>UBXG01000046.1 GCA_900469475.1 Hyphomicrobiales bacterium | reverse complement strand
TTGCTGCGCAGATGGCGGGAAGCAGGCGAACTTGCCACCGCCTGATGCCGGTATCCGGCGGTGGCGACCTCTTCATGAACCGACGTTCTAAGTACGCCGCTACCAGACAGTCCGAACGCATTCGACGCAGCCCGCTTCATACGTATGTGACAAGGGAAATCGTCATATGTCAGCGGGTTCGTGACTGGTGCTGCTACCTTGTAAGCTGGTCGGGCGAACTTCAGTGCGGTCCTTGTGGGACCTCAGCAAGAACAAGCGAGCTACAAGAGCGAAGGGATTATTGAATGCATCTGCTGGAACTCGGTACGTCTCGGGCTACCCGCTAGCGAACTCAGATGTCTTCGATAGGCGATGTTCCATAATTACTATTATCTGTTTTTAGCCAGCTAACTATCTTCGCGCTCTCTCCCAGTTTATATATACAAATATTTTCAATGCTTTAGCCTTGACCATTGGCGATTTCGCGGGTACCCGACCCGCTAACTCGGATGAAGGTCAACGGATTGGCGTCTGCGTCAGGCAATCTTGTCGCGCCTGGCATTAGCGCCGTATAAGGTGCCATGACATCTGATTCAAAGATTTTTGTCGGCCTGAGACCGACGCGGAAGAAAGCGGCTGAACATCGCGAAACAACCGGGCCGAGATGCCAATGGGACGGATGCGACAATCATGGCATGCATCGCGCTCCCGTTGGAGCGGATGCTGAGGGGCTATACCTGCTGTTTTGCCTTGCTCACGCAAAAGAGTACAGCGAGGGCTACAATTACGTGACGAAACTGTCGAATCCCGTCACGGCCCGCTACCAAAGGGAAGCGGCAAGTGGCAGCCGTCCCAGTTGGGGCGTTAGGATCGATCACTCGCCTGAAACGCCCCTTCCCTCCTCGATTCGGTCCGGGACGGCAAAAGCGATCAATGCAAGAAAAGGCGCTGCACAAAGGCAAGCGGCGCAAGCGGTCGTTCAATCCCGCAAACTCAAGGTGCTGGAAGCCAAGGCATTCGAAACGCTCGGGCTTTCACCGAGCGCAACACCGGATGAAATTAGAAGCCGCTACAAACAGAGGCTCAAGATGCACCATCCCGACGCAAACGATGGAGACCGCGCATCCGAAGACGCGCTTCGGGCGGCAATCGACGCTCATAGGATCCTGAAACTCAATGGCTTCTGTTAGGTGCGAGATACACTGGCGCCAGTTAAGGACTGGCAGACTGCTGCCAATTCAAGTGGATCTGGCCCGGGATTGTTTCCGGTAACTCTCGATAACGGAGGCTGCCGAATGGCTGCGCCGCCTGACGCTGGTAATCCGAGATCAAACGGTCGAAGCTCGTCCCGAAGGCAAGCACTTTGCTTTCGGGACAAGCCATGTTTGTAGGCTTCGGCATTGGCGCTGTCAGTCACAGCGTCTCATGGTCTTGGTAACCTGATCGCCATTTTCATCCGTGCGAGTGACGCTCCTTGTCATGCATCGGCCGCGATCATTATAGCGATCGTAGCGATCGCGATCGCGAACCGATCCGATGGCTATGCCCCGATCACTCAGAGCAACATAAGGATGCTGATGGCGATGGTGACGATAGCCTTGATCATAGGAAGGCCCGTCGACAATCACCTCCTCAGCGGACGCAGGCACAGCAACGCCGATGGTGATGGCGGCCGCACAGGCAATAATTATCTTCCGCATTTGCGTATCCTCCTTAATTTCCCTGATGATCAACCGCCAAAGTGGAATATTGTTCCAGCCTGCTAGGCTGAGCATAGAGTATTGGGCAAAGAGGTAGAGATCACTTTTGCCGCCGGCGCTATTATTCAGACGCCGATTTCCGCGCCGCCCACCCTGATCGACAGAGTTCCTTTCGATGCGAAATCATCAAGGATGTTTCCGACCTTGTTGTTCTGGTGTGTTCTGTCGGCAACCTATTTGATCCTGTCGCCACTCCTGTCTTAGGTTGAATCACTTAAGCAGCGAAGCAAACCTGTCATGAGAACGAGAAGAGGTCTAACCGCCTGCCTTTCAGTGTGTTCAACATCGTCTGGTGTTGTCCATTTTTACCGAATGTGACACGCTTCGGTTGGATTAGCCGCTGGTAATACAGTATGTTCGATGCAGTCCACGCAAGTCGGGAGGAGAAGGACCAGTTGTCAAAGCGGCGACAACGAACGGCAAACGTCAAGGAGAACGCGAATGCAGCACTGGCTTGATAAGCTGACTGATCTCACCGCACTCGAAGGCGATCAAAGCAGCCTCGAGGAAGCTCTCTCAGGTCTCACTGCACGGATCGGCTTTCGCGGCTATGCTTATCTCAACATGCAGCCCAGCCATATCGTCGCGATCTCGAACTATCATCCGGAATGGCAGGCGGTGTACTTCGAACGACATTATTCCAGGCTTGATCCTGTCGTGAAGCGCGCGAAATCGCTGAAACGTGTTTTCATGTGGAACGGCGAACAGGAACGTCCGCGGCTTTCAAAAGCTGAGCGCTCGTTCTACGCGCATGCGGCCGATTTCGGTATCCGTTCCGGAATCACCATACCCGTCAACGCCGCGAACGGCGCGATGGCGATGTTCACCTTGGCTTCAGAAAACTCGACAATCGACCTCGATAAAGAGATCGATGCAGTTGCCGCCGCGACGGCGGTGGCGCAACTCCATGCCCGCATTGCGTTTATGCGGGCGACGCCCACCGTCGAGGAGAATGCTTATCTCGACCCAAGGGAAGCAGCCTATCTTCGCTGGATTGCAGTTGGCAAGACCATGGAAGAAGTGGCCGATCTGGAGGGCGTCAAATACAACAGCGTACGCGTCAAGCTTGCGGAGACGAAGAAGCGCTTCAACGTTCACACTACGACGCACCTGACCGCTATTGCGATCCGCAAAAAACTGATCTGACGCTCAATTCACCGATACCTTCGGGATATAGCCAAGGATAGTGACCAGCGTGTTTACCACGCTCATCTGTGCGTGCATTTCAATGCTGGCTTCGATAGACCGCAGATGCTGGGCGCCGCCGGTCAATTTTCCTGTTTTGTAGTCGTCAGGTAACGCCTGAAAGAGCTCGTCGGCCTTTTCAACCAACTGCCTATGGGCCCGAATAGCCTGGACTGTGAGCGCCTCCAGATCGGCCGTCGAAAGTCCACGAGTGAGCCCGACCAAAGGTCGAAGCTCAACCCTTTCCAACAAACTTGCAGCGTCCGATTCCATCACTGTCTCCCTAGTAGGTTCGTCGGGTGCACGCGCTGCCAGCGAACCTGAAAATTCTAGCCGAGGGGTAAAATCCGAGATGAATCCGTCTCAAGCCCTGAGCACCGAAGCGACTGACAATGCGTCCCAGCCCCCTACGGCACAGCCACTCGTCACCCTCCCTCGGCCAAGAGGCCCTATCATCTCTGACGTAATCCAACAAACGGATTTGAGGAAAACCACACCCAGGTAGCGGTGTCGAAAGGGCGATTGTAGAGGATACTCTGTAGATGAATGCGCTGCAAGGCGCATGACTCCGCCTATGAATATTCGAGAGATTTTTGCGCTCAATCTCAGGAGACTGCGAAACGCCAAAGGGCTTTCGCAGGAGGAGCTTGCACACCGCGCAGACATCCATCGCACCTATGTCAGCTCCTTGGAGCGATGCGTCTACAGCCCGACAATTGACACGGTCGCTAGCCTCGCCGAAATACTTGACGTGGAAGCGTTCGAACTCCTCGTGTCAAAGGGCCGCTCCAATATCAAGAATATGGCCGAATCCAGTCCCGAATCACCCTCCGACATTTGATTTCAACGGGACAATCCTCATGTCTGGCGGCGATCGTTTCAATGATCTGAGCCGCAAAGAGACGCCGCCCTGGCTGATCAAACCTCCTTTTTCTTAAACCAGTTGTACCCACCCGCAGGATCCGCTGCGAGGCGGCATAGCATGAGAGCCGTCTCATAAGATTTCTGGAACGCGGCAATGGGCAAGAATTCAAAACGCGAATGGAAATTATAGGCGCCGGTGAAGAAATTCGGGGTGGGCAATCCACGCGCCGACAGGGCCGCCCCGTCCGTTCCTCCCCGCATCGCAATGAGCTTTCTTTCAATTCCCAGTGTCGCAAGAGCATTGAACAGCAGTTCGGCGGGCCGGTTGTCGTCGCCGAGGTAGTCAGCGATGTTATGATAGGTGTCGGTTACGCCATGCTGTACCGAGCCGGACGGATAATTCGATCTGATCCACGCCGCAACATCACCGACACGCTCTTTCCGTTGCTCGAACGCGGCCTTGTCGAAGTCGCGGATCATGACCTTGAGCCGGGCTTCGTTCTCATTGGCGACCAAGTCCTTGAACCAGAAATAGCCTTCGCGCTTTTCCGTGCATTCGGGTGTTTCGGTGCGATCGAACTGCGAGATGAAGTCGAGGGCCATCAGCAGCGGATTGACGAGCACGCCCTTCGCCGACATCGGATGCGCGCTAACGCCGGTAAAGACGATCTCGCCCGAGGCAGCATTGAAATTCTCGACGACAACCTCGCCAAGCTCGCAGCAGTCGATGGTATAAGCGAAATCACACGGGAAGCGGTCAAGATCGAGTACCTTTGAACCACGCAATCCGCTCTCCTCGTCCGGGACGAAGGCGACCACGATGTCGCCGTGGGGCTGTGACGGCCCAAGGCGGGCAAGAAGGGTCATGATGATAGCGATTGCCGCTTTGTTATCCGCGCCGAGTACGCTCGTTCCGTCGCCGACAATGATATCCTCACCCAGCCACGCGAGAATTTCCGGATGGTCCGCCACCCGCAACCAGATGTCTTTTTGCCCATTGAGGCACATGTCCTGCCCGTCGAAACGTTTGATCTGCGGCCGAATGATTGGGGAGAGGCCGACGTCGACCGTATCGAGATGGGCGATGAACCCAATGCGTGGAGCGCCTGGGCTATTGCCGCGTTTCACGCCCGTCACGATGGCATGCTCATCGATGACGACGTCATTAACGCCAAGGCCGCGCAATTCCCCTGCCAGCATGCTGGCAAGTTCAAGCTGGCCAGGCGAAGAGGGTAAATGCGTTGCAGCGGCGTTGCTCTGGCTTTCTATGGCAAGGTAACGGAAAAACCGGCCGACAAGCTCGTCGCGTACCCCTATCGTCTTTTGTTCGGTCGAATACATTCAATTTCCTCTATGCAATGCCAGTAACGGGCAAAGGCGCCGCTGATCATAAGGGTCCGGCGCATATTTTTAATCTTTCCCTGCCCCTGCCCTATCAGGGGCACCTCCAGCTTCTCCGGTGCCACTCGCGATCGGCTTTGCCGCTCAGACGCGGAGAACGCCAATGTCCTCTTGCAGTTCGATTTCCACGCCGAGCTTCGCGGACTGCTCCCTAAATCTTTGCAGGATTCTCTTTGCGGCGTCCCCAGCCACAAGGTGTGGGACCAACCGCCCCTCGAGCAATCGATCCTTTAAGCCCTCCTCCCCTCCGATTACGATCGGATAGAAGCGGATGTCGATCAGGGTATTGTCCTGCGCATAAGAGCACACGCCGACAACACTCTCCCATACTTCAGGTGCCCTCCACGTCGTTTTCTCCGATCTCACATGGAAGATAAAATTGCCGAGGCTATAAAAGATCGGCCGACGGCGATAGATCTCCACGGGTTGAAGAACGGGGGCGCCATGGCTGACAAACATCGCCGCGCCGGCATCGATGCACCGCCTTGCAACGGCGCTGACCCATTCCGGCACCTGATACCAGTCGGAAGCCCAGTGGTGGTGGTGCAGATAGGCTATGGTGAGGCAGCCCTCGCTGGCGGCGACGGAGATTGACCTAAGGTTTCGCGCAATATCGTTTTCATCGATCCTGACGCTCCGGCCGAAACTTGCCGATCGCTTGAAGACGGCGCGTGCGATCCCGATCTCCTGGTGCGGATCCAGAAGCCGGGGATCGTCGGGTTGGCTGTCATTGGTGAGGTCGATCGCAGTGTAGCCGACCTTCTCTCGAACCGAGCAAAGTTGATCGAAGGCCGCCTCGTCAACCTCAATGACCTGCGACAAACGAAGCCTGTTTACGCCGGGACGCGCCGGCCGATCAACGTCTGCGTTCGCCGCGTACATGAAATCCGGACCAGGGCCACCATCCATCGCGACGATGGCGACCTGTTGTCCTGCAATGGTCCCAATGCTCGCTCGCGAGGCCTCGGTCTGGTTGCGCCCGAGCCCCGCATGAAGGAAGCCGCGCTTTTCAACTTCTTCCAGGGTCGAAAGCACACCGGACGGGCCGAGATCGAAGGCATGGTTGTTCGAAAGGGAAAGCGCTCCGAACCCCATCGCCTGAAGCGCGTCAAGGACAACCGGCTCGCTGCAGCCGAAGAAGGATCCTTTGAGCGGCCAGCCGCCGTGGCTTCCAAGGATCGTCCCTTCGAAATTGGTGAACGAAAGATCCGGCTGGCGAAGCAAGGCTTGAACCGCCTGAAACGCCGGAGCGCGGATGGCGCGGATATCATATTTTATGAGCGATTGGCCCGTGACGGCCAATGTGAACCTGTCATTCATGTGTCACCTTTCGTGGCAGTGAAGAGCCGCGGATGTCTGGAACCGAAATTGTCGAAACCAGAATGGTTGAGACCTAGCCGTGGCGACCGACGGCCCTCAGCTGACGAACCGGCGGGGCCGGGCGTCGATGAGGGTGCGCGTGTAGGGATTTTGCGAATAGGAGAAGATGAAGTCGGAGGGTCCGACATCTTCGATACGGCCATCCTTGAAGATGTAAACGGAACTGCAAAGCTGCTGCACGACAGCAAGGTCATGAGAGATAAAGAGCATTGTCATGTTCTTTTCGGTGACGCTGTCTTTCAGAAGCTTGACGATTTCGGCCTGTATCGATACGTCGAGCGCCGACGTAGGCTCGTCTGCGATGATGATCTGCGGCCTCGCCAACAGCGCCCGCGCGATACAAACGCGCTGCTTCTGCCCGCCCGACAGCTGATGTGGATGACGGGTGAGCAAGGCGCGGGATAGGCCAAGCCGATCCATCATCGCCGCGATGTCGGCCGGTTCGTCCTGGGAGCGCGCACTTGCGCCAAAGCGGAAGCTTTCGCGCAATGTCTCGCCGATGTTCATCCTCGGATTGAGCGACACGGCCGGATCCTGAAAGATCATCTGAACGCGGCCGAGAAGTCGATTGCGGCGGCCGCTCATAGAAACATCAAATTCGTTGCCAGCGATTGTGACCTTTCCCATGGAGGCAGTATCAAGCCCCGCGATGATCCGGCCGATCGTCGTCTTTCCGCTTCCACTCTCGCCGACAATGCCGGTGATCGTGCCACGCGGCAGCCTGATGTTGACGTCACGCAAGGCGAACTTGGGTGCGTTGTGGCCAAGAATCCGCGCGAAACCCTGCGGAGAGAAGGTTTTTGAAACACCCTTAGCGACGAGAAGCAGGTCATCGCCCTCGCCCGCGTCCGCAGAAACGGTGCGGTCGGCAGTGGCTTGCCCCTCCTCCTTTGGCGTCAAAATTCGAAGCCGCGGGACCGCCGCAAGCAGGCCGCGCGTATAGTCGTTTGCCGGCGCATCGAGAATGGCCGTTGTGCGGTCCTGTTCCACCACCTGGCCTCTTCTCATGACGAGAACGCGGTCGGTTATCTCGGAAACCACGCCCATGTCGTGAGTGACCAGGATGATGGAGACACCAGTCTCATCGACGAGGGTTCGAAGGAGCGTGAGAATCTGCTTCTGAACCGTGGCGTCCAGTGCCGAAGTCGGTTCATCGGCGATGATGATGTCGGGCGATCCCGCCAGTGCGATCGCGATGACAGCCCGCTGCCTTTGTCCTCCGGAGAATTGATGAGGATAATTGCCATACCGGTTCCGTGGCTCTGGAATTCCGACGCGGGCCAGGAGCTCGACAGCGCGTGCGCGAGCCTCATGCCTCGGCACGGATCCGTCGAGCGCCAGGATTGTTTCCTCTACCTGTGCGCCGACGCTCATCAAAGGATCGAGCGAAGCGGTATGGTCTTGGAAGATGGCCGATATTCTCCGTCCCCGGAGGTCGTCCCCCTCGCCCGCCATGATGTCTATCGGTCTGCCGGCGAATTCGATCGAGCCGGAGGTTCGTTGAAACCCAGGGGGAAGCAGGCCGAGGATGGCATTGCCCAATGTCGACTTTCCGGCACCCGACTCGCCGATGACGCCGAGGATCTCGCCGCGTCCAAGTTCGAAGCTCACATCCGTCAGGAGCGCCGTCGGTCCGGAGGCGGAGAGGTGGCGAAGGCCAAGGTTCGTCACCCGCAGCAGCGGTGTTTTTTCAGGCTCGCATGTCATACCGAACGGCTCCTTGAATCGAGACGGCGTCGAACGTCTTCTCCGACGAAGTTGATGCTTGCGATCAGGCCGAAGAGGGCGAGACCGGGGAAAAGGCTGATCCAATACTGGCCGGTCAAAAGGTACTGAAACCCGTTTGCGACCGTGGAGCCGAGGGACGGCTTGTCGATTGGGACGCCCAAGCCAAGAAAGGACAAGGTCGCTTCGAGCGCGACGGCATGACCGACTTCGATCGGTATCAAGGTGATGGCCGGCGCGATGCTGTTCGGAAGCAGGTGGCGGAAGAGGATCCTGGATGTTGGCAGCCGCATCAGCCGGGCCGCGTCCATGTAGGACTTTCTCGTCTCGCTCAACGCGACACTGCGCGCCAATCTCGCATAGGTCGCCCATTGAGCGATGATCAACGCGAGAATGATCCGGTCTATCCCTGGCCCGAGTGTCACGATCGCAATCAAGGCGACGAGGATCGTCGGGAGGCTGAGCTGAAGATCGACCAGCCGCATGATCGCAACATCGACCCACTTGCCGAAATAGGCGGCGCTGACGCCAGCTGTGAGGCCGATCAGGGCGGCGATGGCCGCGCTTGTGATCGACACCACGAGGCTGATGCGCAGGCCATAGAGGATACAGCTTACGATATCCCGCCCGAGCCCGTCCGTTCCGAGCAGGTAGAGAAAACCGCCGCTGCCCGCCGTGCCGGGCGGAGAGGATGCCTCCCATGCATAGATCTGCAGTGGGGCGTACGGATTTTGCGGCGCAATGACAGGCGCAGCTAGGGCCAGCAGAATATAGGTTGCAAGCAGGAGCGTGGACGGCGTGAGCATCCGCGGCAGGGGACGCTTGTTCAGCGCCCGGAGAATTTCAGCTTTCATGGCGGTTCACCTTTATGAGGCCAGGCGCACGCGCGGATCGAGCACGGCATGGAAAAGGTCGACAAAGGCATTGAGGGCGATGAAGGCGACCGAGATGAAGGTCAGCGTTGCCATCACCACTGGTCGATCGAGGAGTTGGATCGAGTCGATCAAGAGCTTTCCGACGCCCGGCCATGAGAAAATCGATTCCACGACCACCGCGAAAGCGAGCATGCCGCCAAATTGCAGGCCGATGATCGTCATGATCGGCACGCTGATGTTCGGAAGCGTATGGCGGAACAGGATCCTTCGCGGGGAAAGCCCTTTCGCACGGCAAAACCGGGTGAAGTCCAGGCTTTCGACCTCGATCGTGCCCGATCGAGAAAGCCGGGCGATCAAGGCAATGTTCGGTATCGCGAGCGCGAGCGCCGGAAGGATCATGTGCCACAGGCCGTCCTTGGTCAGCACGCTCCATTCCAACCCCATGAAGCTCGCCGTCGCGCCCCGTCCGCCCGATGGAAACCAGCCCGTCAGGATCGCGCCCAAGAGGATCAGCATCATGCTCAGCCAGAAGGACGGAATGCTCAGCGCGAACACGCTCGATCTGAGGGCGGTGCGGTCGAAGAGCCGGCCCTTCCTCCGGCCGGCCAGGAGCCCCACTCCTGTTCCGGCCGGAGCCGCGACGAGCATCGCAACACATGCGAGCTCAAGCGTCGCGGGAAGCTTGCTCATGACCAGCGCAAGGGCCGGCTGATGGTAGATGTATGAGGTTCCAAAGTTTCCATGGACGACGTTGTCGAGGAAAAGGGCATATTGGCGCCAGATCGGTTGATCCAGTCCCAGCGCGATCGTCGCGCGCTGGATATCGTCGGGCGTGGCGGTTTCGATATTGACGATGTTGAAGACCGGATTGCCAATGCTGTGGATGCCGATGAAGCCGATCAAGGACATGGCGAAAAGGAGGAGGACGGATTGAGACAGCCTTCCAAGCGCAACTGAAATCAAGGCCATGATCTCTTACTCCGTTGCCGGTAGCGTCTGCATCGCGGTCGTCCAGCCGCGCGGGTGCATCATGTAAGAGCCAACCCGTGGACCGTAAGCGACGATGTGATGGAAGTGGTAGAGAGGAATGATCGGCTGATCGGCCATCACGAAATCCGTCGCGTCGGCAAGTGCCTTGTTCCGCTCCGTGCCGTCCGGGAGGCTCTCCGCCTTTGCCAGCATGGCGTCAAAGACAGCGTTGCGATAGTGCCCGAAATTCAAGGCTCCGGTTCCACGGTCCGCATTTGGCGACGCGAGCAGCGCATGGAGAATGATGTCGACTGCTTCGCCGGAAGTGCCGCCGTACCAGAGGGCGAAGTCGCCCGCAGCACGCTTGGTGTTGAAGACGGAGAACGGAAAGGCCGCCGGCTGGACGCTCACGCCGATACGAGCCCAGCTTTGCGCGATCGCCTGAAGGCTTTCGCCGTCGCCGGGATAGCGGCCGGCAGGCCCGGCGAGAACGACGTTGAAGCCATCTGGAAAACCCGCCTTTGCGAGAAGGGCTTTCGCCTCATCATAGTTCGGAGGCGAAACGTGCAGATTTGCCGAGGTGCCCGGCAGGCCGCCTGGGAATACCTGCGCCGCGGCCGTAGCATAGCCGGCAAGGATCTTGTCGACCAAAACCCCGCGATCCGTCGCCATCGCAAGTGCGCGCCGCACCGAGGGAGCCTTGAAGGGATTGGGAATAGGCGCGCCTGCATTATCCGTGACGCCGGGGAGCGTCTCTCTTTCCACGTCGAATTGCAGGAAGTTGATGCGCGCCGCGCTGATGCTGGCGATCCTGGCGCCGCGCTGCTTCAGAGAGGCGACGTCACGTGCCGGAATGGCATCCGCGACATCGACCGCGCCGGTTGCCAGGGCCGCCACACGGGCGGCGGGGCTTTCGATCACCCGGAACGTGACCTCCGGCCAGGCAGCTCTGCCGCCCCAGTAGTCATCGTTTCGGGCAAGCTTCAGCATCTCGCCGGAGCTCCAGCTCTGGAATCTATAGGGACCGGTACCGACGGGAGGGCTGCCGGCGTTGAGCTCGTCTGTCGTCTGAAACCTCTGCCCCGGCCTGTGCATCACAAAGATCGAAGAAAGCGACAGTGGCAGGCTGGGAACATTGCCGTTCGTATCGATGACCACGGTCAAAGGATCCGGCGCCGAGACGGCCTTGATCTCGCTGACATAGGAGCGAAAGCCACCGCTTGGCGGTTTAAGGAAATCCCGGATGCGTTCGACCGTGTAGACGACGTCGTCCGCGGTGAATGCCGAGCCGTTGTGAAAACGGACATTTGGCCGAAGCTTGAACTCCCACTGCGTGGCAGACGTTGCGCGCCAGGAAATGGCGAGACCGGGCTTCAGATCGAGGTGCTCATCCTGATAGACCAGCCGCTCATAGATGTGGGAGAGCAGAGAGGTATTCTCGTTGAGATTGGCGTAGTGCGGATCGAGCGTCATCAGCTTGTAAGCTGTGGCAATCCGAAGCTCCTGTGCCCTCACCTGCCCTGCTGGAACGCTCGCTACCACCAGCAAAATCACCAGCATGGCTAGGAGAAACGGACGAAATGGACTTCCTGGTTTCATTACGAAGTTCCCTTTTTTGATTTTTTGTTGCGGTCGGGCCGCTGCGGCAAAAATCGTTTCGCCGAAAGTTCTTCACTGGGACGATGTCCTCAGAGATCCGGTTCGCAGCATTTTGTAGAGTATCCGCTGCAGATGAATGTGCTCTGCGGTGCAATTATTCCGGGTAATTCACTCCGGAACATCCCGCCCGAGATCTGAGGATGGTAAGACTGAAACCCCCGTCGCCCGCAAAGCAGTCTGCACCGACAGCAGATGTTGACCGCTCCTACATCAGCGTATTCGAAGGCGGTGTGGAGGTTTTTGCGTCGATTCTCAGCAGATCGGCGATGACGGCGCGGATTTGCGGCCAGGGATACTCGTCGCTGGTGACACAGGGTTGCCCTTTGGTGACGATGGCATGGAGCTTCGCGGCCGCGCCGGCACTTGATCGCGCCGGCGTTTCCCACAGAATTGCCGCCACCTCATCCTCTGCGGCGGATGCCCGCCGCTCTTCCTTGAGAGCAGAGCTATACCCGACTTCTTCATCGGCGACGCTCCAGGCTTCCGGCGCGGACGATGGCGAACCGACCATGGAAACAAGCCCGGTTTCGAGCCCCTGCTGCCGCAGGCACATTTCGATCAGCCGCTGCCGGGCTTCGCACCATTCGCGCCAGACCGTAAAGGCCAGATCGTCATTGAAGATGTCGAGCGGTGCGATCAGCCGGGCGGCAAGCTCCGGATTTGTGGGTAAAGACTCCATGACGAACGAATGGAGGTCTCCCTGGGTGACCGGAGACAAAGTTCTGCTATTGTCGGAATCAGCCATGATCCGAGCTCCCATAAGCTTGGTTGTGGTCAGGCTGGGTTGAGTGGTGCGAACACTCAATCCAGCCGTGTGATGTTTTAAGTACCACATGGTGTCATATTTTACAATGAGAAATCGAAGAAAATGAGTGGAATAACCGGTGGTCAAATTCGAGCGGCAAGGGCGCTCCTCCGTTGGACCGCGCAAGATCTTGCGAAAGCAGCAAGTATTGGAGTTATGACTGTGCGGCGCGCCGAGGCTGACGACGGTCAGCCATCGATTACAGCGGCAAATTTAAAACTCATCAGAATCACACTGGAGGATGCCGGAATCGAGTTCATCCCAAGCAATGGCGGCGGCGTCGGAGTGCGATTGAACAAACAGAATAAGGTGCAATAGGTTGCTTCCACCGGAGCAATGCCGTTTGGCCCCATGCTATGTTGGACTCGAGTCAAGCCGCGGTTACAAAGGCTGCTAAGGTTTCTTTTCAAACTGCCGCTGATTTTGACGTGGGCGCATAGGCTGCGCCGAATTTGCTGCCCCATCGCCGGATCGTTTCGTACAAGACAATGATGCCGCGCTCCAGCAGCATTTCCTCAACCAGCCGCAAGCTTAATGGGAACCGGAAATAAAGCCACGCGGCATATGCAATGATCTGCGGGGAAAAACGGTGGTTCTTGTCGCTAATGGCGGACGACTTCATGGCGCCGGCTTAGCCTCCAACCGTTAAGCCGCCAATAACGTGACATTGCCCGCTAGGCTGATCAGTTCCCGCCTCAGCGAAACCTCTTCAAATAATTAGTCGCCGTGCCATGAGGATATCGTCAATTTCCCTGCCGCCGTCCAAGAGGCCGCCGGGGATCCTCCCGACCTCAGAGAACCCTTCCCGGAGATAAAAGCCTATCGCTCCCGGATTTTCGGCGCTGACCGCGAGTTCCAGCTGCAGAATTCCCTGGCCTCTTGCAAAATCGACGACCGCGTCCAGGAGATCTTTGGCAAGGCCTGTTCCACGAAAACTTGCCCGCAGGTAAACCATGACAAGGGTGGCTCGATGGGCCATCTTGCTCGGGCTTTGACGCAAGAGGCCGATTATGCCGACAGGCTCATCGCGGCTGAATGCCACGAAGACCGGATCAAGCAATCGTTGACGCCACTCTTCGACAGGAAGATCGACCCAATCCTCGTAGCGGCTCGCAAAAGAGGAGGGTTCGGTCTGAAGCGCTTCCAGGCGAATGCGCCGGAAAACATCAACCTCGTTAGCGGAAATTCGTCTGATCAGCATGCCATCCCGACTCATAACAATCTCCGATAAAGTCCCCTGAATCCTTATTATTGAATTCAATGGCTTGCTACCTACCGGCGCCTTCTCGTCGACTGGCATTCCAATCAACGATAGCCGCCGCGAGACTCGTAAGAAATTATGCCCACTGCCACTCAGGCGAAGCAGGATGAATTCTTCGCGCCCTGATGTGCGCGGCCAACTCTGCCCAAATCGGATCGCTAGCAAAACTGAAAAGGTTGCCGGACGCCTCTTCCAATGAGCAGTTCCCATAGTGAGCGGCCAATTCCGACATCTCGCCACACTCTTCGAATTCCCGAAAGGGATAGCCGTCATCTGGCCGCAAGACACGATGTCCCCACACACCGGGTCGCACATCCGCACGCAGCGTATCGAGGAGACCGCTATCGTCCGAGCATTCAAGCGCAGTGGCAACAAGATATCGCATGAGCGGATAATAGACGGTCTGCCGGCAGCCGCCGAGAACCCGAATACCCGGCAGGATCGATATAACCAGAAACGTAAGCAGGAGATTCGGCACCAATTTGCGTTGCCGCAAGGCGGCTGCAATGCTCTGAGGCTCGAACGGCACGTGAAAACCCGGCGAAGAGCCCCCTGAGAGAACCCCATCCTTCAGCCGCACGGGAAAAATCCGTCCGTCCGCCAAGCCCCAGAAGAATTCGGTGGTTTGCCGTATCCATCCCGCCCACGGTCCGCCGTTAAGCCGATCCAGCGTTCGTAACAACTTTTGGGCAAACTGGCCGCCGGCAAGACGGGTCGATAGCCACGACGCCGGATCCTCGAAATGTTCGGCCACGAGATCGGCAACATCGATATCATCGAATTGCAGCAGTCCGACGGACGGCGAAAACGATCTTCGCCATAGGGCCAGATTTGCAGCCTTTATCGCCTCGGCCGCCGACGAAAATTCCATGTCGGGCAAAATGGCCTTGAGCCGGGCCGCCGCAGTATTGACCGGTTCCCCACCCTGCGCGCTGGACAAGGCAAACCGATAAGGCCCGTCGAAGCCGCAGATGCTGTAGGGGTCCATCCGGCGCCGGGAAAGGCCGAAGACGTTCACCGCGTCGCCCTCGAGCCGAAGCCATCCAGGACCTTTTTTTGCCTTTTCCACGAACTTTGCGGTCGAGGCGCTGTAGCAGATATGCCACCGATGAGCGTTGCTGGTGAGGCCGAGCATGCTGAACAGGTGCGTATAAAACGCATCCGGCTCGATTAGCAAATGACAATGGGGGCCAGTCTGGATTACCGGTGAAACGGCCAATTGCCGGCTGGCATCCTCTGCATCTGCCTGATCTGCTCCTGACCTCAACGCAATGCGCTCAATAAACCTCCGGAATCGGGCTGCCGCATCCTGGCGATGCAAACTTTCGCTGCGGACGCTTTCGGCGCGGTAAACAGCCTGCGCATAGTCCGAGAGCGGGCGCGCCCAGAAGGGGACAAGGTCCGGCATGAAACAAGACAAGGTCCTTCTGACCTCCGCTGCGCTACTCGAACCGCAATTGGCATTCGACTGCTGTTTGCTCATTCGTTTGCTGCCCCTCGTTCCACCAAAGGTGATTTGATTGTGCAGCAATCCGCGTGCGGATTGCTGCTTCAGAAGGGAACCCGCGAGGCACGCCATGCCCAATCCGACGGAATCGGGTCTTTGCTGGCGTTTACAAGAACGTGTGGCAAGTCTTCATAACAAAACTCCGGCGGGATGGCCGGCCTCACCATCGACGTGACAAAGCTGCCTAAGGACTTCAGCGAGTTGGACGAGACGATTGTGTAGAAGTTGCCGCTGTTCCAGGTGATGACCGCGTAACGAAAATACGAGCGCAGAGCTGATCCCGATGCCTTCAGATCAACCTGCAGGTCCATCATCGTATCCAGGACATCGCGCTTCTTGGCGGCAATTTGGGCCTTGGAAAAAAATCGCGGCTTGAACAACTCATCCTTTTGACGCTCCCGTTCGAGGTAGCTGCCGTTGTTCGGCTGGCTGAGCTTTTGTAGCTGCACCAATAGGCCGCCGGGCCGAATTCGGGGCGCGATGAAGTCAAGCTGGCTTTCTCGATCGGGACTGTACATCTGGAACGTCGTGTCCTCGAAGAGAATGTCATATCCGTCCCGGAAAGGCCGAAGATTTTCATCCGTGGCATAGCGCTCGTCATCCAGTTCGAAGAATGGTCCATGATGAAAATGAGCGTCTTCGCTGCCTCTACGAGCGAAAAAGCAGACACGATTACCGTTCGTGGGACTGCAGCAGAGGGTTTTCAGGCGCCCGTCACCCAATTTTGCCAGCGTTCTTGCAAGCGTGCCGGCGCCGGCCCCCAAAGTGTAGACGGTCGCCGAGCGTCCACTGCGCGCCCATGCCTGCTGACCGAACAACAGCATTGCTGAGCCGAGGCGGCATTCCTCTTCAAGCCGATAGGGAATGCTTGCGAAATAATGACTGTCGAAATGTCCCCACAAACGCCGGTGGGAATCCCAGAACGTCATGCAATCGAGATCGAACGATAGAAGATTCATCCCGGGTTCCGGTGTGCCCAGATCGGGCGCACTCTCAAGCCCGCTGGCGGTTCGTTCAAAGAAGCCGGCGAACGAATTGAGACGCGGAGCATTCCACCAGGCCTCCATGATCTCCCGATCCACCATCGCGCGATCCTCGTCGTTGAGCCACAGGAACAGCTGTCGCCCGATCCGATTTTGGGGAGCGAGCCTCAGCGCTTCGTCAAATCACACCCTGTCGAGGGCGCGGTTCACGCTTGCACATGATGTCCTAGGGTTGATCGCAAGGAGCCTCGATACAATCTACCGATATTGGGAGATCGACTCGGCGTTTTGCCTGCTCAAGAGAGACGCGATGAATGCATCGAACTGACGCTAAGCACGCGCGCCAGCGCTGCGCTCAGCCAGTGATCGACCGCCGGCTCGCGGCAGGAGAATGCGGAAACATCATGCGCTTCAGTGAGTGGTTCAGGCGCCGAAAAAGCCGCGGCTTATCGCTTCGGCTTATAACAGGGCTCCCAGGGCGCGGGTCGCTTGGCCAACTCCACGATCTCGTGCACCGGAACTGCGGGACGAGACAGGACTTCCATGAAATCGGCGAATCCTTCAGGACTCATGCGGACCAGCCGCTGCTCCATGACGACTTCTTCGGCTGCGCGCACGGCGGCGTCGCGCACAAAGTCGGCACGCGAACGACCCCGCAGCCTGGCGGCACGATCAATCATTGCGACGTCCGCGGCAGGCAGACGCATGGCGATCGAGTAATCCTTGCGTTCCACGGTCTTAGCCACAGGCTTCTCCTTGAGTGACAGTTGAGCCACGCATCGCAAAATGTAATACGCTAGAATTGCCTCGCCGAGGCGAAAAATAAAACTTGCCACGGCAGCGCCATCAAATCGGCTGGCTCGCGAGATATTGTCGACCGTTGATCTTTCCGCGTTATTCGGGCTGGATCAGCTCTAGAAAGCTTGCTCTTGCGATCGCCTGATAGATCGTTGCCGCATCCAGTTTGCGTCTGGCTAGCCTGAGATAAAGACGCACGGCATCCTCCGAAATCTGCAATCTCGTGGCAATGCGCTTCGGAACCAAGCCGCTTGAAATAAGTTGAAGGCACTCCTGCTCGCGTCTGGAAAGTTTACGGTAGACGCCGCTTTTTCGCAGACCCGAGACGGTCAGAGCTTTCTCATGCAGATAACAGGAAAGAACCTGAAGTTCGTGGCTGCTTGAAGCGCGTAATTTCCGCCATTCACGCCCGGACAGGTTCGATGTCGCGGAAAACAGGCTGCGCTCGCCACTCGGCCCCCTGACCGGGACCGTTACGCCGTGTCGACCGACACCGAATGCGTTCGCCTCCTGCAAGAAACTGCGTGTCCTCGCAGATCGCCGATCAAGGCTCGACCAATCGACGGGCAGGAACCCGGTTTTGTAAAGCTCGATGACGGGATCGATCTCGAAGTAGTTGTTCCGATGATAAAGCGATGTCCATTCCTCTGGATAAGTCGTGCAATACCAGGGGTACGTGCCGGTTCGGTTTGCGAGGCGGACCAGCAAGAAGACCAGATGAGCAAATTGATAGCGGCCTCGAATATCAGCAAGGGCAACATTCAAATCCGCCTCGCTGTCTGCTTTTCGCAAGATCGCCAACGACCAAGCCAACCGTGACCGTCTTTGTTGATTTTCCATTGAATACCTTTCGAGAAGCCCATCATGATCGTCATTTTGCACATGACCGGTCGGAAGTTCGGCTCTATCGGGAGCCGCCAATCCCAGAGAGGTCGACGCGCATTCCTGCCTCGTAGGGATTATTGTGGGCGTCCGTGCCGGATGTGTCCGGGCCTTCATCGTCCCGCGGTCGATCATCTTTGCCCTTAGCCATTTCGCCGGACGGCGCGCGAGGCCTCGGTTCGGACGGCTTTCCCACGCCGGGATCTGGCGCCCGAAACACTGCCGTGCCCTCGAAATACCCGGTCTGCCAAGCACGGATGGCGTCATCGAACACCTGCGGCAGGACCTCCTTGTCGGCGGGGTTGCCGTACCACTTCATGACAATGCGATAGACCTTCGCGAACAGGGCCGTGCCCATTTTCAGATTGGCGCAGGCGTCGACGATGTCCGGTTTGAGTTCGCCCGCCTCCATGATGCCGAGACCGGCTGGATATTGCGTGATTCCCACACGTATGGTGTTGCGACCGATGTTCTTGCGGATCAGTTCCATGGCGTCATCTGACGTTGTCGGCTTCGGGACAAGAACGAGGCGGCTCCCAGACCGGACCGTGACGGAAAGCGGATCGAGCGATCCTGCCCGCTCGACGAACTGTTCCACGAACTCCGGTTTCAGGGCGGGATCCGCGCATTGCTGGATGAGGGCGATATCGACCATTCCTCATGTCCTTTGCTCAGGTGTTGAACGCTATGACGACCGGCAAGTCGAAGAGCTTGGCCCAGGCGGCGATGCTCGCCTGCTGGAGCGCGACGATCGATGTGCCTGCAGTCCACCATCCGTTTCCCGTCGCAACGATGATGTCAGGAGAACGCAGCATCGACTGCAAGATCGGCCAGACGAGCAGTTGCTCGTAGCAGATCAGAGGTGCAACCTTCACGCCGCCAGCCTTCACGACCGGATTGGCGAAGAAGCTCGCGCGCGCGCCACCGCCCTGCCCCGACCAGGCTCGCCATGGCTGCCACATGGAAACCGGGACCGGGACCCGCTGCCGATATAGAATCTCCGACCGTTCGCTCGATATTGTGACCAGCACATTCTCATATCCCGGGCGCCCGAGAATGGCGGCGCCGGCGATGACAGTCGCATCGCTATCATGCAAAGCCTCTCGCCAGAGGCGCTCCACGGTCGGTGTCCAGAAGCCGAGCGCGCTTTCCGGAAGGATGAGGATGCGGGCTCCCTCGCCTGATGCCCTGCGCACCGTTGCCATCAGGTCACGGTGATAGGCCAGTGATCCATCGCGCCCGAGGTTTTGACCGTGTTCAAGATCGACGCCGGCCCATCCGGGCGCTAAGAACGGCGGCGTCCAGCTTGCGGCGGACCAGACCCAGCATCCTCCCAAGACGATTGCTGCGGCCAGTCGGCCTCGCGATGCCATCATTGCGAGGCCGACAGCGGTAGCGGCTAGGCCCCACCATCCCCACCCGGGAAAGAGAACGCCTGCCGCTGTGATCGGCTGCGCCCAGCCGGTGATGCCGAAGGGCGGCAGTGCCATCAGTAACGTCGCCGCCAGATACCGCAGCGCGCTTCGAAGTGCCGGCCGCCCTTCTTCCGATTGCCGTGTCCACACCGCGACATGCACGACGACGAAGGAGGCTGAGGCTGCCAGCCAGAGTAGCAGGCCGGGCCGGAGATCTGCGGCAAAAAACTTCGCGACGCCCTGCGGCAGACCGCGGGATGCGGCGAGGAAATATCCCGCAGATACCAGCGCCGCGACGACTCGCGAGGGCGACAGCGCCCATAGCGCAGGGAATAACGTCGCTGCCGGCAAGGTCAGGACATGCCCGCTCCAACCGATCCATCCGCAAGCTGTCGCGACGGCGATCAGCACCCCTGAGCGCCGGCAATCACGGGTCAAAGGTGAGGACCGGCCGGGCGAGGCCGAGAAGGCCCTTGTCCGGAACCGGCCCGAAATATCTTGAGTCATAGGAGCTCGCATAAGGTGAGTGGAGGAAAAGATGTCCAGAGGGCACGATACCGCCAGCGAAGGGCTCGATCGCTCTGCCCTCGCCGTCGGCTGTTCGAAGATGCGACGAATCGAGCGGCCTGCCGTCGATCATCACTTGGCTGCCTGTATCGATGCGCTGGCCTGGCAGCGCCACCACCGTTTTGATGAGCGGTGCGGTCCAGTCGCGGCAAAGCCCAAAATGGAGATATCCGCGGCGTCGCGCCTCCTCGAACTGGGACGTCACGGGTGGACAAACAAAGACGAGATCGCCAGAGGCGACCGGCCTGTCCAAGCGAACGATCTGCCACAGACCGAGCGGCTCGCTCGGCGTGAGATTCAGCCTGTAGCCCCCAACGAACCCGGTCGCGCAGATCCCGATCATAAGCAGAGCCGAAGAGGCGATGAGATGGCTGCCGCGGTGGCGGGTCATTGTATCATCACCCGACTTTGGCGTTCAGTGTGGCGCAGTTCCTCGGTCTGTTTCAGCGTTTCCGCCGTTCGTTCATGGGCGGCCAGCTGCTGTGCCGTGCGCATCACCGGCCAGGCTTGCCTCAGCTCTTCGCGCTCCTGCGGCTGCAGGCCGTCTGCAAGCTTCTCGAACAGCGGACCCGAAGGTTCGCGGGCTGCATTGATGAGCAGCGTTCGCTCGCCGAATCGCTCGGCCACCGCCTTGCCGAAGCCGTCGATTTCGAGCTTGGCCTCACGATCGCTGAGCGCAAATCCGAGTGCGGCAGGAAGATCGTTGCGGTCGATGGCGTCACGCACGCGCTCCAGCACAATACGGGCCGCGGGCGAAAGCGCGGGAATGTCGATCGAAACTCGATGGCGAAGCAATTGTTCTTCTGCCTCCAGGCGATGCCTGATCGTCTCGCGTATGTCGAGATAGCGTTCTATGTCGCGTTTCAGCGTCGGCACGTTGATGTTCGCGACGCGGCGATCCTCGCGATCAGCCTTGCTGGCGAGAACCCCGGCCCTACCTTTCAGCGCGCCGACGGATTCCGGCTCGCTTGCAAGTTTCTGCAGCGTCTGCCGTGCGATCTCCGGATCGGCAAGAACGGCGTCGAAGTTCATCGCCCGGAATGCCGTGTCGGGATCGGCGAAAACGTAGCGGAAGCGCGTCGAGACGTCTTCCCATTGCCTCTTCAGTGACGGATCGTCCGCAAGTTTCTCGTCGACCGTATCGGCGAGGGATCTGGCGAATTGCGCTACGCCGGCGACCATCGGACGGGCCTCCTTCTTCCTCTGAGTTTCGTGGAACTGTACCAGGCCGAGACGTTCGCCGATGGATCGCAGTCGGACGGCGAGATCGGTCAGTTTCTGTTTCTGGCGCAGTGTCCAGTCCATCCGATCGCGCAGGATTGTTCGTGCGACCTGAACGATGTGCAGCCCGCGGTTTTCCGCAAACGCGAGCGCCTGCCGGTAGAGCGTGCCGCGCTCGTAGTCGAGGGTCGTTTCTTTGGCATTTCTCCGCGACAGGATCGCTGTCAATCCGCCATTCAAATCGAAGGACCGGCGCCCGAAAAATAGCTCCAGATCCTCGCGATGGCGGGTCATCGCGACATAAGTCAGGTGCCGATCGAGCGAGAGCGATGCAAGCACCTTCACCCGGTCGACCGTCGCGCCCTGAGACTTGTGGATCGTGGTCGCATAGCCGTGGTCGAGATTGTTGTAGAAGCGTTGTTCGACCGCGACCTGCCGCTGGTGATCGCCTTCACCGACTAGGGCCGCGATGCGGCCTGGCGCTGCTTCGGTAACGCGACCGATCATGCCGTTCTTCAGGCCGAGCGACCCTTCATTCTTGAGAAAGACAATCTGGTCGCCGGCGTCGAAGTGCCGGATGCCGTCAGCGGTCCTGAAGGCGTGTCCCTCACCGACGGTGCCGCGCTCAACAAGTTTCGCGCGGGCGAGCGTGTTGAGCATGTGCACATCACGACGCAGATGGGCCAGCATCAGCATCGACTTCCTCAGATCGTAGTCGCGGTTCCAGGATGCGATAAGGCTTTCGACGGCTTCCGCCTTCAGCCTTTTGCCGATCACATGACCGCGGGTGCGGTAGGCGAGAAGCGCCTCACCGACTTTGCCGCGTCCAAGATCGAGCGAGGCATGCCGCATCCAGTCCTCGCGCTGGCGATAGACCCTCTCGAGCTCCGCATAGCCGATGCGTTCGACCATAGCCCGGAACGCGGAGCCAGCCTCGATTGGCTGGAGCTGCTGGGGATCACCGACAAGGACGAGCTTCGCTCCTGCTTTGACTGCCGCATCCACGAAGGCGGCCATCTGTTTCGAGGCGATCATGCCGGCCTCGTCCATAACGAACACCGTCTTCGCGTCGAGCATGTCGCGCTGTTGTTTCCAGCGCAGCTCCCACGACGCCAGAGTGCGGCTCGCGATCCCGGCCTCCTTCTCCAGGCCTTCGGCGGCCTTGCCCGCGAGTGCTGCGCCAACCACGCGATAACCGGCAAGCTCCCACGCCTCGCGGGCTGCCTTCATCATCGTCGTCTTGCCGGCGCCGGCGCGGCCGACAATCGCCGCGATCCGGGCGGCGCCCGCGACATGCTCGATTGCGGCTTTCTGCTCATCGGACAGCCGCGCATGGCGCGCAAAGACGGCCTCCAGGACTTTCGCGGAAACGCCATGTGTCTCGCGTGCGGAGAGCCAGATGGAATGACGCGCCATTTCAGCTTCGAGGCGGATCAATGCCCGCGTCGTGTAGCGCGCCGGCACGCGCTCGCCGGTCGCAAAATCAATGCTGTCGCCTTGCAGGCGCAGCACCTCGGCGCTCTGGAAAATGCGCGCCATCAGCTGCTGGAAGACTGCGGGATCGTCGACATAGCGATGGAGCACCTTGGCGACATCTAGGTTGTCAAAGACGCTCTTTTCGGACGTGATCAGGTCGAGCACGATCGCGGGATTTCCGAGGATACGACGGGCGTTTTCCGCACGGCGCCGCTCGTTCAGCTCGATCCGCTCGAGCTTCGACCGGACACCCTGATCTTGCGCCTTGCGCTCGATCGCCTTGGCCCCGACACCGAGATGAACGGTGGGCTCCAGGTCGATGCCCTGCTTCTCATAGGATCGGCCATCGACACGAAGGTCGACGCCGTTTAGCGCCAGATGGTTGTTCAACCGCTCGAACCACGCCTCGCGAAACACCTTGAAGTCGCCGGTATCGCCGGCCCATAGCCGGTAGAGGATCTTGCCCGTCTCGGTCCGAAGCGGCTGACCATCTTCGCCGATCACAGGAACTTTCTTCGCGCCGAAGCCGTCTTCCGTCAGCGGACGCAAGGTCATCATCAGGTGGATATGCGGATTGCCCGGATTGTCGTGGTAGACCCAGTCGACCACCATGCCTTTCGACAGGATGTGCTTTTCGACAAAGTCGCGCACAAGCGCGATGTTCTGCTCGGGCGTAAGCTCCAGCGGGAGGGCGATGGTCAGGTCCTTGGCAAGCTGCGCGTCGGATCGCTTCTCAGACGCCTCGACCTTGTTCCAGAAGGCTTCCGAAGCGACCGCGACCGAGCGATCCGAAATCAGGCTGCGCACCCATTGCGGGGCATCGGCTGGAGCCAGGAATTCCTCATGGAGAAGGCCCTGCTTGGCAGTGTAGTCGATCGTTCGGGCTTCGCGCTCGTAGGCCATCCGGGCACAATGCCGATAGGCTGCCGACAGCACGGCACTGCGGCCGTCGCCGCGGCTGACGATGTTGACGGAGAAGTGGGCGATGGCCACGGCGATAGAGCTCCAAGGTTTGAACATCGTTCGTTGAGAGACGCGGGCCCACGTCAGGGCCGCCACGCAAGGGCGTCGCGTCAGCGACGTATAATTGCGCCCTTGGACCCGCTCCTTCGGATCGGCGGGATGATCCCCCAAAGTGTCGGCCTTGCCGACGTGCAAATCTGCACATTTGCCGAAGAACGCATCCGAGGGAGTGTTGGCGTCGCGAATGCCACGTCAATGACCGAGAGGAGACGCGTCCGGAATGAAGAAGCCGTCATCGAAGATCAGGGAAGAAATCGCAAAGCTGCAGGACCAGCTTAAGGCAGCCGAAACGCGCGAAGCCGAGCGGATCGGACGGATCGCGTTGAAAGCCGGTCTAGGCGAAATCGAGGTGGACGAAGCCGAGCTTCAGGCGGCGTTCGAGGACGTTGCCAACCGGTTTCTTGGAGCCAAGCAAAAGGCCCCACCAAGAAAGACTGCCGGCGACGGCTCGGCCTCCAGCGAAACGCCCTCGCCGGTCACGTCTGGCGCGCATGCGGGCAGCGGTGGCGAGGCTTGAGCGGATGGGCCGGACCTTTTCAACGGATGCGCGCAAGAAGGACACGCGCGACAAAATCGAGCTCGGTGGCCTGATCGTGAAAGCAGGTCTGCGCTACGAGAAGCGCGCGCTGCTGCTCGGCCTGCTGATCGACGGGGGTCGCCGCATAAAGAACGACGAACAGGAGCGTGCGCGTCTTGTCGCTTTGGGTGCTGAGGCTTTCGGCAATGACGGTGAATAGAGTGCTCCTCGCAGCCCTGCCCGCCGCAATCATGCTGGCGGCGATGATCTTTCTGCCGGGCATCGAGCAATGGCTTGCGGCTTTCGGCAAGACTGCCCAGGCACAGCTGATCTTCGGACGTATCGGTCTGGCATTGCCGTGCGTCATCGCCGCCGCGATCGGCGTTACCTTCCTGTTTGCAGCCAACGACGCAATCAATATCAAGGCTGCTGGATGGAGCGTGGTCGCGGGCAGTGCGGCTGCGACCGCGATCACCGTAACGCGCGAAGCAATCCGGCTCGCCGACATTGCCAGCAGCGTGCCGGCCGGGCAATCCGTGTTCGCCTATCTCGACCTGGCGACGATGACTGGCGCCTCCACGGTTTTGCTCGCCGCTGGTTTCGCGCTTCGCGTTTCGCTGCGCGGCAATGCTGCCTTTGCCAAACCCATGCCCCGGCGCATCCGCGGCAAGCGCGCCGTTCATGGCGAAGCGGACTGGATGAAGATGAATGAGGCAGCGATCCTGTTTCCGGAGAGCGGTGGCATCGTCATCGGCGAGCGCTATCGGGTCGACCGCGACAGCGTCGCGACAATGTCATTCCGCGCTGGCGATCCGATGACATGGGGCGTCGGCGGCAAGTCGCCGCTGCTCTGCTTCGATGGCTCCTTCGGATCGTCGCATGGCATCGTCTTTGCCGGCTCCGGTGGTCTCAAGACGACCTCGGTGACGATCCCGACCGCGCTCAAATGGGGCGGTGGCCTCGTCGTGCTGGACCCGTCAAGCGAGGTCGCCCCGATGGTCGTCGAGCATCGGCGGAAAGCCGGACGGAAAGTCGTCGTCCTTGATCCCACCACACCGGGCATCGGCTTCAACGCGCTGGATTGGATCGGTTGGTATGGCGGCAATGCGGAAGAGGATATCTCCGCGGTTGCCTCGTGGATCATGAGCGATAGCGGTCGCGCAGCCGGCGTGCGTGACGACTTCTTTCGAGCCTCGGGGCTGCAACTGCTGACCGCCATGATCGCCGATGTATGTCTCTCCGGTCATACCGAGCGAGACAGGAGAACATTACGGCTGGTGCGCGCCAATCTGTCCGAGCCGGAACCGAAACTGCGGGCGCGGCTTCAGGAAATCTACGACAATTCGGAATCCGATTTCGTGCGGGAGAATGTCGCCGCCTTCGTGAACATGACGCCTGAAACCTTCTCAGGGGTGTACGCCAACGCCATCAAGGAAACCCACTGGCTTTCCTACCCGAACTATGCGGCCCTCGTCTCCGGCTCAACGTTCCGGGCCGATGAGTTGGCCGACGGTCAAACCGATGTCTTCATCAATATCGACTTGAAGGCGCTGGAAACCCATTCCGGCCTCGCCCGCGTCGTGATCGGTGCACTCCTGAATGCGATCTATAACCGCAATGGCGCAGTGAAGGGGCGCACACTGTTCTTGCTCGATGAAGTGGCCCGGCTCGGTTACATGCGGATATTGGAAACCGCGCGCGACGCGGGCCGGAAGTACGGCATCACATTGGCGATGATTTTCCAGTCGCTTGGTCAGATGCGCGAAGCCTATGGAGGCCGGGACGCCGCAAGCAAATGGTTCGAGAGCACGAGCTGGATTTCGTTTGCCGCGATCAACGATCCCGACACGGCGGACTACATCTCGAAGCGCTGCGGCGATACGACAGTCGAGGTCGATCAGACGAACCGCGCGACGGGCATGAAGGGGTCGTCGCAGTCGCGCTCGAAACAGCTCAGCCGCCGGCCGCTGATCATGCCGCACGAGATACTGCGCATGCGGTCCGACGAACAGATCGTCTTCACATCGGGCAATCCGCCGCTGAGATGCGGGCGTGCGATCTGGTTTCGGCGCGAGGACATGAAAGCCTGTGTCAGGCAGAACAGGTTTCACAAGACTGGAAGGTCCACGCAGAAATAGCAGAGGAAGCGACACGCATGGAATTGCTGTTCACACTGGCAGGATTGATTGCAATCGTGGTGGCACTTTACGTTTTGCGGTCACAGAGGGGAAAGCGTCTTTCGTTCAAGACCAAATGCTTGATCTTCAGCGCGCTCGTATTTTGCATGACAGCATTGTGGTGCGTTGTGTACGGACCGGATCTATGGATCCTGATTCAAGCGGGCGCCATCATCGTCGTCGCAACGCTCGCCGGCCTTCTGTCCTCTCGCAAAGGCTGATCTGCGACGTGCGGTCCCGAGTCGGCCAGCTAAGGATTTGGCCCGCAAACCACGCGGGACCTGAGCGGGCATGATCAAGTGTCCAAAGCTCCTGGCAATCCCAGCATCATCCTTCGCGAATCATCACGGATATGAATCGGTCCACGCCGACCGATTCAAAAGTGTCGTTGGACGCGGAATCTACTCTCGGCGATCCTGCCGTCATGATTATGCAGCCCTACCAGCTCTATATCGAGAGAATAGACGCAACGAAAAACATGGCCCGCTACTATGCCATGTCGATCGAGCCGACGCTCTTCGGACAAGCGTGCCTTGTCCGTCGATGGGGCCGCATCGGTGCCAGTGGTCAGAAGCTGGTGCATTATTTCCAGCATGAACAGGAAGCCGTCGACCTCTTCCTCACGCTTCTTAGGCGGAAGCGCTCGCGCGGATACGGCTTGAAACTTCGCTCCAGCCAAACAGTGATCGCCTGATCGGCCACGTCAGGAAGCGTCGGCCTTCGCGACCATGATTGAACCGGAGCGCAGAGCAGCGGCGAAATCAGGCGGCCGCCTTCACATCGAACTCGAAATGCAGCTGGTCATAAGGGAATTCGACGCCGGCGTCCGTCCGATCCAGGACACCCGCGTTGACCAGTGTCGTCACGTCCTTGTGGACGGCCTGCACATCACGGCCGACGCGGCGGGCGACCTCCCGTATCGCCAACGGCCCCTGTCCTGCCATCGCCTTCACGATGGCCAGCCGTGACGGCGCAAGGACCCGGTGCATGTCGTCATAACTCAGAAAGTTCACCGACGGCGTGGCAGGTACCACGATCCCTTCCAGCACTTTCTGTCCCGCGTTGACAAAGCGGGCCTTGGCGTCGGCAATCGAGCTTAATCTGATGACCAATGTCCTCATGCGAGTATCCTTTCCATGTCCGCCTGAAAGGCGTCGAACAACGCTTCCAGCGTTGTGAATTCTATCGGTTCCTCAAGATCGCCTATATGACGATGATCGCCTTTGCCCCGCTCATTGTCATATCGCATGACGCACTCGCCGTTCACGATCAGCGCCAGACGATATTTGAAGTGATGGCTGCTGCCGGGAACGGGGGTCGGCACATGCCACAGGACCGTCTCGAAAAATGCCGTGTCGCTGACGGTGGTTCTGGATTTTTCGATCAGCACGGCTTCCATGTTGTTTTCGATAACATCACCTGCTGTTGTTGTCAAGAACAACAGTTCGGGCTTGCGCAGCAAAGTCAGCGCTGGGGTTCGATGCCCCGGCGCTGGCTTCGGAGCGTTGATCGCGGGCAGGATCAAGCTCTGCCGTGTGATGACTGGACGGACACCGCGTCGCCCGCCCGAAGGGTGTGAGCCCACGGGCGGACAAATGTTTCGGCGGTTGCCTCAATCCCACGGAATAACGGCCATCAGGTCATCGTCGTCCTGGCCGGGATAGCGACCAAGATTGGCATTGAGCCTGCCGTGACCGGTGTTGATGGAGAGGCTGTAATAGTCGCCGTCATTCTGGTTCTTCTTCTGCCAGATGCCGCCGATTTCCACGCGTCGTCCCCTCGGGGACTTGGCGAACAGGCGGAAAACGGGAGCCTTGGGATTGTTGCTGTTGAACGCCTCCCCGGTGATGTCCAGGTCGTAGGAAATCGAAGCGATGTTGCCGGTGAGAGTGCCGTTTTCGCCGAAGCGCACGAAGTTTGCGTAGTCAGTCATTGTCAATCTCCATTGGTTGCGGTTGCCATCCCGAAGGGCAAGCCCCTCGGGCGAAGCCTTCCCGTCTTTCCGGGTGAATGGCCTCTGACATTCCCCGGGACAGAGGGGGAGGGCGAAAGCCCGCCCCGCGCCGACGGTTGCTCGGGTCAAGGGGTCGTGGCGGGAAAAAGCGGAAGCTTCGGCCGCAGGCGGAAAGCCGCTTTTTTCCGACGCGACAAGCGGCTTGCCGCGCCTGCCCCTTGATCCGGGCGGCCGGCGATGTCAGGGGCAAAACAAACAGAGCAGACCGGAACGGGCCTCATGGTCGGGTGCGTCAGCAACTCAAGGGGTTCAACACCGGGATCGGTGGTGCGGATCGAACGGACTGCGTCGTGCCAAAGAGATAAAGTTGCGCTGCCCGAAGCGGGGGGCGGGCAGTCAGCGCGAGTGGTCTTCGAGGCATTGCGCAAGTTCCGTAAGATCGCGTTCCACAGGCTCCGGAAAACCCTTCGGCGCTAAATATGAGCGCGGGTTTCCTTCGCCTGCTCCGCTCGCCTGTGGCTCGCTCCGGCCGCGGCCGCGCCGTCCGACGGCGCTGCGGCTGGAAGGCGGTTCGGACTGAGCTGTGCGCTGACTCGCTCCGACGATCGCGCGGGCGCGATCGGGAAACAATGAAGAGCATCGGAGAAATCATCATGGCGCCGGCCGCAGGTCGGGATTTCGGGAATTCTCGACGCGCAGGGAGCGGAACAAGGGCAGCCGCAGGAGCCTCAACGAAGTTGCCGCAGCGGAAGCGGGATCGACTGCCCCCGCTCCCTGCGCTCCGCGTTTCATGGGCGGGCGGGGAG
>UBXG01000044.1 GCA_900469475.1 Hyphomicrobiales bacterium | reverse complement strand
TGACCTGCCATGGAACTTTCATCCAGCGGCGACTAGAGCTCCGGCAGTTTTGAATACGCCAAGTGGCGCTGGGTGAGCAACCGGCGGAAACGCGAAGCTTTCATCTTGCGCAGCGTTGGAGCCGGTTGCGGCGATGGTTCCGGCATAGTCTGCCGGGGTCTGATATCCGAGCGATGAGTGCGGCCGGAAATGGTTATAATCGTCCGCCCATTCAGCGATGGCGCTGCGGGCATGATCGAGGCCGAAGAATAGGCTCTCGTTGAGCAGTTCATCGCGCATCCGACCGTTGAAACTCTCGACATAGCCGTTTTGCATCGGCTTTCCTGGCGCGATGTAGTGCCACTCCACCTTGTGATCCTTCGACCAGGCGAGGATGGCATTCGACGTTAGTTCGGTGCCGTTGTCGGAAACGATCATCCCCGGTTTGCCGCGCCGCTCGATCAGCATTGTCAGTTCTCGCGCGACACGGCGACCGGAGATCGACGTATCAGCGATCGCTGCCAGGCATTCACGCGTCACATCGTCGACGATGTTGAGAACGCGAAAGCGTCTGCCGCAGGCGAACTGGTCGTGCACGAAATCCAGCGACCATCGGGCATTTGCCTTCGCTTCGACCAGGATCGGCGCACGAGTGCCGACAGCCCGCCGTCGGGCCTTCCGCTTGCGAACCGAAAGCCCTTCTTCGCGATACAGCCGATAGATGCGGTTGACGCCGGACGGCTCTCCCTCCCGCCTGAGTAGGACGAAGAGCCGCCGGTAGCCGAAGCGCCGTCGCTCGTTGGCGAGATCGCGCAGCTTCTCCCGCAGTTCGGCCTCTGACGGTCGGCGTGACCGATAGCGCACCATCTTCCGGTCAGCAGATATGATCTGGCAGGCCCGCCGCTCCGACAGGCCCATGACGGCCTTCAGATGCATGACGGCTTCACGCTTGGCGGCAGGCCCTACCATTTTTTTGATAGAAGCTCGCGGAGTGCGGCGGCATCGAGCATCTGCTCGGCCAGCAGCTTCTTCAGCTTGGCATTCTCCTCTTCGAGAGCCTTCAGGCGCTTCGCCTCTGATACCTCCATGCCGCCGAATTTGGCTTTCCAATTATAAAATGTCGCGTCCGAAATCCCGTACTTGCGGCAGAGGTCGGCCACCTTTGCGCCAGCCTCCTGTTCCTTCAGCACCGCAATAATCTGCTCTTCCGTAAATCTCTGCTTCTTCATTCGTCCGTCCTTTAATAGGCCGGACTCTAATCCAATCTGGAGGAAATTACCCGTGGCAGGTCA
>UBXG01000049.1 GCA_900469475.1 Hyphomicrobiales bacterium | reverse complement strand
TCTCGCGTCCGTTAAGTTGATGATGCCCTTTCTAGCGCCCAGTTGGAGTTTAACTCGAGGCCTTTGGCACCGAGTTCCTTCATCGCCCGCTTCGTTTGCTCGCTCCATTTGCCGTCGTAGCTGCGGAAATAGTAATCCATGGCGATGTCGTCGAGCCTGGCGGGATGCGGAAAGACCAGCACCTCCGACCAATGACGGCGATCGTCGTCCGGATCGAAATCTGTCATGTCGTCCACGCCAATCCCCTCGGCTCACCTGAGAGCAACTTATAACAGAGCCTCGGGAGGACGCGAGCCTGGTGATTTACGGACGACGACCGCCCGCCCTAGCTGAGTGTGAATCGCTGCGGGCGCCCAAATGGCAGTGTTGTGAACGTTGAAAGCGCCGTTAGAGGACGCGTGAGGCGTGATTTATCAAGAGCCTTGCTTGATGTGCGCCAGAATGTGCATATATTGTGCATAAGATTGAGCGGAGATTAGATATGGCACAGGCTCAGACAGCACATTCCTACGCAGTTGTTTCTGGCTTTGTTGATAGCCTTCAGGAACCGCGGACACCTTACATTTCTCCGTCTCGCCTGTCGAAGGCGCTCGGTGTTAAGGTCGCGAACCTTGCAGAATTGACCGGTGTTCATCGCAATACCCTGCGCAATCCCTCCTCCGAACGCCTGCAGGGCAGGATGCGGGAAATGATCAAGGCGATCTCTGCGGCCGCCGAGCTGACTGGCGATCTTGCGAAGGCAATCTACTGGTATCGAAATGAACCGATTGCCGATTATGGCCACCGCACGGCTGCCGAGCTTGTAGCCGATGGTGAGATAGAGGCTGTTCTTGCGTATATTCGGGACCTGGAGAATGGAGCGCGCGGGTGAAGATCATCCGCATTGGCCCGGATGCAGTCTTTCACCGGTACCTGACCCCGAAATGGGCGTTTCTTCCCACCAGCGGCGCCGGAGCCGCTGTTGATGGCGGGCGCTTCAATCGACCCGGCGTCGAGGCTCTCTATTTATCCCTGGCCCCCCAAACCGCGCTGGACGAATATCGACAGGGTGCGAGCATCACGCCGCCGGCTACGCTTGCAGCGTACAAGATCACGCTGAGCGAAGTGGCCGATCTGTCGGAAGGTTTCGATCCGTTTCATTGGGATGTTGCCTGGGCTCAATGGGATTGCGCATGGCGGAAAATTGCTCGCATTGACAAAAAGGTTCCACCGTCCTGGAAGCTCGCGGACAAGGTCATTTCGGCTGGCCTTCGGGGGCTGCTTTTTCCGTCACTACGGCACGCTGGCGGAACTAATCTTGTGATTTTTCCCGCCAATCTCATCGCAGATGATGACGTGCACGTTCACGATCCAGACAATCGATTGCCGCGAGATCAATCGTCCTGGCCGCACTATCAGCAATAGATACAGGCCGGCTTTGGAGGAGGGGAATGAAACGCATCAGCATCAACAGTGTTCAGCCTGGAGATATTCTCTTCACGGCTCGACCGGGAAAGATAAGCAAATCGATCCGCTTCAGCACGGGGGGGCATCGTTTCTCACGCGATGATCTGCGTGCAGCATGGTTCGTTTATCGACTCCACTGCGGACGGGGTCCAGGCGCGCAATCTGCAGCGGGAGTTGTTCGAGGATGACGAGCAGGTTTTCCATTTCCGCCTGAAGGGAGCTCTCCCCCGCGAGGTTCTTTCAAATGTAATCGATTTCGCGCGGGCCGAGATCGGTGCTCGGTATTCTGTGCCAGAGGCCATGCGGTCGGTCGCTGCTGTCCGAAAGCCGAGATCGAAGCGCCAATATTGCTCTCGTTTAGTGGCCCGCGTATACAGAAACGCGGGCATCGATCTTGTCCCGGACGCAGACTATTGCTCGCCGGGCATCGTCAACTTAACGGACGCGAGA
>UBXG01000043.1 GCA_900469475.1 Hyphomicrobiales bacterium | reverse complement strand
GCGTTAAGTTTACAGTGCCGCTGCCCTGGCGCGGGAGAAGGGCATCGCGATCGGCGCCGGCTTCCTCGAGCTGGGTGAAAACGGAAAGCTCTATAATAGTTATGCGGTCTGCATGCCGGATGGCCATATCCATTGCCATCGCAAACTGCACGCCTGGGAGCATCGCCTTATTTCCAGCGGCGATGCCTTCACTGTCTTCGACACACCTTGGGGAATTCGTGCCGGCATCCTGATCTGCTGGGACAATAATCTGATCGAGAATGCGCGCGCCACGGCGCTGCTTGGTGCCGAATTGCTGATCGCGCCACATCAGGCCGGCGGCGGCCATTCGGTTAGTCCGCACGGGCTGAAGCGGATACCGGTCGAAAAATGGATCAATCGTCACGAAGATCCGCAGGCGATCGAGGCTGAATTTCGAGGTCCGAACGGCCGGGAGTGGTTCATGCGCTGGCTGCCGTCGCGCGCCCACGACAATGGAATGTTCCTCGTCTTCAGCAATGGCGTCGGACAGGATGAAGACGAGGTGCGCACCGGCAATGCCATGATCCTCGATCCCTATGGGCGCATCCTGGCAGAAACCTGGGCCGCCGCCGATGCGAGGGTGAGCGCTGAAATCGATCTGGCCTTGCTCGACAAATGTACGGGCCAGCGCTGGATAAGAGGCCGCCGCCCGGAACTCTATGATATCCTGACACAACCCAATGCCAACGGCCTCGCACCCATGGACGCGCGCTACTCGGAAGCGTCTACCCGCAACAGCGGGTAGGATAGATTCCTTATGGCTGGCCGTGGTCTATTTCGCCATCGTTTCTTCGAGATCGGCATAGACCAGATAGCGAAGCGGCCCCGAGGTTACGGCGTCGAAGGGAAAGCATGTCGCCAGGACGAGATGGGCGCCGCGCGCATCGGGGTCTATTTCAGCCTCGTCCCAGCGGGCCACGGCCATGCGGCTCACGCGGAAAGTGAAAGTCCGGCCGTCGCGACGTGTGATGCGGATACGGTCGTTCACATGGATATCTTTTAGGAAAGTAAAATGGGTATCGCGGTGTGCTGCATAGACTGCTGTACCCTCTTCGCCTGCCTGCGGGGTGTTGTCAAGATGACCGGGGCCGAAGGCAAGCGCCTGGCCACTTGCACCCTTCAGGGCGATGGCGGAAACGCCAAGGCGTGGAACTTCGATACGCGCCACCGGCCAGGTATCGGCCCAGCTCCAGGGCTTGATCGGTGCGCCTGATATCACGCTCTCGGCAAAGGCACGTTCCAGAAGGACTTGCGCCAAAGCCGCCTTGGCGTAGATCCATCCGCCTTGCGCGGCGAGGAAGAGACCGGCGGCGATGAAAATGCCGGCGGCAAAAGTCAGAAGGGAGCGCGCTGGCGCACTCCCGATGGTTTGGAGGCGAGTGGCGGCGATCATGCCCGGCTCCTTCGCGATGCTAGGAACAGCAGCGAAGCCCCACACAGAAGAGCAAGCAATCCCTGGAGAATGAGAAGCATTCCGGGCGTTGCGGTCTGCGGTAGCGGAACGCTGGCCTGAGCCGGTGCGGAGATTGGCTCAAGCTCCGCATCGCCATCGGCACCCTGCGACTTGTCGTCTGCCTGCAGATGCCTGGTGTCGGCTTTCGCATCGCGCGTTGCACCGATGCCGAGGAGCTTGTTGTAATCCCAGCCCGCCGGAAGCTGCAATGGAATGTCGGCCTGTGTCAGCGGCGCGTTTGTCGGCCGCAGACGCTTGGTATCGACGGCGACGAGACTTGTGAGGCGCGTGACCAGATGATGGTCGAGAGCCAATTGCAGGATACGCTTGTCGGCATCGGCCTGCGAAATCTTGCCGAGCGTGAGATTGACCTCGGCATCATCGATCTGGCGCCGTGCCCAGATCTTGGAGATACCCTTGGCATTGCTTGCCTGATCGAGCAGCAGGGAAATCGTCCACGGACGGTCACCGATCTTGCCGCTGACGGTGAGGGTTCCGGCTGCTTTTCCCATCCGGGCCGCCAGAACGAGCGGTTCGCCATGGTAGATGTCGGGCAGGAGGTTGGGCGACAGGCTGACATTCTTCTCCGAAAAGGCAGCGACGACATCGGTGACGGCGGGTTTTTCCAGCTTGTCGAAAAGGGCGCGCATGCGCTCGTTCACTTCTGCGACCGACCCGATATGGGTAAAGCTGCCACGGCCAAGTTCGGCGGCGCGGCTCATCAGGTAGGTGTTCGGCGCCGAGCCGATGCCGACCATGAAGATGCGGGAGCGCCCGCGCGACTTCGCGATCGCATCGAGAAGCTGCTGCTCGTTGCTGACTTCGCCGTCGGTCAGGAACACGACCTGGCGCAATCCGTTCGCTTGATGGCTGTCGTCGAGTGCTGCTTGAAGCGGTGGCAGCATTTCCGTTCCGCCGGCAGCTTCCAGACCGGTGACGAAGCGGCGGGCCGAGGCGATATTTTCAGCCGTCGCCATGACCGAATCGGGGAAGAATTTGGTCATCGTGTTGTCGAAGCGGATGACGTTGAAGCGATCGTTCGGCTCGAGCCGGGACAGGGCATAATCGAGGCTCGCCCTTGCCTGTTCGATCGACGTGCCGCCCATCGACCCGGAATTGTCAATGACGAAGACCACTTCGCGGCCCGCCTTCTGCGGCGTTGCCACCGCCGGCGGCATCACATAGGCAAGCACATAGTCATCCTTGCCGACACGCTCGCGGAAGAGACCGACGCTTGGCATATTGCTTGCGATTGCGCTCCATTCGAGCACGAAGTCGCGATCTGCAGTCGCATCGCCATCAAGGGCGATCCGGCGCTCGGTGTCGTTTACTTTGTCGATCTTGACCGCGTGATAGAGGCTTTTGACGTCATCGAGCGGAAAGCCGGCATTGAGATTGACTTTGAGGGTGACAGGGTTGGTGCGGTCGTCGCCAGGTGCCATCAGGGGCGCCGAGACAGGCTTGTCGCTAAGCTTCCGCGATGAGCTCTGTTTGGACTGACCCCAGCCGGCCTTCAGATCGGCTTGCTGTGTAATGGGCGAGGCATCCCGCGGCGTGTAGCGCGGAGCCACAACCAGGGGAACTCGCAGGGAGAAACGCCCGTCGGCGAGATGCACGGCCTGCTGATATTCGATCTGAACGACGATCTTTTCATGCGGGCCAATGTTTGCGACCATATTGGTGAAGACGTTCGGGCGTTGCTGTTCGACGAGGGACGCCTTCTTTCCTTCCCTGCGCGCTTTCTCGTATATGGCGCGCGCAGCCTGCTTCTCCTTGATATCAGCGATAACAACCCGGTTGCCGACAATCATCTTTAGGGAATAGACGGCGCTGTCTTCCGGGAGAGGAAATACGTAGAGGGCTTCGACCCATTTGTCGGTCGTGTTCTCGAAGGCTTGCGTGAGGACGGCGCGTGCCGTCGGTCCATTGACGTCGAGATCGACATCGGTCGCAAGGCGGGGCGCCTCTATATATTTTCCTTCGTCCTTGGTCTGAAGAAGAAGGCTGCCGGTGCCCATTTCGTTCGGCGTGACGAAGGCTGTCGGTTGCGCGTGCGATTCCAGCGGATGCAGCAGTGCGAAAATGACGGCAAGCACCGGCAGCAGGATGGCATTGCTGAACCAGAGCAGCAGGCCGAATCTGATGAGGAAATTTTGCCGCTTCTGGTAGCGCGAGACGTTTGGCGAGGCTGACATGACAGGCTCCTTGTTCGCTGGTGGATTGACTGAAGCCATTGTGAACAAAGGCTATTTTCTCGCCAGCGTAAGCTTTGCCCTGTTTCGTCCGCATCTTGCCGCAAACGGTCTTGCCGGTTATGGCCATGTGTGGAATTGTGAAAAAAATTACGCAAACAGGAAACGAAGGAATGGTCCAGGGCGACCCCTATTTGTCCGACAGCCAGAACAGCGCCGTGGCAGCGCGGGTTCGCGAGGAGATCGCCAGACGGCGCATTTCCCGGCAGCGTCTTGCCAATGACGCGCGCATCAGCCTTTCCACCTTGGAGAAGGCCCTTTCCGGCCACCGTCCCTTCACGCTCGCGACCCTCATTCGGCTGGAGCAGGCGATGGGTGTCGTCCTGCGGGAGCCGGCTGGAACGCAAGCGACCGTTGTCAATGACAAGCCCGGCCATGCCCCCGAGGAGCTTGGTGCCTATTCCCGCGCCTCGGTGTCATGGCTGGAAGGCACTTACCTGACGCTTCGTCCGTCCTTCGGCGATGCGAAGGCGATTTTCGCCTATTGCACCGAGATCGCCTGGGATGGAGAACGGACCTGTCTGAGCTTCCGGGAACGCGAGCGCAGCGATGCCTCTTTTTCACAGCAGGGCTCGGTGTCGGTGCCGCACCTGTCGGGGCATATCTACCTGGTGACGAATTCGTCCGGGCAGTATCGCATGGCGATATTGTCGAGGCCCAGTATCACCGGCGAGATGTTCGGCTTGCTGACGACATTGCGCGCCGGGCAGGGGTCGCACCTCACACCTGTTTCGACGCCGCTCGCCCTCCTGCCCATGTCGGCTTTCGCGCAGCCGTCGCTCGGGCGCGTCTTGGCGGGCGATCAGAATCACGAGGCATACTCGGCCATCATGCACAGAATTATCGGAGAAAATTACGCTGGCTTCGTCGGTTAGCGGCGCCCTTAGCGGGCGTCGTGAAAGATGATCCCCACAGTGTGGCGCATGCCTGAACGGACGCGGCTTACCCCGTGCCTTAGATTGACACGGTAGCTGCCCTTTGTGCCCTGCACGGGCCGGTTATGGACCGCAAAAGCGACGGCGTCGCCTTGCCGAAGCGACACGACTTCCACACGGCTTTGCATGCGCGGCCGCTGCTCGGTCAGGACAAACTCGCCGCCGGTGAAATCGCGGCCCGGCTCGGAAAGCAGAATGGCCACCTGGATCGGAAAGGCAAGCTCGCCGTAGAGATCCTGATGCAGGCAATTGAAGTCTCCCGGCACATATTGCAGCAGCAGCGGCGTCGGACGCCTCTGGCCGGCTTCGTGGCATTGCCTCAGGAAGGCGGCATGCTCATCGGGATAGCGTTCGGCGACGCCCATGCGTTCATTCCACCGGTTTGCGATGCCGGCGAGGTGGGGATAAAGCGCTGTGCGCAGTCCACCGAGAAGCCCCGGCAGCGGATAGTTGAAATAGCGGTATTCGCCTCTTCCGAAACCGTGACGCGCCATGATGATGTGGCTGCGGAAATGACGTTCCTCGGAGTAGAGCCCGGAGACCGCAGCGCATTCATCGGGTGCCAGAAGCTTCGGAAGGACGACGCAGCCGAAGCCGTCAAGCTCTCTTGCGAGCGACGGCCAATCATAAGCGTCGACCCGAGCCTCTATAGAGTTTTCCGTGAAAGCCGGTGCGGAAGTGGAGATCGATATGTTCATGTCGGGTCCTCGGAAGCCGTGATAAGCTGAAGTCTAGCGTTCGAACCGGAGCGGTAGCCACCCGATTTCCGATGAGCAGCTCACACGAATGGGTTTCCCTGGCTACATTGCGATACAATCGAGCCGTTTCCTGAAATTTAGCGGATACAATTCCCGGCGATCTTCTGCGGGATTATCCGTCAGGCAGGAGTCAAAAATGAAGTTCGCATTCCTTGGCGCATTGGCCGTCTCAAGCCTTGCCGTCGGCATCGCCGCGTCTCAATCGGCAGGTTCTGCAACGCCGCCGGAAAATGCCTCGCCGATTTACGGCGTCACCATACCGGAAGGCTATCGGGACTGGAAATTCATTGCGCCGGCACAAGAGGCTCCACCGCTTGACGAACTTCGCGCGGTACTCGGCAACGATATCGCTATCGACGCCTATAAAAAGGGTACCCTGCCTTTTCCGGATGGTTCGATCCTCGTCAAGCTTGCCTATAAGCGCAAACAATCAACGGAGTTCGCGCCGGCAACGGTGCCTGGAACGCCGACCACGGTGCAGGTCATGGTGAAGGATTCCAAGAAATATCCCGACAGTCACGGGTGGGGTTTCGGACGGTTCATCGACGGCAAGCCGGTCGACGTTGCGCAACATGAAACCTGTCTCAGCTGCCATGTCGGCAACGTCAGGGATCACGACTACGTCTTTACGCGCTATGCGCCGTAAGGTGCGGCAACGCGATTGAGTGAAATTTGCCGGTCTGATCTCATCATATCGCGGCCGGCCGGCTATCCATGGTTTCTCCTCCCGCCAGGATAGCCGCCCCCATTTTTGCCCATAGGCGAGCGCCGCTTCGAGCAGGTAGCCATCGAGCCGCTTCCATCATCATGGAAGAGGAACTTCGCAAGCCCGCGCCATCTCTATGGGGTCGCCGCAGGGCTTAGCAGCCCGCATTGCCTCATCTCCCACCCCAAGATTCTCCAAAAATTCCTCTTCACTGGCTACTCGGCCAAGTTCCATATTTTTCGGGTGCATTTTGCCGCTGGCAAAGCCAAAACGCAGAGTTCTGTGTTCCATTGTAGCCTCGGTCGATCCGGACAAAGAGGGATACAATTTGGCTGGGTTGAGGACACAACCGGGATACACGCCGAAAGCAAAACTTCGCGGCATTCAACAAACCTCCCAAACATTTGGAGATTCTGATGTCGCCTTTATCCTTCTCAATGAATAGACGCGCCTTTGTGACTGCGGCTGCCGTCGCCGGTGCAGCCTCGCTCCTGAAGCCTGCCATGTCCCTTGCCGCATCGGACGCCTTGCCTGACGGTGTGAAGCCGTTCAAGGTCCATATTCCCGACAGCGCGATTGCCGAATTGAAGCAGAGGCTTGCGACGGCACGCTGGCCGCTCAAGGAAAATGTCGCTGACGACTCCCAGGGCGTGCAACTCGAACGCCTGCGCGATCTCGTTGGATATTGGGCCGACGGCTATGATTGGCGAAAGGTGGAACAGAAGCTCAATTCTCTGCCGATGTTCATGACCGAAATCGACGGGCTGGCCATTCACTTCATTCACGTGCGCTCGCCGCATGAAAACGCAATGCCGCTGATCATGACCCACGGCTGGCCGGGCTCGGTTCTGGAAATGCTCAAGGTGATCGATCCCTTGACGAATCCGACCGCTCACGGCGGCAAGGCCGAAGACGCCTTTCATCTCGTGGTGCCATCGATTCCCGGTTTCGGCTTCTCCGGCAAGCCGACGACGAGGGGCTGGGGTTCGGACCATATCGGCCGTGCTTGGGGCACGCTGATGAATCGCCTCGGATATGAGAAGTTCGTCTCGCAAGGCGGTGATTGCGGCTCGGTCATCTCCGAGCGCATGGCGCATCAAAAGGTGCCCGGACTGCTGGGCATTCATCTCAACATGCCTGCGATCGTTCCAAAAGAAATCGTGCCGATCTTGGCTGCAGGTGCCCCGGCGCCCGCAGGTCTCACTGCGGACGAATGCGCCTGCTTCGACAAGCTCGCGATTTTCTACCGAGACAGCGCTGCCTACGCCCAAATGATGGTTACGCGTCCGCAGACGATCGGTTACTCGCTCGTCGATTCGCCGATCGGAATGGCCGCGTGGATGTACGACAAGTTCGCCGAGTGGACGTATAGCAACAAGCAGCCGGAAAAGATTCTCACTCGGGACGAGATGTTGGATGACATTTCTCTCTATTGGTTCACGGAGACGGGTACCTCCGCAGCCCAGATCTATTGGGAAGACCACACCAACAATTTCAACGCTCTCGAAAGGATCCCTTCCGTGCCGGTCGCGGTTAGTGTCTTTCCGGGAGAAATCTATCAGGCACCCAAGTCGTGGACGGAGCGTGCCTTCGGCAATCTGATCTACTTCAACAAGACCGAGAATGGCGGCCACTTTGCGGCCTGGGAGCAGCCGGCGATTTTCACCAATGAAGTCAGGGCGGCATTCCGCTCGCTGCGTTAAGCGGGCAGAGGCTCCTGGTTTGGTGAAAGCACCGCAGGCGAGCGATGCCCCACGCTTGGCTGCGGAGGAGGGGGAAGCGTATAGCGTTCCCCCTCACAGCGAATAACGGATCCTGGCGAAGATGGAGGCGACTTCAGCGATAGGAGAGCCCTTATGCAAAAGCGCTGCGGCGTGCGGAGAGCGACCCTATGCCCATCAAGGCGGCGAGGATGACCGGGATGCAGACAAGGTAGGCCGTGCGAATCCCCGCATGTTCGGCAACGATTCCCAGCAGCGGCGGAGCCAGGAAGAAGACGACGAAGGACATTTGTCCAAGTGCGGCAACATTGACATGAGCCGGACGATCGGTGCGCTGGGCGGCGGCCGAAACCGCAAGCGGATAAACAGCGCTGCAACCGGTGCCCATGAGGGCAAAGCCCAGCAGCGCCACATTGGGGTGGGGTGCGACCCAGACGGCGCAGAGGCCGGCAGTCGAGAGGAGCAACAGCGACAGTGCAACGGAGCGGGAGCCGAAGCGATCGACGAACTGGTCCGCAAACAGCCTTGCCAGCGCCATGAAGAATGTAAAAAGTGTCAATCCGAGACCGCCGACGAACGGCTCGACATGAAAGACGTCGCGCATATAGATCGCCGACCAGTCGATGCCCGCGCCCTCGACCAGGAAGGCAGCAATGCCAATGACGCAGAGAGGCAGCAGGCCGAGTGTTGGCAGCGCAACATGCCCGACCTCCGGATGATCCTGTGCCGGGCGGGCGGGCGCATTGCGCATGCCGGCAATGACAAGCGAACCCACGATCAGCACGAAAGTGAATGTCAGGGCAAGGTGCAGCTGCATCGAAATGCCGGCCTGGCGGATGACCGAAGATGCGAGGGCGGTGACGAAGAAGCCGAGGCTCCAGAACCCATGGGCGCGGTTCATCACGCCCCGGCCAAGCTGCGCCTCGATGCGATCGATCTCGACGTTGAGATTGATTTCAAGCGCTCCGGCCAGCAGACCTTCACAAAGCAGGATGGCAAAGACAAGCGGAGCAACGCCCATCCAGGGCACGAGCGCCAGGGATGCGGAAGTTCCCAGCACGGTGATGAATGCCGTCTTGCGCGCGCCCAGACGTGCAACGATCGGGGAGGCGAAGGTGAGCGATATCAGCGCCCCGATAGCTGCGCCGATCAGTGTCAGACCGAGCTCCGATTTGTCGATCTGCAAGGCGTCCTGCAGATCGGGAAGGCGCGACAGCATTGCGCCCATCGATACCGCAAAGAGGAAGAAGCAGACATAAATTCGCTGCTGCGGTTCAAGACGCATTTCGATGCTCCGGAAAATCTGAACACGAGAGATGGAAAGGGTCTATCCGAAAGCAACCAGCGCTGGCAATACGAAGGCCTTTAATTCATAAGACAAATTAGAAGTGCCGGCCAATTTCGGTAAGTGCGGCACCGGCCAGCACTATACGACAAGGCGTGCCTTCGACAGGACAAAGCCACAAGCATCCCCGGGATGCGCAAAACCGCCTGCAGGCGATGGCATCAACCTGCAGACGGCATGATCAGGCTTCATTATCGAGGGCTTGGACGCCTTGAGCTTATCAAGCGCCGCAATTTGCCGGGAGCGATGACGGTTTGCGCGTACCGATCAACACCAGCGCCAAGCCGGCGGCGGCCAACACGCCTCCGGCAATCGCGACCGCCGCATAGCCGAAGCCGAGGCTGATGACGGCGGCACCGGTGGCCGCCCCCAGAGCATTGCCGAGATTGAAGGCTCCGACATTGATGGAGGAAGCAAGCCCCGGCGCTTCTGCCGCTGCTTCCATGACGCGCATCTGCACGGGCGGGACGAGGGCAAATGCCGCGCCACCCCAGAGAAGCAGACCGATGGCGGCACCAACGTGGGTGATCATTGCCAGCGGCAGCGCGAACATGATAGCTGCGAGCAAAGCCAGGAAGATCCTGGTCGCACCGTCGAGCGACCAGTCGGCGAGCCGTCCGCCAAGCCAGTTGCCGATCGTGAAGCCTACGCCGATCAGGACCAACCCAAGGGTCACGAAGCTATTGGATGCGCCGGTAAGTTCGGTGAGAGCCGGAGCGACATAGGTATATAGCGAGAACATCGCGCCTGCGCCCATGACGGTGGTTGCCATCGCAAGCAGCACGGTGGGGTGAGTAAGTACGGTAAGTTCCCGCCTGATATCAGGCATCGCGCCGCGCTCGCCTTTCGGCAGGGCGAACCATAGCGCTGCAATGGCGGCTATGCCGATCAGTGCCGTTCCTGCAAAAGCCATGCGCCAGCCGATCGCTTGACCGACCCAGGTTGCGGCCGGCACGCCGCCGATATTGGCGATCGTCAGTCCCATAAACATCGCGGCTACCGCGCTTGCCTGCTTTTCCTTCGGCACGACGCTTGCCGCCACCACCGCGCCCAGGCCGAAGAAGGCGCCATGGTTAAGGCTGGTGACGAGCCGGGCAAGCAGCAGCGTGAAGTAGCCCGGCGCCATCGCCGACATGAGATTGCCGATCGTGAAGATGCTCATCAGCAGCATTAGTGCCGTGCGCTTGCCGAAGCGGCTGAAGGCGAGCGTCATGAAGGGGGCGCCGACCATAACGCCGATCGCATAGGCGCTGATGAGGAGGCCTGCCGTTGGGATCGAGACGTCGACCCCCTTGGCGATGACCGGGAGAAGTCCCATAGGCGAAAACTCGGTCGTGCCGATGCCGAAGGCGCCGATCGCAAGGGCGAGAAGCGCCCATCGGGCGTGAGAGGATGTTTGGACCTTTTGGGCCGTCGAAATCTTGGTGTCCATATTGAAGCTCCTTAGGCGTCCCATTCGGGCGCGAGACCGGGCGGGCTGACGATCCGGCCATCCGGGCGTGCGAGATTGGCGATGGCGGCCATATCCGCCTCGTCGAGATTGAAGTCGAAGATTGCGATGTTTTCCTTGACGCGCTCCGGGTTGGCCGTCTTGGACAAAGCGATGTGGCCTTGTTGGATCAGCCAGCGAAGACCGACCTGCGCGGCGCTCTTGCCGTATCTGGCGCCGATCCGCTGCAGCACTGGATCCTTCGGCACCGTACCATCGGCCATGCCGTAGTAGGCGGTGATCGCAAGACCGCTTGCTTTTGCAGCCGCAACGAGCGCGTGCTGGGGCAGATAGGGATGGATTTCGACCTGATTGGTCACGATCGGCGTGCTGGAAAGTCTGACCGATTCCCGCATCTGGGCGATATTCTGGTTGCTGACGCCGACGAAGCGGGTTTTGCCGGCGGCTTTGACAGCGCTCAGCATTTCGATCTGCTCCGCGACCGGCACCTTGTCGCCCGGCCAATGCAGCAGCAGGAGATCGACGCGGTCGGTCTTGAGCTTGTCGAGACTCTCGTCGACCGAGGCGGCGAACCTCTCGTCGCTGTAATTGTCGACCCAGACCTTCGTGGTCAGGAACAGCTCGTCTCGTCGTGCACCGGCGGCCGTTAGCGCTCGGCCGAGTGCCGCCTCGTTCTGATAGATCTGTGCGGTGTCGAAATGACGGAAACCGGCCTCCAGTGCGGCCGGGATGACCCGCTCTACCTCTGCGTCCGACATGCGGAAGACGCCGAAGCCGAGCGCGGGAATTGTTGCGCCATGGGCGGTAACGGTAAGCATCGGAAACTCCTTTTGAAAGCCTCGGCGGCTTCGGCCGCCGTGAATGGATCGAGCACCGGACTTGATGGCGCAATCTCTTCCGCCTATGAAATAGAGAGCGCGTTCTTGCTTGAGAATTGGCTGAGTTTTCACATTATTTGTGAAACTAAATCAAAGATTGGTGCTCCATGGACAATCGCGCTGGCGAAATGCAGGTATTTCTTCGTGTGGTGGAAGCCGGCAGCTTTTCCGAAGCGGCGCGCCTGCTGCGCATGACGCCTTCGACCGTCAGCAAGTTGATCTCCCGCATCGAAGCCAGGCTCGGCGTGCGGCTCGTCGAGCGTTCCACCCGGCGGCTGTCGCTGACCCCGGAGGGCCAGATCTATTATGAGCGCAGCCAGGCCCTGCTGCACGATCTCGACGAGGTCGAACAGGAGCTGGCACAGGGTGCGACGACGACCGGCGGCACGGTGCGGGTCAATATTGCCGTTGCCCTGGGGGTGCTCGGCCTCGAGCCGCTCTTGCCGGAATTTTGGCGGACCTATCCCAATGTTGTCGTCGATCTGTCGCTTTCCGATGAAATCGTCGATCTTTATCTCGACCGCACCGACGTTGCTTTTCGGGTTGGGGCTTTGCCGGCTTCAGGCATGATTGCACGCCGCATCGGTATTGCCCGCCGCAAGATCGTCGCAGCGCCCAGCTATCTCGATCGCCACGGAATACCGCTGGGCGTCGATGATCTCTCTCGGCACAATTGCCTGGGCTTCAATTTCCGCCGTCTTGCACCTGTCTGGCCGGTGCGGGAAAGCGGCCGTATCGTCGATCGCGCCATGACGAGCTCGCTGCTTGCCAATAATGGCGAAACCGTGCGGCGCATGGCGCTAGCGGGTGTGGGGCTTGCCCGCATGGGCGACTATCACGTACGGGCCGATATTGCGGCCGGTCGTCTCGTCGAGGTGCTTGCCGATGTCGTCGAGCCGGACGAGGAACAGATACACGCGGTTTTTCTCGGCGGCGCGCGCATGCCGCAGCGCGTGCGCGTCTTTCTCGATTTCGTCGTGCCGCGTCTCCGGCAATTTCTGGATGGCGAAGCCTGAGCCGATTGCCTCGATCAGGTGGGGAATAGGGAAATTGCGTGGCTGGACGATCGGTATCTTGTCCGATGGACGCCGCCGTCCATATACAACTTATGTTTGATCGCCTTGTTCTTCCGTTTCGCCGCCTTGCTCTTCACCGCTTCATCGCAGAGCATCCGCCATCGCGGCAGGTTTCCCGAGCTGACAGCGAGCTCGTCGCCGCCTATGAAGGCATTCTTCCCGCCAGCCTTCTCGAATTGTGGCGTCGCAAGGGGCTTGGGTTCTATGGCGAAATGCAACTGGCCCTGATCGACCCGCGACCATGGCAGGCCGTGCTTAACCGATGGATCATTTCGCCGCCGGATGACGTGCGGCGCATCCCGATTGCACTGACGCCATTCGGCGTCCTTCTCTATTACCGCAAGTTGACGGCAACCGACGAGGATGTCGTCTTCATCGATCCCGTATCGAAAAGGACGAGCGACCTGGCTTGGAGCCTCGATGAATTCTTCAATCGCTTCCTTTGCGACAGGCAGTCGCTTGAATCCCTCATTTCGCCGGCATTAGTGCGGTCGGCGCGTGAGGAATGCGGAGCACTCTCGTCGGGCGAGGTCTACGAGATCGACCAGATGCTGTTTTCGATGCAGATGCTGCGGATCGCGAAGGTCGATGCCTTCGAGATACACCGGCGTCTTCGCGACGCCGTCGATCCGCCCAGGCCGACGGCCGAGAAGCCAACGACGGTGGCCGACGCCTTGCCCGTCGAATATCGCCCCGGCTTCGAGGATGTTGCAGCCGGTCAGGGTCTGACCGGCCTGTACTTGTCTTCCCATATCGACTGGCACAGGCTCCTGGCGCTTCGGGCCGATGTTCGTTACAACCTGTTGTTCTGGCGTATCCATCATCGGACTTTGGAACGCGTCGAAGTGCGTTTCTACAGCGGGGCCTATGAAACCTCCCGCAACGCTCAAGGTGATGAGATCGTTGAGCTCGATATCCGCTTGCGCACCGATTCCCTCGGCGGCGACGACAATGACGACCGTCTCGTGGTGATGCATTCGGGCGGAACCAGCTTCCTCCTGCGTGTCCACGATCTGGACGATATCGCAACGGCGACCGGCGGCTGGGACGAAATGGGGCACAGCGAATACTATTTCCGCCGGGTCACGCTGGATGAGGCTTTCGACGAAGAGCCGAGCGACGGTCGTGCGGCACCGCCCTTTGCCGATCTTCCGCATGCCCTGCAGGCCCTCGTGCATGTCGAGCCGCTTCGCACCACGATTACGCATGTGGCGGACCCCAACCTTGACGAAGAGGACGACGGCGAAGGCACGGTCATGTGCACGCTCGATCTTGGCGAGGACGACGGACTGCGGTTCGACATGCCACTCTACTCGCCCCCCGACACCGGCCGCCATCTCAAGGGCTGGATCTGGGAAATGGCCCCTCATGCCTGCAAGGTCGGCGTCCAATATCGGCGCGGCGAAGACGGCACGATTGAACATGGCCCGGTGATCGGCGATATATTGACGACCCGCGCACCAGACGAGTCGCTGAGCGGATGAACCGATGAGCGGAGATCACTGAAGCGGCCGCGGTATGGCGCCCGCTCGAGGCTGGATTGACAGATTTTCGTCCTCCCGATCGGTTTCGAGCCGCTGCAGGATCGGGCAATGCGGACGATGGTCGCCCTGGCAGGAATTAACGAGCATGGTGAGTGTTTGCTCCATGTCCTGCAGGTCGGCGATCTTTTTCTTCAGTGCCGCGATATGACCCTGAGCGAGGCGCTTGACCTCGGCGCTCTGGCGGCTTTCGTCGCGCCAGAGCCCCAAAAGCTCGCTGATTTCGGCAACGGCAAAGCCTAGATCGCGCGCCCGGCGGATGAAACGCAGCATGTGCACGTCGGTATCCGAATAGTCGCGATAGCCCGATGCCGTTCTGCCGGCCGCGGGGATAAGGCCGGTTTCTTCGTAATAGCGGATCATCTTGGCCGATACACCCGATGCTTTCGCCGCCTGTCCGATATTCATGAATGTTCTCCTGACAGGCACCGCCTGATATTGCCGATGGAAGGTGGGGCTTCCAACCATGGGAAGGTCAATAGCATATTTTTCGCCGCAGGACACTTGACCTTACCATGGTTGGAACCTCCATTTTGAGCACCATGAGATCGAAACAGATGAGAATTCTCATGGTGCTGCGACTTGAAAACATGACCTGCGGCGGCGCCAGATCCGCCACCAAGGCAATCAGTCTGTCGATCCAGACGCCAGGATCGAGACCAGTCCGGATGCGTTCACGGTGGTGAGCGGCCTTATGAGGATATTGTTGAGTAAGAGGAAGCAATCGATGCATCGACGTAATTTTCTGACAGGGCTGGCGGGTCTTGCGATTTCCGGGCCGGCCGCGGCCCAGATGATGGATGACATGGGACATATGGGAGCAAACGGCGCTCATGACATGGCGATGACCGGCGGTAAGCCTGTCCTGCCGGAAGGGCAGCCTTTGCGGGAGCTGCCGCGTTTGCTGAACGAGGCCGGCGAAGCGGGTCTGTTCAAGGCAAGGCTTGCCGCCGAACCGGGGTTGGTTCGCTTCGCAGACAGGCTCGACACGCCGGCCCTCCTCTATAACGACGGAAATCCGGTGATCGAGGCGCGTGAGGGCGACAGGGTCGAGATCAGCTTCAGGAACGGCATTCCCGATGAACCGACGACAGTTCATTGGCACGGAATGCCGGTGCCGGCCGATCAGGATGGCAATCCCATGGAATCCATCGCCTCGGGTAGCGAGCGCCTCTATGCTTTCGATCTGCCGCAAGGCAGCGCAGCATCCTATTGGTTTCATCCGCATCCACACGGCTTCACCGCCGCGCAGGTCTATCGGGGTCTCGCAGGCATCTTTCTCGTGAAACCTAAGGTTGACCCGATCCCTGCGGAATATGGCGATACGATCCTGATGTTCACCGATCTTCGGATCGCCGAAGATGGAAGCATGCCGGCGAGCAACATGATCGATGTGATGAACGGGCGCGTCGGCGATCATGTGCTGGTCAACGGCCAGAAAAATCCGGTATTGACCGTGAGGAAAGGGGAGAAGCGTCGCCTGCGCCTCTTCAACGCGACAAATGCGCGCTTCCTCCGGCTGACATTCGAGAATGCCGCCATGGCGCTTGTCGGAACGGATGGGGGGCTTATCGAAGCTCCTGTCGGCATCGACGATTTGCTGCTTGCACCTGCCGAGCGCGTTGAGCTCATCATCTCCTTCGATAGGCCGGGAGCGGCAAAGCTTGTCACGCTCGACTATGATCGCGGGTGGATGGGACCCGGCAAGCCTGAAGCGGCCGGCATCACCCTGCTGACCGCCGATGTTTCAGAGGAGGCTGCACCCAACGTGCCACCGCTTCCCGCGACGCTGCGCTCCATCGAACACCTTTCTAAGCCGGCCGTCACGCGTCGCTTTGTGTTGACGGAATCCATGGAAGGCATGGAGATGAAGTTCCTCATCAACGGCGCTAGCTTCGATATGAAGCGCATTGACGAAGTTTCGAAGGTCGGTCAGGTCGAGTTATGGGAAATTGCCAACCAGGCGGATATGGACCATCCGTTTCATGTGCATGGGACGCAGTTCCAGCTTGTCGAACGCGAAAAGGATGGCGCGGTCACCCAGCCATCCTACCGGGCCTGGAAAGACACTGCGAATGTTGCCGCCGGCGAGACGGTCCGTATCCTGCTGCGGCAGGATTTGCCGGGGCGGCGCATGTATCACTGCCACATCCTCGAGCATGAAGATCTCGGCATGATGGGTACAGTCGACGTCAGGGCCTGACACTTCCATTTTTGCCGGTGTGAATGCGATGTTCGGGTCTTGCGCAAACAGCGGGTTCGGCGCTTTTATGTAAGCGCGTTCCACTGCAGCAAGCGCTCGCGGCGGCCTCGGAGGAGGGCCGGCCACGATCCAGCGGTGGATGCCAAATTGTGCTGACGGTGGCATTCAAGGGGAGGACTCGATGGCCGCTAATCATCAGACGCAATACCGCGAACGCGTGCGCTCTGCACATGAGGCCGTTGCCCTAATACCGTCCGGTGCGAAGATCGCCATGCCGATCGCCGCCGGCCAGCCGCCTGCCATCCTTGCAGCATTGGCCGAACGCGCGCGGGCCGGGGCGGTGGACAACGTCCGGCTTTACTACCTGCTTTGCACGGGTGTCGCCGGCTCCAGCGTGCTCGACTTCGACCTGCGCGATCGCATCGTTCCCATGAGTTATTTTCATGGAGCGGTGGATCGCGCCCTGGATAAGCGACGAATGGCGGAGATGCTGCCTGCCGCCGAAATCGTGCCGTGCCATTTCAGCCAGGTGCCGCGCTCGCTTGTCGAGCATGTCGGCGTGGATACATTGATCGCTACCGTCTCACCTATGGATGCGGACGGGAATTTCAGCCTCGGCGCCAGTACGGATTATGCCTTGGCGGTCGCCCGCAAGCCCGGCGCTCGGCTGATCCTCGAAGTCAATCCCAGCATGCCCTATGTGCGGGGCAATTGCATGATCCCGGTCTCGCGCGTCACGGCACTTGTCGAGAATGACGCAAACCTCCCGGCGCTTGCTGCCGCGCCTCGTTCGCAAGTCGATGATGCGATCGGTGCTATCATCGCCGGGCTTGTGGATGACGGTGATTGCCTGCAGATGGGCATCGGTGCACTGCCTGACGCAGTTTGCGCCGGTCTTTCACAGCACCGTCACCTCGGCATCCATACAGAAATGATGACATCGGGACTTGCCGCTCTGGTCAGGGCCGGCGTGGTCGACAATAGCCGCAAGCAGATACATTTAGGGCGAACCATCTTCACCTTTGCGCTGGGAGACAAGCCGCTTTACGACTTCCTGAACGATAATCCCGATGTCGAGGCGCATCCCGTTGATTATGTGAACAATCCGTTCGTCATCGCTCAGAATGATCGTATGGTGTCGGTGAATGCGACGCTGCAGATCGATCTCAATGGTGCGTGCAATTCCGAATTCGTCAACGGAAGGCAGTTCAGTGGCTCGGGCGGCCAGGTGGACTTCGTTCGCGGCGCCTATGGCTCACGCGGCGGCCGCTCGATCATCGCCTGTCACGCGACAGCGGCGAAGGGAACTCTTTCGCGTATCGTTCCGAACCTCACAGGTCCCGTAACGACGTCGCGCAACGATATCCATATCGTTGTTACCGAATATGGCTGGGTGAACCTCAAGGGCAAATCGGTGGCAGAGCGGGCAAAGGCGATGATCGGGCTTGCTCATCCCGATTTCAGGGAGGCGCTGGATCGTGCCGCTCATCAGGCGGGCTACTACGCGCCAGACTGATGTCGTTTCTGACGACAGGAAGGGCGTAGGTTCGCTGGGCAATAAGAAGGAACCGGAGGGAAACCGGATCCTTCCGGCTTTGATCGGAGGTCAACCGATTGCTATGAGAAGCCTGATGGATCGGTACATCAGGCTTCCCGTACCTGGTCCCAGGAGACCAGGTAGGTCGCTATTAGAAGCTACGCTGGAAGCGCAGGATACCAGCCC
>UBXG01000042.1 GCA_900469475.1 Hyphomicrobiales bacterium | reverse complement strand
GGTTAACATTACAGTGCCGTTGATGCCACTACTTCCAATCAGGGGAACATCAGCTCCAACGCGGCGGTGCTCCGACATGATTTTTGAGCGCGTCGGTGAATGCTCTGATTTTCGCAGATGGCACTTGGAGCGCACGAAGAAGATAGATCCCGGAAGGCCTTTCATTCCACCCTTCGCCCGATAGCTGTAGGCGGACAAGATCACCCGCCTGGACGGAAGGCCCCGAGACCCAGCTCGGTAGGAACGCCACCCCCATCCCGGCGATCGCAGCCCCGTTCAACGCTTCAAAATCGTCTGACCGGAATACGACGCGCTCGCACGCTTCCCCTGTCGGTGCGCCAAGAATATTAGACCAACCGAGAAGATCGTTGCCATGGAGCTTATCGAGGACACGATGTTGGCGAAGCGCATCTGCACTTTCCGGCACCCCATAGTGCTCAAGATATTCGGGGCTCGCCACGATGATGCGATCAAGAGGCGCCAACTTGGTGGCTATCAGCGAGCTGTCCTGTAGATCACCCATCCTCACCACCAGATCGAGCCGCTCCGCGACCGGGTCGGCCAGCCGCTCGGTCAGATCCAGCTCGACGTGCAGGCTCTGATATTCCCGCGCGAGAGATGCCAGAACAGGGATGACGTATCGTTTTCCGAATGTCGGGAAACAGGCGACGCGCAGCATGCCGCTGACTGCGCCATCGAAAGCGGCAACCTCGGCATGGGTATCGGCCAGATCGTCAAGCAGGCGCTGGGCGCGCTCAAAAAGGTGACGGCCGGCGTCTGTCACCGACAGTGCCCGTGTCGAGCGAACAAGGAGAGGAACACCCAGGTCCTGCTCCAATGCGTCGATCTGTCGAACGACAGCCGAGGGCGTGACAGCCCGGCGCCGAGAAGCCGCCGAAAAGCTTCCAGTTCGGACGACATCGACGTAAACTGCGAGATGTTCGGCGAAGCGTGGGTCCCTCATCTTTGCCTACGACGCAAAACCGTTTCGACCATTCAGTTCGTTATCATCTGCAGACATTCAGAGCACTTTCCTTCTCGTCAACGGGCTGTCGCCCAACAAACAGAAGGAACACTACGATGGTCAAGGTCCTCGATACAATTCTCTCTCAGTCCGCCTATTCCGCGGAGATCGACGTTCCCTTTGAAAAGATCGACATCGCGGACTGGCTCTTCAACCTCCCCGACGCCGAATATCTTCGTTGCTGCCCTCCCGATCATATCGCTGCCGGGGTCACATGGACCGACGACGGCCGTCGGATGTCGATCAATGTCGAGCAGATCGGCTCGGGCCTCGTCGTGCAGCACTATGTAGCCGAAGTAGCCGAACCAACCTACTGCCGGATGAACTCTATCTCGGATGTTTTCACAGCCAGCGGCAGAACCCAGGTCAATGTCGTCTGGGAACTCTCTGCTGAGAAGATCGACGCCCGCAGGACGCGCTACACCAACAAGGTCACAGCCCATCCGACGGATGCGTTCATGCGCTTCATCGAAGAGCACGGTGTCAGTTACGAAGAGGCCGCGGCAGCCCGTCAGTCCGCCGGCGGCGACCACAACAGCCGCGAGACGCTGCTGTTTGCTGCTAGCATCGCCCGGCGGGCGCTTTCGAAATAAGGAACCGTTGCGATGAAAGCGATCATGTTCGATGACTTCGGAAGCGCGGATGTCCTGCGGCTCGGCGAAGCTCCCATGCCCGAGGTCCGCCCCGACGACCTTCTTGTGAAGGTGATGGCGGCTGGCGTCAACCGAGCCGACCTCCTTCAACGGGAGGGTGTTTATGGCTCGCAGAGCTACGGCGACAGCACTATTCTCGGGCTTGAAGTCGCTGGTGAGGTCATCGCTATAGGGGACGGGGTGACCGGCTTTGCAGTCGGCGACCGTGTCATGGGCATTGTCGGCGGCGGCGCCTATGCCCAATACGCGCGCCTGGACCACGGGATGGCCGTTGCCATCCCGGCAGGCATGTCCTGCACCGACGCAGCCGCAGTCATGGAAAGTTTCGTCACGGCCTGGGAGGCGCTTTCAAATCTCGGGAGGGTCGCAAGAGGTGAGACGGTCCTCGTTCATGCTGCCGCAGGTGGCATCGGATCGGCTGCTGTCCAGCTCGCCAAGGCAGCAGGAGCGACTGTGCTGGCCACGGCATCTGCGAACAACATCGAAAACGTGCTGTCACTCGGCGCGGATGCGGTCTTCGATTACAGGCAGGCCGACTTCGAGGCGGAAATCGTCGATACGCCCGCCTCTCGCGACGTCGATCTGATCATCGACTTTGTCGGCGGGTCCTACCTCGCCCGCAACATTCGTAGTCTTGCGCCTGGTGGCCGGCTTGTCCAGGTCGGCTTGCTGGGCCGCGATAACAACGCCATCATTCCCCTCGACATCGTTCTTCACAACCACCTGCAATTGCTGGGGACGGTGATGAAATCCAGGTCACGGTCAGAAAAACGAGCGATGATCAGCCGGTTCAGGGAACAGGTGCTGCCGAGGGTTGGCCACGAGCTGAAGCCGGTCATTGGAGCGACGTATCCGCTCACCGCTGCATCGGACGCACATCGCCGGATGGAGGCCGGCGGATTGTTCGGGAAGGTCGTTCTGACGGGTTTTCATAAATGACGCGGGCCTACGGTGTGCTACCGCGCCTTGATGGGGTTCGAACTTACGGCGAAGGCCGTACACAAGGTCGGATTTCGTCAGTAATGACGCCTATAGTGAAACACGTCGACTTGAAGATCTGCGTCACCTCAAGCGCCATTATGGCTGCCTACTGATCGGAGCTTTAGGCTCTTCGCGAGCCAGCATCCTCTGCAGGGTCCGCCTGTGCATGTTCAAACGACGCGCGGTGGCGGAGATGTTCCGACCAGTATCCTCATAAATTGTGAACACGTGGTCCCATCGAACCAAATGAGGTGACTTAAACCTTCTTTCCGCATCGAGTTCCGCAAATCCAACGAACCCGAGGCCCTGAAGAATATCGGTTGCTTCAGTTGGCTTGATAAGGAAGTCTCGCGCGCCCAGTTTGATGGACGTCACCGCTGCGCTGATATTTCCATATGCCGTCAGGACAACGATCGGAGTTGCATTCATGGATGAAGCTGCCGTCTTGACCAATTGAATCCCGCTTTCCCCTCCCACCACCAGTTCGGTGATCAGGGCCTGGAAGCATCGCATATTGCAGGCGTCGACCGCGCGAGAGATCGAAGTACAATGCTCGGTGACAAATCCATGTTTCAAGAAGGCGCTCTGCAACCCCCTAAAGAAACCGGCGTCATCGTCGACTACCAAGATCGAAGTCCTGGGGCCGTCGGCGGCGTTGGTCCCGACCGATGGCCCGGTTGCTGCATTCTCCATCTCGCACTCCTCAACATCCGACTTTCGGGGCTTCAAATACGAGACAGTCACTGGCCAAGGGACTTGAGCGCTTAGCGGAAAAAGGCATCGCCCGAGACCGGGACAAATTCTCTAGTTGACTCGGTGATCTGCCCTTTAAGCAGCCGTAGATCGCCAGAGCGCGATGCCCGTGAGACTTCCACGTCCGGAAATCAGAAGCCGAGGGGTCGTGTTTGGGCGCAGAGCAACCGCGTGGACCAGACCACCAAGATCGCTGACGTACGCTAGGCCACGCTTCTCATCGAGCGCTAGCCCGATGCCCTCTTGCAGGTTCGATGAGAGGATCTCCGGAGGCTGGGGGCGGCCGTTCACGAACTTGCAGCGATTTAGTGTGTTTGCGCGAGGCGGGTCGCCTCTGTCGGTCCAGTAGAGGGTGCAGTTTTCAGAGTCCCACTCAAGGTCTATCGGTTCTGGAAGTGCGTCGAATTCAAGTCGGACGTCCGTCCGATTAGCCGGGGACTCACCGGATGCGATTTCGAGCGGGGCGCTGAAAATGCGTCCCAAGCCTGCATTTGGAGGGCCTTTTTGCGTCCAGAACAACCGCTGCGCGGAACGATCGATCGCAATTCCGACGCAGTGGAGGCGCTCGTCCCTTCGGTCTTCGGCGGTTGACCCAGTCTCAACAAGGACGGTGATATCGGACCCATCGGTTCGGGATCGCATGACGCGCATGCCTTCGCGGTCGCACCAGTAGAGAAGCTGCGAGTCCGTATGGATCTGGATTTGCTTCGGCGTATAGGTCGCCCCCTTTGGGATAACGATTACCCGGTTCTCGCCGTCGAAGTCGATCCTTTCGATGAAACCGTCATTCGCGGACCAGTCGTCACCCATGTTGGTCCAATAGACGTGCCGATTTAAGTAGTCGATTGCAATCCCGTCCGGCGTTCCGCCACAGTTCGCGACAAATTCGACAACGTCCTGCCCTTCGAGCGAAAGCGAAAGAATTCGAGGGGGCTTGGTCTCCAGAAGCAGAAGGCGGTCTTCGGTTGTACCGTGCATCTTATATTCCTTGCGTTGAGGTCGTGGCATCTCGCTGCCGGCAAATTCTTCCGATGGCGCGCGTCCTCGCGCCTGACCGTCACTGCGGCTTGCGTCTTCGGCGATTGTTGCTGGGGCGGTCGTGGGGCCCAGAGGCTATAGGCCTGCAGACCAATTCGACCTAAGAGGCTGCTAAAGAAGGCGAGGCCGCGAGTTCATTGGAGCGAAGCTCCAGAAGACCGAGGAGTATCTCGTCGCGATATCGCGCCAAATCCCGGATCGAACGACCTGCCGCCACCTTGTGGACTCCAGCGATAATGAGCGTTGGTGCGGGGATCAGCAAATATGCGGAATTTAGTCTTTGATAGGGCGCTTATTTCGTTGCGGGCGCCGATGTCTCGCAGCGAACGGATTTCGGGCGTCCACAGGCAAGCATTCGATTAAGAATGGTGACGCCGATCGTAGCTTCTGTCTGCTGCGCACGGAATGAACGAGCACGTAGCCGCGGACCGATGACGCCCTTGTATCGAGCCATCGCGGTTTCAACCAAAGCTCGTTTGCCATAGCCGGTGGATGTCTGCCATGTCAGCCGGCCATCTATCTGCATGGAGGCGATGTGGTCGTCTCTCTGGCAGCATGCTTGGGCGTTGGGCCGTTCAACAGCGTTCGAGCGCGGTGGAATGGCGACCCTTGCGCCTGGGCTGTGAAGTAGGACAGCGTCATAGGTGGGAGTGCCATCATAAGCTCCATCGGCGGTGAACTGGTCGATCTCTTCGTCGATCTGATCCAGTAACTGCTCCAGCTGCGAGGTATCGCCGACTTCCTGATTTGTCAGACTATGTGCAATGATCTCGCCACTGTCGGCATCAACAGCCAAGTGCAGCTTTCGCCAGCCACGTCGGGACTTTGCACCATGTTTTTCTTCCAGCCATTGGCCGGCGCCATAGATCTGCAGTCCAGTGCTGTCGACCAGAACGTGAACGGGGCCATCCGCCACATGCTGCTGGTCGTTGCTTCTGGCCGATGGCTTCCAAGTTCTGGCCCGTCGGCTCAGCGTGGTGTGATCGGGCACTGGCAAACCCAATCCCATCATGTCGAGCACCGAACTCAGAAGCCCTTCGCTCTGGCGCAAACGCAACCCGAATACCATGCCCAGCATCAAAGTGGTTTCGATCGCCAGATCAGAGTAACGCGGCTGGCCCCCTCTCGTCTTGCGACGTGGGGCGGCCCAACCGATAAGTGCTTCCGGCGTTACCCAAAGGGTTAAACTGCCACGGCGGCGAAGACCCGCTTCATACTCCGCCCAGTTCGTCACTCTGAACTTCATTTTACCGATGTGATGGCGGCGGGCGGCGTTATGTTTGTGTGGCATGCTGGACCAGTCAAGCTATTTTCAACCCCCGCCGCATAGGCGCAAAACGTTGAAATTTGACCCCTGCACCAACGCCGCAGCAGGCCAGTTCGAGATAAGGCGCAAAGCCGTCGGCCGGCGCTTGACCACGATGCCACCGTTTTAAAGACAACAACCCACGGCCAACAAAATCATGTCTGTAATGATGTGAACGGATTCGAACTGCCGGCGGTGTGTGCCGGAATAACGGCCAGTCGGAACGATGAGTAGATTCAATAGCGTCATCGCTTATGAACCAAAGACGGTGAGATGGCGGGAACCGCGATTCCTTTAAGAACTGGACTTGGCGTATTCGTGCACGTATGCGGCTTTGATACCGCGCTCCTTCCCATTACAAGAAACCTTTTCCGTGATGAAGGCTCGATATACGTGGCAAACACACGCGTAGGTGACGTTTGCGCAAAATGCGGCTAGGTTCGCTCATACGTGCCAAGCTTTAGATTTGAGCCTTGGATACGCCCGACCGAATGAAGTTCGGCGCAAGTCAGAACAGCACGTTCATGGCGGAGTCATTTGAGGTGCATGGAACCAGACGGCAAAACATATTGCTTTGGTGATTATCGGTTCATTCCGGACCGACAACTGCTTATGCTTGGGGTTAACCCGGTACGCGTGGGAAGCCGGGTTCTCGATTTGCTCCACAAGCTCATCAGCCACGCGGGAGAAGTGGTCGGCAAGAACGAGCTTATGAGCTTCGCTTGGCCGGACACCTTTGTTCATGAGAGCAACCTGAAAGTCAACATCGCCTCGTTGCGCCGTGTCCTTTCAAGCGACGCTTCAGGCTTGTCGTATATCGCCACCGTGACGGGGCGCGGCTATCGCTTCGTTGCGCCCGTTCGCACCTATGGCGGAGACCGGAAGCAACACTGCTTTGATCCGGTCAAGGCTTCCACCCGTGAATTGCCTCGTCTGCCGCATGTCGTCGGTCGCGACGACATCGTTGCGGAACTCGGCGCGAGGCTTCCGAAAGGCCGCATGTTAACGGTTGTCGGACAGGCGGGGGTCGGAAAGACGACGGTAGCCGTCGCCGTAGCAAAAAGTCTCAGGGACCACTATCGGGAGGGGGTTTGTTTCGTGGATCTTGCCGTCATTGGCGATCCTCAGCTTGTCGACGTGACGATAGCGGCCGCGCTCGGAATCGGCGGCAAATGGGCAAATACCCTTGCCGGGATCGTTGAGACATTGCGGGATCACGAGATACTGCTCGTGCTCGACAACTGCGAGCATGTTCTCAGCACCGCTTCGGCGATAGCGGAACATCTTACGCTTGCGCTTCCCGGTCTTCACATTATCGCCACGAGCCGCGAGCCGCTTAGATCGCGGTCGGAGAGCATCTATCGCTTGCCTCCGCTCCCATATCCAGATGAGCACAGCGGAAAAGACCGAACAGCGGCCCTGACCTTCCCCGCCGTGCAGCTCTTTGTTCAACGCGCAAACGAAGCCTACGGGTACCAACTCGATGACGCCAGCGCACCCGTGGTGGCGGCCATCTGCCGACGTCTGGATGGAATTGCGCTTGCAATCGAACTCGCCGCGTCGCGACTTCCGGTTTTGAAACCGACAACCCTGCTCATTCTTCTCGAACACACTTTCGAGCCACTTGTCGCCAGTTCCTCTGCTACTCCGCCACGGCACCAGACCCTGCTCGCGACCTTGGACTGGAGCTATCAACTTCTGTCCAAGGACGAAGGACAGCTTCTGCGCCTTCTGTCGGTTTTTTCGGCAAGCTTTTCTTTCTCCGATGTCATCGGAGTCGCAGGTGACATCGGCCGAAGCATAGAGGACATCGTGACTTGCACGGAAAGCCTCGCGGCCAAATCGCTCTTGTCGGCCGTGCACGACGCCGAGGGGTTACGCTATCGCCTGCTCGATAGTACCCGGAGTTTCGCCGCCGAGCGGCTGGACAGGAGTGGAGAAGCTGCCCAAGTCCGATCGAGCCACGCGCGATATCTTCTCCGGCTGTTCGAGCAAGCCGAGGCGGAGTGGCTTTGGAGACCGCGGAACGATTGGACCGCTCGCTATGCACAGCGAGCGAACGATTTGCGCGAGGCGATCAACTGGGCTCTCGGCGACGGCGCACAACCAGAGGTCGGCGTTCGCCTCACCGCGGCTGCAATTCCGCTGTGGGACGAATTGTCGACCGTCGCCGAAAGCCGGCGATGTGTCGAGCGGGCGCTACAATGCGCGGATGCCCTGTCGCGCTGCGATGCCGCTGTCAACATGAAGCTCATCGCATCCTATGCTTCGGGCCTCAATTTCTCCGATCATTTCGGCCCCGAAGCCGACGCGGCGTGGACGGAGGCCAACCGTTTGGCGCGCGAGATCGGGAATGTCGACTACCAGCTTCGCACCTTGTGGGGTTTTGGCATATTGCAAACTTTCACCGGGCGGCACCGGCAGGCGATCGCGACGTTGGAAGAGTTCGCCCAACTCGCCGGCCGAGAGGATGAGCGGCTGGCTGTCGCGGAGGGAGAACGGGTCAGGTTGACAGCCCTCTTCTATCGTGGCGATGTCCGGCGCGCGCATAATGATCTGAAGCGGCTTGCACGCGATCACGCGACCACCGCGAAGCGCTCCGGCGTCGCTCGCTTCCAGGTGGACCGCTTCGTGTCGATCCGAGTGGCACTGGCGATGACGGCCTGGGTAGCGGGAGATCGCAGCGAGGCGACGGCGGCACTAAAGGATGCTCTCGACCATAGTCTCGCGCTCGACCATACGGTTTCGCATTCCAACGCTCTCGCGCAGGCGGCCCTACCTATCGCCCTGTGGTCAGGCGAGACGAGGATCGCACGCCGACATGTCGAGGCGCTTGCACGCAATCTTGCGCTACGGGAGATCCCGATCTGGAACCCAGTCTGTCGTTTCTACGATGGCGCCGTTGCGAGCATGGACGGCGACCCCGAAGGGGTTGACACCATGCACCTCGCCATCGAGCAGCTCATCGCCAACAACTTCCTCGTTCGGGTGCCATTCTATCTCACCACGCTCGCCGAAGCCGCGTTGCGCAGCGGGCGCATCGCGCTTGCGCGCGATAGCCTAAGCGCCGCCTTCGACCGGGCCGACCGGCAGGACGAGCACTGGTCCCGGCCGGAACTGCTGCGCGTGCGCGGAATGCTACAGCGGCAAGATGGCGATTTGCCCGGCGCCTCTGATACCTTGCTACTGGCCGCAGAGACGGCAAGGGAAAACGGTGCGCTCTTCTTCCGGCTTCGGGCGTCAACGGCGCTTGCGGAGCTATGGGCGGAAGCCGACCGGCACGCGAGGGCGGCCGAGCTGCTGTCGTCCGTCTGCGCCCAGTTCGATGACCTGCTGCCCTGCGTGAGCGTGATAAAGGCGCGTCAACTTCTCGAAGCTCTCCGGCAAAACTCTGGCAGGCACTAACATATCTCGAACTGCGCCAGCCATCCTTTCTCGCGATCAGAGCAGTGCCGAGGACAAAGGCGCTCCGCTCCACGATATCAACCATTGGATGTTTAGACGCACCGATCACGCGCTTTGTGGCCGCGACATCGCCATGGAGGCTGATCCTCCGATTCTGCGCCACCGGCACCTCATAGCCGTCGTTGCTGAGGATGTCGAACACTGCCTGCCAGCCGCAGCCATCGACGAACGTGCCATGCACCTGAACGATTGAGGCAAGTCGGGGTCGGCCGGCGGCGCTATGCGAATGCCTGCGTTTTCCGGATCGGATAAGGCCCGAGGAAGAGAACCGTTGTTGCGCCACCAATGAGTAGCAGCGCACAGGCTTTCAGGATACCTGTATAGGTGCCGGTGCGGTCGAACACGTAGCCAAACAGGCTTGGTCCCACGAAGGCACCTACCACGAATATTCCGTATAATATTGCGTAGATGATCGCGTAACTGCGCATCCCGAGATAGCGGGAAACCAGATAGGCCATTAGGTCGAATTCCACTCCTGAAACGAGGCCGAGCAATAAAACAGCGATGCAAGCCGTGAAGAAGCTTGCATCGTCCAGCGAAAGGATAAAACAGGCGACCGCGCCGAGCGCCAGTATGACCGTGCCGACCGCGGGCGCCCAGAACCTGTCGACCAGAACACCGCCAAGAAGCCGGCCGGCTACGGCCGCTATTCCGACAAGCGAGGCGAGCTGGACAATCTCACTTGGCGACAGGCGCAACGAACGAAGTATATTCTCGATATTGGGAAGCGGCGCCGCGACGGCGAGCGACATCGGGATGAAAACGACGGCCAGAAGCCAAAAGGAGCGCGAGCGAAAGGCCTCGCGTGCGGTCATGCCTTCCGAGGCATTCACTAGCACTGGTCCAGCATTAACATTCCCGGTGTGCAATCCGGCGAAGCCCCAAAGAACCATCGGGCACGCTATCAGTATCGGCGTTGCGCCCACTAGGAGGATTGCGACACGCCAACCGCCGGTCTCGATCAACAATTGCGCGAGCGGCTTTACCACAAAGGCAAATAAACCCGGGCCGGACAACGCGAGACCAAGGGCAAGGCCCCGCCGCTCCTCAAACGCACTGTTGATGACGCGCGTGAAAACGACCGGTGTCGCCCCCAGGCCGAAGATCGCAATAGCCAGCCACGAGAGATAATATTGTCCGACCGAGCCGTTGGATGCCGCGAGCGTCATATAGCTCAAGCCCAGGCACGGCAGAGAGGCCGATGCCACCAGGCGCGCCCCGAACTTGTCGATCAGCGTCGCGAAAAATGGTCCAATAATAAGAACTGAAGCGGCGAGCAGCGACAGACCGCCCAAAATTGTTGCGAACGACCAGCCGAATTCTCTCGCGAAAATCGGCGCGAAAACGCCGATTGTGTAGAACGGAATGGCAGGCAGGCCGAAAGCCGTTCCAAGAAGGCCGGCCAAAACGATCCGCCAACCGTTCCTAAATTCGGAAAAGTCCGTTTCTTTCACCAAAGACTTCCCCTCATCGAAACCAAGAGTTCGGCAACCATATTGCGCGATCGCGTATGCACAACGTACCTCCGTCAGCAGCTTATGCAAGGGGTTGTGGGCGCCGTTGCGAGGCAGCAATTGCCGAGCCGGCGTGAAACGGGAGTCGCCGAAGCAATAGTTCGTGGCATCGAGCGCCTTAGCCCTTGCAATATCCCCTGTGCTGCAACCGTGAGGGACGATGCGTCCGAAGCGCTCTTCCCGACGATAGCGGCCTTTCGAATGAATTTCGGCTCTGCGAGAAGCCCCAACCAGGCTAACTCCCTACGGCAGCTCAAGAAAATCCGTGACGCCGAGGCTCGGACAGGGGCGAAAGCTAGCGTTTTGCTCACCCCTGCTTTTTGAGGGCCGCAAGCAACTCCTGCGCCAGGGGTCCAGCGGAAGCCGGATTCTGGCCGGTGATGAGGCGACCATCAACGACGACATGGGGCTCCCAGTTTGCCGCAGCCGAATAGACAGCTCCCTCGCCCGTCAGGGCATCTTCAAGCTCAAACGGTACATCCTCGCGGGCGTAGTCGTATTCCTCTTTTTTCGAGAAGCCCGTAACCTTTTTGCCGCGTACGAACGGTGCCCCGTCGCCAAGATCAACGCCAAGCAACGAGCACGGTCCATGGCAGACCGCGCTGACGATCTTATTCGTCGTCCAGGCGCGCACGATCAAACTCTGGACCTGAGGATTGCGCTGAATGTCGACCATCGGTCCTAGGCCTCCAGGAATGAGGATCGCGTCATAATCCGCGGCGTCCACTTCGGACAGCCGACGACTGCGGTTCAGTCGGCGGAAAGCCTTACCCTCGCGAAACTCTTTCTGCGCGGCATCTTTCTCGTCATAGGCGTCAAACGGAGTCCATCCGCCAGCCGGTGACGCGAACTCGACGGCGACGCCCGCCTTGTCGAGGACGTCGAACGGGTGGGCGACTTCCGCGAAGAAGAACCCAGTGGGGCGATTGTGCGGACCGATTACCGCTGCGTTAGTGACGATGAACAGGACGTGCTTTGTCATTGCCTTCTCCTTTGTTGATAGTCGAGTATTCGGGATCTTGATCGTCGGCAGACGCCATACGCGAGCTTAAAGCGACAGGACCGGCTCGTCTGGGCCGCATCTATGGTTTGGCTAATTCACGATCCAGGAAGCCGCGAATTAGCGGAACCATTTCATCCAACTTGTCTTCGAGCGCGAAGTGTCCGGACTCGAGCAAGTGGATTTCGGCCTTTGGCAGATCCCGAAGGTACGCATGCGCTCCTTCCTCGGAAAAGACTTTATCATTCTTTCCCCATACAATTAGCGTCGGCGGCTGATAGTCGCGGAAGTATTTCTGGAATGCCGGATAGAGGGGCACGTTGGTGCGGTGGTCATAGAAGAGATCCATTTGGATATCTTTGTTACCGGGCCGGTCCAGCAGCGCTTGGTCCTGAACCCAGTTGTCTGGACTTATGCGGCTGACGTCCGACATCCCGTCGGTATAAAGGAACTTGGTCGCCTTGAGAGTCACCAGGCCCGACAGCGCGTCCCGGTGTGCACTTGATCCGTCTGCCCAATAAGCCTTGATAGGGTCCCAGGCACCTCGCAGGCCCTCATCATAGGCGTTTCCATTTTGAATAATCAACGCGGTGACGCGATCGGGGTGCTTCAGTGCAAGCCTATAACCGACAGGTGCGCCGTAATCCATCACGTACATCGCGTAACTCTTGACGCCGATACTGGACAGAAGTTCGTCGACGATGTCGGCATACGGGCCGAAGCCGTATTTGAAATCCTTGTGATCCGGAGCGTCGGATTGCCCAAAGCCGGGATAATCGGGAGCGATAACGTAGTATCGATCGGCCAGTTGGGGGATGAGATTTCGGAACATATGTGAAGAGGTTGGGAAGCCGTGAAGCAAGAGCACGACGGGAGCGCCCACTGGTCCGGCCTCCCGGTAGAAAACGTTCAAGCCCTGGATTTTGGCTGACCGGTAGTGCACGGTGATAACGGGAGCGTGCATCTCTAGGGTGCCCTGCGCGGCGGCATTCGTAGCCTGCGCAATGGGTGGCGCTGAGATGACGGCTAGCAACAAAGCTAAGACAAACCGGCGCATGCACGTTCTCCCTTCTTACGATCGGACAGTGCTTCTTTTGTGTTGGATATTGCCTGACCGCAGAACCCCGAACGAGTTAATCGTCGTAAATCGCAGGGAAACGAGCATCGTTCGCGCGGGATTGAGCGTTAGTTCAGCGAGGATGCTCAGGCGCGGCAAGCGGATTGCGACAATCAAACCGCAGCCCGCTGATCGACGAGTTACAGGCTGTTAGAAGTGGAGTACGGCTCGGCCGATGATTTCGTCCGCCCTTTAAGGCTCGAGTTGCTCATTGATCTCCTAGAGCACGTCCATTGAACG
>UBXG01000041.1 GCA_900469475.1 Hyphomicrobiales bacterium | reverse complement strand
AGCTTGTTGACGATGGCGCGCGCAGCGGCGAAATCGCCTTTCTCCAAGGCAGCGTGAACGGCAAGCGCACGGCAGCCTCATGAATCTTGCTGTGGGCATGAAGGAGGTCGGTTACGAAAATCCTGTCCTGATCGCAGTGGGTAACGCTGTTTCGGCCCGCCAAAACACGACCGCAAATGCCTACGGGCTTGCGGAAAACCCCACGGGAGCTATAGGTGCGATCTCTCCGAAAAATTCGCGTCTGCTCAACGATCATTGGTCAGTGACCGCTTTCGGATGAGCTCCAAAATAAGGACTCCGCTCGAGTTCGGCAGATTTCAAGGAACTCCTGAGCCGCAACAAGTCCTTACGCGCGATTAGGCCAACAAGTTTGCCGGTCGATCGATCTACGATAGGGATTCGGCCGGTGTCTGCGGCGAGCATGAGATCGGCAATAAATCCGACGGTGTCGTCGGGATGACCGACGGGGAGCGAACCGTCAGAAATGTTTTCCTTAAGACTTTGGCCGGCAAGATCTTCGTCACCCTGCCAGCGCAGCACGTCGGCACGAGAGACCACGCCTGCAAGCAGGCCACTATCTTCGACGACCGGATAGACGCGATGGCTTTTTTGTTGAGATGAAAAGAAGCTACAGGCCTCTCCGACGCTTATATTTGCAGACAAAGTATCAACTTGCCGGATCATAATTTCGGATGCACGTGTCAGTTCAAAGGGATCAATGCCGTATTCGCGGGTGATATGCTGACCGCGACGTGCAATCTTTTCGGTCAGAATGGAACGGCGGAGCAGCAGAACGGTGACGGCGTAGGCTGTGACCGTCGCTGCAAGCAGCGGCACAACGGCGCTGATGTCGCCGGTGATCTCGACCGCGAAGAACGTTCCTGTCAAGGGCGCACGCATCGTACCACCCATCATGGCAGCCATGCCCAGCAAGGCCCAGAAGCCCGGATCTCCGGGAAAGACGAGTCCAATGAGCCAGCCGAGAGCACCACCGAGAATGAGGAGCGGCGCAAGCACGCCACCTGACGTTCCGGAAGACAGAGCCACCAGCCAGATCCCGGCCTTAACGAGAAGGATCGCAAGGACCGCTTTGGCTACGATATGGCTGCCCAACAGGTCCGAGATGATATCATAGCCGACGCCAAGCGCACGCGGTTCGATCAACCCACCAAGCCCTACTACCAAGCCACCGAGCGCAGGCCACCACATCCAGTGGATCGGCAACCGTTCGAAGGCATCCTCAATTTTGTAAAGTAAGGTCGTCAGCAGGCCGGACTGCAGACCGGAGATGATGCCCATCGCAACGCAGAGAAACGCGCTCCACCACGGAAGATGGCTCTGGAAATTGGTCGGGAAGAGCGGGCCCTGTCCGAACAGAAGCGGTCGCCAGTAGATCGAGACGCAAGCCGCCACCGCGACAGGAATGAAGCTGCGCGGTTTCCATTCGAACAACAACAATTCGACAGCCAGCATCACTGCCGCAATCGGCGATCCGAAAATCGCTGTCATACCGGCCGCAGCACCTGCAACCAGCAGCGTTTTGCGTTCCGCAGCGCTCATGTGGAAACATTGCGCAAACAGCGAGCCGATGGCACCGCCGGTCATGATGATCGGACCTTCCGCGCCGAAAGGGCCGCCGGTTCCAATGGAGATGGCCGATGAAAGCGGCTTCAGAAGTGCGACTTTGGGTGACATCCGACTGCCGCCGATCAGGATGGCCTCGATGGCCTCGGGAATACCGTGCCCGCGGATCTTGTCAGAGCCGAACCGGGCCATCAGGCCGATCACGAGGCCACCGATCACGGGAGCCGCCACCATCCAGGCCGATCGCGGCGCATTCGCGAGTGAAGACGCTTGCGTGCTGACGTGTCCGAGCCACACAACGTTTGTCACAAGCGAAATCAAATTGACGAGTAACCAGGCGGCTAACGCGCCGCCCGTGCCGACGATAATCGCCATGCCGATCAATAAAAGCACGCGCTTATCTGTTGTGAAATCGCCAGCCTCCCGTCGGGCAAGGCCGCCGGTGAAGTCATGTTGACGATGGTGTGGTCTGCTTTCCGGGTTTTTCAATGCGTTGTCTCCAAATCGCGCTGCTGTTCAACGCAGGCGCATTTTTTCATCGCTTCCCCGATATGTCGTGATACGATATAAATCAACATCTTTGTGACTGATGGAGTTGCAGCATGACCACGAAAACACATGAGGATGCCCTTTCGCCGGGAGATTATGAGGCCCTTGCGAACCTGCGCTATGCACTGCGAAAATTTACGGAGTTCAGTAACGCGGAAGTGTCGAATCTCGGCCTGACGCCACAGCAACATCAGGCGCTGCTTGCGATCAAAGGGCTACCACCTGAAAAAGAGATGACCGTCGGAATGCTCGCCGATCGGCTGCTGATTGCGCCGCATTCAGCAACGGAACTTGTGAGCAGGCTCGCCGAGGCGGGCTATATTGAGCGCATATCGAGCAAGGCCGATAGCCGCTGGCAGATCGTACGATTGATGGACAAGGCCGAACGCATTCTGGCAAAGCTCAGCGGAGCGCATCTGCACGAAATCAGGGAAATGGCTCCGGAGCTGATGCAAGCACTGCGTATCCTCCAGGATCGACGCAAGCTGGAGAAAATCGCCTGGATGGCATAGATGTGGTTGGCTAGAGCGACGCAATACTGAGATCGTGAAGATGACGAAAGAAACGTTGAGTGGCAGTGATTATGAAGCGTTGGCCAATTTACGCTATACGCTGCGCAGATTTATGGATTTCAGCACATCGGCTGCCCAGGAAGAAGGACTTCCCAGCCAGCAGCACCAGGCCTTGCTCGCGATCAAGGCGCAGCCCGTCAATGATGCTATGACCATCGGATTGCTGGCGAACCGTCTACTGATTGCACCCCACACGGCGACCGAGCTCGTTGGACGATTGAGCGCCGCCGATTTGGTGACACGACACTCGGACCCGCAGGACAAACGGCGACAGACATTGACGTTGACCGCGAAGGCAGACGACGTCCTGCTGCGGCTCAGCGCTGTGCACCTCAAGGAAATACGGGAAATGGCACCCGAACTCATCATGATCCTGCAACGCCTGCAGGCCAAAATCGCCTGACGACGACGATTTCATCGTGGTATTGCAATATATCGCAATACGATATATTGTCGACTCGGGAGGATAGTTTGATGGCAGCGTCGACCGTCGAAACGAAGACTGATTTAGAGTTGTTTGCCGAGCGCTTGTCGCGTGGCGGCAAACTTAAGCACCCACCCCAGCATTCACCGACCGCGGACGAGCTCGCCGAACTCAAAAAAACACTCTATATGCGGCTACAAGCCGGTCCCATGGACCTCAAGCTTCTCGCTTTGGAATGGCAATACGACATCGCGCTTTTGCTCGATCACATGCGCCATTGGATGTATACGGTCGACCGCGATTTCAATCGCGATCCATAACGGCATGGATACGCGTAGAAGGCGCAACTGTGTTTTCCGGAGTGGCGACCGCAAGCCGCCGCGAATGATCGCAACATTGCCGTCGGAGTCTATTCGCAAACATTCGCGATTTTTTCGGGAACCTTTTTCTCCAAACTCCATCCAATAACTGGCTTCAGCTCGAAGCTAGGGATCGATGGCGTGTCTTGGGTCCGTTGACCGCTCTGGATCGCATGACAATAGGAGAAAAACCATGTTCAAAAACATTCTCGCCGCGACGTTCCTGCTCGGCCTCGCCGGCACCGCGGCGATCGCCGCTGACGCCAAAATCTCCGATCCGCAGATCGCTCATATCGCCTATACGGCGGGCCAAATCGATGTGAAGGCTGCCGAACAGGCTCTGAAGAAGAGCAAGAACACGGACGTGATCGAATTCGCCAAGACCATGGAGCGTGACCACAAGGCGGTTAACGACCAGGCACTGGCTCTGGTCAAAAAGCTCAAGGTTACGCCAGAAGACAATCAGATCAGCAAGTCGCTGAACGCTCAAGCGACCAAGGAATTAGCCAAACTCGGCGCCCTCGACGGATCTGCCTTCGACAAGGCCTATATCGACAATGAAGTCGCCTATCACAAGGCTGTCAACAGCACGCTCGCCGATCAACTGATCCCATCGGCCAAGAATGCGCAGCTCAAGTCGCTGTTGGAAACTGGCCTTACACTGTTCAAGGAACATCAAATGCATGCGGAGCATCTTGCCGCGATGATGAAGTAGGGCCGATGGCGGGCGGGGTGACTGCGAAGCTTCTGCCCGCCGTTGTCGCCGGGTTGCTTCTGACGGCGATCGGCACGGGGGCGCCGGCGGCCGAATACCAAATTGTCGTCGCGAACATGAAGTTCGGCTCGCTGCCCAACTCATTACGCGTGGGCGACGTGATCGTCTGGCGCAACGATGATATATTCCGCCATACTGCGACCGCGCGCGATGCTAGCTTCGATATCGATCTGCCGGCCAAGTCGCAGGCGCGTATGACGATCAAGCAGGTGGGAGCTGTTGAGTTTTACTGCCGCTTTCATCCGATGATGACCGGAAAACTGAGTATTCTGCCGTGAGCCACCATTCGATCTGGCCAGAGGTAGAGAGGAGCCGCGAATGATCGCCATCCCCGTCGCAGCCAAGCGACAGTGGCCTGATCTTTCTGCCTGTTCGGAAACCGAACTCGTCACTCGCGCCAGGGCGAGCGATGAGCAAGCCGTCAGGGTAATCATCCAGCGCAACAATCAGCGCCTGTTTCGGGCAGTTCGCTCCGTCGTCGGTAACGACGCAGAGGCGGAAGACATTGTGCAGGCAACCTATGTGCAAGCGTTCATCAACCTGTCCGCTTTCCGCGGCGATTCAAGACTATCAACCTGGCTGACAAGGATTGCGCTCAACGAAGCGCTCGGCCGCGTGCGTCGACGGCGCGATTTTACCGGGCTTGAGGACATCGACATGCAAAACAAGATGTTGGGTGGCGGGATATTGCACTTCCCCTCCTCGCTGTCATCGGTCGATCCGGAGGCAGAACTGGCGCGAAATCAGACCAGGCATCTATTGGAACTTGCGGTCGATGCGCTGCCGGACGAATTCCGCACGGTCTTCATTCTGCGCGAGGTGGAGGGTTTGAGCACGGAAGAGACGGCGTCGCTCCTCGGCATCAAGCCGGAGACTATCAAGACGCGGCTGCACCGGGCTCGCAAAATGATGCGGCTTTCGATCGAAAACCAGTTCGCCGGTACATTCTCTTCCCTTTTTCCCTTCGATGGGACCCGCTGCGTCGATATGGCGGACCGAGTGGCTGCTACACTCGAGAAAGCGCGCGTCGACAAATCGGCTCCGGTCGCTCGGTCACCATGAAGCGTACTCAGCTGTTGCTGCCCAGTTCATACGTCCCGCTTGCGGGTTTTCGAGCCAAACAGCCTCTATTTGAATGCCGCCAACAGACCACGACTTGGGAGTACCCACGAAAGACGCTAGATTGAAACATGACCATACATATAAAATGAATTTATGAGCCTGCAAACGAAGGTGACGGCGCGCGGATTCTTGTCGACCGGTTATGGCCTCGCGGCGTCAGCAAGAGTGAAGCTCGTATAGACCTCTGGCTGAAGGACATCGCCCCGAGCACAGGCCTGCGGCGCTGGTTCGGTCACGACCCGAACAAATGGGGCGAATTCCGTCGCCGCTACCAGGATGAGCTCAAGAGGAACGCCAAGGTGGTGGACGAGATCAAAGAGAAGATCGGCCAATCGACGGCGACGCTTCTTTACGGAGCGAAAGATGTCGAGCACAATCACGCCATCGTCCTCATGGATTTCATCACCAGGCAGTGAGTCGAGATGGTGTTCGTCCGCGACGACGTGCTTGAACGGAATGTCTGGACGGTCACGACGAAAGCCGCGCCAGCATCAAGATGAGGGCGGTCGCGCACTGCTGCGAAGGAAAGTCATCTCCTCGTGCCGGATCTGGTTCTCATCGTCTAGAACGACCCGCCATAGCCTATTGCCAAATCGCAGGGACAGGCGCCTCGTGCCTTCATTGTCCGCTGTGCCCACCTCTACTGAGGACGTAATCGAGCCTCGCTGCATATGGCCGCGAAAGTCGCTCAGTGACAGACCGAACCGATCGGCAATCTCCGAGGAGTCTACGATAAAGTCTCCATTTTGCGCGCGCTGGACAAACATCGTTGGCCCTCTTTTCCCTCGGACGTGAAAACGTTATTCAGCGATAATAGAGAATGATCAATCATTGTCATTCTTAAAATAGAAATTATAGTTGCAACAAGGGCGCGATCTGCGATGGAGGCGCTGACACGGTCAGCAATATCTCCTTCGCGCAGCTTGCGACCCATGAATCGAGCGGCGATGCGCAACGTCGCAAGCGCCAATTCCAATTCGTGAAAGGCAATTCACCGGTGTCGATCAATAAGGACTTCAGAACGATTGCGGCGGCAAATGGGATAGCAGACGACACCGCTTATGGTGCCGTCACCCCACCCCTTTACCTTTCAAGCAACTTCGCCTTTCGGAAGTTCGAGCAAGCACAAGCCTATGAATATTCCAGAACGTCCAATCCGACCCGCGATCTGTTGGCCGATACACTGGCAAAGCTCGAAGGTGGCGCTGGAGCCGTGGTGACCTCGTCCGGGATGGCCGCCGTCAATCTTGTGCTCAGCCTTCTGAAACCTGGTGATCGGGTGATTGCCCCGCATGACTGCTACGGCGGGACCTATCGGCTATTGGCCGCCTTGCGAGACAAAGGGCATTTTCACGTCGAATTCGTCGATCAAGGCAACCAGGAAGCCCTAGCCTCAGCCTTGACCCGAGGCGCGACACTCGTCTTTGTCGAAACGCCGAGCAACCCGCTCATGCGCATCGTCGACATCAACGCCATTGCCCGACAGACGAAATCGGCGCAGGCACGCCTGGTGGTCGACAATACCTTTCTGTCGCCTGCGCTTCAGCGCCCGATCGCTCTTGGCGCCGACTTCGTCATCCATTCGACGACGAAGTATCTGAACGGCCATTCCGATGTCGTTGGTGGCGCCGTCGTCGGAGCAAACGCGAATGACGTGGAAGAACTGAAAGCATGGGCGAATATAATCGGCGTCACGGGATCGCCATTCGATTCCTATCTCACTCTGCGCGGCATCCGGAGCCTTTTCGCCCGGATCGAACGACAGCAGACGACGGCCATGGCCGTCGCTCGCTTTCTTTCGCAGCATCGGCAGGTCGGTGTGGTCCACTATCCCGGCCTGCCGACCCACCCCGGACATGAGCTTGCGGCACGGCAGCAATCCGGCTTCGGAGCCATGTTGAGTTTCGAACTTAAGGGGGGGCTTGAGGCAGTCCGCTATTTCGTAGCGGGGCTGAGAATCTTCACTCTTGCCGAATCCCTGGGCGGCGTTGAAAGCCTCGTTGCCCATCCCGCCAGCATGACCCATGTCGGCATGGGTGCCGAGGCTCGCCACGCTGCCGGCATAAAGGAAGGGTTGCTGAGGGTCTCGGTTGGCCTGGAGGCCGAAGAAGATCTTCTATCGGATCTCGCCACCAGCCTGGCGAAAATTGAGTAATCTGCCAGTCATCTGCGCTTGAGGAATCCGCCTCGTACGCTCCGCGCCCATTTCAAGCAACACTGACGGACGCAGCGTCCTTGTTCAGCAGAAGCCGTGCCATTGCACTCAACAGGTCCGTCTGTGATATCAAACCGAGGATTTGCCGGTCGACATCCACGACGATCACGGCATGCGTGCGCCCATCCGTCAGAACAGGCAATAGCGACAAAGCGGGATCCCCGGCATCCGCGATGGCGGGCCGCGAGAGCGCCTGCGCGATGGTGTCATTGCTTTCCGACAGCTCGCGCAAACCGACCGTTCCAAGCAGCCGGCCCTCTGGGTCCTTCACCGGTAGCGTGCGGATATTATGCTTCAGCAGGAGCTGCCGTGCATGATCCGGCTCGGCATCCCAGTCAATGCCGATGACATCGCGCGACATGACGTCGGCGCAGCGAATGTCTCCATGCGAGCGCACCACCGCCTGCTGTTCGACCTGCCGCAACAACCGGCTGAGTGTGAGTCATCTCCGAACTGTAACCCCACCCATAGTTCCAGATAACCGTCTGATAAAAATAGACATTTTTGATTTGAGTGGGTTCCCGATCTGCGCCGATTGAGACCCCGGTGATTTCGAGATGCTCTTGTTATTTTCAATGGTGTAGAAAATAACGCCATGGGGTCCCGCTTCGGTGCTGCTTTACAAGCCGACCATCCGCCCGCATGGAAGCGATGTGGTCGTCACTCTGGCATGCGGCTTGGGCATTGGGCCCTTCCACCGCCTTCGAGCCGGTGGAATGACGACCCTTGCGCCTGCGCTGTGACGGAGAACTGCGTCGTAGGTTGGAGTGCCATCAGAGGGCGAAGGTGAGTTCAGCCGCGCTCGACTGAAACGAGTATTCTCATACTTGCCGGTTGAGGCTTTCAAACGACCACCGAAAACAACGACCGTCGGTAGAACGCTTCAATCTCGCGCTCAAACCGCTCGAAAGCGTCACAGATCCACGGTTCGTAAGCCTTGAGACCGTCGCCGTTGCCGAGCGGGCGAGGTGATCCAAGAATCCTGGAAAGCCGCAAGTCTATAAATCGCATGGTCTTTTACCAACACGGAGCTGAAGACTCCATAACACCATCTCCTTGCCAGCTGTCCATGCATTAGAATCTCGAAAACTAAAGGACCCGCCCAGTGTTGCAAATTTAGCAGTCCGCAATTGCAGCACGTTTGCCGCACAGAATTGCACCGTCGGATCCCTGCTTCCGCAACGCGAGTTACGCTTCAGTAACGATGTCATCCGGCCCAGATCGAGTCTTCGCGACCAGATCAAGTGTTCAGTATTTGCTCGGACCTTGGATCTTCAGCCTGGATCGCCCACCACCTTTAACTCATGGTGTATTGGCCCGCATTCCGGCATCTGCTCGTCGCGACGGTCAGTCTACGATGAACAATTTCGCGCCGGTACTGGTGAAGGATCGGTGGGCAGCATCACCAAAATCAGAGACCTGGTAACTCATGCCCGGCTTCAGCTTGAACTTCCGACCATCCTGAAGCTCGGTTTCGAGCTCGCCTTCCAGGACAAGGAGAACGTGGCCGCGATCGCACCAATGATCGGCGAGATACCCGGCTGAGTATTCGACCATGCGCACCCGCAGGTCGCCGATGTTAACCGTGCGCCATGTGGCGCTTCCGATCTCTCCTTCATGCACGGTGGGAGCCACCTCGCTCCAGTCCGTGATTGTGAAAGGACAGGCGGGAATTTTCATGTGTTCAACTCCTGGTGCTTCACTGGCCGACGGGATATCGGCCAGGGCCAAATTGATTGGTAATAATCGTGCTAGATTCCTGATGTTCTTGCCACGATACGGCGCACCATCTTGCCGGACGAAGCACTCTCTAGCTGTTCGTCAAGCAGGACCGTGGCAGCATCCAGCGCGCCCCGCACCAGATCGTCGTCGAAGTATGCATAAAGGCGTCAGAACAAGATTAGTGCGAAATCGTACGTTTAGATGAAAAAACGATGCTCGAGCGATATTCGTTCTCAAAATTCGGCGCTTATGGCGCAAATTTCAATCAAGTCTGACGTTCGGCGCGGAGCCGTAAAGTACGGAAAATATGCGCAATTTCGGCTAGCGTACGATTTCGCACTAATCTTGTTCTGGACCCCTTTTCTTGGAACCTTCTCCATTGCTGGCATCACCACGCCGAGCCCGTTAGCAAGTACCCGTTCGTCCAGTCCACATCGGGACCGCATTCGTCTTCCATTCTGAGAGTAATTGGTTCGGCACACGCTGGCGCCCGCAATGTCATCGTCGACAATCGATGTACTGCCGATTATCTCCGACGCGATTGCCCTTCGACCACTTGATGGCAAACGATCATTGTCGAACTGCATAGTATCCTTCCAACCGGGCATCTCGGCGCGACACGCCGTTGGCGACCATGCTGCCGACATTGATGGACTCCTGCCCGGTTTGGCGGCCGGGCAGGAGAGAAAGGCCGAGGCGGATGGTCTCGCCACACTGCCTTCCGTCCGGATTTCTGGTCGAGCTATATAGATGTAAAATGCGCCAACCGAGTCGACAAGCGAAAGCAATCGGTTGGAGGCTACAACGCGCCGCGATACTACGCCTCAACCGTTCCGAGAGCAATGGCTTATCGAGAGACCAGCACTAAAGCCCAGCACTTCTGCGGCTGCCGCCCGTTATGCGCGAAGTCATTTGATTCGCTGAACGTGTGATCGTGCGCACTTCTCTCAAACGCGCGCAAAGCAACACTTCTTTCCGCCATCGAAGATATAGGTGCGAGATCGTTCAAGTATCTCTATGACTTCGGCGATGGCTGGACGCACACCGTCAAGATCGAAAAGACTTTTCCAGTTGTTTCCGACTTCAATGATCCAGTCCGCCTCGACGTGACCGGGCGATGCCCTCACGAAGACGTCGGTGGCTCTTGGGGATACAAGGAATTCCGCGAGGCGCTCGCCAACAAAACTCACGAGCGCCACGATGAGCTTCTCGAATGGTGGAGCAACGCAGACTACGATCCAACCGCAGTCAATGCCGCCACCCTTCGCAAAAGCGTCGATACGCTAGCCGCCAACTGGAAACGCAAATCACGCAAAAAGGCCTGAACTTGCGGTCTTCCGCGAATGCCTCCGTCGGCTGCCGTGCATGCGCTGTTGAGAACGCTGGACAGCATCGCGTTGTGATTATCAAATAGACAGCGCCGTGGTCGGCTTCTCCAGAAGAATCTTCACTGGCGCATGGTGCTATCGATGCCCGTTTTCAGCTACCACGACAGGCAACCGCGCCGTCGGTCTCGGCCAGTGCGAGTAATCTAGTTACTATAAATATTTTATCGCAATCGAATTGGCCAGTTTAATGCTATGCTTAGAAAACTGCCGAGTTCTCCCCTGTGGGTACCTAAGCCGGCATACTTCGCCTATGCGTGATTGGCTTGGCTATTCCGTGCATGCCTTCGTGGCTCTTACATGCCTCGCTTCTCGCTAAGATGGCAGGCGACAAAAAAACTTTCAGCAACATAAATGTCCGATTTTTGGGAGGAAAGCCTATGAAGGTTCACCAACGAAAGAATTTGTTAGAAGCAACGCTCCATCATTCCCTGCTTTGTGTTACCGGGACACACTGCCGTCAACGGATGTTTGCGCCGGTAAAGATCGCAAGTCGCCTGACGGGTACGCATCAAATCATAGACAGTGTCGAGGGATTTTCCGAATATCTGACAGAAGAGCCCTCACCAAGGCAAACCGAAGTATATGAGAAAGCACTTCAGGTCTGTATCGATGGGTTGTGTGATCGTATTTCGCCGCAATCAGTACGAGAGGCGCTGGTGTGGATGGCAACTGCGGAAGGGATAAGCATCATCGCATAAAGGTGGGCCGTCACCGATCAGATTTTGTAGCAAGACCACGTCGGATCTAAGAAGACGGGATTTTGGTTGCGAAACAACATCATCGTGAAGCGATGTTACCTTGCTAAAGACAATGTTTTGGACGGGATCATTTCCTCGCTTCGCCTAACAGCGTGCTTCGGTCTGAACTGATGGGGTTGCATCGCCGTCTCGGCTGAATGCGTCGTCCACATTGAAGGCTCGTGCTGCGTAGCTCTATCATGCGGCTACTGTTGTAGACCGCGAAGACAACCATGCACCCGGCAGTGCTGTTTCAAAGAAGATTCCAGTTGACGTCCCAGCTGCGATTAGACAACCCTGACCTTGCCCCCAAGTTTTATCCAGTTTTGAGTTCGCTCCAGCGGTTTTTTGGCGTGATGGATCGGTTCATGCGACGCCGCACCATTTGAGGCAGCCGTTCGGTCAAGGTGATTGTCGAGGATGGAGCGCACCGAGCCATAGGTCTTGCCCCGATCTCCAACGCGCGGCTGCAGGCGGCATTGACCCTGTCGCGGCCAAAGCTCTTGTTGAGGCGGATGATGCCGAGACAGGCTCGAAAGCCCTGCTCGGGATGCGGCCTGTCGGCAAGAATGCGCTCGCACAACAGCGCAACATCCGGCCCCATCGCAGAGGCTTCGCGTTGAATCCGTTCGATCGTCCAGTCGGCAAGGCGGCGATGCGCCGACGGCATATGATCGGGGATCGTCGTATGCTTGCCGTTGCCGCTGGAGCGGCGATGAGCGGCAATTCGCTCGCCTTTGTGGAATATCTCGATCGTATTGGCGGTGATGCGAGCCTCGACCTGCTCACGGGCGAAGCGATAGGGGACAGAATAGTAATGCCGCTCGATCTCGACGTGATAGTCCAACCCCGCACGCCGGATACGCCATTCCGCAAAAACATAGCGCTCCACCGGCAACGGTCGCAAAGCCGGCCGGTCGAGCTCGTCGAATAATTGGCGGCGGGTAACGCCGACACGGCGCAGGACGCGCTTGTCGTTGAGATCATGAAGCAAGTCGGCAATCGCCGCATTGACCTCTGCCAGGCTATAGAAGATGCGATGGCGAAGGCGACCCAGCAGCCATCGCTCGACGATACGAACCGCAGCTTCCACTTTCGCCTTGTCGCGGGGACGTCTCGGTCGCGTCGGCAGGACGGCGCTACCGTAGTGGCCCGCCATCGCACAATACGTCCGGTTGACCTGGGGATCGAAGTGACACGCCTTGATGATCGCCACCTTGGCATTGTCGGGAACCGGCAAGGCTGGCGCTCCGCCAAAAAACTCCAGCGCCTGGATATGGCATTCGATCCAGTCAGGAAGCGTCTCGCTCCAGCGCGCATGAGCGTATGACAGGCTCGACGCGCCCATAACCGCCACGAACAGGTGTGCCTGCCGTGTCTTGCCGGACAGCCGATCAACGATGACGGTGACCGTGTCGCCGGCGTAGTCGACGAACAGATTGTCGCCGGCCGCATGATCCTGCCGCATCGTCACCGGCAGCTTCAGCGCCCAGCCGCGATAGAGGTCACAGTAGCGACTGTAGCGATATCCATCAGGATGACGGCTGATGTATTCGTCCCAGAGGATCTGCAACGTCACATGCTTGCGCTTCAGCTCGCGATGGACGTGCGCCCAGTCCGGCTCAGGGGCGCGACGCTGCCCCGACTTTGTCCCGGCCACTTTGTAAAGCGCCGCTTCCAGAACTGCGTCGCTGACGTCGTCACCCAGAGGCCACGTCAGCCCGGCAACTGCCGCACGCCGTAGCGTCTCGCGCACCGTTGAGGGCGCGGCCCCAACCCGCACCGCAATCGACTTGTGGCCAAGTCCTTGCTCGAAGCGATATCTCAATATCTCGCGGACATGCCGCATCTCCAGTCTCTCCGCAGGCATCCTGTTCCTTCCTCGTCACAGTCGAAGGAAGAAACTTCACACCAGCAGAACACCCACGCCAGATGCCTTCCAAAGGGGGCGGCATCATCTCGGAATCAGGGGGCGGGTTGCCTCGGAATTTGCATCCAAAGCCATCCGCTTGTCCACCCCCTTGAGGAAATGGCTTCTAGCCAACGGACCGGTTCGTCGCAGATCCAATTGGGTGTGCTCGCCGCTGTTGTGTTTCGGCCGAGAAGGAGGGGTAGGCCATGAGATTGCACATTTGAAAATGCGGGATTGGACTCTTCCGTTAGAGAGCCATAAACTCGCCCCGAGCTGAGGTCCGATCTGGTACGCAGGTTGTCCTTCTTTCTTCCTATCTCGAACAAAATTCGTCCGAGCTAGCGAGGACCATCCGATCCAATGCAGATATGTCGTTAAAATGTGCGCGTCCGGCCGAAGGAGCGCAGTAGAAGATTGACCGAGACGGCGACCTTGTCCAGGTCGCCAATATCTTGTGAATAGCCTCCAGTATAAAGCTTTACGATCATTTGGTCTCGGATAGCGCCGTCGAGGTTGAAATGAAGGTGAAGATAATAGGCTTGCCGATCGCCGCCTCGGCTCACGCTCCTGCGCCGCTGAGTGACCTGTTTCAATTCGGCTTCGAAGGGTGCAAAGCCCTGAAGGTGCAGTATGACCGATTTTGACTCGAAGCGTGAATCCACCGCAACCGCGACAACGGCCTTATCGAGCGCCAAACTGACTAATCGGCCGGGGATGTCATCCACCGACGCCGGTTCGTCCAATCTGAACGCGTGAAATAAGCGCTGCGGTTTCTCGAAGCAAATGAGAGAGGCGATGACCAAGACGATAATGTTGATGCCGGCCCAGAAAGCAGCGATCGGCGAAAATTGTGCCTGAATCTGTGTTGTCTCGGGGACAATATCGATGAGCAGCCCAAGCGCGGTGATCGCAATCAAGGTCGCGATCCAGGCAAACGTATATTTGTCGAATTGGTTTGTCTGATTGCCGCTGCCTTTCGGCGTCACTCTGAAAGGCTTGCCGAACGGTCTGATCAGGCTCGACACCACGGTCGGCAGCATTCGAAACGTCGCAAAGGTTCCAACAGCACTCGAGATAATGGGCAGATATCGTGTCGGCGTTATCCAAAGCATCAAACAGAAATAGGCGGTCAGCAGAGGGACCTGATATGAGATGTAGTCGGCGGTATCAGTGAAATAAAGCGGCAAAAGTCCGAACCAGAGATAGGCCATCGGAATGACCAGGATCATCAGACGAACCGGATACTGGACAATCCATGAAACCGGCAGGAACATGATTCGCTGAAACAGAGATAATCCTGGGCCGCGCAACGGGCCATTGTGCAAGTAAAGCGTCTGGATGCCACCCTGGCACCAACGTTCTCGTTGAACGAAATAGCCGATTAGATTTTCCGCGGCGAGCCCCATCGACAGCCGCTCGTTCAAGTAGCGCGTCTTATAGCCTTTGTTGAGCATGGAGAGCGTCGTTAGCAAATCCTCTGTGACAGACTCTGTCGGAAATCCACCGATCGCGTCGATCGCCTTGCGCCGGGCGATCGAGCAGGAACCGCAGCAGAAGCTGACATCCCATCCGTCGCGGCTGGGCGCAATCTCATCGAAAAACAGACGCTGCTCGTCTGGCCATGTGTTCGCTAGCCCGAGATTCGTCTGGACGGGGTCGGCATTGAAAAAGTGCTGGGGGGTCTGGACGATACCGATGCTTTCATCGGAAAAGAACGGCAGCGTACGGCGAAGAAAATGCCGGTAGGGCACGAAATCGGCATCGAAAACGGCAATGAATTCGCCCGAGCTGACTTGTAGGCCATTATTCATGTTCCCGGCCTTGGCGTGAGCATTGTCGCTGCGCGTAACATGGACAGCGTCCTTCTCTTCGCAGAAGGTTTTCAGCCAGTCGCGGCGCTGGTCGTCGAGGACATAAACCTTGAGCTGGTCTTTCGGGTAATCGAGTGCGAGCGCGCCGACGATTGTTCGCTCCAGGACGTCGAGCGGCTCATTGTAGGTGGGTATGAAGACATCTACCGTCGGCAGTTCGCGCTCGTCACGCGAAAAAAAGGTCCTACCAAGCTTGCTCGTTTCAAAGCTCCGATCGACGTGGCGGCTCATGAGGATGAGGAACAGCACGACGTCGGAAAATGCGAGGAACTCCACGATAAAGACGAGCCAGACCCAATAGAAATTGACGCCGCCGTAGGGATAGGGAAGAACGGTTTGCGTGAAACGCCACATCATATAGCGCAATGCGACGGCCGCGACGAACCCGCAGGTGACTGTCCTCGTCCAGCTATGATGGCGCGACCAATTGAATGGTCCCAGGAGAAAGAACGCCACCACGAGAAAGGTCGGAGCAAGGGCTAGAAGATACTGAACCACAGGTTTTTGACCCAATTCGAAAGAGCGAATCCGCGTTTCGGAAAGCGGACCTGGACCGAACGTCCCACTTGGCAGAAATTGCCGAAGTCACTGTTCATAACGGAGGGCTCGAGACGAACCTTGATGTGGGCATTGCGTTGTGATGTAACCGGCAGGCTGGCCGCAAATGAATCGGTTTCCGGCGTTGCCGAGCTGCCTTTTACGGAAACGACCGAACCTTTGAAAACGTCGCTGCGGCCTAGCAGCCGGACCTGTGCGACCACTCCTGGATAGATTTCGTCATAATCGACTTCGGGGACAAGGATGTCGACGAAGAGCTCCCGGCAATCGAGAATTCGCATGAGCTCATTATTGAGCACGACATTGGAGCCATTGACGATGCTTCTGCTCCAAATGACTCCGTCGAACGGGGCGGTCGCGGTTGCGGATTCGAGGCTGCTCACGCGGATACCTTCTTCTTTCAATTGCTTTCCGACCTCTGTTGCCCGTGTCTCGTTCTCGGCTATGCGTGAATTGAGGTCGCCGATATGGACGATGACCTCATCCTGACGCTGGCGGGAATAGGGTACGTCGTTCTGTCCATCTCCGAACACGAAGATGCCCTGTCGAACGGCGTTCAGTCGTTGTTGCAATTGATCGACGGTCAGGTTGCTCACTTCGACCTCGCCTCCGGTCGCCGCGCCAGCGGCGCGTGCGGCATCCACCATCCGCTGAGTGAGAATACCCTTGGATTCCAGTTCCTTCCGGCGATTAAGATCGACCTGTGCGGCGAGATCTTGCGCCTGCGAAACTTCCACCCTCTTTCGTAGGATCTCGACTTCGCGCTCAAGGTTCGAAATCGTAGCCTGCTTGAAGATTTCCAGGCGATTTCCCAGTTGGTCGCGAAGCCGTGTGAGGTCGTCGCGTTCCTTTTTCAAGGCTGCTACTCGATCGAGGGCGGTATTGCGCTCGGCCTCAAGGGACGCCAGCACCGCGCGGTTCACGCGAGGATTGCTGATTTCGACGAGATTGTCGCCGGCTTTGACTGGAACGCCGACTTTCGCTGGCTCGCCGGAAATCACACCATCGATGGGAGCATTGAGGAGAGCCAGGCGCGCATTGACGGTGCCATCCCGGCTCGTATAGCCGGTGATTGCCGGTAGGGAGACGACAATTGCAAGCGCCAGCAGCAAGAGGCCGACGGTGACACGGGTAATGCGATGATTCCAAATCATGTCAGCTTATAAGCCACGGGTTAGCGGTGATCCGCCGACTAGTGCGATGGCCGCCTTAATCGGGTGTCATGCATCGATAAATGCAAACTATCTCTCGCGTACATCAGACCGTTAGTAATTATGGGCGACGGGTGGTCGATAGTGTGCCTTGCGATGGAGTCAGGCCAATCGCGAGACGGCAAAAGCAAGCGGAGATGTCTGCGCCTCGTGTCGAACTGCGGGAGATAGCCGCGGATTTTCCATCGAAGCTCAATTCGGCGAAGTTGCGCCTGCGTCAGGCGTCATTCTGGCCGGCGCCTCCCCCCAAGGAGGTGGTTTCGCGCCAATTGAGACCGTTTTTCCGAATACGCCGCGGAAACCATTGGGTAGTCTTCGGGTAGGTGCCATTTTAATCGGTATTGAGCAGGGGTTAAATTATACTTGCTGGCGAGGTGGCGCTTCATCGACTTGAACCGTTCGCCGTCCTCTAAACAAATAATGAACGCGTCCGTGACTGACTTTTGGATGGAGACCCGGGGCTTCTGTTTTGCAAGCAATGTACCTAAACCCAATGTATTCGAAATCTGAATATCTTCTAAGGCTCCATGAACACCGGCAATCAGATTCGCCAGTTCGGCGGTCTGCACAACATGCGTTTGCACGTACGCTGCAACAATGGAGGCAGTCAACTTGACAAGTTGAACACCGGGCGGCGATCTTTCTGGACGGGGCGCAACGAGTCTAAGATCGACGGGCAAACGCACATGAGACGAGCGCTTGTTCAATAGGCTTAAGTCCTGGCCGACCATCATACTTTCTCCTTGGGCGAAAGTGGGATGCTCTTCCAAGCGCCAGTGCCCTTGCATAACCGGCGACAGGTAAGAAGATACGCTTAATAATTGCAATGCGCAACAATGTTGGTTCTAGTCCTAAAAAGGGCAACCATGTTTTGCGGCATGATACGCGGATCACCCGATCTCGTTTCGGCGCAAGCTATTGGAAAGGCCAACGAAACGGCAATCGCAGATAAGCAGCGCAGATTGAACGTCAAGGTCGGAACTCTATTAGCGGGAGGCATCGGAGACGCACTTTCGCGGAACTCGGTTATTAAGAGCTCGTCTTAAGACCACGATGATCCTGGTCCCAAGTTATCTAGGTCGGGCTACCTGGCCCCAAAGATGCCGTTGCACAATAAGGCAAAACACGTTGGTGCTCGGCGCATCGCATCCATCCCACATTTTGACTCGGCTCGCCATGTAACCTCGCACGTTCGGAACTTAAGGCGCTCGACCTCGCTACATCCGATGGCGACGTATCATGACATAATTTTGAACTATATTCGGATCTGCAATCCGAAACTGCTATTGAATAGGGCGAAACCACCTAAATTATGCTAGAGCAAGAACCCGCCGCAGACGGGCAATCGTTTGACCACGGGGGCGCTAGATATGGGGAAAAATCGTGCGGGTTGGCCGACCTTTGACAAAATCAAAGCGGAGACGTCGGTCTGTACAGATAAGCTTTTGGTTTTCGATCGCGACTTCATCCTAGTTGAGAATCCGTCGAACATAGATCTATCTGCCTCGGTCAAACCTAACAGATCTTTTTGGGAGCGTTTCCCCGGGCTGGATAGACGGAAAATCGAACTCGCTATGCGCTCCATCAGTGAAAATGCCCCGCCCCTTCGGATAACGCACGGTGTGGACGGAAGTGAGCTTTGCGACCTAGCGATCTATCGTATCGCAGATCGTATCGCCGTCATCGAGTCTGTGCGAAATCGTCATGATGTCGAGCGCGCAATACTTTTGCATCAAGCCACCCACGATGCGCTTACCAGGTTGCCCAACCGCCGCCAATTCGGCGCTGATCTAACTGCCTCGTTGCAGGAGATCGAGAGCTCTGAAGACATTCTGTCCTTGATGCAGCTCGACCTTGATGATTTCAAACCCGTGAATGATACCCTGGGCCATTCCGCTGGCGATAAGCTGCTTCAATTCGCTGCAAGTCGGATCAAAGGGTGCCTCGACAGCGACGACAGGGTCTATCGCTTAGCGGGCGATGAATTTATGATCATTTCGATGGGACCCGGTCACCCCGCCAAAGGGCAGCGGCTGGCTGAAGCTTTGATCAACGCCTTCAAGAGGCCCTTTACAATTGACAATATCGCGGTTTTCGTGGGTACCAGCATAGGGATATCCGTAGCTCCCCAGGACGGTACCAATCCTGAGCAGCTCATGAAGGCGTGCGATGTCGCACTTCATGCCGCAAAGAAAGATGGACGCGGTTGCGCAAGCGCGTTTGACCCTGCCTTGCTTGCAATCCTCGAACAAAAGGAATTGCTGCGCCGCAGCCTGCGAACAGCGTTGGAGCAGCAGCAGTTTTTCATCGAATACCAACCCCTTGCCGAAAGCGATCGAATTGTCGGATTTGAGGCGCTGCTGAGATGGCAACATCCTTTGTTAGGAAGAATTCCTCCTATCGCGTTTATTCCCATGGCCGAGGCCGACGGCATTATGTCCGAAATCGGGGAATGGGTTTTGGAATGTGCATGCCGCGAGGCGATGAGTTGGCCGAAAGATTATATTGTTGCGGTGAACATATCGGCCAGTGAATTCTTGACGAGCGGCCTCACCGACCGTGTTTCCCACACACTCGACCTGGTAGGATTTTCGCCCGATCGGCTGGAACTCGAGATCACCGAAACCGTACTACTGGAACGGACCGTCAATAACCTCGACACGCTCTACACGCTTAACGTGCTGGGCATTCGGATCTCGCTTGACGATTTCGGAACACAGTATTCTTCGCTGGGCTATCTCAAGACCTTCCCGTTCGATACGATTAAAATCGACAGGTATTTCATCATCGATCTAGTAGACGATTTGAAAAGCCAGGCGATTGTCCGTTGTGTCATCAACCTCGCTCACGATCTCAATATGCTCGTGATAGCCGAAGGCGTTGAGACACAGCAGCAGGCGGAATGGCTACAGAACGCTGGATGCGATCGACTCCAAGGCTATTTGATAAGTAGGCCCTTAGCAGTCGAGGCGATCAAAGAGTTCATCTCTCGGCCGCCTACGTTGCCGTTAGGCTAGCGGTGTTCTAGCGCGAGTTGCCGGCAATGTTCGAGATAGGCTTTATCATGGATCGACAGGAGATCGGTTATGCACGTCCAGTGGCAATCAACAATATTTGTCACATCAGACCATCGGACGCCGTGCGCCTTTTAAGCGCACGCAACTGATTTCGTCGCGGCGATAATCCGCACTACAGCCATTGCCGCTGTCGGCAGGCAATGGCAAAAAAGTGCGGAATGATTGCACAGAGATATTCGGCTGAAATGAGGGAATGCGGAGCTGCCAATCGCGATCTTGTCCACATGAACCAGAGAATGAAACATGCTCGGCGAAGGCGACTAGCGCGGACGCGTGGCACTGGCACTGGCACTGGAGGTACGCATTGCCTGCCACATCTTGGATTGGATCTCGGATATGGCAGTGCAACAACCATCAACGGGAGATTTCCGAAATGGCTCTTGAATCGATCGTACGGAGAGTGGCCGAACTGGAAGCACAGCGTGCTATCTTTAACGTACGTCTCGGCAATTACGAACATGCTAACTCCGCGTGCCATAAGGTCCTACTGGATACCCCTCGTCCCGCAGCGGTTGAAAATTGCCAACGATCACGAGATCACAAAACGCCTTGGCGACTGGCTGCGCCGGCAACTACCTGGCCTCGTCACGCGCTGCGGCGGCAAGGCTCTCTCGCCGAATTGCTCGGCACAGCGGTCTACATCAGACAGAGCATAAAGACGAAAAGGCATCACTCCAATCAGGAAGCTAACCTATGTTCATCGAGCGTCTCTGCATCGTACTGGTTGCGATTTTTCTAATCAACGAAGCCCTACGGCTCGCTCTTCAGTTTGCCTGATATCTGAGGCTGGATTGCAACGCGCGATCAGGGGAGTGACTGCGGATTGTCCTTCGCGATGAGGTCGCCTATCTGCAGCATGGCTCGGCTCGTTCAGCATCGGCTATGCTACCCATAATCGACGCATCCAATGCAGCCAGTTTCGTTTCTCGATCTTGAATTAGGCGAATACCTTCCCGCAGAACCTCACTCTTCGAGCCGAAGCGGTCGGCATCGACAAACTGCTGAATGTAGGTTTGAAGCTGTTTATCCGGACCAGCGCTGCTCTCCTGTTGTTCCTGGCGGCGACAAAAAACCAGGCGCCGGAATAGATAATGGGTTGGCGCCTGGTGCAGAAGGAGTTTAGTGCGCTCATCAATATACTATACGTCGGCGTGATTGAGGAGTCCTCAACAAGCTCCACCTCTGGACCGGGGCTCTTTGAGCCCGCAGAAGTCGGGCATCAGGCCTCGGCCTCTCTCGCAAAGCCCTCTGTATGCTGCGCGGCGATGCTGTGGCATACCGCCGCCACATGCTTGCAATTGATGCTGACCGGGAACCGCATCGGCTGTTCAAGCGCCCCCCGTCACGGAGCGGGGAAATCGTCTGGCGATATGTCTTTCCGCCACTGCCCGCGAACCGATACCGTGAATCGCGGTCCGCCTGGCAAATGTGCGAAACTCGTCCACGCCGCGCATAGGAGATGCCGCGCTCCCGGGTGCGTGCGTCGAATAAGGATCGAAAGTGCCGTTCGGTCAAATCCATTGAGCACCAGGTCCCAAATCGCATCCGCCATTCTATTTTGTTGACGCCAACAATCCGACGGGCACAAGCCGAAACCTGTTTTATCCCGGGATGAGACCCCTTACACTGCCCCCGCCGGTCATCTCGAGTACCTGCACGGTCATCGTGCCGGATGAGTAGGTGGGATTGCCCCACAAAATGACCGTCAACAAACGGCCGCGTCGCTCTGGGTCAGAATCTTGGTAACGGAGACATTTGGGTAAGCACAAAGCTGCGACCTTGTCATAACGGAACTATCCGCCTGTGCCACGAGTTAATTTTCCACCGCCGCTCTCGCACCCTGTTAACGGCAAATTTATTTGCCTCGATGAAGCTTGTTCTCTCGTGATCTCGAAGTATTGGAGATAACTCGTTTGAATTCAGTCATCGAGACAGCCCGTTGCCTCCAAGAGGATGATTGTTCTCCAGCTACGGCGTCGGCCAACCACGCCGTAGCTGGAGAACAATCATCCTCTTGGAGGCAACGGGCTGTCTCGATTACT
>UBXG01000037.1 GCA_900469475.1 Hyphomicrobiales bacterium | reverse complement strand
TGTAGCGGAATTTTAGAGATGCGACACATAAGCCAGTTAGAGATGCGACAGTCGTCGCCTCTCGGGATGCTGGTCGAACGTCAGCATTGGGGAGCAAGATTAGCGACGTGCAACGTGGCTGAGGCCATCTGTGTTCGGAGTCGTCATGTCTTGTTTGATTGTCATGTCGCAGAAGGAATTGCATCGCCTAGAACGTATTTGCGAAGTTCGCCGAGGCAGCCTGACGGTGGTTCGGGCTGCTGAGTTGTTGGGGCTCAGCCGCGGCCAGGTGCATCGGCTTCTGCGAGCCTATGACCAGGACGGAGCCGACGGTCTGAGGTCGAAGAAGCGCGGTCGTCCGAGCAACCGGCGCCACAGCGAGGATTTCCGCAACCTGGCTCTCGACCTGGTGCGTGAGCATTACGCGGACTTCGGGCCGACCTTGGCGGCGGAGAAGCTACTTGAGCGCCATCGGATATCGGTCAGCAAGGAGACGCTGCGTCAATGGATGATGGAAGCCGGCATCTGGGTGTCACGCCGCGAGCGCAAGAAGCGGGTCTTTCAGCCGCGTGGCCGGCGTGATTGTTTTGGTGAGCTTGTCCAGATCGATGGTTCGCATCACTGGTGGTTTGAAGAGCGTGGCCGCAAATGCGCCCTGCTCGTCTACATTGATGACGCCACTGGCAAGCTCTTGCATCTGCGCTTTGCGGCGTCTGAGAATACCTTTGATTATCTGCATGCGACGAAGGCCTATTTGCAGCAATGGGGCAAGCCGATTGCATTCTACAGCGACAAGCACGGTGTTTTCCGTAGCGCGCATGCCTCACTGAAGGACCGCACGAGCGGCCTGACGCAATTCGGTCGGGCGCTTTACGAGCTGAACATCGACATTATTTGTGCGAACACTCCGCAAGCCAAAGGCCGTGTGGAACGCGCCAATCAGACGCTGCAGGATCGGTTAGTGAAGGAGTTGCGGCTGCGCGGTATCGATACGATCGAGGCGGCTAACGCCTATGCGCCAGAGTTCATGGCGGACTTTAATGCTCGGTTTGGCAAGCCCGCACGCAATCCGAAGGACATGCATCGGCCGCTGGCCGATCACGAGAACCTCGATGGTGCCATGTGCCGCAAGGAAGTTCGCAAGCTGTCGCATTCCTTGACGTTGCGCTACGACAAGGTGATGTTCATTCTCGATCCGACAGAGCGCGCGACGGCGCTAGCGGGCAAGAAGATGGTCGTTTGCGACTATCCTGACGGACGCCTCGAGATCACGCACGATGGGGTCTCCCTGCCCTACAAAACCTTCGACACGTTGCGGTCGGTGCACCGAGCGGACGTGGTTGAGAACAAACGGCTGGATGACATGCTGTCGATCGTCGCTGAGCTGCAGGCTGGGCGCCAGCAGCAGCGCAGCAAGAGCGGCCCTCGCCGCACTGGCCAGACGGATCATATGTTTGGCATTCCCGATGGCAGCCAGAGAAGCGGTTATCAGACACGTGGTGCCAAGCCTGGACGGAAGACGGATTTTACGAAGGATCCCGTCGTCATCGCCCGACGGCGACAAGCATTGGCGACCCGGGACGCGGCAGAGTGATGGAAGCGATCCGGTTGAGAAAGCTAAAGTATATGATTGCGCCAGAGCCATCCGCCGCCGACCGGGCTACGCAACCCCAGCCAGCTTCACCCGGCCGGCGGCTCACAGCTGCGCATCCATATCTATAGAATCTTGCAAATGAAGTAATAACAGATATTATTATGTCGCGTTTCTAAATTGATTACTTTGTCTCATCTCTAAATAGCTGTGACATTA
>UBXG01000032.1 GCA_900469475.1 Hyphomicrobiales bacterium | reverse complement strand
TCATTCGCTCCGCTGACCACAGATGTACTGGCAGCCAAGCTGAATGACTGTGAGAGGTCGGGTCCATGCCCGGCCTTTTGTTTTTCTGGGAATTGAGCTTGGAATGGCATTTGCCATAGCTCCGATGGCAGGATCGTTTTCGAGATCTTGTAATGCGATAACGCGATAACATCGAACTGCAAGATACGAGGTTCCGCCTTAGTGCTGGAAGCTCGTGGCACCGCATCCTACAGTTTGCGCTTATACAGTGCGAATTTCTACACGTCAGTGAGGGCAATATCGATGTCACGACTTCGACCGCGCCTAGATCCGGCGCAATGATTATTGCAGCCGGTGCGATCGGTTCGCACCGCGCAGTAGAAGGGCAGCAGCCTGTCCAAACGGCGAGACAGGCGCATCCTAGACGTGAACAGCCGTGTCATAGGAATCGCCGCCCCGGTGGGCGGCCTTGCCCAAACAAAAGGAGGACGCGATGTCTTCCAACGAATATTCCGCATGCGTTTCACGAAACCTGGTTCGAACGAGTGCGTTCGGATATCGTGATCACGCGGATCTTTGCATGCTCCTGGAAACTGCCGTCGGCCGAGGCGCCGAGCGAAAGCTGCCTTTAGCAAGCATGACGGTGTTTCCCAATTTCGGCACCGTTTGGAAAATCTACACGCCAACGGCCCGGCAGGACGTTATCTCCTCCCGCGTGAGTTAAGCGGTATCAGAAGAAACGCCAATCCAAATTTAAGCAGTTAAGCAGCGCCGATACTTATTCGAGCGCCGAGGAGAAAACGATGGCTAAGGGCCAAATGCGCAGCAACCGCGAGATCCGCAAGCCCAAGAAAGACAAAACACCAGGAGTGGCACCCGCCCCATCTGGCGCACAAGTTAAACTTGCAAGCCGCGCCCCAGCAAATCTGAACAAGAAATAGCACGCTGGCGCGCCATTAAGCGGGCGCGCTGTCGTACACAATATTCGAGGAACCAATGATAAATCATACCCCCAGACAATCTGCGGAAAAGCTTTTTCGCGTGCCCCGCGCCGAAGCAGGATCAAACGCCGAAAAGCTAATGAACCTTCGAGAGAGAATGCAGCGCCGCAGACGCGAGCTCAGAGAGACCGAGCGCGACATCAGAGACGCTGCGCGGGTAGAAGGTCAGCCCCCTTACCGAACCCGGAGGACAACGACGTGATCAGTTTCGATTACACGGACGGAGCGGGGGTTTATGCGGGCAAAGCGACACGCGGACGCAGCGGACTTCGTTACAGACGTTTCGAAACGGCAGCCGAAGCGCTCCGCTTCGCGGTCGAAGACATGCCTGGCGCGCAGCAGCGAGGATCTCTGTTGGAAGTAAATGAGGCGCGTTTCGACCACAATCAAATCCGGGCGCTCTACGACGCGCCAGATTACCCGCTTTCCCGGCGAAGCAAATGAAAAAGGCAGCGTCCTAACTTTTCGGCTGGTGAAGTCAGGCCTTCCGAATGGATCTACCGGAGCCTGGAAAGGCCCGTAGCCTACTGATTTTCAATGAGAGACGGGCCCCCACCCCCGTCGCGCTTGGCGGCGGCTGAGCGAGCCTGAGCCAGCTCCGTCACGAATACACGCACCAGTTCGGTCTACCATCATACGCTAGAAACCGACTTTGGCGCGCGCTATCGTGCATGCTTCATCACCCGGAACACAAGCTCGACAAACGTCTGGCCGCACCTCGTACACGAGACAGGACGTGTCGATCCCGACCTCACCCGACAGTGCCGAACATCGCGAGCCCTCGCAACGCATGCCGCGCTGATCAGCTTCAACATAGTGAGGGGGTATCAAAGCCAGGTCATCGTCAGCTTCCGTCGTGAACCTTGGCCATTCGGATGAAAAGGAGCAGCATGCTCCGCAGGTTTGGCAATCAATCTCAGCGGTGGATGGTACGCCTGCCGTCAGGTCGCAGGGCGAATTTACCCGGGTCACTTGTGCTTGAGAAGCCAGAGCTTTCCCGCCATGGTGATCGCGCGTGGCGAATGTGCCTCTCCATCCGTTCCGTCGAGATTCCTGAGCAGGTCGAGTTCTGTAAGCCGCTCCACCGTTGTCGTGGTGGCCGACTTCACTTTGATCGGACGCTCTTCAAATCGATCCGACCTTGCGTAGGTGACGACGGCATTAAGATGAGTCCAAGACCTGCCATCCGTAGAATGCAGGTCTCCACTTCTCGCGAGCTTCAGGGCTTGCACCTGAGACGGCGTCAGCGATGCCACAATGGCTCGTGAATTGGCCTCGACTTTATCTTTAGGACTCAGAAGCGATCTCCTTTGGTCGGCCGACATGATTTTCTCCTTCAATATCAAAAAAACGAAGCCCTTTTTCGCCGCCTGATCAAGCCCGGTCGTAGGTGAAGGAGGTCAGAAGGGTCGTCACAAAGTTGCTGGCTCGTTCCTTGACCAGCACTTCGGTCCATTCGTCAGTGCCGCGGAGTCTTAGATCCGTATAGATGCTATCGACGGCCGCTTCTTCGATGCGCTTGATGTGCGTGTTGAACGCTGCTTCACCCTCGGTGCGATACATGTCACGGATGACCATGCGCAGGATTTCCTGGATCGCGATTTGCCAGGCCGTGTTGATCGCCTGCAGCTCTTTTGTATCAGTGGTCACAGTCGCTCCTAAAGCATAAGTGATTTCGACGCGGATGCATCAGTCCTACGTAGGCGATAAAGACCGTTGATCGGACGGAAGGCGCCTGAAGGCCTATGCTTGCCTGGCTTTACGATTGGCATAGCGCCTGTCTCGCTCGGCCTTGCGAGCGGCCTCGGCGACCGCCTGCTCGTTTGCTGCCTCGGCCTCTAGCTGGCTGCGCTCAACAAGCTTTAGACGGTCCCGTTCAATACGGCGGGCTTCCCGAGCTTCTACAATCAAGAGCCGCTCGGCCTGCCTGGCAAGTCGAGCAGGCTCGGCCGCCGTTTTCGCGGCCCGGTAAGCTTGGAGAAGGGATGCTTTGGCGCCGGCGGCAGCTGACCGTCGGTCGGCGAGTTCGTTGTTTCCGTGGTATGTCAAATCTGTATCCTAATGGTAGCAGGCGGTGATGACCAACCTGCCTTTGCTCATTTAGCGACCAGGGTGGATGTTGCCGACGCCTGCTCGGCTTGTTCCTTCGCGAGGCGCGCTTCTCGAAGCCGCAAAGTCTTGGCATTGCGTGCTTGCGCCACGGACTCGAGCTCCTCCAGCGCGCTATTCTTGGCAAAGAACTCCCCCTGGACATTGCCGAAGGCGATCTCTGCCTGCTGGCGAGATTTACTGTATGTCTCTGTCATTGGGTTCCTCGATGTCGGCAACGGGCCGAAATGAAAAGGCCAGGCGAACTGCCTGGCCTCAGATGATAGCGTGCTTCCGGCAATGCCAGTACATCCGTGGTCAAAGAGAAGCCGATATCACTTAAGCAGCCTGAAGATTGGTGGCCGACATCTTGCCCGACTTCATGTCGCGCTCAAGCTCGAAGCCGACCTTCTGGCCTTCGACGAGTTCGCGCATTCCGGCGCGCTCGACTGCCGAGATGTGAACGAAGGCGTCAGCGCCGCCGTTGTCAGGCTGAATGAAGCCGAAGCCCTTGGTGGAGTTGAACCATTTTACTGTGCCAGTGGTCATGATGAACCCTTTCAAAGCATAGAGTAAGGAACTGCGGAGCGGATGCCACGCAGTTAAGAACCGACTATTTTTGAAAGAAAAGTTCGCTTAGAGCACGGTGTCGATCGTGCGGTAGACAAAGCTCGGCAAGCAAAAGATCGATAATCATTCTATACGGGCTTAGGGGTACGACGTCAACGTTTAGTTTTTTCCGGATGAATATTGCCCGCTTTGGTTGTATTGTATCAGGCATAGCCACTCGGCACCATACGATGCTCCCTTGTTATAGGCATGCCCTCGCCCTTAGAACGTCGTGGTGTCCTGGGTGATGTCGACGTGCCGATTGTAGACGCCGATCGACCAGTCGAGCACACCTGGCACCTTCCGGCGAGGATAGCCTGAGACAGGCGATGTTCATGTTGACAACATGGGATCTGGAACGACTGGCCGAGGCAGTCCGACCGGAAGCGGTCGACGCCATGCTCATGACGCATATTCACCCCGAACAGACCGGCTATTAGAGAAATTACCGGTCTCGAAAAATGGTCGGAATCTTACCGTTAAGTCCCAAGCGATAGAATTTGTGTGGCGCGCCGTTTAGTCTGCACTTATGACTGCGGTATCGGCCGCTTTTCCTGGCGGCAGCGGATAAAGGCGAGCGGGGCATGCGTACTGCGACGGTCGAAAATCAGGTGCGGCAAATCGTGGCTGATTTCAATGCAGGTCGTTTCAGCCAAGCGATGTCCTTCTGTGAGACAGGCTTGCAGAAGGATCGGAGCGACCCGACCCTTAACCACCTTTTCGCGGCGATTTTGTTCGCCACCGGCGATGCTGCAAGGGCGAACATCCACATTGAAATTAGTTTGACGGGCATGCCTGATAACGCACCCGGCCAACTGCTTGCCGGCCGTATCGCGCGATCGTTGGGAGATTTCAACCGAGCTATATTTCACCTTGGTCGCGCCGCCACATTATCTGCGAATGTCGAAATCCTTCTTGAGCAGGCTCGCACCTTCGATGCCGCAGGAGATCGAAGCCGGGCAGTCGGCGCTTGGAGGGCATTAAATCGTGCCAACCCTGCTTCTCCGGAGGCTGCCGCACGCCTCGGTCGGATACTTTTTGAAGACGGATCGCCCGATGACGCGGCTGCGATCCTGGAGGGTGTAGCAGCAATCGACAGGTCTCCCTCGATGTGGTTTGACTTGGGCTTGGTGCGGCAAGACTTGCACGACTTGGCGGGCGCCGCCGAAGCTTATCGCAAAGCGCTGGAACAGCGGCCTGACGACGCCGAGGCAGCCGTCAATCTAGGCATCGTGTTGCAGGACATGGGCGATATGGACGACGCGATCGCGGCTTATCGGACGGCCTACAGCCTGAGGCCCGATACATTGGGCGCAATCGCCATGTCGCTAACTTCGGCACCGCGAGGCCAGCTATGGCTGGATCGACAGGCGTTGCAGCGAACGCTCAAATCTTAGATGCAGCTCACATTCAAGCCGATTCGGGCGCTAAGCGCGGGCGCTTTACGCGGAAGCGCTTTCGGTAGACTCCGGGATTGGCAAGAACCTCGGCGACGGTTTTCTCGTAGGCAGTCTTATGCGTCCCATCGAAATATTCAAAGATCAGATCGGGAGCTGCGCGCGGGACCGGAAAGCATTGTGCAATCGGGGTGCCCTTTGGCAGGACGCCTGAAAAATGAGGATCGGTCCAGATTGCCGGGAAATTGATTCCCGCATCATAAAAGCGATCCGAATCCACGACACCCGTCAACAAGCGGAAGGGAAGCTCGTTGCGATTGACTGGGTGCATGGCAAAAAGTGACCAGCCCTCCTCCAGTTCGATCGTCCAAAAGCTGTTGAATTTCACCGCTGCCAACCCGTTGGAAAACGGCGCGCCAGCAAGCTGCTCAGCAACATGAAAGCTGAGCGGTGATCGCGGATGACCTTCCGTCGAGGGTTCTGGGATACCCCAATCCCATGCGAACACACCGCTTCGAACGGTTACGTCGCACGGGAGCAGAATCATAAAACCATGGGACATGGCGTCAACAAAGGGAGGGCACTGCTTTACGGTTCGAATTTCCCGGCCATGAATCTCGGAATGCGCCTTCGCGGGCATGGAACGGAGCCAGTCCGGCAGAATGCTGCGAGCTGGAACGGGGCGAGGCAGATGGTCGACAAGCGCAGGATCACAGCGAAACACGACACGCATTGGATTGCCTCGAGACGTTAACGAAGAAGTTCCGCTCAAATGTCGGAAAACTCAACGATAACAGAACCTAGAACTGCCTGTCATGCAAGTGGATTTGGAAGGAGAACCCGTAGTCGGTTCCCGCTCACTCTGCGCATGGTCGAGGATTTACTGGCGGCACGTGGGATCATTGTCTCGCATCAGACCGTGCGCCTGTGGGCGGAGAAATTCGGTCGGCACCTTGCCGACGAAATCCGCAGGCGTTCCGCCAGTCGGCTTGGCGAAAATGTTATCTCGATGAAGTTGTGGTTGCGATCGGCGGAAAGAAAAGCTGGCTTTGGTAGGCTGTCGATCAGGATGGTTTCGTTCTCGACGTGCTGATGCAGAGCCGCTGCAATACCAAGGCCAACAAGCGGCTGATGCGAAAGCTTCTTAACCATCAATCGGGTACGCGAGGATCGTGTTTGGGTTCGAGGATATATGATACGCGGAACGATAGGCTTGTATCGGGTGCCCCCTCAGCCTGAAACTGTAGGGACAGTGGGCCGGGTGATGTCGCACGTTACAGTTCCAAGGCCGTGATCTTCGCAGATGCGGTCGGACCCCAGTGCCGATCATTAGCTAGGGAGAGGGATCAGATTTTCCGATATCAATTCACCGTCGCACTGACAGAATCACTCAGCAGCTCGTCCGGTAACGTACGCCGCCAAGCCGGCCAACACCTCGGGAAAGTCGGCACTCACTGCTTCACCTATGATCTGCGCCTCAGGCCCCTCGGCGCTGACTGCATAGACGACCCGGCATCGATCACCCGACACCACCTCAATGCGGTGCTCAACGCGAATGACTGTTTTGCCTACCCAAGTTTCGTCGATGAAGTGCCTCGGTGCGCTGACATCTATCAGTTCGCTGTTAATCACCTCACCATCCGCCAGCTCCATCGAAAAATGAGATCCAGTGATGAAGTTTCCATTTATCTGGATTGACTTCACGCCGGAGTTCCACAGTTTCCAATTGGAAATGTCGGCGAGAGCCTTCCAGACAGTCTGTGGCGAGGCGTTAATCTCACGACTATAAGGTCTATTCCAAGACGCGCTGATGGTCATGACGATCCCGCTGCTGAGGTTCGCATACATTATGCCAATCCGTGATCTTATCAATAGACTGCCCCTTAACCGGACAAGGTCTCACGCGCTTTCACGCCCGGTAATAGAAGAGTGGTGTTCAAACGTGCGCCGCCGCAGCGATTGCGATGCCAGGTCGAACACTCTATGACGTCCGAGGGAGGTGAGGGTTAAAGCGCTCCAGAAAAAAACGGTTCAATTGCTGAGATGGTCGGACTCGGACCAGTTCTACTTTGCTGGTTCTTTCTCCTCGTCGCGGCCATCCCGGAGAGTATTTTGATCGCAGTTGGCGAGTTCCTGATGGCCGCCTTCTATTATTATCCGATTGCCGGCATCGCGCTGGCGATTTGGCCCTGTAGGGACCTTCACGGATACTGACGGCAATTGTTGCAGGTTCGCGAGGGCAGCCGCCGTCGAAGCATATCTGGCGGGCTGCCTGGCGGCGAGCCTGCGGAAGGCGCCGCAGACTGATTTTCCTTCACCGCTCTCGCACCCTGTTAACGGCAAATTTATTTGCCTCGATGAAGCTTGTTCTCTCGTGATCTCGAAGTATTGGAGATAACTCGTTTGAATTCAGTCATCGGTAAGCGCGAATTTCTGCA
>UBXG01000006.1 GCA_900469475.1 Hyphomicrobiales bacterium | reverse complement strand
GCACGGAAAATCGCGCTTACGTTTCTCCTCTTCCGTAAATCGACGACGCCGACCAGTGTTGATCACCTCAAGACGGCTCACTCGATGTGAGCGTGGGGTGGACGCTCCCACTCAACGGCATCTTCGTGCCAGAATGGTTGTGTTGGAACCATTAGAGAAAGAGCGTCCACCCCATCGCTCACCACTCGAGACCCTGTCCCCTTCAATAATCTCCGTCTGCGCAACTGTCCTTATGCCCACCTCGTATGGATACGCAGTAACGTACCTCTTTTCATAATCAGCGATTGCAACATCGGCTTTGGCATCCGTTGCCTGCTTGCTGCGCGAGCTCGTCTGCAGCCTGACGCTTGGCAGCTTCAGTGAGAACTTGGCAGGCGATGCGAAGGCCCAATTCTGCGTGGTGACGATACGAAGGCGGGACGTATTTCAGTTTGGTTTAAGCTTATGGGAATATTACCGAAGGAGATATCGAGTCCGCGTAGATGCATAACGGCTATTTCTTACCGTTCTGTGCGTATATTCAGCCTGACTTATTAATTTGGAGTGAAGCATTGCCTATGAGTATACATACGTTATCTAATGCTTCCCAAGGTGATATTGAAAATACTTCAGGTTTAATTCTCCCGGAAGACTTCGACGGAGAAGCTTATCTCTTATCACATCCAGATGTTGTTGAAGCTGGTATCGATCCGGCGGAGCACTTTCTGACCACAGGGCTGAAGGAAGGTCGATCACATAAGGCTTGGTCAAGCGTGCCGCAGGAGCATTCGATCGCTTTGCCTCTTGGCTATACACCTGCGGCCTACACCGGGACTGTCGGCGTATTCTGCCATATTTTCTACCCCGACCTCGCGTCGGAGATATTTGAGTATCTTTTAAATATCCCCAATTCAGCAGATTTATTCTTGACCACAGATACCGAAGAAAAAAGAAATATTGTGGCCCAGGTGTTTCAGGATTGGTGGAAGGGCGTAGTATCAATCAAGGTAACCCCAAACAGGGGGCGCGACATAGCACCAAAGCTTCTTGCCTTTCCAGAGGCGTATGAGCGGTACGAACTCATCCTTCATATCCACTCAAAGGTATCTCCTCACCATGGTAAGGTCCGCAATTGGCGAAGGATGCTTTTCGAATGCCTGCTTGGATCTCCAGAAATAGTGGCTGGCACAATCGAATGTTTTCAGCAGGATCTTAAGCTAGGGATTGTTGGGCCGCAGCATGTGGACTTCATCCGAGAATGGATCAACTGGGGTGATAATAAGGAAAAAAGCCAAGAACTGGCTAGGCGGATTGGTTTCTCTATCGATCATATAGAGGCAATCGATTTCATATCGGGCTCCATGTTTTGGGCTCGTTCAGCGGCATTGCGTCCGCTGCTTCGGGCGGGCCTCACGATCGGGGATTTTCCGGATGAATCTGGACAAATTGATGCGACGATAGCGCATGCAGTTGAACGACTTTATCTTCTGGTCTGTGAGTATGCAGGCTACAATTGGATAAAAGTCGCCACCCCTCGCTCGTATTTTGGCGGCAACATCATCCATACGGTGCACTCACCCATGGAACTTCGGGAGGTCATGGCCCGCAATTTTTTTAGCCTTACAGCTTCGACGCAGCCATAAAGAAGTCGTCGATCTGCTGATCGGTAAAGCCCATGACCGCAAAGTCAGCGCCATCATGGGTTCCGTCCGGCCGAACGAGCCTGAATATTCATAAGGGATTTGAACCGCCTTCGACTGGCTGGAAACCCATGCGTCCATCTGGTCGAGGAGACCAGTAGCAAGAAGCTGTAGTTTGAACTGGCGGGAGGAGACGGACGCAGGCACAACAACTACAACGGGCGGATCATACTCTACCACGTTGCCATCGATAAACTTCCGTCGGCCCTGGTTGATAACGAGATCGGACCATTGCTCATCTGTAATAGGCAGTGGCCTGCCCCTGACCTGCCACTGAATTTTCATCCGGCTGCGATTAGAGCGTCGTCGCGTCCAGACTTCCTGGTCGTGAGAACCTCCAATGTACTCTCCATGGAGAAACTCCCGTTGCTCGTCCATGGAAAGCCGATCACAGATTAGGGCGGGCAGAACAACGTGGGAATGGGGAACACCGGTTACTGATTAACAACCTATCGAGACATCTGTCGCCCCGCCGCCGTTAAGTGATCCGGCCTGTCAATTGCGAGGCGAACGTCAGGCCCGTCAATTCAGGACCTTAAGATGTCGAGATATCTTGCCCCACAAATCTGAGGACTGTAGCGCTCCATTGTTTCCTTGGCAGCGCTTGCCAGCCGTCGGCATTTTTCGTGGTCCTCCGCACATTCGCGAAGCGCTACCGCGGCGGAGTCGATATCGGGTTCAAACCACATTTGATCCTGGAAAAATGCATAGTCTCCGGGAAAAACAGGGATCTGCACGCCTTTAACGAGCCAGCTATTGCTATCGTCCATAAAATCGAGGTTACCGGAATAGCCGGAGGCGATGACAGGAATCCCCATCGCCATTGCCTCGGCCATAAGGCGGCCGAAGCCTTCTGACCGGTGAAGGGACAAGACTGCGTCACAACATTGTAGCAGTTCATAGTATTCGAGACGATCCATGACCTTGTCTCGAATGAGGATCCGATCATCGATGACAGCCTTGCGCATGCATTCACGCCAGAGCGAATCGTCGAGCGTATTCATCGCCTTGACGATCAGCCGTGCCTTGCTGCGCGTTGCGGCGGGGAACGCCTTTTGAAACGCCTGGATTGCACCGAGTGGATTCTTGCGTGAGATGGAAGACGCGCCGTCGAAGCTGGTGAAAACAACGAAGCTGTCGTTTTCCAGGTCGAATTTCGAGCGCGGCACCACGCGGACATCGGGCACGAGCACCGGCAATGGCACCTTGATGACCGGCTTATCCGTCGCACCCCTAAAGGCACGTGCGGAATGTTCCGAGTGGCACCAGATTTCATCGACCAACTCCATCGCGATCTTTGCCGGTGGAGGAAATCGCTCCAGTTCCCATTGCCAGAAGCCGATCTTTCGGCGTGCCGTGAAAGCACGGGGGCCGACCTTGTTCAAAAGGGTCATCGTATCGAAGGCCGGCATGACGTAGATCATGACGTCGCCATCGAATGCGGCCATGCTGGCCTCGACAGAGGGTTCATCGATCGCCTGCCGCGCCATGATGGCCCATGGGGCTTTGACCACTGTCGGCTTGATCCCGACTTCATTTAGTGAAGCCCGGAGCAGACGAATATCCTCTCCAAGCCCGAATTCGCCCTTCGGGTAACCGACGAGTGAAATGTTGAGTGCAGGCGCTTCCGATGCGGGGGCTTCTCCAGGCTTCGTGAATGTGATTGCTGCTGCGACATCGTGACCTGATGCGGCAACCGTGTTGTCGGTTCCTGAGATCCGCCCCGCCGTTTTCCCGAAATATTCGCTTTGTCCATGATTGAACCACCAGTCCCAAAAGGCAGGAATGGCTTGTGGCTTGTTAAGATCGAATGCAGTCTGGAGGTCTGGCCTGTTGCGATAGATGAGCGACATCAGAGGCGTAGGAGTATGGGAGAGCTTGCCGCCTGCGTCGCGCAGATGGTTGAAGTGAATGGCGTTGATGAGGTCGTCCAGTGCGTGACTGCCGTTGGCCAGGACAGGTTCAAGCTGCGAGATGGCGCCGTAGCGGATGGCATCGTATGGGCTTGCCTCTGCATCGCCCTGCTGCAGTCCGCCGAGAAGGGCAGTGGCATGTTGGGCCGCAACCCAATCCGAGCTGCCGAGATATTCGTCCTTTCCGTCGGCAAACCACCACGACCACAATCCCGTCAGGCCACCAGCCGTATCGAGATCGAACGCTGCCTGGAGGTCGGGCCTGTTACGATAGATGAGCGACATCAGAGGGGTGGGGGTATGGGAGATCTTGCCGTCAGCATCGAGCAGATGGTCAAAGTGAATGGCATTGACGAGATTGCGTGGAGAGCAGTCGTCATTGGTCAGGATAGTCTTGATCTGCGATAAGAGGTCATATCGCATCGCGTCGAATGCGCTGACTATCGCACTATTCCCTGGCCGCAACCCGCTGAGAAACTCCGATATTTCCGCTCTCAGCAGCGATGGCATTCCTTCGAAATACTCTTTCGATCCAGAGGTAAGCCACCACTGCCAGTAGTGTATCAGGTCGTCATCGGTCTGGAGACTGAATGTTTGCCTGAGATCCGCTCTGTTGCGATGAACAAGCAACATTAATGGCGTAAGATGACCATCGTTTCCATGGTGTACACGTAGTGATTTGCAATGAATCGAATCAAACGTTTGCCTGTCCGAATCACGGTCGATCAATCTCAACGACTTTATTTGCGATAAAGCCTCATAACGAAGGACATCCCATGTGTCGGCCTCATGTTCGAGGCTATCCAGCAGAAAAAAAGCCTGTTTCTGCTTAATCCAAACGGCTCCGCCGAGATACTCGTCATGCCCATGTGAGAGCCACCACGCCCAGAACGCAAATACGCCCTCATGCGTATTCAGGTCCATGGTCGCGCGCAGGTCAGCTCTGTTTCGGTAAATTATCCATTGCAACGGTGTCGGCGAGACAAATCCGTTGTGTAGAAATGCGAAATGGAGTCTATTCACCAGATCGCTGACCGGACCGGTTTCGTCCAATATCCAGGTCTTTAAATAGACGAGCTGAAGGTAGCGAATTCCGTCGACGGCGAGATCGGGAGCATTCTCGCCGTCATTCAGCGCCCCGCTGAGGACATTGACAATTTCCTGGGTTTGAAACCAGTCAAGGTCTCCGAAATATTCCGCTCGCCCGGATTGCAGCCACCAATTCCAGAAGGCCAGGATGCCCTCGTGTGTGTTGATATCGTGTAGATCCCGTATATCCTCACGATGGCGCTGAATGATCTGAAACAGCGGAGAGTTTGATGCGAAATTCTTATCTTCCGCTAGGATTGATAAATGAGTTTCAAAAAGAAAATGCGGATCTATGGCGGCGGACAGGCCCTCGAAAGTATGCCGCCCGTGGCGAAGCCACCAATATACTAATTTATCCAGCCCAATATCGGTCTCGATATCATATTGTAACTGAAAGGATGGCCCGCATGAGACCCAGGAGGAAATAACTCCTGTCGGCACGCAATAGCCAAAACAGACGCGTCGATAGCCTTGCCGCAGCAAATCGCCGATATGCGAAGGAGCCGATCGCAAAATAGGAGATTGAATTTCGGCAGTCATGATTATCCTGATATTGCTTGTCTGGTGGCCTACGCTAGACCGCAGGTTCCGATCGAACTGGTATCCATATCAGATCTCGTCCCACGCGCGAAGCACCGATGACTGGCGGTCAAAGCGTGCCGCAATTTAGTAGTGCGTCAACTTCCGCGGCTTCTTCCGGGCGAGAGCCCAGTCGTCAAAATCGGTGATACCTTCAAACAGAACGTCTTTTTTCCAATGGTTGTCCAGAATAAGGGAATGAAGCGGTGCGAGCAACGACTTCGGATTGAAGGGCAGTTTCATATCCGACATCGCACTGTAAAAATCGCTCGCGAATTTCCTGGCTCCATCGATGACCTGCTCCACCGCCAGCAATAGATGGCTATCGCCATGCCGACGGGAGTCGGCCATCGATAGGACATCTCCCGTTTCTGAAACCTGGAGAGATATTATGGAGTGATGGGGGGCCGAAAACAGAAACTCCACGACCACACGATTATTGTACATGGCCTTGATATCGCTCGAAAGGTAGTCCGGGCCGGCAAACATTGCTTTCATGTAGCTCTTCTTTTGACGACCTAGGCATTCTTCGCTTTCTGTCAGAGCAAGATAATAGCCCTTCACGTCGAGCGGAAAACAGTCGGCAATGGCCGTCTCAAATGCCGATTGTGTCGTTCCGTTCCAGCCGACGTCAACGATGGCAACTTTGTCATTCGGACGAATGCCAGTATTAACCAAAGTGGAAAACACGCCCCGGCTATTTTCCTGACATGTTCTTATGATGTGCCAGCGCAATGCGATGAGAAGATCGTGAATCCTTGGCAGAATATCTGCCGTAATCGTGACATCGCCACCCAATCCAAGATCATCCAGCAACTTCTGTTCAGGTACGGGTACGTTTATTCTAGTGAACAGCTCCGCCGGGGTAAGGCCAAATGCGCCTGACGTTAGGAATGGCAGGAACGTGAGGAAATTATTCTCGTCTATCGATGCAAGCGTAAAGACGGTTCTGGAGCCCTTGAAATACGTAAAGGTGGCATCGATCGGATTCGGATCAAATTGACGTATCTGATCTATGATATATCCATCGCGCGCCATGAGAAGCACATGACCGACCCCATCTGCGACAGCCTCCTTCTTCAGCCATTCATAGAAGGCAATCGCCGCGGGTCCGGCATAATGATAGCCCAGTGCCTGATAAGTGCCGGAATGAATGTCCTCCAGATGCTTTTTCGATAGACCTCTCGCGACCGAATATTCCGTCGATTTTACTGTGGGCAGGACGGGCGGAACCCGGTCGTTTCGATAATGGAACACCTGCAGACCTTTTTCTGCTGCACGTTCCACGTCGGAGATCGGATTATCTCCAATATGAAGGATGCGACCCAGGGGGACGCCGGTTTCCTGCGCAATATAGCTGAAAAGCTCTCCTGTATCCCTCTTGGTGCAGTTCACTTCCGAGGAAACGAAAATATCGACTACCGGAATATCGAAGGCTCGCAAGACATCTGTGAAATAGCTTTTCGGAAGATACATATCCGATGTGATGATGACCTTTTTCCCAGAGGATATAAATTTTTCGAAGGCTGCTACGACTTCCATATTCGGCAGAGCGACGAGAAGCTCCATCTCATATTCTAGCGACATGATCTCATCGGAGTTCATATCGTCATGAGAAAACTTCTCATAAATTCCGCGCATCGTAATTTCTTTTCGACCATCGGAATGCATCTGCGCGAAGGCGTCGCTCTGTGCTTTTCGTCTGATCTCACGAAAGCCCTCGATTCCCGCGCGCTGTCCCACGAGGTCGAAGACATCCTCAGGATCGATCACCGTTCTCACAAAGAGCGTGTCAAAGAAGTCGAAGGATATGATGTCCGCATTTTGCGCAGATGCGATCAAATGCGAGAGAACATCGGTATCGAGCATATTGCCACCAGCCTGAATTTTGTCAGTCATATCGCGTAATCGAAATTGATGCCGTTCGGGTGAAGGTTGGGATTATAAAATGGATCATGCCGGAAGTACTTAGGGTGCTTCACATAAAGCGCGCGCATCTCTCTCTTGAGGCGTAACGTTTTTTCCACATCTTCGCGATCAAGTCCGCGGCTCACGGATTCATGATGATATAATACCGCCTTCTGGCACATGACATTGTAGAGCCCTGCTTCATGCAGCCTGAAGCATAAGTCGACGTCATTATAAGCGATGGGGAAATTTTCGTCGAAACCGGCCACGCGCTCGAATTTCGTCTTTTGTACCATTAAACAGGCGCCGGTTACCGCCAGCCAGTTATATTCAAGGAGATTCCGGACGAAGTAGCCGGGCATGTCGGGGGCGCTGCCCAGAAAGGCGTGTACGGGACCCTTTGCAAGATTCAGCACGCCGGAATGCTGTACGCGGTTACTGTTCGGATAAAGAAGCTTTGCACCAGCGGCTCCGATATGTGGCAATTGGGCGTAGCCGATCATACGCTCCAGGAAATCCGGAGTGATAACCTCCGTATCGTCATTCAGGAAGAGAAGAAAATCGCCGTCGGAATGTGAGGCGCCGATATTGCAAAGCGCCGAAAAGTTGAATGGCGTATGGCTTCTGACGACAACGGCGACCTTGCTCTCGGAAAGAACGCGTAGGTAGTCGATCGTCGTTTTGTCCACGGATCCGTTGTCAACGATGACGATCTGCTTATGAGGATAGGTAGCCTTTTCGACTAAAGAATCCACGCAGCGTTTCAGAACATTCACATTATCGCGCGTTGGAATGATGATCGATACAAGGGGCTCGCCCCTTACGTGATAGTTGACCGAAAAATAGCCCGGCAAGGCATCCAAGGGCTCAACCGTCCCAGCCAAACCTCGCCGCTGTAGTGCGTCTTCCCTAACCCGGCGACTTGCATCCAGAACATACGGCTTTTCCGTCAGGGCGCCAGCTACCGAACCCGGAATGATACGCCAGTGATATAGAACCTTGGGAATATGACGGATGTTTTGGGTTTTTTCCGTCAATCTCAGGATGAGATCCCAATCCTGACAACCATCATACTTGCTCCGCAAGCCACCGATATCCAGAAGGAGCTGGCGTCTGATGCACGATACATGGCACACGTACATAGTGCTCATCATGGTGTCCGGCGACCAATCCGGCTTGAAATGGGGCATGCTGAAGCGCCCATCGAGATCGATCTTGTCTTCGTCGCTGTAGATGTAATCCGCATCATATGCATCGACGCAGAGCGCCAGTTCGAAGAGACAATCCAGCGTCAGCTCGTCGTCATGATCGAGAAGAACGACATATTCGCCTGATGCCACCTCGATGCCGGCATTCGTCGCGCCGGCGATGCCACGATTTTCGCTCTGCCAATAAACTTTGATGCGCGGGTCCGTGAGCCGATCGAGCAAATCCTTTGCCTGCGGATTCGGACTGGCATCGTCAACGATGATGAGTTCCCAATGGGGGTACCACTGGCCGATAACCGAGCCCAGCAGCTTTTGCATGAGTGGTTCGGGCGTATTGTATGAGGGGACGACGATGGAAAATGTCGGTTTCGTGGAAAGAGATGCAAGACGATGACCGATATCCGCAGGCTCTTGCGGAGGGACGAACACGTATTCGCGCTTATCCTCGGCGATCTTGTAGATCCCGTTTTCGAGAGAGAGAGCCGCAAGCGATCTCTGCTGGTTGATCGCCTGGGATATATGCGGCCGGGACACAGGCAGATCGCCCAGATTATCGATCGTGGAAACGTAACCTAGGTAAACCGAACCGATCGTCAGCCTTCCAGGTTGGCAACTCGGGTCGAACCGCAATGCCTTCGCCCCTTTTTCCAGGAGGATTGCAGCTGCGTATCTGTCTTGCTGAGCGTAAAAACTCAGGGCGACACATTCTCGCTCGTTGTAACCGCTGCCGCTATCGACATAAAGCGTGGGCTGCATCAACGACTGAATTCCGTCGGGAAAATCTATCATGAGCTCGTACAAACCGGCAGACAACTCTCCACCCGGCCATTCCATTTGGAAATTGGGGTCGCCTCCAGTCATGTCATAGACGGAGATTTCTTCTGTGGAGCCCAGCAGGGTCAGATCGTTCCCAGCTCGAAGGTCCATCTTTCCAGGGACGAAGGAACTGAACACGAGAAATCCTTTCACTCAATTCTCTTGCAGCCGTCAGACCGCCAACAGCAGCACTTTAGCAAGTGCATACCACGATCTATATTTTCCGGTCGAGCCAAAGCCAGCGTCGCATGACATAGTGGGGAACGCAGACACCCGAGCCTATTGGCGAACGGGTGTCCCAAGAGTCAACGCCCTACTTTCAATTTCAACAGCTCTAAAAGCTGCCTTGTCGGACCGGGTTGAAGATGACGGCTGCGCATCTCTTCCGTCAGTTGATTCCGGGTTCGAGTGTCCAGTGCAGTGGTGACTGCAGCCCGTATGGCTGCCGGATTGTTCGCCTCAACGTAGATTGGCAATGATCCAAACATTTCCCTCGACCACGGATGATCGTTCAGAACCATTGGACTTCCCGCCAGCGCTGCTTCCAGAGATGAAAATCCGGGGGCATCATCGCCAAGCTCGAGGTGGACGGAGCAGCTCTGCATGGCCGAGCGAAGGATCTCCGACGCTGGCTGCATATACGGCAGGAAGCGGACGTAATCGCCTGCGGCGGCGCGGCATTGATCGTAATAGCGCTTGTCGGCATATCCGCCGACGAAAACCAGCGGAATATTGATACCCTGGAGCGCCTCGATCGTTTCGAGCTGCCGCTTGTGTTCAGCGATTTGCCCAACCCAGAGGATGTATCTGTCGAGGCCATAAGCGGATTGGAAGAGGCCCTCTTCGGCCGGCTTGCCGAAACCGGGCGCAATGCCCGGTGGCACGACGGCAATCTTGTCATTGGCGATGACAAAATTCTTTTGGCAGAGGTCTTTCTCGACATTCGTGCGTAAGATGACCAGATCGGCGAGGTCGAGGTGACGCTGAACGACGTCATTTGCCTTGTGCTGCTGATCAAAGAAATTGAAATTCGGAATCAAGACAATCGGCTTTCCCGCAGCTTTTATATCCTGCAGCAGACCTTCGCCGCCGCCGTGAGCGGAAAAATGAATGACCGCGTCATAGGCGCTTAGGCGCCTGGAGTTCGGCCCATAAAGGTCTGCGCGAACACCGACATCGTTGATATATTCCGCTAGCTGATGCAGTTCCGTTTCCCCGCCGCCAGGCGACAGGAATGCTTGGTGGTAGGTGGTTAGCAAGAGTCGCAAACGTTGATCCTTTAACGCTACGCTTACAGAGGTGACGCATCTATTCCCGTGGAACTTACAGGTTTCCCTGCGCCGGCGCCAGTGTAGACGACAACAGAAAATCGATCGGCAGGACGTCTTACGCTGAGCTTGACTGCGGGTGCCCACATCTTGGGAGATGGGGGTTGATTGATAAATTAGAGACCTCGAATTACCGCTGAATTGGTGATTGGCGGCGCGGCCCGATGGCTGTTGGCGGCTTGTAGGCGATATTGGCCATACCGATCTTCACCGTCGCCCTGCTGATGCCAATCGTGCGGATGAAGAGCTTCATCTGGTCCTTTTACCTGGCGAAGACATGCTCGACGGCGGACCTGATCTTTGATCGTCGCCCGTTTGCCCGCGACGCCGTTTCCGGCATTGGCTTGCCCTTCGGCTTTCGTTGGTGGATGTCCGACTTCAGGCCATTGTCCTTCAGCCATTCCTCGTTGGTCTTCGAACGATAGGCACTGTCGGCCCAGACGGTTGAGGCGGTGTTGTCCTTGGCAACGACGTTCCTGAGTTGAGCGCATTCATGGGCGGCCGCGCTCGTCACCGCCCATTCCCGGATGAACCCATGCGCCCGGTCGATGCCGGCATGGGTCTTGTAACCGAACATCGGAATGGCGATGTCGTGCTGCTTGGTCGCAGCTGACCCTCAATGCGCTCTTAAATGCACTCTCAAGAGCGCAAAATCACGATTTCGCCAAAGCTCGCAAGGCGGTTCACGCCGGAGGGATACCATCGTCCAATGCAAGTTGCGCGACCGACGTACCTGGCTGCAAACAACTTTCGATCAAACGTGCCTTCGACAGTCGATCAAAGCTCCGCCGCCCGTCCCGACCTACGAGCTTCACACGAAGTTTCTCATCCTCGTTGGCCATAATATGGTGTCCACCTCGTTTCTGGTGCACATCTCATGCCCCACATCATTTAACGCCAAAAGGTGCCGCAAAACGCGCGCTTACGGTGAAAGCGACAACGAGGCATTTTCTTCATATCAGCGCAAGCATTCGATCGAGTCGCGCTTCCCAGCTAAAATTTAGAAGCCTGGGATCATGCAGTCCGATAGCCTCAGGTGGTGAGGTAAGCAATTTTTCGACGCTATGAATCCACTCCGTTGGATCGCTTGCTACCGCAACTTGATCCTTGATGTCATCGAGCGCGTTTATGGCTGTGGAGATGATGGGTCTCCCTGCCGCCATATACTCATATAACTTCATCGGGAAAACGCCCGACATGTAACCTGTTGTTAGGTTAGGAAGAACTGCAATATCTGTCCCACGCAAATAGTTTGGTAGAGTGTCATAGGACCGGTACCCAAAAAAATAAACGTTGGGCAGTTCTTTCAAGCGACCAACGGCTGGGCTTTTTTGGCCCTCCGGCTCGTCTCCGATGAAGATCCAATTCCAGCCGGGCCGAGCAATGGCACATTGCTCAACGAGCGAGAAATCGAGCTTGTAATCGGACAAAACTCCTGTGTAGCAAAGTTTCGGTCCACTAATTTTGGCCAATTCGGCAGGGATTGTTCCAGTATGCCTAGCCTGCGAGAAATGCGCGATATCGGCTACGTTGCGCTCATAGACACTACGCGCTCCAGCCACAGCCGCACAGTGAGACTGAAGATAAGGGCTCGTCGTAAAGACACGATCCGCTCTTTTGAGAAGCGTCACTTCTGCTTTTCGAAACGTATCGGCGTCCACACCGGGGATGGCGGCAAGGTCGTCGACACAGTGGTAAATAGTAGACCGTACCGGCAAACCATCCATGATGCCGTCAACATAGGGGTGATAGGTCCATACAATAATATCATTACCACCGCGGTTGCGTTTCAGCCATTTGCGGATTGCCGAGGCAAGCAGCCACCGATTGAAAGCTCGGACAAGTCTGCTCTTATGACCGAATGGAATTGTCAGCGGCGCATAGACCCAGAGGGTGTGGTCAACTTTCTTTGGGGGAATGAACGCTCTCTTCAGGCGGTCCCATATACGGAACAGATCACGCGCATTGGCTCTGGGGGCACGAATTCCGGGAGACTCGATATAGAGGACTTGATGGCCCCGCTTGGCCAAGCGGTCGGCGATATGCTGTTTATTCGTCCAGTAAGGTGCTGCCCAATCAGCTGTCGAAAACATGACGAATGTCATTTGTTTATCGCCACCGGTCACGGCAACGGCTCCTTCGACAGTATGTCAACGATCCGCGCTGCGGCATTGCCGTCTCCGTAAGGATTGGGTCTTCCTATCAGCATTGTCTTGCGACGAGACCTCAGCCAGGAGCTAGCCAGGGAGACAATATTTTCCCGCGCGATCGGCACTAGGCGAGAGAAGCCGGCGCGTACCCCCTCAGGCCTCTCCGTCGTCCTTCGCAACACAATGACCGGCACGCCGAATGAGGGGGCCTCTTCCTGCAAGCCTCCTGAGTCCGTCAGCACCAGTTCCGCAGACGAGAGACAAAATAGTATGTCTGCGTAGGGCACCGGATTCCCCAGCACGACGTTCTTAACCCCATTGAGCCTTGGCATCACTAGCGCGCGGACGTTTGGATTAAGGTGCACTGGAAAAAAGAACGTGCGATCTGGAAAGCGGTCGGCCAGCGTGGCGATCGCCTCGACAATGACATTGAGGTCATGCGCAAAGCTTTCCCGGCGGTGGCACGTTACGAGCACAAACCGTCCCTGGCTTCGCGCTACCAATTCCTTGACGCCGGGCGATATATCCTCAGAGGTCACCCTGCCTCGAAGTTCTTCCAGCGCATCGACTACGGTGTTGCCGGTAACGAAGATCTTGGATGGAGAGACGCCTTCTTTCCGCAATTGTCGTGCCGACCCTTCTGTCGGCGCAAAATGCAGGGTAGCCAACGACGTAACAAGCTTGCGGTTCATTTCCTCCGGAAATGGATTGTAGCGCTCATAGGTCCGCAGACCCGCTTCCACATGAGCAATTGGAATCTGGGCGTAATGTGCAGCCAATGACGCCGAAAGAACCGTCGTCGTATCCCCCTGCACAAGGACGACGTCCGGTCTTGCAGCTTGAAAGATCTTTTCGCATGCGCCGATCGCAGCTCCTGTCAACGAGGCAAGCGTTTGATCAGGCTGCATGATGTCCAAATCAACATCCACGGAAAGCCCGAAGCTGGTCAATGTCTGGCGCAACATCTCACGATGTTGTCCCGTTGAAACGACCGTACAGCGAAAAGCCTCTGGCCGCGCGTAAAGCGCCTTGATGACCGGCGCCATCTTAACTGCCTCGGGGCGCGTGCCTACGATGACCATGACATGCCGCACGCCGAATTCAGCCATCGACAAAGTCCGCCAATGCCACGGTGGCGCCGCGCCAACGGGCAGAGAATGCAAGACCTAATCGAGTTCCAACCGCGGTACCTTCCGTCAGCTGGAAGCCATTAGCTGTTTCTCGCATTGTTAGGCGCATCTTAGCCGCGATCCAGTCCAAGGTATCCTCTTCATTGAGCCAAAGAATCGGACGACCCGCCATTTCCAATTCGATATGATCGATAAACTCACGATGCCGCGACAGGCGATGCTCCTCAGATCCCCATCCGTAGTCATAGCGCGGCGAGAATGGATGATCCAGATAGCCGAACAGGCTTCCGGCAGCAACCGCCACCGTGAACGCCTGCTTGTTGATCGCCAATGGATCCCCTTCCTTCAGAATACAATCACCATGCAACATACACTGCTGGCTGTGCGTAACAATTCCCGACCCGTCACCGGGTATCGTTCCCCCCTTGGCCATCAGCATTTCCGGATCGTTGGCTATGATACCACCAACAAAACCCTGCAGACCTGCGCGCTTCAGAGCTTCCGGCACGTAGGCGGGATTCTGATGGAAGGGCGATACGGCATAGCGCACGGTCAAGCCCGGTAGGCGCTGCTCGATCCAGTCTGAAGAGGTTCGAGCTTCTATCTCGCAGGCTTCTCCGGAGCCTCCCCAGCGGGGTGCATGTGTCACAGAGTGCGAGAGAACGGCGCCGCCGGCATCCAGAACCTCCTTCATCAGCGCGACGTGCTCGTCCTTGTCTTCCTGAGCAGTCTTGACCGCCACCGAGAACGGCAGGCCGCGCGAACGGTAGAGTTCGAACAATGGCCGCGCCGACGCAATGTCTTCATCGCAATCCAGGCGCATCGTCACTGCCGCGTCATATCCTTGCGGAATTTCCCCAATGACCGGAATGCACGGCCTGTCCTCGTGCCGCCAATCCGCGAGGAACGCCTCGATCACGGCCCATTCGGCGCTGTCGACCGGACCCACTGCACGATTCCACCAGAGGATGGACGCCGTCTCGTTCTCCAGCAAGGTGACGAACGGCAGAACTTCTGCAATATTGGGTGCAGAAGCGACCGCAAGCGTCGTTGCGCCGAGGGCTTCAATCGTCATCGCAATAGACCATGACCCGCCATCGGCCGTAATCCGTCCGTATCCTAGGTTGTTCCATTCGTCGGCATAGTCAAACCGCAAGAAAGGTCGTGACGAAAATGGTGATGCATTCGCCAGTGGATGCTTGTTCCAACTAACCTCCGCCGATGATCGCGTCGTCGTATAGATTGGCGTCGGCGGGCATGCCGCTGCATCGGCCCATCCGGAAGCCAAGGGGCCTGGCGCAGCCAGCCCCGCCAAGGACGCGACTTTGTCGGGCAAGTGACCAAATAGAAGAACCTTGGCGTTTGACCTAGAAGCTGCATCGACAAGGGGCGCTTGATCCACGCGGGGCGAGATGAAGACATAAACGTTGCCGTCCCCAATTGTCGGCACGGGATCGTCGGATGCCACCGTTACCAGACCCCGGGTTACCGACCGGCGGAATGCTTCCGCGACGATCTCGGTGGTGGAATCATCGGGTCTACCTGCAAATACGGTGATCATTGCCCCGATGCCTCTTCTGGTACGAAATGCCTGAATTTCTGGCGCCGGCCGACCAGCTTTAGGTCAGCTGGCGTGATGAACTCGACCTCGACATTGTCGGACCACCACGAGGCAATGCGTTCCCGGATTGCATTTGTGTCGGCGGTATCCTCTGGCACAAGCCGAAACACCGGTTTGCCATGGAGCATCTGAATCTGGAATTCGCGAATGCCACCGACGCGATCAAGCACGTCCTGGATAAAGTGGGTGGGGAGTGGCGTGCCGCCCAACATGATCACGTCGTGAACGCGGCCAACCATACGGGGAATGACAATACCATTCGGCTGCTGCGCCAGGATGGCGTTGTCGCCAGTGCGATAACGCAACAGCGGCATCATCCTGTTGAAAAGTGGAGTTATCACCAACTCACCACTGCCGGCACCTTCAGGGATATCCGCCAACCCTGTTTCCTCTTCCGTCCGCAACTCCGGCCATGCGAAAAACTCGTAAAATCGCATATCGGAATTCTTTGGATCGATCTGGTAGGCGATCACGCCGGCTTCCGCCAAGCCATAGCGATCAATCACCTGGCATTGCAGCACCCGTTCGATGCGCTCACGCTGCCGCGCCTCGAGCAGCTCGCCGGAAGATTCGAAGATCTGGAACGCTTTATCCTTGCCGCGGGTCGCCTCGACGTGGGCTGCGAGCTGATCGGCGGTAGACGGATGAGCATGCGCCAAATGTGGCCGGATCGACTTTATTCTACGCCATATCTGTTCGAGTTCCTCGCTTGCGAATGTTGCGAAGAAGATATTGTCGCGATTCATGGCAAAGCACTTCACATGCTCACGCATGCGGTCCCGCCACGGAAATACCTCCGGAAATTTCGAGGCGAAATGCAGCTCGCTACGCCAGTGCGTGTTCCCGACGCGACGTCGGCTTTCCTGGGTGATGGCCGAAGACCAGTCGGCCGCCTCCTGATCATAATAGATATGAGCGGACGGTCCAGTCGAGCCGCCGGTCTTGGCCACATGAATCCGCATGCCGTCCCGGTCCTCGCGCAGCAGCCTTTGACCCTGTTCGCGAATGATATCCTTCGTTAGGTATGGCAAATCCTCGATATATCGGGGGTCCGCAGCCACCTTCACCGGATCGAAGCCGATCGAACTGAACAGATCACGATAGTACGGCACCTTGGCGCCGGCAAACACGACTGTTTCGGCAAGGCGCGCCACCGCACGCGCACGTCGCTCTGAAAACGGGCGGTCTATCTCTTCTCTGATCCATCTCGTTTTGCTGCGAATATCGCGAGCTTCATAGCGCTCGGTGAGGGGGTAGACGATGGTCGTTGCCAAGGCCCCGCGAATGCCGTTCCGAAGAGCGCTAAAAATCATTGTCTTTCAGCCTTTGAAATTCCGCGTGAAATGCGCTTTGGTAAGGGCAAATAGACTCGCCTGTCAACGCGCAGCCGCAAGCCTGCGATAGAGTTCTAGCAACGGCTCGACGGCTCGATTCCACGTAAAATTCTTGTTCACATAGCGCCGCAGCTGCTCCGATGGCAGCGTTTCTCCCGCTTTTCTCAACGCGACGGCAATCCCCTGTACATCGTCGCTGTCGACATATAGAGCATGATCTCCAAAATACTCGCGGGTGGAGCCTTCACCTGTGATCACGAGCCGCGCGCCTGCAGCCGATGCCTCCAAAGCAGCAAGGCCTGGCGTTTCCAACGTTGAAGGCAGACAGAAAACCTCGCAAGCAGCATATGCAGACCGCAGCAGCGGACTATCGTGATCAAGTGCGCCCAAATGGCGAACATTCGGACCGGCTTCAGCGAGACAAGCCTTACCATATTCTGCGTCTCGGATATGACCAAGGAGTATCAATGGCTTGCCGGCCTGCTTTGCTGCGCGGATCAAAGCCAATTGGTTCTTGCGTGGCTCGATATTCCCGACATTAAGCACAAACGGCCCATGAACCTGGTAGGTGGAGCGGAAAAGTTCAGGGTCAACCGGCTCTCCGAACCACGGATCGCAGGCATTGCGCACCGTATGGAAGCGTTCGCGCGATAGACCGAGTATGGTCGAGATACGGTCGCTTTCTACATCGCCATTTGTAACGATCGCATCGGCTAAGGAAAGCTGCGCGGCGATTTCAGCGACTGGGTAGAGGTGCATGGTTGCTTCCGTTAGCCAGAGGCTGGCGGAAATGACGAGAGGAATACCCCGCGCCTTCGCGTAGTTGCACAGATGTACGGAGCCGCCCATACACGAGAAAAAATGGAATATGTCTGCCTTGTCGAGGCCGCCACGCCAGGGGTCGTACCGCACCACATCCGCGCCGGCGTTGAGCAGATATTGTTCATATTTCAGCAGCTGTATTTCGCCACCGCCCGGTGTTTCAAATGCCCAAGGATAAGTGGCATAAACGATCTGCATCAGGCCGCTCCCAAACCTTCGATAGCAGCCAGGATAAGCCTGCCATCAGCCTTTATCCGCAGTTCCTCAAGGCGTTTCTTCCTCAAGGAGGCGTGGCCAGCGTGGTCGCCATTTATAAGAAAAGCCGCAATCGTCGCGGCGGCCGCTGCCTTGTCATCTTCCGGAATTAGCAATGCCGCAGGCCCCAGCACTTCCAATATTGCGGGGACGGGCGTGACGAACATCGGTTTATCAAAGGCCAACGCGTCGAGGGCGGGCACGCAGAACCCTTCATGAGAGGAGTGCGCGATGCACGCTGTCGCCGTTTCATAGAGCGCCTTCAATTGGCGATCCGATATCCCATGATGGAATGTGACAGGCACGCCGTGAGTTTCCTCAATCGTCTTTGCTAGCGCCTTTACAAGATCGACGTAGGGGCCGTTTGCGGGACCACCGACGATATCGAATGCGATCGGTATCTTCAGCGCCGCTAGCTCTCCGGCGATATCGACAATGTTGAGGACGCCCTTATGTGCAACGATGCGCCCAACGTAGAGGAGATTTTGCTTATCCGACGCAGCTCGGAGACCTTCGGCCTGAACAGCATTCCACCGGTCCGCGCCGATGAGCGGCGGGCAGATGACGATCCGGTCCCTGTGATGCGCTAAAGCATCCGCATCGAACGCCTCGAGCAGACACTTCGCCGTCGCTTCCGAATTGACCATGATAACATCGAACTTAGCGAGAAGTGGACGCTGCTCGAGGCCCAGCCGGCAATTTTCGATTGTTCGCTCGTCAGCACGATCAATCAAATCAGGCGGTGTGATATTGTGAAAATAGACAATCTTAGGATTCGATAGAGCGATAATATCCTCAAGCGCAGGATCGAAGATTGAATGATTGAAAAAGATGACATCCTGCGGCTGAACCGCCGTCCAGAATGCCGAGCGGGTCTCAACAGCCTGAGGCTCTTGAACGTCACTATGTTCAGCCCAAAGCCGAACATCGTGGCCAGCATTCTCCGCTAGAATAGCGATCTGTCGCGCGAAGCTGCCTACGGCATCGTTTAACACTATATCCCGGGCATGAATATGCACTGTGCTCAACGCTGTTCTCTCTGTATTATAGGTCAGCCAACCGCAGTTGCAGGCGTTTCCGCACCATCAATCTTCTGCGCCCGCACGACAGCTTCATCGGATTTGATATGCCCCTGCTCCAGCCGCACGATGCGTGTGCAAACGCGCTGAAGCATCTTCATGTTGTGGGATGCAATGATGAGGATCTTGGAACGTGAAACCAAATCCTCCATGCGCCGCTCGGCCTTCTTGGAAAAGGTTTCATCAACGACGCTCAGCCATTCATCCAGGAGAAGGATCTCCGGTGAGAACGCCGTCGAGACTGAGAAAAGTACGCGCATCAGCATGCCCGAAGAGAACGTGCGCAAGGGCATGCGGCGCATTTTGTCCTCTAGGTCCGTAAACTCCCAGATCGAATCCACAAGCTCTTTCGTTGGTTTGATACCATCCACGCGGAGCAAGAGCCTGATGTTGTCCTCGGCAGAAATTTCCATATTGGCGCCGATCGCGAGCCCGAGCAAAGGCGTCATCTGACCGGTGACGGAGATGTTGCCGCCGGATATTGGAAAAATACCCGCGATTGTCCGCAACAGCGTCGTCTTGCCGGAACCGTTTGGTCCGTACAGCCCGATGCGTTCCCCAGCTTTAACCTCAAAGTCGATCTCGTGAAGGGCGCGAATGACTGTTGTTTTCTCCGCAGATCCGCCCGCGGCGGACAACAAAAGCCTCTTCAAAGACTTGTCGTTCAGATCGTAGATCGGATAGTCAAGCGTGACTTTCTTAAGCGTGATCGTAGCCATTGTTCAGATCCAGAAAGCCGCGTTGCGCAGGCGCGTTAGCGAAAACCAGCTCAGCAGGGCAAGAATTGCGAGGAGCCCCAGCGACACGATAAAACTATCCCAGGGCATGGCGTCGTTCAACAATGGCTCTCGCCAGATCGCAAGCAAATGTACCACGGGGTTATAGTGCAGCAGATAGTCGCGACCCGCGACCACATGCGGTTTCCACATGATCGGTGAGGCAAGGAAGGCCAAGTTCATAAATGACTCCACCAGCGGCTGCACGTCTCGATAGCGCGTAGCAAGCGTTCCCGCCACGAGCGATAGGCAGAGCGTCACCGCCATGAAGATGATCAGCCCTGGAATAGCCATGACGAGACCGAGGAACGTAGCCCCTCCCAGAAAGATGAAAAGAATAATCGGAACGAGGATGTTATGGGCGAGAAACAGTAGATGCCGGAAAAAGCACTGGACATAGAAGACATAGGCAGGCAGGCCCCGATCCTTGATGAATCCACCCGCACCCAGTAGCGTCGTCGTCGCATTGTTGGTCGCGCCGGACAAAAAGTTCCACATAACGAAACTAACTGCAAAATACGGCAGGAAGTCGGGAACGGAGACGTTCGATATAGCGCTAAAGACAAAGCCAATGCAGCCAGCGAAAATTGCCGTCTGTAGCGTGATCCAAAAAGGTCCGATCACCGATCGGGCATAGCGGTGCCGCACATCGTACCAAGCCAGGAAATAGGCCAATTTGATGTTGTTATACACCCCAGGTGGCGATTTCTGTATCCGCAAGGACTCAGTCGGTTCAGACCACGACGGATTCAACGGGCTCGTCGCCTGCGTCTCAACTAACATATTAATAATCCTCTTCTCGAGATCAAAAGCGTCCGGTCATCTATCCCACAAGCTCCAACTAATAAGCAAATGGGAGCAAAAGAAGGCCTAGGCTTTTCTGCCTTGATGCAGCAGCGATCACCCCCCGGTCACCGCCAACCGCTGCAGGCAGTGGGCTAAAGAGTCGCGCCAGTGCGGAGCTTCAATTTCCAGCACGTCGGCGATCCGACTGCAATCAAAACGTGAATTGGCTGGCCGTCTCGCCGGCGTCGGATATTCGGCAGTCGAGATTGCCATCACACGGTCGGGCACTGCCCATCCCTGCGCTGCCGCTTCGGCGAAAATTGCCTCGGCAAACCCGTGCCATGTCGTATATCCCCGACCGGCGAAATGGAATGTCCCCGCGACGTTGCGCGAGCGAGCCTTTGCTATCTCAACAATCTTCAAGCAGGCTGAGGCAATATCGCCCGCATAGGTAGGATTGCCATGCTGATCGGCGACTACGCGCAGTTCCTTGCGCTCCCCGCCGAGGCGAAGCATGGTCTTGACGAAGTTGCTTCCGCTCTCGTGAAAAACCCAGGCGGTGCGCAGGATGGTGGCTGCCGAATAGACCTCACGCACTCGCTTCTCGCCTTCAGCCTTGCTCAGACCATAAGTGCTGATTGGCGATATCGCATCGTCTTCGGTGTAGGGTGTCGTTTTATCGCCCGAAAAGACGTAATCTGTGGAGATATGCACAAAGGGGACATCGAGCTCCCTTGCGGCCTGTGCGATGATCGCTGGGGCATCCGCGTTCAGACGCATCGCCGAGGCAGCGTCGCTCTCCGCTTTATCCACAGCGGTATAAGCCGCAGCGTTTACAATGGCTGACGCTCCTGACTTCATGATTGCTGTATATGTTTGGTCGATATCCGAAAGATCGAGCTCGCCCCGACCCCAGGCAACCCATTCGAGGCCGCGTTCCTCGGCCAATTCCGCAAGGGCTGTTGCAACCTGTCCATTCTTACCCAAGATCAAGAGTGTCATTTGGCTTTTGCCTTATAGAGGGCCTCGGCAGCCTCCTTGTGAGGCCGCCACCACCACTCGTTGGAAAGATACCACAAGATGGTGGCATGCAGACCGTGGTCGAAATCATATTTCGCTTTCCAGCCGAGTTCGGTTTCGATCTTCGTTGCATCTATCGCATAGCGATGATCGTGACCGAGGCGGTCGGTTACGTAGGTGATAAGGCTCTCATATCCTCCTTGCGGCGCAGGAGGCCCCAACTCGTCCAACAGGGAGCAAATGGTGCGAACGACATCGACGTTGCGGCGCTCGTTGCGCCCACCGATATTGTATTTTTCACCAAGCCGTCCCTTCGTCGCCACAAGCCACAGAGCGGAAGCATGATCGTCCACGTGCAACCAGTCACGGACATTGTTTCCGGCGCCGTATACCGGTAACGAGCCATGCTCCAGCGCAGTTGTAATCATGCGCGGGATGAGCTTTTCCGGAAACTGGAACGGACCATAATTGTTTGAACAATTCGAAATGACAATCGGCAGGCCGTAGGTATGATGCCAGGCATTGACCAGATGGTCCGATGCAGCCTTCGATGCAGAATAAGGCGAGTTTGGCGAATAGGGCGTCGTTTCCGAGAAAAGTCCCTCGTCACCCAACGTACCATACACCTCGTCTGTCGAGACATGCAGGAAGCGGAATTCCCTCTGCTCGGCCGCTGGGAGTGCCGACCAATAGCTGCGAACGGCCTCTAGAAGCCGGAAGGTGCCGACGATATTGGTCTCGATGAATGGCGCCGCTCCGTCGATAGAGCGATCAACGTGAGACTCCGCCGCGAGATGCAGAATGACCGACGGGCGGTGACGTTGCAGGATTTCACCCACCAGCTCGCTGTTACCGATGTCACCTTGTATGGTCGAGAAGCGCGGACTGGATTTGATGGAGTCGAGCGAGCGAAGATCACCAGCGTACGTCAACAGATCCAGATTGACGACATCGTAGTCTGTTTCGCCAATGAGATATCGACAGACTGCTGATCCTATAAAGCCCGCTCCACCAGTGACCATTGCTGTTTTGCGCATGAAAGCTCTCCGCACTACCTTGTACTCAAGGGAGTGTCCCTATATCGGATCTTTATCGACGTCAAAGCTGCTAGCGTGATCGCCATCTCCAGGAAAGGAAAAAAATGAACTTCAAGGCTATTCCTCAGGCTATCCCCGATGTCCTGCTATTGGAACATAGGGAATTCGGAGACGATCGCGGCTCCTTTACTGAGACGTTTCGCGCCTCCGCGTTCCAGGAACTTGGATTGCCGCAATTTGTGCAGGATAATCAATCACGGTCCTCAAAAGGAGTCGTCCGCGGCCTGCACTTCCAAGTCAATCCTCACGCCGTGGGAAAATTGGTCCGCTGCGTTCACGGGCGGATATTCGACGTTGCCGTAGATCTGCGGCTGGGATCGCCGACCTATGGTAAATGGGCGGGTACGGAGCTTGCCGGCACAGACAACCACATGTTTTACGTTCCAGAGGGCTTCGCACATGGCTTCATGGCGCTGGAGGATGATACCCTCGTTTCCTACCGGCAGACGGGATACTGGGATGCCGCGTCCGAGCGATCGCTCCTATGGAATGATCCTGACGTCGCGATAGATTGGCCCCAACTTGCCGTGTTGCTTTCGCCAAAGGATGCTACCGCCACGCGCTTTGCTGACGTTGAACACAACTTCCGCTACTAGACGGCAGACCAGTCCAATTCCGCGTATAGAAACTATCGCGGAATTAGGCTCAGCAGGTACTTTCCATAGCCGCTCGACACAAGTGGATGAGCCAGTTGTGCGAGCTGCTCGTCATCGATGAAGCCCATGCGCCAGGCGATTTCCTCAATGCACGCGATCTTCTGGCCCTGGCGCTTTTCGATCGTGTGTACGAATTGGCTTGATTCAAGAAGACTATCATGGGTCCCGGTGTCGAACCATGCGTTCCCGCGACCGAGTTTCTCGACGAAAAGCTTCCCGCTCTGCAGATAGACGTCGTTGACTGTTGTGATCTCAAGCTCGCCGCGGGAAGAGGGCTTGATGCCTTTCGATATCTCGATGACGTCATTGTCGTAGAAATAAAGCCCGGTAACGGCGAAGTGACTTCTCGGATTCTTAGGCTTTTCGACGATAGAGATTGGGGTTGTCTTATCTTCGGCAAACTCGACGATCCCGTAACGCTCCGGGTCGCTTACCGAATAGGCAAAAACGGTCGCACCGGAATCGCGCTCGCTCGCTTGCCGCACGCTCGTGCCCACACCGGTGCCGTAGAAGATATTATCTCCAAGCGCGAGGGCCGCGCACGCACCGCCGATAAAGCGCTCTCCAATGATGAAAGCCTCGGCAAGACCGCGTGCTTCCGCTTGTATCGCATACTCGAAACGCATACCCAGCGTTTCACCGGATCCCAGCAATTCCTGATAGAGGGGCAACGCACTTGGTGTTGAGATGATCAACACCTCTGTGATTCCGGCGATCATTAGCGTACTGAGCGGATAGTAGATCATCGGCTTGTCATATACTGGCAGCAACTGCTTGCTGATTGGGATCGTCGCTGGGTAAAGCCGTGTTCCCTTGCCGCCGGCGAGGATGATGCCTTTGTATTTCGGCTGAAGCATTTACGTTAACCACTTTTCGGCCTCAAGGCCGCGGAGAATTCAGTTATAGCAAACCCGCATAGATCAACTTGCAAATCTTTTCAACATCTATGGGCCGGCGATATCGTGCCGGCGGGGAAAGTTGGAAACTTGCCATTCAGTTACCAAGAGTGTAACTGGGTTCGCTTCAAATGCGGCTACCAGCAGCAGTTTTATTTGGATCGTTCAACGCAAACGCTGGAGCAAGATCGATAGCTATGAGCGTTCTCCGAGTTTTGGTCGCTAACCGTCCTTCGAACGTCGCCTCTTCCTATGTGTCTCGATCAATATCGGCTCGACTATTGGAACCGTTGCACTATCTGCGCGATGCAGGAACAGCGGATTTTTTAGTCGATTTTCCGAGCGAACTTCGAAAGAGATACACGCCCGACTGGGTATTTTTCAATAAGGCAATTGACAGCGATTCCCTTGAGTACGCGATTGAAGCCAAGATGCAGGGCGCTCGCATTCTATACGATGTTGATGATCATGTGCTTGCCTATCCGGCCTATAGCGGCGCAAAGCCCACACAGGCGAATATCGATATTATCCTCAGATTTCTTTCACTTAGCGATATCGTAAGCGTTGCAAATCCTCGACTCTTAAAAATCTACAAGCCTCTCTGCTCAAATATTCAACTTTTGCCGAACGGGATATATACCGAGAGATATGCATCGACACCTCCCGCGGTACGCGAAGACAGTAAGCTTCGTATCGGCATGGTCAACGCGGATTTTTTGAAGATCGTAAATTTCAAACACGAATGGCTCCAAGCAATCGATGCTGTCAGGGATAGGTATCCTGATATCGAGTTCACGTACTATGGAGATTTTCCACCAGATGAACTGGGACTACACGACTGGCATTGGCTTGGAAGTGTTGATTTCGAGACCTATCGTCGCTCGCTCTTTAAAGGTATCTTTGATATCGGCCTGGTTCCCTTAGGGGGGAAGGAGGACGAGGGAAGTTACGAGTTCAATCTTTGTAAAAATCCCTTCAAGTTTATTGAATTCGGGGCTGCCGGAATTGCAGGTGTTTATTCAAGAGTGCCGGTTTATGAAACGGTAATAGACGACGGTGTCCACGGGCGTCTGGTTGAGAACCAGCGTGATGCATGGATAAACGCTATCGCGAGGTTCGTCGATAATCCTGAGGCGCGGCGGAAGCTGGTTGAAAATGCGGCTTTGCGAGTGGAAGGCGAACTCCATATCAAGTATGCGGCTTCAGCCTTAGCTTTGATGCTGCGATAGAGTGACAGAAAAACTCAGAAGCTCGCCTTTTTCAATAACATGCTCCCGTCTACCAAACAAATATCGAGCTCTACAATCGCGCAGTTTCGCAATTTGAACATTGGGAATCGGCTTAGTTCAATATCGAACAATTTGTGCAATATGATGTTGATAGGCCCGAGGTGAGTAAAAAGTAATACTTTTTGATTGTGCTTGGGCATCACTTCCGAGCTGATGAAACTCAGCACACGCTGTCCCATTTCGAAATGGCTTTCTCCGTCAGGATAAGCCCTTTCAAGATCGAGAGGATTGAAAAAGTTCGGAAATTCTGCGTCAAATTCTGACCGTGGCCGCCCACCCCAGGTTCCGCCATTCGTTTCCTTTAAGAGGCTCGTAAGTAACATTGCATCAAAGCCGGCCCGTCGCGCCGTCTGAATTGCGCGCTCGGTGTCACTTACATAAACCGTATCGAATATGCCAAACGGCTTTAGTGAATCCGACAACGCAATGGCTTGTCTTTCACCCTCCTCGCTAAGCATATCCGCGTCCGTGCCGGTGAGCGAGCCAGCGATGTTGCCTTTCGATTCCGCGTGCCTGACCAGCACAAGCTTCAATGCAGCCATAACCACAATTTTCTTCAAGTGCCAATTTTTTTCGGCAGCCGATCGACTTGTATTGCGCCTTCCGTATCATTATGGTTCCCGTTTAGGAAGTATTTTTGCCGTGAATCTTTGAAGTGAGCCACCTGCTATCAGTAATCATGCCAGCCTGGAATCGTGCAAGTGTGATAACTCGCGCGCTCAGTTCACTTGTCGAGCAGGATATCGGCCAACTAGAGTTATGTTTGGTAGATGATGGAAGCACCGATGGCACCGGAGACGTAGCGAAAGCATTTTTATCAAGCTTTGCCAACAAGGTACAGTTACGATACAAGAAAACTACGCATGGCGGCGTTAGTGCGGCTCGAAATGTGGGTCTGCAAATGTCTACTGGCGAGCTTATCGCATATCTGGACAGTGACAATACGTGGAAGCCGAACTTTGCGTCGACAGTCGTAAAAGCATTTTCCGACAATAGCGAACAGAAGACGGCTTATTCTAGGCTTCTTTTTCTTGATGAAGTCGAACAACCGTCGGCAACCCTCTTCTTTCCTTTCGAAAGGAAGTCTATTCTATATCAAAACTTCATTGATATGAATGTCTTCGTCCATCGTCGGGAGTGCGTTGAAAGATATGGTGTCTTCGATACCAAGCTTGCGAGGCTCGTCGACTGGGATCTTATTCTCCGATACACCAAAGACACGGCACCGATGGTAGTGGCGGAGACGCTGTGCGAATACTATGTTGGCAGGCCCGGATCAGGTCGCATCTCCAACATTGAAGACATGAAACGTGCGATGCACCAGATTATCTCGAAAAACCTTGCCGAAATTGCTCAGCTCGACTTGCATAAGCTGATCCTATCCGGCCACCCCCACAGGCATGCCACTCTCGTGCAGCCAGCGTGGGATCGCTACTATCGGGAAATATTGCTCAGCTTGATGCTAGACCATTCGCTCGCTATCAACTAAGGCTCCCAACGGCCATTTGGTGAACGAGCACGACAGAGCATTCAGCAAGCTTTTCATTTTGATTTAGTTGAATGGCGAGACGAAGCATGACGATGACCTGTAATATCTGCGGCTCAGCCAACTGGGGCGATATGAATGGTCGCATCGCGGTGAAATGCGAATCTTGCGGGTCGTTAGAAAGGACTCGCGCAATTAAGCTCATTATCGACAAATTGCGCATACCTTCGGCAACAAGCAAGATACTTCATCTGGCACCTGAAATTGGACTTCTGAATTATCTTTCGAGCGTATCGCCTGACGGATATGAGGCGGTGGATTATAATCCTGACAATTTCCCGTCTAAGAAGGTCCATAGGTTCAATATTATTACGGACAGTTCAAACCTCGTCGAAAACAACTACGATTTGATAATACATTCACATGTAGCAGAGCATATACCTTGTACGCTCGCATACATGTTCTTTCACCTGTCGAGGTCACTTAAGCCAGACGGATATCACATTTTCTGTCTACCCCTAATCGCCGGCCACTATGAGGAAGATTTCGGTCCGTTGACCGAAGAGGAGGCTTTGCGGCGCTTTGGTCAGGGTGACCATGTTCGACGTTTTGGTATCGACGATCTTGACCGCCACCTGGGATTGATAATGAGGCTAAAACCGCAGTACTCGCTTTCTAAGTATGCTAGTGAAGCGGAAATGGACTCCTGTAACATACCACCTTCAGAGCGATCGGGGTTTAATGGTAGCACGATTTTTGTTGCCCGAAAGACGGACTACCTCCTTCAATGACGCCGATGCCACCAATGTTTCTTGGCTGTCGCATGGAGACCTGACCCGGGATTGATGGATATTCTCATTGAGAGTTCCATCTGGCTCATATGCGGAACGGGTCGGACCTCGGTGGAAATCAATATCTTGTCGTTGCTTAAGATGTGACGTGGTCAGGTGCGGTCGGCACCACGCTTTTCGGCCACCGCTTCAATCATCGCATTTAGGATGGTGCCCGCTCTATCGTCAAAGCTATGATTTTGATGAATATAGTGCGCAGCAGCCGAAGATCTGCCCGGATGTCTTCGGTGTGCTTGGCGAGCCTCCTCGATAGCCTCTCCAATCGGCTTAGCGGAAGAAAACATGGTACAAAACCGTGCGAGTTCGGACGGCACTCCCCCCACGTCATCGGTCACCACATTGCCCCCACAAGCCAACACATCAAAGATACGGTTGGAAATAAACCCCTCTTTTCGCATGGCATCCCAGTGATCATTCAGTATAATTTCTGCGTTTGAATAGTATCGCGGAAGGTCTACATTGTCGATTTTGATCCCTTTAATCCAACGTTCGGGTGCAATGCCGTCCCACATCTCACCGAAGATGTCGAGAGTGATGTCACCCTCAATAGCTTGTTTTACGACGGCTCTTTCCACCAGCCTGGAATTGGCAACATACAGACGGGGAAATGCGACGCTACTATCCTTCTCCCTAGGGTAAAACCGGCAAGTATCTGTGCATTGCAGCAGGGGTTCAATCTTAACAGGTCTGGAAGGATCATCATGGGGAGACCAAATGTTCGAAGCAGCAAAAATACGGTCGAATTGCAAAAGCTCGTCGGTTGAGATTTTGTCCGGATGACTGATCACCCAAATCAGGTTGACGGCATCGGCGTCAGCCGGGAACTGTGAAATACCACGCAAGACGAGATTGATGTCGTTTGGCGTAGCGTTGGCATGCCAGCAGTCTAGGAAATCTATCCGCGCGCGCAAACCCTTACGAAGGAATGCGGCAGCCAATGCGACTGCGAAGTGGTAGTCGCCCCAATGATCTTTGAGAGTACTGTTTGGGCAACCGATTTTAATGGCAATCGTTGTATCCGCGGGCAAACGCTCAGCGTAATTCCTGGCTGTCTCTCGCCCGCCCACTTTACCGGGCCGCCAGACCGCGTACCCTGTGTCAATCCATGGAGCGTAATCCGGGACATATTTGCCTACTTCAATTCCATCCTTGGAATAATGCATGACGTCGTCTGCTAGATTGGCGTTCTTCCATCTTTCGGAGAAAATTTGCCGGTTGTATTCAATGTGATCGCGGCGGCCGACTGTTTTGCTTTCATGGTGGATTATTGTGACCTCCGGTGAATAGGCAAACAAGTGTTCACCCCCTCCGAGACGCAAACATAGGTCAACATCTTCCTGACCGTTGATAAATATCGTGTCAAATCCCTCAACGGATGCAAAATCGCTCGCGCGAAACGCGACACATGCGGCCGTTAGCGCGCGGAATCGCTTTGGCTTTTGTGATGGCTCATAGTCTCCTGGCTTGCCCGCATAAATTGGATAGCCCATCGGAGTGCGATCAGAGAACACGATTCCGATGGCCTGAATTGAACCATCGGGATAGATAAGCTTGGGTTGTACGCCCTTCACGTTCGGGTCGTTCAAGGGCCGTGTCAGAGACCGCAACCACTCGGGACAGACCTCGGTATCGTTGTTAAGGAACACGACCCGCGAACCACGCGATGCGGCGAAACCAATGTTGTTGCCGAGCGCAAAATTTAAGTTTGTAGCATTGTGAATCAATTTTATCGCGGTGTGTCGCGCAGCCCATTGCTCAAGGCGTCGCCTCGTTTCGGAATCGTTTCCGTTGTCAACGATGATGAGTTCGAAATCCTCTCCTGCCTCGTGCCGAAATATTGATGTTAGGCAGGTGTCTGTCAGATCTATTTGTCCGTAGACACATATTATAATCGACACCAAGCGATCATTTCGCCTGGCGAGATCCCGGCGCACCGATGTCCACTGAAGCCCATGATCATCTGGAGTTGAACTCGTCGGAGTATCTCTATCAAGGTTTGTCATCACGCATCTTTCAGCCTCAACGACGTTCATGCCGCGCCGCGAGTCTTTTGTCACTACACTCACTCCATTGCACTTACTTTTTATCTGAGGGAACGTCAGCCGCCCACCCGCTTCACCCCGGCACGGCACCACGACCTTGTTCGCCGCCCTCGATATCGCGAACGGCCAAGTTCTCACCCGGTGCCGCGCTCGTCACCGGCACCAGGAATTCCTGGGTTTCCTTAAGCACATCGAGGCGAATGTTCCGCCTGACCTCGACGCTCACCTGGTGGCCGACAACTATGCCGCCCACAAGCATCCCAAAGTCCGCGCCTGGCTTGCCGCGCGACCGCGTTTCCATATCCATTACACGCCGACTTACGCGTCCTGGCTCAACCAGGTAGAGCGTTGGTTCGCGCTCCCCACCGAACGCCAGATCCGTCGCGCTTCTTTCGTCAGCGCCAAGCACCTCGTCTAGAAAATCAACTCCTTCGTTCAGGCCTACAACGCAAGGCGAAGCCATTTGTCTGGACCACCACACGCGAGGCAATCCTCGAAAAGGTTGAACGATTATGTAAAGCTATTTGCGGGACTAGGCGCAACGCTCGTTGGGGAGCGTCAGCCATAAGAGTGCCAAGACCGCGTCATCGATTTTGTCCTCGTCGATCTCTATTCTGCTATGCTACCACGCGTGAGATCCTAAGTCCCGCGGCCCACCTCGGATAGATACAACGAATGCGTGTTCTACATTTTTTCAAAACTTATTGGCCCGATACGTTCGGCGGCATCGAGCGAACGATCCACGCTCTAGCCGAAGGAAGTAGTGAACACGGCATCAAATCCAGTGTGCTATCGCTGAGCAAGGTACCGAAGGATCGTGAGTTCGGGAACCACATGGCCTACAAGGCTAAACTTGACTTCGAATTCGCATCGACAGGATTTTCTCGTGACGTATTCCGTCGCTTTCGTGATCTGAGTGCAGCCGCCGATATTGTACATTATCACTTTCCCTGGCCTTGGATGGACGTTGTGCACTCGTTTGTAGACCCTGGTAAGCCTACGCTGGTCACATATCATTCCGATGTCGTCAAACAGAAGACCCTGTTGCTGCTTTATCGACCGCTGATGAAGCACTTCCTCGAGAGCGTCGACCATATCGTAACGACATCTCCCAACTATTTGGTATCGAGTGGCATTCTCCAGCGATTCAAGTCCAAAACTAGCGTCATTCCGCTCGGTCTGGATGAGACGAGCTACCCGGCTGCGAATAACGAAGCCCTAGCCCGATGGCGTCGCGATTTGCCGCCGACATTCTTTCTGTTCGTCGGTGTGCTTCGCTATTATAAGGGTGCGCACATCCTATTGGAGGCGTCGCGGATCTCTGGCTTGCCGGTAGTCATTGTCGGCGAAGGCCCGATGGAGGTCACTCTCAAGGAGACAGCTCGTCAGCAAGCACTTAGCAACATTTTCTTTCTAGGCGCCTTACCAGATATCGATAAGGCTGCCTTACTGGAACTCTGCCTCGGCGTAGTCTTCCCGTCGCATCTACGCTCAGAAGCCTTTGGCCTAACGTTGGTGGAGTCGGCCATGTTCGGCAAGCCGATGATCTCTTGTGAGATTGGAACGGGCACGAGCTATGTCAATCTTGATGGCGAGACCGGCTTGGTTATTCCGCCTGCCAATCCCGCGGCGTTGGCGGCGGCTATGACACGGCTGGCAAACGATCCGGTTACTGCTAGTGAATATGGCTCCAAGGCAAGAGTCCGATATCTGCAGATGTTTACCGCGAAGCGAATGGTATCGGGGTATGCCGAGCTTTATCGAATGTTAGTGGAGCGCAAAGATGTGGTTTTCGGCCAGCATCCCCTTTGAAAACGGCCGTCCACCCAAGACTCTGATACTGCCGCAGGATAGGCCCGCACATAGCAGCCGTCGCAGGGCGGGAGATGCAGGACTGGCTATGTTACATTCGCAACACCCGCGATGCGCCAGCACCCTGGGAGATCGACGCCGCAGAAGCGGAGGTCGTGCGACTGGTGTGCGACAAATATACCGCGGATAGTCTGAGCATCGGTGCAATCGCCCTGCTGTTGTTTGCCGTCGCAAACATCATGCTTTGTGACCGCCAATTGCCAAGTTGACCCGACAACCTCAAATGCCGGTTGTCGAATTTTCCCTGCTTACCAGAATTCGTCACAGCATTGTCGCCAAGCCTAGAACTTCGCAAAGCGATTGAACTTTGCCGCCTCATCCAGCTCCTTGCGACGGAAATAGATCGCTCGTCCGCAGCGAATGGGATTGTGGCCCTGGACAATGATGATCTGCTCGTCCTTGCGCATCGACTGGGTGATTTCGTGCGGCATGATCAGCGGCCGGCGCTGGAAACTGATGCTTTCGGATTTGCGGCCGCCGCTATTCGATCTGCTCCAGCCGGTATCGCGCGTACGCCCCTGCACTTCGACCGTCATGTCTCCGCATTGGGCCGAGACATTGCGTGCTGTATCGAGCGCCTTGATTGCGGCGTAGGATGTGAAGGCGCAGCCTTCGATCCAGGAGGTCGCTCCATCTTTTCCGAAGTGACGCTCAAGCTGGCCGACGGATTGGTACATCAACATCAGTGTGATGCCATACTTACGCCCGCGGTCGCGCGCTTCTTCAAGAATACGCATGTAACCTAGCAGATCGACCTCGTCGAGCATGAAGAGCGCGCGGTGGCGGAAGTCGCCGTCGGCCCGGATCATGGCATTGATCAGTGAGCCGCTGATGACCCGGCCAATGCCCGGATAGGAACGCAGGATTGACGCAGGGATGTTGAGGAAGACGTCCTTCCGCCCGGAGGCGATGTCGCTCGATTTGAACACATTACTGCAGACCAGTGCGGCATAATTGTCGAGCGACAGCCATTGCGTATCCTTGGATGCGGTCGAATATACCCCAGAGAAGGTCTGCTCCGTCATGTTGGTGAAGACGCCGAGCGTCTCGCGGATAAAAGCGGACGCGGAATTTTCCTGAATGTCGCGCAACATGGCCAGCACCGACGGTTCCGGCTCGGAAACGATAAGGCGCAGGCTACGCAGGTTGCGGCGGCCGGCGTAATCGGGCGATAGCATCACGTGCGCCAGAAGCCCAGTTAACAGATTGTGCGCCTGGTTCTGGAAATAGGAGCCAGTTGAGGTGTCGAAGCGTAGGCTTTCCGACAAAAGCATATGGGCGATCCCAACGATGTCCTCTTCCTTACGCATCGATCTCTCGATCCCATCAAGAACGTTGAAGCCCGTGACTGGATTGGTCGGGTCGAGTACCATGACTTCGCGACCGAGCGCATGGGCGCGATGTTCGAGAACCATCGGCGCGACCTCAGTTGATGGATCGAGACAGATCAGCGGCCCCTTGTAGCGCAGCGCTGTTGGAATGACATTGCTGGTTGTCTTGAAGCCGCCGGAGCCTGCGAAGAACAACATATGGGTGGAATCGAAATTCTGATTGAAGGTCATGAGTGGCGCCTTGCCACCTTGCCCCCAAGTCTCGTGATCGTTCGGATCAAAAGGCAACTTATGTACGCGATCACGGTCGACGCGGTAGCGCTCTCCGATAACGATCTCTCCGTCCGAGGGGAAGAGCTTAGCCACTTCCGGCATGGGCAGCCAATCGGCGTCGCCGAAAATGCCGGGCTTGGCGCGCTTGATCGGATCGGAAACGAGGATGGACATGCGCGCGGAGATTGCCACAATACCAAATCCGAGAATGGTCCCGGCAACCGCGAAGGCGTCGAGATAAGTGAGCGCCTCGCTCCATATGACGGCGCCGTTCTCCACCCATGGAACTAGACGGGCATATTCCCGCAGGGCGTAAAAGCTTGCCACGCATGAAAAGCAAAGAAGGCTCGCAAAAGCGATCGGCCGGCGGCGATGCAGCGGCAATGCCGAAACCGTCAGAAGTGAGGCGATAGGTCCGAGAAGGAGATTAGGAAGAGGACACGCTCGCAAGATCCAATAGGCGATTCGTGCTGGCATGCCGATCGCCAAATCCTGCCACAGCCATCCAGTGATACAGAGTGTCAGCGTTGTCGCTGTGATCGGCACCAGCATGAGAAGCAAGCTCGGATGTATTCTGTTCTTCAGCGCCATCAATAAGCCTTCTCGGGCGGTAATGTTTCCGATTCGTGTTAAGGCATTTTTGAACACCGTCCTTCTAATCCGCTCGCAATCTGCTCACTGCGCCGGACCGGTTCGGGTGTCTGCGTGGTTCAAATCTCCTGCTCGATGGCCGGGCCGGGCGCTACGCGCGCAACATTGCGACGGCGGTGTTGGCGGAGTTGATACAACTGGTTCGCACCCACGCGACGGAGGCGGCGAGGTCGCGAGCAGCATTAAGGGCCGCTGTGGCACCAATCGAATTGCCAACTTCCAACCGATATCTATGGACTAATGCTCCCTACCGTGTGACGGCAAGTGAGGCGGTTCGTGACCTGCAGGGAGCCACTCGATCGCCTCATTGGAGATGGCCGCGAGTTTCGAGAGACTACCTTCCAGAAGCGTTCGAATTCCGTAAAATATGACGAGGTCTCGAGCGAAAATGCGAACAAATAAACCTCCGTTGGTTGGCCGTATGATGACGCAACCGTCGCCAAAGTTCAGAAACCTGTCGGCTCCGTCGGTGGTTGCAGATCTGCTACCATGCCAAATTTGCGTGCACGCCCTCTCAGCAATCATATCCATAGCGCTGATAATCGGGTCTCCTCCGTCGCATTCGAACCTTTTTGCTCGCCCATCGGAGATTATGGAAGGGCATAGCTCGGTAGCGTGTCCGCAAATCTGCTCAAGCCATATAACGGAATCGGGTAGGGCGACGTAGGCGTGGGCAATATATTTCAGCATTTCGATCCCATCTGCCTTTGCTTTGACGTTGGGGCTAATTTCCCAGACCTCATTCAGAATGATGCTGATTGGGTCGATCATGGATCTGTTCCTCCTTCGGCGAGCGCCTCGTTGATCGCACGTCCCACCCCTTCAATCTCCGGAATGCCGTGCCTAGCGGTAGGGCAGACCCGCAAGCCGGCCTTGCCCTTTGCAACCGTGGGAAAGAAGATCGCCGAGGTGTAGAAACCTTTGTTGAGAATGTGGGCCGCGGCACGAATGGATTGCCTTTCGTCGCCGAACTCTATGGTGCGGATTGGTAGCTTTGAGCCGGCTTGCTTGCTGGCAACTATCCTGTCGAAAACAGCTAACCGATCCGCAAGCGCATCCTGGCGCAACTTGAGCTCATCGGTGCGGTGCAGCGCCTGAGACGCCATGGCGGCGCCGATTGCCGCCAAATTAAGCGACGCGGAAAAGGCATAGGCGATCGAGAAGCGCCGGAACAATTCTTCCTGCCGAGGGGTACCGAGCATCAGCAGGCCGCCTGATGCTCCAAAGCCTTTGCCGAGCGACGCAGCAATGATTGTGCGCTCGCCAAGGGCTGCGCCGATCTGGGATCGTACAAAGCCCTCCCCAGACTTGCCGAACAAGGAAATGCCATGGGCATCGTCGATATAGAGAAACAGTCCGTACCGATCCCGGAGTGCGAGGAGGTCCGCAATCGGCGCGCTCCCGCCCATGGAATAGACGCCATCGCATACATAGGCTACGCGATCGTTACGCCGGCAAATATCCTCGAGTGCGTTCAGATCGTTATGAGCAATCGTTTCAACCGGTGTTTCATTGGCGACGACCGGCTTGTGAAACGCAAGCGTGGCATGCGCTAATCGGTCGAAAACGATCGTCGGTCTTTTGTTTTCAGTGAGGTATCCAGAGGCGAGGAGCGGTAGGGCTCCCATATTGGCGGCGAGGACCGTCGTGTAGGTTATGACCCGTGCCGCAAATAAGTCGGAGAGCGCTTCTTCCAGTTCGCCTAGTAGGCTGAAGTTAAGCCTCGTTCTTGCGCAGGACCAATGGAGTGCCTTGCATCGCTGCACCGCCTCTATTGCGCCTTCAAGGATGAGCGGATGATTGTCCAGGCCGAGATAAGAGCAGCGAACGAAGTCAATCACTTTTTTCTTGTGACGCATCGTGAGCAACAGCACGGAGCGAGCCTCGTCCGGGTCCGCGCAAAGCGCCATGACTCCCTCCTGCTCGGCAACAGCAAGATTTCGATCGGCGGAAGCGATCACGCTGAGTGTATTGCGGTAGGATCGCGACAAAGCCGTAGCGGTGCGCGAATGACGATCATCGCTCATGGGAATATCCAAATTGTTGGTAGCGGAACAGCGACACAGCAGAAAATAGACATCTGCTGCAGCGCATCGCATCTCATTGGTGACGCGATGCTATTTTATTGCCGTGGAATGGGTCCGCGAACAACGATCGTTTCGCTAATATTGCCTGAAGGTTCTGTGACGCCGATATTTCGAAAGCGAAAGGCTTGATAAACACTGCGGGCGAGATGTCACATTGATGCTCAACGGAGTTTCTCCGTGATCTCAGTGCTTACGAAGCCCGCACTGCATTCTGGCGCTCATCGAGCGCATAACCGGTAGCCCGCACCGTGCGGATAATATCGCGACCTAGCACATCTCTCATGCGCCGCCTAAGGCGCCCGACATGAACGTCGACGGTGCGGGGCTCCACAAAGGTACCTCGCGGCCATGCAGCCTCGATGAGAGCGTCTCGGCTGAAGACGTAGCCTGGTCTTTGCAGAAAGTGCTGAAGGAGACGAAATTCGATCGGACTGAGTTGGACGTCCATGCCATTGCAATCGACGCGCCTGCTATCGAGTTGCATCGTGATTTCCGCATAAATAAGCGAATTGCCGGAGGCTCTTTCGGTGCAAGATCTCGCGTTTCCGTCTGGCGATAAGTCTGACAGATAAGATAGAAAACGCTCTGGGTTAAACGGGCGCAAAAAAATTTCGCTGACGCCGGTCTTGAGCACTTCGAGATAAAGTTGCTGATTGCCTGCTGCCACGAAGACCGCGATCGGTGGCGCACTATCGGCCAGTGTTTCCCTGATCTGGCTTACAAGATCGCCGATTCGGAAGGCGTCGCTATGATAGTCTATTATCACGGCCGCCAAATCGTCGGATTTCACGCTCGCAAGGGCTTCCTCTGCTCCTTCCACTAACGAAGATTCGAGACCTCGCATGGTGAGAATCTGGGCGAGCAGAAGGTAGAATTCGTAATCCGTGGAGCAAATGAGGATGAGTGGCTTCATTGATGATAACCTTTCGCTCAGTGGGCGGCAGCACGCGACAGATGAGAGGGTCAGAGATTCCGCATAACCTCCGAGTATTTTGATGCAACAAAAATACCCGCATTAATCGCGGCTTCGTCTTCTTTCATCAAAAAATCGCTGTAATTTAATTGTCATAAATTAATATTGAACGTAAAGAGGGAAAATGATACCTGTTCGATCACAATTTTGTTGCAACAAAAATGGAGGCTCTTTGCGAGCGAGCTCAGTCAGCTCACTCGGGATTCAAGGTTGATGTATGTTGAGATAAAATAGGAAGCGGCCAGGGATCACACGACACATGCGGCATTCGCGGTCGTGACTCACTTGTGAGAACAAAGTCCGGCCAACTTCGTCCCGTGCCGGACATTCACGGGAGAGCTTCCTATGACTTTTGCTGATATATCAAAATATCGCCAGCCACCGTCCTCGGATGATGACATCTCTATTTGGTCTGGCGGGGATCCGGCAGTCGCGGCCTTAGCCGCAAAGGCGGCCTATGGTCCGGAAGCCACGCTTGCTGTCGCTTGGTGCGCCTTAGGCGCGAAGGTCGACGGACGCGCTACCGACGCCCATTTCTGGTTCGAGGTTTTTTGCCTGCTGCGTGGCGGCGAAATGCCGGCGACGGACTTTTCAAGTGGCGCGGACTCTATCAACTCGGATGGAAAACCGCATTAGTCTAGGTTTCCCGTGGTCATAACTGGTGGGGCAAAACCGATATATCTTCATAATTTTCGGTAACGCCCCACCGCGTGGGTATCAGCCGCTAAGCGATGAGAGTGCAGATAGAGGGGAGTTTCCGAAAATGGCGGAGCCGCGTAGGATGGTGACCCGATAAGTGCCAACTGCCCTGAGAAAGACGGCGGCTTGGCCGGCCGGCGGTGGGAAGGTTTGACCAGCGCTTGCCAACAGCGCTTAGAGTTTTTGCCGCAGCTTTTCGATATGCTCTTCACAAATCGCTTTTGCCAGTTGCTGCAATGCGTCCGTACGTTCGCCAAGCCAGACCAGCGCTTCTTCGGTGATCTTGAAATGCTCGGAATAGCGGGCTTTCACATAGGCCTGGTTGATGATGTTGAACCAGGCAGTATAGCGTTGCCGATCTTGTGGCCAGATCTCTGCAAGCCGCTGGTCGCGGCCTTCGGCAAGCATCTTCAGGTGGTTGAGGTTGTGCGAGGCCGGGCTATAGTTGGTCAATGTCAGCAGCACCGTTGAATAAGTGTGTTCGATAGCCTGGTGAAGAAGGAAGGCGGCCTCATTATTTCGACCCCTACGTCGGGCATAGTTGGAGGTATCGTGAAAACCTATCGCCGATGGATATCGATTATCAAAATGTTTTTTGGCTATTTGGTATTCTTGGGCTGGAGCTAGCGGCTTCGGTTCGGCAAGTTCCTCATCGTCGAGTTCATAGAGAACGATGCCGTCGCGACGGATTTCGCTGAAGAAGTAATTGCCGAGCTTCAGTGCTGTGTTGACCTCTCGGAGCGAATGCACGTTGAGGCTGACCGGCGGCTTGACGATACGGGGAAAACGGTCGGCCGCCTTGCGCCAGTATGATCCGAAGTCGGTCAGCTTGCGATTGTTGACGATCACCAGCAGATCGTAGTCGGACTTATAGCCTTTGCCGGTATGCTCTTCATCGACCCAATTGCCACGAGCATAGGAGCCGAAAAGAATGATCTTGAGGATACGCCCCTTCTTCTTGAAATCGGCCGTGCCTTCCTTCAGCGCATCCTCGAATTCCTCATGCACAATCTCGACAATTCGCGACAATTCCAAGCGTTTGCGTTCCGGCAGATGATCGAGGCTGAATTTCATGGAGAGCGGGACCCTTTCTGATGATTCTAGTTGTAGGTACGATCCGACTACAACGCCAGTCCGATGTTGATTCTATGCCGGGCGGATAGGGTAGTAGAAGAGATCCTTCAGCCCTTCGACCGAATTCGGATTTCGAGGGCGCCTGCTCAATAATGCTCTGCGCAGGTCACGGTAAAATCCGCGTGTTCCCTTTATGTTCTTATATTGCAAATGAGAAGTCAAGTTTGACTTCTGAGCATTAAAGTGCTGATTCATCTCATTAAATGTCGCCGATAAAAACCAAATAGCTTGCGGACATTTTCCCCTCAGAGACTCCAGGCGCCGATGTCTTTGCGAAATGTCCGTTCGCCAGAATCTTTTGGCATCCACCCATGGATTGTCCCGATGCTTGCGGTCCGATGCATTTAGTCGTGGACTTCAACAGCATTGCGGGCGCCGTCACTGCGATCGAGGGAGCCATTGGCGAGATTCCGATCTTCAATATCTTTATTCGCCATGTTCTGATGCCGTCCCGATGGTAAGCCGCGCCCCTTGGATAGACGCAAATCCCAAACGAGACGATAGCGGTGCACGCCAAAGCGCAATACCTGCATCTTTGCGAGGCTTCATTGGGCAAGTGAGGTCCGCCCAGCTTCGAGCATTTCTGCTCGCAGGCGGACCTCCTGCGGAGATGCACTGGGGTGCGTAGGCATCAAGCGTTCATTCAATGAATGATCGCTGAACTCTTATCTTCTAAACGTCGTGCCACCGTATGATCATGCAAAATGGCTTTCACGTTGTCATCCTGCTTTAGCGAACCCAGTTGTTCCACCGCTCCAGCAACTCTGCGGCATGCTCGTTGATCCATTTGGCATCTGGAATGACGATACTGTCGCGAACGTCTTCGGCGCTCGGCATCTGGTCGCGAACGGCCTGCGGCATCATCATAATCGCCGCGCTGCTAGGCGGCGTGCACAGCAATGCCTCGCAGACCTTGGCCTGAATCTCCGGGGAGTCCAACCAGAAGGCGATGAGCTTCAGTGCATTGTCCCGATTGGGCGCCCCTTTGATAACCGTGAGACGATCGCCCACCAGAAATGCTGCCTTGTTCGACCAGGCGATCGAGCGTCCTTCTGCCTTGAGGGCACTTGCCCTCGTTAGCCAGATCTGCCCAATGCTGTAGTCGTTCTCACGGAATCCCTGAACGCTCTGATCTCCGGTTTTCCACCAGAGCGAGATGGACGGTCGCAATGCGTCGAGCTTCTTGAGGGCGCGATCGACGTCGAGCGGAAACAGGTTCTCGCGTTTGACCCCATCTGCCAGAAGGGCAGCCGCCATGACACGCCACGGATCGTCGAAATTCGGAAACGAGCGTCCGCCCGGAAACTTTGAAGTATCCCACATATCCGCCCAGGTCTCGGGCTTGTTGCCTTTGAAGGCTTGCGGATCGTAGGCCATCAATGTGGATGTCGAAAACAGACGCACGCCGGCGGGGATGCAGGCGTCGGGAACGAGATCCTGACGGTCCTTAAACTGTGCGCAAAAGCTGTCAAGTGGTTCGGAAATCGCGAGATGATCCTTTGAGCTCACCTGGATTTCTCCATCGGGGTAGAGGTCCCAGCTGACATTGCCGGTTTTCACCATCGCAGTTGCTTTAGCGCGCATCTCCGCGTTCGTTGCCGCTACGGAAACGACCTGAATACCGGTCTTGGCGGTGAACGGCTCGAACCACCATTTGCGTAACGCCGCATCATAGGCACCGCCCGTCGTGGCGATTACGACCCGCTCACTGGCGAGTGCTGGATTGGGCGTTTCTCCCAGAAGAATGGCTGCGCAAAACATAGCAATGCCGCTCAGCCGGATGGCTGCTCTTATTGTCATCAATGTTTCCCTCTTATGGTCCCGCCTGCAGCGGGCGTTTTTGCCGCTATTGCTGCTCCCGGCGGCTGTTCAGGAGATGTATGGAACCCATCAAAATCAGCGAAACGGCAACTGTGATGACCGAGACGGCGGCAATGACAGGTGTCAGGTTGAAATCGATGTCCTCAAACATTTTCCGGCTGATCGTTTTCCCGCCGGTATCAGAGATGAAGAATGCCACGGTTGCTTCGTCGAAGGAGGTCAGGAAAGCAAAGACCGCAGCTGTCGCCACGGCCGGCGCAAGATTGGGAAGTGTCACGACAAAGAAGGCTCTGAGCCGCCCCGCTCCGCAGCTCAAGGCCGCCAGTTCCAGTAACGGGTCCATTCTCTCCAGCGCTGCGGAGACGATGATGACGACAAAGGGTACCGCCAGCACCGAATGGGCAAGGACGAACCCGGTCAGATTTCCTGTCAGTTGTAAAGGTGAGAAGACCAGATAGAGCGCCACGCCGAGGACGATTGCCGGCACGATCATCGGCCCTAGGCAGAGGGCCTGCAGCAACGCCTTGCCCGGTAGTTTACCACGTACGAGAGCAACTGACGCCATCGTCCCGATGGTCGTCGCTACCACAGTAGTTATTGCGGCGATCTGTAGGCTGAAAATGGTCGAGCGCAGCCAATCGGGATCGGACAGATACGCCTCGAACCACCGTAGGGTCAGTCCTTGCGGCGGGAACGTGATGTAGGAGGCGTCGCTGAGTGCCAGTGGTATCACCAGCAGCGTCGGAAGGACGAGAAGGAACAGCACCGCCGCAATCATTAGACCGGATGCATGTCGTGCTGCCCGTGACCAGGCCGGGCGATACCGGCTGGCGTCGGATGATCGTGTTGCTAGTCGCTGCGTCAAGGGTTGAGATTCAATGGACACTGTTCAAACCTTTGCTGAAAGAGAGCGCGCGGCGAAAGAGCAGCACCAGCAGCAATGTCGCGGTGAGCAGGATGACTGACAGGGCGGCCGCAAATGGCCAATCCAGAAGGACGATTGTCTGCTGACCGATCAGGGTCGCCATCATCAGCGCGCCGGGTCCACCGACTAGGGCGGGGGTGATGTAAAATCCGATGGCGAGAATGAAGCAGATCACACAGCCGGCGAAGACGCCGGATAGGCTGAGTGGAAAGGTCACACGCCAAAAGGCGACGATCCGGCTGGCGCCGAGATTTCGTGCCGCCTGCTCATACGCGCTCGGCACCGAACGCAAGGCCGAATGGATCGGCAGGATCATGAAGGGCATCAGCACATGCGTCATCGCGAGAATGACGGCGCCCTCCGTATACAGCATTTTCAACGGTGTCGAGATAACACCGAGCTGGATCAACCCGTCGTTGATGATGCCGTTGCGGCCTAGCAGCACGATCCAGGCATAGGAGCGCACAAGCACCGAGGTCCATAGCGGAATGAATAAGCATGCCGTTCCGAGCTTTACCAATTTGCCCCGCATGCGCGCGATCGCATAGGCGGTCGGATATCCGATCGCAAAACAGGCAACGGTTACGATTGCCGCGATGCGGAAGGTTCTGAGCAGGACCTGAATATAGAGTGGACTGTCGAAGACACGCTGGTAGGGGGCAAGCGGAGCTTCTCCGGAAAGGCTGATGCCGATAAGTCTGGCCACCGGATATATAAAGCCTCCCGCCAAGAGGACGAGCAGGGGCAGGATCAGCAGCATGGCCAATAGTGGCGAATAGTGGCGGCTCGATCCTGTGAGGATCCAGCGAAGGTAAGTGCCTGCCGATTGTCTCGCGAAGGATGACGCCATGGATTAGACCTCTGCTTTTGCAAACAGCCGCAAGGCATTCGCTTCTGGGATGACGTCAACCAGGTCGCCCTGACGAAGGCTTGCGGCCTCTTGCCCGACGGGCATCTGGATCTGGAGGAGGCGGTCATCGCCGTTCTGGGTTCGCACGAAGAAGAGGAAAAACGAACCGGCGAATACGGTCGCATCTATGGTGCCCGTCAGAATGGCGCCGCGGTCGCGACCATGAGGCGCTAGCGACAACCGTTCGGGGCGAACAGCGATGCTGACGGCTTGGCGAGAGGCAAAGAGGCTTGCCCCGTCTTCGGAAGCCGCCGTGGCGACGGCGTTGCCGCCTTTTGGCCGTACAATGTACTTCCCGTTATCTTGACCGAGATATTCGCCGTCGAGAAAGTTCATGCGACCAATGAAGTCTCCGACAAAGGCTGAGACAGGCGAACGGTAAAGCTCGAGCGGCGATCCCACCTGGGCCAGCCGGCCTTCTGCCACCACTGCAACGCGATCAGACATGGTGAGTGCCTCCTCCTGGTCATGCGTTACATAGACGACAGTCGCGCCGAGTCGTTGCTGCAAGCTCTTGATTTCCAATTGCAGCGCCTCGCGCAGTTTCTTGTCGAGGGCCCCAAGTGGTTCGTCCATCAGGAGAACGGGCGGCTCGAAGACGATTGCCCGAGCGACGGCGACGCGCTGCTGCTGGCCTCCTGAGAGTTGATGGGGATATCGATCGCCATAGCCGTCGAGATGTACTTGCGCGAGTACCGCCTCCACCTTGCGGCTGATGAGATGTTTGTCCATTCGGCGCATGCGCAACGGAAAAGCGATGTTGGCCGCCACCGTCAGATGCGGAAAAAGGGCATAGCGTTGGAACACCATCCCGATGTTGCGCTTGTTTGGCGCCATATAGGTGACGTCGCGACGGCCGATCATGATATGGCCGTTGCACGGGCTCTCGAAGCCGGCGATCATCGTCAGTAGTGTCGTCTTGCCGGAGCCCGAAGGCCCGAGAATCGACAGGAATTCACCCGCCCGGATGGTCAGTGAAATCCCATCGACAGCAAGCGATGTATCATATCGCTTTTCAAGCCCTTGGAGCGTAAGCGCTTCACCAATCAAAGTTCCTCTCCTTATTGTTGTCGTTATGAAACGTGGTCGTTTGCGACGGCGCAGCAAGTCGTTCACCGATCGCTTGGCTTCTGATGCGATTCCCAAGTCGAACTTTGGGAAGACGGAAATTTGCGAAAGTGCTATAACTTTAATGTCACATAATGTTTGCAAGCACTTCGCTTTTCAATTTTGTTGCAACAAAATGAACACTTGTCAAAGGAAATTGGAGAAATTTTTAATGGAAATGGCGCCGGAAGACGAAGGCCACCACCAGCATCAGCCCAATCGATTGGGCGAAATGGCGTATCGCAACATGAAGGAGCGACTGATCCGAGGGGCTTTTTCGCCTGGAGACAAGCTCACAATTCGCGCGGTTTCGGAAATGCTCGATGTCAGCACGACGCCCGCTCGTGATGCCATCAACCGCCTGGTGATCGATGGGGCGCTCATTTACTCCGGGCCGAAAACCGTCATCGTTCCTCATTTAAGGTTGTTGGATCTCGAGGAGATTACGCAGATGCGCCTCGCCCTGGAGGGTCTTGCGGCAGCGCTGTCCGTCAAGGCCGCAGGCGAGGCGACGATCGAAGAGCTTGAGCTACTTCAGGCGAAAATTGACGCCGCATTGGATGAGAAGCGGTATTTTGACGCCCTCTGGCATAACAAGGAGTTCCACTTCGCGATTTACCGTCTAAGCGGCATGCCCCATCTCTTGCAGGTGATCGAGACTCTGTGGTTACGGGTTGGGGCGTCATTTAATGGTCTCTACCCAGAATTTTCCGAGACGCGCTACGGTGCTCACAATCATCGTGCCGCGATAGAGGCGCTCGTTGACAAGGATGTCGCCGCTGCCCGCGCCGCAATCGAGAACGACATTCGCGATGGATTTCGCCAGATGAAAAAAATCAGCGCGGGCCGCGATCAAGGGAATCTCTGTCGCCGCTGAATAATTTATGTTGCACTTTCTTCCTCTCCATGTTTTTTTGTTGCAACAAAAATGTGAACGGGATGCGAACGCGCATCCCTGCGTGGAGAGGGCAAGGCATGCTTCATCAGGATTTTCCATCATTTCGACGGGCGGCGCTTCGATCACGCTCGCAATATTTCTTCGAGCGTGGGCAGATCGTGTTTCCCGATGGAACCACGCGCGTCACCGTCGAGCGCGATCCTCTGCCGACGTACATTTCCCGTGGTGAGGGTGCCTATCTGGTCGACGTCGACGGCAATCGGCTTCTCGACCTCAATAACAATTTCACAACGCTGATCCATGGTCACGGTTACCTCCCCGTCGCCGACGCGATTGCAGATCTCCTGCACAAAGGAACCTGCTTTTCCAATCCAACGGAGCACGAACTGGGATTGGCGGAATTGCTCGTGCAGCGCATTCCCGCGATCGAGCACATTCGCTTCGTCAATAGTGGCACCGAGGCCGTCATGTTCGCTATCAAGGCAGCCCGCGCCTTTACCGGGCGGTCGCGCATTGCCCGGGTCGAAGGCGCCTATCACGGCGCCTATGATTGGGCCGAGGTAAGCCAAGGCGCGTCGCCGGCGTCCTGGGGACCGGCAGACGCCCCTGCATCCACGACGTCTTATAACGGCACGCCGCAAAGTGTTGCCGATGAGGTCGATGTGATCCGTTTCAATGATGTCGAAGGCCTGGAACGGAGGTTTGCGATGTCGGGCGGCGATCTTGCCTGCATCCTTATTGATCCCATGCCGAGCAGGGCTGGTTTGCTCGCCCCTGAGCCAGCTTTCATAGAAGCCGTCTCCAATCTTGCCCGGAAACATGGCGTCCTCGTCGTAGCCGATGAGGTGCTGAATCTGCGGCAGGGATATCGCGGCGCATCGGCGCGTTTCGGGCTCGTGCCGGATCTTATTGCTGCCGGAAAGATCATCGGCGGCGGCTTTCCAGTTGGCGCGGTCGGTGGTCGCAAGGAGGTGATGGGGGTCTTCGCAAGCTTGGGCGCAAGGCCAGCGCTGCCACAGGGCGGGACCTTTTCGGCCAATCCGGTTTCAATGGTTGCAGGAAGGGTGGCTATGGAGGCACTGACCTCGGCAAGCTTCGAGCGTCTTGATGAAATGGGTGCGCGTGTGCGCGACGGCCTTTCTGCCGCGATCGTGCGTCATGACGCACCGTTTATCGTCACCGGTTCGGCTTCGCTTTTTCGTATCCACCCCAAACGACAGGCGCCGCGTGACTATCGGCAGGCCTACCCGACACCGGAACAGAACAGTTGGATGACCAATCTGACAAGCCATTTCCGCCAGCTCGATATCCTCCTGCCCTTTGGGGCGGCCGCCTGCCTCTCCACGGCAATGACGAATACCGATCTTGATTTGATCGTCGAAGCCTTCGGCGATTTCCTCGAAACTTACGAAGCCGATTTTGCTGGAGCAACCGCATGACCACGAAGTCCTTAGAAACTGTCGCCGAATGCCTGGCTCGCTCGCTGGTGCGCCACGACGTCACCCATATATTCGCCCAGAGCCTACCATCAGCGCTCATCCTGGCCGCTGAAGCGGCAGGCATTCGCCAGGTCGCTTACCGGCAGGAGAATATGGGCGGCGCCATGGCCGATGGCTATGCTCGACGATCCGGAAAGATCGGTGTGGTGGCTGCCCAGAATGGTCCGGCCGCCACGCTGCTGGTTCCTCCCATGGCCGAAGCGCTAAAGGCGAGCGTTCCGATCGTAGCACTTGTGCAGGAGGTCGAGCGCGATCAGATGGATCGGAACGCGTTCCAGGAGCTCGACCATATCGCGCTCTTCCAATCCTGCACGAAATGGGTGCGCAGGGTCATGGTTCCGGAGCGAATCGAGGACTATGTTGATGCCGCCTTCACTGCTGCTGCCTCTGGTCGACCCGGGCCGGTCGCGTTGCTGTTGCCTGCCGATCTGCTGCGCTCGGAGCTTACTGTCAAAACGCCATCCCGCTCTCTCAATCTCGGCTATTGGCCGCTTGATCGATCGTCCCCTGATCGCACGACTTTGCAAAGAGCAGCGGAGTTAATCGCGAATGCTCACAATCCCATTGTAATCGCGGGCGGCGGTGTCCTCGGAAGCGATGCCTGCCATGAACTGGCCACGTTGCAGGATCTGGCCGTACTCCCAGTCTTAACCACCAACATGGGCAAGGGCGCGGCTAATGAATATCATCCGCTTTCGGCCGGCGTCCTAGGATCACTCGTGGGTCCGCGGTCACTCGGGCGCCATACGGCTGCTCTGGTTGGTGACGCAGACCTTGTCATTCTGATTGGAACGCGAACCAATCAGAATGGCACGGATAGCTGGCGGCAAATTCCTGCCGGTGCTCAGGTGATCCACATTGATGTCGACCCTCAGGAAATCGGCCGCAATTATCAAGCGCTGCGCCTGGTCGGGGATGCGCGCGAGACGCTCAGAGAGCTTGTTCATGCCCTAAACGCGCAAGATTTATCCCAACGGCGCGACCAACGTGCCGCTATTGCCGACCGCATAGCCGAGTGCTGGCGGCAGTTCGATGAGGATCGGCATCAGCTGGTGCGTGCTACAGCGTCGCCGATCCGCCCGGAACGCATCATGGCAGAACTGCAGGCGTCATTGACGCCGCAGACGACGGTCGTTGCCGATGCAAGCTACTCATCGATGTGGGTCGTCGGCCAGTTGCGGTCGCTTGACTCAGGAATGCGGTTCCTGACGCCCCGCGGTCTTGCGGGGCTGGGGTGGGGTCTGCCTCTGGCTCTTGGCGCAAAGGCAGCTAGACCCGAGCATCCGGTGGTCGCCATCGTTGGAGATGGCGGGTTCGCCCATAGCTGGGCCGAGATGGAAACCATGGTTCGCTCCGATCTTCCCGTCACCATTATCCTTCTCAACAACGGTATCCTCGGTTTCCAGCGGGATGCCGAGACCGTAAAGTTCGGGCGCTTCACATCGGCGTGCCATTTTGCGCCTGTCGATCATATGCGGATCGCTCAAGCCTGCGGGTGCCCGGCAGTGCGCGTTGAGGATCCAGCCGAGCTCACGGCTCATCTACAGGATGGACTGGCAGGTAAGGGGCCGCTGTTTATCGAGGTCATGACAGATCCTGAGGCCCATCCAGCCTTGTCCTTGTTTGCCGGCTTGAATGAGGCGGCATGATGCCTAAGCCGTCTCGCATCGCCGTCGTGACAGGAGGGACGAGCGGTATCGGATTGGCGACGGCGCGAAAGCTATTGGCGGCGGGGCATCGTGTCGCCGTCTTCAGTCACAGCGCTAAAACTGTGACTGACGCAACTGCCGTGCTGTCCGCGGAGTTCGGATCTGGACAGGTCTCGGGCCGAGTTGTCGATCTGTCGGATCCTATCGCTGTTGCCAATTTCTTCGAAGAGCTTTCATCGACCTGGGGAGATGCCGAAATTCTCGTCTGCAATGCCGGGATATCGCCCAAAGGCCTAGCTGGTCCTCGGCGGTTCGAGGACATTGGGCTGGAAGAATGGAACGAAGTGCTGGCCGTGAATCTGACCGGCACCATGCTATGTTGTCAGGCGGTCGTCAGGGGTATGCGACAGGCGGGATTCGGACGCATCATCTTGATCGGATCGCTCGCTGGGCGCACACGCCCCCGCATCGCCGGTGGCGCTTACGCCGCCAGCAAGGCAGCGCTGGCTGGTCTTATGCGCACGCTTGTCGGATCGTGCGGTCCTTTCGGCATAACCGTTAACCTCGTGGCGCCTGGCAGGATCTTGACGCCCTTGACTGGCGATCCCAATACGCCAGCCAATCGGGACGCGGTTGCACGCATTCCTTCCGCCAGATTGGGAACGCCGGAGGACATCGCTGCTGCCGTTGCCTTCCTGGCGTCGGAGGAAGCAGGTTTCGTTAATGGTGCTATCCTCGATATCAACGGGGGCGAATATGCGCCAGCCTAGAGCCGTCACACGGTCAGGCGCGTCCAGCTTCAAGCGCTCCGATGCGGCAGCGAAGCTCGAGGTGGCGACCTGCAACGAGGTCATTATGTGGACCTCAGATGCAGAGCTGTTTCTGCCGTTTAGCTACATTCTGAAGGCGGAAGGCTTTATCCCCTCTTTGGCTTGCGCCGCCAACGATGTTTTAGCTTCATGCTCGAAGCGCCTGCCGTGCGCAGTCCTTTTCGATTGCACCCACGAAATCCAAGATGCCGTTTCCATATGTGGCGAAATCAGGCGAGCCACCACACCTGACAACGAGGTCCGCTTGATTGCGCTCATACGCAGCGAAGCGCAGCCGCTTCATCTGGCCTTGCTGCAAGCCGGTGTTGATGACTGCCTGTTCAGGCCGCTTTCACCGGAGAAGTTGCTGATATCTCTCATGCAGGTGGCGGGACAGGCCATGGAAACGGCCAACTCAAAAATGGCTGCGTCGCTGGCTCTTGCCGACCTGGAAGTCGACGTCGACAGTCGCCAAATACATTGCAACGGTCGCGACTTTGCGCTGCCACCAATCGAGTTCAATATTCTACATCATCTGATGAAGAGGGAGGGACAGCTCTGCAGCCGTTCCGAACTGATTGCTTCGGCTTGGCCGGCTTCCGCCGAAGTCTCGCCGCGAACGGTCGACGTCCACATTGGCCGCTTGCGCAAGGTGCTGGGAGAGTTGCCCGGATGTGGCGCTGCCATTCGCACCGTCCATGCAGCGGGCTATGTGTTCAAGCCACGGGGATTGCGAAAGAGTGGGACAAGCACATAAGCATAGCCGCCTTTTTTGGACGTTTCCGGGTTTTAATTGCTTAATTTAATTCAGTCTGGTTCGGCCGCTGTGACGAACCATCACCGCGCCTGAAAGCTCCTAAGCTTCTCGAAAATCTCCGGCGCGATCTCAAACTGACGGGCCTTGCCGCGCCCCATGGAATTCTTCACGAAGGTCTCCGTCAGGATCCCACGTTTCACCAACGGCTCAATTGTCTCCGTCACGCCCATGCGTGTGAGTTTCGTAATTTCGACTATATTTGAGATAGTTAGTGCCTGGTGAGCTTGGTTCATGATGTAAAGAACACTCATCATGCCAACCTGTTTCAACCGGGACTGCGGTGTCTCGTCCTCCTGCGGATGATCCATGATCTCATGCAGGATGAAGGCTGCAAACGAAAGACTGTGCCACTGCGTGGTTAGGGTACTTGTCATCTTTTTAACTGCATTATATAAATTAGTATAAATTACGAACGGCGCCTGATTCGCCGCCGGACGGATCGTTTGATATCGCCACATTGAAGGATCATGCTGATGAAACGCCTTCTGGTTGGAACAATCTTCGCCACTGCCGGCTGCATCCCTTTATACCTCATTTCCGAGCGGCATGCGCGCGCCGATGATTGGGGATGTCAGGTTATCCTGTGCCTTTCCAATCCGGGTGGGCCCACACAATATGCCGCCTGCCGTCCGCCGATCAGCAAGCTCTGGCAGGCGCTTGCCAAGGGGCATTCCTTTCCCACCTGCAGCGGTGTCGGCTTCCGGGCATCGCGTCCTGGTTACGAGCCCTATTTCTGCAGTGACAGTTATCGCCTGACGACACGCAATGGCGAGCGCGGTCAACAGCAGACCTGCGTTTCGCGAACCCTTTCCAAAGTTGACGGCGGCTATTGCGCCTCCGGTCGTAATAGTGGCGCTAGAGACGATGGGTTGGTGATATCGGCGCGCTGGCAGCGGGATGGCCGGCAGATGCAGTGCATGGGCTATCCGACGGCGCGGCCGAATGTGCGATCCGAGCCCCATTATGTCGATGTGACCATCGACGGCGTTGGAAGCCAGCGGGTGTGGTACTGATCATGGCCGTCTCCTTCACCGATCTTGCCCAGACCTGTGCGCCGGCGATTGCGATCGAAACGCTTGCAGCGGTTGTTAGTCTCGAAAGCCAGTTCCAGCCTTTTGATATTCGCGTGCGAGGAAGTTCATCTCTTCATGAACAGCCGAAGAGCAAGGCCGATGCGGTCGAAACCGCAACGGTGCTGATGGCGGAACATAAAGATGTCCAGCTAGGGCTTGGCGGCATTGGCATCGCCGAATTGCGCAAGTTTGATCTCAGCATCGCGGACGCCTTCGACCCATGCCTCAACCTCAAAGCAACGGCTACACTGCTCGATGGTTATTATCGTCTGGCCGTGCGCGCCGGCGCCACACCGCAGCAGGCTGAGCGCGTGATGCTGCAATCCTACTACGGGCGCTCCGATCCTTCGGTCGGAAAGATGGCCCAGTATGACGATCTTGTCCAAGGCGAGGCCAAACGGCTTTCGAAGACGCTGTCCGCCATAGCGATAGGGCCGAGTATCGAGCGGCCGACGGTTCCCGAATCCCCCGCCGGTGATCCGTCCTTGAACCATGAGGAAGGGCCTTTGCCCCAACGGTCGGCGAAACCACCGTCTTGGGATGTCTTCCATGCGGCGCGGCAATCATCCGCGCTGGTCTTCCAAAATGATCACCCGGAGCAGTCTGAATGATGTCGAGGATCAATATTCGTGCATTTGGTATCACCGTTGCGATGGCAACTGTCCTTTCGATCGCCATGATCGAGCCAGCCTTCGCGCAGAGCGCCGGCGGGATCGAGACGGTTCTGCAGAATATCGTCACTTTGCTCACGGGCAACGTCGCCAAGCTCTTGGCAACGATCGCCGTCATCATTGTCGGCATCGCCTGGATGTTCGGGTACCTCGATCTTCGCAAGGCCGCCTATGTCGTGCTTGGTATCGGCATTCTCTTTGGCGCCTCGCAGATCGTCAGCACGATTTCCGGGGGCTGAAGATGATGCTGGGGAAGGTTTCGCTTGAGGAAGATACCTTGTTCCTGGCCTGCACCCGGCCAGCGATGATCGCGGGGGTGACGATGGAGGCCATGGGCGTCAACATTATACTGACGACGATCCTCTACATTGTAGCTGGCTCGATTGCCTATGGGCTTATCGGTGTGGTCTTTCATTTCATTTTTCGCTCGCTCGTCAAGCATGACCACAACATGTTCCGTATTCTGCTGGCCTGGATCGAAACCCGTGGTCGTTCGCGCAACGGCGCCTATTGGAGTGGTGCTTCGCTGACGCCGTTGAGGCTAGTGCGACACTATGACGAAAGGGACCTTGGCCATGCCTAATGTGTCTCGTCTCAAATACCGTGAACTCGAGCCGGAAACGTTCATCCCCTATGTCCGCCACGTGGATGAGACCGTGATCGCCCTCGATTCCAGAGCGTTGCTAGCGATGATCGCTTTGGAGGGCGTATCGTTCGAGACAATCGATCCTATCGATCTGAACAGTCTGCAGCGCGATCTCAACACGCTCTACCGCAACATTGCGGACGAGCGTCTAGCAATCTGGACCCACCTCATCCGCCGCCGCGATAACACTTATCCCGACCGCGAGTTCGCCAATCCCTTCTCGGCAGCGTTGAATGGTAAGTATCGCGCGCGGATGGTGAGCGAGGACCTGTTCCGCAACGATCTCTATCTCACCCTGCTTTGGCATCCCGGACGCGATCCGGCCGAACAGCTCGCAAATCTGCTGTCACGGCTTTGCAAGGCCCAACGAGCCGCAGTCGAGCTCGATGAGGACAGTCTCAAGCATCTGCGGGACAAGGTAACCGATGTCATTGCGGGACTGAGACGCTTCGGCCCCCGTGTGCTGTCGCTCTACGATCAGAATGGTATCTTGTTTTCCGAACCGAGCGAGGTGCTGCATCAGTTGATCGGCGGCCGTCGAGAACCCATACCATTGACGGAAGGCAGGATCTCCTCGGCGATCTATTCCGATCGTGTGATCTTCGGCCGCGAGACCGTCGAGATCCGCGATGAAGGGACAAGCCGTTACGCCGGCATGTTCGGGTTCAAGGAATATCCGGCGCGAACACGCGGCGGTATGCTGGACGGCATTCTGACGGCACCTTTCGAACTGATCCTCACTCAGTCCTTCGCGTTCAGGTCCAAAACCGATGCCCGCACCATCATGGGCCGCAAGCAGAACCAAATGGTGAGTGCGGTCGACAAGGCGGCCTCCCAGATTGAAGAGCTTGATGCGGCAATGGACGAGCTGGAATCGAACCGTTTCGTGCTCGGCGAGCACCATCTGACCCTCGGGGTCTTCGCTTCATCTGTCAAAGATCTTGCTGACAATCTCGCCAAGGCGCGCTCGCATCTGACCAATGGTGGCGCTGTCGTGGCGCGCGAGGATCTAGGGCTCGAAGCTGCATGGTGGGCACAATTGCCCGGTAATTTTCGGTATCGGGCTCGTTCCGGCGCGATCACCTCGCGGAATTTTGCGGCACTTTCTCCGTTTCATTCCTACCCCATGGGTAAGAAGGACGGCAACGAATGGGGACCAGCCGTCGCCATGCTGAAGACGGCGTCGGGCTCGCCGTTCTATTTCAATTTCCACTATGGCGATCTCGGCAACACCTTCGTCTGCGGTCCGTCGGGTGCCGGCAAGACCGTACTTCTCAATTTCATGCTGTCGCAACTCGAAAAGCATGACCCGCACATGGTCTTCTTCGACAAGGATCGCGGCGCCGACCTCTTCGTCCGGGCTGCCGGCGGCACCTATTTGCCGCTGAAGAATGGGCTTCCGACCGGATGTGCACCGCTGAAAGCCTTAGAGCCGACACCGGAGAACAAGATTTTCCTTGCACGATTTATCGCCAAGCTAGCCGGTACGGCGGTGCGTGATTTTTCGGTCAGCGATGTCAGCGATATCGCGCTGGCGATCGATGGTCTTGCCGATCTGCCGAAAGAACAACGCACGATCGGCGCTTTGCGCACCTTTCTCAACAATACCGATCCGGAGGGGATCGCCGCGCGCCTACGTCGGTGGGAAAGAGGCGGGCCGCTTGGTTGGGTCTTCGACAACGAGGCCGATGAGATCGGTATCGGCGCAAAATTTCTCGGCTATGACATGACCGATTTTCTCGACAATGAGGAAATCCGCAATCCCTTGATGTCTTATCTTTTCTATCGGGTCGAACGGTTGATCGATGGCCGACGCATCATCATCGTTATCGACGAGTTCTGGAAGGCGCTGCAGGACGAGAGCTTTCTTGATCTTGCCCAGAATAAGCTCAAGACCATTCGCAAGCAGAACGGCTTGATGCTCTTTGCCACGCAAAGCCCGCGAGACGCCATCAACTCACCGATCGCGCATACAATCATCGAGCAGTGCCCAACACAGGTTTTCCTGCCGAATTCCCGTGGTGATCGAGACGATTATGTCGGTGGCTTCAAGCTCACCGAACGCGAATTCGAGCTGGTTGCCCGCGAGCTCTCCGCCGAAAGCCGGCGCTTCATCGTTAAGCAGGGTCACAACAGCGTTGTCGCCGAGCTCAATCTCAACGGTTTCGGCGATGAGCTCGCAATCCTCTCCGGGCGAACAGCAAACGTGGAACTTGCCGAGGCGATCCGGGCGGAGCTTGGCGATAACCGGGACGAATGGCTGCGGATATTCCAACAGACAAGGAGTGCAAGCTGATGGCGCAGAGCAGAATGATTCCCATGACAGCGATAGTACTGTTCCTTTCTTTCCACGCCGCCGACGCACAGGGTATCCCTGTGATCGACCAGACGGCGATTGCCAAGCAGATCGAAAGCATAACCCAACTGAAGTCTCAGCTTGATGCGCTGAACCAGCAACTCCAGCAGGCCCGGCAGCTCTACGGTTCGCTAAACAAGCTGACCAATATGGCCGACGTCGCCAGCCTGTTGAACGATCCGGCGATCCGCAAGGCATTGCCAGGGGACTTTTCTACCGTCGAAAGCCTGCTCAAGGGCTCAGCTTCAGGCACGCTTGGCGACGCCGCCTCAAAATTCTTGACCGATAATTCAACCTACAAAACGAGCGCCAATGACTTTTATGCTCAGGAACTGTCGCGTCTTCAGAACAAGAATGCAGGGCAGATGAGCCTCGGCCAGCAGATCTACGATACCGCGACCAAGCGGATCGACGGGATTGATCAATTACGCCGGCAAATCTCATCGGCGAGCGACGCCAAGGACATTGCCGATCTGCAAGCGCGGCTGCAGGCCGAAACGGCCTTTCTCCAGACCGATATGCTCAGAATGCAGGGGTTGCAGATGGTGCAGCAGGCCCAGGTTCAGGTCGATGAACAGCGCAGGGCCGAGGATTGGCGCAAGCGTATGGATGCGATGGGAGCGGCCCTTCAATGAAGTTTCTTGTTCTCCTCATACTCGGTGTCTCTTTGTTCGGCTGCTCGAAGCAGCCCGAGCGTACCTATTCGGTCGATGAGTTAATGGCCAACCAGACGCTGCTGTCGGATCTCATTGCCAAATGCAAAAGCAATCCCGGCGAATTGCGAGCGACGCCGAATTGCGTGAATGCCGAGGCGGCTGATTGGAAATCGCGCATGGAACGCATGGGCAAAGCACTCGGAGGCTGAGACATGTATCAGATCTTTGCCTTCGTCGATGGGCAGTTCAAGGCGCCGCTGGAGAATTTCATATCGTCAGGTACGTCGAATATCGCCAGCTGGGTCACGGGGCCATTGACGGCGGCATTGACCCTTTATGTCATCCTCTACGGCTTCCTAATCCTGCGTGGATCAGTCCATGAACCGATCATGGATTTCGCCTTTCGGGCCATGAAGCTTGCCGTCATCCTGACGCTGGTCACGAATGCTGGCGAGTACCAGACTTATGTCGGCGGCATCTTCTTCGACACATTGCCCAGGGAGATCTCACAGGCGTTGAACTCCGGCACGACACCAAGTGCCTCGACCTTCGACAGCCTGTTGGATAAAGGCCAGAAATGCGCGAAAGAGATCTGGTCGCGCGCCTCATGGGGTGTCGATATCGTTACAGGTCTCGGTGGCATGCTGGTCATCCTAGCAAGCTTCGTGGTTGCCGCGATCGGTTATATCGTTTCGCTCTATGCCCGTCTCGCACTGGCGATCGTGCTCGCTATCGGCCCGATTTTCATAGCGCTCGCCATGTTTCGCTCGACACGCCGCTTTACCGAAGCCTGGATCGGGCAACTCGCCAACTTCGTGATCCTGCAGGTACTGGTCGTGGCGGTTGGCTCTCTGCTTATTACCTGTATCGATTCCACCTTCACAGTGATCGAGAGCTACAGCGACGTACTGATGCGACCGGTTGCGCTCGGTGCCATTTGCCTTGCCTCCCTTTACGTCTTTTACCAGCTTCCAGGCATCGCCTCGGCACTTGCCGCGGGCGGGGCATCTCTCACCTACGGCTATGGCGCGGCACGCGACGCGCATGAAGGCACGCTCGCCCGAGGGGCCACCTACATGGCGCGAGCGACTGGTCGGGGTGCACGGGCCATTGGCCGTAGCTTTCGTTCCGAAAGAACCGGCTGATGTGGAACTTCAAACAAACAACAAGATGGCTGGTTCACGATGATCCGAATATTCGTGCTTTTTTGTGTGGTATCAACGCTCGGCGGCTGCGCGTCCCATTCCTATCCCCTACCCAAATGCGACGGCTATTCGCGCCGGCCGCTCAATCGCGCCATGTGGCAAAGGGACGGCGACAGCCGGTCGACGCCGCAACCTCCTCACTCCTCATCGGCACAGTCCGGTGGCAAGCCGCTTGCCTATGTTGAGGTGAAGCCGGATATGGTTCCCGCTGCCTTCGCGCATTTTGATGTCGGCCACTCCTATCGCCGATGCGGAGGGCCGCGGTGATGGTGACGACGGACAGTCTCAAGGATTACTTCGACAAGGCCAGGCGCTTCGATCAGGACCGCATGATCCAGATGGAACGTTCGGCTCGGATTGCCTGGTTCATAGCCACCGGAGCTGGCATTCTCGCGGCGATTTCGATCGTCGCCATCGCAGGCTTGACACCGCTAAAGACGGTCGAGCCTTTTGTCGTGAGAGTCGACAATTCCACCGGTATCGTCGATGTCGTTTCGGCACTCACGTCGACCGCTGGCACCTACGACGAAGCGGTGACCAAATATTTCGCCGCTCGCTATGTTCGTGCCCGCGAGGGTTATGTCTGGAGCGAGGCGGAGGAGAATTTTCGCACGGTCTCGCTGCTCTCAACGGCGCCGGAACAGACCCGCTTTGCCGCGATTTATCGCGGTGGCAATCCGGATTCCCCGCAAAATATCTATGGTCGCGGTGCCACATCGCGGATCAACATCGTTTCCATCTCCCTGATCAACGCCAATGTCCTGTCTGTTCGCTATATGCGTGCCATCACTCGCGGAGACGAGACCCACACGACCCATTGGGTGGCAACGCTTACCTTCTCCTATGTGAATGCTCCAATGTCCTCGACCGATCGGCTGATAAATCCGCTCGGCTTCGCCGTCAGCGACTATCGATCCGATCCGGAGGCCATCAATTGAAACATCTGAAACATCATTGTTTGATCGCCCTGCTCCTGATTGCTGGCTGGCCATCGGCAGCCCTTGCGCTGGAAACGCCGCGCGGCGCATCCCAGGACAGTCGGGTCCGCTTCGTCGACTATCAGCCCTACAATATCACCAGGATCGTGGGCTCGCTGCGTTCCTCCGTCCAGGTGGAGTTTGCCGCCGACGAGGAAATCGCCCATGTGGCGCTTGGGAACACGGTCGCATGGGAAGTGGCGCCGGCCGGCAATATCCTCTTCCTGAAGGCGCGAGAGAACCAGCCGGTCACGAACATCTCCGTGGTCACGACACGTCGTGATGGTTCGACGCGCAGTTACCAGATGGAGTTGACGGTCCGTGACGGTCCGGTTGCCCTCGGCCAGGACACTTACTTCTATGTCAAATATCGCTATCCGGCCGATGATGCGGAACGCCGTCGTCAGGAGGCGCTCGCGCGAACCCAGGCAGCACAAGCCGGACAAGCCGACACAGTGCTGGCTTTGCACGAGCAATATGGACCGCGCAACTGGCGTTATTCGGCGCAGGGATCAGGGGCCTTGGAACCGAACGCTGTTTATGACAACGGCAAGATCACGACCATCGCCTTCTCCGGCAATCAGGAAATCCCGGCAATCTATATGGAAAACTCCGACGGCACCGAAAGCCTGGTACCCAAGTCGGTTTCCGGTGATCTCGTGCTCGTTCACGCGATCGGCCGCAAATTCATTCTGCGGCGGGGAGGAGACGTGCTCTGCATCTTCAACGAAGCCTACGATCCGATGGGCATCGATCCCAATACCAATACGACATCACCTTCGGTGGAGCGCGTCATGAAAGCGCAGACGGCTGGTACTGCAACAGGAGGAATCCATGGCGGATGAGGTGGAAGACCGTATCCCAGGTGAGCGCGCCGAGACCGATGCCAACCCGCGAACTGAGGCCCGTCCATTCCTGAAGCGCGGTGCCGTGGTTCTGGCGATGGTCGCTTTCGTTGGGTTTTCGCTGTGGTCGATGCGTGACCGGCAAAAGACGGAGACGACAAAGCCCGACCAGATAGTTATTCGCCAGACGGCTGACTTCGAGCCAGCAAAGGAAGAGGTAAAGCCGGTCGTACCCCTTCCCGAGGCGCTGCTACCGACGCCCGCGCCAAAGGAGCAGGTCACACCCGCTGAGGACACTTTGCTAGACTCTGCCCGTCGTGCGCCGGTGATGGCCTACAATAGTCAGTCGTCCTCATCGCAACGCCGCGACCCAGCAACTGCCGTGTCGCAAGACCCCGGCTCCAATTATCTCCCTGTTCCAGGCAGCCTTGGGGGCGCCCAATCTGAAACCGAGGATCAGCGTTTCGACAGGATGTTGGCGCCGACCCATCTGGAGGGATCACGCGCCGGCACGCTCGGCAATCGCGACTTCATTGTCGCGATGGGAACGTCCATTCCGTGCGTGCTGGAGACGGCGCTCGCCTCCGACCAGCCGGGCTTCGCCAGCTGCGTCATCAATCGCGATGTGCTTTCCGACAACGGCCGCGTGGTCCTGATGGAGAAAGGAACTCAGATCGTCGGAGAATATCGAGGCGGCTTGAACCGGGGCCAGAAGCGTCTATTCGTGCTTTGGAACCGGGCAAAGACGCCAGAAGGTGTGATTATTACACTCGCCTCACCCGCGACCGACGCACTCGGGCGGGCGGGCATGGATGGTTATGTCGACACGCATTGGTGGGAGCGCTTCGGCAGCGCCATCCTGCTCTCCATTGTCGGCGACGCGACGACCTATGCCGGCAGCCGGCTGCAGGATAGTGACGTTCAAGCGCAGAATATGACGACTTCTGGCCAGCAGGCAGCAGCGATCGCCGTCGAGCAATCCATCAATATTGTGCCGACATTGACAAAGCATCAAGGCGAACTCGTCTCGATTTTTGTCGCCCGCGATCTCGATTTTTCCGACGTCTATAGCCTGCGTGTCACCGAGCCCCGCAACAGGATCCTCGATCGGGCGATATTGGGGGATTTCAGGCCTCGATCGAGGCTCGTGGCGAAGTAGGGCGCAAGATGGCGGAAGCTTCAGATGCTGGCGTCGTGCGTGAATTGCTTTTGCCACTGTCTCGCTTCCTGAAGGATACCTCGCTCTATGAGATCGTCGTCAACCGCCCGGGTGAAGTCCTGACCGAGGGAACGGAAGGATGGCAGCATCATGCACTGCCGGATCTTAGCTTCGAGAAGCTCATGCGTCTGGCCCGAGCCATTGCAAGCTATTCGAACCAGGCAATCGACGAGGCCCGGCCGGTCTTGTCGGCCTCTTTGCCAGATGAAGAGCGGATCCAGATCGTTGTTCCGCCGGCAACGACCAAGGGCACGGTCAGCATCACAATCAGAAAGCCGTCGTCAGTGTCGCTGACGTTGGATGATCTCGAAAAGGGAGGATTATTTTCCAATGTCTCCTCGCCGAACCGTCATAGCGAATCCTCCAATACGAGGTTGGGCAACATCCTCAAGGCGGGCAATTACGCGACGTTTCTGCGTGCGGCGGTTCTTGCGCGCAAAAACATCATCATCTCGGGCGCGACCGGTTCCGGCAAGACCACCCTGTCGAAGGCATTGATCCGGCATATCCCGGAGCATGAGCGGATAATCTCGATCGAGGATACGCCGGAGCTGGTCATCTCGCAGCCCAATCATGTCAGGCTTTTCTATTCGAAAGGAGGGCAGGGGCTGGCGAAAATCAGCGCGAAAGATCTGCTCGAATCGTGCCTCAGGATGCGCCCCGATCGCATTCTTCTACAGGAGCTGCGCGACGGCTCGGCCTTCTACTACATCCGCAATGTCAATTCAGGACACCCTGGATCGATCACAACGGTGCATGCCGATTCGGCGGCGCTGGCATTCGAGCAACTGACGTTGCTCGTAAAAGAGTCGGAAGGTGGTCGTGACCTTGAGCGCAGCGATATTCGTGGTTTGCTCAACGTCGCGATCGATATCATTGTCCAGTGCAAGCGGATCGACGGGCGGTTTCGGGTGAGCGAGATTTATTTCAAGCCGTGATCGAGCGGAGAAATGATTGGTTCCTGCATTTTGGTTGTTCGCTTCAGCCGAGGTTCCTTGTAAACGGAAAACAGATCTTGCCTGTGTTACCGGTGCTTCGTCTTCCTCGGCTTCGGGCGAACGGCCTCGTTCATCGGAAAATTGGGCCGGGAAATGGCCGATGTGAATGCGAAATGCGGGGTACGTGAGCGCTCTCCAGGGCCGCATGTGAATCGGCGAGGCGTTCCGAGGCCGATCGGCACGACAACCCACTGACATCATTGATCTCGGCGGGGTCATTCCATCTTGCCGATTTACAGTTAAAAATGGATCGACTTGGCGATGTGATGAAGACATGCACAATTTTGCTTTCGCGTCGCTCCGGGAATATCCCTCTATCGAGGACCAGCCAGGTCAGTTCCAGTAACCAATGAGCGAAGGTTCAGCAGCGCCTACATGGCCTCCCGACGCCCTCACGCTGCAATTTGGCGTGCCATCTATATTGGGCTCGGTTTCAATCAGCCGCCAAGAAAATTTCAATTGGTCATTCATTGACTTTCAATTAGTCATCGACATAGTTTCAAACGGTCATCAAAGGAATGAAGTTATGCCGCTGTATCCAAGGCTCGTTGAGCAACGTGTTGCCGACGCGATGTCAGACACGCGAGTCGTCCTGATCGTGGGTCCCCGACAATCCGGGAAAACGACGCTGGCCAAGAAAATGGCCAACGAGGGGATGCAGTATTACACGCTGGACAATGCCACGACGCTCGACGCCGCGCGGCGGGATCCAGTTGGTTTTGTAAGAGGAATGGATCGCGCCATTCTCGACGAAATTCAGCGCGCTCCCGAGCTGTTGTTGGCCATCAAGGAAAGCGTGGACACCGACGAGCGTCCAGGGCGCTTCCTCCTGACCGGTTCAGCCAATCTCATGACGCTGCCACGCGTGGCAGACTCGCTCGCTGGGCGTATGGAGGTCGTCCGATTGCTGCCACTTGCTCAAACCGAAATCAGGGCGGCGGGGGGTACCTTCCTACACGATGCCTTTCAAAACAATGCGAAGGCCGGAGAACCGATCGTCGGAGATGACCTGATAGCTGCCGTTCTGGCAGGCGGGTATCCCGAGGCATTGGCCCGCAAAACCTTGAGTCGCAGACAAGACTGGTATGCGGACTATATCCAGGCGATCGTTCAACGCGACGTCCGCGATGTCGCGCAAATCGAGCAGATGGCGCAGATGCCGCGCCTGCTACGCATCCTGGCAGAGCATTCGGGACAACTCGTGAACTATTCCGGAATTGGCGCTGCCATCGGGATGAACCACATCACGACGCAAAAATACGTTGGCATATTCGAGAGCCTGTTCCTCGCCAGAACAATCCAACCCTGGTTTTCAAACAAACTGAAGCGTCTGACCAAGACCCCCAAAATACATTTCCTCGATTCTGGTCTTCTCGCCTCCCTTCGTGACCTCTCCCTCGATCGGCTCCGGGACGACAGGGGACAGTTCGGGGCGTTGCTGGAGACTTTCGTTTTTGGCGAGATCCTTAAACTCGCCAGCAGCGGACATACCCGCTTCGAGTTTTCGCACTTTCGTGACAAGCAGCAGAACGAAGTCGATATCGTCATCGAAGACAGAAGAGGCAGGGTTGTCGGTATCGAGATAAAGGCTGCGGCATCCGTCTCGACTTCCGATTTTTCCGGATTGCGAATGTTGGCCGAAGCATGTGGAGAGAGGTTTGTTTCAGGCATTGTTCTGTACGACCATGACAAGGTGATCCCGTTTGGGGAACGCCTTTCCGCCGTGCCAATTTCGGCATTGTGGCGTTAATGCGTGGGAATTTCTCTTCAGTATCCGGACTCGAGCATTTTTGAAACTTCGACGGTTTCGATAAATTGGTCCCCGATTCGAATGCTATCACATCAACAGATCCGATTTTTCTGTGTGAGTGGTGATCTTTAGTGGCGTTGGGGCCGTGCGAAAATAACAAGCTGGGTCTCCGACCCACATCGGTCTCTTCGAACAATCTTGTATTTGTGCCCTCATGGCACTCATTTCACAGGATTTGCAAAGCGTCCTGGCGCATCTCTTCGAACGAGACCGGCGATGACAGCTATCGGATCTCGATTGCGGTGGCCGGCTTTGCCCAGGACGATCTCGACATCACCTTCCAGTCCAACCTTCTGACCGTCACCGGCAAGAAGCAGGAGAGTGCCAATGACGGCTACCTGCATCGCGGCATTGCTGGTCGGCCGTTCGAACACCGCTTCGAGCTAGCCGATCATGTCCGCGTGAACGGCGCCGATCTGCAAAACGGTCTCCTGTCGATCGACCTCGTGCGTGAGATCCCGGAGGCGTTGAAGCCGCGCAAGATCTCCATCCCGAGCGCCGCCGCAATGGCCTCTGCCGCTCCCGCGCAAATTGAAGCGCAGAAGGCAGCGTAACCCGCATTGTCCGCAGAGCAAGGGTGCCGTGCCTACGGCGCCCTCATTCCGGATTGGGAAGGAGAGAGCGATGAAACCCGATTTGTTCAGACAACCTGTTACCATCCTCGTCGGCCTTGGCTTTCCGGTTGAGGTCAACAGCGTCATGGATGCCTACCGGCATCTGGCGGAATGGCTGGCCTCATTGAGAGACGCTGCGCATTCGGTGGCGCTCAGGGCATGCAGTGCCGCGCTGCGCGGTGATATCGAGGCCGAGACCGCGCGCGGTCTCTTCGCTGCCTTTGCTGAGAAACACGATCTGATGGCGCCGGAAACCAACGTGATCGCCGCCTCCCGACGCCGGCACGACAAAGCCGCGGTGGGGTGTATATGAAATCGCGCCTAGCCAAATTGCGTGCCTGATCTGCAATGATCGGTTTGACAAATTTTGCCAACATCGCATAACCTGCTCCTACTTTGGAGGCTCGAATGGCGACGATGAATGTATCTCTTCCCGATCCGATGAAAGATTGGGTCGAGGCGCAAGCAAAGACTGGGCGATATTCGAATGCCAGTGATTATGTCCGCGACTTGATTCGCCGGGACCAAGCTCGCACCGATAAGATTGCCGCCATGCAACGTTTTGTTGATGACGGTCTCAAAAGCGGCGTTGGTAGCCGGTCGAAGAATGAACTCTTTGCTGCGGCCGTCGAGCGCGGAGAAACAACGCGCGGCAACAGGTAATGCGTTTTAGCCTTTCGGTTGAAGCGGAAGAGGACATCATTGGGATCGCCGAACAAGGTATACGCATGTTCGGACCCCCCAGGCTAGGCGTTACCACGATGACTTGTTCGCTGTGCTTGATCTGATCGCTGCCAACCCGCGAATGGCTCGTGAGCGAGAAGAGATTTCGCCGCCGGTCAGAATTCATCCCTTCAAAGCCCATCTTATTGTCTATCGGATTGAGGAGGACGGAGCAATTTTCGTGATCCGAATACGCCATGGACATGAGGATTGGGTGGGCGATTCCGTTTAGGCCTCGCTGAGCGGACGAATAAGCATCATTGTGTGAGAGACATTAAAGCGTGGCTGTGACATGCAGCAGACTATCTGACATTCTCTAAATAGGCTTATCCTATGGATCTAATTGCGCGGAGCGCAGTTCGACTCCCATCAAGAGCTACCAACCGCAAGCCGTCTAAATCATTTCTTCGAGCTAGCTTTCGGCTTCGGTTGGTATAGACGCCGTTTGACGTTCAAGCGTTGAGCATTGCGGAGATCGTTGTCCGCAGTCGAAAGGTCGAACCATTCGGGATCGAAGTAGCCACCGCACCACCGAATGGTTTCGGCATATTCGGGATCCTCTGGATCGGCAATAATCTCCAAAAACCGCTCGTATCCTGATACACCACCGACGTCTTCTGGCGGTCGCGCCCTTTCGCCGGCGACGCAGCTTCCGTGTTTTGGAGTGGTGGCGAGTGTCAAGAAGTCCTCTACCGAAACTGTATGCCGCCAGCCGTCCCCGAAATCATAGTGATAGCTGAAGACAGCGCCTTGCTCGAAGTCGAGCAGGCGAACCTCTCTCTGATCGAAGACCCGAGGATCGTCGTCGGTCGCGTCCTCCTCAAGGATCTCAACATCCCCATACCGGAGACCGCCGATCCTGAACTCATACAGATGATAGTTCCACCAGTTGAAGGCTGCCTGAATTCCGAGATGCAGATGCTCCAGGTTCCAATGGACCGGCAGAACCAGACGGCGCCAGACGCCGGGCTCGATTTCATCGATAGAAACTTTGATCTGCACAGCGTTTGCGGCTTTGAACATTACCCGATTGAACAAGGTTGCTAACTGGCCGTCAAGACGAGTGCGGCGCGCAACACGTCTCTCAGCGTCGAGCCTTCAATTCCTATCAGGGGCTTCTAGTGCTTCAATAGGTTCTCTCAGTATCAGCTTGCCGGTTGACGTCAGCCGGTCGATCACTTTGCAGCGTTTCGACCCTGAAGCTCGGCCCCGAGATCGGTTTTGGACAGCAGAGAGGGGGTGACTTGAACTTCAACGGGAAGGCCGAGAATATATTCGGGCATAATCTGGCGTTTAATCTGGTCGTCTCCGATAATCCGGTATAATCTGGCAAATTATCTGGTTGATCAATCAGGTTCAATCCGGTATTTAATCTGGTATGATCAATACAGACACCATACAGATCACGCCTGAGATACTAACTCTCGTCGCTGAAATTGACGAGTTCAAGGGGGCATGGCGCGCGTTGGGTACGCTTGCGCCAGAGCGCTTGAAAGCGTTGCGAATGATCGCGACCATTGAAAGCATTGGCTCTTCGACACGCATCGAAGGAAGCAAGCTAACCGACAGGGAAGTCGAACATCTTCTTGCCAATCTAGAAATCAAGCGCTTCACAAGTCGCGACGAACAGGAAGTCGCTGGCTACGCCGAGGCGATGGAAACGATATTCCAAGCGTGGGAAGATATTCCCCCAACGGAAAATCACATCAAACAACTTCATCGCGATCTTCTCCGGCACAGCTTAAAGGATGAGCGTCATCGGGGCGAATACAAGACATTGCGAAACGATGTAGGTGCCTTTGATCAGGATGGAAAAATGATCGGGGTCGTCTTCCAGACGGCCACACCCTTCGATACCCCACGACGGATGCAAGAGCTTGTCACTTGGCTGAAGGACGCACGTGAGCTAGGTCGTCTACATCCACTAATAATTGTTGCCGTGTTTACCGTCGTATTCTTGGAAATCCACCCTTTCCAGGACGGAAACGGCCGCCTCAGCCGGATATTGACCACGTTGCTGCTCCTCCAAGCCGGATACGCTTATGTGCCATACTCTTCTTTGGAAAGCGTGGTTGAGAACAGCAAAGAAGGCTACTACTTGGCACTACGCCAGACTCAAGAGACCATTCGAACCGAAACCCCTAATTGGCAACCATGGCTCCTTTTCTTCTTTCGCGCCCTACAACAACAAAAGCGCCGCCTTGCGGCAAAGGTCGAACGGGAGAAGACTGTTCTAGCTGTCCTTCCAGAATTGGCACTCAAAATCCTTGATTATGCGCGTGACCATGGCCGCGTCACATCGCGTGACATGGTGCGCGAAGCTGGCGCGAGTCCTAATACACTTAAAGCCACGTTTACGTCCCTGGTAACGAAAGGAATGCTTGTGCGTAATGGAGGCGGTCGTTCGACTTGGTACGCGCTACCCTGAACCCGACACTGGGGAAATTTCTGAAAGCCGGCACAAACCTAATATAACGTTGGGAATTCTGACCTGAGATGCCCATGTGTACCAGAGCGACACGGATAAGCTGACGGCTTTCACCCCGCACGAGGGGGAACCGTATGGGCAGTCTTGACCTCTTCCGGCCGCGCCCCAACTTCCGGCACTTTGAGCAAAAATGTCGCTTTAGTTCACTCTCACGGCCGCTTCTTTCCTTTCCACCTTCGCCATCGTCAAATACTCCCCCTTCAGCCGCATATGGCACCAGCAGGCAAAGGCGGAGCTTGCGAAGGCCAGGCTTTCGCCGATCGCCAGGCGGTTGTTGGAGTTGCTGAGGAGCGTCAATGAGAAAAAGAACAGGCAGGCGATATAAGCGTGCCATGCGGCGCGCGGAATAATGCCAGCTTTACGGGCGCGCCAGACGGCGCGGATGAAGGTGGCGAGCATGAAGCCCATGATTGCCGCACCGAACAGGCCGTAGCGCACTAGGATTTCCAGATAGCCGTTGTGCAGCAGCGTGTACTGAACATGCGAGTAGCGCGTCTCGGCCCAGCGTTCGAGCCACCGATTGCCCCAGCCGAAGATCGGTGCGGAGGAAAAGACCTCCCAGCTGTTCGACCAGAGCTGCAGGCGCTCGTCCATCGATACCGGCGTATTGCTGGAACTGATGGCGTTCGAAACCACGCCGCCCATCTCATGGCCGTTGGCCACATTTTCGACCATCGAAATGGCTGCCGACACAGTTGGGCCGGCCGTCTTGTCGAGATTGTGCCTGACACCATAGATGCCGGCGATCAACACGGCTGCGACAGCGATGATGATAATGACGCCGCTCTTCAGGCGCAGGTAGGTCAGCGTAATGAGCGCCAGGACAGGCAGTGTTATGCCGAGTGCCAGCCAGACGCCTTTCGATTTGGCGCCGTAGATGGCGATGAAACAGAGCGCGAAGATGAAGGGCGACGCGATATAGGCGAAGCGGGCGATCCGGCGGTCGCTCGATTTGTCCGTCAGGTAATGCAACAGCCAGAACAGGGTGAAGATCACGATCATGCCGCAGGCGACGGCGCCGTGGATCTGATTGTTCATGATCAGCGGACGGATGGTTTCGCCGGCAAAGACTTCGCGCAGATGCTGGGTGGCGACCAGCATGATGAGGACCATCGCGAAATAAGCCGCGACGATCTTCTCCATCAGCTCCTCATAAAGCAGGAAGGCGACGCCCATGATGGGGAAGAAGAAGGGGAAGGCATAAAGCCAATCCGAGGCGCCGATATCGTGCTGCGGCGTCAGCCAGAAGGTGATGAGGAACCGTGCCATGACATAGAAGGCCCAGCCCATGCAAAGCCAGCCGATCCAGTCCGTGCGCGGCCGTATGGGCGCCTTCATGTAATAATAGAGGGCGATCAGGGAGAGAAGCGCCGTCGCATAGCGATAGGCGTCGCTTTCGACCACGGTCGGTGAGGCGACCAGCAGCCACAGAATGCCGCCGATGATCGCGACCGGTTTCGTCATGCTGCTTCCAGCCTTTGTGACGCCGATCGGCTCGGCTGCAAGGTCAGCATGCGGTTTGTTCATGCGCGAGTCGTCCAATGTCGTCCGCCTTCATCCCAGAATCGGTTCATCATTCGGCATTTCTCGCTCCCAGGGCGGGCCCTATGGCCGCAAAGGGGCAGGAATACGGCAATTTTCCCATGCCGATGCGTCAACGATGTCGATTTTGCCGATTGTTTGTTAATGGGCAACTCCGTCGCGTCGAACCACTTTTAAGACTGTCAGGAAAATGATCTTAAGGTCGAAGAAAAAAGAGCGTCCGCGCAGATAGTCTTCGTCCAGCGCCACCTTCTCGGGGATCGGCAGTTCGTCACGGCCGTTGACCTGCGCCCAGCCGGTCAAGCCCGGCAGCAGCGCGTCGACGCCGCGTTCCGTGCGCAGGGCTATGAGGTCGTGCTGATTGAACAGCGCCGGGCGTGGGCCGACGATGCTCATCTCGCCTTTCAGGATGCACCAGAGCTGCGGTAGCTCGTCGAGGCTCGACTTGCGCAGGAAGGAGCCGATCGGCGTCAGATAGATATTCGCGTCCTTGAGCAGATGGGTCGCGACCGCCGGCGTATCTGTGCGCATGCTGCGAAATTTCGGCATGCGGAAGATCTTATTTTTCCGGCCGACCCGATCGGACCAATAGAGGATCGGACCTGGCGAGGTCAGCCGCACTGCGAGAGCAACGATCAGGATCGGAATGAAAAAGATGATGGTCGCGGCGAGAGCGGCGAGAAAATCGAAAAGGCGCTTGGCGATCGTATAAAGCATCGTCTCTTATCGTTGCATCGCCCTCTGGTCTAAGGGTGATGAAGGTCGTCATTGCCTGTGCATCTCATATTGAGATTCTAAGCACAACCATACACCGCAAGATTCCCCGCCCTTGTTCCGAGCGAGTATCCCGTGCAAAGCATGTCTGAGCTAATCTTGGTGGGGACAGCGGAGGCAGTGCACGGATGATCCTGGTAACGGGTGCGACGGGTTTTGTCGGACAGGCTCTGTGCGCGGAGCTTTCCCGCCGGCGGATGGAGTATCGGCCGGTCAGCCGCGGCTCCCGCCCGGGCTTCGTCGCCATCGGGGCTATGGATAGCCACACGGATTGGTCCGACGCGCTTACCGGTGTCGGCACCGTTATCCATCTGGCGGCCCGCGTCCATGTCATGACCGAGAGCGCCGCCGATCCGTTGGCCGCATTCCGCGCCGTCAATGTCGATGCGACCGTCAACCTGGCGCGACAGGCAGCCGGCGCGGGCGTGAAACGCTTCATTTTCCTGAGCTCGATCAAGGTCAACGGCGAAGAGGCGGCGGAAGGAAAGCCCTTCAAGGCTGCGGATGTGCCGCATCCGGAAGATGCTTATGGCCGCTCGAAGCTGGAGGCCGAGGAAGCCTTGCTCGCGATTTCAGCCGAAACGAGCATGGAGGTCGTCATCATCCGGCCGCCGCTCGTCTATGGTCCCGGCGTCAAGGCGAATTTCGCTAGCCTGATGAAATGGGCTGCCCGGCCGTTTCCTTGGCCGTTCGGTGCGGTTCGAAACCGCAGGTCGCTCGTTTATGTCGGCAACCTCGTCGATTTCATGCTGCTCTGCGCTAACCCTTCATCCGTTGGAAACCGCATATTCCTTATCAGCGACGGCGAAGATCTTTCGATCGGCCAGCTGATCGCCAAACTATCTCTGGCCGCAGGGCGCAAGGCTTGGATGCTGCCGGTACCGCCTGCGCTGCTCGAGGGACTTGCCGCACTTCTGGGACGTCGAGCCGCCGCGCAGCGGTTGCTTGGCTCGCTTCAGGTCGATATCGGCGAGACGCGGGCGGTTACCGGCTGGTCGCCGCCCTACTCGGTCGAAGAAGGATTGGCGGCAACGGTCGCCGGTGCGGGGACGAAGGCGCGCTGAGCTGGCCTCTCAGCTTACAGGCTCCAAACCGAATGACCTTCCAGCAAAGGATTGGCTCGATCGAGCGCCGCCTTCACGTCGACGACGACACCGTTCTCGCTCAAGAGATCGAGGATCTGGGCGGCCCCTTCGGCCAAATAGGATTTGTGGGGAACGGCAAGCACGAGGGCGTCGAGCTTGCCGAAATCCTGCAGTTCTTTGAGCTTTATGCCATATTCTTCTTCAGCTTCCGAATGGCTCGCCATCGGGTCGTGCACCAGCGGCTCGAGGCCGAATTGACGCAGTTCACTGATAATGTCCGGCACGCGGCTGTTGCGCAGGTCGGGCACGTTCTCCTTGAAGGTCAGCCCGAATATGCCGATGCGCGCCCCGTTGATCGGCTTTTTCGCCGCGACCAGCATCTTGATGAGTTTCTGGGCAATGAAAGCGCCCATGCCGTCATTGATGCGGCGCCCGGAGAGAATGACTTCCGGGTGGTAGCCGAGCTCTTCCGCCTTGGCCGTCAGGTAATAGGGATCGACGCCGATGCAGTGACCGCCGACCAGGCCGGGAGTGAAGGGCAGGAAGTTCCATTTGGTCCGCGCCGCCTTCAGCACGTCGGCCGTGCGGATATTCATTTTCTCGAAAATGATCGAAAGCTCGTTCATCAGTGCAATATTGACGTCGCGCTGGGTATTCTCGATCACCTTGGCGGCTTCAGCCACCTTGATGCTGGGGGCGCGGTGGATGCCGGCCTCGACCACGGCGCCATAGATGGCGGCAATCCTTTCCAGCGTTTCCGCGTCGTCGCCGGCGACGACTTTTACGATCCGCTCGAAGGTGTGCTCCTTGTCCCCGGGGTTGATGCGTTCCGGCGAATAACCGACATGGAAATCCTCGCCTTGGCGCAGTCCGGAAGCCTCCGCCAGCACCGGGCCGCAGACCTCTTCGGTAACGCCGGGATAGACGGTGGACTCATAAACCACGATCGAACCTTTGCGCAAAACCTTGCCGACCGTGCGTGAGGCGGAAATCATCGGGCGCAAATCGGGCTGGCGGTTCCGGTCGATCGGCGTCGGGACGGCAACGATGAGGATATCGCGATCTCTAAGATCCTCGATCTCGCTGCTGATGCGTAGCCCGCTCGACCGTAGCCGCTCGGCAGAAACCTCCCGGGTATCGTCCTCGCCCGCCTTCAGTGCGGCGACGCGGGAGGCCTTGATGTCAAAGCCGACCACATCATGGAATTTTTCAGCAAGCGCAATCGCGACGGGCAGGCCCACGTAACCGAGGCCAATGACGGCAATTTTTTCGTTCAACACAACATACCTCGAACACTTCACCTGAATTAGCCCGAATTTAAAGCTGATGTCAGCGTCTAATATTTGCCTTCGGGATCATTTTAGGTGTGGGTCGCATGAATGTGATAACTGTCAGCCGCTTCGCCATGGCTTGAAAATTATGGCCTTGTGGCAGGTTGCGATACAGCGTTGGCGCAGATGCATAGGATGCCTATCGAAACTTTCCGGTTTCGACCCCATTTATTTGGCGGGACCTATTTTCTTTTCTCTGAAAGAGCGGTTCGCGATGCGAAACAGCTACCTTAAACAACTCCGTACCCAGCGCGAACAACTCGAAGCCAAGCTCGAGCTGCATATAGCGCGTTATTGTTTCGGCGAAGGCGAGGTGGACGACGGTACCGAAGCAGAGCTCCGGCAACGGATTGCGGAAATTTCCGACGAAATTGCCGCTCTCGAGGCTGAGCGCGGCGAGTAAGATTGCTCCTGTTCCTCCTCAATGAGGTCGCGCGTCTCGGCTTCATGCGGATCCTGGAGACGGCGCGCGACGCAGGCCGCAAGTACGGCATCACGCTGTTGCTGTTGTTTGAGAGCATCGGCCAGATGCGCGAAACCTATGGCGGGCGCGATGCCGCCAGCAAATGGTTCGAAAGCGCGAGTTGGATTAGCTTCGCGGCAGTGAATGATCCGGAGACGGCCGACTACATCTCGAAGCGCTGCGGCACGACCACGGTCGAGATTGACCAGGTCAGCCGGTCGTCGCGGGCGTCAGGTTCGTCGCGCACGCGATCGAAGCAGCTTGCAGCGCGGCCGCTGATCCAGCCGCATGAAGTGCTGCGGATACGGGCCGACGAGCAGATCGTCTTCACCGCGGGCAATGCACCGCTTCGTCCCGGCCGCACTTCCTCGGCCCTCCCGGTCGCCCGGCGCCGCTCAACGCCGAACCGTGCCGCCGACGCTGCGACCACTCCAGCGACCGGCACAGGCAGGAGTCGCTTCGTCATGAGCACTCGTCGAGCCCTGCCGGACGCTCGCCGCCCGCTGATCATACCCCCGCGAGAGGAGCGTGACCGCATGCGCGGAGACCGCTTGCGGGCTCCGGCAGTGACCGGCAGGACGCGAGTAGAGCCGCGCCCTGAAGAGGGATCGCCCCTAACTTATGCAGACGAAGCCCTCGTTTCTCGTCAATGATGTAAAAAGAACCCCATCGAGCGAGTTGACGCAGTAGTTTTCGTTACTATATAAATCCTAAGACAACCAGAGGAGGCCAATATGCCTCGCGTCCCGCATCCAACTGAGCTCGTGCTGAGTTTCCAGACCGACCCGGATTCCGTCCAGGCCGCATTTCTGCGTCGTGCAATGTCGGCACTCGAACGGATTGCCGCGACAACACCGTCGAAGGCGCTCACGGCGGCTCTCGGCGCGCCGACGGGCGCAGGAACGCTCGCGCAAATCCTCAGCCATCCCGAGTTTATCGGGGAGGCGGTGAGCAATCTCGACCCGATGGTCCCGGCGCTCGCGCGCAATGTCGAGCATCGGAACCAACTGCTCCTGCGTGCCGGCGGCGTCCTTTCCGCCGAAGAAGCCGGCAAAATTGCGGGCATCACCCGCCAAGCGATCGACAAGCGGCGTCGGGGCAACGCGATCCTTGGCGTCCGGGAGGGAAGCGACTGGAAATATCCAGCCTGCCAGTTCCGGGACGGAGAGGTTTTGCCGGGGATAGCCGAGGTCGTTCGCGGTCTCGCAGACCAAGGCGCCTGGGCTACGCTCGATTTCCTGCTTGCGCAGGATAGCGCGCTCGGCGGCCGGTCGCCGTTGGAGGCTTTGCGCCAGGGTGATCTCGGCGCGGTCGAGCGGCTAGTCCGCGCCAATACCGGCGACGGCTTCGCCTGATGGCTCCGCCGGTGCGAGGACCGTCCGGGGCGGCGGCGCCGCCGCCCGATTGGTTGAAGAATGCGAACTTACCGATCACGATCATTCCGGCCGGATCGGTGTTGCATCGGATTCACCGATCGAACTTTGATCCGGTGTTTTTCGGACCGGGAGCCGGCCAAGATCCAATTTATCGATTCGATAGCGCAAGTGGACGATTCGGCGTGCTCTATATCGGCCACGCCTTCGCAGGCGCGTTCGCCGAGACGATCCTGCGCAACCCGCAACGGTTGATGGTTGCAGAACGCGAAATTGTCACCCGGTCGGTAACGGAGCTCACCAGCCGGACGGCTCTGCGCATGGTGACGATGCACGGCGCCGGGCTGCAGATCCTCGGCACGGATAATTCAATCTCCACCGGCCCCTATGAGCCATGCGGCGCATGGGCCGATGCGCTCTGGGATCATCCGGAGGAGCCGGACGGGATTGCCTATCTGTCCCGGCATGATCCCAGCGAGGTCTGCTACGCGGTCTTCGAGCGCAAACCGATCGCCTTCGAGGCGAAGGCGACGCATCCCCTGTCTGCCATGCAAAGCGACGTCGCGCAGCTGCTCCACCGCTATGGCAAGTCCCTTTCTGCTGACGTGTAAAGCTACAGCAACTGCGGGAAGTATCAGCGGTGCGCGGTCATGATCGGCGGCTACGTCCGCTTCGGCGAACCATGCTGTTTTTCAGTGGATTCAACGCGCGAAGCTATTGCCCCCTATCATCGTCCCAAGACCGAGCGAGGCAAAGGCCTCGATGTAAAGACGAACGTGTCAGAGGGGGTATCGCCGGCGGGATCAAAGCCTGGGTCAAACATCCAGATCCTTGCTCTCCGAATTATTCATGCGTGCATCGGCTCGGAACGCTTCCATACCAATCTTGTGAAGCTCACGGTACTGCGCGGTATCTGGCGGGATCCGGCTGGCTTCGATCAAGGCTCCGAGCAGGAACGCGCGATCGGCTTTTCTCAAGCCAGCCTTGATGATCAATCCGCCGAAGATCATCTTTTCGCGCGTTTCACGCTTGCGATCGCTTGTCATCTCGCGCTGCCGCCTTCGTTCGAGAAGCATAATCCGCTGATCGAGCCTCTTAAGCGGATTCGCCCCCTGTCCTTTTTTCGCGGTCGCGAAATCGCGCTGTGATTTCGGCGAGAACCTCATTGAGCTCGGCGTCGGAAATGTTCAGTTCGGCGAGACCTGCCCTCCGTGCCGCGCTAGCGAAACGGTCATTGGCCTTGGCGACCACGGTCTTTCGTTTCTCTTTGAGCTGCTCGATCTGTGTGTCGATCTCGGACACCGTGGTTCTTGCACGCATATCTGTCCTTTCTTTCATCAGGGTCGAGTCTGATGGATCTTTTATACTAAATTAAATACGGTAGTCAAATCGACTGAAATCATATAGGAAAAGTGGAATTCATCCCGGAAATTGGTCTCTTTCTAGGCCTTTTCGCCAGATGTCTTGATATCTGTCCGGTACTGATGTGCTTGAAAAGATAGAGTCAAAAATGGCTATTATGTTTTTGAGAGCGAAATTGATCAGCCGCGGAGCGGGACAGAGCATTGTCTCGGCCGCAGCCTATCGTCATCGTACCAAGATGATGGATGAGCAGGCGGGGACTAACTTCCGCCACTTCGCAAGGGCGGACGAACTCATCCACGAGGAACTTGCTCTGCCCGAGGATACGCCGGCATGGTTGCGAACCGCAATCGACGGACGATCGGTTGCCGGCGCCAGCGAAGCGCTCTGGAATGCTGTCGATTGTTTCGAGAACCGGCGTGATGCACAGTTAGCCCGCGAGCTCATCCTTGCGCTTCCAAACGAGCTCAGCAGTAAGGAGAATATCGCTCTCGTGCGCGACTTCGTTCGCGAGAACCTAGTGTCGCGTGGAATGGTGGCAGACTGGGTCTATCACGACAAGAAGGGCAATCCGCACGTCCACGTTATGACCACGCTGCGTCCACTGACCGCGGAAGGTTTTGGGCCAAAGCACGTCGCTGTCGTCGACGACCGGGGCGAGCCGCTGCGCCTCAAAACCCCCGATAGGCCGAAAGGAGCAATTGTTTACCGTCCGTGGGCGGGCAACAAGGAAACGATGGAGGAGTGGAAGCTTGCCTGGGCTGAAACGGTAACCCACCATCTGGCACTTGCCGGTCACGATATCCGCATAGACGGCCGCTCCTACGAGGAGCAGGGGTTTCAGGGAATGGGGCAGCGCCATCTCGGTCCCACCCGCACGGCGCTTCTACGCAAAGGTGCCGATATCTACTCCGCCCCTGCAGCATTGGTGCAGCGTTACGAGGCTGCGGATCGCCTCGCTGCCGACCCCGGTCTATTGCTTAGGCAACTCAGCAACGAGCGCTCGACCTTCGATGAGGCCGAGATCGCCCGTGCGCTCCACCGCCACGTTGATGATCCAATCGTCTTTGCCAATATCCGCGCGAAACTGATGGCGTCGGACGATTTGGTAATGCTGCGACCGCAGCAGATCAGTGCGGAAACCGGTGGGGTCGAGCTGCCGGCAGTCTTCACGACGCGCGCGACGATCAGAACCGAATTCCACATGGCGCGGTCGGCATTCAATCTTTCGAACATCGGTGGTTTCGCGGTATCGCCGTCCCAAGTTGATGCCGTGATGGGTGAGATTGAGGCAGCGTCAGACAAGGCCATTCGCCTGGACGCTGAGCAGGTCGCCGCGGTTCGGCATATCACGGCCGATAGCGCCATTGCCGCAGTCGTCGGTATTGCGGGCGCTGGCAAATCGACATTGCTGAGCGTGGCACGTCTCGCCTGGGAGCGAGACGGCAGGCGCGTTCTCGGAGCGGCGCTCGCCGGCAAGGCGACGGAGGCATTGACCGGTAGTTCCGGGATCCGTTCGCGTACGATTGCTGCTTGGGAGCTTGCCTGGAAAAACGACTATGACCTGCTGCAGAAGGGCGACGTGCTGGTTCTAGACGAAGCGGGCATGGTATCGTCGGAACAGATGGCGCGTCTTCTCAAACGCGTCGAGGATGCTGGCGCAAAAGCGGTTCTTGTCGGCGACGCGATGCAGCTTCAGCCGATCCAGGCGGGTGCTGCCTTCCGCGCCATCGTCGAGCGCATCGGCGCTGCCGAATTGGTCGGCGTTCGCCGCCAGAGATATGAATGGGCGCGAGAGGCGTCCCGTCTGTTTGCCCGTGGAAATGTTGGGGAAGCCTTGAGGGTCTATAGCGCCCATGGCCATCTCCTCGAAAGCGACACGCGCAATGATGCGGTTCAGCACATCGTCTCCGATTGGGCCAGCGCTCGTCTTAATGCCATTGCGAAGGCGCAGGCCGAAGGTCGAAAATTGCGTGGCGACGAGTTGATGGTTCTCGCCCACACCAATAGCGATGTGAGGCGCCTCAACGACGCGATCCGTGCGGTCATGTTGCACCAGGATGCGCTTGGGGAGGGTAGGTCGTTTCGCACAGAACGCGGCATGCGTGAGTTCCGTGAGGGAGACCGGATCATCTTCCTGGAAAATGCGCGGTTCGTCGAAACCAAAGCCCCTCACCTGACTGTTCAGCATGTCAAGAACGGCATGTTTGGAACGGTCATATCGACCGCGGCTCGAGGCGGGGAACCATTTCTTTCTGTTCGGTTGGACAGTGGTCGGGATGTCATGTTCTCCGAAGACACTTATCGCAATGTCGACCATGGCTACGCCGCAACGATTCACAAGACCCAAGGATCGACCTTCGACCGCACTTTCGTGCTGGCAACCGGCATGATGGACCGACACCTGACATATGTTGCCATGACGCGGCATCGCGAGCGTGTCGATCTTTATGCGGCAAGGGAAGATTTCCAACTAAAGTTCGAATGGGGCAAGCCGGCGCGCGTCGAACATGCCGCTGGCATCACCGGCGAGCTCGTTGAAACAGGGCTTGCGACGTTTCGTAAGCGGGACGACGCCGGTCCTTCCCCTTATGTTGACGTCAGAACGAACGATGGAACCACGCATCGCCTTTGGGGCGTCAATCTGCCCAAAGCGCTTGAGGCGGCCGGCGTCGGAGTCGGGGATACAGTGACCATGCGCAAGGAGGGGACTGAAAAAGTTACCGTTAAAATGCCTGTTGTTAATGAGGAAACCGGCGCGAGGCATTTTGAAGATCGTGTTGTCGACCGCAATATTTGGACGGCATATTCAATTGATAAGGTCGAGGCTCCGATGGAGCAGCTTGCCGCCGAACATCGCCTTCCGACGCTCTTTGCACAACTGATTGAACGGCTGTCGCGCCCCGGCGAGAAGACGACAACGCTCGATTTCGAAAACGAGGCGTCTTATCGATCCGTGGCTTTCGATTTCGCACGTCGGCGCGGCATCGACACTATCGCGGAGTATAGTCACGCCGTCGAGGCACAGGTGGAGCGCCTATCCAATTGGTTCACCGAACAAAGTGATCATGTGGCGCGGCTCTGGCAGCGGGCCAACATGCCCTTCGGGGTCGCAGTCGAAGCTTCAGGGCGCAATGCTGCTATTCACGCAACACTCGATAAAGACGTCTTGCCCGCTCCGCGGGCGGATGCTTCCGATCTATTACCCGCAGGGAACTCCCTTACCCGATCGTTTGCAGAAGAGGCGCGTCTCGCCCAATTCGCATCTCCCGCAATGTTGCCGGCGGTCACGAAATTCAATGCAAGCCTCGACGAGGAGGCGCGAATGCGCGTGACCGGGACTGAGCATTACAAACAGAAAAGAGCAGCACTCGCCGCGACGGGATCCGTGATCTGGCGCGATCCCGCAACAGCCGTGACGATGATCGAAGATCTGGTGATCGAGCAGATCGACCCTGAGCGTATTGCACGTGCTGTTGCCACAGAACCAATGGCCTATGGTCCTTTGCGTGGTAGCGGCAGGATGATCGATAGGCTGCTCGCTGGTGGTCGCGAGCGTAGGGAAGCATTGCAGGCGGTTAACACGGTTGGTGCCGACATTCACTCTCTTGGTCGATATTACTTGAGCGCTTTTGAGACCGAAAAAGCGGCGGTCGTCATCGAGCGGCAACGGATGGCAATAGCTATTCCAGGGTTGACGAGAATTGCCCAGAATGAGCTGCGGCACATCACGTCCGAGGCTGAGAAGAACCCGCGCGAGTTGGCGCGATTGGTCCGGTCTTTGTCGCCAGATGTCCGTCAGGAATTTTCTCTTGTCAGCAAGGCACTTGATGCTCGCTTCGGACCGGGCGCAATTTTGCGCAACGAGACCGATGTGGCCAACATGGTCTCTAAGTCTCAGCAAGCGGTCTTCAAAGCCATCCTTGGTCAATTGCGTACAGTCCAGCGTGCCGTCGCGATAGATAGGGCAGAAGTGATCATCGCCGAGCGCCAAAGTCGAACGATCAACCGTGCCCGTGGTATTGATCTCTGAGAATGTCCAAAGATTTAAAAGGAAAATGACAGGGTCTGAACATGCCGCGGACTATACCAGGGTGATCGGCAGTCGATCGAAATCAATGTGGACAATTCAACCACTGATTAAGTGCGACGGTCCATGACTTCAATTCTTCAGCGATCGAAAGAGGCCGCTTTCCTAAGCGCTTAGGTTTTGATATAAAGTGAACATAGATGCCAACGGTGTTGAATTTCGCAGGGCTGCGAGCGGTCATTTATCCCAACGATCATCGGCCTGCCCATGTACACGTCATTGGCAACGGCTGCTCTGCGGTTTTCATTATGAACTGCCCTGATGGGCCGCCAGAGCTGAGAGAGAACAGAGGGTTCGGAAAACCAGAACTCGGTAGGATCGTAAGGAGTTTGAACGATGCGCGAAAAAGTATCTGCGAAGCGTGGAGACGCATCCATGGAGATTTCTGATCTTGAGTTCGACATGGCCAACATGAGCGGAATGAAGTCGCAGATGGGGCCATATGCCACGTCGGCCCGCTACGACGCAGAGCATGACGCCATTGTTGTGGTGCTCAACAACGGATCGTTCCTGGGTTTCCCCGTCGAGAAACTGCAAGGGCTTCAAGGTGCTAACGCTTCGCAATTGAACAACGTCCTTGTCGAGGCCAAGGGCCTTGGGCTTCACTGGCCGGATATCGATGCCGATCTCTATGTGCCAGCTCTGATGGACGGAGTTTTGGGTTCCAGAAAATGGATGGCAGCGCAATTGGGTTCGACTGGTGGGAAGGCAAAGTCCGGTGCGAAAGCTAGTTCATCGAGACTCAATGGCCTAAAGGGTGGTCGCCCTAAGAAGAGTGCAGCCGCGTAGTCGCTCCTCCAGCCCGCCTGAAAAGGAGGCCTTGGTAGGCAGGTACTTCGTTGGTGGCAGTTGCTACCTAATTCCGCAAATATCTCGACATCGGCGGCTGTTCGGCGCGATAAGGTCGGAGACGATCAAAGCGAGCGAGAAAGCGATGAAGCCGAGTCTGCCTACCCTTCTGAGCATCAATGGCGGCTATGTCGATACCGCCGGGTTCCTTGCCCTGCATGGGCTGTTTACAGCGCATGTGACGGGCAATTTCGTCACGCTCGGCGCTTCCCTGGCGCTTGGAACCTCGGGTGCGCTGGCAAAGCTTCTGGCGCTGCCGACCTTCTGTGCCATCGTCATCCTCGCACGTCTCATTGGCGGCGAGCTCTCGCGGCGCAATCTGCCGACGCTGCGGATCATCCTGACGCTGAAATTCCTACTGCTCGCGTTTGCGGCGATCCTCGCTTTGCGCTTTGGCCCGTTCGGCGATGGAGATGGCTGGCAGCCGCTTCTGATAGGCATGACGCTTGTCGCCGCCATGGCCATTCAGACGACGGCGCACCGCATTCACCTCGGCTCGACGCCGCCGACGACGATGATGACGGGCACGACGACGCAGATCATGATCGACATCGCCGATCTGCTGCGAGGCGCCAAGGCGGAGGAAAAAGCGGCGATGAAAGCGCGGCTGGGCCGCATGGGGACTGCGGTCGGCGGTTTTGCCTTCGGTTGTGCGCTGGCGGCGGCGCTATTCTTGTTTGTCGGCATGGCTTGTTTCCTGCTGCCGCCGGTTCTGGCGCTTGCGGGAATTCTCATGCATACCGGCAAGGTGGAGGTGAAGCCGGCTTAGCTTTCGGCCTGGGCTTGCTCTTGATACTACCAATCTTGCTCCTTTCTTGCGCCTTGCAAGTCGGCTACAGCTCTCTAAGTGTAACCGTCGGATCGAACTGGTCCGTCGCGCTTTAGGCGGCAAATCCTTGTGAGTTAAGAAGGGATGGTCATGGCAGGAGAAACGGTGCTTGTGGTCGGCGGAGCCGGATATATCGGTTCGCACACATGTCTGGATCTGGCGAACAAGGGGTTCAAGCCCGTCGTCTACGACAATTTCTCCAACGGTCATCGTGAATTCGTCAAATGGGGTCCCGCCGAGGAAGGCGATATCCGCGATCGCGCCCGTCTCGACGAGGTGCTGGCCAAGCACAAGCCTGCCGCCATCCTGCATTTCGCCGCGCTGATTGAGGTCGGCGAGTCGGTCAAGGATCCCGTTTCTTTCTATGAAAACAACGTCATTGGCACGCTGACCCTGCTTTCGGCGGCCCAGGCGGCCGGTGTGAAGGCTTTTGTCTTTTCCTCGACCTGCGCGACCTACGGCCTGCCGCAGAGCGTGCCGCTCGACGAAAGCCACCGGCAGGTGCCGATCAATCCTTACGGCCGCACGAAATATATCGTCGAGCAGGCGCTTGCCGATTACGACCAGTACAAGGGGCTGCGCTCCGTCATCCTGCGCTATTTCAACGCCGCCGGCGCTGATTTCGAGGGGCGCATCGGCGAGTGGCATACGCCGGAAACCCATGCTATCCCGCTCGCTATCGATGCCGCCCTTGGCCGTCGCCAGGGCTTCAAGGTGTTCGGCAGCGATTATGACACGCGCGACGGCACCTGCGTGCGTGATTATATCCATGTGCTCGATCTTGCCGATGCCCATGTGCGCGCCGTGGAATATCTGCTTGATGGCGGCGGTTCCGTCGCGCTCAATCTCGGCACGGGCACGGGAACGACGGTGAAGGAACTGCTGGGCACGATCGAGACCGTGTCGAACCGGCCGTTCCCGGTCGAATATGTCGGCCGCCGCGAGGGCGATTCGACGACGCTCGTCGCCAACAACGACAAGGCTCGCGATATTCTCGGCTGGTCGCCCCAGTATAACCTGACGGAGATCATCCAATCCGCATGGAACTGGCATGCCAAATCCAACCAGCACTGAACGACGTTCTTTCGTTGGTGCTGCGGGCAAACGTCCGAACGTCCTGTTGATTTCGGCCGACCAGTGGCGGGGAGATTGCCTTTCCGCCGTCGGACATCAATGCGCAAAGACGCCGAATGTCGATGCGCTGGCACAGGAGGGCGTGCTCTTCCGGCGGCATTATGCCGGAACGGCGCCCTGTTCGCCGGCGCGGGCGACGCTCTATACCGGCCTCTATCAGATGAACCATCGCGTTTGCCGCAACGGTTCGCCGCTGGACGCGCGTTTCGACAATATCGCGCTTGCCGCACGCCGGGCCGGCTATGACCCAACGCTGTTCGGCTATACCGACACGGCGCCGGATCCGCGCAGCCGCGATCCGCACGATCCGCATTTGACGACCTATGAGGGCGTGCTGCCCGGCTTTACGCCGCGACAGCTCCTGCCCGAGCACGAAAAGCAATGGCTTTCCTGGTTGCGGTCGCGCGGCCGTACCGATGCCGTCAGCCGCGATATCCACATCCCCGTCGGCGCCGAGCCCGGCGAAATTTCCAACAATGCGCCTGCCTATTCCAAGGATGAGACGCAGACGGCATTTCTAGCAGGCGAGTTCATCCGCTGGCTCGGAGAGCAGGATCAGCCCTGGTTCGCGCATGTTTCATTCCTGCGGCCGCACCCGCCTTTCTCGGTGCCAGAACCCTATAACCGCATGTTTTCGGCCGCTGACGGCCCGGCTTTTGTGCGCGCTGCCGACCGCGAAACCGAGATGGTATTGCATCCGCTGCTCGCGTTCGGCCTGCCGCTGATCGGCAAGGGCGGCTTCATCTATGGCGGCAATGGCTCCATTGATGAGTGGACGTCTGAGGATTTTGCGGCCATCCGCGCGATTTACTACGGCATGATCGCCGAGGTCGACGCGCAGCTTGGGCGGATCTGGCAGGCGTTGAAGGATGCATGCGCCTGGGACGATACGGTCATAGTCTTCACCTCTGACCATGCCGAGATGATGGGCGATCACTGGATGCTCGGCAAGGGCGGCTTCTTCGATGGCAGCTATCATGTGCCGCTCGTTATTCGTGATCCCGGCCAACCCGCCACCCATGGCCGCCAGGTAGAGCATTTCACCAGTGCGGCCGATATTTTCCCGAGCCTATGCGAACGGCTCGGCATCGCGCCGGCAAACCATGTCGATGGCGAAAGCCTGCTGCCGTTCCTCGCAGGACCCGAACCAACTCACTGGCGCGATGCCGCCCTTTGGGAGTTCGATTTTCGCGATATCGCCGAGGGTGTCCCGGAGCGGCATTTCGGCTTACGATCCAATGCCTGCAATCTGGCCGTCGTGCGCGACGTGCGCTTCAAATATGTCCATTTTGCCGGGTTGCCGCCGCTGCTCTTCGATCTTGAGAAGGATCCGGCCGAGCTTTCGAATGTCGCCAATGACAGCGGCTATACGGCGATCAGGCTTGCCTACGCCGAAAAGCTCCTTTCTCTTCGAGCAGAGCATTTGGACCAGACGTTGGCCTACATGGAGCTGACGGAAAAAGGGCCGGTTTCGCTCCGGCCCTAAATAATTTTAGCTGAGTGCGCCAAGATAATTCATCTTACCCACCGCCAGGCCGCGGCTGCGCAGAATGTCGTGCGCCGTCGTCACGTGGAAGAAGAAGTTCGGCAGCGCGAATTTCGCCAGATAATCTTCACCTTTGAAAACGATCTTGTTGCCTCCCGGCGTGACCGTCACTTCCCGCGTCTCGCTTCCTTCCATCGTCGCCGGGGTGATCGTCGCCAGGAAATCCTGTGTTTTCTTCAGACGTTCGCGCAGGTCTGCGACGGTCGTCTCGTTATCTTCGAAGCGCGGCGCATCGATGCCGGCAAGACGGGCGATGGTGAGTTTCGCCGTATCGGAAGCGCGCTGGTACTGGCCGGACAGCGGCAGCATGTCGTCGATCAGCCGTGCGGAAACGAGTTCCTCCGCCGCAACGCCTTTTTCCGCCGCATAGGCTTCGATCTTGTCGAGATAGGCCGAAAGGTTTTGCAGGCCGCGTTGAAAGATCGGGACCGAGAAACTGTACATCGAGGGCATGCGTGTTCTCCATTGCGGGGCCGCGGCGCGGCCGGTTGGTTTGCCGACATTCTATTCCGTTCCCATGTCGATGGAATAACCGTTCCATGGTGTCGGCGCCCGTATGTAGGGTTTGGCCGCCGCTCTTACAGCAGCAGAGACGAGAAACTCGTCGTGACCCGCGCCCCTTTCGGGGGCGAGAATTTGCTGTTGACCTTTGTGATGAAAAATGGAATGAATATTCCGGATAAAGAATTTTACGGTTTGTTTGTTCCGTTTTCGATATGGCTGCCATGGGAGTGACAGCCGATTGAGTAAAGGCCCCGCGGTCGAAACCGGGGGCTCCGGCATTCAGGAGGGGTGTGGCCGGGCACCGTATCTGGGAGGAAAACATGAAGAAATTTATCCTTGGCTCTGCGATGGCGCTTCTGCTGTCGACCGCTGCCCACGCCCAAACCATCGGCGTTTCGATGGCTCTGTTCGACGACAACTTCCTGACGGTTCTACGCAATGGCATGCAGGACTACGCCAAGGACAAGGGCGTGACGCTGCAGGTCGAAGACGCCCAGAACGACATCGCCAAACAGCAGAGCCAGATCCAGAACTTCATCGCCAGTAAGGTCGATGCCATCATCGTGAATCCGGTCGATACCGACGCGACGGCCGCGATTTCCAAGCTTGCCGCCGATGCCAAGATCCCGCTCGTCTACGTCAACCGCGAGCCGGCAAACGTGGACAGCCTCCCGGACAAGCAGGCTTTCGTCGCCTCCAACGAACAGGAATCCGGTACGCTGGAGGCCAAGGAAGTCTGCCGGTTGCTGGGCGGCAAGGGCAAGGCCGTCATCATGATGGGCGAGCTTTCCAACCAGGCTGCCCGCATGCGCACCAAGGACGTCCATGATGTCGTGGCGACCGATGAGTGCAAGGGCATCAAGATCGTTCAGGAGCAGACCGCCAACTGGCAGCGCACCCAGGGTGCCGACCTGATGACCAACTGGCTCTCCAGTGGCATCGAATTCGATGCCGTCATCTCCAACAACGACGAAATGGCGATCGGCGCCATCCAGGCGCTGAAAGCGTCCGGCAAGTCGCTGGACAAGATCATCGTTGCCGGCGTCGACGCCACGCAGGATGCGCTTGCCGCCATGCAGGCCGGCGACCTGAAGGTCACCGTGTTCCAGGATGCTGCCGGCCAGGGCAAGGGTGCAGTGGACGCCGCACTCAAGCTCGCTAAGGGCGATAAGATCGAGAAAAAGGTCTACATCCCCTTCCAGCTCGTCACGCCGACCAACGTCAAGGACTTCGTCAAGAAGAACTGAGGACGAGAGTGATCGACGGATGCGGGCTTGAAAGCCCGCATCCCTTGAAATCCGATCTGCCCGGGAGGGAAAAATGGTTGTGAGCCCATCCACCATGGCGGCGGTGCGCGCCAGCGGCGTTGTCCCCAATGCCACCTATCTGCTGAGCGCCGAAGGCATCCGCAAGGAATTTCCCGGCGTGGTCGCTCTGGACGACGTTTCCTTCCGCCTGAAGCGCGGGACGGTGCATGCGCTGATGGGCGAAAACGGCGCGGGCAAGTCGACGCTGATGAAGATCCTGGCCGGCATCTATATTCCCGATCAGGGCGAGGTACGTCTCAAGGGCGTCGAAATCCGTCTGAAGTCACCGCTCGACGCGCTGGAAAACGGCATTGCCATGATCCATCAGGAACTGAACCTGATGCCCTTCATGACGGTTGCCGAGAATATCTGGATCCGGCGTGAGCCGAAGAACCGGTTCGGTCTCGTCGATCACGCCGAGATGAGCCGCAAGACCGAGGAGCTCTTCCAGCGCCTCAACATTTCCATCGATCCCGAGATCCAGGTCCGTGAGCTTTCCGTCGCGAGCCGGCAGATGGTCGAAATCGCCAAGGCGGTCTCTTATAATTCCGACGTGCTGATCATGGATGAGCCGACCTCGGCTCTGACGGAACGCGAGGTGGCGCATCTATTCCAGATCATCCGCGACCTGCGCGCCCAGGGCATCGGCATCGTCTATATCACCCACAAGATGAATGAGCTGTTCGAGATTGCCGACGAATTCTCGGTTTTCCGCGACGGCAAATATATCGGCACGCACGCTTCGACCGATGTGACCCGCGACGATATCATCCGCATGATGGTCGGCCGCGAGATCACGCAGATGTTCCCGAAGGAAGAGGTGCCGATCGGCGAAACCGTGCTGTCGGTCAAGGATCTGAGCCTCGATGGCGTCTTCTCCAATGTGTCCTTCGACGTCAGGGCTGGTGAAATTCTCGGCGTGGCTGGGCTTGTCGGATCGGGCCGGTCCAATGTCGCGGAGACCATCTTCGGCGTGACGCCCGCCTCGTCCGGCACGATCGAGCTTTTCGGCAAGAAGACCGAGATTTCGTCGCCGGCGATGGCGATCCGCCACGGCATGGCTTTCCTCACGGAAGACCGCAAGGATACGGGCTGTCTTCTCATCCTCAGCGTGCTGGAGAACATGCAGGTCGCGGTGCTGCATGACCAGTTCGTGCGCGGCGGCTTCGTGCAGGAAGGCGCGATCGAAGAGGCCTGCGAGGAGATGGCCAGGAAGTTGCGCGTCAAGACGCCGAACCTTGACGAGCGCATCGAAAATCTTTCCGGCGGCAACCAGCAGAAGGCGCTGATCGGCCGGTGGATGCTCACCAATCCCCGCATTCTGATCCTGGACGAGCCGACGCGCGGCATCGATGTCGGCGCCAAGGCGGAGATCCATCGTCTCGTCACCGAAATGGCGCGCAACGGCGTCGCCGTGATCATGATCTCCTCGGAAATGCCCGAGGTGCTCGGCATGAGCGACCGTATCATGGTCATGCATGAAGGACGGGTCACCGGCTTCCTGGATCGCGCGGATGCAACTCAAGTGAAGGTGATGGAGCTGGCCGCGCAGTGACGCCGCCAATCATCGCAAGGGAGGACTGAACCATGGTTAGCAAAGTTGCAGAGGCGGCCGCTCCGGCAGTCACACGGCCAAAAAGGCGCCGCGTGCCGCCCGAACTCGGCATCTTCCTGGTGCTGATCGGCATCGCGCTTCTCTGCGAGATCCTCGGTTGGATCTTCGTCGGCCAGAGCTTCCTGATGAACCTGCAGCGCCTGAAGATCATGATCCTGCAGGTGTCGGTCATCGGCATCATCTCGGTCGGCGTGACGCAGGTCATCATCACAGGCGGCATCGACCTCTCATCCGGTTCCGTCGTCGGGCTGACGGCCATGGTTGCCGCGAGCTTCGCACAGTCGTCGACATGGGCGCGGGCCGTCTATCCCGCGCTGACCGATATGCCCTTCTTCGTGCCGATCGGCGTCGGCCTGCTGATCGGTCTTCTTGCCGGCTTTATCAACGGGCAGCTGATCACGAAGACGAAGATTCCGCCCTTCATCGCGACGCTTGGTATGATGGTCTCAGCTCGCGGCCTGTCCAAGCTCTACACCAAGGGCCAGCCGATCTCGGGCCTCACCGATCAGTTTAATTTCATCGGCTCCGGCATCTGGCCCGTCATCGTCTTCCTGATCATCGCGATCGCCTTCCACATCGTGCTGCGCTATACGCGCTACGGCAAGTTCACCTACGCGATCGGCGCCAACGTGCAGGCGGCGCGCGTGTCTGGCATCAATGTCGAGGCGCATCTGGTCAAGGTCTATGCGATCGCCGGGCTTCTGGCGGGCCTTGCAGGCATCATCACCGCCGCCCGCGTGCAGACGGCGCAGGCCGGCATGGGCGTCAATTATGAGCTGGATGCGATCGCGGCTGCTGTCATCGGCGGCACGTCGCTGACCGGCGGCGTCGGCCGCATCGCCGGTACTGTGATCGGCACCGTCATTCTCGGTGTGATGATCTCCGGCTTCACCTTCCTCAACGTCGATGCCTATTACCAGGAAATCGCCAAGGGCTTCATCATCGTCGCGGCCGTTGCCATCGACGTCTACCGCCAGAAGAAGCGGGCCAAGCGCTGAAATGCCCGACACATCATCAGCGTTGTAAAGCATGCCTTCAAGGCGGGGTGTTTGCCCCGCCTTTTTCCATTCGAATATGCAGTTCCATGCAAATGCAAATTTTTTTCATTTGGGTATGGCGAATCCTGTCAGCTTTTCTATTCTGGCCGCTTTCCATTCGCTCACTCGAGCGCTTCGTCCGGGATAGACAATGCAAGCCGTATTCGATGGTCACAACGACGTTCTCTTGAGGCTCTGGCATCACGCGCGCGACGGCGCCGATCCGGTTGCCGAATTCAGGGATGGGACGTCGAGCGGCCATATCGATGCCCCGCGAGCGCGTGCTGGGGCTTTGGCCGGCGGCCTCTGCGCCATTTACATTCCGTCGGGCGATCTCGTCTTTGCCGATCCCGATAGCAACGGCCACTATGCCACGCCTTTGGCGGCTCCGCTGGAACGTGCGCCTTCCCTCGACATCGCGCTGGAAATGGCGGCGATCGCGCTGAGGCTCGATCGCGCCGGTGCCTGGAAACTCTGCCGTTCCACCGCCGAGATCCGCGATTGCATGGAGAAAAGAATTTTCGCGGCCGTGATGCATATGGAAGGCTGCGAAGCGATCGACGCCGATCTCGTCGCGCTTGAAACCTTCTATGCGGCCGGCCTGCGTTCGCTCGGCCCTGTCTGGAGCCGCAACAACGTCTTTGCCCATGGTGTGCCCTTCGCCTATCCGAGCTCCCCGGACACGGGACCTGGCCTGACCGACGCCGGCTTTGCGCTAGTCCGCGCCTGCAACCAGCTCGGCATCCTGGTCGATCTCGCCCACATCACCGAGAAAGGCTTCTGGGATGTGGCGAAGACCTCGGACCAGCCGCTGGTCGCCAGCCACTCCAATGCGCATGCGCTGACGCCTGTCGCGCGCAACCTCACCGACAAGCAGCTCGATGCCATCAAGGAGAGCCGCGGCATCGTTGGCCTCAACTATGCGACGGCGATGTTGCGCGACGATGCGCGCTCGGATGCCGATACGCCGCTCGAGGCGATGGTGCGGCATGTCGATCATCTCGTCGGCCGCCTTGGCATCGATTGCGTCGGCCTCGGATCGGATTTCGACGGCGCCACGATTCCAGCTGAGATCGGCGATGCCGCAGGCAATCAGAAGCTGATTGAAGCCCTTCGGAACGCTGGTTATGGTGAGGCCGATCTTGTAAAGCTGTGCAGGGAGAACTGGCTTCGCGTCCTGGCGTCCGCTTGGAAGGAAGGCAGCCGTTCGAGTGCGTCCTGAATATTGCGTAGAGTTTAAAAAAGGGGAATGAAAACAATGATGATGACCAAGATGAACCGCGGTTTGCGCGCACTGTCTGCCGGCGTGGCTCTCTCGCTTCTGCTGATGGCGGCGCCGAACGCTTATGCCGCGACGCCCAAGGACACGCTGGTCGAGGGCTTTGCCTTCGATGATATTCTGAGCATGGATCCGGCCGAAGCCTATGAACTGTCGGCCGCGGAAATCACCGGCAACACCTATAGCCTGCTGGTCCGTCTCGACATCAACGACACGTCCAAGATCAAGGGTGACCTCGCCGAGAGCTGGTCGGTTTCCGACGATCATCTGACCTATACGTTCAAGTTGAGGCCCGGCCTGAAGTTCGCGTCCGGCAATCCGATCACGGCTGAAGACGTTGCATGGTCCTTCGAGCGTGTCGTCAAGCTTAACAAGAGCCCGGCCTTCATTCTCACGCAGTTCGGCATCACGGGCGACAACGTGACGGAGAAGGCCAAGGCAACCGATGCGAACACCTTCACCTTTACCGTCGACAAGCCCTATGCGCCGAGCTTCGTACTGAACTGCCTGACGGCAACCGTTGCCGAAGTGGTCGACAAGAAGCTGGTCCTGCAGCATGTAAAGCCGGCAACGCCGACTGCCGATTACAAATATGACAACGACTTCGGCAACAGCTGGCTGAAGACCGGCTTTGCCGGTTCCGGTCCGTTCAAGCTGCGTGAATGGCGCGCCAACGAGGCCGTCGTGTTGGAGCGCAATGACAATTACTACGGCGAAAAGGCGAAGCTGAACCGCGTTATCTATCGTTTCATGAAGGAAAGCTCGGCACAGCGCCTGGCGCTTGAAAACGGCGATATCGATATCGCGCGTAACCTGTCTCCGACCGACCTCCAGGCTGTCGAGAAGAACGCGCAGCTCGCTTCGACCAGCGCGCCGAAGGGCACCATCTACTATATGAGCCTCAACCAGAAGAACGCCAATCTGGCCAAGCCGGAAGTACAGCAGGCGTTCAAGTATCTGGTCGATTACGACGCCATCGGCAAGACGCTGATCAAGGGTATCGGCGAGATCCATCAGACTTTCGAACCGAAGGGCATGCTTGGCTCTCTGGATGAGAATCCGTTCAAGCTCGACGTCGCCAAGGCCAAGGAATTGCTGGCCAAGGCAGGCCTGCCCAACGGCTTCTCGATCACCATGGACGTGCGCAGCATCGAGCCGGATACGGGCATCGCGACCGCGATCCAGCAGACGCTCGGCCAGGCTGGCATCAAGGTGGAGATCATCCCTGGTGACGGCAAGCAGAAGCTGACGAAGTATCGTGCCCGCAACCACGATATCTACTTCGGCAACTGGGGCCCGGATTATTGGGACCCCCATTCCAACGCCGATACCTTCACCACCAACGACGACAATTCCGATACCAGCAGCAACAAGACGCTGGTCTGGCGCAACACCTGGACCTCTCCAGAACTGGAGAAGCTCGCCAAGGCTGCGCTCTTCGAAGGCGATGCGACCAAGCGTGGCGCCATGTATCAGGACATCCAGAAGAAATTCCTGGAAGCAAGCCCCTTCATCATCCTCTATCAGCAGACGGAAGTCGCCGGCTATCGCAAGGATGTGAAGGACTTCAAGCTTGGTCCGAGCTTCGACAACAACTTCGTCTGGCCGATCTCCAAGTGATGATCCGGCAGGACTAGGTCTTTGAGCACTGTCGAACGGAAAATGCAGGTGCGGCCCAAGAAGGGCCGTGCCGCTCCCTTTTTCATGGGGCTACTACGATTCCTCGTCGTGGCCGTCACCACCTATCTCGGTCTTCTGGCCGTCACTTTCTTCATCGGACGCGTCATACCGATCGATCCGGCGCTGGCGATCGCCGGCGATCACGCGCCGCAGCAGATACTGGAGCGCCTGCGGCGCGAGATGCATCTCGACCAGCCGCTTTATCTGCAGTTCTATTATTACCTCGTGAGCGCGCTCAGCGGCGATTTCGGTACGTCGGTTCTGACAACCAATCCGGTCATGGATGACATCAGGCGCGTCTTTCCGGCGACGATGGAGCTTGCAACGGTCGGCACGATCATCGGGGCCCTGTTCGGGGTTCCCTTCGGCGTACTTGCCGCGGTGCGCCGCAACAGCTTCATCGACCAGATCGTCCGCGTGATCGGCCTTGTCGGCTATTCCGTGCCAGTCTTCTGGCTGGCTATGGTTTCGCTCGTCATTTTCTATGCGAAGCTGAACTGGGTGGCCTATCCCGGCCGCATCGACATCGCTTTCGAATATAGTTTCACGCCGATTACGGGCTTTTTCCTGCTCGACAGCGCTCTGCAGGGGCAATGGGATGTCTTCTGGGACGTGTTCCGCCACATCATCCTGCCGGCGTCGCTGCTCGGCTATTTCTCGCTTGCCTATATCAGCCGCATGACCCGCAGCTTCATGCTGAACGAACTGGGCCAGGAATATATTGTGGCGGCCCGCGCCAAGGGGCTTTCCGAAACGCGGGTAATCTGGGGGCATGCCCTGCGCAGCGCTGCCGTGCCGCTGATCACGGTAATCGCGCTCTCCTATGCCGGGTTGCTCGAGGGATCCGTGCTGACGGAGATCGTCTTCTCTTGGCCGGGCATCGGCTTCTACATCACCAGCTCACTGCGCAATGCCGACATGAATGCCGTTCTCGGCGGCACGATCGTGGTCGGCACGGTGTTCATCGGCATCAATCTGATTTCCGATCTTCTGTATCGGACGCTCGACCCAAGGACCCGACGCAAATGACTGTCGAGACCACCCAACCCAGCTTGAGGGACTGGCTGCTCTCCGATCGGCCACAGTCGCGCCGGCAGGCGAGGCTAGGGCGCGCCTATGTCACGTGGCGGCAGTTTTCCGCCAATCGCCTGGCCGTGATCGGGCTCCTCATCATTATCGCCCTCGTGCTGGTCGCAGCACTTGCCGATGTCATCGCACCGCATTCGCCCGTGATCGGCGATCTGACCAATGCCTATCTGAAGCCCCCCGGTACGCCGGGCTATCTCCTCGGCACCGACGATCTCGGGCGCGATATCCTTTCGCGCCTCATCTACGGGTCGCGCTGGACGCTTTATATCGTCGTTCTGGTCGCGATCATCTCGGCGCCGATCGGGCTGATCATCGGCATGGTGTCGGGCTATCTCGGCGGCTGGGTGGATGTGATCCTGATGCGCATCACCGATATCTTCCTTGCCTTTCCGAAGCTGGTGCTGGCGCTTGCCTTCGCCGGCGCGCTCGGCGCGGGCATCGAGAATGCGGTGATTGCGATCGCCATCACCTCATGGCCACCCTATGCGCGCCTGGCGCGGGCTGAGACGATGACGGTGCGGCGTTCGGATTATATCGCCGCCGTGCAGCTCATGGGTGCCTCGCCGCTGCGTATCATCTTTCGCCATGTCATGCCGCTTTGCATCTCCTCGGTGATCGTCCGCGTTACGCTCGACATGGCCGGCGTCATCCTAACGGCGGCCGGCCTCGGTTTCCTCGGTCTCGGCGCGCAGCCGCCGCTGCCCGAATGGGGCGTGATGATCGCAAGTGGCTTCAAATACTATCTCGATCAATGGTGGGTGGCGGCCATGCCGGGCATTGCGATCCTCATCGTCAGCCTCGGCTTCAATCTGCTCGGCGATGGCCTGCGCGATGCGCTCGATCCTAAGGAGAGCGGCCAATGACGACACTTTTGACCGTGGAGAACCTCAAGGTTCGCTATCCGACCCGTACCGGCGTCATCGATGCCGTGCGCGGCGTGTCCTTCACGCTCGGCCGCGAGCGTCTTGGTATCGTTGGCGAGAGCGGCTCCGGCAAATCGCAGACCGGCCGCGCCATCATGGGGCTGACGCCGCCGCATGGCCTCGTCACCGCAGACAGGCTCAATTTCAGCGGCATCGACCTCCTGTCGATTTCGGCCAGGGAACGCCGCTCGCTGCGCGGCAAGCGCATCGCCATGGTGCTTCAGGACCCGAAATATTCGCTCGACCCGGTCATGACCATCGGCCGACAGATCACTGAGACCCTGCGTACGCATGAGAAGGTGAGCAAGGCCGAGGCGCGGGACCGCGCCATGGCCATGCTGGAAGCCGTGCAGATCCGCGATCCGGGTCGTGTCTACGACCTGCACCCGCACGAGGTTTCGGGCGGCATGGGCCAGCGCGTCATGATCGCCATGATGTTGATCGCCGGACCGGAGCTTTTGATTGCCGATGAGCCGACTTCGGCGCTCGACGTCACCGTCCAGCTTGATGTCCTCAGGATCATGGACAAGCTCGTCTCCGAGCGTGGCATGGGGCTGATTTTCGTCTCGCACGACCTGCGGCTGGTGTCGTCTTTCTGCGACCGGGTGATCGTCATGTATGCAGGTAAGGTCGTGGAAGAACTTAAGGCTTCCGAATTGAACAATGCCCAGCATCCCTATACGCGCGGCCTGCTGAACTGCATGCCCGTCATCGGCGAAAACCGGCATCCGCTGCCGGTGCTCGACCGCAAGCCGGAGTGGGCGGCATGACGACAGCACTCGTAGTTGATGGCCTCAGTGTCGTCTATGACGGTTATTATGCGCTCGATGCCGTCGGCGTCGAGGTCAACAAGGGCGAATCCTTCGGCCTGGTCGGCGAGTCCGGTTCCGGAAAGTCGACGTTGCTGCGCGCCGTTGCCGGTCTTGCGCCCGTCACGGACGGCAAGATCCAGGTTGGCGGCGAGCAGCTGAAGGGCGCCAGGCGCAGCAAGGCCTTCTATCGCCAGGTGCAGATGGTGTTCCAGGATCCCTACGGCTCCCTGCATCCGCGCCAGACGATCGACCGGCTGCTGCTGGAGCCTCTGTCGATCCATGGGATCGGCGATGCCGAAACCCGGATCGCGAGAGCGTTGGATGAGGTGGGCCTCGGAACAGGTTTTCGCTTCCGCTATCCGCACCAGCTCTCAGGCGGGCAGCGCCAGCGCGTCGCCATTGCCCGCGCACTGATCGTCGAACCGTCGATCCTGCTGCTCGACGAGCCGACCTCGGCGCTCGATGCTTCGGTGCAGGCCGAAGTTCTGAACCTGCTCGAGCAGGTGCGCAAAGACCGCCATCTTACTTTCGTGATGGTGAGCCACGATCTCGGCGTCGTTACCCACATGTGCGAGCGACTGGCCGTCATGCGCAACGGCGCTGTCGTCGAGAGATTGACCGCCAAGGAGCTTTCGGCGGGTGACGTGAAGGAAGATTACACGCGCAATCTGATGGTCGCCAGCAAAGGGTTCGTCCGCGGCTAAGCGGGCGGCACCTTGCGCCCTCGCCGCATTAACGAATGGGGCGGTTAAACACGACCAATCGTATAGACTATTGACACCTGCCGCAATTCTGTCATGATCTCGTTAATGGCAGTTAACTTTCGTGATCCCGATGACGGGTCAGACGTTAAGTGGAGGCAGGCATGTTTTTCATGGGTGGCATGACCATGGGCTATCTTCATCCGCCGGTGCCGGCGAAACAGGAAGGTGCACGGTCCGCCTCTCTTTCCGACGAAAACAGCCGCCGTCAGGCCGGATCTGCCGAAGAGCAGACGGCCGATACCAGCGCCATCGAGCGTAGCTTGATTTGGGCCCGCCGCATTCTCTGCTGATTAGGCGTTGCCGATCTTTCGGGTCCTTGACTTCAAATGGTTTAATTTTTCTCGGCTCGCATGCTGGACGGAAATTCATCTCTACCTAATTGATAGGAATTGTATGAATATCCGTCCCGGGCTTGACCTGAGAGACATATAAAAAACGAACGGAGGCGACACATGGCGAATTTGGGTATTTCGAATACGCATGTGAATCAGTTCGATGGTTCCAAGCGCGCTGCGAATACGCGGCAAAAGATTCAAACGGCTGTTCACGTCGTCCTGTTTTCGGCTGCATTCCTCTTTGTCGCGGCCATTGTTTGCGGCATCGTCGTTTAAGGTGGTGCCTTTGGAAGCGGCAGGGAATACTGCCGCTTGTTTGGCCGATTTCTCGGCGCCCCCCCCCGGTAAATTCCACTTCGTTTTCCTGGCATTATTTTGCTGCGCAAAGAAATTTGCCCGGCCGATAGAATGTGCCGTGTGAAAACAGTAAACTTCCTCCCAAAATACGCTCGCGTAAGCGCTTCGCGCGTTGCCATTCGGCGGCTCGGCTGGTCGCCGTGCTATTCCGTATTGCCTCTCTTTTCGGAGTGAAGGCGAATCGCTGTGATGGCATGACAGGGAGGATGTGTCTTGGCCCTGCGGGGTTGCCATTCACAGGCAGGTATGGGCTCAGTTCTGCGCAGCTTCGAAAAACGATGCGCTCCGACAGGAATTTGCGAATCTTTTTATGGGGTTCAGTTTAAGTTCATCTTCTGCGGGATATGGAGGATTCAATATGCCGAACCATGCTGAATTTCCGAAACGGGATGAATCAGCCTAGGGAGAATGCCTCATGACCTTGATCGATTGTCGTTGACCTCTGCGGATCGCTGCCGGAACCATTTGGTCGCGTATCCAGTTTCACGGACACCCTTTTGGATGATGACGAATAGTCGCCGCAATCTTTAAGAACGCCCCGTGAAAATCTTCGCCTGTATAAGTTTGTTCTAAGCCGTCACTTCGAATTCACCCCCTTCGCCCGCCGGGAAGCGAAGCAAAAGGGTCCAAATGCGTGAATTCTTGCGTCGGGCAGGGCAGAAACGATAAAGGCGACAATGCCACTCACTCTGTTTGGACCCAGAACCCGAATCCATGACATCTCAAAATCTCTCCACCGTTACGCCGCGCGATTCTGATGCCAAGCAGATCGATCATAATGATGCGATCCGCGCCGCCTATTTTTCCAATGAGCAGATAAAGGAATGCGGCGCGGCCTTCGCCCGCAATGGCGCGAAAACCAAGCTGCCAGGCTTTGCGCCCTTTGATTTCTTCGCCCGGCACAAGGAAAACGAGAAAGAGATCCTGCGCGTCTATCGCTCGGCCAATGCCGATGTCGATGCGGGGGAATCGATCACGCCGGCGGCCGAATGGCTGCTTGACAACCACTACATCATCGAAGAGGCCATTCAGGAAGTCCGACGCGATTTTCCGAAGAAGTTTTATGACCAGCTGCAGACGCTGACCATCGACGGCATGGTTATGCCGCGCACCATGGCGCTTGCCTGGCTCTACGTCGCCCACACGCATAGCACCGTATCCAATCAGGGCCTGCTGGCGCTCGTCGAAGGTTTCCAGTCGGTGGAGATGCTGAAGATTGGCGAGCTTTGGGCCGTTCCCTCGCTGGTGCGGTATATCCTCGTCGAAAACCTGCGCCGCATTTCGAGCCGCGTCGAGCAGAGCCGTATCACCCGCAAGAAGGCGAATGCCGCCGTCGACGAACTGATCCGTCTGAACGACGACGCCAAGGTCGCCGAGTTCCTGAAGACGCTCGAGCCCTATACCTCGGACAACACCTTCGCCACGCAGTTCCTCTACCGTCTGCGCGACGGCTCGCATACGTCGGGCCTCGCCGTCACCTGGCTTGAGAAGCGGCTTGCCGAGGCGGGCACCGACGCCGAAAGCGTCATGATGGCCGAGCATAATCGCCTGTCATCCGGCAATGTGACGATGGGCAACATCATCAAGAGCCTGCGTCTCATCGACGATACCGATTGGTCCGTCTGGGTCGAAGAGGTCAGCGCCGTCGACAAGCTGCTCTGGGACGAGACCGACTACGCCAAGCTCGATCCCGGCTCGCGCAACAGCTATCGCCGCCGTATCGAAAAGCTCGCGCGCCGTTGCGACAAGACCGAAATGGAAATTGCCCAGATCGCCATGGCGATGACCGAAGCCGCCAAGGCATCGGGCGAAGGGCAGGCAAGTGAGCCGAATATCGGCGACTTCATCATGGGTCAGCAGACGCAGAAGCTGGAAAAGGCAATCGGCTACCGTGTGCCACTTTCGGTGAGTTTCGTGCGTCAGTGGCGCAAGCTCAACTGGCTGTCGATCGCGGCCCCGGTGCTGTTCCTGACCGTCGTGGCCCTCGGTATCGTCGGCTATTTCATGCTGCATGCCGGCATGGGGTGGGCCGAGACCATCCTCTTGCTGCTGATGTTCTCGCTGCCGGCATCGGAAGGCGCCACCGGCCTCTTCAATTTCTTCGTCACCATGTATCTGACGCCGGCGCGTCTGGTCGGTTACGAATTCAAGGAAGGCATTCCGCAAGAGGCCCGTACGCTGGTCGTCGTGCCGACGCTGATCGGCAACCGCGACAGTGTCGACGAGCTCGTGCGCAATCTCGAGGTCCATTATCTCGCCAATCCGCGCGGCGAAGTCTATTACGCGCTGCTCAGCGACTGGCCTGACAGCCAAGAGGAAGAGAGCGAGCGCGATCTGGAAATCCTCGATTATGCCCGCCGCGAAGTCGCCAATCTCGCTGCCCGCTATGACGAGGATGGTGTCCAGCGCTTCTATCTGCTGCATCGCCGCCGCCTCTACAATCCGTCCGAAGGCGCCTGGATGGGCTGGGAGCGCAAGCGCGGCAAGCTGCACGAGCTGAACATGCTGCTGCGCGGCGACCGCGATACCACTTTCCTGCCCGGCGCCAATATCGTGCCGAAGGACGTGCAGTATGTCATGACGCTCGATTCCGATACGCGCCTGGTGCGCGATACGGTGACGAAGCTCGTCGGAAAGCTGCATCACCCGATCAATCGTCCGGTTTTTGATCCCGATAGCAAGCGTGTCGTGCGCGGCTACGGCGTGCTGCAGCCGCGCGTCACCCCGTCCTTGACCACGGGCAAGGATGCGTCGGTCTTCCAGCGCGTCTTCTCGGTCAACCGCGGTCTCGACCCATACGTCTTCGCCGTTTCCGACGTCTATCAGGATCTGGTGGAAGAAGGCACCTTCACCGGCAAGGGCCTCTATCATGTCGATGCCTTCGAAGCGTCGCTAAAAGGCAAGATCGACGAAAACGCCGTCCTCAGCCACGATCTGCTCGAAGGCTCGATGGCGCGCTGCGCCCTCGTCACCGACTGCGAGCTGGTCGAAGATTTCCCGATCCGCTACGAAGTCGAGGTCTCGCGCCAGCATCGCTGGGCGCGTGGTGACTGGCAGCTGCTTCCCTATCTCTTCAACCCCAAGCGCGGCGTCACCGGCCTCGGCCGCTGGAAGATGATGGACAATCTGCGTCGCTCGCTGACGCCGATCGCCTGGTTCTTCGCCTCCGTGCTCGGTTGGTACTTCATGGAGCCGCTGGCGGCGCTCATCTGGCAGATCCTGCTGATCTTCTGCCTGTTCGTCGCCCCGACGCTGTCGCTCATCAACGGCATCATTCCGCGCAGCAGCGATATCGTCGCCCGCGCCCATCTCTATACGGTCTGGTCGGATATCCGCGCCGCCAATGCACAGGTCGCATTGCGTATCGTCTTCATCGCCGATGGCGCCTGCGTCATGGCCGATGCCATCGGCCGTTCGCTTTATCGTGCCTTCGTCAGCCGCAAGCTGATGCTGCAATGGCGAACCGCGGCGAGCGCCCAGGCCGCGGCACAGACGACGATCCTCGGCCATTACCGCGTCATGTGGCATGCGCCAGTGCTCGCGCTGCTGGCACTTGCTTTCGCGTCGCTTTCCGGCAACAACGCCTTCTTCGTCGGCATCCCCTTTGCACTGCTCTGGGTCCTGTCGCCGGCGATCGCCTGGTATGTCAGCCAGTCGGCCGAGACCGAAGATCGGCTGGAAGTGCCGGAAAGCGTTTCGTTCGAACTGCGCAAGATCGCGCGGCGCACCTGGCGCTATTTCGAAACTTTCGTCGTCGAACAGCAAAACCATCTGCCGCCTGATAACGTGCAGCAGACGCCGAATGCCGTCGTGGCATCGCGGACGTCGCCGACCAATATCGGTGTCTACCTTCTGTCGGTCATCTCGGCGCGCCATTTCGGCTGGACCTCCTTCGAGGAAACCATCGATCGCATGGAAAAGACCATGGCGACCGTGGCGAAGCTCGAAAAGTTCCGCGGGCACCTGTGCAACTGGTATCATACCGACACGCTGAAGCCGATGGGCGCGCGCTACATCTCGGCTGTCGACAGCGGCAATTTCGCAGGCCACCTGATTGCGGTTTCCTCCGCCTGCCGCATCTGGGCGGAAGCGCCATCAGCGCATATGCAGGGCAATCTCGACGGTATCGGCGACGTCGCCGGCATTCTCGCCGAAACCCTTGCCGAGCTTCCGGATGACCGCAAGACGGTGCGCCCGCTGCGTCGCCGCCTGGAAGAGCGCATCGGCGGCTTCCAGAACGCGCTTGCTGCCGTCAAGCGCGAGCATGAATTCGCCTCGATCCGCGTCATCAACCTGTCGGTTCTGGCGCAGGACATCCAGAAGCTTGCGGCAAACCTCGACCATGAGGTGAAGTCGACCCAGAGCGGCGAGGTGCTCACCTGGTCGCAGTCGCTGGTCAAGGTCTGCGAGGGCCATATCGCCGACAGCATCTTCGATCTCGCCAATGTGGATTCGCTGCGCCAGCGTCTGGCGAAGTTGCGTGACCAGATGCGCGAACTCGCCTTCGGCATGGAATACGCCTTCCTCTATCGTCCGGAACGGCGCCTGCTTTCCATCGGCTTCCGCGTCGAAACCAATGAGCTCGATGCCGCCTGCTACGACCTTCTGGCCTCCGAAGCACGCCTCACCAGCCTTTTCGCCATCGCCAAGGGCGATTTGCCGACGGAGCACTGGTATCGCCTCGGCCGTCAGGTCGTGCCTGTCGGCTCGCGCGGCGCGCTGGTCTCCTGGTCCGGCTCGATGTTCGAATATCTGATGCCGCCGCTCGTCATGCAGGAGCGCCAGGGCGGTATCCTCAACCAGACGAATAATCTGGTCGTGCAGGAGCAGATGAACTACGCCAAGCGCCTTGGCTCCGATATCCCCTGGGGTATTTCGGAAGCGGCCTTCAACGCCCGCGACCACTATATGCACTACCAGTACACCAATTTCGGCGTGCCTTCGCTCGGCCTCAAGCGCGGCCTCGGCCAGAACGCCGTCATCGCGCCTTATGCCTCGATCCTCGCCAGCCAGTATCGGCCGGCTGCGGCGCTGGAAAACCTGCAGAAATTGCGCAAGGTGGGCGCGCTCGGCATCTACGGCTTCCATGATGCCGTCGATTTCACGCCGACCCGCGTTCCCGAAGGCAAGAAGTGCGCGGTGGTCTACAACTACTATGCACACCATCACGGCATGTCGATCGCCGCGATCGCCAACGTCGCCTTCAACGGCCGCCTGCGCGAGCTCTTCCATGCCGATCCGGTGATCGAAGCGGCCGAACTGCTACTGCAGGAAAAAGCGCCGCGCGATATTCCGGTCATGGCCGCCAAGCATGAGAGCGACCAGCCGGCCAATATCCAGGAAGACATGCTGCGTCCGGAAATCCGCAAGATCGCCGATCCGGCGTCGCAGGATCGCGAGCTCGCCTTCCTTTCCAACGGTCATTATTCGGTCATGCTGACCGCGACCGGCGCGGGCTATTCGCGCTGGAACGGGCTGAGCGTCTCGCGCTGGCGGGCCGACCCGACGGAGGACCGCTGGGGTACCTTCATCTTCCTGCGCGATACCGCCTCCGGCCAATGGTGGTCGGCGACTGCGGAACCGCGCAGCATCGAAGGGGAAAAGGCCAAGGTCGCCTTCAGCGATGAAAAGGTCGAATACAGCAAGACGGTCGGCGATCTCACCAGTGATGTGGAGTGCATCGTCGCCACCGAGCATGATGCCGAAGGCCGCCGTGTGACGCTGCTCAACATGGGCACGGAGGACCGCTTCATCGAAGTGACCTCCTATCTTGAGCCGGCCCTTGCGAGTGACGACGTCGATTCCGGTCACCCGGTCTTCACGCGCATGTTCGTGCGCACCGAGATCGGCAACAGCGGCGACGTGATCCGCGCCGAGCGCAACAAGCGCGACTACAACGAGCAGGATATATCGGTCGCCCATCTGGTCGTCGACAATGCAGGTTCGGAGCGTCCGACCGAATTCGAAACCGATCGCCGCAAATTCCTCGGCCGCGGCCGCACGCTCGCGGAAGCCGCGGCCTTCGATCCGGGTGCGACGCTTTCCGGCACGGACGGCTTCACCATGGATGCCTGCCTGTCGCTGCGTCGTGTGGTGCGCGTGCCCGCTGGCAAGAAGGTCAGCATCATCTTCTGGACCATTGCCGCGCCGAATCGCGAAGAGGTCGACAAGGCGGTCGAGCGCTACCGCAATCCCGACACCTTCGGCATCGAGCTGACACAGGCGTGGACCCGCACGCAGATGCAGATGCGCCATGTCGGCGTTACCTCGCAGCAGGCGGCCGCCTTCCAGAAGCTCGCCCGCTATCTGGTCTATCCGGACATGCACCTGCGCGCCGACGGCGCCACCGTGCAGGCCGGCCTGCATTCGCAGTCCGCGCTCTGGCCGGTGACGATCTCGGGCGATTTCCCGATCTTCACGCTGCGCATCAACGACGATATCGACCTCGAAATCGCCCGAGAAGCACTGATGGCGGCGGAATATCTGCGTTCACGCGGCATCAGCGCCGATCTGGTGATCGTCAACGAGCGCGCTGTCGAGCAGGCTCAGGACATGCAGCGCGAGCTGGACAAGCTCGTCGAGCACGTCCGTCACAACCAGGGCGACGGTCTCAGGCAGAACATCTTCTCGGTTCGCAAGGACCAGATCGAAAACGAGACCTACCAGGAGATCCTTGCCGCATCGCGGGTGATCTTCCATGCCCGCAACGGCAAGCTCGTCGATCAGATCGCGCGCGCGGCGACGCTGTTTGCCTCGACGCAGTCCGATGAGACCACGCCAGTCAATCGCCTCTCCGTACCGGCCACGCTGCAGGATTCCGTTTTTGCGGCCGAGCCTATCGAGGCGCAGGACGATCTCGATTTCTGGAACGGTTACGGCGGCTTCGCCAAGGACGGTCGCGAATATGTCGTGCGTCTGCCGGGCGGTCAGTCGACGCCGCATCCGTGGATCAACGTCATCTCGAACGAGCGCTTCGGCTTCCACGTTCCCGCCGAAGGCGGCGGCTTCACCTGGAGCCACAATTCGCGCGACTATCAGTTGACGCCCTGGACCAACGACATGGTCATCAACCGTCCGGGCGAGGCGCTCTACGTCGCCGACCTCGATAGCAGTAAGGTCATGACGCCCTATGCCGGCCTGTCGCGCAATGCAAAGGTCCGTTTCGAGGCGCGTCACGGTCTCGGCTACTCCGTCTTCTCGAGCGAAGACGATGGCGTGGCGCTGGAGCTGACGCAGACGGTCGATCGCGAGCGCCCGGTCAAGCTCTTCCGTCTGCGGCTCAGCAACAAGGGCGCCGGCAGCCGACGGCTGCGGATCTACAATTATGCGGAATGGGTGCTCGGCACCAATCAGAACAAGACCAGGCCCTTCATCCTGTCGACGCTGGATGAGGAGACGGGTGCGTTGTTTGCCAACAACCCCTACAGCATCGATTACTTCAAGCGCACCGCCTTCATGGCGGCGAGCGAGACGCATTCGAGCTTCTCGGCAAGCCGCCGCGAGTTCATCGGCCGCCATGGCACGATCCAGATGCCGGAAGCCGTCGTGACGGCTGCCGCGCTCTCGAACTCGACCGATCTCGACGGCGATCCCTGCGGCGCTCTGGCCTTCGATGTGACCATCGCCGCCGGCGAGCAGAAGGAAATCTGCTTCTATATGGGCGATACGGCGACCGTCGAGGAAGCCCGCGCGCTGGTTTCGGAAATCCGCAAGGCCGATTTCGAGGCCGTGCTTTCGGCAGGTCGGGAGTTCTGGGACGGCTTCACCGGCCATGTGAAGATCTCGACGCCGGACAAGGCGATGAACAACATGATCAACGCCTGGCTGCCCTATCAGAGCCTCGGCTGCCGTATCATGTCGCGTACCGCCTTCTACCAGTCGTCGGGTGCCTTCGGCTTCCGCGACCAGCTGCAGGATACGCTGGCATTCCTGGTGCATAGACCGGAGCTTGCCCGCAACCAGATCCTCAATGCGGCCCAGCGTCAGTTCCGCGAGGGCGACGTGCAGCATTGGTGGCTGCCGGGCAGCGGCGCTGGCGTGCGTACGCATATCTCGGACGACGTCGTCTGGCTTGCCTATGCCATCGACCAGTACTGCACGGTAACGGGCGACAAGTCGCTCCTCGATGAGGAACTTGCCTTCGTCGAGGGTGCGGCGCTGATGCCCGGCACGCATGACGTCTTCTACCAGCCGACCGTGTCGCAGGACAAAGTCAGCGTCTACGAGCACGCGGCTCTGGCTCTCGATCTCGCGATCAAGCGCAAGGGCGGCAATGGCCTGCCGCTGATCCTCGGCGGCGACTGGAACGACGGGATGAACCGCGTCGGCATCCAGGGTCGCGGCGAAAGCGTCTGGCTCGGCTGGTTCCTTGCCGGCATGCTAACCGCATTCCTGCCCTATGCCGAAGCACGCGGCGACAAGGAGCGCGTCAAGCGCTGGTCCGACCATCTGCCGGAACTGCGCAAGGCGCTGGAATCGGCGGGCTGGGACGGCGGTCATTATCGCCGCGGCTATTTCGACGATGGCAGCCCGCTCGGCTCCAGCGAGAATTTCGAGTGCCAGATCGATTCGATCGCGCAGTCCTGGAACATTCTCTCCGGCGAAGGCGACAGGGCGCGCGGCGAGAAGGCGATGAATGCCGTGCTCGAGAAGCTGGTGGACGATGAAAACCGTATGATCCGGCTGTTCACGCCGCCCTTCGCCAAGTCGGCGCGCGATCCGGGCTACATCAAGTCCTATCCGCCCGGTGTGCGCGAAAATGGCGGCCAGTACACCCACGCGGCCACCTGGGTGGTCATGGCGCTGGCAGAAATGAATCGCGGCGACGATGCCTGGCATTGCTTCGATATGCTGAACCCGATCAACCATGCACGCGATCGTGATCAGGCCGATACCTATCGTGTAGAGCCCTATGTGGTCGCTGCTGATATCTACGGCGAAGGACAGTTGACGGGCCGTGGCGGCTGGACCTGGTATACGGGATCCGCCGGCTGGCTCTATCGCGTCGCTGTCGAAGGCATTCTCGGCATCCGGGTGAAAAACGGACGACTTTTCGTCAAGCCGGCATTGCCTTCGAACTGGGATGGCTTTGCGGCAGATATCGAACTGCCGAGCGGAAATTACCGTATTTCCGTCTCAAAAGCGCCCGATGCGACGGGATACTCGGTCACTATCAATGACAGGGCGGTCGCCCATCCCGAAGAGGGCTTTCCGATCGGACAGTAGCGTTTCTGCACTGCTTCGCTTCGACGATCGGGGCCAAAGGGGGAACTCTTTGGCCCCGATTGCATTTGAGTGTCGGAACAGGAGAGTTTGATGAATTCGAGGGCGCAGATGAGCCTGGCACCGGCGCAACGGGTGAGCTTGCCGAAGCCGGTCTCGCAGAGGGATACCCGACTGGATGTTCTCAGAGCCTTGGCTCTGATCATGATCTTCATCAACCATGTGCCGGGGCAGATCTTCGAGGATTTGACCTCCAAGAATTTCGGCTTCTCCGATGGCGCCGAAGCCTTTGTGCTGATTTCCGGCATGTCGGTCGGCCTTGCCTATGGAACGAGATTTCTTCCGGGTAATCGGCTGAAGATGGCATGGAAGGCGATCAAGCGGGCCTTCACGCTCTATACGGCGCATATGATCACGACCTTCGTGACCCTGGTGCTCTTCATCTCCGGCGCATGGATTTTCCACCAGAAGGGCCTGCTTTGCGAAGTGAATATCCTGGCTCTGCTGATGGATCCGGCGCGCGGCATTCCCGCGCTACTGACGCTCGGACATCAAATCGGCTACAACAATATTCTTCCGATGTACGGCGCCCTGTTCCTCATGTTGCCGCTGATCATGCTGCTGGAGGCGAGGAGCCCCCTGCTTCTGCTCGCTGTTTCGGTCGGCGTCTGGCTGGTATCCGGCATCTATTACATCGCGCCGCACACGACGCTGCTTGATGGTTTCTGGTTCCTCAATCCGCTATCCTGGCAGCTGCTTTTCGTTATTGGCTTCATTGCCAGCATGCATGTCAAGCGCGGCGGGAAAATCCCCGCCCATCCGGTTCTGATCGCGCTCGCCTGTGCCTATGTGCTCGTGTCCTTCATCTGGGTGACCGACAAGCTATGGATACTCGGCGACTACCTCGCCATGCTCGGCCTGCCGACCGTCGTCACCGGCTTCGACAAGACCTTCCTGTCGCTGCCGCGGCTGCTGCATGTTCTGGCGCTCGCCTATCTGATCGTCAGCATCCCCGCCATTTCGGCGTTCCTGCGCCGCTCGGCAAGCCACCCATTGACGATCCTCGGGCGGCATTCGCTGAACATCTTCGTTGCCGGTACTATCCTCGCCATGGCCGGCCAGGTCCTTCTCTACGTGACCAACAAGAGTCCCGTCGTCGGTGCCATCTATGTCGTCTTCGGCATTACCGCACAATTCCTCTATGCCTATCATCTCGAGCACAAGCGGCTTGAGCTTGCTGGCCAGCGCGCGGCGAAGGCACCGGCGAGGCCGGTCGCCATGCCTGCTCATTCGGGAAAGCGCCACTGAGGGCTCAGCCGCGCCGCGTGCCTGCGCGGGTCGGCCTATCGATCTTTCCGCAGTCGCCGGGGGAGCGGCGGCTCGACTAACTGCACTGACAACTGGACGGGCCTGCTTAAGCTTCGAGTGCAAGTTCTGATCCGATGCCGGTCGGGTACCGGCCTTAACTCCAGTCGGCATTCGCCCGTATTGACCTCTGATCAGAAAACGGAAAGACCCAGTTTTCCCGCCGGGTCTTTCTTCGTGTTTGATGGCTGTGTTTTCCGGAGTCGGATTTCTTGCAGGCAAAGCCCCTTGCCCTAGCCCTCTCCCGTTGAAAAGGGGTTATCGCATAGGCGGGACGAGCACCGGAAATTTCTGGTTTAGGCAGCGATTCAACTGATTTTTGGGACAAAGCCAATGCCGAACCCAAACAATCGACCAATCTTTCCTAAGGTTTCAAGCGTGGGGTTTGCCATACCTGATTCAATCTCGGCAACTTGGCGCCTTGTAAGTGACAGGGTTTTGGCGAATTCCTCTTGGGTCATTCCGAACCCTTTTCGTATCTCCATCACGGCATCCGGCAACCTAAGGTCCCCGTGTCGAGCACGCTCCGCCAGCCTTCGTCTGTTTTCAAGAATTTCTTCCTTCGTAGGCTTCTTCCATCGAGCCATTTAACATTCCTCTGGCATCACTGGCATGCCGCCATAACGCTATCCGCGATTTCCTTACAGCGCCCCATTGCACGCTCTAACACTTCTGGAGATGCCCCCATGCGCTTCGCCAGCTCTGGTGCGTGCTGTAGATGTCGTGCAAACGCACTGAGCGAAGCCGTTAGGAGTTCCTGCTCGGCAGGAACGGGCATCAGTTCAGTGCAAATGCGTTTCCAATCCGGAAGATGGTCGCGACCACCGTCGCGCATCATGGCCCATCGGGTGGAACGGACAATCCCCTCCTTGGCGAGCCGCATAGGAGCGAAGTCAAAGAGGGGAGATAGGCGGATCGTGCCGTCCTGATGCTTGCTGAGTGCTGAATTCCGGCCGTGATTGTCGGGATTGCCGAGCGCTAGGTTAGCGATGTCGCGCTTCAGGTATTCGACTATGTCCGTGGAGGGATCGGCTGAATATTGACGCAGAACTTCGATATAGGCCTCATGCGTGCCGACATGGCCGAAATCGGCGACTCCAACCGCTGAAACCAGGCTTTCCTGTCCCAGTCGGCTCGTTCCCCCGCCTTCCATTTTCCTCCGATCGAAACGGGGAATGATCAAGACGCCTTCGGCGTAAGTCGAGGGTTCGCTGACGTTCAGACCGATCCCTTGGGCGATCCGCGAATAGAGGGCTTCGCCTTCGAGAATTAGGCGGTCCGCGGGCTCGTTGCTGCGTACCAGCTTGACGATGACATGGCGCACGGCCTCATCATCGGTTACGAAACTATCAGGATAATAGAGCCCATCTTTCGCCTTGGTCATCGAGACCTTCGGCCATTCGCCTTGCAGGCCGCTTGAGCCAGAGGCGAGCATTCCAAAACGATCAGCGACTTCCATGAAACGATCTGAGCGCTCAAGAATCTCGGCTTCTGTAACGCCTTGACGCTCAACACCTCGCAATCTTTCCGTTTCGGCTTCAGCCGCTTCCTTGATGCGGATGTTGCCAATGCCACCTGTAGCTGATCGCAGAAGCAGCTGGAGATCGGAAGCGCGCGAGCCTTCCGCGAGCCCGAGGTGTTCGGCAAGCTTTCGCCTTGCATGTCCCTGGGGCATAAGATCCAAGAGGAAGGGCGGCCAGCTACGACTATATCGATTTTCGAGATCTACGGGACAACGGACCGACAAGGCGCGATGATCATGAACTGTCTTTCCGGCTGCAAATTCCGCCGATGCCATTGTAACAAAGTAGTCAAGATCGTAATCGACGATGGACGCGCCCCGAAAGCCGGCGTCGTCGTCCTTTAGCTCTAGAGTCGCAGCATAATGCCACTCACGATTAAAATGGGTTTGGAGCGTCAGGCGCATTAATGACCCTTTCAATGGATCAATTAATGCATCTTTTTTATTTATTCAACCCGTCAAAGTGGGTTGAATAATTTTTGTCAGAATTGCCAACCACCAAAAGGCGGCCGACGTTTATCGCGCGCCAGTGTTCCTATCGACAACATTCCAAAGTTGCCGTGAGCCGGGCGGAAGCTGCGGCCATGTCTTGCGTTTCACCAAGAACGTTTGGCGACTGGGTTCGTCGTGGCCTGACGCCGAAGGGTATCAAGATCGGATCCTTGCCGCGCTGGATGTGGGAGAGAGCAAGACCGCATGACCGCGCAGTTGTCGAAGGGAAAATGCTAGATGAAGAGGACGATGGCGAAACCCGTTCGACCGGATCGTCACCTATGGTGCTCGACAGCGCAATGAGCGGCACAGCGTTCCGAGCCTGTGTCGAACAGGTTCTCATGCCAACACTGAGACCCGGCGACATTATCGTGATGGGCAACCTGCCTACGCACAAAGCCGAAGGCGTGCGGCAGGCTATTGAAGTGGCGGTCGCCAGCTACTCTACCACCCCGCCCAATAGCCCGGACTTTAAGCCCATCGAAAAGGCCTTCACCAAGCTCAGCGCTCCTCCGAAGCAAGAGCAAAGCGCACAGTCGAAGCTCTGTGGGACACAATCGGCGAGATCGTGGCGCTTTTCAAACTCCAAGAATGCGCCAACTGCTTCACGGCGTGCGGATATGACCCCAAGTAAAATGGGCGCGCTCTAGGCAGCAAAAAGCCGGAAGAGCATCGCTCTCCCGGCTTCGATCTTGAGGCCCTTGCTGAGATCAGGCGGCTTCGGTTTCCGTCGTGTGTGCCTTGCGGACTTCCTCGTCCGTCAGGATGCCGCTGGCGCGCAGCAGAGCGGCAAAGCGACCATTGCTCTGGCTGAGCTCGTTGAAGCTGCCATTCTCGATGATGCGGCCGTTGTCCAGGAAGAGGACCATGTCGGCCTCGCGAACCGTCGACAGGCGGTGCGCAATGATGAAGGTCGTGCGGTTCTGGCGCAGGTTGTCGATCGCCGTCTTGACCCGGTTTTCGGTTTCGACGTCGAGCGCACTTGTCGCTTCATCGAGCACGAGGATCGGCGCATCCTTGAGGATGGCGCGGGCGATCGCGATACGCTGACGTTCACCACCCGAGAGCTTGTTGCCACGCTCGCCGACGCGGGTATCGTAGCCGCTTTCGCGGGTTTCGATAAAATCGTTGGCGGCGGCGGCCTGGGCTGCGCGGATCATTTCCTCCTGCGTCGCACCTTCGCGGCCGAGACGGATGTTGTCGCTGATCGAGCGGTTCAGCAGGCCTGCATCCTGGAACACGGTGGCGATGAAGCGGCGGAGCGACTTGCGGGTCACCTTGGTGATGTCGTGACCGTCGACGAGGATCTGGCCGCTCTGCGGATCGAAGACACGCTGCAGCAGGTTGACGAGCGTCGTCTTGCCGGCGCCGGTCGGGCCGACGATGGCGACGGTCTGGCCAGCCTTCACCTTGAAGGAGATGTCGTGCAGGCCCTGCGACGAGTTGGCGAAGCCGAAGGAGACATCGCGGAATTCCACTTCGCCCTTGACGTCCTTGATTTCGGCAAGGCCGGCCGGCTCTTCGCGGTCGCGAACCGAATCTTCCAGTGTGTAGAAGTCTTCGAGCTTGGCGCGGGCTTCGAAAATCTGGTTGGCGAAGTTGCGCAGCTGCTCCAGGCGGCCGATCAACACGTTGGCAAAGGCGATGAAGGTGATGAGCGCGCCGAGGCTCAAGCTGCCATCCTGGACGAGAACGGTGCCGATCATCAGGATCGCCATCATGGCAACGGTCGAGGCCGTGCGGTTCAGGGCGCCGGCAAGCGCCCACCAGTCGAGGACTGGATACTGAGCTTGCAGGAGGCGTTCGGTGAACGACTTCAGCGCCTTGGTTTCAGCTTCGATGCGGTTGTAACTATGCAGCACCGACACGTTGCTGATCGAGTCGCTCACATGCGAGAAGACGGTATTGTAGTGGCTTTCGACCGAGGTCTGGCCATCCTTCGTGCGGCTCATGACCAGACGGCCTATGAACCAGTAGAAGACGCCGAGCAGGACGAGGACTGCGGACAGGCGCAAGTCCATTGCCATGGCCGTCGGGATCATGATGACGAGCGCGACGGCGGTCGTGAGGTGGTTGCGCATGAATTCGAGCCACAGGCCGAACAGCGCTTCGCAGGCGCGCAGCAGCGTGTTCAGCGCGCTCGCCGTGCCGCGCTGGCTATGCCAGGAAAGCGGCATCGAGATGATGCGGCCGAATGCTTCGGTGAGCAGGGAGGCGCGGCGGCCATGGGCAAGGCGATCGGCCTCGCGGGACACCACGATGAAGGCGACAGCACTGAAGACGGCGAAGCCCGCCCACAGCATCATGGTCGGCGTGACGGCTTCCTTCTTGGCAATGGCGTCAAAGATGCGGCCGAACAGAACCGGTTCGTAGATGGTGGTCATCGCAAGCGCGATGTTTGCGATCACGACCATCCATACGCGGTATCGATACGCGCCAAGATACTTCAGGGCTCTTGCATAGACTTTGAACAGTGACACGTCAGGCACCCTCTGTGCATCAGCAAAACTCGGAATGCTGTGACACTACAGATCGGTACCTGAACCGGCGATTAACGGAATCTGAAGCTGTTTTTTAAGGGGAATTTCTCGCGTTAGACGCGTTGCCGCGGAAAGTGGTGCTATCGTTCGCCGCAGAAATATGACAGTTTGGGAATGAATCCACCGCCGCGTCACCGTTACCTTTAAGTCACGCAAAGGACGGCTATTCAGGGTTGAACGGCAAAAAAATCGCCAAAGGCGTTCAATTTTGCGTCGGCCTGAGTATGTTGCCGCCGATTAAGCTCGGCTATGGGACCGGGTGAGCAAGATGGCAAGCTCGTCAGGCAATCATTCGGGCTGCGAGGCCAAGGGGTAACCGTGAATATCCATTCGCTAATACAATTGCTTGTCCTGATCGAGGAATCCAAGCTCGCGGAGGACGTCGTGGCCGAGCTCGAGCTCGCGCTTCGCTCCTATAAGTTCGATTTCTATGGCGTCTTGAAGCGGGCGCGGCCGAATGTCGATGTTGCGCATTTCATGCTGGCGGGTCGCTGGCCCGATCAGTGGCCGCTGACTTATGTCCGCAAGAGGTACATGCTCGTCGATCCGGTCGCGCGCTATGCGGCCCAGGCGCAACGCCCTTTCCGCTGGAGCGATGCCGTAGCGGCGCTGAAGAAGGACCCGCTGCGGCGGCGCATGGAGCAGATGATGGCTGACGCCCGCGCCAACGGGCTTGCCGACGGCTATCTCTTCCCGATCCATGGTCGCAACGGCCTGCTGGGAAGCATGACGATCGGCGGCGAGGCGGTCGATCTCTCTCCAACCGAGATTTCCGTTTTCGATGCGGTCGCCAAAAAGGCCTTCTGGCGACTTCTGGAGTTTCGAGACGAGGCCCAATACCTTGAGAGAGCGGGAGCGGCCGAGCTGAAACTGACCAAGCGTGAGATGGAAGTGCTCAGCCATCTGGCCGACGGCATGACCTCGATCGAGATCAGCCGGCTGCTGAAGATTTCCAATCATACCGTCGACTGGTACATGAACAGTATCCAGGACAAGCTGAAGGCCAGAAATCGGCAGCATATCGTGGCAATCGCCTTCAGAAACGGACTTATTCCATAAAGGCAACTATTTTGATGCCGGATGTCGCAGGAGAAATTGAACTTCCTGTGACAAGAAGTTAAGAATTCTCTTCGCGGGTGCAGCATTGCCCGTTTCGATGCCGTGAGGAGACAGCATTGCCCATTTCCAAGATCCTGGTTGCCAACCGTTCCGAAATCGCCATCCGCGTATTCCGCGCCGCCAACGAACTTGGCATAAAAACGGTGGCCATCTGGGCCGAGGAAGATAAACTCGCACTGCATCGCTTCAAGGCGGACGAGAGCTATCAGGTGGGTCGCGGTCCACATCTTGCCCGTGACCTCGGGCCGATCGAGAGCTATCTGTCGATCGAGGAAGTCATCCGCGTCGCCAAGCTCTCCGGCGCCGATGCCATCCACCCCGGCTATGGCCTGCTGTCGGAAAGCCCCGAATTCGTCGATGCTTGCGATGCCGCCGGCATCATCTTCATCGGGCCTCGCGCCGATACGATGCGCCAGCTTGGCAACAAGGTCGCGGCGCGCAATCTGGCAATTTCGGTCGGCGTGCCGGTCGTGCCGGCCACCGATCCCCTGCCTGACGACATGGTGGAAGTCGCCAAGATGGCGGCTGAAATCGGTTATCCGGTCATGCTCAAGGCCTCCTGGGGCGGCGGTGGCCGCGGCATGCGTGTCATCCGCTCCGAGGCGGACCTTGCCAAGGAAGTGACGGAAGCCAAGCGCGAGGCGAAGGCCGCCTTCGGCAAGGATGAGGTCTATCTCGAAAAGCTCGTCGAGCGCGCCCGCCACGTCGAAAGCCAAATCCTCGGCGACACGCACGGCAACGTCGTGCATCTGTTCGAGCGCGACTGTTCGGTGCAGCGCCGCAACCAGAAGGTCGTCGAACGCGCGCCGGCCCCCTATCTCACGGAAGCGCAGCGCCAGGAGCTGGCCGCCTATTCGCTGAAGATCGCCAATGCGACGAATTATGTCGGCGCTGGCACCGTCGAATATCTGATGGATGCCGACACAGGCAAATTCTACTTCATCGAAGTCAATCCGCGCATCCAGGTCGAGCACACGGTGACCGAAGTCGTCACCGGCATCGATATCGTCAAGGCGCAGATCCATATTCTCGACGGTTTCGCCATCGGCACGCCGGAATCGGGTGTTCCACGCCAGGAAGACATTCGCCTCAACGGCCATGCCCTGCAGTGCCGCGTGACGACGGAAGATCCGGAACATAACTTCATTCCGGATTACGGCCGCATCACTGCCTATCGCTCGGCATCCGGCTTTGGTATCCGTCTTGACGGCGGTACCTCCTATACCGGTGCGATCATTACCCGTTATTACGACCCGTTGCTGGTAAAGGTGACGGCCTGGGCGCCGAACCCGCAGGAGGCGATCGCCCGCATGGACCGCGCGCTGCGCGAATTCCGCATCCGCGGCGTGGCGACGAACCTCACCTTCCTCGAAGCGATCATCACGCATCCGAAATTCCGCGACAACAGCTATACGACGCGCTTCATCGACACGACGCCGGAGTTGTTCCAGCAGGTCAAGCGCCAGGATCGCGCCACCAAGCTTTTGACCTATCTCGCTGACGTCACGGTCAACGGTCACCCGGAAACGCGCGGTCGTCCGGTACCTTCACCCAAGGTGGCGCAGCCTGTGCTGCCCTATATCGCCGGCAATATCCCCGACGGCACCAAGCAGTTGCTGGACAAGCTCGGTCCGCAGAAATTCGCCGAATGGATGCGCGATGAAAAGCGCGTGCTGATGACCGACACGACGATGCGCGACGGCCACCAGTCGCTGCTTGCGACCCGCATGCGCACCTATGACATCGCCAGCGTCGCCGGCACCTATGCGCGCGCTTTGCCGCAGCTCTTGTCGCTCGAATGCTGGGGCGGCGCCACCTTCGATGTTTCCATGCGCTTCCTCACGGAAGACCCGTGGGAACGTCTGTCGCTGATCCGTGAGGGTGCGCCGAACCTGCTGCTGCAGATGCTTTTGCGCGGCGCCAATGGCGTCGGCTATACGAATTATCCCGACAATGTCGTGAAGTATTTCGTTCGCCAAGCGGCCAAGGGCGGCGTCGATCTCTTCCGCGTCTTCGACTGCCTGAACTGGGTCGAGAACATGCGCGTGTCGATGGATGCCGTTGCGGAGGAGAACAAGCTCTGCGAGGCGGCGATCTGCTACACCGGCGATATCCTCAATTCCGCGCGGCCGAAATACGATCTGAAATATTACACCGATCTTGCCGTCGAGCTGGAAAAGGCCGGCGCCCATATTATCGCGCTGAAGGATATGGCGGGCTTGCTGAAGCCGGCGGCCGCCAAGGTGCTGTTCAAGGCGCTGCGCGAGGCGACCGGTCTGCCGATCCACTTCCACACGCATGATACGTCGGGTATTGCGGCTGCGACGGTGCTCGCTGCGGTCGATGCCGGCGTCGATGCCGTCGATGCGGCGATGGATGCGCTATCCGGCAATACCTCGCAGCCCTGCCTCGGCTCGATCGTCGAGGCGCTGAAAGGTTCCGACCGCGATCCGGGCCTCGATCCCGAATGGATCCGCCGCATCTCCTTCTATTGGGAGGCCGTGCGCCATCAGTATGCCGCCTTCGAAAGCGATCTCAAGGGACCGGCTTCGGAAGTCTATCTGCACGAAATGCCAGGTGGTCAGTTCACCAACCTCAAGGAACAAGCCCGCTCGCTCGGTCTCGAGACCCGCTGGCACAAGGTGGCGCAGGCCTATGCCGATGCCAACCAGATGTTCGGCGATATTGTCAAGGTGACGCCGTCCTCCAAGGTCGTCGGCGACATGGCGCTGATGATGGTGAGCCAGGACCTGACGGTCGCCGATGTCGAGAACCCGGCGAAGGATATCGCCTTCCCGGATTCGGTCGTTTCCATGCTCAAGGGCGATCTCGGCCAGCCGCCGTCCGGATGGCCGCAAGCGCTGCAGAAGAAGGCGCTGAAGGGCGATAAGCCCTATACGGTCCGTCCCGGTTCGCTGCTTGCCGAAGCCGATCTCGATGCCGAGCGTAAAGTCATCGAGACGAAGCTCGAGCGCAAGGTCGACGATTTCGAATTCGCCTCCTACCTGATGTATCCAAAAGTCTTCACCGACTATGCACTGGCTGCCGACACCTACGGCCCGGTCTCGGTATTGCCGACGCCGGCCTATTTCTACGGTCTCAAGGAAGGCGATGAGCTCTTTGCCGAGATCGAGAAGGGCAAGACGCTCGTCATCGTCAACCAGGCGATGACGGCGACCGACGAGAAGGGTATGGTGACGGTGTTCTTCGAACTCAACGGCCAGCCGCGCCGCATCAAGGTGCCGGATCGCGCCCATGGCGCCTCCGGCAGCGCGGTGCGCCGCAAGGCCGAGACCGGCAATGCGGCTCATGTCGGCGCGCCGATGCCGGGCGTCATCTCAACCGTCTTTGTCTCGCCCGGCCAGGCGATCCAGGCCGGCGACGTGCTTGTTTCCATCGAGGCGATGAAGATGGAGACCGCGCTGCACGCGGAAAAGGACGGTACGATCTCCGAGGTGCTGGTGCGCGCCGGCGACCAGATCGACGCTAAGGATCTGCTCGTCGTCTATGGCGCCTGAGCGGCAAGTTGGGCTTATGAAGCCGTCCGTCGACTGAGATGCTGACTATCTTCTGCCGCAAAGCCTGACTGTTGCAGTCGGTTTTGCGGCGGCAGTGCCTTTAACTCGGTTTGCGAGGGTTCCGATCGAGGAGGGCTGCCCAAAGGGCCGCTAGCAGCGCGAGCAACGCCGATGCCAGCATCAGGGCGAAGAGCGTATGGATCGTTAGCGATCGCGCGATGAACAGCCCGCCGATCGAGCCGATGAGCGCGCCGCCGGCAATTCGCATGGCAGCGGCGAGGCCTGCTGCCGTTCCCACAATATCCGCCCTGACCGACATGGCGCCGCTATTGGCGGCCGGCATGGTCAAGCCGTTGCCGATGCCGATGAAGATGCAGGGGCCGAAGAGCGCCAGAACCTCCGTCATACCCAATAGCGACAAGGCGAGCCCAATTGACAGACCGATGCAAGTCAGCAGCCGCGCGATGATGAGGATTGTGCCGAGCGGGATTCTTGCCCCATAGCGCCCGGCGAGATAGCTGCCCAGAATGAAGCCGGCGGGAACCATGCCCATGTAGAAGCCGAGCTTGGCGCTCGAGCCGCCGAGGGCATCGCCTATCGTGAGCGGTGCTCCGCCGAGGAAGATATAGAGCACGCCCATCGAGCAGGCCATGCAGAGCGTATAGGCCCAGAACCGACTAGAACGCAAAAGCAGGGCATAGGAGGCAAGATAGTTTCCGCGTGCAGCTGAGACGGACGCTTTCGATCCTTTCAGCTCGCGCAGGGACAGGAGGAAGGCGACGCTACCGAAGATCGCAAGGGCGATGAAGCTTGCCTGCCAACCGAAAATCTCGTCCAGCGAGCCGCCGAACAGCGGTCCGACCATCGGCGCCAGCGCCCATCCCATGGCGAGATAGCCGAACTTGCTGGCGGCCTGGCGCTCGTCGGATGTTTCCTTGATGATGACGAGGGCGACGGAATAGCACGGGCCGATGCACGCCTGCATCATGCGGCACAGCAGGAAAATGCCGATAGTCGGAGCGAGAACGCAGCCCATTGAGGCGATGATGAAGATCGCGAGCGCCGTCAGGACAACCGGCCGGCGTCCGAACCGATCCGATATCGCTCCCCCAATCGCTTCCAGGAACGCAGTCACGATGGAAAAGCCGGCGACGGAGAGGTTTACGAGAGCGAAATCGGCCTGGAATGCCGCCGATATCTTCGGCAGGGACGGTAGGATCATATTTACGGGCAGCACGGCAAGCGCCGAGAGCAGGACGAGGGTTATCAGCCGCGGCTGTGCAACGGTTGATGCGAGGGGCCGGTCTTCGGTTGCTTGGCTGGCTGAATGGTCGATGCGGCTTTCGGTGCGCGTCATGGCCTTGTCCGTCATGTGGATGGGAAGTCGAAGGGGATCTGACGAGGCGCCGCCCGGAATCCGGGCAATAAAAAAGGCCCCGTCAGGAGCCTGCTTACCGCGCATGGGTGCTTTCGCCGGATGGCTACGCCATCCTGCCCATGCGCCTTCCTACCACTACGATAACGTATGCCGCGTTCATGGCATTAGAGCTAACCGCAAAGCCGCGCAGCGTCAATGCGCGGCTGCCCCAACATCGGAGCTTTCGACCCAGATCGGCGGCTCAAATGTCGTAGCTGTGGCCGGCATTCAGCGTCGAGATGAACTGCTTGGTCCGCTCCTGCGCCGGGGCACCGAAGATGCTGCGGGAAGAACCGGTCTCGACGATGTTGCCCGCTTCCAGGAACACGACATTGTTGGCAATCTTTGAGGCGAGGCGCAGGTCATGCGTTGCCATGACCATGGTCGTACCTTCGTTGGCGAGCTTGCCCAGGACATCGACGACTTCAGCCGCGAGTTCCGGATCGAGCGCCGAGGTGGGTTCGTCGCAGAGCAGTACGCGCGGCGAGGGGGCAAGCGCCCGGGCGATGGCGACGCGCTGCTGCTGGCCGCCAGAAAGCGTCGAGGGCCAGGCGTCGATCTTGTGGGCCATGCCGACCTTGGTCAAAAGCTCGACGGCACGGGCGCGTGCCTTGTCTGCCGGCCAGCGCAGCACGGTGGTCAACCCTTCCATGACGTTGCCGATCGCGGTCTGATGCGGAAAGAGCTGGAAATTCTGGAAGACCATGCCCGTCTGGCGGCGGATTTTCTGGATATCCTGCCAGGAGGGCTTCTTGCCCGGCTGGAAGGCGGCCGTCTCCCCGCCGATGCGGATCGTTCCGGCGGTCGGGATTTCCAAAAGGTTGATGCAGCGAAGCAGCGTGCTCTTGCCGCCGCCCGAAGGCCCCACAAGCGCCGTCACCGTTCCCTCCGGGATCATCAGGCTGATATCCTTGAGGATGACATTGTCGCCGAAGCGCTTTTCGATATGGGAAAGCTCGATCATGCCTGTGCCTCCAGTGTGCCGCCCGAGCGGGCGAAGCGGCGTTCGAGGTAACCCTGCAGCGTCGAAAGAAAGGTGCTGAGCACGAGATATATGATGGCGGCCTCGATATAGAGGATCAGCGGCTCATAGGTCGTCGCCACGATGCGCTGCGCCGCCTGGAACAGCTCCGGCACGGTGATGGCGGCGGCGAGCGACGTATCCTTGACCAGCGAAATGAAGGTGTTCGACAGCGGCGGCACGGCGACGCGCGCTGCCTGCGGCAGGATCGTGCGGCTCATGGCCTGGCGCCAGTTCATGCCGATCGAATAGGCGGCCTCCCACTGGCCCTTCGGCACGGAGGAAATGACGGCGCGGATGATTTCGGACGTATAGGCGCCGACGCTCAGCGTAAAGCCGATGATGGCGGCGGGAAAAGCATCGAGCAGGATGCCGAGGCTCGGCAGGCCGTAGAAGATGACGAAGAGCTGCACCAGAAGCGGCGTGCCGCGGATCACCCAGACATAGAAGCGGGCGATGGCAACGAACGGCGCCGGGGCGAACAGCCTGACGACGGCGGTGAGCAGGCCGAGCAGAAGGCCGAGAACGAAGGTGATCAAGGTGAGCGGGATGGTGAAGACGAGCCCCGCCCAAAGCAGCGTGCCCAGTGACTCCCACATCAGTTGCAGCCAATGCTCCAAGGAGAAGCCTTTCGATAACAGAATGCGTCCGGAGGTGACCCCGGACGCATCTTTTTCACAGTTTTATGTCCCTGCCTATGCCTTCTTACTTCGAAACGTCCTGCCCGAAATATTTCTTGGAGATCTTGTCATAGGTGCCGTCGGCCTTGATATCGGCCAACGCCTTGTTGATCGCAGCAAGCAGTTCCGGCTCACCCTTGCGGATGATGACGGCGGAGAAATCGGCATTGGCCTGCTGGGCGACGATCTTCACCGGCGCGTCGGGCTTGTGCTTCTTGAAATCGAGGAAGGAAAGGCTGTCATTGATGGTCGCGTCGGCGCGGCCGGTCAGCACCAGCTGGATCGATTGGTCGAAGCCATCGGTGCCGACGAGTTCGGCGCCAGCTTCGGTTGCGAGCTTGCCGAAGTTGCTGGTCAGCGACTGTGCCGCCTTCTTGCCCTTGAGATCCGCGAAATCCTTGATGCCGGTGTTGCTGTCCTTGACGATCAGCACGGCCTTGGAGGCGATGTAGGGCTCGGAGAAGTCGTACTTCTTCTTGCGGGCTTCGGTGACGCCAACTTCGTTGATGACGGCATCGTAACGGTTGGCGTCGAGACCGGCGATCAGGCCATCCCACTTGCCTTCCAGGAACTGCGCCTTGACGCCCAGCTTGCCGGCGATGGCTTCCGCGATCTCGACATCGAAGCCGGTCAGCTTGCCGCTCTCGTCATGAAAGGTGAAAGGCGCATAGGTGCCTTCCGTGCCGACCTTGAATACGCCGGCCGACTGGATCGCCTTGAGGTTTTCGCCGGCATGGGCGGGGAGCAGGACCGCAGCCTGCACGAGGGCGGCGGCGGCAACAATCTTCAACCAGTTCATCGTCTTCTTCCGTTTCTGGAGCGGTTTCATTCAATGTCGCATACATCGCAGAAAAATTGCACCGCGAAAGCGTAGAAAACTGCAAGATAAACGGGCAAATGCGAATATTTTTCTCAAGGGGGAGGGGTAGTGATTTTAGGGGCCGGAGCGGGGCTGGGTCGCCGTGGTATTTTACTGCGTACGGGAATCGTCGATGCTTCCACTTTCGGCTCGAAGCGGACTATCGAAGACAGGACTACGGACGACGGTTCCGCGCCCTCCAACCTGCCGTTCCACGTCCAAAGCTGTTTGTCGGAGTGTGAGTTCCAAAGCCGAGCGTGTAGATTGGCAACCTTAAAGACAAATGGAGGATGTGCCGATGCCCCGCTTTCTTGCCGTTTACACCATGAAGCCCCAGGATTTAGCGTCCTTTCGGAACTTGTCCAAGGCAGAGCAGGATGCAATAGATGCCGCCGGCGTCAAAGAGTGGGCGGCGTGGGAGGAAAGGAATGCGTCGTCCATCCTTGATCGTGGCGGAATGGTGGGCAAGACGACACGCATAACCAAGGACGGTGTCGTCAACGCTAGCAACTCAATTTGCGGCTACCTGGTGGTCGAAGCGGAGAGCGCTGATACCGCCGTACGTCTGTTCGAGGATCACCCGCATATCACCATTTTTCCCGGCGAGGGGGTGGATGTAATGCCCTTTATGACGTGACCGCTTTCGTGCAGGCATCATCACCGGAAGGCATCACGAGGCGGTGAATTTCACCCTCACCGCGTGGCCGAAAGTAGGCCTGCATCAGTTTCCTGCTAGCACGATCGTTGTGCATCAAAATACCCAGCGATCTTTCTTCTCGTTATGCGTAAGCGTGAATTTCGGCAGCTTGGCCATTTCCTCCTCCAGAAGCGTTCCGTCTCCCTGGTTTGAATGTTGCGCTTTTATGCCTACCATTGATGGGTCGAAAATGCGAAACCCCGAACTTGTCCTTCGGTTTAGACTTATGCTATTTTCACCCACTAATGGTAGGTCAAAAGAACGAAAAGATAAACCAACTTCATCGCCTGCTCCCCGAGGGGCTGGTGGTTGACACCGCTTGGCTGGAAAAACACGGCTACCGTCGGCAGTGGCGCGAAAAATACGTGGCGCAGGGCTGGCTCGAAGGTGTCGTTCGTGGCGTCTATCAGCGACCGACCGGCAACCTTGATCAGGCGATAGCCTGGCAGCGCGTGATCATCTCACTTCAGCGACTTCTGGACAAATCGGTGCACGTCGGCGGCCGCAGTGCCCTCGAGCTACAAGGCCTGACGCACTACCTCCGCTTTTCGGGCAAGCCAGAAATCCATCTGTATGCCTATGGCAGTCTGCCTGGCTGGGTAGAGCGGATACCGGCCGACGCTCAGTTCGTCGAACATAAGGCAGACAAGCTCTTTGATTCCGACGCACCTGGAAGGACGCGCCTGGCATGGGGACATTGGGGCTGGGAGCTTGATGTCTCCGCGCCGGAGCGAGCATTTTGCGAGCTTCTCGACCTGCTCCCATCCCGGGAGACCTTCCATCAAGCGGACGTCCTAATGGAGTCGGTTCGCACTCTAAGCCCGAAGCGGGTTCAGGCCGTGCTGGAAGCGTGCCGCAGCGTGAAGGTGAAGCGGCTATTCCTCTGGTTCGCCGAGCGGCACGCCCATCCATGGTTCGGCCGGCTCGATCTCAAACGTATCGACCTCGGTCGTGGCAAGCGCCAGATCGTGGTCGGCGGTCGGCTGGACAGCAAGTATCAGATCACTGTGCCGGAGACACTCGATGCCGGCGTCTGAAGCCTATCGCGCGCAAGTCAGTCTCCTCGTTCGGGTTCTGCCGCTCGTTGCAGAGGAGAACGTCTTTGCGTTGAAGGGCGGCACGGCCATCAATCTCTTCGTCAGAGACCTTCCACGTCTGTCGGTCGATATCGATCTGACCTATCTGCCGGTCGAGGATCGCGCGACGTCCCTCGCCAATATCGATGCCGCCATACGACGGATTGCTGCCCGAATAGCCGAGAATGTACCGCGCAGCCGCACCCAGGCCGTGCCGCTGCATAGCGAAGGCGCTGCGACAAAGGTACTGGTTACCTCCGACGGTGTGCAGATCAAGATCGAGGTGACGCCCGTCATTCGTGGCTGCGTCTACTCTCCCGAGACACGGGCGGTTTGCGACCGGGTCGAAGAGCTCTTCGGATATGCCGAGGTGCCCGTTGTGTCCTTCCCGGACCTCTATGCCGGCAAGATCGTCGCCGCCTTGGATCGGCAGCATCCGCGAGATTTGTTCGATGTCAGGGATCTGCTCGCGAATGAGGGAATATCCGATGAGCTGCGGCGCGCCTTCATTGTCTACATTCTGAGCCACAACAGGCCGATGGGCGAGGTCTTGGCGCCGACGCGCAAGGACTTGCGCCACGAGTTTGATGCGGGGTTTGCCGGCATGACGGAAGAGCCCGTGACCCTCGAGGCGCTGTACGATGCTCGTGAAGCTCTAATCGCCGAGGTCGTTGGCAAGATGCCTGCCGAGCACCGGCGCTTTCTTCTCTCCTTCAAGGCCGGCGAGCCAGAGTGGGACTTGCTAGGCGTGCCTGGAGCCGCGGACTTGCCGGCGGTGCGCTGGAAGGTCGACAACTTGGCCAAACTTTCGGAGAACCGACGCGAAAAGCTGTTGTCTGATCTTAGGCGGGTGCTCGCGACGTGAGACACCGAGGACGCGTGGGGCATTGTCCGCGTGGAGCGATTCATAAATGCGGTTGGTTGCATCTGCTACGGTCGGTTCGCACAATATCACGCTCCTGTCATTGTCTTACACGCGCTTACCACATTATTCGGCTTGACCTTATTGTGGCGAAGTCCGTCCGCGTCAATGCGTGGCGACGGAGTGAAGCGCTGTATCCGCTATCTGAGATGTGGAACCACAAGTCTACCAGCACGCCGGCGCCGCGTGACCGACAATCATAGTCCGGCACTTTACTTCAAGCCGCCGCAGCTCGCCGCTTCATCCGCTCGCTCACAATAATAATCAATCCCGCACTCAGGATCAAAATGGCCCCCATAAATGTGTTCGCGCCGGGGATGTCTCCCCAGATGAGGTAGCCGAGCAGGAAGGCCCAGACGAGGGACGTATATTCGAACGGCGCGAGCACGGAGACGGGCGCCTGGCGCATGCCTTCGAACAGCGCCAGCTGACCGGCGCCGGCGATGATGCCTGTCAGTGCCAGCAGCACGATCTGGAAGGGCGTCGGTGTGTGCCAGTGGGCGATCGCCATGCCGGCGGTCAGGATGATGAACAGAATGTTGGAGACTGCCATCTGGATATGGCTCTTTTCGTGCAGCGCGGTCTTGCGCAGCAGCACCATGCCGCTTGCCCAGAGGACGGCGGCCTGCAGCGCCAGATAAACCGGCCAGGAAATCGATAGCCCCACGGGGTTGGAGGCGATCACCACGCCGCAGAATCCGACGCCGACTGCCATCCAGCGGGCGACGGTGACTTTTTCACGCAGCACGATGGTCGCGAGGATAGTGCCGACGATCGGTGCTGCATAATAGAGCGTCGTCACTTCGGCGAGCTGCAGGTAGGAGGCTGCCGAGTAATAGGAAATCCAGGCGATCAGGATGATGACGCTGCGCAGGATCATCGGCTTGATGATCGGCGAGCGCGCTACTTTCTGAACGAGCGAGGGGCCTTCGAAGACGAAGCAGCCGGCAAGAATGGTGCAGCTTCGGATGAACAGCACCTGCCAGACGGGGATGGAGGCGACGAGCAGCTTCACCGCCGAATCGTGGGCGGTGAACAGCATGTAGGCAAACACCGTAAGCAGGATGCCATAGCTGATGGAGTTTTTCACGGGGATGCACCAGAGGATGACCCGACTCGAGGCCGGCCAAAGAATCTTTCTGGTCTCAACCGATAGGAGCCTAATTTTACGCCGTCAATAGGACATTTTATCAGGGTGACGCCCGGCAGTGTTATTTATTCGGGGTTGTAGCGCCATCGTCCCCACTTTAACAGACGGAGACGAAATGTGACTGACGCGGCTTTTTCGATTGTTGAGATTTCAATCGATTTAAATAGACTGCGACACAGATTTGGGAGGAGTTTTTATGGACAACGGAACGAGATTGGAGAGTTTGAAGGAGCGCAGGAGCCCATTTTTCACCAAATCGCGCGCAGCCGTCTCGCTGATGTTCTTGATGAATGGCTTCATGGTCGGTTGCTGGGCACCGAAAATTCCCGAATTCGCCGAGCGGCTGCAACTGACGAAATTCGAGCTTGGGTTGATGATCCTCGTCTTCGGCGTCGGTTCACTGGTGATGATGCCACTTGCCGGCGCGCAGATCGCCGTGCGCGGTTCGCGCGTCGTCGTGCGCGCCTTCGCGGTGCTGCTGTTGCCGATGATCCTGGCGCTGACGCTCGCGCCGAATGTCTGGACCGCGGCCGTCGCTCTCTTCCTCTTTGGCGGTTTCATCGGTGCCATGGATGTGGCGATGAACGCCAATGCCGTCTCGGTCGAAAAATCCATGCGCCGGGCGATCATGTCCTCCTGCCACGCCTTCTGGAGCCTTGGCGGCCTTTTGGGCGCGGCGATCGGCGGGCTCTTGATTTCGCGCTGGGGCATTCTCGGCCATGCCCAGGCCTCGACCGCGATTGCCGTGCTTTTCGTCGCCATTGCCTGGCCGATGGTGCTTGGCGATCAGCCGCATCACGATGAGGCCAAGCCGAAGGCAAAGCTGCCGATGATTCCGCTGCCGTGGCTGCTCGGCATCGTTGCGCTGTTCTGCATGGTGCCGGAAGGCGCGGTTCTGGATTGGAGCGCTCTCTATCTCAGCCAGGAAAAAGGGGCGTCGGTGGCGCTATCAGGTTTCGGCTACGCCGCTTTCTCCGCCACCATGGCGACCATGCGCTTTGCCGGCGATTTCGTGCGCGATTGGCTGGGTGCCATCAGAACGCTGCGCATCTGCACGGTATTTGCCATCGTCGGCATGCTGACCGCGGCGCAGGCGCCGAATGCGGAGATCGCCATTCTCGGCTTTGCGCTCTGCGGCATCGGCATTTCCAACATGGTGCCGATCGCCTTTTCCGCTGCGGGCAATATTCCTGGCCTGCAGCCAGGGATCAGCATTTCCGTCGTCACGACGCTCGGCTATTCCGGCATGCTGGTTGCGCCATCGGCCATCGGTTTTGCCGCCGAGCATGTCGGCTTCTCACCGGTCCTGATGACGCTGCCGGTGCTGCTGCTCGTCGTGCTGGCCTTCTCGTCGCTCGCGCGCTACGCTGACGGCCTCGGAGAGGGGGAGCACTAATGCGGTTGGGCGAGATCGCCAAATCACCGCGGCCAAAAAACGAGAAATCGGAAAGCAAAAGCCCGCCAAATGAGTAGGCCTTTTTCCAAAGGATGAAAGATGAATGACTCCGTTTTGGAAGCGTCACCGGATGATGCAATTCCGCTCGATATGGCAGAAAAGGTTCTGTATCAAGGAGAACTGTATTTGCAGGCGCAATTTGCTTCAGCCTTAGCCTCGGATCAAAGGGCTATGACTACAGCCGCTTTCTTTGCCTCTGTTGCCGCAGCAATCACTGCTGGCGTCATAGCCTATTGGGATAAAAGTGCTGAAGTCTCCATTTTGGTCGCCGGATTATCCGGAGCGGCCCTGATGGCGGTAGGGGCCTGTATTTGTCTTTGGGCCGCAAAGCCTGTAGATTTTTATTTCCCTGGAACGCATCCTGCTTGCTGGGAAGGCGTGCTCCACCGGCCTTTGAATGAAGTTTTATGGGGCGAGGCGCAGAACTACCAAGACAATATTGAAAAGAATGCAGCCTTCTTGGAAAAGAATGGAAAACTACTCTATCGAGGGGCAATGCTAGCTGCAGCATCGCCCCTTATTGCCATTGCAATCTGGCTTCTGCTCGCGACTATTTCCCCTTCTTCCCCGGCGGGGGCGGCTTTGGACGGCTCTCACTCACCGTCGTCTTTGGGTGCTTCTTCGCATACTCCTCAGTGACATATCGCCCAGTTACCGCACTGCGGCTGTCCTTGCTACTACCCGAAGGTTTCTTAGCCATTCATTAATCTCCTCAACTAGTAAGAGATTAACACATATACTCGATTCTCGCATAGGTGTGATAGAGCTATAATCGCCCTCCACCTGAGTGATCAAAAGAGATCGCCGGAGCGGTTGACAACGACCGCTTCGTGATCCACCTGAAAGACACCCATTTTCGAGGCCTGCGAGAGCTTTCCATGTCGTCCGCCACCGATTTCGATCCGAAACCGCGCCGTTCCTCCGTTGCCGTCGATGTCGGCGGCGTGATCGTCGGCGGCGGTGCCCCCGTCGTCGTGCAGTCCATGACCAACACCGACACGGCCGATATCGATTCGACCGTCGCCCAGGTCGCCGCCCTCTACAAAGCCGGCTCCGAGCTGGTGCGCATTACGGTCGATCGCGATGAAAGCGCTGCCGCCGTGCCGAAGATCCGCGAGCGGCTGCTGCGGCTCGGCATGGACGTGCCGCTGATCGGCGATTTCCATTATATCGGCCACAAGCTGCTCGCCGATCACCCGGCCTGCGCCGAGGCGCTGGCGAAATACCGCATCAATCCCGGCAATGTCGGCTTCAAGGAAAAGAAGGATAAGCAGTTCGCCGAAATCATCGAGATGGCGATCCGCTACGACAAGCCGGTGCGCATTGGTGTCAACTGGGGCTCGCTCGATCAGGATCTTTTGACCGCGCTGATGGACAAGAACGCTGCCGAAGGCTCGCCGCTTTCGGCCCGGCAGGTGACGCGCGAGACGATCGTGCAGTCCGCGCTGATCTCGGCCGATCTTGCCGAAGACATCGGCCTGTCGCGCAACCGCATCATCCTTTCGGCCAAGGTTAGCCAGGTGCAGGATCTGATCGCCGTCTACTCCATGCTGTCGGAGCGTTCCGACCATGCGTTGCATCTCGGCCTCACCGAGGCCGGCATGGGCTCGAAGGGCATCGTCGCGTCGTCCGCTGCCATGGGCTATGTGCTGCAGCATGGCATCGGCGACACCATCCGCGTTTCGCTGACGCCGGAGCCGAATGGCGACCGTACCCGCGAAGTGCAGGTGGCGCAGGAGTTGCTGCAGGTCATGGGCTTCCGGCAGTTCATTCCCGTCGTTGCGGCATGTCCCGGCTGCGGCCGCACGACGTCGACGGTCTTCCAGGAACTGGCGCAGAACATCCAGAACGACATCCGCAAGAACATGCCGATCTGGCGCGAGAAATATCCGGGCGTCGAAGCGCTGAACGTCGCCGTCATGGGCTGCATCGTCAACGGTCCGGGCGAAAGCAAGCATGCCGATATCGGCATTTCGCTGCCCGGCACCGGCGAGACGCCGGCGGCTCCCGTCTTCATCGACGGCCAGAAGGCTATGACGCTGCGCGGCCCGAACATTGCCTCCGATTTCGAAGCGCTGGTGACCGATTATATCGAAAAGCGGTTCGGCCAGAAGACCGTCGCGGCGGAGTGATCCGCCGCTTAAAGCGAGGTAGGATCAGATATTGCTCGTCAGCAGCTTGATGCCGGCAAAGCAATAGAAGCCGGCCATGGCGCCCTCGATCCAGCGCCGGGCATTGCGATATACTTTCAGCGCATGCGATGTCGAAAACAGGATCGCATAGCCCATGAACACCAGAAAACCGGTCGTGCAGCAGACGGCGATGATCAGCACGGCCACGGAAGCGGGCGCGCCCTGCGGCATGCCGAGCGCGATGATGGCGAGCCAGGCGAAGATCGCCTTCGGATTGGTGACGTGAATGCCATAGCCGCGCAGGACCAGCGACCTGAAGCTGGGCGTTTTCGGGCCTTCGGCGGCGGTCGGCAGCTCGCCGCCGGCACGCACGGCACGGAATGCCTTGTAGGCGAGATAGAGCAGGTAGATGCCGCCGAAGATCTTCAGCAGCTCCAGCGCCATCGCATAGGTCTGCAGCAGCGTTGCGAGACCTGCCGCTGCGGCAATCGCCCAGGTCATCGATCCCCCGAATATGCCGAGCGAGATCGTCATGCCGGCCCTGCGGCCATGGGTCATCGAGGTGCCGATGATGGCCATGATGGCGGGGCCGGGACTGGCGACGGCGATGAGGTAGGCGATATAGGCCGGCAGGATCTGCGGCAGATAGGCAAGGGTCTCGTGCATGGAAGATTTCCCGGGGGTGTCGGCCGGCGCGAAGAATTCTGCGTTGTCGGCCAACTCGGATCGGCAACTTGTCATAAAACACGGCCGAAATCACCCGGCACAATCATGGATTCTTGTGATGGTGACATTTCATGGCTGAATGGATGGCCATGGCTGAACGGGCATGGGCCGGTAGCCGTTGCCGAGTGGATGGGCTCACCCTCGGGCAATGCCATGAAGGTGCTTAGGGATCAGTTTCTACGGTTTGCGACGAAGCGGGCGGTTTCCGTCAGGACATCCGCCTTGTCGCCATAGCCGGACAGCAGGTCGGCCGCTTCGCTCACCAGCTTTGCGAGCGTCGTTTCGGCCCACTCCTGGCCGTGCAGGGCGACCAGCGTACCCTTGCCGCGGCCGGCATCCTTGCCGGTTGCCTTACCCATGGTGGCGGCATCGGCGGTGAGGTCGAGAAGATCGTCGGCGAGCTGAAAGGCAAGGCCGATCTTTTCGCCGAAGATCCGAAGGCGCTTGCGGTCCTCGGCTGAGGCTCCAGCGATGATGGCGCCGGCCTCGCAGGCAAAGCGGATCAGTGCGCCGGTCTTCATTGCCTGCAGCGTCGTGATGCCATTTTCATCGGGCGTTTCCTTCTCCGCGGCGAGATCAAGCGCCTGGCCCCCGGCCATGCCGCCAATGCCAGCCGCACGCGACAGCGCCAGCACGAGCGCCATTTTCCGATCCGCCGGTAGCTCCGTCTCGGGGGCGGCGATAATGTCGAAGGCGTAGGTGAGCAGGCTGTCGCCCGCCAGGATCGCGGTCGCGTAATCGAAGGCGATATGCACCGTCGGCTGGCCGCGGCGCAGGTCGTCGTCGTCCATGGCGGGAAGATCGTCGTGGACGAGGGAATAGCAGTGCACGCATTCGAGCGCTGCGCCGACCCTCAGTGCCGCCTCGGCATTGCCGCCGAGAAGCGCCGCCGATTCCGCGACAAGGAAGGGACGCAGGCGCTTGCCGCCGTTCAGGACGCCGTGGCGCATCGCCCTCAGCAGCCTGTCGGGGCGGACGATCTCGTCATTCAGGCTGCCGTCGGCGAGAAGCCGGTTCAGCAGAGCTTCGGTCTTGCCGGCATTGTCCTTCAGGCGGTTCTCGAACGAGGAATGGGTGCTGTCCATGGGCGCTGTTTGGCATGAGAGGCCGTTGCTGGCAATGACAATTGTCGACGGCGGGGTGGGAATTGCGCCGCGCTCTGGTCATCGCTTTATGTAGACGGTATGACGGGATGCAGCATCAGAGCGTTTCCCGGATGCATTAAGGGGTTGTACCGGGATGGAGCGATCGTGGACGTCAGGCACTTGGACATATCGACTGATAATGAGGAGGAGGAAGCCGAGGTGCCGCAACGCTCCTCCCCGTTGGCGCGCTTCAAAGCAAGGCCAGTTTGGCAGCGCGTCGTCCTCGTATTGATTGGCGTCCTCCTGCTGCCTTATCTTTTCATCGTCTTTTATCTGCTGCCGTTCGTCCATCCCGTTTCCACCTTGATGGTAGGCGACGCCGTTACCCTTCAGGGATATGACCGCCGCTGGGTTCCGCTCGATAAAATCGCGCCGGTGCTGGTGAAATCCGTCATGGTCTCGGAAGACGGGCAGTTCTGTTTTCACGGTGGTGTCGATTGGGGCGAGATGCGGGCGCTGGTCCAGGAAACGCTGCGCGGCAGGTCCACGCGCGGCGGCAGCACGATCCCGATGCAGACGGTGAAGAACCTGTTTTTATGGAACGGCCGCTCTTTCGTACGCAAGACGTTGGAGTTGCCGCTGGCGGTTTCCGCCTCGGCCGTCTGGTCGAAACGCCGGATGATGGAGATCTATCTCAATATTGCCGAATGGGGACCGGGCATTTACGGCATCGAGGCGGCGGCGCGCTACCATTTCAAGGTGCCGGCCTCTAAGCTCACGGCACGTCAGGCAGCCCTCCTCGCCGTATCGCTGCCGAACCCGATCGATCGGGTGGCGAGCAAGCCGGGACGCGGGCTCAGCCAGCTCGCTTCGCTGATCCAGCGCCGCGCGCGCAATGCCGACGCATACATCAAATGCCTTTATGACTGATATCAGAACTTGTCGTTCGATCGGCTTGTCGTCCTCTGGCATCCTTGGCCATGACGTAAGGGCGGATTTGAATCCCTTCAAAGAATTCTTTCTCCTCGGGTTCCGGTGCTGAAAAGGAAACGTGCAATCATGGACAAGATCACTCTCTACATCGGCAATAAGAACTATTCGTCCTGGTCGTTTCGACCATGGATTGCTCTTGAAGGGTGCGGCATTCCTTTCGAAGAAGTACTGATCCCTTTCGATTTTCCAGCCGGAAACCCGCGCATTCGTGAGGTGTCGCCGACGGGCAAGGTGCCGATGTTGGTTCATGGCGGCTTCAAGGTTTGGGAATCCTTCGCCATCATCGAATATGCGGCCGAGCTTTTCCCGGACGCCGGGCTTTTGCCGAGAGATCGCCAGGCGCGTGCGCTGGCGCGGTCCTATAGCATGGAAATGGTTTCCGGTTTCAGCGCCCTGCGCAACTTCTGCCCGATGAACATGCGCCGTCCGGTCGCCCGGCGCGACCTCCCCAGCGGAGTGATGGAGGACGTGGCGCGTATCGAGGCCATCTGGCGCGAGGCGAGAGCCTTTTCTGGAGGGCCTTTCCTGTTCGGGAATTTTTCCGGCGCGGACGCCATGTTTGCCCCCGTCGTCAGCCGTCTGGAGCGGTATGACATCGCGGTTGCGGCGGATACGCGGGACTATATGGCGGCCATGAAGGCGCTGCCTGCCTGGCAAAAATGGGAGGAAGCTGCATTGCAGGAAACATGGACCGTGCCGGAGGACGAGGACTGACCCGGTCTCGAATATTCGCGAATCTGGTGCGATGGGCAAAAAATGCTGTTAGGGACTGGTCAAAGCCCGTCAAGCCATGTATAAGCCCGCCCAATTTCCGAAATTGATGCATGTCTGTTTCGGCCGCCTTGCTGGCCGTAGATATGTGTCGTCCGTACATGGAGTAACGAGAATGGCTGTACCGAAGAGAAAAACGAGCCCGTCCAAGCGCGGTATGCGCCGCTCTGCTGACGCCCTGAAGGCTTCGACCTACGTCGAAGACAAGAACTCCGGCGAACTGCGTCGTCCGCACCACATCGACCTGAAGACCGGCATGTATCGCGGTCGTCAGGTTCTGACGCCGAAGGAAAGCGCATAATCTAGCGCTGCCTTGATGGCACATGAATAAAAGGCTGGCGGTTCGCCGGCCTTTTTCTGTTTTGATTGGGTGTGTTAGTGGGACGAAGTGGCTGCGCTTGCGCCGAAGCTCTGATACCCCCTTTGTCCCTTCAGGACATCTCTTCCACAAGGGGAGGTTGGTAACTCGCGGCACTTTCTCGCCTCAAGCTACAATCGCATCTGCAGAAACTAAATCAGGTTACCTGCCAGAGCGGAGCGACATATTCCCAACAATCTCCCCCCTGGTGGGGGAGATGTCGCGACAGTGACAGAGCGGGTGAAAACTCTCCAAGGGTTCAGGAGCGCATCGCCTGATTTCAAAGGCTATCCAGCTTGTTCTGCATGGCGCGTAGCTGTTCCTTGAGCTCATCGATGTCCTTGGCCTCGGCCTTGCGGCTTTCCTTGGCCGGCGGCTGCATGAAGGGCGAGAACATCTGCATGGCCTGCTGAAACATCTCTGTGTTGCGGCGGACCTGCTCCTCGACCATCTTGATGGGGAGTTGCAGGTTCTTGCCGAGCGGCGTCTCGCCGAAAGCGCGATTGATCTGCTCGCGCATCTGCGTCTGCTGCTCGGTAAAGGCACGCATGGAGTGCTCGAGGAAGCTCGGCACCACCATCTGCATCTGATCGCCGTAATAGCCGATCAGCTGGCGGAGGAACGAAATCGGCAGGAGCGTGTTGCCGGTCTTTGATTCCTGTTCGAAAATGATCTGTGTCAGGACCGAATGCGTAATATCGTCACCGCTCTTGGCGTCCTGGACGATGAATTCCTCGCCCTTCTTCACCATCTCCGCCAGGTCGTCCAGCGTCACATAGGTGCTGGTGCCCGTATTGTATAGGCGGCGATTGGCGTATTTCTTGATTACGATCTGGCCCTCATTCTTTGCCATTTATCAGTCTCCTGGCCCCGTCTGATTGTATGGAATATTCCTCCACCCCGGAGTGTAGACGCAAAAGAAGCTTGGTGACAATCGGTTTGTGCGATGCGGCAAGGCCTTTCCTTTGATTGGATTTTTTGAAGGCGGTGACAGCTTCGTGAAATCTGCGCGATGAAAATTCTTGCTGTTTGACTCAGGAGCAAAGCTTTGACAGTTTCGCCTCATATATGTGTTCATTCTGTGAGGAGGCTTCCATGAGCAGTTCATCCATCGTCGTCGCCAGCGCCGGCCGCACCGCCGTTGGCTCATTCAACGGTGCTTTTGCGACCGTTCCGGCGCATGAACTCGGCGCTGCCGCGATCAAGGGTGCGCTGGAGCGCGCCGGTGTCGATGCCAAGGAAGTCGACGAAGTGATCCTCGGACAGGTGCTTCAGGCCGGTGAAGGGCAGAACCCGGCCCGACAGGCCGCGATGAAGGCCGGCATTCCGCAGGAAGCGACCGCATGGGGCGTGAACCAGCTGTGCGGCTCGGGCCTGCGTGCCGTGGCGCTCGGCCTGCAGCAGATCGCAACCGGTGATGCAAAGATCATCGTCGCCGGCGGTCAGGAATCCATGTCGATGGCACCACATGCAGCGAATCTTCGCTCCGGCACCAAGATGGGCGACATGAAGATGATCGACACCATGATCAAGGATGGCCTGACGGACGCCTTCTACGGTTACCACATGGGCATTACGGCCGAAAACATCGCCCGCCAGTGGCAGCTGTCGCGCGAGGAGCAGGATCAGTTCGCCGTTGCCTCGCAGAACAAGGCGGAAGCCGCACAGAAGGCCGGCCGCTTCAAGGACGAGATCATTCCCTTCACCATCCAGACGCGCAAGGGCGACGTTACGGTTGATGCCGATGAATATATCCGCCTTGGTGCGACGATGGAGGCCATGGCGAAGCTGCGCCCGGCCTTCGACAAGGAGGGCTCCGTCACCGCCGGCAACGCTTCCGGGCTTAACGACGGCGCCGCTGCGGCCGTGCTGATGACCGAGGCAGAGGCCTCGCGCCGCGGCATCCAGCCGCTGGCCCGTATTGTCTCCTGGGCAACCGCCGGCGTCGATCCGCAGATCATGGGTACGGGGCCGATACCGGCCTCCCGCAAGGCGCTGGAAAAGGCTGGCTGGTCCGTCAACGACCTCGATCTCGTCGAGGCCAATGAGGCGTTTGCTGCCCAGGCCTGTGCCGTCAACAAGGATCTCGGCTGGGATACGTCGATCGTCAATGTCAATGGCGGCGCGATTGCCATCGGCCATCCGATCGGCGCTTCGGGTGCTCGCGTCCTCAATACGCTGCTGTTCGAGATGAGGCGCCGCGGTGCCCGCAAGGGACTTGCCACGCTTTGCATCGGCGGCGGCATGGGTGTCGCCATGTGCTTCGAGGCGCTCTAGAATCAAAGAAATAGAGAATGATGTCGTCCGAAAACCGCATGACACTTTTCGGCATCATGCTCCAAGGCGTCTTGAAGGGAATTTTCCAGAAGAAGTGATGAAAGCGAGCGGGCGACCCGACCTTCGGGCGTCACGCCTCCGCAAAAAAAGGGGAGTGGCACATGAGCAGAGTGGCATTGGTAACCGGAGGTACGCGCGGCATCGGAGCTGCCATTTCGATGGCGCTGCACAATGCGGGCTATAAGGTGGCCGCAACCTATGCCGGTAATGATGAGAAGGCCCGGGCTTTCCATGATGTGACGGGGATTTCCGTTCACAAGTGGGATGTCACCGACTACGAGGCTTGCGGCAAGGGCATCGCCAAGATCGAACATGATCTTGGTCATGTCGACATCCTGGTCAACAATGCCGGCATCACCCGCGATGCCATGTTCCACAAAATGACGCCGCAGCAGTGGCACGAGGTCATCAATACCAATCTCACTGGCCTCTTCAACATGACGCATCACGTCTGGCAGGGCATGCGCGACCGCAGCTTCGGCCGCGTCATCAATATCTCGTCCATCAATGGTCAGAAGGGACAGATGGGGCAGGCGAACTACTCCGCGGCCAAGGCGGGCGATCTCGGCTTCACCAAGGCGCTTGCGCAGGAAGGTGCTGCCAAGAACATCACGGTCAACGCGATTTGCCCCGGCTATATCGGCACGGAGATGGTACTGGCGGTTCCGGAGAAAGTGCTCAACGAGCGCATCATTCCGCAGATCCCCGTCGGGCGCCTCGGCGAACCCGAGGAAATCGCCCGCATCGCCGTCTTCCTAGCCAGCGACGATGCCGGTTTTATTACCGGATCGACCATATCTGCCAATGGCGGCCAGCTCTTCGTATAATCAATTTGGGAAAAGCGCTGGCCAGTTTTCCGCTGGGAGCTGCGCAAGGGCTATAAAAAGCGGTTCAGGGCGGACGGAGCCTCTTCAGCCTGTGTAGCGCGTTGCGAAACGGAATTTCTGAGCTCAGCCGGCAATCATCCTCTTGTTGAGGCCTGCTGCCGATGTCGTGGCTTGAATTCCAGGATGACCGCCTCAAGGGCGACCTGCCGCTTCTCCCTGTCTCGAGCTCTCGCCCCGCTTACGAGCGCGTAAAAAGTGGTGCCGGTAAGCACGAGTGCTGCAATGCTTGCGATGATTGCGGCCATGATGCCGTTCCTTTCTCAAAACACTGCCCCTCGCCGTGATCGACGGCGCGGGAAGACGATTTTGTTGAGGGAACCGCCGCTCCCTGAATTTGTTCCGAGAGCGAATCCTGACCGGTCGCCGGTGGCGGCCGGTCAGGCAATGCCTTAGCGGCAGCGAGCCTCATAACGGTGACCATAGCGGTCGCGATAGATGCAGTAGCCGCGACGATCTTCCGAACGCCCGATGAGGTTGCCGACTACGCCGCCAGCCACCGCGCCGACAGCGGCGCCGCCCCAGCTATGGGTGGCGACGCCACCGATCAACGCGCCGGTGCCGGCGCCGATCGCCGTACCTTTTTCCGTTGCCGTGCACGACGCCAATGCGCCGACGAGGGCGATCGCGACGATAATCTTCTTCATGGTGTTAGCTCCCTGATGTTGCGAGGTTTGAACAGTGTCTGCTGATCAGATGCGCCCCATTAATAACAGAATGAGGACAATGACGAGAACAAGCCCGAGACCACCCGATGGTCCATACCCCCACGACCGGCTGTAACCCCAGCTGGGAAGTGCGCCAACCAACAGCAGAATCAGTATGACAAGCAATACCGTACCAAGCATGATATGTCTCCTCCATGTCCGTCCGGTTCGAATATCCCGCCATTATCGTTGTTCGACATGGCGTTGACGTTCCAGCTTTCTCACTCGAAACTGTTCCAGTGAATGGACGAATTCCTCAATTCTGCTCATAGAAACTTGCACGCGCGGCAATTGTTCCGGCTAAGAAATAAAAATGCACGCGCACAGCAGTTGGGATGCTTAGCAAACCCTTAAATGGGATCGCATCGGGTGGCGGTTAAAAGCGCGGCGGCAAATTCGTTTGTATGGTTAAAATACCATTAAAATACAATGGGTTGTGGTGAACGAAACGGGAAAGGCCGGATGTCCGTGATTCGTCGGCGATTCGTTCTGCATTTGAACTTTGGTTAACGGCTGGGCGTTTGCCGACACGCCGAATGCAAGATGCTGCCGCCGGCAAACATCGTCCAGGTGGTGTTCGCGGGCGAATTCGTTAATTCGCAGCGAACTCCACAACAGCATTGCCATTCAAGCTGACCTCTATGTCGCGATGCTGCTCCGGCGAAATACAACATGTAGCCGTGAACAAATGCGATACCTGCCGCTATCCGCGATTCGTCACCGATTCGTTCCGGCTTTGATCGTTGTGTTAACGACCGCACCTTTTGCGTGCATTTGTCGATTCATTATAGCTGCGCTCGTCAAAAGACGAACCGCAATCGCAGATTCGGCTCGGATTCGCGTCTCAACCATTCAGAGTCCGGTATGCCATTGCGGGGAAACCGCTAGATATTGTGGAGAACAAAACAGAATCGTTTGGAATCTGCGATTCGTCGCCGATTCGTTTCGGCTTTGGCCTGGAGGTGGATGTCGTCCGCTGATTCATGCGAAACCTTATCATTTACAGATTGTTAACGATGGCACGGCACGAAATTTCTCTGGCCGAGGATTCTCCGCTTGACTCCTTTTTCCCGCAGAAAGCCGTGTAAACGAGATTCAGCATTTGGTGGCAATCTTTTCATTGCAATCCATATGTAGTCGTGAACAAATAAGGAACATGACGGAGTCAGCGATTCGTCTCCGATTCGTTCTCAGGCTGTTCTGGATTGGCCCGGACTCGCATGGGATGCAACGTAAATGTAGCTTATGGTTGAAGCGCTCAAATATGAAATCGAATGTTGCCGCATCTGTTTTTTCATTCGGGTCTTGCCTTTGTCACATATGGTCGTCATCTGTTCGTTTCCTCCAGGAGGAACTGGCTGATCGGAAGACGGCTGTTTCTCGCCTATGCACGGACCTATGACTCAGACTTCGCAGCCCATGATCCTGAGCGGACGCGGCGTGACCGCAGTGCTCGGACCGACCAATACCGGTAAGACCCATTATGCCATCGAGCGCATGGTGGCACACGGCAGCGGCGTGATCGGCCTGCCGCTGCGGCTGCTTGCCCGTGAGGTGTATACGCGCGTCGTCGAGAAGGTCGGCGCGCACAATGTCGCGCTGGTGACCGGCGAGGAAAAGATATCGCCGCCCAATGCGCGCTATTCGGTCTGCACGGTGGAGGCCATGCCGCGCGAGACGCGCGCCTCCTTCGTCGCGATCGACGAGGTGCAGCTTGCCGGCGATCTGGAGCGCGGACATATTTTTACCGACCGCCTTTTGCATCTGCGCGGCCGCGATGAAACCCTGCTGCTCGGCGCCGGCACGATGCGGCCGATCCTTGAACAACTTCTGCCTGGGATTACCGTCCTCGAACGGCCGAGGCTATCGCATCTTTTCTACGCCGGGCAGAAGAAGATCACGCGGCTGCCGCAGCGCACGGCCATTGTCGCCTTTTCCGCCGACGAGGTTTATGCGATCGCAGAGCTTATCCGCCGCCAGCGCGGTGGCGCGGCCGTCGTCCTCGGGGCGCTCAGCCCGCGTACCCGCAATGCGCAGGTGGCGCTCTATCAGGCCGGCGATGTCGAATATCTGGTTGCGACCGATGCGATCGGCATGGGGCTCAACCTCGATGTCGATCATGTCGCCTTTGCGCAGGACCGCAAGTTTGACGGCTATCAATTCCGCAATCTCAATCCGGCCGAGCTCGGTCAGATCGCAGGTCGCGCGGGCCGCCATCTCAAGGACGGCACCTTCGGGGTGACGGGACAAGTCGATCCTTTCGACGATGAACTCGTGCGCCGCATCGAGGGACATGAATTCGACATGGTCAAGGTGCTGCAATGGCGTACCAAAGACTTGGATTTCGCTTCGATCGCGGCGTTGCGTGCAAGTTTGGAAGACGCGCCTCGCGTGCAGGGCTTGACGCGCGCGCTGCCTGCGGTAGACCAGCAGGCATTGGAATATCTGTCACGCGATCTGGAGATAGTCGATCTTGCCAGCAACCCGGCTCGGGTTGAGAAATTGTGGGAGGCCTGTGCGCTTCCCGACTATCGGCGCATCACGCCTGCCCAGCATGCTGATCTCATCGCCACCCTCTTTTCTGATCTCGTGCGCTATGGCACGGTGAAAGAGGATTTCCTGGCCGAACAGGTGCATCGCGCCGATCGGACGGATGGCGAGATCGACACGCTTTCGGCGCGAATCGCGCAGATAAGGACTTGGACCTATGTGTCGAACCGGCCCGGCTGGCTTGCCGATCCGACACACTGGCAAGAAAAGACGCGGGAAATCGAAGATCGATTGTCCGACGCGTTACATGAGAGGTTGACGAAACGCTTTGTTGATCGCAGGACATCTGTGCTCATGAAGCGCCTGAGAGAGAATGCGATGCTGGAAGCTGAAATCAGTGTGAATGGAGATGTCTTCGTAGAGGGGCATCATGTGGGACAGTTGACCGGATTCCGGTTCACGCCTATCGCAGGGACCGAGGGGCCGGATGCCAAGGCTGTCCAGACCGCCTCGCATAAGGCGCTCGGGCTGGAGTTCGAGGCACGTGCCGCACGTCTGCATGCGGCCGGCAACGGCGATCTCGCGATCAGTGCCGATGGCCTCGTGCGCTGGCTCGGCGACCCCGTCGCGCGCCTTTCAGGCAGCGATCATGTCATGCGTCCGCGCGTCATCTTGCTTGCCGACGAACAGCTGACCGGCAATGCGCGCGATCATGTCGCCGCCCGTATCGAGCGTTTCGTGAACCATCACATCAGCACGATCCTAAAGCCGCTGGACGATCTCCAGCGTGCCGAAGATCTGCAGGGCCTTGCCAAGGGGCTGGCTTTCCAGCTGGTGGAGAATCTCGGCGTTCTGTTCCGCCGCGACGTCACGGAAGAAGTGAAATCGCTGGATCAGGACGGACGTGCCTCGATGCGCCGCTACGGCGTTCGCTTCGGCGCGTACCATATTTTCGTGCCCGCCCTGCTGAAGCCGGCTCCGGCCGAGCTCATCACGCTCCTCTGGGCGCTGAAGAACGATGGCCTGGACAAGCCGGGCTATGGCGATCTGATCCCGGTTCTGGCCGCTGGCCGTACCTCGGTCGTCACCGATCCGGGCTATGAGCGCACATTTTACAAACTTGCCGGCTTCCGGTTCCTCGGCAAGCGCGCGGTGCGTATCGACATCCTCGAGCGCCTGGCGGACCTCATCCGTCCGCTGCTGCAGTGGAAGCCCGGCCAGGCTTCGCGCCCTGACGGCGCTTATGACGGCCGTCGCTTCACGACGACGACAGCGATGCTCTCCATTCTCGGCGCGACGCTCGAGGACATGGAGGAAATCCTCAAGGGTCTCGGCTATCGCGCCGATGCGGTGAAGGCGGAGGAGGCTACGGCTTTCCTCGCTCAGCAGGACGCGGCTGCGGCGCCCGCCGCACCGGCAGGGGACGCCACAGCCGAAAAGGCCGATCATGATGACGCCGACACTGCAACAGGCGAGCCGGCTAAGGAAGTAGAAGCCGTTTCGCAGGAAGCAGCCGCTCCCGCCGAGGCACCTGCTGAGACGGAAGTTGCCGTAGCTGCCGAGCCAGTTGCCGCTGCAGAAGTCGCCGCAGAGCCGACGGAACCGAAGCCTGTTCTGCTCTGGCGTCTGGGTGGCCGCAACGACCATCAGCAGCGGCAAGGCGGCCGTGGCCACGGCGATCGCCGCGGCCAGCAGGGCGAGGGGCGTGGTCAGCAGGGCAATCGTCGTGGTGGCGAGCAGGCAGCCGGCGAAGGCAATCGCGAAGGCGGCCGTGATCGCCGCGATGGACGCGACAATCGTGAGGCTCGTGGCAGTGACAAGGGTCCGCGCGGCAATCGTGAGGGCGGCCGCCCGCAGCATCAGGGCAACCGCGGCGAACGCGGTGATCGTCAGGAACGTGGCGACCGGAATGATCGCAACAATCGCGGTGCCTCGCAGCCGTTGCGCTTCGAAGCCAAACCGCCGCGCAAGGAAAAGCCGATCGATCCGGATTCTCCTTTCGCCAAGCTCGCTGCCCTCAAGGAGCAGATGAAGAAATAGGTCATGACGGACGAAAAACAGCCATTTTCCGGTTCGCGCCAGCGCATCGACAAATGGCTGTTCTTTGCCCGCATGGTGAAATCCCGCTCATTGGCGCAGGTCTATGTGCAGAACGGCAGCGTCCGGGTGAATGGCGAGCGGGTCGTGCAGCCGAGCTTCGGCATCAAGGCCGGTGACCGCATCGAGCTCTCGCTGGAGCGGCGGGATATAGTGTTGATCGTACGGTCGGCCGGCGAGCGTAGAGGTCCTTTCGAGGAAGCCAGGCTGCTTTATGAAGATCTGACGCCGCCGCTCGATGAGACAAAACGCCTCACCCCGTTCGAGCAGGCGTTGCGGGCACCCGGCAGCGGCAGGCCCACAAAAAGGGATCGGCGTGCGATCGATCGCCTCATCTCCGACGATGATTAGAAAACTCTGCCTGTCGCAGAGGGGTTTTGCGATTGTTTGTCCTTGAAATTGGGTGACAAAGTCGATACCTCACGATCACCCTGCCGGTAACCAGCCGGGCGGCGCGTTTGCGTGTGATGCATTCGTCTGCCCGTTCGGCGCCGTGGGAAGGTGCGACGTTCCAGGTTGCGCGTCCGCGGAAGCTCAATACATCCCTGGAGTGCTTCATGACATATGTCGTGACTGACAATTGCATTCGCTGCAAATATACCGATTGCGTGGAAGTCTGCCCTGTCGACTGCTTCTACGAAGGCGAGAACTTTCTCGTCATCCATCCCGACGAATGCATCGATTGCGGCGTCTGCGAACCGGAATGTCCCGCCGAGGCGATCAAGCCCGATACGGAACCGGGTCTCGACAAGTGGCTGAAGGTCAATGCGGAATACGCCGCCATTTGGCCGAACATCACGGTCAAGCGTGACCCGATGCCGGAAGCCAAGGAAATGGATGGCGAACAGGGAAAATTCGAGAAGTATTTCTCGGCCAATCCCGGTACGGGCGACTGATCGAAGGCCGTGACAGGCCTTCGATAAAGGTGTAGTCGATATCGCAGAAAGCGAATCATTGCCATTGGGCCGCTGGCCGGTCAACATGGCCAATTTGGCGCGTGCGCAGCAAATTATTGATTTCCTCAGATTTTTGTGATAGGGTCGTCACACTGATCCACTGCGGCATTTCGCATGCCCGAAACCATCACGAAAGCAAATCACCAATCCGTACGCGGTTTCCTTGACATATCAACGTATTGTGTTGTCGGGTCCCTGATCGCGATGGGTGGGTTTCTGTTTGCATAAGTCTGGCTGGACCAGGATGAAGTGACCCGACGGTACGTCCGTCTCATCCGGGCCTGACTGACCCGGCACCCCGGCCCTAACGGGGCGCATAACAGGGAGTTTTTGAAAAGAATGACGACCCAGCAGAAAAAACCTTCAGCAGCACGCCATGGCTTCAAGACTGGTGAAGCGATCGTTTATCCGGCCCACGGTGTCGGCACGATCACTGCGATCGAAGAACAGGAAGTCGCAGGCATGAAGCTCGAGCTGTTCGTGATCGACTTCGAGAAAGACAAGATGCGCCTGAAGGTTCCGGTGGCCAAGGCCATGAGCATCGGCATGCGCAAGCTTTCCGAGACCGATTTCGTCGAGCGTGCATTGAAGGTCGTGCAGGGCAAGGCCCGCGTCAAGCGCACCATGTGGTCGCGCCGCGCGCAGGAATACGATGCCAAGATCAATTCCGGCGATCTGATCTCGATCGCAGAAGTCGTTCGCGATCTCTATCGCGCCGAGAACCAGCCGGAACAGTCCTATTCCGAACGTCAGCTTTATGAAGCTGCACTTGACCGCATGGCGCGTGAAATCGCCGCTGTCAACAAGATGTCGGAAACCGAAGCCGTTCGCCTTGTCGAAACCAACCTGAACAAGGGACCGAAGCGCGGCAAGGTCCTCGAAGAAGACGACTCGCAGGACGAAGCCGCATAAGGCGAGACGCCAATATTGCTTCGAAAAACCCGGCCTTGGTGCCGGGTTTTTTCTTTGGAACCTTTTCCGTTCTGATGCGTTGAAGCCCTGTGTTGGCGGTCCGTGTGGGTACACTCCTGTGGAGAGGGGTATTCAGACAGGCCGTTTTATGGACATTCACGAGGACCGGCCTATGCGTTTTCACTCGAAGCTCCCCGGCGATCTGAAGATAATTCAATCGTCAGACCCGTTCGATGAGATCGAACTAGACTAGTCACCGATCATCCGGTGACCCGGATAATCGGTTTCCAATTTGCAATTTCATTCATTGATTTCCATCCGAACAGCGATGTTCGGAAACGATGCTTGCTGCCTTTTTCGTCGACCGCGGCATAGAGACGATTTGAGGCCGAAACCCAGGAGATGCATATGACGAATATGTCTGCAGATCGGCGCATGATCAAAGTTGCCATGGCTGCTCCCTATCTGGCTCGCGACGAAGAACACGATCTCGCCATGCGCTGGAAAGACCACGATGATCGCGGCGCCCGCAATCAGATCGCAACTGCCCATATGCGCCTCGTCATTTCCATGGCGGGGAAGTTTCGTAACTTCGGACTGCCGATGAGCGATCTGGTGCAGGAAGGCTATGTCGGCCTGCTAGAAGCGGCCGCCCGCTTCGAACCGGAGCGGGAAGTTCGCTTCTCCACCTATGCAAGCTGGTGGATCCGCGCTTCGATCCAGGACTATATCCTGCGCAATTGGTCGATCGTGCGCGGCGGCACGAGTTCCGCCCAGAAGGCGCTGTTTTTCAATCTGCGCCGCTTACGCGCCAAGCTTGCCCGCAGCAATTCCAACGTCACCGTCCAGTCCATCCATGAAGAAATCGCCGTGACGCTCGGCGTCAGCCTTACGGATGTGCAGACGATGGATGCGCGCCTCTCCAGTAGCGATACCTCCCTGCAGGCCCCCTCGATTGCTGGCGATTCCGAAAGTGCCGAGCGCATCGATTTCCTGATCAGCGACGAGCCGCTTCCCGACGAGCAGGTGTCCGACATGATCGACGGCGAGCGCCGCCGCGTTTGGCTGGCGTCGGCGCTGAAACATCTCAACGAACGTGAAATGAAGATCATCCAAGCGCGCCGCCTGGTCGAAGACGGCGCGACGCTCGAAGAGCTCGGTGCCGATCTTGGCATTTCCAAGGAGCGCGTGCGCCAGATCGAAAGCCGCGCGATGGACAAGCTCCGCAACGCCCTGGTGGATGCGGATCCCCGCATGGCCAGCTACGCCTGAGTGCGCGCTTCTCCCGGACGGGAGAAGTCGTCCCGCTATTATTCCGAAATGATTTTGACCTTGTCGCCCGGTGCAATGTTTGCCCCGGTTGGCAGGGCATTTATCAGTTTGAACAGGTCGAGCTTGCGGTCCGTGCCCATCATGCGGGCGGCGAGCGTGGTGATGGTGTCGCCGGGTTTGACGGTAACGACGCGAACACGCAGCGGCTTCAGCGAGGCCGCCTCTTCCGGGGTCATATGCCGGAAGCTGGCACGCAGCACATTGGCGGTCTGATCAAGCTGAGCGATATTCCCCTTCGGCACCGCCGTCAGGAAGCGGAAGATCTGCGTGCGGTCGCGGATCACGGTCACATCGAAATCCCAGCGGTCGGCTGAGGCGCGCGCAGTGGCGGCCGGCATGCCATTGACGGTGATCGACCTAATCGAGGAGGGATCGAGGCCGGTGACCCAGCCGCTGGAGATATAGTTCGTCAGATTCTGGTTCTGGGTGTCAGCCACGCCGTCGAAGCGGATGGCGATGTCGCCGGGGCCGGTCGCCATGACGGCTTCGACCTTGTTGTCGATACGGAAATCGGGCGGGACGTCGAAGCGGATGCCGAGGCCGCCATGCAGGAAGGTCTGGCCACGCACATAGCCTTCTTCGGGGCTGTCGCCATAGAGCAGGCCGTCGATGCCGTTGAGATAATAGTCGCGGCCGATGTCGCCGACCTTGCCTTCCTCGCCGAATTCGCGCGCGTGCGCCTTGGCAAGGTCGATACGCTGCGGCGTGCTCGGGTGGCTTGAAAGGAAGTCCAGGCTCTGGTCGACGTCGGAATTGGCCGACATGAAGCGGCTATAGTCCTCCATCGCGTTCAGGAAGCGCGCGGCGGCGTAAGGATCGTAGCCGGCCTGGCCGAGTGTGCGAATGCCGATCTCGTCGGCCTGGAGTTCCTGCTGGCGCGAGAAGGCGGCGAGACGCAGCTTGCCGCGGGCAAGCGCCTGCTTGCCGGCCAGATCGCTCGACAGGACTTCCGAAACGACGCGGCTGGCGATGACTTCGGCTTCTTCGCGTTTCTGCCGCTCGATGCCGTGATTGGCTGTTACGTGCGCCATCTCGTGCGATAGCACTGCGGCGACTTCGGACGCATCATTGGCAAGCGCCAGAAGGCCGCGCGTCACATAGAGATATCCACCGGGCAAGGCAAAGGCATTGATCGAGGGCGAATTGAGAATGGTGATGCGGTAGGACTGCTGCGGATTTTCCGATACACTGGTCAAGGCGCCGGCGATGCGGGCAACGAGCCTCTCCGTCTTGGCATCCTTGTATTCGCCGCCATAGCTTGCGAGGATACGCGGATGCTCGCGGGCTCCCATTTGCGCGCGCGGATCGTTCTTCTGCACTTCGGAAACGATCTGCGGATTGGCGGAGGGCGAAACGCTCGGCTGATAGGATTGATCCATCACCGTCTGGCAGCTGTTCAACATTGCTGCGGCTGCAAGGAAGGGCACAAAACGGCGCAAACGGGCTGCGACGGTCAAATCGATCCTTCGTTCTGCTCGCTTGCTCTGCTTCAGGACCTGCATCCTACTCATTTCGCTGTCATGCCGGCTCGGCGCCACATCCGGTTGATCCTTACCGGGCCGATCATGGTCGTGCGCCGATAAAGGTTGTTTTCGCCCCCATCGATCCGCATTTACCCGGACGGCTTCCACCTCTTGCTGTAGCCGATTTTGGCACCGGTTGCATAGCGAGACTCCGTTTAAATGTGGCAGCGTTGTATTTTAGCAAGCATTTCCGAGGACTTTCAGCCGCTTCGCTAGACGAAATTAAGGCAAAGCCGGCGGCAAGCTGCCATGACACAATCAATGTTGCAGAAATCTGGTCAACGCCGGAATCCCGCCCGCCTGCAGGAAGGTTTCGATGGGCGCGGTAAGCTTGATCGTGCCGCCGTCGATGAAGACGGCGTGGTCGGCAAGGCGCCGCACTTCGGCCGGGTCATGCGAGACGATCAGCACCGTATTGCCGGTTTCGCGATGCAGAGTTTTCAGAAGTTCGACCATGCCGGAGCGCAGGCCGGGATCGAGCGCGGCGAAAGGCTCGTCCAGCAACAGGATTGGCTTGTCGCGCACCAGAGCCCGAGCGAAAGCGGCGCGCTGGCGCTCGCCGCCGGAAAGCGTTCCCGGCTTGCGCTTTTCAAAACCGGCTAGCCCGACCCGCGCCAAAGCCTCCGAGACCTTTTGCCGATCCTCCTTCGAAAGCCTCAATGACGGGCTGATGCCAAGGCCGACATTGGTAAAGAGATCGAGATGAGCGAAGAGGTTGTTGTCCTGGAAAACGAGAGACACCGGCCGTTCGGCGGGATGCAGGCGGCTCACGTCCTGTCCGGCGAGCAGGATACGGCCGCGGTCAGGCTGTTCGAAACCTGCCAGTAAATTGAGAAAGGTGGATTTGCCCGACCCTGACGGCCCGGCAATGGCGATGATCTTGCCCTGCGGCAATGCGCAATCGAAGCGGAAGTCATGCGCGCCGAGGCGCAGTTCGACTCCTTCCATGCTGATGTCTTCTGCCTTCATGGTGCTGCCGTCAGTCATTTCGTCTGCTTTCGTCATCCGGCACGCCCTGGCCCGCGGTTCCGGCTATGGTCAGGAGAAGGCATACCAGGCCGAGGATCAAGGCATATCCGTCGGCGTCGTTGGTGCGGTAGCTGCCGAGCTTGCTGTAGACCAGCCAGGGCAGGGTCATCAGGCTATCGGAGCCGAAGAGTGCGACGGCGCCGAGATCGCCGAGCGACAGGGCCATGGCGAAGGAGAGCGCCGTGAAGAGCGGTTTGCGTAGAGCCGGCCAATCGACCATGCGCAGGCGCGCAATGCCGTGAAGGCCGAGGCTTGCCGCCAGCCGCCCGGTGCGGCTGACATGGACCGTACAGGCCGGCTCGATGACGCGAATGACGAAGGGCAGCGCCATCAGCGCATTGATGACAATGATGAGGACAGCCGCAAAGCGGCTGGGATCGCCCAATGGCCTGAGCGCCAGGAACCAGCCGGTTGCCAGCACGATCGGTGGCACCAGCAGGATGAGGGAGGAGCTTGCGCCTAATGCGATCGCCAGGCCGTGCAGGCCGAGGGACTTTCGGCGATCCGCCGATATCACCGAGCGGGCGCGAATGATCGCGAAGGATGTCAGCACGGCCAGAAGGCCTGCAGCAAGCGCGATTGCAAGACTTGTGACTGCCGCCTGCAGGAAGATTGGCTGGGAGACGAGCTTGAAAAGATTGGCCTTGAGGCCGGTCACGACGACCGCAGCAAGCGGCATGCCGAGAAAGAGCGTCGCGGCCGCCAGCAGCGCGGCATCGACGTACCGCGCAGCCATCTCCTGTCCATCGATTCGGCGCAGCGCCCGGCCGGCCGTCAGTCCGTGATCGTCGGGAGCTCGAAACAGCGTCATGACGCCGAGCACAAGCAGGGTGACGACGATCTGCAGCAGCGACAGCATCACGGCGCGGCCGGGATCGAAATCGAAGCGGAGGGCCTGGTAGATCGCCACTTCCAGCGTCGTTGCGGCCGGGCCGCCGCCGAGGATCAGGACCAGTGTGAAGCTGGTGGCGCAGAGCATGAAGATCAGGCCGGCGATGCCGGGAATGAGGCCGCGCAGAATAGGCCATTCGATGAAGCGGAAGACCGAGATGGGCCGCATGCCGAGTCCGCCGGCTACGAGCCAATATTCCGCTGGCACCCGCTCCAGTCCGACCAGCATCAGTCGGCAGGCGAGCGGCATGTTGAAGAAGACATGCGCAAGCAGGATACCGGCCAGGCCATAGATGCTGACGGGCTGCGACAGGCCGAGTGCTGATAGCGCCTGATTGATGAGCCCCTGCCGGCCCCATATGCCGAGCAGGCCGAGTGCGCCGATCAGCACCGGCAGGCCCATCGGCACGGCCATCATTCGGATCAGCCACAGCCGGCCGGGAAAGCGCGGCTGGCGCGCCAATGCGCGGGCGACCGGAATGGCGAGCACAATGGAGAGCAGTGTCGAAAGCACCGCCTGCAGCAGTGTGAAGCGCAGGATGCGCAGCAGATATGGGTCTGTGAGCGAGGTGTCGCCGCCGGATTCGATGCCGGCGGAGAGAAGAACAAGAACAGCGATCCCGACGAAGAGCGCAATGCTGCCGAGGCTGAACGCCCCGCCGGAAATAGCGCGTCTTCGCTCGGGTGCCGTGAGTATGATCAAGGCATCAGTTGCCGCTGGTGGCGGTCAGCCATTCGTCGATCCAGGCTTTACGGTTCTTGTCGACGTCCGCAGGGCTCATCAGGAAGGTCTTCGACGGCACGACGAGCTTGCTGAAGGCATCCGGCAGCGGCTCGGAAGTGGCGGAAACCGGCATCATCCAGTTGCTTGTCGGAATGATGTCTTGGAAGCCGGTGGAGATCATGAATTTCAGGAAATCGCGAGCAAGTTCCTTGTTCGGCGAGGACTTGATGAGGCCGGCGACCTCGATCTGAATGTAATGCCCCTCCGAGAAGGCGGCGGCCTGATAGCGATCGGTCTTGTCTTCGATCATGTGATAGGCCGGTGACGTCGTGTAGGAGAGCACCATCGGCGCTTCGCCCTTGGTGAACAGATCATAGGCTTCCGACCAGCCGGGGGTGACCGTTAGGATGCGGCCTTTGAGCTTCGCCCAGGCATCGGCGGATTTGTCGCCATAGATCGACTTGACCCAGAGCAGCAGGCCGAGACCCGGCGTCGAGGTGCGCGGATCCTCGATGACGATCTTCTGATTGGGATCGCCTTCGACGAGATCCTTCATGCTCTTGGGCGGATTCTTGACGGTCTGGCTGTCATAGATCACGGCGAAATGGCCGTAGTCGTAGGGCACGAATACGTCGTCCTTGAAACCGCCGGGAACCTTGAGGGCCGACGTGTCGACGCCGCTTGCGTCGAAGAGGCCGGTATCCTTCGCTTCGTCGATAAGATTGGTGTCGAGACCGAGAACGACATCGGCCTTGGTGCCCGTTCCTTCCAGTTTGAGGCGGGAGAGAAGTGCAACGCCATCGGTGACGGCGACGTAATTGACCGTGCAGCCGCAGGTCTTTTCGAAGGCGGCCTTGACCTTGGCGCCCGGACCCCAGTCGGCGGTGAAGCTCTCATAAGTGTAGATGGTCAGGGTCTTGTCGGCTGCAGCGGCAGGCTGCGCGGCAAAAAAGGTCGTTCCGGCGGCAAGGGCCAGGCCGGCGAAGAATGACAATAGCGAACGGTTGTGCATGGTCGCGCCTCCTCCTAGAGCCGGATGATTTCAGGTCTACCGACCTAAAATCTGAATCCGCTCTAAAATCAAATAATTAGGGCATGATGTCGTCCGAAAACCGTTTCCGTTTTTCGGCATCATGCTCTGGGTTTCGTCTGACGGGGAAAGGGCGCTATGATTTCGTCACGCGTCTAATCCCTCCGCCGGTGTTAGCCGGATCAGGTTCCGCGGGTTGGCCGGTGAAAGCCTCTCAGCCAAATGTCCTGAAGGACATTAGGCACCCCGTTAGAGCGTCGGCAGATTTAGCCTCGTGACGGAGGGATGACAAGGGAAATGATTCCCTTGCCGATTGCAGCATGAAGGATTTACTCGGCAGCCTCCGCGACCGCCGGGCTTTCGAATTTCTTCGCGGCACCCGGGAGCTGCACATTCTTCAGTGTCAGCGAGGTCAGGAGACCAAGCATGCAAATGCCGGCTGCCGTCATGAACAACGGACTGAAGGCGCTCGCATAGGCGTTGGCGACGGCCTCGCGGGTGATCTCGGGCAAGGCGGCCATCATCTTCGGCGTCAGCTCCTCGATGTTCGGTACGCCGGATATGGAGACACCGACACTGCCGAGTTTGGCGGCGATGATGGCGCCGTAGATGGAGATGGCGATGGAGGCGCCGCCCATGCGCGACAACGTGACGGCACCCGTTGCCGCGCCGACGTCACGGGCAGCCGCTGCATTCTGTACGCCGATAACGGGCACCTGCTGGGCAAGGCCGATGCCGATGCCGTGCAGCAGCATCAGGCCGCCAATGAGGACGATGGGCGTGCCGGCATGGACGAAGGCGAGCGAGGCGAATGCGATGGTGCTGCAGCTGGCGCTGGCGACGGCAAACGGCTTGTAACGGCCTTTGGCCGCGATCAGTCGGCCGGCGGAGAGCGAGCCGCAGACGATGCCGCCGGTCAGGAGAATGAACAGCAGCCCGGCCATGGAGGGAGAAAGGCCTGTCGTCGTCTGCAGGAAGAGCGCGAAGTAATTGACCATGCCGATGGCGACGGCGCCGCTGGTGATCGAGAGGATCAGCAGAAGGCCGAATGTCGGATTGCGGAACAGCGTCATCGGCACGATCGGCTCGGGTGCGCGGCGCTCGATGAAGACCCAGGCGATGGCGCAGATTACCCCGAAGGCAATAATACCAAGGCATTGCGGCGATAGCAGCGACCCGAAGAGTTCGCTTCCGTCGGCAGCAAGCACAATGCTTGTCGTCGTCAGGGCAAGGACGATGGCGCCGGCATAATCGATCTTCGGACGGCGGGCAGGCTTGCGGTAGGGCAGCATGAAGGCGAGGCCGGCAAGCACGATGAAGCCGATCGGTACGTTGACGAGGAAGATCGAACGCCAGCCGAAAAGATCGCTCATCGTGCCGCCGAGAACGGGGCCGATGGCGCCCGACGCCATCAGCACGAGGCTCGAATAGCTCTGGTAGCGCGCACGCTCGCGCGGCTCGAAGAGATCGGCGTTGACGGCGAAGATCGAGACCATGATGCCGCCACCGCCGAAGCCTTGAAGGACGCGGGCGGCGATCAGCGTATCCATCGAGATGGCTAGACCGCAGACGGCAGAGCCGACCGTGAAGATCGCGATTGCCGTCATCATCACATATTTGCGGCCGAAGAGATCACCGAGCTTGCCGTAGACGGGCATGACGGCGGAAAGCGAGAGAAGATAGGCCGATCCGATCCAGCCGAAGCGATCCAGATGCCCGAACTCGCCGACGATCGTCGGCAGTGCCGTCGAGACGATCTGGTTGTCGAGCGTTGCCATGAACATGGCGGTCATCAGAAAGAGGAAAAGAATAAGCCGCCGTTTGTGATCCGCCACGAGCGGTGTGAAGCTTGTCTGCATGTCCATGGAGCAAGAACCCGAACTGGGCCGGAACGCTGCGCTATCGAGCGAATGCGCGGGACGCCCGGTCTTCATGGATGAATATATGTGCTATTAGCATATAATTGTCAATGGCAGGTGAATGCCCTTTGCATGTTTTGTTTCGTCCCGACCTCTGCTATGCTTTAGGGATGACATCTGCGCCGAATACAAAAGATATCGAAGTTCCGACGCTGGCCGAAGACGAGAAGTTTCTGCGCATCGGTCAGGCGATGATGCGCATGCGCTTGCTGACCGGCCGTCGCATGATCGGCAGGCTCGCCATTCAACATGTGGCCCCGGGGCTTGAGCTTTCGCATCTCGATGTGCTCGATGTCGTGCGGCGGGCGGAAGATACGGGCGAAGTGACCGTCGGCACGATCGCCGAGCTCTTGCGCATCGATCCATCGCGCGCGAGCCGCATCACTGCCGACATGGTGACGCGTGGTGTGTTGCGGCGAAAGGCATCGCAGGCGGACGCGCGGCGTATCGTCGTGGTGCTGACCGCACTCGGGCAGCGCTTGCTGTCGGAAATCCAGGTGCAGAAATACGCCGTTATCGGAAGCATCTTTGCCGATTGGTCGCCCGAAGACATCGAAAGCTTTTCGTTTCTCTTCGATCGTTATGTCAGCGGCTATGAACGTGTCGTCCAGGCCGCCATGAAGGAAACGACCGAATGATCGACTTGGCCGGGCCGTTCCAGTAACGGCGCTCTTCCCTAGAGATAGGACTTTGCGCTATGGGCTTGCCTCATGAGCCAGTCCACCACCTTCACCATCCTGCTCGGCGGCGAGCTTCGCCTTACGGAGCGATTGCGCGCTGCGGTTTCCGGCAGCCGCTTCATAGCGGCTGACGGCGGGATGCGCCATGCCCTCGCGATTGGGATGGAACCGGAGCTGTGGGTTGGCGATTTTGATTCCACGCCTGCCGATCTGCAGGGAGCCTTTCCGAATGTGCCCAGGCAGCCCTATCCGGCGGCGAAGGCTGCGACCGACGGCGAGATCGCCGTCTCGGAAGCGATCGATCGCGGCGCCACGAGACTGATCCTGGCGGGCGCCATGGGCGGCGAACGCTCCGATCATGCGATCCAGCACCTGCTTTATGGTATTCAGCTCGCCGAAAAAGGCTTCGACGTGCTGCTGACGTCGGGTGACGAGGAGGCGGTGCCGCTTCCGTCAGGCGATCTCACGCTGGCACTGCCGGCTGGCTCGCTGTTCTCCGTTCTTGGTTTCAGCGATCTGGCGGGCCTTTTCATCGACAATGCCCGTTACCCCTTGCGCGATTTTCATTTGCCCTTCGGCGCATCGCGCACCATTTCCAACGTGGCGGAAGGCGATGTGCGCTTTTCGCTCGGCAGCGGCAGGGCCATTGTTCTTGCCCGCCCTTATGACCTTTCCGGAGTCTGATCTTGGCCCCTCCCATTCTGAAACTCGACGACATCTTTCTGAGCTTCGGCGGTGCGCCGTTGCTCGCCGGTGCCGGCCTGCAGGTGGAGCCGGGCGACAAGATCTGCCTTGTCGGACGCAATGGTTCCGGCAAGTCGACGCTGTTGAAGATCGCCGCCGGTCTCGTCGAAGCGCAATCGGGCGAGGTATTCCGTCATCCGTCGTCGACCGTGCGCTATCTCGAGCAGGCGCCCGATTTTGCCGGTTACAAGGCGGTGGCGGCCTATGCCGAGGCCGGTCTTGGGCCTGGCGATGATCCCTATCGCGTCACCTATCTGCTCTCCCATCTCGGCCTGACCGGGGAGGAGGATCCGAAGAACCTTTCCGGCGGTGAAGCGCGCCGCGCGGCACTGGCGCGCGTTCTGGCGCCCGAACCGGATATCCTGCTGCTCGACGAGCCGACGAACCATTTGGACTTGCCGACCATCGAATGGCTGGAAGGCGAGCTGCAGAAGAGCCGCAGCGCGCTCGTTCTGATCTCGCACGACCGGCGTTTCCTCGAAAAGGTGTCGACCGCGACCGTCTGGCTCGATCGCGGCACTTCGCGTCGTCTGGACAGGGGCTTTGGCCATTTCGAAGCCTGGCGCGACCAGGTGCTGGAAGCCGAAGAGCTGGAGCAGCACAAGCTCGGCAAGCAGATCGAACGTGAAGAGCACTGGCTGCGCTACGGCGTGACGGCGCGGCGCAAGCGCAACATGCGCCGCCTCGGCGAATTGCAGGATATGCGCTCGCGCTATCGCGGTCACAAAGGCGCTTTGGGCACGGTACAGGCGGCTGCTTCCGATGCGCAGGAAAGCGGCAAGCTGGTGATCGAGGCGGACAAGATCACCAAGTCCTATAATGAGCGGGTCATCGTCGCGCCGTTCTCGATCCGCGTGCATCGCGGCGATTGCATCGGCCTCGTCGGCCCGAACGGCGCCGGCAAGACGACGCTTCTGAAGATGCTGACCGGGCAGCTGGAGCCGGATAGCGGCACTGTAAAGCTCGGCACCAATCTGGAAATCGCCACCCTCGACCAGAAGCGCGAGGAGCTGAACCCGGAAGATACGCTCGCCAACTATCTGACCGACGGTCGCGGCGAGAACCTGCTCGTCAATGGTGAGCAGCGGCATGTGACCGGCTATATGAAGGAATTCCTGTTCCAGCCGGAGCAGGCGCGCACGCCGATCAGGAACCTCTCCGGCGGCGAACGCGCGCGGCTGATGCTGGCCCGTATCCTGTCGCGGCCGACCAATCTTTTGATCCTCGACGAACCGACGAACGATCTCGACATCGAGACGCTCGACCTGCTGCAGGAAATCGTCTCCGGCTTTGCCGGTACGGTCATCCTCGTCAGCCACGATCGCGATTTCCTCGACCGTACCGTGACCTCGACGATCGCGCCCGCCGATCCGGAAGAGCCCGACGGGCGCTGGATCGAATATGCCGGCGGCTATTCCGACATGCTCGTTCAGCGCAAGGGGGCGATCGAGGAGCGGAAGCGAGCTGAAAAGGCGGCCGAAAAGCCGAAATTGGCCGAAGCTACAGCGCCGGCCGGCGAGAGCTCGAAGGGAAAGGGCAAGCTTTCCTACAAGCAGAAATTTGCGCTCGAAAACCTGCCGAAGGAAATGGCGAAGGCGGAAGCCGAGATTGCCGCGCGCGAAAAGAAAATGGCCGATCCGAACCTCTTTTCCAAGGATCCCGCAGCCTTCAACCGCCTTGCGGCGGAAATGGAAAAGCTGCGCGAAAGCCTGATCAAGATGGAAGAGGAATGGCTGGAACTCGAAATGCTGCGCGAGGAGCTGGAGGGCTGATGTTTCTATCGGCTCATCCTATACGCGTCTTTACTATCCAGTAAAAACAATCGGTTGCGCTCGATCGCTGGCGGTTCATTCCCTGTTGTCGAATCCGATAAACCGTTTATACATAAACGCATGTTGCCGGACCACGCTCCGGTTGATACCCCCGGGCCGGCGCGGCCCGTGGCGCATGTTGGGGAAGTCCGAAGCGACCTGGTTTCACCGCGCCTGACGGCGACAGGTTCTTCGCGGAAAGTTGCAGACAAATTTCGTGAGCGTACCGTAATGACGGCGCCTGCTGCCGCATGCGGTTTTTCAAGGGGTGCTTCATGCCGATGCTGCCGCGTGCCGTCTTGTTGAGCTGTGTTATTGCCGTTTTATCGAGTGCCCAGGCGCTTGCGCAGGGTGCACCGCCGGCGCCACCCGTTACGGTCGCCAAGCCTGTCGTTCGCGATGTCGTCGACAGTGACGAGTTCATCGGGCGCTTTCAGGCGGTCGATGAGGTTTCCGTGCGCTCGCGGGTCGGCGGTTACCTGCAGGAGGTGCATTTCCAGGACGGCGCGATCGTCAAGCAGGGAGATCTGCTTTTTGTCATCGACCAACGGCCCTTCATCACTACTCTGAACGAGGCGACCGCCTCGCTGGAAGTGGCAAAATCGTCGCTGACGCTTGCCGATGCGCAATATAAGCGGGCGGAATCCCTGTCGACGACGGGCAGCCAGTCTGCTTCGACGCTTGATGATCGACGCCGCGATCTCATTTCGGCGCAGGCGAATGTGCGCGGTGCGCAGGCGACGGTTGATCGCGCCAATCTGGACATGGATTTCACTAGGATTACCGCGCCGCTCAGCGGCCGTATCGACCGGCGCCTGATCTCGGTCGGCAATCTCGTGCAGGCCGATCAGACCGTGCTGACGACCATCGTGTCGCTCGATCCCATCGATTTCTATTTCGATGTCGATGAGCGCCGGCTGCTCTCCTACGCTGACGAGGCCCGCAAGAATGGCAGCGCCCTGCAGCAGGGCGGTGGCGGTCTCGATGTGACTGTGACGATTGCCGATTCCAAGCAGAAGCCTTTCAAGGGCAAGCTCGATTTCGCGGAAAACCGTGTCGACAACGAGACCGGAACGATCCGCGTCCGTGCCCGCTTTCCCAATCCCAATCTTATCCTGCAGCCCGGTCTTTTCGGACGCGTTCAGGTGCAGGGGTCCAACAGCTACAAGGCGATCCTCGTGCCGGATGAAGCCATCGGTTCGGATCAGAACCAGCGCGTCGTCTATACCGTCGATACCGCCGGCAACATCACGCCGAAATCCGTGCGTCTCGGGCCGAAGCTCTATGGCTATCGCGTCATCCGCGATGGCATGAGCGGCGACGAGACCATTGTCGTCAACGGGCTGATGCGTATCCGGCCCGGCGTCAAGGTGACGCCCCAGCTGATCGAGCTGCCGCAGCAGGCGACGAATGACGAGCCGCCGGCCCAGGCCGATGCACAGGGGACAAGCCAATGAGGTTTTCCCACTTCTTCGTCGATCGGCCGATCTTTGCATCGGTCCTATCCATCGTGCTGCTGATCGTCGGCGGCATCGCCTATTTCCAGCTGCCGGTGGCGCAATATCCTGAAGTCGCGCCGCCGACCATCGTCGTGCGTACCTCCTATCCGGGTGCCGACGCGCAGACCATAGCCGATACGGTGGCGACGCCGATCGAACAGGAAATCAACGGCGTCGAGGACATGCTCTATATGTCCTCCTATTCGAGCGCCGATGGCTCCATGGCGCTGACGATCACCTTCAAGCTCGGCACCGATCTCGACAAGGCACAGGTGCTGGTGCAGAACCGCGTCGCCATTGCCGAACCGCGACTGCCCGATGATGTCCGCCGCATCGGCATCACTACGGTCAAGAGCTCGCCCGACCTGATGATGGTCGTGCATCTCCTCTCGCCGAACAATCGCTACGACCAGCTCTATATTTCCAACTATGCCCGTACGCGCATCCGCGACCTTCTGGTTCGTCTCGATGGCGTCGGCGACGTCCAGCTCTTCGGCGAGCGCCAATATTCGCTGCGTATCTGGCTGGATCCGGAAAAGCTCGCCGCCTACGGCATGACCGCCGGCGACATCGTTCAGGCGCTTCGCGATCAGAACGTGCAGGTTTCCGGCGGTACGATTGGCGGGCCACCGGTGTCCGGCACCAACGCGTTCCAATATACCGTCACCACGCAGGGGCGTTTTTCCGACGCGCGGCAATTCCGCTATGTCATCGTGAAGGCGACGGGCAACGGTCGTCTCGTGCAGCTGCAGGATGTCGCTCGCATCGAGCTCGGCGCGCAGGACTACGTCACCAACAGCTATCTGAACGGCAGCCCGGCGGTGGCGCTCGGCGTCTTCGCACGCCCGGGCACGAACGCGCTCGATGCCGCCGCCGATATTCAAAAGACGATGGAAAGCCTGGCGCAGGATTTCCCGCAGGGGCTCGAATACCGCATCATCTATAACCCCACGGAGTTCATCGCCGAATCCATCCACGAGGTCTACAAGACGATCTTCGAGGCGGCTATCCTCGTTGCCATCGTCGTGCTGGTCTTCCTGCAGTCCTGGCGGACGGCGATCATTCCAATCGTCGCCATACCGGTATCGTTGATCGGCACCTTCGCGTTCCTGCTCGCCTTCGGCTTCTCGCTGAACATGCTGACGCTGTTCGGCCTGGTGCTCGCCATCGGCATCGTCGTCGATGACGCGATCGTTGTCGTTGAGAATGTCGAGCGAAACCTCGCGCTCGGCATGACGCCAAAAGAGGCGTCGCATGTGACGATGAACGAGGTGGGTACGGCGGTTCTGGCAATCTCGCTGGTGCTGATCGCCGTCTTCGTGCCGACAGCCTTTATCCCCGGCATCTCAGGCCAATTCTACCGGCAGTTCGCAGTGACGATTTCGGTCGCGACGGCGATTTCGTGCCTGAACTCGCTGACGCTCTCGCCGGCGATCGCCGCGATCGTGCTGCGCCCCCACAGCTACGAGAAATCCAACAATGTCTTCGCGCGGTTCGGCCGCGCCTTGGGAGACGGGTTCAACCGCGGCTTCGAGCGGATGAGCGGCGGCTATTCGTGGATCATCCGACACCTTGTGACAACCTGGGCGGCGCTTGCCTGTGCACTTCTCGTCTTCGCAGGGTTGCTCGCGGGAACCTGGTATATGGGCAGGATCGTCCCGCAAGGCTTCGTTCCAACCATGGACCAGGGCTATGCCATTGTCGTCGTGCAGCTGCCTGACGGCGCGTCGCTTGCGCGCACCAATGCCGTCATCCAGAAGGCGACCGATATCATCAGCAAGACGCCTGGTATCGCCAATGCCGTCGCCTTCGCCGGCTTCAACGGTGCAACCTTTACCAATGCCTCGAATTCGGGCGTCATCTTCACGCCGTTCAAGCCATTCGAGGAACGCCTGAAGACCGGGGATACGGCGACCAAGATCATCGGCCAGCTCTATGGCAGCTTGCAGGGTCTCCAGGAAGCCTTCATCATCGCCATTCCGCCGCCTTCGATCCGCGGCGTCGGCAATTCCGGCGGCTTCAAGATGCAGATCATGGACCGGGAAAATCCCGACATGCGCCGCATCCTGCCGCTCGCCTATCAGATGATGGGCGCTGCCGCACAGAACAAGGGCGTCAGCGGCGTCTTCACCACCTTCTCCGCCAACAGCCCGCAATATTTCCTGGCGATCGACCGTGATAAGGCGCGCGCACTCAACGTGCCGATCCCGAATATCTTCGAGACGCTGTCGATCAACCTCGGCACGTCCTATGTCAACGACTTCAACGCCTTCGGCCGCGTCTACCAGGTGCGGGCGCAGGCAGACCAGCAATATCGCATGGATCGCGAGGACATTCTGGCGCTGAAGGTGCGCTCGGCGACGGGCGCGCTGGTGCCGCTCGGCACGCTGGTCGATATCCGCGATACGACCGGGCCGGCGCTCGTCCAGCGCTACAACATGTATGTCTCGGTTCCCCTACAGGGCAATCCGGGACCGGGGGTTTCCACGGGTACTGCACTCGATACCATGGAGGGGCTGGCCAAGAACCTCTTGCCCTCGGGCACGACCTTCGAATGGACCGAACTCGCCTATCAGGAAAAACATACCGGCAATACGGCGATCTATATCTTCGCCCTATCGGTCATCTTCGTCTTCCTGGCGCTGTCGGCGCAGTATGAAAGCTGGATCCTGCCGCTTGCGATCATCCTCATCGTGCCGCTGGCGGTGCTGGCGGCGCTGATCGGCGTTCATCTGAGAGGAATGGACAACAATATCCTGACGCAGATCGGGCTAATCGTGCTGATCGGCCTTGCGGCCAAGAACGCGATCCTGATCGTAGAATTCGCCCGGCAGGCGCAGGCAGAGGGAAAGAGTGCGGTGGAGGCGGCCATCGAGGCCAGTCATCTGCGCCTGCGCCCGATCCTGATGACGGCCTTCGCCTTCATCTTCGGCGTCGTGCCGCTGATGGTTGCGACAGGCCCTGGCGCCGAAATGCGTCAGTCGCTCGGTACGGCCGTTTTCTCCGGCATGCTCGGCGTGACGCTGTTCGGCCTGTTCCTGACGCCGGTCTTCTATGTCGTCCTGCGCAGGCGGCGCAAGCAGGCGGAAGCCGCGCAGGAGCCCTTGGCCACCGATGCCGCAGCACAATGATATCTAACAGAGGAGAGGCCGAGCGATTCACGGGAACCGCTCGGCCTCTTTATCTGGCTGCTTTCAGGCAATGCCAGACGCAAAGCGGTTCAATATTCTTCGCTGAATGCATTATAGATGCGGATTGCGCGGTCTATATTTCTTGACCAGCCGCTGATTGATTTCCTTGGCGCCTGGCATGTTGGCGCTGAGGTAGACGGGTGGATTGCCATCTTTACAGAGTTCGGCGGCGACATCGGCGAAGATGGCGTTCAGCACCGTCGCGCCGACGGCTGTTGAGGCCGGCCCGACCTTCAGCTCCGTTCCCGACAGCTCTATCATCGCGTCACCGGGCGGCAGGCCGTTGTCCAGCACGATATCGGCGATATCGGCGAGCTTCCTACGTCCATTGGCGATGGCGGCCGAATAGGCGAGCGACGTGATGGCGATGACCGTTGCGCCGATCTCGCGGCCATAATCCGCCGCCTCGATCGGTGCTGCGTTGACGCCGGAATTGGAGGCGATGATCAGCACATCGCCCGGCTGCATGCCGTAGCGCTCGAAGACCGGGCGGATAAGGCCTTCGGTGCGTTCATAGACCGAACTGATGACGGCGCCTTCATGCAGCATGGCGGAGCCCACGAGCACGGGAATGGTGAAGGCGAGGCCGCCGGCGCGATAATGCACCTCTTCGGCCAGCATATGCGAATGGCCGGTGCCAAAGACATAGACGCGGCGGTCGGCGCGCGCGGCCGCGCAAATGGCGGCCGAGGCCCGGGACATGGGCTCGGCCAACGTTTCGCGCAGGGTCTCTAACCGACCGATGAGAGCGGAGAAATAGTTGTCCGTGACTGCGCTCATGCCGAGCTTCCTCATACGCTGTGTCAGGCCGAAGCTTGACCTGAGATCCATGTTTCCGTGACTTCGATGCCGTCGTTTATGTGAACGAGATCGGCACGCATTCCCGGCGCCAAATGGCCGCGATCGGCAAGCCGGAGGAAGCGGGCAGGGTAGGAGGTCGCCATGCGCAGGGCTTCAGCCAATGGCAGCTCGAGAATATTGACGCCATAGCGAATGGTCGAGGCCATATCGACATCAGAGCCTGCCAGCGTGCCGTCATCGAGCGTCAGCTTGGAGCAATAGCCGCCCTTGGTGCGATAGACCGTGCGGCCGTTCAGCGTGAAACTCGGAAGATCGGTGCCGACCAGCGACATGGCATCGGTGACAAAGAACAGACGGCCCTCACCGCGTTTCGCGCGCAGTGCAACCCTAAGCGCCGTCGGCTCGACGTGATGACCATCGGCGATGATGCCGCACCAGGGGGCGGGATGGTCGATCGCTGCGCCGACGAGGCCGGGCGCACGATGGCCCATCTGGCTCATGGCATTGAAAAGGTGGGTAACGCCGCGGGCGCCGGCGTCGAAGCGCGCATCGGCGGCTTCAGCCGTGCAATCGCTATGGCCGATGCTGACGATGACGCCGCCTTCGGCGAGCGCCTGCACCTGCCGCTCCGTCACCTGCTCGGCCGCCATGGTGACCAGCAGCGTGCCGATCGCCTCGCGGGCGCGGATGAAAGTCTTGACGTCGCTGTCTTCGACCGGACGCATCAGTTCGGCCAGATGCGCACCCTTGCGGGCAGGCGCCAAATGCGGGCCTTCCAGATGCAGGCCGGCGACGCCGCGATTGGCCTTCACGGCTTCGATGGCCGCTTCGATCGCGGCCGTCGTTGCGGCTGCGACATCGGTTATCAGCGTCGGCAGCACCGATGTCGTGCCGTAGGGGCGGTGCCCTTCGGCGATCATGTACATGGACGCCGGCGAGGGCTCGTCATTCAGCATGCGGCCGCCGCCGCCGTTGACCTGCGCGTCGATGAAGCCCGGAGAGAGAACGCCGCCTTTCAGCTGAATGGTTTCGGCATTATCGGGCACATCGTTGATGCCGGTGATGGCATGGATGCGGCCATTGCCGATCACCAACGCGCTATCCTCGTGAAACCGGTCGCCATCGAAGATGCGGGCGCCGGTAAAGACCTTGTAGTCCATCACATGGTCTCCGTTACCTTGAGAAGATTAGCCGGCTTATCCGGGTCGAAGCCCTTGCGGCGGGTCACCGACTCGATGAGGCGATAGTAGCACAGCAGCGACACGAGCGGGTCGAGCAGGCCGTTGCCTGTCGTCGGCATGCGCAGGTTGATGCCGGCAAGCGGCGCGGTCGAGAAGGAGACGGCGGTGGCGCCGAGCTTCTGGAGCCGTTCCAGCGCCTTGGCATTGTTGGCGAAGGCTGCGTCGTCGGGCGAAAAGGCGACGATCGGGAAGCCCGGCTGCACGAGGCGCATCGGCCCGTGCATGAGTTCGGCGAGCGAGAAGGCTTCGGCATGAAGGCCGGCGGTTTCCTTCGCCTTCAAGGCCGCTTCGAGTGCAATGGCGAAAGCCGGGCCACGGCCGCCGGTATAGAGCGAGGAGGCGTCGAAGAGCACATCTTCGGCCGCCCTGCCGTCGATGCCCGAGGTCGCGGCAAGCGCCTCCGGCAGCTTGGCAAGACCATCGATCAGCGCCTTGTCCTGCGACACCGCAGCCGTGACACCGGCAAGAGCGGCAACCGAGGCGATGAAGGATTTGGTCGCGGCGACGCTCTGTTCCTTGCCGGCGTTCAGGCCGAGCACGATGTCGGCTTCCTTGGCGAGCGGGCTGTCGGTGACGTTGACGACGGCGATCGTCGTTGCGCCACCCTTCTTTGCGGCGGCCTGCATGGCGATGATATCGGGGCTGCCGCCGGACTGGGAGACCGTGAAGTGAATGCCGCCCTTCAGATGCAGCGGAGCGCCATAAACGGAGGCGATCGACGGGCCGACGGAGGCGACCGGGACGCCGCAGGAGATTTCGAAGAGATATTTGAAGAAGGTAGCGGCATGGTCGGAAGAGCCGCGCGCGGCTGTCGTGATCAGGGATGGGCGACCGGTCGAGAAGAGCTTCGCGATCTCGGCAAAAGCAGGCTTTTCTTTTTCAAGCAGCGTCGCAACCACCTCAGGCGATTGGCCGGCTTCCGTCAGCATCAGGGATTGGGTCTCGCTCATAGGTCATCTCCAATTCTCAATTCAGCAACAAAATCATAGGCATCGCCGCGGTAATGCGAGCGGGTATATTCAACAACGCGCTGGTCCGCGAGGCGGGAGACACGCTCGATCAGAAGCGCGGGCGCTCCGGCCTTCACGGTCAGGATCGAGGCGGAGGTCGGGTCGAGCGTCACGGCGGTCAGCCTCTGCTGGGCGCGCACGGGCTTGAAGCCTTTGGCGGCCAGAGCGTCATAAAGCGATCCCTCGGATATGGCCTCCTCACCCAGGAACTTGATGGGAACGACGGCGCGCTCGATGGCGAGCGGCTGGCCATCCGCCAGGCGCAGTCGATCGAGCCGCAATACGGGCTCATCAAGGCCGAGGCCGAGCAGGAAGGATTCCTCCGGCGCGGGCGCGCTGACGGTGCGGGACAGGATGCGCGCTGCCGGTTCGCGGCCGCGCGATCGCATGTCTGCGGAAAAGGAGGAGAGCCGCCAGAGCGGCTGCTCGATGCGCTCCACATGCTGCGAGACGAAGGTGCCGCTGCCGTGGCGGGATTCGATGACGCCTGAAGTGAGCAGGTCGCGATAGGCCGTTCGCACGGTAACGCGGCCGATTTCCAGTGCGCTGGCGAGATCGCGCTCGCCCGGAAGTGCCGTGCCCGGTTTCAGCAGACCCTCCTGGATCAGGCCGGTCAGCGCTTGTGCCAGGCGCTTATATAGCGGGCCGCTACCAGCCCCGTCGCTGAGGCCGCGATTGTTCAATTCGGCGATCAAACTGGTTCTATCCATGGCCGTCATATAGAACCTATTTAGAACCAATTCACAAGATGAATCTGTCCGCAGTGCAAAAAAGAATCGGCCGGGCGCTTTGGACGCCCGGCCGATTAGTGTGAGAGCAGGGCATGCTCCAGAGCAAATTCAGATTTTAAGTCCATTCGGCCTAAAATCTGAATTCGTTCTGGAATCAAGGAAGTAGAGCATGATGTCGTCCGAAAACCGCTTCACACTTTTCGGCATCATGCTCGGCTTAGTTCTTCGTGAAGATGTAATCCGTTTCCTGCCGCAATACCTCGCCCGGGCGGAGCACAGCATTGGGGAAGCCTTCATGGTTGATGGCGTCCGGCCAGACCTGCGTTTCCAGGCAGAAACCGGCAAACGGGCCGATCTTGCGGCCGTCATGACCGGGAACCGGCACATCGAGCTTGAAGCCGGCATAGAACTGCACGCCGGGCTCGGTGGTGCGCACTTCGAGCGAGACGCCGGAATTGACGCTGCGGGCGAGCACGACGGAGCGTTTGGCGGTGCGCTCGCTGGACAGGCAGAAATTATGGTCGTAGAGCGCCTGCTCGCTTCCTTCGAAACGCTTCATCGGCGACATCTCGCGGAAATCGAAGGCAGTGCCTTCGACGGAGCGGATTTCCCCTGTCGGTATCTGTTTGTCGTCCGTCGGTGTGTAGTGATCGGCGGCGATCATGATGTCGTGACCGAGCGCATCGTCGCGGCCGTCGAGGTTGAAATAGGCGTGCTGGCACACATTGGCGAGAGTGGGCTGGTCGGTGGTCGATTCATAGGTGACCGACAATTCGCCATTGCCATGCACCCAATAGGTTGCCTGGATCGTGCAGTTGCCGGGATAGCCGGCGCGGCCGTCGGGGTCGACAATCTTCAGGACGACACGGTCGGTATCGTGCTCGACGATGGTCCAGTTGCGCTTGGCGATATTGTCTTTGCCGCCATGCAGATGGGTGACGCCCTTTTCATTGAGCTCCAGCTGATACTGCTTGCCGTCGAGCGTGAAGCGGCCGGCGCCGATGCGGTTGGCGCAGCGGCCGGGCGTGGCGCCGAAATAGGAGGAATGAGCGGGATAATCGGCGAAATTGTCGAAGCCGAGCAGAAGCGAGGGCTCGTGGCCGTCAAGGCGCAGATCCTGGATGACCGCCCCCCAGGACATGATATGGGCGGTCAGGCCGCCACCGACGATCTTGACGCGATAGACGATATCTCCATTCGCCGTCGTCCCAAAATGTTCCCGCTGCAAAGTGCTTTCCGTCATATCAGCTCATCCATTGCTTTTGAGTATGCGAGGTCAGACCCTGCCTCCATTCGCGCCGTTCCGCAACCAGTTCGATGGCGAAATTTAGGGGTGAGCAGAGGGGGATCAAGACTCCGTTTGGCTTTAGAGACACTACGCTGCGCCGGAAGTATGCAATGCCTATGACAGAGCGGGTCGATTCTGTAACGGCCCCTCACCCTAGCCCTCTTCCCACTTGCGGGGAGAGGAGACGACCGAGCCAGCCGGATTGACCACTCGGATCGCGAAGAGAGTTTGAGGCACTGTCGAACTCCCTCTCCCCGCAAGCGGGGAGAGGGTCGGGGTGAGGGGCCAGGCACGAGGGCGCAGCAGAACAGTGCGCGCCTGACCATTGCAAAACCCAGACTGATCCAGCCTCAGCGCGACAACTCCCTTGTCGCTCTCTCCAACCCTCCAAGCGTCAGGGGATACATGCGGTCGGTCATCAGGCGGCGAATGATCGAGATCGAGGTCGTATGGCCCCAATAGCTTTCCGGCACCGGATTGATCCAGATGCATTTGCGGAAATGGCCGGTCATTCGGGCGAGCCAGGCCTCCCCAGCCTCCTTGTTCCAATGTTCCACCGAGCCGCCGGCTTGAGTGATCTCGTAGGGGCTCATGGATGCGTCGCCGACGAAGACAACGCGGTAGTCAGGACCGAAGGTGCGGATGAGGTCGGTCGTGGCGGTGATGTCGACGCGCCGGCGGCGATTGTCCTTCCAGACGCCCTCGTAGAGGCAGTTGTGGAAGTAGAAATACTCCATGTGGCGGAACTCCGCGCGGGCGGCGGAGAAGAGTTCTTCGACGACGCGGATATGATCGTCCATCGAGCCGCCGACATCGAAGAACATCAGCAGCTTGACGGCGTTGCGGCGCTCCGGCCGTGTCTGGACATCGAGATAGCCATGTTCGGCGGTGGAGCGGATGGTGCCGGAAAGATCCAGTTCTTCGGCGGCGCCTTCGCGTACCCAGCGTCGCAGGCGTTTCAGCGCTACCTTGATGTTGCGGGTGCCAAGCTCCACGCCATCGTCGAGATTCCTGAAGTCGCGTCGATCCCAGACTTTTACCGCGCGGCGGTGGCGCGAGGTTTCCTGGCCGATGCGCACGCCTTCGGGGTTATAGCCATAGGCGCCGAAGGGCGAGGTGCCCGCCGTGCCGATCCATTTCGAGCCGCCCTGATGCCGGCCCTTCTGTTCGGCCAGCCGCTCGCGCAGCGTCTCCATCAGCTTGTCGAAGCCACCGAGCGCCTCAATCTGCCGTCTTTCCTCTTCGGTCAGATGCCGCTCGGCGAGCTTGCGCAGCCATTCCTCGGGAAGGATGGCCGGCTCCGCCGCTTCTCCATCGGCATTGCCGCCGATCGCCTCGACGCCACGAAAGTAATCGGCGAAGACCTGGTCGAAACGGTCGATGAAGCGCTCGTCCTTGATCAGCGTCGCGCGCGCCAGATAGTAGAAGGCCTCGACGTCGTAGTCGGCAATCCCTTCTTCCATTCCCTCAAGCAGCGACAGGAATTCCCGGAGCGTCACCGGAACCTTCGCTTCCTTGAGCTTCAGGAAGAAGGGAATGAACAAGCCTCAAATCCTTTCCTGGCCGATCTCCTCCAGATCATATGGCGTGGTCTGATAGATCTCGTTGATCCAGTTGCCGAAGAACAGGTGTGCATGGCTGCGCCATCGGTTCTGCGGAGGAATTTCCGGATCGTTATGCGGGAAATAGTTGTGCGGCATCTTGATCGGCACGCCGGCATTCACATCCCGGAAATACTCATCCGCCAGCGAGGTGGAATCATACTCCACGTGATTGAACATGTAGAGCCGGTTGCAGGCCTGTTCATGCACGAGGCAGACGCCCATTTCGCTCGAATCCATCAGGATCTGCAAGCCGGGCACCTTTTCGATGTCGGCGCGGCGCACTTCGGTCCAGCGCGAAACCGGAATGGCGAAATCGTCGGAAAAGCCGTTGAGATAGACCGAGGAGGGCTTCAGGTTCTGGTGGCGGTAGACGCCGAAGGCCTTCTCCGTCAGCGTATATTTCGGCACCTTGTGGAAATGGTAGATCGCCGCCATCGCACCCCAGCAGACGTTCATCGTCGAATGGACGTTGGTGGTCGTCCAATCCAAGATCTCCTGCATCTCGTTCCAGTAGGTGACGTCCTCATATTCGAGCAGCTCGATCGGCGCGCCGGTTATGATGAAGCCGTCGAACTTACGATGCTTCACTTCCTCCCACGTCTCGTAGAAAGCAAGCAGATGCTCCTGCGAGGTGTTTTTGGCCTTGTGGCCGCCAACGCGCACCAGGGAAAACTCCACCTGCAGCGGCGAGGCGCCGACCAGGCGCGCCATCTGGATCTCGGTCTTGATCTTGTTCGGCATGAGGTTGAGAAGCCCGATCTGAAGGGGGCGGATATCCTGACGGAACGCCACCGTTTCGGTCATCACCCGCACACCCTCGTTCTGGAGGGTTTCAAACGCAGGGAGCGTATCGGGAATCTTGATGGGCATCTTTTCACTCGCCAAATACAAAAAAACCGGCCGCGATGAATCGCTACCGGTCCGCACGCGGCCCTTTAGCGACTTATTTAACGTGGCTGCAAGCCGGCCGGCCAAATCACCACAAGGGAAATTTCATAAACCCGACATCTCCGCGGGTCAATGGGGCAAGCGTCGGGGAAAGGCTGAGCTGAGCTTGGAGGCGCGATGTGGCCTACAGATATTCAATGAGAGCTTCCATGCCATAACCGAGGCGATGCCTGGCAGCCTCGATCGGTAGCCAGAAGAAGCGGAAGCCGATCGGGTCGCCACCGTCGAAAGGCGTCATTTCGTGGTGGAGCCAAGTGGCAGGCGCTCGCTCGGAGATACCACAGCGGAAATAGTGCCGTTGGTGATAGTAATCGCGGCCGTTCTTTTCGAAACGGTAGTCGTGGACGCCCAGGGAATAGAGTTCGCGCGGCGCAAAACCGGTCTCCTCCTCGAATTCGCGCGCTGCGGCCGCTACAATGTCCTCATCCGATTCGACAGTGCCACCAGGAACCTGGAGCTGGACGGCGGGGAAGTCTGGCTCATCGAATACCAGCAGATGCCGATCCCGAACAGCATAGATCAAAACCTTTACGGCATCGGGTTGCATTATCTACCCTGCCCACGTGCTATGAAGGCCAGCCGCTCGAAGAGGTGCACATCCTGCTCGTTCTTCAGAAGCGCGCCATGGAGTTTCGGCAATACGTTCTTCGCATCGGCGCGCAGCGTTTCAGGATCGATATCGTCTGCGACCAGCAGGCGGATCCAGTCGAGCGCTTCCGAGGTCGAGGGCTTCTTCTTCAGGCCCGGCACGTCGCGGATTTCGAAGAATTGCGTCAGTGCTGCATGGACGAGCGTCTGCTTGATGCCGGGATAGTGCACCTCGACGATGCGCGTCAGCGTCTCCATGTCGGGGAAGCGGATATAATGAAAGAAACAGCGGCGCAGGAAGGCGTCCGGCAGTTCCTTCTCGTTGTTCGAGGTGATGATGACGATTGGCCGGACGGCGGCCCGGATCGTCTCGCCGGTTTCGTAGACGTGGAATTCCATGCGGTCGAGTTCCTGCAGGAGATCGTTCGGGAATTCGATATCGGCCTTGTCGATCTCGTCGATCAGCAGCACGCATTTCTGCGGTGAGGTGAAGGCCTGCCAAAGCTTGCCCCGACGGATATAGTTGCCGACATCATGAACTCTGATGTCGCCGAGCTGGCTGTCGCGCAGGCGCGAAACCGCATCATATTCGTAGAGACCCTGCTGGGCCTTCGTCGTCGACTTGACATTCCACTCGATCAGGTCAAGGCCGAGCGCGGTGGCCACCTGGCGTGCGAGTTCGGTCTTGCCCGTACCGGGTTCGCCCTTTACGAGAAGCGGACGCTCCAGCCTTATGGCGGCATTGACGGCGACCATCAGATCCTTGTCGGCGATATAGTCGGCAGTTCCCTGAAATTGCATCGGAAGGCTTTCTCAATTTTTCAAGCGCAAGCTAATTGCTGGCCTTATTCGGTTTAAGACGCGAAACCGTGTATATAGGAATGTGATCCCACCGATCTATTGCAAGGGTGGACATGAGGGCGGCTCATGATTAACTGACGGGACGCGTGGCAGGGAAGTGCTGATGGCAGTTGATACGCAAGCCAAGCCGAATGGGCAGGGGAACGAGCAGGTCGGATACGATTTGAGCCTCTTCTTTCGGTTGAGGATGATGTTTTCCGCGTTCTGGAATTCGCCGGTCCGCATCAAGCTCATTATTCTTGTCGTCGCGCTTTTCGCAATCATCCTCGTCACGGCCTATGTTCAGGTGCTGCTCAACAATTGGAACGCGCCCTTTTACGATTCGCTGGCAAGGCGCGATATCACCGCTTTCTTCCATCAGCTCGGCGTCTTCGGCATCATCGCCGGTTCGCTTCTGGTCCTCAACGTCATCCAGGCCTGGCTTAACCAGATGACCGCGCTGTACATGCGCGAGGGTCTGGCGCGTGATCTCGTCAATCAGTGGCTTCAGGCGAAGCGCGCGCTTCGTCTCGCCTCTTCCGGCCTGATCGGCGTCAATCCCGACCAGCGTCTGCATGAAGATGCCCGCAACCTCGCGGAAAGCACGACCGGGCTCGCCATCGGTCTGGTGCAGGCGACGATCCTGCTGCTGAGCTTTATCGGCGTGCTCTGGGAGCTTTCCAGCGGCATGGTATTCAAAGTCAACGGCATGAGTTTCGCCATCCCCGGCTACATGGTCTGGGCGGCAATCCTCTATGCCGGATCGGCATCGTTCCTCAGCCAATTCGTCGGCCGCCGCCTCGTGCGGCTGAATGCGGATCGCTATTCGAAAGAGGCCGAGCTGCGCTTTGCGCTCATGCATGCCAACGAGCATATGCCGGCGATCACGATTGCCGGCGGCGAAGAGAACGAGCGCCGGCGGATCAATCTCGATATATCGGCCGTGCTTGCCGTCATCCGGCAGCTTGCCATCGCCAATACCAATCTCACCTGGGTGTCCGCCGGCTATGGCTGGCTGGTGCTCATCATTCCGATCCTCGTTGCCGCGCCCGCCTATTTCTCCGGGGGCTTGACCTTCGGTCAGCTGATGGTGGCGGTCGGCGCCTTCAATCAGGTCAATTCGGCGCTGCGCTGGTATGTCGCGAATTTCGGCCCGATCGCCGAATGGCGCGCGACGCTGATGCGCGTGACCGATTTCCGCAAGGCGTTGACGGAGATGGACGACAAGACGCCGATGCCGCACACCCTCGTCTTTGAGAAGGCGGCACCCGGGACGATGGTTTGGACCGATCTGGAGATTTCGACGAAGACCAGCGACGATGCGACTGAAAACGGCTTCCGAATCGCGGAGGGTACGGTCACGATCAATGCCGGCGAGCATGTGATGATCAATGGCGATCACGGCGTAAACCGCAGGCTGCTGTTCGAGGTGCTGGCGCACCAGTGGTACAGCGGCTCGGGCACGGTCAGTCTGCCGCCGATGGATGACATGCTGTTCGTGCCGCATACGCCCTATGTGCCGACCGGCACGCTCAGGGAGGCAATCTGTTTTCCGGATGATCCGGACGCCTACGACGATGCCGCTGTCGAGGCCGTCATCGACAAGGTGGGGCTCGGCCGGCTGAAGAGCCGTCTCGATACGCAGGCCCGCTGGGACCGATTGCTCGATACCGAAGAGCAGAAGGCTGTCGGCTTTGCGCATCTGCTGCTCGCGAAGCCGAAATGGATCGTCTTCGATGATGCCATGGATGGGCTCGAGGCTGAGGTTCAGGCGAAGGCTTTTGCTATGCTCACCGAATTGAAGGATGCGACTCTGATCTATATCGGGCGCTCAGAAGCCTTCATGCACTCCATGTCGCCGCGCATCCTGCATCTGCAGTCCTTGGCTCCGCATGAGCACAGCACCGATATGCAAACGCCGCCCGAGACCGCCGGTGCAATGCGGGCGGGCGGGAAAAAGGCCAGTGCTCCCTAATACGGTGGGATCCATCTTCATGTGATCCTCTGGCTTCAACCGCCCAAAACGCAAAACGCCCCGTCGCGAGGACGAGGCGTTCTTCATGCAACCAATGAGCTTGAGGCTCAGTCCTTGGCGCGCTCGACGTAGGAATTGTCTTCCGTGGCGATGACGACGCGGGTGCCGGCGGTAATGTGCGGCGGCACCAGGGTGCGGATGCCGTTCGACAGTATGGCAGGCTTGTAGGAAGAGGATGCCGTCTGGCCCTTCACGACCGGCTCTGTCTCGCTGATTTCGAGCGTAACATGGCGCGGCAGTTCGATCGCGAGCGGGATGCCTTCGTGGATCGACAGGATGCAGGTCATGCCTTCCTGGAGATAGGCCTTCTGGTCGCCCATGGTTTCGACATCGACCACGACCTGGTCGTAGGTGGCCGGGTTCATGAAGTGGAAGCCTTCGCCGTCTTCATAGAGGTACTGGAAGTTCACGTCTTCGACGAAGGCGCGCTCGACCTGTTCGGTGGTGCGCCAACGCTCGGAGACCTTCACGCCGTCGACGATGCGGCGCATGTCGACCTGGGTAACCGGCGTACCCTTGCCCGGATGAAAGTTCTGAGCGGTGAGAACGACGTAGAGCTTGCCGTCGACATCGAGAACGTTGCCCTTGCGGACCGAAGAGGCGATGACCTTGACCATAAGACTTCCTTGTAACGCTGCGTTTTGCGTCGTAGAGGGACTGTCGAAATGCTCTCCGAGACGCAGCAATTGTTTGCTTGGGGGCGCAACTACCCTAAATCAATGGAAATTGCCACCCCCTTGCGTGGGTCGTGCCCCGAAGAAAGCTAGGAATGAAGCCGAAGACGAGCAAAGCGTCCCCCTGGTGGACCCGCAATGTCCATGCGGACCGGCGGCCGTTCCTCATCGGCCGCAATGCCATTCAGGCTGCGTTGCGGGTTTTCTTTGCGCGCAACGACTTCATCGAGGTGGATACGGCGACGCTGCAGGTGTCGCCGGGCAACGAGGCCCATCTGCATGCTTTCGCGACCGAGGCGGTGACGACGGACGGCAAAACGCTGCCCCTCTATCTGCACACCTCACCGGAATTTGCCTGCAAGAAGCTGCTTGCGGCGGGCGAGGAGCGCATCGCCTGCTTTGCCCATGTCTATCGCAATCGCGAGCGCGGGCCGCTGCATCATCCGGAATTCACCATGCTGGAATGGTACCGGGCAGGAGAGAGCTACGAGGCCCTCATGGCCGATTGCGCCGCAATCCTGGGGCTTGCTGCCGAGACGGTCGGGGCGAAGAAATTCAGCTATCGCGGCGCCGAAACCGATCCGTTCCTCCAGCCCGAGCGCATCAGCGTGGCGGCTGCTTTCGAACGTTATGCCGGTATCGATCTCTTTGCCTCCATCGGCCTCGACGGATCGACGGATCGCGAGCGTCTAGCGGCGGATATGCGGCAGGCTGGCATCCGCGTTGCCGACGACGATCTTTGGCAGGATCTTTTCAGCCGGGTGCTGGTTGAGAAGATCGAACCCAATCTCGGCTTCGGCCGCGCAACGATCCTCGACGAATATCCCGTTTCCGAAGCGGCGCTTGCCCGGCCGTCGGCAGCCGACCACCGCGTTGCCGAGCGTTTCGAGCTCTATGCCTGCGGCGTTGAGCTTGCCAATGCCTTCGGCGAGCTCACCAATGCCGAGGAGCAGCGGCGCCGCTTCGAGATCGAGATGGCGGAGAAACAGCGCGTCTATGGCGAGACCTATCCGCTGGACGAGGAGTTTCTGGAGGCGCTTGCCGTCATGCCTGACGCAAGCGGTATCGCGCTGGGCTTCGACCGGCTCGTGATGCTGGCAACCGGCGCCTCGCGGATCGAACAGGTGCTGTGGGCACCAGTCGCGGAGTATGACGCATGAATGTGATGCGCCCAATCCGGACTATCGGCGAACTTGAGCGCGCCGGGCTGATCGACGCCGACCATACAGTGGCGCTCGAAGCCGTGGCGGAGCGCTACGCCGTCGCCTTGACGCCGACCGTGACGCGACTGATCGACGCCGAAAACCCTGTCGATCCCATAGCCCGGCAGTTCGTGCCTGATGCGGCGGAACTCCTCGTCACCCCGGAGGAGCGGGCCGATCCGATCGGCGATCACGCGCATAGCCCGGTCGAGGGTATCGTCCACCGCTATCCCGACCGTGTGCTTCTGAAGGCCGTGCATGTCTGCCCTGTCTATTGCCGTTTTTGCTTCCGCCGCGAGATGGTCGGACCGCAGGGGCTCGGGACGCTGGACGGCGCTGCGCTTGACGGCGCCTTTGCCTATATCCGCGAGCACAAGGAGATCTGGGAGGTCATTCTGACCGGCGGCGATCCGCTGGTGCTTTCACCGCGGCGCCTGGAAGAGATTCTCGGGCAGCTTGCCGAGATCGACCATGTGAAGATTGTCCGCTTCCACACCCGCATCCCCGTCGTAGATCCTTTGCGGGTCGATGCGGCGCTGATTGCGGCACTGAAGGCGAGCGGCAAGACCATCTATGTAGCGCTGCATGCCAATCATCCGCGGGAGATGGCGGAGGAGGCGCGCGCTGCCTGCGCCCGGCTGGTCGATGCGGGAATCGTGCTTATCAGCCAGTCGGTTCTGTTGAAGGGCGTCAATGACGATCCGGAGGTGCTGGCGGCGCTGATGAGGGCTTTCGTCGAAACCCGGGTGAAACCCTATTATCTGCATCATCCGGACCTTGCGCCCGGCACCAGCCACTTCCGCCTCACGATCGCCGAAGGGCAGGCAATCGTAGCAAGCCTGCGCGGCCGTATTTCCGGCCTCTGCCAACCGACCTACATTCTCGATATTCCCGGCGGCTACGGCAAGGCGGATATCGGGCAAACGTCGGTGCGGGAGCTGCGCGAAGGCTGCTATTCGATTTCGGACTATCGCGGCGGCGGCCATATCTATCCGCCGGAAGGCTAGGGGCGGCCTTTGTCCTGCAGGCCTATACTTTCACTGACGCTCTGATTGTTATGACGTTTTTTGAATGAAACGTGGTGGCGAATTTTGGTACGTTAACCTTCTTTCACCTCTCGACATTCCAAAAATCGTCATTCCTTAATATTAGAGATTTTCGATATTTGTGCTTGAGCCGCGTGTTAGATGGCTTACGCTTGGTAAATTTCAATCAGGTAAGTATCGAATATAGCAATTTTACACGAAGTATAAGTTGGTTGTATTTACCACGTCGCTTAGCGGAATGTTCTATTTTGCCTGTTACTTCTCGGCGAAGAATAAGACTGCGTAACTGCGGTTATGCTTGCCATTGCCAGAAGGGACTAGACTATGAACAAGACGATTCGCGATTTGCTGGCCAAGTTCGGTACGCTTCCCGTTGCTGTCGATCAGATCGAAGACGATGCTGATCTTTATGCGGCGGGGCTGTCTTCCTTCGCTTCCGTACAGCTGATGCTCGGCATCGAAGAAGCCTTCGACATCGAATTTCCCGACAACCTGCTGAACCGCAAGTCCTTCGCCAGCATCGCCGCGATCGAAAGAACCGTCGGCATGATCCTGGACAGCAGAAAGGTCGCCTGATGACTGCGGCGGTCGCTCTACTCGAGGTTGGGACGGGCGAGGGAGCGGCGGTGCGCGCCGTCCGCGTCGCAGCGATCGCCAGCCAACACGCCGATGCCGTCGATGCCGAGGGCCGGTTCCCACGCGAAGCTGTCGACGCGATGCGCGCCGAAAAGCTGCTCTCCATCCAGATCCCCGCCGATCTCGGCGGCGAAGGCGCGTCGATGACCGAAATCGCCGAGCTTTGCTCGATCCTCGGTCAGGCTTGTGCGGCAAGCGCCATGGTCTTCGCCATGCACCAGATCAAGCTTTCGAGCCTGGTCGAGCACGGCATCGACAGCGACTGGCACCGCGACTTCATGCGCCGCATTGCCAGGGAACAGCTGCTGCTTGCCTCTGCGACGACCGAGGGCGGGATCGGCGGCAACCTGCGCAACAGCATCTGCGCCATCAATGTCGAAGGCGATACCTGCACCCTCGAAAAGGATGCGACCGTCATTTCCTATGGCGCTCATGCCGACGCCATTCTGATCACCTCGCGCAGCCATGCCGAGGCGGCGTCCTCCGATCAGGTGCTGACCTGCTTCCTGAAAGATCAATACGACATCAAGCGCACCGTCGAGTGGAACACGCTCGGCATGCGTGGTACCTGTTCCGACGGCTTCCTGTTCAAGGGTAAAGCTCCGGCCAAGCAGATCCTGCCGAAGCCCTTTGCCGAGATCGCCGCACAGTCGATGCTCGCAAGCTCGCACCTGCTCTGGAGCGGCGTGTGGTACGGCATTGCCGCCGATGCGGTTTCCCGCGCGCAGGCGTTCGTGCGGGCTGCTGCCCGCAAGTCTCCTGGCGTACAGCCTCCCGGCGCGCTGCGCCTCGCCGAAGCCTCCAGCATGCTGCAGATGGTGAAATCCAATGTGGTTGCCGGGCTGAAGGCCTATGAAGAGGCGAAGCTCGATGCTGATCGCCTGTCGTCGATGGCCTTTGCCGTGGCGATGAACAACGTCAAGATCGCGTCGTCGGAGATGATCCTGCCGATCATCAACCATGCGATGCTGATCTGCGGCATCATGGGCTACAAGAACGGTACGCCCTACAGCCTCGGCCGCCACCTGCGCGACGCGCACTCGGCGCAATTGATGATCTCGAACGACCGCATCCTCGGCAATACGTCGACAATGCTGCTCGTCCACAAACAAGATACCAGTCTGTTGGGGTAACCGTCATGGATATGCAAACATCGTTTCTGGACCGTCTTTTCGATTCCGGTCTCCTGATCGACACTGGTGTCGATGGTCTCTACGGCCGCAGCGGCCAGTTCGAAGACGTCATTTCCGCCTTCGAGCGTCTGATCGACACGTTCGGCGGTGCGGACGGCGCTGAAGTCATCCGCTTTCCGCCCGGCATGAACCGCGCCTTCTTTGAGACGAGCGGCTACATGAAGAGCTTTCCGCAGCTTGCCGGCACGGTGCACAGCTTCTGCGGCAACGAGCTCGACCATATGAGCCTGCTGAAATGCATGGAAGTGGGCGACGACTGGACGAAAGACCAGCAGGCGACCGATATCGTGCTGACGCCGGCTGCCTGCTATCCGCTCTACCCGACGGTCGCCAAGCGCGGCGCCATTCCGGAAGATGGAGCGCTCTATGATCTGCAATCCTATTGCTTCCGCCACGAGCCCTCCAAGGACCCGGCCCGCCAGCAGCTCTTCCGCATGCGCGAATATGTCTGCATGGGCAGCGAAAAGCACGTGACGGATTTCCGCCAGAGCTGGATGGACCGCGGTGTCGAGATGATGAAGGCCGTCGGTCTCGATGTAACCATCGATGTCGCCAACGACCCATTCTTCGGCCGCGCCGGCAAGATGCTCGCCAACAATCAGCGCGACCAGAACCTCAAGTTCGAGCTGTTGATCCCGATCACGTCGACAGCCAAGCCGACCGCCTGCATGAGCTTCAACTACCACCAGGATGCCTTTGGCACGAAGTGGGGCCTGAACTTTGCCGATGGCCGCGTCGTGCATACCGCCTGCGTCGGCTTTGGCCTGGAGCGCATCGCGCTGGCGCTGTTCCACACTCATGGTCTCGACACCAAGGAATGGCCCGAGAGCGTGCGCAAGGCACTGTGGGGCTGATCGCATCCATGGCTTCCGTGTTTCAGGGGCTGGATCCCGCCACCTACAAGCCACATGCACTGCACGACAGCGAGCGCATGTGGCCCGAGACCAACTGCTATATCGATCTCTGGATCGAGGTGCTCTCGAGCATGCAGCTGCCGCCGGAAGCCATGCTTGGCTTCACGGTGACGCAGGATTTCGAGGGCGACCAGTTCACCTTCTTCAAGGTGCCGCTTGAGGATCTGGAAGCGCTCTATGGCGTGCGCTGCACCGAGCTTGCGATCTACGACAAGGTTCAGAACCATGTCGCCGAGCAGATCGGCCGTGGCAGGCTCTGCCTGGTGGAGATGGATTCCTTCTTCATGCCGGATACTCAAGGGGTCGGCTATCGCCGCGAACACGGCAAGACGACGGTGGCGATCAACCGGCTCGACATGCAGGGCCGCACGCTCGACTACTTCCACAATGGCGGATTCTTCCAGCTGTCGGGCGAGGACTTCGACGGGCTCTTCCAGCTGCATCTGACGGATGAGGACCTGCCCTTCCTGCCCTATACGGAATTTGCGAAATTCCCGGAGACGGCACCGGCCGACGCTGCGATCCGTCAGACGGCACGACAGCTTCTGTCTTTCCATTTCCGCCGTCATCCGCTGGCCAATCCGATCCGCGCCTTCGCGGAGGTTTTCCCTGCGCAGGTGGAAGCGGTCGCCGAACGGCCATTCGGTTTCTTCCATAAATATGCCTTCAACACGCTGCGTCAGCTCGGCGCCAATTTCGAGCTTGCCGGCAGTCATTTCGACTGGCTTTCGACCGATCTGTCTGAAGCGGTGGCCGAGGCGCGGAAAATTTCCGAGACTGCGAAGTCGGTGCAGTTCCAGCTTGCCCGCGCCATCACACGCAAGAAGTTCGAGCCGCTGCGTACGGCCCTTGATCCGGCTGCCGATGCGTGGGATGCCATGATGAGCGACCTCGAACGGAAGCTTTGACCGACTTCCGTTCGATCGCGATACGGCTGGGTTATTTCTGAACATATTGGGGCGGGGGCAATCCCTCGAAAAATGTCATGGGCGGGCGCTTGGCGGATCTCGGCGATGGAATGCGGCTGAGCGAAGGCTGGAATCTGGTATTGACGGAGGCGGGCACCTGCCTCTCGCCCTCCGATGTGCCGCTGGCGTCTGGCTTCATCCCGGCGCCGGTGCCGGGCACGGTGGCGGAAGCCTTGGAAAGGGCCGGTCGTTTCGACCGGACGAGGCCGCAGCCTCTTCACGATCGGGATGCCTGGTACATCTGCCGTTTGGTAGACGCTGAGGCTGGTGAGGCGGTCTTGCGGCTGGAAGGGTTGGCGACGCTTTGCGAAGTCTTCCTGAACGGCCAGAAAATCCTCGTCTCCGAAAGCATGTTCGAGGCCCATGACGTCGATGTTACCCTCCTTGGCGGCGACGAGCTGGCGCTCTGCTTCCGCGCGCTGGAGCCGAAGCTTTTGGAACCTGGGCCGCGTGCCCGTTGGCGGCCGCAGATGATCACGCCTCACGGTCTGCGGATGGTGCGCACGACGCTGCTGGGCCACATGCCCGGCTGGTGTCCCGAGGTTCAGGCCGTCGGTCCTTGGCGGCCGATTTCGCTGCTGCGGCCGAATGCGCCTGTTATTCGTGATCTTTCCTTGCGGCCGGACCTGCTCGAGAGCGGTGAAGGTCGGCTCTATGCTTCGCTCTTGATCGAGGGCGATATCGGCGAGCTGGTTTTGCGCTGCGGAGAGACGGAACAGGCGTTTGAGAAGGACGGTCCCGGCCGCTATACCGCAATCCTGAAAATTCCCGATGTCGTGCCGTGGTGGCCGCATACGCATGGCGTGCCGCAGCTCCATGATGTCACGCTCGTCGTCGATGGCGTGGAGCATGCGCTCGGACAGACCGGGTTTCGGCGGCTATCGGTCGATCGTGGCGCCGATGGGCAGGATTTCGCTGTCATCGTCAACGGCGAGCGGATTTTCTGCCGAGGTGCTGTCTGGACTACGGCGGATATCGTACGCCTGCCCGGCGACCGCGGTGATTACGGGCGCTGGCTGCGGCTGGCGGTGGAAGCCGGCATGAACATGATCCGCATCGGCGGCACCATGGCCTATGAGACGCCGGAATTCTTCCGTCTCTGTGACGAACTCGGCCTGCTCGTCTGGCAGGATTTCATGTTCGCCAATTTCGACTATCCGAAGAACGACAAGGCGTTCAACGCCAATGTCGAAACGGAGGTTTCGCAGTTTTTGGGTCGGACGCGCCTCTCGCCTTGCCTGGCTATCCTTTGCGGTGGCAGCGAGATCCATCAGCAGGCGGCGATGATGGGCCTGCCGGAACAGTTCTGGAAGAGCCCTGTTGTCGAGGAGATCATCCCACCACTGGTGCAATCGCTGCGGCCGGATGTGCCCTATGTCGTCAATTCGCCGTCCGGCGGGGCCATGCCGTTTTCATCGAATGTTGGCGTCACGCATTATTATGGCGTCGGCGCCTATATGCGGCCGCTTGCCGATGCCCGCCTTGCCGATGTCCGCTTTGCCGCAGAAAGCCTTGCCTTCGCGCATGTGCCGCAAGCCCGCACGCTTGGCCAGAATCTGCCGGTGCCGGCAGTCCATAGCCCACTATGGAAAGAGCGCGTGCCGCGCGATCGCGGCGCGTCCTGGGATTTCGAGGATGTGCGCGATCATTATCTTCAGGAACTCTACGGTTTTGAGCCCAACAAGCTACGGCGGGAAGACCCGGATCTCTATCTCAACCTCTCCCGTGCGGTAACCGGCGAGGTGGCCGAGGAGACCTATGCCGAGTGGCGCCGCCAAGGTTCCGGCTGCAACGGCGCCCTCGTCTGGACGCTGCAGGATCTGCTCCCCGGCGCCGGTTGGGGCGTGATCGATTCGACGGGGGAGCCGAAGCCGGTCTGGTACGAGCTGCGCCGAGCCTTCCGGCCGGTGCAGATACTATTGATGGACGAGGGCACCAATGGCCTCGACGTGCACATCATCAATGAGAGCGATGCGACGCTCGATCTGACCGTCGAGGTCTCCTGCCTGCGCGACGGCCGTCAGATCGTCGTCGGTGGCGGGCGCGATCTGGTGCTCGATGCCCGAGGCAAGCAAAAGATAGCCTGCACTGATCTTTTCGGCGCCTTTTTCGATACGACCTATGCGTTCCGTTTCGGACCGCCATCGCATGATGTGACAGTGGCGCGGCTGACAGCTCCTGCGACCGGTACTGTGATCGCCCAGGCCTTTTACTTCCCGCTCGGGCGCCCAAAGGCGTTCCATGATGCGGAGATCACGGCGTCGGCAGTGCAGGAGGGTGAAGACTGGTTCCTCGAGTTGAGCAGCGATCGGTTGGCGCAATCGGTGCAAATCGACCTGGAAGCCTATCGCGCCGAGGATGACTGGTTCCATCTTGCGCCGGGCAGCCGGCGGCTTCGGCTGTACCGACGGGAGGGCGTTCCGGCCGATGTCATTCCATCCGGCCAGATCCGCGCGATCGGCAGCCGGCGGATCGTCGAGGTTTGAGAGCCTATCTCGCCAGCCAGGGGCGGGATAACTCCGTGCCCGCCGCCAGCTCCATCACAAAGTCATGCCATCCGGGCCGAACAGATGGCAGCGCTCGGGATCGATATGGATGCTGACCGTTTCGCCGGCGCGGATGCTCTGTTGATCTTCCAGCGCGACCGTCAGTGCCTGGCCGCCATGCAGCGTGACGTAGAGGATCGTCTGGCCGCCGAGGTGCTCGACGAGATCGACGCGTGCGCTACCGAGCCCTACGCCGCGATCGCCGACGTTCAAATGTTCCGGGCGCGCGCCAAGCGTCACGGGCTGTCCGGGCTGGAGACCACCGAGCCGGCGCGGCAGGCGCACGGTTTGGCCGGCGAGATCGATGACGGCGGAGCCGTCGTCAGAGGCGACGATCTTCGCATCGAGGAAGTTCATTTTCGGCGAGCCGATGAAGCCGGCGACGAACTTGTTCTTCGGCCTGTTGTAAAGGTCGAGCGGCGCGCCGACCTGCTCGATCTTGCCGCCATTGAGCACGACGATCTTGTCGGCCATGGTCATGGCTTCGGTCTGGTCGTGGGTGACATAGATCATCGTGTTGCCGAGCCGCTGGTGCAGGCGGGCAATCTCGACGCGCATCTGCACCCGCAGTTCGGCATCGAGATTTGAAAGCGGCTCGTCGAAGAGGAAGATGTTGGGCTCGCGCACGATGGCGCGGCCGATGGCGACACGCTGGCGCTGGCCACCGGAAAGCTGCTTCGGCTTGCGCTGCAGCAGCTGCTTGATCTGCAGGATCTCGGCCGCTTTTTCGACGCGCGGCTGGATCTCGTGCTTCTTCATGCCGGCGGTTTCGAGACCGAAGGCGAGGTTCTTGTAGACACTCATATGCGGATAGAGCGCATAGGACTGGAAGACCATGGCGATGCCGCGTTTGGAGGCGGGGACATCGTTCATGCGGCTGCCGTCGAGATAGAGCCCGCCGCCGGAAATCGGCTCCAGCCCGGCGATCATGCGCAGGAGCGTGGACTTGCCGCAGCCGGATGGGCCGACGAAAACGGTGAACTCTCCCGGTTCGATTTCCAGATCGATCCCGTGAACCACCTGAAGCTCGCCATAGCGCTTGATAACCTTCTGCAGCGATACGCTTGTCGCCATGGGTGCTTCCTCCTTATTGGTCCTGATGGCTCGCGGGGCGATGTTCACGACGGCCTCCAGCTCGTGTATTTCTTGGCTTCGGGTCCGACAGGAAAGCGGACTTCGGTGCGGGTTTCCGACGATTCGTAGAATGCCGTGACCAGCTCCAGCGCCTGGCGGGCATCGACTGTGGTCACCGGCAGCGGTCCGCCCGACAACAGCGCGTCGTGGAACAGCCTCATCTGCGTGTTGAAACGGTTGGGGATCGGCGACCAGTCGGCGAGCAGCGCATCGATCTTCGCGCCGATGTCGTCATTGGCGGGAATGATCTTCCATGGATCCTGGCCGGGGCTGTAGGGCTCGTGGTTGCTTTCGATCAGGACGTTTTCGAAGGCGAGCCGCAGGCGGCTGATCTGCTCCTGCGAGCCGAGGGTGGCACTGATGGTGGCGAGCGCGCCGTTTTCCATCAGCAGGCTGGCGCTGGCGCAGTCCTCCACCTCTATATCGTTGACGCGGGTGGCGACGCGGCCGAAGAGGCCCGCGATCGGCCCCATCAGATAGGTGAGCATATCGTGCAGGTGGATAGAGTGCGTCATCAGAACGCCACCGAGTTCGGTATCCCACTTGCCGCGCCAGGGAACCGCGTAATAGTCAGCGCCGCGCACCCAATGGGTCTCCGACGTCGCGACATAGGGCTTGCCGGCAAGGCCCGAAGCGATGATGCGCTTGGCCTTCTGGATACCGTCGCCATAGCGATACTGGAAGATCGGCATCAGCCGGCCTTTGGCCGTCTTTTCGGCCGCGATGACGGCGTCGACATCGGCGAGCGAGCCGACGAGCGGCTTTTCGCAAACCACGTGCTTGCCGGCGGCAAGCGCCTGCATGATCAGCTGGAAATGCGAGCCCGGCGGCGTGCAGATGTCGATGATGTCGATATCGGGCATGTTGAGGACTTCCGAGAAATCCTTGAGGCGTCTCGCGATGCCGAATTCATCGCCGACGGCGTTCAGGCGTTCCTCGTTGAGATCGCAGAGAACGGCGACCTCGAAACGATCCGAATGCGGAAGGTAGCCTTCGACGATGTGGGAGCGGCCGATGCCGAGGCCGGTGATCGCGACTTTCTTGATGTCGGACATGACGCAATTACCTTTGAATGCTGTTGAGCGATGTTGCCTCGGCGAGCGCCTGCGCCTTCAGCGCCAGCTCCATGGCCTTGAAGCAATGTTCCTGGCCCATCGCCGTTTCGGTGCGGTCTCTTATGTCGGCGGCGAGCTGGCGGCCGTAGGGCAATTCCACTCCGGTGCAATCGATATGCTGCATGCCCTTGCGGTCGGTCAGGAAGAGGTGATCGGTGCCGGGCCGGCCGGCAACGTCGATATATTTGCGCAGCTCGATCGTGCCTTCGGTGCCCAGAATGAAGAGGCGACCGTCGCCCCAGGTGGAAAGACCGTCCGGCGTGAACCAGTCGACACGGACATAGCCGGTGACGTCAGGCGTCCTCACATGGAAATCGCCATAGTCCTGCAGGCCCGGCGTTTCCGGATTGGCACGGTTGGACACTGTTGCCGACAGCACCTCGGCTTCAAGGGAATCGGCAAAGAACAGGAACTGCTCGCACTGATGCGAGGCGATGTCGGCGATGATGCCGCCATAGCGCTTGCGGTCGAAGAACCAGTCCGGCCGGGTCGGCTTGCGCAGTCGGTGCGGACCGAGGCCCGTGGTGTGAATGACCTTGCCGATGGCGCCGGCTTTCACCAGCTCGCCGGCCTTGACTGTCGATGCCGTCTCAAAATGCTCGGAATAGAGAATGGAGACGATGCGCTTGGTCTCGGCCTGTACCTTTTTGACGTCTGCCAGCTGATCCAGCGTCACCATGCCGGGCTTGTCGAGCATCACGTCCTTGCCATGGCGCATGGCCTCGATGGCAAGGCCGGCGCGCTCACTGGAAATCGCGGCGCTGACGATCAGCGCAATCGAGCTGTCCTCCAGGATCTCGCGCTTGTCGGCGACGCGCTTGGCCTGCGGAAATCGCTCGGCGAAGACTTTCGCAAGATCGTCCTCCACCGCATGGAAGGCGACGAGTTCGGCGCCGGCCCGCAGCATGACGTTGACCTGCCCGTAGATGTGATCGTGATTGAGGCCGATGGCGGCGAAGCGCAGCGCGCTCATGCGACATTTCCTTTCGTGGGTTTGTGGGTTCGCGGCCCCAAATCTTGGGTATTCGGGACCGCGAGGTTCATAATCAGCGTTTGAGGCCGGCGGTGGCGATGCCGTCGATCAGCAGCCTCTGGAAAAAGAGGAAGATCAGGAAGACCGGGATCAGCGACAGGCTCGACATGGCAAACAGGCTGCTCCAGTCGGAACTTCCGGTGGAGTCGACGAAGGAGCGCAGGCCGAGCTGCACCGTGTAAGTGTTGATATCCGATAGATAAATCAGCGGCCCGAAGAAATCATCCCAGGTCCAGATGAACGAGAAGATGGCGGCCGTCGCCAGAACGGGCAGCGACAGAGGCAACATGATGCGCCAGTAGATGCGCCAAGGGCTGCAGCCGTCCATCATGGCGGCCTCATCCAGCTCGCGCGGAATGCCGCGGAAGAACTGCACCATCAGAAAGATGAAGAAGGCGTCGACCGCGAGGAATTTCGGCACGACGAGCGGCAGCATGGTCTTCACCCAGCCGAGCTTCAGGAAGAGGATGTATTGCGGGATCAGTGTGACGTGATAGGGCAGCATCAGCGTGCCCAGCATCAGGGCGAACCAGAAATTCTTGCCCCAGAAATTCAGCCGCGCGAAGGCGTAGGCCGCCAGCGAGCAGGATATGACGTTGCCGAGGACCGAAAGCACGGCGATGACGGCCGAATTCCAGACGAATTTGCCGAAGGTGACTTGGCCGCCGAACCAGCCGCGGGCATAGGAGCTGAAATCGAATTGCGAGGGGATCAGCGATGCCGTGCCGAAGATCTCGTTCTGGTCCTTGATCGAGCCTGAGAGCATCCACAGCAGCGGATAGAGCATCACGATCGACGCGGCGACGAGAGCGACGTGGATGAGGATGGAGAAGAACCACGGGCGCTCGCGCGGCGGCTTCATGTCCTCGGCAAAATGGGTGAGCTTCGCGTCAGTCATCGTAGTGGACCCAATAGCGAGCGGAGAGGAAGGAGAAGGTGGTGAAGATCGCGATGATGATCACCAGGATCCAGGCCAGCGCCGAGGCATAGCCCATGCGGAAATAGCCGAAGGCTTCCTGGTAGAGATAGAGCGTATAGAACAGCGTCGAATCGATCGGCCCGCCGGTGCCGGAGGAAATGACGTAGGCCGGCGTGAAGGCCTTGAAGGCGTCGATGGTCTGGACCACGGCGTTGAAGAAGATCACGGGCGTCAAAAGCGGCAGGGTGATCTTGAAGAAGATCCGCGCCTTGGAGGCGCCGTCTAGGCTGGCGGCCTCGTAGAGATCCGTCGGGATTTGCCTGAGGCCGGCCAGGAAGATGATCATCGGCGATCCGAACTGCCAGATGGCGAGAATCACAAGCGTATAGAGCGAATAGTCGGGGTTGGAGATCCAGCTCGGCCCGTTGATGCCGAAGGCGTACCAAAGCAGGGTATTGACGATGCCGTCGGCATCGAAGATCTGACGCCAGAGCACCGCAATCGCGACGCTGGAGCCGAGCAGCGACGGCAGGTAGAAGATGGCGCGATAGACCGGCAGGCCCTTGATGCCGCGGTTGAGCAGTAGCGCCACCAGCAGCGCGAAGGCAAGTTTCAGCGGCACGGAACAGACGACATAGAACAGCGTCACCTTCATCGACGACAGGAACTTGTCGTCGGCCGTCGCGATCCGCAGGTAGTTCTCGATGCCGACGAGGTTAGGCGACTGCAGCAGATTGTAATCGGTGAAGGAGAGATAGAGCGAGGCGATCGCCGGGCCGAGGGTCAGTCCGAAGAAGCCGATGAACCACGGCAGAAGGAAGAGATAGCCGGGTGCGTTGCGCGCGAATGCGCTCGGCGCTTTATAGGCGGTTTCCACGCGCAACGGCGCGCGCGCGCCGACGGCCAGGCCGCCGGCAACGCTCTTGCTGTTTGTACCCACGGTGTCAGCCTCGCGTAATGTTTGCTGCTGCCTGTTCGGTGAACTTCGTGCCAGCGTCCTGTGCGCTGGTTTTGCCGAAGGCCACCTCCTCGGCGATCTTCTTCAGCAGGAATGCATTCTCGCCGGCGCCGTTCGGCGGGGATGGTGGCAGCGCTCCGACATGTGGTGTCAGCCGGCCGATATAATCGACCACCTGTTTACTGACGGGATCCAGATCCGGCGTCAGGAGATCGCGGATCTTTTTTGAAGGCGGAACGCCGCGCTCGACTCCGAGTGCCTTGGTGCCTTCCGGGTCTTCGACCAGGTAGTTGACGAAGGCGACGGCGGCATCCTTGTTCGGGGATGTTGCCGAAACCGACATCAGCATAGAGGGCTTCAGATATTGGCCGGGCTTGCTGCCCGGGTTGCTCGGATAGGCGACCAGGTCGAGCTTCTCCTTGACCAGGCCCTGAATGGCGACGAACTGGTTGGAATGGGCGTAGCTGACCGCTGCCTTCTTGGTCACGAGCATGTCGGTTTCGAGAGTCTGTTGGTCCAGAGCCTGGACGTCGGCCGGCGTGCAAGCGCCGATCTCTCGCATATGGCCCCAGAAGTCGAACCATTCTGTCGCATCCTTGGCCTCGAAAGCCAGCTTGCCGTCGGCCGTATAGAGCGCCTTGCCGCGCTGGCGCAGCCAGCATTCGAAAGCCGGCTCGCCGCCGCTTGCGTCCGCCGTGCCGTAAAAGCCGCGGCGCTTCTTGGCAGCCGTGACCTTGGCGCAGGCATCGCCGAGCTGTTCCCATGTCATGCCGTCACGCGGCGGCTCGACACCGGCTTGGTCCCACGCGGCCGTATTAACGACGACCATCGAGGAGTTCACGCCGAGGCTGACGCCGTAGATCTTGTTGTCGACCTTGCCGGAATCGATGTTGGCCGGGCCGAAATCCTCGATCTTCAAGCTCTTGCCGAAATAGGGCGTCATGTCGAGCAGCGCGCCGCGGCGGGCATATTCGAAGATGTAGCGATAATCCATCTGGATGAGGTCGGGCGCATTGCCGCCCCCGGTCTGCGTGGCGAGGCGCGTCCAATAGCTGTCCCAGCCGAAGGATTCGCCGGCGATGGTGATATCCGGGTTCTTGGCCTGATAGGCCTTTACCGCTGCAAATGTCCGGTCGCTGCGCTCCTTCGACCCCCACCAAAGAAGGCGCATCGCGGTTGCCGCATTGGCGCGGGAAAGTCCGATACTGCTGAAAGCAAGTGTGGCTGCCATTCCGGCAAGCAACTGCCGGCGGTCGATCGTCAACGTCATCCTGGTCTCCTCCCCAGCGAACCGATGATTTACGAACTGCTTTGCATGATATAACTATTTGGTTACAAGTTGGATAGAAACGCGACCGCTGTCAAGCGCCAATCGTGCGGCAATCAAAACGATGCAAGCCCGAACCGGCCGCATCCGTCGCTAATGCTACCGTTCGGAAGGAGATCGTCCATGGCGGTCAGGGCGAGACAAGAGACTGAAAATAAAGCACAAGCGGATGCCGGCAAGACCATGGACAAGCGGTCAACGAAGGCCTCACGCAATCCGCAGCGCACCCATGCCACGATCCTGGACGCGGCGACGGAGGAATTTGCCGCGCATGGTTTCGGTGGCGCCCGGGTTGATGCGATCGCAGCGCGGGCTCAAACCAACAAGCGGATGCTCTATCACTATTTCGGCGACAAGGAGGGGCTCTATCTCGCCGTGCTGGAGGCGAGCTATGCAACAATCCGCAATGCCGAAAAGCAGCTGGATCTGGCGCATCGTCATCCGGAAGAGGGGATGCGGGAGCTGGCCTTGTTCACCTGGCGGCATTTCCTAGCGCATCCTGAGTTTTTGAGCCTGCTTGCCACCGAAAACCTGCATCATGCGCATTATCTGCAGCGCTCCGATAGAATCTCGGCCATGCATTCGCATCTGATCGACGAGCTTTCCGATGTGCTGCGTCGCGGGGAGGCACTCGGCATTTTCCGGCCGGCAGTCGATCCGATATCCGTCTATCTCACGATCGCGGCGCTCGGTTTCTTCTATCTGTCGAACCGCCATACGCTGTCGACGATTTTTGCACGCAAGCTGACGGCGCCGGATGCGCTCAATGCCTGGGGCGAGCATATCGTTGCCGTCACGCTTGCTTCGATCCGGGTGTAACGCCGTGCAGTGCAGCGGTTTCGAGAAATTTTCAGAAGGTAATTGACAAGGCTGGAGGTAACGCGCGATCTTGTAACTATATGGTTACATTGCTTGGAAGACCAAGCATTTGCTTTTCCTGATTCTGGAGGGAATCGGGCATGGAGGAAAATCATGAAGTCTGTCGTACCGACACGATCTATCCCCTGCCATAGGGCGATGCGATTGGCTAACGGTAAACTGCTTCTGCAATGAACTGAATAGCCCCTCACCCCAGCCCTCTCCCCGTTGAAACGGGGAGAGGGGGCGACAGAGCAAACCAACTCGCTATATCAATTTCGGGCTGGAAGACTCCCTCTCCCCGCAGGCGAGGAGAGGGTTGGGGTGAGGGGCCACGCATATTGGTGCCCTATGCAAATAGACTTGCCTGACCATAACAGGAGCCGACCAGCATCATGACCGATCCATTGAAAATCAGGCTTGTCGAGGCCGAGACATTCGAGCGCCCGGTCAAGCTGCGGCTTCCCTTCCGTTTCGGCTCGGCGACTTTGCGGGAGGCGCGACAGATTTTTCTGCGGGTGCGCATCGAGGATGCGCAGGGACGGTCGGCGGAGGGCATGGCAGCCGAGCTGATGGTGCCGAAATGGTTCGACAAATCGCCCGACCTTTCCAATGCCGACAATGAAAACCAGCTGCGCCGGTCGCTGGCTCTGGCGCTCGATGCGCTGCGAAGTACCGGGTCGGGAACGACCTTTGGATTGCATGCGGCAGTCGAGACGTCGCATCACGCCCGGGCGGCGGCGGAGAAGCTGAACGGCCTTGTTGCCTCCTTCGGCCTCGCGCTTGCCAACCGGGCCATTCTCGATGCGCTCTGCCGGCTGGAAGGGCTGACGGTCGCGCAAGCGATCAAGGCGAACCGTCCCGGCATCGATGCTTCCACGACGCGCGATCTCACAGGTTTCGATCTCACCGGCTTCCTTTCGACCTTGCAGCCAGCTGCAAGCCTTGCTGCCCGCCATACTGTCGGCCTGGTCGATGCCATCGTATCAGGCGATATTCCGGCAAGCGAGCTGCTGAACGACGGCCTGCCGGAGAGTTTCGAAGAGGCGATCGACGCCTATGGCCTGTCCTTCTTCAAGGTCAAGGTTTCCGGCGCCCCGGATGCTGATATCGACCGCCTTTGCCGCGTCGCTGCCGTCATCGATGCCAAGGTGCCCAACTACTCGGTGACGCTCGACGGCAACGAGCAATTTTCATCCGCCGAGGCGGTCGCCGATCTGCTTGGCCGCGTGAAGGAGGAGCCGAGGCTTGCGCGTTTCGCCTCTTCGATCCTGTTTGTCGAGCAGCCGATCGCCCGCGCCCATGCCTTCGAGAAGCCGGTGAAGGCGCTCGCCGCCTTCAAACCGGTGGAGATCGACGAATCCGATGCCGATATCGAGGCCTTCGTCACGGCGAGAGGGCTCGGCTATACCGGCATATCCTCGAAATCCTGCAAGGGTTTCTATCGCTCGCTATTGAACCGCGCCCGCGTCGCCAAATGGAGCGCCGAGGGCGGTATTCCCTATTTCATGTCGGCGGAGGATCTGACGACACAGGGCGGCCTTGCCGTGCAGCAGGATCTGGCGCTCGCTTCCCTCATCGGCATGACGCATATCGAGCGCAACGGTCACCACTACGTCGACGGCATGGCCGGCGCGCCGGAGGCGGAGCAGGCCGCTTTCGCCGAGGCCCATTCCGATCTCTACCGCGTCAGCAATGGCCGCACGCGGCTGCGGATCGAGGCGGGGCAGCTTGCGATCGGCTCCGTTATCGGTGCTATCGGTCTCGGTTCGTCGGTCGCGCCGGACTGGACGGCGATGGAAAGATTATCGGTATAGGTTCTGGTCAGCGCAGGAAGAGTTGCGCCCAATATCCTGCCGTGCATGGCCCCTCACCCTAGCCCTCTCCCCGCTCGAGGGGAGAGGGGACGACGGAGAAAAAATCGAGCCAACGACCCAGATCAGCGCCGATTGGTGGAATAGCCTCCTCTCCCCGCGAGCGGGGAGAGGGTCGGGGTGAGGGGCTTTGCCGAAGTAAATTCCGGTCGGCGAGGCCTTACATCGTCATTAGCAGACTCTGGAGGAAGAGACATGCAGTCGTCATCGAGGAAACGTTACGCTCTGGTCGGCACGGGAAACCGTGGTGCGACCATGTGGGGCAAGGATCTTGTGGAGCGCTGGAGCAACGAGGTCGAGCTCGTCGCGGTGTGTGATCTCAACGCCATGCGTGCGAAGCGGGCGCTCGACTATATCGGGGCGTCGGTGCCCATCTATACCGACTTCGACGAATTGCTGCGGGTGGAAAAGCCGGATCTCGTCATCGTCTGCACCCGCGATTCCACCCATGACGATCTCATCGTCAAGGCGATGGAAGCCGGCGCCGATGTCATCAGCGAAAAGCCGATGACGACCACCGTCGACAAGATCAAGCGCATCCTCAATGCCGAGGCGCGCACCGGCAAACGGCTGGATATCTCCTTCAACTACCGTTTCGCACCCACGGCGGCGAAGATCAAGGAGCTGATCAATTCGGGCGTCATCGGCGATGTCACCTCTGTCGACTTCCATTGGTATCTCGACACCAGCCATGGTGCCGATTACTTCCGCCGCTGGCATGCTTACGTCGAAAATTCCGGCAGTCTCTTCGTTCATAAGGCGACTCATCATTTCGACCTTTTGAACTGGTATCTGGATTCCGATCCGGAAACGGTCGCCGCCTTTGCCGATCTCAAGCATTACGGCCGCAAGGGTCCGTTCCGCGGCGAGCGCTGTCGAAGCTGTCGGTACAAGGACGAGTGCGAGTATTATCTCGACATCAGCGAGACGCCGCTGCTCGAAAGCCTCTATGAGGATCCGTCGACCGTCGATGGCTATGTGCGTGATGCCTGCGTCTTCCGCGAGGATATCGACATCCCCGATACGATGGTTGCCTCCATCCGCTATCGCAACGGCATCAACGTCTCTTATTCCCTGAATACCTATATGCCGATCGAAGGGCATCACATTGCCTTCAACGGTCACAAGGGGCGTATCGAGCTCCGGCAATATGAGAAGCAGAACTGGACGACACCGCCGGCTGATGAAATCGTCGTGATGAAGAATTTCGGCGATGTCGAGCGCATTTGGGTGCCGCACTCCTCAGGCGGGCACTATGGCGGCGACGACCGGCTGCGTAACATGCTCCTACGCTCCGGTCCGAACGACGAGCTCAAGCAGCGCGCCGGCTCGCGGGCAGGAGCGATGTCGGTCCTCTGTGGCATTGCCGCGCTGCAGAGCAGCCGCACCGGCCAGCAGGTATCGGTTGCCGATATCTGGGGCGAGGATGGCGGTCTCAATCTGCTGGAGCCGCGGCCTTAGGGTTGCGGCTTACAGTTGATGGAAACCACGCTGCGATCAGCTGCAGCTGGGCAGCTGCTGCGCGTAAAGTCTCGTCATGCCGTTGAAGCGCCTGGCTCCGGCGAGGGCTGTCGAATTGCCGCGCCACGATCCCTGCAGGTAGCCCTTGGGACCTGAGTAATAAGCGAGGTAGAGATCGTAGGAATTGTTCAGGGCGATGCCGGTCTGCAGATGCGTCTGGTAGTGATACCAGCCGACAAAGTCGATTGCGTCGGCGAAATTGGTGCGGCTCGCCGTCCAGTTGCCGGTTTCGCGCTTGTATTTATCCCAGGTGCCGTCGAGCGCTTGCGAGTAGCCGTAAGCCGTCGTTGGGCGCTTCCAGGGAATGAAGCCGAGCAAATAGCGCCGCGGCGGACGGGCGCGAGGCCGGAAGCCGGATTCGGTATAGATCGTCGCCATCAGGATCGGCACCGGCACGCCGTATTTGCGTTCCGTGCGTTCGGCAGCTCGCTGCCAGTTGTTGAACCAGCCATCGCGCTGGTCGAAGATCGCGCAGATGTTGCGGGTGCGCGACGGTGCGGTGGCACAGCCTGCCAGCACGGCGAGCAGCATTACGGCCAGAATGGAAAGGACGCGGGTACGCATTACTAGAACCTCTTCATTGCTGCGCCGTGCGTCTTTCAGTGGCACGAGATACGTAGCAACAACCTGCCGGCGCATGATCCTTTCCAAAAGTTCGAGACCGAGCTTTTGGCGGACCACGCTTATGAGATTGCTAGCGCGGAATGATTAAAAACGGGTTGTTTGCCTGTGCCGAAATCGGGCGATTTCGGGGTGTTTTCATGGTTTTGCTGCGCCGCGTCATGCCATCAGCGCCATATCCTCGCGGCGGATTTCATAGAGCAGCGGCTTGCCCTCGATAAAGCGGATGGCTTCGTCCGCCGCCATCTCACCAAGGCGTGTCCGCTCCAGCCCGACGGCACCGGCAATATGCGGCGTCAGGAAGACGTTCGGCAGGCCGTAGAAGGCCGATGCGGCCTCTGGAATTTCCGGATCGGTGACGTCGATAATTGCATCGATCCGCCCGGTCTTCAGCACAGCGATCAGGGCGGCTTCGTCGACCAGCGCGCCGCGTGCCGTATTGATGAACGTCGCTCCATCCTTCATCAGCGACAGGCGGCGGGCGTCGATCATATGGCGTGTGGCGGGCAGCGAGGGCGCGTGTAGCGAGACGATGTCGGCCGATGCCATAAGCGCGTCTAGCTCGGCCTCTTCGACGCCGAGACGTGCCGCTTCGGCCGCGTCGACCATCGGGTCATAGAGCACGATACGGTAGTCGAAGGGAGCAAGCAGCTCGATCACCCGCCGGCCGATCCGCGAGGCGCCGACGATGCCGATGGTGCGGCCGTAGTTGCCGATGGCGTCGGCGTGCATCGGTATCGTTCGATTGCGGTTGCGATCGGCAACATAGAGATCACGAAACTGAAAGACTTTCTTGCCGGCGAAGATGATGGCGGCCAGCGTGAATTCGGCGACCGGAAGGGCATTGGCCTGGGCGGCATGGCTGACGAGAATGCCGCGATCGAAGAGGCTGTCGCCGAGCAGGCCTTTCACTGTGCCGGCAGCGTGGACCACCAGCTTCAGATGCGGCGCTTGCGCCAGTGCGGCGGCATCGATCGCCGGCGAACCCCAGCCGGTGATCAGGATTTCGGTTTCCGCGAGCAACTTGGCTGCATGCTCATCGTCGAAGCTTTGCATCGGTGCGGTATCAAGCACGCGGCCGATGGTATCGAGACGCCGGATGAGTGCTTCCGGCAGAACATGCTGCGTGCGCGACGGCTGCATAGCAAAGGCGATGGCCGGGTGGCTGGAGAGGGATTGCGTCATGGCAGGCGACCCGGTGCCTTGATGGCGCTGACCGTGATGCCCTTGTTGTTGATGAGGGCATACAGCGCATCAATATCGGGCTTTGCGGGCGGCCTGTTCCAGGGGTGATCGATGGCAGTTGGGTCTTTCTCCGCAAGCACGGCGGAGACGAGAATGGTTTCGCCCACGGGAATGGTGCCCCGCAGCTGTGGCACGAGGGTTTTTGCGACGATGAGGTTTGTATTCGGCGGCGCCTTCTGCGCTATGCCTTCGCGCGTGATCGTCGAGCCGAGGTCGAGAATGCCGCTGAAATCCTCTTCGCCGATGGCGTAGGCAGAACCTTTTGCGGATGAGAGCGTGTCGGCCTCCAAATCGCGTCTTGCGATGGCAAAGCCGCCTTCGGCCGTCTGCAGCGGCCGTGGCGTGCTGATCCTGTGCAGGCGGATGTGCCAGGGCGAGGCCGGCACCAGCCAGGTCTCCACCGTCACATCCGGATAGGGGGACCATTTGGCATAGAGCGTATCGCCGGCAAGTTTCGCCTCTTCATTTGTTTCGCGCACGCGGTAGTGCAGACCGTCATCGCTGAAGGCGAGCATGCTGTCGAAGGCGCCGCCGGTAAAGATGCGTTCATCGCTTTCGACGCTGAAGCCGTAGCGTGCGGAATAGGCAAATTTCGAATATTTCTCCGCGCCGAAGCGCATCTGCTGGTTTTCCTGGCCGGAGGAGAGTGCCACGACATCATCCTTGCTGCGCATCAGGACCATGCCGGGATGTTTTTGAGGGATAATAGCCGGCTCATTTTCCAGCGGCTTTTCTTTCGCAGTCCAGAATGGATGTGTTTGGGACAGCGCCAGGGGCAGGAAGGCCTTGAAGGCCCAATAGGGCGAGCCGGCGGAATTATAGTTCTCCGACATCAGCAGATTGGGATAGGCAAAGCCGATCGGCAGGGTGCCGTCGCGATGGGCGATCGGCTTGTCGGCCCACCAGCGCAGGTGCCGGAGGCACAGGCCCTTGATTTCACTCCATGGCAGCGCCTCGACATCGGCAAAGGCGAGTGCCGACCAGAAGCCGGCGCAGGCGAAGCGATAGGTCAGGCTGCGGCCGAACGGGATCGCGGCGCCATCGGGCGCGAACCAATGGCGGAAATCCCTGGCGAAGAGCGCTGCACGCTCGCGGTAGCGCTCGGCGCGGTCGTCATTGACGAGTTTAGAGTAGATCAGCCCGTAAAAATGCATGGCGAAGGGAATGTAGTGGTCGATGCGCCTGACATTGCCGTCGCGATACCAGCCATCGGCGATGTAGAAGCCGTCCAGCTCGTTGAGGTAGGTTTCCGTCAGGCTGCGGTCGAAGGTGGCGCCGAGCCGATCGAGCGCGATATCGACGAAGATGCGGAAGAACTTCCAGTTGTTGTCGGCATAGTCGAAGGTACGGGCGTGCTTGAGATAGGTGATCAGATTGTCGCGGGCGCGTTGATCGAGCGGCTCCCAGATCTTTTCCGGCACAAGGGCCAGCGTGAAGCCGAGGGCAGCCAGCTCGACCATGCGCTGGTCGCGGCCGTTGACCGTGCCCCAATATTCCGGATGTTGCGGATCGACGCCATTGGCGAGGCCCTCGGCATAGCGGTCCCAATGGCGGAAATCGCCGCCGCCGGCCCCGAGCGGCGCGAGGCCCCAGAGCGGGCGGGCGAAACCCTCGAGATCGGCGGCGGCGCGGTCGAAATGGGCGGCTGCGCCATCGATGCGGACGCGGGCATTGCCCTCGGAAAAGTGGGGTAGCAGCGGATCGAACAGATCGGCGAGCGCGCGGCGCATGTCCCGGAGGGTCTTCAGCGGGTTGCCGGCAAGCGGATTGGAGCTGGCGGGGTCATAGATCATCGGTTCGGCTTTCTCGATCGTTTCCGCGGCGGGGATTGGATTTCAGGTTTCGGGTGGCAGCGTGCCGCCGGCGATCGGCTGGACGCCGTGGCAGATGTGGCGGGCCGGCGCATCGCGGTCGCGGAAGCGTGCGATCATCAGGCCGATCGCTTCGCGACCGAGAGCTGCGCGGTCGACGCGCATGGTTGCCAGCCGAGGATTGGTCATCAGGGCGCAGGGAAGATCATCGAAGCCGACGATGGCGAAATCCTCTGGCACCCGCAGGCCGGCTTCAATGACGGCGTCGAGCACGCCGACGGCGATGAAATCGTTCATGCAGAAGGCGGCGGTATAGCCTTTGTCTGCCGCAAGGATCTCCGCGGTCTTGTCGTGGGCTTCCTGGCTGGAGCTACCCCTGAAATTCATCGGCACGATGCAGCCTTCAGCGCCTTCCACCGAAGCGATCGCCGCCTCGAAGCCGCGGATGCGCTCGCGGATCGTCTGTCGGTGTGAGCCGGTCAGGTGCAGAATGCGGCGGTGGCCAGCATCGAGCAGGCGCCGGGTGGCGTTGTAGGCGCCGAAGAAATTCGAGGGCGAAACGCCGTCGAAGCGCAGCTTCGGATCGGTGCCGTTGACGAGCACGGTCGGCGTGCCGCTGGCTTCGAGCCACCGGCAGAGCTCTTCCGAGGGGTCGATGCCGACGAGAAAGAGACCCTCGGCGCCGGCGGTCAGCAGATATTCCCTCACCAGTTCCGGTTCCGTCCTTGCCTCGCGGATGAGGCGGATATCGAAGCGCATCCCGCGCTCGGCAGCGCCTGCCCGAAGGCCCTCGAGAATGCCTTCATAAAAGACGCTCAAACCGCCGGTGACGCTGTCACTGGCGATCAATGCCAGGCCGCCGGCCGCCGTCTCGGTTGCGGTCTTCAGCGGATAGCCGAGATCGCTCGCCACCTTGAAGATGTGCTGGCGGATCGTCTCGCTGATGCCGGGTTCATTGGTGAGGACCCGCGACACCGTCGAGACGGAGACGCCGGCGGCAGCGGCGATGTCGGCCTGCCTGATGCGTTTGGAGCGAATATCGTTCATGTCGCAAACGCTATGCAAAATTATGCAAATTTGCAATAGAAAGATTTTTTATTGCACAGTGCAATGAAGTTGCATATCGTCACGCTGACTTGTCCGCTGAAGGCGTCGGGGAGATCGCCGCGGATGGCAACGCAAGAGAAGGAGGAATCTCATGCGCATGAATCGTCGTTCTTTCATGATCGGAGCCACTGGGACCGCGGCCGGCATTGCCTTCGGGGGAGGCGCAATGCCCGTCTTTGCCGATGCGACGCAACTCCGGGCGATGTGGTGGGGCTCGCCCGATCGCGGCAAGCGTACCGTCGCGGTTGCCGAACTTTTTCACAGCAAGAATCCTGATTTGTCCGTCATCGGCGAGAGCATCAGCGGCGACGGCTACTGGGCCAAGCTCGCCACGGGAATGGCCAGCCAGAACATCGCGGACGTTTTCCAGCTCGAGCCGAGCACGATCTCGGATTATTCGAAACGCGGCGCCTGCATGCCGCTCGACCAGTTTGTGCCCTCGACGCTGAATATCGACAGCTTCGGCAAGGACGTGTTGAAGCTGACCACGGTCGACAACAAGCTTTATGGCGTCGGCCTCGGGCTGAATTCTTTCGCGATGTTCTATGACGAGGACATGTTCAAGAAGACCGGCCTGACGCCGCCCGGTCCGACGACGACATGGGCCGAATATGCCGATCTCGCGGTGGAAATGACCAAGGCTGCCGGTAAGCGTGGATATTGGGGCGGGCCGTATGGAGCGCGCTACAATTACGTGCTCGATGTCTGGCTGCGCCAGCGCGGCAAAAGCCTCTTCACCGAAGAGGGTGGACTCGGCTTCGGCGTCGACGACGCCAAGGAATGGTACAACTACTGGGAAGAGCTGCGCAAACGCGGCGGCACGGTCTCAGCCGATGTGCAGACGCTCGACCAGAACGTCATCGAGAGCAACTGCCTGGCGCTCGGCAAATCTGCGATCGGCATGGCCTATTCCAACCAGCTCGTCGGTTATCAGCTTGTCGTCAAGAGCAAGCTCGCCGTTACCATGCTGCCGCGCGAGAAGAAAGATGGCCCGTCTGGCCATTATTATCGCCCGGCGCTGATCTGGAGTGTCGGCGCCACCAGCAAGAACGGCGAAGCGGCGGCGAAATTCATCAATTTCTTCGTCAATGATCTCGATGCGGGCAAGATCCTCGGTGTCGAGCGCGGCGTGCCGATGTCGCCTGCCGTTCGGGCCGCCATCCTGCCGACGCTCAATCCGGTGGAACAGCGGACGGTGCACTATATCGAGTTGTTGAAGGATCAGGTGGGCACCTATCCCGTGCCGGCGCCGCTCGGCTCCCAGGAATTCGACGTGAACGTCGCCCGCCCCGTCGCCGACCAACTCGCCTTCGGCAAGATCACGGTCGCCGAGGCGGCGAAGCGACTGGTGGAGGAAGGTGCCACGAAATTGAAGCGGAAGGGTTGATTGATAGTTGGCTATGTGGATGACGGTCAAGCTAGTTCGGTTTTGCCTTGATTTGGTGCCTGACCCTTCACCCCAACCCTCTCCCCGCAAGCGGGGCGAGGGAGTATCGTGCCTGACTTAGCTTCAGTCGCCTTGACGATCGGCTGGGCACAAACGTTCCACAGACTTGAACGTGCCTGGCAATCAGCCTCGAAAGACGCCTACTTCCCATCCCAGGGCTTCAGTGCATCCTGCTTCATCCGGCGCTGTTCTTCCGGCGGCAGCTTGTAATCGCCCTTGTAGGGTGCGCTTTCGAACGAGCCATAGGTCGGGTTGGCGATGGCGATCCAGTCGTGGCCGAAATGCGCCTTGTTGGCTTCGAAGACCTTCTGGCGATCCTCGACGGTCCCCTTGTAGTCGTCGGTAAAGTCGCCGAAATTGTCGCCGAACATCAGGAGAATGCGATAGTTCTTGGCAATGAAGGCGCGGCGCGTGCCCTTGGCCGAACCCCAGTCCGGCTGCTCTTTGGCGCTCAGGAACGTGTCGACATTGTCGCCCATCGGAAAACCGAAGCGCTTCATTTCCTCGACGGTCGGACCTTCCTCATCGGCGGTGCGGTTGGTGACGTAGAAGACCTTCACGCCCTTCGAAGCCGCGTATTGGGTAAATTCCACCGCGCCGGGAATAGGCTTGTCCTGCTGAGCATTCACATATTGCGTCCAGGTATCCGGCTTGAAGCTGGTGCCTGCTGTGATGTTACGCGCCTGATAGGGCGAGGTGTTAAGAATGGTGTCGTCGACATCGAGGATGATGGCGGGTGGAAAGTCCTGGAAATTGCCTGTTTGCTCGACCGGAGCTGCGGTCCAGTTCTTGTCGGCCAGCGCTTCATCGAGCCTGATACGGCCGAGCGCATAGGCACCAAGCGCGTTGGCCTGCGCCTCGACCGATGTCTGGTCCCAAAGAACGGCATTGAGATTGTCGTCTGGCAATGGTGCCGGCAGATCGGCACTGAGAGCCGGCAGGGCGGCGGCAAGGCCAATGGCGGTGATGAGCGTCCTGCGCCCAAGATATCCGTTTCTCACGCTGTTCTCCTTATGCAGAAATCCATGAAATATATCAATGGGTTCTGATGTGCGTCGACATCATGATCCGGATAAGGATAGTTCGTGCTCGCGGGAAATGTGTCAAGTCGGTGACAGTCATCGCAGCATTATTTTTGCGAAACTTTCATCCCAACGAAAAATGCCGGAGCTCTTTCGAGCCCCGGCACCCATTCGCGTCATGTACCCGACTTATTTCTTCGCGTCGGCCCAGCTCTTGACCAGCTCGTCGTAATTGACGGTGACCGGCTTTTCCTTTTCGCTGGCGACCTTCAGCTGTGGAGCGAGATGACCGTTCTTCACGGCATCGGCGTTCCAATAGGTAAGATCGTGTTCTTCGGCGAGCTTCGGGCCGATATCGCCCTGAACGCCTGCGCGTTCGATGCGCTGCATCACCTTTTCCTGATCGGCGCAGAGCGCATCCATAGCTCCTTGAGCATCCTTGGCACCCGATGCGGCATCGCCGATCGCCTGCCACCAGAGCTGCGCGAGTTTCGGATAGTCAGGGACGTTGGTGCCGGTCGGCGACCACTGCACGCGGGCCGGCGAACGGTAGAATTCGATCAGGCCGCCGAGTTCCGGCGCACGCTTGGTGAAGCTCTTGTCGCGGATGGTGGATTCGCGGATGAAGGTGAGGCCGACATGGCTCTTCTTCACGTCCACCGTCTTCGAGGTGACGAACTGCGCATAGAGCCATGCGGCCTTGGCGCGATCGACAGGAGTCGATTTCATCAGCGTCCAGGAGCCGACGTCCTGGTAGCCGAGCTTCATGCCGTCCTTCCAGTAGACGCCATGCGGAGACGGTGCCATGCGCCACTTCGGCGTGCCATCCGAATTCATGACCGGCAGGCCGGGCTTGACCATATCGGCGGTGAAGGCCGTGTACCAGAAGATCTGCTGGGCGATATTGCCCTGCGACGGAACCGGGCCGGATTCCGAGAAGGTCATGCCCTGTGCTTCCGCCGGAGCATAGGCCTTCAACCAATCGAGATATTTCTGGATCGAATAGACGGCGGCCGGTCCGTTGGTGTCGCCACCACGCGCGACGCAGGAGCCGACAGGACGGGAGTTGGCATCGACCTTGATGCCCCATTCATCGACCGGCAGGCCGTTCGGCAGGCCCTTGTCGCCGTTGCCGGCCATGGAAAGCCAGGCGTCGGTGAATCGCCAGCCGAGCGACGGGTCCTTCTTGCCGTAGTCCATATGGCCGAAGACCTTCTTGCCATCGACATCGCGACCGGTGAAGAACTGGGCGATATCTTCATAGGCCGACCAGTTGACCGGCACGCCGAGCTCGTAGCCGTACTTGGCCTTGAAATCGGCCTTGTTCTTCGGGTCGTTGAACCAGTCGTACCGGAACCAGTAGAGGTTGGCGAACTGCTGATCGGGAAGCTGATAAAGCTTCTTGTCCGGAGCAGTCGTAAAGCTGGTGCCGATGAAATCGGCGATATCGAGGCCCGGATTGGTGACGTCCTTGCCCTCGCCAGCCATCCAGTCGGTCAGGTTGCGCACCTGCTTGTAGCGCCAATGCGTGCCGATCAGGTCGGAATCGTTGACCCAGCCGTCATAGAGGTTCTGGCCGGTCTGCATCTGCGTCTGGATCTTCTCGACAACGTCGCCTTCCTGGATGACGTCGTGGGTGACCTTGATGCCTGTTATGGCGGTGAAGGCCGGCGCGAGAACCTGCGATTCATACTGGTGGGTCGTCAGTGTTTCCGACACGACCTTGATTTCCATGCCCTGGAAAGGCTTGGCCGCATCGATGAACCATTGCATTTCCTTTTCCTGGTCAGCGCGCGAGAGCGTCGAGAGATCGCCGATCTCCTTGTCCAGGAATGTCTTGGCTTCGTTCATGCCGGCGTTGGCTGTGCCGGCCAGGGCCAGCAAGGCAACTGCCGTTGTCGTCAAGAGATGCCGTCGCATATATTCCTCCCTACAGGTTGCGAGTGCATTGTCAGCCAGCCGGATTTCCGGCCATCTGTATCGATTTGCCTTACTGCTCCGTATGACCGGATGGGCAACGGAGCGGTAACGGGTTGAATTTCCGCGTCAGACCAGACGGAAGACACCGACGGCGTAGACCACGGAAAGAGCAAGAGCCCACCAAAGGCTGGGGCCTCCCAGGCCCAGCCAGGCGAGATGGATGAAGGCGGCGCCGAGCAGCGAAATGAACAGCCGGTCGCCGCGCGTCGTTTCGAAGCGCAGAATGCCGAGGCGCGGATTGCCGCCGGGCGAAAAATATTCCCAGACCGCCATGCCGATCAGCAGAAGCAGGATCGTCGCGAAGAACAGCGCCGTCGGCAGGGTCCAGGCCATCCAGGAAAAGTCTGTGTTCATGGTGGTTTTCCTTTAGACGCGGCCGAGCGCGAAGCCCTTGGCGATGTAGTTGCGGACGAAATAGATGACGAGCGCGCCGGGGATCAGCGTCAGCACGCCGGCGGCGGCAAGCAGGCCCCAATCCATGCCGGCGGCGGAGACCGTGCGCGTCATGATAGCGGCGATCGGCTTGGCGTCGGTTGTCGTCAACGTGCGGGCGATCAGCAGTTCCACCCAAGAGAACATGAAGCAGAAGAAGGCGGCGACGCCGATGCCACTTGCGATCAGGGGAATGAAGATCTTGATGAAGAAGCGCGGGAATGAATAGCCGTCGATATAAGCGGTTTCGTCGATTTCCTTCGGCACGCCGGACATGAAGCCTTCAAGAATCCAGACCGCCAGCGGCACGTTGAACAGGCAATGCGCCAGAGCCACGGCAATGTGGGTATCGATCAGGCCGAAGGCCGAATAAAGCTGAAAGAAGGGCAGGGCGAAAACCGCTGGCGGCGCCATTCGATTGGTCAGCAGCCAGAAGAACACGTGCTTGTCGCCGAGGAAGCGGTAGCGCGAGAAGGCGTAAGCGGCGGGAAGGGCGCAGGCAACCGAGATCACCATGTTCATGACGACATAGGTGATGGAGTTGATATAGCCCTTGTACCAGGACGGATCCGTGAAGATGATCGCATAATTGCGCAGCGTCGGCTGATGCGGATAGAGGGTCAGGCCGCCAATGATTTCCTCATTGGTCTTGAAGCTCATATTGACGAGCCAATAGATCGGCAGCAGCAGGAAGACGATGTAGAGCGTCGGCACAAGCCAGGACCACCGGCCTTTTTCGCCGGGACGGCGGACAACCTGCGCGCCCGTCGCGGTGACGGTATTTGCGGCGGCATCCGACGCTGCCATCTTGTGCATCGCGGCGTCATCGGCCGTGGTGGAGAAGGGTTTGCCGCTCATCGGCTTTCTCCCGCATCGTAATTGGTCATGACGGTGTAGAAGACCCAGGACAGCAGGAGCACGATCAGGAAGTAGATCAGCGACATGGCTGCTGCCGGGCCGAGGTCGAACTGGCCGAGCGCCACCTTCACGAGATCGATCGACAGGAAGGTCGTGGAATTGCCGGGGCCGCCGCCTGTCACGACGAAGGGTTCGGTATAGATCATGAAACTATCCATGAAGCGCAGCAGCACGGCGATCAGCAGGACGCGGTTCATCTTCGGCAGCTGGATGTAGCGGAAGACGGACCAGCGCGAGGCGCCGTCGATCTTGGCGGCCTGGTAGAAGGCGTCGGGAATGGAGGCGAGGCCGGCATAGCAGAGCAGCACGACGAGGCTCGTCCAATGCCAGACGTCCATGATGATGATCGTCGCCCAGGCGTCTGCCGGATCGGAGACATAGTTGTAGTCGATACCGAGATTGACCAGCACATAGCCCATCAAGCCAATATCGCTGCGGCCGAAGACCTGCCAGATCGTGCCGACGACGTTCCAGGGGATCAGCAGCGGCAAGGCCATCAGCACGAGGCAGACGGGAACGCCGATGCCTTTTTTCGGCATGTTAAGCGCGATGAAGATGCCGAGCGGCACCTCGATCGCCAGGATGACGAAGGAGAAGATCAGGTTGCGGATCATCGAATCCCAGAAACGCCCGGAATGGAGGATCTCTTCAAACCATTGCGTGCCCGCCCAGAAGAAGACGTTGTTGCCGAACGTATCCTGCACTGAATAGTTCACGACCGTCATCAGCGGGATGACGGCGGAAAAGCCGACCAGCAGCAGAACGGGAATGAGCATGAACCAGGCTTTGTTGTTCCAGGTCTTGTCCATCGTCAGGCTCCCATCTCGACGCGCCAGGAGTCGGCATAAATATTGATGCCGGCCGGATCGAAGGCGATGTGCGGCTCGGCCGGCACCGTCTGGTCCTCGCCGATAACGGCGACGATATCCTGGCCGTCGAGCTTGGCGCGGACCACCTTGCGGCGGCCGAGATCCTCGACCTTGGTGACGGTGGCGGGCATGCCGTCGCGGCCGATGCGGACGAATTCGGGGCGGATGCCGAGCTCGGAACGGCCGAACCGCTTCTCTTTAGGCGCGCCGGGCAGTGTGATCGTGCGGTTGCCGATGCGCGCGCTGCTGCCTTCGATTTCGACGGGCATGACATTCATGCCGGGCGAGCCGATGAAATAGCCGACGAAGGTATGGCGCGGACGCTCGAACAGGTCGTTCGGCGTGCCGATCTGCACCACTTCGCCATTGTACATGACCACGACCTTGTCGGCGAAGGTCAGCGCTTCCGTCTGGTCGTGGGTGACATAGACCATGGTGAAGCCGAAGCGGCGGTGTAGTTGCTTCAGCTGCGAGCGCAGCACCCATTTCATGTGCGGGTCGATGACGGTCAACGGTTCGTCGAACAGGATGGCGTTGACGTCGGAGCGCACGAGACCGCGGCCGAGCGAGATCTTCTGCTTGGCGTCGGCGGTCAGACCCCGCGCCTTGCGGTGGGCGCTGTCGGAAAGGCCGATCATCTCGATAATCTCATCGACCTTGCGCTTCACTTCGGCCTCCGGAATATGCCGGTTGCGCAGTGGGAAGGCGAGATTGTCGTAGACGGTCATGGTGTCGTAGACGACCGGGAACTGGAAAACCTGCGCTATGTTCCGCTCCTGGGTCGACAGCCGGGTCACGTCCTTGCCGTCGAAGAGGATGCGGCCTTCGGAAGCCTGTACCAGACCGGAAACGATGTTGAGAAGCGTGGTCTTGCCGCAGCCCGAAGGGCCGAGCAGAGCGTAGGCGCTGCCGTCTTCCCAGCTGTGATTGACTTCCTTCAGCGCATAGTCGGCGTCGGATTTCGGGTGGTCGTTATAGGCGTGCCGGATGTGGTCGAGATCGATGCGGGCCATAGTCCCTCCTCAGGCGGCTTGTTGCAGGGTGGGAGTGACAGCGGCGCCATCGGTGTCGAAGACCATGATGTGGCGCGGGTCGATATAGACGTCGATCGCATCGTCGACATCGATATCCTGCACGCCCTGGGTCAGCATCACCCAGCGCTGACCGGCAAAATCGATATGGATGAAGCTCTCCGAGCCGGTGATCTCGGTCACCATCACCCGTGCCGGGGCAGCGACCGCCTCCGGTGTCTGCGGCGCAAGCGCCAGATGATGCGGCTGGAAGGCGATCGTGTAGCGGCCATCCGGCCGGTCTTCCAAACCCCTCGGTACAGGCAGGCGGATGTTGCTGTCGAGTACGAATTCCCGACCGCGCTTGTCGAGCGTCATCGTGTTCAGCGGTGGATCGGCAAAAGTGGTCGCGGTAATCAGGTCGCGAGGATTGCGGAAGACATCGATCGTCGATCCGAATTGCGTGATGCGGCCTTCTGCCAGGGTCGCGGTGTTACCTCCCAGAAGCAGCGCTTCGGAAGGTTCGGTGGTCGCATAGACGAAAATCGCGCCGGATTCAGCGAAGATCTTCGGCAATTCGGCGCGCAGTTCCTCGCGCAGTTTGTAGTCGAGATTGGCGAGCGGCTCGTCGAGCAGCACGAGGCCAGCATTCTTGACGATGGCGCGGGCAAGGGCCGTACGCTGTTGCTGGCCGCCGGAAAGGCTCAAGGGGAGGCGATCAAGGAAGGGACCAAGCCGCAAAAGATCGGCTGCCTTTTTTACTTCCTTGTCAATGGACGCCGCGCTTTTGCCGCTCAGCCGCATCGGCGAGGCGATATTGTCGTAGACGGTCATCGCGGGATAGTTGATGAATTGCTGGTAGACCATGGCAACGTTGCGGCGCTGCACCGGCAGGCCGGTGACATCCTTCCCATCGACATGGATTGTGCCCGTGGTCGGCTTGTCGAGCCCGGCCATCAGCCGCATCAGCGAGGTTTTGCCCGAAAGCGTCGGTCCGAGCAGCACATTCAGCGTGCCGCGCTGCAGCGTCAGGTTCGTTTCCGCGATATGCGTTTCGCCACTGACCGACTTCGACACGTTTCTGAGTTCAAGCACGATAGGCTCCTTCTACACGTCGCATGCCGGAGCCGCGACGGACTGCTGGCCGCAAGGCCTGTTTTTTGCCCACTGAATAGCGATCGGCAGCATCACGGAGCGATGCCTTCGGCCAAGATCGGCATAGGGGCAGAATGCCATGCGTTTTCAACAAATTGATAAGAATTAAATAGCCGCACAGACGCGAATTGCCGCGAGCCGTATGCGAGCGATTCACGCGGCAGGCGATCATCGTCGATAGGCTTCGCACCATGCGAAACGGAAGGCCCCATTCGTCCTGTAAGAACACGGCAAGCCTGCTCGACAGGATTGCGGCCTGCGGCGCAATCGATGCCGTCTATCCTGTCGTTTTGAGCTTTGGACAATGATCTCTCCCCCTGTTTCGGTTTCTACTCCTCAAGCTAAAACCGAAACTATAATGACGATAAATGAAGCTAAAGGAATGTCAAACGAAAATTCGGCGAATCCCGATTGCCCGCTGAAAGCCGGGTCTGAGGACGATATTCCCGCGAACGGGGGTAAAATCGGTAAGCGATTGATCGGGATTGGAAATGCCCGAAATCCTTGCGTCGATCGCGAAAAATAAACCGGTGGTTCCGGGCCTTTTTCGCCACCTTATCCGCATGACGGTCAGGCGAATTGCCGGCGGGAGCGGCGTTTCCACCATTCGAAAGGGTCGTTTTTACGCCCAGCGTGGCCGAAATTACCGGCCCTAAAGCCAGTTGATACGTTTGAGCACCCAGAGCGTCGCAATCGAGGTAATCGTGACGAAGGCGACGATGATGATGAAGGCCCAGGTGTCATTGACGCCGGGAATGCCGCCGACATTCATGCCGAAGAGCCCGGCCACCACGCTCGGCGGCAGGAGCAGGGCGGCAAGGGCGGCGAGGCGGTTGGAGTTGCGGGCGATGCGCTCGCTGATGACGGTCGAGAGGTCGTCATGCAGGATGCTGGTGCGGTCGCGGATGGCGTCGAGATATTCGATGTAACGCATCAGCTTGTCGATGACCTCGCGCATGCGCAGCTTGTCGCGTTCGGCAAGCCAGGGCGCATCGTCATGCTCGATACGGTTCAGCGCGTCGCGCTGCGGGGCGAGGTAGCGGCGAAGCTGCACGGCGCGCCGGCGCAGCAGCTTCAGCCGTTCGCGCACCTGGCCGGCTTCGCCGTGAAAGATGAGCTCGTCGAGCTCGTCCACCTCTTCGTCCATGGCGTCGAGCACCGGTTCGAGATCGCGCACCAGCTTGTCGCCGATCAGGGCGAGCAGGTCGCCGGAGCGCTGCGGCCCCTTCTTCTTCTCCAACGACAGGCGGATATCGCGTAGTGCCGTGATATAGTGGCCGCTGTCGCGCAGCGATATGATGCGGTTCGCGTCGATCCAAAGATGCAGGGGCACCAGGTCTATATCCGCGGGTTTCTGCGTCGCGCCGTCGGGCGAGGTCGCGCAGACGCCGCGCAGGATGATCAGCAGCCCGTCGCCCACCGGCTCGACGCGCGGGCGGGATTCTTCCTCCAGCAGAGCTTCGATGACAAAAGGATCGAGACCGCTCTTGTGGGCGATCCAGTCGGCGGTTGCCGGATGGTCGCGTTCGAGGTGCAGCCAGATGACGCCCTCGGCTGGCTTCCAGGCGCAGACCTGATCCATATTGAGCTGCTGCCTGCAGCCGCCATGGCCGTCGAGCAGGGAAGCGAAGCGCAACCCTGGTTCGATGCCGTAGCTGACGGTCGAGGTGTTCGTTGCTTCCATGGCGCCTTGATCCATCCATCCTCCATGGCAGCAAAAAAGCGCAAGCAGCACAAGAGCTTGTGTGCCGGCAATATTCTACCAGTTCGGTTCAGAGTGGCAAGGTGGGGATGGATAGTGCGTCGAAGCCCTCATCCGACCCGCCGGGCCACCTTCTCCCGAGGGGAGAAGGAGCTTACGGCGCTGGCGGGCCTCATATGCAATTGCCCTACCGCTTGCGGGGAGAGAGCTAGGGTTAGGGGCAATCCTTGCTCATAAATCAGAAAAAGGCAGGTGCCTTAGCGTGCCGCCCAGTTGGCGCCGCGGCGGAAGATGGTTTTCATCTGCGGTACGTCGAATTCCTTGGCCTGGTGGCCGAGTGAGGAATAGAAGACGCGGCCCTTGCCGTATTTGCGCTTCCAGGCGACCGGCATGACGACGCCGTCGATCCAGTAGGCGTGGTCGCCGGTGAAGGTCGTGGTTGCCAACACTTCGTTCGATGGGTCGACATGCATGTAATATTGCTCCGACGTGTAGGGGAAATCGGTGATCCCCTCCATGATCGGATCGTCGGGCCGCGTGATATTGACGGTGTAGTCGATGATGTTGCCGGGATGGGCGACCCACTGGCCGCCGATGATGAACTGGTACTCGACGCTTTCGCGGAACGAGTCGCCGGCACCGCCATGATAGCCGGCAATACCGACGCCGCTCTCGATGGCATCGGCAAGGTTCTTCACCTCTTCCTTCTCGATCTTCGACATGGTGACGATCGGCACGATCAGGCTGAGATCATGGATCGAGGGATCGGCGAAGGCTTCGGTGCTGTTTTCGAGATAGACCTTGAAGCCGTCCCCTTCCAGCATGTCGCGGATGATATGGGCGCATTCCTGCGGTTCGTGGCCGCTCCAGCCGCCCCAGACGATAAGTGCTTCACGCATGATAATCCTCCTGAAATTACCTGGTTAGCGGCCGATCTGCCCATCCACAAGGGATTCGGACAGAGGGGCCGGACGCTCCGTTTGCGTCGTGATGGTGACCGTGCGCCCGGTGTCGGAGGCCGTCTGGAAGGCTTCCATGACTTCGAGCACATGCAGCGCCAGGCTGCCATTGGCGCGGTGCGGACGGTTCGAGCGGATGGCGTGCGCCATGTCTGCGACGCCGAGCGAGCGGTAATTGCCGTCCGCATAGGGTGCGGTGATCTCGCGCTCGGCAAATTCACCGCCCTTCTTCAGGAACTCCACCGGGCCGCCGAAACGGTTGGGGTCGGGCACGATCAGCGTGCCTTCGGTGCCATAGACTTCGAGCGGCACATGCTTGTGGCCGGCGACATCGAAGCTCATGCCGATCTGGACGACCGCGCCGCTGGCAAAGGCCATGACGCCGGCAACATGTGTCGGCACATGCACCGGAATATGTTCGCCATTGCGTGGTTCGCTAGTGATGATGCGTTCCTTGCGCGGCGTGACGGCAAAGCCGGCAACCTGCGAGACAGGGCCGAGCAGGTTGACAAGATCCGTGATGTAATAGGGTCCCATATCAAGCATCGGGCCGCCGCCGACTTCGTAATAGAAAGCCGGATTCGGATGCCAGCGTTCATGACCGGGGCACATGAAGGTAGCGGTGCCACCGACCGGGATACCGATCGCGCCCTCGTCGATGATGGCACGCGCCGTCTGGTGGCCGCCGCCGAGGAAGGTATCGGGGGCTGCGCCGATGCGTAGGCCCTTGGCGGCCGCGGCATCCGCAAGCGTCTTGCCCTCGGCGAAATTGATGCCGAGCGGCTTTTCCGAGTAGGTATGCTTGCCGGCTTCGAGCGCCTGCAGACCGACGGCGACATGCGCCTTCGGAATGGTCAGGTTGACGATGATCTCGATCGAGGGGTCGGCCAGCAAGGCGGCGATATCGACCGCCTTCAGGCCGAATTCGGCAGCCTTTGCCTCGGCGAGCTCGCGATTGAGGTCGGCCACACCTTTGATGTCGAGAATGGGAAAGGATTTCATGGCAGTGAGATAGGCGCCGGAAATGTTCCCGCAGCCGATGATGCCGATGCCGACCTTGTTCATAAGATTCCTCCAGATGAATTGTCTTTGCTGTCCCGCGAAATCAGAGAGCCGGTGCCGGTCCCGTTGTTCCCCAGGGCGATTCGTAGAGTTCGCGCAGTGCGACGACCGCGGCGCCCTGCGCCCAGGTCTCGTCGGTCGACTGGTCGAAAACGAGTTCGGTCACGCCCTTGATCGATGGCGGAATGGCCAGCGAATAGGCCTCCCGCAGGCTGTCGAGGAAGGGCTGGCCGAGCGCCAGGCTTGATCCCACAAGAATGACGCGCGGCGGAGCAAACAGCGTGACGATGTTGGCGAGCGCCATGCCGCAGGCTTCGCCGGCGCGGATAGCAGCATTGATCAGCGAGACGTCTTCAGCATCGATCAGCGTCTTGGCGTGCGCCATTCCACGGCCGAGGCGGATGGCTTCGGCGAAGCGGCCGCCGCCTGGCTGATCACCGAGAATGGCGCTTTCGCCGGCAAGGCTCGCCAATCTGACGGTGCCTTGTGAGCCTATGCCAAGCACGAGGTCGCCAAGATTATGGCTGAGGCCGCCTGCGCCGCGAAACAGCTGACCGCCATGCAGCACGCCAAGCCCCAGCGTCTGCTCCAGCGATACCAGCACCATGTCGTCCAGGTCTCTCGCCTTGCCGAACCAATGATGCGCGAGCGTGATGGCATGCGCATCGCTTTCGACGATGGTGGTCACGCCCAGCCGCTCTGACATTTCCTTGGCGAAATCGACGCCCGTCTCGCGGAAGATCGGGCTGGTGCGGATATGGCCGGTGCGGTGCTCGACGACGCCGGGTAGGCCGAGGCAGACGGAATCGATTTCGTCGAGCGCCAGATTGGCATCGACGACGCAGCGGCGCACGCCATCCTCGATGAGATCGGCGATGACGCCGATCGGCTGCCGGTCGACGCGCAGCGCCAGCGTCAATGTCGAAAGAACCTCGCCGCAAAAGTCCGTCACGACGAAGACCATACGATTGGCGGCAATTTTCGCGCCGACGACGCGCGCGGCATCGGGATTGAGCTCCAGCATGACGCGGGGTCGGCCGCGGCTGGCAGCCTCGCGCAAATCGCCTTCCGTGCGGGCCAGAATCAACCCGTCATCCAGCAGCGAGGCTGTGATCGCCGAGACTGTCGTAGTCGAAAGCTGGGTGCGGTCGCTGATTTCGATACGCGCGATGGAGCCCGCCCGCCGGATCGTATCCAGCACATTGAAGCGGTTTATCGCCCGCATAAGCTCGGGGTCTGCTGTTTTCATGAGATTGACGCCGAATGACGGACCCGCTCGGCTGCGGCCTGGTATTTTTAACGGAATGCGAATTAAATAACCTATGGCCATTGCCCAATGTCAAGCCATTTCGCGGCTAATCTGCCGAAAATTTAACGAAGGCGGTTGACATTTTAGCAAAGCTCCGTTGAATTATTCCGCATAAGGGAAAAAATAGTGAGGCTCTTGGTTCCCTTGGGAGGAGAAAATCATGATCCATCTACGTGGGGCCAAAGCCCTTCGCATTGCCGCTGTTGCCGCTACGACCGGACTGGCGATTCTCGCCGGCGCAACGGGCGCTGCCGCCGACACCGTCGTCAAATGGCTGCATCTGGAAACCGATCCGAACTATGTCGCGGTCTGGCGCAAGATCGCGGATCAATATGAGGCCAAGCATCCCGGCACGAAGATCGAGATGCAGTTCCTGGCCAATGAAGCCTTCAAGGCGAAGCTGCCGACGCTCCTACAATCGAAAGACGCTCCCGATTTCTTCTTCAGCTGGGGCGGCGGGGTGCTCAAGCAGCAGCAGGCGACGGGCACGCTGCTGGACCTGACCGCGGCGATGAACGCCAAGGATGGCGCCTGGCTGAAGAGCTACAATCAGGCAGCCATCAAGGGCCTGACCTTCGATAACAAGATCAGCGCCGTACCCTACAAGCTCGGCACGGTTTCCTTCTTCTATAACAAGGCCTTGTTCGCCAAGGCGGGCGTCGATGCCGGCGCTATCAAGACTTGGGACGATTATCTGGCCGCGGTCAAGAAGATCAAGGCTGCTGGCATTGCGCCGATCGCCGGCGGTGGCGGCGAGAAATGGCCGATCCATTTCTACTGGAGCTATCTGGTGATGCGCGACGGTGGTCAGCAGGTCTTCAACGACGCCAAGAATGGCAAGGGCAACGGTTTCAACGATCCGGCGATCATCAAGGCCGGCGAGCAGCTTGCCGAGCTCGGCAAGCTCGAACCCTTCCAGCCTGGCTATCTCGGCACGACCTGGCCGCAGGCTCTCGGTGTCTTCGGCGATGGCAAGGCTGCGATGATCCTCGGCTTCGAAAATACGGTCGCTAACCAGCGCACCAATTCCGGCGACGGCAAGGGACTGGCGGCTGACAATATCGGCCGCTTCGCCTTCCCGGCCGTGACCGGCGGGGCAGGTCTCGCCACGGATACGCTCGGTGGCCTGAACGGCTGGGCCGTCACCAAAAAGGCTCCCCCCGAGGCGCTTGATTTCCTCGCCTATCTCACCAATGCCGAAAACGAGCGCGCCATGGCGCAGGCCGGCATGATCATCCCGGTCGCCGTCGGCGCTGAGGACGGCGTCAAGGGTCCGTTGATGCACGAGGCTGCCGACCAGCTGGCGCATTCGACCTGGCATCAGAATTTCTTCGACCAGGATCTCGGCCCCTCGGTCGGCCGCGTCGTCAACGATGTGGCCGTCGGTATCGTCTCCGGCCAGATTTCGCCGAAGGATGGCGCGCAGCAGGTCCAGGACGCTTTCGAGCAGGACCAGCTCTAGCGCCATCCGGCGCCGGCCTCTCCCTTGTGCCGGCGCCGGTTCTTTCTTGAACTGCAATAGTCGAGACTGCCCATGACCGATGTCAGCGCAACGACCGCCATACCCTCCGTCGCGAGAGCGAAACCGGCTGCGAAGCGAAAATCCCCGGCTGCGCGCGGTCGCATGCCCGTTATCCTGCTGTTCTTGCCGCCCGCTCTTCTGCTTTTCACCATCTTCGTCATCCTGCCGATGGGGGAAGCGGCTTGGTACAGCCTCTATCGCTGGAATGGCTATGGTCCGCCGACGGAGTTTGTGGGACTACGCAATTTCCAGGTGCTGTTCAAGAACGGCGCCTTCCTGACGTCGCTGAAGAACAATGCTTTGATCATCGTCGTGTCGATTGCGGTCCAGGTGCCGCTTGCCATTTGGCTCGCGACGATGCTGGCGCATCGCATTCGCGGCGTTGTGCTCTTCCGGCTAATCTTCTTCCTGCCCTATGTGCTGGCCGAAGTGGCCGCCGGCCTGATCTGGCGCTTCGTCTATGACGGCGATTACGGCCTGTTTGCCGCGATCGCGCATTTCCTCGGCACGCCGACGCCTTACGTGCTCGCCGACAAGGATCTGGCGATGTACGCCGTGCTCGGCGTCATCGTGTGGAAATATTTCGGCTTTCACATGATGCTGTTCATCGCCGGCATGCAATCCCTGGACAAGAGCGTGCTGGAGGCGGCCGAAATCGATGGCGCCACCGGCTGGCAGAAGTTTCGCTACGTGACGCTGCCGCTGCTCGGCTCGACGCTGCGTCTTTCCGTCTTCTTCGCGGTCGTCGGATCGCTGCAGCTCTTCGACATGATCATGCCGCTCACCGGCGGCGGCCCGTTCAACTCGACCCAGACGATGGTGACCTTCCTCTACAATTTCGGCGTCACCCGCATGCAGGTCGGCCTCGGCAGCGCCGTCGGCGTCGTGCTGTTTGTGATCTGCGTCACCCTCGCCTTTGGCTACAAACGGATATTTATGCGCAATGACTGATCTGGCCTCATCCGTTCGACTGACCACCGGCACGAAGATCTATCTCTATGTATCGCTGACCATCATTGCCGCGATCGTGCTGATCCCGCTGCTGACGACCGCGCTCGGCGGCTTCAAGACCCTCGGCGATCTCCGCACCAATCCCTTCGGCCTGCCGGCCGAATGGCATTTCGAGAATTATACCAGCATCCTGTTCGGAGATCGCTACTGGCGGCAAATGATGAATTCCCTGATCATCGCCGTGCTGACAGTGTTCCTGACGCTGTCGGTCTCGGCGATGGCTGCCTTCGCCTTCGCGCATGTGAAATTCTTCGGCTCGAACTTCCTGCTGAACTATTTTCTCATCGGCCTGATGTTTCCGGCGGCGACCGCCATCCTGCCGCTCTTCATCCGCATCCGCGATCTCGGCCTGCTCAATACCTATTGGGGGGTGGTGCTGCCGCAGGTGGCTTTCGGCCTCGGCATGAGCATCCTGCTCTTCCGGAATTATTTTCGAAACCTTCCGGAAGAATTGTTCCAGGCGGCCTTTGTCGATGGCTGCGGCTATATCCGCTTCTTCTGGCATATCTCGCTGCCGCTCTCGCGGCCGATCATCGCGACCGTCAGCATCATCTCCTTCGTCGGCAGCTGGAACAGCTACATTCTGCCGCTGATCATGCTGAACTCGGATTCGATCTATCCCTGGCCGCTCGGCATGATGGTCTATAGCGGCGAATTCGGCACGGAATGGGAGCTGGTGCTCGCCTTCATCACGCTGACCATCCTGCCCACCATCATCGTCTTCTTCCTGGCGCAGAAGCACATCATTGCCGGCCTCACCGCCGGCGCGGTGAAATCCTGAGCCTTACTGGAGCAAACAACATGGCATCCGTCGAACTGCACAACATCCATAAGGCCTATGGGGCGCTCACCGTCATCCACGACATCTCGCTTTCGATCGAGGATGGCGAGTTCATCGCGCTCGTCGGCCCCTCCGGCTGCGGCAAGTCCACGCTGCTGCGGATGATCGCCGGGTTGGAAGAAATCACCGATGGCGACGTGTCGATCGGCGGGCAGGTGGTCAACTCGATGACGCCGCGCGAGCGCAACATCGCCATGGTCTTCCAGTCCTATGCGCTTTATCCGCACATGACGGTCGCCGAGAATATGGGTTTCAACCTCAAGCTCTCGGGCGAGACCAAGCCGGTCATCGAACAGCGGGTCAACGAAGCCGCGCGCATGCTCGATCTCACCAAGCTGCTCGATCGCAAACCGGCGCAGCTTTCCGGCGGCCAGCGCCAGCGCGTCGCCATGGGCCGGGCCATCGTGCGCAACCCGGCCGTCTTCCTGTTCGACGAGCCGCTTTCCAACCTCGATGCGAAGCTGCGCGTGCAAATGCGTTCGGAAATCAAGGCGCTGCATCAGAAGGTGCAGACCACTTCGATCTACGTCACTCATGACCAGATCGAGGCGATGACGCTGGCCGACCGTATCGTCGTGCTGAACCAGGGCCGCATCGAGCAGCAGGGCACGCCGATCGAGCTTTACCGCAAGCCGGCCAATCTCTTCGTCGCCGGCTTCATCGGCTCGCCGGCCATGAATTTCCTCGACGGCGTGGTCGAGGGCCTCGACGGCTCGCCAGCCGTGCGGCTAAAGGACAGAACGCCGATCCGCATCGCCGGGGAGCGCAAGGTGAAGGCGGGCCAGAGCGTGAAGGTTGGTCTGAGGCCCGAGCATCTGAGCCTTGCGAGCGGCGGTTCGCCGCTCACGGGGCAGACGCTGCTCGTCGAGCCCACCGGCGCGCAGACGCATGTGCTCTTCGACCTCGCCGGAGAGCAGGTGACGGCCGTCGTCGATGGCGAGGCGCCGGTGCGCTATGGGCAACCGCTGAATGTCTCGGTGAGCCCGGAGCAGGTCTACGTCTTCGATGCCGCGAGCGGTCTTGCTCTTTAAGTCCTCACATCGATCGAATCGACGCGATCCGGATAGAAGGCCATGTAGTTCTTGATCCGGCTGACGGATGCATAGGGATTTTCGTAAGTCCAGATGGCATTCGCCGAGCGCTCGCCGCCGGCCGGGATGCTGTAATAGGAGCATTCGCCCTTGTAGGGGCAATAGGTTTCGTGGTTGGTCCTTTCCAGCAACGACATATCGACATCCTTGCGCGGGATATAGATGACGGCCGGATAGGACGCTTCCTTGAGCGACAACGCCTCATGCGTGTCGGCGATTACCTTGCCGGCGACGGAGACGATGATATGGGCCTGCTTGTCCTCAATCGTGATCGGATGATCCGAACCGGGGATCTTGACTGCTCTTTCGGACATTCCTTCTCTCCTCAGCTTGGCAACAGCCAGCATAGTTTAGTTCTGCCGCGGCTTATGTGGCTGCGGCAGAACCAGATTCATCTGACGTTCTCAGTTCAAATGCATATAGGAAGCATCCTGCCGATTATCAGGTCTTTTGCGACACTCGTATTTTCGGGGCACCCCAGCGCAGACCATCCATCAGCAGACGCACGAGGCGACGGGACCGGTCGTACCATTCCGGTGAATTGGGCATGGAATAGGTGCCGGACAATGCCTGCAGCACGTCGGTACTGTCGACATCGGTACGGATCGTACCAGCGGCGACCGCGCGATCAATCAGACCTGAGAGCACGACCGGCACCTGGCCGTAGCTGTCGGCAAAGAGTTTGGAGTTGCTGCTGAGAAGGATGCGCAGGCTATCGGCCATCCCTCTTTTCGTGGCGATATAACCGACGAAGCGGTTCATCCACTCTTCCAGAGCTTCATCCGGTGCGCGCTCGCGCGAGAGCTCTTCCGCGGCATCGCACAGCGCTTCGACCTCGTGACGATAAACCGCTTCGACCAGATGTTCCCTGCTCGGAAAATGGCGATAGAGCGTACCGATCCCGACATCCGCGCGGCGAGCTATGTCTTCCAGGGAGGCGGCGGTGCCGTGACTGGCGAAGGCTTGTGCTGCTACTTCGATCAGCTTGTCATAGTTGCGTCGCGCATCGGCGCGCAGACGCCTGCTTTCGCTTGGCGCGATATTCTTCGGTTCCGGCAATGGCTTGCGCGCCAATGTCTGCTCCTTACGGATTGCCATGTGACGATATCCCGCCCTGCGGTAAGAATAGTGCGCGGCAGCGTCTTCTCCATGGCGAAGTACCGGACGATTGTTACCGTATTCGGCATCAAGGCGCTATTGCCGAGCGACGGAATCGGAAGGAGTCGTCTGCGCCGGCTTTTTAGCCTATTTAAGGAGAGGGTGCGCCGAAATGGTTCGGTCCGAAGCTTGGCCCCAGGTTTGGCCCTGAATTCGGCCCGAAGCTCGGGCCTTGCTCGAAGTTGGCGAAGGCGGTGGGCGCATTGCCGTGGGCGGGCGGAACGTCGAGATAGCTCATGATGTTCTCGACATGATTGACCTGAGAACGCAGGCTGTCGAGCGACTTGCCCGTCAGATTGGTGCCAGCAGGCAATTGTGCAGTTAGCGGGTTTTCGTAACGGCCGTTGACGCGCAGCTCGTAATAGAGATGCGGGCCGGTGGAGTAGCCCGTCGAGCCGACATAGGCGATGGTCTGGCCCTGGGTGACGCGCTGGCCGACGCGCAGATCCGGCGGCGTTGCCGAAATATGGGCATAGGTGGTTTCGTAACCGCCATCGTGGCGGATGCGGACATATTTGCCGTAGCCGGTTTCCCAGGAAATCTTCTCGACGACACCGTCGCCGCCGGCCTGGATGGGACTGCCCATCGGTGCGCGGAAATCGACTCCATTGTGGAATTTCTTCACACCCAGGATCGGGTGGATTCGCCAGGCAAAGCCATCGCCGAGCGTACCGTTCGGCACGGGGCGATGCACGAGCACTTTGGCAATCGAACGGCCGCGCTCGTCGTAGAATTCCGAAGGGCCTTCGCCGTCGTTTTTGTGCAGATAGAAGCGATGCGTGTCGCCATCGGCGTGGAATTCGATGAACATCAGCTCGCTGCGGCCGTCGTCCGCCTTGCGGAAGAGCAGATCTATGCTGTCGGGAGCGTCGTCGATGCTGGTGAGAGAAATGCCCTTGGCCTTGGCAAGCTTGATGAGCTGCGAGGCATATTCCTTGGTCAGACCGGCTCTTTCAAGCTTGTCGCTGACTGCCCGCTCATCGCTTTCGTCGACACCTTTCAGATCGACCGCGGCAACCTCCGTCGAAGACGGAGCGTCGGCCTGGCTTTCGCTATAGAGGGTGGAAAAGAGCCTGTCATTGGCCATCGGAACGAAGCCGTTGGCATCGTCGCGGGCAACGACGCGCTCCGGCGTCTTGTCGCCGCTGAGGCGTGCCATGATCAGCTTCGGGCGGGCATTAGGTCCTTTTTTCTCAAGTAGCAGTTCCAGGCTGTCGCCAGGGGAGACCGTATCGGTTTCCAGCGCGCGCTGCAGCTCGTCGCCGGCGTCGCTGCCGAGGCCCGCAGACGCCAGGATATCCTGAAGATCCTGCTTGTCCTTCGGCATGGAGACGAGCCTGTGGAACTCGCGGCCGGTTTCGCCGGTCGTCGCGCGCGATACGCTGACGTTCAGCGGCACGCCGCGAACCGGAAAACGAGAGCGGCGCACGGCATCATAATGTGTTGTCTGCGGATAGATGCCATGGCGGATATCCGAAAGCGACGGGGGCGAAAATAGCTCGCTGTCGGCACGCTCTGCGCCATAGGAGGCGTTGATGGCGCTTGCGCGCGCCAGGGCAGCTTCGTCGGATTTGAAGACCAGCGTCGTGCGATGATAGGTGAAGATGCGGGTTTCGCCGCTGGATAGTTTTTCCGCCACCTGCGCAAAACGGGCGCCATCGAAACGCTGTTTTGCGGCCAGCCGGCCGGCTTTGCGCATAGCTGGCTGAGAGCGCGCGAGCTGAGCATTGCGCACCGGCGTTGCGCGCTCGATCATGCTACGGGCCAGCAAGGGATAGAGCACAGTTGCGAGTAGGCCGAAGGATGCGGTGCCGGCGAGGCCGATGACGATCAGATGGCGAAGATGCGCGGAGCGCGGCAGGAATGGAATGTGGAAATCATGATGCGGCCGCGCCTGGATGGCAGCCTCTGCAGGAAATTGAACGCGCAATGGACTTTCGGCCATGAAGTGAGGAACCCTGCAGACTGCGGTGGGCCCAAACTAGGGCAAATCATGGCGAAATCTAGGCAAATATTACGAGTCAGTTAATTGCCGTGATCGTCCACAGGGGCGAGATTTGCGCGTTCTCGATGATTCGTCAACCGAAGATGGTGTCGTAGAGCAGTTTGAAGTTCAGCGCCAGGATGATCGCGGCAACGATCCACGAGAGAACGGCGACGCTTCTCGATATGACGAAACTGCCCATTTTCTCGCGATTCGTGACGAATTGGACCAGAGGAATGACGGCAAAGGGCAGTTGCATGGAGAGAACGACCTGGCTCAGCACAAGCAGGTTTGCAGTGCCTTTTTCACCATAAATAGCGGTCACGAACACAACCGGAATAATTGCGAGGCCGCGCGTCAAAAGCCGTCTTGCCCAATGCGGAATCCTCAGCCTGAGAAAGCCTTCCATCACGATCTGGCCGGCAAGCGTCGCCGTAACGGTGGAGTTGAGGCCGGAGGCGAGCAACGCGATCGCAAAAAGGGTGGAAGCGATGCCGAGGCCGAGCAGCGGCGACAGCAGCTCGTAGGCCTGGCCGATCTCGGCGACGTCGGAATGGCCGCTGGTATGGAAAGCGGCGGCAGCGACGATCAGGATTGCGGCATTGACGAAGAGCGCCAGTATGAGGGCAACCGTGCTGTCGATCGTTGCCCATTTGATGGCATCGCGGCGCCCCTCTTCCGTGCGCTTGTAGGCGCGGGTCTGCACGATGGAGGAGTGCAGATAGAGATTATGCGGCATGACCGTCGCGCCGATGATGCCCATGGCGATATAGAGCATCTCGTGATTGGTGACGATTTCCGGCGAGGGAATGAAACCTTGGAGGATCGCTGCCACCGGCGGTGCGGCCGCGACGATCTGGATGGCGAAACAAGTGGCAATGACGATCAGCAGCGCGATGACGAAAGCTTCGAGATAACGGAAACCCTTGCTCATCAGCAGCAGCAATAGAAAGGCGTCCAGCGCGGTGATCAGTGCGCCGCCGATCAACGGAATTCCGAAGAGCAGCTGCAATGCGATCGCCGTGCCGATGACTTCGGCGAGATCGCAGGCGATGATGGCGAGTTCGCAGGCAAACCACAGTGCCAGATTGATCGGCCGCGGATAGTGATCGCGACAGGCCTGTGCGAGATCGCGGCCGGTGGCTATGCCTAATCTCGCCGAAAGCGCCTGTAAAAGGATCGCCATCAGGTTCGACAGCATGATGACGGTTAGAAGCGTATAGCCGAACTGCGCGCCGCCGGCGAGATCGGTCGCCCAGTTGCCGGGGTCCATATAGCCGACGGAAATCATATAACCTGGACCGACGAAAGCGATCAGGCGCCGAATCCAGCTGCCGCCATGAGGAACCCTGACGGTGGCATTGACTTCGGGAAGGCTCGGACGATCGTCTTCATCGCGGCTGGCAAACCGCCATGCTGCAGCTTCTTGAACTTGCGTCATGCGGGGCTCCGGGAGGATCAGGCTATGATGCTACTAAACAAATACGACCGATATAAGAATTATGCAATAGGCTATATTTCAATCGGCTTTGCATTTTTTTGCCTTTGGGCATGGCCTACCGGTGGTCGTTTTCGCGTCGCAATGGAGCCCGAAAAGCAGCCTATTCAGGCGTTCACCCGGCATCGACGAGCCAAGAACTGCCTGATCGCCGTCATCCGGCGCAGGCCGTCCATCGAATATCGAATAGGCTAGACGGCGGCGCCGTCCTTGATGGTGCGATTGTGTTTCGATCTTTGCGATCGAAAAACCAAAACCAAGAATTATGGTGGCGAAGACGCGCTGTTGATGCTCGTCCTCAGCCGGGATCTCCGAAATTAGGATCGTGCCTGGCTCGATCGGCCGAGAGGGTCGTTATCTACCCCGCTGCCAATCCATCACATCGGCGGCACGGTGCCGTTGAGGCCGACGGCAACCCTGTCGGCGGAGACTGCGGTCTCTCCGGTTTGCTCGCCTGTGATGAAGACGCCGGCGCCGGGCTTCAGATCGGCTTTCGTTGCTGATGTCAGCGTCACGACGGGCGTGCCATCCGGGATATTGATCTTGCGTTCGCCGTCCTTGTAGGTGAGCGTCAATGTCGGGCCGTTGACCGAGGTCACGGCATTGGCGACCGTGGCGTTGGTCATCGAGCTGTTCGGCGCTGAATCCCAAGGGCGGTCGCCTTCGCCCGTTCCCTTCATCGAGGCCGGGAAGATGACGACTTCGATCGCGCCATTGATACCGCTGTCAGTCGGCTGCGAGGCGATGCCGACGAAATCGCCGGGCTTGATGTCGCTGACTGCAGCCTTGATGACACCACCGACGTTCCAGCCGGATTTCAGTGCAACAGTAATGTCCTTGCCGTCGCGGGACTTGACCTTGAGCGTGTCGCCATCGAGGCTTTCCACGGTGCCGCGCACCCTTACCCGCTCGGCGGCCCCGGCGCTTTGAAACGCGGCAAGCGTGGCGACGGAGAGCGTCAGCGCAGCCGCGATCAGACGTTTGCGATTCATGAGTGGAATCTCCCTTGAGATATCGGCCGAGCGATGCACCGGTCGTGCTTGATAAGAAGGTCGGAATTGATCGACGGAAGCCGCGGAACGGCTTTGAAGCCATCTACATCGCGATCCTATGCGCCGCTTCCATCACTCACCATTCAAACAAGCGTGAGATTGGGGTCTCGTCCGGCGTGGGCAGAAATTTCGGGAAAAGGCCCATTTTTTCGCAGAACATCAAGCATTGCTTAACGTTTACCGTTAGACTGCGTTGGTTATCTCGAATTCCCTATCGCGCTTGGCGCTGGGCTGGGGAGATTGGAGAACGAAATGACCGCAATTCGTCCGCTTCTGATCGGAATCCTCCTGATTCTGGCACTGGTTCTGATTGCGCTCAGTATCCTGCTGGTCGATCCCGCTCCGCCTGTCCGTCAATCCGACAGCCTCATTCCGCCGCCGACAGAGTCGCCGCAGCGTCCTTAATCGGGGCGGGCAACTGTCAGCTTGCCGGTGTAAAGCGCGCCACGAGGCTATGGCGATCACCGGGATAGGTGAGGCGAACATGGGTGATCGGGCCGGCGGCGCTCCAGGTGCGCCGTTCGACGACGAGGCACGCCGTCCCTTTTTGGATATCGAGGTTGGCGGCCGCGTCGCCTTCGGCCGATATGGCGCGGATCTGATGTTCGGCGGTACTCCACGGCACCTGGTTGAGCAGCCAGGGGCCTGGCGGCAATGTCTCGAAGTCTGCCTTCGCCGCTTCCGGCACCGCGTCGAGATTGATGACGCGATTTTCCAGGCAGAAGGGGCGCGGACCGGCATAGTGGATGCAGGTGATCTCCATCACCGGTATGGAGCCGACGAACTGCAGCCTGCGCGCGTCCTCCGGCCGTCCGCGTCGTTCGGCAAGCCTTATCAGCCTATGCGAATAGGGCAGATTGAGTGATAGGACCTCGGACTTGATGTCGTGAATCTCAAGCACGGCGGATTGCGCCTGCGGATGGGTGACGAAGCTGCCCGAGCGCTTTCGCCGCTCTATCAGGCCGGCGCGGGCAAGCTGGGTCAGCACCTTGTTTACCGTCATGCGCGAGCAGTCATAGTGCTCTGCGAGGTCCATCTCGAATGGTATGCGATGCCCTGGAGGCCAGGCGCCGGAGACGATCCGGCCCTCGATATCGCTGAGAATGCGCTGATGGAGGGTCGCCTCTTTGCCTGTGGTCATACCGTCCGTCTGTTCCGTGTGAGACATGGGATCTCCCGCAGGTTATTTAGGGGCCAATCTAGGGGAGGAAAAGCGGTTTTTAAGCGATCAGCTCGGCCATAGCCTGGCGGAATCGCGCCGAAATTTCCTCTCTCTTTCGATGGCGGCCGCCTTCGACCTGCTTGCGGCCCAGCGCCCAGACGCCATCGACCTTGACGCCGCCGGCAAAAGTCCAGTGATCGAGAATTCGGTCGCCGGAGAGATAAGGCACGGCACTCACATCGAGCGAAACGATATCGGCATGGTTGCCGACGGCAAGGCCTGCCGGTGCCTTAAGAGCTGCGCCGCCGCCCGCCAGCGCGCCATCGAACAGCATGCGGGCGGTCGAGCCGCCGGTCGTGGCGATGACGTTGCGGGCGCGCAGCGCCAGACGCTGCGAATATTCGAGCTGCCGCAACTCCTCGGGCACCGAAATCAGGATGTTGGAATCCGAGCCGACGCCGTAGCGGCCGCCTTCTTCGAGGAAGAGCGGTGCAGCGAAAACGCCGTCGCCGAGATTGGCCTCGGTGATGGGGCAAAGGCCTGCGACCGCGCCGCTCCTAGCCATGCGCCGGGTTTCATCCTCGGTCATATGCGTGGCGTGGATCAGGCACCAGCGCTCATTCATAGGTGCGTTGTCGAGCAGCCATTGCACCGGGCGGGCACTTGACCAGGCGATGCAGTCTTCGACTTCTTTCACCTGCTCGGCGACATGGATGTGGATCGGCCCATCGCCGGCGATCGGCACGAGCTTTGCCAGCTCTTCGGGCGTCACGGCCCGCAGACTATGCGGCGCGATACCGAGTTCGGCGCCGGGCAGGCGACTGGTGACGGTGCGGCAGCCGGCCATCAGCGCTTCGAAGCTCTCGATCGAATTGATGAAGCGGCGCTGGCCCTCAATGGGAGCGGCGCCGCCGAAGCCGGAATGGGCATAGAAGACGGGTAGAAGAGTCAGCGCGATGCCGGTCTCAGTGCTGGCGGCGGCGATGCGCTCGGCCAGTTCGGCGATGTTGGCATAATGGCTGCCGTCCTTGTCATGGTGCAGGTAGTGGAATTCACCGACCCGGGAGAAGCCGGCTTCCAGCATTTCCATATAGAGCTGCGCTGCGACGGCCTCGACATGATCCGGGGTCATCGACAAAGCGAATTTGTACATGACGGTGCGCCAGCTCCAGAAGCTGTCATTGGCCGGACCGCGGACTTCGGCTAGGCCGGCCATGGCGCGCTGAAAGGCGTGGCTGTGCAGGTTCGGCGTCGCCGGAACCAGAACATTCTGCCTGTCATCACCGTCTTCGGGAGCGACATCGGTCGCGATCTCGGCGATGCGGCCGTCTTCGAGGGTCAATCGCACATTCTCGTGCCATCCGTCGGCAAGCAAAGCCGTGCGTGCATGAAGTCTCGTCATGGTCTCACCCTTTCCTTTCGGACGCGGAGTCCAAAATCCCTCTTGTCAGCCTTTCGATTATGTATATACATTATGAGCCAACGAGGAAAGGCGTAAAGCTGATGGATGGGAACAATTTTTCCGAAGATGGCGAGAAAGACGACGCGGCAGGCCGCGTCTGGCGCAATGCTCGCCTTGCGACCTTGAAAGAGGGCGAAGCCCGGCTCGGCACGGTCGAGAAGGGCGCGATCCTGACCAAGGGCGGCCGTATCGTCTTTGCCGGCCATGAAGCCGATCTGCCCGATACATCAGGCGCTGAAATCATCGATCTCGAAGGGCGCTGGGTGACCCCCGCCCTCGTCGATTGCCACACACATATCGTCTATGGCGGCAATCGCGCCCGCGAATTCGAGATGCGGCTCGAAGGTGCGAGCTACGAAGAAATCGCCCGTGCCGGCGGCGGCATCGTTTCCTCCGTCAACGCGACGCGCGCGCTATCGGTGGACGAGCTTGTTGCTGCTGCCTTGCCGCGTCTCGACACGCTGCTGTCCGAAGGCGTGACGACGATCGAGGTGAAATCGGGCTACGGCCTCAACATTGAATCCGAATTGAAGATGCTGCGAGCCGCACGCAAGCTGGAGACAGTCCGCCCGGTTCGCGTCGTCACCTCCTATCTCGGCGCGCACGCGACCCCGGTGGAGTACAAGGGCCGCAACGGCGACTATATTACCGATGTCGTGCTGCCCGGCTTGAAACAGGCGCATGCCGAAGGTCTTGTCGATGCTGTTGATGGCTTCTGCGAAGGTATAGCCTTTTCGACGGCGGAAATCGCCCGCGTCTTCGATCTTGCCAAGTCGCTCGGTATTCCGGTGAAGCTGCATGCGGAGCAGCTTTCCAATTTGGGCGGCGCCAAGCTTGCTGCCTCCTATGGTGCTTTATCAGCCGATCATGTCGAATATCTCGATGAGGATGGCGTCAAGGCGATGGCTGCGGCTGGCACGGTTGCGGTGCTGCTGCCAGGTGCCTTCTATGCCATCAACGAGAAGCAGAAGCCGCCGGTTCAAGCCCTGCGTGATGCGGGCGTCTCGATCGCCATCGCCACGGACTCCAATCCCGGTACCTCGCCGCTGACCTCGCTGCTGCTAACCATGAACATGGCTGCCACCCTTTTCCGCCTGACGGTCGAGGAATGCATCGCCGGCGCCACACGCGAAGGCGCGCGTGCCCTTGGGTTGCTCCCCGAAACGGGTACGCTCGAAGCCGGCAAGTCGGCCGATTTTGCCATCTGGGATGTCGAAAGCCTCGCGGAGCTTGTCTACCGCATCGGCTTCAATCCCCTCCATGCCCACGTATTCAAGGGAAAAAGGTTCCACCGATGACCGTCGTTCTCTATCCCGGCTCCGTTTCGCTGCAACAATTGGCGGCAATCTACTGGACCGGTGAGCCCGCCAAGCTTGATGCCTCCTTCGATGCCGGCATTGCCAAGGCCGCGGCCCGCATCGCGGAGATCGCTGCCGGCAATGCGCCGGTCTATGGTATCAATACCGGCTTCGGCAAACTGGCCTCGATCAAGATCGACAGCGCCGATGTCGCGACTCTTCAGCGCAATCTCATCCTCTCGCATTGCTGCGGCGTCGGCCAGCCGCTCCCTGAGAATGTCGTTCGCCTCATCATGTCGCTGAAGCTCATTTCGCTCGGCCGCGGCGCATCCGGCGTGCGGCTGGAGTTGGTACGGCTGATCGAAGGCATGCTTGAAAAGGGCGTCGTGCCCGTCATCCCCGAAAAGGGCTCAGTTGGCGCTTCCGGTGATCTGGCGCCGCTCGCGCATATGACCGCTGTCATGATGGGTCATGGCGAGGCCTTCTATGCCGGTGAGCAGCTCTCCGGCGCGGCAGCGCTCGAAAAGGCTGGCCTTAAGCCGGTCGTACTTGCCGCCAAGGAAGGGCTGGCTCTGATCAACGGCACGCAGGTGTCGACCGCGCTTGCGCTTGCCGGCCTCTTCCGCGCCCATCGTGCCGCCCAGGCTGCTCTCATCACTGGCGCCATGTCGACGGATGCGGCCATGGGTTCTTCCGCCCCGTTCCATCCGGATATTCATACGCTGCGCGGCCATAAGGGCCAGATCGATACCGCTGCTGCCCTTCGCGGCCTGCTGGCCGGCTCAGTGATCCGCGAAAGCCATATCGAGGGCGACGAGCGTGTGCAGGACCCTTATTGCATTCGCTGCCAGCCGCAGGTGGATGGCGCCTGCCTCGATCTTCTGCGTTCCGTCGGCCGCACGCTCGAAGTCGAAGCCAATGCCGTGACAGACAATCCGCTCGTGCTTTCGGACAATTCCGTCGTTTCCGGCGGCAATTTCCACGCCGAGCCTGTCGCCTTTGCGGCCGACCAGATCGCCATTGCCGTCTGTGAAATCGGCGCGATTGCACAGCGCCGCATCGCGCTGCTCGTCGACCCCGCGCTCAGCTACGGTCTGCCGGCATTCCTCGCCAAAAAGCCGGGCCTGAACTCCGGCCTGATGATTGCCGAAGTGACCTCGGCGGCGCTGATGTCGGAAAACAAGCAGATGTCGCATCCGGCGTCGGTCGACTCGACGCCGACCTCGGCCAACCAGGAAGACCATGTGTCCATGGCCTGCCATGGTGCCCGTCGCCTGCTCCAGATGACCGAAAACCTCTTTGCCATCATCGGTATCGAAGCGCTGACCGCTGCCCAGGGCGTCGAGCTGCGCGCGCCGCTGACGACCAGCCCGGAACTGACCCTTGCCATTGCTTCGATCCGCGCCGCCGTGCCTTCGCTGGAAGAGGACCGCTACATGGCGAATGACCTGAAAGCCGCCAGCGACCTCATTGCTTCCGGCGCACTCAATGCCTCGATTTCAACCGACATCCTGCCCTCCTTGGAGATGTGACATGACCAATCCACGCCATAATATCCGCGAAGTCCGCGCGCCCCGTGGTCCGGAGCTCAATGCCAAGAGCTGGCTGACCGAAGCGCCGCTACGCATGCTGATGAACAATCTCGATCCCGACGTTGCGGAAAACCCCAACGAGCTGGTCGTCTATGGCGGCATCGGCCGTGCCGCCCGCACCTGGGACGATTTCGACCGTATTGCTGCGACGCTGAAGACGCTCAACGAAGACGAGACGCTGCTCGTGCAGTCCGGCAAGCCGGTCGCCGTGTTCCGCACCCACAAGGATGCGCCGCGCGTGCTCATCGCCAACTCCAACCTCGTGCCGCATTGGGCGACCTGGGATCACTTCAACGAGCTGGATAAGAAGGGCCTTGCCATGTACGGCCAGATGACGGCCGGCTCGTGGATCTACATCGGCACGCAGGGCATCGTGCAGGGCACCTATGAGACCTTCGTTGAGGCCGGCCGCCAGCACTATAACGGCAACCTCAAGGGCAAGTGGATCCTGACCGGCGGTCTCGGTGGCATGGGCGGTGCACAGCCGCTGGCGGCCGTCATGGCCGGCGCATGCTGCCTGGCCGTCGAATCCGACGAAACCCGCATCGATTTCCGCCTGCGCACCCGCTATGTCGACGAGAAGGCAAAGACGCTGGATGAAGCACTTGCCCTGATCGACAAGTGGACGAAGGCCGGCGAAGCCAAGTCCGTCGGCCTGCTCGGCAACGCCGCCGAGATCTTCCCGGAACTCGTAAAGCGCATGAAGGCCGGTGGTCCGCGCCCGGATATCGTCACCGACCAGACTTCTGCGCACGACCCGCTGAACGGCTACCTGCCGGCAGGCTGGACGGTGGCTGAACACCGGGCCAAGCGCGAGAGCGATCCGAAGTCCGTCGAAGCTGCCGCCCGCGCATCGATGAAGGTGCATGTCGAAGCCATGGTCGATTTCTGGAACGCCGGCGTGCCGACGCTCGATTACGGCAACAACATCCGCCAGGTCGCCAAGGACGAAGGTTTTGAAAATGCCTTCGCCTTCCCGGGTTTCGTCCCGGCCTATATCCGTCCGCTGTTCTGCCGCGGCATCGGTCCGTTCCGCTGGGCTGCTCTCTCGGGCGATCCGGAGGATATCTACAAGACCGACGCGAAGGTGAAGGAGCTGCTGCCTGACAACAAGCACCTGCACAATTGGCTCGACATGGCGCGCGAGCGCATCGCCTTTCAGGGCCTGCCGGCGCGCATTTGCTGGGTCGGCCTCGGCGATCGCCATCGCCTCGGTCTCGCCTTCAACGAAATGGTCAGGAACGGCGAGCTGAAGGCTCCTGTCGTCATCGGCCGCGACCATCTCGATAGCGGCTCCGTCGCCTCGCCGAACCGTGAAACGGAAGCCATGAAGGATGGCTCGGATGCCGTTTCCGATTGGCCGCTGCTCAACGCGCTGCTCAACACTGCATCGGGTGCCACCTGGGTATCGCTGCACCACGGTGGCGGCGTCGGCATGGGCTTTTCCCAGCACTCCGGCATGGTCATCTGCGCCGATGGCACGGATGATGCGGCCAAGCGCCTGGAGCGCGTTCTCTGGAACGACCCGGCGACCGGCGTCATGCGCCACGCAGATGCAGGCTACGACATCGCGCTCGACTGGGCTAAGCAGCAGGGCCTGCGCCTGCCGGCCATCTTGGGGAACTAAAGATGAAGCTGCTACGCGCCAGCGATCACAAGCGCATGCCTTGGAAAAACGGCGGCGGGGAAACGGTGGAGATCGCCGTTTCGCCCGAGGGCGTCGGGCTTGCCGACTTCGACTGGCGCGTCAGCATGGCAACCGTTGCGACGGACGGGCCGTTTTCGGTTTTTCCGGGTATCGATCGTACGCTATCTATCCTTGATGGCGAGGGCATGACCCTCTTCATCCAGGGGCGTGCGCCCGAGCGCTTGACGCAGGCGAGCGAACCGCTGCCCTTTGCTGCCGACGCGTCGACTTCGGCGACCCTGATCGATGGCACCATTACGGATCTCAATGTGATGACACGGCGGGGGCGTTTCACGCATTCGGTGAGGCGCGTTTCGGTCGACGGAAATAGCAAAGTCGCCTTCGAGGCTGGGACGACCCTTGTCCTTTGCCATCGCGGCAATGGTGAAATCGATGGGACGGCGCTTAGCGCAGGCGATTGCCTGCTTGTCTCGGAGGGTGACGTCGCAGAGCGGTCCATTTCGGGCAAGGCGCAGCTGTTCTGGATTACCATTAAGGCAATATAGCCGGCTATGAGATGTTCTTCGGCTTGACATGAACCCGTACCGATTATCCTATTTCTACTCAGCAAAGAGAGGATAGCCGGCATGAGCGACGACCAGATCCCCGCCGATAGCAAGCTCACGACTTCCAAGCGCCGCTGGGCGGCGGAGGGCAAGTTTCTGACGGGGCGTATCAGCCGGCCGGAGACCGAGCGGTTGCCGCCGGGGCAGCATCTCGTCAAGAACTGGCCGGTGCTCGATCTCGGCGTGCAGCCACAGATTTCGCTATCGAGTTGGCGGCTTGATGTGATCGGTTTCGTTGAAACGCGGCTCAGCCTCGATTGGGCGGCTTTCCAGGCGATCCAGCAAAGCACCAAGATCAGCGACATTCATTGCGTGACGACCTGGTCGCGCTACGACAATCGCTGGGAAGGGGTTTCGACGCGCGATATCCTTGATCTCGCCATGCCGACGGCGGAGGCGCAGCATGTGTTGCTGACGAGCTATGATGGCTATACCACCAACCTGCCGCTTGCGGATTTCGCGGCCGAAGATGCCATTCTCGCCACCGCCTGGGAAGGCCAGCCGCTGACCGGTGAACATGGCGGCCCGATGCGCCTTGTCGTGCCGCATCTCTATTTCTGGAAGAGCGCCAAGTGGCTGAACCGTATCGAGCTTATCGGTGCCGACAGGGCCGGCTTCTGGGAGAAGAACGGCTATCACATGTATGGCGATCCCTGGCGAGAGCAGCGCTACGCGGACGATTGACGCTCCCGGAGCGTTGCGGGTGAGGGGGCCTTGGATTGGCTGTCTCGAACCGTAGTTCTTATGTCACCGTGTCAATTTTTCGCGGCGCCAGCCGGGTTGGTGGCTTTGCAAGCCACCATCATGGGCGTATTCAATGATCATATGATTGCTGCCGAAGCACCGGCTCCCTTGAACGCCATTCAGTGAAATTCGTCTCATGACCATTGCCCGGACTATAGAAGAACCTTCCGAAGCAAGTTTCGGCCGGCAGTCCCGCATCATCGCCTTTGTCGTCGCCGTTTCCTTTTTCATGCAGTTTCTGGACGGGACGATCATCACCACCTCGTTGCCGCAGATGGCGGTAAGTTTCGGCGTCGAGCCGGTCTCGATGAGCATCGGCATCACGGTCTATCTGCTCACCATGGCGGCTTTCGTGCCGCTCGCCGGCTGGGCTGGCGATCGCTATGGCGCCCGGCGGGTGTTTTTGGCATCCATTGCCATCTTCACCATGGCGTCGCTGTTCTGCGGCCTCTCGGGCAATTTGACCGAGTTCATCATTGCTCGCGCCGTTCAGGGCATCGGCAGCGCGCTAATGACGCCCGTAGGTCGCATCATCGTGCTGAAGAATGCTCGCAAATCCGATCTGGTGCATGCGATGTCCATGATCACCTGGCCGGCGCTGACCGCTCCGGTCATCGGTCCGGTGCTCGGCAGCTTCATCACCACCTATCTCAGCTGGCATTGGAACTTCCTGATCAATATCCCGATCGGCATCATCGGGCTCGGCCTCGTTCTGCGCTTCGTGCCGGATCAGCGGGAGGAAAAGGTCGCGCGGCTCGATTTTATCGGCTTTTTGCAATCGGCGGCGGGGCTGACCTTCCTGCTTGCCGGCCTCGAATTCGTGGTGCAGGGAACGACGGGGCTGGCGGCCAGCATTGCGTTGATCGCCGCAGGTGCGGTTTTTTCCATCATCGCCACCCGGCACTTCCTGAAGGTCGACGAGCCCCTACTCGATCTTTCCGCCTTCAAGGTACAGACCTTCGCGATGTCGACGCTTTCGGCCGGAACGGCGAGCCGGGTCGCGATCAACGCCACGCCGTTTCTCATACCACTGCTGTTTCAGGTGGGCTTCGGCAAGACGGCGATCGATGCCGGCACCTATCTGCTGTTCTATTTCGCTGGCAATCTCGGCATGAAGGCGATCACCACGCAGACGTTAAGGATCTTCGGTTTCCGCAACGTGCTCGTCGTCAACGGGCTGATCTCGTCGGCCAGCATTGCCGGATGCGCGCTTCTGTCTCCCTCGACACCAGGCCCGTTGATATATTGCCTGCTATTCATCGCCGGCCTTTCGCGGTCGATGAACTTCACGGCGCTGAATACGCTGGGGTTTGCCGATATCCATGCCGCGCAGCGCAGCTCCGCTTCCACGTTGTCGAGCATGCTGCAGCAGGTTTCGCTGCTGCTGGGCGTCGCCGTCGCTGCCGCCGTTCTCAATCTCTCGCGCACGATTCATGGTGGGGAAATGCTCTCGCTCATCGATTTTCGCTGGGCTTTCCTCATCATTGGCCTTATCGGTGGCATCTCCGCATTGCGTTTTATCAGCCTGCCGCACGATGCCGGCGCAGAGGTATCCCGCCACAAAGTGAAGACCTGATCAAAACCTTCAAATTCTTAATGATATTGACAGGCAAGCCGCTGTAAAAAGGCCTGCCGGTTCCCATATGAAACTCGCGTCAACTCCTACAGGAGGCAGTCCCATGCTGCTCAGAACCCTCGCTATCTCCGCTCTCGTCGTCGGCGTATCCAGTGCCGCCATGGCCGAGCAGGTGCACAAGCATCACCCCAAGCGCGTCAATGTCGAGGCGTTCCAGGCTGATGTCGGCAGCGTCGACCATTCGAAGGATGCAATCCTTCCGGACGGCACGATCAACACCGATCCGTCGGTGACCGGTCCGATTCGTGCCGGCGATTCCATTTCCCGCCTGCAGTGCGCCGCTGCCCCTAACTCCGTCGGCGCTCGCTCGAGCACATATAGTGCAGGCTCCGCTTCGCTTTGCCCGTAACGGTTTGATGGCTCGAGCTGACCTAAAGCGCGTCGCGATCTTTCAGATTCGCTTCTCACGCTTTAGGTCTTTGATTTTGCGCACGTCGTCGCCGCAAAACCGCTGCACACTTTTACGCGACATGCTCTAAGCCAGCTCGATATCCGTCTGCTTGAAGCGGTCGCTTTTCGACAATAGCGGCTGGCGATAATAGCGAGCGCAGGCATAGGTCATGCAATCATCAAGGCTGAGGCGCGCCGGATGGCCGCCTTGGCCATAACGCTCGTAAGCTTCGGTCGCGAGAACTGCGGCACGAGGCGGCACGGCGAGCAGCTGAATATTCATGAGCTGCAGAAACGTGCGGACAGCTTCGCCTGCCTCCGTCGGCGACAATCCCAAAGCATCAGAGACCAGGATCGCGGCATTTGCTGCGACAAGCGGCGAGGTCATGCGTGCCGTTGCCGGCTGCATGCGGATGGCAAAGGCGCGTGCCTCTTCCTCGTCTGTCATCATTGCCGCCAAAACCGAAGCGTCGATGAACATCAGGGCTCTCCTGTCATGCCAGTGCCGGCGCCCTTGGCGGTGGCTTTCTGCTTGAGATTGCGGCAAAAAGCGACGGCGACATCGGCAAGGGCCGGCTTGGTCAGCTCCTCTTCCAGCGCCTTCTGCAGGGCAAGCCGAACGGCTTCCGTCTTAGTGGTGGCCTTGGTCAACGCCTGATAGCGGCGCGCCAATCGGTCGATGGCGTCGTCCTTGATGTAAAGCGGCATGAGATATCCTTTGAATCTTTGCGGATATCCTTAAAGCCTGTCTGGTTTGAGGGCAATCGCATCTGTTGCCTGCTTGTGTTCCGTGTGAATCGATATTTAGATGACGAACATCATCTAACATGCTAGCAATGACATCAAGCTGTTTGCTTGACCGTGAGGAGATGTCATGCCCGCTATCGATCCCGTTGTCATCGTTTCCGCCACGCGCACGCCGCTCGGTCGTTTCCAGGGAGATCTTTCGCCCCTGCAGGCGCCCGAGCTCGGTGCGCATGTCATCCGTGCTGCGCTGGAGCGCGCGGGACTTTCTGTCGAGAGAGTGGACGAGGTTCTGTTCGGCTGCGTCCTGCCTGCGGGGCAAGGGCAGGCGCCGGCCCGGCAAGCTGCGCGCGGGGCTGGCCTTCCGGATGCCGTCGGCGCCACCACCATCAATAAGGTCTGCGGTTCGGGCATGAAGGCGACCATGCTGGCACATGACCTGCTTCTCGCCGGCTCGGCCTCCATCGCGGTCGCCGGCGGCATGGAATCCATGTCGAATGCGCCTTATCTGCTGGCCAAGGCACGCGGCGGCTATCGCATGGGCCATGACCGCATCTTCGACCATATGATGCTCGACGGGCTGGAGGATGCCTATGAGAAGGGTCGCTCCATGGGCGATTTCGGCGAAATGGCGGTCGAGGCCTATCAGTTCAGCCGCGACGATCAGGATGCTTACGCGGTCGAGACCCTTTCGCGCGCCCGCAACGCGCTCGAGACCGGCGCTTTCGAAGCGGAAATCACGCCGATCTCGGTGAGTGGCAAGGGTGGTCCGGTCACAATCGCCAAGGATGAGCATCCGCAAAAGGTTTCGCCTGAAAAGATCCCGACGCTCAAGCCGGCCTTCCGCAAGGATGGCACGATTACGGCTGCCAGCGCCTCGGCCAATGCCGACGGTGCGGCAGCGCTCATCCTGACGCGCCGTTCGCTCGCCGAGCGCGAGGGCTTGCCGATCCTTGCCGAAATCAAGGCGCATGCGACGCATTCTCAGGAGCCGGCCTGGTATACGACCGCGCCGATCCCGGCGATCCGCAAGGTGCTCGACAAGAGCGGCTGGAAGATCGGCGATGTCGAGCTTTTCGAGATCAACGAGGCCTTCGCCGTCGTCGCCATGGCGGCCGCAAAGGAACTCGGCATTGCGCGCGACCGGCTCAACATCAACGGCGGCGCCTGCGCGCTCGGCCATCCCATCGGCGCTACTGGCGCGCGGCTGATCGTGACGCTTCTGCATGCGCTGGAGCGCCAGGGAGCAAGGCGCGGCATCGCCTCTCTCTGCATCGGGGGCGGCGAGGCTACGGCGATTGCGGTAGAGAGGGTCGGGTGAAGGTATCACGCAACCGACGATTCATAGGGACCTTGACCAAACATGAAGGTAACCCGATGATGGCATTATGAGCGAAGGGTCCATCTGGACGTTTATTCACTGGCTGAGCCTTTTGGCTTTAGCGGTACTAGCTGTTTGCGTCCGGCTTGTTTATCTGGCCAAAACGCACGGTTGGGTTGAGATTGGCGGAACGGTCGTGGACGTACGCTCCGTTCTAGTAGGGGAATTTCCAACTCCGTTCATTGATGTTGAGTATGAGTACGAGGCCAAACGCCTTACTGCCTTTGACCTTAATACACATGATGGCGATTTCGATAATTACTTGCCGGGCCGGATTGTTACACTGCTTATTGATCCAGAAGATCCGGCCAACTGTCGCGTGAAAATGCCCGCGACCTTTGTTGACGGGATATTACAAAATTTCGTCACCGGCCGCTCTATGAGGCGTGACGTCCAGAGCCACTCAATGAACAATCTGGACATTGTTCCTCCCGATCAGAAATAGTCAAACCTCATTTCTGATGCATATTCATATGAACTGTCCTCATTTCGCCAGCCGCAGCCGCAGTGCATTGGCGATGACAGAGACCGAGGACAGGCTCATCGCCGCTGCCGCAATCATCGGTGACAGCAGCAGGCCGAACACCGGATAGAGCACGCCGGCCGCCAGCGGCACGCCGAGCGCATTGTAGCCGAAGGCGAAGGCAAGGTTTTGCTTGATGTTGCGGATCGTCGCTTCCGAGAGATGGCGGGCGCGGACGATGCCGTTGAGATCGCCCTTTACCAGCGTGATCCCGGCGCTTTCCATGGCGACATCGGCGCCCGTGCCCATGGCAATGCCGACATCGGCAGAGGCAAGCGCGGGAGCATCATTGACGCCGTCGCCCGCCATGGCAACGATGCGGCCCTTGGCCCGCAGCTCGTCGATCAGCGCTTTCTTGCCTTCCGGCAGCATGTCCGCGCGCACTTCGTCGATGCCAAGCTCTCTGGCGACGGCAACGGCGGTCTTGCCGTTGTCGCCGGTCGCCATGACGATCGTCAGGCCGCTTTCATGCAGCGCCTTGATGGCGGCTGCCGTGGTCGGCTTGATCCGGTCGGCGACAGCGACGAGGCCGGCCAGCTTCCTGTCGATGGCGACGAACATGACGGTCTTGCCCTCACTGCGCAGGCGTTCCGTCTCTGCTTTCAATGAGTCGGTCGAAACGCTGAGATCGGACATCATCGCGGCATTGCCGAGCGCGATCGCGGTTTCGCCGGCGCGGCCCTCCACGCCCTTGCCTGTCACAGCCGAGAAGCCGGAGATCTCAACGAAGCGCGCACCGCGTTCCTCGGCGCCGGCAACGATGGCTTCGGCGAGCGGGTGTTCGGAGCCGCGCTCCAGGCTGGCGGCGAACGAGAGGAGGCGTGCCTCGTCGGTGCCCGCCGCGGTGATTATATCGGTCAGGTTCGGTTTGCCTTCCGTCAGCGTGCCCGTCTTGTCAACGATCAATGTGTCCACCTTGGCAAAGCGTTCGAGCGCCTCGGCATCGCGCACCAGTACGCCCTCCTGTGCGCCGCGGCCGGTGGCGATCATGATCGACATGGGGGTTGCCAGCCCAAGCGCACAGGGGCAGGCGATGATGAGCACCGCGACGGCGGCGAGCAGCGCATGCGCCAGCCGCGGCTCCGGCCCGACGAAGGCCCAGACGGCAAAGGCGATGATGGCGGCTGCGACGACCGCGGGCACAAAGACGGCCGAGACGCGGTCGACCATCGTCTGGATCGGCGCGCGCGAGCGCTGCGCCTTGGCGACAAGCTCGACGATGCGCGAGAGCGTAGTCTCGGCGCCGACTTTCTCGGCCTGCATGATGAGTGCGCCGTTCCTGTTGATCGTGCCGCCGGTTAAGGCGTCACCCTTGGCCTTCTCGACCGGCAGGGGCTCGCCCGTAATCATCGATTCATCGATGGTCGATTGTCCCTCGATAACGGAGCCATCCACGGGGACGCGCTCGCCGGGGCGCACGCGCAGCCGATCGCCGGCCTGGATCTCGTCGACGGGCACATCGGTTTCGCTACCATTGGCGCCGATGCGTCGTGCCGTTTTCGGCGCGAGATCGAGAAGGGCGCGAATGGCCGAGCCGGTGCGTTCGCGGGCTTTCAATTCCAGTACCTGGCCGACGAAGACCAAGGCGACGATCACGGACGCTGCTTCGAAATAGACGGGCACGCTCTCGCCATGCCCTCGGAAGCTCATCGGAAACAGGCCGGGGGCAAGTGTCGCAATCACGCTGTAAAGATAGGCGGTGCCGACGCCGAGACCGATCAGCGTCCACATATTGGGGCTGCGGTTGACGAGCGAGTTCCAGGCGCGGCGGAAGAAGGGAAGAGCCGCCCAAAGCACGACCGGCGTTGCAAGAACAAGTTCGGCCCAGGTGGCGATCGGCTCGCCGATCCAGTCGCGAATGGGAAGGCCGATCATCGGCCCCATGCTGATGGCAAGCAGCGGCAGCGACAGGGCGGCGCTGAGCCAGAGCCGGCGCGTGAAATCAACAAGCTCGGGGTTCGGGCCTTCATCGGCGGTCGGGACACCCGTCGGCTCTAGCGCCATGCCGCATTTCGGGCAGTCGCCAGGATGGTCGCTGATCACCTCGGGATGCATCGGGCAGGTATAGAGCGTGCCCTTCGGCATCGGCTTTGGCGCCGGCCTGTTGCCATCGAGATAAGCCGATGGGGCCGCTTCGAACTTCGCCTTGCAACCGGCCGAGCAGAAATAGAATTTCTCGCCCTCGTGCTTCGTGAAATGGCGGGCAGTGGCGCGATCGACCGTCATGCCGCAGACGGGATCCTTGACCGTTAGGTAGTTTTCCGGCGCAGCCTCGAATTTTGTACGGCAGCCATTGCTGCAAAAGTGGAAAGTGCGGCCGCGATATTGCAGCGACGGCTTGCCGGCATCGGGGTCGACGGTCATGCCGCAGACGGGATCGCGGATCACTTCATCCTGCGTGTGGGTGTCATGGTGATCGTGACCATGATGGCTGTGATCGTGCTCGTCATGCGGTGCCATGTCATACTCCTTTGCCCGAAGGGGCTTCGGATAGGTCTATGGACCTTCCTATCGCTGGAAGGTCAAGCCGGAAAATAGTGATTGCCATCCACAGTTCACAGGGCCGCCTTCCTATCTCGCTGCGGCTGGCGATGATAAGTTCCGTAAGATCGATGCAATGATGTGATTCCAATGCGATATGATCTAACCACGCTGCCGCTTGCCGCGCTTCTGCCTGCCGTCGTCAAGGCGGAAGATATGCTGGCCCGGCTGGATGAGCGCGTGCTGAGGCATGCGGTAGCGAATGGCTTTCGCGAGCGTGGGCACTTTTTCGATGCTGCAGGTGCGCTCTGGGTTGGAGGCGAACTCGTGCATGTCGAGGATCTCGTCCTGCACGATGCGCGCATGGATACGCGCACCCCGACTCATGAATTGACCATCGCCCATTCAGTGCTGCGCAGCCGTCGCCGTCTATGGGCCGCCGATCCTTCCTGGGGCCTGGAGCCGGCTGGCCTTGCCGTACTGCGCGGTGAGGTCGGCGAGACCGACGAGGGTAGCACGCCGCGTTCGACCTCTGCCCGGGCCATCGAGCCTGACGAGCCGGAGGAGGGGGAGGATGATTTCGGCGTCGATTTCGCCGAGATCGACGCGATCCTCGCCCGATCCGACAAGATCCTGAATGGCGGCGTTCCGGAACCCAGGCAGCCGATTATCGATGCCCAGGATCCGCTGGCACTCATCCGAGACGAAGATTGGGATGAGGATGAGCGGCTGGACAGCTGGCGCGCCGTCATGCGCGAGGCGGATCTGCTGCCGGCTACCTTGGGTGCGGCGGTGCTTTTCGATGCCTGGGAAAGGATCGAGCCGCTGCGGCGGCAGCATTGGCTCGGCGGCTTGCTGGCCAGCGCCTATCTGCGCAGTCGCGGCAAGGTGACATCGCACCTCTGCTGCCTGAATGTCGGCCTGAAGGCCGTTCGTCACGACCGCCGGCGAGCGCCGGACCGCACCACGCGGCTGGCTGCCTTTCTGGAGGCCATGGCGCTTTCGGCTGATTCGGGCCTCAAGGAGCTCGATCGGCTTTCGCTTGCCAAGCTGCAGATGGAAGTGCGGCTCAAGGACAGGCGGTCCAACAGCAGTCTGCCTGAGGTCATCGACATCGTGCTATCGCGGCCGATCGTCTCGGCGAAAATGATTGCGCGCCATGTCGGCATTACTTCAAGGGGCGCGCTCAATCTCGTGACCGAACTCGGCCTGCGCGAAATGACCGGGCGCGGGCGCTATCGAGGCTGGGGCGTACTTTGATGTGCTGCAACGGCTGGTGTGGGTAGCGCCGCCGTCCCTTGCAACCACAACCCTGGTTTTCGTCCAATGTTACAGTTTGTTACGCTAAGTGGCGCTAAAATGGACAAAATTTAATGCCCATACCAAATTCCTAAGCGGCACGATGCAAGCTAAGGTCGCGCCATGAATAGCGGGAGATCGTCGATCACCCCGGGGATTTGAAGAGGTGGGTGAATGGCTCGGACGTTTCGGGTCGTCGTTTGGTTGGCAGTGATCGGCGCCGTCGGGTATGGCGCCTATGTGACCCGCGATCGTTGGCTTGGGCCGGCGGAGAAGCTGCTTGGCTACCAAAATGCCGCAGCACCGGGAGAGCAAGCCGAGGACGGACGCCGTGGTGGCCAAAGGCAGGGCGGCAGCGGTGGCGGACGGCGCAGCATGTCGCAGTTCAATGGACCGGTTCCGGTGCTCGCCGCGGATGCGACGACGGCCGATGTCCCTGTCTATATCAACGGCGTGGGCTCGGTGAAGGCCCTGAATGCCGTGACGGTGCGCGCGCAGGTCAGCGGACGAATCGTCGAAATCAATTTCGTCGAGGGCCAGGACATCAAGAAGGGCGATATCATCGCCCGCATCGACGATTCCGTCTATAAGGCGCAGCTCGACCAGGCGATCGCCAAGAAGGCGCAGGACGAAGCTTTGCTTGCAGGCGCCCAGCGCGATCTCGCCCGCTATCAGATGATGGTGAAGAGCGCGTCCGGCACGCAGCAGCAGGTCGACACGCAGACCTCGTTGGTGGCGCAATATACCGCGCAGGTCCAGGTGGATGTCGCGGCGATCGAAAGCGCGCAGGCGACGCTCGATTATACGACGATCAGGGCGGCCTTCGATGGGCGCACCGGCATCCGTAACGTCGATATCGGCAATCTCGTCAGCTCCGGCGATACGACCGGTATCGTCACGCTTTCGCAGATCAAGCCGATCTCCGTGCTGTTTTCCATTCCGCAGCAGCAGCTTGCCCGCGTTAACGCGGCAAGCGCGGCCGGAACGCTTTCCGTCCAGGCTTTGGGCAACGACGGCGAGACGGTGGTCGACAATGGTTCGCTTGGTGTGGTCGACAATCAGGTTGACCCCACCACTGGTACTGTCAGGCTGAAGGCGAATTTCCCGAACGACAAGCTGGCGCTCTGGCCCGGCGCCTTCGTCAATGCCCGATTGCTCGTGGAGACGCTGAAGGGCGTCACCGTCATCCCGAGCGGCGCCGTCCAGCGCGGGCCGAACGGCACCTTTGTCTACATCATCAGTCGGGATCAGACCGTCGCGATGAAGCCGGTGAGGGTGCGCCAGCAGGACGATACGCTTGCCGTCATCGCCGAGGGTGTGGCGCCTGGCGACAAGGTGGTGACGACCGGTTTCGCCCGGCTGCAGAATGGATCGAAGGTGCAGATTTCGGCCAATCCGGATCAGGCGTCGCCGGCTGCTCCGTCAACCGATAATAAAGGCCAGCCCGTCGCGGAGAACGATTCGCAGAATGGCGGTGCCGGCACAGCGAATGCGAGCGAGCGCCCGCATCGTCGGCACAACGGCCAAGGTGGAACCGGTGGCCAGGACGGGCAGGGCAGTGCCGGCGGGCATAATGGCCATCGCGGCCAGGATGGTCAGCCTGGCGCCGGCGGCGAGCAGGGTGCGGATGCGGGCAGCGGCTCGGCCTCCAACAATTCCTCCGGCACGCCGACGCAGCAACAATGAACGTCTCGTCGCTCTTCATCTCCCGGCCGATCGCCACCTCGCTCCTCGGGGTGGCGGTGCTGTTGGGTGGCATTCTCGGCTTTCTCTTCCTGCCGGTCGCGCCGCTGCCGCAGGTGGATTTTCCGACGATCCAGGTGACGACGCAGCTTCCGGGTGCCGATCCCGATACGATGGCGGCGCTGGTGACGGCACCTCTGGAGCGGCCGCTCGGTCAGATTCCGTCGCTGGCGTCGATGACCTCATCAAGCGCCTTCGGCATCAGCCAGATCACGCTGCAATTCGATCTCGGCCGCGATATCGATGGCGCCGCGCAGGACGTTCAGGCGGCGATCAACGCTGCCGGATCGACCTTGCCGCGCACGCTTCCTTATCCGCCGACCTACTCGAAGGTGAACCCGGCCGATACGCCGATCGTGACGCTGGCGCTGCGCTCCAACAGCTATTCGATCCGCGAACTCAGCGACTTTGCCGATACCATGATGGCGCAGCGCCTGAGCGAAGTCTCCGGTGTTGGCGACGTCGTTATCCAAGGCGGCGTCAAGCCCGCCATCCGTATCCAGGTGGACCTGCCGCGTCTCGCCTCCTACGGACTTGCCCTGGAGGATATCCGTTCGGCAATCACCAATGCCAGCGTTGCCGGCGCGAAGGGTTCGCTCGACGGCACGCAACAGAGCTTCACGCTTGCCGCCAACGACCAGATCGTCGATCCGAACGTCTATAAATCGGTCATCGTCGCCTACCGCAACACCGCGCCGGTGCAATTGAAAGACGTCGCAACGGTCGTCGAGGGGCTGGAGAACAATCGTGTCGGCGCCTGGTTTCAGGGCCAGCCCGCCGTCATTCTCGATATCATGCGCCAGCCGGGCGCCAACGTCATCCAGACGGTCGAGAACGTGCTGAAGCAGATCCCGAAGCTGAAGCAGGCGATGCCGGCCGGTATTTCGCTTGATATCGTCAATGACCGCACCGAGACGATTCGCGCCTCGATCCATGATGTGCAGTGGACGCTGGTCATCAGCATCGGCCTCGTCATCCTGGTCGTCCTGCTTTTCCTGCGGACGATGACGGCGACCTTTATTGCCGGCGTCGCCCTGCCGCTGTCGCTGATCGCAACCTTCGGGGTGATGTGGTTCGCCGGCTTCAGCCTCGACAATCTCTCGCTCATGGCGCTGACCATCGGCACCGGCTTCGTCGTCGACGACGCCATCGTGATGATCGAGAATATTGCCCGCCATATCGAGGAAGGCGAAAACCCGATGCAGGCCGCCCTGAAGGGCGCCGGCGAAATCGGCTTCACGATCATTTCGCTCACCGTCTCGCTGGTCGCCGTCTTCATTCCGCTGCTGTTCATGACCGGCATTGTCGGCCGTATGTTCCGGGAATTCGCACTGACGCTCACCATTGCCGTCGTCGTGTCGGCCGTCGTCTCGCTGACGCTCACGCCGATGATGTGCGCGCGCATCCTGCGCAAGCCGAAAGAGCATCAGGGCGGTTTTCTGGCCGGTGCCGACCGTTTCACCGACCGGATGGTTGAGGGCTATCGGCGAAGCCTTGTTTGGGCCGTGGATCGCAGCCGTCTCATGCTGCTGGTGACGGTGGTGACGCTGGCTGCGACGATCGCCCTTTATGTCGTCATTCCCAAAGGCTTCCTGCCGGCGCAGGACACGGGCCTCATCACCGCCGTCATCGAAGCCGAGCCGACGACCTCCTTCGAAACCATGAAGCAGATCCAGGCCGATGTGGTCGACCGGCTGCGCAAGGATCCGGATGTCGCAGGCGTCGTCTCCGTCATCGGTGCGAGTGCCAGCAATCTGACGCTGAATACCGGCAATCTCAGTCTCGTGCTGAAGCCGCGGAGTGAGCGTAACGCGTCCGCCGATCAGATCATCGACAGGATGCGCGGCGAGGTGACGGGCTTGCCCGGCATCCATGTCACCTTCCAGAGCGTTCGCGATATTTCGATCAGCACCAGGGCCAGCCGTGCGCCCTATCAATATACGCTAACGGGCACGGACACGAACACGGTGGTCGACTGGTCGCAGAAGCTCGCCCAGCGCCTCCAGGAAAGCCCGAAGCTCATCGATGTCTCTTCCGAGGTCGAGATGGGCGGCGGGCGCATCTTCGTCGACGTCAATCGCGAAACCGCCTCTCGGCTCGGCGTATCGATGCAGGCCGTCAGCGATACTTTGAATGATGCCTTCGGCCAGCGGCAGATCGCGACGATCTATGGCCAGGCCAACCAGTATCGCGTCATCCTGGAGGCTGCGCCGCAATATCAGTCCGACCCGAAATCGCTCGATAAGCTTTATGTCGCCGGTGCAAGCGATACCCAGGTGCCGCTCAACGCCTTCACGACGGCGAGTTTTACGACCGCGCCGCTCGTCATCAGTCATGACGAGCAGTTTCCGGCCGTGACGCTTAGCTTCGATCTCGCCAAGGGCGCGTCGCTCAGCGATGCCGTCGCCGAGGTCAAGGCGGCGGAACGGGATATCGATATGCCCGACAATATCCAGCGCAAATATTCCGGCGATGCCGAGGAATTTGCCTCGTCGCTGGCGGGCGAGCCCTGGCTGATCCTCGCGGCAATCGTGACGATCTACATCGTGCTCGGCCTGCTCTATGAAAGCGCCGTTCATCCGGTGACGATTCTTTCGACGCTGCCTTCGGCTGGCGTCGGCGCGCTGCTGGCGCTGATGCTGTTCGGGCAGGATCTCTCGATCATCGCGTTGATCGGCATCGTGCTCCTGATGGGTATCGTCAAGAAGAATGCGATCATGATGATCGACTTCGCGCTGGAGGCGGAGCGCAAGGAAGGCCTGGAGCCGCGCGAGGCCATTCTGAAAGCCTCTATCCTGCGTTTCCGGCCGATCATGATGACGACGCTCGCGGCACTCTTCGGCGCCTTGCCCCTGGCGCTGGCGCAGGGCACGGGCGCAGAGTTGCGCATTCCGCTCGGTATCACCATTATCGGTGGTCTCGTGCTTTCGCAGCTCCTGACGCTCTATACGACGCCGGTGATCTATCTCGCCTTCGAGCGGCTGCGCGCCAAGGTCGTCGGCCGCACCAGCGGCACGCCGAGCGCCGAGATGAATGAATTGGCAGGTGGCGAGAGATGAACATCTCCGAGCCGTTTATCAAACGCCCTGTCGGGACGACGCTTCTGGCGATCGGGCTGGTGATCCTCGGCATCGTTGCCTATCGTTTCCTGCCGGTGGCAAGCCTGCCGACGGTGGATTTGCCGACCATTGTCGTTTCTTCAAGCCGTCCCGGGGCCGATCCGGCCAGTATGGCGGCGAGCGTGGCCGCTCCGTTGGAGCGTCATCTTGGGACTATTGCCGGCGTCACTCAAATGACGTCCGTCAGCTCGCTCGGATCGAGCACGATCATCATCCAGTTCGACCTGTCGCGCAGCGTCGATGGTGCCGCGCAGGATGTGCAGGCGGCACTGAACGCGGCTGCGACGGACCTGCCCGGAGATCTGCCCACTCTCCCGTCCTTCCGCAAGATCAACCCGGCTGCGGCCCCCGTTCTCATTCTCGCGTTGACCTCGGACAATGTCTCTCCGAGCGCCATCTATGATGCAGCCGATACCGTGGTGGTGCAGCGCATTTCGCAGGTGGACGGCGTCGGCGGTGTGACCGTGAGCGGCGCCGACCAACCCGCCATCCGCGTCCGGCTGGATCCGGACCGGCTTTCGGCCATGGGCCTCTCGCTCGACGCCGTCCGTACGGCGATCGTCAATGCCAACGTGCTCGGCCCCTTCGGCTCGATCGACGGTGCGGGCGGCGCTTTCTCCGTCGCCGTCAACAGCCAGTTGAAGACGCCGGAAGCGTTTGGGCGGATCGTGGTGCGCAGCGGCGACGGCACGGCGGTTCGCCTTTCGGATATCGCCACTGTCGAGCCGGGTGTGCGCAACAGCCGCTCGGATGCCTGGTACGACGGCAAGCCGGCCGTGCTGCTCAATATCACCAAGCAGGCGGATGCGAACGTCATCGCCACCGTCGATGGCGTCAAGCAGCTGATCCCGGAGCTGCAGCGGCTCATTCCTGCCGGGGTGAATGTTTCCATCCTGTCCGACCGCACCACCACGATTCATGCAAGCGTCACCGATATGCAATGGACGCTGCTTGCTACCATCTGCCTGGTCATGGCCGTTGTCTTCGTCTTCCTGCGACGAGCAACGCCGACCTTTGCCGCGGGTGTGACGGTGCCCCTGTCGCTTGCCGGCACTTTTGCCGCGATGTGGCTTTTCGGACTGTCGATCGACAATCTCTCTCTCATGGCGCTTGCCGTCTCCGTCGGCTTTGTCGTCGACGATGCCATCGTCATGATCGAGAACATTTATGCCAATCTGGAAGCCGGCATGAAGCCGATGCGGGCGGCGCTCGAAGGCGCCAAGCAGATCGGCTTCACGGTCATTTCGATCAGCCTGTCGCTGCTTGCTGCTTTTATTCCGCTGTTCTTCATGGGCGGAATCGTCGGCCGCTTCTTCCAGACTTTCTCGCTGACGCTCGGCTTCACTATCGTCGTTTCGACACTGGTATCCCTCACGCTGACGCCGATGATCTGCGGCCATCGACTGCGTCAGCACGATATCGATGCCCGGCCCGGCCCGTTTGGCCGTATCGTCGAAGGCACGCTTAGCGCCGTTACCGGCTTTTACGGCCGCACGCTACAGGCGGTGCTGCATCACCGCCTCCTTTCGGTCGTCGTCATCATCGCCTGCGTGGTTATGACGGGCTATCTCTACGTCAAGGTTCCAAAGGGCTTCATTCCGCAGGACGACACCGGCTTTATCCAGGGCGGGACGCAGGCCGCGACCGATATCTCCTATCCGGCCATGGTAAAGCTCCAGCAGCTGGCGGCGGATATGGTTGCCAAGGACCCGGCGGTGTCAGGTGTCGGCTCTTCCGTCGGCGGGGGCGGCTTTTCAAGCTCCGTCAATCGTGGCCAGCTTTTCGTCTCGCTGAAACCGGAATCGGAGCGTGCGCCGACCGCCGATGTCATAGACCGGCTCCGCAAGCAGTTGATGGCGGTTCCGGGCCTCAGCACATTCCTGTTTTCGCCGGGCGATATCCGCGCCGGCGCGCGCCAGTCGCAATCGCAATATCAATTCACGATCTGGGGTGCGAATTACGACGAGCTGGTGGAGTGGGCGCCTAAGGTTTTGGAACGTCTGCAGGCTCTTCCGGGATTGACCGATGTTGCCACCGACAGGCAGCCCAACGGCCTGCAGGCGACCGTCAATATCGATCGTACCCTCGCGTCCCAGCTCGGCGTCAACATCCAATCCATCGATTCCGCGCTCAACAATGCTTTCGCGCAACGGCAGATCTCGACGATCTATACGCAGCGCAACCAATATCGTGTCGTATTGGAGGCGAATCCCGATTATGCGCTCGATCCCAGCGATATTTCCAAGCTCTACGTGCCCGCCTCCGGCGGCACGCAGGTGCCGTTGAGCGCCGTGGCGTCGATCGACCGGACGCTCGCGCCGCTGGTGGTCAATCACCAGGGTCAATATCCCGCCGTCACCATCTCCTACAATCTGGCGCTCAACACGCCGCTGCAGGTGGCGAACGACGCCATTCAGAAGGCGGTGCTCGACATGCATCTGCCCGATACGCTGCATGCGGATTTCGCCGGCGATGCCGCAAGCGTTACCCAGTCGTCCGGCAGCCAGCCGCTCCTGCTCCTGGCGGCATTGCTGACGGTCTATATCGTTCTCGGCATTCTCTATGAAAGCCTGGCGCATCCGCTGACGATCATCTCGACGCTGCCTTCGGCCGGTCTCGGCGCGCTGCTGGCGCTCGCCATCAGCGGCACGGAGCTGACGATCATCGCCTTCATCGGTATCATTCTCTTGATCGGCATCGTCAAGAAGAACGGCATCATGATGGTGGATTTCGCCCTGCAGGGCGAGCGCACGCTCGGCCTGTCTTCGGAAGTAGCCATCTATCAGGCTTGCCTCAAGCGTTTCCGCCCCATCCTGATGACGACGCTTGCCGCGCTTATGGGCGCCATCCCGCTGATCATTGCAACAGGGCCCGGTGCGGAGCTGCGCCGCCCGCTTGGGATCACCATCGTCGGCGGTCTTGTCGTGTCGCAGGTGCTGACGCTCTATACCACGCCGATCATCTACCTGATGCTTGCCAAGCTGCACGCAAAATGGTCGCCGAAACCGCAGACTGCAGCCTCGGAACCGCCAATATCTCCGCTCTCAATTTGAGTGCTTAGCGGACGGACCGGATCAGCCCTGATAGTCCCACGGGTTGACGATAGCTATTCCGGTGTCCAGGAAATCCGACACGTTGCGGGTTGCAAGGGTTGCTCCTCGCGACGCTGCAATTGCGGCGATCTGAGCATTGAACTGGGTGATCGGCTTGTCGGCCCGACGCCGCGATGTTGCAATGAAGGAATAAACTCCCGCGGCTTCACTATCGAAGGGGAGAACTCTTCCGGCGAAATCCTCTTCGAAGATCGGGAGAATGGCAGCCTCCAATTCGCTTCGGCGTCGGCCCGCGGGCAGCAGCCGGAGGCCGTAAAGGATTTCCGCCTCCGTCGTTGCCGTCGTAAAGATGGCGAGAGGAGGCTGGGCAGCGAGCCAAGCTTCAACTACCGGCGATGGCGATGGCGCCAATAGTTCCGAAATGACATTCGTGTCGAGAATGATCATGGATCGAGATCGACCGGGCGGATTGGTTCACGTGGGGCAATATCCAGCACGACCCCACCGCTTGCAGCCATGCGACGACGAATTGTCTCGGCTAAATTGGGCTGACGCTTTTCTTCCGTCGATAAGGCCGCTCGCAGAATGTCTCGCGCCTCATCCTCCATCGATCGCCCATGTGCGGCAGCGCGAATGCGCAGCCGGGTCTTTAGATGATCATCGATGTTGCGGATCGTCATACTGGCCATAGAAATGTCCTGTCATCAATGACTGCATATTAATCATTGATGACAGATTTGGCAAATCAAGACCAAAGCAGCCGATCCGTGATCGAGATTTCAACCACCCGCTCTCTTTTTCGCGAGAGCGAGTGGAGAGGTCCTAATGCGCCACGTCAGGGCTGGAGGTCTCCGGTGCTGCCGTCGACTTAACCGTACCCTTGAAGACACGGCGCACCGAGACGAAGAGCAGCGGGATGAAGAAGACGCCGAGCACGGTAGCCGAGATCATGCCGCCCATGACGCCGATACCGATCGAGTTCTGGCTGCCCGAACCCGCACCATTGGCGATCGCCAGCGGCATGACGCCGAGGATGAAGGCGAGCGAGGTCATCAGGATCGGCCGCAGGCGCTGTCGGGCAGCCTCTAGCGTCGCATCGATCAGGCCCTTGCCCTGGTTCTGCTGCTCGATGGCGAACTCGACGATCAGGATGGCGTTCTTCGCCGCCAGACCTATCGTCGTTAGCAGGCCGACCTTGAAGTAGACGTCGTTCGACTGGCCAAACAGAGTTGCAGCCAAGAGCGCACCGAAGATGCCGATCGGCACCGACAGCATGACGGCGAGGGGGATCGACCAGCTCTCATAGAGGGCGGCGAGTGCCAGGAACACCACCAGGATGGAGATGGCGTAGAGCTGGGTCGCCTGGTTGCCCGAGAGCTTTTCCTGGGCCGAGAGGCTCGTCCATTCGTGGCTGAAGCCCGGCGGCAGGGTCGCCATGATCTTGTCGATCTCGCTCATGGCGTCGCCCGAGGAGACGCCCGGCGCGGCCGCACCCTGGATTTCGACGGCGGAGGAGCCGTTGTAGCGCTCCAGGCGCGGCGAACCGTAATTCCATTCGCCGTTCGAGAAGGCCGAGAAGGGCACCATGTCGCCGCTGGAGTTGCGCACGTACCAGCGACCGAAATCCTCGGGCTGCATGCGGAAATCCTTGTTGGCCTGAACATAGACGGGCTTTACGCGACCGCGGTCGATGAAGTCGTTGACATAGGTGCCGCCCCAGGCGGTCGACAGGGTCGAGTCGATATCGGCCAGGCTGATATTCAGAGCGCTCGCCTTTTCCTCGTCGATGTTCAAGGAGAATTGCGGCGTGTCTTCCTGGCCGTTCGGACGGGTGCCGGCGAGCTTCGGATTCTTGCCGGCGGCCCCGAGCAACTGGTTGCGGGCAGCGATCAGTGCCGCGTGACCGGCACCGTTGATGTCCTTGATGAAGAAGTCGAAGCCGCTCGAGCTGCCGAAGCCGGGGATGGCCGGCGGCGCCAGCGCGAAGACGTTGCCGTCCTTGATTTTCGAGAAAGCGCCCATTGCGCGACGGGCAATTGCTTGCGCCTTGGATTGCGGCGTCTTGCGCAGGTCGAAGTCCTTCAGCCTCACGAAGACGAGGCCGACGTTCTGGCCCTGACCGCTGAAGCCGAAGCCGGCGACGGCGAATGCGCCTTCGACATAGTCCTTCTCGGTGTTGAGATAATAGTTCCTCACCTGGTCGAGCACGGCCTTGGTGCGTGAATCCGTGGCGCCCGGCGGCAGCTGAATAGCGGTCAGCAGGATGCCCTGGTCTTCGTCCGGCAGGAAGGAGCTCGGCAGGCGGTTGAACAGAGCAGCAACGGCACCGCCGATGAGGAGGAATACCAGCAGGAAGACGATGCTGAGGCGGATCATGCCGTGAACGCCGCGCTGGTAGCGATGCGTTGCCCGCTCGAAGTTGCGGTTGAACCAGCCAAACAGGCCGCGCTCTTTGGCGCCATGCTTGGGCTTTCTCAAAATGGTCGCGCAAAGGGCCGGCGTGAGGATGAGGGCAACGATGACGGACAGCACCATCGCCGAGACGATCGTCACCGAAAACTGCCGGTAGATGACACCGACCGAACCCGAGAAGAAGGCCATCGGGATGAACACGGCCGAAAGCACCGTGGCGATGCCGATCAGCGCGCCGGTGATTTCCTGCATCGACTTGATCGTCGCCTCGCGCGGCGACAATCCCTCCTCCTCCATCACGCGCTCGACGTTTTCGACCACCACGATGGCGTCATCGACCAATAGACCGATGGCGAGCACCATGCCGAACATGGTCAATGTGTTGATGGAATAGCCGAACAGCGCCAGCACGCCGAAAGTGCCGAGGAGCACGACCGGGACGGCGAGCGTCGGGATAAGCGTGGCGCGGATGTTCTGCAGGAAGACGAACATGACGATGAAGACGAGCACGATAGCTTCGAACAGCGTCTTGACCACGTCCTCGATCGACAGCTTCACGAAGGGCGTCGTATCGTAGGGGTAGACGATCTCGACGTTCGGCGGCAGCGTCTGACTGAGATTGTTGATGGTCGTGCGGACCGCTTCCGCCGTATTGATGGCGTTGGCGCCCGAGGCCAGCATCACCGCCAGGCCGGCGGAGGGATGACCGTTATAGGTACTCGACGTCGTGTAGCTCTTGGCGCCGAGTTCGACCGAGGCGACGTCATTCAGGCGAACCAGCGAACCGTTCGGCTGGCTCTTGAGGATGATGTTGTTGAACTGCTCGGGCGTCTGCAGACGGCTCTTGGCCGTGACGGTCGCATTGAGCTCCTGGCCCTTGCGCTGCGGCAATGCACCTAGCTGGCCGGCCGAGACCTGCGAGTTCTGGGCCTGGATGGCAGAGACGACATCCGACGTCATCAGCTGGTATTTGGCGAGCTTGTCCGGATCGACCCAGATGCGCATGGCGTAGCCGGAACCGAAGATCTGCGTGTTGCCCACGCCTTCGATGCGCTTCAGCGTGTCGTTGAGGGTGCTGTCGACATAGTCGGCAAGGTCGTTCGAGTTAAGCTTGCCGTCGGTCGATACGAAGCCCACGACCATCAGAAAGTTCGACGTCGACTTGGAAACCACGATACCCGTGGATTGCACGGTCTGCGGCAGCTGTGCGGTGACGAGTTGCAGCTTGTTCTGCACCTGCATCTGCGCGACGTCGGGATCGGCCTTGTTGGTGAAGGTCAATGAGATCGAGGCCTGACCCGTCGAGGTCGAGGTCGAGGTCATGTAGTCGAGATTGTCGATGCCCGTCATGCCCTGCTCGATGACCTTGGTCACCGAGTTTTCGACGGTCGCCGCGTCAGCCCCGGAATAGGTGGCGCTGATGCTGACCGTCGTCGGCGCGATTTGTGGATATTGCGAAATCGACAGGGTGAAGATCGAAAGTGCGCCCGCCAGCATGATGACGATGGCGATCACCCAGGCAAAGATCGGCCTGTCGATGAAAAAACGAGACATCGTCTAACCTCACTTCTGGACGCCGGAGGCGGCTTTCATATCGGTCTTTTCCAGCCCGGCCTGCTCGGCAGACGGCTTGCCATCGGCGGCTGCCTGCTTCACTTCGCCGGTCGCATCGTCGATCGTTACCGGAGACACCGTAACTTCCTGACCGTCGCGGACGCGCTGAACGCCTTCGACGATTACGCGATCGCCGTCGGCGACGCCCTGGTTGACAAGCCAGCTATTGCCGATGCTGCGTTCCACCTTCAACACCCGCTGCTGTACCTTGCCCTCCGCAGTCACGAACATGGCGATCGGTTCGCCCTTCGTGTTGCGGGTCACGGCGCGCTGCGGCACTAGGAAGCTGTTTTCGGCAATGCCTTCCTGAATGGTGGCCCGAACATACATGCCCGGTAGCAGGATGCGATCCGGATTGGGGAAGACAGCGCGCACGGTGATCGTCCCGACCGTTTCCGCAACGGAGGATTCGGCAAACTGCAGCGTGCCGGTTTCCTTGTATTGGCTGCCGTCTTCGAGCGTCAGGTGAACCGAAACATTGTTGCCGCTGGTCTTCAGCCGGCCTTCCGCGACGGCGCGGCGGAATTCGAGCAGGTTGGTGCTCGACTGCGTGACATCGACATTGATCGGATCGAGCTTACGGATGGTTGTCAGCGCCGTCGTCTGATCGGCGGTGACGAGAGCGCCGACCGTGACCGTGGAGGCATCGACGCGGCCGGCGATCGGCGCGCGCATCTTGGTGTAGTCGAGATTGATGAGCGCCGTTTCCAGCGCGGCCTTTGCGGATGCCACGTCCGCGTTGGCCTGCGCCAATGTGGAAACCGCGTCGTCGAGGTTCTGCTTGCTGACCGCATCCTGCTGGGTGAGGCTCTTGTAGCGATCGACCTTCGACTGGGCGCTCGGCAAGGCGCCTTGAGCCTTTTGCAAGGCCGCGGCAGCGCTGTCATAGGATGCCTGGTAGGACGAAGGATCGATCTCGTAGAGGACGTCGCCTTCCTTGACTTCGCTGCCTTCCTTGAAATTGCGGCTGCGGATGATGCCGCCGACTTGCGGGCGCACTTCGGCGACAAGATAGGCGCTGGTGCGGCCAGGCAGTTCGGCGGTGATGGCGACGGATTGCGGATGCAGCGACATCGCGCTGACTTCTGTCTTTACGACCGGCGCATTGTTCTGCGCGGAATTCTGCTGATTGCAGCCGGCCAGTAACATCGCAGCGATCAATCCTGCGGCGGTCAGCGAAGAGCGGCCGGTTGAAAGGCGGTTGGATGTCGGCGGATATACGAGTGCAGAAGTGGGAGGAGCGAGCTTTCGCACGTTGCTATTTCCTGTTGCCTTATTTATAGTACCAAGTCGTACCGAAAATATTTATACAGCGTCAAATGTCAATCGTATTCGGTTGTTGGGGTCAATTCGGTGTGCTGACAAAGGAACGAACAGCCAAGGCCGACCACGCTGCCACGCGCCGCCCGCGCGGTCGTCCGAAAACCGTGAGCGACGATGAGCGCCGCGCTGAGATCGTCAGAGAGGCGCGAGCGATCTTCTACGAACTCGGATATGCTGGCACAACCATGGATTTGGTTGCCACGCGATGCCGGATTTCGAAGCAGACCCTCTATAGGCTGTTTCCGAGCAAGACTGATCTGTTTGTAGCCATCATCGCCGAGCATCGCGCATCCATGCTGGCCCTGCCGCGGCCAGAGGATGAGAACCTGCCGTTCGACAAGGCGCTCGAGCAGATATTCATGATCGATATTGATGAAGATCAGGAGCGTGAACGGGACGCTTTTATTCACCTCGCCATCAGTGAATCGCAACAATCTCCGGAGATCGCGATGTTGCTGCATACTTACGGCGGCAAACAATCGCAGCGGATGCTGGCGGATTGGCTTCTCGTGCAGCAGCGGCGCGGCGTGATCGAGATTGCCGATGCGGCAAGCGGGGCGCGTATGCTGATGAGCATGATCTTCGATGCTATGATCTCGAGACCGGGCCGTCCGAAGGATTGGACGGACCGCGAAATGCGGCTGCGCCATCTGCGCCATTGCATCGCGATCTTTACTGCCGGCGTCCGGCCGCGCAAGGACGGCTGCTAAACCGCGCCGCTAGAGCGTTTCCACTTTTCTTTGAATCGCGAAAACGCTCTATGCTCTTATTTCCCAACGCATTCCTGACGGAAAACCGCTGCGCACTTTTTCTGGAAGTGCTTTAGCTTCCACCCGGCATGCGACAACCTCGTCGTCCTGACGGTCGCCTCATAAGAAAAATGCCGATATGGCCTGGGGAGCCATACCGGCATCATTTCGTATCCCGCAACGGCCGGAACTATTTAAATTCAGTGTGCCACCACTTTTGCTGTGTCCGTTCCCGTTTCGAACAAGGGATTGGGCAAGCCATTTTCATACATTTCCTGCAGCACGGCCCCGAGTGCCAAGTCCAGGCACCAGACCGGGAATTCAGCGTTCAGGTTTTTGGCGCTTTGCCGTGCATAGGTGATGAGCCGAGCGATTGATGCCAGTTCTTTGAGCGAGTCAGGATCCTGGTATGCTGCGTCGATCGGAAGTGCTGATGTCATTTCGTACCCTCTATTGCCCCCGTTCCCGGCAGACGAATCGTGTCTGGCCGGGAACATGAGCAAACCGTAACGAAAGTTTTGCAGGTTGGCGCGTGACATGCAGCGTGACACGACGCTTGGTTGCGGCAAATTCCGCTCTTACCGCCTCCAAAGGTCAGGCACGGAGAAAATTGCAACGAGGCGCAATCTCGGCGTCGATAGCTTGACTGGCCAGACCGGCCCGCACCACAGTTGTTGGCAACAATCCTGCGCAGGCCCAAAGCAGCATTCGGCCTGCCTCGGATCGACCGCATCGTTATTCTCGCGGGAGCGGCAGCCTTAGTTGCGCAGACCGACTGACGCGTCCGCTGCATGCGGAATATGATTTGGCAGAACGTCGGAAGCGTTTGCCAATGACTTGATCAACGTCAGCACGGACTGGCGAATGCTGGGATCGTTGATCTTCATGAACGCCTTGTTGAGGCTGAGGCCCTCTTTCGATGTCAGGAAGTCCGACAGATCTTCCAGACCATTGATCGCGCCGAGGCCATCGGTGTTCAGCGGCTGCGAATTATCCTGCTGGAAGAAGAAGGCAACCGGTACCGCCAGCACGCCGGCAATCGCCTGCAGCCGGCTGGCGCCGATGCGATTGGTGCCCTTTTCGTATTTCTGCACTTGCTGAAACGTCACGCCGATCTGTTCGGCAAGCCGCTCCTGACTCATGCCAAGCATGAGACGACGCGTGCGCACGCGAGAGCCAACATAGGCATCGATCGGATTCGGTACTTTTGCACTCACGGCGCAATCTCCTTATCACTTAGGGGCTGGTGGAAACACCATGCTCGTACCCTTCTCGGGAAGGGACGCGTCCTTCATCTGCCCGCAAAATGTGCGTTAAATATGAGTGTAACTCAACTAAAAGTCTTTTGCTGCAAAGTTTATAATCCGCCCCCGCATAAACCTCAGAAAAGGTGATTCGCGTCAATGCGGATTGAAAATGGAGGATGGCTTGCAATTATAGACGGGGCAGAGCGGGTTATCCCTGGTGGGAACATAAGCGCGGCTGGCATAGTCGGAGATGCCGCATTGCCCGCGGCCGGCCACATAGCGGTCGTACAGAACGGGGCCGCCTCGGGACGAAGGATAGCGCAATATTACCGCCCGTTCGGCTGCGATAAGCTGCTGTACCGATGCGCAGGTCTTGCCGGGCGAATCGTAGCGGGAAATCGCCGATGCCGGCCCGGCTACCGTGATCGTCATCAGGACAAGGGCTGCGGCAATGGTCCTCATCGGTGATCCCTCCCAGCGAAAAGCGTTCCATCTTAGATAGTCGCGATGCGGGAAATGCCAAGGTGGAGGAATGCTTCTCGTTGTGCAGAAATCGGGCTTTCCGTCGCCGCTGCGGAAAACCGCAGGCATTCGAAGCCAACAGGCGATAGTCAAGAACTTGCTTTCAGTTCAATGAAAGGTTGGGCGTGCATGTCTCTCCTGCTTCAGGAGGAAGCGCGTGCCGTGCCGTTGTCAATCGGCGCCGGTACACAATTGGAGAGGAGAACTTCATGCGTGCATCCAGCATTCTTAGATATTCGACGGCTTTTTCCATTGCGATAGCCGCAGCCGGATTTGCTGCCACTGCCGCCAACGCCGCTGATAAGATTTCCATCATGGTGGGCGGTTACGAAAAGCAGATCTATCTGCCGGCCAAGCTTGCCGAAGGGCTTGGCTATTTCAAGGAGCAGGGGCTGAACGTCGAACTTCTCAACGAGCCGGCCGGCGTCGATGCGGAAAACGAAATGCTGGCAGGCGCCGTCCAGGGCGTCGTCGGCTTCTACGACCATTGCATCGACCTTCAGGGCAAGGGCAAGTTCGTCGAATCCGTCGTGCAGTTCAGCCAGGCGCCGGGCGAAGTCGAGCTGGTGTCGGCCAAGCATCCGGAAATCAAATCCCCCGCTGACTTCAAGGGCAAGAGCCTCGGCGTCACCGGCCTTGGTTCCTCGACCAACTTCCTGACGCAGTATCTGGCCATCAAGGCCGGCCTGAAGCTGGGGGAATTCACCTCCGTTCCGGTTGGTGCCGGCCAGACCTTTATCGCCGCCATGCAGCAGGATGCCATTCAGGCCGGCATGACGACGGAGCCGACGGTCTCGCGTCTCCTGAAGACCGGCGAAGCCAAGGTTCTCATCGATATGCGCACGATGGCCGGAACAAGGGCCGCCCTGGGTGGGACCTATCCTGCTGCGTCTCTTTATATGCAGGAGTCGTGGGTCAAGGATCACAAGGAGGAGGTGCAGAAGCTTGCGAATGCTTTCGTCAAGACGCTGCATTTCATCAACACGCATTCGGCCGCCGAGATCGCCGACAAGATGCCGAAAGACTTCTATGTCGGCGACAAGGAAGGCTATGTGAAGGCGCTTGAAAACGGCAAGGCGATGTTCACGCCCGATGGCGTGATGCCGGAAGACGGCCCGAAAACCGTTCTTGCCGTGCTTTCCGAGTTCTCCAAGAACGTGCAGGGCAAAGCGATCGATCTGTCGAAGACCTACACGACGGAATTCGTCAAAAACGCCAAATAGTGCGCCATAGCGTTTCGGACGCCGGCGGCATATCGAGCCGCCGGCGTCCGCGTTAGTAAAATCGCAATGTTCCCTCGCAGGGTTGCGCACTGAAAGCTGACTGAAAGGTTGCCCGCGCTAGTCTCGTTGAGCTTCGTGGAGGAAGCGCCTTTCCAGAGCGTCGTGTGGCGCAAGAATAAAACAGGAGGAGACATTGATGCGTCCATCGCGCACGTTTTTTCATACCGTAGCCCTTTCCCTCGTCATGACAGCTGCTTCCCTTGCAGCCACGGCCGCCAATGCTGCCGACAAGATTTCCATCATGGTGGGCGGCTACGAAAAGCAGATCTATCTGCCGGCCAAGCTTGCCGAAGGGCTTGGTTACTTCAAGGATGAAGGTCTGGAGGTCGAGCTTCTCAACGAATCCGCCGGCGTCGACGCCGAAAACCAGCTGCTGGCAGGCGCCGTTCAGGGCGTCGTCGGTTTCTACGACCACTGCGTCGACCTGCAAGCCAAGGGCAAGTTCATCAAATCGGTCGTGCAGTTCAGTCAGGCACCCGGCGAAGTCGAGCTGGTTTCGGCCAAATATCCCGATATCAAGTCCTTCGCCGACCTGAAGGGCAAGCGCGCCGGCGTCACCGGCCTCGGCTCGTCGACGAACTTCCTGACGCTTTACATGGCGTCGAAGGCAGGCCTCTCGCCGGCTGACATCACGCCTGTTCCGGTCGGCGCCGGTCAGACTTTCATCGCCGCCATGCAGCAGGACGCCATCCAGGTGGGCATGACCACCGAGCCGACGATTTCGCGACTGCTCAAGACCGGCGAAGCGAAGATCCTCGTCGATCTGCGCACGCTGAAGGGCACCGAAGAGGCGCTTGGCGGTACCTATCCGGCGGCCTCGCTCTATATGGATGCCGCATGGGTCGACGCTCATAAGGAAGAAGTGCAGAAGCTCGCGAACGCTTTCGTCAAGACGCTGCGCTTCATCCATACGCATTCCGCCGCTGAAATTGCCGAGAAGATGCCGAAGGACTTCTACGTCGGTGACAAGGACGGCTACATCAAGGCTCTCGACGCCGGCAAGGAAATGTTCACCGCCGACGGCGTGATGCCGGAAGATGGTCCGAAGACCGTTCTCGCCGTGCTCTCGCAGTTCTCCAAGAACGTCAAGGGCAAGACGATCGACCTGTCGAAGACCTACACGACGGAATTCGTGAAGAACGTCAAGTAAACAGTCAGAACGCCGCTTCCGGCCAGTTTTCAGGCAGGTTCCGGAAGCGGCAGTTCAAGAGACTTTGCAGTTCCACTGGGCTTTGCGTGCACGCCCTGAAGGCACGCGTCAGGATCAGCACCATGCAACAGGATGAAAGCCGCACCCCGGCGATAGAGCTCATCAATGTCAGCCGCCGTTTCGTATCGCCGACCGGCAAGTCGCTGACCGCACTGCGCGATTTCAACATGACCGTCGAGCGCGGCGAATTCGTCGCCGTTGTCGGGCCGACGGGCTGCGGCAAGTCGACGACGCTCAACCTCGTCACCGGCCTTGCCAAGCCGAGCGCCGGCGAAGTCCGCCTGATGGGTGGCCCGGTCAACGGCATCGACCGGCGCGTCGGCTTCGCCTTCCAGACGGATGCGCTCTTCCCCTGGCAGAATGTTATCGAAAACGTCATGGCCGGCCCGCTGTTCCGCGGCAAGTCGAAGGCCGAGGCCGAGAAGATGGCCAAGGACTGGCTTGCCCGTGTCGGTCTTTCCAAGTTTCTGCATCACTATCCGCATCAGCTCTCGGGCGGCATGCGCAAGCGCGTCTCGTTGGCGCAGACCTTCATCAACGAGCCGGAAATCCTGCTGATGGACGAGCCCTTCTCGGCGCTCGACGTGCAGACCCGCACGGTCATGCATGAGGAGCTTCTGAAGCTCTGGGCCGAACGCCAGGCCTCCGTCGTCTTCGTGACGCACGATCTCGAAGAAGCCGTTGCGCTCGCCGACAAGGTCTATGTGCTGACGGCCGGCCCGGCGACGGTCAAATCGGTCTACACGATCGACCTGCCGCGCCCGCGCGTCGTCTCGGAGATCCGCTACGAGCAGAACTTCATCGATTATTGCAAGACGATCTGGGACGACCTGCGTGAGGAGGTCGAAACCAGCTATCGCCGTGCCGCGGAAGCGGCATAAGGGAGGATTGATCATGGCAAATACAGCTCTCGAAGCAGGCAATGCTCCAATCTTCCGCGCCGGCACCTCGGACGCGGAAATCGAAGCCGCAGCGCTGAAGGCGCTCGCTCGTCGCAAGTATGTCGTCAAGGCATGGCAGATCGGCATTTTGCTTGCCATCCTCGGCCTCTGGCAGCTCGCCTCCGACCTGCACTGGATCGATCCGTTCTTCTATTCGAGCCCATACGGGATCGCACTGCGCCTCTGGGAGTGGATCACCGAGGGCACCGAGAGCGGCTCGCTCTGGTATCACCTCGGCGTCACCATGGAAGAAGCTCTGATCGGCTTCATCATCGGCTCGGTGACCGGCGTCCTTGTCGGCGTCGCCCTTGGCCGCAACAAGCTGGCTTCCGACATCCTCTCGATCTACATCAAGGCGATCAACTCGATCCCGCGCGTCGTTCTCGCGCCGATTTTCGTGATGATCATGGGTCTCGGCCTGGCGTCGAAGGTGGCGCTGGCCTTTATCATGGTGTTCTTCGTCGTGTTCGCCAATGCCTTCCAGGGCGTTCGCGAAGCCGACCGCAACATGATCGCCAATGCCCGCATCCTCGGCGCTTCCAACTGGCGGGTGACCCGCAACGTCATCCTGCCGTCAGCAATGAGCTGGATTTTTGCAAGCCTGCACATCTCCTTCTCCTTCGCCATCATCGGCGCGATCGTTGGCGAGTTCGTGGGATCGCTGGCCGGCATCGGCTACCTGATCTCGATCGCCAAGGGCACCTATGATGCCGCCGGCCTCTATGCCGCGATCATCCTGGTGATGGTCGTCACGCTCGGCGCCGAATATGTGATGACGCTCATCGAAAACCGCATCACCCGCTGGCGTCCGCAGCAGAGCCTCGACACGCACTAAGCGTTGATTTTCTGGTACCTCCCAAGGCCAGGGGCCGGGCGTTTCGCCCGGCCTTTTTTGTGTCGACGTAGAGACACTCTCTTTCCCTTGCGGTGGGGATAGGGCTGGGGGTGAGGGGCAGCGGGCTATCGACTTGAAGGAGAATTATGATTGATTTCGCAGGGTAAGAGCCTCAGACAAGTCGCTTCCAGTGCTTCTGCGAATAGCCCCTCACCCTAACCCTCTCCCCGCAGGCGGGGAGAGGGGACTATCCCGCAATTGCCGCACTTGCCGACCAAAGACAGCGAACTAACTTCGCCCTTCAAACAGCCGGCAGCCGCACGCGGACCAGCAGGCCGCCACCCGTCGCCTCGCCAAGCGTGACAGAGCCGCCGGCGCCGTCGACGACTTCGCGGACTATGGCGAGCCCCAGGCCACTTCCCTCTGGCTCCGTGCCTATGATGCGATAGAAGCGCTCGAAGACCTGGGCGCGTTCCGCTTCGGGGATGCCCGGTCCGTTGTCCTCGACCCATAGCAGAGCCGTATCGCCGTCGCGGCCGACTCCCACCGTCACGCGACCGCTCGCCTGCGTGTAGCGCAGTGCATTATCGACGAGATTAACCAGCATTTCACGCAGCATGGTGCCGTCGCCCTCGATATGAACCGCCGTCTCATCCGCCTCGAGCCCGAGATCGATATTCCGGCGCAGGGCTTCCTCGGCGAGGGTTTCCAGCACACGCCGGGCGGTTTCCGCCAGATCGATGGTGTCGTTTCGCGGTCGGCGGCTGCCGGGTTCGGCACGCGAGAGTGTCAGAAGCTGGCTCGCAAGCCGCGTTACCTGTCGCGTGCTCGAACGCAATGCGGTCAGCGCCTCGTCACGCCTGTTATTGTCCGTTTCGCGTGCAGCAAAACTTGCCTGGGTCGAGATCAGGGCAAGCGGTGTCCGCAGTTGATGAGCGGCGTTCGAGACGAAGCGGCGCTGCGCCGCCATCTGGTTCTGCACCCGCTCCATGTGATCATTGAGGGCGTGGACGAGCGGCCGAAGCTCGTTCTGCACCATGCGAGGGTCCAGCGGATCGAGACGTTGGCGGCCACGCTCGCGCACGGCGTCGCGCAGGCGCAGCACGGGAGCAAGTCCGCGCTGCAGGCCGATGATGGTGACGAGCCCGGCAAGCAGGACAAGCGCGAGCTGCTTGGTGAAATCGGACAGCCACAGCCTGCGGCGCATGGCATATTGGCTGTTATGGGTAACGGCAACGGCGACGGAAATCGTGCTGTCCTGATCAAGGCCAACAACCGGGTGGCTCAGCATGAGTACACGCACGCCGTCGGTCCGAAACGTCATGTCCTCGCCGATCAGATCCCGCTTCGGCCGTGGCAGATCGGGAAAACCGGCGATGAGGCTCCCCCATGCCGTGACCACCTGATAAAAAACGCGGTCGCCATAGCCGGTATCGAACATTTCCAGCGCAGCCGGGGGAATATCGATCTGCACGGTGCCGCTTCCGTCGACATGCGTCGCTTCCGCGATGACGCGGGCGGAGGCGAGCAGCGTACGGTCGGTGACAAGATCGGCCGTCGCATCGGCGGAACGGAAGCTTAGATAAAGGTTGATGCAGATCGCGCCGATCAGGGTCAATACGACCCAGGCAAACAGCTGCGCGCGAAGACTGCTCGCTACCCCGCCCAAGGCGCGGCTTACAAGGCCTTTGGATGGTGCAGCCTCATCATTGCGCATGGCGAAGGAGATAACCCAGGCCGCGCAGCGTCGCGATCTGCACGGAGCTGCCTTCGAGCTTCTTGCGGACGCGATGCACATAGATCTCGATGGCGCTGGTGTCGGCGAGATCGTCGAAGCCGAAGACGCTTTCCGAGAGCGTCGCCTTTGTAACGGTCGTGCCTGCCTTCATGATCAGGTGTTCGAGCACCGCGTGCTCGCGCGGTGTCAGCGCCAGGGATTCTCCGGCCAGAGAGAATTGCCGAGTGCCGCCATCGAACACCAGATCACCGACGGCGATCTCCGGAGCGGCGCGGTCGTGGCCGCGGCGGACCGCCGCGCGTATGCGCGCTTCGAGCTCGGCAATTTCGAAGGGTTTCGCCAGATAATCGTCGGCGCCGCTGTCGAGGCCGGCAACGCGGCCGTCGAGGCTGGCATTGGCGGTCAGGATGATGACCGGCACTTTGTTGCCGCTCTGGCGCAGTCGCTTCAGCAGAGTCAGCCCGTCCATCTTCGGCAGCGACAGATCGAGGATGACGATGGCGTAAGCTGCGACTTTCAGCATGTGCTCGGCATCTTCGCCATCATAGGCGATATCGACGACATACTGCGCCTGACGCAGCGCCTTGCCGAGCCAGGACGCCAGTTCGCGGTTGTCTTCGACGATCAGGAGCCTCATGGCGCGACTATACAGCAAGTGTCGGATATGGCGAACATTTCCGGCGGTTTTCCAGCCTGTACGTCATCGGTTGGCGAGCCGCAAACCCATCTCCCGGACCTCTCGCAAATAGACCTTGCGCGCATAGGGCGGGGTCAGATTGTGATCGGCTTCGGGAATGATGGTGAGGCGTATGTCCGGAAAATGCTTTAATCCGACACCGTTCTCGCCGAACTCGTCATGCAGATGATCGAGCCCGATATCGTGGGCGCTGTAGATCAGGGACATATCGACGCCACGCTTGGCAAGCGTGCGGAAACCACCCAGCACAGGTCCTTGAGCCGCAGCGAAGATTGGGAACGCACCGAGCAGGTGGCGTACCGTTCGTATCGCCCGCCGACCGAGCCCGGTCGCCATGTTGCATATGGCGCTCCTTGCATCGACTTGGCCGCCGAAGAGCCGCTTCAGCGTTTCCATCTGCAGGAGTTTGCGCCCATAGGTTTCCAGCGATCGGGGAGCAAAGCGCAGGGCTTCATCGACCGATCGGCTCTCGTCCCAATGGAAGCTGTAGGGATTGACCGTGATGAGGCCGCGGCAGCGCGTATCGCGCAATGCTGCCTGAAAGGCGAGATAGCCGCCGCTGCAACGCCCGACCACATAGGTCGGCAGTAGAGCCCGCCTCTCCAGCAGGTCCAGTGCCTCGGCGACATCGAGATGCTGTTCGCGGGAATAGAGCACCTGCTCGGGGGCGCCGGAAAGCGGCGGGCTGTCGCCGACATTGGCCGTATCGAAACGCAGCGAGGCAATGCCGTCGCGGGCAAGCGCGCGCGCCATGGTGACCGACATACGACCCCAGCCGGCGTGCCTGTCATAGGCCGTCGTCAGGAGCAGCGCGGTCGCGCCGGTGCGCGCACCTTCGGGCTCGCAGAGAATGCCGAACAGGCGGTTGTCCGCGCCGAAACGCAGCGGCGTTTCGCGAAAGCCTTCGCCGATGAGAGGTTCCGCGACGGGCGGCGTAAGTTCGGTCGATGCGGCCTCGCCGGTTTTGGCGGCGACCGACTGCACCCATTCGACTATTTTTCTGCCGGTTTCGGTCGGCATGGTGGCGATGGTCGGGTTCGAGACGAGATCGTCGTAACCTTCGTAGGAAGTCTGCGTGACCTTGGGGCCGAGCGTTTCGAGATGGTGCGCGAAGTCGGAGTCTCCGGGGCGGCCCGGGCGCGTCAGCACCAGGCAATTCGGCGTCGCGAGCCGATCCAGTGTCATGAGGTTCAGCTTCTTCACTGCATCGGCGGCGCTATCGGGCATCCGGAGGCTTGCGACGGTGACGCCCTCCGTCTGGCGCTGCGCTTCGGCAAGCCCCATGCTCTCATCGATCATCTTCGACCAGACGGTCAGTTCGCGAAGATAGGCGCGACCTGAGACGACGGGTGCAAGAAAGGCGATGCCGTCAAGCCGCTCGGCGAGAGCGGCGGCGATGGTTCCGCCAAGCCCTTGGCTGACGAGGATCAGCCGCTCGCAGCCGGAAAGCGCCTTCAGCTTTGCTGCTGCCGCGAGAGCGGTTTCATGCCACGGCTCCAGACCTTTGCCTTCATCGGTCAGATCAAGCGCATCGCCCGTGCCGGCGTAATCGAAGCGAAGGCTCGATATGCCGATATCGGCCAGATCCTCAGCCAGAATCCGCCAGAACTTGCGGACGCACATCTCCTCGAAACCCCAGGGGCTGAGAAACAAGACAGCGCTACCGCGCGAGGGTGTGACGGCTGATGTAAACAAGCCGACCGTGCCGGCGAAGGTTACCGGGATGGCTGCGGATCTTGTCTGCCCTTGCTTGCCCTGCTTTTCGGCGGCTCCCCAACCAGCCATGCTAGTCTCCTCACATTCGGCGCGGCGCTAATAGAGCCAGAGCCTGAGTGGCAATCGGATTTATGTGTGCAGGCAATCGCATCGCGATCTTCTGCATGACGTCGATATCTTCGGCTGGAACGGCTTTCAGCAGTCTGAGCGCAATGCCATAGGCCAGCGCGCCGGCGATGATGGCGCCTACGAGGCCTGCGACACCGGTCAGCGCCTGAACGAAACCATAGGCTGCAACCGCGCACACAATGGCAGCAACCGTGACTTTTGCAAGGTTGATGAGCATACCGTGCGTCGATCCTTCGAATTCCATGCGACGTACCGTCATCAGGCACAGGGCGACAAAGGTGAGCAGGCGAACAAGCGCGGCACCCTCGCCTCCGTAGAAGGGCACGGCGACTGCGCAGCCGACGACCATGACGAAGCTGGCGACGACGCCGATGACGGTGCGTTCGCGCACGCGATCCAGCGAATAGAGATATTGCGTGCAGATCTGCATGAAGACGTAGGGCACGGCAGTCAGGGACAGCAGCGCCACCATGCCGCCGCTCGGCGCAAAGGCCGGGCCGAAGATCGTTACGACAAGTTCCGGCGAGATGGCTGCCAGACCGAAACTCATCGGCAGGGTGATATAGGCAATGCTGCGCGCCACGCCGGCGAAGACCTCGACCGGCAGCTTGTCCGATTCCCTCGCGTGCATCTGCTCGGAATAATAGGGCAAGAGGCTACCGCTCAACTGCACCGGCAGCTGCAGCGCCAGGTTGGCGAGCGACAGGCCGACGGCGTAAAAGCCGACCGCTTCGATGCCCCAGTAACGCTGCAGGAACAAAAGCTCGATGCGGTTGAGGAAGATCGAGCTGTTGATGAGTTCGATCGAGAGAATGAGCGACGAACTGGCGAGAGCGGAAAGGCCGACACCGCAGCTGTTCTTGCGGGCAATCGCGATTCTGAGTGTCGCGATGAACATCGGCAGCTGGCCGATCGCATAGCCGGCAAGTGCGCCGCTGACGCCAAAGAAGATCGCTCCCGCAAGGACGGTAATCAGCTGCAGCGCCGAGCTTATCAAGGTGATGCGCAGGAACGCGCTGACCCGCTGTTCGCCGATCAGATAGTTTTTGCTATAGGCGCCAAGAGACTGAAGAACGAAGAAGACGCCTGTTATGGCAATGACTTCAGATGCATCGCCCGCCCAGTGCAAACGCTCCGTATCCCAATAATAGGCGACATAGCCGGCGAGCAGGATGACGGTTGCGAGAATCGTCGGCTGCAGAAGGTAAGCGGCAAAACCCAGCCGCTCTTCCGTCGAATAGCCGTTTCCCTTCAGCTGCGGCAGGACGCGCAGCAGGGTAACGCCGGCCCCGAGCTCGGCGACGAGCGCGCCTGTTGTCGTCAGCCATAGGGAGAAGGCGATGATGCCGTTGGCCTCCGGGCCAAGCAGACGCGCCGCGATGATCGAACAGGCAAAGCCGGTCGCAAGCAGGGTCAATCCCGCCGCGGCGTTCAAAACCGAATTTGCCATTATGCTCTTCGTCATGAAGACTGACCGTTCCTCAAATTGCCGGAACCTATACACATATCCGGCTCTTCGTGGAGATAGCGTCAGCTCTATTTCATATGCCTTAATATTTAGGGTTTAATGCTGCCATAAGTTCGTTTTTTACTTCGGCTAATATTCTTTCTCTCTGATATTGGCCGCTCCACGGCTTGCGCGGAGGGTTTCATTGTTCAGCCTCATCGTCTGCACGATCGATCGGTTCGATCAGCTGGAGCGCCTGTTCCATTCGCTGGTGGGGCAGAGTCATAAGGATTTCGAGGTCATCGTCGTCGATCAGAATGCCGACGACCGGCTGCGGGCGCTGATCGACAGCTTTTCCCCTTCCTTCGCGATCCGTCACATCCGTTCGCCGAAGGGACTTTCGCGAGCGCGCAATAGTGGCATGGCCGTCGCGGCAGGCGATTACATCTGCTTTCCCGACGATGATTGCTGGTATGAGGCCGATACGCTTTCGATGGCCGCGGCGCTGTTTTCGGTGCATCCCGAGCTTGCGATCGTCACTGGCCGCACGCTCGATGCCGAGGGGCTTGCTTCCGTCAGCCCGACAGGCGAGACGCGGCTAGCGCTGACGCGCTGGAACTACCTGAAGTGCGGCAATTCCAATGGGATCTTCGTGCGCAGCGCCGCATTGGCTGATATCGGCGGCTTCGACGAGAATCTCGGCGTCGGTTCGGAATCGCCGTTCCAGAGCGGCGAGGAGGCGGATTTCCTGCTGCGCGCGCTTGCCGCCGGCAGGCAAGCGATGTTCTTTCCCGAGCTCATCGTCCACCACGATCAAGTCACCAGCGAGTATGGGCCGCGGCAGGTTGAGCGAGCCCGTAAATATGGGCGCGGCTTCGGCGCTCTGATGCGCAAGCAGGCGTTTCCGCTGTATTATGTCGGCTACCGGCTGTTTCGTCCGGTCGCCGGCTGGCTGGCTGCGCTGGCGCGTTTCAACGTCGATGCGGCGCGCTACAAGCGCGCCTGGCTGATGGGTATTCTGGAAGGTTATGCGGCCTGGCCGCGCTGGCGCAGAAGCTGAGGCGATTTGCCTCTCGGCGTCAGCGTCTCGGCATAGACATCCATGTAGCGTTGGGCGACTTCATTCCATGCATAGGCGCGGGCGTCCCGCAGCAATTCCTGCCGCAGGCTCAGATCGTCGGCCTCGAGGCGCTCGAAGGCTTCGGTCAGCGCATCGGCGGCCGCTTCGGGATCCGCGAAATCTGCGAGCATGAGGGCTGGATGGGTTTCGGCCATCGCCTTATAGGCCTCGTTGACGTTGAGTACTGGCAGCAATCCGGCGCTCATCGCCTCGATCGCCACCAGGCCGAAGCCTTCATATTCTGAAGCTGAAGCGAAGAGCGAGGCGCGGGCGATGATGTTGCGGATCGAGCCTTCGTCGATCGACACATGCAGAGCGACATTGCGCGCCAGATTGCGGGCGGCAATTTCCTTTTCCATCGTAGCACGGTCGAGATCAGACTCGGCGCCGACAATATCGAGGTGCCAGTCGTCATGGCGGGCCGCCAGCACCTTCATGACGTCGAGAAGATGATCGAGCCGCTTGTTGATCGAGAAACGGCCGATGGTGACGACGCGGCGGCGCGCTTCCAGCGCAGCGCAATTTGAAAACTTGCTGACGTCGGCGCCGTTTTCGATCAAGTGCACGCGGCTGTCGGCGATCTGGGAAAAAAGGCGCGCGTCGGACTGGCTGCAACAGATGAGAGAGGCATAGCCGAGCGCGGACAGCCGCGTTGCGGTATTGAACCAGACCTTCTTGATGGCTGCATATTTCTGCGTGTGGAAAAAGCCGCCATGCGTGGTCGCGACCATGGGGCGCCCATGCAGGAGCTTGCCCCATGCCAGTGCATCGAAGAAGAAGTCGACGGCATGGACATGAATGAGGTCGGCATCGGCCAGATGGCGGAAGACCTTGGGTGCCAGCGGATAGCGGCTGGAGCCGAACCAGGGAATGCGGACGATTTCGATGCCGTCGATCGTTTCGCTTTCCGGCAGGTGGCGGCCGGGATCGGAAAACAGGCTGTTGCAGGTGACGACGCGCACGCGATAGCCGCGGGAAACCAGCTGGCGGCAGAGGTTGGCAACGACGTCTTCCAGGCCACCCTTGTTCGGCAGGAACTGGCGCACGACATGCACGATCAGCGGCCCGGTGTGCTTGTTTGCCTGAATATCCGCAACAGCCGATGTCATCGATCCACCCTCGACCTCTATGCCGCGCCGCATGGCGAGCAATCCGACGCTGCAGCGCGCCGCCCGTTGATCAGTCGGCAAAGCAGATCATCGGGTCGGTTAAAAAGGGTTTAATCGCAGGCGGAAAGCCGAGCGGTTTCGGGCAAGAGGGTTAATAGCGAGGCGTTAGGCGGCAGAAAGGTCAAGATTGTCAGGTGAATATGACAATGCCGGACCAGTGTGCCCGGCCCCTCACCCTAACCCTCTCCCCGCATTGCGGGGAGAGGGGACTACTTCGGTGTTTGCTGCGTGCCTTTTGTTTCGCCCACAAAACTCGATGAACTCCCTCTCCCCGTCAAAACGGTGAGAGGGCTGGGGTGAGGGGCAATTTCTAATGAGACGATGTATTGCGACCCGAGGTCCGGATCTCTCAAAACGCTCGGAAGGTTAGCGTCGTCAGCGAGCGGACGATGCCCGGAATATTGGCGATGTGGTCGTTGATGAATTTGCCGATATCCTGCTCTTCGGCAATGTAGACCTTCATCAGGAGGTCGTAGTCGCCGCTGGTGGAATACAGTTCCGAAACCAGCTCCGTCTGGTAGATGGCGTCGGCGACCTCGTAGGTCTTGCCGGGGGCGCATTGGAGCTGAACGAAAATGGGCTTCATGAGAATGTCCTGCTTTTGCCTGCGACCGCGATGGCGATCGGCTTTTTCTCTATCATGGTCGAAAGCGCCGCCGCCATGCAAGTTTTTCTCCAGAGCCGATGATTTTTTGGCATCATGCCATGTCCATCGGATGTCGCTCTTGCCGCTTCCGCAATTTCGAGCATGGCGCTAGATTGGTGCCATTAGTTCTCTCGATTGGACCGATTTCATGCTGAATGACCCGCGCTCCCACGGTCTTTGGGAAAAGACCGCCCCGCTTCCGCCATCAACGAAGCCACTTTCCGGCGATGTCTCCGCCGATGTCGTGGTAGTCGGCGGCGGCTATACCGGTCTTTCGACGGCGCTGCATCTGGCGGAAGCCGGCACGAATGTCGTGCTGCTGGAAGCCAATGAAATCGGCTTTGGCGGGGCGGGGCGCAATGTCGGCCTCATCAATGCCGGCATGTGGGTGATGCCGGACGATTTGCCGGGCGAACTCGGTGCCGTTCACGGCGAGCGGCTGCTCGATCTGCTCGGCAATGGGCCGAAGCTGGTCATGGAGCTGATCGACAAGCACGGCATCGCCTGCGAGCTTGAGCGCAACGGTACGCTGCATTGCGCCGTCGGGTCGGAGGGTTTGAAGGAAATCGAGGAGCGCGCCCGGCAATGGGGAAAGCGCGGTGCGCCGGTCACCGTGCTGGATGCGCGGGAGACGGAGCGCCGCGTCGGCAGTTCGGCCTATGCGGGGGCACTCCTCGACATGCGCGCCGGCACGCTGCAGCCGCTTGCCTATGTGCGCGGCCTTGCCCATGCCGTGGTCAAAGCCGGCGTTACCATTCACACCGGCAGCCGCGTGACATCGACGGAAAGAAGTGGTGCGAAATGGGTGGTTTCGACCGATGGCGGCAAGGTCAGCGCCGACTGGATCGTGGTGGCCACGGACGCTTACAGCACCGGCCCGTGGGAAAAGGTTCGGAACGAACAGGTGCATCTGCCCTATTTCAATTTCGCCACCGTCCCCCTCGGCGACAACTTGCGCAAATCCGTGCTGCCCGGGCGCGAGGGGGCTTGGGATACGAAAGAAGTGCTGTCGTCCTTCCGCATGGATCAGGCCGGCCGGCTCGTTTTCGGCAGCGTCGGTGCGCTGCGCAACACCGGTCTTGCCATTCACAAGAACTGGGCTCGGCGGTCGATCAAAAAGCTCTTTCCGCAGCTCGGCGACATTCCGTTCGAATGCGAATGGTATGGCAAGATCGGCATGACCGACAATGCGCTGCCCCGTTTCCACAAGCTGGATCAGAATGTCGTCGGCTTCTCCGGCTATAATGGCCGCGGTATCGCGCCGGGCACGGTGTTCGGCAAGGTGCTTGCCAGCCATATTCTCGGGCAGATTTCCGAGGCCGATCTGCCGCTGCCGGTGACCGATATCGTCGAGCCGAGCTTCAGGGCGGCAAAGGAAATGTGGTACGAGGCGGGCGCCCAGGCCGCGCATTTCGTCGGCGCCAGAGTCTAAGGCAATTCCGAGAACCAACATTACGGGAAGAGGAAACAAGATGACCGCGACATCAGATCTTGCTGCCGAAACCAAGGTCATATTGACGGAGCTCGGCGTATCGGCCGATCGCTACATCGGCGGAACGCTTGCCGTCACCTCTCCTGTGACCGGCGCCGAAATCGGCCGGCTGAGGGAGCATTCGGCCGGTGAGGCGAAGACGGCAATCGAGGCGGCGCACGCGGCGTTTTTTGTCTGGCGCAATGTGCCGGCGCCGAAGCGCGGCGAGCTGATCCGTCTACTCGGCGAAGAGCTGCGCGCCGGCAAAGCCGCCCTTGGCCGACTCGTTTCGATCGAAGTGGGCAAGATCACTTCCGAAGGTCTTGGCGAGGTGCAGGAGATGATCGATATCTGCGACTTCGCTGTGGGACTCTCGCGTCAGCTTTATGGCCTGACCATCGCCACCGAGCGCTCCGAGCACCGGATGATGGAAAGCTGGCATCCGCTAGGGGCGATCGGCATCATCTCGGCCTTCAATTTCCCCGTCGCCGTCTGGTCATGGAATGCGGCGCTTGCCATCGTCTGCGGCAATTCCACCATCTGGAAACCGTCGGAAAAGACGCCGCTGACGGCGCTTGCCGTACAGGCTCTGTTTGAAAAGGCACTGAAGCGCTATGTCGCCGAGGGCGGCGAGGCGCCGGCCAATCTTTCGACGCTGTTGATCGGCGGCCGCGAGCTCGGTGAGCTTTTGGTCGATCATCTGCAGGTGCCGCTGGTCTCGGCAACCGGATCGACCGCCATGGGCCGCGCGGTCGGTCCACGTCTTGCCGGCCGTTTCGCCCGCGCCATCCTCGAGCTTGGCGGCAACAATGCCGCGATCGTCTGCCCGACGGCCGATCTCGACCTTACCCTGCGCGGCGTTGCCTTTTCCGCGATGGGTACGGCCGGCCAGCGTTGCACGACGCTGCGCCGCCTTTTCGTTCATGACAGCGTCTATGATCAGCTCGTTCCGCGCCTACAGAAGGCCTATGGTTCGGTGACGATCGGCAATCCGCTTGAACCCGGCACTTTGGTCGGCCCGCTGATCGATAAGCAGGCCTTCGACGGCATGCAGGCAGCGCTGGCCGCTGCGAAGGCGGCCGGCGGAAAGGTCACCGGCGGCGAACGTGTCGAAAACGGTTCAGCCGATGCCTTCTATGTTCGCCCGGCTCTCGTCGAAATGCCGGAGCAGACCGGTCCCGTCGAGCGGGAAACCTTCGCGCCGATTCTCTATGTGATGAAATACAGCGATTTCGATAAAGCGCTGGCGCTGCATAATGCCGTGCCGCAGGGTCTGTCCTCCTCCATCTTCACCAATGACATGCGCGAGGCCGAGACGTTTGTGTCCGCGCGCGGCTCGGATTGCGGCATTGCCAACGTCAATCTCGGTCCCTCCGGCGCCGAGATCGGCGGCGCATTCGGCGGCGAGAAGGAAACCGGCGGCGGCCGCGAGTCCGGCTCGGATGCCTGGAAGGCCTATATGCGCCGGGCGACCAACACGATCAATTACGGCCGCACGCTGCCGCTGGCACAGGGCGTCAAGTTCGACGTGGCGTAATGGCACTTTGCTGCGTTGCGATGGGGCGGATGAGGGCGTAGAAGATCCTTACCCCCTCATCTTGTTCAGGAACTTGTCTCATGCACCTGTCGCTCGCCGAAGCCGAAACGCTTGTTGTGGCGGCTCTGCGGCGAAACAAGGTGAGCGATGCGAATGCCCGCTCGGTGGCGGTCGCGCTCGTAGCGGCGGAGGCCGCCGGGCAGAGCGGTCATGGGCTGCGGCGCGTGCCTGCCTATGGCGGACAGGCCAAGGTTGGTAAGGTCGATGGCTTCGCTCAGCCGCAGCTCAGCCGGCCTTCTCCCGCCGTGCTGCGCATCGATGCCGGCAACGGCTATGCCTATCCCGCGCTCGACCTTGCCGTTGCCGAGCTTCCGGCTGTCGCCCGCGAGCAGGGTATCGCGCTTGCCGCCATCAGCCGTTCGCATCATGCTGGCGTCATGGGCCTGACGGTCGAGCGTTTTGCCGATCAGGGGCTCGTGGCGCTGATGGTCGCCAATGCGCCGGCCTCTATGGCGCCCTGGGGCGGCAAGACGCCTGTTTTCGGCACCAACCCGATCGCTTTCGCCGCACCGCTTCCTGGCGATGAGCCTGTTGTCATCGACCTCGCGCTGTCCAAGGTGGCACGCGGAAAGGTGATGGCGGCGCGGCAGCAGGGCGCTTCGATCCCCGCGGACTGGGCTTTCGATCGCGATGGCAGGCCGACCACGGATGCCGAAGAGGCTCTGGCCGGGACGATGGTCCCGGCCGGCGATGTCAAGGGTGCGGCACTTGCCTTCATGGTCGAAATTCTGGCGGCCGGTCTGACCGGCGCCAACTACGCCTTCGAGGCTTCCTCGCTCTTCGACGACAAAGGCGCTCCGCCGGCACTCGGGCACACAATCATTGCCATCAATCCGGAGGCGACGAGTGCGGTGGATACGGCACTACGGCTGGCCTTGCTGGCAGGAGAAATCACCCGCGATCCGAATGTTCGCCTGCCCGGCCGGCGCGGGCAAAGCGCACGGCGTCTTGCGCTAAGCGAGGGTATCGATGTCGAGGACGAAGTGATTGCCGCGATAAAGAGGCTTTGAGGGGCTGAGATGATGGTCGGGTGAGTATGTCTTTGTCGTGCACTCAGACACGGCCCCTCTCCCCGCAGGCGGGGAGAGGGGGTTATCGCGCAAAACAAGACGCTGCACGGATGAGAGGCAGTTGGTTGGCTCTATCGTCCCCTCGCCCCGCCTGCGGGGAGAGGGCTAGGGTGAGGGGCCGGACAGGCATTGGCTGTGTTGACAGAGACATCTGATGGACACCACGATCGGCAGATCAAGCGATGGCAGGCTTTGCGTTCTTCTCGTCCAGCCAGCCGCCGGTGAAGCCGGCGCGTTCGAGGCCGGTGCGGAGGATCGGAGATTGCCGCATGAGGTCCCAGATCATGCCGGTGCGGGCGTTTTCGATCATCATGACCAGTAGCCCCTGGTCGATCGCCACCGAGCGGTCGTCCACCCATCCTTCCGGGCCGGGGCCTTTCACGCTCGGATTGAAGCCGCCGGGGAAGCGGCCGTCGAGCAGCAGGTTGGGATAGGTTGAAAGCAGCGCCCGCGTGCCATCGAGCGCCGCTTCGCGGTCGAACGGCAGGCAGGATAGCGGTCCCCATGGGGCGATGGTGCCGTCGTCGGGACCCAGCGGCGCGCCGCGGGCGGCATAGCCGAAGACTTTCGGGGCATAGCGCAGGCTATGTTTGGTGCCAGTCGGGTTCGGGCCGTCACAGGCGGAAAGGCCCCAGATATCCTTCGTATAGCCGACGAAATGGCCGGGATTGCGCTCGGTGTAATCGCGCTGCACCGCAATTGCCGCCTGGGTATTGCGGAAGTAATCGGTGTCCTTGTCGGCGACGTGCTTGTCGCGGATGTCACGGAAATCGATCCAGGCATGCGAGAAGAGGTGGATGAACAGCGGCCCAGCATAGAGAAAGGGCGCGTCCTTGAACATCATCCAAGTATAGGTCGAGGCAAAGGCGTCGTAGCTGGAGGATGGGATCGCATGCGTCGGCGAGGCGAGCGCCAGCAAATAGAGGAAAATCGCCTCGTCATAGCCCTGATAGCGCCAGCGCAGGAAGCCGCTGGCCGGTTTCCAGCCCATGCTGATGGTCTGGCCCTTGTTCAAGGCCCAATGCCAGTCGCAACGCTCATAGAGAAATTTCGCCTGCTTGCGGAGATCGCGCTCGACCTGGCTGTTTCCGGTGAAATAGGCGGCGGCTGTCAAGACGCCGAGCAGCAGCAGACCGGTATCGATCGTCGAAAGCTCGCTGTTCCAGGCGCGCTTGCCGGTTTCCATGTAAAGGAAGTGATAATAGAAACCGCGATGGCCGGTGGCGCCGCGTTCGGTGCCCTGCTGGCTGTCGGCAAAGAAATCGAGGGCGGCCAATACCCGTTTTGCGGCATCGGCGCGGCTGATCCAGCCGCGCTCGACGGCGACCGGATAGCTCGATAGCGCGAAGCCGACGGCGGCAATGCTGCAATGGCTCGTCTTGATCGACGTATCCGCCACCAGTCCGTTTTCCGGATTGGTATAGAGCATGAAATAGTCGAACGCCGAGCGTTGCAATTGGTCGATCAGCGCGTCGTCGGTTTCGTTTACCTGCTGCAGCATCTTCTATCCATCTCCTCGATGCTCCCATTCCCTGCTGAACATGGGAGCTTGGATAGTTGCAAATCAAAGATGATTAACGATGACATACTTTTGTGGAGGATTCTTTAATATCAGTGGGTTGTTGAGGTAGTCATCCCCAACATCGAGAGGCTGGAGATGCCCTTTCCAGGAGATTTTCGCGGAGATCGCTAGAAAAAGTGGAGGAATAGCTAATGGTACGAGCGCATTCGGCAAGGGCGAAGCATCGATAGTTCAGTGATTCGCGTCGATGAAATGGCTTTAGCCGAGGGCAGTTTCCAGCCTGTGCTTCAGCCGCGCCAAGGTTCTGCCAAACACCGTCTCATCTTCAAGGGCTCTGGCAAGCGTCAACGCGCCCTGAATGCCGATGACGGCCTCTTCGGCGAGCATTTTCGCCTCGGCACCCGGCACGCCGCCCCTGAGCAAAGCGCCACAAAGCGCCTCGATCCAATGATGAAAGTAGCCTCGGATGGCGGTGGAAAAGCGGTCGCGTGTTTCGTCCAGCGCAAAGGCGCCGATCAGGCAGACGCGGTGGCCGGAGCGGAAATAGCTATCCGTTGTCTCCCACATGCGGGCGATGGCGGCACGCGGCTCTTCCTCTTCGAGCGGCCTGAACATTTCCGTGACGAACCATGCGTCGATATTGGCCATGACCTCGGCGGCCATCTGTTCCTTGCCGCCCGGAAAGAAGTGATAGAGGCTGCCCTTGGACAGTTTGGTACGGGCGGTGATTTCGCTCATCGACGCGCCCTCGTAGCCGAGCTCGCGAAAGACTTCGGCAACGAGGGCAATGGCATCGGATTTTTCGAAGACGCTGCGCACCATCTTAAAGGCCGAGGTCGGAGAGGCCCGGATGATCGTCCGGCCGGCGGCCGAGCGGCCAGTGAAATTTCCGGTCCTCTTCCCTGATGGGCATGTCGTTGATGGAGGCGAAACGGCGCTGCATCAGGCCTTCGGCATCGAACTCCCAGTTCTCGTTGCCGTAGGAACGGAACCAATGGCCGCTATCGTCATGCCATTCATAGGCAAAGCGCACGGCGATGCGATTGCCCTCGAAGGCCCAAAGTTCCTTGATCAGCCGATAGTCCAGTTCGCGTGCCCATTTGCGCGTCAGGAATTCGACGATTTCCTTGCGGCCGCGCGGGAATTCGGCACGGTTCCGCCACTGGCTGTCCTCCGTGTAGACTTTGGAGACACGCTCCGGATCGCGGCTGTTCCAGCCATCCTCTGCCATGCGGACCTTGGCGATTGCGGTTTCGCGGGTGAAAGGCGGGACGAGAGGGGTCGGCATGATGTGCTCCTTCTAAACCGATTTGTCGTTAATAGACCGATCAGTTTAGAAGATCAAGTGCCGTGATATGCCGGGTGATGGACTCAGTGGGCGAATTTTCGCGCTCCGGCGACGCAGGCGACAACGGCGAGGGTCACGATGAGCATCGACCAACTGACACTTTCCTTGAGGAGAGCTGCGGCGAGCGCGAAGCCGAAGAAGGGCTGGAGGAACTGCAGCTGGCCGACGGCGGCTATGCCGCCCTGGGCGAGCCCGCGATACCAGAAGATAAAGCCGATCAGCATGCTGAAAAGCGAGACATAGATGAGGCCGAGCCAGGCAGGTCCGCCGATGCCGTCAATGCTGTGCGGCATGGTCATGAAGCAGAGCGTGATGGTGACGGGCAGGGAAAGGACCAGCGCCCAGCAGATCACCTGCCAGCCACCAAGCCGACGCGAGAGCACGGCACCCTCTGCATAGCCGAGGCCACAGACGATCACGGCTGCAAGCATCAGGAGATCGCCGACGGGAGAGGCGGATAGGCCTTGAGCCAGCGCATAGCTGCACACCAGCGCGCTGCCGAGGAGGGAGAATATCCAGAAGGCCGGGCGCGGCCGCTCGCCGCCGCGCAGCACGCCGAAGATCGCGGTCGCCAGCGGCAGCAATCCGATGAAGACGATCGAATGGGCCGAGGTGACATGCTTCAGCGCCAGTGCCGTCAAGAGCGGAAAGCCGACGACGCAGCCGAGGGCGACGATCGTCAGCGAGACGATGTCGCCGCGAGCCGGGCGCTTCTCCCGAAAAGCGAGCAACAGGCCAAGACCCAAAAGGCCGGCGATTACGGCTCGGGCAACGGTCAGGAACAGAGGGTCGAAATCCATCACGGCCACCCGCGTCGCCGGCAGAGAGCCGCTGAAGATCACCACTCCCGTCAAACCGTAGATCCATCCCGTCGTCGTCTTATCCATGGCGCATGCTCCTTCGTGATATTCGCGGGTATCGGCGTATTTGTCTGGCCGAACCAGAGACGGTACAGTACAATCTGTGCGAACTGTTATGGTTGAAGGTGCAGTACGGATGGATAATCTCTCGATGACCGGCGCTGCCGGCACGACCCGGATCGAAGGCGTGATGGCGGCGATATCAGAGCGCATCGCTGGGCGCAGCCTTGTACCCGGTGCTCGGCTTCCCTCCGTGCGCAGTTTTGCCAAGACGATGCAGGTGTCGGTTTCGACCGTTGTGGAGGCCTATGAACGGCTTGCGGCCGAGGGTGTGATCCGCTCGCGGCCGGGATCCGGCTTCTATGTCTGCGGGCCGCTGCCACCCCTATCGCTCTCCGAAACAGGAGCGAAATCGGGGCGCAATGTCGATCCGCTGTGGATCTCGCGGCAATCGCTCGAAGTCGGCGACGATGCCATGAAACCGGGCTGTGGCTGGCTGCCGCCTTCATGGCTGCCGCAGGCGGCTCTGCGCAAGGCGATGCGAACGCTGGCGCGCGGCGATATCGGGGTGCTTGCGAACTACGGGACACCGCTCGGCCTGCCGCCATTGCGGCAGCTGCTCGCCCGCCGCCTGGGCGAACATGGAATCAACGTGCCCCCTGATCAGATCATACTGACGGAATCGGGCACGCAGGCGATCGATCTTCTCTGCCGATTCCTGCTGGAACCCGGCGATACCGTCGTGGTCGACGATCCCTGCTACTTCAATTTCCATGCCCTGCTGCGCGCGCATCGCGCCAAAGTCGTTTCCGTGCCTTTCACACCGACTGGGGCGGATGTCGAGCTGTTCGGCCAGGTGCTCGAACGGTACAAGCCGCGGCTCTACATTACCAATTCCGCCATTCACAATCCGACCGGTGCGGCGCTTTCCCCCGTCACGGCGCATCGGCTGCTGAAGCTGGCGGACGCTTCCGGGCTCATCATCATCGAGGATGATATTTTCGCTGATTTCGAGCAGGTGCCGGCGCCGCGTCTGGCCGCCTATGACGGATTGGACCGGGTGATCCATATCGGCAGTTTCTCGAAAACGCTTTCGGCCTCCATTCGCTGCGGCTTCATCGCCGCGAAGCCCGAGTGGATCGACGATCTCGTCGATCTCAAGGTCGCCAGCAGCTTCAGCTGCGGACAATTGTCGGCCGAGCTCGTCTATCTCGCGCTGAAGGATGGAAGTTATCGCAAGCATGTCGAGGCGCTGCGGGTCCGGCTTGCAAAGGCGATGGATGAGGTTGCGGCCCGGCTGGAAGCGATCGGTATCAGCCCATGGCTCAAGCCGCATGCGGGCATGTTTCTCTGGTGCAGGCTTCCGGAAGGGCTTGATGCCGCCGATCTTGCCCGTGCTTGCCTCGCGGAAGGGGTCATCCTCGCGCCCGGCAATGTTTTCAGCCTGTCGGAGACGGCGGGCCGTTTCATGCGGTTCAACGTTGCACAATCGGCCGATCCCCGGATCTTCGACGTGCTGGAAGCGTCCATGCGAAAGCTGCGGGCGATACGCAAGGATGCCGCTGCGAGCGGCCTTACGGCAGCCCAGAGGTTTACCGGCGATACGAGCATTTCCTGACCGGCGGGTTTCCACCGTGGCGGCCTCTCCTGTCGCCGGCTTGATCCCTATTTGGCGAAGAGACTGTTGATGTCGGCGAAAGCCTTCATCTCGATGGCATTGCCGCTCGGGTCCTTGAAGAACATGGTCGCCTGTTCTCCCGGCTCGCCCCGGAAGCGGATATAGGGCTTGATGACGAATTCTATGTTGGCTTTCGTCAGCTTCTCGGCGGCTGCCTCCCATTCCTCCATCGACAGAACGACGCCGAAATGGCGTACCGGAACGCCGTGGCCATCGACGGCATTGGCTGCCACGTCGGTCGTTTCACCCGGCGCCAGATGGGCGACGATCTGATGGCCGTAAAAGTTGAAATCGATCCAATCAGGCGAACTGCGACCTTCGGGGCAACCGAGAAGGCCGCCATAGAAGGTTCTCGCCGCAGCGAGATCATTGACCGGAAATGCGAGGTGGAAGGGATGGAGTGGTGCTGCGCTCATGATCGTCTCCAAGAAGCGAAGTGATGCAGCCATGAATAAGATACATTTTTCTCTATGAAAAATGGTATATTGTGATGTTGAGATACAGGAAAATTTATGAATCATGATTGCGGAACTTCAAACTCTTGTGGCTATCGCCCGCTTTGGAACGTTTGCTGCGGCGGGGGATCGGATTGGCCTGACGCAGGCCGCCGTCAGCGGACAGATGAAGCGGCTTGAGGAAAGGCTTGGCATTAAACTGTTCGAGCGAACGGGCCGCTCCGCGACACTGAATGCTGCCGGGCTTAGAACGCTCGAGCGCGCCAAGAGCATTATCGCGATGTTCGAGCACATCGCCGATCCCGTCGACGAGGCTTCGGGCGGCGAGCTGCGCGTCGGCGCAATTGCTTCCGTTCAATCGGCGTTGCTTGCCCGCGCTCTCGGCCCCTTCCGTCTGCGATTCGCAAATCATCATCTCCGCGTTGTCCCAGGGGTCTCTCTGCATTTGCTCGACCTGCTCGATGCCGGCGAACTCGATCTTGCCGTGCTCATCGAACCACCCTTCGGCTTGCCCAAGAATCTCATCTGGCGGCCCCTGGTGCGCGAGCCCTACGTGCTTGCGGTTCCCGAAAAGCTGCAGGGCGATGATTGGCGGACGCTGCTGCGCGAGCAGCCCTTCATCCGCTATGATCGCAGCTCTTTCGGAGGGCGGCAGGTCGACCGCTTCCTGCGATCGCATTCGATCGTTCCGCGTGAATCGGTGGAGGTCGACGATATCGCCGGGATTGCCGCATTGGTCGGGCATGGGCTCGGGGTGGCGCTTCTGCCTGTTGTCGACGGCAGCCCTCCTCCGGTGGCGCCGATCCGCATGGTGCCCTTATCCGAACCGGGGTTTTATCGCGAGATAGGGATATTGCAGCCGCAGGAGAGCACGCCAGCTGCAATCTGTCTTGCGGAATGCCTGATGGCGACGCAGCAATGAGGCCATATTCGGCGCAAAACCGTTCCTCCGAGCCACCTGCAGGAGTGCCGTCTTTTCCTGGAACTCTTGCCAGGCGGAAAATATCCGTCATAGCTTTGCCACATGGTCGCTCCAATTGCGGCTCACATCCGCTTTGGAATACACCGCTACGTGAGGTCGGTCGTGCGCGTTCTGCTTGTTGAAGACGACAATATCCTGGGCTCGTCGCTGAAGAAGGCGCTGGAAAAGCACGCTTACGGCGTCGACTGGATGCGCGACGGCGAATCCGGCCTCGAAGCGGCGGCGCATTCGCATTTTGCGGCGATCGTGCTCGATATCAATCTGCCGCAGCTAAGCGGCATGGAGGTGCTGCGGCGCATCCGGCAGCGGGGAAATTCCGTTCCCGTGCTGCTGCTGACGGCGATGGATTCCGTGCGCCAGAAGGTCGAGGGTCTGGATGAGGGCGCCGACGACTATCTGGTCAAGCCGTTCGATCTCGACGAGCTGCTGGCGCGGCTGCGCGCGCTCATCCGCCGGCGTGACGGGCGGACCGAAAGCGTCATCCGCTGCGGCGACGTGGAGGTCGACCCCTCGGCCATGGTGGCTCGCAAGGACAATGTGCAGGTCCATACCACGGCGAAAGAATTTCATCTGCTGAAGCTGCTCATGGAGCGCAGCGGCCGATACGTGACGAAGAACGATATTGAATATGCGCTCTATGACGCGGAAAACACCGTCGAGAGCAATACGATCGAAGTGACGATCTACAATCTGCGCAAGAAGCTCGGCACCGATTTCATCAAGTCGATCCGCGGCGTCGGCTACATGATCGAGCGATGAACAATTCCACGCTTACCCGCAAGCTGTTTCTGCGCATCGCGCCGGTCGTCGTGGTGACGATCGTCGTGATCGCCGCCTTCGCCTTCAACAGCGCAACGCGGGAAATCAACAATATCTACGATGCCCAGCTCATCGACGATGCGAACGTGATCTGGAGCCTGCTGCGTCGGCCGCTGGAGAAGAATCCCGACCATGGCGCCAAGCAGATCGACGATATCGACTTCAACATGGACAATCAGCTGGCTTTCAACGAAGACGCTGATGACTATGCCGATGCGCATATGTTCCGCGCCTGGGTCGACGGCAATATCCGCTTCTATAGCAGCACGGCCTTTCTCTCCGACGTCCCGCAGCAGAAGGTGGGTTTTACCACGCTGACCTATGGCGGCGACGAATGGCGTGTCTATTCGCTGCCGATCCCGAACACGACCATTGTGATCGAACTCGGCGAAAAGATTGCGCTTCGCGAAACGCTCGTCTCCAACATTCTCCTCAATCTGTTTTTTCCGCTGCTGATGCTGGTGCCGGTCATCGGCTTTCTCATCTGGCTCGGCATCAATAGCGGCCTGCGCACGATTCATGGGCTGGTGCGGCAGATCCGCACGCGATCGCCGGATGATCTCTCGGCTATCCCCGTTGAAGAGCTGCCGCGCGATCTGTTGCCGCTTGGTCGGTCGATCAACCAGCTGCTGGAAAAGCTCGGCCAGTCGCTGACGCTGGAGCGGCGCTTCTCCGATCTTGCTGCGCATCAGCTGCGTACGCCCCAGGCGAGCGTGAAGCTGCTTTTGCGGATGCTCGAAAACAGCGACAGTGATCAGGAGCGGCAGGCGATCGTTTCCGATCTCGTGGCCAGCAATAACCGCACCATTCATCTTATCGAACAGCTGCTGCGGCTCGCCAGGGTCAGTCACCACCCCCTTAATCTCACGTCGATCGAGCTTTATCACTGGATGGCGTCGCTCATTGCCGAGCTCGGCAATATCATTACCAGCCGCGAGCTCGACGTCGTGCTGGAAGGCGATGAGGCGATCCAGGTCAGAACCGATGAGGCGCTGCTGCGCATGCTCGTCACCAATCTGCTCGACAATGCGATCAAATATACGCCTGCGGGAGGGGAAATCAAAGTTTCTATCGCCTCGGAGGATGGCTCTGCCTGCATTTCGATCAGCGACAGCGGCCCCGGCATTCCGCCGCATGAAAGGGAAGCGGTGTTCCAGCGCTTCTACCGCCTCCATACGCTGCATACCGAAGGGGCTGGACTTGGGCTTGCCATCGTCGCGGATACTGCGGACCGCCTTTCGGCAACCGTCGATCTCTCTTCGTCCCGTCTGGGTAGCGGTCTCCAGGTCGATTTGAGATTGCCGCTCAGCTAAAACTCACGGCCTCGTCGTTTTTCATTTTCGCATCATTTTCCGCTCATGCCCGGCTCATCTGAGGTTGTTAGACGCAACTTAAGATAAGGCGAAGGGGTATTTCATGCAGGTGTTTTGCGATTTTGATGGAACCATATCCATCGAAGACGCGACGGATATGGTGCTAACCCGTTTCGCCGGTTCCGAGTGGGAAGATATCGAGCAGTTGTGGAAGCAGGGGCAGATCGGCTCCGGCGAATGCATGCGCCGGCAGATCGCTCTCATCGAAGCAAATAGAGGCGAGCTCGACCGGTTTCTCGATACGCTGGCGATCGATCCCGGCTTCGAGGCTTTCCTGTCCTTCTGCCGTCGCGGCGAATTGCCTGTAACGATCGTCAGCGATGGTGTGGATTATTTTATCCGGCGCATCCTGGCGCGTCATGGCATCGAGGGCCTGCCGATCGTCGCCAATGTGCTGACCTGCAGCGTTTCCCAGGGCCGCGAGTCCTATTCGCTATTTCCGCCGTTTACGGCAACCGGCTGCGTATCCGGCGCCGGTGTCTGCAAATGCCGCGTCGTCGATAGCAACGACCTTCAGGTCTACATCGGCGACGGGCGAAGCGACTTCTGCGTTTCCGACAAGGTCGACCTCGTTTTCGCCAAGGCCAAGCTTGTCGATTACTGCGAGGAAAACGGCATTCCCTATGTCGGTTTCGCAGACTTTTCCGACCTGCTTCCAAAGATGGAAGCCGTTCTCCCGAGCGTCGAGCGACGCTCCCGTACGCTGCCGCATTTCAAGACAGCGTAAAACAGACCGAGAGGCATTGAATGAAAACGAATGTAGCCGAAGCCTTCAGCGGTGAGACCGAGTCCGTCCGCTCCGAAGAGGAATTGCGCGCGCTTGAGGAGATCTATTGCTCCCATGGCGACACGGTTCACTATATGGACAAGCCGAAATTCTTCGAAGAATGCGAAGGCTCCTATGTCTACGATCGGACCGGGACGCCGTTCCTCGATCTGCAGATGTGGTATTCCGCCGTCAATTTCGGCTATCGCAACGAGCGCCTGAACGAGGCCGCGCACCGCCAGCTCGACCGTCTCCCGCAGGTCGCCTCGCAATATCTGCACCGCGAAAAGGTGGAGCTTGCGGCGATGATCGCCCAGGATGCGGAACGCAAGTTCGGTCACAAGGGCCGCGTCCATTTCAACGTCGGCGGCTCGCAGGCCGTCGAGGATTCACTGAAGCTCGTGCGCAATTACACCGGCGGCAAGAGCCTGATGTTCGCCTTCGAGGGCGGCTATCACGGCCGCACGCTCGGCGCTTCGGCGATCACCTCGAGCTATCGCTATCGCCGCCGCTACGGCCATTTCGGCGATCGCGCCCAATTCGTTGAATTTCCCTATTACTTCCGCGGCCCGAAGGGCATGTCGAAGGAAGAATACGGACATTATTGCGTCCAGAAGTTCGCCCGGTTGTTCGAGAGCGAATATAACGGCGTCTGGGACCCGAAGGCCGGCAAGTCCGAATATGCGGCCTTCTATATCGAGCCGATCCAGGGCACGGGCGGCTATGTCATTCCGCCGATGAACTTCTTCGTCGAACTGAAGAAGGTGCTCGATGATCACGGCATCCTGCTCATCGTCGACGAAATCCAGATGGGCGTCTACCGCACCGGCAAGCTCTGGTCGATCGAGCATTTCGGCGTTTCGCCGGATGCGCTGATCTTCGGCAAGGCGATCACCAACGGCCTCAACCCGCTTTCCGGTGTCTGGGCTCGCGAAGAGATGATCAATCCGGAGATCTTCCCTCCCGGCTCCACGCATTCGACCTTCGCCAGCAACCCGATGGGGACTGCTGTTGCGCTCGAAACGATGAAGATGCTGGAAGAGCAGGATTTCGGCGCTGCGATCATGGAAAAGGGCGCACATTTCCTCGACGGGCTGAAGCAGCTGCAGAAGCGCCACGCTACCGTCGGCGAGGTCGATGGTCTCGGTCTCGCCCTGCGCATGGAAATCTGCAAGGACGACAGCTACACGCCGGACAAGGCGACGTTGGACTGGATGTGCGACGAAGGCATGAAGGGCGACCTTCAAGTCGGCGGCAGGACCTATGGCCTGGTGCTTGACGTCGGCGGCTACCACAAGAACGTCATCACGTTTGCTCCGAACCTGCTCATCACCCGCGAAGAGATCGATCTGGCGCTTGCGCTTCTCGATCAGCTTCTGACGCGCGCGGCCCGGAGATAAGACGGTGCAACTGCTGCTTCTTCATCTCGATGATGCTTTGGAGTTGCAGCCCGACTTCGTACGCGCGTGCAAATTCGCAGGCGCGTACCAGTACTTCGGCAAGAATGCCGGCCAGCAGGTTCGGCTGTGGAGCAAGCAGGGTGCTCTTGACGATCTCAGCCGCGAGATCGTCAAGAACAGGCCTGCGACGGGCAAGACGCCGCAATTGTGCTTCATGGGCTCCGGTGATTTCCATCATATCACCGCCCTGCTGCTCGACGACGCGCTCGAGCGGCAGTCCAGTGCGGCCACGCTGATCCATTTCGACAATCATCCGGATTGGGTCAAGTTCGACGGCGGACTGCACTGCGGCTCCTGGGTCAACAGCGCACTTGCCAATCCCAGCATCCAGAAGGTCATCACGATCGGCGTCTGTAGCCATGATCTTCGCAGCCCGGAGCGCAAGGGGGCCAATCTGCACTGGCTCGGCGACGGCAAGCTGGAACTCTACCCTTACGAACATCCGCCGAGCCGCGTCCTAGCCGATTATGGCAATGGCGCCAGCTACCGCCAGGAAGGGGGGGCACTGCACTGGAAGTCGATCGCCGAAATCGGCGAGGAAAATTTCATCGATCACATGCTCAGCCGTATTCGCACCGAGGCGGTCTATGTGACGATCGACAAGGACGTGCTGGCCGCCGACGATGCCGTTACCAATTGGGATCAGGGCCGCATGCGGCTGCCCTATCTCCTCTCCCTCATCAGCGAAATCGGCAGCCGTCACCGTATCATCGGCGCCGATGTCATCGGGGATTATTCGACCCCGAGTTATGCTGGCAGTCTTCGGATGCAGTTCATGAAGCGCGCGGAGATCTTCATCGATCAGCCGCGTATGCGCCAGGGCGCCGAAACGATGAGAAACATCAACAGCGCAGCCAATCATGCGCTGCTGGAGGTGCTGGCGGAGTACATGGAATGACTGGCAGCTTGACACTTCCCATGCTGGGACTGATCCTATTCTGCATACTCGCGGAGACGGCCCGCGAAGTTTGCTTTAAGCAAACGGCCGGCGAAGGCGCCCTGCTTTCGGCGCTGGCCAAGCCGATCACCTGGCTCGGCATTCTGTTCTGGGCCGTTGAGCTTTTCGCCTGGACGGCCGTTCTGGAGCGCGTCCCCCTGACCATCGCCTTTCCGCTGATGGCGTTGAGCTATGTGGTCATCGTGCTCGCCGGCGCCGTCATCTTCAAGGAAAACATCAACCTGCGCCACGCGACGGGCGTGTTCCTCGTCACCGCCGGTGTGGCTTGCGTGGGAGTTACAGGACTATGAAAATCTTTGCGCACACCCGATGGGATCTGGCACCGGTTCTGGCCGCTGTCGCCCATCTCGCCTTCGATGTCTATCTGATCGTCGGCTTCGAAAGCCGGCCGCTTTGGCTTTCGGCCATTCTTGGCTGCCTTTATGCCGTTTCCATCTCCTGGAACATCAACAGCATATCGCACAACTTCATCCATACGCCCTATTTCAAGCCGCGCTGGATGAACTACGGTTTCAGCCTGCTGGAATCGGTCGCGATCGGTTTCTCGCAGACCTATTATCATTGGGTGCATATGCGCCACCATTCCGGCAACAGCGACCGGCCGGATGAGAAAGGCGACACTATCGATCTGCTGTCGATCTATCGCCACGGCCGCGACGGCCAGCCGGAAAACGTCTGGTCCTACACGTTTCTGAGCTTCTTCCGCGACAGCCTCGGCGACATCCACAAGGCGATCGCCCGCAACCGCCCCTTCGATGCGGCCTGGGGACGGTTCGAACTCTATTTCTTCCTGGGCCTTGCCGCACTCGCGCTTGTCTACGACTGGAAGGCGGTGCTGTTCTTCGTGCCGTTCTATTATATCGGCAATTGCCTGTCGTCGCTGAACGGCTACTACGAACATCTGAACGGCGATCCGGACGAGCCGATCGCCTGGGGCGTTTCGAGCCACAAATCCTTCTACAACTGGCTCTGGTTCGGCAACGGCTATCATGCGGAGCACCATTATCGCCCGCGGACCCACTGGACGAAACTCCAGGCGCTGCATGAGCAGATCAAGGACGAGCAGGAAAAGAATGGCACGCATGTGATCAGCACCTGCCATGCTCTTGGTTTTATGGCCAAGGAAAATCGGCAGTCGGAGCTGTCTCATGAAAGCTGACGAATTGAGCTTCTTCATGGAAGGCTCAAACGGCAAAGGCGTTCTTCTGATTCACGGTCTGACGGGAGCGCCGGCCGAAATGAAGCTGGTGGCCCGTCACCTCAACCGCAGGGGCTACAGCATCTATGCGCCGTTGCTCGCAGGCCATGGCGTCGATGCAAAGACCCTGCGCGGAACGAGCTGGGAAGACTGGCTAGCCTCTGTCGTCAGCGCATCGGAATTTCTTGCATCCAGAACGCAGGAAGTCTTTGCGGCCGGCATCTGCGTCGGTGGCAAGCTGGCGATGCTGGCCGCCGAACAGCAGAAGAAAACCATCAGCGCGGTGGCGATCTATTCTCCCTGCTTCAGTTATGACGGCTGGGACGTTCCCTTCTACTATCCGCTGCTGGCCTCCCAGATCGGCTGGCTGTCGCGCGTTCCGTTCCTCGATCGGCTGAACTTCAGCGAGACGACCTCGCTCGGGATAAAGGACGAGCGCATGCGTCGGCTGATCGAAGGCATGGCGAGCGAAGGCGTTTTGGAAAAATTCCCGGGCAAAGGTCTGGTAGAGATGCACCGGCTGGGCAAGGCTCTTCGCAGCCTGTTGCCGCGGATGCAGACGCCGACGCTGATCCTGCATGCCGAGGATGACGATCTCGCCAGCCCGAAGCATGCCCGCTACATTTCCGAGCATATCGGCGCTCCGCACGAACTGAAATGGATCACGGACAGCTACCACATGATCCATGTCGACCGACAGCACCGTCAGGTGGCCGATTTCACGGCCGATTTCTTCGAGGCGCGTCATGTCGCAGCCGCTGCTTAAAGTCCCGCCGCAGCCGATGGGCGATCCGGTGGCCGAAGTTCATGTCAGCATCCGCGCCATCGGCCGCGATGCCTGGAATGCGTGTTTCCCGGGTCAGGTCGAGGACTATGATTGCCTACTGGCGATCGAGGAGGCCGGTCTCGAAGGGTTTGAATGGCGCTACATCACCGTCACGGAAGGCGGACGGGTCAGCGCAGCCATGCCGGCCTTTCTCTGCCTTTATGCCCTCGATACCACGCTGGAGGAAGGCTTCCTGCGCCGGTCCATGCGCAAGGTCCAGCGCTATTTTCCGAAGTTCCTGAAGCTGCGCCTTGCCTGCCTGGGTTCACCCTGCACGGAAACGGGGGCGATCGGCTTTCATCCCGACGTCGATGGCGAGCGACGCGGTGTTTTGCTGGCCGAGATGCTGTCCTTTTTCGAGCAGGTCGCCGCGGCCGAGCATTGCGGGCTGATCGGCCTTAAGGATATTCCGGAGCCGACATCGGCCGAATTCGGTGCGCTGTTTGCCGCGCGCGGCTATGCCACGATCGGCGGCCTTCCGACGGCCTGGCTCGATATCGATTTCAAGACTGTCGACGAATATCTCGCCAGGCTTTCGTCCGGCACGCGCAAGGACATGCGCCGCAAGATAAAATCCTTTGAACAGGTCAGGGTCGAGATCCGGACGGATTTCGGCGAATTCCTGCCTGAGGTCATGGCGCTCTATCACGACACACGCAATCGCAGCGAATGGCAGTTCGAAGAACTGACGCCCGCCTATTTCCAGGGCATTCTCGACCGGATGAGCGGCCGCTCGTTCTGCGCCTTCTATTTTGTCGAAGACAAGCTCATGGCCGCCAATCTGATCGTCCATGACGAGCGCGTGGCGATCGACAAGTTCTTCTGCATGGATGGCGAAAAGGGCCGGCCCTACAATCTCTATTTCCTGAGCTGGTTCACCAATCTGCGCTATTGCCTCGATAATGGCTTGAGCCGGTACCAGAGCGGTCAGGCCTATTATGAAAACAAGGTGCGGCTCGGCAGCAAGCTGACGGCCAATGCGATGTATTTCCGCCATCGCAATCCTTTCCTTCAGGGACTGTTGCGCCTGGTATCGCCGCTGTTCTCGACAGATGAGGCGGATGTGTAATGCCGATGCGTCTTTCCTGGCTTGCCGTGCCGGTGCTGAATACCCTGTTCCAATTCTTCATCAAGCTCGGAGCCGAGCAGATGAACGCTGGGGACGCGGAAAGCTGGCTGTGGCAAGCGCTCTCCTCCTACTGGATATTGGCAGCCATCGCCGTCGAGATCGTGACCTTCTTCATCTGGATGAACGTGCTTGCCGAACTCGATCTCAGCCGCGCCTTCCCGCTTTCCGGCATTAGCTACGTGCTGATCATCGCGACAGGCTGGTTCGTCTTCGGCGAGCGTGTCGTCGCCCTGCAGGTGGTCGGCAGCGGATTGATCCTCCTGGGCGTCTGGTTGATCGCCGGAGCCAACGCGGCGCCGGAAGAGCGTGACGATTGGCATGTCAAGCATGACGGGCTGCGCAGCAGCGCCGGTAAGGATGGAAGATGACCGGTTCTCCAGCTGAAAACCGCTCTAAGGGTAAGAGCAATGTCCTTTTCTCCGGCGTCGTAGACTGGTGCGTGAAGCGCGCGCTGTCTTCGATCGTGACGCGCGGCGCATTGACCGTGACCACGGCCAGCGGCCGTGTGCTGACCTTTGGCGACGGCACCGGCAAGCCGGTCCGTGTCCGTTTCACCGACGACCGCGCCGAATGGGCGCTCCTCATCGATGCCGATAAGCGGCTTGGCGAGCTCTTTATGGATGGCCGCTTCATCGTGGAGCAGGGTACGCTCTACGATTTTGTGGCGATGATGCTGCGCGAAGGGCAGAACAGTACCCACCCGCTCATTGCCCGCATCATCGATCATATCAGGACGAAGCTGCGGATTTTCCGCCATCGCAACCTACCGGGGCGATCGAAAGCGAATGTCGCGCATCACTACGATCTCGACGGTAGGCTTTACGAACTCTTCCTCGATCCGGACCGGCAATATTCCTGCGCCTATTTCGAGCATGCAGATCAATCGCTTGACGATGCGCAGATTGCCAAGAAGCGGCATCTCGCCGCTAAGCTTTTGATCGAACCGAACAACAGCATCCTCGACATCGGCTGCGGCTGGGGCGGCCTCGCGCTGCATATGGCCGAACATGCGCCGGGCGGTTACGTGCTCGGCGTGACCCTGTCGGAAGAACAGCATGAGTATGCCTCGAAACGCGTTGCCGACAGGGCGGGCGGAACGCCGGCAGAGGTTCAGTTCGCGCTGAGGGACTACCGCAGCTTGACCGGCCGCTTCGACAGGATCGTTTCCGTCGGTATGTTCGAGCATGTCGGGCTGGCGTCTTATCGCACCTTCTTCCGCAAATGCGCTGAACTGCTCGAGGATGACGGCATCATGGTGCTGCACACCATCGGCTGTTCGGCGACGCCCGGCTTCACGACGCCCTGGCTCGACAAATACATCTTTCCGGGCGGCTATATTCCGGCGCTGTCCGAGATCGTTCCGGAGATCGAGGCGGCGGGGCTTGCCATCACCGATGTCGAGGTGCTGCGGCTGCATTATGCCAAGACGCTGGAGGCGTGGCGGGAGCGTTTCATGGCGCGTTGGGACGACGCCGCCAAGCTCTATGACGAGCGCTTCTGCCGCATGTGGGAATATTATCTTTCGACGGCGGAGGCCGCCTTCCGCTACGAGGATCTCGTCGTCTTCCAGATCCAGATCGCCAAGCGAAATGACATCATTCCGCTGACGCGCAACTATATCGCCGAGAATGAGGCGAAGAGCGCTTCAAAACTTGACGTTGAAGGTTCTGTTCAGCGTGAAGCCAATGATGTTCTGGTCGGGTGAGCCGAAGCGCGAGGTGATCGGGCTGTCGGCTGCATCGCCAACCAGGCGGTTATATTTCCCATAGACCTGCACGCTCCATTCCGGCGAGATCGTATAGGTCGCCGCCACGGTGAAGCCGACCGATTTCACGCCGGCACCGGCATCGAAGGCATTGATATGGCCATGTCTCGCAGCTTCACTCTCCGAGATGCCGAAGTTGGTGCGCATATAGACTGAATTTGCCATCGACAGGCGAGGGCCGGCGGACAGGAGCCATTTGTCTCCGAGCGGCTGGAACCAGTCGAGGGCAAAATCGCCCACCAGACCATCGCCGCCCCAAAGCGACTGGCGTATTTCCGTGCGGAACCGGAGCCGATTGTCCATCAGCCAATATTGGGCGAAGCCGCCCGCATCGAAATTCCAGCGGACCCTGCGCTGGCTTTGCAGGTGCAGATCGTTGATGTCGAAGCGGTCGTCCCGCAGCCCCACAACCGGGCCGATTTCGACGCCGCCGAGATCGAAGAGCTGATAATCGAAATTATCGTCAGGCGCGCTGTATTCCTGCGCCTCACCCAAACGATGGATGTCGAATGAGGGCAGGGCGCCGAAGGTATAATGCTTCGATCCCTCATAGCTCGGGCCATATTCAACCGTCGCACCAAGCGTGACGACCCAGGTCTCAGCTGAGGATTTAGGAGTATCGTCCGCTCTGGATGAGGCCGGGAACATACCGACTATGAACGCTGCCAGCAGTCCCGTTCCGGCCAGCACAGACGGCCGGGCGGAAAAAGATGTCCCAACATTTAACACTCTGAAAACACCTGATGCCTGATCGCCCCTGCAGCTCTAGTAGCACAGCTCGCGGCTTGGAAAACAGTAGAAAGTTTGACGGCAGACATGGCGCCTGACCACCAGCCTGAACGCTTCTGTATTGCTAACGCCCCCATCGACCATCCTTCGGCAGAAAGCGAAGCAGGCCACATCCTGTCGTGGCTGCCGCCGTGCCTGCGACAATTCCCGTCAAGATAGAGAGGTTTTATTTCACGAACCTGAAGCGCATGCGCCGCCGAATATATCATCGCGGCTTTGATCGGTTGGAAGCCGCGCGTTTTGTTCCTAGATAGGCTTTGTCCAATATCAGGCTTCGATGGTGGACGAACGATATGAGAGCACTCAAGGCAGGTTTCAGCGCATGAAGGATCGGCCATTCGGCACATCGGGCATTCCTGGATGGTTGAACCGCTACGAGCCCTTGCTCCTCGTGATGTTCGCCGCGCTTTCGGGCGGCATTCTTCTGTTCATCTATCTCACAGGAGAGGTACTCGAAGGCAGCACGAAGGGGTTCGACGAGGCGATATTGCTGGCGCTTCGTCAGCCCGGGAACTTTGCCATGCCGATCGGGCCGGGATGGCTCACCCATGCCGTCAAGGACATTACCAGCCTCGGCGGGACGACGGTGCTCGCGCTGATGACGGCGCTCGTGACGATCTATCTGCTTCTCGACCGGCAGCGCTCCATCGCCATTTTCATCCTCGCTTCGGTCCTGGGCGGATGGGCATTGAGCACGGCATTGAAGATCGGCGTCGCGCGGGCGCGTCCGGATATCGTGCCGCATCTGGTCGAGGTGCAGGATCTGAGTTTTCCAAGCGGCCATGCGATGGTTTCGGCCGTGACCTATCTGACCCTTGCCGCGCTGATCTCAGGCACGCGGACCTATCGTTCGACGCGCGTCTTCATCGTCGCGGCCGGCATCCTGCTGACATTGATGATCGGCGCGAGCCGGGTCTATCTCGGCGTGCATTATCCGACCGACGTTCTCGGCGGCTGGTGCGCCGGCGCGACCTGGGCGCTCGCCTGCTGGCTCATCGCCCGCCGCTACATATCGCCTGGGCCAAGGGGAAAGAGGTCTGCCGCAGACGATGACCTGTCTTTCAAGTGAGGTAAGATGTCCTTACGGGATCAGCACTGGACTTCGAGCCGTGTGGCCACGAGCAGCGAGTAGTCCGTGCCCTTCGGGTCACTGAAGAACATGCTGGTCAGCGCGGCCTGGTTTTCCGCCATGACTTCCTTCGGGTTGGGCCTGATCACCTTGCGCTTGCAGCGGCCTAAAGCCGGCCCCGACGTGGTCAAATCGTTGTCGGTGGCGAAATCGACGGCCGTATAGAGCGTCTTGTCGTAGATGCCGAAGATGGTGGTTCCCTTGAGGAAAGTCTTCTGCTCGGGCTTCAGCGAAAAGGTCAGCGTCAGCGAACCATCCTTGTAATTGGCCTCAACCGCGTCCGGTTTGGCCATCGGTACCGCTTTGCCGTTGCTGGTGACGTTCGTATAGTAACCATATTGCGCCAGCGAATCCCGGACCGTCTTTCCCACCGCCTTGAGCTCGCTCGCGCTCAACACTTGGTCGCCGCTCTTGCCGTAATCCATGAGCACGGAAGAGGTAAACACCTCGTCGAAGCTCCAGACGTTGCGCAGCTCGCTGATGGAGCCATCGGGTGCCGAGACGACCTCGAATTTGGCGTCGATGAAGATATGCGGATGGGCAAATGCGGGAATGGGTAGAAGCGACAGTATCGCAATCAGCAGGGAAATCTTTGTTTTCATGCTTTTCATGCGAGCAGCTACCGCGTTTCGTCCGGTCTATCCGATGCGCAGACCTGAACGTCAAATGAGACTGATTTGAGACCCTTCGCGCGTGGGCAAGGCATAGATGCAAGGAACGGAAACGGGAATAAGGAAACTCGCCTTTTCGGCAAAATACCAGCCTCGGCCTGAGCCGTGACTTTTTCTCTTCGGAGGAAAATCTGGAAAACTGGAGCGGGCGAAGGGATTCGAACCCTCGACCCCAACCTTGGCAAGGTTGTGCTCTACCCCTGAGCTACACCCGCTCATTCCCGTCGCGATCCGGGGTAGTGTGTTGGACCGCTGGGCGTCGTCTTGCGGCGACGGGCGCTATATGGCCTAACCATTTTTCAAATGCAACAGGGAAATGACGAGTTCGCGAAGAAAAAATGCATCTTCTTTCCATAAGCTCTCGGAAAGCCCGGAAACGCCGGGCTTTGTCGTCTCGAAGATTGCAATGAAATTGTGAGCGACGTATCAGGGGCGAACCATTTTTCATTGCGAGACGTCATGACCGAGACCAGCCCGAAAACCCGCGACGATCTTTTCCGATTCCTGGACGAGCTCGGCATTGGCCATACGACCAAGGACCATGCTCCAGTCTTCACCGTCGCCGAATCGGTATCGCTGCGCGACGAGATTCCGGGCGGCCATACGAAGAACCTGTTCGTGAAGGACAAGAAGGACAATTTCTTCCTGCTGACCGTCGAGGAGAATGCGATCGTCGATCTGAAGACCGTTCACACCCAGATCGGTGCGGCGAGCAAGGTGTCCTTCGGCAAGCCGGAAAAGCTGATGGAATATCTCGGCGTCATTCCGGGCTCGGTTACGGCCTTCGGTGCGATCAACGACGTCGCCAACAACGTTACCTTCGTCCTCGATGCCGATTTGATGGCGCATGACATCGTCAACTGCCATCCTCTGTCGAACGATGCGACGACGTCGATTGCCAGCGGCGATCTCCTGCGCTTCATGGAGGCGACGGGTCATACGCCGCTAGTCTTGAAAGTGACGAGCTAACGTACGATTTTAGCGCTAAGATTATAGCGGTCGGCTTCTCTTCGGATTGTCCGGTCGCTTTGGCCACTTCATGGAGCGTGCTGGCAGGCGAACCTCGTCGTCTCGTCTGGAGATCATGCTTCTCACAAAATCAAGGATGCCGGCAGGCGGGAGACACTCATGAGCGGTTCGAACAATCCCTATAACGCTTCCTTCGGCGGGCAGATGTCGGCCTCGGCATCCTACGGCGGCGCGCCGGCAGCCGGTGGCGCTTCGCCGATCAAGGACACGACGACTGCCAACTTCGCCAAGGATGTTATCGAAGAATCGCGCCGGCAACCGGTGCTGGTCGATTTCTGGGCGCCCTGGTGCGGCCCGTGCAAGCAGCTGACGCCGGTTCTCGAAAAGGTGGTCACTGAAGCCCAGGGGCGCGTCAAGCTGGTCAAGATGAACATCGACGATCATCCCTCGATCGCCGGCCAGCTCGGCATCCAGTCGATCCCGGCCGTTATCGCTTTCGTCGACGGCCGTCCGGCCGATGGTTTCATGGGTGCTGTTCCCGAGAGCCAGGTTCGCCAGTTCATCGATCGTCTCGGCGGCCCAGCGGGCGGTGCGGACGATCAGGCGGCGGAAATAGCCGCTGTTCTGGAAGAGGCGAGCGGCCTGCTTGCCGCCGGTGATGTCAATGGTGCCGCCGAGCTCTTCGGTGCGGTGCTGCAAGCGGATCCCGAAAATGCCAAGGCGCTCGCCGGCATGGCGGAATGCATGATCGCAGCCGGCCAGAGCCAGCGCGCCCGCGAAGCGCTCGCCGATCTGCCGGAGACCCTCGCCAACGATGCCGGCATTCAGGCCGTGGTCAAGAAGCTCGACCAGATCGACGAGGCCCGCAAGCTTGGCGATCCCGTGGCGATCGAACAGGAACTGGCGTCCAATCCCGACAATCACGAACAGCGCATCAAGCTCGCCAAGATCCGCAATGTCGAAGGCAAGCGCGAAGAGGCGGCCGAGCATCTTCTGACCGTCATGCGCAAGGATCGCAGCTACGACGATGACGGCGCACGCCGCCAGCTCCTGGAATTCTTCGAGGTGTGGGGCGCCAAGGACCCGGCCACGATCGCGGCGCGGCGCAAGCTTTCCTCCATTCTATTTTCGTAAGAGCCTGTTTTCCTGATGTAGATGGTGATCGTGCGAAACATTTCGCGCGATCGTTTGTTTAGATGAACGCGGCGCATCGGCACCTCGGCTAAAATACTCTTGTGTTTTCGGCAGACGGGCTCACATTGTCTGACGACGTGGCGCGGGATGGGAAGCGACCGCGTGTGTGTCGTTCCTGTGCGGCCCACCGTGGCCGGCAGCGCGGTGTTCTAGCGGGATGGAAGAGATGCAAGTCGGCAATGCCAGATATTTGAAGCCAAGCGATCTGCCCGAATCGGTTGCTGTCTTTCCTTTGTCCGGTGCCTTGCTGCTGCCAGGGGCGCAATTGCCGCTCAATGTCTTCGAGCCGCGCTATCTTGCCATGTTCGATGCGGCGATCGCCGGCAACAGGCTCATCGGCATCGTGCAGCCTGCGCTTTCCGAGCCGGCCGAATCGCCGAACCTCTCGCATGTCGGCTGCCTGGGACGCATCACGTCCATCGCCGAAACCGGCGACGGACGCTATATCGCCGCGCTGACCGGCATATGCCGTTTCCGGCTGATGGATGAAATCACCACGCACCAGCCCTATCGCACCTTCCGCATCACGCCTTTCATCTCCGACCTCAAGTCGCACCATGAAGAGGATACGGTCGACCGCGCCGCACTGCTTTCAGCCTTCCGGGCCTATCTGGAAGCCAACAAGCTGGAGGCGGATTGGGAAAGCGTCGAGCGGGCCGACAATATGATGCTGGTCAATTCGCTCTCGATGATGGCGCCTTTCGATCCGGCTGAAAAGCAGGCGCTTCTCGAAGCCCCGGACCTCAAAAGCCGTGCCGAAACCTTCATCGCCATCGTCAAGATCGTGCTGGCCGGCTCCGGCGACACCGATTCGCTGATGCAGTAGGAGCTTGCCGATGGATGTTACGGTCAGCAAAGTCGATCCGAAACTGCTCGATCTCCTCGTCTGCCCGCTGACCAAGGGGTCGCTGAGCTACGATCGGGAAAAGAACGAGCTGATCTCGGAAAAGGGTCGTCTTGCCTATCCGATCCGCGACGGCATTCCGATCATGCTGATTTCGGAAGCAAGACGTATTGAGGATTGAGGTTGGTTCAGCTCGGTCGAGATGTGTCGTTCACCCGGCGGTGCACCAGCAAAAGGCCCAGAAGCGTGCAATATGCAATGCTCGAGATAACCAGGGCCAACCACAGAGCGGCCTGCGGGCCGGCATAGGTTACCACGGTGGTGAATAATGGCGGCGCCGCTGCATAGGAGAGATTGAGGGGCACCCCCAGTCGTGCCGACGCACGGGCGTAAGTACCGGTGGGAAAAATCTGCAGCGGTAGCGTGGCGCGGGTAACGGCGGTGATGCCGCTGGCAATGCCATAAAGTGTGGCGAAAAGCATGGCGCCCGTGAAGCTGTTGCTCAGCAGAAGAACTGCGAAGCTCAAGGGAAACAGAGCCGAGCCCGCGAGGCCGATGGCAAAGCCCGACCAGCGCCCACCGCCGAGAAAATCGACTAAGCGGCCTGCCCATCGCGCAATGCCGATGAAGGCTGCCGCCGCCAGCGCACCGGCATGATCGAGACCGGCAGCCTCGAAGAGGATGATGATCGTCAGGGCAAATCCCCAGGTAACGAAGCCGTTGGCGGCAAAGCTTGCGGCCAGCAAGGTGAAACTCGGCCCATGGATGAGAGCAGGCTCCGGCGCGGCCTTGGCAGCCGATTTCTCCCTGGGTTGACGGGCAAGCGTGATCCAGTGCAGCGGCGCGCAGACAAACAGCATCAGCGCAGCAAAGAGAAGCGTTGTTGCGCGCCAGCCCCATTGATCCTGCAGAAGGCCGGTCAGCGGCCAGACGATCGTCGATGTCAGCCCGCCGGCCAGGATCAAAACGCCGAGCGCACGACGTGCTCTCTCTCCGGCCATTTCGCTGACTGCAATCTGTGCCGGTGTGGTCAACATGCAGGTGCCGGCAAGGCCGAGGGCCGCCCATGAAAGGATATAGAAGACTGGACCGTGGGCAAGCCCCAGGGTCAGCAATCCGGCTGCGCCCAGAGCGGACCCCAAGGTCATGATGGGACGCGTGCCGTGGCGCTCGATCATGCTGCCCAGCGGCCAGGATATCGCGGCCATCACGACAAGCATTATCGTTGGTCCCGCCATGACCATGGGCAGAGCCATGCCCAGCTCACCAGCCATGGCAGGACCGGTCACTGCCGGCAGATAGAAGGTCGCGCCCCAGCCGATGAGCTGGGTCAGCGAGAGGGCGACCACGGCACGAACTGTAGGCGAGCAGAGTCGCATGCCAGTAATCGGTGCGGAAAGCGCCATGAAGCCGCGGCAACGATGGAAAAGAGGGGGCATCAAGGACCTTTGGACGCGACTAGCTTTACTTCTTGCGGAACGAGGAACGTCGGCATTTCCGTCGGCGATGGCGAAAAGAAATTAATGCTGGCTGAGTGGCTGCACTTGCTGTGGTTCCGAGTCCGTTGTGATATTGGGTGGGGTTTAAAGCGTGAATTTCCGGTGTGATTTCACCTCCGTTTGTGCTCGATTTTTGCATTATCCTCAAACGAGGAATTTGAGGGGAGCTTGAGGAAAATTCATGCAGGATCGGCACCGCATCTCGCTCAATGCCATCAGGGTGTTTGCGATCGTGGCACGCACGGGAAGTCTGACGGCCGCTGGCAATGAGCTTGGCGTAACTTCCGGTGCGATAAGCCACCAGCTCAAAAAGCTTGAAGACGAGCTTGGGGTGAGCTTCTTCCGTCGGGGAAACAACACAGTCTCCCTCACCGAAGTGGGGCGACGGTTTTATCAGGAGGTGGGGCCGGCGATCGGGCTCATCGAGCATTCGGCCGAGGCTCTTTATCGCGATGAAAACGAAATCAGCGTCCACGCAACGACATCGCTTGCGCTGCGCTGGCTCATCCCATCGCTGGATCGCTTTCGCGCCCTCTGCCCGCAGGTGCGCGTTCGGGTAGAAACGAGTTCTGCGCGGAGTTTTTCAATCGTGCCGCATTCAGATGTCAGTATCCGTCATTTCAGGATAGGGGAGGCGGCCGAGGGATGGGAATTCCTTGCGCGCGATCTGCGCCGTCCGGTCGTTTCTCCGGGCTTGCAGGCAAAAGACGCCAATCGTCAGGAGATTGCCGTTCCGCGCCTGCCGGCTTTGCAATGCTGTGTGGGCAACTGGGATTGGCAGCTCTGGTGCGAGGCGTTCCATCTCTCGCCGGCAGACCTTTCCTTCGGCCATGCCTTCGACACGGACGATGCCGCGCTTCATGCCTGCGTCGCCGGTCTTGGGGTGCTACTCGCACCGACCATCCTCACGGGCCGGGAAATGAAATCGGGTGCGCTGGTAAACCTGCCGGGCTATGAACCGGTCGAAACCGGCACGTATCGCTATCAGCGCCGTTTGGAATCGAGAGCGGTCCGGCAATTCTGCAACTGGATGGATATCGAGATGCAAAACCTCGAGTAGAGGATTTCCGCTTTAGAGATTGGCGATTCGATCCCGATCCTTCAAATCGCCTCGCCCGCCAGCAGCCGCGGATTGTCCTTCGCGGTCGTGCCCGCGGCCTGGCCGATGAAGAAGGATTTGAGGCTGGGCAGGCGGTCGACGATCCCCAGTCCGAAGTCGCGGGCGATGCGCAGCGGTGTGTTGTCGTTGGAGAAGAGCCGGTTCAGCACGTCGGTCGTCACCCCCATGCGGAAGGTGTCGAAGCGGCGCCAGGTCTGATAGCGCTCGAGAGTGTTGATCGAGCCGATATCGAGGCCGAGGCGGTCGGCCTCGACGATGGTTTCGGCGAATGCCGCCACGTCCTTGAAGCCGAGATTGAGGCCTTGGCCGGAGATCGGGTGGATGCCGTGAGCTGCGTCCCCTGCGAGCGCGAAGCGCGGCGCGACAAAGGCGCGGGCAAGCGTGAGGCCGAGCGGAAAGGCGCGGCGCTCGCCGACGGTGGTGAGTGCGCCGAGCTTGTGGCCGAAGCGGCGTTCCAGCTCCTCCTCGAAGAGGAGATCGTCCGAGGCGACCAGCCGTTCTGCGTCGGGGGTGCGCTCCGTCCAGACAAGCGAGGAGCGGTTGTTTTTCAAGGGCAGGATGGCGAAGGGGCCGGAGGGCAGGAAATGCTCCTCGGCGCAGCCGCCATGCGGGCGCTCATGCTCGACGGTGACGACAATGCCGGACTGGCCGTAATCCCAATTGACGGTCTTGATACCGGCCATGTCGCGCAGCTTGGAGCGCACGCCGTCGCAGGCGACCAGAAGCCGCGTTTCGAGCGTGCTACCATCCGAAAGGGTGAGGGTGGTCTTGTTGTCGTCGGTGACGAAATCCGTGGCGCTGAGGCCATGCTTGATCGGGATGCCCAAGCGTTCGCAGGCGCCGCGAAGTGCCCCGACCATGGTCAGATTCGAGACCATGTGGGCGAAAGGCTCACCGTCGGCCACTTCGCCGTCGAAGGTGAGGAAGACCGGGCGGACGGGATCGCCGGTGCGCGAATCGGTGACGATCATGCGGGTGATCGGTTCGGCCTCAGGCGCGATTTCGTTCCAGACGCCGAGAACATCGAGCATCTTCGAGGCGGCAGCGATGATCGCCGATGCCCGCATATCCTTCTTCCAGGCGGTTTCGGGAGCGGCTTCCACGATCATGACGTCGAGGTGAGGTGCGGCCTGCTTGACTGCGACTGCTGCGGCAAGACCCACATATCCGCCACCCACTACCAGCATGTCCAACATAGCGCTTCCCTGTGTCTTACTGTCACGTACTGCTCTATATAGAGCATCCTGTTGACGGTTCCTACCATGGGAGTTCAAGCAAAATGTCGCGAGAGACCGAGAAGCTCACCCCGATGGAAACCGTACTGGCGACGCTCGATCTCGAAACGATCGAGATGAACCTGTTTCGCGGCAATAGCCCGCAGGTCGGCTGGCAGCGCGTCTTCGGCGGGCAGGTCATCGGCCAGGCGCTGATGGCGGCGCAGAGAACGGTGAATGGCGATCGCTTCGCGCATTCGCTGCATGCCTATTTCATGCTGCCGGGCGATCCTTCGGTGCCGATCCTTTATCAGGTCGACCGCCTGCGCGATGGCTCGAGCTTCAATACGCGGCGCGTGCTGGCCGTTCAGCACGGCAAGGCGATCTTCGCGCTGACCGCGTCTTTCCAAGTCGACGAGCCCGGTTTCGATCATCAGAGCGATATACCTGATGTGCCGATGCCGGAGGAATTGATGGACGAGGAGCAGGTGAAACAGCGCTATCTCGCCCACGCGCCGGAGAACGTGCGCCGCTACTGGGAGCGCAAGCGGGCGATCGAAATCAGGCCGGTGTCGATCGAGAGCTATTTCTCCCGCGCACAGCCGAGCCAGCGGCAGAATATCTGGGTTCGGGTGACGGGACCGGTGCCGGATGACCGGCTCTACCAGAATGCGGTGCTCGCCTATCTCTCCGACATGACGCTGCTCGATGTTTCCCTGAATGCGCATGGCACATCGGTTCTGGACCCGACCGTCCAGGTGGCGAGCCTCGACCACGCCATGTGGTTCCATCGACCGTTTAAGCTCGACGACTGGCTGCTCTACAGCCAGGAGAGCCCGAGCGCCTCCGGCGCCCGCGGATTTACGCGCGGCAGCCTGTTTACGCGATCCGGTATCCTGATTGCGTCGGTAGCGCAGGAAGGCCTGATTCGTAAAAAGGCAAATGATTAAATAAAGTGCAATTTTATAAAATTGCACTTTATTTGTGCTGCTCTTTTGGCGAGAAATGCCGCTTTATTGGTTCTGCGCAATAAATCTGTTTTATTTCAATACGTTATAAATGTGTCACGAATCTGGCACGCCCTTTGAATGTGTATGGCCAGTCGCTGCAGAAACACTCGTCGGCGGCAAGGAGAGTCGGCTCCGCGCCGAGGCTAACAAAGGATGGGAAACCAGATGAAAATTGTGATGGCCATTATCAAGCCGTTCAAGCTCGATGAGGTCCGTGAGGCCCTCACGGCTGTCGGCATCCAGGGCCTGACTGTGACCGAAGTGAAGGGCTACGGGCGCCAGAAGGGGCATACCGAGATCTATCGCGGCACCGAATATGCCGTGAGCTTCCTGCCGAAGCTGAAGATCGAAGTCGCAGTCGCATCCGAAACCGTCGACAAGGCCGTCGAGGCCATCGCATCGGCCGCCAAGACCGGCCAGATCGGCGACGGCAAGATCTTTGTCTATTCCATTGACCATGCCGTGCGCATCCGTACGGGCGAAACCGATTCAGAAGCGCTGTAAGACACGGCGGACCAGGGAGTTATTTGCATGTCATTTTCCAAGCTTTCCTCTGCCCTGACACGGGTGGGCGCGCTTTCTGCGGCCTTGCTTGCGCCGGCGATCGCCTTTGCGCAGGAGGCCGCCCCGGCTGCTGCGGCTGCGACCGCCGCCGCTCCGGTTCCGGACAAGGGCGACACCGCCTTCATGTTCATCTCCACCATTCTCGTGCTCTTCATGCTCGTTCCGGGCCTTGCGCTGTTCTATGGCGGTCTTGTCCGCGCCAAAAACATGCTCTCGGTCCTGATGCAGTGCACGATGATCGGCGCCGTCGTGATGATCATCTGGGTTCTCTACGGCTACTCCTTCGCCTTCGGCGGGGGCACCAGCCCCTATTGGGGCGGCACGGCCAAGATGTTCCTGTCGGGCGTTTCGACCTCGACGACGGCTGCGACCTTCTCCAAGGGCGTCGTCATTCCTGAGTTCATCTTCATGCTGTTCCAGATGACCTTCGCCGCCATCACGCCGGCCCTGATCATCGGTGCCTTCGCCGAGCGCATCAAGTTCGGCGCGGCCGTGCTCTTCTGCGCGCTGTGGGCGACCTTCGTCTACTTCCCGATCGCTCACATGGTCTGGGATTCCAACGGCATGCTCTTCAAGATGGGCGCGCTCGACTTCGCAGGCGGCACCGTCGTTCACATCAATGCCGGTATCGCGGGCATCGTCGGCGCCATTCTCGTCGGCAAGCGCGTCGGCTTTGGCAAGGACATGATGGCTCCGCATTCCATGACGCTGACCATGGTCGGCGCATCCATGCTCTGGGTCGGCTGGTTCGGCTTCAATGCCGGCTCGAACCTTGAAGCATCCGGCGGCGCAATGCTCGCAACCGTCAACACCTTCATCGCAACCGCAGCCGCCATCATCTCCTGGTCGCTGGTCGAAACCTTCACCCGCGGCAAGGCCTCCATGCTCGGCGGCGCTTCGGGCATGGTTGCCGGCCTCGTCGCCATCACGCCTGCAGCCGGCATCGCCGGTCCGATGGGCGCGATCGTCATGGGCCTTATCGTCTCGCCGCTCTGCTACTTCTTCGTCTCGGTCGTGAAGAACAAGTTCGGCTATGACGACACGGCTGACGTCTTCGGCGTGCACTGCATCGGCGGCATCTTCGGCGCCATCGCAACCGGCATCTTCGCCAGCGCCTCGCTCGGCGGCGTCGGCTATGCCGAAGGCGTCACGATGAGCAGCCAGGTCGTCGTCCAGCTGACCGCCGTCGTCACGACCATCCTGTGGTGCGGCATCGGCTCGGCGATCCTCTACAAGGTCGTCGATGTCATCATCGGTCTGCGCGTCGCTCCGGAAGCCGAGCGCGAAGGTCTCGACCTCGCCTCGCACGGCGAAGCCGCCTACCACAATTCCTGATCGGAGCTTGCGAGACCGGAGCAAAGTTTCCGGTCTCGCTGAACATCCCGTCGCGTCCTGTTTCATCGTAAATAGGCCGCTCTTGGCCCGGACCTCGGTTCGGGCCCTTTTCTTTGGTGCGATTACATCCAGTGGCGAAAGCCCTGTGATCTCCCGGCTCGGCATGCATGGTTAACATGCCATTAACCCTCCTCTGATTAGGTATGGCTAACCTGCCGGCGAGTGGGCATAGACCGATTCGCTTGCGCTTTGGACTGGAACGGGGCTTGATATCATGGGCAGAAGCAATTCGGCGGCGTTGAGCGGTCGCCCCGACCGTTTATCGCTTTCGAGCGTGGTTTGGCGTCAGATCAAGGGGCTTTCGGGCTTTGGAATATTGTTCCTGCTGGCGCTCGCCGTTGCGGCGCTGGCGACCTGGAACGTCATGGACCCCAGCTATTCCTACGCAACTGCCAATGCGCCGACCAACCTGCTCGGCTTTCCCGGCGCCGCCTTTGCCGACGTCATGATGCAGTCGCTCGGCCTCACCTCGCTTTTGGCGATGCTGCCCGTCGTCGCCTGGGCCTTTGCGCTGATCACCAACCGCAAGCTTCATCGGGTACCCTCGCGCCTCGGCGCCTGGTTCGGCGGCTGCATCGTCGCAGCCGGCTCGATCGCCTGCTTTCCCGCTCCGCCGACCTGGCCGATCCCTAACGGCATCGGCGGTGTCGTCGGTGATCTTCTGCTACGCCTCCCCGCCCTTTTCATCGGCACCTATCCGAGCGGTGTCGTCGCCATCATCATCGGTTCGGTTCTCGCCGTCCCGGCCATTTGGCTCATGCTTTTTGCCTCCGGCGCCATCGGCGAAAATCTCGTGGAAGACGAGGAGGATGAGGACGATTACGAGGAAACCCGCAGCCGCGCCCGTCGGGTGGGCGACGTGGACGAGGATGACGACCGCGGCAGCTTCCTTGGCAATTTCATGGCCTTCGGCGCCGTCATGCATGCCTGGTACAACACGCAGGCCCGCTTGCGCCGGCTGTTCGGCATGGGTCCACGCAAGCGCCGCGACCATGCCTTCGACGCGCCTTACGATTTCAATGATGACGAATTCGGCACGCTGAACGAGCCCGTGCGTGCCAAGGCGACGATGGTGCGCGGTGACCGTCTCGAGCCGTCCATGGATGGCCCCGCCGCCCGGCGCGTCGTTTCCGCGCCCTCGATCAGCCTCGGCGATGACGAGGATGAGGACGAGGATTCCCTTTATGATCGCGATCCGCGGCGTCCTGCCGATATTCTGCCTGACGATGAGGATGAAGATTGGCCGTTAGCCCCGGCTGCATCGAAGGGAGCTGCCGCCGGCCATCGCGTCACCCCAGCCGCTCCGCGCCCGAAGCCTGGAGCGCGGGCTGAGCGGGAGGCGCAGACTTCCTTCATTCGTCCCTATGGTTTCCAGCTTCCCGCAGTCCATCTGCTTGCCGAGCCGAAGGCCGTCGCCCGCGATGCAACGCTCTCTGCAGATGCGCTGGAGCAGAATGCGCGCATGCTCGAAGGCGTGCTGGAGGATTTCGGCGTCAAAGGCGAGATCATCCACGTCCGCCCCGGTCCGGTCGTCACGCTCTATGAGCTGGAGCCAGCGCCTGGCATCAAGTCGTCCCGCGTCATCGGCCTTGCTGATGATATCGCCCGTTCGATGAGCGCAATCGCTGCCCGCGTCGCCGTCGTTCCCGGCCGCAATGCGATCGGCATCGAGCTGCCAAACTCGACGCGCGAGACGGTCTATCTGCGCGAGCTCATAGCCAGCCGGGATTTCGAGACCTCCAAGGCAAAGCTTGCGATGTCGCTCGGTAAGACGATCGGCGGCGAGCCCGTGATTGCCGACCTCGCCAAGATGCCGCATCTGCTCGTGGCAGGTACGACCGGCTCGGGTAAATCTGTTGCGATCAATACCATGATCCTGTCGCTGCTCTACCGCATGACGCCCGAGCAATGCCGCCTGATCATGATCGATCCGAAGATGCTCGAACTCTCCGTCTATGACGGCATTCCGCACCTCTTGTCGCCTGTCGTCACCGACCCGAAGAAGGCCGTGGTTGCGCTCAAATGGACCGTCCGCGAGATGGAAGAGCGCTACAAGAAGATGTCGAAGATCGGCGTGCGCAACATCGACGGCTTCAACAGCCGCGTCGAGCAGGCCGTCGCCAAGGGCGAGGCGATCAGCCGGACCGTGCAGACCGGCTTCGACCGCCAGACCGGCGAGGCGATCTATGAGACGGAAGAATTCGACCTGAAGCCCATGCCCTATATCGTCGTCATCATCGACGAAATGGCCGACCTGATGATGGTCGCCGGCAAGGATATCGAAGGTGCCGTGCAGCGTCTGGCGCAGATGGCACGTGCGGCTGGCATCCATGTCATCATGGCGACGCAGCGCCCCTCCGTCGACGTCATCACCGGCACGATCAAGGCGAACTTCCCGACCCGCATCTCCTTCCAGGTCACGTCGAAGATCGACAGCCGCACCATCCTCGGCGAGCAGGGGGCCGAACAACTCCTCGGCATGGGCGACATGCTCTACATGGCCGGCGGCGGGCGCATCCAGCGCGTGCATGGCCCCTTCGTCTCCGATGGCGAGGTGGAGGATATTGTCGCCTATCTGAAGACGCAGGGCGCGCCGCAATATCTCGATGCGATCACCGCCGATGACGACGAGGACGATGACGGCCATGGTCCGGTAGGTACCTCCAATCTTTCCGATTCGGAGGATCCCTATGATCAGGCGGTTGCGATCGTGCTGCGTGACGGCAAGGCCTCGACCTCCTATATCCAGCGCCGTCTCGGCATCGGCTACAATCGTGCGGCGTCGCTGATCGAGCGCATGGAGCAGGAGGGCCTGATCGGCCCGGCCAACCATGCCGGCAAGCGCGAAATTCTCGTCCCGACTGAAGCCGATATTCTGGATCGCTGAGGCAACGCGCCTTTCCGTGTGGCATATCCCGTCTATGTTCAGAGAAATTTGATCGCCGCCCCTTACCGGCCTTGGGCCGTTGCGCCATGAAGACGCCGATTTTGCGCGCCATGGACGAAGCATGAAGGAGAATTCGATGACAAAGTTTGATGCGCAGCCGTCCAGCCGACTTTCCCTCACCCGCCGGCATTTCCTCGGCGCTGCGGTTGCTGTCGGCGCGGCAGGCGCTCTGCCGGTTTCGGCTTTCGCGCAGGCCCAAGCACAGACGCAGCCGGCGGCCGCTACCCTCAATCCCAACATCGCTCAGGCCATCGCCGATCATTTTTCGTCCATCAAGTCGATGAAGGGCGGCTTCCTGCAGATCGGCCCGCGCGGCGATCAGATGAGCGGCGCCTTCTTCATCCAGCGGCCCGGCAAGATGCGCTTCAACTACGATCCGCCGTCGCGCATGCGCGTAATTTGCGACGGGAACAACGTGCAGGTCATCAACGACCAGACGCAGACGAGGAACATGTATCAGCTGTCGAAGACGCCGCTGAGCCTGCTGCTGGCCAACAAGATCGACCTTTCCGCCGATATGGTGCGCAACGTCGATTCGCAGCCGGATCTCACCAAGATCACGCTCGGCAACCGAACTGTCTTCGGCGATTCCACGATCACGATGATCTTCGATTCGAAGTCCTATGACCTGCGCCAATGGACCGTCATCGATCCGCAGGGCAAGACGACCGATGTGATCATCAACAACGTAAAGACGAACGTCGCCTTCGACGACAGCGTTTTCCGCATCGATTACACGCGCTGAGCGTCGTCTCCATCCGAGCCATAGTAAGCGGCGAATGGCGCTTTTCTTTCCGCCACAGCCGGTCTAAAGCCTTAGGCTGACCGGAGAGACCAGCGATTCATCGAATCGCAGAGTCGATCCGGTTGTCTGTTTGACGCAATTCCGGACGGAAAACCGCTGCGCACTTTTCCTCGAATTGCTTTAGGGAAAAGGTTCGGGCATGGGATTTTCGATTGCGACCTGGAATATCAATTCAGTGCGGCTACGCATGCCCATTGTCGAGCAGTTCGTCATGCAGGCCCGGCCGGATATTCTCTGCCTGCAGGAAACCAAGGTTCCGAACGAGCTTTTTCCTCATGCGCCGCTCCGCGCGCTTGGCTATGAGCACATCATCATTCATGGCCAGAAGGGTTATCATGGCGTCGCCATCGCTTCGCGTTTCCCGCTGACCGAGGACCACCGCCAGGATTATTGCAATGTCGGCGATAGCAGGCACATCTCGGCCATCTTCGAGCGCGGTGGCCGCCGCATTCGCCTGCATAATTTCTATGTGCCGGCCGGCGGCGACGAACCGGATCGCACGATCAATCCGAAATTCGGCCACAAGCTCGATTTCATCGAGGAGATGAAGAAGCTGCATGCCAATGCCGAGCAGAACACCTCCGCGATCCTCGTCGGCGATCTCAATATCGCTCCGCTCGAGCACGATGTCTGGTCGCACAAGCAGCTCCTGAAGATCGTCAGCCATACGCCTGTGGAGACCGAAGGGCTGCTCGAGGTGATGAAGCGCGGTGCCTGGCTCGACCTGATGCGCCAGCAGGTGCCGGAAAACGAAAAGCTCTATACGTGGTGGAGCTATCGCGCCAAGGATTGGGAGGCCGCCGATCGCGGCCGCCGTCTCGACCATATCTGGTCATCCTCCGATCTCGGCCCGCATCTGCAGAGAATCGAGATCCTGAAAGCAGCGCGCGGCTGGGATCGCCCTTCCGATCACGTGCCCGTCGTAGCGCATTTCAATCTTTAAAAGGGATTGCTTGCTTCAGGAAAAGCGGCCGAGCATTGCTGCCGCTTGCCTGGCCAAAGCGGCGAAGTTTTCGCGGATACGGTTCTGGATCAGCAGGCCGGCGTCTGGATATTCTTCGATCAACCGGTGAAAGAGGGCGCGGGTGATGCGGATCACGTCGGACTCTTCGGCGGCGACAGCCGTATATTTCCGTTCCACCAAGGTCACCATCGCCAGTTCCGAGAGCATGGTGCCGGCCTGAACCACCGCTTCCACCTGTATCTGGCCGCTAGCATCGATGGTGCTGAGTTCGAAACTGCCGCGCGTGATGACATAGGCGCATTCGGCGGGCGACTTTTCCCGGAACAGCGTCTGGCCTTCGTTCACGTGGCGGCGATCGGCACCGAAGGCGATCAGCCGCAGCGGCTCATCGCCCATGCCATGAAACAGCGGCAGTTGCGATAGCAGTCGGATATCGTCGTTCAGCGCCATCGATCGCCTATGGAATGATCTTGTAGCCGCCGTTTTCCGTGACCAGGATTTCGGCGTTGGAGGGATCGCGCTCGATCTTCTGGCGAAGGCGGTAGACATGGGTTTCGAGCGTGTGGGTGGTCACGCCGGAATTATAGCCCCAGACTTCCTCCAGCAGGATATCGCGGGTGACGACCTTTTGGTCGGCGCGATAGAGATAGCGGATGATCGCGGCTTCCTTTTCCGTGAGGCGGATCTTCTGTCCGTCTTCGGTGGTCAACAGTTTCTGGCTCGGTTTGAAGAGATAGCGTCCGACAGTAAAGGTCGCATCCTCGCTCTGTTCGTGCTGGCGCAATTGCGCGCGGATGCGGGCGAGCAGCACGGCGAAGCGGAAAGGCTTCGTCACATAATCGTTGGCGCCGGCTTCAAGGCCGAGGATGGTGTCGGAATCCGTGTCGTGCCCCGTCAGCATGATGATCGGCGGCTTGAAGCCGCTCTTGCGCAGCAGCTTTACGGCTTCGCGGCCGTCCATATCGGGCAGGCCGACATCCATGATGAGGAGATCGACGGGCACGGTGCGCGCGGTCTGCACGCCTTTTCCGGCAGTTGCCTCCTGCAGGACGTTGAATTCCTCGTAAAGCGATAATTGCTCGACCAACATCTCACGCAGGTCGTTGTCATCATCCACCAGGAGAATGGTGCGTGCCGTCATGCCGTTCGGGTCCTTGTTCTCATTCGTCCTAAGTCCTACGCCAAATTGCACTTTTGGCAAGTCGCGAGGCGGCTCAGGCTTGGTCGTTTGGTTGAAACTGCTATGATTTCAAAAGAAATCACACGCAAAGCAAAAACATGTGAGGGAAATGCAAAAGATAAGGGCGGAGGCGGCACGGACCGCATCGACGATCGTCGTGCGGCCTGCGCCGGGTAAGAAAATGCGGGCATTGGTGCAAGTGGGGGGCATCACGGTGCCGGCGGCAATCGGCCGGTCCGGGCGCAGCATCTTGAAGCGGGAGGGCGACGGCGCGACGCCGATTGCGGGCATGAAGCTGCTCTATGGCTTCACGCGCGGCGATCGGGTCCGCTTCCTGCGGACGGCTCTGCCGATGCGGCATATCCGGAAGGATATGCTCTGGTGCGATCAACCCGACGATGCCAATTACAACAGGCCGGTGAAGGCGCCCTTCAAGTCGAGCCACGAGGAGTTGCAGCGGGAGGATGGCCTTTACGATATCTGTTTGGTGCTCGACTGGAATGTGCGCTCGCGCCGGCGCAACCGCGGCTCGGCGATCTTCTTCCACCTGATCAGGCCGGGATATGAGCCGACGGCCGGATGTGTTGCGGTGAGCCTGCGCGACATGAGGCGCATCCTGCCGTTACTGCGAAGAGGTACGACCGTCCGGGTTGTCTGAAAGGTCGCCCGGGGTTAACATCCCGATATTCTCCACTATATGGGATTTCGACCGGTGCGCCTTTGCGGACCAGACCGCCCCCTTTTCTTTTAGAATTTAAATCACGCCTTCACTCCACCCGCTTCTCATCCTTTGGAGACTTATCGTGACCACGCAACCGACAATCACGTTCAATGACGGCAATTCCATTCCGCAGGTCGGCCTCGGCGTCTGGCAGACGCCGGAAAACGTCGCGCCGATGGCCGTCAGCACGGCTTTGAAAGCCGGCTACCGCCATATCGATACCGCAGCCATCTATGCCAACGAAGACGGCGTCGGCGAAGGCGTGCGCCAGTCGGGCGTTGCCCGCAAGGACATCTATCTCACAACCAAGCTCTGGAATGAGGCACAGGGCTTCGATTCCACGCTGAAGGCCTTCGACGAAAGCCTGAAACGGCTCGGCACCGACTATATCGACCTCTACCTCATCCACTGGCCGTCGCCGCATCGCAACCGCTATCTCGACACCTGGAAGGCTTTCGTCCGTCTCAAGGAAGAAGGCCGCGCCCATTCGATCGGCGTCTCCAATTTTGCCGCCGCGCATCTCGAACGTATCATCGGCGAGACCGGCGTGACGCCCGTGCTGAACCAGATCGAGCTGCATCCCACCTTCCAGCAGAAGGAACTGCGTGCCGTTCACGACAAACTCGGCATCAAGACCGAATCCTGGAGCCCGCTCGGCCAGGGCAAGCTTCTGACCAACGCCGTCATCGGCAAGGTCGCCGCCAAGCATGGCCGCACGCCGGCACAGATCATCATTCGCTGGCACATTGACAACGGCCTGATCGTCATCCCGAAATCGGTGACGCCGAGCCGCATCGAGGAAAACCTCAACGTTTTCGATTTCAAGCTCGACGGTGACGATCTGGCTGACATGGCCAAGCTCGATTCGGCTGGCGGTCGCATCGGTCCGGATCCGCTGACCGCGAGCTTTTGATCGCAGGTTGCCATCAGTTTATGCAAAGAGGCCCGGAGTGAAGGCTCCGAGCCTCTTTTGTCATCCTGTCGTCCTGAGTGCCGTCAGACCTGAACCCAGGCCGGTGCCACAGTCGGTCCTTTGCCGAGAAAGAAGCCGAAGTGGATGTTCATCTCGCCGATCGGTTCGATGAAACGGGCATTGCTGAGCGGACCAGCGTTGACCGGCTCGAAGCCGATGGATTTGACGAGCTCGGATACGGCATGCTTTGCCTTCTCGTCGTCTCCGGCAATGAAGACCTGCAGCACCTTGCCGTTACGTCCCTCGGCGGGCAGCAATGGTGCGAAAATCGTATTGAAAGCCTTCACCACCGCTGCCTCGGGCGCTAGCGCCTGAATTTCTTCGGCCGCCGAGCTTGAGTGCCCGACGACGAGGCCGCTGAAATCTGCGGTAACGGGATTGCTGATATCGATCAGCACCTTGCCCTTGAGATTTCCGGCTTCCTTCAACGTTTCTGCGATAGCGCCATAAGGCAGCGCCAGTATGACGATATCTGCAAGCTTGACGACAGCGGCAACCCCGCCCGCTTCGATGCCAGCGCCCAGTTCGGCGGCAAAGGCTACTGCCTTTGCGGGATCGCGATGGCCGATGATCACGTCAGACCCTGCTCCGGTCAGCAGACGCGCCAGTCCTGCCCCCATATTTCCGACACCAATGACAGCGATTTTCATATTTATCAGCTCCTTGTTGTGACTGACAAACATATAAAATTATCGCCATATCCGGATAAATGGTCTAGATAAATCGATACTTGAAACGGGTTGTTTCTAATGGATCGCTTCTCCGGCATGAACGTTTTCGTCAAGGCAGTCGAGCTCGGCTCCTTCAGTGCCGCGGCAGAGGCATTGAACATGTCGCCACAGCTCGTCGGCAAACATGTTCAATTTCTCGAACAACATCTTGGTGTTCGGCTTTTGAATCGCACCACGCGTCGTCAGCACCTGACGGAAGTCGGCAGCCAGTTTTACGAGCGCTCGCGCAATATCCTGGCAGAAGTCGAGGCTGCGGAGGCGCTGGCGGCGGAAACTCGCGCCGTGCCGCGCGGGAAGCTGAGGGTCAACGCCCCCGTCACCTTCGGTATCCATGCGCTCGCGCCGACGCTTCCCAAATATCTGGGTGCGCATCCGGAGGTTTCGATCGATCTGTCGCTAACGAACCGCATGGTGGATCTGATCGATGAGGGTTATGACGCAGTCTTTCGCGTCGGTGAGCTCGCTGACAGCGGGTTGATCGCCCGTCGTCTCGGTCCCTATCGTCTGGTGATCTGTGCTGCGCCGAGCTATCTGCGCGCCCGCGGCACCCCCTCCACGCCAGATGATCTTCGAAATCATGAGTGCCTGATCTTCTCGCATACGATGCTCAGGACTCATTGGGATTTTGAAGGACCGGAGGGGAATGTGAGCGTTCCGATCTCCGGCCGGCTGATGATCGACAATGGTGAGGCGCTGCTGAAAGCCGCGTTGGCAGGGCTCGGCATTATCCTGCAGTCTTCCGAGCTCATCCAATCGAGCTTGGAAACGGGAGCGCTGGTGCCGCTTTTGCCCGGATATAGCGTGCCGACGCGCCCGCTGCATGTTCTCTACGCGCCGGATCGCCGCATCACGCCGAAGCTCCGTAGCTTTCTCGACTTCGTTTCGGCGGAATTCGGCGACCACGGACCGGTGTGACCGGATGGCGGGATTATCCTCCGCCATCCTCTCGGCTCATTCTCACGAGACCTCTTGCGCAAGGGCATCACGCCTTGAACGCGCCATGCCGGCGATGGCGATGGCCAGCGTCGCGACGATGAGCAGGGCGCCGACTGCGAAGGTGATCTGCATGCCTGTTGCAATGGCTTCCGGGCGTGCCGTGATAATATCGCTCGTTCCTGACCCCAGCGTGAAGATCGCACCCATGACGGCGGTGCCTGTGATAAGGCCGAGATTTCGCGACAGGCTCAACATACCGGAAATCACGCCACGTTGCTCCGCCTTTATGTCCTTCATGATGGTGGTGTTGTTGGACGCCTGAAAGAGCGCATAGTTTGCGGTCACGACAACCAGCGGACCGATGTAGCCGGCGGTTCCGAACCTGCCTTGCAACATCACTATCAGGAAGAGGCCGGCAATCATGCCGACAAGACCCGTCATGGTCACGCGCTGGGCGCCGAAGCGATCGGCGATGCGGCCGGCCGGCACGCCCGTCAGGGCCGACACCAGCGGGCCGGAGGACATGATGGCGCCGACATGGGCTGCATCGAAGCCAAGGCTGCGGGAGAGATAGAAGGGGCCGACCACCAGCGTCGCCATGATGACGGTGGAAACGAGGGTGCTCATGGCAAGGCCTGCGCTTAGCGATGCATCACGGAACATCGAAAGGCGGAACAACGGCGCTTCCACTTTCGTTTCAGTGACCGCAAAGAGAACGATGCCGAAAGCTGCTGCTAACAGCAGGCCGATATTCAGCGCACCGAAGCTGCCGTGCCCAAGGGTCATGGCCAGCGCATAGGCAGCGAGTGTCAGGGACAACAGCAGGGTGCCGATCGTATCCAGTCGACCCTTGCTCGCCTTCCGGTCCCGACGATCCCTCGGCAGGAAGCGGGCGGCGAGCAGAAAATTTGCGATCCCGAGCGGCACGTTGATGAGGAAAATGGTCTCCCAGCCGAAGCTGGCGATCACGATGCCACCGAGCGATGGGCCGAGCGTGGTGCCGATCGCGGACATGGTGCCGAGCAGGCCCATGGCGCCGCCTGTCCGCTCTTTCGGCACGGTTTCGCCGACCATCGCCACGGTCAGCGCCATCATCATGGCGGCACCGAGGCCCTGCAGACCTCTAGCGGCGAGCAATAGCCAGAGGGTCGGTGCGACGCCGCAGAAGAGCGAGGCGAGTGTGAAGAGGCTTATACCGATCAGCAGCAAGCGCCGCCGGCCGAAAATGTCGCCTAACTTTCCGACGCTGACGATCAGCGTGGTGATGGCGAGCAAATACGCAAGCACGATCCATTGCACCTGCTGGAAGGAGGCATCGAATGCCTGGGCAAGCGTCGGCAGAGCGATATTGGCAATGCTGGTGCCAAGCGAGGGCATCAGCATGGAGAGCGAGAGGCTGGCGAGCGCCCAGCGGGTCGAGGATGCTGATTTTGTGTGGCCGGCTTTGCCCGGATCTTCGATGATTGGCTGCAACACGAGCTCCATTTCTAGCGACCTAATAAAACTTCCGGCAGAAAGGTAGCTCTCGACGCGATATGGCGGAACGCGCAGCATTTGCACTTCATTCGTGCGTTTGACGCTATATATTACACAAACCGTGCTATGCTCGCGCCATGTCCACGCCCGATCTCAACCTCCTCATCACTCTCAATGTCCTGCTTGCCGAAGGCAGTGTCGCGCGCGCCGCCCGGCGATTGCGGCTCAGCCCATCCGCCATGAGCCGACAGCTTGCGCGTCTGCGTGAGACGACAGGGGATCCGCTACTGGTTCGGGCGGGGCGGGGGCTCGTGCCGACGCCGCGGGCGCTGGAGCTGCGCGACCGTGTCGGTCAGCTTGTGCAGGAGGCGGAAGCGGCCTTGCGGCCCGCCGAAAGCTTGGATCTGAAGCAGCTCGCTCGAATTTTCACGCTGCGCACCCGCGAAGGCTTCGTGGAGAATTTCGGCGCCGAACTGATCGCGCGCATTGCCGAGCAGGCGCCTGGCGTTCGGCTCTATTTCATGCAGAAGCTGGACAAGGACAGCACGCCTTTGCGCGATGGGACGATCGACTTCGAAACCGGTGTTGTCGGTGACGATACCGGTCCGGAATTGCGAACGCAGGCGCTGTTCCGCGATCGCTTCATCGGCGTGGTCCGAAGCGGACATCCGTTGAGTGAAGGAGAGCCGACCCCGGAACGTTACGCGGCCGGGCAACATCTTCTGGTATCACGGCGCGGCCTACAGAAAGGGCAGATCGACGAGGCGTTGGAAGAGTTGGGCCTGAAGCGGCAGATCGCAACGATTGTCGGCAGCTTTTCGGCTGCGCTGGCCTTGGCGCGCGCCTCCGACCTGATCGTCAGTGTGCCGGAGCGCTATACCGGCAANNCATAGTTTTGCGTTGCCGGTGCCGACATCGGGCGTCATGATCTCGCTGCTCTGGCATCCACGGATGGATGCGGATCCGGCGCACCGCTGGCTGAGGGGCTGCATTCACGACGTCTGCGCCGGATCGCGTTCTGGGCGATCAGCTGGATTCGAAGTCGGCTAAGTAATTGCGCAGCAGCCGGTCAAGAGCTTTTTGTTCGCCTTCAGAAAGGGTGGAGATCAGGCGTTTCTGCGTTTCGACATGCGCCGTCACCGCCGCATCGATAAGCTCGAAACCTTTTGGCGTCAGCGATATCAGGAAGCTGCGGCCATCATCCGGGTTTTGGCTGCGAGCGACGAGACCGGCCCTCTCCAGCTGATCGATACGATTGGTCATCGTACCCGACGAGACCATCATCGTTTCCATCAGGTCGCTGGGGGAGAGGGTATAGGGCTCGCCCGAGCGGCGCAGGGTCGCCAGCATGTCGAAGTTCGCCGCGTTCAGGCCGAAGCGGCCGAAGGTCTTCTCCATCTCGCGCGAGAGATGGAGCGCGAGATTGCGCAGGCGCCCGAAAAGGCCCATCGCCGTGGTGTTGAGGTCCGGCCGTTCACGGCGCCACTGGGCGAGAATTTTATCGATGCGATCCATAACGAGATCTCGCCATGAATTTATCTTGACGTCAAGGTATTTCAGATTATCTTGAGGTCAAGATAAATTTGAGGCCAAGGCCATGAACCGCAATTTCGACCTGTTGCTCACCGCCATCGCGCCGGCGATCTGGGGCAGCACCTATTTGGTAACCACGCAGCTTTTGCCGGCCGGTTATCCATTGACTGTCGCCATGCTGCGCGCACTGCCCGCCGGCCTGCTGCTGCTCCTCATCGTGCGGCGGTTGCCGCATGGGGTCTGGTGGCTGAAGTCGCTGGTGCTCGGGGCGCTGAATTTCTCTGTCTTCTGGTGGCTGCTGTTCATTTCGGCCTATCGACTGCCCGGTGGCGTTGCCGCGACCGTCGGTGCCGTCCAGCCGCTGATCGTTATTGTGCTGGCGCGCTTGCTGCTGGGATCGCCGATCCGCGGCCTTTCCATCATCGCAGCCATTGCCGGCATCGGCGGGGTTGCGCTGCTGATCCTGACGCCGAATGCGACGCTCGATCCGATTGGTATCGCTGCGGGCATTGCCGGAGCCTTTTCCATGGCAGCCGGCACTGTGCTCAGCCGCCGCTGGCGGCCCGATGTCTCGCCGCTGACCTTCACGGCGTGGCAGCTGACGGCAGGAGGCGTGCTGTTGCTGCCGGTGGCGCTGTTGCTCGAACCGCCGCTGCCGCATCTGACCGGCGCCAACGTTCTCGGCTTCGCCTATCTCGGGCTGATCGGCGCAGCACTTACCTATATTCTCTGGTTTCGGGGTTTGTCGCGGCTCGAGCCTTCGATGGTCTCGCCGCTCGGCTTCCTCAGCCCGACGACCGCCGTGATCCTGGGCTGGGCGGTGCTCGGCCAGCAGCTGAGCCCGATGCAGATGTTCGGCATTGTCGTCGTGCTTGGCAGCGTCTGGCTCAGCCAGCGCGCGCAGCAGGCTCCGACGGCAGGAAATCCCATGCTCGGCGGGAGACAAGCCGTCACATCAAAGCAATAGAGCAGCCGGCGAATTTCCCCCCGGTAAACAAAAAGGGCGGCCATCAGGCCGCCCTTTGTCATTCATGCCTTCAGGCCGATTACTTCCACTCGCGGATATCGACGAAGTGGCCGGCGATCGCGGCAGCCGCGGCCATGGCCGGCGAGACCAGATGCGTGCGGCCTTTGAAGCCCTGGCGGCCTTCGAAGTTGCGGTTCGAGGTCGAAGCGCAACGTTCGCCCGGCTTCAGGCGATCGTCGTTCATGGCGAGGCACATGGAACAGCCAGGCTCGCGCCAGTCGAAACCGGCAGCCTTGAAGATCTTGTCGAGACCTTCCGCCTCAGCCTGCTCCTTCACTAGGCCAGAGCCCGGAACGATCATGGCGTTGACCGTGGAAGCCACCGTCTTGCCTTCGACAACCTTGGCGACTGCGCGCAGGTCTTCGATGCGGCCGTTGGTGCAGGAGCCGATGAAGACGCGATCGACATTGATCTCGGTTATCGGCGTGCCCGGCTTCAGGCCCATATAGTCGAGCGCACGCCACTTGGAGGTACGCTTGGTCTCGTCCTGGATTTCGTCCGGGTTCGGGACGATGCCCTGAACGGAGATGACGTCTTCCGGGGAAGAGCCCCAGGAGACGATCGGCGGCAGGCTTGCGGCATCGAGCTTGACGATGCGGTCGTAATGCGCGCCTTCGTCCGACTGCAGCGTCTTCCAGTAGGCGATCGCCTGTTCCAGCGCTTCCCCCTTCGGCGCGCGCGGCTTGCCCTTGATATATTCGAAGGTGATTTCATCCGGAGCGATCAGGCCGGCGCGGGCGCCGCCTTCGATCGACATGTTGCAGATGGTCATGCGGCCTTCCATCGACAGCGAGCGAATGGCTTCGCCGGCATATTCGATGACGTAGCCGGTGCCGCCGGCAGTGCCGATCTCTCCGATGATGGCGAGGATGATGTCCTTGGCGGTGACGCCCGGCGGCAGCTGACCGTCGACCTGCACCAGCATGTTCTTGGCCTTCTTCTGGATCAGCGTCTGCGTGGCGAGCACATGCTCGACCTCGGAGGTGCCGATACCATGGGCGAGCGAGCCGAAGGCGCCGTGGGTCGAGGTGTGGCTGTCACCGCAGACGATGGTCATGCCGGGCAGGGTGAAGCCCTGCTCGGGGCCGATGATGTGAACGATGCCCTGGCGCTTGTCGTTTTCGGAGTAGTATTCCACGCCGAATTCGGCGGCGTTCTTGGCGAGCTGCTCGACCTGAATGCGGCTTTCTTCGTTCTTGATGCCGAGATGACGATCCGGCGAGGTCGGCACGTTGTGGTCGACGACGGCAAGCGTCTTCTGCGGCGCGTGAACCTTGCGGCCGGTCATGCGCAGGCCTTCGAAGGCCTGCGGCGACGTCACTTCGTGAACGAGATGACGGTCGATATAGAGAAGACAGGTGCCGTCTTCTTGGGCGTCAACCAAGTGGTCATCCCAGATTTTGTCGTACAGTGTGCGTGGAGCGCTCATGGCTACAAATCCATATTGGCATTGTCGAAAAGGGGATTGACGGATCAGGACCGCCGGCCTCGGGTGTGATCAGCGAAGTCGGCTGTTGAGCGCGCCCGAAATCATCGCAAAGAAGCGTGCCGGCAGGCGCTTATGGTCCTGCAGCACGAAAGCCGTGACGCAATGTCCGTCTTTGCTCATGATCTTACTCATGGCGTTGCTCATATCAATTTTCCGAAGTCTCGGCAATGGTGACGATGGGATTGCATCGGTACGGTCGGCTTTGGCATCACACCTGCGCGCCCGGCGGCTGGCTCGCGGCCAGGCGGGGGAAGGCAGAGCGGTCGCTGCCGGAGCGGCGGCGCATCCAGGCTTCGAGCTGCCTGAGCAGCAGCGACAGACCGATTGTCAAAAGCAGGTAGATGAAGGCGAGGATCGACAGGGTTTCGAAGTAGCGGAAATTGGCCGAATAGTAGAGCTTGGCGAGCTGGCTGATATCGGCAACCCCGAGTACGGAGACCAGCGAACTGTCCTTCACCATGGCGATGAAATCATTCGACAGCGGCGGCAAGATGACGCGGATCGCCTGGGGAAAGACGACGAGGCGAAAGCGCTGGAAGCGGCTGAGGCCGAGCGCCTTTGCCGCTTCGATCTGGCCCTGGTCCACCGCCTGGATGCCGGCGCGGAAGATTTCGGCGATGAAGGACGAATAGGCGATGGTCAGCGCGATGATCGTGCGCCAAGCGAAGGGCACGTCGCGGGTGACGAGCGGGCTTGCCCAGCCGGCGGAGATCAATGGCGAGACGACGACGTTATAGACGGCGACGAAGGCCGGCGTGCCGACGAATGCGATGTAGGAAAGCAGCACCAGTATCGGAATGCCACGCACGATCTCGATATAGAAGCGCGCGACCTGTCGCAGCACGAGGAAATCCGACAGGCCGAGTAGCGCCAGCCCGAGGCCGAGCAGCACAGCCAGCGTAAAAGCCACCAGCGTCACGAAGACCGTGACGCCGATGCCATTCAGCAGAAGAGAAAAAATCTGGGCATAGAGGCCGTTCGCCGCAATTGCGAATGAGGCGACGATGCCGAGGATAGCGAGGGCGACCAGCCACCAGGGAAAGTCTTCCTTGCCGCGGTGCCCGCCCGGGCCTGCCAAAGGCGCCATCAGAGCGGGCTTCCAATATATCGATCTTCAGAATTCATTGGCCCATCTTGTAGTCGAGGAACCACTTCTTGTTCAGCGCGTCGAGCGTGCCGTCGGCCTTAAGGCTGGCGATGGCGGCATTGATCGGGGCGACGAGATCTGAACCCTTCTGGAAGATGAAGCCGAAATCCTCGGTGCCGAGCGGACCGCCGACGAGCTTCAAGCCGCCATTGGAGGCATCGACATAGCCCTTGCCGGCCGTGCCGTCGGTCAGCACCGTGTCGACGTCACCGGTTTTCAGTGCCTGTACGGTGGCGCCGAAGGTTTCGAAGGTCTTGATGCGCGGGTTCTGCTCGTTGCCATCGAGCACCGAATAGACGGCGGTGTAGAAGGGTGTCGTGCCCGGCTGCGCGCCGATCAGGCCGTCCTTGAAGGCGGCGAAGCTCTTGGCGTCGGTGAAGCGCTTCTCGTCTCCGCGCACGAGCATGAATTGCTCGGAGCGCATGTAGGGGTCGGAAAAATCGACCTTCTGCTTGCGGTCGTCCTTGATGGTAATGCCGGTCATGCCGATGTTGTACTGGCCTTCCGAGACGGCCTGGATCATCGCGTCCCAGCTGGTGTTCTGGTACTCGACCTTGAAGTTCAGGCGCTTGGCGATCTCGTTCATCGCGTCATATTCCCAGCCGATTGCCTTGTTCGTCTTCGGATCGATGAACTGCAGGGGCGGATAGGCATTCTCGGTAACGACGACAACGGTCTTGCCGTTGAGGTTCGGAAGGTCGGCGGCGAAGGCAGCGAAAGGTGCAAGCACGAGGGCGCTGAGGCCCAGAAGGAACGAACGACGGAATGCCATGGAAATCTCCCCGATTAGCGTGGCGGAAAACTGTCACATTTGGAAAGCGGATGGCAAGATTATTGCCAACGTAGCAATCATAAAAAAGGAAAAGCAGCTCTAAAACATGAGGCGGCCGAAGAAATTTCCGGTTGCCGCGTCGCATTACGGCAGGCAGCAAAAAGGCGACCCAAGGGCCGCCTTCATGCTTTGCGATCCGTATGGATCGAAACTTATTCTGCTGCCGGCTCGGCTGCTGCGGCTGCAGCAGCTTCTGCAGCTGCCTTTGCTTCTGCGGCTTCGGCTGCTGCCTTTTCAGCTGCGAGCGCCTGAGCGGCTGCGACCTTCTCGGCTTCGATGCGTGCCTTCTCGTCGGCCAGGGCCTGGCGCTCGGCATCGTTGAGCTTGCGGGCGCGGGTGCCGGTGTTTTCGACGATACGGGCAGCCTTGCCGCGCAGGTCGCGCAGGTAGTAGAGCTTGGCGCGACGGACCTTACCGCGGCGAACGACTTCGACGCTTTCGATCATCGGCGAGTAAACCGGGAATACGCGCTCGACGCCTTCGCCGTAGGAGATCTTGCGAACCGTGAAGTTTTCCTGCAGGCCGCCGCCGGAGCGAGCGATGCAAACGCCTTCATAGGCCTGAACGCGGGTACGGTTGCCTTCCGTGACCTTCACGTTGACGCGAACGGTGTCGCCAGCGGAAAATGCGGGAAGGGTGCGCTTGGCTTCGATCTTGGCAGCCTGTTCGGCTTCCAACTGCTGAATGATGTTCATAGTATCAACCTCGTTGTTGCTTCAACAGCCAGAGCGCTCATCATTCTATCTTTGGTCGGACCGTTAGATCACGCCTCGGATATATGCCCGTTCAGGCAGGAGCGAATACGTCTGCTCTTCTTTGCTGGTTGATGGGAAATTTCCCATGCCGGGCGCGCACATACCCTATTGTCACGCGTTTGTCACCCCTTGGCGAGGAATTAAGTGGCGCTTGTCGGCAGTTTCGCGGGCATATTTCAAGGATCTCGCTCATCCAGCCGGTGCTGTCGCTATTTCTTCTGCAATTCGTCCAACAAATCCGGTCGACGCTCCTTCGTCAGTCGCTCGGCCTGCTCTTTCTGCCATTTGGCGATTGCCGCGTGGTTACCTGAGGTTAGAATTGCCGGAATCTCGCGGCCTTCCCATATCTGCGGGCGGGTATAATGCGGATGCTCCAGCAGGCCGCCTTCGAAGCTTTCGTGCAGGCCGGAGAGGTCGTTGCCCATCACGCCGGGCAGGATGCGGACGATGGCGTCGAGCAGGATCAACGCAGCCGGCTCGCCGCCCGAGAGGATATAGTCGCCGATCGAGATTTCTTCGAGGCCGCGGCCGTCGATGACGCGCTGGTCGACGCCTTCGAAGCGGCCGCAGACGATGATGACGCCTTCGCCGCCCGCAAGCTCGCGCACGCGCTTCTGCGTCAGCGGCTTACCGCGCGGGCTCATCAGCAGGCGCGGACGACTGTCATTTTCGCTCGCGTGGTCGATGGCGCGGGCAAGCACATCCGGCTTCAGCACCATGCCGGCGCCACCGCCGGCCGGCGTGTCGTCGACGGTGCGGTGCCTGTCGGTCGCAAAATCACGGATCTGTACAGTGTCGAGCGCCCATTGCCCACGTTCCATGGCCTTGCCGGCGAGGGACGTGCCGAGATGGCCCGGGAACATCTCGGGATAAAGCGTCAATATGGTCGCCCGGAAACTCATGGCGCGCTCACTTCCCAATAAGGATTCACTTCTTCTTCGGCTTGCTCTGCGGCTTCTCGGGTGTTTCCGGCTTTTCTGGTTTGCCGATCAGGTCGTCGGGGCTGTCGATCAGGCCAGCGGCCAGCGGGTCGATCAGGATCTTGCCGCCCTCGAGGTCGATTTCAAGCACCGCGGCCTCGGAAAAGGGGATCAGCACCGGGCGTTTGCCCGGCCCCTTCAGCTCCAGCAGATCGCCGGCGCCGAAATCATAGACGCCGCTGACAGTGCCGTAGCCGGTGCCCTGGTCGTCGACGGCTTCCAGCCCTTCGAGATCGGCGTAGAAGAATTCGTCGTCGTCGAGTTCGTCATCAGGCAGGTTGTCGCGCTCGATATAGAGTTCCAGGCCGTTCAGCGCCTCGGCGGCATTGCGGTCGTTGACGCCGCGAAAGCGCACCACGACCACATTCTTGGCCTCGCGGATTTCCAGCACCTCGAAGCTGCGGCCGTCCATGCTGTGCAGGTGGCCGTAATCGCCGAGCGCGGTCGGATCCGACGTATAGGCGCGCGCGCGCACCTCGCCTCTCAAGCCTTGCGCCGCGCCGATGGTGGCCATCAATACCGGGTTTTGCAGTTTCGTCATGGTCTCTTCGCCGGTTACCGGGATTATGCAGCAGATCCGAATTGCTCCAGCGACCTTTGCGCGTGACGCGCGGCGCTGTCGTTGGTTCTCTCATAGGCTGAACATTTGCCGATGGGAAACAAAAAACGGGCGGCATGTCGCCATGCCACCCGCTTTCAATCAATGCCAGGTCCGATTACTCGGAAGCAGCAGCGGCGTCAGCAGCCTTCTGAGCCTTTTCGGCAGCGCGCTCCTGAGCCTTCTTGCCCGGCTTTGCCTTTTCCGGGTTGTTCTTGGCTTCGCGCGTCGCGATGCCGGCTTCGTTGAGGAAGCGGAGAACGCGGTCGGTCGGCTGTGCGCCGTGGTCGAGCCAGTGCTTGATGCGCTCGGCCTTGAGTTCAACGCGCTTGGCGTCGTCCTTGGCAAGCATCGGGTTCCAGGAGCCGAGGGTCTCCAGGAAACGGCCGTCGCGCGGCGAGCGAGCGTCGGCTACGACAACGTGGTAGTACGGGCGCTTCTTGGAGCCACCGCGGGCGAGACGAATTTTCAATGCCATGTTATTCTCCTTAGGCTTTTCGTGACCGCTTCGTTGTGCGGTATGGTTACGTCGCGCTGCTTTTTTCGTGCCGTGTAATCCCCGTCGAAAACGTCCTGCGTCTTCTGGGTCACGCGGCCAGGGATTACCCTTTGAAATCCGCAGCGATCTGTTCATGATGCCGGATGACTTCCTTGATGACGAAGTTCAGGAACTTCTCGGCGAAATCCGGGTCCAGATTTGCATCCTTTGCCAGGCGGCGCAGGCGCTCGATCTGAAATTCTTCGCGCGCCGGGTCGGCCGGCGGCAGGTCGTACTTGGCCTTCAACACGCCGACCTCTTTGGTGCAGCGGAAGCGTTCGGCCAGCATATGCACCAGTGCGGCATCGATATTGTCGATCGACTGGCGGTATTTGCCCAATTGGGCCTTAACGTCTGGATCAATCATGGGGGTCAACGATCCTTCTCACTTCTTCTTCGGCAAACCCGGAAGCCCCGGGAAACCACTGCCAAGGCCGGGCAGCTTGGCGCCACCGAGACCCGGCAAACCGCCCCCGCCGCCCAGACCTGGCAAGCCACCCGGCAAACCGCCGGGACGGCCGAGGCCAGCGGCTTCGGCCTGCTTCTGCAGAGCTTCGAGCTGCTTGGGGTCCATGTTCGACAGGTCGGGCATGCCGCCCATACCGCCGCCGAGGCCCATCTTGCCGGCAAGGCCGCCCATCAGCTGCTTCATCATGCCGCCTTTGCCCTTGCCGCCCATCATCTTCATCATGTCCGCCATCTGGCGGTGCATCTTCAGAAGCTTGTTGATGTCGGAAGCATCGGTGCCGGAGCCGGCGGCGATGCGCTTCTTGCGGGAGTGTTTCAAGAGATCCGGATTGGCGCGCTCGGCCTTGGTCATCGAGGAGATGATGGCGAGCTGGCGCTTGAACAGGCGGTCGTCGAGGCCGGCAGCGGCCATCTTGTCCTTCATGCCGGACATGCCGGGCATCAGGCCCATGATGCCGCCCATGCCGCCCATTTTCTGCATCTGGCCGAGCTGATCGGCGAGATCGTTGAGGTCGAACTTGCCCTTGGCCATCTTGGCGGCCATGGCGGCTGCCTTCTCGGCGTCGATATTCTCGGCCGCCTTCTCGACGAGCGACACGATGTCGCCCATGCCGAGGATACGGTCGGCGATGCGGCGGGGATGGAATTCTTCCAGCTCGCCCATCTTTTCGCCGACACCGATCAGCTTGATCGGCTTGCCGGTGACTGCGCGCATCGAAAGGGCGGCACCGCCGCGGCCGTCACCGTCCATGCGGGTCAACACGAGGCCAGTGATCCCTACACGTTCGTCGAAATTGCGGGCGAGGTTGACGGCATCCTGACCGGTCAAGCTATCGGCGACCAGCAGGATTTCGTGCGGATTGGACTTCTTCTTGATGTCCGCCATCTCGACCATGAGCGGCTCGTCGATATGCGTACGGCCGGCGGTGTCGAGGATGACGACATCATGGCCGCCGAGCTTGGCGGCTTGGACGGCGCGTGCGGCAATATCGGTCGGGGACTGGCCGGATATGACCGGAAGCGTGTCGATGCCCGTCTGCACGCCGAGCTGGCGCAGCTGCTCCTGCGCTGCCGGTCGGCGCGTGTCGAGCGAGGCCATCAGGACCTTCTTGCGGTCGCGGCTCGTCAGGCGGTTGGCGATCTTGGCCGTGGTCGTGGTCTTACCCGAGCCCTGCAGACCGACCATCATCACGACGACCGGGGCAGGCGCATTAAGATCGATGCCAACGCCTTCGCCGCCGAGCATCTCGATCAGCTCGTCATGGACGATCTTGACGACCATCTGGCCGGGCTTGATCGACTTCAGGATTTCGGCGCCAACGGCTTTTTCGCGGACGCGATCGGTAAAGGAGCGAACGACATCCAGCGCCACGTCGGCTTCGAGCAGCGCGCGGCGAACCTCGCGCAGTGCCGCGGAAACATCGGCTTCCGAAAGCGCGCCGCGGCCAGTCAGTCCATTCAGAATGGAACCAAGACGGTCCTGGAGGTTTTCAAACATCGGTTCTTCCTTATCGATCGCTTGGGATTGGACTTGGCGCAACTTTGCGCGGTTCCTCGCCCGAAAACGTCGTGCTTTTCCATGACGAAAACAAGACGCAAAGCCAAAAAGCACCCGAGGGCGCATCGCGCTGTCGGGTGTTGACCTCCGGGATCTCTTTATACCTAAATGGGTCCCGGTCGGTGGCTCGGAGGCTTGTGCTCGTCGCAGATTGCGGGCGATAAACAGGAAAAGGCCGCCAAAGTCAACCCAATGCGGCCGAAATGCCTGAAATGCACGGATGACATCCCCATATCGATGTCGATTTGACCGTATTACCGTCTTCGAATTGTTGTATCGATCCCAGCCGTCAAGTGATTCCCCGAGACCGTTCCGAATGAATGATGCAGCCCTGACCGATCTTCTTGCTGCCTGTCGCGCTTACGCCGGCGGCCGGGTGGACACCCGTTTCAACGTCGCGGCGCAAGCCTTCTATGCGAGCGCCAAGGCCCAGCCGAAGATCGCGGCGCGGGCGGCGCGCGAGCTCAGCCGCCTGCCGCCACCTGGAGCCGCCGTTCTTGCCAATATGCTCGGCACCATCGTCGAAAAGGGCGGTGCGGTGGAGCGCAGCGGTCCAGCCGTCTGGGAGCTCTATCTGGCGTGGCTGCCGCAGATTCACCGCGGCTTTGCCGGCCGCAAGGAGCTTAGCCCACGGCAAAGGCAGCTGCTCGACGCTTTTCAGCTGCTCGGCCAATCGGCAGTTTCGCATCTTTCCGGCATGCCGCAGGAGCGTGCACTCGCTGCCGGCAACAAGGCGCTGATGGCGCAGCTTGTGGAATTGCAGGATTACACGCCGGGGGCGGCTTGGGTTCGCCAAGTGCTCTTGAGCCGCAGCGATGATCTGCTGGTGCTGCATCTGCCGAGCCGTCAGGGTTTTCGCCTGCGGTATGAGAATATCGTCAATTGCTTTCATCTGTTCACGCTCATCCAGGCGGCCTTCGGCGAGAGATTGCCCGGCGGTCGGGCGCCCAACCGGTTCATTGTCGATATGGCGCGCTGCGTGACCGTGGTCGAAGAGGGCAATGACGAGCCCTGGTGGCGCTACCAGACGGTGCGGCCGGATGAGCCAGGCCTTGCCGATATTTCCGGCGAGGAATCCGTCGAGACGATTTTCCGCATCGATGGTCGGCAGATCATTGTGCTCTCACCTCCGGTCGAAGGCGCGGCGTTGTGGGATACCAGCTTCTTCACGCCGCAGCTCTTTGCCATGCCGGCGAATGTCGTGCTTGAGGAGACGCTGACGCCTTCCGAGGCCGAAGAATGGTTTGCCAAAGCCGGCTTTCCCACCGCCGCGGCGGCAGGTACCCAAGGAGCGGACAAGCCATGACAAGCTCCTCCGGCTCTGCCAGGAAGAATCCCTATTATCAAGGTCCGGTTTCCGATCATTTCGACGGCCAGCGTTTCTTCAACCCGGGCGGCGTAGCGCCGGGCAATGCGCTCGATCTTTTGCGCTGGCAGCTCGGCGGCGGGCGGGTGCGCTGGCCCAATCCCGTCATCAGCGCCTTTCCGCCGGCCAAGCCGGACCGGCATGTTTTCGGCGAGCAGATGCGGCTCACCATGGTCGGCCATGCGTCGATGCTGGTGCAGGTCGCCGGGTTGAATATCCTGACCGATCCTGTCTGGTCGGAGCGGGTCAGCCCCTTCCGCACCGTCGGGCCGAAGCGCGTAGTGCCGCCCGGCATCCGCTTCGAGGATCTGCCCCATATCGACCTCGTGTTGGTGACGCATAATCACTACGACCACCTCGATCTCGCCACCCTTGCCCGCCTGCAGCAGGCGCATCGGCCAAAGATCGTCACGCCGCTCGGCAACGATACCATTATCCGTCGTACCGTTCCCGATGCCGATATCGCCGTTGTCGACTGGGGCGATCGCGTTGAGGTCAGAGGCGGAGTGACGATCGATACCGAGCCCTGCCATCATTGGTCGGCGCGCGGCATGGGCGACCGGCGCATGGCGCTCTGGGCGGCATTCGTGCTGACCACGCCGGCAGGCAAGATCTATCATGTCGGCGATACCGGCTTTCACGACGGCATCAACTATGACGCCGTCCGGCAAAAACATGGTGGCTTCCGCCTCGCGATCCTACCCTTCGGCGCCTATGAGCCGCGCTGGTTCATGAAGGGCCAGCACCAGAATCCGGAAGAGGCGGTCAAGGGCATGAAGCTCTGCAAGGCCGCCTATGTCGCTGGCCATCACTTCGCGACCTTCCAGCTGACGGACGAGGGGATCGATGCGCCCGTTCAGGCGCTGGATGCGGCCTTGAAAGCCGAGGGTGTGGAGCCGGATCGCTTTCGGCCGCTCCGGGCAGCCGAGGTTTTTGACGTTCCGGTTGTGTGAGCGTTGGCGCTTGGGGCCGAAAGTTCCTTCTCCCCAAGGGGAGAAGGGGTTTTCAGAAAGCCCTATGCCTATCTCGACTTACTGCGTAATCTCAGGCTCAATCAGCTTTGCCAGATTGATCAGCGATTCCTGCCAGCCGAGATAGCAAGCTTCCGGCGGAATGACATCGGGGATGCCGGCCTGGGTGATGTTGACCTCGGTTCCCACCAGCACCTTTTTCAACGTCACCGTCACTTCCATTTGGCCGGGCAGGTTGGGGTCGTCGAACCTGTCTGTGTAACGCACCAGTTCGCCGGGAACGAGCTCGATATATTCACCGCCGAAAGCGTGGACTTCGCTGGTGGTAAAATTGCGGAACGACATCTTGAACGCGCCGCCGACTTTTCCTTCGAAGTGGTGCACGCTGCAGGCAAAACCGTTCGGCGGCAGCCACTTGGCCAGCGCATCCGCTTCGATGAATGCGCGATAGACCTTTTCCGGGCTGGTGGCCAGGACGCGGTGCAGGCTTATGGTATTCGGCATGGTCATAATCCCTATGGTTTTACGAAGTGGACGAGCCTAGGACGTGGCAATGTTTGACAATCCGACATGGCGAATGATTTTTTCTGGAAATAAATAACGTCAAGGCTGCTTGGCGGGATTTTTGTTGCGGTCAAAGCACGAGCCACCCGTCCTCGTGGTTCGAGACGGCCTTGCAGGCCTCCTCACTATGAGGACTATGTCCTTTACTTGGATTGCAACTCGCTCCGCCCTCATCCGGAGCCCGTCGAAGGATCGGGGCGGCCCGGAGACCGCGGCCAAATCTGAAAATTGTCGTCCTTCACGTCCCACTGGTAATTCCCCCGCATTTCCGCCATATACAGCTCGAAAACACTGACGGACATGACATCATGAGCAATACGGTCGAATTCGCGAGGATGAACGGGCTTGGCAACAAGATCCTGGTCGTCGACATGCGCGGCCGCAAGGATGTGGTGACGGCCGAGGCGGCGATCGCGCTCAATGCCGATCCAGCAACCCAGTTCGACCAGATCATGGCGATCCATGACCCGAAGCTGCAGGGAACTGATGCCTGGATCGACATCCTCAACTGCGATGGCACGAAGGCGCAGGCCTGCGGTAACGGCACGCGTTGCGTCGTGCAGGCGCTGGCGGCCGAAACCGGCAAGAAGGTGTTCACCTTCCAGACCGTCGCCGGCATCCTGAATGCTAGGGAGCATGAAGACGGCACGATTTCGGTCGATATGGGCACGCCCGTCTTTGCTTGGGACAAGATCCCGCTTGCCGAGGAATTTGCCGATACCAGCCGCATCGAGCTGCAGATCGGGCCGATCGACAATCCCGTCCTGCATTCGCCTTCCGTGATGTCGATGGGCAATCCACACGCGATCTTCTGGGTCGACAGGGACCCGATGTCCTTCGATCTCGATCGCTTCGGCCCGCTGCTCGAAAACCACCCGATGTTTCCCGAGCGCGCCAATATCACGCTGGCACAGGTGCTTTCGCCAGCGCTTCTACGCACCCGCACCTGGGAGCGTGGCGCCGGCCTGACGCTTGCCTGCGGCTCGGCGGCCTGTGCTGCCGCCGTCAGCGCCGCGCGTACCGGCCGCACCGGCCGCAAGGTGACGATCGACGTCGCCTCCGCGCCTGCGCCAGGCAAGCTCACCGTCGAATGGCTAGACAGTAACGACCATGTCGTCATGACTGGGCCTGCCGAATGGGAATGGTCCGGCACGGTCGATCCGGTCACGGGCAGCTTCTCGCGCGATCCGGAGCAGGGGGCTCAGGCGCGGTGAGCGGGGTCGAAGTCATTACCTTCGGCTGTCGTCTCAATACCTATGAATCCGAAGTGATGAGGGCCGAGGCGGAGAAAGCCGGGCTCAACAATGCCATTCTGGTCAATACCTGCGCCGTAACAGGCGAAGCCGTGCGCCAGGCGCGGCAGGCGATCCGCCGCGCGCGGCGTGACAATCCGCATGCCCGCATCATCGTGACAGGTTGCGCGGCGCAGACCGAGAAACAGACCTTTGCAGAAATGGCAGAAGTCGATGCCGTGCTGGGCAATGAGGAGAAGCTGAAGAGCACCTCCTACCGCTCCCTGCCGGATTTCGGCGTTTCGGCGGAAGAGAAGCTGCGCGTCAACGACATCATGAGCGTGCGGGCCACCGCGCCGCAGATGATCCGCCACATCGACGGTCACGTGCGGGCCTTCATCCAGGTGCAGAATGGCTGCGACCATCGCTGCACCTTCTGCATTATTCCCTATGGCCGCGGCAATTCGCGCTCCGTGCCCATGGGTGCCGTTGTCGACCAAGCCCGCAACCTGGTGGAAAGCGGCTATCGCGAGATCGTGCTGACCGGCGTCGATGCCACAAGCTATGGTGCTGATCTGCCGGGAACGCCGACGCTCGGCCTGCTTGCGAAGACGCTGCTGAAGCAAATCCCGGAGATCCGCCGGCTGCGGCTGTCCTCCATCGACAGCATCGAGGCCGATCGGCATCTGATGGATCTGATCGCCGACGAGCCGCGCTTCATGCCGCATCTGCATCTCTCGCTGCAGCATGGCGACGATATGATTCTCAAGCGCATGAAGCGACGGCACTCGCGCGCTGACGCCGTGCGTTTCATCGAGGATGTGCGCCGCCTGCGCCCCGAGACGAGCTTCGGCGCCGATATGATCGCCGGTTTCCCGACGGAAACGGAAGAAATGTTCGCCAATGCCGTCGGCCTGGCTGAAGAGGCCGGCATCGCGCATCTGCATGTTTTCCCTTACAGCCCGCGTCCCGGCACACCCGCCGCCCGCATGCCGCAGCTCGATCGCGGCCTGATCAAGGAACGCGCCGCCCGCCTGCGCGAGGCTGGACAGAGATTGCACCAGGCCCATCTCGACAAGATGGTCGGCACGCGACAATGGCTGCTTGTGGAGAATGGCGGGCTGGCGCATACGGAAAACTTCACGCTTGTTGCCGCCCCCGGCCTTCGCCCGCGCGACCTTGTGCAGGTCGCAATCACCGGCCACAATGGCAAGCACCTCGACATGCAACTTCTGGCCGCCGACGCGGCCTAATGCTTCAACGGACACTTCATGGCGCTCGGTTTCATCAAAAAAGTCTTCACCTTCGGCCGCGAAAAGCCGGCTGAGGAGCAGGCGCCTGCGGAGGATTTGGCTCGGGTTGACGCGCCTGTCGTGGATGTTTCGCCGGCGTCAGAACCTGCCGAGCCTGCATCACACCCCTCTGTCCCTTCGGGACATCTCCCCGACGAGGGGGGAGATCGGTTGGAGGGTGAAGCGCCGGTTGAGCAAGAGGCTCAAAGCCAGGCAGATGCTTCCGGCGCGAAAGAGATCGAGGCCGCTGAGACTTCCGGTTCCCTTGAGGTCGAGTCGCAAGAGCAGCCCGAAGATCGTCAGGCAATCGAACCGGAGCAACCTGCCGATCCTGAAGCCAATGTAGTTTCGGAAGAGCACCCCATCGAACCAATCTCCTCCCTTGTGGGGGAGATGTCCGATAGGACAGAGGGGGGTGAAGAAGCTTCGGCAAACTCTGACCTTTCGTCGAAGAACGCAGAAACGCCGACAGCCCCGGAACCCTCATTCGAAACCAGCGAACCCTCGGTCGAAGCCCCCAATCTCCCCAAGGGCTTCTCCACTGCCGCCTCGGCCCCCGAGCCCGTCCCCGAAGCGCCAAAACAGAAACTCTCCTGGTTCCAGCGCCTGCGAGCTGGGCTGGCGCGCACCTCGTCGCAGCTGAGCGGCCAGATCGCGGCGCTTTTCACCAAGCGTAAGCTTGACGATCAGACGCTGCAGGATCTGGAGGATTTGCTGATCCAGGCCGATCTCGGCGTCGAGACGGCGATGCGCGTCACCGATACGCTGGCCTCCGAGCGCTACGGCAAGGATGTGACGAGCGAGGACGTAGGCCGCATCATGGCGCAGGAAATTGCCAAGGTGCTGAAGCCGGTTGCCAAGCCCTTGCAGCTCGACCTCAGCCACAAGCCGCATGTCATTCTCGTCGTCGGTGTTAACGGTACAGGCAAGACGACGACGATCGGCAAATTGGCCGCAAAGCTCTCCGGCGCCGGGCTGAAGGTTACGCTGGCCGCCGGCGATACCTTCCGCGCCGCTGCCATCGAGCAATTGAAGATCTGGGCCGATCGCACCAAGTCGGATTTCATCGGTACCAAGATCGGGGCAGATGCCGCCGGCCTTGCCTTCGATGCTTTCCAGCAGGCCAAGGCCAATAAGAGCGACGTTTTGATCATCGACACGGCCGGCCGTCTGCAGAACAAGGCGGAGCTGATGGCGGAGCTGGAAAAGATCGTGCGCGTGCTCGGCAAGCTCGATCCGGATGCGCCGCATACCGTGCTGCAGACGCTGGATGCGACGACCGGCCAGAACGCCTTGAATCAGGTGGAAATCTTCCGCAATGTTGCCGGCGTCAATGGCCTGATCATGACCAAGCTCGACGGCACGGCACGGGGCGGTATCCTCGTCGCCATCTCGGCCAAGCACAAGCTGCCGGTCTATTTCATCGGCGTCGGCGAGGGTGTAGACGATCTCGAGCCGTTCGAGGCCGAGGATTTTGCCCATGCCATTGCCGGTACGGGGGCTGTAAACAGCCAATGAATGACAAGAACAAATTCGATGACAAGTTTGATGACAGGGAAAGTGCCGCAATGACGACCAGCGACAGCGATCTCACCCCAAGTGCTGCCGACAAACACCACCCCATGCTGAAGCTGGTGCTGGAACTCGGGCCTTTGCTGGTGTTCTTCTTCGGCAATCTGCGTGGCGACTGGCTGGTGCAGCATTTCCCGCAGCTGGCAGCGCTCGGTGGCCCGCTTTTCGTCGCCACCGGCCTGTTCATGGCGGCAACGTTGATCTCGCTCATCGTTTCGAAGGTCGTGCTCGGCCACCTGCCGCTGATGCCCTTCGTCTCTGGCATCGTGGTGCTGATTTTCGGCGCGCTCGGCATCTATCTTCAGAACGAAACCTTCATCAAGATGAAACCGACCATCGTCAATGCGCTGTTTGGCATCGTGCTGCTCGGCGGCCTTGCCTTCGGTAAATCGCTGCTAGGCTATGTCTTCAACGCCGCCTTTCAGCTGGATGCTGAAGGCTGGCGTAAGCTGACGCTGCGCTGGGGCATTTTCTTCTTCGTTCTCGCCGTGCTTAACGAAGTCGTCTGGCGCGGCTCGAACTGGCTCTACCTGCCCGACACCAAGGCGGCGGATAATCTCTGGGTGAACTTCAAGGTCTGGGGAACGATGCCGATCACCATCCTCTTCACTCTGTCGCAGATGCCGCTCATCATGAAGCACACGGTCGAGCCGCCGGTGGAAAACGGTAAATGAGCGAAGCCATCGACGCCCAAAGCCGCTATCGGCAACAGAGCTTCTGGTTCATCGCCTGCGCCGTCGTTCTGCTCGTGCAGATCGTCACCGAATATATGATGGGCCGCGTGCCGATCTGCACCTGCGGCTACGTCAAGCTTTTCGAGCCGGTGGTGAAATCCAGCGGCAATTCACAGCACATCGCCGACTGGTACACGCCGTCGCACATCATCCACGGCTTCCTTTTCTTCGGGCTCACGCATCTGATCATGCGTGGCAAACCGCTGTCGATGCGGCTCTTCGTTGCCATGCTGATCGAATCCGGCTGGGAAATCCTGGAGAATTCCCCGATCATCATCAACCGATACCGCGCTGCGACGATCTCGCTCGATTATGTCGGCGACAGCATTCTCAATTCGTCGATGGATGCCGTTTTCATGGTCGTCGGCTTCCTGTTTGCCTGGCGTGCGCCGGTCTTGGTGACAGTCGTCATTGCCATCTTCTTTGAACTGCTTACCGGCTATCTGATTCGCGATAATCTCACGCTGAACGTGCTGATGCTGGTGTGGCCGGTCGAGGCGGTCAAGACGTGGCAGAGTGCGCTTTAAGCAATCAGGATTTGCCAGTTGCCTTCGCTATCGCCGGATAAAGCCCTTCCTTCAGGCTGGTTGGCGTGAAGGGGCCGACCTGCTTGTAGAGGATCGTGCCGTCGGGCGAGACGAGGTAGGATTCCGGAATGCCGTAGACGCCCCAGTCGATGGCGGCCGAGCCGTTCGGGTCGATGCCGATGGCGTTGTAGGGATTGCCGAGCTCGCCGAGGAAGCGCAGCGCATTCTCGCTCGTATCCTTATAATTGATCGCAACGATATTGAGCCGGCCGTCCTTGGCGAGTTCCTTCAGCACAGGATGCTCGTCACGACAGGGAATGCACCACGAGGCGAAGACGTTGACGAGGGTCAGCTTGCCCTTGATGGCGTCATCGGTCAGTGCCGGCAGGTTGGAGCCGTCGAGCGGCGCCAGCGCTAATTTCGGTGCCTTGGTGCCGATCAGGGCCGAGGGAATGGCCGATATATCGGTGCCGTGCACTTCCTGGTCATACATGACCTTTCCGACGGCAAATGCGATGCAGGCAAAGACGATCAGTGGAATGAGCGCCAGCAGATAGCGTGCGGTACCGCTGGATTTCGGCTGATCCTTGTTATCGGCATCCGTGGTCATTTCGTCTCGTTTTCCGATGGGCGCTGCGAGCGGCGGCGGATGCCGGAGGCTTCCAATACGGCAAGTTCGCGGCGGCGCAGGCGTCCGTCGATCCAGATCCAGGCGATGATGGCGAGGATCATGAAGGCGGCAAAGCCATAGGAGCCGAAGACATAGAAGGGGTGCGACATTCTAGTCCTCCCGGCTCGCCATACGCGCGGCCATACGGCGCTGCGTGGCGATGCGGCGGCGCCAGATCTCGTTGCGGATCGCCATCAGGTGCAGTGTGAAGAACAGCAGCGTGAAGGCGAGCGCCATGGTGAAGAGCGGCCAGAGGAATTCCGCATCGATGGCCGGGCCATCCATGCGCATGATGCTTTCCGACTGATGCAGCGTGTTCCACCAGTCCACGGAGAACTTGATGATCGGGATATTGATGAAGCCGACCAGCGTCAGGATCGAGGCGACGCGAGCGGCCTTCGACGGATCGTCCATTGCGCGGATGAGCGCAATCAAGCCGAGATACATGAGGAAAAGGATGAAGACCGAGGTCAGACGCGCATCCCAGACCCAATAGGTGCCCCACATCGGCTTGCCCCAGAGCGAGCCGGTGACCAGCGCGATCAGGGTGAAGGCGGCGCCGAGCGGGGCGGCCGTCTTGCCGGCGACATCGGCCAGCGGATGGCGCCAGACCAGCGTGCCGATCGCCGACATGCTCATGATCGTGTAGCACATCATCGACAGCCAGGCGGCCGGAACGTGGATGTACATGATGCGGACGGTATCGCCCTGCTGGTAGTCGCCCTCGGTCGTAAAGGACAGATAGAGGCCGATCGCTAGGAGTATGGCTGTAATCGCCGCCAGCCAGGGAATGATACGCGCCGAAAAAGCCAAAAACCGCGTGGGGTTGGCGAGGTCAGAAAATCGGCTGATCGCAGTGATATCGCTCATGCGGCTTGTTTAACCCGATATGGCTTTTCCGGCAATCGACCGCATTGCCTCAGATGGGCGAAACAGTATCTCCATCAGAGCCTTTCCGCTTTTCTTCGAAACGCGAAAGCGCTCTATCCTTTTGTATTTACGCAATTCCGGACGGAAAACCGCTTCACACTTTCCTGGAATTGCTCTGATCAATCCGTCGTGTTCCGCAAGGCAAGGGCGGCAGCGGCTGGCCCGAGGACTGCGAAGAACAGGGTCAGCGCGATCAGGATCAGAAACGGCGGCAGGAAGGGCTGCGGTCCCTCGACGGCGGCATAGGTGGCGCTGACGCCGAAGATCAGCACGGGAATGGTGAGCGGCAGCACCAGAATGGAGACCAGCAACCCGCCGCGCGGCAGCGCCACGGCGACGGCGGCACCGACCGCGCCGATGAAGGTGAGCGCCGGCGAGCCAACGAGCAACGTCAGGGCGGTCGTCGCGATCGCGGTCTCGTTCATATTCATAAAGAGGCCGAGCAGCGGCGAGGCGATGACAAGCGGCAGGCCGGTCGCCACCCAATGGGCCGCGCATTTGATGAAGACCGTGAGCACCAGAGGGGCTTCCTGCATGACGAGCAGATCGAGCGAGCCGTCATCGCGCTCGGCTTGAAACAGCCGGTCGAGGCCGAGCAGGCTTGCGAGCAACGCGCCGATCCAGACGATGGCAGGGCCGATGCGTGAGAGAAGTTTGAGGTCGGGGCCGACGGCGAAGGGGATGATGGCGACGACGGTCAGGAAGAACAGGATACCGATCAACGCCCCGCCGCCGGCGCGCACCGAAAGTTTGAGGTCGCGGAAGAAGAGGGCGGTCATGCGTAATGGCTTTCAAAGCGTTTGTGAAGATCGCCTTTCGCGTGGCTCAAGGCGCGAGAAGCTGGTGCTTCTCGCCACCCCCCTCTGCCCCTTCGGGGCATCTCCCCCACAAGGGGGGAGATCGGTAGCCTGCCGCTCACTCGACTCCAAACAATGTCTTTCTGCACTCGCAGATTCTGTCGCAGTTGCTTTGGGCAAGCAGCTGCCGTCGACAATCTCCCCCCTTGTGGGGGAGATGTCACGATAGTGACAGAGGGGGGTAACTCATCGCGCAGCGATGAGCTTTTCCACAGAGACAGAGGGTGGCATCGCAGGCTCGACAAATTCAACATCACCCCCACACCCCCTCATTTGCCCCGGCAAACCCCGTCATCCGCATCTCCTGTACGTTCTCCAAGCCCAGCGGCTGGTGCGTTGCTGCAAGAACGATGCCGCCGCTTTTTTGATGCGTGGTGATCAGGTCAGCAAAGAGCCGGTCGGCGGAGCTGTCGAGCGCTGCCGTCGGTTCGTCGAGGATCCAGATAGGGCGGTAGGCGACCAGAAGTTTGGCGAAAGCGATTCGCCGCTGCTGGCCGGCGGAGAGATAGCCGAAGGGCAGATGCGTGATGTCGGCAAGCCCGACGGCATCGGCCGCTTGATCGACATTCAGACTGGAGCCGCCCGGCATATCGGTGAGGAAGGTTTTCCAGAAGATCAGATTTTCGGCCACAGTCAGCTCGGATTTCATCGCATTGCGATGGCCGAGATAATGGCTGGCTTCGCCCGCCGGCCGGTCCAATTCGCCGTCCTTTCCGGTGAATGCGACACGACCCTTTTCCGGCCTGAGAAGGCCTGCCACAACGCGCAGCAGCGTCGATTTTCCCGACCCGTTGCGGCCGGTCAAAACGAGTGCGTCTCCACCCGCCAAGTTGAAGGAAACATTCAAGAAAATCAGGTCTTCACCCCGCTTTGCAGCCAGATTTTCAGCGCTTAGATGCATTCGCTCGGGCTTTCCCTATTTTGTTTACCGCAATGCGCAAAAAATTGTCGAAATTTGCGCTTTGTCACTCTGGCAAGTCTTTACGAAATTATCTATAAGACCTGCAACCACGCCAGCGGTCGGCGTGAATTTCATCCTTGCGCCGAACATAAGGTTTTCTGCCTTACGTGCGGACAGCGGAAATGGCCGTACCCGCATCCTGATGTGCATAAAGTGCATAGGCGTTCGCACGACTGTGTTGGCTATCAGAAACGGGGTATCTCGTGTCTAAATCTCTTGACAGTTTCAATTGTCGTTCAACGCTGACCGTGGGCGGGAAAGACTATGTCTATTTCAGCCTGCCCAAGGCTGAGGCCAATGGTCTGCCCGGCGTTTCCAAGTTGCCTTACTCCATGAAGGTGCTTCTGGAAAACCTGCTGCGTTTTGAAGACGGGCAGTCAGTCACGAAGGAACATATCCTTGCCGTCGCCGAATGGCTGACCAACAAGGGCACCGTCGAGAACGAAATCGCCTATCGCCCGGCGCGCGTGCTGATGCAGGACTTCACCGGCGTTCCGGCCGTCGTCGACCTTGCTGCCATGCGCGACGCCATGGTCTCCCTCGGCGGCGATCCGGAAAAGATCAATCCGCTCGTGCCCGTCGACCTCGTCATCGACCACTCCGTCATCGTCGACGAATTCGGCACGCCGCAGGCTTTTGCCAAGAACGTCGAGCTGGAATACCAGCGCAACGGCGAACGCTACCGCTTCCTGAAGTGGGGCCAGCAGGCATTCAAGAATTTCCGCGTCGTTCCCCCCGGCACCGGCATCTGTCACCAGGTGAACCTCGAATATCTCGGCCAGACCGTCTGGACGAAGGAAGAGGACGGCGAAACCATCGCCTATCCCGACACCTGCGTCGGCACCGATTCGCACACGACCATGATCAACGGCCTCGGCGTTCTCGGCTGGGGTGTCGGCGGTATCGAAGCTGAAGCTGCCATGCTTGGCCAGCCGGTCTCCATGCTGCTTCCTGAGGTCATCGGCTTCAGGCTGACCGGCAAGCTCAAGGAAGGCGTCACCGCGACCGACCTCGTTCTGACCGTCGTGCAGATGCTGCGCAAGAAGGGCGTCGTTTCCAAGTTCGTCGAATTCTTCGGCCCCGGCCTCGACAACATGCCGCTCGCCGACCGTGCCACCATCGGCAACATGGGTCCGGAATACGGCGCGACCTGCGGCTTCTTCCCGGTCGACAAGGAAACGCTGAACTATCTCAACATGTCCGGCCGCGCCAAGGACCGTATCGCTCTCGTCGAGGCCTATTCCAAGGCTCAAGGCATGTGGCGCGACAATGACGGCGCCGACCTCGTCTTCACCGACACGCTGGAACTCGACCTTAACGACGTCGTTCCGTCGATGGCCGGCCCGAAGCGTCCGGAAGGCCGTATCGCGCTGGAAAACATCGCTTCCGGCTTCGCGACCTCGCTCGAAACCGAATACAAGAAGCCCGGCCAGCTCTCCAACCGCTATGCGGTCGAAGGCACGGATTTCGACATCGGCCATGGCGACGTTGCAATTGCCGCCATCACCTCCTGCACCAACACCTCCAACCCGTCGGTGCTGATCGCCGCCGGCCTTCTCGCCCGCAACGCCGTTGCCAAGGGTCTGAAGACCAAGCCGTGGGTCAAGACCTCGCTCGCACCGGGATCTCAGGTCGTCGGCGAATATCTTGCCAAGTCCGGCCTGCAGGCCGATCTCGACAAGCTCGGCTTCAACCTGGTCGGCTTTGGCTGCACCACCTGCATCGGCAATTCCGGCCCGCTGCCGGCACCGATCTCGAAGACGATCAATGACAAGGGCCTGATCGTATCCGGCGTCCTCTCCGGCAACCGCAACTTCGAAGGCCGCATCTCACCCGACGTCCAGGCGAACTATCTCGCTTCGCCGCCGCTCGTCGTCGCCTACGCGCTCGCCGGCTCGGTGCAGCTCGACCTGACGAAGGAGCCGATCGGCGAAGACCAGAACGGCAAGCCGGTGTTCCTCAAGGACATCTGGCCGACCTCGCAGGAAGTACAGGAATTCATCCTGAAATACGTCACCCGCGAGCTCTACGAGACCAAGTATGCGGACGTCTTCAAGGGCGATGCTAACTGGCAGGCCGTGCAGGTTCCTCCGGGCCAGACCTATGCCTGGGACGACAACTCGACCTATGTGCAGAACCCACCCTACTTCGTAGGCATGGGCAAGAAGGGCGCCGGCATTTCCGACATCAAGGGCGCTCGCGTTCTCGGCCTTTTCGGCGACAAGATCACCACCGACCACATTTCGCCGGCCGGTTCGATCAAGGCTGCCTCGCCGGCCGGCTCCTACCTCATCGGCCATGGCGTCGGCGTCGCCGACTTCAACCAGTACGGCACGCGCCGCGGCAATCATGAAGTCATGATGCGCGGCACCTTCGCCAACATCCGCATCCGCAATCACATGCTCGGCCCGAACGGCAAGGAAGGTGGCTACACCATCCATTATCCGTCCAAGGAAGAGACGTCGATCTACGATGCGGCCATGCAGTACAAGGCCGAGGGCGTTCCGCTCGTCATCTTCGCAGGTGTCGAATACGGCAACGGCTCGTCGCGCGACTGGGCTGCCAAGGGCACGAACCTGCTCGGCGTGCGCGCCGTGATCGCACAGTCCTTCGAGCGCATCCACCGCTCGAACCTCGTCGGCATGGGCGTCATCCCCTTCGTCTTCGAGGAAGGCACCACCTGGGCAAGCCTCGGCCTGAAGGGCGATGAACTGGTCACGATCGAAGGCCTGGAAAACATCAAGCCGCGCGAGCGCAAGATCGCCAAGATCACCTATGGCGACGGCTCCGTGAAGGATGTTCCGATCATCTGCCGCATCGATACGCTGGATGAGGTCATCTACGTCAACAATGGCGGCATCCTGCAAACGGTTCTGCGCGATCTCGCCGCCTGATAGGCATTCAACACTGTTATGGGAGGCCGCCGGAAAACTCTTCCGGCGGCCTCTTGTTTTTCACGGTGATGTGTACGGTGAGACTTCCGCTCACTCCGGCCTCACCCCATCGTGACTTTGCGTCATCGCGTTAAACTATTATCTCTTGTTTCAGATTTTTCGGGCTTGATGTGGCGTGGTCGCCCCAAGAAGCGCGAGTTTTGCAGAGCCCGTATAGGCAGACGGCGCTCGAGATTGGATGCAGAGGTAGAGATAGAATGCGCCTTCGATTTTTGGTTCCACTTCTGGCAGGCATCGCGCTGGCAAGTTCGCTGCATGCGCAGGAGGCTCCGAAGATCAAGGGCGTCGTCGAACTCTTCACTTCGCAGGGCTGCGCGTCCTGTCCCCCCGCCGACGCGGCCTTTCGCAAGTTGATCCGCCAAGGCAATGTCGTGGCGCTTGCTTACCATGTCGACTATTGGAATTACCTCGGCTGGAACGACACCATGGCGTCCAAGGACAATACGGCGCGCCAGTATGCTTATGCCCGGACGATGGGCCGCAGCGGGGTTTATACGCCACAGGCGATCGTCAATGGCAGGGACCATATGAACGGTGCCGATCTCAGTGGCATCAACGTTAAGCTCGACGAGTTTGAGCGCCTTGGCGAGGGCCTGATGGTTCCGGTCAGTGCCGCCATGAAGGGCGACGAGCTGGAGATCAAGATCGGAGCCGGGCAGGGCAAGGCCAATGTGGTTGCCGTCTATTTCGACAAAGAGCAGATGGTGGCACCTAAGGGCGGCGAAAATACCGGCCAGCAGATTGCCTATATGCATGCCGTCTCCGATGTCGAAACGGTGGGCATGTGGGACGGCAAGGCTATGAGCCTAGTGCTGCCCTCTACCGTGCTCGATAAAGCCGGCCGGCGAGGCCTCGCGATTCTGCTGCAGGCATCGACGCCTGCGGGCGATCCGGCCGCCATCCTGGGGGCGACTGTCTTGACTGTGGGCTCGGACGGCTGAGCGGTTTTTTCTGGAGCCCCTTCATTCGGCTTGGGCCGAAAAGGCTCCATATTTAGGCTGACGGCCGAAAGATCCCTATTTTGCGTGACGTCCAAAAGGGTCCCTATTTTGGCTAACGCCAAGAAGGGGACCCTATATCGGCTAGCGTCGAAAAGGGGAGGTGCCCGGCGAGGACGCATTCGGGGCTGGGGTTTAATCGATGCGCCCCGGCCGGGCCGTTTGACGCGGCGGCGCCAAACGGTTCCCTATACTTCCTGTAAATTGGGCGTCGTTTTGGCTGAAATGCGGCGCTGACGAGGTGCTTTCACAGCTGGGAAAGAAATTGTGAGCCGCCACCCGTCTTGCAATTTGATGTGGCTGAGGCAAACTGTCATTCTCCTGTCATGAGATAGCCCCTGGGGGATTGATGACTGATCAGCCGGATTTGAGACACGGTGAAAGCCGTTCCGTCGATACCAATTCATCCGTCGTCGTTGATCTCAGAGAATACAAACAGAGCAAGGACCCACTGCCGGTGACGTTTCATCGCCGGGAGCTGGATGCGATTCTCTGGATCTATGGCCGCATGGTCGGCGAGGGCGAGTGGCGCGACTACGCCATCGACCATTTGAAGGACAAAGCGGTTTTCTCCGTCTTCAAGCGCTCCGGCGAGATGCCGCTTTTCCGCATCGAAAAGAATCCGAAGCTATCGGCCAAGCAGGGTGCCTTTTCCGTCGTCAATACCAGCGGCATGATCCTGAAACGTGGTCATGACCTGAATCAAGTGCTGAAGGTTTTCGACAAGCAGCTGAAGCTGGTGGAGAAGTAGTTTCTGCGCGTTTCCGCAGCGGGCTAGGCGGCTCTGCAGACTGGCGGGTCAGATACTATCCCCCAAACAATGTCCCCGGATAAACCGAAGGATCCGGATCGGTTTCCGCGCCGTGTCCGAGCGCCTTCTGCATCAGCATCGTATCCAGCCACCGGCCATGCTTGTAGCCGGTGCCTTTCAACAGGCCGGTTTCGGTGAAGCCTGCGGCGCGGTGTACGGCAACGGAGGCGGGATGGGCGCCACCGATGACGGCAATCATCTGGCGGAAGCCAAGCGTCTGGCAGCTTTCGACGAGCGCATCGAGCAGCAATCGGCCAATGCCGCGCCCTCGGGCCTCCGGCGCCAGATAGATGGAGTCCTCCACCATCCAACGATAGGCTGGCCGCGTGCGGAACGAGGAAGCATAAGCATAGCCGAGGAACGCGCCGGCCTCGTCTTCGGCGATGAGATAGGGATATCCCTTGTCAAGGATCGCCTCGAACCGTGTCGCCATTTCTTCCTGGCTAGGCGGCGTGATTTCGTAGCTTGCCGTGCCGTTCAAGACGGAATCTCTGTAGATGGCGGTGATATGGGGAAGGTCGTCTGAGGTTGCACTGCGGAGGCTGACGGACATTGCTTCTATTGCCTGATCTGCGGATTTGTGACGGCAGCTATCAAATCGCAGGGCGTGCGACCAAGCAAACAAAAAAGGCGGCCGAAGCCGCCTTTTCGTATCTCATTTCACGCTGCGATTAACGGCGGTTGCCCATAAATTGCAGCAGGAACATGAACAGGTTGATGAAGTCCAGGTAGAGCGACAGGGCGCCCATGATCGCCTTGCGGCCAGCCACCGTCGCATCATCGGCGGTGTAGTACATTTCCTTGATCCGCTGCGTATCGTAGGCGGTGAGGCCTGCGAAGATCAGGACGCCGATCACGGAGATGGCGAACTGCAGGGCGGACGAAGCCAGGAAGATGTTGACGAGCGTCGCGATGATCAGGCCGAAGAGACCCATCATCAGGAACGAGCCCATCGCCGACAGGTCACGCTTGGTCGTGTAGCCGTAGAGCGACAGCGCGCCGAAGGAGGCGGCGGTCACGAAGAAGGTCTGCACGACGCTCTGGCCGGTGTAGATGATGAAGATCGACGACAGCGACAGGCCCACCAGCGCGGCGTAGACCCAGAAGGTCGTCGTCGCGGCGGCCACGCTCATGCGGTTGATCCTGAAGCTCAGGAAGAAGACCATTGCCAGCGGGGCGAGAATGACCACCCACTTCAGCGGGCTGAGATAGATCGCCTGGCCGAAGGCCGTGATCTGTCCGTTTGCGAAAGCGAGCGAGAAGGAGAGATAGGCGGCAACACCCGTGATCGCCAGACCCAGCGCCATCAGGTTATAGACCTTGAGCATATAGGCTCGAAGGCCCTCGTCTATCATCGCACCGGATTGCGCACCGCTCTGCGCCCGGTTTTGGTAATTGCGAAAGTCAGCCATGTTTTCCTCTTTCAAGCTCCGATGTGAGTACGGTGTCGGGTCCTTCAAGGCCCAGGCGCCGCTGCGGAGCTCAGCATGCCTGCACAGAATATGAGGCTTTCGGGCCTTGTAGACAAGGGTCTAGCGGTCGGCCCCATGTTAAATCGGCGTAATATCGCACCGATTCATCGCGTTCGGTTAATGCGCAAAGACGAATTCAGAGTTCGCGCAGAACGGGCGCTGCTTTCTGCCCGAGAATCCGCCAAGTACCGATCAGGCCGATACCGACCGTCAAAATCAGGGCGATAATCAGCGTCGAGAGGGCAACGTCGGGCAGGAAGGCCGAGGGCAGGTGCATGATGCGGCTGACGATATACCAGGCGGAGGCAGCCCCCGCGATCAAGGCGAAGACGGCGGTTGCCGCGCCCAGGATCAGGTATTCGTAGCTGAAGGCACGGATCAATGTTGCGCGCGTTGCGCCGAGCGTCTTGAGGATGACGGCATCGTGCGTGCGGGCGCGGTTGCCGGCAGCGAGCGCACCGGCCAGCACCAGCACGGACGCGATGAGCGCGACAGATGCGGCGGAACGAATAGCCGTCGCGAGTTGTCCCACGAGCGTATTGACGACATCGAGTGCATCCTTGACCCGGACGCTTGTTATGGTCGGGTAGGTATTCGTGACTTTCCTCAGGATAGCTGCTTCCTGTTCCGAAGTGGCTGATATGTCTGTCAGGGTGGCGAGCCAGGCATGCGGGGCGCCCTTGAAGGTATTGGGCGAGAAGATCATCACGAAATTGATCGACAGCGACTGCCATTGAACCTTGCGGAAACTGGCGATCTTGGCGGTGATGTTGCGGCCGAGTACGTTGACGGTGACCTTGTCGCCGAGCTTCAGGCCAAGCGCCTTGCCTTCCTCTTCGGAGAAGGAAACCAACGGCTCGCCGCCATAGTCCTTGTCCCACCATTTGCCTTCCGTGACCGAGGCATTTTCCGGCACCGTATCGGCATAGGTGATGCCGCGGTCGCCGCGCAGGACCCATTGGCCTGCTGCCGGCACCTTCATCTTGGTGACATCCTCGCCGTTGAAGGCGACGATCCGGCCGCGCAGCATCGGCGCCTCGACGAGCTTGCCCTTGGGGTCGATGTCGAGCACGATCTTTCGGAAGCCTTCCAGCTCCGGCCCCTGAATATCGACGAAGAAGAAATTCGGCGCCTGCTCGCTCATGCGGCCCATGAGCTCGCGGCGCATATTGCCGTCTATCAGCGTCAGGGTCACCAGTAGCGCCAGGCCAAGCCCGAGCGACAGCACGACGGATGAAGTCAGCGCGCCCGGCCGGTGGATATTGCCGATCGCCAGGCGCAGGGCGGGCGAGCGCACACGCGGGCTACGGCGGGCAAGCCAGGAAAGCACGGCGGCAACGGCGCGCAGCACGACGAAGGCGGCGGCAATCGAAACGACGAAGACGATCGCAATGAAGCGATCATAGGCGGTGACGATCGCCAAGGCGGCAAGTGCTGCCATCAGCACACCGGCGGCGAGCAGATAGGGCCAGCCGGGCAGGCGGCGCGCTTCGAATCCCTGCTCGCGAAACAGCGCCGTTGCCGGTACCTCGCGGGCATGGCCGAGCGGCGGAATGGCGAAGGCCAACGTCGTCAGCAGGCCGAAGAGGGCAGCGAGCGTCAATGCACCGGGATAAAGCCGCGGGGCGGTGGAAATCGGCAGGAATTCCGCCATGAATTGCGACGCGATGATCGGCGCTATGGCTCCGAGGACGAGGCCGATCGCTATGCCGGCAAGGGCGATGACGGCGATCTGGATGAGATAGATCAGCACGACCACGAAGGCCGGCGCGCCCAGGCATTTGAAGGCGGCGATGGTCGTGCGCTTCGAATCGAGGAAAGCGCGTACGGCATTGGCAACGCCGACGCCGCCGACGATGAGCGCCGCCAAGCCGACCAGCGTCAGGAATTGCGAGAAACGCGTGACATTGTCGGCAAGCTGGGGAGCAGCGCGATCACTACTGCGGATCGACCAGCCGGCTTGCGGGAAGGCGGCGTTGGCGCGGTCAGTGAGATTGCGGATGCCAGCTGCGGGGTTGTCCATGCGGATCTTGTAGGATTGCTCGACCAGACTGCCCGTGGTGATCAGGCCGGAAGCAATCAGGGCGTCGCGGCTCGTCATCACGCGAGGCGCGAAGCCGAAGCCTTCGGAGACGGCGTCCGGCTCGCTTTGGATAGTGCCCGATATGCGCAGCTTCGTATTGCCTAGCAGCAGATCGCTGCCGACCTTGAGGTTCAGGCGTTCCAGCAGCAGGGGCGCTACGACGGCGCCATAGGCGCCATCCTTTGCGGCCAGTAACGTCGAGAGCGGCTGATTAGGGTCGGCCTCAAAGGTGCCGTAGAGCGGATAGGCGTCGTCGACGGCCTTCACCTCGACCAGCGCCTGGTCCGAGCCATCGGGCAGACGTGCCATGGAACGGAGCCCGGTCGAGCGGGAAACTTTCCCTAGACTTTGGAAATAGGCGAATTCTTCCGGCGTCGCCTCGCGATTGCGCAGTTCGAAACGGGCGTCGCCTGATAGCAGCGATTGCCCCTGCGTCGCGATCGCGTCGGTGATCGAACGGGAAACGGAATTGACCGCAGCGATCGCGCCAGTGCCGAGCGCGATGCAGGCGAGGAAGATGTAGAAGCCGCCAAGGCCGCCGCGCAATTCGCGCATGGCAAGGCGGAAGGCGAGGGGCAGGCGCAGTCCCGCCGCCGCGCTCATGCAATCGCCGCCTGGCTGGTGCGGGTGCGCATGCTGTCGTTCTCGATTTCGCCGGAACGGACGCGGATCTGCCGCGAGCAGCGGGCGGCAAGGGCGGGATCATGGGTGACGAGCAGCATGGTCGTGCCGCGCTCGGCCTGCTGGGCGAAGAGCAGGTCGGCGATCTGCCGGCCGGTATCGGTATCGAGATTGCCCGTCGGTTCGTCGGCGATCAGGACGGCTGGCGAAGGCGCCAGCGCGCGGGCGATGGCGACACGCTGCTGTTCACCACCGGAGAGCTGGCCGGGATAGTGCGTGAGCCTCTCGCCCAGCCCCACCGCTTCCAGCTCCCGCCTGGCGATATCAAAGGCATCGCGGACATTCGCAAGTTCCAAAGGCACGGCGACATTTTCGAGCGCTGTCATGTTGGCGATCAGGTGGAAGGATTGGAAAACGATGCCGATGTTCCGGCCGCGGAAATCGGCGATGCGATCTTCGCTCAGGCTATGCAGCGGTGTGTCGCGGATCAGAAGTTCGCCGCTGTCGAGCTTTTCGAGGCCGGCCAGCACCATCAGCAGAGTGGACTTGCCGGAACCGGAGGGGCCGACGATGCCTACCGATTCACCCTCCATGATGGTGAGGTCAACGCCCTTCAGCACATGGACTGATGCGGCGGCATTGCCGAGCGTCAAATCCGCCTTCTTCAGCTCGATGATGGTTTTTGCCAATGCGAACGCCCTATATATCAGAGAACATCAGAGACAATGGCGGGCGCGATTTGGCCCGAGCAGCGAATTTAGGGAATGAATCATGGGTTTTAAAGTTGCCGCGCTTCACTTCGCTGTCATCACTTTCGGTCTTTTGTTTGGCGCGGTTCATTCTGCCAATGCACGGACGATCCAGCTGGTCGGCTTCGGTGACAGCCTGATGGCGGGCTATCAGCTGCCGCCGGGCGACGGATTTCCCGCGAAGCTTGAGGCGGCGCTGAAGGCCAAGGGACTTGATATCGTCGTTTCCGATGCCGGCGTATCGGGCGATACGACCTCAGGCGGCCTCTCGCGCATCGACTGGTCGGTGCCTGATGGCACTGATGGCGTGATCCTGGAGCTTGGCGCCAACGACGCGCTGCGCGGCATTCCGCCGGAACAGACGGAAAAAAACCTCGAGACAATGATCGAGCGATTGAAAGTCAGGAAGATCCCGATCCTTCTCATCGGCATGCTGGCGCCGCCGAACATGGGTGGCAACTACGCCGATAAATTCAACCCGATCTACAAGCGGCTGGCCGACAAATACCAGCTTTCGCTCTATCCGTTCTTCCTCGATGGCGTTGCCACCCATGCGGATTTGCAGCTTTCGGACGGGATGCATCCGAACCCCAAGGGGGTCGATGTGATGGTCGAGCATATGTTGCCTGATGTTATGAGTTTTGTAGGGATGATTGACGCAGGTGCGAAATAGATGCTTGCACCGACTGCAAATGCGTGATTCCCTACCTGTACCTGCAAGAGATTCGGGGAGTGCTCGTCATGCCGAGACTTTTTACCGCCCTCGAAATTCCGCGCAATGCGGCCATGAGCCTGTCATTGTTGCGCGGTGGTCTCCCGGGAGCCAGGTGGATCGACGTTGAAAATTATCATATCACCTTGCGCTTCATCGGCGATGTCGATGGCCGCACGGCGGATGAGATCGTCGATCGTCTGGACCGGATAGATCGACCTGAATTCCAGCTTCGGCTGGAGGGCATCGGTTCCTTCGGCTCCAAAAAACCGCATTCGGTTTGGGCCGGGGTCTCGCAGACACCGGATATGTTCGCGCTGCAAGGCGAGATCGAGCGCATCTGCCAGCGGATCGGCCTGCAGCCGGATCCACGCAAGTTCACGCCGCATGTGACGCTCGCCAGGCTGAAGTCCTCGCGGGTCGACGATGTCGTGCACTATCTCTCCGGCCGCGGCAATTTCTACACACAGCCCTTCACGGTCGGGCGCTTCGTGCTTCTGTCCTCGCGCGAATCTGTCGGCGGCGGTCCTTATCTCACCGAAGAGATATTCCCGCTTCACGAGGCCCGCAGCGCGTTCCCAACTTTGGGCAACAGCGCGCTGCAGCCTGCCAAGAGCATGGTGTAGACGACTTCGAAATCTTCGCGGTCGCCGTAGTAGGGATCAGGGATGTCCTTGTTGCTGCCAAGCGTAAGGACATTGAAGAGATGCAGTTTGCCGAGGGAATTGGCGGGCGCTGTCTTGCGCAAGTTCTTCAAATTGTCTTGATCCATTGCCAGGATAAGATCGAACCGGCTGAAATCGGTCGGTTCGATGCGGCGGGCGCGCTGGGCTGAAATATCGATTCCGTGGCCGGCGGCGACCGCAACCGAGCGGCGATCCGGGCGTTCTCCCTGATGCCAGCCGCCGGTACCGGCCGAATCAATCTCGAACTCGCCACCACGCCCGGCCTCATCAGCCAGATGCCTGAATATGCCTTCAGCGAGGGGCGAGCGGCAGATATTGCCCGCGCAGACGAAAAGAACCCTGTAACGATCCATGTTATCGTTCAACCGCTAGAGCTTTTACGCAATTCCAGGAAAACCGCTACGCACAATTCCTGGAATTGCTTTAGAGAGGAGTGACTTGCCATGAAATACGACAAGCTGGACCGGGCGGCAATCGATGAAAATCTTGCGGAGCTCTCCGGCTGGGCGCTTGCGGCCGATGGGCTTTCGATTTCGAAGACCTTCAAGTTTCGCAATTTCGTCGAAGCCTTCGGCTTCATGACGGAAGCAGCCCTTGCTGCGGAAAAATTCAACCATCATCCGGAATGGTTCAACGTCTATTCCCGGGTCGAGGTGAGACTGACGACGCATGACGTCGGCGGCCTGACCGATCATGACGTCAAGCTGGCGAAGGCGATGGAGAAGGCAGCCGCGCGCCGGATCGATTGAATCGCGCCAGGCGATCACCATATGTTTACACGGTCCGGCCGACGGGCCTCGATTGAGGTGAATGGAATGGATGACATCAAGTACGGGGAAATCCTGATGCCTGGTGACGAAGAGACCCAAAAAGAGCAGGAGAAATCGGTGCGCAGAAAATTCTGGCCGACCTTGCGGAAGGCGGCTCGCCATATCCCGTTTTCACGCGATGTCGTGGCCGCATTCTATTGCGCGCTCGACCCGCAGACGCCGACCCGTGTTCGTGGCATATTGCTGGGGGCGCTCGGCTATTTCGTCATGCCCGTCGATATCATTCCCGATTTCTTTGCCGTCATTGGCTATTCCGACGACGTTGCGGTGCTGACGCTCGCGTTCAGCATGATCAGGGGGCATATCCGCCAGGAGCATTATGATGCCGCCGACCGGGCTCTGCAGAACGAGCCCGAGGCCATGAAGACGGCATAATGGCCGCTTTTCCTGACCGGTTCGAATCTTCTCAGCTTTCCAGAGCTTTATGAGGGGGACCTGATTTTAGCGAGGTCAAATTCTTGCCTGAATCTTTCTGTCTTAAATCGAATCTGTTGGGTGGTACTCCACCATCCGGGTTTTCCAATTCCTTCTTGTGCCTTTCAAGCTTCGTGCGATACCTGGGTTGAAATGACACGGAGCCAGTGGCGGGTGGCTCTCCGTTGACGGTTTGGTAACCTGAATAAAGTCAAAATAAGGCAGCTCACGAGCATAGGCGTGCGTCAAACGATTCGCCATGAGCTCTGGACCGCAAGAAATCGGCAGGAAACCATGTTTGTAAAAAGCTTCGCAATCGCCCTCTCGCTCGTTCTGGCCGGAACCGGCATCGCGTCCGCGCAGACCAAGAAGCAGAAGCAGACGCAGCAGGCACCAGCGGCAGCGGCGGCATCGCCGGCAGCTCCGACGCGCATTCAGCAGTTCGACGCCTGGGGCGCTTACTCTTACCAGTCCGCCGGCGGCAAGGTTTGCTACGTTCTTTCCGTGCCGACGGCCAAGGCGCCGGCAACCGGCATCGATCATGGCGACAATTTCTTCATCGTGTCGCAGCGCCCGGGCCAGAACATCTCGTATGAGCCGCAAGCGATGATGGGGTACCCCCTCAAGGACAACTCCAAGGTCAATGTCACCATCGACAATAAGACCTTCGTCATGTTCACCAAGGAGAAGGCCGCGTGGGTTGAAAACGCCGCGCAGGAGCCGGCATTGGTTGCCGCACTGAAGTCCGGACATTCGCTGAAGGTTTCCGCGACCTCGAAGAAGGGTACCGCGACTTCCTACACCTATTCGCTGAAGGGTGTCAGCGCTGCGCTGAAGCAGATCGAAAACTGCAAATAGTTCGAAGGCCGAGAGATCACGCGAATGTGATCTTCCCGTCGCCGTGACCGTAAGGATGAGGCCGGCCATTACTGACCGGCCTTTTGCTTTTGAAGGCTGGTCTCATGCTTTCGAGGTAAAGGGATGACGCGGGCGGAAATTAATGCTAAAGGCCGCGCCAACGATAGGTGTGCGGCAGATAGATTGCCCCGCCACCGCATGAATCTTCAGATTTCCGTGCCTTGCCCGCATCCGCAGCTTGCGTCAGCTTTTGCGGCATCGCCGATGTGAACCTTTGGAACGATCCTATGTCCGCAACCGATGTCATAACCCCCTCCAGGCTCAAGCCGATGCCCGTATCGCAGCCCGTGGAGCTTGCGCCGAAGCCATCGCTCATCGGCATGACGCGCGAAGAAATGGGTGCGGCGCTCAAGGAAAAGGGTGTCGCCGACAAGCAGATCAAGATGCGCGTCAGCCAGCTCTGGAACTGGATCTACGTGCGCGGCGTCTCCGATTTCGATGCTATGGCCAATGTGTCGAAGGACATGCGCGAAATGCTGAAGACGCATTTCACCATCGCCCGTCCCGAAATCGTTGAGGAGCAGGTCTCCAATGACGGCACCCGCAAGTGGCTGCTGCGCTTTCCGCCGCGCGGGGCAGGGCGTCCCGTCGAGATCGAGGCCGTCTACATTCCGGAGGAAGGTCGCGGCACGCTCTGCATTTCCAGCCAGGTCGGCTGTTCGCTCACCTGTTCCTTCTGTCATACCGGAACGCAGCGCCTGGTGCGCAACCTGACGGCGGAAGAGATCCTGTCGCAGCTGCTTCTCGCGCGCGATCGTCTCGGCGATTTCCCGGACCGCGAAGCGCCGCAAGGCACGATCATGCCGGCCGAGGGCCGTAAGGTCAGCAATATCGTCATGATGGGCATGGGCGAGCCGCTCTATAATTTTGACAGCGTCAAAACGGCGCTGCTGATTGCCTCCGACGGCGATGGCCTGTCGCTCTCCAAACGCCGCATCACGCTTTCGACCTCGGGTGTCGTGCCGGAAATCTATCGCACCGGCGACGAGATCGGCGTCATGCTGGCAATCTCGCTGCATGCCGTACGCGATGACCTGCGCGACATGCTGGTGCCGATCAACAAAAAATATCCGCTGAAAGAGCTGATGGACGCCTGCCGTGCCTATCCCGGCCTTTCGAACGCCCGGCGCATCACCTTCGAATATGTGATGCTGAAGGGCGTCAACGACAGCCTCGAGGATGCGAAGGGGCTGATCCAGCTTCTGAAGGGCATTCCGGCCAAGATCAATTTGATCCCGTTCAACCCTTGGCCGGGCACGAATTATCAGTGTTCCGACTGGGAGCAGATCGAGAAGTTCGCCGATTTCATCAATTCGGCCGGCTACGCCTCGCCAATCCGCACGCCGCGCGGCCGCGATATTCTCGCCGCCTGTGGCCAGCTGAAGTCGGAATCCGAGCGCATGCGCAAGACGGAGCGACTGGCTTTCGAAGCTATGATGATCGCCAATCACGGCGAGGATTGAGATCGATGCTTCTCGGACTGCGCAAGCCGATACGCCTCCTTTGGGGCTATGTCGCCGCTTGTGCTCTGATGGGCTTCGTGCTGGCCTGCGTTGCTGCATGGACCGTGCCGGAGACTGCCGCGCCGGAGCTTTTCGTCCTGACCATTGCTCTGACCAAGGTCGCGATGATCGTCAGTATCCTGCCGTCCTTGGTGGTCATTCCCATTCTCGAATGGCGCGGCATGCGTCGGTGGTATGGCTATGCAATTTTCGGCGCGACCTTGTCGGCGGTCGCGTCCGTCCTGATTTCGGGCGGTATGGAGCGGCCGCAGACGCTCAATCTGATCACTATCGCCGTCTGCTTTGCCTTCCTAGGCGCTGCAAGCGCCACCGTCTATTGGTGGATCGCCGGCCGGTTTGCCGGCCAATGGTCCACTTTCAACGAGCCTGAGTGAAGAAGATCTTCACCGCGAAGATCGAGAAGACGCCGGCAAAGGCGTAGTCGAGGCCGCGCATTACGCCACGGTTCCTTTGCAGCCAGGACGACAGGCGATCGGCGGCGAGAACGACGAGCGCGTTCACCGGCATGCCGATGACGATGAAGAAGAGGCCCAGGAAGAGCAGCTTGTGTGTGACGGCAGGATCGCCGGCGGTGACGAATTGCGGAAGAAAGGTCATGAAAAAGATGATGACCTTCGGATTCAGCAAGTTGACCCAGAAACCGTTGGAGATGTTTGCAAGCGGTGTTCCGCCGGCGGTATCGACCTTCTTCACCGACAGGCTGGAGCCGAAGCGGATCGCCTGGATGGCGAGCCAGAGCAGATAGGCGGCACCGCCGGTCTTCAGGACGGTAAAGGCGACAGGCGAGGCGGTGATCAGCGCGGAGATGCCGAAGGCTACGAGGCAGGTGTGGACGACAACACCGAGCGTGGTGCCAAGCACGACGAAAAGCGCCGCCTTCTTGCCCTGCGCCAGCGCGCGGCTGATCGACAGCGTCATGTCGGGGCCGGGCGTCATCGCCAGCAGAAGGCTTGCCGCCGAAAAGGCAAGGAGGGTCGGCAGGCTGGGTATGAAGTCCATGGGATGCTCCAAAGCCGGATGGGGGTGCGTTTTCTCTTATCCGGCTTTTTGCGACTTGCAAATCAATCCTTCTTTTCCAGGAAGGCCTTGAATTGATCGGCATAGTCCGGGTGCCAGCGTGACAGCGGCGGCCGGTTCTCGACGATATCGCCGGCGGCCCAGAGCATGCGGCGTTCGTCGACCGGCCGAGCCACGTCATTATCGGGGCAAAGAATATAAAAATCGCCGCGTTTCAGGCTTTCCACCATGAAATCGATAGTCTGCTCCGGCGTCCAAGCGCCGGCGGGTTTTTCCCTGCGCTCGCCCTTGGTAAGGCCGGTGAAGACGAAGCCCGGAATGAGGAGGTGAGCCGATATCTTCGCGCCTTCCGTATTGCGCAGCTCGTGCTGCAGCGCCTCGGTGAAGACTTTGACGCCGGCCTTCGAGACATTGTAGGCTGGGTTGCCGGGAGGCGTGGTGATGCCCTGCTTCGAGCCGGTGTTGATGATGAGGCCGGGTTCACCATGGGCCAGCATGCCGGGTCCGAAGGTGCGCGTGCCGTTGATGACGCCGAGCAGGTTGACGCCAAGGATGGCATCCCAGCCGGCCTGGGCGCTAAAGATCGAGGTCTCCGGGCCGATGCCGGCATTGTTCATCAAGACATGCACGCGGCCGAAACGCTGCAGGACTGCGCGTTCCAGCGCTTCCAGCGAGTCTTTGCTGGCGACATCGGTCTCGATAGCCATGACATGCTCTTCGCCTGTGATCGTCTTGAGTTCAGCACTCGCTTCGGCCAGGCGATCGCCGCCGAGATCGGCGATGACGACGCTCATGCCAAGCGAGGCGAAGTGTTTTGCTGCGGCGAAGCCGATGCCGGAAGCGCCTCCGGTGATAACGGCAACATTGAATTTCTTGAAAATGTCTTGAATATCGGTCACGAGCGGCGCCCTCCTCAGGCATTGTTCGGTCGCCGCCGAATATGGTACTTTCGGGAGGCAAGTCAAACCGCTTAAGCCGCCGTTGCAGCGCTTCCCCTTGCGCCTCACGATAATCTCGCTAAAAGTTCGGCGATACAGCTTTGCGGGCCTTTCCCCTGGTCCGCCTTGAAACGGAACTCATCATGGCATCACATAAAGACGTGAAGAAAGTCGTTCTCGCCTATTCCGGCGGTCTCGACACCTCGATTATCCTGAAGTGGCTGCAGACGGAGCTTGGCGCCGAAGTCGTCACCTTCACCGCCGATCTCGGTCAGGGCGAAGAGCTGGAGCCGGCGCGCAAGAAGGCCGAAATGCTCGGCATCAAGGAAATCTATATCGAGGACGTGCGCGAGGAATTCGTGCGCGATTTCGTCTTCCCGATGTTCCGCGCCAATGCCGTCTATGAAGGCGTCTACCTGCTCGGCACCTCGATCGCCCGTCCGCTGATCTCCAAGCATCTGATCGAGATCGCCAGGAAGACCGGCGCCGATGCCATCGCGCATGGCGCGACCGGTAAGGGCAATGACCAGGTCCGTTTCGAGCTTTCGGCCTATGCGCTGAACCCGGACATCAAGATCATAGCTCCCTGGCGCGACTGGTCGTTCAAGAGCCGCACCGACCTCCTCGAATTCGCCGAGAAGCACCAGATCCCGGTCGCCAAGGACAAGAAGGGCGAGGCGCCTTTCTCCGTCGATGCCAACCTGCTGCACTCCTCTTCCGAAGGCAAGGTTCTGGAAGATCCGGCCCAGGAAGCGCCTGAATATGTGCACATGCGCACGATCTCGCCGGAAGCCGCTCCCGACAAGGCGACGATCATCAAGGTCGGCTTCGAAAAGGGCGATGCCGTTTCGATCAATGGCGAACGCCTGAGCCCGGCGAGCTTGCTTGCGAAGCTGAACGAGTACGGCCGCGACAACGGCATCGGCCGTCTCGATCTGGTCGAGAACCGTTTCGTTGGCATGAAGTCGCGCGGCGTCTACGAGACCCCCGGCGGCACGATCCTGCTCGCGGCCCACCGCGCCATCGAATCCATCACGCTCGACCGCGGTGCTGCGCACCTCAAGGACGAGCTGATGCCGCGCTATGCCGAGCTGATCTATTACGGCTTCTGGTTCTCGCCGGAGCGCGAAATGCTGCAGGCTCTCATCGACAAGAGCCAGGAGCACGTCGAAGGCGAAGTGACACTGAAGCTCTACAAGGGCAATGTCATGGTCATCGGCCGAGAAAGCCCGAAGTCGCTCTATTCCGACAAGCTCGTGACTTTCGAGGACGACCAAGGCGCCTATGACCAGAAGGATGCGGCTGGCTTCATCAAGTTGAACGCGCTGCGCCTGCGCACGCTCGCCAAGCGCAACCTGTCGAAATAATCGACATTTCCAGATGCTGAAAGGCCCGCTTCCGGTCGCCGGAGGCGGGCTTTCTTATGTGGAAGTGGTGGCCGGAGTTAATCGACCGGCCTCAATTCACGTTCGACTTCGGCAGGTGCTTCGGCCTTCTGCAGATTGCCGCGAAAGGCGCAGAGTGCGTCATGCAGCTGAACTTGAAGGTCATTGTCGAAGCCTTGCGTCGCGTTACGCTCGACTTCGCAGATTTCCCTGTCGATCTGCTTCAGCTTGGCGTCGGCGGATTCCGAAAGCACGATCCGCTTGGCACGACGATCGAGCGGGTCAGGTTGGCGTTCGATCAAGCCGCGCGCCTGCAGCTTGTCCAGAAAGGCGCTGACCGTCATCGGCTCCAGCCCCATCCGGGAGGCGATGTCAAGCTGGCGACTACCGTTGATGGCAGCCACCTGCATCAGTGTCCGCGCTTCGCCCGCCGTCAGTCCGAGCCCGGCGACAAGAATACGTCGCTCGAAGGCCGCCCTGATCAGTCGGGCGCAGTCGGTCACAAGAAAGGCAAGTGAATCCGTATTAATCCTGCTGCTCATAAGCGCTTCCCTACCTACGCTCTTTAATTTTTAGGCCCCACAACGTTCTTATTGACTTCGTCCTATGAACACAACGACTTCTGTCCGAAAACGCGCTGCTGCTTGACCGGGTTCAGCAGATTGCTACTCTCGCGCGATTAACAGCGGGAACCATCCATCATGACGCAATCGCTTGTTGTCGGCGCTTTTCTGGCCGCGCTTTTCTATGTGCTCATTCCCGGTCCTGCATTCCTGGCGCTGCTCGGCATCGGTGCAGGACAGGGGCGCAAGGCGGGTGCATTCTTCGTCAGCGGCCATCTGTTTGGTGATCTCGTCTGGTCCACGCTTGCATTGGTCGCCATCGTCGGCGCAAAGACCATCGGCACCTTCGTCTTCGATCTGCTGGGATTGCTATGCGGTTTCTATCTTGCCTGGATCGGCTGGAGCGCGGTGACCGCCAAGCCGAAGGACGACGGCAAATCGCTCGTCAACGTCGAGCGGCCCTTCCGCCGTGGACTGATTTTCGGCGTCACCAATCCGAAGGGATATCCCGTTGCACTGGCGACCTTTACGGCGCTTGTCGCGGGCTCTGCCGGCGCGCTGACCTTCAGCGCCCTGCCGCTGCTGCTGGCGGTTTCCTTTGCAGGTTTCATAACGGCCGACATTATTCTTATCAGCATCATCGGAGCAGGCGCTGTTCGGCGCTTTTATCGCGCGCATGAACGGTTGATCGTGCGCTGCTCCGGCGTCCTCTTCATGGGCTTTGCGGCGCAGGCGCTCTGGCATGCCACGCCCGGTCTGCTCGGCTGGCGCAAAGCCTGACCGTCCTCGTTCAATTTGTTCGCTCCCCCGCCATACCAATTCGGCGGGAGCAGCCTTATATCGTGCTTCGATCAGATGTCTGTCGAAAGGATGCCCCGCATGTCTTCCCAAACCGCCGTCAATCCTGCGCTCACCGAATGGACCGGACATCAGGGGCTGCCGCGTTTCGATGCGGTGAAGGATACGGATTTTGCACCTGCCTTCGATGTGGCGCTTGCATCGCATGAAGCCGAGATCGATGCGATCGCCGGCAACAGCGAAGCGCCGACCTTCGCCAACACGGTGACGGCGCTCGAAATCGCCGGCGATGAACTCTCGCGCATTTCGGCGCTGTTCTGGAACAAGGCCGGCGCTCATACCAACGAGACCATCCAGGCGCTGGAGCGCGAGATCGCACCAAAGATGGCGCGGCATTATTCGAAGATCGGCACCAATGCGGCACTCTTTGCCCGCCTCGATGCGCTTTGGGAGGGCCGCGACGCCCTTGGGCTGACGCTCGAGGAAACCCGCGTGCTGGAACGGCACTGGAAGGGCTTCGTCAAGTCGGGCGCCAAGCTGCCGAAGGCAGAGCAGGAGCGGCTTTCTGCCATCAACGAGAAGCTCGCCGGCCTCGGGGCGCAATTCGGACAGAACGTATTGGCGGATGAAAAGAGCTGGGCGCTGCTCTTGTCGGAGGAGGCCGATCTTGCCGGCCTTCCCGACTATCTGCGCGAGGCGATGGCGGCGGCTGCGCGCGAACGCGGCGAGGAGGGCAAATATGCCGTCACCCTGTCGCGCTCGATCATCGAACCGTTCCTCACCTCTTCCGAGCGCCGCGATTTGCGTGAGCAGGCTTTCAACGCCTGGGTGGCGCGTGGCGCCAATGGTGGCAAGACCGACAATCGTGAGATCATTCGCGAGACTCTGGCACTGAGAGCAGAGAAGGCGAAGCTGCTTGGCTATGCCAATTTCGCCGAACTCAAGCTTGATAATACCATGGCGAAGACGCCTGATGCGGTGAACGATCTCCTGATGACCGTGTGGGGCAAGGCGGCAGAACGCGCGGCAGAAGAAGAAAGGGATATCGCAGCGTTGATCGCCGAGGAGGGCCGCAACCACGAGGTCATGCCCTGGGACTGGCGGCACTATGCCGAGAAGATCCGGACACGGAAGTTCGATTTCTCCGAAACCGAATTGAAGCCCTATCTGCAGCTCGAAAAGATTATCGCTGCCTGCTTCGATGTTGCCGGCCGCCTCTTCGGCATCAAGGCTGTCGAGCAGAAAGGCATTCCTGCCTATCATCCCGACGTGCGCGTCTTCGAGATCCGCGACCGTTCGGACAAACTCGTCGCGCTGTTTCTCGGGGATTACTTCGCCCGCAGTTCGAAGCGCTCCGGCGCCTGGATGAGCTCGTTCCAGTCGCAGCACAAGCTGCCGCTGAAGAACGGCAAGGTCGGCGAGCTGCCGATCATCTATAACGTCTGCAACTTCGCCAAGCCGGCGGAAGGTCGGCCGGCGCTGCTGTCGCTCGACGATGCTCGCACGCTGTTCCACGAATTTGGCCATGCGCTGCACGGCATGCTTTCGAACGTCACCTATCCCTCGGTTTCGGGCACCGGCGTTTCCCGCGATTTCGTCGAACTGCCGTCGCAGCTCTACGAGCATTGGCTCACCGTGCCTGCCATCCTCAAGGAATATGCCGTGCATTATGAGACCGGCGCTCCGATCCCGCAGGCACTGCTCGACAAGGTTCTGGCGGCGCGCACCTTCAATGCCGGCTTCAATACGGTCGAATTCACCTCCTCGGCTCTGGTCGACATGGCCTTCCATACCCGCGGTGCGGTTGAGGATCCGATGGGCCTGCAGGCGGAGGTTCTGGCCGAGATCGGCATGCCGAAATCGATCGTCATGCGCCATGCGACGCCGCACTTCCAGCACGTGTTTTCCGGCGACGGCTATTCGGCCGGCTACTATTCCTACATGTGGTCGGAAGTGCTCGATGCTGATGCCTTCGCCGCCTTTGAAGAAACCGGCGATGCCTTCAATCCGGATATGGCCGGAAAATTGAAGGCCAACATCTATTCCGTTGGCGGTTCGATCGACCCGGAAGATGCCTACAAGGCTTTCCGTGGCAAATTGCCGAGCCCGGATGCGATGCTGAAGAAGAAGGGGCTGGCAGCCTGATCTTTGCGTCGGTACGTAACAAAAGTCAGTCGCCAAAAGTAAGCTTTGGCGACTGAGCCGATCTTTGCCGGGCAATCAGGATTTGCGCGAAAGCAAAGCCAACAGCTCAGCCAGTTGGCCGGCCTGTGCATCGTCCAGCTTATCACCCACATGGCGTTGAAGTGCCGGGGCATAGGCTGCCCACATGCGGCTGCGCATCGCACTTCCTGCCTCGGTGATAACGACCCAGCGGCCTCGGCCGTCCTCGGAAAATATCTCACGATGAACAAGACCGGCCTTTTCCATTCGGTCGAGTAGGCGCGATAGGTTATGCTGGGCGAGAAGCGTGCGCTCCTCGATCTCATAGGGCCGCAACTTCCCTTCTGTGGCCTGCGTCAGCTCCCATAGTACGTCGTACCAGCTGAGTGGCGGCAGGCCGGCCGCCTTCAAGTCCTGCTCGATTGCCGCGAGGGTGATTTGGTGCGCGCGCATGAGGCGCACCCATGCTCGCGTGATGGCGGCAGAGGGCTTTGAAGCGGCGGCATCTGAACAATCGGACATGGATGCAATTACATCTATGTTGACCGAGCTTGCAAGTCTGGATATAGATGCAATTACATATATCTTAAACGAAGACCCGGGAGATTTGATCATGTCCGACGCAAAACTGGTGCTTGTCAGCCATTACCTTTGCCCCTACGTCCAGCGAGCCGCCATCACGCTTGCTGAAAAGGCCGTGCCATTTGAAGTCCGCTATGTCGATCTATCGGCAAAGCCCGACTGGTTTCTTGCCATTTCTCCGCTTGGCAAAGTGCCTCTCCTGATCGTGCGACAGGACGATGGAGTGGAAACGGTTTTGTTCGAGAGCGCTGTGATCTGCGAATATCTCGAGGAAACCCAATCCGGTGCTCGGCTCCACCCGGCCGATCCGCTGGCGCGTGCGCGGCATCGCGGCTGGATGGAGTTCGGTTCTTCCATCCTTTCAGACTTATGGGGATTCGAGACCGCCAAGGACAAAGAAACCTATGAGGCCAAGCGCAAAGCGCTGATCGAGAAATTTACTCGGGTCGAGGCGGAATTGAGAAACGGTCCCTTTTTTGCCGGAGAGGCGTTCAGCCTGGTCGATGCAGTTTTTGCGCCGATCTTCCGTTACTTCGATGTGTTCGACACCATCACATCGACGGGCGTTTTTGACGGGCTCCCGCGTGTCAAGGCATGGCGCACGGAGTTGGCGTCGCGGCAAAGCGTGCGAGACGCGGTGACGCATGACTATGCCGAGCGCCTCAAAGCTTTCCTGGTCAATCACGACGCGTTCTTACTGAAGCATGCTGCTTGACGGAGCTGTGCAAATTCCGATCGAGGCGATCGTGTGCATCTGAATTGGCGACGCGCCAGAAGAGAGCTCGGCTGTCCAGGCGTGGAAGACTGAGGCGTGAGGCACGAAAAGCCGGCATTCAGCTCCTTTCTTGCCTCCCCCCTTTCGCATTCGCGAAAAAAAGGGTATGAGCGCGCCAAATGCAATTGGCGTGTTTACAAAACACTGCGCCCCAGCCTCAGAGATTAAAACATATGGCACTTCGCAACATCGCGATCATCGCGCACGTTGACCATGGGAAAACCACCCTCGTCGACGAGCTCCTGAAGCAGTCCGGCTCGTTCCGCGAGAACCAGCGCGTTGCCGAACGCGTCATGGACTCCAACGATCTGGAAAAGGAGCGCGGCATCACCATTCTCGCCAAGGCGACCTCGGTCGTCTGGAAGGATACGCGCATCAACATCGTCGACACCCCCGGCCACGCCGACTTCGGCGGTGAAGTCGAGCGTATTCTCTCGATGGTGGATGGCGCGATCGTTCTCGTCGACGCTGCCGAAGGCCCGATGCCGCAGACGAAGTTCGTCGTCGGCAAGGCGCTGAAGGTCGGCCTGCGTCCGATCGTTGCGATCAACAAGATCGACCGCCCGGACGCCCGTGCAGACGAAGTCATCAACGAAGTCTTCGACCTCTTCGCCAATCTCGACGCTACCGACGAGCAGCTCGACTTCCCGATCCTCTACGGTTCCGGCCGTAACGGCTGGATGAACTATTCGCCTGAGGGTCCGAAGGAAGAAGGCCTCGGCCCGCTTCTCGATCTCGTCGTCAAGCATGTTCCCGAGCCGACCGTCGGCGAAGGCCCGTTCCGCATGATCGGCACGATCCTGGAAGCCAATCCTTTCCTCGGCCGCATCATCACTGGCCGCATCCATTCCGGCTCGATCAAGCCGAACCAGGCCGTCAAGGTTCTGGGTGCCGACGGCAACCTCATCGAAACCGGCCGTATCTCCAAGATCCTCGCCTTCCGTGGCATCGAGCGCCAGCCGATCGAAGAAGCGCAGGCAGGTGACATCGTCGCCATCGCCGGCCTTTCCAAGGGCACGGTCGCCGATACCTTCTGCGATCCGCAGGTCAGCGAGCCGCTGGTCGCGCAGCCGATCGACCCGCCGACCGTCACCATGTCCTTCATCGTCAACGATAGCCCCTATGCAGGCACCGAAGGCGACAAGGTCACCTCGCGCGTCATCCGCGACCGCCTCTTCAAGGAAGCCGAAGGCAACGTTGCGCTGAAGATCGAAGAAGCTGAAGGCAAGGATTCGTTCTACGTGTCCGGCCGCGGCGAATTGCAGCTCGCAGTCCTCATCGAAACCATGCGCCGCGAAGGCTTCGAGCTTGCCGTGTCGCGTCCGCGCGTCGTCATGCACAAGGATGAGAGCGGCCAGCTGCTCGAGCCGATCGAAGAAGTCGTCATCGACGTCGATGAAGAGCATTCCGGTATCGTCGTGCAGAAGATGTCCGAGCGTAAGGCTGAAATGTCCGAGCTGCGTCCTTCGGGCGGTAATCGCGTTCGTCTCGTCTTCCTGGCGCCGACGCGCGGCCTCATCGGCTATCAGTCGGAACTTCTGACCGACACGCGCGGCACGGCCGTCATGAACCGTCTGTTCCATGACTACCAGCCGTACAAGGGCGAGATCGGCGGCCGCGTGAACGGCGTGCTGCTCGCCAACGAAGCCGGCGAAGCCGTGGCTTACGCCCTGTTCAACCTCGAAGACCGCGGCCCGATGATCATCGACGCCGGCGAGAAGGTCTATGCCGGCATGATCATCGGCATCCACTCGCGCGACAACGACCTCGAAGTCAACGTGCTGAAGGGCAAGAAGCTCACCAACATCCGCGCCGCAGGCAAGGATGAAGCCGTGAAGCTGACCCCGCCGATCCGCATGACGCTCGACCGTGCGCTTTCCTGGATTCAGGACGACGAGCTGGTGGAAGTGACGCCGAAGTCGATCCGCCTCCGCAAGATGTATCTCGATCCGAACGAGCGCAAGCGTTACGAGAAGGCCCGTCTGGCCTGATCATCCTAACCGAGCGATGCATCCGACCCCGGCCTTCGTGCCGGGGTTTTTAATTGCATGTTCGGTTTTTGAGCCCTTGTCCAAAAGGTTAAAAAGTCGTTAATTTTTGTTAATGATCCACGGATAAAGCCTGTGGGCAAGTCCGCCATCTTTATGAATGAGGATGGTTAATTCGCGCTGGTAAGATCAGAGTAGACGTTATGAAGACGTTGTCGATTGATGTTCGGCGGGCAGAACCCGATGATGCCCGGGCCATTTCGGAGGTGCACCGCCAATCCTGGCAGTACACCTATGCCGGCATCATTCCCCATCGTGCCCTCGGCCAGATGATAGAGCGTCGCGGCGAAGCCTGGTGGCGCAAGGCAACCAGTGGTCCGGCAACGCTGCTGGTTCTGGATGTTGCAGGCGAGATCGCGGGCTATGCCACGCTCGGCCTCAATCGTGCCCGCGCGCTGCCGCAGGAAGGCGAGATCTACGAACTCTATCTTCGCCCGCAATATCAGGGCCTCGGCCTCGGGCGTATGCTGTTCGGCGAGGCACGCCGGCTGTTGAAGTCGCTCGGCTGCAAGGGACTGGTCGTCTGGTGCCTTGAGGAAAACGAGAATGCCTACCGCTTCTATCGCGGGCAGGGCGGCGCGGATTTCTGCGAGGGCATCGAAACCTTCGATCACAGGCAGCTGCGCAAGATCGGCTTCGTCTGGCCCTGAACGGCGCTGTCGCGTTCTAAATCTGCTGTATGATTCCATCCCTAAATCGATTCCGATTTCGGGAATCATGCAGTAAATCCGCCTGTTTCCCGATGCGTTGTTGCGTTGCGGGATGAATCCTATTATTTGGCTGGCGGCAACCATCCTTATCTAGGGGACAAGCATGCGTATCGACGCGATTTCCATTGGCAAGAACCCGCCCGAAGACGTCAACGTCATCGTTGAAGTGCCGGTCGGCGGTCATCCGATCAAGTACGAAATGGACAAGGAGGCCGGCACGCTGGTCGTCGACCGTTTCCTCTACACGCCGATGACCTATCCGGGCAATTACGGCTTTGTCCCGCACACGCTCTCCGAAGATGGCGACCCGATCGATGTTCTGATCGCCAGCACCCGTCCGCTGGTCCCGGGCTGCGTCATCAATGTTCGCCCGATCGGCGTGCTGAAGATGGAAGACAATTCCGGCAAGGACGAGAAGATCATTGCCGTTCCCTCGCCGAAGCTGACGCTGCGCTACGAAAAGGTCAAGGAATATACCGACCTGCCGGAGATCACGCTGAAGCAGATCGAGCACTTCTTCGAGCACTACAAGGATCTCGAACCCGGCAAGTGGGTGAAGATCTTTGGCTGGGGCGGCTCCAAGGAAGCCGGCGAACTGATCATCGAAGCCATCGCCCGCGCCAAGAAGGAAAAGGCCTGATCAGCCCTTCGTAATAAGGTTTAATTTCTCCATCAAATCCTCCGGCTCGCCCTCGATCCGGAGGATTTTTTTGCGCGCCGTGTCGCCGCTGATGATGCTAAGCGTGGATTTGGGAAGGCCGAGGCTTTTTGAAAGCAGGGCGATCAGGGCCTTGTTGGCCTTGCCCTTTTCCGGCGCCACTGAAACACGCGCCTTCAGATAGCATTCGCCGTCGCTTACGGTTTCGAGCCCGTCGATCGCGTCACGCCCGCCATTGGGCGTGAGCCGTACGGAAAGCCTGACGTGATCCGGAAAGGCCTGCCAGGCCTTGTTCACCGCAGGAACATGGGGACGATCGAATTCCACATCAGCGAGCGGATGAAGAAGATGATCAAGAGCAGGATGACCGGCGAAATGTCGATGCCGCCGAGGTCCGGCAGGATGCGGCGGATCGGCCGCAGGGCAGGTTCCGTGACCGCATAAAGGAAGTTGCCGACGGAGCTGACGAATTGATTGCTCGAATTGATGACGTTGAATGCATATAGCCAGGAAAAGATGGCGCTGGCGATCAATATCCAGGTATAAAGATTCAAAGCCAGATCAATGGTTTGAAATAAGGCGAGCATGTCCGTCTCCAATTCGCGGTTGACAGACATGTAGACATTGGCGACTAAACGGGCAAGTCCCATGCTCCGAAGCATGTTGAATCATGTTTAAAAGGCCAGCCTTTGCGCCAGCGGCCCCATCGGAAAGTCTCGTCCCATGTCGTTCTCTGCCAGCGGAGACCGGTTTGCCGCCTTCCGGCACATTGCCTATGCCTATTTCTTCTTCGCGCGGTTTTTGACGGCCTTTGCCACGCAGGTCGTCAGCGTCTCCGTCGGCTGGCAGATGTATGAGCACACCGGCCAGCCGATCTATCTCGGTCTGATCGGCCTCGTGCAGTTCCTGCCATCGCTGCTGCTGATCCTGGTGACGGGCACGGCTGCGGACCGCTACAACAGGCGCCTGATTTCCGCGATCTGCATTTTCGTCGGCACTCTCTGTGCCGCTACGCTGCTGTTTCTGACCATATCGGGCACTTTCGCGCCGCTGCCGGTATTTTTGATCCTCACGGTCTTCGGTATCGAGCGCGCTTTCATGACGCCGGCCATGCAATCGCTGGCGCCCAACCTGATCCCGCCCGAAGATCTGACGAATGCCATCACCTGGAACTCGATGTCATGGGATGCGGCCGCCATCCTCGGTCCCGTGGCCGGTGGCCTGCTTTACGGCATCGGTGCCAACGTCGCCTATTCCGTGGCCGCGTTTTTCTTCGCGGCCGGTTCGGTGCTGACTTTCCTGATCCCCAAGCCGCAGCAGCGCACCGCGCATGAGCGGCGTAGCCTTAACGAGATGCTTGCCGGCTTCCGTTTTATCTGGTCGGAAAAAGTGGTGCTGGGTGCCGTCTCGCTCGATCTTTTCGCCGTGCTGCTCGGCGGCGCGGTCGCGCTGATGCCGATCTATGCGCGCGATATCCTGACACTTGGGCCCTGGGGCCTCGGCATGCTGCGCGCTGCGCCAAGCTTCGGCGCAATCGCCATGGGCCTGTTTCTGGCGACTTATCCTATCCGGAACCGCGCCGGCATCTGCATGTTTGCCGGGGTTGCCATGTTTGGCATGGGCACGCTGGTCTTCGGCATCTCGCAGACGCCGTGGCTGTCGATAATGGCTCTCGCCGTCATGGGCGCTTCCGACCTGATTTCCGTCTATGTGCGCGAAACCCTCATCACGCTTTGGACGCCGGATCATGTCCGTGGCCGCGTCAATGCCGTCAACATGGTCTTCGTCGGCGCGTCGAACGAGCTTGGCGAATTCCGCGCCGGCACCATGGCGCATTATTTCGGCGCGATCCCCGCCGTCGTCATCGGAGGTTTGGGCACGCTGACGGTCGCCATTCTCTGGGCCACAGGTTTCCCGCAGCTTCGCAGGATCGACAGCCTCAATGCGCCGGATCGCAACGGCGAGCCGCAGGCGGTTTGAGGAGTGCGTAATGGCGAGGTTGCCGGATCGATACAATTCGTTTTCGGCGCTTCGCGAACGTGAGACCGAAGGCGTCGATTATCGCGTCCGCGTGGAGAGCCGATCATCACCCGTCGCGATTATCGCTCCGCATGCCGGCTTCATCGAACCTGCCACATCCGAGATAGCGCTGACGATCGCGAATGGGAGGTTCTCGCTTTACCGCTTCGAAGGGCTCGATCCGGCGCGGCTCCATCGTGAGTTGCATGTCACTTCCGAAAATTTCGATGAGCCGATTGCAAACGATCTGGTTGCCAATTCAGCGATCGTCATCGCCATTCATGGTCGAGCGGACCGGGAGGATCCGGAGTCAAGCTGGATCGGCGGGCTCGACACATCGCTGCGTAACCTGATCGTAGAGGCACTTCGTCGCGATGGATTTGCTGCCGTTGCGAGAAAGAAGGGGGAGGCGCTCGCGGGAGCTTCGGCCGGCAATATCTGCAATCGCGGCCAGCGGCAGGTTGGGGTGCAGCTTGAGATTCCGAGAGGCGTCAGGGATGCCCTTATGGCCGATGCGGAGAAGCTCAAGCAATATGCGTCTGCCATCCGTGGGGCGATCGATGAATTCGGCCGCGTGCTTTCGTCAGGCGAAGACCTTTAGGCCGCCATCGCCTGCTTGCCCTCGAAAACGAGATTGAGGAATTCTGACAGCCAGGCCTTCAGCGCCGCGTCGAAGATCATACGGCCTTCGAGATGCTCGCGGCCCTGCTGGGCGTTCGGCATGCAGAAGCGATGTTCGCCATGCACGACCCAGCGCTGCATCATGGCGCGGGTGAGCTCGGCATGGAATTGCAAGCCCCAGGCATTGGCGCCGTAGCGATATGCCTGATTGGGGTAGGTCTCCGCCGTTGCCAGAAGATCGGCGCCGTGCGGCAGCTCGAAGCCCTCGCGATGGAAATGGTAGACCATCTGCGGCCAGCGCATCAGCAGGCGCCCCTTTTCCGTCGGCTGCAACGGATACCAGCCGATCTCGGTCTTGCCGTCATCGCGCGCCTTCACCTTGGCGCCGAGATGGCGGGCGAGTAGCTGCGCGCCGAGGCAGATGCCGAGATAGGGGCGGTTTTCCTTAAGCGGCACCTTCAGCCAGTCTGTCTCGGCCTTGATGAAGTCGTCGGGATCGTTGGCGCTCATCGGGCCGCCGAAGACCACGGCGCCGGCATGAGCCTCCAGTGTCGAGGGCAGGGGGTCGCCGAGGACCGGGCGGCGTATATCGAGATCGAAGCCCTTTTCCAGAAGCATCTGGCCCACGCGTCCGGGGCTGGAGCGCTCCTGATGCAGGACGATCAATATCGGGCGCCCGGCGCTCTTCGGCGCTTCAATCGTCATTGCCCGTCTCCACCCTGAAACCGGGCGCGCGTGCGGCGGCTTCCTGGCGTTTCATGATGCGCTCGCGATCGGAGATGCCCATGAGGTCGGCGATCCGCCAGATGGCATGATCTTCCATCTCGCTGCGCTCGCCGTCGGCATAGACGATATCCCAGAGGATGCCGAGCAGTTCGAGCCGCTGTGAGCTGTCAAGATGGCGCTTCAGGTCCGAGGTGAAGCGATAATAGTCGACCGCTTCGCTTTCCGCTTCCTCGCCGGCCGCGATCAGCTGATCGAGCTTGCGGCCATCAAGCCCATACTGTTCCTTCAACAGCTTGCGCAGCCGCTTCTTCTCGCTGTTCTCGATCTTGCCGTCCGCCTCCATCACCTGGATACAGAGAGCAGCCACGGCGACACGCGGGTCGTCGGGGGCGAAGCCGGATCTGGGATGGTCTTGGGTCAGGTTATGAAGAAATTCCTGAAAGCGTTCGAACATGCGTCTCCATTCTCAAAACGGGCCGTGCAGGGTTCTTGGGGCACCATGCTCCATCTTTTTGTCTTCCCGAATTCCAGACGCAAATCCGCTGCGCGCTTTTGCCGGAATTGCTTTAAAACAATTTGAGCCGTGTCTTGGGTTCCGGTTCAAGTTTACGATCTTTCACGCCCGGATCATCAGGCGCGCCACCGAAGAAGGGCCGGGGCTCCGCATCCTGCTGCACCGGTTTTGGTGCTGCGTCGGGTGCGTTCGGCGCCGACTTTTCAACGGCGGGTTCCAACTCCATGACATAGGCATCGCTGGCTGACGATGCAACTTTTGGTGAATTCGGCATCTCCGCTGGGGTTGCGCGAGCCGTCTCGCGCACCGGCGGCAACGACTTCAGTGCCGCATCGACGGAGACCGTCGAACCCTCTTCGACCGGACCTTCGATCTGGCCGAACGGCGCCTTCCATTCGAAGGCGTCGAGGCGGCCGGTGACCGGCGACAGCGGCAGCCATTTTTCCGAGACGAAACCATCGGCGACCCAGGCCGGATCGCGCGGGGCGCGCAGAGCCTGCGCCATCCAATGGCGAATGCGGCCCTGATCGCCGGTTTCGGCCTCTTCGATATCGGCGAGAAGCAGGAAGGCACCTTCGCGTGCGTCGATCCGTGCGGCGGCTTCAGCCTTGGCGCCAGCCTTGCCAAAATCACCCGCATCCATCGCCGCCTTCGCAGTCAACAGCAGGGCGTCGACATTGTTCGGGCGGATCGCCTCCAGCCGTTCGGCGCGCTTCAGGCGATCGAGAACGGAATCGCCGCTGCGAGCCCGCACATAGGCTCTGCCGATTTCGGGATGCGGCCGGGCTTTCCAGACCTGCTCGAGGATGGAGGCAGCCTTGCGCACCTTGTCTTCGCGGAACAAGGCCTTGGCGGCGATCAGCGCTGCGGGAACGAAATCATCCACGAGCTTCAGTGCCGCCAGCGCATCGTCACGTGCGCCGACGGGATCGCTTTCCAATTTCTCGTCGGCGCGCGCCGTCAGCAGGACGGCGCGTTGACGGTTGGCGGTTGCCTTATCGACGACATGGGCAACCTTCTGCTGGTCGAGCAGCTTGATGGCATCGTCCCAGCGGCCGGCCTGGCTGCGATATTCCAGCGTCGCCTGTGCCGCCCAGGGCAGGTAGGGCGCCTGGTCGGCCGCCTTCTCGGCATATTGCCGCGCCGCTTCATGCGCCCCGAGGCGCTTGGCTTCGAGATAGAGGCCGCGCAGCCCGAGCTCGCGCGTTTCGGGATCGTTGGCCATCTGTTCGAACTTCTGACGGGCCTCGTCATGCTTGCCTTCGATCAAGGCGGCCTGAGCTTCAAGCAGGTTGATGAGCGGCTCCTGATCGGCGCGGATGAGGCCACGGGTGCGGGCCGCCATCTTGCGGGCGAGCAGCGCATTGCCCGCGCCGGCGGCGATGAGGCCTGTTGAGAGCGCTTGATAGCCGCGGTCACGCTTGCGGGCGCGGAAATAGCGGGTGACGGAGTGCGGCGAGGTCCAGATCAGCCGCACGAACCACCAGACGATCATCATGGCGGCCACGATCGCAATCAGGATCGCGGCGGCGACGATCAGCCTCGTCTGGTAAAGCTGGCCTTCCCAGACCAGCGAGAGATCGCCGGGACGATCCGCGAGCCAGGAAAAACCATAGCCGAGAGCCAGGACGAGAATGGCGAAGATAAGCAGTCTGATCATTGCTATACTCCGTCCTTAATTCTGTTTCCCGGTATTGGCGATCGCCTTCGACAAGGCGTCGCTTACCAGATCCTCGACGCGGATGCGGGCCTCGAGCGATTGCTTGAAGGCGGCCGATGCGGATTTCGCGGCATCGGGCAGGCTGTTCCACTCGGTCACGGCGCCCGGCAGGTCGCCATTCCGGACCTTGTCCTCGAAGCGGGCGGCGATGGCATCGATGCTGTCGCCAGGGACATTGCCGACGGGGCGGACCTGCACCAGCGACTTGGCGCCGGATACCAGGCGGCTGCTCCAGCTCTGGTTCGAATCATCGGTCTGCGCCGTTGCGACGATTGCCGTTGCGACATTCGAAACCTGGCGGATCAGGTCGGCGCGGGAGGGAACGCCTGTTTGGGCGAAGTTCTTGAGATCGGCGACGGCCGGATCGTCCGGCGCGACATTGGCGAAGGTGTCGAGCTCAGGCTGGAAGGGGCCGCCGCGGTCGATGGCCGCCTTCAACGCCGCCGCCGCGATGGCGCGGGCGACAGCGCTCTCCTGGCTCGGTCCGCTCAGCTTCTTTTCGGCATCGTCAAGGCGCTTGCTGACTTCGGCATCGGAGGTAGCCTGCGTCTGGGTCGCCTTGCTGAGATCTGCCTTCAGTTGCTCGACTTCGCCGCTAAGCGAAGCGATCTTCTGGTCGGACGCGGCATTTGTCGCGCTCGATCCTCCGACCGAGGCGCCATTGGCTGCATTCGTCTCGAGTGCGGCGACGCGGGCCGCAAGCGTCTCGTCCGGCTTGGCTGCGGGCGCCACGGCTAGCTTGGCGACGCTCTGCTTGAGGCCGTCGATCTCGGCATTCAAGGCGGTAATAGCAGCGGAATTGTCCTTGCCGGCACGGCCGCCGGGCAGCACGCCCGCATATTGCAAGGCGCCGGCGCCGACGAGCGCAATCAAGCCGCCGACGATGCCCGCCGCGATAAGGCCGGAGGTCGATCCCTCGCGCGGCTGCGGGCGTTCGACATAAGGCGGAGTTTCGGCGCGAGAGGGCGCCGGCTCGGCCTGGTGTTCCGCTGCCTGCGGCTCTTCGACCGCAGCCGTTGCGGCCGGCTCGTGGGGGTCCTCGCGAACCGGCTCCTTCTCCGCTTCCAGCGGCATTTCCACTTTATCTGCCGAGGAGCCGCCAAGCTCGCCATGGCTGCGCTCGGTCAAATCTTCGGGAGCTGCGTCCTGCGCAGTTTTTTCGGCTTCCAGATCGATCGTGACCGGTTCGTCGTTGGGCTTCGAATGGTTAGGCGTTTTTCGCGATACCATGAGGTCCTCTTTTCATGCGCTGCAACGAAGTTAGACAGACAAGGCGATTATGAAAAGGCCTTACATCAAAATTGCGGCCTTACGCCGGGATCAGAAGCGCCAGAAGTCGGTCTTCATTCGGCATATCGGCGATATCGACATGGGATTGCAGCGTTTCCGGAACCGCGCCCGCCACGGCTTCGCTCAAACAAAGAAACCGCGTTTCGGCAAAAAGCTCCATGTTGCGGCCGACGAATGAAAGGCTAAAAAAGCGCCTGGCGGTTTCGTGGGAATAAAGCAGCACAGCATTCGCGCGAGCGTCGGCGAAAAGCCAGCGAAGAGTGACGTCGTCGGGGATGATATCCTGCATTCGGTAGCATTCAACGGTCAGGAAAGGCACGTGCCGTTCTGCCAACCCGGCTTCGAAACCGGCCGCGCGCGGAAAGCCTGCGAGATAGAGGAGCGCGCCGTCGTTCAGGCCTGAAGGATGGCTGGCGATCATGGCGGCAAGCTCTGTGCCGCCGCCTTCCGATATGGCGATATTGCTGAATCCGAGATCCGCCGCTTCTTTGGCCGTCGCCTTTCCGACGGCAAAGAGGCGACGACCAAGATGAGGGGTAAGATCGGAACCTAGTAGCGAAAGCGCCCGGATCGCCTCGGCGCTGGTGACGGCAACGGTGCCCTGCGTGGTCAGGAGCGCTCGTCTTGCCTCCTCGACATGATGGACGGGTTCGGCCAGCGGCAGCAGCAGGGGTTCGTGCCCCATTTGCGTCAGTCGCCGCATGGTGCGTTCACCCGAATGCCGAGGGCGGGTGACGACGACGCGCATCCTTTGTCAGGTCCAATCTTCGAAGAAGGTGCTGCCCGCCTCGGCGCGGATCGCCTGACCGGCATTGATCCCCAGCGCCTCGGCATCGCGCCGGTGGCCTTCGATGGTCGTTGTGTGCACTTGGCGGCCATCCGGGGTGAGGATCATGCCGAAGAAACGCAGATGATCGCCTTCGCAAATTGCGTAGCCGGCTATCGGCGTGCGACAGGACCCGTCGAGTGCTGCCAGGAAAGCGCGTTCGCAGGATACCGCGTCGAAAGTCGGCGCATCATTGACGGCGGCGAGCAGCTCGTTCATCCGCGCGTCATCGATGCGGCTTTCGATTGCTATGGCGCCTTGTGCCGGCGCTGGAGGGAATTCATCCGGATCGAGAATGTCGGTGATGACCTCGACCATGCCAAGCCGTTTCAGGCCTGCAAGCGCCAGCAAGGTGGCGTCGGCTTGCCCCTCTTCCAGCTTGCGCAGGCGGGTCTGAACCGAACCGCGGAAGGTAATGACGTTGATATCAGGGCGCAGGCGCCGGATCAGCGCCTGGCGGCGGAGCGACGCCGAGCCGACGGTGGCGCCATGCGGCAGCTCGATCAGTTTCGGCGCGGTGCGGCCGATGACCGAATCGCGAATGTCCTCGCGCGGCAGATAAGCTGTGAGCGCTAGGCCCTGGGGCAGCTTCGTCGCCATATCCTTGGCCGAATGCACGGCGAAGTCGAGTTCGCCTGAGGTCAGCTTCTCTTCCAGCTCTTCCGTGAACAGGCCCTTGCCGCCGATTGCCGCGAGCGAGCGGTCGGTGATGCGGTCGCCCTTGGTGGTGAGAACGACGATTTCGAACATCTCCTCCGGAAGGCCATGGGCCGCCATCAGGCGGTCGCGTGCTTCTCGCGCCTGGGCGAGCGCCAGCGGGCTGCCGCGCGTGCCGATCCGGAAAGGTTTTGTTTGCATCCGCTTTGATCCGTTGTTACCGACAGTTCCCGTAACCATATTTCCGCTTTATCGCAATCGACCTGTAGGCAACGAACTTTCTCCATGGCATCCGTTCTTCGTATTCTCGGCATCGAAACAAGCTGCGACGAAACCGCTGCAGCCATTGTCGAGCGCCGGGATGACGGCACGCCCACTGTCTGTTCCGATGTCGTCCTCAGTCAGCTGGACGAGCATAGCGCCTATGGCGGCGTCGTGCCGGAAATTGCTGCGCGGGCACACGTCGAAGCGCTCGATACGCTGATCGACGAGGCATTGAAACGCGCCAATGTGTCGCTCTCGGACGTCGATGCCATTGCCGCTACATCCGGACCGGGCCTTATCGGCGGGTTGCTCGTCGGCCTGATGACAGGCAAGGCAATTTCGCGTGCCACCGGCAAGCCACTATACGCCATCAACCATCTGGAAGGCCATGCCCTGACGGCGCGGCTGACGGACGGTCTTGCCTTTCCTTACCTCATGCTGCTCGTTTCCGGCGGCCACACACAGCTTATTCTGGTGCGAGGCGTCGGCCAATATGAGCGCTGGGGCACCACCATCGACGATGCGCTCGGTGAGGCCTTCGACAAGACGGCCAAGCTTCTAGGACTGCCCTATCCCGGCGGCCCTGCTGTGGAGGCAGCCGCCAAAAACGGCGATCCGGACCGCTTCGATCTGCCGCGACCGCTGGTCGGCGAAACGCGCCTCGATTTTTCCTTTTCCGGCCTGAAGACGGCGGTACGACAGGCGGCGACGGCGATTGCGCCTGTCACCGAGCAGGATATCGCCGATATCTGCGCCTCCTTCCAGAAGGCGATCTCGCGCACGCTGAAGGATCGTATCGGCCGCGGCCTGCAGCGCTTCAAGACGGAGTTTCCGAAGACTGAGGAAAAGCCATCGCTTGTGGTGGCCGGAGGCGTTGCCGCCAATCTCGAGCTGCGCCGCACGCTGCAGGAGCTTTGCGACGCCAATGGTTTCCGCTTCATCGCGCCGCCATTGAGATTGTGTACGGATAACGCCGTCATGATCGCCTGGGCTGGACTGGAACGCATGGCGACGGGGGCCGCACCTGACGATCTCGATGTGCAGCCGCGCTCGCGCTGGCCGTTGGATCAGAAGGCGGAAACTCTGCTCGGACACGGCAAACGAGGAGCGAAGGCATGAGCGGCAATGAGCGGATCGCAGTCATCGGCGCCGGCGCTTTCGGCACGGCGCTTGCCGCCGTCATCGCGCTAACCGGTCGTGCCGATGTGGTGCTCGTCGGACGCAACGCAGGGCTGATGACTGACCTTGCCGTCGACCGCATGCATGATGCCGTCCTGCCCGGCATCGACCTTCCGGATTCGCTGCAGTTTTCGGCCGTGCCGGATGCAATTTCCAATGCCGGCATCGTTCTTTTTGCCATGCCCTCACAGGCGCAGGCCGATGCTGCCCGTCATTATGGCCCTTATCTCGCCAAGGATGCGGTCGTCGTTACGTGCGCGAAAGGTATCGACAAGGTCTCCGGCGATCTGCTGACCGATATGCTGGAGCGGGAGTTGCCGCAGCATGCGATCGCTGTGCTCTCAGGCCCGGGCTTTGCCGCCGACATTGCCAAGGGACTGCCGACGGCCATGGCGATCGCCGCCGCCGACATGACTGTCGCTGAAAGGCTAGCCCAGGCGATTTCCGGCCCGACGTTTCGCCTCTACGCCTCGGATGACCGCATCGGCGTGCAGCTCGGCGGCGCCTTGAAGAATGTTCTCGCGATTGCCTGCGGCATCGTCGAGGGCCGGGGTATCGGCGATTCCGCACGTGCGGCGCTGATTAGCCGTGGTCTTGCCGAGATGTCGCGCTTCGTTGCAGCCAAGGGGGGCAAGGCCGAAACCGTGCGCGGCCTATCGGGTCTTGGCGACCTCGTGCTGACGGCGACCAGCCATCAATCCCGTAATCTCAGGTTCGGTATCGCGCTCGGGCAGGGAGAGACCGTTGATCCAACGCATGGCACGCTGGTCGAGGGCGCCTATGCCGCTTCCATCGCCGCGCGGCTCGCCCACAAACTCGGCGTCGACATGCCGATCACCGACGCGGTGTCAGCCATCATCAACGGCAAACTCGACATAGCTACAGCCATCGGGCAATTGATGACGCGGCCGATCACCACGGAATAACTTGAATAGTGGTCCTGCTCTGGATATATTACTGGATATAGCGGGAGACCACGATGAGCAGCTCGCAGAAACGCGCAATTAAGAACTATCGTTCCCGCCTTGGCGAGCGTGGTCTAGCTCGTTTCGAAGTGCTGGGGCTCAATGGCGACAAGGCTCTCATCAGAGAGGTGGCGCGGCGTTTGGCGGAGAATGGTCCCGAATCTGCCCGTATTCGCGATGTTGTCACCAAGACCATTTCGAGAGAGTCGCCCAAAAAAGGTGGGGTTTACGCTTGGTTGCGGAATTCTCCTCTCGTCGGTGCGGACCTCGATCTTGAAAGGGTGAAGGGCGAAGTGCGCGAGATTGATCTGTGACTCGCTATTTGCTCGACACGAACATTATCAGCAATACAATCAAACCTGAGCCGTCGCCCCATCTTGCACGCTGGTTGGGCGATCAGGTGGATGGTGATCTCTTTATCGCAGCGTCCACAATCGCTGAAATTCAGCGTGGCATCCTGATCATGCCGACGGGACGCAAGCGTGATGATCTCGAAGCATGGTTTCTCGGCGGTCAGGGACCTCTGACATATTTTGCGGGTCGCATTCTTTCCTTTGACGAGAATGCTGCTCTGATATGGGCGCAACTCATGGCCGATGGCCGGACGATGGGACGACAGCGTGACCCGATGGACATGTTGATCGCTTCCGTCGCAGTTGCGAATGAATGCGTCATCGCAACACATAACGAAGCCGATTTCTGGGGTCTTGATATCATCAATCCCCTTCGCGCAGAAATATGATGACCTCTCGTGATTGAAGCTTTATCCGTCATCATCAATCGTTTTTGATTTTCTTGGGAGAATTAATCATGCTTTTCGCCTTTGTCTGCAAGGACAAGCCCGGTCACCTGAATGTCCGCATGGAAACGCGCCCGGCGCATCTGGAGCATCTGAACAAGCTCAATGCCGAGGGCACGTTGAAGATGGCCGGTCCGTTCCTGGATGCGGACGGCAAGCCGAACGGTAGTCTCGTTGTCGTCAAGGCCGAGAGCGCCGAGGCCGCCAAGGCGATTGCCGATGCCGATCCCTATACGAAGGCCGGTCTGTTCGAGAGCGTCGAGATCAAGCCGTTCAACTGGGTCTTCAACAATCCGGAGGCATGAGAGATGGCGCATTGGCTTTATAAATCCGAGCCGTCCTCCTGGTCCTGGCAGCAGCAGAAGGATGCCGGCGCAAAAGGCACCGAATGGACCGGCGTGCGCAACTATCTCGCCCGCAACAACATGCGGGCCATGCAGATCGGCGACAAGGGTTTCTTCTATCACTCCAATGACGGGCTGGAGGTCATCGGCATCGTCGAGGTCTGCGCGCTGGCGCATCCGGATTCGACCGCCAAGGACGATCCGCGCTGGGAATGTGTCGACATCCGCGCCGTTCGCGATATGCCGAATCCGGTGACCCTCAAGGACATCAAGGCCAATCCGAAGCTTTCGCAGATGGCGCTCGTCACCTCCATGCGGCTTTCGGTGCAGCCGGTGACGGATGATGAATGGCTCGAAGTCTGCCGCATGGGCGGTCTGGACAATCCGCCGGTCTGATCCGGCCTTGTTCGGTGGGTGGGAGATTCATTGAAAACCGATCCGGAAAGCTTCATCCGTGCCAATACCAGCCTCATGGCGTCGCCGCATGTGCCGGAAATCCGGCTGCACCTGGCAAGCGAGGCGCATGAATTGTGGCTGAAGACGGAAGAAGAGCTGGAACAGATCGGCCTGCCGCCGCCCTTCTGGGCCTTTGCCTGGGCGGGTGGGCAGGGTCTCGCGCGCTATATCCTCGATCATCCGGAGATCGTTGCCGGCAAAACCGTGCTGGATTTTGCCACCGGCTCCGGGCTCGTCGCGATTGCGGCGAAGCGTGCGGGCGCGGCTCTTGTGCTTGCCGTCGATATCGATCCATGGGCGGGCACGGCGATCCGGCTCAATGCCGTTGAAAATGGCGTCGATCTGGACTTCGCCGGTGACGATATCGTCGGTTGCGCCGTGGATGCGGATGTTATTCTTGCCGGCGACGTTTTCTACGATCGTGATTTCGCGGCGAGCCTCGTTCCCTGGCTAAGACGTATGGCGGGCGAGGGGAGGACGGTTCTCGTCGGCGATCCCGGCAGGGCCTATCTTCCCAAGGATCGTCTGGAAGTGCAGGCCACCTATCAAGTGCCGGTGACGCGGGCGCTCGAGGACAGCGAGATTAAGAGGACGACGGTCTGGCGATTTCTCGCCGATTGAGAAACGTCAGTGCCCGATGACGCAGACGCCTGCTTCATACGAGCAGGGATTGCCGGCATAGCGGACATCGATGACTTTCGCCTTCGGCCTCAGCTGCACTGTCGCAGGCGGAGCATAGGGATTGTAGCCGCCATAGCCGATAACATAGGTGCCGCCATCGGCCCGATAGACATCGGCTGAGCCGGCATAGCTGCCGGCGTTTGCGGCGTCGTGCCGTTCCATGATGACGATCCGGGCAGGTTGCTGCTCGCGACCCTGGGGCTTCGATATCTGGTTAAGGCGTACAAGGCCGGAGCGATCGTGATGATGCCAGTGGCGGTAGTCGCCCGCCGATGCCGGTGCGAAGGAAAATGTTGCCGCCGCCACGATGAGCGCTGCTGCCTTGAAAAGATGCGGCTTCATGATTCGACTCGCTTCGATCGGTTAATGAAATCTTAACGGCAGATTGCCTCAAGAGCTGCGCGAAGTCCACGTCAGGGTTGCCGAAATGGTAAACGGCCCGGAATGGGAAGCCCGTCATTGCATGCTCGCTAAAGTGCAGCTCGATCCGAATCGATTAAATTCGATGCAGGCATCAATTGTGCTTGTGGATGGGCGTCTCTGTGATTATTGGTCGCAATGATGCAACGCACACTGCACGTCTCTGCGCGCGCGTTGCCCCGGATAACCGGGTTCTAAGCGTATCGTAACGCCGCGAGGTTCTGATGGCGAACGTCACACAAAACCGGCCTTTGTCGCCGCATCTGCAAATCTACAAACCCATTCCCACCATGGTCATGTCGATCCTCCACCGCATCACCGGGGGCGCGCTCTATTTCGGCACGCTGCTGGTCGCCTGGTGGCTGATCGCCGCGGCGACCGGTCAGGGCTATTTCGATCTGGTCAACTGGATCATGGGCACGATCATCGGCCGCATCATCCTGCTCGGCTACACGTGGGCTCTGCTGCACCATTTGATCGGCGGCCTGCGCCACTTCGTGTGGGATCTCGGACATGGTTTCGATCCCGCCGTCTCGACGAAGATGGCCAAGTTCACGCTCATCGCCTCGATCTGTCTGACCGCGCTGGTCTGGATCATCGGCATCGCCATCCGCCTGGGTTGATTGGCATGATCGCTCCCGGAGGCGCTCAGGCGCCTTTCGGGATCATGCTTTAAAGGATATTTCTCATGGATATGCGCACTCCTCTGGGCAAAGTCCGCGGTCTCGGTTCCGCCAAGGAAGGCACCGATCATTTCTGGCGCCAGCGCCTGACCGCCGTTGCCAATGTTCCCCTCTTTCTCTTCTTCGTCATTTTCCTGATCATCTATGCCGGCGCGCCCTATGCGGAAGTCGTGCACGCGATCTCGAACCCGATCGTTGCCGTGATCTTCGGCCTGATGGTGATCTCCGGCGTCATTCACATGAAGCTCGGCATGCAGGTCATCATCGAGGACTATGTCCACGGCGAATTCGGCAAGATCGTTCTTCTCATGCTCAACACGTTCTTCGCGGTCGTCGTGGCGGGGCTCTGTCTCTTCGCCATTCTGAAGATCGCGTTCGTAGGATAATTGCATCATGGCACCGAACTCATCCGCTCAGAATGGGGCTGCCCAGAACGGGAAAGCCTATAAATACATCGATCACTCCTATGATGTGATCGTCGTCGGCGCCGGCGGCGCCGGCCTGCGCGCCACGCTCGGCATGGCCGAGCAGGGCTTCCGCACCGCCTGCATCACCAAGGTCTTCCCGACGCGCTCGCACACCGTCGCGGCGCAGGGCGGTATTGCCGCCTCGCTGCAGAACATGACGCCGGACAGCTGGCAGTGGCACCTCTACGACACCGTCAAGGGCTCGGACTGGCTCGGCGACGTCGACGCCATGCAGTATATGGTCATGGAGGCGCCGAAGGCCGTTTACGAGCTTGAGCACTACGGCGTGCCTTTCTCGCGCAACGAAGAAGGCAAGATCTACCAGCGCCCGTTCGGCGGCCACATGCAGAATTTCGGCGAGGGACCGCCGGTGCAGCGCACCTGCGCTGCCGCCGACCGTACGGGCCATGCCATCCTGCACACGCTCTATGGTCAGTCACTGCGCAACAACGCTGAATTCTTCATCGAATATTTCGCGCTCGACCTTATCATGTCCGACGATGGCAGCCGCTGCACCGGCGTTGTCGCCTGGTGCCTGGATGATGGCACGATCCATCGCTTCGCCGCCAAGATGGTGGTGCTGGCGACCGGCGGCTACGGCCGCGCCTATTTCTCGGCGACATCTGCCCATACCTGCACCGGCGACGGCGGCGGCATGGTAGCCCGCGCCGGCCTGCCGTTGCAGGACATGGAATTCGTGCAGTTCCATCCGACCGGCATCTACGGTTCGGGATGTCTCATCACCGAAGGTGCGCGCGGCGAAGGCGGCTATCTTGTCAATTCCGAGGGCGAGCGTTTCATGGAGCGCTATGCTCCTTCGGCGAAGGACCTTGCTTCGCGTGACGTCGTTTCGCGCTGCATGACGCTTGAGATCCGTGAGGGTCGCGGCGTTGGCAAGAACAAGGATCATATCTTCCTGCATCTCGACCATCTCGATCCGGCCGTGCTGCATGAGCGCCTCCCGGGCATCTCCGAGAGCGCGCGCATCTTCGCCGGCGTCGATGTGACCCGCGATCCGATCCCGGTCCTGCCGACCGTTCACTACAATATGGGCGGCATTCCGACGAATTACTGGGGCGAAGTGCTGAATGCCGACAGCAACAATCCCGAGCGCGTGCTGCCGGGCCTGATGGCCGTCGGCGAAGCCGGCTGCGCGTCGGTGCATGGCGCCAACCGCCTCGGCTCGAATTCGCTGATCGACCTTGTGGTCTTCGGCCGCGCCGCCGCCATCCGCGCCGGCCAGGTCATCGACCGCGTCGGCCCGGTTCCTCCGGTCAATGTCGCGGCCTGCGACAAGATCATGGAGCGCTTCGATCGCTTGCGTCACGCCAGCGGCTCGACGCCGACGGCAGCGCTGCGCGAAAAGATGCAGCGCGCCATGCAGGAAGATGCGGCCGTGTTCCGCACCCAGGAATCGCTGGAATCCGGCTGCCGCCGTCTTTCGGAAATCTGGGGTGAAATGTCCGACATCAAGGTCACCGACCGTTCGCTGATCTGGAATTCCGACCTCGTCGAAACGCTGGAACTCCACAATCTGATGGCCAACGCCATCACGACGATCTACGGCGCCGAGGCCCGCAAGGAAAGCCGCGGCTCGCATGCTCGCGAAGACTATACCGAGGGTAAGTTCGCTGGCCGCGACGACGAAAACTGGCGCAAGCATACGCTTGCCTGGGTTAACGAGGCAGGCGACGTGAAGCTCGACTATCGTCCGGTTCACACCGACCTGATCGCCGAAGGCATCGATCCGCACAAGATCGAGCCGAAGGCACGCGTGTACTGATCTGAGAGGAACTGACCATGGTTGAACTCGCTCTCCCCAAGAACTCTCAGATGCGCGAAGGCAAGGTCTGGCCGAAGCCGGTCGGTGCCAAGAACACGCGCGAATTCCGCGTCTATCGCTGGAGCCCGGATGACGGCCAGAACCCGAGCATCGATACCTACTATATCGACATCGATGATTGCGGCCCGATGGTGCTCGATGGCCTGCTCTACATCAAAAACAACATCGACCCGACGCTGACATTGCGCCGCTCCTGCCGCGAAGGCATTTGCGGCTCCTGTGCGATGAACATCGACGGCACCAACACGCTCGCCTGCACCAAGGGTCTGGACGAGATCAAGGGCACGGTGAAGGTCTACCCACTGCCGCACATGCCCGTCGTCAAGGACCTCGTGCCGGATCTGACGAACTTTTACGCGCAGCATCGCTCGATCGAACCCTGGCTGAAGACGGTATCACCGCCGCCGGCCAAGGAATGGAAGCAGAGCCATGAGGACCGCCTGAAGCTCGACGGCCTCTACGAGTGCATTCTCTGCGCCTGCTGCTCGACCTCCTGTCCGAGCTACTGGTGGAACGGCGACCGTTACCTGGGTCCGGCCGTTCTGCTGCAGGCCTACCGCTGGTTGATCGATTCCAGAGACGAAGCCAAGGGCGAGCGTCTCGACAATCTCGAGGATCCGTTCCGCCTCTATCGCTGCCATACGATCATGAACTGCGCCCAGACCTGCCCGAAGGGTCTGAACCCGGCCAAGGCGATCGCTGAAATCAAGAAGATGATGGTCGAGCGGCGGGTCTAACCCGCCGTTTCCGGCCATTTAATTGCAAAATCAAGGTGCTCCGGCAGGTTCGCCGAAGCGCCTGCATGTCCTCTAGGTGGCACGCGATATGCTGCTGTCGCGAACCGCTTTCGAGTACAGGCGGGCCTCGGAGAGGCAACCGAATTGACCGCTCGCAGTCATTTTGGATGAGTTGCCGCGGACTAAGCCTTGAAACCACCCGATTCTTGTCCAGCTATGGCCTTCGGCAATTTGTGGCGGTATCGACTTGATTAACCAAAGTGAAATACGATAATTCGGACATCATTAAATATCACTTTGCCGATGTCAGCGGTGGACAATCATTTAGGAGTGTGATGATGCAGTTTAGATATGCAGTGACGGCTGCGGCGATTGGCCTGTCGCTTGCCGGTTGCCAGCGCACGGCATACAACAACGACAGTTATTCTTCTCCGCCGCCACTGCAGGCTCAGCCTGTTCCTTCCGTACAATCCAGCCAGCTTCCGCCCGCGGGCGCCGGCAACGGTTCGCAGTTCCCGGCCGCTCCTGCGAGCGCGCCGAATGCAGCCAATCCAGCACAGCAGCAGGCGATGGCGGCGTCCGCCATGGATGTCACGAAGGAATCGATGGTCGGCAGTTGGAAGGTCAGCAACGGCGGATCGAGCTGCGACATGTTCCTGACGCTGACGAACCTCGGCAGTGGCTCGCGCGGTGGCACGCGTGGTTGCGCTGGCGAGCTGACCTCGATGGGGTCGTGGGAGGTTTCCGGCAAGCAGGTCCTGTTGAAGAATCGTGACGGCTCGACGATCGGTACGGTCTACAAGACGGCCGCTTCGCGCTTTGACGGTTCGACCGCCTCCGGTCAACCGCTCAGCCTCAGCCGATAAGCTTATTTGAAAGGGGTGGCATCCTCTGGATGCGCCCCATTTGCACAGGCGGATATTTCCCCATGCAGCCGATGCCAGATTACTCGATCAGCGTCTGCGAACAGCTGAAGGCGCTGACGGTATCCGGATCCCTTCAGGTGGATTCGGCGCAGATGGATGTGGCGAAAAAGCTGGACCGCGTGCTTGCCGATTTCAAGCGGAAACGGCCCGCGGCAAAGTCCAGCGCGCTGGGGTGGATGTTCGCCGCGCGCAAGAAATCGGCCGAGACCATCAAGGGCCTCTATATTCACGGCAGCGTCGGCCGCGGCAAGACCATGTTGATGGACATGTTCTTCGCAATGGCGCCCTGCCCGAAAAAGCGCCGGGCGCATTTTTTCGAGTTCATGAACGATGTGCACAACCGGATTGCGGCGCAGCGGCTGAAATTCAAGAACGGCGAGACAAAGCAGACCGACCCCATACCGCCTGTTGCCGCCGATCTCTATGCCGAAGCCGAATTGCTGTGCTTCGATGAATTCACGGTCACCGACATTGCCGACGCGATGATCCTCTCGCGGCTGTTTTCCGAGCTGTTTTCGCTCGGCTGCGTGCTGATCGCCACCTCGAATGTCGAGCCGGACAATCTCTATCGTGACGGGCTCAATCGTGGCCTTTTCCTGCCCTTCATCGATCTCCTGAAGAAGCATGTCGATATCGTGACTCTGGATTCGCCGACCGATTACCGCATGGAGAAGCTGAACAGCCAGCCGGTCTATCTCACTCCGCTTGACCAGCGCACCGACATGGCGATGGACGCCTCCTGGATGCAGGGGCTGCATGGGCGCAAGGCACAGCCGACTGAGATCCCGATGAAGGGGCGCTCCATCCATGTCCCGCTCGCCGTCGATCGCATGGCGCGTTTTTCCTTCGCCGATCTTTGCGACGCGCCGCTCGGGCCTGCCGATTTCCTCGCCATCGCCGAGCGTTTCGATACGATCTTTCTCGATCACGTGCCGAAGCTTGGTCCGGACAAGCGGAACCAAACGAAGCGTTTCATCATTTTGATCGATACGCTCTACGATCATAATATTCGGCTTTACGTCTCCGCAGCCGCGATGCCGGAAGATCTGCTCGAGGAGCGCCGGGGCACCGAAGGCTTCGAATTCGACCGGACCGCATCGCGGCTTTTCGAAATGCGCAGCGCCGAATATCTCGCCCAGACTCCGGCAACACGGGCCGCCGAGTAACAAATCGGTGACGGAGTGACTTACGTTTACGTAAGAATTTTTCGATCTAACCGATTGAAATCCCTGATCTCAAAATAATCAATTGCCAATTTCGGCCTTTGGGTCTATGCGAGTGGCGGCATGGGTGGATGCCTTGCAGGTGTCCCGCCACGGATTTTGATCGCAAAGGATACACCGAAATGGCGCGCAACAAGATCGCACTTATTGGTTCTGGCATGATTGGTGGCACGCTGGCGCATCTCGCCGGCCTGAAGGAACTGGGCGACATCGTCCTGTTCGACATCGCGGACGGCATTCCTCAGGGCAAGGGCCTCGATATCGCCCAGTCCTCTCCCGTCGAAGGCTTCGACGCCAACCTCACCGGCGCCAGCGACTATTCTGCGATCGAAGGCGCTGACGTCTGCATCGTCACCGCTGGCGTTCCCCGCAAGCCGGGCATGAGCCGCGACGATCTTCTCGGCATCAACCTCAAGGTCATGGAACAGGTCGGCGCCGGCATCAAGAAGTATGCTCCGAACGCTTTCGTGATCTGCATCACCAATCCGCTCGACGCCATGGTCTGGGCGCTGCAGAAGTTCTCGGGTCTGCCGACCAACAAGGTAGTCGGCATGGCCGGCGTGCTCGATAGCTCGCGCTTCCGCCTCTTCCTCGCCAAGGAATTCAACGTATCGGTCGAAGACGTCACGGCTTTCGTTCTCGGCGGCCACGGCGATTCGATGGTGCCGCTCGCCCGCTACTCCACCGTTGCCGGCATCCCGCTGACGGACCTCGTCACCATGGGCTGGCTCACTGCCGAGCGCCTCGAGGAAATCATCCAGCGCACCCGTGACGGCGGCGCCGAGATCGTCGGCCTGCTCAAGACCGGCTCTGCCTATTACGCTCCGGCTGCTTCCGCCATCGCGATGGCCGAATCCTACCTCAAGGACAAGAAGCGCGTCCTGCCCTGCGCCGCTCATCTCGACGGCCAGTACGGCGTCAAGGACATGTATGTCGGCGTTCCCACCGTCATCGGTGCCGGCGGCATCGAGCGCGTGATCGAGATCGACCTGAACAAGGCCGAAAAGGAAGCCTTCGACAAGTCGGTCGCAGCTGTTGCGGGTCTTTGCGAAGCCTGCGCCACGATCGCGCCGTCGCTGAAATAATCTAGCCGTTCCAACAGGGATAGACCCATGAACATTCATGAATACCAGGCCAAGGCGCTGTTGAAGAGCTATGGTGCACCCGTCGCGGACGGCGTTGCCATCTTCTCCGCCGACGAAGCCGCCGCCGCTGCCAAGCAGCTCCCAGGCCCGCTCTACGTCGTCAAGAGCCAGATCCATGCTGGCGGCCGCGGCAAGGGCAAGTTCAAGGAACTCGGCCCCGACGCCAAGGGCGGCGTTCGTCTCGCCAAGTCCGTTGACGACGTCGTCGCCAACGCCAAGGACATGCTCGGCAACACGCTGGTGACCAAGCAGACCGGCCCGGCCGGCAAGCAGGTCAACCGCCTCTACATCGAAGACGGCGCGGACATCGACCGCGAACTCTACCTCTCGATCCTGGTCGACCGCTCCGTCGGTCAGGTCGCTTTCGTCGTTTCGACCGAAGGCGGCATGGACATCGAGACCGTTGCGCACGACACGCCGGAAAAGATCATCACCGTCGCCATCGACCCGTCGACGGGCGTGACGGCTGCCAATACGGCTGCTCTTTCCGACGCGCTGAAGCTCGAGGGTGCCGCCCGCGAAGATGCCGCCAAGCTCTTCCCGATCCTCTACAAGGCCTTTGTCGAGAAGGATATGGCGCTCCTAGAAGTCAACCCGCTGATCGTCATGACCAACGGCCGCCTGCGCGTTCTCGACGCCAAGGTTTCCTTCGACGGCAACGCTCTCTTCCGTCATGAAGATGTCCGCGCGCTCCGCGACACGTCGGAAGAAGACGAGAAGGAAATCCAGGCGCATGAATACGACCTCGCCTATGTCGCCCTCGACGGCAACATCGGCTGCATGGTCAACGGCGCCGGCCTTGCCATGGCAACCATGGATATCATCAAGCTTTACGGCGCTGAGCCGGCGAACTTCCTCGATGTCGGCGGTGGCGCCACCAAGGAAAAGGTTACGGCCGCCTTCAAGATCATCACTGCCGATCCGGCTGTCCAGGGCATTCTGGTCAACATCTTCGGTGGCATCATGAAGTGCGACGTCATTGCCGAAGGCGTGCTCGCAGCCGTCAAGGAAGTCGGTCTGAAGGTTCCGCTCGTCGTTCGCCTCGAAGGCACGAATGTCGAGCTCGGCAAGAAGATCATCAACGAATCCGGTCTCAACGTCATCTCTGCAGATGACCTGGACGATGCCGCCCAGAAGATCGTGAAGGCAGTCAAGGGCTGATCGGGATGGCTGCTTCCTTCGCTCCAACGGCTGCTCATCTTCGCCTCGATGCCTTTGTCGGCACCTGGGAAGGGGAAGAGCATGTCGCGGCTTCGGCCTGGACGAAGGAAGGCACGGCAACCGCGCGCCTCACGGCTGAGTGTCTGTTCGGCGGATTTTTCGTCGAACAGCGCTACGTGCAGACGCGGGACGGCAGCACGTCGTTCGAAGCCCGCAACATTCTCGGCTTCGACGCTGCGGATCAGGCCTACAAGCTCTATCAGTTCGATACGGTGGGTTTCGTGCCCGCAGCGCCGGCTTCCGGCGAGTGGATCGACGACAAGCTTGTCCTGACCAAAGTCTCGCCGCGCGGTCAGCAACGCACTCTCTTCCAGTTCGAAAATGAAGACTGCTACCGCATGGGCGTCACGTTCTCGCCCGCCGGCAGCGATACATGGCAGGAGGTCGTCAGCGGCTTATATCGCCGCGTTGCCTCCGCGTCTTCCAACCTCTCGTAACAAAGGCCTCGCATGTCTATTCTCATCAACAAAGACACCAAGGTTCTGGTTCAGGGCCTGACCGGCAAGACCGGTACCTTCCACACCGAACAGGCGCTTGCCTATCACGGCACGAAGATGGTCGGCGGTATCCACCCTTCCAAGGGCGGTGAAACCTGGACCGGCAAGGACGGCGAAAAGCTGCCGATCTTCAAGTCCGTCGCCGAAGGCAAGGACGCGACCGGCGCCAACGCCTCGGTCATCTACGTACCGCCGGCAGGCGCTGCGGCTGCGATCCTCGAAGCGATCGAAGCCGAGATCCCGCTGATCGTCTGCATCACGGAAGGCATTCCGGTTGCCGACATGGTCAAGGTCAAGGACCGCCTGATCAAGTCGAAGTCGCGTCTGATCGGACCGAACTGCCCGGGCGTTCTCACCCCGAACGAATGCAAGATCGGCATCATGCCGGGCTCAATCTTCAAGAAGGGCTCGGTCGGCGTTCTCTCGCGTTCGGGTACGCTCACCTACGAAGCCGTGTTCCAGACCACGAACGAGGGTCTCGGCCAGACCACGGCTGTCGGCATCGGCGGCGACCCGGTCAAGGGTACCGAATTCATCGACATCCTGGAAATGTTCCTCGCCGACGACGAAACCAAGTCGATTATCATGATCGGCGAAATCGGCGGTTCGGCTGAAGAAGAAGCCGCGCAGTTCCTCAAGGACGAAGCCAAGAAGGGCCGCAAGAAGCCGATGGTCGGTTTCATCGCCGGCCGCACGGCACCTCCCGGCCGCACGATGGGCCATGCCGGCGCCGTGATTTCCGGCGGCAAGGGCGGCGCGGAAGACAAGATCGCAGCGATGGAAGCGGCAGGCATCCGCGTGTCGCCGTCGCCGGCGCGTCTCGGCAAGACGCTGGTGGAAGTCCTGAAGGGCTGAGCCTACCTATAGCAAGGCCGGACGGGGCGGCAGTCGCCTTGTCCCGTCCGGTTTGGATATTCGCAAGTGCATAGCTGCGGCCTTCATGGCTGTGAACGAAATACGGTCGCCGGGGACCCGAAAACCGGCAATGCAAACAAGTTGGGAGACGGGCGAGAGCGCCCGCAGATTCACCATGGCAAGGCAAGAAGCCAACGAGCAATTTCAGATCACCTCGTTCCTGGATGGCGCCAATGCTGCCTATATCGAGCAGCTCTACGCGCGCTACGAGGACGATCCTTCATCGGTATCCGACGAGTGGCGGTCGTTCTTCAAGGCGCTCGAGGATAGCCCCGACGATGTGAAGAAGGCGGCCAAGGGCGCCTCCTGGCAGCGCAAGAACTGGCCGATCCCGGCAAAGGGCGATCTGGTCTCCGCGCTCGATGGCGACTGGGGCGTTGTTGAAAAGGTCATCGAAACCAAGCTGAAGGCGAAGGCGGAAACCGCCGGTACGCCGGCGAGCGCAACCGACGTGCTGCAGGCGACGCGCGATAGCGTTCGCGCCATCATGATGATCCGCGCCTATCGCATGCGCGGCCATCTGCACGCGAAGCTCGATCCGCTCGGCATCGCCGCTCCGGTCGAAGATTACAAGGAGCTGTCGCCGGAAGCCTACGGTTTCACCGAGGCCGACTTCGACCGCAAGATCTTTATCGACAACGTGCTCGGCCTCGAATTCGCGACCATTCGCGAGATGATCGAGATCCTCGAGCGCACCTATTGCTCAACCCTCGGCGTCGAGTTCATGCACATCTCCAATCCGGAGGAAAAAGCATGGATTCAGGAGCGCATCGAAGGGCCGGACAAGGGCATTGCGTTCAATCCCGAGCGCAAGAAGGCCATCCTGCAGAAGATCATCGAAGCCGAAGGCTACGAGCAGTTCCTCGACGTCAAGTTCAAGGGCACCAAGCGTTTCGGCCTCGACGGTGGTGAGTCGCTGATCCCGGCGCTCGAGCAGATCCTCAAGAGCGGCAGCCAGCTCGGTCTTCGCGAAGCCGTCTTCGGCATGGCTCACCGCGGCCGTCTGAACGTGCTGTCCCAGGTCATGGGCAAGCCGCATCGCGCCATATTCCACGAGTTCAAGGGCGGCTCCTATGCGCCGGACGAAGTCGAAGGTTCGGGCGACGTGAAGTACCATCTCGGCGCGTCCTCGGACCGCGATTTCGATGGTGCCAAGGTACACGTGTCGCTGACGGCAAACCCGTCGCACCTTGAAATCGTCAACCCGGTCGTCATGGGCAAGGCTCGCGCCAAGCAGGATATGGGCGCCACCCAGTGGGATGGCGACATCATCCCGCTATCCGAGCGTGCCAAGGTCGTGCCGCTGCTCATCCATGGTGACGCGGCTTTCGCCGGGCAGGGCGTCGTTGCTGAAATCCTTGGTCTCTCCGGTCTGCGCGGCCATCGCGTTGCCGGCACGATGCACGTCATCATCAACAACCAGATCGGTTTCACCACCAATCCGGCCTTCTCGCGCTCGTCGCCCTATCCGTCCGACGTCGCCAAGATGATCGAAGCGCCGATCTTCCACGTCAACGGCGACGATCCGGAAGCGGTTGTCTATGCCGCGAAGATCGCGACTGAATTCCGCATGAAGTTCCACAAGCCTGTTGTGGTCGACATGTTCTGCTATCGCCGTTACGGCCACAATGAAGGCGATGAGCCGTCCTTCACGCAGCCGAACATGTACAAGGTCATCCGCGCCCATAAGACGGTGCTGCAGCTCTACTCGCAGCGGCTCATCAACGAAGGCGTGCTGACCGAAGGCGAAGTCGAAAAGATGAAGGCCGACTGGCGTGCCCATCTCGAGCAGGAATTCGAGGCCGGCCAGTCCTACAAGCCGAACAAGGCCGACTGGCTCGACGGCGAGTGGTCCGGCCTGCACACGGCCGACAATGCCGACGAGCAGCGCCGCGGCAAGACCGCCGTGCCGATGAAGTCGTTGAAGGAAATCGGCCGCAAGCTGTCGGAAATCCCGGCTGGCTTCCACGCGCACCGCACCATCCAGCGCTTCATGGAAAACCGCGCCAACATGGTGCAGACGGGCGAGGGCATCGATTGGGCCATGGCGGAAGCCCTGGCATTCGGTTCGCTCGTCGTCGAAGGCCACAAGATCCGTCTGTCCGGTCAGGATTGCGAACGCGGCACCTTCTCGCAGCGTCATTCGGTTCTCTACGATCAGGAGACCGAAGAGCGCTACATTCCGCTCGCCAATCTCTCGCCGACCCAGGCCCGCTACGAAGTCATCAACTCGATGCTCTCGGAAGAAGCGGTTCTCGGCTTCGAATATGGCTACTCGCTTGCCCGTCCGAACGCGCTGACCCTCTGGGAAGCCCAGTTCGGCGATTTCGCGAACGGCGCGCAGGTCATCTTCGATCAGTTCATCTCGTCGGGCGAACGCAAGTGGCTGCGCATGTCCGGTCTCGTCTGCCTGCTGCCGCATGGCTATGAAGGCCAGGGTCCGGAACACTCTTCGGCTCGCCTGGAACGCTATCTGCAGCTCTGCGCCGAAGACAACATGCAGGTCGCCAACGTCACGACGCCGGCGAACTACTTCCATATCCTGCGCCGGCAGCTGAAGCGCGACTTCCGCAAGCCGCTGATCCTGATGACGCCGAAGTCGCTGCTGCGCCACAAGCGTGCCGTGTCGACGCTTGCGGAAATGGCGGGCGAAAGCTCCTTCCACCGCCTGCTGTGGGACGATGCGGAAGTGATCAAGGATGGCCCGATCAAGCTGCAGAAGGACAACAAGATCCGTCGCGTCGTCATCTGCTCGGGCAAGGTCTACTACGATCTGCTGGAAGAGCGCGAGAAGCGCGGCATCGACGATATCTACCTCCTGCGTATCGAACAGCTCTATCCGTTCCCGGCCAAGGCGCTCATCAACGAGCTCAGCCGCTTCCGCAATGCGGAGATGGTCTGGTGCCAGGAAGAGCCGAAGAACATGGGCGCATGGTCCTTCATCGATCCGTATCTGGAATGGGTGCTTGCCCATATCGATGCCAAGTACCAGCGCGTTCGCTACACCGGCCGTCCGGCCGCCGCCTCCCCGGCGACGGGCCTGATGTCCAAGCATCTGTCGCAGCTTGCGGCGTTCCTCGAGGACGCGCTCGGCGGTTGAGGGGTTGCGCGATGGCCTATTTTCATCTGAAACTTGTGCCGCCGCGCCCCAGCTTCCCGCATGACGCCACGGAGGAGGAGATGGCCGCCATGCAGCAGCACGCCGCCTATTGGCGAGAACATTCGAATGCCGGGACGGCAATTGTCGTCGGCCCGGTCTTCGCGCCCGGTGGTGCTTTCGGCGTGGCTATCGTCGACGTCGAGCATGCCGATGCGGCCAAGTCGCTTGGTGATGCCGATCCCGTTCTTCGCGCCGGGCTCGGTTTCCGTATCGAAATCTCGCCGATGCCCTCACTCATTCTCCGGTCCTCTGTCGCCGGAATTCCATCCAACTCATAAAGACGAAAAATCAGGATTTGAACAATGGCCACTGAAATCCGCGTTCCTACCCTCGGCGAATCCGTCAGCGAGGCGACCGTCGGTACCTGGTTCAAGAAGGTCGGCGACGCCATCAAGGCCGATGAGCCGCTTCTCGAACTCGAAACCGACAAGGTGACAATCGAAGTTCCGGCGCCCTCCGCCGGTACGCTTTCCGAAATCGTTGCCCAGGCGGGCGAAACCGTAGGTCTCGGCGCGCTGCTCGGCCAGATCTCCGCCGGCAACGGCGCTGCAGCCGCTCCGGCACAGGCTGCTGCACCCGCCGCCGCTGCACCGGCCCCTGCCGCTGCTGCACCGGTTGCCGCCCCCGCCGTTTCCGCTCCGGCCTCTTCCATGCCGCCGGCACCGGCTGCCGGTAAGCTGCTTGCTGAAAACAATCTCTCTGCCGATCAGGTCGAAGGCAGCGGCAAGCGCGGCCAGGTCCTGAAGGGCGATGTCATCGCTGCCGTTGCCAAGGCTGCTTCGGCTCCCGCCCCTGCACCGGCAGCACCCGTTGCCGCTCGCGCCCCGACCGCCGTCGAGGACGTCAGCCGCGAAGAGCGCGTCAAGATGACACGCCTGCGCCAGACGATCGCCAAGCGCCTCAAGGATGCACAGAACACCGCCGCCATGCTCACCACCTACAATGAGGTGGACATGAAGGCCGTCATGGACCTGCGCAACAAGTACAAAGATATCTTCGAGAAGAAGCATGGCGTGAAGCTCGGCTTCATGGGCTTCTTCACCAAGGCCGTCACCCACGCGCTGAAGGAACTGCCGGCTGTCAACGCCGAGATCGACGGCACCGACATCATCTACAAGAACTACTGCCACGTCGGCATGGCTGTCGGCACCGACAAGGGTCTTGTCGTTCCCGTGATCCGCGATGCCGACCAGATGTCGATCGCGGAAGTCGAGAAGGAACTTGGCCGTCTGGCGAAGGCTGCTCGCGACGGCACCTTGGCGATGGCCGACATGCAGGGCGGCACCTTCACCATCACCAATGGCGGCGTCTACGGTTCGCTCATGTCCTCGCCGATCCTCAATGCGCCGCAGTCGGGCATTCTCGGTATGCACAAGATCCAGGAGCGTCCGGTCGCCATCGGCGGCCAGGTCGTCATCCGCCCGATGATGTATCTGGCGCTCTCCTACGATCACCGCATCGTCGACGGCAAGGAAGCAGTGACCTTCCTCGTGCGCGTCAAGGAAAGCCTGGAAGATCCGGAACGTCTCGTTCTCGATCTCTAAGGGGAGCGTTGGATCATGTCGACATGGCCCATGCGGACGCTGCGCGGATTGTTGTGCGCCGTCGCCGCATGGGTGCCATCTTCCGCCGGCGCGGGCGAACTCGACATTTCCAAGTTCAGCAGCAATCTCGATCTGGCGTCGCTTGGCGACGCCGATCTTGCGACCCGCTCGATCAAGGTCCTGCACATCGGCAAGGTGGAACTGACCTCCGGGCGCATCGTCGCAAGCGACCCGCTCGTCGGGCCTGACCGCGCGGCATTTACCCGCTCCGTCTCCTCTGGCGATTATCCCGTCACCTTGTATCAGGCCTTCGGCCGCATCGCCGCGGCCAGCATGCGTTTTGCCGAGGGCAAGCCGGTGCGCTGGGAGCTGGCCGTGGTCCCCGGCCAGGATATCAACTCGCTGAAGAACGATGAATTCTTCGGCTATCCGGTCGATGCCGGTCTTAGCTGTTACATGGATGCCGAGACCTACGCGCTGATCCAGGAGCGCGAAAAACAGGTCCAGGCGGAGAAGGCGACGTCGGATATCAATTATTACGATGATGTTCTGGCATCCGAGCTGCAGCCCAATAAGGGCGATTACGCCATGCACCGACCGATATCGGGCAAGCGCGGCAACGTTGCCATCTTCTCGAGCGGCTGGGGCGATGGCTTCTATCCGGTGTTCTGGGGGCTGGATGCCGCCGGCAAGCCGCTGGTTCTATTCACCGATTTCGGCGTCATGGAAAATGCCGACGGCCGGCGCGAGCCGGGAGGGCAATGATGATGCCGGCTCGGAGCATGATGACAAAACTGGCTTCGACGCCCTTGGTAACGTTGGCTTGGGCGGTGGCTCCCGTCGCTGTGCAGGCGGAAGAGTGCGCACAGGAAAAGGCTGTCTATGTCGATATGGACAATGCCTATGAGCTGCGCTTCGAGCCCATGGGCTCGGAATCATCCGTCAGCAACAGATTCAAGCTGGCAGTGCGCAACACCAATATCGTGGCCGATGGGATCGTGATGCGCACGGACGACCATCTGCGCGCCGATGGACGGATCATGTTCGAATGTCCTGAAGGGGATGTAACCGGGGCCGATCTCAGAGCCTGCACCGTGTGGCAGGGCATGGTCTATGCCTCGGATCTGAAGGGCCATATTCGTGCGCTGCCGGCGGAAGGTGAGAGTGCGGCGGATCGGCTCTTCCTGCCGGCGCTCGGTCCCTCGATCCAGAAATCGTCCCTCTGGGGCAAGGGCAAGGCGACAGTCGCGCCCTGGGATGTCCTTAGTCTGAAAGGATGCAATCAATGACCGACGACGCACCTGTTCTTCTTGTGACCGGCGGCAGCCGTGGCATCGGCGCCGCGATTTGCCTGGCAGCCGTTCAGCATGGCTGGGCCGTGGCGGTCAATTACGCGTCCAACAAGGATGCGGCCGAAGCGGTGGTCGGGACGATCGTTGACGCCGGCGGCGTGGCGATCGCGATCCCTGGAGACGTCGGCAAGCCCAAGGATATCAAAGCCATTTTCGCCAAGGTCGACGCGCATTTCGGCCGCATCGACGGGCTCGTCAACAATGCCGGCATCGTCGATGTCATCCAGCGCCTGGATGAGATGACGCCAGAACGGATCGATCGCATGTTCCGCATCAACGTCACGGGTTCGATGCTGGCGGCGGCTGAAGCCGTGCGCCGCATGTCGACCCGGCATGGCGGCAAGGGCGGGGTGATCGTCAACGTCTCCTCCATGGCCGCCACGCTCGGCGGCGGCGGACAATATGTCGATTATGCCGCCTCCAAGGGCGCGATCGATACGTTCACTGTGGGGCTTGCACGCGAGGTGGCGGCGGAAGGCATTCGAGTCAATGCCGTCCGACCGGGAATCATCGATACCGATATCCACGCTGCCGCCGGGCTACCGGACCGAGCTCGTGATATCGCACCGCAGCTGCCGATGAAACGAGCGGGAACGGCCGACGAGGTCGCTGACGCCATCCTCTACCTTTTGAGCCCGCACGCATCCTATATAACGGGTGCCGTGCTCGACGTGAGCGGCGGTCGCTGATCGGAAAGGGTCGATAGATGCAATATATTCTCGAATTCCTCGGCCTGATGGCAGTGTTCTCGATCTTTATCGTCGTGCCCGGCGCCGATTTCGCCGTGATCCTGCGCCAGAGCATCGTGCATGGCCGCCGCGCCGCCATAATGACCGGGCTCGGCATGGGCTTCTCGCTGCTCTTTCACATCAGCTACACCATTCTCGGCCTCGGGCTGATCGTCTCGCAGTCGCTTGTCCTGTTCAGCATGATCAAATGGGCCGGCGTTCTCTATCTCGTCTATCTCGGTGTCAAGTCCTTCCGTCAGGCAGGCTTCCAGGTGAAGGATGTCGAGATCACCGAGGAAGACCGCAAGCCGGTTTCCGTGTGGCGCTGCCTGGCGACGGGCTTCGTCACCAATGCGCTCAACCCGAAGCCGGTGCTGTTCTTCCTGTCGCTGTTTTCGACGCTCGTTCATCACGATACGCCGGCGCTCATCCAGTTCAGCTACGGCATCGGCATGGCGGCGGCGCTTGTCGCCTGGTTTGCCGGCGTTTCCACCTTCTTCACCGTCAAGCCGGTGCGCGATCGTTTCATCGCATCAGGCAAATGGTTCAACCGCATCACCGGAGCGGCGCTCGTCGGCTTCGGCATCCGCCTCGCCTTGGCACGGGCGACCGACTAACAAAGATACTAAACAAGGAAATTAAGGCATGTCCTACGATGTAATCATTATCGGAACCGGCCCCGGCGGCTATGTCTGCGCAGTCAAGGCAGCGCAGCTCGGCCTGAAGGTCGCGGTCGTCGAAAAGCGCGCGACCTATGGCGGCACCTGCCTTAACGTCGGCTGCATCCCGTCCAAGGCGCTGCTGCACGCTTCCGAAGTGTTCCATCATGCCGGCCATGGCATGGATGCGCTTGGCGTCGAAGTTGCCGCACCGAAGCTCAATCTTGAAAAGATGCTGGCGCACAAGGATGCAACCGTGAAGTCGAACGTCGACGGCGTGGCCTTCCTTTTCAAGAAGAACAAGATCGATGCCTTCCAGGGCACCGGCAAGATCGTTGCCGCCGGCAAGGTTTCCGTCACCGCTGACGACGGCAAGGTCACCGAGATCGAAGGCAAGAACATCGTCATCGCCACCGGCTCCGATGTTGCCGGCATCCCGGGCGTGCCGCTCGAAATCGACGAGAAGGTCATCATCTCCTCGACCGGCGGCATCGCGCTCGACAAGGTGCCGGGCAAGATGATCGTGGTCGGCGGCGGCGTGATCGGCCTCGAGCTCGGCTCGGTCTGGTCGCGCCTCGGCGCGAAGGTCACCGTCGTCGAATATCTCGACACCATCCTCGGCGGCATGGACGGCGAAGTCTCCAAGCAGTTCCAGCGTATGCTCGCCAAGCAGGGCATCGAATTCCATCTCGGCGCCAAGGTTGTCGGCGTCGAAAAGTCCGGCAATGGCGCGAAGGTTACCTTCGAGCCGGTCAAGGGCGGCGACAAGGTTGTGCTCGATGCCGATGTCGTTCTCGTTGCCACGGGCCGCAAGCCGTACACGGCAGGCCTCGGCCTCGAAGAAGCTGGCGTTACGCTTGACAATCGCGGCCGCGTCGAAATCGATGGCCACTTCAAGACCAATGTTGCCGGCATCTATGCCATCGGTGATGTGGTGAAAGGGCCGATGCTCGCGCACAAGGCGGAAGACGAGGGCGTGGCGCTTGCCGAGATCCTCGCGGGCCAGGCTGGTCACGTCAATTACGATGTCATTCCAAGCGTCGTCTATACGCAGCCGGAAGTCGCCTCCGTCGGCAAGACCGAGGAAGAGCTGAAGGCCGCAGGCATCGCCTATAAGGTCGGCAAGTTCCCGTTCTCCGCCAACGGCCGCGCCCGCGCCATGCTGGCGACGGACGGCTTCGTCAAGATCCTCGCCGACAAGGAAACGGACCGCGTTCTCGGCGGCCATATCGTCGGCTTCGGCGCCGGCGAGATGATCCACGAGATCGCCGTGCTGATGGAATTCGGCGGTTCGTCGGAAGATCTCGGCCGCACCTGCCACGCGCATCCGACGATGTCGGAAGCCGTCAAGGAAGCCGCGCTCGCGACCTTCTTCAAGCCGATCCATATGTAAGATCGGACCATCCCGGCGAGACAAGCGCCGGGATTGCAATGCTTGCCTGATGATGCGATGTACGGGGCTCCCGTGCATCGCATCGTCCAATCGTTTTCACCAATAAAGCAAGCATGTCACGTCAAAACCCATCCGGTCGTCTATCCCTGAAACTTTTCGTTGCGACAACGCTCGCGCTCCTCGTTACCGTTGCGGCACCGGCCCATGCGGAAACGCCTGTCGCCAGCTGGCCGCAGACGGCAAGCGACCTGCCGGTGGAGCAGGGAATCCGCTTTGGGACCCTGCCGAACGGAATGCGCTATGCCGTCATGCACAATGCGACCCCGGCCGGGCAGGTGGCGATCCGCTTCCGCATCGGCGCCGGCTCGCTGCAGGAGCGTGATGACCAGCAAGGTCTGGCGCATTTCCTCGAGCACATGGCCTTCAAGGGCTCAACCCATGTGCCGGAAGGCGAGATGGTGCGCACCCTTCAGCGTCTTGGCCTGGCTTTCGGCGCGGATACCAATGCGTCGACGAGCTACGGCGAAACTGTTTATGCGCTGGATTTGCCGGAAGCCAAACCGGAGACGGTTTCGACCGGCCTGATGCTGATGCGCGAGACGGCGAGCGAGCTGACGCTCGATGCCGGCGCCTTCGACCGCGAGCGCGGCGTCATCCTTTCGGAAGAGAAACTGCGCGACACGCCGCAATATCGTGGCGGGACTGGTCTCCTCGCTCAACTGCTGCCAGGGCAGCGCGTGCCGCAGCGCCCGCCGATCGGCAAGACCGATATCATCAGCAACGCTCCAGTCGATCTGCTGCGGGACTTCTATCGCACCTATTATCGCCCCGATCGCGCCAGCCTGATCGTCGTCGGCGATATCGATGCGGCCGCCATCGAAGCCGATATCCGCACGCGCTTCGGCAATTGGACCGCCGCCGCACCTGCACCATCAGACGCTGACCTCGGCACTCTCAAAAGCCATGGCGAGCGCGTCGGCACGGTCATCGTGCAGGGTGGTGCAACCCGTGTGCAGCTTGCCTGGACGCGCACTTACGACGCTTCGCCCGACTTGGTGGCCAAGCGCCGCGCGCAGCTGGTCGAGGATATCGGCCTGGCCGTTCTCAACCGGCGCCTGTCCGTTCTGGCGCAGCAGCCCAATCCGCCCTTCGTCAGCGCGCAGGCCGGTGCGCAGGATCTGCTGAAATCAGCCCATGTCGCGATGATTGCCGCCGATAGCGATCCTGCGAAGTGGCAGGCTGCCCTGGCGGCTATCGATCAGGAACAGCGCCGCATAGCGCAGTTTGGTGCCGACCAAAGCGAGATCGACCGCGAAATTGCCGAGTATCGCTCCACGCTCCAGGCTGCCGCGAACGGAGCTGGGACGCGCGCGAGCCCGGATATTGCCGGTTCGCTCAGCTGGAGCGTCGGTGAAAACATGGTCTTCACCTCGCCTGCGGACGATCTGGCGCTATTTGATGCCGCGATGAAAGACCTGCGTGCAGAGGAGGTCAACAAGGCCCTTCAGCGCGTCTTTGCCGGCAATGGTCCGCAGCTGGTGCTGCAGATCCCGCAAATGCCCGAGGGCGGCGATGCCGCTGTCGAGAAGGCCTATGCCGATTCGCGCGCCGTGGCGGTAAAGGCGCCGGACCAGACGGCTTCGGTCGCATGGCCCTATACCGATTTCGGCAAGCCGGGCGATGTCGTCGAGCGCCGTACGATCGATGATCTCGGCGTGACCATGGTGCGTTTCGCCAATGGCGTTCGCCTGACCGTCAAGCCGACGAAGTATCGTGCCGATGAGGTTTTGGTGCACGCCGAAGTCGGCCACGGTCGGCTGGATCTGCCCAATGATCGCGCGCTGCCGATCTGGGCGGCGCCGGCGCTGCCGCTATCCGGCCTGAAAGCCATCAGCTATGACGATATCCAGAAGGCCTTTGCCGCGAAGGTCGTGAGCATCGATTTCGCCATTCAGGATGCCGCCTTCAAGTTCGAAGGCGCCACGCAGCCGCGCGACCTGCAGACGCAATTGCAGCTGCTGACCGCCTATGTCTCCGATCCGGCCTATCGCCCCGATGTCTTCAAACGCGTCCAGCAAGCCTATCTGAACATGCTTCCCCAGCTTCAGGCGACGCCGGGCAGCGTGGTCGGGCGCGATCTTTCCGGCCTCTTGCATTCCGGTGATCCGCGCTGGACGTTCCCGGACCGGACACAACTGACGGATACCAAGCCGGAAGATTTCGAAGGCCTCCTGCAGCCCGCTCTTTCGAAGGGGCAGATCGAAGTCATTATCGCCGGCGACGTCGAGGTCGATGACGCCATTCGCTTGACGGCGCAAACTTTCGGCGCCTTGCCGGTTCGCAGCGACGGAGAGAAACTGAGCAACGGTTCCGGTGTGCATTTTCCTGCGCCGACGATCGATCCGGTCGTTCGGCTTCATGACGGGCGCAGCGACAGCGCCGGTGCCGCCGTCGCCATCCCGATCGGCGATTTCCTTTCCGATCTGCCGCGAGCGGCCGCCGCGAATGTTGCCGGAGCGATCCTGCAGAACCGCGTGGTCGACCAGTTCCGCATCGCCGAGGGAGCGACCTACAGTCCTCAGGGCGAGGTCGACCTATCAAGATCGATCCCTGGCTATGGTTTTGCCTATCTTTATGTCGAGACCACGCCCGCCAAGGTGGATCATTTCTTCGAGCTGGTGGACAAGATAGCCGCCGATCTCGGCAATGGAGACGTTTCGCCCGATGAACTGACGCGGGCCAAGGTTCCGATCATCGAGGCGGTGAAGCGCTCGCAGCAGACCAACGGCTATTGGGTCCAGAACCTTCGCGATGCCCAGGCCGATCCCCGGCGCCTCGACCGTATCCGCAGGAGCATCGGCGGCTACGAGGCGGTGAGCGCCGAGGATGTCCGCGCCATCGCCGCGACCTATCTGAAGCCCGATACCTCCTGGCGGCTGAAGATCTTGCCGGCGGATGGATCGGCCGTGCGCTAATCCATTATCCGCCGGCCAAATTGCCGCAGCCCAATTTTGCCGATCGGGTAGCATCGCAATGTGTGGTAGCCTGCGGACGTCGAATAAAGGCGGATGAAACCATGTCTGCAAGGCCTTTAATGGTGAAGCCCCTTATGCCGCATCCGGCGTTGCCGGATGCCGATTGGGCTGACTGCTACCAACTGAAGATTCCGAACTCGGATCTGACGGCGATTGCCGCCGCCCGAACGATGCTCAGCCGCTTTCCGTTTTGGGTGCGGCTGCTGATATGGGTGCGCGATGCGGTAACCGGCTTGTTCGGTTTGAGATCCAGCAGCGACCTTCGGGCGGAGGAGTGGGAGAAGATCGGCTTCTTTCCCGTCGTCAGCAAGTCCGACAATCAGGTCGTGCTCGGGTTCGACGATCGGCATCTCGATTTTCGGGTCGTCATCGACGTTCGGAACGACGATCAGGGGCGTCGGCTGGTCGATGCGACGACGCTCGTCCGGCGGAACATATTGCTTGGCCGGATCTATCTCGCAATCATTACGCCATTCCACCGGCTGATCGTCGCAACGATGCTTGCCGATCTCGGCAAGCGGATGCAAACGGTCAGTTTACCGCCGTCACCGTAAAGCCCTGCTTGCGCAGCAGCGCCAGAACGCCCTGGTCGCCGACGAGGTGAAGCGCGCCAACGGCGATGAAAGCGTTGCCCTTGTTGAGAACGGGCGCGGCACGCTCGGCCATGACCTTGTTGCGGTCGAGGATGATGCGCTGTTCGAAGGCGGCGGTATCGGCATCCGTGATCTTCTGGTCCGGCTCGATCACCTTCAGCATCGGGATCATCGCGCCGATGTTGCCTACGAGATAGAGGCCGGTCATGGTTTCGTTGACGTCGTTGATCTTGTCGCCCAGTTCGAGCGTCTGCATCAGCGATTTCAGATGCAGCGCCACCGGCAGATCACTCATGGCCTTGGCTTGCTCGGCCAGCGTTTCGAGACCGACGACTTTCTTACCCTCGGCGGCGGCGTCGCTCGCCAATTTTTGGTCAAGGAATTTCGCGCCGGCCGTCTTGCGACGAACCTCGCAGCCCGTCATCTCGAAGGAGCTCGAGATCAGCCAGGGCTGCATGCGGGAGACGGCGGCAAGCGCAATGCCGCGTTCCTTGAGGCCTGCTTCCAGCCGGGCATTTTCTTCGGGTGTGAGATGCTGGCTGATCGTCGAGCCGTCGGTGAGCATGGTGAGTGAGGGATTGGCGAAGAGGGCAGCGGCGGCTTTCTTGTCATCGAGGATCTCATCCGATTCGACAACGATCGTATCGGCTGATGCAACGGCGTCTGCAGCGCCCTTGGGCATGGTGAGCACGCGTGTATCCGAGACATGCATGGTGCCGAGCAGCCATGACGGCTTCAAGCCGGGCTTTTCGATCTTCCAGAAGATACCCTTGCCGTTCTCCACCTTGTCGCCAGCGGCGATGATGGAGGCGTATTTTGCCGGATCGTTCTTTTGAAGTTCGGCCATGAGATCCTTGCCGCCGCAGCTATCGGAGACTGCGCCTTCGGCATGGGCCGGCTGCAGCGTCAGCATCGTCGCGACCAGCAACACCGCAAGCATCAGCGGAAAGGCGGTGGCAAGCCAAAGCAGGATATCGCCGAGTGTCGGCTTTATCGACCGCATCGTCTTGGACCCAAGGGCAGAAATCATCGGAATCTTCCGTTCGCAGAGAGCATGACCGCTAGCGCCCGAAAGCGGCTTTCGGGAGGCATGCCGAGACATGGTCCTGCTTTACGGGAGCGAGACGGAAATTCCCTTAACGCGAGAGGTTAATCTTTCCTTACGCGCGCGGGTGGGCGCGATCGTAGACCTCGAGCAGGCGTGAGGAATCGACGCCGGTATAGACCTGCGTCGTCGAGAGGCTGGCATGGCCGAGCAGTTCCTGGATGGTGCGCAGATCACCGCCGCCAGCCAGCAGATGGGTGGCGAAGGAATGGCGAAGCGCGTGCGGTGTTGCCGTATCCGGCAGCCCGAAGGCGCTGCGCAGTTTTTGCATGCCGTGCTGGATGATGCCCGGCTGCAGCTTGCCGCCGCGCGCGCCGCGAAAGAGGGCGTCATCGGCTTCGAGATGATAGGGACAGAGCTTGCGATATTGATCGACCGCTTGCGTGACGATCGGCAGCAGCGGCACCAGCCGGGTCTTGTTGCCCTTGCCGGTAATGCGCAGCGAGGTTGCGCCCGGCGGAAAATCCTGCGGCTTCAGATCCAGCGCCTCGGAAATGCGTAGCCCGCAGCCATAGAGCAAGGTCAGCACGGCGGCATCGCGCGCGGCGATCCAGGGTTCCTCGTGCAGCTGCGCCTCGTCACTGACGACGGTAATCGCCTGCTTGTCGGAAAGCGGCTTCGGCAGCGATTTCGGCTGTTTCGGCGAGCGCACCGCAGCGGCACCCGCGGCATTCACCAGGCCCTTCTTTTCGAGATAGCGCAAGAGCGAGCGAAGCCCGGCAAGATTGCGCCCGAGCGAACGCGCGCCCGCGCCGTCCTTGCGGCGGGCGGCAAGGAATGCGCGAAAGTCGGCGGGGCGGAGCGCATGAATATCCTCGATCGTCGCCGGACCGCCGAGATGGCCGGTGAGGAAGGTCAGGAATTGCCGCGTATCGCGTTCATAGGCATTCAGCGTATGGGCGGCGAGCCGCCGCTCCTGGCCAAGCGCTTCGAGCCAGCGGTTGCGTTCCGCCATCAACCTGGAGTCGGCGATAACAAGCAATTCGTTCAGTGGAAAACCCCTTGAAATTCAGATCGCATCTGCCACTTTGAAGGAAGGAAGGTTATGGAATCGCTAATTTTCCCGCTGCTTCCGGTGCGTTTTCCCTTCGTGCCGCGGGGCGCATCTGGACTTCAATGAAACTGCATATGGCTCGTTCCGGATCTCGGATGGTTCGCCTTCCATATGCGAGGCGCTTGTCATGCTTCGATCATATTCGATTGCGATAGAATATATCCCAACTATTCAGGATACTTCATGGCACGTCGCGGTTCGATAACTGCACTCGGGCAGATTGCGGAAGCAATCGCTTTGGTGTCCCAGGGACAGCCAGGACATATCGTCGATACGTTGATCGCAGAGCGCGGGCAGAAGATCGTCCGAAACCCGCTCTGGCCGCTCATGCGCCCCTTTCTCTACACGCTGCTGCGCTACAACAAGGCAATCGAATTCGCCGATGATGTCGCCAAGCTTTCGGGCTTCCAGTGCTTCGAATATATGAGCGATCTGCTGCGCCTCGACATCGGCGTGACCCATGCCGACCGCATTCCGGCTAAGGGCGGCTTCATTCTCGTCAGCAATCATCCCACAGGCATTGCCGACGGCGTCGCCGTCTTCGATCTTCTGAAGTCGCGCCGGCCGGACATGATGATCTTTGCCAATCGCGATGCGGTGCGGGTCAACCCGCGCTTCGCCGAAATGATCATTCCGGTGGAGTGGCGCGAGGAATATAAGAGCAAGCTGAAGACGCGCGAAACGCTGCAACTGACCAACCGCGCCGTTGCCGATGGCAAGGTGACGGTGCTCTTTCCGTCCGGCCGCATCGCCTACTGGGGGAACGGCAAGCTGAACGAGCGTCCATGGAAGACCTCGGCCGTGGGCTTGGCGCGCAAATACAATCTGCCGATCCTGCCGGTGCATCTGACGGCGCGCAATTCCGGCCTGTTCTACTGGTTCGCCAAGTGGTCGACCGAGCTGCGCGACATGACCGTGTTCCACGAGCTGCTCAACAAGCGCGGCGACCGGTTCGATTTCCTCGTCGGCAATCTCATCCCGGTCGAGCATCTGGACGGCGACGTCAACGAAGTGACGAAGGCACTGGAGAGGCACACCGTCTTCGACCTTGCGGCTGATGGCAATGCAACCTTCGCGCCGCTTGTTCCTCTGAACGAGGATGAGACCCTGCTTTCGCATTCTCTTTAATATAGGAATCGGCTAAACCCTCGGGCATGCAGCTTCGCTCCATGTTTGCCCGGAATTATCGCTCCCTGCGCTCGATCCGAATGGATCTCGCCGATGTGAACCTGTTCATTGGCGAGAACGGGGTGGGCAAGTCAAACCTTTATCGCTCGTTGCAGCTAGTGCAGGCCGCGGTTCGCGGGCGTCTGGCGCATGAGATTTCCAATGAGGGTGGCATGTTCTCGGCCATGTGGTCGGGCAAGCGGCGTTCGCATGAGTCTGCCCGCATCCGTTTCGATGTCGAGTTGCTCGACATGGAGCGGGCGGCAGCCTTCCGTTACTGGATCGAGGCCGGCATGCGGCCGCCCAGCGCCTCCGCCGGCTTTCCGCTGGAGCCGCAGGTCAAGGCCGAGGAGCTGTCGGTCGAAACCGGCAGCAGGCCAGTGACGATGATGAAGCGCGATGGTCCGGGCATTTCCGTGCGCGGCGAGAGCGGCCGCATGCAGGCTCATCCCGAGAATGCGCTGACCTCCGAAACTGCGGTCGCTCTTTTGGGTGATGCCGGCTACTTTCCGGAGATCGGCACTTTCCGGCGCGCCGTTGACGCCTGGCGATTCTACCACGGCTTCCGAACCGATCGCGGCTCGCCGCTGCGTGCGCCGTGCCTTGCCGTGACGTCTCCCATGCTGGATGAGGACGGGGCTAATATCGCTGCCGTTTTCGCAACCCTCGTTCACACGCGCGAAGATACCGCCGAACTCGACCGGGTTCTTGCCGCAGCGCTCGGCGGAGCGCGGCTCGTCGTGCCGGAGCCGCAGGAAACGGCGGATTTCGGCTTGATGCTGCCCGAGTTTCCCAACCGCGTCTTCCAGCCGCGCGAATTGTCGGACGGCCAAATCCGGTTTCTCGGTCTTGCTGCAGCCCTGATGTCCTACCGCCTGCCGCCGCTGATCGCGCTCAACGAGCCGGAGGCGAGCCTGCATCCCGACATGCTGGTGCCGCTTGCCGACATGATCGCTGCGGCCGCGAAGACCAGCCAGATCTGGATCGTCACCCATTCCGAACGTTTGGCAGAGGCCGTTCGCGAGCGCTGTGGCGCAAAGCCGCGCCGGGTGATTCGTGAGGACGGCTCCACATGGATCGACGGTATGAGGCTGACTGGTGAGATCGATGACGAGGATGAATAGTAGCGATCCGATTTCGCTGCCCTTAAACTTACGCGTCCGCAGCGATCATATCGATAAGCGGCGACGGCATATCCATATGAACGGCTCGGCGCGATCATTTATCTCGCCGAGCCGCATCGCTCTTAGAGCGGTTCAGTTTTTCGCGGAATCTCGGAGCCGCTCTATCTCTCTGTTTTCACGCAATTCCGGACGGAAAGCCGCTGCGCACTTTTCCTAGAATTGCTCTTAGGAGCCGAGGTTTTCTCTGATCCATTCTTCGGCGGTCGTAACCTTTATGCCATGTCGCTCATTGAAGCTGCCGCGCTTTGGCCATGCCACGCCTTTGCCCTCGGCAAAGACCGCCCGATATTTCTTGATGTGGTTATCGGGGTCCTGCGCAAGTTCCGACTTAAGCTGACGCACTGTCCATTCCGCTTTTGTAAACGGCCGCCCAAGCACGGTCTGAAGCTTGTCGGCAACCTCGCCGTAGGTCACGGTGTCGCCGGCAAGATAGACGATCTCGTTGCGGATCATCGGTTGAGCGAAGACCACCTCGGCGGTCAACGCACCGATATCATCAGGAGTCGTCAGCGTAACTTCCGTATCAAGACTGCCAAGTGCATTGACGACGTTCTTTTCGAGATCGACGACCCCGAAGATCGGTTCGAACAGGAAGCTCGTGAACATTCCCGTAGAGATCACCACCCAGTCGGTCTTGCTTTGCCCGCGCAGAAGGTCACGCACGTCGATCTGGGCATCGAACAGGTCCTGAGGGCTGCCACGACCGATCACGTCGAAGTCGACGCCAAACTGCCATGGGAAATAGCGCTTCAGGTTCGCTTCAAGTGCAGCTTTCGCAAGTTTCATTGGTGTGTTTCGACCAGCGGAAAAGCCCGCACAACCGATCACGGTATCAAAACGTGCGAAGATCGCTGCGAGTTCACTTATTGTTGCGCTAAGGATGTCGCCAGTGACGATCTCGATCCCCAGTTCACGTATCTCGAAGACATCACGCTGTTTTACCGGGTCGGTCGACTCAACGGTCGCCGCCCGCAAGAGGACGCTGATAGCTGTACCCGAATGATCCTTGGCCTTACGCGCCAGATTGCGTAGTACAGGCATACCAAGCTCTCCGGCACCAATGACCAGGATCGACTGTCCTTCTGTTGTTTGCGTGGAGTTCATTTTGGAAATCCTTTCTACTCTCACCGTTCGTGGGAACGGGTAAATGGCATCTCTCAGAAAGGATCGTAAGAAGGTACACGCGTGATACCATAGGGCAGAAAGATGACGAGAGACGAAATCCTGAGCTATTCTCAAGCGGTCTGCGATGGTCTTCGCGAGGATGATGACGGGGTAAGACGCGAAGTTCTGACCCATGCAGGGAATAGATGGTCGCTGGGCGTCATCCATACCTTGGGCGTCTATGGCAGACTGCGCCATGCGGATATCGGACGAAGAATGCATGGTGTTACCCAGAGGATGCTGACACGCACGCTACGACAACTTGAGAGAGATGGGCTGGTCACACGCCATGACCTGGTGGAGATGCCGCCACGCGTGGAATACGAGCTTACCGAGTTGGGAATGGGGCTCCTGATCCGCATGATCCCGCTTTGGACATGGGTCGTTGAAAACTCGGATCAGTTTCGAAAATCGCGTGAGGAATATGACGCGCGACCGCATGAGAAACCATCATGGCAGACTTTTTAACGGGCTCGTAGGCCGCCAAGGGCAGCTTGCCTCATGATCCATGATTATCTGCGGTTAGGATGCACCGGGTCCGCTGGGCCGATAGCGATCATTGATGACGCTGTCGCAAAGGACGAATATTTCCGACAGCCGCAAGCCATCCGCATTTTGCGAGCCATCGTGCGCTGCTCCCGGGTTTTCTTTTTTGTCCGTCCGGGGCATGGTCTGGCGCAATGAGCAAAGATTCTTCCGATCTGTTCGGTGCGCTTTTCGAGGCGGCGCCTGCAAAGCCTATGATGAGCCGTACGGTACCCGTTCTCGTGCCGATGCCGGCGCCGCGGGCCTATTCCTATGCCGTGCCTGAGGGCATGGCGGTGGAGCCGGGTTCGGTCGTGCAGGTGCCGCTTGGGCCACGCCAGGTCATTGGCGTCGTCTGGGATGGCGAGGATGACGGTGGTGTCGATCCGAAGAAGCTTCGGCCGATCAGCCATGTGTTCGATTGCCCACCGCTTGGCAAGCACATGCGTGACTTCATCGATTGGGTTGCCGCCTATACGCTCTCGCCGCCGGGGCTTGTGGCGCGCATGGCGCTACGAGCCCCGGCTGCCTTTGATCCCGAGCCGATGATCGAGGGCCTGCGCTTCATCGGCGGCCAGCCGGAACGGATGACGCCGGCTCGCGCCAAGGTGATGGAGATCGCTGCCGACGGGCTTTCGTGGACGAGGCTTGGCCTCGCGCATGCGGCGGGTGTGTCCACCAGCGTCGTCGACGGATTGATCTCGCAGGGCATTTTCGAGACGATCTTTCTGCCGCCGCCGCCTGTCGTCGCCAAGCCTGATCCGGAATTCACCGCGTCGCGGCTGCAGGGGCCGCAAAAGGATGCGGCCGACGAAATCCTGGCCGACGTGCGCAAGGGCGAGTTCGCGGTTTCGCTGATCGACGGTGTCACCGGTTCCGGCAAGACGGAGGTCTATTTCGAGGCCATTGCTGAAACGCTCCGGCGCGGCAAACAAGTGTTGATCCTGCTGCCGGAGATCGCACTGACGGCCAGCTTCCTGGAACGCTTTCAGGATCGCTTCGGCGCCAAGCCGGCCGAATGGCATTCCGATCTCGCGCCGAAGATGCGGGAAAAGGTCTGGCGTCAGGCTGTGACCGGCGAGGTTCGGGTCGTGGCCGGGGCGCGTTCGGCGCTCTTCCTGCCCTTCGAGGATCTCGGGCTGATCATCGTCGATGAAGAGCATGACCCTGCCTATAAGCAGGAGGATCGCGTTTATTATAATGCGCGCGATATGGCCGTGGTGCGCGGCCGCATCGGTGATTTTCCCGTCGTGCTGGTGTCGGCGACGCCTTCGGTCGAGAGCCAGGTTAACGGCCAGAGTGGGCGCTATACCACAATCCATCTGCCGACTCGCTTCGGCGATGCGGCGCTTCCGGATCTGCATCTGATCGATATGCGCCGGCATGCGCCCGAGCGCGGCGGCTTTCTTTCGCCCGTCATGATCCGCGCGATCGGTAAGACGATTGCCAAGGGCGAGCAGGCACTCTTGTTCCTCAACAGGCGTGGCTATGCGCCGCTGACGCTCTGCCGGGTCTGCGGCCACCGGTTTCAATGCCCTCAATGTTCGAGCTGGCTGGTCGAGCACCGTTTCCGCAACCAGATCCAATGTCATCAATGCGGATATGCCGAGCGCACGCCGGAGGCCTGCCCCGAATGCGGCACGCTGGATCATCTCGTTGCCTGCGGGCCGGGCGTCGAGCGCATCGCCGAAGAGGTGGAGCGGCATTTCCCCGAGGCGCGGACGATCGTGCTCTCCTCGGACATCATGGGCGGCGTCAAGCGCTTGCGGCTGGAGCTGGAGGCCATCGCCAAGGGCGAGGCCGACATCGTCATCGGCACGCAGCTCGTCGCCAAGGGGCATAACTTCCCGCTGATGACGCTGGTCGGTATCGTCGATGCGGATCTTGGCCTGGCGAATGGCGATCCGCGCGCTGCCGAGCGGACATTCCAGCTCCTGTCGCAGGTGACAGGACGCGCCGGCCGAACTGGCTTGAAGAGCCACGGCTTGCTGCAGACCTATCAGCCGCAGCATCCCGTCATGCAGGCGATCGTATCCGGCGATGCCAGCGCCTTTTACGAGCGCGAGATTTCGGAGCGGGAGAGGGCCATCTTGCCGCCCTTCGGCAGACTTGCGTCGATCATCGTCTCGGCCGACAGCAGGCAGGATGCCGAAACCCATGCCCGCGGCATGCGCAATGCGGCGCCGCAGGTCTCGGGCATATCGGTACTGGGTCCGGCCGAAGCGCCGATCGCGCTCGTGCGGGGGCGACACCGCTTCCGCCTGCTGGTGCATGGCCGGCGCAATTCCGACATGCAGGGATTCCTGCGGGCCATGCTGGCGCAATCGCCTAGGGAGCGCGGCTCCGTGCAGGTGCAGCTCGATATCGATCCGCAAAGCTTTCTGTGATTGGCGCGGCAGATATCCTGGCTGCACCTTTCCCTTGTAATGCGGATCATGCCATAAGTCGGCCGTCTCACTTGACCTGATTTGTGCGCGGCTGATTTTGAGGACGATCGATGGAGCTTTATTTTCCGACCGAATTCGGCGAACGGCTTGCCTACTGTTCGGCTGCCATTACGGCGCTGATCGGCCTCTTCCTGATGTTCGCGCCGGGTTACACCTATCGCTTCCTCAAGCTGCAGGTGAAGGAAGGCCGTTCGGAAGCCTATGCCGAGGCTCGCTCGGCTGGCGGCTTTATGGTGGGTTTGGGTTTGGTGGCAATCCTGCTGGCGCAGCCGATGATCTATCTGGCGCTCGGTGCCGCGTTCGGCGTCGCGGCGTTCGGCCGCATCCTCTCGCTCATGTCTGATCGGGGCAGTGTATTTTTGAGCCTTCTCCTTCTGGTTGTGCAGGCGATTCTTGCTGCGCTACCTTTTCTCTATGGACTTGGCTATATTTGACCCGAAAACGGCTCCGGCGCGGCCATTTTTGCCTGCGCTATCCCCATGCTTTTCGAATTTTGCCATCATAAATTCGCCCGAATGGCGTATTCGTCGAATACGCGTGTTGCGAGTCTCAATATCCTATGTTAGACGAACCCCGAATTTCGGATGAGGCAGGAGCGCGCTCCTGCTGATTTCTGGGGGAAATCAAAACGAATTCAAGGGCATATCGCTTCCGTCACTCGGAAGTTTGGTTCTTGGGTTGAAATCAGGGAATTTTGTGCCCGTGGCAGACACATCCCAGCATGTTTCTGGTGTCGCAGAACGATATGCCTCGTCGCTGTTCGAATTGGCTCTTGAAGAGGGTGCCGTACCGGCAGTGACCGCCGATCTCGATCGGTTCCAAGCCATGCTCGACGAAAGCGAAGATCTGAAGCGCTTCGTCCTCAGCCCGGTCTTTTCGGCTGAAGAGCAGGTCGGCGCGATCCAGGCGCTGGCAACGAAGGCCGGCTTCGGCGGTTACGTCACCAATTTTCTGAAGCTTGTGGCCAGCAATCGGCGCCTTTTTGCGCTGCCGGGCATGATCAAGGCTTTCCGCATCATCGCCGCCCAGCATCGCGGCGAGATTTCCGCCGAGGTCACCTCGGCCCACGCGCTGACTCCGGCGCAGGAAGATGAATTGAAGGCGGCGCTGAAGGGCGTCACCGGCAAGGACGTGACGATTGTCGTCACCGTCGATCCGTCGATCCTTGGCGGCCTGATCGTCAAGGTCGGTTCGCGTCAGATCGATACGTCCCTTCGCACCAAACTCTCCACCCTTAAGCTTGCATTGAAAGAGGTCGGCTGATGGATATCCGCGCCGCGGAAATTTCCGCAATTCTGAAAGATCAGATCAAAAACTTCGGCAAGGAAGCTGAAGTCTCCGAAGTCGGCCAGGTTCTCTCCGTCGGTGACGGTATCGCCCGCGTCTACGGTCTGGACAATGTTCAGGCTGGCGAAATGGTTGAATTCCCCGGCGGCATTCGCGGCATGGCGCTGAACCTTGAAGCCGACAATGTCGGCGTGGTTATCTTCGGCTCCGACCGAGATATCAAGGAAGGCGACACCGTCAAGCGTACCGGCGCGATCGTTGACGTTCCGGTCGGTCCGGAACTGCTCGGCCGCGTCGTCGACGCGCTCGGCAACCCGATCGACGGCAAGGGTCCGATCAACGCGACCCGCCGTTCGCGCGTCGACGTCAAGGCTCCGGGCATCATTCCGCGCAAGTCGGTTCATGAACCGATGTCGACCGGCCTCAAGGCCATCGATGCCCTGATCCCGGTTGGCCGCGGCCAGCGCGAGCTCGTCATCGGTGACCGCCAGACCGGCAAGACCGCCATCATCCTCGACACGATCCTGAACCAGAAGGCCATCCACGATGTCGGCCCGGACAGCGAAAAGCTGTACTGCGTCTACGTCGCCGTTGGCCAGAAGCGTTCAACCGTTGCCCAGTTCGTCAAGGTGCTCGAAGAGCGCGGCGCGCTGAATTACTCAATCATCGTTGCCGCAACGGCGTCCGATCCGGCTCCGATGCAGTTCCTCGCTCCGTTCGCCGGTTGCGCCATGGGCGAATACTTCCGCGACAACGGCATGCACGCCCTGATCGGCTACGACGACCTCTCCAAGCAGGCCGTTGCCTATCGTCAGATGTCGCTGCTGCTGCGCCGCCCGCCGGGCCGCGAAGCTTATCCGGGCGACGTTTTCTACCTGCACTCGCGTCTCCTCGAGCGCGCTGCAAAGATGAACGATGAGAAGGGCGCTGGTTCGCTCACCGCTCTCCCGGTCATTGAAACGCAGGGTAACGACGTTTCGGCCTTCATTCCGACCAACGTGATCTCGATCACCGACGGCCAGATCTTCCTTGAAACCGACCTGTTCTATCAGGGTATCCGTCCGGCCGTTAACGTCGGTCTGTCGGTTTCGCGCGTCGGCTCGTCCGCTCAGATCAAGGCGATGAAGCAGGTTGCAGGCTCGATCAAGGGCGAACTCGCCCAGTATCGTGAGATGGCCGCCTTCGCCCAGTTCGGCTCCGACCTCGATGCTGCAACCCAGCGCCTGCTGAACCGCGGTGCTCGCCTGACCGAACTCCTGAAGCAGCCGCAATTCTCGCCGTTGAAGACGGAAGAGCAGGTTGCGGTGATCTTCGCCGGCGTCAACGGCTACCTCGACAAGCTGCCTGTTGCCCAGGTCGGCAAGTTCGAGCAGGGCCTGCTGTCGTACCTCCGCTCGGAAGGCAAGGAAATCCTCGACACCATCCGTACCGAAAAGGCCATTAGCGACGCGACGAAGGGCAAGCTCACCGCTGCTCTCGACAGCTTCGCCAAGTCTTTCGCGTAATCGGGCCAAGCTCTAGGACGGACCAAGGATGCCTTCACTCAAGGATCTGAAAAACCGGATCGCCTCCGTCAAGGCGACGCAGAAGATCACCAAGGCGATGAAAATGGTCGCCGCGGCGAAGCTTCGGCGTGCGCAGGAGGCGGCCGAGGCCGCCCGGCCTTATTCGCAGCGCATGGCCGCTGTTCTGGCCAATATCTCGGCTGCCGTCAGCGATGCCGACGGTGCGCCGCTGCTGATGACCGGAACCGGCAAGAGCGATGTGCATCTGCTTGTTGTCTGCACGGCCGAACGCGGCCTTTGCGGCGGTTTCAACTCGCAGATTTCGCGCTTTGCGCGTGACCATGCCCGGAAGCTTCTGGCCGAAGGCAAGACGGTGAAGATCTTCACCGTCGGCAAGAAGGGCTATGACGTCCTTCGCCGCGAATATGCGTCGCTAATCGTCGAGCGCAAGGAATTGCGCGACGTTAAGCGCATTGGCTTCGACAATGCCGACGCCATCGGCAAGCGTATCATCGATATGTTCGAAGCCGGCGAATTCGACGTTTGCACGCTGTTCTACTCCGAATTCAAGTCGGTGATCAGCCAGGTGCCGACGGCACAGCAGCTCATCCCGGCTTCGGCTCCGGCCGTCGTCGAACAAGACGCAGCCCACAAGGGTGCCGTCTACGAATACGAGCCGGATGCGGCTTCGATCCTCGCGGACCTGATCCCGCGCAACATCTCCGTCCAGATATTCCGCGCGTTGCTCGAAAACGTCGCCGGCGAGATGGGCGCTAAGATGAGCGCGATGGACAATGCGACGCGCAACGCTGGTGAGATGATCAACAAGCTGACGCTGAACTACAACCGTCAGCGCCAGGCACAGATCACCAAGGAATTGATTGAAATCATTTCGGGCGCGGAAGCGCTCTGAGGTTAGGGAAAGAGGGTAAGAAAATGGCTGACGCAGCTACCCCCGCAGGTTCTGTCGGTAAGGTTACTCAGGTTATCGGCGCCGTTGTGGACGTTGCTTTCGACGGCGAGCTCCCGGCGATCCTGAACGCGCTTGAAACCGACAATAACGGTAATCGTCTGGTTCTCGAAGTCGCACAGCACCTCGGCGAAAATTCCGTCCGCACCATCGCCATGGACTCGACCGAAGGTCTGGTTCGTGGACAGCGTGTCAACGACACAGGTGCACCGATCTCGGTTCCGGTCGGACATGAGACGCTCGGCCGTATCATGAACGTCATCGGCGAGCCGGTCGACGAAGCAGGTCCGCTGAACACCTCCAAGAAGCGCGCCATCCACCAGGATGCTCCGTCCTACGTCGAGCAGTCCACGGAATCTCAGATCCTCGTCACCGGCATCAAGGTCGTCGATCTCCTCGCTCCTTACGCAAAGGGCGGTAAGATCGGCCTGTTCGGTGGCGCCGGCGTCGGCAAGACCGTTCTCATCATGGAGCTGATCAACAACGTCGCCAAGGCGCACGGTGGTTACTCGGTATTCGCAGGCGTGGGTGAACGCACCCGCGAAGGCAACGACCTCTACCACGAAATGATCGAATCGGGCGTCAACAAGCATGGCGGCGGCGAAGGCTCCAAGGCTGCGCTCGTGTACGGCCAGATGAACGAACCGCCGGGCGCGCGCGCTCGCGTCGCTCTGACCGGTCTGACCGTTGCTGAAAACTTCCGCGATGAAGGCCAGGACGTTCTGTTCTTCGTCGACAACATCTTCCGCTTCACGCAGGCTGGTTCGGAAGTGTCGGCTCTGCTCGGCCGTATTCCTTCGGCCGTGGGTTATCAGCCGACGCTCGCCACCGACATGGGCCAGATGCAGGAACGCATCACCACGACGACGACCGGCTCGATCACCTCGGTTCAGGCCATTTACGTTCCGGCCGACGACTTGACCGACCCGGCACCGGCAACCTCGTTCGCCCACCTGGACGCAACGACCGTTCTGTCGCGCTCGATCGCCGAAAAGGGCATCTACCCGGCCGTCGACCCGCTCGACTCCACCTCGCGCATGCTCGACCCGATGGTCGTCGGCGAAGAGCACTACGAAGTTGCCCGTAAGGTCCAGTCGACGCTGCAGCGCTACAAGGCCCTGCAGGACATCATTGCCATCCTGGGCATGGACGAGCTTTCCGAAGACGACAAGCTGGCTGTTGCCCGCGCCCGCAAGATCGAGCGCTTCTTGTCGCAGCCGTTCTTCGTCGCCGAAGTCTTCACCGGTTCGCCGGGCAAGCTCGTCGCTCTCGAAGACACGATCAAGGGCTTCAAGGGCCTCGTCAACGGCGAATACGACCACCTGCCGGAAGCTGCCTTCTACATGGTCGGCTCGATCGAAGAAGCGATCGAAAAGGCCAAGAAGCTGGCTGCCTAATCAGGCCAATCCATCGGCGCGCGGCTTTGCCCGCGCGCCCTTGCCTTGCGAATAAGACAATCGAGAAGTGACGGGTCATGGCTGACAATTTCAATTTCGAACTGGTTTCTCCGGAGCGCCTGCTGCTGTCGGAACAAGTCATCGATGTCGTCATCCCCGCCAGCGAAGGCGAGATGACCGTCATGGCGAACCATGCGCCGACCATGACCACCATCAAACCGGGCGTCGTCAAGGTGCATTCCGCTTCGGGCAAGAAGCAGGACTACGTCGTTTTCGGCGGCTTCGCCGACATCCTGCCGACCGGCTGCACGCTGCTCGCCGAATCCGCCGTTCCGGTCGAGGACATGAGCCGCGACGAGCTGGACCGCCGCATCAATGCCGCCAAGGCCGAGCTCGAAGATGCCGAGCATCATGAGCACAAGTCGCGCCTGGAGCACTTCATCATGGAACTCTCGCATCTGCGTGGCTCGATCCCGCAGGATTGATGTGGTCAGCGTAGTGATGAATGAGATGAAAGCGGTCTTATGGACCGCTTTTTTGTTGGAAGATCTGGGCCACCTCTTGGTTCGAGGCATCACAGTTTTCGCTCCGCTCAACGGCGCTGCACCTCACCATGAGGACGGATGGTGAGCGACCGCATCTGTCATTTCTAGAAGCGAAGGCATTGAGGCAATTCCCCCGAAGCCGCATCAAACCTATTGCCCCTGCAGCAGAAACCGATGCAACTGAGCCGCCTCGGGAGAGAGCGAGCGAAAGCGCGGTGCGCCAAGATAATATCCGAAGCCGCTCTCGACGCGATCGTTACCGATGGTGACGAGCGCGCCGGATTGCAGGTATTCCTCGATGAGGCCGAGGCTGCCGAGCGCTATGCCTTCGCCCCGGAGCGCTGCTTCCACCGCCATGATATAGGTGGAGAAGGACAGGCGAGGTCGCGGCGGCTTGCCCTTCAAGGGGTCTCCGATGCGGCCGAACCATTGGCGGAAGCTGATCCAATGGGCGTTGGCGCGTTCGTAATCGATGAGATCGAGCCCGGCGATATCGACCGCCGTCAGCGCCTGCGGGTCGAGACCGCGGGCTGCCAGGTAATCCGGCGAGGCAACCGGGACCAGCACCTCGTTCAAGAGTGGCGTCAGGCTCCAGCGCGGATGCTCGCCGGTAGAATAGATGATGATGAGATCGTGGTTCTCCGAGGCGAGTTCGGAATGCACATCCGTCGTCAGCAGGCGCACGGAGATGCCGGGGCTCTCCTTGCCGAAATCCCTGAGCCGCTGCCCGAGCCACAGATGCGAGATCGAGCCGCTTGCAGCAATCGAGATGATTTCGCCCGTGCCGGCGCGAAAGGGTTCCAGGCTCTCCTCCAGATATTCCAGCGTGGCGCGGACGCGCTGAAACAGCCGCTCGCCATCCGGCGTCAGCGCCAGATTGCGGCCTCGGCGGGTAAAGAGTGTCGCGCCCAGGTGATCTTCCAGCCCCTTGATGCGACGGCTGACGGCGGCCTGGGTGATGTTCAGTTCGCGACCGGCGCGAGAGAAGTTCATGGCGCGCGCGGCCGCATCAAACACGCGGAAGGCCTCAAGCGGTATTTTCTCCAGCATTGGCTCTCCATAACTTCAGATCATTAATATTCCTGATAATTGCCCGGATTTGAAGATCTGAAATTGTGATGCAGGATTATGATGTAATTTTCAGCCGCTTTTCCAAGGGGATCTCTGCGTGTCCTTCTCCATTTCCGCCATCCCAGACATTCGTTTCGGTGAGGGTGCGCTCTCCGGCCTTCCCGCTGCGGTCAAATCCTTCGATGGCGTCGGCGCCGTTCTGCTTGTCATCGATGCCTTCCTGGCGCAGTCCGGCCTTGCCGCCAGGGTCAGCTCCGAGCTCGCCGAAGCAGGCGTGAACACGCAGGTCTATTCCGATTTTGCCGGCGAGCCGAAGCTTGCGCATCTGCATGCAGCGATCGAAGCCGGGCAAGGGGCGGATATGGTGATCGGCATCGGCGGCGGCTCGGCGCTCGATATCGGCAAGATCGTCGCCTGCTGCATCGCTTCCGGCGAGGATCCGATGCATTATGCGCTGGCCGCTAACCCGCTGCCGAAAAGCCCGTTGAAGAAGATCATGATCCCGACCACGGCCGGCACGGGATCGGAAACATCAGCCACGAATATCTTTGCCGGGCCTGAGGGCAAGAAGCTCTGGATCTGGGGGCCGGAAACAAAGGCCGATCTCGTCATTCTCGATCCCGCACTGACGAAGACCTTACCCGCTAACCTTACCGCATGGTGTGGTTTCGATGCTTTCATTCATGCCTTCGAAGCGGCAACGAACCGCAACTCGCATCGCGGCGCGCAATTTTATGCGCATCAAGCGCTGCGGCTGATCACCGGCGCTCTGGAGACGGCCGTCAAGCAACCCAACGATATCGCCGCACGCGGCGACGTATTGCTCGGCTCCTGCTTTGCCGGCATTGCCATCGATAATTGTGGCACGGCGATAGCGCATAATATCAGCCATGCACTGGCGGGCCTCGGTCCTGTCCATCATGGCCTTGCGACCGCTCTCGGCTTCGAAGCGACGCTTCCGTGGCTGGTTGAGGCGGATACGGCAGATCTGAATGCTGCGGCCAAGGCTTGCGGCCTAGCCAGCGCTGCTGAACTTCCCGCTTTCGTTTCCAACTGGATGGACCGCTGCGGTATCATGCGCGCGCTGCCGGCTGCCTTCAAACCGTTCGATGCCTCCGATCTCGCTCGCGAGATGCGTGCGACCGCAAACCAGCCCATGCGGCGCTCGACGATCCGCGACGTGACGGATGCTGATATCGACCGCTTTGCTGCCGCCGTCATGGCGCTGCCGAAAGGAATTTGAGATGACCAAGAATTACACGCGCGACTATTGGGAAAGCGTCCTCTCCGGCCTCAAGCCCGAAGGTCGTCACTTCATCAACGGCGCCCATCGCGCCGCCGCCTCGAGCGAAACCTTCACCCGCATCCGGCCGATGGATGGCAAACCGGGTGCGCAGCTTGCGCGCGGAAATGCCGCCGATGTCGATGCTGCCGTCGCGTCTGCCCGCGCGGCCTTCGAAAGCGGTGTCTGGCGCAAGAAGGAGCCGCTCGAAAAGAAGAAGATCATGCTGAAATGGGCCGATCTCATCCGCGCCAATGGCGATGAGCTGGCTATGCTTGAGACGATCGATGTCGGCAAGCCGGTCATGGCGTCGCTCGGTGTCGATGTGCGCCTATGTGCTGACGGCATCCAGTTCTACGGCGAAATGATCGACAAGATGTATGACGAGATTGCGCCGACCGGCCCGAATGCGCGTGCCTTGGTGCGCAAGGTGCCGCTTGGCGTCATCGGGGCGATCACGCCCTGGAATTATCCGATGATCATCGACGCCTGGAAACTCGGTCCTGCGATCGCGGCTGGCAATTCCGTCGTGCTGAAGCCGGCGGAACAATCCTCGCTTTCGGCGATCCGGCTTGCCGAACTCGCGATCGAAGCCGGCCTGCCGGCAGGCGTCTTCAACGTCGTCACGGGTTATGGCGAGGAGACCGGCAAGCCGTTGGCGCTGCATATGGATGTCGATATGATCGCCTTTACCGGCTCGACCGAGGTCGGCAAGCTGATCATGGGCTATGCCGCACAATCGAACGTCAAGCGCGTGGCGCTGGAGCTTGGCGGCAAGTCGCCGCTGGTCGTGTTTGAAGACGCCGATCTCGATGCCGCCGCGGTTGCTGCCGCCTGGGGCTGCTTCTACAATTCCGGCGAGACCTGCCATGCCTCGACCCGTCTGATCGTGCAGCGTTCGGTGCAGGACAGGCTGATCGAGAAGATCGAGGCTGTCACCCGCTCCGACATCGCGCTCAAGCACCCCCTCGATCCTTCGGCGCAGATCGGCGCGCTCATCGAGGAGGAGCACATGAACAAGGTGCTGGCGATGATCGCGGCGGGCGAGAAGGAAGGCGCGCGCCGTGCCTTCGGCGCCGAGCGCGTCCTGAGTGAAACCGGGGGCTACTATGTCTCGCCGGGCGTCTTTGTCGACATGACCAACGATATGAGCCTGGCGCGGCAGGAAATTTTCGGCCCGGTGCTGGCCGCCATTCCCTTCGATACCGAAGAGGAGGCGCTGAAGATCGCCAACGACACGATCTACGGGCTTGCCGGAGCCGTCTTTACCAAGGATATGGATCGCGCTCATCGTTTCTCCGAGGCTATCCATGCGGGTACGGTGTGGATCAACACTTACGACATGTCGAACTTCGCGACACCGTTCGGCGGCTTCAAGCAGTCCGGTTTCGGCCGTGACCGTTCGGTGCATGCGATCGACAAGTATTGCGATTACAAGACGATCTGGCAGCAGTTCGGCTGAGGAATCAATATCGGCATGATCCTTTTCGAAGGGTCATGCCCGGAGGATAAAGGGAAGCCATAATGAGCAAGATCGTTTCCATCGAGATCACCCATCATCGCCTGCCGCTCGATCCGGCATTCAAGGCGAGCTGGGATGGTCGCCCGCGCAAGCATTTCGATGCGACCATCGTGCGCGTTCGGGATGACGAGGGTCGGGAAGGCATCGGCTCCGGCGACCTGATGAAGGGCTTCGAAGGGCACGAGGATCTGTTTATCGGGCAGGACCCTCGGCATGTCGAACGGCATTATGAAGTCCTCTCGCACATCAACTTCCATTACGGCCGCTGCTGGCCGATGGACCTGGCTTTGTGGGATCTCTCCGGAAAGATCACCGGCGAGCCGGTCTGGCGGATGCTCGGCGGTCGCGCCAGCAGGGTTCGGCTCTATGCATCCTCCGGCGTGCTGCGCGAACCCTCCGCGATGGCCGATCAGGCCGAGCGCTACATCGACGAAGGCTTTCCGGCCATGAAGGTGCGCTTCTCCTCATCTTCGGGGGGGCGCGGCGGCTGGCGCGAGGACGTCAAGGCTCTGGAAGCGATCCGCGCCCGTGTCGGCGACCGGCTGGAGCTGATGGTCGACTGCAATCAGGGTTGGCGCATGCCCTGGGATACGACCTTGCCCTGGACCTTCAAGGATGCGCTTACCGTCGCCAGGGAGCTGGAGCGGGTCGGCGTCTACTGGATGGAAGAGCCGCTTCACCGCTCGGATCGCAAGGGCATGAAGGAATTGAAGCAGGCAACGTCGGTCCGCATCGTCGGCGGCGAGATGACGCGTGAGCTCTATGAATTTCGCGATATCATCGAAGAGCGTGCCTTCGATGTCATCCAACCCGATGTCGCCCTTGTCGGCGGCATCACCGGTTGCCGACGGCTGGCCTATCAGGCGCGCGAGGCGGGCGTGCAGTTCACGCCGCATTCCTGGACGAACGGTATCGGGGTTCTCGCCAACGCGCATCTGACCGCCGGCGTTGCCGATGCTGCCTGGCTCGAATACCCCTACGATAATCCGGAATGGAGCGAAGCCCGCCGCGATTATCCGATGGCCTCGCCGCTCAAGCACGAGGCCGGCTGGCTGGATCTCGGCGTCGCACCGGGGCTCGGCATCGTTCTCGATGAGGAGCGACTAAAGGCAACGCGTATCTAAAGGCGCCTGCGGAATTGGGCAGCAAGGCCGTGGCATATGGGGTGCTAAGGTGCCGCAAGTTCCTTCTCCCCTCGGGGAGAAGGTGGCCCGAAGGGTCGGATGAGGGGGTAATCGATTTGAATGCGGGGATTTTTGTGCTCTTGGCAGCCCCTCATCCGCCTGACGGCACCTTCTCCCCGAGGGGAGAAGGGGAGCGCGGCGCCGATGTGTCTCACAGGCGACGGCCCTATACTACGCAGTGGCGGGTCGCATGACTTTGCTTTCCCGCGTTCGCGCCCACTGAATGACACGCCGTTCGAGTAGCACATAGCTCAACGTGCCGATGGCGAAGATGATGGCGGTTGCGATGAGACTTGAGACGATCCAGCCGCCCAGCACATCGTCCGAACCCGCGCCGAAGGATGAGGGGAACAGCTGCGGCATCAAGGTCAGCACGATATCCTGCCAGATATAGACGCCGAAGGAGACAGTGGCGACATAACGGCTCACGGGATTGTCGAGCAGCTTTGCCAGCAGCAGCGATTGCGGAAGCGCGCAAAGCGCGATCGCGGCCGCGACGGGCAGCAGCGGAAATTGATAGGGAATGTCGAGCCAGGCATAGCCCTCCGCCGCACCGCCGATCGACTGTGGCAGTTGCCACGCGCCCATGACGATCGCAAGCGTGCTGATGACGTCGTAGATCGCCGAGCGTCGAGGCGGGAGGATGGTCTGTATGCCGGCGGCCAGCACGCCGACTGCAAATATGGCAAAGAAGCCGATCGGATTGTAGCGCGGCATCCATTCCTTGGCGCCGCCCTGGAAGCCATATCGCCATCCTTGCCCGACATTGTCGGTCGGCAGATAGGTGACGACAAGCCAATGGCCGACCAATGATATTGCGATGATGCCGATCCAGAGTAGGCGGCTGACGAGCACGGAGCGCGATCTCAGTTTTGAATGAAACAACAATAAGAAACCAATCGGCAGGAGAACATAGCAGGTCGTCTCGAAGGGGATCGACCATAGCGGTCCATCGCCCTGCACCGGGAAAAAGGTGCGCCAATGCCATTGGCTCATCAGGAAGAAACCGGCGATGTAGCGGCCGACCAGTTCCGCGTCTAGCGGAAAGCCATAGATGGTGAAGCTGATCAGGAAGCCAACCGTCAGGGCAAACCAGAAGCCCGGCAGAATACGCGCTGCCCGGCGCATGGCATAGATTTTCAGCGAAGGTAGGGGTTGGGCTCTATCCAGCGCCAACCAGAAGGGGCGCGCAAGAAGGAAGCCGCTGAGGACGAAGAAGACCGAGACGCCGTGATTGCCGAAGCGCGCCAATATGAAGGTTACATCCAGGGCTGGTGGGATCTTGTAGAAATTCATTCGGAGCACGAGATGGTGAACAAGCACCATTAGACATGCGACGGCGCGCATGAAATCCGCTCCTCCCAGCCGCTTGGCGTTCTCCATTCCCGTATCCGCCCGAAATCTCCCTCTATTGCGTTAGGTCATTGCGGCGGTTTCGGCAAGCGTGATCCTTGAAGGCAGGACGCCCGGACCCATCGTTGCCGGGTCCGGGCGTCGGACCGATCTCCCGCACCTGCCAGAAACGAGAGATCGGATTCTTGTGTTGGGATAGGGATCAGGCGGCAACGGAGCGGTAGGGGCGCGTGACGCGAGCTGGCTTTAAGGCGTTGCTCCACCATGTCAGCCGCGCAATCATGAGAACAAGCGATTTTCTGGCATCGAGCGGGTTTTCGAGCGCGCCATCCTCGGCAAATCTGCCCCAGGGATTGGCGAAGCTTACCGTATCGCGCACCGTGACCGTGTGCAGTTCGGCAAAGACGAGCCGCAACTGTTCCACCGCGCGCAGGCCGCCGGAGATGCCGCCATAGGAGACGAAGGCGACAGGTTTGCCATGCCAGGGCTCATAGACGAGATCGAGCACGAATTTCAGCGAAGCGGTGAAACTGTGATTGTATTCGGGCGTGACGATAATGAAGGCATCGGCATCCGAAAGCCGCTCCGATAAAGCTCCGACGCCGGGACGCTCACGATTATGCGCGAAAGGCAGATCGAATTCGAGAGGATCGATCAGATCGATGTCTATAAGCGGATAATGCGCCAATTCGCGGGCGACCCATTTGACCACCCGGTCGCATAGCCGACCCGGACGCGTGCTGCCGTAGATGATCGCCAGCCGGGTTCTTTCTGTCATGTCTTGCTCCTGCTTTACGCGGTTCGGAGCCAGGGTTATAAAACCTCAAGTAAAGTTGAGGTCAATAGCGAAAATGGGAAAAATCGATCCGGCTCAATTTCCGAAGCTGCTGACGGTCGGCGAGGTGGCTGCACGCAGCGGCGTGGCTGTATCGGCGTTGCATTTCTATGAAGCGAAAGGCCTGATCGAGAGCCATCGCAGCAGCGGCAATCAGCGGCGCTATCCTCGCGAAGTGCTGCGGCGAGTCTCCGTCATTAAGGTAGCCCAACGCGTCGGTATTCCGCTTGCCGAGGTTCAGGCGGCTCTTCAATCGCTGCCGCAGGGTCGCACGCCAACAGCATCGGACTGGAAGGCGCTTTCGGAGCTATGGAAGGATGATCTCGACGCCCGCATCAAGCGCCTGCAGGGACTTCGCGATCAGCTGGACAGCTGTATCGGCTGCGGCTGCCTTTCGCTCGATAGCTGTCCCTTGCGCAATCCCTGGGATCAGCTTTCCGAGGAAGGCGCAGGCCCGCGGCTGCTCGATCCCGGATAGTGAATTGGCCGCTTAGAGCAATTCCAGGAAAAGTGCGCAGCGGTTTTCCTGGAATTGCGTGAAAACAAAGAGATAGAGCGGCTCAGAGATTCCGTGAAAAACTGAACCGCTCAGGCGTGGACGTGGTTCTCTGCCATATAGCTGTCGAGCGCTGCGGCTTCTTCCTTCGAGAGGTAGAGGCCCTTCTTGGAACGGCGCCATAGGATATCTGTTGCGCTATAGGCCCATTCCTGTTCGATCAGATATCGTACTTCCGCCTCATAGAGATCGCTTCCGAAACACCGGCCGAGATCGGCGATCGTCTTGGCGTTGCCCAGGATCATGGCAGCGCGCGTGCCGTAGCGGCGGATGAGCCGGCGGGCATGCGGATCGGCAAGGAAGGGGTAACGCGACTTGAGCTTAGTGACTTCGGCCTCATAGCCGCGAACCGGAAAATCGCCGCCGGGGAGCGAGCTGCCGGCGGTCCAGGGTTTACCCTTGAGGCCGATGGCTTCGCCGATCTTTTCCAGCGCATGTTCGCCAAGGCGTCGATAAGTGGTAAGCTTGCCGCCAAAGACGTTGAGCAGCGGCGCCTGGCCTTCTTCTCCCTCGACCTTGAGAACGTAGTCGCGCGTGGCTTCCTGCGCTTTCGATGCGCCATCGTCATAGAGCGGGCGCACGGCCGAATAGGTCCAGACGATATCCTCGGGCCGGACCGGCTCCTTGAAATATTCGCTGGCGGCATTACAGAGATAGGTGGTTTCCCCCTCGGTGATTTTCACATCTTTCGGATCGTCCTTGTAGTCGCGATCCGTGGTGCCGATCAGCGTAAAATCCTGCTCGTAGGGAATGGCGAAGATGATGCGGTTGTCCGGGTTCTGGAAGAAATAGGCGCGCGGGTCATCGAACTTCCTGCGCACGACGATATGGCTGCCCTGAACGAGACGGACATTGTGCACCTGGTTTTTGCCGAACGTACCGGACAGCACCTGATCGACCCAGGGGCCTGCTGCATTGACCAGCATGCGGGCGCGAAACTGACGCTTCTCGCCGCTGATCGTATTTTCCGTTTCGATCGCCCAAACTGCGCCTTCGCGCCAGGCGGAGACCACCTTCGTCCGCGGCATGATCGTCGCGCCGCGGTCGGCTGCGTCGCGGGCATTCAATACGACCATGCGGGCATCGTCGACCCAGCCGTCGGAATATTCGAAGGCTTTGGTGAAGAGCGCCTTCAGCGGCTTGCCCGCAGGATCCTTCTTCATGTCCAGCGTCGCGGTTGGGGGCAGCAGCTTTCGTCCGCCGAGGTGATCGTAGAGGAAAAGGCCGAGGCGGATCAGCCAGGCCGGGCGGATGCCGCCCTTATGGTAAGGCAGGACGAAACGCATCGGCCAGATGATGTGCGGCGCCATGGCCCAGAGCACTTCGCGCTCCATCAGCGATTCGCGCACGAGACGGAATTCATAATGTTCGAGGTAGCGCAGGCCGCCATGAATGAGCTTTGTGGCGCCTGACGATGTGCCGGAGGCAAAGTCGTTCATTTCGGCAAGCGCGACCTTGTAGCCGCGCCCCGTGGCGTCGCGGGCGATGCCGCAGCCATTGATGCCGCCTCCGATAACGAAAATGTCGTAGACCTGCTCGCTCACCCGCCCCTCCGCAAAGGTCAGCCATCCCCTGAAGATGGAAAATCGAAACTAAACCATCTAAAGCGAAACAGATACGAATGTCAAACGAACGTTTCTTGACGGAAAGTGCGCGGGTCAGGCCGATCTGCGAGCGGTTTCAACGAGATGGACGTCATGTTCCGCTGCGATGGAACGCACGGATTCGATACTGCATTCGTCGGTAACGAAGGTGTGGACTTGCGACAGATGGCCGATGCGAACCGGGGCGGTTCGTTCGAACTTGGTGCTGTCGGCAACGAGAATGACGTGCCGGGCATTGGCGATGATGGCCTGTGCCACTTTCACTTCGCGAAAGTCGAAATCCAGGAGCGCGCCGTCGGGGTCGATCGCCGAGGCGCCGATGACGGCATAATCCACCTTGAACTGCTTGATGAAATCGACGGCGGCCTCGCCGACGATGCCGCCATCCGAGCCGCGCACGACACCGCCGGAAATGACGACCTCAATGGAGGGGAAAATGCGCAACTTGTTGGCAACGTTAATATTATTGGTAATGACCATCAATTCGTGATGGCCAAGAAGCGCTTCGCCGACGGCTTCCGTGGTCGTGCCGATATTGATGAAAAGCGAGCTATTGTTGGGGATCAGGCTTGCCGCGGCACGGCCGATCGCCTGCTTTTCGGGTGCGGCAATAGACCGTCGCGCCTCATATTTCACGTTCTCGGTTCCGCCGGGAAAGATTGCGCCGCCATGCACGCGCGATAGAACGCGGCCGTCGCAGAGATCGTTCAGATCCTTGCGGATGGTTTGCGGCGTGACCGAGAAGCGCAACGCCAGCTCCTCGACGAGTACTCGTCCTTCCGCCTTGGCAATGTCGAGAATCTCGGTCTGACGTCCGGATAGGAACATGGTTTTCGCTCCCTTTCTTTCGTTTTTTCGTCATCATATGATAAAGTGAAAATTCCGCAATTACTGACGCGCGAATTGTGCGATTTGGGAGGATTTCGTGTTTCATCCGAAGCTATTCGAAAATCGCAATGTCGTGGTCACGGGCGCCGGCCGAGGTATCGGGCTGGAGGTCGCGCGGCAGTTTCTCGATTGCGGCGCCCATGTCCTTGTCCATATCGGCCGCGATACCGGGCGCGATTTGCCTGATTTCCTGATGGAAGCGGAGGCCGACCGTCGCGCCTTCCTGATTGCCGGTGATTTCGCAGCCAGCAATGGCACGCGCGATTTCGTCAGCGCAGCCGGGGAGCGCTTCGACCGTATCGACGTGCTGGTCAACAATGCCGGCACCATGGTCGGGCGATTTCCCGCCGGCGAACTGACCGACGAGCAATACGAGCAGATCGTTCATCTCAATCAAACTGCCGTCGTGGAAGTGACGAGAGGGCTGTTGCCGCTGCTGCGGGCAGCCGGGCAGGCCGCGATCGTCAACACTGTTTCGATTTCGGCGCTGACCGGTGGTAGCCCAGGATCGGCGATTTATTCCGCCTCGAAAGCTTTTGTCGCGACCTACTCGAAAGCCTTGGCGCGCGAGCTGGCGCCTGACGGTATCCGGGTGAATTGCGTCTCCCCCGGCACGATAGCGACCGATTTTCATGAGCGTTATTCATCGAGAGAGAAGCTGGAGCAGACGCGCAAATCGATCCCGCTTCAGCGCCTGGGCACCCCCGAAGATTGCGCGCCCGCCTATCTCTTTCTCGCAGCACCCCTGCTTTCCGGCTACATCACCGGGCAGGTAATCGAGATCAACGGCGGGCAGCTTATCTCCTGATAAAACGGACCTTTTTTGGTTTTCCGCGTCTTTTTTGAATCAGCTTCTGATTTGATAATATTATAAACATTCCCTGGGGATTCTTATTAGAGGCTGTGATATGTCGTCGTCTCTACCGCAGGGCGGTGCAGCGGAACGTGATGTTGAGGAAATGACCGACAGGGCGCGAAAGTCGAGCGCCCTGCTGAAAGCACTATCGCATGAGACGCGCCTGGCGATTCTCTTCATGCTGGCCAAGAACGAGAAAACGGTGATGGAGCTCGAGGCTCTTCTTGACCTGCCGCAGGCTGTCGTGTCGCAGCATTTGGCGCGTCTTCGCCTCGATAAGCTCGTCGATACGCGCCGCGAAGGGCGGCTCATCCACTATGCCGTCGCGCGGTCGGAAATCTGCGCCGTGGTCGATTCGCTGCAGAAGGCATTCTGTCAGCGCGAATGTTGAAGTCCGAAGCAGCCTTGCATGTTGCGTTCACCGGGCTGTCGGTCTAACCCTTTGACTTCGGGAGAGCGGGATGATCGACAAGCTGGAATTCTTCATCGCGCTGGCGAATCAGAAGCATTTCGGGCGCGCGGCCGAGGAGTGCGGGGTGACGCAGCCGACCTTGTCGGCGGCGATCCGGCAATTGGAGGACCAGCTCGGCGTGATGCTTGTCAGCCGTGGTTCTCGCTTTCAAGGTCTGACGCCCGAGGGGCAGCGCGTGCTGGAATGGGCACGCCGCATCGTCGGCGACAGCCGTACGATGCGCGAGGAGATGCGGGCTGCGCGCAAGGGCCTTGCCGGCCATATCCGCATTGCTGCCATTCCGACAGCACTTGCCATGGTGCAGAAAATCACCACGCCTTTCCAGGAAAGACACCCGGACGTTACCTTCTCCATTTTATCGCGCAATTCGCTCCAGGTTCTGAGCCTGCTGGAAAACCTCGAGATCGATGCCGGTATCACCTATCTGGAAAACGAGCCGCTCGGCCGTGTTACCAGCGTGCCGCTCTATGCCGAGCGCTATCACCTCATCACCGCGGCAGGCAGCCCGTTTTCCGAGCGCGAGACGGTGACCTGGAAGGAAGTCGGCGATCTTCGGCTTTGTCTATTGACTGCCGACATGCAGAACCGGCGCATCATCAATCGGCATCTTGCCGAGGCGGGCGCGACCGCCAAGCCGACGCTGGAATCCAATTCGATGATCGTGCTGTTTTCGCATGTGCAGACCGGTCGCTGGGCGAGCATTATGCCGAAGAATATCGCCGATTCCTTCGGTTTTCCGGCGGATATTCATAAGATCCCGATCACGGAACCTGATGCCGAGCATCTTGTCGGCCTAGTCGCTACCCACCGCGAACCCTTTACGCCACTCGTCTCTGCCTTGTTGCATGAGGCGAGATTGCTCGCAGAAGAGAACGGGAATCGATAGAAAATTTCTATCGAGTGACGGGACTGCCTTATTGATCCTTTGCCGTCTCCCTGCGAGCTTATCTTCATGGTGTGTCGATCGCGCGCCAGGAGGAAATGCCGCATAGGTCTTTTCCGAAGATTCGCCTTCGATCTTCGGAGCTATGCGCGGGAGGCTGCTAATGAGTTTGAATCAGGCTGCGGGCGATGTCGCGACCCGCGCCGGCACCATCATCGATAACATGAAATCGATGGAGGGGCCGCTTTTGCCGATCCTGCACGGGATTCAAGAGGAATTCGGCTATGTGCCGCAGGATGCGTTGCCTCTGATTGCCAAGGCACTGAACCTTTCGCGCGCCGAAGTGCATGGCGTCATGACCTTTTATCATGACTATCGCGATCATCCGGCAGGTCGTCATGTGCTGAAGCTCTGTCGCGCCGAGGCCTGTCAGTCGATGGGCGGCGATGCGCTGGCGGAGCGTATCAAGCGGCTCCTGGGCATTGATTTCCACCAGACGACGCTCGATGGTAGCGTGACGCTGGAACCGGTCTACTGTCTCGGGCTTTGCGCCTGCGCTCCGGCTGCGATGCTCGACGGCGAACTCTATGGCCGCCTCGACGATGAGGGCGCGGACGACCTCGTGAAGGAGGCGCGCCAATGACGCTCACCATCTATATTCCCCGCGATGCCGCCGCCCTTTCGCTCGGTGCGGAGAAAGTGGCGAACTCGGTCGCGCAGGAAATCGCCAAACGCGGGCTCGATGCGCGCATCGTGCGCAACGGCTCGCGCGGCATGTTCTGGCTTGAGCCCCTGGTCGAAGTCGAGATTGGAGGCAAGCGTATCGGCTATGGACCGGTGAAGGCCAAGGATGTTCCCACACTCTTCGACGCCGGGCTCGCCGAAGGCGGCGAGCATCCGCTCTGTCTTGGGGAGGTCGAAAGCCTCCCATTCCTGAAAGAGCAGACCCGCCTGACCTTTGCCCGCTGTGGCATTACCGACCCGCTTTCGCTTGAGGATTATGAGGCTCATGGCGGCCTGAAAGGCCTGCGTCGTGCCATCAGCATGGCGGCTGGCGATATCGTCAAGGAAGTCACCGATTCCGGCCTGCGCGGCCGTGGCGGTGCGGGCTTCCCGACCGGCATCAAATGGAAGACGGTGCTGGATGCGCCGGGCGATCGCAAATATATCGTCTGCAACGCCGACGAGGGCGACAGCGGCACTTTCGCAGACCGGATGATCATGGAGGGCGACCCCTTCGTGCTGATCGAAGGCATGGCGATCGCTGGGCTGGCGACCGGCGCGACAAAGGGCTTCGTCTATACGCGCTCGGAATATCCGCATGCGATCGCCGCGATGGCGGAAGCGGTGGAAATCGCACGTAAGGCCGGCATTCTTGGTGCATCCGTGCTCGGTTCCGGCAAAGCCTTTGACATGGAAATCCGCACCGGTGCGGGCGCCTATGTCTGCGGCGAGGAGACGGCGCTGCTGAACAGCCTCGAAGGCAAGCGCGGCATCGTGCGCGCCAAGCCGCCGCTGCCGGCGCATAAGGGCCTCTTCAACTGCCCCACAGTCATCAATAATGTGATTTCGCTCGCCTCCGTTCCTATCATTATGGACAAGGGCGCGGTCTTCTATCGCGATTTCGGCATGGGCCGGTCGCGCGGCACGATCCCGCTGCAGATCGCCGGCAACGTCAAGCATGGCGGTCTCTATGAGACAGCCTTCGGCCTTTCGCTCGGCGATATCGTCGACAGGATCGGCGGCGGCACGGCGACGGGGCGGCCGGTCAAGGCGGTGCAGGTGGGTGGCCCGCTTGGCGCCTATTTCCCGCGCGCACTGTTCGACACGCCGTTCGACTATGAAGCCTTTGCAGCCAGGGACGGCCTGATCGGTCATGCCGGCATCGTCGTTTTCGACGATACCGCCGACATGCTGAAGCAGGCGCGGTTCGCGATGGAATTCTGCGCAGTCGAAAGCTGCGGCAAGTGCACGCCCTGCCGCATCGGCTCGACACGCGGCGTCGAGACGGCCGACAAGATCGCTAGAGGAATCGAGCCCGAGAAGAACCGGGTGCTGCTTGCCGATCTCTGCAACACGATGAAGTTCGGTTCGCTTTGCGCGCTCGGCGGCTTCACGCCCTATCCCGTGATGAGCGCGATGACCCATTTCCCGGAGGATTTTTCTCCGGCTCCCTTGATTGAAGCGGCGGAGTAAGATCCATGTCCCTCGTTCCAGAAATCGATTACGGCACGCCGGCCTCCACCTCCGAAACCATGGTGACGCTGACCATCGACGGCCGCCAGATCACGGTGCCCGAGGGCACCTCGATCATGCGTGCTTCGATGGAGGCAGGCATTCAGGTCCCGAAGCTCTGCGCCACCGACATGGTCGATGCCTTTGGCTCCTGCCGCCTCTGTCTCGTCGAGATCGAAGGCCGTAACGGCACGCCGGCCTCGTGCACGACGCCGGTTGCCCCCGGCCTCGTCGTTCACACGCAGACGGGCCGGCTGAAGGACATCCGCCGCGGCGTGATGGAACTTTATATTTCCGACCATCCGCTGGACTGTCTGACCTGCGCGGCCAATGGCGATTGCGAGCTGCAGGATATGGCGGGCGCTGTGGGCCTGCGCGATGTGCGCTACGGCTATGAGGGCGACAACCACGTCAAGGCGCGCAACAACGGCGACATCAATCTGAAATGGATGCCTAAAGACGAGTCCAACCCCTATTTCACCTATGATCCGTCGAAGTGCATCGTCTGCTCACGCTGCGTACGGGCCTGCGAGGAAGTGCAGGGTACTTTCGCTCTGACCATCGAGGGCCGTGGCTTCGGCTCGCGCGTTTCACCCGGAATGCATGAGAGTTTCATCGACTCGGAATGCGTTTCCTGCGGCGCCTGCGTGCAGGCTTGCCCGACGGCGACGCTGACCGAAAAGTCTGTCATATTGATCGGCCAGCCGGAGCACTCGGTCGTCACCACCTGCGCCTATTGCGGCGTCGGCTGTTCCTTCAAGGCGGAAATGCGCGGCGAGGAGCTGGTGCGCATGGTGCCGTGGAAAGACGGCCAGGCCAATCGCGGTCATTCCTGCGTCAAGGGCCGCTTCGCCTATGGCTATTCAACCCATAAGGACCGCATCCTCAACCCGATGATCCGCGAGAAGGTGACCGATCCCTGGCGGGAGGTGACCTGGGACGAGGCCTTTGCCCATATCGCCACCGAGTTCAAGCGGCTGCAATATCAGTATGGCCGTGATTCCATCGGCGGCATCACCTCCTCGCGCTGCACCAATGAGGAAACCTATCTGGTGCAGAAGCTGGTGCGCGCCGGCTTCGGCAACAACAATGTCGATACCTGCGCCCGCGTCTGCCATTCTCCCACCGGCTACGGCCTCGGCCAGGCCTTCGGCACCTCGGCCGGAACGCAGAATTTCGACAGCGTCGAGCATTCTGATGTCGTCATCGTCATTGGCGCCAATCCGACGGATGGTCACCCGGTTTTCGGCTCGCGGCTGAAGAAGCGGCTGCGCCAGGGCGCCAAGCTCATCGTCATCGACCCGCGCCGCATCGATCTGGTGCGCACGCCGCATGTCGAGGCGAGCTATCACCTGCCGCTGAAGCCGGGTACCAACGTCGCCGTAATGACGGCACTGGCGCACGTGATCGTCACCGAAGGCCTGTTCGACGAGAAGTTCATCCGCGAACGCTGCGACTGGTCCGAATTCGAGGATTGGGCCGCCTTCGTTTCCGAGCCGCAACACAGCCCGGAGGAAACGGAAAAATACACGGGCGTTTCTCCCGAACTCGTACGCGAAGCCGCTCGTCTCTTTGCCAAGGGCGGCAACGGCGCGATCTATTACGGCCTCGGCGTTACTGAACACAGCCAGGGTTCAACCACCGTCATGGCGATCGCCAATCTCGCCATGGTCACCGGCAATATCGGCCGTCCCGGCGTCGGCGTGAACCCGCTGCGCGGACAGAACAACGTGCAGGGCTCTTGCGACATGGGCTCCTTCCCGCATGAGCTGCCGGGCTATCGCCACATCTCCGACGATGCGACCCGCGACATCTTCGAAAAGCTCTGGGGCGTGAAGCTCAACAACGAGCCCGGCCTGCGCATTCCGAACATGCTCGATGCCGCGGTCGATGGCACGTTCAAGGGCATCTACATCCAGGGTGAGGACATTCTCCAGTCCGACCCGGACACCAAGCATGTTGCCGCCGGCCTTGCCGCGATGGAATGCGTCGTCGTCCACGACCTTTTCCTGAACGAGACGGCCAATTACGCGCATGTCTTCCTGCCCGGTTCGACCTTCCTGGAAAAGGACGGCACCTTCACCAATGCCGAGCGCCGCATCAATCGCGTGCGTAAGGTCATGACCCCGCGCAACGGCTATGCCGACTGGGAAGTGACGCAGAAGATGGCGCAGGCCATGGGTCTCGGCTGGAACTACGCGCATCCCTCCGAAATCATGGACGAGATCGCCGCGACGACGCCGAGCTTCGCATTGGTCTCCTACGACTATCTGGAAAAGATGGGCTCGGTGCAGTGGCCCTGCAATGAGAAGACGCCGCTTGGCTCGCCGATCATGCATGTCGATGGCTTCGTGCGCGGCAAGGGCAAGTTCATCCGCACAGAATATGTGCCGACGGATGAACGCACTGGTCCGCGTTTCCCGCTGCTGCTGACGACCGGGCGCATTCTCAGCCAGTACAATGTCGGGGCGCAGACGCGGCGCACGGAGAATGTCGTCTGGCACGCCGAGGATCGCCTGGAAATCCATCCGCACGATGCGGAACAGCGCGGCATCCGCGAAGGAGACTGGGTCAGGCTCAGCAGCCGCTCCGGTGATACCACGCTCAGAGCCTTGATTACCGACCGCGTCGCTCCCGGCGTCGTCTATACGACCTTCCATCATCCGGATACGCAGGCGAACGTCATCACCACCGATTACACCGACTGGGCGACGAACTGCCCAGAATACAAGGTAACGGCCGTGCAGGTCTCGCCGTCAAACGGCCCGTCGCAGTGGCAGGTCGAGTATGATGAGCAGGCCCGCCAGTCGCGGCGCATTGCCGGGAAGATGGAGGCTGCGGAGTGACGATGCATGCGTTTTCCCCTTCTCTCCTTGGGGAGAAGGTGCCCGGAGGGCGGATGAGGGGGACTCTCCGCGCGAGGGGAGCTGCTCTTCATTTGCGCTCGAGATACGCGGAGCTATCGCTCCTTGCCCCCCTCATCCGACGCTGCGCGCCACCTTCTCCCCGTTTGGGAGAAGGGAAGGCTATCCAATGACCAAATTCACCCCCACCACCACCGTCCCCGAAACCGCCCGCCGCAACGGCCTGGTCCGCTCGGGCACGCGCATCGTCCCCGAGGAAGTGCCGATCGCATTTTCCTATGGCGGTACGTCGCATGCGGTCATGATGGGCACGCCCGCCGATATCGAGGATTTCGCCGTCGGCTTCAGCCTCACCGAGGGCATCATCACCGATATAAGTGAGATCGTCGCGATCGAGCCGATCGAAGACCAGCAGGGGATCGATGTGCAGATCGCTCTGGTCGACGATGTGGCCGACGCACTGCGGCTGCGCCGCCGCCATATGGCCGGCCCCGTCGGCTGTGGCCTCTGCGGCATCGAATCGATCGAGCAGGCGGTGCGCAAGGTACCGGATGTCTCGAACGTTGCTTTAAAGCTGACGCAAAAGGATGTCGTCCGCGCGGTCGCGCTGCTTAACGATGCGCAGCCGCTGCATCGCGAGACTCATGCTGTGCATGGTGCGGGCTTCTATATTCCCTCCGAGGGCTTGCTTGCCGTGCGCGAGGATGTCGGCCGGCACAATGCGCTCGACAAGCTCTGCGGTGCCGTGATCCGTTCCGGCCATAAGGGCTCGGAAGGTGTGGTCGCCGTCACCAGCCGCCTGTCCGTCGAGATGGTGCAGAAGGCGGCGATATTGGGCAGTTCTGTGCTGGTTGCCATCTCCGCGCCGACGGCGCTCGCCGTTCGCACGGCCGAGGAGGCCGGCATGACGCTGGTGGCGCTGGTGCGCGGCGACGATTTCGAGATTTTCACCCATCCGCATCGCATAATCACGGGGAGCATCGCCGATGTCGCCTGAGGAAACGCCGCACGGCAAGACCGAAACCAAGCTCATCTATATGGCGAACCAGATCGCCACCTTCTTCAAGACGCAGCCGGCAAATGAAGCCGCACAGGGCGTTGCCACCCACATCAACAAATTCTGGGAGCCGCGCATGCGGCGCCAGCTGTTCACGATCATCGATCATGGCGACAGCGGGCTCAGCCCTTTGGTCTTGGAGGCGGCCTCGCTGATCCACAGACCCGCGCCGCCCGAAGAAATTAAGCCGGCTTAATACTAGCATTGATGATGCATTGGGATGGAGAGAGGAGGCTCCATCCTCGAATCCGAGTCCTGCGGAGGGAAGAATGCGGGCTATTTGAAGCAAGGAGGAGTTGTTCATGACGGCTGCGGATACGAATATTTCCCGAGGAACGGCAACGGCGGGTCTGCTCGATCGCGAGCGCATCATCGCCAAGCCGGGCTTTAACCGGTGGCTCGTGCCGCCGGCGGCTTTGGCGATCCATCTCTGCATCGGCATGGCCTATGGTTTCAGTGTGTTCTGGCTGCCGCTCTCCAAGGCGCTCGGCACTCCGACTCCAGCTCCTGCAGAATGCGCCAGCCTCAATCTTCTGACTGCCCTGTTCACGACAAGCTGCGACTGGCGCGTCAGCGATCTCGGCTGGATCTATACGCTCTTCTTCGTGTTGCTCGGCTCTTCCGCTGCCATCTGGGGTGGGTGGCTTGAGAAAGCGGGGCCGCGCAAGGCCGGTGTGGTTGCTGCCTGCTGCTGGTGCGGCGGTATCCTGATTGCGGCGATCGGCGTGATCTTCCATCAGCTCTGGATCATGTGGATCGGCGCCGGCGTCATCGGCGGTATCGGGCTTGGTCTCGGCTATATTTCGCCTGTGTCGACGCTGATCAAATGGTTTCCCGACCGGCGCGGCATGGCGACCGGCATGGCCATCATGGGCTTCGGCGGAGGCGCGATGATCGGCGCGCCGCTCGCGAGCCTGCTGATGAACCACTTTCGCATGGATGGCTCCGCCGGTGTCTGGCAGACCTTCATCGTCATGGCAGCGATCTATTTCGTTTTCATGATGGGCGGCGCCTTCGGCTATCGTCTGCCGCCGGCCGGCTGGCGTCCTGAGGGCTGGACGGCCCCTGCCGCCAAGAGCTCGATGATCACGACAAAGCATGTGCATCTTCGCAATGCCCACAAAACCCCGCAGTTCTGGCTGATCTGGGCGGTATTGTGTCTCAACGTCTCGGCCGGTATCGGCGTTATCGGCATGGCCTCCCCGATGCTGCAGGAAATCTTCGGCGGCGCATTGATCGGCCTGCCGGACCTGAAATTCGCCGATCTCAGCAAGGACCAGATCGCGGCGGTGGCGGCCATCGCCGCCGGTTTTGCCGGTCTGCTGTCACTCTTCAACATCGGCGGGCGTTTCTTCTGGGCGTCGCTATCCGACAGGATCGGCCGCAAGAACACCTATTATTGCTTCTTCGTGATCGGCATTGCACTCTATGTCCTGGCTCCCTGGGCGGCAGGCATTCATAGCAAGGTGCTGTTCGTGGGTGCGCTCTGCGTCATCCTGTCGATGTATGGCGGCGGTTTCGCTACCGTTCCCGCCTATCTCGCCGATATATTCGGTACGCAATTCGTCGGCGCGATCCATGGCCGACTGCTGACAGCATGGGCGACGGCCGGGATCATCGGGCCTGTCGTGGTCAACTATATCCGCGAGGCCCAGAAGGCAGCGGGCGTGGAAGGCGCCCAGCTCTACACCTTCACCATGTATATCCTGGCAGGCATGCTGGCTCTGGGCTTGATTGCCAACTCGCTGGTAAAGCCGCTCTCGGACAAATGGTTCATGTCGGATGAGGAAGTGGCGGCGCTGCAGGCGAAGACCGCTGCCGCCAATGCTGGGCCTACCGGCTCTTTCGGCATCGGCACGGGTGGGTTTGATGGCAAGGCGCTGATTGCCTGGGCGCTTGTCGGTATTCCGCTCCTCTGGGGTGTCTGGGTGACGATCAAGAGTACCTACGCTCTGTTCGGCTAAACGATCCTCTAAATGACCAAAAAGCCGCTCCGAAATTCGGGGCGGCTTCTTGATTTTCAGCAGGGCTTTACGATCAGGCGGCGCGGCGGACGACCATATGGCGGATCATCGAGTCCGCGAGGCGGAATTGCGCAAGCAGCGTATGCAGCGCGTCCGCCTCATTGGCGAGCCTGAGGCTTGCGGCGGTGCTCTCTTCGACCATCGCAGCATTCTGCTGGGTGGTCTGATCCAGCGAATTGATCGCCGAATTGATTTCCCGAAGGCCGATCGTCTGTTCCTTCGACGCCTTCACGATGGCAGCGACGTTGGTGTTGATATCGGCAACCTGGGTGACGATCTGTTCCAGCGCCTTGCCCGTCTGGCCGACCAGGCCGACACCGTTCCTGACGTGCTCGCTCGATGTCGTGATCAGCGCCTTGATCTCCTTGGCGGCACTGGCCGAGCGTTGTGCCAGTTCGCGCACTTCCTGTGCAACAACGGCGAAGCCCTTACCGGCCTCGCCGGCACGTGCGGCCTCGACACCGGCATTCAGCGCCAGCAGGTTGGTCTGGAAAGCGATATCGTCGATGACGCCGATGATGTTGGTGATCTCACGCGAGGATTTCTCGATCTGATCCATGGCAGCGACGGCGTTGCGGACTACCGTGCCGGATTCTTCTGCGCCGCGTTTGGTCTCGGCAACGAGGCGCCCTGCTTCTTCCGCACGCTGGCTGGAATCGGCGACCGTGGTGGTGATCTCTTCCAGGGCTGCGGCCGTCTCTTCCACCGAGGCGGCCTGCTGCTCGGTGCGCCTTGAGAAGGCTTCTGCTGAGTCGCCAAGCTCGCGCGAGCCGGCAGCGATGGCGCTCGCATTGTGGCCGACGGTGGTGAGCGTCTGGGAAAGCTTGTCGATCGTCGCGTTGAAGTCGTGGCGAAGCTGCTCCATGGAAGGCACGAAAGAGCGTTCGAGCGTCTTCGTCAGATCGCCTTCCGAGAGGCTGCGGAGTGCGCCGGCGAGTTCGCTGATGGCGCTCATGCGGGAGGTGACATCCGTCGCGAATTTCACGACTTTGTAGACTTTGCCATCAGCGTCGACGATGGGGTTATAGGCCGCCTGGATCCAGATTTCCTTGCCGCCCTTTCCGTAGCGGACGAATTCGTTGGCGATGAACTCGCCCTGCGCCAGGCGCTGCCAGAAGCGCTTGTATTCCTCGGTGCGGGCATGGGCAGGGTCGCAGAAAATGCTGTGATGCTTGCCGACGATCTCGCTGGGCGCATAGCCCATGGCGCTGCAGAAATTCTCGTTCGCGGTCAGGATTTCGCCGGTCGGCAGGAATTCGATGACGGCCTGTGAGCGCGAGAGCGCCGCAAGCTTGCCCGCGTCATCGATCGCCTTCTTCTTGGCGTCGGTGACATCGACGGCGAATTTTACGACCTTAACCGGCTTACCATTGCGGAAGACAGGGTTGTAGGAGGCCTGTATCCAGACTTCGCGATTGCCCTTGGCAAGGCGCTTGTAGGTGCCGGCATCATATTCGCCACTGCCGAGACGCGCCCAGAAATCATGATAGGCCGGGGTTGCGATATAGGCGGGATCACAGAACATCCGGTGATGGTTGCCGACGATTTCCTTCAGCTCATAGCCCAGCGCGCGGCAGAAATTCTCGTTTGCCGTCAGAACCTTACCCTCGAGATCGAACTCGATGATGGCCTGCGATTTGGACATGGCGGACAGAATGCGGCTGGCATCCGATGATAGACTGAACATTCCTATTCCCTCCTAGAAAGCTCGCGCCTGCCGAGCGTCGATTGAATGACATCGAAGCGGACGACTGTGCTCGCCGAGACGCCTCTGAGAGGCGTTCCGCACGGAGTGGCCGGAATGTAGAGATTGTATTTTCTTTCCTCGCTTCACAATCGATGATGGAGTTTCCTCCTTTAATTTTGAGTAAAAATTAGCTTATTAGAAATTACAATTTAAATAAAAAATAATTAGCTAAAATTATGAGGAAATAAAAAAACCGCCGCGGAGGGCGGCGGTTCTTTGGAAAGACTATGCTGGGAAGTTAAGCGGCGAGCTCGTCTGTTTCGTTTTCCTTGAACATCTTGGCGAGGTTCAGGAAGCAGATCATTCCGTTCTCCGTGGCGATGATGCCTTCGCAATAGGCGCGATCGAAGGAGGCGGTTACTTCCGGAACCGGCTGTACCTGACTGGAAGCGATCGTCAGGATGTCGGAGACGCGGTCGACCAGCATGCCGATGACCATGCTATGCACTTCGGCGACGACGATGGCGCTGCGCTCGTTGGCGACCGTGCTCTGCATGCCGAGCTTGTAGGCAAGGTCGATGATCGGGATCACCGAGCCGCGCAGGTTCATGACGCCGATGACATCGGCCGGCGCGTGCGGGATCGGCGTCGATGGCGCCCAGCCGCGAATTTCGCGGATCGTGGTAGTTTTGACGCAGAATTCCTGATCATGCAGCCGGAAGGCAATGATCTCCAGAGTTTCGCCGCTAAAGCTGGTGGAATTGATCGTGGTCATGAACGCTCTTCCCATTGAACCGTCACGTCGAATCCGACGTGTTATTGGCACGATAGAGCAAGAACATTGCTTAAACCTAAATCTATACAAGCAGTTTCGACTGGATAGTCTTACGCGGTATGATGTCGGGAAGGAGTAGCCCCGGAAAGGAATGGAGCCCCTTTAAGCGGCTCGTGTCGGGCGGTCGAAGATGCGCCGGCCGAAGAGGCTTGCCGCCATTTCCACGAGAACACGGGCGCTCTTGCCGCGATCGTCGAGGAACGGGTTGAGCTCCACGAGGTCGAGCGATGAGACGAGGTTGCTGTCGGAGAGCATTTCCATGATGAGATGCGCTTCGCGATAGGTCGCGCCGCCCGGCACGGTGGTTCCGACACCCGGTGCGATATCCGGATCGAGGAAATCGACATCGAAGCTGACATGGAGCAGGCCGTTGGCTTCGCCGACGGTATCGAGCACCTTGCGCATGATGGCGGCGACGCCTTGCTCGTCGAGGGAGCGCATGTCGAAGACGTTGACGCCGTGTTCGCGGATTTCCTCACGTTCACGCGGATCGACGGAGCGGATGCCGACCTGGAAGACCTTCGTCGGATCGACCAGCGGCCGCCCGGCCGGCAGAACGCCCTCGATCTCGGCTTCGCCGCAGAAGAATGCAACGGGCATGCCGTGAATATTGCCTGAGGGCGAGGTAGCGGGGGAATTGAAATCGGAGTGAGCGTCGAGCCAGAGCACGAAGAGGGGGCGACCAACTTCCGCCGCGTGGCGGGCCATGCCGGAGACGCTGCCCATGGAGAGGCTGTGGTCGCCGCCCAGGATTAGCGGGAAGCCGCCGGACGATGCGACTTCGTAGACCTTTGCTTCCAGTGCGCGCGTGAAGGCGCCGACGATCTTCAAATTGTGAGCGTGGGGATGGTCGGGCAGGTCCGCTGCTGGAACAGGATGCAGGTCGCCGCTATCCGTGACGCGATGGCCAAGTTCGGTCAGCGTGGTTTCGATGCCGGCGATGCGGAGCGCCGTCGGACCCATGCCGGCGCCGCGGCGACCGGATCCTTCTTCCAGGGGAACGCCGATCAGGGTGACGGGCGTGGATTGCGTATTCATCGGCATTGCTCCGAGGGTTAGAGCGATTCCGGAAAAGCCAGCAGCGGCTTTTGCCTGGAAAAGCGTAAAAACAACGACATAGATGAGATCGGGTCCATGAAGGGCCGACCGGCCTGAATTATGTTGGCGCGTATTATCAATTGTCTGGATGACAGCAAAAAGATGGAAAATTGTCCAGAATCAACCGGCTTTCGACAGATTGATCAATCCGATTGCGCAGAATGATAAGCCAGTGGACAATCTTCATGCGAGTTCGCGCTACGCAACAGGGCGTATATCTCTGTTTCATCCGCGGCGAGGTGCTCGACGATAGCCTGTTCTCGCGGAAGAGGTGTTCCTCAATATTCATGCTCGTAGACGACGCCCGCTTCCCCGGCGCCGTCAGATCCCGCCGCGCCGCGCAGCTTCACGCCGCGACCTACATTGAAATTGATGATGGCCTTGGTGTTGTTTGAGGCGCCCTGCTGCAACTCGATATAGGTGCGCTTGTTGATATACTTGCCGGCGCCTACCTGTGCCTGGCCGTTCGCATCCGTCGAGATATCGAGATCATCGACGCCGAGATGGCTGCGCAACCCCTCGAACAGCGACGTGGAGCGTCCGCCGGCAAGCTGGCTGGCGGCATCGGCGAGCTGGGCGATCTGCATGGCGGAAAGTTTCGACATGGATTGACCGAAGATCAGCTGCGCCAAAACCTCGTCCTGCGGCAAAGCCGGCGAAGACGAGAAGCCGATCTGCGGGTCGGTCGCCAGGCCGGTGACATCGACCGTTATGGTGGTGGAGCCTGCCGTCGACGTCGCTTCCATGTTGAGCGCTGGCGTCAGGTCGCCGCCGAAGGTGATCTTGCTGGTATCGGTGAAATCCAGCCGACGGCTCAAAATGGTCAGACGTCCACGCCGCATGGTGAAGCCGCCGGATACCACAGGTTCGGCTGCCGTGCCGCGAACTGTAATGTTGCCGCCGAGTTCGGCATCGATGCCGCGGCCACGAACGAAGATCTGCGAGGGGGCATCGAGCTGCAGGTCAATGCCGAGAGTCGTCGATTTGCTGCGGGGCGCCTCCGGCTTCTGATCCTTGAACTGGGCCTTAACCGCAGCCGGAGCATTCTTGTGCTTGATGTTGATCTCCGACAGCGATGCCGGCAGCTTTTGCGGCACGGTGATGGACGCCTTGCTGATCCGGAGATTGCCCGTCAGCATCGGCGCGGTCATCAGCGGTCCCTTGATGCCGAGCGTGCCGTTGACCGTTGCGGTGACGAGGGTTCCGTCGACATAGGTCGCGTTGTTGAACTTCATCTGGATATCGGCAGGGAAACCGCTATCCGGAGCAATGCCGACCGTACCGCTGCCGGAAATGCTGCCGCCGCTGGTGAGGTTGCCGCTCAGCCGCGAGATGACCGCCTGCCTGCCGTCGAGCGTAACGGTCACGGCAAGGCCGTTGAGCGTCAGGTTTCGCCGTACATCGACCAGCTTGGCGCTGTCGGTGGTGATCGAGCCTGATACGGCGGGTGCCGCCGTCGTGCCGCCGATTTGCATGTCGATCTTGGCGGTGCCTGTCATGACGAGGCCCTGGGCGGCCAGCTGGCCTGCCAAGGCGTCGAACGGCAGATTACCGGAAAACCTCAGCGCCATCGCCTTGTTGCCAGCAATGGCGATAGTGCCGCCGCCATTCAGCGCCAGGCCGCTTTGGCCGGTCAGGTTGGTATTGATGGTCACGATATTGTCGGCAAATTTTCCGTCGGCCTTGATGCCGAGTGCGGCAAGGCCCGCGGATTTCGTCTGGCTCGTCGCCGCTCCCGACCAGTTGGTCTGGAAGATGACGGCGGGCGAGGCGGCCTTGCCGGTGACCGCCACCGTGCCCGAAATCACGCCCTCCGCCGCAAGCGTCGGCGCAAAGACATTGGCAAGGCTCGCCGGCAGGTTGGCGATCTTCGCATTGATGTTCAGGGCCTGCCCGGCGGTGCCATCAATAATCACCGAACCGCCACCAGTCTGAAGGGTCAGGCCGTTCAGCGAGGCGATGCCGTCCTTGATGACGATCTTCGTCGGCGATGCGAGCTTCACCGGTATCGTGCGCGGTGCGCCGGCGAAGGAATCGAGATTAACTGTCGTCTGGCCGCCAGCCGTGTCAACGCTGCCGCGTGTTGTCAGCGGGGCGTTGTCATAAGCCGATTTCAGATCGAAATCCGTGCGGCTGCCCTGCTGGGTGAAGGTCAGATTGAGATCGGCGATGCGGTTGGCACCCGAGGCAATCGTATCGGCGCGGATGCTGCCATTGGCGGAGAAGGCCTTGAGATCGTCGACGGCAAGCGCTACGGCCGGCTTGCTGATGACGAGATCGTCGCGGCGGATACCATTACCATTGGCGTTGACCTTCAGGCCGGTCTTGCCGTTGGCGCTGGCGATATCGAGCGAGCCCTTGAGGTCGCCCTCGGCCTTTTGGCCGGCAAGGGCGGCCAGCAGGCTGAGATCCGGGAGGTCGAAGGTCAATGCACCCGTTGGCTCGAAGCTCGGCGACAAATCCAGCTTGCCCTGCAGCTTGTTGGTGCCGATTTCGGCTGCCAGCGACGGGATGCTTGTGCGGCCATCCTTGGAAACGGCGTCGGCAGTGATACGGATCGGCTTGCCATCGATTGCGCCGCTTGCCTGAACCTTTGCTTGCGGAGCTTTGGGGTCGGCGGTACCGGTCACGCCGATATCGAGCGTATCGAGCAGCCGTCCCGCCAGCTTGACATTAACGGCCTTGACGGTCGCGTCGATATCAAGCGCGGAGAGGGGACCCTTGGCCTTGAGACCGATATCGGCCTGTCCCTGCGCATTCGGGACGAGCTTGGAAAGGTCGAGCACCTTGCCGGATAGATCCGATGTCAGCGATTGGTCGTTGAGCGCGACATTGCCGTTGATCTCGGCGACATTGGATTTCACCGCAAGATTGGAGAGCGTCATCTTGGTCGGCACAGTGCCGGCGACCTGGCCTTCCAGGGAGATCGTGCCTTCGAACTTGTTCGAGACACCATCCGGCAGAACGCCGGGCAGGGCGAAAAGCTTGAAATTGCCCGTAAGCGCCTTTGACGACAGCGTATATTTGCCGTTGACGGTGCCGCCGATGCTGGCGCTTTCCAATGTTGTATTGTTGAAGCCGATCGTATCGGGCGAGAGCTGAAGCGGCGCAGTCAGGGCAATCGGCGCGCGGATCAGGCGATTGAGGTCGGGGCTCACGAAGGCTGTCTGGCCGACAACCAGGCGAAGCTGCAGCGGGCCGGACATGGCGGTGAGATTGAAGGCATCGCTGCGGGCACCGAGATTGATCTGTCCGATGTTGCCTTGCGGCGTGCTGGCGCTGTCAAGTGCGGCCTTGGCATCGATTTTCACCGATTGCGCCGCACCCGTCAGTGCGATGTCAACCCGCGAGATCAGGGCGCGGGCCTCGCCGTTTTCCATCGGCCAGCGGAAGTCGACAGGACCGGAAGTGCCGATCAGATTGGCATTGAGGCTGTTGTTGCCGGCGGGATCGAGCGTGCCCGATGCAGCAAGCACGGCGCTGCCTGTGGCGAGGTTGCCGGTCTGGATATCGATCTTGCCCTTGCCGTCAAAGGCCGCCGAAAGATCGATTGTCGTCTGGCCGGCAAAGAGCGCACGCAGGGTCGGCGGCAGGAGCGAATCGACATCGCCGCCGCCCTTGACGTCGATATGATGCAGGCCGTCGGCCGAGAGGCTGTGGTGGCCGGTGATGGCGACTGTCGGCTTACCGTCGAGTGCCGCTTGCAGCTTGCCAGCCCAGTTGGAGAGGGGGCCGTCGCCGGAAAGGTCGATGTTGACGGCGGGTCCGCCCGGCAGGTGCAGCAGCCCGGCCAGCATGCCGTCGCGCGGCTCGGAAATCTGCGTTTTCAGTTTCAGCTGATTGTCGGCCGGAGCAAAGGCGATATCGGCGGAAAGCTTGGCATCGGGCACGTCGTGCCTGAAGGCATTGAGTGTCAGACCCATACTGCTGCTGTTTGCTTTGACACTGCCGTCGGCGGCCAGAATGAAATCCTGTCCCGCGACAGCCTGTCCGATGCGAAGATCAGGCAGGGCGATGGCGCCGATATCGACGGCAATGGGCAGGGAGAAGCTGCCGCCACCCGTCGACTGCGTTTCTGGCGCGGGTGCGACCGTCGAAACCGGCGGCCGTTCGAAATCGACGACATCGGCTGCGACGCGATCGGCATGGAAGGTGCCGGTCAGCAAGGACAGTGGAGACCAGTCGATGGCAAGGTTCTGCACCTTGGCATAGGAGCCCTTCGTGTCGGACACAGTGATCGAACCGACCCTCAGATTGCCGTTCAACAGCCCCGAGGGCGCGGCGATCGCGATGGTGCGATCCGGCGTCGAGGCGATCTTCGCCACCTGATCGACGGCGTAGCCGGTTGCGGAGGGTACTAGACCGACGACGAGCACAGCCGCGATCACGAGCAAGAGGATTGCCACGACCGCATAAGCGATCCAGCGCACCAGTTTCCCGAGAATTCGAATCAATATGCTCATGAAAGCGACAGTAACCTCAACTTTGTAACCGTGTGCTGAAAGGCCCGCGACAACTATACAGTCTGTCAGAAGGCCTGGCCGATGCCGGCATAGATGCCATAAGATGTGCCATTGTCATATTTCTTCAACGGCACGGCAACATCGAGCCTGATCGGGCCGAAGGGCGTAGCGTAGCGCAAGCCCACGCCGGCACCAATGCGCAGGTCGGACCCGTCGGGCAAGACACTGTCGGTGACGCTGCCCATATCGAGGAAGGGTACGACACCGATCGTATCGGTGATCTTCACCCTCGCTTCGAAGGAGGCGGTCACGTAGGAGCGCCCGCCGGTTTCGTCACCGTGCGAGTTATAGGGCGAGATTTCCTGATAGCTGTAACCGCGCACCGAGCCGCCGCCACCGGCATAGAAACGCCGGGTGGCGGGAATGTCCTCAATGCTGTTCGCACCCAGCAGCGAGCCCGCAGCCAGCTTGCCGGCGAAGACCACGTTGTTGTTGGCGCCTATGCCCTTGTAACCGGTGATCGAGCCCTCGAAGGAGCTGAAAACCGTGCCGCCCATTGCCTCATAGCTCGGCTTGGCGCTGATGGAGGCGCGAAAGCCTTCCGTGGGGTCCAGCTTGTTGTCACGCGTGTCCCGGACGTATTCGAGCGGGATCGCCACCGTCAGGTAATTATGTTTTCCGAAAGCATCGGTAGTATCGGATTCATAGGAAACCTCGCCGCCGGCGGATACCGTATCCTGATCGTTGATTTCATAGGCGAGTCCGCCGCTCGCCGTGGCGGTATTGGCGTCGTAGGCGTCCGGATGCAGGCTTTGCATCTTGAGGCCGGCCGTGAAGGTCGCGGAAGGATAGAAGGTCGCCGGCCTGACATAGGTAATGCCGGCGGTGTAGTCGAGTTGACCGACATCCGTGGTCTCGCCGATGCGCGATACCGACCCTTCGATGCGTAGCGAATCCGCGCGTCCGGTCAGATTGCGGTGCCCCCAATAGCCCTGCAGGCCGAAGCCGTCGATGGTGGAATATTGTGCGCCGACACCGAAGAAGCGCTGCTTGCCTTCCGACACCTCGATGGTCGTCGGAATGCTGCCATCCGGCGCCAGCTTGTCGGCCTCGCGGATGGTGACGCTGGAAAAGACGCCGAGCTTTCTCAGGCGATCCGATGCCTTCTTCAGCTCATCGGGCGAGTAGGGCTTGCCTTCGTTGATGCGGGCATAGCGCTTGATGAAATCCGGATCGACCGACTTCTGGCCGGTGACGCCGACATTGCCGAAAGGAGCGACAGGACCGCTTTCAACCTTCAGCGATACGTCGACGGTATTGCTCGCATGATCGGCGACGACATCGCGCTTGTCCAGCTTGGCGAGCGGATGACCTTCGTTCTTGAAGTCGGCGACCATCTTGTCGCCCGCCTTCAGAATGGTCAGCGAGCCGGCATCGCCGCCGTGCACGAGGCCATAATTGGCCGGGTCCAGCCCGGCGGCGTCGCCGAGCAGGTTGATCTTCCCAAGTTTGAAGACCGGGCCGGGATCGACGCCGATCGTGACGACAACCGGCTTGGCGCGGCTGAAGGTCGGTGTCGGCGGTAGGGCATCAAGGGGAGTGCCGTTGATGGTGATGGTGACCACGCCGCCGTAGCGGGCCTTCTCGTAAAGTGTGGCTATCAGGCGATCGCGGTCGTCACGCGCCTTCACGACGACGCCGAGGTCGCCGGAGACCGGCTTGTCCTTGTCGGAAATCAGCATCGAGCTGTCGTTCAACGCTTCCTTCAGATCCTTGTCGAGATTGTCGGCCTGGAAATCGACCGTGTAGCGGACGGGATCGGACACCTGATCCGCCGTTTCGTCTTCGCCCCAGAGCTTGATGCCGAACAGCTTGAATGCAAAGGCATTTTGGGCGCACACAGGACCGAGCGCCAGCACTGCCGCAACCGCTGCCACGGTTCCTGCCCGCCGATACGCAATACTCTTTCTCGGTTCAGTTCTTTTATGCATACGCCGCTTTACGGTTACATGAGAACTTACTCAGTTTGACGTTTCCCGGGAGTTAACGCGCGGCCACCATAGAGGCAAAAGTCCCTCAGGTGTACCGTTTTGGAGTCAAAAACGGGGAAAAGATAACCTTTTGCGGGTGAAAAGCCCGCGTTTCAAGGCGGGATTTCACATATTAGGGCCGGTTGAAGAATGGCGCATCGGAGTTGTCCTTGCGGGCGCCGGTCTGGCTGCTGTGCCCACGTCAAACCCTCCGTCGCCCGAATAAAAAAATCCCGGGCTGTAGCCCGGGACCTTCCAAATGCGATGAAAAATCGATCAATAGCCGCCGTAGCCGCCGCCATAACCACCGCGATAGCCGCCGCGCGGGCAATCGTCGATATAGCGACGTCCGTAACGATCGCGGTAGTAGCACTGGCCGGGCTGTTCCCGGACGCTGCCGATGACTGCACCGGAAAGGCCGCCAATTGCGGCACCAACAGCTGCGCCGCGGACGTTACCGGTCACGGCTCCGCCGATGATCGCGCCGCCTGCTGCGCCGATGCCTGCGCCCTGTTCGGTCGGCGTGCAGCTTGCGATAGACAAGCCGACCAATGCGAGCATAAGAACTTTCTTCATTTACTCTCTCCAACGTTAGTTAAGCCGAACCTCGGCCAACGTCGTCCCAATTCTTCAGCTCCACCACGATGGGCTGTCTTTACAGTCCTGCAACAATAGAAAATATCGTGCAAAATATGATTGTCTATTGGTGGATAGCAGTTTTTTTATTGCTGAAAAAAGGCGGCGTCCTGTCTGGAGAAGAAAACAGCTTGCCGCCAGGCAGAAAATCCACCTCCTCTCTAAAGTAGAGGTTGATTGGATTGCGAAAAAGTCAAATGATGCTCCATGCCTCTGGAGGAGAGGCGAGGAGGAAAATATGGCAAAAGTGACTTTGACGGTGAACGGCCGTTCGGTCAGCGGCGAGTGCGAGGATCGCACGCTGCTTGTCCATTTCATCAGGGAAAAACTCGGCCTGACCGGAACCCATGTCGGCTGCGATACCAGCCAGTGCGGCGCCTGTGTCATCCATATGGATGGCAAGTCGGTGAAGAGCTGTTCGATCCTGGCCGTTCAGGCTTCCGGCTCCAAGATCACAACCATCGAGGGTCTGGCCGCCAATGGCGAGCTGCATCCGGTTCAGGCTGCCTTCAAGGAGCATCATGGCCTGCAATGCGGCTTCTGCACGCCGGGCATGGTGATGGCATCGGTCGACATGATCAACCGCCATGGCGGCAAGCTTGACGAGAAGACGGTGCGCAACGAACTCGAAGGCAATATCTGTCGATGCACCGGCTATCACAACATCGTCAAGGCGGTGCTTTCAGCCAATGCCGCAATGAACGCCGCCCAGCAGGCGGCCGAATAAATTCCACCGAGATCGTCTGGCTAAACGCTTGGACTGTGATCTTGGCGGATTGCCGGGCCCGGAACCCCAATGGAGGATGTGATGGGCGTTGAAGGCATTGGTGCGCGCGTGGCGCGAAAAGAAGACAAGCGATTTCTGACGGGCAAGGGGCGATACACCGACGACATGGTGACGCCGGGCATGAAATATGCCTATTTCGTCCGCAGCCCGCATGCGCATGCAAAGATCAAGAGCATCGATGCGTCAGCGGCACTCTCCATGCCGGGCGTGATCGGCGTGCTCGATGGCAAGCAGCTGCTTGATGACGGCATCGGCAATCTGATCTGCGGTTGGATGATTCATTCCCGCGACGGCTCGCCGATGAAGATGGGCGCCTGGCGGCCACTGGCGGTCGATACCGTGCGCTATGTCGGCGATGCCGTCGCCATTGTCGTTGCCGACAGTCTTGGCGAGGCACGCGATGCGGCTGAAGCCGTAGCGGTCGATTATGAGGAGCTGCCTGCCGTCGTCGAGGCAGTTGACGCGCTGAAAGCTGGCGCACCGCAGATCCATCCGGAAGCGGCAAACAACCTGATTTTCGACTGGGAGCTTGGCGACGCGGCAGCGACCGACAAGGCGATTGCCGAGGCCGCGCACGTCACCGAAATCGAGATCCACAACAACAGGCTTTCGCCGAATGCCATGGAGCCGCGCGCCACACTTGGCATCTACGATGCGGCCGAGGACCACTATACCTGCTACACCACAAGCCAGAACCCGCATGTGGCCCGGCTCGTCATGAGCGCCTTCTATAATGTCGCGCCGGAAAACAAGCTGCGCGTCATCGCGCCGGATGTCGGCGGCGGCTTCGGCTCGAAGATCTATATCTATCCGGAAGAGATTGTCTGTCTCTGGGCGTCGAAGAAGACCGGCGTGCCCGTCAAATGGACGGCCGACCGCACGGAGGCCTTCCTCACCGATGCGCATGGTCGCGATCATGTTTCCAAGGTCAAGATGGCCTTCGATGCGCAAAATCGCATGACGGCTCTGAAAGTCGACACGATCGCCAATCTCGGCGCTTATATGTCGCTCTTTTCCTCGGCGGTGCCGACCTATCTCTATGCGACGCTGCTGTCGGGGCAATATGCCATTCCGGCGATCCACGCCAATGTCCGTACGGTTTATACCAATACCGTGCCCGTCGATGCCTATCGCGGGGCAGGGCGGCCGGAGGCGACCTATCTGCTGGAGCGCACGGTGGAAACGGCGGCGCGCGAACTCGGCGTCTCGCCGGCGGAACTCCGGCGGATCAACTTCATACGCTCGTTCCCCTACCAGACGCCCGTGATCATGAATTACGACGCCGGCGACTATGAGGCTTCGCTCAACGCGGCCATGCAGCAGGCCGATTGGGCCGGCTTTCCGGCCCGCAAGGCGGAAGCCGCCCGTCGCGGCATGAAGCGCGGCATCGGCATGAGCTGCTACATCGAAGCTTGCGGCATCGCGCCCTCGCAGGCGGTGGGATCGCTCGGGGCAGGCGTCGGCCTCTGGGAATCGGCAGAGGTGCGGGTGAATGCGGTCGGGACCATCGAAGTGCTCACCGGATCGCACAGCCATGGACAGGGGCATGAGACGACGTTCGCGCAATTGGTCGCCGATCGCCTCGGTGTGCCGATCGACAGCGTCTCCATCGTCCATGGCGATACCGACAAGGTGCAGATGGGCATGGGCACCTATGGTTCCCGTTCGGGCGCCGTCGGCATGTCCGCCGTCGTCAAGGCGCTCGACAAGGTGGAGGCGAAGGCAAAGAAGATCGCCGCCCACCTGATGGAGGCCGACGAAAGCGATATCGTCATCGAGAACGGCGAGTTAAAGGTCGCGGGCACCGACAAGACGCTGCCCTGGTTCCAGGTGGCGCTCGCCTCCTATACCGCGCACAATCTGCCCGCCGGCATGGAGCCGGGCCTCAAGGAAACCGCCTTTTACGATCCGGCGAACTTCACCTTCCCGGCAGGCTGCTACATCTGCGAGGTCGAGGTGGACCCGGAAACGGGCAAGACGGAGATCGTGCAGTTCGTGGCGGCCGACGACTTCGGCAATATCATCAATCCGATGATCGTCGAGGGACAGGTGCATGGCGGCATCGCGCAAGGCATCGGCCAGGCGTTGCTGGAAGGCGTGCATTATGATGAGAACGGCCAGCTGCTGACGGCGAGCTTCATGGACTACACCATGCCGCGCGCCGACGATCTGCCGTCCTTCCAACTTTCGCATCAGAACACGCCGTGTCCGAACAATCCCCTAGGGATCAAGGGATGCGGCGAGGCGGGCGCCATCGGCTCGCCGCCGGCGCTGATTAACGCCATTACCGATGCCATCGGCAACAACAGGCTGAATATGCCGGCGACCCCGCTCAAGGTATGGGAAGCGGCACGGGCCACGGCCTGAAACGAGACGAGGATAGGACTATGTATGCAACGAATTACCATCGCGCCTCCTCGGTCGACGAAGCCGTCAAGCTTCTGTCGAACACCGACGAGGGCAAATATGTCTCCGGCGGCATGACGCTGATCGCCACCATGAAACAGCGTCTGGCGTCGCCGAGCGATCTCGTCGATCTCAGGCATATCCCTTCGATCAAGGGGATCCGCGTCGATGGCCGCAGGGTCACGATCGGAGCGGCGACCACCCATGCGGAGGTTGCCTCCTCTGCCGCCATCCGCGCGGTCTGTCCGGCGCTCTGCGACCTTGCCGGCATGATCGGCGATCCGCATGTCCGGCATATGGGGACGATCGGCGGCTCCATCGCCAACAATGATCCGGCGGCGGATTACCCCTCGGCGATGTTGGCGCTGAACGCCACCATCGTCACGGACCGGAGGCAAATCGCGGCCGACGATTTCTTCCGTGGCCTGTTTGAGACGGCGCTGGAGGGGGCTGAGCTCATTACCTCCATCGCCTTCGACGCGCCGGAGCGTGCAGGCTATGCCAAATTCCCCAACCCCGCTTCGCGCTATGCGATGACGGGGGTCTTCGTCGCCAAGGGGGCAGGTGGGGTGCGCGTTGCCGTCACCGGTGCCGGTGCGGACGGCGTGTTCCGTCATGCCGAACTGGAGCAGGCGCTTGCGGCGAACTGGCTACCGGATGCGGTTACGGGCGTAACGGTCGATCCGTCATCGTTGCTTTCCGACCTGCATGCAACGGCCGAGTATCGCGCCAATTTGATCAAGGTCATGGCCAAGCGTGCCGTGGCTGCGGCATAGATTGCCGCAAATAAGCTCGGAGCGGTGGGGTTTACCCGCCGCTCCGGAGAGAGTGTTTCCAGCATGGTTTCGATTGTCAAATTGATGTGATTGGCTATTCTTGTCTGGAATTGTTCAAAATTAGGGGCCATTTGCCGCAGCGGGCGCGAAAGCAATGCGGAGGGGTTGACGTGTGATCCGGCATTCTCGAAAACGGTCGCACGGTACTGGAGCATATGATGGATTTCGAAGCATTTTTTAAGGGCGAGCTGGAAGGTCTTCACAATGAAGGCCGCTACCGGATCTTCGCAGATCTGGAACGCCGCAGTGGCAATTTCCCCCGCGCTATCAGGCATACCCCGAACGGCCCGCAGGAAGTGACCGTCTGGTGCTCCAACGACTATCTCGGCATGGGCCAGCATCCGAAAGTGATCGAGGCGATGAAGCAAGCGATCGATCACTGTGGCGCGGGTGCGGGAGGCACCCGGAATATTTCTGGCACCAATCACCACCATGTTCTACTCGAGCAGGAACTCGCCGATCTCCACGGCAAGGAATCCGCGCTGATCTTCACCTCCGGCTACATCTCCAATTGGGCGACACTCGGCACGCTCGGCGCGCGCATTCCCGGCCTCATCATCTTCTCGGATGCGCTCAACCACGCATCGATGATCGAAGGCATTCGCTATGCGAAGTGCGAGAAGGTCATCTGGAAGCACAATGACCTGCACGATCTCGAAGCCAAGCTGAAGGCCGCCGATCCCAAGGCGCCGAAGCTGATCGCGTTCGAGAGCGTCTATTCCATGGATGGCGATATTGCCCCCATCAAGGAAATCTGCGATCTCGCCGACAAGTATGGCGCGATGACCTATCTCGACGAAGTACATGCCGTCGGCATGTACGGCCCGCGCGGTGGCGGCATTGCTGAGCGCGAGGGATTGATGGATCGCCTGACCGTCATCGAGGGCACGCTCGGCAAGGCATTCGGCGTCATGGGCGGCTATATTGCTGCTTCCACCGCGCTCTGTGATTTCATCCGGTCGTTTGCGTCAGGCTTCATCTTCACGACGTCGCTGCCGCCGGCTCTGGCCGCCGGTGCCGTCGCCTCGATCCAGCACCTCAAGGTCAGCCAGTTCGAACGCGCCCGCCATCAGGATCGCGTGCGCAAGCTGCGCGCGCAGCTTGATGCGGCCGGCATTCCGCACATGCCGAACCCGAGCCATGTGGTTCCGGTCATGGTCGGCGATGCGGCCAAGTGCAAGTGGATTTCGGATCTGCTGCTCGACGCCGGTGTCTATGTCCAGCCGATCAACTATCCGACGGTGCCGAAGAAGACCGAGCGCCTGCGCATCACGCCGACGCCGCTGCATTCGGATGGCGATATCGAACAGCTGGTCGGTGCGCTGCATGCGCTGTGGTCTCGCTGTGCGCTTGCAAGGGCCGTTGCGTAAGGGACGATTCCTCTTTCTGCCGGGCCGCTGTGGGCTTCTGCCAAGCGGCTGTAAATTGTAAGCTTATACTTACGCAGCTTTCTCCCGCTGGGCGACGAGCACGGTAGCGCGGCTGCGCGCCTCGGCGTCGGCGGCAAAGACCCCGTCCATGGTGTCGGCGCTGCCGGTCGCAATCATCTCCTCCATGACGGCTTCGGCGATATCGGCCATTTCGAGGAAGCCGATGCGGCCATCCACGAAGGCGTGGAAGGCGATTTCTTCGGCTGCATTCATGACCGCGCCCTGCAGGCCGCCGCGCTCGAGTGCGGTGCGGGCAAGGCGCAGCGCCGGGAAACGCACTTCATCCGGCGCTTCGAAATCGAGTCGGGCGAGCTTGGCGAAATCCAGCCGGTCGACGCTGAGCTTGGTGCGGGCGGGATAGGTCAGCGCGTAGCCGATAGCGGTGCGCATGTCGGGACAGCCGAGCTGCGCCAGAATGGAGCCATCCGTGTAGCCGACCATGGAATGAATGACGGATTGCGGGTGGACCACGACTTCGATCTGATCGGGGCGCACATTGAACAGGTGCTTGGCCTCGATCATTTCAAGCGCCTTGTTGAACATCGAGGCGCTGCCGATCGAGATCTTGAAGCCCATCGACCAGTTGGGATGGGCGCGGGCGATCGCAGGCGTGACATTGGCCATCTGCTCGCGCGTCCAGGTGCGGAAGGGGCCGCCGGATGCGGTCAGGATAATGCGCTCCACCGCATGCTGCTGGTCGTCTTCCAATGCCTGAAAAATGGCGCTGTGTTCGCTGTCGACCGGGATCAGCCGTCCCCCGCCCTCGGCAACGGCGCGCACGAAGAGATCGCCGGCGGAGACGAGACATTCCTTGTTGGCGAGCGCGATATCGGCGCCGCGGCGCGCGGCCGCCAGCGTCGGGGCAAGGCCGGCGGTGCCGACGATCGCCGCCATCACCCAGTCCGAGGGCATCGAAGCGGCTTCGATCAAAGCCTTCTTGCCCGCGCCGACGGCAATGCCCGACCCGGCCAGGGCATCCTTCAGTTCCTGATAGCGTTCTTCCTTGGCCGTCACCGCAAAAGCGGCGCCGCAGGCCTTGGCCTGCTCGGCCAACAGCTCGATATTGTCATGCCCGGTGATGGCGGCGATATCGAAGGCATCTCGTCCGCCAAGCTGGGCGATGACGTCGAGCGTGTTCTGGCCGATAGAGCCGGTCGAACCCAATATCGTCAGGCGCCGACGCGCCTTGCTGGCGGTGTTCATTCAGGTATCCGCATTTGCTGCTATTCCTCCAAGGCTCTACAGGGGATTGCCGGGAGCGGCAAGTCCGGAGCCGTGCAACCGCACCGCTGGCGGCGCACGCGAAAAGCGAGCGTGCAATTAGTCATATTTTTTTCAATCTCCATTGAACCAAATGCAAACTGCTGCGTTTTCTGACCACCTGAGTGCGGAGGGCGACGAATGGTTTTCAAGGCGGCAACGTTTCACGGCATGGAGCTTTATCTGGAAAACGACCAAGCCAGGCGCTCGGCGCTGGAATCCGCCGTTGCCAATGCGCTCGCCGTTGCCGGCGGAATCGATGCTTCCGATGTCACCGTGATCGCGGCAGGCCAGGAAATCCGCCTGCATGGTTCGGTCGCGACCTATCAGGAGGTTAAGCGGGCAACCGCAGTCGCGGAATCCATTCCTGGCGTGCGGTTGGTAAGGAACAGGATCGCTGTGGGGTAAGCGCGAGCTTCAATCCTCGTTCATTCTGCGTCCGGCAGGGGGTTAACCTGCGTTCCATCCTCGCGAATACAATGCTGCTGCATGTTGTTATGTTCTAATGGATTTTCGAGTCAATATTGCGCTCACGTCGCCAATATTGGAGCACTCGCGGTTTCACAAACCTGTTGAGCACTAAAAGGTTTTTCCGGTGGGAACGGCTGAGTTTTACAGCTAAGTACTTGCACCGCAGGCACTAGGTCGAGCTTCCCAAGCTGATGCTCGCGTCCGTCTTCATTTCAAGCGTAAGTACCAGGTGTGTATCCTAAAACGGCTTATTCTCCATTAGCCCGGTTTCAACTAGGTACATCAGGAAGTCCCGACCAAGCGCAGTGATTTCAAAAAAGCCGTTCTGATATCTCACCAAACCCATGCGCTGCAGCCATCCGTTCCAAGCTTCAAAGGAATACTTTTCGTAGACGTCTGGATATAGCGTCTTCAGTGGCTCAAATTCCCTTCGTGCGTCCGCCTCGGAAATAGAGCCGCGCTGATTGAGAGTTTTCAGGGCAACGATCTGACTGCCGAAAATTCGATTGTAAACGTACTCGTGTCCAGCGCGCAGGCGGGTTTCTGCAAGTGCTCGAATGAGTACTGGCGTCCTCGTATCCGCTTCCAAGGCTTCAACCATTGCACTCAGCTCGTCTTCCAAGATCTGAATGCCAACTCGGGATGCCGGCGCCATTTTAGGTTCGGTCGAGGGAAGCGCTGCCGTGGTCGATGCACCATCTCCCATAGTCGCCAGCAGCTCGGCGTCAGCCGGGTTTTTTGAAGATGCTTGCTGTTCAGCGACCTCGATGGCCGCCTCGCCCATCGGAGTTTTAACTGCAGCCCGACCTCTAAAGTTGCGCAGCCAGCCGTGAAATGACGGACTGTCTATGTATTTTCGGAGAGGCCAAAAGAAAAATAATAAGCCTCCGACAGGTATTGCAGTCTGCAGCACGCCAGTCCAGTTGGTCACTTGCAATCATCCTGGCAACAAAGGGAACCGTATTTGCAATCAATGGATGGCACCCTGTCAAGATGCTACCTGGGGAGCTGTGATCGCTTTGGTGCTACCCGCTGGACATAACGCGCGACGCCGACGCCTACTCTACGAGACAAAATCGGTTCGGCTTGCCCTGATATGAGTGAAATTGATGACCTCCAATCCGTCAGAGCAACAGGCGAGATAGAGATCCAAGTCCGCGGTGACGACTACTGCACCGCCATTCGTATTCGAAAGGTGGAGAAGCACGGAGTCTGTCAGCCCCAATCGCTCATATTCTTTTCGAGCAAACCCCATCTCGCTCGCAATCGATATCTCAACTGATTGTGCTGCTAGAACTTTCGCCAGAAAATTGCTTAGTTTTCTCGCGAGACTATCGTGCGTTTGTCTCAGCAGATTCGATGCTTCTGTAAGGACGTTCGGGGTGAAGATGAGGTTCTTGGCATTAGAAATTATCTCTTCCAGAATTTTGAAATCTGTCTGGTCATAACTCTTGGTTCTTTTGTGAGCCCCAACCTGACTCAGCTCGACCAAGCCAACAACAAGCAGAACCGTTAAATTAGTATCTAGTATGATAGACTTATTCATCGGCGGCGCGTCGTTTCACCGACAAGACATCACCTTCCGAATTGATCCTAACGACACGGTAAAGCCGTTTTTGTGTGGTTTCTCCGGTCAATGCTGAGAGAGCGTTCCTCGAGGAACTCCAAGGGCGCGAAAAGCCGACAGTGATCAGCCATTCGTCGGATTCAGGGACATATTCAACTTCCTCCAAACCAAAATTGGACATTCCCTCCTGGGCAAAGAGCTCCTGTGCGTAGTCTTTGGCGATCAATACCGCATCTTTCACTTTCACTTTGGTAACCTCCGATACACCCAGAATAGATTGTGTACCACAACCTCGCTGCGAAAAAAAAGCCGACGGCTGCAATGGCAAGCGACCAGGTGAGTAAATAGAATTTTCGGCGCCACGCAGACCTAGCAATCATGGTGCACCATTATACGTTTTCGCCTTGGACACATTTGTTAAAAGCATAACAATTTCGGGAGAAATCCATGTGTCTAGATTTTTTCTAAGAGATTGAAATTCTTAAATTGAGAGATCTCGGCTCTGGATCACATCCATCCGGAGGCAATCGATGCCACGATGCTTGCTATCAAGAGATAGGCGCCGGTGCGCGACTCGAGAAATAACTTGTTTCGAAAAAAGGTCCGTATCGGTCGATCCGGGTGGTCAATGATCCGGCGAACGACGGAGGATGGCGGCCCGTAAGGGTATTCGCTGCTGTCGGAATAGATGGCCATCACTCGGTCAAACCAGCCACTTTCCTTGAGCTGTGCAAGTGAATTTAAGGCCAGTATGCCGCTCACAGTATTCATCATTGCGCCTGCTTTCGAGCAGCCGCTGAAAAAGGCGTAGCCGGATCCTATGATCATAGCGATAGCTGAGACCAAGAGAACCGTGACGATGATCCGCCAAGATTTGTTGTAGTAGAACACCTGAATTTACCTCTCGCGCCCTGATATTCGCGCGACCACAGCGAGGCCCGCTCTCCGTTAGAAAATCGATTCCATGTGCCAATCATGCGCCACTGAATTCCCGCTAACCTCAGAAAAGGCCTGAAATGCTGGTAATTCTTGTAAACGGATGGCGCACGAAAAGTAGGTCAACAAGTATGCTAATTATTAAAAATAATGGTGATCTCGACGCGATTCGAACGCGTGACCCTCAGATTAGGAATCTGATGCTCTATCCTGCTGAGCTACGAGACCACTCGGCATGATCCATACAAAAGCAAAGGCCCGAAGCCAAGCCCTTTTGCGTCGTGGAGACAATCTGTCTTGAGCGTGCGCCCCGTGCGGCTTGGAGGCTGCGCGGGGCACTTGTGGAAGCCTCAGGCGTTGAGGCGCTGTTCGGCGAGGCGCACCCAGTAGGAAATGCCGTGGGCGATGGCTTCGTCGTTGAAGTCGTAGGCCGGGTTGTGCAGGCCGGCGCTGTCGCCGTTGCCGACGAATATGAAGGCGCCGGGGCGGGCGAGCAGCATGTAGGAGAAATCCTCGCCGCCCATCATCGGGTCGATATTCGGGATGACATTGCCTGCGCCGGCGATTTCCTCGGCCACCGCAATCGCGTGATCGGTCTCGTCGGCGTGGTTGAAGGTGACGGGGTAGTTGCGGTGGAATTCGATCTTGACCTCGGCGCCGTGGCTCGTCGCGATGCCTGTCACGATCTGCTTGAAGCGCTGTTCGGCAAGATCGCGCATCTCGGGGTCGAGCGTGCGCACGGTGCCGGCGAAGCTCGCATCGTTCGGGATGACGTTATGTGCGTTGCCGGCGTTGAACGTGGTGACGGAGACGACGACCGATTTCAGCGGATTGGCGCTGCGCGAAGCGATGAGCTGCAGGTTGGAGACGATCTGCGCGCCGATGGCGATCGGATCGATCGTCTTGTGCGGCATGGCGGCGTGGCCGCCGACCCCCTTGATGGAGACGGTGAATTCATCCGTCGCCGCCATGATCGCGCCCTTGCGGATGGCGAAGTGGCCGACCGGCAGGCCCGGCATGTTGTGCATGCCATAGACTTCGGCGATCTGGAAGCGCTCCATCATGCCGTCCTTGACCATGGCGTCGCCGCCGGCACCGCCTTCTTCGGCCGGCTGGAAGATGACGGCGATGTTGCCGTTGAAATTGCGGTTCTCGGCGAGGTATTTCGCAGCACCCAGCAGCATGGCGGTGTGGCCGTCATGGCCGCAGGCATGCATCTTGCCGGCAGTCTGGGATGCATAGGGCTTGCCGGTGATTTCGGTGAGCGGCAGCGCGTCCATGTCGGCGCGCAGGCCGATCGTGCGCCCTTCGCCCTTGCCGCGGATCAGCCCGACGACGCCGGTGCGGCCGATGCCGGTCACCACCTCGTCGACCCCGAAGGCACGCAGCTTCTCGGCCACGAAGGCGGCCGTATTCTCAACGGCATAGAGGAGTTCGGGATGCGCATGGATATGGCGGCGCCACTCGGTTACTTCGCCCTGGAGTTCTGCGGCTCTGTTCAAGATCGGCATATGCTGATTTTCCTGCTGCTCAATATCGATTCTGGTTCAACCTGCGGGTCCTTGGCACAGCCTTGGCGGGCTTATCGCGGCCCTTGCGGCGTGCCATCGGGAAATAAAGTCGTCAATCGCCTTTGCCTTCTCCTAGCCATATAGGTTAAATAGACGAAGCTTTCGAGAAAATTCCGGACTTCTGAAGGATAGATCGTGCCGACGAAGCAGAATCGTTTGTATGCCGCCCTGCGGCTCGTTCCTATGGCCGCAGCAGCATCCATGCTTTTCCTGTCGACCGCGCAAACGGCCGGAGCCAATCCGCATATTCTCGTCGATGTCAGCACGGGGCGCGTTCTCGACCAGCAGGAGGCGTTTCGCCGCTGGTATCCCGCCTCGCTCACCAAGCTGATGACGACCTATGTGACCTTCCGAGCCATTCAGTCCGGTCAGATCAAACTTGATACGCCTGTCGTCATGTCGAAGCTGTCAGCCGCACAGCCGCCGGCGAAGATGTACTTCAAGCCGGGCCAGAAGATGACGCTCGACAATGCCTTGAAGATGATGCTGGTCAAATCGGCAAACGATCTTGCCATGGCGGTTGCCGAGACGGTCGGCGGCTCGCAGCAGGGCTTCGTGGCGCGAATGAATGCGGAAGCCGCGCGCCTCGGCATGCGCGACTCGCATTTCATCAATCCGAACGGTCTTCCCGGCAAGGGGCAGTATACGACGGCGCGCGATCTTGCCATTCTCAGCGTCGCGCTGCGCCGCGAATTTCCGCAATATGCCGGCTATTTCTCGCTCGAGGGCTTCACCAATGGCGTCAAGCAGGTGCCGAACATCAATATGCTCATCGGCCGCTTCGACGGCGCTGATGGCATGAAGACCGGTTTCATCTGCGCGGCCGGCTTCAACCAGATCGCCTCGGCAACCCGCAACGGCCGCACGCTGATCTCGGTCGTCCTCGGCACCGACAGCCTGGCGGCGCGCGCCGACGATTCCGCCAATCTGCTGGAAAAGGGCTTCCAGAACCAGCTGTCTACCCGCGATACGCTGGCGACCCTCAGGCCAGATACGCCGGTCACGGCCGATGTCGCCGATGTCACGGCCGACATCTGCAGCACCAAGGGCGCGCAGGCGCGCAGCGAAACTCGCGATCCCTTCGGCCGCACCAAGGTACAGTCGCCCTATATCCACGAAATGGATCATGAGCCCAATTTCGTCTATGCCGGCCTGATCGGCGGCCAGGATATCGCGACGGCCGCCAAGGGCGACAAGGATGATGTTACGGCTAGAGGCGACAAGGCGACCAGGGACAATAAGATCGCCATCTCCGGCGGCGCGTCCAATGTGCCGGTCCCGATGCCGCGGCCCACTTTCTAATATCGGACAGGAATCATGAGCGTTTCGCAGCAAAGAGTGCCGGTTGCCATCCTGACCGGTTTTCTCGGTGCGGGTAAATCGACCCTGCTCAACCGCATCCTCAAGGACGAGGACATGCGCGACGCGGCCGTCATCATCAATGAGTTCGGCGATGTCGGCATTGATCATCTGCTGGTGGAAAGCTCCGGCGATTCCATCATCGAGCTTTCCGATGGCTGCCTGTGCTGCACGGTGCGCGGCGAGCTGGTGGATACGCTGGCAAACCTCATGGACGCGATGCAGACCGGCCGCATCCGGCCGCTGAAGCGGGTGGTCATCGAAACAACCGGCCTTGCCGATCCCGCTCCGGTCATGCAGTCGATCATGGGCAATCCGATCATTGCGACCAATTTCGACCTCGATGGCGTCATTACCGTCGTCGATGCCGTCAACGGGCTGCAGACGCTCGACAATCACGAAGAAGCGCGCAAGCAGGTGGCGGTTGCCGACCGTCTGATCGTGTCCAAGACCGGGATTGCCGGCGCCGCGCCGGAAGCGCAGCTGGAGAGCCGGCTGAGGGCGCTCAATCCGCGCGCGCAGATCCTGAATGCCGACAGCGCCGAGGCGGGACGCGTCGCCATTCTGGTCAACGGCCTCTACGACCCGGCTTCGAAGATCACCGATGTCGGCCGCTGGCTGCAGGATGAGCTTGAGGCGGACGATGATCATCATCACGACCATGATCATGACCACCATCATGGCGATCATGGTCATCATCACCATCATGGGCACCACCACGGTCATCGGCATCAGCACGCTCATGATGTCACCCGCCATGACGGGTCGATCCGCTCCTTCTCGATCGTTGAGACGCAGCCCATCGATCCGATGGCGCTCGAAATGTTCATCGATCTCCTTCGTTCGGCGCATGGCGAGAAGCTCTTGCGCATGAAGGCGATTGTTGCCGTGTCCGACCGGCCGGAGCGTCCCGTCGTGCTGCATGGCGTGCAGAATATCTTCCATGCGCCGGTGCGCCTGCCGGCCTGGCCCGATCCCGAAGACCGGCGCACGCGTATGGTCATCATTACCAAAGATCTGCCCGAGGATTTCGTGAAGGGCCTGTTCGACGCCTTTCTCAGCAAGCCGCGCGTCGATACACCCGACAGGGCGGCGCTGGAGGACAATCCGCTCGCCGTGCCGGGTATGAAATTTTAGTTTCAGCCTTTGATATCTGGCAACCCGCCTCGCTCTGGAAGCTCCTTCTCCCCGCTGGGGAGAAGGTGGCCCGAAGGGCCGGATGAGGGGGCTTTCCGATTTGAATTCATGGACTTTCGTGCTCGTGGCGGATACCCCCTCATCCGCTTGACGGCACCTTCTCCCCGCAGGGGAGAAGGGGTGTGCGGCAGCGTGCCTGCCTCATATGCAATTGCCTTCATGGTGAGGCGGGAGCTTAGCGACCCTCGAACCACGAGGATGGCGACCGCTCGCAAATGGTCACCCCTTGCGGATCACGAAGCGATGGCCGCCGCTTTCCGTCTTCTCGCTTGTGAGAAGCGTGTGGCCTTTCTCGTTGCAGAGATGCGGGATGTCGATGACGGCGAGCGGGTCCGTGGTTTCCACGGTCAAGGTCGTGCCGCTTGCCATGGCGCGCAGGCGCTTTTCCGTCTTGATCGCCGGATAGGGGCATTTCAGGCCGCGCAGATCGTAGATCTCGGTATCCGGACTATTCACTCTTCGCCCAGAACTTCCAGAAAGGCGGCTTCTTGGCCTCGGTCTGCGCGGTCTCGACGGCCGGGTTCGGCGCGTAGGCGAGCGCATTGAGGCCGGGGTTCATCGGGTTTGCCGCCGGGATTGGCACGTTCGCGGGAACGTTGGCCGCAACGACCGGGCCGGCTGCGGGCTGCTGCGCAGTCGCTAACGGGGCGCCTGCCGCAGGGCTTGCTGCCGCCACGCGGATACTTGCCGTCGTCGGATTGCCCGTCGGGCTGGCAACGGTGCCGCCGCGCGCGATCTGTTGCGCCGACTGGTTGGACATCATCGATTCGAGGTCGGCAACCTTCATCATCTTGCCGGCGGCAAGGGCGGTACCTGTGGGAGCATAGGCGAGATCATGGCCCTTGCGCTGCTTGGCGACGACGGCCTTGCGCTCAGCCTCGGTCGGGTCGTACCAGGCCATGCCGTCGAATTTCTTGGAGGCCATGGCGTAATCCGCCTGGTACTGCTTGTCATAGGTCGCAAGCGCCGTCTGCAGAGCAGGCGGCGTGGTCATGACCGGGCATTTGCCGCCGGCGTTGAAGGGGCCGCTGGCCTGCTGGTTGAAGACGTATTTCTTCTCGCAGACCTCGACCTCGGGCGGGCGCTTGGTGACTTCGAAATTGTCGTAGCCGACCTTCAGCATCTTCCAGAATTCGATATTGGGGCTGAGGCGGTGCTTCCACATGTTTTCCGCCGTCATGCGGAAGGGGAAGGCTTCGAGCTGAACGGCCTTCTGGCCACCCTTGAAGGCGTCGCGCGCGAAGGCATAGATTTCCAGCACCTGCTGGTCGGTCATCGAATAGCAGCCGGACGACGAGCAGGCGCCATGGATCATCAAATTGTTGCCGGTGCGGCCATTGGCGGCATCGTAGCGGTTCGGAAAGCCGGTGTTGATCGCGAGGTAGTATTTCGAATTCGGGTTCAGGTTGGCCGGCGTCAGCATATAGAAGCCTTCCGGTGCCTGCCGGTCGCCTTCCTTCACCTTCGGGCCGAGACGGCCGGACCAGGCGCAGATCTTGTAATCCGCGATGACTTCGAAGCGGTTGCTCTGGTTCGCCTTCAGGATCTCCATCACGCCTTCTTCCTTGAAGATGCGGATCATGATCGGCGAGTTGCGGTCCATACCCTTCTTGGCCATGTCGGCGAGAATATGGCTCGGAAGCGGTTGTTCGACCTTGTTCTTCACCTTCGACAGGTCGATCGACGCGGTGTCTAGCGCGTCGTTGCAGCCGGCGAGCGCCAGCGCCATCAGGGAAACATAGGCAAGGTGACGAATGCGCATTCTGACTTGGTCCATAAATGCGAAGAGTGGCGGCTCGATCTGTTTCGCCACTCCCCTCGAAGCATGAAACGGAATCATAGACGGCTTATACTTGAAAATTCCTTACCAGCCTATGACGTGCCCGCAGCGCGTCGGCAAGCTTTTCTTTGCCATAATAGCTTCGATAACGGAAATGTGGCCAAGGTTTGGCCTCATTTCCGTTTTTCGCGATCACTTTTTCCGAAAACAGCTTAGAGATTGCGGCCGATGTTGAGGAATTTCTGGCGTCGGTCGTTGCGCAATTGTTCACCCGAACGGCTGGAAAGCTCTGCAAGCGCGTTCGCAATCGTTTCGCCGGCCGCGCTTATCACCGCGTTCGGATCGCGATGCGCGCCGCCGACAGGCTCGGAGATGATGCCGTCGATCACGCCGAGACTTTTCAGATCATCGGCAGTTATCTTCATATTGGTGGCGGCTTCCTTCGCGCGCGTTGAATCGCGCCATAAGATCGAGGCCGCACCTTCGGGCGAAATCACGCTGTAGATCGAATGTTCGAGCATATAGACGCGGTTGCCGACGGCAATCGCAATGGCGCCGCCCGAACCGCCTTCACCGATCACGATGGAGACGATCGGCACCTTCACGCCGAGACACATCTCGGTCGAGCGGGCAATCGCTTCGGCTTGGCCGCGTTCTTCCGCCCCGACGCCCGGATAAGCGCCGGCCGTGTCGACCAGGGTGATGACGGGCAACTGGAAGCGGTCGGCCATTTCGAGGATACGGATCGCCTTCCGGTAGCCTTCGGGCCGGGCGCTGCCGAAATTATGCTTCAGGCGGCTCTTGGTGTCGTTGCCTTTTTCCTGGCCGATGAGGGCGACGGGCTGACCGCGGAAGCGGGCAAAGCCGGCCTGGATGGCGGCATCCTCGGAAAATTGACGATCGCCGGCAAGCGGCGTGAATTCCGTAAACAGCGTACTGGCATAGTCGACGAAATGCGGGCGCTGCGGGTGGCGGGCGACCTGCGTCTTCTGCCAGGCGTTAAGCTTGGAATAGATGTCGACCATCGCCTCGCGGACGCGGCTTTCAAGCCGCCCGACTTCCTCGGACGTATCGATGCTTTCGTCTTCGCTCGCCAGTTTCTTGAGCTCGTGAATCTTGCCTTCGAGATCCGAGATGGGTTTTTCGAAGTCCAGATAATTGTGCATGAGGTGCGTTTCCGATCCTTTTGCCCGTGACGAGAGATGGCGGCTTGAGCCTGTATGCCGGTCCTAATCCTGTTTTTTTGCCTGTTTGGCAAGGGGGTGATGCGTTTGGACCAGCTGATGAAGGCGTTCTTCCAGCACATGTGTGTAGATTTGTGTCGTCGAAATGTCCGAATGACCGAGAAGTTCCTGCACCACGCGCAGGTCTGCGCCGTTGGCGAGAAGATGGCTCGCGAAGGCATGGCGCATCACATGCGGCGAAATCATCGAAGGCGTCAGGCCGGCCCGGATGGCAAGATCCTTGAGATCACGCGCAAAGACCTGCCGCGGCAGATACCCCTGCTTGGACGCGGCGGGGAAAAGCCAGGGGCTTTCCGGCAGCGGCTGCTTGGCGTTGGCTGAAATGGCGGCCTGTAGGCGCCCATAGGCCTTCAGGGCCGAAATGGCCGTCTGCGATAGCGGCACCAGCCGCTCCTTGTTGCCTTTGCCGCGGATCATCAGGAAGCGTCCTTCCTGATCCAAGACTTTCGCCGGCAGGGAGACGAGCTCGCTGACGCGCATGCCGGTGGCGTAAAGCATTTCCAGAAGCACCAGCATGCGCAGGCGCTGCAGCTGATCGGGCCCTTCGACCGCCGCTTCCCGCTCCGCCTGGCTCAGAAGCTTCGTCACCTCATCGACGCCCATCGTCTTCGGAAGGGCCCGGCCTTTCTTCGGCGCATCGAGAATTCCGGTGGGATCGTCCGTGCGCAGACCTTCGGCATAGAGGAACTTGTAGAACTGCCGCATGGCGGAGAGGCGACGTGCCTGGGAGGATGGCTTGAAGCCCTGGCTCGACAGGCTGGAAAGATAGGCGGCCAGATCACCGGGGCTTGCCTCCGTCAAGCGGACGCCCTGCCCGGAAAGAAAGGAATGGAGATCGTCGAGATCGCGCTCGTAGGATTGCAGCGTGTTGACGGCAGCACCCCGCTCGGCGCTCATCATCTCCAGAAAGGCTTCCAGATGCACTCGCCCCAGATCCCTGTTGCCCGCTCGTATATTCTCAGCTGGCGCGCTCATGGTTTCAGCGCGCCTGTCGTCGGTGGATTGAGGCGCTCGGGGGCAATGCGGATCGTCACATCGCGTGGCTGGGGATCGACGAAGAGCACGAGAGCCCACATCGCTCCATATATCGATCCGGCGATGACCGCGCAGATGACAAGGAAGCGAAACAGGGTGGGCATTCGAAGACTCTCCTTCGCCATTCAGTGGCGCGGCGATGCGCTATAATTATATTCCTTCAAGAGTTAGCCGAAGGATATTGCAGACATGTTTACGGCAGCGGCGTCTTGACGCTACCGGCGCATTTGACGATACCGTTTCCAAAGAAATTGTGAATGGGCCAATGAGTGAACAAGTCCTGACCCTTGCCGAGAGCTTGAGAGACAAGGCGCGCGCAGCGTTGGGTCAGCGCAATCTTGTCTTCGTGGGATTGATGGGAGCAGGAAAATCCTCGATCGGCCGGCCCGTTGCGCAGCAGCTCGGCCTACCCTTCGTCGATACGGATGCCGAAATCGAGCGCGTGTCGCGCATGACGATCGCCGAACTGTTCGCCGCTTACGGCGAACAAGAGTTCCGGGCGCTGGAGACGCGCGTCATCAAGCGGCTCCTCAAGGGCGGCCCGCGTGTCGTCTCAACGGGCGGCGGCGCGTTCATCAACGAAAGCACGCGGCTGCATGTCAAGCGCGGCAGCCTTTCGGTCTGGCTGAAGGCCGATCTCGACGTGCTGTGGGAGCGGGTAAACAAGCGCGATACGCGCCCTCTGCTCAAGACCGAAAATCCGAAACAGACCCTCGAGAACCTGATGAATGCGCGCTATCCGATCTATGCGGAAGCCGATATCACGGTTCTCTCCCGCGACGTAAACAAGGATATCATGGTCAGGGAAGTCCTTGCCGCCATCGCCGAGGGAAAGAAAACAGAAAGCAAAATGCCATGAATGCGATGACACCGGCTTCCGCAGAGCGTCTTGTGCGCGTGCCTCTCGGTGAACGTGCCTATGACATCCTGATCGGTCCCGGCCTGATCGCGCGTGCGGGCCAAGAGATCGTCGCGCGGCTGAAAGGCCGCAAGGCCGCCATCATCACCGATGAAAATGTGGCGCCGCTCTATCTCGGGGCGTTGGTCGCCAGCCTGGAAGCTGCGGGCATCCAGGCTTCCAGCCTCGTCTTGCCGGCCGGCGAGAAGACCAAGAGTTTCGAGCACCTGATCACCGTTTGCGATGCGGTGCTGACTGCGCGTGTGGAGCGCAATGATGCGGTGATCGCGCTTGGCGGTGGCGTCATCGGCGATCTCTCGGGCTTTGCCGCCGGCATCGTGCGCCGCGGCGTCCGTTTCGTTCAAGTGCCGACATCGCTGCTGTCGCAGGTGGATTCGTCCGTCGGCGGCAAGACCGGCATCAACACTCATCACGGCAAGAACCTCGTCGGCGTCTTCCACCAGCCCGACCTCGTGCTGGCCGATACCGATGTGCTGAATACGCTGAGCGAGCGCGAATTCCGTGCCGGCTACGCCGAAGTCGCCAAATACGGCTTGATCGACAAGCCGGATTTCTTTGCCTGGCTCGAGGCCAATTGGAGAGAAGTCTTTGCCGGCGGGGCGGCCCGCATTGAGGCTATCGCTGCAAGCTGCCAGGCAAAGTCCGATGTCGTCGTTGCGGACGAACGTGAAAACGGGGCGCGTGCCTTGCTCAATCTCGGCCACACCTTTGGCCATGCGCTCGAAGCGGCAACCGCCTATGACAGCCGCCGGCTGGTGCATGGCGAGGGTGTTGCGATCGGCATGGTGCTGGCGCATGAATTTTCTACGCGCCTCAATCTGGCAAGCCCGGATGATGCCAAGCGTGTCGAGACGCATCTGAAGGCCGTAGGCCTGCCGACGCGGATGGGCGATATTCCGGGCGAGCTGCCGCCGGCCGAAGTGCTGATGGATGCGATCGCGCAGGACAAGAAGGTCAAGAGTGGCAAGCTTACCTTCATCCTTACGCATGGTATCGGCCAGTCCTTCGTTGCCGACGATGTGCCGTCTTCCGAAGTCCTGAGTTTCCTGAAGGAAAAACATCGCTGATGACCGTCGAGGGCACGCTGGCTGTATTGCTCGAATATTGGCCCGAGATCATCTCGATCATCGTGCTGGTGTTGGTGTCGGCGTTTTTTTCCGGTTCGGAGACGGCACTTACCGCCGTCTCGCGCACCCGCATTCACACGCTGGAGGCCAACGGCGATGAAAGCGCCGGTATCGTGCGCCACCTCATCGAGCGTCGGGATCGGCTGATCGGCACCTTGCTCATCGGCAACAATCTCGCGAATATCTTGGCGTCTTCGCTGGCGACCAGCGTTTTCCTCGGTCTGTTCGGCAATTCGGGGGTGGCGCTGGCAACGGCAGCCATGACCGTCATTCTCGTCATCTTCGCTGAAGTCCTGCCGAAGAGCTGGGCGATTTCGACTCCGGATCGCTTTGCGCTCAATGTGGCGGCGCCGGTGCGGCTGTTTGTCGCGATCGTCGGCCCCGTATCGAGTTTCGTCAACGCCATCGTGCGCTGGATCCTTGGGCTGTTCGGCATCAACCTCTCCAAGGAGGTGTCGATGTTGTCGGCGCACGAGGAGCTGCGCGGTGCTGTCGATCTGCTCCACCGCGAGGGTTCGGTCGTCAAAGCCGACCGCGATCGCCTCGGCGGCGTGCTCGATCTCGGCGAGCTGGAACTGTCCGACATCATGGTGCACCGTACGGCGATGCGAGCCATCAATGCCGATGACCCGCCCGAGGTGGTGGTACGCGCGATCCTTGACAGTCCCTATACGCGCATGCCGCTCTGGCGCGGCACAATCGACAACATCATCGGCGTCGTGCATGCCAAGGATCTGCTGCGAGCCTTGGCGGAACGCAATGTCGAGCCGGAAAATCTCGATATCGTCAAGATCGCGCAAAAGCCCTGGTTCGTGCCCGACAGTACCAACCTCGAAGACCAGCTGAACGCCTTCCTGCGCCGCAAGCAGCACTTCGCCGTCGTCGTCGACGAATATGGTGAGGTGCAGGGCATCGTTACCCTGGAAGACATTCTGGAGGAGATCGTCGGCGATATCGCCGATGAGCACGACCTCGATATCCAGGGCGTGCGGCAGGAGGCCGACGGCTCGATCGTCGTTGATGGCGTCGTACCGATTCGCGACCTAAACCGCGCGCTCGACTGGCACTTGCCCGACGAGGAGGCGACGACGATTGCGGGTCTCGTCATCCACGAATCGATGACCATCCCGGAAGAGCGCCAGGCCTTCACCTTTTATGGCAAACGCTTCATCGTCATGAAGCGGGAAAAGAACCGCATCACCAAGCTGCGCATCCGCCCTGCCGAAACGGAAGAGGCAAAGCCGGAGTAGTTCCGGCTTGCAGCCAACCTACCAACGGATCGCCTCGCCGGGAGCCGCGGGCTCCACGGCCAGCGCGTGCAGGCCAGCGTCCAGTTCCGGCTTCAAAAGCTCGTTGATCGCCCTGTGGCGCGCAAGGCGCGGCATGCCCGAGAACTTGGCGGAAACGATTCGAATTCTTATATGGGTTTCGCCGGTTCCGGTCATGTCAGGCTGATGGCCCGCATGAAGGTGGCTTTCATTGATGACGGCAAGGCGCTCGGGCGCGAAGGCGTCGGTGAGCTTCCGCTCAATGCGGGATTGCAGTGTCGTTTCCATATTCCCGCGTCGACCTCGCTTGCGAAAAAAGGCTCCCACAAAGCCTATAACATTCCTGTTTGTCAATTCTTGTTGTGGGGTATCCAAGGCCCCATAATTAGGACGCCATGAGACTTGATTCAAAATATTTCGATCGCATTCGCACCCGCCGCAAGCGCGCGCAGGAACCCGAACAGGGTCCGCCGACGTGCCAGTGGGACGGCTGCGACAAACACGGCACGCATCGCGCCCCTGTCGGGCGCAATGCGGAAGGGCAGTTCTTTTTGTTCTGCTTCGAGCACGTCAAGGAATACAACAAGGGCTACAATTATTTCTCCGGCCTCTCGGATGGCGAGATTGCGCGTTATCAGAAGGAAGCCATCACCGGCCACCGTCCGACCTGGACGGTCGGTGTCAACAAGGCTGCCAAGAACAGTCCGCTTCAATCGGATATCCGCTCCGGCTCCTATTCCCGCGTTCGCGACCCATTCGGCTTCGTTAGGGAAGGCGAGGGGCAGGGGCGGGGACCGCGTTTCCCGCAGCAGCGCAAGCTGAAAACGCTGGAGGCGAAGGCCTTCGACACGATGGGCCTTGACGCCAATGCCGCGGCCCCGGAAATCAAGCGCCGCTACAAGGAATTGGTGAAAATGCACCATCCCGATGCCAATGGCGGCGATCGCGGCTCGGAAGAGCGTTTTCGTGCGGTCATTCAGGCCTATCAATTATTGAAACAGAACGGTTTTTGTTAATTCCCGTCCTTGCTCTCCGCCTTCAATCAGGTATGGTCCAAATCGGCTGAAGCTGCGGGCAACCGCGGTAGGGTGCGCATTTGGCTGGCTGCACCTCGGTCAACTTTCCGGACGCGGCGTTTCTTGTCCGGGGACTCTGTTCAAGGATGCTCGCAAGCGATCATATATCGCGCCGAGATTTTGCTTTAGTCCCGGAGAAGTATCGCCGCTGTTCCGACCGAACGGATGCGGGCAACAAGCTGCGGCGTTTCGGAAAAATCGGCTGAGTTTGATATGGCAGGGTGAGAGCCACCCGCCCTGGAGACATGATGAGCAAGATTGACCTTGATATTTCCGAGATCCCCGATACCACCGTTTCGGTCCGTGAAGTCTTCGGCATTGATTCCGACATCCGCGTTCCGGCCTACAGCCAGGGTGGCGCCTACGTACCCGATCTGGATACGGACTACCTCTTCGACCGCGAGACCACGCTCGCCATTCTCGCGGGCTTTGCTCATAACCGCCGCGTGATGATCTCGGGCTATCACGGTACCGGCAAGTCCTCCCACATCGAGCAGGTCGCTGCGCGCCTCAACTGGCCGTGCGTGCGTATCAACCTCGACAGCCATGTCAGCCGTATCGACCTCGTCGGCAAGGATGCCATCGTCGTCAAGGATGGCCTGCAGGTCACCGAATTCAAGGACGGCATCCTGCCCTGGGCCTATCAGCACAATGTCGCGCTCGTCTTCGACGAATATGATGCCGGCCGGCCCGACGTGATGTTCGTCATTCAGCGCGTGCTGGAATCGTCGGGACGCCTGACGCTGCTCGACCAGAGCCGCGTCATCCGTCCTCACCCGGCCTTCCGCCTGTTCGCAACGGCCAACACCATCGGTCTCGGCGACACGACTGGCCTCTATCACGGCACGCAGCAGATCAACCAGGCACAGATGGACCGCTGGTCGATCGTGACGACGCTGAACTACCTGCCGCACAACAACGAAGTCGATATAGTGCTGGCAAAGGTAAAATCCTTCCGCAACGACAAGGGCCGCGACATCGTCTCCAAAATGGTTCGCGTTGCCGATCTGACGCGTGCGGCCTTCATGAACGGCGATCTGTCGACCGTCATGAGCCCGCGTACCGTCATCACCTGGGCCGAAAATGCGGAAATCTTCGGCGACGTCGCCTTTGCCTTCCGCGTCACCTTCCTCAACAAGTGTGACGAGCTCGAGCGGCCGCTGGTCGCCGAGCACTATCAGCGCGCCTTCGGTGTCGAGCTGAAGGAAAGTGCCGCCAACATCGTGCTCGAAGCCTAGAACATTTCCGCTTTTCTTCGAATCGCGAAAACGTTCTATCTTATTGTTTTGACGCAATTCCGGATAGAAAACTGCTATGCATTTTTCCTGGAATTGCTTTAGGGAAAAGCCGATACATCATGTCAGGTCGCGGAGATAATTCCAAAGCGAAGCCGGGTACACCGGTGGACATGGAGCCGTTGCGCCGGGCGATCACCGGCTGTGTCCGCTCGATCGCCGGCGATGCCGAGGTTGAGGTGGCCTTTGCCAACGAACGTCCGGGAATGACCGGCGAGCGCATTCGCCTGCCGGAACTTTCAAAACGGCCGACGGCGCATGAGCTAGCGGTGACACGCGGCCTCGGTGATTCGATGGCCCTGCGGCTTGCGTGTCATGATGCCCGTGTCCACGCCGTGATGTCGCCCCAGGGTGCCGATGCACGCAGCATCTTCGATGCCGTCGAGCAGGCCCGTGTCGAATCGATCGGCTCGCTGCGCATGAGCGGCGTTGCCGCCAACCTCAATTCCATGAATACGGAAAAATACGCCAAGGCGAATTTTTCCGGCATCGAACGGCGCGAGGATGCGCCGATCGGTGAGGCCATGGCGATGATTGTGCGCGAGAAGCTGACCGGTCAGAAGCCGCCGGAAAGCGCCGGCAAGGTGCTCGACCTATGGCGCCCCTTTATCGAGGAAAAGACCGGCGGTCAGCTCGAGAACCTGTTGTCGTCGATCAACGACCAGCAGAGCTTTGCCCGTGTCGTCCGCAACATTCTGACGGCCATGGAAATGGCGGAGGAATATGGCGACGAGCAATCCGAGCCCGACAGCGAAGAGCAGCCGAGCGAAGAAGACAAGCCGAACGGCGAAGACCAGGATAACGACGACGTCAAGGAAGATGAAGGCTCTGACGCCGCTCCTGCCGAGGATAGCGAAGCCTCCGACGAACAGATGGAAGACGGCGCGACCGAAGACGGTGGCGAGATTTCCGACGATGACATGAGCGAAGAAGGCGAGGAAGATTCGGAAACGCCGGGCGAAACCCGCCGTCCGAACACGCCTTTCGCCGATTTCAACGAGAAGGTCGACTATCACGTCTATACGGAGGAGTTTGACGAGACCACGACCGCACAGGAGCTGTGCGATGTGGCCGAGCTTGAGCGTTTGCGTGCCTTCCTCGACAAGCAGCTTGCGCATCTGCAGGGCGCCGTTGGCCGGCTCGCCAACCGTCTGCAGCGTCGCCTGATGGCGCAGCAGAACCGCTCCTGGGACTTCGATCTGGAAGAGGGTTATCTCGATCCGGCACGCCTGCCACGCCTGATCATCGACCCGACGCAGGCGCTGTCCTTCAAGATGGAGCGCGACACGCAGTTCCGCGATACGGTCGTGACGCTGCTGATCGACAATTCCGGCTCGATGCGCGGACGACCGATCACGGTTGCTGCCTCCTGCGCCGACATCCTGGCCCGCACGCTCGAGCGCTGCGGCGTGAAGGTCGAGATCCTCGGCTTCACCACCAAGGCGTGGAAGGGCGGCCAGGCGCGCGAGAAGTGGCTCGCCAGCGGCAAGCCGCAGACGCCCGGTCGTCTGAACGACCTGCGCCACATCATCTACAAGTCTGCCGACGAGCCCTATAGACGGTCTCGCAGCAATCTTGGCCTGATGATGCGCGAAGGCTTGCTCAAGGAAAACATCGACGGCGAGGCTCTGATCTGGGCGCATAACCGCCTGCTCGGTCGCCGCGAACAGCGCCGTATCCTGATGATGATCTCGGACGGTGCGCCGGTCGATGATTCCACGCTGTCGGTCAATCCCGGCAATTATCTGGAGCGGCACTTGCGCGCCGTCATCGACCAGATCGAGACGCGTTCGCCGGTGGAACTGCTGGCCATCGGTATCGGCCATGACGTCACGCGCTACTATCGCCGCGCCGTCACCATCGTCGATGCCGACGAGCTTGCTGGTGCCATGACGGAGCAGCTTGCCTCGCTGTTCGAAGATCAGACGAGCATGCCGCGCTCGCGCATGCGCCGCGCCAGCTGAGCCCGCTCAGGCTTCTCTTAGCATCGGCCTTGCGGCCGGTGCCTTTTCTGCTGGAAGGGTACACTTCCTCTGGCCTTGATCTGCGCCGGCCGAAGACGGTCCTATTGGCAGCAGTTTTTGCAACGCTGCTTGCCGGCTGCAGCTCCGGCGATAATGGCGAGAAAGGTGGTCCGGCAGATATCCGCGCGACCGTGATTTCCACCTTTAACCCCGGTTCGAATGAAACACGGTTCGGCGCGCTGGAATTTGTCGGTGGCCTTGAACTCAGCTCGGACAATGTGCTTCTCGGCGCCATCTCCGCTATTCGCTTCCGTCCCGATCAACGCCATTTCATTTCAGTGCTGGATACCGGCCATTGGCTGACCGGCGCGATTGAGCGCGACCAGGAGGGCCGGCTGAAGGGTATCAGCGATGCGCGCATCACGCCGATGATCGACCGCCATGGCGGCACAGATGCCGGCAAAGGAGATATGGATGCTGAAGGCTTAGCGCTGCGCGGCAATCACGTCCTCGTCAGCTATGAACAATACCACCGTGTCGATGCCTATCCCGATCCGGGTTTCGAAATTTCGCCGCCCGATGGCACAATGCCCATTCCCATCCCGAGATCAGAGCTGCGTTCCAATCGCAGCCTCGAGGCGCTGATGATCGCGCCTCAGTCGAGCCCGCTTGCCGGCAGTGCGGTGATCGTTGCTGAAGACAGCCTGGACGATCAAGGCAATCTGCTCGCCGCAATTCTGGACGGGCCGTTGAATGGCCGCTTCACCGTCCGGCGCCATGGCGGCTTCAATGTCAGCGACGGCGTCTTTCTGCCCGATGGAGATCTATTGCTGCTGGAGCGGAGCTTCGGGCTGATCCATGGTCTCGGCCTGCGTATCCGCCGCATCGCCGGTGCGGATATAAAACCCGGTGCCGTCGTGGACGGCAAAGTGATCTTCGCGGCCGGATCGGCGGATCAGATCGACAATATGGAGGGCCTGGATGTCTTCCGCGCAGCCGACGGCTCCCTGCATCTCGTCATGGTCTCGGATGACAATCATTCCATTCTGCAGCGCAGCCTGATGCTGGAGTTCAAGCTGCATGACGACAATATCGTCAGCCAGAATTGAGAGTGGCGAGCGGCCTTATTCTCGGCCGCTGCCATCCTTCTTTGTCAGGAGATGGTGCCGCGCGTCACATTGAGTCGCGCGGCGGATCATTTGGCCGTCAAGCCGTCGGAGCCTGCGGCATCGGCTTCAACATGTTCATCAGCGCGCCGTAGGGCAGCAGCATGACGAGGCCGACGGTGACCTTGACCGAGAAATCGCCGATCGCCCAGGAAATCCAGCGCGGTGCCGAGGTGGAGAACGCGCCAAGGATCGGCGCCCATTCGATCGCGAAGGGATCGTTCGGCCCGAAGAAGACGAAGAAGGGCGCGAAGGCGAAGGAGAAGAAGATCAGCGTATCGAGCATCGAGCCGATAAGTGAGCCGAACAGCGGCGCGCGCCACCAGGCCAGGCGGCGCAGGCGGTTGAAGACCGAGATGTCGAGCAGCTGGCCGGCGAGATAGGCTGATCCGGAGGCGATCGCGATGCGCGGCTGTGCCGTGTAAAACGACAGGGCGACACCGACGACGAAGCCCGCAAAGACGACCTTGCGCGCGGCCCTCGGGCCGAACTGGCGGTTGGTCAGATCGGTGATGAGGAAGGCGACCGGATAGGTGAAGGCTCCCCAGGTGAGGATATCCGCGAGATTGATGCCGGCGAGCGTCACCTGCAGCGGATACTGCACGAGGATGTTGGAAGCGACGACGACCAGCGTCATTAGCAGAACGTAGATAAGGGTATGACGTATCGTCAGCATTTTTTTATCCTGGGAGATGCCACCAGTTGAAAGAAACCGGACATGGAAAAAGGCTTGTCCGGACATGATCCGTGCAAGCCTCCTAGCCGGTATGAAATCGCGAAGTGCTAGTGCTGCTTAGGCAGCAACGGCAGCTTCAGCGGACTTCTTGACGATCTGGCGACGCAGCAGGCGAGCGCGCATGCTGAGTTCGTTTTCGCTTGCCTTGATAAGGAAAGCGTCCAGACCACCGCGATGCTCGACCGAACGCAGCGCTGCAGCGGAAACGCGCAGACGGTAGCGTTGGCCGAGAACGTCGGAGATCAGCGTGACCTGGCAAAGGTTCGGCAGGAACCGACGCTTGGTCTTGTTGTTGGCGTGGCTAACGTTGTTGCCCACGAGGACGGCCTTGCCGGTCAATTCGCACATGCGGGACATGGTACACCTACTTTTGTTTTTCTCGGCCATCGAATAGACATGCTGGGCAAAACCCGACGCGCAATCCAACAGGCCATAATTGGAAAGTTGCGGTTCTATAGTCAGAGAGGCTGGCCGCGTCAAGCCAAACCTTGTGTTTTCCCGCAATTCCGTCAAAAAGCTGCTGTTGTCTGACGCTCGCAGCAGGCGAGCAAAGCAACTATATAACTTGCCTGATCCTCGTTGAAGGCCTTGATCATGGTTCAAATTCGGAAGTGGCTTCTCATTTCAGCGATCGTTGCGTCGATGCCCTCCATGGCATTGGCCGATGTGCTGCGGCATGAAACGCGCTATCGCGTTTCGCTGGCCGGCCTGCCGATCGCCAGGGCGGATTTCAAGACCGAAGTTACCGGAAAGCAGTTTACTATCCGAGGCGATATCACCTCGGCAGGCCTTGCGGATCTCGTCACCTCGATCGATGCGAAAACCGATGTGACCGGCGTCGTCAACGACAGCAAGCTTCAGGCGACCCATTACACGCTCTTCTACAAGAGCGGGAAGAAAGAGCGCACCTATGATGTCGCCTATACCAACGGCAACGTGACGTCGAACACTATCACGCCCGAGCCGAAACGGCCGGACACCTGGGTTCCGATCACGGAAAGCGACCTGAAGTCCGTGCTCGACCCCATATCGGGCATGATCTTCCCGATCACGCCCAGCCTCAACCTCTGCAACCAGACGCTGGCTGTCTTCGATGGCGAGATGCGGATGGACCTGAAGCTGTCGCCGAAGGGATCGCATCCCTTCTCGACCGATGGCTTCAAGGGTAAGACCATTGCCTGCGGCGTGCGCTTCACGCCGAAGAGCGGCTATAAGAGCACGCGCAAGGATTATCTCTACCTCGCCAAGAGCGACAATATGGAAATCTGGTTCGCCAAGGCAGATGCCATGAATGTCTATGCTCCGGTCTACGTCCGGATACCGACGCAATACGGGACGGTGACGATCACGGCCGTAAAATACGGCAGCTAGACCGGGCAGTTGTTTCACAGAAACGCTTGACGATCCCCGTGGTTATTTCTACGCGCTTTCCAGCGGAAAATTGCCGCGCATTTTCGTGAAATTGCGTTAGCGGGCCGGGGACGTCCGCAGCAACGGGCTAGGGGCAGGGATGAAATTTCGCGCGACGCTGACAGGCTTTTCAGCCATTTTGATGTGGTCGTTTCTGGCGCTTTTGACTGTCGCCTCCGGCAAGATGCCGCCCTTCCAGCTGCTTGCCGTCTGTTTTGCGATCGGCAGCATTCCGGGCATTGTCGTTCTTCTGCTGAGGCCCGAGCGACTGCAGCTGCTGCGCCAGCCCGCCAAGGTCTGGATCACGGGCATTGCCGGCCTGTTCGGCTATCATTTCCTCTATTTTACGGCATTGCGCCATGCGCCTGCGGTGGAAGCGGGCCTGATTGCCTATCTCTGGCCATTGCTGATCGTCGTCGGCTCCGCATTGCTGCCCGGCGAGCGGCTGCGCTGGTATCATATTCTCGGTGCCCTGATGGGGCTTGCGGGCACGGTCCTGATCGTCGGCCGCAACGGCTTTCATTTCGAAGGCGCCTATGCCGTCGGCTATGGCGCGGCTTTCCTTTGCGCCTTCACCTGGTCCGGCTATTCCTTGATAACGCGCCGCTTCGAGGCCGTTTCCACCGATGTCGTCACCATCTTCTGCCTGGCAACATCGATTCTCTCCTTTTTCTGCCACCTTGGTCTGGAGGAGACGATCTGGCCGGAGAATATGGCCCAGTGGATCGCGGTGCTCGGTCTTGGCCTTTTTCCGGTCGGGGCCGCCTTCTATGCCTGGGATTACGGCGTCAAGAACGGCGATATCCAGATCCTCGGCGCGGCGAGCTACGCCGCACCGCTGCTCTCGACGCTGATCCTGACGTTGTTCGGTTTTGCCGAGCCTAGTTGGGGCATTGCGCTTGCCTGCCTGCTCGTGACGGGAGGTGCGGTGCTGGCCGCCCATCGCATGATCCTGCGCCGGGACGATACGGGGCGAACGCAGGCGGAAGCGGCGGAGTAGCTCCGCCGCGGTTCACTGCTGCTTATTTCTTGAAAACTTCTTCCAGGAAGGCCACGAGCGACGGCCGCCAGACATCCATTTCATGCTGGAGATCCGGATACTCGTGGTATTCGTGCTTGATCTTCTTGTTGTCGAGCGTCGCCTTCAAGCCCGCGACGTCCTTGCCGACGACCTGGTCCTTGCTGCCAACGGTCACCGTGAAGTTGTGCAAGGCCTTGTTGATCTTCTCCGGCTCGTTCAGCACGGCATCGACGGTCTTGTTCGGAACGGTCGTCGTGCTGACGCCGCTGAAGGTTGCGATCCAGCCGAAGGTGTCGAGATGTGAAAGGCCTGACACGAGGGCCTGATAGCCGCCCTGAGACAAGCCGGCCACGGCTCGGCCGCTCGTCTCGTTTCGCACCCGATAATGCTTCTTCATGTACGGGATAAGGTCTTCGGTCAGTTCGCGATCTGCCGCCTCGGCGTTGGCCGGATAGAAATTCGCGCGGCGATCGGCGGCGGGGAAGTTTTCGGCGATCGCGTTCGGCACGTCGGTTTCCGTATCCGGGATGACGACGATCATCGGCTCGATCTTCTTGTCAGCAAGGAGGTTGTCGAGGATCTGCGGCGCGCGGCCCTGGAGGACCCAAGATCCCACAGTATCGCCGAAACCGTGGTAGAGGTAGAGCACGGGCAGCGGCTTGGAGGAATCGGTGTAGCCGGGCGGTGTGTAGACATACATTTGCCGTTCCGAATCGAGCGCCTTGGAATGCAAGGTCACCAGCCGCAGATCGCCGTGGGGCACATTGCGGATATCGAGAATGCTGCCGGGCACCAGGATCAGACTGGTATTGACCTGTCGCTGCGGCTTGGGCGCGTTGGTGCCGGGATCGATGCTGCGGAAACCGTCGATGTTGAAGTAATATTCGTAGAGATTCGGCTTGAGCACCTCCGTCTTGGCGCTCCAGGTGCCGTCGTTGTCGCGCTGCATGGTGATGGGATCGCGCGAGCCCAAGGTGACGGAAACCGCTTTTGCAGCCGGAGCATAAAGGCGGAAGGTGATCGAGCCATCCTTCTCGACCGAGGTCACGAAGTTTTTCAGGGGCTGGCTGGCCGGCGGCGAGGCCGGTGCATCAAGAGCAAAGACAGGGGCGCTCATGACAGAGCCTGCCATGACGAGCAAAGGAAACAACAAACGCACGAAAAAACCTCCTCCAGATGAATCAATTTTCACTCTCCCCGTGTAAAGCTGACACAGTGCACAGCCTTTTCAAGACCATCGCTGCGCGCTGTCTGGCCGCACCCTGCTTGATGTCGATGAAAGGTAAAAAGAGGTTCAGTCTAAGGCTGGCTTCCAGTCCGGCGGTGCCATCTCGAAGCTCGAAAATTCGAAGCCGGGTGCCACCGTACATCCGACAAGCGTGAATTGCCCGAGGCTTTCGGCTGATTGCCACCAGTTGGCCGGAATGATCGCCTGCGGGCGCTCGCCCTTTGCCAGGTCGAGGCCCAGCATGAGGGTTTCGCTGGTCTTGCCGTCGGCGGAACGATGTAGGGCAAGCGGGGCACCGGCATAGTAGTGCCAGACTTCGGCGGCATCGTGCACCCGGTGCCAGTGCGAGCGTTCGCCGGTTTCGAGCAGATAGTAGATCGCCGTGGAATGGGCGCGGGCGCCGCCGTTTTCGTCGCGAAAGGTCTGCACGTACCAGCCGCCTTCCGGATGCCGCTGCATGGAGAGCGTTTCGATGATCTCCTTTGCCTGCATCAGAAATTATCCTTGCGCTTGCGGATCTCGGCAAAGACCTCGTCGTTACTGCGGCTTTCCATCAGCAGGTTGCGGCGGATAGCCGGATCGGCGGCGCGCAGGAACGGATTGGTTTCCTTCTCGAGCGCCAGCGTCGTCGGGATGGTGAACTTACCTTCCGCTCTCAATGCCTCGATATCGGCAGCACGCGCCTTCAGCCGCTCATTGCCGGGGTCGATGGTCAGGGCGAAACGGGCGTTGGAGAGCGTGTATTCATGGCCGAAATAGACGGCTGTTTCGTCCGGCAGCACGGCAAGCTTCTGCAGCGAGGCCCACATGTCGGCTGGTGTGCGCTCGAACAGGCGGCCGCAACCGAGCGCAAACAGGGTATCGGCGGCAAAGAGCAGCTTGTCGTCGGCAAAGTGATAGCAGACGTGTCCGGCGGTGTGGCCGGGCGTTTCGATAACATTGACCGTATGGCCGGCAAATTCGAACGTATCGCCATCGCCGACGGCGCGATCGAGGCCCGGAATGGCGACGGCCTCGTTGATCGGGCCGATGATCTCCAAGCCGAACTGTTCCTTCAGCGCCAGATTGCCCTCGACATGATCGGTGTGATGATGCGTGGTCAGGATATGGCTGATCGTCCAGCCGCGACGATCGGCCGCCTTCAGGATGGCATCCGCCTCCGGAGCGTCGATCGATGCCGTCAATCCGGTTTCGGGATCATGGACCAAGACGCCGTAATTGTCGGAACGGCAGATAAAAATCTCTAATTCCAATGGTTTCATGATCGAAATCGTCCTCATCTTTTCCGTGAGTAGAGAATGTAAGCCGTTCGGCCTTGAAGTCCAACGTTCGGCTGATAACATTTGTTTCGATGCATACCGATATCGTCGATCTCCGCCAGTTTTATCATTCCGAGCTCGGTCGCTTGGCGGAGCAGTCGATTGCCATGGCGCTGTCCTCCATCTGGGCCCGCATGCCGGAAGAGAGGCTTGTCGGCCTTGGCTATGCGGTGCCTTATCTCGACCGCTTTCGTGCCGACACCGAGCGCACCTTCGCCTTCATGCCGGCGGGGCAAGGCGCGGTGAACTGGCCGATGGGCTCGGCCTCGGCGACGGCCCTGGTCTTCGATGAAGAACTGCCGCTGCCCGACAGTTCGATCGACCGCGTGCTGATGGTGCATTCGCTGGAATTCGCCGAAAGCCCGCGCGAGACGCTGAAGGAGCTTTGGCGCGTTCTGGCGCCCGGCGGGCGGCTGGTCATCGTCGTACCGAACCGCACCGGCGTGTGGGCGCGCATGGAACATACGCCCTTCGGCTCCGGCCGGCCCTATTCGCGCGGCCAGCTCACCTCGCTTCTGCGCGAAACCAATTTCACCCCCGGTGCGACCGCGGAGGCGCTGTTCTTCCCGCCTTCTAAGCTGCGTACGGTGCTGCGGCTGCGCCGCGCCTTCGAGCGGATCGGCCGAACCCTATGGCCGGCTTTTTCCGGGGTCATCATCGTCGAGGCGCAGAAGCGGCTTTATCAGGGCCTGCCCGTTGCCGTCCGCGCCTCGCGCCGCGTCTTCGTGCCGGTGCTTGCACCGCGCGGGATACCGACGACGCGCGATGCTCCGTGACGCTTTCGCCGCAGCGTCACACTCGACAAATTTGTCAATCCGCATTAATGCGACGGGGTGTCATAAACCGGAATTTTCCGGTCTTTCCCAAGGTCGATCCCATGAGCATGGAAATGAGCAAGCCCGTCCCGCGCCCCGGCATTCTCGATATAGCCGCCTATGTGCCGGGCAAGGAGCATGCACCGGGCGTTGCGCGCGTGTTCAAGCTCTCCTCGAACGAGACGCCGCTTGGCGCCAGCCCGAAGGCCATCGAGGCCTTCCGCGGCGCTGCCGGCAATCTCGAGCGCTATCCGGACGGGCAGGCCAAGGAACTCCGCCAGGCGATCGCCGATGTGCATGGGCTGAATGTGGCCAATATCCTTTGCGGCGCCGGCTCCGACGAGCTGCTCGGGCTGCTCTGCCACACTTATCTCGGCACCGGTGACGAAGGCATCATCACCGAGCACGGCTTCCTGGTCTACAAGATCCAGATCATGGCCGCCGGCGCGACACCGGTTACGGTCAGGGAGAAGGATTGCACCGTCGATGTCGACGCGATCCTCGCGGCGGTCACCGAGAAGACCAAAATGGTCTTCATTGCCAATCCGGCCAATCCCACTGGGACATACGTGCCAGTCAGCGAGATCCGCCGCCTGCAGGCAAGCCTGCCCAAGCACGTCATTCTCATCCTCGACGCTGCCTATGCCGAATATGTCCGCCGCAACGACTACGAGGCTGGCCTTGAGCTCGTTTCGGCAAACCAGAATGTCGTCATGACGCGTACCTTCTCCAAGGTTTACGGCCTGGCAGCCCTTCGTATCGGCTGGATGTATGCCCCGGTCGATATCGTCGATGCGATCAACCGCGTGCGCGCTCCGTTCAACCTGAACAGCGCGGCCATTGCTGCAGGAGCCGCTGCCATTCGCGATCAGGCCTTTACGGAAACCGCCGTTGCGCACAACACGCTCTGGATCGGAAAGATGACGGCTGCGCTCGAGGCTCTCGGCCTCAAGGTGACGCCGTCGGTCGCGAATTTCGTCCTGTTCCATTTCCCTGACAGCGACGGCAAGCGCGCAGTGGAGGCCGATGATTTCCTGACGAGCCGCGGCTATATCCTGCGCGCCGTGCGCGCCTACGGCTTCCCGAATTCGCTGCGCCTGAGCATCGGCACCGAAGAGGCCAATCTCGGCGTCATCGACGCTCTGGCCGAATTTATGGGACGCAAGGCATGAGCAACATCCAGTTCGACCGCATCGCCCTGATCGGCATCGGCCTTATCGGCTCCTCCATCGCCCATGATCTCAAGCGTCTCGACCTGGCCAAGGAAGTGGTGATCTCGACACGCAGCGCCGAGACGCTGAAGCGTGCCGAAGAGCTGAAGCTCGGCGACCGCTATACGCCGTCCTCGGCCGAAGCCGTGAAAGACGCCGATCTCGTCATCGTTTCCGTGCCTGTGGGCGCTTCGGAGAGCGTCGCCAAGGAAATCGCTGCGCATCTGAAGCCAGGCGCCATCATCACCGATGTCGGCTCCACCAAGGCATCGGTCATCGCACAGATGCAGCCGCATATGCCGCCCAACGTGCATTTCATTCCGGGCCATCCGTTGGCAGGCACGGAGAAATCCGGTCCGGATGCAGGTTTCCCGGGGCTGTTCAAGGGACGCTGGTGCATCTTCACGCCCGTTCCGGGCACTGACGAGGCCGCGATCAAGACGCTTCGCACCTTCTGGGAAACACTCGGTTCCCGTGTCGACGAGATGGACCCTGAGCATCACGACAAGGTGCTAGCCATCGTCTCGCATCTGCCGCATCTCATCGCCTACAACATCGTCGGCACTGCTGACGATCTGGAGACGGTGACGGAGTCGGAAGTTATCAAATATTCAGCATCCGGCTTTCGCGACTTCACCCGCCTTGCCGCGTCCGATCCGACCATGTGGCGCGATGTCTGCCTGCACAATCGCGACGCTATCCTGGAAATGCTGTCGCGCTTCTCGGAGGATCTGGCATCGCTGCAGCGCGCCATCCGTTGGGGGGACGGCGACAAGATCTTCGAACTGTTCACCCGTACGCGCGCCATTCGTCGCTCGATCGTCGAAGCCGGTCAGGATGTCGACGTGCCTGACTTCGGCCGTCACGCGCTTGATGTGAAGGAATAGCTACTCTTCCGCCTTCTCCCCTCGGGAAGAAGGTGCCCGATAGGGCGGACGAGGGGGCAGGCTCTTAGATCGGCGGGATCTTGCCGAGCGGGATGAAGCCGCTGAGCGAGAGGCGGCCGCGATCGGCGGTGAGATCGACGGAAACCTTATCGCCGCCATTGGCAAGCGCCTTCAGCATCTTCGTCGCCGTCTTGATGATGTTTTTGGCGGCGGGAAGCGTCGTGGTCAGGCTATCGCCCCAAGGCCCGATCTGATTGATCTCCAGCTTGAACTGGCCTGATAGAAGACCCTCATCGTCGAAATTGAAGGGGCCGGAAAGCGTCATGATGCGACCGTCGCCGATGTCGATGACGGCCTGATGCAACACGCCTGCCGAGCCGCGAAGCCCCTCTCGGTCGCTGCCGTCGAGCAGGCCGGCCTTGCCTGATAGCGTCACGTTGGCGCTCGTGGATGCGGTCGGCAGGACCTGGGGGAAATCCTTGATCACGGCATTGGCATTTTCAACGCCGATCGCGAAATCCAGATCGCTGCCGTTCTGGCTGGCATGCATCTCCGTGTGGGCGGCTGTGACATTGACACTCTGGCCGGTGACGGAGGAGACGACGCCTGCCTTCAGCCCATTGATGACAGTCTGTGTCTGCGCCACGCCGCGGCCCTTGGCGACGAGGTTCGATTGCAGGTCGGCCCATTCTGCCGATACGGCCAGGCCCTCCGTCGTCCGCAACTCGGCAGGAGATTTCAAGCTCCAGCTCACATGGTTGGGCTGGAAGACCGGTGCGGAGGCGCTGAGCCTGTCGAAACTGGTGGAGACGCCCCGCGTCTGGTTGTCGACCGTCACCGTGTCGCAGGTCAGGCCGATGGAGAAGGGGAAGCCGTTGAAGGCCATGTTCTCGCATTTGCCGGCAATGCCGGCGCTGTTCTGCTGGCCGAGCGCCTTCAGGACATTGGTTCTGACGAAACCGGTCGCATAGTACCAACCGCCGGTGTAAAGACCGGCCAGAACCACCACCAGTCCAAAAAGGATGAGCCACAGACGTTTGCCTCGACCGGTCGTTACGCTCTGGCTTGACGCTGCCATGTTGTTCTCCAATGGTTGGACTTAAGCTTCACAGTGATTTGGCGTTGGATATGGACGAATTTTGGGTGTTTGGCTACGGATCCCTCATGTGGAATCCGGGCTTTGATTATGACGAGCGGGCCGAGGCCCTGATTTTTGGTTATCGTCGCTCGCTCTGCGTCCGTTCCTGGGTCCATCGCGGCACGGAAGAAAATCCCGGCCTTGTCCTCGGCCTCGATCGCGGCGGTTCCTGCCGCGGCATGGCCTTTCGGGTTGCCGACGTCGATTGGGATGAGGTGCTGACCTATCTGCGCGAGCGCGAGCTCGTCACCAACGTCTATCTGGAAAAGACCCTGCCGATTCGGCTCAGTGACGGGCGGCGGGTAACCGCCGTCGCCTATGTCGTCGATCGCAACCACAGGCAATATGCCGGCTCGCTGGATGCGATCGAGGCGGCGCATGTGGTGGAAGCTGCCAATGGGCGTTCCGGCCCGAACGATGCCTATCTCTTCAATACGCTGACGCATCTGCGCGACATGGGCATCCGCGATCACTGGCTGGAGCAGGTCGCCGGCGAGGTGGAGCGGATGCGAAAGGCATCTTGAACCTATCGCCTAGAATCGAGAGCTCGCTCAGACCGCGGCGGTGACCGGCTTTGTCTTGCCGATTTCGGCCAGGCGCTGGACTGCGGTCGGAGGAAGCGGCAGATGCGGATTGTTGGCGACGGTTTCGACCAGCAGCTCGTCGCTTGCTCTTTCCGTTTCCTCGACCAGGCGCGCGAAAAAGGCATCGGGATCGATGCCGGGCTCGATCGGCGGCAGGATGCGCACCTTGATATGGCCGGGATATTTGCGGAAGGTGCGGCGCGGCCAGAAAAGACCTGGATGCATGGCGACGGCGACGACGGGGATGCCGAGGTCGCGATACATCCGGGCGATGCCGTATTTGTAAACGGGTTCCGCACCTGGCGGGCGGCGTGTACCCTCAGGGTAAATGATGAGCTGGCGGCCGGTAGCAAGTTCCTCGCGTGTGCGCTTCAGGACATCGAACATGACCTTGCCGCGGGCGCTGCGATCCACCGGGATCATGCGTTGCTTCTTCGCATACCAGCCGAACAGCGGGATCCACAAAAGCTCGCGCTTCAGGATATAGACCGGATCGTCGAGATAGGGCAGCAGCGCGAATGTATCCCAGAAGGATTGGTGCTTAGGCGCGAAGATGAAGCTGCCCTTGGGGAGATTTTCAAGACCCTCGATCTCGAAGGTGGTGCCGACGATCTTCTCCATCAGCCAGGTGCTGGATTTCGCCCATGCCTTCGGGATCGCGTAGGCCGCCTTGCGCGGCATGAGGAAGTAAATCGGCGTCAACACGATCATGCGAATGATCAGATTGGCATAAAAGGCCGTGTTGAACAGGATCGAACGCAAGATAATCATCGAGGCTTTTCCAATGCACCGGCTTGCGCCGGCATCTGAAGGTTTGCCTACACGATTACAGCGTCAATAAAAAGTCGATCTTTGCGTGGTTTCGCGCCTTCAAGCGCGTTGCCTCTCCGAGATTCGGCCTTTGCTGCGAGCCTCAGTCGTCGTCTTCAGCCGGCTGCCGCGAGCGCAGGCCTACCGGTCGGCCGAGGCCGGTCAGGTTGCGGGCACCGGCGAGGAGGACCTTCGCATATTCGGAGATCATCGTCCGCAGCGCATTCGGGTCCGTGAACCAGTTCTTGGCCTTCAGATCGGAGTTGACGACCGGGTAGGGAATGAAATCGGTCGAGGGGTCGACATATTTCAGTTCGGCGAGGCTGCGGGGCATATGGTAGTTGTTCGTGACAACGAGAACGCTCTTGTAGCCCCTGGCGTGAATCCACTTTGCCGCTTCGCGGGCATTGCCGATCGTATCGAGTGCGTCGTAGCCGATGTCGACGCAGCAGCTGAACAGGCTGGCGGAACTCTGCGTCAGCTTGCGGATTTGCGTCGGCGTGGTGGTCGGATGTGCGCCCGAGATCAGGAGACGGTTTCCGGCGCCGGTCCGTAGCAGCTCCACCGCCTGATCGATCCGCTGATAGCCGCCCGTCAGCACGACGATAGCATCGGCCTTGGGCTCGAGCGGCGGTTTCAAGGTAGTGATCGAATCGGCAAAATGCAGGAAGCCGCCGAAAACGATGGCGGCGAGGAAGATGAAGGCGAAGCCGCCCCAGCGCAAGAAACGCCGGAACAGGCTGCGGCGCACAGGTCTATCGCCGCTGGGGCGTGTCCGCAGCGACTGCAAACTTATGGTCTTGCGAGTCGTCAGATCCATGCTCATGATTCGCTATTATACGCCAATTGCGGCAAGGAACGGGCTGGCACACGGTAAAAAAACATCGCTGAAGCGTCAATTCGGTACGCTATCCGTCCGCCCGGGATCGGAACGAACCAGATCGATCTCATAGATCGTGTGCATGACGGTGAAACGTGCCGTCAGCGTCGTCAGCAGCGCGATGATGATCATGGTGGCGAGAATGCCGATATAGCCGAGCGCGCCGACGGAGAAAGTCCCGAACAATGCGGTTGCCTGATCGGTCTGCGGTGTGGCGATCGTATGGCTCTGCAGGAGGCCGGCCGTCGCGAAGAACAAGGCGGCGAGCGCGCTGCCGGCTCCCGAGCCTTTGAGGCTAATCTTCAGGAAATGCTTCTGGAATTCATTGGCGACGAAGGTGCTTTCGGCACCAACGAAATGCAGGACTTCGACAATATGGCGGTTGCCCGACAATGCGCCGCGCGTGGCGAAAACCACCGTCAGGACCATGGCGGTGAAGACGAGCAGCAGGACGCCCGTGCCGATGAGAACGGTGGTGTGCGCCATCGACACGAGCCGGTCGACCCAGGTGCGGTGGTCGTCGAGCGTCGCTTGCGGGATCTGCGCCTTGAGCAATGCGCGCATCGCTTCGAAATCAGGTGGATGCGTCTCATCGATGGTGATGATGACGAGGCGAGGGACAGGCAATTCCTTGATATCGAGGCCGGCGCCAAGCCACGGTTCGAGCAGGCGCGCGGTTGCCGCTTCATCGACGATCTGGCCCGATTTGGTGCCGACGAAGCTGAGCGCGATATCGCGGGCGCTCGCGAGCGCCTTTTCCATGTCAAGATTGTCATCCGGCTTGATCTGGATGGTGATCTCGCGGGAAATCTGGCTTTCCCAGCTTGCCGCCGTCGAGCGCACCATGCTGACCGCACCGAGCGTCAAGCAGGCGAGAAAGGCCATAATGGCGATCACGACGATCAGCGCGTTGCCCTGGATATTGGAGGAGGGCACGATCGGCCCCGTGGGGCGCACGCGCATCTCCGGGCGCTTGCGTTCTGCCGGTGCCGCGGCCGCTTGCCGTGCCTGGGCATTCGGGGCTGTCCTGCGGGGGCGGGGGTCAGTCATAGATATCGAGATGCCCCCCCGATAGGATCATGCGTCTCGCTTCGATCTGGTCCATCAAGGCGAGATCGTGCGTCGCAATGACGACGGCAGTGCCGAGCCGGTTAAGCTCCAGAAACAGATTGAGCAGGCGGCGCGCCATCGGCGGATCGACATTGCCCGTGGGCTCGTCGGCAAGCAGGATTTCCGGGCGGTCGATGAGGGCCCGCGCGATGGCCGCGCGCTGTTTTTCGCCGCCGGAAAGAACCGGCGGCAGCACGTTGATACGCTCGCCGAGCCCCACCCATTTCAGCAGCTCCAGGACGTCGGTGCGGTAGGAGCTTTCATCCTTGCCGCGCACGCGCAAGGGCAGGGCAACGTTTTCGTATGTCGTCAGATGTTCGAGCAGCCGGAAGTCCTGGAAGACGATGCCGACACGGCGGCGCAGCAGCGGCAGTTCGTTGCGCGGTATCGAGGAGATCTCCCTGTCGAACATGCGGATCAGCCCACGCGTCGGCTGCAGCGACATGAAGAGCAGCCGCAACAATGTCGTCTTGCCGGCGCCGGAGGGGCCGGTCAGGAACTGGAACGATTTCCTCGGTATGTCGAAGCTCAGGTCGCGGAGGATTTCCGGACCCATGCCGTAGCGCAAACCGACGTTCTCAAAATGAATCAACGGGCAGTCCAGTCTTCCGCAGGGTTCAATCAGGCGACTTGTTAACCAATGGCATTAACAGCCGGTAAATTTTTCTGGAAAGGCGCCCTATTCATGGCGATCTTTGCGAAGCATTAACCAATAAAATTTACGACTGGGCAGGATTCGTTTCAATGCCCAGATTGGCAATGGGCGTCGAAACCATGTGGATCACCGCAAAGGGAGGCCATCATGGGCGCTTTTCGCCACCGTCAACAGCAGGCGGGGCTGGTTTATGACCTCATTCCGCCCGAACGAGGAGCGGGGTCGGGCCAGGCGCATTACGTCATGCCGAAGCCCGATATCGTCGATGCCGAATTCGTGACCGTTTCCGCTGCACGCGGACGGACTGTGTCCGGCGTTAACATGCGCTATGGCGGGCATACCAGACCAAAACCGCAACCCGTGACGCGCAAGACCACCTTCTCACGCATCCTGTCCGTCTTGCGCAGTGTCGAGGAGGTTTTGCAGCAGGCATCGCGGCGCAGCTTCGTCGCGCTGATCATTTGCCTCGCAATCTTGATCTTCGGTCTTTCCGGCGGTTTTTCCGGTCTCTCCAACGCCCCCGCCGAGGCGACGTCCGATCCGCTGCAGTTCTCGCATGTGACGCTGACGCCAAGGGATGAGAGCGGGCTGCCCGTCTTGAGATTGAACGGCATCATCGAGAATGTCAGCGGTGCCACGCTTTCGGTTCCGCAAGTGCGCGCCGATCTTTTTGCCGGCGGCCAGCTGGTCAGGAGCATCGTTGTGGACACGCCCGTCGATCGCCTCGGGCCGCATGAAAGCCGCGGATTTTCGACGCGATTGCAGCATCCCGGTGGAAAAACGCCGGATGTCCAGCTTTCCTTCATGCCGTAGGGGTGTGTCGGGCTTGCCGATTGTGCTAGGGGCTACTGCTTTAGAGAGCTACAGCGACCTTTGCGCGTCATATGTGATACGCAGCGCTATAGAGCTTGATCGGCGGCCACGGGCCGCTTAGCCATGGAGCATGCCAATCAATGCCTGTTGTACGCGGGAAGAATATCGAGCCGCTTTTCACTGCCGAGCAGATTGCCGAGCGCAATCATGCCTTGGCGAAGGAAATCGCCAAGGGGCCGACGAAGGACCTCCTCGTCATCGCCATCCTCAAGGGCTCATTTATCTTCGCAGCCGATTTGCTCCGTGCTCTGCATGAGACCGGGCTTGCCCCGGAGGTCGAGTTCATCACGCTTTCGAGCTACGGCGCCGGCACGACGTCGCAGGGCGTGCGCATCGTCAAGGACATTGACAGCGACGTCAAGGATCGGGACGTTTTGCTGATCGACGACATTCTGGAATCGGGCCGCACGCTGCGTTTCGCCAAGGAACTGCTTTATGAGCGTGGCGCCCGCAACGTCACGCTGGCCGTCCTGCTCGACAAGAGCGTCAAGCGCCAGGAAGAGCTGGAGGCCGATTATGTCGGCTTCGAATGCCCCGATTATTTCGTTGTCGGCTACGGCATGGATGTCGCCTACGCCTTCCGCGAATTGCCCTTCGTCGGCGTCGTCACGGGCGACGTCGAGGCCTGATTCAGAGTTAATGCAGGCGACATGTCCGCCTGTCCCATTCTGCTCCAGCGATGACGAACCGTTAACCACGGAGCCGATCGCCCGCCCGCTGTTTACCTATCGCAAACGGAATTCTGATGATTTCGGTCGCGGAACATGACGGACCAGGAGCACGGACCATGGCAAAAATTCTGATCACGGAAGACGAGGACTCGCTGCGCAGCTTCGTCGCCCGCGCGCTGCGCTTGGACGGCCACGAGACCGAAGAGGCGGCAGACGGCGCGGAAGGCTTGGAAAAGCTGAAAGAGGGCGGCTACGACCTGCTTCTCTCGGATATACGCATGCCCGTGATGGACGGTATCGAGCTCGCGCATCAGGCACATTCAACGTGCCCGGGGATGAAAATCCTGCTGATGACCGGCTATGCGGAGCAGCGCGAGCGTGCCGATGACCTCATGGAAAAGATCGTCGACGTCGTTGCCAAGCCATTTGCGCTGCCGGACATCCGCAAGGCTGTTGCGCGGGCCTTGGCTGCCTAACATTGCTTCTGGTCAGCACGGGTGTCCTCGTGCTGGCTCCATTCTCGTCATGGGCGGCAGTCCAAAGCTGCCTCACTGACCCAAATTCAGCAGACGCTCCAGATAGCGCCGTTCTTCGCTGAGCGTGGGATTGTTGCTCAGCCGCTCGCGAATGGCGTCGAGAATTTGGCGGGCGCGCTCTGCGTTGATGATATCAGGCACCATGTTGTCGTTAGGGTTGTCCGAGAAACCACCCTCGTTGCGCGATCGGCCGAGCGGATCGCGGCCGTTTTGGCCGCCTTGGCCCATCTGCCCCGGCATCTGTCCCTGACCCTGCCCTTGTCCCTGCTGCATCTGGGCCATAAGCTGGTTCATCATTTCGCGCGTGCCCTTGCGCAGGGCGTCCAGCGCGCGTCCCTGGCCCTGCACTGCGCCTTCGCCGTTGCCCTCGGCAAGCTGACCGGACGCCCCTTTCATTTCCTGCTGTGCCTTGCCGTAATTCTGATTTGGCTTCATGCCCAGTGAGCCAAGGTTTTTCTGGAGTTCGCCAAGCTGTTTGCCGAGATCCTCCTGCTGCTGGCGCAGCTGCTTCAGCGCGTCGCGCAGCTGATCGGCCGTCATGCCATCGGTGGGATCCTTGCCCTTATCGCCCTGCTGGTTCTGGCCTTGCTGCTGATCCTGCTGGCCTTGGCTGCGCTGGCCCATATCCGGGCGCATCGGGTCGTTGAGGCCGGGCATGGGCTGATCCATCAAGCCGTCGCCGTCCTCGTTGGAATCGCCGCGCTGCATACGATCGCGCATGGCTTGATCAAGCTTGAAGGTCTGATCCATCAGCTTCTGCTGATCGCGCATGATGCGGCCGAGCTTGTCCATCTGCTCGCGCATCTTGTCGTTGGCCTGGTTCTGCTGCTGCCCGGGCTGCGGCTTGCCGGCCTGCAGGCTGTTCATCAGCTGCTGCAGTTCGGAAAGCATCTGCTGTGCGGCCTGGCGATTGCCGGAGCGGGCGAGATTCTCGATCTGATCCATCATGCGCTGCAGATCCTGCTGGCGCAGGATATTGGCGGAACGCTGGTTCGGCTGGGCCGGCATGTTGCGCATGCGCTCGGCCAGCTCCTTCATATAGGCGTCCATAGCCTTGCGCAGCTCGTCAGTCAGCTTCTTGATCTCGGCGTCCGAGGCGTTGCGCTGAAGCGCATCGGAGAGCTTCTGCTGGGCGTCGCGCAGGGCCTTTTCCGCGTCCGTAAGCTGCGCATCTTCCATGCCGAGCGCGATCTGCCAGAGATAATCAGCCGTATCCTTGAGCGAGGCCTCGTCGCTCGCGAGCTTCATGCGCGTCAGCGCCGACTTGATGGCGAGATAGTTGCCGAGATCGGGGATTGTTTCTTCGGGGCGTATGGTCAGAGACTTGTTGAGTTCGATTGCTTCCGGCATCTTCCGCGTATCGAGCGCGAAGACCTGACGTTCTTCGGCCACGGCGGCAGCGAGCGGCTGGCTGAAACTACGGGATGGCAATACCATCTCATAGGGTGAGCTGCGTCCCGTCTGGCCGGCACCGTCCTTGGCGACGAGGGTGATGCGCACGCGCTTGCCGGCCAGCGGATCCTGAGTCAGATCATGGCTTGCCAGACCCTTGCCATTGCGGCGGTCGCGACGCGGCATTTCGAGCTTGAATTCCGGCAAGCCATAGAGCGGCGTCGCGGCAGGATCGGATTCCACCGGCACGATCTCGGCACGGGCTTCCTCAACGCCGTAATCATCCCTGACCTTGAAGCCGAGTTCCAGCGCACCGCTGGCTGTCGCATGCGGAATGCCGTCGAAGGTGATCTCCGGCGGCTTATCGATGACCACATTGAAGGACCAGGACTTGCCGTTGACTGTGAGTTCGCCACCCTTTTCGAGCTTCAGGACGTGCGTGCGTGCGACCATCCCGTCTGCAGCCGGGATATTGCCGGTGCCGTTTGCTGCGGGCGGCACGGCGGTAACCGTTGCAGGTCTTGTGCCAGCCGGGCCCTCCTTGTCGGCATCAGCGGCCTGCTCGGGGATTTCGGCGCCTTTTTCCGCGCCAGCCGCCTGGAACAGCACTTTCTCATCCGTGGCAGCACCTGAAACACGTACAGTGAGCTCGGAGAATTGCGGCACGTTCAGGCTATTGCCGGCATTGTCGACATTGCCGGTTAGATATACCGGAGGCTCGCCGGTGTAATAGGGCGGGGTGACCCAGGCATCGACGCGGACATCCGGATTGCTCGAGGTGGAGGTCGATGCCGTGAAGGCATCACTGAGCGAGCCGCCGCTGTTGGACATGGAAAAGCTGAAGGCCGTTACAAGCAGCAGCGCCGGAACTGCGCGCAATGCAAAGCGGTCGTAGCGCGTGATATCCGGCCTGGGCAGGCCGGCATCCAGGGCGGCGATGCGTTCGGCCATGCGCGTCTGGTGTTCGCGCCAGAGTGCACGCGCAAACGGGGTGTCGAGCGCCGGTTCGTCTTCCTGCACCGTAACGGGCTGGTGGGCGAGACCATTGCGCTCTTCCAGCAGTCGGTCCGCCTCTGTGGTATTCGGCCAGTGCAGGCGGCGTAGCGGATAGAGGGAGACGGCGAAGCCGACCGCGAAGACGGCAAGCAGCAGAAAGCGCAGAATATCCGGCGCCATGCGGAAAATGCCGAACCAGGCGACGGAGAGGAAAAGGGCCAGAATGGATGCCGGCAACAGCAGCCGTGGCAGAAGCTGTTCGCTGACCAGAACCAGCCGAGCAAAGAGACGCTTGATCGCAACCATGCGCGCCAGCGCCGGACGGGTGGCGAAAGCGCCCTTCTTAGGGTTGCTGGGGCTGGTCATCGGTCCGGTCTTCTCCCGATCTGACGTTGGCTAGTAGCCCGTTTGGGTGGCGCGGCGTCCCACACGCTCGCGCACGCGGTGCCCGGCGAGACACCATTCAATCAAAGATAACATTCTTTGTGGCGAAGACGAGGGCAACGGGTGTGAAAGGCTGTTTTTTCATCGGACTTCGCCGAAACGTGATCGGGCAAGACAACTTTTGCGGTCCTGCCCGAAAGTGTCGATTGAAGCCGATTATCCCTCAAGCCAGGCCGGGATGGAATCCAGCCCGATCAGTTCCTCGTAAGTCGTGCGTGGACGGACGACATGGAATTCATTCCCTTTGACCAGCACTTCCGGAACCAGGAGGCGGCTGTTGTAGGTACCGGCCTGCACGGCGCCATAGGCACCGGCCGAGCCGACCGCGAGGAGATCGCCGGGCTTCGGCAGCGCCATCTCGCGGTCGAGCGCCAGATAATCGCCCGTCTCGCAGACCGGGCCGACGACATCGGCCTTGATGCGCGGCGTGCTCACATCGCCGACAGCAACCGGCCTGATCTCGTGATAGGCTTCGTAGAGCGTTGGGCGAATGAGGTCGTTCATGGCGCCGTCGACGATGACGAAGCTCTTGTCGCCGCCATCCTTCACATAGATGACCTCGGTCACCAGAATGCCGGCGTTGCCGACGATCAGGCGGCCAGGCTCGGTGACGATCCGGCAATTGAGGCCGCGCAGCTGGTTCTTGACGATCTCGGCATACGCATCCGGCAGCGGCGGAGGATCGTTGTCGTCTCGGTAGGGAATGCCGAGGCCGCCGCCGATATCGACGTGATGGATGTCATGACCATCGCCGCGCAGCGTTTCTACGAGGTCGCGCAGCAGCTTGAAGGCGTCGTCGAAGGGTTGCAGCTCGGTGATCTGGCTGCCAATGTGCATATCGATGCCGGTGACCTTGATCCCAGGCAGGCTGGCGGCGCGCTCATAGACGGCGCGGGCGCGCTGCCATGAAATGCCGAACTTGTTTTCCTTCTTGCCGGTCGAAATCTTCGCATGCGTGCGCGCATCGACATCGGGATTGATGCGGAAGGAGACGGGTGCCACCTTGCCGGCGCGAACGGCGCGCTGGTTCAGCACTTCCAGTTCCGGTTCGGATTCGACGTTGAAGCAGTAAATGCCGGCTTCGAGCGCCGCGTCCATTTCCTGCGCCGTCTTGCCGACGCCGGAGAACATGATGCGGCTTGCGGGAATGCCTGCGGCCAGTGCGCGGCGCAGCTCACCGACAGAGACGACATCGACGCCGGCGCCGAGTCGGCCGAGCGTCTTCAGCACCGCCTGGTTGGAATTGGCCTTCATGGCATAGCAGACCATGGCATCGACATCGTCGAAGGCTTCCGCGAAGACGCGGTAATGGCGTTCCAACGTAGCCGTCGAATAGACGTAGAAGGGGGTACCGACCGCCTTGGCGATCTCCGGAACCGGTACATCCTCGGCGTAGAGGATGCCGTCGCGATACTCAAAATGGTTCACGGTCGTTGCCTAATTAGAGAAGCGGGTCGAGGAAGAACTTCTTGTCCTCCGTGCCCGGCTCCTTCGTCGGCTTGGAGACGTCACCGCCTTTGGTCGCATGAGCACTCGGAGGATCGAGAGGGCCTTTGCGGCCACATCCGACGACGGCAAGGCCGACGACCGAAAGCACGACGGTCAGGCGGATGATGTGCGGCATGTTGATCTGCATCGAAATCCTCTTGGGCGGCAAACGCGGAAGTCACTCTTCTTAGCGAAGTTTCCAGGCCTTGTGCACCCTGATTGTTGGTTGTGACTTTCGCCGATTTTCTCAGTTGCGGGCACGCCAGAAGGCGATCTGCTTGCGCACTTCCGAAGGCGCCGTGCCGCCAAAGCTCTTGCGGCTGGCGACCGAGGCCTCGACCGTCAGGACATCGAAGATCTTGTCGGTGATATCCGGGTGGATCGCCTGCAGGTCCGCAAGCGACAGCTCCGCCAGCTCGCAGGATTTGCTTTCGGCAAGCGCCACGGCGCGGCCCGTCACATGGTGGGCATCGCGGAACGGCAGGCCCGCTTCGCGCACCAGCCAGTCGGCAAGATCGGTGGCGGTGGAATAGCCGGAGCCGGCGGCGGCCTTCATGCGGGCGGTGTTGATCGTCATATCACGCATCATGCCGGTCATGGCGGCAATGGCGAGTTCCAGGCTCTCGGCAGCGTCGAAGACCTGTTCCTTATCTTCCTGCATGTCCTTGGAATAGGCGAGCGGCAGGCCTTTCATGATCGTCAGCAGCGCCACCAGCGAGCCGTTGATGCGGCCGGTCTTGGCGCGCACGAGCTCGGCGGCATCCGGGTTCTTCTTCTGCGGCATGATGGAGGAGCCGGTGGAGAAGGCGTCGGACAGGCGCACGAAGCCGAATTGCGGCGTCGACCAAATGACGATCTCCTCGGCCAGCCGCGACAGATGCATGCCGGCGATGGCGGCAATCGACAGGAATTCCAGGGCAAAATCGCGGTCGGAGACGGTATCGATCGAGTTGCGGGTCGGCTCGCGGAAGCCGAGCGCCTTGGCCGTCATGTGGCGATCGATCGGGAAGCCGGTGCCGGCGAGCGCTGCGGCGCCGATCGGCGATTCGTCCATGTGCTCGATGGCGTGGCGCACGCGCGAGCGGTCGCGGCCGAACATTTCGACATAGGCCATGCAGTGATGTCCGAAGGTAACGGGCTGCGCCGTTTGCAGATGGGTGAAGCCAGGCATGACGGTTTCAGCATGTTCCTCGGCACGGTCGAGGAAGGCAGCGATCAGCTCGGTCAACGCCTGCTCGCACTTCTGCAGCTCTTCCTTCACCCAAAGGCGGAAATCGAGCGCCACCTGGTCGTTGCGCGAGCGGGCGGTGTGCAGCCGGCCGGCAGCCGGGCCGATCAGGGTAGCAAGCCGCGCCTCGACGTTCATGTGGATGTCTTCGAGGCGGCGCGAGAATTCGAAATTGCCGGTTTCGATCTCTGACAGGATCGTGTTCAACCCGTGAACGATCTTGTCTTTATCCTCGGTTGAAATGATGCCTTGATTGGCGAGCATGCTCGCATGCGCGATTGAGCCGCGGATGTCCTGGGCAAACAGCTTCTTGTCGAAATCGATCGAGGCATTTATCTCCTCCATGATTGCCGCGGGGCCGGAAGCGAAACGCCCGCCCCACATCTGGTTGGAGGATTTGGTGTCCGTGCCGTCAATCATGAGATGCCCACCTGGAGAATGAAATGACAGCAAAGAAGCCGTTCGGTCTGCCGTCCATGAAACTTGTTATGCTTGCCGCCGTCGCCGGGGTTATTGCCGGTGCGGCAGCGGTATACGTGAAGGAGGCGGGGTATGGCAATGGCATTGGTGAAACGGCCTCAGCCGATCAATGCGGGTCGGCCAGGGATCGCGCTGCTGCCCTGACGCCTTTCACCAAGGGGCAGGTCGCCGCCATGAGCGTGCCGCCGGCGCCTATATCGCTTCAGGGTGTTTCCTTCAAGGGGGCTGACGGGCAATCGCTGTCGATGAGCAATTTCGCCGGCAAGACCGTGCTCTTGAATGTCTGGGCGACATGGTGCGTGCCGTGCCGCGAGGAAATGCCGGCACTGAACGCGCTTGAGAAGAGCGTCGGCAGCGAGAAGTTCGAGGTGGTCGCCGTCAACATCGATACCGGCGACGATGAAAAGACCAAAGCCTTTCGTGCGGAATATGCCATCGACAAGCTCGGCTACTATCGCGACAACACCATGGGCGTGTTCAATGTGTTGAAGAAGCAGGGGCTGGCCTTCGGCCTGCCGGTGACGCTGCTCATCGACGACAAGGGCTGCCTGCTGTCAGCGATGAACGGTCCGGCTGCCTGGGACAGCGAGGATGCGAAAGCGTTGGTGAAGGCTGCGGCTGGGATCTAGGAGATCTGGGTGTGCCAACACTCGCCTCGCCCTTCTAGGGTCGCTTGCGCTCCCACCTCAGGGTGAGGGCTAATCTATTGTACCCGCTTAGATTTCTACCATTTCCAAATATGTTTGTTCGGTTGATGCGCGGGATTTGTTCCGCCCTCATGGTGAGGTGCCGTGGCACCAAAGCGTAGCGGCGGCAGGGCCTCGAACCACGAGGGTCGGCCCGGAGACCCCGAAAGCAACTATCGCGTCGGAACGGGCGTTTCGCCGCGGTAGTCATAGAAGCCGCGGCCCGATTTGCGGCCGAGCCAACCGGCTTCGACATATTTCACCAGCAGCGGGCAGGGGCGATACTTGGAGTCGGCGAGCCCGTCATGCAGCACCTGCATGATCGAAAGGCAGGTGTCGAGGCCGATGAAGTCGGCAAGCTGCAGCGGGCCCATCGGATGGTTGGCGCCCAGCCGCATGGCGGTATCGATGGCATCGACGGTGCCGACGCCTTCATAGAGCGTGTAGATCGCCTCGTTGATCATCGGCAGCAGGATGCGATTGACGATGAAAGCGGGGAAATCCTCGGCGACGGTGATCGTCTTTTCCAGCGAGGAAACATAGTCCTTGGCGGTGGAGAAGGTCGATTCGTCGGTGGCGATGCCGCGCACCAGTTCCACCAGCTTCATAACCGGAACCGGATTCATGAAGTGGATGCCCATGAAGCGCTCGGGACGGTCGGTGGCGGATGCAAGGCGGGTGATCGAGAGCGACGAGGTATTCGTTGCGAGCAGCGCTTCGGGCTTTAGCACCGGACACACCTGCGCATAGATCTTGCGCTTGACGCTTTCGTCTTCCGTCGCAGCCTCAATGGCGAGATCGACCTGGGCGAGATCGTTGAGATCGGCAGAGCCGGTGATGCGGGCAAGCGCTGCCTTGCGTTCCTCGTCGGTCGTCTTGCCGGACGCGACCTGGCGGGCCAGGTTGCCGTTGATGGTGGCGAGCCCGCTTTCGATGCGGTCCTGCGCGAGATCGTAGATATGAACCTTGTAGCCGGCCATGGCGGACACATGGGCAATGCCGCAACCCATCTGGCCTGCGCCGATAATACCGATCGTCTTCAGCGAACTCATTGCCAACTCCCCGGCGCGCTCCTGGCGATGCGCTATGCTTTTAACTCAAATTTGCCGGGCCATTTCTAGCCCGGCAAAGATTGATAGACCTATAAGAGACGATTTTCCAGTCTCTCGCAACTGCGAGAAGGCCGGTGGGCGCGATCAAAGCGCCTTCTGGAGTTCCGGCAGTGCCTCGAAGAGGTCGGCGACGAGGCCGTAGTCGGCGATCTGGAAGATCGGGGCTTCCTCGTCCTTGTTGATGGCGACGATGACCTTACTGTCCTTCATGCCGGCCAGATGCTGGATGGCACCCGAAATGCCGCAGGCGATATAGAGCTGCGGGGCGACCACCTTGCCGGTTTGGCCGACCTGCCAGTCGTTCGGCGCGTAGCCGGCATCGACGGCAGCGCGGGACGCGCCGACGGCGGCGCCGAGCTTGTCGGCAACCGGCAGGATGACTTCGCGGAACTTCTCGGCAGAGCCGAGTGCACGACCGCCCGAGATGATGATCTTGGCCGACGTCAGCTCCGGACGATCCGAGCTCGACAGCGCATCGCCGACGAAGGTGGAAAGGCCGGGATTGGCCGCGGCGGACACCGTCTCGATCGCAGCAGAGCCGCCTTCGGCAGCAGAAGCGAACGAAGCCGTGCGCACGGTGATGACCTTCTTGGCGTCGGTCGACTGCACCGTCTGGATGGCATTGCCGGCATAGATCGGCCGCTTGAAGGTATCGGCGGAAACGACTTCGATGATCTCGGAGACCTGGGCGACGTCGAGCAGGGCGGCAACGCGCGGCAGCACGTTCTTGCCGACCGAAGTGGCAGCGCCGATGATTACGTCGTAGGAACCGGCGAGCGAAACGATCAGGGCTGCCAGCGGTTCTGCGAGATTGTTGGCGAGGCTTGCATCCTCGGCGACCAGCACCTTGGAGACGCCGGACAGTTTGGCGGCCTCAGCGGCCGCAGCCTGGGCGCCAGCGCCGGCGACCAGTACGTGAATGTCGCCGCCAATCTTTGCGGCCGCCGTCAGCGCCTTGGCGGTCTGGTCGGAGAGGTGGGCATTGTCGTGATCAGCCAGAAGAAGAATGGCCATGATGTCTAACTCCTCGTTCGGACTGGGTTAAAGCACGCCGGCTTCGGTCTTGAGCTTTTCGACCAGCTCGGCAACCGAGCCGACCTTGACGCCGGCCTTGCGGCCACCTGGCTCTTCGGTCTTCAGGACCTTCAGGCGCGGCTCGGTCGACACGCCGAAATCGGCAGGCGATTTCTTGTCGAGCGGCTTCTTCTTGGCCTTCATGATGTTCGGAAGCGAGGCATAGCGCGGTTCGTTCAGACGCAGGTCTGACGTGACGACGGCCGGCAGCTTGACCTCGATGGTCTGCAGGCCGCCATCGACTTCGCGGGTGACCTGGGCCTTGCCATCGCCGATCTCGATCTTCGAGGCGAAGGTTGCCTGGGCCGTGCCGAGCAAGGCTGCCAGCATCTGGCCGGTCTGGTTCGAGTCGTCATCGATCGCCTGCTTTCCGACGATGATGAGGCCTGGCTGTTCGGCCTCGGCGACGCCTTTCAGGATCTTGGCGACGGCGAGCGGCTCGACGGCATCGTCGGTCTCGACCAGGATGGCGCGATCCGCGCCCATGGCGAGCGCCGTGCGCAATGTCTCCTCGGCCTTGGCAGGTCCGATCGATACGACCACCACTTCCTCGGCCTTGCCGGCTTCCTTCAGACGCAGCGCCTCTTCAACCGAGATCTCGTCGAACGGGTTCATCGACATCTTCACGTTCGAAAGCTCAACGCCGGAACCATCCGGCTTCACGCGAATCTTGACGTTATAGTCAACAACCCGCTTGACGGGGACGAGAATCTTCATGGAATCCTTCCTTCAACATGACCGCCCGAGAACATGCGCTGTTTAGCGCCATTCCATTTGTCGAATGGCGACATGGATACGCGTTTTTTTCCCAATTACAACGCTTCCAGGCCGCCGAGAGACGAATTGCTTGAAAGGCATAAATAACGTTTACGTCAACGTCAATATGTATGCCCTGGCGATTGGCATGTGCCGCTATCGATTCTTGCCGGGAACCCAGAGCACATCGCCTCGGCCCTTATCGTTCGCGTAGCGCGCCGCAACGAAAAGCAAATCGGAGAGCCGATTGACGTATTTCAGGGCCGCCGGGCTGACGCGTTCGCCTTGCTCACGCGACAGTGCCACCATCAGTCGCTCGGCACGTCTGGCAATGGTGCGGGCGAGGTGCAGATGGGCAGATGCGGCGCTTCCGGCTGGCAGAACGAAGGATTTCAGCGGCTCGAGATCGGCATTGAACAAATCGATATCATGTTCCAGGCGCTCGACCTGATGGTCGGTGATGCGCAAGGGTTCATAGGGTAGGGGTTCGTCGGTTTCAGGGGTCGAGAGATCGGCGCCGAGATCGAAGAGATCATTCTGGATGCGCATCAGCATGGCGTCGATCTCGGGCATGTCACCCATGTGCAGCCGGGCGACGCCGATGGCGGAGTTGGTTTCGTCGACGGTGCCGTAGCTTTCGACGCGCAGATCGTGCTTCAGCCGCCTCGGGCCGGCGACGAGGCCCGTGGTGCCGTCATCGCCGGTCTTGGTGTAGATCTTGTTGAGCTTGACCATCGTGTTCCTGTGGTTAGGCCGGGCGGCCGCCGCCCGTCAGCCAGAGCGTCAGCATGATCAGGATCACCGCCACTGCCTGCAGCAGCACACGCAGCTGCATCAGCCGGTTCGAAAGGTTCGGATTGTCGCCTTTCATCATGTTCAGCAGGCCGCGAACAAGAACGATCGCGACAAGTCCCATGACAATGATGGCGGCAACATAAGTAACGGTAGACATGGCTCCTCCATCCTTGTCTTCAGGGTCGCTCGGCATTCCGCAGAAGCTTCAAGTCACCCAATGTCGTCATTTTGAGCAATCTCAAGCGGAAAAGCCGCTTTGCGCCTTTCCTGGGATTGCTCTAATCCAGCCGGCGCATCAGACGATAGAAAAGGTTAGCCGGCAATAGCCTTTTCAAGAGCACGCCCTGCTTGGCCGGTGTCGTTACCAGATAGTGCGGGCGCGGATTTCTAACGTTCAAAGCCGATTTTAGCACATCATAGACCGCTTCCGGGCCTAATTTATGTTTACTGATCGGGCCTGATCCATCAAGCCGCCTGAGCTGCCTGCGGTATTCCACCGCATGGAGAGAACCTGCGAGGTCGATGTGCTCATTGATCTTGGCGAGCGCATTGGCGGTAAACCGAGTCGCGACCGGGCCGGGTTCGATCAGGCTGACATGGATGCCGCTGTCCTGCAGTTCCATTCTGAGCGTGATCGTCAGCCCTTCCAGCGCAAATTTCGAGGCCGTGTAGGCGCCGCGGAAACGGTAGGGGACAAGTCCCAGAATGGAGGAGCAATTGACGATGCGGCCATGGCCCTGTTTGCGCATCAGCGGCAGGATCTGACGCGTCAGCTCGTGCCAGCCGAAAAAGTTGGTTTCGAACTGTTCGCGCAGTACATCGGTCGTCAGGTCCTCGACGGCGCCCGGCTGCCCGTAGGCGCCATTGTTGAAGAGGGCGTCGATACGGTCGGCCGTACGCTCGCGTACCGTTGCTACTGTAGCGGAAATGGTCTCAGGCTTTGTGTAGTCGAGGAGCAGCGCTTCGATGCCGTCGGCTTCGAGCGCGGCGAGATCGTCTTCCTTGCGCACGGTTGCAAAGACGCGCCATCCGTCGGCCTTCAGTGCCCGCGCGCAATAAGCGCCGATGCCGGAGGAGCAACCAGTGACGAGTATCGTGCGTTGTTCCGTCATGGGAAGATGATTCCTGTACAAACCGAAACTCGTTTCCCATATTCAGGAACCCGATACAATCGACAACCGGCGGTATCGGTCAGGATGAATGCCGACACCGAGCGGAGATGAAATGCCGACAGCCCTGCGGACGATTTACAAGGTGATCTACGACGCAGTGTTCCATTTCGTCGAGGATGACGGGTTCGCCATGGCAAGCCATGTGGCGCTTTCGACGCTGCTGGCGGTTTTTCCCTTCCTGATCTTCGGCACGGCGCTGGCAAGCTTTCTCGGCGCCAGCCAGTTTTCATCGACCGCTGTACACCTGATTTTCGATACCTGGCCGGAGGCGATCGCCAAGCCGCTCGCCGACCAGGTCGTGCAGGTGCTGACCATTCCGCGCGGCGGGCTTTTGACGATTTCCGTGCTTGCGGCGGCCTATTTCGCGTCGAACGGCGTTGAGGCGCTGCGCATATCGCTGAACCGCGCCTATCGCGTGCCTGAGACACGGCCGTGGTATTTCAACCGTCTCGCCAGCCTCGGCTATGTGCTGATCGCGGTGCTGATCTTCGCCATCCTCAGCATCCTGCTTGTCGCCGTGCCGCTCGCGCTGAATTACACCAGGCAGTGGCTGCCCAAGCTCGCCGATATCCTCGACATCGTCTTCAGCTGGCGGATCTACGGCACGATCTTTCTGCTGCTGGCGGGCCTGATGATCCTGCACCTATGGCTGGCGGCCGGGCGCAGGCGGGTGTTCGACGTGATCCCCGGCGTGATCCTGACGCTGGTCTTCTGGTCGATCGGCGCAGTGCTCTTTGCTTATTATCTCTCGACCTTCGCCAACTATACCGCCACCTATGCCGGTCTGGCGTCCGTGATGATCGTGCTGATTTTTCTCTATATGCTCGCCGTGATCTTCATCATGGGGGCGGAGGTCAATGCGGCGCTGATGAAATTCCGCGTGCGGCGGCTGCTGTTCGGCAAGGTGGCTAGCCGCGCGGCCGCCGAGGTAGCTTCGGAAAAGATGCTCTCTGAACCACGGGCCGAACCAGGAGCAAAATCAGAGGCCGATGCGGCGACGAAGCTCCGCCGGTGAGAGGCCTCGCCGGCGCCATTCGGCAATGCCGGTATCGCCCATGCTCTTGGAGAGTTTTTTGCCGTCCTCTCCGAGGACGAGGCGGTGATGATGATAGAGCGGCTCCGGCAGGCCGAGCAGCGTCTGCAGCAGGCGGTGGATCGAGGTGGCGTGGAAGAGGTCGAGCCCACGCACCACATGGGTGATGCCCTGCACGGCATCGTCGACCACAACGGAAAGATGGTAGCTCGAGGGCGCATCGGAACGTGACAGCACGACATCGCCCCAGGCGGCGGGATCGGCGGGAATTGTGCCCGTCTCGCCATCGCCGCTCTCCTGCCAGTGCAATGGTTGGTCCGCAGCCGCTAATGCCCTCTCCATGTCGAGACGCCAGGCATGTTTCATGCCCGATGCCAGCAGGCGCTGCCGCTCGGCATCGCCGCGCTCGCGATCGTCGGGCGGATAGAGCGGCGTGCCATCCGGGTCGCGTGGCCAGGATTTGCCATCCGCTTCGAAAGCGGCGACGCACGATTTGACCTCGCCGCGGGTTAGGAAGGCGGGATAGACGAGGCCGCGTTCGATAAGCGTCTGCAGGGCCTGCTGATAGACCGGAAAGTGCTCGGACTGCCGACGCACCGGCTGCTGCCAGCTGAGGCCGAGCCAGGAAAGATCTCTATAGATGCCCTCTTCGAAATCGGGTGTGCAGCGTGCCTGATCTATGTCTTCGATGCGCAGCAGGAAATCGCCGCCGGCTTCCGCTGCCATGTCGTGATTGAGGATGGCCGACAGCGCATGGCCGAGATGCAGCGGGCCGTTCGGGCTCGGGGCAAAACGGAACTTCGGCTTTTGACGGGGAATCTCGATCATGCTTTCTTCTGCCACGAATTTTAACCGGGGACTACGAGACGTCATGCAGATCATTCGCGATGAGCGCGATATCGAACGGGGGCTTGCTGCCCTGCTGGAACTCGATCCGCGCCTGCGGCCCGTTGCCGCGGAGGCGGGCACCTTGCCGCTGCGCCTGCGCGAACCGGGCTTCGAGGGGCTAGCCCATATCATCGTCTCGCAGGTCGTCTCGCGCGCCAGCGCCGATGCGATCTGGGGGAAGATGATAGCGGGGATGGGACAGGTGACCGCTGAGGGCTATGCCGGGCTGGAGCCGGAGGCATGGCGGAGCTTCGGCCTGTCGCGAATCAAGCACGACACATTGGCGCGCGTGGCGGAGGCCGTTGCCGGCGGCAGCCTCGATCTCCATGCGCTCAGCGCCGAATCACCTGAAAAGGCGCTTGCCGAGCTGACGTCGATCAAGGGAATCGGCCCCTGGACGGCGGAAGTCTATCTGATGTTTTGCGGCGGTCACGCAGATGTGTTCCCGGCGGGCGATGTCGCGCTGCAGGCGGCCGTCGGCATGGCTTTCGGCCATGAAGTCAGGCCCTTGGCCAAGGCCGTTGCCCTGGAGGCCGCGGTTTGGGCGCCCTGGCGCTCGGTCGCTGCCCGGCTTTTCTGGGCCTATTATGCCGTGAAAACACGCCGGGATGCGCTGCCTATAGTTTAATCGGCGGTCTTCCCGAAATTGCCTTTATGCGCTGAATTTATTGGACTTCACAATCCTGTAACAACCGGCCTAATATACAGGTGCAGATGCCGAATCGATCAGGAGGGTTCCTTGACGATTGCAGTTTCCCCGCAGTCCTTGCCGGCGCTCGTGCTGAACGCTGACTACAGACCGCTGAGTTACTATCCCTTGTCGCTCTGGTCCTGGCAGGACGCGATCAAGGCGGTTTTCCTTGACCGTGTGAACATCATCGCAGAATACGATCAGTGCGTGTCCTCACCGAGCTTCTCGATGCGGCTGCCGAGCGTCGTATGCCTGAAGACATATGTGCAGCCGTCCCGCAATCCCGCCTTCACCCGCTTCAACGTCTTCCTGCGCGACAAGTTCGAATGCCAGTATTGCGGCTCTCATGACGACCTGACCTTCGACCACGTTATCCCGCGCGCCCATGGCGGCGAGACCACTTGGGAGAACGTGGTGGCCGCCTGTTCGCCGTGCAATCTACGCAAGGGCAGCAAGCTGCCGAAGCAGGCTGGCATGTTCCCGGCGCAGAAACCATACCAGCCGACCGTGCAGGACCTGCACAATAACGGCCGCCTGTTCCCGCCAAACTATCTGCATGACAGCTGGCTCGACTATCTCTACTGGGATTCGGAACTGCAGCCGTAGGATTTCCTTCTCCCCTTGGGGAGAAGGTGGCCCGAAGGGTCGGATGAGGGGGAGCGGCGGCACGCAAATTTGCCTTTCGCTTGCCGCTCAAGGCCATCGTCGCTTCGCTTCTCGTCCCCCTCATCCGTCCGCTCGCAGTTTCGCTTTGCTCGCCTGCTCGCGCCCACCTTCTCTCCGCGGGAGAGAAGGGGTCAACCCGCCTTCTTCGCACCCGCAAAAGCAATAGCAGCCAAGATCACGCTGGCGATCACGTTCCAGCCGGCCATCGACAGGCCGAGGATGCGCAGTGCTGCTTCCGTGCAGGACGGCCCCTTGATGGTGTTCAGCTGGCCGAGGAGATCGCCGGCATTCTGCGTGACGCTGGCAGCCGAGGTTGAGCAGGTGGTCGGGCCTTCCCAGAAATGCCATTCGACGCCGGCGTGATAGACGCCAATGCCGCCGCCGACAAGCATCATCAGGCCGGCGATGATGAGAAGACCGCGGGTGATCCAGGAGGGCAGGCCGGCGACTGCCGTCAGCACGGCGATGATGGCGACGGGGATGCCGTAGTAATAGGGCTGGCGCTGCTCCAGGCAGAGCGCGCAGGGGATATAACCGCCGATATACTGGAAGCCGAGTGCCGAGCCGATGACGACGATCATGCCGATCGTCAGCAATGCGCCATAGCCAAGGCCGGCGCGGGAGGAAGGCGAAGTCGTGGACATGCTGGGGGCTCCTTGGTCAGCTCGCCAGGGCAAAATGGAAGACGGCGTAAAGGGCAATGAGAACGGCGGCGGCGATCATGGTGATCTGGCCGAGGCGCTTCTCGATGAAATGGCGGATTGATTCGCCATAGCGGCGCAAAAGGAAGGCCAGGAGGAAGAAGCGCGCGCCGCGCGCGACGATGGCCGAGACGATGAACAGGCCGAGATTGATATGGGCGACGCCGGAGAGGATCGTCACCACCTTGATCGGCGGCAGATGTGCCAGACCCGATGTGACCAGCAGCAAGAGAACCCATTCATAGGTGATGCCGGCGCTCATCTGGTTGAAGGCGTCGAGCTTGCCGTAGAATTCGAGGATCGGCTTGGCGATGGTCTCGAAGGCATAATAGCCGAGCGCCCAACCGGCAATGCCGCCAAGCACGGAGGCAACCGTCGCCGTCAGCGCATAGCGCCAGGCACGCTCGGGCTTGGCGAGCGACATCGGCAGGAACAGCACATCAGCCGGAACGAGAAAGATGGAGCTCTCGACGAAGGCGATAACGGCCAACCAGATTTCCGCCGATTTGCGGCCGGCGAGCGACATGGTCCAGTCGTAAAGTCTACGAAGCATGGGGCCCCCTTCTTGCTGCGTTGCAAACCTTTAGGGGGCAGGATTATGGCTGTAAATGGTCGGGGGCTGGCGGAAGTGGCAGAAAGGCAAAATTTTTCGTGATGGGGTGAGGTAGCGATGTCGAAACCGTCACCAGACCTTCTCAGTAATATTCAACTCGCGTTTCGTTCAGGACGACGCGGATCACACGATAAGCATAGAGGAAGCTGGCAAGGCCAAGGGTCACGATAATCAGAAGGACCCAGAGAACTACATGTCCTATCGAGTGACCGATATTGAAGGTGCAATTGAGGCGACCGACGGGGCGGCCGGAACCATCCAGCAGCTCGGTTTTGTTCAATATGGCGCGGTTGAGATAATAGGGGAAGACGATCAGTGCGAGGCCGAGCGTCACGATCGTCAGTATGATCCAGAGAATCACGCTGCCGATCGATTCAGCCACGCTGAATGAGCATTTGAGGCGACCGATGCGGGTGGAAGTGGTGGCAATCTCAGACAATTTTTCGCCTTTTAAATTTCATGGTGACAAATATTTTGCTGGAAGAACAATTCGAGCAGGATGTATCATCATTAATGATCGCGCAAAAGTAGCAATCAAGAGAAAATATTGATTAATGTATGAAAAACAATGGTTATGAGATTTTGTGGTGCCCCATGCCGGAGTCGAACCAGCACTTCTTTCGAAACTCGATTTTGAGTCGAGCGCGTCTACCAATTCCGCCAATGGGGCAACGGGGTACTGACGAGGCGGCTGTCTAGCATGTGAGCGGCGGGGCGCGCAAGCCGGGTTGGCAGATATTGCGAGTGTTTCCGCAGGGTTGCGGTTTGGCCCATGGCGTGGGTGGGCGCCATGGGCTTTTTGCCGTTTGAGGCTCAGTGCGCCATGGCCGGACCTTTGCTGGCGGAGCCGGACTTTTGCAGGGTGATCGCCAGGATCGCAGCGAGCAGGCAGAAGGCGCCGGCGACGAAGAAGGCGGGGAGGTAGGTGTTGAGCTCCGTGCGGGTGAGGCCGGCGCCATAGGCGGCGGTGGCGGCTCCCAGCTGGTGGCCGGCGAAGACCCAGCCGAAGACGAGGCCGGCCTTTTCGCGACCAAAACGGTCGGCGGCGATCTTCACGGTCGGCGGCACGGTGGCGATCCAATCGAGGCCATAGAAGACGGCGAAGATCGACAGGCCGTAGAAGGTGAAATCGCTGAAGGGCAGGTAGACCAGCGACAGGCCGCGCAGGCCGTAATACCAGAAGAGCAGCCAGCGATTGTCGAAGCGGTCGGAGAGCCAGCCGGAGCCGATCGTGCCGAAGAAATCGAAGATGCCCATGACGGCAAGCACGCTGGCGGCCGCGACAGGCACGATGCCGAAATCGCCGCAGAGCGTGACGAAATGCGTCTGGATCAGGCCGTTAGTCGACAGGCCGCAGATGAAGAAGGTGGCAAAGAGGATCCAGAAGGTCGAGGTGGTGGAAACCTCCCGCAGAATGGCAATCGGCGAGGCGAGTGCGGCCTTCAGGTTCCTGGTGGCCGCCGGCGGGGGCGTAATGTGGACCTCACCGACCAGCGGCAGATTGACGTCCGAGGGACGGTCGCGCATCAGGAGCAGCACGATGAGGGCGGCGACGGCAATCATGCCGCAGACGAAGAGCACCGTCGTGCGCCAGCCATAGCGCGTCGTCAGCTCCGCCATCAGCGGCAGGAAGACGAGCTGTCCCGTCGCCGAGCTTGCCGAGAGCATACCGATGACGAGGCCGCGATGCTTGGTGAACCAGCGTGTCGAGACGGTCGCCGCCAGCACCATGGCGGTGAGGCCGGTGCCGAAGCCGATAATGATGCCCCAGCATAGCAGCAGCTGCCAGACCTGCGTCATATAGAGCGAGCCGATGAAGCCGACGGCGATGGTCGCCAGTGCAAAGACGATGACCTTGCGCACGCCGAAATGGTTCATGAAGGCGGCGGCAAAGGGACCCATGAGGCCGAACAGCACGAGGCGGACGGCAAGCGCGGACGAGATGGAGGAGGTGCTCCAGCCGAATTCGTCCTCCAGCGGCTTGATGAGTACGCCGGGCGCACCCATGGCGCCGGCCGTGACCAGCATCGTCAGAAAGGTGGCGGCGACGACGACCCATCCATAATGGATGTTGCGCCGGGCGAGCGTCGAGGCAAGGGTAGTGGAAACCATGAGCTGCGTTCCAATCAGGTTGGGTATCGTGCCGTCAGACCGGACTTGCGAAAACGCTGGATCGCGGACAGTCGGGGGTACCGTACCACGTCTAGCGCCCTGCCGTTCTCCCGGCTTGAACGTTTGTGCAAAGGCATTTACATGATTGCTATCATATTTGTTGCGTATTGATGATGGTCATCATATAAATTGTCAATACAGATTTATTGATGCTCTGATGGAGTTTTTTGATGAGAGTGAGCCGGGAGAAATTCGCCGAGAATCGCGAGAAGATCCTTGCCGTGGCGGGCGAGCTCTTCCGCGAAAAGGGCTTCGACGGCATCGGCGTCGCCGAGATTATGAAGGCGGCCGGGCTGACGCATGGCGGCTTCTACGGCCATTTCGATTCCAAGGACGAACTTGCCAGCGAGGCGAGCAAAGCGCTGGTGGCGCGCTCGCTGGAGCGTTGGAAGCAAGTGGCGGCAAGTTCGCCCGAACAGCCGCTGGAAGCGCTGCTTGCCCATTATCTCTCGCATCGCAACGTCGTGGAGCATGCGACCGGCTGCGTCTTCGCGGCGCTGACGCAGGAGGTCAGCCGCCACGGTCCTGAGATGCAGTCCACCTTCACGGGCGGCTTGATGGGACTGGTCGAGGTGCTGGAAGAGATCGTTCCGGGTGAAACGCCGGAGGAGCGCCGGCGCAAGGCATTTGCCAGCCTTTCGGCCATGGTTGGCGCCGTTATTCTGGCGCGCGCAATGGATAGCGCTGAGCTGTCGCAGGAATTCCTGTCGGCGACCAGGCAGGAGCTTTCGCCGCTGCCGGATGGAAGCAACGGCTGACCTTCGTCTAATCGCGGAAGGCGAGCAGCCCGTTCGCCTCGACGACCTCCCTGAATTTGCCGTCGGGCGCGACCGCCAGCAGCTCGGCGCGCAGTGCGGCTTCGAAATCGGCTGCCTTGTCGCCCAGCGCCTGCGGCGAGGTTGACGACATCGAGAAGATGCGGCCGATGATCTCTTCGATATCCCTGGTGTATTCCGAGACGATGCCGATCCGTTCGAGATTGCGGAAGGGGGAGGCGAGCAGCATGGCTTCATGCGGCGCCCATTCCTTGCTCCGGCGCATCTGCCGCTCCGCGCTGCGCTCGGGCGAATAGGTTTCCATCAGTGGTTCTAGGATACCGCGCCAGTTCGGCTCCGCCAGGATGCCTTTATCGTGGAAGAGGACAACGGCGCCGCCCGGCTCGATCAGCTTATCGAGCGCTTGAAGCGTTGCCGGCCTGTCCATCCAGTGGAAGGAGCGGCCCATGACGCAGAGGTGTAGCTTGCCGATATCGGGGCCGAGGTCGTAGGAAGAGCCCTGCCGGATATTGATATCGACGCTGGCCTGCTTTGCGCCGAGCGCGGCTTCCGCGAGCATTTCCGGTTCCGGGTCCATGGCGGTCACGGCCGCACCCTGCAGCCGCGCGAAAGCGATACCGAGCTGGCCGGGGCCGCAGCCGAGATCGAGCACATGGTCGCCGGGCTTGAGGCCGCTGCGCTCGGCAACGCAGGTGATCAATTTGTCCGGATAGGGGATGCGATAGCGCAGGTAATAGGCCGCGGTCGACTGAAAGCGCCGCGCCTCGAAGGGAACTGTGATCATTGGATATCATCCTCGGGGGTAAGGAACCATGACCTGTTAAGCCTCAACTATGACCTGTTCGTGAAGTCACTTTTGCGCGATTTTCCGCGTGGTCAATCGGCTTCAGAGCTTGGAACTGCCCCTCACCCTAGCCCTCTCCCCGCTCGCGGGGAGAGGGGACGATCGAGCAAATCAACTCGCGTTTACCGTGCAGACGGGACGTGGGTTTGGCAGGAAAACCCCCTCTCCCCGTCAAGACGGGGAGAGGGTTGGGGTGAGGGGCCAAGCAGGCAATGTGGCTTCATCAATCTAGGCCGGCGGCCCCCCCAAAAAAATCCCCGATCACTTAAATCCGGCAACCCCATGCGGGACATAGGGGCTTTCCAGCGTCGCGATTTCCTCAGGTGTCAATTTGACCTCCAGCGAGGCGACGGCATCGGTGATGTGGCCGGGCTTGGAAGCGCCGATGATCGGGGCGGTGACAGCGCTCTTCTGCAGGATCCAGGCGGTTGCGACCTGCGCGCGCGGGATGCCGCGCGCCTTGGCGATCGTGCCGACGGCATCGACGATCTTGCGGTCGGCTTCAAGCGCCTGGGTATAGAGCGTCTTGCCGAATTCGTCGGACTCGGTGCGGGCCGTCGCCTCGTCCCAATCGCGGGTAAGCCGGCCGCGGGCGAGCGGGCTCCAGGGGATGACGGCGATCTTCTGGTCTTCGCAGAAGGGCAGCATCTCGCGCTCTTCCTCGCGGTAGAGCAGGTTCAGGTGATCCTGCATGCTGACGAACTCCGTCCAGCCGTTGAGGCGGGAGGTATAAATCGCCTTGGCGAATTGCCAGGCATACATGGAGGAGGCGCCGATGTAGCGTGCCTTGCCGGCCTTGACGACATCGTGTAGCGCTTCCAGCGTCTCCTCGATCGGTGTCGTATAGTCCCAGCGATGGATCTGGTAGAGATCGACATAGTCGGTGCCGAGGCGGCGCAGGCTGTTGTCGATCTCGTCGAAGATCGCCTTGCGCGACAGGCCGGCGCCGTTCGGGCCGGGGCGCATGCGGTTGAAGACCTTGGTCGCAAGCACGATGTCGTCGCGCTTGGCGAAATCCTTGATGGCACGACCGACGATCTCTTCGGAGGAGCCGTTGGAATAGGTATTGGCGGTGTCGAGGAAGTTGATGCCGGCCTCGATCGCCTGGCGCAGCAGAGGACGGCTGTCCTCCTCCTTCAGCGACCAGGCATGCGTGCCTTTGTTGGGGTCGCCATAGGTCATGCAACCCAGGCATATGCGTGAGACTTCAAGACCGGTCCTGCCGAGCTTTACGTATTCCATCGCTATTCTCCGTCCATTCGATCATTCGCTACAAGGAGGCCCATCGTCGGAAGGGCGATGGGATGGGTGCGTCGCGAAAAGCAAATCGGCGCCCAAAGTCGCCGTCGGTCGACGCATGAATTCGTGAAGAGCTTCGAAGTATTCCTCAATAAATAAGGCGATTCGCGCCCGGGGGAAGACGGCAATTTTAAATGTTTCCTTGAACGCCAGGGGCGACAGGTGTTAGCTGCGCCGCACCATTTTCTGGAACTGCGCATGAAACTGCCCCCGCGTGATACTTATGAAGCCCTCCATCGCGACTTTCGTTGGGAGATTCCGGCGAAATTCAACATGGGACATGCTGTTTGCGATGCCTGGGCCGAGCACGAGCCCGATCGGATCTGCCTTCAGCATTTCAATCCGGACGGCAATCACTTTTCCATGAGCTACGGCGAGTTGCGGGATCGTTCCGCCTCTTTCGCCAATGCGCTTGTCGCGCTCGGGGTGCAGGCGGAAGATCGGGTGGCGCTGCTGCTGCCGCAGAGTTTTGAGACCGTCGTGGCGCATGTCGCGATCTACAAGATGGGCGCGATCGCCCTGCCGCTGGCTTTGCTGTTCGGCGCCGAGGCGCTGGAATACCGGCTGAAGGCAGCCGGTACATCGGCCATCGTCACCAACCGGTTCGGCCTCGAGCGGCTGCGTCCGATCCGGCAGCGATTGCCGGAACTGGCGCAGGTGATCAGCATCGATGGCGCCGAAGAGGGCGTTTCCGGTTTTGCCGAGCTGGTGGCGGCGCATCCGCCGCTGTTCGAGGTCGCCGATACCGGCCCGGACGATCCCGCTCTGATGATCTTCACCTCGGGCACGACCGGGCCACCCAAGGGTGCGCTGCACGGCCATAGCGTGCTGCCTGGGCATATCCCGGGCATGCAGTTCGCCCACGAGGGCTTTCCGCAAGCCGGCGATCGGCTCTGGACGCCGTCGGACTGGGCCTGGGCCGGCGGTCTTCTGAATGCTCTGTTGCCGAGCCTGATGCTTGGCGTCCCCGTCGTTTCCTCGCCGGCGCAGAAATTCGATCCGCATATGGCCTTCCGCATCATGGCCGAGATGGAGGTGCGCAATGCCTTCATCCCACCGACGGCGCTGCGGCTTTTGAAGGCCGTGGACAATCCGCGGGCGCATTATGATCTCAAGCTTCGCACCATCGGTTCGGCCGGCGAGGCGCTCGGCCGCGAGACCTTCGAATGGGCGCGGTCGGCGCTCGGTGTCAGCGTCAACGAGTTCTTCGGCCAGACGGAATGCAATTTCGTGCTCTCCTCCAGTGAAGCCTTTGGCGTCAGCCGTGCCGGCGCAACCGGCAAGCCTGTTCCTGGCCATCGCGTCGCGATCGTCGACGCCGAGGGTATCGAGGTTCCCGTGGGCGAGAGCGGGCAAATTGCCATCAAGCGGCCCGATCCGGTGATGTTTCTCGGCTATTGGCGGAACGAGGCGGCGACGGAGGCGAAATTCGCCAATGACTGGCTGCTGACCGGCGATATCGGCCGGCAGGATGTGGACGGGTATATTTCCTTCGTCGGCCGCGACGACGATGTCATCACCTCGTCGGGCTATCGCATCGGGCCGAGCGAGATCGAGGATTGCCTCGGCGGCCATCCGGCCGTGCAGCTTGCCGCGGCGGTGGGAAAGCCGGATGCGGTGCGAACGGAAATCGTCAAGGCCTATGTCGTGCTCGTGCCCGGTCGCGAGCCGAGTGACAAACTGGCGATCGAGATCCGCGAATGGGTGAAGACCCGGCTTTCCATGCACGAATACCCGCGGGAGATCGAATTCGTCGACGCTTTGCCGCTGACGACCTCCGGCAAGGTGATCCGTCGCCTGCTGCGCGAGCGGGCCATCGCCGAAACTCCCGGTTCTAGCGCTTCGTAAGCGACAGGATCTTTTCGCGCAGCAGCTTCGCCATGTTGCGGGTGCTGCGATACATGTGCAGCTGGGTGGTCACCTGACGCACGTCGCGGTCGCCGTTCGGGGTCAGGCCGATGATGAGCGTACCCATGTCCTCGCGCTCGTGCCAGAAGCGGCTCATGATCGGATGATCGGGCACGGCGCAGGAATCGGAGCGGACGACGTTGGCGTCGTCGAGATGCCATTCCGTCAGTTCGCCCATCAAGAGCTTGCCCGGCGAATAGCGGGCATAGGCTTCGTCAAAGGCCGTCTTCCACGTATAGGCCTCGCCGCCCATGATCAGCACGATCATCGAGGCGACGGCCTTGCCGTTAAGATCGATTGAGTGAATGCGCACCGCGTCGATGGCGGCAAGGTTGGAAATCGCTTCGCGGGCAAAGGCGGCATGATGGCGATCGGTGACGAGCGCCGAGCGCTTCTTGCCCTTCCAGCCACTTGCCTCCAGCGCCAGGAATTCTTCCATGCGCCCGTGAATATCGCGGGGCTGACGGGCGACGTTGTAGCTGACCTCGCCGTGGTTTTCCAAAAGTCGCCATTGGCGGCGCATTTCGCGCAAATGTGCGTTGGAAATCGTCCGCCTGAGATAGGTAAGCGCGTCATCGTTGCTCTGGAGCATCGGGCGCTGGAAGGGGTTGGCGATGGCGATCGGCAGATTTCGGCCGATCGCAATGACCTTGGCCATCTGGACGAAACGGCCGTTGAGCCGGACATCCGGCAATACGAGCGTGGTCGGGAGATGAAGCTCCGGCCGGGAAAGTGCCTCGAAGAGGTTGTCGAGCGTTTCGCCGGCATCCTCGGCGTCTAGCAGGGGCGTGCCGAGCGGGCCGAAGGAGTTCGACCAGACGCGGATGATCGACGGGCCGATCGCAAAGCCCGGCTTGTCGACCGTGAAGGGCATCAGCAGACGCATGCGGCTGCGCGTGCTGTTGATATCGCGCATCAGCGCCAGACGCACCTGCCGATCCTCAAGGCGCGGCATGGCGGGCGCCAGGAAGCGGCCGGAGAAAAAGACGTTCGGCTCCATGGCGCGATTGGAGAGGAAGTCCAGCTCGTCCTGCAGCTCGTAGCCGAGCTTGCCGGGATAGAGGCAGAGTTCGCGGCCGGCGCGGCCGACCTCGACCCGGGCTTCCGCTTTCGGCGTTTCGAAATGCAGTGCTGCGAGCGTATGGGTCAGGGCGTTCACTTGGCTGTCGGTGGTTTCGGTGTAGGGGGGACGTGCCATGATCAGAAGACCCTCGTTGCCGATGACGCCGACGAGCGCCGGAGGAGGGCGAATAGTTTGATGCCAAGCGCGCGGCGGACGGCCACGTGTAGGAGCAAGGCCTCGATTGCCATGGCAGTGGCGCCGGCAATCGCCGCTCCTTCGATGCCGAAATGCGGGATGAGCGCGACATTGAGCCCGACATTGGCAACGAGCGCTACAGCATAGAGATAGACGCAGAGCATCTGCTTGTCCGCCATGGTCAGGAGCACTTCGGCAGGGCCGACGAGCGCTCTCGCAAGAATGCCGGCAAGCAGGATCGCCATCACAATCTGCCCTTCCGTGAAGGCGGCACCGAACAGCGAAAGCAGGAGCTGCCCCGCCGCCAGCACCACGAGGCCGAGGGCAAGTGCCGGAAAGAAGGACCAGCGTGTGGCCTCCGTGGCAAAGGCTGCAAGCTTGCTCCGGTCGCCTTCGGCAAGAATGGCGGCAAAGCGCGGTCCGATGGCCGCCCTGACGGCGAAGGAGACGAAGAGCACCAGGGCCATCGTTTTTGCCGCTGCGAAATAGACGGCGACTTCATCCGGATCGAGGAAAATGCCGACGACGATGACGTCCGAATTGGTGAGCAGGTAGCCCACGCCTTCGACCAGGAAGATCGGCAGGGCGACGGCTGTCCAGGCGCGGAATTCAGTGGCTTTCGGGCCGCTTGGATAATGGCGGCGCAGACGGAGCGTCACTGCGAGATATTGCAGCAGGACACTGGTGAAAGCGCCGGCGAGAGCTGCGGCCATAGCGGTGACGGCATCACGCGGTGCGCCGGCGAGGATCGCGGCCACCATGAAGAGCAGGATCAGCGTCGGGCGGATGAGGAAGGTCGGGCTGAGCGCCATGACCGGCCAGTGCTTGGCGCGGGCCGTACCGTCCAGAACGTCTCCAAGCGCAATCATCGGCACGGCAATCAGGCCGAGGAAAACCGGCATGACGTAGTAGTGCTCGATCATGCCGCGAAAGGCAAAAAGCAGGAGCGCTCCAATCAGCGCCAGCGTGCCCGAGAGGGCAACCACGAACAGGCGTGCCGTCATGTTCAGACCGCGAATGGCATCGTAATTGGCGCTGGCATCATACTGCGGCAGGAAGCGGATGATGGCTGTCGGGAAGCCGAGGCAGGCAAGATTGCCGAACAGGATCATCAACACCCAGACGAAGACAAAAATGCCGTATTCGAACCGGCCCATCAGGCGAGCAAGAATGACCTGCGAGAGAAAGGCGAGCGCGGCGCCTGCAACGCGGATCGTGAAGGCGATCAGCGCCATGCGCTGCGACGCAGCTTTCTCGTCCTGACCGGCAAGGAGGATGCTAATCTTGCGCAGATACGGGGATAGGGCGGCCCGCAAAGCGGACGGCAACATTCTTTCCGCTGTTTGAAAGACCGCCATGATCGATACGCAATACTTTAAGTATGATCCCAAACTCGCGTTAGTCTTGGCAGAGGAGAGTTAAGAATCGGTTCTTGCGACACGTAAAAGTGGCTTTACCGAAGTGGAGGGTTGCCTATCAATCACGCCGGAAAGCAACCATGAGACGCAAGTTGCCCTTGGGCTGCTGCGCCATGCCGCTGCACAGGAAACGGGTGGCGACGGTTCGGTCGGTATGTAGAATCCAGGTCTATCGGAGGAGGATTTCATGGTCACGCTTCACGATTATTTGCCGTCGCAGAATGGCTGGAAGGCCAGGGTTCTGTTCGGATTGCTCGATATTCCCTACCAAACTCGCCTGGTGTCCATCTTCGAGGGTGAGGGGCGCACGGACGCCTTTCTCGATCTCAATCCGGCAGGCGGCATTCCCGTTCTCGAACTGGAGGATGGGCGAACGATAGCGGAATCGAACGCTATTCTCACCTATGTGGCCGAAGGCACGCGGTTTCTTCCGGCGGATCGCTATTTGCACGCCAAGGTCATGCAATGGCTGTTCTTCGAGCAGTATCATGTCGAACCGGTCATCGGCACGCTGCGCTTCTGGACGCTGACGGGACGGCTCGAGCTCAATGCCGTTATGGCAGAGGCCAAGCGCTTGGTCGGCCTTCGTGCCCTTGCAGCGCTTGAGCGCGGGCTGAAGAATACGCCATTTCTCGTCGGTGGCGAGTTTTCGATCGCGGACATAGCCGTTTACGCCTATGCCCATAAAGCGGCGGATTGCGGCTTCGATCTCGCCGATTACCCGGCGCTTACGGCCTGGTTCGATCGAGTGCTTGACGTCATCGGGCCAGGCTACCCGGTTCATCTCTACAGTGAGGATCCGCATTCCGCTATTTGAGCACGGTAGACGTGCTGGTGACGCTTGCCGGCTGCGCGTATCGACGACAATTGCTGTGATCTCCGATGGTTGCAAACAAAAATGCCGCCCCAAAGGCGGCATTTTGTTGGTTGCTATCGGTTTGCGAGGCTTAGACCACTTCGCTGCTTTCGAAGGCGCCGTGGCAGTGCTTGTACTTCTTGCCGGAGCCGCAGGGGCAGGCCTCGTTACGGCCGACGCGGCCCCACGTTGCAGGGTTGAGTGGATCGCGATTTTCCGGAGATATGAAGCTTTCGCTTGCAAGCGCGAACGGGGCGAATTCGTCCTCGCCGGTCGTCGCGTCGATATGACGGGCCTGCATCGGCGGCGTTTCCGGCTCGGCCGGCTGCTGCACGAGTTCGACGCGCGAAAGCTGGGCGGTCACGGCCTGGCGCAGATTGTTCAACAGCGCCTGGAACAGCTCGAAAGCCTCGGCCTTGTATTCCTGCAGCGGATCGCGCTGAGCATAACCGCGGAAGCCGATGACCGAGCGGAGATGATCGAGGTTGACGATGTGCTCGCGCCAGAGATTGTCCAGCGTCTGCAGCACGATGGAGCGCTCGACATAGGTCATGATCTCGGGGCCGAAGCGTTCGGCCTTTTCGGCCGCAGCCTTTTCGGCGGCTTCCGTCAGGCGGGCGCGGATATCGTCTTCAGCGATGCCTTCTTCCTTGACCCAGTCATGAATAGGCAGATCGAGATCGAAGAAGTTGGCAACAGCCGTCTTCAGGCCATCGGCATCCCACTGTTCGGCATAGGCGCGCTCCGGAATATGTCTGGCGACGAGATCCTCGATGACGTCGTGGCGCATGTCGCCGACGAATTCGGAGAGGTCCTTCGATTCCATCAGTTCGACGCGCTGGTCGAAGATGACCTTGCGCTGATCGTTCAGCACGTCGTCGTACTTCAGAACGTTCTTGCGGATGTCGAAGTTGCGGGCCTCGACCTTCTTCTGAGCGCGTTCAACCGCCTTGTTGATCCAGGGGTGGACGATCGCTTCGCCTTCCTTGAGACCGAGCTTCTGTAGCATGCCGTCCATGCGGTCGGAGCCGAAGATGCGCATCAGGTCGTCCTGGAGCGACAGGTAGAACTTCGAGCGGCCCGGATCGCCCTGGCGGCCGGAACGGCCACGCAGCTGGTTGTCGATACGGCGGCTTTCATGGCGCTCCGAGGCGATGACGTAGAGGCCGCCGGCAGCGATTGATTTCTGCTTGAGTTCCTTGATCTCTTCGGCAATGCGGGCAATGGCCGCGTCGCGTTCCGGACCTGGCTCCATTTCGTGCAGGTCGCGCTCGACCCGCATTTCCAGATTACCGCCGAGCTGGATGTCGGTGCCGCGGCCGGCCATGTTGGTGGCGATCGTCACCGCGCCGGGAACGCCGGCCTGGGCGACGATGTAGGCTTCCTGCTCGTGATAGCGGGCGTTCAGAACCTGGAAATTGTTGAAGCCGCGCTTGCGCATGAGATCGGCGAGAAGTTCGGACTTCTCGATGGACGTCGTGCCGACCAGCACGGGCTGGCCGCGCTTGTGCGCATCGAGGATCTCGTTGATGATGGCGTTATACTTCTCGGCATGCGTACGATAGACCTCGTCGTCCTCATCGATACGCTGGATCGGCAGGTTGGTCGGCACCTCGATCACGTCAAGGCCGTAGATGTTGCCGAATTCCTCCGCTTCCGTCGAAGCCGTACCGGTCATGCCGGCGAGCTTTTCGTACATGCGGAAATAGTTCTGGAAGGTGATCTGCGCCAGCGTCTGGTTTTCCGGCTGGATCTGCACATGTTCCTTGGCTTCCAGTGCCTGGTGTTGACCGTCCGAATAACGGCGGCCCGGCATCATGCGGCCGGTGAATTCGTCGATGATGACGACTTCGCCGTTGCGGACGATATAGTCCTTGTCACGCTGGAACAGCTTGTGCGCCTTGAGCGCATTGTTGATGTGGTGGACGATCGCGACGTTCTCGACGTCGTAGAGCGATTCACCCTTCAACAAGCCAGCTTCGCGCAGCATGTTTTCCAGCTTCTCGGTGCCTTCTTCGGAGAAGTTTGCCGAGCGCTGCTTTTCATCGATTTCGTAGTCTTCCTTCGCCAGGCGGGGAATGAAGGCGTCGATGGTGACATAAAGATCAGAGCGGTCGTCGAGCGGACCGGAGATGATCAGCGGTGTGCGCGCTTCGTCGACGAGGATCGAGTCCACTTCGTCGACAATCGCGAAGCTATGGCCGCGCTGAACCATCTGGGCGCGCTCATACTTCATGTTGTCGCGCAGATAGTCGAAACCGAGCTCGTTGTTGGTAGCGTATGTGATGTCGCAGGCATAGGCGTCATGGCGCTGTTCATCGGACAGGCCGTGGACGATGACGCCGGTCGTCAGGCCGAGGAAGCTGTACAGGCGGCCCATGGTGCCGCTGTCGCGCTGCGCCAGGTAATCGTTGACGGTAACGACATGCACGCCCTTGCCGGCCAGCGCGTTCAGATAGACCGGCAGGGTTGCGACCAGGGTTTTACCTTCGCCGGTCTTCATTTCGGCGATCGCATTGGAATGAAGGATCATGCCGCCGATGAGCTGCACGTCGAAAGGTCGCATGCCGAGAACGCGGCGCGAAGCTTCGCGGGCAACAGCGAACGCTGGCACGAGGATATCATCCAGCGTCTTGCCGTCCGCGAGCTGCTGGCGGAACTCAACCGTCTTGGCGGCCAAAGCTTCATCGGACAGCGCGCGTATCTCCGGTTCGAGCGCATTGATTGCGGCTACTTGCGGCTGGAACGATTTGACCCGGCGGTCGTTGGACGAGCCGAACAACTTGCGGGCAATTCCACCTAGGCTGACCATGTGACTGGTCCTTTCTGAGATTTCATCCCGCCGTTTCCTGCTTTATCCCTTCCCGAAAAAAACGGGAGTATAGCACAAAACGGCCGGAAACTGTTCTGGACGCGAGGTTGCGTGACAGATAAGAGGGGGGTCGATTGATGTCAACGGGATTTGGCCGATACAGAAAGGCCACATTCTCCTGCTGAAGGCTTTTTCACGCCGGATTCACATCTGTCGAGCCGGTCGAGATCACCGAAGGGTTATTTTATGTTGAAGTATAACAAGCTTGCTGCGGTTGCTTTCGCGACAATCGTTACCTTCCAGGCTCCGGTCTTCGCGGCCGATGCTAAGGATCCCGTTGTCGCCAAGGTCGGCGATGTCGAAATCCATCAATCCGAACTCAATCTCGCGATCGCCAATCTCGATCCGCAGCTCGGCCAGCTTCCGGATGACCAGAAGAAGGTCGCAGCACTTTCGGCCTCGGTCGATGTGAAGCTTTTGTCGCAGAAGGCCGCTGCCGAGAAGCTCGACCAGACGCCGGATTTCCAGGCTCATATGGCCTATCTGCGCGACCGCGAGCTGCACAATGCTTTCTTCAAGGCACATGTCGCCGACGCCATCAAGGATGACGAAGTCAAGGCCCGCTACGACAAGGAAGTCGCAGCCCTGCCGAAGCAGGAAGAAGTTCATGCCCGCCACATTCTCGTGAAGACCGAGGATGAAGCCAAGGCGATCATCAAGGAACTTGATGCCGGCAAGGATTTTGCCACACTTGCCAAGGAAAAGTCGACCGACCCGAACAAGGCTGACGGCGGTGATCTCGGTTATTTCGGTCATGGCCGTATGGTCAAGGAATTCGAAGACGCGGCTTTCGCGCTGCCGGTCGGCACCTATACGAAGACCCCGGTCAAGACCGATTTCGGCTGGCACATCATCAAGGTCGAGGACAAGCGCAACGCTCCTCCTCCGCCGTTCGATCAGGTCAAGGACCAGGTTCGTCAGCTCGTCATGCGCGACAAGTATCTTGAACTCCTGAACCAGGCCAAGCAGGATACCAAGGTCGTCATCAACGACCCGGCTCTCAGCAAGGCCTATGATGATGCGCAGAAGCAGCAGGACGCGGCACCGGCCGACGACGCCGTTGCGCCTGCCGATGGTGCGGCAGCGCCTGACGCTCAGCCGCAGCAGTAAGTCAAAGCAGTTAAACCATCAGGGCCCGGTTTTCCGGGCCTTTCAAGGGAGCCGGATGATTTTAGGTCGATACGACCCAAAATCTGAATCCGCTCCAGAATTAAAAAGCAGAGCATGATGTAATCCGAAAACCGCCTACACTTTTCGGCATCATGCTCGTCCAGGTGGCTCTTATGTCCGGTTCCGTCTCTCCGCTCGCTCCCAAATCCTTTGCTGCCATGCCGGCCCTTCGCGGCGTGCGCATGATCACGGCGTCCGCCGGCATCAAGTACAAGAACCGGACCGATGTCCTGCTGATGGTCTTCGACAAGCCGGCCGCCGTTGCCGGTGTCTTCACGCGTTCGAAGTGCCCTTCGGCTCCGGTCGATTTCTGCCGCAAGAACCTGGCACACGGCAGTGCCCGCGCCGTCGTCGTCAATTCCGGCAATGCCAATGCCTTCACCGGGCTGAAGGGACGCCAGGCGACGGAACTGACCGCCAAGTCCGCGGCGGCCGCCGTCGGCTGCGGTGAAGGCGAAGTCTATCTTGCCTCTACCGGCGTCATCGGCGAGCCGCTTGACGCCACCAAGTTTGCCGGCGTGCTCGACACGATGGCGAAGGATGCGACAAGCGATTTCTGGTTCGAAGCCGCCAAGGCGATCATGACCACGGACACCTATCCCAAGGTCGCGACCCGTACCGCCGAGATCGGCGGCGTCAAGGTCACCATCAACGGTATTGCCAAGGGCGCCGGCATGATTGCGCCCGACATGGCGACGATGCTCTCCTTCGTGGCCACCGATGCCGATATTTCTTCTGCCGCATTGCAGACGCTGCTGTCCGAGGGCGTCGGCCCGAGCTTCAATTCGATGACGGTCGATAGTGACACGTCGACCTCGGATACGTTGATGCTGTTTGCCACCGGCGCTGCCGCGGCTGACGGTCAGGCGCATATCGACCGCGCCGACGATCCGAAGCTTGCCGGTTTCAAGGCGGCACTTAACGAGCTGCTGAAGGATCTAGCCATCCAGGTCGTGCGTGATGGCGAAGGCGCGACCAAGATGCTCGAAATCACCGTGACCGGCGCCGAAAATGACGCGGCTGCTAAGCGCATCGCGCTTTCGATCGCCAATTCGCCGCTGGTCAAGACCGCTGCTGCCGGCGAAGACGCCAATTGGGGCCGCGTCGTCATGGCTGTCGGCAAGGCCGGCGAGATGGCGGATCGCGACAAGCTCGCCATCTGGTTCGGCGATGTCCGCGTCGCCGTCAACGGCGAGCGTGACGCTTCCTATTCGGAAGAAGCCGCCTCGAATGTCATGAAGCAGCAGGATATTCCCGTGAAGGTCGATCTCGGCCTCGGCAATGGCCGCGCAACGGTCTGGACCTGCGACCTCACCAAGGAATATGTTGCCATCAATGGCGACTACCGGAGCTGATACCTCGCTGATGCATGCGCAGTCCACGATAAACAAGCTGCCGCTGGTGCGTAGGCTCGAAGCCGTTGGCTTTAGGGCCTGGCCTGCCTCGTCGGTGCAATATGATGGCAGCTGGCAGATCCGGCTGACGGCGGGGCATCCGTCTAAGCGGCTGAATTCGGTCGTGCCGCTCGATCCCTCCGATCATCGCGATCTCGAAATCCGGCTGGCAAAAGCGCAGCGCAAGTTCGAGGCTTATGGCAGGCCAATGATCGTGCGCGAGACGCCGCTCGCCTCGCCGAAGCTCATCGATCTCCTGCGGGAGCGCGGTTGGTCGTGCTTCGACGAGACGATCGTCATGATCGCCGATCTTGTCGATCTTGAATTGCCTGACATGCTGGATCATCTGCCGAGCCACGATGTCGGCCGCTTTGTCGATGCGAGCCTCATCGTTGATGAGGCTGATCCGGCTTTGAAGCCGGCATTGGCCGAGGTGGTGAGCGGCATCAAGCCGCCATCGGGCCTCTTTGTCATCGAAAATGACGATGCCGGGCCGGTAGCGACAACGCTCTGCGTGCAGGACAATGATCTTGCCGGCGTCATGTCGGTTGCCGTCTCGCCGCAGCATCGGCGCAAGGGCCTTGGAGCCGAGATCCTGACTTCGGCACTTCGCTGGGCACGCATGCGTAGCGCGAAGACCGCCTGGCTTCAGGTCGGCGCCGACAATGCGCCGGCGCTGGCGCTCTATGTCCGTTTCGGCTTCCGCGAGGCCTATCGCTACTGCTACTGGCAACCGCCGGGGGCTGCATGAGCGACGCTGGCCGCAAAATCGTTCTCGTCGCCGCCTGCGCGCTCATCGATGCTGATGGTCGCATCCTGCTGGCGCAACGTCCCGAGGGAAAATCGCTCGCCGGCCTCTGGGAGTTTCCCGGCGGCAAGGTGGAAGTTGGCGAGACGCCAGAGGAAACCTTGGTGCGCGAGCTTCAGGAAGAGCTCGGTATCCAGACGAAGATTGCCTGCCTTGCGCCGCTGACTTTTGCCAGCCACACCTATGAAACCTTTCATCTGCTGATGCCGCTTTACATCTGCCGGCGCTATGAGGGCATTCCGCATGGCCGGGAAGGGCAGGCGATCAAATGGGTGCGGCCGCAAGCTCTGCGTGATTATCCCATGCCGCCGGCCGACGAGCCGCTGATCCCATTCCTGCAGGATCTGCTTTAGCTTTTTGTAGCAAGGGCTGAGGCGCCGCCGTGGGGCGGTCTCGCGCGGTGTCTAGATATCTCTGAATTTGAAAGTTGATTTTGCAAGCTGATCGAGATTGGAGGCGCCAGGCTCTCTAGGGGACGCATCCGTCTTCGGCATTTTGCGGAGCAAATCCCTCAGCATGTCAGATTGCCTGTCGCATTCGCGGCGAATTGCCTCCAGATGTTCGAGCATCAGTCCAAGGACAAAAATCACGGCGCCGCTAAAGGCGTAGGAAAGGGCGGCTATCAGCCCTGCTGCGACGCCGGCTGCACTTCCCATAAACAAAATCGCAATCCCGAACAGGATCGCAATACCAATCACTAAACCGCCAACCGCCTTGAGCAAACCTGCCATGTGTAAATTCCCGCAACCCAAGATAACAAAAGATAGCTTGGCGATATATCATGGCGTGCAAGTGTCAATCTCTATTATTTGGTGTATAGAGGAAACATTCTGGCAATACGTGCGTCTGCGCGGCGAATTTGATGTCCCGTAGCGGGGCGGATCTCTTTCGCGTTTACGCAGAGACGGTTTGGAATGCGTTAAGGCGGTGCATCGAATTTATGGTTAACGAAAATTAGCCATTTAAAATCAGATCTATAGCCTGATTCGACCATTGTCCCGGAATTTTACGTCTCATTAATTTGCATGTGGATATTAAGGGATCGTTTATGACCTTCTGGCATTCAATTCTCTCAATCAAGCGGTTGTTGGGTGCGTTAGAGAAGGCTTGACATAATGGACGACGATTTCTGGAAAGCTGTTCAGGAAAAAGAGCAGTCCTATTCCACGTCGCGCAGAACGGGCGCGTTGAATATCGCTTTGCTGTTCGGTACGGCGGCGGTCGCGCTTTCGCTTATTCTAACTCCGATGCTCTCTGACAAATCCAAGTCGCGCGTGCTTGCTAGCGCGCCGGATATCGACAATATTGCTACGGGTTCGATCCCGCAGACGGAAAATGGCAAGCGGTACACGATCCGCCGCAGCGTTTTGCAGCAGGAACCGGGTTCGGTCTGCATCGTCCAGGGTTATGGTGCCGATACCGGCTGCCAATAGCGCATTTCCAGGAAAAGTGCGCAGCGGTTTTCAGTCCGGAATGCGAAAAAATAGAGCGTTTTCGCGCATCGAAGAAAAGCGGAAATGCTATAGTGCATGAGCATAGCCTGCCGGATGCCATGACGAGCATCGGATTCTTCAGTTGTCCAATGCTGGGAGCTTCGAGCTTATGCGTTCCGTTCGGCGTATTTTCACCGATAAGACCGGTGCCACGGTCATTGAATACGGTCTCATTGCTGCCTTGATGTCGGCCGCAATCATCAGCGGGGTCGGCGCCTTCGGCGGTAGCCTTTCAAACACATTCAATCTTCTGTCCGATACGATACAGAATTCGGCAGCGTCCCAGAACTGACGCGGCCGGCAAATCTTTGGCTATTGTTTGAGCTTGTGCTCTTCAACCTTGAGCGCATCCGCCAAGCGCGCCTTGGCGGAACCCGGTCGCAGTGGCTTCTGCTGGCTTTCGTGCGGCGTCCATCCTGAGACGTAGATGATCGAGAATGTCGCCCTGATCCGCCCGTCCGGATCCGAATAGCGCTCGGCATAGAGCTCGGCCGCACGCAGAAAGAAGGCACGCGTCAGCGGCTTGCGGCTGCGATCGACCAGCGGATTGGTCATGCCCATGGCGCGCAGATCGCGCATCAAGGCAAACAGATTGTCGTAGCGCACGGTGTAGTTTTCGGCGTCGATGACGGGCAGTGTAAAGCCGGCACGCTGAAGGAGACCGCCGACATCGCGGACATCGGCAAAGGGGATGACACGGGGGCTTGCGCCGCCCGTCAGCTCTATTTCGGTCGCGAGCAGCACGTCGCGCAATTCCTGCAGGGTTCCGGAGCCGGGGATCGCCGCCAGAAAAAGACCGTCGGCCTTCAGTGCGCGGCGGATTTGGATGAAGACGCCGGGCGTGTCGTTGGTGACATGCAGGCTGAGCGGGGAAAGCACGAGGTTGACCGATTCCGGCGCGAGCGGCAGCTCCTCCGGCGGCGCCTCAATGATGGCCTCGCCAGGAACGGCAAAATCCTTCTCGCTTTCGATCCTTTTCAAATGGCCGATCTTGCCTGTCGCCAGAGCGAGGCGCGCGGCAATGCCTGTCGTGCCGTGCAGCTCGACCGCGTCGTCGAAATGGCGTTCGGTCACGGCAAGCCGTTCCGCCAGTTCGCCGGCGGCAATATCGAGCAGGAAAGCCGCTTTCGTATCACTTTGTTTTAGCGCCCGGCGTTTGCGGGCCGAAAGCAGCGATTGGTCGAATACGATTTCCATGGTGGTTTCCTGCACTATCATCAATTCGGCTGGGCATGCCGGGCGCGCACGTTTCTCTTGCGCAATTCCGGACGGAAAACCGCTATACACTTTTCCTGGAATTGCTAGTCTCAATCATATGGGGATGATGGGACGCGAAATCACCTTATCGATGCTGGGCGCCGGGCTGAAAAGGCCCTTCGTGGCGCTTGCGGATTTGGTCTATCCGCCCGCATGTCCGGGCTGTGGGGTTTCGGTCGGCGCGCATCGTGGTCTTTGCCCCGCATGCTGGTCCGGTATTCGCTTTATCGAGCGACCTTATTGTGAAGTCCTCGGCAGCCCGTTTTCCCATGATCTCGGTGCCGGCATTCTAAGCGCTGAGGCGATCGCCGAACCACCCGTCTTCGACCGGTTGCGCTCCGCTGCCGTCCATGACGGTATCGTGCGGGATCTCGTTCTCAGCCTGAAATATCGCGATCGCACCGATCTCGCGCCGATGATGGCGGGCTGGATGCTGCGCGCCAGTGATGGCACGATTGCGGATTGCGATGCGATCATTCCGGTGCCTCTGCACCGCGCACGGCTGTTTGCACGTAAATATAATCAGGCCGCCGAACTCGCTCGCCATATCGCCCATCTTTCAGGCAAGCCGCTGTTTGCCGCAACGCTTTTGCGCGTCAAGCGCACGAGCCAGCAGGTCGGTCTCGGGGCCAAGGCACGACAGGACAATGTGCGCGGCGCTTTCGCCGTTTCCGAGCATCGGGCCGCCGATATATTCGGGCGGCGCATCGTTCTCGTCGACGACGTTTATACGACGGGCGCCACGGTTGCCGCGGCCACGCGCGCGCTGAAGAAAGCAGGTGCTGCCGATGTCACTGTTTTGACCTTTGCAAGGGTCGTCGGCCATCTTATATGACACTAGAGGCGGATGATTTTAGGTCGAAACGACCAAAAATCTGAATCCGCTCTAGAATCAAATTAGTAAAGCATGATGTCGTCCGAAAACCGCAGACACTTTTCGGCATCATGCTCTAAATCTAGGCTTTTCCGGAGTGGATCATGGCATCCGTCGTTATCTATACGCGTGAATTCTGCGGCTATTGCGCCCGCGCGAAATCCCTGCTCGAATCCAAAGGTGTCGATTATGTCGAGCACAACGCCACCTATTCGCCCGAGATGCGGCAGGAGATGATCGCCAAGGCGAATGGCGCTTCGACCTTCCCGCAGATCTTCATCAATGGCGAGCATGTCGGTGGCTGCGACGACATCCATGCGCTCGACCGGGCCGGCAAGCTCGATCCGATGCTGGCTGCCTGATCCATATTGACGAGGGAGAGACCGATGAGCTTCAAGGCCGCTGCCATCCAGATGTGTTCCGGCGTCGATCCGGTGAAGAACGCGGCTGATATGGCCCGTTTAGTGCGGGATGCCGCTACGCAGGGGGCGATCTACGTGCAGACGCCGGAGATGACCGGCGCGGTGCAGAAGGATCGCCCGGGGCTGCGCGCCGTGCTGCGGGACGAGCCGAACGATATCATCGTCAAGACGGCCTCCGAACTGGCGAAGGAACTCGGCATCCATCTTCACATCGGCTCGACGGCCATTGCGCTCGATGACGGCAAGATTGCCAATCGCGGCTTCCTCTTCGGTCCTGACGGCAAGCTCATCAATCGCTACGACAAGATCCATATGTTCGATGTGGATCTCGACAATGGCGAGAGCTGGCGCGAAAGCGCTGTCTACCGGCCGGGATCGGAGGCGCGCATCGCGTCGCTGCCGTTTGCTCAACTCGGCTTTTCCATCTGCTACGACGTACGCTTTCCGCAGCTCTTCCGCGCCCAGGCTGTTGCCGGCGCCGAGGTGATGACGGTGCCCGCCGCCTTCACGAAGCAGACCGGCGAAGCGCATTGGGAAATCCTGCTGCGCGCCCGCGCCATCGAAAACGGCATGTTCGTCATCGCCGCCGCCCAGGCCGGCAAGCATGAGGACGGCCGCGAGACCTTCGGCCATTCGATGATTATCGATCCCTGGGGCAAGGTGCTGGCATCCGCCGGCGGTACGGGCGAAGCCGTCGTCATCGCCGAGATTGACACTGCTGCCGTCAAATCAGCTCATGACAAGATACCGAACCTGAAGAATGCGCGTGAATTTTCGCTGGAAAAGATCGCGACGCCGGCGGCTGGAGGCGTCGCTGCTTGATCCGTTATTCGCTTACCTGTGACAATGCCCATGAGTTCGAGGGCTGGTTTTCCGAAAGCGCCGATTTCGATCGCCAGGTCGCAAGCGGTTTCCTCACCTGTCCTGTCTGCAATTCGGGTGCGATCTCCAAGCTCCTGATGGCGCCTTCGGTTTCGACGGCGCGCAAGAAGGATGAGTTGCAGACGCTCGCGATGGACGCAGCGCGCAAGCAGGCCTTGGTGAAACTCAAGGAAGCGGTCGACGCCATCAAGGCCAATGCCGAGGATGTCGGCACGAAATTCCCGGAGGAGGCCCGTAAGATCCATTACGGCGAAGCAGATGCGCGCGGGATCATCGGCAAGGCGACGCCGGACGAGGCACAGGCACTCGTCGAGGAAGGCATCGAGATCGCCGCCATTCCTGTGCTGCCCGACGATATCAACTGATGCCGGTCGCCGGCAGCCAACATCTCGCCGTGTATAATTTCGGGCTGCATGTCGAGGCCTATGAAAGCCCTGCCGTCGAGGGGTTTCGCCTGCGCGAGGCGGCGAATTTCGAGGCGGCGGCCCGTGCTCACGGTTTCATTGGCCGCTCTGGCTATGCCGGCGAGCCCGGTACGGCCTGTTGGGGCGAGCAGGTCTTTCCGCGTTTCATCGAGGGCAGCGGCTTTCAGACCGCACCATCATCCCTATCGCTTTGGGCCGATATCGAATCGCTTATGGCATTCACCTATAGTGGCGTGCATGCCGACGCCCTGAAACATGGTCGGCACTGGAATGTCAGGCAGAGCTGGCCGCCGCTTGTCCTTTGGTGGGTGGAAGCTGGAACCGTACCGCGGTGGCAGGATGGGGTAGAGCGCCTCGAACACCTTCACGATTATGGCGCAGGCCCAAGGGCGTTCTCATTCAAACAGCCCTATGGATCCGATGGTCAGCCACTTGAGATCGACCGTTCTCGTATCAAGGAAATCGTTGCGCTCAACGCTGCCACGCAGGGCGAGTTACTGGCGCATGTGCTGACACTGAAGATCTGAGGCAGATGCGTGATCAGCTCAGGTTCGCTCGCTTCGCCAACAGCATATAGTTGACGTCCATATCTTTCGATAGGTTCCAGCGGTCCTGCAGCGGCGAATAGAATACGCCCGTGCGAGCGGTGATCTCGAGGCCGCTTGCGGCAAGCGGCTTTTCGATCTCCTCCGGACGCACGAGCTTTTCGTATTGATGGGTGCCGCGCGGCAGCCATCTCAGCACGTTTTCCGCCGCAAAGATGGCAAGTGCCGCCGCCTTCATGGTACGGTTGATGGTCGCAACGAACATCAGGCCGCCGGGGCGCACCATTTTCGCGCTGGTCGACAGGAAGAATTCGACGTCGGCGACATGCTCCACCACTTCCATGTTCAGCACGATATCGAAGGTTTCGCCGGCTTCGGCCAGCTGCTCGGCCGTGACGGCGCGGTAGTCGACGGGAACGCCGGAGGCTTTTGCGTGCGTCGAGGCGATGCCGATGTTCTTTTCGGAAGGGTCGGCGCCGATGACGGTGGCGCCCATGCGCGCTACCGGCTCCGACAGAAGGCCGCCGCCGCAGCCAATGTCGAGCACGCGCAGACCCTCAAGCGGCCTGCTGCTCTTCGGGTCGCGGTCGAAATTCTCGCAGGCGCGGTCGCGGATATAGGCAAGGCGCACAGGATTGAACTTGTGCAGCGGCTTGAACTTGCCGGTGGGGCTCCACCACTCGGCCGCCATGGCGGAGAAACGGTCCACTTCGCTCTGGTCGATCGTGCTCTTTGCCGTTTCGTTCATGGCTTGCTCCGTGATTTGCGTCGTTCGAAGGTTCGGACGACCGCACGCAATAATTCTATCCCGTAGGGTGAAGTCGGACGATCGATGCGCGATGTCAAGGGCCCGCGACCTTCGATCAGCTGTGGGCTATCCCGATCAGGAGGCGCGAATTGCGATGCGAAGGTTGACATGGAGGTATCTTATGGCCGATCAATCCCCGGGGCTGCGAAATGGACTTTCGGAACCGGGATCGATTGCGATCGACCGGCTTGTAGAGGAGTTCCTCATGAGACCACTCCGTCTCGCGACGGCCATCGCCATGGGCTGGCTTGCGGCCAACCATGCAAATGCCGGGGACGGCAAGGGGTTTCGCCTGACGATCGACGGCATTAGCGTCGGCATCAATCCCGGCGATACGCTCGAAGTCACCATGAAGGACGGCAGCAGGGTGCCTGTAGAGCTGCAGCGCAGCGAAACGGTCACGTTTACGGGCGGCAAATTCTCCTTCGATCATGATGGCAAATTCACGGTCGCAAAGACGGATCTCGGAGACGGCGTGCAGCAATATGCGCTGATGACGCCGATCGGCACCGGCATCATCGTGCAGGTCTATAAGGGTCTCAACCCTTCCAGTTATACCGATGTCGTCCTGCAGCAGATGGTGCAGGAGAGCCTCAATGGCGGCGCGAAGATCAGCAAGCGGCCAACCCAGCGCACATTGCCGAGCGGTACCGTATTGAAGGGTATCAAGGCGGAGACGACCACGGACGACGACGTCATGGAGTATGAGATCGTCGCGACCGGCCGGCCGGAAGGCGGGGTGCTTGTCGCCACATTCCTCAACAGGGAAAATCTACCCAGGGAAGAGGGCATTCTCGACAAGCTCTGGTTGACCTTAAAAGTTGATTTTTAGAGTAAGGTTTTAGCTGCTGGCGTATCCAGCGCTATTGCACCTGCCCGACAAACTCGCTAAGAGACGGCCCCATTGAGATCACGCTTTTCCGGCTACCGAACCGGGAGGGCGATTTTGCATGTCGGGCTTATCGCGTTCAGCCGCCCGGCGCAGGGTACTGGTAGAGGCACATGGCACGCATCGTGATGAAATTCGGCGGGACCTCCGTCGCGGATCTGGACCGTATCAAGAATGTCGCACGCCATGTGAAACGCGAGGTCGATGCCGGTCACGAAGTGGCAGTCGTCGTTTCCGCCATGTCCGGCAAGACCAACGAACTGGTCGGCTGGGTCCAGAATATGCCGAAAGTCTCCGGCGCCAACCACTCGATCTACGATGCGCGCGAATATGATGCCGTCGTGGCTTCGGGCGAGCAGGTCACATCAGGCCTTCTGGCGATTGCGCTGCAGGCCATGGGGATCAACGCCCGCTCGTGGCAGGGCTGGCAGATCCCGATCCGCACCGACAACGCCCATGGCGCGGCCCGCATTCTCGAGATCGAGGGCGAGGACATCATCCGCCGCATGGGTGAGGGCCAGGTCGCCGTCATCGCCGGCTTTCAGGGGCTCGGCCCCGACAACCGCCTCTCGACGCTCGGCCGTGGCGGTTCCGATACCTCGGCCGTTGCGATCGCCGCCGCCGTGAAGGCCGACCGCTGCGATATCTATACCGACGTCGATGGCGTTTATACGACCGATCCGCGCATCGAGCCCAAGGCACGTCGCCTGAAGAAGATCGCCTTCGAGGAAATGCTCGAAATGGCCTCTCTCGGCGCTAAGGTGCTGCAGGTGCGCTCGGTCGAGCTCGCCATGGTGTTCAAGGTTCGCACCTTCGTGCGCTCTTCTTTCGAGGATCCCGATGCTCCGGGCATGGGCGATCTGCTTAACCCGCCCGGAACGCTGATTTGTGACGAGGAAGAAATCGTGGAACAGGAAGTAGTCACCGGCATTGCCTATGCCAAGGATGAGGCCCAGATCTCGCTGCGCCGTCTTGCCGACCGGCCGGGTGTTTCCGCCGCGATCTTCGGGCCGCTGGCCGAAAACCACATCAATGTCGACATGATCGTCCAGAACATTTCCGAGGACGGTTCGAAAACCGACATGACCTTCACGGTTCCGTCCGGCGATGTCGAGAAGGCGCTGCGCGTCCTTGGCGAGAACAAGGAAAAGATCGGCTATGACGTGATTCAGAACGAATCAGGTCTGGTCAAGGTTTCTGTGATCGGTATCGGTATGCGCTCGCATGCAGGCGTGGCCGCGACCGCTTTCAGGGCACTTGCCGAAAAAGGCATCAACATCAAGGCTATTACGACGTCAGAAATCAAGATTTCCATCCTGATCGACGGTCCTTATGCAGAACTCGCAGTCAGGACTTTGCATTCCTGCTACGGTCTGGATAAGAGTTGAGTCACGACTGCTGACGACGGACCGTGACGGAGGCGAGTTTCGGCCGGCCCTGACGTGGGCAAGACGAGCATGACATCTTGATTCGGGAGCTAGTGGCGCAATGAGAGACCTATCCGGCGGTCCACGCGTTCTGCTCAAGCGGCTACGCGAATTGATGGCGGAGCCGCTGGAGCCGCAGGAGCGCCTTGACCGGATCGTCCGCCAGATTGCCAGCAACATGGTCGCCGAGGTGTGCTCGGTGTACGTGCTGCGTGCCGACGGAGTCCTTGAGCTTTATGCCACCGAGGGTCTGAATAAAGAGGCCGTACACCTTTCGCAATTGAAGATGGGGCAGGGCCTCGTCGGCACGATTGCGGCTTCCGCCCAGCCGCTCAATCTTTCGGACGCGCAATCGCATCCGGCTTACCGCTACCTGCCGGAAACCGGCGAAGAGATTTATCACTCCTTCCTCGGCGTGCCGATCCTGCGCACCGGCCGGTCGCTCGGCGTTCTCGTCGTCCAGAACAAGGCGAGCCGCACCTACCGCGAGGAAGAACTGGAGGCGCTCGAAACGACGGCCATGGTGCTGGCCGAGATGATCGCCACCGGAGAGCTGAAGAAGATCACCAAGCCGGGTCTGGAGCTTGACCTCACACGCTCCGTCACGATTGATGGCGACAGCTACAATGAAGGGATCGGCCTCGGCTATGTCGTGCTGCACGAGCCGCGTATCGTCGTCACCAACCTGCTGAACGAGGATACCGACAAGGAAATCGGCCGTCTCGCCGAAGCGCTGGGATCGCTGCGCATTTCGATCGACGACATGCTGTCGCGCCGCGACGTTTCCATGGAAGGCGAACATCGCGAGGTTCTTGAAACCTACCGCATGTTCGCGCACGACCAGGGCTGGGTGCGCAAGCTCGAGGAAGCGGTCCGCAATGGCTTGACCGCTGAAGCCGCCGTCGAAAAGGTGCAGAGCGACACCAAAGCGCGCATGATGCGCCTGACCGATCCCTATCTGCGCGAACGCATGCATGATTTCGAGGATCTGGCAAACCGGCTTTTGCGGCAGCTCATCGGACATTCCGGGCGTACCAGCGCTGAAGGCTTTCCGAACGACGCGGTCATCTTTGCGCGTGCGATGGGTGCGGCGGAACTGCTCGATTATCCGCGCGCCAATATTCGCGGCCTGGTGCTGGAAGAGGGCGCGGTCACGAGCCATGTCGTCATCGTGGCGCGCGCCATGGGCATTCCGGTCGTCGGACAGGCGGTAGGCATCGTCGCGCTGGCGGAAAATGGCGATTCGGTCATCATCGATGGCGATGGCGGCCACGTTCACCTTCGGCCTATGGCCGATCATCAGCGCTCCTATGAGGAGAAGGTCCGGTTTCGTGCCCGCAGGCAGGAGCAGTTCCGGGCTCTGCGCTCCGTCGAGCCGGTCACCAAGGACGGACAACGCATCTCGCTGTTGATGAATGCCGGCCTGCTGGTGGACCTGCCGCAGCTTGCGGAATCAGGGGCCGAGGGTATCGGCCTGTTCCGTACCGAGCTGCAGTTCATGATCGCCTCGACCATGCCGAAGGCGGATGAGCAGGAAGCCTTCTATCGCAATGTCCTGAAGCAGGCGGGCGGCCGTGTCGTCACGTTCCGCACGCTCGACATCGGCGGCGATAAGGTGGTTCCTTATTTCCGCGCGCATGAGGAAGAGAACCCGGCGCTCGGCTGGCGTGCCATCCGCCTCTCGCTCGATCGTCCCGGCCTGTTGCGCACGCAGCTCAGGGCCATGCTCAAGGCGGCGGCCGACAACGAATTGAAGATGATGGTACCGATGGTCACGGAAGTCTCCGAGATCAGGGCCGTGCGCGAACTTCTGCAGAAGGAAGTGCAGCACCTCTCGCGCTTCGGGCACAGCCTGCCGCGCAAGCTGCAGTTTGGAGCAATGCTCGAGGTGCCCGCGCTCCTGTGGCAGCTGGACGAGCTGATGGCGGAGGTCGATTTCGTCTCGGTCGGCTCCAACGACCTGTTCCAGTTCTCGATGGCGGTCGATCGAGGCAATGCCCGCGTTTCGGATCGCTTCGATCCGCTCGAGCGGCCGTTCCTGCGTATCCTGCGCGATATTGTGCGCGCTGGCGAACGCAACAAGACGCCGGTGACGCTTTGCGGCGAACTGGCGGGCAAGACGATTTCCGCTATGGCCCTGCTCGGAATCGGTTTCCGCTCGGTTTCGATGTCGCCGGCCTCGATCGGCCCGGTCAAGGCAATGCTGCTCGGGCTCGACCTCAAGGCCTTGTCCGAGGTCATGGAAGCCGCACTCGATGACAGGCAGCCGACGAGTTCCATGCGGGATATCCTTGTGCGCTTTGCCGAGAGCCACAATATTCCGCTTTAGCGTCCGATCCTGAAAAGCACGACGCGGTTTGCAGGCAGGATCATGCGCATCACAACATCAAAGCAGAGATAATAAGAAGAATTGGAGTAGAGGGTGGCGAAGCTCCCCGTTGAAAAAATGCGCGAGTTGGAACGTCGTTTCGGCGAAATCGAGGCGCGCATGTCCGCCGGTCCGGCCGCGGATGTCTATGTGAAGCTTGCTTCCGAATATTCCGAGCTGCAGCCGGTCGTGACCAAGATCCGCGATTATGAGCGCGCTCTAGCCGAGGCTGCTGATCTTGAGGCCATACTCTCCGACAAATCGGTCGATCGCGAGATGCGCGATCTTGCCGAGATGGAGCTGCCCGAGGTCAAGGAGCGCATCGAGGTGCTGGAAAGGGATATCCAGGTCGAGCTTCTGCCGAAGGACGCGGCCGACGAGAAAAGCGCGATCCTGGAAATCCGCGCTGGCACCGGCGGCTCTGAGGCGGCGCTTTTTGCCGGCGATCTTTTCCGGATGTATGAGCGTTTCGCCGCCAGCAACGGCTGGAAGGTGGAGGTGCTTTCGGCGAGTGACGGCGAAGCCGGTGGTTTCAAGGAAATCATCGCCACCATCAGCGGCAAGGGTGTGTTTTCCCGGCTGAAGTTCGAATCCGGCGTCCATCGCGTGCAGCGCGTGCCGGAGACTGAGGCGGGCGGGCGCATCCACACCTCGGCGGCGACCGTTGCCGTTCTGCCGGAGGCCGAGGAGATCGATATCGAAATCCGGCCCGAGGATATCCGCATCGACACCATGCGCTCATCCGGCGCCGGCGGCCAGCACGTCAACACGACGGACTCGGCCGTGCGCATCACGCATCTTCCCTCCGGCATCGTCGTCACGAGCTCGGAAAAGTCGCAGCACCAGAACCGCGCCAAGGCCATGCAGGTCCTGCGGTCGCGCCTCTTTGATATGGAGCGTCAGCGCGCCGACAGTGAGCGTTCGGCCGACCGCAAGAGCCAGGTCGGCTCCGGCGATCGCTCCGAGCGCATACGCACCTATAATTTTCCGCAGGGGCGCGTCACCGATCACCGCATCAACCTGACGCTCTACAAGCTCGACCGGATGATGGAAGGCGAGATCGACGAGGTGGTCGATGCGCTTTTGGCGGATTATCAGGCGAGCCAGCTCGCCCAGCTCGGCGAACAGGCATGAGCGGCGGGCAGGGGCCAACCATATCCGGGCTCCTGCAGGAGGTGCGCTCGCGTTTTGCCGAGGCCGATCTCGACGATCCCGCCACGGAAGCCCGCATTCTTGTTGGCGGCCTTCTTCGCCTTTCCGCGATCGGGCTGGTGACGCGTGGTTCCGAGCCTGTGTCCGCAGATGATGCCGCTATGGTACGGGCGGCGATTGCCCGGCGGCTCAATCATGAGCCGGTCCATCGCATTCTCGGCGAGCGAGAGTTCTATGGCCTGTCGCTGCGGCTGTCGCCAGCGACGCTCGAACCTCGGCCTGATACGGAAATTCTCGTCGATACAATGCTGCCGCATATCAGGCGTCTTGAATCCAAGATCGGCGATATCCACATACTGGACATTGGAACGGGTACCGGGGCCATCTGTTTGGCTCTGCTCCATGAAAGCCCGCAAGCGACGGGTGTTGGTTCCGATATTTCCAGCGAAGCGCTGGAAACGGCTCGCGGGAACGCTGAGCGAAATGGCCTGGCAGAGCGGTTCATGACCGCGCATGGAAGCTGGTTTGACGCCATCCACGAATGTTTTCATGTGATTGTCTCAAATCCGCCCTATATTGCGTCCAATGTCATTTCCACTCTCGCTCCAGAAGTAAAGGATTTCGATCCTCCCGCGGCCCTTGACGGGGGCCTTGATGGGCTGGATGCTTACAGGGCGATCGCGAAGGACGCGGCTCGGTTCCTGCATCCGGACGGTATGATAGGTGTGGAGATCGGCTACGATCAGCGTGAAACGGTGACTTCAATTTTTGAAGGAGCAGGATTTTCCCTTGTCGAGGCGGTCCGTGACTACGGGCAGAATGACCGGGTTCTAGTGTTTGAATTTCAACATTAATGCGACGTTTTCAGCGGATTTGTGAGACCCGTTGCTATCGCAAAGAAAAAGCTTGGATTTCCTGAGGAAGCAATATAGGTTGCGCTCACGCGTTGGGCGGCTGGGAATGAGCGAGACGATTCGCTTATCTTGGACAGCCTCGGGGAACCGCTCTCTGGTAAGAGTGTCAAAGGTTGAAGATAACCCAATGCGTGATCAGTTTAATCTGACGTAGTCGAGCGGCAGACCGGCGCTAAAGCGCAGTTTGCTTGCGGCACGAAAGCCCTGGTTTGGCAGTGTCCGAACCGCGGCGGCAGGTGTCGTGTATAATTTTATCCCAACGAAGAGAATTCAGGTGAAGGATCTATGAGGCCAGGACAGCAGAACAAGCGCGGTCGGGGGCGTGGTAACAACAACAACGGCGGCGGCGGAAATAACAACAACAATTTCAACCGCAAGGGCTCGAACCCGCTGACCAGGACTTACGACAGCTCTGGTCCCGATGTGAAAATCCGCGGAACCGCACAGCATATTGCCGAGAAGTACGCGGCCTTGGCTCGCGATGCTCAAAGCTCCGGCGACCGCGTCATGGCGGAAAATTACCTGCAGCATGCCGAACATTACAATCGGATCATTGCCAGCGCGCAGGCGCAGATGCAGGAGCGCTACCAGCGCGACGATCATCACAACTACAATGACCGCGATAATGCCGAGCGTGACATCGATGATATGGATGCGCAGGAAATGGACGATCAGCCGCAGATGGCTCAACCTCACGTTCGCCAGCAGCAGGCTGCTCCAGCCGTTGCTGCTGCTCCGGCCAGTGAGCCCGAAGCCATCAACGGTACCGGCCCGCAGCCGGTGATCGAAGGCATTCCGGCCGAAGTGGCGATCGAAGAGGAAACTCCGCCAGTCGCTGCCACCGAGCGCCAGCCGCGCCGTCGCAGTGCAGGCGGCAATCGTCCGCGCCGCCAGCCGCGTCGCAGTGCTGCAGCCGAGGGCGATGACCAGGGTGAAGCCGGGTCGAGCGAAGCTCCGGCTTTGGCGGACGCTACCTCGGAATAAGTCGCTCCGCTGGAGTGAACGAGTTAATAAAGCGAGAATGCAGGAATGGCGGCGAAAGCCGCCATTCCCTTTTATATGGCGGGTAGTCCCTTACTGGACCAACCGGCGCTTCTTCGATTGCCGAAGCAAATGGAGCCACACCGTCCGGTTTTTCCATTCCGCGACCCTTTAAACTCTTCGAATATCCTCCCATATTCCCCTCAGTTGTCTTGTCGCAAATCTCAATGGCGGAAAGGCGGGGCCTGCCTCTAGAGGGGGCTCAATCTCAATCATCGGTCTGTGCCGGTCCGGGCAGAGCGATTCATGGAGGTCTCATATGAATATCGAAAAATACTCCGAACGGGTTCGCGGTTTCCTGCAATCCGCTCAAACCAATGCGCTTGCGCAAGGAAATCAGCAGTTCACCCCCGAGCATGTTCTCAAGGTGCTTCTGGACGACGACCAGGGCATGGCCGCCTCGTTGATCGAACGCGCCGGCGGTGATGCCAAGGCTGCTCGTCTTGCCAATGATGCCGCGCTTGCCAAGCTGCCGAAGGTTTCCGGCGGCGACGGTCAGGTCTATCTCTCGCAGCCGCTCGCCAAGGTTTTCACCACTGCGGAAGATGCCGCGAAGAAGGCTGGCGACAGTTTCGTCACTGTCGAGCGTCTCTTGCAGGCTTTGGCGATCGAACCCTCGGCTTCCACTTCGGCGAGCCTGAAGAAGGCCGGCGTTACACCTGTCGCCCTCAATCAGGTCATCAACGATATCCGCAAGGGCCGCACGGCCGACTCGGCCAATGCGGAGCAGGGCTTCGATTCCTTGAAGAAATATGCCCGCGACCTCACCGCCGAGGCCCGCGAAGGCAAGCTCGACCCTGTGATCGGCCGTGACGACGAAATCCGTCGCACGATCCAGGTCCTGTCGCGCCGCACGAAGAACAATCCTGTGCTGATCGGCGAGCCCGGTGTCGGCAAAACGGCGATCGTCGAAGGTCTGGCGCTGCGCATCGTCAATGGCGACGTGCCGGAATCGCTGAAGGACAAGAAGCTGATGGCGCTCGACATGGGTGCCTTGATTGCCGGCGCGAAATTCCGCGGCGAATTCGAAGAGCGGCTGAAGGCCGTGCTCAACGAAGTGCAGTCGGAAAACGGCGAGATCATCCTGTTCATCGACGAGATGCATACGTTGGTCGGTGCCGGCAAGGCTGATGGCGCGATGGATGCCTCGAACCTCTTGAAGCCTGCGCTTGCACGCGGCGAGCTGCATTGCGTCGGCGCGACCACGCTCGACGAGTACCGCAAGCATGTCGAGAAGGATCCGGCGCTCGCCCGCCGTTTCCAGCCCGTCATGGTCGAAGAGCCGACGGTCGAGGACACGATCTCGATCCTGCGCGGCTTGAAGGAAAAATACGAACAGCATCACAAAGTGCGCATCGCCGATGCCGCGCTGGTGGCTGCCGCAACTCTGTCGAACCGCTACATCACCGACCGCTTCCTGCCGGATAAGGCCATCGACCTGATGGACGAAGCCGCAGCGCGTCTGCGCATGCAGGTGGATTCCAAGCCGGAAGAGCTCGACGAACTCGATCGCCGCATCATTCAGCTGAAGATCGAGCGCGAGGCGTTGAAGAAGGAAACCGACCAGGCCTCGGCTGACCGGCTGAAGCGGCTGGAAACGGATCTTACGTCTCTGGAAGAGGAAGCCGATGCGCTGACTGCGCGCTGGCAGGCCGAAAAGCAGAAGCTTGGTCTTGCCGCCGACCTGAAGAAGCAGCTCGACGATGCCCGCAACGAACTTGCCATAGCCCAGCGCAAGGGTGAGTTCCAGCGTGCAGGCGAGCTTGCCTATGGCGTGATCCCCAATCTTGAGAAGGAACTCCACGCTGCGGAAGAGCAGGATAGTGCCCGTGATTCCATGGTGCAGGAGGTCGTCACCGCCGACAACATCGCTCAGGTGGTTTCCCGCTGGACCGGGATCCCCGTGGACAAGATGCTGGAAGGCGAGCGCGACAAGCTGCTCAGGATGGAAGACGAGCTGGCAAAATGGGTCGTCGGCCAGGGCGATGCTGTTCAGGCCGTCTCTCGCGCCGTTCGCCGCTCTCGCGCCGGCCTGCAGGATCCGAACCGGCCGATCGGCTCGTTCATCTTCCTTGGCCCGACCGGTGTCGGCAAGACGGAGCTGACCAAGGCGCTTGCCCGCTTCCTCTTCGACGACGACACCGCGATGGTGCGCATCGACATGTCCGAGTACATGGAGAAGCACTCCGTGGCCCGGCTGATCGGTGCTCCTCCCGGCTATGTCGGCTATGAGGAAGGTGGTGCGCTGACCGAAGCCGTGCGTCGTCGGCCCTATCAGGTCGTGCTGTTCGACGAGATCGAAAAGGCGCATCCCGATGTCTTCAACATCCTGCTTCAGGTTCTGGATGACGGACGGTTGACGGACGGACAGGGCCGCACGGTCGATTTCCGTAACACGATGATCATCATGACTTCCAATCTGGGCGCCGAATATCTGACCCAGCTGAAGGATGGCGATGACAGCGATCTGGTGCGCGAGCAGGTGATGGAAGTCGTCCGGTCGCATTTCCGGCCGGAATTCCTGAACCGTATCGACGAAATCATCCTGTTCCATCGCCTGAAGCGCGATGAGATGGGCGCGATCGTCGATATCCAGCTGGAGCGGCTGCTGAAGCTGCTGTCGGAACGCAAGATCACGCTCGAACTCGATGATGATGCCCGCAACTGGCTCGCCAACAAGGGTTACGATCCGGTCTATGGTGCAAGGCCGCTGAAGCGGGTAATCCAGAAATACGTGCAGGATCCGCTCGCCGAACAGATCCTTTCGGGTCAAATTCCGGATGGTTCGCTCGTCAAGGTCACCAGCGGTTCTGACCGGCTGTTGTTTCGTCCGCGCCAGGCGGTAAACGAAGCGGCCTAAGCTATAGCATGTGAATAAATGCGGATGGCGGTCTTCGGGCCGCCATTTTGCCATCGGCCGCAGCGCGGCCCAAATGTGAAATGGCCGAGCGGCTGGGGCTATTTGCTGGCGATCTGCTTCGTCTTCTCGTCGGTCAGCAGTGTATCGATGCGCTTGCGTTCTTCCTGAAATTTGGCGAGCGCATCGCCTTCAAGCGATTTGCCGCCGGGAAGGCGGATGCGCAACGGGTCGACCTTCGTACCGTTGACGATCAGCTCATAGTGCAGGTGAGGACCGGTCGCGAGACCTGTCGAGCCGATGAAGCCAATTACCTGTCCCTGCACGACCTTCGCACCGGGGACGACGCCCTTGGCGATGGCGCTCTGGTGATTGTAGGAGGAGACGTAGCCGTTCGCATGCCTGATCAAGGTCTGATTGCCGAAACCGCCGGAATCCCAGCTGGCCTTTTCGACAATGCCGTTGCCGGCAGCGATGATCGGCGTGCCCCGCGGTGCTGACCAGTCGACGCCGGTATGCATGCGGGCAAAGCCTAGGATCGGGTGGCGGCGCATGCCGAAGCCGGATTTGAAGACGCCGGTGGGAACAGGATTGCGCAGCAGGAATTGCCGGATGCTCTTGCCGGCCTCGTCGAAGTAATCGATCGAGTGATCCGTCGGATCCTCGAAGCGGTAGAAACGGGTGACGTTATCGCCGAAACGGGCGTTGACGTAGAGCAGCTCGGAATCGGCCGTCGCCTGTCCCTTGTCGTCAGTGACGGAGAAGAAGGCCTCCAGTGAATCCGTCGGCTTTAGCTGTGCCTGGAAATCGACATTGCTCGCAAGCAGCTTGACGATCTGCGCCACCATCTCCTTGGTCATGCCGTAGGAAAGGGCGGCGCGATAGATGCCGTCATAGACACTCGGCAGGTCGCGGCCAGCTGTCAGGGCGGGCGCGTCATTGTCGAAAGCCGTCGAGATGGCATCGAGCATTGGCGGGGCGCTGCCGGCAACGAAGTCGCCATGATCGTTCTGCGCGACGGTCAGCAGATGTTTCGTGCCGCGATAGATGCTGGCGCGGATGATTTTTGCCTGCTCGCCTTTCTGCAGGATGCCGATGCGCAGCACGTCGCCGGCGGAGACATCGGACGAACCGAAGAGCGGCTGGATCTTGGTTGCGACATCATTCGCGTCGGCTTTGAGGTAGCCGGCGCCTATTAGTGCCGCGGCAATCGGCATGTTCTCGCGGACGGGAATAATATCGTCGGCAAATTCTTCCGTCTGCGCAGTTACCGCTTCCGGAGCCGAGACGGACATGTTCTCTTCGACGATGCGAGCTGCAAGGCCCGCTGTCAGATCGACGTCGGAATCGTCATTGGCGAAACGGCGCGGGTCGACATAGTAGAGCGCCGAAAGCTGGGCATTGCCGTCGGCCAGCACCGAGCCATTGGAACGGACATTCTCCTCGACCTCATCAAGCGACATGGAGCCGGCAAGCTGAAATGGAATGTCCTTGGCAGGAAAGGCGATCGTCTTCAGGCTGACTTCGGATTCGACGTCTGATCCATAAATGGCACCGGTCTTGTTGGCCGGCTGCGGTATGTTGTCGTCCGTCGAAAAGATCGCCAAAGGATCGAAGGGCGGGTAGCTCTCGCTGGCGATCCGGTTGGTGGCGAGGGCGATCTTCACATGGGCGAAGGGTTGGCGGCGCACCACTTCCTTGTCGCCATCGCGCACAACGGTCGACACTTCAAGAACATTGCGGTCGGAAGGCTTCGAGGCGATCGCCGTGGAAATCAGTCGGCCGCCGCGCGTGACCTGATCATCGGCAGCATTATGATTATCGACCGTCGCATAGGCTTCCGCAGGGATTGCGAGCTGCTGCCGGCCGTCGAGTGCGGCAAACAATGCTACGCCCATAAGGATGCTTGACGTGACACCGGTCAGAAAGGTGCCGGAAAGCCAACGGAGAGAGACCTCGCGCCGATCCGGTGCCCGTCGGCCATCCGCCAGGATTGGCGGCTCGTTGCCGAGGGATCGGAGCATCATCTTGTCCGTCATCATGCCGATCGTGATCCGCTTCCTTCATGCGAGCCCGCAGGCTGGGGGCGAAGATGTGCATATTTATGACAGAAGTGTCAAATCAACCAGCCGCTTTTGAGCCAATCCGTGCCCTGTTTCCGATAAATGCCAAGAACGGTGGCACTGGGTTCTGGTGCCGAGATGCAGCTTTTGAGCCGGTTCCACCGTTTTGCGGCCATGTCGAGTGCTCTTTGGTGGATATCTAAAGGTGTTCTGGGGGGCTTTTTAGGACGTCCATCGGGATGTTCATAAAAATTACATAGGAATCAAACAGTTATGTGTTTTTTGATTTTTTTCAAAATAGGCCTGTTGACTACTTCGATGGGT
>UBXG01000030.1 GCA_900469475.1 Hyphomicrobiales bacterium | reverse complement strand
TGCAGAAATTCGCGCTTACCCTTGAAACACTTCGGAAGAATTTCGACGAGTGGAGCGATGTGACCCGCAGCGCCGATTTTCCTGAGTTTCAAAGATGAGACTCGTGATCACGCGTGCTTGTATTTCGGCAGGAGAAAATGACGTTCGATACCCGCTGCGGCCAGCGACCGCACGGCTGCTAGCTGGAGAGATTGTCGGCCTGTTCGCTGGAAGCGGCGATTGAGCAGGTCACGGCGAATAAGAGGCAGGCTCTGAGGGAAATCAGGATTGCGTCATGATGATAAATAGGGTCGGCCGTGGATCCGCGCGGACGGCCCTCTCAGAAACCGCCGAGCCCACGAAGAGATTGGAACTATGATGATTTTCCAAGCTTCCTCCTCGGGTACTTCCCTATGCGGACTCCGTCGCTGGTGTGGAGGCGTCCACATCGTAACTCCACTCATGACTTTATAAGATGGAGACTTTTGAGCCAGAGCGTCGTCAGCGAATAGTGCTTACGACGTCCATGAAGCGCTTGACGCGGGCGGGCTCGACCTTGTTCCAGGTATTGCCCTCATATTTGAAATGAGTGCCGATAACGACGCCGCTGGCGCAGGAGAGGATGCCGGTGACATTATCCTTGTTGACGCCCGTATTGGCGAAAACGGGAACATCCGTCACGGCTTCACAGACCTTGCGCAGACCGGACTGGTCGACCGGCTGGCCGGTCAGCGGGCCGGATACAAGGATGGCATCGGCAAGCGAGGAAAACACGGCGCTCTTTGCGCGGAGTTCGATCGGACGCTGGTCGAGCGAATGGGCGAATTCCGCATTGATGTTGAACAGCATCTTCATGTCGGTGCGGCCGAGCTTTGCGCGCAGCCGGGCCGGCGTCGCGCAATCCGGCGCCCAGATACCCATGTCGGAGGCGAAGACGCCGGTGAAGATCTCACGCACGAAGCTTGCGCCGGTGGCGGCACCGATGGCGACGCTGGCTGTCGGATCCCAGAGATAGTTGACGCCGAAGGGAATCTTGAGCTCCGCCTTCGCAGCCTGGACGATCGCCGTCATCGCAGCAATACCTTCCGGAGGCGCCTTCAACTCGTAAGGCCGGTCATTCTCGTTGCCAAACATGATGGCATCGACGCCGCCTTCCTGCAGCGCGCGAATATCTTCCATCACGTCGTCGATGAGCTTCGAGACGCCGCCTTTCGGATCATAATTCGGCGAACCCGGCAGGGCGCCGATATGCGCCATGGCAATGATGACCTTCTTCTTGTCACCAAAAAATTCAAAAACCATCGAAAGCTCCGAAATTGGGCGTTAGAGAAAGCGTGTTTTCACAAACCGGATGTTTCAGGAGGGCGAGCCGGCGACCATCACTTCGACCTTGGCAGCCTCAAGCGCTTCGGCCAGTTCGGGCGGCGGCGATGCATTGGTGATCAGCATGTCGAATTGTGAAAGCGGCGCGATGTGGACGAGCGACATGCAATCGAATTTCGATGCGTCGCAGAGAACGACCTTCTTTGTCGAGCGGCGGAGATAGACGCGCTTCATCTCCGTATCATCGAAGGAATAGTCATAAATACCATCCGACGTCAGTCCGGAAACGCCGACAAAGGCGATATCAAACCAAAGTGCTTCGAACTGGGAAATCGCCGTCGCATTGGAAATCGACAATTCATCGTTTCTCATGCGCCCACCCGGCAGGTAGACTTCCGCCAAGCCTTCGCCAAGCTGGGTAGCGTTGCGCACGCTGTTGGTGAAGAACTTTACATGCTGCTGGCCGGCGAGCAACCGGGCAAGCAGGAACGTTGTCGTGCCGACATCGAGCGCAATCGTGCGAAGTCCGGAAGCGACCTGTGCCGCCGCTTCCGCAATCAACCGCTTCGGCAATGCGTTCTTGGCAAGACGGGCCTGAAAGGTCGGCTCGTTGAGGCGCGAGATGGTTGCTGAAAGGCCGGGTTCGACAATTGCGGTAAGATCGGTGCTGACTGCTCCGCCATGGGTGCGGGCAAGCCGTCCTTCCTTTTCCAGTTCGGTCAGGTCGCGCCGCACAGTCATTTCGGACACGCCGAGCTGCGCAGCAATTTCCGTGACGGATACGGCGCCCGTTTCGGCCACCGCATCTAAAATGAAGGCGCGGCGCGTGCGCGCAAGAACTTTCGTCCTTTCGATTGTCTGCGTTTCAGCGTCATGGCCTGCGATCATTGGTCTGTCTTTCATTTAGAAAAGGCGGCTGGGTGATTGCGGCCGCATACACCCGAAGTCCAGTCCTCCCATTACATGATCAGTGCTTAACTCAGAAAGCGAACAAATTCAAACATAAATTTCGATTGATTTGTACGTTTTTGTTGCTATATGATCGACGTGTTCTTTTGGTCGGAGACATGGTTCGTGGGATATCCGAAATTTGCGGAACTCGAGGGTTTAAAGGCCATCGTCACCGGCGGGGGCAGTGGAATAGGCCGCGCAATCGCGCGGGCGCTGGCAAAACAAGGCGTCAAGATCACCATTTGCGACATCAATCTGGACGCGGCGAACACAGTCGCACAGTCGATTTCCGGCCACGCTCTGGAGATCGATGTTCGCTCACGTTCCTCCGTGGAAAAGACATTCGAACAAGCAGCCGATATCATGGGCGGCTACGATATACTGATTGCCAATGCCGGTGTCTCCACCATGCAGCATGCGCTGGAGATCACCGACGAGGAGTGGGATTTCAACTTTGACGTCAATACCCGCGGCATCTTTCTGACGAACCAGATCGCTGCGCGCCGCTTCGTGGCGCAGGGCCAGGGGGTGATTGTCAACACGGCCTCGCTTGCCGCAAAGGTCGGCGCGCCGCTGCTGGCGCATTACTCTGCCAGCAAGTTCGCCGTTCTCGGCTGGACACAGGCGCTTGCCCGCGAATTGGCCTCGAAAGGCATCCGCGTCAATGCCGTGTGCCCGGGTTTCGTCAAGACCGGCATGCAGGAGCGCGAGATCGATTGGGAAGCCAAACTGCGCGGCGTCAGTCCTGAACGTGTCGTTGAAGACTACATCACCCAGACGCCGCTCGGACGACTGGAGACGCCCGAGGACGTCGCCGATGTCGTCGTTTTCCTCTGCTCGGATTCCGCCCGTTTCATGACCGGCCAGGGCGTCAATGTCACTGGCGGCGTCTATATGACCTGACGGGCAAGTCGGCCGCCCAAGCCGCATCATATCGGAGAGATCATGGCATCCATCGTCTTTGAGGGAGTGGAAAAACGTTATCCGGACGGATATGCGGCAATCCAGCACCTCGATCTCACTATCGAGGATGGTGAGTTTCTGGTTCTAGTCGGCCCGAGCGGCTGCGGTAAGTCGACCGCTCTCCGAATGATTGCGGGTCTTGAGGATATCACCGGCGGTCGCCTGTTGGTTGGCGATACCGTTGCCAACGGCCTTGCACCCCGCGATCGCGATATAGCGATGGTCTTCCAGTCCTACGCGCTTTATCCGCATATGACGGTCGCCGAGAATATCGGCTTCGGCTTGTCCGTGCGCGGCGTCGACAAGACGGAGATCGACCGCAAGGTCAGGGACACGGCCAAGCTTCTCGAACTCGATGCCTATCTCGGCCGCAAGCCGGGGCAGCTTTCCGGCGGCCAGCGACAGCGCGTGGCGATGGGCCGGGCGCTGGTGCGCGCGCCCAAGGCGTTTCTGATGGACGAACCTTTGAGCAATCTCGACGCACGGCTACGCGGCCAGATGCGGGCCGAAATCGCCCGGCTGCAGAAGTTGAGCGGCATTACCACCGTCTACGTCACGCATGATCAGATCGAGGCCATGACCATGGGTGATCGCGTCGCCGTGATGCGCGCTGGCGCTTTGCAGCAGCTCGGCACGCCGCGTGCGCTTTACGACACGCCCGCCAATCTCTTCGTTGCCGGCTTCATCGGCACGCCGTCGATGAACTTCCTGAAAGCGACGTTGGTGGTCGGCGAGGGCGGTCTGGCTGCTGCTGCCGGCGGATTCGGCCTGCCGGTGCCCGAGCCTGTCATTGCCAGGCGTCCGGCACTTGTGCGTCATGTCGGCAAGGAGATCATTGTCGGCGTGCGGGCCGAGGCATTGAGCGCCACAGACGCCGTTGATCCCGATTTCGGGCGCATTGAAGGAACGATCGCCTTCATTGAGGATTTCGGTGCCACGAAACTCGTCCATCTCGATATTGGCGGGGCTGGCAAGCTGGAGGAGGTGACGGCGGAAGCCGACGAGGTTTCGCTTTCCGGGCCTCGATTGCGTGCCTCTGTTCCGGCCACGTATGCGCTTCGCCTCGGCGAGACGCTATCCCTGTCGGTCAATCCCGCAGAACTGCATTTCTTCGACGCCGAGACCGAAAACGCGATCCGCGACTGAAAGGTTCTTCCGCCATGCCAGTGTTCATCGGCATCGATATTGGCACGACCTCGACGATCGCGGTAGCGATGTCGGAGGCCGGCGAGCCCCTGGCCTCGGCCTCGCGCCCCTCGCGCTTGTCCTCGCCGCATCCCGGCTTTGCCGAGGCCGATCCCGGGCAATGGTGGGCGAACACGCAGGTCGTGGTGCGGGAGATGATCACCCACTTGCCTGAGGGATGCGAACTCGCCGGTGTCTGCGTCACCGGAATGCTGCCGGCTGTGGTGCTGCTCGATCGCGCACGCCGCGTACTGCGCCCGAGCATCCAGCAGAGTGACGCGCGTTCCGGGGCGGAAGTCGAAGCCATGAAAGCGGCGTTGGACGAGACGCGCTTCCTTAGCCGCACCGGCCAGGGCCTGACCCAACAATTAGTCGCCCCGAAACTGCAATGGCTGAGGGCGCATGAGCCGGATGTCTATGGCCGGATCGCCCATGTCCTCGGCTCCTATGATTTCATCAATATGCACCTGACCGGCCGTCTGACGGTCGAGCGCAACTGGGCGCTTGAAGCGGGCTTCATCGATCTTGACGATTACCGGATTGCGGATGACCTCGTGGCGCTGTCGGGACTTCGCTCCGGCGTCCTGCCGGAGTTGGTCGCCTCGCATGAGGTCATCGGCGCGGTGACGGCGGAAGCGGCGGAACTGACCGGCCTGCCGGAAGGCCTGCCTGTCTTCGGTGGAGCCGCCGACCATATCGCCTCTGCGCTAGCGGCTGGCCTGACGCAGGCTGGCGATGTCCTCCTCAAATTTGGTGGGGCAGGCGACATCATAGCCATTGCCGGCCGGCCGGAGCCCGACCGTCGGCTTTTCCTCGACTACCATCTCGTTCCCGGCCTTTATGCGCCGAACGGCTGCATGGCTTCCTCAGGCTCGCTTCTCAGATGGCTTGCCGCCCTCATCGGTGGCTCGGAAAGCGACGACGTTTTAAAGGAGCTCGACCAGGAAGCCGCGACCGTGCCTGCCGGCGCGGACGGCGTGCGCGCACTGCCCTATTTTCTGGGCGAGAAGACACCGATTCATGACCCGCTGGCGCGCGGTACGATCACGGGCCTCAGTCTCGGTCACACGCGCGGCCATATGTGGCGCGCGGTGCTGGAGGCGATTGCCTGCGGCTTCCGCCATCATCTCGATGTGCTTGCGGAAACCGGGCGCCCGGCAACACGGCTGATCGCCTCCGACGGGGGAAGCCGAAGCCTCGTCTGGATGCAGATCGTCGCCGATATCTGCGGCCAGCCGATCCACGTCTTGTCCGACGCCTTCGGCTCGTCGATTGGTGCCGCCTGGGTGGCGGCGGCCGGATCAGGTGTGGCGGCGTGGGAGGATGTCGCGGCCTCCGTGCGTTTTGGCGCGGTGCTTCAGCCTTCGCCTGAAGGTGTTGCCGCCGGTGACCGGATCTATGCCGACTACCGCGATCTCTACCGGTCGCTGAAACCCTTCTTCGCGCGTGGAGGCCAGCCATGATCAAGGCAATCGCCTGGGATGTCGACGGGACGCTGATCGACAGCGAACCGGTTCACCACAAGGCGCTGATGGCCGTCTCGGAGCGCTATGGCGTCAACATCGCCGCCGATGATACGCGCTTCATCGGGGTGGCAATGAGTGCTGTCTGGACGGTGCTCGCACCGCTCTATCCGCCCGGGCTTGGCCCCGAGACCTGGAACTCCGAGATTGTCGAGGCCTATATTGAGCGGACCGCGGAGTTGCAGCCGATGGCGGGCGCGCCGGAGACAGTGCTTGTGCTTGCTGCGGCGGGGCTTGCTCAATGTGCGGTTTCCAACTCGTCTCGCCGCATTGTCGAGGCCAATCTTAAGGCAATAGGGCTCGACCGCGCGATGGCCTTTGCGATAGGGCGCGAGGATGTGATGCATGGCAAGCCTGATCCCGAGCCCTATCGGCTTGCCTGCGAGCGTCTTGGCCTTGATGCTTCGCACGTGCTGGCCGTCGAGGATAGCGTCGTGGGCGCGGCGTCGGCGCGGGCGGCGGGCATGCCGGTGCTGCGCTATGGCGCGGATTTCACCGACTTCTCGGCGATCCTCGACCTCGTCGAGGAGCGGAGACTTCGCGCATGATGAATTTCTGGCCATGCAACCCGCCTGAACGCGCCGCTACGGCGGCGCTTGTTGTGATTGACATGCAGGTCGATTTCTGTGCGCCGGGCGGGTGGGTCGATCAATTGGGCGAAGATATTAACAATACGCGCTCCGTCATTCCGGCCGTTGCGGAGGCTCTGGCAATCGCACGGGACGCGGGCCTCGCCGTCTTCCATACCCGGGAGGGCCACAAGCCGGACCTATCGGATCTCCCCGCTAACAAGCAATGGCGTACCCGCGTCCATGGGCTGGGCATCGGTGATGAAGGTGCTTCGGGGCGCATACTTGTGCGCGGCGAACCTGGCTTCGAAATCGTTCCGGAACTTGCGCCGCTTGCGGGCGAAACGGTGATCGACAAGCCGGGTAAGTCGAGTTTCCATGCGACCGATTTCGATGCGCAGCTGAAGGCTCAAGGCATCACCCATCTCATCGTCATTGGCGTCACCTCCGATTGCTGCGTGCAATCGACTTTCCGCGATGGATTCGAGCGCGGCTATGAATGCGTCATTCTCGAAGATTGCACGGCCGCGGTGGAAACGACCAATCACAAAGCGACGATGGATATCTTGAAAGCCTTCGGCGGGCGCTGGGGGACTGTGTCCGATCGCGCGGGCTTCCGCGCCGCTATGGAGGCGCTTCATGGCTGACAGCTTCCCCGGTGTTGCCGCCACTCCCTATTCCTGGCCCTTCGATGGGCAATGGAGCGCCGCCGACAGCGCGCTTCTCATTCTGGGGTTCCAGAACGGTACGATCACCGCACTCGGTGCGGAGCCGGAGGCCGCTGTCGCGGCAAGGTTGATCGCACGCGCCCAGGAGGCCGGCCTGCCGGTGATTGCGAGCCGGCGCGGCCGCAGCGAGGCGCTGTCCCCGGTTGCCGCCCGCCGCGCCGTCCTGGGCGATCCGGTCTTTGCGCCGGGGACGCCGGAATGGGAGCTTTCAGACACGCTCGGCCTGCGGGTGGAGGCTTCGATCTTCGATCATCCGGGCGACAACGCCTTCTATTCGACCGGGCTTGATGCCTGGTTGCGACGGCGCGGCATCCGCAATCTGGTGCTGGCCGGTATTCCAACCGAAGGCCTACTGCACGCGACCCAGCGTGCTGCCAACGACATGGGTTTCGAATGCATCGCCGTTTCCGATGCTTGCAAGGGAACGACGGATGCCCGTCATGCCGGGCAATTGCGCATAACCGTCTTCGGCAACGGGCTTTTCGGCACCGTGGCGCGCTCGGATCAACTGTTCTCGTCGCTGAGGGCGCCCATCCCGACCTGAAGAGGATCGATATGTCTGATTTTCACTGGCCGGCCGAGACCGGCAGCCTCGATTTCCATACGCTGACTGCTGCCTATGCTTCAGGTCAGCTCAAGCCTTCCACGGTCGTCAATGCGATCTATGATCGGATCGAGGCGCGGGGGGAGGACCATGTTTGGATCTATCTCGTCTCCCGCGCCAATGCGCTGAGAGCGGCCGAGAGGCTGGAGAATACCGGCTATGACGGCCGTCCTCTCTGGGGCATTCCTTTTTCGATCAAGGATTGCAACGACGTCATCGGCCTGCCGACGACCAATGCGCTGAAAGAAGGAGCCTATACCGCCGAAAGCACCGGACAGGCCGTGACGCGCCTTTTCGACAATGGTGCGATCCTGATCGGCAAGACCAATATGGACCAGTTCGGCATCGGCCTTGTGGGCATGCGCACGCCGTACGGTGCATGCTCGTCGGTGTTCAACGATGACTATATTTCCGGCGGTTCCAGTTCCGGTTCGGGCGTTTCGGTGGCGGCCGGGCTTTCCAGCTTCTCGATCGCCAATGACGCTGCCGGCTCCGGCCGCGTGCCAGCGGGTTTCAACAATATCGTCGGGATCAAGCCGACGCCGGGCATTGTCAGTAATGCCTGCGTATCGGGCGGCGGCTGCGTGAAGACGATTGAGACCGTATCCGTCTTCGCGCTGACGGTGGAGGATGGCATGGCGGTTCTGCGCATCATCACCGGCTACGATCCGACCTATCCTTTTTCCAAGCCCGAGGCCGATCATGTCGCGCTCGACATGCAGCCGGCCCCGCCGAAGTTCCGCTTCGGCGTTCCAGCCGGCGCTTCGCTTCGCTTCTTCGGCGACAGCGAGGCGGAGCGGCTGTTCCAGGAAGCCATCAGACGACTGGATGCCATGGGCGGCACGGCGGTCGAGGTCGATTTTGCCGCGTTCGAGGAAACCCAGCGTATTCTCTATGAAGGCCCATGGATTTCGGAGCGCGCGCTCAGCCTCGACAAGGTGCTGGCCCAGCATGGCGACGCGATCCATCCGGTGACAAAGAAGATTCTCGAAAACAGCGGGCAATATTCATCCCTCGATACGTTCCGCGCCATTCACCGCATCGCCGAGTTGAAATGCGCGACACGCCCGATCTGGGACGACATCGAAGTGCTTCTGGTGCCGACGACGCCGACGATCTATCGCAAAAGCGAGATTCTCGCTGATCCGATCGCGCTCAATGCGCGGCTCGGCATCTATACCAATTTCGTCAATCTGATGGGCCTCTGCGGGATCGCCGTACCGAATGGTTTCCGCGCCGATGGGCTGCCCTCGGGTGTCACCTTCCTCGCCCCCGGCATGGCTGAAGCGAAAGCGGCGGCGATCGCGGCCGAATTCCACCGTCGCGTCGGCATCGGGCTCGGCATGAACCTCAATCCCTATCCGGCCTATGGCACACCAACGGAAATTCCGGCCGGTCACCGCGAGATTGCCGTTGTCGGCGCACATCTGTCCGGCATGCCGCTCAATCATGAACTGATGGAGCGCGGCGGCGTATTCCGTGGCCAGACCCGCACGACAGGCGATTATCGGCTTTATGCGCTCACCGGCACGACACCGGCCAAGCCGGGTCTCGTTCGCGATCCAAGCGCCAAGGGGCCGGGCATCGAGGTCGAGATCTGGTCACTGCCGCTTGCAGGCTTTGCCGATCTCGTCGAGCGCATTCCGCAGCCGCTGGGGATCGGTAAGCTCGCGCTTGAGAACGGTCGCCAGGTATCCGGCTTTCTCTGCGAGACCGTAGCGTTGGACGGCGCGATCGACATTACGACGCATGCCGGCTGGAAGAATTACCTGGCTTCGAAAGCGGCCTGAGAAAGGTTCTTTGGGGGAGGGTTTCCGGTAAAAACGAAATCGCCTGAAGCGCTCTTTACGCTTTTGTTTGACTTGTTCGAAATGACGAAAGACGGCTCCGCGAGGTGACGCCTTTTTAATCGCCAATGTTTGTTCGCTCAGTTGATGCCTTTGGTCAGTCCCTGCACGAAATAGCGGTTGAGGACGAGCACGATGAGCACGATTGGCACAGTCGAGAAATGCGCCAACGCCCCGAGCGTCCCCCAGGTGATGTCCTTTGTGCCGTAAGCCGAAAGCAACGCCACGGAGATCGGCTTGGAATCGAGCCGCGTTAGGAACATGGCGAAGAGGAAATCGTTCCACGAGAAGAGCACGCAGAAAAGCGCAGAGGCGATAATGCCGGAACGCACCGCAGGCAAGGATACTTTCCAGAACGCGCCGAACTGCCCGCAGCCATCCGTCAACGCCGCTTCTTCGAGCTCCTTTGGCAGCCCGCGGAAGTAGGAAAACATCATCCAGCTCACGAAGGCGGTATTGAGCACGCAATTGATCAGGACGACGCTGAACCAACTGCCGATGAGGCCGATATCGCGCATGATCAGATAGAAAGGGATAAGCGCCGCGACAGCGGGGACCATGCGGATCGTCATGAAGAAATAGGCAACGCCCATGGCGGCGGGATGTGTCGAGCGGGCGAGCGCATAGCCGGCCGGAACGCCGAGTATCAGCGAAAGCAGCATCGAGCCACCAGCAATCAAGAGGCTGGAAGTGATGAGGCTGCCGACATCGAAGATGCGCAGTGCATTGCGGAATTGGTCCAGCGTTGGCGTGAAGAAGAGATGTGGCGGAATGGAGAAGATCTCGTTCGACGGTTTGTAGGCGGTCATTGCGAGCCACAGGAAGGGCAGCAGGAAGAAGGCGAGAGTAAGCAGCAGGAAGCCGCGGCGCGCCGTATCAAAGACCATGGAGCGTGTCGTCATCGGCCGTTGGCCTTCTTGTCGAAATGGCGGATCATGAAGATGAAGCAGGCGGCGATGATCGCTACGCACAGAAGCGCGATGTTGGAAATCGCCGATGCCTTGCCGATATTGAAGAAGCTTAGGCCCTCCTTCACCGCATAGACCATGAGAGTGTTGGTGGAATTGCCCGGTCCGCCGCCGGTGGTCACGAACACGCTGTCAAAGACGCGGAAGGCGTCGATGGTGCGTAGCGTCAGCGCCAGCATGACGGCGGGGAGCATGAGTGGCAATGTAATGGAGCGGAAAGTGCGCCAGGCGGTTGCTCCGTCGACGGCGGCGGCTTCCAGGAGATCTCCTGGGAGTGCCTTTAGGCCGGCCAGTAGAATAAGCGCGACGAGCGGCGTCCATTCCCAGACGTCGATGAAGATGAGCGTGGCCAGCGCAGTCGACGGCGTGGCGAAGAGGCCGCGCGGATCGGTGATACCCCACTGGGCAAGATAATAGCCGACCATCCCGTAGTCGGCGAGCAGCAAGCCTTTGAAGATGAGGCCGACGACCAGCGGCGTAATGGTGACGGGAACAAGGATCAACGTCAGGCAGACGCGATTGAACCGGTCGTCGCGCCAGAGCGCCAGCGCGATGACAAAGCCGAAGACGAGTTCGATGGCGACAGAAAAGACGGTGAAGATCACCGTATTGGCGATGGCGCCGCGAAAATCGGCATCTGCCAGCAGGTTGATGTAATTGTCGATGCCGACGAAATGCGTCCGCGCCGGCTTCAGGAGATTGTATTCGTAGAGGCTGTACCAGATGCCCTTTACGAGCGGGAAGACGCCGAGCGCAATCACGTAGGCGACGGCGGGGAGCGCCATGGCAAACAGGAAGAATTTTCGTCGCGTGGCAAAAGAGACCGAGGGGAAGCGCGTGGCCGCCTTGCTGTCAACGGAACTGGTCAGGTTCATCGCGTAATTCGTCATCACCGAATGGCCAATTGCTTCGCGTTTCGATCTGAGAGGAAAACGGGCCGGTGCGCAAACGGAATCTTGCCTTCAGCGTGCCGCTAAAGCCGGCCCGACCATCGCCCTCGAAATGAAAGGCCCGCTTCACGGTCTTTCGTGAAGCGGGCCTGTTCTTAAAACAGCTTGGCGGCTGCTTCCTGCGCCGCATCAAGCGCGGCCTTGGGCTCAGCCGTACCGACGAGGACAGAGTTAACGGCTGTGCCCAGCATGTCCTGGATTTCCGGATATTCCGGAATGCGTGGGCGGTAGTCGCCGTCGCCGTTCTCGAAGACTTCGTTGAGAACGGGCAGGAACGGATACTTGGCGTTCAGTTCCTTGTCCGCGACCGTGCTCTTGCGGATATAGCTGCCAGCGCCGAGCATGTTCATCTCCTTCTGGATCTTCGGACTGGTGACCCACTTGATGAAGGTCCAGGCGGCTTCTTTCTGCTTGTCCTTCGCATCGGCGTTGATGGCCATGCCCCAGCCGCCGATTCCGTAGATCTTCGGCAAACCCTTGCCGCGCGGGGCAAGCGCGACATCGACCTTACCGACTATCTTGGACGTCTTCGGATCGTAATAGCCGGGCGCGCCGACAGACCAAGTCTGCATCGTGGCGGCGATGCCCTGGCGGAAGCTTTCTTCGCGGCCGCCCCAGTCATAATCGGCGGCACCGGGAGGGGCTGCTTTCTTGAAGAGATCGCGATAAACAGTCAGGCTCTTGATATTGGCTTCGGAATTGAGCGCCGGCTTGCCGTTCTTGTCGAGGATGGCGCCGCCCATTTCGGCGTTATATTGCATCCAGTCCTGAGCGACCGCCGGGCCTTTCTGGCCGTTAGCGACAAAGCCGTACTGTTTCTTGGCCGGGTCGGTCAGCTTATAGGCCGCGGCAACCAGGTCTTCCATCGTTTCCGGAGCCTTCAGGCCGGCGGTATCGAAGAGATCCTTGCGATAGGCGAGGACGTTGGCATAGCCGGCAAAGGGATAGGCGACCTGCTTGCCTTTGTAATTGCCGAGCGCTTCCGTGAGCTTGGGATAGATGTCGGCGGTATCCAGCTCCTTGGCGTCGCGCTTCATCAGGTCGTTGAGATCGATCGTATAGCCATTGGCGGCGAACTGCCCTGCCCAGACGATGTCCATGGTGATCAGATCATAACCGGCGGTGTGCCCCACGAAATCGGCGGTCGTCTTCGTCAGCAGAGAGCCGTAGTCCATGATGTCGACCTTGAGTTCTGCGCCGGTCGCTTCCTTGAACTCGGGCGCGATCTGCGCCAGCACGGCCGAAAATTGGTCGTTCATAGATGCAAGATTGAGTGTGATGCCGGCCAGCGGCTTGTCGGCCGCCTGCGCCATGCCCGCTGTCAGGGCAACGATGCAAACGGTAGCAAATTTCTGAAAATTCCCCTTCATGAATGTCATTAGTGTTCTCCTTTTCATGATTGGTTGCCACTATACATCAAACAAAAACGCACTCAAGTACACTTGACAAAAAAGCAATAACGGCCTGAATATAACAAAATTGAACAATATCGCTCATTTTTTGCTTGACGATTGTGCAGTATGCCTCGTTTTTGCGCATTCGCCGGGTTGCTTAAAAGACTTGCGGTCATGGCGGGCTTAGCGCGAGGCCGTATTGAAGAAAGAAGTGTCAGGATCGAACATGAATGGCGCTCTCAGCATATCGCGACTTGAAACGCTCGAAAAACGGCTTGTCGGCGAAATGGAGGCGACGGAAGCGCTCGGGCGGGTCTGGGCTTCAGCACCAGAGCCAGGACCTGCTCGCGTCGCACGCTATAATGTCGTGATCTGTGGGGCTGGCATGTCGGGACTCGCTATCGCCTTCGGCCTGAAACGGCGCGGCATTGTGGGCGTTCAGGTGATCGACAAGGCCGAGAAGGGGCGGGAAGGGCCTTGGATCGGCTGCGCGCGGATGAAGACGCTGCGCTCGCCGAAATATCTCGCGGGGCCGGATTTCGGCCTGCCGTCGCTGACGCCGCGTGCCTGGTACGAAGCGGTCTATGGCACAGACGCCTATGAAAGCCTCGACAAGATGTCACGGCAGGACTGGATGGCCTATCTCGGCTGGTATCGCGCGGTGACGGGGCCGGATGTGGCCAACGGCACGAGCCTTGCCGGTATCTCGCAAGTCAAAGGCTGGCTGCGGCTTGTGCTTGAAGCGGACGGTGAAACGCAACAGATCGAATGCCGGCGGCTTGTGCTGGCCACTGGTATCGATGGTGGCGGCGCGCCGATGATCCCCAATGTCGTTCGTACCTTGCCCAAGCAATACTGGACCCATAGTGCCGAGATCGCAGACGATGGCCATCTCAAGGATCGAAATGTCGCCATTCTGGGTTCGGCGACTTCCAGCTTCGACTGGGCGGCAACGGCTTTGGAAAAGGGCGCAAAAAGCGTGGCGATGATCGGCCGTTCACGCAATTTCGGCCGGACGGAAGTCTTGGCCTGGACCAATTTTCCGGGCTTCCTTGGTCATTTCGGTGACCTGTCGGACCTACAGAAATGGCGCTATATCCGGCTCTACAATGGCTTCAAGATCCCGCCGACACAGGATCAATTCGATCGTGCAGTGTCCGATCCGCGCTTCACCATGGCGCTGGGTCATAAGGTGCGGTCCGTGACATTGGATGCCGGGCGGGTTGTGATCGAAAGCGACAGCGGTACACTCAGCGCCGATCATCTTCTGCTTGGTACCGGTTATACGATCGATTTCACCCGGCGCGCCGAATTGAAGAGCATTGCGCCGCATGTGGCTTTCTGGTCCGATCGCTTCACGCCGCCGGATGGCGAGGCATCGGCCGAGATCGCGGCCCATCCTTATCTCGGGCGCGGCTTCGAACTCACACCGAAGAATGCCGCGACCCATGGCTGGCTATCGCATATCCATTTGTTCAACTGCTCGGCCCTTGCCAGCCTCGGCCCGATCAGTAACGGTGTGACTGGCATGAAATACGGTCTGCCGCGTATCGTCGATGCGGTGGTGGGCAGTCTCTTTCACGAGGCGGCCGACGATTTTCTCCGTGACCTTGCGGCCTATCAGGAGCATCATTTCGATCCGCGCGGCCACGGTGGAGACTTTGAAGGCATAAAGGAAGTGTCATCATGACAATCATACCAGCGTTTCCGCTCGGCCGAGTTCTGGAGAAGACCCGGTGTGAGAGTGTGGAATTTCCCTATCTGTTGGCCAATCACGCTCCGATGGTCCTCGTAGCACTCGATCGCATGGGCGCATCCCCTGAGCGTCTCGACGAATGGTATGAGATTTACCGCGTGGCAAACCAGCTTGTTCCCGCGCCGCCGCCCGTGGCTCCGATCGAGCGTGCGCGTTGGGATGCGGCGCTGGGTGACCGGACGCGGGAATCCGATTATCGCGCCTATTTCATCGCCGAAGTCGAACGGCTCGGAACCGACGCCGCGATCCGCCATTATTTGCCTCTGCTGATCCAGGGCGTCGCTGGCAGTGCGCTGCACCCGCTGATGCGGCTCGCCTACGCGGTACTCAACAGCGACGTGAAGGAAGTGGGAACGGCGCTCGGATACTGGGCGACGTGTTATCTGCCCTTGCCGGATCCGACTGGAATAGAGCCGGAGACGGATGATCCGGCAGCAATTCTCGCTGCCATGAATGATGTTGCCGGCGCACATGACTATGTGCCTGAGACCGATCTTCTCTGGCATAATATACGCGAAGTCGCCGCCTTGCCGGACTTTCCGCCGGTGATCGATCGTTTGCGCATCGATGAAGCGACACCGAGACGCATGGCGGAGACGGCGCTCGCCCTATTCACCTCGACCATGGATTTCTCGGCGCTCCACGCCGTTACCGGCTTGCATTGGGCTCGGCTGGTCGCGCCGCATCTGGATGATCCCCTGCCGCTCTACCGTGCCTTCTGGCAGGTGATTGCCACACTCGTTCCGAAAATCGGCTTCCCGGCGCTTCCGACCGCCGAAGCGCTTCAGGCGATGCGTGAAATGCGGGTACCGGACTGGCCAGAGATAAGGGCCACGACCGTGGCCTCCAACGACGAACACGACATTAGCCTGGTCTTTTCGGCATTACAGGAACAACTGGTCTGGGGTGATCCGCTTTATCGGGTTGTGGCTGCACGGCGCGTTCGGCTGATCTAGAGGTAAACTCCGCCAGCGCAGGGTTTATGCATAGAGGCGGGTTTCACGGAACTCCGTTTTTTTCTTCCCCAGCATCCGCGCCACCGAGCCGCCGCACGAAGTCCGCGAAGAAGAGCGAGGCGTTAGTGGCCCGTTTATGCACCGCGATGGTCTGAGGAATTTGCGAAAACACTCCATCTACCACCCGGAAGCCTTCCATCCGCTCCGAGGCGTTGAAGAGGAATTCGGTCAGTCCAGCCGCCGCGTCGCATTCTCGGTTTGAGAGAAAGTCGAGGGCCGCCGTGGGGCTGTCGACATGCAGCACCGTCGCTTGCTTGAGCGTTCGCTCAAGCTGCTTCGTATAGGCGGCGCTACGCGCGGAAGCGATGCGAATTCCAGTGGTATCCAGCTCGTCCGCCGTCCGGTAGGATGAAGTTACCGGAACCAGGTAGGTGGCCTCGACCGAGATGTAGGGAGGCGAGAAGCTGAAGCGATCGGTTCTTGATGGGTCTGACGCAATGAAGGCGATGTCCCACTCGCCGCCGTCCGCAGCGGAAAGAATATCCGCCGCGGATCCGTATCGTATGAGGGAAAGCCCCCGATCAAGTTCGCGGGCGATCCTATCCGCAATTTCCGCGCTCGGGCCTACTAAGGCGCCCGCGTTTTCGTCCCAGCGGATCAATACTGCGTTCGACATATTGACGGCAGCCCTAATGGTTCCAGCCGGCGCTATCTCCGACCGGACCTGCTCCAGACTGAACATGCTACGTCTCCCTAGAGCGTGATACCGAAAAGTGTAGGCGGTTTTCGGACGAAATCCGGCTCTACTTCTTTGAGTCTAGAGCGGATTCAGATTTTAGGTCGAACAGACCTAAAATCAGCCGGCTCTAGTGCGCAAACCTGGACGCAAGTGCCTCCGATCCTCTGGCAAGGAGAGCAACATCGACGCCAACTGCGGTGAACAGCGTTCCCTGCGCAATGCAGCGAGCCGCAAACTTCTCGTCAGGCGTCAAAATACCCGAAGGCTTACCGACGGCTTTCAAGCGTTCGATCGCATTCTCGATTGCCGAAACTACCTCGGGATGTCCCGGTTGGCCGGGATAACCGAGGCTCGCTGCAAGGTCTGCCGGACCGATGAAGATCCCGTCGACTCCGTCGACCCCTGCAATAGCTTCAAGCCGATCGAGCGCCTCTCGTGTCTCGATCTGCAGCAAGAGGCAGATTTCCTGTTCGGCGGTCTGCGCGTAGTTCGGCACGCGCCCGAAACGGGTGGCGCGGGTGAGGGCGGATACGCCGCGGATACCTCGCGGTGCGTAACGCGCCGCCGCCACAGCCGCCTCCGCCTCCTGTTCATTCTGCACATATGGAATGAGAAGCGTCTGGACGCCGATATCCAGAAAACGCTTGATCAATACGGGGTCGTTGAAGGCTGGGCGAACCACGGGGGCGACGTCGTACGGCGCGACCGCCTGCAACTGTGGAAGCACAGTAAGAACGTCGCTGGGAGAATGCTCGGTATCGAAAAGCAGCCAGTCGAAACCGGACGGTGCGACGATTTCCGCTGTATAGCTGCCCGGAAGGCCGCACCACAATCCGATCTGACTTTGACCGGCCTGGAGTTTTCGCTTGAAGCTGTTGACAGGGAGTTCCATTAGATCCTCACACGAATGAGACGCCAATTGAGCCGACGGGACCGTAGTCGGCTTGGATCACGTCGCCCTGGGCTATGTCCACAGGGCGGGTGAAAGAGCCGGCCAGCACGATCTGCCCCTTTTTCAAACCGCCGCCCACAGCATGGAGCTTGTTTACCAACCAGGCGATCCCGGCTGCCGGATGGCCCATGATCGCTGCAGAAACACCGGATTCCTCGATAATGCCGTTCTTCGAGAGGGTGGCGCCCACCCAGCGGATGTCGATGTCCATTGGGCGAATGATGCGCCCGCCAACAACGATCGCTCCGAAAGCGGCATTGTCGGCAATCGTGTCGGTGATCGCCCTTGGAACCTCGGTGCGATAGTCGATGATCTCGAGAGCCGGGACTACGAATTCCGTCGCCCTCATCACGTCGTAGATCCGCGTACCGGGCCCCTCGAGATCCTCGCCCATCACGAAGGCGAGCTCGACTTCGAGGCGGGGCTTGATAAAGAGCTCCGCCTTGATCTGCGCTCCGTCGTTGTAGAGGGCGTCGTCGAGGATGACACCATAGTCGGGCTCGGTCATCTTGGATGCCATCTGCATCGCGCGCGACGTAAGGCCGATCTTGTGGCCTACGACCCGAGCACCCCTAGCAGTCCGAGCCTCCGCCCACAGCGCTTGAATTTTGTAGGCGTCTTCGAGCTCCAGACCGGGATAGGTCTTGCTCGGTTGAACGATTGGCTTGCGGTCGGTTTCTGCCTTCAGAAGGGCGTTGGCCGCCTCTCGGCGTTCCTGTTCTGTGATCATCGGTTCGGCTCTGTCGTTGGTTATTTGATTGGTGGACGCGGCAGCACGGCTTCGCCGGGCTCCATGATGTAGGTGTAGTCGAGCGAGAACCAGGGCCCCTCGATGCCGGGTTCGGACGGATGCGGTTCGTCATGGCGGACGAAGTCGCCGGTCAGGGCTGCCGTCACTCCGAACTGAACGTCGGAATCGATGTTGGGATCGCTTGGATCGAAGACCTGGGAAATCAGTGTCTTGTATCCCTGCTTGAAGATCAGGGCGTGAAGATGCGCTGGTCGGTACGGGTGGCGTCCCTGCGCTTTTAGCAGTCGGCCGACGACGCCATCGACCGGGATCGGGTATCCGACCATCTTCACGGTACTGAACCAGAAGCGGCCGTCGGCGTCCGTGGTGAATTTGCCCCGAAGGTTCATCTCAGCCTGATCGGGGTCCTGATTTTCATAGAGCCCAACAGGAGAAGCATGCCAAACATCGACCTCGGCACCCGCGATCGGCCTGCCGTCCCGGTCTACGACCCTGGCGCGGACATAGAGCGGCGTGCCTGGCGTGTCGGAGCGGATGATCGTGCCGCCGTTTTCGACACGGGGAGAGTTCAGGCGCCAGAACGGGCCGAGAAGCGACTGCGACGTCTCCGTCTGGCCACCGTCGCCGTTGTTCAAAAGGCAAACCAGCGAGGACACGCCGAGAGATCCGGCCATGAGAACAAACTCGTTGTGGCTGTCCGTCTGCAGTTGTCCGATCTCGTTGAGTATCGCCGTGGCTTCGCGGAACTCGACTTCGGACAATCTCACCTCCCGCACGAATGCATGAAGATGCTTCACCATTGCTACGAGGATTTCTCGCAGACGTGGATCCTCGGTTTTGTTCATCACCGCGAGGACGGCAGGCGTCAACTCGCTTTCAGTTTTTATGGCCATAAGGGTACCTCCCACTGGCACTGACTATTAAAAATAATCGATTATCTGTCAATGAATGTTACGACGACTTTTTCCGTTGGTGGCAAGAAAATCGGCTCTGCATTGTATTAATTTGCTGAATTAATTGCATTAAATTCACGGGGCGATCGAGTTTTAGCTATAAAGCGGCCTCTTTTGTGCTTTCTCGTTGACATAAATAATCGTTTATCATATCGATCATCGACAGTTGATCAGAATTGTCAGGGAGTAGGGATGAGCTCGACCGACGACAGCGCCTCTGCGCCAATGACAGACGAGGAAACAGCGTCCGCGGGTTTTTCCGATGATGGCAAGAACACGATCGGAAGCCAGTTGGCGTCGCGTCTGCGCGAGGCGATCATCTCTGGTGAACTGGAGGCCGGCAGCAAGATCAATCTCGACAAGGCGCGCCGCACGTTCAACGTCAGCTTAAGCCCTCTGAGGGAGGGACTTGCCCGCTTGATCTCGGACGGCCTGGTGGAGTTTCAGGACAACCGCGGCTATCGCGTAGCTCCGATCTCGCTGGCGAATCTGGAAGAAATCACGACGCTCCGCGAAGAGCTCGAAGTCTTCGCGCTGCGGGAATCCATGCGTATCGGCGATGTCGAGTGGGAGGGCAATATAATGCGCTCGCTCCATCGCCTGAACCGCACGGAACGAGATGCCTCACGGCCTGAGACGCTCGAGCAATGGGAGACTCTTCACCGCGAATTCCATCTCACACTCATTTCCGGTTGCGGCAAACCGCTTCTGCTGCATTTCTGCGGCCTCTTGCTGAACTTGAATGACCGGTACCGCCGGGTCTTCCTGATCAGGACTTCCGGCGACCGGAACGTCGGGCAGGAGCACAGCGAGATTGCGCAAGGAGCGGTCGCGCGGGACATCGAATACGCCACCGAGAAACTGCGACAGCACATCCACCGCACGGGAACGAACCTTCGAAATCATCTCGCGACGAAAGGGATCGTGTGATGGTGACGCCTGGATCGAAATCAGAGCAACAGATTGGCGTAGCGCACTTCTCCGCCATCTCCCTGGCGCCGAGCGATTTTGCGAAGGCTGCAGCGGGGGCGGGCTTTTCCAGAATTGGGCTGAGGCTGAATCCGGCATTTCCTGGAGCGCCATACTACGAGCTGCCGGTAGGCGGACGCGCAACGGAAGAATTGAAAGCCGTGCTGCGCGGCGAAGCGCTCGAGGTTTTCGATATCGAGTTCTTTGTCATCGACCCATCGTTCAATGCCTTGTCTCTGGAGCCCGTAGTGGCCGCGGCTGCCAACATTGGGGCCAGGCGTCTAAGCGTGTGCGGCGACGATCCGGAGCGGAGCAGGCTGCAGTCGAACTTCGCCGAATTCTGCAGCCTTGCAAGCGGCTACGGATTGGCAGTCGATATCGAGAACATGGGTTGGCGGACGGTCAGAACCTTCGCTGACAGCGTCAATCTTCTGAAATCGAGCGGCGCGTCCAATGCCGGCGCACTCGTTGACGGAGTTCATTTCTTCAGGAACGGCGGAACGTTGACGTCGCTGCGCGCCGACATCGACAGGGTCAAGCATGTCCAGTTGTGCGACGTCATCGGACCCGCTCCGAGCACGGCGGAGGCCATGATCGCTGAGGCCCGAGGCAAGCGTCTTGCCCCTGGCGAGGGCGAGTTGCCCTTGCGCGAGCTGATCGCAATAGCCAGCGGGGCAGCATCGGTCTCGGTCGAAGTACCTCTTTCAGGCTCGGCAGACGCGGGGGAGCATTTGAAACGCCTGTTCGAAGGGGCCTTACGAATATTTAAGCCGGGTCAGTGATCGCGGCGGCGGCGAGGCGAGAGCTGCGCCGAAGGGAGGAAGCCAGCAGATGGGTTACAGGTTTGATTTTGGCGCGGTCTTCGACCGCGCCCCGGAATTGTTTTGGGGTTCGCTCGGAACGTTGGGTCTCGCCTTCGCCGGGATGCTGCTCGCTCTCGTGATCGGAATCCTGGGTGTTGCAGCAAGAACGTCGAAAACCGCGTGGGTTCGCGCTCCGGTGATCGCGTTCATCGAAGTCGTCCGCAACACGCCGTTCCTGGTGCAGATCTTCTTCATCTACTTCGCCCTCCCGCTTATGGGCATCCGCCTGAACCCGACGGTCACCGCAATCATCGCGCTGGGGATCAACGGCGGCGCCTACGCTATCGAGATCATCCGCGGGGGCGTTGAGAGCATCAGCAAGGGACAGATCGAAGCCGGTTTTGCGCTCGGGCTGCACAAGGCCGACGTCTTCCGGCTCATCGTTCTGAAGCCGGCACTGCGAGCGATCTACCCCTCTTTGACGAGCCAGTTCGTGATGCTGACCTTGACCACGTCGGTGTGCACCTCGATCGCCGCATATGAGCTGACATCCGCGGCGCAACGCATCGAGTCGGATACGTTCCGAAGCTTCGAAGTCTACTTCACGGTGACCGCAATCTACCTGGTCATCTCAAGCCTGATGATGGGAATCTTCGCCCTGATCTCCCGTTCATACTTCAACTATCCGACTCGATAGGAGGCGCTCATGGGTCCCATCGGCGAAAATGAGCTGTTCTTCATCCTGCAAGGTCTGAAATGGACCGTATTGCTGGCGGTTATCGGTTTCATCGGCGGAGGCGTGTTCGGCATTTTGATCGCGCTTGCGCGCACGTCGAAGCATCGGTTCGCCCGGCTTGCATCATCCGGCTATATCGCGCTCTTTCAGGGCACGCCGCTCCTGATGCAGCTCTTTGTCGTCTATTACGGCGTTGCCTTGCTTGGCATCGACGTCAACGCCTGGGTCGCCGTCGCCATCGCGTTCACTCTCCACGCAAGCGCCTTCCTCGGCGAGATATGGCGCGGTTCGATTGAAGCCGTTCCCAAAGGGCAGACCGAAGCCGCGAACGCTCTTGGCCTGCATTACGTCTCCCGAATGAGGGACGTGGTTTTGCCACAGGCTTTGAAGATTTCGATGCCTGCGACCATCGGCTTTCTCGTGCAGCTCATTAAGGGGACGTCGCTTGCTGCGATCGTGGGCTTCATCGAGCTGACCCGGGCTGGCCAGATCATATCGAACCAGACCTATCGCCCGCTGCTCGTCTTCGGGATCGTCGGAATAATCTACTTCGTGATTTGCTGGCCTCTTTCCCACGTCGGAAGCGGCCTTGAGAAACGGATGGCAAAAGCTGCCCGCTAAACCTGCTTCGGGAGAAGTAAACAGCACAAGAGGAGGAAAGTGCAATGAATACCAATCGTCGGAAATTTCTCGGTCTAGCGCTGGCGACCGCTACCTTCGCCGCCGTTGGCGCTGCGGCCGCCAACGCGGCATCTGTTGAGGAGATCAAGTCGAAGGGAACGCTCGTCGTGGGCATTCAGGGCGACAACGCGCCTTGGGGCTTTGTGAACTCGAGCGGCAAACAGGACGGCTTCGACGCCGATGTGGCGACGCTGTTCGCCAAGGAGCTCGGCGTGAAAGTCCAGTTCCAACCGCTCGCGGTAGCGAACCGTATTCCCGCGCTGACGACCGGCAAGGTCGATATTCTCTTCGCCACGATGGCGATGACGGAAGAGCGCGCCAAGGCGATCCAGTACAGCAAACCTTATGCGGCCAACACGATTTCGCTTTATGCCGCCAAAGCCGACGCCGTGAAATCGCCGGCCGATGTGGCTGGTTGGGAAATAGGCGTGCCGAAGTCCAGCTCGCAGGACAAGGCCGTAACCGACGCGGTCGGATCGAAGGCCACCATCCGCCGCTTCGACGATGACGCGGCCACTATCCAGGCCCTGATCTCCGGACAGGTAAAGGCAGTGGGCGGCAATCAGTTCTACGGGCAGAGGCTCGATGCAGCCAGCGCCGGCACCTATGAACGAAAGATCGACTTCCTGACGACTTACAACGGCGTGGGAACGCGGCTCGGCGAGAAGGACTGGAACGAGACCGTCAACGCCTTCCTCGACAAGATCAAGGGCAACGGGGAACTCGCAGCCATCACCAAGAAGTGGATGGCAATCGATCTTCCCAAGTTCCCTGAATCCATCCCCAACATCCCGTTTACGATCAAGTAAAGCATAAATGGAGGGCGCCGTGCTCAATTCCCCCAACGATCAGTCGACCTTGATATCCCTTGATAAAGTGGAGAAATGGTACGGCGCCTTCCATGCCCTGAAAAACATCAATCTGTCGGTTCGCAAAGGAGAGAAGATCGTCCTTTGCGGACCGTCCGGTTCCGGCAAGTCCACTTTGATCCGCTGTATCAACGCTCTTGAACTGATTCAGGGCGGCAAGATCGTGGTGGAAGGTCAACTGCTGGACGGCACCACCAAGGCGGTCGATGCCATTCGACGTGAAGTCGGAATGGTTTTCCAGAACTTCAATCTGTTCCCGCACATGACCGTCCTGCAAAACTGCGCGCTTGCACCCATGAGAGTGCGGGGCGCAAGCCGCGCCGACGCGGAGAAGTTGGCACGAAAATATCTCGAGCGCGTTCGCATCCTCGATCAGGCGGAAAAGTATCCGGCACAACTCAGCGGCGGGCAGCAGCAGCGCGTCGCCATCGCGCGTGCCCTGTGCATGGAGCCAAAAGCGATGCTTTTCGACGAGCCTACATCCGCCTTGGATCCCGAAATGGTCAAAGAGGTTCTCGACACCATGATCGGCCTCGCAAGAGACGGCATGACCATGATCTGCGTGACCCATGAAATGGGCTTCGCCCGGCAAGTTGCTGACAGGGTCATCTTCATGGCTTCCGGAGAGATCATCGAGGAGGCGGAGCCCGAAACCTTCTTCAAGAACCCCACGCATGAACGGACGAAGGCATTTCTCGGCGAAATCCTTGCGCATCACTGATCGAGCAGAGACATGGACAACAACAAATTCCTGGTCGGCCTCATTGGCGCCGACATCCAGATGTCAAAGTCGCCGGCGCTCCATGAAACGGAAGGGCGCCACCTGGGGCTTGATTACGAGTACGAGCTCGTGGACCTGGTGGAGCGCGGATTGCCTGCTTCCGCGCTGCCAGATCTTTTAAACGAACTGGAAAGCCGCGGCTTTGCGGGAACCAACATCACCCATCCATGCAAACAGACCGTGCTGCCTCACCTGACCCGCCTGTCCGAGGACGCTAAGATGCTTGGGGCCGTAAACACGGTCGTGCTTCAGAACGGCGAGCGGATCGGACACAACACCGACTGGTATGGCTTCTACAAGAATTTCGAGCGCGGCTTGCCCGACGTCGCGAAGGCTCATGCTGTTCTGCTTGGCGCTGGCGGCGCTGGGGTGGCCGTCGCGCACGCTGCCGTGAAACTCGGCATGGAAAGGCTCTCGATCTTTGATCAGGACGAGCGCCGCGCCTCCACGCTCGCCGATCAGCTCAACGAGAGATTTTCAGGAGAGGTTGCAAGGTCGGTCCGGGACGTCGGTGCTGCGCTCGCCAGCGCAGATGGCCTGATCCACGCCACGCCGACTGGTATGCCAAGCCATCCGGGGCTTCCGATAGATCCCGATTGGATACAGCACCATCACTGGGTGGCGGATATTGTCTATATGCCGTTGGTGACCGAGCTCCTTGCGTTGGCAAAGCAGAAGGGGTGCCGAACACTCCCGGGCGGAGGAATGACCGTGTTTCAGGCGGCCGCAGCCTTCGAGCTTTTCACAGGCCTGTCGCCCGATACGGAACGAATGTCGCGCCATTTCGACGAGCTGTGCAGAGTGACAGCCTGATCGGGGGACTACCCATGCCGCATATTATCATCGACTACAGCCGAGGCGCAGCGGAACGCGTCGCCATCGAAGAGCTGACCCGCGCTGTTCATCGCCGGGTTCGCGACGGAGGGCTGGTCAAGCCAACCGTGGTGCGCACCTTCGCTAGAGAAGCCACCGTCTCCTGCGTCGGCGACGAGCATCCCGACAACCACTTCGTGCAGATAATTGTACGCATGGCCCCAGGCCGCCCCGCAGAGGTCAAACGAGAGCTGCTGAAATCGGTGCTCGAAGCTGCGCGCGACGTCGCGGCTTCCGCACTGGAAACCGGCCGGCTCGGGCTTCGCGCAGATCTCTACGAATCCGACCCAAACTTCGCGTTTCAGGACATAGCCTTCGCCTGATCCCTGCAACGCCCAACAAGGATAAATGCAATGAGCATCATCTACGTTCTCAACGGACCAAACCTAAACCTCCTCGGCAAGCGCCAACCACATATCTACGGGCACGAGACATTGGCTGACGTTGAGGCGGACTGCCGAAAGTTGGCGTCGGAGTTGGGGCACGAGATCCGTTTCCATCAAAGCAACCGCGAATACGAGATCATCGACTGGATCCACCAGGCACGCGAGGACGGCGCCGGCATTGTCATCAACCCGGCCGCGTTCACGCACACTTCGCTCGCTATCCTCGACGCCCTGAATACCTTTGAAGGCCCCGTCATCGAGATCCATATCTCCAACGTCCACAAGCGCGAGAGTTTTCGCCACCATTCCTTCGTGTCCCACCGGGCCGATGGCGTCATCGCTGGTCTCGGCACTGAAGGCTATCAACTCGGCATCCGCAGAGTTGCGACCATGCTCAAGACTGCGAAGAAGGACTGATAGCGATGGCGAGCCGGGTCAAGCTGGCAGTCCTTGGGGCGGGGCTGATCGGCAAGCGTCATATCAAGCACGTGATGGAAGAGCCCGCCGCAGAGCTGATGGCAGTTGTGGATCCCACGCCAGTCGGCCAGGCGATCGCGAGTGAAGCTGGTGTCAGATGGTTCCCCAGTTTTGCCGACATGATGATTTCCGAGCGCCCCGACGGAGTCATCATCGCGACGCCGAACCAGGTGCATGTTCAAAATGGGTTGGAAGCCGTGGAAGCCGGCGTACCGGCGCTGATCGAAAAGCCGATCGCGGACGATATCGCTGCCGGCGAGAAGCTTGTACAAATGGCTGAGGCCAAAGGCGTAGCGCTGCTGACGGGACATCACCGCCGGCATAATCCGATGATGCAGAAAGCGAAGGAGATTATCGACAGTGGGACGCTCGGTCGGATCCTGATCGTGAATGCGATGTTCTGGCTGTTCAAGCCGGACGAATACTTTGACATCCCCTGGCGGCGAGAGCGTGGAGCGGGGCCGGTCTTCCTCAACCTAATTCACGACATCGATAACCTCCGTTTCCTTTGCGGCGACATAAACGCGGTACAGGCGCGTGAATCCAACGCTGTGCGAGGCAATGCCGTAGAGGAGACCGCTGTTATCCTCATCGAGTTCAAAAGCGGTGTTCTCGGTACTGCTTCCGTGTCCGATTCCGTTGTCGCGCCATGGAGTTGGGAGATGACGACGGGAGAAAATCCCGCTTATCCGAAAACTCAGGAGATTTGCTACATGATCGGCGGAACACACGGATCTATGGCCGTGCCGTCGCTAGAAATATGGAGCAATGCCGAGAAGCGAAGCTGGACCGAGGCATTTGAGCACGACAGGGCCGCATTCGAAAACAAGGACCCGCTTGTCATGCAGATCCGTCAGTTCTGCAGCGTCATCCGGGGCGAGGAAGCTCCTCTAGTCAGCGGCCGGGAAGGCTTGGAGACATTGAAAGTCATTGAGGCCGTCAAGCGGTCGGCCGCGATGGGAGGACGCATCGTCCTCTAGACAGCAGTGAAGGCAAGCGGCGAGAAAACGCATAGTGGTTCCATAATAGCTCCTCGCCGCAAAAGGCATGTAAGTGAGATAGCCATCAGAGAAATCGACCTTCTCCTGCCTGCCTCGGTCGCTCCGATCACCGCCACAGCAATGTCGAAGCGCCGATTGGCGACCGACGGCAGCCGGGCGGGAAATTCCTGGCCAGTGAACCTACGTCGGTTCATATGCGATCGCCCTGCCTAACCGACGAGGGGCGATACGAGATCGCCCTTCACATCAATTGTAATTCCAGAAAGCCCTCAGAATTAGAACAAAATTCCACTCCTCTTGGGATATTCGCAAAAAATTCAAGAATACTGGATATTGCGGTGCTGACGAATGACCCCTTGGTGTTGAATGACCAACGAACTTGATCTTCCGACTGTCCTCTTCTTGCAGAAAGCGTCCTATATTGCTGGCGCTTTGACTTTGGGCTATTTGCGGCTCACCTCGGCGGAAAGCCGTGGGGTCGGGCTTCTCGCAGCGAGCTTTATGGTCCTTGCCGCGGGATCGACACTGGCGGGGTATGCAGAGCTTTATCCAGCACTTTACGGCTTTCTAAGTCTCGTCAATATCGTGCTTGGGGTTCTGGGGTATTGCCTTCTTGCCTTGGCCTTTGTCCTGATCAGCGATCCCGATCGTAAAATCAATCCATGGCTTGTATTCCTGCCAGCAATCGGAACTTTGGCTGCTGGATTGATCACAGCATTCCATCTGACTAACACCTACCGGGCGACAACTTTCACTGTTCTCGGTTGTTTGACGATGGCTGCTACCGCCGTTGTCGTGTTTCGGGATGCATATCGTGAGCCGCTGCCGATCCGCAGGTTGATTGTAGGACTGCTTGCCGCCGCCAGTCTGCTTTCGTTAATTATGGCGCTGGAATTCTCCACCAGGTCCTTTCCTGTGCTCGCTGTGGCTAACGGCTTCCTTCTGATGATCATTTCCAAGTTCGTGCTTGCGATTGCAATCGTGATCTTCATCAGCGAGCGTCAACATGCCAAGATTAAAAACCTTGCTGACCGCGATCACCTCACAGGCCTCTACAATCGTCGCTTTTTTAATGCAAACGCGCCTAGCCAGCCACATCCCGGAGACGCGGTTCTTTTTCTGGACATAGATCATTTCAAGCAATTGAACGATCGCTGGGGGCATGCAGCGGGCGACGAGGTTCTTTCAACGATGGCGCAGGCGGTGCAGTCAACCTTACCGAAAGGGGCGTTGCTAGCGCGCCAAGGGGGAGAAGAGTTTATCGTCTTCCTTCCGGCAAAGGTGGGGGACGCGTTATTTTATGCGGAGCGGATCCGCAAGACCGTGGCCGAACTCCGCTTTCCTACACTTGATCCCGAGATTACGGTGACGATAAGTGGTGGGGTTGCAAGAGCTTTCCACGGGACTGAACTTGCGAGCCTTTGCCGGGAGGCTGACCAAGCATTGTATCTGGCAAAAGCTGCGGGACGAGATCGCATATGCGATGCTGACCTCGACGCAGTTCCGCAAAACCGCCTGCGATTGGCTTAACGCAAGACCAAGGGGGCTTCTCTTGGCAGGCGCTCGCCGAAATGCTGTTGAACAAGCTGGACGATAATTGGCGCAAGATCGCGCAGGTCGGAGCTGAGGGCAGAAGAGCGCCGCAAGCCTCTCGGCTCGCCGCCATCGTGGCCAAAGGCGAGACTGCAACGAAAAAGAATCCTCTTCAGCGGCAGCGCTTTTTGATTAGGCTCTCGTTGGTTGCGGCAACGAAATTGTCTTGACGGATTTCCTCAACGATCTTTAATTAACTGATCTGCTGGACCAACCAGTGGACCGGGGGGCGCTATGGACGAAAGTCCGATCTTGACCGAGGTGCCGAATATCGCGCGGAGTCTCGCCCGCCGAACGGCGCGTGATGTCATCGCCGAGAAGCTGATGGTCCTGATCGCCACCAACATGTTGCGACCGGGCGACGAGCTGCCGGGCGAGCGTGAATTGGCCAACGTTCTTCATGTCAGCCGCGAAACGGTGCGTGGCGCTATTCAGGCGCTCGCCGCGCAGGGCATTATCGAAGTTTCGCATGGCAGCCGCAGCCGCGTCTGTGAGGTCGATCTCAGCCACATTACGGTGACGATCGCCTCTCCCAATGCAATCGACGGCTATGATCTGGAATCCGTCCACGCTGCCCGTCTTCACATCGAACTCAAGGTTGTCCGCGACGCCGCCGAGCGCATCGATGACGTCACCCTGGCAAAGCTGCAGGCGCTGCTGGAGGCCCAGCGTCTCGGGGGCGACGATGCGATGCGTTTCCTGATCTGCGACCGCGAATTCCACGTGGCCATCTATCGGGCCTGCGGAAACCCGCTCCTCGCTGCCTTCGTCACCGACTTATACACTTACATGATGAATTATCGCCGCCATGCCATGGCCAAGCCGGGTGCCGTCGAGGCGAGCTACAGCGATCATCTGGCGATCTTTGAGGCGCTCGCTCGCCATGACCAAGATGCCGTCGTTGCGGCGTTCGAGCATCATCTGACGCGTATTTACGACACGACCAAGGTTCAACTGGCGAGCGGCAATCCGGTCTGATCTGGCCAGTATGAGGAGATATGGCTGAGATGCACGTGAGAGAGATAAAGATGCCGGTCGGCGGCGGGGATAGGACGTCGAAGTCGGATTAATGCATTCTGGCGGTTCGTGCCTCGGAGGAGGGCTGACCGCAAGTCAGGCAGGTGAAAGGTTCTGGGAGGGGCTTTTATGGCAGGTGTCGAGTTTGTCGATGTCAAGAAATCATTCGGGGCGTTCCCGGTTATCAAGGGTGTGAATATCGATATTGCGGACGGGGAATTCGTGATCCTGGTCGGACCGTCCGGGTGCGGAAAGTCCACGCTTCTCAGAATGCTTGCCGGGCTCGAGAATATTTCCGCCGGCGAGATCCGTATCGGCAATCGCGTGGTCAATGGAATGGCGCCGGGCGACCGCGACATAGCCATGGTGTTTCAGAATTATGCGCTCTATCCGCATATGTCGGTGGCCCAGAACATGGCTTTCTCGCTGATGCTCAAACGCGCGCCGAAAGCGGACATGGACCAGCGCGTCAAGAAGGCGGCTGAAATCCTGGGGCTGACCAAACTTCTCGACCGCTATCCCCGCCAGCTTTCCGGCGGTCAGCGCCAGCGTGTCGCCATGGGCCGCGCGATCGTGCGCGATCCCCAGGTCTTCCTCTTCGACGAACCGCTTTCCAATCTTGACGCCAAGCTCCGGGTTGCCATGCGCGCGGAAATCAAGGAGCTGCACCAACGTCTCGGCACCACGACCGTCTACGTCACGCATGATCAGATCGAGGCCATGACGATGGCCGACAAGATCGTCGTCATGCATGATGGCGTCGTAGAGCAGGTGGGAAAGCCGCTGGATCTCTACGACACGCCTGCCAATCTTTTCGTCGCGGGTTTCATCGGCTCGCCGGCGATGAACATGATCAAGGGCCGCCTCGATACGGAGAGCGATGGCCGGTTCATCGCGTCGGATGGAACTGTCCTGCCGGTTGCAAATCCGCCCGCTGGCGCCAGAGCGCGCGACCTCGTCTATGGGCTGCGTCCGGAATACATCACGCTCGACCCCGAGGGGCTGCCCGCGGAAATCATCGTGATCGAGCCGACGGGCTATGAAACGCAGATGACGGTCCGGTTCGGCGGCAGCGATGTCAATTGCATCTTCCGGGAGAGGATCAATGCCAAACCCGGCGATACGCTGCGCATTTCCATCGATGTGCCGCATGTCCATCTCTTCGACGCCGAAAGCGGTCAGAGATTGACGATTTGATGCCGCTTCGGTGCGGAGCCGGAAGAAGAGGAGTCTTCCTGCTCCCCCATCGATGCGGAAGCATTCGGCCGGTTCGAATGCGATAGTCGTCGTTCACCAAACGGGAAGGTGGGCGCCGGGGGAATTTGCTCCCGTTTTCAAAGGAGGAGTATCATGCCATTCAAGAGACGTGACTTTCTTGCCGCATCGGCGGCGGCCGCCGGCATCGCCGGCCTCTCGCCACTCGGTATACGCCCATCTTTCGCCCAAGTCGAACCGGGCTATACGCCCGAAAAGGGCGCAAGTCTCCGGCTGCTTCGCTGGACCCCCTTCGTCAAGGGAGACGAGGATGCCTGGCTTGCCAATACCAAGAAATTCACCGAGGCGACGGGCGTCGAGGTTCGTGTTGACAAGGAAAGCTGGGAGGACATCCGACCGAAGGCTGCCGTCGCCGCCAATGTCGGCTCCGGTCCCGACATGGTGATGTGCTGGTTCGACGATGCTCATCAATATCCTGACAAACTCGTCGACCTGACAGAGCTCGCCACCTATCTCGGCAATAAATACGGCGGCTGGTATGACGGCGTGCGCGGGTATGCAACCCGCGGCGACAAGTTCATCGCCATGCCGCTGACAGCGATCGGCAACGCCGTCGTTTATCGCGATAGCCATGTCAAGGCCGCCGGTTTCAGCGAATTCCCCAAGGATACCGCGGGATTCCTTGAGCTTTGCAAGGCCATGAAGGCGAAAGGTACGCCCGCCGGCTTCCCGCATGGCAAGGCGGTCGGTGACGGCAACAATTACGCCCATTGGCTGCTTTGGAGCCATGGCGGCAAGATGGTGGACGAAAGCGGCAAGGTGACCATCAACAGCCCTGAAACGCTGGCGGCCATCCACTATGCGCAAGCCCTCTATGCAACCTTCATCCCCGGCACAGAGAGCTGGCAGGACATCAACAACAACCGGGCCTTCCTTGCCGGGCAGGTATCGCTGATCGCAAACGGCGTTTCTGTTTATTACGCAGCTAAAAAAGATCCGAAGCTTGCCGAAATCGCGGCTGATATCAGAACCACAAACTTCCCGATCGGCCCGGTCGGCAAGAGTGTCGAACTGCACCAGACGAGCTCGCTGGTTCTATTCAGCCATACCAAATATCCGGAAGCAGCCAAGGCCTATATCAAGTTCATGATGGAAGGCGACCAGATGAACGCCTGGATCCAAGGATCGAGCGCCTATTGCTGCCAACCGTTGAAGGCCTTTGCCAACAATCCCGTCTGGACCGCCGATCCCGTTCACGCACCCTATGCACGCGCCTCGGAAACGCTGCGCCCGAACGGCTATGCCGGTCCACTGGGCTATGCTTCGGCAGGTGTGATGGCCGATTACGTGCTCGTCGACATGTTCGCGGCCGCCGTAACCGGCCAGATGACGCCGGAGGATGCGATGAAAGAGGCTGAGCGACGCGCAAACCGTTATTACAAGGTTTGATCCCCCCAGAAGATCTGCAGCATGCCGGCGCCGGCATGCTGCGACCGTTCATCAGGAGATAATGCCATGTCGACCGTGACATCCGGCGATACGACGCGCGGCCCGATCAGATCGCTCATGCAGAACAACAATATGCTCGGCTTCCTCTTCATGTTGCCGGCAGCCATCTTTCTGGTTTGCTTTCTCACCTACCCACTGGGACTTGGGGTCTGGCTCGGTTTCACGGACACGCGGATCGGGCGCGCCGGCAGTTTCATCGGCTTGGAGAATTATCAATACCTGGTCAATGATTCCGTCTTCTGGCTGTCGGTCTTCAATACACTGCTCTACACTTTCGTAGCTTCCGTCCTGAAATTCGTGCTAGGCCTTTGGTTGGCGCTGCTTCTCAATCAGCACCTGCCATTCAAATCCTTCTTCCGGGCAATCGTGCTCCTGCCCTGGATCGTGCCGACGGTGCTTTCGGGATTGGCATTCTGGTGGATCTACGACTCCCAGTTTTCCATTATCTCGTGGTCCCTGATGAAAATTGGCCTGATCCATAGTCCGATCAATTTCCTCGGCGATCCGACCAATGCAAGGATCTCGGTGATCATCGCCAATGTCTGGCGCGGCATTCCTTTCGTCGCGATCTCGCTGCTTGCCGGCCTGCAGACGATTCCCGCTTCGCTTCAGGAGGCGGCTTCCCTTGATGGCGCTACGAGTTGGCAGCGTTTCCGGTATGTAACGCTGCCGATGTTGACGCCGATCATCGCCGTCGTGATGACGTTCTCCGTGCTGTTCACATTCACGGATTTCCAGTTGATCTATGTGCTGACCAAGGGCGGGCCGGTCAACGCGACGCATCTGATGGCGACGCTTTCTTTTCAGCGCGGCATTCCGGGCGGTCAGCTCGGCGAGGGTGCGGCAATCGCTGTGGCAATGATCCCCTTCCTGCTTGCCGCCATCATGTTCAGCTTCTTCGGTCTGCAGCGCCGCAAATGGCAGCAGGGCGGACAGGACTGAGATCGGGAGAATGTCATGACCATAAAAATCGAAACGGCCAATCCCATTCTTACCGACGACATCCAAGGCATGGGCTACTTGAACCGCCTGCCTCGCCGTATTGTCATGCTCTATCTGCCGATGGCGGTCTTTGTCTTCGTTCTTCTGTTTCCCTTCTACTGGATGGCCATAACGGCGATCAAGCCGAACGCACAGCTGACCGACTACAATAACTACAGCCCCTTCTGGGTCGTGGAGCCGACGCTCGATCACATCAAATACCTGTTCTTTGAGACCTCCTATCCAGGCTGGCTCTGGAACACGATATTAGTGGCGGTGGGATCGACGGCGTTGTCGCTGCTGGCGTCGATTTTGGGCGCCTACGCAATCGAGCGGGTGCGCTTTACCGGCTCTCGTTCGATCGGGCTGCTGATTTTTCTGGCCTACCTCGTTCCGCCTTCGATCCTGTTCATTCCCTTGGCTTTCATCGTCTTCAAGCTGGGAATTTACGATTCCAGACTTGCTCTCATCTTCACCTATCCAACCTTCCTCATTCCATTCTGCACCTGGCTATTGATGGGCTATTTCAGGTCGATACCCTTCGAGCTGGAAGAAAGCGCGCTGGTCGATGGCGCCAGCCGCTGGCAGATCCTTGTCAAAATTATTCTGCCCCTGGCGGTGCCCGGACTGATCTCGGCCGGCATCTTCGCCTTTACGCTGTCCTGGAACGAATTCATCTATGCGCTCACCTTCATTCAATCGTCGGAAAACAAAACGATCCCGGTCGGTGTTCTGACGGAATTGGTTCGCGGCGATGTTTTCGAGTGGGGGTCGCTCATGGCCGGCGCATTATTCGGTTCACTGCCGGTCGTCATCCTCTACTCTTTCTTCGTCGACTACTACGTTTCGTCGATGACCGGTGCCGTGAAGGAGTGACGAATGCCGCGGCAGCGGATCGCTGATGCAGCGGTCCGCTTCCTTGGGGCTTTCTGGCATTCAACTCCGTCTTGGTTGCGTCTCGCCCCTCGGAACGCTTGAACCACTGCTTTTCATGAATGAAAAACACCCTGCAGATTTGGCTGTTTATCACTCCGGCATCTCTGCCTATGTCTGCCTGCAACGGTGGATGATCGTGGAGGATGACATGCTGACCAAAGCCGATAGCGTGACCAAAATAACGCTCTGGAATGACCGGGAAATTCCACGCCTTGGCATGGGATGCTGGGCAATCGGCGGACCATTTTACGCTGGCGACGTGCCTCTCGGCTGGGGCGAAGTCGATGACGATGAATCGATCCGTGCTATCGACCGGGCGGTGGATCTCGGCATTCGCTTCTTCGACACTGCCTCGAATTACGGGGCTGGGCATTCTGAAGAGGTGGTCGGCAGAGCGCTCGGCAATCGCGACGATATCATCATCGCCACCAAATTCGGCTTCGCGACGGACGAGAAGACCAAGCAAGCGACAGGCGCTTTCTCCGATCCCGCCTTTATCCGGCGGTCCGCCGAGACATCCTTGCGCCGTCTGCGCCGCGATCGCCTGGATCTGCTGCAGTTCCATCTCAACGATTTTCCGCTTGAAGCGTCTGACGAGGTATTCGAGACACTCGAAACGCTCAAGGCTAATGGCAAGATTGACGCCTTCGGCTGGAGCACTGACCACCCGGATCGTGCGGCACGTCATGTGCATCGCGCAGGGTTCGTCTCGGTTCAACATACGATGAACGTCTTCGAGCCGGTTCCGGCGATGATCGATGTCATCGAGCGCAACGGCTTGATTTCCATCAATCGCGGTCCGCTTGCCATGGGGCTGCTTAGCGGCAAGTTCACGCCTGACAAGGCTATCGGCGAAAAGGATGTGCGCGGTGCGAGCCTCGACTGGATGGTCTACTTCAAAGACGGCAGGATCGCGCCTGAATTTGCTGCCCGCCTGGAGGCGATCCGTAATCTGCTGACCGAGGACGGACGTACGCTTACGCAGGGTGCGCTTGCCTGGTTATGGGCGCGTTCGCCCCGCACGCTGCCAATTCCCGGCTTCCGTACAGTTGCCCAAGTCGAGGAAAACGCCGGTGCCCTGGCAAAGGGACCCTTGCGAGCAGATGTGATGGCGGCGATTGATCGAGCGTTGGCCGGCCTGTAGATCGGCCCATACATATGCCGAGAGGCGGATCGTCGGTATCACATATTTCCAAAAACTCGTCCTTCGCCATCTGGCGGCGGAGCCGGTTGACGTGCCGCTTCATATCCTTGATATCGCAGGTCTCGCAGCGGACGCGGAACTTGCCCGGGATGATGTTTTCGCCAAGGTGCCCAATCTCGGGAAACCCACCGATATGAAGCGTCTTGTGGAGGTCGTTCGATCGCTTTGAAGCCTTCCCGGAAGGTCGATGGGTCATTGCTTTGTGCGCTCTGAGGGGCCGCCCAGCGGAACCGACGAGCGCGGAAAGTTCCCTTTGAAGGAGACTGCCATGACCGTCTCGTCGCACGGCGAATCTTCATTCCGCTCCGGAAATACCTTTCTTCGGCCGAGGTAGATAAAACCCATTCTCAAATAGCCGTGTCAAAACTGACCTGGTCAGCCGTCGGGACGGCTCATCGAAGAAGCGCCAAAGCAGGTATGAAATGCATATCAGAAGCAGTACGGTCATCGACACAACGGTTTCCGGCGAAGCCGTCGCTCCGACCTTATTGAAGATTACGTAACCGATGTGCTGATGCAGTAGATAAAAGGGATAGCTGATGCCGCCAAGCGCGAGCATCATGCCTCCAGGCAAAAGCGAACGCTGTCGCTTTATTGCCAAGGCGACAATTGCCACAATGGCAAGGCAGGAACAGACAACAACCAGATCGCTATAGTCCACACCGTAATTCTCGCGATTCCATTGGGTCATTTCTAAGGATTGGTACAGGGCAACCGCAACCGATAAGACAAGCAAAACGAAATTGCGAAGCGTGTAGCCTTCGCGAAACGCGGCGTAAAAAACCAAGCCGATACAGAAAAAGCCGCTTTCGTCGGTCAGCGCGAGATGGCGCATCAAAGGATTGGCAAAGAAAGCACGATCTACTGTTGAAACAAGCAGCCAGCCGACAACAAAGGCCGGATACAGCCGCGGCTTGAAACCGCCCAGTTTTATCAGAACGAAAACCCAACCGTAAAACACGACCTCGTAAGAGATCGACCAATAGGAGCCGTCCATGATCTCTTGCCCCAGCAGTCCGGGCTGTAGGAGCAGATTAGCGGCCCATTGCGCAACGGTCGCGTTGATCTGCGGCGCGCCATAAATGGCGACGATCAGGAACGTCAATGTCATGCATAATACGAACATCGGATAAATTCGCGCAAAACGCGCTATAGCAAATTGCATCGGTGTTCGCCCTTCCGCCGAGTAGGCGATGACGAAACCGCTTATCACGAAGAACATCTGCACGCCCAGATATCCGTATTTCAACACTGATATCCAGTCTGGAAGATTCATCTCGGTAAAACCAAGCGTTTTGCCTCGGAACCCGAAATGAAAGAGCGCCACCGCAAGTGCAGCCAGGAACCTGAGCTCATCAAGTACGCCGATCCGCTCAGCGGAGGTGACATGTGGCACCTGCGTCATAGCGACGTCCAAGTCATTCAGCGAGCCCCGCGGTAAAGACAATCCTAAGCTTCAGCATCCTTACACTCAACCGAAGGTCGGAACAAGAAGGCCACTATCGAGCGAGCGTCGACCCGCGACGTCTTGCCCTTCGCCTGCAGTTTTCGGCCTGGACAAGCGCCGCCTGCCCAGGTTTCGCAGGCGGTGCTCGTCCGGACTCGACCAGGATTTCAAGCGGATTTTTGGTTGAGAAACGCCACAACCTCTTCGCTGAAGGCTTGCGCAAACTCGATATTGGAGAAGTGTACGGTCGGGAAGGTTTTCAACCTCGCTCCGGGGATCGTATTGGCGATTGCTTCACCCATGGCGTGCGACGTCACGGTGTCGAACTCGCCGGCAATCACGAGTGTCGGGCTCTGGATGAGGGCGCTGGTACGGCGCATGTCGGCATCGCGCACGGCGGCAAACAGGCCAGCGAGTCCCTTGCGTGATATGTTCAGCAACATCTCTCGAAACTGGCGAACAACCGGTCCGTTCGCGGCGATCATCGTTTTCGGAAACCAGTTGCCGAGGAAGGTCTCCGCGGCTTCCCTCATGTCCGGCGCAGCAAGCGTTGCGGCTATCGACCTGTCGAAGGTTTCGGCGGGGCCGAGGTAGGAAGAGGTATTGCTGAGGATCAGACGGTCGATCCGTTCCGGTGCGTGGATGGCAAGCCATTGGCCTACCCAGCCGCCGAGGGACAGGCCAAGAAAATGCGCTCTCTCAATCCCGAGCCAGTCCATCAGCTCCAGCACGTCGCGGCCGAGCCTTCCGTCGGAATAGGCGCCCGCCGGCACGTCCGAGCCGCCATGACCGCGGTAATCATAGCGGATGACCCGAAAGTGTTCGGCGAATTGAGGGATCTGGAGATCCCACATCTGCAGGGTGGTCGCAATGGAATTAGCAAGGATTAGTGCCGGGCGGTCGTCCCGCCCATCGATCCTGTAGGCGATCCGGACGCCATCGCCGGTGGTGAAGAACGACAGGGCGGCCGGCTCTTCGGGATTGAGCGTGGCGAGTTCTGCGGAATTATTCGTCATCGATATGGTCCTTCTCTTGTTGTTGGCACCTGCCGCATTGCCGCAGAATCTGGTTCCGGAAAGCGGGGCGGGGTCGAGAACAGTCCGACGCTAATTCTCTCTTCCTTCCAAAAAAATTGAAAAGATTGGAAAGTCATTGTAAATAGAATCTACAATGCAGCCATTCACGCTCCAGGAAATCCAATGTTTCGATGCGGTGGTCCGCGAAGGCGGCTTTCAAGCGGCGGCCTCCGTGTTGAACCGGTCGCATACGGCCGTGTTTGCAGCGATCGCCAAGCTCGAGGCCAATCTCGGCGTCGCCCTCCTCGATCGTACCGGCTATCGCGTAGATCTCACCGAAGCTGGTCGCTCCTTTCATCGCAAGGCGCAGGCCCTGCTCGGCGAAATGGAAGCGCTACGGGTGCATGCCCGTCAGCTCACAATGGGAGAGGAGACGTATCTGCGCGTGATCCTTGGCGACACCTGCCCGTTGCATGATGGCCTGCAATTGCTCGGTGGCTTCTTCGCCGCCTGTGCGAACACGCGGCTCGATCTGCATTTCGAGACGATTGGCGGACCATCCGAGCGGCTTTTAGAAGACGAAGCCGACCTGATCCTCCATTGGATCGATAAATCCGATCCGCGGCTCGAATGGATCGATCTCGGCGCGATCTCCTTCGTGCCGGTGGTTGCTCCTGACTTCCTGCCATTCGCACCCTCGCGATCGATCACTCCAGAACAAATGCGTGGGTTGACCCAATGCATCATCCGAGACACGGCGCGCGATATTGCAAAACCCAGTTTCTACGTGGTCGAGGGTGCACCGCAATGCACGGTCGCCGATCACGCGATGAAAAAGGAGATCGTCCTTCGCGGCATGGCCTGGGGGCATCTGCCCCGCTTCATGATCGAGGAGGAGTTGCGTGACGGACGTCTGCTCTCCATCACGGGACAGCATTTCCCGGGCATGGATATCGACCTTGTGGCGGCACGCCGCCGCGACCGCCCGCACGGACCCATCGCCAGCCGACTCTGGCACTACATCCAAACGCATCCCCGATTTGCGGATAAGGCCTCGACTTCATCGCCGAGATGAGCAGAATGAGTAGGAGATCGCTCTCCATCAAGAGCTTTGCGGCTGGCCTACGGCAAGGTTAGGCTAGCATTGAATGGGAGCCATTGGGTATTTTACCGGAGATGAAGCATGTTCACTCACGTCATGATCGGCAGCAACGATTTGGAACGAGCCAGAAGCTTCTACGACGCCACATTCGCTGCATTGGGTGGTAATCCGGGCGAGATGGATGAGCGAGGCAGGCTGGTCTATATCCACGAGGGTGGTCGGCTGATGATCACGAAACCGATCGATGGCAAGCCTGCGACCGCGGCTAACGGCGGGACTATCGGTATAGCCGCCGCGAGCCCCGGCCATGTTCTGGCGTGGCATGCCGCCGGTGTCGCGCATGGTGGCATGGCGATCGAAAGTCCGCCCTCCGAGCGCCCGAACGGAGCATTCGTCGCATATCTTCGCGATCCTGACGGAAATAAATTGTCCGCGCGGTCGCAGCCGACGAAATGAAATGAGCGTCAAGCGGCGCCTTGGGGATAGCCATGGTAATGTCGAGTTCGAGCGGATTTCCGTCACGGCAGCATCAGGTCAATAGCGGTCAATCCCTTCTTTCGGGGATCAGGCGTATCTGAGTTCCATGATGTGCCGAGACCTTGATCGCCTTCGATATCTCACGAAGTGGTCCACGCGCGACGAGCGCCTCCGGCTGAGGGACATTTCCAGGACCCGCATCGACAAAGGCGGCCCAGTCCTCTTCGGAATCGAGCATTGCCATGAACGACGTTGCGACGATTGCTTCGCCGCAGGCGGCGCATCGGAGTATGTATGAGCCTCCGTGGACGATCGATTCGGTCTTGTCTAGTCCGCATGAGGTGCAGAGCAACGTATCACTCATTGCGTCACCCCAATGTCGACTGGTTCAAAGACGTCGCGACAACAGAATTCAACATGCGTTCCAAGAGGATCGATGGCGACACACTGTTGTTTGTTCCGTATCGCCATGAAAACCCAGCCTATGCAGCGAAATTGTCTTTCGCCGAACGCAATGCTCAGCGGTTGCCGATCGACGGACTGAACACCATGAGGCTCAGTATCTCGAAGAGCACTTGAGCTCCAGCATGTGCGGTGTTGCTCGTCGCGTCATATTGGGGAGCGACTTCGACGACGTCGCCGCCTACGAGATTGATGCCTTTCAGTCCGCGTATCAGTTCAAGCACTTCGCGCGTCGTCAATCCGCCGATCTCGGGCGTGCCTGTACCGGGGGCAAAACTCGGATCGAGGCTGTCGATGTCGAAGGATAGATAGGTCGGGCCGTCACCGACGATGGATTTGGCCTTGGCAATGACCGCTTCCATCCCCATTGCGCTGATGTCTTCTGCGTGGATCACGGTCATTCCCGATTTATAGGAGAATTCCCATAGATATTCCGCCGAACCGCGGATGCCGATCTGGATCGTCCTTGTCGGATCGAGCACGCCATCCAGCACGGCGTTGCGAAACGGTCCGCCGTGATGAAACTTCGTCTGATCGAAGGCGCCGCTGGTGTCGCAGTGCGCATCGATATGAATGAGACCCACCGGCTCCTTCCGGCCGACCGCCTTCAAAATGGGATGGGTAATGGAGTGGTCACCTCCGACCGAGAGAGGCACGACGCCGGCATCGACGATCTGGCCGATACGCTTTTCGATGTCCTCGTGACTGAGCTCCAGCCTATAGCGGCTCTGGAACGGCACGTCGCCAATGTCGGCGACGCGAAGATCGAAGACCGGCGCCGTTCCCAGAACGTGGTTATAAGGACCTATCCTTTCGATGGCGCGAAGGGCGCGTGGTCCGAAGCGGGAGCCGGGGCGGTTGGTGACGCCGAGATCCATCGGAATTCCCGTGATCGCGACCTGGAGATTGCCGAAATCAGGCTCGTCGGCTGCGACCTGCATGTAGGGCGCGCTGAGGAAAGTCGGCACACCGGCATATGGTGCCAGTCTTGTGCCGCTCTTGGAGATGATCTTCTCTGCGACTTTGCGAAACTTCTCGTCGAATATCTCGCCGCCTTTGCTGTCTGCAAATTCCGCACGCAGCTGTTCGAGCCGTATCTTGTCCCACACCATTCGCATGCGTCTCCACTTGAGATCCGTATCACTCAACAAAGAGGTTGAGAAAGCAATTGGTATCGTTGTAGCAATCGGTATCAAAGAGAAATCGATATGACCGCTGCAAAATCCAATTCGCTTGTTGCCCGCCTCTCCCCTCCACCCATCCCTTCCGTCGTTGCCTGGGGCCGCGAATACAAGGGATTGAGGGGTCCACTTATTGATCTGTCGCAGGCCGTGCCCGGTTATCCTGCGCATCCTGAAATGCTGCGTCTGCTTGGCGAGACGGCGGCACAACAGGCGATGACGGGATACGGTCCGATCGAGGGCGAGCTTTTGTTGCGGCAGGCATATGCCGCACATGTCGCAGAAGTTTACGGCGCGGACATATCTGCCGGCAATATCCATATCACGGCCGGCTGCAATCAGGCGTTCATGTGCACGGCGATTGCTCTTGCTGGCGCCGGCGATACGGTCGCGCTCACCAATCCTTTCTATTTCAATCACGACACGACGCTGTCGATGCTGGGAATCGAGCGGATGCTGGTCGACTGCGATTCCGCAGCCGGCTTTCTTCCGGATCTCGGTTCAGCAGAGGCCGCGCTTTCCGCCGGCGCGAAGATGCTTGCCGTCGTGACGCCCAACAATCCTACCGGAGCAGTCTATCCGCCCGAGCTGCTTCACGCGCTTTTCAGGCTCTGCCGAAAATATGGCGCTTGGCTGGTCGTTGACGAAACCTACCGCGATTTCCTGGCCGAAGATTACGGCCGGCCGCATGCCCTGCTGTCGGAGCCGGGTTGGGAGGATACGCTCGTTCTTCTCTACAGTTTTTCGAAATCCTTCTGCATCCCCGGTCATCGCCTCGGTGCTGTCACGGCAGGTCCCGAGCTCATTTCAGAGATCGCGAAGGTCATGGACAATATGCAGATCTGCGCCCCGCGTTCGGCTCAGATCGCAGTCGCGGCGGCTCTGCCTATCCTTGCCGACTGGCGGGCCGGCAACCGGCTGGAAATTGCTCGCCGTGCCGATGCCTTGAGGGGAGCGTTTTCCGAGCTGGCTGGCTGGGAGATTGCAGCGATAGGCGCCTATTTTGCCTTTGTTCACCATCCTTTCGAGGGGCGATCGTCGTCCGAGGTTGCCGAAGAACTTGCGAGGGAACGCGGCGTGGTCTGCATACCCGGGGCATATTTCGGGGAGGGGCAGGAGCGCTACCTTAGACTTGCCTTTGCCAATGCCGATGCCGCTTCGATCGGACTATTGCCGGATCGGCTGCGCTAGGCAGCGTTCATCAACGGCGGTCGGAAGGTCATGATAGCCGCCTCGCCAGTAGAGCAGCGGTCCGATGTCCTGCCGGATTTCCATCGCACAGATATGCCCGATCAGAATGGCATGGGAATGGTGATGGAATGCGGTTTCGAGCTTGCAGTCGAGGGCTGTCAGGGCATTTTCAAGTGCGGCGGCACCTGTCTTGAGGCGGTACCACCCGGCACCCTCGTAGCGGTCGGCGCCCTTGCGTCCGCCAATGCCGGAAAAGGATTGCGCGACGTGCTGTTGGTCGGCCGCAAGCACGTTGACGCAGAAACAGCCATACCGCTGCAGCGCCGGCCAGGAGGAAGAGGTCCTGTTGATGCTGACGATGACGGAAGGCCGATCGGCCGAAAATGAAGAAACCGATGTTGCGGTGAAGCCGGTGCGGTCTTGGCCATCACCCACCGTTATCACGCTGACCGCACCGGCCAGATGACGCATCGATAGTCTGAATTCCGCGTCGCTGATCAGAGCCTCGTCACCCATTGGATAGGCCCTCAGCTCTTGGCAAAGCGGTTTGCCGGCGTTGAAATGCCGAGGTTTTCGCGAAGGGTCTTGCCTTCATATTCCTCGCGGAACAGTCCGCGGCGGCGAAGCTCTGGCAGGACGAGCCGCACGAAGTCGTCAAGGCTGGATGGCAAGGTCGGAAACATCAGGATAAAGCCGTCGGCGGCACGCGTCTCGAACCACTCCTCCATGTAGTCGGCGATCTGGGTCGGCGTGCCCGTTATGCCATTGCCGGTGTGCTTCTCGGCATAGTGCCGGATCAGTTCGCCGACGGTATGGCCGCTTTTGACGAAATCGACCAGTTCGTCGAACAGGGCACGCGACCCTTTCGGAGCGGCCGGCAGCCGCTCCATCGGGAAAGGCGCATCGAGAGCCACGCCCCGCAGGTCCGCTTCCAGGAATTCGGAGAGCATCAACCGCCCGACATCGGGATGCATCTTGTCGATCAGAAAGTCCACCTTCGCCTTTGCCTCGGCCTCGGTTTCACCGACATTGACAACGATCCCCGGCATGATTTTCAGATCATCCCGATCGCGGCCATGGGCGGCCATCCGGCTTTTGACGTTGTCGTAGAAGGACCGGTTCCGTTCTATGTTCGATGCGAGGCTGAAGACGATCTCGGCGGTCCGTGCCGCCATATCCATTCCGGGTTCGGAACCACCGGCCTGGGCGATGACGGGACGGCCCTGTGGCGTTCGGGCGATGTTGAGGGGTCCGCGAACCTGGAAGTGCTTGCCCTTATGGTTGAGCGTGTGGTGCTTGTCCTTGTCGTAGTAAACACCGTTTTCGCGATCGAGAAGGAGCGCGCCTTCCTCGAAGCTGTCCCATAGGCCGAAGACAACGTCGACGAATTCGTTGCCGCGTTCATAGCGTAGCGCGTGCGGATCGAGCCCCTCGCGATTGAAGTTATAGCCGGTTTCGTCATGGTCTGACGTCACGACATTCCAGCAGGCGCGGCCCCTGCTCAGATGGTCGATCGAGGCAAACAGACGGGCTACATTGTAGGGCTCATAGTAGCTCGTCGAGACCGTTGCCACGAGACCGAGATCGTTGGTCGTGACCGCGAGTGCCGAGAGCAGCGACAGGGGCTCGAAGCGGTTCATCTTTGTAGGAATGCGGGCGAGCGCATTCGGATCGCCGACGGCCGCTGCCGGAGAATCGGCCATGAACATGAAATCGAATTTCGCCGCCTCGGATCGTTTGGCGACATCGAGCAGATGCGCGAAGTCGTTGGCGCCGTTGACATCGCTTGCCGGATGCAGCCAGGAGGCTGGATGAAAGCCGAACGTATAGACGAAAGTTCCGAGTTTCATCTTGTCGGTCCGTGCCATCGAATTCTCCCTTTATATCGGCCACGCAGTCCCGTTGACGGCGGATGCGTAAATTATCGCCAAGCGCAAAATTTCATCAATATCGTGGAGCTGAGTTCCGTTTTAGTTTTTCTAAAATGTTGGTGCGGGCGCCGATACCAGACCCTGCTGGCGGGAAATGGCGACGAGCCAATCGCGAAACTGGCGCCCGTGCGGTTTTTCCAAGGCGGCCCGGTCCCAGGCGAGAAAGTAGCTTTCGCGCAGGGGAATGCGTATGTCGAGGGGAATGACGAGCGTCTGCGCCTCCAGCTCATCTGCGATCATCGACATCTGCGCGAGAACGACGCCGCGCTTGTTGACGGCGGCATCAATTGCGCTGCTCGAGAGCGTGAAGGAAAGGCCGGCGGCGGTTTCCTCGAGTGCCGCTCCCGTCTTCGCGGCGAATTCAAGCCAGCTTGGATAGGGCGTGAAATGCCGCTCCCATTCGACATGCAGGAGCGGATATTGAAGAAGTTGCGTCGCAGAAGGCGCTTTGCCCTTGATCAGGGCTGGCGAGCAGGCGGGAACCACCCAATCGCGGAACAGCTCGGTATAATGTTCATGCTGCAGTACGTCCGATCCGTAGCTGATGCGGAAATCGATGTCGTCGAAGCCCATGCGCGGTTCCTTGTCGCGACCGACGATCCTGACATGCGCATTTGGATGAAGGGCCTGCCAGTCGAAGATCCGGCGCCCGATCCATTTGTTGACGACGGAAGACAGCGCGCTGAGAACCAGGGCATTCTCGTTGCGAGCCCGTTCCAGGATCTGCTCCGCGGCTGCGAATTGTTCGAATCCCTTCGATATTTCCTGATGATAGAGCCGCCCCCATTGGGTGAGCTCCACCGTTCGACCATTGCGCTCAAGCAAGGTGACGCCGAGAAAGCTTTCGATCTTGCGGATCTGCTGACTGATCGCTCCGGGCGAAACCTTCAGCTCCAAGGCTGCGGCGCTCACGCTGCCGCAACGGCCGACGGCCTCAAAGGCTTGCAAACCTTTGAGCGGAATTGCCTTGCTGATCCGGTTCTCGTTCAAGAAGCATCTCCCCGCGACGGTTGATCGGTGACGGCTCTCTCATTCGGATAAAAGTCGCCGGCAAACTGGAAACGATCGCCGGGATGGATGAACTCGACATAGGTGACCGTGCGGCTGCTCTGCCATGTCTGACGGATGAGCGTCAGGCAGGCTTCACCGCGTTCGGTTTCAAGCAGGCGCGCCGTCGCGGCATCTGCCGAGACGGCTCGAATGACATGCCGGGCTTTCGACCAGGGCACCATGTCCAGCAACCATTTGCCTGGTGGTACCGAAGCGAAACTCTCGGTTCTTGCTAAAGGCACCAGGTCCAGCATGATGATGCGCCGCTCCAGCGCATTCGCCTTGCCGTCGACCGCATGCAGGCAGTGAAGCCGCAGGATTTCCGCCCCCACGGTTTCGCCGAGCCGCATCGCGGTAGCAGAATCGAGCCTTTCGACCTTCCGCATCAGCATCGTGTGGCTATGTTCATGTCCCGCCAACTCCGCTTCCGTGGAAATGTCCTGGATGTCCATGACCGTGCGGTCGATTTGCCGCGAAGCGACAAAGGAGCCGAGCTTGCGACGACGTATGATCATGCCACGCTCAGCCAAGGTCGAAAGTGCCTTGTTCACGGTCATCCGAGAGCATCGATACTCTTTAAGCAGCTCATGTTCGACAGGTATCCGGTACCCCGGCGGCCAGATGCCGCTCATGATCCTGCTTTCGATATCCTTCAGAATTTTCTGATGAATTGGGACCAACGCTCGCCTTGCTCCGGCAATGAATTCAATGTCCGTGAAAACCGCTTCTGCCAGATCCATCGGGCATCATGCGGCATAATTCTTGCGTTCGTTATGTTTTGTATTTGACAGTGTAGGCGAGGCTGTATCTATTTGTATAGACAAAAAAGGTCATAGAAATCGGCCTGACGGGACAATGCTTGGGGAACCTGAACCTTCCGAAGGAAGGGCACAAAACTGGAGAGAAAGACATGACGAAGAATTCGCTTCTGAAGGGGTTGGTTGGCGCCGCACTTTTGTTTGGCGCAACGATTTCGGCCCATGCGGCTGACACGCTTGCCGCGGTCAAGGCCGCCGGCACCCTCAAGGTGGGCACCGAGACGGCCTTCGCCCCGTTCGATTTCATCGATGCAGGCAAGCATGTCGGCTTGAACGTCGACCTCTTCGACGAGATCGGCAAGGAGCTGGGTGTGAAGATCGAATGGGTCACGCTCCCATGGGACGGCGTGTTCCCGGCGCTTGAAGCTGGAAAGTTCGACGTCGTTGCCGGTCCGGCGACGATCACCAAGAAGCGCATGGAGCGCTATCGCTTCACGCCGCCGTTGGCCGAAGCGACCATTGCGATCCTGAAGAAGGCGGGTGACAAGACGATCAGCAAACCGGAAGACATCGCCGGCAAGAAGATCGGCGTTGGTAAGGCGACGGCGCAGCTCGATCAGCTCAAGGAATTTTCTGACACCCTGCCGACGAAAGCCGATATCCGCGAATATCCGGCCTTTACGGAATCCTACGCCGACCTGGCAGCCGGCCGTATCGCCGGCGTTGCCAATTCGCTGCCGAATATTGCGTTCGTCGCCAAACAGCGTGAAGGCACGTTCGAAGTCGTGCTGCCGCCCTTCGGCAAGAAGTCCTATTTCGGCTTCATCGGCCTGAAGGACGCCGATCACGCGCCGCTGATGGACGCCATCGATGCCGCCATGTTGAAGATCAAGGCCGACGGCCGCATGGCGACGCTGCAGAAGAAATGGTTCGGCGCAAGCTTTGACACGCCTGACGCTGTCAAGGACCCGGCATTCTGATCAGTCCTCGGAAATCGGCCGTGCCCGCTTTCTTGTCGGGCACGGCTGACGAGCGAGATCACAGCTTCCTGGTCACCACGCGGGCGAACACTCAACAATGTCCATCGAGCTCTTTGGATTGCTTGTGCAGGCATCCATCTACACGGTGACGATCAGCTTTGTGTCGATCTTTATCGGTTTTGCAATTGCGATCCTGATTTCGGGAATGTTGCTGACGGGGCGTAGCCTTTTCGTGCGACCTGCCCAGTTTTTCATCAGCTTTTTTCGCGGCGTGCCGCTGCTGGTGCAGTTGCTGCTGATCTACAATCTGCTCCCGGCCGTCGGCCTCAACGTGCCAAGCATCGTTGCCGCCGTCATCGGCCTGTCGCTCTGCACAGCTGCCTACCAGGCAGAGAATCTGCGCGGCGGCTTTGCCAGCGTGCCGTTGGGCCTTGTGGAGTCGGCGGAGATGGTTGGCCTGACGCCGCGCCAGATCTTTCGCCGCATCAAGGTTCCGATCGCGCTGCGGCTAACCTTTCCGGCTCTTGTTAACGAGGCGATCCTCATTCTGAAGGCATCGTCGCTGGTCTCTGTTGTCGGCATCGTAGAACTGACCCGTATGGCCCAGGATCTTGCCGGCAGCACCTTTCTGCCGCTGCAGATCTTCGCCTCAGCCGGCCTTATCTATCTCGTGATCAACTGGGTAGTCGCGCTTGCCGGCGGCCTGATCGAAAGCAGATTGCCGGGGGTAGCGCGATGACCTTCGACATCAACGTGCTGATCGGGCAGTGGCCCGCCATCCTCAGCGGCGCCGGCGTAACGATCATGATCTGGATTATAGGCACCATTGCCGCGGCCATTATCGGTTTCCTAATGGCGGTTGCCCGGCAATATGGCGGCGTGGTGGTCGACAAGGCGCTGGGTGCCATCGTGGCGGTGCTGCGCGGCACGCCGTTTCTTATCCAGATCTTCCTCGTCTATTATGGCGGCCCTTTCGTCGGCCTTGAGCTCGATCCAGTGCCTGCTGGACTGATCGGCATTTCGATCTATGGCGCAGCCTATTTCAGCGAAATCTTCCGTTCCGGATTTCGGGCCGTGCCGAAAGGCCATATCGAGGCTGGCGAATGCGTCGGCTTGACGCGGGGGCAGATCATCAGGCGCATTCTCTTACCCGAGATGACGATGCTGGTGCTGCCGCCCTGCGTGAACATGACCGTCATTCTGATGAAGGAGACGGCAGTCCTCTCCATCATCACCGTGCCGGAATTGACGGCGACGCTCAGTGCGATCGGATCGCAGCAATATGCCTTCGTCGAGGCGCTTTCGGCCCTGGCGCTCTTCTACTGGGTGCTTGTCGAAGTCACCGGCTGGCTTGGCAACCTTGCAGAAACGAAACTTTCCAGATTCAGGTTTTTCAACGCATGAGCGTCCCCGCTATAGAAGTCAGGAATCTCGTCAAGACCTTCGGAGAGACGACGGTCCTTCATGGCATCGATCTTGCCATCGAGCCGGGGCAGGTCTCCTGCCTGATCGGTCCATCCGGTTCCGGCAAGAGCACGCTCTTGCGATGCATGGCTTTTCTTGAAGAGGCAACGCGGGGGACGATCTCCATCAATGGCGAGGTCCTTGGCTTTGCCGAGGATTCTCAAGGGCGTCGTGAACGGATCTCGGCAGCCACCAATCGCTCGATCCGCGCCCAGATTGGCATGGTGTTCCAGCAGTTCAATCTTTGGCCGCATATGACGGCGCTCGGCAATGTCAGCGAGGCATTGAAGACGGTTCACAAGATGAGCCGAAAGCAAGCCGAGGATGCGGCCATGGTGCAACTCGTCAAGGTCGGGCTTGAGGCGAGAGCCGGGCATTATCCCTCGCAACTTTCCGGCGGACAACAGCAACGCGTGGCGATCGCCCGCGCCCTCGCTTTGAAGCCGAAGATCATGCTGTTTGATGAGCCGACATCATCGCTCGATCCGGAACTGACCGGCGAGGTCTTGAACGTCATGCGCGACCTGGCAGCCGAAGGCATGACGATGGTTGTCGTTTCGCATGAAATCGGTTTCGCTGCGACAGTCGGCCAGCAGATCATCTTTCTCGATCACGGCAAGGTGCTGTTTAGCGGGCCGCCCCAAGAAGTGTTCAAGAAGCCGAGAAATCCTCGTCTCGAGCAATTCCTCGATACCTATCTCGATCGTGGTGCATCGATGTTGCTCTGATGCTGATGTGGTGACCGGAGTGAGTGCAATCATCTCGTATGACGGCACTCACTCGTCGGCGTTTTCCCTTCGGCATCGGTGAACCCGCCGCGTACAAAATATTTTATTGGTCTCCGAGGCTGCTTTGCTGCGAGCGAGGCAGCTCATGGCTGCCAATTGCCTGGGTTCTCGCGATCAGGCCATGAAGGACGATTTGCAATGCCTGCAGGAGAATCTTTCTCATCTCGTATCTCCTTTAAGCCGTGGCATTCGCGGCGCGAATGAAATTTCGCCAGCCGCCAAACCCGGTGATATCCTTGGCACCGGCTGTGGCATGGGCTTCACAGAGGAATCCGGAAACATGGCTGCCGTCCTCAAGCCGGATCTTGCCGATCCCCAGCGGGGCGGGAATATTCTGGACGAAGTGGGCAAATGCGGCCGGCGGTAACGCCCATACCTCGATTTCGATACCGTTGCCGGCAAAGTTCGGATCGCGCACCAAACCCGGCTTGGGTGGTATCGTCCCCGGCAGGGCGAAGAGTCGGTAACTGCCGTCCGTTCGATCCGTCTTCATTCTGTATCCGCCTTTTCCGGTGAGCTCGTGGTTGAGCGGCATACCGGTCAGATGCGCACCGACAACGACGATCGGAACGACGTCAGCGGCTTCGGGTGTTACACGGCTTCCGTCCGGCAGTGCCGCCATGCGATCCCTACCCATTCCGCTATTTACCGCTCGATGCATGGCATCGGCGAAAGGCGCCAAAGCGTCGTCGGTAAAGGCCGGCCCGACGAGCATTACACCGGCTGGCAGATGGCCGTCTGCATCGAAGCCTGCGGGTATGGCGATCGCCGCGCAATCAAGCAGGTTGGCGAAATTGGTATAACGGCCGAAATGGCTGTTTCTGACGATCGGATCGGCCTGCATTTCCTCGACCGTATAGGTCGTGGGCGATGTCGGCAGCATCAGGAAATCGACCTTCTCCCACTCCGCCTTCGTCTTTTGCCGCAATGCCTCCAGCCTGTACTTGCCTTCGAAGGCCGCAACGGCATCATAGCCTCGCGCCGCCTCGATGATGGTTCTGACGGTCGGATCGAAATCGCCGGCATTGCTTGCGAGGAAGTCCTTTACCGCCGCGAGGCGCTCGGCAATCCAGGGGCCGTTGTAGAGCAGTTCGGCAGCCCGGCGGAAAGGCGCATAGTCGAAAGGTACGATCTCCGCCCCGAGCGATCTCGCCCTGTCGATGGCGGCATCGTAGAGGGCCTCGACATGCCTGTTGCCATAAAATTCGCGCTCGGCTCCGTCCAGCACACCGACGCGCGGGCGCGCCGACGGTAGGCTCGCTGGAGCCGCTTCTCGCGAGAACGGATCACGGGCGTCGTAGCCTTCCATGATCCGGCGAATGGCGACCCCGTCACCAACCGTCGCGGCGAACACCGTGACGACATCGACGCTGCGGCAAGCCGGTACGACGCCAACATTGGGAGCAAGCCCCGGCGTCGGCTTGATGCCGACGAGATTGTTGAAGGCGGCCGGCACCCGGCCGGAGCCTGCCGTATCGGTGCCGAGAGAGAAACTGGCAAGACCTGCCGCCACGGCAACGGCGGAACCGGAACTGGAGCCGCCGGAAACATAGGCGCGATCGAAAACTGAGCGGGGCGCACCATGGGGCGAGCGCGTGCCGTTGAGGCCGGTTGCGAACTGGTCGAGATTGGTCTTGCCGATGACGATGGCGCCGGCAGCCCGCAGACGCGCAACCACTGTCGCATCCGCTTCGGGATGATAGGCAAAGGCCGGGCAGCCGGCCGTTGTCGGCAGACCTGCGACATCGATATTGTCCTTGACTGCAAAAGGTATGCCCCAGAGCGGCAGGCTATTGGGCTCGGGTGCCGTCGTCAGCAATTCCGTCGCCGCAACTCGCAAGGCCTCAGGAGATGTCGGCGTGATGAAGATTGCCGGATCATCTGACGCCCCGCATCGGGCGATAATCTCCTCCACGAGGTCGAGCGGCGATAGACCTGCTCCATAAGCCTCTTTCAACGAGGTTAGGTCGAGGATAGTAGGCAGCATCAGATTTCCTCCAGAATGACAAGCACGTCGCCGGCCTTGACGTTGCGCCCAGGTGCTGCGCGCAGATCGCGGACGCGTCCCGCAGCGTGGGCGGTGACGTTGATTTCCATTTTCATCGACTCGATGATGGCCAAAGTATCGCCGGCTGCGACCGGCTGGCCTTCCTCGACAAGTATCTTCCAAACATTGCCGGGCACCGCGCTTTCGATGCCGAAGCAACCTTCCGGTATATCGCCGGCCAGGGCAGGGCTCGCTCCTTCGTCAACGGAAAAGCTGTCGAGCCCCAGCTCCTTCCAGCGTTGCCGTTCCGCCTCGAAGGCTGCCTGCTGCCTGGACTTGAAAGCACCGATCGCCGCAGCCTCGCGTGCGAGGTCCGCCTCATAGGCAGCGTAGGAGAATTCCGTCTCCTCGATCCTGATCGGATAGCCGCCGTGAGGGAAGGCCGCACGCGCCTCGTTCAGTTCGTCATGCGTGACGGGGAAGAAGCGAATCTGGTCGAAGAAGTTGAGAAGCCATGGCTTGTCCTTGGCAAAGACCGGCGTTTGCCGCCAGCTGTTCCAGACCTGGATCGTGCGGCCGAAGAGCTGATAGCCGCCCGGTCCCTCCATGCCATAGATGCACATATAGGCACCGCCGATGCCGACGGCGTTTTCCGGCGTCCATGTGCGCGCCGGATTGTATTTCGTCGTCACCAGCCGATGGCGTGGATCGATCGGTGTGGCGACCGGTGCACCGAGATAGACATCGCCAAGACCGAGCACGAGGTAGCTGGCATCGAAGACGATATCGCGCACCGCCTGCTCGTCGGGCAGGCCGTTGATGCGGCGGATGAACTCGATGTTGGAAGGGCACCATGGCGCATTCGGGCGCACGAGCTCCTGATACTTACGCATAGCAAGCTCGGCCTGCGGATCGTTCCAGGAAAGCGGCAGATGCACGATCCGACTTGGGACTTTGACCTCTTGCGCCGGCGGCAGTTTTGCTTCGATCTCGGTCAAAAGGCCAACGAGGCGTTTCCGCGTCAGCGTCGTACCGTCATAATGGATCTGCAGCGAACGGATGCCGGGCGTCAGGTCGATGATCCCAGGCAGGCGTGCCTCGACGATTGCCTGCATCAGCAGATGCACGCGCAAACGCAGGGCGATATCAAGTGTCATCGGCCCGTATTCGATAAGCAGGTTGTCATCACCCTGCCGGCGATAGACGACAGGCACTGGCCCATCCTGGCTTTGGCCGACGATCGCCGATCCGGTCTCCTCGGGTGCACGGCGAACTGTCGGACCGGCGATAGCGTCCTGACTGCGCCGCACCGGGTGAAAACGGATTTTGTCGCCCGGCTTGAACTGGCCCATCTTCCATTGCTCGTCGCGCGCAATGACGGCCGGGCAGACGAAGCCGCCAAGGCTCGGTCCATCGGGACCAAGAATGATTGGCATGTCGCCAGTGAAGTCGATCGCGCCGATCGCATAGGCATTGTCATGAAGATTGGAGGGGTGAAGACCAGCCTCACCGCCGTCGCTACGTGCCCATTTGGGGGCAGGGCCGATCAGGCGCACGCCGGTGCGGGCACTGTTGAAATGCACTTCGTAGTCGGTCGAAAACAGCGTCTCGATGTCTTCGTGCAGAAAGAAGTCCGGCGCGCCGTGTGGTCCATAGACAACGCCGACCTCCCAGGTGTGCGTGAGGGCTGCCTGCATGTCCGCAGGCTTGGCCTCAGGCTGCCGTGTCCGTGCCAGTCGCAGCACATGGCCGGTCTGGAGTGTACCGGTCGCGTGCCCCCCGAACCGCCCGAGGCCGAAGGTTGCCCTGGAGCCGAGCATGAGCGGCGCGGCGAAACCGCCCGAGACAGCGAGATAGGAGCGCTGGCCCGGGCCTTCTATGGCGCCGATGGCAAGCGTCTGCCCTGCTTTTGCGATGACGGCCTCACCATGCGGTAATGGAACGCCATCGAGGCTCATCGGCATATGGGCGCCCGCAAGCGCGATCGTGACGTCGGAGAAGATCTTGAGCATCGGGCCCGAGACGGTCAGCTCCAGAGCCGCGGTCTCATCGGCATTGCCGACCAGCCTGTTTGCCTGGCGGAACGAGCGCTCGTCCATCGGCCCGCTCGGTGGCACGCCGACATGCCAGAACCCCAGCCTGCCGGGAAGCTCCTGAATGCTCGATTGCGCGCCGGGCGCCACCACCTCGATCACGTCGGGCACGAAGGGAAAATCCTTCAGCGTCGTCGTTGCCACCTTGCCGCTGGCGAGCAGTTCCGATCCGGCAATTGCCTTCAGATAGTCGAGGTTGGTCTCGATGCCGGAGATGGAGCTTTGCGAAAGTGCGGTTTTGAGTTTCTCGATCGCGGCCGGCCGGTCTTCGGCCGCAACGATCACCTTGGCAAGCATGGGATCGTAATAGGGAGTGACCTCCGTACCCGTCTCGATCCAGCCGTCGACGCGCGTGCCCTCCGGAAAAGTAACTTCGGTCAAAAGGCCGGCGCTTGGCCTGAAGCCCGCATGCGGCATCTCGGCATAGATGCGCGCCTCGATGGCCGCGCCCTTTGGAACAAGACGATCATTGCCTGTGATCACCTCTTCGCCGGCCGCTTGGCGGATCATCCACTCGACGAGATCGATGCCGTAGACAGCCTCCGTGACCGGATGTTCGACCTGAAGCCTCGTATTGACCTCGAGGAAGTAGAACTCCTCGCGCGCGGGGTCATAGATGAATTCGACCGTGCCGGCAGACTGATAGTGGGCGGAGGTGCCGAGTGCTACCGCCGCTGCATGGAGACTTTTGCGCACCGAAGGCGAAAGATCGGGCGCGGGCGTCTCTTCGATCACCTTCTGATTCCGGCGCTGCAACGAGCAATCGCGCTCGCCAAGCGCGATCACACCGCCTTTGCCGTCGCCGAAGATCTGTACCTCGACATGCCGAGCCTTGGAAACGAAGCGCTCCAGATAGACACGGGCATCGCCAAAGCTTGCTTTTGCCGTGCGTTGCACGCTGTCGAAGGCGGCCTTCAGGCTGGCAGCATCCTCGCAGAGTTGCATGCCGATGCCGCCGCCGCCGGCCGTTGACTTCAGCATAACCGGATAGCCAATCTCCGCCGCGGCGGCGAGCGCGGCTTCGCTGGTTTCGACGAGGTCGCTACCCGGCAGCAGCGGCACCCCGCTTGTGCGCGCCAATTCGCGCGCCGTGTGCTTCAGCCCGAAGGCGGCGATATTGTCCGGCGTCGGCCCGATGAAGACGATGCCTTCCTTTGCCAGCCGTTCGGCAAAGCCGATGTTTTCCGACAAGAAGCCATAGCCGGGATGCACCGCCTCGGCGCCGGTTGCCTTGCAGGCGGCAATGACGGCGTCGATATTGAGATAGCTTTCCAAGGCCGGCGCTGGGCCGAGCCTGACGGTTTCGTCGGCCATCAGGGGTGCCTTTGAGAAACGGTCTGCATCGGAATAGACGGCGACGGAGGCAATGCCCATGCGCCGCAGCGTCCCGATGATCCGGACGGCGATCTCGCCGCGATTGGCGATCAATATTTTCTTGAACATCTCAGGCCTCACCGTCCCATACGAGGACACGGATCGGCGTCGGGTCGAAGCCGTTGCAGGGATTGTTGACCTGCGGGCAATTGGAAATGACGAGGAGCACGTCCATTTCGGCCTTGAGCTCGACATAGGCGCCAGGAGCGGAGATGCCGTCGACGATCGTCATTTCACCTGACGGTTCGATCGGCACATTCATGAAGAAATTGATGTTGGGCACGACGTCGCGCTTGCCCATGCCGTGCTTTGAAACTTCCAGCACGAAATTGTCTCGGCAGGCGTGAAGATATTTCGTGCCATGGCCGAAACGCACCGTGTTGCTCTCGCAGGAGCAGGCGCCCGCCGATGTGTCATGACGGCCGCAGCTGTCGGCGGTCATCGTCAGCATGACGCGCCCCTCGTTGGAGATGATTCGGGTGCCTGTGGTGATATAGGCGGCGCCCTGTTCGCGCATCGTGTCCTGGTTGGAGTAGCGCTCGGAATAATCCCCGGCATTGTAGAACAGCGTGTCGATCGCTTGTTGGCCGTAGCTATCCTCGATGCGCAGCGTCTGGCCCTTGCGCACGATGGTCGAAAACGGCGCCTCGGCAGCGATGAAATGATCCTGCACCGCCTTGTCGAGCGTGCGGGAAGGCGCGGTCTGAATGAAATCGCTCATGATCGTTCTCCCGGCTCAAAGATTGGCGAAGGCGTTGTTTTCAAAGCCGCGCACCGCTTCGGCGGTGGCCGTGCGACACAGATCGTCTTCAGCGATAGGCTGGGCGGCAATGCGGGTCACGGTCACCGGTTTCGGCGCGTAATGCGGGTTTGGATCGAGCGGGTGAGGGCAGTTGGAAAAGCCGACGATCATGTCCATTTCAGCGCGAAGATGGATATAGTCGCCATCGTGCAGTAGTTCCGGCTTCCACACGAACTTGCCGTCCGCATCGACCCGGACGGGCGCGAAAAGCGTGAAGGCGGCGGGAATATCGCGCCGATCCAAGCCTGATTTCGTTGCGAGCAGGACGAAGTTATCGCGGCTGTTGCGCAAGCCTTGGCCATATTTTGCCTCGTTGGAGGCGGCGGTGGAGCCTCCCATCAGGCAATCATGGGCGCCGGACGAATCTTCCGTCACCGAGAACATGACACGCCCCATGTCGGAAAAGATCACGCGGCCCTTCGACAGCGCCGTCGTCCATTGCACCTTGACCGTGTCGACAAGGTTCAGCCGCTCGCTCGGATCCGCCGCGTTCCAGGCGATCAGCGATACGGTGGAAAAGGCATGCTCCTGCGCGATGCGCAGCGTCTCACCCGTCTTGACACGTGTCGACCAGTACCAGCCGCCGGGGACAGTCTCCCGGTGGAGGATAAGGGCGGGGTCGATGGG
>UBXG01000028.1 GCA_900469475.1 Hyphomicrobiales bacterium | reverse complement strand
TTCGATTCCGTTCAAGGCGAGATATCCAAAACTTGTCCGAGACCCTGAAGGAGTACCATTTCAGCATTCAGTTGGGCATGCTGGCTCGTAGGTGCAGTGCGGCGCCCACCTTTTCGGCCGCTACCCGCAGGCGCTTGTCTCTGGTCCATAGAGCGCTCGCTTGTCAAGAAGGACCGATGCGAGCAAATGGGCATCCGTGTAGCCAATGCCCGTGCTGAAAATGCCATGGCGATCGATCATCGCCATGACTTCGTCGTGTGTGGCCACGACCGCTACGCGTTGAGCCGACAGAAAAGCTATTACGCTGCCGCGATCGCGACGGCTGCCAAGCGCCAACTCACCAATCACACACGGGTGGCAAAGTGGCGATCGTCCTCAATAATCCTGCGGAGTTCGGCATCGGCATGGCGGAAATGATCGATCCAGATCGAGGTGTCGGCCGGTATCACTTGGCCGCTGCGCTCCGGCGGCGCTGCGCTGCCTCGGCATCAGGCATGGTTCCTCCGAGCGCGATCAGGCGCTTTCCGGACTCCACACGAACAAGTGTCTCTAACGCTTGACGGACGAGAACTGCGGTTTCTTTAGTGCCGGTTAAGGACCTAGCCCTTTCGATAAGCGTGTCATCGAGGTTGATAGTCGATCGCATTGATCAGCTCCCTTATTGGCTGCGATTATCAGCACCATTTGGTGATAAAATCTATGCCTGGTTTTCGTTCCCATTGTTGGAAGCAGTCCTGTAACGGAAGTAGATAACACATCAGTTTGTTAAAAAACCGCTGGAGCCGCAATTCGTATCCCTTCACATCAAGCGCTTTTGGCCGCGCCCGCAGCTTAACGGAACGACTTCGAGCCCGCCGGCCCAAAGGATTAACAGTGCACTCTTCACCGCGACCCCGGCGTACGCAATGAAGCCGCCCATCTGGTGACGTGATCGGCGACGACGGTGACATGCTCGGCGATCGTGAGACCGGAGACGGCCTTTCTAGGCCGAAAGTCGTGATCTCCATCCTCTAGCCAGAGAATTTCGATCATTTTGGAAAGCGTGTAGCCCGAAACCTCCTCTCGCGATCCGAACAAATCACGTGTGCCCTGGCAGATGAGGGCCGGGGGCTTCATTTCCGCGAGATGGTCTGTCCGCAAGCTGTCAGGTTTTCCGATGGGATGGAACGGGTAACCCAGGCAGAGCAGTCCGGAGATCTTTCCAGTATCGTAGAGGTCATCCGCGATCATGCTGGCCACGCGACCGCCCATGGATTTGCCCGCGATGACGAGGCTTCCTCGCGCACCGAGTCCATCGATCACAGCTTCATATTCCTGCTTCAGGAGTTCGGCGCGTGGGGGCGGCGACCGTTTTCCGGTGGAACGTCGTGCTGCCATGTAATCGAACTCGAACCGGACGACCCGCAGGCCCTTATCGGCAAATGCGGACGACATGTTTTCCATCCACATCGTGTCCATTGCACCGCCCGCTCCATGAGCGAGAACGATCGTGATCTTGGCGTCTTCGGGGCCGGTGACGAGAAAGTCATGGGGCATTCAGATTTTCTCTTCGTTCGTGATACCACTGTCATGCCGATGCGGGAGCCGTTGTAAAAGAGCCGGCCGCGATCCACCACAGCAGCAGGTGCCGTCTTGTCCCCGTGCCTGATGTAACAGCCATCTCCCGTATCCGTCGCGCATTTCCGTAGTCTCTTCGACGTTCCAGAAGGAAAGCACTTTTGAAAGACCTGCGAACGTAGTCGCACCGTTCCCTCAAACGGTCCTGCACATTTGAAGTAGTGACCTAGTCGACCTACGAAGCCTTACTTGCGGAATGCACTGAGACCTTCGCCATTTCCACGGCATCCCGAGAGAGCCATTGGTGGGCCGAAATTGCAGCCTGAAGTTCCGGAAGCGTGCGGTTGCCTTCCCTGAACAAGGTGACAACGGTGGCGGCCGCGATTTCGTATTCCGGGGCGGCACGGTCGATACCGATTGAAGTTCGCCACTCCTCGAGTGTCTGGCTGATGATGTCGAGTTCAACGGACCCGAACGTCGCATTCACAAAGTCTCTCATTGTCTCTCCCGAAAACAAGCGGCAGAGAGATGGGAGCCGCCATGGCCAATGTCAAAGGGAAGACGACGATCGAGTGGCTGTAATCAAATATTCACCATGACTTGCGAGCTTTACCGCGCCACGCAGTTGAATACCCGGCAATTGGGCAGGTGTTGGTTTTGCGTCACCTGCCCAGTAGGCCTGAATGTTCTCAAAGCCCAGAGGCCCGTTGCTGGCGGCGGCGCCGCGTCTCTAACCAGCTTTGACAAGTGAAATCAGGTGCTTACCTACCAGAGTGGGCGGCGCAAGTTCAGATCCTTTTAAGAGCAGGTCCAAGATTCGTAAGATAGGAGAGCGGATGACGCGCGGAGTTCGAGCTCCGCTCGTCGTGGCTATCCTCAAGCGATGATAGCCTTTGGCTCCAGAAACGCCTCTAGGCCGAACACGCCATACTCGCGGCCGATGCCCGACTGCTTGAAGCCACCGAAGGGAGCAAGCGGCTCATGGGGTGCAGCGTTGATGACAACACGACCGCTGTCCAATCGATCCGCAAGTGCCTGCATGCGCGAGGCGTCGCTGCCATGTAGGTAGGACTGAAGTCCGTAGGAAGTATCGTTGGCGATGGACACGGCTTCGTCGTCGTCACGATAGCCAATGACCGACAGCACCGGCCCGAATATCTCCTCGCGCGCGATGCGCATCTGGTTGTTGACGCCGGTAAATATGGTCGGCTTCGCGAACCAGCCACGATCCAGTCCGGTAGGCCGTCCGAGACCGCCCGTCAGGAGGCTGGCGCCCTCTCGTGTCCCCAGCCCGATATAGGACTGGACGCGGTCGTACTGCTTCTGACTGACCATCGGCCCGATCATCGCGTCCGGATCATCGGGAGCGCCGACCTTGAACCTCTCAGTCTCCTGCTTCAGCCTGGCCAGCACTTCATCTAGCCGACGGTTCGGAACCAGAACGCGGGTGCCGGCGATGCAGGACTGGCCGCTGTTGATGAAGCCCATCCGCAGCACGGCGGGGATGGCCACATCCAGATCGGCGTCGTCGAGAATGATGTTCGGACCCTTGCCGCCAAGCTCCAGCGTGACGCGCTTGAAGGTGTCGGCCGCGCTACGCAGGATTTCCCTGCCGACCGCGGTGGATCCGGTGAAGGTCACCTTCGCGATATCCGGATGCCGGCTGAGTTCCGCGCCGACGACATTGCCGAGCCCGTTGACGATGTTGAACACACCTTTCGGCAACCCCGCTCCATGCAGGCATTCGGCCAGGACCTGCGTTTGCATCGCGCTCATCTCGCTCGGTTTGATGACGATGGTCGAGCCGGCGGCGATGGCAGTTGCGAGCTTCGAGGTGATGAAGCCGATGTTACTGTTCCACGGCGTGATGGCGGCGGCGACACCGACCGACTGCATGACCACGCGCGCTCGACCTATACGGCGCTCGAAGTCATAGTTCTCTAGAACCTTCGCCATGGTCAGGAAGCTTGAGGCGGCATGGCGAATGGCGAACCGCGTGAAGGTCTGCGGAGCACCGTACTCAAGCGCCATAGCTTCCGTCAGATCGGAGACGCGCGCGGCGACGGCGGCGTTCAACCGCCTTAGCATGTCGATGCGCTCAGCTTTCGTGGTGCGCGAAAACGCGGGGAAAGCACGTTTCGCCGCCGCAACCGCCTCTCGCGCATCTTCGACGCTACCCAGTCTGGCCGTGCCGATCTTCTCCTCCGTTGACGGATTGTGGAGATCGGCCGTCTCTGTCGCGCGAGGCGTGACAAACTGCCCGTCGATGTAGATTTTGTCGATGTCGTACATTTCTAACTCCTTTTGGCTGTTGAGGCATATCTGGCATTTCGGGATTGTCCTGATAAGTTGGCCAAAAGTGCTCAGGCTGATAGGAAATTACGGACAATGATGCGTGGCTCGCTTGCTGAACTCGAGGCGGTTCTCGCCGTTTCTTCCCAAGGTGGGTTTCGGGCGGCGGCTCGCGAACTGGGAATTTCCTCATCATCCCTCAGCCAGCAGATCGCCACGCTGGAGACCCGCATGGGTGTCAGACTGTTCAATCGCTCGACGCGGAGCGTGGTCCTTTCAGCAGCAGGCGAACAGTTCGTAGCAAGCGTCGGTCCGGCGCTGGAGGCGATCCGTAGCGCCGTCGAGCATGTCGATGAACATCGGGCAGAAGCGACGGGCACCTTGCGCATCAACACCTCGCTCGGCGCAACGCGGATGATCCTGACGCCGCTGATCCTGGAATACATGCGCCGGAACCCGCTGATGTCGGTGGAGATCGTCACCGAGGGCGCGCTGGTCGACGTCAACGCAAAGGGCTTCGATGCCGGAATAAGGATCCGGGAGGCCGTTCCCCCTGACATGGTGGTTGTCCCGATCGACGACAGCATCCGCCCTGCCATCGTCGGATCGGTCGAATACTTCCGACGCTATGGAAAACCACAGGTTCCGGCTGACCTTCACGATCACCATTGTATCCGCGCCCGAATGGCGAGCGGCGCGATCTACCGCTGGGAGTTCGAGCGAAGGGGAGAGGCTTTCGCGCTCGACGTTCCGGGCAAGCTCACGCTTGATGACAGCGATCTGATGCTCCGGGCGGCCCGCGATGGAGCCGGACTTGCCTATCTGAACGAATGGCAGATCGCCGACGATGTGGCCGCTGGAAGGCTGGAGCAGGTCCTCTCCGATTGGACCCCGCCATACCCGGGGCTATGTCTCTACTATCCCGGAAGGCGCAATATCCCGGCAAAGCTGCGCCGGTTCATCGACCTGATCAAGGCTTTGAGGGCAAACCTGAACGTTGAGAGCCGTTCTTCAATTTAGAGGATTGCTCAATCGTGCAGATGCGAAGCTCACCTGTCATTCTCGGCGGTTACGGCACTGTTTCATGCAGCGTAACAGTCCAATGTCAAACATGAGTATTCAGCCGCGCGATCGCGCATTGCATCCTGTGTCCACGGATCAGGAACGAACCCGACCTTCAAGCAGGAGCGATCACATGAAACTCTATCACCATCCGCTGTCCGGTCACTCTCACCGCGCCCGGCTCTTCCTTTCCCTGATCGGGCTTCCCCACGAGCTGGTCGAGGTCGATTTGCAAGCTGGCGCCCACAAGCAGCCCGACTTCCTCAAGATGAACCCCTTCGGCCAAGTGCCGGTGCTGGCGGATGGCGATTTCTTCATTTCGGATTCCAACGCGATCCTAGTCTACGTCGCCAAGAAGGCAGGTCAGACGGCATGGCTTCCTGAAGATGCAAAAGGAGCGGCCGAAGTTCAGCGGTGGCTCTCGGCTGCTGCCGGTGAGATCGCATACGGTCCGGCAGCTGCGCGTCTGGTCACGGTGTTCGGCGCCAAGTTCAACCCGGAAGAGGTGATCGGGCGTGCCCATACCATCCTCGGCCGGATCGAGAACCAGCTGCAAGGGCGTGAATGGCTGGTGGGCAACCGCCCGACGATCGCCGACGTCGCGATCTACAGCTATGTCGCGCGCGCGCCGGAAGGCAATGTCGACCTTAGCGCCTATCCGTCCGTCAATGCCCTCCTTGCCCGCGTCGAACAACTTCCAGGCTTCGTCGACTTCGTGAAAACGTCCGTTGGCCTTGCCGCCTAAGCCTCGATAGGGCGTGCGACGCCTCGCACGCCCCCGCTTCCTTCTCTGGAGAACGCCGATGTCTATGAACCTTACGAAACTGCCGACGTGGCATGAAGGCGAGACCTTTATCCAGGAAAAGCTCGGCGTAAAGGAACGCATGGCCTCGGTCGGCCAGCGTGTCGTTCGCGATTTCATGCCCGACCAGCACCGGGACTTCTACGCCCAATTGCCTTTCATCGTTCTCGGCAGCGTCGATCAATCTGGCGAAGCCTGGGCGACTTTTGTCGAAGGCCAGCCTGGTTTCATGTCGTCACCCTCTCCCGTCGTTTTGGACATTGCCGCGACGCGAGATCCGAGCGACCCAGCAAGCGAAGGACTGGCCGACGGCTTGCCGATTGGTCTTCTCGGTATCGAGATGCACACGCGTCGCCGCAACCGCATGAATGGTTTTGTCTCGACGATCGATGGCGGTTTCCGCGTCGATGTTGACCAAAGCTTCGGAAATTGCCCGCGCTACATTCAGCTGCGCGACTTCGCGTTCGAGCGCCAGCCGGGAACCTTGTTTAAAGGTGAGGTTGAGGAACTGCCTGCACTTGATGATCAGGCACGCACGACTATTCGAGAAGCTGACGCGTTTTTCGTTGCCTCCTACGTCGATCGCGAAGACCGGCGCCAGGTGGACGTCTCACATCGCGGCGGGAACACCGGGTTTGTTCGCATCGGTGACGATGGGGTCCTGACAATCCCCGATTTCGACGGAAATCTCTTCTTCGCGACGCTTGGCAACATCCTGATGAACGGAAAGGCAGGACTTCTGTTCGTGGATTTCAACACCGGCGATATGTTGCAGATGACGGGGACAGCCGAGGTCATTTTCGACTCGCCCGAGATCGCCGCCTTCCAGGGCGCTGAGCGCTTTTGGACATTCAAGCCGACACGTCTCGTTCGTCGCCGCAATGCACTGGCTTCGAGATGGGCTTTTCAGAAAGACGGCTGGTCGCCGAGTTCCCTGATGACGGGGAGCTGGCAGCAAGCGGCGGACCGCCTTCTCGCTACAGAGATTGCCAAAAGCTGGCGGCCAATGACCGTCACCGCCATTGTCGATGAAAGCGCGACGATCAAATCTTTCCATCTGCAGCCTGGCGATGACGCGGGGCTACTCCCTCACAACGCGGGTCAGCATCTCCCCATACGCATCAAGCTGCCCGGCGAAGGAAAGTCGGTCATTCGCACCTACACGCTCTCGGTCGCGCCGTCCGACGGTATCTACCGCATCAGCGTCAAGCGAGACGGCCAGGTGTCGCAATTCCTGCACGATACTATTGCCGTCGGCGATGTCATAGAGGCGCGCGCGCCGGCCGGCGACTTCAGCATCGACGTCCGCGCGACACGCCCAGCGGTTCTTCTGGCAGGCGGCGTCGGTATCACGCCGCTGCTCGCGATGCTCCGTCATATCGTTTACGAGGGGTTCCGCAAGCAACGTGTCCGTCCGGTCACGTTGTTCTACGCGGCTCGCTCCAAGGCCGATCGACCGTTTGACAAGGAGATCGCCGACCTTGTCGGTGCGACAAAGGGCGTCGTGCGCTTGGTCAGGATCCTCAGTGACACCACGGATGCTGAAGAGGGCAGGGACTTCGACGCGGCCGGGCGGATCGACACGGCCATGCTGACGCGGTTTCTTCCCTTCAACGACTATGATTTCTATCTCTGCGGACCTGCCCAGTTTACCCAAGGTCTTTATGACGGGCTGCGGGGTTTCAACATTGCTGACGATCGTATCCATGCGGAAGCCTTCGGTCCGTCGTCGCTCATTCGCACAGGGCAACCCACACCAGCAGCTGTGTCTTCCACCACGCAGCCGTCGGAAAAGCCTGTGCCGGTCATATTCACGAATTCCCTGAAAGAAGCGCGGTGGACCCCTGGTTCCGGCACTCTCCTGGAACTTGCCGAGGCACGTGGCCTCGAGCCCGAATTCAGTTGTCGGGAAGGCAACTGCGGCACGTGCCGGACGAAACTCGTCAAGGGCGCCGTCGCTTACGTCAAGCAGCCCACCGCGAAGATCGACGCCGACGAAGTGCTTCTGTGCTGCACAGTTCCTGCTGACCAGGAAAAGGGCCTGCAGCTTGCTGTCTAGAGCGGTTCAGTTTTTCACGGAATCTCTGAGCTGCTCTATCTCATTGTTTTCACGCAATTCCAGGAAAACTGCTGCGCACTTTTCCTGGAATTGCTCTCAGGGCTCGATTGCTGCGTTCAGCGTAACAGTCCCTTGTTCCCTTTCGATCTTCAGCAAGATGCCCCACCGGATCATATCCAATCTCAAGAGAGCGGCGTCTCTTCAAACGAAAAAGCAGAATATAATGTCACGCATTCCTACCCCCGCAACCATCGATGAAGCTTCAGAAACCTCCCGTCCGATCCTCGATACCATCCAAAAGCAGATTGGTTCCGTTCCGAACATCTTCCAGCTGGTTTCCAACAGCTCCGCCGCATTGACGGGCTTGACGTCGCTCCAGAGCGCACTCGGCAAAGGCAAGCTGCCGCCGGCGACCCGCGAACGCATCGCGCTCGCCATGACTGAGGCCAACGGCTGTGACTACTGCCTCTCGGCCCACACCTTCACCGGTACGAAGTTTGCCAAGCTCGATGGGAGCGAGATCGCTGCCAACCGCAGCGGCACCTCGAACGATCCCAAGGCAGCTGCCGAGTCGAATTCACCCGGGCACTGACAGTGGCTCGTGGTTCCGTCGCGCCAGCCGAGATCACTAAGGTCCGTGACGCCGGATACAGCGACGCCGAGATCATCGCCCATGTCGCCCTCAACACCTTCACGAACTACGTGAACGAGGCCCTCGATACCGAGATCGGACTTCCCCCGCATTGATCGCGTCGCCGCATGACGCTTGGCCTGGAGGCGGTGCAAGACGTACCGCCTCCCGCCCCAAGTCAAATATTAACCTCAGAGGAACTTGAACATGTCCCGTCCCCCGCTTCCCCCATTCACTGAACAGAGCGCAATCGAAAAGGTCCGTCTGGCAGAAGACGGCTGGAATAGCCGCGACCCCGCCAAGGTGGCGCTTGCCTATACGCTCGATACACGTTGGCGCAATCGCGCCGAGTTCGCAAAGAACCGTGCCGAGGCCGAGGCCTTCTTGACCCGCAAGTGGAAAAAGGAGCTCGACTATCGCCTGATCAAGGAATTGTGGGCCTTCACCGGTAACCATATCGCCGTCCGATATGCCTATGAATATCGCGACGACAGCGGCCAGTGGTTCCGCGCCTATGGCAACGAGAACTGGGAATTTGCCGAGGATGGCCTGATGCGGGAGCGCCATGCAAGCATCAACGAACACCCGATCGCCGAAGCCGATCGCAAGTTCCGTTGGCCGCTGGGCCGCCGGCCGGACGACCAGCCGGGGTTGAGCGGCTTCGGATTTTAGCCCGCACATCGGGGAGATTGAAAATGGTCGGCTCGTCAATTGATCCACGGGTGAGGCTTTCAATAGAGCTTGCTCTTGCCGGAACCAGTGCGGGCCAGCCCTTACTCGGGAAGCAGGAGGAAGCCGGCCGTGCCCTCGGCATGACCGGCGCTGAGATGGACGTTGCAAGGTGCGGTTCCAGCTTCGATTTCAAGATCTCGGTGGCGATCTCGCTTGCGCTGGATGCCTGCCAGGAAAGCCGCCAGCGCGCATTATACGCTGGCCTTTCTGTAGAAGCCTGTGCGGAAATAGAACGCATTGCGCAAGCCATCCGCGCTAACCCAATCAACCTTGATATTTGGCGTGATGCCCCTTGAGGCTTCGGTTTCGAGCACTTAAAGTATTGGAAAACCGAGTGCTTTGGGGGAGTAGATGGACCGTTGGCAGGCAATGCGGATTTTCGTGAAGGTTGCTGAAACCGAAAGTTTCGCAGATACCGCTCGCCAGATGTTCATGAGCGCCCCGGCTGTCACTCGTGCAGTCGCGTCTTTGGAAGACCTGATCGGGGCTCGTCTCTTTGTCCGAACAACTCGCTCAGTGAAGATGACCGAGGCCGGAGCGCGTTATTTTGACGATTGCCGCCGGATCCTGGCAGATATAGCAGAGGCGGAAGCGGCGGCCGGTGGTTCGTACGCCACTCCGACAGGAACTCTCTACATCACAGCATCAGTTTTATTTGGTCAGATGTACGTCCTTCCGATCGTGACGCGCTATCTCGACACATACTCCACGGTGAAGGCGAAAACGCTTTTCGTCGATCGGCCAGTTAACATCGTGGATGAAGGCATCGATGTGGCCATTCGCATTGGTCATCTCCCGGATTCAGGCGTTACCGCTATCAAGGTGGGAACCGTTCGTCGCGTGATGTGCGGCTCGCCCAAATACTTCGAACGTTACGGTGTTCCGAAATCGCCGGCCGATCTCAAATACCACCGCATTGCTGCATCGACTGCAGCTTGGGCATCGCCTGAGTGGCGGTTTGCCGATGATCAGCGTGTGACGGTTGAGCCGGTTCTGCAATGCAATACCAACGAAGCTGTCATACATTCAGCACGCGAGGGATGGGGCCTCACAAGAGTGCTTCATTACCAAATTGGACCCGCATTGATGGCGGGAGAGTTACAGATCGTGCTCGGCGAGTACGAAGAGCCGCCCATGCCCATTCACATACTGCATCCCGAGGGCCGGCATGCTCCTGCGAAGGTTCGAACGTTTGTTGATATGGCTTCGGCCAGCCTCCGTGAGAATAGGCTTCTCAATTAGCCCTTTAAGTCACCGGAATAGACCCAAATCCAACTGAGCTGAATGCTCGGTCTCACCGCCGATTTGTGCTGGATCAACGTTGAAGCAGACACAAGAGCCCGGTTGTTACTAAGCGCAATTGTTGCATGGGCAAGCCGATCGCGTTGGCTGCGATCTGGCGGAAGGGACGTTCACCAACGCCGACGCAACTGTCACGGTTCATCCAAACGGCCGCTCTATCCGGCCACTCATATCACCAGACGTAATAATCCCTTGTCCAATACGAACATTCTTCTTCCACGCCGAAAGAGCGATGGTTGTTGCAGGCAACAAGCCGCCCGCAACCAGTCCTGAGGAGAACCACAATGTCTCGCACTCTTGCCGCCCTGCTTCTCGCATCCGCCAGCATCTTTGTTACCGCCCCCGCAAGCATAGTCTTCGCCGAAACACCTGCGATCGCGCAGCAAGTACCTGCGACGATCCTCTATCGCTCCGTAAAGATCGATGGCGTGAACGTGTTTTATCGGGAAGCAGGCCCCGCCGACGGCCCTGTCGTCGTCCTGCTTCACGGCTTTCCGACATCGTCTCACATGTTCCGCAACTTGATGCCGCTGCTTGCTGACCGCTACCGGGTCATTGCCCCTGACTATCCGGGTTTCGGTCAGAGCGACGCACCTGATCACACCAAGTTCGAATATTCCTTCGGCCACTATGCCGATATCGTCGATACGTTGCTGACCAAGCTCGGTGCCGCCAAGTATTCGATGTATGTCATGGATTATGGCGCACCTGTCGGCTACCGGCTGGCGCTCAAGCATCCGGATCGCGTCACGGGACTGATTGTCCAGAACGGCAATGCCTATGACGAAGGCATCCGCGATTTCTGGAACCCGATCCGCGCCTACTGGAAGTCAGGAACGAAGAAGGACCGGGACGCACTCTCCGTGCTCGTCGCACCTGAGACGACCAAATTCCAGTATACCGATGGCGTCAAGGATCTGACCCGCATCAGCCCCGACAATTGGATTCACGACCAAGCGCTGCTCGACCGGCCGGGGAACAAGGATATCCAGCTCGACCTGTTCTACGACTACCGCACCAACCTGCCGCTCTATCCGCAGTTCCAGGCGTTCTTCCGCGACCGCAAGCCGCCGACGCTGATCGTCTGGGGCAAGAACGACAAGATCTTCCCGGAAGAGGGCGCGCATCCCTATCTTCGCGATCTTCCCGAAGCAGAGTTCCATCTCCTTGATACAGGCCACTTTGCGCTTGAAGACAAGCTGGACGAGATGGCACCGCTGATCCGGAGTTTCCTCGATCGCAATATCGCGAAATGAATAAGCACGGGCTTCCTGCAACTGCCGAACTGGTTGCAGGAAGCCCGATAGTAGCTTTCAATGCCCGCCAAAGATAGCTGTTCAAAGAGCCTGCCCCGTCGGCTCTGGAACCGCAGGTAACTGTTTTACCATAATACAGTCTTGTGTCAGGCAATAAGCATGTGAATCAGATACCTAGCTAAAGTAAGTCGAAGCCCAGCGGTCGAGCTCCCTTCATGCCGCACGATCCTCGCAGCCGTTGCTAAACGAACGGGCAGGCGTTGCCCGCATTATGCTTTTGCCAGAGCGAGCGCAGCTTGGACACCACCTTCCAACAGGGCTGACGCTTTTGATGGGTTGGACATAACCCGGGCAATCTGGAGAATGCCGACCATCATTCCAAAAATCGCTATCGCCCTGTCATGGGCTGAGAATGAAGGCGAAGCGGGAAGCTTCGATGCCAGAAGAGCGGTATACTTGCCCAATTCAACCTCATAAGCCTCACGGGTCGTTTCTGGCTGTCTTCCGATTTCGGGCAATAGCGCAGCTGAGGGGCAGCCGTTTTCCCGCCCGAACATACGAAACTGTATTCCGGGAGAGGTTCGGAACGCTCGATCGGTGGGTCTATGACAAGAACACCTCGGCGGCTCTTGACGACATCGCATTGAGATTTCGTAGAAGTCTCAGATGTTCGTGGCAGTGTAAAATTCAAACGGCACAATGTGCTGCGAAACGGTCGGTGATCGGTTGGTGTCGAGAGCTTGCGCCATTGCCCGCACTAGGGTCTCTCCCAGCAGCTTTGCCGGGTGAGACAGGACGACCCTGATCAGCCCCTCAGCAAGACCGGCTCTCGTTTCATTCGTGAGCTCGTGTGCTATGACCACAAGGCGTTTGGCTGCCGGCCCACCGTCCTGCCGCAGGGCTCGCATCACGCCCGTGATGCCGCCGCCGGCAACGTAAAGCCCGACCCAATTCGGCTCGGTCTGCAGAAGGCGTCGCGTTGCTTCATAGGCGATTTCGGGCTCTTCAAGCGTTGCCACAGTCTCGAGCATCTGGAAGTCCGGCGCACTCTCCCGGAAATACGATCGAAACCCCATTTCGTTTAGTTCTTGCGCAAGATATCGGTGACTGCCTACGAAGACGGACACCTTGCCTCCATTGCCATTCAGCCCGGCGATGAACCACGCGGCCGTGCGCCCCTTTTTGACGCAGTCGTTGCCAACATAGGCTGCGCGGGAGGCAGTGGAAATATCGGAGATCATGGTCACGACCGGAATGTTCTCTGCTGCAAGACCATCGACGGCGTGGTTCACCTGCGGGTGATCCGAGGTAATCATTCCAATGACGTCGGCTTCGCGACTGAGAGCGTAAATCGCCTCGGCAGCCTTGTCGGGCGCAAGATCGTCCATGAATCTAACGATGGCCCTTCCATGGGCGTCGGGGAATGCTTCAGTCGCAGCAACGAGAACGTCGCTCCACATTTGATAAAGCTTACGGTGAGACTGCTTGAGAAGAAAACCAAATTTGATCACCGGCTTGTCGTGCTCGAGTCGCCGGGCGATGGCCGTCACGCCATGGAAACCAATCTGGCGGGCGGCGTTAAGAACCCGCTCCGCCGTCTGTGGGCGCACGGGGTCGCGACCGTTCAGCACGCGATCGACTGTTGAAATGCTTACATTCGCGGCTTTTGCCAAGTCGGGGATCGTTGGGCGTGACATAACAAGCCTCTCATAATCTGACGCTAATTATGAGATGTTTTGGGAGAAAAATCCACCGGTTTGTTGACACTCAGTGGAATTTTCGCAATTTCGTCTTTCAGTAAAAGCCAATTCGGCGGGAGGGCTTGGGAGAGCTCTCTCATTTGGAGGAAATACTCTCATGTCTGCGACCTTGCAAAAGGTGGCGCCGCTTTCGGGCGGCGAAGGCCATCGCACGCCTATAGATAGCGGAGCCGGCGTCGTTCTTGAAATGCGCTCAGTCACGAAGGCCTTCCCTGGCGTTCTAGCGCTCGATGGCATGAGCCTGAAGGTTCGTGCCGGCACGGTGCATGTCCTCGTCGGGGAGAATGGCGCGGGCAAGTCGACGCTTATGAAGATCCTGAGCGGTATCTACGCGATCGACGGCGGAGAGATCTTTTTCAGGGGCGAAAAGCTCGATCACCAGAGTGCTGCATCCGCGCTGGAGCGAGGGATCTCGATGATCCACCAGGAGCTCAGCCCCGTGCTCGACATGACGATCGCCGAAAACGTCTTTCTCGGCCGCGAACCCACTTATAGCCGGACGGGCGTTATGTCCCGGTTCGTCGATTTCGATCGCATGAATTCAGATACGCAGGCGCTGCTCAATCGTCTGGACCTGAAATACAGCCCCCAAACCAAAATGCGCGACCTGTCCATCGCGACGATGCAACTCATCGAGATCGTCAAGGCGATTTCGCGCGAGGCTTCTCTCGTCATCATGGACGAACCGACGTCGGCGATCAGCGACACGGAAGTTGCGATGCTCTTCAGACAGATTGCGGACCTGAAAGCAGCAGGCGTCGCGATCATCTACATCACCCACAAGATGGACGAGATCTTCCAGATCGCTGACGACATCACGGTCATGCGTGATGGCCAATTCGTCGCAGCCGCGCCCGCGAGCGAATACCAGCCGGCAAAGCTGATTTCCCAGATGGTTGGCCGCACGATCTCCAGCATCTTTCCGAAAGAGGAAGTGCCGATCGGCGATATCGTCCTTTCCGTCGAGAACCTCTCTCGTGACGGCGTTTTCGAAAATGTCAGCTTCGAGGTGCGTGCCGGCGAGATCGTTGGCCTTTCCGGCCTGATCGGCGCCGGGCGGACGGAGGTCGCCCGGGTGATCTTCGGCCTGGACGGGGCGGACGCGGGCGTCATCCGCCTGAATGGAAAGCCGCTAAAGCTCACGTCGCCGAAGGATGCAATTGCCAACGGCATCGCCATGGTCTCGGAAGATCGCAAAGCGGAAGGCCTGGTGCTTTGCCGGTCCGTCGGCGAGAACATCTCGCTTGCCAACCTCAAGAAATTCGCGTCCGGCCTCTTCATCAGCGAGCGGCAGGAAGAGACAGCATCCCAGCGCATGATCAAGATGCTCCAGATCAAGACGCCCGACACGGCAATGATCGTGGAGAACCTCAGCGGCGGCAATCAACAGAAAATCGTTCTCGCCAAGTGGCTGCTGGGTGATCTGAAGCTGCTCATTCTCGACGAACCCACACGCGGCATCGACGTCGGGTCGAAATCCGAAATTCACAGACTGATGACCGAGTTCGCTCGTCAGGGGCTCGCGATCGTCATGATCTCATCCGAGCTTCCCGAAATCCTCGGCATGAGTGATCGCGTGGTGGTGATGAGCGAAGGCCGGGTCACCGGCGAACTGACAAGAAACGAGGCCACGCAGGAAAACATCATAAGCCTCGCCACGGGAGGACACTGATGAGTATCGAACGTGCAGAAGCGGCCGTGAAACGAGAAGGCAAGGTCATCCGAGACTCTGGGAAGATGAGCTTTTCCCAGATCTACCGAAAGTACGGCACGGTCCTCATCTTCGTCGGAATTTGCATCCTCGCGTCGATTTTGAGCCCGACGTTCCTGACGGAAGCCAACCTGACCAATGTCCTGCGTCAAGTTGTGGTGGTTAGCCTTCTCGCATGTGGCGTCACTTTTATCATTATTCTGGGACACATCGACGTATCGCTGGGGTCTGTTCTCGCGCTCTGTGGTGTCATTGCGGCGAGCGTGATGGCCATGACCGGGAGCGTCATCCTCGCGATTGTCGCCGGCGTAGCAGTCGGCATGGTGACCGGCATCATCAATGGCTTCGTCATCACTTTTTTCCGCATCCCCTCGTTTATCATGACATTGGCCATGACGACGGTCGCACGCGGCACGGTGCTGCTTTACACGGGCGGTTCGCCGGTAACGGGACTGGGCAACCTCAAAGTGATCGGGCAAGGCTCGCTTGGGCCAGTACCGATCTCCGTGCTCATCCTCGCGATCGTCATCGTCATTTCCTGGATTCTTCTCAACAAGACCAAGTTCGGCCGATACGTCTATGCGGTCGGCGGCAATGAGCGTGCCGCTCGCGCTTCCGGCATCAATCCGGACAGCATCGTCGTGAAGGCTTTCATCTTCAACGGCATTCTGTGCGCCGTCGCAGGCATCGTCCTCATGTCTCGCATCAATTCCGGTCAGCCGGCCGGCGGCGTCGGCTATGAGTTCGACGCGATCACCGCGGTCGTCGTCGGCGGTACCAGCCTGATGGGCGGCACCGGAACCATCACCGGCACGATCATCGGATCGATGATCATCGGCGTCATCAACAACATGCTCAATCTCATGAATGTTAGCTCGTACTGGCAGCAGATCATCAAGGGTCTGATCATTGCGATCGCCGTGATCCTCGATGTTTGGACCAAGTCTGCCCGCAGCAAAAAGAAGGCATGACCGATGTTCTTCGGCGGGCTGGCGCCTGCTGCGGAACCACCTTTTTTTCGGCGGGGACTTCCCGCATCCGGAATGAACCTGAAACTCAATGGGAGGACCTTATGAAAGCCATTTCCAAACTCGCTCTCGCCTGCGCCATATCCCTTGCCGCCATCTCCACCGGCGCCGCGTTCGCAGCAGACAAATTCGTCGTCGGTTACGCCAACATGGCGGATACGGATGTCTTCGTCATGGCGCGCAAGAATGCCTTCATCGAAGCGTCGAAATCCGATCCGGCAGTCGAAGTGAGTTTCTCCGACGCGAACAACGACGTCAGCAAGCAGCTCGACCAGATCGACAACTTCGTTGCGCAGAAAGTCAACGCGATCGTCGTCGTGCCGGTCGACTATCAAGGCATCGTACCGGGCGTCGAGAAGGCGAACCAGGCGGGCATCCCCGTCATCGCTCTCGGCATCCAATCGGCGGGCGGCAAGTACACGTTCGTCGGCTCGAAGAACATCGATGCCGGCCGCCTTCAGGGCGAGTACATGAAGGAACACCTGCCGAAGGACGCCAAGATCCTCTACCTCGAAGGCACGCCGGGGCTCTCCCACACGCAGGAGCGCAAAAAGGGCTTCGAGGATGCGCTCGGCCGCTCTGACGTGACCACTCTCGCCAGCCTCTCAGCCAATTACGACCGCGCAGAAGGCATGAAGGTCACAGAGGACTGGATCCAGAGCTTTCCGAAGTTCGATGCAATCATCGCAGCCAACGACCAGATGGCGCTGGGCGCGCTGGAAGCACTTCAGGGCGCTGACCGCCTCAAGGGCGTGATGATCTCGGGTGTCGATGGCACGGCCGACGCTCTGAATGCGATCAAGGCCGGCACCATGTCCCAGACCATCTTCCAGGACGCTGCAGGCCAGGCGAAGGCCGCCTTCGAGGTCGTGGAAGGCCTGAAAAAGGGGGAGGACGCGCCGGCCGAAAAGCTGGTGCCGTTCGCTTCGATTACCAAGGACAACGTTGACCAATACGCAAAGAAGTAAGCCCTCCCAAGGGTGCGTGCCGGGATGGGGTTCCGGCACGCGTTTCGCACAAGGGGCAGTGCTTGCAAGCCGCAAATCGCTGTTCTCCAAACGACAGGAAATATCAAAATGACAGTAAGGATCGCCATCATCGGGGCGGGACTGATGGGAGCCGACCACGCGCGTATCGTGGCGGAAGATCTGCCTGGGGCGCACCTCCAGGTCGTCTGCGACATGGATGCGGACCGCGCCCGCAAAGTGGCAGACACTTATGGTGCTCACGATGTCGACTCTGACCCCGACCGGGTCGCCGCTCGTCAGGACGTGGACGCCGTTATCATAGCAAGCCCCGATTTCACACACGCACCCCTGTCGTTGTCCTGCATAAGAGCCGGCAAACGGGCTCTTTGCGAAAAGCCGCTGTCGCAGTCATCGCAAGAATGCCTGGAGATCATGCAGGCGGAAGAAGCCGCGGGAAAGAAGTTCATCATGCTCGGCTTCATGCGCCGCTTCGATCAATCCTATGTGGAAATGAAGCAGGCTCTGAAGCACGGTGCAATTGGTCGCGCCCTTATGATGCACAACTTTCATCGCAATGTCGCGACGCCCGCGTCGGACTTCACCGGAGCGATGGCGATCACCAATTCCGCCCCGCACGAGTTCGATGTCGTCCGCCACGTCCTCGACACCGAATACGTATCGATCTCCGCCTTCCAGCCGAAACGTTCCGACTCGCTGGTCGCACCGGTCTATATGGTGCTCGAAACGGCAGACGAACAACTCGTCAATATCGAGATCAACAACAACGCAGCCTACGGATACGACGTCCGCGCCGAACTGGTGGGCGAGAAGGCAACTATTGCCATGAACGCCGTCAACTACACTCGCATCGACCGGGAACTCGGACAGAGCACAAGCTATCAGGCGGATTGGCGCAGCCGCTACGCCGAAGCCTATCGCCGTCAGAACCGCGCCTTCATTCGTTTCGTCGAAACTGGAGTATTCCCGAACAACGCCTCAAGCAGTTGGGATGGATACTGCGCCGCAAAGGTCGCCGAGGCCGGCGTCAGAGCCTTGAACGACGGTTGCAAGATACCCGTGGAAATGATCGCCAAACCGGAGTTTTACGCATGAAACTGGGATTCGTATCAGACAGCCTCGGCGGACTTCCCTTCGAGGCGATGCTCGATCACGCTCAAAGGCTGGGAGTCTCCGGAGTCGAGGTTAATACCTGCGGCTGGTCGACGGCGCCGCATTTCGATCTGTCGGCGATCCTGCGGGACAAGAATGCGCAGAAATCATTCCTGGGAGCCTTCGCTGACCGCGAACTGGAAGTGATCAGTTTGAACGCCAACGGAAATCCGCTGCATCCGACCGATCCTGCCCAGGGGCAGGATCTTGAGGATACGATCCGCGCGGCGGGCGAGCTGGGCATCAAGACCGTCTGCGCGATGTCGGGACTTCCAGCCGGGAATGCCACCGACACCGTGCCGAATTGGGTGGTCTCCTCCTGGCCGCCGGAGACGCAGGCGATCCTTCGCTACCAGTGGGAGGAGAAGCTCCTCCCGTACTGGACCCGGATCGTGGCGCTCGCCAGGGATCACGGTGTGGAACGCATCGCGTTAGAGCTGCATGGCAACCAGTGCGTCTACAATGTCCCTTCGCTGCTAAGGCTTCGCGAAGCCGTTGGCCCGGTCGTCGGAGCAAACCTGGACCCGTCGCATCTCTTCTGGATGGGTGCCGATCCTCTTGTCGCCGCAGAAGCGCTCGGCGACGCCTTATACCACGTTCATGCCAAGGATACTTTCCTAAACGCTCGGAAGCAGGCCGTAACCAGCCTCTTGGAGAACGGCAGCCTGATGGACATTCCGGCGCGCAGCTGGTCCTACATCACACTGGGCTTCGGCCATGGCGAAGAATGGTGGCGGCAGTTCTGCTACAGGCTGAAGATGGCCGGTTACGACAGCTGGCTCTCGATAGAGCATGAGGACGTCATGCTCAACAGTCTCGAGGGGCTCGAAAGATCCATCGCACTTCTCAAGAGCGTAATGCCAGTCGCCGCCAGCGATTATAAACCGCAGGACATCTGAACAGCTTTCAGACGTGGAACTTCGCAGCCGCGTACATTACCAGGCGGACGACCAATCGATCTTCACAAAGCAAGGACTGACTTTCCTGTAAACTGCCTGCCTTAGTGCAGTGAGTGTGATTTTCCCGGCAGAACGACGGTTGCCGGACAACACAACTGCTACGTCCCCATACAGTTCCTGTGAGGTTGAAATGCTGGATAAAGTTAGCGACAATGACCGTTTTCCACGAACATTGCAGCAGCTGAAAAAACTCATAGCTCAGGGGGGATCCAATTCCCTCCTCAGCTGGAACGAGTGGTAAAGCGAATGTTAGAGGAGCCGGACCTCATTGCTTTCGAAAGCGCCGCGACGGTTGCAAAGGAATGCAGTGTTTCGCAAACGACCGTCACGAGACTTAGCGTCCATCTCGGACTGCGGACATTCCGAAACCTGAAAAAGCTTTGTGAACACCATGTCAGGCGACGTTTCAACCACTTGTAAGGTGGAGTGCCCGGTAATTGACGAAGGAGGGCGCGGATGCGTCCTTATGAAGACGTTTGTACGTCATGCCGGACACTCGTTTTCGCGACCGTCAAGTTCCATAAATTGGCATTATGCCATGAGCCCACCTTTTCAGATGCTTAAGCTATTTCACCAACCCGTCGCCGATTCGAATCTAATCAAGAGCTTAGATCATCTTCCGAACGCGTTTGCCTGCAGCGGAGCGCCACCATGTCAGCTACTGTTTGATAGACTTGTGCACCAGAGTCGCGGCCACTTTTCATCTCAGTAGTGTCGCTTCCAGTAGACGTGGCGAGTCGCGCGCCGAGTTGTGTTACCCTTCAGATCGACTTTGAAGTTGTATATACAAATAAGAATTGGATATTTTGCTGTATTTGTGAATAGATATACATGTAGTTTCGTAATAATAATCCATTTCGATATTTATCCTCGGGCGGCGATAAATGAAGGACTGAAGCTACATGGCTCTTCCGTCGAAAAAATTGCCTCGAACATTTCTGATGGCGGTGCTCACGTCCCTTCGAAAGGCGTTCTTCAGCATCGCGATTACGAGTGCCGTGATCAGCGTACTGGCCCTGACAGGTTCCTTTTTTATGCTTCAGGTCTACGACCGGGTAATTCCCGGTCACAGCCTTTCGACACTGGTCGGTATTGCGATCATCGCTGCAACCCTTTTCGTGTTTCACGGCGCTCTTGAGCTGCTGCGTTCGATGCTCCTGGCGCACGTTGGCGTGGCGCTGGACGAGCGGATGAACGGTAAGGTCTTTGCCTCGCTGGTGCTTCAACCACAAGTAATGCCGGCGGCAGGCGATGGAATGCAGTCAGTTCGCGATCTGGACAGAGTTCGATCTTTTCTCTCCAGCACCGGTCCGATCGCCCTGTTCGACCTGCCATGGATACCGCTTTATCTCGGATTGTGCTTTCTTTTCCACTTCTGGATCGGGCTGACCGCGACCTGCGGCGCCATCGTTCTCATCGCTCTGACCGTTCTTGCCGAGATCTTGTCGCAACGTCCGGCAGCCGAGGCGGCCAAACAGTCTGCAGCGCGCCTTGCCTTTGCTGAAGGTGTACGACGAAACTGGGAAGCGGTTGTCGCAATGGGTTTCGTCAGTCGGATGGCGGAACGATGGGCCGATCTGAACGGCGCCTATCTCGAAAATCAACTTGCCGCCGCCAACGTAACCGGAATCCTGACGACCACCTCCCGCATCCTTCGCATGATGCTTCAGTCTGCCGTGCTTGCGGTTGGCGCAGTCCTCGTCATCCGGCAGGAAGCGACGGGTGGCATCATGATCGCAAGCTCGATCCTGGTCAGCCGGGCGCTCGCACCGGTGGAGCTTGCTATCGGCCAATGGAAGGCATTCGTTGCTGCCCGACAAAGCTGGTTGCGCCTTGTCAGACTGCTTGAAATCCTGCCTGCCGGAGACTGGAGCGTGAGCTTGCCGGCGCCCAGATCGAAATTGACGGTGGACGGTCTGAGTCTCGCCTCCCCGGGAAGCCGTGAACTCATCCTTCGTAACATCTCGTTTGACATATCGGCCGGGACCATATTGGGGGTCATTGGTCCCAGCGCCTCGGGAAAGTCGTCCCTTGCGCGCGCGGTCACCGGCCTCTGGCCGACGACGATCGGCTCGGTACGCCTTGATCACGCCGCTCTCGCGCAATGGGATCCCTCGGAACTTGGGCGCCACATCGGCTATCTTCCACAGGATGTCAGCCTCTTCGATGGTTCGATTGCCGAGAACATCGCCCGTTTTGAAAAGCAGCCTTCATCGAAATTGGTTGTCGCTGCTGCAAAGTCTGCCGGCGTCTATGACATGATCGTAGAACTGCCGCAGGGCTTCGATACGATGATCGGGGAGGGGGGCTCCCGGCTTTCCGCTGGGCAACGGCAGCGCATTGCGCTTGCGCGAGCGCTCTATGGCGATCCGTTTTTGGTGGTGCTGGATGAACCCAATTCCAATCTCGATGCAGAAGGCGATGCGGCTCTGACCCAAGCTCTCCTCGGCGTTGGCGCGCGGGGCGGCATCGCAATGGTCATCGCCCACCGGCCGAGCGCTTTGGTGGCGGCCGACATGTTGATGGTCATCGCCGCGGGACGTCTGCAGGCGTTTGGACCTAAGGACATGGTCCTCGGAAAGCCGGTGAAGCAACCAATCAAACAGAGTGCAGTCCGCCTGATGGTCGCCGGCGAGGACGCCGGATCATGAGCACAGCGCAGCCGTCACCCAGCGAGCGTTCGATACGCCGGCTTTCCGTTGCGGCGTTTGGGACGATCGTCCTGCTTGTCGGCGTGATCGGTGGCCTCGCTGCGACCACCGAGATCTCGGGTGCGGTCATTGCCCCCGGAACGCTTGCGGTCGACAGCTATGTAAAATCAGTTCAGCATCTCAAAGGGGGAGTTGTCGGCGACATTCAAGTCAAGAACGGTGATCGTGTCGATGCTGGGCAGCTTTTGATCCATCTCGACGATACGCAAACGAACGCCAATCTCGCGATCATACGAAAACGATTGGATGAACTGTCCGCGAGAACGGCGCGGCTGGTAGCGGAACGCGACGGCGCGCCAGCGATCGCCTTTTCGGCGGAACTGCTTTCGCGGGCCGACGAAGACGAAGTCGCGCGCACGATCGCCGGCGAGACGCGTCTGTTCGAAGATCGATTGGCATCCAGGCAAAGCCGTAAATCACAGCTGAGCGAGCGTATCCAGCAACTGAGCCAGGAGGTGGAGGGTCTGGTTGCGCAAGAGAATGGCAAGCGCAGGGAGATCGATCTGATCGCCAAGGAGCTTTCCAGCCTTCAAGGGCTGTTCGATAAGGGCATCATCCCTGCGGCGAAGGTCTATGCGCTACAGCGCGAAAGTGCCAGCTTGACCGGAGAACTCGGTAATCTCGTTTCGAGCATCGCACAGGCGAAAGGCAAGATGACCGAGACGGAGCTGCAAATCACGCAAGTTGACGACGATCACAGCGCCGAGGTTTCGGAGCAACTGCGTCAAACGCAGAGCGACACCGGGCAATTCATGGAGCGACTGGTCGCCGCAAAGGATGATCTGAAGCGGATCGACATAAGAGCACCACAGGCCGGTATCATCGATCATCTGAGCGTGCATGCGGCGGGTGCCGTGATATCGCCCGGAGAAACCATTATGCAGATTGTGCCGGATCGGGACGCGCTTGTCGCCGAGCTTAAACTGTCGCCGCAGGATATCGACCAGGTAACCGTCGGGCAGCCGGTCATGCTTAGGTTTTCAGCGTTCAATCAGCGGGATACGCCTCAACTGAACGCGCAAGTCACCAAGATCTCGGCCGAGCCGACCACTGACCAGCATTCCAGTGCAAGTTATTACGTCCTTCGCGCCAGCGTATCGAAGGAAGAGTGGGCGCGGCTCGGAAAGCTGACGCCCGTCTCCGGCATGCCGGTCGAGGCCTTCTTGCAGACCGGTGATAGAACGGTACTGACCTATTTGACAAAGCCGATGGCAGATCAGATGGCGCGAGCCTTTCGCGAAGAATAGCGCCGCGCTCTCCTATTTCGCTTCGCTTAATTCGCTGCAGCTAAAAAACCTAGTCTGCAGGATCAATAGGATAGGAGGCGAGCTTGATTTGACCCTTGATTTCAGGGGGGTTCGGTCGCAAGGTGAAATTTCATTTAAGCTTGGAGGGGCCGAGATGATTAAAGTAATTCCCATAACAACGGCGAATTTAACCGATCATCAAATCGGCTCGGACGATATATTGATAGCGCCGGATTCGACGAACATCCTTTACGGGGATGCCGGAGGCAGCCTGTTGGATCACTCCACGGGCGGCAACGATAATCTGACCATACATGGCTCGGGCAGCTTTTATGGCGATGCCGTCGGAAATATCGCTGATCACGCGATCGGCGGCGACGATTTTCTGTTCGTCCAGATAACTGGATCAAGCAGTACTACGACCAACTTGTTTGGGGACGCGGGAGGTAGTCTCTCTGACAGCGCGAAAGGCGGCAACGATGTTTTCAGCGTAGCTCCAAGCCCAACCAACATCACGGTCGCCATGTATGGTGACGCCGGAAAGGATATGTCAGGGCACGCAGCGGGAGGCAACGATACGTTTCAGCTTTCTGCGTTTCAGAGCACTTTCACGATCTACGGCGACGCTGGCGGGGACATGAAGAGCCATGCCGTGGGTGGCGATGACACAGTCACGGACGGTAACTCGGAAGGTTTCGTTACATTCTACGGCGATGCGGGCAAAGACATGTCCGGTCACGCGCATGGCGGTAATGACATTATCAATACGCAGCTCGAAGACAGCGTGACGTTTTACGGCGATGCCGGTGGTGATCTCGGTGATCATGCCGTTGGCGGCAACGATACAATGAACGTTGCTTCCGTCGGGGCCGTTCTGGCCTATGGCGATGCGAATAGCATGTCGGGCAATGCCCGTGGTGGTAACGACAGCCTGCTCGTCAGGGCGCAACAAAACGCAAATGACATGATCGTGGGCGATGCGCAAATAATGTCGGGCCATGCGCATGGAGGCGACGACGTACTGAACGTCTCTGCGGTTCGTCACACGGACGGGCCTATTACCCTGATTGGCGACGCGGTGAAGATGTCCGGTAATTCCCATGGCGGCAACGACACCCTGATCAGCGGCAACGGCAACGAGGACATGTGGGGTGATGCACAGGTAATGGTCGGCCACGCCGAAGGTGGAAATGACACGTTTATATTCAAGCCCAGTAACGGCAGTGACAAAATCGAGGATTTTGGTCAGGGCGCTTGCGGGGTAGGGTCGAATTGGGGAGTCGACCATATCGACGTCTCGGCACTGGGAATCAAAGACTTCAGCCAGCTCAATATTATCTCAGCGTTCGATCCAGTTACGCACGACACCACGATTGTATTCGGTACGGGTGGTGTGGTCGTGCACAGTCAGCATGCGCTGCTGGCGCATGACTTTCTGTTTGCATAAGCAGCGGAGTTAAGGCCCTTTGGGGATGAGCCGAGAGGCAGCAGCGTCAATTTGACGAGGGTGCCATCGGACAGCGGGATATAGTACCCCTGTATTGTCGCGTATTTGCATTTTGTTGGCATTGCATGTTGGCGGTCCACGCAATGGCGAAAACCGGAGCGGACCAATTTGTCGTGGAGGTAGAGATGTCTACGATCGATCTTACCCAATACCAACTGACGTTTGACGACGAGTTCAACACACGCAGCATTTCTCAGACTGGTAACGGCACGACTTGGGCCGATATCCGTCCGCAATGGCGCTATGACGCCAATTCTGATATCGGCTTTGGTCATTCTTCATTCGTTGACCCTTCGTCGGGTTACGATCCTTTCGAAGTGAACAACGGTGTGTTGAAGATTACGGCCGTGCCCGACCACACCGCATCCGGCTTCCCCGGCAGCTGGGAGTCTGGCCTGATAACGACGCAAGGGCATTTTTCGCAAACATATGGCTACTTCGAGATGCGGGCCGATTTCTCGAACCTTCCGGGAGCATGGGCCGCATTCTGGCTTCTACCGGACCATATGATAGCCGATCCCAATAATGCCGGGCACTGGCAGGAACTTGATGTCGTCGAAAACTATGGAAGTTTCGAGAAGGGCATATATAGCGGTATTCACACGACCGATGCCGCGCCGAATCTTAACTGGCAACAAAATTTGCAGGTCTATAGCGAGCTCGCTCAGCCATCCGGTTTTCATACATATGGATTGGATTGGAACGCCGATACCCTAGGCTTCTACGTCGATGGTCAGCTTATGGGAACGAAGGCTACACCCAGTGATATGCATGGGCCAATGTATCTCTTGGCCGATCTGGCCACGCAGGACGATCCCAATAACAATGCGGATGTTACCAAAGCGCCGATTTCAGAGCAGATCGATTATATCCGCGTGTATTCTCACCTTCCCGCTACCACTCCGACGCCTCCGGTAACCGTTCCTCCGCCAGCGAGCGACGGGACCACGATCGGTACCGGAGCCGACAAACTCGTTTTGTTGATCAGCGAGGATGCCTATCTTGGCGACGCCCAGTACAGGGTTACCGTCGACGGAATACAAATCGGTGATATACAAACGGCGCACTCTCCTCACGGCTCTGGCCAGTCAGATCACTTGGTGGTGCAGGGTGATTGGGACCAAGGTGTCCATGACGTGAGCGTGACGTTCCTGAACGACGCGTGGGGCGGGACACCCACCACCGACCGAAATCTGTATTTGGATGGTGCTACCTACAACGGCGCGGATGTCTCCGGCGCGCAACATGCTTTGATGGGTGTGAGTGCATTCCACTTCAATATAGTTTCTAACCCTCCCGCTACCACCCCGACGCCTCCGGTAACTGTTCCTCCGCCAGCGAGCGGCGGGACCACGATCGGTACCGGAGCCGACAAACTCGTTTTGTTGATCAGCGAGGATGCCTATCTTGGCGACGCCCAGTACAGGGTTACCGTCGACGGAAAGCAAATCGGTGATATACAGACGGCGCACTTTCTTCACGGCTCTGGCCAGTCAGATCACTTGGTGGTGCAGGGTGATTGGGACAAAGGTGTCCATGACGCGAGCGTGACATTCCTGAACGACGCGTGGGGCGGGACACCCACCACCGACCGAAATCTGTATTTGGATGGTGCTACCTACAACGGCGCAGATGTCTCCGGTGCACAACATGCTTTGATGGGCGTCAGCGCGTTCCACTTCAATTTCTTCGATGTCTGAGGCCGGTGGTGGTCACTGTTGGTGCATTCAGATCATTGGCGCCATGCAGGACTGCGTGGTGGCTGCCGCCCCTGCGCAGAAAGTTCCCGTCGAATGACAGCCTAGGATGAAGGGTGCTCCGCGCCCTCTTTTTGCCCGCTTCGAAACCGAGAGGATGGACGTCAGACAGACGGCGATGATGGCTTCGCTAAAGTCTCTATTGAAGCCATCGAACGTGCGGGGTTCTTATGATTGTTTCCAAAATGGTGCCGCTCTTCAGTTTGGTGGCTCTCGCCGCCGTGCTCGCCTCCATCGCTTTTGCAGCGCAAGACCTCGTCGTGCTCCGACAGGCCGACATGAAGGCCATGGCAACTGCTACGAAGACCATGGCGGAGATGTTCCGCGACCCTGGCAGCTATTCGTCGATGGAATTCGAGAGGGCTGCCGCTGCGATCAGCGCCAGATCCGGTACGGTGCTGGCTGGTCATTTCGCGCAAGGATTGGGCGATCCAGGCTCGAAGGCCACCTCCGAGATCGGCGCCGAACGCGAACGCTTCGGCGCTTTGGCGAACGATCTGCGCGATTATGCGCGGGCGCTAGAGGCGGCCGCTGTCGAGAACCCCGGAGCGATGACAGAGAGCATGCGGATGAAGCCCGGCGAGGCGATGGGCGGAGGCCCGTTCGGGACTCACGTCCAGAGCAAGGCACAACTGGCATCCATTCCTGCCGAGCACATCTTCCACTTGATGATGCAGACCTGCACGACTTGCCACGCAAGGTTCAGAACGAGCCGCTAAGACATCGGTCGCGACAAGTGGTAGGCGGGTAACTGCCAAAAGCGCTGGCAAGCCACGGCCACACTTTGGCAAAGTAGCGGTAATATCGTTGATCCCAAAACAGCTTTGCCAAAAAGTTCCGATCATCTTTCGTTAGAGCTGATGAAAGATAGGCTGTTGAATGGTCCGGAAACTGTACTGCAACCAACTCGCATTTCTTTATCAGGGCATCCCATTGTTGGGCGAGATCGGAAGACATCTCAGAAAACGCATCAGGCCAAGGGCCTTTCCCGGGGGCATAGCTCACCTCATAAGAAGGCTTTGTCCAATCAGTGTTCCATGGCATTTCCAACGGCGCAGGCTTGGCTAAAACGCCAAAAGCGAAATAGCTGATTCCGATCAGCCAACATGCGCTGCTGCCTATAAGCCACAGCCGGAAAAAGCCGCCGCGCCAATTCTTTGATGCTCTTCTTTCTCAGGCCTTCATTGTGTCCCGCTCTTTCGATGAGCGTTCCCTCGTCATCAAAGGATTCAACGGCAGCTCAGCATGGTGCTGGCGCGGACGATCACCTGGGCCGAAAACGGACTTCCGCAACCTGCGGCAGCTTTCGTATCTTGCGTTCGCGAAGCAGTCAGACCGCGCACGGCCTCAAATCGGTCGTTCCTGCGGACAAAGTCAATGTCCGTTACTGAGGAATTTCAGACAAATAACTTTTGTGACAACCGGGTCGTCGGTTCTGATCCATTCAAGAGCTTCATCAGAGTTCTTCCAGGCTTTCATTGAGCGCCTCGATGTTGCGTAGGCGCTTGCGCCCTTCCACGCCGGCTTTTTCGAGGCAGCGGGTGATCAGCAGGTGGCATAGCGCCATGACCGCGGTGTGATTGAAGAGCGGGCCGGGGGCGAGCGTCTGGCACTGGAAATGCCAGGTCGCGCCGGTTTCGAACGCGGCGCCCTCGTCGGTGATGTAGAGAAGCTTCGCCTTCGACATGCGGACCTGTGCGAGAATGGTGTCGACCTGGGCGATCCGGCGGCGCATGGCGAAGAAGACCACCACATCCTCCTTCCGCAGGCTGACGAGATGTTCGCCCAAAGTCTGCCCGGCGCCGGGGATCGCGACAATTTCCTCGATCACCTGCGTCAACTGCCATTGCAGGTAGGAGGCGAAAGGATGGCTGCTTCGGAAGCCGAGCACCCAGACCTTGCGGGCCGCCATCATGGCGTCGGTCACGGCTCTGATCTGGCCATCGGAAATGGAGAGAAACGTTGCTTCCAGATTGGCGATGCCTTGCGCGACATGCGCCTGCATCGACTGTGCCGCCGACGCATCGGCCGCCGCCGTCAGGAACAGCCGCGATCCCGTCTGTTTTTCCGCGCGCGCGTGGCGGCGCGCTTCTTCATAGGTCTGGTAACCGAGGCGCTGGATGAAGCGGGTGACGGTCGCCTTTGAGACATGTGCAAGGGCCGCAAGTTCCTGCGCCGAATAGCTGGCGAGTTCGCCCGGAAAATCGCAAACGAATTCGCCGAGCCGCTTTTCGGCGGGATGCAGATCGGGCAAGGCCTGCCTCACGCGATACAGGAACGATCTATCCTTCGGCACCGGAAGCTCCTCCAAGACATCAGGGGGCGGAATTTCGCGTGGAGCTCTCGGGCTTGCAACAGAAAAAGCATCCCGGTGACGGCGCGATGCGCTCATCGCCGTGGCCCCGCATTTGCCGTCCGCAGCCCGGCGATACGGGACAGGAGAAGTTCGACGGCGGAGCGGATCGGCGCGATCACCGGCGCAAACATCAGCCGCTGCAGGTCATCGGCCGCTTGTCCGAGTGGCCCGCCGCCGATGATGACGGCTTCCGCCCTGTCCTTTTCGAAGCATTCGCGCACGGCGACCGCGAGTGCCGCGTGCAGGCGTTCGAGATCGGAGGCGAGCGCGACCGGGTCGCCGCTCGTCAGCCGCGTGCCCGTGAAGAGCGGGGAGATACCCAGCGCATCGGCCTTTGATGCGAAGCTTCCGACAAGGTCGGGCGTTACGGTCGCGATGCCGAAGCGCCGTCCGCCGGCGGAAGCTTCCAGCATGCTCGCCTCGCAGATGCCGACCGCCGCAATGCCGGAGACCTCCCTCAGCCGCTCGAGCCCCGGATCTCCGAAGGCGCTGACGATCAGCCCGTCCGAGCGGCCGGCCGCGGCGACCCCCATCTCTACAACGCCCTCCGCTGCTGCCGAAAGCGCCGCGGCGTCGAGGATCATCGGTACACCCCGGGCGGCGGTGACGCCCTCAATGGTGAAATCCTCGGGAAGATATTTTCGGGCGATCTCCGTCATCATCGCAGTGGTCTTCCGCGACGTGTTGGGGTTAATCAAGGTGATGTGCTTCATGTCGAGACCGGTATGTTCCGCCGGCCGCCTCCCTTTGTCTGTTTTTCATCATCCTAGCCCTCTTCAGGCATATTGCACACAGGCGACCTTCGAGGTTTCATCGGCTGCCATAAGCGCAGGTATTTCGGTTCGGCAGAGATCGGAAACTTGGGGGCAGCGCGGCGCGAATGCGCAACCGGCCGGCATGTTGGCGAGATCCGGGGGCGCGCCGGGAATGGTGATCAGCCGGTCACGGCCATTGGCGAGCTCGACGCGGGCGCCGAGTAGTCCTCGCGTGTAGGGGTGCCGCGGGTCGCGGATGATGTCCGCCACCTTGCCTTCTTCAACGATCCGCCCGGCATACATGACGGCGATCCGGTCCGCGACTTCGGCGGCGACGCCGATATCGTGGGTCACGAAGATGACCGCGAGGCCGTATTCCTTCTGAAGCTCGCGGATCAAGAGCAAGATCTGGATCTGCACGGTAGCGTCGAGTGCCGTCGTCGGCTCATCGGCGAGCAGGACCTTCGGATTGCAGGCAAGCGCCATGGCGATCATCGACCGCTGCAGCATGCCGCCCGACATTTCATGCGGATAGTTCTGCAGCCGGCGCTCGGGGGAGGGGATCCTCACCTTCTGGAAAAGCGCAAGCGCCCGCGCCGCCGCTTCCGACCGCGAAATGCGTTCGTGCCGCATAATCGTCTCTTCGATCTGCCGGCCGAGCGTGTAGACCGGGTCGAGCGCCAGCCGCGGCTCCTGGAAAACCATCGAGACGACTGCGCCGCGCAGCCCCGAAAGGTCGCGCGAGGAAAGCCCCATCACATCCTGCCCCGCGACGAACATCGAGCCTTCGATTTTCGTGCCTTTCGGATGCAGGCGCAGCAGCGAGCGCATGGTGACGCTCTTGCCGGAGCCCGATTCGCCAAGCAGCGCCACCACCTCGCCGGGCCGGACCGACAGGCTGACGCCGGTGACGGCCTTCACGGGCTTACGGCCGCGGTTGAATGTGACGGAAAGGTTGTTGATGTTGATCATCGCATCGCTATGCATCTCAGGCCTCCATCGGGGCCGGCGCGCGGCCGTGGCCGGATCCCGGTATGGACATCAGGCAGGCGGCCGCCTGGCTTGCTGACACGTCGGTGAGCGGCGGTAGCTTTTCGCTGCACACGTTTTCGGCAAACGAACAGCGTGTGTGGAAACGGCAGCCGGACGGCGGATCGATCGGGTTGGGCGGGTCGCCGGAAAGCGGCGGCTCCGTGGTCCGCGCGGACGGGTCCATCTTCGGCATCGAGGCAAGCAGCGCCGACGAATAGGGATGCCGGGTATTGTCGAAGATCGCCTCGCGGCTGCCGACTTCGGCAACCTTGCCGAGATACATGACCATCACCCGGTCGCACATGAAGCGCACGACGTTTAAGTCGTGGGAGATGAACAGGTAGGTCAGGCCGAAATCCCGCTTCAAATCGAGCAGCAGGTTCAGCACCTGCGCCTCGACGGACTTGTCGAGTGCCGAGACTGCCTCGTCGAGAATGACGAGACGTGGTTCGAGCGCCAAGGCGCGAGCGATGTTGACGCGCTGGCGCTGGCCGCCGGACAGTTCATGCGGATAGCGGCCGGCAAATCGGGATGGTTCCAGCCCGACCCGGAAGAGCAGGTCATGGACCCTCGCGATCGCCTTGGCGGTAGGCACGCCGTGGACGCGCGGGGCAAAGGCTATGGATTCCTCGATCGTCAGACGCGGATTGAGCGATGCGTAACTGTCCTGGAAGACCATCTGCACCTGGCGGCGGTAATCTGCGAGCGCCAGCGCCTCGCCGACCTTTTCGCCGTCGAACAGGATATCGCCCCGGTCCGGCACGATGAGCTGCATGAGCAGGCGCGCCGTAGTCGACTTGCCGCAACCGCTTTCGCCGACGATGCCGAGTGTTTCGCCCTTGAGGATGTCGAAATCGACACCGTCGACGGCGCGGACGGCCTTTTTGGGCCTCAGGAAGCCGCTTCCCTTCACCGGAAAATGCTTGAGCAGGCCGCGGGCGGAAATCAGCGGCTGGGCTGGGCCGCCGCGTTCGCCGACGGGCAGGTCGTAGGCCGGTTTTTCAACGATGCTGATCATGATTTCACGTCCATGGCTGAGCGCAGCCCGTCTGAGAAAAGATTGAAGCAGATCGAGGTGATGAAGATCATCACGCCGGGAAGGGCGGCCACGAACGGGTTGTTGTAGATCGCCGTTCTCAGCGTATTGAGCATCAGCCCCCATTCGGCATCCGGTGGGCGCACACCGAGCCCGAGGAAGGAGAGGCCGGAGGCGAGGATCATCGACACCGAGATCAGGCTGGTCGCAAAAACGAAGATCGGCCCGAGAACGTTGCCGAGGATATGCACCCGGATGATTGTGGCCGGCGGGGCGCCGGAGGCACGGGCGGCATCGACGTAATCGAGCTTGCGCACTTGTGTCGTGACGCTTTCAGCGACGCGGGCGATCTGTGGGATGAACACCACGGTCAACGAGACGAGCGCGTTGGTGAGTCCTGATCCGAGCGCACCTGAGAGCGCGACCGCCAGAAGCACCGAAGGGAAGGCATAGAACACGTCGATGGTGCGCATGATCAACGTGTTGACGAGACCGCCGGCGTAACCGGCGATGATACCAATCGCCGAGCCGATCACGAAGGCGACTGGCACCGGCACGACACCCATGATCAGCGACAGCCGGGCGCCGTAGATCAGCCGGGACAGCATGTCGCGGCCGAGTTCGTCCGTGCCGAGGATATAACCTTCTGTGCCAATCGGCTTCAGGCGGCGAATGACGCTGCCCTTCGACGGGTCGTAGGGCGCGATATAGGGTGCCAGGATCGCGATCAGCACGAGGATGATGAGGATCGCCAGCGCCGTGATCGCGACGGGATCATGACGGAGGCGGCGCAGTACGCCGCTCCAGAAGCCCGGGGACCTGGCGATGTCAGGTGCGCGAACCGAAATGTCTGCAGTGACGACGGTCATGGTCAGTTCCTCTGGATGCGTGGATCGATCACGCTCTGCAGCACGTCGACCACCAGGTTGAGGAAAACGAAGAACATTGCCAGCACCAAGATCGTGCCCTGCAGGATCGGCAGATCCCGGGTGAAGATCGCTCCGTTCAGGAGGAAGCCGGTGCCCGGCCAAGAGAAGACGGTCTCGATCAGGATCGAGCCGCCCAGGAGATAGCCGAGCTGCAGGCCCATGACCGAAAGCGCGGTAGGCGCCGCGTTGCGCACCACGTGCCGTAGGATTTGTCGCGTCATCAGTCCCTTAGCCGCGAGTGCCTGGGTGAAATCCTGGGAAAGGATGTCGGCCACCAGCGAGCGGATGGTACGGGCGATGATTCCCATGGGGATGACCGACATGGTCACTGCCGGCAGGATGAGGAACTGCAGATAGGCCCAGCTCAGGCTGCGGCCCGATGACCCTTCCGGCCCGCCTCCCATTGCCGGTAGCCAGCCGAGCGTGACGGAGAAGGCGATCACCAGCACCATGCCGAGCCAGTAATGCGGGACGCTGACGCCGAGCATTGACACCGCTGAGGCCAGCCGGTCGATCCAGCCGCCGCGGAAAACGCCGGCGAGGAAGCCGAGCGTCAAGCCGGCCACAAAACCGATGAAGGCAGCGGCGACCGCCAGGATGATCGAGTTGACCGAGGCATCGAGGATCTCACCGAGCACCGGACGGCCGGTGGCGATCGAAGTGCCAAGATCACCCTGCAGTGCATGCCAGGCCCACAGCGCATATTGCACGGGTAGGGGCTGATCGAGGCCGTAGAAGGCACGCATCCGCGCCTGCATGTCGGCGGAAGCGTCCGAGGGCAGGATGGCGGCGAGCGGATCGCCCGGCGCGATATGTATGAGCATGAAACAGACGATGCTGACGCCGATCGTGACAGGGATGACGTGGAGCAATCGTTTCAGGGCATAGAGCAGCATGGTGTCCTCGCCGGAAAGGGTTGATCGGGCATCATGAAAGGCGTTGCGCCGCCGTGGTGCAAATGGCAGCGCACCGCATGCTCGAAATCATTCTATCGAGATCGGTGAGAAATCCTGGAACCAATTCTGCGCCTGCACGAAGCCCTTGACCTTGGCCGTCATGGCACGCGGGTTGACATCATGCGTCACCATCAAGAACAGCGCATCGTTCACATATTTCTCGTGAATCTGCTGCATCACCTTGTCCTGTTCCTTGGCGTCGAAAGTGTTGCGCACCTTGTCGAACAACGCGTCCATCTCCTTGTCGCAATAATAACCCCAGTTGGTGCCGGTCGGCGGAGCGAGGTTGCACTGCGACTGACGGATCATCGCCGTGAACGGATCCTGGATAAAGTAACTGTAGTTGATTGCCGTGGCGCCCTTGGCGCTCGCATCCTTGGCACCGGCGCGCCAGACATTGATTACCGTGTTCCAGTCCATCACCTCGTATTCGACCTTGATGCCGACTTCGGCGAGCGTCTGCTGGATGTATTCGTTCATCTGCAGCGGCAACATTTGGCCGGAACCAGACGAGGAGATGATGACCTTGGTTGTCAGCGGCTTTTCCGGCGTGTAGCCGGCTTCCTTCATCAGCTTCTTGGCTTCCTCGACATTGTAATCAAGCTTGAAGGTCGGCTTGCCGAACCACTGGTGGCCGGGCGGCATGTAGCCTTGGGCCGGCACCGATAGGCCGCCGAGCAGTTCGTTGAGGCCGGTGCGGTCGACCGCGAGGTTGGCGGCCTTGCGAATGCGGATGTCGTTCCACGGCGAACCTTCGATGCGCGATAGATGCCAGGTCCAGTTATGCGGGTAGGAATTGGTGATGACCTTGAAGCCGGCGTCCTTCAGCGACTTCACCGAATCCGGCGCCGGGGCCTCGATCCAGTCTACCTGGCCCGAGCGCAGGGCGGCGACGCGGGTGTTCGGCTCTGGCAGCGGGATCAGCACCAGTTTATCGAGCTTCGGGATGCGCGCCTTGTCCCAATACTCCTTGTTCGGGGTCAACTCGGCGCGCTCGCGTGGGGTAAAGCCGTTTTCGAGCTTCCAGGGACCGGTACCGGAGGGCTTCTGGGCAACGGTATCCCAGTTCTTGCCCTGCTTCTCCCAGTTTGCCGGCGAGGACATGAGGATCCAGCTCAGCTGGTAGGGAAGCGTTGCATCGGGTCCATTGGTGGTGATCTCCACCGTCAGAGGATCGATCGCCTTGTAGGACGCAACGCCAGGAATACGCGACTTGCCCTGCGCCGACTGGCGCTTGTCGAACTGCGGCGCGTCGGACTTCAAAAGCTTGTCGAGGTTCCAAACGACGGCATCGGCATTGAACACGCTGCCGTCATGGAACTTGACGCCGTCCCGCAGCTTAAAGGTCCACTTAGTTTTGTCGGTCGCATCCACCTGCCAGGACGTGGCGAGGCTCGGGATGAGAGCAGAGGGCTTGTCGGCGCTCGACAGGTCCCATTCGATTAGCGAATTGTAGACCGTGTAGCCCATGAAGCGCTGACCTTCGCCGCCCTGGTCGGTCTGGCCGGTGGTGAGCGGAATGTCGGAAGCCGTCATGCCGATGCGCAGCGTCCCCGCTGCAAGCGCCGGATCTGCGGCCGCCGCCGTTAGGACGATGGCCGCGAAGCCGGCCGCCGCCATCGTCTGAAGGGTCGCAATCAGGCCGGTGTCATGTTGGGTATTCGATGATGTTCTGGTCATGCTGTTTCCCTCCTTTATGAATTGCTGCCGAGCTTTCGCCCAGTCAGGAAAAGAGAAGCAGATTTCATGCCATTTTATGTGAAATTATAGTTTCATATAAATATCATAAGGATAGAAGAAAATCGCCAAAATGCGCCGGAAGATTTGCTGATTTCCGAGGCGTGGCAACGCGATCTGATGAAAATTGTAACGCCGATCATCCGGTATGGTGTCGGCCGCAATAGCCCTCCAGTGGACACCAGGCGACTTTGCGGAGTAGGTGCTTGCTGAAATCACCAGGCGCAGGACCTTTTCTCATCCCTATCCTCCGGTCGCTCTTGTGCCTTGGGATGAGGATGGTCGGGTGTGATGCCCCTACCATGAGCTGTCAATACTACGTGCTTCGAGGCACCAGCTACCCGGTGGATATGCGGCGATTGCTCCGAGGATGAGAGCCGATCGCAACGGCTGCTCATTCTCGGCATGACATCTGGCAATGGCGATTTACGGTAGGGCAGATCGCGGGTGGGAGCAGCCTTACGGTGCGATCTCCACCACGACACGCCCCCTGATTTTGCCCTCGACGATATCCTGAGCGAGGCTCGGGAGCTTGGAGAAGGGCTCGATCCTCGCCAATGTCCCGATCCTTTCTGCTTTCAGGTGTTCGGCCAGGGTCTGCCATGCGCGGATTCGTTTGGGCATCGGTGCCATAACGGAATCAATGCCAAGCAGTGCCACGCCGCGCAGGATATGCGGGAGAACCGTTGCCGGCAGATCTGCGCCTGCCGCAAGGCCACAGGCAGCAACAGCCCCGCCGTAGACAGTCTGTGAAAGTGCGTTTGCAAGCGTCGTCGAGCCAACGGAATCAATTACTCCGGCCCAGCGCTCCTTTTGTAGAGGGCCACCCTTTTCTGAAAGCGATGCTCGGTCAACGAAAGCGCTCGCGCCGAGCGACCCGAGATAGTCCCGCGTTTCCGGGCGGCCGGTTGATGCGGTTACTTTGTAACCCTTGTCCGCAAGCAGGCTGATCGCCACCGAGCCGACACCGCCCGCCGCACCGGTCACGAGAATTTCGCGATCATCGTTGGCGATCGTGCCCCAATCCTCAAGTGCATTGACACACAGCGCCGCCGTGTAGCCGGCCGTTCCAATTGCCATTGCCTGCGAAAGACTGAAGGTTTCGGGCAGTGCGATCAGCCATTCCGCTTTCAGGCGCTGAAATCGCGAATATCCGCCCCATTCTGTTTCGGACAGGCCCCAGCCGTTGACGATGACCTTGTCGCCGGGCGCCCATTTGTCCGATCGGGATTCAACCACGATTCCGGCAAGGTCGATACCTCCGACCATGGGAGTACGCCGGGCTATCCGTCCCTTGCCGGTTAGGGCAAGACCATCCTTGTAATTGACGGTCGAATAATGAACCTCGACGAGAACATCATGATCCGGCAGATCGGAGAGTGAAAGCTGGCGGAAGCCGGCCTGCGGCTTGCCATCGGCCATGTCGATGACCATTGCCTGGAATGTATCGGACATGCGTTCCCCCTTTACACTTGAAATCGGCCGTTCGCCTTGTCAGACCTGAGGCTGTGCCTTCATCCTGTCGCGTGCGTCCATCGCGGTTGCGTAGCTGTTGCGAATGTAGGCCAGCAGGTCCGCCAATGCCCTTGTCGCCGTCTCGGTGTCGCGCCTGGCGACGGCCTCCATGATCTGCCGGTGGAAGCCAGCGACCTTGCGGCGTTCGCGAACCCGGAACACGATCATGTTGGTGATGGGGATGAAGGACTCGATCACCGTGTACATCATCAGCTTCAGCGGGCCATTGCAGGTGGAATCCACCAGAGCGCGATGAAAGCGCACGTCGGATGCACAGAAGTCTTCGTCACTGATCGTCTCGTCGCGCTGGATTTCTATCTCCGCCGCCATTCGCTCCAGATCGGCAGCGCCGTGATTTTCGCAGGCGAGCCTGCAACAGATCGTCTCCGTCTCAAGGCGGGCCGTAATGATCTCATCGATATCGAAGGCGCCGATGCCGACAAGCAGGGTTGCTGCTGCGGTGATCGCGTTGGAAAGACCTTCCGGATCCGGCCTCTTGACGAAGTTTCCGCCGAGCGGGCCACGCCTCGAATGGATGAGGTTTTGCGCTGCCAGGCGTTTCAGCGCCTCGCGCACGGTCGGCCGCGATATGCCGAAGCTTCTCGCGAGATCCTCTTCCGTGGGGAGCCGTTCGTCGATCTTCAGGCGGCCATCCATGATCGCGGACTTTATGTTCTCCGCAACCTGCTTGGCGATGCCAGCCCTCACCACCTCATCAAATTTCAACGTCATCGATTGTTGCCCTTACCTCGATTCATAGATGCCATGGCTGCTTCGAAAACGCTACTGAAAATTGAATATAGGTTTGACAAATATCGGATAGACGATAACCTGCCCTCGATCCAGATAACCAAGGGGAACGAAATTGGGCGGATCGACTGGTCGGGCGGAGATTGCCCAAGATGCCTGTACGCCTGTCGGCCGGCATGCAGAGTTGCTGCGCCGTCTGAGCGGGAGGATCGGTAGTAAGGCCGTTCTCGCCGGCGACGACGTCGGCGACGGCTATCGTGGTGACGCAACCGACGAGCGCGGTGAGCGCCCTATAATCGTTTTCCGGCCCGCGGATACGGCGGAAGTGTCCGCTATCCTTGAAGAATGCAATCGTCTGGGTCAGCCCGTCGTCGTCCAAGGCGGCAGGACGGGCCTAGCGGGCGGGGCAAGGCCTCGTGTCGGCGAAGTGTCGCTTTCGCTTGAGCGAATGGTGAACCTGTCGCCGGTGGATGAGAATGCCGCCACCATCATAGTAGAGGCCGGTGTTACGCTTCAATCGGTACAGGAGGCTGCGGCAGGCTGCGGGCTGTTTTTCGGCGTCGATATCGGCGCGCGCGGCACGTCCACGGTTGGCGGCAATGTTGCCACCAATGCGGGCGGTATTCGGGTCCTGCGCTATGGCATGTATCGGTCCCAGGTTCTGGGGCTTGAGGTTGTGCTGGCGGATGGCTCCGTGTTGACCAGCTTGAAGGGGTTGCCCAAGGACAATTCGGGCTTCGATCTCAATCAGCTCTTCGTCGGAAGCGAAGGTGTGCTTGGCGTGGTCACGCGGGCCTGTCTGCGGCTGCATCCAGAGCCGCGGTCGCAAGCGAATGCCTTTTGCGGATTGCCGTCGTTAAGTGCCGCTATTGCCCTTCTGAAGCATTTGCGTTCTGCGCTCGGCCCGTCGCTGTCGGCCTTCGAAGTGATTTTTCCGAACGTTTATGACGGGGTTCTGTCGCTGACCGGTGCTCAGCCACCTGTTGCGGCAGGTGCCGGGATGTATGCCCTTGTGGAGATGCAGGGGCAGGACGAGGCCGGCGATCAGGAGCGTTTTTCCGAAGCGCTCATGGCGTGCTACGAAAGCGGAATCGCGACGGACGTGGCTGTTTCGGGGTCGTTGCGCGAGTATCACGCAATCTGGAAGCTTCGCGAGGCTGCCAGTGAATTCATCTTCTCGATGGACCATGTCTCCGGCTTCGATGTCAGCCTGTCCTTGTCCAACATACAGGCCTTCCTTGATGCTGCCAGCCACGAGATCGCGGCCGCTGATCCGAATGCCGAGATCTATATTTTCGGCCATCTCGGCGATGGCAACCTGCATTTTCTTGTCCGCACTCATCATCCCGAGGAGATCGCCGACATCACTCTCTCTGCCGTGATTCGTGCCGACGGCGCGATTTCCGCCGAGCACGGAATTGGCCTTGAGAAGAAGAAGTGGCTGCCTCTCGGGCGAAGTGCCGCCGAGATGAATGCCATGCGCCGCCTGAAGGTCGCCTTCGATCCTAACGACATTCTCAATCCTGGTCGGGTTTTCGATATGCCGTCGCCGGGCGTGCCGGAGCGTGCGTAGATGCAGAACCTGTCCGAGACGGCCCGCGCATTGCCCAGTGAAAAAGGCCCGAGCCTTGATGACCGGTATACGGTCGATCATGGAAAAATCCTTGTGTCGGGCACACAGGCGCTGGTGCGTCTTCCGATGATCCAGCGACAGCGCGATCTGGCAAGGGGCCTCAACACCGCCGGTTACGTCTCCGGTTATCGCGGTTCGCCGCTCGCAAGCTTCGACCGCGAGATGGCGCGCGCCAAGACCTATCTCGACCGGAACCATATCCGCTTTCAGCCCGGCCTCAATGAGGACATGGCGGCGACGGCTGTATGGGGAACGCAGCAAACGGCAATGTTCTCCGGCGTCCGCTACGACGGTGTCTTCTCGATGTGGTATGGCAAGGGCCCGGGCGTCGATCGCACCATGGATGTGATCCGGCATGCCAATGCCGTCGGCACCAACCCGAACGGTGGCGTGCTGCTGCTCGTCGGCGACGATCATGGCGCCGTCTCATCGACCTTGCCGCATCAGAGCGAGCACAACCTGATATCGGCCATGGTGCCTTTGCTGTCGCCTGCCGGCGTCGCCGAATATATCGACTACGGTTTGCTGGGATTTGCGCTGAGCCGCTATTCGGGTGCGTGGATCGGCTTCAAGTGCCAGACCGAGATTGTCGAATGCACGGCAACAGTCGATCTCGATCCGGCTCATCCCGCGATCGTCTATCCGGATGCACAAGGCAATCTGTCGCTTCGCTGGCCTGACGGGCCGCATGCGATGGAGCGCCGGCTGGAAGACAAGCTTTCTGCGGTCCATAGATTTGCCCGTCACAACGGGCTCGACCGCACTATCTGGCAGGGGCAGCGCACCAAGGCACGTCTCGGCATCGTCTCGACCGGCAAGTCCTGGCTCGATCTGATGGGCGCGCTTTCGCGCCTCGGCATAGACGAGCGGCGCGCCGGCGAGCTCGGCATCCGGCTCTACAAGGTGGGCCTTGTCTGGCCAATCGAGCCGGAGGGGATCGCACGGTTTGCCGCCGGCGTCGAGACGCTGCTGGTCATCGAAGAAAAACGTCCGATCATGGAAGACCAGATCAAGGCTCTGCTCTTCAACATGCCATCCGATGACAGGCCAAGAGTGTTCGGCAAACTCGGGCCGGCGGGCACGCCGCTTCTATCCGCCGTTGGCGAGATCGATGCGGTGGCCGTCGCGAGGGCCATTCTTGCTGTGCTCGGGCCACAGGCCGATGATCTCGATAGCCGGTCGCGGGAGATGGAAGCAATTGTTGCAGCCAGCGTGACGGAAAGTCCGGCACTAAAGCGTGATCCGTATTTCTGCTCCGGCTGTCCGCACAGTGTCTCGACCCGACTGCCCGAAGGAAGCCGTGCGTCGACCGGTATCGGATGCCACATGATGGTCATCGGGCTTGAGGACCGGAACACCTCGACCTTTACCCAGATGGGAGGTGAGGGCGGCGCATGGATCGGGCTTTCTCAATTTACCGATGAAAAGCATATCTTCGTCAATATGGGCGACGGCACCTATTTTCATTCGGGCCTGCTTGCGATCCGGGCCGCGATCGCCGCGAAGGTCAACGCCACTTACAAGATCCTCTATAACGATGCCGTCGCCATGACCGGCGGTCAAAAGCACGACGGTGAGGTCTCTGTCCCCGGTATTGTCGGGCAGATGCTGGCCGAAGGGGCTGCAAGAGTGGCCGTCGTCGCCGAGCGGCCGGAGGTCTGGCAGGGCCGCTTGCCTCGCAATGTCACGGTCAACCATCGCGACGAACTCGATCAGGTGCAGCGTGAGCTGCGTGAGATCGACGGGGTGACGGTGCTGGTCTACGATCAGGTCTGCGCGGCAGAGAAACGCCGGCGTCGCAAGCGCGGGACGCTGGCGGTCTCGGACAAGCGAGCCTTCATCAACGAACTGGTCTGCGAAGGATGCGGCGATTGCTCGGCCGTTTCCAACTGCATCTCGATCGAGCCGCAGGAAACGGAGTTTGGCCGTAAGCGCAAAATCAACCAGTCGAGTTGCAATACCGACCTTTCCTGCATCAAGGGCTTCTGTCCGAGCTTCGTCACGGTGGAGGGCGGAAAGATCAGAAAGCCGGCTGCGAAAGCTCAGCAAGCGACATTCGATGACATGCCGCTACCTGTTCTGCCGGATATCGGAGCGCAGCCATACAACATGCTCTTAGCCGGTATCGGCGGGACGGGTGTGATTACCGTCAGCGCTGTCCTCTCGATGGCGGCGCATCTCGATGGGCTTTTTGTGCAGACGCTGGATCAAACGGGGCTTGCGCAGAAGAACGGGGCTGTCATTTCGCATCTTCGCGTGGCGCGGATGGCTGGTGACTTGTCGTCGGTCCGGATCGGCGTTGGCGAAAGCGATCTGGTGCTCGGCTTCGACATCGTGGTGTCGGCGGGTCGCAATGCGCTATCGACCTTTGGCGCTGGCCGCACGCGCGCTGTTCTCGACAATCACTTCGCGCCGACGGCGTCTTTCGTCCAGAACACGGCGATCGATTTCCAGCAGGAAGCGACGCTGAAAACGCTGCGCCGCGCAGCCGGCGAGGACACCGTTTACCTCGTCTCGGCGACCAAGCTTGGCGCGGCGCTGATGGGCGATGCGATTGCAGCCAACATGTTCCTGCTTGGTCATGCATGGCAGCGCGGCCTGGTGCCGATCAGCCTTGCCTCCATCGATCAGGCGATTGCACTCAATGGAACCGGCGTTGCGATGAACCGTGCCGCCTTCGGCTGGGGCCGCCGCTCGGCGGTCTCCCCCGATATCGTCGCCAGCGCTGCGGGAACTGACCTAGCTGAGGTCAAGCCCATCGAGACACTCGACACGATCATCGAGCGCCGTGAGGCTTTTCTCGTCGCGTATCAGAGCGCTGCCTATGCACGCCGGTACCGGGCACTGGTCGATGCTGCGCGGCGGGTCGAAAACAGGCTCATGGCTGGCGAGGAGTTTGCAATGGCCGTCGCCAAAAATGCCTTCAGGCTGATGGCCTACAAGGACGAATACGAGGTGGCGCGCCTGCACCGCGACCGGAGCTTCAAGGCTGCGATCGAAGCGCAGTTCGAAGGCGACTTCAGCATCAGGCATCATCTGGCGCCACCAATCCTGTCACGGCGGATCGACAAACGCACCGGAAATCCGGCGAAGATCGCCATCCCCCAGAAAATGGTCGGACCGGCATTCGCGCTTCTGGAAAAGCTGCGCTTCCTGCGCGGTACGGCGCTGGATCCCTTCGGCTATACCGAAGAGCGCCGGATGGAGCGGCGCCTGATCGCTGACTATCAGGCGATGATCGAGTCTCTCACGAGACAGCTTTCCGCCGAAACGCACGACCATGCCGTCGCGCTTGCTCGGCTGCCGGAAGAGATCAAGGGGTTCGGCCCCGTCAAGATGGCGTCGATCGGGCGCTTCGAGAAGAAGATGGCGGCCTTGCTTGCAGCGCCGGCCAATGACGAGAAACGAACAGCGATGCCGGATCAGGACGCGGCCAAGAGGAAAAGCATATGAGCACTTCCGAGACCTTCGAGACAATCCTTTACGAGAAGGACGGCCAGGATAAATTCGCGACGATCACCATCAATCGTCCTGAAAAGCTCAATGCGATGAACAAGACGACGGTGCGCGAAATCGATCGCGCCGTCGCCATGGCTGTCGCCGACAAGGAGGTTAACGCGCTCATCATCACGGGGGCGGGTCGCGCATTCTCGTCCGGCTATGATCTTCAGGGCGCCGATTACGACGTCGGTATCGAGGACTGGCATGCGGATATGTCGGAGAACGCTCAGGCGCTCCTCAACATCTGGAAGGCACCGATCCCGGTAATCGCTTCCGTGAACGGTTATGCGCTTGCGGGTGCGCTTGAGCTGATGATGGCCTGCGATCTAGCCATTGCCAGCGACAATGCGAAGTTCGGCGAGCCGGAGGTGCGGCACAATTCCGGCCCGCCGGCACTGTTCATGCCCTGGCTGCTGGCCACCCGTGACGTGCGCTGGCTGATGTACACGGGTGATGTGGTCGATGCCGAGGAAGCCTTGCGCATGCACCTCATCAACAAGATCGTACCCGCCGATCAATTGAGGGAAAAGACCGAGAACCTGGCACGCAAGCTGGCCCGCATGCCCGTGCCGGCAATCAAGTTCGCCAAGTCCTCCATCAACAACCAGCAGATGGCCGCTGGCCTGATGACATCCTTCGATTTCAACGTCCACGCCATCGCCGCCCTGCATGTCAGTCGCGACGGGCAGGAGTGGATGCGCAATCTGCAGAAGATGTCGCTGAAGGAATATCTCGAGTTCCGCGATGCCCCGTTCAAGGGGCTCGACTGACCCTGTTTTACTATGTCGCCCGGCGGCACTCATTCGGTGCCACCGCCACCGCCGATCAAGGAAGGAGGCTCCAGGATGCAGACGATCACAGCGCCGGATGAGGTGCAGGACAGCATACCCGTCATCGATATCGCACCATTCATCGCAGGCGCGGAAGCAAGCCCGAAGGTCGTCACCGCCATCGAGGATGCCTGCCGCCGAACCGGCTTCTTCCTCGTTACGGGGCACGGCGTCAGCGCCGACGTGACAACCCGTCTCTATAACCTCGCTCGCGATTTCTTCGATGAGCCGCAGGAGTGGAAGATCGGGCAGGGAAGGGGTACGTCGATAGAGGGTGGTGTTGCCTTCTCGCCGATCGCCGACGAGGCGCTTGCAGCGACGCTCGGCATCAAGACGCCGGGCGATTACAAGGAAAGCCTGAACTTTGGCCCGCGCCTGCCCGGCGATCTATGGCCAACCAGGCCGGAAGGGCTGGAACAGGCCTTTGCCGACTATTTCACAGAGATGGAAAAGCTTGCGGGTCACTTGCGCCGGGCATTCTGTGAGGCTTTAGGCCTCGCCCCGGACTATTTCGAGCCGGCCTTTGAAAACCACCTCTCGGCGCTACGGGTGATCAATTATCCGGAGCAGAAGGAGAGCCCGCTTCCGGGGCAACTCCGCGCCGGCGTCCACACCGATTACGGCTTCATGACCATCCTGCGTTCGGAAGCCTCTCCGGGTGGACTGCAGGTGAAAAACAGGGCGGGTGACTGGCTGGATGCGCCGAATGTCGAAGGCGCCTACGTCATCAATATTGGTGACGCCTTCATGCGCTGGTCCAACGATGAATGGCTGTCCACGCCGCATAGGGTCGCCAATCCGCCCGGTGCTTTCAAGGGGGCGACGCGTCGCCAGTCCATCCCGTTCTTCCTCAATCCGTCCAGGGACACCGTGATTGAATGTCTCGCGCCTTTTGCAGCAAAGGGCGCCGCCAAATACGAGCCGATCACCTACGGCGACTACATTTCACTGAAGACCAGCCAGGCCTTCGGCAAAAGCTGACGGCAAGAAGCGGAATACCGCCTGCCCCGCAATGCATGACCAAGTCAGAACCATTTTGAGGGAACGTCAATGATGAACATGAACAGGCGGCAGGTTCTTGCCGGAATGGGTGGAGTAACAGCGGCGGCCATGGTTGGCCTGCCGGCATGGGCGCAATCCAAGACACTTGTTGTGCCGACGCTCGGCGGTGCATGGGAGCAGTTCTGGCGCCAGACGCTGGCACCGGCCTTTACTCAGAAAAGCGGCGCCCAGGTGACGCTGGACGCGGGTAACGGGCGTGTCTGGAGCGCCAACCTGCGGGCGGCAGGGGCGCAGAAGCCGCCATATTCGATCCTGATGACCAATGAGGCATTCGCATCGAGCCTGCGCAAGGAAGGCTTCTTCGAAAAGCTCGATCTGGCGAAATTGCCGAACTACGCCGACCTCTATCCGCTTGCCAAGAAGACCGACGGCTGGGGTGCCGTGGCCATGGTGTCGCCGATCGGCCTCGCCTACCGCACGGACATGGTCCAGACGCCGCCGAAAGCCTGGAAGGATCTCTGGGACAACCCCGAATTCAAGGGGCGCATCGGCCTCTACAATTTTGCCAATACTGCCGGCAAGATGGAACTGATGTTGACATCCAAGATCTTCGGCAAGGATCAATATGATGTCGATGCCGGTTTCAAGGCGCTGGAAAGGCTTGGCCCAGTCATTCAGGCCGATTTCAACCTTTCCACCGGCATCGCATCCGGCGAATTCGTCGTCGCTCCCTTCGATTTCGGCGAGGTGGCGCGTCTGCGCGGCCAGGGCCTTCCGATTGACGTCATCGTGCCGGAAGAGGGGCTTTTGATGTTCGATCAGACCCTCAACATTCTCGCAAACGGCCCCGAGAAGGATCTGGCCTACCAGTATGCCGACTTCCTTCTGTCACCTGAAGGCCAGTTGCCGCTGATGAAGCAGTTCTTCGTCTCGCCGACCAATGCCAAGGTTGTCGTCCCTAACGATCTGAAGAAGGACGTGCCGATTTCCGGCGAAGTGATGGATAAGATCCTCACCTGGGACTGGGACTTCATGAACGAGAAGCAGGCAGGCTTTGCCGAGACCTGGGCGAAGATCATGAAATGATCTCTCCATGAGGCAGCAACACCGGATCGCCTTGTTGGGGCGGTCCTGCATTCTTCCCTGACGCAGTGAGATTTGCGGCGCGCCGCACAGACAATCTGGAAGATCGATCATGACCGAGGTGAGCATTGAAGGGCTGACCAAGCATTATGGAGCCTCGCGCGCCGTCAACGGCATTTCCGTCAAGATAGGGCAGGGCGAGTTCATCTCGCTGCTCGGGCCATCGGGATGCGGCAAGACGACGACGCTGAAGATGATTGCCGGTTTCGAGGACGTCACATCCGGCGCCATCCGCTTCGACGGGCAGGATGTCTCGCATGTGCCGGCGGAAAAGCGCGATATCGGCATGGTGTTCCAGAACTATGCGCTCTTCCCGCACATGACCGTGGCGCAGAACCTCGCTTTCGGGCTGGAAATGCGCAGGATTTCGCGGTCTGAAATCACAATCCGCACCGCCAAGGTTCTGGATATGGTGCAGCTATCCGGATATGCCGACCGCTATCCGCGCCAATTGTCCGGCGGGCAGCAGCAGCGCGTGGCGCTTGCCCGCGCGCTGGTCATCGAACCCCGTATCCTGTTGCTTGATGAGCCACTTGCCAATCTCGATGCCAAGCTTCGTGACGAAATGCGGGTCTTCATACGCGACCTGCAGAAGCGCGTGGGCATTACCACGGTCTATGTGACCCACGATCAGGCCGAAGCGATGACGATGTCGGACAGGATCGTCGTGATGTTCGGCGGGCAAATTGCGCAGTATGGCGCTCCGTCTGATGTTTATGACCGACCGGCAAGCCTGGAAGTCGCGCAGTTCGTTGGGCAGGTGAATACGTTGCCCGGCCGCCTGAAGGGCAGGAACGATGACGGTACGTCGGTCGTCGAAACCGCGCTTGGAGCGGTGAATGTCAAAGGTACTGTACTGGCAAGCGACGGCTCCATCCCCGTATTGCTGCGGCCGGAGGCCATCGAACTTGCGGCCGCGGGGGAAGAAGACGCTGGTATTATCGCAACGGTTTCGCAGAGCTATTATTCCGGCAGTCTGATCGACTATCGGCTGGTGCTCGAAAGCGGCGAAGCGCTGAGCGTCCAGACCTTTCCGCGAAGCCGCTTCCAGCCGGGTGATCGCGTGACGGTGAAGGTCGATAGCGAGCGTTTCTGGGTGCCGGGAACGATCGCATGATACGCCGCGCCAGATCCGCCTATCCGCTTCTCCTGATCGCGCCCTCGGCATTGCTTCTCGGGCTGTTTCTTGTTCTGCCTTATCTCAATATTGTGGTGATGAGCCTGCGCAACCCGGCCAACGGCTCGCCCTATGCGCCCGGATTTACGGTCGGCAATTACCTGAGGCTGGCGACCGATACCTTCTACATGCAGCAGGTGGCGAACACGCTCTTGATCGGTCTGTTCACGACCCTTGTTTGCCTCATTCTCGGCTTTCCGGTTGCCTGGCAGCTATCGCGCGAGAAGATGCGATTTCGCGGCCTTGCCTATGGGCTCGTGCTGTCGCCGCTTCTTGTCGGCATTGTCATCCGTAGCTATGGGTGGACGATCCTTCTTGGGAATAACGGCATTATCAACAAGACGCTGATGAATTTGGGCCTGATCGATCGCCCGATCGGACTGATGTACAACGTCCTCGGCATCGTCATTGCGCTCGTCCACGTCTTCCTGCCCTTCATGATCCTGCCATTGATGAGCGCGCTGCAGGGGATCGACCCGTCGTTGAAGTCGGCCGCGCGCTCGCTTGGTGCGGGAAAGCTGACGGTCTTCACGCGCGTAATCCTGCCGCTGGCCATGCCGGGTATCCAGGCAGGCTGCATTCTGGTGTTCGTGCTTTCATTGAGCGCCTACGTGACCCCCGCCCTGATCGGTGGCCTGAGGGTGAAGACAATGGCAGTCAGCGTCGTTGATGCGCTGATCGACACCTTCCAGTGGCCGTTCGGCTCCGCCATGGCGCTGACGCTTTCCCTCACCGGAGCGGTGATCGTCGTGATCTTCGCGAGGCTTACCCGCATGAAATGGAAGATGAGCTGATGTCCAAGCATATGTTGAATGGCTATTGCTTCATCATCTACGGCTTTCTGCTGCTGCCCATTCTCGTGGTCGTCGGTGCCTCCTTCAACGCGGGGGCATTTCTGACCTTCCCGCCCCAAGGCCTCTCATTTCGGTGGTATGTCGTCTTCTTCCATAACGATGTCTTCTGGCGTGCCATCCGAACCTCGCTTTGGGTCGCGGCCGTCTCGACCCTGATTTCCGGTGTCATCGGCACGATGGCTGCGATGTTCTACGTGCAGCATGCGGGGCGATGGAAGGAGAGTGTCAGGCTTGCGATGCTGTTGCCGCTGCTTTTGCCGGAAGTTCTGACAGCGATCTCGCTTCTGTTCTTTGTCTACGCGATCGGCATCGGCACGACGACAATGGCTGGCATGCTGATTGGGCATGTGCTCATGACGCTGCCCTTCGTCTTCATCAACGTGTCTGCGGCGATGGAAGCCTATGAACCGTCATGGAGCCTTGCCGCCCGCAGTCTTGGTGCCGGACCATTCACGCGCTTCAGACGTATCATGCTGCCGTTGATCAAGCCCGGCGTCATCGGCGGCTGTCTGTTCGCGTTCATCATCTCGTTCGACCTCTTCACTATATCGTTCATGTTGAAGAATGTTGGAACAGCCACGCTTCCGATCCAGATCTACGATTATCTCAGAACGAACTTTACCCCGGAGGCGGCGGCCGTATCGACATTGTCTATCGTGATGACGGTCGTCGTGGTCGTGATTTCCGAAAAGCTGTTCGGCCTGCGGATACACCGTTTTTGAACGGGCTCTGTTGCAAATATTCCAGATGACTGAAGAAAACTAGCTCAATTCGCCGTCACGCGGGCTGCCCCTCAAGGTTCTGGGTGAGTAAAGCTACAGCTTCCGTCAATGCGCTCGATTCAGGGTGTCAAAGAGCGCTGTGATGTCAGCTTCGTTGATCGCGTCACCGACATACCAACTCAAGGTATCGTAGAAGCCCAGGAAAGAGCCGTTGAGCTTTTCGAGGATGGCCATCGCTTCATCGCCGGAGATGCGGAGCTTCCTCGCCAGCAATTCTCTCAACGCAGGTATCGCCCGTTCATTCGCGAAAACCAGCGCTGGCGGCGAAAGCGCGGAAAGGGCTGCCGGAGGGAAGCGCTCGGAACGGCAAGCGAGTCGGCTTTCAAGGCGGATATCGCGCGAGGAAGCCGCCGCCTCGATGATGAAAGCTTCTGCATCGAGCACCCATGCACCGCGCGCGGTATCGAAATATTGGAAATCCCGCGCGGAGAGCGTCAGGGTCACAACCTTGGCTTCGCCCGGTTGAAGCTCGACCTTGGTAAACGCCTTGAGTTCCCGGATCGGCCGCCGGAGACCGGGCTTTATCGGACGGACGTAGAGTTGGACGATTTCCTTGCCAGCCACTTCGCCGGTGTTGCGGATGGTGACGCTCACCCTGCAGCCCGTCGACGGGCCGATTTCCTGCCTATCGAGTGCCATGCTCTCGTAAGAAAAACGTGTGTAACTTAGGCCATGACCGAAGGGGAACAGGGGCGTCACTGCCTTGAGGTCATAGAAGCGATAGCCGACGAAAATTCCTTCGCTGTAGACATGCCGGCTGTTCTCACCGGGATAGGTGTGCCAACCGGGAATGTCCTCGATGCGGATGGGCATCGTCGTCGTCAGTTTTCCGCAAGGGTTCTGTTCGCCGAACAGAACGCGGGCAATCGCGTCGCCGCCGCCCTGGCCAGGATAAAAGCAGGCCAGCACGGCCTGCGTGGCATCCAGCCACGGCATTTCGACCGCATCCGGTGTCGTTAGGACGACGATTACTTTCCGACCCGCCTCGGTGAGCGAGCGGATCAGGCTGTCGTGGCCGGCCGCCAGTTTCAACGTGTCGCGATCATTACCTTCGCCGTTGCGCGACTTCTCGTTCTCGGTTAAGATGATGACTGCGTCCGCTGTCGTTGCAGCATCTAGAATGGCTTGTGTTTCACTCTCCATCGGAATGCCTTGCGCTGTCGGGAAAGGCACATGACGTACCTTCAGATGTTCTCCCGCACGCGCTGCGATCCGCTCCAAGGGGCTGTCGACGCGATAAGGATTGGTCGTCGCCGACCCCGATCCCTGGATCGTCGGGACCAGGGCGCCATCGCCAACCACGAGTAACTCGCCGGTAGCAGCCGCATCGAGCGGCAGTGTCTGCTGTTCGTTGCGCAGCAGCACGATGGACTCAGCTGCGATCTGTTGGGCGAGGGCGTGATGGCGGTCCAGATCGACAGGGGCTGCGGGCAGCTTCTCGGCATGACAGCGGCGGACGAGGCCGATAACCCGCTCACAAGCCCGATCGAGTATGTCGTCGGCGACCTTGCCATCTTCGATAGCCGACAGAAGCCGTGCCTTGCGAGGTTTGCTTTCCGGCATGTCGAGGTCCGTACCGGCTTTAAGCGATGCTGGCCGATCCTTGATGGCGTGCCAGTCTGACAGGACAAGCCCGTCATATCCCCATTCATCCCTCAGGATGTGTTTCAGCAACCAGTGGCTTTCCGCCGATTGAACGCCGTTCACCGGATTATAGGCGCTCATCACGGTCCAGGGCGGGCTCTTCAGGATCGCGCGCTCGAAGCCTGCGAGATAGATCTCCCGCAGAGCCCGTTCATCCACATCGGAACTTGTCGTTGTCCGATCGATTTCCGAGTTGTTACAGGCAAAATGCTTCAGCGAGGCACCGATACCGTTGTCCTGCAGGCCGGAAATCAGAGCGGCGGCAAGATCGCCGTTGATGACAGGATCCTCCGAGTAATATTCATAGGCGCGGCCGGCGAGCGGCGTCCTTCGTGTGTTGATACCCGGTCCGAGCAGGAGATGAATTCCCAGGCTGCGGCATTCGAGAGCAAGCGCTTCGCCCATGCGATACAGCAGGTCCACATCCCAGGAACAGCCGACGAGATTGCCGTTCGGAAAGCAGGTGGCCGGTCGCGTCGTGCCGAACATGCCGCCTTTATCGTCGGCCTGTTGGTTAATCAGGTCGAGGAATGCGGCGAGACTTTCTTCATCGCCGGTGCCGGCATCTATCTGGGTTGTCGAGTAGCGCACGCCGTAGGTGCCATCCGTCATCAGAATCGAGTCGATCCCCAGCCTTTCGATTGCGGCTGTTCTCCAGAGGCCTTGGCCACTGACGAGAGCGACTTTCTCATTCGTGGTCATGGAGGTGACCAGCGCTCCGATTCCCCCATCGTCCGCTCCGGGCATGGTGTGTCTTCCTCCGTCTGAGTGAATGGGCGCGGACCGCGTGTGATGCCGTCAACAGATCTTCTGGAGCAGTTCCATCAGCATCATGCGCTCGGCAGCCGTCAGCGGCCCCAGGGTCTCTTGCGAAATCTCCAGCGCAATGGAGAGATTACGCTCTACAGTGGCCTCGCCTTCGTCGGTCAGTGTCAAGACCAGGCGTCGTGCATCTGCGGGGTCGGGCGCGGTGTGCACCAGGCCACGCTTGACGAGGCGGTCGACGACCCCCTTGATGGTCGCCATGTCCATTGCGGTTTCGCGACCGAGATTACCTTGCGAGCAGGGCTGCAGATCCTTGAGCTTGACGAGCGCCGCCCATTGGGTGGTCGTCAGCTTCTCGGAGATCAGGCTGGCGAAGATCGAGACGTGGCGTTGGTTCGCCTGGCGCAGGAAGAAGCCGATCTGCTCGCCCAGTGCATATTGGGTGTGGTTCGGTTTCGCTGCCATATCTGCACCCTTCGCTCCCCGGGCCTTGTCCTTGAGTGGAATATCCATCTTGTCTCTCAGCCGGGCTTGCTGCCGCCGAATCGGGCAATCCAAATCAACATCATACAGTCCACAAACCCAGAATGGCTTCAGTTGTCAAAATTTCAATCTGCTCCGAAAACCTCGGTGCCAGACGCGTCAGTACCATCTCATGTGCCATCATGTCGCCGCTCGCCAGAGCGTCGCTGGCGAGGACCACCCTGTAGCCGAGATCGACCGCGTCCAATGCGCTCGCATACACGCAGACATCGGTCTCGACACCGGTGAACACAAGCGTATCGACGCCTTCGCTATCAAGACGATCGATAAAGCCGGGCGCTCCGAAGATCGAAAAGGTTTCCTTGTCGACGATTGACCCCAGCTGCGCGAGCGCAGCCAGCGGTGCAACGAGATCCAGCATCACCGGATCGAGTTCGTCCAGAGTTACCGTTTTCCAGCGCTCATAATAGGCTTGCCATCGGCCTTTTGCCTCCTCGGGACGTTGCGCGACGATGAAGCGGGCAAAGACCGTCCTTTCAGGCCTGGCCTCGGCAAGCCGCTGCACATTCGGCACGATGCCTGCGAGGGCTGGCGTAAACCAGGGCGTTTCCTCGGCGAAGAGCCGTTGCATGTCGATGACGACATGCAACGTGTTATGGGACAACGGTGCCCTCGCCATTGTCAATCCACAACGCAGACGGTGTGTTCCGGCGACCAGTTCAGCGTCACGCTGTCACCTTCCTTGAGGACGGTGCCGTCTCGGTTCTGAACGAAGAGTTTTAGTGGCAGACCGTCTTTGGTCTCCAGGAGATAGGAGAGCACCGGTCCAGCGTAGATGACCGTGGTAATCCGCGCCGTGAGGCTGTTGCCTTCGGCATTCCCCGCCAAGATCGACATCTTCTCCGGGCGCACTGCGAGCGTGACCTTGGTCCCGTTGCCGGGCAGGGGGCTTGCGCTGCGCACCGTCGTGCCGTCGGAAAGCCGCACCGCACCGTTCTCGACGGTGCCGACAAGGAAGTTGGAATCACCCAGAAACTCAGCGGCGAAACGCGTCAGAGGCTTCTCGTAGACAGTCTCGGGCGCGCCGATCTGAACGATGCGACCCTTGTCGAGAATGGCTACCTTATCGGACAGTGTGAGAGCTTCTTCCTGGTCATGGGTGACGAAGATCGTCGTCAGGCCGCTCTCGCGCTGGATCCGCAGCAGTTCGACCTGCATCTCCTGCCGCAGTCTACGGTCGAGCGCGGACAGCGGCTCGTCAAGCAGCAGCACGCTCGGCTTGATGACAATGGCGCGTGCCAGCGCTACACGCTGTTGCTGGCCGCCCGAAAGCTGCTTTGGCATCCGATTGCCAAAGCCGGGCAGGCGCACCATTTCGAGAGCACGATCGACTTCTTTACGGGCTGCGGCACCCTTGATGCCACGCCGCTCGAGACCGAAGGCCACGTTCTGGGCGATCGTCATGTGCGGGAACAGCGCGTAGGACTGGAACATCATGCCGATGTTGCGGCCCCATACGGGTACGTTCGTGACATCCCTACTGCCGATGGTCACCACACCCTGGTTGGGCTTGATGAAGCCGGCGATGATGCGCAGGAGTGTCGTCTTGCCGGAGCCTGAAGGCCCAAGAAGGCTGGTGAACGAGCCCTCTGGGAATTCGGTGGTGATATCGGCCAGAACCGGCGTGGTACCGTAGGTCTTGGCGACGGAATTGACGTTAACGTTTGTCACGGGTGTCTCCGGGCTTGGCGAAGCGCGCGAAAATCAGGATCACGGTCATCGAGCCGAGTAGAAGTACGGTCGATATGGCGTTGATTTCAGGGGTGAAGCCCTTGCGGATCGAGGAGTAGATCTGAACCGGCAGCGTGGTGAAGCCGGGCGTTGCGAGAAAATAGGAAATCACGAACTGGTCGAGTGAGACCGCGAAGGCAAACAGGGCGGCGCCCAGGATGCTGGGGTAAAGCAGCGGCAGGGTGACGGAGAAGAACGCATGAACGGGGGTGGACCCCAGGCTCATGGCTGCCTCTTCGAGATCGGCCCGGATTGTCCGGAAGCCGGTTCCCACCACCAGGACCACATAAGGGATGGCAAGGGCAACGTGACCGATGATAATCGCGTGCATGCCGCGGCCGATACCGGTCCAGTAGAAGAAGATCAGCATCGCCGTGCCGGTGATCAGCCATGGAATGGCGATCGGCGGCAGCAGCATGATCTGCAGGAAGCTCTTGCCACGGAACGTGCTGCGCGACAGGGCAACAGATGCCATGGTGCCAAGCGTGGTTGCGACAACCGCCGTAATGATGGCGATGATGATGCTGTTCATGCCAGCAGTGAGCAGGATGCTGTTGTTCCAGAGCGCCTCGTACCAGCGGGTCGAGAAGCTGAACGGCAGTTCGTAGAGCGGCGAGGCATTAAAGCCCATCGCCATCATCACGAGGATCGGCGTGTAGAGGAAGACCAGTACGACGATCAGATAGAAACGACCAAGCGATCTCATTCGGTGTTCCCTCCTTTAAGCTGCCGTGCCGCGGCGCAGGACGCCGGAGAACGTGCCGAAGATTGCAAGTACGACGGCAAGCAGCGTGAAGGACAGCGAGGCGCCGAGCGGCCAGTTGAAGGCCTGCGTGAACTGGTCCTCGATGACGGTGCCCATGGTGACGCCCACGCGGCCGCCCAGGATTCGGGGCTCCATGAAGGACCCTATGACCGGGATGAAGGTCAATACGGCACCCGAGATCAAGCCTGGAGCAGCCATAGGCACGAGAATCTTGAAGAGAATGGTCCACCAGCGCGCACCAAGGCTGGCGGCCGCTTCGATGATCGCGTCATCGATCGTAACCAGCGCGATATAACAGGTGAGGATCATGTAAGGCAGATAACCATGGACCAGGCCAACAACGACTGCATAGCGCGTATAGAGGAATCCGATCGATCCAGCATCCGGTAAGACCATGTGGAAGATGGTGTCGAGGAAGCCGTTTTCGCGCAGCACCATTGTCCATGAGAAGATACGGACAAGGCCGTTCGTCCAGAATGGCAGCAGGATGAGGATGAGCAGCATCTCGCGCGTCTTGCCGAAGGTGGAACGAGCAAGCGCAACGGCTGCCAGGAAACCGAGCACGGCGCAGGCAAACGTCGTCCAGAAGCCGATAAGCAGCGATGTGAAAGCAATACCGATCAGATAGGGCTGGTCGATGAAGGCGCGATACTGCTTCAGGGTAAAGACGATCGGCGCCTTGCCCATTGGGGTTGCCGCCATGAAGCTGAAGACCAACATGGTCAGCAGCGGGAGAAAGACGGCAAGCGTCAGCCAGCCGTAGGTTGGCATCAGCAGCGCCGTCGTCGATACCCAGGACGGCAGGGGACGCCGCATGCGCGGACCCGAAGGTCCGCGCTCTGACGCCGATGTCAGATTGTCATTCTGCATAGAAGGCTTTCACTTCCTGCCACAGGTTGTTGAAGGCTTCACGACGGTCATCCGGCAGAGCCGACATGATGCCCATGGTCTTCAGGTATTCCGGCTTGTGAACCTGGCGGCTCAGGTCGTCGGCCGGAAGGGTTGCAAGTGCCGCGGAGTTGGACGATGCCGGTGCACCGACCTTGGTGGCCCATTCGACATAGAAGGTTGGGTCGATCAGCCAGTTCGCGAAGACCAGTGCGCCTTCGGCGTTGGGAGCCGACGCCGGAATACCGAGACCATCGACCCAGCCGATGCCGCCTTCCTTGGGAACGACGAAATCGACAGGCAGCTTCGAATTGCGCTTTGAACGGACAGAGCCGCCCGACCAGAAGAGCGAAAGGTCGAATTCCTTGGCTGCAAAGGACTTGTTCCATTGGTCTTCCGTTGACCACAGCAGCTTGACGTTCGGCTTGATGGACTTCAACGCGTCGCGGATGGCACCGAGATCCTTCGGGTTATTCATGTCCTGACCGGTCATCAGGGCACCGGCGGCAACGCAGATAATCGCATCGTCGTCCATGGCAACACGGCCCTTGTAGGCGGGATCCGCAAGAACCTTGTAGCTGTCTGGAACAGGCATGCCGTCGCGGATGGCGAGCGAAGTCATGCCCCAGACCCATGGCACCGCATAGCCCTTGCCATCCTTCAGGAAGTTGGCGTTGGAGCGCAGATTTGCGTCGATCGTGGCAGCGTTCGGAACCTTGCTGAAATCGATCGGCTGCAGGAGGTCTTCCGCGGTTGCCTGCGCGCAGCGCGCAGCGTTGAGAACGACGAGATCATAGGCGCCCGGGTTGGTGCGCAGCTTGGTCAGCATTTCCGACTCGGAGCTGTAGTAGTCGTGGACGACCTCGATACCGGTCTTCTCGGCAAAGGCCTTGATCGACCAGGCTTCGTCAGTGCCGTAGCCCTGCCAGTTTAGAACCGTGATCTTACCGGCGGAAAAGGCCATGCGCGGCATGGCCGAGAAGGCAGCGCCGGCAATCACCGCTCCGGACATCAGCTTCAGCGTGTTGCGTCTTGTGATTTCAGTCATTTGGAACCCCTCTTGAAAATCTACTCTTGTCAACGGCCGCGGCGACAGCCGACGATCTCAGGCTTCACGCAAATCATCGGCAGTCCGCCTATTAAAAAAGCGGCCATATGATTTGTATGCAAACTAAATTGACGTGAGGCTGACGACTGGTCATACCCAATTGGAACGTACGGGTTCTCCCAGCACCTTTCGGCACAGTGTTAAATCCTAGCCATTCTATCAGGCATTGTCGTTATGAAGTTGCTATCGCGAGCGTGTCGCTCCTGATAGGCAATTCCGTTCAACCCTCATGCTCTTCCGGCATTCTTTTTATTTGTATGCAAAGTAATATGGCTGGTCGGCGCCTGTCAAGTTCCATCAGGCGCCAATACCATTCACACTGTCAAAAAATAGACATCCAGTTTCCGGCCGTGCGCGGCCCTTGCCATTTCGAGACGCGCGCCATCGGTACTCGCCTCGAACCGAACTTCCTGGCCATCGAGACGTGCTGCCACGATGCGATCTGGCTCGACATTCGGAAGCGCGACAAACCCGTCGTTGCCCGTCGGAGTGATGGTGCAGGAGAAACGTGCATCACTGACAGTGATCTGCGTGAACGATGTTTGCAGGTTAGTCTTCAGCGATGCGCGGCCGTCCAGGCTCATTTCCAGCAGGCCGTCGGCGATCGAGACCGAAAGCATTCCTGAAGGCGACAGCATCGGACCGACGGAAAGGTCAGTGCCGGCATTGTGAAGGGTCCAGCCGCTCCACGGATCGAAGTCGATGATCTCGCCGACAGCCATCAGCGGCAGCATGGCGGCCCAGATGTAGAAGGGATCCGTATCGCCCTGGTCCATCGCCTCGCCCGTCGTGGCGTTGTAGTTCTCCGCTGCGATCCGGTCCTTGCTCCAGGACTCCATGAAGAGCTCGTAGCTCTGCCGCGCGAGCTTGCTTGCCCCTGCTGCAAAGCCATAGCGGCGCAGCCCGAGCCAGACCATGTAGTTGACGTTCGGCCAGATGCGACCACGCCAGTAGACATTGTCGGCAAAGGCGGGATCGTCACGCGTCGCGTTCGGCAGGACGTAGTCACCGCCAAAGGTGGTTTCGTCGCTGAGGTGCTGGAGCAACTTATCGGCCTGCTCGGGCGTGGCTGCGCCACATAGCAGGGGATAGAAGCTGGTCGGCGAAAGCGACCGCACAAAGCCGCCGTGGCGCTGCCGGTTGGCGAAGATGTTGCGGCTTTCATCCCACAGGTTTTCCGAGATCAGCTTGCGGCAGCGTTCGGCGATGGCCGCGAATTCGCGGGCATCATCCTCCTTGCCGAGAACCTTGGCCATCTTCGACAGCATTTCAGCATCAAGCGCCGCAGCGCAATTCAGCCCGAGATCGAATGTCGACAGGGTACGCGTGATGGGATCGTAGAGGGCCTCGTCATGAGTGGCCGAATTGTCCATGCCTGTTTCGTTGCGCGCGGCAAAGTGCGTGCCCTTATAGAGACCTTCGCCGACGTCCGATGTGCCGCAGGACAGCAGGCCGAAGTCGTCGGGATCGCGGTGTTCGCGCCACCAACGCTGATTGCGGGCCAGCGCATCATAGCTTGCCGCCAGAAGCGAACGCTCGCCGGTGCGCTGGTAAAGCTGCCAGGCAACGAGCGCGCCGTTTGGATGCTGGCTGCGGTCCACCCAGGCATCATTCGAGGTGACGATGCAGGCGATATTGCCCTGGGGGGTGGCGCTTGCCATCGCCGTTGCCATATTCTCGCGAGCGAGATCAGCGTCGAAGACACCGGCCAGCAGAGCGGCAAACAGCTGGTCGTTGTACCAGACGGCGAATTTGCCGAGATTCCAGATGCGCGTCACAGCCGTATAGGGCCGGGAGTTGGTCTCATCCCAGATCGTGTTCCAGGCGACGACGTCGCGGATCGCGTCCAGGGATCCTTCGTAGGTGCCATTATGGGCGGTGGGAGCGGTGCTCGGGTTGCCGGCCGCGAGGCAGGTCTGTGCCTTGACGATCGCAAGTTCGGCGCTGTCGGCCACGGCGGCGGCATAGGCTCCCTGGCGCATCATTTCCAGATTGAAGCGCAGGGCGATCACTGACGCCTCGTTTTTCCGGCTCGCAGTGTAGAAATATCCGTTCGTCTCGAAATCGGCGCGCAGGTCGTCGATCGTATCATGGCCAGTCACATGCACTGGAGCTTCCGCCGTTGCGACCGCCACGAAGCGCGTGCCGATCTTGACGAGTGTGACGTTGCGGCCGGCTTCGTGCGTGACCACTTCTCCGCTGTCAGCCGAAATCGCCAGGGTCAGCCAGAAGCGCAGTCCCCACTCGCCGCCAGCCTTGCCCTCCCAATTTCCGCGAATCGCGAAGGGATCGGACTTCTCGGTTCTGAAGGCGACGGTGGTCCCGCTATGCTCCGTTTCCAGCTCGATCAGCGATCCGTCGATGGCATGGCGGCCGAGCCGCACCGTGTCGCGACGCGGCTCGATGGCTGACGTCGTCCGGCTGCGCGTGGAATAGAGAACGGGCGTGATGCGCACACCGAGGGGCAGAAACACCATTTCCGCCGGTCTGTCGGACCAGCTGTTCCAGGCGCGCATCAAGGGAACGGTAGAATGTTTCAGCATGGTTCTTATTCCGGTCTGTTTTGCAGCGGTATGAGCAGGGGTGTGGCTGTCAGCCCGCTCTTGTCCGGGCCGCTGCCGAGATAGGGTGTGTTGTCGTAATAGCGGTTTGCTGCCGTGTTGGCGACGTGAAGCTCGAGTTCATGGGTGCCGGCGGCAAGGCGGCCGAGCCCTAAGCGATAGGGCCGCCAGCCACGGCGTCCCGCTTCGGTTCCATCGATATAAGCAGTGACCGCCGTATAAACGGTCGGCAGTTCCAGCATCCAGTCGGCCTCGGTTTCCGTTGTGAAGGAAAGCCGGTAGATGCCTGTGCCGCTGAAGGCCGGAAAGCCTTGCTCTTCCCAGCCGCTGTCAACGGAGATGGGCGCGAAGGCCTGATCTTGGCCGGGCGCGAATGTCCAGCCGTCTGCCAGAGCAATGAGCCGGTTTCGGCCAAGCGCCGGTCGGCTCGATAGATAGCCGATGGCGACAGCCGCCTGGTCGTTTTGAAGGAGACGGATGCAGCGAACTTCGTGCGGTTCCAACTCTACGGTCAGCTTGTGAACGGCGGCGAAGGTTTCGACAGACCCGTGTTCTGCGTCCCATATCGCATAATCGAAGCCATCTCCGAGCAGGATGTCAAAGCTGATATCTTCTGCGCCATCGTTGAAAACGACCATCCTCCACCAGCCGTCAACATCATGACCGATCCATTGCCACGGCCTTTGGCCCGAAATCTGCGGACCGTCGAGCGTCAGGGTCGATAGGAGGGCGGACACCATTTCGGCACTGGGCATCGCTGTGGTGTGCGACGTGACGCCAACCGAGTCGGAGACTCTTTCGCCCGTGCAAACCGTGGAGATGGTTTCGCCCGAAGACCAGATCCGACCGCCGGCCTTCGTGAAGGCATCGAGCTTTTGAATCGTAACAGCCGTTTCCAGTACCGTCACCGAAGGCAGCACCACCGCGTCGAACGCGAGACCGGATGCAAGCAGCCGTCTATCTTCTATAGCCGCGTTTGCGATATCTGCCTCGCTCACGAACATGAAATCGCAGCCCTGCGCCAACAGTTGCTCGCACCAGGCGCCGATATGGGTGGCATGGCCGTGGCGAGGCCCTTCGGCAAAGGCAGTGTAGAGAGGATAAAGAATAGCAACCGGCGCTCGCGGCTTCGCAGCCTCTATGAAGGCGGAAACGCGTGCGATCTCTTCGGCGAAAAGATCATGATAGGGCCACCACGGCTCGAAGTTGATGCCGGGCGCGAAGTCGAAGCGCGGATTGGTGAAGGGCGTCGGGTCGTTGTCGAGTCCATCGGTCTGGTAGACGCCGTGCCAGAGGAACTGCCGTGTGCCAAGGCAGGCAAGCCGAATCGCCTGGGCGCGCGATGCCTCCAGCGTCACCTCCCATTGGCCGGCAGCGCGCATTTCAGTGCGTTCGGCGGTGAAATAGGTCTCGACGACGCAGCGGCTGCGTCCGTTCGAGCGGGCGACGGAATCACCCATCTTGGGAGCCAACTGTGGCGTGAGATTGTTTGCGTCCACGGCCGTTTCGTGCCTGATGGCGTCGATGCCGAAGAAGTCCACCGCCGGCGCGACGCGCGGATCGATGCTTGTGAAGCCGCCATTGGGTGCCCATGAGCTGACATGAGCGAGGATCTCATGCCCCGTGAGGACGATCCCTTTTCCTTCCGCCCAGGCCCTGAGCGTGCCGAAGAAAGCCTCGTTCATCAAGGTGGAATAGGCTGCGTGAAACAACGCACGCAGCCGCAAGGTTTCCGGCCCAACGTTGCGCACCACCGCGAGAAGGGCGACGGCGAACGATACGCCCGTCTTGGACAGGACACAGTCTTTCAGCGCAGGCGCAAACAGCAGGCTGTTGCCGAGATTTCCCGCCATCTGGTCCCAGCGATAGAAGCCGGGGGCCGGCTGATCGTAGAATACAGATCCAACGGGATCGGGCACACGCTTGCCAAGGGCTGTGACGATGGGTTCGAGGCCAACGTCGATGAAACGCTGGGCTGCCTCCGGCAGCAGATAGTTGATGATCCGTGATGTCGCGGAACGCGCGCTTATGAAGACCGTCAGCGTCCAGCCGAATGCGACCGCGCCATCATAGGAATAGCTGCAGGACGCACGATCGGAACCTGTGATGCTGACCTGCGATGTCACGTCGACGATCCGATCATATGCCTCAATTGGGCCGGAGGGATGCAGCACTGCTGTCTCGACAGTCCATTCGCACCATTCGATGCGCCCGCCTTCATATTGCCAGGCAATGATGTCGGCGCCCATCTTCAGTGTGAATGCCGGATGGATCCTGCTTATCGTGCCCTGCCTATCTGCCGAAGACGACCAGAACAGGTGACGTTCGCGCAGTTCGTCACGCCCTTCTACCGTCCTGCCACCGGCATGGCCGCTGATCCAGTTATAATCGTCATAAATGCCAAGCTTGAGCCCGAGTTGAGCCGCGATGTCGGCTGCCTGCCTGTAGGCTGACAGATAGTGCGGTGACAGGTACTGCTCGCGCGGCAGGGCGAGTCGCGCCTGGATCAGGATGGTGCCGATGCCCTTCGCCTGGAAATCGGCAAGCTGTGTCCGGCAGGTCGCCTCATCGGGAATGCTATGCCAGAACCAGTAGGCTGAAGGACGAAATGCGGCAGTCGGGCGCTCAAAGAGGGCCCGACTTTCGATATCCGCAATGGCCGCTGTTTCAGGCAATGTGTGTTCCTCAGTGTGCGGTGGCGGCAATGCGTTGCAATGCCGCCGATGTGTCGCTCCAGGCCGGCTTGTCCGGCGCGAAACGGGCGCGCAGGTAGTCGGTGAGATCCTTCAGCTGCGTCTCGTTCAGCGTATCGCGGAATGCCGGCATGGACATGACTTCCGGCGCTCCGCGGCCAGTGGTTTCCGCAAGGATCGCCGGCGCTTCGACACCGCCGAGGATCGCCTGGATGAGATTGTCGGGCGTATCGGCATGCAGATTGCTGTTCAGCGCCAGCGATGAGAGGGCCGTGTTGCCGGTATGGCAGGTGGCGCAGGCGCCATTGAAGATGCGCTCGCCCTTGGGCGAAACCAGTCCCGCACTAACCTTTGCCGCCTCGCTGGCTGCAATCGCTGCTTGGCTCTGGGCTACGGCCTTCGAAGGGTCGCTGCCCTTATTCAGGCTGGCCAGATAATTTGCCATGGCGCGGATGTCCGAGTCTGGCAATGGCTGCATGACCTCCACCACATGGGCCATCGGACCGGCGGCGCTGCCGTGGTCGCGCGAATGGCCCGTGCGCAGGTAGTCGTAGAAGGCATCTTCTGTCCAGCCAACCGGACCCTTGGCCATGGCGTTGAGCGCAGGCGCCTCCCAGCCATCGGCAAAGCCGCCCGAGAGATGGGCACTTCCGGTCTTTTCAGCACCCAGCGCATTGCGTTCGGTATGACAGGCGGAACAGTGGCCGAGCGTCTCGACGAGATAGGCGCCCCTGTTCCAGGTGGCATTGCGCGTCTGGTCGTAGGTCATGGGCGTCGACCTCAGGAACAGCGCATTCCACCCTGCCATCATCATGCGGATGCTGTAGGGAAACTTCAGCTTTGTCTCCGGCGCCTTTCCTGCCACTGCCGTCTGCGTCATCATGTAGGCGTAGAGCGCCTGCAGGTCAGCTTCCTCAGCGCCAGCGAACGAAGTGTATGGATGTGCAGGATAGAGGTGGTGGCCATCGCGGCTGATGCCTTCACGCATGGCCCGCTCGAAGGCAGTGTAGGACCAGGCGCCGATGCCGTTTTTCACGTCCGGCGTGATGTTGGTGGCATAGACCGTGCCGAATGCCGTGTCGAAGCGCCGGCCGCCGGCGAAGGGCGTGCCGTCGTTGCCGACATGGCAGACATTGCAGGCGCCTGCCGCGGCGGCCAGGCGGCCGCGCTCGATCGTCGCTGCGCTGTAGACATTCACGTCCGGCCGCTCGATCGTGGCGATCGCCGGCCGCCATGGGGATGCCATCGCCACAAGCCCTGAAATTGCCGCCGCGGCTCCGGCAGTCGAGATGCCGATATTCCACCACCGCTTCCTTTTCGCGGGCGCTGCCGGAGGCGGCGTGGACGTACCCCCCTTCAGCGCCGCCAGCACCATTTCCGGTGTCAGCGGCAGTTCGCGGAAGCGTATGCCGATGGCATCATAGACCGCGTTGGCGATGGCCGATGCGCTCGGGACGGAAGCGGATTCACCGACGCCGAGCGGCGGCTCGTCCTGTCTTGGAACCATCAGCACGTCGATATCGGGCAATTCGGGGAAGGTGATCAGCGGATAGCCGCCCCATTCCTTCGAGGTGACGGCGGTGGAGGAAAACTCGACGCGCTCCTTCAGCACACGACTGGTTGACTGGATGACGTTGCCGTGGATCTGATGCCGCACGCCGTCGGGATTGATCATCATCCCGGAATCCTGTGCGCAGATTACCTTGGTTACGGCGATCTCGCCGGTCTTGGTGTTGACGGCAACATCGGCCACCCAGGCCGCCCAGGCGGCAGCCTTGCCCGGAAACGGCCCGTGGATATAGACAGCATAGGCGAAGCCGCGGCCGTAAAGCAGGTCGCCTTCGCCGCCAAGCGTGCCCCATTTCGTGTGGGGCACCCAGTTCGCCCGCTCTGCCAGGGCATGCACAAGGTCCACGGCACGGGGATCGTGAAGGTATCGCAGCCGGTATTCGATCGGATCGACGCCGGCCGCGGCCGCAAGTTCATCAATATAGCATTCATGCGCGAAGGTGTTCGGCATCGCGGAAACGCCGCGGAACCACGAGGCCCGGGCAATCGGCGGCATATCGTGGACGGTGACCCGGAGATTGCCATAGGCATAGGGTGGGATCGCCGTTCGGTCACCCATCTGCACTACGTCGGACACCGGCGGGATCTTGCCGGTCAGGATCAGCGATAATGTCGGTGCGAGATTGGACGGATAGCGCGTCTCGAAATCATAGGCCGAAGGACCACCCTCAAGATCGAGGCCGCCGCGCACGTCGATGATCTGGGCAGCGCCCTTTGGCTCCCAGGCATGCTCCTGCTCGCGCGTGAGCTGCACGCGCACTGGCGCGCGCACGGCGCGGGACAGAAGCGCGGCATCGGCAGTCACATCGTCGGCGCAGTTGCGGCCATAGCAGCCGGCGGCTTCCAGGCGCTCCACGAGGATCATGTTCTCGGGCATGTCGAGGAGGAGTGCCAGATCGCGACGCATGGGGAAGGGGTTCTGCGTGCCCGACCAGACGGTCAGCCCGGTCTCGCTATAATCGGCCACGGCGCAGGACGGCCCGATCGAGCCATGCATTTGATAGGGCCAGATATAGGTGCGGTTCATGGGTTCGGCGCTGCCGGCGAGAGCCATTTCGACATTGCCGCGATCGATGAGCTTGCGCGGCGTGGCGGGATTAGCACGCAGCGCCATCTCCGGCGCATTCAGATCCGGGCGCTGCGGCGGCTCCCGCCACAAGACCTTCAGCGTCTTCGCAGCCTCGATGGCGATTTCCTCGCGCGTTGCGACGACGCCAACGAAATCACCGATGGCGACAACGCCGACAACACCATCGATATGGGCAATCGAGCCTTCGTCGATGGATATGAGGCTGTTGCCGACATGCTCGCCGTGATCAAAGCCGGCATAGAGCGGCCGGATGACCCGGCCATGCAGCATGCCAGGCACGCGCACGTCATGCACATACGTCCATTGACCGGTTGCCTTGGCCGGGATGTCCACGCGCGGCCGCGAGGAGCCGACGATGCGGTAGGCAGACGCGGGCTTCAGCTCCGCACTGGCGTCGATCGACAGGCGCACATGCTCTCCCGCGACGAGTTCGCCGAAGGTGAAGCTCCAGTTCGCTCCGTTGCCGGCGCGGATGACGCCGTCTTCAAGGACAAGGTGCTCGACCGCGGTGCCCTTCAGGGCAGCAGCCTTCGCCATGAGGTGATGACGCGCCGTTGCCGCGGCCTGCCGGAGCGGCACGGCGGTGATCTGGATCGTCTCGCTGGCGATGGTGGCGCCCTGGTTGGGGGCGGCGGAAGTCGCGCCCAGCACCATTTCCACATGCTCGAAAGGAACATGCAGTTCCTCGGCGACGATCTGCGCCAGTGACGTGCGGATGCCGGTTCCAAGATCGACATGCCCGTTGAATGCCTTGACGCGACCGTTGCTATCGATGGCGATGTAGAGCTCGGCTGCATCGCCCAGGGATGCATCGGAGACGATCAGTAGGATGTCTGATGTGGCGAGGTAGGTAGCTCTCGGCGTTTCGCGGTGGATGCTCATGGCGAAACCTCGATCCTGTCTTCCGTTCCCGAGCCGGCCGACTTTTCAGCCTTCGCATAGGCGACGGCGCGGCGTGCTGCGGCAAGTATTTCCATATGCGTGCCACAGCGGCAGAGATGATGCCGGAGCGCCGCGCGAATATCGCTCTCGTCGGGCTCCGCCTTCGCTTCCAGCAGGCCAACGATGGCAATGATCATGCCATTCAGACAGTAGCCGCACTGCGCCGCAGCCTCTTCGATGAAGGCGCGCTGGACGATATGTAGATGGCCGGGCTTTCCCAGCCCTTCAAGCGTCGTGACCTTGCGGTCGCCGATCGCCTTCAGCGGCACGGTGCACGAGCGTACGGGCCGGCCGTCGACGAGGACCGCGCAGGCGCCGCATTCGCCGAGGCCGCACCCGTATTTGGGTCCGTTGAGGCAGAGATCGTTCCTGAGGATGTAAAGGAGCGGCGTTGCGCCGCCGGCTTCGATGTCGCTGACAGTGCCGTTGACGTTCAGGCTGAATGAGGCGGCCTCTTTCAAAAGCCCCGCTCCACTGCGCAGTCACCGGCCAAAGTGAGGCCGCCGATACTCAAATACGCCATTATGCTGAAGGCCTCTTCCTGATGCCTGCAATTCATAATGACGCGATTGCAGATCACGTCACGCATTTGCTGTTCCTTGCTCATTTATAAAGCGTATGCACTTTATATGACCGTTTCTCCATGCGTATGCATGTGCCGGCAACAGCGACGATAATCATATTTTGCGGAAAAGCCAGAAGGAATTTTTGCAAAAGTGCAGATGCTGTACTTGCTATTTACAGCGTATGCGCTACAAAATTTGTCATACTTCCAATTCCAGTTTACGCGTCCAGGTGACGGCGAGAAGGGTCGGCCATGTCCAGCAGCAAGGAAAGAATCGCGATTATTGGCGCCGGCCTCGGCGGCGCCGTGGCGGGAGCGCTGCTCCAGCATGCCGGCTTCGACGTGAACGTCTATGAACAGGCGCCGAGCTTTTCGCGGCTGGGCGCCGGCATCCACATGGGGCCGAATGTCCTCAAGATCTTCGAGCGCATCGGCGTTGCCGAAAAGGTTGTCAGCATCAGCAGTACGCCTAGTCATTGGTTCAGCCGTGATGGCATCAGTGGCGACTATCTGTCGCGTATTCCGCTTGAAGGTTACGGCGCGACCTACTGCACCGTGCACCGCGGTGATCTTCAGGGCATCCAGTGCGACGCCCTGCAGCCTGGAACGCTGCATTTCGGCAAGAAGCTGACCCGTATCGACGACAATGGCACGGATGTTCTCATCGAGTTCGAGGACGGCACGTCTGTAAGGGCGGACATCGTGATCGGCGCCGACGGCATCAATTCACGCGTCCGCGAAACGCTGCTGGGTGCGGAGAAGCCAAACTACAGCGGCTGGGTCGGCCATCGTGCGCTAATTTCCTCCGACAAGCTGCGGAAATACAACCTGACCTTCGAAGATTGCGTCAAGTGGTGGGGTCCGGACCGCCACATGATGGTTTACTACACGACGGCTCGTCGCGATGAATATTACTACGTCACCGGCGTGCCTCATCCGGCCTGGGAATTCGATACTGCATTCGTACCCAGCAGTCGCGAGGAAATGGCGTCCGAGTTCGAGGGTTATCACCCCATCATCCAAGCGTTGATCGAAAGCACGGACGAGGTCACCAAGTGGCCGCTGTTCAACCGCAACCCGCTGCCACTTTGGAGCAGCGGCCGACTTGTCCTGCTGGGGGATGCCTGCCATCCGATGAAGCCGCACATGGCGCAGGGTGCGGCCATGGCCATCGAGGATGCCGCCATGTTGACGCGCTGCCTCCAGGAGACCGGCGTCAACGATTTCGCCACCGCGTTCGGCCTTTACGAAGCCAATCGCCGTGATCGCGCAACCCGCGTGCAGAGCGTCTCCAATGCCAATACCTTCCTGCTGACGCAGGAGGATCCGTCCTGGGTATACGGCTATGACGTCTATGCCGAACCGCTGCGCACGGAGAATGCAGCATGAGCAGCCGGTTCCTCCATGGTGCGAATGTCTTCGCCAACGGCATCCGTCAGCACTATCTGCGCTATGGCGGCAAGGGGCCGGTGGTCATTCTGGTTCCCGGCATAACATCGCCGGCAATCACCTGGGGTTTCGTTGCCGAAAGCCTGTCGCTGCACCATGACGTTTATGTTCTTGACGTCCGCGGCCGTGGTCTTTCGTCGACGGGCCCGGACCTCGACTACGGCCTCGATGCGATGGCCGATGATGTGATCGCCTTCGCCAGCGAGCTTGAACTGAGACAGCCCGCCATTCTCGGCCATTCCATGGGCGCCCGCATCGCGATGCGGGCGTCCAACCGCTCCCCCGGTTCCTTCAGCCGTCTGGCGCTGATTGATCCGCCGGTTTCCGGCCCCGGTCGTCGCCCGTATCCGAGCAAGCTGCCGTGGTATACGGATTCGATCGCACTGGCCGAGAAGGGAATGGATGCCGAGGCGATGAAGGCGTTCTGCCCGACCTGGACCGGAGAACAGCTACAGCTGCGCGCCGAATGGCTCCATACCTGCTATGCGCCTGGGATCGTCAAGGCGTTCAACGATTTCCACGACATCGACATCTTGCCTGATTTCGCCACCCTGACCGTTCCCGCGATGCTGATGGTCGCGGGCCGCGGCGGCGTGATCCAGGCGGCCGACGAAGAAGAGATCAAGGGTCTCAATCCCTCGCTGCAGATCACCCGCGTGCCAGACGCCGGTCACATGATCCCGTGGGATGACTTCGACGGCTTCTTCCTGGCGCTCGGCGACTTCCTGTCCCGCTGATTGTGGTGGCGGAGCGTTTTGCTTCGCCGCCTGCCTGTTTTTCGCCTTCCATGCAGCAGAGGATTTCATCCGTGCAGAAATATTACCGTATCGGCCAGATCGTTCCGAGTTCCAACACCACGATGGAAACCGAAATTCCGGCCATGCTGACCGCCCGCCAGTCCATCCGGCCCGAGCGCTTCACGTTCCATTCAAGCCGCATGCGGATGAAGAAGGTCGTCAAGGAAGAGCTGGCGGCGATGGATGCGGAATCGGACCGCTGCGCCGTCGAGCTTTCGGATGCCCGCGTCGATGTGCTGGGTTATGCCTGCCTTGTTGCCATCATGGCCATGGGTCTCGGCTACCACCGCCAGTCGGAAAAGCGCCTGACGGGGCGCACGCAGGAAAACGGCGCGAACATTCCAGTCGTTACCAGCGCCGGTGCTCTGATCGAGGGCCTAAAGGTAATGAATGCACGGAAGATTGCCGTCGTTGCGCCCTATATGAAGCCGCTCACGGAGCTCGTGGTCGATTATATCCGCGAAGAGGGCTTCGAGGTCATGGACTGGCGCGCGCTGGAAATCCCGGACAATCTCGATGTCGCCCGGCACGACCCGGAAAATCTTCCGGCCATCGTCCAGACGCTAGACCTGACGGATGTCGATGTGATCGTCCTTTCGGCCTGCGTCCAGATGCCTTCGCTGCCTGTTATCGCGAAGGTCGAAGCCATGACCGGCAAGCCGGTGCTGACCGCCGCCGTCGCCACGACCTATTGCATGCTGAAATCGCTCGGGCTGGAAGCCGTTGTGCCGGGCGCCGGCGCTCTTCTGTCCGGCGCCTACTAAGGGAGACGACAATGCAAACTGCCGAAGCCAATTATCAGGGTGTCTGGGGCAACCGTATCGGCTTCGGCCAGCGGCCAGCGCTCGTCGTTATCGATTTTCTCAAGGCATACACGATCGAAGGAGCGCCGCTCTATGCACCCGGCGTCGTCGAAGCGGTGGCACAAACACCGGCGCTGATTGCCTCCGCCCGGGCTTCAGGCATCCCCGTGATCCACACACGCATTCTCTATCTTGCGGAAAACTGCGCCGATGGCGGCATGTGGGTCAAGAAGTCGCCAGTCATGAAGGCCATGGTCGAAGGCAATGTGCTGGCCGAATTCTGCGAGGGCGTGGAGCCGGCGGCCGGCGAGCTGGTCATCGTCAAGCAATATGCCAGCGCCTTTTTCGGCACCAGCCTTGCTTCCCACCTGCATGCGCAGGGCATTGATACCGTCATCATGGCAGGATGCTCGACGAGCGGCTGCATCCGCGCCAGCGCGGTCGATGCCGTGCAGCATGGGTTTCGGGCCATTGTCGTGCGTGATTGCGTCGGCGACCGCCATCCGGACCCGCACAATGCCAACCTCTTCGATATCGATAGCAAGTATGGCGACGTCGTTTCACGGGAGGAGGCGATTACCGAAATCGCTAAAGTCAAGCCCAATAGTCCGTAACCGCAAGAGCACCTGAGCCTTAAACCAACAAGGGGAACGAGCATGGATCAATTCAGCTTCACGGAAATCTGCCTGCATCAGCTGAAGATGTCGGGCGTCCACGAGGGCGAAAAACTTATCGTCCTGACACAGGGTAACGAGCGTCTGGACTATGCTGACGCCTTCATGGCGGCAGGCATGCGTCTCGGCGCCAAAATGTATCACATGCGTTTGCCGCCAGTGCCGCCGGCAGGTGCATGGGCGGTCGGCCAAACGGGCCTCGCCTCCATGCCGGAAGCGGTTGAGGCTCTCAAGGCCGCCGACATGCTGATCGACTGCATCTTCTTGCTCTTCAGCCCGGAGCAGATGGCGATCCAGGCAGCCGGGACGCGCATCCTGACCGCTGTCGAACCGCCGGAAGTTCTCGCCCGCATGCTGCCGACGAAGGAACTGCGTGAGCGCGTCGAGTTCGCCGGTGACCTGCTCTCCAAGGCGAAGGTCATGCGGATCACCTCGCCACACGGCACCGACGTCACCTATAAGCTCAACACCTATCCTGCCATCACCGAATATGCATGCACCGACGAGCCAGGCCGCTGGGACCACTGGCCGTCCGGCTTCGTCTTCACCGGCGGTGACGATGATGGCGTCGACGGCACAATCGTCGTTGCACCGGGCGATATCTTGCTGCCGCAGAACATCTACGTTCGCGACCCGATCACCTACACGATCGAAAAGGGCTGGATCACCGACATCAGAGGCGGGCTCGATGCCGATCTGGTCAAGTCCTACATGGAAGGCTTCAACGATCCGCGCGGCATGGGCATGAGCCATGTCGGCTGGGGTCTGAACCAGAACGCCAAGTGGCATCGCATGGTGCCGGGAGAATTCCCGGGCGGCATGGGCATGGAAGCTCGCTCCTTCTACGGCAACGTCATGTTCTCCACCGGTCCGAACAACGAGCTCGGCGGCCCGAACGACACTGCCTGCCATCTGGATATTCCGATGCGCGGTTGTTCACTGTTCCTGGATGATGAGCCGATGGTGCTCAACGGCAAAATCGCCGTGAAGGAAATGCAGGCAAAGTTCGACTGATAGAAGCGCCGGGTTTCCGGCATATTCGGTCAATCCCAACGTTCCGGTCGCGCGACCGGAACGGATGAGTTCGTGCGTCAATTCACTGGCGCCAAGGTGGCGAAGATCACCGCTTCGACTGTAATCCCAAATAAAAAAGGAACGAGGGGTAACATGCAACCTCCAATCACCGTGGAACAGGGTCTCAGGGCGGCCGGCGTCGGCAGCTTCCAGAAGCGTCTGTTCATCATTTTCGGGCTTGTCTGGGCCGCTGATGCCATGCAGGTGTTGGCAATCGGCTTCACCGCACCTTCAATCGCCGCAAGCTTCGGCATCACCGTTCCACAGGCGCTCCAGACCGGTACGTTTTTCTTTCTCGGCATGCTCGTCGGCGCGTTCACTTTTGGTCGCCTTGCCGACCGGATCGGCCGTCGGCCGGTGTTGTTCATCGCAATCATTCTCGATGCGATCTGTGGTGTGGCATCGGCCTTTGCTCCTGATCTGCACTGGTTGCTCGTCGCGCGCTTCCTGACAGGTCTCGGTGTGGGTGGAACGCTTCCGGTTGACTACGCCATGATGGCCGAGTTTCTTCCGTCAGACCGACGCGGTCGCTGGCTCGTGCTGCTCGAAGGCTTCTGGGCTGTGGGAACTGTGGCACTGGCGCTTCTCGCACTGGTCGCCGGTTCGCAGGGCGGAGAGCCCTGGCGCACGATCTTCTTCGTGACCGGTCTGCCGGCGCTTGTCGGTGTTGTCCTGCGCTTTTATGTGCCGGAGTCACCACTCTATCTCAGCCAACAGGGAAAATCGGAAGAGGCACGTAAGGTTCTTCAGCGCGTCGCCGCCACCAACGGCAACGTCGTCGAGATCGCACCGCTGACGCCACAGGCGCCACAGCGCAAGTCGATTGCCGCGCTGCTGTCGCCGGAGCTTCGGCGTCGGACCATCTTCCTGATGCTGGCGTGGATGCTGATCTCGGTTTCCTACTATGGTGTGTTTGTCTACCTGCCGGTGCGGCTGGCAGGAGAAGGCTTCGGCTTCATGCGCGGTCAGTTGTTCCTCCTCGTGCTGGCGATCGCCCAGCTTCCGGGCTATGCGCTGGCAGCCTACGGCGTCGAGAAATGGGGGCGCAAGCCGACCCTGATCGGTTTCCTGATCCTGAGCGCCATCGGCACATTGGGTTATGGGCTGGGCCAGTCGGTCGAGATCGTCATCTCCGCAACGCTGCTGCTCAGCTTTGCGCTGCTCGGCACCTGGGGCGCGATCTACGCCTTCACGCCGGAAATCTATCCGACCACGCTTCGCGCCAGCGGTATGGGCTTGTCCGGGTCCGTCGCGCGTTTCGGGGGGCTTCTGGCGCCGTCGATTGTCGCGCCGGTCATGACCTCGAATTTTGGTCTGGCGCTCGGTGTCATCTCCGGTCTTCTTTTGCTTGCGGCAGTCAGCGTAGCCTTCATCAACGCTGAATCCAGAAACATGGCTCTCGAATAGAGTTGCAGCCCCGTGGTCGGCCCTATGCCGTTCACGGGGATTCTCTCAGGAAGCGATTGCTCGTCCGCCTCTCCTCCATATCACGCTGCGCTTCGGCCCGCTTGCGATTTGTTGGATTTTGGAGGATTAGAAGCGTCAATAGGAGCGGACGACGCGAGCATGGCAGAAAATAGCGACATCGGAGAAGCGGACCCGCGGGCGGGCTATCAGGTGACCGAGCAGGTTGGACATCTGTTGCGCAAGGCCTATCAGCGGCATCTTGCGATTTTCCAGGAAAATGCTAGCGATCCCGACCTGACCTCCGTGCAGTTTGTCACCCTTTGTACGCTCCACGACCGTGGCCCAAGTTCGCAGGCCGAGCTGGTGAAGGCAACCTCGGTCGATCAGGCAACTATTCGCGGCATCGTGGAGCGCCTCAAGGCGCGTGGTCTCATCAATCTCTCCAAGGACGCTGCCGATGGCCGCAAGGTTATCATCTCACTGCTGGCGAAGGGTGAAGCGGTCCTGCGCTCCATGTATCCGAACGCGCATATCATCAGCGAAAAGACGATGGGACGGCTTAACCCTGCCGAACGGGTTGCGCTACTGTTCCTGTTGAAAAAGATCACGGAAGATGAACCGGGCGAAGACTGAGATGCCGCAATGTCGTATCATCAACGCTTTCGATCGAAGCACGCGACAGCCCAGAATAGTGGAGAATGTCGTCCCAGCTTGTCTCTTCGACATCACGGCTCAACTCGGCGATGCAGGGGCGGTCGAGGACGCCGCCGGTGCCGACCTGATGATAGGCGGATGCGATCTCGGTCGAGGAGAAGGTCGCCATTTCGATCGGATCCACCTACGTGTGGCAGAACGCAGCTTCGATCGTCAACTGCTGTCGGCGGTGCTGATCCGGTCAGCCGATATCCGTACGCCGGCTGAAAATGCCGCTAACAGCCTCCTCAATGCCCGTAGGAATAAGAAGCGGCAAATGCATTGGACATCGATCGGCGCTCATCGGGTTCTTCAAGTCCGAGCAGCCGTCGCAGGTTGTCTCAAACAGGCAAAGCTCGACCTCACAGCCTAACCCCCAGCCTTTTCTCCCACTCCGGTTGACGTTCGTCTATTTGATTGGTCCGTGATCGGCGGGTGTCTTCCGAAGGCTCAGTCTCCGGACGAGACGGCCGGCAAGTTGCCAACGACAATCTCTCTCAGGCCTTGCCGGAGCGTTGCGACATTGGTCCTACCGTTCAGTCGTTCGAATTCTTGCTGCGCATCCCGCCAGAGGGGAGCCGCTCTCTCATGCAAGCGTCGGCCTTCGTCCGTGAGTTCAATGATACGAACTCGACCGTCCGCGGGTGATGGCTTGATAGTGACGAAACCGTCGCGTTCCAGAAAGCCAACCATCTTTCCCATCGCCGTCCGCTCGATATCGAGCCGTTCCGCGAGAGCGTTGACGGTGGCACCGTCAGCTTCGTCGAGAGCCGCCAGGGTCAGGAACTGCGTGATACGCAGCCCGACGGGTTCAAGATGGGCATCGTAGAACCGCGTGATCTGTCGGCTCGCCTTTCTCATGGCGGAGCAATTGCATTGATCGATTCCAAGCGGTTGGTTCGCTGACAACATGTCGCTTTCCTTTCGAATCCTGCTTATTGTCCGCAGGCTATATGGCGCAAAGGCCAAGGCCTCCGCATCACATAGCCTGCGGCTTGGCGGTTTCTCCACCATTTTGGCGCTTAGAACAATCCTGCCGGCGGCGTGATATAACCGGGTACCTCGGCAGCGAGCGTGCTCTTCAGTAGTGCCGTTCCCTGGTCGGCCATGATCTCACTCTTGCCGGCGGCGAGCGCTTCATAGGTTTGGCGCACCACATCTTCCGGGCTGGCTTTTGGCACATCGATGCCATTGGTCAGGTCGGTATCCACGAAACCCACATGCAGACCGAGAACTTGGATGCTACGATCCTGAAGGTGAAAGCGAAGCTGGTTCGTGAAGCTCCATGCCGCCGCCTTTGATGCAGCATAGGGTGTCAAAATAGGCCGCGGAAGCCACACGATATCGGATAGCACGTTGATGATGGCAGCACGCGGCTTGGCCGACAGGATCGGCTCGAAGGCCTGCGTGACGCGGACGACGCCATAATAGTTGGTATCGAATAGACGCTGCGACTGCTCTTCGACATCGTTTGCCAGAGGTCCGTCGATAAGGGCAGCGATGCCCGCGTTGTTGATCAGCAGATCGGTATCCGTCGCCAATTCTGCTGCCGCAGCGATTGATGCTTTATCCGTGACATCGATCCGGACGGGAATGATGTCCGGTTCGTCGAAGCCGTTCGTATTGCGCATGCCTGCATAGACCTTCTTTGCTCCGCGACGACGGGCTTCGCGTGCGAAGGCGAGGCCCAGGCCGCGATTAGCTCCGGTAATGAAGACGGTGGCGTTGGTGACATCCATGACAAATTACCTCTCTAAAGCCACAGATCAGGGCATCCAATATCGATACCTGCCTGTGGGCGTTCGGTTTAAAGAAAAAGGTCTTCCGGCAATCGGCCGGAGAGTGCCTCGCGAAGATTGGCGGCAAGAGATAACACAGCACCAAGCGGGCTCATCCGCACGCTGACGCGTGGTACCGAACCATCAGAGTTGCGATCGACGACGACGGTGGCGTTCAGCCTTTCCCCGCTTGTCAGAACCGCCTCGTATTCAAGAAAGAGGCGCGCACCGACAGTCTCGAGAAACGTGGGATCCTGCGAAGCGTAGAAGGTCCCGACTGTGTTGACGGCCAGCTTGATCTCGTCGCGTCCGATGACGGGACCTCGCAGCACGGAGCTTGTCAGCTCCGCGTCCGCAGTCAGGTCGTCCAGAAACGGGTGACGCTCGCCTTGAATATTCGACATTGTTCAAGCTCCTTACCTCGACGGTGCTCACGCAAAGGCGGCACGATTGTTGGTGATGAATTGCTGGACCGAGAGTGCTGGCGTTCCGGTGATTTTCTCAACAGCATCGTTCGTGCCCGCAAAGATGCCATCACGATAGTTTTGGGCAACTTCGACCAGGTGCTGCACGAGGAAAGGCGGAAACTTGTAGAGATTTTCCATCTTGTCCTTGAACACGTCGATCGACGTTGGCGCGTAGTCGATCTTGGCGCCAAGCACTTCGCTCATGGCGGCGGCGATCTCGGTATGGTTCATCTCGATCGGTCCATGAAGGGGATAAATCTTGCCCTCATGCCCCCCAGGATTTGCCAAAAGATGCGCAATCACCCGCCCCTGATCATCGGTCGCGATCGGTGCGTGACGCCCATCAGCGAACGGAAACTCGATCTTTTTCGTCGCCCATATCTCCTTTGCGAAATGCGGATAAACGAGCCAATCGGCAAAGAAGGTGGGGCGAAGATGGGTCGTTGGCACGCCGGACCAGTCGAAGACCCGCTCGGAAATCCAATGGTCCTGCGCCGCGTGGCTCGCCGATTCGCGGCGCGCCGATATCTGCGACATGTTGACGATTGCTGTGACGCCCGCTTCCTTTGCTGCCTGTGCGAAATAGGCCGCGGCGCCGATGATGCCTGGCGCAATCGGATGCAGGAAATAGGCCGATCGGACGCCTTCCATGGCAGCGCGGATGTCATCGATGTCGGTGAAATCTCCGACAGCGATATCCACCCCCCGCTGCCTGAGGGCGGTTGCTCGCTCATCGTCCGAACGCACATAGGCGCGCACCGACTTGCCCATCTTAAGTAGTTCATCGATTGCGGCACCGCCGGTCCGTCCGGTTGCTCCGCTTACAAGTACCTCAGCCTCACTCATAATCTCACTCCTTCGCATGTGAGAGCATATGCTCCTATAAGAGCAAAGATAAGAGCATATACTCCTATCGTCAATAGGTAGCATTTGCATTTTTAAGAGAGACCGTTTTTGGAGCGACCGTGAACCGTCACTGAAGGCGTCGAACGACCGAGGTCGCGGGTTCCAATCCGTTTCTTAATCTTCATCTGAAAAATGGATTTGCAGGAACTTCTTTAGATGCGCGGCGGCGCATTATCGGCGCTTCTTTGAAGCCTTACACCGTCGCAGCGATATAAGTGCGCCATCCGCCGTAATGCGTGATATCCGTCGCGTCGGCGATGGCGGTGGCTTCGACCAGAAAACCCTTGGTCGACGTGCCATCCGATAAAAAAAGGGTGCCGATGCTGAGGGGTGAAGGGATGGCCGCAACGAATTGGCCAAACGCGGCCGGGGTCATTTGCCAGATTTCGACATCGATTTGACCGCCGGTCGCCTGTGGAACACGGATAAGTCCCGGCTTTGCCGGCTTCTGCCCCGGCAAGACGTAAAGCCGATAGCAATCCGATGTTCGTGCTTTCCGCAGAAAGCGACTGTCGAGAGCAAGGAGTTGTGCGTTCAGCGGCATGCCGGAGAGATGGGCGCCGACCACCGCGATATCGATCAGCCCGGCTTCGTCAACGCTGATCGTATCGTTCGGCTTCGGCTGCAGCCATCCGGTTGCGCCGAGCGCCAAGCCGCTGCTTGCGTGAATGTCACGGGCAAGCGAAGCCGTAAGGCCGTCGCGTCCCGACGATGTCAGCAGGGTCACGCTGGCTGGACGACCGTCGCTGCGTATGCCCGCTGGCACGGCGATGCCGCACATGTCGAGCAGATTGACGAAGTTGGTGTAAGTGCCGAGACGCGAATTTTCACGGATCGGTTCCGCCTCGAGGTCGGCACGTGTGTAATGTGTCGGCGCCGTCGGTACACAAAAGAGATCAACCGATGCGATCAGCTGAGCAACCTTCTGTTTCAAGGCCTGCAGCGCATGGAGACCCTTGAAGGCATCCGCGGCCGAAAGCTGCTTGGCGCCGCCATAGATCCCGCGGGTGACGGGATGGAAGCTCGCCTCCTTGGCGTCAAAGAAATCCTTGACCGCCGCATAGCGCTCGGCCACCCAGGCGCCTTCATAAAGCAGGTTTGCCACCTTGTAGAAATCGCCAAACGGTACTTCCACCAAGCGATGGCCCAGTTTCGTCAACATGCGCAAGGCATCGTCATAGGCCGCCTCCATGACGGCGTCACCGAAGAACAGCTGGTCGGCCTTCGCCGGCACGCCGATGGTCAGGACCGGCGGTGCTTGCCTAAACCCATTGGCCGGAATGGTTTTCGAATAGGCGTCCTTGGCATCGTGACATGCGGCAACCTCGAATACCCGCCAGGCGTCGTCGACCGTCAGCGCGAAGATTGAAACACAATCCAGCGTGCGGCAGGCGGGAATAACGCCGCTTGTCGACAATGCGCCGAGGCTGGGTTTCATGCCGACGATATTGTTGAGGCCGGCTGGAATGCGACCCGATCCGGCAGTATCGGTGCCGAGCGCGAAGCTGACGATACCCTGCGCCGTCGCCACGGCTGAGCCGGAGCTCGATCCGCCTGGCACCAAATCGGCATCCATGGCGTTGCGCGGAACGGGATACGGAGTGCGGACACCGACGAGGCCAGTTGCGAATTGATCGAGATTTGTCTTACCGATTACCAGAGCACCGGCTTCTTTCAGCAGGCGAACAACGGTGGCATCCGTGTCGGGCATATAGGCGTAGTCGGGGCACGAAGCGGTCGTCGGCATGCCGGCGACGTCGATATTGTCCTTTACGGCAAAGGGAATGCCCCAAAGCGGTTTTGTCGCCGGGTCGAAGGCGCCTAGTGCTTCAGCTTCGACGAGCAGATCCCCTATGTCGACAAGATGGATGAAGATGCCGGGATCGTTCACCTCAGCAATGCGCGCAAACACCGTGCCGATCATGTCGGCGGTCGTCAGACCGTTCTGGTAGGCTGCGTGTAGGGAGGCGATGTCGAAAGCTGGTCCCGCTCTCATGTTGTTTTCTCTTCGAGTATTTTGACGGGCCGGTCCCATTGGATGAGCACGACGCAACCGGTGTCACTCCAGACTGAATGTTCGGTGCCGGCAGCATTCACCACATAGCTTCCTCTGCTGTAGTCGCCGGCCTCGTCGGATTGGGTGCCCTCAAGCACCAGGATGGTTTCGAGCCCTTCGTGGCGATGGCGCGGCACCGAGGCTCCGGCCTCGTATTTCAGCACTGCCACGCCGGGCTGGTCGCCTTCGAAGGGACGGATCCAGTGGATCGTCACGTCCGGTCGGAAGGGACCGAATTCCAGTTCTTTCCAGCCACCCGCCGTCAACAGTTCGCGAGTCGTTTCAGGCATGGTTGATGGCCTCCAGTATGTCATCGATATGCGCCGTCCAGCCGACGATAGCGCCCTGCGCTTGGATCATTGCGATGGCGGCAGACTTGAATTCGGGGAAATAGCTTTCGGTTGCTTCTTCGGCGAGCAGGCATTCATAGCCGCGGTCGTTGGCCTCGCGCATGGTGGTCTGGACGCAGACCTCTGTGGTGACTCCGGCAAAGACGAGCTGCTTGATACCCTTACGCTTCAGGATGTCGCCGAGTCCGGTGGCGTAGAAGGCGCCCTTGCCGGGTTTTTCGATGACGATCTCGCCATCGATGGGTGCGAGCTCGGGAAGAATTGCCGTGCCAGGCTCGCCGGCAATCAGGATGCGGCCCATTGGTCCCTTGTCACCGATCCTGAGCGAAGGATTGCCGCGGTCGCGCTTGGCGGGCGGCAGGTCGGAAAGGTCAGGTCTGTGGCATTCCATCGTATGGATCACCGGCAGGCCGGCTGAACGGAAACCCGCGATCAGCCGCTTCACATCGGGGATGATCCTCGTGATGCGGCTGACATCATTGCCGAGGCTGGCGCCGAAGCCGCCAGGCTCGGCAAAATCGCGCTGCATGTCGATGACGATCAATGCCACGGCGTCGCGTTGCAGCGGGAAGGGGAACGGTTGAGCCTTGATGTCGGTCATTAGTGATGTCCCGCCATGTGAGCGCCGATCACCGAGACATCGGCGGTCTGCGCCGTTGTTTCGTAGACGAGCCTGCCTTCGGAGATCACCATGATGCGATCCGACATTTCCAGAAGTTCGTCGAGATCCTCCGACAAAAGCAGCACAGCCGCCCCGGCGTTGCGGGCACGCATGATACGGGCACGGATTTCGGCCACGGCAGAAAAATCGAGGCCGAAGCAGGGATTGGAGACGATCAACAAATCAACGTCACCCGTCAGCTCCCGCGCCAACACGGCACGCTGAACATTGCCGCCAGAAAGGGCCGCGATCGGCGAAGAGGACGATGCTGTCTTCACCTTGAAGTCGGAAATCAGCGATGTCGCCCGCTTCTTCATCCGGCCCCTGTTTAGCCAGATCGCGTCAGTGCCGGTCTCTGTCAGGTCGAAGGTGCGGAAGGCGAGATTTTCGCTGACGGTCATGCGCGGCGCACAGGCATTCTGCAGAGGCTCTTCCGGAATGAAGCGGACGTTGTTCTTTCGTGTTTCGGGCCGCGTTGCACCGTAGATCTCGCCGTTGACGCTGATCGCTCCAGTCTCGGTCGGCCGCTGCCCGGCGAGAATTTCCGTGAGTTCTTTCTGGCCATTGCCGGAAATACCAGCGACGCCGACAATCTCGCCGGAACGCACCGTCAGCTTGTCGATCTCGATCGTCTTCAGGCCGGAACGGTCCGGAGCCTTGACCCGTTCGACTTGCAACACCGGTTTTGCTGTATCTGCGACGGGAATGCGAGTATCGAGTTCAGCGAGTTTGATGTCGCCGATCATCATCGCCGCCATATCCGCCGTTGAGAGTTCGCCGACCTTGCCGCCGCCGACAAGCTTGCCACGTCGCAGGATCGAGACCGCGTCGGCGAATTTCGTCACCTCATGAAATTTGTGGCTGATCATCAAAACGGTCAGCTCGCCGCGTTCGGTCATGCCCCTCACCAGGCCGAGCATCTCATCTGCCTCCGCCGGCGTCAGCACCGAGGTTGGTTCGTCAAGTACGAGGAAGTTGCGGCCAAGATAAAGCTGCTTGACGATTTCGAGCTTCTGCTTTTCGCCGGCGGCAAGCTCGCTGACCCGCCGGTCGAGCGGGATCTTGAAGGGCATCCGCTCCATGAAGGCCGCAAGCGCCTTACGCTCTTTGGCCCAGTTGACGATAGCGGGTACTTCGGTGCGGCTGATGACGAGATTTTCCGCACCTGTCAGCGACGGCACCAACGTAAAATGCTGGTAAACCATACCAAGACCATAAGTAGCTGCGTCCTTCGGGGAGGCGACCGCCACCTCGCGACCGTCGACAGACAGGGAACCTGAGGTCTGGTGATAGAAGCCCATGATGCACTTGACGAGCGTCGATTTCCCCGCGCCATTTTCACCGAGCAGCGCGTGGAAGGTACCTGCAGGAATACTTACGGATACGTGGTCGAGTGCTGTGAAGCTGCCAAAACGCATGGTCATGTCGAGCGTTTCGATGCCGACCGCCTTGCCGGCCTGTGGAAGAGGGGTATCGCGAATTATGCTCACCTCAATGCTCCTTTTCGACAATGATGGCGACGGGACCACCGCCGGGAGGCCCTTGATGTTCGGCGCCGCCGGAGACGTAGAGATCCGTGATGCCGAAGAGGCCAGCGAGCACGCCGCCAACGAAGGCGCGCGCATGGCGCGTGCCTGAGATATCGGAATCGTCCAGCATCGTATGGCGCTTGCCACGAATCTTTCCGGTCGGATCCGGTTCGGCCTTGGCGAGAACGGCAGCGAGGCGGCTGTTGGTCGGCAGGCGTTCGTATGCCTCGCGCACCGCGGCTACATCGACGGCATCACGCATTACCGCATGGTCGATCGCCAGCGGCCCCGACCATCGATCGCTCATGCCGAGCACGATGATTTCGTGATCCGTCAATTCAACGCCGGCCGAGGCAGAGGCGCGGCGCGAGAAGAGTTCATGGCTGTAACAGATGTCGGTGTCGCGGAGCGCTCCTTCGTCAACCTCGCCGAGCGCGACCGCCACGCCGAGCGCCGATGCGCCGCGCGACAGGCCCATCGATTTCAACGTGTCGCGGGTGGCGAGTGTCTTTCCCTCGGCTTCAGCCGCGCTGATGCGGCTGAGCGTGAGGAGCGGGCATTTGATCTGGACGAAATGGACATCGCTTGGGTCGTCGATGCCGGCGTCACGCATCGCCACACGCACAGCTTCAGCCACAAGCAGAACCTGTTTGCGCCGTCCGAGATGTTGGGCTGGCAGCGAAGGCGTGCGCGCAACCCCGATCGCCAGTGCGCGTTCGGCCGGCGCATCGACCACTTCTCGCGCGAACACCGTCCAGTGCGGCGAAAGTGCCCCCTCCGTCCCCCCGGACATGACGAGCGAGACGCCATCGGCGCCGTGCTGTCGAAAGAGCGTTTCGAAGCTGCTGGTAGCATAGCCGCGGCTGAAATCGTTAACGCAGCCATTGCCCTCGGTCTTGCCGAGTATAGCTACGACATTCTTGGCCGCCAGGCCGTCGGCAAAAAGCGCTTCGACCCCGGAGGTATCGTCCGGTCCTTGCGCAGAGACACGATAGACATGGGCGCGTAGTGAAGGCATCAGGGCAATGCCTCGATCAAGGCCTTGGAATTGGAAACCGAGCCGAAGACGCCGCCCTGCATCTTCACCATCTTGATGGCGGCAAGGTGATTTCCGTAATCGGTCGCGCCACAGCAATCTTCGAGCAACAGGCACTCAAAGCCGCGATCATTCGCCTCGCGCATGGTGGTGTGAACGCAGACGTCGGTCGTGATGCCGGTGAGAATGATGTTCTCGATGCGCTTCTGGTTCAGGATCAGCTCCAGATCTGTGGCACAGAAGGAACCCTTGCCGGGTTTGTCGATGATCGTCTCGCCGTCTATCGGTTTCAGTTCCTCGATGATGTCCCAGCCGGGCTCGCCGCGCACGAGGATGCGGCCACAGGGACCGGGGTCGCCGATGCCGGCATTGATGCGCTGCGAGCGCCAGCGCTTATTGGCAGGCAGGTCGGCAAGATCGGGGCGATGACCCTCGCGGGTATGAATGATATGATAGCCCTTGGCGCGCATGGCGGCCAAAACCCGTTTGATCGGCTCGATCGGCGCGCGTACCAGCGATAGATCATAGCCCATGTGATCGACATAGCCGCCAGGCCCGCAGAAATCCGTCTGCATGTCGATAATGATGAGCGCTGTGTTGTCCGGTCTGAGGGCGCCATTATAGGGCCAGTTATAGGGATCGGCATCGATATAGCTCAGTTTCTGCCCTATGGCTGCGGCTGCGAGACTGTTCATGGCTGATCTTCCTATTTGGTGAGCGAAAGCGCGCCAGGAGCGCCGCTAAGCGCGCGGGTGGGCGAGGAGGTGATGATCATGATGACGAGCGTCAGCACGTACGGAGCGGCGTAAAAGAGATAATATCCCTGCGTCACGCCGACGGATTGCAAAGCTGGGCCGAGCGCACCGGCACCGCCGAAGAGAAGTGCGGCAACGAAGCAGCCGATCGGGTTCCAGCGCGCAAAGATCACCAGCGCCACGGCCATCAGGCCCTGTCCAGAGGAGATGCGCTCATTCCAGGAGCCTGGATAGTAGAGCGATAGATAGGCGCCGCCGATCGCAGCCAGCGAACCGCCTGCAGCGGTTGCCAGCAGCCGGACACGATCGGGGTCGATGCCCATGGCGCGCGCCGCGTCCGTACTGTCGCCCACGACGCGCAGCATGAGGCCGATCCTAGTGTTCCTGAATGCCCACCAGAGGGCAAGGGCGAGAGCTGCACCGAGAATAAAAAGGATGTTGATGTTCAACGCTGCCTGTACCGGCTGCAGATTTGACCAGAAACCGAAGGGGATCGCCGGCAGATGCGGCGCGACAGGCTGGATGAAGGACTTGCCGAGAAAGAAAGCGAGGCCGAGGCCGAATTGCATCATGGCGATGCCGATGGCGATGTCGTTGACCTTCGGCCATTTGCAGATCCAGCCGTGTACAGCGCCGAAGATCGCCCCGGTTGCCATCGCGCCGAGCACGCCGAGCCAGGCCGAACCGCTCATCACGGCGACCGCATAGGCCGTCATGGCGCCGAATACGAGCGTGCCTTCAAGGCCGAGATTGATGCGGCCGGAACGCTCGGTGATCGTCTCGCCGAGGCTGACGAAGACGAAGGGCGTCGAGACGCGGATCGCGCCGGCCAGAATGGCAAGGGGCACGCCCCAGAGACCGATAGCGGTATCGTCCATCATGCGCTCCTTTTCCAAAGGTCGGGATTGAAGATCTTGAAGCGGCCATAGAAGGTTTCGCCAAAAAGGATGACGACGAAGAGCGTGCCCTGCAGCACGAGGACGGTCGCGTCGGGCAGGCCCATGCGGCGCTGGATCAGGCCGCCGGATGCGTCGATGCCGCCGAGAAGGATGGCGACCGGGATGATCGCAAGCGGATTGTGACGCGCCAGGAAAGCGACAAGGATGCCGGTATAACCATAGCCGGCGGCAAGCGAAGCATTGGCACTGCCCTGGACCGCGGCGACCTCGATCATGCCGGCAAGGCCGGCGAAGCTGCCGGCAATTGCCGTGAAACCGGCAATTAGCCGCCCCACGGGCAAGCCCTGGATCTGCGCGGCGCGAACATTGCCGCCCGCGATGCGAGCGGCGAAGCCGTAACTGGTCATCTCGAGCAATATCCACGAGAAAACACAGGCGATAATGCCGATGACGAGGCCCCAATGCACGTCCATGCCTGGAATATTGCCGAGCATATAGTCGTGTGGTAGTGGCTTGGTGGAGGGCTTGTTGAGGCTTGCCGGATCGCGCAGCGGTCCTTCGACGAACTGGTTCATCAAGGCGATGGCTATATAGGCGAGCAGCAGTGAGGAGATGGTTTCGTTGACGCCGCGATAATGGCGAAGGAAGCCGGCAAGACCGATCCAAATGCCGCCGATCGTCATGGCGGCAAGCGCCATGAGGACAAGAACGATGATCGGCGACAACAGGCCGATGATCGGCAATGTGATCGCTGCGGCCGCCACACCGCCGAGGACGACGGCGCCTTCGCCACCGATGATGACGAGACCGAGTCTTGCCGGCAGCGCAACGCAAAGCGCAGTGAGTAGCAGGGGGGAGGCGCGGCTCAAGCTGTTCTGGATGGAAAACCAGCTGCCGAAGCCGCCGGCATACATGAAGCGAAAGAGGTCGGCCGGCGATTTGCCGACGGCCAGGATGAAGAGGGAGAACAGTGCGAGGCCGACCAGGATTGCGCCAAGCGTGATCACCACAGGCTCGGCCCGTCGCGCGAGCCATTCGAGGGCCGGGCGCAGCTGCGCCCGCCTTTGCTGAACGATCGACAATACGGGCTCGTTGACTTCAACCGTCATGACGGTTCTCCCTCGATAATCAGGCCGTGGAGCCGACAACGCCTTCGACGAGATAGTTCATGTTTTCGAGTTCGATTGCGTCCTCGGCGAAGCTCTTGTCCGCGGTGATGACGACATTGCCCTTGTTGTCCTTGATCGGGCCTTTGAAGACCGAGAATTTTCCCGCCATCATCTCGGCAAGCGTCGCCTCGAATTTCTTGCGGGATTCATCCGAAACGCCGGGGCCGAGCGGGCTCATCTTGACGAAGCCGTCCTTCAGACCGCCGCGAACGAAATTGCCGAGCTTTCCGCCGGCCTGCGCCTTCTTGACGAAATCGGAGTACACATTCCCCCAGGCCCACTCCGCGCCAGTCAGATACTTCGCCGGTGCAAGGGGGCTCTGGTTGGCGTGATAGCCACAGACAAAGGCACCGCGGCCGGCGGCGGTTTCGACGACAACCTTCGGGCTGTCGACATGGCAGGTGATGACATCCGCCCCCTGGTCGATCAGCGCGTTGGTCGCTTCGGCCTCCTTGACAGCCAGTGACCATTCGCCCGTGAAGATCACCTGGCAGGTGATGGCCGGATCGACGGAGCGCGCACCGAGCAGAAAGGCGTTGATGTTTTGCAAAACCTGCGGGATCGGCTTGGCTGCAACAAAGCCGATCTTCTTACTCTTCGTGGCATAACCGGCGGTCACGCCGTTCAGATATTGACCCTGGAAAATGTAACCGAAATAGGAGCCGGTATTGACCGGGTTCTTGTCGGCCTGCCAGAGACCGCCGCAGTGGCGGAACTGGATGTTGGGATATTTGGCGGCCATGGCCAGCATATGCGGATCGAAATAACCGAATGACGTCGGGAAGATCAGCGTGGCACCGTCAAGATTGATCATCGATTCCATCGTCTTTTGAACGTCGACGGTTTCAGGGACGTTTTCCTCTTCGACTACGGTGACGCCAGGAAGCGCCTTGACCACGGCAGCGCCTTCGGCATGGGCCTGGTTGTAGCCATAATCATCTTTTGGGCCGACATAGATGAAGCCAACGGTGAGGGCGGTTTGGGCGTAGGCGCGAGATGACAGAAGGCCCGGCGCCACGCTGGTGACTGCACCTGCAGCCGAAGCCTGGAGAAAGTTGCGGCGAGTCATGTGAAGGAGTCTGGTCATGGGAATGCTCCTTGGGGCTGGCGCCCGGTTCGTAAAAAGGATCACATGAAAGTGTATGCAATCATCATGCCAGATATTAAGTGGATGATATCATTGTATTAAAGTCTAATAGAAGTCTTAGCCGCAAAAAGTGTATGCAGATTCTATTGAAATAATGCCCTGAAATAAGCAATGCACTTTTTTTAATCTTCATTTTGCGAGGAACGCCGCAGAGACCAATTCGACAGAGATTTTCTGTTAAAAAATATCATTGAAAAACAACTAATTAAATTGACAATTGACTTTGGTTCGTTCGTGCATACATCTGTATGCAAGATGTTGAGGATTCGCCTATTTCTGTGAAGCAGATCAAGCGTAGGGAAGTTGTGAGGCCGGGAACGACCGTCGAACAGATGGTGCGGGCTGTGGCCGATATGATTGTAACGGGAGCGCTCCTGCCGGGCGAGAAGCTTGACGAAATAACGCTGGCGGCCCGCTTCGAGGTATCACGGACCCCGGTTCGCGAAGCCTTACGCGAACTTGGCGCGATGGGGCTTGTCGGCCGTGAACCGAACCGCAGTGCTGTTGTGACGAATGTTAGTGGTGCCTATCTGCATTCGATGTTTGAGGCAATGGCGGAGCTTGAAGCCATTTGCGCGCGCTTATCGGCGGAACGAATGACCGTCGATGAACGTCGCACCCTCGAGCGCCAACATCACGCTTCCGCGCGGCTGGTGCGTGCCGGCGCCGAGGAAGATTATGCCACATACAATGTCGAGTTTCACAATCAGCTCTATCGTGGCGCGCATAACGACCATATCCTCGAGCTTGTGACGCAAACGCGCGCCCGGCTTGCCCCCTTCCGTCGCGCACAATTCCGCCTTCCCGGACGCCTTGCCAAGTCCTTCGATGAGCACGATATCATCGTCACCGCAATCATGCGCGCAGACGCCCAGGCTGCCAGACAGGCGGCCTATTCGCATGTCGCCATTGTCAGCGATGCCAGCGTTGCTTTTGTCGAACATCGTTAGCGATTTGAAGTCTAGGTGACCGCCAGCCCATAGGGGTCACAGGACATAACGGCGAGTGCGTCATTATCGATGCGGGAACGCCTCATCCATCATGGTCAGAAGCGATCGCGAAGCCGGGACGTGATATCGTCCGGCTTGCCGAAGCCGACAGGCTAGCCCACCTTTTTCCCGCTCCCGATGCAATAGGGCGCAGAAGAAGGATTGCGGCTTTTACCTATGCAGTTTTGAGAGACATCATGGCAAATCGGACGGACTGGAGAAAAAATATTCCATATAGGCTCGTTGGTGGGTATTTCCGTCTTTGCCTATAAAATTTGTGGTCTTTATCTTTCGTGTCATTGAACCCGAGAGGATGCCATGAGAATTCATATTGCAGGTCTTTTTTCAGCAATTCTACTTGCAGCGACGGGGGTTGCACAGGCCGAGACAATCAAGGTGGGCGTTGTGCCGGGCGTTTATGCCGACTCCATCGAGGCAGTGATCCCTGAGGCTAAGGCCAAGGGCTTGGATATCCAGGTTGTCGAATTCAGTGATTGGACGACGCCAAACATCGCGCTTCAATCCGGCGATATCGATGTCAACTATTTCCAGCATCAGCCGTTCCTGAACAATGCGATCAAAGAACGGGGCTATGAGTTTGTCAGCGCAGGCATCGGCGTTCTCGCCAATATCGGTATCTATTCTTTGAAGTACAAGAATTTTGCCGATGTGCCGCAAAACGGAAAGGTTGCGATCGCCAATGATCCCGTCAATCAAGGTCGTGGGCTGCTCCTGCTGCAAAAGGCTGGGCTTATCAAGCTCAAGGATGGCGTGGGCTTCAAGGGCACGCTCGACGATATCGTCGACAACCCTAAGAAGCTGACCTTCAACGAGGTCGAGGGTCCGCAGCTTGCGCGCGTGACCGGTGATGTCGACTTGGCTCAGGGCTATCCGCACTTCATCGTTGCATCCAAGGCCTTCGATCCGAGTTCGGGCCTTATCTATTCCGGTGTGGACGACAAGCAATTTGCGATCATTTTTGCAGTACAAAAACAAAAGGTAAATGATGCCGGGATTAAGGAGCTCGTGGCGCTTTATCAGAATTCGCCGGCCGTACGGGCAGCAATCAGCAAAGCATTCGCCAATGATCAGAAGCTTTATACGCTCCCATGGCTGAATTGATCGAGCGGACAAGGCAGGATCCGGAACACAAGACGGCGGCGAGCGGCGGCACCTTGCAGCACGTCGCCGCTGTCGGTCAGCCGCTGTCAGGCTCTCCGATAGGGTCGGTAGCTTTTGACGGTGTCGAGAAGATTTATTCGTCGGCGGCTGGTCCGGTCCATGCCCTCAAGAACATCAGCCTCGATGTGCCGGCGGGTGCGATCTACGGTATCATCGGGCGAAGCGGGGCCGGAAAATCCAGCTTGCTGCGGACTATAAATCGCCTGGAAAAGCCGACCGGCGGAAAGGTCTTGGTCGACGGACAAGACATTTCGGTGCTCGATGAGGATGCGCTGGTCGCGTTGCGACGACGCATCGGCATGATTTTCCAGCACTTCAATCTTCTCTCAGCCAAGACTGTCTGGGGCAATGTCGCTTTGCCATTGATCGTTGCAGGCGTGCCGCGCCGGCAGATCGAAGAAAGAGTGGCCGAAGTCCTGTCGCTGGTGGGATTGGAGGGCAAGGAGAGCACCTATCCCTCGCGTCTCTCTGGTGGTCAGAAGCAGCGCGTGGGCATTGCGCGCGCACTTGTTCATAGGCCGGAAATCCTCCTTTGCGATGAGGCGACATCGGCGCTCGATCCGGAGACGACGCTTTCCATCCTGGGGCTGCTCAAGGACATCAATCGCCGTCTCAAGCTGACCATCATTCTCATCACTCATGAAATGAGCGTCATCCGCGAGATCTGCGACCACGTGCTTGTTCTCGATCAGGGTGAGATTGCCGAAGCCGGGCCGGTCTGGCGCATTTTCGGCAATCCGCAGCATTCTGCCACGCAGGCGCTCTTGCGACCCCTCAACCGCGAAATCCCGGAGGATATAGCCAAGCATCTGCGATCTTCGCCGCGCAACGAGCATTCGCAGGCTATCTGGGAACTGGTCTATACTGGTGAGGGTGGCTTGGAACCCGACCTTTCTAGAATAGCCAGCGCGACCGGCGCTTCCGTGCGGTTGCTGCAGAGCTCGCTCGACCGCATTGAGGGTCGCGTTCACGGCCGGCTGTTGATTGCAGTACGCCGGACGGGGAGCAATCCGACGGTCCCCTTGCAATTTGCCGATCTTGCTCATCAAGTCAGGGTATTGGGTTATGTCGACCATGATGTATGAACGCCTGTGGCAGGCGTTTCTCGATACGATTGCGATGGTCGGTGCTTCTGCTCTCATCGCATTTATCGCCGGCATTCCTCTTGCCGTCTTCCTGGTGCTTTCGGCGTCTGGCGGCCTCATCCATGCGCCGCGGTTGCATGGCATTCTCGCCGCAATCATCAACGGCTTTCGGGCCACGCCGTTCATCGTTCTCCTGGTGGCGTTGTTGCCATTGACGCGATGGCTCACCGGAACGACGATTGGTGTGTGGGCCGCCGTCGTGCCGCTTTCCATCAGCGCTACGCCGTTTTTTGCGCGCATTGCCGAAGTCAGCCTCCGCGAGGTCGACGGCGGGTTGATCGAGGCTGCCCAGGCGATCGGCTGCCGACGCTGGCACATCGTGCGCCATGTGCTCCTGCCAGAAGCGCTTCCGGGCATCGTCGGCGGCTTTACCATCACCATCGTCAGCATGATCGGCGCCTCGGCCATGGCAGGCGCGGTGGGCGCCGGCGGTCTCGGAGATATGGCGATCCGCTATGGCTATCAGCGCTTCGATACCACCGTCATGGCAGTGGTCATCGTCGTGCTCATTGCCATGGTCTGTTTGGTGCAGTTCGCAGGCGACCATGCCGTGCGGCGCCTGCGAGCGCGCTAATATCAGCGACAATATCAGGAGTAGCTTCATGACTGGACCTGATGCCGTGCCGGCTGCGTCCGGCTCGAAAGAAGAAAGCGCCATCAGGCGCCCCTTGCCGCCGCGTACTCCACATCTGATCCGCTCGGATGCCGAGGCGTTGGAGATTGCCCACGGCCTCGCGGTTCGTTTCGCGGCGGGTGCGGCAGAACGGGACCGCGTTCGTCGCCTTCCTTGGGATGAGGTGGAGGAATATACCGCAAGCGGCCTCGGTGGCATCACAGTGCCGAAGGAATTCGGCGGCGCCGACGTCTCCTGCGTAACGCTTGCCAAGGTCTTCGAAATCCTTTGCGCAGCCGACCCTGCACTCGGTCAGATTCCGCAGAACCAGTTCGGCGTGCTGGCGCTGCTGCGCGATGTGGGGTCGCCACAGCAGAAAGCCCGTATCTACGGCGATATCCTTGCCGGTTATCGCATCGGCAATGCAGGGCCTGAGCGTGGCCAGAAGGCGATCAACCACAGCTCAACTCGCCTGGCGCGCGGGGCAGATGGATTAAGATTGACCGGGCGGCGCTTTTATTCCACTGGCGCCATTTTCGCTCATTGGATTCCGACGCGCGCCGTCGACGATGACGGGCGTGCGATCCAGGTCTGGGCTGCCTATGACGCGCCGGGCGTGCGCGTCATCGACGACTGGTCTTCTTTCGGCCAGCGTACGACGGCCAGCGGCTCGGTGGAATTTATAGACGTACCGATAGATGAAGCTTTGGTTTTCCCAGTCTGGTCCTATGCGGACAGACCCGGTATCTCCGGTCCCGTCTCGCAGCTCATTCAGGCGGCGATCGATTCCGGCATAGCGGCGGCCGCGATTGCCGATGCCGTGACCTTTGTCCGCGATCACGCAAGACCTTGGATGGATTCCGGCCTGCAGTCGGCCAGCGAGGATCCGACAATCCTGCATGAAATCAGTGACCTTCATGTGGATTTGCACGCAGCGCAAGCACTTCTTTATGAAGCGGGTGCCGTTATCGACGAGGTGGCAAAGGCGCCTGTCGGCGAAGCGGAGAGCGCCAGAGCCTCTGCCGCCGTTGCCGAAGCCAAGATATTGACGACGGAAGTCGCGCTGAAGGCGGCTGAAAAGCTCTTCGATGTCGCGGGATCCGCGGCGACGCGGGCTGCCCACAATCTGGATCGGCATTGGCGAAATGCGCGCGTGCATACGCTTCACGACCCCGTACGCTGGAAATATCATTTGCTCGGTAATTATCAGCTCAACGGCATATTCCCGGCCCGCCATCAATGGAACTAGCGAGGAAAACCGTGACTGATACCGACTTTCGCATCCCCGTCGAACCCGCACCGCCGCCGCTGCGGCGACCCGATCTCATCTCCGACGACGAGCAGGCTATCGCGGTGGCAACCGTCCTGGCGGCAGAATTTGCCGCCGGTAGCGCGGAACGGGACAGGGATCGCATCTTGCCATGGCGTGAACTGGAGCGTTTCAGCGAAACTGGTTTGTGGGGCATTACCGTGCCGCGTGAGTTCGGCGGTGCTGATGTGTCGACGCACACGTTAGCTCAGGTGATTGCCATTATCGGTGCCGCGGATGGATCGCTGTCGCAGATTCCTCAAAACCACTTTTACGCGCTTGAAGTCTTGCGTGTCGGAGCCTCGGTCAAGCAACAACGCTTCTTTTTCGAGCGCGTACTGGCGGGCGAACGTTTTGGCAATGCGCTGGCGGAAATCGGCCAGCGCGATTTCAAGCGACGTACCCGGCTTTTTCGCGAGCGGGGAAAGTGGATAGTTCACGGGCAAAAATTTTACTGCACAGGCGCCATTTACGCGCACTGGATTCCGACCCTTGTCGTTGCTGAGGAGGACGCAAGGGATGTTGCTTATCTCGCCTTCATCCCACGAAATGCACCCGGTGTGACGATCGTCGACGATTGGGACGGCTTCGGGCAGCGGGTTACCGGAAGTGGCTCGGTTGGATTCGATCAGGTGGAGATCGATCTGGAATGGATCGTCCCCTTTCAGTCTTCCTTCGAACGCCCGACGACGATCGGTCCGGTCGCTCAAATCATGCATGCGGCCATCGATCTAGGTATAGGGCAGGGTGCCTATCGGGAAATGTTGCAGTTCATCCGCGAACGGGCCTGGCCCTGGCTGGATTCAAAGGTCGAACGTGCCTCGGAAGATCCCTTGACGCTGCAAAACGTCGGGAATGTCTGGCTGCGGCTGCGGGCTGCGGAAGGCTTGCTGAAGCGAGCCGCAGACGCAACGGATGCGGCTCGTGCTGATATGACCGAGGACAGCGTTGCCCACGCCTCGATCGCCGTTGCGGAAGCGAAGATATTGACGACCAAGGCAAGCCTGCTTGCCGCCAACAAGCTGTTCGAGCTGTCTGGCACCTCATCGACGCTTTCGGATGACAACTTCGATCGCTATTGGCGTAATGCCCGCACCCATACGCTGCATGACCCGGTGCGCTGGAAATATCAGGCCATCGGCAACTATTATCTCAATGGCAAACGGCCACCGCGCCACGGCGCGATCTGAAATCGGAATAGCTGAAGATGGCGACCAGGAAAAAACAGATATTGCTCAATGCGTTCAACATGAACAGCGTCGGGCACATCAATCATGGACTATGGGCGCATCCGAGGGATCAGTCGCATCGCTACAAGACACTCGACTACTGGACTTCGCTTGCCGCTACGCTGGAACGCGGGCTGTTCGACGGTATCTTTCTTGCCGACATCTTGGGCGTCTACGACGTCTACCAGGGCTCCGCCGATTTGACGCTTCGTGAATCCATTCAGTTGCCGGTCAACGATCCTCTCCTGCTCGTCTCCGCGATGGCGGCCGTGACCCGGCACCTTGGATTCGGTATCACCGTCAATGCCAGTGCTGACGCGCCGTATATTTTCGCCAGGCGAATTTCGACCCTGGATCATCTGACCAATGGCCGTGTCGGCTGGAACATCGTGACGGGCTATCTCGACAGCGCGGCGCGCGGCCTGGGTCTTGACAACCAGATCGAGCATGACACCCGCTATGATCGCGCCGATGACTATCTCGACCTGCTCTACAAGCTGTGGGAGGGAAGCTGGGAGGATGATGCGGTCCTGACCGACAAGGAAAGGCGTATCTATGCCGATCCATCAAAGGTACACGTGATCGACCATCAAGGGCCGTTTTACCGCTCCCAGGCCTATCACCTGGCCGAACCGTCGCCCCAGCGCACGCCGGTTCTTTATCAGGCCGGAACGTCCGGCCGTGGGAAGCAGTTTGCAGCGCGACATGCAGAATGCGTCTTCATCGCAGCCCCTGACAAGAACTCCGCTCGCGCGGCCTCCCGTTCGTTGCGCGAGGCAGTGGTGGCGGCGGGCAGAAAGCCAGAGGACATAAAGATCTTCCTCGGTATCACTGTCATAACCGATCGCTCCGTCTCGGCGGCACGAGACAAGCACGCAGAGTATCTGCGCTACGCCAATCCCGAGGCAGGTCTCGCACATTTTTCGGCCAGCACGGGCATCGATTTTTCCAGATACGATCTCGATGAGACCATCATCTACGGCAAATCCAATGCGAGCCAATCGGCAACGCAGATTGCTCAACAACGCGGCTGGGCAAAGCGACAGTTGCTGCAGGAGGTCGCCATGGGTGGGCGTTACCCGGTCGTTGTCGGCGATGCCACGGAGGTTGCCGATGAGCTTTCGTCATGGATGGATGAAGGCGAGATTGATGGTTTTAATCTTACCCGCACCGTCGTGCCGGAGAGCTTTGAGGACTTTATCGACATTGTGGTGCCGGCGCTTCAGGAGCGGGACCTCTACAAAACCGCTTATGAACAGGGTTCGCTTCGCAGAATGCTTTTTGGTGAAGGTGACAGATTGCCGGATCGCCATATAGGGGCATCCTTTCGCCGTCCATGATCAGCCAGATCGGGCACGAGCAAACGCTGAACGCATGTTGAGGTCGGTACCGTCCACGAAAGGGCATGATTGCTCCTTTAATCAGCAGCTTACGTCGCCGGTATGGCCGCATCGATATTCTGGTGAACAACTCGGGTGTCTATGAGTTCAGTCCGCGGGAAACGGTCACCGAAGCGCAGTTCTACAAGATGTTCGACATTAGCGTGCTTTGTCTACTCCTGGGTCACGCAGGCGGCCGCGGACTGGCCTTCCCCTGGCGATGACATCGAAGCTCTCGTGATCAGCCAGGCGACCGTTCATGAGAACAAAATCCTGGTGATGACTGTGCGAAGACGTAGGGGCGTCAGGGTGTGAATGCCTTCGAGGTGAACAGTGTTGCCAGGCGCGACAACTCCGGCCCGAGAACGCGATCGTCATCGACCGGAGGCACGACGCCGCGCACCTCCGAAACGAAATCATGCAATGCAGCCGGCGCCTGACGGCCGGTAACGTGAAGTGCCTGCGAAGCGATCACGGCAAGGCTCGCCAGGCAGGCGTCCAGGCAGCGGCCCGCTCGTTCTTCCTTGGCCCAGGCCAGGAAGGCGGTAGCGGCGACATCGTCCTGACCTGATCCTGCCGATTCCGTGCCGGGTATGAAGGTCCGCTGTGCGGCGAGTTTCGCCTGTTCGAGATATCCGGTTGTCGCCATCGGCACGTAGCCGAGGCTCCCGTGGCCATCGCTGTCGCTCGGATGACGGCCGACCATCAGCATGTCGGGCAGATGCGACACCGCGCCGTTCAGGAGCTTGGAGCCATGGCGGTCACACAGGAGGCAGATGTCGGCCCAGATGGCGGCAAGATCATCCAGCGCCGGCGCGGCCATCGCGTTATGATAGCCACCCGTGCTGATGCACCGGCCGAGCGGATGCTCCTCGTCGGGCGGAATGTAGACTGGGTTGTCCGAGGCCGAGGCAAGCGACAGATTTGCCGCGCGCTCGGCGGCGGAGACGGCGCGATGGGCATGGCCCAGCACGCGAGGCACGATGCGATAGCTCACCGGAGCCTGATAGTTGCGGCGATCGCTGCCGGCGCCCGCGAGAAGCGTGCGCAATGCGCGAAGGGCGGCTGCTTCATGTTCGTCGCCCCAGAGCTGCTCTAGCGCTGCATCATAATGCTCCATAGGCGCGCGGAACGCCTCGATCGACAGGGCGAAGACCTGTTCCACAAGATGAAGACGCCGCCGCGCTGCCAGTGCGGCATCCGCCAGAAGGGCCGCCGCGCAGGGCGAGCCGTTGATGAGGGATCCTCTTTCCTTGACTTCGAGGTCGAAGCGAGCCGTCAGCTCGGCAAACAGTGGATAGAGCGCAAGAATTTCTCCGGCGCCGCCTTGGCCTGACGATGCGACTGTTGGCAACGGAGAGCCATCGAGCATGTCGGCGACCGCCAGCGCGATACGTGGGGTGGTCGCAGCGTTGCCCTCGATGAAATTAGTAAGACGGGCAAACACCATCGCCCTGACGACACGTTCGGGATAGGGATCGCCGAAGGATGTCGCGGCGGCAAAGGCCTTGATCCGGGCGTGGCGGTCGCGCTCTTCCCGGGAAAGACGCGTGCTTGCCAGCTCTCCCATCGCCGTCGTGACACCGTAGATCATGATCGTCGGATCATTGTCGATCAGCAGCAGGAATGCTTCACGGCAACGGGCAATCTCGGCGATGGCCGCGTCGGAGATCTTCACATTCTCCCCCTGCCAGGCGACGCGAAGAACGGACTGGAGATTGATATCTGCCCTTTTCGTCAAAGTGACTGTCATGTTCGTTCCTTGAGGTAGGCGGGAATTGCATGGTGCTTGAGCGCGAATAGTTCATCGCTCACCGGGGGCGTCAAGCGGCGACCGGCATCTTCGCCGCTTGCTATGGCGCTATTCGCTGTGCACGATCCCTCTCACCCTGGCATCCAGATGAAAGCGGATCTCGGAGAGCGATCCCAAGTGCTTATGCGGCTCCGTCGTCGATTGTTGACGAAACCAGTTTAGCAGAAGCCGGCGAGGCAAATCGGCCTGAAAGTCAATTCGGCTTTGCGAAGCGCTCGATGCGGAACTCTTGCAGCGGAATATCCGTTTTCCCTGTCGCCATGATTTCCGCCATGACGTCGCCAACGCCGGGTCCGAGTTGGAAACCATGGCCGGAAAAGCCGAATGCGTGGAAGAGCCCCGGTGTCGTCGATGAGCGTCCTATCACCGGAAGGCCATCCTCGACATAACCCTCGCAACCCGACCAAGTGCGTATTACCGCAACGTTTTTCAGCGCCGGCAAAATCGGCAGCAGCGAACGAAGCTGTCCCGGCAAGCGAGCCGGGTCTGCCTTGGCGTATCCGGTATCGAGTGAAACGTCGGTGCGCTCGGCGCCGCCACCGAAGACGATGTTGCCCCGTTCCACCTGCCGCAGATAACCGCCTCCGTGATCATGTGCCCAGACGCCGACGACCGAGAGAATGCGATAGGGGAGAGGTTCCGTCACGCCCATTTGCGGACCTTTGGCAACGATCGGAACCTCCTCCCCGAACAGGCTTGCGATGCGCGCACCCCAGGCACCCGTGGTGTTCAGCAACATCGAGGCCTCATGCGAACCCTTCGACGTTTCGACCTGAAATCCACAGGCACTTTTTCTGATGGCGCCGATGCCGACATTTTCGACGATGTCGGCGCCCAATTTTCGGGCGGCATGAGCGAAAGCCGGTGCGATAAGACGCGGATTGCCGCTTCCATCCTTCGGGGAAAAGGATGCCGCGATCGCATCGGGGCCAAGACCGGGAAAGCGAGACCGCACGTCTTTCGTGGTCAGTTCCTCCAGCTCCAGTCCCCACGGCCGGGCCTCCTTGACGAAGGACCGCATCGCGGCAAGCCCTTCCTGGCTGAACACCAGCCGTAGATGGCCGGTTGCGCGGAATTCCACGTCTCGTCCTAGCATGGCCTCGGCCTCTCGCCACAGGGCAAGCGAGCGGTGAGCAAGCGGCAATTGCGGAATATACCGGCCGCTTCGTCTGACGTTGCCGAATGACGCTATCGTAGCGCCGCTCCCGACCCGATTGCGTTCGATAAGTGTCACGCGGATGCCGCGCCGGGCGAGAAAAAAGGCGGAGGCAGCTCCCATGAGCCCGCCGCCCAGCACGATAGCATCCATTGAGGATCTCCAGGGGCTGAAAACAGTCCCCATCCTGTCCGACCCGGCTCGGCGCTGTCAAAGTCGGGATTACGCAATGCCCATAAGTCCAGCCTATGGGTTTTGCCGGTCGTCAGAGCATAAGTCCGGCTTATGACATTTGGCGTTTTCGCTCTTGGACCTTGCCGACCCGTCCATGCCAGTTTCGGAACAGGCAAAGGAAAGGAACGGAACGGATATGGCGGATGCGGCAAGACAAGCAGTAGAGGCTTCGCAGCAGGATTGGAAGATCGGCGTCGATATTGGCGGCACCTTCATCGATTTCTGCGCGCTGGAAAGCCGCTCCGGTCGCATTGCTTCATTGAAGGTGCTGACAACGCCCGATGATCCGGGTGCGGAGTTGATGACCGGGCTTTCCCTGCTTGCCGAGCGCGAGGGGTTGCAGCCGGAGGCAATCAGTCGCTTCGTTCACGGTACCACGGTCGGCATCAACACCGTCATTCAGAGACGCGGCGTGTCGCTCGCGCTCCTGACGAATGCCGGGTTCGAAGATGTCATCGAGCTCGCACGGCTGAAAATGCCTGACGTCTATTCTCTTTTCTGCTCGCGGCCGGAACAGCTGATCGCACGCGACATGATCTTCGGCATCCCCGCGCGCTTGCGGGCCGATGGCAGCGAAGCGCGGGCGCCGGACATGAAAGCGGTTGCCGCGGCGGTGGCTGCCGCAAGAGCCAAGGGCGCGGCGGGCATTATCATATCCTTTCTGCATTCCTGGCGCGACGATGCTCAGGAAACCGCCATCAAGAGCGAAATCGAAAAACTCGCACCCGATCTCTTCGTTTTCACCTCCTCGGAAGTGTGGCCGGTCATTCGCGAATACGAGCGCACGACGACCGCGATCCTCAACGGCTACGTCCATCCGAGGGTTTCGGGTTACCTGACGGCTCTCGAAGACAAGCTCGCATCGCGCGGAGTGAAGGCGCCGGCCCTGCTGACGAAATCGAACGGCGGCGTCATGAACGCGGCGGAAGGAAAGCGTTCCTGCGTCCAGATGCTGCTTTCCGGCACGGCCTCGGGCGTGATCGGCGCCGCCTGGCTGGCGCGCCTGGCCGGTGAGAAACATGTCCTCACCCTTGACATCGGCGGCACCTCGGCAGACTTCGCGTTGATCATCGACGGCGAGCCGCAATTCGGGACAGGCGAATTGATCGGCGAGTTTCCGCTTCACATTCCCTCGGTCTCCGTCAGCTCCATAGGCGTCGGCGGCGGTTCCATTGCTAGCATCGACGCCCATGGCGTCTTGCGGGTAGGGCCTGAATCGGCCGGCTCTACACCCGGTCCCGCCTGTTATGGCCGCGGCGGCACGCAAGCGACCGTGACCGATGCCATGGCCGTCTGCGGCTGGCTGGGGCATAGCGAGATGGCCTACGGTCAGTTGCAGGTCGATGTCGGGCTGGCGCGCGCAGCCGTCTTGACGCTTGCCGAGCGTATCGGTCGCTCGGTTGAAGAGGTGTCCCAGGCTATTCTCGATATCGCTATCTCGGAGATGTTCGTCGAGGTGGAGAAGTTGGCATCGCGGGCCGGGGTCGACCTGCGGGAGTTTACCCTCATGCCGTTCGGCGGTGGCGGCCCGATGCTGGGCGCGTTCCTTGCTCGCGAATTCCGCATGGCCAAGGTCATCGGACCGCCACGTCCGGGGGTGGTGTCGGCTCTCGGCGGTCTGGTCGCGGATCTGCGCGGCGACTTCATCAAAACGGTCTTCACGCATCTGTCGCCGGAGGCCGTGCCATTGCTGCGCGGCTCTTCGGAGGCGCTATCGGACGAAGGGCGAGGCTGGCTCATCAAGCAAGGCCATGAAGGACCTGTCGAATTGCGGATTTCCGCCGATATGCGCTATGTCGGCCAAAGCTTTGAAATCGAGGTTCCGTTGCAGGCGGGCTGGGTAGCGGAAGGCGATCTCGCCGCGATGGAAGAGGCGTTCCATGCCATGCACGCCCGCCTCTATGATTTTGCCGACCCGGACGGCGGGATCGAGATCGTCAATCTCCGTCTGTCCGCCATCGGCGCCGGACCGGCGCCGCAAACGACCGTGGGCCTCGACGAGATTGTCGGCATGGCCGAGCCGGAACGCGAAATACCGGTTTATACCGGCAAGGCATTCGAATGGATCGGGCTATACCGGCGGGACCAATTGCATCCGGGCGGGCGCTTCAGCGGCCCCGCCGTCGTTGCCCAGGACGATACGACCTTCGCCATTCCGGCCGGCACGCAGGTGGCGATCGACCGCCACCTGAACCTTCATCTCACCTTTTCGGAGTAACGGCCCATGTTCGACCGTTCGAACCTTCAAGTGTTTGCCAACCATACCCGGGCCGCCGCCGAAAACATGGCCTATACGCTGCAGCGGACGGCCCACTCAGCCTTCGTCAAGGAGACGGAGGATTTCACCGTCATGCTGATCAATCGCAAAGGGGAAACCTTCGGCGTCCCGATGAGCCTTGGCGCGACATGGTATCCGGGGCTTACCTATACCCGGGCCATCGAAATGGTCGGGGATTACAAGCCGGGCGACGTTGCCTTTACCAACGATCCCTATTCCTGTTTCGTGGCGACGCACGCACCGGACACGCATCTCTGGAAGCCGGTTTTTTATGACGGCGAGATCATCGCCTGGACCGGCGGGCATATCCACAATACCGACATGGGCGGTGCCGTGCCTGCCTCCCTGTCGCGCGCGTTAACCGAGATCCATCAGGAAGGCATTCGCTTTCCGCCGATGAAGCTGGTCAACGAAGGCATCTTCGATGAAAACATCCTGAAAATCATGACCACGAATGTGCGCAAACCAGACCTCAACATCGGCGACATCAAGGCGTTGGTGGGGGCGCTCAACACCGGTGAGCGCAAGATCCTGGCGATGGTCGAAAAATTCGGCAAGCAGGCATTTCTCGAAGGCGCCGACGTGCTTCTGGATCACGCTGAAGCGCAGGCGCGCGATCTCCTGCGGACAATGCCGGATGGCACGTGGGAATTCGTCGATTATGCGGATGAGGATTCCGTCGAGGCCAATCCATGCCGCCTGAAGCTGACGCTGACGATCAGGGGCGATGCGGCGGTCCTCGATTTTACCGGATCCGATCCGCAGCTCGGCTCGTCGCTCAACGTTCCCTCGGGCGGCGATCCGCGCCACACCATGCTGCTGGTCGGCGTCTATTACATTCTCTACACGCTGAACCCCAAGATCCTGCTCAACACCGGGCTGACCCGTCCTTTCACCTGCATTGCGCCGCAGGGAAGTGTTCTCAATCCGGTATCGCCGGCAGCCGTCGGCATGCGTTCGCTTACCTGTGCGCGCTTGCGGTCCGTGATCTTTGGCGCCTTCAGCCAGGCGGTTCCCGGATTGCTGCCTGCCGCGCCGGCCGGCAACAATTGCATCATCAACGTTATGACTACGGACGAACGCACGGGCCGCAGCGTCATTGCTGCCGTCAACCCCGTGGTTGGCGGCGGCGGGGGGATGCCGCATCGTGACGGGACCAACGGTTCGGGTGCCGATGCAGGTTATCTGAAGAATACGCCAATCGAAATCACCGAAACCGAAGTGCCGATCGAGTTTGTCAAATACGGGCTTGCCAAAGACAGCGGTGGGGCCGGCCGTTGGCGTGGGGGTCTTGCGACCGAGATGGCGTTCCGCGTGTTCTCGCCCGGAAGCCGTATCACAGCCCGCAACCGCGACCGCAGCTTCTTCCGCCCCTGGGGTGTGCTCGGTGGCAAGGCGGCAGGGCTCTCCGACATGGTGTTGAACCCCGGCCGTGAGGATTATCGCCGGCTCGGCAATATCGATACCGCCGTCTTGCAGCCGGGAGATGTGCTCGAGATCCGCTCGGCTGGAGGCGGCGGTCGCGGAAATCCGCTTGAGCGCGAGGCCTGGCGCGTGCTGCAGGATGTGGAGCGCGGCTATGTTTCCTTGGAAGTGGCCGAGCGCGATTATGGCGTAGTCATTCGCAACGGCAAGGTGGACGAAGCCGAAACCTCCCGTCTCAGGGCATCGCGCGCGGTTCCAACGGCCCACTTCCATTACGGCGCGGAGCGTGAAGGCTACGAGGCACAATGGACACCCGCGGCCTATAACCTGCTCACGGATATTCTCGCCTGTCTTCCGATCCATTGGCGCTTCTTCACCAAGACGGAGATTTTCCGCCGAATGAAGGGACGTGCGGGACATGAGGGCGTTGCCGCGGCTTTTGCCGATGTCCGCGCCCGATTCCCGGAAATGCCGGAGGTTCGTCTTCAAATCAAAGAGGTGGAGGCGGCCGAATGAGCAAGGGGCCGCGTCCGACTGGAGAAACGGGGCGCATCGTCCGTCTCGCCGAACAGGACCGGCCATCCGTCCGCTTCCTGCTTGACGGCATAGAACGGGAAGCCTTGGTCGGTGACACGGTGCTGACGGCCATGCTGACATTCTCGTCGGTTCTTCGACCATCCGAATTCGGGCCGGAAGGGAGGGCCGGCTTCTGCCTTATGGGCGCCTGCCAGGATTGCTGGGTCTGGCAGCAGAATGGAATCCGCCTGCGCGCCTGTTCGACCCTCGTCGGCAACGGTATGTCCCTGTTAACCCAGGCGCCGGGAGATTGGCCATGACGACGAATGATCGGAAGGCAACGGTGATTGTCGGCGCTGGTCCTGCGGGCATCCGCGCAGCCGAGCTTCTGGTGGCCGCCGGTATCCGGCCCGTCGTGATTGACGAGGGGATGAGGGCGGGCGGCCAGATATATCGCCGGCCACCGGCGGGGTTTATGCGGTCAGCCCAGCAGCTCTATGGTTCGGAGGCCGGCAAAGCCCTTGCCCTTCATTCCCTCTTCGATTGTATGGTCGCTCGCGGCGAGGTTGAATACCATCCTCAAAGTTCAGCGATGGCGCTCGCGGACAATATGCTGCAGGTGCTGACATCAGCCGGTCGACGGGAGTTCGCCTATAACAGGCTGATACTGGCAACCGGTGCGACCGATCGGCTGGTGCCGATACCTGGCTGGCAGGCGCCCGGCGTCTATAGCCTCGGAGCTGCGCAGATCGCCCTGAAGGCGCAGGGTGTCGCCTTGGGGCGAAGGATCGTTCTCGCGGGTTCCGGCCCCCTGCTGACCCTCGTTGCGGCCCAGCTTCTGAAGGCCGGAGCGAATGTTGCTGCCGTTCTCGATACCGCCTCGCTTCGAAACCAGATCCTTGCGCTTCCGCACATGATGGCAAGGCCGGCTCTGGTCCTGCGGGGCCTGGCGATGCGGATGAAACTCGGCCTGATATATCGCGCGGGCGTGACGCTGACGGATATCGTCAGCGACGAGACCGGACCGACGGCTGTTCGCTGGCGGGATGCCGGCGGGGGCGAGCATCGCACCGAATGCGATATGGTCGGCATTGGCTGGCACCTGAGAGCCGAAACGCAGCTTGCAGGCCTGGTCCGATGCGCGTTCGATTACGATCCGGGCTGGGCCCAATGGCTCCCACGGGCGGATCGAATGGGCCGAGCTGCAGATGGCGTATATCTTGCTGGCGATGGCCTGAGGATCCTTGGCGCCGATGGCGCGGAGGTTGCGGGACGGCTTGCCGCGAGCGCCTGCCTTGCCGATATGGGATTGCCTTATCCCAATCCGGCACGGGACCTCCGGCGGCTCGCCCGCTATGAACGCTTTGCTCGCGCCCTTGCCCGCGCTTTCCCCTGGCCTGCCGGCATGGTCCGATCCGTTCCCGATGAAACGATGGTTTGCCGCTGCGAAGGCATCAGCGCCGGCGATCTGCGTGAAAGCGTCGACGATGCCGGGGGTGAGGCAAACCGGGTGAAGTCAATGGTGCGGGTGGGTATGGGACGATGCCAAGGACGGTTTTGTCAGCTCGCCGGCGCCGAACTGATTGCGGAGCGTGCGGGAATCCCGGTTTGCGAGGTCGGTCGCCTGCGTGAGCAGGCGCCTGTTCGTCCGCTGCCGATCGGAGCCTGGATAAACGAGACCTGACCAGGTTCGTTTGGCTATGCCGACGCGATTTACTCCGGCGCGGCTTCGCCATCCTTCAGCACGCCGGCGCAGGCCTGGCGCAAATAGTCGCGCATCATAAGGTGGCTACCCGTCAAGGGGCGGTCCCGGCTGGTCAGCAGCGCGATCGGAACTGTCTTTCGTGGCAACAGCGGCCGGCGCACAAGGCCGGGAAACTGTTCCCACGGCAGCAGACCATCGACGATCGCGACACCGAAACCATTGCGGACGAAGGGCAAGGCGGTAATAGAGATATCGATTTCGATCGCGGGATTGAACGACTGATTTTCTAAAGCTGCGGCGTTGGCAAGCAGCTGGCCGGGGAAGGTATCGGCGCGGTAAGAAATCAGCGTCTCGTTCTGAAGATCGGCGAAGGTGATGTAGTCGCGTGGGGCAAGATGGTGCCCTTCCGGCACGATGCAGATGAGTTCGGCATATCCGAGCGTTTCGACATCGATGCCAGGCCGCGCAATGTTGTTCATGACGATGCCGAGTGGGGCATCGCCATTGCGGATCATATCGACGACATTGATCAGCGGTGCGATCAGCGAACGGACGACGATATCCGGATAGGTCGTTCTGAAGGCGAGAAGCGCCTTGGGAACGATCGACATGGCCGGCGGTGTCGTGGCCGCGATCCTGATCAAGCCGGTCCGCCCGAAGCGCATGTCGGTCGTTCGGCGCCGAAGCGCTCCGAGCTCGGAAAAGATGCGTTCGGCTTCCGGATATAGTTCTTCAGCCTCCCTCGTCGGGACCAGCTTGCCGCGCACGCGGTTGAAGAGTTTGAACCCCAGCTGGTCTTCGGCATGCAGCAGGATTTGGCTTAGCGCCGGCTGCGTGATGTTGAGCATGGCGGCAGCGCCGGTCACAGTTCCGGATCGCATCAGCATGCAGAAGACTTCGAGCTGACGGGCCTGCATCAGGAAAATCCGTATTGTCTGGTTCGGTTGCCGGCGAAGTCTAGCATGTGTGACCCATTTCAGAAGTCGGCTACCTTGCCCCATGCGGATTGCAGGAAACGGTCTGGGTGATAGGGTTTCGGGTCGACTATCGGCGTAACCGCGGTGACGATATCGGCGATCAGGTGGCCGGCACCCGGTCCGATGCCGAAGCCGTGGCCGCTGAAACCGGCCGCCAGCACGAAGCCCGGTATGGATGCGATTTCGCCTATGCCGGGCACGCCGTCAGGGGTGGAATCGATATAGCCGGCCCAGCTTGCGGTGATGCGGCGGTTTGCGATGGCAGGAAGCAATTCGCGCGCACGGTTATAGGTAAGCTGGATAGTGCCTCTATCGACGGCCGGATCGAGGATACGCATCCGCTCCATCGGCGTCGGCTGGTCCAGACGCCAGCGCGCCAGGCTTTCGTGGCCGCTGCGAAAGCCCTCGACGCCGCCCAGCGAAAGCGCGCGCCAGCGGCGAACGAACATCGGCAGAAACTGTGCGCCAAACCGAATGTTCTGCGGCGTGGGATCGACGCGGCCCCGCCCGCTGATCGCGAGCGTATGGCCGCCATCGCCTCTGCGCGTCACCGAAACATACGCGGTATGAAGAGCATCCGGGAGTTCGCCGTTGCCGGGGCTGACGGAAAGGATCGATGAGCGGATCGACGCCTGCGGAAAGCGAACGCCAAGCTGACGGCAGAAGGACGAAGCCCAGGCGCCGCCCGACAGGACGGCAACCTTAGTCTTGATCGTGCCTTCCTCGGTCACGACGGCGGAGAGCTTCCCGCCTTCGGTTTCTATGCCGCGCGCCGCGCAATTCTGGCGTAGGCAGCCCCCCAGCTTCATCAGGGCGCGAGCGACAGCCGGGGCGGCGTTGGCGGGATCGGCAATGCCATCGGTTGGGGAAAAGACCCCACCCTTCCAGGTGCGGCCGGTCGCCTTGCCGCGTTCGCTGGCTTCAACGCTATCGAGCATATGCGTGGTTACACCGACGTCGCGCGCAAAGTCGCGCCAACGGGCCCATCCGGCAAGCTCTTCGTCACTATTGCTCAGATAGAAGAGGCCGCAGCGGCGAAAGCCGGTGTTCTCTCCGCTCTCCGCGGCGAATCGGTCCCAAAGCTCCAGGCTTTTCGTCGCCATCGGCAGCTCGCGGGCATCGCGGTTCTGCTGCCTGCACCAGCCCCAGTTGCGGCTGGACTGCTCGGCGCCGACGCGACCTTTTTCGAGGAGAACGACTTTGAGGCCCCGCTTTGCCAGATAATAGGCGGTAAAAACGCCGACAATCCCAGCCCCGATGACGACGACATCGGCAGAGGCCGGCAATTCCGGCGAGTTTTCGACAAGGGTAAGCGGTGCGGGCATGGATGCGGGTCTCCTATCGAGCCGACAGCATAGCCAAATGATCGGACATGAAGCTGCCGCACAACCGCGCCATGCGGCATAAGATTCTGCTCAGGGGGAACCAAGCGGTCGATTGTGCCGGTTCGATTCCTGCAGAATGAAATAGACAAGATGGACCATGGTGTTATGCTCAATCTTCGAGAATTCACAGCATAAAATGCCGCCTTAAATGGGAAAGATCTGCCGATGAAGCTCGACCGTATCGACATCAAGATCCTGTACGAACTTCAGAAGAACGGCCGCATCACCAATGTCGAATTGGCGGAACTGGTCAACCTGTCGCCGAGCCCCTGTCTGATGCGAGTGAAGAAGCTGCAGCAGGAAGGCTATATCGAGGGATACTCGGCCCAGATCAATATCGGTAAACTTGGCCAGACGCTGACAGTCTTTACGGAAGTCACGCTCAAGAACCATCGGCAGATCGATTTCGCCCGTTTCCTTTCGGCAGTCGAAAAGGTCGATCAGGTCATCGAATGCCACCTCGTTTCGGGTGGCTACGACTATATGCTGAAGTTCGTGACGGCTGGGATCGGAGAATATCAGACGATCATGGAACGCCTAACCGACCTGGATATCGGCATCGACAAGTATTTCAGCTTCGTGGTGCTCAAGTCGCCGATCGTCAAGGCGCACATGCCCTTGACCAGCCTGTTTCCCATGTAGCGCCCAGTGGCATTTCCGGACTGTGTCCGGCTAGCCGTGGCCATACTCGCGCTTGAGTTCCGGGTCCTGGACGAGATTGTCGAGCCAAGTCGGATCGAGCTTGGGAACGGACCCGAACAGCAGTTGGGAATAGGGGTGGCGCGGCGCATCTGCGGCCTCGCGCGTGATCTGTTCGACTTTCTTGCCGCCATACATCACGACGATCTCGTCGCAGATCGCTTCGACCACCGACAGATCGTGGCTGATGAAGATGTAGGACAGATGCAGCTCCCGCTGCAGTTCCTTAAGCAGGTCGATAATCGCCGCCGCAACCACCGTGTCGAGCGCGGATGTGATTTCATCGCAAATGATCAGCCGTGGCTCTGCCGCAAGCGCACGAGCGAAATTCACGCGCTGCTTCTGTCCACCTGACAATTCCGACGGATAGCGATAGCGAAGTGCGCGCGGCAATCGCACCATGTCAAGCAACTCGTCGACTCTGGCCGCTCGAGCCCTGCGGTCCATCCCGTGATAGAAGGCCAGGGGCCGCTCGAGAATATCGGCGATCGATTTTGCCGGATTGAGCGCGGTGTCGGCATATTGAAAGACGATCTGCATCTCCCGCAATTGATCGCGCGAGCGCAATTTGGCAGCACGATTCATGTCGCTGCCATTGAAGCCGATAGTGCCTGATACGGCCGGCAATATGCCGGCAATTGCGCGCGCCAGCGTCGACTTTCCGCATCCGGATTCACCGATAATGCCGAGATTCCTCCCCTTTTCCACCTCCAGGCTTACGGATTGAACCGCACAGACCGCGGGTAGGCCATTAGTCTGGATATCGCCATAGCCCGCCACCAGATTGTCGATCCTCAGCACGGATGCAATCGTCCCACCTGTTTTGCCGTCGCGGATGGCTTGCTTCGGCTCGAACGCCGCCAGCAGCTCGCGCGTATAGGGATGGCTCGGCTGTCTTAGGATCGTCTCCGTCTCCGCGATTTCCTGAATTTCGCCGCCCTTGAGCACGGCAATCCGATCGGCGATCTGTGCGACGACGGCCAGATCGTGTGAAACATAGACGCCGGCGATGTCGCCGGCACGGATGACGGATTTGAATGCCTTCAGCACATCGATCTGCGTCGTCACATCAAGTGCGGTCGTCGGTTCGTCAAAAATGACAAGCTTGGGTTCGCCGATCAGAGCCATGGCCGCCGCCAGCCGCTGCAACTGACCTCCCGAGACCTGATGCGGATATCGTTCGCCGATCGTCTCCGGATTTGGCAGCGACAGCGCCCGGAAGAGCTCGATCGCGCGCTGGCGAGCCTGTTCAGGCGGCATCAGCCGGTGAATGCGAGTGACCTCGATCACCTGCTCCATGATCTTCGTAGCCGGGTTGAAGGCGGCCGCTGCACTTTGCGGAATATAGGCAACCGTGGTGCCGCGGACCTTTGAACGCTCGCTTTCGGAAAGGGCGGCCATGTCCTGCCCATCGACTTGGATCTCCCCGCCGGAGATGCGACAGCCTTCGCGCGCATACCCCATGAGCGTCAGCGCGATCGTCGTCTTGCCCGAGCCGCTTTCGCCGATGAGCGCGACAATCTCGCCCTTGGCAATGTTAAAACTGACGCCCTTGATGATCTCGACGATACGCCCGGAATCGGTCGTCGCCTCGACCTTCAGATTCTTGATTTCAACGAGGCTGGTCATCGTCATGCGCTCCTGTCCCTGATCTTGCGCGGCAGGTTGTCGATCAGCAGGTTGACGCTGATGGTGAGGCTGGCAATGGCAAAAGAGGGCACGAGTACGGCCGGGGCGGCAAAGGGCAGCCCGCCGATATTTTCGCGGACCAGGGCTCCCCAGTCGGCATAGGGCGGCTGCAGGCCGAGGCCGAGAAAGGAGAGACCGGACAACAGGAGCACGACGAAGACGAAGCGCAGGCCGAAATCCGCCAGAACAGGGCGAATAATGTTCGGCAGAATTTCCGAACCGATAATGTAGCCGACCCGCTCACCGCGGGTGCGGGCAACCGTGATGAAGTCCATCGTGTTGATATTGACCGCGAGCGCGCGAGCAAAGCGATAGGCGCCGGGCGTATAGATGACGGCAAGCGTGATGATCAGCACTGGAATGGACGAGCCGACGGCGGCAACGACGACCAGGCCGAAAAGCTTGCTTGGAATGGAGTTCAATGCATCGAGAAACCGGCTCAGGATCGCGTCGAACCATCCACCGACAACTGCGGCGGTCATGCCGAGCGTCACGCCGCAAAAGCAGCACAGCGCGACCGCAGCCAATGAAATGCCGACCGTATAGCGCGCGCCCATCAAAACGCGCGAGAACATATCACGGCCGAGATAGTCCGAGCCGAGCCACAATTGCCGGCTTATAGGGCCGAAATAGTCCGTATCGACGATATCGCCGACGGAATAGGGGAGCATGTAGGGTGCGAACAATGCGACGATCGTCCAGCCAAGGATTATGGCAAAGGCCACGATGCCAATAAGGCTGACATTATAGCCGAGAAGGGAAGGGGTGCGGGAAGCCAAGCTGTTCGTGGTCATCGCAGCCTCGGATTTGACAGGATTGCGACGATATCGGCCATGGTGATCAGCAGGAGATAACCGAGGCAGAAAATCATTGCGCAGCTCTGGATGAGCGGGAGATCGCGGGTCGCGACGGCGTCCACCATCAATTTCGCGATGCCCGGATAATTGAAGATGGTCTCGACGATGATCACGCCGCCGACGAGATAGGAGAGCGAAAGCGCAATCGCGTTGACGATCGGCCCCAGCGCATTGGGCAATGCGTGCCTGAACACCATGCGGCCGCGCGAGGCGCCCTTGAGCAGGGCCATTTCCACATAAGGCGTCTTCAGCGTCTCGATCAGGGCCGCCCTTGTCATGCGGATCATCTGGGCTGAGATGACAAAGGTGAGCGTGATGACGGGCATTGCGTAGATCTTCAGAAGGTCGAAGACCGTATGCACCTGGCTGATGGAGGACAGTGCCGGCAGCCAGCGCAGATAGACGGCGAATAGCAGCACCGCAAGCGTTGCGACCATGAATTCGGGCACCGATATGACGCCGATGGAAATGATCGTGACGATCCGATCGTAATAGGAGCCGCGAAGCATGGCCGAAGTAATGCCAAGCAGGAGTGCAAGCGGGACCGAGACGAACGTCGTGATGGCGGCAAGCTCCAGCGTCGCAACCAGACGGCGGCCGATCAGCTCCGCAACGGGCATATTGTTTGCATAGGACGTGCCGAGGTCACCCCTGATCAGGCCCAGAAGCCATTCCAGGAACCGCAGGATCGCCGGCTCGTCGAGATGCATTGCCTTGCGCAAGCCGGCAACCGCTTCTGGCGTAGCTGCCTGGCCGAGCAGAATGGACGCCGTGTCTCCCGGCAGCATACTCGTTGCGAAGAAGACGGCGAATGACACGATCAGCAAGGTGATGAGCGCGATGAAGAGCCGGTTTAGGATGAGATTGGAGACCTCGGATCTCAATGGCGATGCTCCTGCGGCGATCTACGACACGAACGGCGTTCGCGAGACGGAGGTTCCCGGACGGGTTTGCGCCGTCCGGGGGCTCAGCTGCCGTTAGGCATCGAGCCACAGATACTCCGCCATTGCATAACCCATCATGCCACCGAGCGGGTTGGCTTCCAATCCGTGCACCTTGCCCGAAAGCGCATCCACATTCGAGATGTAAGCCGGGATGATGGTACCGGCTTCTTCAGCGACCATCACCTGCATTTCGGCGTAGATCTGCTTGCGTTTGGCCTGATCGAGCAAGCCGCGGGCTTCGATCAGCATCTTGTCGAACTTTTCCGACTTGTACTGGCTTTCGTTCCACGGTGCATTCGAAGCATAGAGAAGTGAAAACAGTATGTCCGGCGTCGGGCGCGGATTGATGTTGCCGAAATGGATCGGTGCCTTGAGCCAGTAATTATCCCAATAACCATCGGAAGGAACGCGTTGGACATCGAGCTTCATGCCGATGTTTGCGCCGGCCGCCTGGATGATCATCGCCATGTCGATCGACGAAGTTGCAGCGTCGGAGGCTATCACCGGAATGGATTGTCCGAGCACGCCGGCCTTCTGGAAATGGAACTTCGCCTTGTCCGGATCGAAGGCCTTCGGCTTCAGATCGTTGTTGTGATAGATATTGGCGGGGGAAACGGGCTGGTCATTGGCAACTTCGCCAAGGCCGCGCAGGGCCGACTTGACGATCTGCTCGCGATTGACCAGCGACTTCATGCCATCGATGAAGTCCTTCTTGTTGCCCGGCGTCATGTCGAGGCGCATGTTCAGATTGGTGTAATTGCCGCTCGTCGTTTTCGACAGCGTAAAGCCCGACTGTCCGTCGATGAGCTTCATGGCGCGGGGATTGATCGAAGCTGCGTAGTGAATGTCGCCCGAAAGCAGCGCATTGACCCGGGCATTGTCATCGCTGATCGCAAAGAACTCAAACGACTCGAGGTAGGGCTGGCCGGACTTCCAGTAGTTCTTGTTCTTCACCACGACCGAGCGATTGCCCGGATCGAAGGTTTCGAGAGCGAAGGCTCCGGTGCCATTGCCCTTCGAGAAGTCCGACGTGCCGTTGGCGACGATCATGAAGTGATGCAGGGCGAGAATGGTCGGCAGGTCGGCATTCGGGTCGGCCAGGGCGATTTCGACCGTAGACTTGTCGACAGCCTTGAAGCCGGTCATCTGCGCGGCGATCTTGGCGACTTTCGAGCCGACGCCAGGATCGAGATGGCGTTTGAGCGAGAAGACGACATCATCGGCCGTCAGCTCCTTGCCGTCATGGAATGTCACGCCCTTGCGCAGCTTGACCGTCCAGGTCTTGGCGTCCTTGCTTTCGATGCTTTCGGCGAGTTCCATTTGTGTCACGCCGGCCTTGTCGATGAAGGTCAGGCGATTGTAGAGCGAGCAACAGCGCACATAGTCCGTCGACAGCGATGCCTTGGCGGGATCCAGCGTATCGGCGGTCGAGGACGACCAGCCGGCTGCTTTCAGATTGCCGCCGGATTTGGGAGTGGCCGCGACGGCATTCGATGCCCGGCCGAGCACCAGGCCGCCCGCCGACATGGCTACACCGCCTGCCAGAAGCATGGTGAGAAGTTCGCGGCGGGTGGCGCCTCGACGAATGGCGTTCTCGACCATCGCGTCATCCGAGGTAGTCCAGTTCATGATCTTGTCGTTCATGTCATTCCCCTTTTTTCTGGTTGGCAGTCTGCTTTTTATTGGATGCGACGATGATGACGGCTGGTCAGGCCGCCTCCAGCGCCCTCACGGCTTCGGCAAGCTCGGCCATGGATTTGAAGTGGTAGTCCGGCGTGGTGAATTCGCCCGGTTCGATCGTGCCGCCATATCCGGCCTGCGCGTGACGGCGCTGGATCCAGCAGTTCGTCATTCCCAATTGCCGGGATACGCCGATATCGTGGTACTGGCTCTGCGCCACGTGGAGAATATCGTCCTTGCTGGCATTCTCGCCGGCCACGAAGTCGAAGACCTTATGAAAGAACGCCGGATCGGGCTTTTCGGTGCCGGTGTCGTCCGCAGTGAAGGCAGCGTAAAACGGATGTCCCAGTTCCGCCGAGAAATGTTCGAAGGCCCAGCGTCGGGCGTTCGTCATGGCGATCAGCCGATATTTGCGGGCAAGCTGCGCCAGGGCTTCGGCACTGTCGGGAAAGGCTTTCCATTGTCTGGCGGAATCGCGCAGGCGCCGACCATAGGCCTCTTCGGCCGGCAAACCGAGTTTTGGGGCGATGGCGAGATAGACACGCACGAGATCATCGGGAAACAGATCCGCATCGTCGGCGTAGCGCGCGGCTCGATAGAGCGCGAGCGCCTCCTCGCCGTCGATCGTCACCTTCGCTTCAGCTGCAATTTCGTTGAGGCAGGTTTTGAGGCCGCCTTCGAAGTCGATCAGAGTTCCGACAACGTCGAAGCTCATATATTTGAATTCTGCCAATGACTTAGTCATATCTTACCCCAGTCTGCTTGCCGGCGGCGCCGGGCGGCCGCCTTACGGAAGATTATGCTGTTCCCAGGTCCACTTGTTTTCTGACGCTCCCGAATTTGCCGGGATGGACCTTCATTAAGGATAAGTTTGGCACTTCGACCGCGCCGTTTGCGCCGAATCGGACTAGCGATGCGGCACAAAATTCTGAAAAACGCCTGCGCGCGGTATATCGATCCTAGCCCTCGGCCGGTTCAGTCCTTCAGCGCCCGGCGGACGTCGGGATCTTCGAGCGTCTGATCAAGCGTCCTTTCCGTTCGTTCGATGATCGCGTCGATATCGGTGTCCGTGCAGCAAAGCGGCGGAGCATACCCCAGCACGCCATTGGCGAAGGCGCGGACCACGAGACCGTTTTCCCAAGCCCGGTCGAAAATCCGGCGTGATGGCTGGGCTTCCGCCGGCAGCGGCGTTTTTGCGGCCTTGTCTACGACCAGCTCGATCGCAGCCAGCATGCCGCGGCCGCGGACATCGCCCACTAGGGGATGATCTCTCAGGCTCTCGAGGCCGGCCATCAGCCTCGCGCCGGCCTTTATGCCGTTTTCGAGCAGTCCGCCTTCATAGAGTTTCAAGACTTCCAGCCCGACGGCTGCGCTGACGGGATGGGCGGAATAGGTGTAACCGTGACCTACGGCAGAGGCTCCCGCCCCGTCGGCAATGACCTGATAGACATGATCGGCCATGAACACCGCGCCCATCGGAACGTAGCCGGAGGTGAGCCCCTTCGCCGTGGTGATGAAATCGGGAACGATCTCGTCTTCGGAACAGGCAAAAAGCGGGCCTGTCCGGCCGAAGCCGGTAATCACTTCGTCTGCGACGAAGAGAATGTCGAGTTCCTTGCAGAGCTCCCGCATGGCCTTCATCCATCCCTTCGGAGGGACGATCACCCCGCCCGAGCCCTGGATCGGTTCGGCATAGAAGGCAGCAACCCGGTTTGCTCCAATCGCTTCGACCTTTGCTCTGAGTGCTGCGAGAGACGCTTGGATGATGGCATTCGCATCCTGCCCGACGGGATTGCGATAAGGGTAGGGCGACGGAATTTTGTGCTGCCAGTCGAGCGGAACGCCGAAGCCGGCATGGAAGTTGGGCAGGGCGGTCAGTCCCGCGCCGACCGTGGAAGAGCCGTGATAACCCTGCTCCATCGAGATGAATTGATCGCGCTGCGGTTGGTCGCGGGCAAACCAGTAGTACCGGATGAAGCGGACGGTACTGTCGATAGCGTCCGAGCCGCCCAGCGTGAAATAGATGTGGTTGAGGTCGCCGGGGGCACGTTCGGCGAGCTCGGCAGCAAGGCGGATGGCCGATTCACTGCCGAGGCCGAAATAGGCTGTCGCATAGGGGAGCTCGCGCATCTGGCGGGCCGCCGCCTCCACGATCGTTTCGTGACCGTAGCCGGCGTTGACGCACCAAAGCCCTGCGAAGCCATCGATCAACTGACGGCCTTGAGCATCGGTGATCGTTGCTCCCTTGGCGGATGAAAGCACCCGCACGCCTTGCTGCTCATGGCCGCGATAGGAGGCGACCGGATGCACCAGATGGGCGCGATCGAGCTCGATGAGGGAATTGCTGTACATGGTCTTCTCCGGATCAGCCGAGCGCCTGGTTGGCGAGGGCGAAAGTAGTGACTTTCGAGGAATTGCTACGCTGGATAACGGGGTTCGCCATGGTAATGCCGCCACCGACATGGACAAGCGAATGGCTGGCGAGCCACGGTCCGAGACCGGTTTCCGCACTGGTGTCGACACGCAGGAACGCGCCGGTTTTCCGGCTCATGAAGTGGGATAGAAGCGATTTTGCATCTTCTATGTCTGGGGCGACGACCGGTCCCACGACCTCGCCTCGGCCGAAGGGACGAAGGCAGGCGAAGGCGGCGACCTTGCCGTTGCGGCGGATGATTGCGAATTCACCCAGATCCGCTAATCGTTCAATCAGGGCGGAACGGTCGGCGCCAAAGGCCTCGCGGTCGAGAGCTGTAATTGCCGAGATATCGGCCCTGGTCGCCGCTTCGGTGTTTGCCGGTTTCGCAACCGCCGCCACAAGGCCTTGGTGTTGAATGACGGCGCCGGTCTGGCGAAAGCCCAACTTTTCATAGAGAGGCAGGCCATCGGTGGTCGCGGTGAGGCGCAGGGGACGGTCATCCGCGAGAGCCAAGGCGGCTTCCATGAGGCGGCGTCCCAGTCCGCGTCCGCGCATGCTTGCAGCGACGATCACCATGTTGATCGTAGCGCAGTCCGTTTCGTAAGGCGTCAGTAGCGTGGTGCCGACCACCTCACCATCGGCTCCGATTGCAATGACACCTTTGCTGAGGTCCAGGGCGACTTTCCAGTCCTCCAGGCGATGAGGCCAGCCGGCCTCTTGCGACAGCCGGACCGCAGCGTCCAAATGGTCGGGACCGAAAGGCCTGATTTCTATCTGTCGCTCCTGCATGGCGCTCCTCATATTTCTTTTGCCCAAGTGTCGGAGCGTCGGTGCCGGAAGATTATCTGAAGGCGATGTCCTTGACGGTATCTTTCGCCGTAGCTGCTTGCTCTTGCCGCATCTTATGCCGTCACAGTCGCTGACGGCGATCGCGAAACTGGGAGCGAAAGGCGTCTTCGTCGGCTGTCCCTGCAAGCAAATGCCAAACGAACGCCGCTATACGAAACTTTCTGCTCCGAACCTCGCAAAATCAGTGGGCTCACGCGCCGAAAGCAATCCTATTATCGTGTTCTCCACCAAACGCCTCGAGGGGCAGCACGTAAGGACGAAGCGCATGACCACCTTCCGCCCGAAATATATCACCTTCGATTGCCACGGCACGCTGATCAATTTCCAGATGGCGGAAGCCGCCCGTGACCTCTATGGCGATCGTCTCGACGAGGCGGCCATGCTGCAGTTCATCAACAATTTCGCTGCTTATCGGCTCGACGAGATCATGGGCGCCTGGAAGCCCTATGCCGACGTGGTGCACAATTCGCTCGAGCGGACGTGCAAGCGCAACGGCGTTGCCTTCAAGGAGGAAGATGCCAAGATTGTTTATGAACGCGTCCCCACCTGGGGGCCGCATGCCGACGTTCCGGCAGGTCTTGCCAAGGTCGCCAAGGAAATTCCGCTCGTCATCCTGTCGAATGCGATGAATAGCCAGATCATGTCGAATGTCGCAAAGCTCGGCGCCCCCTTCCATGCCGTCTATACGGCCGAGCAGGCCAATGCCTATAAGCCGCGCTTCCAGGCCTTCGAATACATGTTCGACATGCTCGGCTGCGGCCCGGAAGACATTCTGCACTGCTCGTCCTCCTTCCGCTACGACCTCATGTCGGCCCATGATCTCGGCATCAAGAACAAGGTCTGGGTCAACCGTGGTCACGAGCCGGCCAATCCTTATTATGGCTATGTCGAAATCGCCGATATTTCCGGTCTGCCGGGTGTTGTGGGGCTCTGAGAAAGGGCAGCCAGATGAAATATTCCTCCTATTGGCATGATACGGCGCCCCGCTTCGAGGGTGCCGCCGTCGGCCCCGTCGAAGGGCATTATGACGTCGTCGTCGTGGGCGGCGGCTTCACCGGGCTTGGCGCCGCCCGCCAGCTTGCCATGGCGGGGGCGAAGGTCCTTGTTCTGGAGGCTGAGACCGTCGGCTTCGGCGCGTCCGGGCGCAATGGCGGTCATCTGAACAATGGCCTGGCGCATAGTTACATCGCGGCAAAGGCGGAATTGGGCAAGGAGCGGGCCATCGCGCTCTATCGTGCATTCGATGCCTCGATCGACACGCTCGAAGCGATTATCGCCGAAGAGGGGATCGACTGCAATTTCCGCCGCGCGGGCAAGCTGAAGCTTGCCTCCAAGCCACAGCATTTCGAAGGTCTGGCCAGGAATTTCGAGGCGGTGCATGCCGAGGCCGATCCCGACACCGCGCTGCTGTCCGCAGCCGATCTCAAGAATGAGGTCGGTTCGCCGTTTCACGGCGCAATGCTCTCGAAGAAAAGCGCCATGATGCATATGGGCCGCTATGTCGCCGGATTGGCCGAGGCGGCCAGGCGACGCGGAGCGGTCATCGTGGAAGGTGCTGCCGTGACGGAGCGCAGCCAAGCTGGCGGTAGGCACGTCCTAAAGACCACCAAGGGCACCGTCACGGCAGACCAGGTCATGATCGCCACCGGCGCCTACACGACAGCCAATTTCAGCTATTTCCGTCGCCGCATCATGGCGGTCGGCAGTTTCATCGTCGCGACACGGCCCTTGACGGATGCGGAAGTTGCCTCGGCAATGCCCGGAAATCGCACCTGCGTGAACACGATGAACATCGGCAACTACTGGCGCCTGTCACCGGATAACCGGCTGATCTTCGGAGGGCGGGCCCGCTTCTCCGCAACATCGGACCAGCGTTCCGACGCCCGGAGCGGCGCGATCCTTCGCGAAAGCCTTGCCCATATATTTCCCCAGCTCGCCGAGGTCGAGATCGATTATTGCTGGGGTGGTCTCGTCGATATCACCAAGGACCGCTATCCGCGTGCCGGTTATCATGACGGCATCTGGTACGCCATGGGCTATTCAGGTCACGGCGCGCAACTTTCCACGCATCTCGGCATGACCATTGCGGATGCGATCCTCGGAAGGCCTGACCGCAACCCGCTCAAGGGGCTCGATTGGCCGGCCGTTCCCGGCCATTTCGGCAAGCCATGGTTCCTGCCTTTGGTCGGCCTGTATTACAAAACGCTCGACAGATTTCAGTGATATCAGCCGGCAGTGGGTTTTGGCGAAAGCGTGACCGCAAAAGAGAATGGTCGCGCTTGCGTCAGCCACTAACTTAAATGTGGAATCGTTGGCCTGACATACAGGTTACTCTCGGCGCAGTTCCATGGTTCAGAAAGCCAGCTTAGCCACTCTTGGCCCCCAATCCTCTGAAGATGAGTGCTATTATCCTCGCTGCCTGAGCATCCCTATCGGGATGCGATGGAATCTGCCAAAGGACTCCGAGAAGCATCAAAACATCGTCGGCATTTGCACCGCGATCGATCGCGCCGGCGGTCTCGCATGCAGCGATGAGTGAACGCATCGCCAACAGCATCTGCTGATAGGTCTCGCGTTTATCATCCTCGGACGTGGCCGCTTGCAGAAGTCTTGCCACGCCGCGCTTCATGGCGCTGGAATCAGCCACCTGGGCACACCACAGACGAAACGCCTCCAGCGGCGGATGCTCTTGCAAAAGCGTGGATGCGAGAGCCGCAAGGGCATTGATCTCCTTGCGATAAATGGCCAAGGCCAGAGCTTCCCGCGTCGGGAAGTGGCGATAGAGCGTGCCTTGCCCGACTCCGGCTGCCTTGCTGATGGCGCTGAGCGGCGTTTCGGGATCGGCGGTCAGGGCCTTTCGTGCCACCTCAAGTATGCGATCGCGGTTTGCGCGGGCGTCTGCTCGCAACCCATCCTCTTCTACAGCCATATCGCCTCTTGACTAAACGGACAATTGTCCGCTACTTAACAATAAGCGGACATTTGTCCGAATATAGCGGATATGGAGACGGACATGCAATATACCAAGCTCGGCCGGACGGGCCTCGATATTTCGCCTATCGGCATTGGCTGTATGGGGTTCGGGGACCCGTCGCGAGGTTACCCGTCTTGGTCACTTGATGAGGAAGCAAGTCGACGCCTCATTCGCCACGCACTTGAGGCGGGCATCAATTTCTTCGACACCGCCAATTTGTATTCAAATGGTTCCAGCGAGGAGATCCTCGGGCGGTCATTGAAGGACTTTGCACACCGTGAAAACGTTGTGATCGCCACCAAACTCAGCGCACCAATGCGCGATGGACCTAATAGTATAGGGCTATCGCGCAAGGCAATCATGACCGAAGTGGATATGAGCCTCAAGCGCCTAAGCACGGACTATATCGACCTCTACCAAATCCATCGTCGTGACAGGACTACCCTTGGGAAGAAACGCTCGAGACCCTGAACGATGTCGTCAAGGCCGGCAAGGTCCGATACCTCGGTGCATCGTCTATGATGGCCTGGGAATTTGGCAAAGCGCTACACCTGCAGAAATCCAACGGCTGGGCCTGGTTCGTGTCCATGCAGGATACCTACAATCTGCTTGACCGCGAAGAAGAGCGCGAGATGCACGCGCTTTGCATCGACGAAGGGGTGCAGACCATTATCTACAGCCCTCTCAACCGTGGTCGACTGGCCAGACCGTGGGGAGAGACCACGCCAAGAGCGGAAACCGAAGCTGTCCACAATCTGGGTGCAGCCACTGCCGACAGCGACGAGCTGATTATCGACGTGGTGGGCGCCATTGCGGAGGAACGGGGCGTCGGACGGTCAATGATTGCGCTTGCCTGGCTGCGTCGCAATCCCGTAGTGGCAGCTTCGATCGTTGGTGCACTGAAAGCGAAACATATCGATGACGCTGTGGCTTCCCTGTCGATCAGCCTCACCGACGACGAGGCAGCAAGACTGGAGGCGCCATATACGCCGCGGCTCGACCATCAGGGAGTGTCAGACCCGGCCATCCTGCGGCGCGCAGCCGAAGCAGCCACAGGACACAGCATCAGCCGTCTCCCAGTCCGGGCATCGCTCGCCAACTGACCTCAGCTCTCGAGCACGCCTTAGCCAAGATCGGACTGTCTCCTTCCCACGAATCCTGGACATGTCCATATCAGTCTTGCAATGGCGGCTCGGGCCATCAGCGGTCACGACTGAGAAATGTGGAACCGTAAAATTTTGCCGATTCCACATTTACGCTAGTGGCGGGCGCGCTTGCGGCCCTTTTTCCAGTCTGAGACGCGACAACTCAGTTAAGACCACCGATATGGAAGGCCTTTGTTTCCAGATATTCCTCAATGCCGAGCTGCGAACCTTCGCGTCCGAGGCCCGATTGCTTGACGCCGCCGAACGGCGCGACCTCCGTCGAGATCAAGCCGGTATTGAGGCCGACCATGCCGAATTCGAGCGCCTCGCCCACCCGCCAGGCACGCTTCAGGCTCTCGGTATAGAAATAGGCCGCAAGCCCATAGGGCGTGCCGTTGGCAATGGTGATCGCCTCTTCTTCCGTCTCGAAGCGAAAGAGCGGTGCGACCGGTCCGAAGGTCTCCTCGGCGGCGAGCTGCATAGCGGTGGTGGCCCCGGTCAGGACGATCGGCGCGGTGTATTGCGGGCCGGCCGGCAAGTCCCGCTTGGCTGTCACGATTGTCGCGCCCTTCGAGAGCGCGTCTTCGACATGACGATTGATCTTGGCGATCGCCGCTTCGTTGATCATCGGACCGATCGCAACGCCGGCCTCGGTGCCCGGGCCAACCTTCATGGCATCGACGCGAGCGGCGAGCTTCTTGGCGAAAGCATCATAGACGCCGGCCTGGACCAGGATGCGGTTGGCGCAGACGCAGGTCTGTCCGCCGTTGCGGAATTTGGAGACGATCGCTCCCTCTACGGCAAGGTCGAGATCCGCGTCATCGAAGACGATGAAGGGGGCGTTGCCGCCGAGCTCGAGCGAAAGCCGCTTGATGCTGGCCGCCGCCCCGCGCATCAGCAGCGAGCCGACGGGCGTGGAGCCGGTGAAGGAAATCTTGCGTACGGTCGGATTGGCAAGGATCTCTGCGCCGATCTCGGATGGCATGCCCGTGACGATATTGATGACGCCGGCCGGAATGCCGGCCATTTCTGCAAGCACGCCGAGCGCCAGGGCCGAGTAGGGGGTGAATTCGGAAGGCTTCACCACGACGGTGCAGCCGGCCGCGAGCGCCGGCGCAAGCTTGCGCGTGATCATCGCATTCGGAAAATTCCAGGGCGTGATGATGCCGCAAACGCCGACCGGCTCCTTCAGCACAAGAATGCGGCGGTCGGGCGTCGGCGACGGAATGGTCTGGCCACCGATGCGGCGGGCTTCTTCGGCGAACCATTTGACGAAGGAGGCGCCGTAGCGGATTTCGCCACGGGCTTCATCAAGCGGCTTGCCCTGCTCGATCGTCAGGATCAGCGCGAGATCATCGATATGCTCGAGCATCAGATCGTGCCAGGCTTCCAGCCGCGCTGCACGCTCGGCATGGGTCCGCTTCTTCCAGGAGCCATAAGCCGCCTCGGCGGCCTCGATTGCCGCCCGGGTCTCGTCGTCGCCCATGTCCGGCACCGTTCCGATGACGGCCTGCGTTGCCGGATCGACGACGGCCACGGTCTTGCCCGAACGAGCGGGAAGCCAGTCGCCGCCGATCAGCGCCTGCTCACGGAACAGGGATGGCATTTTCAGATTTTGCATGTTCGGATCCTTGATGAGACGTCAGATTGCGGCGAGCACTGCCGCGGTGATCGCGTCGGTCCTGTCTTTGCCCGGAACCGTGCCGATGCCGCTTGCGGTTGTCGCTTCGATCGCCGCCATGACGGCATTTGCCGCGGCCTGCTCGCCTAGATGTTCGAGCATCATGGCGCCGGACCACACCGTTGCGATCGGGTTGGCGATGCCGAGATGGGCAATATCGGGCGCAGACCCGTGCACGGGTTCGAACATCGAGGGAGCGTTCCGCTCGGGGTTGATATTGGCCGATGCCGCGAAACCGAGGCCGCCCTGGATTGCTGCGCCGAGATCCGTGAGGATGTCGCCGAAGAGGTTGGATGCGACGACCACGTCGAGGGTTTCCGGCGCCATCACCATGCGGGCCGCCATGGCATCGATGTGATAACTCGTGACCTCGACATCGGGATAATCCTGCGCGAGCTGCCGGGTAATGTCGTCCCAGAAGACCATCGAATGCTTCTGGGCGTTGGATTTCGTCACCGAGGCGAGCTTGCCGCGGCGGGTCCTTGCTTGCTCGAAGGCGAAACGCAGGATGCGCTCGACGCCCTTGCGGGTGAAGATCGACGTTTCGACCGCGACTTCGTCGAGCGTGCCTTGATGAACGCGGCCGCCGGCGCCGGAATATTCGCCCTCGGTGTTTTCGCGGATGCAGAGAATGTCGAAGGCCGATGCCTTGAGCGGTCCCTGGACACCCGGCAGCAGCCTGTGCGGGCGAATATTGGCATATTGTACGAAGTTCTTGCGGATCGGCAGCAGCAGCCCGTGCAGGGATACCGCATCCGGCACTTCGGCCGGCCAGCCGACGGCTCCGAGCAGGATGGCATCGAAACCGCGTAGCGTTGCAATGCCGTCGGCGGGCATCATGGTGCCGGTTTCCTTGTAGAAGGCGCAGGACCAGGGAAATTCGGTGCCATCGAGTATAAAGCCGCGGTTGCCAGCTGCCTTTTGCAGAACCGACCAGGCGGCGGCGGTCATGTCGCGACCGATGCCATCACCCGGGATCAATGCGATCTTGTAGGTTTTCATGTTCACTGTCCTTAAAGACTAATCAAAACGCTCTTGCTCTTGCGATTGGCCTGGAATGCCTCGCGGCCTAGATCCTTGCCGATACCGGACTGCTTATAGCCGCCGGTCGGCAGGATGTGGTCAAGTGAGCGGCTATAGCGGTTGACCCAGATGGTACCGGCTTGGAGACGGCGGGTCAGCCGGATGGCGCGGGAGAGGTCGCGGGTGAAGAGGCCTGCCGCGAGCCCGTAGCTTGGATGGTCGGCAAGCTGCAGGGCTTCTTCTTCCTCCTCGAATGTCTGGAGCGTCAGCACCGGACCGAAGATCTCCTCGATGATGGCTGGAGAAGTCTGATCGACTCCGGCCATCAGTGTCGGGGCGTAGAAATAGCCCGGTGCGTCCATGATCGCGCCGCCGGCAAGACATTCTCCGCCGGCCGCGACGGTGGCGGAGACGATCGCATCGATACGCTGTCTCTGCTTTTCCGATATGATGGGGGAGTAGCGGCTTGCGGCATCCCAGGTGGGACCGGGAGCCACGCCCTTCATCCGATTTCGGATGGCGTCGATCAGTTCGGCCGCTATCTTTTTCTCGACGATGAGCCGCGATCCGGCGACGCAGGCCTGACCGGCATTGCCGATGATACTCGCCGCAACCGCAACGGCAGCCTTATCGAGGTCTGCATCGGCAAAAACGATCTGGGGGCTCTTGCCGCCGAGCTCCAGCGTCATCGGCTTTATTCCCGTGCGGGCAATGTTTTCCATGATCGCCGATCCAGCCCGGCCCGAGCCGGTAAAGCTGATCTTGGCGATGTCGGGATGGCTGGTGATAGCCTGGCCGGTCGTCGCGCCGTCACCCAGTACCACGTTGATTAGGCCGGCGGGAAGGCCGGCACGCACGGCGAGCTCTGCCAGATAGATGGATGAAAACGGCGTCATTTCGGATGGCTTCAGGATGACGGCATTTCCGGCAGCCAGCGCCGGGCCAAGTTTCCAGGCGGCCATGTTGATCGGAAAGTTCCAGGGCGTGATGGCACCCACCACCCCGTAGGGCTCGGTCATGATCATGCCGATATTGCCGTCGTCGGTCGGCACGAGGTCGCTGCCTTCCTTGTCGGCGAATTCGGCGAAGAAGCGGATCTGCTCTGCCGAGATCGCGATATCGCCCTCGACAAGCTGGCCGACGGGGCGCGTCGAAGCGACGGCCTCCAGCCTTGCCAGCGTTTCGGCTTCCTCCTCGATGAGGTTGGCCCAACGGTGCAGGACATTCAGGCGCTCGCGTGGGCGGACGCCGCCCCAATTGCTTTGCTTCAGCGCGGCCTTGGCCGTCTGAACGGCCTGGTCGACAATGGAGGCGTCCGCGACCGGGCATCCGGCATAGGCTTTGCCATCGGAAGGGCGGTGCATCGGAATGACACCGTTCGCGGCGCTGAAATGCTCGCCGATGAAATGCCCGACGGGGAGCGAAAGACTATCGGGATCGAAGCTCAGGTCCATAATGATACCTCCGGTCAATTTACAGAGATGCTATAGGATCGGCGAAGTAGCTTGATCCGATCGCGTCGGCTGTCGCGGCGGAAAAAGCCGTTTTGAGAAGGTCCCGCAGTGTATTCTTTGGTCAGGCCAGATGCGGCGCGGGCTCAGAGGCCGCGCCGAGGTAGCAAAGCTCAAGGGGTGACGGTCACGTATATCTTCCGGACCGTTTCGATCGTCTTCCAGATTCCGACGAAGCCCGGTTTCATGACGAAGCTGTCACCTGCTTTATAGACGACGGACTCGCCGCCTTCCGGTGTCAATTCGACGACGCCGGAGAGAATATGGCAGAATTCGAAGGTTTCGCCCTTGATCGAACGGCTGACGCCGGGTGTGGCTTCCCATACACCGGTGTGCACAGTCTCGTTGCGCGCAACGTCCTGTGCCCAGGTCTTAAGCTTCGGATCGCCCGAGATCAGTCGCTCCGGCGCGACGACGTTTTCGCGCGGTGCGAAGGAAGGGTTGGGGTCAATCGTCTTGAGGAGGGACATGGAGTTCCTTTCGGGTTGGCGATCAGTAGCCGCGGCGGCGGTCGACGAGGCCGAACGGGTCCAAGCCCGCCTGGATCCGCTTGATGTTGTCGATGACGGTGCGTGCAGCGCTATGGGGCTGGGTGACGCTCGCAATATGCGGTGTCAGCAGGATGCGGTCGTGGTTCCAGAACGGATGTCCGGTCGGCAGCGGTTCGGGATCGGTGACATCGATCACGGCGCCGGCAAGCCGGCCGCTGTCGAGCGCTGCCAGGAGATCTTCCGACACAAGCTGCGGTCCGCGGCCGACATGCACAAGGCTTGCACCCTGCGGCAGTTTTTCGAAGAGATCGACGTTGAGAAAACCGCGAGTTTCGTCGGTCAGCGGCAGGAGGCAGATCACGATATCGGTCGTGGAAAGCATAGCGTGGAGTCCAGCTTCGCCGGCAAAACAGGTAACGCCCTCTAGTTCGCGTTGATTGCGGCTCCAGCCGGAAAGCACAAAGCCGAACGGCTTCAATCTTTCGAGCACGGCCTGGCCAAGGTTCCCGAGCCCCAGCACGCCGATGCGGCGTTCGGCGGCCTGAACCTGTGGTAAGGCATTCCAGACCTGACGGTGCTGCTGGCTGAGATAGGAGGGCAGATTGCGGTGGAGTGCGAGGACGCCGAGCGTCACATATTCCTGCATCATGCGCGTAATGCCGTCTTCGACCATACGCACGACTTTTACGTGATCGGGGACATTTGTCGTATCGAACTGATCGATGCCGGCACCGATTGAAAACAGAACTTCGAGATTGCGGTAGCGCGGCAAGTCGTCCGGAACCGTCCAGGTGATCAGATAGCGTACGGCATCCGGGTCGACGGACGTCGGATTCATAGAGAAGGGAAGGTCCGGCAGCTCGCGGGCGAAGGCTTGCTGAAAGATATGGCCGCGGCGGGAATCCGAATTGAAGAGGAACGTCATGGGCTTCTATCCTTCGGTCTTACGGCATCACGCCAGGCAACGACGGCCGAGAGCCTCGATCATGGCCTGGCAGGCGTCGAGTTCGTGCGTGAGGATGAATTCGTTCGGCTTGTGTGCGCGAGCGATATCGCCCGGGCCGCAAATGATCGCCTCAAGGCCGGCACGCTGGTAGAGCCCGGCTTCAGTACCATAGCTGACGGCTGCCAGCGGTTCGATGCCAGTCAGCTCGGCCAGCAGACCGGCAAGATGCGCTGTCCGCGGAAGGGAGAGGGCGGGGTAAGAACTCAGCTCCTCCCATTGCACCTGAAAGCCCCGACGCTCAAGCGCGGCGGCGGCCTCGTGCACCGGTAGGAGCAGTGCTGCCGGGTCCGCGCCGGAAATTGCCCGCGCTTCGACTTCGAGCGTGCAGAGATCTGGAATGATATTGAGGGCCTGCCCGCCGTAAATGGTGCCGACAGAGATCGATGAATAAGGCGGCTCGAACTCCGCTTCGAATGGCCCCTGGGCCAGAGAATGCGCGGTCGAAACGGCGGCCTGCAAAACCTCGGCGGCGGCATGGATTGCGTTGAGACCGAGATCGGGCCGCGACGAATGACCGGAGCGTCCCTTCAGGGTGAGGCGGGCGGCTGATTTCCCCTTATGGGCGAGGATGGCCCGCATGTTACTGGGTTCTCCGACAATGATGCCGAGCGGCGTCTCGCAAAGCTCCGGCAGGCGCGCAATGAGATGCGGTACGCCGCGGCAACCTGCTTCCTCGTCATAGGAGAAGGCTAGATGGATCGGCCGCATCAGAGGGCTTGCGGCGAGCATTGGTACGGCCGCCAGAGACGCAGCCAGAAAGCCCTTCATATCGCTGGTGCCGCGGCCATAGAGTCTATCTCCATCGGCCCGCAGCACGAAGGGGTTGCTCATCCATCCCGTTTCGTTTGCCGGCACGACATCCATGTGACCGGAGAGGATATAACCGCGTATATCGCGGGGGCCGATCGTGGCAAAAAGGTTCGACCGGTCGCCCTCGGGGCCAGCAAGGATATCAACCGTGGCGCCGAAGGACTTCAGGTAGGCGCCGATCCACTCGACAATCTCGGCATTGGGCGTTCCAACGACGGAATCGAAGCCGACCAGTTTTGCCAGAATGTCCGATGCCTGCATTGGTGTTGCCAATCTCCGATTGCCGTCCTCGTCTGTGCAAGCGACGTCTTGATCAAAGGAAGGTTAAGCCTCAATCAGTAGAATACCTGCCGAAAGTATGGATCATACGGTGAATTCTTGCGCCGCCGTTTGCATAGGCAGTGAAATGTTTCGTTGAGTCTCGGCTAAGCTCGCCAAAGCATGATGCCGGCGTGAGCGAATATGCAGCCGGGAGGATCGGATGGCGTCTGGATCACCAATGGACACAAAAATACCCGAAAAGCTGCATGTCGATGCATTCGAACTGCGCTTTGCCGACATCTCAGAGGTCTCTTTGTCGCAGCTTCAGGCTCTCTCGATGTCGGTCGGGTGGCCGCATCGATCGCAGGACTGGCAGCACCTGCGGGATGTCGGCCGCGGCTTCGTGGCGCTTGACGAAATCGGCAGGGTTTCTGGTTCCACCATGTGGTTCCCGCACGAGGAGAGCTTCGCCACACTCGGAATGCTGATCACCGCACCGCGCCTGCAGACGAACGGTACGGCGGAGTGGCTGGTTAAGCGGATGCTGGAGGAATGCCACCATGAACGGATACGATTGAATGCGACAAGAGCGGCACGCCGGATGTGTGCAACTTTTGGATTTATGCCGAAACAGACGGTCTTTCAGTGTCAGGGGGAGATTCTATCCGTACCTCAGGCGGGCGATATCAGGCCGGGGCTTGATCTTAGGCGGCTCGAACGCAGCGATCTGGATGCGGTTGCGGCCCTGGATGAGCCGGCTTTCGGTACGCTGCGCTATCAACATCTCAAGCGATTGTTTGAAAGCTCCATCTGCTACGGTCTTTATGATGGTGGCAGGCTAATGGCTTATTCCATGCGGCGCCGGTTTGGCCGCGGTCACGTCGTCGGTCCTGTCGTCGCGTATTGCGAGGAAGACGCGATTGCTGTCGTTCATCCGCATGTCGTAGCGCATGTCGGCAGTTTTTTGCGCCTCGACACCCATTTTGGTGCCGGACTGTTCGCCAGTTTTATCCAGCAAAGCGGAATGTCCGTCTTTGACACCGTGACCACTATGGTTTCCTCTGAGAGGGCCTCCTATGGAGCCCCGAACACAGGTTCTCCGATCGTATTTGCACTTGCGTCGCAGTCTTTCGGATAATTGCAAGGAAGTCCCCTCAGTTATCAATAGCCTTGCCGGTGGAAGCTGAAGCTGCTTCCCCGGTGATGCGAGGTTAAAGGTGGCTGAAGCCCTTGGCTGATAATCGGCAGCCATGATCCAAGCCAGTGTCAGTTATAAGCGTCATCGTTTTCCGCCCGCTGTGATTGGCCATGCAGTCTGGCTATACGCGCGATTTCCGCTGAGCCTGCGGCTAGTGGAAGAGAGGCTGCTGGAGCGCGGCATCGTCGTTTCTTTCGAGATGGTCTGATGCTGAGCGAGAAAGTTCGGCCCGGACTATGCCGGCCGTTTCCCGCGGAAATCGCCGAGCGCCAGCGATGTATGGTATCTCGACGAAGTGGCCGTGACGATTGGCGGATTGCAGCGTTTCGTGTCCGTCTTCTCGGCGGTCGGAAATCTCTTCGTTCCGCCTCACTCAAAACGCTCAGCTATCGCCGTCCATTTACATCGCCTAAGCGCCATATCGCATTGGAAGGCCGTTGCTGGCATGGCCAGCTGATCCAAGCGCATCTGTCCAAAATACTCTCCGCAGAATTAACCTGCCATCACCCACGAGAATGCTGCCGCTGAATCGCACAGAGTGAGGATGAGCCCGGTTAAATGCAAAACGACATTGGGAAACGGGCGTTCCCGGAGAAATATCTCGTTCTCGTCGAGAAGAATGTCGTCTGCGCGATGCAGCGGCGGCTCTCCGAATTTGCAGCCGCATAATATAGCGGATTGGAAACTCCTGGCGTTGTGTAAAATTGATCTTGGGTGCCTTGCTGGAAGATTGTGAATTCGAGGGAAACCTGCGAACATGAAGGCAGTTTTTCTCCTGATGGTTTCTTTATGAACAAAAAACCGGATGTAATCGACGTTGAGCTTGGATTGCGCATCCGGCTGCGTCGCGAGGAATTGTCAATTACGCAGGATGTATTGGCCGAGAAGCTTCGCATAGGGCCTCAAGAGCTCGAAAAATACGAATGCGGCTTCGAGAAAATCAGCGCCAGTCGCCTTCTGCATGTTTCCGAAATTCTCGATGTCCCAATCATGTTTTTCTTCGAAAGCGAATCGGACGAGGCGCTTCCCTCCAAGGAGGCGCTAGCTGGTTTTCGATTTGCGAAGCATCATAAAGCCGTTCTGCGAACAGCCTTATCGGGGATCGTGGACAAGCGGTTGCGGGCGAAGATCCTCGCCTTTGTGCAATCAAGCGAATCTGGCAGTGAGCGCTGATCTGGTAAAATGACATTTCATTTAACGACCCTCGGAAGCTGTGCCCTTTACGATGAGAAGGGCGATCGTGTGAATGCGCCGAAACAGGCGCTACTCATGCTTGCCTATCTCCGTGATTGCCGGCAATCGATACCACGCAGGGAGTTGGCAGCATTTCTCTGGTCCGGCAATGTTCAAGCGGCCGGCGTCAACTTGAGATCGACCCTGCTGCGTTTGGCGACTGCGACGTCCAAATCCCCCAAGCCGCTGATCAGCGGCGTCGCTGCGAACATCGCTTTGAATTTCGACGCGCTCCGCTGCGATCTGGATACCATCGAAAATACGTCCGGCGTTGCCAAGCTTAGCGCCCTTAGCGATGCGGTTGCCAAGAATTTTCTACCCATTTTCGGCAGCGGCTCTACAGCTGTGGCCGTCTGGGTACGCGACGTGCGCGCACGGCTCGCGGGAGAGCTGCGAACCGAATTCTTCAAGGCGCTGAATGCACCCTCGTCGCCTCAATATCGCGGTGAATTGAAGCGTGCAGCCATGCTTCTGTTGGATAGGGATCACTCCGATGATGAGGTCAGGATAGCGCTTGGCGAGAAAATCACCTCTTACATTCAGGTGATCGGCGAAACGAAAGATCCGACTTCAAGCCACCCGGCTGAAGACACGATTCCGCTCTCCGCCGACGGTAGGGTGCCCCGTATCGCCCTGCTTCCTCCCGAGACGCTGGAGGCAGCAGAGCGAGCCGGCTCGGTTGCCAATGCGGTCATCGAAGACCTCACGATCAGCCTTTGCGTCGATCGAAGCGTCTCCGTGGTCGCTCCCTACACGGCTGAGCAGATTCGGTCTTCCAACGACAAGGCGGGGCTTCTCAGGCAACATAACGTGGTCTACGCGCTCGATACGAAGAGGACTGGCGACGGTCTTTTTGCGCAGCTGATTTTCATGCCGCGCGACGAGATTGTTTGGGCAACGCGCGTTCAATTGGATAGCGCGGCCATAACGGAGCATCGCAACGAGATCGCCACTGCGATCCAGCACTCCATCATCGAGCGTGTGGGCGCCTTCCACCACATAGTTTCCGATTTCAGCTGCAAGCCTCAGGCCTATTTTGCTTATCTTGAGGGCGTGCAATGCCTGTCCCGGCTGGGCCTTCAGAATGTCCGCCGTGCGCGCAAGCACTTCAGGGAAGCTCTTGAGCACGAGCGCGGTTTCGCGGCGGCCCTTGCGGGCATCGCCCGAACCTTGACCATGGAATGGGTTTTGACGGCCCGGGGCGACAGCGATCTGTTGAGTCAGGCGGAAAAAATGGCGGCGGATGCGATCCGCGATGACAGTCGGTTTGCCGGAGGTTTTAAGGAAATTGGGGTTGCTCGGCTTTATCGCGGAAATATCGACGGTAGCCTGGAGGCCTTGTCGAATGCCGAGGATCTTAGCCCCCACTACGCGGACGTCATTTGTAGTCATGCCGACAGTCTTACCCATGGCGCCAATCCGAAAGCGGCATTGGCAAAGGTCGCAATGGCTCTCGATCTCAATCCGCTTGCTCCGGACTATTATTACTGGACCGCAGCGGGAGCCAGCTATTTCCTTGGGGAGTATACCGAAGCATTGGCTTATCTTGACAGGATGAGAGAGCCAGGGCCGGCAAGCAGGCTTGCGGCGGCAAGCTGGGCAATGCTTGGCGATGCTGCCAAGGCCAAAACATATCGGCTGCGCGCCTTACGCGATAATCCGAATTTCGATCTTGAGGCATGGCTGTCCATGATTCCAAACAAGGAAAAGTGGCAGACTGAGCATTACAGGGAAGGCCTGCTGAAGGCCGGGTTTTGAAAGGAAGATATTATGGCAGGCGCAGTGTTGCTTGGAATCAAGGGCCAAGAGGGGCTTTGGCTGGTTGACCTCGAAAAGGGGACTGTCGTCCGATACACGCGGCGGCTGTCGGGTGATCTGGCGAAGGCGGCGTCCTGGCGGGCCAAAGGGGTTAGAGTGGAGAAAGATGTTGATTTCGCTGTGGCGTTAAGGTCGGCAAGCTCCGCGGCCTCAGGCCTTTATGAGGGCTAGGCGCTCGTTCATCTGTGTCGAACAATTTTAGAGCATGCCCCCCTGGGGAAACCTTGTCGAGGGTTTCGCCCTATCTGGAGCGGCTTGGCATAACCCGTGTCGGCCGCCAGACCGAACTCGATCGCATAGGCATTCCCGTTTGGTGTGCCTACGCCCCGAATTCCAGGGCGATCGTCATCGCTCAGGGAAAAGGTGTGGACGACGTCTCCGCGAAGACATCCGCCGTGATGGAAGCGGTCGAGCGATCGGTCGCGACCCAACCTTTCTGTTCAGCATTGATGGCAAGCCAGGATGATCTTGCCACAAGCGACCATGCCACGGATTGCCTGGAGGATCTGCTGGCGATCGGCGCGCAACCGGTAGAAGCCGGTGAACAGATCAGATGGTCTCAAGCCCACGATCTGGCAAAGAACGTCTCGATATTCGTACCTTTCGAGGCCGTCCATCTTGACAGGACGCATGTCAGCCCACGCTTTTGGGTATCATCGGACGGATTGGCGTCGGGGAATACCTGGCATGAGGCAGTCCTGCACGGGCTGTTGGAGCGGATAGAGCGGGATGCGTGCGTCCTTTGGAACGTCGACGAGCCGGAGTATCAGTATGCACGCCGGATAGATCCACAAAGCATCAAAGATAACGATATTCGCGAGATGCTGGAGAAGATTTTCTCCGCCGATTTCGATGTCGCCCTTTTCGATGTGACGAGCGATTTGGCCGTTGCCGCCGTCGTCGCGTTGCTACGGCCGAAAGGCGATGACGGTTCGCTCAGATATGTCGACTTGACCATGGGGGCAGGCGCATCCTTGTCCCCTTATGTGGCCGCGGCCCGGGCAATTTCCGAGGCCGTGCAGTCGCGGATGACCTTCATCGCCGGTGCCAGAGATGATCTTGTCCCGGAGTTGTTCTCACGCCGCGCTGATCCAGCCCACCTGCTGTCGTTCCGAGCGCGATATACGACGAACCTCGATGAACTGCCATCGATGCCTATCGGGTCTGCGCAAGATGCGCTCGACCATCTTGTCGAGGCTCTGTCGGAGCGCGGGATCGACCAGCTTTATGCAATCGAGCTCGCACCTGAATGGCTGCCGGCATCGGTCGCAAAGGTTTTCGCGCCACAACTCGAACATCCGGATGGGAACCGCCGAACTCGTTTTGGCAGTCGCGCATTCTCGGCGAGCCTCTTATGAAAGTGATCTTTGTAGGCCCGAGCCTGCCCGATGCCGACGCTTTCGCAGACGACACGATGATTATACGGCCCCCGGCGCGTCAGGGCGACGTCGTCAGAGCCCTCGAGGACGGGGCGACGGCCATCGGCCTTGTCGACGGCCAGTTCGAGTTTGTCGCGCCGGTCTGGCATAAGGAGTTGCTCTTTGCCTTATCCAGAGGTGTTCCAGTGTTCGGGGCAGCCAGTATGGGAGCGCTCCGCGCAGTGGAGTGCCAGGCTTACGGCATGGTCGGCGTTGGCAGGATCTTCGATGACTATGCTTCCGGACGCCGGGTGGATGATGCGGATGTCGCGCTCCTTCATGGCCCGGCGGAACTGGGTTATCCGGCCTTGTCAGTCCCGCTGGTCAATGTTGATGCGACGATCGAAGCCGCCGTTGACCAAGGCGTTATCGGTGGAGAAGTCGCTCTACAGCTCTCCCAAGCAGCCCGTCGTGTATTTTTCAAGGACCGGACCTGGAGGCGTGTTGCCGAAACCAGCAATATGGACACAGGGCAGGTTAGGGCTCTCGTCGCAACTGCGTGGAGTGACCAGAAGCGCCAGGATGCGATAGAGCTGATGCGCGCAATAGTGGAGATACCATCATCGGCACCTAAGGCGGGCTGGTCCTTCAATGCAACTCCGCTGTGGCGCGAACTCTTCCCACAATTTTGCCGCATGTAGCCGATTCTCTAATGCAGGCTTTGCGTGTGCAACGCTTTTGCAACGCACCTCACCACTTGAAATATGCCAATCTCGCCTCAGGAAATTTTGTTGGGGGCTTTAAGAGTGATTGATTTTGAAGGTCATGAGCGTCATTGCGAGATCTTGGCGCTTGTCAAAATGATGCAGTATGCCGGTCAGATCGCCAGCGGGCTCGATACACCGCAGGCCGTGTTCCTGATAAAGGAGGCACAAGATGCTCTTCTTTCCGTCTTGAAGACTGAAAGAGCGGCGCTCTCAAATGCGCATCTGGGCGGGCTTGTCAGTGACACGCATGGTCACTGCTAGTAGGTTCGCGTCCTGCAGAAATTGCCGATCGATACATTTAGCCGATGCCGGCTTGGTACTTGGAAACTTCAAGAGGTCTAGTTTGCTTCGAAGAATACCAGCCAGAGTGAGCCGGTCCGCGAAAAAAGTAAGCTCCGCTGATACAGGGGACATTGTTCTGGAATTTAAGGACCCTCATGGAAATATGAGGGTCGAATTCGTTCTGCTTGCAGCTATTATTGTTGCGTGGCTGACGATTGCCTGCACCATCTGCCTGTCGTTGAACTGGTTCTGATTTCTGGCTCGTGGCTTGCAGCGCGGCTGCGATTGTAGATCGGGGGAAACGTCTTAAGCGAAGACGGCGCGTTCGCGCTCGTGTGTGGCGTGGAAATTTCTGGTCCCTCGGTCCAGAGGAAGCGCAGACCATGATTTCGTCCCCGGATCCGGATGACAGACATATGTCTATTCGCCAAGTAAGTTCAGCCCAAAGCTCTTCCCGATAGACTACGCGGTTCGCGCCTCAGCGATTTGCGTCCGGCAGGCCCGTGGCCGCAGTACGCAGTTCGCGATACCGGCTTGAGGTGACGTCGTAGCGCGGTCCTGCATGGAGCCGAAGCGTTGCAAATGTCGCTTTGGCTTGAAGCGTTTCACGATTCATTCTCGCCGCCGGACTGGGTGGTGCGAAACATCCCATATATTTTTAGGGGCATTAATCCTGTTTCAACAAAGCTGGGCTAATTATTCCTTTGATTGGGCAGGGCATGATGCGCCTGTGATCGGGCGGCGCCTCGATGGCTCACGGACTGCTTTTCTTTTAGAAAATTTCACCTCAAGAGCTCCAGAAGTACGTGTTTTGGCGAAGCGGGTTAGCGTTACAGCACCCCGAACGTAGGTGAGCAATTATGATTTTTTCTCTTCGCAATATACTTCTTGGGATTTTCCTTTTTCTCAGCATTGCCCTATGCGTGCTAACGGGATCTTCGACGCTTGATGCCTATCGCGATGCAGGCAAGTATGCCGACGTCTCGAAGTTCACCATGCTAGACCGCGCACTCTTCCAAACACTCGCGAATTTTCGCAACGAGCGAGGTGACGGGTCGTCGCTCGCCAAACTTGAGCTTGGCGCGCAAGATGCAACGCTTACCTTGCTGAAAACGGACAGGGGCATCGTCGACAAATATATGGCTGATGCAAAATCGGTCTTTGCAAACATCGACGACCCGACGCTCAAAGCTCCGATTGCCGATGTCATGAACGCCTATGATCGCGTGGTCGCATTCCGCTCAAAGCTCGACAACGAAGTCTCTAAGAAGCTTGCTGATCGTGACCCGACATTGCAGGCCACGACGCTGGACCTCGGTCAGCAGTTCTTGACCGCGTTGGAGACAGGTTCGACCGCCATTGAAAACCGGATTCGCGCGAGCGATCCTTCAATGACGGCCCTTATTCAGATCCGTGCGCTGACATGGTACACGCGCGCAACGGCCGGTGCTGCAAACTTGTTGTACGTCAACACACTCGCCTCTGGAGAGGCGATGAAGCCTGAGGATGTCAGCAAGATCCAACAATTCGATTACGCCGCGAACTTCACCTGGGGGCAGATCGGCACTCTGGTCAATCATCCGTCGACACCACAGGTCGTCAAAGACGCCTATAAAATCAGCAGCACGACCTTTTTCAGCGGTGATTTTGCAGCAAAACACAATGCATTGCTTGCGAAGTTCGCAGCCGGTGAGAAGAAAGCCATGTCTCTCGACGACTGGCGTCCGGTCGGCAATGCCGCCCTTCTGACGATCACGAACACCGCCGCGGCAGCAGCAGATGGCATGGTCGCCAATGCAGCCGCCAGCCAGAGTGATGCATTCGTCAGTTTCATCGCCTACGGGCTCACTTTCCTTGTTGCCGTCGCCCTGAGCATTACGGGCATCTGCGTCATCATCTATCGCGTCACCAAGCCCGTCGGGGTGCTAACTCATTCCATGACCGAACTCGCCCAAGGCAACCTCTCGGTCTCAATCGGTGGCGTCGAACGGCGCGACGAGATCGGCGCCATGGCCCGTTCCGTGCAGATTTTCCAACAGGCAGCCTTGCGCAACAAGGCGCTGGAAGCGGAAGCTGCCGAGGCACGCATTACATCGGAGAATGAACGCGTCGAAGTCCAGCGCCGTGCCGAGGCAGAGGCAGAAGAGAGGCTGCTGCAGGCAACGGGTTCGCTCGCGACGGGACTTCGTCATTTGGCATCCGGCAACCTGCGCTGTGAGATCGAAACGCCGCTGGCTGCGCAGTTCGAAGCTCTGCGTCACGACTTCAATTCATCGGTCAGCCAGCTGCGCGCTGCCATGTCCCAGGTCGGCCAGGCCGCGTCGCTGGTAAACAGCGGTAGCTACGAGATCTCGCAGGCTTCCGACAATCTCTCCAAGCGAACGGAGCAGCAGGCCGCCTCGCTGGAAGAGACCGCAGCAGCGCTCGAAGAGGTAACGGCCAACGTTCAGTCAACCTCCAAACGAGCTGGCGATGCACGTGACCTGGTACGTGGTGCCCGATCACGGGCAGAAAACTCCAGCCAGGTCGTCGGCAATGCCGTCAGCGCCATGGGAAGAATTGAGCATTCGTCCAAGCAGATCAGCCAGATCATCAGCGTGATCGACGAGATCGCCTTCCAGACCAACCTGCTTGCGCTTAACGCCGGCGTCGAGGCGGCGCGTGCGGGCGAAGCCGGTAAAGGCTTTGCAGTTGTCGCCCAGGAAGTCCGGGAGCTGGCCCAGCGTTCGGCCAATGCCGCCAAAGAGATCAAGGCCCTGATCGGCAACTCCGAAGTCGCAGTCAGCGAAGGCGTGAAGCTCGTCAACGACACCGGCGAGGGTCTCTCAGCTATCGCCGACCTGGTCCTGCAGATCAATCAGCACATGGATGCGATTGCAACCGCCGCTCAGGAGCAGTCCATGGGTCTTTCCGAGATCAACAGTGCCGTCAATCATATGGACCAGGCGACACAGCAGAATGCCGCCATGGTCGAAGAGATGAATGCGGCCGGCGCAGGTTTGGCCGAAGAGAGCAAGCGTCTTGGCGAGCTTCTGAGCGCATTCCGCACAGGCGAAGCCGAGCGCATGGAGCCGCAGGCGAGGCCCGTGGCCCGGCCTGCCTCCGCCCCGACAACAGGCCGGCTTGCTGCGCGCCCCGCTCCCGCTACGCAGGGCAATGCTGCACTTAAACATCTCCAGCAAGAGTGGTCGGAGTTCTGATTGGTCTGATGTGAAGACGGATGCCGCAATTCTACCGCGGCTCATCAAGCGAAGATTGGCCCGGACACTTTGTGCGGGCCATTTTCGTTAAGCCAATTCGGCGTCTCGCGGCCGCATCACTCGAACTTGACTAAGTCCTTAAAGATCAAGTGCCCCCAGCTCTTTCCGTGCGCATGTACAAGCAATCCACCCTCCGAAAGTCTGCCAAGTTGGATGGGCGCGAAACCGAGCCTTTCCGCAAGCGCACCAACCTCCGCTGCGGCGACATCATCGTCGCTCGCCAGGAACACGACTCTCCTGCCGCCCTGCACGGCTGGATCTTGGGCGAGGACGGCGGCAGCCAGATGGTTGAAGCCCTTGACCAACCTTGCGCCAGAGAATGCCTGCCCGACGACCTTGGAAGAAGGCTGTCCTCCCAGTTGCTCAGGGGACACGCCGTAGGCATTGGTCACATCGACGATCGTCTTCCCCTGCCAGGTGAGGAGCGCCTTCGCGACATCTGGATGCTGTTCGAAGCGGACTGCCAAGAAAATGATGTCCGCCTTGACGGCTTCCGCTAATGTTTTTGCAATGACCTTAGGCCCGATCGCGGCCGCATCAGCTGCAAAGCTCTCCGGGTCCCGCGTGGTTGCAACAGATACTTCGATGCCCTTGCGGGCAAAGGCCTTGGCCAGCGCTCGGCCGATATTGCCGAAGCCGATGATTGCATAGCTCATAATGCTTTTCCTATCCTGTGTTGACGTTGGCTCAGACCTGCGCCCAACCGCCATCGACGGCGAGATCTATACCGGTGATGTAGGAGCTTTCATCGGAGGCGAGGAAGGTGAGGGCGGCTGCGATTTCCTCTGGCTTGCCCCTGCGACCCATTGGGATCTGAGACGCAAACTGGGCGACTGCCTCCTCGGCTTGCTCTGCGGTGAGGCCGGTCGTTGTCGCCAAGGCGGGAGTCTCGATCGCGCCAGGGCTCATCGTATTGACGCGGATATTGCGATCCTTCAGCTCCAGGGTCCAGGACCGCGAGAAGCTGCGAACAGCCGCCTTGCTTGCTGCGTAGGCGCTGAACGCTGGCAGCCCCATCACGTTCGAGACCGAAGAGTTCAGGATAATCGATCCGCCGTCCTTGAAGAGAGGAAGGGCCTTTTGTACGGTAAAAAACAGCCCCTTAACATTCACATCAAAGGTCTGGTCAAAATGAGCCTCAGTAGCTGCCGCGAGTGGTGCGACCGTGCCTGCGCCCGCGTTTGCGAAGAGAATGTTGATGTGACCATGTTTCTCCTTCACGATGGCGTAGAGCCGGTCCAGATCTTCCAAGCGCGAGACGTCGCCCACGACCGTCGTCACGTTTTTCCCGATAAAGGCGGCGGCCTCTTGTAAGGCTTTCTCGCGTCGCCCGATAATCACGACCTGCGCACCTTCCTCCACGAAACGCTTGGCTGTGGCCAAGCCGATCCCGCTGCTTCCGCCCGTGATGACTGCGATTTTACCTTCGAGTGCATTCATAATCTTTTGTCCTTCGTTGTGTGTGAGATAGGCACGGAACCGCGCCGGGGTCAGATTTGCGCCAGGCCGCCGTCGGCGGCGACCTCGCTAGCGGTCATGAAGCTGCTGTCCGAGGAAGCGAGAAAGGCAGCCACCGCTCCGATTTCAGCCGGATCGGCCATGCGCTGGAGTGGTGTCATCGCGCCGTAGGCCTTCTGGCCCTCCTCCCCAAGCGCTTCCTTCGCAAGTTCGGTCGCCGTCGCGCCGGGCGACAGCACGTTTACGCGGATACCGGTGCCCTTCAGGTCCTCGGCCCAGGTCCGCGCGAGATTGCGTACCGCTGCCTTGCTCGCGCTGTAGGCGCTGAATGCGGGGGCGCCCGTGGTGCCGGCGCTCGATCCGGTCAGGATGATCGAACCGCCGTTGCTCATCAGCGGTAGCGCCTTCTGGACCGTGAAGATCGTGCCCTTCACATTGGTGTCGAAGGTTTCGTCGATATGCGCGGCGGTGATCTGGCCGAGAGGAAGCGGGCTTCCTGTTCCAGCATTGGCGAACACGATGTCGAGGGTTCCGCGCTCGGCCTTCACCGCCGCATAGAGCCGGTCGAGATCGGCTTCATCGGAAACCGAGCCCTTCACTGCGCGGGCGTTAGGCCCAAGCTCGGCCACAGCCGCATCGAGTGCTTGCTGCCGACGGCCATAAATGAAGACGAAGGCACCCTCTTCGATAAAGCGCCTTGCGGCGGCAAGGCCGATACCGGTGGCGCCGCCAGTGATCACGGCGGTCTTTCCCTCAAGCTTTCCCATGACTTTTCCTTTGTCGCGTCGGAGAGCGCCTGTTGCCATCTGCGCAGACGGACGCTACCTCAGTGGATCATCGATCCGCTTCGTAACCGGATCGCCGATCCACATATATGGATCGGCGATCCATTTAACAAGGTAGTCCATGCGAGCCGACGCAGAAAAAAATCGCAGCCAAATTCTCACCGTCGCGCGTGACGTTGTTGCCGAGCATGGCGTGGACGCGTCGATGCGTGACATTGCCCGCCGGGCCGGCGTCGGGTTGGCCACGCTGCTCCGTCATTTCCCGACGCGAGAGGCGTTGTTCGAAGCGCTGCTGTGTACTCATCTGGACTCACTGACGCAGAGGGCAGCCGAACTCGAACGGTCGACTTCGGCCGACGAAGCGCTTCTCTCCTGGTTTCGAAAATTGGTGGAATTCACCCAAAGCTCTAGGGGCGTTGTCGCCATGATGGCGGCCGCCCACACGAACCCCGACTCCGCTCTTTATGCTTCGTGCGCAGCGGTGCACTCGGCAGGCGCGCGACTACTGCTCCGTGCTCAGGGTGAGGGAACAGCGCGAGTCGATATGAATGGGGACGACCTGTTCGCTCTGATAACGGCTCTTGGCTGGGCGGCCGACCAACCCTCATTCGCGCCACGGGCGGACCATCTTGTCCACCTTATTACAAGCGCCATCCTGACAAGTCGGTCTGGCGATGATGGCAAGAAGGGAATGACTTAAATTAGATCGGTATCCGAGGGCAGCAATGCGTCCCCATTCGGCCGAAAAGCCCGCAATGGCTCTTTCCCAAAAGCCGACGCTACCATGTTAACCGTCGGCGGTATCAATGCGCCGATATTGAGGAAACTCGAGCGGACGGTTTTTGCAACAACAGCGTCGCTGGTCTATTCCCTTCAAGAGCTTTCGAAAACTACTCGGCGTTAGTCACAGGAGCGGAGCCGACACCCGGTGCTTGGCGCTTGGCGAATGCGCGCAAAAAGGTCTTCGTTGCCTCTCTTGCCATACGGTCGACTTCTTCCTCTGGAGTTTGACGGCCGATCTGTTGGTTGATCCGCAGATCTGTTGCGAGCAGCGCCATATACTGGCGCGCGGCAAGTGCCGGATCCTCTATGTCGAGATGACCAGCGAGCGCGAGCTGCGCCAGGCGGGCCGCGATGGCGGGGTATTTCTTGCCCGGTCCGTATTCCTTCCAGGTCTCGAACAATTCGGGAAATCTGCCGCCCTCGGTCTCGACGAGCTTGCGTAGCCAGCGGCCATTCGGATCGCAGACCGCCTTGCGCAGGAGCCGCGCTGAGAACTCCGTCAGCTCCGTTTCCAGATCGATAGGCGCCACGGGAAATGTGTCCAACACCCGAAAGAAGTCGGCGCTCGACTTCTCGGTGATCTCCGCAACTACAACCTTGAACAGATTATCCTTGTCGCCGAGTTGATTGTACACCGTCTGACGGGACACGCCGGCTCGTGCTGCGATGGCATCGATGCTCGCCGCCGCAAACCCGTCTTCGGCAAAAACGTCTGCGGCCGCAGTCAGGATTGCCTGCCGTTTGCTGGTGGCGGGCGGACTCTCTGTCTCGGAAGAAACCGCTGCGGGCGAAGTTTTCATGACACCACCATATAGGACTTGACCAATTGGACAATACTGTCCAAAATATTTTACAGGAATGACGGGCCATGCGTTGGAACCATCTCCGTCTTTCCGCTGTCCCATCTATAATCGCCCACTCAATCCCCGTCACATGCTTTTTGTATGAGACTTTGTTTCGTCCGGGGAATGGTGTGCGGGAAAGGTTTCTTCCGTGCAGAGCAAGGATTCCGTTTCATCCCTCGGGGCCGGCGGCTCCCACCATGCCATCGTCCTTGGCATTCTTTCAGCCGTGGGTCTCTTTGCCCTCGACATGTATTTACCTGCGTTGCCGACGATCAGCCTGGATCTTCGCGCCGACACCCATGCAGTTCAGGCAAGCCTGATCTCCTTCTTCGCCGCCATGGCCGTGTCGCAGATCGTCTATGGTCCATTGTCGGATATGTTTGGCCGCAAGCGGCCTCTGTATGTCGGTCTGGTGCTCTATATCATCGGCGCGATCGGCTGCGCGCTCTCCACCGATATTGGCTGGCTGGTCGCCTTCCGTTTCATTCAGGGCACAGGCGCCTGTGCCGGTGTCGTGATTGCCCGCGCCATCGTGCGCGACCTGCATACGGGGGCGGCCGCCGCGCAACTGATGTCGCGGCTTATGCTGGTCTTCAGTATCTCACCGATTCTGGCTCCGCTCGCGGGCAGCATCGTGACAATGTTCGGAAACTGGCGACTGATCTTTTGGGTCATGGTCTTCGCCGGCGTTGTCGGCTTCGTCGCGGGCCGCTTTTTCCTCGAGGAAACCCGGCCGGTTGCGGCTCGCAGTGAAAGCAGCCTCGGCGGGGCATTGAAGGCCTATGGAACACTCCTTAAGGACCCGTACTATCTCGGTCTGGTGCTGATGGCCTCCTTCGGCATGTCGAGCTACATGATCTATGTCGCCAACTCCTCCTTCGTACTCATCGGCCATTATGGGCTCTCTCCGAGCTTTTACAGCATGGTGTTTTCGGTGAATGCCGTTGGCTTCATCGGCATGTCGCAGATGAACGGCTGGCTTGCCCGCCGGATCGGTCTGCGCAAGGTGATCCGCGGTGCGGTTTCCGGTTATGCGCTGACGATGTTGGCGCTGGCTGTCGTGATGGCCGGTGGCGTCGACCGCCTCGACATTATGGCGGCCTTCCTGTTTGCGGGCTACGCTTTCCTTGGAATGATCGTGCCGAATGCGGCGGTGCTGGCGCTTGAACACCATGGCCGCATCGCTGGCACGGCCTCGGCGATGATGGGGACGGTTCAGTTCATGACATCGGCGCTGGTGGTTGGCATCGGCGGTATGTTTATGGACGGTACGGCGAGACCGATGGTGGTCGTCATCGCCATCTGCTCGGCCATCGTGCTTCTCCTTTCGATCGCAGTGCTGAAGAGCAGGCATGTGGTGGCAGCTGAATAGATCTTGCTGCCATCGATTGCTGCGGCCTATGTAGGCCGCTCGCACCAAGACCTCTTCAGTGCGAGCGAAGAGCGCCTTCGAGCGGCTCCAAAATCTTCGGACAGCGGCGCTGCAGGCTTACATCTCTTTTTCCCACCAGCCGCGGGTGCTCACGTCAGTGGCGTCAGCGAGAGCCTCCAGCTCCGCAATGTCGGCGTCGGTAAGGGTGATGCTGCCGGCTCGGATCAGACCATCGACATGATGGGGCTTGGTGACGCCGATGATCGGCGTCGTGCCCTTGGCGATGGCCCATGCCGTCGCGACATCGGGCGCTGCCGCACCCTGCTTCTCTCCGATCGAAGCGAGCTTATCCGTCAGCGCCTTCAGCTGAGGCAGCATGCCATTGTAAGCCTCCGCCCGTCTGCTTCCTTTAGGCAGCAGGTTCTCCGGACTGTACTTGCCGGTCAGGGCGCCCTGCTCAAGCACCATGTAGGCGAAGAACGGAATACCTCGGTTGCGGCAGTAATCCAGAATGCCAGCTTGCTCGGAGCTGCGGTAAAGAAGACTGTAGTGGTTCTGGATGGCTTCAACCCGGAATCCGGCTTCCCCGAGGATCCGGTTGGCGAGCTCGATTTCGCTCAGGTTGTGATTCGAAACACCGACATGTTTGACCTTTCCACTCTTCAGCAACGGTATCAGGTGCGGGGTCCACCGCGCCACATCGGCTGGATTGTGAATCCAGTAGAGGTCGATGTAGTCGGTGCCGAGGCGCGCCAGGCTTTGTTCCAGCATGTCCGCCACCGGATCATCACTGGTCCCTGCCGCTTGCGGGGTGAACTTCGTGGAGAGCTGGTAGTCGCTGCGAGCGTAGCGCTCCAGTATCTTCCCGAGCGTGGTCTCTGAACGGCCCATGCCGTATACCATGGCGGTATCCCACAGCGTAAAGCCGGCCGCATGCGCCTTTTCCGCGACCTCTTCGAGGCTAGCCTGAGTGAGGCGGCTGCCGAAGTAGCCGTCGCCAGCCTCGCCGCTGTCGCCCCAGGCCCAGGTGCCCAGTGCGACCATGGCGGTCCTCAGATTATCGATTGTCATGTTTGCTCCATACTTGTTCTGCAGCCAGGTTCGCTGTGACTCAGGCGCTGCAGACACTATGATGGGTGGCGACGCCGAACCGTTAGCCCGATGCGCCGCATTTACTGCCCAATCCTCCAGAAGCCGCGCCGATCCGCCTTGCTGCCCTCCCGCACGCGTGCGATGGTCCGCCTCATGGAAATACTGACCGAAATCTCTGCGATAATTGCCCGGTACGTCTCGAAGGATGGCTTCCACGCCACCGCACTCGAACGTGTGACGCTTGCTCGATCCTCCACGGTGACGATGCCGATGCCGAACGTATACCGGCCGCAACTATGCCTTGTCGCACAAGGGCAAAAGGAGGTTACGCTGGGCGACCGCGTGTTCAGATATGCACCGGGCCGTTACGGGGTCGTGACTTACGACCTGCCGGTCACGGGCCAGGTGGTCGAGGCGACGCCTAATAAGCCCTATCTATGCCTGTACCTCGATTTCGATCCGGTCATGTTGGGACAATTGGCGTTGCAAGTGCCGCCGTCGCCGGGGGTGCCCTCTCGGCCCATAGGCAAGACAGTGTCCGACGCCGGCGCTAGTCTGCTCGATCCGGTGCTGCGCCTGCTACTGCTGCTCGACGATCCGGCAGCGTTGCCGATACTCGGACCGCTTACTGAACAGGAAATTCTCTATCGCCTGCTCGCAGGCCCGGACGGTGCGAGGATGCGCCAGATCACCTCCAGCCAGGGACGGGTGGCCCAAGTCGGCCGCGCCATTGCATGGATCGGGCAGAACTTCCGGGAACGGTTCAGCATCGAGCAGCTTGCTGCGGAAGTCGGCATGAGTCCGTCGAGCCTGCACGAGCATTTTCGCGCCGTGACGGCGATGACGCCGCTGCAATTCCAAAAGCAGCTAAGGCTCCAGGACGCGCGCAGCCTGATGCTGGTCGATGACATCGACGCCACGACCGCCGCCTTCCGCGTGGGTTACGAAAGCCCGTCGCAGTTCACTCGCGAATATCGGCGCCACTTTGGAGAACCGCCGGCGCGCGACATAGCCCGCTTGCGCGCCTCGCCGGGCTTGGTAGGGGTAGCTTGATTTCAGCTTTCCGGCGAGTGTCTCTTCTTCTACTGCCTTGATTTTCTTGCACAATCTAAGATTTATGCGTAGCGCGACCGGCACCTAAATTTATGATGCGACGAGCCACATATAAGCTGCAGCCGTCCAGGAGAAGCCAAGGCCGCCGCAGCCCTCCCCGGTGACCGGGTCGAAATATTCGGCAAAACCCTCCGCCTCGATCGCCGTGATGGTCGACTTGCGAAGCTTCTCGGCATCGTCGACCCGGCCGTTGCGCTTCAGGCCGTCGATCAGCAGCCAGTTGATGATCGCCCAGGCCGGGCCGCGCCAGTAGCGTTTCGGCTCCCAGCTGGCGACGCCGGGCTTTACTGTCGGGAAGGCGACTTTCATCCCCTTGGACCATGCCTTCATTTCATCGACGAGAGCGCCGACGACCGCCTGGTCGAGATCGAGCGACAGAAGCGGGATGAAGCCCGCCTGTGTCGGAGCCTCGATATCCCAGCCCGAAACGAGATCGCGGGATACGAAACGTGACAGATTGGGTCGCCACTGGGCGAGGATCGCGTTACGAGTTTTTTCATTGAGCGCGGCGATTTCGGACGCGTCTTCCATGCGGCCGAATTCGTGGGCGAGCGCTTCGAGGTCTTCGCCGGCCTTGAGCAGGATCGCGGTGGTCTGGATCTCGGCGACCTTGAAGGGGGCCTTCGCCCACTGTCTGGCCGGCTCCCAGTCGCAGGCGGCATAGGTATCAACCAGGTGGATGAAGCGCTGATAGTCCTCGTTGCGGGGGCGCATCAAAGCGTTCACATGGCCGGTATCCTTGCGCACGACGGGCGTGTCGGTAGTGGTGGGAACGCGCGCGAGCGCGAGGTCCCATGCGGGAGAATTGTCGCTGCCGCTTTCCCAGGGATGAAGCAGGGCAACGAGGCCGGTCCCCTCAGGGTCGCGAGCCGCATACCACCAGCGATGCCATTTCAGGGCCGCCTCATAGAGCGGCAGGGTGCGGGTCTTGTCGCCGGTGGCTTCGTGCAGCTTGCGGAGCGCGATGGCGAAAACGGGCGGCTGGGTAATGCCGGAGGTGGGGATCGTATGGCGAGTGCGCCAGACGCTCGGGCCTGGAAAATAGGTATCACTCGGCTGGTGGAAGACGATATGCGGGATCATTCCGTCCGTCCACTGGCCCTCGATCAGCCGCTCCAGTTCGCGATAGGCGCGGTCCGTATCGTAGAGCACGAAGCCCATGGCGACAAAGGCGGAATCCCAGTTCCATTGGAAGGGATAGAGCCGGTCCGTCGGAACCGTATAGCCGCCGCGGTCGTTGGCGACGAGAATACGCTTGGCTTGATCGATATGCAGGTTCATGTCGGTACTCCGGTATCGGGGAGGGACGCCCCTAGGCCATCACGGCCGGAAAGGATTTGCCGCTTTCGGGCGAAAGCCAGGTGATGCGCTTGCGATCGAGCTTCAGGCCGATCGTATCGCCGCTCCCAACGGTTTCGGAGGCAGGCAGAATGACGCGGACGGGCTGATCGTGGATCGAGCCGGTCAGGAGCAGGTGCGAGCCCATCGGTTCGGCGACCCGCACTTTCATTTCGAGGCCCTCGGGCAGGCCCGCAAGCTCGACCGCCTCGCCGCGCAGGCCGAGGATGATCTCCTTGCCGGCTCCCTGCGGTGCATTCAGTTGCTCGATACCGGCGGAGACCTGGCCGTTCAGGACGGGTACCTTGATGAAATTCATCGGCGGATTGCCGATGAACCCGCCGACGAAGCGCGTTGCGGGATGATTGTAGACATCGACCGGCGAGCCGACCTGCTCGACTATCCCTCCGTGCATGACGGCGATGCGGTCGGAAAGGCCCATCGCCTCCGTCTGGTCATGCGTGACGTAGATTGTCGTCGTGCCGGCCGATTGCAGCACCGTCTTGAGTTCGGTACGCATTTCGAGGCGAAGCAGCGCATCGAGGTTGGACAGCGGTTCGTCCATGAGGAGTACCTTGGGCTCGACGGCAAGCGCACGGGCAACGGCGACGCGCTGGCGCTGGCCGCCCGAAAGCTTGTTCGGATAACGGTCGAGATATTGTTCGATATGCAGCAGGCCGGCGGCCTTTTCGACCTGCGCCTTGATGCGCGCGTCGTCTGCCTTTTGCATGCGCAGCCCGAAAGCAACATTTTCGTAGACCGTCATATGCGGGAAGACCGCGTAGTTTTGGAAGACCATCGCGAGCCCGCGATCTTTGGGAGCGAGCCCGAGGACCGACTTGTCGCCGATGCGGACATCGCCGCCGGATGCGGTTTCGAGACCGGCGATGATGCGCAGGAGCGTGGTCTTCCCGCAGCCGGACGGGCCGAGAAGCGAGACGAATTCACCGTCGTTGATCGTCAGCGAGACCTCTTTCAGGGCCTGGAATGCCCCGAAACTCTTGCGGACACGGTCGATGACAATATTGGCCATGGAATTGGTCCCGTTATTTGGAGGAGATGCCCCAGATCGCGAAAAGGTAGCGCCTGACCGCGAAGATGAAGACAACCGAGGGAAGGATGAGCATCAGGCCGCCGGCGAAGCGATAATGCATCGGGCTTTCGGAAAGCACCGTCAGCAGATAGGCCGTTAGTGTGCGGTTGCGCACCGTCAGCACCGAGGCGGCGAAGACTTCGTTCCACGAGATGACGAACGCAAAGACGGCCGTCGCGACGATGCCCGGCAAGGCGAGCGGCGCAACGACCTTGAAAAAGGCCTGGATGCGGGTGCAGCCGAAAACCCATGCGGCTTCTTCCAGCTCTTTCGGGACGCCGAGGAAAATGCCCTGGGTCACTAGAGCCGCGAAGGGGAGCGCCAGGACCGTATGGATCAGGCCGACGCCGACGATCGTATCGTAAAGGCCGAGCCGGATGAAGGAGACGGTGAGCGGCAGCGCCAGGATCGCCAGCGGGAAGGCACGCGTCAGCAGGACCAGCAGCCGGTAGCTGTCCTTGCCCGGAAAATTGTAGCGGGCGAGCGCGTAGCCCGCGGGCGCCCCGAGCAGGATGGAGAGGGCTACCGTGATGCCTGCGGCGCCCAGCGAATTGAGGAAGGAGCGGACGACCCCTTCCGTCTGCAGGAAGAGGATGAAGGGTTCGAGCGAGATGCCGGTCGGCAGGCCGGTCTTCGGCCAGATGTAGACGCCCTGTCGCCCGCCGAGTGCGCCTAGCGCCACGAGATAGATCGGCACCAGAACCCAGGCGCAAAGCGCGGTGATACCGCTCCAGAGCAACCAGCGGCGCGATGAAACGAAGCTTGCGGGATTGGCGGTGGCGGCTGCTTCGGAACTAATGGCTTGCATGTTCATGGCAGACGCTCCGGATCGACCTTGAAGGCCTTGAGATAGACGAGGGTTGCGGCGAGCGAGATAACCATGATCAGAACCGCATAGGCGGCCGCGACGCTGTAATTCTGGTTCTGGTTCTGCCAGTTGTAGGCTTCGCCCACGAGAACCGGAAAATTACGGCCGCCCAGCGCATATACGACCGCGAAGACCTCGAAGGCGAGCACGGTGCGCAGGATGAGGGCCGATTGCAGCGCCGGGCGGATCAGCGGCAGCGTTATTTTCCTGAAGCGCGTCCAGGGACCGGCCCCGAAGATTTCGGCGGCTTCCTTGAACTCCTGCGGCACCTGGTTGAGGCCGGCGACGATGATGACCATGACGATCGCCGTGCCGCGCCAGATCTCCGCCACCGCGATGGCGATGAAAAGCGCAACCGGCGTCTGGTAGGAGAGCCAACTCGCCTGGCGGCCGATCACGCCGATGCTGAAGAGCAGCGAGTTGAAATAACCGGTATTCTGAAGGATCGACAGCCAGACGAGGCCGGCGGCGAGATCCGAAATGCCGAGCGGGATCGTCCAAATCCACAGAATCGTCTCCCGCCCGCGACCGATCTTGGCGACCATCGTGCCCATGGCGAGCGCGATGGCGATCTGGACCGGTACGACCACGATCGTCAGCAGGAAAGTGTTGCGCACCGATTGCATGAAATTGATGTCCGACACCATGCGCTGCATGTTTGCAAGCGACGGTGCGCCATCATCCGAGACCGCCAGCCAGATCGTCTGCACCAGCGGCACGATGAAAAGCAGGCCGAGGAAAACGACGGATGGCAGGATCAGCAGATAGGGGATCCAGGGTCGGTTTTGGGTCATGGGCTCCCGCCTCGAAAAGCAGGGTTGCAGAAAGAATGTCCGGGCATTCGCGCCCAGGCACTCCAGGGAGGATTATTGAACCGGGCAGGCGCCGTCGCTCTTGGCATCCGGTGCCCAGCAGGGAGCCTTGGTATCGGTCATCAGCTTGGCCATAACGGCGCCCTGCTTGGCCAGCACGTCGCCGACGGGTTGGTTTTGCAGCACGATCAGCTGGAAGCTGTCCATATAGACCTTGTTGAACTCGCCGCCTTTGTCGCCGAGGCCGACTGGAAGAAGCGAGATCACGGCATCCTTGGCCGCCTGGGTCTTGGTGACGGCACCGGCGAGAAGTGCGACGCCCTTGTCGAGATCCGGCGGCAGCTGGACGTTCAGCGTCGGGAAGAAGCCGACCTTGGACGCGGTGAGCAGCTGGATCTTCTGGGTCGTCAGTGTTTCGATGATCTTCATCGCGCCCGCCGCATCCGGGGCACCCTTCGGGATCGAAAGGCCCGCCAGAACGGGCATGTATCCGCGGCCCTTGGGGCCGGCCGGAGACGGGAATACGACATAGTCGTCCGGCGAGGCGGAAATGGCATTCTTCAGTCGGGCGACATGGTCCCAGGCGACCATGACTTCACCCGCGGCCAGCGGCTCCTGCATGAAGTCGTAATTGGTCGAGTTGGGATTTACATAGGCCCAGAGGGCTTTGAGTTTCTCCCAGCCTGCCGCGGCATCGGCGTTCTTGAAGGTGCGCACTACGCCGCCGGTGAAGGACGGGTAGAAATAACCCTGGAAGTAACGTGCCATCAGGCCCTTGGGACCGGCCGGGAAGCCGATCTGCGGCTGGCCCGTCGCCTGCTGCATGTTCTTGCCCCACTCGATCAGCTGATCGTAGGTGATGGCGTTGATATCGGCGCCCTTCGGCAGGTATTGCAGGGCTTCCTTCTTAGCGGCCATGACATAGGTTGCCTGCATCCACGGAATGTATTGCTGGGTGGATTTGCCGAGCTTGCCGAGATCGAGGAGCGATTGCGGCATGCCGCCGCCGGCGAGCTTCTTAGCGAGGTCATCAAGCGGTTCGAGCTGATCCTTGTCGGCAAGTGGCGAAAGCTCACCGTGCAGCGCGCCGACCAGGCTGACGGTGTGCTTACCGGCCTTGGCCTCTGCTTCCATGCGTACGGCGAACTGCGGCGGTTCCTCGACTACATAATCCACCTTGCCGGCATCCTTCAGCAGGTCCTGCCGCACCACGGTCGCCTCTTCGATCGGGCGAAGCTGGGTGGATACGAAAACCGTCTGGGCAAGCACCGGCGAAGCAAAGGCCAGCACAGTGGAAGCCAGAATTCCGAATGACGTGATGCGTTTCATATTCTCTCCTCCTTCATTGTTTTTATCTGTGATGCACTGTGTCGGATCATGCCGCCTTCATCGGACGGCGATGGCTGTCGCGATCGATGAATTCGATCGCGTGAAGCTCCTGCAGTTCCTCCGCAGGCTCGCCGGCGATTGCCCGCAACAGCAGCGAGGCGAAGCTCGCGCCGAGGTTTTCGCCGGTCATGCGCATGGTCGAGAGGGAAGGGCTGGTGAAAGCGCCCGTCGGCAGGTCGTCGTGACCGACAATGCTGATCGCTTCGCCACCGTCGATCTCGCGTAGCGCTCTGAGCGCTCCGATCGCCATTTCGTCCGTGGAGCAGACGAGCGCGGTGGGACGCGAAGGCTGCCGGAGCAATTCCAGTGCGGCGAGATAACCGCCCTGTTCCGTGGGCGCGCCTTCGGCGCAGAGATCGGCATCCAGACCTGCCTCGTCCATCGCGGCCTTCCAGCCCGTACAGCGCACATGCGCGAAGTAATAGTCCTGCGGCCCGGCAATATGGCCGATGCGGCGGTGGCCGGCGGCCTGAAAACGGACCGTTGCCGCGTGGAACCCGGCAAAACCGTCGCCGTCGATATAGGGATGCGGCACGAGGCTTTCGGTGCGTCCATTGGTGACGAAGGGGATGCCGCGCGACTGGAGAAATTCGACGCGTTCGTCCTGCCGCCTGGTGCGCACGAGAAGCATGGCATCGACGCGGCGGCCATCAACGAAACGACGGCAGATGTCGAGTTCGCTTTCACCGCGTGGCACAGGCGCGATGACCAGATTGAGACCGGCACTCGCAAGATGCTCAGCGCAGCTGGAGAGCATGTCGAGGAAATGCGGCGGACCGATATGGCCGGGGTCGCTCGGCAGCGTGATGGCAACCAGTTCGGCACGTTGCTTTCTCAGTCTGCGCGCCGATGCGTTGGGGCGATAGCCGACTATGTCTGCAGCCTCTCTCACACGCTTCCGGGTTGCTGCAGAGACGTCGTCGTAACCGTCGAGTGCACGGGAAACCGTTGTGATCGACAGTCCGAGCGACTGCGCGAGTTGCTTGAGATTTGCCAAGATCGTCCTCCCGAATGGCACAAAGGATTCTCCAAAACGTTTTGGTAGTCAAGTCAAAACGTTTTGGATATCCTTCATGCACGGCCGCTATGATCATTTGAGAGTTAGGAGCGCCCGATACATCCGCCGTTGGGAAAAGGAACGGCGCAGGCACCTGGTGTCGCATGAGCAGGTGTCTGAAACGCCTTGGCGCAATCGGCTTCGCCCGGGCGCAATATCGGCAATCCGGGCATATGCCCTAGGATGGTCCGCAAGCAGACGCAGCCAACAGCCTTCCTCGCCGAATACCACGCTCTGCATCTTGATGCCCGGACCGGGCGACCATTTCGATTTTGGTCGCATGCCAGCCATAGCGGCGTCACTACTAGTGATCTCTCAACCACGCAAAGTGAGCAAGACCCCGATTAAATGGCAGACGCCAAGTGTTTCCAGGGGTGTGGCCGACACGCTGGCAGACGTCGGTCATAGGGACTGACTTCCGAACTGCGCCCTCCGGAACAAAGCTTTCACATGGCCGTTCGTTCTTTTGATGAACGGAAAAGGAAAGGCCAAGCCCCAGTGGTAATTGATCCAGGTACACGGACACACAGGAACGCAAGGCCAATCACATCGCTAATCGACGCTACACCCGAAGCTAAAGGAGGAATAACTCATGGATCATAGCAACCACATACGACTGACCGAAGAGGAACTCACACAGGCTAATCTGGAAGGCGCATCGATCTATGGTACTGATGATCACAAGGTTGGCACGGTTGACCACGTGCATGGAGCCGGCATCAGCAGCAGCGTCGTGATCGATGTTGGCGGTTTCCTTGGTATCGGCGCAAAGCCGGTGTCCGTTCGAGTGACCGATCTCGATTTCATGCGCGACGAAAGCGGCGAGATCCATGGCGTGACTTCCTGGACAAAGGACCAGCTGAAGGCAATGCCCGAGCATCGCGATTAAGTACTAGAAGGGAGCTTTCGCATGTGCGACGGGCTCCCCGCTTCTAACCGAGATGTCCATATCTGAGAGGTATCGAAGCCCACTGTTCTTCACGCCGGACTGGTTTCGGCGTCCCTCATTACCGCCGACGACACCGGTGCCAGCCATATCAGGCGCAACGCCTAAGCCGTATCCATCATTTGGTAGATCCCATCTGCGGAGCTTGCCGAAAATTGCGCGTCCCCTTGGGTTGGCGAGACCAGAAAGGTTCCAAGCCGTGTCGGGAAATACTTAGAACGGTTCAGCTTTTCGCGGAATCCCTGAACCGCTCTATCTCCTTGTTTTCACGCAATTCCGGACGGAAAACCGCTACGCACTTTTCCTGGAATTCTACGCATGCAGCCAAGCGTGAAAAAGGTAGGGATGCCGACAATAGCCAGCCGGTGATGACCGGTGGTCGGCTAGTGCTTATTTTGACCTCCGACATTTCGCGCCAGAAAGGAATGGATCTGAGCGATGACGGCCGCACCCTCACCGACGGCGGCGGCGACCCGCTTTGTGGAGCCGGCGCGCACGTCTCCGACCGCAAAAATGCCAGGGCAACTCGTCTCCAGCGGCAGTCGCTCGCCATCACTGATGCGGTCTCCTGTGAGAACGAAGCCCTTTCCATCAGTCGCGACACAGCCATCGAGCCAGCCGGTATAGGGATCGGCGCCGATAAACAGAAAGAGGTGGCGTGAGGCACATTCCTCGCTCTCTCCGGTTCGGACATTACGGAAGGTGGCACCGGTCAGACCTGTCTCTCGATCACCATGCAAGTCCGTAATCTCGATACCCACATGGAGTTCGACATTGGGCAATGCCGCTATCCGGTCAATCAGATATTGGGACATGGTTTGCTCGAGCGGCCGCCGGACCACGAGGTGCAGGCGGCTTACCTGCGGTGCGAGGTAAGCAACGGCCTGGCCGGCTGAGTTTCCGCCGCCGACCAGAGTGATTTCCTCTCCGGCGCAAAGTCGAGCCTCAATCGGGGATGCCCAGTAGGAGACGCCGGCCCCCTCCAGTTCTTCGACATTGGCAATATCGGGCCGACGGTAGCGCGCTCCTGACGCGATCACGATGGAACGCGCCCGTGCAGTATATCCGTTGCTAAGTTCAAGGGAGAATGGAGCCGCCGAATCGGTTCCATGGCAGCAAAGCTTTCCGACGGTCAGCGGGATCGCAAGCTCGGCGCCGAATTTCGCCGCCTGATTAAAGGCCCGACCTGCAAGAGCCTGTCCCGAGATACCGGTCGGAAAGCCAAGATAATTTTCGATCCGGGCGGATGCACCCGCCTGGCCGCCGAAGGCCCGGGAATCGACAACGAGAACAGACAGCCCCTCAGATGCCCCATAGACGGCAGTGGCCAGCCCAGCCGGTCCTGCACCGACAACTGCCACATCATAGACATTCTTCGGATCGAGATCCGGCATAATGCCGAGACAAGACGCCGCATCCGCGTCGCTCGGATTTCTGAGCAGCGTTCCGTTTGGGCAGATCATCAATGGCAGATCTTCCGGTGCGATGCCGAGCCGCTCCACCAGCTCGCGCCCCTCGACCTCGCATGCTGCGATAAGGGCGTGGGGATAGCCATTCCGGGTGAGAAATCCCGATAATCTCACAATATCGGGAGCATCCCGGCGTCCGACCAGAACCGAACCCGCACCTCCGATCCGCCCTTCTTCGATCAGCGCAACGCGACGGAGTATAAAGGCGCGCATGATTGCTTCACCCACATCCGCCGACCCGATCACCAGTGCACGCAGGTGCGGCGCATCGAAAGGTATAGCCAATACGCCCTTATCGCCCGCGACGACCGATGCGAGGGTTGCGTGACCAGACAATTGATTGGTCTCGCCGGTGAACTGGCCGGGACCGTAGGTGCCGATCACGGATGATCTCCCAGTCGCGCCACGCTGAATTGCATCGGCCGAGCCTTCTAGAACTAGCCAGGCAGGGGCGTTGCGAGTGCCGATCTCGTAGAGTACATCACCTGGGCCGAAATGATGCGGCTCACCGCTCGCGAAGCGTCGCGCCGCACCGATTTGAAGAGCTGAAAGTGTTGGGTATGTTTGCTCCCACCGAGCATCGCTGATCGCCATGATGTGAACTCCGTATCGGCCTATACTTGTATGACAACATCCGGAACAGTTCGCCAGTCTACATTGCGCGCGACCAAAGCCAACTCTTTCGAGGGCCTCTGCCAGCCGATATTCTTACGCATTGTTCGAGGAGCCTGCCTCAAATTCTTCGAGCTCAGCAGCTTTGAATAGTCACCTCTTTTTCGAGCTATCCGTAAGAGTCTATGCCGGTATATTATTGTAATTACTGTATAAATTTTCTTTCAGAATATATGTAAAAACATATTCTGTAGAATATACGCATGTTTTGGCGAATTTTAATTCGACAGTATAAAAATATACGCATTTGCAATCATGAATTACAATTGTATTTATTAAGATATTATGATAATATATAAATAATATTGGGAGGGTGCGGTGTTTTGTTTGCGTCACGCCGTGACCGTTGTGTTGAGCGCCATGCTGCTCGCACCATTGTCTTCGCAAGCCGCCGAGAAGGTCGGCCAGGCGGTGCTGATTAAAACCGAAGTTACGGGTGCTGGTGGTCCGCTCGCGGTCGACGATCCCGTTCATCGGGACGAGCAAATTCGCACCTCGATTTCGGGCCTCGGCCAGTTCACATTTCGGGACGGCACGAGACTGGCTGTCGGAGCCGGATCGTCCGTTACCATCGACAAGTTCGTGTTCGATGACTCGGGCGCAGTGAAAAAGCTGACCATAAATGCAGCAAAGGGCAGCTTTCGCTGGATGAGCGGAAATTCGAACCACTCAGCCTATCAGATCGTGACGCCCGCCGGAACGATCGGCGTGCGTGGAACCGCGTTTGATTTTTATGTCGGGGCGAACGGCACGACGGCGGTCGTGCTGTTGAACGGCGCTGCGCAATTCTGCGGTGCTGGCGGCTGCAGGCAACTGAAACAGCAATGTGATTGTGTCGTTGCAAAGCGCAACGGTCAGATCAGCGAACCTCGCCGGGTCAATCGCGGCGTCCTCAAAACGCTTGGCAATCAGCGGGCTCTGCCGTTTCTGTCCGGGAGCCAGCAACTTTCAGGGCGAATGGGTTTTGTCGGGGGCGGTGGTTGCGGTCTGTCGACGGCGATGAGGGGCCAGCCTAACGGGATCTCTCCGCGCAGCGCTCCGGAGAATAATCCTGCACCGGCACCGCACGATACGCCGAGCGCACCCAGCCCCCAGGAATCGCCACACGCCGAGGCGCCTGCCGCACCACACGAAACCCCCAGCACGCCGGATGTCTCGAATCCGCCAAGTGCGCCCGACAAGTCAGGCAAACCGCACGAGCATGATGGCGACGAAGGCGAGCATCACGACCATCATGGCAGAGGCGATCACGGACGGGGTGATCATCAAGGAGACGACCAGGATAGCCAGGGCGATCACGGCAACCATGGCGATCACGGTGGTGGGCATCACCAGCGATAGCGCCGTGGGTTGCGCAGGATGGCTTCCAAATCAGCTAGATGTCGGCTGCCTTGTCCTCCGCAGTCTCGTCGGCGAAGTGTCCGCCTCGTCGCGAAATGTGGCTGTAAAAGCCCTGCAACAGTCCTGTTGCCGCGGCTTGCGCCTTAAGTTTGGCGGCGCTGATGAGTTTGCGGCTGCTCGCTGACCGAGTTCGCAGGGCACTAACAAGCTGCCTGTGCGTAGACTGCAATTCGACAAATCCGGCGGATCTCGCCACGCGTTCGTCGCCGACCACCGCAAAGAGCTTGGTTCGCATACTCTTACCCTTCAGCGTCAGCGCTCCCGCTTCGAGCAGGGCGCAGTCGGGCAGCAAGCCCGCCGTCGGTTCGGATACCAGAATGTCGAAATTGATGTCCTTGCAGGAGGATTCGATACGCGCGGCAATGTTGACGGCATCGCCAACTGCCGTGTAATTGAAACGGGTCTCGGCCCCCATATTGCCGACGCAGGCGAGCCCCGTATGGATGCCGATCCCTATCCCGACCCGTCGCGCGTCTCCGAAACCGAAGGCATCGTCGCCATTGAGGCGGGCCAGGGTTTCCCGCATGCCGAGAGCCGCTCGCACGGCCTTGCCGGCATGATCGGAGACATCGACGGGGGCATTCCAGAAGGCCATGATCGAGTCTCCGATGAACTTGTCGAGCGTGCCTTCATTGGCGATGACATGGTGGCTGAGCGCATCGAGCAGCGTGTTCAAAAACGCGACGACGGCGCTCGGGCTCATCTCCTCGCTAATCTGGGTAAAGTTTCGCACGTCGACGAACATGACCGTCAGCTCGCGTTCATCTCCCCCGAGGCGTAGGGCATTGCGCGTATGCTCGATGCGATGGAGCAGTGACGGCGAAAGATAATGGCCGAAAGCCCGCCGCACGTCGCGCCGCTCCCGATCCGTCACGAGAAAGCGGAATGCCGTTGCAGCGAAGTGCGTGATCGATCCCGAGACGATCGGTGCCAGCGGGTCGAAGAGAAGCCCCCCATAAAGAAAGGCAGCCCAGGAGGCCACAAGGGCAAAAAAGGTAATCAGCAGGCCGCAGGCGAGGGCCGTGGCCGGATTGACGAAGGTGGTGACGATCACCAAAAGGCTGCCCAGGACGGCGATGGACAGGATTTCCAGTCCGTCTGCCCAATCCGGTCGGGAAAGGAAGCGGCCTGACAGGATCTGCTCGACGATCTGCGCGTGGATTGAGACACCCGGCACATTCTCGTCAAGCGCCGTCGTGCGGACATCTTGGAGGCCAGAAGCGGAGGTTCCGACGAAAACGATACTGCCTTCGATGGCGGCTCTCATATCGGCGGAGGCGCCTTCGGTCGCGAGTATCTTGCTTGCCGAAATATAGCGCTCCGCGGTGTCGCGGCTGACATAGAGCCACAGCTCGCCCGCGGCTGTTACCGGCACGACGAAATTGCCGATCTTGATCCGGGTGAGCGTATTGGGTGCGCGCGGCGCAGCGTCAAGCACGTAGGTGGAGGCTCCCTGTGCGACGCGAAGCGCCTCAAGCGCGAGACTGGGATAAAGCTGCTTGCCGTCGCTGAGAAAAAGCGGAACCGCGCGCACCACCGCCGATGAGGTGCCCGGATTGAGGCTGATATGGCCGAGCCCCGCAGCATTGGTTTCCAATTGCGGCTGCAACGGCGTGGCGGCCTTGATCGCCGGCGGCGCACCGGAGGGATCTTCGCCGGTATAGGCAAATCCTGCCTTGACCGGCGGCAGATAGTTTCCTTCGTTGGAGAGGCCGAAGCCCAGAACCACCGGCCTTCCCGACAGCGATTGGGAAAAAATCTCATCATTATCAGGCAGTTTGCCAAGCAATGACGGATCGACGCCCATGACATCGCGAACGACGTTGCGCGGCGACAGACGATCCGGCTCGGCGAAGAGGATATCGAAAGCGATGGTGGCCGCGCCCAGATCCGAAAGCCTCTCTACAAGCGCGGCAATCCGGTTTCTTGGCCAGGGCCATTGACCGAGCTCCCGCAGCGACGCCTCGTCTATGTCGACGACCCGGACAGGCTGGTTTTCGAACGTCCGGGGCACCAGGCGCTGATACTGGTCGAATGTCAAATCGCGGGCGAGCCTTAGCAACGGAGGATCGCTTGCCCGCAGGGTCGTCAATGCCGTGACGAAGGCCAGGCCGATAACGACGCCAATTTGCTGCGCACGCGTCACCATTATGGTGTCAGCCCCTTTGCCCTGCATCTCCGGCAATAAGTAACGGTTCGAAGAAATACAAAAATCTATCGGTCTGCTACACAGGGAATAATACGCTGCTTTGTTCCCGTGCACGATGCAATGATGAAAATATTGACGAGATGGAGAGAAGAATTTTGCGCGGCGATAGTTGAGGCAATGCCGCAGGTTAGCGAAGACTTCGCGAAATCCATCGCTTCAGCCCAGGCATGGGTCCATTCCCGGGAATCGAACATGGCTGTACGGGCTGTCGAGACGTTTGTAAGACCGGGTCCAAATCTTAATGTCGAAAGGCAGGACTGTGCATCTTGCCTTTTACGACAAAAGCGCGATGGACTTGGCGTCGACATCGAAGCAGGCCGGCAGGGCGCTCATGGCCGCAGCCTCTTCAGTGCGAGCGAAATGCGCCGTCTAAAAGGTGATGATGCTTGAAGGAAATGGAGACATTACTTAGGTGTTGTCGCGCGGTTGGTACGAGCGCGACGATTGACTAGACCTGATGAGGCCGGCCCAACTGTTGGGCCTCGTGCCGCCGGACGACGACATTGCCTCCCGATCCTCACATAGTGCTCCGCCGCGGGAAAGCGAGCGGTTGTCTGGCGAAGAACCGCCAGACAACCGCTATCCCTTCCTGTCTTTCTTTTTTGCTTTCGGCGCTGGCACAGGCTCCTGCGCCAAACGAAGCGCGCGAAGCCTGTCCGTCTTCTTCTGTCGAGCGGAGGCCTCATCGGCCAGGATATCCTTGGCAATCGACGTCGTCTGTTCGGACTTGGTCTGCGCTGACAGCTTTTCAGGCTTGAACAGATTGTCTTTCGTCTTTGTCATGCTTCCTCCATTTCAGCAGGCGCGTTCCAAAAGACGCTGGACGTCAGCGAGCTCGCGCCATGACTTTCTTCTTCGGCGCCGGCAGCAAGCCTTCGCGTTGTGCCTGCTTACGGGCAAGCTTCCGCGCGCGGCGGACCGCCTCGCCCTTTTCGCGAGCGCGCTTTTCGGACGGCTTTTCATAGGCGCTGCGGGCCTTCATTTCCCGAAATACGCCTTCGCGCTGCAATTTCTTTTTCAGAACGCGGAGCGCTTGATCGACGTTGTTGTCTCTGACCAGAACCTGCAAAACTTCTCCTTCTCAGCTCGCGCTGGGTTTATTTCTTGGTGCGGATTGAATTCGAGTTGATCCAGCTCGATTTCGATGTTTGCGATATCTCGGCTTGCGCCGGTGAAAGCGACGATGGTGACGCCCCGGCATCGATATCGTCCTGACGGACGCTCCGCTCGAAACTCTCACTTTGGAAGCGGACGCGATAATGGACAACGCCCTGTGACACAGGCAGCACAGACACGATGCGGCCGGCCGGCTGGGCGTTTCCGAAAATTCCAGGCTTCAGGACGATGCTGTCGCCCGGCCGGTAACGACCATTTGCCATGTCGTTCTCCGTTCGAAATGAAAAACAAAAGGCCGGGACGTATCCCGACCTTCCTCGGTCATGGTTTCAGCGCGCCAGTACATCCGTGGTCGCACAAAGCCGTGACAAACTTATGCGGCCCGAAGATTGTCAGCCGAGCTCTTGCCGGATCTGCGATCCTGCACGATGTCGTAAGTGATCTTCTGACCATCGTTGAGCGAACGCATGCCGGCGCGCTCTACCGCGGAGATATGGACGAAAACGTCCGTGCTGCCATCATCAGGCTGAATGAAGCCGAAGCCCTTGGTGGAGTTAAACCACTTTACTGTACCAGTGTTCATAACGATTTCCTTTCATAGCAATCGTTGTTTGCCCCGCGATACCTTGCGGGATTAGATCGATTATTTGAGAGGAAATCCGGCGAGGGCGCAGAGGCTCCTCGACGATGTCGCAAGCAATGGTCGATAGACCTTATATAGGTTAAATTGGAATATTGGCAACAGAGGCTGCGGAAGAGAAGATTTTCGGCAGGTCGCGATGCTTGTCAAACCGCCGCTGCCATCGGGTCGAAGTGATGCATGATTTCCCGATCATCGGCCGGCGCTGTTGATTTGCGCTGAGAACTGACCTGGGATTGGCTTGTCTTCTCCGCGAAGGCTGCTTCATCGTCACTTTCAAAGGTTCTCTCGAGCCGGGGATACGGACCAACTGGATCGGAAGCCTGGAGCTCGTGGTGACTCGGCGGCCGACTCGATCACCTTGGCAACCTGCGGCTCAATCGGTCCGCGGCCAATCAAGGTGACCGAGTAACGTCCCGATGTCGTTAGCCGCGTAAAGCCGTCGCGACGAGGCTCTGCATCGATGTGGTTGGACGACCGATCAGCCGACCAAGAGCGCCGCCGTCGTCGAACAACGCTCCGTGCGAGGCTGCGGCGTCGGCATCGGCCAGAAGCGCAGCGAGATCGGCCGGCAGGCCGGCGCCCGTTAGCACATCGCGATAGGCGGCCTCGGAAAGATCGTTGTAGACGATCGCCTTGCCCGACTGCCGCGAGACCTCCGCGGCAAGCTCGGCAAGGGTAAAGGCCTGGTCGGCTGCAAGCTCATAGGTCTCCCCGGCATGCCCATCAGTCGCCAACACCACAGCCGCGGCCTCGGCATAGTCCTGCCGGGCCGCGGACGAGAAGCGCCCATCCTTCGCAGCGCCGACGAAGGCGCCGTGCTCAAGCGCTGCCGGTAGCGCCATGAGATGGTTCTCGGCGTACCAGCCATCCAGCTGCAGAACGGGTCAATTGAAGCTTAGATCTCATCGTTGAAAGACTCCACTCGCTCAGATCTTTAACGGGCGCTCCACTGGCGCTTCCGTCACGCCAGCTTGTCGGGCAGGGTTAGACGGTCCGATGCCCTTCAGATAGGCGGCGTCCCGGACGGGTGGCCGGCCGAACAAGCGTCTGTACTCGCGCGTGAACTGCGTCTGGCTGTCATAGCCGACCTCGAAGCCGACTGTTCGGGCACTCGATCCGCCAGTCAGCAAGCGTTTGCGCGCCTCCTGAAGCCTGACATGCGTCCTATATTCAAGCGGCGTCATCAGTGTTGTCGCCTTGAAATGGCGATGAAGTGATGTCTCACTCATGCCTGCGAGGTCGGCAAGTAGGCCGATCGTCATAGGCTTATTGTAATGCTCCTTTATCCACGAGGTGACCCTCCCAATCTGGGCGATCCTCGTGTCCATTGTGGCGTAGTCTCTTAATGTTGCACCATGCTCACTCCGGAGAAGCCGGTAATAGAGTTCAGTCGTTGCTGGCTTGAGAAGCGCGGGCAGATCCTCCGGGTGGTTGAGAAGCAGTATGAGACGATGAAGTGCGCCCAGGATGTCTTCTGTCTGCCGCCCTAGCGACAGACCCTCTCTGTGCGCTGCAGCAGGGCGGACCGCGACATTCGGAAGCAGTTCGGCCAGGTCCTGCCGGTTAAGTTCGAATGAGAGTGCATAATGCGGATGGTCGCTGGAAGCGGCGGTTATGCGGGCCGAAACCGGCAAATTCACTGAAGCGATGAAGTATTGCGTGTCATCAACTTCGAACGCGCGACCGCCCAGCAAAATCTCCTTTCGGCCCTGGATCACAACGCAGAGGCGGGGAGTGTAAATGCTCTCAACAGGAAGGGTCGGCGCTTCGACCTTGAAGATCGAAAGACCAGCGATTGGGGTTTTTTGTTTCGGCGCGGCAGCGTGTCGATCAATGATCGCGACAAGCTCTTCCTTGATGCTCAACCTGTTTCTCCACGATCTCCCGGCAGAGCCTCCAATATAGGCAGTGCCAGGAGATTTGGTAGGATCGTACGAAAGATTGGGTGTTTCGCCATAACGCGCCCGTTCTCCGGTTTGTATCTTTCGTCAAAGGCAACCGGTCCTGACACCGGCTCTGCAGCCATGGGCGTCAGCAAATCAGAAGGATGATCGAAAATGACGAATAAACCCGTATGGTTCATTACCGGCGCCTCGAATGGCCTCGGCTTCGAGATCGCAAAACACGTGCTCGGTCTCGGTTACCGGGTGGTCCTGACGGCAAGGAATCCCGCGCAACTGGCCGGGCTCGTCAACCAGTTCAAGGAGCAAGCGCTCGCGCTGAAAGTCGATGTCACCGATCGCTCGACGATCAGGAGCGCTATTGCCGAAACGCTGTCGACGTTCGGTCAGATCGACGTTCTCGTCAACAATGCCGGCTACGGCTATCTCGCAGCGATCGAAGAGGGAGACGAGGAAGGTGTTCGCAGCCAGTTCGACACCAACCTCTTCGGGCTCATCGATGTTACGAAAGAAGCCTTGCCTGCCATGCGGGCGCGCAGAAGCGGTCATATTGTAAACGTCTCTTCGCTTGGCGGGCTCATGGCATTCGCAGCGACCGGTTACTACCACGCCACAAAATTTGCAGTCGAGGCCGTTTCAGAGTCTCTCGCCCAGGAGGTCGCTCCGCTCGGCATCAAGGTAACCATTGTCGAACCCGGCGCATTCCGCACCAACTGGGCTGGAAGCTCGATGGCGGAATCTCCCATCGTCATTGATGATTATGCCGAGACGGCAGGAAAGCGTCGGATATCGACGAAGGCGGTTTCCGGCAATCAGCCGGGCGATCCCGCCCGCGCTGCAGCGGCTATCCAGATGGCGGTTGAATCGAAAGCGCCTCCCCTGCGGCTCCTCTTGGGAGGCTCTGCTCTGGATCTGGCCTACAAGCGCCTTGAAAGTAAGCGCGATTTTCCGTGC
>UBXG01000033.1 GCA_900469475.1 Hyphomicrobiales bacterium | reverse complement strand
TCCTGATCTTCTTCAGCGCCAAGTCGGCCCTCGCGAAGACACTGCTCGATCTTCTGCAGCGCCGCCGTGATCCGCTCCTTGTCATCAGCCTGCCAGTTGCGCGCAGCAAGCTCGGCGGCCTCCGCCTCGAGCCCGGCGCGAAATTCGAAAAAGCGCTGGACATCGGCGAGCGATCCTACAGGCACCATTTTCAGGACCGAGGAATCCGGCCTTTGCCTGACATAGGAACCTGACCCCTTGCTCGAAACGACCAAACCATCTGCACGCAGCCGCTCCAGAGCGTCGCGCACAACAGGCCGTGACGCGCCGAACATTTCCGCGAGCTTGGCTTCCGCCGGCAACCGCTCGTTCACGGGAAAGGTTCCATCCGCAATCATCGCGACGATCCTCTCATAGATGATGTCGCCGAAGCGCGGCGCGCGCCCACCGGAATCGTTGGCGACAGAGAGTTTCATCATCGTCCTTCGTGAAGGCTGGCCAGCGACAGCCATAGCGCATTTCCTACGCGACAGGGCTACTAAATCTGTATAAATCTGTCAACTATTGTAATTATCTGAGAATGTAATATGGTCGCGACGCTGCGCCAGAGGGTGCATGGCGACGGGACGGGAGCCGGTCGCATCGGTCGAGGTAAACTCCTCCCCGCGCGTGAGCAGACGCGCCGTCTTGGGAATTATGGCGGGAATGGCGGCCCTGTCTCTGGCAAGCCGCGTCGTTGGAAGCTCGAATTTACCCAGCTGCTGTAGAACCTCGCCGAGCGTTGAGACGTCAATGCCGCCTCCCGGGAGCGGCCATCAGACCGCCCCTCTCATCCGAAGAATGTTCTGCTCAGATGAGCGCAATCATTTGACTCGGGCTGCGCCTGAATTGCCGAAATCTTCCGGGCGTGGCGTGCGCGGCACCATGCGCCCCACCACTAGAACCAAAAGTGCCGCTGCCAGCAGGCAGGCCGCTAGGAAGAACATAGGCGCGATCGTGCTTCCCGTGGAATCCTTGATCCAGGGGACGACGTTCTGGGCGATAAAGCCGCCGAGATTGCCAACGGAGTTGATCGCGGCAAGACCCGCTGCCGCACCCGCTCCCTGCAGGAAGCGCGACGGTAGGCTCCAGAACACCGGCTGGCCCGCAAAAATGCCGGCTGCCGCAATGGAGAGGAAAACAAATTGCAGCGTATGGTCCGGGATAACGGCTGACAGAACCAGGCTCACGGCACCGATAAGCGCGGGAATAACAATATAGGGCGTCTTGGATTCCGCCTTGTCTGCTGCCGCGGGCACGGCATAAAGAGCGATTGCGACAAGAAGCCATGGAATGATGTTCAGGAAGCCGTTCGTCGTGTTGCTGACGCCGAAATTCTTGACGATGGTCGGCAGCCAGTAGCTGAGACCGTAAGCGGCAAGCGGGAAACCGATATAGCAAAGCGCCATCAGCAGTACGCGCGGATTGATCAGCGCCTTGAAGCCATCGGCGGCGCTCTGCTCCATGCCCGAATTTTCCACCGCGAGCCGGTCCTTCAGCCATTTCTTTTCCGTATCGTCAAGGAACGGCGCCCTGGACGGCAGGTCCGGCAGATAAAACAGGGTGATGAAGCCGGCAAGAATGGCGGGAACACCCGTCACCAGGAAGACCCATTGCCAGCCGGCAATACCATAGAGCCCGTTCAAATCCAGCAGCACGCCGCCGAGCGGCGCACCGATCGCGTTGGCAAAGGCGCTGAAGATCATGAAAAGCCCGACCATCCTGCCGCGATAGGCAGATGGATACCAGAGGGTCAGCAGATAGAGAACGCCTGGAAAGAAGCCGGCTTCACAGGCGCCGAGCAGGAAGCGAAGAATGTAGAACATGGTCGCATTCTGCGTATAGGCGAGCGCGACCGTGACTGCGCCCCAGGATATCAGAATGCGCGCGAACCATCTGCTCGCTCCGAATCTGTCGAGAAGCAGGTTGCTCGGCACTTCGAAAATGAAATAACCGATGAAGAACAGCGACGCGCCGAGACCATAGGCATATTCGCTCATGCCGAGATCGCCGACCATCTGAAGCTTTGCGTAACTGACGTTCTGGCGATCGATATAGGCGATCAGATAAAGGATGCCCAGGAAGGGCATAATCCTCCAGGTGATCTTGGATATAAGCTGCTTTTCATCAATCACGCCGCGTCCTCCCTGGGAGATGGTTCTGATCGATGTAGATAGCGCAACTCAGCGTTTATCAATGCGCTGAGACATAAAGCTCGTTCGACTTCGCGACGGATGACGAACGAGCCGGCACTTTCAAAGCGAAAATGCCAGTCAGCGTGTAGGCTGTAGGCTGCGCTTCAGGCGACGCGTTCGAATTTCGTGCGAATATGCTCGATATAGTGCTGGCCGGGCGACGGCGCCTTTACCATGGCAATCGCTGCCTTTTGCGGAACGCCGGTGAATTGACGTTCCTCACCATTTTTAAAGCGAATATAAAGCCGTCCGTCATCCGGACGGAAATAGACTGATTTGATGATTTTTGACGAAACCGGAAGCTCTTGCATGGGTCACCTTACCTCTGCCGGCTTTGTCGCATGAAAAGCGAAATATTGGGTGAAGCGACCTAGTTAATCAAAGATAGAGTTGTATTGCTCGATTTTATCGATTGGGCTCAACACCTTACTGGCCCGGCGGCAAGGCGCTCTCGGCATAAAGAGCTGCGAACTCGGCGCTTGGCGGTATCGGCTTGATGATGTCGATCAGGACGCCATTCGGATCGGACGTTATGAAATGTCGCTGACCGAAATCTTCGTCGCGGATCGCTAACAAAATAGGCAATCCAGCTTCCCGCACGTGGTCGTAGACCATATCGACGTCTTCCACTTCGAAATTGAGCAACAGCCCGGCTACCCGGCCACGCCCTTGCGACGGGATCGTCTCATGCCGGCCATCCAGAATGGCGAGATTGATACCGTTGTCTTCGGCCGATTGCAGATGGACATACCAATCGCTCGCGAAGTTTTCCCGAAATCCAAAATGCGCGATGTAGAAAGCGGCCGTCTCCTCCACCCGCTCGGTCATGATGACAGGATAATAGCTTGTTACCTTCATGCTTCACATCTCCCATAAAAAGACATACAATCTGCCTGTATTTTTCAAATAACATACAGGCTGCATGCATGCAAGATCCGCGCTCCAATCGTGAAAGAACCGAGAAGACCAAGGCTGCCCTCATCGCCGCGGCACGAGCCCTGTTCGTGGAGAAAGGCTATGCCGAAACATCGACGCCGGAGACCGTCGCAGCAGCCGGCATCACCCGCGGCGCGCTTTATCATCACTATGAAGACAAGCGCGCGCTCTTTCGCGCCGTCGTCAGACAGGAGGCGCTGGCAGTCACCCGCGCCATAGAGCAAGCGACGCCGGCGCAGCTTCCTGCTCGCGACGCGTTAATTGCCGGCAGCAACGCCTATCTCGATGCCATGCGGGTTAATGGTCGCACTCGACTTCTGCTGATCGAAGGACCGACGGTGCTGGGCTTTACGGAGATGAAAAAACTGGACGAGGAGACGACAACCCTCACTCTCAGACAGGGATTGCAAGCAGCTCTCCGTCACGGCCGCAAATCTGGCATTCCGGTCGACGCGCTTGCCGACATTCTATCGGCCGCCTTCGATCGGGCCGCCCTTGCGATCGATGCCGGCGGCGATGCTGACCGCTACCGTCAGGCGATTGGCCATATGATCGAACGGATCGCAGAGTGAAGTGCTTACTAGCCAAGCCCGTCAGATCGTTGCGCCTGAAGCGATGAAATAGCGACCGTGCCGCCACTGGCAACGAGCGGATATCGGCCACCCAGCACATTATTTGAGCACCGGGATCGCTTGACACATTTTTAGCCTCCCCATATGATTTTTACCAATTGATCAAAAAGCTGGGGAACTAAAAAATGACCAATGAAATCATACTGTCACGCCGCGCCGTTATTGCATCAGGCATCGCGCTCGGCGTCAGCGCACTTGCGCCGGCTGCCCGCGCGGCCGCGCCGCTCAAGGTGGCCGGGATTCACGCTTCGCCGGTCGAAAACGCCTGGAATTCCTGTCTTCACAAGGCGCTGCAGGATGCCGCCAAGGAAGGCGTTATCGAATACGTCTTTTCCGAGGGCGTTTCGGGCACGGACTATCCGCGTGCCATGCGCGAATATGCCGAACAGGGCAATAAACTGATTATCGGCGAGGCCTATGCGGTGGAGAAGGAAGCACGCCAGGTCGCCGCCGACTATCCGGATACGGCTTTCGTTCTCGGCTCCAGCGGCGAGGCAGCCGGCAGCAATTTCGGCGTCTTTGGCACCTGGAACTATGACGGCGCCTATCTCGCCGGCATGCTGGCGGGCAAGATGACCAAGTCCAATGTCGTCGGCTCGGTCGGCGCGATCCCGATCCCCGAAGTCAACATGCTGATCAATGCCTTTGCCGCCGGCGTCAAAGCGGTCAATCCCGACTGCAAGCATCTCGTCTCTTTCATCGGCACCTTCTTCGATCCTCCGAAGGCACGCGAAGCCGGTCTCGCGCAGATCGACGCCGGCGCCGACATTCTCTTCGGTGAACGCATCGGCACCGCGGATGCCGCCAAGGAGCGGCATATCAAATCAGTGGGATCGCTGATCGATTACACGCCACGCTATCCCGATACCGTCTTTGCCAATGCCATGTGGTACTTCCGTCCCATTCTCAATGCCGCAATCGCCGACGTTGCCGCCGGCAAACCGGTCGGCCGCAACTACACGGCCTATGGTCTCATGAAGGAAGGCGGCAGCGACATTGTCTATGTGAAGGGCGTTGCACCTGCAGAGGCCGAAGCTGCAATGGAGAAGGTCCGCGCCGACATCAAGGCCGGCACCTTCGAAGTCCCGAAGGTAGCGGATCAGCCGAAGTAACTGCGTGGCGCGATCATGCGCAGCCCATCATACGCCGATGCCACGGAGCTAGCTGGCGCCATCAAATCCGGCACGCTTACCTGCGTGGATGCCATGCAGGCTGCGCTTGATGCCTGCGCCGAGCAAGATGGGCTTGGCGCCATTGCCTATGTCAATCCTGAAACAGGGCTCGCGGCAGCGCTCGCCCTGGATCAGGAGGCCTCGGTGCATCCCGAGCACTTTGCGCGGCGCGCCTTTGCCGGCGTGCCGACGGTCGCCAAGGATCTCGGCGGCCCCTTCCCGGGGCTGCCGGTGACCGCTGGCTCTCGCTTGTTCGCCCGCGCCGGCAAAGGCGCTGACAGCGATTTGGCAGAGCGCTTTCGTGATGCCGGCCTCTGCGTCTTCGGCTTGAGCACAAGTCCGGAATTCGGCTTCTCACTCGCATCCGAGCCGGCAATCGGCCCGATCTGCCGAAATCCGTTGGATCCGAGCAGAACCGCTGGCGGCTCGTCAGGTGGTGCCGCGGCCGCAGTCGCCACCGGTATCGTGGCGATCGCGCATGCGACGGATGCGGGCGGCTCGATACGGGTGCCGGCCGCCTGCTGCGGCCTTGTCGGGCTGAAGCCAACGCGCGGAGCCGTGCCCGCCGGTCCCTCCTTCGGCAATCATCTCGGCGGCATCGCCAGCGAACTCGCTGTCACCCGCTCCGTGCGCGACACCGCAACGATCTTCGATGTTGTCCGGGGAAGGACAAGGGGGCCGTACGCGGACATCGCTCAACACACGGCCAAGACGGGCAAACTTCGCGTCGGCCTCCTTACCGATACCGGGCGGCACTACGCTATCGAGTCGGATCGGGCCCAAGCGGTGGAAGCAGCGGCCAGGTTCCTGGAAAACCAAGGAAACGCGCTGATATCCATCCGTTGGGATGAGATGGAAAGTGCCATCCAGGCCAGCGCGCGTGCCTTTGGCGATATCATCTCCGTCAATATCGCCGGCGTGATTGACGATCTCAAACTGGACGTGCGCCTCGTGGAGACGATGACGCAAGCCTTCATCATGCGCGGACGCGCCATGCCGGCAACAGTCCTTTGGCGCTCGCTTAATGGCGCCGTCAGGGCAAGCCGCACTCTGTGGGAAATCTTCGACAGGGTCGATGTCATCGTCATGCCCATGCTTGCCGCCGCACCACCGCCGATTGGTTCTTTCCCCACGGATCACTCGGACATCGATTTGCATCTCGAGCGCATGACATCCTTCGCCCCGCTTGCCTCGCTCGCCAACATATCCGGCTTTCCGGCAATCACGCTCCCCTTCGGCAAAGACGCCCAGGGATTGCCGCTGCCAATTCAGATGATGGCGCCCATGAGCGAGGATAAGCTGTTGCTGCAGCTTGCATCTGCGCTCGAGGCCGAGCAACGGTGGCAACACCGCTTCCCGATTGCAGGCTTCGCGACATGACCACAGCCGTTCTCACCATCGAAGGTGTCAGCAAGCGTTTCGGCAGCACCCTCGCCAATGACAATATCTCGCTGTCCTTGGCAAAGGGCGAGATCGTTGCTCTGCTCGGAGAAAACGGCGCCGGCAAGACGACGCTGATGAGCATCCTCTTCGGCCACTATGTGCCCGATACCGGCCGCATCCTGATCGACAATGTGGAGTTGCCAAAGGGCAAGCCGCGCGCCGCAATTCGGGCTGGCGTCGGTATGGTGCATCAGCATTTCTCGCTGGCACCGAACCTGACTGTGCTCGAAAACATCATGACGGGCACCGAGAGGTTGTGGTCGCTCACATCTCAAATGACGGCGGCCCGCAACAAGCTTCTGGCGATCTCAGAACGTTTCGGTCTGAAGGTCGACCCCAATGCTCGCCTCGGCGATCTCTCGGTCGGCGAGCAGCAGCGGGTGGAAATCCTGAAAGCGCTCTACAACGATGCGCGCATCCTGATCCTCGACGAGCCGACCGCCGTTCTCACCCAGATCGAGGCAGAAAAGCTCTTCTCGACGCTGAAACAGATGGCCGCACAAGGCCTATCCTTGATCTTCATCTCCCACAAGCTCGATGAAGTCATGGCCACGGCCGACCGTATCGTCGTCCTGCGCGGCGGCAAGGTTGCAGCCGAAAGGCAGGCATCTCAGACCAGCAAGGCCGAGCTTGCCGAACTTATGGTCGGACATCGCGTCACGCGCCCAACTCGCGAGAAAAGCATCCCCGGCGCTATTGCGCTCGAAGCCCGCGACATCACGCTCAAAAGCGGCGGCGTCGAGCGCCTGAAGAAGATCAGCTTTCATGTCCGCGCCGGTGAAGTTCTGGGCATTATCGGCGTGTCGGGTAACGGCCAGGCGAGCCTGGGGCAAATCCTGTCCGGCACCGCAAACCGTTCCTCCGGCGAGCTTCTTCTGTTCGGCAAGCCCGTCGGCGATCTTGATGTGGCTGCGATCATCGAGGCCGGCATCGGTCGCATTCCGGAAGACCGAAATCGTGATGGTGCGATCGGCGAAATGGCGATCTGGGAGAATGCCGTACTCGAGCGCCTGTCTTCCTATTCGAAGCATGGTCTGGTCGACCGCGGTGCCGGCGTGGCCTTCGCGCAGGAGATCATCGAGGCATTCGATGTGCGCGGCGGCAGTGCGGCAAGCCGCACCCGGCTGCTGTCTGGCGGCAACATGCAGAAGCTGATCCTTGGCCGCAATCTCCATGAACGACCACGAATCCTGATCGCCGCCCAGCCAGCGCGCGGGTTGGACGAAGGGGCCGTTGCCGCCGTCCACGGACGCATTCTGGAAGCGCGCCGGCAAGGCACCGCCGTTCTATTGATCTCGGAGGATTTGGACGAAGTGATCGCCTTAGCCGATCGCATCCAGGCCATCGTCGGCGGTCGCCTTTCGGCACCGATCGATGCCGGTGAGGCCGATGCGCGCCTGCTGGGATTGATGATGGCCGGAGAATGGAAAGACAAGAGCGGGACCGAACATGCGATTTGAACGGCGCGAGCACCGCCCACTCTACATGATGACCCTGGCTCCCCTGCTTGCAATCATCGCAGCGCTCGCACTCGCCGGCATCCTGATTGCGATTGCCGGCGCGCCGGTCTTCGAGGCCTATCGGCGGATCCTGCTCGGTGCCTTCGGCTCCAGGCTTTCGGCAACGGAGACGCTGACCCGCGCGACGCCGTTGATCCTGACGGGATTGGCCGCCGCGGTCGCCTTTCGTGCCCGCCTCTGGAACATCGGCGCCGAGGGACAATTCTATTTCGGCGCCATTGCCGTCGCGGCCTTCGGGTCGAAAATGCTTGCCGGGCTGCCCGGCCCGATCCTCATTCCGCTGTTGATGATCATCGGCGCGCTCGCCGGGATGATATTGATCCTCGTGCCGCTATGGCTGCGGCTGCGCTTCTCCGTCGACGAGGTTGTGACGAGCCTCATCCTGAATTTCATCGCGGTTCTCTTCGTCTCCATGCTGATTGACGGCGTGCTGAAGGACCCGACGGCGTTCGGCTGGCCGCAATCCCAGGCGCTTGCCGATCACGCCATGCTGCCGAAACTGATCGCGCGGTCGCGCCTCCACATCGGCTTTGCAATTGCAATCGTCATTGCGGCGGTCGTCTATTTCGTCCAGTCGCGCACGGTCTTCGGCATGCAGTCGCGGGCAGCAGGCCTCAATCCGTCAGGCGCCGTCTTTGCCGGCGTTCGCTTCGGCTCAACGCTCTTCAAGGTCGCATGCCTTTCGGGCGGGCTGGCCGGCCTTGCCGGCGCGATCGAAGTGATGGGCGTCAAAGGTTACGTCACGACAGATCTTTCTCCCGGCTTCGGCTATGCCGGCATCGTCGTCGCCATGCTGGCAAATCTCAACCCGCTCGGCGTCGTGCTTGCGGCGATCTTCACCGCAACCATGTTCGTCGGCGCCGATGGAATGAGCCGCAGCCTCGGCATCCCCACTTACATCGCCGACGTCACGGTCGCCCTGTCGCTGCTGACGATGCTCATCGCCTTGTTCTTCACCCAGTACAGGATCCGCCGATGAGCACGCTTGTCGATATCATTGCTTCGGCCGGGCTCTGGGCTGCCGTGTTACGGATTGCGACACCCTTGATCTTCGGCACGCTCGGTGCGCTGCTTTGCGAGCGGGCCGGTGTCCTCAATCTCGGTATCGAGGGCATCATGACCTTCGGCGCGATGATCGGCTGGCTCTCCGTCTATCACGGCGCCGATCTGTGGACCGGACTTCTGATCGCGGCGATCGCCGGCGGCATTTTCGGGCTTCTGCATTCGACCCTGACGGTGACGCTCGGCCTGTCGCAACATGTTTCAGGTCTCGGTGTGACGTTGTTTGCATCCAGTTTCAGTTACTACGTCTTCCGGCTGATCGTCCCTGTCGCCGGGACGCCGCCGACCATTACGCCGTTCCAGCCGATCGCCATTCCCGGACTTTCCTCCCTGCCCTTCATCGGCCCGGCGCTTTTCACACAGACGACGCCGACCTATCTCGCAATCCTGGTCGCGCTGGTCATGGCCTACCTCATCTTTCGCACACCGACGGGGCTTGCGATCCGCATGACGGGTGAGAACCCGCATGCGGCCGAGGCTCAAGGCCTCAACCCGATGAAGATCCGCTATGGCGCGATCATTGCCGGCAGCGCCCTGATGGGCATGGGCGGCGCTTTCTTGACGCTTTCCGCCTTCAACAGCTTCTTTCCGACCATGGTGCAGGGCCGCGGCTGGATCTGCATCGCGCTTGTCGTCTTTTCGTCTTGGCGGCCGGGCCGGGCGCTGTTCGGCGCCCTGCTCTTCGCCTTCTTCGACGCATTCCAGCTGCGTCTGCAGACGGCGGTGCAGGGTGTGCCGTATCAGATCTTCCTGATGACGCCCTATATCCTGTCCATCGTCGCCCTTGCCGTCATGAGCAGGCGTGCCCGCGTGCCACAGGCGCTGATGCAACCCTATCGCCGTGGCGAAAGATAATCCAAGGAGCCTTCCATGTTCGATCTGATCATTCGTAACGCCAATCTGCCTGATGGCCGCAAGGGCATCGACATTGCGGTCAAGGACGGCAAGATCGCAGCAATCGAAGCCTCGATCGCCGCCGAGGCAAAGGAAGAAATCGATGCGACCAACCGGCTGGTGAGCCCGCCCTTCGTCGATCCGCACTTCCACATGGATGCGACGCTTTCGCTTGGCCTGCCGCGCATGAATATTTCCGGCACGCTTCTGGAGGGCATCGCGCTTTGGGGAGAGCTGCGCCCGATCGTGACGAAGGAGGAGCTTGTCGATCGCGCATTGCGCTACTGCGATCTCGCCGTCACCCAAGGCCTGCTCTTCATCCGCAGCCACGTCGACACCTCCGATCCAAAGCTGGTGACGGCCGAGGCGCTTCTGGAGGTGAAGGAGAGGGTCAAGCCCTATATCGACCTGCAGCTCGTCGCCTTCCCGCAGGATGGCTACTATCGCGCCAAGGATGGCGTGGCCTCTCTTGAACGCGCGCTCGACATGGGCGTCGATATCGTCGGCGGCATTCCGCATTTCGAGCGGACGATGGATGAGGGCAGAGCCTCGGTCGAGGCACTTTGCAGGATCGCGGCCGATCGCGGCCTTCCCGTCGACATGCATTGCGACGAAACCGACGATCCGATGTCGCGCCATATCGAGACGCTGGCGGCAGAGACTATCCGCTTCGGACTGCAGGGCCGTGTCGCAGGCTCGCACCTGACCTCGATGCATTCGATGGACAATTATTACGTCTCCAAGCTCATCCCATTGATGGCGGAGGCGAAGATCAACGTCATCCCCAACCCGCTCATCAACATCATGCTGCAAGGCCGGCACGACACCTATCCCAAACGGCGCGGCATGACGCGCGTGCGCGAAGTGATGGATGCCGGGCTCAATGTCTCCTTCGGCCATGATTGCGTGATGGATCCCTGGTATTCGATGGGCTCGGGCGACATGCTTGAGGTCGGCCATATGGCCATCCACGTCGCACAGATGGCCGGCATCGAAGACAAGAAGAAGATCTTCGATGCACTCACCGTCAACTCCGCCAAGACGCTCGGCCTTGAAGGCTACGGCCTGGAAATGGGCTGCAATGCCGATTTCGTCGTGCTGCAGGCCGTCGACACGCTGGAAGCGCTGCGCCTGAAACCCAATCGCCTCGCCGTCATCAAGCGCGGCAAGGTCATCGCCCGCTCGGCGCCGCGCATCGGCGAGCTTTTTCTCGACGGGCGGCCTTCGCAGATCGATGGCGGGCTCGATTATGTGCCTGTCGGGAACTAACACCTCGCCAGCCTAACAAGCGATATTATTGCAACGTCTCTGATCGTGCTTTCTCCGTGCGGTCGAGCCAAGCATGATCTGCGCCACAAAATTCGGCGGCAACAGCACGCTGCATATCCAATATTCGTCGCGGCGGAAGTTCCCTCGCGATGCTCTTCCTCATCCAGTAAATCACATAGGCATCACTGAAACGAACTTTACTTTACAACTAACATGTCAGTATGCTACGCACTAACTCATGAGCTTGGGAGGATCGGATGAGTGAGAATTTTGGCCTGTCGGCCGCGCTGGCAACAGCTTTCGACGCGGATGGCGAGATTGCAATCCCAGGCGTGATCGAGCAGGCGAAGCATTGCCTTGCCAATGGCTGCAAGAGCGTCACCCTTTTCGGCACCACGGGCGAAGGCGCGTCGATCGGCATGCAGGAGCGCAAGCAGGTTCTGGCCGCGATGCTCGCCGCCGGCATTGCGCCCAAGCAGATCGTCATGGGCGTACTGGTCGATGCCGCCGAGGATGCCGCTGCCCAGGCTGGACAGGCGCTGGCGCAAGGTGTCCGTAACATTCTCCTCGCCCCACCCTCCTACTTCAAGAATGTCAGCGACGACGGCCTCTTCAAATGGTTTTCGGCCGTTTTCACCATGCTCGGCACCCATGCCCGCGACGTGATCGTCTACAATATTCCGTCGGTGACGATGGTGCCGCTCTCGATCTCGCTGGTCGGCCGCCTGCGCGCCGCATTTCCGGATGTTGTTGTCGGCGTCAAGGACTCCTCCGGCGATTGGCCCTATACCGAGGAGTTGCTGAAGACGCATGGCGATCTCATCATACTGATCGGTGACGAGCGGCATCTGGCCCGTGGCGTTCGGCTCGGCGGACAGGGAGCAATCTCCGGCATGGCAAATCTCCTTCCTCGCGAAGTTCAGGTCATGGCGGAAAAGGGCATCGACGACGCCAATGTGGAGCGCTTCGTCGGGCAACTGCTGAACTATCCGGTCATCCCCTCGATCAAGGCCATTCTCGCCCGTTTGACTGACAACGATAGCTGGCTCGCTGTACGTCCGCCGCTCGTGGCATTGAATAGCCAAGATTCCGACACGCTCTTTGCCGCTTTCGGCGCGCTGTTTCGCGCCAAGGCAGCCTAACCGAACGGCCCGGAGCTCCCGATGGACGGACCAGGCGAACAGACGACGTTGAGAGAGAAAGCCTATGAGAGCTTCACGCGCCACCTTTTGGCGCGCGACGTTCGCCCTGGGCAATTCATATCGCAGCGGCGGTTAGTCGAACTAACGGGACTGACGCTCGGCGCGATCCGCGAATTGATCCCGCGCCTGGAGGCCGAAGGGCTGATCAAGACGGTTCCACAGCGCGGATTGCAGATCGCGCATATCGATCTCGACCTGATCCGGGAGGCTTTCCAGCTCCGTCTCTTTCTGGAAAAGGAAGCCGTCGCGCTGTTCACCTATGCGGCGTCAGACGAGACGATTGCCAAGCTTTTGAAGGACCATCGCGATATCGCGGATGCCATTCGGGCCGGCGACAGCTCGCAAGAACTCGAACTTCACGCGCAGTCGGTGGACTGGGGCATGCACGATGCCTTCATCGATGCGCTCGGCAACACGATCATCTCGAATGCCTATCGGGTCAATTCGATCAAGATGCGGCTGATCAGCCAGGACAGGTTTCGTATCAACGGCCATGTCGGCCCGGTTATGGAAGAGCATCTGAAAGTGCTTGAAGCCATTGAGAGGCGCTCAGCCGAAGAGGCGGTTACCGCGCTGGTAGCCCATATCGGCGGAGCGCGGGATCGCGCGTTAAAGATGTAAACAGCTTTAGACAACAGGCCGCGAATGAGGAGATTTTCGGCCAGAGGAGGAGGAACAACATGTCATCGTCATTTTTCAATCCGACACGTCGCGGCTTCATGGCCGGCACGGCCGCACTAGGCGCAACGAGCCTTATGGGCGTGCGCACCGCCTCAGCCGCGGTAGACTGGAAGCGCTTTGCCGGCACGACGCTCGAGGTCAATCTGGTCAAGAGCCCGCGCAGCGAGACGATCCTCAAATACCTAAGCGAGTTCGAAGCCCTGACCGGCATCAAGGTCAATGCCGAGGCGACGCCGGAACAACAGCAGCGACAGAAGACCACGATCGAGCTCAGCTCCGGCAAGCCAAGCTTCGACGTCGTGCATCTGAGCTATCACGTCCAGAAGCGTCAATTCGAAAAGGGCGGCTGGCTTGCCGATATCAGCGGCTTCATGAAGGATCCGTCGCTCACCGATCCCTCGCTGACGGAGAGCGATTTCGCCGAGGCAGGCCTGAAGTTCGCCAAGGATTCCGCAGGCGTCATGCGCTCGCTGCCCTTCTCGGTGGACTACTGGATCGTCTATTGGAACAAGGCCCTGTTCGAGAAGAAGGGCCTCGCCTATCCGGAAACCTTCGAAGATATGGCGAAAGCCGCCGAGGCGCTGACGGATAAATCGACCAACACCTACGGCTTCGTCGCCCGCGGCCTGAAGAATGCCAACGCGCCGGTGTGGACGACCTTCATGCTTGGCTATGGCACGACGCCGCTCTCGGCTGACGGCAAGCTGCAGACGGAATCGCAGGGCGCGGTCGACGCTGCCAAGCTCTATCAGCGCCTGATGACGAAATCGGCACCTCCCGGCGTTTCCGGCTTCAACTGGGCGGAAGCGCAATCGGCCTTCCTGCAGGGCAAGATCGGCATGTGGGTCGATGGCGTCGGGTTTGCGCCGCCGATCGAAAACCCGGAAAAATCCCGCGTCGTCGGCCAGGTCGGCTACGGCGTCATGCCGAAAGGACCGAATGCGCAGGCAGCGGCGACGACCGGCGACGGCCTCGGCGTGACGGCGGCCAGCCAGAAAAAGGAAGCCGCTTATCTCTTCTGCCAATGGGCGATCTCGCACGACATGGGCGCGCGCCTCCTGCAGGCAGGCGCCGGTGTTCCCTTCCGCCAATCCATCCTGGAGGATCAGAAGGTGCGCGAGGGTGTGAAGATGCCGGGTGCCTGGCTCGATGCCGTCGCCGGCTCCGCCAAGGTCTCTCAGCTCGCGCTGCCCGTCATCATCCCGGTCACCGAGTTCCGCGACATCTACGGTGTCGCGCTGACGAACATGATCGGTGGCGCAGATCCCGCAGCTGAACTGAAGACGGCGACCGCCCAGTTCGAGCCGGTTCTGGCACGAAGCGAGGGATGATGGCTTCCGTGAGCATCGAAGATACTGCGGCGAAGGCAACCAAAGGAAGGAGCAAGCCGCAACGGCTTGCTACCAACTACTGGCCCTTCGTCATCCCCGCGCTGATCGTGATTGCCGCCGTCATCGTCTTTCCCTGGGTTTTCACCCTGTGGATGAGCGTGAACAAGTGGACGCTCGGTCAATCGCAGAGTTTCGTCGGCTGGGACAATTATGTGCGGCTGGCGACTGACGCACGCTTTTGGGAATCCCTTTGGCACACGGTTCTCTATACCGTGCTCTCCGTCGTCGGCCCCTTGATCTTCGGAACGCTGGCCGCACTCATCTTCGATGCGAACTTTCCGTTGCGCGGTTTCCTGCGTGGCATCTTCGTCATGCCGATGATGGCAACGCCTGTTGCCGTCGCCCTGGTTTGGACGATGATGTTCCATCCGCAACTCGGCGTGCTCAACTACCTGCTATCATTTGTGGGCATCGGACCGCAGGAGTGGATCTACAATCAGGCGAGCGTCATCCCCTCGCTTGTTCTGGTCGAAGTCTGGCAATGGACGCCGCTGGTCATGCTGATCGTGCTCGGCGGCCTCGCCTCCGTGCCGCGCGAACCCTATGAAAGCGCTGAAATCGACGGCGCCAACGCCTGGCAGAAGTTCCGCTATTTGACACTGCCGATGATCTCGCCTTTCCTGATGATCGCCGTCATCATCCGCGGTATCGATGCGATCAAGAGCTTCGACATCATCTATGCGATGACGCAAGGCGGCCCGGGAACGGCGTCAGAGACCATCAACATCTATCTCTACAACACCGCCTTTTCCTATTACGACATCGGCTATGGCTCGGCCATGGCAGTGGTGTTCTTCATCCTCATCGTCGCGCTTTCCTTCATCCTCCTGATGATGCGGCAGCGGACGAAATGGACCGATGCGGAGGGACATTGAGATGAAGCGCTCGCCACTCAACCGCATCGGCCTGTTCTTCGTGGCCCTGGTCATCGTCTCGCCCGTTATTCTGTTCTTCCTCTGGATGATCTCGCTGTCGCTGAAATACGAGATCGACAATGGCGCCTATCCGCCAATCCTCATTCCGGACCGTTTCGCCTGGACGAACTACGTCAATGTCTTCCAGGAAAACAACTTCTTCCTCTATTTCTGGAATTCGATCCTTGTGACGGGGGCAGCCACCCTGCTCGCGCTCCTCATCGGCGTGCCGGCCGGCTACGGTATCGCGCGACTGAAGGCAGAGAAGTCGGCTATCGTCATCATGATCGCCCGCATGACGCCGGGCCTATCCTTCCTCATCCCGCTGTTCCTGCTGTTCCAATGGCTCAATCTGCTCGGAACGCTCTGGCCGCAGATCATCATCCATCTCGTCGTCACAGTGCCGATCGTCGTCTGGATCATGATCGGCTATTTCGAGACGACGCCGATGGAACTGGAGGAGGCGGCAAGCATCGATGGCGCCACGCCATGGCAGGTCTTCCGCCTCGTCGCCCTGCCGATCGCCCGACCCGGCATCGTCGTCGCCTTCATTCTCTCGGTCATCTTCTCGTGGAACAATTTCGTCTTCGGCATCGTGCTTGCGAGCCGCGAAACCCGCACGCTGCCAGTGGCCGTCTATAACATGCTTTCCTTTGAGCAGGTGAGCTGGGGACCGCTTGCGGCGGCTGCCTTGATCGTGACGCTGCCGGTGCTCGTGCTGACCATGTTCGCGCAACGACAGATCATCGCCGGTCTGACGGCCGGCGCCGTCAAGTGACGCAGCCTTTATCTTTTGGATAGGATCACATTCATGGCACCCGTCAATATACAGAGCATCCAGAAGCGCTACGGCCAGGTAAAGGTCATTCACGATATCAGCGTCGATATCGCTGACGGCGAATTCGTTGTCCTCGTCGGCCCTTCGGGCTGCGGAAAGTCCACCCTGCTGCGCATGATCGCCGGGCTTGAAGAGGTCAGCGACGGTGAAATTCATATCGGTCGGCGCGAAGTCAGCCATCTGCCGGCGCGCGACCGCGATATCGCGATGGTGTTCCAGAACTATGCGCTCTATCCGCATATGACAGTCGCCGAAAACATGGGCTTTGCGCTGAAGCTGAAAAAAGCAAACGCTTCCGAAATCGCCGCCAAGGTGCAGAAGGCGGCCGCCATACTCGGCCTGGAAAATCTGCTGGATCGCCTGCCTCGTCAGCTTTCCGGCGGCCAGCGCCAGCGCGTCGCCATGGGCCGCGCACTGGTGCGGGATCCGCAGGTCTTCCTGTTCGACGAGCCGCTCTCCAATCTCGACGCGAAGCTGCGCGTCCAGATGCGCGGCGAGATCAAATCCATGCATCAGCGCGTCGGCACGACGACGATCTACGTGACGCACGATCAGGTCGAGGCCATGACCATGGCCGACAAGATCGTCGTGCTGCATGGCGGCCTGATCGAGCAGGTCGGTGCGCCGCTCGAACTCTACGATCGTCCAGCCAACCTGTTCGTCGCGGGTTTCATCGGTTCGCCCTCGATGAACTTCATCGACGGCAGGATCGAGGAAGGCGTCTTCCGCAGCGACAAGGGTCTCATCCTGCCCTTGCCGGAAGGCTTTCCGATCGCAGAGTACGGGGGACATCCCCTCGTCTACGGCATCAGGCCCGAACATATCCGCGCAGCGGCGGTCGGCCTGCCGGCCCGGGTCGGCATTGTCGAAGGCACGGGATCTGAGATCTATGCCAAGCTCGATTGCGGCGGCGAGGAAATCTCCTGCCTGTTCCGCGAGCGGCTGAATATTCGCTTCGGCGACAAGATCGAAATCGGCATCGATCCGGCAAGCATCCATCTTTTCGACAAGGCGAGCGGAAAGCGACTTTGACCGCTCCATCCATCTTCGATCCGCCCGCCGGCGCGGCCAAGCACGCTCTTTGCGTCGGCGCCGCTGTTCTCGATACGCTCTTTCGCGTCCATACCCTTCCGCACGGTCAGGGGAAGGTTTTGCCTTATGACATGCTGCAGATCGCCGAGGGCATGGCCTCCAGCGCTGCCTATGCCATCGTCCGGCTCGGTGGCGAGGCGAGCCTATGGGGCGCCGTTGGTGACGACGATACCGGCGAGCGTATTATCCGCGATCTGGATGCCGCCGGCATCGATATGGACGGCATGCTGCGTGTAGGCGGTGCCCGTTCCGCTGTCTCGACGATCCTGGTGGACGATGACGGCGAAAGGCTGATCGTTCCCTTCTACGATCCGAAGCTGCACCATACAGTGAAGGAATTCACGGCCGAGCATATCGCTGCATTCGATGCTGTGCTGGTGGACGTTCGCTGGCCGGCGCTGGCGCTGCAGGTTCTCAAAACTGCCAGAGCGATGGGCAAGCCCGCCATTCTCGACGGCGACGTGGCTCCTGACGGCATCATCGAACAACTGGCACCGGAAGCGACCCATATTGTCTTTTCCGAGCCGGCCGCACAGCGCCTGACGGGAGCGAGCGATGTGTCCGCGATGGCGCATCGTCTGAAACAGCGCTTCGATCATGCTTTCATCTGCGTGACGGCAGGGGCGGCCGGCAGCTACTGGTTCGACGAGCAAAGCAACGCCGTCGCGCATTGCCCGACTATTTCCGTCAAGACTGTCGACACGCTCGCCGCCGGCGACATCTTCCACGGCGCCTTCGCTCTCGCAATGGCAGAAGGTATGCCGCCGGCAGACGCAATCCGCTTTTCCTCCATAGCGGCCGCCATCAAGTGCGAGTCCTTTGGAGGACGATCCGGGGCACCGACGCGGGCCGAGGTGATCCGCCGATCCCGTTCGCTTTGAAAGCCCGGTCGCGAGCGCAGCATTCTCGATGAGGCTAGGTCTTCCACTCGTCGCGGCGAGGTTCAGGCCTTATTTTCAACAATGGCAATCAAGGCAATCACTGAAAATCGAACACACTGAGACCGGCCGCCATTTCATCGAGGCCAAGCGGGCGCGTCACCGGCGGCTCGGCTCTCGCCAGACAGCCCTGACGCTCGCATAGGCGGCAGGCGGGGCCGATTGGGGTCTGATTGGCATCCAACCCCTTGCCATAGACCACCTCGTCACGATGGGCGATATCGCAGCCGATCAGAAGTGCCGTGCGGCGTACCCTTTCGCCGAAATCGGCCCGGGGGCCTTCGATCGTTCGCGATACGGTCAGAAAGCCGGCCCCGTCAGGCATCTGGGCAGCGTCCACCAATATCTGTCCGGGCTGCGCGAAGGCGGCATGAATGTTGAGTTTCGGACAGCCGCCGCCGAAGCGCGCCTGCGGAAAGCCTTGGGCGCCCATCTTGCGCAGGCGGTGGCCGGCATTGTCGATCTCCATCAGGAAAAACGGAATGCCGGATGCGCCTGGTCTCTGCAGGCTGCTCAGCCGCGTCGCGGCCTGCTCATAGGAGACGCCGAAGCGAGCGCCGAGGGCTTCGATATCATAATGCAGTCGCTGCGCTGCCGCGAGGTAGGCGCTATAGGGCATCAGAAGCGCATGGGACGCGTAGCGCGCCAGCTCGAAGCGGGCGATGCGGTTGGCTTCTGGTGTCGAAAGCGTGAGGGAGGTCAGCTCGGCGGCGATCTCCTCGCGCAGGGCCAAAAGAGAGACTTCTGTCGCAATCTCCCGGATTTGATCAAAGGGCGACAGACGCTCCGACAGGAAAAGCCGCATCGAATGCCGGTCATAGCGCCGACGCAAGCCAGGCATGGCGTGCACCGGCAACAGGCGTACCGCGATGCCATGCTCGGCCTTTAGCCATGCCTTCAAAGCGCCCGTCAGGTCGTCGCCGGGCGATAGGCGTTCATGGAAGGTTTCCGCAGCATCTTCGATGCGAGCAAAGAAATTCGGGCGCGACTGCAGGCGATCGTGAACCTCGTCGAGCGGCAAGCGTGGCCCGGCGACCTCGGCAACCCTACCGTCGCGGGTCAGAAGTTCGGCGAGGTCGGACAGTCTTGCGGCCTGCTCGCGATAGGCGCGATAAAGCCGGATCATGCCGTTTGCCGCATTCGGCGCAGCTTCGGCGAGCTCGATCAGCTCCTGATCTCCAGGAATCTCGCCTGATAGCAGCGGATCGGCAAAGACTTCACGCAATTGCCCTGCACTGCCGGCCTCATCGCCCTGCAGTTCGTCGAGATCGACCTTATAGACCGCCGAAAGCTTCAACAGCAATTGCACAGTCAGCGGCCGCTGATTGCGCTCGATGAGATTGAGATAGGACGGCGAGATATCGAGCGCCTGCGCCATCGTCGTCTGCGTCAGACCGAGGCCCATGCGGATGCGCCGAACCTTCGGGCCGGCAAAGATCTTGCGCTCAACCATGTGTCATACCTTTTACAATTCCTCAGTCAGCAATCTTTTACAAAATTTACAATTTTACCGAAGACCGATGTCAACACTAACACATCATAACCCTTTTATCTAACGTGATTTTCCGGTTTTCCTCGCTCCCGCAGCATCGATATTGTAAAAGTAGTCATGCAAATCTAGATCGATCGGAGGATCGAGAAGAAGTATCGGGAGAGTAGCATGACAGATTTTTACAAACTGATTCCCAGCGCGCCCGCCGGACGTTTCGATGGTATCGAGCGCCCCTATCAGGCCGCGGATGTGGAGCGGTTGCGCGGCTCGATCACCATTCGGCACTCATTGGCCGAAATGGGTGCGAACCGTCTCTGGCAACTCATTCACGAGGAGGATTTCGTCAATGCGCTTGGCGCGCTTTCGGGCAATCAGGCCATGCAGATGGTTCGCGCCGGCCTGAAGGCGATCTATCTCTCGGGATGGCAGGTCGCCGCCGACGCCAATACGGCCTCGGCCATGTACCCCGACCAATCGTTGTATCCTGCCAATGCGGGTCCAGAGTTGGCCAAGCGCATCAACCGCACGCTGCAAAGGGCCGACCAGATCGAAACCGCCGAAGGCAAAGGGCTTTCCGTCGACACATGGTTTGCGCCGATCGTCGCCGATGCCGAAGCGGGCTTCGGTGGCCCCCTCAATGCCTTCGAGATCATGAAGGCCTATATCGAGGCGGGTGCTGCCGGCGTCCATTTCGAGGATCAGCTGGCATCGGAGAAAAAGTGCGGCCATCTTGGCGGCAAGGTGCTCATTCCGACGGCTGCGCATATCCGCAATCTCGACGCGGCGAGGCTCGCCGCCGACGTCATGGGCGCGCCGACCCTCGTGGTGGCGCGTACCGACGCCGAGGCAGCCAAGCTACTGACCTCGGACATCGATGAGCGCGACCAACCCTTCGTCGACTACGACGCCGGACGCACGGTCGAAGGCTTCTATCAGGTCAGGAACGGCATCGAGCCCTGCATCGCCCGCGCTGTCGCTTACGCGCCGCATTGCGACCTCATCTGGTGCGAGACGTCGAAACCGGATCTGGAGCAGGCGCGAAAATTTGCCGAGGGCGTGCATCGGGTTCATCCCGGCAAGCTGCTGGCTTACAATTGCTCGCCGTCCTTCAACTGGAAGAAGAACCTGGATGACGCGACAATCGCAAAATTCCAGCGCGAACTTGGCGCCATGGGCTACAAGTTCCAGTTCATCACGCTTGCCGGCTTCCACCAGCTGAATTTCGGCATGTTCGAGCTCGCCCGCGGTTACAAGGCTCGCCAGATGGCCGCTTACTCCGAGCTGCAGGAAGCCGAATTTGCAGCGGAGGCCAATGGCTATACCGCCACCAAGCACCAGCGCGAAGTGGGCACCGGCTATTTCGATGCGGTCTCGCTAGCGATCACCGGCGGCCAGTCATCGACAACGGCCATGCACGGATCGACAGAGCATGCCCAATTCAAACCGGCAGCAGAGTGATATCAGGAAATTAGGAGGAGAATGACATGGCATCGATAGCACGCGTTCGCGAGAGAGCGGAGGAGCAATCTCTCACCATGAATGCCGATCAGCAGGCAGTCATCCGCATGCTGGCCAATGAGCTGCATCGCCTCAACCAGACTGTGATGAATGCGGTCGAAGCCGGCGTTTCGGTCGAGCTCGTCCGCTCGGCCCGCCACCACGGCGGCAACGGCAACTGGGGCGATCTCCTGATCCCCGTCGTCGTCGCCAAGGCAACGCAAACGGCATAACGAAGACAGTATTCAGCGAATGTTCGGGCCGCGCCGTCAATCGAGGGGCGGCCCGTTTTCGTGGCTGCAATCAGGGCGTAGCGTCGCTGGCGAAGTCCGCAAACGTGTGCTCGATCGCCTCCGCGCTTGCACCGGACGCGACGAGGGCTGCCAGCAAAATTCTCGCCTGCCCCGGGCGTAGCGTCGAGGAATGGATTGCACCGGCCGCAGCAAGATCATGTCCGCCCCCGCCGCCGCCATAGCTGGAAACGAGCAATCCATCCGGTACGCGGCTGGAAACCACGACGGGTACGCCGACATCGGCACACCGCCTGACGGCTTCGACCAGACGCGGATTGGCATTGCCGGAACCGAGGGCAGCCAGAACGATGCCATGGGCGTCGGCCCTAAGGCTCGCATCCACATGCACCGAGTCACAGCCAGGGTAGATTGCGACGACATCAATCCGCACGTTATCAAGTGCCGCCGCAAGGCGCGGGCTTGGCGGATTTTCGAGCGGCCGCGATTGTCGAAAAGCGTCGGCAACATCGGAAGAGTGCTTATAAAGCCCCCAAGCCGGCAGCAGGCGGCCGCCGAAACAGACGAGCACGCCGCGGCCCGCATTGGCCGGATCGACGGCTGCGGCGACGGCTGCGGCGAGATTGCCAGGCCCGTCTGCCGTGGGATGATCAGCGGTAAATTGCGCACCGGTAAACACGACGGGCTTAATCAAGCCATGCTGCAGATGGACAAGCAGCGCCGTCTCTTCCATGGCGTCCGTACCATGCAAAATGACGATGCCACTGATGGCTGCATCGCCAAGCAGTTCACCAACCTTATCGCTGATCTCCTGCATGTCGGCGAGCGTCAGGCTCGCCGAATCCTTTGCCATCAGTTCGATGGGTCTGAGATCGACAGGCATGTCCGGGAGCAGTGCCAGCAGGCTCTCACCCGTCAGTGAGGGTATGCTGGCGCCGCTATCGGTGCGCTCGCTTGCAATGGTGCCGCCGGTGGCAATGACTGCCACCAGCGGATTTACTTGCCCTGCCGTCACGACTGGCCCCGCTCGGCCGCCAGCCGATAGATGCGGTCACGCAACAGATACCAGCCGATGACAAGAGCCGGTGCGATCAGGATGAGGGACGCAATCGTCCACGTGCCGACGGGATAGTCGAGCGCCATCAGCACCAGTACCGCGAAGAGGAAAACGAGCGTCAGGATACCGGTGTAGGGCGCGCCGAACATGCGGAAATCCGGGCGGGCCATCTCGCCGCGCTTCGACAACTTCCAGAGCTTCAGTTGGCACAATACGATCACGCCCCAGGCGGAGATGATACCGAGCGCCGAGATATTGAGGGCAATCTCGAAAGCGGCCGACGGCACAACGGCGTTCAACGCCACACCGATGACGGTCACGACAGCCGTCACGGCGATACCGACATAGGGCACACCGGCCTTGTTCATCTTGGCGAGCGCTACCGGTGCCGAGCCCGAAACCGCCATCGAATGCAAGATGCGACCCGTCGAATAAAGGCCGGCATTGAGCGAGGACAGAACGGCCGTCAGCACGACGAGGTTCATGATGATATCGGCACCTTGGATGCCGATCGTCCCGAAGAAGGTGACGAACGGGCTCTCACCCGCCTTGTAGGCCGTGTAGGGCAGAAGCAGCGACAGAAGCAGGACCGAGCCGACATAGAAGACCAACAGACGGGCGACTACCGTGCGGATCGCACCCGGCATCACCTTGCGCGGATCTTCGGTTTCACCGGCGGTCGTGCCGATCAGTTCGATCGATGCGTAGGCAAAGACTACGCCCTGTATGATGACGAAGGCCGGCAAGATGCCATTGGGGAAGAAACCACCGCTATCGCTGATGATGCTGAAACCAGCGGAATGACCGGCAATCGGCGTGCCTGACACGACGAAATAGATGCCAATGACGAGGAAGCTGACCAGCGCCAGAACCTTGATCAGGCTGAACCAGAATTCGAGCTCGCCGAAGACCTTCACCGACAGAAGGTTCATGGCCAGCACCACCATCAGCGCGATCAGCGCGAAGACCCACTGGTCGATACCGGCCAGCCAGGGCACGTAGTGCTTGAAGAAATTCATGTAGAGGGCGACGGCCGTCACATCGGCAACCGATGTCATGGCCCAGTTCAGCCAGTACATCCAACCGACGGCAAAGGCCATCTTCTCGCCGTAGAACTCGCGGGCGTAAGAAACGAAGGAGCCGGAGCTCGGGCGGTGCATGATCAGTTCGCCAAGCGCGCGCAACACGAGAAAGGCAAAGAAACCGCAGAGCGCATAGACGAAGATGAGAGCCGGACCTGCCGCGGCAAGGCGTCCGCCTGCGCCAAGGAAAAGACCGGTGCCGATCGCGCCGCCAATGGCGATCATCTGGATCTGCCGCGGCTTCAAGGCCTTGTGATAGCCAAGGTCCTCATTGACCGGCGGCCGGCGATCCGCCGGAATATTCTGAATAGGTTCGACTGACATTGCTCCTCCCTCGAGCCGTTTGTCCATGAGCGGATCCGGGGTGCTGATGTTGCACCCGACCGGATGCCATTGCCTTAATCCGGCCGTCGATCGAACTTAGCGATCGCCGGTCATGCTGTAATGCTGTATGACAGATTTCCTCTTAGACACAGAAATAGCGGCGGGTCAAGCCAAACGACACTTATTGACGCGGCACGAGCTAAGGGATAACAGATTTCAAAATCTGTCATACAGCCTGACAGATTTAACTTGATTTCCACTATAGGAGGATAATGTGGTCAAGACGCGAAGCGAGTATGACCTGCTGGGCGAGAAGGATATTCCCGCCGAGGTTTATTGGGGGGTGCACACGGCAAGAGCCGTGGAGAATTTCCAGGTGACGGGAACACCGATCGGCCGCTATGCGCATCTCATCCGAGGCTTGGCCTTCGTCAAGGAAGCAGCGGCTCTTGCCAATCACGAGCTGGGCTTGCTGAGCGAAGACAAGCTCGATGCAATCGTGCGCGCTTGCCGCGAAATCCGCGCCGGCGAGCTTCACGACCAGTTCGTCGTCGACGTGATTCAAGGCGGCGCCGGCACCTCCACCAACATGAACGCCAATGAGGTTATCGCCAACCGCGCGCTCGAATTGCTCGGCCATGCCAAAGGCGACTATGCTCACCTTCACCCGAACGATCACGTCAATCTAAGCCAATCCACCAACGACGCCTATCCGACGGCCGTCAACGTCGCGCTCATCGAAGCGATCGACAACCTCGCGGCGGCAATGGAAACGCTGCAGGAGGCCTTCGAACGCAAGGCCAAGGAATTCGACCGCATTCTAAAGATCGGCCGCACGCAGCTGCAGGACGCCGTGCCGATGACGCTTGGTCAGGAATTCAGGACCTTTGCCGTGATGCTCGGGGAAGATCGATCCCGCCTGATCGAATCGGCCGCTCTCCTGCATGAGGTCAATCTCGGCGCTACTGCCATCGGCACCGGCCTCAATGCGCCCGTTGGCTATGCCGCCCTTGCCTGCACTCATCTCGCCCGGCTGACGGGCCGCCCGCTGGTTACCGCAAGCGACCTCATCGAAGCAACGCAAGACCCCGGCGCCTTCGTCCACCTCTCCGGCGTGCTGAAGCGCGTCGCGGTCAAGCTGTCGAAGACCTGCAACGATCTGCGCCTGCTCTCTTCCGGCCCTCGCGCCGGCATCGGCGAGATCACGCTGCCGGCGATGCAGGCCGGTTCGAGCATCATGCCCGGCAAGGTCAATCCTGTAATCCCGGAAATGGTCAACCAGGTGGCCTTCTCCGTCATCGGCAACGACATCACCGTGACGATGGCGGCGGAAGCGGGCCAGCTGCAGCTCAATGCCTTCGAGCCGATCATCGTGCGTTCGCTGTCGGAAAGCATCATGCATCTGACCGCGGCCTGCCATATCCTCGCCGAACGCTGCATCGATGGCATCGCGGCCAATCCGGCTCTGATGGCGCAGCGCCTGCAGGAATCGATCGGCCTTGCGACGGCACTCAATCCGTTGATCGGCTACCAGGCAGCGACCAAAGTTGCGCGCGAGGCGCTGGCAACCGGACGCACAGTGCCGGAAATCGTGCTGGACCATGGATATCTAACCGCGGAAGAACTCTTCGAGGCACTGCGGCCGGAGCGCCTCGCCAACTTGCCCGCTGGTCTCGACGATGCGGCTAATCCTGACCGATAATCGTGGTCACCACGCGCTTAACCTGACCGAGATGGGCCTCCATTGCCGCGATGGCCCCCTCCTCCGATGCCGCCGCAATCGCCTCGACGATGCGGCGGTGCTCGACATTCGAGGCCACACGGCGCTGGGCCATCATGTTGACAAGCTCCGACTGGCGCATCAGTGCATCGCGGGCGTCGGAAACGATCTTGGAAAAGACGGCGTTTCCGGAAGATTCGGCAATCATCGAATGGAATTCGGAGTCCAGAGTTACCCACTTCAAAGGGTCTTCTTCCCGGTCCATCTCATCGCAAAGTTCGAGCAGGCGCGCCAACTGCTGCCCCGTGCGCCGTAGCGCCGCCCAACCTGCGGCCGGGACCTCGATGAACGGACGCGCCTCGATCAAGTCGCGGGCGGAATAACCGCCATAATGGAGTTCCGGACCGGGAGTGGAGGTCAAAACATAGGTGCCGCTGCCCGTGCGCGTCTGGGTGAGGCCGAGCGTTTGAAGCGAACGGAGCGCCTCGCGGATGATCGGGCGGCTGACACCATAACGCGTGGCAAGCTGCGACTCGGCGGGCAGTCGCATCCCGACCACCAACCGTCCCGATGTTATCGCCGAACGAATATCCTCAAACACTGCCTCGGCAGCGTTTTTCCGACTGATCGGACTTGTATCAGATAACCAATCAGCCACCTCACTCATGACAGTCAAACTTCACAAACATTCCGCGCTTGTCAAGGATCGGCTCACGAAATGGCGCTTGCTCGCGGGGCCGCAACACAATTCGAAAAGCCGACTTTATGTTGATAACGCCATCGGCAACAACTTGCACTTGATACCGCCTTCACCGGCGATATAAAGAAATCCCTATTCCTTTATGTGGAACGTCATCGTGCCCTCACCCCTCTTCGCTTTGTTTCTGGCAGCATTTGCGTTCGGCACGACCGAGTTCGTCATCGCGGGCATTCTTCCGGACGTGGCGCAGGGTCTTGATGTCTCGATCCCTTTTGCCGGCTATCTGGTATCGGGTTACGCACTGGGAATCGCACTCGGCGGGCCGCTCCTGACCATGGCGACGCGACAGGTTTCGCGCCGGACCATTCTGATCGCTCTGACGATCGCCTTTTGCCTGGGCCAGATCGCCTGTGCGCTTGCGCCCGATTTCGCCGCTATGCTCCTCTTCCGCGTCGCGACCGCAATTGCTCACGGCGCCTATTTCGGGATTGCCATGGTGGTCGCGGTCGGCCTCGTGCCGCAGGCATTCCGCGGTCGCGCCGTGTCCGTGATCCTTGCAGGCCTGACGGTTTCCAATATTGTCGGCGTTCCTCTGGGCGCGGCCATCGGTGGACTTTGGGGATGGCGGACGACGTTTTGGGCGATGACCTTGGTTGGCGTCCTCGCATTGGTCGCGATATGGGTCTTGATCCCACAGACGAAGGCAGAAACTCAGCAATCCGGCCATTTGAGCGGAGAAGTGCGTGTTCTCGGCCGTCAGCAGGTCTGGACATCCCTCATCATGATGCTCGCTTTGATGATCGGCCAGATGGTGCCGTTCACCTACATAACGCCGCTGCTGCGTGAAGTGACGGGCCTTGATGCCATGCTCATTCCCTGGGTTCTCCTGCTCAATGGCGTCGGGGCGACATTGGGAGTTGTGATCGGTGGCAGACTTTCGGATTGGAAGCTGATGCCCTCGCTTATCGCGATGCTCGCCATTCAATCCGCAATACTCGTCGTGCTTTATCTGGTCAGCCCCTACCCCTTGCCGATGAGTGTGACGATCTTCGTTTGGGGCGCGCTTAATTTTGCCATCGGCACCCCTATCCAGGCTCGCATCCTGATGTGGACCGCCGATGCACCAGGCCTTGCTTCCTCGCTCATTCCGTCGGGGTTCAATATCGGGATCGCGATCGCAGCAAGCGTCGGCGCCGCACTGCTCGAGAGCGGATATGGCTATCGCAGTTTGCCGGTGCTCGGCGCCATCACGCTTGCCTTGGCCTGCGTGGTTGCCATCCTCTCCGCAGCCAACGAAAGGCGCAGTGGCGCCGTTCCTCCAAACGCCGCTCTCACGTAATTTCTATTGGAAGGCCGCGGCCCTTAACACCGGCCGCCGGCACACAAGTCAGGCGATGAGCCCTTTCATCGGCAGGACGTGATCGGAGCCCGGGAAGACATCGCGCGTCAATAGCGCCGGTGACGCGCCAAGTAGATCGACCGCGATACCCTTGACCACAGCGCGCAGATCCGTCGTGGCGGCAAGATCGCGGCCATCACGCAATTGCGCCTGCTTGAGACCGGGCCAATCGGCGATGACCCGGCCACCCTTGATCGCGCCGCCGGCGAGGAAGGCGGCCGTTCCAGTGCCGTGGTCGGTGCCCTGTGTACCGTTGACCTGCGCCGTGCGACCGAATTCGGTTGCAACAAGAATAGCGGTATCTTTCCAAGCCGGACCAAGCTCCTGCTGGAAGGCGGCAAAGGAATTGTCGAGCCCGACGAGCAGTTTGTTCAGCCGATCGACCTCTCCGGCATGGGTATCCCATCCTTCGAAGGCCAGTGCCGCAACGCGAGGACCATCGTCCTGGGCCAAAAGACGCGCGGCCCCTCTCGCCATCTGTTCCATGCCTGTGGGATCGCCGGGCCCTCCCTTCGCCTTGACATCGAGGCCGGCAGCGATCTTGCCGGTCGAAATGCCCTCGGTGAGGATTTTCGCAAAGAGCGGGTCGGTGTGGTTGTAGAGATCCATCAGCCGCGGCGGCAGATCGTCACTCACCGGCTGGAGGGTCGATGGCGACCAGCCGAGTACCGGCGCCTTGCCGCGAATGACAAGCGGTGCATTGGCACCGACCGAGAGGCCTCGGATCTCCGAAGCTCCCGGTGAAACCTTGTCGCCCTTCGGAAGGCCCTCCAGCATCCGGTTCAGCCATCCGGATTCGACGCGGCCGGGCATTTCGTAACCGGACTCCAGTACGTCCTGACCGTCGAAATGGGACCGATCGCGATAGGGCGTCGCACTGGCATGCACGACGGCCGCCTGCCCAGCGCGATAGAGCCTGTTGAAATTTGGCATCGACGGATGCAGCGCAAAGAAGCTGTCGAGCGGTAACGCCGCCTCGGGGCCGCTCGTCGTCATGGCGATCGCCTGCCGCAAAGCCTGGTAATCGGGGTCGCCAACGGGCGGGACGGCGGTCAGACCATCAAGCGCCCCACGCAGGATAATAGTGATAAAACGCGGATCGCGTCCGCCGGCGGCATGGGCGAAGCGCGGGATGAACGCCCAGGCAAACAAGGCGCCGGAAGCGCCAAGTACGGCACGACGGGTGGGGGTCATGAGTTCGCAGGTCATGGTCAGCGCCTTTGAAATTCGGGAGAAAGATAAGCGATCGTCAGGCCCTGCTTGCGGGTTTCCGCACGCGATACCGCCTGCAGCGTTTCGTTCGAAAGAAGCGGCCCCAGGCTGTCGGACACGAAACTGCGGGGATCGACCTGAGGTGGCACCGCACTCGCGATCATGTTGGCGACATCCATGCGCATGCTGAGGCCTTCGCTCGAGGCCCAGACATCGGCGGTGTCGGCAAAGCCGTTAGGACCGGCCGGCGCCCAGAAGGGCTGGCCCATGGCAGTCAAGGCACCGAGGATGACATTCGGCTTCGGCATCTCGCCGCTGGCCCGCAAAAGTGCGGTCATGAATTCGAGCGGAGAGCGAACCTTCAAGAGGGTCGGGTTCCATGCATCCTCGGAGCCGACGAGCGCCCGGTAGACGGCCGAAAGATCACCATCCGTCTTGCTGAAGGTCGCCGCGACGGTCTGGATAAGTCCTGGCGGCGGTGTATCGGCGACGAAATGCCGGACGAGCTTGGTGGCGATATGCTGTGCCGTTGCCGGATGGCGGGCAAGATCGCGCAGCGCCTCCCGCCCCTGCCCCACGCCGTTGTCGGCATAGGTGAGACCGAGCAGCGTCTGGTCGCCAGGCTCGTGCGCGCCGGCATTGAAGACGAAGGTGCCCGGCGTCCCGAGTTTGCCCTCGGCGCGTGCCACCGTCCAGCCGGTGATGATCCTGGCAAGCGTCGTCACGTCCGTCTGCGTGTAGCCGCCATTGACACCGAGTGTGTGGAGTTCCAGCGTCTCGCGGGCGAGATTCTCGTTCAAGCCGCGCTTTTTATTGGCATTGGCTTTCGAGTTCGGCCCGATCGATTGCTGGTTGTCGAGATAGGCAAGCATGGCCGGGTGGGTCTCGACGGCGAATAGCATATCAGCGAAACGACCGAAGACGTGCGGCCGAATCGCTTCCCGTTCGAAGGCGCCGGCAACGATATGAACTTCCTCGCTCTTCGAGACGGCGACCGCGAAATGGTTTGCCCAGAACATGGCAAGCCGCTCGCCAAAACCGATTAATGGCTGCCGGATAGTGCCGTTGAAGCGGGCATCCACTTCCGCCAACAGGACCTGCAGTGGAAGGTAAGGCATTGCGGGTTTTTCCAGCTTCTCGACTGCCTTGCCGATGGCAGCCGCCATAGTTTGGTTGTTCGGCTGCGCCGCCATGGCTTGACTGTTTGGCGTCGTGCCGGACGGCTGTGCCGAAGGTTTCTGCGGCTGCTCCGGCCCCTGCATCAGTTTGTCTTGCGGTGCGGCGGCGACCGCGACTGCCGCCTGCTGTCTGGCCTCCTTGCGCTGTTCCTGGAATGCGTAGAGAGAAACGAGAAGATCGGCTGCGGATTGCAGCTGCGGCCCGACTGGAATCGGGACGAAGCGCTCGGTGATTTCTTCCAACAACGCGCCGCGCGGATCCGATGCGATCGACGTGGTGCCGTTGTGGTCAGCCCCTAGCCCAAAGCGGGAAAGAGCGAGCGCTGCATAAACATCATTGGACTGCTGGGCCATGGACTTGCCAACTCCTGCATCAAACATGCTCCTTTAACGCAGGCTTGGTTTCGATCCGTCGCTCGGAAAGTATGATCATTTTGTGGCAGCGGCAGCCTTGGGCATGCTGCGGCGGACCAGGCTTTCCGCCAGCGCCCGACGCTCGTCGTAGGAAAGCCCTGCCGCAAAATCGACCGCACGCTGCTCCAGCTTCGCCCTCAAGGTGATATCGGCATCGCGCGCCCTCGCCAGCGCGGCCGAGAGCGCCTCTTTATCCAACGTCGGCTGCCCAAGAATGGAGGCGGCGTCGACCTTGGCCTGCTGTGCCTCGAGAATGATCTGACGTTCGTCCTTGCGGGCTTCGTTGAGCGCCGCACGCAGAGCCTTCCTCTGCGCCGAAGGCAATTGCTCGCCGGCTAGCGGCATCATTCCGGCCCGCGCCTGCGTCTTACGTATCCAGGTCAGCCCACCACCGGCCAATGCTCCGACCAGGAACGTATTCAGCACCAAAAGAAAAATGACCACTATTCGAAAGCTGCGTTCCGTCATTGGCTGTCCTGCTGTGCTGTACCCGCGTCCGGTCCGATATCGCCGAACATGGTCGCAGTTCCATCTGAGACGATCGAGGTATCGGATGTCAGGCTCGGAACCAAGACGGCGATTGCAATGCTGCCGGCAAGCGCGCCGGCGATGCCGACCCCCACAAGGCCGATCCCGGCCGAACCGAAGCGGAACCAGTTTCGTATCGTCAGGCGCCGCACGAGCTTTGCGAGGATTCGCTCTTCCAGGCCGGTGTGACGGGGTCTTACGACGTAGGTGTCGAGCAGCGCATCCAGATCGGCGGCGCGCGCAAGTGTTTGCACGGCGGCGGTACCCTTGGCAAAATCCCGCGCGGCTGCGCGCTCGGCCTGCGGCCATCGGCCGATATCACTGCCATAGGCCGCAGTCAGTGCTTCAAACCGCTCGGCATTCATCGGACCCGCGATATTTTCAACCATCGCCCTCATCCTTCAACAAAAGCCCCTGCAAGGAGCGCCTTCCACGCGCAAGCAGGCTTTCCAGTGCATCGACACTGACATCCATGACCTCAGCCGCCTCGACATTCGACAGCGCCTGATAATAAACCAGAATGATCGCCTCGCGCTGCCGGGGCGCAATCATCTGCAAGGCCCGTTCGACGCGTCTCGACGGATCATCCTCGCTCATCAAGTCCGCATCCGGCGCCGGCCCTTCATATTCGATGTCAGGCGGATGTTCGGCAAGAACGTCCTTGCGGCGGCGCAGGCGATCATAGCAAAGGTTGATCGCCACACGATGCACCCAGGTGCTGAAGCGCGCGTTGCGCTGGCGCCAGCCGCCGGCATTTCGCCAGATGCGCAAAAATGTCTCCTGCGCCACATCTTCGGCCTCGGCCGCATCGCCAAGCATGCGGGTCGCGACGGCGACGATGCGCGGCAATTGCCGCGCGACCATCATGCGCATCGCCGAAACATCGCCTGCAGCGATTCGGCCAAGTAGATCCTCATCCTGGTCGCCACTCTTGGGCGCGCGATCCCACTTCATCGACAATCGCCACCGCTCCAGTTCACTGCGATAGTTGCATGGCACCTCGGCCTTATAGTCGGCAAACAGTGCCACTTGGATCGCAGCATCTCGGTCAGCGTATCATCCTTCGACATCAAACGCGGGTTCACGAGAATTGAACGCGGCGCTTATGCAAATCCGTCGCTCTTATGCCAGGAATTTTCGAATTCTCTTTCCACGCTGAAAGACGATTTGCGCTCGAGCTATTGTCAGCTTGCAAGAAGACAGACGAAAGCTCAAGCTAGGTCAGAGCTGCAGCAGATCGCTTGTCGACCGGTTCCGCCAGTTCGACCAAAGCCATGGCGGTCAGACCCGCCGCATGACGGCGGGATCAAGACTTCGATGATCGATATGAGCTGACGGATCTGCGAACGCCGCAGGCTAAATGCATCATAGGTTTCAACTTGAACGCTGCATCGCTTCCGGAACAAGCGGACCGGGGATCGCCCGGCCAATATATTTCGCCATCATGGCTTTATCAGCATTTGCACTTTCCGATTTTCACTTCACAACATGGGGAAATTGCTCACGGAAACTTGCGCGTGGCTTATAGCGCTTGACAGGATATATTCTGTTACGATTTGCTTGCTCAATTTTTGAGGATAGATAAATACCTCCACTCCGTTGAGCATCGCTGGTATATGGGCTCCAGCACTGAACGGTATGATGGAAGAAGAATATCAATAAGAGGGGCGCAGCTTGAACATCGGTTTCTGTGGAGAGGTGAATGAGGCGAACTAAGGAGGAGGCGGCAGAAACGAGGAACGAGATTTTGCAATCCGCAAAAGCTCTGTTTCTCGACAAGGGCTACGAGAATGTCAGCCTGGAAGAGATAGCCGTAGCCGCCGGTGTCACGCGGGGGGCAGTACATTGGCATTTCAAGAACAAGCAAGGGCTGATGTTTGCGATCCGCGACGAGGCCCAGCAGCCGTTCAAGGATCTGGCGGAGCGGATGTCGAAGGAACTGCCGCCCAACCCGCTCGATCTCATCGCCGATACCATAGCCGCGATATTTGACGATATCCACAGCGACCCGCGCAAGCGTAGCATGCTGAAAGTTATGATGCATCTCGACATGGCGTTTTGCGACGGCACCACGAGCCGTGCGAGTTCGTTTCGGCACGACATGCACGAAAATTTCGAACGCATATTCACCCTTATGGATGAAAAGACAAAACTTCCGCCTCCCTGGACGCCGGATACTGCCTCTTCCGCATTGACAGCGGTCATCGGCGGCCTGATCACCGAATGGACCCTCGACCGAGGCAGCTTCGAACTGGTCCCGTGTGGACAGATGTTCATAAAGATGGTGCTTAAAACCTGGTTCCCGCTTGCACAGACGCAGGAACTGGCGATTGCCGCGATGATACCGGAAAAAGCCTAGAACGGTGGTCTCTTCGGAATTGAAGAGAACCAACGACGGCAGTTTGAAGCTTCTGCCGGGAGCTGAACCGATTTCCCAAAGCTGGAAATAAAAAAGGATCCGGAGGGAAAGCCAGATCCTTTGCTTTGATCGGAGGTCAACCGATCGATGAAAGAAGCCTGACGGATTGGAACGTCAGGCTTCTCTTACCCGGCATTGAGCCGGGTAATTCAATATTAGAAGCTACGCTCGAAGCGCAGGATACCAGCCC
>UBXG01000024.1 GCA_900469475.1 Hyphomicrobiales bacterium | reverse complement strand
AATTACCCGTGGCAGGTCACCTTGGGCTTCTTCAAAAATGAATGAGCACAGCTCTACAGCTGGGAGGGAAGATGAAAGCGATAGCACTTAGCATCAGATTTGCGCTCGAGCTTTGTATACTCGCTTCGCTAGCGGCGTTGGCCGCACATCTTGCCGTACCGATCATGGCACAAGTGTTGTTGGGGTTTGGGCTGTGCGCAGCAGTTGCCATTTTTTGGGGTAAATTTCTTTCCCCGAAACGGAGATACGAGGTTGGCCCGGCCGGCCGGCTCGTTCTCGAAGCTGGCATTTTCTTGATCACAGCCTCGATTTTGAATCACCTCGGTTGGCCAACGCTGGCGATCGCGCTGGTCGTCGTCGCAGCTGCCAATCGGATTGCCCTTGCGCTCATTCCATGATTGGGCGCCATCCAGACATGACAACGCCCATCAACTGATTGGACGAGTGTCATGCTGCCCGACGAGCGGTTAAGTCTGTAAAGTAGGGGACAATCGCGTGGAAGCCATTGCTGTCAGCCTTGTTCTGATCGCCCTTGTCGTTGCCAGCAGCATTCTGGCGAGAATGTCGCCGCTGCGCCTTCCTATTCCTTTCGCGCAGATCTTGCTCGGGGCCGTCGCCGCGCTCGCGTTTGATTTTCGCGTGGAGCTTGATGCGCCGACATTCCTTCTGTTTCTCGCGCCCTGCTCTTTCTTGACGGCTGGCGAACGCCCAAGGAGGGCCTTCTGCGCGATCAGGGCACGATCGCCGCCCTCGCTTTCGGTCTGGTGTTTTTCACGGTTCTTGGCGCAGGCGCTTTCATCCATTAGATGATCCCGTCTATGCCTTTGCCCGTCGTATTCGCTCTCGCGTCGGCCATTTCGCCCGCAGACGCGGTCGCCGTGTCTGCCATCGTGAGCCGTTTACCCGTTGCAAAGCGCCTGATCCACATCCTGGAGGGAGAGTCGCTTCTGAACGACGCTTCCGGTCTGGTTTGCATGCGCTTCGCGATCGCCGCCGCCACGACGGGCACGTTCTCACCGCCGGAAGCATCGACAACGTTTGTCCGGATCGGAAGCATAGGAGCCACGATCGGTAAAGCCATGACTCCTCTGGCGACGACGGGAAAGGACTGGATATCACGGCGTTTCGGGGAGGAAACCCGATCGCAGATCCTCATCAGCCTGTTGATCCCCTTCGCCGCATACATGCAGGCGAAACGGGGAGCGACAAATGCGTTGGACACCGATCGCCGCTCATCGGGTTCTTCAAGTCCAAGCAGCCGTCGCGGAAGGCCGTCTCAAACAGGCAAAGCTCGACCTCGCGGCCTAACCCCCAGCTTTTTCCCGCTCCCCTGATCGATCGTACGCAAAGGCCGGGGCGTGGCTATGACCAGCCCCCGGCCTTTCGCACGCCATCAGCCGCGAAGGAACGCAAGCAGGTCGGCGTTCAAGCGGTCCTTGCCGACATGCAGCAATCCATGCGAGCCGCCTTCGTAGACAATGAGCTTTGCACGCGGAACGAGCTCAGCGGTCGGTTTCGCGGAGATCTCCAGCGGGACGATCTGATCATCGCTACCGTGGACTATCAGTGCGGGGACGGTGATCTTCCTGAGGTCGTCGCGGAAATCGGTCTCCGAGAAGGCGCCAAGCGCGTGGTAGGCGGCTAGAAAGCCGGTTGCCTGCCCCTGCCGCCAGTAGCTTTCCCGCAGGCCTTCCGAGACATGCGCCCCGGGCCGGTTGAAGCTGTAGTACGGCATGGTGACGTCGAGATTCCACTGCGACCTGTTTGCCTGGACGGCAGCGCGGAAGCTGTCGAATAACTCCTTCGGCGCACCGGTCGGGTTGGTTGCGGTCTTGAGCAGGAACGGTGTCACTGACGACACGAAGGCGACCTTGGCAACGCGGTTCTGGCCATGGCGCGCGACATAGCGTGCGACCTCGCCACCGCCCATCGAGTGACCGACAAAGGTTGCCTCGCGCAGATCGAGCGCCTCGACCAATTGGGCCAAGTCGTCGGCAAAGGTATCGTAGTCGTAGCCGCCGGATGGCTGGCTTGAGCGGCCAAAACCCCGACGGTCGTGGGCGATGACGCGATAGCCGTTTTGTAGCAGGAAGAACATCTGGTCCTCCCAGGCATCGGATGAGAGCGGATAGCCGTGGCTGAACACCACGGCCGGACCGGTGCCCCAGTCCTTATAGTAGAGGCTGGTGCCGTCTTTCGTAATAAGGCGATCACCGGTTGGCTTGCCGGCACGGTTTGAGGAGGGGGTCTTTGCATCCGCCGGATTGGCGCCGGCTCTGGCTGCAAGTCCGACGCCAGCGATGGCGACCCCTTTCAGCAGGTTGCGCCGCGAAGCGCTGTCGGGTGTTGAGATCGTGGACATGAGGAAACTCCGTGATAATTGCCGCCCTGGGACGGCGTGATCGCAAATGTGGATGGGAGTGTCGGCGCGACGTTCAAGCCGCTTTTGCGCGGAGAATTAGAAGCCGAGCCTGCGCAGGTCCTCAGAGACGAACATCTGGCCGCTGCGATTCTTGACGCTCGGCAGTTCAGAGACCTTCGCGCGCCAGGACTTCAGGGCGGAATGATCTTCAGGGATGGAAATGCCGGCGGCATCCGCAAACATCAGTCCGGCAAACACAGTGATGTCGGCCATTGAGAACGCATCGCCGGCAACGAAAGGATGGTCCTGCAGTACCGTGTCGAAATACCCCATGCCGGCGAGCGCCTTGTCGCGCTGGCGGTTGCCCCAGTCCTGACGGCCGGCCCATTCGGGGCTCTTGAATACTTGCAACGCGTCCCCGAGGCCAGGCGTTGCGTGGTGGAAATAGTTGCCAACGGCGTCGAGCAGCTCGGTCTCGGCCCGCTTCTGCATCATGTGGATGACGGCTTTTTCCTTTGGCGTCTTGCCGGTGAGCCGTGGATCGCCGTCGAGATTGTCGAGATATTCGGTGATGGCGGTAGTTTCACTGATGTAGGTGCCGTCCTCGAGCTGGAGCACCGGCAGGACGCCGGAAGGGTTCTTTTCGAGGAAAGCCGGCTGCTTATGTTCGGCGGCGATGAGGTCGACGGAGACGAACTCGACCTGTGGTTCAAGACCCTTCTCGGCGAGCATGATGCGAATGCGGGCGGGATTGGGAAAGCCGGGGCGATCGAAGATTTTCATGAGAGATCCCTTTGTCTGTCTATCGATAGATAGGTTGCGACCTCCAGATAACTCTTCCCTTTTGCGGCGTCAACAACTATCTATCGAGTGATAGGTACGGATCGATGATGGCTAGGACAAAAACGGATATGCGCGAGGCGGTCATGACCGCCGCAAGAGCGACGGTGCAGTCGCATGGCTACAATGCACTCAGCTTTCGCGAGCTGGCGAAAGAGGTCGGGATCAAAAGCGCCAGCGTGCACTACCACTTTCCGACCAAGGGCGACCTCGGCGCAGCGTTGGCGCGTCGCTATACCGAGGAAGGGGCTGCCTATCTGGCGGAGCTGCTGGCGACGCCCGAAGACGCGACCTGGTGCATGGACAGATATACCGAGATCTTTCGCTCTGCTCTCGCCAACGACAATCGTATGTGCCTGTGCGGCATCATGAGCGCGGAACTTGACGATCTTCCCACGGAGGTTCGGACGGAGGTCGACAAATTCGCCGCCATGAACGTCGGTTGGCTGGCCAAGGTGCTCTCGCGGGCCAGGCCTTCCGCACGAGACCAGGACCTGCAGGAGCACGCGATGGCGATCTTCGCAGCCATCGAGGGGGCCCAACTGATCGCGCGCGGTTGCCGGGATATTGGCATCTATGACCGAACAATCCGGGCCTATCGGGCGACTGGTTTTATCCCGTGATAGGTGCTTGTGAATCATAATCAAGAGGTGGTTGCCTCAGACGCCTTGATCGCTGCGATAACTTGTTCTCGCATTGTGGTACTTATGTTCCCGCTTCCCAAATCTTATTTGCCATCACATTGCCACGTACGCCTCAATTCGCCGAGGCGTGATCGGTACACACAACTTCCTGAATGAATGGAGATAGAAGCGCAGCTTTTGGCGAGCCAAGAAATCGACGTTCCTTGACGGTCATAATCGCCCGTCTGGAATGTTCCCGTTTGATGGGTTGAAAGGAACTATCAGCTGCCAGCGATGTCGGAAGGGCGAATTCAGGACCTATTTCATCGGCTAGCCCGATCGTCGGCGCGTATGGAAGAGATGCTCGTCAATATGTTCGTCGCCGACCACCGGGAATGAAAATACGGACGGCTCCCTCGGGAGCGGTTCCTTAAAAAAGAGGTTTGACATGGACAATCCTCACAGGAAACTCGCTCCGATCTCGAACAAATCCTGGGAGCAGATCGAGGAAGAGGCGAGAAGGACGCTCAAGTGTCACCTGGCCGCACGGCGTGTGGTGGATGTCGACGGTCCGAAGGGCGCCGAATTTTCAGCCGCCAGCACCGGGCACCTTAAGCAGATTGCAGGCTTGGGTAGGGGCGCCTCCGTCTTTTCGCGTGCATCAAAAGCGGATGCTTCACGAGTTGCGCCGAATGCCAGCCCCTTGGGAAACGACTAGCGTTTCGAGTTCTTCATACAGCGATTCCGCAAAGCTGCGCAGGACAGTCAATTCGAAATCCTCCATGCCCAGGCGCGTGAGCTGCACGGAGATATGCCCGAAGAGCGTCATGACGCTGCTTCCCTCCGGGAAGTTCGCTGGATGCAGGTCGACAGCAGTACCCCTATTGAGCATCCGGGCGGCGCTCGATCCTGAGATGCGGATACGGATGCGCCCGTGGCTTTGATCGGAGATGAAAGCTCTGCCCGCCAGAGTGTCCGCAAGCGCCCGCTCTTGGGAGCCGGCGAGCTGTTCGCTGCCGGCGATGAACCATTGCCGGTGTCCGGCAGGGCGCACGGAGCTATCCTCGAAGCCGGCTACTGCAAGATGCGCCGCAAGCTCTTCGCTCGTCGTCGCGCCCATTACCTGCAGCAGATGACCCTCAGGTAAGGCTTCAAGCCGGATGGTCTCGCCTTGTAGAACGGACTTGCCGGCGAGGACCGGCTTGGATGTCGGCAAATCAGGCATGGAGTTTCTCGTTCTGGGGGTCGATGAAGACGGGGCTGCAGATCACCGCGTCCGTGTATTCGTTTCTGAGGCCATTCCAGACGACGATCTTTTCGCCGATACGCTCCGGCCCATTCTTGATGAGCGCGAGCCCGATCGTATGGCCGAGGTTGGGGGAAAAGGCGCTCGAGGTGACATAACCCTGATCGTTTTCGAGCGTTGCGGCAGCACCTTCCGCCAGAATATGCGCACCGGTGCGGAAGCTGGTCGCAGGGTTCACCGGTTTGACACCGACGAGGCGAGGCCGGTTGGGCGCCTGCAGGCCTTCGCGCGCGAGCATCGCTTTGCCGATGAAATCGGGTTTCGTGGTCGAAACCATGCGACCAAAGCCAAGATCGCCTGGTGTTACCGTGCCATTGATCTCCGCATGGGTGACGTGGCCCTTCTCGATGCGCATGACGCCGAGCGCTTCGGCTCCATAGGCGCAGATACCATGCTTCTCGCCTGCTTGCATGATGGTGTCGGCAACGAACTCGCCATAGGCCGCGGGCACGCCAAGCTCGTAAGCGAGCTCGCCGGAAAAGGAGATGCGGAAGAGCCGACCCTTGAGCTTGCCACCGAACAGAGAGACGGCGCGCGCGCTCATGAACGGGAAGGCGGCGTCGGAAATGTCCTCGTCGATGATCTCGGACAGGATCATCCGCGATTTCGGGCCGGCGACCGCCATCTGCGCCCATTGATCGGTTGACGACGCAAAATAGACCTCCAGTTCGGGCCAGAGCGTCTGGGCGCAGAACTCCAGATGGGTGAGCACGCCGGCGGCAAGCGCTGTCGTCGTGGTCATGAAGAAATGGTCTTCGCTCAACCGGCTGGTGGTGCCGTCGTCATAGATCATGCCGTCTTCGCGCAGCATGATACCGTAGCGCGCCTTGCCGACGGAAAGCTTGGCGAAGCCGTTGCAATAGATGCGGTCGAGAAAGGTTGACGCGTCCTTGCCGAAGATCTCGATCTTGCCGAGGGTCGAGACATCGCAGATGCCGGCATTTTTCCGGATATTCAGCACCTCCCGATCGACACTTTCGCGCCAGGTCTTCTCGCCGTCACGCGGGAACCAGGAGGAGCGGTACCAGAGGCCGGTTTCGACGAAGACTGCGCCATTCTTCTTTGCCCATTCATGCAAGGGGGATTTGCGCGCCGGTTGAAAGTGCTTAGCCCGCGAAGTACCCGTCAGGGCGCCGAAGGAAACCGGTGTATAGAAGGGCCGGAACGTCGTAGTCCCGACTTCGGCCGGCGAGACGCCGCGGGCCTCGGCCAGGATGCCGATGGCGTTGATGTTGGAAAGCTTGCCCTGGTCGGTCGCCATGCCGTTCGTCGTATAACGCTTGGCGAGCTCGACATCGCCATAACCTTCGCGCACGGCAAGCCCCAGATCTTTCAGGTTCACGTCGTTCTGGTAGTCGACGAAGGCTTTGCCTTTGCTCCCTTTGACATGCCAGAGCCGCGCGGCAACAGTCGGTACTTCTTCTTCTGCCGAAGCAAAGGCGGGCACGACCTTGCCAAAGCCGATGGTTTCCAGCGCCTCGGCAGCTTTGATTGCTCCGTCGCCAAGGCAGCTATCCGTGGAGGCAAGGCCGGATGCCGAGCCGGCAATCAGCAAACCCTCCTGTCTTTCGGGCGCGAGGAAGGCTGCATGCCGTTCGGACCACACCGGCCTTGCGCCGCGATGGCAGGCAAGATGGATGATCGGGCTCCAGCCACCGGACATGGCCAAAGCGTCCGCATCGATCTCCTGAGTGCCCGAACCGCTCGCAATCTTGACCCCGCGGACCTGCTTGGTTCCGACCGCATCGAGGACGCAAGTACCAGTCAGCACCCGCGCCTTGCCGCCCCAGTGTTCACCTGCGGCGCGCGTATCGACGATGGCGACCACGTCGACGCCCGCGGCCTCGAGGTCGGCGGCGGTGCGGTAGCCGGAACCGTTGGTCGTGAAGACGACCGTGCGCTTGCCGGGAGCGACAGCTTGACGGTTCAGATAGCTGCGCATGGCGCCTGCCATCATCACGCCTGGAATGTCGTTGCCACCGAAGACGAGTGGCCGCTCCTCGGCGCCGGTCGCAAGGATCGCCTGCTTGGCGATGATGCGCCAGAGGCGTTCGACTGGCTGGCGCGGGTCGGGCGCTGCCACATGCTTCTGAACGCGTTCGACCGCGCCGAAGACATTGTCGTCGTACCATCCAATAACCGTCGTGCGCGGCAGGCATTGCACGTTCGGCAGGCTGTCGAGTTCGTCCAAGATTTCCCCAAGGGGTGAATTGCTCTCAAAGAGCAAACTGCCGCCAAGAGCGAAGCCTTCATCGGCAAGAATGACGCGCGCTCCGGCGCGTCCCGCCGTCAGCGCCGAGGCAAGGCCCGCAGGCCCAGCGCCGATGACGAGCAGATCGCAATGCGCCCAGCATTTCTCGTAGGAATCGGGATCGACCTCATAAGAGGCCTTGCCGAGACCGGCGGCCTTGCGGATCAGCGGCTCGTAGACCTTTTCCCAGAAGGCGGCCGGCCACATGAAGGTCTTGTAGTAGAAGCCGGCGCTGAGGAAGGGCGACAGCAGCCCGTTGACGGCACCGAAATCGAAGGCGAGAGAGGGCCAGCGGTTTTGGCTGCGCGCCGTGAGCCCATCATAAAGCTCGATCATCGTGGCGCGGCTGTTGGCCTCGGTACGGCCGCCTGTGCCGGTCGTGACAAGCGCATTGGGTTCGGCGGCACCAGCCGTCAGGATTCCGCGCGGCCGATGATATTTGAAGCTGCGGCCAACAAGCTGGATGCCGTTGGCGAGGAGGGCTGAGGCAAGCGTGTCGCCGGGATGGCCCGCCAGGTTCCTGCCGTCGAAGCTGAAGGCAATGGTTTTGGAGCGGTCGATCCGACCGCCGGAGGAAAGACGATAGCTGCTCATGCGCCGCCTCCAAGCTTGGTAAGCGCCGCATCGCTGACGCCATGGACCTTGTGTGTGACGGTGTCGCGCTCGACGATCAGCCAGCGGCGGCAGCCCGAGGAATGGTGCCAATATTCCTTATGAAGTCCCTTTGGATTGTAGCGCAGGTAGACGTAATCATACCAGTCTTCGGTGCCGGCATCGGCTTTCGGGCGGATAAGGTTTGCATCCCCCTTGATGGTGAATTCTTCCTTGGGACGTGTGCCGCAGTGAGGGCAGGAAATCAGGCTTGCCATGTCGTCATGTCCTCAATGCAGGTTCGGCTGGGCGCCGACGCCCTTTTCATCGATCTGATAGCCACGCCGGAATCGGTCGAGGCGCAGCTGTGTCGCCGTTTCATGCGGCTCGTTGCGGGCGATCAAATGCGCGTAGCAATAGCCTGATGCCGGCGTGGCCTTGAAGCCGCCGTAGCACCAGCCGGCGTTCAGATAGAGATTGTCGATATGGGTCCGGTCGATGATCGGGGAGCCGTCCATGCTCATGTCCATGACGCCGCCCCATGTGCGTAGATAGCGCACGCGGGTCAGTGCCGGGATCATCGCCACACCGGCTTCGGCAACATGCTCAACGGTCGCGAGGTTGCCGCGCTGGGCATAGGAATTATAGCCGTCGATATCGCCGCCGAAGACAAGGCCACCCTTGTCGGATTGCGAGACATAGAAATGCCCGGCGCCGAAGGTAACGACGCAATCGATGAACGGCTTCAGGCCTTCGGAGACGAACGCCTGCAGCACATGACTTTCGATCGGCAAACGCAGACCCGCCATATCGGCGACGATAGTGGAATTACCGGCTGCCGCCAGTGCCAGCTTGCCGCAACCGATGAATCCCTTCGTCGTCTCGACACCCGTGACGCGGCCCTGGTCGGTGCGGATGCCTGTGACTTCACAGCCGGTGATGATGTCGACGCCACGGCTATCGGCTCCGCGGGCATAGCCCCAGGCGACTGCGTCGTGGCGCACCGTGCCGCCGCGCTGCTGCAACAGGCCGCCCATGATCGGGAATCGTGCGTTTTCGAAATCGAGAAAAGGCAGCTTTTTACGGACGGCTTCGCGATCGAGCAATTCGGCATCGACGCCGTGCAGGCGCATGGCATTGCCGCGGCGAGTGTAGGCATCGCGCTGCGCATCCGAATGGAAGAGATTGAGCACGCCGCGCTGCGAGACCATGGCGTTGAAATTGAAATCCTGCTCGAGCCCTTCCCAGAGCTTCATCGACAGCTCGTAAAAGGGATTGTTGCCGGGCAGCAGGTAATTGGAGCGAATGATCGTGGTGTTGCGGCCAATATTGCCCGAGCCGAGATAGCCCTTTTCCAGAACGGCGACATTGGTGATGCCGAAGGTCTTGGCCAGATAATAGGCGGTTGCCAGTCCATGGCCGCCGCCACCGACGATGATGACGTCATAATGTGGCTTCGGTTGCGGCTGGCGCCAGGCGGGCGCCCAGCCAGTATTGCCGCGTAGGCCGTTGAGGAAAACAGAGAAAGCCGAATAGCGCATGGTCAGGTCCGCTGTGAATTGCGCTCATGATGACAGAGTGGCAAATGCCGACTTGCCCAATTAGGACCTCTTTCGATAGAAAAGGGACATGGCTCCAATCGACGCAAGAAATAGTCAGTCCATCGGCTTTGTCCTGATCCCGGGATTCGCGCTGATGTCCTATGCTTCTGCGAGCGAGCCGCTGCGGGCGGCCAATCTTCTGGCCGGGCGTGAAATCTATCGATTGTCGATCTTTTCGCCGGACGGCACTCCGGCGGTATCGTCGGGCGGCGTGCCGGTGCCGGCCGAGCATCTTCCAGGTCGCGGATCCGGTCTTGGCACGGTCTTCGTCTGCGCCGGCGGCTCGCCACGCGATTGGCATTACCCTTCGGTGCTTGCCTGCCTGCGCCAGCTCGCACGCGAGGGCGTGCGCATCGGCGGGATTTCCGGCGGTCCTTATCTGCTTGCCGCCGCCGGGCTTTTGGCTGAGCGCGATTTCACGATTCATTGGGAGCATGCGCCAGCCCTGCTCGAAGCCTTTCCGGCGCTTACGCCGCGCCAAGCGCGCTTCGTCATCGACGGCAATCGTATCACCTGTGGCGGCGGCATTGCGCCGCTCGACATGATGCATGTACTGATATCAGAGCGCATGGGCGCCGATTTTGCCCGGCGCGTCAGCGATTGGTATCTGCATACGGAGGTGGGTGAGCCGACTGCGCCGCAACGCGGCTCGCTCGCCGAGCGCTATGGCGTCCATCACCTAAGTCTGCTGAGCGTGCTCGAAAAAATGGAGGAAACGATCGAGATGCCCCTCGACCGTGCCGCCATGGCGCGGATTGCCGGCGTCACGCCGCGTCATCTCGACCGGCTGTTTGCCGCTCATCTCGGCTCGACGTTTCTCGATCAATATCGGCGAATACGGCTGCAGCATGCCCGGCGGCTCCTGGAGCAGAGCCCGCTTTCGATTTCCGAAATCGCCATCGCCACCGGCTTTTCAAGCGGCGCGCATTTTGCCCGGGCCTATCGCTCTCTTTATGGGATTGCGCCCGGTGATACCCGTCACGCGTGATTTTCGCCGCAGTTGAGAAAATTTCACTCGGAGGATAGGATCGCCGTAGCAAGCCCTGTCGGCAAAAAGGATCATAAATGAAAACCAAGGCAGACAAGATATCGGCCGACGACCAATCCCATGGCGGGCGGTCAGCTTTCTCACAAAATCCGCATGCGGTGCGCGAGCCGAAGGAAAACAATCTCGAGATGGCGATCGGCCACGAGGTCCGTGCCTATCGCAAGAAGCTTGGCATCACGGTGACGGATCTTGCCGCCGCGACGGGTATCTCGCTCGGCATGCTGTCGAAGATCGAAAACGGCAATATCTCGCCGTCGCTGACGACGCTGCAATCGCTGTCGCGCGCACTCGGCGTGCCGCTGACAGCTTTCTTCCGTCGTTACGAAGAGCCGCGCAATGCTGTCTTCGTCAAGGCTGGCCAGGGCGTCGAACTCGAACGCCGCGGCACGCGTGCCGGCCATCAATATAATGTGCTCGGCCATATCGACAACAATTCGAGCGGCGTCATCGTTGAGCCCTATCTCATTACGCTGACGGCCGATTCCGATGTCTTTCCGACATTCCAGCACGAGGGCATGGAGTTCCTCTATATGCTCGAGGGCGAGGTGATGTACCGTCATGGCGACCAGCTCTATCCCATGCAGCCCGGCGACAGCCTCTTCTTCGATGCGGATGCGCCGCATGGACCGGAAGTGTTGGTGAAACTGCCGGCGAAATACCTGTCGATCATCAGCTATCCACAGCGGGGTAAGACTGATTAACTTGCCTAAAAAGAAAAATTTATTCTTTTGAGTTGAAAAACCGCATTGGACCTGATAGCCATTTTGCAGATGCGAAAACGGAGGGTTTGGGCATGTGTGGAATTGTCGGTCTCTTCTTGAAGGATAAGGCGCTGGAGCCGAAACTTGGCGCGCTTCTGTCCTCCATGCTGATCACGATGACCGATCGCGGACCTGATAGCGCGGGCATTGCGATCTACGGCAACGATAACGGCAACACGGCGAAGATAACCGTCCAATCAGCCGATCCGGCCAAGGATTTCGACGGTCTGGAATATGAACTCCGGCGCGCGCTCGACGTCCCGGTATCCGTCGTGGTCAAGAGCACGCATGCGGTCATCACTCTTGCCAAGGACAAGCTCGACGAGGGTAGAGTAGCACTGGCGGCTCTGCGCCCGAATATCCGGGTCATGAGCAGCGGCGATACCGTCGAGATCTACAAGGAAGTCGGCCTGCCGAAGGATGTAGTCTCACGCTTTGGCGTCGCTGCCATGTCCGGCACGCATGGCATCGGTCATACCCGTATGGCGACCGAGTCGGCTGTCACGACGCTTGGCGCGCATCCCTTCTCGACAGGTTCGGACCAGTGCCTGGTTCACAACGGGTCGCTCTCGAACCACAACAACCTGCGTCGCGAGCTTAAGCGCGTCGGCATGACCTTCGAGACGGAAAACGATACCGAGGTCGCGGCCGCCTATCTGACGGCCGAAATGGCAAAAGGCAAGGATCTCGGCGCGGCATTGGAAGGCGCGGTCGACGATCTCGACGGCTTCTTCACCTTCGTCGTCGGCACCAAGTCCGGTTTCGGCGTCGTTCGCGATCCCATCGCCTGCAAGCCGGCCGTTATGGCCGAGACCGACCAATATGTCGCCTTTGGCTCCGAATATCGCGCGCTCGTCAATCTGCCTGGCATCGAGGATGCCCGCATCTGGGAGCCGGAGCCGGCGACCGTCTATTTCTGGGATCACGAAAAGGCTGCCTGATCAGACGCGCCGCAATCGAGAGAGATCTTACATGCCAGTTTTCGACCTATCCGTCACACCGCTACGCGAACTCAACAGCGCACTTCATGGCCTTCCCCCGGGCGCCAACGATCTAGCCTTCGAAGTCGTCAACCCACGCGGCCATCATGCTGTCGCCGCCGGTATCGATGCGCCCGTCACCGTCGATATAAGGGGTTCGGTTGGCTACTATTGTGCCGGCATGAACGACGGTGGTAACGTCACGGTGCATGGCTCCGCCGGTCCCGGCGTCGCCGAGAACATGATGTCCGGCAGCGTCGTCATCGAAGGCGATGCCAGCCAGTATGCCGGCGCGACCGGCCGCGGCGGCTTGCTTGTCATCAAGGGCAATGCGGCGTCGCGCTGCGGCATCTCGATGAAGGGCATCGACATCGTCGTCTACGGTAATATCGGCCATATGTCCGCCTTCATGGGGCAGTCCGGCCATCTGGTCGTGCTGGGCGATGCAGGCGATGCGCTAGGTGACAGCCTCTATGAAGCCAAGCTTTTTGTCCGCGGTTCAGTGCAAAGTCTCGGTTCGGACTGCATCGAAAAGGAAATGCGCCCGGAGCATCTGGAGAAGCTTGCCGAGCTTCTCGAGAAGGCCGGCGTGCGCGGCGTCAAGCCCGAGGAATTCAAGCGCTACGGATCGGCCCGCAAGCTCTATAATTTCAATATCGACAATGCCGACGCGTACTAAGGCGAAGGGGACCTCATGAGCTACCACAATCCATATACGCCACCCCGCAAGTCGGCGACCTTCGACGATCATACGCTCGCTGAAATCCGCCGTGCGGCAGCGACCGGCATCTACGATATCCGCGGCGCCGGCACGAAGCGCAAGGTGCCGCATTTCGATGATCTGCTCTTTCTCGGCGCTTCGATCTCGCGCTATCCGCTCGAAGGCTATCGCGAAAAATGCGACACGACCGTCGTGCTCGGCAGCCGTTTTGCCAAAAAGCCGATCACGCTGAAAACCCCGATCACCATCGCAGGCATGAGCTTCGGTGCTCTTTCGGGCAATGCCAAGGAAGCGCTCGGCCGCGGCGCCACGCTTGCCGGCACGTCGACGACGACAGGCGACGGCGGCATGACGGACGAAGAGCGCGGCCATTCGCAGACGCTGGTCTATCAGTATCTTCCATCGCGCTACGGCATGAACCCTAGGGATCTTCGCCGCGCCGATGCGATCGAAGTCGTGGTCGGACAGGGGGCCAAGCCTGGCGGTGGCGGCATGCTGCTCGGCCAGAAGATTTCCGATCGTGTCGCCAACATGCGCAATCTGCCGAAGGGCATCGACCAGCGCTCGGCCTGCCGTCATCCGGACTGGACCGGGCCGGACGATCTCGAAATCAAGATCATGGAATTGCGCGAGATCACCGATTGGGAAAAGCCGATCTATGTGAAGGTCGGCGGCGCGCGCCCCTATTACGACACCGCTCTTGCCGTAAAGGCCGGTGCCGATGTCGTCGTGCTTGACGGCATGCAAGGCGGCACGGCCGCGACGCAGGACGTCTTCATCGAGAATGTCGGCATGCCGACGCTCGCCTGTATCCGTCCCGCCGTCCAGGCGCTGCAGGATCTCGGCATGCACCGCAAGGTGCAGCTGATCATCTCTGGCGGCATTCGCTCTGGCGCTGATGTGGCGAAGGCGCTCGCACTCGGCGCGGATGCAGTCGCCATCGGCACGGCGGCGCTGGTTGCGCTCGGTGACAACGATCCCAAGTGGGAAGAAGAGTACCAGAAGCTCGGCACGACGGCCGGCGCCTATGACGACTGGCACGAGGGCAAGGACCCGGCAGGCATCACGACCCAGGATCCGGAGCTCGCAAGCCGGCTCGATCCGATTGCTGCGGGCCGACGTCTTGCCAATTATCTCAAGGTGATGACGCTGGAGGCGCAGACGATCGCGCGCGCTTGCGGCAAAAATCACCTGCACAATCTGGAACCTGAGGACCTCTGTGCGCTGACGATGGAAGCTGCCGCCATGGCGCAGATTCCGCTCGCCGGCACCAACTGGTATCCGGGCAAGGGAGGCTTTTAAGATTTCGGCCGGGCTACGAGGCCCGGCCGCTGCATGCATCATCGAAGTGTCTCGAAGAAATCCAAAGGGGAACGAGAATGACACTGGATCTTGCTGCCTTTGCAAAGGACAAAGGCATCAAATATTTCATGATCAGTTATACGGATCTTTTTTCCGGCCAGCGTGCCAAGCTGGTGCCGGCGCAGGCAATTGCCGGAATGCAGGAAGAGGGCGCCGGCTTTGCTGGTTTTGCCACCTGGCTCGACATGACGCCCGCCCATCCCGATCTTTTCGCCGTACCTGATGCTTCCTCCGTCATCCAGCTCCCATGGAAGAAGGATGTTGCCTGGGTCGCGGCCGATTGCATGATGGAGGGCGAACTCGTCGGCCAAGCGCCGCGAAACGTGCTGAAGAAGCTCGTGAAAGAAGCGGAAGCCGCTGGCAAGCGCGTCAAGACGGGCGTCGAGGCTGAATTCTTCCTGATCACGGCCGATGGCGCCAAGATATCGGATGAATACGATACCGCAGAAAAGCCTTGCTACGACCAGCAGGCCGTCATGCGCCGTTATGACGTCATCTCCGAGATCTGCGACTATATGCTTGAGCTCGGCTGGGGTGCGTACCAAAACGACCACGAGGACGCCAACGGCCAGTTCGAGATGAACTGGGAATTCGACGATGCCTTGAAGACGGCGGACAAGCACTCCTTCTTCAAGTTCATGGTTAAGTCGATCGCCGAGAAGCACGGGCTTCGAGCAACCTTCATGCCGAAGCCCTTCAAGGGTCTCACCGGCAATGGCTGCCATTGCCATATCTCCGTGTGGAGCAATGACGGCAAGACCAACGTCTTTGCCGACAGGGAGGCCGAATTCGGCCTGTCGGCCGAAGGCAAGCATTTCCTCGGCGGCATCATGAAACATGCCTCGTCGCTGGCGGCGATCACCAACCCAACTGTCAATTCCTACAAGCGCATCAATGCGCCGCGCACGACCTCCGGCGCCACCTGGTCTCCCAATACCGTGACGTGGACCGGCAACAACCGCACCCACATGGTGCGCGTGCCGGGTCCCGGCCGCTTCGAGCTGCGCCTGCCCGATGGTGCGGTCAATCCTTACCTGCTACAGGCCGTCATCATCGCCGCCGGTCTCGACGGCTTGCGCAGCAAAGCCGATCCTGGCCCCCATCACGATATCGACATGTATGCGGAGGGTCATCTCGTGAAGAATGCACCGCGCCTGCCGCTCAATCTTCTCGATGCGCTGCGGGCTTATGACGAGGACGAGGGGCTGAAGCAGGCGATCGGTTCGGAATTCTCCGAAGCTTATCTGAAGCTCAAGCATCAGGAATGGAACGCCTACTGCTCGCATTTCACGCAGTGGGAGCGCGACAGCACGCTCGATATCTGAGTGCGCAGCGACAAGATGCCCTCAAGGGCTCAGGTGCCGGGGCGTGAGCCCCCGGCACGACAGCGGAATTTTGGCCGCGGACGGCGGAGGAAAATCAGCATGACGAGCTATGTATTGA
>UBXG01000012.1 GCA_900469475.1 Hyphomicrobiales bacterium | reverse complement strand
AAATTACCCGTGGCAGGTCAGGTTCGCTCGCGAATGTGCAGCGCCGTCACTCTCAGGACGTTCTGACAATTGTCCTTATTTCTTCGAGCCTGTCTTAAAATGCACTTGTGCCGCGCTGTTCCGTGAACAACTGGCAGCGACAGGCCATCTCCTGAGGACCAGATCAGGCCGATCAACAGGGTGAATGGCAAACATGGTACAAATTCCTATGACACTGAAAGACCGGATAGACCGGGTCGTCCTACAGACTTTCATCGTCGCGATCCTTCGATTGCCACGAGGCTAAGGCCGTTGATGTTAGCTGTCGCCGTCCATTTTTGATCGGACTACGATTTTTTGGACCTATCGTGTTCCGGTATTCGGAAGGGTGAATAATTTTTCCTGGAAATGGTTGCTATAACTCTCGGTCGACCCGCTTTTAGGAGCTAGCGACAGGCCCTAACATTCTCGATATAGATAATAATTTAGGAAAATTAAATGTATTTGCGAAAATCGCTTTAAGAACAAATTTAATCGAAGCAGGTGCCCTATATGTCGAGTTTCACGACCCTTTAGTCCGCATTTTCACTTAAGGCTGATCCATTCAGTCACGAGGAACTCCTTGATGAAACTGCGATATCTATATCGGACGATCATGACGAAATGTAAAACTGGGTGAAGTCGCGACGCAAATGAACACCCGGCACCTGAGCGCAAACTGCGGTTCCGGATCCGTGTTCGACGACAGTTAATTCGTGAAAACAACTGGGCAAAGCAACGAATTTTACTGAATTTCTTAATCCGGTTTTTTCGAGCCTCTGTTTAGGTGACACAGCATTACAGGAGGGGATAACTCCGATATGATTCTACGACAGCGACATCCCTCCGCCACCATTTTCAAAGCCCTGCAGAGGGCCACGGTCGGCGCGCTGTGCGTCGTGGTCGGCTCCGTTGGTTTTTCACTTCTATTAAACCTGCTGATCCCAGATCGGCCATTTTTAGTCGGATTTGTCGGTGCAGCGCTTATTTCCGCTTTTGTGGCCTTTCCGCTGCTTTTTTCCTTGCAGCTCAACAACAGCGCCATCCGCAAGATGCAGGAAAACGTCGCCCAGGCGGCTCGCTACGACAGCGTGACGAAGACGCTGAACGGAACCGCCTTCGCCGCAGCCGTCGAGCATTTTATCGATCGGCGCAAACATGCCGCCACCGATGCCGGCGGCATTGTCATCGCCGTCATCGTCGACACGCTCGACGACATCGGTCGCCGCTACGGGCCGCAATGGGCCGACACCGTGATGAAATCACTTGCCTTGATCGTCCAGTCCTCGGTTCGTCGTGACGATCTCGTGGCGCGGCTTGCGACCAACGAGCTCGGCATATTCCTGCCTGGCGCCACGATCGAGGACGCCCGCGACATCGGTACCCGCGTCCGCACACGCCTCTCCGAAGCCACCTTCAGCGCCGACGGCGCGCCGCTTTCCGTCGCCATCCGCCTCGGTGGCATCTCCTTCAACGGCCCGGCAGACTTCAATCAACTCCGCCAGCTCGCCGACCAAATGGCCTTTGAACGCGGCGACGAAGACGGCGACATCCCGATCAGCGTGCTGCCGGCTGCATGAGAGAAATACTTCGCCAGGAAAGTATATAAATTAATAATTCGAAAGGATAATTAACCGCGTCTACTTTATATTTCTTGGTATTCGCAAAAGTTGATCGTGACTGAAACTGAAACTCTTTTTCCAATCCTTGTCACTCATATGAAGATATCCAAGTATATGGTTTAGGCAGCCGATAACAGCTATCTCAACATTCTGGCTCTCTGAATCGACGGCAGGCCAATCCCTCGAAATTGCCCTGAATTGCTCTCGTGAAATTCCAAATAGCGTTTCAAATTCCCACTCGGGAAATAGGCGTTCATCTTCCAAAAAGATCAAGCAGTTCTTGATAATTTCAAGATCGTTCTTGGATAGGTTATTTAATTTCATCGCTGAGCAGCCCTCCGAAGCAAGCAAGCCGGTAGCCGAATGCGGAGGGACCGGAATCCTTATTCCGATCGCTTCGCTGTACAGCCGCCTCGGTGATGGCGGGACGCCGACCAAACTGATTACGCGCTCACAAGCCGAATTTCGTAAAGGTGATCGAGGGATAGACATCCGGCATCACGCTCTTCATGAGGTCACGCTCGGCCGGCGTGGCTTCCGATCCTACCACGCGCGGGTCGCTGCGCGTTCCCGCCAGCCGGATATACCCCGCGTCAACAATCTGGCCCTGACCAATCGTGATAGTACTTTCGCCCCCGAATGGGCGGACATAGCTGAATGTTCTACCGAAGAGGCCGTCCTGGTCACCTCCCGCTTCAATGGTGGTGTTTCCATAATGACATGACGCGTATGTAACGGCGTAGCTACCGGGAGCAATTGGCACGAACCATCTCTCATATCTTTGTGCGGTCGCGGAGAACAACTGGCCAAGAGACAGTTTGTTAGGGTTTTGCAAACGATACGCAGCGGCGGAACCAACCGACAGAGCTGGTTCCGTCTCGTCCGGCTTTCCTGCATTCATTCTACGCAGAGTGATATAACCATCACAATTCACGTCGCCTAAGAAGGGTGAATCCACCATTCGCACGAGAAGAAGCGAGCCCTTCTTCTTCTGCTTTGCGAAAATCTGGGCTGACCCTTCATGCTGCTCGGCAGCGACCTTGGCCGGGTCTGGCGTCCCGGCGCAGCCAGCCAAAAGGCATGCCGTCAGGCCGATAGCAGCGAAGAATTTTGCGTACATTCTGAAATCCTATTCGATGTAAAATTAGCCTTCATAAAGGAACATCAGCAAAGGTGAGAAAATATTCGAGAACTCGCGCGGCTTCATTCTCATCGCGTCGGGGATCTTTCGACCGCTCGCCTCGACGCTCTTTTCAAGGTATTGAATAACGTCGTTGAGGGCGAGCTCGAATTGGTCGCTGACGACAGCGCCATGAAGATGCCTCGCCAAGCTCTTCGCATCCTCCTCCAACACGAATTGCCCGTCACTCGAGTCGTACCTTCCCGCCCACTCGCCCGGACCATGCCATTCCTTTGGCGCTAAAGTACCCGCCGGCTGCCAGCCAAATGTCTCTGCAAGGGTAAGCATGACGGCCCAATGACGATTGGTTAACTTGATCGTCTCGCCTCCGTCGTTACGAAGATCCACACCCATAGAAAGTCCTTTAAAGTCGAGATCACATTAAATAAAGTCCGGACGCGGTACGTTTGGCATGTTGTCGTAGGCCTTCAGTATGGTCTCCAACGGAGATAGGGCCTGGTCACGGTCCTAATAGACAATCTTCAGCCAGGTGGCCGCACATAGATATTGGCCGCTGCCTAACCTTGCTCAATAGCTGAGCTCAATTCCCCATACACACCACCCATCTCTTCATTCACAGTCAAAGGCGACACATAACCTACAAAAGCATTACTGATATTCTTCAGCAGCTTCTTATAATCCTCCGGAAATTCAAAACCCGTGGCGGCTTCATACCTCGCAATAAGAGCATCACTCGGGAGAGGATTCTTGCGCTGTTTCGGATCATTTAATCGATCCACCTCGTCGATAATCGCATCAATGTCGTCAGCCATTGGAGTGTCTCCTAGAAATCGCCCGCTCTGTTGATCCAATACGCCCGCCGCCAGGAATTGAATTGCGTACGGTCGATACAGGATGGAATATCGTTGGTATTGACATGAATAGCCGCAGAATTCTTTGCGAATATCTGTCACGACCGGGGTCGAGGATGACCTTGTCCAATATCAATCCGTGCTCAAAGAGCAGAATTCGAAATTGTTTCGGCAAATTTTCTTGCGCTTACCCTGTCCTTCTTAAAAGAAATATACTGATCATTGCTTAAATTGACTTCCTTTTCATATATGCCGGCCGAACCTACGACCACCGATATTGTCGGAGTGCCATTTCTAATAAACACGCGATAAATCCATGGTTCACCAAACTCTTCTTGATCCACAGCTAGCCCCTATTTTAGAAGTTTCTCAGTATAGCTCCCCGCTGGAACTTGATCAATTACTGCCTCCGGCATACCGCCAGATGTACGACCACCTGGAAGCCATTGGTTATTCGCTCCTGGTTCATTTCCGGAAGGTATTCGGATATTCGCTAGTTTGGGATTTGCTATGTCTATTCTAACCAGATTAACGCCGCTCCATGAGCCCGCGGGAATACCGAGGATTTGCTCGATCTTTTGAACATTCCCCCCAGTAACTTTCAAAATCTGATCGAGAGTTGAAGTAGGCATCACAAATTGCCCCCAGGTCGCCCAACTATATTTCGACCATAAGTATCGAGTGCAGACGATGGGACTAGGAAAGAAGCTCCGCTCGAGAATTGGCTGAGATTTGCGTCGATATCGGCCCGCGACATGTAGGTCGAGGGATCGGGTCTTTGTCCTTTCGGGGTACTGAGAATTTCATCTATAGTCCCCTGACTCAGCCGAAGTGGCGAAGTAGAAGGCTTGCCTACCTGATTCAGCCCAAGCTTCTCGGCCAAACCGAATGTCAGGACAGCGATAGCAGCATTAATTGACCTGCCACTGAGAATTTCCTCCAGAATGGATTAGAGTCCGGCCCATTAAAGGACGGACGAATGAAGAAGCAGAGATTTACGGAAGAGCAGATTATTGCGGTGCTGAAGGAGCAGGAGGCTGGCGCGAAGGTGGCCGACCTCTGTCGCAAGCATGGGATTTCGGACGCGACATTTTACAATTGGAAAGCCAAATATGGCGGCATGGAGGTTTCCGAGGCGAAGCGCCTGAAGGCGCTCGAAGAGGAGAACGCCAAGCTGAAGAAGCTGCTCGCCGAGCAGATGCTGGACGCTGCTGCACTCCGCGAGCTTCTTGCAAAAAATGTATGGTCCGCCTCGTCCGTGCAAGGGTACGCGACATCGCAAATGACGATTCCAGTTGCATAAATGTATCCGGCCTCTCGCGAGTGGGCTGCGGTTGCAGCCAGGCCATGATGAGATCCGCACACGCCGTTCCCAATAAATGGTTCGGGCACGAAGCCCGCTTTTTTGCACAGGGCTTACGGCATGTTGATCCACTGTTTCGTCATCACTATTCCCGAGCCTTGCAATCGAACCATGAGCATCAGGCGAATGCAGGGTCTCTGCGTTCGTAGAGTGCTCCGGGCTTGGTCAGGACGACCCAGACAATCCGGGCCATTTTAGCGGCAAGTGCGACGACCGCTTTATTCGGGTGCATCCGAGCCTGAAGGCCATCCAGCCAGCTCCCCAGTCGATCTCTTGTCCGGTCAAGATGACGAAAGCAGGATCGTGCGCCATGTACGAGCAGTTTGCGAACGTAGCGATTTCCTCGCTTGCTGATGCCGAGAAGTTTCTGCTTGCCTCCGGTCGAGTACTCGCGAGGCACCAGGCCCAGCCAAGCAGCTAGGTCGCGGGCTTTCTGGAACTGCCGTCCACTGCCGACCGCCGCCAGAAGTGCGGTTGCACCCAAGGCTCCAATGCCGGGAATTGTCATGAGCCGTCGAGCCACATCCTCTCGACTAGCGATAGCTTCGATCTCGCGTGTGACGTCACCAATGCGTTGTTCCAATTGGCGTAGATCGGTGAACAGCTCTGCTAGCAGCTTACGCATCGCTGACGAAAGGTCGTTTGATTGATCCTCAAGAGCCTGGGGCAGGTCGAGCTTGAACAAGCCCGCGCCTTGGCGTAGCGCGATCCCGTATTCGAGGCAAAAGCTCGCATCTGATTGATCAGGCGCGTTCGCGTGCCGATCATCTGGTCTCGCACCCGGTGCAAAGCCTGAAGATCGGCTTGTTCCTCGCTCTTGAGTGCAGCAAACCGCATCGTTGGCCGCGTGGCTGCCTCAGCGATCGCCTCCGCATCGATGATGTCGCTCTTGTTTGACTTGACGTAGGGCTTCACGAATTGCGCGGGGATCAAGCGCACCTTATGTCCGAGCGCCTGAATCTTCCGGGCGATCCATTGAGAGCCAGCGCAGGACTCCATGCCAACGATAGTCGGTGCGGCGCGCTCGAAGAACTGGAGCAGCGTGTCGCGTCGGAAACGAACCTTCTGGACCGGGATACCGTCGCTGCTCAGGCCGACGACATGGAAAATATTCTTTCCGATATCAATTCCATAAACAGCCGCAGGGCGCGGCACATTGCGTTTTGGCATTGCAACCTCCTTTGGTTTAGCCGCCTCATGGTGCAGCAGGAGGACGAGGCGGACCATCCCATTAATGGTAGGGCCTGCCGCCAAGCGTGAAGCCGTCACGCATCTGAAGGCCGTCATGGGTCTTTCGGAGCGTCGGGCCTGCCTGATCATATCCGCCGACCGCAAGACGATCCGTTATCGGTCCAGTCGACCGCCGGAGCTAGAATTGCGGGCAAAGCTGCGTGACCTGGCCAATGAGCGACGGCGTTTCGGTTATCGGCGACTGTTCATCTTGCTCCGGCGGGATGGAGAACCGTCCGGGGTCAATCGCATCTACCGGCTCTATCGGGAGGAAGGACTTTCCGTTCGGAAGCGGAAAGCAAGACGGCGTGCCGTCGGCACGCGTGCGCCGATCCTGGTCGAAGCGAAGGCCAATGCCCGGTGGTCGCTGGATTTCGTCCACGACCAGTTCGCCTGCGGAAGGAGGTTTCGCGTGCTCAACATCGTCGATGATGTGACGCGTGAATGCCTGGCAGCAATCCCGGACACCTCAATCTCCGGCCGCCGTGTCGCACGGGAGCTGACGACGCTGATCGAACGACGCGGTAAGCCCGGAATGATTGTCTCCGATAACGGCACGGAACTCACCTCGAATGCTATCCTTGCCTGGTCCAAGGATCACAAGGTCGAGTGGCATTACATCGCGCCGGGAAAGCCCATGCAAAACGGCTATGTCGAGAGCTTCAACGGACGAATGCGTGACGAACTGCTCAACGAAAGTCTGTTCTTCGGCCTCGATCATGCCCGAAGCGCCATTGCTGAATGGGCAGAGGATTATAATCATTTCCGGCCGCACTCATCGCTCGGTTATCAGACCCCGGCAGGCTACGCCGGGATCATCGCCGCAACCGGCTCCAACGCTGCGCAAGATGAAAGCTTCGCGTTTCCGCCGGTTGCTACCACCGCGCCAATTGGCGTACTCAAAACTGCCGGGGCTCTAGTCGCCGCTGGGTGAAAGTTTCATGGCAGGTCACATTTGCGCCAAGTGCTGCTTGGACGGAGTCTGCATATCCGCTCAACAGCCCAATCGTTTGAAGGCGCTCAGCATAAACAGCCGCGGCAACCTCCTGGTTCGAGATGCCGCCGAACCGCCCGTTGACTAGCCGCATTTCCATATCAGTATAACCGCCTGGCCCTACGGATGATGGATTCATCATCGGGTCGGTGGGGTTACGCAGATACTCGACCGCTTTCAACGCGTCCGTGATGGCGGCGATGCAGGCAGGACCTGTCCGGTTGGCATTGCAGGCGTCGGTCAGAACAACGTCACGCTGCGTGTCAAGTTGATCCCAATAACCAATCTGCTCTTGAAGAGTCGCGATCTGATCATCCGTGCAAGTGTGACTCGCGTTGCATTTGGCAAGCTGCTGCTTTGCCTTTTCGCGGGCCAGCTGCTCATTGTGGTAGAGATAGTTGTATTGATATTCCGCAGCTCCGTAGGATGCTCCTTCGCCACCGCCAACGGCGCCTGCCGCCAGAGCAGACAGGCTCTCGCCAAGCATAGCTGCAAGGGTTTGCTTATCCTGGTCGGATAGGGTGCTGTCCTTCAGCATACCCTTAACGAGATTGGCGATGGCCGGCGCCATGAGCGCCGATGCGGCGCCTCCAAGTGTGCCGTTAAGCGCCCCTTCCCACCCGTTCACACCACCGAGGATGCCGCCACCGATCGCATGTAGAAGCGCGCGACCAGCACCGCCTTCATCCCAGAGATCGCGTTCTGCTTGCGTTGCGGCCTTTTTATACAATTCAGTTGCAATATCGCCCACCAACTCAGCCATGGTGGCTTGCGCCGCCTGCAAATCGGCCTGGGTCTTATACTGTTGGCGAAGGATATTCTGCAGGTCCGGCAGGCCGGGCAGCGAGGTATTGGTGTTCTCGGTATCGCGGCGGATCGTCCCGATGTCCTGCACCTGATGCGCTGGATCGGTGATCGTGATGCCGATATTGCCGCCGATGGCCGAATAGGCCTTGCCGGTCTCGTTTTCGCCGGCCTTGACGGGCGGAGCGATGGTGAGCCCGCCGATCCCGCCGCCATAGGTTTCGGCCTTCCAGGTCGAATGCGTGTCGATATCGGCAACCGTCAGGGTGCCGGTGGAGAAGGAGTTCTTGTCCGCCGTCGCCTGGCTGGTAATCAGCCCGCCGACAAGCGACGTCTGACCTTTGACATCGATGTTGAGGCCGCCGGTGCCCGCATGAATGCCCGATTGTTCTGACACGAGCACCGCATCGCCCTTGGCCTTCTGCACGGTGCCGGAGACGCCGGTGTTTCCAAAGCCGATCTGGCCGGAGACATTGAACTGATCGGCCTTGGCCTTCTGCGTGTCCAGTTGGCTTTCGATCGTCAGCGAGCGCGCGTCGATACCAACCGAATTGCCGGCAACCGTCGCACCCTTCAGAGCCAACTGAGGTGGAACTCAGCTATACTCCACTGTCAGGAAGAGGGAAAATTAGCCGGTCGAGTGTAACCATTCAACAGCAGATCAAGTGCAACCGCCAACTTTATCGCGCGCTGCTTTGGCAAACCACGCCGGTAAGCGCCCACGGTCAAAACATCGCAAGCGTCGGCAAGCTGATCGTTCGATCTTGACAATTCAAAGACCGCAACCTTGTTGTTGTTTATGAGAACGGAAAAAATATCCTCGCCTTGCTCTGGAATCCAATCCAAAACAAAGGCAGATTTCATATCCGGAAATGCTCGATTGATTGAGGCTAACAGGCGTTTATTACCTCGCTCTGAAAAAAGCACCTGATTACTGTGAATTAGTTCAGATCGATATTTTGCCTCTATATCGCTACCAATTAGTCTCATTGAATTCTTCCTGGCGTGGCCGTGACAAGGTTTCCAAAACGATCTGTCAGAATGGTCATCGTTGAAGTTGGTTGAAATCCGTTGAATTTATCAGTGCCAATCGGCGACTCAAAAGTCACTTCTCGGACATATCGAATTCCATCCGCACTTACCAATGTCCGTGTCACTGGTGTTTGCACCACTTGCGAGCTCTGCAGAAGCTGCCGAAGCTCGGACTGACTAACGGTAAATTGGCTTGCGTTTACACTCGGATCAAAGTGGCGATCCACAACATGACCCCATCCATCGCCGTCCAAGTTTACCCTAGATTGAACTCGACCCGGAACATTAGGCAACGCTCCCCCATTTGGGGCATCGGTGCCAATAGCCGCCGCTCTCTGCGCTGCTGCGACATCATTGTAGATCGCCCCGTTCGGTCCAGCAATGACGACATTGCCTGCATCATCGATGACGCGGACATATCCGGTTGGCAGGCCACCAACGTCGTTGGCCGCAGCCCCCGCAGCGGTAAGCGGCCTATACCCAGCGGGCACGACAACGCTGGTCCCATCGGATGCGATGATCGTCCTTGTGCCCGCTGTCCGTGCTGCAGCAGTTGCCGATTGCTCCAGTTCGCCAGCGACCTTCGTTGCGGCGCCCAGAGAGAGAACGCCACCTGCCGTACTCGTGCAGGCCACGGTGACGGTGCAATCAAGCAGTTCGGTAACAGCATTGGCGCATGCGGCGCTGTTAACTGCGCAATAGGCGTAAACCTCCGGACCGATGGTTACGCCAGCTGCAACAAGCACTGACAAAGCAGCCACACCATTTACTATTGCCTGATGTGTGGCCAACGCCTTTTGATATTGGACGGCGATTTGATCAGAAGCACCGCGGCCGGCCGCTACATCAGTGAGCACGCCAAGCAGCAGGGCGTCCGGCGTATTGACGGGCCCGGTGCCGAGTACGCGAGCCTGAAGGCCGTATTCCTCATCAACCGCGTTCTGCAATTCCTGACGACCCGAGACGCAGGCTGCACTTGTGAACGATGCGGCACAGGCACTTACGAGGGCAGCATTGTTCGCATCCGAGAGCTGCCTGTAATAAGCCGTGCTAACTTCCAGATTATTCTCGAGTTTTGCCAGCTCCTGGCCAGAGCAGCCATTGCCGAGGGATGCCTTACAATCATCAATCTTGTTGAGGAGTTCGCCGCGCTTCTTATTGGCCTCATCAAGCTGCTCATGCGTGAGATAGTTATACTGATACTGCGCAGCACCATATGAGGCGCCTTCGCCGCCGCCGACAGCGCCGGCAGCCAAGGCAGACAGGCTCTCACCGAGCAGAGCGGCAAGCGTCTGCTTGTCCTGATCAGACAAGGTGCTGTCCTTCAGCATGCCCTTGACGAGATCGGCAATGGCTGGTGTCAGCAACGCTGAGGTCGCAGCGCCTGCCGCCCCCTTGAGCGCACCCTCCCAACCATTGACGCCGCCGAGAATGCCCGCGCCGATCGTGTGCAGCAGCACGCGCCCGGCCCCACCCTCTTTCCAGTAGTCCATGCCGGCCTGGTCTTGGCTCAGAGCGGCTTGCTTGTAGAACTCACTGGCAATATCGCCCACCAACCCCGCCATGGTGGCCTGCGCCGCCTGCAGATCGGCCTGTGTCTTGTACTGTTGACGCAGGATGTTCTGCAGATCCGGCAGGCCGGGCAGCGAGGTGTTGGTATTCTCGGTATCGCGGCGGATCGTGCCGATGTCCTGCATCTGATGCGCAGGATCGGTGATCGTGATGCCGATATTGCCGCTGATGGCGGAATAGGCCTTGCCGGTCTCGCTTTCGCCGGCCTTGACGGGTGGAGCGATGGTGAGCCCGCCGGTGCCGATGCCGCCGCCATAGGTTTCGGCCTTCCAGGTCGAATGCGTGTCGATATCCGCAACCGTCAGGGTGCCGGTGGAGAAGGAGTTCTTGTCCGCCGTCGCCTGGCTGGTAATCAGCCCGCCGACAAGCGACGTCTGGCCGCTGACATTGATGTCGAGGCCGCCGGTGCCTGCATGAATGCCCGATTGTTCGGAGACGAGCACAGCATCGCCCCTGGCCTTCTGCACGGTGCCGGAAACGCCGGTGTTTCCAAAGCCGATCTGGCCGGAGACATTGAATTGATCGGCCTTGGCCTTCTGCGTATCCAGCTGGCTTTCGATCGTCAGGTTCTTGACGTCAATCGCAACCGAATTACCGGCGACCGTCGCGCCCTTCAGTGCGAGGTCGTTGGTGACGATGGTGACATCGCCGGTGCCGTTCACATGCGTGTTGGTGTGGCTGGTGCCTGATGTCTCCGAACCGCCTTTGCCATAGGAGGCATTGACCCCAACCCCGGTCTCCTGGCAACCACCCTTGGTACTGCAGCTGAAGTTGACGCCGACGCCGGCGCTCCAGGATTTGTTCGAGCTGGTCGAATCCGACGTGCCCGTGGCGGCATCGAGGTTGATGTTGCCATTCGCTGCCGACAAGAAGATATCGCCGGTCAGCGGATCGCCCGATATCGTCGGGATGCCGTTCTTGTCGTAGCCGGCCAGGATCTGCGCACCATCACTGGTGATGGAGCCCTTCTCGGCCTCCATGGTGATGGAGCGGCCGGCACGGATATCCGTCACGACCGGGGTCGAAGACGAGGAGGACCAGCTGCTCTCCTGATGATTGATGCCGGCATTGATGCCGATGCTGAAGGAAAGACCCTTACCAGAGTCGAGATTCTCCGCAGCGTTCTTCAGTCCCTTGTAGCCTTCGTAAAAACCGAGGCCGGCAATGGCCGTGTTGGTCACCGCATTGACGCCACCGCTGTCCGAAAGGCGCTCGGCCGAATTCATGATGCTTTGGGCCGCCTTACCAACCTGGCTCGTCACCGAGATGGTCACACCAGCGAAGGTCTTTTCATGCACCTCCTGGTAATTGGTAACGTCGTTGGCTGAGAGCAGATTAATGTTGTTGCCGGCGAACAGATTGACGTCGCGCTCGACCGAGGCGCTGGTTGCCTGCAGGTTGACGTTGTTGCCCGCCGAGATGTTGAGATCGCGCCCGGCCGAAAGATTAGAGACTGCATTGGTATCGGACTGCTGCGCCTTGCTGTCCTTGGTCGACTGCGCGCCAATCCCGAGCGAGAAACCGCCATTGCCAGCGGAAAGTGCAAGACCGAAGCCGGACTTCTTCTGCTGTTCAGACTGTGACGAGCTCTCGGCGCCCGGGGTCACATTGACGTCACGGGTGGCAGAGAGGTTGATATCCCGATCGGCACTCACGGACGATCCCATGATATTGAGATCGGTCGTCCTTGCCGTTAGGTTAACGTCTTGACCAGCCGAAAGCGTCGAGCCAATGTTATCCGTGGAAGATTGCTGGCCCTGCTTTTCGTTCTTGCCGTAGAGCGAGATGAAGCCGCCGCCGGAACCGACGAAGAGGCCGGAATCCTTGCGCTTGCTGTCGGACTGGTGATTTTCCTGCGCGCCGATGATCGAGACGCTCTCGCCGGAGATATTCAGCGAGCCATCGGCATTGATCTTCGAGCCGGCAATGGCCGCCGCCTTGCCGGCATTAAGACTGACATCGCCAGAAGCCGAGAGCTGCGACCCGATGGTGGTCTCGTTATAGCCGTCATAGCTCGAGCTACCGCTGCGCAGGAAACCCTTGCGCTTGGCGCTGTCGTGCTCGGTCTCGGTGTCTTTGCCGGCCGTGACGATCAGATTGCCGCCAGTCTGGACATTCAGGTCGGCGACATGCGTGTCATCACCCGCCGTCATCTTCGAGGCAGAGACCGTGGTGTCGCCGCCGGAAACAATCGTCACGCCGTCCTTGCCGGACAGTGACGAGCCAGCAGCGGTTGTCGTCTCCAGATGGCCGGAGGCATTTTCCTTCGTCGAACCGAAGAAACCGCTCTTCTTGCTCGAGCTCTTGACATCGAGGGTGGCGCTATCGGTCGCTTCAGCAATCGTGACGTTCTTACCGGCCTGCAAGCCAAGCTTTCCCTCGGCATCCATCGTCGAACCGATGACGTTAATGTCGCTGTTAGACTTCGCGACCAGATCGCCACCGGCCGTAATGGTCGAGCCATTATGCGTCACCTCGGACGAGGAGTTTTTGCCGAAAGTCGAGCTCGACTGGCTCTGAGACGTCGTGACATTGATGTCTCCGTTGGACGTCAACCCCACGTTACCCTTGGCTGACAGATCAGAACCAGAGATCAGGACACCCGTATTGGCATTGACCTGAGTGTTGCCGCCGGCCGAGAGCTGCGAGGCCTGCTGATCGGTACCCGTCGTCTTGCTGTAGCCATCGTCCGTTTTGCGGGCGACATCGGTCGAGACGATGTTGACCGCTCCATCCGTGGCCTTAAGTTTGAGATCGCCACCAGCCTTGGCAGAGGAACCTATGACATTGATGTCGTTGTTGGCCGCAATGGTGAGATTACCACCGGCGTTGACGCGTGCCGCCGTCGCATTCTGCTGACCGCCGTTGTCGACCTTGACAGTGGTAAGATTGACATTGTTGCCGGATAGCTGGGCTGCGCCACCCGCGGCAATCTTGGTGCCCTCTAAGCTCAGCGTACCGCCCGCGGCGATCTTAAGGTTGCCGCCAGCCGACACACCGGCATTGGTGTTGACGACATTCTGACCACCGATGGTCATCGTCTGTGCGGCAAGCGTAATGCCATTTGTGGCGTTGAGGTTCATGTTGCCGCCGGCCAGGAAGGTGCCGCCATTGGCCTTGATCTCGGTCGCATTGATGGTCATGCCATCCGCTGCGGCAATCGCTCCGGAATTGTTGACGGAGCCAGCGTCGATGCTGACGCTGTTGCCGGCGATGACGGCGCCGCCTTCGTTGACCTTTGCCTTATCAGCGGCAGAGAGATAGACGACCGGCACCAGCACCTGCGCGCCGTCGACGATCTGCGTCTGGTAGATCACCATCGACTGAGTGAGCGATGCGGCCTGCTCCGGCGTCAGTGATTGCCCGAGAGCAAGCCCGTTCGCCTCCGCATAAGCGACACCGTTGTCGAGCAGCGTCTTCATCTGGTCGGTGGCATTGTTGCCGGGGATGAACGACCCCGCGCCAAGGCCATCGCCCACCAGCTGCCGCATCTGTTCGTCTACGAGCTGATTGTCGAAATAGGCGTCGCCGAGGAAGGGAACCTTGGTCTCCGGCGTATAGCCAACTCTGTCGATGAAATAGCTCGACCCGTAAAACTTCGACACGTCAAGGAAGGCTGCCCGCGTTTCGAACAGGAAGACCTGGCCCGGCACCGTGCCGCCTACCCCGCCCGACTGCGGCTTCGCAAGGGAGGCGAGCTGCGCGCCGTTGACCTGCAGCACCTGAGCGAGGTTGCCGCTGTTGCCGAGAGCAGCGGTGAGCTTGCCCATCAGGCTGTTGGGATTGATCGCAGCACCACTAGCTGTCAGGGTGCCGGAGCTGATCGACGGGCCGCTGGCGAGCGTCACGCTGTTGCTGCCCACCGACGCACCGACGGCTGCCGCCAGGTTGCCGCCATTGACGGTCGGCCCGCCGGTGATCGTTGTACCGGTACCCGTCAGTGATGGACCACTACCGACATTGGCGCCACCATTCGAGGTGAAACTGCCTAGCGCGACATTGACATTGAACAAGGCGCCGCCGGCCGTCATGCCATTTAGGGCCGACAGGGGATCATTCGATGTCGAAGGCGCACTGACGGCCCCGCCGCCGCCCGTCGAACCGAGCGACGTATTGTTGACCGTACCGAAATTAAGGCTCAAGGCCCTGGCCGCCTTGAGCGTACCAGCCGCGCCGCCGATAACCTGCGATCCTGACATGATCGACGTGCCGTTGGCGATATTGCGGGAAGGATCGGCGGAACCGTCGCTGTTGTAGGCTGTGCATGCACTCTGGGCATTGCAGGTCAGTGTCGTGGTGCGATTGAGAACGACGCCTTCGTTGGTGAGCGTCGATCCTTTGAGCGTCGCATCACCGCCGGCCTCAATCCGGCTGTAGGAATTGGTGAGGTTGGTGGCATCGACGGTGAGATTGCCGCCAGCGCGGATCACGGCCTCGGGGCTGAGCGCACTGGTGAAGCGGTCTTCATAAACCGACTGCGATATGTTGGACGTTGGATCCCAGGTGTAGGTCGTGCTGGTATCCGAACCGCTGCGGACGACTTCATCGACAATGAAATAGCGTGACGGATTGTTGGGATCGAGGATCGGATTGCCGTTGGCATCCTTGGGAACGCGAGCCTTAATCCAGTCGAAGATAGGCCGAACTTCCGTCGGACCACTGCCGCTGACCCAGGTCCAGGCGTGATAGGAGGTGCCGTCGGCAAGGGTTGCGACCGAATATAACAGCGGCTGGTAGTCAGAAAACTGCCCCGGATCGACCCCCGCATAAAGCTGAAACATATTCTGGTCGGTCGATTCCAGATAGGCGAAGGGTTGGCCTGCGACTGCTGGATTGAGCACGAAGGTACCGACAACGCCACCGGAGGAGACCAGCTGACCCGTCACCCAGGTCGGCGTCGTCGATCGCCTATTTGTGAGGTTGCTGGTGAGTATCGACATGTCGCCACCGGACTGAATGAGACCGGACACATTGGTGACTGCCGCATTGCGCTGACCTTCGGTCGTTCCCCGGATGGTCAACCCGCCATCTGCGAGGATAGCGCCCTGGTCGTTGGTGAGCGTGCCGCCGACGAAGAGGTTGGCGTTGTTGCCCGCAAAGACGAGGCCTGACGGGCTGTTGTAGAAGTCGCCAGCGACGTTGAACGTCAGATTGTTGCCGGCAGCAAGCTGACCGCTGTTGCCCAACGATGGCAGGTTCAGCGTCAGGTCATGCGCGGCAAGCAGCGAAGTGCCCGCAGTGGTGGCAAGGCCTGCAGCGGAGATGGTGATGTCGCCAGAACCGCCAGCATTGGTAACGGTGCTGACTTGTGCATTGGAAAGATCGGCATCGCCGGAGAGATTGAGGGTCAGGCCGCCGAAGACGAGATTGCTTCCCGAGAGATTGGCGGATGAAGCGTTGACGATCACCGTGCCGCCGGCGGCAATCCGGCTGCCCCTGCCGCCCGAGAGATCCAGCGTTCCGGTATTGAGGGTTAGGTTGCCTCCAACGCGGGTGGTGCTGGTATAAGCAATGGCGCCAGGGCCTGTAAGCGCAGCGTCGCCTAAGCTCTGCAGGCTGTTGTAGCCGATGTTCTGCGTCGCCGTAGCGGCAAGATTGCCGCCCGAAAGTAGCGAATTGGCGCTGATACTACCGCTCGAAGCTGACAGCGTCATTGCACCAGTACGCTGCAGCATCAGACTGCCGCCGGCCGCAGCATTGGTGGCGGCGAAATCGACGCCTGAGACCAGCGTGTCGATCGTTATCGATCGGGCGGACAGATTGGCGTTGCGGCTTGCAAGCGATTGGCCGTTGAGCGTGATGGCGTTGCCCGCTGTGAGCGACAGATCGCCATGGGCGACGGCATTGGCGCTGATATTGTTGGCAGCATTGGCTGTAATCGTCCCGGCAGCAAGCAGGCTGTTGAAAGAGATGTCGCCTGCTGTGCTCGCGAGCGTGAGATTGCCGCCCGGGCCTAGAATGACGTTACCGGCGCCCGATTGGTCCATCGCCGCAAAATCGACCCCGGCCGCGATGACGTTGCCGCTGACGCCAGATCCGGTCATTGAGACGTTACGGGCGCCCAAGAGCTGGCCGTTAATCCTGACCGCGCCGGGACTGGTGGATGAGCCGATCGCGACGGCACCGTGGCCCGTGATGTTGCCGCCCGTAAAGGCGCTTGCCGCCACGTTGAGGTTGCCTGCGACGATCAGCGTGCCGGCCGACGCACTTCCGGCGTTAATGGTCAGATCGCCGCTTTGTCCGAGAGCGATGGCGCCGTTTGACGATCGCGCGGTGGCAGCGAAATCAACACCAGTAACTGCCTGGCCCAGTTGGACGGTCGAACCGGAGAGCAAGACGTCGCCGGCGCCGAGGAGCTGGCCCGAGATATTGACATTGTTGCTGGCGGCGAGGGTGATGTCGCCATGCCCGGTCACAGCATTGGCCGTAATCGCAGACCCACTGGCATTGATTGCGCCAGCCGATAACATGGTCTGGGCGGTGATGCCCGCAGACGCGGTCAAATTCATATCGCCGGCAGTTCCGAGCACTATACCGCCGCCACGGGCATTGGTGGCAGCAAAGTCGATGCCGGAGATCAGCGTCGGTGCGTTGATGTGACCACCGCTAACCGTGAGATTGCCGGCAGCAATGATCTGGTTGCTGATATCGACATTGCCGACAATGCCTGCGTTGCCATGAGCGGTGATGCTGTCGGCGATGAGATCAGCCGCTTTCGCCGTGACGTCACCGGCGGAAAGGATCGTGCCGGCCGTGATATTGCCGGAGGCCGTCAGATTCATGGCTCCCGACGACGCCAGCACGATGTTGCCGCCGGCGGCGTTGGTGGCAGCAAAGTCGATGCCGGAGATCAAGGTCGGTGCGCTGATACTGCCGCCATTGATCGCAAGCTCGCCTGCGGCCATGATCTGGTTGCTGACATCAACATTGCCGATAATGCCGACATCGCCGTGGCTTGTGATGCTACCCGCCTGTAGGTTGGCCGTTTTTGCCGTGATATCGCCTGCCGACAGGATCGTGCCGGCCGTGGCATTGCCGGAAACGGTGAGGTCCGTCTTACGGGCCCCTCCAAGCACGATGCTTCCGCCGTTGGCCGCGGTCGCGGTAAAATCCACGCCGGAAACCAAAAGTCCGGCGTTGAGGCTGGCGCCATCGATCGAGAGATTGCCGGCCGATAATACCTGGCCACTGACGTTGACACGACCATTTGTATTCAGGTCGGTCTCGCCATGGCTTGTGATGCTACTCGCGCTCAGATCGCTCGCTTGCACGGTCAAATTACCTGCTGACAATAGCGTGCCGATCGTGAGATCACCGCTCGAAGCCAGGGTCATATCGCCACTTGATGTCTGGACGATATTGCCGTTGGCGGCAGTGGTGCCAGTAAAGTCGACACCGGAGACGATCGCGCCTGCAGCGATGCTCGGGCCTGAGATGCTGATGTTGCCGCCACCAAGGACTTGGCCATGGACGGTGGTCGCACCGGCAAGCGCGATATCCTTATGGCCGGTGACGGTATCGGCCGTCACGGTAGCGGCATTGACGTTGATGCTGCCACCGGCCTGCATCGTCGATGCAGAGAACCCGCTACTCAACTGAGCCGTCAGGTCCCCGAACTGTCCAACAACGATATTGCCGCCGGCGGCGTTGGTTGCACCGAAGTCGATACCGGCGACGACAGATTGGGCCGACAGGCTCTGGCCAGTGATCAGGATGTTGCCGGTGCCGAGAACCTGGCCGGTAACGTTGGTGGCGCCATTAAGCGTGATGTCGCCATGCGCCGTGACTGCGTCCGCAGTCACAGCTGTGCCGCTGGCGGAAAAATTACCGGCCGACAGCAATGTCCCGGTATTGATCGCACCGGTCGAAGCGAGCGTCAGATTGCCGCTTGTCGTCTGGACGATGTTCCCATTGGCGGCTGCCGTCGCGTCGAAATCGACGCCCGAAACGATAGCGCCAGCCTTGATGCTCGAGCCGGAGATGCCGATGTTGCCGCCGCCCAAGATCTGCTTATTGACGGTCGTCGTCCCGGAAAGGGTAATGTCGTGATGACCGGTGATGGTATCGGCCGTCATAGTCGCGGCATTGACGTTGATGGCACCGGCGGCTTGCATCGTCGATGCCGAGAACCCACCACTCAACTGAACCGTCAAGTCCCCGAGCTGTCCAACAACGATATTGCCACCCGCGGCATTGGTTGCACCGAAGTCGATGCCCGCAATAACAGTCTGCGCTGCCAGACTTTGGCCAGTGATCAGCACGTTTCCGGCGCTCAGGATCTGGCCGGTAACACTAGTGGCACCCCTAAGCGTCATATCGCCATGCGCCGTGACGGTCCCGGCCATGACGGTCGAGCCGGTAGCATTGAGTTTGCCGGCCGAGAGCAGCGTGCCAGCGTCGATGCTGCCGGCTGCGGCAAGCGTCAGATCGCCGCTTGTCGTTTGGACGATGTTCCCATTGGCGGCTGCCGTCGCGGCGAAGTCGACACCCGAAACCGCGGTGCCGACCTTAATGCTCGAGCCGGAGATGCCAACGTTACCGCCGCCAAGCACCTGGTTGGTGATATCAACGCGACCGCTTGCGGTCGTCGTGGCGACACCGCCGACTGCCGTACCGGAAAGGCTGATATCCTTATGACCGGTGATCGAGGCAGCTGCGACGGACGTGCCGCTGATGTCGATGGCACCCGCAGCCTGTATGGTCGATGCCGCAACGGCGCCATTGACGTTTACTGTCAAATCGCCGGTCTGACCAAGGACGATATTGCCGCCGGCGGCATTGGTGGCATTGAAGTCAATGCCGGCGACAAGCGTCTGTGCCGACAGATTTTGACCTGAGATCAGCACGTTGCCGGTGCCGAGAATCTGGCCACTGACGCTGATGACGCCACCAAGCGTCATGTCGCGATGCGCGGAGATATTGCCAGCGGATATCGATGCGCCGTTCGCAACCAGATCGCCCGCTGACAACAGCGTTCCGGCGCTGATGGCACCTGCGCTCGTCAACGTCAGATTGCCAATTCCCGCGGCCGTCGGACCAAGGGTGATCCGCCCGCCCGCCGCATTGGTGGCGGCGATATCAACGCCTGAGACGATGGCGTCGGCGGCAATGCTGGAGCCGGTGATGCCGACACTGCCGCCACCGAGGACCTGACCAGTGGTCTTCACGCTGCCGCTTCCGGCGGTTGGACTGGTGGCGCCGGTCAGCGTGATGTTCTTGCCGCCGGTGATCGCATCAGCAGTGATGGTCTGACCGGTGGCGTTGATCGCGCCTGCCGCCAGCACGGTTCCTGCCTGGATGGCGCCAGCGCTGTCGTTGATCGTCAGATCACCGCTACCTGCCAGCACGATATTGCCGCCGGCGGCCTTGGTCGCCGCAAAATTGACCCCAGACGCAAGCAGACCAGCGCTGACACCATTGGCGTTGCCATTGATGGTGATATCGCTGGCTCCGAGCAATTGGTTGGTGACGCGCATGCCGCCGTCGATACTGACGTTGCCGTGACTGGTGAGGTTGCTAGACTGTAGCAAGGAAGCTTGTGCCGTCAGGTTGCCGGCCGACAGCAACGTGCCGACCGTGATGGTGCCGGCGGCAGCTTTTAGATCGAGTGCGCCGGCCGAACCTAGGACGATGTTGCCACCGGCGGCGTTGGTCGAGGCAAAGTCGACGCCGGACGCGATAGCGGTCGCCTGAATGCTAGCCCCCGAGATCAGGATATCGCCCGCTCCGAGAATCTGACCACTCGCGTTCATCGCGGCGTTAACGGTTAGCCCGCCATGCGAGGTAACGTTGGCGGCCGTGAGCGCGGTCGCGGTCGCGGTAAGATTGCCGGCTGATTGAATATTCCCCGCCGTGATATTACCGGTCGCAATGATGTTGAGGCTTCCAGCCGACTGCAGATTGCCAGTGGCCATCGCGCCGCCGGTTGCCATCAGACTCAAGTTCCCCGCCGAGCCCGCGACAATCGCAGGCGATTGTGCTGAGAGAACGACATTCCCGCCAGGATCGGCACTGGTGGCAGCAATATTAATGCCGGAAACAACCATGCCGGTGGAGATTGACTGGGCAGTGGCGCTGACATTGCCCTGCGCCAGGACATTTCCGGAAACGGTAAGACTATTACCAGCGGTAAGAGTGAGATTGTTGTAGCTCAACAGCGAGGCCGCCGAGATCGAGCCCGCCGTGGCAGTTAGAGTAAGGTCGCCGGTGCTGCTCGCAGCCCCAGCGATCGCGATATCGCCGGAGCTGGCGACAAGCGTGGCTGCACCATTGCCAGCCGTCACACTGCCGGCAGCAATGCCGCCGCCCGAACCCATCTGTACGCTTGTACCGCCGTTGACATCACCCGACACGCTCAACAGGCCGGCACCGTTCGCAAGCGCGATATCGCTATCGGCGGCGATAGACTGCAGAGTAATGCCCTGGTCGGCCTGAACCTTGACCTTCTGCCTCGATGTGACCTTGGCGGCCGTGACCCTCTGCTTCGAGGTAATGGTCACGCCATCGCGTGCGGAAGCATTGCCTATCGAGATCTTGCCGTCGGCCGACAGCGACAGTTCGCCAGCATTGGCGGCCATGTCGCCGCTCATCCTGACACCGGCGCCTTTCTCCGTGACGACGACCTTGATGCGGTCGGCCTGCATGGCACCGAGAGCCGTGCCGTCGATCGCATATTCGGGCGTGCCCGAGGTGGCGGTCAGCGCCGTCGCCTCGCCGGTGGCGTAATCGTACTTGCTGGCCCCGCCAGTCAGGCGCACGGTCTTGCCGTAGATCGGCGCGTTGACATGGATCTGGCGGGAAACGACGTCGAAGAGATCGACAGAACCGGGAGCAGCCGCAAAGTTCCCGCCCGCCCCTTCGAAAGTGACATCGCCGCCATTGACGGTGAAACCGGTCAGGCTTCCATCCGCGCCGATAGTGGGAACACCGGTCGTTAGCGTCGCATGCGGTGTGTTGATGAAGCCGCAGCCCGCGCAGGTGATCCCGTTCGGATTCGCGATGATGACGTCAGCCCTGCCGCCAAAAACTTCCGTCGGGCCATTCAAGGCCGAACGATTGCCTGAGGTAACCTCGTTGAGGATGACAGAAGCGGGACCGGAGCCGTTGAGGTTCGGGTTGCCGGGTGTCGCGCCGCCCAAGTTCGACGTGCCGACTTCACCTTTGAAGTTATTAAGGATCAGACCCTGGGTACCGACATTGAAGTTGTCGTACTTATTATGTGAGAGGCCGGTGGCGTTCGGCGTGACGATATCGATCAGCGGCACGCCGTTGGGCGCCGATCCAACGCCCGGCTGGTTGGCCGCGGGTGCAGATCCGGCAGCGGAAACGGATTGCGCGTTGGCCAGCATCGGCTGGAAGACAAGCAGGGCGCTCAGAAGTGTCGCAGACAGTTGACGCATGGCGCGGCCCAGGCCCCTGACACTTACCTTGCCATTTTCGCCACTTGAAACTCGTGCTGACGTCCTGGTCATCGCCCTGCCCTGTTAAACGCTTTCTGCCCGCTTCGGATTTTCGATCGACTACTTCCGTGGCGTCAGCCACGTCTTCACCTGCTTCATGAAGGTTTCGGCCAGTTGGGTCGCGACTGCGGTCTGGTTGGGGGTGACGGCCGCATTGATGACCATCGCGGGAATGAGCGCCAACCCATCCCCGCGGACCGTCATGTCATTGGCGCGGATCTCCTGAGCCTGCGCGATCAGTTTTCCTGTGCGCATGTCCTCCAGGCGGACGGTTCCATCGATAAAGCTGTTGTTGCCTGCGATAATTCTGCCGGGAGCAGACGCCACATCCAGATCGTGGAGGGTAACAATCAACCGTGCGGGAACGTTACCCCCTGGATAGCCCTTCAGATCTTTTGCAAGTCTTTGCTGCAGGACACGCGACACCAGTGCGACCTGAGATTCTCGCGTGTCACCATTCAATAGAGGTGATCCCATCCTCAGATCGGGCGCCGATTCTATGCGGACATCAGCTATACTGGCCGTGCTAAGTGCTGCAGTGAGACGTGGATCTTGTGTGGTGCATCCGGCCACGACAGTCGAACCCACAAGCGCAGCGGCAAGCAGAGCTCTGGTCACGCCGCGATGCAATTTCTTACTACTTTCCTTCATCTGCTCACCCATTTCACCACCTCACTGACGTACTGACAAACAAGAGTCCGGAGTCACGGCGGTCGACCGTGCCGCCAAAGACATCCGAATAACCCATATCAAAATTGACATTGCCGCCGGCGAGCTTGGCACCGACCGTCCAGCCGAGCATGTCGCCGCCCGCGATCTGGTAGCGGGCCTGGCGTGCGATCCGCCCGTAGTCGAGGCCGACATAGGGCCTGAACTCTCCGAGGATCTTCGCCAGTTCGGCATTGTCGGCAAATGGCTGCGTCCGCCAGACGAGATCGTTGCGGATGAAGAAGCCGTTATTGCCGTAGAGCATCGTCTCGCGCGTGCCGCGCACGGTGGAATAGCCACCGACCGAGATCTGCTCTGCTCCGAACAGATTGTCGGGCGAGTATTGTCCGGTGACGATCGAATTGATCTCAAAATGCTGGTCCGCGACTTCGAACGGCTTCGTCATGGTGATGGTGCCGGTAAACTTTGAGAAACGAGGATCGGCATTGCCTGCACCTGCATCGCCGGGTGCGACCGCATCGAAGAGGTTGAGCCCCTGGCTGTAGGAGAGATCGAAGACCCACAGTCCTCCCAGCATGCGGCGCGAATGCGAGATGCCGAGATTGCCGACCGTGTATTTGCGGCTGCCGACCTCGATTTTGTTACCAAGCAGGAAATTGTTGGTTTCCTTATAGGTCAGGCCGCTGTTGAAGGTTGTGATCGAATCCTTGTCGCGCAGGATCACGCGGTCGGCGCCGACGCCGACTTGCTTGCTGTCGCCCGACGTATTGAGCGGCCCGAAATTACCCGGAACGGAACTGTCATATTCATACCAGGAGCCATTGGCGGAAAAGGTCCAATAGCCGTAGGGCACGCTGACATTGCCGGAATAGCTGTTGCTCTTGCCATGGCCGTCATTGCGCCAGGGGTAATCCGGGCCGGTATGCTCGTAGCCGAAATTCCACTGGTCGTTGATGCCGAAAAGATTGTCGTAGCCGAGCGAGGCCGAGGACTTGGAATATCCCGTCTGCTCCTGGCCCAGATTGCTGTTGCCGAATGACAGATGCCAGGGATGGCTGGGCTTGTTCTCGACATTGAGGATTGAGGTGCCGTCCGTCTTGCCGGGCAGCATCGCCGTCTTGGCATTGTTGGAGGTCAGGCGATTGATCTGGTCGAGGCCCTGCTCGATATCGCGCAGATTGGTGATCTCGCCCTTCATGCCGGGAAAGGCCGTGGCAATTACGCCGGAGCTAGGCGCCGGTTTACCGTTGATGTAGATGTCGGCAAGCGTGCCTTCGACGGCAACGAGGCGCAGCACCTTGGTCTTGGCGATATCCTGCGCCGGCACATAGACGCGCGAGCTTACAAAACCCTTGTCGAGATAGAGATGTGTCAGGTCGCGCAGCAGCGCATTGATCTCACCGACGCCGACACAGCGGTTCGCATAGGGAGCGGTGACCTTGTCGATCACGCCGGCCGAAAACTGCGTGACGCCTTCAACCTCGATATGGGTGATGGCAAAGCACGGGCCGGACTTGCCGCCACCGGCCTTCTCCGGCTGTTGACCTTCGGCTGGAGAAGGCTTCGGCGTCATCTGACCCAAGCTCCGCAGCCGTTGCTGCTCAGCTTCCTGCGCCTGCCGGCGTGCGAAGTCGTCGTTCGGCGATTGCTGTGCGGCCGCGCCCGAAGCCGCGAGAGCCGCTGCCAAAAACCCACCTATGGCGGTCGCCGCACGCGAGATTGACGTCATAGGTCCGCCCCGGTCAGTTCGAAGCGGTCTTCTGCAGCGCATCGAGCGCCGCCGACAATCCCTTCAGCGAGAACTTGATGTTGACCTTCTGGCCATTCATCATCTGCACATGGCCGGTGCCATCAGCAGCCTTGGAAAGGGCTGCCACCATCTTGGCGTCCAGCTTCTGCTGCGCCCAGCAGCCGGCCTGGTTACAGTTGCGATACGCCAACTGCACGACCTGTTTATCGCTTGCATCGATGCTGATGCCTGCCGGCAGGTACATGTTGAGCGGTACGAGCGTGGTCAGCACCAGTTCGCTGGCCGGCTGCTTGGCCGTCTTCTTGTCCGTTGCGGCAGGAGCCAGCACCTTTGCTACCGCCAGTGTCAATATGTTCACATCTTGGTCGCCCTGCTTGACCGTGGCGATCTGCGCAACTTCGCAGTTCGTCAATGCCGAACCGTCCGCCGCCTTTCCGTCGATGCAGCGATAATACCAATCGTCGAACTTCTGCACCCGCGCCTGAGGTGCTGGCTTTTGTTCTTCTGTTTGAGGCGTAGCGACCTGAGTCGAGCCGGCGCCGGACGACGTATTCGCGGCCGCTGGAGCGAGCTGCTCCTGCGCGGCAGCAGAAAATGCGACCAGCGCCGAAGAAAGGAACGCGACAGAGGTGAAGGTCTTGAAGGAGAAAGACTTAATGGGGAGGGACATACAAACTACCAAGTCAAAGCCATCCACTTGCGCAAGGCGGACCTTGCTCAATGGGCATATCGGTCAAAATTCAGGAAGATTCACCACAGGGTGGCGTAGCCGATCATGGGCTTAATCCGCTCAATAGCAGATTTCTAAAAAAGTACAGCAAAAAGTAGCAAGAATGTGGGCGACCCACACGCTCGTTTTCAGATATGCGTGTAAAATCTGCAACACCGACGTTCAGCAATTGAATAAAATTGTCTCGCACTCGGCGGGACTAGAACTCCGCCCCACCCAATTAAAGCCGCAGGATACGCCTATTTAGACAACGCCAGATAGGCTGATACACATCACGGCCCCGCCTTAATGTCTCTGACACAACGATGCTTATTTCGTCCGCTCAGTGAGGCCTAAACTGAATCGCCGACCCAGTCTTCATGTCCATGGCGTATTCGGATCACGAAAATTGCTCCGTCCTCCTCAATCCGATAGACAATAAGATGGGCTTTGAAAGGATGAATTCTGACCGGCGGCGAAATCTCTTCTCGCTCACGAGCCATTCGCGGGTTGGCAGCGATTAGATCAAGCACAGCAAACAAGTCATCATGGTAACGTCTAGCCTGAGCGGTTCCAAACATGCGTACGCCTTGTTCGGCGATCGCAACAATGTCCTCTTCCGCTTCAACTGAAAGGCTGAAACGCATTACCTGTCGCCGCGCGTTGTTTCTCCGCGCTCGACGGCTGCAGCAAAGAGTTCATTCTTCGATCGGCTGCCGACGCCGCTTTTAAGACCGTCATCAACAAAACGCTGCATGGCGGCAATCTTATCGGTGCGAGCTTGGTCCCGGCGAATCAAGTCGCGGACATAATCACTGGCATTCGAATATCGCCCAGTCTTTGCTTGCGCCTCGACCCAATCTTTCATCGGGTCGGGAAGAGATACATTCATCGTCGCCATTCGAGCCTCCATAGTGCCAACAGGTTACGTGATATTGGCAAAGTTTGTCAAACCGACAGCTGCTAATCGGCAGCCAATTCGGTTGCACTTCAGCCGCCGGGGGTTGACCACCCGCTTCGGCCGGCCAGGAAACCGGGCACTCCTGGTGGAAATGTTTTTGTTCCAAAAGAGCTCAGCTGAGAGTGGTTCGAAAGAGCATTTCCAGCAAGGGCGCATGTACACAATGACCCGCCCGCCAAACACAACGATGATGCAGATATCGTTTTTCGCATGCAAAAGTATCGACTTCTTATGAGGTGTGCGCCTGCGCACGACAAGTAAACACTCCCCAACATCATCCCTAGCGACGCACCTATAGCCAGGGCGTATCCTTGGTGCTATTTTCGCACACTAAGCGACACTATTATTCCAATTGCGGCACAATAGGGCTTTCTGAGCAGTTATTTTTTCGAAGCGAGAGGAACGTGACCGACACAGAAAAGCGAAAGCTTGCGCAACTCATTATGACGAAACTGCTGCTGATTTTCGCTGGATTAACGGCGTTCGCGGCAGTCGCTCTTTCGTCAATCAACTGAGAGTCAAAGAAGCATTTTTAGCGGGGGGCTGGATCGCTCATTGCCTGTGCAAGGCATCGATCTTCATTGACTATCCCCCCATTGGCTGAAGATTTGAGGCCGTCGCCGGTCAGCGTCTCGGCGCTTTGAGGAAAATTGCGCTCGCGGGGTTGTGGTGGGGCGGCCAGAAGGCGGCCCACGACTCGCAAAGGTTAGCTGAATTTCAGACATTGCGTGCGTGAAAATTGAGGGCGTTGGGTGCACGTACGCTCTGTGAGGCGCGGACCGAACGACATGAATGACCCGCGCGGTGGCGGACAACTTCAGGTGCGGCTTGTAATGTCTCATATAGGCATCATTCTGAAATTGAATGCATCATCTCTCGGCTTTGAAAGTGCGGCCGAGATCCGGCCCGGTGCCGAAATAATGTCGAAACACGTAAAACAGCGGACTCCACGTGCTGGTATCGATATGGTTGGTGCCAGCGACAACGATATCCTTGCGCGCGTGGACGCGGAGGACCTTCGCTTCGACGATGGAGAAGCTTTCGGGACGCTCCGAAGGCCATTCCGCACCGGGAGGATGCGCCGCCACCACCTCCGCCTCGAACTGGATCGGACATTCTGCGATGCGCAGAGGCCGAACGAGATCGGCTACCTGCGGCGTGAAGCCGGCCACATCGAATTTATCGGCCTCGAAACGATAGCCGATCTTTTCCTTATGCGGCGGAACGGGATCGCGGCCCGTGGTTGGCGCGATCGCCTCGACGTTTGGCCACAGCTCCGGCGACGGGAAATTCAGCACGAGCTCACGCTCGCGCAACAGATTTTCCCGCCCCTTACTGGTCGATGTCAGGCCGAGAACGACACGGTCGTATAAGGCCCAAACTGAGGATATCGGCGAGATATTCGTCGTGCCGTCAGGACTAAGGCTCGTAATCAGCACGACGGGAGTGCCGATATAAAGCACGCTGGGCTTGATTTCGATATGCTCGCGATCGCTCTCGGCTGCGTTGAATTCGGCTGCATTCGTCAACATGGTAAACTCTCCTTTGAGAGTTTCAGTGTAGCCCACATGAGCCTGCAATAGTTCGACCGTGACCGAACTGTTGCTTGAAAGCGGGCGCGCCGGCTTCATCCCCCATGCAATCCTCGAACGGCGCTGATCCCTCTTCTCTCCCTTGTGCGCAAGCGTGATCCGGCCGCCTGGTAAGCTCCGATGAAGGACTTGCGAGATTTTCGTCGGCTGATTTATTCGCGCTCGTCCGCGGGTGCCGGCACCACGATCACGGTATCCTCGGCCATAAGCATCCGCCCATCCTGTGCTCGCAATTCCAGCCGCCGCACCGGCAGCTTTGTTGCTCTGTCGACCAGCGTCACATGCGGCTCATTGGGCTCGAAGAAGAAATCCTCGCCCCATTGGCGAAGCGCAACCAGCAGCGGAAACAGACCCTGCCCCTTCTGCGTCAGCACATATTCCTGATAGGGGCCGCCATCGGAGGCGGGTATGGTGTCGAGAATACCGTGGGCGACGAGATTGCGCAGGCGGGCCGAGAGGATGTTCTTAGCAAGCCCGAGGCTCTTCTGAAACTCGCCGAACCGGCGAAGCCCGTCAAAAGCGTCGCGGACGATCAGCAGCGACCACCAGTCACCGATCGCATCGAGCGGCCGCGCCACTCCGCACATGGAATCCTTGTGGCTTATTCTCTTGGCCATCCGAGCCTTCCTTCGTTGCTTCCGCTTCGAGAGCGCAAATGCGCGCCTTGAACCTCAGCTCAATATATCGGTTGCAAACTAAAACCACAAGAGATATTGGAATCATGGTTTCAAACTAAAACCACGCTAGGAGAACAACCGTGATTCCTGCCAATGAAACATTTGCCGGCACCTTCCCCTTCGCTCCGCGCTTCACCGATGCTGCGGGTTTCCGGATGCATTACGTCGACGAGGGACCGCGTGATGGAGAGGTTATCCTCTGCCTGCATGGCGAGCCCACCTGGGGCTATCTGTTTCGCCATCTGATCTCGACGCTGAGCCACACCCACCGTGTCGTCGTTCCCGACCACATGGGTTTTGGCAAAAGCGAGACGCCGGCCGGCCGTAGTTACTGGCTGCAGGATCATGTTGCCAATTTGGAGGCCTTCGTGCTCGCCCTCGGCCTCACAGATATCACCCTCGTCATGCATGATTTCGGCGGCCCCGTGGGCATGGGCCTTGCCGCCCGTCATCCTGAGCGTATCCACCGCATCATCTCGACAAACGGCCCGACGCCCTTTGGCCAGCCTGATAGCGTGGAGCGAGGTGTGGCAAATGCTGCCGTCTCCCCGTGGTTTCAATGGATCATGAAGGCCGAGGCCGACGGCACGCTGGAGCCGGTGCTCAACAATCTCGGCTACAATATTCTCAGCACGCTCAAGCTCAACGGCTTCGAAAACAACGCGATCATCGACGACGTATGGCTCGATGCATATGGCGCTCCTTTTGCCACCGCAGCCGAATGCCTCGGCGCGCTCGGCTGGGCCAAAGGTTTTGCGACCGGCGCCCATCAATTCGAGGTACCCGATGCGGCCGCCGAGCGCATCATCAGTGGCAAGCCGGCGCTCGCCATTTGGGGCGAGGCGGACAGGACGCTGTATGCGGAGCATTTCCTGCCGCTCTTTTCCGCCCGCTTCCCGTCGGCGCCCATCGTGCGCCTCCCAGGCGTCGGCCATTATTGCTTCGAAGATGCGCCGAAGACGATCTCAGGCCTGATCGCGGATTTCCTGCAACGGAGTTAGGCGGCATGATCCAAAAACCAAAGTAAATCGAAACGAAGGAGCGGGAAGGCCTCCCGCTCCGGCGGCCGGCGATATCGCACCGGCGCCGTCTCTTTCATCATAACAGATCTCGCCAAACCACAAGCCGGCCGACACGGAACTTAGCAGCTGGCCGATTGACATTCGTTATCGTTGTGACACCGTTCCACGTGGTCGCTTACCCAGCGTTTTGAGGCGAAATGACAGAACAATCGCAAGCCGTTATCACCACAGCCGAAGAGCGCCCGCGCGACGGATGGAACGATCCCGTTCATGGCTCGATCTCCTGGCACACACTGCTCAGCAGCAATATCACCCCCACCGACAGCATGAGCGCCGGCATCGCCGAACTGGCACCCGGCGGCGAATTGAAGCCGCATCGCCACGACCCATCGGAAATCTACTTCATTTTTGAAGGAACCGGCATCGTTCGGATCGACGGCCAGGAAACCACGGTCAAACCAGGCACCGCAATCTTCATCCCCGGCAACGCCGAACACGGCATCCGCAACGAATCATCCGCCAACCTTAAATTCTTCTACGTGTTCCCGACAGGATCTTTCACGGACGTGGTCTATCAGTTTCCGGAGGGTTGAGGCTTTTTTGAGCTGATTGCCAGCGAATCGGCTTGCCGCACCGCGGCCTGTAATGGGGGGAAAAATGGCGGACGGGGGTCAGATCGTACGGTTCTTCTATCTCTGGAAGCGGAAGGCGGATGCGGGTGAGAAATCGCTGTGAACTAGCTTCGCTATTCGGAAACCTTCATAAACAGAGCAACGAGCGGTTCGTTGATGTAGTAATTGTTTCTGCCGCTCTGGTGTTTTGTCAGAAAGCCATGCTCAGCGAGCGTGTCGAGATATTTGGCGGCCGTCTGTCTCGTGATACCGAGCTCATTCTGAACATAATCGATTCGCGTGTATGGGTGCCGAAACAGGTTGTTCAGCAAGTCCTGTGAGTAAAACTTGGGAAGTTCGCCCCTCAGCCTTTTCTTCATCAGGGCCATTTGCACACGAATATTTTCCACAAGATCAAGCGTCGTTCTGGCTGTCTCATCAACCGCCTTGAGCATGTAGATAAGCCAGCCTTCCCATTCACTGGTATCGCGAACATGCTGCAAAAGCCGGTAGTATTCACTCTTTGAATTGTTGATGGCCCTGCTGAGATAAAGAATTGGGATCTCGAGCAAGTCCACACGGGTGAGATAAAGCACATTGAGAATTCGCCCTATTCGCCCATTCCCGTCCGGAAACGGATGGATGCTTTCGAACTGATGATGGATCAATGCCATTTTAATCAGCGGATCGAGCGTTGAGAGTTGATCGTCGTTTATGAAACGCTCAAGCCCGCTCATTGCTGAATTGATATCGTGTTGGTCCTGAGGAGGCACGTAAACGATTTCACCCGAGCGGTCATTTCTGAGCGCCGTCCCTGGCGTCTGGCGGAATCCATCTGTGCGTCGCTTGAGGAGCTGGAACATGCCGACAATGGTTGCATTCGTAATCAGGCCATCGGTCCGACGGAGCTTGTCGAAGCCGAATTTTAGGGCATCGCGATATAGCGCGACTTCTTTTGCCGTCGGAGACTCTAGCCCCTCTGGAAACAGATCGGCTTGATACAACTCGTCCTGTGTGGTGACGATGTTTTCGATCTCCGAGCTCGCTTTTGCCTCTTGCAATGCAAGCGTGTCGATCAGAATTCCCTGATTGGGTATTGCCGCAGCTCGCCCCCTTCAATTCAGCGAGGGATCTGCTAGCGGCAGCGAGCGCCTTGAAAACTTCGATGGTCTCCAAGCCATGAAGCGGTGTCAGATCGGGAAGCTATAGGACGGATTTAACATGAGCGACTCGATAAGTTAAAAAAACTCGATTTCTTTAACATGTCCGTCGCAACATGTTAAATCCACGTCCATGGTTGTCAGTGCGGGGTAATCCAAAATTTGAGTTGAATTCCAAGAAAGAGATTCGCCGGGCAGCGCCTTCAGCGTGGCCCTGTGATCAATTGTGATCACAGCCAGCCAAAATAGGCGACGTCTGTCGCAGGCATCAACGTCGTAACTATATGATAATAAACATGTTTATGGCGGAGAGGGTGGGATTTGAACCCACGATACCCTTGCAGGTATGCCGCATTTCGAGTGCGGTGCATTCGACCACTCTGCCACCTCTCCGGTTATGCTGGTCGGCGCTTGTTTGGCGCGGGCTGTCTCATAGCGACAGACGAGGGGGATGGCAAGGGCGAATATGAAAGCTTTTCATCCTTTTGCCTTGACAGATCAGGGACGCTTATATATCCCGTGCGACGCAATAGGTGTGGATAAGTCCGCGCCTTGCCCGCCCTGCTTCCCGCAGGGTTTCACCGGCAGAACTTTTTGAAGGCTCAAGCCTTTGGAATCCCTGCTAAGTTTCGACTGATAAAAAGACGGCCGCTCGCCCCCATGGCGAGAGAGCCGGAACGAACATGAAAGGATAAAAAATGTTCGCAGTCATCAAGACCGGCGGTAAGCAGTACCGTGTGGCAGCCAACGACGTGCTGACCATCGAGAAGCTCGAAGTCACCGCCGGCGGCACCGTAGAATTCACCGAAGTCCTCGTTATCGGCGAAGGCGCCGACGCTGCGATTGGTGCTCCCTTCGTCAAGGGCGCGTCCGTCAAGGCCGAAGTGGTCGAGCACAACCGCGGCAAGAAGGTCATCGCCTTCAAGAAGCGCCGTCGTCAGAACTCGAAGCGTTCGCGCGGCCATCGCCAGCATCACACGGTCGTCCGCATCACGGACATCGTGGCTGCCAAGTAAGTAACGGGATCAAGGTTTAAAGGAGAACTCCAATGGCACACAAAAAAGCTGGCGGTTCCTCGCGCAACGGTCGCGATTCCGAATCCAAGCGCCTTGGCGTGAAGAAGTTCGGCGGCGAAGCCGTCATCGCAGGCAACATTATCGTGCGTCAGCGCGGCACGCAGTGGCACCCGGGTTCCAACGTTGGCCTCGGCAAGGATCACACGATTTTTGCGCTTACGGCGGGCAACGTGAACTACCGTACGAAGGCCAATGGCCGCGTGTACGTGTCTGTAATGCCGAAAGCGGAAGCAGCGGAATAAGCCGGTAGCGCTCTAAAACAGCCGGCGTCTCATCGACCCGGCTGAGCGCATCAGGTTCAGTCCAGAAAACAGGGGAGATGGGGCGCCATCTCCCCTTTTTCTTTACCCTCAACCAAGGAGGACTGAACCATGCAAGGCGAATTGTTAAGGGAAGACCAATCAAGGTCTCCCGAAGAACGGCTGAGGCCGGACAGGTTAAGGACCGATTGCCCCGTCTTATTGTCGGAAAGGCTCGTTCTGCGCGCGCCCCACGAAGAAGACATCGACGCCCTTGCCCATCTCGCCAACAACGCCAACGTCGCCACTATGGTATCGCGTATGCCGCACCCGTATACGACCAATGATGCCGCCGATTTCGTGCGACGCACGAAGCTTGGCGAGATTGGCAAGTGCGTCTATGCGATTACCAAAGCCGACAACGGCGCCTTTCTCGGTTGCTGCGGGGTCGAACCCACGGGCGATCCGAACACGGTCGAGATCGGTTACTGGCTGGGCGAGCCCCACTGGAACCAAGGCTATACCACGGAAGCGGCCCATGCCCTCATCGACATGGTCTTCCGCACGCGTGAGAACGTGGCGCAGATCGATGCCCGCTGCCGGGTGACGAACGTCGCATCGAGACGTGTCGTCCAGAAGTGCGGCTTCCAGTTCCAGGGATCAGGCCTTGCCGCATCTCTGGCACTCGGCAGCACAGTTCCGGTCGAATGGTACAGGCTTGACCGCAAGACCTGGATCTCGCTGCGCAGCTGGGGAGGCATGAGATGAACGCTCTCGCCCTCACCCGCCGCGATGCCCGCATCCTGATGCCGGGACCGACGCCGGTCATCCAGACCGGCCGACTGACGCTGCGCCCGCACCGGCTCAGCGATGCCGATATGATTGCGGAATCGCTTTCGGATTTCGCCGTCACCCGCATGCTGGCCCGCGTCCCCGCACCCTATGACCGGCAGGATGCGCTCGACTGGCTGGTCGAGCACACCTCCGGCCTCGGTGTCGATTGGGAGCTCGCCATCACCGAGCGGGATGATGCCCATATCGGCTGCCTCGGCATCGAGCTTCGCCACGGCCGCTGGCACCTCGGTTACTGGCTGAACCGCTTCTACTGGCGGCAAGGCATCATGACCGAAGCGGTCAAGGCTGCGCTCGAACGTTTTGCCCGCCGCATGCCCGACGTCGCCGTTCATTCCGGCGCCTTCGCCGACAACCCGGCATCCTTGAAGCTGCAGCAGAAGCTCGGCTTTGAGATCACCGGTTGCTCGGAGATCTACAGTTTCGCCCGCAACACCATGGTTCCGCATATCGAAACCGTGCTGAAGCCGGGCGCGCTGCGGCTCTCGCAGGCGGCTTAAGATCCTGAAAATTGGCCATCGCCGGCCCGTTCGGCGATGGCCGTCATACCAATCATGCGGTTCCGCCTCTTTATGGCACTGGAACCGCACGATATTCTTTGACCTTAGCCCGAAGCGCCTATATCGAAGGCGACATGACGGGCAAACGCCGCCGGACGTGTCTTTTGGATGCAGAAGGAGCGGCAGACATTGAAAAGAGCGCATAGGCTTTTGTGAATCCCATTCGATCCGAAGGGATATGCGCCGACACCGGGTGACGGACGTAAGATGAAATTTCTCGACGAAGCAAAGGTCTATATCAAGTCAGGCGACGGCGGCGCGGGCAGCGTCTCCTTCCGCCGCGAGAAATTCATCGAATTCGGCGGCCCGGATGGCGGCGACGGCGGTCGCGGCGGCGATGTCTGGGTTGAGGCCGTCAACGGCCTCAATACGCTGATCGACTTCCGCTACCAGCAGCATTTCAAAGCCACCATCGGCACGCACGGCATGGGCAAGAACCGCGCCGGCGCCAAGGGCGAAGATGTGACGCTGAGGGTGCCCGTCGGCACGCAGATCTTCGAGGAAGATGGCGAAACCCTGATCTGCGACATCACGCAGGAAGGCCAGCGTTTCCGCCTTGCCGCCGGCGGCAATGGCGGCTTCGGCAACGCCTATTTCAAATCCTCAGTCAATCAGGCGCCCGATTGGGCCAACCCCGGCCTACCGGGCGAAGAAAAGACCATCTGGTTGCGGCTGAAGCTCATCGCCGACGCCGGCCTCGTCGGTCTGCCGAATGCCGGAAAATCGACTTTTCTCGCCGCTGTCAGCCGCGCCCGGCCGAAGATCGCCAATTATCCATTCACGACGCTACACCCCAATCTCGGCGTCGCCACCATCGATGGGCAGGAATTCATTCTGGCCGACATTCCCGGCCTGATCGAAGGCGCCCACGAAGGTGTCGGCATCGGCGACCGCTTCCTCGGCCATGTCGAGCGCACCCGCGTGCTGCTGCATCTGGTTTCCGCCCAAGAGGAAAAGGTCGGCAAGGCCTACAAGACCGTGAAGCACGAGCTCGAAGCTTACGGCAACAGCATCCCCGACAAGCCTGAAATCGTCGCTCTCTCGCAGATCGACGTGGTGGACGAAGAAACGCTGAAGAAGAAGACGCGCGAACTGGCGCGGGCCTGTGGCAGAACACCCTTCCAGATTTCCGCCGTCACCGGCCGCGGCATGACGGAAGTGCTGCGCGCGCTGCGCGACGTGATCGTCGAAGCCAATGCCGGCGAAGCGGACAAGCCGGCAAAGACCCCCAAAGTGCGGCATCGCGACATGCCGCTTTCCGACGATGAGGATGCCGACGAGCGTAGCGAAGACGGGGATCATCAGGGATGACTGCCCGCAAGCCGCTCGACCGCTACCGCCGCATCGTCATCAAGATCGGCTCCGCTCTCCTGGTCGATCGCAAGACCGGCTTGAAGAAATCCTGGCTCGACGGCATGTGCGCCGATATCGCCGCACTGAAGGCCAAGGGCATCGATATCCTGGTCGTCTCCTCGGGCGCAATCGCGCTTGGGCGCTCCGTGCTCGACCTGCCCTCCGGTGCGCTGAAGCTGGAAGAAAGCCAGGCGGCGGCGGCCGTCGGCCAGATCTCGCTGGCCCGCGCCTGGTCGGAAAGCCTGTCGCATGACAATATCGTCGCCGGCCAGATCCTGCTGACGCTCGGCGATACCGAAGAGCGCCGCCGTTACCTCAACGCCCGCGCCACCATCAACCAGCTCCTGAAGATCGGCGCTGTGCCGATCATCAACGAGAACGATACGGTCGCGACCAGCGAAATCCGCTATGGCGACAATGACCGCCTCGCGGCCCGCGTCGCAACCATGACCGGCGCCGATCTGCTGGTGCTGCTGTCGGATATCGACGGGCTCTATACAGCCCCGCCGCATCTCGACCCCCAAGCGAAATTCCTCGATACGATCGCCGAAATCACGCCCGAGATCGAAGCCATGGCCGGCGGCGCCGCTTCCGAGCTGTCGCGTGGCGGCATGCGCACCAAGATCGATGCCGGCAAGATCGCAACCGGCGCCGGCTGCGCCATGATTATTGCATCGGGTAAGACGGAACGGCCGCTGAAATCAATCGAAAGCGGCGCCCGCTCCTCCTGGTTTGCGCCATCGGGTACGCCCGTTACCGCCCGCAAGACCTGGATTGCCGGGCAGCTGCAGCCGGCGGGCGAATTGCATGTCGACGATGGCGCCGTGACCGCCCTTGGCGCCGGCAAGAGCCTGCTGCCCGCCGGTGTGCGCCGCGTCGTCGGCCATTTCGGCCGCGGTGACACAGTCGCTGTCATCGGCCCCTCCGGCCGGGAGATCGCCCGCGGCCTTGTCAGCTACGATGCCGAAGAGGCCCGCCAGATCACCGGTCGCAAATCGGCTGAGATCGAGGCGATCCTCGGCTATGCCGGCCGCGCCGCCATGGTGCATCGCGACGACCTTGTCATGACGTCATCCGTCAAGACGAAGGCCGAGAAATCGAAGAAGGATGAAGCTCATGCTTGATACAGTCGCACAAAGCCCCGACATCGACGCGCTGATGAACGATATCGGCCGCAAGGCTCGGGCTGCGTCGCGACCTCTGGCCTTTGCTTCGACCGAGAGCAAGAACAAGGCGTTGAATGCCATGGCGGATGCCATTCTGGCCCGCAAGGATCATATCCTCGCTGAAAACGCCAAAGACCTGAAAGACGTCGAAGGCACCGATATGCTTGCCTCCTTCGTCGATCGCCTGACGCTGAACGACAAGCGCGTCGCCGAGATGGCCGAAGGCATTCGCGCCATCGCTGCCCTCGCCGATCCCGTCGGCGAAGTCATCGCTGCCTGGGACCGCCCGAACGGCCTGAAGATCGAGCGCGTCCGCACGCCGCTTGGCGTCATCGGCGTTATCTTCGAAAGCAGACCGAACGTGACGGCCGACGCCGGCGCGCTGTGCCTCAAGGCCGGCAATGCCGTGATCCTGCGTTGCGGCAGTGATTCGCGCCGCTCCTCGCAGGCGATTCATGAATGCCTGGTCGAAGGGTTGAAAGCGGCAGGCCTGCCGGAACATGCTATCCAGCTCGTGCCCGTCAGCGATCGCGCCGCCGTCGGCGCCATGCTGCGCGGCCTCGAAGGCAGTATCGACGTTATCGTGCCGCGCGGCGGCAAGAGCCTCGTTGCCCGCGTCCAGACCGAAGCGCGCGTGCCGGTCTTTGCCCATCTTGAAGGCCTTTGCCACATCTATATCGATGCCTCGGCCGATCTGGACATGGCGAAATCCATTGTCGTCAACGCCAAGATGCGACGCACGGGCATCTGTGGCGCTGCCGAAACGCTGCTCGTCGACAAGAAGGTCGCCTCCACCCATCTGAAGCCACTGCTCGACGGACTTGCCGCGGCAGGCTGCGAAATTCGCGCTTCGGCCGATGTGCTGAAGCTCGCACCCGGCCTAAAGGCAGCAACGGAAGAAGACTGGACAACGGAATATCTGGCCGCGATCATCTCGGTGGCCTTGGTCGATGGGATTTCCGGCGCAATCGAGCATATCGGTAAATATTCGTCGAACCACACCGAAGCCGTGATTGCCGAGGACCCCGCTATCGTCGAGCGCTTCTTCACGGAGATCGACTCGGCGATCCTGCTGCACAATGCCTCGACGCAATTTGCCGATGGCGGCGAATTCGGCATGGGCGCGGAAATCGGCATCGCCACCGGCAAGATGCATGCGCGCGGGCCTGTTGGCGTCGAGCAGCTCACCTCCTTCAAATATCGCGTTCGCGGCACCGGACAGATACGGCCCTGACGTGCTGAAAGAAGAGGTTGATCAACGCTATCTGCGCATGCCCCATGCCGAGCGCGGCATGGTGGTCGGTCTTTTCGGCGGCTCATTCAACCCGCCGCATGAAGGCCATGCACTCGTCGCCGAGATCGCTATCCGCCGGCTGGGCCTTGATCAGCTCTGGTGGATGGTAACGCCGGGCAACCCGTTGAAGAGCCGCAATCATCTGGCGCCGCTTGCCGAGCGTATCGCGCTTAGCGAGCAGATCCTCCACAATCCGCGTATCAAGGTGACAGCCTTCGAACAGACGCTGGGCATGAGCTACACGGCCAATACGCTGGCGCATGTGAAGGCGCGCAACCGCCATGTTCACTTCATCTGGATCATGGGCGCCGACAGCCTGAATACGTTCCATCGCTGGCAGAAGTGGCAGGAAATCGCGCAAACCTTCCCGATCGCCGTTATCGACCGGCCGGGATCGACGCTCTCCTACCTCTCGGCCAAGATGGCAAAGACTTTCCACTACGCACGCGTCGACGAAGATGATGCTCGCGTACTCTGGAAGAAGCGGGCGCCGGCCTGGACCTTCATCCACGGACCACGCTCAACGCTCAGCTCGACAGCGTTGCGAGCCGCACAATAATCCCATCGATCTTCTGGAATGGTCTGGAAAATAAAAAGCCCGACGCGGGAGGAGGTGCGTCGGGCTTTTGAACCTGATCAGCAACTGGGAGGAGGAGAGTTGCTGATCCATATCGGACGGCATTGGGAGGAGGAGATCGCCGTCTCGATGATTATGTTTTACCAGATTTCGCCGATTGATAAATGGGCGATTGCGCAATGCAGCAATGCATATAACGCATGGCTACGGAAATTTTCTGCCCAAAAAACGCTTCTTTTACAAATTGAGCGCCGCTTGTTTTCAGTGTCCGGACTGAATTCGGCAAAAGAATGACGCGAGACCCCACGGTTCGTAACGTTATGTCTCGCTTCGTGAGCGTTCGCCAATCCACTGGGCAAAGTCAGTCATGCATTTTTGTAATGCCCAAAGCCGTTCATATGCGCTGCGCCACGGAAAATCCATAGAATTCGTAGGGTTACGCGACCTTATCGCGATATATTTTTGCGAACACATCCCTAGCCAAGCTTCGTCCGTCGTTATATCTCTCGAAATATGTCGACATCTTTGGGGAGAATTGAAATGACCACCAGCCGACGCCAATGGATCAAGCTTGCAACCGCAGTAGCATCAGCTGCATGGCTCGGCCTTTCGGTCATTCCAACACCGGTGTTCGCCGCCGACAAAATCGTCGTCTTTGCTGCCGCCAGCATGAAGAACGCGCTCGACAACGCCGATGCCGCCTTCACGAAGGAAACCGGCAAAGAGGTTACCGTCTCCTATGCTGCCAGCGGTCCGCTTGCAAAACAGCTTGAAAACGGCGCGCCGGCCGATGTTTTCATCTCCGCCGACACCAACTGGATGGATTATGTCGCTGGCAAGAAGCTGATCAAGGACGACAGCCGCGTCAACCTGCTGGGTAACAAGCTCGTTCTCGTCGCCGCCAAGGACAAGGCGAAGCCGGTCGAGATCAAGCAGGGCTTCGATCTGGCTAGCCTGCTCGGCGACGGCCGCCTGGCGATGGGCCAGCCGGAATCGGTTCCGGCGGGCAAATACGGCAAAACGGCGCTGGAAAAGCTCGGCGTCTGGTCGTCGGTTGAAAAGAAGGTGGCTGGCGCCGAAAGCGTGCGCGCGGCCCTCGCCTTGGTTTCGCGTGGCGAAGCGCCCTATGGTATCGTCTATCAGACCGATGTCTCCGCCGATCCGGGCGTTGCCGTCGTCGGCACCTTCCCCGCCGACAGCCATTCACCGATCGTCTACCCGATCGCCATCACCAGCGGCAGCAAGAACCCGGATGTACAAGCCTATTTCAATTTTCTGAAATCGGCTAAGGCTGTTCCCTTCTTCGAGCATGAGGGCTTCACCATCCTGAAGCCATGAGCGTCATTGCCGCTGATCGGGCAAGGAAGGTTCAATCATCAGGCTCGCCGGTCGTGGCGGGCCTGAGATGTTTAAGGGGCGGGATTTGGACGCGTTGGGTTTAAGCAGCGACGAATGGACGGCCATAGAGCTGAGCCTGCGCGTTTCCATCGTCGCCATGCTGGTCAGCCTGCCCTTCGGCATCGGCGCAGCACTTCTGCTTGCGCGCGGCCGCTTTTGGGGCAAGTCGATCCTCAATGGCCTCATTCACCTGCCGCTGATCCTGCCGCCCGTCGTCACCGGCTTCATCCTTCTCATTCTCTTCGGCCGCAAAGGGCCGATCGGATCTTTGCTCGAGCAATATCTCGGCCTCGTCTTTTCCTTTCGCTGGACGGGTGCCGCACTTGCCTGCGGCGTCATGGGCTTTCCACTGATGGTCCGAAGCATCCGCCTGTCGGTCGAAGCGGTCGACCGCAAGCTGGAGGAAGCCGCCGGCACATTGGGCGCCAGCCCCATCTGGACCTTCGTGACCGTAACGCTGCCGCTGATCCTGCCCGGCGTCATCGCCGGCATGATCCTCTCCTTCGCCAAGGCCATGGGTGAATTCGGCGCCACCATCACATTCGTCTCCAACATTCCCGGCGAGACACAAACGCTGTCTTCGGCGATCTACACCTTCACGCAGGTTCCAGGCGGCGATGCCGGCGCCATGCGACTCACCATCGTCGCCATCGTCATTTCCATGGCGGCGCTGCTTGCCTCGGAATTCCTTGCCTATCTGGCCGGCCGCAGGGTGGATTTCGAATGACGCTCTCGGTCGATATCCGCCACCGCCTCGGCACCTTTTCGCTGGAGGCTGCATTCACCTCCGATGGCGGCGTGACAGCTCTTTTCGGCCGCTCCGGCTCGGGCAAGACGTCGATCATCCGCATCATTGCCGGCCTGACGCGCCCTGATCACGGCCATGTCAGCCTTGACGATACCGTGCTTGCCGATACGACCAAGCAGATCTTCGTGCCGCGTCACCGCCGCCGCTTCGGCTATGTCTTTCAAGAGGCACGCCTGTTCCCGCATCTATCCGTGCGGCAGAACCTGAATTACGGCCGCTGGTTCGCACCCAAGAGCGAGCGCGGTGAAAGCTTTGACCGGGTCGTCGATCTGCTCGGCATCGGCGCGTTGCTCGATCGCAGGCCGGCCAAACTTTCCGGCGGCGAGAAACAGCGCGTCGCGATCGGCCGTGCCCTGCTCTCTTCGCCGCGGCTCCTGCTGATGGACGAGCCGCTTGCGGCGCTCGATGAAGCCCGCAAGGCGGAAATCCTTCCCTATCTCGAACGGCTGCGCGACGAGACGAAGATCCCGATCATCTATGTCAGCCACTCCATCGCCGAGGTGGCACGCCTTGCCAACCGCGTCGTCGTCATGCGCGACGGCAAGGTAGAGACGATCGGCGCTGCTGTCGACGTCTTTAGCCAGCTCTCTGGCCCGCTTGCGGCGGATCGCCGCGAAGCCGGTGTGCTGCTGGAAGGCCGCGTCGAGGCGATCGACGATCGCCATCATCTGACAGTCGTTACTCTGAAGACGGCAAAGCTCTTTGTGCCGGGCCAGGCGGCGGCTGTCGGCAAGACCGTGCGCGTCCATATTCCTGCCCGTGACGTCATGCTGGCAACGACGCGGCCGGAGGGCCTGAGCGCCTTGAATATTCTCGATGGCAAAGTGCTGGGAATCGGCACGGCGGCTGACGGGGCGACTGAGATCAAGGTCGATTGCGGCGGCGACATCGTCACTGCCCGCATCACGCAATTCTCGGCCGAAAGACTGGGGCTGCGGATCGGGCTACCGATCCATGCGGTCATCAAAACCGTGGCGCTCGAACATTAGTCAGGATTTTTTCGCAGAAGCGTCCGCCGAGCTCCGATTGGCTTCGAGCCAGTTCAGGTCGTCGGCTATAGCCGCTCGCAGCGTCATTTCCATACCGCGAAAGCGCCTCAACAACTCCTCGCCGAAGGGCGTCAGGGCAGCGCCGCCACCCTTTTGACCACCACGCTGCGATTCCACGACCGGTTCGCGGAACATGTGATTGAGTTCGCTGATGAGCAGCCAGGCTCGGCGGTAGGACATATCCATGGCACGGCCGGCGGCCGAGATCGAGCCGGTCTCCTGAATATGCTCGAGAAGCTCCATCTTGCCGCGCCCAAGCCGATCCTGCCCCGAAAAGCTGATGCGGAGAATGGGCTTCAACGGTGGCTGCGGAGCATCTGTCATGGTGTCTGTAAGCAGTTGATATCTGCATAATCTATACGTGGCCTTCGTCCGGCTGTACATGCCGACGGAAATGGACAAGCGGTTGAACCGGCCTATCTAATCTTCAAGAAAAACGCATTGGCGCGCGAGTACGGACCGCGCCAACCTTGAGGTTTGAGAGGAGGAAACCGATGCCGGCCTATATCATTTCCGATGTCACCGTCAGGGATAGCGAAGCCTTCCAGACCTACCGGACGCGCGCGGCAGCCTCTATCGCCCGGTATGGCGGCCACTATCTGGTCCGTGGCGGCCCGATCGAACGACTGGAGGGCGATTGGTCGCCGAATGCGATCGTGATCGTGGAATTTCCGGATGTGGAACGAGCGAGAGCCTGGTACGGCTCGTCGGAATATGCGCATGCTCTCGAGGTCCGCGACCAAGCCCTCAGCCGCAACCTTATTCTCATCGATGGAGTGCGCCAGGAAGGCTGATTTTCGTCTTCGGCATGAATATTCGCCCATATCTGGTGCGAAAGAGCACTATTCAGACACAAATCCTTGTCCCGAATGGCCGAAGTTGCCGGCCTGCGTCTTGAAACCTTAATGCTTTGATGCCTATCTTTGTAACGTGATCGACTCAGATCATTCACGTGCATGTTCTGTTACTCAAGGAAGGAAGAGCACTGACAACAGTACACGCCAAGGGAAGAACGCCTGTCGTTATCCCGAAGAGCTCGGAACGTGGCGCCGATGCCGCTGCCCGCGCCCTGCAAGCCGTCCTCGCAAGCCTCGAGGACTCCAAGGCCGAAAATATCGTCACCATAGACATTGCTGGCAAGTCTGCGCTTGGAGACTACATGGTCGTCGTCTCCGGCCGATCGAGCCGCCATGTCCTGGCGATTGCCGACCATCTCATGACCGATCTCAAGGGCGAGGGCTTCGGCAATGCCCGCGTCGAGGGTCTTGATGGCGGCGACTGGGTGTTGATCGACACCGGCGACATCATCGTTCATGTCTTCAGACCCGAGATCCGCGAGTTCTACAACATCGAAAAGATGTGGGCAGCACCCGATCTCGACGAAGGCACGCTGCACTAACGACGCCAGGAACGCTTTCCCGGCTCGGTACGCAGCCTTACATCGCCGGAGATGAGCCTCCGGCAAGAGTTTCGTTTTGTGCCGCCATGACGGCGGATGTGCGTGGGAGCGGGAATGCGGATAGGTCTTTTTGCGGTGGGACGGCTGAAAGCCGGCCCTGAAAAGGATCTTGCGGCCCGCTATCTCGACCGTTTCGCCAAGGCAGGGCCCGCCATCGGCCTGGAAATGGCGCGCATGACCGAGGTTGCAGAAAGCCGCGCCTCCAATAGCGAGACCCGCAAGCGCGAAGAGGCGGGCCTGCTGCAGAAGGCGCATCCCGAAGGCGGCGTCCTCATCCTTCTCGACGAACGCGGCAAGGCGCTCGACAGCGAAGCCTTCGCCGCCATGCTCGGGGGATACCGCGATCAGGGCAAGCGCGACCTGACGATCGCCATTGGCGGCGCCGACGGCCTTGACCCCGCCCTCTACGACAAGGCCGACCTGACCATTTGCCTGGGCAAGCTGACTTGGCCGCACCAGCTTGTGCGCATCCTGATTGCTGAACAGCTCTACCGCGCCGTGACAATCCTTTCCGGGCACCCCTACCACCGGGTATGATTGCTCCATCCGTTTTGAAAACAGTTTGGCTTTCGCCGTTTTTGCGTTAACGAAACGCTCACACGGGCGTGTTTTGATTCCCGCCCTAAAAATGACGATGCTTCCTGGATGATCGCGGCAAATCAGCTTATTTTTGCGCGATCCGAAGGGACCAGGCCGAACCGACTGGATGAGAAAAGCCCCGCCCATGCTCTCGCGTATCGTGCTGCCGGCTTTGGCGGCAACGCTCGGCATGGGCGTCTATATGGCAGGCCCTTTTTCCCAAGAGAACGTCGCCCTCGCCCAGGAAGCCGATGCCATCGCTGCGCAAGCACCCGACGATCGCTCTTCTACACCGCCGTCCGCGCAGGAGGCGCCTGACCCGGCGGCGGACCTTGCCCGCAAGCGCGACGAAACCCGCGCGCAGCTCGATGCGCTTTCTAAGACGATCGGTCTTTCGTCCGGCAAGACGAAGGAACTGGAAGACAGCATCGCTTCCCTCGACAAGAGCACTGCCAGCCTGCGCCAGGCGCTGATCGACAGCGCCGCCCGCCGCAAGGACTTGGATCGCAAGATCCAGCAGAGTGAGAAGACGCTGACGAATCTTGCCGTCAAGGAGGATAAGATCCGCGCTTCCCTGCATGATCGTCGCGCCCTGCTGGCCGAAGTGCTGGGTGCTCTCGAGCGCATGGGACGCAATCCGCCGCCGGCATTGCTGGTAACGCCGGACGATGCGCTCGCCTCGGTGCGCAGCGCCATTCTTCTCGGCGCCGTCGTGCCCGGAATGCGTAAGGAGACGGACAAGCTCATCGCCGATCTGACCGATCTCAGCAAGTTGCAGGCCGATACCGCCGCCGAAAAGGCCAGCTTCACCGCCACCGTGACCAACAGTCTGGAGGAGGAGCGGCGCATGGATCTGCTGATTGCGGAGAACGACAAGCACAGCAAGGAAAATACGGCCCAGCTCGAGGCGGAGCGCAAGCGCGCGGAAGAGCTGGCGGGCCAGGCAACCAGCCTGGAAGGGCTCGTCGCCTCGCTGGAAAGTCAGATCGGCTCCGTGCGCGACGCTGCCGCTGCTGCCCGCGCGGAAGAGGCGCGCCGGGCGCAGATGAGCGAACAGCAGCGCGAGCAGGCGAAGGCCCTTGCCGAGAACGGCGTGCCCGATAAAAACCGCATTACGCCCGCATATCCCTTCTCAGACCTGAAGAAAAAGTTGGAGTTGCCCGTGGCGGGCGATATTCTCCGCCAATTCGGCGACGACGATGGCACCGGCCACACCGCGATGGGACTGACCGTTGCGACCGGCCCGGAAGCACTCGTCACGGCTCCCGCCGACGGCACGGTCGTCTATGCCGGCGCGTTTCGCAGCTACGGACAGATGATCATCCTGGATACGGGCGACGGCTATCACATGGTGCTGTCCGGCATGGACGCGATCAAGACGCGCCCGGGCAGATTCGTCTTCGCTGGCGAGCCGCTTGCCACCATGGGCCAAAAAAGAGTCGCGAGCGCGACCGCATTGGCGCTGGAAACGGATCGGCCAACGCTTTACATTGAATTCCGAAAAGATGGAAAACCAGTCGATTCTCGGCCCTGGTGGACCTCCAAAGACACTGGAAAGGCACGCAATGATACGTAGGGCTTCTCTTGTTCTCGTCGGCGCATTGATGGGTGCGACCGCGATGGGCGTTATCTACTCGGCGGTAGCGCCGGCGGAAGCCGCTGGCACTTCCACTTACAAGGAGTTGTCGATTTTCGGCGACGTCTTTGAGCGCGTCCGCGCGCAGTATGTGACTCCTCCCCAGGAAGACAAGCTCGTCGAAGCCGCCATCAACGGCATGCTGTCTTCGCTGGACCCGCATTCGAGCTACATGAACGCCAAGGATGCGGAAGACATGCGCACCCAGACCAAGGGTGAGTTCGGCGGTCTCGGCATCGAAGTGACGATGGATAACGATCTCGTCAAGGTCATCACTCCGATCGACGATACGCCTGCCGCCAAGGCCGGCGTCCTTGCCGGCGACTATATCACCGCCATCGACGGCCAGTCCGTCCGCGGCCTGAAGCTGGAAGACGCCGTCGAAAAGATGCGCGGCCCGGTCAAGACGCCGATCAAGCTGACGCTGCTGCGTAAGGGCGCCGACAAGCCGATCGAGCTCACTGTCATCCGTGACGTGATTGCCGTTGCCGCCGTCAAGTCGCGCGAGGAAGGCGGCGATGTCGGCTATATCCGCATCATCTCCTTCACCGAAAAGACGACCCCGGATCTCGAAGCCGCGATCGCCAAGATCAAGAAGGATATCCCGGCCGACAAGCTGAAGGGCTACGTCCTCGACCTACGTCTCAACCCGGGCGGCCTGCTCGATCAGGCGATCAATGTAGCCGATGACGTGCTCGAGCGCGGCGAGATCGTTTCGACACGCGGCCGCAATCCGGATGAAACCCGGCGCTTCAACGCCACCCCAGGCGACCTGACCGATGGCAAGCCGATCATCGTGCTCACCAACGGCGGCTCGGCCTCGGCTTCGGAAATCGTCGCAGGCGCCTTGCAGGATCTGCGGCGCGCCACCGTGCTCGGCACACAGTCGTTCGGCAAGGGCTCTGTCCAGACGATCATCCCGCTCGGCGACGGCAACGGCGCGCTGCGCCTGACGACGGCGCTCTACTACACGCCGTCGGGCCGCTCGATCCAGGGCACCGGCATCACGCCTGACATCAAGGTCGACCAGCCGCTTCCCGACGATCTGAAGGGCAAGCTGACGACGGAAGGCGAATCGAGCCTGCCGGGCCACATCAAGGGCCAGAGCGAGACCGACAAGGGCTCCGGCTCTTCGGCCTATGTGCCGCCGGATCCGAAGGACGATATCCAGCTCAACTACGCGCTCGACCTGCTGCGTGGCGCGAAGACGGATCCAGCTTTCCCGCCGAACCCCGAAAAGGCGGTTTCCTCCAAGTAAGGATTGGCGCCGGGCTGGAAACAGACCCGGCGCGTTCATGATGAGGAAGCGGGGCGAGGGGTATTGTTCCGCTCTTCTCGGTCAGCCTTCGAATCCGACGGCGCTCGGAACAGTCTTGTTCATGTTTTAGCACTTTGAGTGCCGCGGGCATTTTTCCGCTTCGCCGTGAGCGATATGCTTGAGGCCAATAGAGTTTTCCGCTTGGGGTGGATTGAAGCTTGGGAACGGATTTGCATGCACCGTTGGGACAGAATCGCGGCCCCGGCCGCCAGCGGCGCTCCATCCCCTTTGGACGCATTCTCGGCGGCTTCTGTCTGATCGCGATCGCCGGCTTTTCGCTCTATTCGGCGCTGATGCGCGATCCCCTGCAAAAGACTCAGCCGGCCGAAACGGCAGAGAAGGAAGATCCGGCACCTGCAGCCGAAACCAAACCGGGGAGCACCGAACAAATCGGTCAAGCCGGATTAACCCAAGTCGATCCGCAATCCGGCGCCAATACCACGCGCGTGGCGACCGGCGACGGTTCGGTCGTCACCATGTTCAGCCCCAGCAATCGCGATGGCAACGGCCCGGTCTTGATCAACGCCAATCAGGTGGGGCAGGATCCGCGCATGGCGGCAACGCCGAATGACAGCCTGCTGGAAGATTCGCCCTTCGGCAGGCTGCCGATCACCTCGCCGAGCGGTCTGCGGCCGATGGATCAATATGCGCGGCCCTGGTCCGGCGCGCGGGGCACCCGTATCGCTATCGTCGTCAGCGGCCTTGGGCTGAGCCAGACCGGCACGCAACGCGCCATCGAGAAGCTGCCGGAGGAAATCACCCTTGCCTTTGCCGCCAGCGGCAACAGTCTGCAGCGCTGGATGCAGGAGGCAAGGCGCGGCGGCCACGAGATCCTCATCCAGGTGCCGTTCGAGCCCTTCGACTATCCCGGCAACAATCCCGGACCGGATACGCTGCTGACCTCGCTGTCATCAGCCAAGAATATTGAAAATTTGCATAAAGCGATGGGCAAGATCACCAATTATACCGGCGTCATGAACTATCTCGGCGGCCGCTTCCTTGCCAATCCCAGCGCCATGGAACCCGTGCTGCGCGACATCGGCAAGCGCGGCCTGCTATTCCTGGACGACGGCTCATCCGCTCAATCGAAGTCCGGAATGCTTTCGAAAACGCTGGAAGTGCCGCACGCTTTTGCCGATATCCAGCTGGATGGAGAGCTGCAGCAGGACGCGATCCTCAGGAAACTCGACGAACTCGAGCGCATCGCCCGCCGTAACGGCTCTGCGATCGGCGTCGCTTCCGCCTTCGATGAAAGCGTCGACGCCATCAGCAAATGGAGCGAGGAGGCCGCCATGCGCGGTATCGAAGTCGTCGCGGTCTCGGCGCTTGCCGAGGATCCCAAACACCCCTGACCTGGAGAAAAAGATGAGCACGCCCCACGCCTCCGTGAGAGCCGAAGACCTGCCCTACCGGCCCTGTGTCGGCATCATGATCCTGAACCGGGAAGGCCTGGTCTGGGCCGGACACCGCATTCCGGTCGGCAATTCCGAATATGACGGCTCGCCGCAGCTTTGGCAGATGCCGCAGGGCGGCATAGACGAAGGCGAAGACCCGCTGAAAGCGGCCTATCGCGAATTATACGAGGAAACGGGCATGAAAACCGTGACCTTGCTCGCGGAAGCCAGGGGCTGGATCAATTACGATCTTCCGCCGCAACTGATCGGCATCGGCCTCAAGGGGAAATTCCGCGGCCAGACGCAGCGCTGGTTCGCCTTCCGCTTCGACGGCGACGAGGGCGAGATCGCCATCAATCCGCCACCGGGCGGCCACGAACCGGAATTCGATGCATGGGAATGGAAGCCCATGGCGGTACTTCCCGACCTGATCGTTCCCTTCAAACGCTCGGTCTACGAGCAGGTGGTTTCGGAATTCAGTCACCTGGCCAATCTGAAAGCCGAAGACTGAAAAAGAAGGCCAGCCGCGGAAGGGCCGATTCATAAAGCAATTCCAGGAAAAGCTTTCGCGCTCTTCCTGGAATTGGGTGAAAGCAAAGATATGGAGCGGTTCAGAGATTTAAAAACTGAGCCACTCCAGTATGTCGCTTATTCCGCGGAATCGGCGGAGTCGGCATTAAGCTGGCCGTATTTGGCTTCGCCGATCTTGTCGAGCAGTTCGAGCTGGGTCTCGAGGAAGTCGATATGGCCTTCCTCATCCGCCAGAAGCTCTTCGAACAGCTTCATGGACACATAGTCGCCGGCATCGTGACAGATGTCGCGGGATTTCTTGTAGGCCGTGCGTGCGTCGTATTCGCCGGCGAGATCGGCTTCCAGCACTTCCTTGACGTTCTGACCGATGCGCAGCGGCGCGAGCGTCTGCAGGTTCGGATGACCTTCGAGGAAGATGATGCGGGCAACGAGGCGATCGGCGTGCTGCATCTCCTCGATGGATTCTGCGCGCTCTTTCTTGGCAAGCTTGGTGTAGCCCCAGTCTTCGAGGAGTCTGTAGTGAACCCAATATTGGTTGACTGCGCCAAGCTCGAGGAAGAGTGCCTCGTTAAGCCGCTCGATGACCTTTTTGTCGCCTTTCAATGTCCGCTCTCCTGTTGTCTTCATGGAATTTTTTCAGGCGGGACATGAAATCAAATATTTCCGCTTCCGTCGAGTGGCGACGGGCATGATAATCCTGGGTTGTCTGTATAATGATATCAACGACATTCGGGAAGCAGCCGCAGCAACGACCGCGCTTTTCCATCGCGTGATAAACCTTGGCGGGAACAATGAGCTGCCAACAGTCCTGATCAAGGAACTCGTTGATAACGTCCCGGATTTCTTTGTCGGTGATGTAATTACAACTGCAAACCAGCATTCTTCGCTCAGTCCGTCAAACATGACATCCGCTGTCTTGTTATCTGCTAAAGAAGACGCTCTTTGTCAAGAAAGAAACGATTCGAATCTCGTCCGCGGGCCGAGTTCCGAAGCTTTTGCCCGATACGAAGGTCGCAATCTCAATGGAAATTGCGGCCTCGCGGCATAACTTTCGCCGTTTCGGCCCCATGGCTGCGACCCTCCGCCGCTGCCCCCTCACCGGAAGAGGGCGCCAGAAAGACAGACTTCCGCTTCTCCCTGTGATCCATGGTCGGCCGCAAGGTCTCATCCGCCCGATCGCTGACGCCGAAACGCCTCGCCTCCCGCTGCAGGATCCCGAGCGCCGGTGTCATATCCTCGATATGATCGACCACCACATGGATAACGCCGCTTTCGCTCTGCAGCCGGCCGCGGATCTTGACCAGCCGCGCGCCCATGACGATGGCACGGTACTTCTCGAACTTCTTCGGCCAGACGATCGCATTGGCGACACCGGTTTCGTCCTCCAGCGTCATGAAGATCACCCCCTTGGCCGAACCCGGCCGCTGGCGCACCAGCACCAGCCCGGCGATCGTCACCATGCGGCCGCTGGCGATACCAGGCAAATCCCGGCTTTGCACGATCCCCTGCCGGGCGAAATCGGTACGCAGGAAGGAAACCGGATGCGCCTTCAGGGATAGCGACAGATAGCGATAATCCTCGATGACCTGCTCGCCAGGCAGCATTTCCGGCAGCGTAACCGCCGGCTCGACCTGCAGCTCCGCATGGTCGCCGAGATCGAAGAGGGGAAGCGTTTCGGCGGCACTGCCGGCATCGAGCGCCCGCACAGCCCAAAGCGCCTCACGACGGCTGAGGCCGATGGAACCGAACGCATCCGCATCCGCCAGGCGCTCGATCTGCGCCTTGGCAAGCCCGGAGCGCAGCCAGAGATCGCGCACGGATCGATAGCCATCGCCCCGGCGCTCGACGAGCTGGTTCATCTCCTCCTCGGACAGACCCTTGGCCTGCCGAAAGCCGAGGCGGACGGCACATTGCGTCTTGATATCATCGCGCATCGACGCATGGCGCGGCTCGATCGCGCCCGGATCGAAACGCGCCTTCTCCAGCAGGCAATCCCAGCTGGAGCGATTGATATCCACCGGCCGCACCTCGACGCCATGCTCGCGCGCATCGCGCACCAGCTGCGCCGGCGCATAGAAGCCCATCGGCTGGGCATTGAGGATCGCCGCACAGAAGACATCCGGATAGTAGGTCTTGAGCCAGGACGAGGCATAGACGAGCAGAGCGAAGGACGCCGCGTGGCTTTCAGGGAAACCATATTCGCCGAAGCCTTCGATCTGGCTGAAACAGCGTTCGGCAAAATCTTGAGGGTAACCGTTTGCGGTCATGCCCGAGACCATGTCCTGCTTGAATTCGTCCACTTTCCCCGTTCGCTTGAACGTCGCCATGGACCGGCGCAGCCGATCGGCCTTGGCCGGCGAAAATCCAGCCGCGGTAATGGCGATCTGCATCGCCTGTTCCTGAAACAGCGGAACCCCCAAAGTTCGCTCCAAAACAGCCTTCAACTCCGGACGATGATATTCGATCGGCCGCTTGTGAAGATCGTCATCCCGCCGCTTAAGGTAAGGGTGAACCATGTCTCCTTGAATGGGGCCGGGGCGAACGATCGCCACCTCAATGACCAGATCATAGAATTTGCGGGGCCGAAGACGCGGCAGCATGCTCATCTGCGCCCGGCTTTCGATCTGAAAGACGCCGATCGTATCGGCACGGCAGATCATGTCATAAACCGGCTTGCCATCCGGATATTCCTTGCTCCCAAGATCGGCGAGCGCCTTCTTCACATCGTAATGCAGCAGCAGGAGGTCGAAAGCCTTGGCGAGACAGGTCAACATGCCGAGCGCAAGCACGTCGATCTTCAATATGTTGAGATTGTCGAGATCGTCCTTGTTCCACTCGATCATGTAGCGATCGTCCATCGCCGTATGCATGATCGGCACGACCTCATCCAGCCGATCCCGGGTGATGACGAAGCCGCCGACATGCTGGGTCAGGTGCCGCGGAAACCCCATCAGCGTCGAGGCATAGGAAAGGACGTTGCGCGTCGTCTTGTTCGTGAGATCGAGGCCGGCAATCTTCGCCTCACGCTCGGACAGCTCCTCCGTCGACCAGCCCCAGACACCGCTTGCAAGGGCCGACTGCACATCCTCCGACAAACCGAAGGCTTTCGCCACTTCGCGGCCGGCCGAGCGCGCCCGATAGCTGGTGACCGCCGCGGTCAGCCCGGCATGCTCCTTTTTGTAATGCCTGTAGATGAACTGAATGACTTCTTCGCGTTTCTCATGCTCGAAATCAACGTCGATATCAGGCGGCTCCTCGCGCTCCGTCGAGATGAAGCGCTCGAAAAGCAGGCTTGTTAATTCGGGATTGACCTCGGTAATCCGAAGGCAATAACAGACCGTCGAATTGGCCGCCGATCCACGCCCTTGACACAGGATATTCGCACTGCGGGCAAACTCCATGATGCGGTGCACCGTCAGGAAATAAGGCTCATATTGCCGTTCCCGAATGAGCTTGAGCTCATGCTCGATCTGCGCCGAAACCTTTGGCGGGATCCCTCCGGGAAAGCGCCACTCGGCGCCCTCCCATGTCAGCCGCTTCAGCGTCTCCGCAACGGTCTCTCCAGGAACGCTTTCGTCGGGATAATTGTGTTTTAGCTCGTCAAGTGAAAAAGAAAGCCGGCTAAAAAACTTCTGCGTATTGGCGATAGCCTTCGGATAATCCCGGAACAGACGTGCCATCTCGGCAGCGTCCTTCATGTAGCGCTCGGCGTTCGCTGCCAGTTTGAAACCAGCCTCGGCGATCGGGACATGTTCGCGGATCGAAACGACGATATCGGCAAGCGGCTTGCGCTCGGTCGCATGATAGAGCGGCTGATTGCTGGCGATCAGCCGCACGCCATTGCGCTGCGCCAGGATGGAAAGCGTGGCGAAGACCATCCGGTCCCGCCCGTCATAGGCCGGCGACAGGACCATGTGGAACTTCCGGCCGAAGCGCATCCATAACCGCTTGAGGCATTGCTCTAGCTTTTCCTGCCCCTCTTGCGTCTCGACGCTTTCAGCCTCGGGAACCAGCGCCAGCATCATCTCGTCACCCCATTCCACGAGGTCGCTTTCATTCAGGATGCATACGCCTTTTTCGCCGCGCAGATTACCGGCGCTCAGCAGCCGGCAGAGATGCGCCCAGCCCTTTCGGTTTTCCGGATAGGCAAGAATGTCAGGTGTACCGTCCGAAAACACGAGGCGCGCACCAGGCTGGAAAGGGACCGGCTTCAGAAGCGGCTTTTCTGGCTTGCCCTTCGCTTGAAGCTCCAGGTTCTTCTCAATGCCCTCCTTGTACTTCTCCCGGAGAAGCTTGGTATGCGCATGCGCCTTGACCACGCCGGCAACCGAATTGCGGTCGGCAATCCCAAATCCGGAAAGTTTCAGAATGGCGGCCTGCGCCACGATTTCCTCCGGATGCGAGGCACCTTCGAGAAAGGAGAAATTCGTTCTCACCCCGATCTCAAAGAAGGGTACGGGTTCGTGGAAACTGGGGCGCGCGTTCATGCGAAGACCCCGTGCATGTACCAATCCGGCGTTGTGCCGACTCGGCCATAGAGCCCCTTGCGGAACAGCCAGAAACGATGGCCCTCCTCATCCTCGACCTGGAAATAATCGCGGGCAGGCTCTTCCTTTTCCTCGACCCACCATTCCGCCGAAAGCCGCTCCGGCCCTTCGGCCCGGCTGACCCGATGCATCACCCGCCGCCAGCGGAACTGCCGGGGAGGGCCGTCGGGCACTTCGGCAGCAATGGTTTCGACCAGCTCCGGCATACGAAACAGCCGGAGCGGCCGTTCGCCGCGGAAGAAACCATGATGGCCGGCATCCTCCTTACCTGTGCGCCGCTTCGAGGCGAGGATAGCCATGGCCGGCAGCGGCCGCACGGCCCGCTCAGGGATATGGCTCTGCCGCAGCTCGAACCCTTGCAGACAGTCCCGCCCCAGCCGGGCGGCCACACGATCCACAAAGGCGGCAAGAGATCCTTCCTGGCGGTCTTCTCCGACAAAATCGCCTTGCATGGCATCGAAGGGCGCATGCTGAAGCACATTGAGGCGGATGATTTCGAAACCGTAACCGACATCGAGATCGTCATGAATGGCGCCGAAGCGCTCCGTGAACAGGCTGGCGATCCGGTTCGGCTCCCGCAGCGGCTGCGATGCGCCGGCCGCGATGCGGAAAACCGCCCCATCCACCCGGAAAAGCAGAAGCTCGAAGGAACGGCCGCCGACGCCGCGCGCCTCCAGCCCCGGCTTCAGGGTTTCGGCAAGCTGGCGGGCAAGGTGAAGAATATCCTCTTCCGCCTGCACCGGCTCGGCAAGCCGGCGCTCGGCTGACAATTGCGCGACCGGGCGACGCGGCGAAATCGGTTCCTCGACGAGGCCGACAGCCTGATCGAGCCGCAACATTAGCTGCGCACCGAAACGGCGGGCAAGCGGCGCACGCGGTGCTGCCAGAAGGTCGCCGACCTGCTTCAGGCCCATCTTCTGCAAAGCGGCGACAATCTCCTCGCCAAGCCGAAGACATGCAACCGGCAGCGGTGCCAGTGCCTCTTCCATGGCTTCGGGCGGAACGATGCGGCTCTCGTCAAAGCGGGCGACGGCCCAGGAGAGGCCGGGCGCAGAGGAAATGGCGCCGCGCACATCGAAGCCCAGTCGGGAAATCCGAATCAAGATATCCTCGAGCAGCGCCTCTTCGCCGCCGAAAAGATGGGCGCAGCCGGTAATATCGAGAAAAAGGCCATCCTTGCCGTCGATCGCCACCAGCGGCGTATAGCGGTCGCACCAGTCGGCGATCGCTTCCAGAAGCTTGCGATCCGCGACCGGATCCTCCTCAACGACATCGAGATCAGGACAGATCGCCTTTGCCTCGGCCACGCCCTGACCCTGCTTCAGGCCGATCATTTCAGCCCGTTCATTGAGCGCAGTCAGCCGCATGGCATTGTTGAGCTTGCCGGCACAGGCAAGCGGCGGCGCTTCAAGCCTGCCTGTCGAACGCCAGGACAGACCCCAGCGCTTGCGCGCGATCCGATCGGTCGGCAGATGCGGGAAGGTCAGCGCCAGAATGCGCTGCGTGTTCGCCGGGAAAGGCGGGGTACTGAACATCGGAGACAGGGGCAAAGCGGCGGTCATGGGCATTCCACTCCAGGGTTATGGAAAGAGGCGCCGGGTTGCGGCTCTTTTCCAAGGTCAGACGAAAAGCCGGGTGACCGATGCTGCCGCCAAGCACCGATCCGTCCGGCAGGGGCCGCGCCTGTGCCGGCGCGGGTTCGACGGAAAAGCGGAAGAGGGCGCTGCTTGCTTCCTCCTCGCCTCCCTGTCGCAACAGAAACAAGGGCCGTCCCGCCGCCTTGGCCCTCAGCGCCAGCCGCCGGCTTTCGGTCAGACCGAAACGGGCGGGATTGCCGCGCACTTCCAGAATGACGACGGCAAAAGCAGCACTGCCAAGGGCTGCTTCCGCCACCCAGAGCGCATCGTCGAGCTTGCGCGGCGACGCCTGCAGGAGAGCCTGAGGCTCCAGCCCGAAATCGCCGATGCCGATGGCATAGGGCAGGCCTGCCTCCATCGTTGCCACCGTATCGCCGATCCATAGGACCGGAGACTTAGCCGCGGTCTTATCCGATGCTCGCGTATACAGTCTCGCCGCAAGCGCAAGGGCAAAGCCGCTCGCCGCCCCGGCATCGCGCAGGCCGAGCGAGCGGATTTCCGTCAGCGCATCGAGCGGCAAACCGCCTTGCAGCGCCGCATCGAGCTCATCGACCCCGATCTGAAGGAGCGACTGTTCAAGCGTAGGCTCAGTAGGCAGGGATTTCGCAATACCTATCGCCTCTCTCACCGGCTTGTCTGCCAAAGCCTCATGCGCCGAGGCTGCCAGTGCCGGGATCGGCCTGCCTTCCAGTCGGGCAATGGTTTCACGCAGGGCAAAAAGCGTTTCCCGCGCCACGGCAGCCTCGGCCATGACGTTCACTCCAGATCGATAATGTTCCTGTTATGTTCTTATGGATTCCAGAGCTTGGAGAAAGAGTCAACACCATTTCATAAGAAAATATTCCTGTGAACCGAGCCAGATGATTTCGGTCTGTCGCCCGAAAATCCGAATCCGCTCTAGAATCAAAAAAGTAGAGCATGATGTCGATCGAAAACCGCTCAAACACTTTTCGGCATCACGCTCTATTCCGCTCTCGTAAAAGCAGCGCAAAGTCTCTATATGACCAGCCAAGGAAGGAATATTCATGGCTCGCGTTGACCAGAGCGAAGATTGGCGGGATCGCCATTCTCCCTCCATCAGCACATTCGAATCCCTGGCAATGGAGGCTTACAGCCACCTGCCGGAAGAATTCCGCTCGCTCACCGGCAACCTCGTCATTCTCATCGAGGATTTCCCGGATGACGAAGTGTTCGAGGATATGGCGCTGGAAACCCCCTTCGACCTGCTCGGCCTTTTCGAAGGTCGCGGCATCTCGGAGCGCTTTACCGCCCAGACCGGCGATATGCCCAATAAGATCCGCCTCTATCGCCGGCCGATCATCGACTATTGGGCCGAGAACGACGAAACTCTCGGCGACATCATTACCCATGTCCTGATCCACGAGATCGGCCACCATTTCGGCCTGAGCGACGAGGACATGGAGCGTATTGAGGAAAGTGCTGAGGAAGCGACGGATCGGTAATACCAACCCCGATCGTAAGACAACCTGGGCGAAGAACTTCAGTTACGGCTTACTGCTCCGAAAGCTTCATATCCGGATCGTAATCCTTGCCGGCGACGTCCTTGACGACGGCTTGGCCGCATTCCATACGCCCGCTTGCAGAATTGAAGCCATAGGTCGGCGAGCCGTATAGCTCCCAGCCCTTGTTCAGCGCCGCACTGACCTTGTGGCAGAAGGAAGCGTCATCGGGGCCGGTGAGGAAGCGGTAGAGTTTCATTAGGGCATCTTTCGTATTTGGCCGGGCAATTCGACGGTCAGACCTCGGTGCGGGGCGCCGCTGTCGTGCCCGAAGAGCGCTGTTCGATCAGGCGAGCTTTATGAATGAGTCTTTCCGCCTGGACAAGGTGCAGCCGCTCCACCATGCGCCCGCCAAGGTTCACGACATTGAGAGTGGCGGCGCTCGTTTCGGCAAAAGCCGCAATGATGGCTTCGGCCTCGGCAATGGCAGCCTCAGCCGGGCCGAAATGCCGGTTGGCCGCCTCGATCTGGTTTGGGTGGATCAGCATCTTGCCGGCAAAGCCCATGGCGACACCCTGGCCACATTCGGCCTCAAATGCTTCAGCATCCCTGAAATCGTTGAAGACGCTGTCGATCGCCTCAAGGCCGTAAGCGCTGACGGCCAATATCACCTGCATCAGCCAGGGCACGAGATAGGGGCGACCGGGCTGCGGCAGAACGCCCGTTTCCTTTCTGAGGTCGTTGAGACCGACGACGAAACAATCGAGCCGGCTTCCTGCCGTGCGCCCAGCTTCGGCGATCGCGGCCGCATTCAGGATGCCGCGCGGCGTCTCGATCATGGCCCAGATACGCAAGTCTTCCGGTGCATCGGCTTCAGCAAGCCGGTCACTGACATCGCTTACGTCCTGCGGTTCGTCCACCTTCGGCAGCAACACCGCATCCGGCTCCAGCTCCGTAACCAGCGCCAGGTCATCGGCACCGAAATTGGAGGAGAGCGCATTGATACGGATGATCCGCTCCTTGCCGGGAAGCGGCGAGACCGCAAAGAAGGCCCGGAGATTCTCCCGCGCCTCGGCCTTTTTCTCCGGCGAAACCGAATCCTCGAGATCGAAAATGACCGCGTCGCATTCGAGGCTCGAAAGCTTGTCCAGCGCGCGTCGGTTGATCGCGGGAACGCTCAAGACCGAGCGGCGCAGACGGGCGGGACGGGACGAGGGGTTTTGGCTCGCAGATTGGCTCATTGTGCCGTTTTGCCGCGCTTTTAATCGGCAGGCAAGTCAACAAAAAGCCATGCTCCTCTTGCAGATGACAATCATGAGGGCCACATTGCTTGATGTAGAGAGGTCTCGACCATGCAGAATATTCGTTCCCTGTTCATCGCACTTGCCGGTATCACCGTGTTTGCAGCCATGGCGCTGTTTACCGTTTCGGTCACGCTCGCCGTCGGCGCTATCCTTACCGTGCTGATGGCAGCCCGCGCGATTTCGCTGCGCATGAAGCCGGCCCCGGTGCACGCCAAGGCGAAGACGAACGGCCAGCGCGAAATGCGCATCTGGAACGACGGTCGCGGCACGATCATCGACCTCTAGGATTGAAAGCAGGGCAGGGTGGTCTATCCGGCGGGCCTATGTGTGCGATCAGGCCTCGTCCTGAAGGGCACCACGACCCAAAGCGCCGCGTTTTAGAGCATTTCCAAGATTTCCCTTCATTTCGGGCCGGATTTGCTCTATTGGCAGGATAATTCGTGCTTAGACGAGAATGAAGGCAGGACCCCCATGGACAAGTTCGTGAAATTGACCGGTGTCGCAGCACCCCTCCCGGTCGTCAATGTCGATACCGACATGATCATCCCGAAGGATTACCTGAAGACCATCAAGCGCACGGGTCTCGGCAAGGGCCTCTTCGCTGAAGCCCGCTACAATGAAGACGGAACGCCGAACGAAGATTTCGTGCTGAACAAGCCGGCCTATCAGAATGCCAAGATCCTTGTCGCCGGCGATAATTTCGGCTGCGGCTCCTCGCGTGAGCATGCTCCCTGGGCGCTTCTCGATTTCGGCATCCGCTGCGTTATTTCGACCAGCTTCGCTGACATCTTCTACAACAACTGCTTCAAGAACGGCATCCTGCCGATCAAGGTCAGCCAGGAAGAGCTCGACAAACTGATGGACGACGCCTCGCGCGGCTCCAACGCCATTCTGACGGTCGATCTGGAAAACCTCGAGATCACTGGCCCGGACGGCGGCTCGCTGAAGTTCGAACTCGACGAATTCAAGCGTCACTGCCTGCTGAACGGCCTCGACGATATCGGCTTGACGCTGGAAAAATCCTCCGCGATCAGCGATTTCGAAAAGACGAACGCCGCATCGCGCCCCTGGGCTGCCTGATCGGTCTTTCGTTTATCGCATGTTTCGAAGCCGGGCCTCGCGCCCGGCTTTTTTCATGCCGGGCATAATAGACTCCCTCTCCCCGCCTGCGGGGAGAGGGGACTATCCCGCAATTATCACAGCCCAGGAGCGGAGACCGCAAATCCCGCGAAAATAGCTCAGACGCCGTCTTTCCCGCCCGCTGTAATATGATCGACAAGAAGGAGGTCCATACAGACCGCCGAGATCCTTCGGGCCGTCTCTCCCACCCTTAAATTTTCTCCACGCAATGGAGCCCCTTCATGACCTCCCTTCCCATTGTCGGCGCCGCCATGACGCTCGACGACGTCGAAATTCATCGCAACTGGCTGCTCGAAAAGCCGCGCGATCTGGAGCTGCAGAGCTTTGTCGAAGCCGAAATCCTCAACGGCGATTGGGCTCCGCTGGCCGAGCGCGCCCGCAAGCTGCTCGACGGCCATCAGGGTCGCCTCGGTATCCACGGCCCGTTCTGGGGTTTTGTCATCGCCTCGCAGGACCCGGACGTCCGCGCCGTCGTCACCAAGCGCCTGCTGCAGGCGCTCGACGTCTGCGCCAATATCGGCGCCACGCAGATGGTCATCCATAGCCCCTATACGTCGTGGTCCTACAACAACCTCGACAACAACAAGGGCGAGCGCGAAAAGATCATCGAATACACGCATCTGACGCTGAAAGAAGCCGTCAAGCGCGCCGAAGACATCGGGCTCACCATGGTCATCGAGAACATCGAGGACAAGGATCCTCATATCCGCGTCGGCCTCGCCGACAGCTTCAATTCACCCGCCGTCGCCGTTTCGATCGACACCGGTCATGCCCATTACGCCCATGGCTATACGGGCGCCCCTCCTGTTGACTACTACGTCCATGCCGCCGGCAACCGCCTGCAGCATGTCCACCTGCAGGACGCCGACGGCTATGCCGACCGCCACTGGAGCCTCGGCGAAGGCAACATCCACTGGCGCGCGGTCTTTGCCGCCCTTGCCAAGCTAAAGAGCAATCCGCGTCTGATCATCGAGATCAAGGACAAGTCGAAGATCCCGGCATCGGCCGCCTATCTCGCTTCGCTCGGTCTGGCTGAGTAAGGGTAAGCGACGCAAACCACCCGCCCTCGTGGTTCAAGGGCGGGTGCCCAGTCTCAAAAGCCCGAAAACCGTACCGTTTCGGCCTCTTCCTCGCTTGAAAAGCCGCATTTGGAAGTCTAAAAACCCCGCAACTTTTTCTTTCGCGGAGGCTTCCTCATGACAGTGCGCAATCTTTTCCTCCTGCCGGGTGACGGCATCGGCCCCGAGGCCATGGGTGAAGTTCGCAAGATCATCGCTTACATGAACGAGGCCAAGAACGCCGGCTTCGTCACCGACGAGGGCCTTGTCGGCGGCAGCGCCTATGATGCGCATGGCGCGGCGATCTCCGATGCCGACATGGCAAAGGCAATGGCGGCTGACGCCGTGCTCTTCGGCGCTGTTGGCGGCCCGAAGTGGGATAGCGTGCCTTACGAAGTACGTCCGGAAGCAGGCCTGCTGCGCCTGCGCAAGGATCTACAGCTCTTCGCCAACCTGCGCCCGGCCATCTGCTATCCGGCACTGGCATCCGCTTCTTCACTGAAGCCGGAGCTGGTCGAAGGTCTCGACATCCTCATCGTGCGCGAGCTCACCGGCGGCGTGTATTTCGGCGAGCCGAAGGAAATCATCGATCTTGGCAACGGCCAGAAGCGCGGTATCGACACCCAGGTCTACGACACCTACGAGATCGAGCGCATTGCCGGCGTCGCCTTTGAACTGGCACGCACCCGCAACAACCGTGTCTGCTCGATGGAAAAGCGTAACGTCATGAAATCGGGCGTGCTCTGGAACCAGGTCGTTACCGCGACACATAAGGAAAAATATTCCGACGTGCAGCTCGAGCATATGCTGGCCGATGCCGGCGGCATGCAGCTCGTGCGCCAGCCGAAGCAGTTCGACGTCATCGTGACGGACAACCTCTTCGGCGACATGCTGTCCGACGTTGCCGCCATGCTCACCGGCTCCCTCGGCATGCTGCCGTCCGCCTCACTCGGCGCCCCCGATGCAAAGACCGGCAAGCGCAAGGCTCTCTATGAACCCGTGCATGGCTCGGCCCCCGATATCGCCGGCAAGGGCATTGCCAATCCGATTGCCATGATCGCCTCCTTCGCCATGTGCTTGCGCTATTCCTTCGGCATGGTTGCCGAAGCCGATGCGCTGGAAAAGGCGATCGCCAACGTACTCGACAGCGGCATCCGTACCGGCGACATCATGTCGCCAGGCAGCCGCCAGGTCGGCACCACCGAAATGGGTGACGCCATCCTTGCCGAATTCAAGGCTCTCTCCGCATAATCTCCGGCAGAAATAGCCTGATATATTTCACGTGAAACACGAAGCCCCATTCTGCGAGGAACGGGGCTTTTTCTTGTGAACGGGATGGGCGTGTCTCAGCTCGAGACCGCGGCGCCGGGCCCCGTCATCGATTTTTAGAAAAACTGTAACAACAACCTGCTATCTATCGGATCGATTGGAAATCGACATAGGCACTGATTATGCAGGCGATCTTGACGTCTCTCGACAGGCGTTGGCGGCGAAGCGATGCAGCTTTTGCACCATCCCATTGGAAACTCTGCCTTTTTGTGACAGCCAATATTGTCCTTCTTTCCGCTCTCCTGTTCGATGGGCCTGTCGGCGCCACCCTTAAAGACCTATCGCCCTCCATTCGCTTCGTCGGTGGAATGCTGACCGATTTCGGCGATTCCGGATGGATCCTTCTCATCAGCGCCTTCCTGTTTTTCGAAGGTTGGGCAGGCAGCAAGCTGCTGCATTCGCAACGCTGTCGCTGCCAAGCACTGCGCATCTGTCAGATCGGCGGCTATCTCCTGACAACCGTGGCGCTTTCAGGCATCCTCGCCAATTTGCTGAAGCGTGCCATCGGCCGCGCCCGCCCGACGCATTTTGCCGATTGGGGGCCTTTTGGCTTCTCGCCTTTTAATGGCCGTGCCAGCTTCGAAAGCTTCCCCTCCGGTCATGCGACCACCATCGGCGCCCTGTTCGTGGCGCTTGCCTTCCTGTTTCCGCGCTATCGCTATATCTTCGCTGCTTGCGCCCTATGGCTGGCGATCACCCGCGTCATGGTCGGCGCGCATTATCCGAGCGACGTCATGGCCGGCCTAGCGCTCGGCGGCTGGTTTTCCTTCATGATAGCCATCGTCTATTCACGCTACGGCCTGCTCTTCCGCATCGACGCCGCCGGTTGGCCGACGCCGCGCTTGCCGTTCTTCAAAAGCAGCAGGCTGCGTCAGACCGATTCCTGAGCCCGCCGCGGCTGCATCGCAAAGGTTGCCAAGGCTCTCGCGCATTCATATATCTGGCAGGATGGGGATGATCGAAGCCGGTCAACCCGATTTTGTTTCCGTTTGCGATGAACACCATGGATGCCGGGCCAATACGTTTGAGCGAAAGGCAGATGGGATTGATCTCCCGGGCACTTGCCGAGCCGCGACGCGTGCAGATCCTGAAGGAGATCGGCACACGGAGCGAACCCATGCCCTGCAGCCTCCTGAACGAGTGCCATGCCGTCAGCGCCGCGACAATGTCGCATCATATCAAGGAGCTGGAGAATGCCGGCCTCATCGAGATCCAGCGCGAAGGTAAATTCGCCAATCTCGTGCTGCGCCGCGATACTCTGAACGCCTATATGGCGGAACTTTCCAAGATCTGACGATTCCATTCACGCCATCAGCATTTCTTCTCACTGCTCTTGTATCAATTAGATGATTATCTAAATATCAAAGTGACGGTGCGATCGGTTTTCGGGTCGCACGCGCCAAATGATTCGATGATTGTAAAACTGTCTAAGTTTTTCGAAGGAAAATAACATGAGCAAACTGACAGGCAAGGTCGCGATCGTGACCGGAGCATCCAAGGGTATCGGCGCGGGCATCGCCAAGGCGATGGGCGAAGCGGGCGCGGCCGTTGTCGTCAACTACGCCTCCAGCCGCGAAGGCGCCGACAGAGTGGTGGCTGAGATCACCGCGAAGGGCGGCAAGGCGCTCGCCGTCCATGGCGACGTTTCCAAATCAGAAGACGTCAAGCGCCTCTTTGCAGAAACGAAACAAGCCTTCGGCCGCGTCGATATCCTCGTTAACAATGCCGGCGTCTACCAATTCGCCCCGATCGAGGAATTCACCGAGCAGGAGTTCCATCGCCAGTTCAATATCAACGTACTTGGCACGTTGCTGGCCACGCAGGAAGCCGTGAAGCACTTTAGCCCCGAGGGTGGCAATGTGATCAATATCGGCTCCAACGCCGTCAGCATGAACCTGGCGACCGCCTCCGTCTATACGGCGACCAAGGCCGCTGTTGATTCCATCACCAAGATCCTCGCCAAGGAACTCGGTCCACGCAATATCCGCGTCAACAATCTGGCACCCGGTGGCGTCGAGACGGAGGGCGTCGTTGCCGCAGGCATCATTGGCAGCGATTTTGAGAAGCATCTCGTCTCCCAGACACCGCTTGGCCGTCTCGGCCAGCCGACGGATATCGCGCCGGTCGCCGTCTTCCTCGCCTCGCAGGATGCGGGCTGGGTGACAGGCGAAACCATCTATGTCGGCGGTGGCCTGAAGTAACCGCATCATCCCGATGCCGCCTCCGAGAAGAGACGGTATCGGCGGCGCGGCGGGACGGCACGCCGCGCCAATCCATAGCCAAGCAATTGCCAAACCATTCCATTTTCCTATTTAGTAGAGACGTTCGGGTTTTTCCGCCTAAGCATCGCAGTTGGCCATGCCGCGAAGCGACATTTCGACTGTGAAATTTCAAAACAATCCTGTCTTCAATGCGATCCCGCGCAGCAGCTGATGTCATCGAACTCCCCTAAGATCCGCCGGCGATGGCTGTCGTGAACAACAAACGGAGGACGTCTTTATGAATACCGCCAACACCAAATCGAAATTGGGTACGCGCACCAATCTCAGCGAGGAGGCGACGCGCGATATTTCCGCGGCCTTGAGCGCTCTGCTGGCGGATGTCTTCGCCCTCTATCTGAAAACCAAGAATTTTCACTGGCATATGAGCGGACCGCATTTCCGCGATTATCACCTGCTTCTCGACGAACAGGGCGAACAGATTTTCGCGATGACCGACCCGATGGCCGAGCGTGCCAGGAAGATCGGCGGAACGACCCTGCGGTCGATCGGGCAGATCGCCAAGCTGCAGCGCATCCCGGACAATGATGCCGAATATGTCGATCCGCAGGACATGCTCGCCGAGCTGGCGGACGATAATCTGAAGCTTTCCGCCGAAATGCGTGCCGTTCACGACGTTTGCGACGAATATGGCGATGTCGCCACAGCCAGCCTTCTCGAAAACTGGATTGACGAGACCGAGCGCCGCACTTGGTTCCTGTTTGAAACCACCCGCCAGTCCAACCGCTGACATCGAAGTGACACGCCTTCGAACACGATAGGTCGAAGGCCGGTTTCGACGCCTCCGATTTCCTCGCTCCGGCAACGATGCAAGCGAGGAAATCCTTGACTCCTGTGGAAAACATCTTAGAACCGGCGACGGAAAAGGAAGACTTCCATGGTTCGCTTCGAACAGCTCGATAGCTTCAGTCACCTGGCGCAACGTGCCGGGCGGGATGTCTATTTTCCGGTTTCTTCCAAAACCAAGGCCAAAACGACGACGAAAACCGTCTGACGTCTCTGGCCTGCCGCTCTCTCCCCGGCCCGGCCGGGGACAGGACCCGTCGCCGATGGATGGCCGCGGTTCCCCCCTCGCCCAAGAGGAGAGAAGAGAAAGAGAGCTTGAGAAATGGGTTTCAAAGTTGCAGTAGCGGGCGCGACCGGGAATGTCGGCCGTGAAATGCTCAATATCCTCGCCGAACGCGGCTTTCCTGCCGATGAGGTCGTGGCACTCGCATCGGCCCGCTCGCAGGGAACCGAAGTCTCCTTCGGCGATCGGACGCTGAAGGTTTCCAACCTGGAGAATTACGACTTCTCCGACACCGACATCTGCCTGATGTCGGCCGGCGGCGACGTTTCCAAGAGGGTATCGCCGAAGATCGGCGCCCAGGGCTGCGTCGTCATCGACAACTCCTCCGCCTGGCGCTACGACGCCGACGTGCCGCTCATCGTTCCGGAAGTAAACCCGGATGCCATCACGCAGTTCACCAAGCGCAACATCATCGCCAATCCGAATTGCTCCACCGCGCAGCTCGTTGTTGCGCTAAAGCCGCTGCATGACTTCGCCAAGATCAAGCGCGTCGTCGTTTCCACCTACCAGTCGGTTTCCGGCGCCGGCAAGGACGGCATGGACGAGCTCTTCAACCAGACCCGCGCCGTCTTCGTCGCCGATCCGATCGAGAACAAGAAGTTCACCAAGCGCATCGCCTTCAACGTCATCCCGCACATCGATGTGTTCATGGAAGACGGCTATACCAAGGAAGAGTGGAAGGTACTGGCCGAAACCAAGAAGATGCTCGACCCAAAGATCAAGGTCACCTGCACGGCTGTGCGCGTGCCTGTCTTCATCGGCCATTCGGAATCGGTCAACATCGAATTCGAGAACGAGATCACTGCCGATCAGGCCCGTGACATCCTTCGCGAAGCTCCGGGCTGCCTCGTCATCGACAAGCATGAGAACGGCGGATACATCACGCCGTACGAATCCGCCGGCGAAGATGCGACCTATATTTCGCGCATCCGTGAAGACGCGACCGTCGAAAACGGCCTCAACCTGTGGGTCGTCTCCGACAACCTGCGTAAGGGCGCCGCGCTCAACGCCATTCAGATCGCCGAATTGCTCGTCAACCGTGGGCTGATCAAGCCGCGCAAGCAGGCTGCATAAGGATCTGTAAACCAATTTACGGTTTATCAACCCTCATTGGGTAAGCAGGACAGAACGGAAGCCTCGCCATTTCGATAAACGGCGGGGCTTTTTTGAATGATTTTGGCGGCGATGTTTCAAATGCAACGAAAACATCACGCGCTAAAATATGATGACATGATGGCCGGATGCTGGCATGGTCCGGTGACGACTAAACGCACGTGATCCCTTGGCTTCCAAGGGTTTGCGCGCCATTGAAAACGGTTACCGCGTTCGCATCGCGGTAAGAATTCGGGGACACTGAATGCGCTTCACAAAATCTGGAATGGCAGCTCTCGTGGCGGGCGGGTTGCTGCTGGGAATGCCGCTTGCGGCGAATGCCGCCTCTTGTGGTAACACTTCCGCCGGATTCGAGAACTGGGTGCAGGAATTCATGCGGGAAGCGCAGGGACAGGGTGTCAGCCCATCCACCCTCGACAGGGCCTTCGCCGACGTTCATTACAACCAACCCACCATCCGCGCCGACCGCGGCCAGAAGAGCTTCAAGCTTTCCTTCGAGGAATTCATGAAGAAGCGCGGCGGCCAGACGATCATCAATCGTGGCAAGAGCATGAAGCAGGCCAATGCTGCACTGTTTGCCAAGATCGAGAAGCGTTTCGGCGTTCCCCCAGGCCCGATCATCGCGATCTGGGGCATGGAAACCGGCTTCGGCAGCTATATGGGCGACCAGCATACGCTTTCGGCGGTCTCAACCCTTGCTTATGATTGCCGTCGTTCCGCATTCTTTACCGAGCAGCTCTACGCCGCCCTAAAGCTCGTCGGCGAAGGCTATCTCAGCCCATCAGCCAGAGGCGCCGCCCACGGCGAAATCGGCCAGACGCAGTTCATGCCGAAGAACGTGGTCCTCTACGGCGTTGATGAAGATGGCAACGGCAGGGTCGATCTTGTGGGATCGCGCGCGGATGCGCTCGCCTCGACCGCCAACTTCCTGCGCGGCCATGGCTGGCAGCCGGGCGCTGGCTATCAGCCCGGCGAGCCGAATTTCTCCGCTATCGCCGGCTGGAACGACGCAAAGGTCTATCAGCAGGCAATCGCCTATATCGGCCAACAGATCGACGGCAAGTAAGTCTGATCTCATGAATCAAAAAAGGCGCTGCGACCAGATGGTCCGCAGCGCCTTTTTCGTTTGATCCACCTGCCGCCCCATCAGGCGGCCAGTCCTTTAAACCTCGAGCCCCTTAAATCTCAGGACGGATGAAATCGCGCGTCGCCGGGTCCATGACCCAGAGTTCGCCGGTCGAAATATCAAACCAGGCACCGTGCAGATTAAGCTTGCCTTCTTCCTCGCGCGCCCTGATCTCCGGAAAACTACGGAGATTGTCGAGCGAATTGCGGATTGAGATGCGCTCCAGAGCCGTCTGACGCTCGGTCTGCGTCATGATGTCGTTGCTCTGGATCTGTTCGGCTGCCGGCTTCAGCAATCCCATCCATCGGCCGATAAAATCACCCGGCGATAGTGGTTCGGCGTTGGGGTCAAGCGCAGCGCGGATACCCCCGCAGCGGCCGTGACCCATGACGACGATATCCGACACTTTCAGCGACAAAACCGCGAATTCGAGCGCTGCCGAAGTCGCATGGAAATTGCTGTCCGGCTCGTAGGGCGGCACCATATTGGCGACGTTACGAATGACGAAGAGCTCGCCAGGCCCCGCGTCGAAGATGATCTCCGGCGCCGAGCGGGAGTCACTACAGGCAATCACGAGGGTCGATGGGTTTTGGCCGAGCTCGGCGAGAGTGCGGTAGCGTTCGCGTTCATCGACGTAACGCCCGCTCATGAAGTTGCGATAACCGTTCAGAAGGGTGTCGGGAAAGCTGCTCATGATATTGGATTACAGCGCGCTTTTACCAATGGCAACCGCTGCGCTGCAAAAAGCCCCGGTCTAAAACCGGGGCTTTGCGAAAATCCGATCGTCCGATCTCAGAACTGGTCGTCGTCTTCGTCGTCGCGGCTGGTCGACTTCAGCGACTTCAGCTTGGCGAAAACGGCGTCGGCGTCGATTTCCTTTTCCTTCTCTTCTTCACGCTCATAGCTGAAGCCGAGCTTTTCAGTTTCCTGAGCCGGCTGCAGGGTTGCGCCGAGCTCGGCGGCGGTCGGCAGCGGACGGCCCTTGGAGGCCTTCTCGACTTCCATGTCGAGGTCGATCTGGCTGCAGAGGCCGAGCGTGACCGGGTCCATTGGTGTCAGATTGGCTGCGTTCCAGTGCGTGCGATCGCGGATCTGCTCGATGGTCGACTTGGTGGTGCCGACCAGGCGGGAAATCTGCGCATCCTTCAGTTCCGGATGGTTGCGCACCAGCCACAGGATGGCGTTCGGGCGATCCTGGCGCTTGGAGACCGGCGTGTAACGCGGGCCGCGGCGCTTGGATTCCGGCACGCGGACCTTCGGCTCGGAAAGCTTCAGCTTGTGGTTCGGGTTGGCTTCGGCGCGGGCAATTTCATCGCGGGTCAGCTGGCCGGTCGAGATCGGGTCGAGGCCCTTGATGCCCTGCGCGGCTTCGCCGTCGGCAATGGCCTTCACTTCGAGCGGATGCAGCTTGCAGAACTGCGCGATCTGGTCGAATGACAAGGCCGTATTGTCGACAAGCCAGATGGCAGTTGCCTTCGGCATGAGCAATTGTTGAGCCATAGATATAGTCCTTCTGTCAGTCCGCGCCGGTGTCGCGGTCCGGGGTGTAACACCACATTGTCCGGGAAATACGGCCCTATATAGCGATAGTGTCGCGGAATTGCAATTCTTTGCGCATGAAATGCACTTTGTCCAATTGCTGTCGTAGTTTGACCTGCTATTTATTGCGCGGAAAGAGCACTCACAACGACAAATCGGAGTGCAAGGGAGTTGAGGAGGAAGTGATGTCGGAGAAGGTTCATCCTGTGACGAAGGCGGCCAAGGCGCATGCTTTGATCGACAAGGCGAAGTACCAGAAATGGTATGAGCAGAGTGTTCAGGATCCCGACAAGTTCTGGGGCAAGCATGGCAAGCGGATCGACTGGTTCAAGCCCTTTACCAAGGTGAAGAACACGTCGTTCACCGGCAAGGTCTCGATCAAATGGTTCGAGGATGGCGTCACCAACGTCTCTTATAATTGCATCGACCGCCATCTGAAGAAGCATGGCGATCGCGTCGCATTCATCTGGGAAGGCGACAATCCCTATATCGACAAGAAGATCACCTATAACGAGCTTTACGACCGAGTCTGCCGGCTGGCGAATGTGCTCAAAAAACACGGCGTCAAAAAGGGCGACCGCGTCACCATCTACATGCCGATGATCCCGGAAGCCGCCTATGCGATGCTCGCCTGCGCCCGCATCGGCGCGGTGCATTCAGTTGTCTTCGGCGGCTTCTCGCCGGAAGCGCTTGCCGGCCGCATCGTCGACTGCGCCTCGAGCGTCGTCATCACCTGCGATGAAGGTGTGCGTGGCGGCAAGTCGATCCCGCTCAAGGAAAACACCGATAAGGCCGTTCAGATCGCCGCGAAGCAAGAGGTTGCGGTCAAGACGGTGATCGCCGTGCGCCGCACCGGCGGCAAGGTCGGCTGGGAGCCCGGCCGCGATGTCTGGTATCACGAGGAAATCGCCAAGGTGAAGGGGGATTGCCCGCCGGCGAAGATGAAGGCGGAAGACCCGCTGTTCATTCTCTACACCTCCGGCTCGACCGGTAAGCCGAAGGGCGTGCTGCACACGACGGCCGGCTATCTCGTCTATGCGGCGATGACGCATGAATATGTATTCGACTATCACCCCGGCGATATCTACTGGTGCACGGCCGATGTCGGCTGGGTGACCGGCCATTCCTATATCGTCTACGGGCCGCTCGCCAATGCCGCGACCTCGCTGATGTTCGAAGGCGTGCCGAACTACCCGGACCAGGGCCGCTTCTGGGACGTCATCGACAAGCACAAGGTCAATATCTTCTACACGGCGCCGACGGCGATCCGCTCGCTGATGGGCGCCGGCGATCATTTCGTCAAGCGCGCCTCGCGCTCCAGCCTGCGTATCCTTGGCACGGTCGGCGAGCCCATCAATCCGGAAGCCTGGGAATGGTATTACAAGGTGGTCGGCGACAGCCGCTGCCCGATCGTCGATACCTGGTGGCAGACGGAAACCGGCGGCCACATGATCACGCCGCTTCCGGGCGCAACCGATCTCAAGGCGGGTTCGGCGACGCTGCCCTTCTTCGGCGTGCAGCCTGAGCTGGTCGACAATGAGGGCAATGTGCTGGAAGGGGCGGCCGACGGCAATCTCGTCATCGCCGACAGCTGGCCCGGCCAGATGCGCACCGTCTATGGCGACCATGAGCGCTTCATCCAGACCTATTTCTCCACCTACAAGGGCAAGTATTTCACCGGCGACGGCTGCCGCCGCGACGAGGACGGCTACTATTGGATCACCGGCCGTGTCGATGACGTGCTCAACGTCTCTGGCCACCGTCTCGGCACGGCCGAAGTGGAATCGGCGCTGGTGTCGCACAAACATGTCTCGGAAGCCGCCGTCGTCGGCTATCCGCATTCCATCAAAGGCCAGGGCATTTATTGCTATGTGACACTGATGGTCGGGATGGAAGGCACCGAAGCGCTGCGGCAGGAGCTGGTAAAGCATGTGCGCGCCGAAATCGGCCCGATCGCCTCGCCGGACAAGATCCAGTTCACGCCCGGCCTGCCGAAAACCCGCTCCGGCAAAATCATGCGCCGCATCCTGCGCAAAATCGCCGAGGACGATTTCGGCGCGCTTGGCGATACCTCGACGCTCGCCGATCCGGCTGTCGTCGATGATCTGATTGCCAACAGGCAGAACAAGCCGGACGCGGCGTAAGTCGAGCCTTCGCTCTATCCCGCCCCCAGCGGGCGGGATAGCAAAATCAGCATTTAGCCGGAAGGCTAAGTGCTAGATTTTGCAAGGGAGGGTAGGCAGGGACGCTCTGACTTTAGTAGTACTATCTCAGCCAGAAAAGACCCACGCTCTTGCAATCGCCGGCCCACTTCAGGCACGGTAATTACCCAAGCGAGATCTCAAAAATCGATCGCCCGGCCGTTGATCTCCCAATCGCCGAAGCGGGCGGGGTCGGCGCCGCCGCGGCCGCCGATTTCGGGGGGAAGTTCGGCCTGTGCTTGAGCTTCCTGCGCCTTGCGGCGTTCCTCAGCTTCGGCGAGCGCTCGCTTGGCCGCAGGCGAGAGCGGCTTGCGCGTGATTTCACCGGTTTCGGTGTCGAGTTTATTGTCGTTATCGGCTGTCTGCATGATCTGATCGGTCCGGAACCGTTGAATTAGGCGGAGGAATAGCCAAATCATAGAGCATGATGCCGAAAAGTGTGAACGGTTTTCGGATAACATCATGCTCTGCTTTTTTTGATTCCGGAGCGGATTCAGATTTCAGGTCGAAGAGACCTGAAATCATCCGTCTCCGGCGCGTCCGGCCGCAAAGAAAAAGGTTCGGACGCCAGATGTGTTGGAGACCTTTCGATGAATCTCATGCGTACCGCGATGCTGCTTGCCTTCATGACCGCCCTGTTCATGGGCGTCGGCTATCTGATCGGCGGTCAATCGGGCATGCTGATCGCATTGGTCGCCGCCGCTGGCATGAATTTCTTTTCCTACTGGAATTCGGACCGGATGGTGCTCTCCACCTACGGAGCGCAGGAGGTAGACGAGCGCAGCGCGCCGGAATTCTACCGTATCGTCCGAGATCTCGCCCGCAATGCCGGCCTGCCGATGCCGAAGGTCTATCTCTATGACAGTCCGCAGCCGAATGCTTTCGCGACAGGCCGCAATCCGGAAAACGCCGCCGTTGCCGCTTCCACCGGCCTGCTGCACGCGCTGACACCGGAGGAAGTGGCCGGCGTGATGGCCCACGAGCTCGCCCACGTCCAGAACCGCGACACGCTGACCATGACGATCACCGCGACCCTTGCCGGCGCCATCTCGATGCTTGGCAACTTTGCTTTCTTCTTCGGCGGCCGTCGCGACAACAACAATCCGCTCGGCATGGTCGGTGTTCTCGTCGCCATGATCGTCGCCCCTCTGGCTGCCATGCTGGTGCAGATGGCGATCAGCCGGACGCGCGAATATTCGGCCGACCGCCGCGGCGCCGAAATCTGCGGCAATCCGCTCTGGCTCGCCTCCGCCCTCGGCAAGATCGCCCGCGGTGCGGCGCATATTCCGAACGAAGAGGCCGAAGGCCATCCGGCGACCGCGCATATGTTCATCATCAATCCGCTCTCCGGCGAGCGCATGGACAACCTGTTTTCCACCCACCCGAACACGGAAAACCGCATCGCCGCGCTGCATGAACTGGCCCGTTACGGCGGCGGCAGCGGCTCCCCGATGACGCCGTCTTCTGGCCCATCTTCCGACTTTGCCTCGACGGGACGGTCCTTCGCTGCTAATCCGGGGCGCAAATCGCGCTCCGTGCCGAATACGGGTCGCGGTGGTTCGCAACCGCCGAAGGGTCCCTGGTCTTGAGTTCTGACACGAAAAACAACGCTTCCAACAGAGACGGAAAACGCTCGGGCAAGCCGCCGCAGCCAACGCGACAGCCTGATACGTCTCCGCCGAAGCCGGGCCTTGCGGCCCGCGCGGCTGCGTCGAAGATCCTGGGAGCCGTGCTTGACCGCAAAACCTCGCTCGACGGCATGCTGGATGTCGAAGGCGGCAGCGCCGCCTATACGACGCTCAGTGATGGCGACCGTGCGCTGGTGCGGGCGATCTTGAACAGCGCGCTGCGCCACCTGCCGCGCATCGAGGCGGCGATCTCCTCGCTGCTGGATTCGCCCCTGCCGGAAGGCGCCCGCGCGCTGCATCATGTGCTCGTCGTCGGCGCGACGCAGATCCTCTATCTCGACGTGCCGGATCATTCCGCCGTCGATCTTGCCGTTGAGCAGGCCAACCGCGATCCCCGCAACCGCCGCTTCGCCAAACTGGTCAACGCGATCCTCCGCCGCATTGGCCGCGAGAAGCAGAAGATTCTCGAGCACGTTGCGAAGGTACCGGCTATGCCGGCCTGGTTCCTTTCCCGCCTGGAAGCTGCCTATGGCGGCCCTGCGGCGCTCAGGATCTCCGACACGCAGCTCGAGCCGGCGGCGATCGACCTCACGGTCAAGTCCGATCCTGAGGGCTGGGCAAAACGCCTGAATGGCGTAGTGCTGCCGACCGGGGGGGTAAGGCTTGCCGCGTTCGAAGGGTCCATTCCCTCGCTGGAGGGTTTCGATGACGGCGAGTGGTGGGTTCAGGATGCTGCCGCCAGCATTCCGGCAAAGCTCTTCGGTTCGCTGGTCGGCAAGCGCGTGGTGGATCTCTGCGCAGCGCCCGGCGGCAAGACGGCGCAGCTCATTCTCGCCGGCGCCAAGGTGACGGCTCTCGATCAATCCGCCAATCGCCTGAAGAGACTGTCCGGCAATCTGACGCGCCTAGGCTTCGAGGCCGAAACCGTCGTTGCCGATATGAGCAAATACCAGCCCGAAGAGCTTTTCGACGCCGCTCTGCTCGACGCTCCCTGCTCCTCGACAGGAACGACGCGCCGCCATCCGGACGTGCTCTGGACCAAGGGGCCGGAGGATATCGCCAAGCTCGCCGCCCTGCAGGAGCGCCTGCTTCGCCATGCCCTGACATTGGTCAAGCCGGGCGGCATAGTCGTGTTTTCCAACTGCTCGCTCGATCCCGAAGAGGGTGAGGATCTGGTCGCGCGTCTGCTGGCAGACACGCAGAATGTCGAACGAGTTCCGGTCGCAGCGGGCGATTGGCCGGGTCTGGAAGCGGCGATATCGCCGCTTGGCGCCTTCCGCACCACGCCGGACATGCTGCCGCTTTCTGATGGCTTTGCTTCCGGTCTCGATGGCTTCTTTGCCGTCGTGCTTCGCCGCACCTATTAATCTCCACCTCGAATCGTTTTTACCGGGCGGTTAAAAAACGGGCGAATATGTCCCTAATTGATATATTTGTAACCTCTTTTTAACCACGGCCAATGAGAGTAAGCAGAAGCACATATGCAGTTCTGCGGCAGGGTTTTGTGAGTTCATATATGCGGGAAGCATGGCGGCGGATGTCCCGCCGCGCGGCGTTGACGCGATTGCGTCTCACCCGCCACACGATGCGTGTGCCGGAACGCCTGATCGTGGCACCCACCGATCTGCGCAGCGTCGATCCCTTTTTCGTCGAAGAACTTCTGAACGGCCGCATCCTGCTGGCTGGACGGGTCTTGGAAACACAGGGCGAATCGCCTTTTTCACTCGAATTGCCGTCATTGGCCTTTGCCGCCCGACTGCACAATTTTCGCTGGCTGCGGCATTTGCGAGCGGAAAAGAGCGATCAGGCCTCAGCCGCGGCGCGATCGATCCTCACCGATTGGATTGCCGTTCACGGCCGCCGGCTGCATGGCCTTGCCTGGTCGCCCGATATAGCGGCGCAGCGCCTGATCGCGCTTCTGTCGCATTCGCCCGTGCTCTTGCAAGGCACGGATAGCGGCTTCTATCGCCGCTTCATGCGCATGCTGGTTTTCCACGTGCGCTTTCTGCGCCGGACCGTTGCGTCGTCACCGGATGGCATCACCCGGTTTCGTGTGCGCATCGCGCTTGCCATGGCCTCGGTCGCCATGCCGAGCAGTTCGCTGACGCTGAAGCGGGCGGGGCAGGCGCTCGACCGGGAGATAGACCGGCAGATCCTGCAGGATGGGGGCCACATCTCCCGCAATCCGCGCGCATCGCTGGAGCTGCTGCTCGATCTGCTGCCGCTGCGCCAGACCTATGTCAATCTCGGCCACGACGTGCCGGTGCGGCTGATCCCCGGCATCGATCGCATGTATCCGGCACTGCGCTTCTTCCGCCACCAGGATGGCGATCTGGCCCTGTTCAACGGCGCGACATCGACGCTCGCCAACGAGCTAATGTCGGTGCTGCGCTATGACGAGACGGCCGGTCAGGCCTTCAAGGCGCTGCCGCATACCAGATATCACCGGCTGGCGGCCGGTTCGACCGTTGTCATCATCGATGCCGGGGCTGCAGCTTCAACGGATCTCAGCCGCACTGCGCATGCCGGCTGCCTCTCCTTCGAGATGTCGTCGGGCAAGACGCGCTTCATCATCAATTCCGGCGCGCCCGAATTCGCAGGCGATCGCTTCATGCAGGCGGCGCGGGCGACTGCGGCGCATTCCACCGTCACGCTCAATGACACCTCCTCCTGCCAGTTTTCCAAATCGAAATCGCTTGGGCCAATCATGGTCAGCGGCATCAAGAAGGTCATCGTCGAGCGGGCCGAGACCGAAGACGGGCGCGACTATGTGCGCGCCGCGCATGATGGCTATGTCTCCACCTTCGGCTATGTCCATGAGCGGGAAATCAGCCTCAATGCCAGCGGCACGATCGTCGCCGGCCGCGATCGCTTCTTCGTGCCCGAGGGCAAGAAGAACAAGCCGAAGGGTGAGGGCATTGCTTCGGCCCGCTTCCATATCCACCCTTCCATCAGCCTTTTGCAGACGGAAACGGATTCCGCGCTGCTGATCGCGCCGGACGGAGAAACCTGGGTCTTCTCCTCGCCCGGCAATGAGGTGCTTGTGGCGGAGGATATCTTCTTTGCCGATCCCTCGGGTATGCGCTCTTCCGATCAGCTCGAGATCGTCTTCCGGATCACGGAAAAGCCGGAAATCCGCTGGTTTTTATCGCATCGGCCATAGGCTAAGCGCGTGAGCTATGCTAACGGGGCGGCATTATCCGTCCCGCGCCCTTTTTGCCGGACGCCACATCTCCCTATGCTAGACAGGAGAAAGCCCATGGCCGTCGTTTCCAAGAAAATTCCCGCTCCCGACAAGGTGAAGGTGAAAACTGCACTTCTGTCCGTTTTCGACAAGACTGGCATCGTCGAGTTGGCGCGTGCGCTCAGCGAACAGGGCGTGCGCCTACTGTCGACCGGCGGCACACACAAGGCGATTGCTGCGGCTGGCCTTGCTGTGACCGACGTGTCGGAAGTGACGAATTTTCCGGAGATCATGGACGGCCGCGTCAAGACGCTGCATCCGAAGGTGCATGGCGGCCTGCTGGCCATCCGTGACGATGCCGAGCATCAGGCTGCGATGAAGGAGCACGGTATCGAGGGTATCGATCTTGCCGTCATCAACCTCTATCCCTTCGAGGACGTGCGCAAGGCCGGCGGCGACTATCCGACGACGGTGGAGAATATCGACATTGGCGGCCCGGCGATGATCCGTGCTTCGGCCAAGAACCATGCCTATGTGACGACGCTCACAGATCCCGCCGATTATACCGAGCTGCTGGCACAGCTTTCCGCCGATGCAGGCCAGACGACCTATGATTTCCGCAAGCGCATGGCCGCCAAGGCCTTTGCCCGCACCGCTGCCTATGACGCGATGATCTCCAACTGGTTTGCCGAAGCGCTCGATATTGCCACGCCACGCCATCGCGTCATCGGCGGGGTTCTGCACGAGGAAATGCGCTATGGCGAAAACCCGCACCAGAAGGCGGCTTTCTATCTGACCGGCGAAAACCGCCCCGGCGTTTCCACGGCAACGCTCATCCAGGGCAAGCAACTATCTTACAACAACATCAACGACACCGACGCCGCCTATGAGCTCGTCGCCGAATTCCTGCCGGAAAAAGGCCCGGCCTGCGCGATCATCAAGCATGCCAATCCTTGCGGCGTCGCCACCGGCCCGAGCCTCGTGGAAGCCTACAAGCGCGCGCTCGCCTGCGATTCCACCTCTGCCTTCGGCGGCATCATCGCACTGAACACCCTGCTCGACGCCGCAACGGCGGAAGAGATCGTCAAGCTCTTCACCGAGGTCATCATTGCGCCTGACGTCACCGAGGAAGCCAAGGCGATCATCGCCCGCAAGCCGAATCTCCGCCTCCTCTCGGTCGGCGCCCTGCCCGATCCGCGCGCAGCTGGCCTTACCGCCAAGACCGTCTCGGGCGGCCTGCTCGTGCAGAACCGCGACAACGCGCTGGTCGAGGATATGGAGCTCAAGGTTGTCACCAAGCGCGCGCCGACGGCGCAGGAGCTGGAAGACATGAAGTTCGCCTTCCGCGTCGCCAAGCACGTGAAGTCGAACGCCGTTGTTTACGCCAAGGACGGCCAGACGGCCGGCATCGGCGCGGGGCAGATGAGCCGTGTCGATTCCGCCCGGATCGCCGCCATCAAGGCCGAGGAAGCCGCCAAGGCCATGGGGCTCGCCGAGCCGCTGACGCGCGGCTCCGCCGTCGCTTCCGAAGCCTTCCTGCCCTTTGCCGACGGCCTGCTCTCGGCGATCGCGGCGGGTGCTACGGCCGTCATCCAGCCCGGCGGCTCGATGCGCGACCAGGAAGTGATCGACGCGGCCAACGAGCACAATGTCGCAATGGTCTTCACCGGCGTGCGCCATTTCCGCCATTGATCGGCGGATATACCACATTGAAAAATTGTATATCCCGGCTGGTTCACCAGCCGGGATTTTCTTTGACTACTTCGCCTTATCAGCCGGATAGGGCGTTGGCAGCAGAAGCAGCAATCCGCCGGCGAGAAAGATGACGAGCGTCGCCATGCCGAGGCGGGCCGAACCGCTCCAATAAGTCACCAGCGAGAAGAACAAGGTCGCCATGAAGCTGGTGGCGCGGCCTGACAGCGCGTAGATGCCAAAATAGCGGCCGGCCTCCGAGAGGCTGACACTGCGGGCGAGATAGGAACGCGAGGAGGCCTGCACGGGACCGAAGGCGATGCCGATCAGCAGGCCGTAGCCGATATAGGCTTTTTCCGCCGCGGTGCCGAACAGGCCGCCGGAGCTGACGGTCGAGAGAGGCACGAGGCCGAAGAGCGTGAAGCCGGGTCCTGTAGAGATGATGCCGAAGGTGGCGACCAGCAGCAGCGTCAGACTGATGACAACTGTCGTCTTCGAGCCCAGCCAGCGATCGACATAGCCGGCGGCAAAGCAGCCGAATATGGCGATGATATTGAGGATGATGCCGTAGATACCGATCTCGATCGTCGCCCAGCCGAACATGCCGGCCGCAAAGGTGCCGCCGAGGATCAGCAGGCCGTTGACGCCATCCTGATAGATCATGCGGGCGATGAGGAAGAGGCTGATGCCGCGCCGGCGCTTCAGCTCGCCGAGGGTCGCCGATAGCTCGCGCAGGCCCGAGCGAACGGCAGCGCGAAGCGGCAGGCCACGGGCGGCGTCGGGCGTGAAGAAGAACATCGGCAGAATGAAGATGAAATACCACACGGCCGAGATCGGCCCGGTGATGCGGGCATCCTCGCCGAGCGTGGCATCAAGCCCGAAGAGCGGCGTCAGGCCGAGAATGGTCTTCCCGGTCTGCGGATTACCGGCGAGCAGGGTCACGACGGTGATCAGCACGATCATGCCGCCGAGATAGCCGAGCCCCCAGGCGGCGTTCGACAGCCTGCCGACATCGTCCTTGCCCACCAGCCGTGGCATCATCGAATCGTTGAAGACAATGGAGAATTCGGCCGAGATCGAAGCGAGGATCATGAAGATCACGGGATAGATGACGGGCGACCCGGGGGCTGCGCCCCAGAGGCAGAAGAGACTTGCGATCTTGATGATGGCGAAGAAGGCGATCCAGGGCTTGCGGGCGCCGGATTGATCGGCAATCGAGCCGAGAACCGGCGAGAGGATGGCAATGATCACCGAGGAGATCGTCGCCATATTGCTCCATGTCGTCTGGGCGGAAACGGGATCAGCGGTCAGTCGCGCGACGAAATAGGGGCCAAAGATGAAGGTGGTGACGACGGTGAAGAAGGGCTGGGCCGCCCAGTCGAAGAACATCCAGCCCCAGATGCCACGTGCCGGCACTTTTGCCGGCACGTCATTGCTAACTTCGGTTGCCACCAGATCCTGCCCCTGATTCCGTTACCGCATCAAGCGGTCGGGGCGGACTGTGTCACCTTGCCCGGCCGTTCGCAAGATCGCTAAGCAGGCCGGCGGCGACGGTGATGCGGGCGAGGTTTGGATCGCCGCTTTCGCTGAGGCCGCCGAGCTCCTCGGCGATGCGATTGATGCGGATACGGTCTTCCGCATGCCATGCCTGAACCGGCTGCTTGTCCTTCGGATGGTTGGACAATGCGGAGATGACGATATCGCGGCGGGCGCCGGCGATCTGATCGAGGCTGCGTGCCAAGGCGAGGCTCTCATAGTGATCGCCTGTCACGATCCGGCTGCCGGCGAGCAGCAGGCGGCCGACGCGGAAGGTTTGAGAGACGGTGAAGTAGCTTTCCGCTGCCCGGTTCAGCGTATCGCCAGTGCGCTCGGCGATCTGCATGATCTCAGGCACGAGGACGAGCGCGTAGATCGTCGCGATCTCCGAAGCGAGCTTCTCCGGCAGGCCGGCAGCCTGATATTCCGCTTCGCGCGCGGCGATCTCCGCGGCAAAATCCGCCGGAATATGCGTCAGGAAGACAGGTCGCAGTTTCTTCAAAGCTGCGCGAAGCCGGCTAACGGTTTCTTCGATTTCGCCCTTGGCGGCCCCGGTCTTCAACAGGAGCCGCGTCAGCACGGTATAGACCTCGGTGATCTCACCGTAGACGCGGTTCTGCATCTGGCCGCCGACCTTACCATCAAGCGCATCCGTCTCGTTCCAGAGCCGGTCGAGGTCGAAGCCGTCGCGAGCGATGACGGCGGCTTTCACCACCTCGGCAGCCGATGCCGCCGTCGCATCCATCATGCTGACCGCAAAGCCCGGTCCGCCGCGATTGATCGCTTCGTTGGCAAGCGCCGTGCCGATGATTTCGCGGCGCAGGCGATGGCTTTCGATATCGACGGCGTTCGAGCGTTGCATCTTGGCTGGGAAATAGCGGCTGAGCGTGGCAGCGAAATACGGGTCGTCAGGCAGGTTGCTGGCGACAATCGCGTCGAAGAGAACGATCTTGGCATAGGAAAGCAGCACGCCGATTTCGGCACGGGTCAACGGACGTCCGTTGGCATAACGCTCCGCGAAGGTCTGGTCGTCGGGCAGGGTCTCGACCTTGCGGTTGAGCTGCTTGGCCGCTTCCAGCACGCTCATGAAGCGGCTGAGTTCCAGGCCGTTGCCAGTACCCTTGCGCTCTGTCAGTGAGATCGCCAGGGATTGCAGATAGTTGTTGCGCAGAACGAGCGCTGCCACCTCGTCGGTCATGGAGGCAAGCAGCGTATCGCGCTTGGCGCGGGTCAGCCGGCCGTCGTGCATGGCGTTGGCAAGCGCGATCTTGATGTTGACCTCGACGTCGGAAGTGTTGACGCCGGCGGAGTTGTCGATGGCGTCGGAGTTGCAGCGCCCGCCCTTCAGGCCATAGGCAATGCGGCCCTTCTGCGTAACGCCAAGATTGGCGCCTTCGCCGATGACCCTGGCACGGACTTCATCGGCCGTGATGCGGATCGGATCGTTGGCACGGTCGCCGACCTCCGAATCGGTTTCGGACGGCGCCTTGACGTAAGTGCCGATGCCGCCGAACCACAGGAGGTCGACAGGTGCCTTGAGGATCGCCGTCATGATTTCGAAAGGCGTTGCGACCGACTTGTCGATGCCAATGGCTGCGACCGCTTCCGGTGTCAGCGTCACCGATTTTGCCGATCGGGAAATGATCATCGCGCCCTTCGACAGAACGGACTTGTCGAAGTCCTGCCAGCTCGAGCGCGGCAGATCGAATAGGCGTTGCCGCTCGGCGAGCGTCTTGTCCATGTCCGGATCAGGATCGATGAAGATGTCGCGGTGATCGAAAGCGGCAAGCAGGCGGATCTTCGGAGAGAGCAGCATGCCGTTGCCGAAGACATCACCGGACATGTCGCCGACGCCGACGACGTTGAAAGGCGTCGTCTGGATGTCGATATCCATTTCGCGGAAGTGGCGCTTCACGGTTTCCCAGGCGCCGCGGGCGGTGATGCCCATCTTCTTGTGGTCGTAGCCGGCCGAGCCGCCTGACGCAAAGGCATCGTCGAGCCAGAAGCCGGCTTCCTGCGCCAGCGCATTGGCGGTGTCGGAGAAGGTGGCGGTGCCCTTGTCGGCGGCGACGACGAAATAGGGGTCGTCGCCATCGAGCCGCACGGTGTCGGCAGGCGGGATGATATCGGCGCCGGAGATATTGTCGGTAATCGACAGCAGCGTGCGGATATAGGTCTTATAGGCCTCGCGGCCGGCATTGAAGATTTCGTCGCGGCTGCCGCCGACCGGGAGCTTTTTCGGATAGAAGCCGCCCTTGGCGCCAACAGGCACGATGACGGCGTTCTTGACCTGCTGCGCCTTCACGAGGCCCAGCACTTCAGTGCGATAGTCTTCAGCGCGATCCGACCAGCGCAGGCCGCCGCGCGCTACCTTGCCGAAGCGCAGATGGACACCTTCCACCTCGACGCCGTAGACGAAGATTTCACGGAAGGGCCGGGGTTCGGGCAGGCCGTCGAGCAGCTTCGGATCGAGCTTGAAGGCAAGCATGGCCTTAGGCGTGCCGTCCGCATTTTTCTGGAAGTAATTGGTGCGCAGTGTCGCGTCGATGGCGTTGACGTAACGGCGCAGGATGCGGTCGTCATCGAGACTCGGTACGTCGGCAAGCTTGGTTTCGATGGCAGCATGCAGTTCCGGGAGCTTCTTCGTGCGGCTCTTGTCGCTGAGCTTCGGATCGAGCGTGTCGTGAAACAGGCGGAAGAGCGAGGCGGCGATCCCGGGATATTTATCCAGGGTAGAGGCGATATAATCCTGCGAATAGGCAATACCGGCCTGGCGCAGATAGCGAGAATAGGCGCGCAACACGTTAGTTTCGCGAGCGGAGAGATCGGCGGAGACGATCAGCCGATTGAAAGCGTCATTGTCGATCGTGCCGCCGAAGGCGGCGAGGAAGGCTTCTTCAAGGGCAGCGCCGTGGCGAGCGAGATCGATCGTCATGCCGCTGCGGGTTTCGAGCTCCATGTCGTGGAGGACGACATGGCCGGTCGAGCCGTCTTTGGCCGTGACATAGATATCGAAGGTGCGCTCGCTGATAACGTTGAAACCGAGATTTTCGAGCAGCGGCACGCGGCGCGACAGCGCCAGGTTGCCGTCACCATGGAAGATCTTCAGCGAGAGAATGTCACCCGCTTCATCCTTGCGGATATAGAAGGCGATGCGGATCGGCTCGGTGCCGGCCGTGGCAATAATATCAGGCAGATCGGCAAAGGCGTCTTCCGGCGAGAAGGCTTCCTGGAAGGCCTGGCTAACGGAAATGTTCGGCGCCTTTGGACCTGCCAGCATGGCAAAGCGTTCGTCCCAGCGGGCTGTTATGGCGCGTATCGCTTCTTCGAGCTTGGCTTGCGGAACATGCGGCGTCTTTCCGGCGCTGCGGCCGATAATGAAATGCACGCGCGCCACTCCGCCTTCCGGGAAGGCGGGATAATAGGCGGAGACGCGGCCGTCATAGACGGTCTTCAGATAATTGCCGATCTTTTCACGAACGACGGAATCATACTCTTCGCGCGGGACATAGACGATGACGGAGACGAAGCGGTCGAAATGGTCGATGCGCGGCAAAACGCGTACGCGCGGCCGATCGGTCAGGTCGTTGATCTGCTCGGCGAAATTTGCCAGCAATGAGGTGTCGATCTGGAAGAGATCGTCGCGGGGATAGGATTCCAGCGTGTTTTCGAGCGTGCGACCCGAGTGGCTTGTCGGATCGAAGCCGAAGTGATCCTTGACCTTCTGCAGCTTCGAACGCAGCAACGGCACTTCGGTGGCAGCACTCGTATAGGCCGTCGATGTGAAGAGGCCGACGATGCGCAGTTCGCCCGTAACATTGCCATCAGCATCGAAACGCTTGACGCCGACATAATCCATATAGGCACGGCGGTGGACGATCGACTTGACGTTGGCCTTGGTGACGATCAGGAAATCCGGGCCGTCGAGGAAGGCGAGGATTTCCGGCGTCGTGGTGACGGCGTCTTTGCCCTGCCGGAGAACGCGAACATCCGGATTGGAGAGAATGCCGAGGCCGGTACCGCGATCCCGCTCGACCTTGGCGTTGACACCCTTGCCGGAATAGACATATTCGCGCATGCCGAGGAAGGTGAAATTGCCGTCGCGTAGCCAGGCAAGGAAGGCAAGCGCCTCATCGCGGTCATTCTTGCGGCGGCCGGCAGCCTCATAGGTTGATAGTTCCGATATCACGGTATCGAGGCGCGACAGCATCGGCTTCCAGTCGGAAACGGCAAGATGCGTCTGATCGAGCACGGTCTGGATCCGCTTGGTCAGATCGGTCGCCTGCGCTGTCGTCAGAGGCGAGAGATGAAGCTGGATATGGCTGACCCGATGGGCTGGATCGCTCGGGCGATCGGCGGAATAAAGGCTCGGCTCCTTACCCTTCTCGATGACCAGGATCGGATGCACCGCCATATAGAGATCGCGATAGCTGCTGGTCACTTCGCCCATGATCGATTCATAAAGGAAGGGCATATTGTGGTCGGTGATCGAAAGGATCGAGACGGCAACGCCATCGGGTTCGATACCGCCGACCTGCTCGATGCTGACGCGGGGGGACGTGGCGCTCCAGGCTGCGAGTTCCTTGGCCGCATGCGCCGCGGCAAGTGCCAGCATCTCCGGGCTGTAAAGCTCCATGTCGTCATTGCTAGCCCGGCCAAACAGGATTTCGGGATCGAGATGTGCCTCGCCTGTCGCAGCCGCAATCTTGCGTGCCGCCTCGATCTGTTTTTCCCGTTTCGGATTAGTCTTGGGCGCCATGAAATTCCTCCCGATTTTCGAACTTTGACGACAGTAGCAGAAGGTTTAGCGAAAAAACTGGCAAAAAGAATGCGAATTTGGTTCGTTTCGGACTGATTTTGGTCGGTTTTTTTGAAAAAACTTGCCGAAAACGGCGATGTTGACGAAAAACAGGCTTAATCGGCGAGAAATTGGCGGAATCAACTCGTCAACAGAGGTTTTCATGACTCCGTGAAGGGCGGTTGACAGAGTGCCGCGAAAGGGATCATCAACTTGCGCCATTGCAGTTTGAAGCCCTGAACTGAAAGCACAATCATGTCGCAAGTGTCGGCCGGCGCCGTTATCGTCATTTCCAGTCATGTCGTTCGAGGGTCCGTTGGCAATCGCGCTGCAGTCTTTGCTCTGGAAACACTCGGCCATCCGGTCTGGGCGCTGCCGACCATCGTTCTGCCATGGCACCCTGGCCATGGCCGCTCGACGCGGCTAACCTTCAACGAAGCCGATTTCGACCATGCGATTGACGATCTTATCGCCGCACCCTGGCTTTCCGAGGTCAAGGCGGTGCTATCGGGCTACTTCGGCAACGCCGCCCAGGCGTATGCCGTCGCCCGGCTGGTGACGGCTCTGCGGGAGAAAAACCCGGATATTCTCTATGCCTGTGATCCCGTCATCGGCGATGCCGGCGGGCTGTATGTGCCGCAGGCGACAGCGGAAGCGATCCGCGACTGCCTGATCCCGCTGGCGTCACTCGCAACGCCGAACCGCTATGAGCTTGCCTGGCTGGCGGGAGCGCCGCTCGAGGATAACAACGCCATCATGGAGGCGGCGCTCGCGCTTGGACCGTCGCGCATGCTGGTGACGTCCGCCGTTCCGATGATGGCCGGTGGTATCGGGAACCTCTATCTCAGCGGCCGAAACGCACTGCTTGCCGAGCATCGCAGCGTCGAAGGCGCACCAAATGGGCTCGGCGATCTCCTGTCTGCCGTCTTCCTGTCGCGCCTGCTTTCGGGGATGGATGAGGAGCGGGCATTGCAGCTGACGACGGCCAGCGTCTTCGAGGTGCTGGCACGAGCCGTCAAGCGCGGCAGCAACGAGCTGACGCTGGCCGTAGATTCCGCAAGCCTGTCGACACCGATGGCGATGGTGCAGCTGCGCCACCTTGTCCATCCAGCACAACGCAGGAAAAAGTAACGGCCAGAGCTTTTTAGCCTATCGCGCGCCGAAGATCGCCGAGCCGACGCGAACACTGGTCGCGCCGAAGGCAACTGCGATTTCATAATCGCTCGACATGCCCATCGAGAGCTTTTCGACGCCGGCCTGCTTGGCGAGCTTTGCAAGCAGGGCAAAATGCGGCCCCGGATTTTCGTCGGCGGGCGGGATGCACATCAGGCCCTCTATGGAAAGCCCGAGCTCCTTACGGCAGAGATCGACGAAACTGGCCGTATCGTCGGGCGCGATACCCGCCTTTTGCGGCTCTAACCCGGTATTGACCTGTACGTAGAGCCGAATGGCCTTGCCCTGTCGCTTGATTTCATCGGCAATGGCCCGCGCGATCTTTTCCCGGTCAACGGTTTCGATCACGTCGAACAGCGCCACGGCGTCTGCGGTCTTGTTCGATTGCAGCGGCCCGATTAGATGCAATTCAATCCCGGGCGTTTCGGTCTTGAGCTCTGGCCACTTGCCCTGGCTCTCCTGCACGCGGTTTTCGCCAAACACCCGCTGGCCGGCCGAAATCGCCGGGCGGATCTGACCGGCATCGAAGGTCTTGGAAACGGCAACGAGCTGCACAGAGCCGGCAGCTCGGCCGGCCTGACGCTCGGCAGCCGCGATATGGGAACGGACTTCGTCCAAGCGCTCTTGAAGTTCCATCTTCTCGCCTCGATATTTGGCTTGCTTCTCAAACTTTGCAGTAATGAGGCTCGCAGGCTTTGCCAAGGGCGAATGCGACCGAATCCGGCTTTGCATTGCAAGATAAGGCACTTGCTGCGGCTGCTAAACTTGACGCTTGGGTGGTTTCGTGGTGAAGGTCACGCCTTACTCCCCATGATTTTCCGGAATACAAGAACAGATGACTAGCGAACGTTATAATCCGCGCGATGCCGAGCCCCGCTGGCAGGAAAAATGGAACGAAGAGAAGGTCTTCGTGACAGATAATGCCGATCCGCGTGAGAAATATTACGTCCTAGAGATGTTTCCCTATCCGTCCGGCCGCATCCATATGGGTCATGTGCGTAACTACGCCATGGGCGATGTCGTTGCCCGCTACAAGCGCGCCCGCGGCTATAACGTGCTGCATCCTATGGGCTGGGACGCCTTCGGCATGCCGGCGGAAAACGCCGCACGCGACAATAAAGTGCATCCGAAGGAATGGACCTACCAGAACATCGCCTCCATGCGCACCCAGCTGAAGGCCATGGGGCTGTCGCTCGACTGGAGCCGCGAGTTCGCGACCTGCGACGTCGATTATTATCACCGTCAGCAGATGCTCTTCATCGACATGATGGAGAAGGGCCTGGTCTACCGCAAGAAGTCCAAGGTCAACTGGGACCCGGTTGACAATACCGTTCTCGCCAATGAGCAGGTCATCGACGGCCGCGGCTGGCGCTCGGGCGCTCTGGTCGAGCAGCGAGAGCTGACGCAGTGGTTCTTCAAGATCACAGAGTTCAGCCAGGAACTGCTGGATGCTCTGGATACGCTCGACCATTGGCCGGAAAAAGTGCGGCTGATGCAGAAGAACTGGATCGGCCGCTCCGAGGGCCTGACGGTTCGCTGGGAAATCGTGGCCGAAACAGCTCCCAACAGCGATCGCGAGATCACCGTTTACACCACCCGTCCCGATACACTGTTCGGCGCCTCCTTCCTGGCGATCTCGGCCGACCATCCGCTCGCCAAGGAAGCGGCTGCCAAGGATCCGGCCATCGAGGCTTTCTGCGAGGAATGCCGCCGTGCCGGCACCTCGCTGGCAGCACTCGAAACCGCCGAGAAGAAGGGCATGGACACCGGCATCCGCGTCCACCATCCCTTTGACGCATCCTGGGAGCTGCCCGTCTATATCGCCAATTTCGTGCTAATGGATTATGGCACGGGCGCTATCTTCGGCTGCCCGTCCGGCGATCAGCGCGACCTGGATTTCGCCCGCAAGTATGGCCTGCCGGTCGTTCCCGTCGTCATGCCCGCTGGTGGCGATGCGGCGAGCTTTGTCGTCGGCGACGTCGCCTATGACGGCGATGGCGTGATGATCAATTCGCGCTTCCTTGACGGCATGAGCACCGAGGAAGCCTTCCAGACGGTGGCGACGAAGCTCTCTGAGACGAGCCTCGGCAACACGCCGCAGGCTGAGCGCAAGGTGAATTTCCGCCTGCGCGACTGGGGCATCTCCCGTCAGCGTTACTGGGGCTGCCCGATCCCGGTCATCCATTGCGATGACTGCGGCGTGCTGCCGGTGCCGAAGAAGGATCTGCCCGTCAAGCTGCCCGACGACGTGACTTTCGACCAGCCGGGCAATCCGCTCGATCGGCACGCCAGCTGGCGGCATGTCGCCTGCCCGCAATGCGGCAAGGATGCCCGCCGTGAAACCGATACGATGGATACTTTCGTCGATTCGAGCTGGTATTACGCCCGCTTCACCGCTCCCTGGGAAAATCAGCCGACGGATCCGAAGGCCGCCAATCACTGGCTGCCTGTCGACCAGTATATCGGCGGTATCGAACACGCGATCCTGCACCTGCTCTATTCGCGCTTCTTTACCCGCGCCATGCGCGAAACCGGCCATCTTGACGTGAAGGAGCCTTTCAAGGGCTTGTTCACGCAAGGCATGGTCGTGCACGAAACCTATAGCCGCGGCAGCGGCCTGACGCGCGAATGGGTGTCGCCGGCCGATATCAGGATCGAGGAAGTCGACGGCCAGCGCCGCGCCACACTGCTGTCATCAGGCGAAGACATCGCCATCGGTTCGATCGAGAAGATGTCGAAATCGAAGAAGAACGTCGTCGACCCCGACGATATCATCGCCTCCTATGGCGCCGATACGGCACGCTTCTTCGTGCTCTCCGATTCGCCGCCCGATCGCGATGTCATCTGGTCGGAAGCCGGCGTCGAGGGCGCACATCGTTTCACCCAGCGCATGTGGCGCCTGATCTCCGAAGCCGCCGATGTCCTGAAGGCGGTCGAACCTGCGGCGGCTAAGGAAGGTGAAGCCCTGGCGATTTCGCAGATCGCCCACCGCACGCTGAAGGCGGTTCAGGGCGATTACGACAAGCTCGCCTTCAACAAGGCCGTGGCGCGCATTTATGAATTCGTCAATGCGCTGGCGGCACCGCTCGGCAAGGTCGCGGCCGGTCAGGCCGATAGCGCCTATCGCTCTGCCGTTCGCGAAGCCGTGGAAATTCTGATTGCGCTGGTCGCGCCGATCACGCCGCATCTGGCCGAGGAATGCTCCGCTGCGCTTGGCAACGTCGACATGGTCGCGACCAGCCCATGGCCCGTTTATGACGAGGCGCTCGTGATCGAGAATGAGATCGTTTATCCCGTTCAGATCAACGGCAAGAAGCGCGCTGAATTGACAATCGCGCGCGATGCAGATCAGAATGCCGTGCAACAGGCCGTGCTCGCCCTGGACGCCGTTACAAGCGCATTGAATGGTCAGGCGCCAAAGAAGATCATCGTCGTTCCACAGAGGATCGTAAACATTGTCGTCTGATAGACTTTTTAAATTCGCCCGCATGGCTGGCGTTGCGTCTCTGGTGGCCGTTGTCGGCCTCCTGTCTGCATGTCAGGTTCGACCGCTCTATGCCGTCAGCACGGGCGTGACGCAGAAGCTGTCGGAAGTTTCCTTCTCTGACGTCAACACGCGCGTGGGCCTCCAGGTGCGCAACCAGCTGATCTTCATCGCCGGGCGCGGTGCAGGGGAGACCAAGACGCCGAAATACAGTGTCGACCTGAGCGTCAGCTCCGGCACCGGCGGCGTGCTTTATCTGCCGTCTTCGAGTACGTCGGCCGCAGGCCGCACGACTGTGACCGCCTCCTTCACATTGAAGGAGATCAGCACCGGCAAGATCATCAAGTCCGGTAGCCGCGCGGTAACTTCACTGGTCGACTTCCCGACGCAGGAATTTGCCAAGCAGCGCGCAATCCGTGATTCGGAAGACCGTGCCGCCCGTGAAGTCGCCGAGATAGTAGCAGCCGACATCGGCGCCGCGCTCAGCCGCTGATAGAGAGCGCGGCATGGCAGAAATCAAGTCTCATGAATTTGACGGATTCCTGCAGAATGCCGCGCGCAATTACCGGATCTTCGTGATCTACGGTCCGGATCGCGGTCTCGTTTCCGAACGCGCCGCGCAGATTGCCGGCAAGACGGGCGTTGATCTCAAAGACGCATTTTCCCTCATAAAGCTCGACGTCGGCGACCTGCAGAATGACGCTGGCCGCCTGCTTGACGAAGTCAACGCGATCGGCCTGTTCGGCGGCGAAAAGCTCGTCTGGATTCGCGGCGCCGCCAATGAGAAGGCGCTGGTCGATGCGCTGCAGATCATCGCGGACAATCCGCCCGATGCCAGTTTTGTCATCGTCGAAGCCGGCGATCTCAAGAAGGGATCGGGATTGCGCAAGGTGGCAGAGCCGGCTCGAACTGTCGCGACCATTCCCTGCTATGCCGATGACGCAAGAGCCCTCAACAATCTGATCGATACCGAATTGGCGAATGAAGGCCTGCGCATCTCATCTGCTGCCCGCCAGGCGCTGCTCGAACTTCTCGGTGGCGACCGCATCGCCTCGCGCAACGAAGTGCGCAAGCTCGCGCTTTACTGCCGCGGGCAGGGGACGATCGAAGAAGAGCACGTGATCGAAATTATTGGCGATGCCAGCGCCATTTCCACCGACGATGCCGTTGATGCGATTCTTAAAGGGGATTCCAGCGCCTTTCTACATGCCATGCAGAAAATCGCCTCGTCCAAAACGCCGATGTTTCTCGTTTTGCAAGGCTGTCTGAGGCAGTTTCAGATGCTTGACACGATGCGGGCCGAGATGGATGAAAAGCGCCTCGCACCCGCTCAGGTCATGCAGACGCATGGGCGCCATCTCCATTTCAGACGAAAGCCCGTGATCGAGCAGGCGCTGAAAAGCTGGAACGCTCCCGCCATTGCCCGCGAGATGAACAGGCTGCAAATGGCCATTCTGCAGACACGTCAGCGCGCCAGCCTCGAAGATACGATCGCAACGCAAACGCTGCTTGCGACCACTCTCCAATCAGCCCGCAAGGGCTGATGTTTCACGGGAATCAAGCGCGCGCAAATCTCGGAAAAGCCAGAGCTCTCCGCTAATATATTGTTCTTATTGCATTTTCTCTGTGTTACCGGCGCTCCAGCAGCCGGCATATCTCTTCAAGCTGCTCCAGCGTCTTATAGCTGATTTTCACCTGGCCGCCATTGCCGCGGTGATTGATCGAGACATCCAGCCCGAGCGTGTCCGACAGTGTGCGCTCGAGCGCCAGCGTATCGGAATCCTTTTCATCCCTGCGCGCGCCGGCGGGGCGGGGGTCATTCTGAGCCTTAATGTCGTTCTGCGCGAGACGCTCGGCATCGCGAACCGACATGCCCTTTGAAACAACGGTTCTCGCAAGCCCTGTCGGATCGGAGGTTGAAACCAGGGCGCGGGCATGGCCGGCGGAAAGCGAACCCGCGGCAAGCATATCACGCACCGGGTCGGGGAGCTTCAACAAACGCAGAGAGTTGGCGACATGGCTGCGGCTCTTGCCGATGATTTCACCGAGATCGTTTTGCGTATAGCCGTGTTCGGCAATCAGCTGCTCGTAACCCAGCGCCTCTTCCAGGGGATTGAGATCCGCTCGCTGCACATTCTCGACAATGGCGATCTCAAGCGCTGTCTTGTCATCGACATCGCGAACGATCACTGGAATTTCGATCAGACCGGCAAGCTGCGCCGCCCGCCAGCGCCGTTCACCGGCAATGATCTCATAGCGATCGACCGAGGTGGTGCGAACGACGACCGGCTGTACGATGCCATGTTGGCGAATGGAGCTGGCAAGATCATGCAACTCGGTCTCGTCGAAATAGCGGCGAGGATTGCGCGGGTTGCGGCTGATGAATTCGATCGGGACCAAGCGATCGGGATTGACCGCCGGTCGGCTTGCATCCACGGGCGTCGGCTGGTCCATCTCCCCGATGAGAGCCGCCAGTCCGCGCCCAAGGCGCCGCTTCGAAAGATCATCATTCATTGCCGATACTCACCCTGAAACAAATACTAGATATCAGGCGGCAGCTTTCCGCTGCCGCTCTCTTTGAATGACTTCGGAAGCCAGTTGGAGATAGGCTTGGCTGCCGGCGCACTTCAGATCGTAAAGAATGGCTGGTTTGCCATAGGAAGGCGCCTCGGACACGCGCACGTTGCGTGGAATCAACGTGTGGTAGACCTTTTCGCCCAGATGGGTCCGTACGTCGCTCACCACTTGCTGCGCTAGATTATTACGGGAATCGAACATGGTTAGGACGATCCCCTGGATGTCCAGGGATGGATTGACCGTGCGCCGAACCTGATCGACCGTCTCCAGCAATTGACTGAGGCCTTCCAGGGCGAAAAATTCGCATTGTAACGGCACCAAAACGGAATGCGCCGCAGCCATCGCGTTCATCGTCAGGAGATTGAACGAGGGTGGGCAATCAACGAGAATATAGGAAAAGGAGAGAGCGTCCGGCGTATTCAACGCACGGCGCAGCTTGAAGACGCGATCGGATTGCTGCGCAATCTCCATCTCAATCCCGAGCAGATCCATCGTCGACGGCACAATAAAGAGATTCGGTACGGCCGTTTCCTGCACCGTGTCCATGATACCGTGGCTACCGACGAGCAGATCATAGGAAGACAATTTGCGATCGCGCCGTTCAATACCCAAACCCGTGCTAGCATTGCCCTGCGGATCGAGATCGACGATGAGGACACGCTCGCCAATGGCGGCAAGGGCCGTCGCGAGGTTGATTGCCGTCGTCGTCTTGCCGACGCCGCCCTTTTGATTTGCGATGGTAATAATCCGGTTTCGCTCGCCGATCATCTGCCGCATATCCAATTATGGTTAAATCAGGCGTCGAAGGTGGCTGAATTCCAAAATAACCGAATCTCGCTCAACGACACTCTGATGTTTTACCAGATCGAATTGCCAACGACCACGGGCTTTCTGAAGCTCCCGCTCGTAATCCCGGCCTTTGTGCAGCAGAAGGCGGAGATTTTCATTGCGCATGAGCCAAGGCTCCGCGTAGTCCAGCAATGTCTCAAGCTCCGCAAGGGCGCGAGCGGAGATCATATCGCAGTTTTGGATGGCTGCGGGTGCCTCTTCGATACGAATGGCATGAACCGCGCCGCGGGCATCGCATTCACGCAGACAGACGCGCAGAAAAGCAGCTTTCTTCTGATTGCTCTCGACCAGATCGACATGACCTGCGCCTTTTTCTGCAAGCAGGATCGCAGTTATCACGCCCGGAAATCCGCCACCGCTTCCCAAATCAACCCAATGATCGGTTACGGGATGCAATTGAAAAATCTGCGCACTGTCCGAGATATGGCGACGCCAGAGATCATCGATTGTGGACGGCGCGACAAGATTGATGGTCTTTGCCCATTTTTGAAAGAGTTGTGCAAAATGCTGCAGCCGCTCCTGTGTTTCACGTGAAACACGTACGCCGTTCAATTCCATATTATGGACTCTCTAACCTTGTATTGTCAGGAAACGAGTTTCTGCTCTTCGGCTGTACCCAACTTCCTTAGATAAGCCAACAGCAAAGAGATCGCAGCCGGCGTCATTCCGTCAAGGCGTGATGCTTGCGCGATATTCTTGGGGCGGGCGGCCGTGAGCTTCTGCTTCAGCTCGTTGGATAATCCCGAAATAACGGAGAAGTCGAATTCTGCCGGTATGGCACGCTCTTCCTCTCTCCGAGCCTGAACGATATCGGCGGTCTGGCGATCCATATAAACGGCGTAGGCCGCCTCGATTTCTATCGCCTCGCCAATCCTTCGCTGCATTGAATGCAGTTCCGGCCAAATGTGCGAGAGACTTTCAATGGACTGGCCCGGATGCGAAAGAAGCTCATAAGCCGAGCGGCGTTGGCCATCCTTGTTAAGATGCATTCCGGCGCGTTCTGCTTCATTCGGCGTAACCGTCAAGCTCTTCAAGCGATCGCGGGCCTGGTCAAGAGTCTTTATATACTGCTCGAAGCGCATGGCCCGATCAGAACCGACGCAGCCTACGGCAATACCCATCGGCGTCAGACGAACGTCTGCGTTGTCTGCCCGCAGCGATAAGCGATACTCCGCCCGCGATGTAAACATGCGATAAGGTTCCGCGACACCGCGCGAGGTCAAATCGTCAATCATCACCCCAATATAGGATTCCGTCCGACTGAACTCGATTGATTCGCCGCCCGCCGCTAGACGCGCAGCATTCAGTCCCGCAACGAGCCCCTGAGCGCCAGCTTCTTCATATCCCGTTGTACCATTGATCTGGCCTGCCAGAAAAAGGCCGGGAATCTTTTCCACTTCCAGGGACAGCTTCAATTCGCGCGGATCGACATGGTCGTATTCGATCGCGTACGCATGTTGAAGAATGCGAACTCGTTCCAGACCCGGAATGGTCCTGACGAATTCCTCTTGAACGTCCTCCGGCAGGGACGTGGATATGCCGTTCGGGTAGACCGTAGTGTCGTCCAAACCTTCTGGCTCCAGAAAGATCTGGTGGCCATCACGCTCGCCGAACTTGACGATCTTGTCCTCTATGGAAGGACAATAGCGTGGCCCGACACCTTCAATCTGCCCTGAATACATCGCCGACCGCTTCAGGTTTTCAGCAATAATTCTATGCGTTTCCGGCGTCGTGCGGGTAACACCGCATTCGATCTGCGGATTCACGATAGCATCCGTCATGAAGGAAAAAGGCGTCGGATCTTCATCCGCACCCTGACGCCCGACCGAGTCCCAATCGATCGTTGCACCATCAAGCCGGGCAGGTGTCCCGGTCTTCAACCGACCCAATGCCAGTCCATGCCGGAGCAACGTATTCGAGAGTCCAATAGAGGGTTCTTCTCCGACGCGGCCCGCCGGTATCTTTCTATCGCCGATGTGGATAAGGCCGCGAAGAAAAGTCCCTGTTGTCAGGACGACGGCCCCACAGGGAATATGACGCCCCTCCTTCAAGATCACGGCGGACACGCGGCCGTGCTCAAAGGCAAGATCGAAAGCGTCACCCTCTATAACATCGAGATTATCGATGGCGGCGATCTCTGCCTGCATGGCCAGGCGATACAGCTTCCGATCCGCCTGCGTGCGGGGGCCTCGCACCGCCGGGCCTTTCTTGCGATTGAGCATGCGAAATTGAATGCCCGCCGCATCCGCGACGCGGCCCATCAAGCCGTCAAGAGCGTCAATTTCGCGAACCAGGTGACCCTTGCCAAGTCCGCCAATCGCGGGATTGCAGGACATGACACCGATCGTCTCGCGCCTATGCGTCACGAGCGCCGTGCGCGCGCCCAAGCGCGCCGATGCAGCGGCAGCTTCGCTCCCTGCATGACCACCGCCCACAACAATCACATCATACGCTTTATCGAACATCATCAAGTCCTCGGCCGTGCCGTTTGTTTGGCACACCAATTTCAGGAGTCAAGAAGGTTTCACGTGAAACGTTCAGCGAGGGTATGCCGCTCTCTGTTTCACGTGAATCATTTGCCGATGCAGAATTCCGAGAAGATCACATCCAGTAGATCTTCGACATCGACGCGTCCGGTTATGCGCCCCAAGCTCGTGGCCGCCTGCCGCAAGTACTCCGCTCTAATATCCAGACCTCGATCCTCGAACGCGAGCGCCGCCGCCACCGCACCAAGGCTATCGGTCAGCAATGTGCGATGACGCAAGCGGCTAGGAAGAGCCAGGGACAGCATTCCCGAACGTGCCTGCAAATCCCGCCGAAGAAGCTCATGCAACTCATTCAATCCGGCGACGTCCACGGCTGAAATCATTACATCATAGCGATTGTGAATGCCGGGGTGAATATCAGATTTTGTTCCGACAGTCAGCACCTTGCCGGCAAAGCCTGGAAAGGCGCGTTGCGGTTCCTCGCCGATTTCGGCCAGAGATAAAACCAGATCTGCGTCTGCCACTGTGCGTAACGCACGGCGAATGCCTTCACGCTCGACGATCTCGTTAGTCTCCCGAAGCCCCGCCGTATCGTAGAGCTTGACTGCATATCCCTCGATATTCAGATCGACGTGCAGCACGTCACGGGTGGTTCCGGCAATGTCTGTGACAATCGCCACTTCGCGCTTCGCTAGCGCGTTCATCAGGCTGGATTTGCCGGCATTGGGTGGGCCCGCGATCACCACCTTTAGCCCGTCGCGAATAATCTCGCCGAGATCGGCGCCTGCAAGATGGTCAGACAGCTCGCGGTGCAATTGCTTCATATCCGCCCAGACCATATCCGATACGGAGCCGGGGACATCATCCTCATCGGCAAAGTCCAGCTCCGCTTCGATCAGAGCACGCGCGCGCGTTAAACGATCTGCCCAGCTGTTATAGAGGTCCGATAGCCCCCCGGCGGCATGCTCCATTGCGAGCCGCCGCTGCATCTCGGTTTCGGCGCTGATAAGATCGGCAAGGCCTTCTACCTCCACCAGATCCATCTTTCCATTTTCCAGCGCTCGTCGGGAGAACTCCCCATGTTCCGCTAGGCGAAAGTTTTCGAACCTCGAGAGCTCGTCGAGGAGCGCGTTCACCACCGCCTTGCCGCCGTGAACGTGAATTTCCACGCAATCCTCACCCGTGAAGGAGGCAGGACCGGGAAAAGTCAGGACAAGAGCTCGGTCGATAATTAGATCGTTACGAGTCCGAATCGTTTTAAGAGTCGCTTGTCGTGGCATCGGCAACGCGCCAGCAAGCGACTTGGCCGCGCGAAAGGCTCCATTTCCGCTGATACGCACCACAGCAACTCCAGCGGGCAAGCCGCCGCTGGATAGTGCATAGATTGTCTCGCTTGTCGCCAACATCAGATTGAACCGCATCCGAATCGATTGCCGAAGAATTTCTGACTTCGACGTTCGATACATCAAAAACAAAATCGGGCCGCATAACGCAGCCCGATCATAGCACTATTCAACACCGATAATCCTTCGACAGGAGCAATCCCGTAGCAGGTTAGGTGTTCATCGAATCGAAGAAATCCGGGTTGTTCTTCGTCTGCTTGAGCTTGTCGATCAGGAATTCGATCGCATCGGTCGTGCCCATGGGCGCGAGGATACGGCGAAGAACGAAGATCTTTTGCAGATCCTGGCGCGGAACGAGAAGGTCTTCCTTGCGCGTACCGGACTTGAGGATATCCATCGCCGGGAAGATGCGCTTGTCGGCCACCTTACGGTCAAGAACGATTTCCGAGTTACCGGTACCCTTGAACTCTTCAAAGATCACTTCATCCATGCGGCTGCCGGTATCGATCAGGGCCGTCGCGATGATCGTCAGCGAACCACCTTCTTCGATATTACGCGCGGCACCGAAGAAGCGCTTCGGGCGCTGCAGGGCGTTGGCGTCGACACCACCGGTCAAGACCTTGCCGGAAGAGGGGACGACGGTGTTGTAGGCGCGGCCGAGGCGGGTGATGGAATCGAGCAGGATGACGACGTCGCGGCCGTGCTCGACGAGGCGCTTGGCCTTTTCGATGACCATTTCGGCGACCTGAACATGGCGCACGGCCGGCTCGTCGAAGGTCGACGAGATGACTTCGCCGCGGACGGAGCGCTGCATATCAGTCACTTCTTCCGGACGCTCGTCGATCAAGAGAACGATCAGGTAGCAATCCGGATGATTGGCGGTGATCGAATGGGCGATGTTCTGCAGCAGGACGGTCTTACCCGTGCGCGGCGGAGCGACGATCAGGCCGCGCTGGCCCTTGCCGAGCGGTGCAACAAGATCGATCACGCGGGGCGAAAGATCCTTCGACGTGGGTACGTCGAGTTCCATGCGGAAGCGCTCATTGGGATAGAGCGGCGTCAGATTATCGAAGTGAACCTTGTGACGGATCTTTTCCGGATCGTCGAAATTGATGGTGTTGACTTTAAGGAGCGCGAAATAACGTTCGCCTTCCTTCGGTCCGCGGATCGGTCCCTCGACCGTGTCGCCGGTCTTCAAGGAGAAGCGGCGGATCTGGGAGGGGGAGATGTAGATATCGTCCGGACCGGGAAGATAGTTTGCATTCGCGGAACGCAAGAAACCGAAGCCGTCCTGCAAAACTTCGACGACGCCCTCGCCGATGATTTCTACGTCTTGGCTCGCCAATTCCTTCAGAATTGCAAACATCAGTTCCTGTTTGCGCATCGTGCTGGCGTTTTCGACCTCGAGCGATTCGGCAAAGGCCAGGAGATCGGTCGGGGATTTATTTTTCAGTTCCTGAAGCTTCATTTCAGCCATGAAGGGAATTACTCATTTTTTTAGGAGGGGAAAGGCAATGTTGCTCGTATTCAGAACCGCGATAGGGGCGCTCGCGGGCGACAGAATGGATACATGCCACGAAGAGAAGATGGCGGGAAAATAGCGACTCACTTTCTGAACCGCAAGGGGGGCAGGCAAAATGAAAGAAATTTAACGCCGCCCCCTAATACGGTCCCGCTTCACGCAAACGGCTTGACGACCACGAGAATGACGATTGCGATCATCAAAAGCGTCGGCGCCTCGTTCATGACACGCCAGTAGCGCGCCGAATGCTTGTTCTCGTCGCGGGCAAAGGCGCGGACCGCACTGCTGAAATGGCCGTGAACGCCCGAGAGAACCAAGACAAGCCCGATCTTGGCATGCAGCCATCCGCCCTGGAAATCATACACCGACCAGGCAAGATAAAGCCCGAAAATCCAGGTCAGGATCATCGCCGGGTTGATGATGTAGCGCAGCAGCCGCTGTTCCATCACCTTGAACGTCTCGGATTGCTGGGAGCCGGGTTCGGCATCGGTGTGATAGACGAAAAGCCGCGGCAGATAGAACATGCCGGCCATCCACGAGATCACGGCGATGATGTGCAGCGCCTTGATCCAGAGATAAAGATCGGCCGGATGCCAGGCGAAAAGCCCGATCGCCAGCGCCGCAAAGATCAGGATCATGAAATAGGCCCGCCGTCCGGCCTTCTGGCCCGCCGCGGAATCCGTCTGCTTTTCCACGGTCATCAGCTCCTCCATCCCCGCACGCGTTCGACCAGCGCCGCCACATTGGCCGGATCAGCTTGCGGCGTAATGCCGTGCCCAAGATTGAAGATCAGCGGGCCATTCCCGAGCTGCTGCAGGATATCGTCGATCCCGTCGTCCAGCGCCTTGCCGCCGGCAACGACACGCATCGGATCGAGATTGCCCTGCACCGGGCCATCCTTCTGAAGCTCCCGCGCGAAGGCCAGCGGTACGGACCAATCAAGCCCGATCGCATCGGCACCGGTCTTCTGCCGATAGGTTTTCAGCAGATAGCCCGCTCCCTTGGCGAAGGCGATTACCCGAGCCCGCGGCCGCCGCGTCTTGATCGACGCGATCATCTTCGCGACGGGCTTGATGGCGAAAGCCTCGAATTCCTTCTCACCAAGCACGCCCGCCCAGGAATCGAAAATCTGCACGGCATCCGCACCGGCATCGATCTGCGCCACGAGGTAATCGGCCGAGATCTCGGCAAGCAGCATCAGCAGATGTTCGAAGGCCTTAGGATAGCGATAGGCAAACAGCCGGGCAGGAGCCTGATCCGGGGTGCCGTGTCCGGCGATCATATAGGTCGCAACGGTCCAGGGAGCTCCACAGAAGCCAAGAAGCGTGGTTTCCTGGGGCAAGTCCCGCCGCAGCCGTCGCACCGTCTCCATGACGGGCTCTAGATACGCCAGAATGCCCTCTGGTTTCAAAGCCAGGATACCCGTCTCGTCGATTGGATCCATTTCCGGCCCGTGTCCCTCGGTGAAGCGAACATTCCGCTTCAGCGCATCCGGGATGACGAGAATATCGGAGAAGAGAATGGCAGCATCGAAGCCATAACGCCGGATCGGCTGCAGCGTCACTTCGACAGCGTAGTCGGGCGTATAACAGAGATCGAGGAAACTTCCGGCTTTCGCACGCGTTTCACGATATTCGGGTAGATAGCGACCTGCCTGTCTCATCAGCCAGAGGGGAGGAGGGGTGAGCGTTTCGCCGCTCAGCACCCGCAGGATCTTCCGGCGTTCATCGGTCACAGACGTCGTCCTATATAAAACCAAACATATATTAAAAGGTTTCTATTTCTTAGAGTCGGTGAGTAGCAAGGATTAAAGTTCGTCCCTTGCCTGTCCAATTTGTCGCGCCTCGAGCATGGAATCGGGAGAGATTTCGGGATCACAAGCTGATATGTGGAAAAGAAAGGCGATTTTTCAATCTTTTGAGGGGGTTGAAGAGAAATTTGGCTCGTCCCGGTCTGGGGACAAGTCGGGGATGAGCGAGGTGTTGCCAATCTTGTCCACATTGCCCACAGCCGCCGCGAAAGCCGTCTCTCGAAAATTCCAAATGTGGAAAACTTGGCCGTTTTCCACTTGCCCTAGATAGCCCCCTTCTCGTACCTCTCTTTTCTCCCGAGATATCAACAGGCGATGGAAAGTAGCGTGGAAAACCGGACGAGCTTCTTTCATCTGCACCTGATTTCTGACTCAACGGGCGAGACTCTCATCTCCGCCGGCCGCGCCGCCTCCGTGCAATTCCATGCCAGCCAGCCGATCGAGCACGTCTATCCGCTAATCAGAAACCGCAAGCAGCTTCTGCCTGTCTTGGAGGCGATCGACCACAGCCCGGGTATCGTCCTCTATACGATCGTCGATCGAGAACTTGCCGATTTCATCGCTGAGCGCTGCAAGGAGATGGGCGTACCATCAGTCAATGTTCTCGAGCCGGTCATGAATGTTTTTCAGACCTATCTCGGCACAGCCTCGCGCCGCCGCGTCGGCGCGCAGCATGTGATGAATGCGGATTATTTCGCCCGCATCGAAGCGCTGAACTTCACCATGGATCATGACGACGGCCAGATGCCTGATGACTATGATGATGCCGATGTCGTCATCATCGGTATCAGCCGAACCTCGAAAACACCAACGAGCATCTATCTGGCCAACCGCGGCATCAAGACAGCAAACATTCCGATCGTCCATGGCGTGCCGTTGCCGGAAGGCCTTACCAGGGCGACGAAGCCCTTGATCGTCGGACTTGTTGCGACGACCGACCGTATCTCACAGGTTCGCGAAAACCGCATCCTCGGCACGACGCCCGGCTTCGATCGAGGCGACTACACCGATCGGGCCGCGATCTCCGAAGAGCTGAAATATGCCCGCTCGCTCTGCGCCAGGCACAACTGGCCGATTATCGATGTCACACGCCGTTCCATCGAGGAGACGGCTGCCGCCATTGTTGCCCTGCGACCCAAGCTGCGCTAAGCGCTCCCCATGACTATCTCGGAGGCAGCCGTCATGACCTCGCCCCTTATCCTTGCATCCTCCAGCCCATTCCGGCGGATGCTGATGGAAAACGCCGGATTGCATTTTCAGGCGATCGCTGCCGATATCGATGAGCGCGCGATCGAAGCACCGCTGGAGCTGGGTGGCGCCAGCCCGGATGCGGTCGCGCTCGTGCTGGCAAAGGCGAAGGCAAAAGAGGTGAGCGATCGCTTTCCCGCCACGCTCGTCATCGGTTCCGATCAGACCATGTCGTTGGGTGCCCAGGTCTTCCACAAGCCGAAGTCGATAGCCGATGCGGAAAATCATCTGCGGACCTTGTCCGGAAAGACGCATCGGCTGAACAGCGCCATCGCGTTGGCACGCAACGGCGACATTATATGGGAGCATGTGTCTCACGCCGATCTGACCATGCGGGAATTATCGGCCGATTTCATTCACCGCCACCTGGGCCGCGTCAGCGATAAGGCCTTGTCGAGTGTCGGCGCCTATCAGCTGGAAGGCGAAGGCATCCAGCTCTTCTCCAAAATCGACGGCGACTATTTCACCATCGTTGGATTGCCGATGCTGCCGCTTCTGGAAAAACTGCGAGAGTTGGGGACGATCGATGGATGATTCACGTGAAACACAAAGCGTAAACGCTTTTGTAACGGGTTATCCGGTCAAGCATTCGCGCTCGCCGCTCATCCATGGATACTGGCTGAAACAGCTCGGTCTGGCCGGCAGCTATCGCGCCCATGAGGTTGCCGTAGAAGCTTTCGAAGCCTTCATTGCATCCTTGAAGGACGGCACCAGCGGCTTCGTGGGCGGCAACGTCACCATCCCCCATAAGGAAGCGGCGTTCAAACTCGCTGATCGGCCTGACGAACTTTCGGAAGAATTGGGCGCGTCCAACACCCTGTGGCTCGAAGGCGGCGAGCTGCACGCAACGAACACCGATAGCCGCGGCTTCACGGCAAACCTGGATGAGCGTCACCCTGGCTGGGATCGTAGCGATCGTGCCGTCATCCTCGGGGCAGGGGGTGCCAGCCGCGCCGTGATCCAGGCGGTGCGCGACCGCGGCTTCAAGGAAATTCATGTGGTCAACCGCACGGTCGAGCGGGCGCAGGAATTGGCGGATCGCTTCGGCGACCGGATCCATGCCCATCCGATGGCCGCACTCCATGAGGTGATGCAGGGCGCCGGTCTCTTTATCAATACGACATCGCTCGGCATGGACGGCGAAGCATCGCCCCGTATCGATTTTTCCTCTCTTGCAGACGGCGCCGTCGTCACCGACATTGTCTATGTACCGTTGAAGACACCGCTTCTCGCCCAGGCCCAGGAACAGGGCTTCGCCATCGTCGATGGCCTCGGCATGCTGCTGCATCAGGCCGTGCCGGGCTTCGAGAAATGGTTCGGAAAACGTCCGGCGGTCGATGAAACCTTGAGGGCATTGATCATCGCCGATATGGAAAAGCACTAATATGATCAAGATCGGGCTCACCGGATCGATCGGCATGGGAAAATCGACCTCGGCAAAACTTTTCGCTGAAGCCGGAATACCGGTGAACGATTCCGATGCGGTCGTGCATGATCTCTATAGTGGCGAAGCCGTGCAGCTGGTCGAGGCTTCCTTTCCGGGAACGACCAGCGGCGGTAAGGTCGATCGGCAGGAGCTCAGCCGAAAGCTTGCCGGCGATCCCTCCGGTTTCAAGCGTCTCGAGGCCATCGTTCATCCGCTGGTGCGCGAACGCGAGCGTCAGTTCCTGGAACGTCAAAGCGAGGCCGGCGCCGATCTGGTGGTGCTGGATATTCCGCTGCTGTTCGAAACCGGCGCCGACAAACGAGTGGATAAGGTTGTTGTCGTCAGCTGCGATCCACAGATTCAGCGGGAGAGGGTGCTTGCCCGACCGGGCATGACGGAGGAAAAATTCAATATGATTCTCTCCCGCCAGACGCCGGATGCGGAAAAGCGCGCGCGCGCCGATTACGTCATCGATACCGGCGGAAGTATCGAGGCGGCCGGCGAGCAGGTCAGAGAGATTATTGCTGATCTGCGGCGCAAGCAGCAGAGCAAGACATAGGAAAGCGGAGTTTCGATATGCGCGAGATCATTTTCGATACGGAAACCACGGGCCTCGACAACAGGGCCGACCGGATCATTGAAATTGGCGGTATCGAGCTCATCAACCATTTCCCGACAGGAAACACGCTGCACCTCTATATCAATCCGGGTGATCGCAAGGTGCATCCGGATGCGCTCGCGGTGCACGGCATCACCGACGAATCGCTGAAGGACAAGCCGCCCTTCGAAGAGGTCGCCGACAAGATCCTCAACTTCTTCGGCGATGCCAAATGGATCGCGCACAACGCCACCTTCGACATGGGTTTCGTCAACGCCGAATTCGCAAGGCTAGGCCGGCCGCCGATCCTGCCCGACATGGTGATCGATACTTTGGCCATGGCCCGGCGCAAACATCCGATGGGTCCGAATTCGCTCGATGCTCTTTGCCGTCGCTACGGCATCGACAACTCGCACCGCACGAAACATGGCGCGTTGCTCGACTCCGAACTGCTGGCTGAAGTCTATATCGAGATGATCGGCGGCCGGCAGACGGCGCTCGGGCTTGGCAGTGTCACCGGTTCATCGGCGCGCTCGCGCCAGAACGATGTCGCGGAGGAAATCGTCGTCGATATCTTGGCGCGGCCCGCTCCGCTGCCGAGCCGGCTAACCGAGGAGGAACTCGCGGCTCATGCGGCGCTGGTCGCCAAGCTCGGCACGAAGGGAATCTGGTCGAAATACCCTGCTTCCGAATAGGGCGTTTTTTCAAGAATCAAAAGAAAATGCCCGGACGTGCGATCCGGGCATTTTCGTTTCCAGAACAGGAAAAATCGAGGCTCAGTTCGGAACGGCCGAAACCTGGGCGCGGGCCTGTTCTTCGGCCATGCGCTGCGTGAACATCTGAGCGAAATCGATCGGATCGATCATCAGCGGCGGGAAGCCGCCGTTGCGCGTGACGTCGGCGATGATCTGGCGTGCGAAGGGGAACAGCAGGCGCGGGCATTCGATGAAGAGCAGCGGCAGCATGTGTTCCTGCGGGAAACCGGTGACGCGGAAGACACCGCCATAAACCAGCTCGGTGTGAAAGAGAACGCGCTCGCCATCCTTGGCTTCGGCGCTCAGCGTCAGCACGACGTCGAAATCGGAATCCGACAGCGGGTTGGCGTTGACGTTCACATTGATATTGATGTCGGGAGCATTTTCCCGGGCCTGAAGCGAGCGCGGGGCACCCGGATTTTCGAAGGAAAGATCCTTGGTGTACTGAGCAAGGATGCTGAGGCTCGGGCTGGCAGCACCGTTGCCGTTGGTCTCGTTGGCCATGGGGGTGTCCTCTCACGTCTCGATGGGTGTCGCCATCTAGCATTTAGAAAAGGGGCTTACAACCCTTATGGCTCCGGCACTCCGGAGGCCGTTCTCTAGTCTTCCAGCCGCTTTTGGTCCGACCAGGGCGAGTTGCGGTTTGGCTCCCGATGGAAATCGCCTTCATCGAGATCGACAACGTTCCCGGGTTTGTTCGGCCGGCCTTGCGGTCCGGCGCCCGGGCCCGGGCCCGGGCCCGGGCCCTGCCCGCGGCGGAACGCCCGCGAATTGCCGACGACGACGATGCGCTTGCGCAAAACCTGCCAGGCGAGATCGCGTACGGCCGGGATGAAGAGCAGCAGGCCGATGATATCAGAGATGAAGCCGGGCAGCATCAGGAAGAAGGCGGCAACGACGATCATGGCGCCATGCACCATCTCGCGGCCGGGATCGCCGCCATTGCGGCTTTCGGCCGAAATGCGCTGAAGAATGCCGATGCCCTGGATTCTCAAAAGAGCAGCACCGAGCAGCACGCTGAGGATGACAAGCCCCAGTGTCGCCCAGACGCCGATCATCTTTCCAACCACGATGAATCCGGCAATTTCAGCCAGAGGCATCAGAAAGACGAAGATAGGAAGAAGTGATAGGCGCATGTTACGGTGGTCCTGAGAGCGGGGTTTCTTCGCGTAAGCGTTGGTTTCGCGCGTATAATAAAGAAACCGGTCCGCTATTTGAATGATAGATCGATGCGGACTATATGGGGATTGATCTTTTAATTTTAACGGTGGTTCCGATACGAGATGGGTGCAAACGATTTTGTGACGATCTTTTTCCTGGTGGCAGCGGTGCTGATCTTCTTTCAGCTGCGCAGCGTTCTCGGCCGCCGCACGGGGAATGAGAAGCCGCCGCGCGATCTCTATGGTTCCGCAGATCCGGCCAATGGCCCAACGGCACCGGATGCCGGTAAGGTGGTGACCTTGCCGCGGCGCGATGGGACCGAAGAGGAAGATCGTTTTGCTGCCATCGATGCCTTTACCCCGGCCGGCACGCCGCTCAATGATTCGCTGCGCGACGTGAGCAAGGCGGATCCTTCTTTCAATCCCAAGGAATTCGTCAACGGTGCCCGGATGGCCTACGAGATGATCGTCATGGCCTTTGCCGAGGGTGATCGCAAGTCGCTGAAAGGCCTGCTGTCGCGCGAGGTCTACGAGGGCTTCGATGCCGCCATCGCCGAACGCGAAGCCAGGGGCGAAAAGGTGAAGTCCACCTTTGTCGGTATCGACAAGGCCGATATCGTCACCGCCGAGGTGAAGGGAACGGATGTCCTCATCACCATGAGCATCGTCAGCCAGATGATCTCGGCCACCTACGACAAGGCCGGCACTTTGATCGATGGCGATGCCGAAGCGGTGGCCGAGGTCAGCGATCTCTGGACCTTCGCCCGCGACACGCGTTCGCGCGATCCGAACTGGAAACTTGTGGCGACCGAATCGGAACAATGACGAGCCTATCGCAGGATTTCAGGCTGGAACCGGCAACCTTCGCCGATCTGAAGGGCTGGGAGGACGACGATCCTTCCAGCCTTTTTCGCGCGATGAAAGACTGTCGCGCCTATATCCGCGATGTGAAGTCCTATCGCACGGGTGCAGTGGGACTGTCGGCCGATGATCTCCTGACGCTCCTCGAAGCGGCGGAAGGCAAGGAACCGCGCAATTCGGCCGAAGCCCGGGCTTTCTTCGAGCAACACTGTCAGCCCTTTTTCATTCGCCGTGATGGCGGCGCGGCCGGCTTTGTAACAGCCTTCTATGAGCCGGAAATAGAAGTCTCCGCCGAGCCGAACGAGATATACCGCTATCCCTTTTATCGTCGACCGGACGATCTCATCGATCTCGATGACAGCAATCGCCCCGCCGAGCTCGATCCTACCTACATGTTCGGGAGGCTTCAGGGCGATTCGATTTCAGCTTATCCCGACCGCGGCGAAATCGATCGCGGCTATCTCGATGGCAAGGGCCTGGAGATCGCCTGGGCGAAATCCAAGGTCGACATTTTCTTCGTGCATGTGCAGGGCGCGGCACGTCTGCGCTATCCTGACGGGCGTCTCGGCCGCATCACCTATGCCGCCAAGGCCGGTCATCCCTTTTCGGCGGTCGGTCGCCTGCTCATCGACCGCGGCCTGCTGGATCGCGCGACGATCTCCATGCAGACGATCCGCGACTGGCTCTACGCACACCCCGAGCAGGTCGATGAAGTCCTCTGGCACAATCGATCTTATATCTTCTTCCGCGAGGCCGATGTTAGCGACCCGGCTCTTGGGCCGATTGCAGCGGCGAAGGTGCCGCTGGTACCTGGCCGTTCCCTTGCGGTCGACAGGCTTATCCACACCTTCGGTTTTCCCTTCTTCATCCGGTCTGAAAGCCTGAAGCACCTCGATGCAGGCAAGCCCTTCGCCCGGTTGATGCTGGCGCTCGATACGGGTTCGGCGATCGTTGGGCCGGCGCGTGGCGATATCTTTACCGGCTCCGGCTACGATGCCGGCGAGCTTGCCGGGACCGTGCGCAATGACGCCGATTTTTATATACTCATCCCGAAGGCGGCGGCGCAGAGGTTCGGCTGATGGCCCCGGAACGGCAGAACAAGGAACGAAAGCTCAGCACGGAAGACCGAATCCTATGGGGTAAGGTCGCCAAGAGCACGCGTCCCATGCCCGGACGTGTGGCCGATATAGAGGCTTTCGAAGCGGCACTGCAGGCGGAAGCCGAAATCGAAGAAAGCGCCCGCGCCGCAAGGACGAAGCCAGTGCCTCCCTCGGCCGAAACGCAGGAAGCTCCCGCGCCTGTAAAGCAGCCCGCTGGCCGCCATCATCCGCTCGAACGCCCCGTCAAGCGCAAGATCGCCAGGGGGCATCTGGCACTTGAGGCCAGGATCGATCTTCACGGGCTCATCCAGAGCGAGGCCCATGGCATGCTTCTGGATTTCCTGCTGCGCGCCCATAGCCGCGGCCTTCGCCATGTGCTCGTCATAACAGGCAAGGGCAGCTCCATGGGCAGCGAGGGAGCCCTGAAGCGTGCCGTGCCGCTCTGGTTTTCCAAGCCCGAATTCCGCTTTCTGATTTCCTCTTATGAGACGGCGGCGCAGCATCACGGCGGCGAGGGTGCGCTTTATATCCGCCTGTCGCGCCTGAAGGGGGAAAAGCTTTGACCCCGTTCGGCGAAGCGGTACGCAAGCTGCGGCTGCGTAAAGGCGTCTCGCAGAAGCAGATGGCGACTGCGCTGAACGTGACTCCGGCTTATTTATCCGCCTTAGAACACGGAAAGCGCGGCCTGCCGACCTTCGATCTCCTGCAGCGCATCGCCGGTTATTTCAACATCATCTGGGACGAGGCCGAGGAATTGTTCCTACTGGCGCGGTTTTCCGACCCCCGCGTTGTCGTCGATACCTCCGGGCTTTCGCCGGAATATACGGCCTTTGTCAATCACTTGGCAGGCAAGATCCGCAGCCTTGACGCGGCAACAATCCGCGAACTCTCGAAGGTTCTGGAAAATGCCGGAAAAACCGGCTGAAAACCGCCTTAATCCCCTGTTTTATACCTGATTTCGGGGCCTTCCGTTTGGAACTTCAGGGTGAAACATCCTATATACAGGCTAGGAAAAACCGCTGATTCGTTAGAGTCGGAAGATTTCGGGTCGAAACGACCTGAAATCTGAATCCGCTCTAAACTCAAAGAAGTAGAGCATGATGCCGTCCGAAAACCGCTCACACTTTTCGGCATCATACTCTACGGATCGGCAGCGTTCTCTAAACACTGGAAAGACTTCAATATATGACCGACACGTCCGTAACCGATAATGGTGGCAACGCCGAGTATGGCGCAGATTCCATCAAGGTCCTGAAGGGCCTCGATGCGGTGCGCAAGCGTCCCGGCATGTATATCGGCGATACGGATGACGGCTCGGGCCTGCATCATATGGTCTATGAGGTCGTCGATAACGCGATCGACGAGGCCTTGGCCGGCCATGCCGATATCGTAACGGTGACGCTCAATCCCGACGGTTCGGTCACGGTCACCGATAACGGCCGCGGTATCCCGACGGATATTCACAGCGGCGAAGGTGTTTCGGCGGCTGAGGTTATCATGACCCAGCTTCATGCCGGCGGTAAGTTCGACCAGAATTCCTATAAGGTTTCCGGCGGTCTGCATGGCGTCGGCGTTTCGGTCGTCAATGCGCTGTCCGTCTGGCTGAAGCTGAAGATCCGCCGCCAGGGCAAGATCCATGAAATGAGCTTCACCCATGGCGTGGCGGATGCACCGCTGAAGGAAACGGGTGATGCGGGCGGCGAGACCGGCACCGAAGTCAGCTTCATGCCGAGCTCCGAAACCTTCACCATGATTGAGTTCGACTACGGCACGCTCGAGCATCGTCTGCGCGAACTCGCTTTTCTGAATTCCGGCGTCCGCATCCTTCTGACCGACAAGCGTCATTCCGACGTCAGGCAGGAAGAGTTGCTTTACGACGGCGGCCTGGAAGCCTTCGTCTCCTATCTCGATCGCGCCAAGAAGCCGCTGGTCCAAAAGCCGGTTTCGATCCGCAGCGAGAAGGACGGAATCACCGTCGAAGTTGCGATGTGGTGGAACGACAGCTACCACGAAAACGTACTCTGCTTCACCAACAACATTCCGCAGCGCGACGGCGGCACGCACATGGCCGGCTTCCGCGCTGCCCTGACGCGCCAGATCACCTCCTATGCGGACAGCTCGGGCATTACCAAAAAGGAAAAGGTGACGCTGACCGGCGACGACTGCCGCGAAGGCCTGACCGCCGTGCTGTCGGTCAAGGTTCCCGATCCGAAATTCTCGTCGCAAACCAAGGACAAGCTGGTTTCCTCCGAAGTTCGCCCCGTCGTCGAGAGCCTGGTCAACGAAGCCCTCAGCACCTGGCTCGAAGAACATCCGTCCGAAGCCAAGGTTCTGGTCGGCAAGGTCGTCGAAGCCGCAGCTGCCCGCGAAGCTGCCCGCAAGGCCCGCGAGTTGACCCGCCGCAAGGGCGCGCTTGATATCGCCTCGCTCCCCGGCAAGCTTGCCGACTGCTCGGAGCGTGATCCCGCCAAGTCTGAAGTCTTCCTCGTCGAGGGCGACTCGGCAGGCGGTTCGGCCAAGCAGGGCCGTTCGCGCGAAAACCAGGCCATCCTGCCGCTGCGTGGCAAGATCCTCAACGTCGAGCGCGCACGCTTCGACAAGATGTTATCGAGCCAAGAAATCGGCACGCTCATTACCGCGCTCGGCACCGGCATCGGCAAGGACGAATTCAATGCCGAAAAGCTCCGCTATCACAAGATCATCATCATGACGGACGCAGACGTCGACGGCGCGCATATCCGCACGCTGCTGCTGACCTTCTTCTTCCGGCAGATGCCCGATCTCATCGAGCGCGGCCATCTCTATATCGCCCAGCCGCCGCTCTACAAGGTGACGCGCGGCAAGTCGGTGCAATATGTCAAGGACGAGAAGGCACTGGAAGAATATCTGATCGGCCAGGGCACGGACGATGCAAGCCTGCGCCTCGGCAACGGCGAAGTCCGTACCGGTCAGGATCTGCGCGAGGCGATCTACGACGCACTGCGCCTGCGCACGCTGATCGACAATCTGCATTCCCGCTATAATCGCTCCGTCGTCGAGCAGGCGGCAATTGCAGGCGCTCTCAATGCCGAAATGGTCAGCGATCCCGCGCGTGCGGAGGCACTCGCCAATGACGTTGCCAAGCGGCTCGATGTCATCGCCGAGGAAACCGAGCGCGGCTGGACTGGTGCCGTGACGAGCGAGGGCGGCCTGCGCTTTGAGCGCACCGTACGCGGCGTCAAGGAAGTCGTCTTCCTCGACATGGCACTGATCGGTTCGCAGGATGCCCGCCTTATCGATCAGCTCGGCGCGCGGCTAAAGGAAGTCTATATCACACCGCCAAAGCTCGTTCGCCGCGATGGAGAGACGGAGATTTCCGGCCCTCGCCAGCTGCTGGACACGATCTTCGCCGGCGGCCGCAAGGGGCTGACGCTGCAGCGTTATAAAGGCCTCGGCGAGATGAATGCCGAGCAGCTCTGGGAAACGACGCTCGACCCGAACGTCCGCTCGCTGCTGCAGGTGAGGGTCACGGATGCGACCGATGCAGATGGCCTCTTTGCCCGGCTCATGGGCGATGAGGTCGAGCCGCGGCGCGAGTTCATTCAGGACAATGCGCTGAACGTCGCCAATCTCGACATCTGATTGTTTGACGAAGACACAAAAGGCCCGCCGGATAGTTTCGGCGGGCCTTTCTTTTTTATCGATTACTTGGCGATGAAGGTACCGTTGAAGGCCAGTCCTGAAAGCGGATTGCGCTGGCTCGGCACTTCGCGCTCGCGCAGCTTTTCCGGAAGTTGATTCTTGTCGCCGATCTTGCCGATCGCAACGGCAGCCTCGACGCGGAAGCCATCCGGAATGCCGAGAACCTCATACGCCTTTTCGACGTGGAAGCCCGTCATGCCATGAGCTTCATAGCCGGCTAAATGTGCTTGGATGGCCAGGAAGCCCCAAGCCGCGCCCGCATCGAAAGAGTGGCTGTAGCTGGGCTTCTGCTCGGCGGAGCCAAGCTCGCCGCTGTGAGTGCGGGAAATGACAAAAAGCAGCGCACCAGCGGATTTCACCCAGCCCTGATTGAAGTCGATCAGGACGCTCAAAAACCGGTCCCAATGTTCCGAGCCGCGCAGAGCATAGAGGAAACGCCAGGGCTGCAGGTTCGAGGCGGAGGGTGCCCAATGCGCCGCTTCCAGAATGGTCAGCAGGTCGGCTTCCGGCAGGGTCTCGTTGGAAAAGGCGCGCGGCGACCAGCGGTCGAGAAAGAGCTTGTCGATCGGATATTGGGATTCGCGGCTATTGCTTGATGTCATGAGGGCTTCTTCCTTAGAGAGCATTTGCCGCAGGCGATCGAAACTGGCCGTTGGCTGGTTATAAATAGCGGATGAAAACTTAAATTCGAGCAGCCCAGCTTACGTCGAGCTCCTCGCGGAAGGCGAAGCGCTTGAGGTGGTCGGCAACGACGTTCTGCATGCGCTCGAGGTCTTCGGGCTTCTCGACCGTCAGCGTCATGACGAGGTTGCCGGGTTCGGCCGCCAGATCGAGGAAGTTTTCCGCGCCGAACGGCACCCTGCCGGCAGCCGCATCGAATTCCACGCTGAAGCGATGGCTCCAATGCTTGCAGAGCTGCTGGAGATAGCGGCTGGCATGGTCGGTCCTGACGTTGGAAACGGATGTCGCCATGGGATTTCTCCGATAAACCTGATCGCAAACGCGTCATTTGATACATAGAGGCATCTGCATTCGCCAGGTAGACAGTCTGTTTCAAGTTTGCGTTATTCCAGTGAAATTCTGTTCCGCTATGCTCCGCCCCTATATGAACGCGTGCGAGCGGAGACAGAGCCTTGCTGGTAAATGGAAAATGGACTGAGGATTGGCAGCCGGTCCAGGCCAAGGATGAGAAGGGCGGTTTCGTTCGCCAGATTTCGAGCTTCCGCAACTGGGTCACGCCCGATGGTCGTGCAGGACCGACGGGTGACGGCGGTTTCAAAGCAGAGGCCGGCCGCTATCATCTTTACGTCGCTCTGATCTGCCCCTGGGCTTCACGTACCCTGATTGGCCGCAAGCTGAAGGGTCTGAAAGAGGTCATTTCCGTTTCCATCGTCGAACCCGTGTTGTCCAAGCAGGGCTGGCAGTTTGGCGACTATCCCGGTGCGACGAACGATCCGATAAACGGCGCCAGCTACATGCATGAGATCTATACCAAGGCTGATCCGACGTTTACTGGCCGCGCCACCGTACCGGTCCTATGGGACAAGCAGAAGGGCACGATCGTCAACAACGAATCCTCCGATATTCTACGCATGCTGAATGACGGCTTTGGCGATCTTGCCCGCAAGGACATTGATCTCTATCCGGTCGGTAAGCGGGATGAAATCGACAGTTTCAATGCCCGGATCTATCCCGCTCTCAATAATGGCGTCTATCGCACGGGCTTCGCCACGACGCAGATCGCCTATGAAGAAGCCTTCAGCGAGGTCTTCGATTGCCTTGATCAGATCGAAACCGAGCTGGAGGGCAGGGATTTCCTCTTTGGCGCCAATCCAACGGAAAGCGATATCAGGCTCTTCGTCACCCTCGTCCGTTTCGATGTCGCCTATCACGGCCTGTTCAAATGCAATCTTCGCCGGCTGTCGGACTATGCCAACCTCCAGTCCTTCTGCCGCCGGATGTTCGACTGGCCAGGTGTTGCCGAGACCGTGAATTTCGATCATATCAAGCGCGGCTACTACTCGATTTCGACGCTCAATCCCACCGGCATCGTGCCGCTTGGGCCGGCGCTGGACGAGCTTTTCTGATACTCGACCGAGTATCGAAACCGGTCTAAGGTCCGCCTCGTCCGATGGAGCAGGGAGGATCGTCATGGATTGGGAGCAGTTTCGGCAGTGGTCGGAGAAGGCGGCCAATTGGGGCGCGGATTATCGTGCGTCGCTTCGCGACAGGCCGGTCCGGGCGAAGATGGCGCCGGGCGAGATTGCGGCTCATATCGCCGATTCTCCACCGGAAACGGGCGAAGCCATGGAGGATATCTTCAAGGATTTTGAGGATATCCTGGTGCCCGGCATGACGCATTGGCAGCACCCGCGCTTTTTCGCCTATTTCCCCGCCAATGCCGCTCCCGTTTCGGTGGTTGCCGAATATCTGGTCAGCGCCATCGCCGCGCAATGTATGCTCTGGCAGACATCGCCTTCCGCGACCGAACTTGAAACGAAGGTCGTTGACTGGCTGCGCCAGGCGCTCGGCCTGCCTAAAACCTTCACCGGCGTCATTCAGGATTCCGCCTCGACCGCGACCCTTGCGGCTGTGCTGGTCATGCGCGAAAGAGCGCTGGACTGGCAGGGCAACAAAAGCGGGCTTGCGGCCAACAAGGCAGTGCGCATCTATTCGACAGATCAGGTCCATACCTCCATCGACCGGGCCATCTGGATATCAGGCGTCGGCGAGGATAATCTGGTGCGGATTCCCACCAGCGGTCCCAACAAGGCCATGGATCCGAAGGCGCTTGCCGAGGCGATCGAGCGTGATCGCGCTGCCGGTTTGCTGCCGGGCGGCGTCATCGCCTGCGTCGGCGGCACCAGCGTCGGTGCCTGCGACGATATCGCCGCCGTGGTTGAGGTCGCCCATGCGCATGGGCTCTATGTCCATGTCGATGCCGCATGGGCTGGCTCGGCGATGATCTGCCCGGAATTCCGCACTCTGTGGCAAGGCGTCGAACAGGCCGATTCCGTCGTCTTCAACCCGCATAAATGGCTCGGCGCGCAATTTGATTGCTCCGTCCAGTTCGTTCGTGAGCCGGAGACGCTGGTCCGCACGCTGGCGATCCAGCCCGAATATCTGCGCACGCACGGCCACGATGGCATCATTAATTACTCGGAATGGTCCGTGCCGCTCGGCCGCCGCTTCCGTGCGCTGAAGCTCTGGTTTTTGTTGCGCTATCACGGCCTGGAAGGATTGCGCACGATGATCCGCAACCATGTATCCTGGTCGCAGAATCTGGCGGTGCGCCTAGCTGCAGAGCCGGATTTCGAGGTTGTCACCGAACCGTTCCTGTCGCTGTTCTCCTTCGATCATAAGGCGCCCGCGGGGGTCGATCAGGAACAGCATACGCAGCGACTACTCAACGCCATCAACAATGACGGCCGCATCTATCTGACGCAGACCCGTGTCGGCGGCCGGCTGGTCATCCGCTTCCAGGCCGGTCAGTTCGAGGCGACGGCCGAAGACATCAATACGGCCTTTGACGTCATCGTCGAAATCGCCAGGTCATTATCCCCGAACTAGAAAAGCTGTTTTTCCAGCGCGGAGGGCCGAGCCATGCTAGGCTTTCGGAAATCGATTGATGACACTGGTGAATAACTCGTTCATATATGACGTCATCGATCTCGTCTTTGAAAATGCAGGGAAGGAAAATCCATGAAACTGTTGCGTGTTGGCGAAGTCGGCAAGGAAAAGCCGGCGCTTCTGGATAGCGACGGCAAGATCCGCGATCTCTCCGCCCATGTCGCCGATATCGGCGGCGAGGCGATTTCGCCGGCAGGTCTGGCAAAGATTGCGGCCCTCGATCCGAAGAGCCTGCCCGAGTTGCCGGAAGGCCGCCTCGGTGCTTGCGTTGCCGGCACCGGCAAGTTCATTTGCATCGGCCTGAACTTCTCCGACCATGCTGCCGAAACCGGCGCCACCGTACCGCCGGAGCCGATCATCTTCATGAAGGCAAGCTCTGCTATCGTCGGCCCGAACGACAATGTGCTGATCCCGCGCGGTTCTGAAAAGACCGACTGGGAAGTCGAGCTCGGCGTCATCATCGGCAAGAAGGCGAAATATGTCAGCGAAGCCGATGCGCTTGATTATGTCGCCGGTTACTGCGTTTCCCACGATGTCTCCGAGCGTGCCTTTCAGACCGAGCGCTCGGGACAGTGGACCAAGGGCAAGTCCTGCGACACCTTCGGCCCGATCGGCCCCTGGCTCGTCACCAAGGACGAGATTGCCGATCCGCAGAATCTCGGCATGTGGCTGAAAGTCAACGGCAAGATGATGCAGAATGGCTCGACCAGGACCATGGTCTATGGTGTTGCCTACCTTGTCTCCTATCTCAGCCAGTTCATGTCGCTGCACCCGGGCGATGTCATCTCCACCGGCACGCCTCCCGGCGTCGGCATGGGCATGAAGCCGCCGCAGTATTTGAAGCCGGGCGATGTCGTCGAGCTCGGCATGGAAGGCCTTGGCACCCAACGCCAGACTTTCCTCGCCGATGCCTGAGCTCAGGAACTTTAACCTTTCGAGATCATTCTTGATGCCGGGGAAGCGATTCTCCGGCGTTTTTTATAGATAAGAACCAATTGTAGTTATGTTGCTCTGCAGCAAAAACTGCTAGGTTGGATTATAGGAAGGATGAGGATCGCGCCCGAGGAGCCGTCATTATCCTGCTGCACCGCGCGACCGGAGGAGCGCCGCAGTGAAGGCAGCGACACGCAAGACACGTGCGCTTCAATGATTTAGGTGATTTGCGCGGCCGGATGCCCCGCATCACGAAAGGTAAAGCCCCATGTTTTATCAGTTTTATGAACTCAATCATGCCGCTCTCGCCCCTTTTCGCGCCGCGGCGGACATGATGCGCCTGGCCTACGCCAATCCTCTTAATCCCCTCTCTCATACCGTGTTCGGCCGCACCTTGACGGCGAGCCTCGAGGTTTTCGAGCGCACGACCCGGCGCTACGGCAAGCCGGAATTCGGTCTCAATGAGACGCAGATCGACGGCAAGACGGTTTCCGTGCACGAAAAGATCGTCTGGAAGAAGCCCTTCTGCAATCTCATCCATTTCGAGCGCAGCCTGCCCGCCGGTCATGGCGCCGATCCCCGCATTCTGATCGTCGCGCCGATGTCCGGCCACTATGCGACGCTGCTGCGCGGCACCGTGGAAGCCCTACTGCCGGGTGCTGACGTCTACATCAGCGACTGGATTGATGCGCGTATGGTGCCGATGACAGAGGGCACCTTCGATCTGGAGGATTATATCGATTACGTCATCGAGATGTTGCACCACCTCGGCCCGGATACGCATGTCGTCGCTGTCTGCCAGCCCTCGGTGCCGGTTCTGGCCGCAGCTGCCGTGATGGAAGCGGCGGGCGATCGCTTGGCGCCCTCATCCATGACGCTGATGGGTGGCCCGATCGATACCCGCATCAATCCGACTGCCGTCAACCAGCTTGCCAAGGAGAAGCCGCTGGAATGGTTTGCCGACAACGTCGTCATGAACGTGCCCTGGCCGCAGCCGGGTTTCATGCGGCCCGTCTATCCCGGCTTCCTGCAGCTTTCCGGTTTCATGTCGATGAACCTCGACCGCCATATGATCGCCCACAAGGACTTCTTCGTGCACCTCGTCAAGAATGACGGCGAGCCGGCCGAGAAGCACCGCGATTTCTATGACGAATATCTGGCTGTCATGGATCTGACGGCGGAGTTCTATCTGCAGACGGTCGATCAGGTCTTCATCAAACACGCGCTGCCCAAGGGCGAGCTCATGCATCGCGGCGAGCGCGTCGATCCCTCCGCCATCCGCAACGTCGCGCTTCTAACCGTCGAAGGTGAAAACGACGATATTTCCGGCGTCGGCCAGACGCATGCGGCACAGACCATCTGTACCAATATCCCCGACCATATGCGCATGCACTATCTGCAGCCGGATGTCGGCCATTACGGCGTCTTCAACGGCTCGCGCTTCCGCCGCGAGATCGCGCCGCGCATCCTCGCCTTCACCCGCGAGCATACCCGTACCGGTCGGTCGGTCGTCAAGCGCGTCATCAAGGGCGGAAAGTCCGCCTGAAATTAAATAAAATCAGATAGATGGAGCAGTTCGGAGCGTTGTTGAACGGCCGAACCGTTCCTGCTGTGCAAACTATTAGCTTTTGTTGAATTATCCGCACTGATTCAAGTACTTGTCCGATTCCGCCTGGCGATCCCATTGAAGCCTCACGAAGAGGTTACCATCTCGATTGCAGCGGTACCGCAGAGATGATCGGGCCGTTTACCGCGCCGCGCGTCCTTGGAACGCGCTGAGATGCAGGTAGAGCTTTAAAAACCGCGCAGAAGCCTGACCATTGACCGGTATCGGTCGAGGGGCGATGCGCCGTGCGAGGATACCTGACAATGAATCAATCTGCATTGCTTCGCCCGGATTGGACTCCGGCTACTATTGCCCTGATGGTGCTTGGCTTCGTGGTCTTCTGGCCGCTGGGTTTCGCCATGCTCGCCTATATTCTCTTCGGAGAACGTTTGCGGGAATTCAAACGGGATGTGAACGAAAGGACTGACGGCATGTTTGCTGGCTGCGGACGTCATCGCAATCGTCATCGCCACTCTTTCTCCTCGACCGGCAACGTCGCCTTCGACGACTGGCGCCGGGCAGAGCTTGAGCGCCTCGAGCAGGAACGCCGCAAGCTGGATGAGATGCGCGCCGAATTCGACTCCTATGCCCGCGAACTGCGCCGTGCCAAGGACCAGGAAGAGTTCGACCGTTTCATGCGCGAGCGCAACAACGTCAAGCGCAACGACAATGGCGGCTCGCCGACTGAATTCCAGACGCCGTGACGGAAGTTCCGTCACGAGGTCAAAACCGGCATCATCCGATGCCGGTTTTTCTTTGCCAGAAATTCCTGCGAATCATATAAAACTGCCTCATGTTTCCGCTGCTCTCCAGATCCCGCAAACAGCCGGCTAAGCCGCCCGCGCCGGAAACGCGCACCCTCGAGGTCGCCGGCCGGCTGATGCCGCTGACGATCCGCCAGCACGAGCGCGCAACGCGCATCACGCTCAGGATCGAGCCCGGCGGGCGGTCGCTGAAGATGACCATTCCACGTGGGTTGGCGGCACGCGAGGTCAATGCCTTCCTCGATCGGCATCAGGGTTGGCTACTGACGAAGCTCGCGAAATTCGCGGCCGATGGCAGCCTGCGCAGTGGCAGCGAAATCCTCCTGCGCGGCGTGCGTCACCGGATCGAGCATACCGGAACCCTGCGCGGCCTCACCGAAGCCATTACCATTGAGGGCATGCCTGTTCTGCGCGTCAGCGGCCTGCCGGAACATGCCGGCCGCCGCATCGCCACTTTCCTCAAGAAGGAGGCGCGCGCCGATCTGGAAAAGCTTGTCGCTGTCCACGCCAAATCCATCCGCGCCACCGTCACGTCAATCGCTATGAAGGATACCCGCAGCCGGTGGGGCTCCTGCTCCTCGCAAGGGAACCTGAGCTTCTCCTGGCGCATCGTCATGGCGCCGCCACTGGTCATCGATTACCTCGCCGCCCATGAGGTCGCGCACTTGCGCGAGATGAACCATGGGCCTCGCTTCTGGGCGCTCTGCCGCAAGCTCTGCCCCAACATGGACGAGGCCAAGGCCTGGTTGAAGCGCCATGGCAGCCAGCTGCACGCGATCGATTTTGATTGAACATGATGTTTGGGTCGATCGAAGGCGCTCAAACTCCGCTGTGAGCCGATAGCGGTATGTTACACGAGCAAGACCTCTGCTCCTCGTGCCCGGGAACGGTTCATTCCGGCCCGGCAATGCGGATCCGGCGCGTTCCGATGGGAGCCCCCGTCGCACGGTCAATCGTGACGGCATCGATCTCTGTTCCAGTTTCAGCGTCGAAGAAACGGGTCACACCGTCGCTTGGGCGATGCTTGCGCCCCCATGCCCCGATTGCAAACAGGACCGGCAGAAAATCCTGACCAGCCGCCGTCAGCACATATTCATCACGCGGAGGCCGCTCGGAGTAGCGGCGTTTCTCCAGCAGGCCATCTTCTGTGAGCGCGGATAGCCGAGCGGTCAGCATCGTCGGTGCGATGCCGAGACTCTTGCGAAACTCGTCAAAGCGGGTGAGCCCCGCATGGGCATCCCGCATGATCAGCATGCTCCACGCATCGCCCACCAGCGCGAGGCTGCGGGCGATCAGACATGGCTGCTTCGAAAGATTCTTCATGTCGATATCTTTTTGATAGTGACTTACTACTAATTTGATAGTAACAGAATGTTCATCGATATTCCACGTGAAAATGAAAGCGAAGACCGATGAGTAAGACAGAACGCGGCGTCGCCCTGGTCACGGGCGCCTCTTCCGGTATAGGGCGAGTGACCGCGCAGGCGCTACTGCGCGAGGGATACAAAGTATTTGGAACCAGCCGGAAACCGTTGGCCGACGCTCCCGACGGCGTTTCGATGCTGGTCTGTGATGTCACGGACGATAAATCCGTGCAGGCGGCAGTCGATGATATAATGGTCCGCGCCGGAAGGATCGATCTGCTCGTCAACAATGCGGGAATTGGATTGCTTGGCGGCGCCGAGGAATCCTCCGTGGCACAGGCGAGGGCGCTTTTCGATGTCAATGTTTTCGGCATTCTGCGCATGACGAACGCAATCCTGCCTGTAATGAGACGGCAGAGAAAAGGCAGGATCATCAATATCAGCTCCATCCTGGGACTGATTCCTGCGCCCTACAATGCGCTCTATGCATCGACCAAACATGCCCTAGAGGGATATTCCGAATCCCTCGACCACGAAGTCCGCACGCAAGGCATACGCGTCGTCCTCGTCGAACCAGGCGTTACCCGCACCGCCTTCGAAGAGAATATCACGCGGCCGGATCGACCGCTCTCTGCGTACGATAAAGCTCGCGCCAATGCGGAAAAGCTGATGCGTGAGATCGTCGAGAGAGGCGACGCGCCGGAGGTGGTCGCCGACATGGTGGTCAAAGCCGCCGGCGCCGCATCGCCCAGGAGACGCTATACCGCAGGCAAGATCGCAAAGCAGGTTCACTTCATACGCCGTTTTCTGCCGGAAGCGTTCGTCGACAAAAACCTGCGCAAGTTCAACGGGCTTCCCGCCTGATAACTTCCATTGCCGATGTTGCGTCTTCGATGCCCGGCTATTTGCTACCCTGGAAACGGAAGTCAGTCCCATGAAAGCATTTCTGATCGATCGCTATGCGAAAGGTGGCGCTCTTCGGTTCGGTGAAAGCCCGGTGCCGGAGTTGCGAGAGAACGATGTGATGGTGGAGATACATGGCGCAAGCGTGAATCCTCTCGATGCCAAAATCAGAGATGGTGAGTTCAAGCTCATCCTGCCTTATCGCCTTCCGCTCATCCTCGGCAACGATGTAGCGGGCGTCGTCGTCCGGGTCGGCTCCAGTGTCCGTGGCTTCAAGCCGGGTGACGAAGTTTATGCGCGTCCGGGCCACGATCGCATCGGCACGTTCGCGGAGTTCATCGCGATGAACGAGGCTGATGTAGCGCTCAAGCCGCAGAATCTGACGATGGAAGAGGCGGCATCGGTGCCGCTCGTTGCGTTGACCGCCTGGCAGGCGCTCGTCGAGCAGGCAAAACTGAGGAAGGGGCAAAAGGTACTCATTCACGCGGGCTCGGGTGGCGTGGGAACGGTCGCCATCCAGCTCGCCAAATACCTTGGAGCGCATGTTGCGACGACGACGAGCACAGCTAATGTCGATCTCGTCAAAAGCCTCGGAGCCGACGTCGTCGTCGACTACAAAAAAGATGATTTCGAAAAGGTATTGCAGGGTTACGACGTCGTGCTGAACAGCCTTGGCAAGGATACGCTGGAGAAATCGCTTGGTGTCCTGAAGCCGGGCGGGAAGCTCATCTCGATTTCTGGTCCACCGGACGCGGCGTTTGCCAGGCAGAATGGTTCCGGATGGTTGTTTCAGCTGCTCATGCGGCTGTTGAGCTTCGGCATTCGCAGAAAATCAAAACGTCGTGGCGTCAGCTATTCGTTCCTCTTCATGACCGCGAACGGCGGACAGCTCGGCAAGATCGCCTCTTTGATAGAGGCGGGGGCCATAAGAGTGGTTGTTGATCGGATCTTCCCGTTCCAGAACACAAACGAGGCGCTGGCCTATGTCGAGACCGGCCGCGCCAAAGGCAAGGTCGTAATCGCCGTGAGATAAAGCGCGAACTTTTGTTTCAAGAGGCCATCGCGTGGGTCGCGGGCCGAAAAACCGCCCTTGACCCTCGCCTTTAGGCTCGACTCTTTCGAAATTTCGTGTCACTCCGCTGCCATGAACCCCGATGTCAAAATTTGCGGTCTGAAGACGCCGGAAGCGGTGGATCGTGCTCTCAAGCGCGGCGCCACCCATATCGGCTTTATCTTCTTCGAAAAGAGCCCGCGCTATATCGAGCCCGATCTCGCCGGGCAGCTGGCGGAGCGCGCGCGTGGCAAGGCGAAGGTTGTTGCGGTCACCGTCGATCCCACCAATGATGATCTCGACGAGATCATGGCGCTGGTGAAGCCCGATATGCTGCAGCTCCATGGCAATGAGAGCCCGGAGCGTGTGCTGACCATCAAGGCGGTCCATAACGTGCCGGTCATGAAGGCCATGTCGGTGCGCGATGCCGACGATCTGAGGCGGGTGGAATCCTATATCGGCATCGCCGACCGCTTCCTCTTCGATGCCAAGCCGCCGGCCGGCTCTGTGCTGCCGGGCGGAAACGGCGTATCCTTCGATTGGAGCCTGATGAGCTGGCTCGACGATCGCGTGGATTACATGCTGTCGGGCGGCGTCAATAAGGACAATGTCGCCGAGGCGTTGGCTTCCACCAAGGCCAGCGGCATCGATCTTTCCTCCGCGCTGGAAAGTGCGCCCGGCGTGAAGGATCTCGGCAAGATCGACCAGTTTTTCGACGCTTTTGCAGAAGCATGCCTGCCGGAACCGGCAGCAGGGAGTAGAAAGTGAACCAGACGCCTAAACTCAATTCCTTCCGCTCCGGCCCCGATGAGGACGGCCGTTTCGGCATTTACGGCGGTCGTTTCGTTGCCGAAACGCTCATGCCGCTGATCCTGGACCTGCAGGAGGAATGGGCGAAGGCGAAGGACGATCCGGCCTTTCAGGCAGAGCTGAAGTCTCTCGGCACGCATTATATTGGCCGTCCGAGCCCGCTTTATTTCGCCGAGCGTCTGACGGCTGAGCTTGGCGGCGCGAAAATCTATTTCAAACGCGAAGAGCTGAACCATACCGGCTCGCACAAGATCAACAACTGCATCGGCCAGATCCTGCTCGCCAAGCGCATGGGCAAGACCCGCATCATCGCCGAAACCGGCGCCGGCCAGCATGGCGTAGCATCGGCGACCGTTGCCGCCCGTTTTGGCCTGCCTTGCGTCGTCTACATGGGCGCGACCGATGTCGAACGCCAGGCGCCGAACGTCTTCCGCATGAAGCTCTTGGGCGCCGAGGTCATTCCGGTGACAGCCGGCAGCGGCACGCTCAAGGACGCCATGAACGAAGCGCTTCGTGATTGGGTCACCAATGTCGAAGACACCTATTACCTGATCGGCACGGCCGCCGGCCCGCATCCCTATCCGGAAATGGTCCGCGATTTCCAGGCCGTGATCGGCACCGAAGCCCGCGCGCAGATTCTGGAGGCCGAAGGCCGCCTGCCGGATCTCGTCATTGCGGCCGTCGGCGGCGGCTCGAATGCGATCGGCATCTTCCATCCCTTCCTCGATGACGAGGGCGTCAAGATCGTCGGCGTCGAAGCCGGTGGCAAGGGTCTGCAGGGTGATGAGCATTGTGCCTCGATCACCGCCGGTTCGCCCGGCGTGCTGCACGGCAACCGCACCTACCTGCTGCAGGACGGCGATGGCCAGATCAAGGAAGGTCATTCGATTTCGGCCGGCCTCGACTATCCCGGCATCGGTCCTGAACATTCCTGGCTGAACGATATCGGCCGCGCCGAATATGTGCCGATCATGGACCATGAGGCGCTGGAAGCCTTCCAGACGCTGACGCGCCTTGAGGGCATCATCCCGGCGCTGGAGCCGAGCCATGCGCTCGCCGAAGTCATCAAGCGCGCCCCGAAGATGGGCAAGGACGAGATCATCCTGATGAACCTCTCCGGCCGTGGTGACAAGGACATCTTTACCGTCGGCAAGATTCTGGGAATGTGAGTTAGACGCCATGACCGCACGTATGGACAAACGCTTCGCCGCTTTGAAGGCTGAAGGCCGCCCGGCACTCGTCACCTATTTCATGGGCGGCGATCCCGATTACGAGACCTCGCTCGGGATCATGAAGGCGCTGCCGGAAGCCGGCGCCGACGTCATCGAGCTCGGCATGCCCTTTTCCGATCCCATGGCCGACGGCCCGGCGATCCAGCTTGCCGGCCAGCGCGCCCTGAAGGCCGGCCAGACGCTGAAGAAGACGCTGCAGCTCGCCGCCGATTTCCGTAAAGTCGATGCCGATACGCCGATCGTCATGATGGGCTATTACAATCCGATCTACATCTACGGCGTCGAAAAGTTCCTCGACGATGCGCTGGCCGCCGGCATCGACGGCCTGATCGTCGTCGATCTGCCGCCGGAAATGGACGACGAGCTTTGTATCCCGGCGATCCGCAAGGGCATCAACTTCATTCGCCTGGCAACGCCGACCACCGATGACAAGCGCCTGCCGACGGTTCTGAAGAACACGACCGGCTTCGTTTACTACGTCTCGATGAACGGCATCACCGGTTCAGCATTGCCCGATCCGTCGCTGGTCTCGGGTGCCGTCGAGCGCATCAAGCAGCACACCGAGCTGCCGGTCTGCGTCGGCTTTGGCGTCAAGACTGCCGAGCACGCCAAGCTGATCGGCGCCTCCGCCGATGGCGTCGTTGTAGGCACCGCGATCGTCAACCAGATCGCCACCAGCTTGACCAAGGACGGCAAGGCAACAGCAGACACCATCCAGGCTGTCGCCACCCTGGTGCGCGGCCTGTCGACAGGAACGCGTTCCGCCCGCCTTGTTGCCGCCGAATAGTTTTCCCATATAGGCCTCTCATCAATCCCCTGCGGATTGAGGGAAAAGCCCTATGGGCATTTGGTGACGACTAGGATATCGATTAATTCGGTCGATTAGGAGTTTCGAATTGAACTGGATCACGAACTACGTCCGCCCGCGGATCAATTCCATGCTGGGCCGTCGCGAGGTTCCGGAGAATCTCTGGATCAAGTGCCCGGAAACGGGCGAGATGGTCTTCCACAAGGATCTGGAAGACAACAAGTGGGTCATCCCCGCATCCGGCTTCCATATGAAGATGCCGGCCAAGGCTCGCCTTGCTGATCTCTTCGACAACGGCGAATATGAAGCCCTGCCGCAGCCGAAGGTCGCGCAGGATCCGCTGAAGTTCCGGGATTCGAAGAAATATACCGACCGCCTGAAGGACAGCCGCTTGAAAACCGAGCAGGAGGATACGATCCTCTCTGGCGTCGGCAAAGTTCGCGGCCTGAAGCTCGTCGCCATCGTTCATGAGTTCAACTTCATCGGCGGCTCGCTCGGCATGGCGGCCGGCGAAGCTATCGTGAAGGCTTTCGAGCGTGCGATCGCCGAAAAATGCCCTGTCGTGATGTTCCCGGCTTCGGGCGGCGCCCGCATGCAGGAAGGCATTCTGTCGCTGATGCAGCTGCCGCGCACGACGGTTGCCGTCGACATGCTGAAGGAAGCAGGCCAGCCCTACGTCGTGGTTCTGACCAACCCGACGACCGGCGGCGTCACGGCCTCCTATGCGATGCTGGGCGACATTCATCTCGCCGAACCCGGCGCCGAAATCGGCTTTGCCGGCAAGCGCGTGATCGAACAGACGCTGCGCGAAAAGCTTCCCGAAGGCTTCCAGACTTCGGAATACCTGCTGGAGCACGGCATGGTGGATATGGTGGTCAAGCGTCACGACATTCCTGACACCCTGGCGACGCTTCTGAAGATCCTGACCAAGGCGCCGGCAAACGACGTATCGGTCAAGAGCAAGAATGGCGCAGCACTGGCGATAGCAGCGAGCGCCTGACATCATCGATTGCCGACGGGCGGAGGTGCGGGATGACGTCCATGGATCAGTCCGCAATGAGCGAGGCAGCACGCGAGATCGAGAAGCTCATGGGGTTGCACCCCAAGGGCTTCGATCTTTCTCTGGAGAGAATAACCCGGCTGCTCGACGCCCTCGGCAACCCTCATCAGAAATTGCCGCCGGTGATCCATGTCGCCGGCACCAACGGCAAGGGCTCCGTCACGGCCTTCTGCCGCGCGCTGCTCGAAGCCGGCGGCTACAGCGTCCACGTCCACACCTCACCACACCTTGTCAATTGGCACGAGCGCTATCGCATCGGCGTCAAGGGCGGCCGCGGCAAGCTCGTCGACGATGCCGTGTTTGCCGATGCGCTGAGACGCATCGCCAAGGCCAATGGCGGGCAAAAGATCACCGTTTTCGAAATCCTGACGGCAGCGACCTTTCTCCTCTTCGCCGAACATCCGGCAGATGTTGCCGTCGTCGAGGTTGGTCTTGGCGGCCGTTTCGACGCCACGAATGTTATTTCCGATCCTGCCGTGTCGGTCATCATGCCGATTTCGCTCGATCACCAGCCCTACCTCGGCGACCGCGTCGAGCTGATCGCGGCCGAAAAGGCCGGCATCATGAAGGCAGGCCATCCGGTTGTCATCGGCCATCAGGACTATGATGCAGCACTCGACGTGCTGATCTCGACGGCCGAGCGGCTTCGTTGCCCGACCGCCGTCTTCGGCCAGGATTTCTCCGCCCATGAGGAATACGGCAAGCTGGTCTATCAGGACGAGTTCGGCCTTGCCGACCTGCCGCTGCCGCGCCTGCCGGGCCGTCACCAACACGGCAATGCGGCCGCCGCCATACGGGCGGTCAAGGCCGCTGGCTTCGTCGTGACTGAAGCGATGATGGAAAAGGCGATGACCTCGGTCGAATGGCCGGGCCGCCTGCAGCGACTGACGGAAGGAGAGCTGGTTACGCATGCGCCGGAGCGCGCCGAGATCTGGGTCGATGGCGGCCACAATCCCGGCGCCGGCGAAGTCATCGCCGAGGCCATGGCGAATTTCGAGGAGCGCCAGCCGCGGCCTCTGTTTCTGATCATCGGCATGATCAATACCAAGGATCCGATCGGCTATTTCAAAGCCTTTGTAGGCCTGGCCGAAAAGGTTTATTGCGTGCCGATCCGAGGCAGCGAAGCCGTGATCGATCCAGTCATCCTGGCGAATGCAGCCTATGATGCCGGCCTTGTCGCCGAACCCATGTCCAGCGTCGTTGAGGCGCTGGATGCGATCAAGGGTGCGGCCGTGCCAAATTCGCCTCCCCCACGCATCCTGATCGGCGGTTCGCTCTATCTGGTCGGCGATGTCCTAGCCGACAACGGCACGCCGCCGCGGTGATTCTGGTCGGGTGATCAACCACCCGCCCTCGTGCTTCGAGACGGCCTGTGCCTCCTCAGCATGAGGGCTGACCTTCGCGCCCAGCCGATACGGGCTCATTTCTTCGCTGCCTCTGCATTACCATGGAGACGAGCCTGCTCCATCCTCACCCCTGACGCGCGAAGCCTCGAAGGGCAAGGATGCTCCGCTCTCTCCGCACCAACAAAAAACCCCGCCGAAGCGGGGCTCTTGTTCCTACAGTCGATACCGATCAGGCTGCGCTGGAGATCCAGTTCTGCAGGGCCGTCTTGGGAGCGGCGCCGACCTTGATGTCAGCGACTTCGCCGGCCTTGAACATGGCGAGCGTCGGGATCGAGCGAACGCCGAACTGGGCGGCCAGTTCCGGATTTTCGTCGATGTTGAGCTTGGCAACCTTGACCTTGCCTTCGAACTGCACGGCAAGCTCTTCCAGAGCCGGGGCGATCATCTTGCACGGACCGCACCATTCGGCCCAGAAATCAACGACAACAGGCTCTGCAGACTGCAGCACTTCGGTGGCGAAGTTGGAGGTATCGACTTTAACGGTAGCCATAGGCTGCTCCTTACCAGGATTTGCGGGTTGCTAGATATGTGATGGTGCGGTGCCCATATTTCAATATCTGGTATTTCACTTTGTCTCGAGCTCCGCAAGCGCCAATGCAAGTGCCCTGTCTGACAGCGTGTAGATCGAGGCATTTTCGGTATAGACCAGCATGCAGTCGATGCGCTTTCCCGGATAAAGCGGCGAAAGGATCTCGCGGTAGATGGCAAGCTGGGCTTTGTGCGCGAAGGGAATGCTGCTTTCCTCGCCGGGCGGCACGCGATTCGTCTTGTAATCGAGAATGATGACGCGATCGTCCAGGTCAGCCAGCCGGTCGATGCGGCCGGAGACGGCATAGGACTGGTTGGCGAGCTTCAGCGTGCCCATGATCGACACTTCCGCCTGTGCACGAGTGCTGAAGGTGCCTTGCAGATCCGGATGGGAGAGCAGCGCCATGACGGACTTCACCAGGGCCTCTTGCTCGGCCTGCGGCCAGAAGCGCGCGGCTCGCTCCGCGTAGCGTCGGGCGGCATCGGCCCGCTCTTCGGGCGCGATTTCAGGCAAGGTCTGCAGCATACGGTGGATGAAGCGACCCTTCTGCAAGGCGCGGTCGGATTTGGCTTTCTCGCCGAAAAGCGCCGAAGTCACCAGCAGATCGTCGGCTTCCTCATCGATGACGGTGCCGACGCCGGAGGGGCTCAGCGGCCGCGGCAAGCTTTTCTGCGGCGGCAATGGCCGGCTCAGACCTGCAGGCAAATCCGCCCGTTCAGAACGCGTTTCATGCTCTCTCGCGGCCTTGAATTCGAGCTGAACTTGGGCGACGCGCCAGCTCAACCCCTCCCAGTCGCCATCCGGGCCGGTGAAGGTCTTCTGTGTGCAGTGCAGCTCATCGCCGCGCAGGGCAGCTGAAATCATCGCATGCCAGGTATCGGCATTCTCGCGGATGCCGCGATAACCGCAGATGATCAGGCGGTCGGCGGCGCGCGTCATGCCGACATAGAGCAGTCGTCGATATTCCTCCTCCGCCAGCGCCTGCAGCCGCGCGGTATCGGCCTGCGTCAGCGAATTGGCAAGTGCCGAGACCGGCACCCAGACAGGCAGCGGGATTTCGTCTCTGCCGGTTTCGATCAGCCGCATCTTCGGCAGATGTGTATGGGTGAAGGCCTTACCGCCGCCATCGACGAGAAAGACGATTGGCGCTTCCAGCCCCTTCGATGCATGCACCGTCATGATCCGGACTTCGTTGCGGCCCTTGTCCTGCTCCCGCTTGACCGTCGGTGCTTCCAGCTCCAGCGTCGAGATGAAGGATTGCAGACCGGGCAGGCCGCTCGTCTCATGATCGAGCGTGAAGGTCAGGAACTCGTCGAGGATATCGCTGACTTCGGTGCCGAGCCGCGCCAGAAATTTCCGCCGGCCGCCAAAGCTGCCGAGCACGCGCGCATAGAAATCATGAACGGGAAGGTTCTTCGACAGAGCAAGGAAGGTTCGCAGCCGCTCGACCGCCTGACTGAAGCGGTCATGGCCGTCCGCGGCAAATCTCTGCAGGTGGCTCCAGACGCTTTCCTCGTCGTCGCGATAGGCGGCAACGGCAAAGACATCCTCTTCGCTTAAATCAAACAATGGGCTCTTCAGTAGCGCACAGAGCGAAAGATCGTCTTCCGGCAGCAACAGGAAGCGGCCGAGCGCCAGAAGATCTTGAATGGCGATATGGCTCGTCAGCACCAGACGATCGGCGCCGGCGACGGGAATATTGCCGCGCCGCTTCAGGGCGCGGGTCAGAGCATTGACGAAGCTGTCGCGCTTGCGCACCAGCACGAGAATGTCGCCAGCCTCGATGAAGCGGACCTTACCCTTCTCGATGATCGTTTCCCGGCCGAGAAGATTGCCGATCGTATGTGCCATCCGCCGCGCCAGGATGGCGGCCGGCGCACTCTCCGGTGTCGAATCGAAAGGCGCGGTCCAGTCTTCTTCCCTGGCGGCCGGCTCCGGTGCAATCATCTCCCAAAGATCGACGGCGCCGGGGTGGCCGATGCGGCTGGAGCGATGCACCACCGGCTCGTTGAGGGCGCTGAGTCCTCGGGCATTCTCCGGGCTCGTAAAGACATGGTCGACGGCGCCGAGCACATCGGCCGTCGAGCGGAAGGACAGCGGCAGGCGAATCGACGAGAATTGCTGGCCGCTCGCCGCCACGCGCCGCCGCGTGCGATCGCTTTCCTCGGAAAAGCGTTCGGGACGAGCGCCCTGGAACGAATAGATCGATTGCTTCTCGTCACCGACGGCAAAGATCGTGCGCAGGGTCGGCCGGGCGCTGTCGCCGGAGAAGAAATCCTCCGCCAGCGATTGGATGACGCTCCATTGGATCGGGCTCGTATCCTGCGCCTCGTCCACGAGAATGTGGTCGATGCCCTGATCGAGCTTGTAGTGAATCCAGGGGCCGACATCCTTCTTGGTCAAGAGATCGGCCGTGCGGGTAATGAGGTCTTCGAAATCGAGCTGGCTGCGGCGCTTCTTCAGCTCCTCGTAGTCGCGGTTCAAGCGATCGGCGAGAATGAGGGCGGCATGCGTGGCGCGATACATCCGCATCAGCTTCAGCCGGTCGCGGCAGGCAACGACATGGGCGCGTGCTTCAGCGACGGCATCCGCGAGTGCCGGCGCATCCGCAAGCATCGCCTTGACGAAGAATTGGCTGTCCGACTTCGGTTCGCCCTTGGCGGTTAGCATGGCCTTTTCGAGGATTTCGGCGCGCGCGATCGGATCTGCCTCGCGCTTGGCAAGGCGCAGTGCGTAGGCCATTTCCTGCGCCTTGGCGCCGCCCTTCTCGTCTGCGAGCCTGAGATAAAGCTCCAGCGTCGCGCCTGAGAGGCCCGGCAGCGGCCAGTGTTGCTCGGCAATGCTCCTTTCCGTCTCGCCGGGCGAAAGGCCAAGCCGGGCAAGTAGCGCGGCCTCGATGCCGCCTTTGCGCTCGGCCGCTTCGGTGAAGCGTCGAATAGCATTGCGATTGGCGACGATATCACCCAGTAGGGTCTCAAGGCCGGATTCATCGCCGAGATCGAGTACATAGTCGAAAGCTCCCGCCAGTTCGGCATCACCATGCGGCGTCGTTGCCGTCAGCAAGGCGCGGCGTGCATCATCGAGCAGGACTTCGGCCGCTCGATCATCGAGAACGGAGAAGTGCCCGGCGACGTTTGCCTCGAGCGGGAACTGATGCAGCAAAGCCTCGCAGAAAGCATGGATGGTCTGGATCTTCAATCCGCCGGGCGTCTCCAACGCCTTGGCAAAGAGCCGGCGCGCCTCGGCGAGCTTGAAGAGATCGGGCTCCTTGCTCTCGATATCGGCGATGCGTTTCTTCAGCTCCTCGTCCGGCATCGTCGCCCAGGCGGCAAGCCGATCGAAGACACGGTTCGACATTTCGGACGCTGCCGCCTTGGTATAGGTGAGGCAAAGGATGGCCGAGGGACGCGCGCCGGAAAGAAGCAGGCGGATGACGCGCTGGGTCAGTACATGTGTCTTGCCGGAGCCGGCATTGGCCGAGACCCAGGCCGAGCGTTCGGGATCAGAGGCGATCGATTGCTGGATGGTCGTCCAGCTGATCCACACACCGGGATCGTCGCTCTCGGGCAGGATGGCGATATCGCCGGCGGGAAAATCACTCATCGCCGCCGCCTTCCTGCTCGGTCTCGGCCGTCGACCACTCCGAAACGCGGGCGAGATGATCGTAGTCGCCGCCATACTCGAACTGCTGCGCCGGTATCAGTCGCGAGGAAAAGCCCTTCTTGCCGGATTGCAGCAGCGAGACGAATTTCACCAGCTGGTCCATCGATTCCTGTGCGAGATCCATAGCCGACTTCGTTTCCGTCTTGCCGCCGCGGCTGGAATGCTCGTTGTTGACCTGGTCGACCTTGAAGCGGTCACCGGGCCGCAGCCGGACATAAAGCAGGTTTTCGGGGGTCAGTGCGCCGATGTTGCGGAACGCGCCGGCCTTCAGCGCATAGGCTTCCAATGCCAGCTGTGGATCGAGCAGCGCGCGTGCCTGTGGCGGAGAGGGATTGTAGCCGGTCTTGTAGTCGATGAGATCCGCGCCCTTGTTGCTCTTGATGTCGATGCGGTCGGCAACGCCCGTGAGCCGAATGCCGATCGGCTCGATCTCGACGCCGGCGGGCACTTCCGTCGCCGTTTTGCGCACTTCGGGGCGCCGTTCCGCTTCCCAGGCAAGGAAGGCGCGCGCCACTTCGCGGAACCGCGGTCGCCAGACGCTGTCGATATGAACGGGCAGCCGTTCGGCATCGAAAAGCTCCGCAATGATCTGATCCATGGCTAGAGCCGCGTCCGGCGTGCCAGCCACATGCCCTTCGCGGACGAAACGGTCGATGATCTTGTGGTAGAGCGTGCCGCGCTCGGCCGGGCCGGGATCGCGGTTGAACGCATCGACCGGATCGAGCCGCAGCACGCGCCGGGCATAGATCGAATAGGGATCGCGCCGCAGCCGCCCCACCTCGCTGAAGGAATAGCTCTTCGGCTGCAGCTCTGCAGGCGGCTTCGGTGCCGGGCGCAGCGCCGGGGCCTGATTTTCGCCCTCGTCGATCATCGCGGCCCAATGGCGATACTGGTCGCCGCGCGCCTTCATGGCCTCTTCCAGTTCCTTGCCGCCGAGCGCGATCAGCCGCTGCAGCCAGCGCGACGCGACCGTCGGCGTCGAACCCTGGCGCAGCGCGCGTGAATAGATCAGGTCGCGCGTGCCGTTCGCCATTTCGAAGTCGTGCGCGAGCTGGCCGATACGGCGCTCCGGCGGCTCCAGACCGATCTCGGTCTTCATGCTGCGGGAAATGAAGGGGTTGTTTGCCGTCTTCCCCGGCCAGGATCCTTCGTTCAACCCGCCGAGGATCAGCGTATCGACACTCTGCAGGCGTGCTTCCAGCGTACCGAAGATGAAGAGGCGGGGATGGCTGAGTGCGCGGGGCTTTACCGCCTGCCCCACGCAGAGCGCGGCCATGATATCGATCCATTGCACACCGTCGGCTTCCAGCTGGCCATCGGTCTCGATGACATCGCGAAGGAGGCCGGCCAGGGTGTCCCCCGCCTCGCCGGACCAGAGGCCCGCCAGGCTGCCACGCTCATCGACGGCGACGGCTTCAAGGGCGCGGCCCGTACGCTCCGCCCAATCCGAAAGTGTGAGGAGACCCTCTGACGCGGGTAGGGAAAGCGCTGATATCAGCGGTTCGCATGCCGCAGCCACTCGCTGGGCAAGCGCCCGCGCATGCTCGATGGCCTCGGGCGGCAGCGCTTTGCGCCATTGCGGCGCATGGCGGTCATCGGCCTGTTCCGCTACGCGGTCGTCCAGCAGGGTTTCCAGCCTGCCGATGTCGATGGTGTCGACGCCGCCCCTGAGCGCCAGGATCTCCAGCGCATCGACGCCCGGCTGATGTGTCTCCGCAGGCAGGCCGAACAAGGCGAGGGGATGTTTCAGCAGCGCGACAACGGCAACGGGGTCGCCAGGGCGAAGGGATGCTTCCAGCAGCAATTGCAGCAGCGTGCCCTGAGGCGTGGCGTTCAGCGGCGTACCGGCGGAATCGTCGGCGGTGATACCGAAGCGGGCAAGCTCGGCTGTTACCCGTCGGGCGAGATTGCGGTCGGGGGTAATCAAGGCCGCCTGGCTTTCGCCGCCATCGCGTCCCGGTTTCTCCAGCGCCAGCCGTAAGGCGATCGCGATCGCGGTCGCCTCCTCGCGCTCATTAGCCGCTTCGATGAGGGCGACGTCGGCGAAAGCATCCGGGATCGCCTCGGGAGAAAGCGTCTTGCGCCAGCTTCCCCAGCCGCTCGTCGCCTTGGCCGGCGCCAGCGCGCGCGACAGGATCTGCGCCCGCATCTGCATGGTTTCAGCCGCATCCGCGATGGGTTCGACATCGCGCCGGCTGGCGCGCAACCGCTTTAGCAGCAGCGAAAGACCATATTGTGGATGGCTGCGCGTGGTGGGATCGGCTCTTTCGCCGATGGCTGTCTCCGGCGCCACAAGCTGCCAATCCTCCTCCGGCATCGCAAGATCGAGTCCGGGCAGCACGATCACGCCTTGCGGCAGGGCAGCAACGGCCGCGATCAATTCCGCCGTTGCCGGCACCGAGCCGGTCGAGCCGGCAATGATGACGGGGCCGGGGTGCCGCATGGTGGATATCCGCTGCGCTTCGGCGCGCAGGACGGCGTTGCGGTTGCGGGCGGGCGATGATTTGCCGAGTTCTTCGAGGCGCGCCGGCCAGAAGGCGCTGGCGATCGCCAGGAATTCGGCCGTCAGCTGCCACCAGAGCGCATGATCCTCCGCGCTGAGAGTGGCAAGCTCGCTCCATTCCCTGTCCTCGGTCTCCAGCGAATCGATGAGTTCGGCGAGATTGCGTGCGAGCCAGATGGCATCCGCCGGGCTTGCCGGCGCCACCAGCGGCGAATCGGAGTGAATGTCGCGCACGATCTGCGGCAGCTTATTGCGCCAGGCAAGGATCAGCCGCGCCAGTTCCAAGAGCCGTGCCGTATTGGCAAGCGGCTGCGCCAGATCGGCCGTTTCGGGCAGTGCTTCTTCGAAATAGCCGCTGTCGTCATCGGTTTCGCCGAGCGGGCGGATGACGGGCAGGATGGCGGAGCGGCCGCCGAGCAGATCGACGAATTCCGAGCGCAGCACGCGCGCCGCGCGCCGCGTCGGCAGAAAGATGCTGACCTTGGCGAGTGACAGCGGGTCGCTTGGATCATGACGGAAATGTTCGGTCAGCCGCCCATCGCACAGCGCTGTCGCAAGCGTTTTCAGGAAGGGCAGGCCCGCTGGGATCGTCAGAATGCGCTGCCGGTGTCCGCCCGCCATCGGCTCACGCAAACGCCCGGAAATTCCGGATCGTTTCCTCCGCTTCCCCAACCGCCTCCGGCGTGCCGACAGTCAGCCAGTGGCCGTCGAGCATCGTGCCATAGAGCCGGCCGCGCTCGATGGCCTTGTCGTAATATGTGTTGATGTTGAAGGCGTCGTCCGGCGCGTCATCGAGAAACGACGGATTGATGACCAACGTGCCAGCGTACACTACGCCGTTACCGGTGACATCGCTATAGCGTGAGAGGCGACCATCCTCAGCCATGCTGAAATCATTCTTGCCGTTGTGGCCCGTCGTCTTCTCCAGCTCCACACAGAGCATACCAAAGTCCATGCGATCCGCGTCGAAGAATCCGGCTAAGTGCTCGAGGTTCGTTGGTTTGCCTTCTTTTTCTCCGATCCAGAAGAGATCCGAGTTCATGACGAAAACCGGATCACGGCCAAGAAGCTTCAGACCTTTGGCCAGTCCGCCGCCATTGTTCATCAATGCGTCCCGTTCGTCGGAGATCAGGATTTCAAGGCCGCGGTAGCTGCGCAGATGCGCTTCCATCTGGTCGGCATGGTGATGGACGTTGACGACGACCTGCTCGACTCCGGCTTCCGCCAGTGCATCCAGCGCATAGTCGATCATCGGCTTGCCGGCGATTTTCACCAGCGGCTTCGGGATAGTGTCGGTGATCGGCCGCATGCGGGTTCCGAGCCCCGCCGCCAATACCATGGCTTGCTTGATGGTCATCTGGTCTCGAACTTTCGATTCGCTATCAGTTTTCCTTAGCACAAGGCCGGAAAGCCGTCGCCGGTCTCTGGCTGTTATGCCCGGCCAATCCCGGCCTTCTTGCACCATTCCTTGAGAGGTGCGAGCGCTTCGTGCTCGAAAGCGATGGCGAGATAGGCGAGCGTGCGCGGCATATGCTTCAAATATCCTGGCTTGCCGTCACGCTGTAAGAGCCGCACCCAAAGGCCGGCAAGCTTGCAATTGCGCTGTGCCGACATGATCGCCCAGCTCTCCAGGAATTTCGCCTCGTCGAAGCCGCCCTGGGCGTGACGAAGTGCGAGATAGTCAGCCATCAGCTGATCATGCAGATCGCGCTCGATCGTCACCCGCGCATCCTGCACGAGCGAGGCGACGTCGTACGAGGTCGGGCCGATCATCGCATCCTGGAAATCGATGATGCCGACGCGCTTGATACCCTGTTCATGCGCGCGCCAGATGATGTTCGGCGAATGCATGTCGCGCAGCAGCAGGTTCTTTTCCGCGTCGTCGAGCTGATCGATCAGTCTGTCCCAGATCGCCAGATAATCGGCCCGTTCCTCGTCGCTTGCCGGCGTGCCGCGCTTCCAGGGCAGATGCCAGTCGAGCAGCAGCCGCGCTTCCATCTTCATCGCGGTCCGGTCGAAATCAGGAATGTGATGGATGTGATCCGGCGTGACCGGGATGTCGCGAGGAATGGAAAGGCTGTGCAGATGCGCAAGGCAGGCGACGCTAGCCCGATAACGCTCGGCGATCGGCTTGCCCTCCGCATCGAGCACGCCGTCGGTGCCGAGATCCTCGATCAGAAGAATGCCGAGATCGTAGTCGGCCGCGAAAATTTGGGGGGCGGCAAAGCCGTTTTCGCTGAGAATATTGGCGATCGCCACAAAGGGGTAGGTATCCCAGGCGAGATGCGCGACCTTGGGATAGGGCTTGCCGTCCAGTACCGGCGGCCCTTCCGGCAGGCGCGGCCAGTCCATCAGGATCACGCGGTCGCTGCCATCGGCAGGATAAAGGGACTCGTAGGCCCGCAGCGAGGCATCGCCGGTGAGGAAACGTCTGGCGGCACTGCGATAGCCGTGCGAATCGAGAAACGCGCGGATAGCAAGCACGCGCTCAATGCGCGCCATCTGCTTGTCCGGTGCCGTGAGGACGGCGCGCCGTCCTTCGCCCTCATGCGTCAGTTTGAGATCGATGCGTTCCTTCGGCAGCTCGCCCTCGGCCATTTCGGGCCACTCGACAAGGCAGATGCCGGTCTGCAAGGCTTCGTCGAAGCCGAGCTCCGTCAATTCGCTTGGGTCGCCGAGACGATAGAGATCGAAATGCGAGACCGGGACGCGCAGCTCGTAGGATTGCACGAGAGTAAAGGTCGGGCTCGGCACATCCATTTCCGGATCGTTGGCCATTGCGCGCAACAGCGCGCGTGCGAGGGATGATTTCCCCGCGCCGAGATCGCCTGACAGCGCCAGACAATCGCCGACCTTCAGGGCCAGCGCCAGATCCTCGCCGAGCTGAGCCGTGGCTGCGTCATCTGCGAGGAAGAGGGAAATGCTGCTCTCTGAGGCTGTCATTCTGCTGCGACGGAGTGGGGCAGTTCGGCCGAAGGAATCCGGCAGGTGACCGTCGTTCCTTTACCCGCCTGGCTTTCGATCGAAACTTCGCCTTCATGCAGGCTGACGAAGCTTTCGACGATGGAAAGGCCGAGACCGGCGCCGCTGCGCTTGCCGCCCTTGGCGCCGGAGGCGAAGCGGTTGAAAACCGCGTTGATCAAATCCTCCGGGATGCCTGGACCTTTGTCGGCAACCGAGAAGACGAAATCCGTGCCTTCGCGTCCGCATTTCAGCGAGATCGTTGATCCCTCAGGCGCGAAATTGGCGGCATTGGTCAGAAGCTTGAGCAGGATCTGCTTCAGTCGCTGCTGGTCGGCGACAATAGAGCCGAGATGCGCCGGCACGGTGATCTCAAGCATCACGCCGCTTTCCTGAAGCCGATCTGCGATCTGCATCGACACTTCGTCGAGCAGGTCGTTGAGCACGATTTCGGAATAATTCAGGCGCATGATGCCGGCATCGACCGTCGCAAGGTCGAGAATGTCGTTGACCAGTGTCAGCAGCACCGAAGAGGAGGTCGAGATATGGTCGATATATTCCGCTTGCCGATCGTTCAGCGAGCCGATGCCCGGCGTCTTCAGGAGGTCGGTGAAGCCGATGATGTTGGTCAGCGGCGAACGCAGCTCGTAGGAGACGTGCTGGACGAAATCGTTCTTTAGCTCGTCGGCCTTCAGCAGCGCTTCATTCTTTTCGGTCAGGGCGCGCTCGGCGCGAACGCTGTCGGTCTTGTTGACGAAGGTCAGCATGGTCTGCGCATTCGGCAGCGGAATGACGGCATAGTCGAGCACGAGATTGGAGTAAAGTTCCAATGTGCCCTGCGATGAGGGCCGCTCGTCGTCGAAACTTGTGATTTGTTCGGCAAACCGCTTCCAGCCATCCGGCCGGTCGTAGGAAGGCGAGCATGCCTCCGCCAGAGCTTGGATATGCGTGCCGGGCTTGGCCTGTGCCTCGGTAATGTTCCAGAGAATGCGAAAGGCGGGGTTCGAGAGCCGAATGCGACCATCGGGGCCGAAAACGGCGACGCCTTCCGAGAGGTGATCGATGGTTTCGCCCTGGACCTTGACCAGCGTGTTGTAGCGCGTTTCAAGATCGACCTGCTCGGTCAGGTTCTCGAAGACCCATGTGGCGCCACCCTGCGGATGCGCGGTCGCGAAAACCTTGAGAATCTGGCCGTTTGGCAGATGCCAGAGATCTGTTTGCGTATCGAGCGCACGATAGACCGAAAGGACGTCGTCCTTCCAGGTCTTCCAGTTCAGCTGTTCCGGCAGCTTCTTGGCGCCGCGCAGCCTGTCCAGGAGCTCGCCGTTGTCGGGTCGTTTCTCGAGGAAAGCAATATCGAGTTCCCACAGCTGGACGAAAGCCTGATTGTAGAATTGCAGCCGCCTGTCGCCATCGAAAATCGCAACCGGTGTCGCCAGATGGTCGAGGGTCTCGGCGTGGCTCTTCAGCGTACGGGCCAGCTCGGCGCGAACCGCTTCTGCTTCGGAAACATCGATCGCAATGCCGGCCGAGCCGTTTGGCGATTTGACGTCGATAACGTCGAAGAAGGTTCGGTTGCCGTGTACGACGGTCGAAATCTTGTCGTGGAATGGCGACTCCGGCGTGGCGGCCGCGCGAATGCGTTCGCGAGCCACGGTCGTCAGGAATTCCCGCCCCTCGCGCACCGCTTCATCGGTCGAAACCGCTTCCACGGCCTCGCCATAGGCCTGATTGACCCAGGTGAGCTTGCCTTCCGCGTCGCGCTGCCAGACCGGCAGGTCGATGGCATCGAGCAGATTCTGAAATGCGGAGATCGAGGTCATCAGCCGATCGCGCTCGATCTTCAGCTCGGCGAGTTCGGCACGCAGATTGTTGAGAGCGATGAAGCGGACGAAAGCTCGCCCGCCGGAAATGCGACCCTGCGCTTCCAGGATTTCGTCGCGGTTGGTTTCGACTACCATATCGAAGCTCTGACCGCTGCCGCGCAGCTTGTCGATTGCCTTGTCGAGTTCGCCAGCCGACCATGATTTCAGCCAGCGCCCGAAGGCGAGGAATTCATTGTCCTGCGGCGCGCCCGTCTCGACCGGCAGCTGGCCGAGCAGTTCCGGCCGGGCATTCTGGCCATCCCAGATGACGATCCGGCGGTTCTTGTCGGCAATCAAAGCCTGATACTGGGAAATACGCTGATTGGCATCCGAAAGGGCCGTGCGGATCTCGCGGCTTTCGCTTTCCATATTGCCGCGCTGCCGAACCATCCACATGGTCGAGAGGAGTGCGGCGGAAATCACGCCGATAATGACGGAGAAGACGGCCATTTCCGACGAGGTGAAGAGGCGCATGCTCGTCTGAGCAGCGTCATTGCCCTGCGCAAGAACGGGTCCGGTCAAACCGGTCAACAGGCCGCCGAAAACGCTGAGCCTCAACAATCGGCTCAGGCGAGCGAGCCGGCCCTTGCCCTGCTTCGCGCCCGTCGGGAGCCGATGTGCCCCGCCCCGCAGCAACAGCGCTGCCGCTCGGCGTAACGCTGGCTGATGCAGGTTGTCTTCCCCTTCAATCATAAGAGGTCTGTCTCCGTCCTATAATGTGCCGCATCCTGACAAGACATCCCATTTTCATGGCTCCGGGCACGCCCGGTTCGTCACGAATCAAGTGTAAAAACAATACTGCCTAGGAGAATCTGGGGGAAGGGAGCTGGCTAAAAAATAAGCCCCGGCATTTGTCAATGCCGGGGCCACAAGATGTTGTGGATACTGTCTTAATAATCAGTATCTGTAGTGGTCAGACTTGAACGGGCCCTTCGGCGTGACGCCGATATACGAAGCCTGCTCTTCCGAAAGCTCCGTCAGCTTCACGCCAAGCTTGGCAAGATGCAGGCGGGCAACCTTCTCATCGAGGTGCTTCGGCAGAACGTAGACTTCGTTCTTGTACTGACCGGGCTTGGTGAAGAGCTCGATCTGCGCCAGCGTCTGGTTGGTGAAGGAAGCCGACATCACGAAGGACGGGTGACCGGTGGCGTTGCCGAGATTCAGGAGACGGCCTTCCGACAGCAGGATGATGCGGTTGCCCTTGGAGAATTCGACCATGTCGACCTGCGGCTTGATGTTCGTCCATTTCTGGTTCCGCAACGCGGCAACCTGGATTTCGTTGTCGAAGTGGCCGATGTTGCCGACGATCGCCATGTCCTTCATCGCACGCATGTGGTCGATGCGGATGACGTCCTTGTTGCCGGTCGTGGTGATGAAGATGTCGGCCGAGGAAACGACGTCCTCGAGCTGAACGACTTCATAGCCGTCCATGGCAGCCTGCAGTGCGCAGATCGGGTCGACTTCCGTGACCTTGACGCGAGCGCCGGCCCCGGAGAGCGAAGCGGCAGAACCCTTGCCGACATCGCCATAGCCGCAGACGACGGCGACCTTGCCGGCCATCATGACGTCGGTGGCACGGCGGATACCGTCGACCAGCGATTCCTTGCAGCCGTACTTGTTGTCGAACTTCGACTTGGTGACGCTGTCGTTGACGTTGATGGCCGGGAAGGGCAGAAGGCCCTTTTGGCTGAGCTGGTAGAGGCGGTTGACGCCCGTGGTGGTTTCTTCCGTTACGCCCTTGATGGCATCGCGCTGCTTGGTGAACCAGCCAGGCGTTGCCTGAAGGCGCTTCTTGATCTGCGCGAAGAGGATTTCTTCTTCTTCCGAATGCGGGTTGGAGAGCACGTCCTCACCGGCTTCGGCGCGGGCGCCGAGCAGGATGTACATGGTGGCATCGCCGCCATCGTCGAGGATCATGTTGGAAAGACCGCCATCGGCCCACTGGAAGATCTTGTCGGTATAGATCCAATAATCTTCGAGGCTCTCGCCCTTGACGGCGAAGACCGGAACGCCGGATGCGGCGATTGCGGCGGCGGCATGGTCCTGCGTCGAGAAGATGTTGCAGGAAGCCCAGCGCACCTGAGCGCCGAGTGCCACCAGCGTCTCGATGAGAACGGCTGTTTGAATCGTCATGTGCAGGGAGCCGGTGATGCGGGCGCCCTTCAGCGGCTGCGCTTCGCCGAATTCGGCGCGGCAGGCCATCAGGCCCGGCATCTCGGTTTCGGCGATCGTGATTTCCTTGCGGCCGAAGTCGGCAAGGCCGATATCCGCGACGATGTAGTCCTTTTCAGTGCTCATGAAGGTCTCCAGCCTGGACGATGCATCGCGCCGCGGGCAGACGCCTCGGCCGAATGCAACAAGAATTGCACGCTGACAGCGCGTGGATGATGCCGTGTAGCAGGCTTCAGGGTGGAAATCAATAATGATATAAAGAAGTCTTTATGTCTTTATATCCGCGATAGCAGGTGGAAAAGCCTACATTTCCTCGCCAAACTTGTTGGCGACCAGTTGGTCGAGTGCCTCGAGCGCTTCGGCTGCCTGGTTGCCGCTTGCCGCGACAAGCACGCTGCAGCCCGGGCTGGCCGCCAGCATCATCAGGCCCATGATCGAAGTTCCGCCGACCGTGGTGCCGTCTTTTGAAACGGTGATCACGGCGTCGTAGGCTTCGACAGTCTGGACGAATTTCGCGGAGGCACGGGCATGCAGGCCCCGCTTGTTGATGATCAGGAGTTCCCGGGAAAGCTCGGTCATGGGAGCGGTGTTTGCCTCGTTATTTGCCACTGAGCACACGGCTGGCCACGTTGATATATTTGCGCCCGGCCTCCGAAGCTTCCACCAGGGCCCTTTCCATGTTGTTGTCGCCGCGTACGCCCGCGAGCTTGATCAGCATCGGCAAATTGACGCCGGCGATGACCTCGGTATGGCCGCTATTCATGACGGAGATTGCGAGATTGGAAGGAGTGCCGCCGAACATGTCGGTGAGGATGATGACGCCGTGCCCGTCATCGGCGCCGGCAACGGCTTGCAGAATGTCCTGCCGCCGCTTGTCCATGTCGTCTTCGGGACCGATGCATACCGTCTCTATGAACTTCTGCGGACCAACGACATGCTCGACGGCATGCCGAAACTCTTCAGCCAGCTTGCCATGAGTGACAAGCACAAGTCCAATCATGATATTACTGCTCCCATGGCATACGCAAACAGGTGGCCAATATCGCAATGCAGCAATGTCGTCCACCGGTGGGGGGACATCTTGGCGATGAAAAGGCGAAGTGCAAGCTTAAAATATAGGATTTGCATGCCTGCTCGGGCCTAAATGGCCGATTAGCCGAAACTCGCGCCGATTTTCGCTATTATTACGGCCAGCGGATTCGCGGAGGTTGCGGCCAGGCGGATCACGGGCAACCGGATGGAGCGGGTTATATCGACCTGCTCGTCTTCCGGCGGCATCCTTTCCGCGGTGGCCGGATCGACGGGGCGGACAGCGAAGTGCATTTCGCCTTCTGAAATGTAAGGCATCCGGACGATGCCGGTATAGCGGATTTCCATGAGCCCTTCGATCGAGGGCGGGCATTTCGCAATCACGGAGCCACTTTGCTCGCTGATCAGCACCCGGTCGTCGGCAACAAGGCTTGCAGTCAGTCCGAGCGGTTTGGCAGCGGCAAGGCACGAAAAGGCGAGGGCGGATTTGCCGCTGCCCGAGGGGCCGAGAAACAGGAGCCCGGTCCTGCCGATGACAATCGCCGTGGCGTGGATATTGGTCGCTTCGCCGGCCATGCGAGCGCTCACGCCTGCGTCTGGGCGGGAAGCGACAGGATGAACCGTGCCCCGAGCAGCGTCGAGCCATCGCTGTCGACGATATTCTCGGCGCGTAGCGAGCCGCCATGCGCTTCGGCGATCTGCCGGCTGATCGAAAGGCCGAGACCGGAATTCTGCCCGAAACCTTCGGATTCGGGCCGGTCGGTATAGAAGCGTTCGAAGATGCGGTCGATATTTTCGGCCTGAATGCCGGGACCGTTATCTTCGATATAGATGACGCAACGTGTCCGCGTCCGCGTCAGCCGCACGGTGATCTTACCGGTTTCCGCCGGGACGAAGGATCGTGCGTTTTCGATGAGATTGGTGACGATCTGACCGATGCGCAGGTCGTGACCCTCGACGGAGAAATTCGTCTTGTTGCCCGGCTTGCGGTCGACGACATATTCGATTTCGACGGCCTTCTTGCTGTGTCCGACTTGTCTGGAAATATCGATCATGTCGCGCAGCAGTACTTCCAGATCGAGCGACTTCGCATCCGGGCGCGCAAGTTCGGCGTCAAGGCGCGATGCATCGGAGATATCGCTGATCAGGCGGTCGAGGCGGCGAACGTCGTGCTGGATCACGTCCATCAGCCGCTTCTTCGAATCATCGCTCTTGGCGAGCGGCAGTGTTTCGACAGCGCTGCGCAGCGACGTCAACGGGTTTTTCAGCTCGTGGCTGACGTCGGCTGCGAAACTCTCGATGGCATCGATGCGATCATAGAGCGCCGATGTCATGTCGCGCAATGCGATCGACAGGTTGCCGATCTCGTCCTGGCGGGCGGAAAAGTCAGGGATTTCCTCGCGCTCCTTTGCCCCGCCGCGCCGCACGCGGATAGCCGCAGCCGAAAGCCGGCGCAGCGGATTGGCGATGGTGGAGGATAAAAGCAGCGACAGCACGACGTTGACCAGCGTCGCCACGCCGAAGACGCGCATGATCGCGAGACGCTCGGCATGAACGATCTTGTCGATGTCGCCGGCCTGGGTCGAGAGCAGCAAGACGCCGAGCACGGCGCGGAAGCGCTGGATCGGCACGGCGACCGAAACGATCAGCTCGCCCTTCTCCGTGGTGCGGACCACAGCGCCGCGCACGCCGGTCAGCGCATTCATGACTTCCGGATAGATCGAACCGTCGCCACCGGGCGCTTCCTTATAGACAGGCAGATTACCCGGCTGCAGCATCTTGTTGAGCAACCCGCTGAACCAGTCGGACCAGCTCTGCTTCTCGTCGTCGACGGGGGGCAGGTCGTAGCGCAGCACCTGGCCGCGCGAATAAAGATGGCGGCTGTCGAGCAGCAAGTTGGCATCGGCATCGAAGATGCGGGCGCGGGTGCGCGTCGGCGAGATCAGCCGCGTCAGCACCGGCGCCACCTTTTCCGGATCGATCGGGAATTCGAGATCCTCATCGTTCGGAACGGGCGTGATGCTCTGGCCGGCCTGCAGCTCCAGCAGCTTCTGTGGGTCGATGGTGATGGAGTTGGTGTCCACCGATGCCGAGGCCGAGACGGCACCGGCGATGATCTCGCCCTGCGTCAAGAGGCTCTCGACGCGGGCATCGATCAGGCCTTCGCGGAACTGGTTGAGATAGAGAATGCCGCCGACAAGGACGACGAGGGCGGCCAGATTGAAGAACAGGATGCGCCGCGTCAGGCTCGAAAAGACAGCATTGCCGAAGATCCGGCGGATCAGCACGAAGGGATGAGTCCAGCGCCGGCGCGCGATTCGAGCGCCGCTCGGGCTTTCCGAGTCGTCTATATCCCTGTCCTGCACCAGCTGTGCCAAGCCTACGGCCCTTTCGAAGAACGGGATTCGCGACCCCGTCCGCATGCTCTTATTCCATCGTCCGCCGCATGGTCCAGTTAACTATCCGAGCATGATGCCGAAAAGTGTAAGCCGTTTTCCGACGACATCATGCTCCATTCTTTGATTCTAGAGCGGATTCATATTTTAGGTTTTAGGTCGTTTCGACCTAAATCATCCGGCTCTAGGCGGCTTCACGGAAGCGGTAGCCGACGCCATACAGCGTCTCGATCATATCAAAATCGAGGTCGACCATCTTGAATTTCTTGCGCAGCCGCTTGATGTGGCTGTCGATCGTGCGGTCGTCGACATAGACCTGCTCGTCGTAGGCCGCATCCATCAGCGCGTCGCGGCTCTTGACTACGCCGGGGCGTTGGGCAAGCGAATGCAGGATGAGGAATTCGGTGACGGTGAGCGTGACCGGTTCGCCCTTCCAGGTGCAGGTATGGCGTTCCTGGTCCATGACGAGCTGTCCGCGTTCCAGCGAGCGGGCCTGCTGTGCGGCACCTGGCTTGGCGGCGGTTGCGCCGCCGGCAGCATTTGCGGCTTCGCGAGCGGACGCACGGCGGAGAACGGCCTTGACGCGTTCTACCAGCAGACGCTGCGAGAACGGCTTGGTGATGAAGTCGTCGGCGCCCATCTTCAGGCCGAAGAGTTCGTCGATTTCCTCGTCCTTCGAGGTCAGGAAAATCACTGGTATATCGGATTTCTGGCGCAGGCGGCGCAGAAGTTCCATGCCATCCATGCGGGGCATCTTGATATCGAAGATCGCCAGTTGCGGCGGCCGGGCAAGCAGGCCGTCCAGCGCCGAGGCTCCGTCCGTGTAGGTCTCTACCTTATATCCCTCTGCTTCCAAGGCAATCGAAACGGAAGTCAGGATATTGCGGTCGTCGTCAACGAGCGCGATTGTCAACATGGTGTTCGTCTCCGTCATCAGTGCGCGTCTCCCGGATTTGGAATCCAGCCCAGGCGGTCTGCCAGCTCGGTCGGCGGTAACCTGGCGCGCTTATGGGGATAAAGGTGGAACAAATTGTGGCAAAGATAAAGGGGAGGATTGTTGCGGAGAAAAACCCTTGCGCAAGGGTTGTGTGACGTAACGTCCCGCGGCCTGCTATTCAAACGATTTAAAATTATGGAAATTTATTTAAATCGATTAAATAACTGATATCATTAAATATTTCTCACGGCAGGCTCTTGTGCTTTTAAAAAGACCCCTCTACGCTTTAGATAATTCTAACGGCCAAGCCCCTTGTAGAGGAAAAAGTGATGGAGCAATTCGGCGTCCGCAATCCCGCGACTGAACTGGGATCGATCGGCCTGGGAGCCGCCGCCAGTGTGCGTTACAACCTCATGGAGGCCCATCTTTACGAAGAGGCGATTCGCCGTCGTGAGGCCGATCTGACCGCCGATGGCGCACTCAGGGCCTTGACCGGCCAGCACACCGGCCGTTCGCCGAAGGACAAGTTCGTGGTGCGCAACGCCACCACCGAAGACCAGATCTGGTGGGACAACAACAAGCCGATGTCGCCGGAGCATTTCGAGCTCCTGCATGAGGACATGCTGGCCCATGCCCGCGGCAAGGACCTGTTCGTGCAGGATCTGATCGGCGGTGCCGATGCTGAATACGCCTTGCCGACGCGCGTCATTACCGAATTCGCCTGGCACTCGCTGTTCATCCGCAACCTGCTGATCCGTCCTGATCGCGCGGCGCTGGAAAGCTTCGTACCGCAGCTGACGATCATCGACCTGCCAAGCTTCCGCGCCGATCCGGAGCGCCATGGCTGCCGCACCGAAACAGTGATCGCCTGCGATTTCGTCAATGGCATCGTCCTGATCGGCGGCACCTCCTATGCCGGCGAGATGAAGAAATCGGTATTCACGGCGCTGAACTACATGCTGCCCGAGCGCGGCGTCATGCCGATGCATTGCTCGGCCAATGTCGGCCCTGAAGGCGATGCCGCGATCTTCTTCGGCCTGTCGGGCACTGGCAAGACAACGCTGTCGGCTGATCCCACCCGTACGCTGATTGGCGACGACGAGCACGGCTGGGGCGAAAATGGCATCTTCAACTTCGAAGGCGGCTGCTATGCCAAGACCATCCGCCTTTCGGCAGAAGCCGAGCCGGAAATCTATGCCACGACGCGCCGTTTCGGCACCGTCTTGGAAAATGTCGTGCTCGACGAGCATGGCCGGCCGGATCTCGACGATGGCTCGCTGACGGAAAACACCCGCAGCGCCTACCCGCTGCATTTCATCCCGAATGCCTCGGAATCCGGTATCACCGGTCATCCCGAGACGATCATCATGCTGACGGCGGACGCTTTCGGCGTCATGCCGCCGATCGCCAAGCTGACACCGGATCAGGCGATGTACCACTTCCTGTCCGGCTACACCGCCAAGGTCGCCGGCACGGAAAAGGGCGTCGTCGAGCCGGAAGCGACCTTCTCGACCTGCTTCGGCGCTCCCTTCATGCCGCGCCATCCGGCTGAATACGGCAATCTCCTCAAGGAGCTGATCGCCCGCCACGGCGCTCGTTGCTGGCTGGTCAACACCGGCTGGACCGGCGGCGCTTACGGCACCGGACGCCGTATGCCGATCAAGGCGACGCGCGCGCTGTTGGCCGCCGCTCTCAAGGGCGATCTCGATAATGTCGAATTCCGCATCGATGCGAATTTCGGCTTTGCGGTTCCGGTCGCGGTGGAAGGTGTCGATACAGCGATCCTCGACCCACGCTCTACCTGGGCCGACGGCGAAGCCTATGATGCGCAGGCCAAGAAGCTGGTGCAGATGTTCGTCACCAACTTCGCCAAGTTCGAGGATCATGTGGACGGCAACGTCCGCGATGCGGCACCGGGAATCCGCGTCGCAGCCGAATAAACATCCAGAACGGGAATGACTCACGTGAAACCCGGCGACCAGTTCGCCGGGTTTCATTTTATCCGGCAGTAGTTTTCAACCGCGCATCAATGTGGGATAGACAGGCGCGGAGAAAATCATGGCCAGCGAAGCGCTTTACATTAACGACCGGATCACGATTGCCGGCTGGGAACTGACGGAACAATTCGTTCTGGCGGGCGGTCCTGGCGGTCAAAACGTCAACAAGGTTGCGACCGCAGTCCAGCTTTTCTTCAACGTCCAGAATTCCCCCTCGCTGACCGACCGCGTCAAGGCGAATGCGATCAGGCTTGCCGGCCGCCGGGTTTCCAAGGATGGCGTGCTGATGATCGAGGCCAGCCGTTTCCGCAGCCAGGACCGCAATCGCGAGGACGCCCGCGAGCGGCTGAAGGAACTGATCCTCGAAGCCGCAGCCCCCCCGCCGCCGCCCCGCCGGAAGACCAAGCCGACAAAGGGATCGATCGAGCGCCGGCTCAAGGAAAAATCCGGGCGCTCCGAGGTCAAGAAGATGCGCGGCAAGGTCGGCGGCGACTAGATTTGGTTTTCGGGCTGCAGTTTTGGCTTGGCTGGGTAAAATTGAAGCTCGTCGGGCGAGTTCAGTTTTGTGGACGCTGTCTGCCCGGCCCCTCATCCTAGCCTTCTCCCCGCCTGCGAGGAGAAGGGACGACACAGCGAAACAGCAAGACTCTCAGTTGCGGCGGCTGGCTTGAGGCAGGATAACCCCCCTCGCCCCGCTTGCGGGGAGAGGGTTGGGGTGAGGGGCCGGGCACCAAAGCGCTAGAACGACACGCTCACATGACCCACACCACTGCAGGAAGCCAAAATGCTGCTCCCCAACGGAATTCGCCATCTCCCCGGATATCTCGACCGCCCTGCCCAGGAAGCGCTCGTCGAGGCGATCCGCGCCGTTGTGGCAGAGGCGCCGCTCTACACACCGGTCATGCCGGGTACCGGCAAGGAGATGTCCGTGCGCATGACCAATTGCGGTTCGCTCGGCTGGGTGACGGACAAGCAGCGTGGCTATCGCTATCAGCCAACGCATCCCGTCACCGGTCGCCCATGGCCGGCCATACCGCCGCAACTGCTTGATCTCTGGCGCGATATAGCAGGCTATGAGAGGCCGCCCGAAGCCTGCCTCGTCAATTTCTATGGCGACGATGCCCGCATGGGCCTGCATCAGGATCGCGACGAGCAGGATCTCAAGGCGCCCGTGCTATCGGTCTCGCTCGGCAATACCTGCCTCTTTCGGGTCGGAGGTCTCAACCGCAACGATCGCACGCTATCCTTTAAGCTTGCGAGCGGCGATATCGTCGTACTCGGCGGCGAAGGAAGATTGTGCTTCCACGGCGTCGATCGCATCTATCCGGCAACGTCGACATTGCTGAAGAATGGTGGACGTATCAATCTGACGTTACGGCGTGTTCAGCCCTGAGCCTCAGAGCTTTCTGAGCGCCACCTGCTCGATTAGATGATTCTTGCCCTTCTGCAGGATGAGATCGGCGCGCGGCCGCGTCGGCAGAATGTTCTGGCGCAGGTTCTTGAGGTTGATGTTCTTCCAGAGCCCCTCGGCGATCGCCAGCGCCTCTTCCTCGCTGATCGAGGCATAGCGATGGAAGAAGGAGTTGGGATCGCGGAAGGCGGTCTCGCGCAACCGCATGAAACGGGCGACATACCAGTTGTGGATGAGTTCTTCGTCGGCATCGATATAGATGGAGAAATCGAAGAAATCCGAGACCATCGGCACGATCTTGCCGTCGGCCGGCAGATGCCGCGATTGCAGCACGTTGATGCCCTCGAAGATCAGGATATCCGGGCGGTCGACCGTCTTGAATTCATTCGGCAGCACGTCATAGACGAGGTGCGAATAGGAAGGCGCCTGCACATTCGGCTGGCCGGCCTTGATCGCCGAGAGGAAACGCAGCAGTGCTGCGGTATCGTAGCTTTCCGGAAAGCCCTTGCGCTGCATCAGGTTGCGGCGCTGCAATTCGGCGTTCGGATAGAGAAAGCCGTCCGTGGTGACCAGATCGACCTTCGGGCTCGACGGCCAGCGGCCCAGCAATTCCTTCAGGATACGAGCTGTCGTGGACTTGCCGACCGCGACCGAACCGGCGATGCCGATGACGAAGGGCGTCTTGGCGATATCGGAGAGGCTGAGGAAGCGGTTGCGCTGCTCGAACAGGATCTGCGAGGATTCCACATGCGAGGACAAAAGCCGCGACAGCGACAGATAGATGCGCCTGACTTCGTCAAGATCGATCGGGTCGCCCATGGAGCGCAGTCGCTTCACTTCGTCTAATGTCAGCGTCAGCGGCGTGTCGGCCCGGAATTTCGCCCATTCTTCCGAGGAAAAGAAGTAGTACGGCGAATAGGCCTTCGCCTCGAAAATATCGAGTATCTCGGGCGCGGGCTCGCTCTTGGTCGCTATTGTCATCGCGTTCTTACCGGCTGGCCTTTTCCTGAAGGCCGGATTGGGCGGTGCGCTTTTCGAGCTCACCCATGACATTCTCTAACGGAATGCCGGCAATCTTCAATACGACTAAAAGATGATACAGCAGATCGGCCGCCTCGTAGGTGAGGTTGTCGCGATCATCGGTGACCGCGGCCATCACGGCTTCGATCGCTTCTTCGCCTAGTTTCTTCGCTGCCTTCGGCTGGCCGGCGGCGAAAAGCTTCGCCGTCCAGGATTCGTCCGGCGAAGCCTTGGAGCGTTCCTCGATGATTCGTTCGAGGTCGGAAAGGGTAAATCCGCTCATTGGTCCGCTGTCTCCTAATCCAGCCGCATCGGAATGCCGCGCTCGGCCATATAGCGCTTTGCCTCGCCCACCGAATAGGTGCCGAAGTGGAAGATCGAAGCGGCAAGCACCGCCGTCGCATGGCCTTCCTTGACGCCGGCAACGAGGTCGTCGAGATCGCCGACGCCGCCTGAGGCGATAACCGGCACGCGCACCGCATCGGCAATCGCCCGTGTCAGCTCCAGATCGTAGCCGACCTTGGTGCCGTCGCGGTCCATGGAGGTGACGAGCAGCTCGCCGGCACCGCGCTCGACCATCTTGCGGGCAAAATCGACCGCGTCGATGCCGGTCGCGTTGCGGCCGCCATGGGTATAGATCTCCCAGGCGCTCAGATTGTCGCCGCCGAGCGCCTCGGTCCGGCGTCGCTTGGCATCGATGGATACCACGATGCACTGGTTGCCGAACTTGTCCGCCGCTTCAGCCACGAAATCGGGATTGTTGACTGCTGCCGAATTGATCGAGACCTTGTCGGCGCCGCAGAGCAGCAGCTTGCGGATATCGGCAATGGTGCGCACGCCGCCGCCGACCGTGACAGGCATGAAGCACTGCTCAGCGGTTCGGGCGACAACATCGAAAATAGTGTCGCGATTGTCGGAAGAGGCCGTGATGTCGAGGAAGCATAGCTCGTCAGCACCGGCGGCGTCATAGGCCTTGGCAGCCTCGACCGGATCGCCGGCATCGATAAGATTGACGAAGTTGACGCCTTTGACGACGCGGCCGTCCTTGACGTCGAGGCAGGGGATGACGCGGGCTTTCAGGGTCATTGCGCTGCCTCCTTGGCCTGCTTGATCAGCGCCAGTGCTTCTTTCGGATCGATCCGGCCATCATAAAGCGCGCGGCCGGAAATCGCACCTTCCAGTTTGCGGGCGTCCGGCTGGATCATGCGCTTGATATCGTCGAGCGAGGCAAGCCCACCGGAAGCGATGACGCGGATGGAAACGGCATTGGCCAGTTCCAGCGTCGAGTCCCAGTTGATGCCGGTCAAAATGCCGTCGCGGTCGATGTCGGTGTAGATGATCGCGGCAACGCCGACACCTTCGAATTTTTTGGCGAGTTCGATGACGCCGAGTTCGGAGGCTTCGGCCCAGCCCTCAACCGCCACCTTGCCGCCCTTGGCATCGATGCCGACAGCAATATGGCCCGGATAACGCCGGCAGGCTTCGACGACAAGCGCTGGATCGCGCACTGCCACGGTGCCGAGGATAACGCGGGCAAGCCCGCGCGACAGCCAGTTTTCGATGTGGTCGAGCGTGCGGATACCGCCGCCGAGCTGCACCGGGTTCTTCGTCGCCTTGAGAATGGCATCGACGGCGGCGCCGTTGACGGTCTCGCCAGCGAAGGCGCCGTTGAGATCGACGACATGTAGCCATTCGAAGCCCTGGTCTTCAAAGGCTTTCGCCTGGGCACCGGGATCGGGGTTGTAGACGGTCGCCTGCTCCATGTCGCCGAGCTTGAGGCGCACGCATTGGCCGTCTTTTAGGTCGATAGCAGGAAAAAGAATCATGATGTCTGTCCTTGAAGCGCGAGCCTTACGGCTTCCAGCGCAGGAAATTGGCGATCAGGGCAAGGCCGAGCTTCTGGCTCTTTTCCGGATGGAACTGCGAGCCGGCCATATTGTCGCGGCCGACGAAGGCGGTCATCGCGCCGCCATAGCTTGTGGTCGCGATGACGTCGTCGCCGTGGTCGGCGGCCAGATGATAGGAATGGACGAAATAGGCGTGCAGCCCGTCAGGCCCCGTGGGTATGCCGTCGAACAGCGCATGCGGATGGCGGAGATCCAGCGTATTCCAGCCGATCTGCGGGATTTTCAGGTTGGGATCGCTCGGCGTCATTTCCTTGACGTCACCCTTGATCCAGCCGAAGCCTTTCGTGATCGTCTTTTCCAGCCCGCGCGACGACATCAGCTGCATGCCGACGCAGATGCCAAGGAAGGGGCGGGCCTTGTGTTCCACGACGTCGGCGACGGCTTCTGCCATGCCGGGCACGGCATCGAGGCCATGCCGGCAATCGGCATAGGCGCCGACGCCGGGAAGCACGATGCGATCCGCGGTGGCAACGCGCTCGGCGTCATCGGTCAGGTCGATCTCGGCGTCGATACCTGCCTCGCGGGCAGCTCGCTCGAAAGCCTTGGTGGCCGAGCGCAGATTGCCGGAACCATAGTCGATAATCGCGACTCGCATGGTCAGCGTCCTCCGTCATAGCCGGGAAGGCCGAAGCTCGGGCCTGGGCGGCTGGTATTGGTGTTTTTGACCGGGATATCCCAATTTTCGGAACGGATATTCCCGTTTGGCTGCTGCTCAAGTTCGGAAAAGTGGATTTGCTCCGCAGTTGCCAGATCAGGCGCCGAGACGAGATTTTCAACCTTCCAGCCGCGGCCGATGAGACGATCGCTGATCGCATGCGGGCCTTCTAGAGCGGCAAGAACATGCACGCCAAGCAGAAGTGTTGCACCCGCGGCGAAAAAGCCCGGCTGACGCATCAGTTCCAGCGCAATACCCTGCAGCAGAACGACGGCGATCGCGTGCAGCCAAAGCCGATGGAAGAGCATCCAGAGCGTCGGAAACAGGAAAGCCGTCCATGAAAAGCCGTCGCGGATGAATCGTGTTTCGTCGCGATACCGATCCGATGCTTCGGATCGGTTCGTCGCTCCAGGCGGAGTCAAAATCAGATAGCTTGCCATTTCCTCAATTCCCCAGTTCGGGGCTCAGGCGAGCGTGCCTTTCGTCGAGGGCACCCGGCCTGCCTGCCGCGGATCGATCTCGGTTGCGGTGCGCAAGGCGCGCGCAACGGCCTTGAAGCATGTCTCGGCTATATGGTGATTGTTGGCGCCATAATGGTTGAGGATATGCAAGGTGATGCCGGCATTCTGCGCCAGCGCCTGGAAGAATTCGCGCACTAGTTCGGTATCGAAGGTGCCGATCTTCGGCGCGCTGAACGAGACGTTCCAGACGAGGAAGGGCCGGCCGGAAAGATCGACGGCGGCTTTCGTCATCGTCTCGTCCATGGCGAGGTCGATCGAAGCGTAGCGCGTGATGCCGCGCCGGTCGCCCAGCGCCTTGGCAATCGCCTGGCCGATCGCGATGCCGGTATCCTCGACGGCATGATGATCGTCGACATGCAAGTCGCCCTTGGTGTCGATCTCCATGTCGATCAGCGAATGTCGCGACAGCTGTTCCAGCATATGGTCGAAGAAGCCGACACCCGTCGAAATCGTCGATTTGCCGCTGCCGTCGATGTTGACGGAAACGGAGACCGAGGTCTCGTTGGTCTTGCGGGAAACGCTTGCCGTGCGGCTCGCTGCGGTCTCTGCCATGGGCTGCTCCATCGGAATACGGCCGTTCCTTATCAGGCGTATCGGGAAATATCCAGAAGTTACGCAAGGGCCTTACGCGTTTAGCCGGCTTGCCTCCATTATTCGGGCGCGGTTGCCATTTGCAATCGCCAAAACCCCTCTTACATAGGTGCTGACGGGGCCGATAAGCGGCCCGGCAGAAAGCCCGCCGAAACGGGGGCAAACAGGTGTTAAATGACGACAATCGTGACTATTCGCAAGGACGGCAAGGTCGTGATGGCTGGCGATGGCCAGGTGAGCCTTGGCCAGACCGTAATGAAGGGCAATGCGCGCAAGGTTCGCCGTATCGGCAAGGGCGATGTCATCGCCGGTTTCGCAGGTGCGACTGCCGATGCCTTCACGCTGCTCGAACGGCTTGAAAAGAAGCTCGAACAATATCCCGGCCAACTGATGCGCGCCGCCGTCGAGCTCGCCAAGGACTGGCGCACCGACAAATATCTGCGCAATCTCGAAGCCATGATGCTGGTTGCCGACAAGAACATAACGCTCGCCATCACCGGCAACGGCGATGTGCTTGAGCCCGAACACGGCGCCATGGCAATCGGCTCCGGCGGCAATTTCGCCCTCGCTGCTGCACGTGCGCTGATGGATAGCGACAAATCGGCTGAAGACGTCGCCCGCCGCGCCCTCGATATCGCCGCCGACATTTGCGTCTACACGAACCACAATGTGGTTGTCGAAACGCTCGATGCCGAAGCCCAATAAGTTCCTCTCTTGATAGTTTCCAGCCCTGATAGGGAACATACGAAATGACCACTTTTTCCCCCCGCGAGATCGTTTCCGAGCTCGATCGCTATATTGTCGGCCAGCATGAGGCCAAGCGCGCCGTGGCGATTGCGCTGCGCAACCGCTGGCGTCGCCAGCAGCTCGAGCCCGAGCTGCGCGACGAAGTCATGCCCAAGAACATTTTGATGATCGGTCCCACCGGCGTCGGCAAGACGGAAATCTCCCGCCGCCTTGCCAAGCTTGCCGGCGCCCCCTTCATCAAGGTCGAAGCCACCAAGTTTACCGAAGTCGGCTATGTCGGCCGCGACGTCGAGCAGATCGTCCGCGATCTCGTCGAAGTCGGCATCGGTCTGGTGCGCGAAAAGAAGCGCGCCGAGGTGCAGGCCAAGGCGCATATGAGCGCCGAAGAGCGCGTGCTCGATGCGCTGGTTGGCGCCACCGCCTCGCCGGCAACGCGCGACAGCTTCCGCAAGAAGCTGCGCGACGGCCAGCTTGACGACAAGGAAATTGATATCGAGGTGGCCGATACCGGCTCCGGCATGCCCGGCGGCTTCGAAATTCCCGGCATGCCCGGCGCCAATATCGGCGTGCTCAATCTCTCCGAAATGTTCGGCAAGGCCATGGGCGGCCGCACGAAGAAGGTGCGCACGACGGTCAAGGATTCCTACAAGGAGCTGATCCGCGACGAGTCCGACAAGCTGATCGACAATGAGGCGATCCAGCGCGAAGCCGTGCAATCGGCCGAAAATGACGGCATCGTCTTCCTCGACGAGATCGACAAGATCGCCGCCCGCGATGGCGGCATGGGTGCCGGCGTCTCCCGCGAAGGCGTGCAGCGCGACCTGCTGCCGCTGGTCGAAGGCACGACGGTGTCGACCAAGTATGGTCCGGTGAAGACAGATCATATCCTCTTCATCGCCTCCGGTGCCTTCCATGTCTCGAAGCCTTCGGATCTTCTGCCGGAGTTGCAGGGCCGCCTGCCGATCCGCGTCGAGCTCCGCCCGCTGACCAAGGAAGATTTCCGCCGCATCCTCACCGAGCCGCAGGCTAGCCTCATCCGCCAGTACAAGGCACTGATGGAAACGGAAGACCTGAAGCTCGACTTCACGGATGACGCGATCGACGCTCTCGCCGATGTCGCCGTGCATCTGAATTCGACCGTCGAGAATATTGGCGCCCGCCGCCTGCAGACGGTCATGGAGCGGGTGCTCGACGAGATCTCCTACAACGCCTCGGATCGCGCCGGGGTATCGATAACCATCGATGCCGCCTATGTCCGCGAGCATGTCGGTGACCTCGCCACCAACACCGATCTGTCCCGCTTCATTCTGTAAGCGGGCCGGCAGAAGCGATTTAAGACAGTAAACACTCGACAGCGGGCCGTTAACTTTTTAGTTAGGGGCCCGTTTCTTTGTGTCGCGTGGCTTTATTCGGCCAAGATTATCCGTCAGGCAACCGCACGGAAACATCGGTTTAAACTTCGACAGGACAGCCATCTTGCGACGGATACTGATCACTCTTCTTCTGGCAGTTGTCAGCCTTTCCTGGATACCAGCCTATGCGGAGGCGGCGACCGCGGTGCCCCCGGGCAATCGCAATGCCGAGCAGCCGCCGGTTCCCGGCGCTTCGGTCCGGCGGACCCGCGGCACGAATTCGAGCTTTGAGCGCAAGTATCAGAAAGTCCGCGAATTGCTAGCGACCGATACGAAGCTGATGGCAAAGATCAAGTCGACAGCGCGGGCCTATGGTATCGAGCCCATCCACATCATCGGCGCGCTCGTCGGCGAGCATACCTACAATGTCGATGCCTATGACGGCCTGCAGTCCTATTACGTCAAGGCTGCCTCCTATGCCGGCCAGAGCTTCCGCTTCGCCTATAATGGCGAAAACGTCGATGATTTCGTTGCGCGGCCGCAATTCGATGCCTGCAAGGGCAAGAGTGATTCCTACAGCCTCTGGACCTGCCGTGAGGATGTCTGGGAAGATGACTTCCGCGGCAAGACCGTCGGCGGCACATCCTATCCCGACAATCGCTTCAGCGCGGTCTTCTTCCAGCCCTTCTATGCCGGTCAGACTTTCGGCCTCGGCCAGGTCAATCCGCTGACGGCCCTTGAGCTATCGGATCTCGTCAGCCGCACCTCGGGCATCCCGAAGCTCAGCGAGAAGGATGCCGGCGGCGTCTACAAGGCGATCATGGACCCGGACCTGTCGCTTGCCTTCGTCGCGGCCTCGATCCGCAAGTCGATCGATGACTACCGCTCGATCGCCGGCATGGATATATCAGGCAATCCCGGCATCACCGCGACGCTCTACAATCTCGGCAATTCCCGCAAACGCGCCGCAGCCCTCGCCGCCAAGAACCGCGGCTCCTCGCAGCCGGTCTGGCCCGAAGAAAATTACTATGGCTGGCTCATCAATGATAAGCTGAGCGATCTGAAGTCGCTTTTGTAAGCACTCAGCGCGACGTTTTATCGTCTGGATTTGGCAGGCGGCGTTCCCCATATCGAACGGGTGCGCAGCTGCGGCTGCTTTAGTTCGAGCAATGTCCGGTTTCGAGGAGAGTTGATCCATGGATATGATTCCGGAAGCCTTCTCCCCGCCGGCGCCGATCCCGCGCACCATCCCGCCGTCGCGGTGGACTATCATCAAGACCATCCTGCGCAATCCGCTCGAGCTCTGGGGCGAGCCTTCCTATACGCTGCCCTGGATCAAGACGAAGTTCTTCAACGAGCGGACGCTCATCGTCAACGATCCCGGCCTGATCAAGCATGTTCTGGTCGATAATGCCGCTAATTATCGCATGGCCGATATCCGCCAGCTCGTGCTCCGGCCGATCCTGCGCGATGGCCTGCTGACGGCGGAAGGGCCGGTCTGGAAGCGCTCGCGCAAGGCTGTGGCACCGGTGTTCACGCCACGTCACGCGCAGGGCTTCGCCGGCCAGATGCTCAGCCAAAGCCTGGAATATCTGCAGAAATACGAGGACATCGGCGCGGAGGGCGCCGTGTTCGATATTGCCACCGACATGACCGAATTGACCTTCGCCATCCTGGCGGAGACCTTGTTTTCCGGCGAGATCGTCACCGAAGGCGAGCATTTCGCCGATGAGGTCAATGAGCTCCTGCATCGCATGGGCCGGGTCGATCCGATGGATCTTTTGCGCGCCCCTGCCTGGGTGCCGCGCATCACCCGCATCGGCGGCCAGCGCGTGCTCGACAAGTTCCGCGGAATCGTCCGCACCACCATGGATCAGCGGCTGGACAAGATGCGCCGGGATCGCGCCAGCGCGCCGGACGATTTTCTGACGCTGCTGCTCGAAAAGGCCGGTCCGGATGGACTGACCATGGAGGAGATCGAGGACAATATCCTCACTTTCATCGGCGCAGGCCACGAGACAACAGCCCGTGCCCTTGCCTGGACGCTCTATTGCGTCGCTAATAGCCCGCATATTCGCGATGCCATGGAAGAGGAAATCGACCGGGTGCTTGCAACCGATGCCGAGCCGGTCGCCTGGCTCGACCTGATGCCGAACGTCCGCGCCGCCTTCGAGGAGGCGATGCGCCTCTATCCGCCGGCACCGTCGATCAATCGCGCTGCGATTGCCGATGACGAATGGGTGAGCGACAAGGGCGAGCGCGTGACGATGGAGAAGGGAATCACCGTCCTCATCATGCCCTGGACGCTGCATCGCCACGAACTTTACTGGGAAAAGCCGCGCGCCTTCATGCCGGAGCGATTTCTTCCCGAGAACCGGGCCAAGATCAACCGCTTCCAGTATCTGCCTTTCGGCGCCGGTCCGCGCGTCTGCATCGGCGCCACTTTCGCGCTTCAGGAAGCGGTCATCGCCCTTGCCGTCATGATGCGTCGCTTCCGCTTCGACCTGACTGATGAGACAGATCCCTGGCCGGTGCAGAAGCTCACGACGCAGCCGCGCGGCGGGTTGCCGATGCGGGTGACGAGACGATAGGACTGTTTTTGCCGCTTGCCAGCTAGCGGCCCGGCCCGGAAGGGTGCAATAACGGCATCGCAGTGCATTCAAGGCTGGATATTGTCGTGACATCTCACTTCCTGCTCGGCATCGATACGGGTGGAACCTACACCGATGCCGTTCTCTTCCATGAAACCGAGGGCGTGGTCGCCAAGGCGAAATCGCTAACGACGCGGCATGATCTGGCCGTCGGCATTGCCGGCGCCGTCGATGCCGTCATCGCCAAGGCCGATATTCCCGTTTCGGCCATCGGCCTCGTATCGCTGTCGACGACGCTTGCCACCAACGCGCTTGTCGAAGGGCAGGGCGGCCGGGCCGGTCTCATCATGATCGGTTTCGGCCCCGAGGATCTCAAGCGTGATGGCCTTGCGGAAGCGTTGGGCTCCGATCCTGTGCTGTTCCTCCCCGGCGGCCACAATGTTCACGGCAATGAAAACACGCTCGATCTGACGGCGCTGCGCGATGCGTTACCCGATTTGGCGAAGTCGGTGTCGTCCTTTGCCGTCGCCGGCTATTTCGCCGTGCGGAATCCGGCTCATGAAATCAGGGTGCGCGATTGCATCCGCGAGATCTCGCATCTGCCGGTCACCTGCAGCCATGAACTCTCTTCCAAATTGGGTGGACCGCGCCGCGCCCTGACGACGCTGCTCAATGCGCGCCTCGTCTCGATGATCGATCGTCTCGTCGGTGCCTGCGAAGGGTTTTTGGCGACGCGCGGCATTGCCGCGCCGATGATGGTGGTGCGCGGCGATGGCGCCTTGATTTCGGCCGATGAAGCCAAGCTCCGCCCGATCGAGACGATCCTCTCGGGTCCGGCGGCAAGCCTCGTCGGCGCGCGCTATCTCACCGGCCTCGACAATGCCGTCGTTTCCGACATCGGCGGCACCACCACCGATGTCGCCGTCATGGAGGATGGCAGGCCGCGGCTGGATGCCGATGGCGCCGTGGTCGGAGGCTATCGCACCATGGTCGAGGCCGTTGCCATGCGCACTTATGGCCTTGGCGGCGATTCCGAAGTGAAGATCAACGACCGCGGCCTCGCCGCCGCCTTCGAACTCGGTCCGCGCCGCTTGTTGCCGCTGAGCCTCGCCGCTCACATGCATGGCGATGCCGTCTTGAATGTCCTGGAGCAGCAGCTGCGGGCGACGCATCTCGCCCGCAATGCCGGCCGCTTTGCGCTGCGCACCGGCGTGCCGGATCATCTGGCAAGCGGCCTCAGCAGCCCGGAGCAGGCGTTGTTCGATCGAATCGGCAGCGTGCCCGTGGCGCTCGACAAGCTCCTGACGATGACGTCGCAGAAGGCGACTTTGGATCGGCTTGTCGCGCGAGGCCTCGTGCATCTGAGCGGCCTGACGCCTTCCGACGCCATGCACGTGCTCGGCGGGCAAAACCAGTGGAATGCAGAGGCCGCCCGCCTTGGGCTCGCTCTGGCGATGCGGCTGAAGGATGGTTCGGGACGTCTCATCGCCGAATCTGTCGAGGAATTGGCGCAGAAGATCGTCGATCGCCTCACCCGCCAGTCGGCCGATGTCATTCTCGCCGCCTGCCTTGCTGAAGATGGCGTGGCCGATCTGGATCCCGCGAAATCCATCTCCATCGATCGCGCTCTTCGCCGCGCGCCGGGGATCGCCCGCTTTGCCATTTCGCTCGATCGGCCGCTTGTCGGCCTCGGCGCTTCCGCTCCGGTCTATTATCCCGCCATTGCCGAGATGCTGACGACCGAGAACGCCATTCCCGGCGATTCGGATGTGGCCAATGCCGTCGGTGCAGTCGTCGGCCAGGTCCGCACCAGCGTCACCGTTTTCGTCACCATGCCGGAGGATGGCATTTATGTGCTGAATGGCGCCGGCGAAAGTCTACGCTTCACCAATGAGGATCGGAGCTTCGCCGATGCCCGCTCGCGCGCCATCGAGGCGGCAATGGCGCAGGCAAGGCTAAATGGTGCCGTGGATCTGGTGGTTGCGGTGGACGAGCAGGTGGATGCGCCCGAGGTGGAAGGCAGTCGCAAGCTGATCGAGGCCCGGTTCGTGGCGACCGCTACGGGCCGTCCCCGTATCGCCGCGGACTAATTATTTCCCGAGTGGCATAAATCTTTCGAACCATTGCCAAATTGACAGAAGTGAAACCGTGAGCAAAGTGGCAACATGTAAAAATTGAGCCGTGGAACGGCCTTGAGGAGTATATGGCATGAGCCGCATTGAAAAACACGGGCTTCAGATCGAACAGGTCCTCTACGATTTCCTCATCAAGGAGGCGCTGCCCGGTTCCGGCGTGGATGCGGAGGCCTTCTTCGCCGGCTTTTCCAAGATCGTCCACGATCTCGCGCCAAGGAACCGTGAGCTTCTCGCCAAGCGTGACCGCATGCAGGCAGCACTTGACGATTGGTACCGCAAGAACGGCGCCCCGGTCGATCTCGCCGCCTACGAAGCCTTCCTGCGCGAGATTGGCTACATCGTGCCCGAAGGCCCGGCCTTCACGATCTCGACCGCCAATGTCGACCCGGAAATCTCAGAGATCGCCGGCCCGCAACTCGTCGTTCCCGTCATGAATGCCCGCTATGCCCTGAACGCGGCCAATGCCCGCTGGGGATCGCTTTACGACGCGCTCTACGGCACCGATGCCATTCCCGAGACCGATGGCGCGGAAAAGGGCAGGGGTTACAATCCCAAGCGCGGCGAGAAGGTCATCGCCTGGGTTCGTGATTTTCTGGATTCCACCGTGCCGCTCGCCGGTGCAAGCTGGAAGGACGTCACCGACCTTGCCGTAAAGGATGGCGCCTTAGCGGTTACGACCAACGGCGGCGCTGTAAAGCTGGCCGATAGCAGCCATTTCGCCGGCTATCTGGGCGATGCCGCTGTCCCCACCCATATCCTGCTGAAGCAGAACGGCATCCATATCGAAATCGTCATCGACACGGGCACGGCCATTGGCAAGTCCGATCCGGCGGGCATTTCCGATGTCCGCCTGGAATCGGCAATCACGACGATCATGGACTGCGAGGATTCGATCGCAGCCGTCGATGCCGAGGACAAGGCGGAGGTTTATCGCAACTGGCTCGGCCTGATGAAGGGCGATCTGACAGAGGAAGTCGTCAAGGGTGACAAGACCTTCACGCGCCGGCTGAACCCCGATCTCGCCTATACCGCGCCGGACGGCACCACCTTCGACCTGCATTGCCGTTCCCTCATGCTGGTCCGCAATGTCGGCCACCTGATGACCAATCCAGCCATCCTCGACCGCGACGGCAACGAGGTGCCGGAAGGCATCATGGACGCCGCCATCACCGGCCTGATCGCGCTCTACGACATCGGCCCGAACGGCCGCCGCAAGAATTCCCGTACCGGCTCGATGTATGTCGTCAAGCCGAAGATGCACGGGCCCGAAGAGGTCGCCTTCGCCGTCGATATCTTTACGCGCGTCGAAGATTTGCTCGGCATGGCCAGGAACACCATGAAGATGGGCATCATGGACGAGGAGCGCCGCACGACGGTCAACCTTAAGGAAGCCATCCGCGCCGCCCGCGAGCGCGTCGTCTTCATCAACACCGGCTTCCTCGATCGCACCGGCGACGAGATCCATAGCTCGATGGAAGCCGGCCCGATGATCCGCAAGGGCGATATGAAGCAGGCTGCCTGGATCGGCGCCTATGAGAACTGGAATGTCGATATCGGCCTCGAATGCGGCCTCTCCGGTCATGCCCAGATCGGCAAGGGCATGTGGGCGATGCCGGACCTGATGGCCGCCATGCTCGAGCAGAAGATCGCCCATCCCAAGGCCGGCGCCAACACCGCCTGGGTGCCGTCCCCGACAGCAGCGACGCTGCACGCCACCCACTACCACCGCGTCAATGTCGCCGATGTCCAGAAGAGCCTGAAGAGCCGCGCCCGCGCCAAGCTGTCAGACATCCTCTCCGTGCCGGTCGCCTCGCGGCCGAACTGGACGCCGGAGGAAATCCAGCGCGAGATCGACAACAACAGCCAGGGCATTCTCGGCTATGTCGTGCGCTGGGTGGATCAGGGCGTAGGCTGCTCCAAGGTGCCTGACATCAACAATGTCGGCTTGATGGAGGACAGAGCTACCTTGCGCATCTCGGCGCAGCATATGGCGAACTGGCTGCACCACAAGGTCATCAGCGAAGCGCAGATTGTCGAAACGATGAAGCGTATGGCCGCCGTCGTCGATCAGCAGAATGCCGGCGATCCCAATTATATTCCCATGGCCGGCAATTTCGACGGCTCCGTCGCCTTCCAGGCAGCGCTCGATCTCGTCCTCAAGGGACGCGAGCAGCCGAACGGCTATACCGAACCGGTCCTGCATCGCCGCCGTATCGAGCTGAAGGCAAAGCAGGCGGGATAGGCCTGCCGGAGGGCAGTTGAAAAACGCAAACAAAAAAGCCGCCGGACGATATGCGGCGGCTTTTTCAATGCGAATTCCCAGTGATTACTGGACCACGACAACCTTGGTGCTGCGGCCCGGAAGAACGCGGCTGTAGAGATCGATCACGTCCTGATTGATCAAGCGGATGCAGCCAGAGGACGCGGCGGTGCCAATCGAAGCCCATTCCGGCGTGCCGTGCAGGCGGAACAGCGTATCTTGGCCCTTTTCATTATAGAGATACATGGCGCGCGCGCCGAGCGGGTTCGACAGGCCCGGGTTCATGCCGCCATCGACATACTTGGCGATTTCCGGACGGCGAACAGCCATTTCCTTCGGCGGATGCCAATTCGGCCATTCCTGCTTCCAGGCAACATAGGCGGTGCCGGACCAGGAGAAGCCCTGCTTGCCGACGCCGATGCCGTAGCGCATCGCTTCGCCATTGCCGAGGATGTAATAGAGGTGACGCTCGCGCGTGTTGACGATGATCGTGCCTTCGGCCTCATCCGTCTTGTATTCGACGATCTGACGGCGGAACTGCGGCTTCACCTTCTGGATCGGGATCGCCGGCAGCTGAAAGCCATTGTCGGTCGTCACACCATAATCGCCATCGAACGTCTTGATGGTCTCGGTAGCCGAATTTGCGGTAGCGGCCGGCGCTGCTGCGGCGGTGGTGGCATAGCCAGCCGATGCGAGCATTGCGACAAGGCCGAGTGCGGTCATAGCATTACGGATGCGCATGGAAGTCTCTTGAATTTTCGTGGCGGGAAACGGATGGCTATCAACCATCTTTGTCTAAAGTTTATTTTCCATTAAACTTGGCTTTGCAAGCTGCTCTGGCCCTACAAAAATAGCGCCGGCGCGCAAATTAGAAGGACATGGTTTTTTTGCAACAACGCCAGGCCTGTCCCCGAGACAATTCATGACGATTTTGAACGTTTACAATAACAATCCGTTAATAGATGGTCGGCAGTCGGAACGGGCCATGCTTGTACGCAAGGGCGTGCAACTATTACTGCACGACATGCGTCACGCCGTGCTACCGGAGCTGCCGCTCGCCAGCGGTCGCCGCGCCGATCTCATCAGCCTTTCGGAAAAGGGCGAGATCTGGATCATCGAGATCAAGACCTCGATCGAGGATTTCCGCGTCGACCGCAAATGGCCCGAATACCGGCAGCATTGCGACCGGATGTTCTTCGCGACGCACAAGGACGTGCCCCTGGATATCTTCCCGGAAGATTGCGGGCTCTTTCTGTCAGACGGTTATGGCGCCCATATGATCCGCGAGGCGCCGGAGCATCGCCTGCCGCCGGCGACGCGCAAGTCGGTAACGCTCAACTTCTCCCGCGCCGCAGCCCAGCGCCTAATGCTGGCCGAGTGGGCAACGGGTAAAGATTTTGCCTTCTCCCCTCGGGGCGAAGGTGCCCGAAGGGCGGATGAAGGGGATGGGGAGCTTTAGCTTCGAGTGGTTTTTGCAACTCGCACTTACAGCGCCCTTCTCCCGAGGCAAAGTATGCTCTATTTCGGCGCCCGCTTGGCAAGGATGCGCTGCAAGGTGCGGCGATGCATGTTGAGCCGGCGAGCCGTCTCGGAGACATTGCGCTCACACATTTCATAGACGCGCTGAATATGCTCCCAGCGCACGCGGTCCGCAGACATCGGGTTTTCAGGCACTTCGGCCTTTTCACCAGGGCGCTGCGTCAGCGCGGCATAGACGTCGTCTGCATCGGCGGGCTTGGCGAGATAGTCGAGCGCGCCGAGCTTGACGGCGGTCACCGCCGTCGCGATGTTGCCATAGCCCGTCAGCACTACAATATGGGTGTCGTCCCGACGCTGGCGGATGGCTTCGATCACGTCGAGCCCGTTGCCGTCACCGAGGCGAAGGTCGACCACGGCATATTTCGGCGGGGTCGCCTTGGATTTGGCAACGCCTTCCGCGACGGATTCCGCCGTCTCGACTACAAAGCCGCGTGTCTCCATTGCCCGCGCCAGCCGGCGTAGAAAGGGGCCGTCGTCATCGACGATCAGCAATGTAGTATCCGGGCCGATATGGGCCTCGGCATCCTTGGCCCCTGCTTGCGGGGCCACGCTTTCCTTATCCGTCATTTTATCTTCTATCCCGGCGACCATCCGCCTGCATATTCAACCAATTTTGACGATGGCAGTTTTAAGCCGCGAAAATCATTTTGTCGAACTACTGTCGATTAACACGCGCGGCCATTCGACGCGGACGCGCGCTCCAGGCGTCTCCGCATCGCGATTGCCGAAGGAAAGTGTAGCGCCAGAGCGTTCCAGCAACGTCTTGGCGATGAAGAGCCCGAGCCCGAGCCCGCCTGCCGTGTCGTCGCGCTGGCGGGAGGTGACATAGGGTTCGCCGATCCGCGCCAGTATTTCCGGCGAGTACCCGCCGCCGTCGTCCTCGATGATAATAGTCAGAGTTTCGGCGGTGTATTCCACCGTGACGGTCACAGTCTTGCGGGCGTAGTCGACCGCATTTTCGACGAGGTTGCCGAGGCCGTACATGATGCCGGCATTGCGTGACAGAACAGGCTCGCCGGAGCGGGGACTCTTTTCGATGAGTTCCAGCTTGATTCCGAATTCGCGATGCGGCGCGATCACCTCTTCCATCATCGAGGATAGCGTCAGCCGCCGCATATGCGCCTCATCCTCGGAAGAGAGTGTCGTCAGCCGCCGCAGGATGTCGCGGCAGCGCTCGCTCTGGCTGCGTAGCAGCGCCACGTCCTCGCGGAATCGGTCATCCTCTTTGAGCTCCCGCTCCATCTCCTTGGCGACGACGCTGATCGTCGCAAGCGGCGTGCCGAGTTCGTGTGCGGCCGCTGCCGCCAGCCCATCCAGCTGCGACAGGTGCTTTTCCCGCTGCAACACCAGCTCCGTCGCTGAAAGAGCATCCGCAAGCTGCGAGGCTTCCATGGAGACGCGATAGGCATAAAAGGCCGCAAACGCCATGGTGGAGGCGATGGAGCACCACACGCCCAGCTGCATGACGCTATGCACGCTGACCGAAACGCCTTCGTACCAAGGCAAGGGGAAGGGAGAGAATGCCAGACCGGTAATGCAGATCATCGCAAGTCCGATGAGTGGCATGCTGTAGCGGATCGGCTGCGAGGCAAAGGAAATGATGACGGGCACGCAGACCAGCGCCGAGAAAGGGTTGGAAAGCCCACCGGTGATTAAGAGCAGCCCGCAGAGCTGCAGCAGATCGAGGCTGAGCAGCGCGAAGGCGGCCGGCGGTTCCAGCCGGTGCGTCGGCGGGTAGCGTAGCGTCAGGAAGAAGTTGATCCAGGCAAGGCAGGCAATCAGCACGCAGCATGGCAGGAGCGGCATCGGAAATTTCAGCCAGAAGGCGACGATCATGACCGTCACCGTCTGACCGCCGACTGCCAGCCAGCGCAGCCGCACCAGCGTCTGCAATCTCAGCCGCCGGCTGGTATGATGGCCCTCCTGTGCCTTCATTTCAGCTTCGGAGAGTTTTTCCAGTCCCCGGAAGAAGCGTGCCATCGTCAGGTCCCCCGTGGCTTGGCGCGTGTTGTCGGCAAAGCCTCGGCCGGATCCTCCGGCCAAGGATGCCTCGGATAGCGGCCGCGCATATCGGCGCGCACATCCTTCCAGGATCCAGCCCAGAAGCCCGGCAGGTCCCGCGTCGTCTGGATCGGACGGTGCGCCGGCGATGTCAATTCCAGCACCAGCGGCAATCTGCCGCCGCCGATGGCCGGATGCTGTTTCAGCCCGAACAGCTCCTGCACGCGAATGGTCAACAGCGGTTCCTCGCCATCATATTGAATGGGATGGCGCTGGCCGGTGGGCGCTTCGAAATGCGTCGGGGCCATTCGGGCGAGATCGCGCTGCAGCTCATGGGGCACGAGAGACATCAACCCGTTGGAAAGTCCGCCGGTCGAAATATCGGAGAGGCCGCGCGCATCGCTTTGAAACGGCGTGAACCATTCGTCGAGTCGGGCAAGCAGCGCCTCCTCGCTCATATCGGGCCAGGGCTCGCCGATCGTCCTGTATAAGAAGCCGATCCTGTCCCGCAGCTGCGCCGCATCTTTGGAAAAAGGCAGGACGTCAATCCCGAGTTCGCGAACACCTTCGGCCAGTGCCTTCGCCGCCTGTTCACCTGAGGGGCGGGGCAGAGGCATCTCTTCGAAGATGATGGCGCCGAGCCTTGTCGCCCGCCGCGCCCGCACCTGGCCGCTTGCTCTGTCGAAGAAGCTCTGGTCTTCGGTGCGGATCTCGCCCGGCAGATGTTCTTCAACATCGGCGCGGGAAATCTCAGCCGCCGCCAGAATACGCGCCTGCGCCGCACGTCCGGTCAAGTCGGCAATGACAAGCATCTGCGCGCCCGCAAGCCGCTCGGTCTCTGGCAGCTCCGCGCCGCGCCCATTGGCCATGACGAAACGTCCTCGCCCGCCGCGCTGCAGCGCGATCCGATCGGGAAAGGCATGCAGCAGCAGCGCGCCGGCAAGCGGAGGAGTAGAAGCGGCAAAGCCGCCATTGCCGCCGGCAGCCTGAGCAAGGCGCCCGGCCAGCCGCCGCGCCGCCTCGGCCCGCTCGCCCTTCTCCGTCTTGAAGCGCCGCAAACGATCTTCCAGATCGATGCTCTGGCCGCCAAGCCCTTGTTCCGTCAGCAGCACAGCAAGCAGCGCCGCCTCCCGCGCCTGGCCGAATTCGCCAGCGGAAATCACCATGGCCGCCAGTCGCGGAGGTAGGGCGAGCTCGCGCATCAGCCGGCCGCGCGCCGTCAGCCCGTTTTCCGCATCGAGCGCTCCCAGCTGCCGCAGCAAGGCCCGCGCCTCGGCTAGCGTGGTCGCAGGCGGCTGATCGACGAAGGCAAGCGTTGCCGGATCCTGCACGCCCCAATGGGCGAGATCGAGCGCTAGGCCGGAAAGGTCGCTGGAAAGGATTTGCGGCGGCGTAAAGGCGGGAAGCGCCGCGGTCTGCCCCGGATGCCAGAGCCGGATGGCAATGCCCGGCTCGGTTCGCCCGGCACGGCCGGCGCGCTGATCGGCCGAAGCACGCGACACGCGCACCGTTTCCAGCCGCGTGATGCCAGTGGAAGCCTCGAAAACAGGTAGGCGCTGTAATCCGCTGTCGATGACGATGCGCACGCCATCGATGGTGATGGAGGTTTCGGCGATCGAGGTCGCCAGTACGATCTTGCGTGTGCCCGGCGCGGCCGGCTTTATCGCCGCGTCCTGCTCCTTTTGGCTGAGATTGCCGTAGAGCGGCGCAATCATCGTCTCCGACCCGAAGCGGCCTTCAAGCCGCTCCACCGTGCGGGTGATTTCCGCCTGACCGGGCAGGAAGGCGAGGATGGAACCCTGTTCGCTCGTATGCGCGTTGAGGATCGCCCGCGTTACCGTATCCTCGATCCGCTCTCCCGCTGGCCGATCCTGATGGCGGATATCGATCGGAAAGCTGCGGCCCATGCTTTCAATCACAGGCGGATGGTCGAGGAGTGCTGCGACGCGCTCCACATCGAGCGTTGCAGACATAACAAGGATGCGCAGATCGTCGCGCAATGCCGATTGCACGTCGAGCGCCAGCGCCAGGCCGAAATCCGCATCCAATGAGCGCTCGTGGAATTCGTCGAAGATGACGGTGGAGATGCCTGATAGTTCTGGATCGTCAAGGATCATCCGCGCGAAGACACCCTCCGTCACCACTTCAATGCGGGTCTTGGAAGAGATGCGGTTGTCGAGGCGCATACGATAGCCGACTGTATCGCCGACCTGTTCGCCAAGTAGCGAGGCCATGCGGGCAGCAGCGGCCCTTGCCGCCAGCCGCCGTGGTTCCAGAAGAATGATCCTGCCATCGCCGCGCCAGGCCTGCCCTAAGAGATAAAGCGGCACCTGCGTCGTCTTGCCGGCGCCGGGCGGCGCGGAGAGTACCGTGCGCCGCTCTCCACTGAGCGCGGCGCCAATATCGGCAAGCACATGCGAGACCGGGAGCTCCGGCAATGAAGGCACTCTATATGTCACGCCGGCTGGCTCCACATATGTTTATGGGCGAAAGCTGGAGTTTGCGGGTTCGACGCGGCTCGCGCCGCCTTTTATCGAGAGGCACCATGTCTGCTCCCTTCAATCTCTCGATGTCTATTAGGTCCTGGGTGTTCGGCTGGCAATGAGAGCGGATCCGATGCTTGCAACAGGGCGCAAGCAGCCCCTTGGGAGTGGCTATTTGGACGATTCCGGCAGGCGACGTAAAATGAATCCTGAAATCGCGACTAATCGCGAAAAAATCTCCAGGATTTCAACGGCACTTACAAATCCCCGTTTATAATC
>UBXG01000005.1 GCA_900469475.1 Hyphomicrobiales bacterium | reverse complement strand
ATCTCTAAAATTCCGCTACAACTAAATATCAGATAAGATAGATTATGGAACTAAAACCGATATCAATACCACAATGAGTTCGACATTTTTCGCTCTTATTCCAGATGGTTGGACAGATTTTCGAGGGTCGATTTCAGTCCCTCGTCATGATCTTCTCTACTGATGCCGCAAGGCACGTTCTCGCATACTACGGTGACCCTTGTGCCGGTCTGAACTTCTGTCAATGACCAGCTTATGGTCATCGTCCCGCCAAATGCGGCGTCCTCGGATTCGAAATCCACCGCCTGAACGATGCGTTCATCCGCCACGATCTCGATGAACTGACCGGAGATAATGTCGGTATGCTCGGAGGATTTTCCAGATGTCGAATGATCCGGTGCATCATAGAATAGCACCATTCGATAACTGCCGCCTTTATGCGGTTCGAAGACCTGGATACGGCCCGTCATGCCTTTCGGCGGAAGCCATGAGGCCAGTGCTTCGGGATCGAGGAAAGCTCTGAAGATCGCGCGTGGCGTCGCACGAATTATCCGGGAAGCCGTATCGATCCTTTTGCCGTCCGAAGCCTCGCCCATCCGGCGCCGGCTGCATTCGTTATTCTTAGTTCGCTTTGATGCGGATCACCTTGGCCGCAATCTTCTGGGCCAGCGTCGTTGGATTGCAGGAGAAAATGCTGTCCGGACGCCCGGCCGCGCACCAGACCTGATCATAAGCCAAAAGGCTCTCGTCCATAAAGACAGGCAGATCGACCAGATGGCCGACGGGTGCGACGCCGCCGATGGCAAAGCCGGTTTCGTCGCGAACTCGATCGATATCCGCGCGCTTCAGCCGAACGCCATAAGCCGTTGCAATATAAGCGGTGTCGGCATTGTGGGCGCCGGAAACAAGAAGCAGCGTCAGTGCCTGCGTATCGGCATTGACGAAGACCAGAGATTTCACGATCTGGCCGACGGCGCATCCTGCGGCCTTGGCAGCTTCTTCGGCGGTCCGCGTCAATTGCTCCATGCGCTTGATCGAGATGTCGAGCCCCAGCGTGCGCGCCGCAAGTTCGACGCGCTCCAGGCTGGAAAGCTTCCTGATATCTTCGCTCATAGCTCATCATCCTCCACGTCGAGTTCGATCTGCATCTGATCGTAGGCCGGCTCGACATGATCGGGCGTTTCAGCCAGCACGGTTTCATAATCGAGCGGCGTATGCATGTGGGTCAAGATGGCGTGTTTCGGCGCCAAGCGTTCGATCCATTCGAGCGATTGCTCCAATGAGAGATGGCTCGGATGCGGCCGATACTGCAACGCGTCGATGATCAGAATGTCGAGGTTTTGAACTCTTTCTATCGATTCCGGTGGGAAGTCACTGATATCGCTGCAATAAGCGAGTTTGCCGATACGGAAGCCCAACGAATGGATATCGCCGTGTACCTGCTTGTGCGGCCAGAAGCGAATCGGACCGCCTGCCCCATCGATCACGAAACTTTTCTCGAGATTTTCGATCAGCACCGGGCGGACGATCGGCGGATAGCTGCTGCCGGCAGGCGTTTCCAGGCAGTAGCGAAAGCCTTCGCGAATGCGGTCCATCGTCGGCGGATCGGCATAGATCGGGATGCGCTCGTTCGAGATATGGAAATAGCCGCGCAGATCATCGATGCCGTGAATATGGTCGGCATGGGCGTGGGTATAGAGAACGGCGTCGATGAAACTGACGCCGGCATGGATCATCTGTTCGCGGAAATCCGGACCGGTATCGATGACGACGGTGGTAATGCCGCCATCCGGTGCGATCTGCTCGATGAGAAAGGCAGCGCGCGTGCGGCGGTTTTTTGCGTTTTTCGGGTCGCAGGCGCCCCAATCGCCGGTAATACGCGGAACACCCGGCGACGATGAACAGCCCAAAATGGTGAAGCGTCGCCGGTATGTCACGACGTCAGACCCTCGTCATTTTGGAGAAGCAGCGGAAGGCGTTTTCGGTCGTGATGTCGGCGATCTCGTCCATGCTGACACCGATCGTATCGGCCAGCACTTCGGCAGTGTTGATGACATAGGACGGCTCGTTGCGTTTTCCCCGCCAGCGTTTCGGCGCGAGATATGGCGCATCGGTCTCGACCAGCAGCCGGTCGTGCGGGATCGTCTTGGCAATCTCACGCAGCTCTTCCGATTTCGGAAAGGTCAGGATGCCGGAAAAGGAAATATAGCCGCCGAGCTCGACGCCAGTCTGCGCAAGGGCAGGGCCGGCGGAGAAGCAGTGGAGGATAAAGGGGAAAGCCCCCTTCCCTGTTTCCTCCGTCAGGATCGCGGCCATATCCTCATCGGCGCTGCGGCTGTGGATGACGAGCGGTAGCTGCGTTTCGCGCGCGGCCGCTATATGGCGCAGGAAACAGGTCTTCTGATCTTCCGGCTTGACGGTGTCGTAGAAGTAATCGAGACCGGCTTCACCGATCGCTACGATCTTCTCGTGCTGGTTTGCCAACCGCACGAGATCTTCCGTCTGGATATCAAGCTCCTGATCGGCGCTGTTCGGATGAGTGCCGACCGAGCAGAAAACTGACGGATAACGCTCGGTAAGAGCAAGCAATCCGTCGAGCTTCCTGACCTTTGTCGAAATGGTGACCATCTGTTTGACGCCTATCTCGTGAGCGCGAGCGACGATCGCGTCGCGCTCCTCTTCGAAGTCGGCAAAATCCAGATGGCAGTGCGTGTCGATCAGCATGGAAAACCTTATTCGGCAGTCGGCGCGACATAGCGCGGGAAGACCGGCTTTGGGGCCTCCAGCGGCGTTCCGGCAACGAGGCGGCCGGCCTCGCCGAGGGCTGCGAAATCGCGCTTGTCGGCTGGGATGGCGATGAGATCCAAGAGCTTACCCGAGGATTCCGGCATGAAGGGCTGCAGGAGAATGCCGATCTGACGCACGACATCGGCCGTGACATACAGCACGGTTGCCATGCGCGCCGGATCGGTCTTCTTCAGCGCCCAGGGCTCCTGGCTCGCGAAATAGCGGTCGGTTTCGGAAACCACCGCGATGATGGAAGCGAGAGCGCGATGGATCAGCTGCTTGCCCATGTCTTCGCGGGTTGAGGCAAGCAACGCGTCGGCCTGAGCCAAAAGCGCCTTGTCTTCGTCGGTCAGCGGACCGCATTCAGGAATCTGGCCGTCGCAGTTCTTGACGATCATCGACAGCGAGCGGCTGGCGAGATTGCCAATGCCATTGGCGAGGTCGGAATTGATGCGCGTGCCGATCGCTTCTTCGCTGTAGCTGCCGTCCTGGCCGAAGGAGACCTCGCGCAGAAAGAAGTAGCGCACCTGGTCGAGGCCGAAATGGTTCACCAGATTGACCGGATCGACAACGTTGCCGAGCGACTTCGACATCTTCTCGCCCTTGTTGAGCAAGAAGCCGTGGGCATAGACACGCTTCGGCAGCGGCAGCTTCGCCGACATCAGGAAGGCCGGCCAGTAGACGGCATGGAAACGAATGATGTCCTTGCCGATGATATGAAGATCGGCAGGCCAGTATTTCGCCCTCGGATTGTTCCTATCCTCGATGTAGCCGGTCGCCGTGATGTAGTTCGTCAGAGCGTCGACCCAGACATACATGACGTGCGACGGATCGTTGGGCACCTTGATACCCCAATCGAAAGTCGTGCGGGAAATCGACAGATCCTTCAGGCCGGACTTGACGAAGGAAATGACTTCGTTGCGGCGTTCGGCCGGACCGATGAAATCCGGGTTCTCTTCGTAAAGCTTCAGCAGCCGGTCTTGGTATTCGGAGAGCTTGAAGAAGTAGCTTGCCTCCTCCACCCACTCGACCGGCGTGCCTTGCGGCCCGTAGCGCACGCCATCGGCGCGCAGCTCGGTTTCGTTTTCCTGGTAATAGGCTTCGTCACGCACGGAATACCAGCCGGCATAGGAATCCTTGTAGATGTCGCCGGCATCGGCCATCAGGTTCCAGATGTTCTGCGAGGTCTCGTGGTGGCGCGGCTGCGTCGTGCGGATGAAATCGTCATTCGACGCGTTCAGCAGCTTGCCCATCGCCTGGAATTCATCGGAATTGCGATTGGCGAGCTGTTGCGGTTCCATGCCTTCGGCCCGCGCCGTCTGCTGCATCTTCTGGCCATGCTCGTCCGTACCCGTCAGAAAGAAGACATCGCGGCCATCGAGGCGCTGGAAACGTGCCAGCGCATCGGTGGCGATCAGCTCATAGGCATGGCCGATATGCGGCTTGCCGTTGGGATAGGCGATCGCGGTAGTGATGTAGAACGGAGTTTTTTCGGTCATGTGAGGCAGTGGCCCGCTTTTACTGTTACGTCGCTGTTATTCTTGCTCCGCTCGCTTTAGCGCATGTTTGCCATGAGCGAAACACCAAGTTTCGCGCGCGCAGCATTCGGAACTTCAGGATGGCGCTTTGCTTGACTCGACTCCGCCTCGCCTTTACCCCTTCGGGAGAGTGGAACGCAGGACAGACGTAGCCGTGGATTTCATCGTTTTATGTATTGGTCTGCCAAACGGCTTCAAGAGGCCGTGAATTTGAGTTTGATCGATTCCTTTCAGCCGCTTTATTCCTTTTCCGGCTTTTTCGTCGGCATGCTTGTGGGCATTACAGGGGTTGGCGGCGGTTCGCTGATGACCCCCCTGCTCGTACTTCTCTTCGGTGTCCATCCGGCAACGGCCGTTGGCACGGATCTGCTCTATGCCGCAATCACCAAGACCGCAGGAACGGCCGTGCACGGCATGCACGGACGCGTCAATTGGAAGGTTGTGAGCCTTTTGGCGTCAGGCAGCGTTCCCGCGGCGCTCGCCATGCTCTGGATCATGGCCGGCGTCAATCGCGAGAGCCCCGCCGTTGCTCATTCCATCACCCTGTCATTGGGCTGTCTTTTGCTTTTGACGGCGCTGATGCTGATTTTCCGTGGCCAGATCCTCGAGGCCATCCGCAAATGGCGCGGCGAACGCGGAACGATATCGCCGCGCAACATTGCTCTGCTCACAGTCATCCTCGGCCTTATGCTCGGTATTCTCGTCACGATGACCTCGGTCGGTGCCGGCGCGCTCGGTGTCACCGTCCTGCTGGTGCTCTATCCGCAGACGGATGTCCGCGAAATCGTCGGCTCCGACATCGTCCATGCCGTGCCGCTGACCCTGATCGGCGGCATGGGCTATTGGTTCATCGGCGAGATCAACTGGACGATGCTGTTCGCCCTGTTGGTGGGGTCAATTCCAGGTATCGTCGCCGGAAGCCTGCTCGCGCCTCGCCTGCATGAGCGGTCCGTGCGCATCATTCTTGCCGTGACACTCGCGATCGTTGCCTGGAAGCTGATCTTACCCTAGGTCGCCCTGAACATAATGCAGCCGGTACGATCATGCAGCCGCCTTGGAAGGGTTGCCGTAGCCAAAGGCGATCGATCAATTTATAAGAGGTAATGAACCTGATTTCGCCAAAAAATGGATGATCAAGGCCTTTCCCTGGATCGGATGCGGACGTTCGTCCGGGTTGTAGAACGTGGTAGTTTGTCGGCTGCTGCGCGAGAGCTTGGCCTTGGTCAATCGACGGTAACCCGCCATATCAATGAGTTGGAGGCGGCCGTCGGGGTCCCTCTTCTCGGAAGGACCACACGCCGCGTCACGCTCACCGAGGAAGGAAGCCGCTACTATGCAAACTGCCTGCAGATTCTGCGGCTTGTCGAGCAGGCTACCGAAGAAGCAAGAAATGCGCGGCGGTCGCCGGCAGGTGCCGTTCGCCTATCCTGCACTGCCGCTCTCGGCGTCATGCACGTCACGCGGATGATTTTCGATTTTCAGGACCGATATCCGGACATCAGGATAGATCTTAATCTTACGGACGAGCGCATCGATCTTGCTCGTGAGGGGATTGATATCGCTTTGCGGCTGGGGCCGATCGCCGATGACGCCATGAAGCTCGTTTCCATCGGAAAAAGCCATCGACGGCTCGTGGGTTCTCCCGATTATTTTCGCCGCAAGGGGCGGCCCATACGTCCCACCGACCTCGCGCAGCACGATAGCGTGGTAATGTCCAACATTGCCGGAAGCGATCAGCTTGTTCTGTTTGCTCCGGATGGGATGCGTCTGGTGGTTCCGGTGAGCGGAATGCTGCGGGTCGATCACGGCCTCGCTGCTCGCGCTGCTCTGGCGGCCGGCCGCGGCATCGGTCCCGCTCACCTCTGGCTGGTTCAGGATCTGCTCGATGCCGGTACGCTCGAAGTCCTGTTTGACGAGTACGACCTTGAGGCGGTTCCCGTCAGCCTGCTCGTCGTCCCCGAACGAGCAGGCGTCGCTCGCGTGCGGTTATTGGTCGATTTTCTCGTCACCGAGTTAAAGAAGCTGCCGGGCATCGCTGTGAACTGAGAGACAGGCAATCGGCCTCAAAGTCCGAACGCTCGCTTTTCACCGCGCCAGCCGGTGGTTCGCAAAAATTGCTCCCAGCTCAATGTGTCCGGATCCAAGCGGCGACTCCAGCCGAGATCATGTTCTCCACTGAAATAGCCATATTCGACGGCATATTCGACCATCCCCAAAATTTCGCGGACGAGCAGCTCGTTGGCGGCGAATTCCGGAAAATACTGCAGGAGGCCGTCCCTGGAAAAGGCGTTCCGATATTCGGCTTTCAGGCCCGTTACGCGCCGGAAGGTATCGACCATTTCACGCGGTGAAATGATGTCACCCACGATCGGGAGCGTCTTTCCGTTGTAGCGTTCAGGGTGGGAGAAGATCTCCAGGACGACAGGACCGGTGGCCGTCAACGGATCGACGAAAGGTGCGGCGAAGTCTTCCGGCAGATAGATCGGCAATAGGAGCGTGTCGCCATCATACCGAGGAACATAATATTCGAGCAGGTTGGTGTAGAAGAACGCGAGCATGACGAAGGAGTGCGAGACCGGAAGTCCGCGTATATAATCGGCAACCTTTGCCTTGTCGGTGAAGTGTGGCGCATATTTCGTCCCGCCTGAGATCTTTTCGACATTCTCCAGCGTGCTGAAGACCACATGGCCGACCCCGGCCTCCACGGCAGCATCGGCCAATTGCCGGCCAAGCGGCGCCTCACTCGTGTCCGGCGGCGCGATGGGAGGCGTCATCAGGAAGGCGCCGGCAGCACCCTCGAAGGCACCCACGAGTTCCTTTGTCCGGCCGAGTTCGAGCGGCACCGTCACGATTTCCGCCCCTAACGCCTGCAGCGCGCGCGCTGAGGGTGAATCCTTGCTCCGAGTAAGCGCACGGACGCGGAAGCGTTGACTTTGAAGCAGCGTCGTGGCCACGCTTCGCCCTTGCTTGCTCGTCGCACCGACAATCGCGATCAACGGTTTGTTATGTATTGTCACGGTTAGTCTCCAATCCAATTCCACAGCCGAAGAGCTGCGGCATCTTCAAATGAGACCGATCACTTCAGCGGGGATACGGTCTGACCATGAAGGTAGGGGGCCGCATTGCGCTGCACTACACGCTGGTAATGGATTACATCATGCCGTTTTTTGGATATATCGCTGTGATGATCCGCATGCATCTCTCGCCGCAAAACTAAGGAATGCAGCGAGTTTTCATTCCCGGAAATCGCATGGGGAAGCTAGGCCGAAAGCTGCTGTTTGAGCTCGCCGAGGATGGTAATCAGCGTCTGCTTACGATCGAGATTATAGGCTTGCGACACGTTCAGCCGCTCTGTGGTCTCGGAATGCAGCCGTGCCAGCCTTTCGGCCGTCGAAATCGAGCCGTCAAGCGCGGCGGCGCGGGCTCGCTCGATGATATCGTCGCCGATATGCGACAGGAAGAAGCCGAAGATCGTGTCGCTGTCTTTGCCGGAAAGCGCGTCAGCGAGTCGATGCATTGCCTTGCGTGCCGCAGGTCCGTCTGCCGAAAGCACCTGGCGGTAAGCTTCGATGATCTCGCCGCCACCATAGTTCAGGAGCTTGAGCGCCTCGCTGACGCTGCCTTTGGCTGCTGAAAGCACGTCGTTCCCCTGCCCTGGCGGCACGCCAAGATTTTCGAGCGCCCAGCGCAGAGGCTCGTTTTCGAGCGGCGCGAGCTTCAGAGGTAGACAGCGCGAGCGTATCGTCGGCAAAAGCCGGCCTGGCGCATGCGACAGCACCAGGAACAAAGCGCGCTTCGGCGGCTCCTCGAGGATTTTCAGGATGGCGTTGGCCGCGCTTCGGTTGAGATCGTCGGCGGGATCGATGATGACGATGCGCCAGTTGCCCGTGCCTGATGTCTGCGAGAAGAATTTTCCGGCGCGGCGCACTTCGTCGACGGTGATCGCGGATTTCATCTTGCCGGTCTTGTCGTCGACCGGCCGGCTCAAATGCAGCAGATTATGCGATGCTCCGCCGGAAATCTGCCGGCTGACGACGGATGCCGGGTCGGGATCGCCGATCGTCTCCGGCGCAGAAGCCGGATCGGGATGAGAGAGGACGTGATTGGCGAAACGGAAGGCGAGCGTCGCCTTACCGATACCCTCAGGGCCTTCGATCAGCGTGGCATGATGCCCCTTGCCGGAGCGATAGGATTGGGCGAGGAAGGCTTCGGCTTCTTGATGGCCGAACAGCTTCGTATTGTCCTGCGGAGGAATGGCGCCGTCGAGGACACCCGGTCGCTCGTCGCTCATTGCGCGGCTTCCGATCTGGCGACGATATTGGCAGCGCCGAGCCTCTTGTCGACGATCCCGGCAATTTCGGCGGCGATTTCATCTTCCGGCTTCAGGGCGTCGATGACGTGGCAACGCTCGGGCTCGCGGGCGGCGATATCGAGGAACGCCTCGCGGCGCTTCTCGTGGGTCTGCATCTCTTCCTTCTCGAAGCGATCGGGTGCGGTTACGGCGGAGGCGCGCTTGCGTGCGCGCTCCAGACCGACTTCGGCGGGAATGTCGAGAATCAGCGTGCAATGCGGAATGACGCCGTTGACGGCAACCCTCTGCAGAGCCTCGATATAGTCAGGCTCGAGATTGCCCGTCACACCCTGATAGACGCGCGAGGAATCCATGAATCGATCGCAAAGGACGATGGTGCCACGCGAAAGTGCCGGACGAATGACGTCCTCGACATGATCGTTGCGGGCAGCAGCGAAGAGGATCGCCTCCATGCGCGTGCCGAAGGTTTCCGCAGCACCTGAAAGCAGGACGTGCCGTACCGCTTCCGCTCCTGGTGAGCCTCCGGGTTCACGCGTTACCAGAACCTCGTGGCCACGCTCGCGCAACCGCTCAGCCAGCCGGCGAATCTGGGTGGATTTGCCAGCCCCCTCGCCGCCTTCAAAGCTTACGAATAATCCGTTTGCATCAGCCAATGATCATGTCCTGCACTTTTCGCGTGCCATTCGTGCGGCGTGCGATACGCATCCTGTTTAACCCAAGACATGTTCAGGTGGAACCGTGCATGTCCCGGTCTCCGCCACTCTATATGGGGTGTGAACAGAGATTTCGCGAGCCTTACAGCCCACTCACGTCGGCAAAGGCTTGTCCCACAGCCAGGAGAACAGCAGCGATTCCGTCAGTTCCATGAAGGCATCGAAAGCGCGGCGACCCAATGTGCCCCGCTCGACCGATTCCTTCGTATAGAGTGGCAGCTCTCGTAGCAGACGCGCGCCCAGAAAGACGCGGAGAGTTCCGGCTTCATAATCCGCAGCCACCGGCGCCGTCAGCGGCCAGCGATAGACGATGCGAGCAGATAGCCGGTCCGGCGTGTCCACAGGGACGTATATATCGACGGGTATCTTAGCCCGCAGGCCGACGGTCGATGCGGCGCCGCCATAGACGCTGGCGTCGCCGATCACTTCGCCATCGGCGAAGATACGCTGGCTCTTGAAATTGCTGAGCCCCCATTCGAGGACGCGTCGCGTCTCCTCGATGCGCTCCTTGTCGCTCTTCAACCCTCCGAGTGCCAGGAACAGCCGGCGGCCATCGCGCTGAATGGACGCTACGATCGAAAAGCCTTCCCCTTCCGCAAAGCCAAGCCCCAGACCATCCACGCCGATATTGAGCAGAAGCATCGGGTTCTTGTTGCGCTGATAGATCTTGTTCCAGGTGAAGTCGGCCTGCCCGAAATATTTGTAGAGATCCGGGTGCTTCTCCTGCAGGTCCTGAGCCAGCATGACCATCTCTCGCGCGGAAACCTTGCCGCCGGCATTGGGATCGTCGGCATCCGGCAGGCCGGTGGAATTGGTGAAGGTGGACCGGGACATCCCGATCTCTCTTGCGCGCGCCGTCATGCGACGGGCAAATTCGCGTTCGCTGACAGACATGCCTTCCGCCAGAACGATACAGGCGTCGTTTGCCTGCTGCACGGCAATACCCTGGATCAGATCGCCGACGCGGATGCGCGATTTCAGAGCTGCGAACATTGTCGATGCGCGTGAGGGAGCGCCGCCCGTACGCCAGGCATTTTCCGAGACGGGATATTCGGTATCGAGATTGATCTCCCCTCGCCCGATCGCATCGAAAACGACATCCAGCGTCATCAGTTTCGCAAGCGACGCAGGCGAAATCAGCTGATCCTCGTTTTTGGCAAGCAGGATAGTACCGGTCGACGCCTCGATCATGAATGCCTGCGCGGCTTTCGTGTCGAAAGCACCTGGCGCGGCCGGCTGCGCGAAGGCCGTGACATTCGCGAACCCGAGGAGAAGAAGGAACAAAAGAATCAAGCGCTTTGGCATATCGCCCCCTTTATCCGACCACCGGCACGATTATTTTAGTGACGGGTTAAGATTCAGGCAATGACGCCGATCAATCGACCTGCGTGGTACCCTGACGCTGGCGGCGATAGGACGAGAGAATCGATTCCTGCGTGAGGCCGTCGTTACGAACCATGACCGCATCGAAAGCGAGGTCGACATAAACTGTTTTGACCGGCGCATTCTGATAGGCGGCGACAGCCGAACCGATCGATTGATCGTCAAGGCTTGCCAGTCGAGGCGTGAAATCAGGTCGTTCACGGGGAATCGGCCCGATTTGCGGCAGAACGATCATGACCGGCTCGGCGCCCTCGGCGGCAGGCATTGCGCCTCCGTTCCAGGTCATCGGCGGCAGATTGTTGCGCTTGTCGCCATTGTAGGCAGGCTTCGGCGCATCAGCGAAGGCCGTTGCCGAATAGGGCGCCTGGCGTGGGACGGGTGCGATCGCCGGCGCGGCATCAAAGCTGCGCACCTGGCGGCTGGGGCGCGTCGGTGTTGGGGTATACGAATCCGGCAGCTGATCAGCAGTCATCCGGCCGGCAGAGGCCACCATAACGCCTGTTGCGATCTGGCCACCCGGGTTGATGCCAGGCAGACGCGAACCCTTCGGGATGTAGGAGGCCATCAGATAAGGCTCGTCGTGACCGTCCATGCGGGCGCGGCCGACATATTGCACGCGCACGTCGCCGGTGCCGCTGTGCTGAAGGTCGAGCAGCTGTGCCGTCTTGTTCGAAAGGTCGATGATGCGGCCGGGATGGTATGGGCCACGATCGTTGACGCGAACGATGATGGAGGAGCCGGTCTCGACGTTGGTGACGCGGGCATAGCTCGGCAGCGGGAAAGTCGGATGGGCGGCGGTCAGCGACTGCTGGTCGTAGACTTCGCCATTGGCGGTTAGGCGGCCGTGAAAGGCCGAACCGTACCAGGAGGCGACGCCGACCTTGTTATAGCCGAAATCTTCCTTGGGGTAATACCACTTGCCCTTCACCTGATAGGGATTGCCAACCATGAAGCGGCCGCCGCCCTTCGGCACCGGACCGTTATTGACGACGCGTGGGCTCGCCTTCACGCCATATTCCTTCTCGGAGAAATATTCCTTGCCGTGCTGGCGCTTGCTGGGCGCTTTCTGCGTCGTTCCGCAGGCCGTGATGGTTGCGCACATCAGTGAGAGAGCAAACCAACGCATGGCCGTTGTGTATGTCACCGCCCGATTTTCGAATGTCATCTGTCCCAAGCCGCTACTCATTACTTTGACGGAGGTCTGCTACCGGTAGTCCCTCGTTCAGGTATCCTGCTACGCTCCAATCACCTAACGGTGCTTTAATCATGATTGCAGTTTGTCCATTTTGCGATGCAAATTGAGCGCACCGAAGAAATTCCGAAGATCATGGTTAATGCCCAGTAAAGCGCTGCCAGCTTCAAGTAGTCTCAATCAAAATCGTTTCGCACCGGTAATGGACTGCTTTCTGATCGCCACCCGCCTGTCCGGATTGCAACAGATGCACTCGGTTTGTGATTGCGTTGGGATCTTGATGGGCAGATTTGGAGCAGTTCTTTTCAGTGCTTGTATCAAGTCGCATCAGTAGTTCGCCGCGATAGATGCCGCCGACTCTACCGCCCCGATAACGTGCTTCAGCTTGTCCGGGTTGCGGGTGCAATAAATGGCAACGACTTTTTCCCGCTCGATCTGCAGCGCGGTGGTCTGCACGATGTTTCCGCCCTCTATCGTCACGAAGCCTGGCAAGCCGTCGATAATCGCATAGCGGATCAGTTGCGAGGGCTGTGCCCGGAAGATTTGGGCCAGCTGCTCATGAAGCCGTAGGGTGGCAGGAAGCCCGATGTGTGGTCGCTGCGATGTCGGCACCTTGCCGCCGCCGTCGGCATAGACAATGACATCTTCTGAAAGCAAGGCCTGAAGAGAGGCCATGTCACCCGTTCTCGACGCAGTGAAGAAGGCCGTGGCAAGCTTGAGCCCCTCTTCCTTGCCGATGGCGAAGCGCGGCCGGGCCTCGGTGACATGCGCCCGCGCCCGGCTTGCAAGCTTGCGACAGGCGGCCGCCTCACGACCAATTGCCGAGGAGATCTCATCGAAATTCATGCCGAACACGTCATGCAGAAGAAAGGCGGCTCGCTCCAAAGGCGAAAGACGCTCCAGCGCCAGCATCAGCGGCATGGTTATATCGTCAGCGGCATCGCCGTCCTCCGGATCGAAAATCGGCTCCGGCAGCCAGGAACCCACATAGGATTCCCGGCGGCGGCGGGCCGATTTCAGCTCGTTGAGGCAAAGCCGGGTGACGACTGTCCGCAGGAACGCCGCCGGTTCGCGGACCGAGGCGCGATCGGTTGCCAGCCAGCGCAGCCAGCTATCCTGCACGATATCCTCGGCATCCGCGACCGATCCGAGCATTCTATAGGCGAGCCTGACAAGGCGTGGACGCAGCTCGGAGAAGATCGGGTCGGACGTCACCTCATTCATTGGCCGCAAACTCGCGTGCGAATGGATTGGCCTCGCGGCCACGGGCGAACTGCAGCGCCGTTAGCGCCACCCGCCGGCCGAGATGGCGGGCGGTCGCGAGATCGGATGCCGGCGGGGCGGTCTCAGGGCCTTCATCCGTGTTCGCCTGCGCCGCCGCGCCGAGCCAGAAACCGAGACGGTTCATATCTTCTTCCGAGCCGGTCGAAGAGCAATTGGCCGGCGGCAGATCGAGACCGACCCAATGCATTCCATGCTGGGCTGCGAAGATTACCATCTGCATCAGGGTCGAAAGCTTGTCACCGGATCGTGACCCCGAGGTTGTGAAACCAGCCGCGATCTTGTCCCTCCACAAATAGCCCCTCGCAAGAACGGTCTTCGACGTCGCTTCCTGAAATGCTTTGAATGGTGCAGAAACTGCGCCCATATAGGTCGGCGAGCCAAAGATGATCGCATGCGCCGCATTGAGATCATCCCAATGGTGCTCCACACTGTCCACGGTCACAACTATCGCCTCCGCGCCATCAATCTCTTCGACCCCTGCCCTGACGGCCTCGGCCTGCCGGCCAGTATGTCCGTAGCCGCTATGATACACGATTGCGATGCCCTGCCGGATCATTGTCATCTCCTTCGAATTTAGCGTTGCGAAGGACATGACAAGGCATGGGCGCGGATTGTGACATGCCTGGATTTTACGAGAACGTAAAAATTGGGAAAGCCCTTTGGCGGAAGAGGTGGGATTCGAACCCACGGTACGGTTTCCCGCACGCCGGTTTTCAAGACCGGTTCCTTAAACCACTCGGACACTCTTCCAAGCAACTGAAAAGGCCTGAAAAATCTAGGCAGTACTGATTTTTCGAAACCGGGTGTGGCTACCGGTATTCTGCCCAATCACTCGACGGCTGGCTTTTTAGCAGCTTTGGTCGCCGCGTCAACTTGTTCCGCCTAGCTCCCTCGCATTCTCGAGGTCGGCTGGAATGGCAATTGAGGAATGTCGATCGGTTCAGGTAGCGCTGTGGGGAGTTCATGTCGTCAGCGCGCTAAAAATAAGGTGGCCCTGCCGCTGGAAAGGGCCGGGCCACCTTCGCCAGGTCAGGGGTCAAATCTGACTGAAGCAGGCTATTAATAAGTTATACTTAGCTTTTGTCAATTATCAGTACGCCGGACCAAGCACTTGATGCTCGGCGCCGTGTTGATGGCTTCGGCTATCCGGGATAGTTTTCTCCAATGACTTCTGACGATCCTTCCCTCTCGCTCGGCACCAAGCCACTCGCCGGCCCTGCCCTCACCGCTTTTTTTAGTCGAGATGCCGTCGTGGTCGCGTCGGAGTTAATCGGAATGCGTTTCACGGTTGTGGGGATAGGCGGTCGTATCGTCGAGACGGAAGCCTATAGGCCCGATGACGAGGCGTCCCATACATATCGCGGGCCGACACCGCGCAATGCGGCCATGTTCGGACCGGCCGGCCATGTCTACGTCTATCGCTCCTATGGCGTTCACTGGTGTTTGAATTTCGTTTGCACCAAGGGGAGCGCCGTGCTCATTCGGGCGATCGAGCCGGAAAACGGCATCGAAGACATGATCCGGCGGCGAGGACTGGCTGACATCGTCTCGCTGTGCAACGGGCCGGGCAAGCTTTCGCAGGCGCTGGCTGTCGATGTAACCCTGGACGGCCGATCGCTGGACGCGCTTCCGTTTTCGTTATCTCTTGCCGAACCGGTGCCGATCGTTTCGGGCAAACGCATTGGCATTACGAAAAATGTCGATCAGCCCTGGCGTTTCGGTGCTCTCGGCTCGCGCTTCGTCAGCCGCCGTTTCCCATGAGCAGGCAAAAGCGGCCGCCGGGGTGGTGCCCGGCAGCCGCTGAGCTACGCAGTGAAACTGGAAAGGCTGCGTAACTATTCCATCGCGACGCTATGGTCGACCGCTGGCGGCGCCTTCGGTTTGCGCAAAAGCATCAGCAGCGGCATGGCAAAGACCGACATGAGCATCAGGAGCTTGAAGTCATCCATGTAGGCAATGATTGTCGCTTGCGTCGTGATCATGCCATCGAGCGTCGCCCGGCCGACCGCAGTGAACGGGCTCACGCCTTGCGCGGCCGTGAGGTCGAAATAACGGTTGAATGGCGTGACATAGGTGGCGATGTTGGCATGGTTGACCTGCGTGTTCTCGGTAATCAGCATGGAAACGACCGAGATTCCAACGCTGGAGCCGATGTTGCGCGAGAGATTGTAGAGGCCCGTCCCCTCGCCGCGCATCTGCGCCGGCAGTGTCGCAAAGGCGATCGTCGTCAGAGGCACGAAGAGGAAGCCGAGGCCGGCACCCTGGACGAAGCCGACCGATATCAGCGTCCATTGTGAAACATCCGGCGTCCAGCCCGTCATGTCGTACATGGCCCAGGCCGTCAGCGCGAGGCCGATGAACAATAGCCAGCGCGTGTCGACCTTGCCGATCAGGCGCCCCACCAGGAACATGCAGAACATGGTGCCGAGGCCGCGCGGTCCCATGACGATGCCGGCAGTGACGACCGGATAGCCCATCAATGTCTGCAGATAGGGCGTCATCAGCGCCAGCGATGCCAGATAGGTCACGCCGACGATGAAGATGAACAGAATGCTGACGGCAAAGTTTTGGTCCATGAAAAGCCGCGGATTGACGAAGCTTCGCTCGGCCGTGAACATGTGCACTAGGAAGAGATAGAAGGCGCTGACGCAGACGAGTGCCTCGATGATGATCTCGCTCGAATAGAACCAGTCGAGCTGCTCGCCGCGATCGAGGAAAAGCTGCAGGCCGGCAATCGCGATAGAGAGCATGCCGAAGCCGAACCAGTCGAGCTTGGCGAGTGCATCGAGCTTGGTTTCCGTCACGTAGACGACGATGCCGAAGAAGGCGAGCGCGCCGATCGGCACGTTGATGTAGAATACCCAGCGCCAGCTGATATTGTCGGTCAGCCAGCCGCCGATGACGGGACCCAGCACCGGCCCGACCATGACCGAGACGCCGAACAGCGCCATGGCGCGGCCGCGCTCCTCGACATTGTAGATATCGAGCAGGATGCCCTGCGACAAAGGTACGAGCGATGCGCCGAACAGGCCTTGCAGCAGGCGGAAGCCGACGATCTGTATCAGCGACTCCGACAGGCCACACAGCACCGAGGCGGCGACGAAGCCGGCGATAGCGACCAGCAAGACCCGCTTGCGGCCGAATTTTGCCGAAAGGAAGCCCGAGGGTGGCGTCATGATCGCCGCTGCGACGATATAGGACGTCAGGACCCAGTTGATCTGGTCGGCGCTGGCCGAAACGTCGCCCTGGATATGCGGCAGGGCGACGTTGGCGATGGTGGTGTCCAACGCCTGCATGATGACAGACAGGATGACGCAGGCGGTGATCGCACCGCGATTGGCGACTGGCGCCGACGGCGAGGCAGTGGTGGCGTTACTCATGATCCTGACCGCGTGAGCGGCCCAGCAGGTTGGTGATGAAATCAGGCAGGCCGCGGGCGTGGCCCGTGTCGACATCGGCGACGACGCTCATTCCGACGCGCAACGGAGGCTTGCCCGCCGTGTCGTCGATATTGATGATCATCGGTATGCGCTGTACGACCTTCACCCAGTTGCCGGTCGTGTTCTGCGCTGGCAGAAGCGAGAAGCTGGAACCGGATGCCGGCGCAATGCTGGCGACCGTGCCCTTCCACGTCATACCCGGATAGGCATCGACGGAGATATCGACCTTCTGGCCGGGCCGCACATAGGTCAGCTCGGTTTCCTTCGGGCTGGCATTGATCCACATATGCGTTGTGGAAACCAGCGAAAAACCAGGCTGGGACGCAGTCAGATAAGCGCCGACCTGCAGGGAGGGAACATTGGCGGTCACTCCGTCAAAGGGGGCCCTCACCACGGTATCGTCAAGTTCGCGCTGCGCATTGTCGACTGCGGCCTTGGCCTGCAGATAAAGCGGGTTCTGTTCCGCAGGCAGATCGGCAGCGCCTTCACCGCCCAACTGTGCAACGGTCGCGGCGGCCGTGGCCTTTGCGACCAATACCTTCTGCTGTGCCGCTTCGAGATTGTGTCTGGCTTGGTCGAGAGCTGCCTTGGAAGCGACCGAATTGGTGATCAGGTTCTGCTGGCGGTCGAGTTCCGTCTGATAATACGGAATATCGGCCTGCGCCTGGGCGATTTCCGCCAGGGACTGTTTGTAGCTCGCCTGCAGGTTCAGGATCTGGTTCCTGGCATTGCCGAGCTGCGCCTTCGCGCCTTCGAGCGCAATCCGGAACGAATCAGGCTTCAGGCGGAAGAGCACCTGCCCTTTCTTCACCACTTCGTTTTCATGCACGTCGACCGATATCACCGTGCCGGAAACGTCGGTGGAAACACCAACCATATCGGCCTGGATATAGGCATTGTCCGTGGACATGATCTGCCCGCCGGTGACGTAGTAATAGCCGCCAATGACGAGCGCGACAGGCAGCAGTGCAAACAGCACCGGTCGCGTCAGCTTGCGGCGCTTGCGAGGCATTTCTGGGGGCGAGATCGGCGCCGCCGCTGCAGCCGCCGCCGGCTGTGGTGAGGGATTGGAGGACGGGGCCTCGGCCACCGGGGCCTCAGTCTGTTCAGCGGAATTTGCGTTCGCGGGTATGCGGATTGAGGAAGAAGCTTCAGCCATGTTGTAACTCTTTGTCGACTGCCTTTGAACGGCAGGCGCTAATCAGGTTCGATTTCATAAGGATAAGCAATTCGTAGAGGCGCTCTTGATCCTCCTGCGAGGCTCCTTCGAGCGCTTCCCTGCGTGTCAGGTCGCCCATACCGCGCATCGTGTCCATCAATGGTCGGGCTTCGTCGCGCATGTAGAGCAGCCAGCTTCTTCGATCGTTTGGATGCTGCCGACGCTCCACCAGACCGCGTTCGCTGAGCTTATCGAGGATGCGAACCAAGGTAATCGGCTCGATTTCCAGCATTTCGGCCAGGCCAGCCTGGTGAATGCCTTCGTTGTTTGCGAGGTAGGCGAGCGTCTGCCATTGCGAACGCGTCAGGCCCAGATCTTTTGCGCGCTGCTCGAATCGCTTCCGAAGAAGCCGGGCAACGTCATGTAGAAGAAAGCCGAGAGTAGGTGTCGAACTCATCTATAAGAAGCCTGCTATTCATAAGCAACCTTATAATGATTGCTACGTATAGTAAGCGCGCATGCGATACAAGGGGTATGTGATCAACAAATGGCGATGGCACAAGATGTCGCAGCCGCCGGTGGCGCTTTGGGCCAGGTATGAACGAAGCGCCAATAAAGGCCTTTAACGTTCAATCAAAAAAAGCGCAGCTCACTCGGCTGCGCCTTCTGCAGTTTTGCAAATGGAGAGAGCAGCCTGGCTAGCGGCGATTCAGCAGGCCGATGAGATAGCCGAGCCCGGCTGCCGCGACGACCATGAAAATCGGCTCCTCGCGAACGCGCTCGCGCAGCTGCTCCGTAAGTTCCTGGGCTTCTTCCGTGACGACAGACTTCGCTCCCTGCCCTACGGCTGCCACGCTTTGCGAAAGCTTTGCCAAATCTTCCCGCAATGCTGCGACCTGGGCGGCAAGATCTTCCATTGCCGTTTCCGTCTGCGCCCGCGCCGAAGATGAGGGAGTAGAAGCTGATTTCGTGTCTGCCATCATGTGCTCCTCATGTTTTCTCGTTGCTAAAACGCCGCTGCCTATCAAAGGTTCCGGCATAGCTGCGCCTCATTGGGCGATTTCCCCACTGGCTCTTCAATTCCGGTTCGGATTGTTCTAAGGAACTCCGATTGTTTCGCCGTGTGCGAAGACTTGATGATGACGAGGTTTGCTTTCCGATGTTCGACGTGCTGAGAAAAATCGCCCAAACCTGGCTTGCCAAGGGCCTGTTGCTTCTTCTTGCGGCAGCCTTTGGTGTATGGGGCGTCGAGCGGTCCCTCATCACCGGCGGCAGCAGCAATACGGTTGTCACGGTTGGCGATCAGCATATCGATACCAATGAATTCCGTCTCGCCTATCGTCGACAGATGCAGGCGATCAGCCAGCAGTTGCGCATGCAAATCACGCCGGAACAGGCGCGCGCCTTCGGTATCGGGCAGCAGACGGTGTCACAGCTGGTCGCCGGCGCCTCCCTCGATCAACTTGCCGCCGATATGGGTCTCGGTCTTTCGCAGGATCGGCTGGCCAAGCTGATCGGCGACGATCCCGCTTTCAAGGCGACGAATGGCGCTTTCGACCGCCAGAAATTCGACCTGCTGCTGCGCAACAGCAACATATCGCCCGATGATTACATCAAGGAGCGCAGCAAGGTCGCGATCCGCGGCCAGATTGTCGAGGCCGTATCAAACGGTTTTACCGCACCGACAGTCCTTGTCGACGCCGTCAAGCAATATCACAACGAGACCCGCGGCATCGATTACCTGTTGCTGACCAACGCCAACATCGATCCCGTCAAGGCCCCGGCCGACGACGTGCTGGAGAAGTGGTTCGATGGCGTGAAGTCGAAATATCGTGCGCCCGAATATCGCAAGTTCGCCTTTGTGAAATTGCAGGCCGAGGATATCGCCGACACCGCGAGTGTTACGGATGACGAAGTGCGTGCGCAGTTCGATAAGCGCAAGGACAGCTTCACCACGCCCGCAACCCGCACGATCGAGCAGCTGACCTTCGCCAACAAGGATCTCGCCAATGCTGCAGCCGATGCGCTGAAGACGGGGACCACCTTCGATCAGCTCGTCTCCGACCAGGGCAAGAAGCCTTCCGACGTGCTGCTCGGCACCTTCACCAAGGATCAGGTTCCGGATAAGACCGTTGCCGAAGCAGCCTTCGCCGTTTCCAAGGAAGGCGGCACCACTCCCGTTGTCGAAGGTTCGTTCGGGCCGGTGATCCTGCGCGTGACCAATGTGAAGAACGAAACGGCGAAGAATTTCGACGACGTCAAGGAAGATATTCGCAAGCAGATTGCGCTCAGCAACGCCGCAAACGAGATCACCAGCGTCCACGACAAGTTCGAAGACCTGCGCGGCTCCGGCGCATCGCTGCAGGATGCGGCATCGCAGCTTAAGCTTAAACTCGTCACCGTCGATTCGATCGATCAGACTGGCCTTGATCAGAATGGCAACGAGATAAAGGATCTTCCGGCCCGCCAGCAGCTGCTTTCGGAAGTCTTCAAGGCCGATCAGGGCGGCAACCCCGCTCCTCTGACGGTCGGTAATGACGGCTATATCTGGTACGATGTGACGAACATCACGCCCGATCACGATCGTCCGCTTGCGGAAGTGCGCGAAAAAGCCGTTGCCGACTGGACTGCCGAACAGCAGAAGATTGCGCTCGCTGCCAAGGCGGTCGAGCTGAAGCAGGAAGCGCAGAAGGGCAAGTCGCTTGCCGATATCGCCGCGCCGCTTGGTATCGCTGTTGAAAGCAAGAGCGGCATCACCCGCTCGACGGACGATCCGGTTTTGGGTCGCGGCGGTATCGCTGCGGCTTTCTCCGGTCCCGTCGATACGGCCGGAAGCGCCATCGGCGCCGATGACACCACGCAGATCCTGCTCAAGGTCACCGATGTCAACGACAATCCGACGACCGATGCGCTGAGCAACGACGATCAGCAGGTTGCCCAGATTGCCAACGCCGCCGGCGACGACATTCTCGATCAGATGGTCAGCCAGCTGCAGGGCAAATATACCGTCACGGTCAACCAGAGCCTCGCCGAACAGGCGATGTCCCGCTAGACCCGGTCGGGAGGATGGATAGTCGATGAGCGAATTGAAGCCTTTTCTCGCCAAGGTCGCCAATCGCGAGGCATTGACGCGGGATGAAGCCCGGCAGGCATTCGAAATCCTGATGTCGGGTGAGGCCACGCCGTCTCAGATCGGCGCATTCCTGATGGCTCTGCGAGTGCGCGGCGAAACTGTCGACGAAATCGTCGGCGCCGTGACCACGATGCGTGCCAAGATGCTGCCGGTGAAAGCCCCGGCCGATGCCATCGATATCGTTGGAACAGGCGGCGACGGTGTCGGAACCTATAATATCTCGACGCTGGCCGCATTCATCGTCGCCGGCGCCGGCGTACCCGTCGCCAAGCACGGCAACCGCGCCCAGAGCTCCAAGGCCGGCACCGCCGATACGCAATCCGTGTTGGGCATCAAGCTCGATATCGGGCCGGAGACGATCGCCCGCTGCATTCGGGAAGCCGGCATCGGCTTCATGTTCGCGCAGCTGCATCATTCCTCGATGCGCCATGTCGGTCCCTCGCGCGTCGAACTCGGCACGCGAACGATCTTCAATCTGCTTGGGCCTTTGTCCAATCCTGCTGGCGCCCGTCGCCAGCTGCTGGGCGTCTTCGCGCCGCAATGGGTGCTGCCGTTGGCCGAGGTGCTGAAGGATCTCGATGCGGAAAGCGTCTGGGTCGTGCACGGCGACGGTCTGGACGAAATCACCACGACCGGCAAGACCTCCGTCGCAGCACTTGAGAATGGCAAGATCCGCACTTTTGAGCTAACACCGGCCGACTTCGGCCTGCAGCATGCCGACCTTGCCGATCTCAAGGGTGGCGATGGCGTTGCCAATGCTGCAGCCCTTCGTGCCGTGCTCGCCGGCGAAAAGAACGCCTATCGCGACATCGCGCTTGCCAATGCGGCGGCCTCACTGGTCATTGCCGGCAAGGCGGAAACGCTGCATGATGGCATGAAGCTCGCGGCCCATTCGCTCGATAGCGGCGCCACCGCCGTTGCGTTGGAAAAGCTTATCGCCGTTTCCAACGAGGAAGAACAGGACTAGGACGTCATGACCGATATCCTTCAAAAGATCGAGGCCTACAAGCGCGAGGAAATCGCCGCTGCCAAGGCCAGACTTTCCCTTGCCGACCTAAAGGCGATGCAGGCTGGACAGTCCGCGCCGCGCGGTTTCCATAAGGCGCTGCTCGCCAAAAAGGATGCCGGCGCTTTAGGCCTGATTGCCGAGATCAAGAAGGCAAGTCCTTCAAAGGGGCTCATCCGCCCCGATTTTGACCCGCCTGCCCTCGCCAAGGCCTATGAAGCGGGCGGTGCCGCCTGCCTTTCGGTGTTGACCGATACGCCAAGTTTCCAGGGCGCTCCGGAATTCCTGACGGCTGCCCGCGCGGCCTGCTCGCTGCCGGCACTGCGCAAGGACTTCATGTTCGACACCTATCAGGTACAGGAAGCTCGTGCCTGGGGTGCCGATTGCATCCTTCTCATCATGGCTTCGCTTTCGGATGATGATGCCGAGCGTCTTCAGGACGAGGCATTCAGCCTCGGCATGGACGTGCTGGTCGAGGTGCACGACGCCGAAGAGATGGAGCGTGCGCTAAAACTCTCCTCCCCGCTGATCGGCATCAACAACCGCAATCTGCGCACTTTCGAAGTCAGCTTGACGGTTAGCGAGAACCTGGCACCCATGGTGCCGGAGGATCGGCTGCTGGTCGGCGAAAGCGGCGTCTTTACCCATGCCGACTGCAAGCGCCTCGAGGCCGTCGGCATCAGCACCTTCCTCGTCGGCGAAAGCCTCATGCGCAAGGACGATGTGACGGCGGCAACGAAACTGCTTCTGAACGGCGAAACCGGCATTCTGGCGGCTGAGTGAAATGAGCACCGAGAAGGCCGGTCTTACGCATATCGACGCTTCGGGCGAAGCTCATATGGTCGATGTTGGCGACAAGGCCGAGACGGCACGCAGCGCCACCGCGACCGGCTACGTCAGGATGAAGCCGGAGACCCTGATGCTGATCCGCGAGGGCAACGCCAAGAAGGGTGATGTCATCGGCACGGCGCGGCTTGCCGGCATCATGGCAGCGAAGCAGACCAGCAATCTCATTCCGCTCTGCCATCCCCTCATGTTGACGAAGGTTGCCGTCGACATCTTAGAGGATGCCGCCCTGCCCGGCCTGCGTGTCACCGCGACGGCAAAACTGACCGGCCGCACCGGCGTCGAGATGGAAGCACTGACGGCGGTTTCCGTCGCCTGCCTGACGATCTACGACATGGCCAAGGCCGCCGACCGCAGCATGGAAATCGGCGGTATCACTCTATTGGAGAAATCCGGCGGCAAATCGGGGGATTTCCGCCATCCGGAGGCCTGACACATGAGCCTATTGCCCGTTGCCGAAGCGCAGGCGCGCCTATTGGACAGTGCAGCGCCGATCCATCGTGTTGAAAGCGTTCCACTCGATATGGCCGAAGGCCGGGTTCTGGCTAAAGATCTGACGGCCCGCCTGACACAGCCGCCTTTCGACGCTTCGGCGATGGATGGTTACGCGCTGCGCTTCGATGATGCGGCAATGCCGGGTTCGGAGCTGCAGGTCATCGGCGCCTCTGCCGCTGGCCACGCCTTCGATGGTAGCGTCGGCAAAGGCGAAGCGGTTCGCATTTTCACCGGTGCTCCCGTTCCCACGGGCGCCGATTCGGTTCTCCTGCAGGAAGACGCCGTACGGCTGGATGGCGATCGCATCAAAACCAGCTACCCCTTGCGCAAGGGGCAGCACATACGCCCGCGCGGACAGGATTTCCTGGAAGGCGAAGCCGTGCTTTCCACCGGCACTGTTATGGATTTTTCGCGCCTTACGGTCGCCGCGGCCATGAATCATCCGGCATTGGATGTCTATCGCCGACCGCTTGTGGCGATTCTCGCAACCGGCGACGAACTCGTCGCGCCCGGCAATGAACCAGGGCCATCGCAAATCATTGCCTCGAATACCTTTGGCATTGCTGCACTCGCGCGCAATGCCGGCGCGCATGTGCTCGATCTCGGCATCGTCGCCGACGACAGCGACGAGATCACCGCTGCGATCGGTCGGGCGCAGGTGGCCAAGGCCGACATCATCGTCACGCTCGGCGGCGCCTCTGTCGGTGATCACGATCTGGTACAGGCAACAATGATATCAGCCGGCATGAAGCTGGATTTCTGGCGCATCGCCATGCGCCCTGGCAAGCCGCTGATGGTCGGCAGCCTCGGTGACATGCATGTCCTCGGCCTTCCCGGCAATCCCGTTTCCAGCCTTGTCTGTGGCCTGCTCTTTCTCGAGCCGTTGATAAGAAAGCTCGCATCCCTGCCCGTGATAAAGCGTGAAGGTATTGCGCGCGCCGCCGTGCCCTTTGCCGCCAACGATCAGCGACAGGACTACGTCCGCGCGACGCTGACGAAAGCCGCCGATGGCGGCTGGCTCGCCGAGCCTTTCTCGAAGCAGGATTCGTCGATGATGAAGGTCTTTTCGCGCGCCGACTGCCTGGTCGTCCGCCCGCCGCATGCGCCGCAGCTTGATATAGGCTCGCCCACTCCAGTCATAGTCCTGCGACCTGATCTGCTGGGCTGAAGTTACCCCGGGGAAAGTGCTTAGCGCGGCTTTCCTGCTGGAAGCATTAAGACAATAGAAGCGGGCAAGAAAAAGCCGGGAGGTTTGACCCACCCGGCTCGCAATCATCAGATCGATAGGCCGATCAATTACTTGACGGGCTTCTCATGGTGGCCGCCGAAGCCGGCGCGCATGGCGGAGAGAACCTTGTTGGCGTAGTCGTCATTGCCACGCGAAGCAAAACGGCCGTAAAGCGCGGCGCTCAGCACCGGCGTCGGAACGCCTTCGTCGATCGCAGCCGAGATCGTCCAGCGGCCTTCGCCCGAGTCGGACACGCGGCCGGCATATTGCGAAAGGGCTGCATCGCCATGCAGCGCGTCGGCCGTGAGGTCGAGCAGCCACGAGGTGATCACGCTGCCGCGACGCCAGACTTCGGAGATTTCGGCGATATCGAGATCATACTGATAATACTGCGGATGCGAGAGCGGCGCGGTTTCAGCGTCCTTCTCGGCGTCCTGCTTGCCGATATTGGCATGGCGCAGAACGTTGAAGCCCTCGGCATAGGCAGCCATCAGGCCATATTCGATGCCGTTATGGACCATCTTGACGAAGTGGCCGGCGCCGGACGGGCCGCAATGCAGATAGCCCTGCTCTGCCGTGCTCTTCTTGGCAGCCTCTTCCGAGCGCATGGCCGACGGAGCGACGTCACCGACGCCGGGCGCGAGCGTCGCGAAGATCGGCGACAGATGCTGGACGGTTTCCTTTTCGCCGCCGATCATCAGGCAATAGCCGCGTTCAAGGCCGAAAACACCGCCGCTGGTGCCGACGTCGACATAGTGGATGCCCTTCGGCTTCAGCTCTTCGGCACGGCGGATATCGTCGTGATAATAGGAATTGCCGCCATCGATGACGATGTCGCCCTCTTCCAGCAGCGGAACGATCGCCGCCAGTTCCTGATCGACGATTGCCGCCGGCAACATCAGCCAGACGACGCGTGGCTTTGCAAGTTTCGATACGAAATCCGCAAGAGACTTGCTGCCGGTGGCGCCGAGCTGTTCAAGCCCGGCGATGCTTTCCGGGCGCGCATCGAAAACAACGGCGCTGTGACCGCCTCGCATCAGGCGCTGCACCATGTTGTTGCCCATACGGCCAAGGCCAATCATTCCGATTTGCATGTTTCAGTCTCCTAGGACGGTTTCAATCGTTTGAATACTGCATAGAGATATTTCGCAATATTTTCCAATGAACAAATGACGGGAGAGCTATGCAGGAGCCATGGAGCGGAGAAAAATGCGCGCGTTCACGCATCCGTGATCTCGCATGCCGAAGCCTCCCGCTTTTCTCCATGATCGCGCTTTGCCGGCTTGGAGGAAAGCTGTATTTTGCTTCCCGTTCGCATTGATAGATTTAGCATTGATCTCGAATTCCTTGCACAATTCTCTTTCAGGTGGGCCTCAGATAGGGCGAAAAAGGGGGCATATGACTGCGTTGAAACTGCCGCTGGTTCCAGCTTCGTTTTTCGGTATGGTTCTTGGCCTTTCTGGTCTCGCCAATGCGTGGCGCGTGGGTGCTCGCATCTGGCGCCTGCCGGCCCTTATCGGTGAAGTGCTGACCTTTATTGCGCTAGCCGTCTGGCTGCTGCTGATCGTGCTCTATGCGTTGAAGTGGATGATGGCGCGCGAGGAGGCCTTCAAGGAAGCGGCGCACCCAGTTCAGTGCTGCTTCATCGGCCTCATCGGCGTAGCAACCATGCTGGTGGCCGGTGGCCTGCTGCCCTATTCGCGCATCGGCGCCGAAACCATATTCCTAATCGGCGCCGTCTACACGCTGGCATTCTCCGTTTGGCGCACGGGAGGGCTCTGGCAGGGCGAACGCGATATTGCGACGACTACTGCCGTGCTCTACCTGCCAAGCGTCGCCGGCAGCTTCGTAACCGCCATCGTCGGCGCCGCGCTCGGCTTTCCGCAATGGGCGCAGCTTTTCTTCGGCGCCGGCTTCTTCGCCTGGCTTGCCATCGAATCCGCCCTGCTGCACCGCCTGCTGACCGGACCGGCGTTGGCTGCGCCGCTGCGGCCGACCCTTGGAATTCAGCTGGCTCCCCCGGCCGTTGGTGCGCTAGCTTATATCGGCGTCACGCAGGGCCCTCCCGATATGCTCGTCCATGCAATGATCGGCTATGGCTTGCTGCAGGCTCTGATCATGTTGCGCCTCCTGCCCTGGATCATGAAGGAGGGCTTCAGCCCAGCCTATTGGGCCTTCACCTTCGGTGCAACAGCACTGGCGACTGCACCGATGCGCCTTGTCGAACGCGGCGATGTCGGCGCAGTCACGCAACTTGCCCCCATTCTCTTCGCCGCCGCCAATATCGTCGTGGGTTTGATCGCGCTGGCGACGATCTGGCTGATTGCCAACCGCAAACTCGTCATCGGCTGGGTCGCGCTTGCCGACCGCGCCGCTGGCACCGTTGGCCAGCGGTAGTAGAGCTCAATCTCACTTTTGGAGGGTGATGTGCTTGATCATGTGACGATCGGGGTTCGCGATCTCGAGCGATCGAAGATTTTTTATGACACCATACTCCGCTCTATTGGCATAGAGCGTCTTTATGCTGAAGGCGAAAGATTTGCAGGTTACGGCATTGGAAAGAAGGCTTTCTTCTGGATCGGTCAGCGTGATGCACCGCAGACAAGTGCACATATAGCCTTCACGGCCGAAAGCAGGAAAATCGTCGACGAATTTCACCGGGCGGCGCTTGCAGCCCGCGGCATCGACAACGGCCCTCCCGGGCTTCGTCCTCACTATCATGCGAACTACTATGGCGCTTTCGTTCTCGATCCGGATGGCCACAACATCGAAGCGGTTTGTCACTTGCCGGTGGCTTGAGTGGCGGGCGCTGCATTTCCTGTGAAATCACGGTACGGGTGGCCGTACATAGCGCATACGCCAAACCGGCGCGAAGGCAATGCGACTATCGAAACGATAAAAAATGGTCTGATTATGTGCCGTTCAAGAACGCAAGACTTGTTGGTCGTTAGCGATATCCATGGCTTTCCGGGAACTTTTGTCGAACTATTGGACGCCGGAGGCATTAGGCACCGCGGTTTACAGCTTGCCAGCCTCAGCGGGCGCCCTGATCTAAGTGGAGACAATCTTCACGACCACCTTTTCAATAAAGGTGGTTTGCAACAAGCGCTTCGAGGACTTCTCGAACTTGATGGACGCATGTGCGTCGGCATTGGCTTCAGCGCAGGTGGAACTGCTCTATGGAATGCGGTCAAGGAGGGGCTGAAGCTCAAGGCTTTGATCTGCGTATCATCAACGAGACTGCGCTTGGAAACCTCCCCTTTGAATATACCGACTATGGTACTCTGGGGAGAGGCCGACCCATATCGGCCAACCGAAAGTTGGAACAACACTCTTCCGAGTTATTGGAAAGCCTACGCAGGAAAGCAGCACGATTTTTATCGGATTGACGCCGTTACGGCGAACTCTCCTTTGCGCACGGATATTGCAGCCTTCATCGAAAGCCTCTTTCCATAGCGCGTATCTCTGCGCCTTTGGGGACATATAGCCTTCACCGCAGCCAGCGGCCAAATTACTCTACCGGCGGGCCGACATAGCGCGCACGCGGGCGAATGAGCCTGCCGCTGGTGGCCTGCTCCATGGCATGTGCAAGCCAGCCGACCGTCCGTGCCAGCGCGAAAATGATCAGCGGTGCATCCTCCGGGAGATGATAGGCGTGGGTCATCGCCGTCAGTGCGAAGTCAACATTGACGCGTTCACCGACCAATTGCTCGCCGACATCGCGAACCCTGGCGAAGAGCGGAGGCAGTGTGAAGCAGCCAAGCAGCGCCTCGCCACGAATATCGACGTCAGGATAAAGCTGATGGCCGAAAGCAGGCAATGGCCGTCCTTCCGTCAGATAGCTGCGCACCGCTTCGTCCACTCCCGTCGTGGCCGTCCGCGCGATCAGCGTGCGCGCGCTCTGCCATGCGCCGCCATGCAGCGGACCGGTCAGCGTCGAAAGGCCGGATAGAGTGGCAGCAGATAATGTCGCGCCTGCGGATGCCGTGATCCGCGCAGTGAAGGTCGACGCATTCAGCTCATGATCTGCGAGCAAGACGAAGCTGCGGCGGATCACATCCTCGGCATCCGGACGGTTCCAAGCGGTGGCGAGACGTCGGTGCAGCGGCTGATCCCATGGGCCGGGAGCCAATGCTTCGGCCACCGTACCAAATACGCTTTCAGCTTCGTTTTGGAGGGCCGGAAGTGAACGTCCGAGCGACGGTAGGTCGCGTGTTATGCGCTCGGCAAGCACGGAGAAAGCGCTATCCAGGGAGGGCTGCTTCCGCCGCGCCTCGCTTGGCTCGAATCGCAACGGCCGCTTCATGTCCCAAAGCAGCAGCGCGATATCTTCGAGGCTTGCGCTTTCGGCTAGCCGCGCCGCATCCTGGCCGCGATAGAAAAGCCTGCCGTTCGAAACGGTCGACAGCGCCGATGGCAATACCGGATCGCCCCATTGAATGGCCTCGGCCGCCACCGCCTCGGTCTTGCGCCTTCCTGCATGGCGGGCGGCCAATCGCTTGACGTCATCGGCGAAATAGAGGCTGCGCCGCGTATCTGTGGGATCGGCTTTCGCACGAATGCGCCCGCGGCTGACATTGGCGTAGAGCGTCTGTGATTTCGTTCCCAGCAGGTTCAGCGCCTGCTCTGCCGTCAGCCAGCTCATCGGTCCTCATATTGATCAATTGCATCAAGATTGACGTCAATAGGAATAGATCCGATCTAATCGGATAGTCAAAGGAGAACCGTAATGAAAAGTGGTCTTGAAGATGTCATTGCCGCAGAAACCAAGCTGTCCGACGTCGACGGCGCTGCCGGTCGCCTGATTATCCGCGGCGTGTCGCTCGATGATCTGGTGACGACCAGCCGCTTCGAGGATGTTGCGGCCCTGCTGTTGGACGGCCTGTTTGACGAACATATCGATGCAGCTTCCATCCGAACTCAACTCGGCGCGGCTCGCGTTGCGCTTTTCCCGCATGTTGAGGCCGCCGATGCCGCTCTGCTCCCACTGCCGCCGGTGGACGCCGTGCGCGCCTTGCTGGCACGCGTTGCCGACGGCGAAGATTTTGCAACGGCGATCCGCCTGATGGCGGCCCCGGCCGTTTTCCTGCCGGCCATCTTGCGATTGCAGAAGGGGCAAGCGCCGATCAAGCCGGATGCATCCTTGTCCCAATCCGGTGATATCCTGCACATGCTAACGGGCCGGTTACCAACCGCCGAGCAAACGGCGGGACTCGATGCCTATTTGGTGACGATTTCCGATCACGGCTTGAATGCGTCGACCTTCGCCTCCCGGGTCATTGCCTCGACCCATGCCGGCCTGACCTCCTCGGTGCTTGCAGCAATCAGCGCCCTCAAGGGACCGCTGCACGGCGGCGCCCCCGGCCCGGTTCTCGATATGTTTGATGGTGTCGGAAAGCCCGAAAATGCACGTACATGGTTGTCTGACGCGCTCGATCGTGGCGAGCGGCTGATGGGCTTCGGCCATCGCATCTACCGCGTGCGTGACCCGCGCGCCGATGCCCTGAAGACAGCGTTGAAACCGATATTTGCCAGCGGCCAGGCAGATGCTGGACGTATCGCCTTGGCGGAAGCGATCGAGACGGCAGCACTGGCGCTGTTGAAAGAGCGCAAGCCGGATCGGCCCTTGGACGTCAATGTCGAATATTACACCGCCCTGCTGCTCGATGCCCTCGGCTTTCCGCGGAGTTCCTTCACCGGAGTCTTCGCGATCGGCCGCACGGTTGGCTGGATCGCCCACGCCCGCGAGCAGACGCTTGACGGACGCCTGATCCGCCCGCAATCGCGCTATGTCGGTCCGCTGCCGAAGGCGGCATAAGCCAGTCTATCGGAAGACGGCACTTAGGCGGCCGCGGATTGGCGCGGCCGCATCATGCCCTCGCGGATATGGCGGGCAAGCTCCAGCGCCTGCGGCGTCGCACTTTTCGGCAAATGCAGATTGATCGAAAAGACTGGTAGTTCGGGCAGGCCCTGCTCGACGGTGAGAATATCGAGATCAGCCGGAACGGTCGAAGCGAGCCAAGCGGTGACGGCCAGGTCTGTACGCACGGTCGCCGTGGTCGCCTCGATATTGCCGTTCTCAAAGACCGTCCGCCAGCGCAGACCATCCTTGCTGAGCGCCGCAAAGACGGATGATCGGAAGGCACAGGTATCGGCGACCATCGAGATCGGCAGCGGCACCTTGCGATGGGCGTTGCCGGCCTTCGCTCCGACCCAGACGAGCCGCTCCACAGCAAGGCATTCCCCCTGCGACGTGCCGTATGGTTCCTCAGCCACGCAGAGGTCGATGGTTCCCTTCCCCAGCTCTTCCAGCAGTTCCGGTGATGATGCGCAAACCAGCGAAATCTCCACCTGCGGATGGCGCTCGGCATAGGATTTCAGCACAGGCGCCAGCGTTGCTCCGACAAGATCATAGGGAACGCCGAGCCGGACGCCGCCGCGAACCGTGCTTTCCGTCATGTCGTCCCAGATCTCGTCATTCAACGTCAATAGGCGACGGGCATTGCCGCGCAGCCGTTCGCCCGCTTCCGTCAACCGCAATCCACGCCTATCACGCTCGAACAGGGCGCAGCAGAGCATGTCCTCCAACCGCTTGATCTGTTGGCTGACGGCGCCTTGCGTCATATGCAGCATATTAGCTGCAATTGTCATGCTCCCCTGGTCGGCAACCGTGGCGAAGGTTCTGATGAGGGCAATATCAAAGTTTCGGATCATGCAGGCATTATAATTGCTAATGCATCGATCCTTCAATATTCGATTTCATGATGCTGGAGCGGCACCTATGCCTTTTTCAATTAGAGAAAGGCTGGATATGACGATCGAACCCTTGCTGCCGCTGATACTCTTCGCATTGGTTTCCACCATAACGCCTGGCGGTGCGACCACGCTCGCGACAGCATCCGGCGCGCACTTCGGCTTTCGCCGCTCGATACCTGTCATGGGCGGCTTTGCCTTCGGGTTGGGTTCCATGGCCGGAGCGGCGGCAGCCGGGCTGGGCGGCGTTTTGATGGCACTGCCAATGCTGCAGGTCGCCATGAAGACGCTGGGCTCGCTCTATTTGATCTGGCTCGCCATTCGAATCGGCAGAAGCGGCCAGCCGCGCGAGGCCGGGCAGATGGTAAGGCCGACAGGCTTCCTTGCCGGCGTCTGGATGCTCTGGCACAATCCCAAGGGCTGGGCGATGACGATGGCCGCCGCCGCCTCCTTTGCCGCGCTGGCGGATAGTCCGGCCAGACTTGCATTCCTACTTGGCGTGACCTTCTGCCTTATCGCCGCTTTCTCTTTGGCGGTTTGGTGCGCTCTGGGGCAAATGCTCGGACACCTCTTGAAAACGGCCTGGCAATGGCGAGCACTCAACATTTCTCTCGCTTGTCTCCTCGTGATTTCAATCGCTCCCATGTGGTACGCATAAGACCCGACGCGCTGAGATCTCTCGGGTCACGGCCGATCGCGCCAAAGCCATATGGTCAAAGAACCGGCGCGGCCACGCAGGCTTGTTTCGATCGGGCCGTTAAGGTGCCCCTCTTTGAAGGGGGTGCTGTCGCGACCCGCCGCAAGCAAGAGGTCGGCGCTGATGGCAGCCTCCGCATGGTGACCTACGGCAACCTCCATCAAGCGACTGGCAACGTTGACCGTATCACCTGTCGCAGTGATCTGTTGACGATCGCCCCCGCCGAGCCTGGAGGCGACGATGGTGCCGAAATGAGCGCCGATTTTGAAACCGATTCGCGAAGTTATTCCCTGCGGCAATGCCGAGAGCCAATCTCTCATCCGGTGAGCCAGGCGAATGCAACAATGCGCTGCATTGGCAGGATCGGTAGGCTTTGGATGCGGCAGGCCGAAAAGGATCATGGCGCCGTCACCCATGAAACTGGTAATGGCACCGCCGGATGCAGTCACTTCTTCGTCGACGAGATTGTAGAAGCCGTTCAGCAGTTCACGCACGGCGGTCGGGCCGATCGATTCGCTAAGACCGGTGAAGCCATTGATATCGATGAAGACGACGGCCGCCACCTGGTGTACCGGCTCTGCGAGAAGGCCGGGATCGCGCGCAAGATGCTCGGCCAGACCAGGCGCCTGGATGCGCTGCAACAGCTGGCTTTGTTCGGCGAAGCGGGTGGCGCGTCTGCGGTCGAGCCAAAGCTGGATCGCGCCAAACAGCAGCGCCGGCGGGACAGTTGCCGCAATCGGAAGGGCGGCGCTTAGCCAAATTCCGTGCTTGAAGGCGCTGACGTTGATGGCAAACCAAAGAAGGACGACACCCAGCACCATGATCAGACCTATGGTGCTGCGTCGCCATGAAAGAAGGCTGACAACAGCAATCGGCAGCCCGACGGCGAAATAGAGGTCGATGAAACGAACGTTGCGGTCGCGTACCAGGCCATCTCCTGAGATCAGATGCGTAATGGAAGTGGAGATCACCTCGACACCGGGCAGAACGGGATCGAACGGCGTCGGAAAGACATCTCCTCCTCCTGTAACGGTCGCGCCGATAACGACGACATGGTCCCTGATCGCGGCTTCCGGCAACTGGCCGCTCAGCGCCGCGCTGGCGCTGACGGTGCGGATCGTTCCACGCGGACCGTAGAACGAGAGCGGCATGAGATAGCCGGTGTCGGTATGGATGGAGCGGTCGCCGATCTTGATATGGTCGGAAAGAACAGTCGTCTGCTCGCCGCTTGCGGCGGAAACGGCGCGTAGCGAAAAGGATGGCTCGATCCGTTCGCCGCTCCGAAACAGCATCGGAACGAAACGCGGCGTGCCCGCCTTGTCGGTCTGCAGATTGACGATGCCATAGCTTGCGGCATCGGCGAACCGCTGCTGCGGTTCGAGGAATTGCAGCGCGCTGGGCACGCGGGCGAGAGGTTCGTTGCTGTTGTCGACAACGCGCTGGCGGCTTTCGGGAAAAATACCGGCTGCGGCCAGCACGACCTTGGTCCGCTTGAGTGATTGCTCCAATGCCGCATCGCCGGCTTCGTCACCGGGATCGACCAGAAGCACGTCGAGGGCGATGGCTTTGGGTCCCAGGGCGGAGATGGCGTCGACGATCCTGGCAAGCGTGGCGCGCGGCAAGGGATAGCGCCCCGCCACTCGCGAGGTCTCATCATCGATGGCGACGATCGTGACGAGATCGGGCGGTTGGCTGTGGCCGCCGAGCGTATTGCGGAGATTTGTAAGTGTTGCTTCCGCGCCGTCGATGAAGGGAATGTCACCGCGCAGATGCGCAATGCCAAGACCCAGGCTCCAGGCTGCAGTCAAGAGAAGCGCAATCAACGTTTGCAGCGATGGTCTGCGCATGGCGTCGGGATCTCACTGGCCGAGGCGTGCCATCAAGGCGTTTATGCGCGGCTGTCCCCACGGATTGACACGCAAGGCAGAGCGAGTGCGATCTACATCGACACCTTGCCCTTGCCCGAGCGTCACCCCTTGCCCGGTCGATACCTTGTTAACCGCAACACGGCCGCGCAACACGAGCACGGATGTCTTGCCACGTTGCGCGTCAACAGCCCATCGCGTGCCGCGGACGGCAGCGATCGCCTGCGGCGTTACCACTTCGAACCCACCCTGAACACGGCTACTATCCACATCGACCAAGGCCGCCTTGCTGTCGAGCACGATAGCGTCCACCCGGCCATCCCGATTTCGGTCAGCAAGGTGGAAATGCGCGCCGCGCTCGACGGTGATGCTAAGCCCAGGCTGGCAATTCAAAGTCCGGCGTTCGGTGCTGACGGTCGGCTGCAGCGGGCAATTCGTGAGAATTTGCGCAAAAGCTGTGCCGGCGCCGATGACGAACAGGATGCCTGCCGTCAGTCCTAGGCTGCGAATACTGCTTGCATGGATCATGGTGGTGGCCCCTCATCGCATATAACTGGAGCCGCGGACGACGATGTCCAGTCAAAACATGCTCGATCCCCGGGCGCAATGATGCGTCATGAGCGATTGATCTGCAAGTTGTCGTAGCCTCCGGCTTTATAGAGCACCGTCGAAACCAGCCAGCTCAAAAGGAAAATGCCGACGACGGCGAAGCCGAAATTGGCAAGATTGTCGTTGAGTTCGCCCACGAAGCTCCAGAAACCTCCTTCGAGGCCGAGTTTGTCGGCGATGAGCCCCAAAGCCTCGATGCCGCCGATGAAGATGGCGACGACGACCGAAGCCGCGGTAATGGTCAAATTGTACCAAAGCTTGCGCACCGGCTTGACGAAGGCCCAGCCATAGGCGCCCGTCATCAGCGTGCTGTCGAGAGTATCCATCAGCGACATGCCGGCGGTAAATAGAGCCGGAAAGACGAGTATGGTCCAGAAGGACATGCCCTGCGCGGCTTGAGCGGCGGAAATGCCGAGAAGCCCGATCTCTGTTGCAGTATCGAAGCCGAGGCCGAAAAGGAAGCCGATGGGATACATGTGCCAAGAGCGGGTTACGACCTTGAACATGGGCCGGAAGATGCGCGCCAGCAAGCCGCCGCCGGCAAGCAGCGTGTCGAGATCTTCCTCTGCAATCCGCTCACCCCTCTGCGCTCGTCTGAAGGCCGACCACACGCCCTTCAGGACGAGGAGATTGGCCATACCGATCAGCAGCAGAAAAACAGCCGAAACCGTCGTACCGATGACGCCGCCGATATCGTGGAAGGAATCGAGCTGGCTCTGCATGGCAGCTGCCGTCGCGGCAATCAGGATCGAGGCGATCACCACGATGGAGGAATGACCGAGCGAGAAGAAAAAGCCGACGGCATAGGGCTGCTTCTTTTCCTGAATGAGCTTGCGTACGACATTGTCGATGGCGGCGATGTGATCGGCATCGAAAGCGTGGCGTAGGCCGAACATATAGGCAAGAAGCGCAATGCCGAGCAAAGACGGGCGGTCTGCAAAAGCGACCCAGGCCCAAGCCCAAGCGGCAATATTGAAAGCGATCAGCAGCGCGAAGGTAATGGCGATCTTCGCCCTCGGTTTTTCCGCGCGATCATCAAATGGATTGAGAATCATACTTTTGTTCCCATTATGCTTACTCGCATAGTGTCATGGAAACGAATGCGGCGCGACAGTCAAATGACGTAGATGCCGAAGTTTTTCGCAGTGTCGTAAAAATGGGCGGACCCAGCATATGCCGGCTCTGCCCTCGCGTTCAGCCCTTCTCGAACGGATACCCCTCATCGGCCCAGCCGGTCATGCCGCCGATCATGACCTTCACGCGCTTGCCGAGCGTACCCAGGCGCCAAGCCGCCTTGTCGGTGCCATTGCAATGCGGCCCGGCGCAATAGACGACGAACAGGGTATCGTCAGGCCATTCCACCATCTTCCTTGCGGTCATCTTGCCATGCGGCAGGTTGATCGCAGCCGGGATATGCTTCTCTTGGTACATTGCAGGACCGCGGACATCGAGCAGAACGAAATCGACATTGCCTGATGTCATGGACTGGTAGACGTCGGAGCAATCGGTTTCGAAGCCAAGCCTCTTGGCATAGTGCTCGGCGACGAGACTGGGATCTGCGGTGGGGATTTCACTGACTAGCGACATGGAACGCTCCTTCTTTGTTTCGGTGCATTCATGCCTGAGCGATCCCGTGGTTGAAATTGGCCGAAATGCCATATAACGTCAATATCATGCCAAACTCAGATAACCCCAATCTTCACGGCCCACATGTCGTCACCCTCGTCTATGACGGGCTCTGCACCTTCGAATTTGGTGTCGCCTACGAAATTTTCGGCCTGCCGCGACCGGAGATGGGTGAGGATTGGTATCGCTTTTCCGCCTGCGCGATCGAGGAAGGCCTACTGCGCGCCGCGGGTGGGCTGACGGTGCAGGTCGATCATGGCCTCGAGGTCATTGCCGATGCTGACCTGATCGTCGTGCCCGGTTGGCGTGGTATAGGCACGGCAGTCCCTGCCCCGCTGATTGCCCAGCTCCAGGCGGCGAGCCGCCGCGGCGTCCGCATCATGTCTCTCTGCTCTGGTGTCGCGGTCCTCGCCGCCGCCGGATTGCTCGCGGGCCGCAAGGCGACGACGCATTGGCGCTATGTCGAGTCCATCGCGGCGCGCTATCCGGATATATCCGTGGATGCCGATGTTCTCTATGTCGATGAGGATAAGGTGCTCACGGCCGCCGGCAGTGCCGCTGCGATCGATCTCTGCCTGCATGTCGTGCGTCGGGACTTCGGACCTGACGCCGCCAATAGCGTCGCCCGCCGTCTCGTGGTGCCCCCGCATCGCGAAGGCGGCCAGGCTCAATATATCGAGACGCCGGTTTTAAGGCAGCGCGAGGGCGCGCGTTTAGGCCCCCTGCTAGAATGGATGCGAGAGCGTCTGCAGGAAGATCAGCCCATTGCGACGCTTGCAGCGCGGGCCGGCATGAGCGTGCGGACTTTTCAGCGCCGTTTCGAGGCGACCACCGGCATGGCGCCGGGCGAATGGCTGCTCAGCGAGCGGCTGCGGCGCGCCCGCGATCTCCTGGAGAAACAGACGGCTATTTCGCTTGACGATGTGGCGGTGGCAAGCGGATTTGGATCGCTCGCCACCATGCGCCATCATTTTCGGGAGAGGCTTGCGGTCAGTCCTAGCGACTACCGCAAGCGATTTGCAGTCCTCAAAGCAGCTCCAGGAAAAGTGCGTAGCGGTTTTCCGTCCGGAACTGCGTAAAAGCAAAGATGTAGAGCGCTTCGGTGAAGCGCTTTATACCAGCCGGCTCTGTTCCGTCGCCGCTTCGATGAAGCTCGAGAACAGCGGATGCGGTTCCAGCGGACGGGATTTCAGTTCCGGATGGTACTGGACGCCGATAAACCACGGATGATCCGCATATTCGATCGTCTCAGGCAGCACGCCATCCGGTGACATGCCGGAGAAGGTCAGGCCGCAATCTTCCAACTTATCCTTGTAGTCGATGTTGACTTCATAGCGGTGGCGATGGCGCTCCGAAATATCGATGGAGCCGTAGATTTCCGAAATCTTCGTGCCCTTCTTCAGGGCAGCCTTATAGGCACCGAGACGCATGGTGCCGCCGAGATCGCCCGATGCGGTGCGCTTCTGCAGTTCGTTGCCCTTCAGCCATTCGGTCATCAGACCGACGACCGGCTCTTTGGTCGGGCCGAATTCGGTCGACGAGGCATGCTCGACACCGGCCAGATTGCGGGCCGCTTCGATTACGGCCATCTGCATGCCGAAGCAGATGCCGAAATACGGCACCTTGCGTTCGCGCGCGAAACGGGCAGCCAGGATCTTCCCTTCGGAACCGCGCTCGCCGAAACCGCCAGGCACGAGAATGCCATGCACCTTCTCGAGATACGGCGCCGGATCTTCCTTTTCGAAGACCTCGGACTCGATCCATTCCAGCTTAACCTTGACCCGGTTGGCAATGCCGCCGTGGTGTAGCGCTTCGATCAGCGACTTATAGGCATCTTTGAGGCCGGTATATTTGCCGACGATGGCGATGGTCACTTCGCCTTCCGGTGTGCGGATGCGATTGCAGACCTCTTCCCACTGTTCCAGACGCGGCTTCGGAGCCGGCTCGATGCCGAAGGCGGCCAGCACCTCGTTATCCAGGCCTTCCCTGTGGTAAGCCATCGGCACGTCATAGATGTTCGCAACATCGAGCGCTTGAATGACGGCAGATTCCCGCACGTTGCAGAACAGCGAGAGTTTGCGGCGTTCGGCTTCGGGGATTTCCCGGTCGGCACGCACGAGCAAGATATCGGGATGGATGCCGAGGGCCTGCAGTTCCTTGACGGAATGCTGCGTCGGCTTGGTCTTCAATTCGCCGGCGGCCGGAATATAGGGCATCAGCGTCAGATGAACGTAGACAGCCGTGCCGCGTGGCAGGTCGTTGCCGAGCTGGCGGATCGCTTCCATGAAAGGCATAGCTTCGATATCGCCGACCGTGCCGCCGATCTCGCAGATGACGAAATCATACTCGTCATTGCCCTCCGTGACGAAATCCTTGATCTCGTTGGTAACGTGCGGAATGACCTGAACGGTCGCGCCGAGATAGTCGCCACGGCGTTCCTTGTCGATGATGTTCTTATAGATGCGACCGGTGGTGATGTTATCGGTCTTGGTGGCCGAGCGGCCAGTGAAGCGCTCGTAGTGGCCGAGATCGAGGTCGGTTTCCGCTCCGTCGTCGGTGACGAAGACCTCGCCGTGCTGGGTCGGGCTCATGGTGCCCGGATCCACGTTCAGATAGGGGTCGAGTTTGCGCAGGCGGACTCGATAACCACGAGCCTGCAACAACGCTCCGAGAGCCGCAGCCGCAATTCCTTTTCCGAGGGAAGAAACCACGCCGCCAGTGATGAATACATATCGCGCCATGGGAGTCACCGGATACCTTTTCACAAATGATTCCGCTAGCCCTAAAATTCGTTTCCGGAATTTTGGCTACAGAACGCGGAATATGGACAAAACAAAACCGGCAGATCCGAGGACCTGCCGGGGATGATCTTTGGCGACCGGAATTACTTGCCGGTCGGGACGCCGCCGTTGTCGGCTGGCGCGGGAGTGGTCGTCGCCGGCGCGGTCTGTTGACCGGTCGCGGCCGGAGCCTGCTGTGCAGGTGCTGCCTGATTCGTCGCGGCCGGCGGGGTCGCCTGCGATTGCGGAGCAACGGCCCCACTGTTCGGCACGCCGCTGTTGTCGGCCGGCTTCGGCTGGGTGGTTGCCGGAGCAGCACCCTTCTGGCCACCAAGCGAATCGAGGATACCGTTGCCCTGACCCGCCGTGCTCGGAATACGATTGAGAACGTCGGTCGGACGCGCCTCGAAGCGGGATAGCACGTTCATGCCGAGCGCAAGTGCGAAGAACAGCGCCGCAAGAATGGCCGTGGTGCGCGTCAGCGCATTGGCCGTACCGCGCGCAGACATGAAGCCCGATCCGCCGCCGATGCCAAGGCCGCCACCTTCGGAGCGCTGAATCAGCACCACGCCGATAAGGGCGACGACGATCATGAGATAGATGACAAGCAGTACGGTTTGCATAGATCCAGTCCTGCCCGGTGCGGGCATCAAAAATAAAAGCTCGCGGCTCTTTACATGAGGCTCTCGCCTATTCCAAGCCCTTTTAAGGCTGGAACTCCGGGCAAGTTGTTGCTTTAGGCGAACTGCCGTTCGAATGCGGCATAAATGGCAAGGAAGTCGGCGGCTTTCAAGCTCTGTCCGCCGACAAGCACGCCGTTGACATGCGGAATGTCGAGAAGACTGCGCGCATTCGCACCGCTGACGGATCCGCCATAAAGAATTCGCATGTTTGCGCCCTCCTTGCCGAAGCGTTCGATAAGCTCTGCGCGCATGAAGGCATGGGCTTCCTCGACATCTTCGCTGGTCGGAACCACGCCGGTGCCGATTGCCCAGACTGGCTCGTAAGCAATCACGGTCGTTGCCGCGGTCGCACCATCGGGAACCGAGCCGATCAACTCCCGCTTCAAAACGTCGAGCGTCTGGCCGCTATTGCGTTCATAGGCAGTCTCGCCGATGCAGATGATGGCAATCAGGCCGGCATCGTGCGCGGCCTGTGCCTTGGCGCGTACAAGCATGTCGCTTTCCGCGTGATTTCTGCGGCGCTCGGAATGGCCGACGATGACATGCGTGCCGAAGCAGTCGGCAATCATTTCGGCCGAGATGTCACCCGTATGAGCGCCACTGACCTGCTGATGGCAATCCTGGGCGCCGATGGCGAGCGGGCTGTCGTCGCAAAGCGCCGTTGCCACATAGAGCAACGTCGCCGGGGGGCAGAGCAGCGTGTCGATTTTCTCCGACAGTGGCGTCTTGACGCCATCCGCGATCGCCTTGATCTGATCCAGGCTCGCGCGTGTGCCGTTCATCTTCCAGTTTCCGGCCAAAAGCGGCCGTATCGTCTTCGTCATTCCGGTTTCTCCCCCTATTTCATCCATCGGACTAACAAAAAGGCGGAGCAAAGGAAAGTTAGCGAACAAGGCCGAAACCTGTTCAAATCGTTTGAAAAAATGCTTATCCGGAAAATAAATCGAATTGTGCGATGTGTTTCACGGCGCCTGTGGATCCACGAGCCAGTTTAGCACCTTGCGCCAATCGGTCATGCGCACCGGCGTTCCGTGGTTTCCGGTTTCGAAAAGCGTAAAACGCGTGGGATAATGCGCCTTGTAAAGTTTCTCGAACAAGGCTTGCTGGTCGGCCGCGGCGTAGACTGGATCCTTGCTGCCATGGGTAAACCAGAGCGGCAGCTTTGCCTTGTAGAAAGCGCTCTTCGTGAAATCCGGATCGGTAACGCCACTCAGGATCGCCATGCCCTTCAGCCGCTTGACGCTTTCGGCATCGCGCGTGATGCCCCAGCAGATGAAACTCCCCATGGAAGCACAGGTGAGTATGACGGGCTTGCCGCCGGATTGCTCGTAGGAATAGCGGATGAGCGCCGCGATATCGGCAACGCCATTGCTGTCGAAACCTCTGACGCTCGGCGCATAATAGGTGCCGCCGTTCTTGTAAGCCAGGTTCTTCAGCCGGTTGAAATTGCCGCCGAACGCATAATCGTTGGAGCCAAGCCGGCGGTCGCCGCCTCGGCCGTGAATGAAGATCACGGTAAAGGCCTGTTTCGATGCGGGGCCTATGCGAGTGACATCGACCCTGCGATCGCCGATCTCGAGCGTTTCGTCCTCTTGCGCCTTCCAGCGCACGCCGGTATCGACATAAGCCGGTTTGACGCGCTTTTCCGGAATCTGGTCGCGGCCGTTAATGTCACGCAATTCCTGATAATCGATCGTCTGGAAGGCGCCGTTGTCGTGACTCTCAATGACCGTCTGGCTGGAAAACAGTTCGTCCTTGAACGGCTTGAGCATCTCGGCAGAGGTTCCCGAGGCGGTCGCAAGCAACAAAATGCCCGAGATTGCGGACAGAACGGGCAAATGAGCTGTGGACATTGGCATGCGGATACTTCCTCCGATCGGCCATCGGGCTTGCCATTCTTCACCCGGCAACGCAAATCTCTTTCATGAATCTGCCCCGTCGTGGGGCGCCATCGCTCTTGTGCGCTGTTTCTGGCAGAATCACGGTGATTCGCGAATAGCGGCGACAAATGCGATAATGAAGGGGTCTGGCCCCACCAGAACAAATCTGAGCAGCTTGAAATTCTATGGACAATAGCAACGATCTCTTCTCCGGACTCCCTCGCTCCCCGAAGCCGGAGGCAGCGGAAAAGCCGGTGGTAAAGGCAGAAAAGCCTGCCCCTGCGCCCGCACAGCGCGCGGCGCCGACGACCCAGTCGTCGGAGGAATATGGCGCGAGTTCGATTCGTGTTCTCGAAGGGCTCGAGCCGGTCCGCATGCGCCCCGGCATGTATATCGGCGGCACGGACGAGAAGGCGCTGCACCACCTTTTCGCCGAAGTGATCGACAACTCGATGGACGAGGCTGTGGCCGGTCACGCCAATTTCATCGAAGTCTATCTCGATCGGGAAGGTTATCTCACCGTCACGGATAACGGCCGTGGCATTCCGGTGGAAAACCATCCGCAGGTGCCCGGCAAATCGACGCTCGAAGTCATCATGACCAAGCTGCATGCCGGCGGTAAGTTCGACGGCAAGGCCTATGAGACCTCGGGCGGTCTGCACGGTGTCGGCGTGTCCGTTGTCAATGCGTTGTCGGACGACCTGGAAGTTGAAGTTGCCCGTAACCGCAAGCTCTATCGCCAGCGCTTCTCGCGGGGTCTGCCGGTGGGCGGCCTGGAAGAGCTGGGCGATGTGCATAACCGGCGCGGCACCCGCGTCCGCTTCCATCCCGATCCACAGATCTTCGGCGATCACGCCCGTTTCGATCCGGCCCGCGTTTTCCGCATGGCCCGTTCCAAGGCCTATCTGTTCGGCGGCGTCGAGATCCGTTGGGGCTGTGATCCCGAACTGGCGCCCGAAGGCGCCGATGTTCCGGAAAAGGCGGTCTTTCACTTCCCGGGCGGCCTGAAGGATTATCTCAAGGCGACGATGGGCAGCGAATTCACCGTCACCCGTGAAATCTTTGCAGGCAAGTCTGAGAAGGAAAGCGGCCACGGCTCGCTCGAATGGGCCGTCACCTGGTATGGCGGCGACCCGCAGATCCATTCCTATTGCAATACGATTCCGACCCCGGAAGGCGGCACGCACGAGGCAGGCCTCCGCATCGCATTGACCAAGGGCCTGAAAAACTACGCCGATCTCACCCAGAACAAGCGTGCGGCCAATATCACCACGGATGACGTGATGATTTCCGGCGTCGGCATGCTGTCGATTTTCATCCGCGAGCCGGAATTCGTGGGCCAGACCAAGGATAGGCTCGCGACGGTCGAAGCCCAGCGCATCGTCGAAAACGCCCTGCGTGACCCTTTCGACCATTACCTTACCGATAATCCGGCCGAAGCCGAGAAGCTGCTGGAATGGGTGATCGAGCGCTCCGAAGAGCGCATGCGCCGCCGCAAGGAGAAGGAAGTCAATCGCAAGACGGCTGTGCGCAAGCTGCGCTTGCCCGGTAAGCTGGCCGACTGCTCGCAGAACTCCGCTGCTGGCGCTGAACTTTTCCTGGTCGAAGGTGACTCGGCCGGTGGCTCTGCCAAGCAGGCGCGCAACCGCTTGAATCAGGCGATCCTGCCGCTGCGCGGCAAGATCCTCAACGTCGCCAGCGCCGGTCGCGAGAAGCTTTCAGCCAACCAGCAGATTGCCGATCTGGTGCAGGCGCTCGGTTGCGGCACGCGCTCGAAATACCGCGAGGAAGATCTTCGCTATCAGCGCATCGTCGTCATGACCGATGCCGACGTCGATGGCGCTCACATCGCCTCGCTGCTCATCACCTTCTTCTATCAGGAGATGCCTGAGCTGATCCGCCAGGGCCATCTCTTCCTGGCCGTGCCGCCGCTTTACAAGATCACGCAGGGCTCGAAATCCATCTATGCCCGCGACGACGCCCACCGCCTGGAACTCATGCAGACGGAATTCAAGGGCAAAGGCAAGGTCGAGATCAGCCGCTTCAAAGGTCTGGGCGAAATGCTCCCGGCCCAACTCAAGGAAACGACGATGGACCCGGCCAAGCGCACATTGCTGCGCGTCGAGATCGACGAAGTGGATTTCGAAGGCACCCGCGACGCGGTCGACAATCTGATGGGCACCAAGGCCGACGCACGCTTCCGCTTCATTCAGGAGCGTGCTGCCTTTGCGGAGGATCTGGATATCTGACGGCGAACCCACCGCCGAACGGATTTGCCGATCCTGCTCACCAAAACAGTTTCAATTCGACGCAGAAACTCAATCTTTTGCGTTCAAGATGCTTCGTGGCCTTGATTATGGCGCGCAGGGCAGTCGTGCTATTGTCATGACGGCTGAATAAGAAGCTTGAAGCCGTTGCTCTTGAAACGGCCTAGATCATACCCCATAACCGGATGATCTAGTAAATTGGGGCGAAGTAAGACCGGTGGGTGTATTTGAACGTCATAAGCCAAAGGAACACCGGTGGCTGGGGCCGAGCGCGCATGCGCGCATGCCTTTGATCCCATCCATTTCCGCGGCACGCTGGCTGCTGATTCTGATTGCCATTGCCGGCATTTATTTCTTCTACGGATTTCTCGTTCCGGTTCTGGCCGCCGCGGTGATCGGCTTTGCCACCTGGCCGCTTTACAGCGATATCGTGCGGCGAACGGGCGGGAATACGACAATTGCCGCCACCATCGCCATCGCATTCATCGTGACCTTTCTGGTTCTGCCGATCGTTCTTTCCGCCCTCTACATGGCCGGAGAAGTACGCGACTGGTTCGGCTGGGCAATCCATGTGAATCGTGAGGGGGCGCCGCCGCCGCAATGGATTCTGGCTTTGCCGGTCGTCGGCTCCTGGCTCGGCGAGCAGTGGGCGCAATATGTCGGCAGCCCCGGCTCACTCGGTGAGCTGGCGCAGCTCGTAAGCGGCGCCCATATCGGCAATATCTATAGGGCAGTACTCGCAGCAGGCGGTGGCGCCTTCCACGTCGTCTTGACCCTGCTCTTCATGCTGATCGCCCTGTTTTTCATCTATCGCGATGGCTCGACCTTCGTTCGCCAGGTCGATCTGCTCGGCGAACGTATTCTTCCCAATCGCTGGGAACGGATTTCCCGCGTCGTGCCGGCGACGATCAGCTCTACCGTCATGGGCATGACGCTGATCGCTATCGGTGAAGGCATCGTTCTCGGTGTGGCCTATTGGATTGCCGGCGCTCCATCGGCCATCACGCTCGGCGTTCTCACGGGCGTCATGGCTCTTGTCCCGGGGGGCGCCCCGCTCTCGATGTCGCTCGTTTCGATCTATCTCGTCGCCAGCGGTTCGCTTTGGGCCGGTATTGGCCTCTTCCTCTGGGGTACGATCGAGCTTTTCATTGTCGACAAGACGCTTCGCCCCAAACTCGTCGGCGGGCCGATCAAACTGCCCTTCCTGCCAACCTTTTTCGGCCTGGTGGGCGGCGTGAAGACCATGGGCTTCCTCGGGCTCTTCATCGGCCCGGTGCTGATGGCCATCATCGTTGCCATTTGGCGCGAATGGATTCGCGAAGCCGAATTGACCGAGGAGCAGCACGCGCAGGAGCCCGAACTGCAATTGCATGTCCGGGACGCTGCCGAGGGTTGATTGCTCAGCTGGTTTGTTTCAGCCGTTTTTCCATGAAAAGGCTCAGTGGATCCGGCTGATAGCTGCCGAAAGGCGGAATTTCGAGATAACCGAATTTCCGGTAGAGTCCGATCGCTTCCGGTTGATATATGCCGGTTTCAAGCCGCACTGCGGAAAGGCCTTTTTCGAGCGCCGCCGCTTCGAGCGTTTCCATGAGCCTGCGTGCGACGCTTCGGCCCCTGGCGGCCGGATCGACGAACATGCGCTTGATCTCCGCCGTGCCGTCACCGGCTTCCACCAGCGCGCAACATCCGACGATCATCTCCCCGACCCTGGCGACCCAGAAGGTCACCTCCGCCTTCTCCAGCGAAGACAGATCGAGCATATGGTTGCTTTCCGCCGGATAGAGCGATTCCGCATAGGCGCTGGACATGTCGAGAAGGCGAATGACGCCTTCCTGACGCGGGGATTCGATAGCGATCGTCAGTGACAAGATGAACCTCGGAACCTGGAGCATGTCGCGCAAAAGTGTGCGGCGGTTTTGCGATGCGCAAAATCAAGGACCTAAAGCGCGGGAAGCGAATCTGAAAGATCGCGACGCGCTTTAGAACGCCGGCTGAATATCACGCGGCGGCGAGCGTTGCCAGTGCGGCAAAGCTGCGCGCAGTTTGCCGCTTTTCGGCATTGGCAAGCTTCTCGACCATGTCGAGGAGCTGCGTTGCAGCAACCGGGCTTTGCTCCGCAAGGCGGAACTTTCGCATCAGCCGCGAAGAAACATCTTCCAGCATCGCCGTACCGTTCTTACGGGAGGATTCGCGCCAGATCACCGTCGCCTCGACAAAGATCGTGCTGATATCTCGGCGCAAGCCGGCGCTCTCGTAGAGAGCCCGCAGGGCATGAACGCGTCCTCTGGAAACGATCGAGCGCACGCGCCGTTCGTCGCATCCGGAAAGATTGGTGATCGCGCAGGCAAAGAAATCGACCTTGCCGGAGCATAGCGCATGCATGAGGAATGCTGGTGTCAGCCAGCCGCTGCGCCTTAGATGCTCGACCAGATCAGGCAATTGCTCGTGCTGCGCCGTTCCTGCAATGGCAACGGTTGCGGATTCCGTCGCCTCACGCGTGACTTGTTGCAGCCTGGAGCCGCCGACAATACTCTGGACGAGAGGCGATTCCGAAAGCGCTTCGCTGACGTGGCGCATCAGCAGGTGCCTGATATCTGCGGACAAAATGTCCCGGGAAAGAAGCAGTCCGCGTATGTCAGCGGAATCACCCATGCGCTCGGCGATGCGCTTGAGCGAGGCCTGCGAAAGCAAGGCACCGTCGTTCTCGAGCAGACACAGAATTTCGACCTCTCCGCCCATCTCGGCAAGCGCAGCACAGACGGCACACGGCACCTCCCCGCGTGACGCGATCAGTACCCGCGTCACGTCGCTACCCCGCAATGCGAGATCGACGAGATCGGCATCGGTGAACACGGGCGAAAACAGGATGATCTGCCCGGCGATTTCAGGCTGATCCTCGGCTAGAGATAGAATGACGTTCCGCGGGGCGCCGGCCGAATGCGCGACCGCTTCTGCGAGCGCCAGCCGCACGCGAGGAGACGGATCGTCGAGCAGATAGGTCATCGCCATCTCGGCGGCCGCGCGCTCTTCCCTAGGCATCTCCGACTGCAGATAGGCCCTGCCGAGCGCATTGGCCGCCCGGGTTCTGCTTTCTGCCTTGGCGGTTTCAGCCCAGCGAAGGAATGCTTCTATGATCACGTAACGCCCCGATATCGGCGGGGCGATTCTTGCCCCGCAAATTCCTATACTTCACCTTATCGGGCAAAGGTTTACGGGACGTTTACCTTGCTTGTTAACCTTTCTCCTGCGGGCATGAGTAGCGCCTTCAGGGCGCCTTTGGCCTCATCATCTCGAAGACCTCGCTGCCCTCGCTATAATCCATATAGCCCATGCGTGCGATGGGACGCGCCAACGCCATGTCCAGCCGGCCTTCGCGAATGATCGTCTCGTCGATATGGATACCGACAACCTGGCCGATGACCATGATATTTTCGGATGTCTCGCCATTGAGACCCTTGGGCTGCAGGATTTCAGTCACCCGGCATTCGAGCACGGCAAAGGCTTCGGCGACATAGGGCGCATCGACCAGCTCGCCGGGCCTAGCAGTCAGTCCGGCAAGTTCGAATTCGTTGACCCCATAGGGAACGGCAATCGAAGAGTGGTTCATCTTCTCCACGATATGGCGACTAACGAGGTTGGCAGTAAAGACGCCGGTTTCCTCGACATTGCGCACGCTGTCTTTTCGACCGGCGGAAGAAAACATTACCAGCTTCGGCCGATCGCTGACGGCATTGAAAAAGGAATAGGGCGAGAGATTCAGCGAACCATCCCTGCCCTTGCTGCCGATCCAGCCGATCGGCCGCGGCGCGACGATTGCCTTGAAAGGATCATGCGCCAGACCGTGGCGATTGGTGTCTGTCGTATAGAACATCACGCGTCCTCGCCGCCGATCCAGGTCACCGTTTCCGACAGCTCCGGGCGCGGGCGTTCGACGGGCGGGAAGCTTGTCGAGCCGATATGGATGAAGCCGGCAACCTTCTCGCCCGGCTTTACTCCGAGCAGAGGATAGGCGCGTTCGTCGAAGGCGAACCATTCCGTCAGCCAGTTGGAGACCCAGCCATGGGCATTGGCCGCCATTAGCAAGTTCAAGCAAAGCGCGCCCGCCGACATCAACTGCTCCCACTCCGGGATCTTGAAATGCGGCGCCGCCTTGCTGACGACTGCGATGACCACGGGTGCGCGAGTGAACCGGGTGCGCTCGACCTGAATCATTTCTTCCGACAGGTCGGGCTTGGCTTCCAGCGCGAGCTTCAGCAGCTCTTCACTGATGCGGGCGCGTTCCCCGCCGCGATAGACGATGAAGCGCCATGGCGCGAGCTTGCCATGATCCGGCACACGCGACGCCAACCGGAGAATCTCCTCGATTTCAGCCTTGTCCGGGCCTGGTTCCGACATTTGAAACGCAGGAATAGATCGGCGCACCGCGAGATAGTCGACCAGCTTGATATCGGTTTTCATTAAGGAACTGCCTTCATTTGGGCTTTATGGGATGTAGGTCTTGAATTTGCCACCGCATTGGTTTTGAAGTGGCGTGTGTTTTATCGGAAGTCAATCGGTTGGGTATTCATGTCAGGCATTTCATCCGCTCGCCGATTGAGCGCGGCTTTCGCGATGCTTGTGAGCATGAACACTGCCGTCCCGGCACAGGATGCCTTTAAGGAATTCAAGCAGCTCGACGGCAGCGTCAAGATGCCTAAGCTCAATGCTTTCGTGGCACCGAATGGCGAGAATTCGCCTGCGCGCACATTGCGCGACGTTTCCCTCGAAGCCAAACTCACGCCCCAGAGCGGCCCGCAGCAGCAGGGCCTCGCCTGGTACGTCTTCAGCCCGATTGCGGGCGCTGATGGCAAACTGCCGCTGGTCGCCAGTTCGCGCGGAGGCTCGGCCTCCTTTCACCTTTTGCCGGGCGATTATTTCGTCAATGTCTCTTTCGGCCGCGCCGGCGTCACCAAGCGGCTGAGCGTGCCTGAAAGCGGCGACCCCCAGAAGCAGACGATGGTTCTCGATGCCGGTGGCATGGTCCTGAACGCCGTATCCGGGCCCGATGTCCGCATCCCTCCGAACGAGCTGAGTTTCTCGATCTACTCGAGCGAAACCAAGGAGGACGGCGAGCGTGGTCTTGTCATGGACGATGTCAAGCCGAACACGCTGGTCGGCCTGAGTGCCGGCACCTATCATGTCGTTTCCGAATATGGCGAGGTCAATGCCGTCATCCGCGCCGATATCCAGGTGGAAGCCGGCAAGGTGACGGAAGCGACCATTCAGCACAGGGCGGCAAAGATCACCTTCAAGCTGGTTTCTGATGCCGGCGGTGAGGCAATCGCCGATACTGCCTGGTCGATCCTGACAGCTGCGGGCGATATCGTTGGCGAAAGCGTCAGCGCGTTCCCGACCATGGTGCTTGCGGAAGGCCGCTACACGGCCGTCGCCCGAAACAAGGACAAGATCTATCAGCGCGACTTTACCGTCGCCGCCGGCATGAATACGGATGTGGAAGTGCTGATGAAACAGCAACAGCCGCAGGAGGTCGATACCGAACAATCGGCCCGACAGCTGCCGATCCAGATGCCGCCAATGCGCCAGAGCCAGACACCGCCGGCCACGACCAACCAGCAGCCGCTGCCCACCTATGAACAATTGGCGCCGGCCGCTGGCGGCGACGACGGCGATAGCATGGATTGACAACTGCGACGGCGACATTTGGTCGCTGGCGCGAACCATCCAGACAGTTGTCACTCGGCGACAAAAGTCTCGCGAATCATCCCGCCCGGCGCCGCAGCACCTTTCTCGGCGGGGCCATGGAGAAGACTGCGCCATAGAGCTTCGCCAGCAGATCCTTGCGGTCACTGCCCTCGCTAAGGGCCTCCCAGCTGCGAAGAGCGCCGATATGGGCAGTGATGGTGCTACCGGAGAGACGCCGGAATTCGCGGATTAGCAGTGAGATGCGCAGGGTCATCGAAAGCCGGCTTGCCAGATGGAACAGCCGGCCGTTCTGCCCCTCGAAATAGATGGGAATGACGCTGGCGCGGGCCGCCTGAATGAGTTTTGCCGGGAATATTTTCCAGGGCAGATCTTCTGCCCGGCCGAAACCCTTCTTGGCGGTTGCCACACCGCCGGCTGGAAAGACGATGATCGTCGTGCCTTCCTTGAGCAGGCGAACGGCCTCATGCCGGGTCTTCATGTTGATTGCCATCGCTTCCTTAGTTTCCTCGAAGGAAACCGGTAGCGAATAGTCGTTCATTTCAGGCACTTTCAACAATTCGTTGTTGATGAGGACCTTGAAGGGGCGCCCCAGTTGCTCGGCAAGCGCCAACACCGCGATGCCGTCGCCGATGCCGTAGGGGTGATTGGCGACGATGACGATCGGCGCTTCTGGAATCTGGTTCGGCGGCCACTCGCCCTTGATGAGCAGGCGCACATCGATGAGATCGAGCATCTTGCCGAAGACCCGCTCGCTCTTGCCGACGATATCGGTGCGCCAGATATCGTAGAGCCGGGCGTAACGATCCCGGCCGGAAAGACCTTCGATGGAGCGGATGAACCAGCGCTTGATCCGCGTGTCCCGTTCGTTGGCGTAGGATAATTCTTTGAATTCCAAGTGCGCGACGGGGCTGCCCCGCTCCTATGGTCACAGTTGCGTCACATGCTGCAGCCACAGCAACGCGTTGATTCATCAACTATATGAAAGCTGTATGTCAGTTCTCTGACGGCACCCTGAAGGTGCCGCCAGGTATGAGGGCGTCAAGCGGCCTTGACGCGCCGTGCTTCGCGTTTGCGCAGAATGTCCGGCGGTGTCGCTTCGAGAGCAAGCGAGGCGATCGCCTCGTCGAGCGACATGGATGTCTGCGATTGGCTGCCGAGGCGGCGGATATTGACCGAACGCTCCTCGGCTTCCTTCTTGCCGCAAACGATGATCACCGGAACCTTCGTCACCGAGTGCTCGCGGATCTTGTAGTTGATCTTCTCGTTGCGGAAGTCGGTCTCGACATCGAGACCGGCATCGCGCAGCGCTTCCGCCACCTCTTCGCCATAGGCATCGGCTTCCGAGGTGATGGTGGCGACGACGACCTGCAGCGGCGAGACCCACAGCGGCATGTGACCGGCGAAGTTCTCGATCAGGATGCCGAGGAAGCGTTCCATCGAACCGCAAATTGCGCGATGGATCATGACAGGCTGCGTCTTTTCCGAGTGCTGGTCGATGTAGAAGGCACCGAAGCGCTCCGGCAGGTTGAAATCGACCTGGGTCGTACCGCACTGCCATTCACGGCCGATGGCATCCTTGAGCGTATATTCGAACTTCGGACCGTAGAAAGCGCCCTCGCCCGGCAGAATGCCAGTCTTGATGCGCCCTTCGGACTGCGCCTCGATCGTTTTCAGCACGTCCATCATCACGCTTTCGGCGCGATCCCATAGCTCGTCCGAACCGACGCGCTTTTCCGGGCGGGTCGAGAGCTTGACGACGATCTCCTTGAAGCCGAAATCCTCATAGACCGAGAGAATGAGATCATTGATCTTCAGGCACTCGGCCGCCATCTGCTCGTCGGTGCAGAAGATGTGAGCATCGTCCTGCGTAAAGCCGCGCACGCGCATTAGGCCATGCAACGCACCCGAAGGCTCATAGCGATGTACGGCACCGAATTCCGCAAGGCGAATCGGCAGTTCGCGGTAAGACTTCAAGCCATGCTTGAAGATCTGGATATGGCCCGGGCAGTTCATCGGCTTCAGCGCGAAGACGCGATCGTCGTCGGTATCGTCGCCGGCGACGGTGACCTTGAACATGTTGTCACGGTACCAGCCCCAGTGACCCGAGGTCTCCCAAAGCGACTTGTCGAGCACCTGCGGTGCGTTGACTTCCTGATAGTCGCCCTGCAGCCGCCGGCGCATATAGGACACCAGCGTCTGGAACATGCGCCAGCCCTTGCCGTGCCAGAAAACGACGCCGGGGCCTTCTTCCTGGAAATGGAACAAGTCCATTTCGCGGCCGAGACGGCGATGATCGCGCTTTTCGGCCTCGGCAAGAATGTGCAGATAGTTGTCGAGATCCGACTGTTCGGCAAACGCCGTGCCATAGATGCGGGTCAGCATCGGATTGTTGCTGTCCCCACGCCAATAGGCGCCGGCGACCTTCATCAGCTTGAAGGCGTTGCCGATCTGGCCCGTCGAAGCCATGTGCGGACCACGGCAGAGATCGAACCAGTCACCCTGGTAATAGATCTTCAGATCCTGACCTTCCGGGATCGCATCGACCAGCTCCACCTTGTAGTTTTCGCCCTTGGCGGCAAAGACTTCCCTCGCCTTCTCGCGCGACCAGATTTCCTTGGTGAACGGCTTGTTGCGCTGGATGATCTCGCGCATCCGCTTCTCGATCACAGGCAGATCATCGGGAGTAAACGGCTCGTTCTTGGCGAAATCGTAATAGAAGCCGTTTTCGATGACCGGGCCGATCGTCACCTGCGTTCCCGGCCAAAGCTCCTGTACGGCTTCGGCAAGCACGTGCGCGGTGTCGTGGCGGATCAGTTCCAGCGCACGGTCGTCCGACCGGGTGATGATCTCGATCTTGCCGTCGGTCACGGGATCGGAAAGATCGCGCACGGTGCCGTCGACGGCAATGGCGACAGCTTTCTTGGCAAGTGACTTGGAAATGGATTCGGCGACATCGCGACCGGTCGTGCCGGCAGCGAAGCTGCGCACGGAACAATCGGGAAATGTCAGGGAAACGGATTGGGACATTTATATTCTCCTTGTCCAGTCCCGCCAACGAATGCGGGTGGTTTCGAAAGATGCGGACCAAGTAAATGCGTACTTAAGTCCGCGCGCCTGATAGCGGTATTTCCTATTCGAGTAAAGGAAAAGCGGCGCTAGGCTCGGACCATCTCGGCTAAACCGCGCACGGTGTTCCAGTTTCGCATCGTTCCAATGCCGAGCCGCTTTGTCGTCAAAGCCGGCAGCATTTTCGACTCGCTGGCTTTGAGACCGAAATCGATCCAGAGATCGCCGTTGACAACGGCCATGCGCTCATCTCGCCTGTATCTCGCGAGCATATCAAGAACGTCCGGTTCGAGCGGCTGGCGCATCACTCGCACGATGACCTCGCTAGCGATTCCGTCGAGGAAAGGATTGCCCTCGACAAGTTTCAGCCATGCGTCGGCATCACGCGCGATGATGTCGACATGCTTGCCGAAAGCCGCGGCAAAACCCGCTTCGAGTTGTGCCTCGATCGACGCAATCGGCTGCGGCTCGGCTTCGAAAACGAGATTGCCGGTTGCGACAAGCGTTCGGGCATTGCGAAAGCCCAAACTCTCCGCCATGGCCTTGAGATCGGTCATAACAACTCTGCGGCCCGAGTCGAGGCCAATGCTGTAGAGCAGCGCGACGTAGACCGCCAACGGTCAGGCAGCCTTTTGCCCAAGGCGGAAATAGCGCCAGGGAGTCCACCAGTGATAGCGCAGTTCCAGTTCTCCAGGCACAGGATCGAGCCCGCTTGTCCCTCCCGGGCCGCAGCGCGCCAAACGAAACAGTGTCATCCAGCCGCCAGCCCAAAGCCCATGGCGGGCAACCGCCTCATAGCCATATTCCGAGCAGGTCGGGATATGGCGGCAGGAATTGCCGATGAAGCCGGAAAGCGTCAGTTGATAGAGGCGAATGAGGCCCATTCCGAAAAGCCGGTCGGGCGTCTTGCGGAAAGGCCCGGCATAATTGCGCGACTTTATTGCCCTGTCGCCGGCCGGTGATGCATCCCGCCGTGCTCGCCTGGAGGGAGCAGTACCGCCTTCGTCTTCATCCTCGTCCTGCATGAGACAGAATTGGCACATGATCAGCCCGCTCAGACGGCTTCAGCCGTTTTGGCATTTCCGCCTTGACGCGCTACTTCTATCTGCCCGATGGCATCCACGACCGCATCGAATGTCAGCATCGTCGAGGCATGACGCGCCTTGTAATCCCTGACGGGCTTCAGGTAACGCATATCCTCAAAACGGCCATCCGGCCCCTCACCGTCAGCCTTGAGCATGGCAAGCATGTCTTCCCTGGCCTTGCGGACTTCTTCCGCCGAAGCACCGACGACGTGGCGGGCCATGATCGACGACGATGCCTGGCCGAGCGCACAGGCCTTGACGTCATGGGCAAAATCGGTCACCACATCGCCGTCCATTTTCAGCCAGATTTTGACGCGAGAACCGCACAGTCTGGAATGGGCCTGGGCGCTGGCATCGGCGTCGGGAAGGCTGCCGATGCGGCCGATATTGCCGGCAAACTCCAGGATTTTGCTGTTGTAGATGTCGTCCATCACAGATTTCGCTCCGATGCACCTGTTTTGCGTTTCAAAACAAAAAACACAGCGTGTCCGCTTAGGACACTTTCACAGGGACAATGCCATACTATATGTATGTCGTTCGAAGACCATCGAAATGCAATGGTCTTCTGTAAGTTTGATGGGAAACCGTGCAGGACGGCAGGCTTGTCCGCCAGCCAGAACGCCCCGGAGCCCGCCAAAGGTACACAATCTCCGTACCTCGGGGAATGCCAGTGGCGAGTCCGACAAGATGATATCCGCTTGGCGGATCAGGAGAACCACAGGTAATGGACGCCATTGTAAAGAACTTTCCGCAATCCGTTGATTCCGAACGCCCGTCGCAGAAGGAGGCCGAAGACGCAGTTCGCGTTCTGCTTCGCTGGGCCGGCGATGATCCGCAACGCGAAGGCCTGCTCGATACGCCTGCGCGTGTCGCCAAGGCGTACCGCGAGCTTTTCGCCGGATACGACATGAATCCCGAAGACGTGCTCGGCCGAACCTTCGAAGAGGTTTCGGGTTACGACGACATCGTCCTCGTCCGCGATATTCCGTTTTTCTCCCATTGCGAACACCATATGGTGCCGATCATCGGCAAGGCGCATGTCGCCTATTTGCCGAACGGCCGCGTGCTTGGCCTCTCCAAGATCGCTCGCGTCGTCGAGATCTTCGGTCGTCGCCTGCAGACGCAGGAGGCCATGACGGCGCAGATCGCCAATGCGATCGACGATACGCTGCGTCCGCGCGGTGTCGCGGTCATGATCGACGCCGAGCATATGTGCATGGCCATGCGCGGCGTGCAGAAACAGGGTTCCTCCACGCTGACGATGACCTTCACGGGTGCCTTCAAGGCCGATCCGGCTGAGCAGGCCCGCTTCATGTCTTTGGTCCGAGGTCGCTGACCGGGCTTCAACGAAAGAGCCGGAGATGAATCTGATTTTCAATGCGCCTTCCGAAGATAAATCCGAACTCGAGGATGCCGGCGATTTCACCCCTCGCTTCGACGACCGCGGCCTGATCACTGCGATCGTGACCGATGCGCAGGATGGCGAGCTGCTGATGGTTGCGCACATGAATGCCGAAGCGCTCGCCCTGACGATCAAGACAGGCACGGCGCATTATTTCAGCCGCTCGCGCGGAAAGATCTGGAAAAAGGGCGAAACCTCCGGAAACCTGCAATCGGTCAAGGAGATCCGCACGGATTGCGATCAGGATGCAATCTGGCTGAAAGTGGAGGTGGCCGGACATGACGCAACATGCCATACTGGCCGTCGTTCCTGCTTCTACCGAACGGTCGAGCTTGAAGATGGCAAGCCGGTACTGAGCGTGACCGACGATCACCTGCATTTCAATCCGGAAGAAGTTTACAAGCAGTAGACCTATCGGGGATGGTGTTTCAACCAGCTACAACCAGTATACGATTTCGAAACGAAAAAGGGACAGTATTTTAGCCGAGGCACACGGAGCCTTGGAGGAGGCGTTTAAATGCTGAATTGGGGCTTGAATCGTCATAACGGCGGACAGAACTTGACGGGTTCAGGCCTCTCGCAGGATACCTCCAATCCACTTCTTCCTCCGTCTCCCCCCAGAAAAGTCAAAATCGCTCTGGCGCTCGGCGGCGGGGCGGCGCGCGGCTGGGCGCATATCGGCGTTCTGCGCGCGCTCGATGAGGCAGGCATCGAAGTTGGCATGATCGCCGGCACATCGATCGGCGCCCTGGTTGGCGGCTGCTATCTTGCCGGCAAGCTAGACGAACTCGAGGCCTTTGCCCGTTCTTTGACGATGCGCCGCATCGCCAGTCTCCTCGACCTGACCATCGGCGGCAGCGGCCTGTTCGGCGGCATGCGGTTGACCAAGCGCATGCAGGAGCACCTGGAAGGCTTTTCGATCGAGGATCTGGACCGCCCCTTTGTCGCTGTCGCATCGGAATTGAATACCGGGCATGAAGTCTGGATTGCCAACGGCTCGTTGATCACGGCGCTAAGGGCTTCTTATGCCCTGCCCGGCATTTTCGAGCCGGTACGAAGCAATGGCCGTACCTTGGTCGACGGCGCGCTCGTCAATCCGGTTCCGGTTTCGGTATGCCGTTCGTATGAGCAGCCGCTCGTGGCGGCGGTCAATCTGAACTATGACCTTTTCGGCCGCTCGGCTGTCGTCAAACACAATGTGGGCCAGCCAAACGGAGATTTGCTGCGGCGGGATGAGACGCCGCCCATGAAACTCGGTATGACTGGCGTCATGGTGCAGGCTTTCAATATCATCCAGGATAGGATTGCTCGCGCTCGCTTGGCCGGAGACCCGCCGGATCTTGCGATGCATCCCCGCCTCAGCGATATCGGTCTGTCGGAATTCCATCGCGCCGGCGAAGCTATTGAACGCGGCTATGAGGAGGCTCTGACGAGGTTGCCGGAAATCCGCCGCATGCAGGAAACCTACGCGCGCTAGCGTGTCATCCGAAAAACTGTGAAAAGCAACCCGCCCTTCGCTTGAGGGTTATGAAGCTAATCGCTGCAATCGACCCGCGGGTCGATTGCATGGGCCGCCTCGAACTTCGCCTCACCCGGCGATATAGGCCTTGATCTGTTCGGCCTCGAGTTCGATCTCGCGGATACGCCATTTGACGACGTCGCCGATGGAGATGATGCCGGAAAGCTTGCCTTTCTCCTCGACGGGAACATGACGGAAGCGGCGCATCGTCATCAGTTCCATCAATTCGTCGGTTGTCGTGTCTTCCTTGCAGCGGTGCACTTTGGCCGTCATCATCGATGCGATCGGTTTGTCGAGGCATTCCTGCCCATGCTTGGCAACGGCATTGACCACATCCCGCTCGGTGAAGATGCCGGAAATCTTGCCGCCCGGTCCGACAACGACGATAGCGCCGATCCGATTCTCGTTCAGGATTTTCGCGGCCTCTGCAACGGTCGTATTGCCGCCCGTCGTCACGACGTCGCGGCCCTTGGCTTCAAGTATGGCCTTTACGGAAACTGACATTCGATCCTCCCATCTCGAAAGCATGATGAACACCTGAAGCGTCCGATATGTTCCGAAATTACCCCCGGAGCTCAAACCGGCGCTTTGCCCGTCGGTCGATCGATCTCCTCATCCCATGATCGACGGATGCCAATGGTGCGCCTGTGTCAGTAAGAAAGCAACAGCTCATTCATCGAGTGGTAAAGGTTCACGAACTTCCTCAGGCGGCTGCCGGTCGAAGGGGGCGAAAAGCAGGAATCCGAACAGGAAGCCGCCGATATGAGCATCCCAGGCCACCGGCTGTGAGCTGTCGCCCGCAAGATTGATGCCGAAAGCAACGAGCGCATTGCCGGCAACCCACATGACGATATAGGCGACAACTGTCCGGCTGCGAAGCGACTGCAAAATGCCGAGGCGCGGGTTGAGATGCGCCTGCCGCATGGACACTCTGCGACTGTCCATGGCCGGAAAGGCAAAACGGCAAGCTGCTCCCATGAGCGCCGAGACGACACCGGACGCACCGATCAACAGCGTCTGGTCGCCCCAGTAGAGTGCCGCATGCAGGAAGGCGGAGGCGGCTGATGAGAAGATCCAGAAAATCACATAGCGCAGGGCGCCGATGCGTCGCGCCACGGGTGCCGCAAAGACCATCAGCCAAAGGCTGTTGAACACGATATGCTCGATCCCGCCATGCAGCAGCGAATAGGTGACAGGTGTCCAAAGCCATTCCAGCCCCTGCTGTGACAAGGGAAAGGCATAGCGGGCCGGGATGAAGCTGAAGGCGAAATAAATCCAGTTCAGCGTATCGTCCGACCACCAGGGAAGGTTCATGACCGCAAAAATGACGATTAGGACGGCGAGGCTCGCCAGAATGGCAGGAGGCAAGTTGAAGGCCGGGGCTCGCTGCTGCGGCCGCGGATTTTCCGGCTCTGGGCGCGGCAGCTGTTCGTCATCCATGTCTTGCTCTGCTTGTCGATAGAAGTCATCGACACATAACGCAGCGAAAATCAAAAAAAAAGCCGCCCGTAGTGTCGGGCGGCATACCGGGGCGCTCCTCTCCGGATCTGACCTCAATGGTTCGTCCGGCACCCGGGAAATTCGTGCTGAAGGTCACTTAGTGAAGTGATGAACAAAGATTTACATCGACCATTCGATAAGGCAACCGAAACCCTTTATTAACCCTAACGGGCCGGTTCTGGCATGGAATTCGCAACATCAGTTTCGAGGGCGATGAATGCCCTTGTAGTTGAAGTGAAATGGGACACGGACGCATTATGCGCCATAAGACGAGCATCGATATATTTACCTATTGGGAGCGTATACGCGGCAACGCGGACGCTCCCCTGCGCAACTTGATACAGCCATCGGCAATCGGCCACATTCTTCCCGAGCTGTTTATCCTGGAAAATACGGTGGACGATAATCCCCGCTTCCGCCTGGCCGGTACGGCGATCTGCAACCTCATGGGGCGCGAACTCCGCGGCGAGAATTTCGCAGCGCTCTGGGCTGGCAGTCAGCAGGATGACCCGGTACGCATAGCCGCCGGCGTGATGAAACACGTGGTTCCCGCGTTGGTTCACGCGACGGGCTACTGTATCAGCGGCCGCAGCATGACCTTCGAGATGATATTGCTGCCGGTTCGCACATCGAGCGACACTTGCGACAGACTGCTTGGTTGTCTGACGCCAACCGTTTATGCGCCTTGGCTCGGCAACGAACGCCTTGAATTTCTGGCACTGGATCGCAGCCGGCTGCTTCGCGAGCGCCGCGTGCGGCTTGTGGATGCACCTCCCCATCCAGACCCCGCAAATCTTCTGCCGCATCGGGGAAGCACGAGCCTTGGTGAATGGGTCCGCCGAAAATTGATTCAAGCAAAAAATGAGGCGCGACAGGGTTAGAACTGACCCAGTGCGGAACAAGATAGGTGATCGTCTCTTATTTATGCCTCTGAAAAGACAACCTTACTTTAAGGAGTTGCGGCTATTAGTTGGATGAGACGCAATAGGATTCAAGACGCCTCCATGCACTCGTTTCAGCCAGCCCAGGCGACGCGGCCCAATCAAATGACAGGCAATGCTGCTCGTAATGATCAGCGGACCTTTCAGCGGGTCCCGATCAATATGCAGGGTCGTCTGATGCTGGCAAATTATGAGGAATTCGAATGCGTTGTCACGGAAATGTCGCCGGGCGACCTTCATGTGACTTGTTTAGGACGGCCGCGCGCCGATGAGCGGGTCGTGGCCTACATCGACCACCTCGGCCGAGTCGAGGGCTATGTCGTTGCGGTCGACGGCCGCGGTTTCACCATGTCGATCAATGCAACCGAGCGCAAGCGTGAAAAGCTTGCGGCGCAACTGACCTGGCTTGCCAATAAGCACGAACTCGGTCTGCCGGAAGATCGCCGCCACGATCGTTTGACGCCGCGCAATACCCGCAGCGAACTCACGCTCGACGACGGTAAGCAATATGTCTGCCGCATCATGGACCTCTCGCTCTCCGGCGCAGCGGTCGACGTCGAAATACGCCCCGCCATCGGAACGCCTGTGCGTCTCGGCAATATGCGCGGTCGCGTCGTGCGTCATTTCATAGAGGGCGTTGCGATCGAATTCCTTTCGCTACAGTCTCGCGAAACCTTGCGCGAATTTCTCTGATACCGTCATCTTCCCGTCACGCAGCGTCGCGAAATAGCGATCTCTATCTTCTCCTCGATGCGTGACCGCGACATGCCCTACCCGGACATAATTCCTTTTGACGAAGGCCTGCTTGAGGTCGGCGACGGCCAGCGGATTTACTGGGTGCAATCGGGCAATCCCGAGGGTACACCCGTCCTCATCCTGCACGGGGGCCCGGGATCAGGTAGTTCGGCTGGAACGCGGCGCTATTTCGACCCGCAATATTATCGGATTATTCAATTCGATCAGCGCGGCTGCGGCGGCAGTCTTCCGCATGCGTCTGAACCGCTGATCGATCTCTCGGCCAATACGACATGGCACACGATTGCCGATATCGAGCGATTGCGGTTGCGCCTCGGAATCGAACGCTGGATCATATTCGGCAATTCCTGGGGCTGCACGCTTGCGCTTGCCTATGCCGAAACCCATCCGCAGCGGGTGGAAAGCTTGCTCCTCGTCGGTGTCACCATGACGAGACGATCGGAAATCGATTGGCTCTATCAAGGTCTCGGCCGTTTCTTTCCTGTGGAATGGGCACGCTTTCGGGCCGCTGTACCTAAGACTGATCGCGATGGTGACCTAGTCACCGCCTATTATCGCCTCTTGCGCAATCCCGATCCAGCAATCCATGTGAAAGCCGCCCGGGATTGGCACGAATGGGAGGCAGCGTCGATCCTGATCGATCCGCGCGCGGCCCTGTCGCCGCGATGGTCCGATCCACGTTATCTGACGGCGCGCGCCCGGATCATCACCCATTACTTCCACCATCTGGCTTGGCTCGAGGAGCAGCAGATCCTGCGCGACACCCATCGGCTCGCCGGTATCCCCAGCACGATGATCCATGGTCGTATGGACCTCGAAGCACCGCTCGTCACCGCCTGGGAATTGTCACAGGCATGGCCAGAGGCGGAACTGGTGGTCGTCGCGAACGCGGCACACTCGCCGGCGGTCTCGGAGATGGCGACTGCAATCACCCGCGCGACCGATGGGCTTCGCCGGCACACTCGGCAATAAAAATCAAAAATATTTTTTGAGCCGGTTTTCCCAAAATGGGACAAGTTCAGGCTCTTGCAGCCATTTCCAACACCAAATCCGACCTGTCGCCACGCGAGCTCTGTATCAATACACACGTCTACTGCCTTAATCGGCACGCGGGCATTAACGATCCCCATTGCTGAAAGCCGTTTGGAAACAGCGGATGTCAGACTCTTGCATTGCTGCAATCCATACCGAAATCCCTCAAATTTTAATCTAATTTGCCGCGAACTTGAATCAAGTTTTCTGCGTATTTTATGAGAATTTTCGCCGGATTTGATTTAACTAAGCCATTAATTTGACTGTGCAATTTTGCGTCAGATAAAATCACGCGTGTCATTCTGATCCCAATAAAACAGGGACAGGGACATGAACTTTCAAATCGCACTTCGCGGCCTTGCCGCTCTGGCGCTTTCAACTCTTAGCTTGTTCGGTGCTGCTCAGGCAGCACCCGCCAACATGACGATAACAGGTGACGCTGCTCCCCCGATCGGTCATTACGAATTCTGCAAGGAAAACCCGCGTGAATGCGCTTATTCCGGTGGCGATGCAGGGCCGATGATCCTCAATGAGGATAGCTGGAAGACGATCCTGAAGGTCAACTATACGGTCAATACGACCATCAAGCCGATGACGGATATGGAACTTTACGGTGTTGAGGAGAAGTGGGCGATCCCGACCACCGCCGGCGACTGCGAGGATTTCGCGCTGCTGAAGCGCAAGCAACTCATCGATGCCGGCGTCTCGCCTTCCGATCTGCTCATGACCGTCGTGCTGCAGCCGAACGGCGAAGGCCATGCCGTTCTGACCGTCCGCACGGATCGTGGCGATTTCATTCTCGATAACATGCGCAACAAGGTGAAGCTCTGGTCGGAGACCGAATACACCTTCCTGAAGCGCCAGTCCGCAGATCATCCGGCTCGCTGGGTCAAGATCCAGGACGGTCGCGCTGTTGCGGTCGGCAGCTTGAAGTAAGCCCCCCAATACCAGATCGCCGGCGGCCTAGCGTCGGCGGTAAAGTCAGAGGCCCGGTCTCGTCCCCTGATTTCTGTCCAGGCCGGTGCCTCTGAGCCGTTCCCGCTGTCCCCGGGAACGGCTCTTTTCATTTCGCGGCTCCCGCGAGATAAGCACTAAAGATTCCGGCGAATTAACTGTCCCGTTAGCACGGGTTGCGACCTATATTTAACCATCAATTAACCATCGCCGCGCCAATCATATCTTCAATGAGACTCGAAACTAGGACGCCCTCGGTACTCGTCATCGAAGATGGCGGGCGCAGGGAGATGAAGGCAAGAACATGGCTCCTCTGTCATCCGCCACAATGGTCGAAGAAATCCCGCTAATATCGAGCGGTTTTGTCTATCGGCTCATGGCAGGTGTTGCCGTCCTGGCTGCGCTGACTGTAGCCATATCCGTCGGTGGAAACTGGCTCGGCGAGAAAATTTCGCTTGCGGGTCATACAACCGATACCAAACCTATCTCCGTCACGATCGGCGATGACACGATACGCCTCGCCGCAAACACCGTCCGCTTTCCGAGCGAGCGCCTCAATGGCCCGGCCGAGCGCGTCGATCTCTATCTGACCTGGCCGCAGATGCAGGGCTATAGTGAAGCCGACCGGTTGCGCTTCGACGATATCTCGCAATCGTCCTCGCTGATCTTTCTCCAGATCAGCCAGAGCACGATGTCTCGTGATATGTCCGGCCGGCTTGGTCCGATCTATTCGCAAATGATGGACGGCGCTTCCTATGCCGGCCCCTTTGGCCTGACGGCACATCGGCTTCGCGCTGATGCCGGCTACAATGGTGAAATCCTTTTAACCGCTTCGCGATCCGGTGAAACCGACTATGTTGTGCGCTGCCTCCTGCCCTCCTCGCCAGCCTTGGCAAGGAGCGGTGATTGTCAGAGGGATGTCAAGGTTGGCAAGGATCTAAGTGTTCTCTACCGCTTTTCCAGCAATCAGCTCGGGGATTGGCGCACGATGGATGCCGCCGTCCAGGACTTCGTCAAGACGCGCCTTGTGGAAGATGCCCCACCCGCGGCAATGGCTGTTGATAGCCGCTAAAATGGCGCAAAAACCTGAAACCAACTGTTCATCATAAACCGATTGGTAACGCTAAGCCTCTACTGTCGAGCGGATCGGCCGTTCATGGAGGCGGCGGCCGGATAATCGAGAATGTAAATGCAAGCAGAGAGTGATTTAGTGTCCAGATCCATTCTACCCGTTTCGTCGTCTCAAACCGGTAAAATTCTGGCGAGAGCGCTTCTTGGTTTTTCGATCGCGACAGCGACGATCACTGTGACTGTCGTTGACGCAAGCGCGGCCGGTCCGAAATATGCCGGTATCGTCATCGACGCCAATACAGGCAATGTTCTCTATAGCGAAAATGCCGACACGCTCCACTATCCTGCCTCGCTGACCAAGATGATGACGGTCTACCTGACCTTCGAAGCGCTTGAGGCCGGACGCATCACCCTGGATACTCCCGTCGTATTTTCAAAGAACGCCGCCGCTCAGGCGCCGACAAAGCTCGGTATCGGCCCCGGTCGCTCCGTGACCGTGCGCGAGGCTATCCTCGGTATCGTCACGAAGTCCGCCAACGACGCCGCAATGGCGCTTGGCGAGATGCTCGGCGGTTCGGAGGAGGGTTTTGCCCGGATGATGAACGATAAGGCGCGAGCGCTTGGCATGACGCGCACGACCTATCGTAACCCAAACGGCCTACCGAACACCGCGCAGATGACGACGGCTCGTGATCAGGCTCGCCTTGGTATCGCTTTGCGCGAACATTTTCCGGAATATTACGGCTTCTTCTCCGAAACGAGTTTCCGGCTCGGCAATCGCACGATCCTCGGCCACAATCGCCTGATCGGCTCCGTGCGCGGTGTTGATGGCATCAAGACCGGTTACACGCGTGCCGCCGGCTATAATCTGGCGACCTCTGTCAAAGTCGACGGTCGTTCCATAGTCGGTGTGGTCCTTGGCGGCGCTTCGACGCCGGCTCGCGACAATCAGATGCGCAAGCTGATCGCTGACTATCTGCCTAAGGCATCGACAAAGCATATTGATTCCAATGTGATCGCGCAGGTGCCAGCCGCATCCCCCAACGTGCAGGCAGCGAGTGCACGCATGGCGGATATCAGCCGCGCAAAGATCAAGAATAACGGGGCGACCGAAGTCGCCGATTCCAGTCCTTCCAGCGCGGCAGCCTTCGCAGCGGTAACGCCACAATCTTCCTCCTCCAATCCACTGCTTTCGGCAAAGCCCGAGCCCGTGAAGCGGCCCGCCTATGACGAAACAGCTGCCGCCGGATCTTCGGACGATGCGGATGAGGATGAAATCGATACCGTAACGACGGCATCGACCTCCAGAAGCGATACGAAGCTGGTAAAACTGCAGCGCACCGAAAAGACCGAGAAGGTTGCAAAGACAACCAAAGCTGAACGCGGGCCTACCGGCTGGATCGTTCAGATCGGCGTTTCCTCCAGTAAGGATGGCGCGACCGACCTCCTTGATACGGCGAAGAACAAAGCCGGCAAGGCATTGCGTTCGGCCAAGCCCTATGCGGTCGCCTTTGACGGCGGTTACCGCGCCCGCTTCGGCGGCTTTGAAGATCAGAGCGAAGCAGTGAATGCCTGCAAGGCGCTCAAGCGTGCCGGAGTCAAGTGTTGGGCGAGTATGGAATAAGCATGTGGCGGGTGTTTTCGCGCCGCATGATTCGAAAATTGGTTGGGCCTTCTATGGCTCTGATCTTCCGGTTCCGAACGTCAAGCGGGCCGGCCCTGAGTTTGTAACGTGTACGGGGTTTTGAAATGGCAATGAACGAGAACTTTCCCGGTTTCTCGCTCGATAGCGGGGGCAAGATGAAACAGAAGAGCTTTGCTCTTCATCCGCTGCATGAAGCGGCGATGCGACTGGCGGACCTCGGTCTCAGCCGTTCGCGCTCGCGCAACAAGACGAAAGACCTGATCGGCATCCTGCTCTGCCACGGCGCTCGCGCCTGGCGCTATTCGCAGCCGGAGGCGCATATTCATCTGCATATCACTGCGCCGACCGGCCGTGCGCCGATCATGATGCGGCTGCGCTAAAGTAAACCAAGTTCGGAAAGTTCCCGCCGCAGATCGGCAGGCAATTCGGCTGCCGCGCCGAGACTATCAAGATCGCGCGGCACGTCGTCTTGCGGCAGGTACCGCCAGCCCTGAAACGGCCGCTTCGGCTGCCCTGTCGTCTCGACAACGCTCGGGTCGAGAATAAGCCGGCAACGCTGAATACCATCAGCATCGGTGAAGGTCTCGATACCAAGCAATTTCTGCCTTGCCTGCACCTGTCCCTTGATCACCCAATAAAGTGAGCCGCCGTCCAGCAGTTCCTCGATCCGCTTCGGCACCATGCGCGTCGTATGGGTCGTGTGCGGCTCTAGTCCGGCAGCGATAGCGTTCATCGCCCGCTCGGAGACCCATTCGCGCAGATCATCAAGCGAATCCGCGCCGACGCACAATTTGATGAGATGCAAAGCCATAGTGCCGTTGAAGTCCTTTTGACCGGCAGCGTCAAGCTTTTAGATCAGGCGTCCACACTCAGCATTCCACGACGTTGACCGCCAGGCCGCCGGTGGAGGTTTCCTTATATTTCTCGCTCATGTCGTGACCCGTCTGACGCATAGTTTCGATGCAGGCATCGAGCGGCACGAAATGCTGGCCGTCGCCCTTAATGGCTAGTGAGGCAGCAGTGACCGCCTTGACCGCACCGAGTGCGTTTCGTTCGATGCACGGCACTTGCACCAGTCCGGCGACCGGATCGCAGGTCATGCCAAGATGATGTTCCAGCGCGATTTCTGCGGCATTTTCGATCTGTTCCGGCGTCGCACCCATCACGGCCGCAAGCCCGGCCGCCGCCATCGCAGCCGCCGAACCGACCTCGCCCTGACAGCCGACTTCGGCGCCGGAAATCGAGGCATTATGCTTGATGATGCCGCCGACGGCGGCAGCCGTCAGAAGATAGTTGCGAATGCCGTCCTGATCCCAATCCTCGTGGAAGTGCTGATAGTAGCGGATCGTAGCAGGAATGACGCCGGCCGCACCATTGGTCGGCGCCGTCACCACGCGTCCGCCGGCCGCATTCTCTTCGTTGACCGCCATGGCATAGACGCTCAGCCAGTCATTGGCGAGTAGCGGATTGATCCGGTTGCTGCGCCATTCCTGCTGCAGCTTGTCGTGAATGGCGCGGGCACGCCGGCGGACCTTCAGGCCGCCCGGCATGATGCCGTCCACCTTGAGGCCGCGATCGATACAACTGCTCATGGCCGCCCAGATACGATCAAGCCCGGCGTCCAGCTCTTCGGCGCTCATGCGCGTTTCTTCATTGGCGCGCTTCATCTGCGCGATCGAAAGGCCGGAGCGCTCGGACATTTCAAGCATCTGCTTGGCGGTGGCAAAGGGGAAAGGAACGCGTTCGCCGGCTGCAGCCGGCTTCTTCCGATCGGCCTTCATCTGCTCCAATTCCGTATCGGTGACGACGAAACCGCCGCCGACGGAATAATAGATGCGCTTCAGGAGCAGGCGATCATCCCTGTCGAAAGCAGAAAAACTCATGCCGTTGGCATGGCCAGGCAGCAGCACCTTCTTGTCGAAGATCAGATCGGTCTTGGGCTGGAATTGATAGGTCGGATGACCTGGCGGCGTGATGCGTCCGCTGCGCTCCACTTCGTCGATAATGGCATCCATATGATCGGGATCGACGCTGTCGGGCTTTTCGCCCATCAGACCGAGGATGACAGCCCTGCCCGTGCCGTGGCCGATCCCCGTATGCGCCAGCGAACCATGCAGGCTGACCTTGATCGACTCAACATGCACATTCGAAGACGGCCGCGGCCACTCGTTCGACAGCAAGAGGTCCAGGAAGCGATTCGCGGCCGACATCGGCCCCATCGTGTGCGAGCTGGACGGTCCCACGCCGATCTTGAACACATCAAAAACTGAGAGAAACATGGACCTTTGGTGCCTCCAGGCAAATCGATTTCCGGCAAGGCTACGCTATCGCGGCAAGCTTGCACGGCGATTGGCCGACATCGGATTTCATGGCAGCGACATTACATATAGGCATTCGAGAAGCAAACAGAAGGCCATTGCGCGCGGCTCGCGCTAAGCTACAGTCCACATCGGATTGATCTGGAGAACCTGCCTTTATGACGACTGCCGACTATGTCGCCCTCGCCCTTTTCATCTGTCTCTGGGTCGCGCTGAACTGGATCACCAGCAGCGCCAGCTTCTTCAATCGTACAAGCCTGACGCTGGCGATGAACGAGCGGCGCCGCGAATGGATATACAACTCGCTGCGCCGCGACCTGAAGATGATCGACACGCAGATCCTCTCAGGCCTGCAGAACGGCACCGGCTTCTTTGCCTCCACATCAATCTTCGCCATCGGCAGCTGTTTTGCGCTTCTCGGCGCCACCGACAAGATCAACGCCTTCTTTTCGGATATGCCGTTCATACTCAATGGCGGTCGGGCAGCCTTTGAAATCAAGGTAGCCGGACTTGGCTGCCTTTTCGGCTATGCCTTTTTCAAATTCGGCTGGGCCTATCGCCTGTTCAACTATTGCACCATTCTCTTCGGCTCCCTGCCGATGCGCGAAGATGCCATCCTTGATCCGTTGGCCGCGGAAAGAGCCGCCGAGCGCGTAGTGCGCATGAACATCATTGCCGCGCGCAATTTCAATGCCGGCCTCAGGGCAATCTTCCTGTCCATCGGTTATCTCGGCTGGTTTCTGAGCCCCTATGTCTTCATGGCGACGACGATTTTCATCATCGTGGTGCTGATCCGCCGTCAGTTTTTTTCCGACGCCCGTCTGGCCATCATGGATGGCGATATGCCATGACAAGGCCGCGTCGGCCCGTGTCGCTGCAAAGACTTGAATTCATGCCTGAAAGGACTTCCGTAATGGCCGCCATCGCCGCGAGCGCCGACGTTGCGCAAAAGACGCCTCGCATCGGCATTCTGGATACGGCGCGCGGTGCTGCCCTGCTCGCCATGGCGAGCTATCATGGCACCTGGGATTTCGAATTCTTCGGCTATCTTGATTCTGGGACGGCGGAAACCGGCTGGCTGAAGCTCTATGCACGCGCCATTGCCAGTACCTTCCTGTTCCTGGCTGGCTTCAGTCTCGTGCTTGCCAATACGCCGGAAATTCGCTGGCGGTCCTATTGGCGACGGCTGGGCATGATTGTCGCTGCAGCTGCCGCAATCTCACTCGTCACCTTCATCGGCATGAGCGACGAGTGGATCTTCTTCGGCATCCTGCACGGTATCGCGGCGGCGAGCCTTATCGGCCTCCTGTTCCTGCGCCTGCCCGCATTCTTGACGCTTTTGGTCGCGGCATTGCTCACCGTCGGCATCGTAATCGACAACGTCATCGCACCGTTGTCGCTGCATTCGACGTTCTTCGACACGCCGTGGCTATGGTGGGTAGGGCTTTCGGAAAATATCCAGCGCTCGAACGACTATGTGCCGCTCTTCCCGTGGCTGACGCCATTTCTGTTCGGCCTCGGCATCGCGCAATTGGCACTCTCTCTCGGCTGGCTGAAGCATCTCGCAAAATTCGGGCCTGGCCGCAATCTCGTTGCGCGCGCAGGCCGTCACAGCCTGATCTTCTATCTGGTTCACCAGCCGGTTCTTTTCGGCCTCGTCTATCTGTTGTCCCTGGTCGCTCCTGCGCCACCGCAGGACCCGACGGTCGGCTATATCAGGCAATGCGTGGCTTCATGCACGCGATCGGGCAGCGAAGCCATGTGCCGCAGCTTCTGCCAATGCACGCTCGACAAGTTGCAGGCTCAGAACCTCTTCAAATCGCTGGAATCAGGGGCGATCAAAGCAGATAGCGATGAACGCGTAAGCCGAATCGCGATACAATGCACGGATGAAGCGCAATGACAGGGTTATTCTATGAATGCCTATCGTTCGAAGTCGCTGAGTTTTCCGTGGCCGCCGCTGCTCTATAGCCTCGCCGTCATAGCGGCGCTATCCCTGCAGCGATGGTATCCCTTGCCTTTGCCCTTCATTTGGGCGCTGGTTGCATGGGTGGTTGGCGCGCTCCTGACCGCCATCTCGGTGACATTGAATGTCTGGGCCGTCAAGACACTGCTGGAACGCCGCACAACCGTTCTGACGCAGCGCTGCACAGCGCATTTGGTGACCACCGGCCCCTTTCGTTTCACCCGCAACCCAACCTATCTCGGCTATACCTTGCTGACCGCAAGCTTCGGCCTTCTGATCGGCAATCTCTGGTTCCTGGTCATGGCAGCCGTGGCGGCCGCCTTGACGACCTTGCTCGTCATCCGCTGCGAGGAGATGCATCTCCTCTCGCGATTCGGCTGCGAATTCGAGTTTTATTGCAAACGGACGCGCCGCTGGTTTTGAAAAGCTGAGCGCTTAATAGCGGATCAAGTCCCCACGCCGATTTCGGCCAGGCGCCCTAGGCAGGCTTCCTCGACATTGTCGAGTTCGCTCAGCGTATCGTCGATATCCTTGCGCTTCTGACGCAGCTCGTCGCGCTTTTCGTCGACGCGTTTCATTAGCAGCTTCAGCTGGCCGATCTCGCCTGGAGGCTCCTTGTAGACCTGTATGATCTCGCGAATTTCGGCAATGGTGAAGCCGATGCGGCGGCCGCGCAGAATTTCCATGATCAGACGCCGGTCGGCCGGGCGAAACAGGCGCGTTCGGCCCCTGCGCTCAGGATGAATGAGGCCCTCGTCCTCATAGAACCTCAACGTCCGGGTCGAAACCCCGAATTCCCGAGTGAGCTCCGTTATGCTATAGTATCCGTCGACCAAGAATCCGCCCCTAATCTGCTGACCAGCATAATATTGACTTTTACGTAATAGTCAATTTTGACGGGTTGCAGTCAGTTCTCAACCCGCCAGTGCAGCGCTAAATCATAGGCCCACAGGGCCTGAGAGGGCGAAATTTCCCGTAAATTCGATGGGAATGGTCATAGAGACAGCAGACGCCTCAGCGATTCGAATGCACGAATCAATGCGATGGGAAACGCGGCCACCAAGGCGGTGGCATTGCTATCATCTTCCCCTTATCCTGGCAGGCCTCCTACCCATGTCCTCCAGTTCCGCTAGAGAGTGCCGTGTCTGTCCGCCCCATCATCCGCTTCCCCGATCCGCTATTGCGAAGCCCCTCCACGGCCGTCACGGCCTTCGACGACAATCTGCGGATGCTTGTCGATGATCTGTTGGACACCATGCGGGCCGCGCCTGGCGTCGGCATCACCGGCCCGCATATCGGCGTTCTCAAGCGGGTCGTCGTGATCGAACTCAGCCGCGAGGATGGCGTGCGCATCTATATCAATCCGGAAATTCTGTGGTCGTCGGCAGAGACCACACGGCATACGGAGGGTAGCGTTTCCATGCCCGGAGCGACGGAGGAGATCGTCAGACCGAAATCGATCCGCTTTCGCTATCTGGATATCGCCGGCGAAACCCATGAAGCCGAGGCGTATGACTTTCTGGCCATCTGCATCCAGCACGAGATTGACCAGCTTGACGGCATTTTCTGGCTGCAGCGGCTTTCCAAGCTCAAGCGCGACCGATTGGTGAAAAAATGGGAGAAGATGCGGGATTGATATAAGCAAACAGAAACGGGCGCCCAAAGGCGCCCGTTCTGCAAGAGGTTGGATCCGCAATCAGCCCTTGAGCTTGGTATTGCAGAGGCTGTAATAGCCGCCGCCCTTCTGGATCCACTTCAGGCCGCCGAGCGAATTGCTGGCCTTGGCGGCGTTATAGGCGTCGACGCAGGTGTGGAAGCGGCCCTTGCCGGGCGTCTCTGTAGCATATTTCGGGTCGACCTTTGCGGGGAAGGTTACGCCGGCCGGGGCAGCCGTGGTCGGCTTTGCCGGTTCTGCTGCCGGCGGCTTGGTAGCGTCGGGCTCGTTGGCGTCGACCTTGGCTGCCGCAGTGGTCTTCGCTGGCTTGGCAGGCGTCGTAGCTGCTGGTGCAGTGGTTGCGGGAGCGGTGGTCGTGGTGGCGCTGGCGTCCGCGCTGCACTGCGTTGTGCGGAAGTCATTCCACTTCTGGCCGTTCAAGGTACCAGCAGTTTTGGCAGCCTGATATTTGGCGCTGCACTCTTTCATGGTTAGCGCAGAAGCCGAAGAAGCGAGGCCCATCGAGCCTACAACTGTGAGAGACGCAAAAGACATCAACAGAATGGCACGACTTGTCATTGGCATTTCCTCCGCTCTATGACGAATGTCGAAACTATTAATCGTATCGTCCCCATCGATTGTCAATCGACACGCGATCTGGGGGCGACGGAAGACACCATATGCGGACGAACATGAACGCAAACTGTACAAAAATAGCTATCGAAAAGAGTGACTTGACTGAAGCAGCAATCCTGGATGGCGGTTCATCGCTGTGTTGAGTTCAGCCGGAGATGGAAGAATCGATGGTGCCAATTCACATTGCAATTTTACTTCCGTCATTCGCGACCAGCGATACGCTTGGGCAAGGGTGATCCCAGACCAAATACAACCTATCGTGAGCTTCGGTCTTGAAGTGTGGGCACCTCGCCCTACTTCACGTCATGCAGTTCCCCTCTCTATGCCCTGGATGCTCTCCCTTCCAGGGCATTTTTCTTTCAGACGTTTTTCTGGCAGATAAGGCCATCGAGAGACAACGCGCCAAAAGACTCGCCACAGCATTCAAATGAGTATAGGCTTATATCACCGTTGGCTACCGAACCCGTAGGCGCTAGCGGCTGAGAGAGATGATTACTCTCGCCTGCAGAGGTCAAGGAGTTACCCGCATGACCTCGCATGATACTGGCGACAATATCCTAAGCGATCAGAAACTGCATGATCTTCTCAAGGCAGAAGACAGGATCGATCTTTTGGAAAGATCGAAACGGTTCATTCCGAATGAGTCGGAAGTACCGATGGTAGAGGACGCCGAAGAGCGCTCCTGCGAGCTATAGCAGTTTTCGCCATCAAATCGGACAGGTCGTTTGACCCGTCCTGCTTAGCACTAAAATTCGTCGCAACATCCGGCATCGTCTTCGGACGATCGCCGATCACCTTCGCGCGTCATTGACGGTTTCGCCGAAGACCTGTTCGAACGCCTCACGCAGGCGAATGTCGACATCCGCCATCATGACCGGCAAGCCGAGATCGACGAGGCTGGTAACGCCATAGGCCGAAATTCCGCAAGGAATGATGCCGGTGAAATGCCCGAGATCGGGGTCGACGTTCAGCGAAAGGCCGTGAAACGTTACCCATTTGCGCACGCGGATGCCGAGCGCCGCAATCTTGTCCTCAGCCACGGTGCCGTCTGTCAGAGTGGGCTTCTCCGGGCGCCTGACCCAAACGCCAACTCGATCCTCTCGCCGCTCGCCGCGCACGTTCATCGAATCAAGCGTGCGAATGATGACCTCTTCGAGCGCGCCGACAAAGGCGCGGATATCCTGTCGGCGACGCTTGAGGTCCAGCATGACATAGGCGACGCGCTGCCCTGGCCCGTGATAGGTATATTCGCCCCCGCGTCCGGTCGCAAAGACCGGGAATCGATCCGGTTCGATCAGATCGGCGGCATCGGCGCTGGTGCCCGCCGTATAGAGCGGAGGATGTTCGACCAGCCAGACGAGCTCCGGCGCCTGCCCTTCGGCAATCGCGGCTACCTCCGCCTCCATGGTGGCAACCGCCTCCTCATAAGGCACGAGACCGTCACTGATCCGCCAGCGGACGGGCGGCGTACCTTGAACGGGAAACATCTGGTGAGAAAGTTCGGTGCGAAGCATATGGCAGTCCTTTGCGCGCGGCAGGCCGCATGTGTGGAAATCCTGCGCGCCGACGGGTTGTCCACATATGGCGCCATTCGAGCGGGAATTCAAACATGTAAGGCGTTTCGGCGGCATTCGCACATGTCAAATCGGAGGAGCTGTGAAGGAATTTAAAAAAACTGACATATCGCTCTTGTGCCCCCCGAATGCTTTTGCTACATGCAGCCGCGCCGGAGCAATCCGGCCTACCACGATGCGGTCGTGGCGGAATTGGTAGACGCGCAGCGTTGAGGTCGCTGTGGGGCAACCCGTGGAAGTTCGAGTCTTCTCGACCGCACCAAGAACCCGGCTTTGGCCGGGTTTTTTGTTTTTAAAACAATGCGTAGCTAACGCTTTCTTCAGTATCACATTATCTTTCACGCCATCGTCCGCCCGCTGACGACACGCGAACCGATCAAAGCGTCGGGAATATTGCGATGCTGCCCCCGTTTCCCACACAAGTTATTCGCGAAATTCATGCCGAGAGGTAGTTCACCTACCCTGATGGGCCGGAACAGCCGTCGTATTTCCCTGGTCACTTGACTTCGCGCCCCTCTCTGGCACCGTGAAACTCTTTTGACAGGGGGAAGATGCATGACACCGGAGCGCTTTTCAGAATGCCTTTTGCATATACGCTGGACGCCCATCAATCTGGCGAGCGCTCTGCAATGTGACCTGTCATGGGTGGAGGCGCTGGAAGCTGGAAATGCCAAAGTCCCGGAAGGGTTGGCGGGTTGGCTGGAAACCTTAGCGCAATGCCATGAGAAAGCCGGCGTTCCTACGACCTATCGCGGCCGTGGGCACGACTGAGATTGAGGGAGACGAGACGAGCTGGGGAACGAAAGCAGTCCGGAAATGGCGATACTTCATTCTAAACGGAGGAATTGGAGATGAATGATGATTTTCGCTTGAAGCTTATCAAAATCAGAGGCGAAAAGATCGCCCATCGCAACGAACTGCTGGCGATGAAGACGCAGGGCATTGACGCGAAACAGATTGGAGAGGTCATCGATCTTGACGACATGATCGCCCGTGAACAACTCGCGATCGACACCCTCGACGATACGATTGCCCGATTAAGCTAGAAGTACTTAGGCCCGCGCCACGTCGAGGGAAGCCGCGCTCAGTGCGCCACATCCTTGCTCAGATTGCGCAGCCTGATCTGATGGTCAAGGCGTTCGAGCTGCTTTGTTGTCGTCTCTATCAGCCGACCGACCTCCTGATAGGCGGTGCGCAGCCGCGATAGCTCGTTCTTGACGGCTTCCAGGGCGCGCTCATCACTGTCCTCTCCAGGTCCGTCACCCGATCCGGTCATCAACCATGCCGGTGAAACATCGAAAAGAGCTGACATCTTGGCCAGCGCGGAGGGGTTGGGTTCGGCGCGATCGGATTCCCACGCGAGCATCGTCTCCTCGCTGACGCCAAGCTGTCCGGCCAGCGTTTCGAGGCTGATTCCCGCGGCATCGCGAGCCATGGACAGGCGTCCGCCAAGCGTATCGCCGCCTTCATCCGAAAAAACGGTCGTCTCTTGTTCTGGTTTGAACATCGGTGCGATCCCTTTCCTGGTCGCGCCGGCAATTTTTCGCCGCGCAGTCATGTTTTAGCCGGTTCCAAAGCTCCAGATAGGTCTAAGGGCGTCATCTCGCCAGGGAGATCTGTCCCATTTGGAAAAGTACGGCATTTGCGGATGGCTGCCACCGCATCTTGCAACCTGCTTTCAAGCGCGTCTTGATTGCATGTTTGTCCTATGTTTGAAGTTGACGCATGCTCGTCTCTTCCCCCGTTTCCACGCAGCAAAATCCGCTTAGAGGCATGACGATCATGGCAAGCGCCATGATCCTGCTGCCGACGATGGATGCGATCGCCAAGTACATGGCGAGTTTTGAAGGCATGTCGCCGGGCCAGGTGACATTCTATCGCTTCTTCTTTCAGCTTGTGTGCATGCTGCCGCTGCTTGCGACCGCAACCGGGAGGTCGGCCTTTTCTGCAAAGCGACCCTGGTTGAATCTGCTGCGCGGCGCGCTGCATGGCGCCGCGAGCCTACTCTTTTTCGCCGCGGTCAAATACATGCCGCTTGCCGATGTCTTCGCGATCTATTTCGTCGAACCCTTTATGCTGACGGCACTTTCCGCCTTGTTCCTTGGCGATAAGGTCGGTTGGCGGCGATGGCTGGCAATCGTTATCGGCTTCGGCGGCGCAATGATCGTCATTCAGCCGAGTTTCGCGATCTTCGGACTGAAGGCGCTGCTGCCGGTCGCATGCGCGTTCCTTTATGCGCTCTATCTCTTCATGAACCGTGCCGTCGGTGAGGCGGATTCGCCGTTGACGATGCAGATCATGGCGGGTCTCGGCGGCACCGTGTTCATGGCCTTGGCTCTGCTTGCCGGCTCGTCAGCCGGCGTTACGGATTTCGAGCCGTCCCTGCCCGCCTCGGCGCTTGGATTGGTGCTTCTCCTGATTCTCGGTTCGATTTCAGGCTACGCGCATATGCTCGTCGTCAGAGCCTTCCGGCTGGCGCCACTGTCGCTGCTTGCCCCGTTCCAATATTTCGAGATCATTTCCGCCACCGTCCTCGGCTACGCCATCTTCGGCGATTTCCCCAATCTTTCCAAATGGATCGGCATATCGATCATCGTCAGCTCCGGCCTCTTCATCATCTGGCGGGAGCGCGTTCAGTCGAGATTGGAAAAAACCGCGTGAGTGCAGATATCTTGCACATGGACCCGCAGTGCAATTTGTGGCTAAAACACTGACTGAATAGGGTATTTGGGCGGAGATTGCATGTTCAAGAAAATCCTGATCGCCAATCGCGGCGAGATTGCCTGCCGCGTGATCAAGACTGCGCGCCGCATGGGCATTCTCACGGTCGCCGTCTATTCCGATGCTGATCGGGATGCTCTTCATGTCGAAATGGCGGATGAATCAGTCCATATCGGCCCCGCTCCCGCTGCCGAAAGCTATCTTGTCGCCGACAAGATCATCGCTGCCTGCAAGCAGACAGGTGCGGAAGCGGTCCATCCAGGCTACGGCTTCCTCTCAGAGCGCGCCTCCTTCTGTGCGGCACTGGAGAAGGAAGGCATCGTCTTCATCGGCCCGAAGCCGAAGGCGATCGAAGCCATGGGCGATAAGATCGAATCGAAGAAATTCGCCAATGCGGCCAAGGTTTCCACCGTTCCGGGCCATCTCGGCATCATCGATGATGCCGATCATGCCGAAAGGATCGCCGCCGAGATCGGCTATCCGGTCATGATCAAGGCGTCCGCCGGTGGCGGCGGCAAGGGCATGCGTATCGCTTGGAGTAAGGACGAAGTGCGCGACGGCTTTGAACGCGCCCGCTCGGAAGCGAAAAGCTCGTTCGGCGACGACCGCGTCTTCATCGAAAAATTCGTCGTCGACCCCCGACATATTGAAATCCAGGTGTTGGCCGACGCTCACGGAAATGTCGTCTATCTCGGCGAGCGCGAATGCTCCATCCAGCGCCGGAACCAGAAGGTCGTCGAAGAGGCGCCCTCGCCTTTCCTGGACGAAGCGACGCGCAAGGCCATGGGCGAGCAGTCCGTGGCGCTCGCCAAGGCCGTCGATTATCAAAGCGCCGGCACGGTCGAATTCATCGTCGATCGCGACCGGAATTTCTATTTCCTCGAAATGAACACCCGCCTGCAGGTCGAGCATCCGGTCACGGAGCTTGTCACCGGTATCGATCTCGTCGAGCAGATGATCCGTGTTGCAGCCGGCGAGAAACTGCCGTTCAAGCAGGCGGATATCGGGCTCAACGGCTGGGCCATCGAAAGCCGCCTTTATGCAGAAGATCCCTATCGCAACTTCCTGCCCTCGATCGGCCGCCTGACGCGCTATCGTCCGCCGCGCGAAGGCAGAATGGAGACATCGGTCGTGCGCAACGATACCGGCGTCTTCGAAGGCGCCGAAATCTCCATGTATTACGATCCGATGATCGCCAAGCTCTGCACCTGGGCTCCGACAAGATTGGAAGCGATCGAAGCGATGGGCGAAGCCCTGGATGGTTTTGTGGTCGATGGCATCGAGCACAATATGCCGTTCCTCTCGGCTCTGATGAAGCATCCGCGCTGGCGCGAAGGCCGCCTCTCCACGGGCTTCATTGCCGAGGAATATCCTGATGGCTTCGCACCGGTGATGCCGGACGAAGACCAAACCGCTTTGCTGTCGGCAATCGCCCTTTCCTGCAGCCTGATCGAATCCAACCGCCGCGAGCGCTATGCCGACCGCTTGCGTCCAGCCGCCGCGCTGCTGCGGGAGAGCTGGGTTGTCAAGCTTGGTGCTAACTATCTGCCTGTGACGTTGCTTGAAGGCGTGGCGACCATTCCCTTCGAGATGGACATGCAGATCGACACCCAAGCCGTAACTGTCGCAACCGACTGGCGTCCCGGCGATTCCGTATGGGCCGGCACCGTCGGCGACCGCAAGCTGACAGCCCAGATCCGCACCGTGCTCAATGGTCTGCGCATCGATTGGCAGGGTATTTCCGTCCGGACCAGGGTGTTTACACCGCGTCAGGCTGAACTCGACAAGCTGATGCCCGTCAAATTGCCGCCGGATACGTCGAAGCTCCTGCTCTGCCCCATGCCGGGCTTGGTCGTCGCTATTGCCGTCGCCGAGGGACAGGAAGTCAAGGCAGGCGAAACGCTGGCTATCGTCGAAGCGATGAAGATGGAAAATGTCCTGCGAGCCGAACGCGATCTGGTCATCGGCAAGATCAACGCCAAGCCGGGCGAAAGCCTCGCCGTCGACGCCGTGATCATGGAATTCACCTGATCGAGAAGCTTCGCCATCGCAGCCATGTGGAAAAGCCGCGCGGCGATTGCTCGGCTAAAACATGATAATTGCGACGCTAAGTGTCTGATTTTGGCTTGAGCCGCCCCGTGTGCCCATGCCAATGTCGCGCGGACCAAATCATTGCAGGAAGGGACGAGATCATGGACGTAAGAGCAGCGGTCGCGGTTGCGGCAGGCAAGCCGCTTGAGGTGATGACGGTTCAGCTTGAGGGGCCGAGAGCCGGCGAAGTGCTGATCGAGGTCAAGGCGACCGGCATCTGCCATACCGATGATTTCACGCTGTCGGGTGCCGATCCGGAAGGCCTGTTTCCGGCGATCCTCGGCCATGAGGGTGCCGGCATCGTCGTCGATGTCGGACCGGGTGTGACCTCGGTCAGGAAGGGCGATCACGTCATTCCGCTCTACACCCCCGAATGCCGCGAATGCCCATCGTGCCTTTCCCGCAAGACCAATCTGTGCACGGCGATCCGCTCGACCCAGGGCCAGGGTCTGATGCCGGACGGCACCTCGCGCTTCTCGATCGGCAAGGACAAGATCCATCACTATATGGGCTGCTCGACCTTCGCCAATTACACCGTGCTGCCGGAGATTGCCGTTGCCAAGGTCAATCCCGACGCCCCCTTCGACAAGATCTGCTATATCGGCTGCGGCGTGACCACAGGCATCGGTGCGGTCATTAACACCGCCAAGGTGGAGATGGGGGCAACGGCGATCGTCTTCGGTCTCGGCGGCATCGGCCTCAATGTCATCCAGGGCCTGAGGCTTGCTGGTGCCGACATGATCATCGGCGTCGATCTCAACAATGACAAGAAGGCCTGGGGCGAGCGCTTCGGCATGACGCATTTCGTCAATCCGAAGGAGGTCGGCGACGACATCGTCCCTTATCTCGTCAACATGACGAAGCGCGGGGCCGACCAGATCGGCGGTGCCGACTATACCTTCGACTGCACCGGCAACACCAAGGTGATGCGCCAGGCGCTGGAAGCCAGCCATCGCGGCTGGGGCAAGTCGGTGGTCATCGGCGTTGCCGGCGCCGGCCAGGAGATCTCGACGCGTCCGTTCCAGCTGGTGACGGGCCGCTCGTGGATGGGCACGGCCTTCGGCGGCGCGCGTGGCCGCACCGATGTTCCGAAGATCGTCGACTGGTACATGGAGGGCAAGATCGAGATCGATCCGATGATCACCCACACCATGCCGCTCGACGACATCAACAAGGGTTTTGAACTCATGCATTCGGGTGAAAGCATCCGTAGCGTCGTGCTGTATTGACGGTAAAAGCCACTCGGCAAGATGTATGCGGCGCATGAGAAAAGCGCCACATATAGCTGAAAAGATTTGATATCATGATTTATGTCGATGCCGACGCCTGCCCGGTCAAGCCGGAGATCCTTAAGGTTGCCGAACGCCACGGCATGGAGGTGACCTTCGTCGCCAATTCGGGATTGCGCCCGTCGCGAGACCCGATGGTGCACAATGTCATCGTCTCCAATGCCTTCGATGCCGCCGACAATTGGATCGCGGAACACGCAGGTGCTGGCGACATCGTCGTCACCGCCGACGTGCCGCTCGCGGGCCGTTGCGTTGCGACCGGAGCGCTCGTGACGGGACCAACCGGCCGCATCTTCGATAAGACCAATATCGGCATGGCGACCGCCATGCGGGACCTCGGCGCACATCTTCGCGAAACCGGTGAGAGCAAGGGCTATAACGCCGCCTTCTCGCCGCGCGACCGCTCCGCCTTTCTCGAAACTTTCGACCGGCTCTGCCGGCGTTCAAAAACCAATCAAACGCCTGGAGGCCAGCCGTGAATATCATTTCCCAGAACACCGCCTTCGGCGGCATGCAGGGTGTCTTCTCGCATGAGTCCGACGCCTGCAAAAGCGAGATGACCTTCGCCGTCTTCGTACCGCCGCAGGCGGTCAAGGAGCCCCGACCGGTTCTCTGGTATCTCTCCGGCCTCACCTGCACCCACGCCAATGTCATGGAAAAGGGCGAATACCGCCGCATGGCCGCCGAGCTTGGCCTCATCATCGTCTGCCCGGACACCAGCCCGCGCGGCAATGACGTGCCGGATGAGCTGACCAATTGGCAGATGGGCAAAGGCGCCGGCTTCTATCTCGATGCCACCGAGACGCCCTGGGCCGAAAATTATCAGATGTACAGCTACATCACCGAGGAACTGCCCGCTCTCATTGCCAGGCAATTCCGCGCCGACATGAGCCGCCAAGGCATCTTCGGCCATTCTATGGGCGGCCATGGCGCCATGACGATTGCGTTGAAGAACCCGGACCGCTTCAAGAGCTGCTCCGCTTTTGCTCCCATCGTACAGCCGTCGACAGCCGATTGGTCCGCCCCTGCGCTGGAGAAATATTTGGGCAGCGACAAGGCTGCATGGCGCCGCTACGACGCCTGTGCGCTTGTCGAAGACGGCGCCCGCTTCCCCGAATTCCTGATCGATCAGGGCAAGGCGGACAGCTTCCTTGAAAGCGGACTGCGCCCCTGGCTGTTCGAGGAAGCCATTAAAGGCACCGATATCAGCCTGACGCTGCGCATGCACGAGCGCTACGACCACTCTTATTACTTCATTTCCAGCTTCATGGACGATCACCTCAAATGGCACGCCGGACGGCTAGCGTGAAACGGGTGGCATGGCAGCCATGCACTCAAACGCTTGAAAGACTCCGGTAATAGCGGCATATAGAAAACGCGCAGACGACTGCGGCGGCCGCTCCCGATTGACCGGCCGTAAGAATCCGCGGGGACGGCCTCGCTCTTAACAAAGGAGCGTAAAATGGCTTGGTTCCTGCTTTTCCTTGCAGGTCTGTTTGAAATCGGCTGGGCAGTCGGCCTGAAATATACCGATGGCTTCACGCGGCTGACGCCGACGATTCTCACCGTCATTTCCATGGTCATCAGCATCGCGCTACTTGGCCTTGCGGTAAAAACCCTGCCCATGGGCACGGCCTACGCCGTGTGGACTGGCATAGGCACGGTCGGCACTGTGCTGCTGGGCATATGGCTGCTCGGCGACCCCGCGACGCTGGTACGCCTCGCCTGCATCGGCCTGATCGTGGCCGGCATTGCCGGCCTCAAGCTTGCGGCCTGATAGGCTGCGACTGGCGCTGGCGATTGCCCAGCGCCCAGCTTCCCGGACCGGCGAACACCAGAAACAGGAAGATGAAGCAGAACAGGATGGCTCCGTCTCCCTGATTGTTGGCCGGGAAGAAGTCGATCTGCATATGCACCATGAAGTAGGCTATCGCCATTTCACCGCTCAGGAGGAAGGCGATCGGTCGGGTGAAAAGCCCAAGCAGGACAAGGATGCCGCCGACAAGTTCAATAATTCCCGCCACGAAGAACAGCGTCGTGATTGCGTAAGGCGCCGGTGGAAAGCCGAAGACCTTTTGCGTACCGTGCTCGATGAACAGCAGTGCAGTTATGATTCGCAAAATGGCGAGGGCGGCGGGCTGATAAGGCGACAAGCGCTCGGGAAATGACATGAGGATCTCCGTTCGATAGGGGATGCGAAGGAGATCCTGTCAAAAGTGCTCTCGCTTCGCTGATAACGGAGTAAACACGCGAGAGACGAATTTATTCGCCGGACCCGGCAATTCAACCGAGCCCGACGAAGAGTCCGGTTACTTACTTCTTGTTGTTGTCGATCGCCAGCAGGCCCGGGCCGGCGAAGATCAGGAACAGGAAGACGAAGCAATAGAGGATCGCCGCGTCACCGCCGTTGTTGGCCGGGAAGAAATTCTTCGGATAATGCGCCATGAAATAGGCGACAGCCATGTTGCCGCACAGAATGAACGCGACCGGACGGGTAAAGAAGCCCACGATCGTTGCCAATCCACCGACAACTTCAAGGATACCCTGAACCAGAAGCAAGGTCGGCAGCGGGCTTGGGAACTGACCGCCGAGCGGAAAGCCAAACAGCTTCTGCAAGCCGTGTTCGATGAAGAGTACGCCGGTGACGACGCGCAAGACAGTAAGAGCAAAGGGCTGATATTGATTCAGCCGATCGGAAAGCGCCATGTTAAACTCCAGTTTTAACTCCCCCACAAGGAAGCAATAGAGCGCACGACCGGGAACGTGAAAACACGGCTTCTGACGTCGGATCAATTTTCCGTGTGATATCCGTGACGTGTTGTCACGGACTCAAAGCGGGATGTTGTCGTGCTTCTTCCAGGGATTGGTCAGATCCTTGTTGCGCAACATTCTGAGACCCTGGGCCAGCCGGCGCCGGGTCGAGCGCGGCATGATCACCTCGTCGATGTAACCGCGCTCTGCGGCAACGAAGGGCGACAGGAAACGGTCTTCGTACATCTTGGTGTGGGCCGCGATCTTCTCCGGATCGGCAATATCCTTGCGGAAGATGATCTCGACGGCGCCCTTGGCGCCCATGACGGCGATCTGCGCCGTCGGCCAGGCGTAGTTTAGGTCACCGCGCAGATGTTTCGAGGCCATGACGTCATAGGCGCCGCCGAAGGCCTTGCGGGTGATGACCGTCAGTTTCGGTACGGTCGCTTCGGCATAGGCAAAGAGCAGCTTGGCGCCGTGCTTGATCAGGCCGCCGTATTCCTGTGCCGTTCCCGGTAGGAAGCCCGGCACGTCGACGAAGGTGACGATCGGGATATTGAAGCAATCGCAGAAACGCACGAAACGAGCCGCCTTCCGCGACGCGTCGCTGTCGAGTACGCCGGCTAGCACCATCGGCTGATTGGCGACGAAGCCGACCGTGGCGCCCTCGATGCGGCCGAAGCCACAGACGATGTTCTTGGCAAAGCTTTCCTGGATCTCGAAGAAATCGCCCTCGTCCGCCACCTTCAGGATCAGCTCCTTGATGTCGTAGGGCTTGTTGGCATTCGCCGGGATCAGCGTATCGAGCGAATTATCCGGTTGCGCCACAGACTGATAGCACTCGATCTCCGGCACCGCGGCCGTGTTCGACTGCGGCAGGAAATCGATGAGACGGCGCACCTGCAGGAGCGTGTCGACATCATTGTCGTAGGCGGCATCCGCAATCGAGGATTTCGTCGTATGCACGGAGGCACCGCCGAGCTGCTCGGATGTCACGGTCTCGTTGGTAACGGTCTTCACCACATCCGGCCCGGTGACGAACATGTAGGAGGTGTCCCGCACCATGAAGATGAAGTCGGTCATGGCCGGAGAATAGACGTCACCGCCGGCGCAGGGGCCCATGATGACGGAAATCTGCGGGATGACGCCGGAGGCTAGCACGTTGCGCTGAAACACCTCGGCATAGCCGCCGAGTGCGGCCACGCCTTCCTGAATGCGGGCGCCGCCGGCGTCATAGATCCCGATGATCGGTGCCCGGTTCTTCAGCGCCATATCCTGCACCTTGGTGATCTTTTCCGCATGTGCTTCCGAAAGAGACCCGCCGAAAACTGTGAAATCCTTAGCAAAAATGAACACGGTTCGTCCGTTGACCGTGCCCCAGCCGGTCACGACGCCGTCGCCGGCAATCTTACTCTTGTCCATGCCGAAATCGGTCGAGCGATGCTCGACGAACATATCGAACTCTTCGAAAGAGCCCTCATCGAGGAAGATATCGATGCGCTCACGAGCCGTCAGCTTGCCGCGGGCGTGCTGCGCGTCGATGCGCACCTGCCCGCCGCCGAGCCTTGCAATCTCGCGACGGCGTTCCAGTTCCTGCAGGATTTCCTTCATGCGGCCCTCTCTCCATCATCGCTCGGGCTTAGCATGGCGCGAGCCCTGTTTGAAGCTGTTGACTCAGTTTGCGAGTCGCGGTGTGTTCAGCGAAAAGATGGAACGAACCCGCGCGGCAATGTCTTCCGCCATCAGCTCATCTGCGGTGGCAGGATCAGGAGCAACAGTTCTGGTCTCGAACGATGCCATGGCAATCACAGCGCCGCCATCGGCTGCCGCAGCATCGATATTGATCTTGGCGCTGCTGCGGTCGCGATTGAAGCCGCGCGCCTTGCGGACGTCGCTCAGTCGGACGGTGATGGCAACCTGTGGCAATTGCGGACCGAAGCTCGTAGCGGCGATCGCGGCGTTGACGCGATCATTGACGGCTGCAACCAACGCCGGCGATACCGGCGGCAGTGCCTGATCGGCTATGACGGTTGCGCTGCGCACGGCATAGGTTGGAGGCGGAGGATCCACGGACCAGCTCGAGCAAGCGGCCAATGCTAGACTTCCCACGAGCGCCGGTATGGCTCTCGGCCTCCACAACAACATGATCCCTGCCCCGACTTTCGAATTTGCAAGATATGCAGATCGATATAAAGGACTGGAAATCAACAATATTCAACTGCGAAGCGCGGAAAAAACCGCGGCTGCGGCCTGAAACTCCTCAAAACGTTGTGCACGACGCTGCTCGGCTTCTTCGTCGCTGCCCCAATGCTCAATCGTCCAATCCTCGTCGAGATGAGCGAGCGACCAAACCTCGGCAAGCGGCAGGAAACCTTTCGCAAAGGCCAGCGCCAGGATCGCCGAACCAGTCAGCGTCGTGATCGTGTGCAAGCTCGCGAGCTCCATCGGTGTGTCAAACTCGCGCAAAGCAGCGGCGAAGGCCGCGATAGCCTCTTTAGGCTGTTCCTGGTGCATGACGCCTTCGGCTAGGATGAAGCGGGCGCCTAGGTCGCGCGCTGCCCATTCGATCACCGGATTCCAGCGCTCCGACTGCCGCTCGACGAGCCGCTCGGGACCGTCGGCGCGGTAGCAAAGCAGATCGCTGCCGGAGAAGCGGACGATTTCGTCGAATACGGCCTGGCTCTCCGTCGCAACGCCATCGATGGCGGTATTGACGAGGCGTGTTATCGGCATGGTCGCGGGATCGATCACGTCAACCTGACGCGCCCATTCTCCGGCCACCAGTCTGGCAAGTGCTTCTGTCGGCAGGGCCAGGGAGTGCCGCGCCGGCGTCTTCACCACCTTGCCATCCAGAGCGATGGCGTGACTGCCCTCGTCCGCGCTGATCGTCACATCCTTGTAGAAGCGCTTGGGCAGCGGCTTCTTCATCTGGATCTGCGCGCGGCGGATCGGATCGGGATGGCTGAGACCTTCGGAAAGATCGTTCAACAGGTCGCGCATGGCGTCACCTCAGAGAATATGGCTCAATATATCGTTCGGATGGTGGGCGATGGCATCGGCGCCTGCTGCCAGCAACTCCTCGACCGAAGCATAACCCCAGGCAACGCCGATGGCAGTCGCACCGGCCGCTTTTGCCATCTGCATGTCATAGATGGCATCGCCGATCACGATCGTGTCGTGCGGATCCATGCCGGTCTCGTCGCAGCATTCCGTGACCATCGCCGGATGCGGCTTGGACGGGCAGTCGTCGGCGGTGCGCGAGACAATGAAATAGGGCGTAAAGTCGTTGACCTCAAGGATATGGGTCAAGCCGCGGCGGGACTTACCCGTCACTGCGCCGATCAGCAGTTCATCGCGGGCCGCCAGCGTCTCGATCAGCGGCTTGATGCCGTCGAAGAGCGGCGTCTGCATGTCGGCCTCGTCTCGCACCTCCGGAAAAATCGACTTGTAGTGCGCCGTCATCGCGATCGCTTCGTCGTCGACATGCGGCTTGCCCTGCAGGCGGGCAATGGCGATATCGAGCGTCAGGCCGATGATCGATTTCGTCGCAGAAACATCGGGACGCTTATAGCCGAAGGCCACGAAGGTTCGCGCCATAACCTCATGGATCAGCCGCGCGCTGTCGACCAGCGTGCCGTCACAATCGAATAGGACCAGCTTCATTCGTCGTCCGGCTCCCCTGCCGATTCCATATCGAAACCGAGAAGGTTCCAAGTCTGAACCATATGCGGCGGCAAAGGCGCGGTGACGCGCAGACGCCCGCCGCTCGGATGCGGAATATCGATATGACGCGCATGCAGATGCAGGCGCTTCTGGACACCGCCCGGAAAATCCCAGTTTGGATCGTCATCGAAATATTTGGGGTCGCCGATGATCGGATGGCCCATATGCAGCGCATGGACACGCAGCTGGTGGGTACGGCCGGTATAGGGCTCCATTTCCAGCCAGGCGAGGCTCTGAGCAGCCGTTTCGAGCACGCGGTAGTAGGAGATGGCATGATCCGCGCCCTCCTCGCCATGCTTGGCGATGCGCATGCGGTCGCCATCCGGCGTTGCTTCCTTCACCAGCCAGGTGGAAATCTTGTCCTCATGTTTGCGAGGCACCCCCTTGACCAGCGACCAATAGGTCTTCTTGGTGTCGCGCTCGCGAAAGGCCGCCGTCAGCTTCTGCGCTGCGCCGCGAGTGCGGGCAACGACGAGCACGCCGGACGTATCTCGGTCGAGACGGTGCACCAGGCGCGGCTTCTCGCCCTTCTTGCTCGTCCACGCCTCCAGCATCTTGTCGATATGGCGCGTAAGGCCGGAACCGCCCTGTACCGCGAGGCCAGCCGGCTTGTTCAGCACATAGACCTTATCGTCTTCATGCAGCAGCATGCGCGCAAGAAGCTCGGCGTCGCCGGAATGTTTGAGGTCGTTGCCCGCGATCGGGCCGCTCTTCAGCGCCTTCGCATCGACATCGAGCGGCGGCACGCGCACCATCTGCCCAGGCTGCACGCGCGCATCCGTCTTCACGCGGCCGCCATCGACACGTACCTGTCCGGAGCGCATCAGCTTCTGCAATTGCCCAAAGCCAAGCCCTGGAAAATGCACCTTGAACCAGCGGTCCAGGCGCATGCCGGCCTCGTCAGGCTCGACCTTAATATGCTCAATCCCGGCCATTCTTCTTCTTTCAAATACCGCGGCATGTCCCAAGCGTTGCCAAACCTGCGTTCGGCGGATCATGCAAATTCAAACGACAGGGCATCAGCCCCGCGGCCGGAGATTTCCCGGCCTTTTGACGTGGCTTTAGAGCATTTCGAGGAAAAGTGGAAACCGGAATTGTAACGTCGAATGATTTTCTGGCTCAGTTTTCCTTGGCCGAGACGACGGGAAGATTAATGTCGACCATACCAGCCTTGTCGAACATCAGCATCACGGGCACCGTGCCACCCTGCTTGAAGGGCATCTTCACCTGCTTGAACATCATGTGCATCGTATTTGGCGCGAGTGTCACGGTCGCGCCGGCGGGAATGGCGATGCCGCCCTTCACCTCGCGCATCTTCATGATCTCACCCTCCATTTTCATCTCATGCAGTTCCACCTTGCCAGCGGCTGAGGAGGTCACGGAGGTTAGCTTGTCGTCTGTTTTGCCGGTATTGTGAATGGTGATGTAACCGCCACCGACCGGCTGGCCGGGAAGCATGGCGCGAACGTAGCCACCGCTGATATCGAGATCGCCAAGCTTGGCAGTCGCCGAGCCGGAAGGCGCCGCACCTGCATCCATGTGCATGCCGGGCATGGATTTCATCGCGCCACTGTCCTCAGCCATCGCTCCGACAACGGAAAGCGAAAATGCGCCAATAGACATCAGCAATGCGGCTGCGTAGTTGCGGTTCATCTTTGTCTCCTGCCCGGCTCCTCAATCGAGCAGAAGGGATAGCCTCTCCCATCTCTGTTGCAAAGGCCCGTATTCATTAGGAAACGCAGGATTGATCGGCGCGACAAAAATTTGTTCAGCGACGACATTTGCCCCTTGCCATCTTTCGCCGAGACCGGATAATGGCTGTCAACCTTGTTGGGAGAATCCGGCGCAAGCCGGTGCCGAAGGAGCAACCGCCCCGGAAACTCTCAGGCCAAAGGACCAGCAAGGGGCAGACGGAACTCTGGAGAGAAGCGCGCAAGCGTTCGCCGAAGGGATAACAATCTCAGGCAAACAGACAGAGGGGGCTCATCGTCAGGCGCAACCGCGCCGAAATTGTGAGCTCTGCGCTTCGAAACGAGCGCAAAACCCGGAGGCGTCATTTGGACGAGACCGCTGCCCTCAAGACCACCCCCCTTCATGCCCTACATGTATCGCTCGGTGCCCGCATGGTGCCGTTCGCGGGCTACGATATGCCGGTTCAATATGCGCCGGGCGTTCTGAAGGAACACCTTTGGACTCGATCCTCCGCCGGCCTGTTCGACGTGTCGCATATGGGTCAGGTGACGATCCGCGCCCGCTCCGGCAAATATGAGGATGCCGCGCTGGCACTGGAGAGCGTGGTGCCCGTCGATATTGTAGGCCTTGCTGAAAATCGCCAGCGCTATGGCTTCTTCACCGACGACAAGGGCGGCATTCTTGACGATCTGATGATCGCCCACATGGACGACTATCTTTTTGTCGTCGTGAATGCCGCTTGCAAAGAGCAGGATTTCAAGCATCTTCAAGATCATATCGGCGATAGCTGCGAAGTCACATTACTTGATCGCGCACTCATTGCCCTTCAAGGCCCGCACGCCGTCGACGTGCTTGCCGAGCTCTGGGCCGATATCGCCTATATGAAATTCATGGATGTGCGCCATTGTCGCCTCCACGATGTCTCCTGCCTCGTCTCGCGCTCCGGCTATAGCGGCGAAGACGGTTTCGAAATCTCCGTCCCGGCCGACAAGGCCGAGGATATCGCCAAGCGGCTGCTGGAGCACCCGGATGTACAGCCGATCGGCCTCGGCGCCCGTGACTCGCTCCGGCTCGAAGCCGGCCTTTGCCTTTATGGCAATGATATCGACCAGACGACCACGCCGATAGAAGCCGCGCTCGAATGGGCCATCCAGAAGGCCCGCAAGACCGGCGGCGCCCGCGCCGGCGGCTTTCCTGGCGCAAGCCGTATCCTCGGCGAACTGGATGGCGGCACCACACGCCGCCGCGTCGGTCTGAAGCCCGATGGCAAGGCGCCGGTGCGCGGCCATGCCAAGCTTTATGCCGATGCCGAAGGCAAGACCGAGATTGGTGAAGTCACGTCGGGCGGTTTCGGTCCGAGCGTCGAAGGCCCGGTCGCCATGGGCTATTTGCCCACCGATTTCACGGCGCTTGGCACCTCCGTTTACGCTGAAGTACGCGGCAAATATCTGCCCGTCGCCGTCAGCGCCCTGCCTTTCATCAAACCAACCTACAAACGTTGAACGTCTTTTCCAGAGAGGATTATCCATGCTGAAGTTTACCGAAGAACATGAGTGGCTGAAGGTCGAAGGCGATGTCGCAATCGTGGGCATCACGGCACATGCCGCCGAACAGCTCGGCGATCTCGTGTTTGTGGAATTGCCTGAGGTCGGTGCCAGCTTCTCCAAGGGAGCCGACGCGGCAACCGTCGAATCGGTCAAGGCAGCCTCCGAAGTCTATTGTCCGCTCGACGGGGAAATCACGGAAATCAACGAAGCCATCACTGCCGATCCGGCCCTCGTCAACTCCGACCCGATGGGTGCTGGCTGGTTCTTCAAGCTGAAGCTGAAGAACGTCGGCGATCTCGATGGTCTTCTTGATGAATCCGGTTACAAGGAGCTGATCGGATAATGGCGACGCCTACGGAATTCACCTTCACCGACTACCAGCCATACGATTTCGCCAACCGCCGCCATATCGGCCCGTCTCCGTCGGAGATGGCCGATATGCTCAAGGTGATCGGCTATAAGAGCCTTGACGGCCTGATCGAGGCGACGTTGCCACCGGCGATCCGCCAGAAGGCGCCGCTCGCCTGGGGCGCAGCGATGACGGAGCGCGAGGCGCTCGACCGTCTGCGCGAGACCGCCAACAAGAACAAGGTTCTCGTTTCCCTGATCGGCCAGGGCTACTACGGCACGATCACGCCGCCGGTCATCCAGCGCAACATCCTGGAAAATCCCGCCTGGTACACCGCCTATACGCCATACCAGCCTGAGATCAGCCAGGGGCGCCTCGAGGCACTGCTGAACTACCAGACGATGATCAGCGACCTCACCGGTCTCGATGTCGCCAACGCCTCGCTGCTCGATGAAGCGACCGCCGCGGCCGAAGGTATGGCGATGGCGGAACGTGTCGCAAAATCGAAGGCAAGGGCCTTCTTCGTCGATGCCGAATGCCACCCACAGACCATAGCGCTGATCAGGACGCGCGCCGAGCCGCTCGGCTGGACCGTCATCGTCGGTGATCCCTTCACCGATCTCGATCCGGTCGACGTCTTCGGAGCGATCTTCCAGTATCCGGGCACGCATGGCCACATCAACGATTTCAGTGGCCTGATCGCCCGCCTGCACCAGACCGGCGCCATCGCCGTCATGGCGACCGATCTCCTGGCATTGACCCTGCTGAAATCCCCGGGCGAAATGGGTGCGGATATCGCCATCGGCTCGTCGCAGCGCTTCGGCGTTCCGGTTGGCTATGGTGGGCCTCATGCGGCGTTTATGGCGGTCAAGGACGACTACAAGCGCTCCATGCCCGGCCGTCTCGTCGGCGTCTCGGTCGATGCACGCGGCAATCGTGCCTATCGCCTGTCGCTGCAGACCCGCGAACAGCATATCCGTCGCGAAAAGGCGACGTCGAACATCTGCACCGCCCAGGTGCTCCTCGCCGTCATGGCCTCCATGTATGCGGTCTTCCACGGTCCGCAGGGCTTGAAGGCAATCGCCCAGCAGGTTCACCAGAAGGCCGTGCTGTTGGCCAAGGGACTGGAAAAGCTCGGCTACATCGTTGAGCCTGAAACCTTCTTCGACACGATCACCGTCGAAGTCGGCCACATGCAGGGTCTGATCCTGCGTGCAGCCGTCGCCGAAGGCGTAAACCTGCGCAAGGTTGGTGAAACCAAGATCGGCATCAGCCTCGACGAGCGCACGCGCCCGGCAACGGTCGAAGCCGTCTGGCGCGCTTTCGGCGGCGATTTCCGCATCGCCGATTTCGAGCCGTCCTATCGCCTGCCGAAGACTCTGCTGCGCACCAGCGAATACCTCACACATCCGATCTTCCACATGAACCGTGCCGAAAGCGAGATGACGCGTTACATTCGTCGTCTTTCGGACCGCGACCTGGCGCTCGACCGCTCGATGATCCCGCTCGGCTCTTGCACCATGAAGCTGAACGCGACGGCGGAAATGCTGCCGATCACCTGGCCGGAGTTCTCGGATATCCATCCATTCGTCCCGGCCGATCAGGCGCTCGGCTACCGCGAAATGATCGATGATCTGACGGACAAGCTCTGCGCCGTAACAGGCTATGACGCCTTCTCCATGCAGCCGAACTCCGGCGCGCAGGGCGAATATGCCGGCCTCCTGACCATCCGCAACTATCACATTGCCAACGGTCAGGGTCACCGTGACATCTGCCTCATCCCGACCTCCGCGCACGGTACCAACCCCGCCTCGGCACAGATGGCGGGCATGAAGGTCGTGGTCGTGAAAGTCAGCGACGATGGCGATATCGATATGGCCGATTTCCGCGCCAAGACCGAGCAATATGCCGACAACCTCTCCTGCTGCATGATCACCTATCCCTCGACGCACGGCGTCTTCGAGGAAACGGTGAAGGAGATTTGCGATCTCGTGCACAAGCATGGTGGTCAGGTCTATCTCGATGGCGCGAATATGAACGCCATGGTCGGCCTCTCGCGTCCCGGCGATATCGGCTCCGATGTCAGCCACCTCAACCTGCATAAGACCTTCTGCATCCCGCATGGCGGCGGCGGTCCCGGCATGGGCCCGATCGGCGTCAAGGCGCATCTGGCGCCCCACCTGCCCGGCCATCCGGAAACGGACGGCCGCAGCGGAGCGGTCTCGGCGGCAGCCTTCGGTTCGGCCTCCATCCTGCCAATCTCCTGGAGCTATTGCCTGATGATGGGTGGCGAAGGCCTGACGCAGGCGACGAAGGTGGCAATCCTCAACGCCAACTACATCGCTGCCCGGCTCAAGGGCGCCTATGACGTGCTCTACAAGTCCAAGGATGGACGCGTGGCACACGAATGCATCATCGACACCCGCCCGCTGGCCGCAAGCGCCGGTGTGACGGTCGACGACGTTGCCAAGCGCCTGATTGATTGCGGCTTCCATGCCCCGACCATGAGCTGGCCGGTAGCCGGCACGCTGATGATCGAGCCGACCGAATCGGAAACGAAGGCCGAGCTCGATCGTTTCTGCGAGGCGATGCTGGCGATCCGCGAGGAAGCCCGCGCCATCGAAGACGGCCGGATGGACAAGGCCAACAATCCGTTGAAGAACGCTCCGCACACGGTGGAAGACCTTGTCGGCGAATGGGATCGCCCCTATTCACGCGAACAGGCCTGCTTCCCGCCTGGCGCATTCCGCGTGGACAAATACTGGTCGCCGGTCAACCGCATCGACAATGTCTATGGCGACCGCAACTTGATCTGCACCTGCCCGCCGCTGGAATCCTACGCCGAGGCCGCAGAATAGGATTTTTGCAAAAAAGCGAAGCGGTTCAGTCGCTTCGCCGGAAACAGACATAAATCTATTGTGAAACTTGTCTATGAAAACGCCGCGTGTCCGAAAGGATGCGCGGCGTTTTTGATGACGCCACGGTGGGACCTTGGAATTCAGATTTATGCCGGAACGATTCGACGTGGACAATCCCGACAGCTACATCGCCGCCGCCTTCGAAACCGACGATCCGGCCTCGATCGCCAAGGCGCTGGGCGAAGTCGCGCGCACGCGCAACATGAGCAAGCTCGCCAAGGATGTCGGCATGAACCGCTCGGCGCTTTATCGCGCGCTCAGCGGCGACGGCAATCCCGAATTCGCGACGATCTTGAAAGTTGTCAGGGCGCTTGGCCTCAAGCTGACGCCCGTTTCGGCAGCTAACTGAAACTTCCAGCCGCTAGCCGATCGCCTCCTCAAGCAGAAGCAACGCGAGAAAGCCCGCAAAGAACATAGCGGTCACCCAGGGGCGGTCGGGTGTTTCATGGGCTTCGACCAGCAGCTCCTCGGTGACGAGATAGAGAAGCGCAATCAGCCCGAACGCAAAGAAGCCAGTCAAAACATGGCCAGGCAATGAAGCGATCGGCGTTCCCAACAAGGCACCGATCGGCAGCAGCAGCGCAAGCGCTGCCGTCACCGCGACGATCTTCGTTCGAGAACGGACGCTCTCGCCAAGTTCGTTCGCCACCGTCAAACCAAGGAATAGCACCTCGATCGTCAAGGCGATGGTCAGCAGCAAGCCGACTTTCGGCCCCGCTGCAAAACCGATGCCGAGCACGAGCCCGTCGATCAGGATGTCGATGCCGATGGCAGCCAGAAGGCCGACCGGCCCTTTGGCCCAGTTTTCCAACTGCTTGACCAGCAGCATCACGCCGACGCCGATCGCTCCGCCAATCACGGTTGCCAAAGGATAGCCGCGATGCATGATATCAGGCAGAATTTCGTCGGCGGCGGCCGCAAACACCACGCCGGCGGCAAAATGCTGGATAGCGCTGACAAGATTGGGGCCTGGCTGCGTGTTCACGGCAACCGTGGCGCCCGCAATCGCAGCGCCTGCCGGGATCAATGTGTAAACCCATGCCGCAGCCGCCATATGTTCCCCCTCGCGCATCATGTGGACCTTATCCGGCTCAGCCGGTCAGCCAAGGGGCAATGGAAAGACCCTTCGCCTTTGTCGATCAAAGCACGAAACGCAGCGAGGCGAAATGTGGTGAGATACGCTTTAAGCGGGGTGCGCAGCCTGTCGTTGTGCCGCCAGAGCAGCCAGATCGGCAGGTTTCAATTCGACGGATTCACCACAGCCGCAGGCCGATGTCTGGTTCGGATTGGTGAAGATGAAGCCCGAGCGCAACGTCGTCGTCTCGAAGCCCATTTCTGTGCCGAGCAAATAGAGGACGGCCGAGGGCTCAACCCAGACCTTTGCGCCATCGCGCTCGATCAAATCGTCCTTGGCATTCGGCTCGGTCACCAGGTCGATGGTATATTCCATGCCGGCGCAGCCGCCCTTCTTGATGCCCACGCGAACGCCCTTGGCATCGGGACCGGAATTCTCGACGATCGCCTTGACGCGGGCAGCTGCCGCATCCGTCATGCTCATGATTGCGAAGCCCATGGGCTCATTCTCCTTCCGCAACCGGGGTCAAGATCCGGCGCTTCGAGTCTCAATGTAAAGCCGGCGGCCTAAAGCTTCAATACCAGCCGACGGCGACCTGCGCTTCTTCCGACATGCGATCCGGCGTCCACGGCGGATCGAAGGTCATGCTGACGTCGACACCGGAAACGCCTTCGACGGCGCCGACGGCATTTTCGACCCAGCCCGGCATTTCGCCGGCAACCGGGCAACCCGGTGCCGTCAGCGTCATGACGATCTTCACCATGCGGTCGTCTTCGATATCGATCTTGTAAACCAGACCGAGCTCGAAGATATCGGCCGGAATTTCCGGATCGTAGACCGTTTTCAGCGCAGAGATGATGTCGTCGCTGAGGCGCGCCAGTTCATCCTCGGGGATGCTGGAATGCACGATCCCTTCGCGCGCATCGATCTTCTGTTCGCTTTCGTCGAGTGACATCGCTTGCCTCCTCAGGCAAAGAATTTCCGTGCATATTCCAATGCATCCGCCAAGGCATCCACCTCGGCGCGCGTATTGTACATGCCGAACGATGCACGGCATGTGGAGGTGACGCCGAAGCGTTTCAAGAGCGGCTGGGCGCAATGGGTGCCGGCGCGAACGGCGACACCCTGGCGGTCGATCACCATCGAGACGTCGTGGGAGTGTATCCCCGCGAGCTCGAAGGAGAAGATGCCACCCTTGCCGGGCGCCGTGCCGATGACGCGCAGCGAATTGATATCCCGCAGCCGTTCCGCCGCATAGGCGGCAAGATCGGCTTCGTGGCGCGCAATCGCTTCACGACCGATACTGTCCATATAATCGAGCGCATGGCCAAGGCCGATCGCTTGAACGATCGGCGGCGTTCCCGCTTCGAAGCGATGCGGCGGCTCGTTATAGGTGACGTTTTCCTCGGTGACATCGAAGATCATCTCGCCGCCGCCCTGGAACGGCCGCATCTCGGCAAGCCGCTCCTTCTTGCCGTAGAGAACGCCGATACCCGAAGGGCCATAGAGCTTGTGGCCGGTCATGACATACCAGTCGCAGTCGATATCCTGCACGTCGACAGGCATATGCACGGCACCCTGCGAGCCGTCGATCAGGACTGGAATGCCGCGCTCATGCGCGATGCGGCACACTTCCTTCACAGGAACGACAGTTCCGAGCGCATTCGACATATGCGTGATGGCGACGAGCTTCGTGCGCTCCGTCAGGCTCTTTTCGAAATCCTCAATATGGAACGCGCCCTCGTCGTCAACGGGCACCCAGACGAGCTTCGCGCCCTGACGCTCGCGAATAAAATGCCAGGGAACGATGTTGGAGTGATGCTCCATGATCGAGACGACAATCTCGTCGTCCTCGCCGATCTTTGGCATACCCCAGCCGTAGGCGACCGTGTTGATCGCTTCCGTCGAGTTCTTGGTAAAGACGATATCGTCGACCGACGGCGCATTCAGGAAGCGGCGCACCTTTTCGCGAGCCGCCTCATAGGCTTCCGTCGCAGCATTGGACAGAAAGTGCAGGCCGCGATGCACATTTGCATATTCGTTGGAATAGGCGTGTGAAATGGCATCGATGACGACCTGCGGCTTCTGCGCGGAGGCGCCGTTGTCGAGATAGACCAGCGGCTTGCCATGCACCGTCTTCGCCAGGATCGGAAAATCCCGGCGAATGGCTTCGACGTCATAGGCCGTTGCCGGCACGATCTTGTCCACGAGCTTTGCCTCCAATCAGGCGTGCTTTTCCAGCCAGGCCGAAATAACACCTTCCAGCGCCTCGACGAGGGCTTCGTCTTCCAGTTCCTCGACGATCTCGGCCACGAAGGCGTTGACGAGCATAGCTCGCGCCTTCTTCTCCGGAATGCCGCGCGCCATCAGGTAGTAGAGATGGTTGCCGTCGATATCCGCGACAGTGGCGCCGTGGCCGCATTGTACGTCATCAGCGAAGATTTCAAGCTCCGGCTTCACGGAGAACTCGGCATCGTCGGACATTAGCAGCGTGTTGCAAGCCATCTTGGCGTCGGTCTTCTGCGCATCCGGTGCAACCCGGATCATGCCCTGAAAGACGCCGCGAGCGCGATCGAACACAACATTACGGATAACTTCCGTGGAACCGGTGTTCGGAACGTCATGGCCGAGTACCATCGTCACGTCCGTGTGGGTATCGCCGCCGAGCAGGTTGATGCCGCGCAGCGTCAGATCGGCGCCCTCGCCCGCTACCTTGATATACAGTTCCTGACGCACCAACTTGCCGCCGGCGTTGATGACGAATAGCTTCAGCTTGGCGTCTTCTCCAAGATCGATGCGAAGCTGGCCGAGATGGGTGTCTTCGCTGCCCTGCTCCTGCAGGATGATCCAAGTGATTTCAGAACCCTTGCCGATCTTGATTTCGCTGACCGAGGAAACCAGTGCAGCCGCGCCCTCAACCGCTTGATGACGCTCGATAAAGGTCGCCTTGACGTCAGCGCCGAAGGTAACAGGCAGACGGCTGTGGATCTGGCCGCCGGCATGGATGAACTGCACTTCGAGCGGCGCATCGAGTTCGGTGCCATCGGGGAAATCGATGACATAACCGTCACGCACAAAGCTCGCATTGATGCGGCCGATAGCGTCATCCTTACCAAGCGCCTCGAGGCCGACGGCGGCCGCGCCGTTGATCAAGCTGTCGGCGTAGCGCGCAACGGTCAAATTCTTCACCGAAGCCTTATCGCTTGCCTTGCCCTGCAGAACCGCAATGACAGGCGATCCTTCGACCGTCGCAGGCAACGCTTCGGCAAGGCCCTTGCCGATATCGCTCGGGACCAGACGCAGCAGGTTCTTGAAATCGGTGTAATGCCAAGCCTCGACGCGGCGCGTCGGCAGGCCGGCGGTCTTCAGCTCGTCCAGCAGGCGATCGCGGACGGCAAAAACTTCGCCGTCGCCAGGCAGGTCGCCCATCTGGTCGTTATACGCCTCGATCAGCGCCGTTTCGGCTGATGTCAGGCGGTTCGTCGTTTGAATGTTCATCGACGTGTCCTTTCCGCCTCGATCAGGCTGCCGCACCGATGATGTCGGCATAACCGTTGGCTTCGAGTTCATGCGCCAGCGTCTTGTCGCCGGACTTGATCACCTGGCCCTTGTAGAGAACGTGAACGGTGTCCGGAACGATATAGTCGAGCAGGCGCTGGTAGTGGGTGATGACGATCACGGCGCGATCGGGCGAACGTAGCGCGTTGACGCCATCGGCGACGATCTTGAGCGCATCGATGTCGAGGCCGGAATCGGTTTCGTCGAGCACGCAAAGCTGCGGCTCGAGCAGCGCCATCTGCAGGATTTCGGCGCGCTTCTTTTCACCGCCGGAGAAGCCGACATTCAGCGGGCGCTTCAGCATGTCCATGTTTATCTGCAGCTTGCCGGCAGCATCCTTGACGCGGCGGATGAAATCCGGTGTCGTCAGTTCGTCTTCGCCGCGTGCCTTGCGCTGCTCGTTCAGAGCAACCTTGAGGAACTGCATGGTGGCAACGCCGGGAATTTCCACGGGATACTGGAAGGCCAGGAAGATACCCTTGGCGGCGCGCTCGGCGGCGTCAAGCTCCAGGATGCTTTCGCCGTTATAAAGGATGTCGCCCTCGGTGACTTCATAGTCCTCACGGCCGGCGAGGATGTAGGAGAGCGTCGACTTGCCCGAGCCGTTCGGGCCCATGATGGCGGCGACTTCGCCAGCCTTCACCGTCAGGTTCAGACCACGGATGATCTCAGTGCCGTCTTCGGCGATACGGGCGTGCAGGTTCTTGATTTCAAGCATAGTCTCGATCTTTCACTTGGGGCTTTTCCATCCAGGGAAAATGCGTTCCACCAATTCCAATAATTCTTCGACGAATTCAACCGCTCTACCGAGCAGCAACAAAACGGCACACACACCAAGGGACGAAAGTACGATCAGTTTGCCGATATGCCAGTTCGCAAAAGCTACGAGCATTCCCACGATGACACCGGCTAATGCCGAGGAGAACAAGAAAATTGCAGCCTTTGCGACCCAATACTTCCGTTCACCGGTCTGCCAAAGTGGCGGCCGATCGTCCATCACCCAACACTGCCTTCGAGCGAGATGCCGATGAGCTTCTGCGCTTCGACGGCGAATTCCATCGGCAGCTCCTGCAGCACTTCCTTGACGAAGCCATTGACGATCAGCGCGATCGCCGCCTCGGTCGGGATGCCGCGCTGCAGGCAGTAGAACAGCTGATCTTCGGAAATCTTCGACGTCGTGGCTTCATGCTCGAACTGCGCCGTCGAGTTCTTTGCCTCGATGTAGGGCACCGTATGGGCGCCGCACTTGTCACCGATCAGCAGTGAATCGCACTGCGTGAAGTTACGCGCGTTCGACGCCTTGCGGTGAGCCGAAACCTGGCCGCGATAGGTGTTCTGCGAGACGCCGGCGGCGATGCCCTTCGAGACGATGCGGCTCGACGTGTTCTTGCCGAGGTGGATCATCTTGGTGCCGCTATCGACCTGCTGATGACCGTTGGAAACGGCGATCGAGTAGAACTCGCCGCGGCTGTCATCGCCGCGCAGGATGCAGGACGGATATTTCCAGGTGATGGCAGAGCCGGTCTCGACCTGCGTCCAGGAGATCTTGGAGCGATGGCCGCGGCAATCGCCACGCTTAGTGACGAAGTTGTAGATGCCGCCCTTGCCGTTCTTGTCGCCCGGATACCAGTTCTGGACGGTCGAATACTTGATCTCGGCATCGTCAAGCGCAACGAGCTCGACGACGGCGGCATGCAGCTGGTTTTCGTCGCGCTGCGGCGCCGTGCAGCCTTCGAGATAGGAGACGTAGGCACCTTCTTCGGCGATGATCAGCGTGCGCTCGAACTGGCCCGTGTTCTTCTCGTTGATGCGGAAGTAGGTCGATAGTTCCATCGGGCAACGAACGCCCTTCGGCACGAAGACGAACGAACCGTCCGTGAAGACGGCCGAATTCAGCGTCGCATAGAAATTATCCGAGGTCGGCACGACGGAGCCGAGATACTTGCGCACCAGATCCGGATGCTCGCGAATGGCTTCCGAGATCGACATGAAGATCACGCCAGCCTTCTTCAGCTCTTCCTTGAAGGTGGTGACGACCGAAACGGAATCGAACACCGCATCGACGGCGATCTTCGGCTTTTCGACGCCGGCAAGGATCTCCTGCTCGCGCAATGGAATGCCGAGCTTCTCATAGGTTTTCAGGAGTTCCGGGTCGACTTCGTCAAGCGACTTCGGACCGGCGAATTTCTTCGGCGCGGCGTAGTAGTAGATGTCGTTGAAGTCGATCTTCGGATAGTCGACGCGCGCCCATGTCGGCTCTTCCAGCGTCAGCCAGCGGCGATAGGCCTCAAGACGCCACTCCAGCATCCATTCCGGCTCTTGCTTCTTGGCGGAAATAAAACGGACAATGTCTTCGGACAGACCCTTGGGAGCCTTGTCCATTTCGATGATGGTCTCAAAACCATACTTATATTGGTCCACGTCAATCAGGCGAACCTGATCGACCGTTTCCTGGACTGCAGGCATTTCGTTCTCCAATCTCGCCGGATCCAAGGTCCGGCAGCTTGTCAACGTTGCGGCAGACTTATGTCTGCCTTCTATGTAGTCGGCCAAAAGGGACTTTTCACCCCGCTTGGCAAGCGGAAATTTTGGTTTCCGCAAAATTGTGGCCGTCAGGCCGCCGCGCCCGCCAGCTTGCGTCTTCCCGCAATGCGGGCAAACGCGGCAATTGCGCGATCGATATCCGCTTCGGTTGTGGTCGATCCCAGCGAAATGCGGAGAGCTCCGAGTTTCGGGTCGCAGCCCATCGCCACGAGCACATGACTCTCGCCGACCTTGCCCGACGAGCAGGCTGAGCCGGCAGAAATCGCCACGCCCTCCAGATCGAAGCCAATCTGTCCGGTTTCGGATTTCAATCCCGGCAGCGTGAAGAAGCTGGTGTTCGGAACGCGCGGGCCACCCTTCCCATGAATGATGACATCCGGCGCTGCAAGCTCCATGCCCGCTTCCAGCCGGTCGCGCAACGAACCGATCGCGGCATTGCGAACCTCGAAGTCTGCGGCAGCAGCCTCGGCAGCCGCACCAAATCCGATGATGGCAAGCGTGTTTTCCGTGCCGGAGCGATGGCCTTTTTCCTGGCCGCCGCCATGGATCAACGGTTTCGGCATCAGCACCTCGCCGCGCGAGACGAGCGCGCCGGCACCCTTGGGACCACCGATCTTGTGTGAGGAGACGATCAGGAAATCCGCGCCGATCGCATTGATATCGAGCGGAATGCGGCCTGCCGCCTGAACGGCATCCACCATAAGGAGGCCGCCCGCGGCCTGAACGAGCTTGGCCGCTTCACCGACAGGCTGGAGAATTCCGGTCTCGTTATTGGCGAGCATGATGGCAACCATCGGCAGGCCATTAGCCTTGTCGTGAGCAGCAAGCATGGCCTCCAGCGCGGCAAGATCGACCGTACCGTCCGATGTCACCGGGATTTCGCTGACATTATCCCTTGTAAATCGCCCGCCTTCACGCACGGCTGGATGCTCGACGGCCGATATATATAGATGGCTGACGAGAAGCGGCGTCCGCCCCATGCGGAATTCCGGCGTCAGCACCATATTGGCCGCCTCTGTGGCGCCGCTCGTAAAAACGACATGGGCGGGTTCGGCACCGGTCAATCTTGCAACCTGCCGGCGTGCGGCCTCGACAGCTGCGCGGGCTGCCCTACCTTCGCCATGAACAGAATTGGGGTTGCCTTGAATATCCATTGCGCGCAGCATGGCTTCGCGCGCCGCCGGATGAAGCGGTGCGGTAGCATTCCAGTCGAGATAGAGGCGTGCTGCCGCCATAATCTTCTTCCTGCGCGACTTTGCTTTCCTGCGACCGGCTCATTTTCCTTGAAATTTCAGCCGGGCATGCCTTATGACACGTTCCACAAACCGTTGCGCAAACAACGCGCGGACCACCGCATCAAGTTTCGAATTGTTCTAAACTGCGTTCTAGAAAAGATGAGCGCATTCGTCAAGTCAACTTGCTGCGTGCCGTAGGGTTTGAACGCAGAAAAAGAAGAGCCGGAGTATCGATGCCCGAAGTAATTTTCAACGGCCCCGCGGGTCGCCTTGAAGGCCGCTATCAGCCCTCCAAGGAAAAGAGCGCCCCGATCGCGATTATCCTTCATCCCCATCCGCAGTTCGGCGGCACGATGAACAATCAGGTGGTCTACCAGCTCTTCTATATGTTCCAGAAGCGCGGCTTCACCACGCTCCGCTTCAATTTCCGCGGCATCGGCCGCAGCCAGGGCGAGTTCGACCACGGCGCCGGCGAGCTTTCCGATGCGGCCTCGGCCCTCGACTGGGTCCAGAGCCTTCATCCTGATTCGAAGAGCTGTTGGGTTGCCGGCTACTCCTTCGGCGCCTGGATCGGCATGCAGCTTCTGATGCGCCGTCCGGAAATCGAAGGCTTCATGTCGATCGCGCCGCAGCCGAATATCTACGACTTCTCCTTCCTCGCACCCTGCCCCTCGTCCGGCCTGATCATCAACGGCGATGCGGACAAGGTTGCTCCTGAAAAGGACGTCAACGGCCTCGTCGAGAAGCTGAAGACACAGAAGGGCATCCTGATCACGCACAAGGTGGTTCCGGGTGCCAACCACTTCTTCAACGGTCAGGTCGAAACGCTGCTCGGCGAATGCGAGGATTATCTCGATCGTCGTCTGAATGGCGAATTGGTGCCGGAACCGGCTGCCAAGCGCATTCGCTAAGAGACGGTGCCCCTTCAGAGCGTTTCCGCCGTTCTTTTAAACACGGAAACGCTCGATCTTGCTGTTTTGCGCATTCCGGTCGAAAATCCGCTGCGCACTCTTCTCGGGCCTGCTCTTAGCGCGACATCCTGAAGCAAATGCCTTGAGCACCGCTGACTACGATCGGCGCTTCGTACTGCATGCCGATTTTCTGCAGAACTCGCTGCGATGCGACGTTTTCCGGATGCGTGAATGCGATGAACCGATCGGCAAAGCCGCGGTTGAAAAACCATTGCGCGAGTGCGCCGGCGATTTCCGTGGCGTAGCCGTTGCCCCAAGCGTCCTGCCGAAGCGAATAGCCGAGTTCGAACTCGCCTCGCCCTCTCTCCTGAAAGCGCGAAAAGCCGGCACGGCCGATAAAGCGTCCATCCTCGCGCCGCAGCATCTTATATTTGGTCACACCGTCGCGCGCATGTTCATCGAACCAGCTTTTCAGCCGCTCCTCGGCCTTCTCCAGCGTCCAGGGAGCCGCGCCTGAGAGATAGCGCGTGGTCTCGATCGTCGAATGCAATTGCCGAATCATTTCGGCATCACCCTTGTCCCACATCGTCAGAACGAGGCGTGGGGTTTCGAGTATTATGGTGTCACTCATCTGCCTGCCTGTTTTCGTGATGGACCTGCAGCCTGCCGTAATACGTATGTCAGGGCCGATTGACGACCGGTCGGTCAGTGCTAACCGCTTGGCCTGATTTCAACAAGCCGATCAAGCGACAATATCGCATGCGAAGGCCCGCCGAAGCGGGCTTCCACATCATCGTTTGATATCATCCGTCAGTGACATGCCGGCAGGCCGGGAGCGCCGCACTTCTTCTTTTCAGGAGGCTTCTGCGGCGGAGGCGGAGGAGGTCTCTTCACCTGCTGCTGCACGACCTTCGGCTGCGGCTGCGGCTGCGGCTTCGGCGCTGGCGCCCTCGCCTGTGCCACCACATGCGGCGCGGGTTTGGGCTGCGCCGGAGCCGGATTGGCTTGCCGCGACGGCGTGGCAGCGACATGAGGCTGACTGCTGACACGAGGTGGATTGTTGGGGATGGCCTTGGGCTTCGCCGAAGTTCTGGCGGCAACAGCCGGCGCTGCCGGAGCATGCCCATTGGGTTTCGGTGCAGCGGCGACCGGATTCGGTTTGCCGCCCGGCATTGCTTGCGGTGCCGGGGTCTTGGCAATCTGGTTTTGCCCCTTCATGGCAGGCGCATTGCCAACGGCCGGCAGCGGTTGTCCCTTGGCACCGGGAAGCGCATGTGTATTGGCGTTCGGCGTAGCCTGAGGCTGTTGAGCCTGTTTGGTCTGCGCTGCGCCAGGATTGACCGGCAGCTTGCCCGTGGCTGGCAGAGGTTGACCGTTCGCGCCCGGAAGCGCGTGCGCATTGGCATTTGTGCCCTGCTGGGCGGGTTGAGTGGCAACAGTCGGATTATGCACCGCATTCGGCGCAGCTTGCGGCGATTGCCCCGGCTTCGTTTGAGCCGTTCCCTGATTGACGGGCGGCCTGCCACCAGCCGGCAGCGGCTGACCATTGGCGCGGGGAAGCACGTGGGCAGCGGCGTTTCCGCCTTGCGGCTGCGGCGACGGCGCCGCCGCTGGAGCAACTCCAGGCATCGTCTTAGCGGCCGCGGCGGGGTTCTGCCTTTGTATAACTGCCGCCTTCTTCTGTACCGATGGCGGCAGGGCAACATGCAGTGCTGCAGCCCCTGCTCCGGCGATAACGGCCGCGCCGGCGAGTTTCTGACCTGTCGTCAGCCCAGGTGCTGCGGGTGCCGCCCCGTTCTCGTTGATCACAGTGTTGTTGTTGATGACCGTCGTGTTGTTCACGACCGTATTGTGGATGTTGTTGAAGATAACATTGTTCTCGGGCGGCGCGATATCGCGTGGCGGTTCGACCCATGCAGGGACCGGAACGAAGACCGGTGCCGGCAACACATAGAGATCGACCGCAGGCTGCGGCGGCGCCAGCTCGACGAAATCCGGCGGCGGTGGCGCAAGGAAGACGACGGGCGGCGGCGGGGCATACCCGAAATCGGCATCATCAAAATAAAGCACAGGCCGCTCGACATAGACCACTTCCGGCGGCGGCGGTGGCGGCACGTCATATTCTATGACGGTAAAGGAAGGCGGTGGTTCAAGGGCTGCCTCGAAATGCTCGAGACGACGGCGGGCATCCCAGACGTGGGGACCGCGCGGATAACGCCTCAGATAGGACCAATAGGCCTCCGGGGTGTCGGCTCGCCATGTCTCGCGCCAGGTTATCGCCTCTCGGCGGGCAGCGATGATGGCGCGCACACGCCTTGCCATAGAATCGTTCGGATAGGCGGCGAGGAAATCCTCATAGCCCTGCAGCGTGTCGCGATCCAGCGCGGCGAAATAGGCATCACGCTCGTCGAAATCGCGAATGGGCTTCGTCCGGTTTGCCACATCCTCGGTGCTCGACACCGCAGCAGCCGGCGCATTCGGTCCGCGATCGAAGAAAGTAAAGGCGTTCTTGAACTTGGTGGCATCCCAGGAAATTTCGGCGCCCTTGGTCAAGTCACCGACACGCAACCGTGTGCGATCGAAGACCTCATCAAGCGAAAGGCCGCCAACACGGATCATCTCCGCCAGCGCATGCGCATAGGAACCATAGGGACCGGCCTCCTGCGGTGCGACCGTGCCGGGCGCCGCATTGAAGGCAATTAGCTGATTGGCATCGGGATCGACCAGCGCCAGACCGCCGGCCAGCGGCTGACTTGATTGCACGAACGGATTGGCTCTAGCCGCGTCGAGCACGACGATGCTGCCACGATTGTTGATGGCCGACAGCGACTTTGTGAAGTCGCTCACGCGGACTGCCTGGAGGGGGACATCCGTGGCATTGGCGATCTGCGCATCCACAGGCACGAAATAATTGTCGCCCTGATATTGAACCCCGTAGCCCGCCAGATAGACAAAGACGACGGTGTTAGGGCCTGCCGCGTTGGCTTTCGTCAGAAAGTCGCGCATGGCATCGCGCAAGCCATTCTGATCGAGATCGCGCGCGCCTATCACATCGAAGCCCGCGGCCTGCAGCGTTTGCGCGATCAAGCCGGCATCATTGGCCGGCGTCGGAAGCGCCCCCACCGTGTAGGCGGCGTTACCAACGACAAGCGCTATTCTCTTTTCAGGGGAACCCTGAGCTTCGGCCGGATTCGCAGCAGCAATACCGACCAAAACAAACATCATGGCAAAAAATGCCCAGATCGTCTTTTTGGATGACAATCCCATCTTCGAAAGCAGAGGCGACATACCGGTTTCTTTCACGAAACATGAGGTGCGTACGGGATCAATAAGAAAATGCCTAGGATTCGATTCGGGCGAATGCGGGACTTATTCCAGGCAGATTCGCGGCCATGTTACGGTCTATTGACGTTGAGAGGCGTCCGTTTACAAACGCGCCGCCCTACGACATGTGTCGAAACTTGTCGTCTGTTCCCAGCAAAATGATGACGCGTCGCCAAATCGGTGCTAAACGCGCGCCCAACGTCAAACAATAGCGACTTCGCCGCGCTTTCAAGCAAAGCGGCATCGAGAGACCAAGATCATGGCTGAGTTCAAATCCGATTTCCTGCGCACCCTGCAAGAGCGCGGCTTCATTCATCAGATTTCCGATGAAGCCGGCCTCGACGACCTCTTCGCCAAGGAAACCGTGACGGCCTATATCGGCTATGATCCGACGGCATCGAGCCTCCATGTCGGCCATCTCACCCAGATCATGATGCTGCACTGGCTCCAGGCGACTGGCCATCGGCCGATCTCCCTAATGGGCGGCGGCACCGGCATGGTCGGTGATCCCTCCTTCAAGGAGGAAGCCCGCAAATTGATGACCATCGACATGATCGAGGACAATATCGCCTCGATAAAACGCTGCTTCTCGAACTACCTCGACTACAACAAGCCCGGCAACGCAGCCTTGATGATCAACAATGCCGAATGGCTGCGCTCGCTGAATTATCTCGAATTCCTGCGCGATGTCGGCCGGCATTTTTCCGTCAACCGCATGTTGTCTTTCGACAGCGTGAAGACGAGGCTTGACCGGGAACAGTCGCTGTCGTTCCTCGAATTCAACTACATGATCCTGCAGGCCTACGATTTCGTCGAACTGGCAAAGCGTTACGATTGCCGCCTGCAGATGGGCGGTTCGGATCAGTGGGGCAATATCGTCAATGGCATCGATCTCGGTCACCGCATGGGGACCAAGCAACTCTTTGCTTTGACATCGCCGCTTCTGACGACCTCCTCCGGCGCCAAAATGGGCAAGTCGGCTTCTGGTGCCGTCTGGCTGAATGCCGACCTGCTGCCTGTTTATGATTTTTGGCAATATTGGCGTAACACCGAGGACGCGGACGTTCCGCGCTTCCTCAAGCTGTTCACCACGCTGCCAATGGACGAAATCGCGCGGCTTTCCGCCGTTGCGGGTTCGGAACTGAACGAAGTCAAGAAAATCCTCGCGACCGAAGTCACCGCGATCCTTCACGGCCGCGCCGCAGCCGAGCAGGCCGCCGAAACCGCACGCAAGACCTTCGAGGAAGGCGGTCTGTCGGAAAACCTGCCGTCGATCGATGTTCCCTCCTCCGAACTCGACGCTGGCATCGGCCTTCTGGCTCTGATCGTGCGCGCCGGTCTTGCCGGTTCGAACGGCGAGGCTCGCAGGCACGTCCAGGGTGGCGCAGTACGCATCAACGACCAGCCCATCAGCGACGAGCGCAAGATCATCGGCACCGATGAGGTCACCGCAGATGGCGTCATCAAGCTCTCGCTCGGTAAGAAGAAACATATGTTGATCCGCCCGGCCACCTGAGCGTCTGAGTAGTAGGAAAACGACAAGCCGGCGCCCCCGCGCCGGCTTTATCATTTTGAGTCAGCGCAAATGCAGAGCACTATCGATGCCGACTGCACGATTCTTTGCATCCTCATGTCGGATCGCGACCTGCCCACTCGTCCTCTGTTAAGGTTCCAACCTTGGAGGCGGATTATGGATGGATTGCCGGTGATTAAGACAAGGCGCAAGGGCCGAAGCTCTACGCAAAGCATGTTGATTCCCAATGAGGAGATGGTCGCTCGCGCACTCTGGGCAGCACCTCCGGGCCGATTGTCCGATATTGCGGACGTCAGAAAGGCGCTTGCCAAGCAGTATGGCGCAGATGCCTGCTGCCCTGTCACCGTTCAGCGACATCTGGTACAGATCAGCCAAAGCGGCGCGGCTCCGTTCTGGCGTATCGTGGACCCCAATCGGCCATTCGCCAAGCGCATGAACGGCGGGCCGGAGCGCATACGCGAGCGATTGGCGGAAGAAAAATAATACGCCCTGCCTCCGCTCTCGAAAGGCGGCAGCCTCAGCTTCGCGCCGCCTCAATACTCAAATATCTGCCTGAAAACGCCCGGTGCGATGATCGAGAGAGGATTGATCTGCAGGTTCGATTTCTCGATCGTACCGGTCAGCCTGAAGGTGATGCCGATCAGGCCGCGATCACTGCCATTGCCCAGGATGAAGCCGACGATCGGAACTTCCGCGAACAGCCGGTTCAGGCCGTAGGCGGGCATGAAGGTTCCCGTCATGTCCATCTTGCCGCTGGCGTCCTTCAGCACGCCCTGGAACGTCGCTCCGACCTGCACACCACGCACCACGCCGTTCTCGACCGAGAGCACCCCATCGCGCATCACCAGCCGCGCAAAGCCGCGCTCGAAGCTCTGCGAACGCGTATCGATATTCTGCTTCACCGCCGAATTCAGGCTCTTGCCGTTCTTCCCGCTCGGCGTCGACACGATGGTCGAGAGTTTCTTGTCATCGATGATGGAGAAGTTGCGGATATCGAGCGAGCCGTCCCAGTCATCCTGCCCGATCGAGCGCAGCGACAGATTGAGCAGCCCACCCTGCAAATGCTTGTAGAGGTCGGTGAAGCGCGCAACGGCGCCTGCATCGCCGCTCGTGATACGGATGACGCCGTTGGCCCCTTTGCTCATCTGGGTGACAAGCGCTTCGCCGCTACGGGTCAAGCCCGAAAAATCCGCAGCCGTCGTCTTGCCGCCCGAGATCGAATAAACGCCTTTGACATTGCCGATCGTCTCGTCATTGAAGCCTATAACCTTGTCGAGATTAGCGCGAACCGTCGCGCTTGCCGAACCATCCCCGTTTGAACTCTGCTGTCCGCCCGATGTGGATGCCTTCAGGCGCGCGAGGATCGGTCTTATGTCAGCGGAATTTCCCGATACGGCGACGTCATAGCCGCCGCTTTTGCTCCGCTTGAGCGAAAGCGCGAAATCGTCGAGCGCCGAAAGTTTCACGCTGGTGAAACTCGCCGAGGTAAGGCTCCCCTTGCTGATCAGAAGATCGCCGCTGGCGCCGAAGCCATCGCCCTTGAGCGTGAAATTCTTGAGCGCCGTCTGGCTGTCCGGGCCGGATGCTTCGAACTGTGCAGTCGCCGCAATGCCGCTGCCCTTCGACCAGCCGATCCAAGGAACGGTCAGCGCAGCTTTGCCGAGATCGACCTTCACGCCCTGACGATCGTCATCAATGCGCGTCAGTTCCACTTTAACCGGCCCGTCGATCATATCGCGAAGTCCAGGCAGAACGGTGTTGCGCTGCGCATCGGTCAGCGTTGCCGTGATCACGCGGGCGCGCTTGACGGTCGATTTGCTGTCGGTCGGCTCCACCATGTCGATCTGGGCGGGAATGCCATCGATCTGAGCCTGGGCTTGCAGATGCACGGATTGCGGATCGGCCGAAATTACGCCAGTCAGATTGTCGATCTTGCGATTGTTCATCGGCTTCAGCAGATCGACATTGTCGAGATCAAGCGTCGCCTGCCACTCCGGCGGAGGCGGCTGCTGATCCTTGATCAACCCGATCCTGGCATCGACCTTGGCGACGATCTTGCCATTGAAATCCTCCGGCTTGAATTCGGTCCGCTGCAGGACCTCCAGCGGCTTGTAGCTCAGAAGTTCGCCGATGGCGTCGCCGGAGCCTGAAATCGTCAAATCGAGATTGGCCATCAGCGGCTTATCGTAGGTCGCCGGGATCGAGAAGCTGCTGTCGCTCAGCGTGATCGTACGCCCCGTGGAGAAATAGGAGGTCGCCGAGGCGATATCGACCACCATATTCGGACCGGTCAGATCGAAATGGGCCTTGGTGTCGCGCAATGGTGGGATTTCGCCCGGGACATTCATCCGCGCGCCGTCGATGTCGAAGGCGATATGCAGCTCATTCTTGCCAAGCTGCAGCTTACCGGTCTGTGACGCTTCACGCAGCCGGCCAGCCGGAATGAAAACGGATATGACGGCGTTGGTCACCGATCCGCCGAAGAGATTGCCCTCGACCCAGGTTCGAGGTTTCGAGGCCATCCAGAACGGCCATAGCTGCTTGACGGCAGCCGTGTCGAGCTTATCCGCGCGGCCGCCGAAACTGATCTCAGGCGAACTGTCGCCGAGCTTCATATGCAGGGAGCCGAAAAGCGCGCCTTGTGGTGTCGATATGCCGAGATTATCGAACTGGAATTCCTTGGTCGTCGAAAAGAACCGGCCGGTAGCACGACCATCGAAGCTGATGGGCTTCTCCCCTGACAGAGACGAGGCGGCGACCCCATCCTTGATCACGAAGTCGATGCCAAAGCCCTTCCCTACATTGGCGTCGACGCGGTCGAGATCGATCAGCGCGCCGGAGAACGGCACGGTCGTCCCGAGGAACTGTGCATTGGAGGGGGCAATCTCCAGGGTCTGGTGATCGAAATTGTAGGCCAGGTTGATATTGGCCTGCGTCAGCTCCTGCGGATCATGGTCCATATAGAGGGTGCCGGGCTGAACTTTGACGGTGGCACTCAGCTTCGGATCTACACCCGCCTCTCCTTTGACCGCCGAAAGCGTGATGTCCCCGAAGGTCGTGAAGCCCTGTCGGGGCGTACCATTAGGATCATAGGCCATCGTGAGCGGCCTAAGGTCGAGATTGGATATCCTAGCCGCGAGCGAAGAGCTGCGACCGGCCTCCTTTTGATCCGCCCGCACATCCAGAAGCGCCACGGAACCATTGATCGCTACCTCGCCGTAGAGATGCAGAGAATTCGGTGCAGTGCGCTCGAAGGTCAGATTATCGACGACAAGCGAGATCGGCTCGCCTTCCTGCCGCGCCAGCTTCATGGAGAAGCCGGAAATACGCACGGAATTCGTGCCGCCTCGCTGGACAAAATGTTCGAGAAAGTCGAGATTGTCGAAAGCCGCATTCAGGGCCTTGGGCAAGGCATCAACACGCAGGGCAGTCAAATCCACCGGGTCGCCTTGCGGCAGCAGCGAGGTATCGAGCGCGATCCCCTCTGCCGCGACACTTGCCACTTCCACCCGGCCTTCAATGAGGGCCAAGGGGTCAAGTTCCATGTTGACGGCCGACATCGTCGACAGATGCTTGCCGCTCTCCTGGTCGACGACGTTGACGTCGCGGGCCTCCAACGCCAGGCGGAGATCCGAGGTAAATCGGACCACGGTCGCGCCCACCTCTGCCTTGTAACGTGGGCCGATGGCATGATCGAGCGCAGTCTGCGCCTTCTGCGACAGCGGCGCATCGAAGATGCCGCTTTCGATCGTCGCTATGACAGCACCGAGAATGATGGCGAGAAAAGCAAAGAAAACCAGTGTGATACGGCAAACATGCCAGACATGCGAGCGACGACGGCGGACGCGCTCCGGCACATGCACGATCAACGGATCCTCGGCTTGGGCGGACGGCAGATTGTCGAGCGGCACGAGATCCTTTTTGCGGAATGTTATCTTTTCGCCTCGGATCACTCCTGCGCGTGCCTTTCGCTCTCTACAATTTTGTTGGTGACGCTGCGTCCCATTGGACGGCACACGCGAGCAGTATATATGCCTTCCCTCAAGTGTCATCTAAAAAACCGGCAAAAGAAAGGTTTTCCCGTGGCGGAAGTTTTTCCAGTTCAACTCGGCATTGGCGATAAGGCACCGGATTTCGATCTTCCACGCGACGGCGGCAATCGCGTTCGCCTTGCCGATTTTGCCGGAAAGCCGTTGGTGATCTATTTCTACCCCAAGGACGACACCACCGCCTGCACGACGGAATCGATTACCTTCACGGCACTGTCAGCCGATTTCGCAAGGCTCGGCGTCGCCCTTCTCGGCGTCTCGCCTGACACGGTGAAAAGCCATGAAAAATTCGTCAAGAAGCATGCGCTTTCCGTGCCGCTTGCCTCAGACGAAGAAAAGACCATGGCAATGGCCTATGGCGTCTGGCGCGAAAAGAGCATGTATGGCCGCACCTATATGGGTGTGGTGCGCTCGACCTTCCTGATCGACGCCGATGGGCGCATCGCTGCAATATGGGACAAGGTCAAGGTTGCTGGACACGCCGAAACCGTTCTGGCCGCGGCCAAGGAACTCTGAAGGCATGTCCGGCAGTTCCAAAACCATCACGTCGCTACGCGGTGGCGCCATTGCCGCGATCCGTTCGGCCGATCTCGATCGCAAGACCGAGCTTGCCCAAGAATCGGCAAACCGCTGGTTTGCGCGCACCCTGTCGCTGCGTTCGCCGCTCGACCCGCCGCTCGCCGATCGGCCTGGCCGGCCGGAAAAGCCGCAGCTGGTGCCGCCGAAAAACATGGAGAAGCGCTCGCTGCACACGCTGAAAGGCCGAATCGCGCTCCTGCATGCCATTGCCCATATCGAGCTGAATGCCGTCGATCTGGCGCTCGATATCGTCGCGCGTTTTGCGACAGGACCGGTCCCCAACTCCTTCTTCGACGGCTGGATGCAGGTCGCCTTCGAGGAAGCCAAGCATTTTCGCATGGTGCGGGCTCGCCTGCGGGAACTCGGCGCGGATTATGGCGATCTACCCGCCCATGACGGCCTCTGGCAGGCTGCCCATGCGACCCGCACGGATCTCACAGCCCGCTTGGCCGTGGTACCACTGATTCTCGAAGCCAGGGGCCTCGACGTGACGCCCGCGCTGCAGGCCAAAATGCGTGAAACCGGCGACCTGGAGAGTGCCGCCATACTCGACGTCATCTACAATGACGAGAAAGGCCATGTCGCCGTCGGCGCCAAATGGTTCCGCTTCCTGTGCGCGCGGGAAAAACGCGATCCGGCCCGAACTTTCCAGGAGCTGGTGCGCGCCAATTTCCGTGGTTCACTGAAAGCTCCCTTCAATGACATCGCGCGGGCGGAAGCCGGGCTGACGCCATCCTTCTACCGTTCCCTGACGTCCACAAGCAATGCCTGATATACTGATAACAAGCAGTTTTTCCAGCATCTAATACTGCAAAAGAAAGCATTCGTTAACCATAATGCCGTGTACTTCCCTTGGGTGCCAATACGCGCCGATTGGGAGATTCTCGGTGACAGCCAAGCCTCAAAACCGGGTTTTCGGCAAGCAACAGCGACATCACACCATTATTCTGGCGAGCGGCGATACCGTGCGCCATATGACCGTGCGCCCGTGGATGGCTGCCGTTACCGTCTGCATGGTCGGGGTCTTCTCGATCGGCTATCTGCTTGCAACCTCCTATCTTGTACTTCGCGACGATCTCATCGGCGCGACGATGGCTCGCCAGGCGCGCATGCAATATGACTATGAAGATCGCATCGCCGCGCTGCGGGCGCAGGTCGACCGTGTTACCTCGCGTCAACTCCTGGATCAGCAGGTCGTGGAGGAGAAGGTCGACAAGCTGATCGAACAGCAGCAGCAACTCTCCTCACGCAACGGCAAGCTCAGCACTCTTCTCGACCGGGCGGAGAACTCCGGCCTGACCGATAAGAACGCGCATACGGATGCCAACTCTGCCGCGCCAAAGAATGAACATGCCCAGCTGACGTCACCCAAGGCAATCGAAAAGCTTCTCCTGAGCGGCAAGCCGGCTGACGCCACACCCGACAACTCCACGCTTGCCTACGTCCCTGCCCCCGAAACCGTCGCGGACCGCGCCGATCGGGTTTTCTCCAAGGTGACTCTGTCGCTGAAGCATATCGAACAGGATCAATTGTCCCGCATCCGCAATCTCACCGCCGATGCATCCGAAACCGCGACTTCGATCCAGTCGATCATGCAGAATGTCGGCATCAAGGTGCCGAACGAGATCGCGGGCATTGCGCGTGAAGATACGGATAGCGGTGTGGGCGGCCCTTATGTGCCGCCTGAGAATATCGACCAGTTCGAGCGATCCATGGCGGAGCTCGATACCGCCTTAACACATCTGGAAACAGTGCGGAGCGCAGCCGAAAGCCTGCCCTTCCGCAACCCGGCGCCGGGCAAGCTTATCACCAGCCCTTTTGGCAACCGCAAGGATCCCTTCTTCGGCACGCTGGCTCTCCATACCGGTACCGACTTCCATTTCAGCCCCGGTGAGAAGGTCAAGGCCACCGCCCCCGGCAAGGTGGTTTCGGCGGGCTGGACTGGCGGCTACGGCAACATGGTAGAGATCTACCACGGCGACGGCATCTCCACCCGTTATGGACATATGGAACAGGTGCTCGTCAAAGTCGGCGACAAGGTCGGCGCCGGCGATGCGATCGGTCTCGCCGGCAGCACCGGGCGCTCGACAGGAACGCATCTGCATTATGAAGTGCGCGAGAACGGACATGCCATAGACCCGATGTATTTCATCGGTGCCGGCACGAAACTCGCAAGTTACATCAGCGGATTGGGCGCAATTTAGCTGCTGGAATTGTGACAAACGCGCAACAAAGATGGCACTAATCCAAAAATTGCGTTATGAATGAACTTCAGGCCTGTTGAAGCGCCTGCTTTCCTTGACTTCACGGGTATTTGGTTCTATGTCGCGCTGCATTGCGGCACGCTCCTGTGTGTCGACTCATGGTGTTCGACTGAACCAAGACGGAATTAGATTTCCCTTTGACAACATTTGCTGACCTTGGCCTGAGCCAAAAAGTCCTTTCCGCGGTGACTGACGCGGGCTACACCACACCGACTCCTATCCAGGCCGGTGCAATCCCCTTTGCGCTTCAGCGCCGTGACATCTGCGGCATTGCCCAGACAGGGACCGGCAAGACCGCGTCCTTCGTGCTGCCGATGCTGACGCTGCTCGAAAAGGGACGCGCTCGCGCTCGTATGCCGCGCACGCTCATTCTGGAGCCGACGCGCGAACTCGCCGCGCAGGTCGCCGAAAACTTCGAAAAATACGGCAAGAATCACCGCCTGAACATCGCCCTTCTGATCGGCGGCGTTTCCTTCGAAGAGCAGGACCGCAAGCTCGAGCGTGGCGCCGATGTGCTAATCTGCACGCCCGGCCGCCTGCTGGATCATTTCGAACGCGGCAAGCTGCTGATGAGCGCCGTCGAGATTTTCGTCATCGACGAAGCCGACCGCATGCTCGACATGGGTTTCATCCCGGACATCGAGCGCATCGCAAAGCTCATCCCCTTCACGCGCCAGACGCTGTTCTTCTCGGCAACCATGCCGCCGGAAATTCAGAAGCTGGCCGATCGCTTCCTGCAGAACCCGGAGCGCGTCGAAGTCGCCAAGCCGGCATCGACCGCCAAGACTGTGACGCAGCGCTTCGTTGCCTCGCACGGTAAGGATTACGAGAAGCGCGCCACCCTGCGCGATCTTATCCGCGCCCAGACGGATCTGAAGAACGCGATCATCTTCTGCAATCGCAAGAAGGATGTGGCCGATCTCTTCCGCTCGCTCGAACGTCACGGCTTCTCCGTTGGCGCCCTACACGGCGATATGGACCAGCGCTCGCGCACGACGATGTTGCAGAACTTCCGTGATGGACAGATTCAGCTTCTCGTCGCCTCCGACGTCGCAGCTCGAGGTCTCGATCTTCCCGATGTCGGTCACGTCTTCAATTTCGATGTTCCGATCCATTCGGAAGACTATGTCCATCGCATCGGCCGCACCGGTCGCGCCGGTCGTTCCGGCGCTGCATTCACTCTCGTGACGAAGCGCGACACCAAGCATGTCGACGCGATTGAGAAGCTGATCGGCGAAGATGTCCAATGGCTGAACGGAGATCTTTCGGCTCTGCCGCCTGCAGACGAGAGCGCAGACGACAATCGGTCTTCCCGCCGCCGTGATCAAAAGAGCAAGGGCCGCGATCGAGATCGCAGCCGTGGAGGCCGTAACGCCTCGAGTCATAAATCTGATATCGACGTCGAGGATAATGACGTCGTAGCGATCGAAGCAGCACCAACAAAGGCCGAAAGCGTGAAGAACGAGCGCAAGTCTGAGAACAACAATAACAGGTCCCATAACGGTTCTCGCAACAGCCACCGGCCCTTCCCCGCTGCCAATGACGATCATCGTGAGCGCCGCAACCGTTATCGCGATCAGGATGATGGCCCAACTCCGGTTGGCTTTGGCGACGATATTCCCGCTTTCATGCTCATCGTGGCAAACGCCAAGGCCTGATATATCCAGTTCAGATACGCAGCGAATCGGCTAGCGAGATGCTAGCGTCCAACTTCGGGATCTGAATATTGGGCAAGCCCGGCATCGATTTCCCAGGACTGGGAACCGGTCTCGCAATCTTGCGGGACGGCAAGCTATTGCTCTACCGACGCCTCAAGGCACCGGAAGCCGGATGCTGGAGTATCGTCGGCGGCAAGGTGGATCATATGGAGCCGGCGGCCAGCGCCGCCGTTCGCGAAGCCCAAGAGGAAAGCGGCCTCTCCATCGGTGAAATCGATTATCTCTGCACTGAGGAAGTCATCATTGAGGCCGATCGGCAGCATTGGATCTCGCTCATCTATATCTGCCGGGACTTTTCCGGCGAACCACGGCTGATGGAACCGGACAAGCTTTCGGATTTCGGATGGTTCAGTCGAAACGAATTGCCGGCTCAGCTTTCCGAGTTCGCCAAGGCAACCATCGCCCATTTGAGCGAAGAAGACTTTCGCTAAGACCTACTTCTCCGAGCGAAGCGCGGCCTCATAGGCAAGCCGCACCCAACGCGCCATTTCATCCGGATCGTCGAACGCATCGTCGGGTATCGACCAATAGGGCATGTTGACGGCCTTGCCTTTCTTGCCCTCGTAGGCCCAGCGCCGCGCACCTGCCGCTTCGAATTCGGAAGCACTGGTATCGTCCGCCTTCAGAAGGATTTCGTCACCCACCTCCAGCGCCAGGATCCGACCCATATGGTAGATGCCCTTGCCGCCGAACATCCGTTTGATGGTGATCGGCCCGAGCGACTGAAACATCTCCTCGATATCGATATTGTCCATTCTCTACCCTACCCCTTCAAAACTCCGCCGGCCGCGACAACGGCCTCAGGCGTATCGACATCGAGATGTGCCGCCTCGCCGATCTCGACATCAATGACCGGAAGACCCGATGTCTCGATAATATGGCGAGCGCCTACATCGCCCTCCAGCCGCATTACGGCGTTCAAAACGGAGCGGGGAAGTATAACGGGATTGCCGCGCTTGCCGCCCGATACCGCCCGCACGATCGCCTGGCCGTTCGCCTGACGAAAGGCTGATATCAAGGCTTTCAGATCCTCGCTTGTGACACCGGGCATATCGGCCAGCATGATGAGAACACCATCGGCCCTTTGGGCTGCCCGGGTACCGACGCCTGCAACCAGCGAACTGGCCATGCCCGACGCATAATCCGGATTGAGTACGACCTCGACGGCGAGACCACTTAGTGCGGTTTCGATCTCATCGCACCGGTGCCCGGTGACGGCAACGATATCCGATACGCCGCTTGCGATGGCGATGGATGCCGAACGGCGTACCAGAGGCACGCCATCGAATTCCGCCAGTAGCTTGTGCGAACCACCCTTGCCCATTCGGCTCGCCTTGCCGGCAGCCAGCAGGACGACGGCGACCGATATTTCAGCCGCCGGCTTAGCGGCAATGTCGCGCGGCCGTGGCCGTGATTGAATTTCCATGAGCAGCCCTCCAACGCCCATGCCGGTGATATCCTGCGGCGTCGGTCGTTCTCCGGCTAATATACGATCCAGCACCCAGTCGAAGCCATTCTCCTTCGGGCTGCGCGCGCATCCCGGCGCCCCGACGACATAGACGTCGCCCACCCTGCCCATCACCAACAGATTGCCCGGATCGACGGGCATGCCGACCTGAATGACCTCGCCGCCGGCAAGCCGGATTGCCGCCGGAATGACGTCGCCCGCGTCGATGACCGCCGACGCCCCGAAAACGATTACCAGTTTCGCAAGCCTGTCCTGCGCGGCGAGAGCGCGACGGATCGCGCCGGCAACATCGGCCGCTCTATGGGCAACACGCTCTTCCCGCTGCAGCACGCTGCCCGAAGGCTGCAGCCGCTGCGAAAGGATGCGGGCCGTCTTGTCCATGACCGAGGCCTTCAGCGACGGCAGCTCCGTGGCGACAAGCGAAACGGCATGCGGCAAGAAGGGCTTGACCTCGAAAGCTGGCATCCGCCGGAGAATTTCGACACCAGCAGCGATTTTGGCTCCGGAAACGGCGAGCGGAATGATCTTGAAGGTCGCCACCATGTCGCCGGCTCGCACAGGTACATGGTCTGCAAGACAGGCAAGGGTGATCGCCGGGTCGAGACTGTTGATCCGATCGACCGCCATGCGATCTGCAACGAACAGACCGTCAACGGCGCTGTAAACATTCACCCGCCCTGTCGCCGCTTCAGAGAACGTCAGATGATCGGGCGCGACAGCTCGGGCCAATTGCTCGGCTGCCTCGTCTTCCATGAGATCGCCCGGTTCGATGCGCGCAGCGATAACGCGGTCAATTCCGGCAGCGGCGAGTTGCTCTATATCTTCGCCGCCAAGCCGATGTCCCTTGGAAAAACTACCATTGGTCAGCCGGATTGAATGCGCGAGAACCGCGCCCTCCGCCTCCGCCGTCAAGAACTCACCGAAGATCATGGCGCAACGCCCTTTGGCGACGAGACATCGCGCCCACGAAGCGAGCCGATGATCTCCGCCAGGATGGCAACCGCAATTTCGGCCGGGCTGGCAGCGCCGATGGCAAGCCCGATCGGCGCATGGATGCGGGCGAGCTCGGCGTCGCTCAAGCCTTCCCGCCTCAAGCGTTCCAGGCGGCCGGCGTGCGTCTTGCGACTGCCGAGCGCACCAATATAAAAACAGTTCGTCTTCAACGCCTGAATAATCGGCTCGTCATCGATCTTCGGATCATGGGTTACCGCCACCAGCGCCATATAGCTGTCGAGCGGCCGCTCTTTCAGCGCATCCACGGGCCAGTCGGCGATGAGATCGATGCCTTCGAAGCGTTCCGGGGTGGCAAAGGCGGTGCGCGGATCGATGATCGTCACATCGAAGCCGGCAAGGGCGGCCATTCGCGCCAGAACCTGGCTGATATGCACAGCGCCGATAATAACGATGCGCGGCGGTGGCAGATGCACGTTGAAGAAGAGGCTCTGCCCATCGATATCGAGTGCTGCGGACTTGCCCGAACGAAATGCCGCTGAAGCGGCATCCGCGAATGCACCTTCCAGCGCATCGCCTTCGACGATAAGCCAATCCGGGCCTCCGGAGAGATCGGTAACAAGGATCGCCGCCTGCCGCCTGCGCCGCAACTCGTTCAGCCGCGCCAGTATCTGCCGGTCCATCAGCCGAGCCTTTCGACATAGACGCGGATGCGGCCGCCGCAGGAAAGGCCGACCCGCCAAGCCGTCTCATCGGCGACGCCGAATTCCAGCATGCGCGACTTGCCCGTTTCGATGACGTCGAGCGCCTCGGTGATGACGGCACCTTCGACGCAGCCGCCGGAAACCGACCCATGGAAATTTCCCTCCCCATCGATCACGAGATGGCTACCGGATGGGCGTGGCGCCGAACCCCAGGTATCGACAACGGTCGCTATGGCCACGTTGCGGCCTGCCGACACCCATTCCTCCGCAATCACGAGCGGATCCAGACTTTCGGATATATCTGACATCGGAGCCTCATTGCTTGCCGAGAAACCGCCTGGGATCATAAGTGTCCGAGCGGCCGGCGGTGAGAGCCGATACGAGATCGGCCAGAGATAATAGATTGTGAACGGGACGGAATTCGTCAACATGCGGCAGCATTGCTTTTACACCGCGGGCCCGAGCCTCGAAACCCTCGAAGCGCAGAAGCGGATTGAGCCAGATCAGCCGCCGACAGGAGCGATGCAGGCGATCCATCTCCGCACTGAGCAATTCCACGCCTTCGCGCTCCAGCCCATCGGTGATCAACAGCACGATCGCGCCCTGCCCGAGCACCCGGCGCGCCCATAGCCTGTTGAACTCCTTCAGCGTCTCGCCGATCCGCGTTCCACCCGACCAGTCGCGCACCGCCACCGCACATTCGTCCAGTGCCTGATCCGGGTCCTTGTGGCGCATTGCCCGTGTCACGTTGGTCAGGCGCGTTCCGAACAGGAATGTATGAACACGCCGCCGCCGCTCAGTCAGCACGTGCAGGAAATGCAGGAAGATACGCGTGTACTGGCTCATCGAGCCGGAGATATCGGCCAGCACGACCAGTGGCGGCTGAATTTCCTTCGGCCGTCGAAAGCGTGGCAGGATCAACGCTCCGCCCGTCCGTAGCGCCAAGCGCATCGTCGCGCGTGGATCGACCTTGGCCGCTGTGCGTGACGGTGCGAAACGGCGCGTGCGCACGCGGTCCAGCGGCAGTTGCAACTTCCCCAGCTCCTTCTTGGCGACGGCAATCTCCGCCGCCGACATCTGGGCGAAATCCAGATGGCGCAGTACCTCACTGCCGGAGCTGGTAAATCGCGAATCTATTTCGATATCAGGCGCCTCACGCTGCGGACGTCGTTCGTCACGGTCACTGAGCAAGGCATCGCTTGCCCGGCTCTCGCCCGGCTTCGGTTTTTCCTTCTGCCGGTGGTCGGGTGCAACGGGCGACATCATCGCAATCATCTTGGCGACGAGATCGCGCGAGCGCCAGAACAGACGGAATGCCTCGTCAAATACCGCAAGATCCTCATGGCGCTTGACGAAGATCGAACACAGGGCGGCGTGAAATTCCTCGCGGGAACCGATGCCGATAGCCTTGACCGCTTCTATGGCGTCAGCAATCGCCCCCGGTCCGATCTTTAGCCCGGCCTTGCGCAACGCCCGGCCGAACAGCACGATATTATCGGCAAGACGCCCGTCACCGGGTGGTGACGACGCAACAATAATGCCCTCCTGCGCACCCGGCTCCATGGCTCATCCCGCCAGCAGTTCGGATTTGACTTCATCCAACACACGCTTGCCCTCGGCGCCCTGAATGCGAGCGATATCGTCCTGATATTTCAGCAGGGTGCCCAGCGTATCCGAAACGGTTTCCGGATCGAGCGCCAGCCGATCAAGTTCGGTCAGGGCCGTCGCCCAGTCGATCGTCTCGGCAACGCCCGGATTCTTGAAAAGGTCGAGCGTGCGCAGCCTCTGCACATAGGCGACGATCTGGCGCGACAGCGCTTCATTGCAGCCGGGCACCTTACGGCGGATGATTTCCAACTCCTGCTCGGCCTGCGGATAATCGACCCAATGATAGAGACAGCGCCGTTTCAAGGCGTCATGGACTTCGCGCGTCCGGTTAGTGGTGATGATGACGATGGGCGGTTCGGCGGCCCGGATGGTTCCGAGTTCCGGCACCGTCACCTGAAAATCGGACAGCACTTCCAGCAGAAATGCCTCGAAAGCCTCGTCGGTGCGATCAAGCTCGTCGATCAGGAAGACCGGCGCCCGACCGCCGACACCGGACAGTGCCTGCAATACCGGCCGGCGGATCAGATAGCGCTCGGAAAAGATATCGGCCTCGATACGGTCCCGGTCGGTAAGGCCGGACGCTTCAGCGAGGCGAATTTCCAGCATCTGCGCCGGATAGTTCCATTCATAGACGGCCGAGGAAACATCCAGTCCTTCATAGCATTGCAGCCGGATGAGCGGCCGGTCGAGCGCCTTCGCCAGAACCTTGGCGATCTCGGTTTTGCCGACGCCGGCCTCGCCCTCCAGAAAGAGCGGCCGCTTCATCTTCAATGCGAGAAACAAAACGGTGCCGAGCGCGCGTCCGGCCAGATAGTCATGAGCGCCGAGCAACGCCATCGTCTCATCGATCGAACTCGGCAGCGAAGGTAATGTCTGATCCGCCATGATAACTCCCTTGCAGGGGTTATAGCGTGTGATAGCCCCGGTTCATATAGAGGAGTGCCGGCTTCGGTTCGCTGTAGCGTATGGCCATCACTTCGCCGAAGATGATGTTGTGCGTGGAGGCCTGCTTGATCTCGAGCACGCGGCAATCGAAGGCCGCGAGCGCATCGGCAAGCACCGGCGCGCCCGTGACCAGCGTCTCGAACCTGCCGGCAGCGAAGCGTTCATCGACGGTCAGTGGTGGTGTCTTGCCGGAAAAGGCGTCGGCCAGGGCTTGATGATCCGCGCCGAGCGTATTCATGGCGAAGATGCCACTTTTGAAAAAGATCTCGTTCTTGGCGTTGCTGTTGTTGAGGCAGATCAGAACCGTCGCCGGGCTATCCGACACCGAGCACGCGGCTGTGATCGTCACGCCACGTCGCTCCACACCGAGCGCCGTCGTCACCAGTTGCACATGCCCCGCAAAACGGCTCATGGCATCGCGATAAAGCGCCGGATCCATACGTTGCCTGTCTAGCACCACCGTCTCCCTTTGTTGAGGCGTGCTTGCCTGCCATTCAATATGACGATCAGATGTTAGCTTTTCTACAATAGCATTATTGAAAACGGAGTGATTTTGCTGCTTTTTCTTTGACGATGCCCTGCAGACGGATAAATAGGGCAGGAAAATTGTCCGGGATACTCCATCGATGAACGTTCTGCGCCGCCTTCCGCTCCTGTTTGCGCTGCTTTCGGCAGCCGGCAGCAGCTATGCCGCAGGAATTCACATCGGCGTCGTGGCACCGCAGGAGGGTAATTTCGCGGCGCTCGGGGCAGAGATAATAGCCGGCGCAAATTTCCAGATCCAGGCGCAAAAGGATACGGCAACTGTCGTCAACGAGCCTTGTACGGAGGATGGCGGCCGATCCGCCGCTGAAGCGCTGGTGGCTGCCAATGCACAAGTCGCAATCGGCTTTCTCTGCACGGAGACCCTGGAGGGCGCGCTGCCGCGTCTCAAGGATGCCGGCATTCCCGTCATCACCGTTTCCGTTCGCTCGCGCATTCTCATGGAAGATGCATTGAAGAACGGCTGGTCCCTGTTTCGCCTCGCGCCGGTCGATAGCGCCGAGGCGGCCGTGGCCATCGATACCATTCTGAAGAATTGGGCTGCAGAGCCGATGGCACTGATCGATGACGGCACGATACACGGCCGCGAACTCGTCGGCGCGATCCGCAACGCGCTAGAGGAAAAAGGTCTGAAGCCCGTTTTCACCGATACGTACCGTCCCGGCCAGGACCAGCAGATCGCCCTCGTGCGACGACTGAAGAAGGCAGGCGCAGCACGCGTCTTCGTCGGCGGCGATCGCAGCGATGTCGCCGTGATCGCCCGCGACGCGAAAAGCGAGAACATCCCGCTGGTCCTGATGGGCGGCGACGCCATGCGCGCCGCAGATCAGCCCCTGCCCCTGCTGGAGGGTGTGCAGGCAATTGCGCTGCCCGACTATGCCAGCCTGCCGGCAGCCCAGCCCACTGTGCAGGCGATGCGCGCAGGTGGCATCGAACCTGATGGATATACCCTACCGGCTGCGGCTGCGGCTCAGATTGCCAGCCAGGCAGCCGACGGCGCCAAGACGGACAGTAAACCCATTGCCGAAAAGCTCGTCGGAACGGTTTTCCAGACAATGATCGGCCCGATCTCATTTGGACAAAACCACGAATTGACCGAAAACCCCTATCGCCTGCTGGAATGGCGGGGCAATGCCTTCGTGCCGGTGACGCCATCGAACTGATGGCAAGCCGCTCTGGCGGTTGTTTGCCCGTTGCAGCGGTGGTAATCCAGGCGCGAAGTAATCAGTTGGAGCTCAGCCACCCATGACCTTGCCGATCCGTATTGCCCCTTCCATTCTCGCCGCCGACTTCGCTAAGCTCGGGCAGGAAGTCAAGGATGTGACCGAAGCCGGCGCCGACTGGATCCATCTCGATGTCATGGACGGCCATTTCGTGCCGAACATCTCCTTCGGCGCCGATGTCATCAAGGCATTGCGTCCGTACACGACCGCTACCTTCGACTGCCATCTGATGATTTCGCCGGCCGATCCCTATCTGGAAGCCTTCGCCAAGGCTGGTTGCGACCGTATCACGGTCCATGCCGAAGCCGGCGTGCATCTGCACCGCTCGCTGCAGACGATCCGCCATCTCGGCAAGAAGGTCGGCGTCACCCTCAATCCGGCAACGCCGCTTTCCGTGCTGGAAAACGTCCTCGACGATATCGACCTGATCCTGATCATGTCGGTTAATCCCGGCTTTGGCGGCCAGAAGTTCATCCCTGCCATGGCTGATAAAATCCGCAGCGCCAAGTCCCTGATCGGTGACCGCCCGATCGAATTGGAAGTCGATGGCGGCGTCTCGGTTGAAACAGCCCCTCTGATCACCGCTTCCGGTGCCAATGTGCTCGTTGCCGGCTCGGCGATCTTCAAGGGCGAATCGGTCGACGCCTACCGCCAGACGGTAGGCGATCTCAGGGCGGCCGCCGAACGAGGCCGCGTTGGATCAAACTAATCCAACCAACGTTCTAATAGCGACGGGCCGGGCACGGACCGTCGCCTCGCATTGCTTGGAAGTGTTCGTTGGCGCGATCGGTTGGGGCACGGCCACGGCCGCCTCGGCACTTGTCACCCTCTATTTTCGCAATGGCCTTCTGACCAGCCACATCACCGCCCTCACACTCATCTACTTCTTCGGCGGCGCCCTCGCCTGGTCCATCCTTGTGCCGCCCACCCGGCGTTTTGCCCGTCAGCGGCCGACCAGCGCGCGTTTTGCCGCCTTCTTTCTGGCCCTCTCCATCGGCACCGCAGCGATGACGGCCTTCCTTTTCGCCATGGACTATCGCTGGTTCTACTCGCGCTGGCATGCACCATTCGGTTCGCTTATCTGGATCTTCCAGTTCCTGTTTACCGGCGCCAGCGCCGTCTACCAGTTCGCCGTCCTCGGCCTCGCCCTGTTTTTGCCGCTCGGCCTGCTATGCCTGATCGTTGTTTCGGCCTATCTTGCGCGGCAGAGAGATTGAAGCACTGAAACATTGTGCCCATGAAACATTGTGATTGCCGCCCGTCTTTGTTATGGGGGCGCCGAGTTCTCCCTTTCCGTCAGCCAAGAAAGCTTTGAGCCTATGATCCCGCGCTACTCCCGACCGGAAATGGTCGCCATCTGGTCTCCTGAAACCAAGTTCCGTATCTGGTTCGAGATCGAGGCCCATGCCTGTGACGCACTGGCCGCGCTCGGCGTCATTCCGAAGTCAGCAGCGGATACCATCTGGGAAAAGGGCGGCAAGGCCACGTTCGACGTCGCCCGCATCGACGAGATCGAAGCAGTGACCAAGCACGACGTCATCGCCTTCCTGACGCATCTGGCCGAAATCGTCGGGCCGGACGCCCGTTTCGTGCACCAGGGCATGACCTCCTCCGACGTTCTCGATACGTGCTTCAACGTCCAGCTCGTGCGCGCCAGCGACCTGCTGCTCGCCGATATCGACAAGCTGCTGGAAGCCCTGAAGCGTCGTGCCTTCGAGCATAAGGACACCGTCACCATCGGCCGCTCGCACGGCATCCATGCCGAACCCACGACCTTCGGCGTCAAGCTGGCGCTCGCCTATGCCGAATTCGAACGCTGCAAGCAGCGCCTGATCGCCGCGCGCGAGGAAGTCGCAACCTGCGCGATCTCCGGCGCCGTCGGCACCTTCGCCAACATCGACCCGCGCGTCGAGGAGCATGTCGCAGCCGCGCTCGGGCTGAAGCCGGAGCCGGTTTCGACCCAGGTCATCCCGCGCGACCGTCACGCTATGTTCTTCGCGACACTCGGCGTCGTCGCTTCCTCGATCGAGCGTCTCGCCACCGAAATCCGCCATCTGCAGCGCACCGAAGTTCTGGAAGCCGAAGAATATTTCTCGCCGGGCCAGAAGGGCTCCTCCGCCATGCCGCACAAGCGCAATCCGGTCTTGACGGAAAACCTGACGGGCCTCGCCCGCATGGTCCGCTCCTATTCGATCCCGGCCATGGAAAATGTCGCTCTCTGGCATGAGCGCGATATCTCGCACTCCTCCGTCGAACGCATGATCGGCCCCGACGCGACCGTCACGCTCGATTTCGCGCTGGCCCGGATGACAAGCGTCATCGACAAGCTTCTCGTCTATCCGGACAATATGATGAAGAATCTGAACAAGTTCCGTGGACTTGTTCATTCGCAGCGCGTGCTGCTGGCGCTGACCCAGGCCGGCGTCTCCCGCGAAGATTCCTATCGCCTGGTCCAGCGCAACGCCATGAAGGTTTGGGAGGAAGGCAAGGACTTCCTCGAGGAATTGCTGGCCGACCAGGAAGTGCGTGCGGCTCTCTCGGAAGCAGATATCCGCGAAAAATTCGACCTTGGCTATCACACCAAGCATGTCGACACGATCTTCAAGCGGGTTTTCGGCTAGAGTTTTCCGTTTCTGATTTTGCTTTGCTTGAGGCGGTGCGGCTGACGCGCCGCCTCTTTCTGTTGTTGGCGGATGTGGCCGCGATAGCGCGGTCATACTCGATGCTCTCGCCAGCCTTGTCCTGATGTTGTTCAGGTTCGCGCTTTGCCGCCTTTTCGACCAGCCGGTCGAGGTGCTTTAAATCCTCTTCGTCAAGATTCTCGATCCCGACAAAGCGGTTCTCGGCCGCGCTCGTCAGGATGAGTTCGTTGAGCTTGGCCTGGATGGCCCGCGTATCGCGCATCTGTGCATTCTGCAGCAGAAAAACCATCAGGAAGGTGACGATCGTCGTGCTGGTGTTGATGACCAGCTGCCATGTGTCGGAGTAACCGAAGATTGGCCCGGTGGCTCCCCAAAGAACCACCGAAAGCAGCGCCAGCACGAAAATGACCGGCTTGCCAGTCCATTCCGAAACCACGACTGCGAAACGGGTGAAAATATGGGTAAGTCGCGCCATGATCCGCATCTCCTTGTGATGCGGATCAACGTGAAAACCGCCCCGCGGTTCCAATGATGACGGCTTCGGCCTATGCCGGCTTCGTCCGGCTCTCGGTCACAATCAGCTTGCGATAGAGATGCCAGGACGCATGGCCGAGGATCGGCATGACGACTGCCAGCCCGACAAAAATCGGGATGGTGCCGACAACGAGCAGCGCCGCCACGATCAAGCCCCAGACGGCGATCGGCACCGGATTGGTCAGCGTCGCCCGGATACTCGCATCGATCGCGGCGACGACACCGACGTCACGGTCAAGTAGCAGCTGGAACGTAACGACCGTGGTCGCCAGGGCCACGAGCGCAAAGACGAAGCCGATCAGGTCGCCCCAAAGCATCATCGCCATGCCTTCCCGCGTCGTCAGCACGCTCGAGACGAAGGATGAAAGCGTTGGAGGGACACCATCGCCGAAGTAGATGAAATAGATATTCCGCGCCACGAAGAGCCAGACAATGAACAGGCCGAACAGCATGAGGCCGGCAACGATGATCGACGGCAGCGCCGGTGAAAAGCGCACGTCGAACGCGTGGCTCCACGACGTATCTTGCCCCTTTTCACGCCGTCGGCTGATCTCGTAGAGACCGATCGCGGCCAAGGGTCCGAGCAGAGCGAAACCGGACATCAGCGGAAACAGCAATGGCAGTAGATTCTGGTCAGTGCTCCATATCGCAAGCGCAATGCCGGCAATCGGATACATCAGGCACAAGAAGACATAATGCGATGGCTTTTCGCTGAAATCGTCAAGTCCCATTTTCAGGGCATCGACGAGATCGGCGATAGCGATCTTACGGATGGCGGGACGCGTAAAAGTGTGGTCTGCTCCAGCCATGACGTGAAAGGCCGTCATAATGCTCTCCTCCTCAACCGTGGTGCTCGGTTGGCGGTGCAAGATGGCGGCAAACGGGTCACCGACATCGTCATTCGCTACCGGCAGCAGCAATCATAGCAAATTTTGCCGCAATTGTCGCCTTTTTCCCTTGACAGTTGAGCTCCCCTTTTCCACATCGGCGAAATCATGAAAGCCTCCGACGCAAACATCCTCATCATCCCCGGCTATACGAATTCCGGCCCCGACCACTGGCAGACCCGCTGGGAGCAGAAGCTCTCGACCGCGCGGCGCGTGGAACAGGCTGAATGGTCGAAGCCCGTGCGCGACGATTGGGTGGCCCGCATTGCGGAAGAAGTGAATGCCTCGGACAAGCCCGTCGTGCTGGTCGCGCATTCCCTCGGCGTTCCCTCGGTGATCCATGCAATCCCGCATTTCCGCAACAAGGTCGCAGGCGCCTTCCTGGTCGCGCCGCCGGATGTCGCCAATCCTGGCATCCGGCCCAAGCATCTGATGACGTTCGGTCCCTACCCGCGCGATCCCCTGCCGTTCCCGTCGATCACGATTGCCAGCCGCAACGATCCCTTCGGCACCTATGAGCACGCCGACGATATTGCCAACAGCTGGGGCTCGCTCCTGATCGATGCCGGCGAATCCGGTCATATCAATACCGAATCCGGTCACGGCCCCTGGCCGGAAGGCACAATGGTCTTTTCGAAGTTTCTCAGCCAGCTGAAGCCGTAGTATTATCGCAGCGTGACGATGAATAGAGGCATGCCTCGCCTCACTAGCCTGTGAAGTACCCGGCACCTTCATTCCATCGTCAGATAAAAACCTGTAAAACAGGTCATGACTGGACCCCGAATCTGGCATTGGCACCCCGCCGAGGCCGGAATTCCGAGGAAGGAGGCGCAGGCGGATTGTGAATTCGCTTCTTATCCGTTATGGGGACGCCCACATACGATCCACTTGCGCTGTCCCATGAGCGCCAAAGACAGAGAAGAATACCAATGAACCGTCGCCGCCGTATTTACGAGGGCAAGGCCAAGATCCTTTACGAGGGGCCTGAGCCGGGCACGCTGATCCAGTTCTTCAAGGACGACGCCACCGCCTTCAACAAGAAGAAGCACGAAGTCATCGATGGCAAGGGTGTTCTGAACAATCGCATCTGCGAGTATATCTTCAGCCATCTGAACAAGATCGGCATTCCCACCCATTTCATCCGCCGTCTCAACATGCGCGAGCAGCTGATCAAGGAAGTGGAGATGATTCCGCTCGAGATCGTCGTGCGCAACGTCGCCGCCGGCTCGCTCGCCAAGCGCCTCGGCATCGAGGAAGGCGTGGTCCTGCCGCGCTCGATCATCGAATTCTACTATAAGTCCGATGCGCTCGAAGATCCGATGGTCTCCGAAGAGCACATTACCGCCTTCGGCTGGGCCAATCCGGCCGAGCTCGATGACATCATGGCGCTTGCCATTCGCGTCAACGACTTCATGACCGGCCTTTTCCTCGGCGTCGGCATCCAGCTCGTCGATTTCAAGATCGAATGCGGCCGCCTGTTCGAAGGCGACATGATGCGCATCATCCTTGCCGACGAAATCTCGCCGGACTCTTGCCGTCTCTGGGATATCGAAACCCACGAGAAGATGGACAAGGACCGCTTCCGTCGCGACATGGGCGGCCTGCTCGAAGCCTATTCGGAAGTGGCTCGCCGCCTCGGCATCATCAATGAAAACGAACCCGTGCGCGGCACGGGCCCGGTTCTCGTCAAGTAAGTTCAGAAAGGACAATCGTGATCAAGGCTCGTGTAACCGTCACGCTGAAGAACGGCGTTCTCGATCCGCAGGGCAAGGCAATCGAAGGCGCGCTTGGCGCACTCGGCTTTGACGGCGTCCATCAGGTCCGCCAGGGCAAGGTCTTCGATCTCGAGCTTGAAGGCACCGACAAGAACAAGGCCGAAGCCGATCTGAAGGCCATGTGCGAGAAGCTTCTCGCCAATACGGTCATCGAGAACTTCAGCATTTCGATCGACTGATATCATAGATGGTGTCCACCAAACTCCAGACCGACATCTCGAAGTTCATAAGCTATGTGCTGAGGCATGCGCCCCATGAAGCCGGCTTGTCTCTGGATTCGGAGGGATGGGTGCCTTTCAATGATCTGAAAAGGGCGGTTCTTGATCGCTTCGATGTCTCTGAAGACGATATCCTCGAAGTGATCGAGTCTAATCCGAAGAAACGCTTCACTCTGCTGGATCATCGTATCCGCGCAGCTCAGGGCCACAGCGTCGCCGTCGATCTGGCGCTAAGAGCGGGGGAGCCGCCGTTGAAGTTGTTTCACGGAACATCGCTCGAAAGCTGGCCGTCCATTCAAGTTTCAGGGTTGAAGAAAATGCAGCGACATCATGTTCACCTGTCGCCGGATATCGAGACCGCCAAGATCGTCGCGACGAGACGCATGGGTGACTATATCATTCTTGAAATCGATGCGGCGCGCATGCATGCGGAAGGTCATTCTTTCTTTGTCAGCGACAATGGAGTATGGCTCACCGATCACGTTCCAAGTCTGTATCTTTCGCCTCTCTCGGGAACAGCATCATGAAATCAGCAGTCGTCCAACTCCCCGGCCTCAATCGCGATCGTGACATGATCGCGGCGCTGACCAAGATTTCCGGCCATGCGCCCATGACGGTCTGGCAGACGGAGACCGAGATTCCGGATGTCGACCTGATCGTCATTCCCGGCGGCTTCTCCTATGGCGATTATCTGCGCTGCGGCGCGATTGCCGCCCGCATGCCGATCATGCAGGCAATCAAGGACAAGGCCGACAAGGGCATCAAAGTCTTGGGCGTCTGCAACGGTTTCCAAATTCTGCTCGAAGCCGGCATGCTGCCGGGCGCGTTGATGCGCAACGCTTCGCTGAAATTCGTCTGCCGCGAAGTGAAGCTGGAAGTCGTCAATGCCGAAACGGACTTCACGTCCGCCTATGCCAAAGGCCAGGTCATCCGCAGCCCAGTCGCACATCACGACGGCAATTATTTTGCGGATGCTGAAACGCTGAAGGCTATCGAGGATAATGGCCAGGTGGTCTTCCGCTACGCCGAAGGCACCAACCCCAACGGCTCGGTCAACGATATTGCCGGCGTGATGAACGCCAAGGGCAACGTGCTCGGCATGATGCCGCATCCGGAAAATCTGATCGAGGCAGCCCATGGCGGCAATGACGGTCGCGGTCTGTTTGCGTCCGCGCTTGGCGTGATCGCGGCTTGATACGCCAGCCCGTTATCAGAACCATAAAATCGGCGTTTTTGGATCGAACAGCAGGGCGCCGGAATACGACCCGGCAGACCAGCCCCACCGCCTTATTGGAAAGAGATTGATGCACCCTCGCCTCCTGACAGGACTTTACTCCGCCGCCGCTATCGCGATGCTTGGGCTATTGGTCACCTCTTGCGGCCCGCGTCCGCCGAGCATCATCGCGACCGATCACAGCGCCCTGTCGACGATGGAACGCATTATGCTCAACGCCAATGCCTGCTGGTTCAAGTCTTCGGACCCGGCTTTCGCGACTTATCAGCTCGCTCCGGAGCTCAACTCCTTTACCGGTCGCCCTCGCATCCTCGTGGTCGACAAGAAACATCCGACCGGCCGGCCTTCGCTCGTCGTGCAAGCAGAAGGCAATCCAGCGCAATTGCAGGCCTTCGGCCCGATGATGTCGGGCGCCTCCGGCGGCCGCATCACGGGCGACGTCAATCGCTGGGCTGGGGGATCGAAGGCCTGCCAATAACGGTTCTGCCGCCGTTATGTTGCCAGCGCGTCGGCTATCGCTCAATTTGAAACAAGCTCACCTTTAGGATTTCCCAATCCAAGCTTCGAACGCCTTTGGTTCGACGTTGCCGCCGCAGAGAACGGTTGCCACGGTCTTGCCGGCGAAACGCTGTGGATTCTCAAGAATGGCGGCGACGCCAAGAGCGGCAGCGGGCTCCACGACAAGTCCCGAATGAAAGTATAGAAGTCGCATCCCCTCCTTGATGCTGTCCTCGCCAACCAAAAGGGCGTCATCGGCGACGACCAATAGATCATCGAGAACTTCTGGGATGACATAGCGCCCGGCGACACCATCGGCGATGGTATTCGGCGCGCCAGCGTCCACGATCCGTTTGGCCTTGAAGGAAAGAGTCATAGCCGGTGCATTTCGGGGCTGGACCGTGATTATCTCCACATTCGGCCGCCGGCAATTCAGGGCATAGCCGATACCCATCGCCATTGCCCCGGCCCCCAGAGAAACCAAGACGGCATCCAGCGCTTGAGGAAGTTCGGAAAGCTCGAGCCCGATTGTCGCGGCGCCTTCACAAGTGTCGAGATTCTTGCTGTCCTCCACGAGGAAGGCACCCGTTTCTTCGGCATGATCAGAGGCTGCCTGGAGCGCAGCTTCGATCTCCCCTTCGACCAACACGACATTTGCTCCAAGTAGCCGCATCTTTTCCACCTTGAAGGCATTTGCAGCGACGGACGCCGTTACTGTGACACAAAAGTTTCTCAGTCGGCCGCCATAAGCGAGTGCCTGGCCAAGATTGCCAGCACTGGCGCAAACGACCGATTTCTTGTCACCTTGTGACTGGAGTCTTGCCAAAACCATCTCCGTGCCACGCCCCTTGAAACAGCGCACAGGATTCATCGTTTCGACTTTGAGAACGACCCGGCAACCCAGAGTCCGGCTCAAACTTTCGCAGACGTATTGCGGTGTATGCAGAAAAACCTTGTGTATGGTCGTGGCAGCAGTTTCGATTCGATCGATATTCAAGCGCATGTGAGCCTCCATCGCATTTCTCGGTGAGGCCCAGGCGGTCGGCATGTAAGGCTGCGTTCCACGATGGTTTTCCATCATAATCCGCCAGTCGCGCAGCCAGTACAAACTCGTTCACAGGCCACGTGATGTCAAGGATGCGAAAGGGTCTGAATAAGAGGCTCGTTAGCTTGATATACGGCTCAGCCCGCTCAATCCCAGAAAAACGACTTCTTTGCTTCCGTTGCCGCTTCGCGCCGGGTCAGACCGACGTCGTTCAACTGGTCGTCCGTTAGGCCTCGCAGAGCCCAGCGGCTCTCACGCTTCTCCAGCCAATGCAGATAAACGGCCCAAAGCCGACGCATCGGACCCAGCTTTGGTGCCGCCGCCCTGACTTTTGCGCTTGCCAAGGACGCAGTTCGCGCCTCAGCCGAGCAGATTGTATCCATTGCGCTCATCTTCATTCTCGCATGAGGGTGACAATTCTCAAGTACCGAGCCAAGCGATACAAATTGACTCATACCCTTGACTCAACAACAGGGACAATCTAGGAAATTGTCATTATGACAAATTGGCTCCCTGACATTTCAAGCGGAACCGGCCCGGTTTACATCCGTGTCGCCGACAGCATCGAAAATGCGATCACGCATGGCGTCTTGCCGCCGGGCACGAAGCTGCCGCCGCAGCGCAATCTCGCCTATGATATCGGCGTTACCATCGGCACGGTCAGCCGGGCCTATGCCCTTGTGCATGAACGCGGCCTCGTCGCTGGCGAAGTCGGCCGCGGCACCTATGTTCTCGAGCGTTCGAACGGCAAGCAGATCGAGCTTGTCGATCCGATCACGCAGGCGCTTGCCGGTACCCGCGGTCTGAATACGCCCGACGCCAAGATCCGCTTCGACACGACGGCCGCTCCCGACATCGGCCAGGGTACGATCATCGGCAAGCTTTTCGCCGACATCAGCAGCGATCATCAATCCGAGATCTCTTCCTATTCAAGGAACTTCCCGGCAAACTGGTTTGAGGCCGGGCAGATATGGCTCGCCCGAAACGGCTGGAAGCCGGCAATCGAAACGATCGTGCCGACGCTCGGCGCGCACGCCGCCGCCATAGCAGTCATTTCCGCCGTCACCTCGCCGGGCGACAAGATCGTCTTCGAGAACCTCACCTATACGCAGATCAGCCGCGCCGCGCGCCTGCTCGGAAGGCGCTCGATCCTCGTGGATTCGGACGAGCACGGGATGATCCCGGAAGATTTCGAACGTCTCTGCCAGCAGCAGCATCCGCGCCTCGCCTTTTTGATGCCGACAGCCCATAATCCCACGCTGGTGACAATGCCGGAGGCAAGACGCCGGGCGATTGCTGCCATTGCCCGCCGCCACAGCGTATGGCTGATCGAGGACGACCTCTATGGCGGCATGACCGGCGACCAGAACCCGCTGATGGCGGCCATTGCGCCTGAGCGGACGTTCGTCGTCAGCAGCTTGTCTAAATCAGTGACAGCCGGCGTGCGCGGCGGCTGGGTCGCTTGCCCGCCGCATTTCGCCCAGCGCATCAAGGTTACGCACAAGATGACGACGGGCGGCTTGCCTTTCATATTGGCCGAAACCTGCGCCCGGCTCGTGCTCGGCGGTCATGCCCTGGAACTGCGCCGCAAATCGGTCGAAGAGATCAAGGCCCGTGAGCAATTGGCACGTGAGGCACTATCGGGCTTCGAGTTCAATTCGCATCCGCATCTGCCATTCCTGTGGCTGAAGCTGCCGGAACCCTGGCTTTCGGGTACCTTCAAGAATGCAGCCCTCTCCGAAGGAGTGCTCATCGATGACGAGGATGAATTCAAGGCCGCCCGAATCGATAGGGTCTATCATCGCGTCCGCGTCGCCTTTTCGTCACCACCACAGCGAAAAGATGTTGCCGCTGGGTTCATGACATTACGCAGGTTGTTGGAAAACGGCTCATCGGGTTACGATAGTCACATTTAAGCAAGCCTTATCAATTTATCGACAGACATCTTGCGCAAATGTGCGTTCGTCGCCTCGACACTTAGCACGCTACCATTCTATCAATGAAAGTGAGGATTCGCCCGCTACACTAGGGGGAGCGCATGGCTATTGCAGGCTTTTTCAGCAAGCGTTTAGTTTTGAGTTTTCTGACAGTCAGTTCGATATTCGTTGCGGGTCAATCGACCGCAATCGCCGCCGACACCGTGGCGGCTGCACCCGCCCCTCAAGTCAAGATTTTCGACGAACTGCGTTTTGGCGCAAGCGGCTCCGTCCAGAGCGGCAACGAGCACGAAAGCGGCGTCTTCCCGGATGTCCAGGTTCTCTTCAATCCGTTCGGCTACAATCCGACCGCAGACTGGAAGGATCAGCTGACCCATCCTCGTATCCATGTAGGCACGTCGATCGGCACATCAGGCTCTGCGACGCAGGTCTATGGCGGCCTTTCCTGGACGCTCACGAATAGCAACGGCATCTTCACCGAACTCGGCTTCGGCGGCACGGTGCACACGGGCAACCTGGACGACTGGCGAGAGCACGGTCCGATGCTCGGCTGCCGCCTGCTCTTCCACGAATATGCCGGCCTCGGCTACAATTTCGATAATCATTGGAACGTAATGGCGCAGATCGCGCACTCGTCGCATGCCAATCTTTGCGATGGACCTAATGGCGGCATGACGCGTGCCGGCATCATGGTCGGTTATAAATTCTGACCTTGCGAAACGGCCGCCCATGGCCGCACGCTTGATTTTCGCTGCATCTACGCCGGTGTGTTGTGAACGCCGGTGATTTTCCTGTCGCACGACAAGGAGAGTTGCGCTAAAGAGACCCCGATCCCTGACCGGTCTTCAAACCCTTTACAGGCAAGGACACTCGAGCGCCCATGACCATTTCCAATACGATCCAGATCACCCCCGAACTGATTGCCGCCCACGGCTTGAAGCCGGATGAATATCAGCGCATTCTGGATCTGATCGGCCGCGAGCCTTCCTTCACCGAGCTCGGCATCTTTTCGGCCATGTGGAACGAGCATTGCTCGTACAAGTCCTCCAAGAAGTGGCTCCGCACCCTGCCGACCAAGGGACCGCGCGTCATTCAGGGGCCGGGCGAGAATGCCGGCGTTGTTGACATCGATGACGGCGATTGCGTCGTCTTCAAGATGGAGAGCCACAACCACCCATCCTACATCGAGCCGTATCAGGGTGCTGCCACAGGCGTCGGCGGCATCTTGCGCGACGTCTTCACCATGGGTGCTCGCCCGGTCGCTGCCATGAATGCCTTGCGCTTCGGCGAACCAGATCATCCGAAGACCCGCCACCTCGTCTCCGGCGTCGTTGCCGGCGTTGGCGGCTATGGCAATTCCTTCGGCGTTCCGACTGTTGGCGGCGAAGTCGAGTTCGATGCGCGCTATAACGGCAATATCCTGGTCAACGCCTTTGCGGCCGGTCTTGCCAAGTCCAATGCGATCTTCCTTTCGGAAGCCAAGGGCGTCGGCCTGCCGGTCGTCTATCTCGGCGCCAAGACCGGCCGTGATGGCGTCGGCGGCGCGACCATGGCGTCTGCCGAATTTGACGAATCGATCGAGGAAAAGCGCCCGACCGTTCAAGTCGGCGACCCCTTCACCGAAAAGTGCCTGCTGGAAGCCTGCCTGGAACTGATGCAGACGGGCGCCGTTATCGCCATCCAGGACATGGGTGCGGCTGGCCTTACCTGCTCCGCCGTCGAAATGGGCGCCAAGGGCGACCTCGGCATCGAGCTCGATCTCGACAAGGTGCCGGTGCGCGAAGAGCAGATGACGGCCTATGAAATGATGCTGTCGGAAAGCCAGGAACGCATGCTCATGGTCCTGCAGCCAGAAAAGGAAGCCGTCGCCAAGGCGATCTTCGTCAAATGGGGCCTGGATTTCGCCATCGTCGGCAAGACGACGGACGACCTGCGTTTCCGGGTCATCCATCAGGGCGAGGAAGTTGCAAATCTGCCGATCAAGGATCTCGGTGACCAGGCTCCGGAATATGACCGTCCGTGGCGCGAATCCGACAAGCGCGCCGCCCTGCCCGCTGATCTGGTTGCCGCGCCGGAAGATTATGGTCAGGCTCTGCTGAAGCTGGTGGGCTCCGCCAACCAGTCCAGCCGCCGCTGGGTCTACGAGCAGTACGACACCTTGATCCAAGGCAACTCGCTGCAGCTCCCAGGCGGCGACGCCGGCGTTGTCCGCGTCGAAGGCCATGCGACCAAGGCTCTCGCCTTCTCCTCCGACGTCACGCCGCGCTATGTCGAAGCCGATCCCTTCGAAGGCGGCAAGCAGGCCGTCGCCGAATGCTGGCGCAACATCACCGCAACCGGTGCCGAGCCGCTGGCCGCGACCGACAATCTGAACTTCGGCAATCCGGAAAAGCCCGAGATCATGGGCCAGTTCGTTGGCGCCATTAAAGGCATCGGCGAAGCCTGCCGCGCGCTGGATTTCCCTATCGTCTCCGGCAATGTCTCGCTCTACAACGAGACCAATGGCATCGCGATCCTGCCGACCCCGACCATCGCGGGCGTCGGCCTACTGCCGGATTGGAAGGCCATGGCCCGCATCGGCTCCGCTTCGGAAGGTGACCACGTTTTGATGATCGGTGTCGACGGCAGCCATCTCGGCTCCTCGATCTATCTCCGCGACATCCTCGGCTCGACCGACGGTCCGGCTCCGGAAGTCGATCTCTTTGCCGAGCGCCGCAACGGCGATTTCGTCCGCTCCGCCATCCGCAACGGCCAGGTCTCGGCCTGCCACGACATATCGTCCGGCGGACTGGCGTTGGCACTCGCAGAAATGGCGATGGCATCCGGCAAGGGCCTGAACATTGATCTCTCCGAACACAAGACCCTGCCGCATGCGGCACTTTTCGGTGAGGATCAGGCCCGCTACGTCATCGCCGTTCCGGCCGACGTCGCGAATTTCGTCTGCATCAATGCTGAAAGCGCCGGCATCCCCTTTCGCCGTCTCGGAACGATCGGCGGCGATGCACTCGTTATCGATGGGTTGTTAACGCTTCCGGTTGGACAGTTGCGTGAGGCGCATGAATCGTGGTTTCCTGCCTTCATGGATGGCAGCGCTCTCGCCGCCGCTGAATAATCGAGGTACCACTCATGCCAATGAACCCCGGCGATATCGAAGATATGATCAAGGCCGGCATTCCCGGCGCCAAGGTGACGATTCGCGACCTGGCCGGGGATGGCGATCACTATGCAGCCGAAGTTGTCGCGGAAGCCTTCCGCGGCAAGAGCCGCGTGCAGCAACACCAGATGGTCTATGATGCCCTGAAGGGCAATATGGGCGGTGTTCTGCACGCCCTCGCGCTGCAGACGTCAGCGCCCGACTGAGAGCGCCTGCGCCGCTTCGCCGGAGTTGAAGCTAAGCTCCGGCAATCTCTTCACTGAGAATTCAGCGAAATCCGCAGCTGGCAACGGACCGGCCGTCATCAGCGTGAAATCGAAGAAGGCCCTGAGATCGGGACCGAGCACATATTGCCGGTGAACTCGCAGGAAATCCCGCTTGATCTTCCTGTAATGCTTTTCCGACAGCATCTGCTTGAAGCGCACGAAGAGGATCGAAGCCTGCCGGACATCCTCATGGCCGCAAACAGCCGCGACTTTCGCCTTATAAAAATGGATTGCATCGGTCAGGCAGTGAACGTCGAGCCAGAAGATGTCCTTGCAGCGCGCGATCAATCCGACGCGTGAGCGCAACACCTTTGCCGGCCGCATGAGAGCACATTGCAGGATGGCACTGCCAAGGGTCGTAAACACCACGCGCTTGCTTTGCAGCAGGTCCGGCTCGCGCTCCAGCAACAAGCCGACCACATGAGCTGCCACGGACGAGCCCATGCTATGCGAGGAGATGACGAACTCTTCGACGTCGGGCTCATCCAAGGCTTGCCGGACGCTGACGGCGCTGGCTTCCAGCCACTGTTCTGCGCCTATTCCGTTCAAACCCGCCATCGCGACCGCCATCTCCCAATCGGAAAAGAGATGCAGAGTATGCAGCTTTTCGGCTTGCGGCAGGAAAACATAGACGAAAAAGGCGATTGCGAGCGCGATGCTGCCGATATGGCTCCAGGCCGGCAGCCCGAAAAGGATCGGCGCAAACGCGATCGACAGGCTGAGAATCAGCCCCGCAAGCATCAGCAGAAAGGGAAAGATAAAGAACAGGCCGAAGCGCCATGCATGACGGAAATAGCCGGTCATGCCGCCCGAAGCGGCAACTTTTGCAGCAGCGAGGTAGCCCTGGATCAACCGTGTGAAGAATGGCCTCCCATTCAGCGTGGCAACCAGATCGTTATGATCGACGATATGAATGCGGCTTTGCGTATGCCAGCCTGCAGCCGTCGCCGTGACATCGAAATAAGGCGCACGGCCGAAATTCTTCATTTCGTCCACCGACGCGGTGAAATCCCAGGCGGCAGCGCTCTGTCGCGCAGAACGCTCGTAACGAGCCCGGTGTGCGGCAGCGTCCAGCGGCTCGAAGCCAGGGAAGTGGAGAACCACCCTCTTCTTGATAGGATTCATATTGTAGTCTGTCCCCGGGGCGCGCCGATAGTACTGATAAAAACTGCAGATGGCCATGATCATGGACTGTCGGCTTTTTCATGGCGGAGCAGCATGATCTGTTGAAAATAGCAACAGTGGAATAAGTGTTGACGAATAAGGCTTTAAGCGGACAGGAATCTGCTCATAAAAATCCTGCCGCCATCGCGTCATGCTGCGGCAACAGCATTGTCTCAGCATTCATGGCGAGGATATGGAGAAGCCTCGGCACATGAGTCTACCGGTGGAGCAATCATGATTTTTTCGGCAATAGGAGACGCCACCCGCTGCTGTGTCGGGGCGGTCGCGGCACGATAGCCGAAAGCGATGCTCAATATAAGGACGATGGCACTGACGGTCACTGCGCTATTCAGGATCGATGCTCTTGGCGTGCGCACGTGCTCGAAATATTCCCGCTCGCCTTCGCTGGTGTCTTCAGAGCTATAAAATTCGCGCTCTTCACCAACCTGCCCGTCTGAATAATGGTGGTGGCTCATGGTGTCCGCTCCCTCAAAATGCGACCGCAATATTCACAAGGGACCGATACGCGCCAAATCGCATCAATCGAAACACTTTTACAAACATACCGATCGTTTGTAAATTAGATAGCAGACTACTATTAACCGTCCCTTGCTTCACATTCATGTGTGTTGTTCAGGCACGGAGTTGAAGTGTCGTTTTCAAAACGCACTATTCAGAAAATCACCTCAATAGGTCATATTCACTGCGGTCTCAGACCGCAAAACCACGAGTCCATTCATGCGATGAAAAAAACCATGCGTATGTTTTGCGGCTGGAAATCTTGTCGGCTGCTTGCTATTTAAGGGACAGATGTAACGCTGCGGGCCTTGACCCCGCATGTGAAAGGAACTGGACAATGAGCGGCATTCACGAATTCATCGATAATGAAGTTAAGAACAACGACGTCGTTCTTTTCATGAAAGGCACGCCCCAGTTTCCGCAGTGTGGCTTCTCCGGCCAGGTGGTCCAGATTCTCGACTATATCGGCGTCGACTATAAGGGCGTCAATGTCCTTGCCGATGCAGAGATTCGCCAGGGCATCAAGGACTATTCCAACTGGCCAACCATTCCGCAGCTTTACGTGAAGGGCGAATTCATCGGCGGCTGCGATATCGTGCGCGAGATGTTCCAGGCGGGCGAGTTGCAGCAACACCTTCAGGAACACGGCATCAGCGTTCGCGGCGCCGCCTGACCGGGCACCGGGCTCCTCGTCCGGTTTCCATAGTTAGATTTGATCAATTGGGCGCTGCCGCCGGGCGGCGCCTTGACATGTTTATGGGAATAAAACCGTGACGACTTCATCCCAGGCCATGTCCCAGGGGCAGCTGCCCATGGGCAAACGCGAGTTCATCGTACTCGCGGCCTTTCTGATGGCGATCAATTCGCTTGCCATCGACATCATGCTCCCCGCATTGCAGCAGATCGGCTCCAGCCTCGGCGTGATGAACGAGAATCATCGGCAATATGTGGTGACGGCCTATCTGATCGGCTTCGGCTCCGCGCAGCTCATCTACGGCCCTCTGTCTGATCGCTTCGGCCGCCGCCTGCCCCTGCTGATCGGCCTGACCGTTTACGTCATCTCCGCTTTCGGCATTGCCCTTATCCCGTCTTTTGCCGGCCTCCTCGCGCTCCGCTTCATCCAGGGCCTGGGATCGGCGGCGACGCGCGTCATCACCATTTCCATCGTCCGTGACGTCTTCGGCGGCCGCCTGATGGCCGAAGTGATGTCGCTCATCATGATGGTGTTCATGATCGTTCCGGTCATCGCGCCGGGAAGCGGTCAGATCATCATGCTCGTCAGCACCTGGCACATGATCTTCGTCTTCATCGGCACCATGGCGACGCTCGTCGGTCTCTGGATGTATTTCCGGCTTCCGGAGACATTGAAGCCGGAAAATGTCCGTCCGCTGACTATCAGATCGGTAGCCTCCGGCTTCAGAATGGTTCTGACAAACCGTGTAGCGCTCTGTTACACCTTGGCCAGCACGTTCCTGTTCGGAGCGCTGTTCGGCTTCATCAATTCGGCGCAGCAGATCTATAGCGGCATTTACGGGCTGGGCGTGTACACGCCGGTTGCCTTTGGCGGCGTTGCGCTTTTCATGGCGCTGTCCTCCTTCATAAACTCACAGCTCGTCGGCCGCTTCGGCATGCGGCGGCTTTCCCATGCGGCATTGCTCGGCTTTTCCTTCATTACCTTCATTTGGATGCTGGTGCAGCTCTATGGCCCGGCACCGATGCCCTTCCCACTGTTCATGCTGTTTTTCGCGCTGGCAATGTTCCAGTTCGGTTGGATCGGCTCGAATTTCAATTCTCTTGCCATGGAGCCGCTCGGCCATGTCGCCGGCACCGCCTCCTCGGTGCTCGGCTTCATGAGCACGGTCGGCGGCGCCTCGATTGGCGCCGGTATCGGCCAGTATTTCAACGGTACGGCAACGCCGATGGTCATCGGTTACTTCACCGTTTCGCTGATCGGTCTGGTGTTCGTGGTGATCGCCGAAAGGGGACGCCTCTTCCGCCCGCACAATGCGCCGCCTCCGGCCGATCAGTCTCTCGCTTTACATTGACAGGCATATTCGAATGACAACCCCGCCTCAATCCCAGTCGCCGGCTCAGCCGCCGGTGCAGTCCGGCTCCAGCCGCATCGGTCTTGGCATCGTGGAATTCATCCTCACGATCGCCCTGATGACTGCCAGCATCTCCATGGGCATCGACAGCATGCTGCCGGCGCTGCCGAATATCGGCCAGTCGCTTAATGTCGCCAATCCGAACGACATCCAGCTCGTCATAGGCGTCTATTTCCTCGGATTCGGCGTCTGTCAGCTTTTCTTCGGCAGCCTGTCGGACACCTATGGCCGACGACACATCCTGCTTAGCGGTCTTGCCTTCTATACGGTGACGCTGTTTGCCGCCGCTTGGAGCGGCAGCCTGTTTGCCTTGCTTGCCATGCGCTTTGCCCAGGGCGTCGGCGCTGCGGCCGTGCGCATCACGACGCTCGCCATCGTCCGCGATTGCTTCGGCGGTCGCGAAATGGCCCGCGTCATGTCCTATGTCATGATCGTATTCATGATCATGCCGATGGTCGCGCCCTTCGTCGGCCAGATGATCGTTGCCTATTCGAACTGGCAATGGATCTTCATCCTGCTCGGCATCGTCAGCGCCGGCCTCTTCCTGGTCGCTTTCTTCCGTATGAAGGAGACGCTGCCCGCTGACGAGCGCCTGCCGCTTTCTGTTTCGTCGGTTCTTTCGGGCTTCAAAACCGTACTGACCAACCGCATCACCTGCGGCTACATGATCGGGCTGACGCTCTATACCGGCATTATCTGCGCCTACATCGTCTCCGTGCAGCAGGTCTTCGGCGAAGTCTACGGCCTTGGGGACACGTTCCCGATCGCCTTTGCGGCAACGGCAGCCGGCACCGCCGTCGCACAATTTGCCAATGGCTATTTCGTCCGCAGCTTCGGCATGCGCCGCATTTCCCATGCCGCCATGATCGTTTTCACCGTTTTAGGCGCCATCGGCTACATCGTCGGCATGTTCGGCCAGCCGAGCTTCACCTTCATTTATGTGCTGATCTCGGTTATGCTGATGATGTTCGCCGTCATTACCACCAACTGCATGGCCATCAGCCTGGAGCCGATGGGACACCTGGCGGGAACGGCAGCCGCCATCACCAGCTCGATCTCTACGACAGTCGGCGTCCTGCTTGGCGGCGTCGTCGGCCAGATGTTCGATGGCACGGCACAGCCGCTGCTTGCCGGCTTCACGGTATTTGGCGCGCTGTCGATCGTTGCGACGCTATGGGCGGAAAAGGGCAAACTCTTTACCCATCCTGGCGATACGCCGGCGCTGGAGCCCGGAATTGGGCACGTCTGAACGACGTTGCCTGCCGTGCTCACATGCCGCTGCGCGGCCGGCGGACCCAGCGCAGTGCCGCGGCGATCGCGAGCCCGAACAATGGCCAGATCGCCCACGGTGTGCCCTGCCAGGTGAAAAGATTGATCGTCACTAGGCCGATGCCGGTAATGACAAGGCCGGCAATCGCCATATCGATCTGCTTGTTGCTGCGAACGTAGCGAAACGTCGCAACCCATAGAATGGCGAGTATGGGCCATTTTGCCCAGAACTCACCGTGCCAAGTCAGGCCGTTGAGTATGGCAAGCCCGATGCAGACGACAAGCGGCGCGGCGTAGCTCCGGCGCCAGTCTTGCAACGCGGATTCCTGCGCTACAGGCTCGGGCGCCCGCGCAGGAGCCGGCTTCGGAGCCGAGTGATAGTCAGATGTGGTATCGACAACCTGCACACCGCCGATCCGCACCGCATAGCTCGGCACGCCGCCTTCGATGTTTTTGACCTCGAGCTGCCCGAGAAAATCGAAACCGACCGCCACCTTGTTGCGGACCTGATCATAGACGGTGTTGGAAATGACGATGCCACCTGGAGCAGCGCGCGACTGCAGCCGAGCGGCAATATTGACGCCGTCTCCATAGAGATCGTCGCCATCGGCGATCACATCACCGAGATTGAGGCCGATGCGAAAGAGCATCTGCTTGTCGGGATTGATTACGGCATTGTAGCCGGCAAGCTCGTTCTGCGTGTCGATCGCAGCGCGCACGGCCTCGACGACGCTTGGAAACTCGGCGAAGACGCCATCGCCCCAGGTGTTGATGACCCGGCCGCCGTGGGCTTCGATCAGCCTTTTCATCGCATCGCGGTAACGACGAAGGGTTGAAAGCGTCCCCTCCTCGTCCTTTCCCATGAGGCGCGTATAATCCTGCACATCGGCGCAGAAGATGGTGGTCAGCTTGCGGCTCGTCTCGGACATCTGTCTCATCCCCGCGGCAAGCGCCGACCAAGGCTCTTGCCTGTTGGAGCAAAGATAGCCCTCCAACCGTTACTTTCCAAGAGGCCACACCGGCTATCGTGGCGTGGCTCACCTCAAAGAGTGAAGACTTCGCGCCGCAACAGCTCCCAGGTATCCTTGTCCGCCGCAACCAGCAGTCCGCCATCGAGATGATGCGGCAAATAGGACGAACCGTCGAAACGCCGAACATAGGCGCCGGCTTCGGCCGAGATCAGCGATCCCGCCAGATGATCCCAGGGCATCAGCTTGTTGTACATGAGATAATGCACATAGCCGCCCGCGAGCGTGCGGTATTCATGCGCCGCGCAGCGATAGCAGGTCGTGTAGCGCACCTTGGCGAGATTACCCATGATCTCCGCACGCTTTTCCTTGGGCAGAAAACCGGTGGCCGCCATGCCGACCAGCTCTTCCAGCGGGACGGACGGACCAACGTTGAGACGCAGCGTCTCGCCGTCCGGCCGACGCAGCCATGCGCCGCTGCCGCGCTCCGCCAGCACCCAGTCATCACCCATCGGATCGAAGATGATGCCGGCGACCGTTTCCCCCTTGGAGACGACCGAGGCCATGACGCCGAAGGCTGGAATGCCGGCGGCGAAATTGAACGTGCCATCGACGGGATCGACGATGATGGCGAGATCGGCATCCTGCAGCTTCTTCAGTAGCGACGGGTCGGCCGCAACCGACTCTTCACCGATGAACAGCGCCTCGGGCCAGAGGCGCGAAACCTCTGCCTTGATCATGCGCTCGGCCCGCTCGTCGGCTTCCGTTACCAAGTCGGTTGCCTCGCTCTTGGCGCGGATATCGTCGCTGCCGAGCCTGCGAAAACGCGGCAGGATCTCCGTCTGCGCCGCGCGGCGCAGCACATGAGCAAGCGTGGTAACGTCAACGAGCGATATCATGCTTTTTCCTTTCGCGTCAGGCGCCGATGATCTCACGGCGGATCATCCGCCAGCTTTCCTCGTCAGGCGCAGAAATGATGCCGCCGGTCGTTTCGCCGGGCTTGTAGGGCGTACCATCGAATTTGGCGGTATAGCCGCCCGCTTCCTGATGCGCCAGCACGCCGGCCAGATGATCCCATGGCATCAATTTGGAATGGCCGATGAAATGCCATTTGCCCGACGCCACCATCCAATATTCGTAAGCCGAGCAATTGAGCGAGAAAGCCATACGGGTCTTCGACAGATTGCCACAAATGCGTGACCGCTCGGGCTCATCCATATGCCCCCAGGATATGGCGCCCGTCATCGCGTTCAAAGGCGCCGGCGCGGCGACGGCAAGCCGCCTCGCCTGCCCGGTTTGCCGGCGCAGGAAAGTGCCGCCGCCTTTCATGGCGGTCAGGGTGTCGCCAAGCACGGGATCGTGGATGATGCTCGCGATCGTCTCGCCATTGGCGATGACGGCGACAATCGTCCCGAAGACAGGCAGTCCGGCCGCGAAATTGAATGTGCCGTCCACCGGGTCGATGGTGAAAGCCAATTCCGCATGCGCCAGCGCCGGCACGACGGACTTGTCGGCCTCATAGGCCTCTTCGCCCACGATGACGGCCTTTGGAAACCGTGTCTTCAACGCCGCGGTGATGTGCCGTTCGGCCAGAAGATCGGCCTCGGTCACAAGGTCGATGGCCGAGGTCTTTTCCGATATGTCGCCAGCGTCCAGATTGCGGAAGCGCAGCATGATTTCCTTTGACGCCGCTTCGGCAACGATCGTCATCACATAGTCGAAATCAGCATCGGAGAAAGTCATAGGAAGCCTCTGTTTTGAAAGGGCTTCCTCTTATGCCCGATTCGATGACATCGGTGTGGCAAAAGCGCTGAATTTACGTTGGATCGCTGGAAGACCCATGTGTCATCAACCCAGCGAAATCGAACAGTTTAGGGTCGAGCAGGTGTGACGGGTTCACATGCGCCAGTGCACGCAGCATCGCATCCTTGCGGCCAGGCATGCGGCGTTCGATATCGGCGAGCATGTCCTTCATGGCATTGCGTTGCAGCCCATCCTGCGAGCCGCAAAGATCGCAGGGAATGATCGGAAACTGCATGGCGGCAGCAAATTTGGCAAGATCGTCCTCGGCGGCATAGGCTAGCGGACGCAGAAGCATCAAGTCGCCTTCGTCATTGAGCAGCTTCGCCGGCATCGAGGCCAGCCGGCCGCCATGGAAGAAGTTCATAAAGAAGGTCTCGAGAATATCCTCGCGATGATGGCCCAGCACCAGCGCATCGCAGCCCTCCTCGCGGGCGATGCGGTAGAGATTGCCGCGGCGCAGGCGCGAACAGAGCGAGCAATAGGTCGCTCCCTCCGGCACCTTCTCCTTCACGATCGAATAAGTGTCGCGATACTCGATGCGATGCGCAACGCCGATCTTCGTGAGGTATTCGGGCAGAATATGCTTCGGGAAATTCGGCTGGCCCTGATCGAGATTGCAGGCGATGATTTCCACCGGTAGCAAACCACGCCATTTCAGATCGAGCAACAGCGCCAGCAGACCGTAGGAATCCTTGCCTCCGGAAAGGCCAACCAGCCAGCGCCTCTGGCCCTTCAGCATCTGGAAGTCTTCCATAGCCTGGCGCACCTGTCGCAACAGGCGTTTGCGAAGCTTGTTGAAGGAAACGGAGCGCGGCGCATCGGAAAACATCGGATGCGCGGCACAGCCGCCATCTTCAGCCTCGATATCGATGTCGTCTTTCACCGTGGTCGCGATATTCATTCCGTCATTCCTTGGATCTCGCCACGCTGATAGCAGAAAGCGGGACGAGAAGACATGGGTATCAATCACCGAACACCGACCAGCCGGTGTGCGCCGCCAGCATTTCCAATGCCACGGCACCCAGCTGGGAATTGCCAACCTTGTTCAGGCCCGGCGACCAGACGGCGATCGAGCCAATGCCCGGCGCTACGGCCAGGATGCCGCCGCCGACGCCGCTCTTGCCCGGCAGGCCGACGTGATAGGCGAAATCCCCTGAGCCATCATAATGCCCGCAGGTCAGCATAAGCGCGTTGATGCGCCGCGCCCGCTTCGGCGAGACAACCGAGTGCCCGGTGATCGGATTGCTGCCGCGCGCAGCGAGATAGAGCCCCGCCTTGGCAAGCTGCCGGCAGCTCATCGAAAGCGCACATTGATGGAAATAGACACCGAGCACATGCTCGACCGGATGGTGGATATTGCCATACGCGCGCATGAAATTGGCGAGCGCGAAATTGCGGAAACCCGTCTGCGTCTCCGAACGCGCCACCCTGTCATCGATGCTGACCGTGTCGTCGTCGGCCACATAACGGACGAAGCGCAGCAGCTCGCCGATCGCCTCGCGCGGCTCGTGTCCAGCGAGTACGACATCGCTGACGGCGATGGCACCTGCATTGACGAAGGGATTGCGGGGAATACCCTCTTCCCGCTCCAGCTGGACGATGGAGTTGAAAGCCGTGCCGGATGGTTCGCGCCCTACACGATTCCACAAGCTCTCGCCGACCTTGCCGAGCGCCAAGGTCAGCATGAAGACCTTGGAGATACTTTGGATGGAGAAAGGAACGCCGGCATCACCGATGCTGTAGACTTTGCCGTCAACAGTTGCGATTGCCATTCCGAACTGCTTCGGATCGACCTTTGCCAGCTCCGGAATGTAATCGGCAACCTTGCCCTCGCCGATGCGCGGCGAAAGCTCGTTATGAATGCCGTCGAGAATAGCCTGCAAATCCGTCATGAGGCGCTCCAAAGACAAAAAAGCCGCTCGAACCGAGCGGCTTTTCATTCGTCAAGAAAGTTATCCGCCTATTAACGCGAATAGAATTCGACGACCAGATGCGGTTCCATGACGACGGCGTACGGTACGTCGCCGAGAGCCGGAACGCGAGCGAAGGTCGCAACCATCTTGTTGTGATCGACTTCGATGTAGTCGGGAACGTCGCGCTCAGCGAGAGAAACCGATTCCAGAACGGTTACGAGCTGCTTGGACTTTTCACGAACTTCGATAACGTCGCCAGCCTTGCAGCGGTACGAACCGATGTTGACGCGAACGCCGTTGACCGTGACGTGGCCGTGGTTGACGAACTGACGGGCTGCGAAAACGGTCGGAACGAACTTGGCGCGGTAGACGATCGCGTCGAGGCGCGATTCGAGCAGGCCGATCAGGTTTTCCGAGGTGTCGCCCTTGCGGCGGTCAGCTTCAGCGAAGATCGCGCGGAACTGCTTCTCGCGCAGGTCGCCGTAGTAGCCCTTCAGCTTCTGCTTGGCGCGCAGCTGCACACCGAAGTCAGAAAGCTTGCCCTTGCGGCGCTGGCCGTGCTGGCCCGGGCCGTATTCGCGGCGGTTAACCGGGGACTTCGGACGACCCCAGATGTTCTCGCCCATACGGCGGTCAATTTTGTACTTGGACGATTCGCGCTTGCTCATCGCATTTCCTTTCAAATGTTATGGCGGCCCGTTGCCGAACCGCGAAGGAAACACGCCCTCCTCTGAACTCCGTTTTCGAGCTCTGACAGGCTTCTCACGTTAGCGAACGGACGAAGCCACGGGACATGTCAAATGAAACACCGGACATTTCTGCCCGACGTTGGCGCGGTCTGTAAGGGGTTGTCATGGAATTGTCAACAGCGCCAGACGCTCTTCAGCGAGAATACGGCAGCTATTCGGCCGCCGCCTGCTCGCCACCATCCAGATCGGGCGCATTGGCATCGCCGGGCGCGGTCTGTGAGCCCATATCCGGGAAAGCGACGATCCGCTTGCCGGAGAAATCCGTATGGACGACGACGCTGCCCTGCTCTTCGAAATAGCTCAGCAGTCGCCGCGCGCGTCTGGCGGAATGTGTGCCGTAGGCACGGGCGATGCGAGCGTCGGACGGGCACGGTTCACCGCTGATGGCGGCCTTCGCCAACATCAAAAAGACGCCCTGCAGGTCATCGGTGACGCTGGTAGAAAGCGAAAGCGCCGTTGCCCATTGATCCGTTGCCATGACCTCTTCGTCGGCGCCGGAGCGCGCAATCGCCACGCGGCGACGGAATTCCGAGAGGCTCATGGGCGCACCGGGAACCCGGCGCATGCGCAAACGAACGAGAAACTCCTGATAAAGCACCGAATCAGTACGGAATCCCGAGGCTGGATCGTCGAGGATTTCTGACAGTACTGCGCTCACCCTCGCCTCGCGGTCCTCGCTCGATATTTCCGGTTGGCTGACCTTCGGCTCGGAAGGTGCCGGGCCTGCAGCCGGCACGGAGCGGGAAAGCTCTGCCAGAATATCGGTCGTCGGACGCGGAGCCGGCGTCGTGCGGCGGACAACGGGGCGTGTGAACTCTTCCGGATCCGGAGTGAAGATCAGATCCTCGACATCCTGCGGCGCATCCGGTAGCGGCATCAGCTTGGGGCTAGAGGAGCGCGCCGAGGTCTCCACTGCGCCGATGGCGATCGGCAACGGGCGACGCGAAAGTGCCGGCCCGAGGGCTACGAAATTGCCGCGCTTCAGGTCGCGGAACATTTCCGCCTGCCGGCGGTCCATGCCGAGAAGGTCGGCAGCACGCGCCATGTCGATATCGAGGAAGGTGCGGCCCATCAGGAAATTGGAAGCTTCCGCCGCAACGTTCTTGGCAAGCTTTGCGAGGCGCTGCGTCGCGATGACGCCGGCAAGGCCGCGCTTTCGACCGCGGCACATCAGATTGGTCATGGCGCCGAGCGACATCTTGCGCGCATCTTCCGAAACGTCGCCGCCGACCGAGGGCGCAAACATCTGTGCCTCGTCGACCACGACAAGCACCGGATACCAGAATTCGCGGTCGGCATCGAACATGCCGTTCAGGAAGGCGGCGGCAGCGCGCATCTGCTGCTCGATATCAAGCCCTTCGAGCGTCAGCACGCAGGAAACGCGATGCTGGCGGATGCGGTTGGCGATGCCGGCAAGCTCGGCTTCCGTGCGCTCGCCATCAACGACCACATGACCGAACTTGTCGGCCAGCGTAACGAAATCGCCTTCGGGATCGATGATAACCTGCTGCACCCATTGCGCCGACTGTTCGAGCAGCCGCCGTAGGAGGTGCGATTTTCCGGAACCGGAATTACCCTGCACCAAGAGACGCGTTGCCAGCAGCTCCTCGATATCGAGCTGGGCGCTGGTCCCGCCGGACGCCGTTCCCATGTCGATGCCGACCTGCAATGCACTTCCCCTACGAGCAAGAATCAAATGTGGATGCGTCCCATCTTTCTGAAAGGACGCGCCCTCGTCTAGCAAAGATTTCCAAGCTTCGCTCCCGTGTATTGAAAAAACCCACAGGCGATTATGAGACCTATCTGAAGCGCAGATTGGCGCGCGACAGCTCATTGACCGACGTGCAGCCCATCAGCTTCATGTCGCGCTCGACTTCCGTGCGCAGATGCCTGAGCGCCCGCTCCACACCAGCCTGACCGGCAGCCGCCAGCGGATAGAGATAGAAGCGCCCGAGGCCAACGGCCTTGGCGCCGAGCGACAGAGCCTTCAGCACATGCGTGCCGCGCTGGATGCCGCCGTCCATCATCACATCGATGCGATGGCCGACGGCGTCGACGATCTCCGCCAGCTGGTCGAATGCCGATCGCGAGCCGTCCAGCTGCCGGCCTCCATGGTTCGAGAGCACGATGCCGGTGCATCCAATATCGACGGCGCGCTTGGCGTCCTCGACCGACATGATGCCCTTCAGGCAGAACTGTCCGTTCCAGTGCTTCACCATCTCTGCGACGTCATTCCAGTTCATCGACGGATCAAGCATCTCAGTGAAATACTTGCCGATCGACATCGCACCGCCGCTCATGTCCACATGCTCGTCGAGCTGCGGCAGGCGGAATTTCTCATGGGTGAGATAGTTCAGTGCCCAAGCGGGCTTGATGGCGAACTGGGTAATGCCGGCGAGATTGAGCTTGAACGGAATGGAAAAACCAGTGCGAAGATCGCGCTCACGATTGCCGCCGGTAATGCTGTCCACCGTCAGCATCATCACATTGACACCGGCTTCCTTTGCCCGCTCCATCATCGCACGGTTCAAGCCACGGTCTTTGTGGAAATAGAACTGGTAGACCTGCGGCCCGGAATGCTTCTTGCGAATTTCCTCAAGGCTGACAGTACCGAGCGAAGAAACACCGAACATCGTGCCGAGCGAGGAGGCCGCAGCAGCCACCGCGTTCTCGCCCTGATGATGGAAGAGACGCTGCAACGCCGTCGGCGAGCAATAGAAGGGCGTCGCAAGCTTTTGTCCCATGACGGTGACAGACATGTCGATCTCGCTGACCCCACGCAGGACGTTGGGCACGAGATCGCAGCTTTCAAAGCTGGTTGTGTTTCGCCGGAGCGTCACCTCGTCGTCAGCTGCGCCGTCGATATAGTTGAAGATCGGGCCGGGAAGACGCTTTTTCGCAAGAAGACGAAAATCATGGAAATTGTGGCACTCACGCAGACGCATGGCTGACCTCGGCATTCTCAAAAGACATCAATGACATACCCCCCAATATCCCGCCGCTCAGTCAAATCCTGCATTACAGCCGGTGCAAGCGCGCTTCCCATTTGTAAAGCACATCCGGCTCCTTCTCCTCATTGCCTGCTCCGTCAGACTCGTCAACCACGAAGAAGCCGTGCTTTTCGTAAAAGCGGCGCGCCGGCTCGTTTCTCTGGAATGTCCAGAGCGACAACGCCGGGTAGGTCGACTTGGCGACATCGAGCAGGCGGCTGCCGAGGCCGCGCCCCTGCGCCTCGGGCAGGATGTAGAGCTGGTCGATCCAATCCTCGAGGAAGGCAATGACGCCGACCAGGCGACCGCCCTCTTCCGCGCCCCAGACCTGGCAGTCTTTGAAGACCACAGCGCTCCAGAAACCGACATCCTCTTCCGGCGTATGAAGCCCGGCAAGCGTCGGCAGCCGCTCGTTGAAGGAAGCGCGGTGAACGGCGGCAGCCGCCGGCATATCCGCGAGATCGAGTTTACGCAACGAAACCTTGTCTTTCATCATCAAGCCCTGAGCCCAAAACCCTGCATCAGCCGGCGGGTGGGAAAATCCGGTGCACCGGAGGTAAACACCGCAAAATCAAAATCATCGGGATGGACGGCATCGGCCACCTGCGGCACGAGACTGCGGGCGCGCCTTGCGATGGCTTCAGCCGGATCGAGCCAGTCGACCGGCCAGGGCGCAAGCCTGCGGAAAATATTGGCCATGAAAGGATAGTGCGTGCAGGCGAGCACGACGATATCGGTCTTGCGGCCGTCCATCTCGACGAAGCACTGCTCGATCTCGGTCATGACTGCCTCATCGCTGACGACATCGCCGCGAATATAGGCTTCCGCCAGGCGTGCCAGGTCCTGCGATCCGACGAGCCGCACATGGCACTGCGTGGCAAAAGACTGGATCAGGTCGCGCGTATAGGCGCGCTTGACGGTGCCCGGTGTCGCGAGCACCGAGACAAGGCCGGAGCGGGTCCGCTCGGCGGCCGGCTTGATCGCCGGTACCGTGCCCACGAACGTCATTTGCGGAAAGGCGGCACGAAGAGCGGCGCCGGCCAGCGTGAACGCCGTATTGCAGGCGATGATGCAGACTTCCGGATCATATTGCGCAAGCAGCTTTGCGAAGAGATCGACGATGCGCTCCTTCAGCGCCGCTTCTTCCCAACTGCCATAGGGAAAACCGGCATCATCGGCGATATAGATGAAACCGCGCTCGGGCATCAGCACGCGCGCCTCCCGCAGCACGGTCAAACCGCCGATCCCTGAATCGAAGACGAGGACCGGTTTCAGCTCATTCGCCGCTGCTGTCATCGCTTGGGGCTTCCTTCGGTGCTTTCGAGGATCTGGGATGTGAGCCGCTGCCGCGCGGGGATTTCCGCGAGAAACGGTCCAGAGACGAGATCACCCCGCGCAAGACGCTGATTTCCTGTTCGGTGAACGCCCGGCGCGAGAGGACCGCCCGAAGATTGTCGACCATTTTCGGCTTTTTCCCGGCGGGATGGAAATAATTGCGCGCATCCAGCGCCTCTTCGAGCTGATCGAACAGGCCGAAAAGCTGCTCCTTGGTCGAAGGCCGCTGCTCGATCGCCTGGAACGGCACATCGCCCAGATCCTCCATGCCCGATTTCATCCACTCATAGGACATCAACAGCACGGCCTGGGCTATGTTCAGCGAGGCGAAAGCAGGATTGACGGGAAAGGTGACGATCTCGTCGGCAAGCGCCACTTCCTCGTTCGTCAGGCCCCAGCGCTCGCGCCCGAAGAGAATGCCGGTGCCCTCGCCCGCCTTGAACTTCGCACGAAGAGTTTCGGCCGCGATAACAGGCGAGCGTACCGGCTTGTAGCCATCCCGCTCTCGCGCGGTCGTCGCATAGACGAAATTGAGATCTGATATCGCCTGCTCCAAGGTCTCGTAGACCTTCGTCGCCTCGATGATGTGATCCGCCTTCGAGGCCGTCGCCTGCGCCCTCTCGTTCGGCCAGCCATCTCGAGGGTTGACGAGACGCAACTCGGCAAGGCCAAAATTCGCCATGGCGCGTGCCACCATGCCGATATTCTCGCCCATTTGCGGCTCGACCAGAATGATGGCCGGTCCTTCGGCCAAAAGTTGACGCTCGCTGTTCGTGCCTGCCATGATGCCTAAATCTCCGCGCGCGAACTCAATCGCGCAAATCACGGTCGCAATAACGAGACACCAGCCGCTCGGCAAGGTTTTTGAGTGTCAGCGCCGCGACGAGCCCTCCCGATTATTGCGGATTGGCCGACTTCTGCTGATCGGAAGGCGGTTGTTGCTGCTGTTTGACGAGATCAATCATCACGCTCTTGAGCGAGCTCGGATTGCCGTTGTCGTCGTTGGTGACAATATCATCCACCACAGGCCGTCCGCCCTCCTCGATGACCTCGAAGCGAACCGTCGTCACCTTCTGATAATCGGCGTCGGAGCCCATGCAGGTTAATTTCTTGAAGGTCGCCAGCACTTCCGTCACATTGTTCTTTGGTGGCTGGGCTGCAATCTTAACATCCTCCAGCGGACACGCGTCCTGCGCATTGACGATGACATCGTAGTCGAAAGGCGAGATACCATCCTCGTCGGCGGCAGGAAACTGCGCCGCCGCCTCGTATTTCGCTCCAAAGTCCTTGCTGTAGATATCCTTGAGCTTGTCCTCGCCGAAAATATCCTGCCAGTCGCTGTCGCCGCCTGCCCAGTTCGAGACGGTCGCATCCATGATGGCCTTGACCGGCGTCGTCGCATCGGCAGCAAGCGCCATATGCGCACCAAATGAAAACTGGAAAAGCGTAAAGGCAATCGCGGAGGCGGCAAATTTCTGCATGATATGATTCCGTTGCAACAGGCAAAACATGCGCGACATTAGACCCATCGACCGCTTTGGCAATGGCCGGATCGCAAAATGCGCGGGATGTCACGAATGATCAAAAACGCGACGCGGAAGGCTCTATCGGCTTTGCGTTCCGCGCTTGCGGTGCTATAGCCCTCGGGACTTCACATTACCCACAGGACCATCCGGTCCCACTAGCTTAAACGAGGCAGAAGTATGAAGAAGATCAAGGTCGCAAATCCCGTTGCCGATCTCGATGGCGATGAAATGACTCGCATCATCTGGCAGTTTATCAAAGATAAACTGATCTACCCCTACCTCGACATCGATATCGACTACTACGACCTCTCAGTCGAAAACCGCGACGCGACCAACGACCAGGTCACGATCGACGCCGCCAACGCCATCAAGAAGCATGGTGTCGGCATCAAGTGCGCGACGATCACGCCGGATGAAGATCGCGTCAAGGAATTCAACCTGAAGCAGATGTGGAAGAGCCCGAACGGCACCATCCGCAACATCCTCGGCGGCGTCATCTTCCGCGAGCCGATCATCTGCAAGAACGTTCCGCGCCTCGTTCCCGGCTGGACCAAGCCGATCGTCGTCGGCCGTCACGCCTTCGGAGACCAGTATCGCGCGACCGACTTCAAGTTCCCCGGCAAGGGCAAGCTGACCATCAAGTTTGTCGGCGAAGATGGCGAAGTCATCGAAAAGGAAGTCTTCAACGCTCCGGGCGCCGGTGTTGCCATGGCCATGTACAACCTCGACGAGTCGATCCGCGAATTCGCTCGCGCCTCGATGATGTACGGCCTAATGCGCAAGTGGCCGGTCTACCTCTCCACAAAGAACACCATCCTCAAGGCCTATGACGGCCGCTTCAAGGACATCTTCGAAGAAGTCTACCAGAACGAATTCAAGGCTCAGTTCGACGAAGTCGGCATCACCTACGAGCACCGCCTGATCGACGACATGGTCGCCTCGGCCCTGAAGTGGTCCGGCGGCTACGTCTGGGCCTGCAAGAACTATGACGGCGACGTCCAGTCCGATACCGTTGCCCAGGGCTTCGGCTCGCTCGGCCTGATGACCTCGGTTCTCCTGACGCCGGACGGCAAGACGGTGGAAGCCGAAGCCGCACACGGCACGGTGACCCGCCACTACCGTCAGCACCAGAAGGGCCAGGAAACCTCGACGAACTCGATCGCTTCGATCTTCGCCTGGACCCGCGGCCTCGCTCATCGCGCCAAGCTCGACGACAATGCCGAACTCGCCAAGTTCGCGTCCACGCTCGAAAAGGTCTGCGTCGATACCGTTGAAGCCGGCTACATGACCAAGGACCTGGCGCTGCTGATCGGCCCCGACCAGCCGTGGCTCTCGACCACCGCCTTCCTCGACAAGATCGACGAAAACCTCAAGAAGGCCATGGCTGCCTAAGCCCCGGCATCGGAACCTATGAGAACCCGGCCTCAGTGCCGGGTTTTCTTTTGCCCGGAATCTTGCCGCCGCGGCCTAGCAGTGGCAAAAATGCGCGCAACAAAAAGGGAGAGGCAGATGGCTGAAGAACTCGTTTTCTATACCAATCCGATGTCACGCGGACGCATCGCACGCTGGATGATCGAGGAGATCGGCCAGCCTTACCGCACGGAGTATCTCGATTTCGGTACGACAATGAAGGCACCTGAATATCTGTCGGTGAATCCCATGGGCAAGGTGCCGGCTATCAAGCACGGCGACACCGTCGTCACCGAAGGTGCGGCTATCTGCGCTTATCTGGCCGAAACATTCCCACAGGCAGGCCTTGCCCCGACGGCGGCCGAGCGTGGCCGCTACTTCCGCTGGATGTTTTTCGCTGCCGGCCCGATGGAAATGGCAGTCACCAACCGCGCACTCGGCTTCGAAATCCCCGCTGAGCGCCTGCGCATGGCGGGCTGCGGCAGCCTGGACCATGTCTTCGACACGCTGGAACAGGCCGTCACCGCCTCGCCGTTCATCGCCGGCGACCGCTTTACGGCCGCCGACGTCTATGTCGGTTCCCATGTCGGCTGGGGCCTCAACTTCGGAACTATCGAAAAGCGGCAGGCCTTTATCGACTACTGGAGCCGGGTCAGCGATCGCGACGCTTACCGCCGCGGCAACGAGATCGATAATGCCGCCATGCCGAAGCCGGCTAATGCCCGATAATACAAGGCATTAAGAGGAAATCTTCGATCGCGCTCATATGCCGCTATTGCAGCGGCATATAGATATCGGTCAACAGCTCCGTCGGCGGCACGTCGCGCGGATTGTTGATATATTCCTCGAACATGACGGTATCGCGCAATTGCCGACCGGAAGCCGGCAGCCATTGCACATAAAGCCAGTGATAGGCCTTATGCATGTTTGCATAGGGACCCTTGTGGCGCAGCACGGCATAGTCGCCGCCATCGAGCGAACGCCGCTCCAGCGGAGCATTGGCAACGACGGCCTTGCCAGCGGTGACGCAGGCATAGGAGCGCAGTTTGTCCGCTTCCACCACATCCGGATCATCGAGATAGATACCGATCATGCGCATGTCCGGCCCTGCAAGGCCGCGGGCGAAGATAGTACCGAAAAGTGTTTCGAAAGCTTGGCCGATCTGCATATAGGAGCCGCGATGGGCGACACCGATCAGTGACATCGGGGAAATGGTGCGAAGCGTAACGTCGAACATGACCGTGATCCTTCCTTGGGTGCTGGGTTCGAAAATCGTATGACTTCCCTCATTTCGATATCGCGCCGGCGGCATGCCGTAGACGGATCTGAAGATGCGGTTGAACGACTGGAGGTTGGAATAGCCCGACCGCTTTGCAATGTCGCTGACGGATAGACGGGTGTTGACGAGATCGCCGGCGGCACGATGCAGCCGAAGCCGCTTGACGGTCGCAGCCGCCGTCTCGCCATAGATCGCCCGATAGATCCTGTGCCAGTGATAGCTGGACATGCAGGCGATCTCGGCGAGCTTTTCCATATCGAGCTCGTCATCCAGATGCTCATGGATATGGGCCGAAACCCGCCGCAACCGGGTCTCATAAAGCGTCCACGCCGTTCCACCACTCATGTCAAACCCCTTGCAAATCGATCGCCCGACAAGAGCATAACCCGATTTGACAAATCCTGCGGAGTTGGAGGTGCAAATAAAAATGGCGGACACCGAAGCATCCGCCATTTTAATTAGAAATACGAAATCAGCGTCTTAGCCAGCAAGTGCCGTAGCAATCGCCTCGATCGCTTCGTCGGCCTTGGCACCATCCGGACCGCCAGCTTGGGCCATGTCGGGACGGCCGCCGCCGCCCTTGCCGCCGAGGGCTGCCGACGCGACGCGCACGAGATCGACGGCGCTGAAACGGCCGACCAGATCTTCTGTAACGGCGACGACGGCGCTGGCCTTGCCATCATCCGAAACGCCGATCAGCGTCACGACGCCGGAGCCGAGGCTTGCCTTAGCCTCATCCGCCATGCCCTTGAGATCCTTAGGGTCGACGCCGGAAACCGGTTTGCCGAGGAACTTGACGCCGTTGACTTCACGGACTGCATCGGCGGAGCCGCCTTGGCTGCCGCCCATGGCAAGCTTGCGCTTGGCATCAGCCAATTCACGTTCCAGCTTGCGGCGTTCATCCATCAGCGCTTCGACGCGCGAGATGACATCGGCCGGCTGTACCTTCAGCGTCGAGGCGAGGTTCTTCACGCGCTCGTCCTGCTCGGCAAGATAGCTGAGCGCGGATTCGCCGGTCACAGCTTCAATACGGCGCACACCAGCACCGACAGCACTATCGCCGAGGATGCGCACGAGACCGATCTGGCCGGTAGCGGAGACATGCGTACCGCCGCAAAGCTCGACCGAGTAAGGCTTACCGGACTTTGCACCGCGAACACCCTGCCCCATCGACACGACGCGGACTTCATCGCCATACTTCTCACCGAACAGCGCCATCGCTCCTTCCGCAATGGCATCATCGACGCTCATCAGACGGGTCGTAACGGGCGAATTCTGAAGGATGATCTCGTTGGCCATCTCTTCGACAACCTTCAGCTCCTCAGCCGACATCGGCTTCGGATGAGAGACGTCGAAACGCAGCCGCTCGGGCGCGACCAGCGAGCCCTTCTGCGCGACATGGGTGCCGAGCACTTCGCGAAGTGCCTCGTGCAGCAGATGGGTCGCGGAATGGTTGGCGCGCAGGCGCGAGCGCCTGTTGTGATCGACCGTCAGGACGACGGCATCGCCGACCTTGATCTTGCCTTCCGAAACTTCGGAGCTGTGAACGAAGAGACCCTCGCCCTTCTTCTGCGTATCGCCGACTACAAGCTTGCCATGGTCGCTGGAGATCACGCCGGTATCACCCATCTGGCCACCGGACTCGCCGTAAAACGGTGTTTGGTTGACCACGATCTGCACCTTGTCGCCGACGGAAGCGCTATCGACGGCGACGCCGTCCTTGACGATCGCCTGGATGACGCCTTCGGCAGATTCCGTGTCATAGCCCAAGAATTCGGTCGCACCGTTCTTTTCCTTGAGCTCAAACCAGATGGTCTCGGTCGCCTTGTCGCCGGAGCCGGTCCAATGCGAGCGCGCCTCGGCCTTCTGGCGCTCCATGGCATCGGTAAAGCTTGAGATATCGACACCTATGCCGCGGGCGCGCAACGCATCCTGCGTCAGGTCGAGCGGGAAGCCATATGTGTCGTAGAGCTTGAAGGCGGTCTCGCCGTCCAGGCTGTCGCCCTTATGAAGGTCCGAAGTGGCATCATTGAGCAGCGAGAGGCCGCGTTCCAGCGTTTTGCGGAAACGGGTTTCTTCGAGCTTCAGCGTCTCGGAGGTCAGCGCTTCGGCGCGCACCAGCTCCGGATAGGCACGACCCATCTGCTGGATAAGCGCCGGCAGCAGCTTCCACATCAACGGTTCCTTGGCGCCGAGCAGTTGCGCGTGGCGCATGGCGCGGCGCATGATGCGGCGAAGCACGTAGCCACGGCCCTCATTCGACGGCAGCACGCCATCGGCGATCAGGAAGGCGGAGGAACGCAGGTGATCGGCGATGACGCGATGGCTGGCGCGATGCTCGCCCTCGGCTTTGACGCCCGTTGCCTCTTCCGAGGCTTCGATCAACGCGCGGAACAGATCGATATCGTAGTTGTCATGCTTGCCCTGCAGTACGGCGGCAACGCGCTCGAGACCCATGCCGGTGTCGATCGACGGACGCGGCAGGTCGACGCGCTGCTCTTTGGTGATCTGCTCGAACTGCATGAAGACGAGATTCCAGATCTCGATGAAGCGGTCGCCATCTTCTTCCGGAGAGCCGGGAGGGCCGCCCCAGATGTGATCGCCGTGATCGTAGAAGATCTCTGAACAGGGACCGCAAGGACCGGTATCGCCCATCGCCCAGAAATTGTCGCTGGTGGCGATGCGGATGATCCGATCGTCGGAAAGACCGGCAATCTTCTTCCACAGGTTAAACGCGTCGTCGTCGGTGTGATAGACCGTGACCAGCAGGCGCTTGGCATCGAGGCCGAATTCCTTGGTGATCAGGTTCCAGGCAAGCTCGATGGCGCGCTCCTTGAAATAGTCGCCAAAGGAGAAATTGCCGAGCATCTCGAAGAAGGTGTGATGACGGGCGGTATAGCCGACATTGTCGAGGTCGTTATGCTTGCCGCCGGCGCGCACGCATTTCTGCGCGGTAGACGCCGTCGTATAGGGACGCTGCTCCAGGCCGGTGAACACGTTCTTAAACTGCACCATGCCGGCATTGGTGAACATTAATGTCGGATCGTTGCGCGGCACCAGCGGGCTCGACGGCACGATCTCGTGGCCGTTTTTCTTAAAATAGTCGAGGAAGGTCGACCGGATTTCATTCACACCGCTCATATGGGGCCCTTCAGTCCTGCGCTCAGCAACTTGCATCAAAGTCAGTGGCTTTTATCGTCCGCTCCCGGCGCTGTCCAGCCGCACGAACAAAACCGGCCGCACATCCCTTGGACAATACGGCCGGTTTCGACTTTTGGGTCTCGATCTTAGGTCGGGAATTGCTTCCCGAAGCCTTTATTCGCCAGAGGTATCGCCATCCTCGGCATCGGGGCCGCCATTCTGCAGGAAGCGATCGGCGATCAGGCCGGCATTCTGGCGCAGCGACAATTCGATTTCGCGCGAGAGATCCGGATTGTCGCGCAGGAAGATTTTCGCGTTCTCGCGGCCCTGGCCGAGACGCTGGCTGTTATAGGAAAACCAGGCGCCGGACTTTTCGACGATGCCGGCCTTGACGCCGAGATCGACCAGTTCGCCGGTCTTGGAAACGCCTTCGCCATACATGATGTCGAACTCGACCTGCTTGAAGGGAGGCGCCATCTTGTTCTTGACGACCTTGACGCGCGTCTGGTTGCCGATCACCTCTTCGCGCTCCTTAACAGCGCCAATGCGGCGGATATCGAGGCGAACCGAGGCGTAGAACTTCAGCGCGTTACCGCCCGTCGTCGTTTCCGGCGAGCCGAACATGACGCCGATCTTCATGCGGATCTGGTTGATGAAGATCACCATGGTGTTGGACTTCGAGATGGAAGCCGTGAGCTTGCGCAGCGCCTGGCTCATCAGGCGGGCCTGCAGGCCCGGCAGGCTGTCGCCCATTTCGCCTTCGATTTCGGCGCGCGGCGTCAACGCCGCAACGGAGTCGACGACGAGGACGTCGATCGCGCCGGAGCGCACCAGTGTATCGGTGATTTCAAGCGCCTGTTCGCCGGTATCCGGCTGCGAGATCAACAGGTTCTGCAGGTCGACGCCGAGCTTGCGGGCATAGACCGGATCGAGCGCATGTTCCGCGTCCACGAAGGCGCAGATGCCACCCTTTTTCTGTGCCTCTGCAATGGTCTGCAGGGCCAAAGTCGTCTTACCCGAGCTTTCCGGCCCGTAGATTTCGATGATGCGCCCCTTCGGCAAGCCGCCAATGCCGAGAGCGATATCGAGGCTCAGAGAGCCGGTGGAAACCGTTTCGATTTCGACCACGTTCTCGTTAGAGCCGAGCTTCATGATCGAGCCCTTGCCGAACGACCGCTCAATTTGAGAGAGTGCCGCTTCAAGTGCCTTGCTTTTATCCACCGATTTGTCCTCTACAAGCCGCAAAGAATTCTGAGACATTCGATCCACCTTTAGGTTATTGAAGCCGCTCTAGCAATGTCGCCGCCGACGAGAATTCTGTACTCTATTTGTTCTCTTATCGCAAGAGCACAACAAGCAATTGAAAGAAAAAGATAAAATGATTTCCGTTCTACTTTTGTTTTCTTCTTTCTTCCCAGATACTTACGGTTATGGAGCGGCCAATTCACGCATGTCGCCGCCCCGCTCGATTCGTCTTTTCGACTGCTGAGGATAACCCTATGGCGAAAAAGATTCTCGTTCTCGGCGGCGCCCATATAGACCGGCGTGGCCGCATCTTCGGCGAGACGGCGCCCGGCGCCAGCAACCCCGGCGCATGGTTCGAGGAGCCCGGCGGCGGCGGCTTCAATGCGGCGCGAAATCTCGCCCGTCTCGGCTTCGACGTAAAGCTGATCTCGCCGCGCGGCGGCGACCCCTCCGGCGAAATGGTGGCCGAGGCTGCAAGCCACGCCGGCATCGACGACAAGCCCTTTGTCTTCCTCGATCGCAAGACGCCGAGCTATACCGCGATCCTCGAGAATGACGGCAATCTGGTCATCGCGCTTGCCGATATGGAGCTCTACAAGCTCTTCGTTCCGCGACGCCTCGCGATTCGCGCCGTTCGCGATGCCTTCGTTGAAACCGACCTCATTCTCTGCGACGCCAATCTGCCGGCCGAAACCTTAGGCGCAATTGCGGCGAGAGCTGCCCTATGCGGCAAACCGGTCGCCGCTATCGCTATCTCGCCGGCAAAAGTGGTGCGGCTGAAGCCAAGCCTTGCCGGCATCGACCACTTGTTCCTCAACGAAGCCGAAGCCGCGGCGTTGACTGAAATGCGCCCGGAAGACCCACGCGAATGGGTGAGCGCTTTGCGTGCGCTCGGCCTGCGCAACGGCGTGATCACGCGCGGGAAACGGCCCCTGATCGCATTCTCGCGTGATGTCATCGTCGGCCTGCAGCCGCCCATTGTTGAGGATGTCGCAGATGTCACCGGTGCGGGAGATTCGCTTGCTTCCGGCGTTCTGTCGGCGCTGATGGCCGGCCACGATCTCGCAGAAGCCGTCCGTCATGGCGCGGCAGCGGCGGCAATCACCGTCCAGTCCCCCTATGCGACGGCAGAAAATCTCTCTCCCGAGCTGCTAAAGACAGTGCTGGCCCTTGTTCCCGAGGCCGATATTCTGTCATGAAGCCTGTTCAAAACGCGTATATTGTTTCAGTGAATTGGAAACGACAATGACCCAGCCTATCTCGCCCCTGCTTCCGATCTCCTATTCGAAGGAAGTCGCTGCCGCCAAGCTGCGCGGTGCGCCGATCGTTGCGTTGGAATCGACGATCATCACCCACGGCATGCCCTATCCTGGCAATATCGAGATGGCCCGCAGCGTCGAAGCGATCATCCGGCAGGAAGGCGCGGTACCCGCAACCATCGCTGTCATCCATGGCACGTTGCATATCGGCCTGGAGCCGCAAGAGCTGGAAGCATTGGCCAAGACGGAAGGCGCGATGAAAGTTTCGCGCGCCGACATCGCCTTTGCGATCGCCGAACGCCGCACGGGCGCAACCACCGTTGCCGCCACGATGATTGCCGCTGCCCGCGCCGGCATCAAGGTTTTCGCCACCGGCGGCATCGGCGGCGTGCATCGCGGCGCCGAAGAAAGTTTCGATATTTCGGCCGATCTTGAAGAGCTGTCCCGCACCGGCGTCATCGTTGTCTGCGCCGGCGCCAAGGCGATCCTCGATATTCCGAAGACGCTCGAAGTGCTCGAAACCCGTGGTGTTCCGGTCGTCACCTACGACAGCACCGAGTTCCCGGCCTTCTGGTCGCGCTCCTCCGGCCTGACGAGCCCGCTGACGCTGAACAGCCCGGCTGCGATCGCCAACTTCCAGACGACCCGCGAGCAGCTCGGCATCGATGGCGGCATGCTGATCGCCAATCCGGTTTCAGAAGCCGACGAGATCCCGCGCGAGGAGATGGAAATCTATATCGAGCGCGCCCTCGACAGCGCCGAGCGCGACGAGATCACCGGCAAGGCGGTTACGCCTTATCTGCTGAGCACGATCTTCGACATCACCGAAGGCCGCAGCCTCAAGACCAATATCGCGCTTGTCGAAAACAATGCGCGTTTGGCCGCGGAAATCGCCGTAGCTCTGGCGGACTAATCAAGACCCTCGTCACAGGAACGGCCGGGTGTGCGAGCGCCCGGCCGTTCTCTTTCTTTCAAGTGAGAGAGAACAGACCCAGAGCAGACCTTAATTCGGCAAGCGTCGCCTCTGTCCGCTCCCTCGCCTTTCGCGTCCCCTCCCGCAAGACTTCCATCACATAGTCCGGTTCAGCGGCATAAAGCGCGCGGCGTTCGCGGATCGGCGCGAGCAGCGCCTGCAGGACATCCTCGAGATGTCTCTTCAAGGTGACGTCTCCAAGTCCGCCGCGGCGATAATGCTCTTTCATCTCTTCGACGAATTGCCGATCCTCGCAAAAGGCATCGAAATAGGTGAAGACGATGTTTCCCTCGACCTTGCCGGGATCGCTGACGCGCAGGTGATCCGGATCGGTATACATGCGCCGCACCGCATCCCTGATCTCATCGGACGATGCCGAAAGCGGGATCGCATTACCCTGCGATTTGCTCATCTTCGCCTTGCCGTCGACGCCGGGCAGACGCCCGACAGCCGGCACCATCGCTGTAGCCTCCACCAGAACGTCTCGCCCGATCTGCCGGTTGAGACGGCGAACGATCTCGTTTGTCTGCTCGATCAACGGCGCCTGATCCTCGCCGACGGGAATGACCGTCGCCTTGAAGGCAGTGATATCGGCGGCCTGCGCGACCGGGTAGCAGAGAAAGCCGGCCGGCACATCGCGTTCGAAACCGCGCAGCTGGATCTCCGTCTTGATCGTCGGATTGCGCTCCAGGCGACTGACAGTAACGAAATTCAGATAGAGTAGTGTCAATTCCGCGAGCGCGGGTAAAGCGGATTGAACGCAGATCGTTGTCAGCGCCGGATCGATGCCGACTGCAAGATAGTCCGTGGCGACTTCAAGGACGTTGCGCTGCACTTTCTGGGGATCATGCGCATTGTCCGTCAGTGCCTGCGTATCCGCCAAGAGCAGGAATTGCTCATGGCTGTGCTGAAGTGCAACGCGGCTTTTCAGCGACCCGGCATAATGGCCGAGATGGAGTGGACCCGTGGTCCGGTCGCCCGTCAGGATGACGGGACGATTATCGGTAGGGGAAAACATTTCATTGCTCCGTAAAAGGAGCCGCCGCAATCGGGAAGGGAAAAACGGAAATGGACCATGCCTGCCGGATTGAGGCGGCAGGGTCGATTTCAAGACATGACGACTGCCGCTCCTAGAAGGAGCGCCACCACATTTGGAAAACGGGCTTGGCGAGGTCGATCATGGGCGGTTGATTACACCGTTGCGCGTCAATCGGCAACATGGAGAGGCGCGAAACGCCTCCTTCTTAATTCTTGTCCAGGGTCTCGCGTACGACGACGGCAAGCTGTTTCAGCGAGAATGGCTTCGGCAGGAAGCCGAATTGCGCGTCCGCTGGCAGGTTGCGGGCAAACGCGTCCTCGGCATACCCCGAAACGAAGATGAACTTCAGATCCGGATATTTCTTGCGCAATTCGCGCAGCAGCGTCGGCCCGTCCATCTCGGGCATGACGACGTCGGAGACGACGACATCGACCTGTCCGTCGAGCTCTTCCATGATGTCGAGCGCCTCAACGCCGGAGCCGGCCTCGTGGACGGTATAACCCCGCGTCTCAAGCATGCGCTTGCCACCGCGGCGTACCGCCTCTTCGTCCTCGACAAGCAGCACGACAGCGGACTTACCAGTAAGATCGGCCGGTTCTTCCGGAGAAGCGGCGACACCCGCACCCTGGTCCATGGCCGTAATATCGCGGCTTTCCGACACTTTCGCTTCCGTTACCGAAGGCATTTCCACGATGTGCCGCGGCAGGAAAATGCGGAAGGTCGTTCCCTTGCCAACTTCCGATTCCGGCTGGATGTAGCCGCCGGATTGCTTGATGATGCCATAAACCATGGCAAGGCCGAGGCCGGTGCCCTTGCCCACTTCCTTGGTCGTGAAGAAGGGCTCGAAAATCTTGTCCATGATCTCAGGCGCGATACCGGTTCCGGTATCGCTGACCTCGACGAGCACCATGTCCTCATGCGGAAGGTATGGATAGTTGAAGGCGCTGACATCGGCCGCGCGCAGATTGCGGGTGCGCAGCGTCAGCGTACCGCCGCCCGGCATGGCATCGCGGGCATTGACGCAGAGGTTGATCAGCACCTGCTCGAACTGTGAGAGATCGGTTTTCACGGGCCATAGATCGCGCCCGTAATCGACGTCGAGTTTGACATGCGTGCCCGATAGCAGCCGGTCCACCAGCATGCGCAGATCGCCGATCACGTCCGTCAGGTTCAGGATCGTCGGCCGCATGGTCTGCTTGCGCGAGAAGGCAAGCAACTGCCGCACCAGCACGGCCGCACGATTGGCATTGCGCTTGATTTCCATCAGATCCGCAAAGCTGGCATCGGAAGGCCGCGCCTGCAGCAGGAGATGGTCGGAAGACAGAAGGATTGCGGTCAGAACGTTGTTGAAGTCATGCGCGATGCCGCCAGCAAGCGTCCCGACAGCATTGAGCTTCTGCGTCTGCGCCATCTGGGTCTCGAGCGCCTTCTGCTCGGTCACCTCGACCGCATAGACGATGGCAGCCTCTTCCGGCGCCTCGTCTGTCTGGTCGATGACGGCGTTGATATAGAAGCGGAAATGCCGCGTTTCGTCTTTCGGATTGCGGGAATCGATCGGCGGAATGTCGCCCTGCCGGTCCTTGGCGGCCGCCAGCGCCTGCTGCAGCTGCGGCCGGTCACTGTCGTTGACGACACTCTCCAGGGCGGCACCGCGCTCGATATCATCACGCGAAACCAGATCCGAGAAAAGCTTCAGGAAAGGCGCGTTCGTCCGCAGAATGCGGCCGTTGCCGTCAACGGACGCGATTGCCATAGGCGTATTGTTGAAGAAGCGGCTGAAGCGCATCGCGGCGGCGGAGGCCGATTGCTCGGTATCCGCACCGTTCCGGCGGGTCAGGACGATGGTGCGGCTCTCGCCGGGAGCGCCGTCGCGCATCGACGTGACGCTGTGGACGATCTGCACTGGCAGGCTTTGGCCATTCGACCGGCGCAGATCGAGATCGAGCGTCACCGTCTTCTTGAGACCCGGTTCCGCCTGCACCGATTGGATCAGCGCCAGCCCCTCGCCGGCCACAAGATCGCCTATGGTCATCGAGCCCGGCACGAATTTCGTCAGATCGAAGCCCAGCCATTCGGCGAGCGTCGCATTGAGATAGAAGATCTCGCCCTTGCGCCCCGCGGAAAAGAAGCCGGCCGGCGCGTGGTCGAGATAGTCTATTGCGTTCTGCAATTCCTTGAAGAAACGTTCCTGGTCGTCACGCTCGGAGGTGATGTCGGTAATCTGCCAGATATGCAGTGCCTTGTTGGCGCCTTGTTCGGCCGGCAGCACGCGCGCCTTCAGCCGGTACCAATGCGCCCCATTGCCGCTTCCATCCGCAGGCCCGAGCGGCTTCAGCAGGCGGAACTCCTCCGATCCTTCCTTGCCATCGCGCAGGCCATTGGCGAGACGATAGAGAGCCTCGTTGGATTCGCGATTTCGCGACAGCAGCATCTCCAGCGACTGCACTTCCGTCGCCTTCGTCGCACCGGTCAGCCGGCCATAGGCGGCATTCGCATAGACGATGCGCCCCTTCTCGTCTGTGATCAGCGTTCCGTCCGGATGACTGTTGAGGAAGGACCGGGCCAGACTGTCGGACTGAGGCTGCGGCATGACCTCGACAAAGCCGATAATCGAGGAAACCAGGAAGAAGATGCCGACCATGGCGAGAATGCCGAGGCCACCGAGAACCGCTTCGTTGTCGAGCTGGTTCTTGAAGACGACGAAAGCCGCCGCCGCGGCCACGAGAACGAGCGCAAGCAGGATGATGCGCAGCACGGTTCCCGAACGAACCCCGCGATCCACCAGCGGCACGCTATACTCGTCGGACGGACGCTGCTTCGTCATGAACCCCTCGTATCGGCCGTTCTCCTCGCGACATGTCATACACGTTTAGGGGTCGCCGGAGTCGGACCTTTCGAATCTTCTTTATCAAGTTGCGTCATCGGCAAAAAGCTTTGCCGGGCCAGAAAGGCTTGAATTCACAGGCAATAGAAGACAACAGCCTGCAATCGCATCTTGTCTCCGGCGCAATCCTGTTCATATGATCGCCGTATAGAAGGGTCACGCTCAAAGCATTACCCGCGGCAGTTGCGCCTACTGCATAATTCCTTAAACAGGATCCAATTTAAGGATAAAATTATGCAGTGGATTTAAAGTACTACAACGACCTTTGCACGTCACATGTGACGCGCGGCGCTGTAAACCGCAACATCGGGGACAATTACGGAGTATCTCGACATGTTGGACGATATCGCCGGAGCCTATGGCAGCCGTTTCTTTCTCGCAGCCGGTGGAGTTGGCATTGCCCTGCTCGTGCTCATCGGCATTCTGTGGATCATGCGCAACCGAGCGCCTTCTCCCTTCGTGCGCGGTGGCAAGAACCGTCAGCCTCGCCTGCAGGTGTTGGATGCCGCCGCCGTCGATGCTCGCCGCCGTCTCGTGCTCGTGCGACGCGATGGGATCGAGCATCTGATCATGATCGGCGGCCCGACGGACATCGTCATCGAATCGGGCATTTCCGATGCCACACGCGCTGGAACCTCCGCGACGCCGGTCGATATTCCCATGGCATTTGAAGAGAGGCGGCCGCAGCAGCAGAAGGCGGCTGCGGTGGAAGCTCCTCCCGCAACGCTTCCGCAGCCCCAGCAAACCGCTGAGGACAAGATCGAAGCCTATCTGCGCAACGAGCCGCGCCTTGAGCCTACGGCGCAACCAACTCCAGTACCGCAGGTGGCCGAACACCCGCAACCCGCCGCCGTCAAGCCGCAGCAACCGGCGCCCCAGCCTGTGCCGACTATTAGCGAGACGGAAGCCGCCGACATACTGGACGCTGCCCGACATGTCGTCCTGCCACAGCAACAACCGGCTCCCCCACGCCCGGCAACAGTCGAGCCTACCCCCGCACCGACGCCATCGGTCGAACCCGGCAATGATTTCCAGCGTATTTTGGAAGCGGAAATGTCGAAGAACCTGACCGCCGAACGGATCATTCCAAACGCGCCGGCACCGCGACAGGTGCAGCAGCAACCGAATGCTGAACCATCCACGATCCCAAGCCCGGCAAAACGCGTCGAACCCGAACTCGCTCCGCTGACCGGAGCGGACAGCGCTCTTCAGAAGGAAGTCGCTCGCATCTTTGGGGAAATGAGCGTCAGCCGCGACAAATAAGGTGCGGCCTCTCGGAAACGCCGGAATCGAAAAAGGCACGACGGAGATTTCCATCGTGCCTTTGTTTTATTTAAGCCGGTCGAAACCGATGCTGTCATTACTCGTCGCGATAAACCTTTTCGCGGCGCTCGTGACGCTCCTGCGCCTCGATCGACAAGGTTGCGATCGGGCGAGCGTCAAGACGCTTCAGGCCGATCGGCTCGCCGGTTTCTTCACAATAGCCGTACGTGCCATCCTCAATGCGCTGCAATGCGGCATCTATCTTGGAAATGAGTTTACGTTGGCGGTCGCGAGCCCGAAGCTCGATGGCTCTATCTGTTTCAGAAGAGGCACGATCGGCCAGGTCAGGATGATTTGCGCTTTCTTCCGCCAGATGATCCAGGGTTTCGCGCGCTTCTCTAAGGATGTCGTTTTTCCATGCCACCAGCTTCGCTCGAAAATAAGCTCGCTGATTCAGATTCATGAACTCCTCGTCTTCCGAGGGCACATAATTGCTAAGATCGATCTTCTCACTCAACGCGATTCTCCTGAAGAACATCTCATATGGCTGGGCTGTATATCCCAACCGATAGTGCCGATTCAAGCCAAATAGATGCTGTCAACTGATTTTTAAATTTGTCATAAAATTCAGCTAAGGGTCTATTTTTTCATCACTTCTTCTCATCGAGCCAGATTCGCGTCTTTCGTAACCTTCCCGTGATGATGGAGCATTTCGCCTTCTGACAGATCGCGCAGCAGTTGACGGCACCAATGAAGAGACGTTACCTCATGAGTGAAATCGAGCCTCGAGATCTTGCCATGATCAGCATTTCGCCGCCGCCCTCCCGGATCTATCTTCTACGCCACGCCGAGGCCATGCAGGCTGCACCCGGCCAAAAAGATTTCGACCGTCCCTTGAGCGACAACGGCTACGCCGCGGCCGAGATTGTCGCCGACGAGGCGGCTGATAAAGGCTACAAGCCCGACCTCGTCATTTCCTCCACCGCCCTGCGCTGCCGCCAGACCGCCGAGGCTATACGCCGCGTCGTCACGCCGTCGACGGAGTTCCGCTTTGTCGACGAACTCTATAACGGCTCACCGGATGTCTATCTGTCACTCATCGCTGCGCAGACCGATCAGGAGTCGGTCATGCTGGTCGCGCATAACCCGGTCATCGAACTGACGCTTGCGGCCCTGATTGGACGCGATGCTCTGGCCAGCGCTCTTCCACGCGGATTTCCGACAGCCGGTCTTGCCGTTGTCGATTCGACGCCATCGGGCTGGGTACTGCTCGACTTTGTCACCGAATAGAGACTTCGGCGATATGGGCCGCAACGGCGGCGCCGCTGATTGCAGACACATATCCGCTCATCTTTTCGGCGCAAGTTTCCATCCCTATATTCACGGTCACGCTGTCATCCAGGGATCCCGTCTTGCCCCCAAGCCTGACCTCTTTTACCGACGACGCCCTCATCGCCTTCGATAATCTGGCCGATCGAGCCGCCGGTCTCGTCAATCCGACAATTCGTCTGGGCGTCACGGGCCTCTCCCGTTCGGGCAAGACCGTCTTCATCTCCTCGCTGGTACATAATCTCCTGAATGGCGGACGCCTGCCGTTGTTCGAGCCGGTGCAATCCGGCCGTGTCTCCGCCGTTCGTCTCGAACCGCAGCCCGATGACGCCGTGCCGCGCTTTCAGTATGAGGATCATATCCGCGCGCTCGTGAAAGACCGCGTCTGGCCGGATTCGACAAGGGCGATCTCCGAGCTGCGCCTCACGCTGGATTACCAAAGCGCCAGCGGCTGGAACCGCCTGTTCTCGCCCGGCCGCCTCTCGATCGATATCGTCGATTATCCGGGTGAATGGCTGCTGGACCTGCCATTGCTCGCCAAGGATTTCCGTACCTTCAGCGAGGAGACGCTGGCGCTGGCGAAGACCGGCATTCGTGCCGAACTGTCACGTCATTGGCTTGGCATGACGGAAGCGGCAGATATCGCTGAACCCGCGGATGAAATGAAGGCGCGCGATCTGGCCACGGCTTTCGCCGACTACCTGAAAGCCTGCAAATCCGACGAACGTTCGCTTTCCACATTGCCCCCCGGCCGTTTCCTTCTGCCCGGCGATCTCGACGGTTCGCCTGCCCTCACCTTCGCACCGCTGAAGCTGCCTTCCGAGGGCAATGCGCCGAAGGGATCGCTATGGGCGATGATGGAGAGGCGCTACGAGTCCTACAAGGCCGTTGTCGTCAAACCCTTCTTCCGCGAACATTTCGCCCGGCTTGACCGCCAAATCGTTCTGGTCGACGCCCTGCAGGCCATCAACCGCGGCCCGGAAGCGGTGCAGGATCTCGAACGGGCCCTGACGGATGTGCTCGCCTGCTTCCGTCCGGGCACCAACTCCCTCCTGTCCTCGTTGCTCGGCCGGCGCATCGACCGTGTGCTGGTGGCCGCGACCAAGGCCGACCATCTCCATCATGAAAGTCATGATCGGCTGGAGGCGTTGACGCGCCGTCTCGTCGACCGCGCCATTGAGCGCATCGGCATGGCCGGGGCCGGCATCGATGTGATGGCCATAGCTTCGGTGCGGGCGACCCGCGAGGCAACCGTGACCCGCGATGGGCAAACGCTTCCCGTCATCGTCGGCACGCCGATGGACGGCGAAACCATCGCCGGCGAGACCTTCGACGGCAATCGCAAGACGGCGGTCTTCCCCGGCGATCTCCCGGAAAATCCCCGCTGGCTGTTCGAAGCCCTTGAAGCCAATGGGGCAAAGGTCCATCTGCCCGAAGTGAATGTCGTACGGTTTCGCCCTCCGGAGCTGGAAAAAACCGGGGAAGGCATCAAGCTTTCGGTGCCGCATATCCGCCTCGACCGCGCCATGCAGTTCCTGTTCGGAGACCGCCTCGCATGACGAAATCGACCGAAAACGAGCCGAACGGTAATCGTCGTCCCGGCGCCTTCGCGGTGGAACCGGAAACCTCCAAAAAAGAGGCAACTGCGCCAGCGGTTCGCAAGCCGCAGACCTTCGATACCGATATCGTGCTGACGCCCGATGCGGAAGATCCGTTCATCAATCCGGCCCTCGGTGCCGATGCGGATGCAACTGCCATTGCAAAGCCACGCCGCAAAGGATTTTCCTTCGGCAAGGTGGCACTCAGCGCGCTCGGCATTCTGGTATCGCTCGCTTTCGGCCTCTGGACGGATCAGCTCATCCGCGACCTGTTCAGCCGGGCCGATTGGCTCGGCTATACTGCCCTTGCAGTTGTGGCCGTCGGCATCCTGGCCGTGTTTGCCATCGTCATTCGCGAGACGGCCGGAATGATGCGGCTCGCTGCTGTGCAGAGCATCAAGGCAGAGGCGGACGCCGCCATCGTCGAAACCCGGCCGGCGCGCGCCAAAGCGTTGGTCAAGCGACTCTGCGCCATTCTGGAAGCCAATCCGGACACGGCAAGAGGCCGCGCGACCCTGAAGGCGGCAGAAGACGATATCATCGATGCGCCGCAACTGATCGACCTCGCCGAACGCGAGCTGCTCGGCCCGCTCGACCGCCGCGCCCGCGCGCTGATTCTCGGTGCCTCGAAACGGGTATCGGTGGTAACCGCCGTCAGTCCCCGTGCCCTCGTCGATATTCTCTACGTTCTCTACGAAGCGGCGAGACTCGTCCGCGCCATGGCCGAGCTTTATGGCGGTAGACCCGGAACGCTCGGCATGGTCAGGCTGATGCGCGATGTGATCGCCCACCTGGCCGTCACCGGCTCCATCGCAGTCGGCGACAGCATCGTCCAGCAACTGATCGGCCACGGCCTGGCGTCGAAACTGTCGGCGCGTCTTGGAGAGGGCGTCGTCAACGGCATGATGACCGCAAGAATCGGCATCGCCGCCATGGACCTCTGCCGGCCGCTCCCCTTCAAGGCGCTCAAGCGTCCCGGCATTGCCGATTTTGCCGGCGACCTCACGCCGAGCGTAGGCGGCCGCAATCCTGCATGAGGACCTGAAAATCAGGCGCTTTGGCATTCAGGAAACCAAGCATTAACCATTCTGCGGCAAAAGTGACAATCAGTTTCACGGTTCCGCCTCGCTAGGGAATGTCCATGTTTTCGCGTCGATTTCTTCTTGTAAGCAGCCTTGCAGCCGCTGCCATCTCCACCGGCGCCTGGGTGCAGTCGGCCGACGCGGCGCCCCGCGACAAGGCCTTCTTCCAGTCGATCTCCGGTACCTGGAGCGGCCCCGGCGAAATCGTCGCCGGCAAGTACAAGGGCACGAAGTTCACCTGCAATCTCACGGGCAAGCCATCCGATGGCGGCAGCGCCGGCGTCAAGCTCGACGGCACCTGCCGCGTCGGCGTCTTCCAGCAGCCGATGTCGGCCGAGATCACGCAGAACGGCGGTTCCTACAGCGGAAAGTTCCTGGACGGCGCAGCCGGCAAGGGCCTCGACGTGACATCAGGCGCGGTCAACGATAACACCGTCGTTCTCGGATTGATCCGCCAGAAGCTCAACGGCGCCATGATCGCCCGCATTGCGGACAACAAGTCGATGAATGTCACAATCTCGGTGAAGGTCGGCGATCAGATGGTACCGGTTATCGGCGTCACGCTGAAGCGTGCAGACGTCGACCAGATGGCGGTCGGGTCGATCCAATAGCATTGAGCGAGAATTCATAAAGACAAAGGCCGGCAATTTGCCGGCCTTTGTCTTTATATATCCATGGGGTCCAGTTCAGGCTGTCCGCCACCAATCACCACTTTCGTCCGCGACCTCGATACCTTCGATATCAACATCCTGCAGCCAGGCGGTGATCGTGCGGCCCTTCACCACGAGATCGGCGGCAAAATCAGCAAGCGGCATCAGCACGAAACCACGCTCGACCATTCGCGGATGTGGAATGGTGAGCAACGGCTCGGCCTTTTCCAAATCTCCATAGGTCAGCACGTCGATATCGATCGTGCGTGGTCCCCAGCGCTCGATCCGCACCCGCTTCATCTGCCGCTCTATGTCCAGGCAGACGTCGAGCAGAGCTTCCGGCGAAAGTGTCGTATCGACGGCAGCACAGGAATTGTAGAAAAAGGATTGGTCCGTCTTGCCCCAGGGCGGCGTGCGGTAAAGTCGCGACACCGAAACCACCCGGCAATCGGCGCGCGCGTCCAACGTACGCAAGGCGAGCGCCATGGCGTGGACGGGGTTATCCAGATTGCCGCCCAAACCGAGCGTCGTCCGCGCGGCTGCACCCTCAGGCAAAATGCTCAATGCTCACCTGTACGTAATCGAGAACGCCCGGAACCGGGGCATTGGGCTTGCGTACCGTGATTTTGGCCCGGCGGATACTCGGAAAACGACGGCATAGCTCCTTGGCCACATCGAGCGCCAGCGCCTCGATCAGATAACGCCGGCGACCTGTCACGATTTCCTCGATGACGCTGAAGGCGACGCCGTAATTGACGGTATCGTCGATCGAATCGCGCTCCAGCGCATCGCCGGCTTCAACATCGAGTTCGGCATCGACGAAGAAGCGCTGGCCGAGGAATTCCTCCTCGTCATGGACGCCGTGCCGGGCAAAGAAGGCGCAATTCTGTAGAGTAATGGTGTATGTCACAGCGCTCATGGCGTATCTCCGTTTCGAACAGGCGCGATCGCGTCCGAAAACCGCTCCTTGGATCCGAGCATCATGTTTTAAGTCTCGCCCGCGTCGCGAGAATAGCATCCGCAATGGCCAACGCGTCCCTATTGATTGCGACATTGTGTACGCGGAATATCGCAGCTCCCTGCAATCGCAAGATTGCGCTGGTTGCAGCGGTGCCGATATCGCGACCAGCTGCTTCGCGACCCGTTATAGTGCCAATGAACCGCTTTCGTGAAGTGCCGACCAACAGGGGCAGTTCGAAGCGCAGCAGAGCGTTGAAACGCGCTATGAGCTCCAGATTTTCCTCGGCATTTTCCTTGGCGAAGCCGAAACCAGGATCGAGCACGATCGTCCGTCTGTCTACGCCTGCGGCGGCTGCGATCTCCAGCGAGCGATTGAGAAAGAAAAGCTGGTCATCGATGACATCAGGCAGCTTCTGCCGATTGCGGCCCGTGTGCATGATGCAGAGACCGGCGCCCGTTTGTGCGGCCACAGAGGCGATGTCAGGCTCGCGCTGCAGGCCGAAGATATCATTGACGATATGGGCACCCGCTCCGATCGCCAGCCGCGCCGTATCGGCGCGGTAGGTATCGACCGAAATCAGGGCATCGGTCCTCCCGCGCAGGGCTTCGATGACAGGCAGTACCCGTCCCTGCTCCTCGGTGGCATTGACGGCGACAGCACCCGGCTTGGTCGATTCGCCGCCGATATCGATGATGGCGGCCCCGTCCTCGACGCAAGCCAGCGCATGGGCAACGGCCGCATCGACGGCCTCATAATGACCGCCGTCGGAAAAGGAATCCGGCGTCACATTGACGATAGCCATGATGACGCTCTGCCCGCCGACATCGATGCTGCGGCCATGCGCGACATGCCAGCTTTGGCTGTGAAGCTCCGTCACGAACTGTCCATCCCATTGAAAAGGAAAAAACCTTGCGCTTGATATTGCGCTCACAGTGGCTATGCCGCAAGGTTCACAGAAGTTCAACATGGTAGCGACACGAATGCCGCTTACGTCCCATAAGTTCAGTCTTTCGTGTGCATTGCTGCTTGCAGTCTGCATACCCGGTGGGGCCGGTGCGGAAGTCATCGCCCGCAAGTCAATTTCCTATTTCGACATCAAGGGAAGCACCGCCGACGAGCTCGATGCAGCCTTGAATCAGCGCGGGCCATTGGCGATAGGCTCTAGCAGCCACCATCCCGGCGCGACGAAGATCCGCTTCGGCGGCAGTGCAACCTACAGCGAATCAAACGGCCGCTGCCATATCTCCAGCGTCAAGGTAACGGTCGATACGGAAATCATCCTGCCGCGCTGGCGGGACCGGCGGGGCGCCAGCAAGCAGCTTTCCGTGATCTGGGATACCCTGGCCGGCGATATCCGGCGCCACGAAGACCGGCATGTCGAAATCGCCCGCCAGCATGCGCGGCAGATGGAAAAGCAGATCCTGGCTCTGCCACCCGCCAGCAATTGCGATACGCTGCAGGAACGGGCAAACGCGGTGACATCGCGCGAAACCGAACGGCACGACGCCGATCAGGCGCGCTTCGACCGCATAGAAGCGCTCAATTTTTCGAGCCGCATGCAGAGGCTGCTCTACTATCGCAGCCGACAAGGCAATTCGCAGTAGTCCGAAGAGCTGCTCTCAGCGCAAAAAGCGATCGAGTAACGACGGCTGTGGGAAATAGGTCACTATATCCTGTGAATCGTACGATCTCGCTGCTCTTTGAACTTTACGAGAATCTGAAATAGGTTTTTCCTATCAATTACAGAAACAAACGCACTGGTTGATTCGAAAAAGGCCGGGCGGTTGTCTCGTAAGGATCGATTTCGAGTGCCTGCGTCGGCGGGTCTATTCGCTCTTCGGCGCAGTCGGGGTTTGATTTTCAAAGCATGCGCTAAGTGTTCTCCTGGCGCGTCCTGAAGCCGCAGGTGTTTCCTCCCTTGCCTGTGGTGATGCGCCCGCCTCGCCTCGCTCGCTGCACCGGCTGAGCGGGGCATCTTTTTGCGTGACGAGCGCCTACAGGAGATCCGACCGAGGAATCGCGCAAGGCGCGTTGGAGCGCTGCCTCAGGCCTGGCGCTCCGGCACATGCACCACAAGCCCGTCAAGCGCGCCCTTCATCTTGATCTGACAGGAAAGCCGCGAGTTCGGACGGACGTCGAATGCAAAATCGAGCATGTCTTCTTCCATGGCTTCCGGGCCGCCGACCTTTTCGGTCCATTCCTCATCGACATAGACATGACAGGTGGCACAGGCACAGGCGCCGCCGCATTCCGCTTCAATACCCGGAACGGAGTTGCGCACTGCATTTTCCATCACGGTGGAGCCCTCGTCGACATTGAGGTCAAAGCGCGTGCCGTCGAAGGCGACGATGGTCAATTTGGTCATGTGGGTGAATTCCGAATTGCTTGAATGAAGGACGATCGGAATTTTACTTCCAACAATTCGCTGGAGCAGTCAACATTTGCGCCGCCGAAACGGATTATCCCGTCTGGCGGCGCAAGAATACATGAGATTTGCTGTTCGAACGCTCGGCCTAGCGCGAGAGCTTCAAAATGAAGTTCTCGGCCTCGATAACGCTGGCTGTAACCGCTGCCATACGAGCAGCGTCGCCGACGTTGCTTTCGAGCGCTCCGGCCGCATCCGCCACGCGGAAGGCGCCAATGGCGCTGGCAGCCCCCTTAAGCTTGTGCGATGCAGCTTCCACGCGTTTCAAATCGCCGCTGCCAATCTCCTGCAGGCAGGAACGAGCCTGCCTTGCGAACATCTGCAGCACCTCGACTTCCAGCGCCTTATCACCCATCGTCTGCTTTCCGAGATGGACAAGATCGATCGCCCGCTCCCGCGACGGAGTCGCGCCTCGCGAATTGTCCGGAGATTCAAATGCGATGTTCAAAGCTGCCATGTGCCAATGCTCCAGTCTTTTATCTGTGTCTGTTTTATAGACCTGCCGCATAGTTGCGGCCCGGACATGGCCATCGAGTTAAATTTTGGCACATTAAGGGCTGAAAACTCGGGACATGGTTAACGTGCGTTAAACATGCTCAAAATCTTGGGTTTTCATCGCATTGAACAGTCAAACAGGGTTAATGGCCACTTAATGATCCACTGGCTTTAAGGTGGAATTAATTGTCATGACTGGGGGAATGTGTCACTACGATACTGGTAAATTGGGTGGATGGCACATGCCTTTGCCCCGGAAGTGGATGATGGTAATGTTTTCATAACATCCGTTTGAAAAACCAGTTATCCACTCTGAATGTAATGGGAAATCCAAGCTCGGTGTTGATCGAAGGCGGAAGACCCCACGGGAGGCAGGGTTCGTCTTTTCCGGACGCGGCGGAATTACCGGAAAAGGCACGGCAAGCCCGAGTGAGTTGTAACGAGGCGTAACCGCATGGCGAACAAAAAGTACATCGAGTCGGTCGAGGACAAGGCCTTTCAGGCATTGGACGAAGCTTTGCAGATCGATTTCAGTGACGAGAGCTTGGAGTCTCGCAGCGGAACTACGCCCGATATCCCGGAGCAAAATGTGTCTGAGCCGCCGAAACAGCCGATAAAGCAGACCAAGGATGATGCCGCCCGCAAGAATGGCGGAGCGCGCAGCACCGCAGCCCCTGCCACTCCGCCCCGCCCTGCCGAGGCGCCGAAGAATCCGAACCTCGCTGCCGCCAATGACGGCAACAGGGCAAGTTCCGCAAGCATATTGAGAGCGCTCGACGGAGCCTCGCAGAGCCGTGCAGTGCGAAACGCCACGATCTTCTCGCTGTTCTGGATCATCGGCGGCGCCGGCCTCGCGTTCATGCTTTACGGCACCCAGATCAGGAACATTCATTCCATCGCGGATCTTGCCGCCCTTCCGGGCGTCATCGCCTGCATCGTCGGCATTATCGTTCCGGTGCTGCTCTTCTATGCTTTCGGCATGATGATCTCGCGTGCGCACGACATGCGCAATGCAGCGCGCTCCATGGCGGAAGTCGCCCTGCGTCTCGTCGAGCCGGAAACTATCGCCTCCGAGCGCATAATGACGGTCGGTCAGGCCGTTCGCCGCGAAGTCTCGGCGATGAACGAAGGCATCGAGCGCACCATTGCACGTGCGACGGAACTCGAAACCCTCGTCCATTCCGAGGTCAATGCGCTGGAGCGCAGCTACGCCGACAATGAATTGCGCGTCCGCGGCTTGGTCCACGAACTCGGCGCAGAGCGCGACGCCATCGTCAATCACGCCGAGCGTATCCGCTCCTCGATCTCGGGCGTGCACGATCAGATCAAGGAAGACCTGTCGCTGGCGACCGAAGAAATCGCCGTGCGGCTCTCTACTTCTGGCGAAGCTTTCGCATCGATGATCGATACGCGAGCAGCCGCCCTGATGGAGAAGTCGGATTCCGCGGTCCAGGCCCTCGGCACCCTGCTTTCCGCCAAGACCGACAGCCTGCTGCAGAACCTCAACGCTTCAGGCCTCGCTCTCAGCCACGAGTTCGATACCCGTCTTGAATCTCTGTCGTCGACTCTTGCCGACCGCGGCAAGGACCTGCTTGGCCAGTTCGAAACGCGCGCCTCGACGCTCGATGCAAACACCGAAAAGCTGAATTCCGCATTGAACGAACGTGCACGCCAGCTCAACGAAACGCTGCTTGCCCGCACGAAGGAGATCAGCGAAAGCCTCAGCGGCGGCGAGCGGTCCATCACGGGCACGCTGGACAATGTTCTGTCCCGCCTCAACACGGCACTCGACGAAAAAGGCGCGAGCTTCCGTCAAAGCCTACAGTCGACAGCCGATGACACCATCATGGATCTCGACCTGCGCTCCGGCTTCTTCGAAGAGCGCTTCCAGTCGACGATCGCCCAGCTTTCGACGACCTTCGATGACCGCGTGTCGGAATTCACCTCCGCCTTCGACAAGCGCGCCGGCTCCCTGGACACCAAGCTCTCGGAAAGCCTTGCCCGCATCAATCAGTCGCTCGGCAGCAATTCGGATGCGCTGGAAGGCATCCTGACCTCCAGCATCGAGCGCCTGGGTTCGCATCTCACCGACCAGTCCTTCGCTCTCGCAACGACGCTTGCAACCGGCCAGGAAGTGTTGGAAAGCGCGATCGGCTCGAAGGCGAACGAGATCACCTCCGCGCTGCAGAACGCCACGACAGGCATTTCTTCCGCCCTGACCTCGGGCACGAGCGAACTCAATACCACGCTCGCCTCGCATGCCGGTGCCTTCACATCCGCCGTGCAGGGTGTCACGCGCGATGTCTCCGCCGCGCTGCAAAGCGGCACGGAAGAACTCACCTCGGCCTTCACCGGCCGGGCCAACGACATCAACAACACCCTCTCTGCTCGCACCAACGAGATCACGCAGGCTTTGAGCTCTGCCCATGAACGGGTCGATGCCGTCATGGCGGCCCGCAGCAACGCCTTGTTCGGCGCACTGGCCGATAACCAGTCCCGTTTCGAGCAGACCCTTGCCGAGCGTTCGGAAGCAATTGCCAGCGCCGTCAGCGGTTCCCACGAACATTTGACCGCCGCCCTGGACGAACGCACTTCGATGCTGGCCATTTCGCTGGCCGAAAGCCAGCTGCGCCTCGAAAACACGCTTGCGAGCCGCGCCGACGCGATCACCGGCGTCATGGCCGATACTCACAGCAAGCTGGCCGACACGCTCGACGACAAGACGATGGCGCTTGCTATCGCGCTCTCCGAAAGCCAAGCCCGGCTGGAAGACACGGTTTCCGGCCATGCCGAACACGTCGCCGGCACGCTGGACGCCAAGACGACGGAACTTGCACGCGCGCTGGCCGAGGGTCAGGCTCGTCTCGAAAGCACGGTCTCAGGTCACGCCGAAAGCGTCACCAATGCCCTCGACGACAGGACGATGGCGCTCGCCATCGCACTTTCCGAAAGCCAGGCTCGGCTGGAGGAAACCGTCTCCGGTCACGCAGACCGTGTCGCTGACACGTTCGAAGGCAAGGCCAGCGCCCTCGCCGCCGCGCTGACCTCCGGACAGACTCGTCTTGAAGAAACTCTCGCGAACCGCGCCGAGGCCATCATCAAGGCATTTGCGGGCAATCATAATGCCTTGGCCGAAGCACTGGACGACAGAGCTATGGCGCTCGCCATCGCATTGTCGGAAGCCCAGGCCCGCCTCGAGGATACCGTCTCCGGCCATGCCGATCGCGTTGCCGACACGCTGGATGGCAAGACACGGGCGCTTTCCGATGCGCTGACTTCAGGCCAGTCGCGTCTCGAAGCGACGCTTGCCAATCGCGCCGAGGCGATCACGAATGCGTTCACCAGCAACCACAATGCGCTGGCCGACGCACTGGACGACAAGGCGATGGCTCTTGCCATTTCGCTTTCGGACACCCAGTCACGCCTCGAGGATGCAGTATCCAGCCGTATAGACGCCCTCTCCGACACTGTCGCCGGCACTCACGACAAAATCGTCAACAGCCTAGACGACCGGACGATGGCGCTCGCCGTTGCTCTTTCGGAAGGCCATGCGAAACTGGAAGACACTCTTTCTCACAGCGCCAAGGCCATTGCCCATACCGTCACCAGCGGCCACGAGGCGCTGACCAACACGCTCGACGACAAGAGCATGGCCTTCGCAATCTCGCTTGCAGAAAACCAGAACCGCTTCGAAAGCGCTCTGGAGGAACGCGCCAACGCGCTTCTCGACAGCGTCTCCGGTGCAGAGTCCCGCGTTGCCGGAGCCTTTGGCGACAAGGCGGAAGCCATCCGTGCTGCCTATAGCGAAAACCAGGAACGCCTCGACCGCTCGCTCACCGCCCATACGGACACTCTCTCCGAAATGCTCGGCGCCAACAGCGATCGCGTCGAAACCGTTCTCGGCACGACGACCCGTCAGCTGGAGAACACGCTCGGCGCCGGTCTGTCGCAGATGGATCAGAACCTCGCCTCGGCCTATGAGCGTATGCGTTCCACGCTGGAAGACCGCAGCAATGCGATCAACCTTGCCCTGCGCGATGCCCATACTCAGATCGACAACACGCTGATGGAACAGACGACCGCCATCGGCACCTCGATTGCCACCAGCGCCAGCATGCTGGAAATGTCGCTCGAGGACCGTGAGGCTTCGCTGCGCCAGACCATCGACGCCAGCGCGAGAACGTTGGAAGAGCGCCTGAACAGCGGTGCGGGCGACATTGCCGGCCGTATCCAGCAGGCCGCCGGCGACATCGCACGCTCAGCCGAAACCTTCTCATCCAACCTCAACCAGTCGATCGACGGCATGACGAACCGCTTTGCCGAGACCGGTTCGCGCGTCGAAGCGAGCCTTTCGGCGCTCGAAAATCGCATCAACGAAGGCGTCACCGGCGTTGCCGCCCAGGTCGATATCGCCGGCAACCGCCTCTCCGATACCCTGGCGAGTGGCGCGGCAAAGATCGACGACAGCGGCAGCCAGGCAGCCGCTCGCATCGAAGAGCGCCTTTCGACCATGGATCGCGCTCTCAATCTCGGCCTCGAAGCGGTCAACCGCACGATCGAAGGCAAGGCTGCCAATCTTGCAACGACGCTGCGCACGGCCGTTGCCGACGCCGCGCAGGGCATGGACACGGAAGCAACCCGCACGGCCGAATTGCTCGCCAATACCGGCCAGCAATTCGCCGAGAACCTCGGCAGCCATAGCGATGCCTTTACGCGTGCCATGAGCGAGCGCTCCGATGAGCTCGTCAACCGCGTCTCGGAAACGCAGAACCGGCTGGCAAGCCAGGCTGCGGCCGTCGCCCAGACCTTCTCGGAAGCCGGCAATGCGATCGTCAACAAGGTTGCCGAAGCCGAAGGCCTCGTCAGCAACCAGGTCAATACGATCTCGCAGGCGCTCTCTTCGGCCGAACAGTCGCTGGAAGCCCGCGGCGCGGCGATCCGCAACACGCTTACCGGCGGCAGCGAGCAAATCGCCTCCACCATGGCGCAGGTCGAGCGCGCGCTCGACGAGCGCAGCACCGCGATCCGCAGCTCTCTGGAGGAACGCGCCCGCGAAATCGACACCACGCTTGCCGATGTTGACAAGGCCCTGGAGGCCCGTGGCTCCTCCATCCGCACTTCGCTCGACGAGCGCACGCGCGAGCTGAATTCGATGCTGGCTGGGCGCTCCACCGAACTCTCGCGCCTCATCGACGAAAAGGCTCGCCCGATCGTCGATCGCTATGCCGCAACGGGTCAGGAGGCGGCCGCTCTCATCACGGCGGCAGCTCAGGAAAGCACGGAACGCCTGCGGGCCGAAAACGCCGCGCTCATCAACGCGATCTCGTCGCGCACGGAACATGCCGTCAACACGGTCAGCACACTCGAAAACAACCTGCTTGCGAGCGTCAACGGCATTATCGCCCGCCTGGCGGACAACAACTCGGCGATCGCCGGACTGCTGTCCAATGCCGCAAGCGAATTCGCAAACGTCGATGACCGCCTCATGGCAACCTCGTCACGCTTCGCCGAATCCGCCGCTAAGGCCGGCGAGATGGTCTCGGCCTCCAGCCGCCTTCTCGAAGGCAAGGTCGACAAGCTGTCTGAGATTACCGGCCAGACCTTGTCGCAGGTCGGCAGCATCGTCGGTCGTTTCGACGATCACTCCAAGGTGCTGACGCAAGCATCCCAGCTCCTTGGCGCTGCCCAGTCGAACCTCGTATCGACGCTGGAAGAGCGCGAAACGGCACTGCAGAACTTGGCCGTCGGTCTCGTTCAGCGCTCGGAAGAGATCGAGAACACCATGCGCGCCCTCGGCTCGATGGTGGAAACGGCCTTCGACCGGGCGGAACAGCGGTCGAACCAGGTGACCGGCAATCTCCGCCAGAGCGTGCAGTCTTCCTTCGGCGATATCGGCCGCGTTCTCTCCGATGCCGAGAAGCGCGCCGAAGATGCGGCGGAAAACATGCGCACCGCCTTGCAGAAGGCCGGAGAGGAAGCGAGCCAGGCTGTCGAAAACACATTCGCCAATGCCGAGCGCCGCTCCAGCGATCTCACCAATCGACTGCGCGGCGGCCTCACAGCCTCGCTGTCCGAGGTCGAGCAGATGCTCGCCGACGCCGGCAAGACCTCCGATACGGCTGCCCTGCAGCTGCGTGAAACTCTGCGCGTTGCGGTCGATGACGCGATCGGCCGCTTCGCCGGCGCGACGGACGAAATCCGCCGCTCCGCCGGCGATATCCGCCGCGAGCTTGACCTCACCCGCAACGAACTGAAGCGCGGTGCCTTCGATCTTCCGGAAGAAGCAAAGGAGAGCGCTGCAGCTATGCGTCGCGCCGTTGCCGAACAGATCAAGGCCCTGCAGGACATCTCGCAGATTGTCGGCCGCTCGACGCAGCAGCTGGAGATTTCCGAGCCGACAGCTCGCGCGCTGGCCGAAGCACAGCCTGCTCCACGGCCGCAGCCCGCCGCACCTGCCCCGGCGGCCGCCGCCCCGCGGCCGCAACAACCTGCTCCGCAGCAACCGGCGCCACAGCCGCCGGTCGCCCAGCAGCCCGTACAGCGCCCGGCACCACAGCTGCAGCAGCCTTCGATCGAGTCCCTAGGCTTGCGTGGATCACTCCCTGCCGAGCGACCGGCAGCACAGCCGCAGCGTCCGGCGGAAACAGCAACCCCTGCTCGCCAGGAAGCGGCCGGTGGCGGCTGGATCAGCGATCTGCTGCGTGGCGCGTCGCGCGATGAAAATGCCGGTCTGCAGCCGGCCCGCCAACCGGCACCAAAAGCCCCGGCGGAACAGGCTCCTGCTCCCGCCGCACGCAACCCACGCCATGTCGTAGAGTCGCTGAACTCGCTTTCGGTCGATATCGCCCGCGCCATCGATCATGACGCCTCGGTCGATCTCTGGCGCCGTTACCAGCGCGGCGAACGTGACGTGTTCACCCGCCGGCTCTATACGCTCAAGGGTCAGCAGACTTTCGACGAGATCAAGCGCAAATACGACCGTGAGCCGGAATTCCGCACCGCAGTCGATCGCTACATCGCCGATTTCGAAAAGCTGCTCGCCGATGTCGCGCGCACCGATCGCGATCGCACCGTCACACAATCCTATCTCACCTCCGATACCGGCAAGGTCTACACCATGCTGGCCCACGCAGCCGGCCGCCTGAACTGAGATTGATAGATAAGAGACGAACGCTCGATCCCCGGCAGAGATGCCGGGGATTTTTGATTCAAGCTGCTCCATAAGTTTTGGGCACGAAAAGGGCGGCTCTCGGCCGCCCTTGGTTTGCTTGGTGGTAACTCCATCCGGCCTACCTGGCTTCATGCACCTTCGAAATCAAACCGCTGGTAATGCCGACGAGGAGAAAGCTGTTCTTGAGGCGAACCCAGTGATAGCCGCGCGGAGGCGTGGATAGCTGAAAGGCGCGATAGTCGATTTCCGTGGCGCGGCGGCGGTCGGAGGCCGACAGGCGGCGCCCCTTGACCCATCCGCCCTTGCGGATAACGACCTTCTTCTTCACCGCCTCTTTTTGAACAACGGCCTGCTTGCCGGCGGGAGCCGGCTTGACCTGCGCTGTCGCAGCCAGCGGCATACCGAGGACGGATGCAGCAAGAAGGACAGTGAAGATTTTTCTCATTGGTTGTTTCCTCATTTCAGAATCTGCACGCGAACTTACCGTGACAGACATGAAACGCATCTGACAGTCGAATTACAATTCCGTAATAGAGTGAGAACAGCGGCCGGCTTTACAGCCCATCGCCGGAAGTCATCACCCCTCACAGTTCATCGTAGTTGAACCAGTCGAAATCCGCTGTCTTTGCCCGGCCTGAGAGGTCGAAGGCAAACATGCCCACGAAGGCACCGGTGAAGGAACCGTGCTCGCCACGCCCGCCCTCATCCGAGATGACGCCGGCATCGAGTACTGGCCCAATCGCCTGCCATGCGCCCATGCCTTCCGCTTGCCAGAAGAACTGCAGGTCGTTGTTCCGCACCTCCATGGCAAGCTGGATCCGCCCGTCCGGCACTGCGACGCCGCCCTCGATCGGAAAACTCAGGCGGCCATTCGGATAATCGCCCGGGCAGGTCATGATAGTGACGCAGCGGCCGAGCTTCTCGTGCAGGGTCACGGCAATAGCATGCAGTTTGAAGCGATTGTAGTAGTGCGTCAGGCCCGCAACCTGCTGATAGGTGTCGGGCTCGAAATCGACGACCGTTTCAGCGCGGAAACTGTGATGTTCCTGGCGGCGGGCAACGAGCGATTGCTCGAACCAGGAACCGATGCTCTCGCGGGCGATAAGCCGCAAATGGCCGGGTCGCTCCATCACGCTGAAGATGCGTTCCGGTTGCGGCGTCCGCAGCCACTGAAAATCCATCGGCAGTCTGCCTTCGTCGAAATTATAACCGCTACGGCGCGGCCTATCCACCGGTACGGCACCGTTCAAGCCTACGACATTGACATCGGGAACACTGGTGCCGTTTTCGAGATAGAGCCAGCCATCCTCTTTCCAAACACATTTCTGCAGGGCCGTTTCCCGACCGAGCGTACAGCGACGATGCGGAGGCAAAGGCCGCCCACAAAGATGCGTATGGTAGAACTGGCCATCATGCGTCTCGACATACTGGCCATGGCCCGCACGTTGCAGCGCCGCTTCCGGATGATCCTTCGAGCTGATCAGATGCTTGTTCGGATGCAGTTCGTACGGCCCAGCAATGTCGCGGGATCGCGCCATAGTCACGGCATGATCGTAACCCGTGCCGCCTTCAGCCGTGGTCAGATAGTACCAACCGTTCCGCTTGAAGAGATGCGGCCCTTCGACCAGCCCCAGCTCGGTGCCGGCAAAAATGTTCCTGATCGGCCCCTTCAACGATTTCGTCGCCGGATCCCATTCCTGCAGCAGGATACCGTCGAAAGCCGGCGTCTTCGGCGAGCCGCCATAGCTCTCGGTGCGATGGTTCCATTGCATGTTGACGAACCACTTGCGGCCGTCATCGTCGTGGAACAGGGATGGATCGAAACCGGAGGAATTGACATAGGCCGGCTCGGACCATTCGCCTTCGATGGTTGGCGAGGTCACGATGTAGTTATGGGCGTCCTTGAAGTTGCCGTCATAGCGCTTAACGTCGGTATAGACGAGCCAGAACAGCCCATCCGCATAGGAGAGGCAAGGCGCCCAGATGCCACAGCTGTCGGGCTCGCCGCGCATGTCGAGCTGTGAAGCCCGCTCCAGCGGCCGTCGGACCAAGGTCCAGTTCACGAGATCGCGCGAATGATGGATCTGCACGCCCGGATACCATTCGAATGTCGAGGTGGCGATATAGTAGTCTTCGCCCACGCGGCAGATGGATGGATCGGGATTGAACCCCGGCAGAATCGGATTGCGGATCATGAACTCTCTCCTCCGGAACCATGGCAAGCGGCAATAAGGTAAAACGCCCGGAAACCAGTTCCAGGCGTTTTAGGATGATCAATCGCGTTCGGCCGACTTTGCCCAGAGATTGATATCAGCCTCCTTGGCATAGACATCGATCTGCTTCAGCTCTTCGGCGGTGAAGTCGAGATTATCGAGCGCCTTGACGCAATCGACGATCTGCGACGAACGGCTGGCGCCGATCAGGGCGGACGTGATGCGGCCGCCGCGCAGAACCCAGGCGATCGCCATTTGCGCCAGCGTCTGGCCGCGCTTTTCGGCGATCTCGTTCAGCTTTCTGATGTTGTCGATGATCGGCGGGCGGATGAAGTCGCGCTTCAGGAAGTGGTTCTGTGCGGCACGGCTGTCTTCCGGAATACCGCCGAGATACTTGGTCGAGAGCATGCCCTGAGCGAGCGGCGAGAAGACGATTGATCCGATGCCGAGGTCTTCGAGCGTATCAACCAGACCGTCATCCTCGACCCAGCGGTTGAGCATGGAATAGCTCGGCTGATGGATCAGGCATGGCGTGCCGAGGTCCTTGAGGATAGCCGCAGCCTCGCGCGTGCGCTGCGCGTTGTATGAGGAAATACCGACATAAAGTGCCCTGCCCGAGCGGACGATATGATCGAGCGCGCCGCAGGTTTCCTCCAGCGGCGTATCCGGGTCGAAGCGGTGGGAATAGAAGATGTCGACATAGTCGAGGCCCATGCGCTTCAGGCTCTGGTCGCAAGAAGCGATCAGATATTTGCGGCTGCCCCACTCGCCATAGGGACCCGGCCACATATCGTAGCCGGCCTTGGAGGAGATGATAAGCTCGTCGCGCAAGCCGGCAAAATCGGTGCGCAGGATCTCGCCGAACGCGGTCTCGGCGCTGCCCGGAGGCGGTCCGTAATTGTTGGCGAGGTCGAAATGGGTGATACCGAGGTCGAAGGCCGTGCGGCACATGTCGACCTTGCGGTCATGCGGCGTGTCGCCGCCGAAATTGTGCCAAAGCCCCAGCGAGACCGCCGGCAGCTTCAGACCGGAACGGCCGGTCCTGTTGTATTTCATTTTTGAATAGCGATCGGATGCCGGTTGCCAGGCCATAGTGGAATTCCTTCGAGATGAAAAAGCGCGCGGGTTGGTTACCCGCGCGCAAACTAGCTCTTCCTACGCCTACTTCAAGAGCGCCTGAGCCTCTTCGATGCCAAGCGCCGCGGGCTGCGTGCAGGTCGTGCTGAGATCGATGAAACGGCCTTCTTCACCGGATTTCAGGATCGAGGTCATGACATCGACGCCATGCAAGGTGCGGTCGAGCGAGCAACGGGCATCGCGGCCGTCGATCAGCGAGGCCGCCATGTCGGCAAGCCCGGCCGTGCGATAGTTGGCGCGGGCACCGTTCGGGCTTTCCTGATTGACGATACCGAAAGGATGCGCCCAGTTTTCCAACGGCTTGATGTCCTTGTCGCGGCCGCTCGCCTCGACGGTTCCGCCGAAAAAGTTCGGATCGGGCACGTAGAGCGAGCCTTCGGTGCCGTAGAGCTCCATATTGGCATGGCGGTGCGACCACACATCCCAGCTCGCCGTCAGCGTGATCCGGGCGCCGCTGACGAATTCCAGCAGCGCCTGGATCGTCGTCGGGGTCTTCACGGGAATGATCTCGCCATTGCGCGGCTGGCTGGTGATGGTGCGGGTCGGCGATGCCATGGAGGTCATCGCGCCAACACGCTTCACCGGACCGATCAGATTGATCAGATTGGCGATATAGTAAGGACCGAGATCGAGGATCGGGCCGCCGCCAGGCAGGAAGAAGAAATCCGGGTTCGGATGCCACATTTCCATGCCCGGGCTCATCACATAGCATGCGCCCGAGGTGACGCGCCCGATACCGCCGTCATCGATGAATTTGCGGGCGAGCTGATGCGCACCACCGAGGAAGGTGTCCGGAGCGCAGCCGACCGCCAGCCCCTTTTCCTTGGCGATGCGACGGAGCTCCTCACCCTGCTCCAGCGTCAGCACGAGCGGCTTTTCGGAGTAGACGTGCTTGCCGGCTTCGAGGATGCGCTTGGAAACCGGGAAATGCGCGTCCGGGATGGTCAGGTTGACGATGACATCGAGCTCGTCATTGGCGAGCAGTTCGTCTATCGTCTGGGCCCTGACCTTGTATTCTTCGGCGCGCGCACGCGCCGCTTCCATGTTGATATCCGCGCAGGCCAGCACCTTCAGGCCCTTGAAGAGCGGTGCGAGCGAGAAATAGGTGGTTGAGATGTTGCCGCATCCGATGATGCCGACGCCAAGTTCCTTAGCCATGTGGAAGTGCCTCAAAAGCTCTTGAAGGATGCGATGGAACGCGTGATCAGGCGATCGACGTCGCTCGGATTGTCATGTTCGACGACGAAGTGCTTGACCTTGGTACCGGCGAGCGCCTTGAGCAGCTTTGCCCACGGAACGGTGCCGTGCCCGACATCGGCCCAGCCGTCTTCATTCTTGTTCTCGCCGGCCGGCGCAATGTCCTTGACGTGAACGGCCGTGATGCGCGGACCGAGCTTTTCGATCCAGGCGAAAGGATCGCCGCCGCCGCGGATGACCCAGGCGATATCGGCTTCCCAGGAAATATCCGGAGCGCCTTCGAAAATCTGCTCGATCGGCAGCGAGCCATCAGCCTGCTTGACGAATTCGAAATCATGGTTGTGCCAGCCGAATTCGAAGCCTGCATCCTTGTAAGGCTTGCTCATCTCATGCAGGCGCTTGCCGAAGGCGAGCCAGCCGGCGGCATCCTTCGGGCGCTGATCGGCGCCGATATGCGGCGCATAGATCGAATCCATGCCCAGGGTCTTGGCGATCGCGAGCGACTTCTGCACCTCGCCGTCGAGGAAATCCGGGCTGAAATGGCCGCTTGCCATCCGCAGGCCGTTCTTGTCGAGTTCGGCGCGCAGGTTCTTGAGGCCGGTCTCATCAAGATCGGCATAGATACCGCCGAAGCCTTCGACTTCGGCATAGCCGGCCTTGCCGAGCTTTACGAATATCTCCGAATAGGGCTGGAAATTGCGGGCGCTATAAAGCTGAAATCCAAGTTTCGTCATCAATAGTCCTCCAATGGCCTTCGGGCCGTCTGTTTTGGGGCTTGGGGCCCCGAAAGCGCCACCACTGCGGCGCAATAGCTCAATCCATCAGCCGGCCGTTCGCCGCTTAGCTGTCCACCGACTGGCTGGATTGCAGATCGTAGATGCGGAATTCGGGCACGCCGCTTGCGAGCGGTTTGGTGGGCGTGAACACGACGCGGCGGCTTTCGCCGGCGGCAAGATCGAAGGCGTTGTCGGAATAACGCCCTTCCGCCTCGCTCTCGATCATCACGAACAGCGCAAGTCCCCTTGCGGTGACGGTGAGTTCCACGGTCCCATTTTCCTCTTTCTCCTCCCGCAGCACCGTCAGGCCGGCGGGCTGAAGCTCAAGCGCCTTGTAGGTGCCGTGAATATAATGCCCCTCGCCGCCCATGCCGTTCGATGCGGTGAAGCGCCACGCCAGCAGACAATCGGTGGGAACCTGATCCGCATCGATCGACAACGCCGTGACGGCGGCATCCGGCGTGCAGACGGCGTGCGCCGTCGTCAGCGGCACGCGCTCACCGTCAAGCTTGAGCAGCGATACGGAAATATCGACCACCACATCGGCATTGGTGTCGTTGACCAGAGAGAAGCGGATCGTCTTATTGTCGTCCGAAGGAATTGCCGCAACGGATACAGGCTGAAAGAAGCGCCGGACCAGATAATGCATCACCTTCCATCGGCCGCCGTAATCCAGGCTCGACCAGGAGGCCACCGGCCAGGTGTCGTTGAGCTGCCAGTAGATGGTGCCCATGCAATGCGGCTTCAGCGATCGCCAATATTCCACTGCCGTCTTGATGGCGAGGCCCTGCTGGACCTGGCTCAGATAGACGAAATTCGGGAAATCCTTGGGAAAGCGGAAGTAGCGGAACATCGTGCCGGCAATGCGCTCGTTGCCGCCGGCATTCTTCTGGTGCAGTTCCATGACCGGAGAGGCGATGTTCATATCCTTCGCCTCGGCATAGGTCTTGATGACGGGCAGCGAAGTATAGGACTGGAAGCCGAATTCCGAGCAGAAGCGCGGGCGCACGGTGCGGTAATTGTCGAAAGACTTGTTCTCGTGCCAGACGGACCAGTAATGCATGTCGCCGGAACCATCTGCATGCCAGGCGTCGCCGAAATTGAGATAGCCCGAAGCCGGGCTCGACGGCCACCAGATCGCATCCGGCAGCGCCTTCTTCATCGCCGTCTCGATCGTCCTGTTCAGGCGATCGTAGGAGACGAGATAACGGTCCCGATCTTTGCGGGATTCCTCGAACCAGGTGAGCGCACCCACCAGCTCATTGTCGCCGCACCAGAGAACGATGGAGGGATGCGTCGCAAGCCGGCGCACCTGATAGCCCACCTCCTCCTCGACATTCTCCAGGAAGTCGCTCGTCGAGGGATAGAGATTGCAGGCAAACATGAAGTCCTGCCACACCATCAGACCCAGGCGATCGCAGGTGTCGTAGAACCAGTCATGCTCATAGAAGCCGCCGCCCCATACACGGATCGCATTCATATTGGCATCGACGGCCGATTGCAGCAGATCCTCGGTCGCGGCCGGATTGGAGCGTGAGAACAGGGCATCGGCCGGGATCCAATTGGCCCCACGGGCAAATATCTCGCGACCGTTGATCTTCAACGCGAAACGGCTGCCAGCCTCGTCCTCGTCGGTAATCAACTCGACCGTGCGCAGGCCGATCTGCCGCGTGACGGTTTCGAAATTGGTTTCCACCGACAAAGCATAGAGTGCCTGCTCGCCATTGCCTGCCGGCCACCAAAGCTTAGGCTTGTCGATATGGAAGAAATGGGTGATCGACGTCTCGCCGGCGTTGACGCCGACATCGAGGCGAACCCGCTCGTCATCAAGCGAGAAATAAAGCTGTGCGATCCCCGTTCCCTTGGCAAATAGCGCCACCGTCACCTTGAGATCGACCGAGCCGTCGTCATTATGAATCTGCTGGGTGACGACATTTTCGATGCGGGCTATTTCGAGCTTCTTCAGCGCGATGGTGCCATAGAGGCCAAGCGGCGCGATCGCAATGTTCCAATCCCAGCCGAAATGGCATTGCGGCTTGCGCAGCATGTTACCGTTCGGGATCGGCGAATTGCCGGTGCTGTAGGGAATGTAGAAAGGCTGTTTCGCCTGCAAGGCAGCACCAGCCGAAATGCTCGAATGCAGGACGATGCGAACGGTGTTCGTACCCGTCTTCAGCACTTTCGAGACGTCGGAGCGATAACGCTGAAAACAGTTATTGCCCTCCAGCACCAACGCATCATTGACGTAGACGCTGGCGACTGTGTCGAGATAATCGATATCGAGATACCAGTCTCCGCCGGCATCATCGAGCGCGAAGCTGCGCGTCAGCTCCCAGTCCTGCTTGGCGACCCACTGCACGACCTCTTCGTTCCGCGCAAAATAAGGATCGGGAATAAGCCCCCCCGCATAGAGCGCGGAATGGACATCACCGGGCAGAGATATAGACAGAGAATGATCGCTGTCGGGGGACGTCAGCCTCCACGATCCCGCCAGATCGACGGTGAGGCTATCATTGATGGAAGAAGACATCGGACCTCCTCGGACCGCTGCAAAGAAGGAGGCGGCCGGGCCGCCTCCGGGCATGGGATCATATTCTGAGTTCTGTCTGCGCATCGAAGAGCGATGCGACAGACATATCGAAGCCAAGCTTTACGGCCGAACCGGGGCCAAAGCGCCTCGCGCCATTGACGCGAACCGACATGGTATGACCGGCATGCTTCAACCAGAGCAGATTATCGGCACCCATCGGCTCTTCGATATCGACCGTGGCATCGTGAATTTCGGCACCTAACGCGGTCGCTTCATTGACCTTGATATGCTCGGGACGAACTCCCAGCACAACCTTGCGGCCGACCTCCAGAGCCTCGCCGGCCTTGTAGCCGTCAAGAGAAAACAGCACGTCATTGGTCGCGAACACGACCTTGCCTTCGCGGTTTACCAATTCACCCTTGAGGAAATTCATCGACGGCGAGCCGATGAAACCTGCGACGAAGAGATTGCGCGGCTCATTGTAGATCGTCGTGGGATCATCGAGCTGCATGATGACGCCGTTCTTCATGATCGCGATGCGATCGGCGAGCGTCAGCGCCTCGATCTGATCATGGGTCACGTAGATCATGGTATTCTTCAGCGACTGATGCAGCCGCTTGATTTCGACGCGCAGCTCCGAGCGCAGCTTAGCATCGAGGTTCGAGAGCGGCTCGTCGAACAAGAACACATCGACGTCGCGCACCAAGGCGCGGCCGATCGCGACGCGCTGGCGCTGACCGCCCGAAAGCTCGGCCGGCTTGCGCTTCAGAAGCGGCTGGATCTGCAGGATCTCGGCAGCCCGCGCGATGCGCTTGTTGATCTCGTCCTGCGGCACCTTGGCAACGCGCAGGCCGAAGGACAGGTTCTTCTCGACCGTCATCTGCGGATAGAGGGCATAGGACTGGAACACCATGCCGATGCCGCGATCCTTGGGTTCTTCCCAGGTGACGTTCTTGCTCTTGATGAAGATCTGCCCCTCGGTGATATCGAGCAGGCCGGCAATGCAATTCAACAAAGTCGATTTGCCACAGCCCGACGAACCGAGAAGCACCAGGAATTCACCGTCATTGATCTCGAGGTTGAGGTTCTTCAGAACGGTGACCGCGCCGAAATCGAGCGAGAGGTCTTTGATGGAAACGCTACTGTTCATGGATCACCCCTTCACTGCGCCGGCGGCGATGCCGCGGACGAAGAGTCGCCCCGACACGAAATAGACGATAAGTGGAACAAGACCGGTGAGGATCGTTGCCGCCATGTTGACGTTGTATTCCTTCACGCCCTGGACGGAATTGACGATATTGTTGAGCTGGACGGTCATCGGATAATATTCGGGCCTGGTGAAGACGACGCCGAATAGGAAGTCGTTCCAGATGCCTGTGACCTGCAGGATCATGGCAACGACGAAGATCGGCAATGACATGGGCAGCATGATGCGCAGGAAAATCTGCCAGAAGCCGGCGCCATCGATGCGCGCGGCCTTGAAAAGCTCCACCGGCAACGATGCGAAGTAATTCCGGAACAACAGCGTCAGAATCGGCATACCGAAAATGCTGTGCACGAGGATAAGTCCGGTCAGCGTACCGTAGATGCCGATTTCGCGTAGCACGATGACGATCGGATAGATCATCACCTGATACGGTATGAACGCCCCGATCACCAGGATCGAAAAGAACAGATCGGCTCCCTTGAAGCGCCAATTGGCAAGCGCATAGCCGTTGACCGAGGCAATCGCGATCGACAGGATCGTCGACGGCACGGTGATGCGCACGGAATTCCAGAAACCGCGGGAAAGGCCGTCACAATTGAGGCCCGTACAAGCCGTTGCCCAGGCCTTCACCCATGGTTCGAAAGTGATTTCGAGCGGCGGCGAAAAGATGTTGCCGAGCCGGATTTCAGGCATCCCTTTCAGCGACGTGACGATCATCACATATAGCGGCAACAGGTAATAGGCCGCGGCGACGAAGAGCGTACCGTAGAGCATGATATTGCGGCCGGAAATCACCCGGCGCGGCTTGCGGCCACTCGGTCCGGAGAGCGTCTTCTCCGTCAAGGCGGCACCGCCGTTCACGTTCTTGAGAGTAACAGGATTAGACACGCTTGCGCCCTCCGCCGAATTCCAGATAAGCCCAGGGGATGACGATGATCGCGACGGTCACCAGCATCATGGTGGAAGCGGCAAACCCTTGACCGAGGTTCTGCGCCTGGAACATGTAGTCGTAGACGTATTTCGCCGGGACTTCCGACGCGATGCCAGGTCCGCCGCTCGTTTGCGCGACGACGAGGTCGTACACCTTGACGATACCGCTGGCGATGATGACCAATGTGGTGATGAAGACGGGGCGCATCATCGGAATAACGATGAAAAGATAGGTCCGCCACATCGGAATCCCGTCCACGCGCGCCGCTTTCCAGATATCTTCATCAATGCCGCGCAGGCCTGCGAGCATCAGGCACATCACGAGCCCCGTACCCTGCCAAAGGGCTGCAATCAGCACACCGTAAATAACGATGCTCGGCGTATAGAGCGGATCGAACGTGAAGCTTGTCCAGCCGAGCGAACGCACCACGGACTGAATGCCGAATTCGGGGTTAAGTAGCCACTGCCAGACGAGGCCAGTGACGATGAAGGAGAGAGCGAAGGGATAAAGAAAAATCGTGCGGAAGGTGTTTTCGAACCGGATCTTCTGGTCCATCAGCGCAGCCAGCACGAAGCCGATGACGAGACTGAAGATCATGGAAAGAATGCCGTAAACGGCAAGATTCTCAATGGACAGGACCCAGCGCGGCGCCGCCCACAAACGGTGGTATTGGTCCAGCCCGACGAAGCTGAGACGTGGCAGCAGCTTTGAATTGGTGAAGGAATAAACCACTGTCCAGATCGTGCCGCCGAGGAAGATGACGACGGCCGTCAGGATCATTGGAATGGATGCAATCTTCGAATTCAGATTGCGCAGAAATTGATTTGGCCGGCCGGCTTTCGCATGACCCGTCATTGTAGCTCCTTCTAACGCGCGATTGCTTCGACGATCAGGAACTCTGGGCCATGACCCGATCTCGGTTCCTGTCGCTCCCTCCTCATCCACGGCCGAACGTCACATCCCTGTGGGTCCGCCGCCTAAAGGCGCCGTAGCCAGCCAGATCACAGGACATGTCCCGGCCGTGATGCCGACCCGCAACGCGAGGCCGGTATCACTACAGCGAGAAGATAGAGATCAATCAGCAGCAGCGATGATCTCGACGAAGCGCTTCTGGGCCGCTTCCGGCGTCATTGACGGATTGGCGAAGAACTCGGAGAACAGATCTTCTTTCTGCTTCTGGCTGTCGGCAGAAAGAAGCTGGTCCGTGCCCTGGATCACGTTACCCTTCTTCAGAATTTCCAGGCCCTTCTTCATGCAGTCGTTGGCTGCTGTGAGGTCCACGTCGCCGCGCACCGGCAGCGAACCCTTCTTCAGGTTGAAGGCAACCTGGGTCTTCGGATCGAGAAGCGTCTTCGCGAGCGCATCCTGAGCCTTCGACTTGGCCTCATCCTTCAGCAGCGGGAAGTAGAATGCGTCGCCGCCTGTGGAAATGACTTCATTGACACCGAGGCCGGGAAGGCAGGTATAGTCCGTGCCGGCCTTCTGGCCTGCCAAGGCGAACTCACCCTGTGCCCAGTCTCCCATGATCTGGCCGCCGGCCTTGCCGGTGATGACCAAGTTCGTGGCCTGGTTCCAATCCTGAACGTTGGAGCCTTTGGACATCTTGCGTGCGTCATCGGCAGCCTTGAAGACCTTGGCAATCTCCGGTCCGGCAGCGACTTTCGCATCCTTGTCCTTGAACACTTTCTCGAAGTTATCCTTGCCGGCGATGGCGACCATCAAAACGTCAAAAGCACCTGCCGCCTGCCATGGCTGGCCACCGACAGCGAGCGGAACGATGCCTGCCTTTTCCAGCGCAGGAGCGGCGGCAACGAATTCATCCCAATTCTTCGGAACCGGAACACCGGCCTTCTTGAAAGCAGCATTCGAAAGCCAGAGCCACTGCCAGGAATGGATATTAACCGGCGCGCAATAGATCTTGCCGTTGATCGTGCAGGAATCAAGCAGGCTCGACGGACGAATGATGTCCTTCCAATGCTCCTGCGTCGCGACGTCGGTCAGATCGCGCATCAGGCCGGCCTGCACCAACTCCTCGGCCTGACGACCGTGGTTGAACTGGGTGGCACCCATGGGATCGCCGCCGGTGATGCGGCTGATCATGATCGGACGAGCAGTGCCGCCCGAGCCGGCGATCGCACCATCGACCCAATGATTACCGGTCGCGTCGAACGCCTTTGCCAATTCCGCCACGGCGGCAGCTTCACCACCGGAAGTCCACCAATGCGTTACCTCAAGATCAGTTGCCTTGGCCGCACCAAGCGGCAATGCAACTGAAGCGGCCAGCACAGCGGCCATCAAACGAATATTCATGAGTTCTCCTCCCTCACTGAAACGTTGCCGGAAAAACGTAGTCGAATCATTTTCAACGCGCAACCGCTCGCTCACAAATTTTTTCAGCAGGCTCAAATATAGCACCTCGAATTATATACCTTCTTTCGAATAAGCCAAAACGCCTACCATTCATCCCACCATTCGCAAGGATCTGGAAAATTTAAGTTGCTGATTACATTTATCTATTTTTGACATCATCAGCCGAACACCTAAAACCTTCTCGAGTATCTGCAAATTTTGGAAAAAGGATGCGGATTAAACCGTCGCATATATTAGTTTTCTCGACATGAGAAAAAGTGCTCGACTTTTCCACTGTATCGTTACAGATTTTCGAGACGAGGAAGGAGTGACCACATCACAAATATGCTTGCGGCGCTGCTGCGGGCACTATAAGCGGTCGGTCGCGGGAGGCAGCATTGCAGGATATGGACAGTAAGAAGATTTCCGGCAGCAGCACAGCGCAGTCTACACATGAACGGCCGACGCTCAAGACGATCGCCTTTATGACCGGGCTTGGGATAACCACCGTCTCTCGCGCCTTGAAAGATGCTCCTGACATCGGCACCGAGACCAAGCAGCGGGTGCGCATGGTCGCGCGGCAATTGGGATATCATCCCAATCGCGCCGGCGTACGTCTCAGGACCGGAAAGACCAATGTTATCGCCCTGGTCCTAAGCATGCACGAAGACATCATGGGCTTTACCAGCCAGATCGTCTTCGGCATTTCCGAGGTTCTGGCCGGTACTCAATATCATCTGGTCATCACGCCGCATTCGCTTAGCAAGGACTCACTGGTTCCGATCCGCTACATCCTGGATACTGGCTCGGCTGACGGCGTCATCATATCGCGCACCGAACCCAACGATCCGCGCGTCGCGCTCATGCATGATCGTGGCATGCCTTTTTCCACGCATGGACGGACGGATATGGGCATCGTGCATCCCTTCCATGATTTCGACAACGAAGCCTTCACGCACGAAGCCGTGCAGGCGCTAGTCGCCAAAGGACGGCGTCGCTTGGCGCTTCTGCAGCCCTCCAGCAAGCTGACCTACTATTCGCATACCCGCATCGGCTTCCAGGCGGGTTTGCGTCAATATGGTGCGGAAGAGATTTCGCTCGGGATTACTACGGACAACACCCTTGCCGATATCAAGGACACGGTCGAAGCACTGATGCGCTCTCCACATGCACCCGATGGTTTCATCTGCTCCAGCAGCGGCGGCGCTATTGCCGTCAATGCCGGAATCGAGGCCGCTGGTTTTCGTCTCGGGCGTGACATCGACATGGTCGCCAAGCAATCGACCGATGTCTTGAGCTGGATCAGGCCCGATATCATTGCGGCGTCGGAAGACTTTCGCCATGCCGGCCGGGAGCTCGCCAAGGCGGTTATCGCGCGCATCGACGGCGTGGAACCCGAGCTTCTGCAAAGCATCAGCCCGCCCGTCTGGTCAAACGGCTGATAAGGAAAAGGCCTGCAGGGTTTCACCAGCAGGCCTTTTGATCATCGTATCCGACTGCTCTATCAGGCTGTAGCACCACTGCCCCATGGGCCGTGGTGAATATCCTTGCCGTCGACACGGTCGAAGCCGTGAGCGCCGAAGAAGTCGCGCTGAGCCTGGATCAGGTTGGCGGTGCCGCGCGCCTGGCGATACGCGTCGAAATAGGTCAGAGCCGAAGCAAGCGCCGGAACCGGCAGGCCGGCAGCAGTCGCAGCCGAAACGATGCGGCGCAGCGACGGGATCGATTCCTTGACCATTTCTGCAAAGGCGGGCGTGACGATCAGATTCGCCGCATCCGGCGTCTTCGTGAAAGCGCTGGTGATCTCATCGAGGAACTGTGAGCGGATGATGCAGCCGGCACGCCAGATCTTGGCGATGACGGGCATCGGCAGCGACCAGTTGAACTCCTTCGAAGCCTCGGCCATGACGGCAAAGCCCTGCGCGTAGGCGCCGATCTTGGCAGCAAAAAGCGCCAATTCCAGATCCTTCAAGAGGTCGGGGCCGAAGGCGATCGGGAACTTGTAGTCCGGCGTGCCGAAGATCTTCTCGGCGGCCTCGCGCTGGCTCTTGATGGCAGAGAGGCTGCGGGCGGCAACGGCGGCTTCGATGGCGGTTGCAGGAATGCCCATGTTCTGGGCTTCGATAACCGACCACTTGCCTGTGCCCTTCTGGCCGGCTTTGTCGAGAATGATATCAGGCATGGCATTGCCGGTTGCGGGATCCTTCGCGGCAAGAACCTTCTCGGTGATCTCGATGAGATAGGAGTTGAGGCGACCCTTGTTCCATTCGCCGAAGATCGAGCTGATATCGGCGGCGCTCTTGCCGAGGCCATCGCGCAGAATGCCGTAGATTTCGGCGATCATCTGCATATCGGCATATTCGATGCCGTTGTGGATCGTCTTGACGAAGTGACCGGCGCCGTCATTGCCGAGCCAGGCAACACACGGATCGTTATTGTACTTCGCCGCAATCGAAGTGAGCACCTTTTCGACGCGCTTGTAGGACTCTTCCGTGCCGCCGACCATGATGGAGGGGCCGTGACGCGCACCTTCCTCGCCGCCGGACACGCCCATGCCGATGAAGGTCAGGCCGGTATCCTTGAGGCGGTCGAAGCGGGCGATCGTGTCGCGGAAATTAGCATTGCCGGCGTCGATCATGATGTCGCCCTTGTCCAGATAGGGCTGTAGCGCCGCCATCTGCTGGTCGACCGGCTCGCCGGCCTTGATCATGATGATGATCGGCCGTGGCGGACGGATTGCCTCGACGAACTCCTCGATCGTCTTGCAGGGAATGATCTTGTCCTTGAGTGCGCCCGCATTCGCGTAGAATTCATCCGTTACCTGAGGAGTACGGTTGAACACTGCAATCTTGTTGCCTTTTTCAGCGATGTTGAGCGCCAGATTCGATCCCATTACCGCGAGACCGATCAGCCCGATTTCTGCCTTTTCCACGACAATCCTCCAATGAACCGTTCACTGCGCTCAGCCCACCCTGAAGACGCAGCAACATCCGATGTGACGCAATGCCGCCGGCGCTTGGCGCGACAGGCGGCAGCCCTGCGTTGGGGCTGTTGTTGCACTCCGGGCGGAAAACGGCAAGCCACCGAAAGCCGTGAATCGTTCCCTTTGCAGGACTGTGCAACAATGTTGCCGAATTGGCGATTCATTCGCGTGCGAACCCTGGCTTGTTCAGCAGGTCTCAGTCCCTTGATGGTGATATAGAGGAGGAAAACACCATGTCGACCATGAATGCGAAGATCGTACATATCTCCATCGATCGCGACTGGAGGGAGGTCTACAGCTACGCCAGTCGTCCGGAAAACATGCCTTTCTGGGCCTCAGGTCTGGCATCCGGGCTGACGCTGGATGGCAATGATTGGATCGCCGAAGGCACGCTCGGCACTGCCCGGGTTCGGTTCTCGCCTCGCAATGACTTTGGTGTCATCGACCACTGGGTAACGCTGGAATCTGATCTGCAGGTCTACAATGCCTTGCGCATCGTGCCGAACGGCGATGGTTGCGAGGTCATGTTCACCCTGCTCCAGCTACCGGGCATGGAGACAGAGCAATTCGCGGCCGATGCCGCGCATGTCATGCGGGATCTGAAGACGCTGAAGGAGTTGATGGAGCGCTGACCGCCCTTACAGCGAGCGCAACGTCCAGTCGACGAGTTCGCCTGTCACACCTGCAAATGCGGCATCGAGCGCCCGCACGAAATCGGGATTGCTGCCACCGCTGACCGGCACGACCTTCCGGAACACGTTCTGGGCCTTCACCGTACCGGTGCGATCGTTCAGGATCTTTTCGGAGATTTCGACGATTGCCGTCTTGTGGCCGCCGGACGCATTGATCTCGAAGGAGCGGATATCGGTGACGATCTGATAGTCGATCGCAAGCCCCTGCCCGGGTACGCCGACGCCACCGAGCTTGCCGGTATTCTCGAAAGCCTCGACAAGTTTCGATTGCACCATTCTGCTCAGCTTGTCGCTCCATTGCGATTTGCCGAGATATTGGATTTCCGAGCCCGAGACGCGAATGACGATCTGATTGCTGTCCAGAGCCTGCAGCGCGGTCGGCGGCGGGATGAGGATCTGGCGGCTTTTGACCGAAGGTCCATTCGTCTTCGCCGACGCGGAAAGATCGTAGGTATCATTGCTGGAAGAGGTTCCACAGCCTCCCAGCAAGGCCGCGAGCAACGGCAACGCGATCACAGCTTTCCACACCTGATGACGCTCACTCGACACGCAACCGACCATATTTCGCTTATCCCCTGGAGACCAGATATCGCTCTTCATCAATGCCGCGCGCGGCCGTCGTAAGTCTTAACCGTATCCCCGCCGAAAATCAGTCGTTGCGGATTGCGATCGAAATTAGTGATTGTACTATTCAGATTGTCAACCGTGCCCCGCATGTCGTTGATGAGGGTCTGGGCGTCGCGCAAGCCGCTGCTGGAAAATTTCTGCAGATTGTCGGCGATCGGCCCGATGCGGGAATTGAGATTGTCCGCCATCTTCTTGAAGGATTCGAGCGTGTCCTTGGCTTCTGCAAACAGCGACTTGGTGCTGTCGTCGCCGAGCAAGGAATTGACCTTGGTCAGGATGCCGTCGACCTTGCCGGACGCCGCATTGAGCTTGGTCGAAATCTCGCGGGCATTGGCAATCGTCTGATCGATATCCTGCTGATGCGAGGCAACCGAGTTGGCGACATCCCGGATCGATGCGACCGCGGTACGAGCCTGTTTCGTCACATCGGCAATATCGTCAACCGATCCCTTGATCTTGGCAGGATCGATCTGCGCGACGATCGCATCGACCCGATCCAGGGTCTTTTGAGCGTTCTGACCAAACGTCGTATAGGTGTCGGCCGTCTGCTTGAAGCTTGCAATCGTCGCCTTTAGGTCGGTCGTCGCATCGGCGACATTGGCCGTGATCTTGTCGGCATTGGCGATGACGTCGTTGACCTTCTGGGCATCGACAGCGCGCACCAGCTTTTCGATCGCATCCAACGTCGAGTCGACGCGGACCGAGACCGTCTTGAAGGTATCGGAAAGCTGGCCGACGCTTGCCAGGAACTTATCGATATTGTCGGAATTGTCAGCAATCGCCTTGGAGAATTTCTGCGCATTGCGCACAGTATCCGTCAGCGGCCCGCGCGAATCCGAGACGAAGCCCTGGATGTCGCCGATCGTGTCGTTGGCGCGGTTCAGGATCTTGTCGGCCGTCGTCAACAGATTAGTCACGCTCGACTGGTCTGCGAGCAATACCGCCCGCTTGCCCGTGTCGATCGAGCGCTTGAGGATATTTTCGTCGCTGTTGCGACCGCCGGAAAGCTCGATATAGGCCGCACCCGTCAGGCCCTGGATCTCAAGAATGGCCTTGGTCGAGGTGTAGACCGGCGCATCGGCGCGCACCTGCGTGAAGGCGAGAGAATAGTTCGGGTCGTCGGCATCGATCGAAAGCCCCTGCACCGAACCGACCTGAATACCGTTAAAGCGGACCGGCGAGCCGACGCTCAAACCATTTGCCGAGCCCGGAATGCGCACGACGAGCTCGACCATCGGACCGCCCCGGCCGTATTCCGCCATCCAGTAGACGAAGCCGAAGGCGGCAGCGATGACAACCAGCGTGAAGAACCCGACGATCGTGTAATTGGCTTTGGTTTCCATTGTCTCCAGTCACTTCTCGCGGCTGTGGGCGCCTGCGCCTTTGTCGTCGTTGTGCCCTCTGATGTCCTCGCGCGGCACGATCGAGCGTGCGCGCTTGCCCCTGAAGTAGGATTGCACCCAGGGGTCATCACAGGCGAGCATGTCCTCAACCGTGCCTTCCACCAATACCCGCTTCTGTCCGAGAACAGCAATACGGTCACAGACGGAAAACAGGCTGTCGAGGTCGTGAGTCACCATATAAACAGTCAGGCCAAGCGTGTCGCGCAGCTTGGCAATCAATTCGTCGAACTCCGACGCACCGATCGGATCGAGGCCCGAGGTCGGCTCATCGAGGAAAACGAGGTCGGGATCAAGCGCCAGGGCTCTGGCCAGCGCCGCGCGCTTGATCATGCCGCCCGAGAGCTCGGAAGGATATTTGTCGGCGGCATCAGCGGCGAGACCCACCATGCGGATCTTCATCAGCGCAAGCTCGTCCATCATCTCTTTCGGCAGGTCCAGATATTCCCGCATCGGTACCTGGATGTTTTCCTTGACCGTCAGCGAGGAAAACAGTGCACCTTGCTGAAAGAGCACGCCGAGCCGCATGTCGAGCCGATTGCGATCCTCTTCGTCGAGCTTATCGTAATCTTCGCCGAGGATCTCGATCTTGCCCGATCGGCGCGGCAGGAGCCGCAGCACAGTGCGCAGCAGCACGGACTTACCCGCGCCGGAAGCGCCAACGAAACCGAGAATTTCGCCGCGATAGATATTGAGGTTCAGCTTATCTAGAACCACTTTCGAGCCGAAAGCCACGGTGACATCCCGTGCCGACAGCACGATGTCCCTGCCCTGCTCATCCTTTTCCAACGGAATTTCCGAGTGAAGCGCGCTCATCGTTATCGTCCCTCAGAAATCGATTGCCGCATAGAACATGGCGAAAAGCCCGTCCATGAGGATAACGACGAAGATCGACTTCACCACCGATGACGTCACGTGCTGACCGAGAGATTCGGCACTGCCTCCCACCTTCAATCCTTCAACCGCAGCGACGATGCCGATGACCAGCGCCATGAACGGCGCCTTGATCATGCCTGAAATGATCGTCGAAAGGCTAACCGCCTCATGAAGGCGCGAGATGAATGTCGCAAACGTGATGCCGGAATAGGCCCAGGACACCAATGCAGCGCCAAAGAGCGCGGCAAAGTTGGCAATAACCGTCAGCAGCGGCAAGGCCACCGTCAGCGCCACCAGCCGGGGAAAGATGAGCACGCCGACGGGGTTCAGGCCCATAACCTTCAGCGCGTCGACTTCCTCGCGCATCTTCATGGAGCCGATTTCGGCGGTAATCGCGCTGCCGGAACGGCCGGCAATCATAATCGCGGTCAGAAGCACGCCGATTTCGCGCAGTTGCAGGATGCCGACCAGATCGACCACGAAGATTTCCGCGCCGAAATAACGCAGCTGGAAAGCGCCTTGCTGGGCGATGATCGCGCCGATCAGCGACGACATCAGCAGGATGATCGGAACGGCGCGCACCGCCATATGATCGATCTGATTGACGATCGAGGCTGGCGAAACGCCGCTGCCGCGGCCAAACTTGAGCTGCCCCCCGCGCACGGCCGAACCCAGTATATACATGGCGGCAATGAGATTGCCCCAGATATCGTAGACGCTTTCGCCGATAGGCGCGAAGACACGCTCTGCCCATGATTTCCTCGGCTTCGCCGCTGCTGCCTCATCGTCCGGATGCGCGTCGAAAGTCGTCAGCAATTCGTCGATATGCGGATTGGAACCCTCGATCGTAACGTGAGCCTTGTGCGCTTCCTGGCTTTCCTTCAGCCGGCGGATCAGCAGCGCACCCGCCGTATCCACATCCGAAAGACCGGAAAGATCGATCACCACGTCGCCGCCGGAACTGCGCTTGGACAGCTGCTCGATCTGTCGCAGCACGCCATGCACATTGGCGCTGCGCCAATTGCCTTGCAGCCGATAGCGATGGCCTGCGCCTTCGGGCGCATCATCGATCTTGGGTGCGTCGGACCTTTGCTCGGCTGCTTTCAAACTCATGCGTCTTTCAAATCTGGCACAACATACGCCGACTCGGTGAGCCCGCTTGGTCAATGCTTAATACACCGACTACGCGTGGAATTTCCATCTCGCGCCGACGCCAACTTATGTCACGGCTTTTTGATATCCAAATGAATTTGTTGCACCGCATCAGGATACGCCGTGAGCGCCGCCGCCGATTGCCGGCGTCCTGGCCTGCAGCCCGTAGGCGAAAATGACCATGACCAGCCCGAAAGCTGCAATGCCCGCCATGACATAATAGCTGGCGAGGTCAAGCCACGCATAGAGATAGCCGGATGCAAGGGTCATCAACCCTAAGAACATGCCGTTGTAAAAATAATACGCCCCCTGGGCCGATGATTCCTGCGTTTCGTGCACTGAGGCCACTATGCGACGCTGAATGCCTGTGTGGACGCAGGCATAGGTACAGGAATGAAAACACTGCAGGACGAAATAGCCGAAGAAGCCGAAATTGATCGGAAATAGGATCCAGCGCAGAATACACATGGTCGCGCCGAAAAAGATCAATGTCCAAGCGCTGAACCGCCGACTAAGCTTCTTCGACAGGAAGAAAACCATCACCTCAGCCGCAACGCCGATGCTCCATAGGACAGCAATTTGCGCGCCGGAAAAGCCAAGCCTATGCCAATAGATCGATGCAAACGTATAGAGCATCGCATGGCTCGATTGCTGGATCGACACGCCGATCATGGTGATGAGCAAGTGCGGCGAGCGCAGATTTCCGGTCGGAGATTGCAGATTGATAGGCAGGTTGCGCCGGCGCGTCGGCCCGATGCGCGGGGCGAAAAACCCCATCAGTGTCGTCAGAATGAATCCGGCCACCATTACGGGCAAGACAGTGGTGCCGCCCCATATGCCGATCAGCTGGCCGCCGAGAAGGGTCGACAGGATGAATGTGATCGATCCCCAGACCCGCATGGAGCCATAGTCGAAGCCCCAGCGGCGCACGCCCGACATGGCGATCGACTCAACCACCGGCACGTAGGGCGCGTAGGTGGCCCCCTGAATGCCGTAGACCAGAAGCACCGGCCAGAAGTCGCTCGTCCAATAGAGCGCGACAGCCGTCAACAGCGACAGTGCACCCGACCATAGCAACACATCCGCCCGCTCCGTCATATGATCGGCAAGCACCGCGATGATGGGAGTCACGAGCACCCGCACGACCATGGGAATGGCGAGCACCAGGCCGATCTCATGGTCATTGAAATTCAGCCCCGCCAGCCAGACGGGGAAAAACGGCAGGGCAATTCCGTTGACGAACAACGGAGCGCAGTAGGACAAGGCAGTGCGCAAGCGGAAATATGGAGGCGCACCCTCGCCCTGGAAGGACTTGATCGCGGGAATCATGACAGACCTGAAGGGAACTTATCCGTCCCTATCACGCTATCGAGAATACGACTATGGCGAGAAATGGCCAAACCGTACCGTTTCGGAAAAACCGAAGCTGTAGGCGTTCAATAATTATGACAAGCTATTAGCAAGCATGTGAACAGGCGCAGAATTATGCTGCCTGTGCCCCGAGTGCCCGCGGCATTTCCTCGACAGGCGAGCCAACCGGTTCCGTCTCGAGAATATTCTGCCAGGTAATCAGCTCGAACGTGCCGTCTTCGTGTTCGGCAATCGCCGTGCAGCTTTCCACCCAGTCGCCCGTGTTGATGTAACGGATCCCATCAAGATCCTCGATCACCGCATGGTGGATATGGCCGCAGATGACGCCATCGGCATCGTTGCGCTTGGCCTCTTCGGCGACGACACGCTGAAATTCGCCGATGAAATTGACGGCGTGCTTTACCTGCAGCTTCGCCCAGGCCGAGAAGGACCAGTATGGCATGTTCAGGCGGCGGCGTACCGCTGCAAGGCCGATATTGATCAGGATTGCCATGTCATAGGCCCAATCGCCGAGATAGGCGAGCAGGCGGGCGTTACGGACGACCACATCGAATTCATCGCCATGCAGCACGAGATATTTCTTGCCGTCGGCCGTTTCATGCATGGCGCGCTGCGCCACCTCGATGCCGCCGAAATGCATGCCGGGGAAGTCACGCAGGAATTCGTCGTGATTGCCGGGGATATAGACGATGCGCGTGCCCTTGCGCGCCTTGCGCAGGAGCTTCTGGACTACGTCGTTGCAGTGCTGAGGCCAATACCAGTTTCGCTTCAGTCTCCAGCCATCCACGATGTCACCGACCAGAAAGATGGTATCGGCTTCGTGATGACGGAGAAAGTCGAGCAGGTAGTCCGCCTTGGCGGCCTTCGAGCCGAGGTGCACGTCAGAAATGAATAGCGTTCGGAAATGCCGGGGGTCCATGTTTTCATTCACGAACTATATGTCCGTGCCCTATCCTACGTTGGCTATTCCAAAACCAGACTCGTGTTTCAGGAAGATGACAATCCCTGTGCTTGACGGCTCAGCCACGAGCGCAGCGTTCGATCCAAGGGACGCGCGCCGCTCAATTCTTGCAAAAAAGGCAATTCAGTTTTGTCACGACAAAAACGCTTTGTGACCTCAATTGCATACTGTGAAGGCGAACCGATTGATGTATGCAGAAGACTCAAAGCGCAGGCAGGAATGGAGACCGAGAGATGGATACGCACGACACTTCGAAAAAAGCCGAAAACATGGCGAGTGGCGATTTCGACGAACAGGCGCTCTATTTCCATCGCTATCCCCGCCCCGGCAAGCTTGAAATCCAGGCCACCAAGCCGCTCGGCAACCAGCGCGATCTGGCGCTTGCCTATTCGCCCGGCGTCGCCGCGCCCTGTCTTGCCATTCGCGACAACCCGGAAACGGCCGCTTATTACACGTCCCGCGCCAATCTCGTAGCGGTGATTTCCAACGGTTCGGCGGTGCTCGGCCTCGGCAATATCGGCCCGCTCGCTTCCAAGCCAGTCATGGAAGGCAAGGCCGTTCTCTTCAAGAAATTCGCCGGCATCGATGTCTTCGACATTGAAATCGCAGCCCCGACGGTCGATGAGATGGTCAACACCGTCTCGGCGCTCGAACCGACCTTCGGCGGTATCAATCTCGAAGACATCAAGGCGCCGGAATGCTTCGACGTCGAGCGCCGCCTGCGCGAGAAAATGGAAATTCCGGTCTTCCACGACGATCAGCACGGCACCGCCATCATCGTCGCCGCCGCCATCCTCAACGGACTGGAACTGGCCGGCAAGAAAATCGAAGAGGTCAAGATCGTCGCCTCCGGCGCGGGCGCGGCGGCGTTGGCCTGCCTCAACCTGCTCGTCATTCTCGGCGCCAGGCGCGAGAACATCTGGGTCCATGATATCGAAGGCCTGGTCTACAAGGACCGCAACGTCCTGATGGACGAGTGGAAATCCGTCTACGCTCAGGATAGCGACAAGCGTGTGCTGGCCGAATCCATTCCGGGCGCCGACGTCTTCCTCGGCCTCTCCGCCGCCGGCGTGCTGAAGCCCGAACTGCTGGCGCAGATGGCCGAAAAACCGCTGATCATGGCGCTCGCCAACCCGACGCCGGAAATCATGCCGGACCTCGCCCGCGCCGCCCGCCCCGACGCGATGATCTGCACCGGCCGCTCGGACTTCCCGAACCAAGTCAACAACGTCCTCTGCTTCCCCTATATCTTCCGCGGTGCGCTCGATTGCGGCGCCAAGACGATCAACGAAGAGATGAAGATGGCCGCCGTGCGCGCCATCGCCGCGCTTGCGCGCGAGGAGCCTTCCGATGTTGCGGCTCGGGCCTATACCGGTGAAACTCCGGTCTTCGGGCCGAATTACCTGATCCCCTCACCCTTCGACCCGCGCCTGATCCTGCGCATTGCGCCGGCCGTGGCAAAGGCAGCCGCAGACAGCGGCGTCGCGCTACGCCCGATTACCGATTTCGACGCCTATATGGACGAGCTCAACCGCTTCGTCTTCCGTTCGGGCTTCGTCATGAAGCCTATCTTTGCAGCCGCGAAGATTGCCGAGCGCAAGCGCGTCGTCTTTTCCGAAGGCGAGGACGAACGCGTGCTGCGCGCCGCCCAGGTTCTTCTTGAAGAAGGCACGGCCGTCCCGATCCTGATTGGCCGTCCTTCCGTCATCGAGACGCGCCTGAAGCGCTACGGCCTGAAGATCCGTCCGAATACCGATTTTGCCGTCATCAATCCGGAAGACGATCCCCGCTTCCGCGAATATGTCGAGCTTTATTTCTCGCTGGTCGGCCGCGCGGGCGTTATCCCCGAAGCAGCGCGCACCATCGTTCGCACCAACACGACTGTCATCGGCGCACTCGCCCTGAAGCGCGGCGAAGCCGATGCGCTCATCTGCGGCCTCGAAGGCCGTTATGAGCGTCATTTGCGCATCGTCCGCCAGGTCATCGGCAAGCGGCCGGACGTTCGTGATTTCTCGGCATTGAGCCTGCTCATTTCGCAGCGCGGCGCGACCTTCTACACCGATACCTATGTGACATTTAACCCGTCCGCCGAGGAAATCGCGGAATCCACGTGGCTAGCTGCCGAGGAAATCAAGCGTTTCGGCATCGAGCCGCGCGCCGCCCTCGTCTCGCATTCCAACTTCGGCTCACGGGAGTCGGAAAGCGCTACGAAAATGCGCGAAGCGCTGGCTCTCATTCGCAAGGCAGCGCCGGATCTGGAAGTCGATGGCGAAATGCATGGAGATAGCGCCATTTCCGAGAGCCTGCGCCGCCACGTTATGCCGGACAGCGCGCTTTCCGGCGAAGCCAATCTACTGGTCTTCCCCAATCTCGATGCGGCCAATATCACGCTCGGCGTAGTCAAGACGATGACCGATGGTCTGCATGTCGGTCCCATCCTGCTTGGGACGGCGCTTCCGGCCCATATTCTCTCGCCGTCGGTCACTTCCCGCGGCGTGGTCAACATGGCGGCGCTCGCCGTCGTCGAGGCCTCGCAGATCGCCTGATACTGCGCCTCGCAGCCGCCGTCAGAACGGCACCGCGCTTCATGCAATCGCGGTGCCGCCCATCTCCTGGCTATTGGCGGCTGCGAGCTGCAATTTCACGAAAATCCTCTCGAAATCCGTGCTTTTTCATGGATACGTTGTTAAGCTGCAGCGTGTAGTCTTCAGCGAGTTAAAACCGCTTTCGAGAGCAGCACCGTGAACCGCGGCATAAAACACACTTCCATTGCCCTCTTTTCCCTGCTGACGGCCACGCCGGCCCTTGCACAGACCGATCTCTGCGACGAGCTGCGCGGCCGCTATGTCGACATCAATGAGGTGGTCGGCGCCAGCCAGGAAACACGCCAGCTCTCGCGCGCCATCGTGCAGCAGAACCTGATGATCCGCCGGACGATGAGCGATCTGCGCAACCAGGGCTGCGCCGAAGGCGACGATGGCGTATTTGGCGGCCAGGACAATCAGGGCGTCTGCGATGACATCAGGCAATCGATCGATCAGATGCGGCAGGATCTCTCCCTGCTGATGGATCAGCGTGAGGAAAGCGTCGGCCGCGTCGATGCCGTAGCCATGCAGCGGCGGCAGTTGCTGGATACGATGCAGCGTAACGGCTGCAGCCTGCCGGCTTCGGCCACCCCGGATATCGTGATCGACACCCACACGAAGATGGATGCCTATGCGCCGCAGGAGCAGTCCCTGGCCAAGCCTGATAGCTCCATTACCGTCATCGAAACGCCACGGCTCCAGAAGAATTCCAGCCTGGAACAGAAACAGGCACCGCCGACGCCGGCGCCCAAGATAACACAGGCGCAGCCGCAGCAATTTCCGCCGGATCGGCCATACGATCCCTCAGCCCATAAGGTGCGCCAGGTCGGCCCGGAATTCCTCGCGACCGACCAGGGCAGCATTGACCTCAAGCACCCGAAAGAAGCCGGGCCGCAGCCGACGCAATAATGCGCGGCCAGCCGTTTCTCATTTTCGCCTGACCCGCCTTGCTTCCAAGGTTTTATGCCGATGCGGACTGGCGCAACAGGGAGATGATGGCCTCATCGCCCGCCTCCAGCGCAAGATCGCGATAGGACCGTCCGGAAGCATCCCTCACCGAGCGATCCGCCCCCTTCGTCAGCAGGAAGCGCACCGCCTCGCCGCGTCGATTGGCAATGGCGAAGCCGAGCGGCGTCATCCAATCGCGATCGGTAGGCTGCCCATGCGAGCGGAAGTCCCCGAAGCGGATATTCACCTGCTCGGGATGCTTATCGAGAATGGCAGCCAGCTGATCGATTGTGCCGAAAGCGGCCGCCGCGAAAATATCGAGCGGATGGGCTTTCAGAAACTCGACCATCTCATCCTTGCCGTTATATTCGGCCCAACCGATTGGCGGCGCATGAAAATTCGGATCGCGAACGGTGGTATCGGCTCCATGCGCGATCAGCAGTTTCGCCATTTCCATATGGCCATGCAACGCCGCCTCATGCAGCGGTGTGCGGGTCGTCATGGCGTTGACGTCGAAGCCCAAAGCCAGCATGCGGCGCACGGCCTCCAAGTCGTTTTCCCCGGCAGCGTCGTGGAGCATGGCCGGATGAGCCCGCTGCATCGCAGCTACGATATTAAGATTGCTTCCGCCCTGCATCTGCTTGAAAATCTTTATGATCTGCTCGACGTCGACGGCACTTGTTTTAATCTGAATATAGGCCCAATCCTCCGGCTTCAGGCGAACCGCGACGGCACCCTTCTGAACAAGGTATGCCGCCAGTTTGCTATCGCCACTTAGGCGAGCCCATTCATAGGGAGTCCTGCCGCTAACGGGCATTTGGACATCAGCGCCATGTTCTACCAGTAGGCGCACGCGCTCACCCATGCGATGTTCCAGCGCCCAGGCAAGCTGATAGTCAAAAACGGTCTGCGAGTTCTCGACGAACTTGCCATCCTCGCGCACGAGCCAATTGTTCTTATCCCCGGCGGACAAGCCATATTCGATCAGCAATTTCAGGCATGTATTGTCGGGTTCGAACATGCGGTTGTAGAGCGCCTGACTGTCATTCGCCTTTGCGCCAGCGTCGAGCAGCAATCGCGCGAATGCCTCGCATTCCGGATGCTGAGGCTGACGCTCCTTCCCCGCCTCGCCTTCACCGAAGACGCCAGTCAAAACGGTGAAGCGATATTGGCCGGCATCGAGGAAGAAGGCGTTGACGTCGGCCCCACGCCTGACCAACTCGCGGGCTGCCGGCAGGCTGGAACGACCCGGCACGCGAGCATAGGCCGCGCACATCAGCGGAGTGAGATCATGCGGGCCGCCCCTGCGATCGAGAAGCTGTGGCTGACGATCGAGCCAGCGACTTACACGGTCGGCATCGCCAAGCGCAGCAGCGACGTGAATGCTTTCATCGGCAATCTCCGGATGAGCCTCCAGCAGTCGCAGCGCCTCATCGAAGCGCGCGGGATCGGCGGGAATATTGGCAAAGTAAGAAACCGTCGCCAGTGACAGGAAACGGTTGGCGAGCTGGTCCCGTGGAACATGCTTACGATCGTCGCTTTCCAGATGCGCCTTGAGCTTCGCCCAGCTGGAAAAGCCGAATTCGCGGGCAAGAACAAGCTGAATGTCCTGCAATCCCACATCTGCGACGTCGGTAAAATAGGGCGCAACGCGGCTGCGCGCCGAAGCATCGCCGGCTTGAAGGGCCTTGAGGAAAGACTTGGCCTGTTTTTTCAGGGAATCGAGAGTGGCGTCGACAGCCAAAGAGCGCGTGGTCACGATAGACCTCCTTCCATTTACGTCCGGTATCCGCGCCCACAGACTGAAAAGAGGTGTGGCAGTCTCACTTCATATGCATCAGGTGGGCCTAGCCCTTCCCGCGGATCGGATGCGCCCTGAGAACGCATCCAGATCTATCGCGGCAGTTGCGGTCTGTCCAGAGCTCAGGCCGGCTCATAGCGGACATAGGCGAACTCGTCCCCATCCGGTGACCAGTTCGGCACATTGATTGATCCCTGCCCGCCGAAGAGCTCGAACAGCGTCGTGAGATTGCCGCCATCCATGTCCATCAGCCGCATCCGCACATTGAGATCGCGCGGATGATCGAAGACGTCGGGATCGTAGGAGATCAGGACGACCTTGTCGTTTTTTGGCGACGGATGCGCGAACCAATTGCCGTAATTGTCGTCGGTCAGTTGCTGCAAGCCGGTGCCGTCGGGACGGATGCGCCAGATCTGCATGAGGCCGGTGCGGCTCGAATTGAAATAGATCCATTGCCCGTCGGCCGAATAGTCAGGTCCGTCATTACGGCCCTCGCCATGCGTCAGTCGGGTCTCTTCGCCACCATCGATCGAGATCGTATAGATATCGAAAACGTCGTTGCGGATGCCGCAATAGGAGAAGCGCTTCCCGTCCGGCGACCAACCGTGCCAATAGGACGGCAGATTGGTCGTCACCTGCCTTGGTGTGCCGCCCTCTGCGGGTAGAACATAGATGCAGGATTTACCATGCTGCGTCTTGTCGGAAATCGCGATCAGCGAACCATCCGGGGAAATGCCGTGATCGTTGTTGCACTGGGTCGCAAAGCCGGTATCGACCTGGGCGATGCCGCTGCCATCCAGCGGCAGCCGGTAAAGTAGGCCGTCGCCATTCAGCAGCAGATATCGGCCGTCAGGCGAATAGTTCGGCGCTTCGATCAGCTGGTCCGTTTGCCAGACGATCCGGTTTGCACCCGTACGGATATTATAGATCTCGACCGAGCTGCGCATTCTTCCTCTCCCTTGCCGCTGGATATCGCGATCAGCGATCGCGGAATCGGTTGGTGATCGGATAGCGACGGTCGCGACCGAAATTCTTCTTGGTGATCTTCACACCCGGTGCCGACTGGCGGCGCTTGTATTCTGCAAGATAAAGCAGGTGTTCGATACGATGTACGGTCGCGACATCATGGCCCCGGGCCACGATCTCCTCCACCGACATCTCCTTCTCCACCAGGCATTCGAGGATATCGTCAAGCACCGGATAGGGCGGCAGCGAATCCTGGTCCGTCTGGTTAGGCCTCAATTCCGCCGAAGGCGCCTTGTCGATGATGTTATGGGGAATGACCTCACCCGAGGGGCCGAGCGCACCGGGGGGCACATGCAGGTTGCGCCAGCGCGACAGCGCATAGACCTGCATCTTGTAGAGATCCTTGATCGGGTTGAAGCCGCCGTTCATATCGCCATAAAGCGTGGCGTAACCGACAGACATCTCCGACTTGTTACCCGTCGTCACCACCATCGAGCCGAACTTGTTGGAGATCGCCATCAGAATGGTGCCGCGCGCGCGGCTCTGAAGGTTTTCCTCGGTAATGCCGCTTTCGGTACCTTCAAAGAGATCGGACAAGGCCGAAGTGAAGCCCGTCACCGGATCTTCGATCGGCACGATATCATAGCGGCAGCCGAGCGCCTTGGCGCAATCGGCCGCATCCTTCAATGAATCCTGCGAGGTATAGCGATATGGTAGCATGACGGTGCGCACGCGTTCTTCGCCGAGCGCATCGACGGCAATCGCCGCACAGATCGCCGAGTCGATGCCGCCGGAGAGGCCAAGCACGACCGACTTGAAGCCGTTCTTGTTGACATAGTCGCGGAAGCCCAGCAGGCAGGCGCGATAATCCGCCTCCTCGCCTTCCGGAATATGGGCCATCGGGCCTTCGGCACAGTGCCAGCCATCGCCGTTCTTCTTCCAGGTCGTCACGGCAAGCGCGGTCTCGAACTGACTCATCTGGAAGGCCAGCGTCTTGTCTGCGTTGAAGCCGAAGCTGGCACCGTCGAAAACCAGTTCGTCCTGGCCGCCGAGCTGAGCGGCATAGATCATCGGTAGGCCGGTTTCGAGAACCTGCTTCAGCACGACCTGATGGCGGATATCCACCTTGCCGCGATAATAGGGCGAACCATTCGGCGACAGCAGGATTTCAGCGCCACTCTCAGCCAGCGTTTCGCAAACGCCGAGTTCACCCCAGATGTCCTCGCAGATCGGAATACCCAACCTAACGCCGCGAAAATTGACCGGACCGGGCATGGCGCCCTGATCGAACACTCGCTTCTCGTCGAACTCGCCGTAGTTCGGCAGGTCTACCTTGTCACGGACGGCGATCACCTTGCCCCCATCAAGCACGGCAATCGAATTATAGCGGCCAGTTTCATCCTGTCGGGGAAAGCCGATGATGACGCCGGGGCCGCCATCGGCCGTATCCGCGGCTAGAGCCTCGACCGCTTTCCAGCAGGCGCGGATGAAGGCCGGCTTCAGCACGAGATCTTCCGGCGGATAGCCGGAAATGAACAATTCCGTCAGCAATACGAGCTGCGCGCCTTCGCGCGCGGCTTCGGCGCGGGCGTCACGCGCCTTGGCGAGATTGCCGGAGACATCGCCGACCGTCGGATTGAGCTGCGCGACGGCGATGCGAATGGTGTTGGTAATCTGGCTTTGCTCTGTCATGCCATACATCTAGCGATGCCATCTTCCTTCCGCAACCGCCTTCCTTCCCGCACACGCATCAAAGACCACGCCACCCGCATGGCGGTATTTTTGCCCGGAAAAATACTAAGTCAGCCTTACAAAGAAGACTTTGATCGCATTGATCATCGAATCCGCGCTGGCAGACGCTCCCTTCATCGATGCCATGAATGCCGATGCCTATTACGACATAAAGGACGCGATCTTCGACATTATCATGGACGGCGCGAATGACTGGGTGCGGCAGGCCGGATGCTCCGAACCTCGGAGTGGCTAGCATGCGCTCTGGCCGCACAGCGGCAAACCGCCTCGTGATGTTTGATACCCTTCTCTCGTTGCATTTTTGCCCGTTGGTCGAATAGTTGCATTCAACGCCACTTGGATCTCGGAGCCCTCCCAATGCATAATCCTCCCAACTTCGTTCATCTGCATTTTGACAAGACAGCCGATCAGCTCGGCGATATCGAAAAGCGCGTTCTCAAAAAGGCGCACGAGCGGAAAGTCATCTCCACCGATGTCAATGCAGCTATCTCGGCGGAATCGTCCAGAGGAGAGCGTCTGGCTGATGGCATTGCCCGCGTTGGCGGCTCCTGGTCCTTCATCACTGCCTTCCTGCTGTTTCTGGTCTTCTGGTGCATCGTCAACACGATCCTTCTCAGCACGAACGCCTTCGACCCCTATCCTTTCATCTTTTTGAACCTCGTCCTCTCCATGCTCGCCGCGATCCAGGCGCCGATCATCATGATGTCCCAGAACCGGCAGGCAGAAAGGGACCGCTTCGAGGCGGCCAAAGATTACGAGGTCAATCTCAAATCCGAGCTGGAAGTGCTATCGCTGCACCAGAAGATTGATATGCAGGTGTTGACCGAGCTCGCAGTGGTGCGTGAGGAGCTCGCCAAGCTCAGCAAGCTCGTTATCGAAAAAGGCAGTATCTGAGGGTCAATCGAAGGGGCCGGCCGTCAGCAATCCCGGTCGCCCCTGCCGATATTGCGGCAGTCCGTCGCTGATCTCGTAATAGTCGCCCTTGTCGGCACAATAGATGTGATAGGCTATCTTGAGACCGCTCGGCTGGTCGAACAGACCGGCCATGATCGATATTTCATCGGCGCTGTCGGCCACCCAAAACAGGGCCGAGCCGCAAGTCTTGCAAAAACCGCGCCGAGCGAATGTGCTGGCACGATACCAGGTAATCGCCTCTTCTCCCTCGATAACGAGATTTTCGCGCGCAACGTTGGTTGCTGCATAATAGAGACCGGTCTGCTTGCGGCACTGCGAACAATGGCAGGCGACGACCTCGCGCAATTTGCCGCGTGTCCTGAAACCTACGCTGCCGCAAAGGCAGGCTCCCGTGTGTTCGTCGCTCATCATTGCTCCCTTTATTTCAGGGCAGCCTTCCCGAGAACGGCACTCGGGTCAATTTCAAAGAAATGAAGCGTCTTTCAGCCGCGCTGATCGGTCCAGCCCAAAAGCAAACGGGCCGGTTTTCGCCGGCCCGTTCGATAGGTCTTGGATGCGGTTTCACTCAGCCATGTGCGCGCATACGCTTCTCGTCACGGCCGCCCTTCATACGCTCGGCGAGCAGGAAGGCGAGCTCGAGCGCCTGGTCGGCATTGAGGCGCGGGTCGCAATGCGTGTGATAGCGATCCTGAAGATCCTCGGCACCAACGGCGCGGGCACCACCCGTGCATTCGGTCACATCCTTGCCGGTCATCTCGATGTGGATGCCGCCCGGATGCGTGCCTTCGGCACGGTGGATCTGGAAGAAGCTCTCGACTTCCGACAGGATGCGCTCGAACGGACGCGTCTTGTAGTTGTTGAGCGTGATCGTGTTGCCGTGCATCGGATCGCAGGACCAGACAACCTTGCGACCTTCCTTCTCGACGGCGCGGATGAGGCGCGGCAGGTTGTCGGCAACCTTGTCGTGCCCGAAACGGCAGATCAGCGTCAGGCGGCCGGCTTCGTTCTGCGGGTTCAGAATATCGATCAGATTAAGCAGATCGTCCGCCTGCAGCGAAGGCCCGCACTTCAGACCGATCGGGTTCTTAATGCCGCGGAAATACTCGACATGGGCATGATCGGCCTGGCGCGTGCGGTCGCCGATCCAGAGCATGTGGCCCGAGGTCGCGTACCAGTCGCCGGTCGTGGAATCGACGCGGGTGAAGGCTTCTTCATAGCCAAGCAACAGCGCTTCGTGGCTGGTGAAGAAATCGGTTTCGCGCAGGCTCGCATTGCTCTCGGCGGTAATGCCGATCGCGCGCATGAAATCCATCGTCTCGCCGATGCGATCGGCAAGCTTGCGGTAGCGTTCGCCCTGCGGGCTATCCTTGACGAAGCCGAGCATCCACTTCTGCACGTTTTCAAGGTTGGCATAGCCGCCCATGGCAAAGGCGCGCAGCAGATTGAGCGTCGCAGCGGACTGGCGGTAAGCCATCAGCTGACGTTCCGGATTGGGGATGCGTGCGTCTTCGGTGAAATCGATGCCGTTGATGATGTCGCCGCGATAGCTCGGCAGCGAGATACCGTTCTGCGTTTCGATGTTCGACGAGCGCGGCTTGGCGAACTGACCGGCAATACGGCCAACCTTGACGACCGGCAGCTGCGCACCGAAGGTCAGAACGACAGCCATCTGCAGGAAGGCGCGGAAGAAGTCGCGGATCGTATCGGCGCCATGCTCGGCGAAGCTTTCGGCACAATCGCCGCCCTGAAGCAGGAAGCCATTGCCTTCGGCAACATTGGCAAGATGCGCCTTCAGACGACGGGCTTCACCAGCAAAAACGAGCGGAGGATAGCTTGCAAGCTGAGCTTCGGTCTCTGCCAGCGCTGCCTTGTCCGGAAAATCCGGCACCTGCTGGATCGGTTTCTGCCGCCAACTGCTCGGTGTCCAATTCTGTGCCATCTCACTCACCTGCTTGTGCGCCCGATCTTTCTCGGGCGGCCCATCATCGTAAATAACGCGCGCTTATAAACCTTTGCCGCCCGCTTGCAAAGGCGGGCAAACTACTGTGCGAATCTTTTATGGTGCAGCCGATATTTGCGTGAAAGCGGGGGCGTTACACGCGCTCGCCATTGCGGATGCGGTAGCTTGGCGAATACATTGTCACTAATTCTTCCGCAGCCGTCGGATGGACGGCCATGGTGCGGTCGAAGTCGTCTTTGGTGCAGCCGGCCTTCAGCGTGATGCCGAGTAACTGCGCCATTTCGCCGGCATCGTGGCCGAGAATATGCGCGCCGATGACTTTGCGGTCCGCGGCATTGACGATCAGCTTCATGATCATCTTCTCGGCTCGGCCCGAAAGCGTCGCCTTCATCGGCCGGAACTGGGCGCGATAGACCTCCAGTTCAGGATAGCGCTTGGCCGCGTCCTCCTCGGTCAGGCCGACGGTACCGATCTCCGGCTGCGAGAAGACGGCCGTCGGGATGAGTTCGTGGTCCGGCCGGGTCGGATTGTCCTTGTAGACGGTTTCGATGAAGCACATGGCCTCGTGGATCGCGACGGGCGTCAGCTGTATCCGGTCGGTGACGTCGCCGAGAGCGAAGATATTCGGAACGGAAGTGCGCGAATATTCGTCGACGATAATGGCGCCCTGCTCGTTGATCGCGACGCCAGCGGCCTGAAGCCCGAGATTTTCTGTATTCGGCGTACGGCCGAGCGCCAGCATGACGGTATCGACCGTCAGCGCCTTGTCGTTCTTCGTCCGAACGCTGAGCCTGCCCTCTGCCTTCTCGACGTGCTCGATGATGTCATGGCAGAGAATACGGATGCCTTTCTCCTCCATGGCCTCATGCAGGCCTTTGCGCAGGTCGTGATCGAAGCGTGACAGGATCTCGGCACCACGATAGATCAGCGTCGTCTCGACTCCGAGCCCGTGGAAGATATTGGCGAACTCGACGGCAATATATCCGCCGCCGGCGATCAGGATCGATTTCGGCAGTTCCTTCAGGTGGAAGGCCTCGTTCGAGGAGATGCAGAGCTCATGGCCGGGCAGCGCCGTATGCAGGTTCGGCCTGCCGCCGGTCGCAATGACGATCGTCTCGGCGGTCACGGTCTGCCCGGTCTTCAGCAGCTTGATCGTATGGGCATCCACCAGCTCGGCGCGAGTATCGAAGATCTCGGCCTTGGCGTTGTCGAGCCCTTTGCGATAGAGGCCCTCCAGCCGGGCGATTTCCTTGTCCTTTGCCTCGATCAGCTTTTTCCAGTCGAAGCTGCTCTCGCCGACCGTCCAGCCGAAACCGGCCGCATCCTCGAAGTGCTCGCTATACTGCGAGGCATAGACAAACAGCTTCTTCGGCACGCAACCGCGAATGACGCAGGTGCCGCCATAGCGATACTCCTCGGCGATGCCGACCTTCTTGCCGAGCGATGCGGCCACGCGTGCGCTACGCACGCCGCCGGAGCCGCCGCCAATCACGAAAAGGTCGAAATCAAACGAAGGCATGGATCGCTCCTGTAGACGTCAGACGCGCGCGAAGCGCCAATGGGGGTCGCCCTCATATAGGGAGCCGGGACATAAAAAGAAAAGCCCGGAATCGATCCGGGCCTCGAATTTCAACTGCCTGCCGTACGCACCAAAAAGACGAAACATCTCTTTCGGAACGAATGCAGCAACGACGCGTCGCTTACTGCTTCGGCGCCGGCTGAGCGGCCGCACCGGCATCCGGCGTAACGACCGGCTGCTTGACGACCTTCTGCAGGGCATTGTTACTCTGCTTTGCGAGATCGCGCGAAATGCCCTGGCTCCAGATATCGGCAGCCTTGTAGAGTTCGCGGGTGGCGAGCGGACCATCCTTGAGAAGCTTCTTGCCTGCCGGCGAACCGTAGAAATCGGCGATCGCCTTGAGTTCGTCAGCCGAGAAAGCCTTGGCATAGGTGATGGCAGCTTCACGCTCAAGATCGGCACGACGTGGTGCGAGCGCGAGCGCGGTGGCATCGACGGTCGAATTGATCGCATCGCCGAAATTCGGGTTTGCCTGGATCATCGTGCTCTTCAGCTGCTCGGCGAGATTAGGCAGAATATTGTCGAACTGGTTGGTAATGCCGAGAGCATTGATCGCGGCGCGGGCAGCCTTGATCTGATCCTCGGAAACCTCCTGAGCGTTGACCGAACCGAAGGCAATGCCGGAAAGAAGAACGGTTGCAGCGGCAAGACGGCCAAGACCCGCAAATTTGATCATGAGATGAGTGCTCCTATGTATTGTTGGCCTGCAACGTGCGCGCACCGGCAGGGCCGGCAATGATCGCTAATGTCGCCATATGGATAAAGAGCCCGTGTTCGATAACGCCGGGAATCGAATAGAGCTCGTTCGACAGCGCCTCTGCATCAGGAATGCGGCCGAAAGATGCATCGACGATGTAATGCCCCCCGTCGGTGACAAAGAGGCTGTCACCGGAGCGGCGCATGTTCAGTGCGCCGGAAAGACCGATGCGTGACGCCGCCTTCTCGATGAGGATGCGGGTGGAAACGAGCCCGAACGGATTGACCTCGATAGGCAATGGATATGCGCCGAGCGTCTCGACGACCTTGCTTTGATCCGCAATGACGATCAAGCGAGCTGACGATGCCGCAACGATCTTCTCGCGCAACAGCGCGCCGCCGCCCCCCTTGATCAGCGTCAACGCGCCATCCAGCTCATCGGCTCCATCGATGGTAAGGTCAAGTTCGGGAAGCTCGTCCAGGGATTTCAACGGGACGCCGAGCTCATTGCAAAGCTTGGCCGTCCTTTCGGACGTCGGAACGCCTTGGATCGAGAGGCCGGCAGCAACCTTTTCGGCGAGCAGGCGAACGAATTCCTCCGCCGTGGTGCCGGTGCCGATCCCGAGCCGCATGCCGCTCTCGACATGAGCGAGCGCGGCTCTCGCAGCCTCAATCTTCATCTGGCGGGCGTCCATGCGCCACCTGCTCCCATTGTTACGTTGGTCTGCTGTTTACACGGCTCTCCAGCCAAACGAAAGCCAAAATAACGGCATGATATAGAAATCCCCGGCCCCTTCCCGCCAAGGCATTCCGGCACTTCAGTTGCAATTGCCCACGCGATCTTTTAACTCCAAAAGACGCACTCTTTTCTCTGCAAAGGCCGATTCCTAGTGAAATCCCCCCTTGTCGTATTCGATCTCGACGGCACGCTGCTGGACACGCATGCGGACCTGATCGTCAGCCTGAACCATACGATCGCGGCGCTCGAACTTCCCCCGGTCAGCTACGACGACGTGACACATCTCGTCGGCAACGGCGCGCAGGTCATGATCGAGCGAGCCTGCAAACTGCACGGCTATATGCTGACATCTGAAGAATTGCCCGCCCTTCTGCAGCGCTTTATCACTCATTATTCCGAAACCATGCCGGGCGTAACGCAGCCTTACCCGGGGCTGCTTGCAGCTCTCGATACGCTGAAGAGCCAAGGCTATAAGCTCGCCGTCTGCACCAACAAGATGGAATCGCTGGCGCGCACCTTGCTCGACCGGCTGAAGTTGACCCATTACTTCGAGGCCATTACCGGCGGTGACACCTTCACCGTCCGCAAGCCGAATGCCGAGCACCTGATCGGCACGGTCGAACGCGCCGGCGGCGACATCGCCCGTACGATCATGATCGGCGACAGCATCAACGACATCCTCGTCGCCCGCAACGCCGGCGTCCCCTCGATCGCCGTCCCTTTCGGTTACTCCGATGTCGGCATCGAAACGCTCGGACCGAACCGCATCATCTACCACTACGACGAACTGACGCCCGAGCTGGTCGAGGGATTGCTGGCCGCTTAAGGCTTGCTGGCGGCCTGAGGCGCATCAGCCCTTAAACGAATAAGGGCGACCAATGGGCCGCCCTTATTCGTTTTCGCCGCTGAACAGACTTTAGATCTGAGCAGTGCGTGCCTTCGAGGTCGCATCGAGCGCCTTCTGCGTGGCGGCGTCACGATCGTAGACGTCGTTGAAGTACTGGATAACGCCATCCTTGTTCGGCCAAGCCGTGAAATAGGCGATGTAGATCGGGAATTTCTGCGGCACGGCCACAGCCTTGTTCTGGCCAGTGGCGATCTGCTTGGCGACGTCATCAACCGTGGTGTTCAGCACGGCGGCGGCCATCGCGCGCGGATCGGCAAGGCGGACGCAGCCGTGGCTGAGTGCGCGCATATCCTTCTTGAAGAAGCTCTTCTGCGGCGTGTCGTGCATGTAGATCGCATGCGAGTTCGGGAAGAGGATCTTCAGTTCACCGAGTGCGTTGTCGCTGCTCGGCGGCTGGCGAACCGAGATGCTCTTCGTCGAGCCGTACCAGTCGACGCTGGACGATGCGACGGCGCGGCCGCCGACTTCGACCTGATAGCCCATCCGGTCGAGATAGTTCGGATCGGAACGCAGCTTCGGCAGCATCTCGTTGATGATGATCGACTGCGGAACGCCCCAGAACGGATTGAATTCGACCGTCTGCACCTGATTTTCGAAGAAGAAGGTCTGGTGCTGCTTGCTGCCGACGACGACGCGCATCGACAGCTGCTCCTGGTTATTATTGTAGTAATAGACCATGAAAGCCGGCTGGTTGATGAAGACATAGCGCGGGCCAAGTTCAGGCGGCAGCCAGCGCAGCTGCTCCATGGCGATGACCAGCTTCTGGATCTTCACGTCATTGTTCTCGCCGACCATGGCGCGAACGGAGGACGAGCCGATCACGCCGTCGGCCGTCAGACCCTTCTCGCGTTGGAAGTCTTCAACCAGCGACACGAGTTCGGGCGTATAATCCGGCGTGCCCAGATAGGCATCGAAAAGATCGGCATGAGCGGCCTTCAGCGCATCCGATCCGCCGTGCTGGATCGCCTTGACGATGTTGGCCATTTCCGGGGAGCTGCCGCCCGGCTTCAGAATTCCGCTCAGCGAAATGGAGATATGGCTGCCGTCTGATCCGGATTCCGCACGAAGTTTCGCGAGCTCCGCCTTCAAGGCCAGGAATTGCTGATTGGATGGGTTTCGGCTGTTCAGATAAGCTGGAACATCCGGGCTGGCGCGCAATACGTCGAGCATCGCCGTCAGATTGACGTCCTTGCGCTTGAAGTCGTGATAGCCGGAAATCTTGTTCGGGTCGAGGCGACCCCGAACCGTATCTTGAACGAACATCAATATCTTGCTCGATAGCGCGAGCTCGAATTGCATGAGCGCGCGATCGCGCATGACCGGATCGGCGTTTTCCGCATCGGCACTGGGCAAAGTTACCGCATAATCGGCGGGATCGAGGCCAACGGAACCCGCATCGGCAAGAGCCGCCATGGCAGCCTTCGCCTTGTCGCTGACGGCATGATCGGCAACCCAGAGAAGCGGCTTGCTCTGATCGGCATAATAGGCTTCGATCGCCTTGGCGATGTCATTGGTCGCCATGACGCGCGCATCTGCCAGATAGCGGCGCTGCGAAATCCCGGTGTCGATCGCGACCGGCGAGGGAGAAGCATCTGCAACGGCACCGGTCACGACCGGGTCGGCGAAATGCGCCGTCGACACCAGGCGCATCTGGTCGGCCTTATAGGTATAATATTTCGGCGCATCGACGGTCGGCAGCGGCTGCTTTACTCGCGGAGGCTGATCAGGATCCAGCGTCTGCACCGGATTGACAGGAACGGGAGCCGAAACCTGCGTGCTCTGCTGACGGCCCTGGCCGCCGCGGATGAAATCCATGAGGGTCATGGCACTTGCAGAGGTTGCGCCTATCGAAGAAAGGCAACAGGAGAGAGCCAGGACGGATGCGGTGGCTTTGGAAGCAAGTTTCATTCTGTAATCAGTCCCTGTATCGTGCGATGACTTCGAGCTTGACGGTGCTGTTTTCAACTCGGCCGCGATGTCTTCGACATCGTATACTCACACTATGAAAACGGCGAGGCCCGCCTTTCGTTCAATGCCTCAACTTCATGTGACGAAGCGGTGGCGTCTTTCGCGGCTCAGTCCACACAAAAATATGAAATTATTGGTTAATGCTTTATTGAATTTTTGGAGACTTTTTAAGCGCCCGAAAATGCGTGTCCGTTAATATATGCGCAGCGTGTTAAAAAGAGCACGCCGCACCAAGCAAAACATGACTATAACAGTCATCAAATGGCGCTTTGATATTTTCATGAGGCCCTTTCGGACCTATATGAGCTGCTATCCGTCTCAATGGAAAGCAGGACCAGGAAGATGACCTCCACCCGCACCGAAACCGACACATTTGGCCCGATCGAAGTCGCCAGCGACCGTTACTGGGGGGCGCAGGCGCAACGCTCGCTCGGCAATTTCAAGATCGGCTGGGAAAAGCAGCCGCTATCGGTCGTGCGCGCCCTCGGCATCGTCAAGCAGGCGGCCGCACGCGCCAACATGGAGCTCGGCCAGTTGGATCCGACCCTCGGCAAAGCGATCGTTGCGGCGGCGCAGGAAGTCATCGACGGAAAACTCAATGAGCATTTTCCGCTTGTGGTCTGGCAGACCGGCTCGGGCACGCAATCGAACATGAATGCCAACGAGGTGATCTCCAATCGCGCGATCGAAATGCTCGGCGGCGTCATGGGCTCGAAAAAGCCGGTGCATCCGAACGATCACGTCAACATGAGCCAGTCGTCGAACGACACCTATCCGACAGCCATGCACATCGCCTGCGCCGAGCAGATCGTCCATCACCTGCTGCCGGCCCTGCGGCATTTGCATGCTGCTTTGGAAAAGAAGGTCGCCGACTTTGCCCATATCATCAAGATCGGGCGCACTCATACGCAGGATGCAACGCCGCTGACGCTCGGCCAGGAATTCTCCGGCTATGCCGCGCAGGTCGCCTCCTCGATCAAGCGCATCGAGCTGACATTGCCGGGGCTCTGCGAACTCGCCCAGGGCGGCACTGCGGTCGGAACCGGGCTCAATGCACCGATCGGCTTTGCCGAGAAGGTCGCCGACGAGATCGCCAAAATTACCGGCCTACCCTTCGTTACTGCACCGAACAAGTTCGAAGCGCTGGCGGCCCATGACTCGATGGTCTTCAGCCACGGAGCCATCAATGCCGCCGCAGCTGCGCTGTTCAAGATCGCCAACGACATCCGCCTGCTTGGCTCCGGCCCGCGCTCAGGCCTCGGAGAACTCTCACTGCCGGAGAACGAGCCGGGCTCGTCGATCATGCCGGGCAAGGTCAATCCGACACAGTGCGAAGCGCTGACGCAGGTCTGCATCCACATCTTCGGCAACAATGCCGCGCTGACCTTTGCCGGCAGCCAGGGCCATTTCGAGCTTAACGTCTACAATCCGATGATGGCCTATAATTTCCTGCAGTCGGTGCAGCTGCTCGGCGACGCCGCAGTCTCCTTCACGGATAATTGCGTCGTCGGTATCGAGGCGCGCGAGGACAACATCAAGGCTGGCCTGGAGCGCTCCTTGATGCTGGTGACGGCGCTCGCCCCGAAGATCGGCTACGACAACGCCGCCAAGATCGCCAAGACGGCCCATAAGAACGGCACGACCCTGAAGGAAGAAGCGCTGGCAAGCGGATTGGTGTCTTCGGAAGAATATGACGCCATCGTCCGCCCGGAAACGATGATCGGCCCGAAGTGACATCACTGGACGGTGATCGTCCGGGCATGTTCTCCGATGTTGCAGCCGTGTGCATGGCCCCTCACCCCAACCCTCTCCCCGCATTGCGGGGAGAGGGAGTTGATCATGCGACATCAGCAGCCTTAGTAGGTGCCGCAAACACAGAATAGGTCCCCTCTCCCCGCAATGCGGGGAGAGGGCTAGGGTGAGGGGCCGGGCACAAGGTTTCGCCATCGGAAGACCCACCTGACCTGAGTATGCCCAATCAACGAACCCCACTTTGAAGTTTCAACTTATCAGCCAAACAATTGCTTTTGCCTCAAGCCGGATTTAGATCGTCTCCAAACATCTTCCCCGCCATCCGGCTTGAAAGGTTTCCCACATGGCTGATGATCTATTTCCCCTCGGCGACGACACGACCCCCTACCGCAAGATTTCGGGCGACTATGTTTCCGTCGACACCTTCAAGGGCCAGGAAATCCTGACCGTCGATCCAGAGGGCATCCGTCTCCTTGCCGAAACGGCTTTCGCCGATATCAATCACCTGCTGCGCCCCGGTCACCTGAAGCAGCTTGCCTCGATCCTTGAAGATCCTGAAGCCACCGACAACGACCGCTTCGTCGCCTATGATCTGCTGAAGAATGCCAATATTGCCGCCGGCGGCGTGCTTCCGATGTGCCAGGATACCGGCACCGCCATCATCATGGGCAAGAAAGGCCGCCGCGTCTGGACCGAAGGCGGCGACAGTGCAGCGCTCGCCAAGGGCGTGCTCGACGCCTACGAGAAGAAGAACCTGCGCTATTCGCAACTCGCACCGATCAAGATGTTCGAGGAAAAGAACACTAGGAACAACTTGCCCGCACAGATCGATATCTACGAGGAAGGCACCGACGCCTACGAGTTCCTCTTCGTCGCGAAGGGCGGCGGCTCGGCCAACAAGACGTTCCTCTATCAGGGCACGCCGTCGCTGCTGACCCACGACCGCATGCTGGACTTCCTGAAGGAAAAGATCTTGACGCTCGGCACGGCGGCCTGTCCGCCCTACCATCTCGCGATCGTCATCGGCGGCACCTCGGCCGAGATGAACCTGAAGACGGTCAAGCTCGCCTCGACGCGGTATCTCGACTGTCTTCCCACGGAAGGTTCCGAAAGCGGGCATGCCTTCCGGGATATCGAAATGGAGAAGGAAATCCATAAGCTCACGCAGAGCCTCGGCGTCGGCGCACAGTTCGGCGGCAAGTATTTCTGCCATGACGTCCGCGTCATCCGCCTGCCCCGTCATGGCGCATCGCTGCCGATCGGCCTCGGCGTCTCCTGTTCCGCCGACCGCCAGGCGAAGGGCAAGATCACGCGCGACGGCATCTTCATCGAACAGCTGGAGACCGACCCGTCCAAGTACATGCCGGAGATCGACGAAGCCAAGCTCTCGGAATCCATGGTCCGCATCGATCTCAACCGGCCGATGGCGGATATCCTGGCAGAACTGTCCGCACATCCCGTCAAGACGCGCCTGTCGCTTACCGGCACCATCATCGTCGCGCGCGACCTTGCCCACGCCAAGATCCGCGAGCGCCTGGAAAAGGGCGAAGGCATGCCGGAATACCTGAAGAACCATCCGGTCTATTATGCCGGGCCGGCAAAGACGCCAGCCGGCTATGCCTCCGGTTCGTTCGGCCCGACGACCGCAGGCCGCATGGATAGTTACGTCGACCAGTTCCAATCCTTCGGCGGTTCCATGGTGATGCTCGCCAAGGGCAACCGCTCGCGTACCGTACGGGAAGCATGCAAGACATATGGCGGCTTCTACCTCGGTTCGATCGGCGGGCCGGCTGCCCGCCTTGCCCAGGATTGCATCAAGAAGGTGGAGGTACTCGAATATCCGGAACTTGGCATGGAAGCGGTCTGGAAGATCGAGGTCGAAGATTTTCCCGCCTTTATCGTCATTGACGACAAGGGCAATGATTTCTTTCAGGAACTTAACCTTGGATAGAATAGCTGTTTTGAATTGAGCATATCAAAAGGGGCGCATCGGCGCCCCTTTCTGTAAAACCCTCTTCAATTGTATTATTTTTTGAATAAAACCATAGTGACAGGGGATTTTTCATAACCATACTCTTAATATTTTCTCAAAGAATCTTTGCATAGATAAAGAAGAGTTTTAACAAATACATTATTACGGAGCTCACCGATGAGTACGGCGATTGCGCCAAAGGCGCAAATTCCCGACGTGGCAGGGCAAATTACCTACGCCATGCGATCCATGGGGGTCGCACCTATTCCGCGCAATTACGAACTTTTCTACGAAGCTTATATCGGCTCCAATCCCACTCTTACGCGTGAACTGGCAGCTCTGGGCAAAAACGCCACCCAGGAGGAACTGGACGCGATCGGCGCCAAGTATTTTCCGCATCATGCGGCTCGCGTCTTCGATGAAGCGCATACCCGCCTCGCCTCCGAACTCGATGCCGTCCTGCGCGCCCTGCGTCAGGAACAGACAACACTCGAAAGCTATAACCGCCTGCTCGGCGAAACCAGTGAAAGCATAACCTCCAGAAGCCACAACAGCGCCGAACTGCTACGCAGCGCCATTGACATGCTCGCCACAGCAACCGGCGATACGATGGCTCACGGTGAAAAGACCGTCGAGCATGTCGTGGAGCGCAGCCAGGAAATGGATCTGGTCCGCAAAGAGCTGGACGAATACAAGCGCATCGCCAACACCGATTCGCTAACCCGGCTTTCCAACCGCCGCGCCTTCGAGGACCGGCTGATCTCCATCTTCGACAACCAGCTTACCCGGCCGACGACCGCCCTGGTTCTTGCCGATATCGATCACTTCAAGCGGGTCAACGACACGTTCGGCCACCCGGTCGGCGACAAGATTCTCGCCACCGTCGCCTCCATCATCCGCGCCAATGTACGTCGCGACGTCTTCGTCGCCCGCGTCGGAGGCGAGGAATTCGCTCTCATTCTGGAAGCCACCAGCATCGAGGAAGTTACGACGGTATGCGAACGGATACGTCGCACTCTCGAAGCGACGCCGTTCAAGAATTCGCGCACCGGGGTCGACTATGGTCCGATCACCCTCTCCCTCGGCATCTGTATGGCTTCGGAAGCAGCCGATTCCGGGGAGCTGTATAACAAGGCCGATCTGGCGCTTTACTGCGCCAAGAATGCCGGCCGCAATTGCAGCAGCGTCTATCAGGATGGCATGCAGAAGGATTTCACCAAAAGTTGGCTCATCTACAAGAATTAGAAGCGAAGCCAACCAACCGCCGGCGCTTGCTTTCCCAGGCATGCCGGCGGCTTGCTTACCAGAGTGTCTTAGCCGCCCGTACAGGCGCCTCGCGATCATAAGTCTCCTGATCGAAATCGGCCTTCGCCGCCTTCAGCATCATACCCGGCGATGGCAGGCTTGCCGGATCGACGAACCGTTCCGCATTCCACAGCTCGGCCCTCATAACCGCCCGCGCACACTGGAAATAGACTTCCTCGATCGTAATCACGACAACGCAGCGCGGATGCTTGCCATCCATCTCGAAACTGTCGAGCAAGGCCGGGTCGATCGAGACGACTGCCCGACCATTGAGCCGCATCGTCGTATTCGATCCCGGGATGAGAAACATCAGCGCTATGCGCGGATCGCGAACGATATTCGCAAGAGAGTCGACGCGGTTGTTGCCGCGCCAATCCGGCAGATGCAGGGTCTTCTCATCCTCCACGCGAACGACTCCACCCAAGTCACCACGCGGTGAGCAATCAAGCCCCTCAGACCCGACCGTTGCCAACGCCATGAAGGGCGATGCTTCGATCATTCGGCGATAAAGCGGTGTCAGAACGCTCGTGACCTTGGTGATCGACGCCTCGCCGGCGTCGCCATAGAGCTGCTTCAGTTCCTCGACGGATGTGACGATGTGCATGCGGCCTCACGCTTCTCTGTGGTAATCCACTCGGATCCGGCGCGGCACAGCCACTATTATGACGAGCGGCGCAGCGGAGTTCGGTAGAACGATAACACTGTCCCGTCATGATTTTCGAGCGGATTTTCCTCTTGGAGGTCTTTAGCGAGGAAGTCCTTGATAGCCTCAAGCACGGGTGCGGCGCTGACGATTCGCCGATGCCCGAAGCCATTGGCCCAGAAGAGACGGACATGCGCGCCCTCAGCGGCGTAGCTGCGCGCATGCTCAGGACTCACTTCCTTGTCGTCCTCGGCGTGGATGACGAGAACCGGCCGGCTCGGATCGAGCCGGTCGCGCTTCTGGTCATAGGAAGCAAGTGTCCTTCCTGTTACCAGGCGAACCTCGTCTTCCAAGGCCGCCTGCGTCGCTGGTCCGAGCCGCATCAGGCGGCCGAAATCCTTGAACAGCCAGCCCATGGCGCTCGGCGCACCGATCAGCACCAGCTTGCTCGGCCGAAGCGGCTCGATATCAGGCAGAAAACCCGCGGATGCCAGTGCGAGAGATGCGCCGCCGAAGGAATGTCCGATGGCGGCATCGAAGGCTCCGAAACGGGCCGAGGCCGCGGCAATGGCGGAGATGGCCAAACGCACATTCAGGAACCGCCCGCCCGCGCGCCCATGCCCGGGAAGATCAAGCGAGATCACCTCCGCTCCATCGTCGGCAAGGAATGCAGCCAGTTCGGACATGTATTCACTGCTGGAACCCCAGCCATGGACCACGAGATAGCGTCTGCGCAGCCCCTTGGCTCCGCCGTTGAAGCGGTAAGCCATGGCGCGGCCGCCCGGAAACGGCAGCATCACCTGCTCCGCTGCAAGGAGACGCTGCCTGCCCTCCATATACGCAGACTTGGCCTTCGAGCCGCGCGGTCGACGCGATGGCGTCAGACAGAAAAGCCGGAAAGCTGCCTTGCCGGCGAGCCGCGGAGACAGCCTTTCGAGACCGGCGAGACCCGACCGGGTGACCTTGAGCGCAAAGGATGGCATAGTGGGAATCCAACAATGTTCAACTATGAACAATAAAGTACAACGATGAACAAAAATCAATCCCTTCCCTGGGACCATCCGCGTTTTCGAAGCTGGATCGCCGTGGCGCGCGCCTGCCAGCTGATGCAACAATCACTTGGACGGGCATTGACGCATCTCGACATCAAGCCACCGCACCTCGACATTCTCGTCAACCTGTTTCGCTTTGAAGGCATCTCCCAGCAGGAACTCGCCCGCAAGCTATTGGTCGGCCGCTCCAATATGAGCATGCTGTTGCCGCAGATGGAAAAGCGGGGACTGATCGAACGCCGCGGGGACAAGCAGGACAAGCGCGTGCTACGCCTCTATCTAACTGCAGAGGGCCGGCGCGTCACGGAAGAAGCCATGACCATTCAGACCACGCTCATCGACCGGATGCTCTCGGATGCGCCGATTGAAGAATGCGAAGCGATCACCGTGCATATGGAGCGCGTCGTCAGCCTCCTGATGCAGGAAGAGCGTGAACCACTGGAGCTCGCTGGCGATCAGTGATCGCCGGCTGAGCGTGCCGAAGGAACGACCCGGTTCAACGAGGCGAATTCCCAGATCGCAACGACGACGAGCACGGCCGTCGCCAGAATGCCGAGCTGATAGACCACGACCATCGGCAAGGTAAGCAGCAATAGCGCCAGCCCGACGAGCCCCGCCATATGTGATAGCGGCGGCCGGCCGGTGGTTACCCCTTTGAACCAGAGATTTCCAAAGAGGAAGACCGCCGGTCCGCCCAGAATGGCGGCCGCGGCATGCATATCCGCAGCATCATGCGGATGAGCAAAGAGAAATTCATCTCCGACGACGCTCAGGATAATACCGGCCAAGATCGGAATATGCGCATAGGTGAATGCCTGCCTAGCGAGGCTGCCGGGCGTGTCGTCATGCTCGATGCGATGGGCGGCCCTTTCATGACCAAACTGAAAGTAAATCCACCACAGAGCAACCGTGCCGACGAAGGCGGTGACGAACACCGCGACGATCAAGGGCGTCACCGGCTGCTCGGCAAAGGTCTTGCCGGCCTGCAGCACCGCCTCGCCGAGACAGATGATGATGAATAGCGCGCAACGTTCGGCCAGATGCGCGCCTGACACATTCCAGTCCGCCGTCGTCGATTTGCCAAGCCCAGGTACTCGAAAGCCGAGCGCCGGGGCCGAATATTCGATGACGAGGGCGATCAGCCAAAGCACAATACGAGCCTCGCCCTCAACCAGCGCGCCTGATATCCAGAAGATGCCGGACAGGACGAGCCAGCTGGTGATGCGCAGGAAGTTGCGATGGTTGGCCGCGCTGGCATTCTTGAGGGCGTAGACTGTGAACAGCGAGCGGCCTACCTGCATGAAGACGTAGGCGCCGGCAAAGAAAATCGCCTTCTCGCCGAAGGCCTCAGGGATGGCAGCGGAAAGGATAAGTCCCGCAAACATCAGCGTAAACAGCATGATACGCACCGGCATGCGATCGGGATCGAGCCAGTTCGTCACCCACGCCGTGAAAACCCAGACCCACCACACCGCAAAGATCAGCATGATGGCCTCGAGCGCCCCCAGTGGGGTGAAATGCTCGGCCAATGCATGCGCAAGCTGCGAGATCGAGAAAACGAAGACCAGATCGAAAAACAGCTCGACGAAGGAAACCTTGCTCTCGTTCTTGCTACCCTTGGCGCGAAGCCAGTTTTCCCTACCCCCAAGGATCATGCTTGCGTCCCCTGTTCGTTACTGGAGTTTGCTAATGCGGCTTTCCAACCGGGTCGCGGCTGAGACCCTTTTCCTTCAACTCAGCCTCATAGGCCGCGAAAAGCTCCTGGCCCTTTTCTCCAAGCTCGCGCAGATAGGACCATGTGAAAATGCCGGTATCGTGCATGTCGTCGAACCCGATGCGAACGGCATAGTTGCCAGTCGGCGTCATCGACATGATGCCGACGTTGCGCTTGCCCGGTACGGTAACCTTCTGTCCCGGTCCATGTCCCTGGACCTCCGCGGAGGGAGACAGCACCCGCAGCATCTCCGCCGGCAAGTCGAAGCTCGCGCCGTTATCGAACGTCACCATGAGGTGACGGCGATCCTTCGAGACCCGTAATTCGGTCGGCCAAACGTCACTCATCGATTTTCCCATGCCTTTCAATGTGTTTTCGAGAATTATGCCGCTACACGTTCACACGCAAGCATAATTGAAAGGCATTTTCCTTGACGCAACAATCGCCTATGCACACATTAGCAGTGTGATGGAGATTTGAGTGAATAGCATTGTCGGTACGATAGGCGGCGCCTCGCCGCTGGCAGCGGATAGAAGCCCGATGATTGATCCTTTCGGGCGCTCGGTCACCTATTTGCGCGTTTCCGTCACCGACCGCTGCGATTTCCGCTGCACCTATTGCATGGCCGAGCACATGACCTTCCTGCCCAAGAAGGATCTTTTGACGCTCGAAGAACTCGACCGGCTCTGTTCCGCCTTCATCGCCAAGGGCGTGCGCAAGATCAGGCTCACCGGCGGCGAACCTCTGGTGCGCAAGAACATCATGTTTCTGGTCCGCAAGCTCGGTGAGAGCGTGAAAAATGGCGCGCTTGACGAATTGACCCTGACGACAAACGGCTCGCAGCTTGCCCGCCATGCCGAAGAGCTTTACGATAGCGGCGTCCGGCGCATCAACGTGTCGCTCGATACACTGGATCCCGATAAATTCCGCACGATCACCCGCTGGGGAGATTTCTCCAAGGTGATGGAAGGCATCGACGCAGCGCAGAAAGCCGGTCTGAAGATCAAGCTCAATGCCGTCGCGCTCAAGGACTTCAACGATACCGAAATTCCCGACCTGCTGCGGTTCGCGCACGGTCGCGGCATGGACCTGACCGTCATCGAGACCATGCCCATGGGCGAGATCGACGAAGACCGCACCGACCAGTATCTCCCGCTCTCCCAGTTGCGCACCGAACTCGAGGGTCAGTTCACGCTGACGGACATTCCCTACCAGACGGGCGGCCCTGCCCGTTACGTCCAAGTCGCCGAAACCGGCGGTCGCCTCGGCTTCATCACGCCCATGACCCATAATTTCTGCGAAAGCTGCAATCGCGTAAGGCTCACCTGCACGGGCACGCTCTATATGTGCCTCGGGCAAAACGACGCCGCCGACCTGCGCACGGCGTTGCGCGCAAGCGAGGATGACGCCCTACTCCATGCAGCGATAGACGAAGCCATCACCCGCAAGCCGAAGGGTCATGATTTCATCATCGACCGCACGCACAACCGTCCGGCAGTCGGTCGCCACATGAGCGTCACCGGCGGCTAAATCCCACCGAGAACATCAAATATGCAGCTTGAGCTTATTCGCAATGCGACGCTGAAGGTCACGTATGGCGGCCATATTCTGCTGATCGACCCTTACTTTGCACCGCGCCACAGTCTCCCGTCCTTCACCGGCCGCTCTCCCAATCCGATGACCGAACTGCCGCGTTCCATCGACGACACTCTCCAGGGCGTCGAACTGGTGATCGTATCGCATCTCCATACCGATCATTTCGATGCCGTAGCGAAGGAGCGCGTGCCGAAAACACTGCCGATCCTTTGCCAACCCGGTGACGAAGGACGTATCCGTGATGCTGGCTTCACAAACGTCACCCCGCTTGCGCAATCGATCACTTGGCAAGGGCTGACAATCACGCCGCGGCAGGGCAGCCACGGCGTCGGCCCGGTCGTGGAAAAAATGGGTCCGGTCATCGGCCTCACGCTGGAAGCTGCCGGCGAACCTACCGTCTATTGGGCTGGCGATACCGTGCTTTACCCGCCGGTCGCCGAAACGATCCGTGAATTCTCCCCCGATATCATCGTCACCCATTCCTGCGGCGCCCGTTGGGATGGCGACCTGATCGTCATGGACGACAAACAGACGCTTGAAGTCAGCCGCCTCGCCCCGGAAGCGACCATCGTCGCAACTCATATGGAAGCACTCGATCACGCGACCGTCACGCGCCAGGATCTTCGTCAAACCGCAGAGGCAGGCGGTCTCGGTCCCTCGCGGCTGCTCATTCCCGTCGATGGCGAGACGCTCCATCTCGGTCGGTAATTCGTTCGCAATTCATCCAGTCGCGATAGCAAGCTTCAATCGAAAAGCGCCGAGCATTGGTCCGGCGCTTTTCGATTCATGATGGTCTTTCTATCGATGCAGCCTTACGCAGCGCGGTAACGTGCATCCGCACTGCCATAGCTCGCATGCTCCGCCTCGCCATCGCCGGTGCGGAAGCGATCGATCTTTTCCGAAAGCATATCCACGCGCTGGCGCAGGCCGTGGATCTCCGCATTGTTCTCCTCGACCATCGCCGCGTTCCGCTGCGTGATCAGCTCGACTTCCGAAACCGCGCGGGTGACTTCCTCGATACCGGTCGATTGCTCTGTCGTTGCAGAGGAAATATCGGCAACGAGCCTCTGAACGCCGGTGACGTGGTTGATGATCTCGGTCAGGGCCGCGCCGGTCTGCTCGACCAGATGAACGCCGTTCCGCACCTGGGTGGAGCTTGCGGAAATCAAGCCCTTGATCTCCTTCGCCGCATTGGCACAGCGTTGCGCAAGTTCACGCACCTCCTGAGCGACAACAGCAAAGCCGCGGCCGGCCTCACCGGCGCGGGCTGCCTCGACACCGGCATTCAGAGCAAGAAGGTTAGTCTGGAAGGCGATCTCGTCGATGACCCCGATGATAGTGGCGATCTTCTCCGACGAACGGTTGATCTCGCTCATGGCGCCCACAGCCTTGGCGACGACTTCGCCCGATTGGGTCGCATAGGCCTGCGTCTCGTTGACGGAGGTCGCCGTTTGCCGTGCACGATCGGCGGTCGAGCGCACAACGTCGCTGAGGCGATGCAGTGCCCGCGAGCTTTCCTCAAGGGCGGCAGCCTGCTGCTCGGTGCGCCGAGCGAGGTCGTCGGCCGACATGGCAAGATTACCGGTGCCGCCCTTGATCTCCTCGGCCGTGTAGCGAACGTCCGTCAGGGTCTCACGCAGCGCCTCGACCGCGTGATTGTAGGTGAAGGCCATTTCCACGAAGTCAGCCGAAAGGTCCTCGCGCATGCCTTCTTCCAGATTGCCGTCGGCAAGCTTGGCGAGAACGTCGGCCAGCGCATTGAGTGCCTGCTTCTGTTCGGCTTCAATGCGGGCACGCTCGGCGGCGCGACGGGCAGCCTCTTCCGCAGAGAGCGCACGGGCGCTTTCGGCTTCCCGCTCCAGCCGGACATTTTCAAGCGCGGCATCGCGAAAGACGCTGACGGAGCGTACCATGTCGCCGATCTCATCGCCGCGATTGCGGCCGTCGATCGCGACTTCCAGGTCGCCGCTTGCAAGGCGCGTCATCACGTCGGCAACGCGCTTCAGCGGACCGCGCAGGGTTTCCACGAGCATGAGGCCGCCGATGATGGCAAGCAGCGTGCCGACGATCATGGCGATGACCGAGACGTTGGCCGAACGCTCGCTATCTTCCTTGCCAAGTTCCTGTGCCTGAGCAACGAAGCCACGCAGCGAGGTCATCGCATCGGCGAGCAAGGTGTTGGACTGAACACGCGTCGTCTTCCAGTCGGCTGCCGTCTGCAGCAGATCGGCCGATCCATTGGTCAAGCCCTCGATCAGCGGCTTCATGTGAGCCGCAAAATCACGCATGGTGGCGTTGGTCGGGCCGAGCTCCGAAATCCTTGCAGCTATGCTCTGCAGATCCTTGAGATCCGCAAGAACCGGTTCGCGGGAGGCTGCATCGCGAACGTTTTCCATGCGCGAGGCATGCAATATCAGGCGATCGACGAGACTAAGCGCCTCATCGACATGATCCAGAAGCTCCTTTTGGCCATCGATGATCTTATCGAGGCTGACGAAGCGATCGGCGGCGGTATCGCTGTTCTTGGCCGACTGCAGGGTCATCTCGCCTTCGATCTTCACAAAGCTCTGCAAGATCGGCCCCATCGCCTCGACCTTCTGGTCCGGCGTGCCGGAGCTCTTCAATACCGCATCGAGCTTGTCGGCCGCATCGGAGGCATTGGCGACGAGGCTGGCGCCGCGCTTGGAAACCAGTGCCTTCGAAATCGTCACCTGCTTCAGGATAGCGTCCGCATAGGTACGCGCGTCCGAAATCTCCTCGGTGGAGTCGGCCGCCATTTGCACTTGGATGCGCAGATTGCTCATCTTCTCCGAGAGGCCCTTATAGGCCGCAGCATCGTAGAGCAGTTCCTTGGCGAAAGTTTCCTTGTCGCTGAAATCCTTGCGGATGATGTCTATCTGCTTGCCGGCGGCCTTGGCGGTCACCTCGATGTTTTGTACGGCCTTCCGGATGGCTTCGACATCGCTATCCTGCTTCTGCCTGATGGACCAGAGCGTCGCTTCCTGCGTGCGCATCTTGGCGGCAAGCTCGGTGACCGGAATGATCTTGGCGCGCTGATCGTCACTGAGCAGCCCACTTAAGCGACGGACACCCTGTTCCTGCGCGTCGATCTTGGCGGCCAATGTCTGGCGTGTGTCATCAGAAGGTGACCCCGTGAATTCCTGCAGGGCGGCCTGAAGGTTCTCGAAATCGCTGATATTCTCGATCGTGGCGCGCGTCACGGTCATATGACCGTTCAGAATATTGGCCGTGTGGTAGCCCACCAGGCCGACGCCGGCGATCAGAACCACCAAAGGCACCACGAAAATAAGGACTTTGGTGACAATCCTGCGGCCTTGCAAAAGACGATCAATGAAAAACATACGGCGCCTCAACTGGATTATTAAAAATCTCCGGCGAAGGCGGGATCGTCATTCCTGCTGCGCTGCGGTAGGTGCTTCTGCCTCATGCAAAACCGCTGTGAGCCTCTGGAAATAAGATTGAATAAGCATTAATCGCCTGCCTAAAAGCCTCCGCAATGGCAAAAAAATGCAACCGCTGTCTCATTCCGCGACCACAGCGCGAAAAATTACGTCGATGAATGACAAATATCCCGCAATGCACAATCGAATTTGACTGCCGCTCAAACGAATTCAACTTCGGCCGAAACACAGCCGATTCCAATTTGCTGAAAACGGCGCTAATCCAGATGGGTAATCAGGGACTCATCTTTCTCATGCGACTGACCAAGAATACGCAGGGCGCGCTCTTCATGGCGGCCTCCATGGCCGGCTTCTCCTGCAGCGATGCGCTGTCTAAGACCGTCATCGCCACGATGAATGCAGGCGAGATCATCTTCATCCGCGGCTTGTTCACGAGTTTTTTTGTGTATCTGCTTGCCCGTCGAATGGGCGCCCTGCGCAATTGGCGCGTCATCCTGCAGCCGATGATTGCGCTGCGCATCGCCTGCGAAGCTCTGGCGGCAGCGACCTACATCACCGCCCTCGGAATGATGCCCATCGCCAATGCCTCCGCTATCCAGCAGGCTGTTCCGCTTGCCGTGACGCTTGGCGCGATGATCTTCTTGAAGGAGCCAGTGGGATGGAGGCGATGGACGGCCATTGCCGTCGGCTTCATAGGCGTGCTGATCATCATCAGGCCCGGCCGTGACGGGTTCACGACGGCGGCCCTCCTTGCTATCGCCTGCATGTTTGCGACCGCCGCCCGCGATCTGGCGACACGCTGCATAGACAAGGACGTGCCGTCGCTGATGGTCACGCTCTGCACCGCAATTTCCATATCCATATTCGGAGCATTGTGCATCATCCCCTTCGGCGGCTGGCAGCCGGCGAGCACGACATCGCTCCTGCAGATCCTGCTGGCCTCCGTTCTGGTGCTGATCGGCTACCAGGGCGTCATATTGGCCATGCGCACGGGCGAAATCTCTTTCGTCGCGCCGTTCCGTTATCTCAGTCTCATCTGGTCGGCTCTGCTCGGATTGATCGCCTTCGGCGAAGTGCCGGACGGATGGTCTGTCTTCGGCGCAGCCGTTGTCATCGCCTCCGGTATCTATACTTTCTATCGCGAAAGCAGACGGCGGGCGGCCGAGCCTGTCGCGCAGGAATCAGAACCCCGCGTTCCCGCCTGAGGTCGCAATCATGTCCGACTTCATCGCCACTCCCCAAGATATTCCCGTCGTTCTGCTTGCCGGCGGCCGTTCCAGCCGCATGGGCGCCAACAAGGCCTTTGCACTGCTCGCCGGCGAAAGCTTGATCGCTCGTATCGCGTCGAAGATCGGGCAACGTCAGCTCAAACCGATCGCACTGAATGCCGATGCCGATTGGCCTGACGCCATGGGGATGCGGCTCATTCCGGATAGAATTCCCGGTAAATTAGGGCCGCTTGCAGGTGTGCTTGCTGCTTTGCAGGACGCGCAGTTGCATCACCCTGAGGCCTCGCACATCGCCACCATCCCCATCGACACCCCCTTCTTTCCTTCCGATCTTGTCGCGCGCCTTGCCCATGTCATTCACGGCCCCGATGAGATTGCCATTGCCGCATCACTCGGTCAGGATCATCCTGTTTTCGGTCTCTGGCCCGTCTCCGCCACCGCCGATCTGGAACTATGGATCTCCTCCGACGACAAACGGCGCGTCAGGGATTTCCTCGCTCGACATAAGGTGCAGCGGGTGGAATTCCTCCCGGTCGAAACGGCAATCGGGCCTCTCGATCCCTTCTTCAACATCAATACGCCAGCCGATCTCGCCGAAGCGGAGACATGGCTGGCAGCTTTGGAAGACATGCCATGACGAAATCTCGGCCCAAAATCTTCGGCATCGCCGGCTGGAAGAATTCCGGCAAGACGGGGCTTGCGGTGCGGCTGGTCACGGAGTTCACCCAGCGCGGCTATCGCATCTCGACCATCAAGCATGCGCATCATGATTTCGATATAGACAAGGTGGGTGCCGACAGCTTTCGTCATCGCGAGGCCGGCGCGCATGAAGTCACCATCGTCTCCGGCACGCGCTATGCCATCATGCACGAATTGCGCGGCGCGCCCGAACCGAGCTTCGAAGAAATACTGGCGCGTCTCGCTCCCTGCGACCTCGTCTTGATCGAAGGTTACAAGCGCGAACCCATCCCGAAAATCGAGGCGCGTCGACTGGAAGCGGCTAAGCGCGAACCGCTCGCCCCACAGGACCCTCACATATTCGCCATCGCCACCGACCACCCTGTTGAAGACGCCGGTTCTCTTGTCGTTTTCGACCTCGACGATACGGTCGCAATTGCCGATTTCATCGCTGCAAAGGTCGGCCTCGAGGGCCCGTCGAAATGAGTAAGGGCCGCCGGTTTCCCGGCGGCCCTTACTATCAAGCTATAAGCTGATCCCTTACCGGTTCGATGCCACCGGACGCACCAGCGGCGTGATGCGGCGGATCGTGACGCGGCGGTTTTCCTGCGACGGGCCAAGCGTATTCACCTTGAGATACTGCTCGCCATAGCCCTGGGTGACCAGGTTTTCGGCAGGAATGCCGTAGACATCCGTCAGCACGTTGGCGACCGATTCCGCGCGTTGGTCCGACAAGATCAGATTGCTTTGGGCCGAACCCACCGCATCCGTATGGCCCTCGATCAGGAAGGTTTCTGTCGGATCGCGCTTGATGATCTTCAACATGCCATCGGCGACACCGCGAAGGGTGCTCGCCTGCGACATCGGAATCTCGGCGCTGCCCGTCGCGAAGGTGATCGTGTCGAGGTCGATACGGCGGATCTTGTCGCGGATACGAGCCGAATAGCGGACTTCGTTGACCGAATAGATACGCTCGACCGGCTCGACCGGCGGCTCCCGCAGAAAGTCGTAATAGTCGGCATTGCGGTTCGATGCCGTATCGATGATGTACTGGCTCAACGGAATGAGCAGGCGCATCGGCGGCAGATCTTCACCCGGATCGCGGTAGTAGTCGTCATTGTCAGGACGATTTTCCAGTTCCGGCGAGTAGAACAGCACATATTCGCGGCCGCTTGCATCGATGCGCGAGCGCTGGATTATGTCGCCGTAGCGGTTGCGGATCGTGATGACGCGATCGCCGTCGGGCTGATCGATCGTCTCGCGGTAGCGGTCACGCGGCAGTTGTTCGTAGACCGGCCGCTCACCGCCTCGAATGAAGCGCTCGCTATCATCGTGACGAACGACATAGGTGTTGTCGACGTTGACGATGGTCCGGTTGTCCTGATTGATGATGGTCTGCACCGTCGTTCCCTGTGGCGCGGCGAAGTCCGGCCGGCGGTCGATGCGACGACCCTGCTCGCTGGTTACGGCTTCCATCTTGACCGGAGGTTGCGGTTGGCCGCCGGCTACCGCGCGCTGGGCCTCGGCATCGGAAGTCGGCGGCTTGGTGTAAGCCGGTGGCGGCTGCTGGGCCGGGGCGGTCTGGACCTGCCCGCTCTGCGAAGCCTGACCCGCCTGTCCGCGACCACCCTGGGCGCCTGGGGCAGCGGGATTCTGCCCATTGTTTAGATGCTCACCACGACGAACCGCATCCTTCTGGCTGTCCAGAACCGCGCTTCCGTTTTCGACGGGCAGGATAACGGGACCATTGGCGGAGGCGGGATTCTCCGCGATCTTCTTACGGCGCTCCAGTTCCTGCGGCGAGACCTGCTCGGCGGGAGGCAGCTGGATTTCGCCAGCCTGCTGGCCATTGCCGTTGGCGGCGGGAGCCGCTGCACCAGCTTGAGCCGGCGTCGCGGCGCCATTGGCCGGTTGCTGCTTCCCAGGCTGCGGCGTTGCCGGGTTGCCAGCCTGTGCTGGCTGTCCTTGCGGCGTGCCCTGCTGGGCCGGCTGCTGCGGATTGGCGGCGGGCTGCTCGCCTTGTTGCTGGTTCTGCGGCTGTTTGCCGTGGGTCTTGTCCCCACCCTGCTTCTGCCCCTGCTCAGCGCCAGGGGTCGCAGGCGTTCCGGGCTGTGCCTGCGTCTGAGGCTGCGTTCCCGGCTGTACCTTATGTCCCTGAGCAGGTTCACCGGCCGGTGCCGGCTGCTGCTCGGTGGGCTGCTTTGCCGGAGCCTCGGTCTGACCTTGCAGCTTGGGTTGAGCGTTCTGTTCGGGCTGCGCCTGCTTTCCAGGCTGGGCCCCCTGATTCGGCTGTTCGCCCGCGACGGGAGCCTGCTTTTCGCCCGGAGCCGGCTGCTGCGCCTTCGAACCAGGCTTGACCTTCGGCTCCGGCTTGGCCTCCGGCTGCGCTTCCGTAGCAGGCTGCTGCTCTACCTTCGGCTGCGGCGCTTCGGCCGGCTGCTGCTTTTGCGGCTTCGGTTGCTCTTGCTCCACAGGCTGCTTGGCTTCGGGCTGCTTGACCTTCGGCTTCGGCTGCGGTGCTTCCGGCTCTGCCTGGGGAGCGACAGCCTTAGGCTGCGGTTTGGCTTCGGGCTGTGCCTGAGGCTCTTCGGCGGGTTGCTGACGTTGCTTCTTCGGAGGCTCAGGCGGCGCCTCTGCGGCCGGCTGCTGCTTCTGCGGCTTCGGCTGCCCCTGCTCCGCGGGCTGCTGATGCTCGGCCTTCGGCGGCTGCGCTTCCGGCTGTTGCTGCTTCGGCGCCTTCTGCTGCGGCTCACCCTCGGGCTCAGCCTGCTTCATCTGGTGCTGCTGCTCGCCACCACCCTGATGCTTCTGGCCCTCCCCGCCTTCGGCAGGCTTCTTGTGCTTGAGCTGCTCTTCATCGGGCTGAGCTGCCGGCGCCTCCTGCTGCGCCACCTCGAAACTTGTATCTGCGGCGGTCGCGGCTGCGCCGGCGATGCCGTTGTTCAGCGGTACGATTGGCTGTTCACGAAGGGCCGCGGCTGCTACCGGCTCGAAGGCGAGCGATAGCGAAAGCAGCGGAAACGCGGCGCTGGCAAATAGTCTGGATCGCTTTCCCATAGGGGTCTCCTCTTATGATCTTTGTCCGCCGAATTGCGAATCTGAGCGGCAAGGCGATTGCCTCAGGAACCCGGCCAATTTTCGGTTCTCATGAGGCTGAATCGCGGCAAGCCGCTATATGTTCCCGCACTATTAGGTTGCCGTAATTAACCCTGCCTGAACGCAATGGATGGCTTACATTCAGATTTGCCTGTGTAGCGCGTGCATTACGGCGGCATTGCGCAAAGGCAGATTGCCTTTGTAATTCCAGTTGCATTTTCCCAAAAAAAAGTACGAATATCGCCGCGAGGCGGGCCACCAGCCCGCTCCACTCGAGCCGTCTGCCAAAAACAATAATGGGCTGCCGGCCACCAACAGAGAGGGTCAATATGCGCATCTCCACTCGTCTTATTGCCGCCGCGTCCTTCGCCGCAATGTCGCTTGTCGCCGGTGCGGCGCTTGCCGATGGCGACACGATCGTCTTCGGCACGGACGCGACTTACCCGCCTTTCGAATCGCTTGACGCCGGCGGCAAGTTCACCGGCTTCGACATCGATATAACCAATGCGCTTTGCGATCACATGAAGGTCAAGTGCACCTTCGTGAACCAGGATTTCGACGGCATCATTCCCGCCCTGCAGGCCAAGAAGTTCGACGCGATCATCTCGTCCATGTCGATCACGCCCGAGCGCGAGAAGATCGTCGACTTCACCAACAAGATTTACAACACGCCACCGGCAATCGCCATTCCGAAGGACTCCACTCTCAAGGAAGCGACCGACGAAGCCCTGAAGGGCAAGACGATCGGCGCACAGTCCTCCACGACGCATGCCAACTATGCGTCCGCCCACCTGAAGGATGCCGAGCTCAAGCTCTATCCGTCGGCTGACGAATACAAGCTCGACCTCAGCAACGGCCGTATCGATGCCGCCATCGACGACGTCGTCGTGTTGTCCGAATGGGTGAAGTCCGATGCAGGCAACTGCTGCAAGATGCTCGGTACGCTGAAAAGCGACCCGGTCATCAACGGCGTCGGTGCGGGTATCGCCATCCGCAAGGGCGATGCGGCCCTTAAAGACAAGCTGAACGCCGCGATCGCTGCGATCCGCGCTGACGGCACCTACAAGAAGATCCAGGACAAGTATTTCGATTTCGACGTCTACGGCGATTGATCGCCCGTCGATTCCCTGGGAAAAGACGACGGCGGAAGCTTGCCCTTCCGCCGTTTTTGTTTGACAACGAGATGAATATAAGCAGAAACGCGGCAAAAGCCGCTAGGGGAAATATGGCATGAGCGGATTGTTTTCCGCCCTTGGTTCCTTGTGGACCTGGTTGAGTACGATTTTTGACCCATTGTGTGGTCCGGCCGGACTGTTCACTCTGTTCGGCCAAAATACGATGCTCGCCTGTGGCGACACGGGATGGGGCGACGAGCTGGCCGGTGGCTTGAAGATCACCATCGCCGTCTCGGTCCTGACGCTGCCGCTTGGCGTCGTCATCGGCTTCTTCGTCGCGCTCGCGCAGCAATCGGAAGAGAAATCGCTGAGGCTCGCCGCTGGCGTCTTCACGACGATTTTCCGTGGCCTGCCGGAGCTGCTGACGCTCTTCATCATCTACTATGGCATGCAGATCCTCTTGCAGTCCGTGCTCGCCAAATTCGGCTATGACGGACCCGTTGAGATCAACGCCTTCGCGGCCGGCATGGTGGCGCTGGCAATCGTCTTTTCCGCCTATTGTTCGGAAGTCCTCCTCTCTGCCTTCAAAGCCATTCCCAAAGGTCAATATGAGGCAGGCGATGCACTTGGATTTCATCGGGCGCGAACCATGCGGCTTATCATCGTGCCGCAACTCGTGCGTATTTCCCTGCCAAATCTCGGGAACCTCTGGATGAACCTGCTGAAGGATACGTCTTACGTGTCCATCATCGGCCTTGCCGATATCATCAGGCAGACGGGGATTGCCGTCCGCGCCACCAAGGCGCCCTTCACCTTCTATTCCATCGCCTGCCTGTTTTATCTGACACTGGCCGTCATCTCTTCCGTCGGCCTCTTCTATCTCGATCGATGGGCTAAACGCGCGGAGGTCCATCGATGAGCCATGCCGAAGTTCTGATCGCCGCGCAGCCGGCACCGCCGAAGACGGTCACGAAGCTGTCCAAGGCGCGCATCGCCGGTTATTTTTTTCTGACCCTCTGGGCCATTCTCGGTATTTCGCTGCTGGCAATGATTATAAGCGGGTGGGATGTTGACAAGCTCGAAACCTATGGGCCGCGGCTGCTTCACGGTCTCTGGATCACGGTCAAGCTGGTCGCAACATCCTTTATCCTCGGCGCGATTCTCTCGATACCGCTGGCCTTTGCCCGCATGTCGAGCAACAAGATCCTGAGCACGCTGACCTATTGCTATGTCTATCTGTTCCGCGGCACGCCGCTGCTGGCGCAGATTTTCATGGTCTATTACGGTTTCCCGAGCTTTCGCTGGTTCTTCGAGGATATCGGCCTCTGGTGGTTCTTCAAGGACCCCTTCTATTGCGGCGTTTTCGCCATGACGCTGAATACGGCGGCTTATCAGACGGAAATCGTCCGGGGCGCCATTCAGAGCGTACCGAAGGGCCAGCGGGAAGCGGCCAGCGCCCTAGGTATCCATACCTGGATCGCCTTCCGCAAGATCATCATTCCACAAGCGCTCATCGTGGCGCTGCGCCCCTATGGCAACGAGATCATCCTGCTGATCAAGAGTTCGGCAACCGTCTCCATTATTACGGTCTTCGACCTGATGGGCGAAACACGCTACGCCTTCTCGCGGACCTACGACTACCAGATCTATCTCTGGGCTGCGATCTTCTATCTCGTGATTGTCGAACTCATGCGAAACGGCTGGGCGCGGATGGAAGGCGGGCTGACACGGCACCTCAAGCGCTGATCCTGCCAAGGCGGCGTCTGGGCGCAGCCTTGGCAGCACTCCCATGCAGTCGCTGCTAATACATTGATTTCTGTGAATAAATTTCCATCATGACATTTTTGTAAAGCTTGAGTTTACCATCTGTTGTTTCCATATTTGAGTGACCATGAGTCACGACCAAGAATGGGAACGGAAAGAGAAAGCTCATGCATAACGACATGCAAAAGCAGTTGCAGGGTTATGGGTTGACGACGGCGCAGATCTTCTACCGCCTGCCCGATCATCCGCAATTCCTGCAGACCTATATCTGGCAGGATTATGATCTCGCCCCGAACTTCCCGGAAATGCGCGGCTTCCTGAAATTCTGGCAGGAAACGCTAGATGGCCCGCTGCATTCCGTGCGCTATGTCCATCGCAAGCTGATTTCAGCGACCGAATGGCGAGCCGTGAAGGGCGAATTCATCCTGCATTAGCCGCATCGGGTCTTCGGCATCACCAGTGCGCCCGCTGGGCGACACGGCAAGCATTGCAAAAGCCGATCAAGCGCCTTAATGCCTGCGTGACGAATGGAAGGGCTGTCACTCATGGCAAAGAAGAAGATCGACGAAGACGCGCTTGCGGAAGCCTATAACCAGGCACTGGCACTGGAGAAGGCGGGCGATATCGACGCTGCGGTTCAGGCCTATGAGAAGGTGCTGGCTCTCGATCCGGAAGACCATGGTGGAGCAGCCGTGCGCATCGCCTCGATGGGACGCGGCGAGACGCCGGCCAAGGCGCCGGACGCCTATGTCGAAACCCTGTTCGACCAGCATGCCGAGGTTTTCGAGGATGTGCTGGTGGAGCAGCTCGGCTACCACGTCCCGGTTCTCGTGCGCCAGCGTCTGCAGGCTCTCGGCCTCGGTCCCTTCAAGCGTATGCTCGACCTCGGCTGCGGTACTGGCCTCACCGGCGGCACGCTGCGCGATATCGCCGAGGATATCACTGGCATCGACATTTCCGAAAACATGGTCGAAGTCGCCCATGAAAAGGATATTTACGAAACGCTCTTCGTTGCCGAGGTCGAGGATTTTCTCGACGACAATGACGAGGAAGCCTTCGATCTGATCACCGCGACTGATGTCCTGCCCTATCTCGGCGCGCTGGAACCCCTCTTCTTCGGCGCCGCCGAAAACATGACGCCGAGCGGCCTCTTCATCTTCTCCTCGGAGACCCTGCCTGAGGCGACCATGGCCGGACGTCCCTATATAGTCGGCCCTCACCAGCGCTTTGCCCATTCCGAAGCCTATGTGCGCGAAAGGCTGACTGCGACCGGCTTCGAACTCGTCGAAATCACCGACATCAACGTCCGTATGGAAGATGGCCAGCCGACCCCGGGTCATCTAGTCATCGCCCGTCGTCTCGCCGATTGAAGCAAAATACATCCCATCGGAAATAGTTATCCATTTGGATAACTATTTCCTTGCGCGGCGACCGGCGAGCTGATACTTAGCCATTCAGATAAGTATCAGCTCGAACCTTGATTTCGGAAAGGTTGTCGCATGTCCCTTATTCTCTATCAGCATCCCCTCGCCTCCTTTTGCCACAAGGTGTTGATGGCGCTCTATGAAAACGGGACGCCGTTCGAAAGCCGCATCATCGATCTCGGCAATGCGGAATCGCGCGCTGCGCTGGTGCGCCTCTGGCCGCTCGCAAAATTTCCGGTGCTTCGCGACGAAGCCCTCGACAGCACCGTTCCCGAGACCAGCATCATCATCGAATATCTCGACCGGCATTATCCCGGCGCAACGCAACTGTTGCCGACCGAACTTTCGGATGCCCTGTGCGTCCGGCTCTGGGATCGCTTTTTCGATCTCTATGTGCAGGAGCCGATGCAAGCGATCGTCGCGGACGTGCGCCGGGCAGAAGGGGACAAGCGCCCACAAAGCGTCGCCGAAGCCGAGACCTTGCTGCGCACGGCTTATGGCATGATCGAAAAGCAGCTGGACGGAAAGATCTGGATCACCGGCAACAGCCTGACCATGGCCGATTGCGCCGCTGCGCCAGCCCTGTTCTACGCTGAAACGCTCGTCCCCTTTGGCGAAGAGCATGATCGGCTGAAGGCATATTATAGACGCCTTATCGAGCGCCCTTCCTTCGCCCGTGTCCTGCAGGAAGCAATGCCTTATTTCCATATGTACCCTTATAGTGACAAACTGCCGGCGCAGTTCCGGCCGGAAAAGCCGAATGCTTGAAGAACCGCTGGCGCTCGACCGCATGTTCCAGGCCCTGTCCGATCAAAGCCGCCGCGGCATGATCGACAGGCTCGGGCGTGGACCGGCTTCCGTCACGGAACTGGCGCAGCCGCTCGATATGGCGCTGCCGACCGTGATGAAACATCTGCAGGTGCTGGAAACGAGCGGACTGGTGCTGTCGGAAAAGGCCGGACGAGTGCGCACCTATCATCTGCGCAAGGAAGCGCTGGCAGCCGTCGAGCGCTGGATCGCCGACCGCAAGGCATCCTGGAACCAGACCTTCGACCGGCTCGATCTCTTTCTTGCTGATACATCGACGGAGACGACAGACAAATGAGCATAAGATCGACAGATCATACGACGATCACCATAGAGCGTCATTTCAAAGCACCCCTGCCGAAAGTCTTCAATGCCTGGGCAACACCGGAACAGAAGCAGCAATGGTTCGCTTGCCATGGCGATTGGAAGTCGCTGGAGTTCCAGCTCGATTTCCGTGCCGGCGGCAGCGAAAGCAGTCGCGTCGCCTCAACCGAGGGCGTCATTCATGCCTATCAGGCGCGCTATATCGACGTCGTCCAAAACGAGCGCTTCATTTATGCCTTCGACATGATGCTCGACGACGTCAGAATCTCCGTATCGCTGGCAACGGTCAGCTTCGCCCCCGAGCCCGGCGGCACGAAAATGACCTTCGTCGAACAGGTCGTGTTCCTCGACGGCTACAGCGACAACGGTTCGCGCCTCATGGGCACGGAAATCGGCTTCGATAACCTCAAGCTCTATGTCGAGGGAGACGATAGCAGGCCGAATTAAGCCCGCGCGTCACCGAGGATTGCCCCCAGCAGCTGCCCTTCGAGCTCTGCGAGCGCCGGATTGCCATGACGGCGCGGATGCGGATAGGGAATGTCGAGATCGAGCACGATCCGGCCCTCGTCCAGTACAACAACCCGATCGGCCAGGTGCACGGCTTCGCTGACATCGTGCGTCACGAGCACGGCGGTAAAGCCGAGCTCACGCCAGACGCGGTTCAGCAGTTCCTGCATGCTGATGCGGGTCAAAGCATCCAGCGCACCGAGCGGCTCATCAAGCGCGAGGATACCGGGTTTGCTGACGAGCGCGCGGGCCAGCGCCACGCGCTGCCTCTGTCCACCGGAAAGGCTGGATGGCCATTCATCTACCTTCTCGGCAAGCTGTACCTCGGAGAGAACCGAAGCCGTTTCCTTCTTCGATACGTTTTGCGGCACGCCCTCGCCCAAGCCCACCGCCACATTGTCCGCGACGGAAAGCCAGGGCAGCAACCGCGGCTCCTGAAAGACGATGCGTGTATTGGGCTGTGTGTCACCACCATCGACCGCTTCAAAGCGAAGATGGCCTGCACTCGGCTCTTCCAGCCCCATCAGGATGCGCAGCAGTGTGCTCTTACCGCACCCGCTCTTGCCGATGACGGCGACGAACTGACCAGCGGGAATATCGAGATCGATGCCGCGCAAGACGCGGTTGTTGCCGAAACTCTTCTCCAGACCCTTGATGTGGATAGCCGCAGCACCCGCAACTTGCGGCGTGATATCTGCGGCCTCTGCCCGTGCGCGATCGAGTGTGTTGACGCTCATGGGAAGCTCCTCAATTCCGATAGGCCGGATTCCAGCGCAAAGCCCTGCGCTCGATCGCCCGTGCGACGACATCGGCAAGCTTGCCGAGAATGGCGTAGATGACGAGCGTCAGCACCACGACATCAGTCATGCCGAACTCGCGGGCATTGTTGGCCATGTAGCCAATGCCCGACGATGCCGCGATCGATTCGGCAACAATGAGCGTCAGCCACATGATGCCGAGAGCAAACCGCAAGCCGACGAGAATGGACGGAAGTGCGCCGGGGAAGATGACCTTCCGGAACAGTGTCCAGTTGCTCATGCCGTAGACCCGTCCCATCTCGATCAGCCCGCGATCGACATTGCGCACGCCGTGATAGGTGTTGAGATAGATCGGGAAGAGCACACCGAGCGCGGTCAGGAACAGCTTGGATTCCTCGCCGATCCCGAACCAGAGAATGACGAGCGGTACCATGGCGAGATGCGGAATGGTTCGCAGCATCTGCAGCGTCGTATCGGTCAGCTGTTCCGACAGCCGCGACACGCCGTTGGCGATGCCAAGCAGAAAGCCGATCGAGCCGCCAACCAACAGGCCGGCAAAGGCGCGGCCGGCGCTGACCAAGATATTGTTTGGGAGTTGGCCCGAAATCGTGGTCTGCCAGAAGGCGACCACGACGGCCGCCGGCGACGGCATGATACGGGTAGAGATCCATCCAAGCGACGAGCCCAGCTGCCATGCCGCGATGACGACAACCGGCAGCAGGAACGGCAGAAACCTCTGGAACGAAATACCTTGCCGCGCGACCCCGGCCTGGCGTGCGCGCCGTTCCGAGGCCACGCGGACGAAGGACGTGTCGAATGCCGACATGGGGATCTCCTTTTGATCTGGCGTTACGAGCCGGAAACGACCTTGAGATTGCCGCCATGACTGCCGCCCGCGAAAATCTGCTTGGCGCCGAATTCGTTACGGAACCCGGCACGCTGCTCGTCGCGCTTCAATCCCAGCTCGGGGAAGAGCAGTTCGGCCACACGATAAGCTTCCTCCAGATGCGGATAGCCCGAGCCGATCACAGTTTCGATGCCGAGCTCCTGATATTCCCGCAGCCTTGCAGCGACCGTCTTCGGCGATCCCACAAGTGCCGTACCAGCGCCAGCACGGACTAGGCCGACGCCGGCCCAGAGATTCGGCGACACTTCGAGCTTGTCGCGGCGACCACCATGCAGCGCCGCCATGCGCTTCTGCCCGACGGAGTCGGACTGGTTGACGAATTGCTCCTGCGCTTCGCGGATTGTCTCGTCGTCGAGCTTCGAAATCAGCTTATCGGCCGCAGCCCATGCCTCTTCGTCCGTCTCGCGAACGATGAAGTGAAGGCGAATGCCGAAGCTGACCTCGCGTCCACGCTTGGCAGCGGCTGCCCGCACCTTTGCAATTTTCTCGCCGACCTGCGCCGGCGGCTCGCCCCATGTCAGATACTTGTCGACGCGACCAACCGAGAATTCGATACCCGCATCCGAAGATCCGCCAAAATAGAGCGGCGGGCGCGGCGCCTGCACCGGCGGCAATCCGAGCCGCGCATTCGTCGCCCTGATATATTTGCCTTCGAAGGTGGACGATCCCGTCTCCAACAGCTCCTCCCAGACATGGAAGAATTCATCGGCATGGGCGTAGCGCTCATCGTGTTCCAGATGAATGCCGTCACCGGCGAGCTCTGCCGGGCTGCCGCCAACGACGATGTTGAGCAACACGCGGCCGTTCGAAACGCGATCAAGCGTCGAGGCGAGACGGGCGTAATAGGCGGGCGAGGCCGTACCCGGGCGGATAGCGACCAGAAACTTCAGCTTCTGCGTATGCGCCGAGAGCGCTGCAGCCGTCACGAAGGACTCTTCACAGGAAACGCCGGTCGGCAAAAGCACGCCCGTATAACCCAGCCGATCGACTGCCTGCGCGATCTGCTGGAGATAGCCGATCTCCGGGCCGCGGTTGAGATCGGCCGTACCCAGATAGGTGCCGTCACCGGAGGTCGGGATGAACCAGAGAAAATCGATGGGTTTTGCGGTCGCGGTCATGAAGCTTTCCTGCTTTCTGGATGCGCGTGGTCGGGAGCCACCTCCCGATGTTCGATCCGGATAATGGCATAGACTATCGATTACATCGACAATATAGATTTTCTAATTGTCGGCGTTTGACGAAATATTTTGCCCATAAAGTCCACGCCCGTGGTGTTACGGGCGCAGACGATATCCGTGGGTCTTGTCAGCTTCAGCTCGCCTTTGGTCGCCAGACGATGTCCGTGACGTTGAGCTTCTTCGGAACGATGCCAAGATTATAGAACTCGTCAGCCAGCCCCTGCTGATAGGTGATCGCCGCATCTGTAATGGTAGAGACGCCACCAAGATTTGCACCAGGGCGCGTCAGCACCACCCGCGTCACCTCGGCCGGCACGCCGGTGATTTCGGACATGGCCTTAACGGTGCCGTCCAAATCCGATTGCGCCGCCGCCCCCACCTTGGCCAGTTCGTCGATGACGTCGATAATCACCTGGGGATTATCCTTGGTGAAATCGCCGTTGGCCAGGAAATAGCTGAAGGAATCGACGATGCCCCGCGCAGTCGCAAGGATGCGGGTATCCGGATCGGCCTCTGCAATGGCGAGATAGGGATCCCAGATCGACCAGGCATCGATCGCACCGGTCTTGAACGCAGCGGCTGCATCCGGCGGCGTGAGATCGAGCGGCTGGATATCGCTGATCGTCAGCCCGCCTTTGCGAAGCGCCTTGACGGCGACGTTGTGGGCGCTGGAGCCGCGCTTGAAGGCAACCTTCTTTCCCTTGAGATCGGCAAGCGTCTGGATCGGCGAATCCTTGCGCACGAGAATGGCGGAGCTTTCGGGGCTGCCGGTGTAAATGCCGACATACAGCAGATTGCCGTTGGCAGCCTGCGCAAACAGCGGCGGCACATCGCCCGTCGCACCGAAATCGAGAGCACCGGCGCCAAGAGCTTCCAGCAGCGGCGGGCCGGATGTGAATTCCGACCATTCGACGGATATGCCGCGATCGGAAAGCCGCTTTTCCAACGCCCCTTGACGCTTTGCCAATGCCAATACGCTGTTCTTCTGCCAGCCGATCCGAAACGTCGTCGCTGCGGCCGCACGTGACTGTCGAACGGAAGGCAAAGCGAAGGCAACCGCCGCCGCACCGAGAAGGCCGAGTGTCTGTCTGCGCGAAATCATCGAAGATCCCTTTTCATGAGGCCTCGGCGCTTCCGCGGCCACCGGCTCGTTGTCGATGGCTTAAAGATCGCAAATCCATAGATTATATCGACAAAGAAAATCATGAAGATTCACAACAAGAGCGAAATTCCATTCCAATAAATGCAAAAATTGGAAATCAGATTTCACGTCGCGTGCCATGGTGACAAGTTGCCCGACAAATCGGTCTTTCGTCTCCGTGCCCTTTCGGCTAAGCCTGCGGAACAAATTCGGTCATGGAGTTATGAAATGGCAAAGGTCTCATTCATCGGCATGGGCGTCATGGGTTACCCCATGGCCGGGCATTTGAAGGTCAAGGGCGGGCATGATGTCACCGTCTATAACCGCACCGTTACCAAAGCTGAAGCATGGGCCAAACAGTATGACGGCAAGTTTGCCCCTACCCCGGCCGAAGCAGCTGCAGGCGCCGATTTCGTCTTCACCTGCGTCGGCAATGACGACGACCTTCGCTCGGTGACGACAGGCGAGAACGGCGTCCTTTCAAGCATGAAGGCCGGTTCGATTCTTATCGACAACACCACCGCAAGTGCCGAAGTCGCCCGCGAACTCTACGCAGCCGCCAAGGAAAAAGGCGTCGACTTCATCGACGCACCTGTTTCCGGCGGACAGGCAGGCGCGGAAAACGGCGTGCTGACCGTCATGTGCGGCGGTGACGAAGCCGTCTTCGAGAAGGCTCGTCCCGTTATCGACGCCTATGCCCGCATGGTCGGGCTGATGGGGTCTGTCGGCGCGGGACAGCTGACCAAGATGATCAACCAGATCTGCATTGCCGGCATCGTCCAGGGACTCGCCGAAGGCATCCATTTCGGCAAGCAGGCCGGCCTCGATATCGAAAAGGTCGTGGAGGTCATTTCCAAGGGCGCCGCCGGTTCCTGGCAAATGGAAAACCGCCACAAGACCATGAATTCAGGCAAGTATGATTTCGGCTTTGCGGTCGACTGGATGCGCAAGGATCTCGGCATCGTGCTCGAGGAGGCCCGCCGCAATCAGGCCAAGTTGCCGCTCACGGCCCTCGTCGATCAGTTCTACGGCGACGTCCAGGCGATGGGAGGCAATCGCTGGGATACCTCCTCGCTGCTCGCGCGCCTGGACAAGAAGTAAAAGGCTGCCGGGAAATCAACAGCTTCTGCTGAGCGCCTCATCAGAGCGGCGCTCAGTCTATGTCAGTCCTCGTTGGACTTGGCATTTTCCAGCAGCATGTAATCGAGCGGCAGCTCCGTCGAATACTTGATCTGCTCCATCGCAAAGGCCGAGGAGACGTCGCGGATTTCGATCTTGGCGATCATGCGCTTGTAGAAAGCGTCATAAGCCGCGATATCCGGAACGACGACGCGCAGCAAATAGTCGACATCGCCGCTCATGCGATAGAATTCGACCACTTCCGGGAAATCGGCGATCACTTCCGAAAAGCGCTTCAGCCATTCGATCGAGTGGCTGTTGGTGCGGATCGATACGAAAACCGTGACCTTGGTGTTGACCTTTTCCGGATCGAGCAAGGCCACGCGGCGGCGAATGACGCCATCCTCTTCCATCTTCTGGATACGGCGCCAGCAAGGCGTCGTCGAGAGACCGACCTTCTTGGCAAGATCGGCTACGGCCAGAGTGGAATCCTCCTGCAGCAGGCGCAGGATTTTGCGGTCAAGACGGTCCATTAAAGCATCCCTTCGAATTATATTCTCTCTATAGCTCATTTTAAGCGAGAGAAAAGAAACTTTTTCTCAAGAAAGCAGGCTTTTCACACGTTGTTGTAATACCGGAAGCAACTCGGCCTCGAACCACGGGTTACGTTTCAGCCAGCCGCTGTTGCGCCAGCTCGGATGCGGCAATGGCAGGATGGACGGCGACCGGTTGGTTAGAAGATAACGCCGCCACTCAGCGACCGTCTCGGTCATCGAACCCATGCGCTCCGCTCCAAGATGCCAAGCCTGCGCATATTGACCGATCGTCAGGATCAATTCGATCTGCGGCATCGCATCCATCGCCCGCTGCCGCCATAATGGTGCGCACTCCTTGCGCGGCGGCAGATCGCTTCCCGCCTTGTCATAGCCCGGAAAGCAGAAGCCCATGCCCATTATGGCGAAATGATCCGGATTGTAGAAACTCTCGCGATCCACAGCGAGCCACTGACGCAAACGGTCACCGGAGGCATCGTTGAACGGCACGCCGCTCTCGTGAACGCGCAATCCTGGCGCCTGCCCTGCGATGAGTATTCGTGCAGTCGATGATAGTGTCGCAACCGGACGCGGCTCATGCGGCAGGCGATCCGCCTCGCCCTTTGCCGGTGCATCCCGACAGAGACGGCAGGCCGCAATCGCCGAACGCAGGACTTGCAATTCGCTTTCCTGCTTCATGGAGCGCTCCAACCGACAAGCTGGCGCAAATAGCCGAGCCATCCGGCAATCGGATCATTGTCATTGTCATGGGCCATACGCTCTTCGCGCCGATAGTCGCTCGGCCTCTCGAAATCACTGGCCCAAAGCCCAACCTTCGCCTGCCGTGCGCTCCGCTCCTCGCTTGCATAGCCGCCATAAGAAACCGCCATGCCACTGCGCACCATCGCGGCGTTGATATCGGCATTGCCGGCGACACATGTCACCAACAGGCGACCATAGCGATCCCTCTCCCGCCCCCGACATTCGGGCGCTCCGGTCTTAATCATTGTGGCAAGCGCCTTGCGTGCTTCTTCGCCGCAGGCCCAATCCGCACCATTGCGTTGGCAGCGCTGCCGATATTCGGGCGCATCGATCCCTTTCAGTCTCAAGCGCTCGCCACTGGCGGAAAGCGTGTCGCCGTCAATGACATAAAAGCTGCCGTTTTGAACGATTTCCGGTCGATTGTTCATCTTCAACGCGAATAATGCAAGAATGGCAAGCAGCGCGAAAGTGACCACGCCGTCACGAAACAGGCGGCCCGACCGCATCACGTTGTTGCCTCCTTTAAGAACAAATCCTTGGCGAAGATGGCAAACAAATCATTTCGGCGCAGCATCTTCTTAAGATTTAAACGCTAGGGTGTAGCCTCAGGCAGGCTAAGTTTCAATGTAACCATGAGCACCGGCGTCAGCACATCGACAGATAAAAACATTGTCGACCGATCGCGCAGTCACCGTAACCGGGCTGTGTCGAAGGCCGTGCGGCAAACGCGCGAGCGCCTGCAAAGCGGCCACAGCCGCAATTTCGACCGCGAACTGATGATGATGCATATCGACACCTTGCGGCAGAGTGCCGCCGTCGTGCCGATCTTCGTCATCGTGGTTGCTGTTCTCGGCGTCTACCTGACGCGTGATGCCGGCATTCTCTTCTGGACCATTCCGATCCTCACGGCGCATGCCATCAACATGCTGATCGGACGGCGCGCCAAGAAGCAAGAAATGTCAGCCGAAAGCGCCAGAAAGTGGCGGCAGCTGCTTTTGCTGGGGCAATTGCTCGTCGGCTTCTGTTGGGCGCTCTTTGCGATGCAAAATTGCGCGACCTGCGGCGGCGACAGTTTCGCCTTCTACAAGGGCACGACCCTGCTAGCGGCAATCTGCATTACGGCCATGTCCAGCTTCATGCTGCCACGAGCTGTTCCGTTTTCCTTCGCACCGGCGACCGTAGCGCTGACCGTGGCAGCCATCCTGACGCGAAGGCCTTCCGATATCGCCCTCACCGCAGCCATTTCGGTTGCCGTGATATTCTTCAGCTTCATCACCAACCGCATGTATCAGTCGAACCTGAAGATCCTCTCTTTCCAATCGGAGAAGGACGATCTGATCGCGGAACTGGAAGTCGCGAAATCGATGTCCGACGAGGCCCGTAGGCGTGCCGAAGAAGCAAACCTCGCCAAATCGCGCTTTCTTGCTTCCATGTCGCACGAGCTTAGAACGCCGCTGAATGCGATCCTTGGCTTTTCCGAAGTCATGTCGGCGGAGGTCATGGGGCCGCTCAACAATCCGACCTATCGCGAATACACCAGTGATATCCATCGATCCGGCCAGCACCTGCTCAACCTGATCAACGAAATCCTCGACCTCTCTCGTATCGAGGCCGGCAAATACGAGCTGAACGAAGAAGCGATTTCTCTCCTCGATATTGCCGAGGATTGCATCGGCATGGTGCAGTTGCGTGCCCGCGCCAAGAACATTTCGATCTCATCGCAATTCGAAGCGCAGCTGCCTTCCGTCTGGGCCGACGAGAAATCGATGCGCCAGGTGATCCTCAACCTCCTGTCGAATGCGGTGAAATTCACGCCGCAGGGCGGCGAAATCAGCGTCAAGGTCGGCTGGACCGCCGGTGGCGGCGAATATGTCGCGATCAAGGACAACGGTCCGGGCATCCCCGAAGAGGAGATCCCGATTGTGCTGTCGGCCTTCGGCCAGGGCTCTATCGCCATCAAGAGCGCCGAACAGGGCACGGGCCTCGGGCTGCCGATCGTACAGGCCATTCTCGCCAAGCATGACGGTCAGTTCATGCTGAAATCCAAGCTGCGGGAAGGCACGGAAGTCATCGCCATCCTACCGCCCAAGCGCGTGCTGCAAAGCCTGCCGGCGGTCGAGGACGCGCCACTCGCCGAGCGGCGCAAGAAGAGCTTCGCGTAAACGAAGCATGGACGCTGATCGTTAGAGCGCTTCAGCTTTTCGTGGAATCTCTGAACCGCTCTATCTCTTCGTTGTCTCGCAATTCCGGACGGAAAACCGCTACGCACTTTTCCTGGAATTGCTTTAGCGAAACAGCAGATGGCTGCCGATGACGTAAAGCATGTAGATACCGGACGCGACCAGCATGCAGAGAACGGCAAAGGAGCCGAGATCCTTGGCGTGCTTGCCGACGTTGGAAATCTCCGGCGAGATCCGGTCGATCACCTCTTCCACCGCCGTATTCATGGCTTCGACTGCGAAGACGGCAAGGAACAAGACCATCGCGATGACGATCTCACCGATGGTCGCGCCGACGGCGATCAACAGGATCAGTCCCACTCCGGCAAAAAGGAGCTCCTGGCGAAAGGCCGATTCCTGCAACAGCCGCTGAAAACCGCCCCAGGAATAACCGGCAGCGGCGAAAAAGTGCCGAATCCCGGTCTCCTTATTGACCACTGATTTTGAAAACTCCGCCATTCGCGCTCCGCCCGTATTGTCCCGGTTGCAATCTGGATGCCTTGCGAATACCGCCTCACCGTGGGCGAAGCAAGGCGACAGCTCTCGCCGCCTCAAAATTCATTGCAGTTTTATGACGGAGAACCGATCATCTACAGGAAATTGAGCGGCGAAACGTCTATTTCAACGTTTCGCCGCTCCGTTTTTTAGTGCTTGTTCGTAACCCCGGCGCTTTCGAACGTCGCCATGCCCGAATGGCAGGCTGCCGCAGCCTTGACGATACCCGCGGCCAATGCCGCCCCCGTACCTTCGCCAAGCCGCATGCCGAGCGCCAGAAGCGGCGTCTTGCCGAGCTTTTCGATCGAACGGAGATGACCCGGCTCGGCCGAGACATGCCCGATCAGGCAATGATCGAGAGCAGAGGGATTGGCAGCCTTGAGAATAGAGGCGGCGGCCGTCGCGACATAGCCGTCGATGATAACAGGGATACGCTCCATGCGCGCGGCGAGGATGGCGCCGGCCATGGCGGCGATCTCGCGGCCGCCAAGGCGGCGCAGGATTTCCAGCGGATCGTTGAGATGATCGCGATGAAGCGCGACCGCCTTCTCGACGGCAGCGATCTTGCGCTTCAGCATCTCACCTTCCGAGCCGGTGCCTGGGCCAACCCAGTCTTCGGCCTTGCCGCCATAGAGCGCGTAATGAATGGCCGCGGCGATCGTGGTATTGCCGATGCCCATCTCGCCAATGCAGAGCAGATCCGTGCCGCCGGCAATCGCTTCCATGCCGAAGGCCATGGTGGCCGCGCAGTCGCGTTCGCTCAATGCCGGTTCTTCGGTGATATCCCCGGTCGGGAACTCGAGCGCGAGATCGAAGACCCTGAGGCCGAGGTCATAGGCAACGCAGATCTGGTTGATGGCTGCGCCGCCGGCCGCGAAATTTTCCACCATCTGCTGCGTCACCGAAGGCGGAAACGGGGTGATCCCCTGCTTGGTGACACCATGATTTCCGGCAAAGATCGCCACCAGAGGCCGGGTCACGGCCGGCGGACGACCGGTCCAGGCCGCCAGCCAGAAAGCGATTTCCTCTAGTCTTCCAAGCGCACCCGGCGGCTTGGTGAGCTGCGCATCACGTTCGCGCGCGGCCACGAGCGCCCGGGCATCCGGGCCTGGAAGGTCGCGCAGCAATGCGCGGAAATCGTCGAATGGGAGGCCGCTGACGCTCATGAATGCGTTCCTTGTCTTTTAGTCTCAAATCGGGTTCTTTGCGTGCGACTCTATTAGTCCTGGGAATCGGCGTGAACAACTCCAAAAGCGCCCGATGCTGTCGCGCGTATTGCGGGGAGAGGAAGAAATGCGGGAATATATGCGTGACATCGCGCGCTCCGTCGCTTTCTTGAGCCGCATTCCCGTGCCGTCGTCCTTCTTCGAAGGCGATGACGGCAAGCTCTCGCGTGTTTCACGCGCTTTTCCTGTCGCCGGCCTGCTGATCGCCCTGCCCTCTGCACTGACCTTCAGCGTGCTGCTTGCCCTCAACGCCGATTCGTTGATGGCCGCATTGCTGGCGCTTGCCGTGCACACGCTCCTGACCGGCGCCCTCCATGAAGACGGGCTCAGCGACACGGCAGACGGATTGGGTGGCGGTAAGGACCGCGAGCGCGCACTCGAAATCATGAAGGATAGCCGTATCGGGACGTACGGGGCGGCAGCGTTGATACTGTCCTTCGCATTGCGGGCGGCAGCACTTGCTGCCATCGCCCAGCATCTCCCGCCTGAGGACGCCGCGGTCGCAATCCTCGCCGCGGCCACCTTGAGCCGCGGTGCCATGGTCTGGCATTGGTACGCCCTGCCACCAGCCAAACCGGATGGGATCGCGGCATCGGCGGGCAAGCCGGATGACGACGCCATGCAGCTGGCGCTGCTTGCGACACTTGGCCTTGCGGTACTGCTCGTCGGTCCTGCCATGGGCGTTCCGGCGCTGGTTGGCTGCCTTCTTGCGACAAGCGTCGCGGCATTTCTGGCCACGCGATATATCCGTCAGAAATTGACTGGCCATACGGGCGATACGATCGGCGCGACCCAGCAGATTTGCGAGATCGCGTCGCTCTGCACCCTTGCCATGTGCGTTTGAAGCATCGATATATGATCCCATGCTGACACCCTGCATCCTCGTCTGCTCCATCGATCAGAACACCGGCTATTGCTTCGGGTGCGGCCGCACATCCGCTGAAATCGGCGCGTGGATGAACTATAGCGATGATGAACGCCGTCAGATCATGGAAATGCTTCCGGAGCGCCTGACCAAGGTCGAGCGCAAGCCACGCCGGGAAACCCGCCGCCAAAGGATGGCACGGGAGCGCAGCGCCGTATGAACCGCCTGAACATCGTTCTCGTCATTCTCGGCATCGGCCTCGCACTGCTCGTCTTCAACAATAATACCGGCTCCACCTTCGGCATGCGCAATGACGACTTCGCGCGTGTCGTCTATCTCGTGCCGATCGCCCTGATGATGAGCGCCGCCGTCTGGGCTAGCCGGCATACGGTCAGCCAGTCGATCCGTAATCTTCTCATCTGGTTCGTCATCATCATGGCGCTCGCGACCGCCTACATCTATCGCCGCGATGCAGAACAGGTCGGCAACCGCCTCTTTGCCGGCCTGATGCCCGGCCATGCAGTCGTGGTCACGACGAGCGAAGGCGGCCAGGAAGTCATCCTTCACAAGCGTTCGAACGGGCATTTCGAAGCGAAGGTCATGATCAACGGCCAACCGATCGACATGCTGATCGACACCGGCGCCAGCACCATCGCCCTGTCGCAGGAAGACGCCGAGCGCGTTGGTATCATTCCGGAAAACCTCACCTATTCGCAGACGGTACTGACCGCCAATGGCCGCGCCAGAGCGGCCCCCGTAGAACTCGGCTCGGTGGCAATCGGCCCGATCAAGCGCAGGGATGTCCAAGCGAGCGTGGCAGAAGCAGGCAGGCTCGATCAGAGCCTGCTCGGCATGAGCTTTCTCGAAACCCTGGGGTCCATGCAGATGCAGACGGACGAGCTTCGGCTGCGAGACTAACGAACCGCCGTATGCGATAGTTCGGTTGGGAGCGAAGCATTCGCCGGCCTCTCCACTCTAAAAGATGGCATGTCCAAACCTTATAAGAGTGAAAAACGATGACGCCGGCAAGACCGAACCTGACGACCGAACTGCTGCTTCTCCTTGCACTCGCGATCTGCTGGGGCGCCTCCTACACCTTCATCCGCGTCGGCGTGGCAACCATTCCGCCGATCACGCTGATTGCCGCGCGAACCCTGATCGCCGGTCTTGTCCTTCTCGCCATCATCCGCTGGCGCGGGCTGAGCTTGCCGAGAGACGCTGCCACATGGAAGCGTTTCCTCATTCAGTCCTGCCTCAACAGCGCCATTCCCTTCACGTTGATCGCCTGGGCGGAACAAACCGTCGATGCCGGTCTGGCGACCATATTGAATTCCACGACGCCGATTTTCGCTTTTCTGATCGCCGCTTTCCTGCTGCGCTCCGAGTCGCTGACGGGACGCAAGCTATTTGGCGTGATTGCCGGCATGGCGGGCATCTGCCTGATCATCGGCCTCGATGCGCTACATGGCATGGGCCGCCAATTGCTGCCGCAGCTTTCCGTTGTCGCGGCATCGATCTGCTATGCCTGTGCCGCCTTGTTCGGCCGCAATTTCAAGGGACTGGACCCGATGATGCCGGCAGCCGGCTCGTTGCTTTGCGGTGCCGCCCTCCTGGTCCCGGCGAGCCTGATTGTCGAACATCCCTGGCAGATTGCGCCATCGACAGCCTCGATCCTGGCACTGCTCGGTCTGTCGGTCGTCTCCACCGCGCTTGCCTTCAGCATCTATTTCCGACTTATCCAGACCCTGGGCTCGGTCGGCACGACAGCGCAGGCCTATCTTCGCGTCCCGATCGGCGTCGGCATCGGCGTTACCTTCCTCGGCGAGCCTCTATCCCCGACGGCAGCCATCGGTCTTGTCTGTGTCGTGGCAGGTGTCATGGCCATGACCATCGCACCACGCAGGAAGGCCCTGGCCTAAAAAGGCAATCACGTTCAGCGCTTGCATGGGGGGTTTAGCTTAGCAGAGACAGATCGTCCCATGCGAAAATGAGATTGTCGGAGCGCCAGATAGGCCCCGGATCGGTATAACGGCCGATCAGCTGTCCTCCAAGGGCGCGATAGAAGGCGATCGCAGGCTCGTTGCCGACGACAACGCCGAGCGCGGCGCCCGAATATCCCATGGCAGCAAACTCTTCCATCATTATCCGCATGAGCCGGCGGCCAAGTCCCTGACGTTTGATGGAGGGATCGATATAGAGCGATTTTATCTCACCGCGCCCCTCGAATGCTTGCTCGGACGCAGCTGCAATCGCGCCGATGCCGACAAGTCGCGCACCTTGTTCAGCCAGGAACACGCGCTGATCCCGACGCGGAGTGGCCAAAATATCGGCCCATCGCGCGCGACGGTAATCTTCATCAAGGACCCGATAGACTTCGGCAGGTGCGAGATCGCGATAGGTATCGCACCAGATCGCGCGATGCAGCCTGGCGATGTCAGCAACATCACCGGTGAGCGCGGGCCTGATCTCTATGTCCGTCGTCATTGGGCATTTCTGAGGACGGTGCTACGCAGCGCGCCGACGAGATAGAGCGAACCGGTAACAAGCATCCAGCCGCCGCGCTCGGCGGCTTTCACCATCGCCCGATCCAGCGCCGTGTGCGGGTCCGGCTCGGCTTCGCAATTCATACCCATCGACTTCCCCAACGCTTCCAGCACGATCGCTGGATGGGCACGCCCCGATCCGGACGCTTCCGTAAAGACAGCATAAGCCGCGTATCGCGATAATACGTCCAGAAAGCCGGGCGCATCCTTGTCGGATGCCAGTGCGACGATGGCAACACATTCGCCGCTGACCGAGGAGGAGCGCGTGATATCGCGCAACACGGCCTCGATATTGAACGGCACATGTGCACCGTCCACGATGATGGGCAGGCTTTGCCGCCCCTTTGCCAATGCAGGCGACAGAGAAACGTCGAAACGCTCCATCCGCCCCGGCAGACGCGCCTTGTCGATGACCGCTTTTTCGAGCAGCCATGCACCGATCGGCTGACCCTTTTCGCCTCCCTCTCGCACACTCTCACCCTGTCGCCCCAGATGATCGAACACGAGTCCGACCAGGGCGATATTCGTTGCGGCAATCGTCTCATCGTCTGGAAGATTGGTCCGAAGCACCTTGCAGCCCAGCTCATCGGCGCGCAGCTGCAACACCTGTCCTGCGGCATCGTCGGCGGCAAGCGTCGTCACAAGCGTCGCGCCGGGCTTCAATATACCGACTTTCTCCCGCGCGATCGCCGCGCGCGTGTTTCCCAGAATCTCCGTGTGCTCAAGGCCGATATTCGTGACGATCGCGACTTCGCCGAAGACCACATTCGTCGAATCCAGCCTGCCGCCCAGCCCGACCTCGACCACGACCCAGCTCAAACCGGCGTCCCTGAAGACGACGAAAGCGGCCGCCGTTATCACATCGAACCAGGTGGCGTCCTCGCCGGCGGTTGCCGCCTGCTTGGCGTCCTCATAGCCATCCAGAACCTGCATGATCGCCGTCGCCAGCGCATCGTCCTCGACCTCCTGGCCGAGAATGCTGACACGCTCATTCACCCGATCGACATGTGGCGATCCATAACGTCCGATCCGCCAGCCAGCCCGCAGCAATCCAGCCTCGAGGAGCGCCGAGACCGATCCCTTACCCTTGGTGCCGGCGACGTGGATGGCGCGAAAGCTCCGATGCGGATTGCCCAGACGCTGCATGAGATCGAGCATCGGCTCGAGACCGACCCGCATTTCCCCGCGCGGCTTGCGCTCCCAATTGGTTAGTTGATCGAGCCGGGAGAGTGCCTGGGGCAGCGAAGGGTTGAGATGAGCCTGCGACATTGAAGCTTTCCTGGACCATTTTGTTGCGGCTGAGAAAGCCGCAGGCCTTCTTAGTCCCGCCAGCCCGGCATCGCCATCAATTTCTCAAGCGATATCCCGTCCGGAAAATCCACCCCAGGATGATCAGACAGATGACTAGGAAAAGCGTGATCATGGCAAGGCTCAGCACCGGATTGACGTCAGCGATGCCGTAGAAGCTCCAGCGGAAGCCGCTGACCAGATAGAGGACCGGATTGAGATGGCTGACCGCCTGCCAGAACGGTGGCAGCATGTTGATAGAATAGAAGCTGCCGCCAAGGAAGGTGAGCGGCGGCACGACCAGCATCGGGATGAGGTTCAGCTGCTCGAAATTCCCGGCCCAGATGCCGATCATGAAACCGAACAGGCTGAAAGTGACCGCCGTCAGCACGAAGAACAGGATCATCATAAAAGGATGCTCGATCCTGATATCGACGAAGAAACTCGCGGTCGCGAGGATGATCAGGCCGATCAGCATCCCCTTGGTGGCAGCCGCACCGACATAGCCGAGCACGATTTCCGTCATGGCGACAGGCGCCGACAGCACCTCGTAGATAGTACCGGTGAACTTCGGGAAATAGATACCGAAGGAACCGTTGCTGATGCATTGGCCAAGCAAGGTCAGCATGATCAGGCCGGGCGTAATGAACGCTCCATAGGAAACGCCCTCAACCAGGTTGATGCGCGAACCGATCGCCGCACCGAAGACGATGAAATAGAGCGACGTGGAAATGACAGGCGAAACGACGCTCTGCAGCAGAGTGCGGCGCGTGCGGGCCATTTCGAACGAATAGATAGACTTGATCGCTTCGAAGTTCATTTGCCTGCCTCCACCAGCGAGACGAAAATATCCTCGAGCGAACTCTGGCGCGTCGAAAGATCCTTGAAATGAATTCCCTCGGCAGCGAGTTTCGACAGCAGAGCCGCAATGCTAGACTGCTCGTGCTGGGCGTCGAAATCATAGATCAGCGTCAGTCCGTTTGGGCCTAGCGAAAGCCCGTTCCCGTTGAGAGGCTCCGGTATGGCATCGATCGGCTCGTTCAAATCGAGGATCAGCTGCTTGCGGCCGAGCTTGGCCATGAGCGCCCTCTTCTCCTCCACCAGCAGCAGCTCGCCGCCATTGATGACGCCGACGCGATCGGCGGCCTCCTCGGCCTCTTCGATATAGTGGGTCGTCAGAATGATAGTGACGCCGGAAGCGCGCAGGCGCTCGACCACATGCCACATGTCCTTGCGCAACGTCACGTCGACACCGGCCGTCGGCTCGTCGAGGAAGAGGATCTCCGGTTCGTGCGAGAGCGCCTTGGCGATCAGCACGCGTCGCTTCATGCCGCCGGAAAGCTGGCGAAGCATGTTGTCTTTCTTCTCCCAGAGCGAAAGATCGCGCAATATCTTCTCGATATATTCGGGATTCGGCCTCTTTCCGTGAAGCCCGCGCGAAAAGCTGACTGTATTCCAGACGGTTTCGAACTGATCGGTCGTCAATTCCTGCGGCACAAGGCCGATCAGGCTGCGCGTAGCGCGGAAATCGCGCACGACGTCATAACCGCCGACGGTCACAGACCCACCGCTCGGGTTGGCAATCCCGCATACGATGGAAATCAGCGTCGTCTTGCCGGCACCGTTCGGCCCCAGCAGCGCCAAGATTTCCCCTCGCTCAATATCGAGACTGACACCTTTCAGCGCCTGAAACCCGTTGGAGTAGGTTTTGGTCAGATTACTTATGGAAATGATCGGAGCCATAGCGAGGCAAAGTCCGGCTTTTGTGATGAATTTCGCGGCGTTTGCCCGCTATATAACCGGTTCTAACCTTTGACCACCCCACGGTAGCGGAACACAGCGTTCGTCCAGGGTAAATAAGCTGTCATCAAATCGTGACCTTCGTCGGGCATATAGCTCCTTAGGTGAGCAACGTTTGTCGCAACTCCGCCCAACGCCTCTTGGCGACACCGTCAGCGCCTGCTGTATTGGCCGATTTATTGCTTTGCATTCATATTGCGTGCAGCATCATTGCAACATGAAGTTCTTTTCTGGAACTGGCAAGGATCCCCCGTCGTTGCCATGCTCCGCTCAAGCCGGCTCCGCCGGCTTTTTTCTTTTTTGCCAGCTTACGATCGGGAAAGAACCTACCAATTGCCGTTTACGCCGCAGCCCGCCGGCGGCAGCGTCTTGTGCTCGAAGCGAGCCTTCAGCATCGCGCAACCCTTGTCGCGAATGGGTCCAGGCATTATGGAGTTGAGACCGATGCCGACTTCATCGAAGGGATCATCGGCATAGGCGACATAAGCATACCAGCGGCCGCCAATGACGATAATGATGGCAATCAGTGCGGCAACGAGCGCCCTTCCCAGGCTTCTCTTTCGTCTCGGTATGTCTTCCATGAACCCCTCCCTGCCATTTAGCCCGCGCAGTTGAGCGCGATTCCGCCGAAAGGTAAATCAGCTTTCCCGTTTGGCAAGGGTGGATGCTGTCCCGGCAAAAGGCCAATCAAAGGCTGCAATAGCGCCGGCCGCCTTGACGGTCCCTGAGGTCGAAATGGAAGTGGTTCCAGTGCTCCGGATTGCTGCCTGGGCCGAGCACCGTATCGAAATAGCGGCAGCTGTCGCTACGTACCGCCTTGAGCAACCGCCCTTCCCGGAAGGAAAACAAGCCCTTCTTCCGTACGTCGATCACATGGCCATTCTTCAGGATAAAGGTACCAACATCGATCGCGTTGCCATGGGCATGTTCCGACATCGGATTATAGCGTTGCCGGCTATTGTTCATCCGCCGGCAGGAATAACCACCGAGCGGCACGATCGTGCCGATGCCCGTCCAATAGCGGGTGCGCGCCGCCGGCGCCAGTTCGTTCTTCACCCATTTTGCGAAGGCGAGCGTCACTTGGCAATTCAACGTGACGGCGGGCCGCACCGCTATATTGCCTGAGAGGCCGCTGAGCGAAACCGGATAGGGAACCTGACATGCCGGGCCGTTCGAGATCGCCGGCTTGTCGGTATAAACCACGCCCATGCGCTGCAATTCCCGACGGCAGGCGATTTCAGAAGGCGGCATCATGCCCGGCGTCGATTGCGGCGCTTCAAACTGCTGATCGAGGCGCGGTATCGGATTTTCGACACGCGGCAGCATCGCAACCTGCGTTCCCGGCAGCTGCCTCGGTATCCGCGACTGGTTGAGTTCGGCCTGTGCCGCCGGCCGCTGAATAATCGACCGGTTGGTCTGTACCGGCGCATCGGTGCCGATGCCGTCGACCACGGGCTGGTCGGATTGACCTTCCGCAATGTTCTGCTGCTCTTCCTGCGCCAATCCCACCACCGAGGCTGATTGCGCCTCTTCGCTCGGCCCGACGCCAAGTTCGGCATCCATGTTGACGCCCTGAGAGGGGATATCCGACTGCTGTGCTAAGCCGGCTTCGACATCCGTGGTGGTCACGGCCTCGCCAGTGCCGTTGGAACGAACGGGACCGCCACTCTTGTAACTGCTCGATGCGGAAACGACGGGATCTTGTACCCCTTGGTAGGCAAATTGGCGTTGCGGCACACTGCGATGCGGCTTGATGGATCCGACACGCGAGGAACTGTCTATGCCGGACGGCGGCACGAGGCTGTCGGCCGTACAGGCGACCAGCGCCGACGACAATAGCAATGGCAGCGCGACCCGCCGTAGAATGGGTAAAATGGTCATAATCCTGATCCGCTGCCCCAGCCACGGTCGGCAATGATTACAAATCCTAAATGGGAAGGGTGAACGAAAGCTTACCGCAGGGTGATCTCGGTGTTTCACACAGGCACCACGTCACCGCATAGTGGCTTGAAGCAAAACACCCACAGGAGTCCTCCATGGAAATGCGGGTATGGCTTTTCCATCGAGGCAGGATTGCATAGGCTGATTGTCGGAATCGACCGTCAACAGGAGCAGATGAATGAATGACAGCGTCAAACCGAGAGGCGAGCTGACATTGCGCACGCTTGCCATGCCCGCCGACGCCAATCCTGCCGGCGATATTTTCGGCGGCTGGGTCATGGCGCAGATGGACTTGGCAAGCGGTATCCGCGCTGCCGAGCGGGCGCGCGGCCGCGTCGTCACGGCAGCGGTCAAGGAGATGGCCTTCGAACTGCCGGTCAAGATCGGCGATACGCTGAGCGTCTTCACCGATGTCGAACGCGTCGGCCGCACCTCGATCACCCTGAGCGTAGAAGCATGGGCGCACCGGGCCCGTTATAACAGCCTGGAGAAAGTGACGGCTGCGACCTTCATCATGGTCGCGCTCGATGAAAACGGCTTGCCGAAGGCCGTACCGGAGGAGAGCTGACGCGATGGATTCCGCGCACACACCGGAAGTCTACGTCTATATCAGAACGGTCATGAGCATGGTGATCGGCCTTTCGCTGGCTCAGCTTCTGACCCGGCTTGCCGGTTTCGTGCAGGCGCCGGGCAAGAACAAGATCTACCCCGTCCATATCGGCTGGGTATTGTCCATGTTCCTGTTCATCATCCATTTCTGGTGGTGGGAGTACCGGCTGCAATCGGTTGCGCAGATCAATTTCGGCGTCTACCTCTTTCTCATCTGCTTCTGCTGCCTCTTCTATTTCCTATGCGTATTGCTCAATCCGCCGTCGGTCGAGGATTATGGCGGCTTCGAGGAATATTTCATATCCCGCCGCCATTGGTTCTTCGGCCTGCTCGCGGTGACCTACGCGGTAGACCTCATCGACACATTGCTGAAGGGGGAAGCCTATTTCCGGTCGCTCGGCTGGGAATATCCAATACGCAATGTCGTTTATATCATACTTTGCATCATCGCCTCGATCACCGCGAACCGGCGCTTCCAGGCGGCATTCGTGATTGTCGGGCTGATCTATCAGATCACATGGATCTTCCGCCTCTACGACGTGCTTCCGGTATAGCGATCGCATCCGCCAGCGGGCATTATAGCCACCGCCATTTGGGTTCCTGCGATCCTTGACCAAGACATCGCCATATTGTTCAGATCGATTACGGTCTGGGACGCAGGTGGGAGACTGAAGCCTTGAGGACAAAGAGCTATGCATTGGGATTGGCGCTCGCTCTTTCGCTGCCCTGGCTTGCTCATGCCGAGGACCCAGCCCCAGGACCCGCCAATACGACGATCGACCTGAAATACTGGGTGGAATTCGCAAAACAGGGAAATCCGGCCGCTCAATATGGTCTCGGCTATCGCTACGCCAACGGTCAGGGCGTGGAACAGGATGACGCTCAGGCCGTCGATTGGTATCGGAAATCGGCTGAGCAAGGCAATGCGCAGGCCCAATATGCACTCGCCTACATGTATGCCAGCGGCCGCGGCGTCGATACCGATCTGAAGCAGGCAAACGACTGGTATTTAAGGGCGGCGCAAAACGGTAATGCAGATGCCCAATATGCCATCGGCTATTCCTATGCCAGTGGCCGCGGCATGGCTGTCGATAATGAAAACGCCGTCACCTGGTACCAGAAATCCGCCGCCCAGGGACAGGCGCAGGCGCAATATGCGCTCGGCTACATGTATGCCAATGGTCTCGGGGTACATCAGGACGAGGCGATCGCACTCGGCTGGTATCGCAAGGCGGCTGACCAAGGTCGGCCCGACGCCCAGTATGCGATCGGCTACATGTACGACAACGGTCAAGGCGCCGAAGAAGACCAGGAACAGGCTGTCGCCTGGTACAAAAAGGCCGGTAGTCAAGGAGTTGCGCAGGGTCTGTATGCAGTCGGCTACGCCTATGCCAACGGCAAGGGTGTCACACGGAACGATGTCGAAGCCTATTCCTGGTATATGAAGGCGGCGATAAAAGACCGCGCCGACGCCCAATACGCCGTTGGTTACAGTCTTGCGAACGGGATAGGCGTCGCCCGAGACTACAGGCAGGCGCTGCAATGGTATCGCAAAGCTGCCGATCAGGGCCGCCCCGATGCGCAATATGCTATCGGCTACCTCTACGCCAACGGCCAGGGCGTGAAGACTGACGATGACAGCGCGGTGAGATGGTATCGCAAGGCCGCCGAACAAGGCGACGCACAGGGTCAATATGCCCTCGCCTACATGTATGCCGGCGGCCGCGGCGTTGGCAGGGACTATGGCAAAGCCTTTGACTGGTACCAGAAGGCGGCAAGCCAGGGTCACGCTGACGCCCAATACGCGCTCGGTTATATGTATGAAAACGGTCAGGGGACAACGGCTGACAAATGGACCGCCGCTAGTTGGTACCGCAAGGCGGCCGACCAGAACAATTCACAGGGCGAATATGCCCTCGCCTACCTTTATTATCAGGGCGCCGGTGTTCCCAAGGACTATGGCCAAACAGCCGCTCTGTTTCGCAAAGCCGCCGATAAGGGCGATGCTCGGGCGGAATACGGTCTTGGATATCTGTATTATAACGGCTATGGCGTGCCAAAGGACTCCAAGACCGCTGCCGACTGGTTCAACAAGGCGGCGGCCAAGGGATTGCCGGAAGCGCAACACGGGCTCAGCTACATGGAAGCCAATGGCGACGGCCCGATCAGGGATCTCGGACCGCTGGGACAAGGGGCCGCCGATAAAAAAGGCTCGGGCGTCAGCACGGGCTGGCTCTTGTTCCATTTGCTGATGGTGCTCGTGCCTTAGCGGTTGCGAAGCGCTCGCCATGTTAATTCAACGGATTTCGACTGAGGGGTAGATTGTGAACTTGAAGAAAGCGGCAGCAGGTTTGCTCTTCGCGCTGGCGTCCGCGGGAGTCGCACAAGCCGATGTCGGACGAAACAGCTACGATCGCGGCGACATCAAATCCGGCCTGGATTACTGGCGACCCCTGGCGAACAAGGGCAATCCCGCCGCACAGCTGAAACTCGGGCGAATGTATGAGGAGGGCAATGGCGTCGAAAAGAACCTGACGCTCGCCTTTAGCTGGTACAAGAAGGCCGCCGATCAGGGCAATGCCGAAGCGCAATTCAACGTCGGCACCATGTACGATCAGGGCGAAGGCGTTACCGCCGACAAGAGCCAGGCCATAGCCTGGTACAAGAAGGCTGCGGCACAAGGATACCTCAACGCGCAATACAATCTCGGCGTCGTCTACGACACGGGCCAAGGCGTAGCCCAGGACAAGCCGCAGGCGTTTGCCTGGTACAGCAAGGCCGCCGAACAGGGCGACACCGATGCGCAGTTCAATGTCGGCACCATGTACGACCAGGGCGATGGCACGGGCAAGGATAAGACCAAGGCCGTCATCTGGTATCGCAAGGCAGCCGAACAGGGAAAAGTCGAGGCGCAATACAATCTCGGCATTATGTATCGCGACGGCGAAGGCGTCGCCAAGGACAGCGCTGCCGCCTTCTCCTGGTTCAAGAAGGCGGCCGACCAAGGCGATGCCAGTGCGCAGTTCAATATCGGGGCCATGTATGCCGATGGCGATGGGATCAGGCAGGATCAGGCCGAGGCGATCGCATGGTTCCTGAAAGCTGCAGCGCAGAACGATGTCGAGGCCGAATACAATCTCGGCGTCATGTTCCGCGATGGCGAAGGCGTTACCAAGAACGGCCATCGAGCCGTCTACTGGTTCGAAAGGGCGGCGGAACATCGCTATGCCGGCGCGGCCTACAATCTCGCTATGATGTACCGCGACGGCGATGGCGTCGCTGCGGACGCGGGCAAGGCAGCAGAATGGTTCCGCAAGGCGAAGCATTTGGGTTACGACGGAGACACGGAGCCGCCGGAAGCTCCCTCCGGTGGACAGACTATTCCGATTTGAGCGCTTTATGGGCCGACCGGTAAACCCTCATGGCCTGTCGATCATTGCCCTGCTCCCGGTGGAGCGCGGCAAAGCATGCGGATACCTATCGGACGGTCATCATCAAGTCGGGGATTGCCTTGGCAAAGGAAGAGATGGAAGACTGTCGCGGCGCTGCGCCTGATTTGCTGCTTCTTCCCTTGAGAGGATAGATCGTCGTGAACCTGAAATATCCCATGTTCCCCGTCTCGCTTCTGCCGCCGCTTCGCATGGCTTCGTTGACGGTGGCGATCGTGCTGCCGCTCTCTCCGCTTCCGATGGCGGCTATGCCGGCGGAGGCCGCGCCCGGTTCGTGCTGGTCGCTGCTGCAGAGCAAGTTCGGCCCCGAGATCGAAAAATCGGTGAATGAGGCCGATCCGTGCAAGAAGCTCCCGGGTGTCGATCACAAAGACAAGTTCGAGGTGAAATCGCTCGATGTCTGCGACGGTCCGAACGGTGGCGTCCAGATCAATGCCCATGCAGAGATGGCCTGCAAATCGCATGGCGTATTGAAGACGACGATCAAGGGGGAACTCGATGCCTCGATGACCGTCGATGTCGGCGCGTGCCACATCACCGACCTGCATCTCGGCATCAATGGCCCGATCGGCGAGCTGATATCCTCAGTCGGAGGACTGCAGGAACTTGCCCGCGGCTTTGCCCAGGCCAAGATCTCGGAAATCTGCGGAAAGTGAAGAAGGGCCGGTAAGGATCGCCGGCCCTTGAGATGGAATGACGACAACCGGTTCAGGTTTGCATGACACTGTCGGCTTGCCCTGCGTCTTTGCCGCCGAACCGAACACCCTTCTTCTCGAAGCCAAAACCGGCAAACAACGCCACGACGACGGCCACGATGCAGGCGACGATCAACAGCGCCAGCGCATAGTCGCCGCCCCATTGCTTGGCAAGCCCGGCCTGGATCGAGGCATTGCCCGAAGCCAGCAGATTGCCGAGCTGATAGGCAAATCCGGGGAAGGTGCCGCGCACCTCGTCCGGCGACAATTCGTTGAGATGCACGGGGACGATGCCCCAGGCGCCCTGCACGAACAGCTGCATCAGGAAGGCGCCGATCGCGAGCATCACAGGTCCGTGGCCCCAGACCCAGAGCGGGGCGACGGGTATGGCCAGCAGCGCCGCTATGACGATCGTCCGCCGCCTGCCCCAGCGCTGTGACAAAGAGCCGAAGGTCAGGCCGCCGACAATCGCGCCGATATTGTAGACGATGGCGATGGCGCCGACCGTATAGGAATCATATTGCCGCTGGGTTTCGAGGAAGGTCGGATAAAGATCCTGGGTGCCATGGCTGAAGAAATTGAACGCGGTCATGAGAAGCACGGCCCACAGGAAGAGCGGGATATTCTCACGCAGCACGGTGAGAAACGGCCGTTGCGGCTTGGCCTGCCGCTGCAGGAAGGCTGGAGATTCCTCCACGTTACGCCTGATATAGAGCACCAGCAGCGCGGGGACCGCACCGACGAAGAACATGCCGCGCCAGCCGATGATCGGAAACAGCAGGAAGAAGACGATCGAGGCGATCAGATAGCCCGAGGGGTAACCGGCCTGTAGGATACCCGATACCAGACCGCGGGAATCCTCCGGTATCGTCTCCATGACGAGCGACGCGCCCACGCCCCATTCCCCGCCCATGGCGACGCCGAAAAGCGCACGCAGGACGAGAAACATCGTCAAGCCGGTCGAAAAGCCGGTCAGGAATTCGAAGACGGAATAAAGCAGCACGTCGACCATCAGGGTCGTGCGCCGCCCGAACCGATCCGCCGCGAGCCCGAAGATCAGCGCGCCGAGCGGCCGCATGGCGAGGGTAAGAAAGATCGCCACGGCAACCGCCGGAACGTCTGTGTGAAATTCTTCGGCTATATGCTTGAGAACGAAAACCAAAATGAAGAAATCGAAAGCGTCCAATGTCCAGCCCAGATAGGCTGCGATCACGGTGTTTCGCTGCTGGGGGGACAGGGAACGTAAGCTATCCAATGCGGTCATCATGATCCTCCGACCGGATGGCGGCGGCGAGGCGGGCAATACCGGATGCCGTCGAAGCTGGGGAAACCCGGCATTGGCCGGGCATGTCGACGTTGCGGCTGGTTCCTCCCTTGGCGCCTGCGAGAAGCGCGCTATGCGGACTTTGGATCAGCGATAACGCATTAGCCGCCCGTGGGTTGTAACATATTTGACATCTCCGGCGAATGGAAAAATCCGCCACTTTGTTTCCCTTTTGTACCATTTACCCCTTCACATCTGCGCGATCTGTCGCCATATTCGCCTCATGGCCAAATCATCGAAAAAATCCCCCGCCCCGACCGGTTTCGAAGAGGCGCCGCAGGCACCGTTTGAAGGTGCGCCGCTCAGCGGCAGCGTTGCCGATTGGGTGAAGCAGCTCGAAGCCGATGCGGAAGCATCCGGCGTCGAAACCCAGCGCGAGATCGCTTCGAAGGCCGGCAAGCACCGCAAGAAGGTGGAGATAGCTGCATCCAAATCAGGGCGCGGCACATCGATGGGTGGATCGACCGATCCGAAGACACGTGCCGCTGCCGGTCTCAACCCGGTGGCCGGTCTCGACATCGCGCTTGAAGACGCCGATAAGATTTCGCGCGAAGGTGTTACGGCCACCGTCGAGGCGCTATCGAAGCTAATCGAAAGCGGTAATCCTCTCTTCAAGGACGGCAAGCTCTGGACGCCGCACCGCCCTGCCCGGCCGGCGAAATCCGAAGGCGGCATCCGGATCCGCATGGATTCGGAGTATCAGCCCGCAGGCGACCAGCCGACGGCGATCCGCGATCTTGTCGAGGGATTGGAGAATGGCGAGCGCAGTCAGGTTCTGCTCGGCGTCACCGGCTCCGGCAAGACCTTCACCATGGCCAAGGTCATCGAGGCGACACAACGCCCCGCCGTCATCCTCGCGCCGAACAAGACGCTGGCGGCACAGCTCTATTCCGAGTTCAAGAATTTCTTCCCGGACAACGCGGTCGAGTACTTCGTCTCCTACTATGACTATTATCAGCCGGAAGCCTATGTGCCGCGTTCGGACACCTTCATCGAGAAGGAAAGTTCGATCAACGAGCAGATCGACCGCATGCGCCACTCGGCGACGCGCTCGCTACTGGAACGCGACGACTGTATCATCGTCGCATCGGTTTCGTGCATCTACGGTATCGGCTCGGTCGAAACCTATACGGCGATGACGTTCCAGATGAATGTCGGCGACCGGTTGGACCAGCGTCAGCTTCTCGCAGACCTCGTGGCGCAGCAATACAAGCGCCGCGACATGGATTTCATCCGCGGCTCCTTCCGCGTTCGCGGCGATACGATCGAAATCTTCCCGGCCCACTTGGAGGATGCCGCATGGCGCATCTCCATGTTCGGCGATGAGATCGACGCCATCACCGAATTCGATCCGCTGACCGGCCAGAAGACCGGCGACCTGAAATCGGTGAAGATCTACGCCAACTCGCACTATGTTACGCCGCGCCCGACGCTGAACGGCGCCATCAAGGCGATCAAGGAAGAGCTGAAAATCCGGCTGGCCGAACTGGAAAAGGCCGGACGCCTGCTCGAGGCGCAGCGCCTGGAACAGCGCACGCGCTACGATATCGAGATGCTCGAAGCCACCGGCTCCTGCGCCGGCATCGAGAACTATTCGCGCTATCTGACTGGCCGCAATCCCGGCGAGCCGCCGCCGACTTTGTTCGAATATATCCCTGACAATGCCCTGCTGTTTATCGACGAAAGCCACGTCTCGGTCAGCCAGATCGGCGGCATGTATCGCGGCGACTTTCGCCGTAAGGCGACGCTTGCCGAATACGGTTTCCGTCTGCCCTCCTGCATGGACAACCGGCCGCTGCGCTTCGAGGAATGGGACGCCATGCGCCCGGATACGATCGCGGTTTCGGCAACGCCGGGCAGTTGGGAAATGGAGCAATCCGGCGGTGTCTTTGCGGAACAGGTCATTCGCCCGACCGGCCTCATCGACCCGCCGGTCGAAGTGCGCTCTGCCCGCACCCAGGTCGACGATGTGCTCGGCGAAATCCGCGAAACCGCCGCCAAGGGCTATCGCACGCTCTGCACCGTGCTCACCAAGCGCATGGCCGAGGACCTGACGGAATATCTGCATGAACAGGGCGTGCGCGTGCGCTACATGCACTCCGACATCGACACGCTGGAACGCATCGAGATCATCCGCGATCTGCGTCTCGGCGCCTTCGACGTGCTCGTCGGCATCAACCTGCTGCGCGAAGGCCTCGACATTCCGGAATGCGGCTTCGTCGCCATCCTCGATGCCGACAAGGAAGGCTTTCTGCGCTCGGAAACGTCGCTTATCCAGACGATCGGCCGTGCCGCGCGTAACGTCGACGGCAAGGTCATCCTTTATGCCGATACCATTACCGGCTCGATGCAGCGGGCGATGGACGAGACCAGCCGCCGCCGCGAAAAGCAGATGGCCTACAACAAGGAACACGGCATCACGCCGGAATCGGTCAAGGCGAAGATTTCCGATATCCTCGACAGCGTTTACGAGAAGGACCATGTCCGCGCCGATATCGGCGGCGCCTCCGGCAAGGGCTTTGCCGATGGCGGCCACCTCGTCGGTAACAATCTGCAAGCCCACCTCAACGCGCTGGAGAAATCCATGCGTGATGCCGCTGCCGACCTGGACTTCGAAAAAGCGGCACGGCTGCGCGACGAGATCAAGCGCCTCAAGGCCGTCGAACTCGCTGCCATGGACGATCCGCTCGCCCGCGAGGAGGCGAAGAGCCTCGAAAGCCGCAGCTCTTCATCGAGCAAGCGTGCACCGCCAGCGCCGGATACCTCCCGCTCCTATTTCGCCAAGCCGAGCCTCGACGAAATGGGGCCGGGCAGCGATGCCGGCACGCCGCTCTTCCGCAAGAATACACTGGACGAGATGACTGTCGGCCGCACCGAAAAGCCTGTCACAGGCAAGGTGCCGGACAAGCCGATCACCCGGGCAAAGCCGGGCGTCGGCTCCTATGAGGACCCGGTGGACGAGAAGCAGCGCAAGGGGCGGACAAAGGGCAAAACGGGACGACCCGGGCGATAAGGCGGCCGCGATTGTCGGATATCTGCCGCCCGGTGCTGCCGATTTTATGAAGGCTGAGGCCTGCGAGCGTGGAGCAATGCCTTGCTGACGAGGCTGTAACCGCTACATGGCATCATATGAGGAGGCCCACGGGGAGACGGAAGGCGCTTGAGCGCGTACCGGGCCGGTGGGAAGCGATAGCAAGCTGGGGAGAAAGACCGATGTCCGAGCCTTTGATCGTCCGTCGCGAGACCCATGTCTCGGCGCCGCCTGCCGCAATATTCGCACTGCTGACTGATCCAGAAAAGATCCTGCGTTGGATGGGCACGGAAGCCCGGACGGAGCCGGAGCCTGGCGGCATCTATCTCGTCAACGTCACTGGGAGCCGTTTTGCGCGCGGCTCTTTCCGCGAAGTCGTGCCGGTTCATCGCCTCGCCTATAGCTTCGGCTGGGAAGGCAGCGAGGAAGTGCCTCCCGGATCGAGCCTTGTGGAGATCGACCTGATCGAGCAACCCGACGGAACGCTGGTGCGCCTCACCCATACCGGCCTGCCGACGGTCGAACAATGTGAAGCGCACGCAAAAGGTTGGGCGCATTATCTCGACCGCATGGCAGCGGTGGCCGCCGGACGCGATCCTGGCCCCGACCCCATGCGTGGACACGACGGCAGGAACTGATGACGTTTTAAGGGCGGCGTCATCGGGCTCGATGCTCGATAGCCGCGATATCACCGCCCGGCGACGGCCATTGCTTATGGCATTTTGCTTTCAAATGCCGTTGGCATGGCCACACGGGCACGGATGACAGCCGGCAAGCGTCATGGCATGATCGCCGCATGGATTTGCCCGCTCCCCTCGCCTGGCTGGTCGACGAAGCCGGCACCTCGCCCAGCCCCGAACGCTTCCTGGCCGATCTGGGCGGACATCTATTGGCCGCCAGCCTCCCGCTTGCCGGCAGCGCGCTGACGCTTGCCGCGCCGCATCCGATTATCACGCAGCATACATGGCTCTGGCGCGCCGAGACCGGAGCGGTGACCGAAGCTCTCGGCTTCGCCGGCACGGCGCTCGGACAGGCCGGTCGCGATTGGCTCGGTGATCTCGGCCCGATATGCGAGGAAACGATCGGGATCGCGCCCGGCAATTCCGTGCTTGCCTGGGCAAGCATCCGGCCGTTCAGCACCTCCGAAGCGGAAAACCTGCGCGAGATCGCCCGATTTGCCGCAGCCCCTTTGGCGGGATTGGCCGCACGCGCCACCCTATCCACCCTGCTCGAAGCCTATCTCGGCCGCAGAAGTGCAGCGCGCGTGCAGGCGGGCGCGCTCAGCCGCAACAGCGGCGAGACCATCCGCGCAGCCCTGCTCTGCGCCGACCTGCGGGATTTCACTGCTCTTTCCGAAGCGACGGAACCAAGCGTCGTGATCGCGGCACTCGATGCTTGGTTCGACCGCGTCGCCGGCGCCGTGCATGCCTTCGGCGGCGAAGTGCTGAAATTCATGGGCGATGGCGTGCTGGCAATCTTCCCCATGAGCGGGACACCGAAGGAAGCCTGCGAGGCGGCCTTGCGCGCCGCCACCGCCATCCGCGCCGGCATGGCGCATCTCGACGCGACGCGGACAAGCCAGGGCCTGCCGCTGCTCCCCTTTGGCGTCGCGCTGCATTTCGGCGACATGCTCTGGGGCAACATCGGCGCTGCCGATCGGCTGGACTTTACCGCGATCGGCCCCGCGGTCAACCTCGTCAGCCGGCTGGAGGGCCTCTGCAAGCCGCTCGGACGCAATATTCTCGTTTCCGCATCGGTCGCATCCGAGACGGCGATGCCGCTGCTGTCCTTGGGGGATTATGAATTGCGTGGGATAATCGAGCCTTGCGCGGTGTTTACACCGAGCTAAAGCCGGTGTCTCAGACGCTGGTGCAGGAGAAGTTCTCAGCCTCGCAATAATACGGACGTTGCAAGACCCGCAACGACTGCCCCTGCGAAGGCAATTTGAACTGCGTTTCATGAATAGAAAGCATCCTCATTATATGGTCCGAAAATAGTAGATTCGTCGAAAAATCGAACCTATGGCCTTTCAACCTATTGATTTCTCTTTCATTAAGGCTGCCGACTAAAACACCTCTTGCCTTTTTCCACAAACCCTGTCACCCATATGCATGCTCGGGCATTTGCATGCCGGTGACTGGACTGATTTGGTGATCCGCTTGCGGCAGGCAGCGGTTGGGTTTCGCGACCCGCGCAGACGTTCTTTCCCCGTACGTGAACTTCTCGACTGGCTTTCGCATGTTGCGGAAGCAAAGCCGTCCGGGTTCATCCGGATAAACTAAGACTGATGGGTAAAGGACTATCCCCCATGGCCACCAAGGGCACCGTAAAATTCTTCAACCAGGACAAGGGTTTTGGTTTCATCACTCCTGACGGCGGCGCAAAGGACGTTTTCGTCCACATCTCCGCTCTTCAGGCTTCCGGCATCCAGTCGCTGCGCGAAGGCCAGCAGGTCACCTTCGACACCGAGCCGGATCGCATGGGCAAGGGCCCGAAGGCTGTCAACATCCAGGCTAACTAAGCCCCGGGTGACTGCCTGAATAAGGTTTTCGGACGGCGCGGTGCAAACCGCGCCGTTTTTCGTTTGATCTTTTTTCGTTTGCTGGATGAGGTTTGCAACGGGTTCGAGTCCTATCTCGCCCTTGGCGGGCGAGATAGGCCCCCTCAAGCGCTAACCCGTTCGCCCTCGCCGGCAAAATCCACTGCCGCGAAGGCGGCCGCAATCACCTCCGGCCCAGCCCCCGGCTTATTGGCGTCGGTGGACAGGATCTGGCGATAGCGGCGCGAGCCCGGCAAGCCGGTGAAGAGGCCGACCATGTGCCGCGCGACATGCTGCAGGCGGCCACCGTTGGCGATGTGGCGCTCCACATAACCCATCATCCGGTCGCGCAGTCCGTTCCAGTCGGCCTCGGCAGCCGGTTCGCCAAAGAAGCGATGGTCGACGTCAGCGAGAATGGCGGCATTCTGATAGGCGGCGCGGCCGAGCATGACGCCGTCAACGTGAGCCAAATGCGCCTCGGCTTGATCCAGCGTCTGAATGCCGCCATTGATGCCGATGAAGACCTCGGGCCAACGCTGCTTCATGCGGTAGACGATGTTATAATCAAGCGGCGGTATTTCGCGGTTCTCTTTCGGCGACAGGCCCTTTAGCCAGGCCTTGCGGGCATGGATCCAGATCGCGTCTGCACCGGCATCGAGCACGCGCGTCATCAGCTCCGGCAAGGCCTCTTCCGGCTCCTGCTCATCGACGCCGATCCGACATTTCACGGTGACAGGCGCCTTCGAAACCGCCTTCATCGCCGCAATGCAGGATGCGACCGTCTCCGGCGTCAGCATCAGGCAGGCGCCGAAGGTGCCTGACTGCACGCGATCGGACGGGCAGCCGACATTGAGATTGATCTCGTCATAATGATACGCCTCAGCAATCCGCAAAGCCTCGGCAAGCTTGGCCGGATCGGAACCGCCGAGCTGCAGCGCGACAGGATGTTCGGCAGCATCATGCCCCAGCAACCGGTCGCGCGGCCCGTGAATGATCGCATCGGCCACCACCATCTCGGTATAGAGCAATGCATGCCGGCTCATCTGCCGATGCAAGTATCTGCAATGGCGATCCGTCCAGTCGATCATCGGGGCAACCGCAAAGATCTTGCGGCCAGTTTTCAGCGCATCGCTATACATGGGAAACCTTTCTGATCCGCGCTCTACACCAAATCCCTCAAAAAGGCCAGTTTTCGTAGCAGTCACAATGATGCTAGTTTGCCCGGACGGAGTCGGAGGGCAACAGGCCTTCTCGAGAAAGAACAAGAGTTTCGAAAGCCCATATGAACGCCCCATTGACGACAGTCATTCCGCCGCCCGCCCCTGTCCTTCTGCCGATCGAAGGTGAGACCGAGTTTTTCCCTGTACGTCGTGTCTATTGCGTCGGCCGCAACTATGCCGACCACGCCATCGAGATGGGTCATGACCCTACCCGCGAACCGCCATTCTTTTTCCAAAAGAACCCCGACAATCTGCTGGTCTCCCGCGACTTTCCCTATCCCGCCCTTTCATCGGACGTGCATCACGAAGTGGAGCTTGTCGTAGCGTTGCGTAGCGGCGGCACGAACATCCCGGTAGAGCAGGCACTCGACTGCGTCTATGGCTATGGCGTCGGCATTGATTTTACCCGTCGTGACCTGCAGGGCGAGGCCAAGAAGCTCGGCCGCCCCTGGGAAATCGGCAAGGCCTTCGATCATTCGGCACCCATCTCCGCGCTCATACCCGCCACCCACGTCGGCCATCCAGACAAAGGCGGCATCTGGCTGATGCGCAATGGCGAGGCTGCGCAGAGGGGCGATCTCTCCCAGATGATCTGGAAGGTGCCTGAGATCATCGCCGAGCTTTCCAAGCTCTTCACGCTCGCGCCGGGCGATATCATCATGACCGGCACACCCGCCGGCGTCGGCCCCGTTGCCCGCGGTGATCGGATCAGCTGCGCCGTCGATGGCGTCGCCAATCTTGTGCTGAATGTCGTCTGACCGAGGAGGATCGACCATGCCGCTCTACGCCCTTGCCGGCTCGACGCCGAAAACACCCGAGCCGGGCCGCTATTGGATCGCGCCGGATGCCAGCGTCATCGGCAAGGTCGAAATCGGCGAAGATGTCGGCATCTGGTTCGGCGCAGTGCTGCGCGGCGACAACGAACCCATCGTCATCGGCAAGGACACGAATATCCAGGAAGGCGCGATGGTCCATACCGATCCGGCCTACCCGACCACCATCGGCGAAGGCTGCACGATCGGCCATCATGCCATCATCCATGGCTGCACCATCGGCAACAACTCCCTGATCGGCATGGGCGCAACGATCCTGAACGGCGCGAAGATCGGCAACAATTGCCTCGTCGGCGCCAATGCGCTTGTCACGGAAGGCAAGGAATTTCCGGATGGCTCGCTGATCGTCGGCGCACCGGCAAGAGCGATCCGCACGCTGGATGAAGCCGCGATCGAAGGCCTGCGCCGCTCCGCCCGCAACTATGTCGCCAACTGGCAGCGCTTCGCACGCGATCTTAAAAGATTGGATTAGAAATTTCTAATAACTATTTGCCGAGTATGAAATAAACGGCGATTCGTAGATCAAGCCGCGCAATTGGCGCAATGACCGCGAATTTCGATGGTCGATTTTTCCGCCTTGAACTTTTGCGATTTCAGCCAGTCCATCAGCCGATGATCTACCTCGTGATCGTGAAACTCGATCACCTGGCCGCAGCTTTCGCAGATGGCGAAGGCGACGAGGCCATGGCTATGGCAATCCTCATGCGGATGGGCGCAGGCAACGAAGGAATTGATGCTTTCGAGCCGATGCACCACGCCATATTCCAGCAGCTTGTCCAGCGCGCGATAGACCTGCAGCGGCGCGCGAAAGCCCTGATCGCGCAACTTGTCGAGAATGGTATAGGCGCTGAGCGGCGCTTCTGCCTTGGTCAGGATATCGAAAACGAGAGACTGGTTCTTGGTGAGCATCGGAGTGGTCATGATGACTGTCCTCTCTGTTGCGCCGCTGGCGTGCCGCTCCTGCGAACGAGGGGCAGCAGACTGATGATAAATAGAACGAGCGCCGCGACGACGATCGACGGCCCGGACGGCGTGTCATAGCGTAGCGACCCGAATAGCCCGCCGACAACGGCGATGGCGCCAAGCAGCGACGCAAAGATCGCCATTGTTTCCGGCGTCGAGGCAAAGCGGCGTGCGGTGGCCGCGGGAATGATCAGCAGTGCGGTGATAAGCAGGATACCGACGATCTTCATGGCGATTGCGATCACCACAGCCATCAGCAGCATGAAGAGCAGCCGCGCGCGCTCCGGCCGCAATCCTTCAGCCTCTGCAAGCTCGGGATTGACGGTCGAGGCCAGCAAGGGCCGCCAGAGCCAGGCAATCGCCGCAAGAACGAGAATGCCGCCGCCCCATATCACCGCAATGTCCGACTGGGTGACAGCCAGAATGTCGCCGAAGAGGAAAGCAATGAGATCGATCCGCACCCAGCTCATGAAGGCGACGATGACCAAGCCGATCGCCAGCGTCGCATGCGAGAGGATGCCGAGCAGCGCGTCAGCCGACAGCGCCTGCCGCCGCTGCAGGAACAGGAGCAGGATCGAAACGAGCGCCGCAACCGCGAAGACGGACAGCGTGAGGTTCAGTTGAAACAGCAGCGAGAGCGCTACGCCGAGCAGCGCCGAATGTGAGATCGTATCGCCGAAATAGGCCATGCGTCGCCAGATGATGAAGCAGCCGAGCGGCCCGGTCGTCAGCGCCAGCCCGACGCCGGCCACGACGGCGCGCAGGAAGAAATCGTCAAACATGGCGTTCTCCCTTGCTGTGGTCATGATTGTGATTGTGATCATGACCATGATCGTCATGTTCATGATGGTGGTGGCCGTCGTCGGCATGGCAATGATCTGTTATCGAGCCGTCAGCATGTTGCACGCGACCATCCGGTAGATGCGTGTGGTCGTGATGATGACTGTAGATCGCCAGGGATTGTGCCGCCCGCGTACCGAACAGCTTTACATATTCCGGGCTCTGGCTGACGGTCTGCGGCGTGCCGCGGCAGCAGACATGGCCGTTCAGACAAACCACGGTATCCGTGGCCGCCATGACGACATGCAAATCATGTGAAATCAGCAGGATACCGCAGCCTTGTGAATTGCGGATGGACTTGATGAGATCGTAAAGCGCGATCTCGCCGTTGAAATCCACGCCCTGCACGGGCTCGTCCAGCACAAGCAGGTCGGGCTTGCGGGCGATGGCGCGCGCCAACAGCGCCCGCTGGAATTCGCCGCCGGAAAGATGCTGCACCTCGGCCTTGGCAAGATGCGCGATGCCGACGGCTTCCAGCGCCGCGATCAGCTCACGCTCCGGCAAAGGTCCCGTCAGTGTCATCAACCGCTGCACGCTGAGCGGCAAGGTCCAATCGATCGCAAGCTTCTGCGGGACATAGCCGACCTTCAGATTGGCAATGCGCTCCACGCGCCCTTCGTCCGGCTTCAAGACGCCGATTGCCGTCTTGGCGCTGGTCGACTTGCCGGAACCGTTAGGGCCGATCAGGGTAACGATCTCGCCCCGGCTCACGGAGAAATCGACCCCACGCACCAGCCAGCGGCCGCCGCGTCGGACGCCGACATCATGGAGCGACACGAGCGGACGGCTCTTGCTGTCGATGGAGGAAAGCATGAAATTTCCAATTGCACTATTGCGCCATGCTATCGCACACGTTATAGCATAACGCAATTGATGTAATAACATAACAGACCCATTCAAGGGCATTTCTGGCATGAACGCAGCAAAAACTCTTCTTCCCGTGGCGGCCTCACTTCTCCTTTCCGGCCTGCTCGTCAGTACGACCGCAACCGCAGCCGATGCGCCGAAAGTCGTCGTTTCCATCAAGCCGATCCACTCGTTAGTCGCCGCCATCATGCAAGGCGTGGGCACCCCGGATCTGATCGTCGATGGTGCTGCTTCGCCGCATACCTACGCGCTGAAGCCCTCGAATGCGCGCAGCCTTCAGGAGGCGAAAGTGGTCTTCTGGGTTGGGCCGGGCATGGAAGCCTTCCTGCAAAAACCGCTTGCCGCACTCGGTTCCAATGCCACCATCGTCGAGCTTGACGATGCGCCCGGCATTACCAAACTCAAGTTCCGCGAAGGCGGCGCCTTCGAACCGCATGACGATGGCGACGAGCATGAGGCCAGCGACGATCACGCCCATGGACACAACCATGATCATGGCGAGTTCGATACTCACCTCTGGCTCGATCCGCACAATGCCAAGGCGCTGGTCTCCGAGATCACCACTTCCCTGGTCGCGGCGGACCCCGCCAACGCCCTCACCTATCAAGCGAACCAGAAAGCTCTGAACGACAAGCTCGACGCGCTCGATACGGAAATCGCCTCGACGCTCGCCCCGGTAAAGGACAAGCCCTTCATCGTCTTTCACGATGCCTACCAGTATTTCGAGCACCGTTATGGCGTGCGCGTGTCAGGTTCCATCACGGTCAGCCCGGAAACCATTCCGGGGGCGCAGCGCGTCGCCGAGATCCACAGCAAGGTCGCCGACCTCGGCGCGACCTGCGTCTTCGCCGAGCCGCAATTCGAACCGAAGCTGGTCAACGTGGTGCTCGAAGGCACCTCCGCAAAATCGGGAACCCTCGATCCGGAAGCTGCGACGCTGCCGCAGGGGCCGGATCTCTATTTCGACCTGATGCGCGGCATCGCGAGCTCCCTCAAAGCCTGTCTTTCAGCGCAAGGCTGAACATCGCCGAAGGAAGCGGGCATGCTGCTCGCTTTTTTCACCACAACATATGTAATGATATTACATTACAAGGAAGTTGTCATGAACAAGAAGCTCCCAGTCACCGTACTCTCCGGTTTTCTCGGCGCCGGCAAGACGACGCTGCTCAACCATATCCTCAACAATCGCGAGGGCCTGCGCGTCGCCGTGATCGTCAACGACATGAGCGAGGTCAATATCGATGCGGCACTGGTGCGCGATGGCGGCGCAAATCTTTCCCGGACGGAAGAGCAACTCGTCGAAATGACCAATGGCTGCATCTGTTGCACGCTGCGCGACGATCTTCTGAAGGAGGTCCGTCAACTCGCCGAACAGGGGCACTTCGATTATCTGCTGATCGAATCCACAGGCATTGCCGAACCGCTGCCCGTCGCCACCACCTTCGAGTTCCGCGACGAAGACGGCCGCAGTCTTTCCGACGTTGCCAGGCTCGATACGATGGTGACCGTCGTCGACACTGCCAATCTTCTCGCCAACTATGGATCGACGGATTTTCTTGCCGATCGTGGCGAGACCGCCGGCGACGGCGACAACCGGACCATCGTCGACCTTCTGGTCGAGCAGATCGAATTTGCCGATGTTGTCGTTCTCAACAAGGTCGGCGCGGCGACGGCAGAGCAACGCGACGCCGCCCGCAAGATCATCGTCGGCCTCAATCCCGATGCACGTCTGATCGAAGCCGATTTCGGTGTGGTGGAACCATCGGAGGTTCTGGGTACCGGACGCTTCGACATCGATCGCGCCGAAACCCATCCGCTGTGGTACAAGGAGCTGCACGGCTTCAAAGATCACGTTCCGGAAACGGAGGAATATGGCATCCGTTCCTTCGTCTATCGCGCAAAGAAACCGTTCGATCCTCTTAAATTCCAGGCCTTTCTCAATCGGTCATGGCCGGGTGTTATTCGCGCCAAGGGCTTCTTCTGGCTCGCGACCAGGCCCTATTATGTCGGCGAGATGAGCCAGGCTGGCGCGCTCGTCCGGACGAGCAAGATGGGCCTTTGGTGGGCAGCCGTGCCGCAAGACCAGTGGCCGCATGATCCGAGCTTCAAGCAAGCGCTGGAGCCCTATCTCGATCCGATATGGGGAGATCGCCGTCAAGAGCTGGTGTTCATCGGTGCCGATCCGATGAACGAAAAGCATCTCACGGCTGAACTGAACGCCTGCCTGATTGAGGCGGACGGCTTCACGCCCGAACGCTGGCGGAACCTGCCCGATCCCTTTGCCAGTTGGAACATGACCGCAGCATGAAGAAGACGAAACCAATCAGATTCCAATGCCATTGTTTCGAATGCAGCACCGATGACGAGCAGACCGATGATAGATCGAGCTCCGGTACGAACGAAACGGATCAGGCCTGCATAAAATCAGGCGAAGAAGAGCATCGCCTGATCACGGACGTGATTGGAAAATTGCTGTTTGGTGCCTGAACGGCAGGTTCAGGCCACCAACATGCCCGCGGGAACGGCGATGATCTCATGCATGACCAGCAATGCGCCGATCACTTCTTCTTTGGCACGCAACGGGGTGATGGTGCAGCGAAACATCTTGCCGGGTTCAATCTGCCGATAGGAGGGATAAAGACACTCCACCTTTTCCCCGGCAAAGCAGGCATCGAGCTTCGCCTTCAGACTGATTTCGAAATCTTCCGAGCCGATGAATTCCGAGATGTGACGCCCCACAAGCTCCATCGACTTCGATTTCAGAAATTCCGAATTGGCGGCGTTGCTGTAAAGATAGCGATAATCTCGTGTGACGACCGCGACACGATTGGGCAGGCTGTCCAGAATGACATCATTCAGAACGCTGCCTTCCTCAAAGCCGAGCGTATCGTCCCGGTCGATTTTCTCGCTCGAAAAGACTCGGAAAACTTCGCCTGCTGCTTCGCTCGCACCGCCGAAATAACGATCGATCAGTGCCGAAAGCGACGCAGAATTGCGCAGGACCCGTGAGCGGTCATCCGCTTCTTCGCGGATGAGATTGTTCATGAACTGGAGCTGCATGTAAATTTCAAGCAGACTCACGGCCTTATAGGCCAGGATAGCTGCGATAAGGGGCTCCAATTCACGATCGAGCGATGCCACAAGCTCGTCGTCGCCAAGTTTTATCGCACGCTGAATCTGACTACATTTCATGGAGAAGGCATGAAAGAGTGCCAGCAAAATTGCCCTCCTGTCCCTGACCACAACAGGACGCAGGGGCCTCGATTCCCGGCGCTGCCATGCCCAAGGATATTCAGCTTGGTGTCCGCATTCTCACCAAACTTTCTATACTGTGAATTAACATGACTTATCCCCACTTTCAATCGGGATGAGCAGAAGTTCTCGCCAAAGGAGAACTTTATGAAAAACAAGGCTTATAAGCACAATGACTGGATGCGGGCACGCACATGGAGCTGCGGCCAACCTAGGGGGGAAACGAACCTAGAAGACGCTCTTCTTGATATTCCAGCGATCATGATACCAGAGCCATTGCTCCGGGTTTTCTCGTACCCAGCTCTCTACCTTGTCGTTCAGCAGCTGTGCCGTTGCGGTCAAATCGAGAGCGCCGGCTTCATTGCGCGGCATCTCAAGCTTCGGTTCGATCTCCAGCCGGTAGCGATTGTCAGGCAGGCGGATGCAACGGGCCGGATAGACTTCGCAATTGAACTGGCGCACGAGCTTGGGCAGCAGCGGGTTGGTCTTTACGTCGCGACCGAAGAACAACGTCTTCAAACCCTTACGGAATTTCTGGTCGACCAGCACGCCGACGCCACGACCGGCCTCGAGCTCTCTGGCAAGCGCGAACGACGAGCCAGCGTGTGATGGCACGAGATTGCCCATACGCTTGGCACGAAAGTCGAAAACCTTCTGAGCGACATAGGGGTTGTTCGGCGGGCGAAAGAGCACAGTCACCTTCAGACCAAAGGCGGCGCCGGCGACCGGCAACAGCTCGAAATTGCCGGTATGCCCGGTAAAGACGATGAACGGGCGCGGATTGTCCCGGAGATCGAGAAAGATCGGAATGCCGGAAACTTCGATGCGGCCAGGCTTGTCGCTAAAAGGATCGAAGTCGAAAAGCCGGTCGAGAAAGACGTATTCCGCTGCCAGGCGCCCCATATTGCCCCAGCTCGCACGTGCGATCTCTTCAATCTCCGCCTCGGTCTTTTCCGGAAAGGCATTGCGCAGATTGGTCAGCATCAGCTGATGCCGGCGCATACGCGGACCGATCTTGCGGGTCAGGCGATCGGCAAAGTTGATACCCGCATCCGCCGGAAACAGTTTCAGGAAATTCAGGAAGCCGAAGATGACCTGCGCCACCAGCCACTGCTGGAAATTTCTGAGCGCAAGGACAATCCGGGTGATGAAAAGCTTCACGCGGCTCAGTCCATCTTCAGGATGATCTTGCCGAAGATCTGGCGCGATTCCATCCGCTCCAGCGCTCGGTCGATGTCATTGAAGCTGACTTCGGTATCGATCACTGGGTGAACGAGGCCCCGCGCCATCTTCTGCATCGCGTTGGCCATGTTCTCCATGCGGCAGCCGAAAGATCCGAGAAGCTTCAGCTGCTGCTGGAACAGCATCATCAGGTTCATTTCGGTCGAAACGCCCGATGTCGAACCGCAGGTGACGAGACGACCGCCGCGCTTCATGCAGAGCATGGAGCCAGCCCAGGTATCCTTGCCGACATGCTCGAAAACCACGTCGACGCCCTTCTTCTTCGTCAGCTTGCGCACGACGCCCTCGAAGCGGTCGGTGCGGTAGTTGATGACGTGATCAGCGCCAAGCGCCTTAGCCTTCTCGATCTTGTCGTCGGAGCCGACCGTGGTAATGACCGTGCAGCCGATCTTCTTGGCAAGCTGGATGGCGGCCGTGCCGATGCCCGAGCCGCCGGCATGCACCAGGATGGTTTCACCGGGCTCCAGCTTGGCATTGTCGAACAGCATGTGCTCGACCGTACCAAAGGTGACGGGCGCAAGAGCAGCACCGATAGCATCGACGCCGGGAGGCGCCGGAACAAGCAGGCGAGCCGGAAGATTGACCTTCTCCTGCGCGAAACCATCGAGATGGAAACCGTGCACGCCGCCGACATGTTCGCACAGATTGTCGCGGCCTTCGCGGCAGTGGCGGCAAAGGCCGCAGGTGCGCGCGCCGTAGATCGACACGAGCTGACCAGGCAGCACATTGGCGACGCCAGGTCCGATCGCCTCGACCACGCCGGCAGCCTCCGCACCTATGACCAACGGCATCTTGCGCTTGGCAAAGGCCATGCCGCGCCAGCCCCACACATCAATGTGATTGAGGGCGACGGCCTTGACGCGCAACGTCACCTCACCGGCGCCCGGCGCCTCCGGCTCCGGCAGATCGGTGATCTCAAGTTTGCGGTCGTCGATCAGTTGCAAAGCACGCATGGCAAAGTCCCTCGCCCCTCGGGCGCAGTTGTATCCTGTTTTTCAGATGTCCGCTTAAGCCGGTTCAAGCGCCATGACAAGGCTGGCGTTCTGCCCGCCGAACCCGAAAGAGTTCGAAAGGACAGCATTCACCTGCTTTTCACGCTTCTTGTTCGGCACCACGTCGAGGATGATCGACGGGTCCGGATTGTTGTAGTTGATGGTCGGCGGCAACGTGCCGGTCAGCATCGTCTGCAGCGAGAACACGGCCTCCACAGCGCCAGCGGCCGTCAGAGTATGGCCGATCATCGATTTGTTCGACGAAACGGGAATGGTCGGAAGCCGTTCGCCGAAGACGGCGGACATAGATCCATATTCCATCTTGTCGTTTTCGGGCGTCGAAGTGCCGTGAGCATTGATGTAGCCGATATCGGTCTCGGCCATGCCGGCGTCGGCAAGTGCTGCGCGGATCGTCGCGATCGCCGGACCGCCGTCTGGCGAGGAGCGCGTACGATGGAAGGAATCGGCCTTGTCGCCGGCGCCCTTCATGATGCCGAGGATCTTCGCGCCGCGTGCAACAGCCGCCTCCAGAGATTCCAGCACCAGCGTCGCCGCTCCTTCGGCAATGACGAAGCCGTCACGATCCTTGCTGAACGGCTTGGATGCCTTGGTCGGCGGATCGTTCTGCGTCGACAGCGCCGACAACAGCGAGAAGCGGATCAGCGCTTCGGCGCTCAGCGAGCCGTCGGTCGCAACCGTCAGTGCGCGCGTGGTGCGACCCTGACGGATCGACTCAATGCCCAGCTGAATGGCCGTTACGCCCGACGCACACGCCGTCGACAGGGTTACCGGCAGGCCGCGCGTGCCAAAACGGTCGGCAAGGCGCTCGGAAATGGCGCCGAAAAGAGCGGCTTCATGGAAGGCGGGATCGGGGCGCTGGCGCATGGCGGCAAGGAAGCGCTCATATGCATCGCCCTCGTGATCTGCCGGAGGAGAACGGTCGGCCAGCTCGAAGCGGGCGCTCCATTCGGGTTCGATCGGCGGCGCAGCCAGGAAGAGCGGCGCGTCGAAATCGCCGGAAATCCCCGCCTGGGCCAAAGCTTCGATAGTCGTTTCACGGGCAAAAGCATAGGAGCGCTCGACAGCGTTCGGAACGGGGATATCGATGAAATCCACCGTGCCGGCGATCCGCGTCGAAAGCCCGTCCGTCGGGAAGCGCGTGATGCCGTGAATGCCCGACGTGCCCGAAGAAAGAGCATTCCAGTTATCTTGTAGCCCCTGCCCCAGCGACGTGATGATCCCCATGCCGGTGACGGCGACGATCGGACGTCCGAGATGATCCTTGTAAGCGGTCATGTCCTGTTCCTCACGCTTCGGCTGACAGTACGGCGATACCTTCGCCGCGCGCATGACCGACGGTTGTTACCACGGCATTGCGTGCGCCCGTCGCCATCGGCTTTTCATTCGCGGCATCGAAGGGCGGCACCTTGGCTTTATTGGCGACGGCCAGTGCCGCAAAGGCGAGCCCGAGCGGAAACTGGCCTTCCAGCCCATGCCCGGAAACGCCGGAATAGCCACGGATGGCCGCCTCCGGAAGCTGTGCTTCGATCACGGCTTTTTCGCGCTTGGCGAGATCGGGAATTGCTGTCGTACCGGAGAAGACGACCGTCGCATCGCCGGGCGCCTGCTTCGCGGGTGCGAGCATGCGCTCCAGCCGTGCTTCGAGCTTGCCTTCGTCACGCCGGCCGCGATCGCCCTCGACCGCATCGATCGTCGCATAGATATGCGCGCCGCGAGCTTCGGCGTGCGCACGCGATTCAAGAACGAGGAAGGCGCTCAGCGAGCCCATGATCATGCCACCGCCATCTTCCGGCTTGCGCGACCAGACGGGATGCCAATCACCGATAGCATGCGCATTGATGGATTCGATCAGCAGGATCATGTCGAGGCGCTCGGCGGAAAATGCGCCGCCAACGAGAGCATGGCTAGATTCACCGGACTTGATGCGGTGGAACGCGGTCTCGACGGCCGAGATACCGGAGGCCTCTTCACCCATGAAGGTGCGCGACGACCCCGTGACCTTGTGCACGATCGAGATATTGCCGGCGAGCAGGTTCGAAAGCTGCGCAAGGAACAGCGTCGGCCGCAATTCGGTCGTCAGCTTCTCATTCAGCAACAATTCACGGTCGTTGCGCTTCAAGCCTTCGTTGACGATCAGCGTATCGACATTGGTATCGCGCTCGCCACCCCCGGCCGCGACGATCATGTCCATGGTGCCGCAGGCTTCCAGATCGTCCTTGAAACCGGCATCGTCGAGCGCCAGACCGGCGGTGAAGACGCCGATGCGCTGCCAGTTTTCCATCTGCCGCTGATCGCCACGCTTTGGAATCTGCTGCGACCAATCGATCTCAGGCAGCGGATGCACGGGATAGGGCTTGAACTTCTCGGTTTCGACGATGGTCGCCGGCGCTTTGTCCGCCTTCAGCAGGGCAACATGCGCGTCCTTGCCAACGCCCTGGCAGGTAACGATGCCGATACCCGTTATGACCACGTCATTCTGAGCCTTGCTCATTCATCAATCCTCTTCGAATGCGGCGCCGAACAAGCCGGCAGCATCAACCGTTGGCGGCGATGGCGTCGAGAAGTCCGACCTCGCCTGCCCGCTTGCGCACGATATCGCCGAGCGGCACCTCATTAAACGGCATGGTCCGCAGCTTCAACTGCGCATCGCAGACCTTCTTTCCACCGATGGTAATGCGCGCCTTGGTGACAGCAAAGCCCGAGCCCTCGTGCTCCAGATCGGCTTCGATATCGAGTTCGGCTTCGGGCTCCACGAAGGTCCGCATCTTGGCGCCATCGACCGACATCAGGAATGGCATATAGGCAAATTTTGTCGCCGCAAGCACGAGCATGCCCGAAGCCTGCGCCATCGTTTCGATAAGGAGAACGCCGGGAACCAGCGGCATGCCCGGGAAATGGCCTTCGAAAACAGGGCTTTTGGCCGGAACGACGGAATGAGCCTTCAACCGGCCCTTGGACAGATCGACAGATTCGACCCTGTCGATCATCTGGAAATATTCCAGCAGCATCAACGCCTCCGATCCAACTCGGCAACAAGGAACGTGCCGGGCGGGATACGCTATTTAAGAATAAAACCGCCCGGCCGCCATATTCATGGGCGGCTGGGCGTCAAAAAAATGCAAGGATGTCGCTCAGCCCTTGGCGGCGCGCAGCTCATCGATCTTGGCGCAGAGATTCTTCAACACGAAGTACTCTTCGGTCGAGACCTTGCCTTCGTTGACTTCCTGCGTCCACTTCTCGAGCGGGATCTTGATGCCGAATTCCTTGTCGATCGCAAAAACGATATCCAGGAAGTCCAGGCTGTCGATGCCGAGGTCGTCGATCGTGTGGCTATCCGGGGTGATGGTGTCACGGTCGATTTCGCTGGTTTCAGCGATAATGTCGGCAACTTTGTCAAATGTAGCAGTCACTGCCCATACCTCTTGAAATAATAATTCAATCCCCCTCATAGGGAAATCCATTCCAAAAGCCAATGGTTTCCACCAGAAACCCCGGCAATTTGGCAAGCCACTGTTGCGCAAACAGCAAAATGACCGTCGCGTCATACCTGTGAAATCGCGTGCGACGTGGACGCGGGATATGGCAGCATTGCGGCCGAACCGCAACGGCAAAGCGAGTCTATTCGCCAGAGATCATTCGCTGATCACGATGCGTGTATTGTGAAGCCCCGCGTCAGCCGCCATGGCAAAGAAGGTGGCAGCATTGCGGGTATCGAGCCGAACGCAGCCATGCGATGCCGGCCGGCCGAGCCGCCGCACCTCATAGGTGCCGTGAATGGCATAGCCGCCGTTAAAAAATACTGCGTAGGGCATCGGGGCATCGTCATATTTCTTCGAGCGATGATCCCTGGACAGCCATTTGGCCGTGTAGGAACCGATCGGCGTCACATAACCTTTGCGGGCCGTCGACACTCGCCAGCGATACTTCAGAGCTCCATCCTCGGAAACGGTCATTGTTTGCGATCGAAGATCGACCACCGCGACAACAGTTCCGGCACGAGCCGAAACGCTGCTGAATTGCATACATAGACATGCCGTTACTGCTAACGCGATACGCTTCATCTTGCCCCTCCGACCGTTTGCTTCCTCTCGAAGCAATTCAGACGATGGGAGAGTCTATCGCTATGCCAATTATACCGAATTAATACATATAGTGAGCGATTGCTTAATTTAGAGACGCTCACAAGAGCAGCAGGAAGCCAAGGAAAGCGAGAAGCGTCAGCATCGAACACGCGGAATAAAAGATGGAAATACCCGCTTCGACGTCACTCACGGTCGCCGTATCCCGGCCGGCACCGTTGATCATTGGCTCGCGCACGAGCTCGCCGCCATAGATTCGCGGGCCGGCAAGCTGGATGTCGAGGGCACCGGCCATTGCCGCCTCTGGCCTGCCTGAGTTGGGCGAGCGATGCAGCCCGCCGTCGCGGACGGCGATGCGGATCGCATTTCCAAGCGCGGAGATTCCCCGCTTGGCCAAGGCTCCGGCGGCAATCAGCAGAATGGAGAGCCGTGCAGCCGGCCAGTTGGCGATATCGTCCAGCCGCGCAGCGGCGCGGCCGAAATCGACATAGGTCTCGGACTTGTGGCCGATCATCGAATCGGCGGTGTTGAGCATCTTGTAGAAAAACAGGCCCGGCAGACCGAAAACGCCGTACCACAGGGCCGGCGCGACGACGCCGTCGGAAAAGTTCTCGGCGAGGCTTTCGATGGCCGCACGGCAAATCCCAGGCTCGTCCAGTGTCTCGGGGTCGCGGCCGACGATGCGCGACACGGCAAGACGGCCGCCTTCCAAACCATCGGAGCGCAATGCCCGCGACACCTCACCGACATGATCGGCAAGGCTCTTCTGCGCCATGAAAACCGCCACCAATCCCGCCTCTACCAATATGCCGAGCCAGCCGAAAAAGGCGAGAAATCCATGAATAGCCCAGCCAGCGATGGCAGCGCCCATCAGCAGCGCGACGATCGACATCAGTCCATTACGGCGGCGAAGAACGCCCGGCAGATGCTTTGCATTGAACCGTTGATCGAAAGCCGAAATCGCCTTGCCGAACAGTACGACGGGATGCGGAAAGCGCTGCCAAAGCCAGTCGGGATCGCCGACGAAGCGGTCAAGCAGCAAGGCAAGGACCAGAATGAGCAAATGTTCGTCGGCGGTCATGTCGAATAATCCTCTAATACCCCGGCGAGTCTTTCATCTGCCGCCTCATCAGGAGCGAGTCCGAAGCGCAGCCAATTGCGGGCGTAATCGAACTTGCGGACGAGAATATGATGACGGCAGAGATGCGTATATATGCCTTCGGCGCGGTCGTCTGCAACCAATGCAAAAAGAGCAGTGCCTCCCACTACATGCAGCTTCGAACGTTGCAGAACCGCTTCCAGCGCCGAACGCCGCTGGAGAATGCGGTTTCGGATGGCGCTTGTATCGCTTTCCATCAGGAAGGCGGCAATCGAAAGGGCCGGCCCCGAAACCGCCCATGGCCCGAGCCAATCCTCGAATCTTGTCATAATCGAAGCTTCGGCAATCACGAAGCCGAGCCGAAGTCCGGCTAGGCCGAAAAACTTTCCGAACGAACGGAAGATGATGAGATTTGGCATCGAAGCGGCAAAAGGCGCCACGCTCGCCACCGGTTCGACGTCGCCGAAAGCCTCGTCCACCAGAAGAATGCCGCCCCGCTCGCGCTGCCTGGCATGCAGTTCCCGCAACTGCTCGATGGGCAGCACCCGCCCATCAGGATTGTTGGGATTGACGGCAACGACCAGCCTGTCGTCGACCGTGAGTTCGGCAATCGTCGAAACCTGGCGAACCTGCAAGCCGGCGAGCGTAAAAGCGCGCGCATATTCGCCATAGGTCGGCGAGAAGATCGCAACCCTGCCGCCCGTCACGAGCTTTGGAAGCAATTGAATGACGGACTGCGTGCCTGGAACCGGCAGCGGCAGAATATCGCCGCTGCGGTAATAGCTCCTCGCCGCTTCCCGCGCCCGCTCCTGCAAATGCTGGTCAGGCAACCTGTGCCAAGCCGCAACGGGGATTTCCGGCAGTGTCATCGGATTCGGATTGATGCCGGTCGACAGATCCAGCCATTCTTCCGGACGCCCGCCATATTGGCGCGCCGCCGCGGTAATGCCGCCGCCATGGACGATTCTGGTGGTCATGCGGCTTCACCGGCTAGATCGATCAGATGCATGTAGGAGCCGGCGATGTTGCCGCGTTGCAGACCGGCTGTACCGAGATCGATATCGAGCGCATCCCTGACGGCAAACAGACGGTCCGCCTCGCCCTCCGATACGATGGTCGAATAATGAAACTCATGCGCCGTCATCGGCTTTTCGAAGAAGGAGTTGGCAAGCGGCACCACGCGTCGATAGCCGAGATGCCGCTGTCGTTTCTCGTAACTGGTAACGACGGGCAAGAGGCCCAGCATTTCGTGGTGCACGCCCGCCGCATCCACAAGACCCTCGCCGAGCACCATGTACCCGCCGCATTCGCCATAGATGCGCACCCCACGCGAGGCCGCCGCCTTCACGCCATCCCGGAAATGCTGGGCGGCGGCGAGCTTTCCAGCGTGCAATTCCGGATAGCCGCCCGGCAGATAGATCGCATCCGCATCGGCCGAAGGAGCTTCATCCGCGAGCGGAGAAAAGAAGGATATTTCCGCACCGCGCCGCCTCCAGCCGAGCAGCATATGCTCATAGCAGAAGGCGAATGCGATATCCCTTGCCACCGCAATGCGCTGGCCGAACGGCATGAGCCGCGCGATATTGGCTGCGGAGGTGCGAATGAGATGCTGCTGTGCCGCCCGCAAGAGCAGATCGAAATCGCAGGCCTTCGCGACGACCTCTGCAGCCGCCTCGATAAACTGCTCGAGCGCCGCATGCTCTCCAGCCTGCACCAGACCAAGATGCCGCTCCGGCAATGCCAGGCTTGTATCACTGCGAATAACGGCAACGACGGGCATGCGCACCGCACTCAGCGCCTGACGCAGCATTCTCTCATGCCTGTCGCTGGCGACGCGATTGAGCACGACACCGGCAACGCGGATATCGGCGCGAAAATTGGCAAAACCGCTGACGACGGCCGCAACCGACTGCGACATGCGAGAGCAATCGATGACGAGCACGACGGAAAGGCCGAGCAAGGCGGCGAGATCGGCCGGCGTGCCCGTGCCGTCAGCAGCACCGTCGAACAGGCCCATCATCCCCTCGATCACGAGCATCCGTCCTCCGGCCCGGTGAAGCGCGGCATTCGCTGAAATCAGCTCGGCGCGCATGGCCCAGGGATCGAAATTGAGGCAGGGCGATCCGACCGCTGCTGCGTGAAATGCAGGATCGATATAATCAGGCCCCGCCTTGCCAGGTGCGATCGCAACACCCCTGTTTCTCAATGCCCGCAGCAAACCAAGCGTGAAGGTGGTCTTGCCGGAGCCTGATGAGGGTGCTGCGATCAGAAGTCCGCTCATGCCGGCACCTTGTGTCCGCCCTCGCCCGACCTTTCGATCGGTGTCACCAGCGTGCGGCCGGAAAGCGCGCCCAGCCAATCCAGCGATGGACGCAACTTCACCACCTCGCCGACGACCACGATGGCGGGCGGCTCGATACCGGACGCTTCGATATCTGCAGGCGCACGCCCGAGCGTTGTCTCCAGTACCTGCTGGGAGGGCGTCGCCGCATTGCAGACGAAGGCAACAGGTTCGTCCGCCGACCGACCGGCAGCAATGAGATTTGCACTGATCTGCGCGATGTGCTTCATCGCCATATACATGACGATGACGGGCGATCCCTTGCCGATCGCCTCCCAATCGATGGCGTCCGGTACGACGCCGGACGAATCATGGCCGGTCAGGAAGGTGACGGCGTGATTGACGTCGCGATGGGTAACCGGAATGCCGGCATAGGCCAAGCCGCCGATCCCGGCCGTAATGCCGGGCACGATGCGGAAGGGAATGCCGTGCTGAACGAGCATCAGCGCCTCCTCACCACCACGCCCGAAGACGAAAGGGTCACCGCCCTTGAGGCGCAGAACGCGCTTGCCGGTCCGCGCCAGTTCCACCAGCCGCAGGGAAATGTCCCGCTGCTTGGCCGATGGCTTGCCGCCGCGCTTGCCGGCATATTCCAGCATAGCGCCCGGGCAGGCGAGCTTCAGGCAATCTTCGTTGACGAGCGCATCATGCACGATGACATCTGCCTCGGCCAACCCCTTGGCGGCCAGCAGGGTCAAAAGCCCCGGATCGCCCGGCCCGGCGCCGACGAGCCAGACCGACCCCGGCTCCAGGGCCGGCAGAGTGGAAAAAGCGGTATCGTTCATCCCATGTGTCCTATGCCCGGACGGGCGAAATTGCAATGTTGAGAACGGGATAAGGCGATCTCGATTCGACATCGCTCCCACTGCAAACATTACGTCACATACCCGATCGGCATGAGCGGCAGCACGCTATGGGCTTTTCCAACCACGACAGGAAACGAAAAACGGGTTTGTCGATCGCATGACGTTCCGGACTCGATATTTCCGGAAACTCAAATAGGCTCTGATAGAGCTGGAAAATGGTCTTCAGCGAATTGTGAAGGGGGCACTGTCGCCCCCTTCACCGAACTTAGTGCTTCACCTTGCCCAAAATCACATCGCGGATCAGATCGAGAACCAGCTGCGAGTGGATGCCGATGCAAGCGATCTGGCTCGGCAGATTGTCCCAGTCGCCCGGCGGAAAGTGGCGGCCGGCCGGCTTGATAACCGTCTGACCATCGGCAATGCCGCCGCAGACGACGCGGATCGATCCCTCGATCGTGTCGAACAGCTCGGGCGCCACGACATAGACGCAGGCGCAGCTGTCGTGGACCATCATGCCGTCTTCGACCGCATGCTTGTAGAAATCGATATAGGACTGTGACAGGTCGGCCAGGAGCTGCACCGAGGGACCGCCCGCTTTCGCCATATCGGCGAGATAGCTGCGGTCCATGGTCGTCACCGACGTCACGTCGAGACCGACCACGACCACCTTCCAGGCTGCCGTCATGACGAAGTCGGCGGCTTCCGGATCGCCGTGAATATTGGCTTCCGCGACCGGAGAAACATTGCCCGGTACGTAGAAATTGCCGCCCATGATGACGACATCCTTCACGAGCTTGGCGATTTCCGGATCGTGCTTCAGCGCCAACGCCAGATTGGTCATGCGGCCAACGGCGACCAGGGTCACCTCGCCGGGATGGGCGCGAACCGTGTCGATGATGAACTGATAGGCCGGTCGCGGATCGGTCGGCAGGTCGATCGTCTCGGGCACGTCGATATCGCCGAGACCGTTATGGCCGTGAACCATCGTCGGCCAGGGGCGCTCGTGCCGCGACGGATCGAAGGTAACGCTGGCACCCCGCGCGACCGGGCACGGAATATTCCACTCGCGCTTCAGGAACAGCGCGTTACGCGTCGTCGTGTCCACGGAGGCATTGCCGAAAACCGTCGTCACGCCGAGAAGGTCGATACCCGGGTGACGATGCAAAAAGAGAAGCGCCATGGCGTCATCAACGCCCGGATCGGTATCATAAATGACCTTATGCATGATTTTTCCTTACCAACATACTGAATAAGCTTGATCTTTCGGAAATTTACTTCGCTTAGGATCAGTGCTTGACCTATCGGCATACACGAGAACAGGCGGCGGTGAAATGCCGTCGGGATCCTCCGCTGGTCATTTGCGAGACTTGCGTTGCGAATTCGCTGCTCAGGCAATCCTGGCGATTGCCGCCGTAGCAAAGCCGGACTTGATCTTGGGAAGCACGAGCTCGGAGTCCGGGCCGGCGGCCGCCAGCGCCGCCGCTTCCGCGACGCCGTGACAACCGACATGCGCGAAAACAATCTCTGAGGGATTCTTCAGTCTGGGTGTCTCCCGCTCCAGTGCAGCCGCCTTGAAGAAGCGTGCCGGGAGACGAAAATGCGTGGCGGTCTCGAGGATGGCCGGTTCATCCATGCGCGTGTCGATCGATACAACGGCCAGAACCTGGTCACTCCCGATACCGACCTCCTGGAATGCTCTTTCCGCAAGCATCCGCACTTCATTCCAGTCCGTGCCGCGCTCGCAGCCAAGACCCAGAAGATAGCGGCGGGTGGAATTGGCATATATCGTCATATTCGCTCCCAGCAACATCGACCGATATAGCAGCTGTAGCGGGCAGCTTTCGACACGTCAATTTTGCCTGGTGTGTCCCGATAGCAATTGCCTTGCGGCGGGCGAAGTGCCAGAAGGCCGCTGATTTCCCGCCTCCGAGTTCCCATCTTGCCAGATATTACATTTCAACTCCTGCTTTTGCTCTTTGCCGCTGCGTTCTTCGCCGGTTTCGTCGATTCGATCGCCGGCGGCGGTGGGCTGATTACCGTCCCTGCCATGCTGCTGGCAGGCATTCCGCCGCTACAGACCCTCGGCACGAACAAGGTGCAGTCGATCTGCGGTGCAGCTTCGGCAACCATCGCCTATGCCCGACAAGGACATGTCAAGCTTCGCGAGCAGCTTCCGATGGCGGCGATGGCTGTGATCGGAGGCATGCTTGGTGCGATGCTGGCGACCATCATGCCAAGCCAGGTGCTGCGCATCATCCTGCCCTTCCTGCTGATCGCAATCGCGCTCTATTTCGCCCTGAAACCCAATCTCGGCGATGTCGAGAAGCATCGGCGCATGAGCGCCGGGCTTTTCGGTGTGACGCTGGTGCCATTGATCGGCTTCTATGACGGCGCGTTCGGCCCCGGAACCGGCTCGTTCCTGATGCTCGCCTTCGTGACGCTCGCCGGCTTCGGCCTCTTGAAGGCGACGGCGCATACGAAGCTGCTCAATTTCGGATCGAATCTCGGCGGCCTGATCGTCTTCATCTTCTCCGGCGCCATCCTTTGGAAAGTCGGGCTGACGATGGGGCTTGGCCAATTCCTGGGCGCGCAGCTCGGTTCGCGACTTGCCATGCGCATCGGCGCCAAGCTGATCAAACCGCTGCTCGTCATCGTCTGCATCGCCTTCGCGATCAAGCTGTTGGCAGACCCCACCCATCCCGTCAGGATCTGGCTCGGCCTCTAGAACGGGCCTTTGATTACCTCCGACGTAATTGATAGTACTTCGGTCCGCGCCGATGATCGCCCTGCCTGAACGGTTCAGGCGATCCAAAGGAGTTGACCGATGACCGACGCAAACATCATTGCTGACCGCTATATCGCCATCTGGAACGAGGCCGACACCGAACGTCGCCGTGCGCTCATTGCCGACGCCTGGACGGAAGACTGCAGCTACGTCGATCCCATGATGCGCGCGGATAATCGCGAGCAGATCCACGCGCTGGTCACGGCCGCCCATGAGCGCTTCCCCGGCTTCCGTTTCACGCTCATTACCGAGGGCGAGCGCCACGGCGACAATCTCCGCTTCTCCTGGGGCTTCGGTCCGGCTGACGCCGAGCCTCTCGTCAAGGGCACGGATTTCGCCATCCTCGAAGGTGAACGCCTGAAGTCCGTTCACGGCTTCATCGATCAGCTGCCGGCTGCCGCATGATGAACCCGGCCCGCTCTCTCGGCGACCATCTGCGCGAATGGCGGCAACGCCGCCGCCTGAGCCAGCTCGAATTCGCCCTTGAAGCCGATATATCGCAACGGCATCTGAGCTTCATCGAGAGCGGGCGGGCACTTCCAAGCCGTGAGATGCTGATGCATCTCGCCGAACGGCTCGATGTGCCGTTGCGCGAACGCAACCCGATGCTTCTGGCGGCCGGCTTTGCCCCGATCTTTCCAGTGCGCAAACTGGATGATCCGGCACTTGCTCCGGCACGGCGCGCGATCGATATGCTGCTGGAAGGACACGAACCCTTCCCGGCCCTGGCCGTCGACCGGCATTGGACGCTCATCGCCGCCAATGCCGCCGTCGCTCCGCTGCTCGCGGGAGTGACCGACGCCTCGCTGACCGAAGGACCAATTAACGTCCTGCGGCTCAGCCTGCACCCCCACGGCTTGGCGCCTCGGATCGCCAATCTCCATGAATGGCGGGCACATCTGTTGGAACGCCTACGCCAGCAGATATCGGCGACAGGCGATCCTGTTTTGAAAAAACTGCTTGAGGAATTGTCGGCCTATCCCGCACCGCTTGCGCCGAAGTCGGCGGCTCCGGAACGGGATTTCGCCGGCATCGCCGTACCTCTGGAGCTTGTCACCGAAGTGGGACATCTGTCGTTTCTGTCCACTACGACCGTCTTCGGAACGCCCGTCGATGTCACGCTGTCGGAACTCGCTATCGAATCCTTCTTTCCCGCGAACCCGCAGACGGCGGAAGCGCTGAAGGCGATGCTGCCGGGCAGCTAAACGTTCGCCAGGCGATCAGAACTCGACGCCCGGCTGTCCCTTGATGCCCGAGCGGAACGGATGCTTGATCAATTCCATCTCGGTGACGAGGTCGGCAATCTCGATCAGCTCTTCCTTGGCGTTACGGCCCGTCAAGACCACATGCGTCATGTAGGGCTTCTCATTCCTGAGGAATTCGATCACGTCGTTGATGTCGAGATAGTCGTAACGAAGCGCAATGTTGATTTCATCAAGCAGCACCATGGAATTACGCTCGTCGCGGATCAGCTCCTTGGCCTTTTCCCATGCAGCAGAGGCCGCTGCCACGTCTCGGGCTCGGTCCTGAGTCTCCCATGTGAAGCCCTCACCCATCGTATGGAACTGGCATAGATCGGAGAAATGCTTCTCGATCAGATCGCGCTCGCCGGTCCACATGGCGCCCTTGATGAACTGCACTACCGCACTGGGCTTCCCATGAGCGATGTGGCGGAAGATCATGCCAAAAGCGGAGGAAGACTTTCCCTTGCCCTTGCCGGTATGGACAATGATCAGACCTTTCTCATCGTTTTTGGTCGCCATGATCTTGTCGCGCGCGGCCTTCTTCTTGGCCATCTTGTCGGCGTGACGGGCGTCGTCGCTCTTCGGGGCGTCCGCGCCGGTTTCGGCCAATTCGTCGCTCATTGCATTCTCCCTGATATGATCGATTTCTGTGCCAGCGGGCCACCGCGCCAAAGATAGAGCGCGACAAGTGGCTGGTCTTCCGTGCGCATGGCGTGGCGGATATTCGAGGGGTGATGGATGATCTCGCCCGACCAGCGCGGCAGGAATGGCTGGGCATCCTTGCTCCACAGCGAGCCGTCGGTCAGCGGGATATAGATCTCCTCGGCCTCGTGGTGATGATCCGGATAATGCACGCCGGGACCAAGCAGCAGGAAGCCGCCGGCCATCTCCTCGCTCGCGAAATGGCCGCGCGTGCCGAACAGCTCGACCCAGCCATATCGCTGCAGGAAATCGCTGCCGAAATCGGCAATGCTATAGGTCTGGGCCCAATGCAGTTCGTTCGCGGCTTGAAAGAGCCTGTCGAACAGCACGCCTTCTGCACCCTCGCCCAACTGAGCATGCTTTCGAAGATATTGGACGACGGGCAAGTCGTGCGTCGCAAGCGAGCGCTGTTGCGCCGGCCAGTCAAAACCTTCCGTGAAATGCTGCAGCATCCGATCGCTGCGCGACAGCAGGTAATCTCGAAAACCAACCAGAAGCTCGTCGATCACACTCATTCCGCAGCGTCCCTGCCCTTATCAAGGCTTTCCAGATCGAACCGCGCCGAATTGCTTCTCGGCGTCCAGAGCTGGCGATCAATCGCCTCAAGCAGACGCTCCCGCATCTCCCGAAGTGCTGCCGGGTTCTTCTCCGCCATGAAATCACGCACGCCTTGATCGACGACGAAGGCCTGATAGACGGCCTCGAAATGATGATTGCGCACAGCACCCGTCGTCGCGGCAAAGGCAAAGAGATAATCGACCGTTGCTGCGATCTCGAAGGCGCCCTTATAGCCGTGGCGCATGATGCCCTCGATCCACTTGGGATTGACGACGCGACCGCGCACCACACGGCCGATCTCCTCTTCCAGCGAGCGTATCACAGGCTTTTCCGGCCTCGAATGGTCGTTGTGATAGATCGAGGGACGCGCACCGCCAAGCTGCTCGGCCGCCGCCGCCATGCCGCCCTCGAACTGATAATAATCGTCGCTGTCGAGCAGGTCATGCTCGCGATTGTCCTGGTTCTGCACGACCGCCTGGATCGAGCGCAATCGTTCCTCGAAAACGCCGCGCTCGGCTCTTCCTTCCTCGCCGGCGCCATAGGCATAGCTGCCCCAGACGAGATAGGCTTCGGCCAGATCGGCACGGCGCTCCCATCCCTTCTCGTCGATGAGTGCCTGCAGACCGGCGCCATAGGCTCCAGGTTTGGAACCGAAGACGCGATAACCAGCCCTACGGCTGGCAGAGGCAGCGTCGAGGCCGGCAGCTTCGAGCCGCTCGATCTCGCCGCGCATGCGAGTCGCAATGGGATTGTCCGCCGCATCTTCATCGAGCATGCCGACGGCACGGATGGCCTTGTCGAACAAGGCGATCTGCTCGGGAAACGCATCACGGAAGAAGCCGGAGATGCGTAACGTGACATCGACACGTGGCCGCCGGAGCATGGCCGGCGGAATGATCTCGTAGCCGGTGACGCGGCGCGAGGTCATGTCCCAGACGGGCTTGACGCCGATCAGCGCCAGCGCCTGCGCGATATCGTCGCCACCCGTGCGCATGTTCGATGTGCCCCAGGCCGTCAGGCCGAAGGAAACAGGCCATTCGCCATGGTCCTGAACGTAACGGCGGATGAGCAGTTCAGCCGATTTGCTGCCGAGCTCGTAGGCCGCCGGCGTCGGCACGGCACGGCTGTCGACCGAATAGAAATTCCGCCCCGTGGGCAAAACATCCGGCCGGCCACGGGTGGGCGCACCGGAGGGGCCGGGCGGAACGAAGCGGCCGTCCAGGCCCTTGAGCAAGGCTGCGATTTCAGCATCACCGCAAGCGAGAATTGAAGGCTGGAGCTTTGAAGCGATCTCGTCCAGGACCATGCTAGCGTTTGGCCAAGTCTCGGGGCAGGCTTTGTCGCCATTCACGAGTTTTGCGGCCAGCAGTTCGATACGCTCGACAGTGTCGCCCTGGGTGCGCCAGGGGGTATCGGACATATCTTGGAGAATTGATGGGCGCGGGCCGGTCCAATCAGCGGCCATGTCGCAGTCAAGCGGGTCGAATGGTTTCTGCGCGGGAATGCTTTCAAGCACATCCCCGATCACAAAAGCATCTCTTGCAATCGCCCGCTGCAAGCTCTGATCGCCCCCCTCGCCCAGTCCGCGCGGCACTCTCGCGAGCGCCACCGTCAGATCCGTCAACAGCCGCCCAGAAGGCGAAACGCCGAAGATGTGCAGGCCATCGCGGATCTGCATCTCCTTGAGGTCACAGAGGTAAGCATCAAGCTTGCGCAAGGCCTCGTCTTCGCCCTCGCCCTTGGCGATGCCGGCATCCTGATCCAGTCCGATATCGGCGACGAGATCGAGGATCTGCTTGCGGAGCAGACGGATGCGACGCGGATCGCCGCCCGAAGCCTCGTAATATTCGTCGACGAGCGCCTCCAGATCCTTTAGCGGGCCATAGCTTTCGGCGCGCGTCAGCGGCGGCGTCAGGTGATCGATGATGACGGCGCTCGTGCGGCGCTTGGCCTGCGTGCCCTCGCCGGGATCGTTGACGATGAAAGGATAGAGGTTCGGCAGCGGTCCGAGGATCGCTTCCGGATAGCAGCTTTCCGACAGTGCCAGCGCCTTGCCCGGCAGCCATTCGAGATTACCGTGCTTGCCCATGTGGATGACGGCATGGGCATCGAAGGAGCGACGCAGGAAGGCATAGAAGGCGAGATAGCCGTGTGGCGGCACGAGATCAGGAGAGTGATAACTCTCCTTCGGATCGATGTTGTAGCCGCGCGCCGGCTGGATGCCGACAAGCACGTCTCCAAAGCGGGCGAACGGCAAGGCAAAACCGTGATCGATCGCGTAAGGATCTAGCTCCGGCTCGCCCCAACGCGCCGTGATCTCATCCTGAATCTGTTTGGGAAGCGACGAGAAGAAATCCTTGTAGTCGCTAAAGGAAAGTCTCTCGCGAACCACGCGGCCATCGCGCCCCGAATTTGTCGGGCCTTCCGCTAAGTGCCGCATCAGCGCATCGCCGTCGGCAGGCAGATCGGCAACACTATAGCTCGCCATCTGCATCGCCTTCAGCACCTCGATCGTGCCGGCGGGTGTGTCGAGCCCGACTCCATTGCCGAGCCGTCCATCGCGATTGGGATAGTTCGCCATAACAAGCGCAACACGGCGATCACCGGGCGGCGTGTTGCGCAACCGCGCCCAATTGGCCGCGAGCCGCGCCGTATAGCGCATGCGATCCTCGAGCGGTTCGCTGGCGACGATATTGGCCTCGACCCTCTCGTCATAGCGGGCGGCCGCCTTGAAGGACACGGCTCGGGCGAGAACGCGCCCATCGACCTCGGGCAAAGCCACATTCATGCCGAGATCGCGGGCCGAAAGCCCCTGCGAGGATGCCTCCCACGCCTCCTTCGATGAAGCCGAGAAGATGGCCTGCAGAACCACGGCGTCGCCCGTTTCCAGCACCGTTGCCTGACGATCCGCGCCCGGCGCCGAAACGGCAAAGCCGGTGGCGTTGATGACCACGCCCGGTTTCAGCGCGGTAAAGACGCTTTCGAGAATGCCGACGGACACGGCGTCCTTCAGGCTATAGGCAAAGACCGGCAACGGCCGCATGCCCTCGGCAATGAGGGCCTCTATCATGGCCTCGACGGGTCTGGTTTCCGCGCTCTGAACCAGCGCGCGGTAGAAAGAAACGGCAACCGTCGGGGGTTCGAGTCCCTCCGGGACCGCTACCCCGGAAACGGAAACTCTCCGCCATTCCTCGACGCCGATCACGCCTCGGCCCGGCCACCAAATGCCGGCCTTCATCAAGGGCACGGCGGGTATCGGTTTTTCCGTGCCCGAAAGCATCGCCTCGGCGTAAGCGAGAAACGCCCGGGAATTCGCCTCCCCACCCTCGATCAGATAGGACCAAAGCGCGTTGAGATCATCGAGCGCAACGTTGGAGAATGGCGTCAGCCCGGGATCCGGCTTCGAATCCCCCGGCAGCACCGCAATCAAGGCGCCCTGGCGCGCCGCGCAGGCATGCAGCGCTTCCAGAGCATAATGGAAGTAACTCGCCCCTCCCAGCGCCCGCACGATGATGAGCTTCGCATGCCGCGCTGTCCTGTCGACATAGGTATCGACAGACATCGGATGCTTGAGGCTCATCAGGCTTGCAAGCCGAAGGGAACGGTCGCCCTCACCATGCGCCGCGGCAATCGCCGCAAGCTCGGTATCGGCAGCCGACAGAAAGAGGATATCGCCGGGCGACTGCCCAAGGTCGATCGCCTCCTCGCCGTCGCTGATCGTTCCCTTCTGTGCCAGGAGGAGATGCATGGATTTCCCTTAGGCCAGCGCCTCAATCGCCTTGCGCACGATCGTCTCGTCCATCTCGTGCAGACCGATCACCACGAGCCGGGTCGCGCGGGCTTCGCCCGGTGTCCAGGCGCGATCGAAATAGGTGTCGATGCGGCTGCCGACGGCCTGCACCTGCAGGCGCATGGGCTTGCCGGGGACATCGACAAAGCCCTTGAGGCGCAGCACGTCATGCTCCGCAATCACGCCCTTCAGCGCATCGACGAAAGCCACCGGATCGGCGATCGGGCCAAGTTCGACGACGAAGCTGTCGAACTCGTCGTGATCGTGCGGCGTGCCGTCCTCATGCTCCAGCTCGTGATGGGATTTGCGGTTGACAATATCGTCTTCCGTGCCGATTCCGAGGCCGAGCAGGATGGCGGCCGGCACATCGCCGTTCTTCGCTTCGATGATCGTCGGCTTGCGGCTGGCGCGTGAGGCAACTTCGGCGCGGACACGGCCGAGACCGTCGATATCGATCAGGTCGGTCTTGTTGAGCACGATCAGATCTGCGCAGGTCAGTTGGTCCTCAAAAAGCTCCTCGATGGGGCTTTCGTGGTCGAGCGAATCATCCTCGACGCGGGCAGCCTCGACGGCGTCGTGGTCGTCGGCGAAACGGCCGGCGGCGACGGCGGCGCTATCGACGACGGTGATGACGCCGTCGACGGTGACGTGGGTGCGGATGTCGGGCCAGTTGAAGGCAGCGACCAGCGGCTGCGGCAGAGCAAGGCCGGATGTCTCGATGACGATGTGGTCGGGGCGCGCATCTCGCTCCAGAAGCTTCGTCATGGTTGGAATAAAGTCGTCGGCCACGGTGCAGCAGATGCAGCCGTTGGTCAGCTCGATGATATCGTCTTCGGTGCAGTTCTCCGCGCCGCACCCCTTCAGCACGTCGCCATCGACGCCGAGATCGCCGAACTCGTTGATGATCAGCGCGATCTTCTTACCGCCGGCATTCTGCAGGAGGTTGCGGATCATCGTCGTCTTGCCGGCTCCGAGGAAGCCGGTGATGACGGTGGCGGGAATCTTTTCCTGGTTCATATGCATCAACCCTTCATTTTCAGCGGCAAGCCCGCTGCGATAAAATAGACTTCGGCACTTGCCGCTGCGACCATTTGGTGCAGACGGCCGGCATGATCGCGAAATTCGCGCGCCATGCGATTTTCTGGCACGATTCCCAAGCCCACTTCGTTGGAGACGAGAACAAGCCTTGATCGCGCAGTCGGCAGAAATGCGGTCAGGGCGGCAAACTCCGCCGCCATGTCACGCTCGGCCATCATCAGATTGGTGACCCATAGCGTCAGGCAGTCGACAAGCACTGCCCGCCCCTCGGCGTCAATGGCGGCAAGTTGCTCGACGAGCTCGATTGGCTCCTCATGCGTCTGCCAAAGGTCGCCGCGGTCGGCACGATGCTTCGCGATGCGCTCGCGCATCTCGTCGTCCCATGCCTGCCCTGTCGCCACATAGTGACGTTCAAGACCCGTGTCCGAAACCAGGGATTCGGCAAACCTGGATTTGCCGGAACGCGCGCCGCCAAGGACGAAGACTGCTTGGGAAGCCGGAGGCGACATGCGTTATGCCCGCTCACACGCAAAAGCGAGCGCCACCAGCACTAAGTCGATACCGGGAAACAGGCGTCCAAACGCCGAAAAAAACTCGTCTTGCGCCATGACAACCTCCGTGCTGGCAGCGGAACTGACGTTCCATAATAGGCTTTGTGCCTGGCACGCATGGCAGGTCTCCTGGCTCGCGGATAAGGCGCCGCGACGGGGGCGGACCGAAGCCGGTCGCCCCCAATCGTGCACAAGCGGATCTTTCTCGCCTTCCCGGCAGTCCATCATGAAAAGGCGGACGATTCGTAGAATTGGAGGCGTCCAGCCCCGGTTGATCATGATGCCACGCCAGTGGCTTTTACGATTTGCGCCTGCCCCGCCCCGTTCGCCCCATGCGAACCATCGATGGAATAGGTTTCAAACCGAACAAAAGACCCTGACCGCTCTACAGTCGCGGGGTCGGCTGTGATGAGAACGCCCGGATTGGGTCCGTCCCTCCACATTCCCTTTTCATCCCATGCGGCAGATCGCCGCTCGGGAACCATTCGTTATGCCGGCAATGATTAGGCTTTCACTTACGTCAAGTCAATCAAGGGCATGGATGCGACCTGCGCCGTCCCGATTGCGAAATCGGCAGAAAATTCCCATGAAACCAGCGGCTTTTTTGCCGTATTTCTTTGATGTTAGGAGTTTATAGAGGGTAAGCTCTCACATTCGAGTAAAACGTATCGTCCGTTTCCCATGCTGCAGAAATTCCAACCGCGACGCCTCGGCGTCTTCTCGGTCCTATTCGATCTCGGTCGCTTCAGGGCATTGCTGCGCCGTGGCGAATTGGGACTTGTCTTCGCCGGGGCGCTGGTAGGCATTGTATCCGGCTGTGCGGTGACGGCGATGAGCTATATCTCGCGCAAACTTCACAGCGTCATCTATGGCATAACCGACTACGAACGCTTGAGTTCGGCGGCGATGGCAATTCGGGACAAATCGGTAGTGTTCATCGCACCGATCGCGGGCGGCATCATTCTCGGCATCCTGCTCTACATATTGTCCCGCACGCGCAAAAAGCCGATGGTCGACCCGATCGAAGCCAATGCGCTGCACGGCGGTCGCATGTCGCTCACCGACAGTATCATCGTTGCCGTGCAGAACCTGATCTCGAATGGATTCGGCGCGTCTGTCGGGCTTGAAGCAGGTTACACACAGATTGCGGCCGGCATTGCCTCCAAATTCGGCTACAAGATGCAGATGCGCCGCGCGGATCTGCGCATGCTCGTCGGCTGCGGCGCGGCCGGCGCCATCGCCGCAGCATTCAATGCGCCGCTCACCGGCGCCTTCTACGCCTTCGAGCTGATCATCGGCAGCTATTCGATCGTGACCCTGACACCTGTCGTCGTTTCGGCGCTAATCTCGACCATGATCGCAAGACTGCTTGCCGGCGACGACTTCGCCATCGATATCGATCATTTCGGGGCGATCGTTCCGGCGGATTATCTTCCGGCCATTCTGCTCGGTGCCTTCTGCGCCGGTATCGGCATCCTGATCATGCAGGGCGTCGCATGGGTCGAGGAACTGGCGCGCAAAAGCTCGATCGCGCCGCCTTTCCGCCCTGCACTTGGCGGCTTGGTGGTGGGAACACTGGCGTTGATCTCGCCGCAGGTTCTATCTGCCGGCCATGGCGCCCTGCATCTCAATCTTTCGACTGATGTGACGCTGAGCGCACTTGTCGGCGTCTTCATCCTGAAGTCCCTGGCATCAGCGGTCTCGATCGGCTCCGGCTTCAGAGGCGGTCTCTTCTTTGCGTCGCTGTTCATGGGCGCGCTGCTCGGCAAGATCTTCGCCTATTGCGCACCGTATTTCGATCACGCCACACTGACGCCGGCCGTCTACGCAGTCGTCGGCATGAGCTCGCTTGCCGTCGCGATCATTGGCGGGCCGCTTACCATGACCTTCCTGGCGCTCGAAATCACCGGAGATTTTCCGATCACCGCCCTGGTTCTAGCGGCGGTCATCACCTCCTCGCTGGTGGTGCGCACGACCTTCGGCTACTCCTTCGCCACATGGCGCTTCCATTTGCGCGGCGAGAGCATCCGCAGCGCTCACGATGTCGGCTGGATCCGCAACCTGACCGTCGCCCGCATGATGCGCCCCGATGTGCATACGGCCAGCATCGACATGAGCATCGAGGAATTTCGCAGGAATTTCCCGATCGGCTCGGCGCAGCGGGTCATCCTGATCGACAAGAACGAAAAATATTCCGGATTGGTTCTCGTACCCGACGTCTATGCGAGCCCCGTCGAAAAGGATGACGAGGAACACGGTCTTTCCGATTTCATCCAGCTGCGCAATGAATTTTTGCAGCCGCAAATGAACGCCAAGCAGGCAGCAGCCATGTTCGAGCAGACGAAGAGCGAAGCGCTCGTCGTCGTCAACGACCTCATCGAACGCAAGGTCATCGGCCTGCTGACGGAGAGCTATACGCTGCGTCGCTACAGCGAAGAACTCGACCGCCGCCGCCGGGAAGTCTCCGGGGAACTCTAGGCGACCAGACCGTCGAGCCAGGCGGGATCGAGTACGCTTTCCAGCTCTGCCGCAACTTCGTCCAGAGCCGCGTCGACGTTGGCGCGATAGTTCATGCGCTCGCCGGAGAGGCCGAAGCTTGCCAGCAGCTTTGCCCTATAGCTGTCACTGCTGAAAAGGCCATGCAGATATGTGCCCATGATGCGACCATCCGGCGATACGGCTCCATCAGGCCGCCCGTCGATCATGGCCGATGGCCGCTCGCAGTCCCGGCCCCGCGTCACGCCGAGATGGATTTCATAGCCCGATAACGGCACATCATACTCTTTGGAGACGGCAGTGCTGTTGCGCAGGGTCTTTTCCGGCGCCATCTCCGTCTCGATATCCAATAGGCCCAATCCGGGCGTCTCGGTCACCGATCCTTCGATGCCAAGTGGATCATGGACCATGTGGCCGAGCATCTGATAGCCGCCGCAAATGCCGATGACGCGGCCGCCGCGGCGAACATGCGCGGCTATATCGCGATCCCATCCCTGCTCGCGCAGATCAAGGAGATCACCGATCGTAGACTTCGAACCCGGCAGCACCACGAGCGCTGCATCGGCAGGCAAGCGCTCTCCAGCGCGGACAAACACCAAATCGACATCCGGTTCGGCCCGCAGCGGATCGAGGTCGTCGAAATTGGCGATGCGCGACAGCACGGGTACGGCGACCTTGAGCGCGCCGGAAGGACCTCGAGCAAGTCGCTCCAATACGACCGAATCCTCCGCCGGCAGACGCACCGCCGCCTTCAGCCAGGGGACGACACCATGGCAGTGCCACCCCGTGAAGCTACCAATTGCCTCGATACCCTCAGCGAAGAGGGAGACATCGCCACGGAACTTGTTGATCAGATAGCCGCGGATCATCCGCCGATCTTCCTCCGGCAAGATATGGTACGTGCCGACCAGCGACGCGATCACGCCGCCGCGGTCTATGTCGCCGACCAGCACGACGGGGACATTAGCGCGTGTCGCAAAGCCCATATTGGCGATGTCGCCGCGCCGCAAATTGATCTCGGCGGGCGAGCCTGCCCCCTCGACGATGACGAGATCGGTCCCCGCCCGCATCGTGGCGAAGCTCTCAAGCACCGCGCCGAGCAATTGCGGTTTGAGCGCCTGATAGTCCCGGCCCTTGGCTTGGCCCCAGACCTTGCCCTGCACGATGATCTGGCTGCCGGTTTCCGATTGCGGCTTCAACAACACCGGATTCATATGTACCGATGAGGGAACGCGTGACGCCAGCGACTGCAGCCACTGGGCGCGTCCGATTTCGCCGCCATCTTCGGCAACGGCGGCATTGTTCGACATGTTCTGTGGCTTGAACGGGCGCACTCTCACGCCCCGGTTTGCGAACAGCCGACACAAGCCCGCGACCAATACCGTTTTTCCGACATCGGAGCCGGTTCCCTGCAGCATGATCGCTCTCGTCATTCCTCACCACCTTGATATGCTACAGCCACTGAAAACGCTGGATTCCGCCTTGATTTTGCCGCGATCTCCGCCCCTCGGAGCCCACCGACACGATACAAAAATGCATCATCGTCCGATATGCTCTGTTTGCGACATTGGATGACGATTTCATCCATTGTGAGTTACGCGGAAGAGGATTATCTCCATCGCGAAAACAAACAACGAAACCGGCCGGTCCGGGTCGGAGGATACCCCAATGCTTTTCATCTTCAACAGACAGAATTCCATCCAGATCGCCTGGAACGGCAAGCTTCCGGCTCACCGCCCCGAGAGCCGGCTGCAGCAGCTCGATACGCGCTTCGGCACGGTGGGCTTCATCCGCACGTATAATGTCGGCTGATAGCGCGTCAAGCCGCCAGTCCAACACACGAGAAGCCGCCATGCGATAGCATCGGCGGCTATATTTTTGCTCAATGTCGGGATCGGAGCGGATTGCCGCTCTCGCACAGAAAACTGTCCTGTAACGGCACTCTATAAAGCGCGAAAACCGCGCGATCCAGAGATCGACGCGGTTTGCCAAAAACGCCGGCTTCCCTGCACATACACCGCAAGGTTCGCATTCCCCGGTACGCTATACCTGATCCAGGGAAGCAGCGGTTGTCCCCCGCCACGCATTGATTGATAAACCGACATCGTTACTGGAGGGTTATTAAGTGCTTAAATTAGAGTGAATCTGAAAATTTTTTGAAAATTTTCCGCTTTGCGTTGAGAAATCGCAAACGACGCAAATGAGATATAAAACGTCTTCCAGGGACACGATATTTGAGCACCATTCAAATCCGCCTGGGTGGCAAAGCTTTGAGGAAGCCATGTGATGGACGTTTTACAGCCACGAATGGCAGAAAATAGGCTAATTCAGGCGCTTAATTAAGCTTCTCCAAGAGACACGATAACGTCTATCGGCCGACCGGCTGTTGATTTCTTCATCCAAATCCTTACGCTGCCTGATGTCGATGCAAAGAATGCCCGGCCGCGATAAAGTTCAGCGGTCGCAAAAAGACCAAATGCACGACGGCAGCAAAGGGGACCGTACGGGCGTCGTCAGCGGCGTATGAACGGTTGCAATTGGACCGCGCTGACAGGGGATCGACAGAAATCGAACGCATTAGGGTCGATTTCCGCAACGTAACGAAAAATTGGGAGACGATATCAATGAAGAAGCTTCTCGCTTCAGCCATCTTCGCATTCGGCGCCTATGCTTTGGCTGGCTCGGCGCACGCTGCGGATTGCGGCAGTGTATCCATTGCTGAAATGAACTGGGCATCCGCAGGCGTTGCCGCGCAGGTCGACAAGATCATCCTGCAGAACGGTTACGGCTGCAATGTCACTCTGGTAACCGGCGATACACAGCCGACCTTTGCCTCCATGAACGAAAAAGGTCAGCCTGACGTCGCACCAGAGCTTTGGGTCAACGCTGTGCGCACCGCGCTCGATAAGGCCGTATCCGAGGGCCGCCTGATCGTGGCCGCACCGCTTCTGAGCGACGGCGGCGTCGAAGGCTGGTGGATTCCGAAGTTCCTCGCCGACGCCCATCCGGACATCAAGACCGTTCAGGACGCCCTCAAGCATCCCGAACTTTTTCCTGCCCCCGAAGATCCGTCCAAGGGTGCCGTCTATGACTGCCCGGCGGGTTGGAACTGCCAGATCTCCACGACCAACCTTTACAAGGCTCTTGGCGCCGACAAGCTCGGCTTCACCCTTGTCGATACCGGCTCCGCCGCAGGTCTCGACGGTTCGATCGCCAATGCCTTCGAAAAGAAGACCGGCTGGCTCGGCTACTATTGGGCTCCGACAGCCATCCTCGGCAAGTACGAGATGGTTCGCCTGAGCTTCAACGTGCCGCATGACAAGAAGGATTGGGATGCCTGCACGTCGCAGCAGGATTGCGCCAATCCGAAGGTGAACTCCTATCCGGTTTCGGACGTCTATACCGTCGTGACCAAGGACTTTGCCGCAAAGGCCGGCATCGCCATGGACTACATGAAGACCCGCAAGTGGGATAACGCCACCGTCGGCAAGGTTCTCGCCTGGATGACCGACAATCAGGGTACGAACGAGGACGGCGCCAAGTACTTCCTCAAGACCTACCCCGATATGTGGACCAAGTGGGTCGCTCCGGACGTCGCCACCAAGATCAAGGCTTCGCTCTGATCCATGTTGCTGAATCGGCGGCGGTTTCGTGCCTGCCGCCGATTTCATATTCGCGCAGAACAACCCAAACGACGCTCATACCGACAGTGCGGCTCGGCACAAGGTCGCAACGAGTGCAGATTGATGGTGGCGAATATAGTAAGAATGCAAGGGCAGCCTGAAGAACCGGTCGCAGCGCTGCAAGCCATCCACACGTGAAGGCCACACGGGCGGAGCGGGACAAAACCGGACCAAGAAGGGGAAATACATGGCTATCCAGTGTACGATCCTGCCGAATGTGCTCTGCAACTTTCCGGCAATAGATGAATCGCTCATACGCCTCGCGCGCAAGAATATCGACGACGGCTTCAGGGCGTCCGTACGCGCCTACGGCACTCTCATCGATGCCATCGTGCAGCCGCTGCAATGGTTTCTGAACTATCTTGAATGGGCATTTACCAATACGCCCTGGTTCATCGTGCTCATCGTGATGATGCTCGTCGTCTATGCAGCAAGCCGCAACCTGAAAATTGTTGCCGGCACCGCGATCTCCATGATCCTCATCGGCGTCTGCGGCCTCTGGACCGACACGATGATCACGCTCGCGATGGTAACGGTCTGTACGCTGATCGCCATCGTCATTGGCCTGCCGATCGGCATATTGATGGCGCGCTCAGACCGGCTGCAATCGATCGTCAATCCGATCCTCGATGTCATGCAGACCATGCCGAGCTTCGTTTATCTGATCCCGGTCGTCGTCATCTTCGGCATCGGCAAGGTGCCCGGTCTTATCGCCGTCGTCATCTATGCCGTCCCACCGATGATCCGCCTGACCAATCTCGGCATCCGCCTCGTGGACAAGGAAGTGCTGGAAGCCGCCGACGCTTTCGGGTCGTCGCATCGCCAGAAGCTGTTCAACGTGCAGATCCCGCTCGCACTGCCCACCATCATGGCCGGCATCAACCAGACCATCATGATGTCGCTCGCTATGGTCGTCGTCGCCTCCATGGTCGGCGTCGGCGGGCTCGGCCGAAATACGCTGCAGGCGATCAACAATCAGTTCTTCACCGTCGGTTTCCTCAACGGTTTCGCACTGGTCGCCATCGCCATCATTTTCGACCGAACGAGCCAGGCCTATGGCAGACGGCTCCAGAAGCACTCGGAGGTCATCCATGGCTAGTCACGCGATCCAGATAAAAAACCTCTACAAGATTTTCGGCCCTCGCGGACGCGACTATGTCGACCAGGTCAAGAACGGCTTGGGTAAAACCGAACTCAACGAGACGCATGGTCATGTGCTCGGCCTGCAGGATATCAACATCGACATGCCGGCCGGTGCCATCACCGTCGTCATGGGCCTTTCCGGCTCGGGCAAATCGACGCTGATCCGTCACATCAACCGCCTGATCGAGCCGACCGCCGGCGAAGTGCTCTATGACGGCGTCGACGTTTGCAAGATGAACGAAAACGACCTGCGCGAATTCCGCCGCCACAGGACGGCGATGGTATTCCAGAAATTTGCACTGCTGCCGCACCGCACGGTGATCGAGAATACGATCTACGGTCTGGATATCCAGGGCGTGCCGCGCTCCGAAAGCGAAAAGAAGGGTCAGTATTGGATCGAACGCGTCGGACTGAGAGGGTTCGAAAGGCACTATCCGAACCAGCTTTCCGGCGGCATGCAGCAACGCGTCGGCCTTGCCCGGGCGCTGACGAACGATGCCGACATTCTGCTGATGGACGAAGCCTATTCGGCGCTCGATCCGCTGATCCGCGTGGATATGCAGACGGTGCTGCTCGATCTGCAGAAGGAGTTGAAGAAGACTGTCGTCTTCATCACCCACGATCTCGACGAGGCCCTGCGCCTTGGCGACAAGATCGCGATCCTGCGCGACGGCAAGGTCGTGCAGCAAGGCACCGGTCAGGAGATCGTGCTGCAGCCTGCCGACGACTATATCACGGCCTTTGTTAAGGAGGTGAACCGCGGTCGCGTCATCCAAGCTCAGACAATCATGAAGCCGCTTTCGGGCGAACCCAGCGGCACGCGCGTGCCCGGCGACATGACGCTGGAAGTCGCCGCCAAGCAGATCACCGAGGCGGGCCAGACAGGAGCCGTCGTCACGGATGCGAGCGGCAAGCCTATCGGCACGATCGACCTGCAAAGCATCATCGCCGCCATGGTCACGCCCACGACACACGACACGGCAGAAATGGCAGCAGCCTGACGGCGCGATTTTCATCTCAAGTGACAAAGCGCCCTTACGGGGGCGCTTTTTCTGTCTTGTTGCCGCGTCGACATATGGGGCAGCCATCTTGTCGTTGTGTTCACATAAAGAAATGTTTATATCTGCATTTGACACTCTTTAGAGCCGCCGCATCCGAGGACACACTATGACCGTCGCCACCAATCCCTTGACCGATCTGCTTGCCGAAAAAGGCGTACTGCTTGCCGACGGCGCAACCGGCACGAACCTCTTTGCCATGGGCCTAGAGGCCGGCGAAGCGCCCGAGCTCTGGAACGAACAGCATCCCGACCGGATCACGAAACTGCATCAGGATTTCGTCGATGCCGGCGCCGACATCATCCTCACCAATACCTTCGGCGGCACGCGCCATCGCCTCAAGCTTCATCACGCCCAGGATCGCGTGCACAGTCTCAATAAGACGGCGGCCGAGATCGCCCGTGCCGTTGCCGATAAGGCCAGCCGCAAGGTCATCGTCGGCGGCTCGGTAGGGCCGACGGGCGAGTTGCTGATGCCGCTCGGCGCCTTGACCTATGAAGACGCCGTCGCAGCCTTCGTCGAGCAGATGGAAGGCCTTCAGGCCGGCGGTGCCGATGTTGCCTGGATCGAAACTATGTCCTCGCCGGACGAGATCCGCGCTGCTGCCGAAGCCGCTGCCAAGGTCGGCTTGCCCTATACATATACCGGCTCGTTCGACACGGCCGGCAAGACGATGATGGGCCTACACCCGAAGGATATTCATGCCGTCGCCACCGATATCGGTGCAGGGCCGCTCGCGGTCGGCGCCAATTGCGGCGTCGGCGCCTCGGATATCCTGTCCAGCCTCCTCGACATGACCGAGGCAGACCCGGCCGCCATCGTTATCGTCAAGGGTAATTGCGGCATTCCCGAATATCGTGGCGCAGAGATCCATTATTCCGGCACACCGCCGCTGATGGCCGACTATGCACGCCTTGCCCGCGACGCCGGGGCCAAGATCATCGGCGGATGCTGCGGCACCTCCTGCGGCCATTTGGCCGCCATGCGGGAAGCGCTGGACAGCTACGTGCCCGGCGCTCGCCCGACGCTGGAGACGATCATCGAGCGGATTGGCCCCATGCGCAACAAGACGGCCAACGAAGGCGGCGCCGCTCCGGCGCGTGAGCGTCGCAGACGCTCCTAAGCAATCTCAGGAAAGCCCGACAACCGAGCTTCCCCCTGCGAATCGGGTATTTTCGCCTTGAGCTTTGTTCGGCACTGCCGACAGTTACGCGCCGAATATCGGCGCGTAACGGGCGATTGCCTATCTTTCACCACCGATAGTGCGGCCCTCGGTGAAATGCGGAACAATCCGGCTGTCGAAGGCCTTCAAGGCAGCACCGATGGCTTGGTGCATGTCGAGATATCGGTAGGTGCCGAGCCGCCCGCCGAAATGGACATTCGCCTCCGCCTCGGCCCGCTCGCGATAGCGCAGGAAGATCTCCTTATCCTGACGCGTGTCGATTGGATAATAAGGTTCATCGACGCGCTTCGCCGATCGTGAATATTCCCGCACAACGACCGTCTTTTCGGTCTGGTAGCTTCGCTCGGGATTGAAATGCCGAAACTCGAGGATACGCGTGTAGGGGATTGTTTCATCGGCATAATTCATGACCGCCATCCCCTGGAAGTCGCCGGTGTTCAGCGTCTCCTTCTCAAAGTCGATGGTGCGCCAGCCCAACTCGCCTTCGGAATAATCGAAATAGCGGTCGATCGGGCCGGTATAGACGATCGGAAGCCCGGCTGGCAGCGTTGATTTTAGCGAAAAGAAATCGACGCCCAGGGCAATTCGGATCTTCGGATGCTTCAGCATCCTCTCGAAAATCGCCGTATACCCGTCGACCGGCAGGCCCTCATACTTGTCGTTGAAATAGCGATTGTCGAAGGTGTAGCGGACCGGCAGGCGCGTAATGATGTGTTCGGGCAGGTCACGCGGATCCGTTTGCCACTGCTTTGCCGTATAGCCACGAATGAACGCCTCATACAAGGGCCGGCCGATCAGAGAAATCGCCTTCTCTTCCAGATTGGCCGGATGGCGGCCGGCCATTTCCGCCGCCTGGTCCGCAATCAGTGCCCTCGCCTGGTCGGGCGAAAGGCGTCGATTGAAGAATTGCGAGATCGTGCCGAGGTTGATCGGCATCGAATAGACTTGATCGCGATAGGTCGAATAGACACGATGCTTATAGTCGGTGAATGCGGTGAACCTGTTGAGATAGGTCCAGACGAGTTCGTTCGGCGTATGAAAGAGATGCGCGCCGTAGCGGTGAACCTCGATACCGGTCTCGCTGTCGAACTCGCTATAGGCATTGCCGCCAACATGTTTCCGGCGGTCGATCAGAAGCACGTTCTTCTGCAGCTCGTTGGCCACCCGCTCCGCGAGGGTCGCGCCATAAAAACCGGCGCCAACCACAAGCAAGTCAACATCGGCGAAATTGATCATGATCGCGAAACCAACCTTCTTGCCGCCAACTTTCGATCAGACCTGCCCGAATACACTGAAGACCTCCAATTCGAACTTTGTCTCTTCGACGGCAATAGAGCGCCGATAGACACCGAAATCCTCGAATCTCTCCGGGAAATTCTGGATCACGTCATCGATCGCTCTTGAAATCTCGTGCGTTCGTTGGGGATGATTGCCAAACTTGTATTTAGCCGGAATGGGCAAATCCTCGAAATTGCTGGCCGAGCCGTTCCGACCGGTGATCACGCAGCATCCGAGCAGCGCCGCTTCGCGCGGCATGCGATCCTTGCCGGCATGTGGACCAAAGTCGACGTAAAGCTTGGCTTGCGCCATGTTTTGATGGACTTCCGTCGGCGACATGTTGCTGAGGATCTTGAATTCATATTGCGGAGACATGGTCGCCAGTTGGCGCCCGAAAGCCTCGGCCTTGTTGTTGAACAGAACCAGATCGCGCCGCTGCTGAATCGGCTGTGGCGCCACGTTGTTTGCCAGTGTCGTAAAATCCGAGATCCGCAAGACATCGCTGAAGCCCAAAATACTGAGCTGTGCCGTGGCATAGGAGGATTGCGACAGCATCTTGCAGTCGTTCTCCAGAAGGAACGGTACGCCGCCCAGCGGCATCAGATGCCGCATGCCGTAATCGAAACTCAGCCACCAATAGGCTTTAGTCGCCTTCTTGAAGAGTGGAATCAGATGCGGCCATATCTCCGGAAACACCACGATCGCGTTTTCGTTGTCGATGATATAGTCCGAGCTTTCGGTCGCGTAGGCCCGATATTGCGGATGAACGGCATTCTCGTATTCCCGAAATACCATTGTGGTTTCCCCATCGGGGGACGGCATCAGGGAGTGATCGGAACCGTTGGTATAGACCATCCTGGCGCTGCGCCCGATTTTGGTCAGCCTTGCGCAAAGTTGGTGAAGGGCTTCCGGGCCGCCCGTCATATGATTCGGTGGGCAGAGGATGTAGATCGTTTCATTTCCAGTCATAGTCGCAGTCCGCCTTCACATGTCGTTTGCCGATCCACCCGCCACAGGCGCCCGGTTCGCCGCAAAAATGCTCTAAAAAACCTAGCCGCCCCTCGCCATCAAAGCGGAAAGAATAGTCGCCTGCTGGCGCTCGCACATGAGGCCGAAACCGCGGCTCGCAATTGCCGACCGTCTCTCGTCGTCGCGAACGAGTTCGATGCAGGTTTCGACAAGCCGATCATAATTGCAAAACGCCATTCCCTCGGCAAAAGCAGCCACTTCCGGGTCGTGGATATTGCCCTCGCTGACGACGCAGGCGCCATTGGCAAGCAGGAAGGAAACACGGCAAATCTCGAAGATCGCGGCGTCGAAATGATGCACGTTGAGGACGATTTTGGAGCGCCCGATGAAAGCGTCGCGCTCGGCGCCGTAGACACCGAACAGGTGAACGAGGTTCAGCCCGCTTGCTTGCAGCGCCACCAGCACATTCTTGCGGCGTTCGTTGACCGAGCCGTAAAAGAGAACGTCGATATCCTTCACCGGCGCTTGGGGCACACGCGTCAGGTGCCTGTTATATCCCACATCGAGAATTTCGGCGGGAACGCCGAACCTGGCCAGTCCCTGGCGATTGCGCTCGCTGTAATCGAGCACGGCGAATTTCTTGAGCAGTCCGAGATATCGATGATTGATCCAACTGCTTTCAGCCGAGACCTGCTCCATATTCACGATAATGCTCTCGGGTGGCAGCCATTGCGCCGCGACCGAGGGCAGCAAATTTGCGCCGTAAACGATCGGTACGCGTCCGTTCCAATCTCGCGGATTGGTAACCAGAGGCGCGCTGCCACCGAGTTCGGCAAAGGCGTAGTGAAGGCCGAGGGCAACATCCTCGAAAGCGCGGCTGTGAACGTAGCCCTCTGGGCTGACGATCCAAATGCAGTGCCGATCCTTGTGATGTTCCCAACCGAAAGGAAAGGCTGGCAGGGCGTGTTCCGCGCCATGCGATGCGACAGTCTGTTTCTCCGCTTGCGCGTGCATGTTGATCCTTCTCGAAGACTCGCTGGAACCCCTCGCTTGAAAACTGCGCGATGGGCCTTGCTCAAACCTTGCGAGACCGAAAGCCGGTGGAGAGCTTCGTGAAGGCGTTCTTGTCTATATATTGGAGCTGCCCTAGCCCGGCAGCATTTGCGTCACCGCGATGACCGGTCCGAGCGGAAACAGGCTGTCGCGCCTTCGCCATTCCGGGATGTCGACGCTGGAAATGCTGCCGTCGAGAAACAGCGCGTTCGGGCAGTTCAGATCGTCGCGAAACAGCGTCGCAAAATCGTGGAAGCGCACCGGTCCATCGGAAATGGCGAAGATGACCTTGCCGTCAGAGGTAACGCCAACGCCGTTTCGCGTCTTCAAGCTCGGGCTGTCAGCCAGAAATGACGGATGGAGCCTGCCGCTGATGACCAGCATCGGGCCGGACTGCGTCGCGTAAAAAGGTTTGATGCCGGAAGCGGCGAAGGCCTTGCTTTCCATGATCCCCGCCTTGCCTTCGTGGACATAGAAAACCCCGTTCGGCAGGAGATGAAAATTGCCCCAGCCCTTGTTGGTGTTGATCGCCTTTATCTCGCGTCCGTTTTCGATGAAGAGACCGACAGGGGATTGATCATCGAGATACATGCCGCCATTCATGGCAAAGCGCACGTAAATGCGGTCCTGGCGCAGATCCATTTCCAGCGCCCGGAACGAGCCATAAGGCTTACCGTTGCGGTCATTCTGGAAAATCTGGACGTCGTAATGGGCGGGATCGAAGGTGCAAACCGTGTAGCCGTCACCGAGATGCTGAACCTTGCGGCAGGCCTCACCGGCCGAGGCGGTGGCGGCAAAGGCAAGAACGGCAAGGATGAGCATCAATCGAATCAAGCGCATAGCTCCGCATCAATAGCACAAGCGCTAGAACGCATCGCAATGCGGCGAAACAAGGAGTACGCGGGAACTAAAGCTGGAGTGCCGCCATATGGAATGCAAGCTGTTCGGCGGGATAACGATAGCCGGCCCCGATCGGGCAGGCATTGCGTGCGAGACAACCGCCGGCCATGCAGTCGGCCTGCCCTTCCCGCGTGCGCAAATGCGAGCGACAGCTTGGAACATGAAAGCCCGCTCTCGTTACGGCCGCTACCGGGCAGGCAGTGACACAGGGCTTGTCGACGCATACATCGCATGGATGCTGAGGAAATGCCGGTGCGAAGTCATTTTCAATGGCATCTGCAAATCCCAACGCGCCACGATAGCCGTGCCACACGCCATAAACAGGATGGATCAGGATACCGAGTGGCGATGCCTTCAAGCCTTCGGCCTGCATGGCCCATCGCTGGAACGGCTGCCATGGGGGATCCGAAGGAAAGTAGGCCGTGGCACCCAAGTCGCTTGCAACTGGCCGGATGACTATCTTCGACCAGTCGTCGAGCGGATCGGACCGGCCGGCATTCTCGGGCAATTGCCACCAGCGCGAAAACGGAATCCAGATCGAGCCGCCGATATTGCCAAGCAGGACCACGCTTTGCGCCGCCGTGCCATCGGCCAATAGCGGCCCCTCGCCGTCGCCGAAGGACACTATACCTCGAACGAAAACTCCGTCGACGCCGAGCGCCGCACGGAGTTGTTCGAGTATGACAGGGCCACGGCTCATCGTGGCCCCTTATATTCATAGTGCGGCCGCCAGACTTCCTTCTGGATGAGGTCGGCAACGCGCGTCGCACCGCCTTGCTCCCTGGCGGCCTCGGGCTCTCTTCAGGTGAAAGCGTCCGGCATGGAGTCCTTGCGCGTCTGGATATAGGCCAGAAGAGCCTCGTCGATCGCCGGATCGAGCGGCGGCGCTTCGTAGTGATCAAGCCAGGAACGGCAAAGCGCATTGGCGCGCTGTTCGATGCGCTTCTGGCCTTCGATCTCCCACTGCTCGAAGGAATTGTTGTCCGCGAGCGCCGAGCGATAGAAGGCGGATTGGAAGTTGGCCTGAGTGTGGCCGCAGCCGAGATAATGGCTACCCGGGCCGACTTCGCGGATGGCATCGAGCGCCTGACCGTTCTCCGAGAGATCCACCCCTTCGGCCATCTTCTGCATCATGCCGAGCTGATCCTGGTCGATCATGAACTTCTCGTAGGAGGAAACGAGCCCCCCTTCGAGCCATCCCGCCGCATGCAGCACGAAATTCGTGCCGGCCAGCAGCGTCATGTTCAGCGTATTGGCCGATTCATGCGCCGCCTGTGCATCTGGCACCTTCGATCCGCAGAGCGAACCGCCGGTACGGAATGGCAGACCGAGGCGGCGGGCGAGCTGTGCCGCGCCGTAGGACACGAGCGAGGGCTCCGGCGTGCCGAAGGTCGGCGCACCGGACTGCATCGAGATTGAAGCCGCAAAGGTGCCGTAAAGCACCGGCGAACCCTTGCGGATCAGCTGCGTAAAGGAAGCTCCGGCCAGCACTTCGGCGAGAATCTGCGTCAGCGTGCCTGCAACAGTGACAGGGCTCATTGCGCCCGAGAGAATGAAGGGCGAAACGACCGAAGCCTGGTTGTGCCGCGCATAAACTTTCAGAGCGCCGAGCATGGTCTCGTCGAACACCATCGGCGAGTTGGCGTTGATAAGGTTCAGCGTTACGCAATTATTCTCGACGAAGTCGTCGCCAAAGACGATCTTCGCCATTGCGATCGTGTCTTCAGCACGCTCCGGTGCGGTTACCGATCCCATGAACGGCTTGTCGGAATATTTGATATGGCTGTACACCATATCCAGATGGCGCTTGTTGACCGGGATATCGACAGGCTCGCACACCGTGCCGCCGGACGAATGCATCGACGGCGCCATATAGGCGAGCTTCACGAAATTGCGGAAATCCTCGATCGTCGCGTAGCGGCGGTTGCCCTCGAGATCGCGGACGAAGGGCGGGCCATAGACCGGCGCGAAAATCGTCGCCTTGCCGCCGACATGGGCGTTGCGGGCGCTGTTGCGGGCGTGCCAGGTGAATTCCTTCGGCGCAGTCTTCAGAAGCTCGCGGCAAAGACCCTTCGGAAAATGCACGCGCTGCCCACGCACGTCGGCACCGGCCTCCTTCCAGAGCGCCAGCGCTTCCGCGTCATCGCGAAACTCGATGCCGATTTCTTCCAGAACCGTATCGGCGTTACGTTCGATGAGCTGCAGGCCCTCTTCGTCAAGCACTTCGTAGACGCCGATCTTGCGGGTGATATAGGGGAGCGAAGGACCCGGCCCACCGCCGCTGCGCGAAGCACGCCGCGCTGCCGCACCCCTGCCCTCGCTGCGCGAACGCCGTCCACCGCCATCATTGCCTGCAGCCGGTTGCTCAATCATATCGTCCATGATGTTTCCTCACTCCTGCGCATGGATGCGTCTATCAAGCCCCATGCTACCCGATTCCGCCAAGCGGACGTTCCTTAATGCGCCAGCAATTAGCATAGGACAGACATGGGCCGCTAATATCAACTGTTCTTCGTCCGTCGCGATTGTTCCGTGCGACGTCGCATTCAAAAAGAGTTTTGGCGGCCTTCCGGTCTATCCGTAATGGCGGCAGTGTTTTATACAAGTCTCTGATGCATTGCACGAAAACGGGATGGAGCGCATGTCTGACGACGAAATCATTCTCTCGGAACTTTCTGACGAAGAGCTCGTGCAGCAGATGCATGACGACCTGTATGACGGCTTGAAGGAAGAAATCGAGGAAGCCACCAATATCCTCCTGGAGCGTGGCTGGGCGCCCTATGATATTCTGACCCAAGCGCTGGTCGAAGGCATGCGCATCGTTGGCATCGACTTCCGCGACGGCATTCTCTTCGTTCCGGAAGTTCTGCTGTCCGCCAATGCGATGAAGGCCGGCATGTTTATTCTGCGTCCGCTTCTGGCGCAGACCGGCGCGCCGAAGCTCGGCAAAATGGTGATCGGCACCGTCAAGGGCGACATTCACGACATCGGCAAGAACCTTGTCGGCATGATGATGGAAGGCGCAGGCTTCGACGTCATCGACCTCGGCATCAACAACCCGGTCGAAAACTATCTCGACGCCATCGAGCGCGAACAGCCGGACATTCTCGGCATGTCGGCCCTGCTGACGACGACGATGCCCTACATGAAGGTTGTCATCGATACTCTGAAGGAAAAGGGCCTGCGCGATGACTACGTCGTTCTGGTCGGTGGCGCGCCGCTAAACGAGGAATTCGGCAAGGCCGTCGGCGCCGATGCCTATTGCCGCGACGCCGCCGTGGCGGTCGAAACCGCCAAGGAATTCATGAAGCGCAAGCACAACAGCCTGGCTGCCGGCGCCTGATTGCAAGAAACTGATGGCCGGCGATAACCAATGGGTTGCCGCCGGCGCATTAGCATCCCAAATTGATTATTGAGCTGCCTTCTTGACGGTATGACCAGCGTCCTCCGTCGCGTGGACCGCGTTTGCAGTATCTCTGCCCACGCCGCGTATGGTATTGGCGCAGGAAGCAAGTACCATGAGAACGGCGCAGGCCGCTGCAATTTTCGTGAGTGTCGATGCAGTCATGATTGGGAACCCCCTCTGAGTGGATATTGATCAAAAAAATGCGGAGAAGAACCCTCCGGGCGATAAACGTATAACAAAGCAAAAGGTTCATGTGATCGCGTGCGGCGCAATCGCGCGCGAAATACTGGCGCTTACCCAAATAAACGGGCTCGATCACATCGATCTTCACTGTCTTCCCGCAATCTATCACTCCTATCCGCAGAAGATCGCACCAGCCCTGGAAGAAGCGATTGCCGATGCCCGCGCGCGCGGCTTCGAAAAGATCTTCATCGGCTATGCCGATTGCGGCACCGGCGGCGATATCGACAGGATTTGCGAGCGCGAGGGAGTAGAGCGGCTTTCCGGACCGCATTGTTATTCCTTCTTTACCGGCAACGAGGCCTTCGCGGCGCGTGACGATGATATCACCTCGTTCTTCCTCACCGACTTCCTGGCCCGCCAGTTCGAAGCCTTCGTCATCGTCCCGCTAGGTTTGGACCGTCATCCCGAGTTGCGCGAAATGTATTTCGGCAACTACCGCAAGGTGGTCTATCTCTCGCAAGAGGAAGATCCGGCGCTGCAGGCAAAGGCGAAGGAAGCCGCCGCCTATCTCGGACTGGACTACGAATATCGCTACACCGGGTACGGCGATCTTGCCCGCGAGTTGCTGACCGTCTGATTACGACACCTACGTCGCTTTTCTGTCTTCCTCCTCTTTGCCTGGGCCGACATGCTGGACGACGGAAGAACATTCAATCACAGTTCGAACCCGGCCGTTTCAAAGGATAAAGCGCCTTGGCGATACTTCCAGACAAGGTTTTCATCTCGCGTCGCTTTTCGGCATGTGGCGCGTCGTGGCGAGTGCAGTCCCGAGGTCGGCCGGCGTGCATTCTGGCGTGAAGAGGAGATTTGTGCATGGCGGATCGCATTGTCGTCTACTGGCGGGACATTCCGGCCCAGGTGATCATCAAAAAGGGTAGGCAGACGGCAAAACGCGAGCTTTCTTTGCGCTTTACCGAAGCAATAGACATGTGCGCCATGCGCACCGGTGCCGCTGAAACTGACGATTATCTCGCCGAATGGCGCAAGGCGGACCCGGTGCCGGTATCGGACGATCTCGAAGCCGAAGCAGACAAGGCGGCGAGCGAGCTCGAGGCAGCTTATGATCGCGAGCGGCTGGTGACTCTGGTGAAATCCGGAGGCCGCGATAATGGCTGATGCCGTTCAGAAGCCCGGCAATGCCGCCGCGGGCGCAAAAGCGGCCAGCGGTGCCTATACGCCTGCGGGAGTTTCGCCCAATCGCCGCGCCCGGCGCAAATACACAGTCCGTCTCTGGGCCGTGCGTCACTCACGTTTCTTGGAATGGTTCTACCGTCGCTTCGCCGACGCCTTCCTCCTGCTTCATCCGCTGTGGAAGGCGTTCGGCTATGACCGCGTAGAGCGCCCGATCACCTTCATCGAACGCAATGTGAAGGGCTTCCTGTTCGATTGCCGCATGTGCGGCCAGTGCGCGCTATCATCGACGGGCATGTCCTGTCCGATGAACTGTCCGAAGCAGCTGCGCAATGGCCCCTGCGGCGGCGTGCGCGCCAACGGCAATTGCGAGGTGGAGCCCGATATGCCCTGCGTCTGGGTGCAGGCCTGGAATGGCTCGCGGAACATGACCCACGGGGACGCGATCCTCAACGTGCAGAAGCCCGTGAACCAGTCGCTGCGCGAAACATCTTCGTGGCTTCGCGTCACGGCGGAGGCCGCGGCAGCCCGCGAAACGGCGAAAAAGGAAGCCTGAGCGATGTCGCATATCGATGAAAACCCGCTTGGCGTCCATCTGCCGCTCGATCCCCTGCCCGGCCACTCTTCGCTCGGGCGGCTGGAACGCGTGCTTCGCCGCGGCGAGTTCGCCGTGACAGCCGAATTGAACCCGCCCGACAGCGCCAATGCCGAAGACGTCTACGAGCGCGCGGCTATCTTCGAGGGTTGGGTCGATGGCATCAACGCCGTCGACGCTTCGGGTGCCAACTGCCATATGTCCTCGGTCGGGATTTGCGCCCTGCTGACACGCATGGGCTATGCGCCCATCATGCAGATCGCCTGCCGCGACAAGAATCGCATCGCCATCCAGGGCGACGTGCTGGGCGCAGCCGCCATGGGCGTTTGCAACATCATGTGCCTGACCGGTGATGGCGTACAAGCCGGCGATCAACCGGGCGCCAAGCCGGTCTTCGATCTCGATTGCATGTCGCTGCTGGAAACCGTGCGCATCATGCGCGACAACGCGAAATTCCTCTCCGGCCGCAAGCTGACCTCGCCGCCGAAGGTCTTTCTTGGCGCCGCCATCAATCCCTTCGCACCGCCTTATGATTTCCGGCCCTACCGGCTGGCCAAGAAGATCGAGGCCGGGGCGCAGTTCGTCCAGAGCCAGTATTGCTACGACGTGCCGATGTTCCGCGAATACATGAAGAAGGTTCGCGACCTCGGCCTCACCGAAAAATGCTTCATTCTCGTCGGCGTCGGCCCGCTCGCATCGGCAAAGACGGCCCGCTGGATGCGCTCCAACGTACCGGGTGTCCACATTCCCGATGAAATCATCAAACGCATTGAAGGTGCGCAGGATCAGAAGAAGGAAGGCAAGCAGCTCTGCATCGACATCATCAACGAGGTGAAGGAGATCGAGGGCGTTTCCGGCATTCACGTCATGGCCTACCGCCAGGAGGAATATGTCGCCGAAATGGTGCATGATTCCGGCGTGCTCAAGGGCCGCCAGCCTTGGAAGCGTGAAGCCGGCCGCACCGATGCCCTGGTTGCCGAGCGCCTGCATCAGATCAGCGAAGGCCGGGAAGAGAACCAGCAGGCGATGGCGGAAATTGCAGCCCACCATACGCCGCCGCAGACGCATTGAATTCGATAGATTGAGGCAGGCCAGGAGAGGAACCGGCCGGCTTGTAACCCAGATCACTGCGCGATAGACCAGCTATCGGGCCAATTGACCAGAGGATCAGACATGACGCGTACCATCGTTGCCTCCGCCACCCGCGAAATCATCATAGGCTTCGACCAGCCTTTCTGCGTGATCGGCGAGCGCATCAACCCGACGGGGCGCAAGAAGCTCGCTGCCGAGATGATCGAAGGCAATTTCGACACCGTCATCAAGGACGCTCTGGAGCAGGTGGCCGCCGGTGCAACCATGCTCGACGTCAATGCGGGCGTCACGTCGGTCAATCCGAACGAGACCGAACCGGGTCTTCTGGTGCAGACGCTGGAGATCGTGCAGGGTCTGGTCGACGTACCGCTCTCGATCGACAGCTCGGTCACGGCAGCGATCGAAGCCGCACTCAAGGTTGCCAAGGGCCGCCCGCTGGTCAATTCGGTCACGGGCGAAGAGGAAAAGCTCGAAGCCATCCTGCCGCTGGTCAAGAAATACGACGTGCCCGTCGTCGCCATCTCTAACGACGAGACCGGGATTTCCATGGATCCGGACGTGCGTTTCGCGGTCGCCAAGAAGATCGTCGAGCGCGCCATGGATCACGGCATCAAGCCGCATGACATCGTCGTCGATCCGCTCGTCATGCCGATCGGGGCGCTCGGCGATGCGGGCCGTCAGGTCTTTGCGCTGCTGCATCGCCTGCGCAACGAACTGAAGGTCAACACCACCTGCGGGCTTTCCAACATTTCGTTCGGCCTGCCGCATCGTCACGGCATCAATGCCGGTTTCATCCCGATGGTCATTGGTGCGGGCATGACCTCGGCGATCATGAACCCTTGCCGTCCGCAGGAAATGGAGGCCGTGCGCGCCGCCAACGTGCTGAACGGTACGGACGCCAATTGCACCAACTGGATCATGACCTATCGTGATTATAAGCCTGCCGAAGGCGGCGTCGCAGCCGCCGCAGCAACGGCGGCACCTGCCGCCGGCGGCGGACGCCGCGGCGGTCGTGCAGCGCGCGCCGGTGCAGGAGCAGCGAGGGAATAAGATGTCATCCGGTCGCGGCCTTTCCAATGATCTTGCCACGCTCTGGCTACAGACACCTGTCGTGATCGCGATCAGGCTGCAGCAGATGTGGATGGACGCGCTGACCGGCAATGTGAATGCCGCCGAAATGAACCGGATGGTTTCCGAAAAGATGATGGCCGCGGCGGAAAGCGCCGTTGCCGTAAATGCAGCAATGATGCAACAGGGTTTCGCGGCTCTGACGTCCGCGGGCACGACAAGCCAGCGCAGCATCGTCGATGCGGTCACCCACGCTGCGATAAAACCCTATAGCAAGCGCGTTCGCTCGAACGCACGCCGTCTTAGCAAATAGAAAGGCTGATCCGTGGCCGAAGCCAGCGACAGCGCCAAACCTCTCGTCCTTTTCATGCCGTCCGGCAAGCGCGGCCACTTCCCCGTGGGAACACCTGTGCTGGAGGCCGCTCGCCAGCTCGGTGTCTATGTCGAAAGCGTCTGCGGCGGCCGCGCGACCTGCGGGCGTTGCCAGGTATCCGTGCAGGAAGGCAATTTCGCCAAGCACAAGATCGTCTCGGCCAATGACCATCTTTCGCCGATCGGGCCGAAGGAAAAGCGCTATGCCGAGGTGCGCGACCTGCCCGAAGGCCGCCGGCTCTCCTGCTCCGCCCTCATCCAAGGCGATCTCGTCATCGACGTACCGCAGGATACCGTCATCAACGCACAGGTGGTGCGAAAGGCGGCCGACGAGCGCGTCATAGCCCGCGATCCGGCCGTGCACATGTGCTACGTCGAGGTCGAGGAGCCCGATATGCACAAGCCGCTTGGCGATCTCGATCGCCTGAAGGCGGCAATCGCGGCCGACTGGAAATACGACAATCTCGAGGTGGATTTCCACCTCATCCCGCAGGTGCAGTCGATCCTGCGCAAGGGCGAATGGAAGGTGACGGCCGCCATCCATCGCGATCAGGAGAGCGAACGCCCTCGCGTCATCGCGCTCTATCCGGGCTTGAAGAACGAGGCCTATGGCATTGCCTGCGATATCGGTTCGACAACGATCGCCATGCATCTGTCGTCGCTGCTCTCGGGCCGAACCGTCGCCTCGGCTGGCGCCTCCAATCCGCAGATCCGCTTCGGCGAGGATCTGATGAGCCGCGTCTCCTATGTGATGATGAATCCGGACGGCCGCGAGGCGATGACCAACGCCGTCCGCGAAGCCTTGAACGGCTTGATTGACAAGGTCTGCGCTGATGGTGATGTGTCGCGCGAGGATATTTTGAACGCCGTCTTCGTCGGCAACCCGATCATGCACCATCTTTTCCTCGGTATCGACCCGACGGAACTCGGCGGTGCGCCCTTCGCGCTTGCCGTATCCGGGGCAGTGCATCTGAAATCGGCCGAGATCGGCCTGCCGATGAATGCCGGCACACGCGTCTACATGCTGCCCTGCATCGCCGGCCATGTCGGCGCCGATGCGGCTGCCGCGACACTTGCCGAAGGGCCGCATCGTCAGGATGAAATGATGCTGCTGGTCGATATCGGCACCAATGCGGAAATCGTGCTCGGCAACCGCCATCGCGTCGTCGCCGCTTCCTCGCCGACCGGGCCCGCCTTCGAAGGCGCGGAGATTTCCAGCGGTCAGCGCGCCGCTCCCGGCGCGATCGAACGCGTGCGCATCGATCCCGCCACCCTGGAGCCGCGCTACCGAGTCATCGGCATCGAACAGTGGTCGGATGAGCCGGGCTTCGAAGAGGCTGCCGCCAAGGTCGGTGTGACAGGCATCTGCGGTTCGGCCATCATCGAGGTCGTCGCCGAAATGTTCCTGACCGGCATCATCTCGGAAGATGGCGTCGTCGATGGCTCGATGGCTGCACGCTCGCCGCGCATCCTGCAGAATGGCCGAACCTATTCCTATCTGCTGCGAGATGGCGAACCGCGCATCACGGTCACCCAGAACGATATCCGCGCCATCCAGCTTGCGAAGGCAGCACTCTATGCCGGCGTCAAGCTGTTGATGGACAAGCAGAGCATCGATCATGTCGACCGCATCGGCCTCGCCGGCGCCTTCGGCACCTTCATCGATCCCAAATATGCGATGGTGCTGGGGCTCATTCCCGACTGCGAACTCGACAAGGTTAAGGCCGTCGGCAATGCCGCCGGCACCGGTGCGCGCATGGCGCTGCTCAACCGCGGGCATCGTCGCGAGATCGAGGAAACCGTCAGGAAAATCGAGAAGATAGAAACGGCTCTTGAATCAAAGTTTCAGGAGCATTTCGTCTACGCCATGGCGCTGCCGAACAAAGTGGACGCCTTCCCGGAGCTCTCGAAGGTAGTGACTTTGCCCGAGCGCAAGCAGATCTCCGACGATGGCGGAGAAGGCAGCGGCCGCAGGCGTCGCCGCAGCCGCGAGTAAGAAAGCAATTTGTCCAAGAGATGGTTGGCCGCGTTCACGCGGCCATTTTGCGCCCGATCTCGACGAAGGCCTGGCGAATGCTGTCTGCCACCGCTTTCATCGGTCCGGTCATCTGCGATGCCGTCAGCAGACGAATGTCGAAGGACGTCAGTTCCGGCAGCCCCTCGTTCGGCCCGAGGATTTCCATATCATCGGTGATGTAGGAGCGCGGGAATGGCGCGACGGCAAGATCGGAGACGATCGCGGCGCGCTGCGCCATCGTATGGGCGCTGAGATAGGAAACGCGATAGGCGCGCTTCTGCCGCTCCAGCTGCGCCATGGCTTCAGACCGCCAGATGCAGCCCTCTTCCCAGATCGAGATCGGCAGCGGATCGCGGCGATAGGCGGTGCCGCACTTGGCACCGGCCCAGACGAGACGCTCCGTGTAGATCACCTCACCCTCGGTCGGGAAAGGACGCGTCGCGCAATTGATCAGCGCGAGGTCCAGCCGCTGTTCCTCGATGCGCTTCTTGAGCTGGATGCTCATATCGACGACGACATCGACCATGATGCCGGGATATGTCTCAGAAAAGCTCTTGAGGATGGTCGGCAGCAGGCGTTCGCCGATATCGTCAGGCGCGCCAAGCCGCACGACGCCGCTGAGTTCTGGCATGATGAAGCGTGACACCGCCTCATTGGAGAGCGCCAGAATATTGCGCGCATAGGAAAGCAGCATCTCCCCGTGCTGCGTCAGGCTCACCGAACGCGCATCGCGCAGAAACAGCGTCACGCCGAGCTGCTCTTCCAGCTTTTTGATCTGCATGGAAACAGCTGATGGCGTACGAAAGACCGCATCAGCCGCGGTTGAGAAATTCCCCGTTTCGGCAATCGCCACAAAGGTACGCAGAACTTCATTGTCAAGCAACGGTATGGGCCGGCGGAATGGTACGGTCATATCGATTACCTTTCAATTTTTCTGATCCTAAGCACCATATCATTTCATTTGTCTGAATGTCAACGAAGCACCATATTGGACGTAATGGAAATTCATCGCAGCCTCAAAGGAGTAAAATCATGGCTGGCATGGTACCGGACGAAGCCTCACGGCTTTTCTCTCTTTTACGCCTCCGCAAAATTCAGCGGATGGCGCAGCATACGCTCGACGAGATTGCCACCCGCTTTCCCGCTCATCTGATCGATGACGTCAATGCACGCGGCCTCCCGCCGGATCGCACATTGTCGGCGCTGGAGCGGAAACCCGGCAAATTGCGTTCGTTCAATAATACTAATGGCAGCTATAAGATCTATTCGTTTGATTGATAGATCTGGCAGGCCCATATTAAACCCGTGACATTTTGAGCGGTTGACACTGAAAGGACCCTGAAAATGACGACCATCAGCTATAGACAGACCGGCACGCGGAACCCGTTTCCGTCAGGCGGAAGTTACATGCCCTTCTTTTCTCGCCTCGCTAATCGCTGGCAGCAGTGGCGCTCCCTTCGCGAGCTTGAATCTCTGTCCGATGACATGCGCAAGGACTTGGGCTGGCCGGCCGCAAACGAAATCAAGAAGCCGAAGGCTACCCGATGATAATCAGCAAGAACAACGGCTGAAGGCGGCGCTCAACCCAAGCGAGCGTCGCCTTTTGAACATTTACGCATCAAGATGCGAATCGCATTTTAATCCTGAGAATTACCCACAAATATATTTCGTCGCTTGAGCATATTGCTCGCTTCCCCTTTGCTTCTCTCCTTCATAGCCCGATTTTTCAAAGTAGACGCAAATATCCCTTTGCGGCCGCGATTATCCATGCCAATGTCGCTTATAGACCATCGGGCCGGCGTATTTGACGCAAGGAATACGTAACGGCCCTGGAACATGGATTTTCACGACATGAGCAAGACCCCGATCAAGACGCGCTCCCTGGTTTTCTTCCTTGTTCCGCATTTCACCATGCTGCCGTTTTCCGCCGCGATCGAGACGCTGCGGATTGCCAATCGCATGCTGGGCTACCCCGCCTACACGTGGCGGCTCGCCTCGACGGACGGTCAGAAAGTCTATTCCTCCAGCGGCATCGGGCTGGAGGTCAATTCTTCCCTTACCGACGAGCGCCGCTATCTGGGCGGTGAGAACCGCCCGAACATGGTGCTGGTCTGTTCCGGCATCTATGTCGAAGAATTCCACAACAAGTCGGTCAATGCCTGGCTGCGTGAGACATACAATCGCGGCGTCGCCGTCGGCAGCCTTTGTACGGGCGCGCATGTGCTTGCCCAAGCAGGATTGCTGAACGGCAAGCGCTGTGCGATCCACTGGGAGAACCTGCCGGGCTTTTCGGAAACCTTCCCGCAGGCGGAAGTCTATGCCGATCTCTACGAGGTCGACAGCAACCTCTATACATGCGCCGGCGGCACCGCCTCGCTCGACATGATGCTCAATCTCATCGGTCAGGACTTTGGCGAAAACCTCGTCAACCGCGTCTGCGAACAGCAGCTGACCGATCGTGTCCGCAGCCCGCATGACCGCCAGCGCCTGCCGCTGCGCGCGCGTCTCGGCGTGCAGAACTCCAAGGTGCTATCGATTATCGAGCTGATGGAAAGCAACCTCGCCGAGCCGCTGTCGCTGCTGGAAATCGCTGACGATGCCGGCCTGTCGCGTCGGCAGATCGAGCGCCTGTTCCGGCAGGAAATGGGCCGCTCGCCAGCACGCTACTATCTTGAAATTCGTCTGGATCGCGCCCGGCATCTACTGGTGCAATCCTCCATGCCGGTCGTTGAAGTGGCGGTCGCATGCGGCTTCGTATCGGCCTCGCACTTCTCCAAGTGTTATCGCGAACTCTATAATCGCTCGCCGCAGCAGGAGCGCGCAGAGCGCAAGCTGACCATGTCGACCAACCGCACCGGCATCGTCGTCTGAGACCGACGGAAATCAAGGCAATCGGATTATTGCAGGCGGCTTACTGGGCCGCCTGTTGGGCCATCGTGAAATCGGAATAGACTTGGTTTCGGCCATTGTGCTTCGCCATGTAGAGAAACTGGTCGGCAGCATTGAGATAGTTGTCGAAGGACTCGTAGCCGGCAATTTCCGCAACCCCGATGGAAACAGTCACCGAAAGCTCTTCGTCGTCGGCATGAACCTTCAGGCTCGCAAGGCTGAGGCGGACCTCATCGCACAGCTCGGTTGCCGCACGCGAATTCATTTCCGCAAAAAGAATGGCAAACTCTTCGCCCCCAAGGCGGGAGAGCAGATTATCCGTGCCTTCCAGAAGCGTGTGAAGCCTGCCGGCAACGGCCTTCAGCACTTGGTCTCCGATCTCGTGCCCATAAGTATCGTTCAGATGCTTGAAATGATCGATATCGAGAATGGCAACGGAGCTCGGACGCTGACGACGCAGGCATTCATTGACCAGACGCGGGCCATGATCATAGAAATAGCGCCTGTTATAGAGCCCAGTCAGATAGTCGCTCGCCGCTGCCGCCCGCAATTGCTTCAGCTGCGACAGCGTCTCAACATTCAATGCGATGCGGCATTGCAGCTCCTCCTGAACGAAGGGCCGATAGATGAAATCGCTGGCACCCGCCTTCAGGAATGTCGCAGACAGCAAACGATCGTTCGAAGACGAAATGCCGATGATCCGCATCCGATCCGAGCCATAACGGTGGCGGATGCGGCGGGTCAGTTCATGCCCGTTCATGTCAGGCATATTATAGTCGGTAACGACGATTTCGATGTCGTCGAATGTTTCGAGCATTGCCAGGGCCTCGACACCCGTGCCGGCTTCAGCGACCCTGAATTGCTGGGCGTGCAGCAAGTCCGTCAGCATTTTCCGCGCCGAAGGCACATCATCGACGACCATCACGCGAACGGACCGATTGGCAATGGCGCGCCGGACGGAGGAAACGAGATTGTCGAGGGCGAACTCGCCATCCTTGAGCACATAGTCGACGACATTGCGCTCCATGATGCGATTGCGCGTCGCTAAGTCGAAAGATGCCGTAAAAACGATGGTGGGAATGTCATGTGCGACGGCAACATCCAGGGCTTCTCCATGGGCAGCATCCGGAAGGTTCAGGTCGATCACCGCCATCGTGAAGCTGCGATCCGCCCCTGCCAGCACCTCGTTCAGCACTCTCAATGAAGAGCAATGGGTTACCGCAAGACCGAGTTCGGTTTCGAACCGATGCGATAGCACCGCCGAAAACATGCGCGAATCCTCAACCAGAAGTATTTTCTGGCTGCCGTCGCGGTGACCGATGCCACCGCCGAGGTTTCCCGCATGCAGTACCATTTCCCTTCAATTCCTCCCACACCATCAGGTGTATGAATATTCAGTCAATTGCAGGTCTGCTAAACCGTCTTGCCCGTATCCTGAACAGGATTCGTGAAAAAATTGGAACCGCCGATTGCGGAGATTTACATAAAAGTGATTTTTCCTCACTTTTCCTGGATTGCTCAAGCCGATTTTATCGGGCCTGTACCTCCCTAGCGGGCGGCTGAGCCGACTGAATCTGCAACAGCGTGTCGAGATTCTGATTCACGCGGCAGTAGAATTCCTCGTCGATGAACGGCCGCAAGATGAAATCATTGCCGCCCGCTTTGAGGAAACGGGCAGAAAGCAGCCGGTTGCTGGATGACGAGACACCGATAATGCGCAGCTCATGGGAGCCGGTGGTCGCGCGGATGCGCCGCGTCAGCTCGAATCCGTCCATGTCGGGCATATTGTAGTCCGTGACCATAAGGCCGATATCTGAGCTGGCCCTCAGGATTTCGAGCGCTTTTGCACCATTCTCCGCAACGCTGACACGGAAATTGTAGCGTTTCAGGCGGCTGGACAGCAAAGCGCGGGCCGTTGCGCTGTCGTCGACGATGAGAACGTGGTGACGGTGGTTGGTCAGAAAGCGGCAGATCGATTCAGCCAGCATATCCACCGCAAAGATATTGTCCTTGAGAATGTAATCCACCACATCCTTGGCGATCAGCTCGTCGCGCGTGCCTTCGAGAAAAGTGCCCGTGAAGGCAATCGTTGGAATGCTGAGATCGAGAAGATAAGCCAAGGCCTCTCCCTTCTCGGCACCCGGCAGGTTCATATTCGAGATCGCCAGCTTGATCGGCTCCGACGACTTGTCGTAGGCAAGCTGCAGTTCTTCGAAATTGCGGCAAATCTCGACGTCGATGTCCAGAAGCTCCTTCAGCTTCGCCCTGACCATCGATGTAAAGAGATTGGAATCCTCGACAAGAAGAATGCGCGAGCCGGCAAGAGACGCGCCGGAATATTGCATCCCCGAAACACCCAGAAATGGCATAATGAAAACCTGTTTTTGAAAATGATCCCCTCTGTATTGTTTTAAGACAAAGCTTTTGCGTATTTGTTAAGTCGATTGGTTTCCCGGAAGTGAAGAAAATTATGCCGGTCGGCCGGCGCCGTTCGAGGCGCGGGCCTTTCTGGCAGCGCGTTGTCCATGTCGAGAAAGTCGGGCTTAAAGCTTCCAGACGGAGCACACAGGCGGCGGTTTACCTGCGTGCAACTTACTCCGCTGCGGTCCGGCCACGACGCCGGCTCGCCCCCTTTGCCTCCGGCACTTTATCTTCGCGGGACGAAGTAGAGCCCTCCTGAATGGCATCTCCGGCCTCAGGCCCGTCGGCAGAATCCGTCAGCGCTTCGGCTGTAGCATCCAGCTGCCTGCCTCTCCTACCGTCGCGGACGATATGCAGTTCCTGATGTGGATAGGGAATTGAAATCCCCTCCTCGTTGAAGCGCTTCAGGATTTCGATGCGCAGATTGTTGCGGATCTCCATGCCGTCGGAGAGATCGGACAGATAGAAGCGCATCTCGAAATCGAGCGATGACGGCCCGAAACGCAAGAACTCCACATGTGGCTCCGGATTCCTGAGCACCTTCGGGATCGAGCGTACCAGCTCCAGCAGGATATCCATCACCTTGCGCGGATCGGCATCATAGCTGACGGATACGGGGATTTCGGAGCGGCCGAGCCTGTTGCGATGCGTCCAGTTGCCGAGGGACGCATTGATGAGCTCGGAGTTTGGCACGATGATCGACTGCTTGCGGAAGGTCTCGATCTCGGTCGCACGCACCGAGATGCGCTTGACGATGCCTTCCGATGTACCCGAAACGATCCAGTCGCCAACCTTGAACGGCCGCTCGACCAGCAGGATCAGGCCCGACACGAAGTTCGACACGATATTCTGCAGACCGAAACCGATACCGACCGAGAGGGCGCTGGCGACGAGCGCCAGGCTGGACAAATCGATGCCGGCAGCGGAAATGGCAAAGATCGCCGCCAATGCTATACCCAGATAGCCGATGCCGGTTCTCACCGAATTGCGGACGCCCAGATCCACCTGCCCGCGCGCCATGACATTGCTGTCGAGCCACCGCTGGAACCAGCGCGTCACCAGATAGCCGCCCGCAAACAACAGAATACCGACAAAGATGCCGAGCAGCGAGATCGACATATTACCGATCTTGATCTCGGTAAAGAGCCTGTAGGCGAAGGCTTCCAGATCCTGAATGTGGAAACCCCAGGAGAGCAGAATCAGGGGAATGCCCGTCAGCAGCGCGACTGCGTAAGTCGCAAGTCCGGCTGCGAGACCTGCCTGATCAAGCGCCACCTCACGCAGCTTCAGGCGGTTTTCCAGAAAGCGGCCGATAATGGTTTCGGCAAAAACGCCCTGCTTGGACACGGCCTTGCCGAGCTGAAAACCGAGATACATGGTTGCAATGACAGCACTCGTCACGATCATCTGCGTTGCCATGAAGCGGGCAAGCCCCACATAGCCGATGAACGAGGTGAAGATCACCAATATGCCGAGAGCGCGAAGAATGATGGCCATGCCATGCGGCCAGTGGCGGCCAGGCGCATCCGGATCGCCATTCTTGGCCAGCATCGGCGAGCCGAAGGATGCCGCAATCAGGATGAGGCCGATCAACAGTGCGGCCAGGAAGCTTTTCGCCACGGTAACGACGACCGGTGATCCCATGGACTCGCTGATGCGGTCGAAGACATAATCCAGCCCGTTGACAACGGCCATCGCCTGAAGGCACCAGGTGAGCGAATGCGCTCCCTTGTTCGACAGCTTGACCAAGCGCCAATGCGGCCGGAATGGCGCGAAGACGGCATTGCTGAGGCGACCGACAAAATAGACGAGGCCGATAAAGCCGAAGACCGCAGCCAGTATCGGCGCGATGTCGGGCCGCAGCACGTTGAAATTCGAGAGGAAGAAGAAGGACGTGACGAGAAAGGCTGCCAGCGACAACGTGCGGATCAGCGTCGACCAGAAGGCGACGGAGAGTCGGCTGATATAGGGCGGATTCTCGATAGCCTCGTCCTGCACGTAGTAGCGGCGGAACAACCGATAACCCCCAAAAAGAAATATCAGCGCAGCGCCGATCGACAGGCAGACGGCAGCCAGAAGCGAGGCAAGCTTTGCCTTGAGCACGAAGGCGATCCAGCTCGTCACCGCGGCACTAAACTTGACACCCTCCTCGACCAAAGCCGCGCCTGCATCGTCGAATGTCGTGGTGGAAACCTCCGTCCGCTTGAATAGCGTCTCGGCAAACAACTTTCGGCGCATCTCCATGAATTGCATCGAAAGCCGATTGCTTTCTGCGGTCAGATTGTCTGCATCCAGGATCACGGCACTGATCTGCGAGCGTTCGGCATTGAGCCGGTCGCGCTCCTGTGTCACGATCGGAGCCTCAGGCGGCTGGCCTTCCTTCGGGGCAGCACCGAGTTGCGTCAGGCGTGCATCGATCTCGGCGGTACGGGGTTTCAGGCGCGCGGAAATAGCAGCAGTGGTGCGATTGAGTTCGTCAACCTGGCCGGAGAGCGCTACGAGCGTCTCATCATCAGCTGTTGCCTGCTTCGCCGCCTCCTGAAGCGATGCGTAGGTCTTCTTTGCCTTGCCGAGTTCGGTGACGGCCGTATCCAGCAGCCCATTGGCGAGCTGCCCGGGCGGTTGATCCGTTTGCTGCGATGTCTGGGCCGGCTGCTGATCCTGCGCAAAGGCATTCTCGCCCACCAGCGGACCGACGATGGCAAACATAGCCAATCCCAGCAGCAAAAAAGGCAATAGAAAAAGACGAGATTTCAGCGGGCGCAAGCAGAGCTCCTCGTTGCACATGAAGTCGCAGCCAGTGGATGACCGAAATCGCCGCAAAAACAGAGACCCGACTCGTCCTATAATAAGATTGCGAATTCCATAGTCTTTACGCGTACGCCTTGTAAGACAAAGAAAGGCGACACGAAGGCATTTCACGCCCTTATCCTGTCCAGAACCTCGCTCAAAACCTGGTAACGCCGCCTCATATTGGGCATGACCTATCGCACGGACCAGCGCCCGTCCAGAAGTAGGCCAGAGAACCACCTTGGCAATGATAGATTATACGCGCTGGGCAATCAGGATAAAGGCGGCGCCATGATCGGCGCCCGCAGCAAGCCGCTATTCTGCCGCGACGCGGTACGCTTAACGAACCAAACGATCGCCACCTTGCTTGCAAATGGAGACGCTGCTGAGTGGTCAAACCGCCTTGCATTGCGGATGAAAACGTTCCGCCACGCTTTCGGCAGCCGCATAGGCCTGCGTCACGATCTCAGGCACGAGATCGATGTCCGGGAGACTTCCAAGCCCCAGGGGGCCGATGGCAAAGAGCCCCTCCGTCGAACGCCCATTGACCTCGAATGCACCCGCTGCATCGACCGCGAGACCAAGGCCGAGCTCGTCCGGCACCGCAAGGCCGGCGTCGATAAGGCTGCGCAGCAACGGCGCATTCAGATCGGGCGCCTGGCATCGACAATCGATCACGTCATCGGCATAGAGCTGCTCGGTCTCCTGCCGTCCCGCGGGCCTCAAAATCAGCCCTGTTGGCGTCCGCCGGATGAAGTGACCGCGCCGCAACAGCGTGTTACCCTCAGCCATCTCCTGATTGAGGCGAACATGCAGGGCTTCGGGCAACCGATTGCGATGGCTGTCATAGAGCGCCCGCAGATGACGGTTGAACTGCTGCTTCTGACCGGCCGGCAGGGATCGCCATAGCGATCGGGCGTGCTTGCGCAATCCATTCATGACGGACTGCCAGCTCTGCCCGTTCGCCTCCGCCTCCTCGCAAGCGCGGCGAATGAAGCGAACAATTTCGCTGAGTTTATCTGGCATCTCATCTGCAGGGAAAACCGGGTCGGCGTTGTTGCGCGTATGGCTCTGCGGCAGGAAGCCCCGCCGCGAAACGATGGTGATCTGCCCCGTATAGCCGTTTTCGCGCATCTGCAGCAGCCGATCGACCACGCGCAGGCCGCTTCCCAGCAGGAGCGTGTGCGGTCGCGACACAAGGCGGCGCGCACGAACGGTGGTCGGGACCGCCACGAGATCGCCGGCCTGCGCCTCCCAATCGGCAATGCCGTAGCCCGTTGCCAGCACCACCATATCAAATGGCGCATTGCCGGCCCCGTCGCTCTCCACCACGAAACGGCCGCCGCGAACACGCCTGAGACCGAAGACCGTCTCGCTACGGACCTGCACCGCCACATCGCGCCGTGATGAGAAGGCTTCCGAAAAGCGCTGGTAGACGTAGTCGCTGAAAATGCTCTTCGGCACGAAGATCTGCAGGAAACCCGGTATGGCGGCGGGGACGGCGCTGCGGAAAGGCGCATTGCTGGAGAGCCATTGATTGAAATCATCAGGATCGCCGGCAGAGACCGAAAGATCGCGCACGCGGCTGTTGAGGATTTCGCTGCTGTGTCCCGAGGCGAGCGCCTGACCACCGCTGACGCTGGAATTGGGATCGAAGAGCTGCAGATGGAAGGGAAAGCGCACTGTCTTCAGCAGGGCGATTGCCATCATCATGCCGGAAAAACCACGTCCGATCACGGCAATCCGCGGCATCACATAAGCCGACGCCGCCGCATTTGTCCTGGCGGAAAAGAATCCCTGAACCGTCATATCAACTCCTGGGGCGAGAGGTGGTCGATCATGCCTTTCTTGGGCTTGTCACTTAACTGCCCGAAATTCAAACTCTGATCTGACGCTCGACAACCGAAGAACGGCGGCTGACAAAACGCATAAGAGCCGCTTCGGGTCTCAAAATTCCACCATTCTTCTCCAACGAAAGAAGGGTGCGACAGGCAGGTCCAACTCGGTGCAACATCCGATGCCTGCAATCGTCCGCCATTGCTTCTTGAAGCGATGAGGCGGCATGATTATTGTCATTGTCTACTTATTTAGTCGTATATGAAAGCGCGAAAATGCGCCTCTAGCAAGCGCTTTCTTCTGCGGGCGGAATCGGATCGGCGATAATGCGGCTTGAAAAACATCCAGCGGTCGGTTGCTTTCTTCGTGCCGCGCCTTCGATTGAACTGGGAAAAGGAAAGCAATTCCGGGCGCTGAGATCAGATTTCGAAACCGCTTTCGCTGTGGAGGGAATGGCATTGGAAGGCACCGAGTTCGCTATTCGACCTGACTGACATCGGGTCGAGCGCTTACAATTTTTCAGTCGGCGCGTATTATACGGAAGGGTGCGAAACCAGCATCTCGCTGATTTGCCACGCCCTGAGGAGCCGAGCCGGCGCTGGTCGAGGAGTGACAAATGGGGACTGTTTCCCAATTGTATGAACGCGTCAGGCCGCCCGCCCATCGCGTTCAAAGTGAAGAAGAGGCGCTCGATATTGCGCGCTCGTTTGCGGATGCCTTTGCACAGCAGGCGAGCGACCGCGATATCAACCGCATCCTACCCTATGACGAGGCCGAGGCTCTATCCCAATCGGGGCTGCTTGGAATTTCCGTTCCTTCCGAAAATGGCGGCATCGACATTTCGAACAGCGTTCTCGCCGAAGTCATCGCCATCCTTGCGGAGGCCGATCCTTCCATCGCGCAGATATTGCAGACGCATTTTCACGTGCTGGAAGCGGTCAGAATTGGCGGCGGTGAGGACCAAAGGGCACTCCTTTTCGATCGCGCCATTACCGGCGATCGTTTCGCGAGCATCTTTTCCGAGGCCGGTGCAAGCGGCGCCGACCATTCCTGGCATCTAACATCGGACGGAGCCGGCTTCCGCCTCAACGGACGTAGCCGGCCGTCCGCCAGCATTCTCTTTTCAGATTGGATCGCTCTGTTCGCGGCGGATAAACGCCAGGGATCGATAGCCGCTGTCGTGCCCAGAAATGCGGAAGGCATCCAAATCATCGACGATTGGGACGGCTTTGGTCAACGCACCTCCGGAAACGGCACGGTCATATTGCATAATGTCTATCTCGATGCCGACACCCTGCTCGTAGACCGAGAAAAGTTGGCGGAGCCGACGGTGATCGATTGCGTGAACCAACTCATGCACGCTGGAATCAATCTCGGTATCGCCAGATCCGCACTGGCAGCGACTATGGAGTTCGTGCGGGCGCGTTCTCACCCGAGGGAAAGCGATGGGGATGAGCAAGCCGTCAACGATCCGCTGATCGTAACGAGAATCGGAGAAATTGCCGTCCGAATCGAAGCGGCAACGGCAACGATGGAACGAGCCGGCGGCAAGATCGACGCGGCGCAGATCAATCTCACGGAAGACCACGTCATCGATGCGGCGCTCTCCGTTGCGGCAGCCCAGACCATAACGGCTGATATTGCGATGGAGGCAGCCGACACGCTGTTCGAGCTTGCCGGCACGGCGTCGGCCGGCATCGGCCTGAACCTCGACCGCCATTGGCGCAACGCCCGCATCCATACGCTGCATGAACCGGCCCGCCAGAAATACCACATCGTCGGCAACTACCATCTCAACGGCGTGAAGCCATTGAAGAGTTGGTTGCCTTGAAAGCCAAGTTACGTCGAAAATCAGGCGGTATGAGAAGCGCGTCGATCTTCCCGTTCCGGGACGTCGAAATCCGCGCCGCCGGCGACGAATTGTTCCAGCGACATGTTGTCGAGAATCTCGGCAATCGCGTCACGCACCTCCGTCATCGAGCGCCGTACCTGACAACGCTCCGGATCGGAACAGTCGTCGCAGGCTTCATAGGCCGTGCGGCTGGCGCAGCGGATAGGAGCCAGCGGACCGTCCAGGGTACGGATGACGTGGCCGATGCGGATTTCCGAGGCGGGACGCGACAGCGAATAACCGCCGCCTGGCCCCTTCTTCGAACGCAACACGCCGGCGTTTCGCAATTCGAGCAGGATGGTATCGAGAAACTTCTTCGGAATATTGTTGCGTAACGCGATATCGTTGATGAACGCGGTTTCACCCGGGCCGAGGCGTGCGAGATCCACCAGCGCCTTCAATCCGTACTTTCCTTTTTTCGTAAGCATCGCCGTCCGCTTTACTGCAAAGTCAGTTGTTGAAAACCCGGCATGGCTCGAAAGAGACTCAACGGGCCAATCCTGTCAGCATGGGACTGCGGAAGTAACCCCGCAATCTCGTGGGAACAAGATAGTAACTCACAAATTGTATAGTTTATATGAGTAAATTTAGGCAAATGTATCGTCTGAGCAACGAATTTGCGGCTTTTCTTAGATTTTAGGCGGCACTACTGTCCAAATATGCCTTCCCTTGCCCACGCGTCGTGTAATCGGCGATCGCGCCTGCCACCTGGTCGGCCACGAGAACGGCGTGCTCGACCACCTCGGGCAATCCCATCAATTCGCCGAAGGTTCCGCGTGCAAGCGGTCCGGAGATAAACAGAGATGGTGTCACCGTACCGTCGGCCGCCAAGGCGCGTGATTGCGTATCGCAGGAAAATCCCAAGCGGGCGGGATCCAATGTGAGATATCCGGCTTTCGACAACTCATCGATCCAGACTTGGGATTGCAGAATGCCTCGGTGTCCGGGACCCGTGGTGACGACGACCGCATCGAATTGCCTTCTCACGAAGCGGTCGGAACGTCTCAATCGCAACCGGCAATCGATGACATCATCGGCAACGCCAACCTCTGCAACCGAAGCCGCCAGCACCTCAAGCCTGCCGCTTGCAAGCGCCCGTTCGCTGACAGCTTCCACCTGCGGCGCAACACGGAAACGATGGACATCCCAAAACGGCCGCAAATGCCGAACCAGCCGACGCCGCTCCTCGATCGGAAGCGCCTCCCAGATTTGCCGCCCCTGCATCCTTACCTGATCGATGACCGCATGCCAGCTACGTCCTTCACCTTCCGCCCTGCGGATAACCGCTCGCACGCTTTTCAGCAGATCAACCGCGGTTTTCGAGGGCTGATCAGCAAAATCGCCGAATAGCTCCTGCTTGACCGCGGCATGGCCGCGCGAGCGCAGACCGCGTCGGGATATCGCGGTGACCGGCCCCCTATGTCCCCTAAGTTCGAGCGAGGCGATGACGTCGGCCGAGGTCAGACCGTTGCCGACCACAAGGACGCGATCTCCGGCGCCGACGACCGAAAGCGCATCAGGACGCGTTGGGTCGGCAACAAAGCGTGGGTGATCGGCAAGCGCATCCCGCAACACCTGAGGCGGCAAAGGCGACGGATGGCTTGTCGCGATGACGAGAATATCGGCATCAACGCGCTCCCCGCCAGCACCGGTCACCGCCCAGCGGCCGCCCGTCCTCTGGATCCGCTCGACGCTTTGCCTGACGTGGCGCAGCCGCCCGTCCTCGGCGAAAGGACGGATCATGCTGTTGATATAGCTCCCGAAAACGGAGCGTCGCGGAAAAAGACTGCCATCGACGGCAATCGCCGCATCATCATCGGCAAGCGCATTATTTTCCAGCAGCCAGCGCTGAAAATGTTCGATGTCATCGGGCAGCAGGCTCATCCTCGCCGCAGGCACATTGATGCGATGGGCGACATCCTGCGTGTCGTAGGCGAGCCCTGCCCCCAAACGCTCCCGCGGCTCGAATATGAAAATCTGCCCAGACCGCAGCAACTGTCGCCGCAGCAGATGAAAGGCAACCCCGGTTCCAGAAACGCCACCGCCGACGATAACGACAACAGGCAGGTCACGCGGCTGATGGTCAGAGCCAAGGGTCAATAGCCAACTCCCTCCAAATCGATCGCACCAGGTGATCTCTGCAAGAGTTGGGCAATCGGACTTATCACTGTGTCGATGCTATACTCTATAAAATTTGTTGACAATACGATTGCAGCGCGCGCGCTCCCTCGCCGCAACCAGTAGCAGTTAATAGAGTGCTGATATCTCTTTGGAAACAACTGGTTATTGTGCCTCGCACAACATTGTTTTTGCACCGCAGGATGCAAAAAACTTGGCATACGCCCGCGGGAGGAACATACTGGCGGTTGTTCTGGTTCGTGTTCTCTGTGGGAGGAGAAACATCATGGAACTGCTTCGCCTGCTCTCCGCCTTCGATTATACGCTGATTGTGATTCTGGCCGCTATTTTTGTATTCAGCGTCATGGAAGGTGGATATAGGAAGCCTTGAACGCACATGGCCGAAAGCGATGGCCATTGCCATCGGCCGGACATGTCTGACGTTATTTGAACGCGGAGTGATCACCGGAAAGCTCCGTTGGCCGGCCCGGCCTATCCGAGCGCAGGCGCGGGCGTCGCTTACAGCAACAGCATAATCTGGTGATGTAGACTGGTTGATGCGCGATCAGTGCCCGGCTGGATGTTCAGTCAAATCAGAGATTGTAGCTCGCGCAAGGTCTACGATAGGGTCCAAACTCACTACTTCTAGCTTAATAATGGACCTCCTCGATTATACTTGCAAAACCAAAGAAAAATTGCAGTATAGGATTGTATAATCCGATGTATTTATTCATCGTTCCGATGAAAACAATTCACAAGCTTCGCGCAAACAATTCATGGGATATTTCCAGCATCAATAAAGCACGAAGCAAACAGGATATACTTATGGGATATGACTGGGACGGCATCAAGACGCGCCGAATGCGAAGACTGAAATATGGGCTTTCCCTATTTCTTTTCACGATGTCGATATCAGCGCCAACCGCGTTTCTCCTGCATCTACGCTGAAGCCATTGGCATATCGGTCGCTTCGTGGCCGTTTCAAAACTTCTCCAACTGCGAAAGACGTCGTTCAACCTGATGGGAACCAAAGCAAGCCTTCATTCGTTCCTGGAGGAACTTACCCGCAATCAAGGAGGGCATCATGGCCGACATCTCGCTGGACAAGGACATCAATGCGCAGATCGATGAACTCCGCAGCCAGATCGATAGGCTCTCCACCGATTTGGCAAAGCGGATCGATAGCGCCTCGGACCGCGCGGACGAGGCCCTTTCTTCAGCAAAGGGAAAAGTTGCAAACATCGCGGATCATGCCCGCTCCGAGGGCCGGAACGTAGTGCAGGCCGCAAAGGAAAATCCGACAGCAACAAGCTCCGTCCTGATCGTGACGGCGCTCCTCGGCTTATTTACCGGCCTTCTGCTAGGCAGGCTTTCCGACTAGAGCGACAACCCGACCGACAACGTCGATCGCTGTCCGATCGGGAGAAGAACCGCGCACGAACACCTCTCTTATGCTGAAGTACGGGAGGGACGTCGCGCTACGGAGTTTAGCGCGGGATACGATGAAGCTCATGGAAAGCCGCTGGAGCGAGATCAAGCCCGCTGCATTCCGGAATAGCACGGAACTTGAATTGGAAACCGTTTCCAATCTGCTGGAATCCGCGCAGCCGAAAACCCTCGAGACGTTTCGAATTAACTAACGATTTCAAGGAGTTTTTGGTGGGTGATGTAGGGCTCGAACCTACGACCCGCTGATTAAGAGTCAGCTGCTCTACCAACTGAGCTAATCACCCGTACCGCTTGCTGGCGGCGTGACCGGGCATATAAATAGGATCGGTTTGATTGTCCAGCGGCCAGACGAATTTTCTTTGTTTTTTTGTCAAAAAAATTTCAGGCGCGGCAGAAAACTCAATGAAATCAAAGCTCAAGAATTCCTGATGCAACACGCACCGCCTGGCCGCCGATGCGGGCATTGGCGATCATGCCGCCATTGATATCGAGGTGAAGATGAATCAGCGATGGCCGCCCCATCTCGATGCCCTGCTCTATGACGACAGGATGATGCCCATCCGGCAAAGCATCGAACTGATTGATCGCACCGGACAGCGCCGCCACTGCAGCACCCGTCGCCGGGTCCTCGACGATACCCATTCCGACGGGGAACATGCGCGCGTGGAATTTGGCAACGTGATTGACGCCGCCGCGGCAGTAAATGAAAGCCGAAGCAAGCGCGCCATCGACGAAGGGCACCGTCTTTTCCCAAAGCTGCAGATCGAACTCCAGCCTTTCAGCCGCGCCGACATCGTGCACCGGCACCAGAAGAAACGGCACTCCGGCACTCCATATGGAGGGTACATGGTTCTCGAAGCCAATCTCGGTGATCTTCAGGCTGAGTGCATTGGCGATATCGGCCCTGTCGAGCGGCAGCGGGATCTCCTGCGACTTCTTCGGTAGATCGAACTCGGCAAAACTCGCCTTGTTCTGGCGTAGCTTGATGGCGCAACGCACCGGTCCGACACGCTCATCGAGAACGGAAACGAGATCGAGGTCACCGCCGTGATTGGCATGGACCTTCTCTGCCAACGCGATCGCCGTGCCGACCGTCGGATGCCCGGCAAAAGGCAGTTCGCGACCGGGCGTGAATATGCGCAGGCTCGCCGTGTGGGCGGGATTTTGCGGCGGCAGCACGAAGACCGTCTCGGAAAGGTTCATCTCCCTGGCGATCGCCTGCATTGCCTCATCGCTCAGGTCCCCCGCATCGAAGATAATTGCGAGCGGATTGCCCGCCAGCTTGTTGTCGGTGAACACATCATAGACACTGTAGCTGCGCGCCAATCTGGCCTCCATCCATACTTCCAGACCTAATTATTCATAACGGCAAGCGACTCCAGCGCAAGCCCAAGCTATTTGTCGCTGCCAAAGAACCAGGCGAGGATCGGCAGCATTGCGACATTATAGCGGTGCGCTGCGGGATCGGCTGACCGGATTGCGACCACGCCATCGACCTCGTCCTCTTCGGAAACCAGTATATGCGCCTCGATGCGCCGAAGCATATCCTCGGCCGTCCACGGAAAGCGGAAAATCCGAAAGAGCGTGACGGAACGATTCATATGGGTTGCGTAGTATCCAGGGTCGGCGATCGCGTTGTTCAAATCCAGACCGGTTTCCTCCAGCACCTCGCGTCGCATATTGCCAGCGACGTCGGCGTGGTCGTTGACAATATCATTTTCGTCCATCGATCCAGCCGCGCAATAAATTTGGCCGGGATTGGCAGTGTGCGGCGCCATGCGGATCGCGATGATCGCACCATCGGACGATACCGCCACTGGAAATGCGAAAAGGTGAAAGCCACCGTGCCGCTCGCTTTGCTTGCGCCACCAAAGGAAGGTCGAGAAAGGCGTCACATAGGCTTCACCTCTGACGAGGCCGTCGGCAAGCGAAAGACGACGCTGGAAGATCATGCGCCCATCAAAGAGGGCTGGATTGGCGGCGATTTCCCTTGCCCAGTTCTCCTGCGCCGCCGCAGACTCCTGAACGTGGAAAGGATGCTCGCCTGGCAGCACGGCAAGATCGATCCCGGAAACGGGAAATACGGTGCCTTCCGGCGGCCAGCCGGCCATGTCGTTCCGTTCTGAGATGCTCATATCAAATCCAATGTCATGACGACGGGGCAATGGTCTGAGGCTTTCGGCCTGTCCCAGCCGACGCGCGGATAGCGCTCCACCTCCTGCCCCGGTGGGAAAATAGTGCGGAAAGGCTGGCCCGAGCGGATGATATCGGGCATGCGCGTTGCATTGGCGCGTGCCAGCGCCGGAGAGAGCCAGATGTAGTCAAGCTGGCAAAGCCGCTGCTCCTGCGGCCCTCGGGCGTGGTAAAGCGTCCAGCGGTCAAGCTCCTCTCGCCGCCGCACGACGTTCTCCGCAAAACCATCATGGCTGAAAACATCGAGGGCGCTGCCCTTCTCCTCGCCGCGCGGCTCAAAACGATAGCCGGTGCGGCGTGTGCCGATGACGTCGATCCATTCCTGATAGTCGTTCATGTCGCCGCAGATGGCGAAATTCTTCGTCGCCGTGTGGCCAGCCCCGAAGCGATCTTCGATGATGCGGCGAACCGCCATGGTCTCGGCTCGGCGGATCGGCATGGTCGCATGACGTCCATCCACGCCTTCGCGTGCAGGTCCCATCGATTTCAGATGGATGACATAGAGCGAAAACGGAACGCCACCAATATGGAGGTGCAGCTCCAGGCAATCGCGCTTGAAGATCTTGTCCTCCGAATGAAGGCCGAGCTCCGCAAGCTCGTCGTTGAAAAGGCCGAAATTGCCGTAGGTCACCATAGCGTGACTCTTGATGTCGTTAAGCACGATCGGCTGGCCGTCGCGCGTTTCCTCGCGCATCATCACGGCGACATCGATGCCGCGGCTGTCATTGCCTTCGATCAGGAATTTCTGCCGGTAGCCATTGCCGACCATGCGGTAGAGATAGCCATATTCGAAAGCCTGCAGCGCCGCCATGTTGTCGACCTCCTGCAGGCAGATGATGTCGGCATCCGCATCTGCGATCGCAAGCGCGGTCATCTGCCTGGTGTCGTCAGTCGCCGCAATCACACGCGCTGCTTCCAGCTGCTGATAGATCTCTTCATTACGGACATCGAAGAGCTGCAATACGCGATCCTGGCGCAGCTGATTGCGAAAACCAGTGTAATCGAAACGGGTCAGAAGATTTTCGACATTGAAAGTCGCGAGGCGCAGGGACATGAAGCATTCCAGTTTAAGAAAAATGTGAGCCGGCTAATTATACTCGCATCATCCGACCTTGGCGGTAACAGTCGATTTGAACTTGCCCATCAGATACGGGCCGGAAAGAACGGGAGCATATTTCGGCTCCTCGCCATCCTTCAGGCACGACGGCAGGCAGGCGATTTCGGCAAACCAGTTCGGCTGGTGGAAGAAGGCAAGAGACTGGCGGCGCTGCATGCCGCCCTCTTCCGGCGGCGGGTTGACGACACGATGCACCGTGGACACCCAGCGATCGTTGGTCCAGAGCGCCATCAGGTCACCGATGTTGATGACGAAAGCACCCTCCATCGGCGGTACCGGCATCCAGTTGCCATCAGGGGCGATGATCTCTAGCCCTTTCGAGCCGGGTTGCGGCAGGAGGATCGTCAGGCTGCCGTAATCGGTATGCGCGCCGGCGCGAAGCTGGCCCGGCTGCGGTGGCACATGCTGTTCGGGATAATTCAATGCCCTCAGCGCACTGATCGGAGCATCGACATAGGAATCGAAGAAATGTTCATCGAGGCCGAGCGCCGTTGCGAAGACACGCATGATACGCGCCGCGAGATCTTCCATCGCCCCATAATAGGCCTTCCATGCCTCCACGAATCCATCAGGCTCTTCCGGCCAGATGGTGGCAGCATAGCAGAAGCCGAGCGCTTCCGGATCGTTCATGCCTGCGGGAATGGAAAGAGGGCCGCCATTGAAGCTCTCCTTCAAGTCCGGCGGCGTGTCCACGTTACGGGATTTTGCCAGCGCCTCCGTGCCCGGTCCGAGATAGCCGTAGGGATAGCCGGGATAGAGGGTCTTGGCGCGCTGCTTCACCTCGGGCGGCAGATCGAAGAAGACCTGCGTCTTCTTCCACACCTCGGCGATCACGGCATCTGCGACACCGTGGTTGGCAATCGCCAGAAAGCCGGTCGAGCGGCATATCCGATCCACCTCCACACCAAGCCGCTTCTTCTCGTCATGATCGGCTGCTTCGAAAGCGCCGAGATCGAAAATCGGAAAGCTATGATCGGACATGCGCGACTCCCCTTCGTGACGTCGAGCAAATCAAGCATAGGAGGCGACGGGGAACAACCATCTTGTCCCCTACCGATCAAAGCCGCCAGGCGGAGCGGATCGCGACCCGATAATCATCGCCCACGGCAACAGCCTCGCGGCTATAGGCGCGCAGCACCTGTCCATCCGGCATCGACAGCCTCAGCGCATAGCGCTCGCCCTGATAAAGAATGGAATCGACACGGCATGAAATGCCCTCCCCATCGGCAACCACGTCCTCAGGGCGCACAAGGATATCCGCTCTGGCCGAGCCGCCTGCCCCATTCTCCCACAAGTCTCGGAAGAACGGCCAATCGATACGGCGTGGACCGCCATCGGGAAAAGCCATCGATAGGATGGCACCCTGCCCGACCAATCCGCCGACCATTTTCCCTTCGGGGCGCGCATAGATCTCCGCCGGCGGCGCCACCTGCAGGAGCCGCCCTTCGGACATGACGGCAACGTCGGTCGCGAGCGCCATCGCTTCGCTCTGGTCATGGGTGACATAAATCATGGTGGCACCGGAGCGCTGGTGAAATTCGCGAAAGGTCTCCTCCATCTCCTTCTTCAGATGGCGGTCGAGATTGGCGAGTGGCTCGTCCAACAGCACGACATCGGGCGATGTCACCAGGCAGCGAGCAAGCGCCACGCGCTGCCGTTGGCCGCCGGAGAGATCGGCGGGCCGGCGTTCCGCATAATCGCCGAGGCGCACGGTCGCCAGTGCCTCGCGCACCTTCCCGCGATAACGCTCGCCAGAGATGCCACGCACCTTGAGCGGATAGCCGACATTATCGGCGACGTTCATATGCGGCCAGAGCGCGTAGGATTGGAACACCATCGCCATGTTGCGCCGCTCCGGCGGCAGCATGCTCGCCGCATCCGCCAGCAGCCGTTCGCCGAGATGGATGGAGCCATCGGTCGGCTGCTCAAAACCGGCGATCATTCGAAGCACAGTCGTCTTGCCGCAGCCGGAGGGGCCGAGCAGCGCCAGGAAGCCGCCTTCGCGGACATCGAGCGACAAGGCATTGACCGCGGCGCGGCCGCCCGTGCCGAAATCCTTGCAGATATGATTGAGGATCAGCTTCGCCAAGGCAGCACTCCCTTCGGCAGGCGCTTGGCCATGATTTCCAGAAGCACCATCATGATAACGACCATGGCGACGACGATGACCGACATGGCCGAGGCAAGATCGGCACTGCCGCCGTCATCGAGATTGTAGATGACGACGCCGAGCGTCTGCGTACCGGCCGACCAGAGAAGCGCTGAAACGGTCAGCTCGTTGCAAGCGATCAGGAAGACGAGGATTACGGAGGCACCGGCCGCCGGCGCGATCAGAGGCACGATGATGTCTGCAAGACGACGGAAGAAGCCTGCCCCCGAAAGCCTCGCCGCCTCTTCCAATGCCGGATCAAGCTGCAGGAAGGCGCTCATGACCGGCTTCAGGCTGACGGCGAAGTAGGCGGAAAAATAGGCAAGCAGGATGATCCAGATCGTCCCGTAGAGCGTGACATTGAGGATCGGCAGCGGTGCCGCGAACACCAGAATGAAGCAGACGGCAATGATGATGCCCGGAAGCGAATAAGGAATCTCGATCATGCCGCCGACGATGCGGCTCAGCATATCTTTACGCCGCGTCAGCGCATAAGCCGCGAGCACTGTCACCAGAAGGAGACCGAGCGCCGTCGTGCCCGCAAGAAACAGCGAATTGGAGAAGGCTGTCCGCGTTATGCTCTGCCGAAACAGGATTTCCGTAAATGCGTTGAGCGATGCCGTCTTGACGGTGAGAGGCACGCCATAGGCCGGCACAAGTGCACCTGCGACCAGCGCCAGAAAGGGAGCAACGAGCATGACGAAGAGGATGGCATAGAGCACCGGCAGCGCCAGATAGCGCCAACGGCCGAGCGAAAAGGCAGCCGTCGCGCCGGAAATGCCGATGACGCGGTAGTCACGCCCTTTCAAGGCTCTGCCCTGCACGGCAAGGCCGGCAACGGCAATGACGGCGATCATCGTCGACAGCACGGCGATATCGCCGAATGTCCTCGGCCCGAAATTGGAGAACTTCGTGAAGATCAAGGTCGAGAGCGTATAGATCGAGGCGGGAATGCCAAGGATCGCCGGAATGCCGAAATTGCCGATGGACGAGACGAAGGCAATCGCAGCGCCCGCAATGACACCGGGCAGAGACAAGGGCAGAATGATATCGCGGAAGACACGCAGGCCGGACGCGCCGGAAAGCCTTGCAGCCTCCACGCCATCACGCGGCAATGCCATCAAGCCGGCGCGCAGGGCGAGATAGACGAGCGGCGCATGCTGAACGCCATAGAGCAGCGCAATGCCGTCGACAGAATAGAGCGGCTGCGGCGAGCCAAGCGGCGGCGCGATGTGTAGCGCTTTCAGTAAAGGGCTCGACGGCCCGGACATCTGCACCCAGGCTAGCGCCGTTACCTGCGGCGGGATCATCATAGGCAGCACGAAGAGGAAGCCAAGAAGTCCCCTGCCCGAGAGATCCGTCAATGTCAGCAGGAATGCGAAGAGGCAACCGAGCAAGACGGAAACGATGGTGCCGAGCACGGCCGTTTCGATCGTGTACCAGGCCGAGCGCCAGAGCGAGGGATCGGTGATGAGTTCATAGGTGCCGCCTCCAAGCAGCGCCTCGATGCCGGCAAACGCCAGCCGTGCCAGCGGCAGGACACTGAGCAAAAGCACGACGGCAACAACAAAGGGAAACAGCCAGGCCGGCTGGCTGTTTCCTCGACGCACATATGAGTACATTCCAAATCCGGGTCGGATTACTTCGACTTGAAGTAGGTGGAGAAGGTCTTGAGGTCCTGATCCGTATTTTTGAGAGCATCAGCGGCATTCAACGGCAAAATCTTGATGCTGTCACGTGACGGAAAACCTTCCGGCAGCGGCGTGCCATTGCGGGCTGGAATATAGCCGAGCTTCAGGAAGCCTTCCTGGCCCTTTTCGGAAAGGACGTAATCGACGAACTTCCTGGCGGCATCGGCGTGCTGCGTGCCGGCGAGAATGCCGACCGGCTCGGTGACAGCCGAAACGCCTTCCTTCGGGAAGACGAATTCCAGCGGAGCGCCCTTGGCCTTTTCACGGATCGGCATGTAATCGACAATCATGCCATAGGCCTTCTCGCCGGAAGCAACCGACTTCAGCACGGCGCCATTGCCGCCGGAAGCGATCGCGCCGTTGTCGGCGAGGTGCTTGTAGTAGTCCCAGCCGAGGCTGCCGACGCCGGCGAGCGTCTGTGCGTGGATGAGAGCGGCGCCCGAAGCAAGCGGGCTCGGCATGGCGACGAGGCCCTTGGCTTCCGGCTTCACCAGATCCTGCCAGCTTGCCGGCTTCATGGCGGCGGCCGTGTTGTAGACGATGCCGGTCGTGATCAGCTTGGTGGAATAGTAATAGCCGCCGGCGTCATAGAGCGACGCATCGTAATTTGCGGCTTCCGGCGACTTGTAGGCGAGCAGCTTGCCAGCTTCTTTCAGGCGCTCGAGCGTTACTGTATCGGCGATCAACAGGACATCGGCAACCGGAGCGCCAGCCTGCATTTCAGCCTGCAGCTTGGCAATGATCTGCGGCGTGCCATCACGAACCCAATCGACTTTGATGCCGGGATTGGCGGCCATGAAGCCGTCGACGGTTGCCTGCGCATCGGCGTTCGGCTGGCTGGTGTAGAGGACGAGATCGGCAGCATTGGCGCTGCTGGAGAAAAGAGCAATGGCCAACAGGCCGGCAAAGGCGGAAACAAAGGTCTTCATGAAAACGTCCTCGGCTAGATTGTAGGAGGTTGTCTAGACGCAGGGCTTAACATGATTGTGACAGTTGAATTTGAATAGACTGCCGTTCGTATGATGATTGAATCTTGACCATCGGCGTCCGGCACTATTTTCTGAGGCACGTATTTCAGACGTGATCGAGGAGGATAGATCTATGGAATATCGCCTGCTTGGCCGCTCCGGCCTCAAAGTTTCCACCATCACCATGGGCACCATGACCTTCGGCGGAGTCGGCTGGGCAAAAACCGTTGGCGATCTCGGCATCAAGGATGCCAAGAAGCTTGTCGACATGTGCATCGACTCAGGCGTCAACCTGCTCGATACGGCCGACGTCTATTCGCAAGGCGCATCGGAGGAGATTCTCGGTGAGATCATCGGCGGCCCGCGCAAGAACGGCGTGCTCATCGCCACCAAGGCACGCTTCCCGATGGGACCCGGCGTCAACGATGTCGGCTCATCCCGCCAGCATCTTATCCAGGCCTGCGAGGCAAGCCTGAAGCGCATGAAGACCGACGTCATCGATCTCTACCAGCTGCATGAATGGGACGGGCAGACGCCGCTGGAAGAAACGATGGAAGCGCTCGACACGCTGGTTCGCCAGGGCAAGGTCCGCTATATCGGCTGCTCGAATTTTTCCGGCTGGCACATCATGAAGGCACTCGGCGTCAGCGAGCGCGACAAGCGCGAACGCTTCGTCAGCCAGCAGATCCATTACACGCTCGAAGCGCGCGACGCGGAGAACGAACTGGTGCCGATCAGCATCGACCAGGGCCTCGGCATTCTCGTCTGGAGCCCGATTGCCGGCGGTCTGCTCTCAGGCAAGCATCGCCGCAATCAGGCGACGCCCGAGGGTACACGCCAGTTCGCCGGCTGGACCGAACCGCCGATCCGCGATGAGAACCGCCTGTGGAATATCGTCGATACGCTGGTGGAAATCGCCGATGGTCGCGGCGTTTCGGCTGCTCAGGTGGCGCTTGCCTGGCTCATCGGCCGCAAGGGCGTGACCTCAGTCATTATCGGCGGCCGCACGAAGGCTCAGTTCAAGGACAATCTCGCCAGCGCCGAGCTAAAGCTGACGGACGAGGAACGCAAACGGCTAGACGACGTCAGCCTGCAACCGCTGATGTATCCCTACTGGCACCAGCGCAATACGGCCAGCGACAGGCTGAGCGAGGCCGACCTGGCGCTGATCGGCCCGCATTTGGCAAAGTGATAAACCCCTTCTCCCCTCGGGGAGAAGGTGCCGACAGGCGGATGAGGGGGATACCGAGAGCACAAAGACGAATGGGACACAGCAATTGGCCCCCTCATCCGACCCTTCGGGCCACCTTCTCCCCCAGGGGAGAAGGTAAAAACTAGGCCGCCATCGCCCCGATCTCATCAGCAATCAACTTGCCGAGCCGCGAGATGCCCTCTTCGATCATCTCGTCATTGGCGCAGGAGAAGCTGACGCGGAAAGTGTTCGCACCGCTGCCATCGGCGAAGAAGGCCTGACCCGGCACGAAGGCGACCTTCGCCGTTTCCAGCGACCGTGCCAGCAACTTAGCGCCATCCATTCCCTTCGGCAGGGTGATCCAGACAAACATGCCGCCTTGCGGCTTCGTCCAGCTCGTACCGTCAGGCATGTATTTCGCAAGCGCCGCCAGCATGCAGTCGCGGCGGTGGCTATAGGTCTTGCGGACCTTGGCAACCTGCGCATCAAACCCGCGCTCGGCGACCTGATGGATCGCGATCTGGTTGATGGTCGAGGAATGCAGGTCGGCCGCCTGCTTCATCAGCACCAGCTTGCGGATGACAGGCGCATTGGCGACGATGAAGCCGACGCGAAGGCCGGGCGCCAGCGTCTTGGAGAAGCTGCCGCAATAGATCGTGCGCGTGTCGTTGATGCTGCCCTTGCGCGCGATTTCCAGCGCCAGGATCGGCGCGACCGGCTCGCCGTCATAGCGCAGCGACTGATAGGCTGCGTCTTCGATGACAGCGATATCCAGCTCTTCGGCAAGGTCGAGCAGTTTCTTGCGGCCGGCCAGATCGACAGTCTCGCCCGTCGGGTTGGCGAAGTCGGCCGAGAGATAGGCGAACTTCACCCTGCCCCCCGCCTGCGAAGCCGCGGCGCGATAAGAATCCGGCGTGCGGTTGCCGTTCGGCGTCAACTGATCGTAGGTCGGCTCATAAGCGTTGAAGGCCTGCAGCGCGCCGAGATAGGTCGGCGCCGTCACCAGCGCCGTGTCCTTCGGCGACAGGAAAAGCTTGCCAAGATAATCGAGCCCCTGCTGCGAACCGGAAACGATGAAGACATTTTCGAGCTCACAGGGAATGCCGAGCGCACCCATCTGGCCGACGAGCCATTCGCGCAGCGGCTTGTAGCCTTCGCTGACCGAATATTGCAGCGCTGCATTGACAGTCGGACCGGAAAAGATGTCGGCATAGGCCTGCTTGAACTCCGCATCCGGGAACAACGCGGGATCGGGAATGCCGCCGGCAAAAGAGATGATATCCGGCCGCTCCAGCAGCTTCAGCAGCTCGCGGATTTCGGAGGCGCGCATACGGCTCGAACGCGTCGCAAAGATATTTTCCCAATTCAACATGGGGCTTCCTCGTAATTTTTGGTCTTTGTATCACAAGATCACGCAACAAAAGATAAGTCAACAATACTGACCTATTTTGTTTGTCATGGTGACAGATATTGTCTGCCTTTCCTGCTAGCATCGACGATGGCCTTACAAAGGAATGAACGCCAGCCAGCATGAGCACCGACCCGACAGCGTCCTTCTATACCGACAACGCCGCCATCTACGCAGCGCGTGAACGCCGGCTACCGCGCCAGAGGATGGATGCCTTTCTGGCCGCCCTGCCCGCCCGCGCAACCATCCTCGAACTGGGTTGCGGCAGCGGCCAGGATGCCGCCTACATGCTATCGCGCGGCTTTGACGTTACGCCGACGGACGGTTCGGCCGAGCTTGCGAAGGAAGCGGAAAAGCATCTTGGCAGGCCCGTTCGAGTCATGCGTTTCGAAGCCTTGGATGCCACCGAAATCTTCGACGGCATATGGGCGGAGGCCAGCCTGCTGCATGTTCCGCGATCCGCTCTGCCAGATATCTTCGATCGCATTTTGCGCGCCCTGAAAACGGGGGGCATCTTCCACGCCAGCTTCAAGGCGGGTGAAGCAGAGGGACACGACAAGTTCGGGCGCTATTACAACTATCCTTCCGCCGTATGGCTTGAGGCTATGCTGAGCGCCAGAGGATGGAAGAACATCACCATGACCGAAGCCGATGGTGGCGGCTTCGATGGCGAGCCGACAAGATGGCTCTACGTCGCGGCCCATAAATAGAAAGGCCGGAGCTTTCGCCCCGGCCCTCCAATCCGGCTCTCGCCGAAAGCTTAGTTGACGGCCTTGTCGACCAGCTTGTTCTTGCCGATCCAGGGCATCATGCCGCGCAGCTTGGCGCCGACTTCTTCGATCTGGTGGCTGTCGTTGTTGCGGCGGATACCCTTGAAGCGGGCAGCACCCGAACGGTATTCCTGCATCCACTCGGAGGTGAACTTGCCGGTCTGGATGTCCTTGAGGACGCGCTTCATCTCAGCCTTGGTTTCTTCGGTGATGATGCGCGGACCGGTGACGTATTCGCCCCATTCTGCCGTGTTCGAGATCGAGTAGTTCATGTTGGCGATGCCGCCTTCATAGATCAGGTCGACGATCAGCTTCACTTCGTGCAGGCACTCGAAATAGGCCATTTCCGGAGCGTAGCCGGCCTCGACAAGCGTTTCAAAGCCGGCGCGGATGAGCTCGACCAGACCGCCGCAGAGAACGACCTGTTCGCCGAAGAGGTCGGTTTCGCACTCTTCGCGGAAGTTGGTTTCGATGATGCCCGAACGGCCGCCGCCGACGCCGCAAGCGTAGGAGAGAGCGAGTTCAAGCGCGTTGCCGGAAGCGTTCTGGTGAACGGCAACGAGGCAGGGAACGCCGCCGCCCTTCTGGTATTCGCCGCGAACCGTGTGGCCCGGGCCCTTTGGAGCGATCATGACGACGTCGACCGATGCCTTCGGCTCGATGAGGCCGAAGTGAACGTTGAGACCGTGGGCGAAAGCGATCGCAGCACCGTCACGGATATTCGGAGCGATGTCGGCCTTGTAGATGTCGGCCTGCAGTTCGTCCGGGGTCGCCATCATCATCAGGTCGGCCCAGGCAGCAGCTTCGGCAACGGTCATGACCTTGAAGCCGTCGGCTTCGGCCTTCTTGACCGTGGGGGAACCGGCCTTCAGCGCGATCACAAGGTTCTGTGCGCCGCTGTCCTTCAGGTTCAGCGCGTGAGCGCGGCCCTGCGAACCGTAGCCGATGACGGCGACTTTCTTCGACTTGATGAGGTTGAGATCGGCATCACGATCGTAATAGACGCGCATTGTTTGTCCTTCCCTTTGCTTGTCTGGGTGCAGATTTTAAATTGTCAGACGGTCGCTGCTGCTTCCGCCAATACCTTTTCCGTGCCGTAAAGCTTGAGGAAGGCGCTGACCGCCTTCTCAGCCTGACGGCTCGTATCCTTCAAACCGGGCTCGCCGAGCAGCATGCGCACATGCAGGTCGGAGACGATGAGCCCATAAAGCGTGTGATATGCCTCGTCGGCATCGGTAAAGCGCAGCAACCCTGCCCGCTTGCCGGCATCGATGAGACCGATGGCGCGGCGGTCGATCTGCCGGCGGCCGCGCTCCAGCAGGAGCTTGCCGAGCTTGGAGCCGTCACGGTTCGACTGACCGATTGCCAGACGGTTCAACGCAAGTGAAACGTCGCCGGCCAAAACCTCCAGCAGATCACGCGCGAAAATCACGAGATGATCGTGCAGACTTATCGTATTCAGCCGCTCGCCATTGCGCTCGAAGGTGCGAACCTTGCTGGCCTGATAGGTGATCATCGCCGACAGCAGGCCATCGCGGTCGCCGAACCATTTGTAAAGACTTTCCTTGGAACAATTGGCGGCGCGTGCAACGCCCGAGGTCGTCAGCGCCTTCTCGCCGCCATCGACGAGCAGACGCAACGCCTGTTCCAGAACGGCGTTCTGGCGCGGCGAAAACTCGCTCGACTGTCCTGCTTCGCTCAGCACGATGGTTACTCCCAAATGCGTACCGTACGGTACGGTTCGTGGCGCTTTATGCAGGACACCGACGCAGCCGTCAAGCGGAATTCGTTGCTGCACCGCGTTAAAAAGACGGAGGACACTTGTCATGGCGTGCGCACAATAGATAGATCATGTCGGTCTCTATTGCTGCGAGATCGTTCGGTGAAACCCGTGGTCAATCAATCTTATAAAACGGCGCCAGCCTGGCGCGTCGGATGCATGGAAAGCGGTAAACGCTGGGCAATCACCTGGATTGCCGGAATCTGCTTTGCGAGCGGACTATTTCATCTACCCGTGCCGGCGGACGCAGCGTCAAAATCCCTAACGCGTCCCGCCGGGCACTATTGCGGCAAGCTTCTCTCGAGCGATCGGTTGGTCGATGTTGAAACGTCGCTCCAGGTCGACGCGAAGGGCCACATAGCGGGGACCTATCGTTTCAACGACGATGGCGAGACAACGGTCGGCACACTCTCGGAAATCGGAACGACACCCGGCAGAGCGCGAACACTGCGATGGTTCGACAAATATGGAATGGGCTCGCTGACGATCCGCTTCGATGCCGGCTATCATCGTTTCGAAGGTCTGTGGGGGCCGCAGGACGTCACGCCGAGCTACACATGGAATGGCGGCAGCTGCAACGCGCCGATCAGCTAACTGCCTTCGGCCCGAGACCTACTCGGCGGCAACCACGCTATTGCGCATCGCCTCGACATCCTTCAGTGGCGGCAGGCCATAAAGGCGGCTGTATTCCCGGCTGAATTGCGAAGGACTTTGATATCCGACGCGATGGCCTGCCGATCCGACATCTAGCTGCTCCACGATCATCAGCCGGCGCGCCTCATGAAGCCGAAGCTGCTTCTGATATTGCATCGGCGATAGTGCCGTAACAGTCTTGAAATGGTGATGCAGCGACGAAACGCTCATGCCGACGCGTTCGGCGAGTTCTTCGATGCGCAGCGGCTGCGTATAGTTGCCGCGGAGCCAGGCGACGGCCCGCGCCACCCGGTTGCTCTGGCTCTCCGCCATCGCGATCTGCAGCAGCCGAGGGCCATTCGGACCGGTCAGCAGGCGATAGAGGATTTCCTGCTCGATCAAAGGCGCCATGGCTGGAATATCTTCGGGCCGATCAAGCAATCGGAGCAGCCGTAGCGAGGCATCAAGCAGTTCCGGCGAAGCGGCATTGACCGCAATTCCGCGCACAGGCTCGGTCAACGCCTGACGCGGAATGCTGACGCGCGACAGGAGCTCCTTCAACAGTTCGCTGTCGAGCGCCATACCGAAACAAAGATAAGGCGTATCGCTGCCGACATTGGTGACCTGCGTCGATACCGGAAGGTCGAGCGCGGTCAAAATATACTCGCCGACACCGTAATTGTAGGTCTCGGCGCCGATTGTCAGGTTCTTGCGGCCCTGAACCACGATTGCAAAACAGGGCCGATAAGCCCCATGCTGCCATACGGTCGCGGCCGACTGCCGATAGAGATTGAGATTGTCTATCGGCGTGCGATGTTCGCCGTCGCACGTGGCGAAACGTGCAATGATCGACGCGAGTTCCTGATTGGGATTGAAAGGCAGTGTCATGCGCAACCAACTGTTTTCGAGCAGATATCGATGTCTATCTAGGTAACACCGTTCGATCGCGAAAGACCTGCCGCGCATTTAGATTCGCAGGATCGTACATAAAGCTTGCAGGATCGCTCTAACGCTATGGCCCAGACCTGATGCATGGTGGGGCATCGAAATTCTACTCCCAACCCATCCGAAAAGATAAGGAAATCTCCCATGCCTATCGCAAAGGGTTATGCAGCAACCGACGCGTCCAAGCCGCTCACACCATTCACTTTCGACCGTCGCGACCCGAACGCGGACGACGTCGTCATCTCCGTCAAATATTGCGGCGTCTGCCATTCCGACATTCACCAGGCCCGCAACGAATGGGGCGGCTCGAAGTATCCGATGGTGCCCGGCCATGAAGTCGCCGGCATCGTGACCGCCGTCGGTTCCGAGGTCACGAAGTTCAAGGTCGGCGACCGCGTCGGCGTCGGCTGCTTCGTCGATTCCTGCACGACCTGCGCCACACGTGACCTGGATTACGAACATTACATGCCTGGTCTCGTCCAGACCTACAACGACGTCGAAGCCGACGGCAAGACGCCGACCTTCGGCGGTTATTCCGACTCGATCGTCGTTAAGGAAGGCTATGTCCTCTCCTTTCCCGACAATATCCCGCTCGATTCGGGCGCACCGCTGCTCTGCGCCGGCATTACGCTCTTTTCGCCGCTGCGCCACTGGAAAGCCGGGCCGGGCAAGAAGGTCGCGATCGTGGGCATGGGTGGCCTCGGCCACATGGGCGTGAAGCTGGCCCATGCTATGGGCGCCGATGTCACGGTTCTGAGCCAGACGCTGTCGAAGAAGGAGGACGGGTTCAAGCTGGGCGCGAAGGACTACTACGCCACCAGCGACGCCGAGACCTTCACCAAGCTCGCCGGTACCTTCGATCTGATCATCAACACGGTCGGCACGGCGATCGACTGGAATGCCTATCTCAACCTGCTGAAGTATGATGGCAGCATGGTGCTGGTCGGCGTTCCCGAACATGCGGTTCCGGTGCATGCCTTCTCGCTGATCCCCGGCCGTCGCAGCCTTTCCGGTTCCATGATCGGCTCGATCAAGGAAACGCAGGAAATGCTCGACTTCTGCGGCGAGCACAATATCGTGGCCGAGATCGAGAAGATCAACATCCAGGAAATCAACGAAGCCTATGAGCGCGTTCTGAAGAGCGACGTGCGCTACCGCTTCGTCATCGACATCGCTTCGCTGGCATAAGCACTGTTGCGCAGCAACTCATACGAAAAGGGCAGCCGTTACGGCTGCCCTTTTTCATTCCTCGCGCATGGTTTCCTTCTGCGTGATCAGCCGGGCGCTGTGCTGCCGACTGATATAGATCCAAAGCCAGCTCCAGGCGACGGCGATGCGCCAACGCACGCCGATCAGGAAATAGATGTGGGCAAGCCCCCAGACCCACCATGCGAGCCATCCCTTCAGCTTAATCCAGCCGAAATCGATGATCGCAGCACTTTTGCCGATCGTCGCAAGGCTGCCCTGATGGCGATAGTGGAACGGTCCCGGCGCCGGTTGGCCCGCAAGCTTTGCCTTGATGACCTTGGCGACATAAGCGCCCTGCTGCTTGGCAGCCGGAGCGATCCCCGGCACGGGGCTGCCATCGTCACGCATGACGGCTGCGGTATCGCCGATGACGAAGATATCCTCCTTGCCCGGCGCCCTCAGATCCTTGTCGACAATGGCGCGGCCGGCACGATCGGCTGGAATGCCAAGCCATTTCGCCGCCGGCGACGCCTCGACACCCGCCGCCCAGACGATGGTACGGCACGGCACGAAGGTGTCGCCGATCGTCACGCCTTCAGCCGTGCATGAGGTGACCGGTCTACCAAAGCGGACGTCGACACCAAGCAGTTCCAGCTCCTTGTGCGCATAGTCGGAGAGCTCTTGCGCAAAAGCGGGCAACACCCTTGGGCCGGCCTCGACGAGGATGATCTTCGCCTTGCGGGTATCGATATTGCGGAACTCCTTCGGCAGTGTTGTCCTTGCCAGCTCGGAGATGATACCGGCGAGCTCGACACCCGTGGGACCCGCGCCAACGATGACGAAAGTCAACAGTGCCTCGCGGACAGCCGGGTCGGTTTCCATTTCCGCCTGCTCAAAGGCCAGCAAGAGGCGCCGGCGGATGGTGGTTGCATCCTCCAACGTCTTCAATCCCGGCGCCACCGGCTCCCACTCGTCATGGCCGAAATAGGCATGGGTAGCGCCGGTTGCCAGCACCAGCGTGTCGTAATGGATCTTCTGACCGTTCTTCAGGAGCACCTCATGCGCCGCGCTATCGACGCCGACAACCTCGCAGAGCAAGGTCGTCACGTCAGGTCGATCGCGGAAGAAGTTGCGGATCGGCCAGGCGATCTCGGAGGTCGCAAGCAGAGTGGTTGCGACCTGATAGAGGAGTGGCTGAAAGAGGTGATGATTGCGCCGATCGATCATCGTGATGCGGACGGGAGCACCCTTCAGATCGTTGGCGAGCTGTACCCCGCCAAAGCCGCCTCCGACCACGACGACATGATGATCCTGCATGGCAACACCTCGCGATTAACTCTGCTCAAAAACGTAGGGTTGAGAAGGATATGCAGCAACCATCTTTTATGCATGGCACCTCTGCACGGCTACGATATGGCCAAGGCACCTATTGTGCATACCCGACAGGAACGGAGGCGCCGCTTTTAAGTTCCTCCATCGAGATCGACGCCGAGACGTCGAAGAGCTCGATCTTGCGCACGAGCTGCTTGTAGATGACGTCGTAATGCTCGACACGCGGCAACACGATCTTGAGGATATAATCATAATTCCCGGTAAGCCGATGCGCCTCAACGATCTCAGGGATATCTCCGATGACTTTGCGGAAGGATTCGATCCACTCGTCGGCATGATGCGCCGTCTTGATCATCGCATAGACCGTGGTCGGCACTCCCATCTTCTCGCGATCGAGCACGACGATACGCCGGGCGATATGCCCGCTTTCCTCAAGCCGCTGTATGCGGCGCGAGCAGGCCGACACCGACAGGGCAACGCGATCGGCAAGTTCGGTGACGGAGATGCCGGCATCCGCCTGCAGAAATTCGAGAATCTTTCGGTCACGTTCATCAAGCATGTACGGCAACTCCTCATATATACGCCAATATTTTGCACATAAATCGAAAAATGCGCAAACATTTGCAGATAGATCCTGATAAGCCTCAAAAAACGCAAACATGCGGCGGGTGAAACGCCGCACTATTCCTCCATTCAAAATCCACGAGCGGAGAACAGCATTATGCGCACCATTGGCCTGATCGGCGGCATGAGTTTCGAGAGTTCGGCAGTCTACTATCGCCTGATCAACGAAATGGTCCGCGAGCGCCTCGGCGGCCTCTCCTCTGCGGAGCTGGTCATGTACTCCGTCAACTTCGAGGAAATCGTCGCGCTACAGAAGGCCGGGCGCTGGAACGATGCCGCCGAGCGCCTCGGCGATGCGGCGGAAGGCCTGCAAAAGGCCGGGGCCGAATGCGTGCTCATCTGCACTAACACCATGCACCTGATCGCACCTCAGGTTGCCGCACGCGTTTCAGCTCCGCTCATCCATATCATCGATGAGACCGCCGCGGCCTTGAAGGCCGCCGGCAGGGTCAAGCCGCTGCTGCTCGCCACACGCTACACGATGGAACACGGCTTCTATGCCGAGCGTATGGCTGAAAACGGCGTCTCCATCATGGTGCCCGGTCCCGAGGATCGCACCGTCACGCATGATATCATCTTCAACGAACTCTGCGCTGGCATCATCAAGGACGAGTCGCGCCGGAAGCTGAACGGCATCATCGAGCGCGCCAAGGCGGAAGGTGCCGACAGCGTCATTCTCGGCTGCACCGAGATCTGCCTCATCCTCGATCCGAAGGCACTGATCCTGCCAGGCTTCGACACGACGACGATCCATGTCGAGGCGGTCGTCGACTTCGCGCTTGCGAATGAAAAGAGCAGCAAAAGCTGCGCCGCCTGACCTCGATCAATTTACTTGACTGAGTCCAATAAATAACCAACATCGTCTCCATACCTGAGGAGACGATGTCATGCCCGCCGCTGCCGATTTCACGACCATCGATGCCGTCCGTAACTTCAATCGCTTCTATACGAATTTCCTCGGCGTCCTGAACAAGGCCTACCTCGACAGCCCCTATACGCTCACGGATGTGCGCGTGCTGTTCGAAGTCGGCTTCCGCGGTGGCGTCGCAGCTTCCGCGCTGACACGCGAGCTGCATCTCGACCCCGCCTATCTCAGCCGTATCGTCAAGCGCTTTCGCGAGGATGGGCTGATCGAAACGACGCCGGACCCGACCGATGCGCGTAGCCAGATCATAAAGGTCACCGACAAGGGACAGGCGCAGTTCGAGGAGTTCGTCCGCCGCTCACGCGCACAGATCGCCGGCTATTTCGAAAAACTCGCGCCCGGCGAACCCGAGCGTGTCGTTGCAGCGATGCAGACGATACAGGAAACACTCGGCCCCGATCGAACCGAAGCGGGCCTCGCGATCATTCGCAATCATCGACCCGGTGACATCGGCTGGATCGTACAAAGCCAGGCGCGCTTTTACACCGAAGAATTCGGCTGGGACGATCGCTTCGAAGGATTGGTGGCCGAAGTCGCCGGCAAATTCCTGTCTAATTTCAACCCGCAAAAAGATCGGTGCTGGATTGCCGAGCGAGGCGGCCTCAATGTCGGCTCCGCCATGATCGCCGATGGCGGCGACGGCGTCGCGAAGCTTCGGCTGCTCTATGTGGATAAGACGGCGCGCGGCCTCGGCCTCGGTAAGATGCTGGTCGACGAATGCATCCGTTTTTCGCGCGATGCCGGCTACGGAACACTCTCGCTCTGGACCAATGACATTCTCGACACTGCACGCGCCATCTACATCAAGGCGGGCTTCAAGCTCGCCGCAGAGGAGAAGCACCGCATGTTCGGCCCGGAACTGAACGGTCAGACATGGGAACTCGATCTTTGAACGCAGGCGGCTGACTGCGTGAATGGACACCCTCTGGTTTTGCCCATATCCTCAATGCTTCCCTGATTTGCAATGAGATACCAACGATGGCCGAAAGTGGCGAAATCCGGATAGAACCCATATCAACCGAACATATCGAAGGTTTTCACAAAGCGCTCGATACGGTCGCACGTGAGCGGGAATATCTGTCGCTGCTCGAAGCCTTTCCGCTGGAAGAAACACGCATTTTCGTGCTTGGCATGATCGAAAAAGGCAATCCGCAGTTCGTCGCCCTAGACGATGGGAAAGTTGTCGGCTGGTGCGACATCAGCCGTCATGGCTTTCCTTCCCATGCCCACGCCGGCAAGCTCGGCATGGGCATCGTCTCCGCCTATCGCGGCCGGGGATTGGGACGTCGATTGATAGAGACGACGCTGCATGCCGCGCGGGATGCAGGAATAGAACGCGTCGAACTCAGCGTGCATGCCGACAATGACAGAGCCATCGCGCTCTACGAAAAAGTCGGCTTCGTCCGCGAGGGCCTCGCTCGCAATTCCGTACGCATCGACGGCCGCTATAAGGACGCGATCCACATGGCGTTTTTCCACGAGTAGCGGGACCGGTCGCAATCAATATTCTTCCGATTCTTGCTGCGACGCAAAAATTCGCTTGATTTGGAAACGATCATTTCCTAAAAGAGTGACATGACGACAGACACTCTCGACATCGCACCGAAGCTTCGTGGACGTCCGCGTGAATTCGACATGGATTCCGCGCTGGACGAAGCGCTGCGTGTCTTTTCCGAGCGCGGCTATTATGCCGCCTCGATCAGCGAATTGACCGAGGCCATGGGTCTGACGGCAGGAAGCGTCTACAAGGCTTTCGGCGACAAGCGCGGGATCTTCCTCGCCGCGTTCAGCCGGTATCGTCAGGTCCGCCAGCAACTCATCGACGAGACGCTTGCGGAAGCTCCGAATGCTCATGAAAAACTTCGTGCCTTGGTGACGTTCTTCGCGGAAGCCTCATGCGGGGAGATCGGCCGCCGCGGCTGCCTTGTCGTCGGAAGCGCAACCGAACTTGCGCTTTTCGACGAAGAAGTCGCCGGTCGCGTCGGCGTCGCCTTCGATTTCGACGAAAGGCGTATCCTCAATTTGATCCATCTCGGACAGGAGGATGGCTCCATATCGAAGCATGTCGATCCGGAAAGCACCGCCTGCACGCTGCTAGCCCTGACGAAGGGCATGCGCGTGATCGGCAAGACTGGCCGCAAGACCGAACATATGCTCGCCGTCGCCGAGACGGCCATGAAACTGCTGAACTGATTTTCACTGAAATTTCGGGGAACGTAACCCCCGCTCCTATTGAGGACGAGACATGCCCGCAACTGCCGCCGCCAGACGGGAGAGCACGCCGCTCCCGGAAAAGACCATTTCGCCGCTTCTCACATTCATGTTCGCCGCCGCCTGCGGGCTGGTGGCCGCCAATCTCTACTATGGCCAGCCGCTTGCCGGCCCCATCAGCCAGTCACTCGGCTTCAGCCCGGCGGCGACCGGCCTCATCGTCACGCTGACGCAGATCGGCTACGGCCTCGGCCTCCTGCTGATCGTCCCACTCGGCGATCTTCTCGAGAACCGGAAACTGGTCCTGACGCTGGTGGCGCTTGCCGCCGTCGCGCTTGTCGGAGCAGCCTTCGCGTGGTCGCCGTCGCTGTTCCTGCTTGCCTCGCTCTGCATTGGCCTTGCATCCGTTGCCGTGCAGGTCCTTGTCCCCTTCGCTGCCCATATGGCGCCGGACGCCAGCCGCGGCGCTGTCGTCGGCAATGTCATGAGCGGCCTGCTCGTCGGCATCATGCTCGCCCGCCCGGCTGCGAGCTTCCTGTCCGAGCTTCTCTCCTGGCACGCGGTCTACATCATCTCAGCCGGCGTCATGATCGGGCTGATCGTCATCCTGCGCCTCGTTCTACCGACTCGCGTGCCCCATACGAAACTGCATTATGGGCAGCTGCTGTCCTCCATGGGCCATCTCGCGCTCCGCACGCCGGTCCTGCAGCGACGTGCGCTCTATCAGGCCTGCATGTTCGGCGCCTTCAGCCTCTTCTGGACGACGACGCCGCTGCTGCTGGCGAGCCCTGCATTCGGCCTGACGCAGAATGGTATTGCCCTCTTCGCACTTGCCGGAGCCGCGGGCGCCATCGCCTCACCGATTGCCGGACGCGTCGCTGATCGCGGCTGGACGAAGCTTGCGACAGCCTTCGCCCTGGTGCTCGCCATTATCGCCTTCCTGATCGGCCATTTTTCCGGCAGCGGTTCATTGCTGGCGCTGATCACGCTCACGCTGTCAGGCATCATGCTCGACTTTGGCGTCCAGACGAATCTGGTACTCGGTCAACGCGCCATCTTTGCGCTCAGCGCCGAGCATCGCAGCCGTCTCAACGGCCTCTATATGGCGACCTTCTTCGCCGGCGGCGCCCTTGGCTCGGCGCTTGGCGGCTGGGCCTATGCCACCGGCGGCTGGAACATGGCCTCCTGGATCGGCGTCGCCTTCCCGGTTATCGCGCTGCTTGCCTATCTGACCGAGCGCAAGAACTGATCAAGACGGCTGCGGCACCGCCAGCCGCAGCCAGTCACATTCCCGCAAGCCTGCGCCATGAAACGGATCGACCAGGGTGCCGGAGACAATGCCGGCCAGGATCTGCGGTGCCGGCGGTACTTTGGCGATGGTTGCGACCAGTCGGTCGCGGATCCAGGCCAGTGCCGCAGAGTCCGATTGGTAGAAGGGCGTGAAGGCCGCTGAGAGCAGCTGAAACAACCGCACATGCATTCGCCGTGCCTTGGCATAGGCAGCAAGAGCGGCATCGATCGTTTCATGTCCCGCCAAAGCGTGCGCGAACGCGGCCACATCGAGCAACGCCATGTTGGCGCCCTGCCCGAGCTGCGGACTGGTGGAATGGGCCGCATCGCCGACGAAAACAGTCCGCCCGCTATAGGGCGTCATCACCGTGCGATGGGCATAACGCGCCAGCGTCAACTGGTCCCAGTCTGTAATCTGCTCCAGCAAAGGCTCGCATTCAGGCCAGTAGCCGCGGATTGTCTGCTTCCAGCGCTCAAGCCCACGCCTGCGCACCTCGTCGGCGTCCGCCACCTTCAAGCTCCAAAACAAAGCGGCCTGTTTCGGCAAATCCGGCCTTCTGCTGCCGATCGGCAATACACCGATCATCACGCTCGCCTTGTCATAGCGTTGCGTCAGCGCTGCCTGATCCACCAGCCCATCCGGACAATCGAGCGTCGCCCAAAAGGCGCCGTAGACGAGGTTGCGTACACGCGGCGCAACGGGCGATGCCGTCACCAGTTCCGAGCGCGCGCCGCTGGCGTCGATGACGAGATCATAAGGTCCGAGGCGCTCGCCACCTTCGACAGAGAGATAGCTTTCACCGCCCTCCTCCGCCACACCGATAGCACGCTGGCCGGTATGGATCGGATGTTGCCGCGCCGAGACTTCGTCGTAAAGCGTATCGACCAGGGCCGCACGATGAACGCCAAGCCCATAGCGCCCGCCCGCCAACGCATTGTAGCGCACATCGAGGACGATGCGGCCGCGGGTGGTTTCCGTGCCGAACAATCGATCGATGCGGTTGCCGGCGGCGTGGATGGCGGGACCAAGCCCGAGCGATTCCAGCACGGTCAATCCAGTCGGCTGCAGCATCAGCGCCGAGCCGACGGGAGCCGGGCTATCGAACCGTTCGATGATATCGGTCGTATGGCCGGCGCGAGTGAGAAAGAGAGAGGCGGCAAGACCGGCAGGCCCGGCGCCGACGATAGCGATCTTCAAGGGCTTCACTGTGACGGCTCAGTCCTGCGATTGATCGAAACGGGCTCTTGCGGCCTTGACGGCCTCATGATTGGCCTCCGCCCAATTCAGAAGCAGCGCCAGTGGCTCGTAAAGCGAATGGCCGAGAGCCGTCATGCGATATTCGACGCTTGGCGGCTTGGTGGGAAAGACCTCGCGATCGACATAGCCGTCGCGCTGGAGGTCGCGCAGCGTTTGTGTTAGCATGCGTTGGGAGATATCGGGCACAAGACGGCGCAACTCGCCGAAACGGTATGGCCGTTTGGCCAGTGTTTCCAGCAACAGCACTGACCATTTTCCGCCGATCTGCGAGATCAGATCCCGCACCGGACAGTTACTAAAATCGAGATTGCTGAGATCGACGTCGCGTAACGGCGGATTTATGCTGTCACGCAGATTGACGACGGCGCTAGCTGCCATGCCGGTTCCCTTTTGGTAACTTGGAGCCGAAAAACTGCCTCCTTTACACTGCGAAGTCAATTCCTATTCTAGTGCTAGTCTCTTTTTGAGAGCAACAAGGCCTCTGCGAATGTGCGGCGGTCCAACAAGGGAAAACACATGAGCAGCACTCTTCTCGTCACCGGCGCCGCCGGCAAGCTTGGCCAGCGCGTCATCCATCACCTTCTGGAGACATACAAGGTCGCACCCGGCCGCATCATTGCCGCCACGCGCAGCCCGGAGAAGCTTGCCGACCTCACCGCCAAGGGCGTCGTCACCCGCAAGGCCGATTTCGACGACTCCGACGCCCTGCCGGCCGCTTTCGCCGGCGTCGATCGCCTGCTGATCATCAGCACCGATGCGCTCGCCGTACCCGGCCTGCGCCTGAAGCAGCAGACGGCTGCGGTCGAAGCCGCGAAGAAGGCTGGTGTGAAGCACATTCTCTACACCTCCATGCCCGCTCCGGAAGATTCGCTCGTCAGCTTCGCGCCCGACCACCTCGGCACGGAAAACGCCATCAAGGCCAGCGGCATCGGCTATACGATCCTGCGCGACGCCTGGTATTTCGATAACTACCTCATGGGCCTGCCACACAGCCTCGAAGTCGGCAAATGGTACACCGCCACCGGCAACGGCCGCGTCAGCAATATCAGCCGCAACGATTGCGCACTCGCCATCGCCGCCGCCCTGGCTTCCGACGCGACGGAAAGCGCCATCTATACGCTGACGGGCTCCACCGCCCTGACGATCGAAGATGTGGCCAGCGTCGTCAGCAGGATCACCGGCCGTCCGCTTGAGGTCGTTCAGGTCAACGACGAACAGTTCGCCGCTGGCCTCGCAGGCGCCGGCCTGCCGCCCTTCGTGGTCGACATGCTCGTCTCCGCCGACGCCAACACCCGCGCCGGCAAATTCGACATTCTTACCAACGACTTCAACAAGCTGACCGGCAAGGAGCCGCAGACGCTGCGCAGCTTCTTCGAGGAACACAAGGCCGCATTGGCTGGCTGAGTTTTGGAAGAGGTCAGGTAAGGCTTCATTTGCCGCACCCTTATGCGTGGCCCCTCACCCCAACCCTCTCCCCGCTTGCTGGGAGAGGGAGCTTTCATGCCACACACGAACTCCAATCGAATGAAGTAAGTACCGTTTTCGCGCTGTCATCCCTTCTCCCCGCACGTGGGGAGAAGGCCAGGATGAGAGGCCAGACACTATGACGCATCAAAGACGCCCTCGCCTGACCAACTCCAAACCAGTCCCTCAAACCACCTGACCACAAGCCCGGCGGAAGCGGCGCACCGTTTCCGCCATGCCATATTCCAGCGCATCGGCCGTCAACCCATGGCCAATCGAGGTCTCCGCGAGCTTCGGAATGCGCTTGAGGAGATCAGGCAGGTTGGCGACCGTCAGGTCGTGACCCGCATTGACATCGAGGCCATTGGCGAAAGCGGCGTCGGCGGTCTTGCCGAGCGCTTCGAGAATGACGGCAGCCTTCTGCGGATCATCGTAGCAGCCGCCATAGGGGCCGGTGTAAAGTTCGATGCGGTCAGCACCGACCTCCTTGACAATCTTCACCGCCTCAGCATCGCCATCACCATCGGCAAACAGAGAGACGCGGCAGCCGATCGTCTTGTACTTGGCGACGACATCGACCAGCAGATCGCGATTCTTGCGGAAATCCCAGCCGTGATCCGATGTCGCCTGCGAGGGATCGTCAGGCACCAGCGTCACCTGCTCGGGCTCGGCCGAAGCACAGAGATCGAAGAATTCGTCACTCGGATAACCCTCGATATTGAACTCCGCCTCCGGAAACTCGTCATCGATCAGCGCGCGGATGTCTGGCAGATCGGAAAAGCGGACATGCCGCTGATCGGGACGTGGATGAACCGTCAATCCGCTCGCACCGGCCGCCAGCGCGATACGGCCCAACCCCGTGACGCTCGGCCAGGGAAGATCACGCCGGTTGCGCAGCATCGCGATGGCGTTGAGGTTCACGGAAAGCTTGGCGGGCATGATCGAAATCCCTGATTTTCAAAGCGGATGGTAGTGTCGTTTTATGCCATTATGGTCAACAAAACCAACGAGATTCCGACATCGTTCCATGCAAAACTTTGATGAGCACGACAAAGCAGCATCACCATGCAGTGACGCATCGGCAGCAACGTCCTCCTGCAGATATTTGTTACCGCAAACGCTGCCCTATCGGACGATCGTCAGCGTCTCCGCAGCGCGGGTGATGGCCGTATAGAGCCAGCGCTCGCGTGTATCGCGAAACGCCCAGCTCTCGTCGAAGAGCACCACATTGTTCCACTGCGAACCCTGGGCCTTATGCACTGTCAGCGCATAGCCGTAATCGAATTCGTCGTAGCGCTTACGGGTCGACCACGGAATCTCGCCCTCGACATCCTCGAAGGCCTGTTTCAGCAGCTTGATCTTCGCCGCACCGCGATCCATGTCGTCGTCTTCCGGCCGCACCAGAAGATTGATGCCCGGCTTCGTCGTTTCCCGGGAGGACGTCATGACCTGCCAGAGCGAGCCGTTGAGTAGCCCCTTGGCGGGATCGTTGCGCAGGCAGACCAGCTTGTCGCCGGATTGCGGGTAGTCGGCCGTAAATCCTTTCAGCTCGCGCAGGCGCTGATTGTAACGCCGGCGCGTCCTGTTGGTGCCGACCAGCACCTGATCGGCCTCCAGCACCAGCGGCTGCGTGACCTCGTTCTTCGAGATCACCTGCGCGGTGCCATAGTCGCCATGCATGATTTCCTTGCCCTCACGCACCTGCATGGCGAGCTGGATGATCGGATTGTCGCGCGCCTGACGATGAATATCCGTCAGCAGATAATCCGGTTCTTCGTTCGTGAAGAACCCGCCGCCGGAAACGGGCGGCAGCTGTCCGGGATCGCCAAGCACGAGAATGGGCGTGCCGAAACTCATCAGATCCTTGCCGAGCGCTTCGTCCACCATCGAGCATTCGTCGACAATGATCAGCGCAGCCTTGGCGACCGGGCTCTGGCGGTTGATGGTGAACATCGGGGCGATCGATGTCTTGCCCGTCTCCTCGTCCTCTACGGCCTCTTCACCGCGCGGCCGGTAGATCAAGGAATGGATGGTCTTGGCATTGGAGGCGCCGCGCGAGCGCAGCACCTGCGCCGCCTTGCCAGTAAAGGCCGCAAACAGCACGTCGCCATCCACATGCTCGGCGAAATGCCGCGCAAGCGTCGTCTTGCCCGTGCCGGCATAACCGAACAGACGGAACAACGGCGAGCGCCCCTCTTTCAGCCAGTTTGCGACGGCCTTGAGCGCTTCATCTTGTTGCGGCGCGAATTGCATGGTTCGACTTGGCAGGATTCGGCTGATGGAAGCAAGCGGTAAAAAGCCGTCGCCGCTACGAGGCGCTCATGTCGTATATTGAGGATCGCTTTCCAACACGATCGGCTTTCCATGCGGCGTTGCCTCCGCCGCACGTTGCCAGCTTTGCTGCAGAGCCAGGATCGCATCGGCATCCGCGATACCCTTCGACACGAGCAAGCCAGACAGCGCTGCCACCCAGCAATCGAAATAGTCGCTGCCGTCGACCGCGCGGCCCGGCTTGTGCAGCTCGCCAGACAGGCGCTCCGCCCACTCGCTCCACGCAAACAGACCCTTCTCATGCAGATGAACTGTCATGGCGAAAGCCTCTGCCGCCCAGGGTTCCGGAAAGATCGGCTCACCATCGGCAGACTTTGGCAATCCAGGCGATTGCGCCAGAGGCGATGGAACCTCACACGCGCTCAAGATAGCTCTCCCAGGCATCGATCGAGACGGTCAACGAGGGATCAGCGCCCTCACCCCAGATCTCCGCACCGTCAAAGACCACCGTATAGACCCATTGCGGATTTTCCCCGCGGCCATGGGCATTGTCGTCGGGAAAGACGAAAGAACCCTGCACGGCCTCAACGACACCGATTTTGGCGCGGGCGTAGCGCGGCAATCTGGTGTGGCCAGTCGGATTGAAATTCTTGGTGCGGACGTGATCGCCGACGGCAAAGAGCGGTGCAGTATCGACCGGCCGGTCGCAAGGACTGCCCTTGGCCAGCACGCCGTCGACCATATCCGCCTTCAAAATCCGCTTCGGCACTCTGCCCTGTTCGAGCGAATGACCGGTGCGCAACTCCTCCGCCGTGACGAAACCATGCCGCTCCAACAGCATGTCGACTGCGCGGGTCCAGATCTCGTAGTAGCTGGCGCCCAGATAGCTGGCCGGCGGAATGTTTTCGCGCGCATGCCGGCTTTCATCGATCGTCCAAGCCCCAAAGGCACCGCAGGAAAGCGTGATGCCGAGCGCGCGCTTTTCCCATTCCTCATGGAAATAGGGCTCGTTCGGCTCCGGTGCGACCGGGCCGAAGTCCATCTGGCCGCCAAGATCGTGCGGGCCGTTCATGACGCTGCCTCCGGCATCTTGGCAAGCGCGGTTCCGATCATGGCATCGCGGCTGACAAGCTCCGCCAGCGCCGCCTCGCCCATGCCTTTAGAACCGGCCGGCCGCTCGGGGATTACCAGATAGCGAAGTTCCGCCGTCGAATCCCAGACCCGGATTTTCGTTTCCTGCGGCAATGTCAGCCCGAACTCGGCAAGCACGCCGCGCGGATCGATCACCGCGCGCGACCGATAGGCCGGCGCCTTGTACCAGACCGGCGGCAGCCCGAGCACCGCCCAGGGATAGCAGGAGCACAGCGTGCAGACGATCAGATTATGCGTTTCCGGCGTATTGAACACCGCGCGCATATGCTCGCCCTGGCGGCCCGTAAAGCCGAGGCTTGCGATCGCCGCTGTCGCGTCACGCCGCAGCCAGGCGGCGAAATCGGGATCGCTCCAGGCTTTCGCCACCACCTGCGCGCCATTGCGCGGCCCGACCTTTGTCTCATATGTCTCGACGATGCGGTCGATCGCAACCGGATCGATCAACCCCTTTTCCGTCAGCAGCGTTTCCAGCGCCTTCACCCGCGCCTGCATATCCGAATAGTGGTTGTCGTGGTGATGGTGATCATGATGATCGTCGTCATCATGCGAGTGGTCGTGGGACATGGCCGTCTCCCTGTCTCTTTGCGCCTACTTTAACATCGGCCAGAGACTGAGCACCAGCAGAACGGCCATGGTTATGTTGAACCATTTCAGCCGGACGGGATCGGAGAGCCAATCGCGCAGGACGGAGCCGAAGCCGGCCCAGGTCGATACGCTCGGGACGTTCACAGCGGCAAACGCGAGCCCGACGAGAAGGACAGTGAAGAGATAGAGCTGCTCATTTGTGTAAGTGGCCATGGCGGTGACAGCCATCACCCACGCCTTGGGATTGACCCATTGGAAAGCAGCAGCGCTGATGAAACTCATCGGCCTTGCATCGCTTTCCGCTTCGCTCAGGCTGCGCGAGGTGCCGATCTTCCAGGCAATCCAGACAAGGTAAGCTCCCCCGGCGAATTTAAGCGCGGTATAGAGCACCGGCACCGTGTGCAGAAGCGCACCCAATCCCAATCCCACGGCAATCAGCAGCACAAAAAAGCCGACGCCGATGCCGAGCATATGTGGAATGGTGCGACGGAAACCGAAGTTCACACCGGAGGTAAACAACATCATGTTGTTCGGTCCGGGCGTGATTGAGGTCGTGAATGCAAAAAGTAGAAGAGCCAGAAATGTATCCAGCGCCATGATGCCTCCTAGGACACCGTATCGTGATAAGGCGGCATCCAAAATTCTTCTTCACGCGCGCAAAAATACGAGGGCGCATTATCGTGCGACATTAGTTCGCCGGCCATACGAAAGCCATAGGATGATTGTCACCGTGACACGACGCATGTCGATTGAAATCCGGCCGAATGCTTCTATCCTTCGATTTTCTGCAGTGAGGAATGATCATGCGCGAGCCGATCCCAACCGTCATCCTTCCCTCGGGCATCCAGGTTCCGGCACTTGGCCAGGGCACCTGGAATATGGGCGAGAATAGCGCAAGCGCCAGGGATGAGATCGCCAGCCTCAAGACCGGCCTCGATCTGGGCATGACGCTGATCGATACGGCTGAGATGTACGCAGACGGCGGCTCGGAAGAGATCGTCGGCAAGGCGATCGAAGGCCGTCGCGACGAGGTTTTTCTTGTCAGCAAGGTCTATCCCGCCAATGCCAGCCGCAAAGGCGCGGTCGAAGCCTGCGAACGCAGCCTGAAGCGCCTGAATACCGATCGCCTTGATCTCTATCTACTGCATTGGCGCGGCAACTACCCGCTTGAAGAGACGGTGGAAGCTTTCGAAGGTCTGAAAGCCGCCGGCAAGATCGAGGCCTGGGGCGTTTCGAATTTCGATGTCGACGATATGGATGAGCTGCTTTCCGTGCCGAACGGCGGCAATGTCGCGGCCAATCAGGTGCTCTACAATCTCTCCCGGCGCGGCATCGAATATGACCTTTTGCCCTGGTGCCAGGAACGCAGCATTCCGATCATGGCTTATTCACCGATCGAGCAAGGCCGCCTGCTCCATCATCCCGAGCTGATCCGCGTCGCCAAGACCTATCAGGCGACCCCGGCCCAGATCGCGCTTGCCTTTCTGCTGGAGCGCGACGGCGTCATATCGATCCCGAAATCCTCGAACGCACAGCGCATCGAGGAAAATCGTGACTCTGTCGATATCGATATTACAGATGAGGATTGGGCCGTGCTCGATGCCGCCTTCCCGCCGCCGTCGCGAAAGAAGTCCCTGGATATGCTGTAGGTTCAGGCGGCCTCCTTCTGCTGCGCGACGATCAGCTCGATCGCCCGGAAGACGTCGATTTCGCGCCAGTCAGCCGGATCGCGATAGGTCGGATAGAGCGAAAAGGCGGCGGCGGCGATCTGATCGACCGTCCTTAGCTTTGTTCGACGCCCGGCAAGCGCAGCCTTGGTATGGACTCCGAAATGATCCTCGGTCACGCCCCAGCCGGCATAGAAGGGCGCGGCATAGCAGCGAACCGGAATGCCGCGCAGAAGCGCATCGAAGCCAAACTGGCTGGAAACCGTCCAGACCTCGTCCACGACGTCAAGGATCGACGCCACGGATACCTCGTCATCGACTAGGATTGCATCACCTTTCGAGGCGTCACGCGTGAGATACCCCTTGCGAAGGCCGGCCATGACATCCGGATGGGTGCGGATCAGGCATTGCGCGCCACTCGCCAATCCGTCGGCAAGCATTTTTTCGAATGAGGCCTTTGACCCGAGTGCTCTGCCAACGGAAACATCACCAACGACTTGGTCAACCAGGAGAATGCGGCGCTTGTTCGTCCGCTCGATGTTGGGCGGTCGATGAGGAAGATGGTTGTACTTGGATAGCTTGTTGAGGACAATCTGATCGCGGATAGCACGACCAAGCTCTCCTGCCTCTCCAGCACCTTCAATAAGGCGCTCAAGCCTTGACGGTCGCCCGGCATCGACTGGCAAGCCGAGATCGTCGATGACGATGGAGAGCGGAACGGCGCCAGATTTGCCAAGCGCCATGGACCGCAGGAAGCCGTCTTCCAGATTCCAGTGCCGCAATCCGCGGAACCGCGCAATTCGAGCCCCCGCTTTTGCCGGCGCGCGACCGCCCCAAGAAACGACGCCGCCTATACCGGGCGACAACGCCGAGGCAAGCCTACGCGAACCGAAATAATGTCCGAGCCAGGGAAAGTCGACGCGCACGAAAAACGCGGCGCCGAGAGGCATATCCGCCGGCGGATGCCACGGCTTTTCGCCGATATCAGGCAAAGTCTCGCCGGCAACGACTGCCACCTTCTACCCCCGCTGCAAATAGAGCCGACAATCCGGACCGGGCATCGCAGAAATTAAGCGACGCCCGCGAACCGGTCAACGATACAGGCTCTTACATTCCCTGCGAGCCGCGATTCATCGCGGCGATGCCGGTGCGGCAGACTTCGATGAGGCCGAGCGGCTTGATGATGGCGATGAACTGGTCGATCTTCGAGGACTTGCCGGTGATCTCGAGAATGAAGTGCTCGATGGTCGCATCTACCACCTTGGCGTGGAATGCGTCGGCGAGCCGCAGCGTTTCGGCGCGCATTTCGCCGCTTCCGGTTACCTTCAGCAGCGCCACTTCGCGCTCGATCGGCCGTTCCTGGCCGAGTTCGCGGGCGCGTACCGTCAGATCGACGACGCGGTGAACGGGAACGATGCGCTCGAGCTGCGCCTTGATCTGCTCCAGCACCTGCGGCGTGCCGCGCGTGACGACGGTGATGCGCGACAGATGCGCCTGATGCTCCGTCTCCGAAACCGTGAGGCTTTCGATGTTGTAACCGCGGCCGGAGAAGAGGCCGATGACGCGGGCAAGAACGCCGGGCTCGTTGTCGACAAGCACCGAAAGCGTGTGGCTCTCGGCCGCCGCGGTTTCGGGCGAAATGAAGTAGGCGGAGCCCGTGGGTTGAAGGTGTGCGTTCATGGTCCTTGTTCCGTTTCCTCGGTTCTTGTTCGGTATGCCAGCGAGATCGGCCGGGCGCAGCTTGTGCCGCACCCGACTATCGATCAAACCAGCTGGCGACCCTTGGCATCGATCGCGTTGGCGACAGCCTCATCGGTCGCCTCGTCCGGGAGCAGCATCTCATTATGTGCCTTGCCCGAGGGGATCATCGGGAAGCAGTTGGCGAGATTGGCAACACGGCAATCGAAGATGACCGGCTTATTGACGTCGATCATTTCCTGGATGGCCGCATCGAGGTCACCCGGCTTTTCGCAGCGCAGGCCGACGGCGCCATAGGCTTCCGCAAGCTTGACAAAATCGGGCATCGCTTCCGTGTAGGAGTTCGACAGGCGATTGCCGTGCAGCAGCTGCTGCCACTGGCGAACCATGCCCATGTACTGGTTGTTCAGGATGAAGATCTTGATCGGCGCATTGTGCTGGATCGCAGCCGACATTTCCTGAATGCACATCTGGATCGAGGCATCGCCGGCAATGTCGATAACCAGGCTCTCCGGATGAGCGATTTGAACGCCGAGCGCAGCCGGCAGGCCGTAGCCCATGGTTCCGAGACCGCCCGAGGTCATCCAGCGGTTCGGCTGTTCGAAGCCGTAGAACTGCGCCGCCCACATCTGGTGTTGACCGACTTCAGTCGTGATGTAGGTATCGCGATGCTTGGTCAGCTCATAAAGGCGCTGGATCGCATATTGCGGCATGATGACGTCGTCACTCGGCTTGTAGGCGAACGAGTTGCGCGCGCGCCAGCGCGCAACATCGGCCCACCAGTCGCTGAGGCGGTCCGCCGCAGGCTTCTGCGGCAGGGCACGCCACAGACGAACCATGTCTTCCAGAACATTGCCGACATCACCGAGAATGCCGATATCGACGTGTACGTTCTTGTTGATCGAGGACGGATCGATATCGATATGGATCTTCTTCGAATTCGGCGAGAAAGCATTGAGACGGCCGGTAATGCGGTCGTCGAAGCGCGCGCCGATGCAGACCATAACGTCGCAATCATGCATCGCCATGTTGGCTTCGTAGGAACCGTGCATGCCGAGCATGCCGAGCCAGCTCTTGCCCGATGCCGGGTAGGCGCCGAGGCCCATCAGCGTCGATGTGATCGGGAAATTTGTCAGCTCGACCAGCTCGCGCAGCAGCTTGGAAGCTTCTGGACCGGAGTTGACGACGCCGCCGCCGGAATAGATGACCGGACGACGGGCATTCTTCATCAGCTCGATCGCCTGGTGAATCTTGTTGAGATCGCCCTGGATTTTCGGCTGATAACTCTTCTGGACATCATGGGCTTCCGGCGGCGTATAGGTGCCGGTCGCAAACTGGATGTCCTTCGGAATGTCGACAACAACGGGGCCGGGACGGCCTGACTGAGCAATGCGAAAGGCTTCGTGGATGACGGCGGCCAGTTCGTTGACATCCTTGACCAGCCAGTTGTGCTTGGTGCAGGGACGCGTGATCCCGACCGTATCGCATTCCTGGAACGCATCGGAGCCGATCAGCGTGGTCGGAACCTGACCACTGAGGCAGACGAGCGGAATCGAATCCATCAAGGCGTCCTGCAGCGGCGTGACCGCGTTGGTCGCGCCGGGACCGGAGGTGACCAGCATGACGCCGACCTTGCCGGTGGAGCGGGCATAGCCTTCGGCCGCATGGCCGGCGCCCTGCTCATGGCGGACGAGAATGTGCTTGATGTCGTCCTGCTGGAAGATCTCGTCATAGATCGGAAGCACAGCGCCGCCCGGATAACCGAAGATGTGTTCGACGCCGTTGTCCTTGAGCGCCTGCAACACGATCTCCGCGCCTGTCATTCGATTGCCGCTCGCCTGATTATCTGTGCCGGTCATACGTTTGTTCCGCTGTCTGCTGGAGTTTTGGAAAGATGAAATCTCGATTTCGGGCATAAAAAAAGGCCCCTTCGGGAGCCTGTCATCTAGCGCATGGGTGGCTATCGCCGGATGGTTACACCACCCTGCCCATGCGCCTTCCCACCACGATAAGAACGATCGAGTTTTTCATGGGCCGAAGTGATAGACAGAAAATTTCGAAGCGTCAACGCGTGAAGCAATAAAAAATCGCGGCTGCATCATAACCCTATAAAAAGAGCGGATGGCAGACAGGGTTTTATTAAGCCCACGTCTCTATGCTCCGACATCTAAAATTGGGGTAATTGTTTGCTGAATAACGATCTGCAGACATCAGGCAGCGCGGGAGATCTTGATCGCCGCGACAAGTTGAAACCGGGAAATCGCTTTCTCGGTCGCGTCGTCGCGTGCAACGGTTCCAGAGCGACGATCGCCGCTGTGGCCGAGGCCGGCGGCACGGACTTGACCGAACTCTGGTCGGTCGGTCGACTGATTTCCATCAGCGTCGGGAAGAACCGCGTCGCAGCCCTCGTCTATTCGATGAATACGCAGAGCGTCGGTTGGGGCGAAGGGCAGGACAATCTCTTTCGCATCGAGGTGGAATTGCTTGGGGAAGTCCGCGTCGGACCGGATGGGCGCGAGGAGTTTTCGAGCGGCATTACCGCCTATCCCTATCTCGGGGCCATCGCGCATCGCATCCGTGCCGCCGATCTCATGCGCATCTTCGATGCCGGCAAGGGCAGCAGCTGCGTCATCGGCAAGCTGACGCAAGACGAAAGCATAGACGCCGCCATCCACATTCCCACGATGCTGGCGAAACATTTCGCGGTCGTGGGATCGACCGGTGTCGGCAAATCCACCGCCGTATCGCTGCTGTTGCACAAGGCAATCACAGCCGATCCGAAATTGCGCGTGCTGATCCTCGATCCGCATAATGAATTCGCTGCCGCCTTTCCAAGGCACGCTGTCGTCATCGACACTGACACGCTTGATCTGCCCTTCTGGCTGATGCGTCTCGACGAATTTAGCGAAGTCATCTTCCGTGGCCGGCCGGCGGTGCCTGAGGAACTCGATGCTCTGCGCGATCTCATTCCCGAAGCGCGCCGTGCCTTCCGAGGCAGCGATTCAGCTCTGATGCGCCGCCAGACGGAAAAGTCTTCGGTAACGGCGGACACGCCAGTCCCCTATCGCATGGCCGATCTGCTGGCATTGATAGACGAACGCATCGGTCGCCTTGAAGGCCGTCAGGAAAAGCCGCACCTGCGCTCCCTGAAGATGCGCATCATCTCGGCGATCAACGATCCCCGCTATCATTTCATGTTCTCCAACAATACGATCACCGACACGATCATGGAGACCATTGCCAAGATCTTCCGCATTCCAGGCGACGGCAAGCCGATCTGCACGTTCCAGCTCGCCGGCATCCCCTCAGAAGTCATCAATTCCGTTGCCTCCGTCCTTTGCCGCATGGCCTTCGAACTGGCTCTCTGGAGCGACGGCGCAATCCATATGCTCGTCGTCTGCGAGGAAGCGCACCGCTATATTCCTGCCGATCCGAGCCTTGGCTTCTTCCCGACGCGCCAGGCGATCGCCCGCATCGCCAAGGAGGGACGCAAATACGGCGTATCGCTCGGCATCATCACGCAGCGGCCGGGCGAACTGGACCAGACGATCCTGTCGCAGTGTTCGACACTGTTTGCCATGCGCCTTGCCAATGATCGCGACCAGGAAATCATCCGCTCAGCCATCCCGAACTCCTCGATATCGACAACCAGCTTCCTGTCATCGATCGGCAACGGCGAAGCTATCGCCTTCGGCGAGGCTATCGCAGTGCCGATGCGCATGCGCTTTTCCCAGGTCGATCGACATTTGCTGCCGAAAGCGAGCGGCAGCGTCGCGAAAACCAGCGAGGACTCGCCGGACACTGTCGATTTGCGTACGATTGTCGGCCGCATGCGCTCGATTTCAGGCCCCGATATCAGTCCTCTGCAGCAAAGCTACAATGCTATGCCCGTGACGGATATCAAGGATGATTTCGACGAAGTGCCAGTCGAGCAGCCAATCCGGCCCCACGTGGAACCGAACCCGCCGCCGATCGAACCCTATCGTCCAGACATGCTGCCTCGTACCGCCGCACCGGCAGCGGCTTCACAAACGTCGATTGACAGCAAGCTTGCGGAATTGCGCCGCGAATTCCGCAGCGACGAAGGAGGCACGCGCTCGGTACCGCCGAGAGAGCCCGCTCCATCCCTGCGGCGCGAGCCCGGCTTGTCCTTGCGGGACAGCATTTTGAGAAAGCCGCTCAGCAGTCTTTACGACAAGGACTGATACCGGACTACGGGCTCAAGCGCTCCCAACTCTCGTCCATCTGATTACGGAACCAGGTCATCTGCCGCTTGGCATATTGCCGTGTCGCCGCGGATCCGGTTTCGATGACCTCGGCACGCGTCATCTCCCCCTTCAGCATCGCGGCGATCTGCGCGACCCCGATCGCCTTCATGATGGGCATTTCCGAGGGAAGATCCAGTGCCAGCAGAGCCCGCACCTCGTCTTCCGCTCCCATCGCCAGCATTTTCTCGAAACGGCTGTTGATGCGTTCATGCAGGATAGCGCGCTCAGGCAGAACCACGATTTTTCGCGCACGGTCGGGATTAATGATCATTGGTCCGTTCTTACCCTGAAAAGCGGCGATGGACCGGCCCGTCGCTTCAATCACTTCCAGGGCGCGAACGATACGCTGCCCGTCCTGCGGATTCAGCGCTTCCGCAACGCTACGATCGCTCTCCACAAGCTCGCGATGCAGAGTTTCCGCCCCTTCCGCCAGCAGCCGGCCGCGGAGCCGATCGCGGATATCGGACGGAATCTCGGGCATATCGGAAAGCCCGCCCGTCAGCGCCTTGAAATAAAGACCCGTCCCCCCGACAAAGACAGGCATTCTGCCCTCCCCGCGCAAGCGTTCGACCAAGGTGCCGGCCTCGCGCAGCCAGGCGCCGGTCGAATAGGCCTGGCTCGCCGGGACGTGGCCATAAAGATGGTGCGGAATGCCTTCCATATCTGCTTCATCCGGCCGCGCGGTCAGCACGCGCAGGGTGTCATAGACCTGCATGCTGTCGGCATTGATGACGACGCCATTATGCGAACGTGCCAATTCCACCGCCAGTGCGGACTTGCCGCTGGCGGTCGGCCCGGTTATCAGGATCGCGTCGATATTGCTCATAGGGTTTCTGCTCATGGCCTTCGTTGCCACGCTTATTGCCAATCCGTCAAACCCCGTTCTTGTTCCGGCCATCGCAGAACAGGCGGCTGATGCTGTCAAAGCGTCCGGGCTCTATTGGCTTGCCGACGGTATTGCCTGCGATATCGCGCTGCGCGACGACACCGATATCGAGGCAGCGGAAGCCAATATCCTGGCGGTGATCGGCAGCGCGCCGATCGATCTGGTGATCCAGGAAGCCGAAACCCGTCGCAAGAAATTGCTGATCGCCGATATGGATTCCACGATGATCGGCCAGGAATGCATCGACGAGCTTGCGGCCGAAGTCGGCCTCAAGGAGAAGGTTGCCGATATCACGGCACGCGCCATGAATGGTGAGATCGCTTTCGAACCAGCCCTGCGCGAGCGCGTCGCTCTCCTCAAAGGATTGCCGCTTTCCGTGGTCGATGAGGTCATTGCCAAGCGCATCACGCTCACGTCAGGCGGCCTCGAGCTCATCGCCACCATGAAAGCGAAGGGCTATTACACCGCCCTCGTTTCCGGCGGCTTCACTGTCTTCACCAGCCGCATCGGCGCCACGCTCGGCTTCGACGAGAACCGGGCAAATGTCCTGCTGGAAGAAAATGGCATCCTGACGGGCCTCGTCGAGGAACCCATCCTCGGCAAGCAGGCCAAGGTGGATGCGCTGAATGAAATCGCCGAGAGGCTCGGCATTTCCACCGATGACGCGCTGGCTGTCGGCGACGGCGCCAACGACCTTGGAATGTTGCAGCTTGCCGGTTCCGGCGTCGCGCTCCATGCCAAGCCAACCGTTTCGGCACAGGCCAGAATGCGCATCGACCACGGTGACCTGACTGCCCTGCTCTATATCCAGGGCTACCGCAAGACGGACTTTGTCAAACCATAGAGCAGTCCAAATCGCTGAAGTCAGGGGCCGCAGATGATCATCACCGAAACCGAACGCCTCATCATCCGCAATTGGCGCGAGACGGATCGCGATCTGGCCTACGAGATCAATTCCGACGAGGCCGTCATGGAGTTCTTTCCGTTTCGCCGCAATCGCGCGGAAGCGGACGCCTTCTTCGATCGCGTCCAGTCCATGGTCGCGGAAACCGGGCTTGGCCTCTATGTACTGGAGCTGAAGGAAAGCGGCGAGGCAATCGGCTATTGCGGGCTGATGCGGACGAATCACCTTGAGCCATTCGTCCCAGTCGGAACGATCGAGATCGGCTGGCGGCTCGTAGCACGACAATGGGGCAAGGGACTGGTCACCGAAGCGGCGCGGGCATTGCTAGCCTATGGCTTCGGAAAGCTCGGCCTCAATCAAATTGTTTCCTTCGCCGTGCACAACAATGTCAGATCGACCACCGTGATGGAGCGGATCGGCATGCATCGCGTCGAAGACGGCGATTTCCGTCACCCCAATGTTCCCGACACTCATCCGCACCTAAAGCGCCACGTCCTCTATCGTCTGGGCGTCGCCGAGTGGCAGGCGCAACAGACGGAGCAAGCCGGGAGCTGACTTCTACTCAAGCGCGACGGCGATGAAACGCAAGTCACCGTTCGGAGACGCGATCATCATCTGCGCATTGCGGCGGCCTTCCCGCTTCAGCGAAGCCACTTTCTCCGAGGCAGCACTCGGAGTCTGGACGAATTCCTGCGCAACCTCAACGACGACATCGCCGGGCTTCAGCCCCTTTTCCGCCGCCGCCGAGCCTGGTGCCACTTCGGTGATGACAACGCCATCGACACTGTCCGCAATGCCGAAGCTCTTGCGGTTTTCGGCGGTCAGCGTCGAGAGCTTCATTCCAAGAATGCTCGAGGTTGCCTGGACCGGCGGCTGGGCCTGCGGCGATTGCTGCGGATCGCCTCCCTGATCCTGCCCATCCATGCCGTCGTCGTCACCCTCGTCTCCCTGGTCGGGATTGATGACACCATCGCCATTGCCCTTATCGTCGGGCGCGAGCTGCGGCTTCTTGTTCTTGTCGGCGCTTGCGGCTGCCGCCTGATCGCTGTCCTCCAGACGACCGAGTGTCACCTTGACGGTCTGCTGCTTGCCATCGCGGTAGATGACCACGTCGACTTCCTTGCCGACAGTGCTTTCGGCAACGACGCGCGGCAAGTCGCGCATCTCTTCCACATCCTTGCCGTCAAATTTGAGGATGACATCGCCCGCCTTGATCGAGCCGTTATCGACAGGGCCGCCCTTGATGACACCGGCCACGAGCGCGCCCTTGGCTTCGGATAGGCCGAGGCTATTAGCGACATCGTCCGTGACCGGCTGAATGCGCACACCGAGCCAGCCGCGACGTGTCTCGCCGAAGTCACGGAGCTGATTGACGACGCCTTCCGCTAGTTCGGACGGCACTGCAAAGCCGATGCCGATCGAGCCGCCGCTCGGGGAGATGATGGCCGTGTTGATGCCGATCACCTCACCCTTCATGTTGAAGAGCGGACCGCCGGAATTACCCTTGTTGATCGCCGCATCGGTCTGGATGAAATTGTCGTAGGGGCCGGCATTGATGTTACGGCCGCGCGCCGAGACGATGCCGATGGTCACCGAGCCGCCGAGGCCGAATGGGTTGCCGATCGCCATCACCCAGTCGCCGATTCGCATCTTCGAGGAATCGCCGAATTTGACTGAGGTCAGCGGATGCTTGGGCTCGACCTTGAGAACCGAAAGATCGGTCTTCGTATCCGTTCCGATCAGCTTGGCCTTCAGCTTCGTGCCGTTCGGGAAGATCGCCTCGATATCGTCGGCTCCTTCAATGACGTGATTGTTGGTGACGATATAGCCTGCTGGATCGATGACGAATCCGGAGCCGAGCGAGCTCACCTTGCGGTTGCTGTCGTCGTCTTTCTTGTTGTTGAAGAAATCCTTGAATTCATCCTGGTAGGGCGAATTGTCCGGCACCTTCGGGGTCGCCGGCCCATTCCCCTCATCCTTGACCTTCTGCGATGTGGAAATATTGACGACCGCGTCGAGTAGGCCGGAAGCGAGATCCGCAACCGAGGCCGGCCCTGCATTCATCACTGGATTCGTAGTGATCGTGGGAGATGCGGCCGGCGGCTGATTGTTCGGCGTTGCTGGCGGCTGGGCGCCCGCGGCCGCACCGCTGTTCTGCGTCTGCGCATAAGCCTGTTCGGTAACGCCCGCGACGGGACCGGCAATCAGTGCAATGCTTGCGAGCAAGGCAAACGAACGGCTGAAAGGCAGGCGATTGGTCGAAGCCATCAGGCATCCTCATAAAGAAAGGGAAAACTTGTATAAGCATCAACATAAGGCGGAATGATGAAGCGTGAAATCACCTTTTTGCGAAATCCTCGGACCTCCGTCCCGCCGATGTGGAGATGGCGAAGGTGATGCAATCTGCCGTAAAGAAAAGGGCTGCCCAAAGGCAGCCCTTTCATTTCTTGCGCCGCCTGCTTAGTTCGCGGGCGCCGTCGGATTGGCAAGCGCCGGCGCCCCGGAATTGGGCGCAGCACCTGCCGGACTGTCGAAGAACTTGAAAAAGTCCGACTGGTTTGGCGGCAGGACAAGCGTCTTGCCACCCGAGCCAAGCGCCTTGTTATAGGCAGCCATCGAACGATAGAACTCATAGAAGTTCGGGTCGCGCTTCGAGGCATCCGCGAAGATGCCGTTGCGTTCGGCTTCGCCTTCACCACGCAGCACTTCCGAATCCTTCTGCGCATCGGCAACGATCTCGACGACCTGACGGTCCGCGACCGCCCGGCGGCGCTGACCTTCTTCGTTACCGCGCGCGCGGATCAGCTCGGCTTCCGCCAGACGCTCGGCCTTCATGCGGTCGTAAGTGTTCTGCGACACTTCCTGAGACAGGTCCGTGCGGCGGATGCGGACGTCCTCAATGTTGAGGCCGAGTGTTTCCGCATCGCGATGGAGATCGTTGCGCACGTCCGTCATCATCGCGGCACGCTCGTTGGAAAGCGCCGCCTCGAAGCCGCGTAGACCATAGACGCGACGCAGAGCAGCGTCGAGGCGCGTCCTGAGACGCGATTCAGCCGCATCGCGATCGCCGGAGACGGTCTCGCGGAACTTGCGCGCATCCATGATCTTGTAGACGACGAAGGCATCGACTTCGTAGAACTTGCCGCCCGAGACCTGGACACGGATATTGTCCAGATCGAAGCGAAGTTCCTGCAGCTGCACATACTGGACGCGATCGGCATCCATGAACGCAAAAGGCAGCTTGAAGTAGATGCCCGGCTCCGTCTTCACGGCGCGAATCTGGCCGAAGCGCAGGACAATCGCCTGTTCACGGGCGTTGACCACGAAAACCGACGAATAAATAAGCAGCAGTACTACCGCGAGCGCGATAAGAATGGCTGGCAAACGGCTGGATGTCATTATTTGGCCTCCGGCTGAGTTGCAGCAGCGGGCTTACCCGCCTGGGTCGTGGACTGCTTGCCGACTTCATTCAGCGGCAGATAAGGCACGACGCCCTGCTTGTCGTCGATGATGATGCTGTTGGAATTGCCGATGACGGACTCCATGGTTTCCAGGAACAGGCGCTTGCGCGTGACCTCGGGCGCCTTGATGTATTCGTCGTAGATCGAGATGAAGCGCTGCGCCTCACCCTGAGCTTCTTTCACGATACGATCCTTGTAGGCAGCCGCTTCTTCGCGGATCTGAGCCGCGCGGCCGCGGGCCTGACCGAGCTTCTGGTTGGCGTATTGATTGGCCTCTTCCACCTGCTGGTCTTCGTTCTGCTCCGCACGCTGTACTTCTTCGAATGCGTCGGCCACTTCGCGCGGCGGCGAGACATCCTCGATCGGAACGGCATTGATGGAGATACCGGAGCCGTAGCGATCCATCGTATCCTGGATGATGCTTCTGACTTCGGTTGCGATTTCCTGACGCTTGTCGCGATAGATGTCCTGAGCCGGACGGCGACCGACCACTTCACGCATGGCGCTCTCCGCAACCTGCTGCAAAGTCTCGTCGGGGGTCTCGAGATTGAACAGATAGGATTGCGGGTTGGTCACGGTATAGAGGATAGAGAACTGCACGTTGACGATGTTCTGATCGCCCGTCAGCATCAGGCCAGCATTCGAACCGGCCGAGGAGCGGCCGCCGATATTGCGCTGCTGCTCTGTGACCTTCACGAATTCGATGCGGTCCATCGGCCAGATATGGAAATGCAGGCCAGGCATGGAGACTTCTTCACGTGGCTTGCCGAAGCGCAGCTCAACGCCGCGCTCGTCCGGCTGCACCGTATAGATGCACTGGATCAGCCAGAAAACGGCAATCACTGCAATGATGATGAGAACGACGCCTGCATTGAAGCCACCGGGCACGAAACCTTTCAATCGGTCCTGACCGCGGCGAATGATATCCTCCAGGTCCGGAGGCCCACCATTGCCGCTGCCCCGCGGCCGGTTCGGTCCCTGTCCCCAAGGTCCCTGATTATTTCCGCCGCCACCGCCGCCCCATGGGCCACCGCCGCCGCCATTCTGATTGCTCCAAGGCATCAAAACCTCTTTGTTTGTTGACTCCCGATATCGCGCCAAGCCCACGAAATCCGTGGGTGGCAGCGATTGTTTCCCGTTATAGGTATCGAAGCACCTGCTTTCAACGCGACTTCAGGAAGTTCGTCGGATTCATTGGAAAATATTTGCTTTTTAGGGCCAGCTCTTATGCCTTTCGCCTGAAATAGCGAACGAAACGCGTCGGATACGTGTCCTTTTCTCCAGCCGGCACGGCAAGCTCGCTATCTGCCTGCCAGATGCCGGGATCGATCTTTGGAAAGGACGTGTCGCCGTCCACGTCCGCCTCGACGTGGGTGATCAGTAGCCGGTCTGAGAGATCAATCGCCTGCCGATAGATTTCGCCACCGCCGAGGATGCAGATTTCGTCGACATTGCTCTCCTTGGCCAGACGGGATGCAACCGAAATCGCTTCGTCGAGCGAGTGCACGACCGTTATCCCCTCGGCGGTAAAATCGGTGTCGCGGGTAATGACGACATTCGGCCGGCCCGGCAGTGGCCTGCCGATCGCCTGGAACGTCTTACGTCCCATGATCACCGGCTTGCCGAGCGTCATCGCCTTGAAACGCTTGAGGTCGGATGACAATCGCCAGGGCATGTCGCCTTCGCGTCCGATGATGCCGTTGCGCGATACGGCAACGACGATGGTCTTGATCGGCTGGGTCATACGTCTCCCTCAATCTGCCTCGCCGACGCCAATACGAGTCGGCGAGGCGACTTTACATCATCAAGGCGGCGGCGGCAGATGGAACGCAACTATCTCGGCCTAATATCAGCCACCGCTATTCAATTTATCGAGCTGGCCGGCCAATAGACCTCGCTCTTCCCGATCCCTAGCCATCTTCCGATAGAACCCGGCCATGCCTTTGAAGATCAAGGCGGCCGGATCATCCTCACCGAGGAACTCGGAAATCTCCTCCATCTCCGCGACCCATCGGTAGGCTTTCGGATACATGTCCGGAATGCCGTGGACGAATTTCGCATCGAGATCCGGCAGGCTTTCCTGAAGTTCGCGCTTCAGGGCGGCATCGGCGCCCGAACGGATCGCCGCAAGCAGCATGGCGGCGCCGAGGCCGGTCACGCCCTTGTTGATGCCGGCATAGCACATCTTCAATGCCGAAGCCGCGCCGATTGCCCCATCAATGTGGCGAACCTGCAGTCCATATTCGACCAGCACGTCGCTGTCGTTCGCGGCATCGGCGCTCACATAGAGTTTCGGCCCCTTCTGGCCGGGCTTCGGCGGACCGCCGATAATGGAGCCGTCGAGAACCACGCCGCAGTCGCGGCCGAAAATCGCCGCAACCTCGGTCATGGTCCTCGGCGAAATCGCATTGCAGTCCATGAAGGTCGTTTTCGCGCCCATCCGACGCAGTTCAGCGGCAATCTGCTCAGCGACGGCAACAGCCTCCGCCGGCGGAACGATGGAAAGAATGAGGCGCGACGCGGCGATAGCGTCCAATCCAACCGGCTCCATGCCGGCTGCTTTCGCTCGTTCGATGGTCGAAGCCGAGCGTCCGTCGAGATAAGTGAGCACCCTCGCCCCATTTTCGACCAAACGCCGGCCAATGGCGCTTCCCATGGCACCGGCTCCGATGACTGCGATCTCCACGGCCAATCTCCTTTTCCGATCGAGGAAGACGGCAGCATATCGCCTATCGTCCGGCCGGACGAGCGCAATGCCTTGCGGTAACGCTAAGTTTAGCGGGGGCCGTCAAGCGTCGCGAAGCACGAGGACGGCATAGATACAGGGCTCTCCGCTTTCATTCTTGAAAACGCAATCCGTCGGCGGACCGAGCTCGAGGCAATCGCCCGCCGACATCGAGTGCTTCGTATCTCCCTCGAGAAAGGTCAGCTGTCCCTCGAGCACCCAGATGAGCTGCCGCACGAAGGCATAAGCCGATGCGGGCATCGGAACCTCCGCCCCGGCAGGCAATTCGATGCGGACGAGATCGAGCGGCAGGTCCGACTTCGGGGAAACGTGCCGGCGCTCATAGCCCGTCTGCGGATCGACCCAGACGGGCTGCTCTTCCTTCCGGAGAAGCCGGCCCTGCTGCATCTCCGCACGTGCCATCAAGGCCGACATGCTCAGGCTGAAAGCACCGGAAAGCTTACCGAGCAGCGTCGCCGTCGGGCTGCTTTCGCCACGCTCGATCTTGTGGATCATGGCCCGGGAAACGGCCGAGCGTTCGGCCAACTCCGTCAACGACCAGCCGCGACTTTCCCGTTCGATGCGAATGCGCGCGCCGATGCGCTTGTCGATATCATCAAGCTGAGACATGCGTTTTACTATAGTGGACCTTCACGGGAGTGGCAATCGAGGCGAATCACTGAAAAAGCTTAACTCTTACGTAGCTGAGTTTGATCTCTGATGCAGCCATGTAATAACATAGTAGACAGGCGTCGAAATCAGTGTATGACAGCATGAAGAACAAACGATACGATCATCCAATCTGATGGATGGTGCCTACGGAGCGACCGATGCAAATTCGCGATGCGAGAGACGAGGATCTCGCGGGAATAACCGCGATCTATAACGACGCCGTCGCCAATACCGCCGCGATCTGGAACGAGACGCAGGTTGATATCGCCAATCGCAAGCAATGGCTGCAGGATCGGCACAAGCTTGGTTACCCGGTGCTCGTGGCAACCGACGACCATGACGACGTCATCGGTTACGCCTCGTTCGGTGACTGGCGCGCCTTCGACGGCTATCGGCACACGGTCGAGCACTCCGTCTATGTGCGAAACGATCAGTATCGCGGCGGCATCGGCAAGGCGCTGATGAGCGAGCTCATCGAGCGCGCCCGAGCGATCGGCAAGCATGCGATGGTCGCAGGCATCGAGGCAGGCAACGAGGCTTCGATCCGGCTGCATGAAAAGCTCGGCTTCCAGCAGGTCGGACTTCTTCCACAGGTCGGCACGAAGTTCGGACGTTGGCTCGATCTCGCCTTCCTGCAACTACTCCTCGATCAGCGCACCGATCCCGACGCCAAGCCGACGACCTAAACCGCGACTTCGGCCGCGATCGCCGCGTGCGGCTCATATCCGAGAACCTCGAAATCCTCGATACGATAATCGTCGATGCTGTCGGGTCGGCGTAGCAGACGCAAGGTCGGGAATGGCTTCGGCTCCCGGCTGAGCTGCTCGCGGATGGCATCCAGATGGTTGAGATAGAGGTGGACGTCACCACCAGACCAGACCAGCTCGCCCATATCCATATCGACCTGCTGCGCGACCATAGCCAGCAAAACCGCCTGCTGGCAGATGTTGAACGGATTGCCGAGGAACAAGTCGCATGAGCGCTGGAAAACCATCAGGCTGAGACGCGGGCGCTTGCCGCCTTCGGCCGAGATATTCGATACATGAAACTGATAGACCATGTGGCAGGGATGCAGCGCCATATCGGCAAGCTCGCCGACATTCCAGGCGTGGAAGATCATCCGGCGGCTGCTGGGATTGGTCTTGAGATCCTTGATGACCGCGGCGAGCTGGTCATGCACGCGGCCTTCGGCATCGCGCCATTGCCGCCACTGCTTACCATAAACCGGGCCGAGATCGCCCCATTGCAGAGCAAAGGCCTCGTCCTCCAGAATGCGCTTTTCAAAAGCGACCTGATCGATCTCTTCGCCAGAGGCCTTGCGATATTTGGCGAGCGGCCAGTCGGTCCAGATCCGCACATTCTCCTTCAGCAGATTGCGGATATTGGTGTCGCCGGTCAGGAACCAGAGCATCTCCTTGACGGCGAGCTTCCAGTAGACGCGCTTCGTCGTGAAGATCGGGATCTGCCCTCTCGAAAGATCGAAGCGCATCATCGCGCCGAGACCGCTCAAGGTGCCGACGCCGGTCCGGTCGATGCGACGGTCACCATGTTCGAGCAGGTGCGCCATCAGGTCGAGATATTGATACTCTGGGTGACGAGCCATCTTCCGCTCCGAAATCGCTTGAAATTTCCGGCCGTAAGGCCTGCCTGAACAGCCGCCTGCCGATTCCTTTTTCGCAATTTTAATGACAAGCCGACGCGAAACCAACCGCGGCGAAGCGTAATTCAGGTAAATCTCGCGACCTTGCAGGCAAACCGATGTTTCCACGAAGCATTTGTGACAATTGCCCTTCCCTTCGCTCGCGGAAAACACTATATCACCCTTGCCGGTCTTCGGGCCGGCTATGGCGATAAATGAGCGGTGTAATAAACCTATTGGACCCGGGGGCGGTACCCGGCGCCTCCACCAAAAACCGGCCGGCAGAACTTGCGACAGACCGGCTTTTGATGGGGGCGAAACAGGATCGACAAGGGTGTAAAGATCGACTTTTCGCTCGGCATTGTACCGCCGTTATCGGGCTAAAATTGTAGTTGCAAACGACAACTATGCGGAAGCTCGTCTCGCTGCTTAATCGCGGTGTGACACTTCAAATAAAGTCCTAAGGGGTCGCACTCTTAGGCGGGGTTCGAAGGCACCTGGCAACAGAAGCCTTCACCTTCTTCTCCAGTGCTATATTATGGATCGACACGCGGTGACTCGCGCATAGGGCTTTTCCGGCGGCGCTCAGCGTGGCATAAGCCTATAAAAAGCATGGCCAACGAAAGACAGGAAAGCATGGGGCAGGATCATATCCGCTACGACATTTTGGCACAGGACGCCCTGCGGGGGGTAATCCGCAAGGTGCTGACCGAGGTCGGCGCTACAGGCCGCCTGCCCGGTGACCACCATTTCTTCATCACCTTTCTGACCGGCGCCCCGGGCGTGCGCATTTCACAGCACCTGAAGGCGAAATATCCCGAACAGATGACCATCGTCATCCAGCATCAGTTCTGGGATCTGAAGATCACGGAAAGCCAATTCGAGATCGGCCTCTCCTTCTCCGACGTTCCGGAAAAGCTGGTCGTCCCCTTCAATGCAATCCGCGGCTTCTACGACCCCTCCGTCAATTTCGAACTGGAATTCGACGTGCCGCTGGCCGACGAAGAAGAAGAGACCTCGTCCGGCGAAATCACTGCCTATCCGGTGCCGGTCGAAGGCGAGGAAGCGCCTGCGGCTGCAGCCAAGGAAGGTGAGGAAAAGAAGCCGGGATCGGTTGTCTCTCTCGACGCGTTCCGCAAGAAGCAGTAGCCATTGCAGGGGAAGCATCCGCTTCCCTTTTTCATGTCGGTAACGGAAGAAATTAATGAGCGCCGAAATCGTCAATCTGCGCCAGTTTCGCAAGAAGCAGGCCCGCTCGGATAAGGAAACGCAGGCTGAGCACAACCGCATCGCCTTCGGAAGGACCAAGGCTGAGAAGAAGCTGACGACAACGCTTAACGAAAAGGCCGCAAAGGCGCACGAGGCCGGCCGAATCGAAACCAAGAAGACCGAAGACTAATTTAGGCCCTGAGACAAAAAACTTCAGAAATCAGTTGCTTACTTCCGCATTTTGAATCACTTTCAGAAATATCCCGCCATTTCCGATTTTTGATCGATCCGCCGATGATCCGTAAACATTCCGCGACGTTGCATGGCCATCGCACGAGCTTTTCCCTCGAGGATGCCTTCTGGACAGAACTGAAGGCGATCGCCAACGCGCGCGGCACGTCGCTCGCAGCATTGATCTCTGAGATCGACGACGGCCGCGAAGCCGGCAGCAATCTCTCTTCGGCGCTCCGCCTCTATGTCCTTAAATGGCTGAAAGATCGCAACTGAGTGGTTGCAGAGGAGTTCACGACGATGCCGTGAGCGCGCTTTACCTACCAGATGTGGATCAATCCACGACCTTCCGGTTTACTGGGCAACTCCCGGCAGCTCATTGAAATTCAAAGGTGCCGTCGGATGCTGAGTTTCGGCCTTGGCTCGCGCGTCGGCCGCTGCCTTGGCCTTGGCCGCCTCCTCCGCTGCCTGCTTGGCGCGCGCCTCTTCCTCCGCCTGCTTCTGAGCGGCCGCCTGCTGAGCCAGATTGCGTAACCGTTCCTCTTCTGCGCGGCGCTGCTGCTCGATGGCGGCATCGCGCTGGCGCTGAGCCTCGCGCACGCCTGCAACATACTTGTACAGCGCCACCTCACGCCGCAGCCGCTGCTTTTCAAGCACATTGGCCTGCAAGCGCTCCACCCGACGGCGCTCGCGCTCGAATGCCCGGACCGACAGGAAGCTGGTGACGTCCGTGATATCCATCGTTCGACCAGGTGCGGAGAGCGGTCCGGCGAAATCGAGGCGTAGGGCCGGCTCCGCCCCGCTCTGCGCTTCGGCACCCGCCTTGAAGGCGATACCGAGTGAGCCGCGCATGCGCTCGTCCGGCAGGCTGATTTCGGCGTTGCCCAAAAGCTTTGCCAGATCGTTACTGGCGACAATATTGGTCGCTCGCACTACACCGGCGGAAATGTTGAAAGGGATGCTGGTCGCCGGCAGGACCGCTTCGCCATTGTTCAGCAGCGTCTGCACGATCGGAAGCACCTTGGCGGCAGTGATATCGCCCTGAATCTGATCCGTCGCCGAGAGGAGCGGCGGCATGACGGAGAGATTGAGGCCACGCACATGCGTCTCGCCGAGCTTCATTTCACCCGAACCGCTTGCATTCGCGGCAAGGTCGGCAATGCTCTTGCCGCTCGCTTCGGCATTCATCGCAAGGCCGAAGCGGCCGGTCGCAAGCGGCGCTCCATCGCGCTGCCAGGCAACAGCCGTAAGATCGCCATTGGCGAGGCTGAGCTTCGTCTGCAGCAGGCCGGTGCCATCCGAATTGGCGAACATCGCGCTCCCGGTCAGCGTACCGCCATTCCAGCCACCCGTCAGATCATTCAGCCGCAACTCCTCGCCCCTGTAAGCTGCATTGGCGGTGAAATTCGAAATAGGACCGAACAGACCAGGCCATACCTGCTTTGCGGAGAGTTTGACGCCGATGTCCATGCCGCTGAAGGCTGGAAGGCCGAGCTTATCCTTGTTGAGCGCGCCTGTTTTCGGATCGCTCATCGGCCCGTAGATGGCTTCCGCCAGCCAGTCGAGATCCATCTTGTCGAGCAACAATTCACCCGAGGCCTTTAGATTCGGCGCCTTCCGATCGACGGTCAGCGTGCCGGACATGTTGTTGTCGGCGAACAGCCCTTTCATATCCGAAAATGCGATCTTGTCCGGGCTCAGCGCGGCATTAGCCTGGAACTTCACCGGCAAACCGGCGCCCATCTGCGGAATACCGATGCCGTTCATCACGAAATAAGGATCGATGTCAGCGCTTTCGAACGATAGCGCTATGTTGCCGTTGAGGAAGCTAGCTGGACGGACATCCACCTTGCCGTTTGCGGTAAACGATGTCTTGTCGGTCGCAAAAGTGAGCGCGGCATCCGCCGGATCGGTGCCGCTTGCCGACACTTTCAGCGTCAGACGACCATTGGCATCGGCTTCAACAGGCAACGGATCGAGACCCGCCTGGCCGAACAGGATCGACGTCACCGAATTTTCCAGCGTTCCCTCGAGCGTCGTGGTGCCCTTGCCCTTGAACGCCGAAAGATCGGACATGCGATAATCGAAATTGACGCGGCTGCCGTTGGAAACACCGGCAAGCGTCACCGTCAGCGCGTTGTCCTGATCGCCGCCAAGCGTCACCGCCCCGCGAAGAGCCGTGTTTCCATACCAGGCTGCATTGCGCACCAAACGGTCCATGACGGGATGGTGCGGTAAATGCTGGCGCAACATTTCGAAAAACGGCCCGGGATCGGCGGCCTTGAAGGTGATCTCGCCCGATCCCTTGTAGTCGGATGGCGTGCCGTCGGCGCGGCCCGTTGCAGTGATTTCGGCGCCGGCAACATTGCGCACCGAAAGCTTGTCGATCGTCAGAGCGCCGTCGGCAACGGAGAAGGACGTATCGAGATTATCGGCCGGCACACCGAAGGCCATGAATTTTCCGGCCTGCAGATGCGCCGTAATCCGATGGTCGAAGAGAGATTCCTCGGTATCCTGGCCTGTAAAGAGCCCGGTCAGCGCCCTCAGCGCGTCAAGGTCGAGAGCATCGCCGGTGAGATCGACCGCAAGCTTTGGCGGGGTCTTATCTGTCCCGCTCTGTCGATCGATCCGGCCTTTCAGCGTGGCCGAACCGATTGCGATCTCCAGATTTTCGAAGCGCTGCTCGTCATGCTTCAGGCTGACATCGGCGGAGAAGCCGGCCTGACGCAGCTGGCGTATCGCCGGATCGACGGACCCGACAAGCCACGAGGCCAATCCCGACGGCTGGTTGGACGCAACGACCAGATTACCGATGAAGTTGGGCTCGTCCCGCAGCATGAGATTGCCACGCGCTTCGACCTGCGTGCGGCCGGGCATCGTGCCGATCGCATGATCGATCCTCCATCCCGTTCCCGCCGGTTCGAGATCGAGCTGCACGTCGCGTATGGTCGTGTCGCCCGCCACGATCGCCGGCAGCCGGAAGGTCGCCTTGCCGGGAACCTGTGGCACCGGAATTTCAGCCGCAATCGCAATCAGATTGTTGAGGCGCTGACGTGCCGAGATTGCCGGGTTGCGATTGGTCTTGCCGTTGGTGCCCTTGTTGTTGCCGAGACGGTTGACGTCGATCTGCTGTCCATCGGCCGTCAGCAGGAATTCCGGCTTGGAACCTGTATCCAGCGTCGCCTCGCCTGTGACGACATAAGGATCGTCATCGGCACCGACTTCAAGGCGATATTCCGGAACGCGAATACGGTCATTCGTCAACTCGAAACGGCCCTTGATGCGGGGCTGCGCCTTCTGATCGGCAGAATCGCGCGTCTGCTTGTCGCTGACCCCGGCCGTGAAGGAGCCCATGTAATCGGGCTTGCTGTCGACGAGTTTAAGCTCGCCATCGAGATCGACATTAAGCGGATGGCGGTCTGGCATCAGCCGGGTGCGGACGCGCAGGACGCCGTTGTCGTCAGGCTGGCTGCTGGAAACCGTGAAATTGCCATGCTCGTTGTCGAGGGCCGCATCGCCCTCGATACGCCAAGGGCCGGCAAGCGACCGCGCCGACATCTGGGCATTCAGGCCCGTGACGTGGCGGGTCCTGCCCGTTTGCTCGTCAATGAAGAGAATATCGCCGTCTTCTACGTGGACGCTTTCGAGCACGACGGACTTTGCGGGAATTTCCGGCTGGCTACCGCGCATCCAGTCGAGCGTGCCGTCCTTCAGCAACCGCAGCCGCACCTTGGGCTTGGACACCCGCATATCGAAGATCAGTGCTTCGCCGGAAAGGAAAGGCGCAAGTTCCGCATCCATGGAGAATTCGACCACCTGCACGAGCGGCGTTCCATCAGCCTCCTGGCCGACGCGGACGTCATGCAGCGTCACCGACGGGAACGGCAGAAGACGGGCATCCACGGTGCCATGAACAGTCACCTTCTTGCCGATGATGCGGCTCGCCTGATCCTCGAAGTTCTTGCGAAAATCGGTCCAGTCTATGAAGAGCGGAGCGAGCAGCGCCAGGAACAGCACCACCACAAGCAATCCACCCAGAAAAACCAGGACCCTACCTAACAACGCGTGTCGTCTCCAATCTTCATTCCCAACGTATGCAGGCGTCGCTTGTCAGAGCGCATACACGGCATAATTTAGTCTATGTACGGTTCTACCCGATCTCCGCCTGTCACAGCAGCTCTTTTTAAGAGGTATGCCTCCTCTAGCGCGTGTCAGTGGCTTTTTATGGCAAAAACCGGAAAAGTGCGGATGCAGCCTAGCGTCATTCGCGTTTGTAGCAAGCCAAGATCATGAAAATATTCCATCTTTCAGTGCCTGCGGAATATCTTCCCTGGATTGAAAATGGCATCCGGATCAAGCGACTCCTTGATTTGACGCATCAGATCGACGGCATCGCCGAGCTCCTGCTCCAGAAATGCCATCTTCCCCTGCCCTATGCCGTGCTCGCCTGTGCATGTGCCATCCATGGCGAGCGCACGCGCGTTAAGGCGAGCGACGAATTCCTCGACGACAGCGATCCCTTCAGAGGTCTTGTCGTCAAACAGGACGAGCACATGGAAATTGCCGTCGCCGGCATGGCCGACGATCGGGGCCAGCAGGCCATGCGCCTCGATATCGGCCTGGGTTTCCGCTACGCATTCGGCAAGGCGTGAGATCGGCACGCAGACATCTGTCGATAGCGCAGCCAACTCCGGCGCCAGCGCGCGGCAGGCCCAATAGGCGTCGTGGCGGGCTTTCCAAAGCTTGTTGCGCTCTTCGGCATTGCTTGTCCAAAGGAATTCGCCGCCCCCGCATTCCGCCGCGATCTCGGTAAATTGCTCCGACTGCAGCGCTACCGTCTCGTCAGTGCCGTGGAATTCAAGGAAAAGCGTCGGCTTCTCGTCATAGGTCAGGCCGGAATAGCGGTTGCAGGCCCGCATCTGCATGGCATCGAGCAGCTCGATGCGCGCGACGGGAACGCCCATCTGGATGGTCATGATGACGGCATCGCAAGCCGCCTTGATGTCCGGAAAAGCGCAGGCCCCGCCGGCGATCTTCTGCGGAATGCCCTGCAGGCGCAGGGTGATCGACGTCAGTACGCCGAGCGTGCCTTCCGCTCCGACAAAGAGCCGTGTCAGATCGTAACCGGCGGATGATTTCTTGGCGCGGCGGGCGGTGCGGATTTCCTCGCCATTGGCAGTGACCACGGTCACGGACAGCACATTGTCCTTCATCGTGCCATAGCGCACAGCGTTGGTACCCGATGCGCGCGTCGATGCCATGCCGCCGATCGAAGCGTTAGCGCCCGGATCGATCGGGAAGAACAGGCCGGTATCGCGCAGGTAGGTATTAAGCTGCTCGCGGGTGACGCCGGGCTCGACCGTGCAATCCAGATCCTCGGCATTGATTTCGAGAATGCGGTTCATGCGGCTGAAATCGATGGAAATGCCGCCCTGCGGCGCATTCACCTGTCCCTCCAGCGAAGAGCCAGTGCCAAAAGGAATAACTGGGACCTTGTGTTCGGCACATGCCTTCACGACAGTCCGCACGTCCTCGCTCGTTTCAGCAAAGACCACGCCGTCCGGCAGCTGCGATGGGATATAAGTGGTGGTGTGAGCGTGCTGGGCACGAAAACTTTCGCCGGTCTGGAAACGTTCACCGAAGGCCTGCTTCAGAATGCCGAGAACGGCGGATATGCCGGCCTCGTTGCGTGTTCCCGCCTTTGCATCAGCCAAAACCATAGTCCGAATCTCCCATCGCGGTCGTCCAGGGCGTTAACCCCTCTCGGTTCTATGGGGCATTTGGGGCGGGGCTGTCCAGTGATGAAAGTGAGCCGCTATCGCGCATAAGTTCAAGTTTTGTGCGATTGATCAAAGGTGCGACGATCGGTCGGCGGGAAAAAGCATCGCAGCAGAATTTTGCCTATATTTTAATCAATCCATCACCTCAACGATCACCGAACATTCACTTTCATCCATACCATGACACCGCGAGGCAGTCTTCCGTCGCCTGGCATATGTCTTGCATTTCGCCTTTCAGCTTTCATACAGCCACGATTGGAAGGACATTCGATGAAGCGCAGACAAATGCTCATGGCACTCGGTATCGCGATGCTGGCGATGGGGTCAATTTCCGCCCCTGGCGCAGCTCGGGCGGATGCCCTGAGCGACATAACCTCCCGCGGCACGCTGCGCGTCGCCGTTCCGCAGGACTTTCCGCCCTTCGGCAGTGTCGGCACGGACATGGCACCCATGGGCTATGACATCGACATGGCCAATCTGATCGGCGAAAAACTCGGCGTGAAAACGGAGCTCGTTCCGGTTACCAGCGCCAACCGCATTCCCTATCTGCAGACGAACAAGGTCGATCTGGTGATCTCAAGCCTCGGCAAGAATCCGGATCGTGAAAAGGTCATCGATTTCTCCGACGCCTATGCGCCCTTCTTCAACGGCGTCTTCGGTCCCGGCGATGTCGCGGCCGCGAAGCCGGAAGACCTTTCCGGCAAGACGATCGGCGTCACCCGCGGCGCGATCGAGGATCTCGCGCTGACCAAGGTCGCGCCGCAAGATGCGACGATCAAGCGCTACGAGGACAATAATGGCACCATCTCCGCCTTCCTGTCCGGACAGGTTCAGCTGGTTGCAACCGGCAATGTCGTCGCGGCGGCCATTCTTGCCAGGAATCCGCCGAAGAAGCCCGAGATGAAATTCCTCATCACCAACTCCCCCTGCTTCATCGGCCTGAACAAGAACGAGCAGGCATTGCAGAAGAAGGTCAATGACATCATTGCCGCCGCCAAGGCGGACGGGACACTGAACAAGATGTCACAGAAGTGGCTGGGCGCCGACCTGCCGGCCGGCTTCTGATCAACGCAGGACTGATCGCGCCGTCATTCGGCGGCGTGATCGGTCTCAGCGAGGCTTTCTCCCATGCGCTATCACTTCGATTTCGGCTGGCTTGCCGAATACTATCCCACGCTGATCAAGGGCGTTCTCGTCACGGTGGAGCTGACCCTTATAGGCGCTGTGCTTGGCATTATCCTCGGAATTGCCTGCGCCTGGGCTCGCGCACTTGGCCCGAGCTGGCTCAAACCCTTGGTGGCTGCCTATGTCGAGCTCATCCGCAATACGCCATTTCTGATCCAGCTCTTCTTCATTTTCTTTGGCCTGCCCGGCATCGGCGTTCAGATGAACGAGATGACCGCCGCTAATCTCGCCATGATCATCAATCTCGGAGCCTATAGCTGCGAGATCATCCGCGCCGGCATACAGGCAACACCACGCGGCCAGTTCGAAGCCGGCGCCAGCCTTGCCATGACCCGGTTCGAGACCTTCCGGCATGTCGTCCTCGTTCCGTCCCTGCAGCGCATCTGGCCGGCATTGTCATCGCAAGTCGTCATCGTCATGCTCGGCTCCTCCGTCGTCTCGCAGATCGCCGCCGAGGACCTGACCTTCGCGGCAAACTTCATTCAGTCGCGCTCGTTTCGTGCGTTCGAGGCCTATTTCGTATCCACGGCGATATACCTCGCGCTGGCGGTCCTGCTTCGGCAGGCACTGGCGGTCGTGGGCAAGCTGATCTTTCCACGCAGGGTCCGCCAATGATCCAATTCACCACATGGGATATTCTGCGCGGCCTGCTTCTGGCAGCGCGGTGGACGATCCTCCTCTCTCTCGTCTCCTTTGCGGGCGGCGCTATCGTCGGTGCGATCCTGCTCTTTCTGCGTATCGGCAAAGCCAAGGCCGGCCGTGTCGCCGTCAGATACTTCGTCGAATTGTTTCAAGGCACGCCGCTGCTGATGCAGCTCTTCCTCGCCTTCTTTGGCCTCGGGCTCTTCGGCATCGACGTACCGGCCTGGCTGGCTGCCGGCGTCGCACTCACTCTCTGGTCGGCTGCCTTTTTGACGGAAATCTGGCGCGGCTGCGTCGAGGCCGTGGCCAAAGGCCAATGGGAGGCATCGGCAAGTCTCGGCATGGGTTATCTGCAGCAGATGCGCTACGTCATCCTGCCGCAGGCGCTGCGCATCGCCGTGCCGCCCACGGTCGGCTTCTCCGTGCAGGTCGTCAAGGGCACGGCGTTGACCTCCATTATCGGCTTCGTCGAGCTATCGAAGGCCGGCACCGTCATCACCAACGCGACCTTTCAGCCGTTCACCGTCTACGGCTTCGTCGCGCTCATCTATTTCGCCCTGTGCTGGCCGCTGTCGAAGAGCAGCCAGATCCTGGAGAGGAAGCTCAATGTCGCTCATCGAAATCACTGAAGTCCGCAAGAACTTCGGCACCAATGAAGTCCTGAAGGGCATCAACCTCGATGTCGAGCCCGGCGAAGTCATCGCTATCATCGGCAAGAGCGGCTCCGGAAAATCGACACTGCTGCGCTGCATCAACGGGCTGGAGACGATCAATGACGGCTCGATCTCCGTCGCCGGCGCGCAGCTTCTGCCCGACGACCTGCATCTGAAGGCGCTCCGGCTGAAGGTCGGCATGATCTTCCAGCAATTCAATCTCTTCCCGCATCTGAGCGCGGGACGCAACGTCATGCTCTCGCAGATGGTCGTCAAGAAGACCGCCAAGGCCGAAGCCGAGGCGATGGCGCGGCGCATGCTCGACCGTGTCGGCCTTGGGCACAAGTTCGACGCTTATCCGGACGAACTCTCCGGCGGCCAGCAGCAGCGCGTCGCCATCGCAAGAGCACTCGCCATGCAGCCGATCGCGCTTCTCTGCGATGAAATCACCTCCGCGCTGGACCCGGAGCTGGTGGCGGAAGTTCTTGCTGTCGTGCGAGAACTAGCCGGCGAAGGCATGACGCTGCTGATGGTGACGCATGAGATGAAATTCGCCCGGGACGTCTGCTCGCGCGTGGTCTTCATGCACCAGGGGCGCGTGCACGAAATCGGACCGCCGAGCGAAGTCTTTGCCAACCCGCAAACGCCTGAACTCAAGCAGTTCCTCGGCCTGCATTGAAGGTCGGCAAGCTCGGCTAAGCGGTTCTTTGAACCATAGTGTTCCAGGCACCTGGAGCAATGCCGAACGCCTTCTTGAAATGTCGGGTCAGATGGCTCTGATCGGCAAAGCCGGTTGCCGCAGCCACCTCCGCGATCGGTTCTCCCGCGCCGATCATCGCCTTTGCCTGCTGCAGCCGCCGCATCAGCAGGAACCGATGCGGGCTTGTTGCAAAGGCGGCACGGAAATGCCGCGCAAGCGCAAAGCGATCGAGACCGGTGATGCGCTCAAGCTCCTGCGAGCGCACACCCCGCGTGACATGCGCTTCGAGGTAGTCCCGCGCAGCCTTCACCTGCCCCCAGGCAATGCTACCCAAAGGCCGTTGCGGCAAACGGGCATGCTGGACAAGTCCGTCGGTGAGCCGCGAGACGAAATCGTCAACGAAGAGCTCATCCAACTCCCGATCGAGCTCACCAAGCGCCGCCAGCAACAAGCCGGCGAGACGAGTGTCTTCCACCACGGGGTCATCGACGAAAGGCAGGCCGACACGCGCCGCCTCAAGACATTGAAACAGTACCGATGGTTCCAGATACAGCATCCGGTACACGAGCCCGTCATCGGTCGCGGCCCCGCCGTCATGCAGTTCGTCCGGATGAAGAATGATCACCCGCCCGGGCAGGCTGTAGCGCTGTTCGCCGCGATAGCGGAATGTCTGCACGCCGCGCATGGTGACTCCAAGCGCATAGGTATCGTGCCGATGCAGTTCGAAGGCATCGCCGCGAAACTGCGCCTGGATGCGTTCGATGCCCGGATAGGCCGGCGCGGAAAGGATGCGATTGGCTTCCGGCGTCACGCACAAACGTTCAAGACCCTCGAAGATCTGTCCGGTTACATCCTCGCGCAATGTCCCATTTCCAGACTGCATGAAAGTGACCATCGATGTTCGATACCAAAATCGCGATCGTTCTGCGAAGCGACCTTCAATCCTGGCAAAAACTGAATGTAACGGCCTTCCTGTCGACAGGCATAGCCGGACAGCATCCAGATATTATTGGAGAAGCCTATCGCGATCGCACCGGCAACGTCTACAACGCTTTGTCGATCCAGCCCATCATCGTGCTCTCGGCCGACAAGGAGAGCATTACCGCCATCCACCGCCGCTCGCTGGAGCGTGGCGTCACGTCTTCCATCTTCATCGAGGAAATGTTTCCAACCGGCCATGATGCGGCCAACCGCGCCGTCTTCTCAGAATTTGCACCGGAAGATGCCAAGGTCGTCGGCATCGCCTTGCGCGCGGACAAGAAAATCGTCGACAAGATCACCAAAGGCGCCAGCATGCACGCGTGATCGGACGCGCAAAGAAAACGGCCGGATCGTGAGACCCGGCCGTCTTTGTTGAAAAAGCTTAGCCGTTCTGCGTGATCGGTGCGATCTGGATCTCGACGCGGCGGTTCTGGGCGCGGCCAGCCTCGGTTGCATTCGTTGCGACCGGCTGCGACGGGCCGAAGCCGATGGCAGACATGCGGCGCTGATCGATGCCCTGGCTGCCGAGGTAGGAGGCAACCGATCCGGCGCGGCGCTCTGACAGATCCTGGTTATGCTGCAGGCTGCCGGTCGAATCCGTATGGCCGTTGACGTCGATCAGCGTGCGGTTGAACTTGCGCAGAACGATCGCGACAGAATTCAGCGTCGGGAAGAATTCCGGCTTGATCGCGTCCTGGTCGATGTCGAAGGTGATTGCCGACGGCATGTTGAGGATGATGCGGTCGCCGACGCGCGTAACGGAGACGCCGGTGCCCTGCAGCTGCGCACGCAGTTCGGATTCCTGCTGGTCCATGTAGTTGCCGATGCCCGCACCTGCGAGCGCACCGACGCCTGCGCCGATGAGCGCGGCATTGCGGCGCGAGGCCGGCGAATGGCCGATCAGAAGGCCTGCGACAGCGCCGACACCGGCACCGATCGCTGCACCGCCTGCCGTATTGGAAACTTTCTGCTCACCTGTATAGGGATCGGTGGTCGTGCATGCGTTCAAAAAGGCTGCCGCTAGGGCAAGAATGGCAATTCTCTTTATCATGGAATCATCGCTCTCCGGTTCGATGGCCGCAGCAGATATGAAGCATTGCGGCAATATCGTGAAGAGAAATCTATGACGGCCTTATATCTTTGGGATAGAAGCAATTTCGGCAACAATCTCTCAATATCTCGCGTGAACCATCGAATACATAATACACATTAGACCCTAGAACATTGCAAAGCCGAGCCATATCACCATCGCATTGATGCTGCCTCTGGCAGCATCGCGAACACTCCAGCCAAGCGAAAAAACGGCTAAAGCCACCGAGACAATGCGGATACGTATAACTCTGCCTCTTATGATTTTGGTTGGCTCTCAGAGATTCTGGAAAAGCTGCAAAGCCGTATTGTAGCTGGCATTGGCGATCGAGAGCGATTGCAGCCCGAGCTGCTGCTGAGCCTGCAACGCCAGAACCTTGCTCGATTGCTGCTCCATATCGGCATCGACAAGCTTCCCGACACCGCTGGTCAGGGAATCGCTCAGATTCTTGGCGAACTCGGTCTGAAGATTGATGCGCGATTCGAGGGAGCCGAATGCGGACCCGATCGTCTTGAGCTGGTTCAACATTCCCGTCACTGTGTTGACCATGTCGGCGATGGCCCCTTGGGTCGTATTCGCATCGAGCGAGATCTCCACCTGGCCGCTCGTATTGCCGTTCTGAGTGCTGACGAGCACATAGTTCCTTGCAGCCCCGGCCTCGGTTGCGAAAGACGTCGACGTCAGCACGCCATATCCGCCGGAGCCACTCGACTGGTCATCGATCAGATAACGCGCATCGGCGGAGGTGATCGGACCTGTCGTCGAGCTCACGCCGGCATAGCTCAGCATGCCGATCGTCACTGTCCCGTTGCTGCCGCGGATCAGCGAACCCGGCACTTCGTGCGGATCGGTAGGATCGGCGCCATCCCGCAGCACCGTCCAGTTGACGCCATTGAAGGTCGCAGACTCTCCGACGCTGCGCAGCTGCTGTTTCAGCTGCGCAATCTCGTCATTAAGCTTCGTTTTGTCGACGCTGGTCTCATAGGCGCTGACAAGCTTTGTCCTGATCTCGGTCACGACGTCGATCGCGCTGCCGACACCCGTAGAAGCCGTGCTGACGGTCGAGGCGGCGAGACCGAGCGCATCCTGAACCGACGAAATCGCACCGACGTCGGTATGCGTCAAAGTCGAGATTTTCCAGTACGTAGCATTGTCTCTCGCCGTTTGAACCCGCAGGCCCGACGACATCTGTCGTTCGGCATTACCCAGTTTGGCCTGGGTGTCCCTCAGCACTTCCAGCGCTGTATTCATAGAGGGACTGACCCTGATGAAGGTCGAAAAAATACTCACGGCACATGAACTCCGAACGCAACAATACGCAACACATACAAGGAGACATCGGAACCTTGCCGCGGGCGCTCATGCGCGCGGGCCGATCGCATCGGCAAACAGGAGCCAGGCAAAAACAACACCTGCGCTCTGGCGGTTACATATCTCCATGATTAGCAAACATGCTTAAAAATGCGCTAAGAACAACGCATAATTCACCATAATTGGGCGCGGGGGCGATAACTGGCTTAGCCCCGAGGGCTCGTCGCTATTCCGCGGCGCGGCGATTGGCGAGCATCGGGTACCGCGCCGAGTCGGCATCTTTCACGCGGCCGTTGCTTCCCATGAATCGACTGCTAAACCACAATTTAGATACAAACAAAGTTGTAATCTTCGGTGAGACAACGACACGTTTTACTGGCTCGTCGGCATGTCCGCTCCATGATGCAAAACGCGCATCAAGAGCTGCGAATGTGCACTTTTTGTTCTAATTTCGGCCCGTTTCTTTTGCCTTTCGGGGTAGAATCATTACATTGGGCCGCATGACCATTGGACATGACGACATTCCCTTCTTTGACGAGGAGCCGGAGCACACCGTACCGCGCCGTTCTGCGCCGGCTGCCGGCAGCATTGGCGGCGGCATCGCGGCACGCGCCATGGCGGCACGCGACAGCGGCCGCCGGCCGGATTATCTCTCGGGCCTTAATGCCGAACAGACGGAAGCCGTGGAAACGCTCGACGGCCCCGTTCTGGTGCTTGCGGGCGCAGGCACCGGCAAGACGCGCGTGCTGACGACACGCATCGCTCATATCCTCTCCACCAACCGCGCCTTCCCCAGCCAGATCCTCGCCGTCACCTTCACCAACAAGGCGGCCCGCGAGATGAAGGAACGCATCGCGCTGCTCGTCGGCGGCGCGGTCGAAGGCATGCCCTGGCTCGGCACCTTCCACTCGATCGGTGTCAAGCTTTTGCGCCGCCATGCCGAGCTGGTCGGCCTCACCTCCAGCTTCACCATTCTCGATACCGACGACGTCATCCGCCTGATCAAGCAGCTGATCCAGGCCGAAGGGCTCGACGACAAGCGCTGGCCGGCCAAGCAGTTTGCCGGCATGATCGATAGCTGGAAGAACAAGGGCCTGAGCCCCGCCGATATTCCGGAAGGCGATGCGCGCGCCTTCGCCAACGGCAAGGGCCGCGAACTCTATGCCGCCTACCAAAACCGCCTGAAAACGCTGAACGCCTGCGACTTCGGCGATCTCCTGCTGCATCCGATCAATATATTCAGGCAGAATCCTGATATCCTCAAGGATTATCACCAGCGCTTTCGCTATATCCTGGTCGACGAGTATCAGGACACCAACACGGCGCAGTACATGTGGCTTCGCCTGCTGGCGCAGCGGCAGAAGGGCGAGCCGCAGAACGTCTGCTGCGTCGGCGACGACGACCAGTCGATCTATGGCTGGCGCGGTGCGGAAGTAGACAATATCCTGCGCTTCGAGAAGGACTTTCCCGGCGCCAAGGTGATCAAGCTGGAGCGCAACTATCGCTCCACCGAGCATATTCTCGGTGCCGCCGCGCATCTGATCGCCCATAATGAAGGCCGGCTCGGCAAGACGCTGTTCACCGACCGCTCCGATCCGGACGATATAAAGGTGCAGGTGCATGCCTCCTGGGATTCCGAGGAGGAAGCGCGCGCGATCGGCGAAGAGATCGAGCAGTTGCAGCGCAACAAGCACAATCTCAACGACATCGCCATCCTCGTGCGCGCCTCCTTCCAGATGCGCGAATTCGAAGACCGTTTCGTCACACTCGGCCTGAACTATCGCGTCGTCGGCGGTCCGCGTTTCTACGAGCGCCTCGAAATCCGCGATGCCATGGCCTATTTCCGCCTCGTCTGCCAGCCGGCCGACGATCTCGCCTTCGAGCGCATCATCAATACGCCGAAGCGCGGCCTCGGCGACACCACCGTCCGCGCTTTGCACGACTATGCCCGCGTACGCGATATCCCGATGCTGGCGGCAGCGGCCGATATCATCGAGACGGATGAGATGAAGCCGAAGGCGCGCAAAGCGCTGTTCGACGTCGTACAATCTTTCCGCCGCTGGCAGGGCCTGCTCGAAAACACGCCGCATACCGAGCTTGCCGAGCAGATTCTCGAAGAGTCCGGCTATACGGACATGTGGAAGAACGACAAATCGGCGGAAGCGCCGGGGCGCCTGGAAAATCTCAAGGAACTCATCCGTTCCATGGACAGCTTCGAGTCCATGCGCGGCTTCCTCGAACACGTCGCCCTCGTCATGGATGCCGAGCAGAACGAAAATCTCGACGCCGTCTCCATCATGACGTTGCACTCCGCCAAGGGTCTGGAATTCGACACCGTGTTCCTGCCGGGCTGGGAGGAAGGCCTGTTTCCGCATCAGCGCTCGCTCGACGAAAGCGGCCGCGCCGGGCTGGAGGAAGAGCGCCGCCTCGCCTATGTCGGCATCACCCGCGCCAAGCGCCGCTGCCACATCTGGTTCGTCTCCAACCGCCGCATCCACGGTCTCTGGCAATCCACGATCCCCTCCCGCTTCCTCGACGAACTGCCAGAGACGCACGTACAGGTCGCCGAAGTCGAGCAGTCCTATGGCGGATATGGTCGCGGCGGCTACGGCCAGTCCCGCTTCGACAAGGCAGATCCCTTCGCCAATACCTATTCCACCCCGGGCTGGAAACGCGCCCAGGCCAACCGCAACGATGCAACCCGCGACAACTGGGGCAGCCGCTCCGGCCACGCCGTCGAACGCATCGGCTACGGCGAAAGCGGCCCGAAGGTGCGCACCATTGACGGCGAACTGGTGGCCAAATCCACCTCCTCCGAACCCTCCAAATTCGCTATAGGCGACCGCGTCTTCCACATCAAATTCGGCAACGGCAACGTCTCGGAAATCGAGGGCAACAAGCTGACGATCGAATTCGACCGCGCCGGGCAGAAAAGGGTGTTGGACGGGTTTGTGGAGAGGGTTTGATCGGGAGCGATTCCGGGTTTGGGGCCATAGAATCACCTGCTGATGCGGACCGCGCATATACGAAGGTCGCGATGGGACTCCTCATCTTCCTCCACTCCGTCATCCTCGGGTCAAGCCCGAGGATGACGGAGTGTGGGGTATGCCGTCGGTGGCAAATGCGAGCACTGATCCGGCATCAATAGATCATCCGTCATCCCTAGCGACCCTTGACGACCACTACCCCAACCAGCGTCGTACACGCATGGGTGGATACACTTACATCATCACCAATCACAAGCGAGGCACGCTGTACATGGGCGTCACCGCCGATCTCGAGCGTCGCATCTACGAACATCGCGAAGGCCTCTAACACCGGGATTCGCTTGGAAATAGGGATGCACGCGGTTGGTTTGGTATGAAGACCACGCAGACATCGTTTCAGCCATACAAAAAGAAAAATCGCTGAAACGCTGGTATCGACAGTGGAAGATCGATCTAGTCTAAAAAACAAATCCGGATTGGCGGGACTTATACTACGAGCTCTGGTGAATCCTCACGCTTCCCGGTAGCCTGCGCATCCCGATCCTTCAGCCACAACCCGAGTTCTTTCACTACGGCGACAACCTTCTCCAAACGCCTCCCATCCTCCGTCAGCGAATATTCAACCTTAACGGGAACTGTCGGATAGACCGTCCGCTTGATAAGACCCGCCTCCTCCAGCGCCCGCAGGTCCAGCGTCAACATCCTCTGCGAAATGCCAGGCATCAGCCGTCGCAGTTCGTTGAAGCGCTGGGGTCCATCGACCAGATAGGACACGATCAGCAGCCGCCAGCGGCCTCCCAGCAAGTGCATCGCCTCTTCCACGGAGCAACCCGTCACGGTCTTTTTCATCGCGCATACCTCATGTGCATGGCGGTATAATTTTTGTACCTAGATGTCAAACTTTTCCGTTCTTACTATTCTATACTGCAGGGATTACATGGTTCTACGACAGTCTTTCCAAGCGAAAGCTGGCACCGGAAACACCATGGAGACCCTCGTGAAGCTCTACTATCTGCCCGCAAGCTGCTCACTCTCGCCCCATATCGTCATCAACGAACTTGGCTTGGACGTGGACGTGATCAAGGTCGATCACGCCAGCCACAAGACCGAAACCGGACTCGATTTCTATGATATCAATCCGCATGGCTATGTCCCGTTGCTTGATCTCGGCGACGGCAATCTTCTGCGCGAAGGGCCGGCGATCGTCCAATATCTGGCGGATCTGAAGCCGGAGGCCGGATTGGCAGCCGCCCCCGGCACGATGGAGCGCTACAGGCTGCAGGAAATGCTCGGCTTCTTGTCGACGGAAATCCACAAGGGGTTTATTCCGCTTCTCTATGCGCGGCTCGCGGGAGACTATGTCGAGACCGCAAGGCCGAAGCTTGAAAAACGATATCAATGGATCGACGCGCATCTCGCCGACCGTCCCTTCCTGATGGGCGATAGATTCACGGTTGCCGACGCCTATCTGTTTGCACTGACGGGTTGGGGTCAGGCTCCGTGGCTGAAATCCTATTACAAAGCCGGTATCCATTTCGACGGACTTCATAATCTGGAAGCTTGGTATCGCCGCATGAGGCAACGGGAGGCCGTCCAGAAGTCCATCGCCGAGGAAGGATTGGCATTCGACTGAGCCCGCAACGAAGCGACGGGGAAGCTATCGCGAGACACGACCGGTTTCGCGATGGCATCATTCTGTATCGCGTCACTAGGCAAGAGACGATCCTTCTGCTGCCAAGGCTTCTGCGCCTCGCTGCGCCACTTCAGTTGCGCCCGCCATTCGCCCTGATGATCTGGCCGTTGACCCAACCGCTCTGCGGCCCGGCCAGAAACGATACGATCTGGGCGATATCCTCCGGCAGCCCGAGGCGCCCGAGCGGAATGTCGTTTATCAGCCGCTGGATCAGCGCCTCGGATCGCCCCTTGAACAGCAATTCGGTCGCGATCGGCCCCGGCGCGACTGCATTGACGGTGACCCCGCGCGGACCGAGCTCTTTGGCAAGAATATGGGTCATTGCCTCTACTGCCGCCTTCGTCGCGGCATAGACGCTGTTGCCCGGGGAGTAGTGACCGATGATGCTCGTGGAGAGATTGATGATGCGGCCGCCATCGCGCACCCGCCTCGCCCCTTCTCGCATCCCGTTGAAGGTGCCTGTCAGATTGACGGCAACCTGCTGCCGAAAATCCTCATCCGAAACCTCAGCCAATGGCGAGAATTTGCTGATCCCGGCATTGTTGACGAGCACGTCGACCTTTCCGAACTCCGCTTCGGCGCGATCGAACAATGCGGCCACGGCCGCGGCATCGGCGACATCGGCACGGACCGCAATCGCGCGACCACCCGCCGCGGCGATACCGGCGACAACATCGCCGGCCTCTTCGGAACTCGATGAGTAATTGACGACGATCTGAAAGCCATCGGCGGCAAGCTGCTTCGCAATGGCGGCGCCAATACCTTTGGATGCGCCGGTTATGATCGCGGTTCTAATTTCGCTGGACATGCGTCAAATCTCCTTGTCGTTCGCACACGCGCTCTCGACCATGCCTGGGAACTCAATCCCGGCATGTTCGCTGAAATGCTTGTTTCATTGGGTCGCGAATTGTAATATGAGCGATAATTCGCTTTTTGCTACTCGCGTTCCAGGAACATGTCCGAAAGCCCGCTCCACAGCCGAGCCGCGCCGAGAAAAGCGCCAAAGCAAGCCCGGTCGCTTGCAACAGTCGAAGCGATCGTGGAGGCTGCAGCTCGCATTTTGGAAGAGCGCGGCCATGAAGCCTTCTCCACCAATGCCGTCGCGGAGAAGGCTGGCGTCAGCGTCGGCTCGCTCTATCAGTATTTTCCACGCAAGGATGCGCTGATCGGAGCCTTGATCCTGCGCGAGACTTCGCGCCTCGTCGCAGAAGCGGAAATTGCCGCCGACAAGACCACCGGCAGCGAGGCCCTATCGGCGCTCATCCTTCCTTGCGTCGAACAGCAGCTTCGCCGGCCGGCACTAGCCCGCTTGCTCGATTTCGAGGAGGCGCGGCTGCCGCTCGATGCCGCCACCGAAGCGGTCAAACGGCGATTCTTCGAACTCACGCGCGCAACCCTGCTGCGACCGGATTTGCCGCCGCAGGCCGATATAGAAGTGGCAAGCCGCGACGTGGTCGCCATCATCAAGGGAATGGTCGATGCCGCAGGGGACCATGGCGACACGGATAAAAACCAGCTAGCTCTGCGCGTGAAACGCGCCGTTCTTGGCTATTTGCACAGCCTCGACTGACGTCGGCAGCAGCCCCAATCGAATAGGCCGCCCAAAAACCGTAAGGCATGGCTAGACATTCCACTCTTGCAGGCGATTGCATTGCAGCATTGCAGAATCCGCATGCCTAGCAAGCTACCAATGATAATCCAATCGATTATATCGATTGAAGCGGCTTCGGGATTCTGCGTTTCCTGCGGGGGTCTCGGCAAGCCGCTGCCAGTTTCTTCTTTCGGCCCGTTCGGGCTTTTCGTCCGGCTCGAATCTCGAAGCCTGGCAACAACAAGAACCGAGGATAAAAAAGTGGCTGGCTCAGCAACAAGCTCTGCGCCCACCAGCGCCCGTGCATCCGCACGCCAAGGCCAGGGCAACTACCAATTCGCGCTCATCGCACTCACCTCACTCTTTTTCATGTGGGGCTTCATCACTTGCCTGAACGATATTCTGGTCCCGCACCTGAAAAGCGTCTTTCAGCTCAATTACACCCAGGCAATGCTTATCCAGCTTTGCTTTTTCGGCGCATACTCCATCATATCGCTTCCTGCCGGCACGCTCGTGAAGCGCATCACCTATAAATGGGGCATCGTTGTCGGCCTCGCGATCGCGGCTGTCGGCTGCGCCCTGTTCATTCCGGCCGCCACCTACCGAGTCTACGCCCTTTTCTTGGGCGCGCTTTTCGTGCTCGCCACCGGCATCACGATCCTGCAGGTCGCCGCCAACCCCTATGTCACCGTGTTGGGACCACCGGATACGGCCGCCAGCCGTCTGAACCTGACGCAAGCATTCAACTCCCTCGGCACGACGATTGCACCTTACTTCGGCGCCATGCTTATCCTGTCCGCCGCGACCGTTGCGGCCACCAACGCGACGCCGGAGCAGCTCGACGCCATGCGGCTTGCCGAGGCCGGTGCGGTAAAATTCCCCTACCTGCTTCTTGCTGCCGCATTCCTGGTGCTTGCTGCCGTCTTTGCCGCATTGAAGCTGCCCGAGGTCGAAGATGAAGAAACCGTCGAGCCGATGCGCGGCGGCGGTTCCGCCTGGCAGTACCGTCATCTCGTGCTCGGCGCTGTCGGCATCTTTGTTTATGTCGGCGCCGAAGTCAGCGTCGGCAGCTTCCTGGTGAACTTCCTGAGCCAGCCCGATATCGCCCATCTCTCCGAGTCCGATGCCGCCCACTATGTCTCCTATTTCTGGGGCGGCGCGATGGTCGGACGCTTCGTCGGCTCGGCAATCATGCGCCACATCGATGATGGCAAGGCGCTTGCGTTCAACGCCGCTATCGCGATCATTCTTCTGCTGGTGACGGTGCTGACGACAGGCCATGTCGCCATGTGGTCCGTGCTGGCGATCGGCCTGTTCAACTCGATCATGTTCCCGACGATCTTCAGCCTGGCGCTGCATGGCCTCGGCAAATATACGAGCCAAGGCTCGGGCATTCTGTGCCTTGCCATCGTCGGGGGAGCGATTCTGCCAGTCATTCAGGGCGGTCTTGCCGATACCATCGGCATTCACCTCGCCTTCCTGATGCCGATCATCTGCTACGTCTACATTGCCTTCTATGGCCTCAAAGGCCACAAGCCGGCATAAGCTTTTACAAACCGTCGCGCCTCGCCGCCTTCATCGGCGAGGCGCAAAGAGCTTGATCCGAAACGCGCCGCTTGGCATCGTGCGGCGCAACAAAATGGAGAGACAGGCCTCATGAAAGCGCTGCTGCTCATCGATATCCAGAACGGCTTCTGCCCTGGCGGCAATCTTCCAGTGCCTGAGGGCGATGAGATCGTGCCCATTGCCAATGAGCTCATCGATAGCGGCAAATACGATCTCATCATCGCGTCACAGGATTGGCACCCGGCTGGTCATGGCAGCTTCGCCTCCGCCCATCCCGGCAAGAAACCCTTTGAAATCGGCATGCTCTCGGGCAAGCCGCAGATGATGTGGCCCGACCACTGCGTCCAGAATACAGAAGACGCCGCGTTCCATCCCGACCTTCATCTGACCTCCGCCGATTTCATCCAGCAGAAAGGCCAGAATCCCGCCGTCGACAGCTATTCCGCCTTCCGTGACAACGATCAGGCCGCCCTCACCGGGCTGGCCGCCTATCTGCGCAACAAAGGCGTCACCGAACTCGACCTTTGCGGGCTGGCAACCGATTATTGCGTCAAGTTCTCGGCCCTCGATGCCGTTGAAATGCTGCCTGGCGTTACCGTCCGCTTCATCGAAGATGCCAGCCGAGGCATCGATCTCGCCGGCGTCAAATCGGCAATCGATGAGATGCGAGCCCGTGGTGTTGCCGTGATCAGCAGCAAGGATGCGCTTGCGTAAAATCGCGCAAGTCCAGCTAAACCTTCTCTAAACAAAATGATGCAAGCTGTTCCCGATCAATGAAATATCGGGTTTTGCGCGTGCAATCTATTGTCATCAACGGGCGTTTCCTCGGCCAGCCCCTTTCGGGCGTGCAGCGCTTTGCGCGGGAGCTCACCTTGGCACTCGACCGCAAGATTTCCGCAGGCGCCCTGCCAGCCTCTCTGAATGGCGTGCGCTGGCGGCTGGCCGTGCCGCGCAACACGCCTATCGATCTCAAGCTCTCCGCTATCGAAATCGACGAATTCGGCGCTGGGCCAGGTCACGTTTGGGAGCAGACGTCGCTGCTTTCACGCTCGCGCGGCAGCCGGCTCATCGGCTTCGGCGGCAGCGGGCCGCTTCTGCATCGCCGCCAGGCTGTCGTCATTCATGACGTGACGATCTTCCGCCATCCGCAGTCCTTCAAGCGGAGCTACCGCCTGCTGCATGGCGCCCTTGGAACCGTGCTGACGCGCACTGCCAAGATCGGCACCGTCTCGGAATTCTCGCGGCAGGAGCTCGCCTCCGTCTTCCGGGTGCCATCGACTAGTATCGACGTCGTCTACAATGCCGTCGATCACTATGCCGCCATCGAGCCGGATGAGGCCGTCATGCTGCGGCTTGGCCTGAAGACGAACGGCTTCTTCCTGCTTGTGGGAACGATGAAACCCAACAAGAACCTCGATTTCGCGATCCGCGCTTTCGAGGCGCTCAAAGATACCAATCAGAAGCTCGTCGTCGTGGGCGGCTCCGCACCGACCGTGTTCAAATCGGACAGCCAGCAATCAAACGACAGCCTGCTCTTCCCCGGCCGGCTCGCCGACGCGGAAATCGCCGCGCTGGAGCGCCATGCCACGGCTTTCGTTTTCCCGAGCCTCTATGAAGGTTTCGGCATTCCGCCATTGGAAGCAATGACCCAGGGCTGCCCGGTACTTGCGGCCGATATCCCTGCTGTGCGCGAGGCGTCGGGCGATGCCGCACTCTACTTCGATCCATTCCGACAGGACGAGCTCCTCGATGCCATGCGCAGGATCGCGACGGATGATACGCTCCGCGAAGATCTGCGCCAGCGCGGCTACAGGAACATCAAGCGCTTTTCATGGGACGGCAGCGCGGATCGCGTCCTCTCCATGTTGGAAGCACTTTGAGAGCTTATGGCCGCACTTGCCGCTGGAACATAATGACGAAATAGCTATAGAGGCCGAGCAGACAGAAGAGAGCGCCGCCAACCACGCCCCCGGCCACGAATATCCATAGCGAGTAACCAAAGCCGATCGTCGCCAGCACTGGCAGGGCGAGCCCAATGGCGGACAGGATAACGGGCGGCCAGACGAAATCGAAGGCAAGGGACATCATCACCTTCACACCGATCGCCATGGCGCACAGCGCGCCGATCATGCCACCGGCCATAAGCGCAGCATCATCATAAGAGCCGAGATAGCCGCCGATGATCGTGCCCGCATTCAGCAACACGCAATCCAGTGCCGCGAGCAGAAAGATCGTCAGCAACCGGTGCTGTAGATGCGCAGGGGTGGGCAGCATATTGGCCGTCAGCGCACGGCAGGTCGCAAGGCCGATGACAAAGGGGGCGACGGCAAGAAACTCCTTGCGCAAACCAGCCGCGATGACCAATTGGCCGACCGGCTGCAATAGCGCGAAAATGCCGGCGGCCGTCATCAGCGTCAGACCGGTCAGCAGCGAATAATATTCTCCAAGCTGCTTGGTAAAGGCGGGCGTCGATCCATCGCGATCATAGGTCGTGACGACATCGGGATATTGTATGGCCTGCAGCGCAGAGACGATCAGGATGAAGGGTCGCTGCAGCAGATCAAGCGCCAGAAGTGCGCCGGCAGCGCCGCCCGCTCCCAACATGGCCGTAAGGATGGACTTCAATCCCAGCGGCGTCAGCATGCCGATAACGGAGGCGCTCGCAGCGACGCTGCCATAGACGAAATGCTTGCGAACCCGCGCCTTCTCGAACGAAGCCGCCTCGTGCAGGCTATTGCGGGTCAAAAGTACGGCAAGGAGCCCATAGGCAAGATAGCCGGCCATCAGACCAGCGACGGTCCATGTGAAAGTCGGGGCAATCGCCGCGCCCGCAAGCGTACCGATCGCCAGAATCGTCGCACGCGAACCCTGCAGCCGCGAAAAGACGCGAAATTCCTGACGAAAGCGCAGCATCGTAAGATGCAGGTCGCTGCCACCCTGGAAGATCGCAACCAGGCCGCCAAGCACGGCAATCTCTGCAGAGACAGAAAAGAAGATCGAGACGGAAGCGACGATCAGGCAGATTGCCGAGCATGCCGCGAATTCTACCGTCAGCGCCTTGCGCTCCAGAGCCTCGCTCCCAGACCCATGCCCCGGATAGAAGCGGCTGCAGGCAAAGCGAACCCATTCGAAGCAGAGGATCGCCGCAAACTGGCTGATCGAGATGAACAGCGAATAGGCGGCATAATCCGCTGGCGTCAGCAGATGCGCCACAGCGATCAGCAGCCCGAAAGCCACCGCAGCCTGATAGAAATATGCAGCCAATGCCACGATCTTCGCCATGGCTGCAGATAACAGGAAAAGATTGAGGAAAGCGCTAACCCCGGAAGGACAATTGCAGCATTCGGCAGCGCGACCGCGCCTGATGGGCCGCCTTCGAAAACCGGGGCATTTCATTCCTGAAAAACCCGCTCGCAACATTAGGCGAGCGGTATCCCTTATTTCCTGCTCGCTTCTCCTCTCATCCAGGCGATAACCGTCTCAAGGGCTGCGGATCTGCGATAGCGCGGCCAGACGAGATAGAAGTCGGATGGACCGCTTAGCGACCCCTGAATAACCTGCGTCAAGCGACCTTCCGCCATATCTCGCGCCACGAAATCGCGGTTGGCAAGAACGATTCCCTGCCCGGCGATCGCCGCCTCGATCGCATGCGATGTCTGGTTGAAGCTGACCCCTTTATAGGAGGCGTGAGCCGCCCGCCCAAAATGCTTGTCGATAAATTCGGGCCAGGAATTATGGGCATCATGAAGAAGCGCGTAATCGACAAGCTCTTCCGCGGTCCTCGGCGGCTTTCGGTCCTGCAGCAATGCCGGGCTGCAAACGGCAATGATCTCTTGCTCGAAGAGCAGTTCAGTCGCCAGCCCCGGCCCGAAAGGTGGTCGCCCGTAGCGGACTGCAAGATCCACTCCATCAGCCTGGAAGCCTGACATGCGTTCCGTCGCAAGGATATGAAGATCGAGATCGGGATGACGAGCAGTAAAATCCGGCAGGCGCGGAATCAGCCATTTCGATGCGAATGTCGGCGTGGTGCTGATGGTGAGCCTGACGGGCTGCGGCCTGAGATCGCCAGTCGCTTGTGCGATAATTTCAAAGGCACGCCTGATATCGGCGATATAGGCCCGTCCCTCGCCCGTTAGCGCCAAAGTCCGCGGCATTCGCTCGAACAGCTTTACGCCAAGCTCGGCTTCCAGCCCGCGCACCTGCTGCGCTACGGCGCCCTGCGTAACCCTAAGCTCCTCGGCCGCGAGCCTGAAGCTGCGATGGCGCGCGGCCACTTCGAATGCCTTCAGACCATTCAGCGAGGGAAGTTTACTGGGTGAACCATTCATGCGATAGTTTTTCTACTGGCAAACAGGAGTTTATCTGCTTCGCTCTCGCGCGAAGACGATGATATTTCATCGATAATTTCGAGGCAATCAGTTCTAGCAGAACAAGATGAAGGAGGAACCGAAAATGTCGATAGAAAAAGTGGCAGTGATCACGGCGGGCGGCAGCGGCATGGGCGCCGAAAGCGCCAGACGGCTTGCCGCCGATGGCTTCCATGTCGCCATCCTCTCCTCCTCCGGAAAGGGTGAGGCACTGGCTCAGGAACTTGGCGGCATCGGCGTTACCGGCTCCAATCAGTCGAATGACGATCTCAAGCGCCTGGTCGATGCGGCGATGGAAAAATGGGGGCGGATCGATGTGCTCGTCAACAGCGCCGGCCATGGCCCGCGCGCCCCGATCCTTGAGATCACCGACGAGCAATGGCACACCGGTCTCGATGTCTATCTCATGAATGTCATCCGTCCGACGCGCCTCATTGCCCCCATCATGCAGAAACAGAAATCCGGCGCGATCATCAACATCTCCACGGCATGGGCATTTGAGCCATCTGCAATGTTCCCCACTTCGGGGGTATTCCGCGCGGGCCTTGCCTCCTATACGAAGATTTTTGCAGACACCTACGCCGCCGACAATGTGCGGATGAACAATGTCCTGCCCGGCTGGATCGACAGCCTGCCGGCGACCGAAGAGCGCCGTGATAGCGTGCCGATGCAGCGTTATGGCACCAGCGCCGAGATCGCCGCCACCGTCGCCTTTCTGGCCTCCGATGGCGCTGGGTATATCACCGGCCAAAACCTCAAAGTCGATGGCGGCCTGACCCGCTCGGTCTAGCCTCTGCAAAACAGCATCATCTCGTTTTCGCTCTCTCAGGCACCCCTTGGGAGAGTGATACTGTTTGGAGCACAACAGTCGAGATTAAATCGCCTTGGGTTGGCCTGCGAACCTTATAGCCTGAAAGCGAAACCGTCGCCGGTGGCGCGGGCGAATTGCCTTTTTGCACTGCACACGTTAGAAGTCCCGGCAATTTTGAGGGATGGAAACCGGCGATACGGAAACGGCATTGCTTGGGGAGGAGTGCCACGATGGAGATCGTTCACACGATTGCCGCTCTACGCGAACGGCTTGGCGAACACCGCAAAGCCGGCAGGAAAATCGGCCTGGTGCCGACCATGGGTTATCTGCACGCCGGTCACATGGAACTGGTCTCTCGTGCAAAAGCCGAGAACAACGTCGTCGTCACCTCCATTTTCGTCAATCCGCTGCAGTTCGGCGCCAATGAGGATCTGGGGAAATATCCGCGCGATCTCGAGCGGGATAGTGCCATGCTGCGTGACGCCGGCGTCGATTTTCTCTTCGCACCCGGTGTCATCGACATGTATCCGCGACCGATGGAAACGGTGGTCGACGTGCCGAAGCTCGGGGCGGAGCTGGAAGGTGCGGTTCGCCCGGGGCACTTCGCCGGTGTTGCCACCGTCGTCACCAAGCTCTTTAACATCGCCCAGCCCGACAGCGCCTATTTCGGCGAGAAGGACTATCAACAGGTCACGATCATCCGCCGCATGGTCGAGGACCTGGCCCAGCCTGTCCGGGTCGTACCGGTACCGACCGTTCGCGATGCAGATGGCCTGGCTCTCTCCTCGCGCAATGTCTATCTGTCGAAGGAAGAGCGTGCCGCCGCTGTTATTATCCCCCAGGCACTGTCGGAAGCCGCAAGGCTTTACGATCTCGGCGCGGACGATCCAGCAGCACTCGAAGAGGCGCTCCGCGCCTTCATCGAAAGGGAGCCACTCGCGACCGTGGAAGTCGCCGCCGTTCGTCATCCCGAAACGCTGGAACCGCTGACCAAACTGCAGGGGCAGCGGATCCTCATCGCCTTGTTCGTCCGCATCGGCACCACCCGCCTGCTCGACAACCGGGTTATCGGCAGCAAATCCGCCAACGAAGGGGTCGCCTGAAATGAGCACCGTCGGACACACCAAGCGCACGACGCCGGCGGCCATCGAAGCGATGAAGGGGACCCGTCCCATCGTCAGCCTGACGGCCTATACGACACCGATTGCCCGTCTGCTCGATCCGCACTGCGACCTGCTGCTGGTCGGTGATTCCCTTGGCATGGTGCTCTACGGCATGGACACGACCGTCGGCGTTACGCTGGATATGATGATCGCCCACGGCCAGGCCGTCATGCGCGGCGCAAAACATGCCTGCGTCATCGTCGACATGCCTTTCGGTTCCTATCAGGAATCGAAGGAGCAAGCCTTCCACAATGCCGCGCGCATCCTGAAGGAAACCGGCTGCGATGGCGTGAAGCTCGAGGGCGGCGAGGAAATGGCAGAAACCGTTTCCTTCCTCACCTCCCGCGGCATTCCAGTCTTCGGCCATGTCGGCCTCATGCCGCAGCAGGTGAATACGACCGGCGGCTATCGTTCGCTCGGCCGCTCGGACAAGGAAGCTGCCAAGATCCGACGCGATGCGAAGGCGATCTCGGAGGCCGGCGCCTTCGCCATGGTCATCGAAGGCACGGTCGAACCGCTCGCCCGCGAGATCACCGCCGCCGTTGCCATTCCTACGATCGGCATCGGCGCATCTGCCGCCTGCGATGGGCAGATCCTCGTTTCCGATGACATGCTCGGCCTGTTCAACGATTTCAAGCCGCGCTTCGTCAAGCACTTCGCGGAGCTGGCGCCCATGATCTCGAAAGCGGCGGAAGCCTATGCCGAAGAGGTGAAGGCTCGTACCTTTCCGGCACCGGAGCATACCTTCCAGCCGAAGAAGTGAGGCGCCATCAGCTCTTGGCCGGCTCTTTCTCAAGCAGATAGATTGCCTCGCCGAAATCCTCCATCTTGCTCATCAATGCCGCATGGGCATCCCGCAGGCCCTGATTGTAATAGTATGGGCCGATCTCGGCGGTGAAGAAATCGAGCAGGAATTCCGCAGGCAAGGTGCCGAGCGTCTGGTCCAGCTCATCGGCGAAATAGCGCTGAAGGCGTGCAATCGTGGCTGCCTTCTCCTCCTTCGAAAAGGTGATCTTCTTCATCTTTCCATCTCCCATTTTGCGAGCGGGCTCCAAGAGCTGGATCAAGGAAATCAATTGATCCATCAAGGAAATTCAATTGCTGGCTCCAAAAGCTCGGCTTACACCTCCCGCCATTGAACAGCGCGGCAACAAATGCGCAAGGATGCAACCATCGTTGTTTCCATGCGGAATGCGCGCCCTCGACACAACATCCGGACGAAAGCACCGGATTTTCCACAAAGGACAAAGCGGACCATGAGTCGCGCGGAATTTCTTGAAGGCTTGAAGGGTGGCATTCCCGTCGGCCTCGCTGCAGCGCCTTTCGGCGCCCTTTTCGGTGCGTTGGCGCGCGATCAGGGCATGTCCCTTGGCGAACTGACCCTGATGAGCGGCACCGTCTATGCCGGTGCCAGCCAGATGGTCGGGATCGATCTCTTCGGCCACAATGTTCAGGCTTGGCTCATCGTGCTGTCGATCCTCGCCGTGAATTTCCGCCATGTGCTCTATTCGGCAGCGATCGCTCGCTATATCAGACACTTTTCCGCTGTAGAGAAGTTCTTCACCTTTTTCCTGCTGGTCGATCCGCAATTCGCCGAGACGATCAAGCGCCATGAAAGCGGCAAGCCGGTGACTTTCGCCTGGTACATCGGTTTTGCGGCGGTGATCTATGTTCCCTGGGTGATGGTGAGCCTGATCGGCGGTCTTCTCGGCAGTTTCATCGGTGATCCCAAAGCCATCGGCCTCGATATTCTGCTGCCGGTCTATTTCCTCGGCATCGTCATGGGCTTCCGCACGCGCGACAACTTCCTGCCCGTCGTCGCCGTCAGCGCCGTGGCATCGGCCATTGCCCATCGTTATGTGGGCTCACCCTGGCATGTCAGCATCGGCGCATTGGCGGGGGTCGCGCTTGCCGCAATGCTGCCGCCGGTCAAAGCGAATCGCAAGCCTGATATCGCGCACGAAAGCCACGAGGTCTGACCATGTTCGATTTCAATTCGCATATGGTGTTGCTGATTGCGGCTGCGGCCGTGGTGACCTTTCTGACGCGCATAGGCGGCTATATCCTGATCGTCAAGATGACCCGCATTCCGCCGCGCGTCGAAGCCGCGCTCAATGCCGTGCCCGCCGCTGTACTCACGACCCTCGTCGCACCCGCCTTCTTTATCGGCGGGTGGGATATCAAGGTGGCGATGCTCGCAGCTCTTCTCGTCGGCCTGCGCTACCCGTCGACTTACATGCTCGTTACCGGATGGATCGTCGTCATGGCATGGCGCCATTCCATAGGCGCTTGAGACGGACCCCATCCCCTTTTTCAAAGGGGTGGGGTCCATATTTCTCAATGGCTAAGCTCGAGCGTGGCATTTTCCAGCCACGCCCGTACGTCGTGATCATGGATCAGCGGCATCAGCGCTTCGCGCGTCCGGGCGTGATACTCGTTCAGCCAATGCAACTCCTCATGCGTCAGCAGTTCGACGAGGACCAGGCTGCGATCGATCGGGCAGAAGGTCAAAGTCTCGAAGCCCAGCATCGGTATGTCGCCACCCTCAATCTCCTCCGGATCGCGGATATAGATCAGGTTTTCGATGCGGATGCCGAATTGACCCGGACGGTAATAGCCGGGTTCATTGGACAGGATCATGCCGGGAAGCAGTTCCTGCACGGCAAGGCGCGCAATGCGCTGCGGCCCCTCATGCACGGACAAATAGGAGCCGACGCCGTGGCCGGTGCCATGAGCAAAATCGACGCCCGCCTTCCACAGCGCGATGCGTGCCAGCGGGTCGAGATCACAGCCGCGCGTGCCCTTCGGGAAACGAGCCGTGCTGATGGCGATCATTCCCTTCAATACCAGCGTGAAGAGGCGCTTCTGCTCTTCGGAGACGGCACCGATGCCAACTGTACGGGTGATGTCGGTGGTACCGTTGATATATTGCGCACCCGAATCGATCAGAAACAGTTCGCCGGCCTGGATCAACCGGTCGCTCGCCGTGGTCACGCGGTAATGCATGATGGCCGCGTGTTCGCCAGCACCCGAGATCGTATCGAAGGAGATATCCTTCAGCGGGTTCTGCATGCTTTCGCCGACGCGGGCGCGGCAAGCTTCCAACCGTTCCGCCGCAGCGATTTCCGTCACCGTTCCATGCTTGCTTGTCTCCAGCCAGTAAAGGAACTCGACCATGGCGGCACCATCCTGCAGGTGCGCCGCGGCCGATCCGTTGATTTCGGCAGCATTCTTGCATGCACGCGGCAGCTTGGCGGGATCATTGCCCTCCACGACCTCTCCACCTTCACGACGGATGATGTTGGTCAGAGCGTAGGAGGCAAGATCCGGATCAACCAGGATGCGGCCGCCATTCGCGGCCGCAGCGGCCAGGCGCTTGATAAGTTCCGACGGCGGCAGTTGCTTGCAGATCTGCGTGAGATAGGCTTCGGCCTCGACCTTGGTCTTGCGCTTGTCGAGAAAGAGCGCCGCTTCCCCTTCCGCATAGATGATGGCGCGGGCCAAGGGATGCGGCGTATGCGGCACGTCACTGCCGCGGATATTGAAGATCCAGGCGACAGAGGACGGATCGGTAATCAGTGCCGCCTTTAGGTTTTTTTCCTTGAGGCCATTTGCAATCGTCGCAAGCTTGTCCTTGGCGAGGATACCGGCCTGGGTGATATCCTGAATGATAACGTTGCCCAGAGGCTCGGGCGGCCGGTCCAACCAGAGCCTGTCGAGCGGATTATGGGGCAGGAAGACGAGCTTGCCGTCGATCTCGGCCAAGGCCTTTTCCAACCGGCGTACTTCGGCACCCGTATGCAGCCATGGATCGATGCCGAGCCGGAAACCTTTCTTCGCGTGACGCGGCAGCCAGACATGCGGCGGCTCGTTCACCAGATCGCCTCCGGTGAAGACGCTTCGATCCACCTGTTCGGCAAGCTGAGTCACATAACGGCCATCCACGAAAACCACGGCCTGAGAGTGTGTGATAAGCGCAACACCTGCCGATCCAGTGAAGCCCGTGAGCCATGCGAGACGCTCCGAGCATTTGGGCACATACTCGCCTTGATACTCGTCAGCCCGCGGCACGAGGAAGCCGTCAATGCCGAGATCGTCGAAGGCAGCGCGCAAACCGGTAACACGCTCGCGGCCGAATTGCGGGGTGGAAGTGACGTCGAAAGACTGAAACATGGGCTGATCCGGTAGTGATGGAGAGTTCGTGAAACTGAATATTGCCAGTATGTTAGAGCATCACGATCGGAAGTGCGACGTGATTTTCGATCTCTAAGACGCTATGTACGATGACTGCAATATCACATCGGATGAGAGTAGTTTATCCCATGTCGGGCCGTTAACGAATCCGCCCATTTCGTGAGCATGCCAGTCCGATTATGACAACTTCGCGGCATGAAACATGCATATTGCGCATAGCTCCCATGAAGCCGCCCCCCTGCCACGCCGACGGGCGAGTCGCTATATCGGCGGCATCAAACGGGTTCACGAAGAACCAGCTCAAAACCAAGGACTTAAGACAATGCCTATCTCTCGCTCCGCATATGTTAGCCCGGCGCTGGCTGGCGAGCGTCGCACCGTACGACATTCCGTCGGCTCGCTTCGTCAGCTCGAAGTCGAAACCGCAAAGGCAATCGGCGCCAGCCGCGGCGGTCGCCGCTAACAAGTTTACGATCTACGCGTTCCAAGTCGATCGCAATCCGGTTCTCCTCCTCCCTCGGATTATGATCAGAACGCTTAGAGCCCGCTTGAGCACTCCTCCTCCACACGCTCGCGGGCAAGATCGGCGAAAACCGATCTGAAGGCGGTGCTTCGGCACCGCCTTTTTTATTTTTTGCAATTGTTGATGCGGGAAGTGACCGGCTCAAGGCCGGTCGAGGTGGATGGTGACCCAGCCGTTGCGCCAGATCGTGCGCACATGCCGCAGGTGCGCGCCGTTATAGGCAGCGAGAACCTTCCAGCGCTGCTCGGCAAGAATACCCGACAGAATGACCGAACCGCCCGGTGCCAGATGCGCCACAAGCTGCGGCGCCATCTTGATGAGCGGCCGCGCCAGAATATTGGCGATGATCAGGTCGAACGGTCCATGACGGGAAAAGGCCGTGGAATGGAATCCCGGTGCCGTCTCCAGCGTGACACCCGAGGCGATGCCGTTGCTGCGGACATTTTCCTTCGCGACGCGGACGGCAATCGGATCGATATCGGTCGCCAGAACCGGAATGTTGCGCAGCTTGCGCACAGCAATCGCCAGCACGCCGCTGCCCGTCCCGAGATCGAGCGCGTTGCGCACGCGGCGGCTCGCAACAACCTTCTCGATCGTCTCAAGGCAGCCAGCAGTCGTCCCATGGTGACCAGTGCCAAAAGCTTGTCCTGCTTCGATTTCGATGGCAATGTCGCTGGAGCCGACCTTGTCGCGATCATGCGAGCCGTGCACGAGGAAGCGGCCGGCACGCACAGGCTTCAACCCTTCCAGCGACTTGGCGATCCAGTCGATATCGGGAAGCACTTCCTTTTGAACGGCGAGATCGGCGAAAGTCGGCTTCAGGAGCGCTTCGAAGCGATCACGGACCTCATCTTCATCCGCAGCGTAGAGATAGATCGATGCTTCCCAGACATCGTTCTTCTCGTCAATCTCCGTCGTTGCGATCGGCAATTCTTCGTCTTCGAACACCGGCGTCATCAGATCCAGAACCTGACCGGCCTTCTTCTCGTTCGTCGTCACATAAAGGCGGATTTCGCTCAACTCGTCGCTCTTTCTCGTTCTTATTCGGCCCAGTCGATCCAGGGTGGTTTCGGCGTGTCGTAGCCGGCCACACCCCGAAGCAATTGCCGGCGGACCGGGCCAAAGCGCAGCAACAGCGGCGCAAGGAAATTTCGCGCCGCAACTGCCAGCGGGTTTTGCATCGTCACCAATCGTGTCAGGCCATAGGTCTGCTTCAAGACCTGCTTGACGGCGGGAATTCTCAAGGCCGAATACTCCTGTTCGCGGCCTTCCGCAATGAGCCACGCAAGCCAGCAGGCATCTTCGATGCCGAGATTCATGCCGCGCGCGCCGGCCGGCGAATGAATATGCGCGGCATCGCCGGCAAGAAAGACATTTCCCTTGGCCATCGGCTCGACATGTCGGAAGTGGATGCGAAACTGCGAGGCCCAGATCTTTTCCGAAACCGCAGCCGGATGCGCGATGCGGCTTTCGAAATCCTCCAGCGTCGAGATGTAGCGAATGATGCCGTCCGAGACAGGTAGGCGGCCGACCATGCCGGGATCGAAGAGCGATATCTCGCCGAAATGCGTATCGACCGGCTCCGCGTAGCGAAAATCGGCAAGATAGAAATAAGCCTCCAGCGCCTCGCCCGGGAAGCCGGCACCGAATGCCTTGCGCACCGCAGAATGGGCGCCATCAGCACCGATCAATATGTCCGGCCGCGCTGTTTCCGACGTACCATCGGCTCGGCGCAGCGTGACCTCCGGCTTTTGAAGGTCTACCATGGTTTCTGCAACCACGGCCGTCTGCCATTCGGGCGAGATGCCATAGGCTGAAAGCGCCTCCATCAGCAGGCGCTCGATATTGCCCTGCGGCAGGGCGCAAATAGCACTGAAGCGACCTTTTACTTCTCGCGTATCCAACTCGATCAGAATTTTCTTATTCGAGCGGACGCGAAAGCGCTCGATCGGTTGCGCGGCGGCGATAATGCGCTCCGCAACGCCAGAGGGAGACAGCAGCGTCAGCGTGCGGGCGTTGACACCCAACGCGCGGCTCTCTTCCTTAGGCGTCGGCCCAGTGCCGTCATCGACAATACGTGGCGAGAAGCCGCGGCGGGCAAGTTCGAGAGCCGCGGCAAGACCAACAGGCCCGGCCCCAACGATCAGAATGGATCTGGATTTTCCCTGTCCGCCAATCCCCTCGCCCATGCAGGTCCTATCCCTTCTTGACCAGGTTCTCCAGTTTCTTCACCGCCACCTCCGGGTCCTCCTCATAGGCGATGGTTCCGGCAAAGCGGCCCTGCGAATCCAGCAGGAAGACGGAAGCGGTGTGATCCATCGTATAGTCGCCATTCGGCTGCTTGTCGTCGACCGGCACCTTCTTGGCATAGACACGGAATCCTTTGACCATGTCCATCACCTTGGCTGGATCACCGGAAATGCCGGTAATGCGCTTCGAAACGTTGGAGACATATTGGTCCATGATGGCAGGCGTATCACGTTCGGGATCAACGGTCACGAAATAGGCATTGAGCTTGGTGCCATCGGGATCGACCTTCTGCAGCCAGGCGTTCAGCTCGAACAGTGTCGTCGGACAGACATCCGGGCAATGCGTGTAGCCAAAGAAGACGGCAGAGGGCTTGCTGCGAAATGCCTGCTCGCTGATCGGCTGGCCGCTCTGTGAAACGAGCGTGAAGGGAACACCATAAGGCCCGGATGCCGCAACCTCCGGCGACTTGCCGCCACCAAAGCTGAACCAGCCCAATAGTCCAGCCACGATCAACACGGCCACCCAAACTGCAATCCGCACGCTTCTCATGAATGCTATTCCTCACCAATACGGACGATCGCACCGAAAGTGTAGTGCGATCGCCCCCTTGCCGATGTAGCGGCTCGAAGTGGAGGACGCAATTCAAGAAGATGTTCAGAGGAGGCCGAAATCGTCGCAGCATGCAGTTCGGTGGTCTTCCGAGCCTTGTTCACTCCATTTTGCCACTCCTCTGAGGCCTAAGAGATAAAATCCCGATGGATGTTAAATCAATCCTAACCAGTCCGCGCCAACATCTGCTTCAACGGTCGAACTCGCTTTCGGCCACCGCCCGAAAGCGCGGCGAACCTCTTTATCCCAGAAGGGCATGACGCCCGCCGGAAGCAAGGCGTCTTTGGCGCCAAAGCACCGGATGCTGACGCTGCCCAAGCCGCTCCAGCCGATCTCTCTTTTCAATCGCGAGCGTCGCTTGCGGCGATGCCAAACGGGAAGTTCTCGAACATGACGAACGCCATCAAGCAATCGGGCGCCTATCTGGAAATCGTCTCCTTTCACCTTGGCGACCAGGAGTTCTGCATCGACATCATGGCCATCCGCGAAATCCGCGGCTGGGCGCCGGTGACGCCGATGCCGCATACACCGCCTTACGTGCTCGGCCTCATCAACCTGCGCGGTGCGGTGATCCCGGTCATCGATATGGCCTGCCGCCTCGGCATGAAGATGACGGAACCTTCGGAGCGCTCCGCAATCATCGTTACTGATATTGCGGGCAAGCTCGTCGGTCTCCTGGTAGAGCAGGTATCCGACATGATGACCATCAAAAGCGAAGATCTGCAGCCGGCTCCGGAAATCATCCCCGAAGGGCAGCGCGCCTTCTGCCGCGGCATCGTGGCGCTGGAAAAGACCATGGTCTGCTTCCTCAACCTCGATACGGTCATTGCGGATCAGTTGGCGCAGGCAGCCTAATTTCAATAGTCGGCTTACAAAACAGATCGCCCTGGAGCGGAACTCCAGGGCGGTCGCTTTTTGTATAACCGGTTTTGGCAGGGGTGTAGCCAAGGACGCGGTATTGCAGGCCGTGAACAGAGGCGAGAGTCGCCTTCCCGTTCGCTTTTGAAATTGCATCAAAAAGGTGCAAACCGAAAGCAACCAGAAGGAATTCGACAACCCAAGAGTATGACTTTTTTTGGTGTTATCTTTCTACGAGCTATTTTTCGGTATTGTAATACCATTATTTCGGCTTGCCGTTTTTCCATGTAACCTGTTGGCCGAACAAGGGGATCGTCGAAATGGCCATCTTGGCGGAGCCATCCGTCAGCTGCCGCGAATGGATAAGATAGACGAGCGTGTCATTCTTCTTGTCGTAAATGCGGGTGACGACCAGCTTCTTCCAGATGAGCGACAGACCGGCACGAAATACCTCCTCACCGCTCTGGGACAGGTTGATATCGCCGATCTCGATCGGACCGGTCTGACGGCAGGCGATGGAATTGTTGGAAGGGTCCTCGAACCAGTTGCCCTTGCGCAGCCGGTCGATCACGCTGCGGTCGAAATAGGTCACGTGGCAAGTGATGCCCGAGACTTCAGGGTCCGGCACGGCATCGACCAGAATATCATTGCCCGTCCAGTCCACGCCCACCTTGCCGACAATTTCGGCGGAAGCGGAAACGGGCGCCAGAGCCAGAAGAGACGCGGCAATGGCGGCAGAAAGTTTGGGTGAACGCATCGATCATCCTCCAACAACAGCCGCCAGAGCAAGAGCGGCACGGCTAAGGTAAGATGGCTCACGATCGTTGCAAGATGAAGAGATCCATCTCCGAGCGGCCACGCCTCGCCAACAGCAGGCCGCAGGTCGCCAGGAGGACGCCGTCAAAGCAACGGCGTCCGGAAACACGCAGGATAACGCATCATTTCACTTCTGACTGATGGCGACCGTGCCGGTTTCCAGCAGCGATTTAAGGTTGGACAGGATCTTCGGCCACCCACCGGAAACGGCTTCGATCAGCTTCGAGTTCTCGACCTCGATTGTATGCGTCACCGTCAGCTTCACAACACCGTCCGCCGGCTCCAGCTCCATCACGCAGCGCGACCAACCTTCAGCCTTCAGGTCAGGGCGCCACTCGTTGCGCCATTTGATGGCAAGCCGCCGTGGCGGGTCCAATTCCGCTATCTCTCCAGTGTCGGCAACGCGGCCATCCGGAAAGAGCATTTTCCACGGCGATCCAATCTTCCACTCGGTCTCGTGGATCATGTCGAACCAGTATTGCTTGACGAATTCCGGCGTGGTCAGCGCCGACCAGAGCTTTTCCTGGGTGGTGCGGATAAAGGTGACGTAGACGAATTTGCTTCCAGTCATGCCATTTCTCCTCGTTTTATTCCTCTGTTCTTGAGCTCACTGCCCACCCTCGCCTTCCAGCGCCTTTTTCAAGGCCGAAAGCGTATTCAGATGCCGCTGTTCGAACTTGTTGATCCAGCGTTCGGCGATGCCGTTGATCGGGACCGCGTTGATGAAATGCAGCTTCTCTCGCCCATGCTTCTCCGAGGAAATCAGATTGGCCTCCTCCAGAATGGCAAGATGCTTGGCCACCGCCTGGCGGCTCATGTCCAAATCCTCGCAGAGGGCGTTCAGGGTCTGCCCGTTCCGCTCATGAAGCCTGTCGAGCAATTGCCGCCGGCTGGCATCCGCCAACGCCTTGAAGACTGCATCATCATCCACAGATACGAAACCATTTGGTTGCCTTTTACGATCTTATAAGCAACCAAATGGTTGCCTGTCAAGTAGCATGCAGACGAGGCAATCGCATTGCGCCTCAAAGACACGGCAATCGAAGGATTTATCCAGGAACGATTGACAACCTCCGCGCCACATCGGATCATCCGCCCATGATCGCAAACCGGACCACAGTAATGCACCTTCACACCATCTCTCCCTTTGCAGGGCGAGTGGAAGCTGTGTTGCGCTGAGCTGACCGCGATCCATCTCAACCCTGCCGAGGCGAGCAGGGTTGAAGCCTCCTTGCTCTCCTCATCAATTCAAGGAGAGCCCATGTCTTTCGAAGAGCAAGAACCCGCCAAACGACGATCAGGCAAGATTGGCGCTTTAGAGATTCGTGCCTCGCACCCGACCGACGCGGAAGGAATTGCTGCCATGGCCAATCTACCCGGCTTTCGCGCCGGCACGCTTCGCCTGCCCTTTCAAAGCGTCGAGGAAACACGGCAATGGCTGGAGAAATCATCGCCCAATTCGACCGGCCTTGTCGCCGTGCTTGACGGGCGGATTGTCGGCAATGCCGGCCTGAACCGCCTTGCCGGCCGCCGGATCCACAGCGGTAGTATTGGAATGGGCGTGCATGACGATTTTACGGGCTGCGGCGTCGGCTCCGCGCTATTGGGCGCTCTCATCGATACCGCAGACAACTGGTTGGCAATCAAGCGGCTGGAACTGACCGTCTATGTCGACAACGCGCCGGCGATCAAGCTCTACCAAAAATTCGGATTCGAGACCGAAGGCCGGCTGCGTGCCTTCGGTTTCCGCAATGGCGAATATGTGGATGCATTCACGATGGCACGGCTAAAACTCTGAGCAATCAAGGCGCGGCGGACGGGATTTCCGCCGCTCCGATCGTCAGCCGATCAAATCCAGCCACTCGTCCTCGGTCATGACCTGGACATTGAACTCGCGCGCCTTATCCAGCTTCGAGCCGGCGCCCGGCCCCGCCACGACGATATCGGTCTTCTTCGACACCGAGCCGGAAACCTTGGCGCCCAGGCTCTCGGCCTTCGCCTTGGCTTCGTCGCGAGTGAATTTTTCCAGAGAGCCGGTAAAGACGACGGTCTTGCCGGCCACCGGACTGCCCGAGGTCACCGGTTGCTCGGCCTCCTGCGGCTGCACCTCCTCCAGGAGCTTCGCGATGACCTCGGTATTGCGCGGCTCCTTGTAGAATTCGACGATGGCGCGCGCCACTACCTCGCCGATGCCCTCGATATTGTTGAGGTCGTTCCACGCATCGCCGCTAAGGGGTGATGCTTCTTTCATCCCTGCCTCGAAGGCCGCATAGGTGCCGTAGGAACGCGCCAGAAGCTTCGCCGTCGTCTCGCCGACATGGCGAATACCGAGTGCGAAGATGAAGCGATGCAGGGCGATCTGGCGCCGCTCATTGATCGCGGCATAAAGCTTGCCAACACTGACCTTGCCGAAACCATCGATATTTTCCAGCTTCGTCAGTGACGTCTGCTGACGCTTTTCCAGGGTGAAGATGTCAGGCGCGGTCTTTATCTGTAGCGCCGGATCCTCGCTCTCGAAGAAGAAATCGATCTGCTTCGAGCCCAGCCCCTCGATGTCATAGGCATTGCGCGAAACGAAATGCTTGAGATGCTCGGTCGCCTGCGCCCGGCAGATGAACCCGCCGGTGCAACGTGTGACGGCATCGACCTTACCAGTCTTCTCATTGATATCGCGCACCGCGTGGCTTCCGCAAACCGGGCAGACTTTGGGGAATTCATAGGGCGCGCTCGAGGCTTCCCGCTTTTCCAGCACGACATCGACGATCTGCGGGATGACATCGCCTGCGCGCTGGACGATCACCATGTCGCCAACGCGGATATCGCGGCCATCGCGGATCGGCTCGCCCTTGTTGCCGATGCCCTTGATGTAGTCGGCATTGTGAAGCGTCGCATTGGTCACTACGACACCGCCGACGGTGATCGGCTCGAGGCGCGCGACCGGCGTCAGAGCACCGGTGCGGCCGACCTGGATATCGATACCGACCAAACGCGTGAATGCCTGTTCCGCCGGAAATTTATGCGCGGTCGCCCAGCGCGGCGAGCGGGAGCGGAAACCAAGGCGAGCCTGCAGTTCCAGGCTGTCGACCTTGTAAACGACGCCATCGATATCGTAATCGAGATCCGGCCGTTGCAGCCCTATCTGATCGTAATGCGCGAGAATATCGGCAACCGAATTCAAGCGCTCCATCAACGGGTTGACGGGAAAGCCCCAGGATTTGAAGGTCTGCACCATGCCGTATTGCGTATCCGCCGGCATGTCGGACATCTCGCCCCAGGCATAGGCAAAGAACTTCAGCTTGCGGCTGGCCGTCACCTTCGCGTCAAGCTGGCGCAGCGATCCGGCGGCCGTATTGCGAGGATTGACATAGGTCTGCTTGCCCTCGGCCTCCATCTGCGCGTTGAGCGCCAGGAAGTCGCTCTTGGCCATATAGACCTCACCGCGCACCTCGACGACCGAGGGAGCGCCCGCAGGCAAGGTCTGCGGGATTTCCTTGATGGTCCTGATATTGGCGGTGACATTCTCGCCCGTCGTGCCGTCGCCGCGCGTCGCGGCGCTCACCATGCGGCCGTTCTCGTAGCGGATGGACATGGAAAGACCGTCAATCTTCGGCTCCGCCGTGAAGGCGATGGAATTATCAGGCAGGCGACCGAGAAAGCGATAGACGCTGGCGACGAAATCCTCGACATCTTCTTGCGAGAAGGTGTTGTCGAGCGAGAGCATCGGCCTTGCGTGGACGACAGGCGCAAAGGTCTCCGAGGGTGCGGCACCGACCCGGCGCGAGGGGCTATCAGCGCGAATCAATGCGGGAAACCGAGCCTCGATCGCATCATTGCGCCGCTTCAGCGCATCATATTCGGCATCCGAAATCTCCGGCGCATCCTTGCCATGATAAAGTGCGTCGTTGCGCGCGATCTCTGCAGCCAGATAGGCAAGCGCTGCGGCCGCTTCCTCTTCGCTCAAATCTTCCACGGGCTTCTGTTCGGTGCTCATGAATCTACACTCCCCGATTTCGGAGATGTTTTAGAGCACTTCAGCAAAAAGTGCGAAGCGGTTTTCGCCCCGGAGCACGTAAAAACAAAGGGAAAAATCTGCATTTCAGTTACCGAATGCCAATGACCATCATGGTAGCGTTCACGACAACTTTACGCCATGATCGGCCGTTCTTGATGTTACAGGTGCGGGAAATATCAGCATCGAGCCAGCCTTGGTGGAATTCTATTTCTAATTCCCGAGCAGCGGCTCTTTCCCGAGTATCACAGGGGATTTAAGATAAGTTATTATGAGAGCGAGACCTCTGGAAATGATCGGATCGTCAGCAGAAATTCGAAATCACGCATGAAGTATCGTCTTGCCGTTCTCTCCATTTCTCTCATCGGTGCAGTGTTGATCATGAGCTCGTTCGTCAGCCGCTCTGCTTTGGGGCTGGTCGTTAGAGCTTGTGAGATCAACTCCACCCTGACGGGGTCGCCATATCCGTGCCTCAAGATAGTGGAGTCGCCGGATCCGCTGTCATCCTACGTTGTCCTTCGCGAACCGGCTGACAAAGAACGAACCATTCTTGCGCCCCTCGCCGATGTCCCCGGTATTGAGGACCCTCGCCTTCTGACCACGGGAGCGCCGAACTACTTTGAGGAAGCGTGGAAAGAGTTATCGGCAATCGATCCGCGTGCAGCGAAGGCTTCGAGGCAGAATTTTGCTCTGGCGATAAACGCCGCCAGCTGGCGCACGCAAGATCGGCTTCACATTCATATGGGGTGCGAGACACCTCGCTTCAGGGCGCTCTTGAAGGCTCATGTGACGGAGATTGAAAGCGGCCGGTTTACGGACCTGAAGACCCGAGCCGGCTGGTGGGCAAGTTTCCACATGGCCGATGACCTCTCGAATTTGAATCCGCTGCAGCTCGTCGCGGATGGCATCGATGGCGCCCGTTCAAATATGGAAAACGTAGTAGTCGGCGTCTTTGGCGCCGTATTGCCTGACGGGCAGCATGGTTTCTATGTTCTGGCGAGAATAAACAAAGCACACAAATCCCGCGGGTCCGCGGAGGATATGATCGATCCCAAATGCCGGCTCTGATGCATGTCGCGCAGACGCGGATCAAGACCAGCGCTCGCAAAAGGCCTCAATGTCGCTTGTCTGAAAATCGGCAAGCCGCGCCATGATGGTTTCGAAAGGCCAATCCCACCAGGCGATGGACGCAAGCCTCTCTGCGATGGTTCGCGTAAACCGCTCTCGAATAAATTTGGCGGGAATACCGCCGACAATAGTATAGGGTTCGACGTCTTTGGTGACGACAGCGCCTGCTGCAAGCACGGCACCGTCTCCTACCTTTACGCCCGGCAGAACGATCACGCCGTGACCGATCCAGACATCGTTGCCAATGACAGCGCGATCCTGCTTGCGCCGATCGAAAAACGCATGATCCCGTACGGCGTCCGCCGAGTAATATTCCGGACAATAAGTGAAGCGATGCATGGACGGGCGGTCCATCGGGTGATTGGGAGCGCCGATTCTGACTTCTGCCGCAATGGCGCAGAATTTTCCAATCGTTGAATCACCGACGATGCAGCGCGGCCCGAGATAGGAGAAATCCCCAAGTTCGACCGTGTGCAGAGACGTGTCTTCCAAAATCTCGCAGCACATGCCGACGCGCGAATCTCTTATATTCGCCGTCGGGTGGATAACGGTTTCCGCGATTTTGGGGCGATTTGGCTGTGCGGTCGAGTGCATTGACGGTCTCCGGATTCTAGCCTGCCTAGCCGGAGACGATGAAGGATATGTGACGCAGGACTGCCGAAAGACCGAGCGAGATGTCCGTGGCAGATCGTCGCCGATATCTGCTCCATGGACAGCCGCGAGATCAGCCGTTGCCGGCCAGCAAGCGTTTGGCGGCCGCTCTCGCCTCTTCGGTCACAGAAGCGCCCGCGAGCATGCGGGCGATTTCCTCGGTGCGATCCTTCGGCTCCATGGTAGCAACGCGCGTGGAAATCTTTTCCGAGCCGTCCGCAACCGGTCCCTTGGAGATCAGCAGATGCGTTGCAGCACGAGCGGCGACCTGCGGTGCATGAGTAACCGACAGCACCTGCACGCGATCGGACAGACGCTTCAGCCGCTGGCCGATCGCATCCGCTACCGCACCGCCGACGCCGGTGTCAATTTCATCGAATACGAGGGTCGGCGCCGAGCCGCGATCGGCGAGCGCAACCTTCAATGCCAAGAGAAAGCGCGACAGCTCGCCTCCGGAAGCAACCTTGGTGATCGGGCCTGGACGCGTACCGGGGTTGGTCTGAACGTGGAATTCGACGACATCGATGCCATCGGCCGTTCCGGCTTCGGGATCGCTTGATATTTCCACCATGAAACGCGCACGCTCGAGCTTCAGGGCCGGCAATTCGGCCATGACGGCCGCGGCAAGCGCCTCGCCTGCGTGCCGGCGCTTCTCCGACAGGCTGCGCGCTGCAACGTCATAATCTGCCTTGGCGGAGGAAAGCTCGGCAGCAAGACGCGCTAGCCGCTCTTCGCCGGCATCAAGATCGGCGAGATCCGAAATCATGCGTGCGGCCAGGGCCGGCAATTCCGTTACCGGCACGGAGTATTTACGCGAGGCGCCCCGCAACGCGAAGAGACGCTCTTCGACCCGCTCCAGTTCGCGCGGATCGTATTCCGTCTTACGCAGCGCGGCTTCAACCTCCATCTGCGCGTTGGAAAGCTGATCGAGAGCGGCGTCCAGCAATGCGACGGTATCTTCCAGAAGGCCCGGCGCCTCATGACTCTTGCGCTCCAGCCGGCGCACCAGCGAGGCGATATGCGGCACGGGCGATGCATTGCCGTTGAGAAATTCCGAAGCCTCGGCAATATCGCCGGCAATGCGCTCGGCCTTCATCATCCGCGAGCGCGTCTCGGCAAGCTCGTCCTCCTCGCCATCTTGCGGCGAGAGCTTCCCCAGTTCCTCGACAGAGGCGCGAAGATAGTCGGCCTCGCGGGCAGCCCGCTCCACCTGCTCTCTGTGCTTCCTTAACGTGCGCTCGGTATCGCGCCAGATCTTGTAAAGCCTGCCGACTTCCTGTGCCTCATCAGCGAGGCCAGCGAAAGCATCGAGCAAGATGCGGTGCGCATCCGTGTCGACGAGCGCACGGTCATCGTGCTGACCATGAATTTCGACGAGAAGCTGCCCGATCTGGCGCATGAGCTGAACGCTGAGGGCCTGATCGTTGACAAAGGCTTTGGTGCGGCCATCGGCGGATTGAACGCGGCGGAAAATCAGATCGCCGTCATCATCGATGCCGTTTTCGCGCAGGAGCTTGCGGGCCGGATGCTGCGTGCCGACATCGAATACAGCGGTCACCTGGCCGCGCTCTTCGCCATGGCGCACCAGCCCGCCATCGCCACGCCCGCCCAGGGCCAGCGACAGGCTGTCAAGCAGGATGGATTTGCCCGCACCCGTCTCGCCGGTCAAAACCGAAAGCCCGGACTCGAAGGCAAGATCCAGCCGCTCGATCAAAACGATATCGCGGATCGAAAGCTGGATCAGCATCTGCGCTCAATCTCACGTCCCAAGAAGAAGTTTCTTGCCCGCCCTGGAAATCCAGGAGCCCGAATTTTCGCTCGGCTCAACGCCGCCCTTCTGCAGCAGCTGATAGGAATCTTTATACCAGCGGCTGTCCGGATAGTTGTGACCGAGAACCGCGGCGGCTGTCTGGGCTTCCGGAACAATACCCATTGCATAATAGGCTTCGACGAGTCGCGCCAGCGCTTCTTCGATCTGGTTCGTCGTCGGATACTGCTCCACCACCACACGGAAGCGGGAAATAGCAGCCAGATAATCCTTGCGCTCCAGATAATAACGGCCGACCTGCATTTCCTTGCCGGCAAGCTGGTCCTTGGCAAAGCGGATCTTTTCCTGAGCGTCACTGACATATTGCGACTTTGGATAGGTGTTGACGAGCTTGGTCATCGCCTCGATCGTCTGCTGTGCAGCACGCTGGTCCTGCGTCACGTCCACGATCTGCTTGGCATAGGACGAGCCGACCAGATATTGCACGTAGTCGGCATCTTCCGAGCCGGGATATTGCTTGAGATAGGTATTGCCGGTCTGCACCGCGTCGTCATACCGGCCTGTGCGGTATTTCACGAAGGTGCTCATCACCAATGCCTTGCGCGCCCATTCGGAGAAAGGCTGCTGCTGATTGATGGCATCGAACTTCTTGCCGGCCTCCGTCATGTTGCCAGCTTTGATGTTGGCAAGGCCCTGATTGTAGAGCATCTCCGGCGGATCAGTCTCGACACCAAGCTTGGTGATGTCGATATCCTTCTTCGTATTACACCCTGTCACCACCGCACCGGTACCGGCCAGAAGGAACGATACGAGCAAAGCCCGTGCTGTGATATTCATGCGTTCAGACCTTGCAAAACCCATCGGATGACTGTCCCATAACCGTCGTTGCGGAGACGGCGTTCTCTCTCGCTGGCGTTTCTAGCCGCAAAAACACCATCAGGGCAACGCATTGATGGTGCATTAACGCATTTTTGTGGCAAAGACCGCATATCCGCAGCCTTTAATGCCTGTTTTAACAGGGAATTCTCATATCGGCACGCGCACGCTGTCCGTCTTGCGAAGGCCGACGGTAAACCGCCTGATTCGCCTGTCAAAAAAAGAGCCGCCCCTTATCGGAGCGGCAGCTTTTCTTATTCAAATTCCGCAGCGTTATGCCGACCAGGGAGCGAACTCTGGCGCGTTGACCGGCACGAATTCGCGGCTGTGAGCGCGCTGGCGCGGAGCCGAAGTTTCGACGACCTCATAGGCGCTGGCATCGCTGAGCAATGCCTTCAGGGCATTCGCATTCATGCGATGGCCGCCACGGTAAGAGCGGTAGCAGCCGATGAATTGTGCGCCAGCCAGCGCCAGATCGCCGACGGCGTCCAGCGTCTTGTGACGAACGAATTCGTCCTTGGCGTAGCGCAGGCCCTCGACGTTGATAACAGTATTGTCATCGGAAATGACGACTGAGTTTTCGAGCGACGAACCCAGCGCATGACCCGATGCCCAGAGGCGTTCGACATCGCGCATGAAGCCGAAGGTACGGGCGCGCGATAGTTCCGTCTTGAAGGTTTCGGCCGTCAGATCGCCCTGCCACTTCTGGCGGCCGATCAGCGGGCATTCGAAATCGATCTCAACTTCGAAGCGCGTGCCGTCATAGGGACGGAACTCGCACCAGGAACCACCAGCTTCAATCCGCACCGGCTTGATGACGCGGATGTAGCGACGCTTGACACCGAGCGAGACGATACCCGCCTGCTCGATCGCCTCGATGAAGGGATAGGAGCTGCCGTCCATGATCGGCATTTCCGCGCCGGACACCTCGACGACGACGTTATCGAGGCCGATCGCATAGATCGCCGCCATGACGTGCTCGACCGTCGCGACGGAGCGCGCCGGGGAAAAACCGAGAACCGTGCAGAGATCCGTATTGCCGACTTGGGAGGAAACGGCGCGAAGTTCGGTCACATCGCCATTGTCGTGCAGGCGCTGGAAAACGACACCGGTGCCGGCTTCGGCGGGATAGAAAGTGATCGACACATTGGCACCGGAATGAACGCCAATACCGGAAAGTGTCACAGGGTTTGCAATGGTGGTCTGAAAACCAAGCAATCCAATTGCCATGTAATTCTGCCTTCGTCTGTCTGATCCAGGCTGGGCGGTCATCTTCGGACGCTTACCCTTTATTGCCGGTTCAGTCTGTTAACTATGCCACGCACCTCACATACATTCGTCTTCGAATGTGATTCAGCGGGCTTGCTTGATATCTACATACGCGTCGAGACACCGCATTCCAAATCACTGTTTCTTTCGTTTTGTTACGAAAGCAGTCAATTGAATTCATTGGATAATTTTAAATAAGACAATGGTTATAAAATAAGAAAATCCGGAGCCTTTCGGCCCCGGATTTCCTCAATATGGTTAGCAACCTATTAAAGGGCTGCCTGTTGCGAGTCAGTTCGACTGCCGGCGCAGGAAGGCCGGAATCTCGAGCTGATCGTCCTCATGGCTTGCCATGCGCGCCTGCGGGACCGGGCGGCCATGATCGTCGAGATTGCCGCGACGCGGAGCGTAGAGGCTTGCTTCCTGCGACGGCGCACGACGCTGCTGCGGAGCGGCATTGTTCGTCGAAGCCATCATGTCGTCGAAAGCCGGATCTTCTTCGCGGCGGCCGAGCGAATTGGTGATTCGCTTCAGCAGCCCCATCGGGCCGCGCTCCTCGGTCGCCTGGGCAGCGGCCGGCTGGGCGCGATGTTCCATTTCAGCCTTAACGACCGGCGGGAAATCCTCAACCTTCGGCATGCGGACCTGCTCGGGAGCCTGACGGATGACCGGCTGCTGATGCATGACCGGCGCCTGCGGCTGTGGCTGAACCGGGGCCTGACGGACCGGCTGAGGCTCCGGAGCGGCTGCGAAGATGCGGCTCTGCGGACGGAAGTTATCTTCCGGCGCTGCGGCCTGCTGCATGACCGGCTGCTGCGGCGCCTGAGCCTGCCGGCTCATCTGGAATTCCAGTTCGCGCTCCAGATCGGCTTCTGCCGCACGAATGGTCTGAGCGACTGGATCCACGGTACGAGGAGCCGGAGCGGCAGCCTGTGCGGTTTGGGCCTGCGAGACGTGGGCAGGCTGAACTGCGGCCGCTGCCGGAGCGGCGGCCGCGGAAGGACGCATAGCAGGCTTTGCGGCCGGGCGGAATTCCATGCCCCTGTCGGAAGCCTCGTTCATCGCGCGATCGATGCCGGTTGCGACGACAGAAACGCGGATGATGCCTTCAAGCGATTCGTCGAAGGTGGCGCCGAGGATGATGTTGGCGTCGGGATCGACTTCTTCGCGGATGCGGGTTGCGGCTTCGTCGACTTCGAACAAGGTGAGATCGCGACCGCCCGTGATCGAGATCAGCAGGCCCTGTGCGCCCTTCATCGAGGTTTCGTCGAGCAGCGGGTTGGCAATCGCAGCTTCAGCAGCCTGCATTGCACGACCCTGGCCAGAAGCCTCGCCGGTACCCATCATGGCGCGGCCCATTTCGCGCATGACCGAACGGACGTCGGCGAAGTCGAGGTTGATGAGACCTTCCTTCACCATCAGGTCGGTGATGCAAGCAACGCCCGAATAGAGAACCTGGTCGGCCATCGAGAACGCGTCGGCGAAAGTCGTCTTGTCGTTGGCGATGCGAAACAGATTCTGGTTCGGAATGACGATCAGCGTGTCGACCGACTTCTGCAGTTCCTGGATGCCCTGCTCGGCGAGACGCATGCGGCGGCCGCCTTCGAAGTGGAACGGCTTGGTGACGACGCCGACGGTCAGGATGCCCTTGTTGCGAGCGGCCTGTGCGACAACGGGAGCGGCACCCGTGCCCGTACCGCCGCCCATGCCGGCGGTGACGAAGCACATATGCGTGCCGTTCAGGTGATCGATGATTTCATCGATGCATTCTTCTGCAGCTGCACGGCCGACTTCCGGCTGCGAGCCGGCGCCGAGACCTTCTGTGACGTTGACGCCGAGCTGAATGATCCGCTCCGCCTTCGTCATGGTCAGTGCCTGAGCATCCGTGTTGGCGACGACGAAATCGACGCCCTGCAAGCCTGCCGTGATCATGTTGTTGACGGCATTGCCGCCACCGCCACCAACACCGAACACGGTGATTCGCGGCTTAAGCTCGGTGATATCTGGCTTATGCAGCTTGATAGTCATTGTACCCGTTCCTTCTCTTTATGGCCGCATCGCCACGCCGGCCAATTCACTCGATTTCACTTGCCTGACGCTTGCCCCGGAATGGATTTCCGGGACCAGGCACTCAAAAACTCTCTTTCAGCCATTGGCCGACGCGGCCGATCCGGCTGTTATTGCCTCCAAACGACGAGAGCAGACCGCTGCTCGGCGCATGTGTTTCCATGTCTGCGACCTGCGGATAGATCATCAGACCGACCGCGGTCGAAAAAGCCGGACCCTTGGCTGCCGTCGGCAAGCCAGACACGCCCATCGGACGACCGATGCGGACATTGCGGGCAAGAACACGGCGTGCCACATCGGGCAAACCGGTCAGCTGGCTCGCGCCGCCCGTGAGGACGACGCGCTTGCCGACGATCGGGCTAAAGCCCGAACGCTGGATGCGATCGCGAATGAGCTCGAGGGTTTCCTCGATGCGAGCCTTGACGATGCGCGACACCAGCGCCTTCGGCACCTGGGTCGGCTGGTCACGCTCGTCTTCGCCGATCGGCGGGATGGAAATCAGTTCACGCTCTTCCGAAGAATTCGCGAGCGCCGAAGCATGAACGACCTTCAGCCGTTCCGCATCCTCGATGCGGGTGGAAAGGCCGCGGGCAAGATCGGTGGTGACATGATGGCCGCCAAGGCTGACGGCGTCTGTGTGCACCAGCTTGCCCTCGGCAAAGACCGAAATCGTCGTCGTGCCGCCGCCCATGTCGATCGCAGCGCAGCCGAGTTCGACTTCATCGTCGACGAGGGCTGCAAGACCGCTGGCATAAGGCGTCGCCACCATGCCTTCGACCGAAAGATGCGCGCGATTGATGCAGAGCTCGAGGTTGCGAAGCGCCGCGCGCTCGGCTGTCACCACATGCATGTCGACGCCAAGAGCGTCGCCGAACATGGCCAGTGGATCGCGAATGCCGCGCTCGCCGTCAAGGGAATAGCCCGTCGCCAGCGAGTGCAGCACGGCACGCTCCTGGCGGATCGACTGCTGGCAGGCTGCAGCCAGGACCTTCTTGAGATCGTTGGCTTCGACTTCCTGACCGCCGAGATCGATGGTCGCGGTGTAGATATCGCTGCCGAGACGGCCAGCCGAAACATTGACGATCAGGCTGTCAACCGTGAGGCCGGCCATGCGCTCGGCGGCATCGACGGCAAGCCGGACGACACCTTCCAAGGCGTCGAGATCGGCGATTACGCCAGTCTTAATGCCCCGCGAACGCTGATGACCAATACCGATGATCTCGATGTTGTGCGTGCGGTTCGGGAGAACCTGGCTCTCCTCGCGCGGCGTCAGGCGACCGATCATGCAAACGACCTTCGTCGAACCGATGTCGAGGACCGAGACGATATGCGACCGCTTCGAAGAGAGCGGCTTCAACCGAGGCAGGCCGAAATGGGACGAACCAAATAAGCTCATGTATCCTGACCTGCTTTCTTCAAAGCCTTGTTTCTTGCATCGACTGCGGCCTGGCGACGAACTGCGGCATCCGGAGTTAATTCAATGGCGGTACGGTCATCGATCCGGAGATCGACGGCAGCGATATCGCGCTGCAAAAGATTTTGATCCTTGTCGAGCTTGGTCAGCCGCGCCAGCGCGCCATCGATATTGTCTTCCGGCAATTTGATGATCACGCCGTTGTCCAGATAGAGATCCCAGCGGCGACCGGCGACACGCACGAAAGCCTTCACATGACTGCGAATTTCGGGCCACTTCGCAAACTGGTCGTCGATGGAGGCGGCTGCGGTTTCGGCATCACGACCGACGAAGAGCGGCAGCTTTGCAAACTTGTTGTCGCGCAGCGGCGCAATCACGCTGCCATCCTTCTCGATCAGCGAAAGCTCCGAACCGTGCTGCCAGATGGCATAAGCCTTGCGCTCCTTGAGCTTCACTTCGACGGCCTTCGGATAGACCTTACGAACCTCGACGTCCTGAACCCACGGCAGATTCGCAATCTTCAGGCGGGCCGCATCGGCATTAAGAGCGACGAGCGAGGTCGTACCATCAAGACCGAGCAGCTGCAGGATCTCGATTTCGGAGGTCTCGTCGTTGCCGGAGACCTTCACATCTTCGATAGCAAAACCGGCAGCAGAGGTCGTCGCTTCAGCGACAGCCTGAGTGTGACCGCCAACGGACATGCCATAAAGGCCAGTCGCCGCGAGGAGAACGAGGGTCGAGACAGTTCCCGTGTGAGCAGGGATGTTAATGCGACCCGAACCGAGACTGACCAGGAAGCGAACGGCACGACGCAGCGGACGCGGGAGGACAAATGCGTCCTCGACCTCGTCGATGGCGAGCGGGACGCGATGACGGGACCGCCTCATATTTTTGACCGTCAGCGCAAACAAGACGCGTCCTCCACCATCCACCGGAGAAATTCACCAAAAGAGTAGCCGGCATGAGCAGCCATTTCAGGCACCAGGGAGGTAGGAGTCATGCCGGGCTGAGTGTTGATCTCCAACCAGACAAGTTCGCCCTCTTCGGAAAAGCGATCGTCAAAACGGAAGTCAGATCGACTAACGCCGCGGCAGCCGATAGCTTCATGCGCCCTTAACGATAATGTTTGTATCTTTTGGTAAAGATTCGGTGAAATTTCCGCCGGCAAGACATGTTTTGACCCACCCTTGGCGTACTTGGCGTCATAATCATAGAAGCTGTGGCCGAGCGGCACGATTTCAGTCACGCCGAGAACCTTGCCGTCCATGACGCCGCAGGTCAGTTCGCGCCCGTAAATATAACGCTCGACCAGAACCTCATCGCCATAACGCCATTCGGCAGAAGTAACAATCTGCGGCGGATGCGCCTGATCTTCCTTGACGATAACGACACCGAAGCTCGAACCTTCCCGCACAGGCTTAACGACATAGGGCGGCTTCATCGGGTGTTCGCCAACAATGGCGAAACGATCCATGACGATCGAACTCGCGACCGGGACACCCGCAGCAGCGGCAACAGTCTTCGCGCGCGACTTATCCATCGCAAGCGCTGAGGCAAGCACGCCGGAATGCGTATAGGGAATCTGCAGATATTCCAGAATGCCCTGAATGGTACCGTCTTCACCGAAAGGGCCATGCAATGCATTGAAAACCACATCGGGCTTCAACTCAGTTAACCGACTGGCAACGTCATGATCGACATCGACACGGGTAATCTGAAAGCCTTCCGCTTCAAGGGCATCGGCGCATGCCTTTCCTGAGGAAAGGCTGACCGGCCTCTCCGAGGAAAATCCGCCCAAAAGGACAGCCACATGCTTGCCACCCATCAATACCCCCGACTCCACGGTCTCTAACTTTGCGTTTGCAGGGCCTCGCCTAACCGCGATTCTCGCCCCGCTTTCAATAGGTCGATTAGAACGACATTAAGGTTAATGAAGCGTTTACTTTCGTTAACTTTCCGCCGTCCTGGCGATGACCGAATGGTTCGAATCAAACCGACTTAAAGAATTCTGCCATTGGAATCATGGAGTTGCTACTTTTGAAATCGCTACATTTAGATTTTTTTAAACAATGAGCCCCGCATCGAGGGACCGATGCGGGGCTCAAGGCTTTTAAATGAGGCTGAAATCACTCGCTGTCGTCGACCAGCTTCCAGACGAGTCCGCCCAACGCTCCGCCGACAATGGGTGCGACCCAAAACAGCCAAAGCTGCTGCAGAGCCCAACCGCCGACGAATATGGCCTGCCCCGTCGAGCGGGCCGGATTGACCGACGTATTGGTGATCGGAATCGAGATCAGATGAATTAGCGTCAGCGCCAAGCCGATGGCGATCGGCGCGAAGCCGGCCGGCACCTTGCTGCTCGTGGAACCCAGAATCACGACCAGGAAGAACAGCGTCAGCACGATTTCGGCCACCAATGCCGACACCATGGAATAGCCGCCGGGAGAATGTTCTCCATAGCCATTCGCCGCGAACCCGCCGAGCTGGAAATCGGCCTTGCCGCTTGCGATCAGATAGAGCACGGCCGCCGCGACAACGGCGCCGATGACCTGCGCTATAATATAGGGAACGAGCTGCCCGCCGGGAAAGCGGCCAGCCACCGTCAGGCCGACCGAAACGGCCGGATTGAAGTGCCCTCCTGATATGCCGCCGACGGCAAAAGCCATAGTCAGCACAGTCAGACCGAACGCAAAGGCAACGCCTAGAAAACCAATACCGAGGCTCGGAAAGGCTGCTGCGAAGATCGCACTACCGCAGCCGCCGAAAACGAGCCAAAACGTCCCAAGAAACTCAGCGATGAGTTTTTTCTGCATGAAACCCTTCTCCTCAGCCCGCAATCCAAGCGAGAATCGGCCATTGGTGAAAAAGATTCCGGTAAGGACTAGCCGGAGCACGCCTCTCCAATAACAAACGCCCGACTGATTGCTCACGAATCAACAATTACGTCAAAATAGTAGCACGCAACCGCTGATTTCTTGCGCAGTTAACGTTTGCGTTGAACAAAAATTACGCTAAGGACAATTTTTATCCGCTAAGCGCGCCTTAGCATCCTCTGAAATGGTGGGAACATGACTGACGCGATATCTCCTTTATCGCCGACCCCCTCGTCATCGAACAATGCTGTTGCGAATTCCCCGGCACGTGTTCTGATCGCGAGCCTCATCGGCACAACGATCGAATTTTTCGATTTCTATGTTTATGCAACGGCGGCGGTTATCGTCTTCCCGAAGCTGTTTTTCCCGGCAAGCGACCCGACGTCCGCTACCCTGCAGTCCTTCGCGACCTTTTCCATCGCCTTCTTCGCGCGCCCGATCGGCGCGATGATCTTCGGCCATTTCGGCGATCGAATCGGCCGCAAGGCGACACTGGTCGCGGCTCTGATGACCATGGGCCTCTCGACCGTCGTGATCGGTATGCTGCCGACCTACGAGTCGATTGGCGTTCTCGCACCGATTCTGCTGGCGCTTTGCCGCCTCGGTCAGGGCCTTGGCCTTGGCGGCGAATGGGGCGGCGCCGTCTTGCTTGCGACGGAAAACGCACCGGAGGGCAAGCGCAGCTGGTACGCCATGTTCCCGCAACTCGGCGCCCCTATCGGCTTCATTCTGTCGGCCGGCCTTTTCCTCATCCTGCGGGAAACCATGGCCGATGCGGACTTCCTCAACTATGGCTGGCGCGTTCCCTTCCTGATCAGCATCGTGTTGGTAGCAGTCGGTCTTTATGTCCGCCTGAAGATCACCGAAACACCGGAGTTCCAGCGTGCCATCGAGAAGGAAGAGCGCGTTTCCGTTCCGATCGTGGTCATCTTCCGTTCGCACTTCCGCAGCCTGATCCTCGGCACCATCATCGCGGTGGCGACCTTCGTGCTGTTCTATTTGATGACGGCATTCACACTGAGCTGGGGCACCCGCCCACCAGGCAACGGTCCGCTTCCGGCCGGCCTCGGCTACTCGCAGGGCCAGTTCCTGGTCGTTCAGCTCGTCGGCGTCGTCTTCTTTGGCCTGATGATCCCGGTCTCTGGCCTCCTGTCCGACCGCTATTCCCGCCGCCTCGTCCTCATCCTGACGACAATCGGCATCCTCATCTTCGGCCTGTTCTACTCGTCGCTGCTGACGGCTGGTCTTGCCGGTGCCTTCGCCTGCTCGATCATCGGTCTTGCCCTGATGGGCTTTACCTATGGCCCCATCGGTGCGGCGCTGGCGGCACCCTTCCCGACCACGGTGCGCTATACAGGCGCTTCGATGACCTTCAATCTCGGCGGGATCGTCGGTGCGTCCCTGGCACCTTACATTGCCACATCGCTCGCGACCAATTACGGCCTTGTCTATGTCGGCTACTACCTCGCCGGCGCAGCAGTGCTCTCGCTGATCGGCATCCTGCTCTCGGGCAATGACGAAGTCTGAGAAAACACGTATAACCAATTGAAAAGGCCGGGTGAAAACCCGGCCTTTTTCTTGAATCATTTTATGAAGCTGGCGCTGATTCCAGCCCGAATCTACTCCGTCGTCACACCCTGGAACGGGCGGACTTCCCGGCCCGGCATGAAGTTTCCGAGACGCTTGATTTCCCACTCCAGCTTGATGCCGGATTTTTCGAAAACCTCGCGACGAACCTGCTCGCCGAGATATTCCAGATCGTAGCCCGTCGCCTGCTCCATGTTGATCATGAAGTTGCAATGCAGCGATGACATCTGCGCCCCACCGATGACCAGGCCACGGCAGCCCGCCTCGTCGATCAGCTTCCAGGCGGAAAAACCATCCGGATTCTTGAAGGTTGAGCCACCGGTCTTCTCGCGGACCGGCTGCACCGTTTCGCGATGAGCCCGCACGGCATCCATTTCGGTGCGGATCTTGGCACGATCCTGCGGATATCCCTCGAAGAGGACATGGGTAAAGATCAGATCCTCAGACGCATCCGAATGGCGGTAGCTGTACCCCATCTCGGCATTGGTCAGGACATGCTTGTTGCCCTTGCGGTCGACCGCGTGCACTTCGATGACGCGCTCACGGGTTTCGGCACCATTGGCGCCTGCATTCATCCGTGCAGCACCACCGATGCTCCCGGGAATACCGTAATAGAAATGGAAACCACCGATGCTGTTATCCATCGCCATGGCTGCGACATGCTTGTCGGGGCAGATCGCACCGGCCAGAATGCGGTTCTCGCCGGCCAGCTCGACCGAGCCGAAGCCCTTGGCCGAAAGTCTGAGGACGACACCCGGAATGCCGCCGTCACGCACCAATATGTTCGAACCCACGCCAACGACCGTCAGCGGCACGTCTTCCGGCAAGATCTTCAGGAACGCAACGAGATCGTCCGTATCATGCGGCTGGAACATCAGTTCAGCCAACCCGCCGGCACGGAACCACGTTACGCGATCCATCGGAGCGTCCGGCGTCAGCCGTCCCCTGATGTCCTTTACACCGTCGCCAAGCGACGCCAGAAGCTTTTCCCCATCTACTTGTTTCATGCGGACTTACCCGAGAGGCCTTCCAATTCCTTTGGCAATGATGCTGCCCAATACGTGATGCTACCAGCCCCCAACAGAACCACAAAATCCCCTGGCTGCGCAATCTCTGCAACCATGGCGGAAAGATCTTCCTGTGATTGCAGAAAGCGTGCATCGCGATGACCGCTGGCTTTGATACGCGAAACCAGCGTTTGCGAATCCACGCCCTCGATCGGCTCTTCGCCAGCGGCATAGACAGGCGCTAGGAAGATGCTGTCGGCATCGTTGAAGCAGGCTGCAAATTCCTCGAAGAGGCTCGAAAGGCGCGTATAGCGATGCGGCTGGTGGACGGCGATGATGCGGCCCTTGCAGGCTTCGCGCGCCGCCTTCAGCACCGCCTTGATTTCGACGGGGTGGTGGCCGTAATCGTCGAAGACCTTGACCCCATTCCATTCGCCGGTCAGCGTGAAGCGGCGCTTGACGCCACCGAAGGATGCAAGCCCCTTGGCGATCGCTTCGCTGGAAATCCCCAGCCGGTTGGCAACAGCGACGGCAGCCGTCGCATTGGAAATATTGTGGCGACCAGGCATCGGCATGACGAGATCCTTGATCTGGATCACCTTGCCGGTGCGGCGCCTGCGAATTTCGATATCGAACAGCGAACGCGTACCATCGATCCGTACATTCGAGAAGCGCACGTCGGCCTGCGGGTTTTCGCCATAGGTGATCACCTTGCGGTCCTCGATGCGCCCCACAAGCGACTGCACTTCCGGATGGTCGATACACATGACGCCGAAACCGTAGAACGGTACGTTCTCGACGAACTGCCGGAAGGCGGCACGCACGGCATCGAAATTGCCGTAATGGTCAAGATGTTCGGGATCGATATTGGTGACGACGGCGACATCAGCCGGCAGCTTCAGGAAAGTGCCGTCCGATTCATCGGCCTCGACCACCATCCACTCACCCTCACCCATGCGCGCATTGGTGCCATAGGCATTGATGATGCCGCCGTTAATGACTGTGGGATCGAGACCACCGGCCTCCAAAAGCGTCGCCACCAGCGATGTCGTCGTGGTCTTGCCATGCGTGCCACCGATGGCAATGGCGTTGCGGAAGCGCATCAGCTCGGCGAGCATTTCGGCACGGCGCACGACCGGCAGCAACTTTTCACGCGCGGCCACGAGCTCGGGATTGCTCTTCTTGATGGCCGTGGAGACAACGACGACTTCGGCATCGCCGAGGTTCTCACCCTTGTGGCCGATATGGACCGGAATGCCCTTATCGCGCAGACGCTGCACGTTGGCGCTTTCCGATTGATCGGAACCCTGTACGCGATGGCCGAGGTTATGCAGAACCTCGGCGATACCGCTCATTCCGATGCCACCAATACCGATAAAATGCACAAGGCCGATTGCCTTCGGCAGCTTCATGCGCCTGCCCCCTTGAATTGCTGAATTGAACGTCCCGCGGCAATAGCCTCAACCATGTCGGCAAGCAAGTTTGCCGCATCCGGTTTGCCCGCCTGCTTGGCTGATGCCGCCATCTTTGCGAGCTTTTCCGGCATGGTCATGGCACCGCGCAGGATGGTGGAAAGTTTCTCCGGCGTCAGTTCCGACTGCGCGATGACCTTGACACCGCCGGTTGCCGCGAGTGCGGCCGCATTGGCTGCCTGGTCGTGATCGAGCGCATGCGGATAGGGAACCAGGATCGCCGGGCGCCCGATGACGGCAAGCTCCGAAACCGTGGAGGCGCCGGAGCGGCAGAGAACCAGATGCGCAGCACCGATGCGCTCCGCCATGTCGTTGAAGAACGGCGCGACATCGGCGCCCATCTCAAGCTTTCTCGTGCAGCTATTGACCGTCTCCATGTCCTCAGGGCGCACCTGCTGCGTGATCCGCAGGCGCCTGCGCAGCGGCTCCTCAAGCAGGCTGATAGCTGTCGGTACGGCCTTGGAGAAATATTGTGCGCCCTGGCTGCCGCCGAACACGACGAGGTTAAACGGATCTTCCGGACCAGATGGCACATACGGACGCTTGGCCGCCTCGATGACGGCCGGACGCACGGGATTGCCCGTGGTCACCGTCTTCTCGGCAAACGCGCCGTTTTCCGTGAGGAAGCCGCCGGCAATCGCACGCACGCGCGTCGCCAGCATCTTGTTGGCGCGGCCCATGACCGCATTCTGTTCATGCAGCATGGATGGTACGCCCATACGCGTCGCCGCGAGAAGCGGCGGAACTGTCGGATAGCCACCGAAGCCGACGACGCAGACGGGCTTAATGCGCTGGATCAGCTTGCGCGCTGCGCGCATGCCGGTCCACAGCGTCCAGAGGGCTTGCGCGACCTTAACGGGGTTCTTCGAACCGATCGTTGCCGAGGGCACGACATGGATCTCGTCGGCCGGGAATTTGCCGGCATAGCGTTCGGCACGGCTGTCGGTGACGAGGTGCACGGAATAGCCGCGCTCTTTCAGCTTATAGGCCAGTGCTTCGGCCGGAAATACGTGGCCGCCGGTACCGCCGGCGGCAAGAAGGACAATGCCTTTACTCATAATTTTCGCTCCCGCGAATACCCCACTACTCGGGGCATCTCCCTAATATAGGAAGTCGCCCCGACCGCGTCATCGGCGCGGGCCAAGCCCCCCTCATAGACCGGTGCTTCGGGAAAAGCGACCGGAGAATGAGCGGCAGGCAGGAGATATGAGGAGCAGATAGCCGGCAGTCCCAAGACGCTCACTCCGCCGGCAAACCATGTGTCACGCGGAACATTGTCCGATCCTGCGCACGCTTTTCCGGCCTATGACGCGTCAGCGCCAGAATGAAGCCCGCCGTCACGCAGATCGCGGTCATCGACGAACCGCCGTAGGAAATCAGCGGCAGCGTCATGCCTTTCGCCGGCAGCAGCTGCAGGTTCACGCCGATGTTGATGATCGACTGAATGCCGATCTGCAGCACCAGCCCGGCGACGGCAAAACGGTTGAAATCGTTCTTCTCCTTGTAGGCATGCGACAGGCCGCGCAGCACGAGGAAGGCGAAGATCAGCACGAGCACCATGCAGAAGATGGCGCCGAACTCTTCAGCCGCGACCGAAAAGATGAAGTCGGTATGGGCGTCCGGAATGATGCGCTTGACGGTGCCCTCGCCCGGGCCGACACCGAACCAGGTGCCATGGACGATCGCTTCCTTGGCGGTATCGACCTGAAACGTATCGCCCTCGCCGGTTAGGAACTTGTTCACGCGCTGCGCGACGTGATCGAACACATAATAAGCGGTGACGAAACCGCCCGCGCCAAGACCGCCAAGCACAATGATCCACAGCCAGGGCATGCCGGCCATGAAGAACATGCCGCCCCAGACGGCAGTCGTCAGGATGGTCTGGCCAAGGTCAGGCTGGGCGACGAGCAAGGCGACGACAATGCCGAAAAGAATGATGGCGAAGAGATTGCCGGGGATCTCCGGCTGGCGCGCATGTTCGGAAAATAGCCAAGCGCAGATGACGACGAAAGCCGGCTTCATGAATTCCGAAGGCTGGATCGACAAGGCGGCGATATTGACCCAGCGCCGCGAGCCCTTGACTTCGATGCCGAAGAAAAGCGCGAAAAGCATCATGGCCAGCGACACGATCAGCAGGATGACGGCGGTCCTTCGCACCTGTCGGGGCGTCATGAAGGAAATGCCGATCATCGCCGCGATCGCCGGGACGAGGAACAGGGCGTGGCGCTTGACGAAGTGGAACGGCTCAAGCCCGATGCGCTCCGCCACCGCCGGCGAAGCCGCGAAGGACAGCATGAAGCCGATGCCGATCAAGAGGATGAAAAGGGCGAGAAACACGCGGTCGATGGTCCAGAACCATTCGGCCAAGGCCCCACGTTCAACGCGGCTTACCATATCATTTGCCTCCAGTTGCTGAACCGATCAGCATGGTGACGCCATCGATAGCAGCGACATGGCTGACGAAGGCGTCGCCCCTGACCTCGAAATTCTTATACTGATCGAAGCTTGCGCAGGCCGGTGACAGCATCACCGCCGCAGACTCACGTTCGTCCCTGTCAGCGTCCGCGGCAGCATGTGCCACGGCGCGTTCCAGTGTACCGGAAATTTCATAAGGCACCTGATCGCCGAGCGTCGCCGCAAAGGCGGGTGCCGCTTCACCGATCAGATAGGCCTTGGCGATACGCGGGAAGAGCGGCGCCAGACTGGTGATGCCACCCTCCTTCGGCAGGCCGCCGGCGATCCAGTAGATATTCTCGTAGCTCGAAAGCGCAGGCGCTGCCGCATCCGCATTGGTCGCCTTGGAATCGTTGACGAAGACGACGCGCCCGCGCTTTCCGACAGGCTGCATGCGATGCTTGAGACCGGGAAAGGATTTCAGACCAGCACGAATTTCATACTCCGAAACGCCAACGGCGAGGCAGGCGGCGATTGCAGCCGCCGCATTCTGCGCATTATGGCCACCGCGCAAGGTCTGGATACCGTCGAGGTCGGCGATCTCGTTTGCCGCGCCGTTCGATGCCCGCAGGATGCGGCTGCCCTCGGCATAGAGGCCATCCGCCAGCGCATGCCGGCGCGAAATCCGCCTGACCTTGCCGCCGGCTCGCTCGATACGGTCGGCGATCAGGGAGGAATGGCTGTCGTCGACACCGACGACGGCGACGTCGCTGCCCGCGACAAGCCGCTCTTTGATGTCGGCATAATGCTGCATCGTGCCGTGCCGATCGAGATGATCGGGTGTCAGGTTCAAGAGAATGCCCGCCGAAGGATTGAGCGTCGGCGCCAGATCGATCTGGTAGGAGGAGCATTCAACAACGTAGAAACGTCCGGCCTTCGGCGGATCGAGCGTCAGCACCGCCGTACCGATATTACCGCCGAGCTGTGTGTCGCGGCCGCTTGATTGCAGGATATGAGCGATCAGCGCAGTCGTCGTCGATTTGCCATTCGTCCCGGTGATGGCGATGAAAGGGCAATCCGGCGCATGCGCCCGCCGCTCCCTGACGAAAAGCTCCACGTCGCCTATGATCTCGACGCCGGCTGCATGAGCGAGATCGACGGTCCAGTGTGGCTTTGGATGCGTCAGCGGCACGCCGGGCGACAAAACGAAGACCGACAGGCCGTTCCAGTCGATCGTTCTCAGATCGGCGACCGCTATCCCTTCGGCAGCCGCCTTCGCCACGCTGTCCGGATTATCATCCCAGGCCATGACATCGGCGCCGCCTGCAACGAGAGCGCGCGCCGTGGCAAAGCCGGAGCCGCCGAGGCCGAAGAGAGCGACCTTCTTTCCGTTCAGCGTGGAGATAGGAATCATCGACGCCTCACCGCAGCTTCAGGGTGGAGAGGCCGATCATCGCCAGGATGACGGCGACGATCCAGAAACGCACGACGACCTGGCTTTCCGTCCAGCCCTTCTTCTCGAAGTGATGGTGGATGGGCGCCATCAGGAAGACGCGGCGCTTCGTCATCTTGAAGAAACCGACCTGGATGATGACGGAAAGCGCCTCGAGCACGAAGAGACCGCCGATGATCGCCATGACGATCTCGTGCTTGGTGGCGACGGCGACCGAGCCGATCATGCCGCCGAGTGCCAGCGAGCCGGTATCGCCCATGAAGATGGCCGCCGGCGGCGCATTGAACCAGAGGAAACCGAGGCCGGCGCCGATGACGGCGCCGAGCACGACGGCGAGTTCGCCCGTACCCGGCACGAAATTGATCGCCAAGTAATCGGCAAAGACGAAGTTGCCGGCGAGATAGGAGATGACGCCGAAGGACGCGGCTGCGATCATGACGGGCACGATAGCAAGCCCGTCGAGACCATCGGTCAGATTGACGGCATTCCCGGCGGCAACGATGACGAAGGCACCGAAAAACACGAAGAACATGCCAAGATTGAGCAACAGGCTCTTGAAGAAGGGGAAGGCGACCGACGAGCCGAAGGTAGAGCCGGCCGGACCGGAGGACAGCGCCGTCGTCATCATAAAATACACAGCAATCGCCGCGATGACGAATTCGATACCGAGGCGCGCGCGGCCGGAAAAGCCCTTGTCGCTCTGCTTGGTCACCTTGAGATAGTCGTCATAGAAGCCGATCGCGCCGAAACCGAGCGTCACGAGCAGGGTGGCAACGACATAAACGTTGGCAAGATCAGCCCAAAGCAGCGACGAGACGACGATGCCGGCCAAAATCATCAGCCCGCCCATCGTCGGAGTGCCGGCCTTCTTGAAATGCGTCTGCGGACCGTCGGCGCGGATCGGTTGCCCCTTGCCCTGACGCACCCGCAGCGAGGAAATGATTCGCGGCCCGAAGAGAAAAACGATCAACGCTGACGTGAACAAGGCACCGCCGGTACGAAACGTGATGTATCTGAACAGATTGAGGAATCTGAAGTGGGTACTGAAAAAATGAATATGGTCCGACAGTTCGGCAAGCCAGATCAGCATAAGAGCCCTTTCTAAAGCCCCTGATGGGTGTGGGGGCCCGTGTCGGAAAATGCGGGAAATTTGTCAAGCAAGCCCGCGATGATCTTTCCGAATCCCATTCCCAGCGACGATTTCACCATCAAGACATCGCCGGGGGCGACAGAATTGAGCGCGAATTCCGAGAGCTCCTCAGTCGTCTCGTGATATTCGACATGAACACTTTCCGGCAGCTCATCCCTCAAAGTCGCCATCTCCGGACCTGCCAGCCAGACATGCTCGATACCGGCCGCAAGTAGCGGCCCCGCAAGGTTGGCATGAACGCGCTGGGCATAATTCCCCATTTCCAACATGTCGCCGAGCATGGCGACCCGCCTACCCGGCCGGCCGCCGGCTCCCGCATGCGGAGAGGTCGTCGCCAGCAGCGCGATGGCCGCGCGCATGGAAGCGGGATTGGCGTTATAGCTTTCGTCGATCAGCGTGAAATAGCCGTTGCCGATCGCGCGCTTGTGGCGTTGTCCCCTGCCCTTTTCCGGCTGCAAGTCCGCTAGCGCATCGACCGCCTGGTCGAGATCGGCCTCCACGAGCATGACGGCGCCAAGTACGGCGAGTGCATTTTCCGCGATATGGCGCCCAGGTGCGCCAAGCGCCACCTCCATGGTCTCGCCGCCGATCGTCAGCCAAAGCGTCGAATTCTCTTCAGAAGCATTGAACTCCGCGAGACGGACATCCGCCTTCGCATGCTGGCCGAAGCTATGGATATGCTCAATACCGGCCGCCATGGCAGCCTTCTCCAGTATTTCGAACTGGTCGTTGTCGTGATTGAGAATGGCATGCCCGCCAGGCACGACACCGTCGAAAATTTCCGCCTTGGCGGCGGCGATCTCACTGATACTATTGAAGTTGCCGAGATGAGCCGGCGCGATCGTGGTGATGATCGCCACATGCGGCTGCACCATCTTGACCAGCGGCCTGATCTCTTCGGGATGGTTCATGCCGATTTCGAAAACGCCGAAATCGGTATCCTCGGGCATACGCGCCAGCGTCAGCGGGACGCCCCAATGATTGTTGAAGGAAGCAACGGAGGCATGCACCTTGCCTGACGGGGTCAGCGCGCGCCGCAGCATCTCCTTGGTTGTCGTCTTGCCGACCGAACCCGTGACGGCGATGATCTTCGCCTGCGTGCGCTTGCGGGCGGCAACACCGAGCCGCGCAAGCGCCGCCAATACATCGTCTACGACAACCTTCGGTACAGTCAGACTGCCCATAGCAGGCAGGCGCGCCTCGCTGATGACGATGAAGGCTGCACCGTTCGCCATAGCGATATTGGCATAGTCATGACCATCGACGCGATCGCCCTTGATGGCGAAAAAGGCTTCCCCAGGCTGGATGGAGCGACTGTCTATGGAAATGCCCGTAATGCCCTCCGGCAACGCTCCGAAAGAGCGGCCGGAGATTGCAGCGATCAGATCCTCAGTTGTCCATAACCAGCTCAAGACTTCAAATCCTCCAATGCTTTGCGCAACTCGGCATGGTCGGAGAACGGCAGCGTGACGCTGCCGATCGTCTGACCTTCCTCATGCCCCTTACCGGCGACGATCAGCGTGTCGCCGGATTTCAGCAGGCCGACAGCCTTGCGGATCGCTTCGGCGCGATCACCGATCTCGGTCGCACAGGCGGCAGCCGCCATGATTTCCGCGCGGATCGTTGCCGGATCTTCCGAGCGCGGATTGTCGTCGGTGACAACGACGACATCGGCAAGACGGCAGGCGATCTCGCCCATGATCGGACGCTTGCCGCGATCGCGGTCGCCGCCGCAGCCGAAGACGACAATGACGCGTCCCGTCGTGAACGGCCGCACCGAATTCAGGACGTTTTCAAGCGCATCCGGCTTATGGGCATAGTCGACATAGGCAAGCGCGCCGTCATGCGTGTGACCAACGAGTTCCAGACGACCCGACGCACCGACCAGCTTCTCCAGCGCGGCCATGGCAACCGGCGCGGCAACACCGGTCGAGATCGCGAGACCGGCGGCAACCAGCGCATTGGCGATCTGGAAATCTCCGGCAAGCGGGATATGAACCTCGAAGATGTCGTCGCCGACATGCACCTCGGCGATCTGCTTATGGCGGAAGTGCTCGACGCGCTTCAACGTCAGGAAATCGCCCTTGCGCCCGACAGTTTGGACATCATGCCCGGCCGCCTGTGCGGCGGCAATCGCCGACGTAGACCAAACATCATCGGCAAAGATAACGGCTGGCGAACCCTTCGGCAGCAAGTCGCGGAACAGCCGCATCTTTGCCGCCATATAGTCCTCGACCGTCGGATGATAATCCATGTGATCACGGCCGAGATTGGTGAAGGCGGCAGCGGCAAGCTTCACGCCGTCGAGCCGGAACTGATCGAGGCCATGGCTGGATGCTTCCATGGCCGCATGGGTAACGCCCTCGTCCGCCAATTCGGCAAGAAGCTTGTGCAGCGACACCGGATCGGGCGTCGTCAACGCGCCATATTCATTGCGGAACGGAGAAATGACGCCTGTTGTACCTATCATGGCGGCCGGATGGCCGGCATAGGCCCAGATCTGGCGCGTGAAAGAAGCAACGGAGGTCTTGCCCGCAGTTCCCGTCACCGCCACCATCGTTTCGGGCTGACGCCCGTAGAAGCGGGAAGCGGCGACAGCGAGGAACCGGCGCGGCTCGCCAACCTGCAGCAATGGCACATTACCGGCATCGGCCGCATGACCAGCAACTATAACCGAGGCACCGCGCGAAACTGCATCGGCAATGAAACTTGCTCCATCCGCCTTCGTGCCGGCGACGGCAACAAAAGCCATGCCTGGCGCCACCTTACGGCTATCGGCGGAGATCCCGCTTATCTCAAGATCGCCAAGCGCTCCGCCAATATGTGTGTTGAGTTCCGGAAACTCATTTCCGGCAATATCCCGCAAGTTCATCGAATGTACTTTTCGCCTTCTCGATCAGTCCGCCCCTCGCGAATCGACGTGTGTATTCTTTCACGCTTAATAAGACGCCAGCAAGGCCGAGTCATCTTTTCCAAAATTGGGCTGCACCCCGAGAATCGGCGCCGCACGGGCGACGATATCACGGGCGATCGGCAAGGCCGTGAAGGCCGAAATCGTCCCGCCGCCGCGCTCGCCGCTCTTGGGCTCGTCGATGAAGGTCATGACGATGTATTGCGGATTATCGATCGGAAACACGGCCATGAAGGTATTGAAGTTCAGAGTATTGGAATATCGACCGTTGACCACCTTGTCAGCCGTGCCGGTCTTGCTGCCGACATTGTAGCCGGGAACGCGGGCGTTGCGACCCGAGCCCCTGGTGCCGTTGAACTCAAGCAGGAAGCGCACGTCATCGCTGGTGCTCTTCTTGACGACCATCTTGGCAATAGCGTCGGCCTGGTCGCGCGTGCGCGGCAGGAAGGTCGGCTCGATCAGCTTGCCGCCATTGACGAGTGCCGCTCCCGCGACAGCTGTCTGCAGCGGCGTCGTCGAGACACCGTGACCGAAGGAGATCGTAATAGAATTGATCTTCTTCCAGACGCGTGGCTGCGACGGCATTTTCACCTCGGGCAATTCGGTCTGCATCTTCGTGAGCAGGCCGATACGGGTGAGAAATTCCTTATGGCCTTCGATACCGACGAGATCGGCAATCTTGGCCGTACCGATATTCGAGGAGTACTGGAAAATTTCGGGAACGGTCAAAACGCGCCGCTGGCCGTGGAAATCCTTGATGGTAAAGCCACCAATACGGATAGGGTTGGTTGCATCGAAGGCGTTACGCAACGTCACCTTGCCATCATCCAGCGCCATCGCCATGGTGAAGGTCTTAAAAGTCGATCCCATTTCGAACGTGCCGTTCGTCATGCGATTAAGCCAACCTTCCGTGGCGCCCTCATTCGGATAGTTCGGATCGAAATCCGGAGCCGAGGCCATGCCGAGAACCTCGCCGGTATGGACGTCGAGAACCGCTGCACCCGCGCCCTTGGCCTGGAAATTCTTGACAGCATTGACGACCGCATCACGAACGATGCCCTGCACGCGCAGATCTATCGAAAGCTTCACCGGCTGCAGCGGCTGATCGTTGGTCATGCCCGCGGCAGCGAGGTCGGCGAGCCCCTGGTCGTCGATATATTTCTCCATTCCGGCAACGCCGCGATTGTCGATATTCACGTAGCCGAGAATGTGGGGGGCGGTCGTCCCGCCCGGATAGAAGCGGCGTTTCTCGGGACGGAAGCCGATGCCGGGAATGCCCAGTGCCAAAATCTGGTTCTGCTGCTTCGGCGTCAGCTGCCGACGCAGCCAGGCAAAGTGCGAGGACTTCGCCGAAAGCTTCTTGTAGGTGGATTTGGTATCGAGATCCGGTAGAACCTTGCGCAATTCCTCGACAGCTTCGTCCGCGTCGATGATCTTGTTCGGCTCGGCAAACAGCGAGACCGTACGGATGTCGGTTGCCAGCAGGGCGCCATTGCGGTCGACGATATCAGGACGCGAGGCCATCAGCCGATCCGGCGGCAGAATGCTTGACGTAATATCTGGTTTGGTCATGGCAAATTGCGCAATACGACCACCAATCACGCAGTAGATTGCGATGAAACTCCCCACCAGCAGCACGACACGGCTTTTTGCCTGGTTGGACTTGCGCTTGCGCGCACCCTCGAATGTCGAACGGGAAAATCCATCGTTGGGGCGATTGTTGCCGTCTGTGGAGAAATGGGCCTTGCTCTTCAGGACCATGATACGCGAAAGAAAAGACATTAATCCCTCACCGATCCCGTTGCCATGTTGTCGACATCAGACTTCTTGCGCTTGGCAAGAGCGGGCGGTTTCGGACGCGGCGCCGGAGCGGCAGCAACATCGGCGATGGCCTTCCTGATCTGTGCATCCGTCGTATCGCCATTGCTCGAGGCCACCGACGCGCCGCTCTTGGCACCGCCTGCCTTGCCGCTCTTCGGATCATTGGAGGCCGTTACCGTTGGCGGCGGAAGCTGCGAGCGCAACATCGGCAATTCACTCGGCTGAACGATCGCCGTCGAGAGCGTCGGCTGCAGCTGAAGTTCGCTATTGTAATTATTGACCAGGCGTTCCAGCCGGTTCGGCTGCGAAACCAGCGCCCAGTCCGCCTTGAGGAGATCGATCGTATCCCTCTCAAGCTTGATTTCGGATTCGAGGCGATGAACCTCTTCCAGCTTCAGCTCGGCACGATGCTTGATCGTATAGGTCACGCTGGCCATTGCCGTCATGACGCCGATCAGCACGATGTCAAAAGTCTTCAGCATTTTAGCCCCCAAGCTTTCCAAGACTGGCGAGACTGGGCAGATCGAAGATCGAAAGATCTGCCGCCTCCGCCGGAGCCAAGGTGCGAACCCCCGCACGCAACTTGGCCGAACGAGCGCGCGGATTGACTTCCGCCTCTGCATCGCTCGCAGAAATCATCGACTTGCCGACCGGCTCGAAGGTGGCGGGCCGCTCGGTTACGATAGGCATATGACGCGACCCAACAGCTCGGCCCGAGCGATCGGCGAAGAACTTCTTGACGATCCGGTCTTCCAGCGAATGGAAGGTTACGACGACAAGACGCCCACCCGGCTTGAGGGCGCGCTCGGCTGCGAACAATGCCTGAGCCAGCTCACCGAGCTCGTCGTTGACGAAAATGCGCAGAGCCTGAAAAACCCGCGTCGCAGGATGGATCTTATCCTTCGCCTTTCGCGGCGTGACGACCTCGATCAGACCTGCCAGATCGCGGGTGGTCACGAAAGGGGCTTCCGCACGCCGCTTCTCGATCGCATGCGCGATACGCGGCGCCTGCTTTTCCTCACCTAGAAACACAAAAATGCGAATGAGATCGGCAAGCTTTGCACGGTTGACGACATCGGCAGCCGATACGCCGCTTGCCGACATGCGCATGTCGAGCGGACCGTTTTTGTTGAAGGAGAACCCACGCTCCGCCTCGTCGATCTGCATGGAGGAGACGCCGATATCGAGCACGACGCCATCAAGGCCGCCTTCAGGCGCATGCTCGGCCAGCCGAGAAAACTGCGATTGAATGAGTTTGAGATGGCCGGCATGGGCGGAAACGAGCGCCTGCCCCGCCGCAATTGCCGTCGGATCGCGATCAAGCGCGATTACATCGGCGCCGGCATTAAGAATGGCGGACGTATAGCCGCCAGCCCCGAACGTTCCATCGAGGATGATCTTGCCGGGCGCCGGAGCCAGCGCCTCCAACACCTCGGAAAGAAGAACCGGAATGTGGCGAACCGGTCCGCCACCGGCATCAGAAGAACCTCCGCCTGAATTCGCCGCCATTCCGTTTCCCCGCTCTATTCCGAGCGCCTGCCCGCCAGCCTGCGCTCCTCTCGTGCCTGCGACTGCAAGGCCAGGAAGGCCTCCGGTCGCCATAATTGAAAATGATCCGCCCGACCGACAAAGGTCACTTCGCTTGCGATTCCAGTGAAGTCGCGAATGAAATCCGTGACCATCAACCGCCCTTCCGCATCGAGCTTCATGAAGACCCCGCCCCCGTGAATGAGGAGCGACATCTGGTTCGCCGCCGGCGAAAACGGATCGTCCGCCGCAATCTGCCGCTCGAAGCGATCGAGCAGATCGAGACCGCCGATACTGATTGCCGGAAACACAAAATCCTGAAAGCAGTACAGCTCCTGGATATTGCGCTCGGCCAGCACGGAACGAAACGCCGCAGGAACGGAAACCCGCCCCTTGGCATCGATCCGGTTGGTCGCATTCGACAGGAATCGGTTCATGACGCGAAACACCCGTTCCCCATGACCCGCAAGCCGCTACTCGCTTACAGGCACAGCCAAAATCGGACACAGCTTCGCAAGCCGAAAGAGCCGACACCCCTTCGACACTCCCAGAACAGGAGCGACCATGGCTTTGCGATGATTGGGCTCTGATTTGCCCTTGTGCAGTGTTCTTTTGGGATACCATGGGACCATATGGGCGTCAATGGGATGAGGCCACGTCAGACGTGGCCACAGCCTGAATATTCATAAGACGTTAAGTTTAACGAAAGGTTAGGATCGGCTTCAGGATACGTCCCGAAACGGATTGTTTTCACAGGTTAAAACCTTCGCTCGTCAGGCCCGGAAACCCTGAAATTCAAGGCATTCGACAGCTTCGAAAATTAGTTGGCGGAAGCGTTGGACGCGCCGCTCGAAGTGACGCGATGATTTGCCAGTTGGCCTGTAAGCCGGGTTCTGTATGGCTCCGGCCAAGGCCGGAACGTGGCAGCCATTCATCTGGGACGGCGCTTACGCGACGCCTCATGCAACCCACCCGGATGACCGGCCCGGAAACAGGCTGGAGCGCTCGCGCGCTCCGTGTCATCTCTATTCGGTTTTGCTCCCGGTGGGGTTTTCCGTGCCGTCGCTGTTGCCAGAGACGCGGTGGGCTCTTACCCCACCCTTTCACCCTTACCCGATCCGAAAATCGGGCGGTTTGCTTTCTGTGGCACTTTCCCTGAGGTTGCCCCCGCCGGACGTTATCCGGCACCGTGTTTCCGTGGAGCCCGGACTTTCCTCACCCCATCGCCTTTCGGCATTGATGAAGCGCGGCTGCCCAGCCAACTGGCACAGGCTCATTAACCGAGACCGCCGGCAATTGCCACCGAAATATGCTGGTTTGTGAAGAGCGGATGTCAATTGCGGAAATACGCTGAGAAATCCGTGCCGTAGCCTTCATCCTTGATTCGACCTGTAAGCAGCAGTTCCGCCCCGAGCCGGCCGATTTCATCGGAGCTCTTGGCGGCCATGCCACAGCCGCCCGTCAGAACCGCCACGCGTGGCGAAGAGGTGTAGCCGATCATCGGATAACCCGATGGCGAATAGGAAACGGCACAGGAATTGGTGAAAGCCGGTGGCCGTCTGACGCCTGGGACTAGCCCGTGGAATATGCGCACCAGATGCTCGCGCGCCTTGTCGCGACCGGCCGTGCGGAACCAGGCACGCAGCTCCGTCTCGGTCGTGAATTGCAGATCATCGGGATCGCCACCGATCTTCATGTAATATTTGCCGTCCGGATAGCGGATCGGCGGCAGCATATAGATGCTGTCCACATCATCGGCTGCCTTGGATATCAGCGACGGCATGCCGGAAAGGGCTTCGGCTTCCGTCTCGCTCACTTCGAAGAAGGTGACCGTGCGGCCATAAACTTTCATCTCAACAGGTCGCGGCAAGAGATTCTCGGCAATGGAGAAACCGCCGGCGGCGAGCAATATCTTTTCGGCGCTGAATGTCTCTCCCTCGGCGGTCGTCACGACAGCTAGGCCGCCCTCGTCGCGGATCGATAGCGCCGTCTGCTTGATGACCCGCGCGCCGGCCTTTTCCGCCAGCAGGGATTGTGCCTTGACGAGCCGGCGCGGGCTGATGTGGCCGGCCCCACGCGGTTCGAAAACCCCTTCGCTTCCCGATGCGAAGGAGAAAAAGGGAAACTTCACCTTGAGTTCGGCATCATCGAGAATATTGGTTTGCACGCCGAGCCGCCTGGCCGCTTCTACGACATCACCGACATAAGCTATTTCACCACCCCGCTTCGGCCCTACAACAAGGCAGCCGACCGGGGTATATAATTGAATGCCGCTATCTCGTTCGATATCCGCATAACGGCCGATCGAACGGTTTGCGAGACGAGCCCAATCCGTATCCGGATCGATCGTGCGGGTGATGCGGCCCTCGTCATAATGACTGCCGAAAACACCGTGGTGATTGGCGCGATCTTCAGGTTCATCCGGCCCGATAACGGCGATGCCGTCGGTTTGTCTGGCCAGGTGACGGGCAGCCGCTGCCCCCATCATGCCTCGACCGACGACGATGAACCTGAAATCCGCTGCCATACCGTAACCCTCACCGATAGTCGCGGTTTCGATAGCACGGAAAGCGATTCCGCCCTACCCGAATCCTGGCTTGGATGTCAGTCCAGAAGTGCAAGCACCTTGCCGCAATAGCGCTTCGAGATCGGGTTCATGCGCGTGGCGCCATGGCCGGCATTGTATTTGAGGATGGTGTTGCAGGTCGGTCCGCCGCCAAGATCCTGCGCCATGGCGAGATATTTCATGCCGAACTTGATGTTCGTTTCAGGATCGTAGAGCCCCTGGGCGCGACCCGTATAGCCCATCAGCTTGGCGGTCGCCGGCTTGATCTGCATAAGGCCGATTTCGCCTGCGCTTCCACGAGTTTTCGGATTGAAATTGCTTTCGATCCGGATGACGGCAGTCGCGAGTTCAACTGCAACGCCGTTCTGCTTGGCATATTTGGCAATCAATACGGAGTAGCGATTTTGCCGTGCGAAGGAGGTCTCTGCATCGCGCAATTCGACGGGAACATTGGGAACCGGGAAGCCGGTAGTGCGGCTGACGATCTTGAGAGGAACAGTTTTCTGCTTTGCGTGGCGCTCGCCCGCAGAGGCGCAATCATATCCCATCAGCAGCACGCCCATGCATGCCACAGCCGCAACAATCAAATTTTTCATGTAGTCTTTTGTCTCCAGGGGTGGGACCGCGGATAGCCAAAGCCATCACGTCCGGCTGGAGGCAAAAAGAGCCGCCGGAGTGCACAGTCCCCATTAGTCGTCTACGGCCGCGCGACACACAAACCCAGACGGCGCGACCGCCGTTCAGCGAGCGCCGTTAGACCAATGCAATGCGGAAATAATAGGGAAAAGCTATGGCGTAGCAGGGTGTTACGCGTTTTTGCATCTATAGCCGGCTATAAACACCCATGACAGGATGGAACGAATTCACGAATAGCCGGGCAACGCGGCCAGTAGGCGGTGAAGCGTATCGATCGTCGAAAAGTCGGCGATGCCGTCCACGCGCTCCTGCCGGAAATGGCGCTGAAAGGCTTCGACGTCGCCCTTCAGCTTTTCCGAGAATTCGCCATTTATTTCAGTGCTGTAGCCATAGAGCGACAGCATTGACTGCAAGGCTTCGATCGGCTGTCCCACATCACCCTTCTGGAAGAACCGTCCGCCGGTGATCGAAGCCGGCTCAACCCAGTGCCCGACACCGGCCGCAGCCAGCCGCGCCCAGGGGAATTTCTCACCCGGATCGACCTTGCGCACAGGGGCAACATCGGAGTGTCCAAGCACCCGTTCAGGCGCGATTGCCCAGCGTTGGCCGCAATCGCGACACAGTTCGATCACCGCCTCGATCTGCGCATCGGGGAATTCAGGCAGTCCGCCGGGATGGCCGGCATTGGCAACCTCGATGCCGATCGACGATGAATTGATATCGGTCTCGCCATGCCACGAGCTCTTGCCCGCATGCCACGCTCGGCGCCCTTCTGGGACAAGCTGCATGACGCGCCCATCCTCGAAGACGAAATAATGACTGGAAACCTGGCTCTCCGCACGACAGAGCCAATCGAGAGCGCCCTCAGCCGTGCCCATGCCGGTATAGTGCAAAAGGATGATATCAGGCCGACGCCCATCTCGCCTCTCGCCATGGTTCGGCGAAGGCTGCACATGGGCGCGAGCGAAATCGGCCTTGAATGCACTCATGCTGCGCGGCGTTCTTTCTCGATCTCGGCGTAAGCCGCATTCAGAGCCGCCATGCGCTCGTTGGCGATGGCATGGAACTCTTCCGGCACCCCACGCGACATGAGGCGATCCGGATGGTTCTCATAGACGAGGCCATGGTAGCGGCGGCGAATCGTCGGAAAATCGTCCTGACGGGAGACGCCGAGCACCTTGTAGGGATCGCGGCCGCCAACATTGACATGGCGCGCCATGATCTGCTCGAACCGCCCCTCGCTCATATGGAAGATTTCGGCGACATGCTGAAGAAAGGCCATTTCCTTCTCATGAATCAGGCCATCAGCCTTGGCGATATGGAAGAGACCATCGAGCACATCCTCCAGCACCGGGCAATTCTCCGTGCAGGTTTCGCAAAGGGAGGACAGCCGCTCCGCATAGGCTTCGTAACCGGCCACATCCTGGCGCGCCAGATTATAGAGACGAGCGACATTTTTCGCTTGATCGGGCGGAAATTCGAAGATCTCGCGGAATGCGTTGACCTCGTTTTCCGTGACCACGCCGTCTGCCTTCGCCATCTTGGCGGACAGGGCGATTATAGCAACGGAAAACGCCACCTTGCGGCGCGTTTCCGGATCGCCTTCAAAGACAGTGCGAATGGCCTCGACGACCGCCGACAGGGCATTGCCGGCAGTGCTACCGATAGCATTCAGCAATTTTTCCCAGAACGACATGCCGGTCTCGATATCCACTAAACAGTAGAACACCTTGATCAAATAATAGTTGCCATTGCAAGCAGTCCATTCGTCGCAAGGGCGAAAACACTTTTCACAATTTGGTAATGATGCTGCATTGCGAGCAACCAGCCAAGCGTCCTATCCGGCCTTTGGGGGCGAAACAAACCGCGGATTTCTTAAATTCTTTACTTTACACCCATGTCCGCCTGTCGCATCCATTCCCACCGCAACCACTGAAATGACGCAGCATGACTGCAAGGAGGATCTCCATGGCCAAACAGAAAGTCGCAATGCTCACTGCAGGCGGACTGGCGCCCTGCCTTTCGTCTGCCGTTGGCGGGCTGATTCAGCGCTATAGCGATGTGGCACCTGACCTCGGCATAATCGCTTATCGTTCCGGCTACCAGGGAGTTCTGCTGGGAGACAGCATCGAAGTGACGCCGGCCATGCGCGAAAAGGCCTACCTGCTGCATCGATACGGCGGCTCGCCGATCGGCAACAGCCGCGTCAAGCTCACCAACATCGCCGATTGCGTCAAGCGCGGCCTGGTCAAGGAAGGCGAAAACCCGCTGCGCGTCGCAGCCGAGCGGCTGGCGTCCGACGGCGTGACCATTCTTCACACGATCGGCGGCGACGACACCAATACGACGGCCGCCGATCTCGCCGCCTATCTTGGCGCCAATGGCTACGATCTGACCGTTGTCGGCCTGCCGAAAACCGTTGACAACGACGTCGTGCCGATCCGCCAGTCTCTCGGCGCCTGGACGGCTGCCGAAGTCGGTGCCGACTTCTTCGACAATGTCAGCAACGAACAGACCGCGGCCCCAAAGACCCTCGTCATCCATGAAGTGATGGGCCGCCACTGTGGCTGGCTGACCGCTGCAACCGCGCGCGCCTACATTCAGAAGACCAGCGCCAACGAATATGTCGAAGGCTTCATGATGAATGCCGATTTGAAGCGCATCGACGGCCTCTATCTGCCGGAAATGGTCTTCGACATCGAGGCTGAAGGCGAACGCCTGCGCACTAACATGGAAAAGACCGGCCAGGTGACGTTGTTCGTTTCGGAAGGCGCGGGCCTCGACGCGATCGTCGCCGAGCGCGAAGCAGCCGGCGAAACCGTCAAGCGCGATGCATTCGGTCACGTAAAGATCGACACCATCAATGTCGGCGGCTGGTTCCAGAAGCAATTCGCAGCCATCATCGGCGCCGAACGCTCGATGGTGCAGAAGTCGGGCTATTTTGCACGCTCCGCGCCGGCAAACGCCGAGGACCTTCGCCTGATCCAGGGCATGGTCGATCTCGCCGTGGAAAGTGCTCTCAACAAAGTATCAGGCGTCACCGGCCATGATGAAGGTCAGGGCGGCAAGCTACGCGTCATCGAGTTTCCGCGCATCAAGGGCGGCAAGGCCTTCGATACCTCCACTCCCTGGTTCGCCGAGGTCATGGACCATATCGGCCAGAAATACACACAGGCCTGATAGATCTGTGATCAACGGACTGATTGATAATCAGGCGGCCCGATTGTCAATCAAGCGGTTGACGGATCGCTAATCCGATGTCTTTGCTGGCGGCGAAATAGGAATTAGGGAGGATTCCATGTCCATCGAAACCTGGCTCGCTTTCGCCGCCGCATCCTGCATTATGCTGGCCATACCAGGCCCGACCATTCTCCTCGTCATATCCTATGCACTAGGCCACGGCCGCAAGACGGCGCTGGCAACGGTGACTGGCGTCACGCTTGGCGATTTCACGGCAATGACCGCTTCGCTCGCCGGTCTCGGCGCCCTCCTTGCCACTTCAGCGACACTATTCACAATTCTGAAGCTGATCGGCGCAGCCTATCTCGTTTTCCTCGGAATCAAGCTCTGGAGAGCCCCTATTGTGACGGGACCGATGGGCGACAACGACAATCTCCCAGAGGAAAAACCGTTAAAAATTCTCTTACACTCATACGTTGTGACCGCCCTCAACCCGAAGAGCATCGTCTTCTTTATTGCCTTCGTTCCGCAATTTCTCGACATGTCGAAGCCATTTCTTCAGCAAACGCTTATTCTAGAGGCAACTTTCCTCACTTTAGCGGCCTTGAATTCGCTTATTTACGTCTTCGTCGCCGATATGGCACGCGGCTTCATCCGCAAGGCAAGCGTGCAACGCGCTGTTAACAGAACGGGGGGAACCCTGCTGATTGCAGCCGGTGCAGTGACCGCCGGATACCGCCGGATGGCCGCCTGAGGCGGTGCAGGGTTGCGAGGCGATCACGGATAGGTTAATGGGGATTCATAATTTTATCGATCCTGTGACCGAATTTGGCGGTCCTGTGGCCGAATTGCATCGAAATTAGGTTTGGTTTTTTCGAAAGTGACAGAATGGTAACGATCGGATTTCCCAGCCTGAAGCGCAGCGTTGCCTTGTCGGCAATGATGTGCGGCGCTCTCGCCGGGTGTGCAAGCACTCAGCAGCAGACGTCTCAGGCAGAACTCCCGTCGGCACACGCCAACGTGCCGCATCCGAATACGACCCTGACCGCAACTGGCCCGGCCGCGCCTACAGCAGGCGGCGTGGCAGTGGCCACGATATCGCCGAATTTCATCGGTCCGCGGCAGCCGCAACAGACGGCAATGGCAAAGTCCGGTCGCGTTGTTCCGGGTTCGACAAACGTTGCAGCTGCAAGCCAGCAGCAGATGGACGCGGGACGTTTCGGCACGCCTGTTGCGAGCGCTGCCAATCAGGGAACCGCCGCAATCGCTGCCGCAACAGGCGCTCCAGCCGGCAGCAATTCAGCCGCAGCAGCCTATGCCGCGTCCGACGTGCCGCTGGTGCCTTCCGTGGTCGCTATCCCGATGCCTAATCCGGCGCGCCCTGGTGATGCCGCGCTCACGCCGGTTTCCTCCTCCGTGGCTCAGAGCCAACCCGGCATTCCGATGACATCGGATGTTGCGGCCATTCAGGTCGCCGTGCCGACGCCGCGTCCAGGTTCGACACCGCAGACTGAAGTCGCTTTCGCCACGCCCGCGCAGATGGGCGTTCCGCGCTATGCCGACAATCGCATGCATTATGACTTCAATTTCGACAGCAGCGGTCCGACGGTCGTGCCGGCCGTCATGACCACCCCCAACACTGCGAATTACGATTCCGATGTTCCGGCTGAGCAAAAGAGCTACGTTTCGAAGCTCATCCAGAAATACGCCAAGCTTTACGAAATTCCGGAATCCCTGATCCATCGCGTTGTGCATCGCGAAAGCCGCTACAATCCGAAAGCCTATAATCGCGCCGGATATTTCGGCCTGATGCAGATCAAGTATAATACGGCGAAGTCCATGGGCTACGAAGGCCCGGCGTCCGGCCTCCTGGACGCGGAAACCAACATCAAATATGCTGCCAAATATCTACGCGGTGCATGGATGACGGCCGACAGTAAGGCTCAAAACAAGGAAGCCAATGCCGTGCAGCTTTATGCCCGCGGCTATTACTACGACGCCAAGCGCAAGGGCCTGACTGACGTCGCCAACGGCAATTACTGATTTTATCTAGATAGTTCTGAGAAGCCGGCCTAATTCGTGGCCGGCTTTATCGCATCCATGATCCGCTTCAGCAGGATTTGCGGCCGATAATCCGCCCAGGTCGGCGTCAGCCCCATCCGCACGACGACGAGATTGGCCGACGGGACGATTGCGACCGTTTGGCCGTCATGACCGGTCATCCAAAATGCATCCGCGGGCAGACCGAATTGGGCGTTAGAGCCGCCGGGCCCCGCAAGCCAGGCCTGAACCTGCGAGTAAACGCCCTCGGAAGCCTTCGTCGGCGTGCGCATGGCGCCGACGAATCCCTCCGGCAGCAGACGATGCCCATTCCAGACCCCGTCTTGCAGCAGAAACATGCCGAAGCGCGCCCAATCCCGGGCATTGGCATAGAGATAGGAACTGCCGACGAAGGTGCCGCGCTCGTCGGCTTCGAAAACGGCGCTATACATGCCGAGCGGCCCGAAGAGTGCCTCTCGCGGATAGGAGATGGCAGCGCTCAGATTGGGCAGCCGGTTCATCCAGAGGCGGGAAAGCAGCGCAGCCGTGCCACTGGAATAGCTGAAACGCTCGCCCGGCGCTGCCAGCTGACGCGCATTGGCTGCTAGGCTCGTCACATCCGCGTCGAGATAAAGCATGCGCGTTACATCCGATACGGTGCCATAGGATTCATTGAACGCAAGCCCGCTTTCCATGGCGAGAAGATCGCTGAGCTTGATGTTCTTGCGCGAGTCGGCGCTCCATTGCGGCAGAAGATTCTGATCGTCGAAGGACATGCGCCCGGCCAGCATGAGTCGGCCGATAATCGCGGCATTCACCGTCTTCGTCATCGACCAGCCTATCAGCGGCGTTGCCTTGCTGAAGCCATCGCCATAGGTCTCGGCGACAATACGGCCATCCTTGACGACGACGATCGCACGCATGGCCGGCCCGGCGAGATCCGGATTCGATACGACATCGGCAAGCTTCTTCCCCACGTCACCCTGACCGAGGTTTACCGTATCTCCATCGGGCCAAACCGCATCGCTCTTCGGCGCCTTCAACTTGTTGAGGAAGACGGCGCTGCGAGCCGTTTGCAGATCACCGTCCGGCACCAGCGCACAGCCGAGCGCACCGCGATAAAGCGCACGGTTCGGCGCGAACAATCCCAGGAAACGGGCCGTCACCACACCCTCGTCCCGATCGACATAGACGCGAATGAGCTTCAATGCCGGATTGCCGGGAGCCTGGACATCTTCCTCCATCACCTTGTCCGGGTCCCGCTTGGCCACGAACGTATTGGAGCAGACGATCTTTGCCGCGTAGCCGTCGCCGACCTTTAGCAATTCCGGCGGATAAAGAGAGAGCCAGACGGCTCCGCCGGCGACAATGATCAGCAGCAGAACAATAAGAGCCCCGATCACTCTCGATATCAAACGCATGTCGCATACTCTCCAGAAAGGTAGGCGGAGACAATCAGGAAACGCAGCAAGATGAAAGACCTATGATGATCAGGGCTCCTTAAATATGTGCAAGGATGCTTTGCAGCTGGATCTGCCAACAGCCCGCGTCATCAGACTGTAGCATTGCCGGGTTACACGCCCTGAAATTCACAAATCGGTGACAAGACTCAGATGACGGAATTCGCCCCGGATGCCGGTCTCCAAAAGAACCGGAAACTCAAGGACGCTCTGCTGCAGCACAAGGCACTGTCTAAGGCAGGCCTTTCCGAGCGCTTGTTCGGCATGTTGTTTTCCGGCCTTGTCTATCCGCAGATTTGGGAAGATCCGGATATCGATATGGAGGCGATGGAGCTGGAAGCGCATCATCGCATCGTCACCATCGGTTCGGGCGGCTGCAACATGCTCGCCTATCTCTCGCAAAATCCCGCATCCATCGATGTCGTCGATCTCAATCGCCACCACATCGCACTGAACAAGCTGAAGCTTGCAGCCTTCCGCTTGCTTCCCGGCCATACGGACCTGGTGCGTTTCTTCGGAACGGCCAATTTTGCGGGCAATAGCCAAGCCTACGACCAGTTCATCGCGCCGCGCCTCGACACGGCAACGGCTGACTACTGGGATGGTCGCGATCTCTATGGCCGCCGCCGCATCACGGTCTTCAACCGCAATATCTACAAGACCGGCCTTCTCGGCCGGTTTATCGGCGCTGCCCATATACTGGCACGCCTGCACGGCGTTCGCCTCCAAAAGATGACTGAAGCCCGTACCATGCGCGAGCAGCGTCAGTTCTTCGAGGAAGAAATCGCTCCGATCTTCGACAAACCGGCAGTTCGCTGGCTGCTCGGCCGCAAGAGCTCGCTCTTCGGCCTTGGCATCCCGCCGCAGCAATATGACGAACTTGCAAGCCTGGCCGGTGACGATTCCATTTCCGCCGTGCTGAAACATCGTCTGGAGAAGCTCGCCTGTCATTTCCCGATGCGTGACAATTACTTTGCCTGGCAGGCATTCTCGCGGCGTTACGCTGCCCAGCATCAGGGTCCCCTGCCCACCTATCTCAAGCCGGAGCACTATGCTGCGATCCGCGCCAATGCCGATCGTGTAAGCGTCCATCACGCCAATTTCACCGAGCTTCTCGCTTCGAAGCCGGCAGCTTCGCGCGATCGCTATATCCTCCTCGATGCGCAGGACTGGATGACCGACGAGCAGCTCAATGGCCTCTGGACGGAGATCACCCGGACAGCGCGCGAAGGCGCCCGTGTCATCTTCCGCACGGCCGCCGAAAAGAGCATCATCGAAGGCCGCCTTTCTCCAGCGATCCGCGACCAGTGGGTCTATTTCGAGGAGCGTTCGCAGGAACTCAATGTTCGTGATCGCTCGGCCATTTATGGCGGCTTCCACATCTACGGGAAAAAAGCGTGAGCCAGGCGGACACGGGCATAGAAACCAGCGCGAACAACCACGCCAAGCTGATGGACGGCATGTACCGCTATCAGCGTCACATCTATGACCTGACCCGCAAATATTACCTATTCGGCCGCGATCGCACGATCGAACAGCTGAATGTCCCCGTGGGCGGCTCGCTTCTGGAAGTGGGCTGCGGCACCGGCCGCAATATGCTGCTCGCCTATCGGCGCTTCCCTTCTGCCCGCCTTTATGGCCTCGATATCTCGCAGGAAATGCTGATCTCCGCCCGCAATAATTTCCGCGGCCTGAAACAGATGCCGGATTTTCGCGTCGCCGATGCCACTGCTTTCTCGCCCGACGATTTCGGCACCGAGGGCTTCGACCGTGTCATGGTCTCCTACGCGCTGTCGATGATCCCCGACTGGAAAGATGCCATCGACGCATCGCTCGACGCAGTCGCACCGGGCGGCGAGCTTCACATCGTCGATTTCGGCCAGCAGGAAGGGTTGCCAGGCTGGTTCCGTGCCATGCTCAAAGGCTGGCTGAAGAAATTCCACGTCACTCCCCGCGCCGATCTTTTGACCGTGCTCGAAGAGAAGGCTGCAGTGCGGGGCATGTCGGTGAAAACCGAAAAGATCGGCCGTGGTTACGCCTGGCGGGCTGTAGCGACCCGGCACGGCGCCTGAGCGACGGCAGATTCCAGCGCAAAATCCGGCCTCGGAAGGCGCCAAGCATAAGAATTTGCTTGAAGATAACGCATTTTTTACGTTGATATGGTGAATAAAGTGGCAAGATCGGCTGGAAACAGTACGGTCTGCCGCTCTTTCGGATTCTCGGGGACCACATTACGGAAGCCAAATCTTGGGGCAGCAAGATCACTCGGGCCATAACAGGATATCTATGCGCCGGCTTCTGGCATGCCTACTGCCGCTCGCTCTTGCCTTGACTGGCTGCACAACGGGCTATGACGCCCTCTCGACGGCGGCCCTTCCCAAGACCAGGTTCGCCGATACGAAACCGCAAGATTTCGGCCGTGATCATCCGCAGCGCCATCCCATCCATGGCATCGATATTTCCAAATGGCAGGGCGATATCGATTGGAAAGCAGTCAAAGGCTCCGGAGTCGCCTTCGTCTTCATCAAGGCGACGGAAGGCAAGGATCGGATCGATCCACGCTTCACCGAATATTGGAATGAAGCAAGTGCCGCCGGACTTCTGCATGCGCCCTATCATTTCTTCTATTTCTGCTCGACGGCCGACGAGCAGGCCGATTGGTTCATCCGCAACGTGCCGAAGGATGTCATGGCGCTTCCGCCCGTCGTGGATGTCGAATGGAACCCGGGCTCCCCCACTTGCAAGACCAGACCGGCTCCCGAAACGGTACGCACCGAGATCAAGCGCTTTATGGATCGCCTGCAGGCCTATTACGGCAAGCGCCCGATCATCTATACTTCGGTCGACTTTCACCGCGAAAATCTAGTCGGCTATTTCAAGGACTATCACTTCTGGGTCCGATCTGTCGCCAAGCATCCGAAAGAGACCTACGCAGACCGCAGCTGGGCCTTCTGGCAATATACCTCGACGGGCGTCATCCCCGGCATCAAGGGTCCGACGGATATCAATGTTTTTGCCGGTTCCGAACAAAATTGGCACAACTGGGTGGCGGCAGTAGAGAAGCAAGGAAATTCTTGAGACTGCAGCCAATTCTCTCTTGCTTATGTCACAATCTTCTGTGAAAGCGACCCTATTCTATCACTGGAAAGGATCGCTCATGGATCGTCACACCATTCGACGCGGCGCGCTTGCGTTGCTCCTCGCTTCAGCCATGACCGGTACGGCGTTGGCTCAAAGCGCAGCACCGGCTGCAGTACCGCCCGCGAGCAGTGACGCCACTCCGAAGGTAGCCTGCGGCGGCGATCTCACCGCATTTCTGGCCGGCGTGAAGGCTGAGGCGATTGCCGATGGCGCAGATGCTGCCGCTGCCGACAAGACGCTCGCCGGCGCCCAGATTGACCAGAAGGTTCTTGCCATGGACCGCAGTCAGGGTGTCTTCCGCCAGACCTTCCTCGAATTCTCCCAGCGCACCGTAAGCCAGGGCCGTCTCGACATCGGCCGCCAGAAGATGAAGCAATATGCCGACGTCTTCGCCAAGGCCGAACAGGATTATGGTATTCCTGCGGCCGTGATCACAACCTATTGGGCCATGGAAACAGATTTCGGCGCAGTTCAGGGCAATTTCAACACCCGCAACGCCTTGGTCACCCTCGCTCATGATTGCCGCCGGCCGGATTCCTTCCGCCCGCGACTGATCGCCCTGATCAAGATGGTGCAGGACGGCGACGCTGATCCGGCAACGACGACCGGCGCGTGGGCTGGGGAAATTGGCCAGACGCAGATGCTCCCGCCCTCGATCATTGCTTACGGCACCGATGGCGATGGCGACGGCCACGTCAACTTGAAGACCAGCGCGCCTGACGTCATTCTGACCACGGCAAAATTTCTCCAAAGTCTCGGTTTCGTTCGCGATCAACCCTGGCTGCAGGAGGTTTCGGTACCAGACAATCTGCCTTGGGAAAAATCCGGCATCGGCGGCACGTTGACGGCCGGTGACTGGTTCAAGCTCGGCGTCAAGCCGCGCGACGGCAATACGAATTTCGCCTCGTTGCCGGCTGCGCTCATCATGCCGCAGGGCCGCAAAGGTCCCACCTTCCTGACCTATCCGAACTACAATGCTTTTCTCGGATGGAACCAGTCGTTCATCTACACGACATCGGCCGCCTATTTCGCCACGCGTTTCGCCGGCGCACCGCCCTATAACAAGGGCAATCCCGAGCCGGGCCTGAACGATGTCGACATGAAGGCGCTTCAGACCAAGCTAGTGGCTCGCGGCTATGATGTCGGCAAGATCGACGGCATCCTCGGCTCCGGCACGCGTGTCGCGATCCAGAAGGAACAGTTCCGCCTGGGTATGCCGGCTGACGGCTGGGCGACGACGGCGCTGCTCAACGCGCTCTGATTTTTCCATATATCGATCGAAAAGGCGGCTCCAGGCCGCCTTTTTTGTATCTGCTCTCCTCGCACTCGTGAGCATCCACAATTCCCAAACAGCAAGAAACGGGTGGAGAGCCTACCCTCTTCCGGTTTAGATGCCTCGAAAGAGGAGAGATGCCATGAATGACGAACATCGAATGAGCGCCTCGACCTGGGGCCTGCTGCTGTTGCTCGGATTGATCTGGGGCGGTTCGTTCTTCTTCGCCCGCATCGCCGTTCACGACGTACCGCCCTTCACGCTCGTCTTTCTGCGTCTGTCGCTGGCGGCTGTGGCATTGCATCTCTATCTAGCCGGCCGCCTCGGCATTTATCAGTCCCTGCGCCGTCATTGGCCGCAATTTCTGCTGCTGGGCTTAATCAACAATGCGATACCGCATACGCTGATCTTCTGCGGCCAGACGCAGATGGGTGCCGGGCTCGCATCCATCCTGAACGCGACGACGCCGATGTGGACCGTGTTGATCGGCAATCAGTTGACAACGGATGAGCGCCTGACATCGGCCAAGCTGGCTGGTTGCCTCACTGGACTCCTGGGAACCATCGTGTTGCTCGGACCGAGCGTTACCAGCGGTGGCTCGATACCCTTCTGGGCACTCCTATTGCCGATTCTCGCGGCAATCTCCTACGGATTCGCAGCGATTTATGCCAAACGCTTCAAAGGCATCGCGCCGCCGGTTGTAGCAGCGGGCCAATTGACAGGCTCCTCGCTCATCATGCTGCCGGTCGCACTGATGATCGACCAGCCTTGGGCGCTTGCCACCCCGCCGGTAACGGCAATTGCCGCCATTCTCGGCATGGCGCTGCTGTCGACCGCTTTTGCCTACATCCTCTATTTTCGCATCATCGAGCTCGCCGGCGCCACCAACACCTCCCTCGTCACTCTGCTCGTGCCGCCGAGCGCGCTATTGCTCGGCTTCCTCTTTCTCGGCGAGCGGATGGGGCCAACCGAAATCGCCGGCATGCTGCTCATCGCCGCAGGTCTGCTCGTCCTCGATGGGCGGTTTTTCTTATGGGTGAAACGCGGCGTTAGGACGCGGGAAACATGATCTCCCGCTCCATTCGTATGGTCTGCAGTCACAACATATTAATATTTATTCACAACCCGTCATCGAGCCAGAAATCGATATTTATAACGTAATATCAAAATGTTGCCGAAAGCTCATGAATCACACCGCGAACTCGATACCGCGTCGCAGCATCGAATGTTCTTTCCAAGCAACACATTTTCGACATAACATTTAACAGCTGACTGAGGAGGAAGACATGGGATTAACACGATCCATCAACGTCCTAGTGGTCGGTGCGGCCTTCGCTTTCGTCGTGACGATGCTTTTCATCTGACGGCTTCAGTGAAATTCGCACACGACCAAACTCCGATAAGTTAACAAAACCCCTGCTTTATTAGAAAAGCGCATGTCCGGCCGGACATGCGCTTTTTATCGTCACGCTTCGCAAAGCGGTTTAGGCAGCAGCGCCAGCCTGGGAAGCCACCTTGCGCTGCAGACCCAGCCGCTCAAGCACGGCGGAAACAAGCGGCGAACGGTTCATCGTATAGATGTGAAACTCGTGAATGCCACGGCGCACGAGATCCTGTATCTGTTCGGCGGCCACGTCGGCTGCGACCTTGGCGCGTTCCTCGATATTGTCGTCGAGATCGTCGAAACGCTCATCAAGCCAGGAAGGGATACTGGCGCCGCATGCACCCGCAAAGCGCTTGAGTTGCGTCAGGTTCTGGATCGGCATGATGCCCGGCACGACGGGAATCTTGATGCCCGCTGCGCGAACGCGATCATGATAACGCTCGAAGGCGTCATTATCGAAGAAGAACTGCGTCAAGGCTCGATCAGCACCGTTCTCTGCCTTGCGCTTCAGCATGTCGATATCGGCTGCCGTATCGCGGCTTTCCGGATGCTTTTCGGGATAGGCGGAAACGGAAATGTCGAAATCGCCGCGCTCCCGCAAAGCGCCAACCAGTTCCGCGGCATTGGCATAACCGCCCGGATGCGGTTGATAGGCCGAACCGACACCACCCGGCGGATCGCCGCGCAACGCGACGAAACGGCGAACACCCGTAGCCAGGAACTCGTCGATCACACGATGCGTATCTTCGCGTGTAGCGCCGACGCAGGTCAGATGCGATGCGGTCGTCAACGGCGTCTCGTGGATCATCTTTCGCACGGCGGAAAGCGTCGGCGCCTTGGTCGAGCCGCCCGCTCCATAGGTCACAGAAACGAATTCAGGGTCCCAATCGCTGAGTTCCTCGACGGTGTTCCACAGCTGTTGTTCGGCCTCTTCCGACTTCGGCGGAAAAAACTCGAAGGAGATGCGGATACCCGCGTTATGGCTTTCTGATCTCGAAGACATGTCAAACTCTCCCGGCAAGAATGGGGGATGACTGGTGGCCCTGGCCGGCCGCAATCAGCAACCGCGGGTCGCGCGCCAGCCAGATGGTAACGGTCAGCGCCTGTCCGCCTTCCCTCCCCGAATGAAGATCCTGCACACGCTCCACATCCAGCCCCGCCAGTTTCAGCCAATCCGACATGGCCTGATGCGAGAAGCCGAGGCGCAGATGCGCATGCTCGTCACGCAGATATTCAAGCCCGTGCGGCGCGAGGTCGATGATGACAAGCCGGCCGCCGGGCCGAAGCATTCGCGCCGCCTCGTTAATGGCGACCTCCGGCTGATCGAGGAAATGCAGCACCTGATGGATGGTGATGAGATCGAAATCCTGCTGTTCGAGCGGCAGGTTGAAAATATCGCCATGACGCACGGAGGCGCTTGTGATATTGGCCCGGTCGAGATTGGCGCGAGCGACCGCCAGCATGTCACGGCTGGCATCGATGCCGATGGCGCGGCGGTAATGCCCGGTCAGAAGCTGCAGCATCCGGCCGGTGCCGGTGCCGAGATCCAGGAAGGAGTCGATTGGTTGCGGGCCGATCAGGTCGATCAGCGCCTTGTCGACATCCTCGTCGGCGACATGGAGACGACGCAGTTCATCCCACTCGGCGGCATTGCGGCTGAAATAGGCCTGGGCGCGTTCGGCCCGGATACGCTTCACGGAAGCAAGACGTTCCCCGTCACGCAGCAGCACCGTATCCTTTTCGGCGGTATGGCGCAGGAGGCTGCGGGCCAGCGTCACGGCCTTGCCCTCCTGCTTCAGCCGGAAGTAAGCCCAGGCGCCTTCCTGATAACGATCAATCAGTCCGGCTTCGCCGAGCAGCTTCAAATGCCGGGAAATGCGCGGCTGCGACTGGCCAAGGATTTCGGTAAGATCGGTCACCGTGAGATCGCCGGCAGCGAGAAGCGCGAGAAGACGCAGCCTCGTCGGCTCTCCGACCGCCTTCAACACGTCCACTACGTCATCCAAGCCGAGTTTAACCAGATCTGTCATTCCGCACCCAATCAAGATATAAAGATATCTTTATGTGATTTGGGTTTTCTTGGCAAGAGCCAATCGGCTAGCCAGGGGAGTTCGACGTCGGAAATCCGTTAGTTTCCGGCGAAAACAGAATATCGAGGGTGATTGCTACATAAATGAAAACCCCGGACAAGCCGGGGTTTTCAAAGAGCCAAACCGGGAGCTCAGCGTGTCAGGCGCTTATGCGCCTGGCTGCCCGGATTAAGGGCATCGGGGCCGAGACGGCGAATCTTGTCCTGCTCGTAATCTTCGAAATTGCCTTCGAACCATTCGACATGGCCTTCGCCTTCAAAGGCCAGGATGTGCGTGGCCAGGCGGTCGAGGAACATGCGATCGTGGCTAATGATGATCGCGCAGCCGGCGAAGTTTTCAAGCGCGCTTTCCAGCGCCCCCAGCGTTTCCGTATCGAGGTCGTTGGTTGGTTCGTCGAGCAGAAGCACGTTGCCGCCAGCCTTCAACATCTTGGCCAGGTGAACGCGGTTGCGCTGACCGCCAGAGAGATTGCCGACCTTCTGCTGCTGGTCGCCGCCCTTGAAGTTAAAAGCGCCGCAATAGGCGCGCGAGTTCATGTCGAACTTGCCGAGCTTGATGACTTCGGCGCCGCCGGAGATTTCCTCCCATACCGTCTTATTGCCGTCAAGCGCGTCGCGGCTCTGGTCGACATAGCTGAGATGCACCGTCTCGCCGATGCGGACCGTGCCGGCATCCGGCTTTTCCTGCCCGGTGATCATCTTGAACAGGGTCGTCTTGCCGGCGCCGTTCGGGCCAATGATGCCAACGATGCCGCCGGGCGGCAGCTTGATCGACAGATCGTTGATCAGCGTGCGGCCTTCGAAGCCCTTGGTGATGCCCTCCATCTCGATCACCACCTGGCCGAGACGCTCGCTGACCGGAATGATGATCTGCGCATCACCGGGACGCTGATTTTCGGCAGCATCCACCAGCTGTTCGTAAGCGTTGATACGCGCCTTGGACTTGGCCTGGCGGGCCTTGGGGCTGGAGGCGATCCATTCCTGCTCGCGGCTGATCGCCTTCTGGCGACCAGCTTCTTCGCGGGCTTCCTGCTGCATGCGCTTGGCCTTGGCCCGCAGATAGGCGGAATAGTTGCCTTCGTAGGGAATGCCACGACCGCGGTCGAGTTCGAGAATCCAGCCGGTAACATTGTCGAGGAAGTAGCGGTCGTGGGTGATCATCATCACGGCGCCCGGATAGTCGCGCAGGTGCTTTTCCAGCCAGGCAATGGTCTCAGCGTCGAGATGGTTGGTCGGTTCGTCGAGCAGCAGCAGGTCTGGCTGCGAGAGAAGCAGACGGCATAGTGCGATACGGCGGCGCTCACCGCCTGAAAGGCTGGTGACTTCGGCATCGCGCGGCGGGCAGCACAAGGCTTCCATCGCCATCTCCACCTGGCTTTCCAGATCCCAAAGGTTCTGGCTGTCGATGATATCCTGGAGCTTGGCGCCCTCTTCCGCGGTCTCGTCGGAATAGTTCATCATCAATTCGTTGTAGCGATTGAGGATTTCGGTTTTCTTGGCAACGCCTTCCATGACGTTTTCGAAAACCGTCTTGTTGGGATCGAGCTGAGGCTCCTGCGCCAGGTAGCCAATGGTGGCGCCTTCGGCCAGCCAGGCTTCGCCGGTATATTCCTTGTCGAGGCCGGCCATGATGCGCAGCACGGTCGACTTACCTGCACCGTTCGGGCCGAGAATACCAATCTTGGCATCGGGGTAGAAGGAGAGATGGATATTCTCGAGAATCTTCTTGGCGCCATAGGACTTATTCAGACCGGCCATATGATAAATGAACTGACGTGCCATAGCTTGGGTTGCTCCACGGGCGAATAGCGTTGCGATTTGTGCCGCTATGTAGGCGAAACCCCGCCCTCGGGCAACGGCGAAACCTTGTCCGAGGGCATTATCCGCGTCAGAAAGGCCGTATTTTCTCAGAAACCGGCCGCGTCCACCACACCCCGATCACAGCCGAAGGAGGTGCTGCCGGCTCCCTGGATCAGTTTGGCGAGCCGCGGCTCACTGCCCTGCTGGGGATCCATCGCATCTTCGGAGAGACCGATGGTCAGCTCCGAAATCATTCGGACATCGCCGACGCGCCGGCAGCTCATCTTGATGCGCGCATTGGCGCCCTCGCCGAAGCTCTGATCAAAGGCCGCCTTGATGCTTTCGGCATCCAGCTCCTTGCCGATATTCTGCGCGAAAAGATCCCGCACGGCAGACGTATTGAGTTCGGCGATCAGGCCCGCGGCGATGGAGAAATATTGGTCGGCGCTGAGCTTCGTGCAGGTGCCGTGCTTGATCCATTCATGCCGCTCCAGGCCGGATTGAGTGCCTGGCATTGCCTTGTCCAGCTTCGCCTTCACGTCTTGGGAAAGCTGCACGGCAGGCAGATCCTTCCAGTCGCGGCCACGATCCGCCTGCTTCAGATCCTCGGAAACATCGCAATATTCCTGCCGCATCGGCCAGAGGCCATGCAGAGAAAAATTCGTGGCATCATGATTGTTCGACGACTGGTTCCGGCATTCCGCCTTTTTCTGGTTCGTCTGACAAAATGCCGGCTCCCAGGTCGCCGCCAGGATAAAGCGCGCCCGTCCGCGGCTATGTTCCTGAGCCATGGCGCTCAACGCCGTTCCGACCGAAAGAAGTACAACTGCAAATACTCGAAGCCACTGCTTCATTCCTGCCTCCAACTAGAACATTATGGGAACAAATAAGCAGTTTGAGCGAGCAGGCGCAATCCTGAATCACGGCGCTCGGAAAGATTTATTTCTGTGAGCTTTACCACCTATCCATTGCAATCGAGCGGAGGATAACCTTTCGTCTAACTGGGGAGGAGCAAATATATGTTCGCCGAGACGCAGCGCCTGAAAAGTCCGACAGGCGCAACCCTTGCCTATCATCATTTGCCAGCGGCAACCGATGCTTGCGGCATGCTGCTGATATCGCATGGTCTCGCCGAGCATTCCCGCCGATATGAGGCCTTCGCGGATGCGATGGCGGGCCGAGGCTTTCATGTCTATGCTCATGATCATCGCGGCCATGGCGAGACGACGGCCCCTGATGCACCCATCGGCCGCTTTGCCAGAAGAGATGGCGTCGCTCAGGTCATCGCCGATGTGCTCGCCGTGCGCGAGCTTGCCGCAAGCTCCCATCCTGGTCTGCCGATCATCCTGTTCGGGCATTCCATGGGCGGGTTGATTAGCCTGAATACTGTGGTCACGCATCCAGCCAAGTTCGATGCCGTCACGGTCTGGAATTCCAATTTCAATCCGGGCCTCGCCGGCCGCGCCGCCCAACTCATCCTCAAAACGGAGCGCATGTTCAAGGGATCGGACGTCCCGAGTGGACCGCTGCCGAAACTGACCTTCGGCACGTGGGGTAAATCGATCGCCAACCGCCGCACCGATTTCGACTGGCTCTCGCGCATTCCCGAGCAGGTGGACAAATATATCGCCGATCCGCTTTGCGGCTTCGACGCATCCGTCTCGCTCTGGCTGGACCTGTTCGAACTCACTTTCCGCGCGCCACAGAAGGCAAATCTCGATCGCCTCCGACGTGACATGCCGATCCATCTCGTCGGCGGTGGCAAGGATCCCGCGACCGACGGTGCGAAAGCGATTACCTGGTTGGCAAAGCATTTGGAAAAAGCCGGATTCTCTCGTATCACCACCGAAATCTATCCCGACATGCGGCACGAGACGCTCAACGAAATCGGTGCCGAGGAAGCCATTTCCAACTTCGCCGACTGGTGCAAGAGGGTAACGGCAAACAACTGATTCTCATGGGAATTCCACAATGAACACCTCCAGCGGCTCCTCGGCGCGATTGCTGCAGTCGGAGCTGACCTTCGGTTTGGTGACGATGTTTCTCTCCGTCGTCCTCTCGCCAGTCATGGATATCTTCTCCAAGCTCGCGGCGACCACGATTCCGCCGGGCGAAGTGACCGCCGCCCGCTTCATCTTCCAGGCTCTTTTTGCGCTCCCCATGATGGCAATGCGCGGGAAATGGGGCGTGTGGAGTTGGCGACGCAGCGGCGTCCATGCCATCCGCGCCGCCGTGCTCACGCTGTCCATGGTGTCGTTCGTGACCACGCTGCAGGTAATGGAAGTGGCCGATGCCATTGCCATCTTCTTCGTCGAGCCGATGATACTCACCATCCTCAGCAGCGTCTTCCTGAAGGAAACCATCGGCTGGCGGCGCTATACCGCCTGTGCCGTCGGCTTTTTCGGCGCGATGCTGATCATCCAGCCAAGCTTTCAGGAAGTCGGCTTTTTCGCCTTGCTTCCTATCGTCACCGCGTTTTGCGTCGCCGTCTACGTCATGATCACGCGCGTGGTCTCCCATAGCGAGGACGCATGGTCGATGCAGTTCCAGACGGCTTTATGGGGGACCGGCATCAGTGTGGTCCTGCTTGCCATCGGTCGAACGACGGGATCTACAATCCTCGATCCGGTCACTCCGGATTTGATGGCCACGCTCTATCTGCTCGGCGTTGGCGTTACTGCAGCAGCAGCGGGTATCCTCACTGTATATGCCTATCGCGCCGTGCCGGCCTCGACACTTGCGCCGCTGCAATATTTCGAGATCGTTTCCGCCACGATCTTCGGCTGGCTCGTCTTCGACAATTTCCCGGATGCGATCAAATGGCTCGGCATCCTCATCATCATCGGCTCGGGGCTTTACATTCTCTGGCGCGAGCGGCGCTTTGCTTCCAAGCCCGTATCCGATACATCTGAAACAGCATTCACGCCGTAAGCGGGAGAGCCGGATCGACATGACGGACCAGAAAACCAAGAAACCTCCGCTCTCCGGTATTCGCGTCATTGAGCTTGCCCGCGTTCTCGCCGGTCCCTGGGCCGGACAGATGCTGGCCGACCTCGGCGCCGATGTCATCAAAGTGGAAAATCCCGACGGCGGCGACGACACGCGCCAGTGGGGACCGCCCTTCGTCGAAGGCAAGGACGGCGAGAATCTCTCTGCCGCCTATTACCACTCTGCCAATCGCGGCAAACGCTCCATTACCGCCGACCTCAAGACCGAGGATGGACAGGACCTGGTGCGCCGGCTGGTAAAGACAGCCGATGTGGTGATCGAGAATTTCAAGCTCGGCGGCCTCGTCAAATATGCGCTGGATTACGAAAGCCTGAGGAAAATCAATCCCCGCATCGTCTACTGCTCGATCACCGGCTTCGGCCAGACTGGTCCCTATGCCGGTCTCGCCGGCTATGACTATATCGTGCAGGGCATGTCCGGCTTCATGTCGATCACAGGCGAGCCGGATGGCCAGCCGATGAAGGCCGGCGTCGCGATCGCCGATATCTTCACCGGCATCTATGCCGTTTCGGCAATCGAGGCCGCCCTGATCCATGCGCTGAAGACCGGGGAAGGACAACTCATCGACATGGCGCTGCTCGATGTACAATCCGCAGTGCTCGCCAATCAGAATATGAACTATCTGATTTCGGGTAAGCCGCCTGTGCGGCTCGGCAATGCCCATCCGAATATCTCGCCCTATGAAGTCGTGCCCACTGCCGACGGCTATCTCATTCTCGCTGTCGGCAACGACGGGCAGTTCCGGCGCCTCTGCGCCATTCTCGGCATGGAAACCAATGCCGACGACGAGCGCTATGCGACCAACAAGGCCCGCGTTGCGAACCGCAACGAGGTTCGGGCTTTCATCTCGGGCGCAACGCTGAAGTGGAACAAAGCAGAGCTGCTGAAAGCCTGCGAGGCCAACGCCGTGCCGGCCGGCGCCATCAACACGATCGAGGACATGTTCGCCGATCCGCAGATTGTGGCGCGCGGACTGAGGATCGATCTCGAGGATAGCGCCGGCACTGTCATTCCGAGCGTCCGCACGCCGATCGTGCTGTCGGAAACGCCGTTGACCTATACGCGGCCGAGCCCGCGCCTCGGCGAACATCAGGAGGAAGTTCTGGCCGAATTGGCCGAACTGGAGGGGAAGGCAAGGAGATGAAGCGAACGGGCGGGCAACTTATCGTCGAGGCTTTGAAGGCCAATGGCGTGCAGCGCATGTCCTGCGTGCCGGGCGAGAGCTTTCTCGCCGTGCTAGATGCCCTGCATGACAGCGATATCAAGGTGCTCGTCTGCCGCCAGGAAGGCGGCGCGGCGATGATGGCCGATACCTGGGGCCGATTGACCGGCGAGCCGGGCATTTGCATGGTCACCCGCGGTCCCGGCGCCACAAACGCCTCTGCCGGCCTTCATATCGCACGGCAGGATTCGATCCCGATGATCCTGTTCATCGGCCAAGTCCAGCGCGATGCCCGCGAACGCGAAGCCTTTCAAGAGGTCGAATTTCGCCGCGCCTTTACCGAATTCGCCAAATGGGTCGGCGAGATCGACGATGCCGCCCGCATTCCGGAATTCGTCACCCGTGCCTTTGCTGTAGCAACATCGGGGCGTCCCGGTCCGGTGGTGCTGACCCTGCCCGAGGACATGCTGCGTGACGAGGTCGAAGCGCCGCAAGCGCTACCCTATGTCCCTGTTGCCGCCCATCCGGGCCGCGACCAGCTTGCAGAGCTTAGTCAGCGCCTTGCGGCTGCGCAGCGGCCGATGGTCATTCTCGGCGGCACGCGCTGGAACGAGGAAGCGGTTGCCGGCATCAGACAATTCGCCGAGCGTTTCAGGCTGCCGGTCGGCTGCTCCTTCCGCCGGCAGATGCTGTTCGACCATCTGCATCCAAACTACGCCGGCGATGTCGGTATCGGCATCAATCCGGCGCTGGCAAAGGAAATCAAAGAGGCGGATCTCCTCATCCTTCTCGGTGGACGTCTTTCCGAAATGCCGTCCTCCGGCTATACGCTGGTCGATATCCCCTACCCGCGCCAGCAGCTCGTCCACGTTTATCCAGATCCCTCGGAACTCGGCCGCGTCTATCGGCCGGACCTGGCCATTTGTGCCAGCCCAGCGGACTTCGTTGCAGCTCTGGCGGAACTCGATGCGCCAACCGCGACACCGTGGGCCGAGCGCACGGAACGTATGCACGCAGCCTACCTCACCTGGTCGAAAACACCGGAAAAGAGCCCCGGCGCCGTCCATATGGGCCGCATCATGGATTGGATCGAAGCCAATACGGCCGATGATGCGATCTTCACCAACGGCGCCGGCAACTATGCCACCTGGCTTCACCGCTTCCATCGCTTCCGCCGCTTCAACACGCAGGCGGCTCCGACGTCGGGCTCGATGGGATATGGCCTGCCGGCAGCGGTTGCCGCAAAACAGCTCTTTCCTGATCGCGAAGTCATCTGCTTTGCCGGCGACGGCTGTTTTATGATGCATGGTCAGGAATTTGCGACGGCTGTCCAGTATGGACTGCCGCTCATCGCTTTAGTCATCAACAACGGCATGTACGGTACAATCCGCATGCATCAGGAGCGGGAATATCCCGGTCGGGTCAGCGCCACCGCACTCGACAATCCGGATTTCGCGGCCCTTGCCCGCGCCTATGGCGGCCACGGCGAAACAGTGAAGGCGACGGAAGAATTCGGCCCGGTCTTCGAACGGGCGCGAGCGAGCGGCAAGCCGGCCATCATCGAGATTGCGCTCGACCCGGAAGCGATCACCCCCTCCCGCACCCTGACGGAAATCGCCCAGACAAAAGGCCGGTGAGCGCGAGCCCATCGGCCTTGAAAAAATCACGGATGGCGCGACTTAGAACGCTGCCGTCACGATGAATTCGACCTTGTACTTCGGCGCTGCAAGCTTGGCTTCGCTGGTCGCACGGGCCGGCGTGTTGGCCGGATCGACCCAGGCTTCCCAAGCGGCGTTCATTTCGGCGAAGTAGGAAATGTCGGAGAGGTAGATGAGCGTCTGCAGGATCTTCGATTTGTTGGAACCGGCTGCAGCGAGCAGGCGATCGACTTCGGCCAGCGCAGACTTGCACTGATCGGTGACGCTTTCGCCATCGCCAACCTGGCCAGCGAGATAAACGGTGTTGCCGTGGATGACAGCGCCGCTCATGCGGGCGCCAACGTCGATACGCTTGATGCTCATGGTGTTCTCCTGGTGTTGTTCTTCGACAGATAAAAGGGCATGACCATGGCCTGCCCTGTGATCAAAAAGGTGAGGGGAAAGAACCCGTTCAGCCGCGAATGTGATGTGTCTTCTGATAGATCGCGGTCGAGCGTGCGCCGGAGCGGCAATAGCCGAGCATCGGCCGCGGAAACTCGTCCAGCGCATCAACCATGCCCTGCACGGCCTCTTCAGTCACGCCCATCGGGCCGACGGGCACCTGGGTGATCTCCAGACCGAGTTCCTTGGCGCGGGCTTCGATGACACCGAACGGCGTCTGATCCGGGCTTTCGCCATCGGGGCGATGGCAGACGATGGACTTGAAACCCAGGGCCTTGATCTGGTCAAGATCCTCTACGGTGATCTGGCCGGACACCGAGTATTCATTGTCGATCGGGCGGATATCCATGGTTCATGTCCTCTCTAAAACCGTGGCCTTGATCTACGCCGCCATAGGGCGAGCGTCAACCGCGGCACGCTCTCAAACAAAGGCAAAATTGAGCATGAAATTGCGGACTTCACCGGGCTGGAGAATATTGAACTCGCCCGCCTCTTCCAGCTCGGCCCGCGAGACCCAGCGATGCGAAACAGGCTCGATGCCAAGCACATGCGCAGGCGCGCGCTGATTGCGCCAGACCTGCAGGAATGGCAGCGTGTCCGTTCCGAAACGCACCCTTAGTGTCTTGCCGCCGATGGCCGCGATGGGGCCAAGGCTGATCTCCGCCCAATCCTCGCCCTTGTCCTGCGCCGGCACACAGAAGATATCGCCCCCCTCCTCGCCAAAGGTCCAGGGAAAGCCGCCATTGTCAAGCATCTGACCGGCAAGACGCGTGCCGTTATCGAACCATTTGCCGCCGATGTTCATATGGTACATCAGGAAGACCGGCATCGCCTCGGTACTCGTATTGACCACACGATCGGCAAGCGAGACCTCGCCCGTGGCGCCATCGATCCGCCAAAGACGTTCGAGCCTTGCCGTTCGCCTTTCGGCGGTGACAACATCGATATCGGCGCGGCATTCCGCATTGCCATTCTCGAATTTGGTCCAGAGAATTTTGGCTGGATGGGACGCGAAGGAACCGTGAAGCGGATAGCGCTTGCCTTCATATGCGCCCGACATCGGCTCGGGATGGCGGATATGGTCCGGCCCGCAGGTGAAGAGGAAGCCCTCCACGGAATGACTGATCCGCGGATCTCCATCGTCAGGAACGGCACTTCCCGGCGCAAGATTATTGCCCTCGACAATGCAGGCGCCTATATCCAGCACGGACCCCTCGTCCAGCGTCAATTTCGGCCCTTTCGCCGCAGAAAAATCCATCATCCCCAAAGCCCTCCCTGATTGGCGCCGAGCGCAGGTGCTGTCCCAAGCTGGCGCGCGGCTGAAATAAGCGGTTATTTGGCTTACCAAATCTTAACTTGAAGCCTTGATCACATAAATTTTTATATTTTATTCAGCATGATAATCTAAATCTCCATACTGGCGTCAAAATTGCCATGTGTGTGTCAGCCGAACGACCATCCCGAGGATCCGACAGACGTGAACCGGTTCGTAAAATTAAGTTTTGCCCTGGCAATGACTGCCACCGTGTCCATGCTCGCGCTCACGGACGCGCAGGCACAATATTATCGTAGCGGCAACGGCAACACGGTTCTTGTCACCCCTGACGGCCGGATCCTCGATCAGTATCCTTATGGTGGTGGATATTCCATGGCCCGCGACGGTCGCGGCCGCCGGGTCCTGATTGATGCCTACGGCAATGTCGTCGCCACGGAGATGAGGGCCAGCACCTACTATCCCCGCGCCCCAGCCCGCGATACCTATGGCAATAATGGCGGCCGGTATGGCGACACGCAGCTTTCCAACAACGGCGACTACCAGGACTATCGTCAATATCGCTCCGACAGCTACGGAAATTACGACGGCGCACCCAACAATGGTTACGACCAGCAGGATCGCGGTGTGGTCACCGGCGGAATTCCGCGCGACGGCGATATCCAGCGCCAGCCGCTCGACAATCAGCCATTGCCTGGCAAGAACCAGGGCCAGACGAACCAAAACGGCAACGACTACGCGTCGATCGATCCACAGCAGAGCGCGCCCGACATCGTCAACAAACCGGCACCGGCCGAACCCGTCATTACGCTGAAGGGCAAATCGAAGATGGAGATCACCGCGCTGGAGGTCTTCCTCGCGCGGCAGGGTATTTCGCCTGGTGCGATTGACGGCAGAATGGGTGCCAATGTCACCAAGGCGATCTATGCCTATCAGCAGATGACCGGCCAGACGCTCGACCCGAACAATACCGACGCGATCCTCGAGCAGCTTCGCATGTCCGGCGGTATGCCGATCGTCAACTACACGATCACGGCGGCCGACGCCGCAGGCCCGTATGTCGCCTCTATTCCTGAGGACTATGCGGCTAAGGCACAGATGCCGTCCCTCGGCTATACCTCGACGACGGAAATGCTGGCCGAACGCTTTCACATGGATGAAGGCTATCTGAAGGCGCTCAATCCCGGCGTCGATTTCACCGTGCCGGGCAGCACCATTAAGGTCGTCAATACCGGCCCCAGTAAGACCGGCGCAGTCGCCAAGATCCTGGCGGACAAGGGCCGCAAGCAGGTTTTCGCCTATGACGCCAACGGCACGCTGATCGCCGCCTACCCGGCCAGCATCGGCTCCGCCGACACGCCCTCGCCGTCAGGCACAGTCACGGTCGAGCGCGTCGCCTTCAACCCGGGCTATACCTACAATCCGAAGATCAACTTCCAGCAAGCCGGAAACGACAAGGTTCTCAATATTCCGCCAGGCCCGAACGGCCCGGTCGGTACGGTCTGGATGGCTCTATCGAAGCCGACCTACGGCATTCACGGCACGCCGGACCCCTCGAGAATCGGTAAGACGCAGAGCCATGGCTGCGTGCGCCTCACGAATTGGGATGCGACCGAACTTGCCAAGATGGTCAAGCCGGGCGTCGTCGTAGAATTCGTGGATTGATTACCAGACAGAGCTTCAATGAAAAAAGCCGCCGGGTGACATTCGGCGGCTTTTTTGTTTGGCCTGATATGCTGCCAATTTCATCCCGCATATCGGGGAGCTGAGCGCAGTATCAGAAGCAATCCCGGAAAAGAGCTTTGGTGTTTTCCAGCGTCAGCGGCACCGGATTGCCGCCGGCACTCGGGTCTTCGATCGCCATGGCGGAGAGCTCGTCGATCCGATCGGGCGCGATGCCCATGGCAGACAGATTTTCCGGCACGCCGAGTTCCGAGCGCAGTTGCAGCACATAGTCGTAGAAGCCGTCAAAACCGCCCGAGATGCCCAGATAGGCTGCGGCGCGAGCAATCTTATCCTCGATAGCCTTGCGGTTGAAACGCAGGACCGCCGGCATGACGACGGCATTGGTCATGCCGTGATGCGTGTTGTAGACGGCGCCGATCGGGTGCGACAGCGCGTGGATCGCGCCAAGCCCCTTCTGGAAGGCGACGGCGCCCATGGCGGCGGCACTCATCATGTTGGCGCGGGCTTCGAGATCCGTTCCCTCGCGATAGGCGCGCGGCAGGAACTCCTTGACGAGCCGCATGCCCTCCAGCGCGATACCGGCCGACATCGGGTGGTAGAAAGGTGAGGAATAGGCTTCCAGGCAGTGAGCGAACGCGTCCATGCCGGTGCCAGCGGTAATGATCTTCGGCATGCCGACGGTCAGTTCAGGATCGGCGATGACGACGCCGGGCAGGAATTTCGGATGGAAGATGATCTTCTTCACATGCGTTGCGGAATTGGTGATGACGCTGGCGCGGCCGACTTCCGAACCGGTGCCGGCCGTCGTCGGCACAGCAACGATCGGCGCAATGCCTTCGACGTTGGCGCGGGTCCACCAGTCCCCGATATCTTCGAAATCCCAGACCGGACGCGTCTGGCCCACCATGAAAGCGACGCACTTGCCGAGATCGAGGCCGGAACCGCCGCCGAAGGCGACGACGCCGTCATGGCCGCCGTCCTTGAACGCCTTCACGCCGGCTTCGAGGTTCTTCTCGTTCGGGTTCGGGTCGACATCAGCGAAGATGGCGCGGCCGAGACCTGCATCTTCCAGAATATCCAACGCCGTCGCCGTGATCGCCATCGAGGCAAGTCCCCGGTCGGTGACCAGGAGAGGCTTCTTCATGCCCAGGCTCTTGCAGGCGTCCGCCAGTTCCTTAATCCGGCCGCGGCCGAGCTTGAAGGCGTTGGGATAGCTCCAATTGGCTGAGATAGTGCTCATGCGGTTACTTTCTTCAGATGATAGGATTTCGGGCGCGTCAGATTGTGGAAGCCGATGATCGACAGCGAGCCGCCGCGGCCGGTTTCCTTGACGCCGGTCCAGCACAGCGCCGGATCGAGATAATCGGCGCGGTTCATGAAGACGGTACCGGTTTCGATCTCGCGGCCGATGCGCGAGGCGCGCTCGACATCCTTCGTCCACAGCGAAGCCGTCAGGCCGTAGGGGCTGTCGTTCATCAGCTCCAGCGCTTCCGCGTCGCTCTTCACCTTCATGATGCCGACGGCAGGGCCGAAGGTCTCCTCGCGCATAAAGGCCATGGAATGATCGACATTGACGAGGACCTGCGGCGCGAGATAGGCACCGCCATCGTCAGCCGGAAACAGCTTGGGATCGACCAGCGCCTTGGCGCCCTTAGCGACCGCATCGGCGATCTGTTCACGCACCACCTTGGCAAAGCGCTTGTGCGCCATCGGCCCGAGCGACGTCTCGGGATCAAGGGGATTGCCGAGCTTGTAGTTCGAAACCCAGGCAACGGACTTCTCGACGAAGGCGTCATAGAGCGATTCATGCACATAGATACGCTCGATGCCGCAGCAGCACTGGCCGGAGTTGTAGGTCGCCCCATCCATCAGCGTGTCGACGGCAGCGTCAAGATCGGCGTCCTCCATCACATAGCCCGGATCCTTGCCGCCAAGCTCAAGTCCGAGGCTGGTGAAGGTGCCGGCAGCGGCGCGCTCGATCGACCGGCCGCCTTCGACGGAGCCGGTGAAATTGACGAAGTTGAAGCTTCCGGCTGCGATCAGCGCCGAAGTCGTTTCATGATCGAGGAAGACATTCTGGAAGACATTGGCGGGGACGCCGGCCTCGACGAAAGCCTGCACCAGCCGCTCGCCGACGAGCAGCGTCTGGCTTGCATGCTTGAGAATGACGGTATTGCCGGCCATCAGCGCCGGGGCGACCGTATTGATCGCGGTCATGTAGGGATAGTTCCACGGCGCGATGACGAAGACGACGCCATGCGGTTCGCGCTCGATGCGGCGGGCGAAATTGGCGCTGTCCTCGACGACCAAGGGTGCCAGCGCATCGGCGGCGATCGACGCGACATAGTTTGAGCGCTCGTTGAAGCCGCGATATTCACCGCCGTACCTGATCGGGCGGCCCATCTGCCAGGCAAGCTCCGGCACCACTATTTCGGCCATCTCATTGAGCCGGGCCACGCCCTTGAGCACGAGCTGAACGCGATCCTCTAGCGGACGACGCGCCCAATCCTTCTGTGCCTTGCGGGCGCGCGCGACGACGTCCTTGGCAGCTTCCAGCGACAGAGACGGACGCTCGGCATAAACCTCTCCGTTCACCGGGGAGACGCATGTGATCATGGTCATGATCGAATTCCTGTTTTATTGGTCAGCCAATTGATTGCCCGGATGTTGCAGAACCTTTGGCCGCCTCTAAGAAGAAACAGCAGGTCAACAAGCATCCTAGTGCCCCCTGCCCGATCCTAGAATGAAAATCGGGCAAGCGGCAGATCGCAAATGCCTTACGCTCTTTCGAATCCGCGCGCCACTTCCCAATCCGTGATGCGACGATCATACTCCTCCTGCTCCCATTCGGCAGCGCGGGTATAATGATCGATGACATCGTCGCCAAAGGCGGCGCGCAGCATCTTCGAATTGGTCAGGGCTTCGGTCGCACCACGCAGGGTGCGCGGTATCTCGCGAACTTCACGCGCACCATAGGCATCGCCGACAAAGGGCGCCTCCAGTTCGAGCTTGTTTTCGATGCCATCAAGGCCGGCGGCAATCAGGGCAGCAAATGCCAGATAGGGATTGAGATCCGAGCCGCCGACGCGGCATTCGATGCGAATGCTCTTGGTTTCGGCTCCGCACAGGCGATAGCCGGCGGTGCGATTGTCCGTGCTCCAGATTGCCTTGGTGGGTGCGAAGGTGCCGGCAACGAAGCGCTTGTAGGAGTTGATATAGGGCGCAAGGAAATAGGTGATTTCGCTGGCATGCGTCAGGAGGCCCGCGACATAGTGCTTCATCAGCGGCGTCATGCCGTGTTCTTTTTCCTTGTCGAAGAACAGCGGCGTCTTGCCGTCCACACTCCAGAGCGACTGATGAATATGAGAGGAACTGCCCGCAGCGCTGTAGTTCCACTTCGCCAGGAACGTAATGGCCTTGCCCTTCGACCAGGCAATCTCCTTGCAGCCATTCTTGATGATGGCATGGCGGTCGGCCATGGTCAGAGCATCGGCGTAGCGGACGTTGATTTCCTCCTGGCCGGCGGATGCTTCGCCCTTGGAGTTTTCGACAGGGATCTCCGCACCCTGCAGTCCCTTGCGGATCGCCCGCATCACATCTTCTTCCTTCGTGGTTTGGAAGATGTGGTAATCCTCGTTGTAGCCACTGACGAGATTGAGATTGCGATAGCCGGATTCACGGGCACTGTCGTAGCTCTGATCAAACAGGAAGAATTCAAGCTCCGAAGCCATGTAGGCCTTCATGCCCATCGCTTCGAGACGCTTGACCTGCTTCTTGAGAATAGCGCGTGGCGAATGCGCGACTTCCTCATGAGTATGGTGATCGAGCACGTCGCAGAGGACGAGCGCTGTGCCTTCAAGCCAGGGTATGCGACGGAGCGTGGCGAGATCGGGCTTCATGGTATAGTCGCCATAACCCTTCTCCCAGCTCGTCGACTTGTAGCCGGAGACGGTCTCCATCTCGATATCAGTCGCCTGCAGATAGTTGCAGCTATGCGTTTCCTTCCATGCGCTTTCGATGAAGAATTCCGCCTGGAAGCGTTTGCCCATCAACCGGCCCTGCATGTCGACCTGACATGCCAGAACCGTATCGATGCGCCCTTCGGCCACATCTCGCTTGAGGTCGTCGAACGTATAGCTGCTGCTCATAATTTGGTCCGCCTAGAAGATGGAAGTGGGTCGGCCAGCGGTGCTGTCGGATATGCTTACCGGAGCCGCTCGTCAGTTGGATGGGGCCGCGGTTGCGGCCCCTGCCGGATTGATGCTGAATGAGGATCACACTTCGCCGACAGCTCGTTCGGCAGCAGCGATATCGCCCTGGCGCTTGGCAATCATGTCGCCGATCGGAGGACCCTGGAAACGGCGCTTCTCAAAGGCGAACCAAATGATTGCAGTCAGGACCAGGAAGCCGATTGTGATATAGAGCGCCCATTCGTTCGGCGGCTGCACACCGATGATGAAGATGACCGCCATGGCAATAATCACCAGAACGGAAACCAGCTTGTAGGTGCCGATGCCCATGTTCCAAGGCCCCATCTTTGGCCATTTCGCAGTTCCGATCGCCTTGATGCCGAGGACGATCGGCACTGTAAAGGAAAGGAACAGGAAGATGACGGTGCACGACACGACGATGGTATAGGCCGAAGATCCAGCAATCGTAACGAGCGAAGCGCCCCAAACGAATAGGACCGAAAGGATCGCAGCCGTCCAGATGGCAATCGAAGGCGTACGGAACCGCGGGCTGACGCTGGCGAGCGACTTCGAGAATGGCAGGCCGCCATCCCGCGAGAAGGCATAAATCATGCGCGATGCGGAGGTCACGGTGGCCAGGCCGCACAGCAGCTGCGAGATGAAGATCGCAACATAGAGGATATTGGCGACCACCGGATTCGTGATGCTGTTGATCGTCCAGAAGAAGACGTTCCAGCCCTGTTTCGATGCCTCGTTCATGTCCGGAATGGCCAGGAGGAAGGCCAGCAGCATGATGTAGCCGAACAACGATGACCACCAGACCGAGGAGACCATGCCGCGCGGCACGGAGCTGGAAGCCTTGACGGTCTCCTCCGACGTGTGCGCCGACGCGTCGTATCCGGTAATTGTGTAGATCGGCAACAACAGTCCAAGAGCGAAGACGTACCAGATATTGTCCATCTTCGGCCAAACGGAAGCATCACCTTCCGGCGTTCCGGAGTAGTTGGTGAAAGTCCAGATGCGGCTGATATCCCAGCTCTTGACACCGATCAGGCAGACGACGGTCAGCGCGATTGCGGCGGCAAAGATCAGGTAACCGGACATATCGGTCAGTTTTGCCGTGAGCCTGATGCCGAAATGATTGATCAAGGCTTGCAGGCCGGTGATGATGGCAACGAAAATGATCTGGTTGGCAAAACCGGCCGAAGTGGTGGTATCGACGGCAATGCCGAACCAAGGGGCGATGGAGCCACTGAAGAAGCCCCAAGTACCCACATTGATCGCGCCAAGCACCGTGATCAGGCCGAGAAGATTGAGCCAGGCCGTCAGCCAGCCGGTGAACCGGTTGCCGAGGATCGACCCCCAGTGATAGAGGCCGCCGGCCGTGGGATAAGCCGAAGAAATCTGCGCCATCGAGAGTGCGAAAACGCCCGAAATCAGGCAGCCGAGCGGCCACCCTATACCAATGGCGGCACCGCCCGCGCCAGAAGTCGCCTGTGCAAGCGAATTGATGCCGCCGGATAGAATGCAGATGATGGAGAAGGAAATGGCGAAATTCGAAAACGAACTCATGCGCCGTTCCAGCTCCTGAGCATAGCCCATGGAGTGCAGGATTTGTATATCCTGCTTTTTGTCTAACTCTGAATAATCAGACATGCCATTCCCCCTAAAGCCCGGTCGTCCGCGGGATTGCGGAGAACCATGTGTCACATTGACCGCTGGCATTTCACCATGCGGCCCGATCGCAGTTGAACTGCTCCCCGGGGTCTTTTTCTTTTATGCTCAGGCTTCCAGACTGCTCTGGAGAAGCCCCGTCAGATAATCGGCCACGACCCCTTGGCCGACGTCATCCCGAATGAGGTCGTTGCGAACCTCGATCATTACGTTATGCAGACCATTGGCAAGCCCATGCAGCTTCAGCGTATGGGTAACGCCGTCTTCAGGCCCGTAAGGCTGGTTTCGTTCAGTCTTGTAGAGTGGCGCTTCGGTCGCTGCGTCCAACATGCGATCGGCCAGCCAACGGTCTTCGTCATGCAGAATGCCAAGCTCCACTGCGCGCGGCTTGCCATTATAGATCGGCGTGAAGCTGTGAATTGTCACGATCACGGTTTTTTGTCCGCGTGCGGCACGCTCCTTCAAGAGCGACCGAATGCGATCGTGGAACGGGATATAGAGCCCCTCCGTGCGGGCCTGCCTATCCGCTTCGCCCAGATGTTGATTGCCAGGGATCGTATAGATCTCGCTCGTCTCCGGCATGGCACCAGCACTTTCGGGCGGCCGGTTGCAATCATAAATCAGCCGGGAGAAGCGCTGAAACACCAGAGTGGCATCAAGGCCCGCGGAGATTTTCCTTGCAACCGCGAGTGCACCCGGGTCCCAGGCGATGTGGCTGGAACGCGCCTCGGCTGAAAGCCCGAGATCGCCGAACCGCTCTGGAATCTCACGCGAGGCATGCTCGCAAACGAGCAAAACTGCGCTGCGTCCGTCCGGCCTTTCGACCGCAACGCAATCGCCGTCTGCCTTCGACAAAATGCCTTGCTGCGCAAGCATCAGAGACGCCCCAGTGCCGATTAATAAAATCTTTATAAGAAAAGAATTCTTCAGGTTTTCCCTGCTGTCAACTGGAAACTGAAATTATTTCTTCATTTGTGACATTGACTCGAATTGTGACAGCGTTGTTATATCCTGGAAAGAAAACGGCAACAGACCGTTTGGGGAGCAAAAATCGAGTGAGCAATGCGTCGAAGACAGTTTCGGACGTGATCAATGCGCGCTTTGACACTTTAACGCGCGCCGAAAAGCAGCTCGCCAAGAGCTTGCTCGACAACTACCCCGTTTCCGGATTGGGTAGCATCACCACCGTCGCCGAGAATGCGCGGGTTTCGACCCCGACAGTCGCGCGCATGGTGCAGAAACTCGGATACAAAGGCTATCCGGACTTCCAGGCCCATCTTCATCAGGAAGTAGAAGCGACGATCTCCAACCCGCTGACAAAGCACGATCGCTGGGCGTCGAACGCTCCGGGTACGCATATCCTCAATCGCTTTGCCGATACCATCACAGGCAATCTGCGGCAGACCCTGTCGGACCTCGACGTGGCAACCTTCGACAGCGTCGCGGCACTGCTGTCGGAGAGAAAACGCGCACTTTATTTCGTAGGCGGCCGCATCACCGGGGCGCTTGCCGAATATTTCTTCACTCATATGCAGGTCATCCGTCCGAATACGACCTTGCTTTCTTCGAACTCAAGCGCATGGCCGCAATATGTCCTGAACATGAATCCGGGCGACCTGCTCATCATCTTCGATATCAGGCGCTACGAGCAGGAAATGGTCAATCTCGCGGCGGCTGCCCGCCGCCATGGCGCTGAAATCATCGTCTTCACCGATCAGTGGGCAACCCCGGCCGCCAAACACGGCAAGCACACGTTCCGCGTGCAAATCGAGGCGCCATCCGCCTGGGATTCATCGGTCGTTACCCTGTTCATCGTCGAAGCCCTGATCGAAGCCGTGCAAAGCTCGACATGGGACGAAACGAGCGAGCGCATGAAGACACTGGAAGGTCTTTTCGAACAAACCAAGCTGTTTCGCAAGCTAAGCTGAAGGGGAATGAAAACAGAAAATAACAGCTCTTGGAGGATGTGGAATACAGCGACTGTCATACTTGTCGATTAGAAGCAAAAATCGACTGCGTTTTCAGCAAACCCAACGCTTTGAAGTCGTCACACAACCTTCATGTAACGTCATTAACAGCAACGCCAGACACTGAAAACCCAAAAAGGAGGAAATGCAGTGATCTCGAAAATTCATCGTCTTCTGACAATCTCCACGGCGATGCTCGTCGCTTCGACGGCTATTGCCGCCGCGGAACCGAGCGCCGATCTCATCGCTGCTGCCAAGAAGGAAGGCACGCTGACCACCATCGCCCTGCCCCACAACTGGTGCGGTTATGGCGATCTGATCTCTGCCTTTAAGGCAAAATACGGCATTGAAGTCAACGAACTGAATCCGGATGCCGGTTCGGGCGATGAAGTCGAAGCAATCCGCGCCAACAAGGGTAACACCGGCCCGCAGGCTCCTGATGTGATCGACGTTGGTCTCTCCTTCGGCCCGACGGCCAAGAAGGAAGGCCTGCTGCAGCCCTACAAGGTTTCCACCTGGGATTCGATTCCGGACAGCGCCAAGGATGCCGAAGGCTACTGGTACGGCGACTACTACGGCGTTCTCTCCTTCGTCGTGAACAAGGACGTTGTGAAGAACCCGCCGAAGGACTGGGCTGACCTCCTGAAGCCGGAATATGCAAACACCGTTTCGCTCGCCGGCGACCCGCGCACCTCGAACCAAGCCGTTCAGGCCGTCTACGCCGCCGGTCTCGCCGCTGGCGAGAAGGATGCAGTCAAGGTCGGCACCGCCGGTCTCGACTACTTCGCAAAGCTGAACAAGGCCGGCAACTTCGTTCCGGTCATCGGCAAGTCCGCTTCGCTGGCTCAGGGCGCAACCCCGATCGTCGTTGCTTGGGATTACAACGGTCTTTCCTGGCGCGACAGCCTGAACGGCAACCCGCCGGTTGACGTCACCGTTCCGGCTTCGGGCGTTATCGCAGGCGTCTACGTCCAGGCAATCTCGGCTTTCGCTCCGCATCCGAACGCTGCCAAGCTCTGGATGGAGTTCCTCTATTCCGACGAAGGCCAGATCGGCTGGCTCAAGGGCTATTGCCACCCGATCCGCTTCAACGATCTGGCGAAGAACAAGAAGGTCCCGCAGGAGCTTCTCGACAAGCTGCCGCCGGCTGCCGCCTATGAAAAGGCAGTCTTCCCGACGCTCGACGAGCAGGCTGCCGGCAAGACCGCCATCACCACCAAGTGGGATTCTGTCGTCGGTTCGAACGTACAGTAATTTGACCTGACATGACCTCCCCGCTTCGGCGGGGAGGTTTCCGTTTTTCTGACGCCGCGGATTGGGCCAATCATGAGCATCGCCACAACATCAACGGTCAGTTCCACTCCGATGATCAACAAGCGTGTGGTTATCGATTGGCTGGGAATAGCACCCTTCCTGATCTTCGCGCTGCTATTCCTGATTCTTCCGACGATCTATTTGATAGCAGGCGCCTTTCTGACGCCGGACGGCAGCCTGACGCTCAAGAACATCGCCGACCTGTTCACGCCGACGATCATGAGCGCCTATTGGATCAGTATCAAAATCTCGGTCGCTTCGGCGCTCGGTGGCGCGATCATCGGCTTTTACCTGGCTTGGGCGCTGGTCCTTGGCGGGCTTCCCACTTGGATCCGTCACGCCTTCCTGACCTTCTCGGGGGTCGCATCGAATTTCGCCGGCGTGCCGCTGGCTTTCTCGTTCATAGCCACGCTCGGCCGCCAGGGTCTGGTCACGATATTGCTCGCTCATTTCGGCTTCAACCTCTACGGCAGTGGCTTCAACCTGCTGAGCTTCTTCGGCCTGACCATTACCTACATGTACTTCCAGATTCCGCTGATGGTGCTGATCATTACGCCTGCGCTCGACGGCATGAAGAAGGAATGGCAAGAAGCTGCTTCCATTCTAGGCGCAACCAATGGACAATATTGGCGGATGGTCGCCCTACCGATCCTCTGGCCGAGCCTGCTTGGCACGACGCTGCTACTGTTTGCAAATTCGTTCGGCGCCATCGCGACTGCAATTGCACTTACCGGCAGCTCGCTGAATATCGTTCCCATCGTACTCTATGCGCAGATCCGCGGCGACGTGCTGCACAATGCCAATCTGGGCTATGCGCTCGCGCTGGGCATGATCGTCATTACCGGTATTTCGAACGTCATTTATATCTTGATGCGCATGCGCGCTGAACGGTGGCAGAAATGAAGCTGCAAAAATTCTTCGCCTGGATCGCCGTTGCCATCGGCCTCATCTACTTCCTGGTGCCGCTCATCGGTACGCTGGAGTTCTCGCTGCGCATGCGGCGCAACGCTTACAGCTTTGACGCTTATGCCTCCGTCTTTTCGGATTTCGGTTTCATAACGGCCTTTGGTTTCTCGATGTTGATGGCGCTTTTGACCATTATCTTCGGCATGCTGCTCGTTGTGCCCACGGCCTATTGGGTGCGGTTGCGGTTGCCGCAGCTCCGCCCTGTCGTGGAATTCATCACCTTGATGCCGTTGGTCATTCCGGCCATCGTCATCGTTTTCGGCTATCTGCGGCTCTATAATTCGTCGTCGATCCTGCCGCTGACCGGCTATAATTCGACGACGAACATTCTGCTCGTCTGCTCCTACATTGTATTGTCGCTGCCCTATATGTATCGTTCGGTCGATACGGCGATGCGTACCATTGATGTCGGCACGCTGACGGAGGCTGCCGAAAGCCTTGGTGCAAAATGGACAACCATCATGTTCAAATGCATCTTTCCGAATGTCATGAGCGGTGTGCTTTCCGGAGCATTCATCACCCTTGCGATCGTCATGGGCGAATTCACCATGGCATCGCTGCTCAACCGTCCGGCATTCGGGCCCTACATGCAGCTCATGGGCGCCAATAGAGCTTACGAGCCCTCTGCCCTGGCCATCATCGCGCTTGCCGTTACCTGGCTCAGCATGGGCCTCTTGCAGCTCGTTTCCCGTTTCTCAAAATCCGCTCCGATTAAGGCGTAAGGCTTCTCACCATGGCTTTTCTCGAACTCACCCACATCAAGAAGTCCTTCGGCGACATTCACGTCGTCCATGATTTCAATATGCAAATCGAGAAAGGAGAATTCGTCTCCTTCCTCGGACCGTCGGGCTGCGGCAAGACGACCGTGCTGCGCATGATCGCAGGTTTCGAAACGCCGACCGCCGGCACCCTGTCGATCAATGGCAAGGACCAGCGGGCGCTGAAACCGAACCAGCGCAATATTGGCATGGTCTTCCAGGCCTACGCATTGTTTCCGAACATGACGGTGCATGACAACGTCGCCTTCGGCCTCAAGGTCGCCGGCATGGCGAAGCCCGACATCGACAAGCGCGTCAAGGAGATGCTGGCTCTCATCAAGCTCGATCATCTCGCCGGCCGCTATCCCTATCAGATGTCCGGAGGCCAGCAACAGCGCGTAGCGCTCGCCCGCGCCATCGCCGTCAAGCCGCAGGTGCTCCTGCTCGACGAGCCGCTCTCGGCTCTCGACGCCAAGATCCGTATCTCGCTGCGCGAGGAAATCCGCGCCATCCAACAGCAGCTCGGCATCACCACTGTCTTCGTGACGCACGATCAGGAAGAGGCGCTGTCCATCTCCGACCGTATCGTGGTCATGAATGCAGGCCGCGCCGATCAGATCGGCACGCCGTTCGAAATCTACAACAAGCCGGCAACCCGTTTCGTCGCCTCTTTCGTCGGCACGCTGAATCTGATCGAAGGCAAGGTCGTCGATCCCGACAGTAACCGCATCATGATCGGCGATCAGGGCGTGACCCTGAAGCAGTCGGTGACCGCCTACAAGCCGGGCGATACCGTATCGCTTGCCCTGCGTCCGGAAGCCGGTTCGCTGGCGGAATCGGCCAAGGGCGATACAGCCCTCACAGGCGAAGTCTCCTCGGCACATTTCCTGGGCTCGGTCATCCGCACCCGCATGAATGTCGCCGGCAACACGATTTCCTTCGACATGTTCAACAGCCCGGGCATGATGCCTCCGAGTGTTGGTGAGAAGGTGACGTTGCGTTTTGCCTCCTCCGACCTGCTCGTCATTCAGGACTGAGAAAGAGCCCTCCATCGCCGGGTCATTTTGGAAAATTATTCGCAGACGCCGGGCCAAAACCCCGGCGTTTTTCTTTGATTTCCATAAGGCAAAGCATCTATAGTCCACGCGTTCTCAGGGCGGGGTGCAATTCCCCACCGGCGGTATGGGGAGTTTCCTCGAGCCCGCGAGCGCCTTCCGGATTTCGGAAGGGTCAGCAGATCCGGTGAGATGCCGGAGCCGACGGTATAGTCCGGATGGAAGAGAGCAAGCAGGATCGTACCTCCTCCGCGCGAGGGGTGCTGCGATGTTGCGTGTTCGCCCAAGGGATATTTGACAACAACCCTTGAAAGGCAAAATTCATGACCATTTCGATTTCTACCCAACCGAGCCGTATCGCGATCATTCGGGCCCGCTGGCACGCCGATATCGTCGATCGCTCGGTCGATTCCTTCGTTGCTGAATGGCAGACGGTCGAAGGCGCACCGCCGATCGATATCTTCGACGTACCCGGAGCGCTGGAAATTCCGCTGCACGCTCAGACGCTTGCCCGTAACGGCCGTTATTCCGCGATCATCGCCACCGCTTTCGTTGTCGACGGTGGCATCTATCGCCATGAGTTCGTTGCCAATACGGTTCTCGATGCCATGATGCGCGTCCAGCTCGATACCGGTGTGCCGATCCTGTCGGCGGTCCTGACGCCGCATCACTTCCAGGAATCGGAAGCACACATCCAATTCTTCAAGGAACATTTCATCATCAAGGGCCGTGAAGTCGCCAGCGCCTGCCGCCACATCCTGGCGGAGCGCGGCAAGCTGCTGCCCGCCGTCACAGTTTAAGCTTAGCATGGTGGAGGCGCGGCATCTGCCCGCCTCCATGTCCACCAGGGAGGAAGTCAGTGACCGTCCTACGCATCATCCCGAACCTGCCGGCAGCCGATCCAGACACGGCTCGTCTTTTCTATCATGACCTGCTCGGCCTCGACATCGTCATGGATCACGGCTGGATCCTGACCTTCGCCTCCGAAGCGGCAACAGTGCCGCAGATCAGCGTCGCCAGCGAAGGCGGTTCGGGAACGCTCGTCCCCGACCTTTCCATCGAAGTCGACGATGTCGACACGCTCTATCAGCGCGCCACCTCCATGGGCTTCGGCATATTGTATGATCTCACGGACGAGCCATGGGGTGTCCGCCGCTTCTATGTCCGCGACCCGTTCGGCAAGGTCGTCAATATCCTGTCCCACCGCTAGTTCAAGCTCGCGGAGAGCCTAAAGGGTTCCCCGGCACTCTCATCGCAGATCGAGATTGAATGTGGTGCGCTCGGCCGGCCAGACCGATTCCGAATAGGTGATCGGCACTCCGTCGGTATCCGCATCCACCTTGCGCGTCACCAGCAGCGGCGCGGATTTCGGCTGGCGCAGGATCCGCGCCTCGTCGGCCGTCGGCATACGCGCCTCGATCTCCGTCGACAAGCGCTCATAGTCGGTGACGCCATAGCTGGCGAGCGCCGCCGAGATTGTCGGATACCGCAATCTAGCATGATCGAAATCGGGAAAACGTTCGGCCGGATAATAGGAGTTGCCCAATTCCACCGGAATGCCGTCGGCCGTCATGACGCCGCGACGATAGATGACCGGCGCGCCGATTGTGATCTTCAGATAGGCCGCGACGCGTTCAGTCGCCGGCACGATCTCGTGAACAAGCAGCTCGCCGCCCGGTTCGAAACCTTGCTCGATCAAATTTTTGTGGAAGCGGGTGCGTTTCGACAGCGTATAGTCGAGCACGCCCCTATGAACGAAAGTCCCTCGCCCCTGCTCGGCGCGAACCAACCCACGCTGCTCCAAGTGCCCCAGTGCCTGGCGTACGGTAAAACGGCTGACGCCGAAACGCTGCATCAGCTCCGGCTCGGCCGGCAATTTCGTCCCCGGGGCAAAAGTCCCGGCGGCAATATCAGCCGCCAGGATCTCGCCGATCTGATGCCAGAGCGCGCTGCCGCCCTTTCGGTCGATCGTCTCCATATCAGATACGCTTCTCCAACCGGAACAGCAGCTTGTATTCGGCAGGGTAGCTCAGTGCATCGAGAATGCTTGGATAATATTTCCGATCCTTGGTGGCACGCACAAAACCATCATAGCCGAAGCGCCTGACGGAAACATCGAAGCCTGCCGCCGTGAAGGCCTCGATATAGTCCTGCGGCGAACGATCCTGCATGGGCGCATTGCTATTGTTGCCGATCAGCTCTAGCCACTTCGGCCAGAGCGGCATTTCGTTGTGGCAACCGGTCACCGCGTAGTAGACGCCCCCATTGCGCATGGCCCGGAACATCCCTTCGGCATGCTCTTTCAGCTGCGGCAGCAGATAGATCACCTCATAGCTGAAGGCCACGTCGAAGCTGTCGGCAAAGGGCGCCAGGTCGGTCGTGACATGAAACTGGAGCGGCATGTTGCCCGCGGCTTCGACGGCAGCGGCCACCGACTCCGAAGCGATATCGATGCCGATACCGCGTCGGAACGGCCGCATGGCATAAAGCAGCCGCAGAAAGCCGCCCCGGTTGCAGCCGAAATCCAGGACGGTCTTCGAGGAGAAATCCCGCTCCGGCACCGTCTCGATGAAGTGCCGCCAATAGGGGCTATGCGATTCTGCCATTGCGACGTCACCCTGCGGTTCCTTGTGCCAGGTTGCATAAGTCGTTGCTGCGCTCGTCATGATGCTCTCGCTGTTGGAGTAGACTGAACCCTTGATAGCCAGGTCTCATAACAGTCATGTGAATTCATCCGGACGACCGGACTAATAATGATAATCTCTCACGCGTGATCAGTTGGCGCCTACTGCAGGCAGTCCACCATCCATTGCACGCCGAACCGATCCGTCAGCTTGCCGTAATAGCTACCCCATGGCTGCACGGCGAGTGGTGTCGTCACGTTGCCGCCTTCTGCCAATCGGGCAAAAATCCTGTCGGTACTCTCTCGATCATCCACCATGAGCATATGAGCGGAGCCTCGCATCGGCTCAGCATCATGATTGTCAGAGGCGAAGAACAAGATGCCTGGTCCCTCAAAGCGAGCGTGCATTATCCTGCCCCGCATCGCTTCGTTTGTAGGCGGTATCCCATCCGTACTGTGACGGATCAACAGCGTCACTTGGCCCAGCCCGCAGGCCGTATAGAAAGCGAGGGCTTCATCGCAATGCGTCGTAAAAAACAGATAATTGGCGAGTTGCATTTCCTGCCTTCCTTGTTGTCGAACGAACGGCCCACGCGGCCGCCCGTATTGATGCCAACTACCCCATCTCAAGCGCGACGAGTTTCGACCTCGGGCACTGCGGCGCCTGCAATCGCAGCGATAAGATCGGCATTGCTGTAGCTTTGCCCCGCGATGCCCCAAGCACCTTCAGGCGCATAGACTATATTCGACCAGATATGCTCACGCTTGACCCGTCCTTCGGCCGCCCGCTCGACGACATCGGTCGCCCTTGCAATGAAGGCACGCTTGGCTTCGGCGGTCGCGAGTGCGATTTCGGGCAGTTTGAGTTCGATGAAGGCCGCAGCAACGGGCTTTCCGGCCGCCAGTACGTGTTCGGCCGGGAGCACATTGATCGAGCCGATGACATTGGCCGTCATGAATTCATTCCCGGTCAAGCCGGCAACATCTAGGACTGCATCCGTCAATCCGGCAAAAGCTCTTGCCTGCGCTTCGGATGAAAGCAGCCCTTCGGATACGGTGAGTGTAATGGGCATTGGAACATCTCCTTGTTGGACCCGTGGCGGCAATTGATATATACCGATCACTCTTTAACGATACATACCGATCTCTCTCTATGCAAGCAATAAAGAGAGATCACTCTCAATGGAGGCGGCAATGCGCTATAGCGCCGAACACAAGGAAGAAACCCGAACCCGTGTCGTCGCGGCCGCGGGGCAGGTATTTCGCAAGGAAGGCTATGGCGGCGCGGGCATCGATGCGCTGACGAAAGCGGCCGGCGTTACCAACGGCGCCTTCTATGGACACTTCAAGTCCAAGAGCGAAGCGTTTCGCACAGCCGTCGTGGAAGGCTTGCAAGAGCTCCGTCAAGGAATCCTGGCGCTCAGGGAAAACCAGCCGAAAGACTGGCTGAAGGCGCTTGCCAGCTTTTACCTCGGCTACAAGCGGACTTGCGATCTCGGTGATAGCTGCACGCTGCCAAGCCTTTCCCCCGATGTCATGCGTGCCGATGAGGAAACACGCCGCGTCTATACGGTGGAATTGAAAAAACTCATCACCGATGTCGCCGCCGGCCTGCCGGAAAGCACAAGCTCTGGTGAAGCAACGGCAGAGGATCGTGCCATCGTTCTTCTCGCTACGCTGAGCGGTGGCCTGACGCTTGCTCGCGCCGTCTCCGACCCCGCCCTTTCCGTTCACATAGCCGAAGTCATTGAGCGGGCTGCTCTGACAGCGGGCGATCCTTCGCGACCGCAAGGCGAATGACGATGCAACTCAAGCGGCAAAGATACAGCAGAGACGGAACCTATGGCTTCGTCTCGGCGGGGCCATTTACGCCCGGATTGCCTTATCGTTCGCATCGAAACGATGCATCTGGTTCGCATCGGGCGTTGCATAAACCATCTCGTCCGGCTCGTATTGATGCTCCCCGAAGAGACGCGCAGTGAGAAGGCCGGTGGTCTCGGATTCGAGATAGATGATCGTATCGGCACCGAGATGCTCGACATGGATGACCTTGGCCGCCCATGTGCCCTGATCGCGCGACAGCGTGATATGTTCGGGGCGAATGCCGATGGTCTTGGCGCCGCTTTGGCCGAGGCGCTCGGCCGGGATGAAATTCATCTGCGGCGAGCCGATGAAGCCGGCCACGAAAGTGTTGGCCGGACGATTGTAGAGCTCCATCGGTGAACCGATCTGCTCGATCGCACCGGCATTGAGCACGACGATCTTGTCGGCAAGCGTCATCGCTTCGACCTGATCGTGGGTAACGTAGATCATCGTCGCCTTGAGACTGCGATGCAACCGGGCGATCTCCAGACGCGTTTGCACGCGCAGCGCGGCATCGAGATTCGACAGCGGCTCGTCGAACAGGAAGAGTTCCGGCTCGCGAACGATGGCGCGGCCAATGGCGACGCGCTGGCGCTGACCGCCGGAAAGCTCGGCTGGGCGGCGGGCGAGATAAGGCGCAAGCGACAGCATGCCCGACGCCTTCTCGACCCGGCTGTCGATCTCGGCCTTCGCAGTGCCGGCCTGTTTGAGACCCAAGCCCATATTGTCCTTGACGGTCAGATGCGGATAGAGAGCATAGGACTGGAACACCATCGAGATGCCGCGCTTGGCAGGCGGCGTGACCGTCACATCCTGGCCGTTGATCAGCACGGCGCCGGAAGTCACGTCCTCGAGGCCGGCGATGCTGCGCAGAAGGGTCGACTTGCCACAGCCTGAGGGCCCGACGAAGATGACGAACTCACCATCCTTCACCTCGAGGTCGATGCCCTTCAGCACATCATGCGTACCATAGGCCTTGCGGATGGATTTCAGTTGAAGCGATCCCACAGTCTCTTGTCCTTATAGATAAACAGGCTTGCCGGTGCGCACGCTCTCATCGGCGGCGAGGCATATGCGCAGCGATTGAACGGCATCTGCCATATGGCGATTGAGGTCGAGATCCTCGCGGATGGCTTTCAGCATGAAGGCCTGCTCGAAGTCGCAGAGCTCCTGATGACCTGGCTCACCATCCATATGAAGATCCTGATCCGGCCGGATGAATTGGCCGTTCGGCCCTGTCTCGGCGCTATGGAGCCGGATGACCGACGTCTTCGTATGCATGTCGATATCGTCGGACTTGGCGTTCTGATCCATGACGATCGAAACCGAGCCGTTCGGCGACATTACGTCCTTCACGAAGAAGGCCGTTTCCGAAATCATCGGCCCCCAGCCGGCCTCGTACCAGCCGACCGAGCCATCCTCGAAGATCACCTGCAGATGCCCATAATTATACATGTCGGGCTTCACCTCCTGCGACAGCCGCAGGCCCATGCCGCGCACCTCGACAGGCTTGGCGCCGGTGATCTGACACATGACGTCGACATAATGCACACCACAATCGACGATCGGCGAGGTCGTGCGCATCAGCGCCTTGTGCGTCTCCCAGGTCGGGCCGCTCGATTGCTGATTGAGGTTCATGCGGAACACATAGGGACCGCCGAGCTTGCGTGCCTCGGCGATCAGCCGCATCCACGAGGGATGGTGGCGGAGGATATAGCCGATCGCCAGCTTCTTGCCGGCCTTCTTGGCAGCGGCGACAACGCGCTCGGCATCCTCCACCGTAGTTGCCAGCGGCTTCTCGACAAAGACATGGCAACCCGCCTCAAAAGCCATGACGGCGAAATCAGCATGGCTGTCGGAATAGGTATTGATGGAGCATAGATCCGGCTTCAGCTCCCTCAATGCCACCTCGAAATCCGCATGGATCGTATAGCCGAGCAGTTCCTCAGGCAGCTCCGGCCTGGAGCGATTGACGAGGCCGACGATCTCGAAACCCGGATTGTTGTGATAGGCTAGCGCATGACTGCGGCCCATATTGCCAAGGCCGGCGACGAGAACGCGGATCGGCTTTTCGGATGAGCTCATTTGACTGCTCCGGAGGTAATGCCGCGAATGAGTTGACGCGAAAAGATGACGTAAAGGATGAGGATCGGCAGAATGGCGAGCGTCAGCGCCGCCAGCACCGCATTCCAGTTGGTCACGAACTGGCCGATGAAAATCTGCGATCCGAGGGTCACCGTCTTGGTCGCCTCGCTCGGTGCGAGGATCAGCGGAAACCACAGATCGTTCCAGATCGGGATCATGGTAAAGACGGCAACTGTCGCCATAGCCGGACGGACTAACGGCAGGACGAGACGGACGAAGATGGCATATTCGCTGAGACCGTCGATACGGCCGGCATTCTTCAGGTCGTCGGAAACTGTCCGCATGAACTCGGACAGGATGAAGATCGCGAGCGGCAGACCCTGCGCCGTATAGACGAGAATCAGCGCCGTCAGCGTGTTGACGAGGCCGGCAGCCACCATGCCCTGCAGGATCGCGACCGTACCAAGACGGATCGGGATCATGATGCCGATCGCCAGATAGAGGCCCATCACCGTATTGCCGCGGAAGCGGTATTCCGACAGCGCAAAAGCGGCCATCGCCCCGAATAGCAATGTCAGGATGATAGAGACGATGGTGACGACGAAGCTGTTCTGGAAATAAGTCAGGAAATCCCCCTGCTTCAGAACGGTGTCATAGCCGATCATGCTGAAGGAGGATGGCGTCGGGACACTCAAGGGTGCGCGGAAAATCGAAGCGCGATCCTTGAAGGAGTTGATGACCGTCAAGAATACCGGAAAAATAGCAACCAGCGTATAGGCAATAAGCGCCAGATGGACGAAGCCGGTACGGATAAGGGAAGTGCGTGCCTTGGACATGAGTCGCCCTCCTCAGAACTGGTAGCGGCGGATGCGCCGCTGGACGATGAAAAGATAGAAAGACACACCGGCCAGGATGATCAGGAACATCACCGTCGCAATCGTCGCGCCCATCGAACGGTCGCCCAACTGCAGCTGGAAGCCGAAGAAGACGCGGTAGAGCAGCGTGCCGAGAATATCCGTCGAGCCGTCTGGCCCAGCCAAGGCGCCCTGCACGGTATAAACCAGGTCGAACGCATTGAAATTGCCGACGAAGGTCAGGATCGAAATGATGCCGATCGCCGGCAATACCAGCGGCAACTTGATCTTCCAGAACTGGCTCCAGCCGGTGATGCCATCGCATTCGGCCGCCTCGATGACCTCTTCGGGGATGTTGAGCAGTGCCGCATAGATCAGCATCATCGGGATGCCGACATATTGCCAGACCGAGATGAGCGCGACGGTAATCAGCGCCGTGCTCGGCCTGCCAAGCCATGGGGCGAAGAACGATTTCAGACCGATGACATTCAGAAGCTCGGGCGCAACACCCCAAAGCGGCGAGAGGATCAGCTTCCAGATGAAGCCGACGACGACGAAGGAAAGCAGCGTCGGCAGGAAGATGGCCGTGCGGTAGAAGGCGACAAAACGTAGCTTCGGCAAAGACAGGAGTGCAGCCAAAGCCACACCGATCGGATTCTGTACGCACATGTGGATGGCGAAGAAGATCAGGTTGTTGCGCAGCGCGTTCCAGAAATCATGCGACCAGCGTTCGTCGCCGAACAAAACCTTGAAATTGTTCAGACCAACGAAGACGGACTGATTGTCGACGACATTGTAAAGCGACAGCCGCAAGGTCTCGATCAGCGGCAAGATCATGACCGCCGTATAAACGACAAAGGCGGGGAATAAGAAGACGAGGATGTGCCAGCGCTTGGAGCGCCTGATCGGCATGACCTCAAGGGCATCTGATGTCGCAGCGTCGCTCATGGCTTTCTGCCTGTTTTTCTTGGCTGCATGCCGACGCAGCAGCTCTAAGGTTCAAATCCACCCGCAGTTACGGCTTATGGCCGAAGTGAAACAGCATCGGGTGTGTCGAATGCAATGGCGAGGCGATCGCCGGTTCGATTATCAAACAATGAAAAGGGCGAGGAGCCCGTAAGGTCCCTCGCCCGCATGATGCAGCTATTTACTTGCCGGGCTTGTACCAGCTGTCGAGGCCCTTCTGGAGCTTCTTGGCAGCATCGTCCGGTGTATCCGTGCCGTTGATCACGTTTGCGGATTCGGTCCAGGTTTCATTTTCCAGATTCGGCTTACCGCGCGACAGGATCTGATAGGTAGAACGAACGGTCGACTTGTGATTGTCACGCCAGGAGACGAATTCCTGCGCAAGTGCATCGCTCATCTTTACCGGATGCGAGTTCAGGCTGAAGAAGCCGGGTAGTGAGTTGGCATAGATGTTGGCAAACTCGTCGGAAGCGACCCAGCTCAAGAACTTCTTGGCTTCTTCCTGATGCTTGCTCTTCGTGTTCAAGCCGACACCGATATCCGGATGGTCGGAGATATAGGCGGTGTCGCCAGCCTTGGCGACCGGCGGTGGGAATGCACCCATCTTGAACTGCGCCTGGGTGTTGAAGAGAGCAATTTCCCAGGAGCCGGCCGGATAGATCGCAGCTTTGCCGAGCGTGAAGAGGTTCTGACTGTCAGCGTAGCCTTGAGCTTCGAAGCCGTCGCCGAGGTAAGGCTTCCACTTGGCCAGTTCCTTGTAAGGATCGACCCAAGGCGCGTCCGTCAGCTTTTCCTTGCCAGCGATCAGAGCCTTACGGCCGTCTTCGCCCTTCCAATAGTTCGGGCCGATGTTCTGGTAGCCCATGGTTGCGGCTTCCCAAAGATCCTTCGTGCCCATGGCCATCGGGATATAGGTGCCATCGGCCTTGATCTTGTCGAGGACGGCGAAGAACTCGTCACGCGTCGCCGGCACTTTCAGCCCGAGCTTGTCGAAGGCGTCTTTATTGTAGATGAAGCCGTGGATGACGGACGCCATCGGCACGCAGAAGGTGGATTTCCCGTCGTCGGTCGACCATGCAGCCTTGGCGACAGCCGAGAAATTTTCCAAGCCCTTCAGGCTCGTTAGATCAGCAAGGTGCTTCTTGTTGAAGAGGTCGAGCGAAGCATCGAACGGACGGCAGGTGATGATGTCGCCCGCAGAGCCGGCGTCGAGCTTGGCGTTCAGCGATGCATTGTATTCGGTCGGAGCCGTCGGCGAGAAGACGATCTTGATACCCGGATTCTTCGCTTCGAAAGCCGGGATGATCTTTTCCTGCCAGATCTGCAGGTCGTCATTACGCCAGCTTTCAACCGTCAGCGTCACATCGGCCGCATGCGCCAGGCTGACCGAGGTCAGCAGGCTCGATGCAAGAAGCAAGCCTTTCAGAACATTGGTTTTCATTTCCCTCTCCTGTTTTCCGCGCCATAGCAAGGCGCTGTTCTCGATCTGAAATCCGCTGGCCTGTCCGAGGAACGGTCAGCGCTCCATAGGGACCGCCAATATTGCCGACCCCTCCATGCAAAAGGCTTCAGAGGCTTTGTGCCTGATCGGCCCTATTAATTGCCGTCGCCGCCACCAGATGGAGACACAGCAAGAACCACACGGGAAAATTATGACGAACGTTGAAACGGGATCCTCCTGATCCCGAACGGCCTGGCGCAACGACGAGATGCACGCCCTTCCGCTTCACTTACCGGCTGTTGTTTTTCTGCCGGCTTTGCCGATGTCCGTTTGCACTGTTCCCTTACTCCGAATTAAGTCCAAAAAAATACCAATTGTCCAGCCAAATTTAACTTTCGAATGCAAAAAGATTGAAGCTTATTAATTTACCTAGGTAATTCAATGAGATGAAGACAAGAAAAAATGCTCGCTTTGCCTATTGGTAAATGGTATTTTTTTGGTATTATGTGAAAAACGGGGAACAGGCGGCATCCGGAGGCATGATGGGGCAGTTTGCGATTGGTATCGATGGCGGCGGCACGAGTTGCAGGGCGGCTGTCATAGATCATAGCGGGCAGGTGCTCGGCACCGGCAAGGCCGGCGCGGCGAACATCCTCTCAGATCTGGAAAATTCGCTGATTCATATCGTCGCCTCGGCAAAGCAGGCCTTGATCGATGCTGGCCTCACTCCCGAACTGCTGCAGGAATTACCGGCCGTCATCGGAACAGCAGGAGCCAATGTCGGCAATTACGGTAAAAAGGTCGAAGGCGCCCTGCCCTTTGCAAACACACGTGTTGTCACGGATGCGACGACAGCGCTTCAAGGCGCTCTCGGCGACGCCGATGGCGTCATCGGCGCCTTCGGCACCGGCTCAGTCTACAATGCCCGCCGTGACGGCAGGATTTGGGGTATCGGCGGCTGGGGTTTTGTCATAGGCGACCAGGCAAGTGGCGCTCGTCTTGGGCGAGATTTGCTCGAGAGAGCTGTCTTGGCACATGACAAGGTGACGGCGGGTTCGGCACTGACGGCATCGATCATGGCCGAATACGGTAATGATCCAGAACGGATCGTCGAATTTGCGCACGCCTCCAAGCCCAAGGATTTTGCCCGCTACGCGCCTGTTATCTTCGAATATGCCGGAATGGACGATGCAGTCGCCATCGACATCGTGAGAACTGCGGCAAAATCGATAACCGAAAGCCTGGATGCGCTGCTTTGGCCGGAATGCCCTTCGATCTGCCTTCTCGGCGGCCTTGCCCAAGCCTATCGCCCCTGGCTTGATGAACGCCACAAGGCGATTCTCGCGGAGCCAAGAGGGGACGTTCTGCGCGGAGCCGTGGAGTTGGCGGCGAAATTGCTGCTGGGTGGAGAGGTAAACAGGGCATGACTGAAGACTTGAGCGCGATCTTCTCGCCGGAGCGCCTTTCCGGAGGTGGGACGGGTCCACTTTACGTCAAGCTACGACGCAGGCTTGAAGAGGCCGTGAAGGTCGGTAGGCTGAAACATGGGGATGCGCTTCCACCTGAGCGCGACATCGCCGAATTTGCTGCGGTCAGCCGTGTCACGGTGCGTAAGGCGATCGACGACCTGGTGGCGGAAGGCATTCTCGTTCGCCGTCACGGCTCGGGTACATTCGTTGCAAAGCCCGTTTCCAAGGTAGAGCAGCGACTGTCGCAACTCACCTCATTTACCGAGGACATGGCGAGGCGCGGGATGACGGCTCGTTCGGAATGGCTGCACAAGGGCATCCATACGCCCTCCCCCGATGAGATGATGATTCTCGGGCTTGCCGCCGACACTCGGGTATCGCGCCTCAGTCGCCTGCGCATTGCCGACGATCAACCGCTCGCGATCGAGCACGCCAGCGTTTCCGGTGAATTCCTGCCGGATCCGTCGGTAGTAACGACATCGCTCTATGCGGAATTGGAAAAACGCCAGGTACGTCCCGTTCGCGCCGTTCAGCGCATATCTGCAACCAACATGAAAGAAGCCGATGCGGGATTACTCGGCGTTCCTGTGGGAGCAGCCGGCCTATCGATCGAGCGCATCTCCTATCTCGGTTCAGGCCGCGCAGTCGAATTTACACGCTCGCTCTATCGCGGTGACGCCTATGACTTCGTCGCGGAACTGACGATCGGCGCGAACTAGCCCACGCCTGCGAAACCGTAAAAATCACAGAATCAAAAAAGCGCCACCCCAACCGAATGGCTGAGGTGGCGCTCGTATATGGAATCAAATTCTAAGCTGAACACCGCAAGTCTTTGACATGACTCGCGATCAGGCTGCGTCGTCGACCGCGGTCTCGCGCTTCTCCGGCACATAATTGAGGACAGGACCTAACCAACGCTCTACCTCTGCCACGGGCATGCCCTTGCGAGCCGCATAGTCCTCGACCTGATCGCGCTCAATCTTGGCGACACCGAAATAGTAGGAAGACGGGTGAGCGATATAGATGCCCGAGACGGAAGAACCTGGCCACATCGCATAGCTTTCCGTGAGCCTCACGCCCGTTGTCGCTTCGGCATCCAGCAGGCGGAAAAGCGTATCCTTCTCGGTATGGTCAGGCTGCGCCGGATAGCCAGGTGCTGGACGGATACCTGCATAGGCTTCGAGAACGAGCTCCTCGCTCGTGAAATTCTCATCCGCAGCATAGCCCCAGAACTCTCGACGTACCCGCTCATGCATCCGCTCGGCGAAGGCTTCGGCAAAGCGGTCGGCCAGCGCCTTGACGAGGATCGACGAATAATCATCATTTGCGCGTTCGAAGCGTTCGGCAATGGCCACCTCCTCGATACCGGCCGTGACGACGAAGCCGCCGACGTAATCGCCGACACCGCTGGAAACCGGCGCCACAAAGTCCGACAACGCCACATTCGGGCGACCGTCCCGCTTCGACAGTTGCTGCCGCAGTGTGTAGAAAGTGGCAAGCTCCCCGTTGCGGCTTTCGTCGGTGAACAGCCTGATATCGTCGCCGACCGTGCCCGCTGGCCAGAAGCCGATGACGGCGCGCGGGCGAAACCAGTTTTCCGCGATGATCTTTTCGAGCATCGCTTGTGCATCGGCATAGAGCTGCCGCGCCGCCTCGCCCTGTTTCTCGTCTTCGAGAATTGCCGGAAAACGACCCTTGAGCTCCCAGGTCTGGAAGAATGGGGTCCAGTCGATATATTTCGCCAGCTCAGCCAGATCGTAGCTCTCGAATACCTTGGTACCGAGGAACTGCGGTTTGACCGGCTTATAGCCCGACCAATCCACTTTTTCGGCATTCTCACGCGCTCTTGCAATCGGCAGGCGTATCTTCTCGGCCTCGCTCCGCGCATGCGCGGCAGCGACTTTGGAATATTCAGCCCGGACGGTATCGACATAGCCCTGCCGCGCATCGGGCGATAGCAGCGCTGAGACAACACCGACCGCACGACTTGCATCCGTGACATAGACCGTCTGTCCGCGATGATAGCTCGGATGGATCTTTACCGCTGTATGGACACGACTGGTGGTGGCCCCGCCGATCAGCAACGGAATATCGAAGCCTTGCCGCTCCATCTCCGAGGCGACATGCACCATCTCGTCCAATGACGGCGTAATCAATCCCGACAAGCCGATGATATCGACCTTTTCGGCGACGGCTGTCTCCAGGATCTTAGTCGCCGGCACCATGACCCCCAAATCGATGATTTCGTAATTATTGCAGGCGAGCACGACGCCGACGATGTTCTTGCCGATGTCGTGCACGTCGCCCTTGACGGTCGCCATAAGCACTTTGCCGGCCGACTGCCGTTCGCTGCTGTCGCCGTTGGCAGCTTTCTCGGCTTCCATATATGGCAGCAGTACAGCAACGGCCTGCTTCATAACACGGGCGGACTTCACGACTTGTGGCAGGAACATCTTGCCCGAACCGAAGAGGTCGCCAACGACATTCATGCCGGCCATCAACGGGCCTTCGATGACATGCAACGGCCGCTCAGCCTTCTGACGCGCTTCCTCAGTATCGGCCTCGATATATTCGGTAATGCCGTTGACCAACGCATGTTCGAGCCGCTTCTCGACCGACCATTCGCGCCAGGAAAGATCCTGGACCTTCGCCTCCTTGCTGCCGGCACCGCGAAAGCGCTCGGCAATCTCAAGTAGGCGCTCCGTGCTATCCGGACGGCGGTTGAGCACCACGTCCTCACAAGCGTCCCGTAATTCCGGATCGATATTGTCATAGACAGCCAGCTGCCCGGCATTGACGATGCCCATGTCCATGCCCGCCTGAATGGCGTGGTAAAGAAATACGGCATGCATGGCCTCGCGAACGGGTTCGTTACCGCGGAACGAAAAGGATAGGTTTGAGACACCGCCGGAAATATGGACCAGAGGCATGGTCTTCCGGATCGTCCTCGTCGCCTCGATGAAATCGACACCGTAATTGTTGTGCTCTTCGATGCCAGTCGCAACGGCGAAGATATTCGGATCGAAGATGATGTCTTCCGCCGACAGGCCTGCCACTTCAGTCAACAGTTTATAAGCACGTGAGCAGATCTCGACCTTGCGCTTGTAGCTATCTGCTTGACCTGTCTCATCGAACGCCATCACGACGACGGCCGCGCCGTACATTCGCATCAACCGTGCCTGTTTGAGAAAGTTCTCCTCGCCTTCCTTTAGCGAGATGGAATTGACGATCGGCTTACCCTGAACGCATTTCAGGCCGGCCTCAATGATCGAAAACTTGGAACTGTCGATCATCACGGGAACGCGGGCAATATCCGGCTCAGCGGCGACGAGGTTCAGGAACTCCACCATCGCCTTTTCGGAATCGATCAGGCCCTCGTCCATGTTGATGTCGATGACCTGCGCGCCGTTTTCGACTTGATCACGGGCGACGGCAAGCGCTGCCGTATAGTCGGCATTGGTGATCAGCTTGCGGAATTTCGCCGAGCCAGTGACGTTGGTCCGCTCACCGACATTGACGAAGGGAATATCCTTGGTGAGCTCGAATGGCTCCAGACCCGAGAGCGACATGAAGGGACGATGCTCGGCAGGCTGCCGTGGCGGATATTTCGAAACCGCCTGAGCGATTGCGGCGACATGCTCCGGCGTTGAACCGCAGCAGCCACCAACGATATTGACCAGCCCCTCGCGGGCGAACTCCTCGACTTGAGCCGCCATCATCTCAGGCGTCTCGTCATACTGACCGAATTCGTTCGGAAGACCGGCATTGGGATAAGCGCAGATGAAGGTATCCGCAGCAGCCGAAAGCTCCTGGAGATGCGGCCGCATAGCGTTTGCACCGAGAGCACAGTTGAGGCCAACTGTGAAAGGCTTCGCATGGCGCACGGAATTCCAGAAGGCTGACGGCGTTTGGCCGGATAGCGTGCGCCCGGAAAGATCGGTGATCGTGCCAGAAATCATGATGGGCAGATGAACACCCTTGGCCTCGAAGCGCTCCGCACAGGCAAAGATCGCGGCCTTTGCATTCAGAGTATCGAAAATTGTCTCGATCAGGATGATATCTGCGCCGCCGTCGATCAGACCGTCGATCTGCTCGCCATAGGCCAAGCGCAGAACATCAAAAGTGACCGCACGGTAGCCAGGATTGTTAACATCAGGAGAAATGGACGCCGTCCGATTGGTCGGTCCGATCGCACCGGCCACGAAGCGTCGCTTACCATCTTCGCGTTCCGCACGGATCGCGGCGCGGCGGACGATCTCGGCGCCCTCCTTGTTGAGATCGTAGACCGCACCTTCCATCTGGTAGTCCGCCTGCGCAATGCGGGTGGAAGAGAAGGTATTGGTCTCGAGGATATCCGCACCGGCTTTGGCATAGCGATAATGAATATCTTCAATCGCATCGGGCTGGGTCAGGATGAGGAGGTCGTTATTGCCCTTCTGGTGGCACGCGCAACCGATGAACCGGTGGCCGCGAAACTGATCCTCGCCGAAGCCGAGACCCTGGATCTGCGTGCCCATGGCGCCATCAAGCACGAGTATCCGTTCACTCGCCGCCTTTCGCAAGGCTTCGAAAATCTCGCCGCCATTACGCTTCGTCGTCTCTGAACCAAAAAGAGTGTCAAACATAAGCGAATTCCTCTGGCCTGATTGCGACTCCGCAACCAGATCACATAAAGATATCTTTATGTCAACATATCTACGCTCATGTTCGGCGCAGCGCAAGCGCGCATCTTCTATAGTTGTGTTCTTTCAGGAAAAGCAGAGCGGACGAATTGCCGCCCGACCATGGACAACGCGGGGGTAACGACACAGCTTCATCCCATAACGCCATGACAGCGCTTTCGGACGGCGCTATACGGCTTCTAGAAGAGAATCCTAGGAGGACGGCATGAACATACAGGTTGAACCCACAGCGCTCGGAAACTGGAGCACCCGCGCCTATCACAGGCGCTGGTTGCTCGATCAGGCCGATGCGCTTTTCAATTTCTTCCAGTACCGCGCCGTCAATCCCAAAGGCGGCTTCCACGACATGGATGATGCCGGCAAGCCGTTGGATAAGGTAAATCCCGTACGCGGCATTCATTCGACCGCCCGCATGGTGCACTGCTTCTCGATCGGGTCGTTGCTCGGTCGTCCCGGCGCAAACGAAATTGTCGATCACGGCATGAACTATCTATGGAAGCATCATCGCGACACCGAGCATGGCGGCTATTTTTGGTCGCTGAACAATGACGGCCCCGTCGATTCCAGCAAGCAGGGCTATGGCCACGCTTTCGTGCTGCTTGCTGCCTCATCCGCAAAGACGATCGGCCATCCACTGGCCGATGGCATGTTGGCAGACGTCACGGAAATTCTGAATACTAAGTTCTGGGAAGCAAAGCACGGGGCGATCGCCGAGGAATTCAATCGGGATTGGTCCTTGATCGACGGTGGCACCTATCGCGGCCAGAACTCCAACATGCACCTGACGGAAGCGCTGATGGCTGCTTTCGAAGCGACCGGCGACAAGACATATCTCGAAAAAGCAGAAAGTATCGCCGATCTCGTCATTCGCCGTTCGGCGGGGTCCGTCGGCTGGCGCGTTGCCGAACACTTCAACGCCGACTGGGTGCTCGATAAGAATTACCGCGGCAATGAGATGTTTCGCCCGTCGGGTACGACACCAGGGCATTGGCTGGAATGGGTGCGTCTGATCTTGCAGCTTTGGGCGCTTGGGGAAAAGCGGCATGCCTGGATGCCTGAAGCAGCCAAGGGCCTCTTCTCTCAGTCCATGTCACTCGGCTGGGACAATGAGAAGAGCGGATTCTTCTATACACTTGATTGGGGCGATGTGCCTGCAAAGCGCAACAAGCTTTGGTGGCCTGCCTGCGAGGGGGCTGGTGCCGCTCATTACCTGAACGAACACGTCCCGAGCGATTTTCACGAAGAAAGCTACCGCAGGATCTGGAGCGTGATCGGCCAAGCCTTCATCGATCGCGTTAATGGCGGCTGGCATGAAGAGCTGACGGAAGATCTAATTCCGGCTCATACATTGTTTCCTGGCAAGGGCGATATCTATCATGCCTTGCAGGCCTGCCTCATCCCGCTTTTCCCGGCCACGGGCAGCCTGACCAAGGTTATCGCCGAGGCCGGCGGCAAGATCTGAGATCAGCAGCGGCGCCCGCTCGACTGGCGGCGCCGCTTCGGCCCCTCTATGCGAGGCTGAGATTGTGAAGCTCGTGGCCGAGAGTGAGAGCCAGGGCTTCGACAACAAGATTGTGATCTTCCCGCTGCGGCAGACCTGAAACGGTGACGGCGCCAACGCACCCCGTGCCGTTGACAAAAATGGGGAAACTACCGCCAGATGCGGCATATTCCGCGCTTGAAAGCCCGTTGTCCTCGATCGTCTTACCCTGCTGCTGTAGCCGCAACGTACTGGCGTAGCTACTGCGGAAGTAACGCAGCACCATATTGCGCTTCCGACGAATCCAATTGGAATTATCAGGTGTCGAGCCGGGCAAGGCTATGTAGAAAACCGGCATGGAATGCAGGGTGATATCGATGGCAACGCCCATGTTGCGCTCGCTGGCGAGGTCGCGCAACAACTTGCCGAGCACCCAAGCGGTCGAAAGGTCAAAAGCATCGAAACGCAGCATTTCCTCTTGCAGCTCGATGCGGGCGAGATCCTGGTCGATCGTCATGGAAACCTTCTCTAAAAATTGTATTCGCCTATGAAACGCGGAGAGAACGATTTGTCCATCTATCTCTTCCGCATTTCGAAACTAAGCTGCCATCACCCGGCCTTGAAGGCTAGCGCTCTTGCTTGCTTGCAGGAAGCGAACAGGTCATTGATAAAGCTCTATGAATGTCCCGCCAGAGGAATACTCCAGCATGAATGCAAAATATGCGCTGCCCGCCATACTGGCCTGCACCTGTGCCACAACATCGGCTCTGGCCGACAGTCCAGCGCAATTAGTGCTACGAGACGGTTTCGACGGCAAGGATTTCGCTCGATCTGGGCACCTTTACTATCGCGATAATGCTGAACAAAAGGCAGGAACGATCGAATTTCAATCAGACGTAAAACGTACCGGCGCGGGAGCATTGAAGCTGAGTGTCCGGCCATTCTGCGCGCCGGATAAAACAAATTGCAGCGAAAGAGCCGAGATCTGGGAGCGCACTAAATATCGCGTGCCATACAATCAGGGAGTTTGGTACGGTTTCGCTGTAAAGTTCGCCGATCCCATACCCTCTGGCGACCATCGCTACCTCATTGCTCAATGGAAGCGGGAAATCGGACCGAAAGCCGAAGGGGACTTCAGTCCCTTTCTCGCATTGCGGCTCAATAATGGGAAGCTCTTCGCGACCGTAGAAACCAACTACGTTGCGCCCGTCAAGAACCAGGAGCCTGGAAACAAAGGCAAGGTCTGCAATAGTGACGAGGCGCCGGTCTGGTTTCGTCCCGATACTAATCAGATGCGCGCATTGGTGGCTACGGATGACAATTGGGGCGAATCAGACGGACAAGAATTTACAGGCTGCACAAACGCGATCAAAGTAATAAATCGTGGAAACAAGTTGCCGACGCCGGCATCAGGCTGGATCGATTTTGCCATTTACAGCAAACCTGGCCCGGATGGCTCGGGTCATATCGAGATATTTGCCAACAATAAATGGATCGTTACTGTCACCGGTCATATAGGACATGCGGATCATGGGTTGGGAAAAAACCAATATTTCAAGTTCGGGCCATATCGCGCCGCGGATACCACCATATGGACGCTTTATTACGATGATTTCCGCCGGTCACCCCGCTGTGCCGATGTACTATCGGATCCCAAGCTTTGCCCTATGAAGTGAAAAGGCTGCCGAAAATATATAACTCCAGAGCAATATGGATACTCGCATTGCGAGAGCCCAGTTTTTTTGAGAAGTGGCCGAACTTTTTCCTTTCTCGATAGTTATCTTCTTTCGTGGAGGAGGTGACCGAGATGCTTACTACCCATCGCGATTGCAAGCAGCATGCAAAGAGGAACGCGATACCCTCTCTAGGCGAAATAGAAGGTCGGGTTGCGGTTCTGGAGATTGTCGCCCAGTCGGCACTGACGCATGTGTTCGAAGAAGGCGAAGTCGATATTGACGCAGCGTTGCTGGCCCAAATTCGCAGAGCCTTGCATCGTAAGTGTAAGGAGTTGAAACTCGACGGAGAAGATACGGCATCGGCACTTTTATATGCCGAGGAGTTGATCGAGGCCGCTGTTAAGGCGTCGCATCCCGTCCATCAATGATGCCTTCCCGGCCGAGGCTGGTATTATCCGTCTTAGTTGCGCTGGCAATTACGCTCGGCGTGGTACTGTTTGTTGCGCCCCACGATACAGGGGACAGGCTCACTCGGTCGCTGCCACCACCCGGCGGATATCAAAATTAGCAATAATGTGTCCAATAATGAACCCGTGTTACGTTAAGACACAGAGTTTGTGCCATATCAGGCGGCCGTTAACGTCGCGCGGTAAACTTGGTTGCAAATTTCCGAAACCAACGCAGTGTTCACTTCACCCCACAATATCAAGCTCCGACATGAATGGTGTAGTGAATGTCTATGATGGTCAACACGCCGCTTTACTCCGATGATATCGACGTCCTCGCAGGCGCCCTTTTTGCATGGTGCGCCGAGCGCAGCATCAAATTGCAAAGTCAGGAAGGTCTGTCCGCAGCTAATGTAGCCATTGATCTTTATAACGCCGGTTATCAAACACAAGATCAGTTGCTTGGCGCATTGCACAATTACGATTTACACTGATGTGTTGCTCGGATATCCAGCTTTATATCCAAAACTGAGCACAATTTCCCCAAGTAACGCCTCTGCAAATGTGGCGGTAGCGACCTTATTTTATGTCGATTTCTCTTCGAAGACGCTGGCGATGCAGTCTCGCTCGTCGAGGATCCCGGACCATTCATCCTGATGATAAGCGGAGTCGTAGATCAGTGTGAAAGGACCTTGATAGCCAGCGGAGTTGGAAAGCTTAATGCAGCGAACATAATCCTCCTTATCGAGGCCTGCTGCTGAATATCGTCCTTTTGCGTGACAGAGTTCGGCGCGGCCCATGATCTTCGCTAGATCCTCGTATTTGCCGGCTCGCTCCCAGTTGCCGAAATCTCCATTGAGACCGACTGTACCGTGCAGAGCATCGAGAATCCGGTTGACCTCCACCGGCCCTGGCAGAAGATCGAACCAGTTTTCGGCTGAGTTGGCGACACCTTTGAAGGCCGATCAGCGCGCAAGGAATAAGGATTTTGACGGGGGCTACAAATAACAAATTGAAATTCCTCGTAAATATCGGATTCTCCAGTCCGACGAACTAAACGATCTAGCCCTCAATTCGCGAAAATACTCAAGATGCGCAAAGGCCGGCCGACAGGAATCTCGGCAAGACGAAACAGCAGTTCGGATGATCCCATGAGCCAGGATTGGGTTCGGCGGTTCATCGCCGCCAATCTCCCGGTCCTGCCTGTTCCCGGTATCCCCGATATTTGCCTGCATAAAGCAGATCCACAAAGCGGGCTGCGACACCTCGCAGAACAAGATTCGCAATTCGGCTCACCGTACTGGGCGCATTACTGGGGAGGAGGTCTGGCTCTCGCCCGTTATCTTCTTGATAGGCCGGAAAGTGTGGCTGGTCGCCGCGTATTTGATCTGGGCGCCGGCTCGGGAATTGTCGGGATTGCCGCTGCAAAGGCACGCGCGGCGAAAGTTTATGCCGCCGACGTCGATCCCTATGCGATCGCAGCTATCGAGCTCAATGCCGCGCTCAATGATGTGACGATCGATACGGTACTCGCCGACCTGACGAAAAGCGAACCGCCTGACGTCGACGTCATATGCGTCGGGGATCTTTTCTATGAGGCAGCGCTTGCGGAGAGCGTCATCGCACTTCTGGACCGCTGCCTGGCTCGGGAAATCATAATTCTGATCGGTGATCCCTGGCGAACTCATCTGCCGACATCGCATCTCCGGCTCTTGGCAGAATACACGGTCCCAGATTTTGGCGAGATCACTGCAAAGACTCGCCCCGCCGGCGTTTTTGCGCTTGGTTGAACAAAGCCACCAATCGAAGACATTGGCGCATCACAATGATCGCGGGTTCGGACCGCATCAGTGCGACGGCTCAGACTTTCATCTTGGCGCGCCTGCGATTCCCGCGTTCCAGTCGCTTGGCCAGTTCGGCAAGTTCCGGGCTTGCCGCGTCGAAAACTGGCCGCGCATCGTCCGGCAGCCAATGTGTTTCATGTTTGGGTGCCTTGGGCCTTGCCCGGTCGAGACCGCCAGGCGCATTCGGCATCATTGGCGATATGCGCGACCAATCCGGTTCCTGAAGCATCGGTGAGGCAGCGAGAAGTACATCGGCCAACTTCTGGAACTCGCTGTGAATACGCCGTTCGGCCGTGCGCCGTACGCGCCCCGTCCGCGCGCAAAAATCCCGAAACGAACCAGCAATATAGGGCGCGGCAAGACAAATGGACCATCGCGAAAGCAGAATGCGCCGCTCCTCATCCTGGACGTGAACCCGGAGCCATTCCAGCAAAACCTCCTCTGCCCGACTGATGGCTGCAGCACTCGGCCGATAGCGAATGCGGATATCGGCATGATCCATCGGTTCGGGCAAAACCTCCGGCCAAAGTGTCCGCATCCTGTCGGGCCGGATGCCGCGGACGTCGAGATGAACCATCGTATCGGCAGCTTCGACGAAACGTGCACGGACGATCAGGCTCAGGTCGGCAATCTCAGCCGCGCGACGGGACAGGTCGTCAAACTGCAAGGCGGACCGGTGCATCAAGTCGTTTCTCCAATTCCTGATAAATCAGCGTTCGCAATGTCGCCCGAACGGGCCACGGCCGCCGCGCCACTGCATCCGTGCGCAATGTAGCAAGCGCGATATCATCGAAGGCACCCAAGAGATCACCTGGACGCTGCAGCGCCCAATCCTGGCGCTGCGCCAGGACATCGGATATGGCGCCGATCGTGTCCGACCAGAGTTCATCGCGATTGCTCCCGGTTTGTCGGATGCATCGCAGAACAAAGACCAGATGACCGTCCCCGTAGCGGCCCCGGATTTCCTGCATCGTACCGCGCGCGTGGCTCTCCGCCGGTGCGCGGCGCCGATGGACGGGAACCAGCTTGATACCGAGCCCATCGAGAATAAGATCCAGCCTGCCTTTGGTCATGACAGTTCAACTCCTTTCGTCGGCGAATTTGTTGCCTCTTCCATCCATGGGCAGCTCACTAAGCGCTTCCAATCGTGGCGGTAGCGCTGGCCGATTTGGGTTTGAAGAAGGCCTCCGCCTTAGAAATCGCTTCCACCCTCGCCCCATCTCGGAGCATCGGCGTGTTGAGATAAGCAACCATCGCCTCGCCGGCTGCAGCCTTGGCAGCATCTTGCGTCGCAAAGACGATCGGTTCACCTCTCCTATCCCGGAGGACCTCATTTGTCGCTCGGTGAACCTTGCGAATCCAGCCGAGATGGCCGCCGGCAACGGCTTCTGTTCCGATTTGAAATTCGTTCATAGCAACCTCCCCCGGCTCGCTTGGCCAGGTCTATCTCTAGAGTTTTCGATTGGGTTTTGACGTTTGGGTGCCCGCCTACCGCCTGCGCAGTTTCGCCGGCCGTGCCGGCTCTTTGGGCGCAAGCGTGGGGTCTTCGGCAATGCGGAAATGAATTTGGTCTCCCTCCGGAGCACCGAAGTCCTCATCCTCAAGGGATCTCATTGGCGATTTCCAAATGACCGACTTTATCGCGATCACCATAGCGACAAAAAACAACGCGGCGCCGATACAGGCGAGAAGACCCTGAAGCATTTCGATCATGGCAGCGCCTCCTGACCAGCTGCTTCGGAAAATGACCCGATCTTCGTCATTTCCGCAGGCTCGACGGCTGCATCACAACCCTCACAATGCAGCTCGATGATCTCCGCGATCGATAGAATTCGGAGGCATCCTGGGCACCCCCAAAAGCGATCGAAATATCCAGCCGGCGACGCTGTCCTCCTGTTCCCATTGCCTGTGATCATAACTCCACCTCCAAAACATTGTCCGTTGCGTACTGCGCCGGGCCGCTCACCCGCCAAACAGCGTTTTGCGCCACGGGCACCTTGATAAACACAAATTATGTTGATAATAATGACATTGTCAACATGATTTATGTCGGAAATTTTGCAAGGGTCAAAAGATGCAGAAATCCATGGGCGAACGACTAAGAGCGGCGCGCGAAGCCGCAAATTATCCATCAGCCACGAAGGCGGCAGAAGCGCTGGGCGTGAGCTTGTCCACCTATCGCGCGCATGAAAACGGTCAGAACGAATTCAGCGCCGAAGTCGCCAATCGCTATGCCAAGAAATTCGGCACGACCGCGGCTTATCTTCTCACCGGCGAAGGCCAGCGCAAAACCGCACGTCCGGCGCCAAACATTGTCATGTCCTTCGATCCCGACGAGCAGGATCATGATGGATTTGCCGAGAGCGGCGAAGAGCTCAGCTATAGCCGGGAACACTGGAAGCCGCAGATCGAAGGCGCAACACCGGAAGTGGACGTCAAGCTCGGCGCCGGTAGCGGCGTCGTCGGCGAAGTCATCAACCTCCCCGTCGGCTCAGGCAATGTCGCCGGGCATAAGATCGTCGCAGAATGGCTTATCCCCACCGGCTATCTGCGAAACGAGGCCAAGGCTTCCCCGAGCCACACGATCATCATGGAAGTCGTCGGCGATTCCATGCAGCCGACTTACATGCCCGGCGATCGCGTCATCGTCGATCTCTCACAGAACCAAATGACCACCGATACGGTCTATGCGATCAGCGACGGTTATACGGAGCCGCAGATCAAGCGCTTGCAGCGAGTTCCCTTTAGCCTGCCAAGCGAAGTCAAGATCATCTCCGACAATCCGGCACTGGAAACTTTTACCGTCGAATTGGACCGCTTGACGATCATCGGCCGGATCTGCGGTCATATCGCACGCAAATAAAACAAATTTTCTATTTGAGGCACGCGATAAACATAAATTATGTTGACATATATCATGTTGAATGGCAACTTCACCGAGAAGAGCCGTTGGCCCTGAATGGAATGAGCCCTAGCAAGAGCAGGATCTCGCCCGCAGTTAGCGAAACCGGACAGGCCAATTGCAACGATTGGAAAAGCCGCAAGGCCATCGAAGGAGAATGTCATTCATGCCGAGACAGCCGAATGCTTTCATAATCATACCGGCAGATGCCGTGAGGGGCGCCGGCGTTGCCGAACTATCGTCGATCGCCAGGGTGGGAGAATAATGATGTACGCTTCAGAATTCTCCTGCGAATATTCGTTTGATGAGCTTAGTATCCGCCTATGCGATCGTTGGGAAACCGGGTTGCTGTTATACGGGCGTGCTGAGCTGACCTCAGCAGGAGCCGATTACGAGGACGAGTTCTATGTGTCGGCAATCAGACTGGATGGTGGTGCAAGACTGGCACGGCCGAATGCCTCGAACAATGCAGGCAGCTTCGAGTCCGAATTATTCCGACGGATAGCAACGGTCATCGAAGACGACAGAACACAGGCGGGTCGTCACGCCGCCGAACTTTTCGTCTCTGCGTTGGAGCAATCTAGAGAAGCTGACTATGATCAAGACCACAAGTTCGAGCGGGAGAGAAAACTGGAAGCACTCGGGACATACTGAGGGCCATGACGTACAAACATCGATATTCACGGGAGGTCGCTGAAACAATGAACGTTCCCCAGCACGAGCTTGAAGAGATCCGCCTGCTGGAGCAGAAGCTACATCTCCCGGAAATACGACGGTCGCCGGCAGTCGTGGAGGAATTGCTGGCCAAAGGCTTCGTTGAATTTGGCAGTTCCGGTACGGTCTACGACGATAGGGATGACCTGATCGCCGGTCTGGCTGCAGAAAAGACGGCAGAAGCCGCCCCTCCCATTATTTCCCGCGACTATGCCTTTCGATCGATCTCACCAGATGCTGTCCTCGTCACCTACAGAAGCGTCCGGCAGGCCGGAGAGAGCGGTCCGGAGCGGCATACTTTACGGAGTTCGATTTGGCAGCGTATCGATGGGCGATGGCAGATGATTTTTCACCAGGGAACGCCCACGATTCCGCGGGATTGAACTAACCCACGTGGCAACACCGCATTCGTAAGCCATGAGATCCTCGCGACTGGGGACGAGTGCTGCAAGACTAACGGAGCCCGGGCGCAGTATCGCTGGCTTTATCGTTCGTGAGGCCGAGATTATCCGCCATCCGAATGAGGTCGGCGACGGAGTCGGCCCGCATCTTGCGCATCGCCTGACCTCGATGAACCTTGACGGTGATTTCGCTGAGGCCGATCTCGGCAGCGATCTGCTTGTTGAGGAGACCTCGTGCGACGAGCGCCATCACCTCGCGTTCACGTGGCGTGAGTGTCGAAAATCGCTCATGAAGATCGACTTCCGCCGCCTGTTTGCGCAGCCGGATGCGATCGATTTCGAGCGCTTGCCTGATTGCATCGAGGAGATCCTGCTCACGGAACGGCTTCAAGAGAAACTCCACCGCCCCCGCTTTCATCGCCCTAACGGACATCGGCACGTCGCCGTGCCCGGTGAGAAAAATGATCGGGATTGCATACCCCATACGCGCAAGCTCATCCTGAAAATCAAGACCGCTCGCATCCGGCATCCTGACATCGAGCACGATGCAGGCTGGCCCCTCAGACCGAGAAGAAGCCAGGAAATTCCGCGGCGATGCAAAGGCACGCGTATCGTAGCCGACGGAGCGTAATAGGCTGTCCAGCCCATCGCGCACGGATGGATCGTCGTCGATCACGTAAACGGTCGGCTGCTGTCCTTGCATGCCCTACCCCTTTGCCCTTCCGTTCAGCGGCAAGGTGAAACCGAAGACGGCTCCGCGTGGAAAATTCGGCGCGGCATAGATGGTCCCGCCATGCGCCTCGATAATGGATCGGCTGATGGCAAGCCCCATCCCCATGCCCTTCGGCTTAGTCGTGTAGAAAGCGTCGAATATATTGTCGAGCCTTTCGGCCGGCATGCCGCTGCCGGTATCGCGCACGCTGACGGTCACCTTCCGTTCGTCCGCGGCAGCGCTGACAAGCAGCTCGCGCGTTTCCTCATCGACCTCCGCCAGAGCTTCGATCGCATTCATGACGAGATTGAGGATCACCTGCTGCAGCTGGACGCGGTCGCCGGCCACCAACGGCAGATCGCCCGCCAATTCGGCGCGGAATAGAATCTGATTCCGACGGATCTCGCTGCGCACGAGTTCCAGTACATCATTGATAGCCTCGACGAGATCGATCGTGTCGCTAGATGGCGAAGAGCGCGCCACGAGCCCGCGGACGCGGCCGATGACATCGCCTGCTCGCCCCGCATCCGCGACAATTCGCTCGATGGCGCGACGGGCTTCGTCGTGATCGGCCGGTGTTGCGGACAGCCATCGAAGCGCGGCATTGCCGTTAGCGGCAATTGCGGTGATCGGCTGGCTGACTTCGTGGGCTATCGATGTGCCCAACTCACCGACGATCATGAGACGCGACATGCGTGCAAGCTCGGATTGCGCCTGCCTCGCCCTGGCATCAAGCATTTCGATCCTGATCGCCAGATAAGTGGTCGCGCCGATCGCGACTAGGCTAAGTGTACTGTTGATCAGGCCTGCCTGCGAAGCGCCGTGACGCGTCAGAAAATAGCTGATGACAGTCAAAGCAGCACATGCAATCCCGACTATCGCGATAGCGCCGGTCCGCCCCGAATAGACCGCCAGCAAGATGACGGATACATACAAAACGGCGAAGGCGATCTCCAGATCGGTGATCGTATCGCCGATGAAAATGAGACCGGCAAGAACTGCAATGCCGAGCCAAAGCAAGGGCATCTCGAAGAGGTATTTCAAAAACTCGCGCCTCATCTCTGGCATCCCTGCATCACGGCTTCCGCAAGATTGCGTGCGGAAGCTGCAAACTGCCCGAACCGAAGCATCAAAACAACAACCGCGTTCTCCGGCGCCGCCAAAGCTGGCGACCCGCCGGATCTGATGCGCTAAGTCTTGGCTAGGCGGCCTGTCAAATCCTGGAATGCATGAGCTGATCGCCGCCTCAACCGGCGGCGCCCTCTCGCGTTCGTTCCAGCGGGGTTTCAACTCGGGTTTTCCAGCGTGAACAGATCGGCGTTTTCGTCATAGGCGAAGTATTCCGCGTAGCGAGCCCAGTTCGTGACGGCCTTGATAGTGGTGTCGGCATAATCCTCGGACATGTGATCCTCCAGCTCATCGCGGAAGCGCCGTGCAGGTGCGCGGTGAGTCGGCCGCTCGTCGAGCACACGGCGAATATGTGCAGCGAGCGGCACATAGGTCGCCAGGTGCTGTTCGAAGAGTTTCTTGCGTTCATCGACGTCGCTGTCGAAGAAGCGCAAGCCTGGCGCCGTCAACTTAATGTCGCCCCCTTCCAGATCAGCGAAACGCAGGAGCTGAAGCGTTTCCGCGACCGGAAAGAGATCATCGATATCGAGATGCAGATGGGCCGCCAGCGGCGGCAGGTCGGCCTGCCCGCGATACGGTTCGACGGCGACGGTTTCGATGAGACCGGACATCAGATTGGTCGACACGCGCGGCAGAGCCATCGCAATACCCGTGCCAGGGAAAAGGCCTTCGCGCGTCAGTGCACCGGTCTTTACCGTCATCCGCGCGTAGATGTCTTCGACGAGCATGCGGAAGGCCGGATCGAGACGATTGCGCGGCTGCGGCAAATCCACATGGATCTCCGCAATCACGCGACCGGGATTCGACCCGAAGATCAGGATACGGTCGCACATCAGCACCGCTTCTTCGATATTGTGTGTCACCATGAGAACCGACTCGATCGGCATCCGGCCCTCGCACCACAGATCAAGCAGATCCGTGCGAAGCGTTTCTGCCGTCAGCACGTCAAGCGCCGAAAATGGTTCGTCCATCAGCAGAACCTTCGGCCGGACAACGAGTGCCCGTGCAAGACCGACACGCTGGCGCATGCCGCCCGACAGCTCCTTCGGATAGGCGCTTTCGAAACCGTCTAGGCCGATGAGATCGATTGCAGCGAGCGCACGCTTGCGCCTCTCAGAAGAGGCAACACCTTGCGCCTCCAAGCCAAGCTCGACGTTTTGGAGGACGGTCAGCCAGGGAAAGAGCGCAAAGCTCTGAAAGACCACGGCAACATCGGAGTTGGGGCCGACGACCGGCCTGCCTTGGAAGGTGATGTCCCCTTTGCTCGGGCGGATCAGGCCGGCGATTGCACGCAGCAGCGTTGATTTGCCGGAACCGGAACGGCCGAGCAGCCCAACGATTTCATTGGGATAAAGCTGCAGATCGACATTCTCGAGCACGACGAGCGAGCCGGACGCCCCCTTATCGTAGGCCTGGCACACCTGCTTGGCGAGAACCAGCGGTGCATTTTTTACAATATCGAGCTTCCTGGTGATGACAGCGTTTTCCATATTCGGTTCTCCGATCTTGAATTAATCGAGGCGCATGCGGCGTTCGGCGAAGACGTAGAGTGGCCGCCAGAGCGTTCTGTTGAAGAGCGTCACGAAGATCGACATGACGACGATACCAAGGATGACACGCGGAAAATCGCCCGCCTCAGTCGCCTTCGCGATGTATGATCCAAGTCCGAAGGCTTCGAGTTTTGTGTTGCCCCAGCTCGCCAGTTCAGCGACGATGCTCGCGTTCCATGAACCGCCGGACGCCGTCAGTGCTCCCGTGACGTAGTAAGGGAATATTCCCGGCAGCATCACGCGTCGCCACCAGGTCCAAGAGCGCAGCCGGTAGACCGAGGATACCTCCCGCAGATCGGTAGGGAATGCACTCGCGCCGGCAATCACGTTGAACAGGATGTACCATTGCGTGCCGAGGACCATCAGCGGCGACAGCCAGATGTTCGGGCTGGCGCCCGTCGCAACGATCGCAATCACTGCAACGGGAAAGAGCACGTTGGCCGGAAAGGCCGCCAGGAACTGCGCCAGGGGTTGGGCGCGCTCGGCAACAGCTGGCCGCAAGCCGATCCAGACGCCGATCGGAACCCAGATGACACTCGCGACAGCAATAAGAACAACAACGCGAATGAGCGTCACGAACCCGCCGGAAAAAGCGATCCAGACATCGCTCCAGGAGAGCGTCTGGCTGAGATACGAAACCGCATCCCCGATACTCCAGGCACCAATGACGCCGATCAGCACATACCAGGCGATATCGATCGCCCAGCTGATGGTTCGCTGCCGGCTGCGCTCCTCTGCGGCGGCACGCGAGGCCGGCAACAGCCGCAGGAGCATCAGCCGGCCCCACACGACAGCCAAAGGCGTGCTCACATATTTCAGGAAGCGCGTGCGACGGATCAGCGAATAAACCCAGGAGCGCGGCCTCTGCTGCCCGGCGGTCTGTTCGAAGCGGAACTTGTCTGCCCAGGCGACGATGGGGCGGAAAAGCAGTTGATCGTAAAGAAGGATGACGACTGCCATGGCAAGTACGGCCCAGCCTACGGCGGTGAAATCCTGCTTGTCGATCGCAACCGCCAGCCACGAACCCAGACCTGGAAGCTGCACGGTGGTGTTACCCACCGTGATCGCTTCGGATGCAACCACGAAGAACCAGCCGCCGGACATCGACATCATCGTGTTCCAGACGAGTCCGGGGGCGGCAAAGGGAGCCTCCAGCCGCCAGAAACGTTGCCAGCTCGACAGGCGAAATCCACGGCTGACCTCATCGAGGTCACGCGGAACCGTCCGCAACGACTGATAGAAAGAGAAAGCCATATTCCATGCCTGGCTGGTGAAGATCGCGAAGATCGACGCACATTCCGCGCCGAGCTGACTTCCGGGGAAAAGCCCCATGAAGAAGGTCACCGTGAAGGTCAGAAAGCCGAGCACCGGCACCGATTGCAGAATGTCGAGGGCCGGAATGATGATCTTCTCGGCGCGGCGGCTCTTTGCGGCAAGCGTCGCGACGACGAAGGTGAAAATGAGGGAGGCGATGATGGCCGTCATCATCCGCAAAGTCGTGCGCAGGGCGTATTCGGGCAGATAGGCCGGGTCGAGCGACAGCGGTGCCGTGGACAGGCCAGCCAGTGGCGCACGCATCTCGGCAATACCATGAAGTGCGAGATAGGCGGCAGCGGCAATGAAAGCGAATGCGGCGAGATCATAGCCATTCGGCAGGATACGGGCACCCGCCAACGCGGCAACGGCACTGCGCCCGCGTCGATCGTTAGCAAGGAAAACCATGTGATAACCCTTTGAAACAGGAATTTTAGCCAGGGCGCGACGTAGGCGCCGCATAGCGACGCCACAGGTACTTCTTTCAGAAGGAACGGTTTAGGCCGCGCGACGGCTGCCATCCTCATCAAGGGAAGGCCCGCTTTGCGTCGTCCAAAAGCACTCAAGCTTCCCGGTATGGGAATTGATGTGCCAAATGGCGATCAGCGGCGGACGCTGCGGCGATACGGAACGTTCGGCCGGACGGCTGCCGGTCGAAACGGCAAAAGCGTTCGGGGCTGAAAACTTGGTTGCGAACCTGCGTCCGCGGAAAAGAACGATGTTGTTCATGGCTCACCTCATCGGCCCGCCTGACGGCAGATCCGAAGGGCGAGCCGGACAGGCTAGGCCCGACCGACGCTCGCCCGGCGAATGCCGGCAGCGGTCCAGGTTGTTGCGATGACCGTCCGGATGCAGCATGACGCCACAACCGGACAGCGACTAGGGTAGCTGTCCATTGGTTTCTTGATCTGTTGGTTTCGTAAGCCTTCGCCGTTGCGAAGACATGGCCGTAGTGTCACAGCCGCGAAGAGCGGTCAATCAGGCGATGGTGCACCGCCATTATACCAAAGTATAAGCCGTAGGTTCTGTTGGCGAATGGACCGATAGGGGCAATAAAATCCTGACCCTAATTGAAGTTACCACTTCTGTGGCGAGGAAGTATCTAGAGGCCGGGAGCTTCTCTAACACTGCGTTGGTCATGAATTTTCCGACCGCCAATAGTTGCGGGGAAGATGGAATTTAGCCGATTAGGACTGTTTTCTTAACGAACCCGCATCGGAAACGAGCTCGCCAGACGTCGAATGAATGTCGGAAAACTGAGCTTTTGTGCAACAATAACTTTCGAAATTAAAGCTCGAGAATAGTTCATTTGCAAATATTTGTGCATTGCATCAGGAATATATAATCGATTCCACTGTCATTTCGCCGTTTATCCAGACGGAGCGCGAAAGACGGCCGCGGTTATATATCTGAAGCAATATAGAAGGCGCGATGAAATTTTTACTCAGAACTTTTGGTGAAATCGCTCTTCTGGATGACGGCGAACATCAAATAAATTTCCCCAAGAAGACGCTTCTGATTATTGCCTATCTGCTCGCGAGCGATAGAAAATCCGTCAGCAGAACAAATATGGCGAGATTTCTCTGGGGCGATGGCGACTTGGCGAATTCGCTGACAAATCTTCGCAAGCTGGTCTCTCGTATCAAAAGCCGACAATCGGAATTGAATACCGAATTTCTGACCTTTGACGATATGGATATTTACCTGGTAACCGGCTCGCTCAAAAGCGACATCTTCCCGGCCGGCGCAGACACGTCCAAGGATCCGATAAAGAGCCTTGCTCGCTTGATCGAGGCCCTGCAATCAAAGTTCATGGAGCGGGCGAACTGTCAGACCAGAGCCTTCATCGACTGGCGAGAGGGCGAAAGAAAGCGCCACTTTGCGATCTTGAAGGAAACACTGGATGCGGCGGTGAAGCTTCCGATAGCGACCAGCGATGTCGCACTCATCAAGGAGGCGGCTCTCCTTCTTTTCGAAGCCGAGCCGCAGGACATTGCAACGCATCGTATATTATTGAAGGCTTTCGATGCCGAGGGCGGTCTGGAACAACTCAAACGCATATTTACGCAACGTAAGGATCTCGCCTCATCATGGCCGGCGCTCCTTCGGGCATCCTCTCGCTCATCAATATCGGCCGCTGCGCCGCATTCGACCGCCATATCCGAACAGGATATCCCTTTGCGGACGATCTCGCACATTCCACGTCTCGCATTGCTGCCGCCCGCCAGCGGCAGTACCGATGACATGGCAACCATGCTCGCGTCCTCCCTGATCGAAGATATCACCCTTGGCTTTGGCGCACTGCATAGCCTGAGAGTGATCGCCCCCTACTCCGCTGCTCAGATTGCACGCCAAAGCGGCGATCAAACCACGCTTTTCGAACGATACGATATCAATTACGTCTTGGAGAGCCGATTAATCGGGCCGAAGGAAGATCCCACGCTCTTTACGCAGCTCATTTCATTGCCTGGCGGCAAGATTCTGTGGGCGAAGCATTTCTCCTTCGCTAAACCGGATCTTGCGCGCTACAAGCGCGAAATCTCGCAGGAGATCGTGCGCATCTCCGTCGCGAAGGTCGAGCATCATGAATTGGCGCGCATATATTTTGAGCCAAGCCCTGTCGCGTATCACCGATACCTTGTCGGGCTGCAATATCTCGATCGCCCTACCCTGCCCAACCTGACGCACGCCCGCAAGGAGCTGAAAGCCGCGCTGCGCCATAGCGCCGATTTTGTACCGGCCCTCGGCTCCCTTGCCCGCACCTATTCCAAGGAATGGCGGTTAACCCCGCGCGGCGAGCACCAACTGCTGAAATCGGCCGAAGATTTTGCCGAACGCGCCATCTTGCTTCGCAACGATTTGCCCGACGGCTATCGCGAGCTGGGCGTCGCCAAGCTTTTTCTGGGTTCTATCGACAGCAGCGTAGAAGCGTTGGAAATAGCGGAGACCCTCAGTCCGCATAACGCCGATATTATTGCCGACCATGCTGACACGCTGGTCCACTTTTCCCGGCCCGGCCTGGCTCTCGAAAAAATCCAGCGGGCCATGGATCTCAATCCCATAAATCCGGATGTTTATCTCTGGATCGCCGCCCGAGCGAATTATGCCCTGAACCAATTCCAGACCGTACTCGATTATATCGGCCGAATGATCGATCCAAGGCAAGCGGACGGGCTTGCCGCAGCGAGCTGGGCAATGCTCGGCAATCAGGATGAAGCCCGCGCACTCGTTCGCCGCGTCCGCGAGAACAATCCTGCTTTCGACGTCGATGAATGGCTATCGCTCGTCCCCGTGAAGGAGCGATGGCACAAGGACCTGTATCGAGAAGGTCTCAAAAAGGCAGGATTTTGAACGCTGAAGCCTCCTAGCCGTAGATCTTGGCAACCCTCCCTGAGGTAGATCGAACGTAGACATCATCGACGCCACCAAGACTGGCGATCTTCATTTTCTTGTTACGGAATATGGAAAGCCGTTTTCTGTTCCAGGATTTGGTAATTGGTTTGGGGACGCCGCGAGAAAAGCGAGGATTGAAAAAACTCACGGGCTAAGGAAGTTGGCAGCAACGATGGCCGCCAGTGGTGGGGCGACTGCCTACGAACTGATGAGCCAATTCGGCTGGACCAACTCTAAACAGGCGGAAGTTTACACCAAGGGGGCTGATAGAGCTCGCCTTGGAGTGAAGGCTTCTCGCATCGTTTCTGAACAGTTGGCGAACGAACCTGCCCCTCCATGTGAATCTGGCGAGGGGAATGTTGCCGAAAATGAAACAAAATGAATTGGTTAAAAAATGACTGGTGGGCCCGGAGGGACTCGAACCCCCAACCAAGCGGTTATGAGCCGCCGGCTCTAACCATTGAGCTACAGGCCCGGGCGCAGCAAAAGATGTTGCGCTTGCGATTCCGGAGCAATGGTTCTCCGAAGCCGACTTGGCTCTAACCCAATTTCTCTTTTCCGACAAGGGACTGCCGTAATACCTTCACAATGAATCCGCAAAAGCTCATCTTGAGGGATCATCAACCAAGGAACGAACCATGCTTCTGACGAAAACCAGAGATTTTGCTCTTGCTGCTCTTGTCAGCGCCACTTTTTTCGGGCCGGCGGCTGCTGCCTTTGCCGAAGATGGCAAGCCGCGCGAGGCCGTCATCACCGTCACCGGCGAGGGACATGCGGCGATCGCGCCGGATATGGCTGTGGTGACGCTGACGGTCGTTCAACAGGCCAAGGCAGCCCAGGACGCTCTCGATCAGAACAACAAGGCCATGGGTGCCGTGCTGGCAACGCTGAAGGAAAGCGGCATTGCCGAGCGCGATCTGCAGACCTCCGGCTTTTCCATTCAGCCGCAATATACCTACCCCAACGACAAGGACGGCCACAACCAGCCGCCGGTTCTGAACGGCTATCAGGTAACGAACGGCCTGACCGTTCGCGTGCGCGATCTCTCCAAGCTGGGCGGATTGCTTGACCAGGCGGTTAAGCTCGGCATCAACCAGGGCGGCGATATCCAGTTCACCAACGACAAGCCTGATACCGTACTCGAAGACGCACGAAAGAAGGCCGTCGCCGATGCCGCCGCCAAGGCAAAGACCCTGACGGATGCCGCCGGTGTCAAACTCGGCCGTATCATCGCCATTCATGACGGCGTCGTTGCTGCACCGCCTCAGCCCTATATGCGCGCCATGGCTGCATCCGCACCGATGGACAAGGCCGTCCCTGTCGCAACCGGCGAGAACGAATACAACGCATCGGTGAGCATCACTTACGCGATCCAGCAGTAGACAAAACAAAACCGCCCTTCGCTCAGATCCCACCGGATCGCGCAAAGGGCGGTTCCGCGGCCCCCGCCAAAGGCGAAAAGGTCAGAGAACGAAAAACGGGCGCTCTATGCGCCCGTTTTGATTGTCAGCGGCCCAGAAGCGGGCAGCCGCGAACATTGGCAAACATCATCGTATCCGGACCGCGGCGGCCGAAGCCGTCAACGATGACACGGCGCGGCGTCACATCCACGACGCGGGCGCGGCGCAGACCATAACTGCGTGCAACATCCACGGCCTGACGGGGATCGCAGCCACGCCGATCAAAACGCGGCGGCGGACGATCATAATCCGGCGGTGGCGGGCGATGGCGGCCCGGGTTCACGTAAATATCCACCCCTTGTGCAGAGGCAAAATCCGCAGTGCCCGACAATGCAGTCACTGCGACACAGACAGCGACCCCCAACTTTGCCAGCATTTGTCTCATTGTGTTCTCCGTGAAGCAGAAGGCCTCTCTCACGCCAGCGAGAAGTGCTGAACGAGTGCCCGAGAGGTAAAGGCATGATGCTGAATAAGCTCGGAATCAGCCCTTCATCCATTATTCAGCTACAATGAACGCTAAGGGGAAACCAGAGGGCCGATAGTAGCATAGAGCTAAAATAAAGCCGCCTCTCTTTTGGAGACGGCTTCAAATTCATCACATAGATGTGGAAAACCTCGGTACGCAGCAATCAGCGGCGGATCAACGGGCAACCCGGCGCATTAGCGAACACAACGCGATCCGGGCCACGGCGGCCGAAGCCTTCGACCACGACGCGGCGCGGCGTGATATTGTCGATGCGAGCGCGGCGCAGGCCTATGTCGCGTGCTTTCTCAACAGCGAGACGGGGCGAGCACATGCGGCCGCGCGGGTGATCATAGCGAGCCTGCTGGATGCCAGGATGGAAGTCGTTGGCCGATGCCGTCATGGTGGTGGCGGACATGGCGCCGAATGCCATGAGAGCTGCAATACCTGCCTTGGCGAAAAAATTGGTCATGGTGTTTCTCCTTCAAATCCTTGCTGCGGATCGTTGCAATCCCCTTATTGGTCGCTCATTGGTGAACGCCCTTGGGATTGGGGCCACGTTAGGTCAGCCAAGCTGAACCGAACACGAATTGGCCGTTCAGATTGTATTCACGACGGTTAACAACTGGTTGACGCAGCGGCGGATGAAGCTCAGGCGGAAAAATGCAGCACGATCTCGCGGCGATGCGGCCGGTCGCGATGCTCGAAAAGATAGATCCCCTGCCAGGTTCCGAGCGCCAGCCGACCGTTCATCACCGGAATGCCGATGGAGACCTGCATCAGCGCAGCCTTGATATGCGCCGGCATATCGTCCGGCCCCTCCATCGTGTGCACGATCCAGCGCATCGACGGATCTGAGGAGGACGGCACGAGCCGGCTGAAGAAGGCCTTGAGATCGGTCTTCACATCGGCATCGGCATTTTCCTGAACCAGAAGGGAACAAGAGGTGTGGCGTACGAAAGCGGTCAGAAGCCCCTCACCGCCTGCCGCTACTGAGCGGACGAATTTCGCCACCTGATCGGTAAATTCATAGAGCCCCTGACCATGGGTCGAGAGCGTGACAACGGTTTGTGGCATGGCATCCCCGAACACGACGATAGCGATGCGCATCAGGTCGGGCGCAGTGGCCGGATGTCAAGTCCGGCCACTGCTCGGACTAAAGCTCGATGGCGACCTTGAAGCCGCCATAGATCATGCGCTTGCCGTCAAAGGGCATGTTTTCCATCTCATCCTTCAACCGGGGATCGGCCATGACCTTGGCCAATATCGAATCGCGGCTTTCCCGTGATTCATAGGTGATCCACGAAAACACCACGACCTCGTCTTCCGTTGCCTGAACGGCACGCGGAAAAGACGTGAGTTCGCCATAGGGAACATCGTCGCCTATGGCCTCGACGTAGCTGAGTGCGCCATATTCACGCCAGACCGCCCCGGCTCTTTGCGCCAGCACCTTGTAAGCCTCGATCTTGTCTTTCGGCACAGCGACGATGAAACCATCGACATAGGACATTTCAGCCTCCTCTGTTCTATGTTCACCTTCAAAGGACGATCGACCACAACCGGATCCGACATCGGCAGCGGATATATTCCGCACGCTTCCGAGCGGTCGAAATGAATGCGCCGAAGTAACACGCGGGAGAAATGCCAATGGCTATAGAATACAGAGATAGTCCGGATCTGGGAAACGAGGCGCTCAATGCCCTGTGGGCGACCGCCTGGAACACTCCCCACCCACGGGACTTCCAGCCCATCCTTTCCCGAAATCTCGCCCATGTCGGCGCATTCGCTGGCACGAGACTGGTCGGCTTCGTCAATGTCGCCTGGGACGGCGGCATTCATGCCTTTATTCTCGATACCTGCGTCGATCCGGAATTTCGGCGCGGAGGCATAGCAAGCGCTCTCGTCGAGCGGGCGAAAACCCTGGCCAGCGAACGTGGCGCGGAATGGCTGCATGTCGATTTCGAGCCGCATCTCAGCGGCTTTTATCGAGGGCTCGGTTTTGCTCCCACTGAGGCTGGCCTCATTCGGCTGCGCGATTAACAGGCCATCTCCCACTAGTCCGGCGAACGAACTTGCGCGAGCAGCCAGTTGCGGAACAGGGCCGCAGCCGGGTTCAGCAAGGCGGCCGGCGGATAGACCAGGCTATAGCTGACGGCAGCCGGCTGCACCTCGACAAAGCATCTCACCAGCTTTTTCTCGGCGAGATCGCGTGCCACCAGCGAGCTTCGCACGAGAGCAAAGCCGCGGCCCTGTCGGCAAGCCTCCAGCATCTCGGCAAAGGAATCGAAGAGAGGCGCCTCCTCCACAGCCCATGCGATATCGAAACGCACGCCGTCCGCGCCACCGCTCTCGCCAATCACCTGCTCGTGCCAGCGCTGCCAATCCAAAATCGTATGCCGCATGCCGGAATAGCGCAGAAGCGGAGCGGCCCTTATGGCCCAGCGCGGCGGCAGTCGTTTGGACAGCTCCGGTGAACTGACGACGAACTCTTCGTCCGTCAGCAGTTCTTCATGGGTGAAAGCCGCGTCGGCACGGCCGAGCCAGATGGCGAGATCGGTACCTCCAGGCTGAAAATCCGGGCGCTGGTAGCCGACAGCCAGCTTCACCTCGATGTTCGGATGACGCTGGCAAAAATCCGGCAGCCGCGCCGCCAGCCACTGGCTGGAGAACTCCGGCGAGACGGACACCGCGACGCTACGAACTGAAACGCTCGCGCGCGCCTGGTACAACGCCGTTTCCAGCTCGGCGATCACGCTTGAAATTGCGGGATGCAGGCGCCCACCCAACGGCGTCAGCCGCGCCCCATTTCGGCCTCGGTCGAACAAGCGCCCACCGATCCATCCTTCCAGCTGTGCAAGCTGATGACTGACGGCGCGTCTGTGTCTGCCCGATCCGCTCGGCAGCACGGCCGAAACCGCCGGTCTCGGCAATGGCGCAGAATGTCTGAAGCACCGAGAGCGGTGGCAACGGCCTCTTTCCCATGAAAATCCCTCATGCTTTGTAGCCTGAGGATTCATTATACATCGCTCTATTCCAAACGCATCTATCTACTGACCAAGCACTTCGAGGTCACAGATAGATGAACATTCTTCATATTAACAGCTGGATTGCATGGGTCGTCCGATTCCTGATCTGGCAAGGCGCCGCGGAACGACGCTCGCATAATGAAGGTGGCCGAAAGCGAGACATGCTGCCTGAGGAAAACCAACATCTGCTGCGGGACGTCGGGTTAATCAATCTCGCGGAAAAGCAATCCAAGGATGGACGCCGCTAACCTCTGAGCGTCTTCACCCTGGTCAGATCTGGAAAGAGGCGCATCCAGAGGAGCACCACGACGATGGTTCCGACGCCGCCGACGATGCCGGTCAGGACAGGTCCAAGTGCAGTGGCAAGCATGCCGGACTCGAATTCACCGAGCTGATTGGAGGTGCCGATGAACAGCGAATTCACGGCATTGACGCGGCCGCGCATGGCATCAGGCGTCAAGAGCTGCACGAGCGAGCTGCGCACGACGACGCTGACGGTATCCGAGGCTCCAACGACGAAGAGCGCCGCGACCGAAAGGATGATGTTGCTCGAGAGCGAAAAGATGATAGTGGCGACCCCAAAGATGAGCACGGCAAACAGCATCTTCTTGCCGACATCGCTCTGCAGCGGCCGACGTGCCAGCCAGATGGACATGGCGAGCGCGCCGATTGCTGGCGCGGCACGCAAGAGGCCGAGCCCCCAGGGTCCGGCATGCAGGATATCGCGCGCGAACATCGGCAGCAGCGCCGTCGCACCACCGAGCAGCACGGCGAAGAGATCGAGCGAGATCGTCCCCAGCATGACCGGCCGGCTTTTGATGAACGAGACACCGGCAAAGACGGAACCCAGCGTCACCGGCTCGCGCGACGACGGCTGCTCCCGCTCGACCCGGATCGAAATGACGTTGACGCTCGCGATGATATAAAGCACGGCCGACATGGTAAACGGAGCAATGGGGCTGACGCCATAAAGCAGACCGCCCAGCGAAGGCCCGATGATGAAGGCCGTCTGCATCATCGAAGTGGAGGTGGCAATGGCAACCTGCAGCAACGAAGACGGCACGATATTGGGTAAAAGCGCTGCCATCGTGGGACGTTCAAAGGCGGTTGCTGCGCCCATGACGGCAACGGCAGCCAGAATGCCGCCGGGACCTATCCAGTGCTGCCAGACGGCCACCGCGAGAACCAGCGCTGTCAACGCCTCGATCAGCTGGCAGACAAGGCCGATGCGGCGGCGGTCGAAGCGATCGGCGACATGCCCGACGACAAAGGTCAGAATGACCATCGGCAGAAACTGGCAGAAGCCGACGAGGCCGAGAAAAAAGGCGCTATGGGTCTGATCGTAGATCATCCAGCCCATGGCAACCGTGACAGACTGAAAGCCTATCGAAGAAAAGACGCGCGACGCAGCGAATGAACGATAGCCGGGGTGACCGAGCACGCTTGGCCGGTCTAGAGTCTGCAATGTATCCATGGGCCTTTTTGTCTGCCGGCAGGAGCGCTCGCAGACTTGCTTCTCAACAATCGAATTTTCTACACCTCCCTGCTCTGCCTCGATGCGCCTCCTGTCAATCTTGTTTTTGCTGCAGCTGCAAATTCATCGCGGACGATAGATCAAATCGCGGTGAAGACGAGCTGAGAACACCCTGCCTGACCTCGATCGACCATATCGCCGCCAGCTCCGCTGCGATCGTATCGATCAGCTTGGGAACATCGCTGGCCGCAGAACCGTGCAGCGCTTCCGCGACGATAAGCACCGAGTGTGTGTCGTCACGCATTGCGGACAGGCCGCTCTGCCGATTGGTCCAGCGGCGGGCATGTGCCTGCCCAGCCGCATCTGCAAAGATCACCTCCCTCGCCTCCGGATGCTCCACCTCACCGGAAAAGGTAAAATAGGATTCGCTGCAGCTTGCATGCCGCACTTCGATATTGCCGGAGATTTTCGAAAGATCGAAAACGGCAACGGGAATCGCGAAGGCGATCGAGATGGCATTGCAGAGATCGACGAGCGGATGCAGCCGCGGCAACGACCCCTCCTGGCGAAATCGGCGCAGCAGCGCTTCGGAGGCGCAGCGATATTGCGTCGGCTTCAATCCCATTTTGGAGAAACCACGCCGCCAGGCCTGGATTTCAGCCATCTCGCTTTCCGGACGTCTCGCCAACCGCTCTGTAGCGATCGCATGATATTTTGCGATCCGACCCTCGACATCGGCAGTCGAGGTGATCCCTTCGGCAGATAACACACCGGGAACCAACTCAGGGAACTCACTCCAGATCTCGTTCGAATGTCGGAAAAACATCACGCCTCCTCGTAGGTCTCTGCTTGTCGCAGCAGAAAACCCCGTCTTTATCCTCCGGTCTTGAATAAAATTGCAGAAGCTTCAGCCGGTGGCTGCCGCATAGGCGCCCGGCGAAACGCCGAAATTGCGGACGAAGAGGCGCGTCATATGGCTCTGATCGGAAAAACCACTGGCAAAGGCCGCTTCCGCGAGAGACGTGCCCGCCGCAATCAACCGCCGCGCTTCGTGAATGCGGCGCTGCATGAGGTAGGCGTGCGGCGTCAGCCCCGTCGCCTTGCTGAAGGCACGCAGGAAACGGAAGTGGCTCAGCCCGCATAGTTCTGCCAGTTCGGCAAGGGTCATTGAAGCGGCGGGATCGTCATCGATCAATTCCCGTGCCCTTTTGATATCAGCGGAAATGGCATCTTCGCGCACGGCGCCTGCCCTCTCGCGCATCACATCGGCAATAAGCGACAGAAGCAGTTCATCCCGCAGGAGGACATTCTCAGCTGCATCGTCGATCAGAAGCGAAAACAGGGTTTTGAAATGCCCGGCCATCTTGCCGCCGCGGATGACAGGCGATGGAAATTCCACCGCACCGAACCTGCCCTCGCCGACATCGCGCAACAGATCGCCGATCAGCCGGGGATCGAAATAGAGCATGGACCATGCGCGGCTTTCGCCGATGGCCATGCCGTCATGCACCTCGTTCGGGTTGACGCTGATGACGTCGCCGGCCTCGGCATGCACCATCCCTCGCCCGCTCAGCGACCTCTGCGCGCCGGCCTCGATGACCCCGATGCCGAACTGGTCATGCGTGTGCTTGGGGAAGCTATGGCCGGTTTCAGCCCGAACCGCCTCGATGCCGGCAAGGCGAGAGCGGTATATCCTGAATTGACCGGACTTCATCCTGGTGCCTTTCATCCCGCCCATTCGCTGTATCAGCTATGACATCCTATTCGAGCGGCAATTTTGCGCATCCGCAATCAGGACACAAGGCTTAAGCGCCTCCTGCGGCCTTGTGATCCTCCGCCGTCGCCAATGCCGCCTGCGTATCGCCGGTAACGGCGGCCGGTAGCGGCGTGCCGCGCTTGCGCTCCCGCGCCAATGTCAGCAGGCCGGAAAAGATGATGAGGACAATACCGACGGCCATCGGCATATCGATGCTATCGTTGAACAGCAGGTAGCCGAAGGCGATCGCCCAGAGCATCTGACTATATTGCGGCGGCGCAACCAGATTGGCGGGCGCCATCTGCGCGGCCGTCAAGAGCAAGACGCTGCCGCACGCGCCAAGCAGGCCGTAGCTCGCGAGGAATATCCACTGCGTCAGCGTCGGCATGGTGACTTCGGACAGCATGAGAAGGCCGCTGACGATAAGCGTTCCAAAAAGACCAGCGCCATAAAGCGAGATGCGCTTCTCCTTCGAGCCGAGCGCGCGGTTGACGACGATGGAGATCGCCGCCGCAAGACCGCCGATCGCCGCACAGAGATGGCCGATCGAAAGCTCGCGAAAACCCGGCCGCAGAACGATCAGCACACCGACGAATCCGAGAATCACGGCCGTCCAGCGCTGCCAGCGCACATCTTCCTTGAGAAAGATCACCGACAGAATGGTGACAAAGGACGGCAGCAGAAACAGCAGCGCAAAGGCTTCCGCCATTGGCAGCTTGGTGAAGGCAACGACGGAGCAGATGGCGCCAGTCGCGCCGCAGACGAAACGCAACAGCCACAAGGGGCGGTTCGACGTCCTCACCATATCAAGCCACTCGTCCTCCCGCTTCTTCAGGAAAGGCACGGCGGCAAAGCCGAACAGCGCACCGATGAAGGCGACCTGATAGGAGGGGATCACCCCATGCAGGATCTTGATCGAGGCATCGCTGAAAGCGAAGACGGCATAGGACGCGAATGCCACAAGGACACCACGCAGGGCGGAGCGGCTTGCGGCCGCAGAGCTGGAATCGGCTGTAATCGAGGGCATCGGAATCTTCAGAAAAGTGCGATGGGAGGACACTGAATCAGGGAGATACAGGCAATTGTATGATGAAATGATCCCAATTTCGATTGGGTTGGGAATAAACTATTGTTTCAGCCGAACGCGGGAAGCAAGGACGCGAAAGTCAGTTTCCGAGGAAACCCAGCTTATCCATCTGGCTCGGAGGAACACGCCCCCTGACCGTATAGGAAAAGGCCGTAACCTTCAGTGCATCGCTATCCACTTCGCAGGTGAACGCAACTCTTTGCCAGCCACTAGGTGTCTGCACAGCAACTCCATCCCCAAACAACGTCGCGTCGGAAACCATTGCTTGCGATAGTGCGGAGTTCACATAGCCGACAGCCTGCAGATCGTGGCGATATTGAAGCTTTTCCTCCGAATTGCAGAGATAGGCCACACGTTGACGCCGCGGCAACTTTTTCCAAGCGTCGTATTCGCTTTTGGAAAGACGCGCCATCTCGGCGCTCGAATAGAGCTTCTTGGCCTGGATAGCTCGCTTCGGCGCAACAGATCTAGGCGCTTGCGGTTCGGTAACGAGCGAAGTACCTCCAGTTGGATTTCCCTGGCTGCTCGAAGCGGCTTGATTGTCAGCACTTTGCTGTGCTGGCGATGGCCTAACCGCCGGAACGACAACCTGGGGCGGATCTTTTGCCTCGTCCTTGGCCTGCTCAGCCGGAGACTGCTGCGGATCGGATGACGGCGCTTCGGCCGCTTGTGGCTGTGAATTATTGGAATCGGTCGATGGCGCTTGCGGTTGTTGCACCTGCGAATCCGAAGGCTGGTTGGTCGCCAGGACATCGGGTGCGGTGGAAGAGGCTTGAGCGGCCGAGTCGCTTACCGGCGGTTGGGCCGCATTTGCTTGCTGATCCTTGGCGTCAGCTTGCTGTTGGGCTTCCTGCGCCTGCTGCGCCGCCTGGGCTTGGGCCTCGGCCTGCGCAGCCGCCTGAGCCTCCGCCTGTTGTTCAGCCGCAGCATCATTCGGAGGGGTTGGAGGGGTATCGTCTTTCGACTGTTCCGAAGCGTCCACCTGCTGCGTGGTGTTTGCGTCCTTCTGATCGCCCTTCATGTCCGGAAGGGGCGTCTCAGTCGCAGAGGGCTGCTGCTCCGCCTTCTCGACAGGCTTGTCAGCGGCAGGATCATCAGGTTTGGGCTCGGACTTCGCCTGCTCTACCGGCTTATCCGCCTTGGCCTCGTCAGGTTTTGATGCAGACTTCTCTGCCTGCTTCTTGCCGTTGGGATCGGATTGCTTCGGCGGCTGCTCGTCCGCTTTCTTTCCCTCGGGCTGCTGTGGCTCCTGTTGGGTTTCGGCCGTCTGCTCCGCTGGCTTCTCGTCAGGTTTCGGCGTCGGCTTCGGAGGCTGATCGGGCTTCTCGTTCGCCTTGGTCGCAAGCTCCTGCTTTTCCTCCTGCTGCGGCACCAACTCGACATTGACGCTCTGCTCGGGCTTCGCCTCGGGTGGCGCGGGAAATAGCGGCAGCAAAAAAATCGCGACAAACAGGACGTGCAGAAGGATCGACAGGACAAAGCCCGGCCTTATTTCCCTATCCCGTTTCTCCGCGACCTTTTCCATCGTTCAGCGGATGGCTCGCGACGAGAAAGCAATCAGGCGAAAACAATGCATCGATTCATTCGATCCTTATCGGCAAACAGATCAGAAGATTTTCCGGTCGCTGACATATGGTGCCCGACCACGCACCGCGAAAGAGGCATCGGTCGAAATCAAACTTGTCAGGCCTCTGCGCGATCCGCAATGGTGCAAAAACAAACCTGCGTGATCGCGGTGCAAAGACGACCGCGTCCACTGTTAGAAGAATTCATCTAGCAGCCGATAGTATGCCATCTTTTCTTCTTGCGGCTGAAAATCGCCATAGGCTTTCAAAAACTCCGCAACCAATTCTTCTCCGAAATTGTGCTCGATGCTGCCACAGGCAAGTGCAATATCCTGATGGCGATCAGCCACGCCTAGACGACCGCAATCGATATAGCCGTTGAACTTCGGGCCGTCGGCCATGAAATTCGGAAGGCAGGCATCTCCATGGGTGACGACCAGATCTTCCGTTGACGGCCTCGTCTCCACAAGCTCGCGGAAAAGATCCTCTGCCGACCTTCCCAGCCTGCTCTCATCAAAGTCATCCTCATCGACGCGGCCGGCAAGCAAGTGTGCCCTTGCCGTGCCGATTCTGTTCTCCAGCCGATGATCGAAGGGGCACGCCGCGATATCGATGGCGTGCAATCGCCGCAAAGCGCCCGCAAAAAGCCGCACCCGCTCGAGCGGCTGTAACCACTCGGCGCTGACGAGATCGCTGCCGGGAAGAGCGCTCATCAAAAGCCATTCGCGTTCGCCGTCCTTCTCGTGGGCAATGATTTCCGGGCAGGCAAGGCCCTGCGAGGCGAGCCATCGCAACCTCGCAACCTCGCCGGCCAGCTCACCCAAGGGATCGGCCAGCTCGGTCTTGAGATAGACCGGCGCACGCCTATCGGCCTCAAGCCGGAAAACATGGGCCGAGGAACGCCCGAGCCCATCCTGTCGCCATTCGTACTCGGCCAGCAGATCGCGCAGTCGGACAGGAAGGGATGTCTCCATGAATTGCGGCTTGCTTGCCATAAGCGGCTCCTCAAATTTGATAGTGCCAATGAAAAGCCCGGCTCGCTTTTGCGAACCGGGCCTTATCTCATAAAACACCGATGTCGGCTTGCGCCAGATCTCAACTGTCGAGGAAGCTTCTGAGCTTGCGGCTGCGGCTCGGATGCTTGAGCTTGCGCAGCGCCTTCGCCTCGATCTGACGGATGCGTTCGCGCGTAACCGAGAACTGCTGACCGACTTCTTCCAGCGTATGGTCGGTATTCATGCCGATGCCGAAGCGCATGCGCAGCACACGCTCTTCGCGCGGCGTCAGCGATGCCAGAACGCGGGTCGTCGTCTCACGCAGGTTCGCCTGAATGGCGGCGTCGATCGGCAGAAGCGCATTCTTGTCCTCTATGAAATCGCCGAGATGCGAATCTTCTTCGTCGCCCACAGGCGTTTCGAGCGAGATCGGCTCCTTGGCGATCTTCAGAACCTTGCGCACCTTTTCGAGCGGCATGGCGAGCTTTTCGGCCAGTTCTTCCGGCGTCGGCTCGCGGCCGATTTCGTGCAGCATCTGGCGCGACGTGCGAACGATCTTGTTGATCGTTTCGATCATGTGCACCGGAATACGAATGGTGCGTGCCTGGTCGGCGATCGAACGGGTGATCGCCTGACGAATCCACCAGGTGGCGTAGGTCGAGAACTTGTAGCCGCGGCGATATTCGAATTTATCGACCGCCTTCATCAGGCCGATATTGCCTTCTTGAATGAGGTCGAGGAACTGCAGGCCGCGGTTGGTGTACTTCTTGGCAATGGAAATGACGAGGCGCAGGTTGGCTTCGACCATTTCCTTCTTGGCGATGCGCGCTTCGCGCTCGCCCTTCTGAACCATGTGAACGATACGGCGGAATTCCGAGATCGAAATACCGGTTTCGGTCGCAAGGTTCTGAATTTCCTGGCGAATGTCGCGGATGGTCGTGTTTTCGCTCTTGGCGAATTCCTTCCAGCCACGGGCAGCCAGATTGCCAATGGACTTCATCCAATTCGGATCAAGCTCGGCGCCCTGATACTGCTCCAAGAAGCTGTCACGCTTGACGCCGTAGGATTCGGCAAGGCGCAGCAGGCGGCCTTCGTTCTGAACAAGGCGCTTGTTGATGTCGTAGAGCTGCTCGACGAGGGCGTCGATGCGGTTCTGGTTCAGCGACAGAGACTTGACCGACTTGACCAGCTCATCCTTGAGCTCCTTATAGCGGCGCTCCTGCGCCGAAGACAGCGTACCGGAAGCCGACAGGCGCTGCTCGACCTGCTGGTCCTGCAGCTTGCGCAGCTTCTTGTAGGTTTCAGCGATAATGTCGAGCGTCGTCATCACCTGCGGACGAAGCTCGGCTTCCATCGCGGCGAGAGAGAGGTTGGATTCGTCCTCGTCCTCTTCCTCTTCCTCGATGGGCAGGCCTTCGCCGCCGACATTGGTGATGTCGTCGTCACCGGAAGGAGAGCGGCCGCGGCGTGCCTTTTCCTTCTCTTCGGCTGCCTTGCGGTCAGCCTCGATCTTCTCAGGGCTCTGGAACTGCGGCGCAGCCTTGGCCTCGGGACCGGAATAGGTGGTTTCGAGGTCGATGATCTCGCGCAGCAGCGTCGTGCCTTCGTTGAGTTCGTCGCGCCAGATAATCAGCGCCTGGAACGTCAACGGGCTCTCACAGAGGCCGCCGATCATGGTTTCGCGGCCAGCCTCGATGCGCTTGGCAATCGCGATTTCGCCTTCACGCGATAGAAGCTCGACGGAACCCATCTCGCGCAGATACATGCGCACCGGGTCGTCCGTACGGTCGGTCGGCTCTTTCTTCTTCGCGGTCGCAAGCGCGGAACCGGTGGAGGGGGCCAGTTCGCCGCCTTCACTTTCATCGTCGCCGCCGGCATCGTCGTCGTCGCTGGCAGCAGCGCCAGCCTCTTCGACATCTTCGTCTTCAATGACGTTGATGCCCATGTCCGAAAGCATGGCCATCGTGTCTTCGATCTGTTCGGACGTCACTTCCTCGGACGGCAGAACGGCATTGAGCTCGTCCATCGTCACGTAGCCGCGCTTCTTCGCGGCCTTGATCATCTTCTTGACCGCGTCGTCGGAAAGATCGAGAAGGGGGCCGTCGGAGGTGCCGTCGCGCTCGACTTCAGCTTCTTCGTTCTCTTTGACCTTTGTTGCCATTTTTATATCGTCGCTTTCCCTGACGCTGCAAACTTTCACGCGGTGAAACAATCACACTGGCTGGCGCGCCCTGCACCAGCCGCGACTCACCGACGAACACCTAACGGAATGACCTTTAATGCCCGATTAACCACGATCACCGCCACCGGATTGCAAAGCTGGATTGCGTTTGGATTTCCGGCCATGGTATTAGGTGATCCGCTTGATCCAGTTTACCGTTCTTTCCGAAGTTAAACGGTGATTCCCAGAATTTTAGTTCTCGTCAAGCTTTTCCAGCAAAAAAGCCCGTTAAATGCGCGAAAAAGCCTTATCCACAGGCTTCGCACGCAGCAATTTATTGTTTCCCGTATTTAGGAAGTCCCCGCGCGATGACAAGAGCATCCTGAGCAAAGCCTCACATTTCCAGCATCGGCAGGTATTACCGAGGCCGGAAGTGTGACCGAATGGCATCAATTCCAGTCCATAACGACCTTGCCGGAATTGCCCGAGCGCATTGCTTCGAAGCCATCGCGGAAATCATCGATGCCGATACGATGGGTGATGAGGGGCGATACATCGAGACCGCCTTGCACGAAGGCGATCATCTTGTACCAGGTCTCGAACATCTCACGGCCGTAGATACCCTTCAGGTTCAGCATCTTGAAGATGACCTTGTTCCAGTCGATCTCGAAGCCGGCCGGCGCGATGCCGAGAATGGCGATCTTGCCGCCATTGTTCATCTTATCGATCATGTCGCGAAAGGCAGGAGCCGCACCTGACATTTCCAGCCCGACATCGAAACCCTCGGTCATGCCAATGGATTTCATCACATCGGCAAGGTTCTCCTTGGAAGCATCGACGACATGATCGATGCCGACCTTGCGGGCAAGCGCCAGCCGGGTGGGATTGATATCGGTGATGACGACCTTGCGGGCGCCGGAGCGCTTGGCGACCATCGCCCCCATGATGCCGATCGGCCCTGCGCCGGTCACCAGCACATCTTCACCGACCAGATCGAAGGAAAGCGCCGTATGCACGGCATTGCCGAAGGGGTCGAAGATCGCAGCGATCTCATCCGGGATATCGTCGGGGATCGGCACGACATTGGATTCGGGTATGCAGACGAACTCGCCGAAGGAGCCGGGGCGGTTGACGCCGACGCCGAGCGTGTTGCGGCAGAGATGGCCCCTGCCCGCCCGGCAGTTACGACATTTGCCGCAGACGATGTGCCCTTCGCCCGAGACGCGCTCGCCGACATAATATTTCGTCACCGCCGAACCAATCTCGGCGATCTCACCGCAGAATTCGTGGCCGACGACCATCGGTACGGGAATGGTCTTTTGCGCCCATTGATCCCAGTTCCAAATATGGACATCCGTACCGCAGATCGCCGACTTCCTGACCCGGATCAAGACATCGTTTGGCCCGACGTCCGGAACCGGCACATGTTCCATCCACAGCCCGACTTCCGGCCTGGATTTGACCAACGCTTTCATCATGTTCGACATGATCGGCTCTCTCCAACCAATTCAAATGATTCCGAGTTCTTTTCCGGCTTCGGCAAAGGCTGCAATCGCCTTTTCGACATCGGCCTTCGAATGGGCGGCTGACATCTGCGTGCGGATGCGCGCCTGCCCCTTCGGCACCACGGGGAAGGAAAAGCCGATGACGTAGACGCCCTTCTGCAGCATGAGCGCCGCCATGTCCTGCGCGAGTTTTGCATCTCCGAGCATGACGGGAATGATGGGGTGATCCGCCCCTGCCAGCGTGAAGCCGAGCTTGGTCATCTCACGGCGGAAGAGTTCGGCATTGCCTTGAAGGCGTGCACGCAGGTCGGCGCCGTTCTCGATCAGATCGAAGACCTTCAAGGAAGCAGCCGCGATGACGGGCGCCAATGTGTTCGAGAAAAGATACGGACGCGAGCGCTGCCGCAGCCATTCGACGATCTCGCCTCTCGCCGACGTATAGCCACCCGAGGCACCGCCGAGCGCCTTGCCGAGCGTGCCGGTGATGATGTCGATCCGGCCTTCGACGCCGCAATATTCGGCCGATCCCCGGCCATGCTCGCCGACGAAGCCGACCGCATGGCTGTCATCGACCATGACCATCGCGCCATATTTTTCCGCCAGATCGCAGACGCCGCCGAGGTTGGCGATGATGCCGTCCATCGAGAAGACGCCGTCCGTCGCGATCAGCTTGAAGCGGCTACCTTCCGCTTTCTTCAGCTCTTCTTCCAAAGCCGCCATGTCATTGTTGGCATAGCGGAAGCGCTTTGCCTTGGAGAGCCGCACGCCGTCGATGATCGAAGCATGGTTGAGCGCATCGGAGATGATGGCATCCTCCTCAGACAGCAGCGTCTCGAACAACCCGCCATTGGCATCGAAGCAGGACGAATAGAGGATCGTCGCCTCCATGCCGAGGAAAGCCGAAATCCGCGCCTCGAGCTGCTTGTGCTCTTCCTGCGTGCCGCAGATGAAGCGCACCGAGGCCATGCCGTAGCCATAGCGATCGAGCGCCATCTTCGCGGCCTCGGCAAGCTCCTCGTTGTCAGCGAGACCGAGATAGTTGTTGGCACAGAAATTGAGGACGCGCGCGCCGCCGAGCACAGCGATTTCGCCAGCCTGCTTGGAGGTGATGACGCGCTCGGCTTTATAGAGGCCGGCTTCTTTCAGGCCGAGAAGTTCGTTGCGCAAATGGGATATGAACGCTGAAGTCATGGTCGCATTCCGATGCTGGTCAAAGGGCCTAATTAATCAAGGAATAACATAGGATCCGGCCTGTTGCTGCATCCGACAGCGGCAAAAATGCGCAACGCCGTGACGTCAGCGCGATAGGCGACGGTTTCGACAGGATCTGTCGAAGCAGAGGGAAATCACGCAACTTTCCAGCCAGGCCTCATTGGTGGTTATCGCAAAAATTACTTGACTCAGTCCAATATTTTGCAACAGATTGCGTTACTCTGAAAATAAGGGAGAGCCATGAGCATATTCCATAGATTCTCCCTCGCAGGACGGGTTGCCCTCATCACGGGAGGCGGACGCGGGCTCGGATTCGAAATGGCGAAGGCTCTCGCTGATGCCGGCGCACACGTCATAATCAATGGGCGGACCGCGGCGACGTTGGATACGGCGATCGGGATCATCCAGGCGAGAGGTGGCTCCGCCGAAACCGCGGCCTTCGACATTTCCGATCGCGACGCTCGGCATGCAACAATAGACGCCATCGAGAAAAATCACGGCCGGCTCGACATACTGATCAACAACGTCGGTGCCCGCGACAGGCGCCCGCTGGCCGACTTCGACGACGAGGCGATCCTCGCCCTGCTCAACACGGATCTCGCCGCCTCGATCATGCTCTCCCGCGACGCCGCGCGCCTGATGAAACGAAATAATCACGGGCGGCTGATCTCGGTCACTTCGATCAGCGGACAGGTCGTCATGCCGGGTGACTGCGTCTATCCCGCCGCCAAGCAGGGTCTGACAGGTCTAATGCGTAGCATGGCTGTGGAATTTGGCCCTCACGGCATCACAAGCAACGCCATCGCGCCAGGCTGGTTCGCAACGGAAACCAACGCCGCCATGGTCGCGAACGAAGACCTGATCCCCATCGTGCGCCAACGCATCCCCGTTCAGCGCTGGGGACGTCCCGACGAGATTGCGGGCGCAGCACTTTTCCTCGCCAGCGATGCCGCTTCTTTCGTTAACGGCCACGTCCTGATTATCGATGGCGGAATGACGGTGCGCATGTAGCGTATCGGCGGCCGGGCTTCGATAATGGCATCAACACGTCACCGATTGGCGAACTCCGAAATCACGGCAAGGAACGCGTCTCCATAGCGGTCCAGCTTCGATTGCCCGACCCCCGATATCCCCAGAAGATCTCGGTGATTCCTGGGCCGTTCTGTCGCAAAGGCGATCAGCGTCGTATCCGGAAAAACGACGTAAGGCGGCACGCCCAATTCCTTGGCGATCCGGGTGCGCGCGGCCCGCAGCGCATCGAACAGTGCCTGTGCCTCGCCGGAAAGCCCGTGCGCCTGCTTCTCCGGTCGTCCCGCCTTCTTGCCGCGACGACCCGTTTCGGGCCGATCCTTGCGGAAAAACACCTGCCGCTCGCGCTTGAAGACGGCCCTCGCCTGTTCCTGAAGCTTCATGGCACCGAAGGCCGTGTGGTCGATGCTGATAAAGCCGTTCGCCAATAATTGCCGGAAGATCGATTGCCAGGTGCGAGACGGAATATCCTTGCCTGCGCCGAAAACCGGCATATCGATATGGCCGAAACGCTCGGTCTTCTCATTGACCGTTCCCATCAGCACATCGATGACATGGCCGGTGCCGAAACGCTCGCCGGTGCGATAGACGGCGGCAAGCGCCTTGATGGCAGCTTCCGTTCCGTCCCAGGTCTCCACAGGCTTCAGGCAGGTATCGCAATTGCCGCAGCCGCCGCCATGTGCCTCGCCGAAATGCGAAAGGATCGACTGCCGCCGGCAGCCGGCCGTCTCGCAGATCGCGAGCAGCGCATTGAGCTTTGCCCGTTCTACCCGCTTGATTTCCTCGGACGCGCCGCCTTCGTCGATCATCCGCCCGCGCTGGATGACATCGGCCATGCCATAAGCCATCCAGACATTGGAGGGCAGCCCATCGCGCCCGGCGCGGCCAGTCTCCTGGTAATAGGCCTCCACCGATCCCGGCAGATCGAGATGGGCGACATAACGCACGTTCGGCTTGTCGATGCCCATACCGAAGGCAACCGTCGCTACGAGGCACAGGTCTTCCTCTTTCAAGAAGGCATCCTGATTGGCATCGCGAAGCGCTCGATCCATGCCGGCATGATAGGGAAGCGCGCGGATGCCCTGCCCATTCAGCCACTCCGCCGTGTCCTCGACCTTGGCACGGGAGAGGCAATAGACGATGCCGCTATCGCCCCGATGGCCCTCGAGAAAACGCAGCAATTGCTGGCGAGGCTGGTCGCGCTCGACAATCTCGTAAGTGATATTCGGACGATCGAAACTGGTGGTGAAGACCTTGGCACCGTCGAGAGCCAGCCGCTCGATAATGTCTTCGCGGGTATGGGGATCGGCCGTTGCCGTCAACGCGATGCGCGGAACGCCAGGAAAAAGCTCGGCAAGCCGGCCGAGATCGCGATATTCCGGTCGGAAGTCATGGCCCCATTGGGAGACGCAATGCGCCTCATCAATCGCAAAAAGCGCGATCTTGGCCCGGCCGAGCATCTGGCAGAAGCCCTCAGTTACGATGCGTTCCGGGGTTACATAGAGCAGATCGAGCTTGCCTGTGGAAATGGCGCGATAGACATCGCTCGCTTCCTCGCGCGACAGGGACGAATTCAGGGAGGCGGCACGAATGTCGAGCTGCTTCATCGCCTCTACCTGATCCCGCATCAGCGCGATCAGCGGCGAGACGACGATGCCGATACCATCGCGGCAAAGCGCGGGAATCTGGAAGCACAGCGACTTGCCGGCACCGGTCGGAAACAGCACGACCGCGTCGCCGCCGGAGACGACATGCTCAATCACCTGCTGCTGCTTGCCGCGAAAGGCGGAATAGCCATAGACACGTTTCAGCACATCGAGCGGCGCCGGCGCACGTGTGCCCTCACCAAACAATGCGTCGTCTACGGAAAATCGCGGCTCTTGTCGTTCAGGCTGAGGCATCTATTCCCTATTTTCCAGCGGCACCTTTAACGCGACCGGAGAGCACGCCGAAGCCATCGATGATCGCTTCCTGATTTTCCAGACGCAGCGCCTCGAGCTGTACTTCCTGCAAGGCGCGAATCAACGGCTCGATCGCTTCACCGTCGCCTTCTTCCGTCGCCTCGGCAATAGCGCCTTCCAGCTCGATCTTGTGCCAGCGCAATGCTTTCGAGCGCTTGTGGAGCGCAAGTGCTTGGCGATAGCCCTCGCGCGCATCCTCCATGGCGGCGGCCTCGGTGGCAGTCCACAGGCGGGCATTGCGAATCTGCTGTTCCAAGCTTTTCAGCAGGGCGCCGAAATCCTGTTCTTCCAATTGCTCGAGCAATCGCTCGCGCACGAGCTGAGGCCCAACCAGAGTTGCAGCCGCCCCGAGGACCGCAGACCAGAGCCGCTGCAGTTCGCGGCTGTCATAATCGATCGCGGCGATCTCGTCATATTCGTCCCGTAGCAGTGCCGGATGGTTGACGATGGTCAAAGCGAGCACGCTTTCGCGAAGGCTCGGAATATCCTGATGTCCTTTGATCATGGCCGAACGCTGCAAGCGATCGGATGCGGTCGTCGCCACCGCAGCCCCGGTACGCGCCTGTCCGCCACGACCTGCAAAGTTGCGGCTATTACCGTCGCGGGAAAAACCACGCCCCTGCTGGCCGCCCCGCTGGAACTGCGGCTGGAACAGCCCGTTCAGCCGCTCGCGCATATTTTGCTGATAATGGCGCCGCACATCTTCGTCGCCGATGACAGACACGATGCGCCGCAACCGTGCTTCCAGCTCCGCCCGCGCCTCCGGCGTCTCGAAGGCCCCGCTGCCGGCCTCTCTCGTCCAGATGAGGTCGGCAAGAGGCTTTGCCTGCGCCAGCACCTTGTCGAACGGCGCGCGCCCATCCTGCCGCACGAGATCGTCAGGGTCCTTGCCATCGGGCAGCAAGGCAAAGCGTACGGTGCGGTTCGGTTTGATATGAGGCAGCGCCAGATCGGCGGCACGATTGGCGGCGCGGATGCCGGCGCCATCGCCATCGAAGCAGAGCACCGGCTCCGGCGTCATCTTCCAGAGGAGATCGAGCTGGCTCTCCGTCAGAGCCGTGCCGAGCGGCGCAACGGCATTCTCGACGCCGGCCTGATGCAGCGCGATGACATCCATATAACCTTCGACCGCGATAATGGTCCCCGCGCCATCGGCGCCCTGCGAAGCGCGGCGGGCGCGGGTGAAATTGTAGAGCACATTGCCCTTATGAAAGAGCTCGGTCTCGTTGGAGTTCAGATACTTCGCCGGCGCATCCGGCGACATGGCGCGGCCACCGAAGGCAATCACCTTCTCGCGCGAGGACAGGATCGGAAACATGATGCGGTCGCGGAAGCGGTCATAGGAGACCGGCACGTTCTCATGCACGACGAGGCCACAGGCCTCCATCTGCTCCTTCTGCACACCCTTGCTGGCAAGATGCTCCTTCAAGGCGTTGCGGCTATCGGGCGAATATCCCAAACGGAAGGTCTCGATCGTGCGGCCGCTGAGGCCGCGATCACGCAGATAGGCCCGCGCCCGCGCGCCATTGGCCGTCTGCAACTGATCCTGAAAGAACTGCGTCGCCATCTCCATGACATCGAGCAGCGACGTGCGTTCCTTCTCCCTTTTCGCCTCCATCGGATCGGCAACGGGCATCGGAACGCCTGCCATGTCGGCGATCTGCTGCACGGCCTCCGGAAAGCTCAAGCCCTCCAATTCGGTCAGAAAGCGGAAATGGTCGCCTGTGACGCCACAGCCGAAGCAGTGATAGCGCCCTTTGCGATCCTCACAGTGGAAGCTCGGCGATTTCTCGCCATGAAAGGGGCAGCAGGCCCAGTAATCGCCGCGCGGCACATTGGTCTTGCGCCGATCCCACGTCACGCGACGACCGATCACGTCTGAAATCAAGACGCGGTCGCGAATCTCATCGAGAAACGTATTGGAAAATCGCATGGCTACCTCTGGCTCGCTCCATATAAACAGGAATACGGGGCATTGCCACGACCACCCGACCGCCTCCCACGCTATTCACAGCCCTTTGCCGGCGATTACATTTTCGCCCCTCGATCACAACTCCGTGAACACGGCGGCACATTTATTCGTATTCGCCTCGAAATCCACGGCCGCGTTTGACAGGCCCGAAACGCCCAAAAATGGCTCCACCGTGACCGGAACTGGTAGAATTATGTCCATAGGAGTAACTATTTCGTCCGCAAAAATCTGCGAAAAAGCAAAGGCTTGCACAGCCTATGGTCGACAAATGCGAACAAGGACGACGCCATGAACAATCAATGGCTGCAAAGCAATCGCGCCCGGGCGACACTCCTTGAAGGCACATTTGCGGCATGGTTCGTAAGCCAAACATTATTTTTTTGTAATTTGATTGTTGGTGTGCGTCGCAATAGCGTCCTTCTCACAGGGCGAGACAAGCCGGCGAAGGACTTCTTCGCGACGCGACATGCCGAGACGCCCTGACGAACCGAAGGCCACCAGGTACGGGCTTTCAGTTTAGGAGAGAAAAATGCGCGTTCTTATCGTACCCTTGGCAGCAGCAACCATCTTTGCCACAGCTACTTATAGCTCGGCCACGATGACCGGCAGCGCCAGCGACAAGAACGTGCTCTATGCCGGTGCAGGATATCAGCTGCCGGCGGATATGAAAGTCCCTGCCCTTTCAGCAGGCGTAAAGATTAAATGTCCGAACTGCCGCCGCAGGCATTGGCTTTGCCCCAGCAGATCAGGATTCTCCGATAAGTTCAGCAGATACTCAGGTGGGGCACCATCCCTACCCCCGGCGCCGCCCCACCTGAGTGCCTTTGCAAAAGACGTTTGATTTTTGGGCCCCACCCTGCGTCATCAAATGTCAGCAAAGCGCAAGAAGGCAGGAGCTCCCCCAGCTCCTGCCTTCTCTAATTTTGGCCATCTCCATTTCGCGACAGCACGAGTATTGAGCACATGCTGCGGAACATCTTTGGTTCCTCGCAGCGAATATCTTGACGCAATGATATCGATCGATATCCTTTATTATCTACGTATATGCGATCTTATTAATTATCTCGTCAGACAATTTGAAACTTAGTTCAGTTGATCGGAGACGGTTGCATGTCTTTGTCTACAAAGGAACTTACAAAAAACCCGAATTTTTTCCCAGAAATCCTCGATTATACACGAGAGATTATATCCACTTATGATCGGAATCAGCGCGTATGCTCCGTCTTTGCTTCACAGCAGCGCTGGCTGATGGCGCTTGCCGGCTTCGCCCTCTATTGTGGCGGCATTGACGGGGAACCGCCCGGCATCCATGCCAATCGTTTCGCCAACTATATTGTCGAGCATGAAATCGCCAGCCACAACACCGCGCTCAGCTTTATTCAGGAGATGCTTGCTCTCGGTTTCCTGCGCTACCTGCCCATAGCCAATGATCGGCGCGCTCGGCCGATGCAGCCGACGGAAGAGGCCGCAAACCAGCTTGCGCTCTGGCTGAGCATCCATCTTTCCGTGCTGGATCGGTTGGATGGCGGCAAGCGTAACGCATCATTTGGCAAAAAACCGGAACTCATTGCCCTGCTGCAGCCCACAATCTCGGTTGGCATCATCGAAAACGGCAAGCTGCGCAATCCGGGAGAAACCTTCGACCTGTTTACCTGGGCAAACTCGGGCGGCATCATCATGGATTATCTGATCTCCCGCATCGGGACGATCAACACCGCGACTAAAAAAGCGATTATCGGGCCGGTGGCCTTTACCGATATCTGCAACCGCTTTCTGATCTCCAGAACAAACGCAAAGCGACTCATGAACAAGGCCATAGAGATGCAAAGCGTCGGGTGGACGGGATCGCCGGGGCGGAGCCAACTTTGGCTCTCGAGCGCCTTCGTCGAGGAGTATTGCAACTATCAGGCGGGGAAGCTCGCCATCATAGACGCCGCCTGGCAAAACACCCTCGGCACGCGGCCAATCCGCATGCCGAGCGCGAAACAGAATTTTACTTCAGCAGCTCCTTCAAGATAGCCGAAGCCTTGGCAAAATCCATCTGACCGGCATAGCGCTCGCGCAGGGCGGTCACGCACTTGCCCATATCCTTCAGGCCCTGCGCGCCAAGTTCCGCGACAATCGCAACGCAGATCTCGCGAACCTTCTCTTCGGAAAGCTGCTCCGGCATGAAACCCTGGATGACCGCGATTTCCTCGCGCTCCTTGTCTGCCAGCTCGGGACGGCCGCCCTCGATGTAGATCTTCACCGATTCCTCGCGCTGTTTGATCATCTTGGCGAGCAGCTGCAGAATCTCGTCTTCGCTCGCCTGTTCCTTGCCGAGACCGCGATTGGCGATGTCCTTGTCCTTGATGGCTGCAAGGATGAGACGGACGGTCGAAAGCCTCGCCGTGTCCTTGGCCTTCATGGCATCTTTCTGGGCGTTGGAAAGGGTTTCGCGGATCATGTCTTTAACTCCTTGAAGCAGGCCGGCGACGATCGTCCCGGCCACTTATGTCATGTTGCTGTCTCTTAAACCAACAGTGTCGATCAACGCAATTGCGCCCGAGAGCCCGAATTCCTTGACGGGAAAGCAAAAGCGCGCATTGACCGGCTCGCCTTGTTTAGCTATGTCCATCACCTGCACATAAGATCGATAGGAAGATCTCAAGCCGCGACCTCTGTCGACGGCTGCACCTTGCTACAAACATGGCGGAACCGCCGGTCTCTTCAAGGCCGCGCCCGACGCCGGAAACGGGATGACGACTATGACCGCCACAGCCCCATGGACCACTGAAAAGCCGACTGCCCTCCTCGTTCTCGCGGATGGCACTGTGATCGAAGGCAAGGGTATCGGCGCGACCGGCAAGGTCCAGGCCGAAGTCTGCTTCAACACGGCGCTCACGGGTTATGAAGAGATCCTGACCGACCCCTCTTATCTCGGCCAGATCGTCACCTTCACCTTCCCCCATATCGGCAATGTCGGCACCAACGATGAAGACATCGAAGACCTGACGCCCGCCGCCCGTCACGGTGCCGTCGGCGTGATCTTCAAGGCCGATATCACCGACCCCTCGAACTACCGCGCCGCCAAACACCTCGACCAATGGCTGAAGGCGCGCGGCATCATCGGTCTCTGCGGCATCGACACGCGTGCGCTGACCGCCTGGATCCGCGAGAACGGCATGCCGAACGGCGTAATCGCTCACGATCCGAACGGCGTCTTCGACATCGAGCAGCTGAAGGCGGACGCCAAAGCCTGGAGCGGACTTGAAGGTCTTGATCTCGCCAAGGTCGCCTCTTCCGGCCAGTCCTCGCAATGGTCGCAGACACCATGGGTCTGGAACGAAGGCTATGGCGAACTCGGCGCCGATGACGCCAAGTACCATGTCGTCTGCCTGGATTACGGCGTCAAGCGCAACATCCTGCGCCTCTTCGCCGGCCTCGATTGCAAGGTCACCGTCCTGCCGGCGACGGCTTCCACGAATGACGTCCTCGATCTCAAGCCGGATGGCATCTTTCTCTCGAACGGCCCCGGTGACCCGGCAGCGACCGGCGAATATGCCGTGCCCGTCATCAAGGATCTGCTGAAGACCGAAATCCCGCTCTTCGGTATCTGCCTCGGCCATCAGATGCTTGGCCTCGCCCTCGGAGCCAAGACTGCAAAGATGCATCAGGGCCATCACGGTGCCAACCATCCGGTCAAGGACCATACGACCGGCAAGGTCGAGATCGTCTCGATGAACCACGGCTTCGCAGTCGACTCGAAGTCGCTGCCTGAAGGTGTTGAGGAGACTCATATTTCGCTGTTCGATGGCAGCAATTGCGGTCTTCGCGTTTCCGGCAAGCCGGTCTTCTCCGTGCAGCATCACCCGGAAGCATCGCCCGGCCCACAGGACAGCCACTATCTCTTCCGCCGCTTCATCAACCTAGTGCGCGAAAAGAAGGGCGAAGAAGCCCTGGCCGAGCGCGCCTGATAAAGCCGACTATCTAATCGCATGAGAAAGCCTCGGATTGGTGCCAATCCGAGGCTTTCTTTTTGTGCGTCAACTTGGGAGGTCTCTCGGCACATATGTTCATGCTTGCCGAAGCTCAGGCTTGCAGGCGGCGCTGCTTGACCACTTCGAGCTCGCTCATCAGGATTTCTTCGAGGAACTCGAAATCCGACTGCCCGAATTCAACGAGACCGAATCTCAGCTTGTAGCCCCAATTCTTGTCCTGGGTGAAATCAAGCCAGCCCAGGAGAGGACGGAGCGGCTGTTCGGGCGCATCAAGCCAGTCCACATCCTTGCGATAGGCTTTTCCGCAACCCATCTCGGCCAGGTAGGGCTCACCCTCACGGACAAAACCGATGGCGGTGAAGCTCTGAAAGCCGTCCCTCTCGCCCATCTTCACTGAAGGGGAGTAGTAGACGATGCCATCGCCCGGCTTGATACGCTTCAAGGGGGCTCGCTTGCCGTGGTTCACCTGCATGAAGCCATGTTCGCGCCCAATGCGTACATGCTCGGCACTGGCCACGGCCAACCAGTAGGACTTCTGCTCCGGCTCCGGACGCCGGGACGAGGTGTTGGCGTGTGGCAGGAGGCGTACGGCCGCCCCCCGATTGATCTGATCGTCCCGCGGGAAAAGCGCGGCATCACTAGGATTGCTTGCCTTGAAATTCATGGTCGTCTCCCGTCTCTGGTATGAGACAGATATAGACGATCATGCTGTCAATTTTTGTCAGTAGTCTCGCAGGACGGGGATGACTCTCGCTATCAAGCGGAGGCAGCCTTCTCCGTCCGCACGAGAATGTAGAAGCGCGCGCAAAGCATCGCCGCTGCGGAGGCAAGGCCGAGCAGGAATCCGAACCAGATGCCGATACCGCCGAAATTCAGCGGAAACGCCAGCAACCAGGCGAGGAAGAAGCCGATAGGCCAATAAGCGATCAGCGCCAGGATCATCGGCACACGCGCATCCTTCAGTCCACGCAGCAGACCGCTCGCAATCGCCTGCAGCCCATCGACAAGCTGGAAGAAGCCGGCCACGACGATCAGCGGGGCGGCAAAGGCAAGGACCTCAGGCGCCTCGGCCGAATGAACGTCAAGGAACCAGCTTGCAAGCCAGGAGGGTATAGTCGCAAACAGTATGCTGCCGCAAAGCGCGATGCAGCTCGAAAGGATGAGCGCGACGATGGCGGCGCGCTTCAGGCCGAAATGATCGCCCTGCCCGTGGGCGACGCCGACGCGCACGGTCGCCGCCTGGCTGAGACCCAGCGGAATCATGAAGGCGATGGACGCCCACTGCAAAGCGATGCCATGCGCAGCAAGCTCGACGGTGCCGATCTGGCCCATCAGCAGCGATGCTGCCGTGAATAGGCTGACCTCAGCCAGAACCGTTACGCCGATTGGGAAACCAAGCCGGATGACATCCCATAAAGCATGCCAGTCGGGCCGCCAGAATCGCACAAAGATCTCGTAGCGCCGCGTTTCCTGGTGGGCTTGCACGTAACCAACGATGAACAGCAAACCGGCGGTCTGCACGGCGACCGAGACAATGGCCGCACCATGCAGGCCCATCGCCGGCAGGCCGAAATGGCCGAGCACCAGGATATAGGCAAGCACGGCATTCATCACCAACATGGCGATAGTCACTTTGAGGATAATGCCGGCGCGGCCGATGGCGCTCACCAGCGCCCGGATGACATTGTAGAGCAGCCCCGGCAAGACGGCGAAGTGGCCGATGTCGATATAGCCGCTCGCCAATTTCGCGACATCGGGCTTCTGCCCCGCCGCAAGCAAAATCTCCTCGGAATAGAAGAAAGCCGGCTGCGCCAACAGCCAATAGGCCGTTACGACCCAGAGGCCCATGCGCAGCGCACGGCGCACCGAGGTAGCGTCGCCTCTGCCATAGGCTTGCGCCACCAGCGGCATGACTGCGATGGAAAAACCCGAACCGAAAACCAGGATCGTGAACAGAAACTGCGCGGAAAGCACCATTGCAGCCAGTTGTTCGGCACCGAGCCGGCCCACGATCATGACGTCAGTGGTGTTAATCCCGAGCTGCGCCAATTGCGCACCGATCAGCGGAATGCCCAGCGCAAGCGTTGCGCGCACATGTGCAGACCACGAATTATCATTGTCATGCGCGTAAGGGCGCACAGGTGCCGGCATATCCATAGCGAAGACTCGATCTTTAGAGTCGCGCAAACCGTCCTACCCAAGGGTGCGCGAGCCTGCCGCATTAACGCAACCTAGGTTAAAAAGCCAGCAGACAAGTCGATAATGCTAAAGAATTCATCAGAACATCAAAATATCTGATGATATTTTAGGCCGCTTCGCCCGCCTGCGATTGGGATACCGCTTTCGGCTCGGTCTTGCGGACCTTCGCCACGAGCACGACAAGGCCGGCTACCACCAGGATTGCGCTCATGATGAAGGGCGCACCAGCAAAAACGACGGGTGCGGTTGGCGCGGTATAATACTGGAACAGATACGGAAACAGCACCGGCCCAATGATGGCGGTTATACTCGTCAGGCTGCCGAGCACTCCCTGCAATTCGCCTTGTGCGGAAGGCGGAACCTTGCTGGCTGCAATGGAACGAAGCGGCGCGTCCGCGACATTTTCAATGACAGTCAGGACGATAACTGCGTAAACCATCCAACCTTGCCATGAAAAGGCGTAGCCGATCAGGCCGAGACCGGAAAACACCATTCCGAGCACTGCGGTCTTCCACTCGCCGAGCACAGGCACCAGCCGTGGCAATACGAGACCCATGGCGACGGCGGCACCTATCCCATAGACAGCGAGCGAGAAGCCGATCTGCCCCTCGCTCCAGTCATAGCGATAGGAGGTGACGAAAGCCCAGACCGCCGGGTAAACGCCATGCGCCAGCCAGTTCAGGAACATCACGACACAGACCCAGCCGATACCTTGGTAGCGGCGCATGTGCTTCAGCGCGCCGAACGGATTGGCGCGCGTGATCTCGAAGGGCCGGCGGTGTTTGGCGTCGAGCGTTTCCGGCAGCAGGAAATAGGCGCCGACGAAATTCAGGAACGCGAGAGCCGCCGCGCCATAAAAGGGCACGCGGGGACCGAACTCGCCCAGAAAGCCCCCGATGACGGGGCCAAGCACGAAGCCGACACCGAAAGCCATGCCGATCAGGCCGAAATTCTTCGCGCGGTTCTCGTCATTGCTGATATCGGCGATATAGGCGGAGCAGGTCGAGAAACTTGCGCCGCTGATGCCGGCGAGGATGCGGCCGACAAACAGCATCCAGTACGAGCCGGCAATCGCACAGATGAAATTGTCGATCGCGAAGGTCAGCACGGAGGCCAATAGCAGCGGCCGACGGCCATAGCGATCGCTCAGATTGCCGATCAAGGGTGAAAACAGAAACTGCATGCCGGCATAGGCCAGCAACAGCCAGCCGCCCTCGGTCGCTGCCGTGCTGACCGAGGCACCCGTCAACTCCTCAAGATATTTCGGCATCACCGGCATGATGATCGCGATACCGATGACGTCGAGGAAGAGGATAAAGAAGACGAGGAACAGGCCTCGACGGGCGAATTTCTGATCGATCATGGAGATGCCTTCTGGCGGCTCCGCCTCGATGAAAGAGACAGAACGTGAACGAAAAACCGGTGCGTTCCCCATACATAAAGATTTTGGCGGAAACAATACGTGAACGCTTCAATCCTATTGATTTATCGAACGCTTTTTTTGATCCTTGGCACAAAAGCGACTATCTGTCGCGACCGCGCCGCTGTTCTCGATTGAGAAAGTCGACGAAGGCTCTAAGCGGTGCCGGCATATGGCGTCTGCTGGCATAATAGAGAAACGGGCCGGAAAAAGCCGTGTCCCATTCTTCCAAAATCGGCACCAATTCTCCGCTCGCAATCTGCGGCGCAAGAAACTCTTTGAATGTCCTGATAATGCCCAATCCAGCCGCCGCAGCGCTGCGCTCTATCTCGATCGAATTCGTCGCAACCACCATCGGCGGCGTAATGAAGATCGTCTCGCCGTTCCTTTCGAACTCCCAAGGCACTACCGATCCGCTCAGGAAGCGATGACGAATGCAGCGATGCTCGAGTATATCGCGCGGATGTTGCGGCGTACCGCTTGCGGCTAGATAGGCCGGCGCCGCTGCGGTGATATAATGCTGTCGCCGAGGCCCGATGGGCACGGCGATCATGTCCTTTTCCAGCCGCTCGTCATAGCGAATCCCGGCATCGTAGCCGGCCGCCACCACATCGATGAAACTGTCCTCGGCGACGATTTCGACTGATATCGCCGGATACTCCTTCAGAAAGCGGCTGATGATGTCGGGCATGACGACCATGGCAGCGACGATCGGCACATTCAGCCGCAAAGTCCCGCCGACGCTGTCACGAAAGCTGTTGATATCGTCAAGCGCCACAGAGATCTCGCTCATAGCGGGCGTCAGCCGCTCCATCAGCCGCTCCCCAGCTTCCGTCGGCGTCACGCTTCGGGTCGTGCGATTGAGCAGACGGACCGTCAGCCGCTCCTCCAGCCGCCGAACCGCTTCGCTTAATGACGAGGCGGAAACGCCGCGCTTGCGCGCTGCCTCGCGAAAGCTGCGCTCGCGGGCGACAGCGGTAAAGGCAACCAGGTCTGCCAGTGGCAAGTCATCCATTGTGCGAAATTCCAAACGACCTGTTTCGATTTACCGGAATTATCGCACAGAGAGCAGCGGAGTAAAACATCATCACAGAGGCCTCTGGAAAAGAGGGCGCACCTTCGACCAAGGAGAGTAACGATGGAAAAACATCAACTGGGAAGAACCGGACCGCAGGTATCGACACTTGGCCTCGGCTGCATGGGCATGTCTGGCATGTATGGGCCGTCTGATCGCACCGAAAGCATCGCCACCATCCATGCCGCGCTCGATGCTGGGATCAACCTGCTCGATACCGGTGATTTCTACGGCATGGGCCACAATGAGATGTTGATCGGCGAAGCGATCAAGGGGTTGAAGCGGGACGATTTCCTGCTGAGCGTCAAGTTCGGCGCGCTGCGCGATCCCGCCGGAGCATGGCTCGGCTACGATGCCCGGCCGGCGGCGATCCGGAATTTCGTCGCCTATTCGCTGCAGCGCCTCGGCGTCGATTACATCGATATCTACCGCCCTGCCCGCCTCGACCCGAACGTGCCGATTGAAGATCAGATCGGCGCGATATCGGATATCATCAAGGCAGGCTACGTCAGGCATATCGGCCTGTCTGAAGTCGGCGCTGACACCATCCGCCGCGCCGCCGCCGTCCATCCGATCGTCGACCTACAGATCGAATATTCGCTGCTCTCGCGTGGCATCGAAGACAAGATTCTGCCGACCTGCCGTGAACTAGGTATCGGTATCACCGCCTACGGCGTTCTTTCGCGCGGCCTCATCAGCGGCCACTGGCAGAAGGATAATGTCCAAAAGGGCGATTTCCGCACGATAAGCCCGCGCTTTCAGGTTGGAAACGTCGAAAAGAATCTGGAACTGGTGGAAGCTTTACGCCGGATCGCCGAGGCGAAGGGCGCAACCGTCGCTCAGATCGCGATTGCCTGGGTCGCAGCCAAGGGCAAGGATATCGTCCCGGTCATCGGCGCCCGTCGCCGCGACCGCCTGACGGAAGCCTTGGGAGCGCTCTCGGTTGAATTGTCGCAAGCCGATATGGCCGCGATCGAACGCGCGATCCCGAAAGACGCCGCTGCCGGTGGCCGCTACCCCGAAGCGCAGCTGACGCATCTCGACAGCGAGAAATAACCCGAAAGGCTTGCCCGCTCGCCGGCATCACGGCAGCGGGCAAGCAAGATCAGACTGGATTGTTCAGCGTATCGCAATCCGAGAGCTTGCCGGAATCGAAGCCCTGCTTGAACCACTTCATGCGTTGCGCCGAAGTGCCATGATTGAAGCTGTCGGGAACGACATAGCCCTGCGTGCGCTTCTGTAGCGTGTCATCACCAATCTGCTGCGCCGCGTTCAGCGCCTCTTCGAGATCGCCGGCCTGCAGGATCCCCTTCTGTTGCGTGAACTTGCCCCATATTCCGGCAAAGCAATCGGCCTGCAGTTCGATGCGCACCGACATCTTGTTGGCGTCCACTTCGCTCATGGTGCGGCGGGCCTGGTTGAACTTCGGCAGGATTCCGAGCAGGTCCTGGACATGGTGGCCGACCTCATGTGCGATCACATAGGCTTGCGCGAAATCGCCGGATGCACCGAACTGGTCCTTCATCTGCTGGAAAAAGGCCATGTCGAGATAGACCTTCTGATCGCTCGGGCAATAGAAGGGGCCGGTCGCCGCCGAAGCCTGACCGCAAGCCGAAGGGAAGCTGCCGGAAAACAGCACGAGCTTCGGATCTGTATAGGTCTGGCCCATCGATTTGAAGATGCCGGTCCAGGTGTCCTCCGTATCGGCAAGAACGGTCGCGACGAACTGCTTCATCTCGTCATTGGCCGGCTGCCCGCCGCTACTATTGTTGGAAGTGCTCTGCTGATATCCGGAGCCGCCACCCTCCAGCATGCCGCTTTGCTGCAGTAGGCCGATGACATCGACGCCCATGGCCCTCAGGATCAGGAAGATCACGATAAGGACGATAATGGTGCGGAAGCTCAAACCGCCGCCGCCAATCCCTCCACCCGGAAATCGAAAGCCGCCGCCACCGCCGCCGCTCATCGGTGATGAGCCGCGTTCGTCCTCAATATTGTCGGATTGCCGACGCCCCTTCCAATCCATAGTGCACCTCCTGGCGATGCCTAAAATCAAAGTCCCTTGAGGTATTTATATATCCAGGAAGTGTAACAAAGCCAGTTGGCTATCGACAGAACATTAGCTTAAACGGCGGCGCTGCCATATTTCTTTGGACATCAGCCATAAAAGCGCGATGACTATACCCGCCGCCACCAGAAACGGCGCCATTTCATCGCCATCGAAGGCCACCTTGCTCATGATCCGCCCCGGAAGAAAGGTAAAAGCTCCGGCACCCACGATGCCACCGAAGTAAAGGCCTCTGACGATGCGTTTATGCGCGCCGATATCATGTTTGCGGGCATTGGCAATCGCTCCCCAGCAACCGAAGAGAACGAAAAGGGAGAGCAGGTGGATCGGGCTGAAGCCGTAAAACATGTTGATCTGATGAATGAAGAAGCTCGAGAGCGCCGTGACGGCCATGAGAGCCAGCCATATCTTGCCGAGCACCCGGTGTATCGGCGTCCCCTTCGGCCTTGCGAGAAGATGGGCCCCCAGCAATGCGGCCGGGACGACCGCCGCGACATGGATCTGGATCGCAATTGGTGCATCAAGAAGCGGCTCGAACGTCATGATTTCTATCCGGTTGAGTTTATCGAGCCTTTCCGTGATAGTGTCGTTCTCTCAACCGAAATTGCGCGAAAGAACGAGACATCTTCGTGGATCACACCTTTCTGCAGTCCACGCTTCGTGAATTGCAGGTCATCCAGCGTTCACCGCGCTTCTGGGCGACCTTCGTCACGATCGTCCTGATCTTTGCCCTGACCGGACCGTACGGCACTCTTGACCGGCTGATGCCGGGAGCAAGACTGGGCTACTGGCTTGCGCTGCACGCCATGGCGTGGTCGATCGCGATCGTCTTCTCCATCGTCGCCGAGATCCTGCTGCGCGGGCAAATAGCAAGCATGTTCGCCAGGATGATGATCGGTTCAGTCGTCGCCGCATTGCCGATCGGCTTCGGCATCGCGCTCATCGACTTCGCATTCTTCGGCATATGGCCGACGGTAGCCGACAGCCTGCATCAGTCCATCGGATCCATACCCCTCTGCGCCCTCTTCTGCATTCTCTCCTATATGACCATGCATCGGCAGATAGCGATCGTAGCCGGAGGAACAGATCTCGCGGAAACGAAGACGATATCCGCCTCCGCACCTGAGATTCGGCCCGGAATATCGCAACCTCCGATTCTCTCGCGTTTGAAGCCGGAAAACCGTGGAGCGCTGATAAGGCTTACCGTTCGCGACCACTACACGGAGGTCGTGACGACACGTGGCCGTGAACTCATCCTGCTGCGCTTCAGCGATGCCCTGATGGAAATCGGCAATACCGAGGGTATCCGCCTCCATCGATCACACTGGGTCGCGGCGGATCATGTTGCCGGCCTCAAACGCGACAACGGCAAGCTTTTCGTCGTCGCACGCGACGGAATGGAGATGCCAGTCAGCCGCTCTTATGCGGAAGCCGTTCGGCGTCGTTTCGGCTGATGGCTGCCGGATTACCACCGCTTCTGCCGGGGCGGACCGGAGGCAAAGACAGCTCCCTCCAAATACATAGAGTCAATGCGACTTATGAAAGTTGGAAAGATATTCTTTACGGTCACAACCATTGATTTAAAAAAATCGGCCTAACTTGCGTCCGCATTCTTTAAATGCGGACGATTTGCACCTAACTCAGATTTCGCGCCCACATTCTTCACGTTGTATCTCTTACATAAGCGGACAACCGCGATGCCGTCAGGCGATCCTGAACGATGTGGGGCCTTAACGCGTACCGCGCAGGGGGTTTTATGAAGCGATCGATGAGTGTGTCTTTGCTGCTCATGGGAACAGCGGCATTGACGAGCTGTGGCGAGAAGGAGGATAGGGTTCAAATTTACAAAGACGTCAATGCCTGCATTGCGGGTAAAGTCTTTTCCGCTGATGAATGTCGATCTGGCTTTGCCTCGGCCGAAGTGGAACGCCAGCAGAATGCACCTGCCTATGAAACAGCCGCAAACTGCGAAAAGGACTATGGCGTCAACAATTGTCAGCCAACGACAAGCACGCATCAGTCCGGTATGGGTCACTTCATTCCCCTCCTGGCCGGTTATCTCGTCGGCAGCGCCGCCAGATCGTTTGATACGAAGGCGCTATATCAGCCGTTTGGGAGTACCGACTTTCGAACGGCGACCGGACGAAGCCTTGCCAATGGCATGCTGCTTGGAAAAACGAAATATGCTGAAAGAAAAGACGACAACACACAATCGTCTTCTTCCGGTGGCGGCGGTAGCGGTGGCTCTTGGGGAAAATCCTCCGAACGTGCGAGCCGTTCAGGCGGAGCAGTAGAACGCGGTGGTTGGGGCTTTCGTGGCTTCCATCTTTCGGGCTGATGGGTGAACGAATGAAACGCGTAGTGATGAACGAACGGCCGGATTGGAAGGCCGACGCCGAAGCCTGCGGCTTTACCATCCATTCCATGTATGGTGAGCGCTACTGGGACGAGCGGCATGCCTATGTTTTCACTCTCGAGGAAATCGAAACGAGGCTTGAGGCTCCCTCGGCCGAATTGCTGGAAATGTGCTATGCGGCGGTCGAAAGGATCGCCTCGGACGAGGAATTGATGCGCCGGATGGCCATTCCCTCGGCCTATCATGATGCTGTACAGCGTTCCTGGCGCAATCACGAGCATGACCTCTACGGCCGTTTCGACCTTTCTTATGACGGGAACGGTCCGGCAAAGCTTCTTGAATTCAATGCCGATACACCGACCAGTCTGTTCGAAAGTGCTGTTTTTCAGTGGCGCTGGTTGGAAGATATGAAGCAGCGCGGCGAACTCCCCTCCTCGGCAGACCAGTTCAATTCGGTGCACGAACGACTGATCGATGCCATACGTATTCTTGCGGCACCTTCGGGGCACATGCACTTTGCCGGCATGCTGGAATCCGAAGAAGACCTCGTGACGTTGAACTATCTTGTCGACTGCGCCGCTCAGGCCGGCTGCAAGGCGAAGCTCATCGCCATACCGGATATCGGCGTCGACGATGAGCATCGGCTGATCGACCTTCAGGATGAGCCCATCGACTGCCTGTTCAAGCTCTATCCCCTCGAAGACATGGTGCGCGAACCTTTCGGCCGCCATCTGCCGCTCACCCCGACGCGTGTCATTGAGCCGCTGTGGAAACTGACCTTGTCCAACAAGGGACTGCTACCGGTTCTATGGGATATGTTCCCCGGCCACGAAAACCTTCTGCCCGCTTATTTCGAGGACGATACGCGTATCGGCGATCTCGGCGTGCGATATGTCCGCAAGCCGTTGCTATCGCGCGAAGGCGCGAATGTAACGCTCGTCAATTACGAAGCCGGTGCCGGCATATATCAGGTCGAAGGACCTTACGGCGAAGAGGGATATATACGGCAGGCCATGCACTTGCTCCCCCGTTTCGGCGACGATTGGACTGTCATCGGCTCCTGGGTTGTCGCCGGCCAGCCAGCGGGCATCGGCATTCGCGAGGATGACACCCCCATCACCCGTGACACGTCCCGCTTCGTGCCCCATTATATTGACGGTTAGCCGATCAACGAGGGTCCCGTCGCTGTCGCGCTTTCCCATTTGGCATATCATTTAACCGCCCCTGGGCGATCTTGGCAGAATTCATGTCGATTCCGCCATTTATGGGGTTCCGTTTGCAAATACATTTGCCTATAAGCCGCTTCTAGCCTGAAAATATTGCCCATAGCGCCCCCGGCCGGTGATCTCCCACCCTGGCCGGTTTTTGGCGCAACGAAAAAATGGATGTGAGCCCATGCCGAAGCGCCAAGATATCAAATCGATCCTCATTATCGGTGCAGGACCGATTGTTATCGGACAGGCTTGCGAATTCGACTATTCCGGCACGCAAGCCTGTAAGGCGCTCCGAGAGGAAGGCTACCGCGTCATCCTCGTCAACTCCAATCCGGCAACGATCATGACCGATCCGGGTCTGGCGGATGCGACCTATGTCGAACCCATCACGCCCGAGGTCGTCGCCAAGATCATCGCCAAGGAGCGCCCGGACGCGCTGCTGCCCACCATGGGCGGCCAGACCGCACTCAATACCGCGCTGTCGCTGAAGCGCATGGGCGTGCTCGACCGCTACAATGTCGAGATGATCGGCGCCAAGCCCGCCGCGATCGACATGGCCGAGGACCGCGCCCTCTTCCGCGAAGCCATGGCCCGCATCGGGCTGGAGACCCCGCGCTCCATGCTGGCAAACGCCACAGACATCAAGGATGCCGACCGCAAGACCCACGAGGCCGAGCGCAGTAAGCTGAAGGCGCAGCTTACCGGCACCGAGCTCGACAAGGCGCTCGACGAACTGGAAAATCAGTGGAACCTCGGCGAAAGCGACCGCAAGCAGCGCTATATGAGCCATGCGATGGCAATTGCCGCGCAGGCGCTCGACCATGTCGGCCTGCCCGCCATCATCCGTCCGTCCTTCACGCTTGGCGGCACCGGCGGCGGCATCGCCTACAACCGCTCGGAATTCTTCGAGATCGTCGGCGGTGGCCTCGATGCCTCGCCGACCACGGAAGTGCTGATCGAAGAATCGGTGCTCGGCTGGAAGGAATTCGAGATGGAAGTAGTCCGCGACACGGCGGACAACTGCATCATCATCTGCTCGATCGAAAACATCGACCCGATGGGCGTTCATACCGGCGATTCGATCACCGTCGCCCCGGCTCTGACGCTGACGGACAAAGAATATCAGATCATGCGTAACGCCTCGATCGCGGTCCTGCGCGAGATCGGCGTCGAAACCGGCGGCTCGAACGTACAGTTTGCCGTCAACCCGAAGGACGGCCGCCTGGTCGTCATCGAGATGAACCCGCGCGTATCGCGCTCCTCCGCGCTGGCCTCGAAGGCAACCGGCTTCCCGATCGCCAAGATCGCAGCCAAGCTCGCCGTTGGCTACACCCTGGACGAACTCGAAAACGATATCACCGGCGGCGCAACCCCAGCATCTTTCGAGCCGTCAATCGACTATGTCGTCACCAAGATCCCGCGCTTCGCCTTTGAAAAGTTCCCCGGCGCATCCCCGGTTCTAACCACGGCGATGAAGTCGGTCGGCGAAGTCATGGCGATTGGCCGTACCTTCGCGGAATCGCTGCAGAAGGCTCTGCGTGGTCTCGAAACCGGCCTGACGGGCCTGGATGAGATCGAAATTCCCGGCGTAGAGGAAGGCGAAGGCAGCCGCAACGCCATTCGCGCTGCCATCGGCACGCCGACGCCCGATCGCCTGCGCATGGTCGCCCAGGCGCTGCGCCAGGGCATGAGCGTCGAAGAGGTGCATGAAGGCTGCAAGATCGACCCCTGGTTCCTTGAGCAGCTGAAGAACATCGTCGACATGGAAAGCCGCATTCGTGAGCACGGCCTGCCGCAGGATGCTGCCAATCTGCGCATGCTGAAAGCCATGGGCTTCTCCGACGCCCGTCTGGCGACGCTGGCCGGCAAGCGCCCGAAGGAAGTGGCGGAATTCCGCAATTCGCTGAACGTCCGCCCGGTCTTCAAGCGCATCGATACCTGCGCCGCCGAATTCGCCTCGCCGACGGCCTACATGTACTCGACCTATGAAACGCCCTTCGTCGGCGCTGCCCGCTCCGAGGCCCAGGTTTCCGACCGCAAGAAGGTCGTCATCCTCGGTGGCGGCCCGAACCGAATCGGCCAGGGCATTGAATTCGATTATTGCTGCTGCCATGCCGCCTTCGCGCTGAAGGATGCCGGTTATGAAGCCATCATGATCAACTGCAACCCGGAAACGGTTTCGACCGACTACGACACGTCGGATCGTCTCTATTTCGAGCCGCTGACGGCCGAAGATGTCATCGAGATCTTGCGTGCGGAGCAGGAAAAGGGCGAAGTCGTTGGCGTCATCGTCCAGTTCGGCGGCCAGACCCCGCTGAAGCTCGCCGAAGCGCTGGAAAAGAACGGTATCCCGATCCTCGGCACTGCGCCTGATGCGATCGACCTTGCCGAAGATCGTGACCGCTTCCAGAAGCTCCTGATGAAGCTTGATCTCAACCAGCCGAATAACGGCATTGCCTACTCCGTCGAACAGGCACGCCTCGTCGCCTCCGAAATCGGCTTCCCGCTCGTCGTACGCCCGTCCTACGTTCTTGGCGGCCGCGCCATGCAGATCCTTCATTCGGAAGGCCAGCTGCAGGGCTACCTGCTCGACACGGTTCCGGAACTGGTGCCGGAAGACATCAAGCAGCGTTATCCGAACGACAAGACCGGCCAGATCAACACGTTGCTCGGCAAGAACCCGCTGCTGTTCGACAGCTATCTGACGAACGCCATCGAAGTCGACGTCGATTGCCTCTCCGACGGCACCGACGTCTACATTGCCGGCATCATGGAGCATATCGAAGAGGCCGGCATTCATTCAGGTGACTCCGCCTGCTCGCTGCCCCCTCGCACGCTCTCTCCTGCGATGATCGACGAGTTGGAGCGCCAGGCGAAAGCCATGGCCAAGGCTCTGAATGTCGGCGGCCTGATGAACGTTCAGTTCGCCATCAAGGACGACACGGTCTACGTGCTCGAAGTCAACCCGCGCGCCTCGCGCACCGTACCTTTCGTCGCCAAGACCATCGGCGCGCCGATCGCCAAAATCGCCGCCCGCGTCATGGCCGGCGAAAAGCTGGATGCGACCTTTGCCGCCTATGGCGAAAAACCCGATCCGCGCAAGCTGAAGCATATCGCCGTCAAGGAAGCAGTCTTCCCCTTCGCCCGCTTCCCTGGCGTCGACACCCTGCTCGGGCCGGAAATGCGCTCGACCGGCGAAGTCATCGGCCTCGACACCGATTTCGCGCTCGCCTTCGCCAAGTCGCAGCTCGGCGCCGGCGTGGAACTGCCGCGTGACGGAACGGTGTTTGTCTCGGTCCGCGACGACGACAAGCCGCGCGTGCTGCCGGCCATCCGCATGCTGGCGGAACAGGGCTTCAAGGTGCTCGCAACCGGCGGCACCCAGCGCTTCCTCGCCGAAAACGGCATCGAGGCGACGAAGATCAACAAGGTGCTTGAGGGACGTCCGCATATCGAGGACGCGATCCGCAACCGTCAGGTCCAGCTCGTCATCAATACGACCGACAGCAACAAGGCGATCTCGGATTCGAAATCCCTGCGCCGGGCGACGCTGATGCAGAAGGTGCCCTACTACACCACCATGGCCGGTGCCGAAGCAGCCGCCATGGCGATCAAGGCGCTGAAGGCCGGAAACCTCGAAGTTCAACCGCTGCAGAGCTATTTCTGAAGCAGTTAATTCCGTAGTCAGGAGCGTGAGTGGGATAGCCGGCTCACCTTCGCTGCGCCCCCGCCAGCCGGTCGAATGGTCAAGGGCTTCAACAGGAGCTTGTCTTAAACCTTCGAATTTTCTGGCATTCGTCTGTCGCAATCTGCTATAGATGAGGGAATAACGGCTCTGGATGGTTCCGAAGTACCCCTTCGGGACCTGTTTTCTTTTGTGTCTGCAGCAGAGCAACACAGGGAGTGAAGGACAAGAAAAATGGTTGAAAAGGTACCGATGACGCAGAACGGGTTCGTCAAGCTGCAGGAAGAACTGCGCTGGCGTCAGCAGGAAGAGCGCCCGCGAATCATCGAGGCAATTGCAGAGGCGCGCGCCCATGGCGATCTCTCTGAAAATGCCGAGTACCATGCCGCCAAGGAAGCCCAAAGCCATAATGAAGGCCGCATCTCCGAGCTCGAAGATCTGACGGCGCGCGCCGAAGTCATCGATCTCACCAAGATGTCCGGCTCGAAGATCAAGTTCGGCGCCAAGGTCAAACTCGTCGACGAAGACACCGAGGAGGAGAAGATCTACCAGATCGTCGGCGACCAGGAAGCCGACGTGAAGGCAGGCCGCATCTCTATCTCCTCCCCGATCGCCCGCGCCCTGATCGGCAAGGAAGTCGGCGATTCCATCGAGGTCAATGCACCCGGCGGCGCCAAGGGCTACGAAATTCTCTCCATCACTTGGGGCTGATCGCCCGTGCGCGATCGCGAGACAGCGCATGCGAGCGATCTCCGTGAGATCGAAATCATAGCAACGAATTTCAAACGCCGGCTTTCCGGCGTTACGTCTACGATCGTGCAACTGATCCCCAAGCAGGTCGAGCTTGGCTATCATATCGCCACACTCGGCCCCGGCCTGCCGGAGAGCCTGCCAAGGCTCGGCTGGCTCCGCCTGCCCGGTCTGTGGATGAAGCCGCGCCGCTATCGCGTCCGCATTTGGCATGCCCGCCGCAACAACGAAATGCTGGTGGGCTTGCTGCTGCGCTCCGTTCTGCGCATGCCCCTCAAGCTCGTCTTCACCTCGGCCGCCCAGCGCCGCCACACGGGCTACACCCGCTGGCTGATCCGCCGCATGGATGCCGTGATCGCCACCAGCACCCGCTCGGGCAGCTTTCTCGAAGTGCCGCACACCGTCATCCAGCACGGCGTCGACCTCAACAGCTTCCATCCGCCGGAAAAGCCTGATGACCGCATGGCCGCAACCGGCCTGCCCGGCACCTATCTGATCGGCTGCTTCGGCCGCGTCCGCCATCAGAAGGGCACGGATCTCTTCGTCAAGGCGATGATCGAGCTGTTGCCGCGCTATCCGGACTGGACAGCCGTCGTGTGCGGCCGCGTGACATCGGAGCATCGCGGTTTTGGCGAGCAGTTGCAAAAGATGGTGGCGGATGCAGGCCTCACCGATCGCATCCGCTTCATGGGCGAAGTCGACGATATCAAGCCCTGGTATCGCCGCGCCACCCTCTATGTCGCCCCTTCCCGCAACGAGGGTTTCGGTCTTACGCCGCTCGAAGCCATGGCTTCCCGCACCGCCGTCGTCGCCTCGGATGCCGGCGCCTATGCCGAAATGATCGTGCCGGGTGAAACCGGCGCCGTGGTGCCGGCGGGCGATGGCGAGGCTCTCACCAGAGCGATCGCCTTCTATCTGGCCAATCCGGAGGAAACCCTTCGTCAGGGAGAAAATGCCGTGCGCCATGTGCGCAGCGAATTCGCCCTGGAAAAGGAAGCGACCGCCATCGGCGACGTCTACAAGCGGCTGCTGGTCGCCAACAAGTGAGCGGATCAATCAGCGGCCGAGATCGATGCGCTCGCGCTCGATGAAATCGATCATCGAACGATCCTCCACCATGTCTTCCTCGATGCTTTTGACGATGGACAGGACCTTGTCCCGATATTTCGTCGAACTGCTGTCATAGGTCCAACCCCGCGCCAGCTTCTCCATCAGCTCCTGCCGGGACTTCGTATAATAGTGGTTCAGCTGCAGAAAACGGTTCGAATAGAATTCGGGCGACTTCCGCGCACGCCGGGTAAACCGCTTGCCCGCGTCATTGGCCGTCAGATCCCCGTAGGCCTGCGTCCGGAACTGGTGCACACTGACTTCGGTTACTTCACATGGATCGACGATACACTTGAAATTGCTGACGTTTTCCTTTGTCGTCATTGGATCGGCGCCGCGCATCGTATAATTCAACGTCAACGGTCCGTCCGGCGGCGTTTCATGGCCGCTGGTCGCAAACATATGCCAGGGCAGCGAGACATTCGGGAAATCGCCAACGGCTTCCAACGCCTGCTCGACCGTCGCAGCCTCCTTCGGCAGGAGGAATTCGTCCACATCGATAAACGCCATCCAGCGGTAGTCACCGCCAAAATTCAGGATGGCATGCGCGAAGGTAATGACCTGGCCGTTCAGTACCGCCGATGTCGCCGCATCGCGCATGCGCCCGGCCCAGGGAACAATCGTCAACGCATCTTCAGAGAGTAGACTTCGAAGAAGCGAGCAGGTCTCATCCGTCGATCCATTATCATAGATATAGAAGTGACGAATGCCGACCGCTTGGTGGAAGCGCACCCATTCCTCGATATAACGAGCCTCGTTCTTCACACAGGCGGCAATGGCGATGCCATGGCGTCCTGCCCTTGGCTCGGGCGGATCAATGGACAGCTTCTTGGCGTCGGACGCCTTGGGTTTCAGCCAGCGCATAAGCTTCATTCCATCGACCCTAATTTCAAAGCAGGCCCGCCGGTCTTGCTGGCGTCAGCAAGATCACGCCTGCGGCTTCAATGCGAACCTGTCGTCGTAACCAAAATCATATTTCAGCAACGCCGAAACACGGGAATAGTTGACGAAAGAGACGCCGCGCTCGGCAGCGATTTGCCGGGCAAGTACGAGATGCTCGATAATGCGGGCCTCAGCGCGTGCAATGCCGGAAAAAGCTGTATCTCCGGCGGTCTCGTAAAAGCGGGGTTCTCCGGCATTGGAGATATCGATCCCCAGAAAGCCGACTTGATGCTTTGCGCAGTAAAGAGCAAATTGCAGCGCCGATACGGCAACGGATCCGCCCAGAAAAACTCCGCGATCCGGCGAGAGCGAAAAACCTGCCGAACCCTCAGCATCCAATCGCACATATTGCAGTTTTTTGAGATCGTCGAGGGAGCGGCGGCGCGCGCCATAGGGCTTGCGGATATCGTCGATCAGGATGATCGTCTTGTCCGCCAGCCAGCTTTTGTCGATCTCGCAAAGCGCACGCAGCACCGCCACGGAAAACAGGCAAAGCGAACCCGGCGCCACCTTCTCGCGCAGCATATCGAGATGCCGCCAGACAAAACGCTCATCCTCGACTGCAATTGCCAAAGGCTCGGCGATCCGGTCGCCAGACAAGCGGATGGCACCATTCAAAAGAATGGCACTGCGGAATTCCAGGCCGCTCAGATCGCTATCGCGAATCGATGGGCCTGATCCGACGATGTAGACCGCATCGCCGCAGCGTTCGCGCAGACGATCCATGCCGGCAAGGCTTGCAACCTTGACGCCGCGGTAAAGCACCTCGCTGACATTCTGGCTGCGGACGATGCTGAGCCCCGGAAACCAGTCCTGCACATGAGCCCGCGAGCCGCCCAGAAAGAGGCGCACGCCGGTTTTGATCAGCGACCGATGCCAGGGGCGATCCGCCATTCGCCTAGAGCTCCACCAAGCCGAGTTTCTTGACCTGTCGGATGGTCAGCATGGTGCGCACGGTATCGACATGTTCATTCGCCGTCAGGACTTCGATGACGAAATCCTGGAAACGGGTGAGATTTTCCGCAACGCAATGCAGCAGGAAATCACTGTCGCCGGACACCATCCAAGCCTGTCGAACCAGCGGCCAAGCCGAGGTTGCGCTGGCAAAAGCCTTGAGATTCGCTTCCGACTGATGCTTGAGGCCGACCATGCAGAAAGCCACGAGATCGAAGCCCAGTTTCGGGCTGTTCAGCATGGCGTGATAGCCTTCGATGACGCCAGCCTCTTCCAATTTGCGCACGCGGCGCAGGCATGGCGGTGCCGAAATGCCGACCCTGTCCGCGAGCTCGACGTTGGTCATGCGTCCGTCCCGCTGGAGTTCCCGCAGAATCTTGATATCGATAGCATCGAGCTCAGCGCGAAGCACTTTTTTGCCTTTCTTTAATTCCCCCTCGCCAGCTTCTATATAAGGCTGGAAAATACGCAAGAAAGTTTCTCCCGCGTAGTTGATTCTAACACAAAGCGGATTTGCTCTGTGTGTAATGCAAGGCTGCCCTTGAATAAATGCATAAGGCAATCATAAATGAAGCGCGGATCGCGAAATCGCCTGTTTTGCGCGCTTGAAGCCGCGGTTTCGCAATCGCCGAATTGAAAGGACTGACTATGCCTGCCCGCCACACGAAGGTGCTCATCATCGGTTCCGGCCCAGCCGGCTACACCGCAGCGGTTTATGCCGCGCGCGCGATGCTGCAGCCCGTTCTGATCGCCGGTCTCGAACAGGGCGGCCAGCTGATGATCACGACCGATGTCGAGAATTATCCGGGATTTGCCGATCCGATCCAGGGTCCGTGGCTGATGGAGCAGATGCTGCAGCAGGCCCAGCATGTCGGCGCCGAGATCGTCAACGACCTCGTGACCGAAGTCGATACCAGCAAGCGTCCTTTCGTTGCCCATACCGACAGCGGTCAGGTCTGGACCGCCGACACTCTCATCATTGCCACCGGCGCCAAGGCGAAATGGCTGGGTATCGAGAGTGAACAGCATTTCCAGGGCTTCGGCGTCTCCGCCTGCGCCACCTGTGACGGCTTCTTCTATCGCAACAAGGATGTGATCGTGGTTGGCGGCGGCAACAGCGCTGTCGAGGAAGCACTCTATCTCTCCAACATCGCCAAATCGGTGACGGTGGTGCATCGCCGCGATACTTTCCGTTCGGAAAAGATCCTGCAGGAGCGCCTGTTCGCCAAGGAAAACGTTAGGATTCTCTGGAACACCGAGGTCGCGGAGATCACCGGCACGCCGGCCAAGCCGCCGATGCCGCCATCCGTCACGGGCGCGCGCCTGCGCGATACGCGCACTGGCGCCATCACGGAGATGCCGATCGACGGCGTCTTCGTTGCCATCGGCCATGCGCCGGCGACCGAGCTCTTCAAGGGCAAATTGAAGCTCAAGGACAATGGTTATCTCTGGACCGCACCGGATTCGACCGCGACCAACGTCGAAGGCATCTATGCGGCCGGTGATGTGACCGACGATACGTTCCGGCAGGCGATCACGGCAGCAGGAATGGGCTGCATGGCCGCACTTGAAGCGGAACGCTATCTGACTGGGCACATGCCCGTCGCCGTGGCTGCGGAGTGATGCAGCCGATGAGGGGAAACGGCATGCCATTGGATTGGGACAAGCTGCGTATCTTTCACGCGGCTGCCGAAGCGGGTTCGTTCACGCATGCGGCGGACAAGTTGCATTTGTCCCAATCCGCCATCAGCCGCCAGGTCAGCGCTCTCGAGCAGGATGTCGGCATAAAACTCTTCCACCGCCATGCGCGCGGCCTCATCCTGACGGAACAGGGCGAGCTGCTTTATCGCACCGCTCACGACGTTTTGCTGAAGCTCGAAACGGTCAAGATGCAATTGACCGAGACGACCGACAAGCCAAGCGGCAAACTGCGGGTGACGACGACCGTTGGCCTCGGCCAGGGCTGGCTCACCGACAAGATCCAGGAATTCCTGCAGCTTTATCCTGACATGTCGATCCAGCTCATTCTCGACAATGAGGAGCTGGACGTGAACATGCGTCACGCCGATTGCGCCATCCGTCTGCGCCAGCCGCAGCAATCGGATCTGATCCAGCGCAAGCTCTTTACCGTGCATATGCACGTCTATGCCGCCCCCTCCTATATCAACCGCTACGGCGAGCCGCAGTCGGTCGAGGATCTGGACGAGCATCGCATCATCAGCTTCGGCGAACCGGCACCGAACTACCTGCTGGATGTCAATTGGCTCGAGATTGCCGGCCGCTCATCCGACAACAAGCGCGCTCCGCATCTGCAGATCAACAGCCAGACATCAATCAAGCGCGCCTGCCTGCTTGGCATTGGCATCGCAGTACTGCCCGATTATATCGTCGGCCGCGACCCAGGCCTTATTCAACTCGCGATCAATGCAGACGTGCCGTCCTTCGACACCTATTTCTGCTATCCGGACGAAATGAAGAATGCGGCCAAGCTCAAGGTTTTCCGTGATTTTATCGTCGCGAAAGCGCGCAACTGGAATTTCTGACGAAGGTAAGTCACTGATAACCAACTCTTTTTAGGACTAGCATACGAGCCGCGCATATGATGCATAGCTGATATGCACAAATGAGAGTTGAAGCCTGCACATTTAACTACCATATCGCACATAGCTGATGCACACGGTGGCTTTTCCTCCCAGTTCCACCGCATTGGCTGTTCCCCTCTGGAGGTTTTTGACCTTCATACCTATAGGGCCCTGGTTTACTCCGGAGGCCCTTTTTTTTGCTCTTTTGTCCCAGACACGCCAAACGCATAACTGCCATGCACAAAAAAGCATTGCGCACTGCACAAATTAACATCATAACGCACACAGCTGATGCACACGGTGGCTTTTCCTCCCAGTTCCACCGCATTGGCTGTTCCCCTCTGGAGGTTTTGACCTTCACACCTATAAGGGCCCTGGTTCATACCGGTGGCCCTCTTTTTTTGCCCAATTTCTAAGCACGCACGTCGGCAGCCTTGCCGAAAATAATATTCGGCGTCACCCTTGATATATCGAAAATCATCGATACATAGATCGTAATTATTCGATATTGCTGGTAAGCACCATGGACAAAAACGAGATATTGAAGGCGTTGGCCAATCCAGCCAGGCTCGAAATCCTCAACCACTTGAAAGATCCGGAAGCCCATTTTCCGACGCAGGAACATCCGCTGGAGCTTGGTGTCTGCGCCAGCCAATTTGAGCGGTGCGGTCTCTCGCAATCCACCGTCTCGGCCCACCTCGGCACGCTTCACCGTGCCGGCCTGGTGACGACCCGGCGCCTCGGCCAGTGGATTTTCTACAAGCGCAACGAGGAAACAATCGCCGAATTCCTCGCGGCCATGGAGAAGGAACTCTGAAAATGTGGGTTGCTCTCCCTGCACCCGTGCTCACGTCCTTCGCAACCGCCGCGATCTTCCCCAAGAAGCGACTACCTTAACACATAGGTTCCCGGCCTTGGCGGTCGCCTCTTCCTGATTTCTCCCTCCCCCAAAAGAAAGGACTACCCATGACCAAACTGTTCGAACCGACGAAGCTTGGTGATATCTCCATCGCCAACCGCATCGTCATGGCGCCCCTGACGCGCAATCGCTCGCCGAATGCCGTGCCGAACGATCTGAACGTCAAATATTATGCCCAGCGGGCGACCGCGGGCCTGATCATCACCGAGGCAACGGCAATCACCCATCAAGGTCAAGGCTATGCCAATGTTCCCGGCCTTTACAGCAAGGAAGCGCTGGACGGCTGGAAGAAAGTGACGGAAGCCGTGCACGCCAATGGCGGCAAGATCGTTGTCCAGATGTGGCATGTCGGTCGTATCTCCCACACAACCCTGCAGCCGAACGGCGGCAAGCCGGTCTCCTCGACCTCCAGGCGCGCTGAAAACTCCAAGACCTATCTCGTCAATAGCGACGGCACCGGCAGTTTTGCCGATGTTTCCGAACCACGCGCCCTGGAAACCTCGGAAATTCCGGGCATCGTTGAAGATTATCGCAAGGCCGCCCGCGCCGCCATCGATGCCGGTTTCGACGGCGTCGAAATCCACGGCGCCAACGGCTACCTGATCGACCAGTTCCTGCGCGGCGATATCAACGATCGCACCGACCAGTATGGCGGCTCGATCGAGAACCGTACCCGCTTCCTGTTCGAAGTGGTCGATGCGGTCACCAAGGAAGTGGGCGCTGGCCGCACGGCAATCCGCATTTCTCCCGTCACGCCCTCTGGCGATGCCAGCGACCCGGCTCCCCAACAGCTATTCACCCAGGTCGTCGAAGGCCTGGCGAAATACGGCCTTGCCTATATCCATGTCGTCGAAGGCCAAACCGGCGGCAAGCGCGACTTCCTGCCCTTCGACTACGACGCGCTGCACGCGGCCTATAAGGCTGCAGGCGGCACGGCCGGCTGGATGCTCAACAATGCCTATACCCGCGAAATGGCGATCGAAGCTGTCGAGAGCGGCAAGGCTGATGTCGTTGCCTTCGGCAAGCCGTTCATTTCGAATCCGGATCTTGTCCGTCGCCTGAAGGAAAATGCGCCGCTCGCCCAATGGGACCAGGCAACGCTCTATGGCGGCGGCGCCAAGGGTTACGCCGACTATCCGACGCTCGAAGAAGCAGCCTAATTGGGGCTTCTCAGCCAGAGTGCGCTTTCGACAAAGAGCCCTCGCAACCTACGTTGCGGGGGCTCTCCATATCGGCTTCTGAAGCGAGTGAAACGAGCCATTCACGCAGTTTGCAGGCAACCGATCGATACAAGGCTTGCTCTCACCGCCTCATCGATCGGCGTATGCGGTTCCTCGCCAAGCACAGCCACCAGCCTGTCGTTCCGCATCTCCAGCGGCACATCCCAGAGATAGCTCATCTCGCGCAGTTCTCGCATGAATGTCACGAAGGGAGAGGCTAGCGGTACTATCCACCAGGGAAACGATTTCACCTTCACCTTGTGTCCAACCACGCGCTGTACGGCTTCGATCATCTGTCTGCCGTCTCCATCCCAATGACCGCGCATATGATAGACGGCGAAGGCCGGCAGCTCGTCGCCTTCCTCGATCAGCCGGATCATGGTTTCGGCAACATCGGGCAGATAGGCCCATTGATGGCCGACGCCGCGTTTGCCCGGATAGGTCATCGAAGTGATCGGTTTACCCGGCGTCACCATGGCTTGAGAAAACCAGCTGTTGGCGCGCGCACCCCCGAAGAAATCGCCGGCGCGAACGATGATGACAGGGCTATCGCCCTGCTCTGCCGCTGCCGTCAGACGCCGCTCCATCTGCACACGGATGGCGCCCTTGCGGGTCTTCGGCCGCTGCGCGCTGTCTTCCGTGACAATCGGGAAAACATCGGGACCGAAATTATAGACCGTACCTGGCAGCACGATCCGTGCACCGACCGCCTTGGCGGCGGCAATGGTGTTGTCGAGCATCGGCAGGACCACCTTGCCCCAATTGCGATAGCCGGGCGGGTTGACCGCATGCACGATGACATCCGCACCTTGCGCCGCCTTCAGAACATCATCCGCCTGCATGGCATCGCCCTGGAACCAGTCGAAATCCGGCTGGCGGCGAGCCGCCTCGGCCGCATTGCGGTTCAGCGCCCGGATGCGCCAGCCGCGAAGGGCAAGCCCTTGCGCGACAGCACCGCCAATGCCGCCAGTCGCACCGAGTACCAGGGCTGTCTTCGTGCTTTCCTTGTTGTTGCTCATTGTCATCTCCATCGGTTTCGATGGGCTGACTATGCTTGGTATCGGCGATAAACGAAATTGCCGAAAAATTTTCAGATGCTATACATAAATGTATGACTCGAGTCGCTGAGCCAAGCTGGGATTTCTATCGTACCTTTCTCGCCGTGCTGGAGCACGGCTCGCTGTCGGCTGCGGCGCGCGAGCTCGGTCTGACACAGCCGACGGTCGGCCGTCACATCCTCGCATTGGAGCAATCGGTCGACGCGGAGCTGTTCACGCGTTCGCAACAGGGGCTGCTGCCCACCGATGCCGCTATGGTTCTGAAACCCTATGCCGAGACTTTGGCCAGCACAGCCGCGGCTCTGCTGCGCGCGGCCTCCGGCTCGACGGATAAGGTCAGCGGCACGGTGCGCATCAGCGCAAGCGAGGTCATCGGCACGGAAGTGCTGCCGCCGATCCTCGCCAAGTTGCAGGCAAGCTATCCCGATCTGATCGTGGAGCTTTCAGCCTCCGATACGGTGGAAGACCTGCTGCAGCGCGAGGCCGATATCGCCGTGCGCATGGTCGCGCCCGCGCAAGAAGCATTGCTCGCTCGGCACATCGGCATCATCTCTCTCGGCCTCTTCGCCCATCGCAGCTATATCGAGCGGTACGGCAAGCCCGAAACCGTCGGGGAACTGGGCCGGCACAAGCTCATAGGCTTCGATCGCCAGACTGCCTATATCCGCATGATGACGAAGCGTTATCCTGTGCTCGAAGGCATTTCCTTCAGCTTTCGTTCCGATCACAGCATTGCTCTGCATAACGCCCTGCGCGCCGGCATCGGCATCGGCTTCCTTCAAATCCCCCTGGCAAGCCGCGATCCAGCCCTCGTGCAGCTGTTGCCGGAGATCAAGGTCGAGATCGACACCTGGATCGTCATGCACGAAAACCTGAAGACATCGCCACGCTGCCGCGTGACATTCGATGGGCTGGTGATGGGGTTGCTTGATTATATCAAGGAAAACAGCGTGGATAATGGATCTTGACCATGGCAACAGCGGTGGAACTGGTGCCATACGATCGGCGCTGGCCAGAGCATTTCGAGCGCGTCCGTGATAAGCTTCAGTGATTGCTGGCGCCCTATGTCATGGCGATCGAGCACATCGGCAGTACGTCAATTCCCGGGATTGCCGCAAAATCGCTCATCGATATCAACATCATCCTGCGCAGCTCAGCCGATGTACCGCCGGCGACCCAAATTCTTCTAGGGGAGAATTGCGAACCGCGCGGCAATCGCTATGACGACGATGTCTGGGCCTTCATGCGGCGCGACGGCAGGCCGCCGGAACGAATTTATCTCTGCCCACCGGACAACAGAACACACGAACGACGTTTGATCTTTCGCGATTATCTTCGGACCCACCCGGCAGAAGCAGCAGCCTATACTGCGCTGAAAGTGGAGCTGGCCGAACTCCATCGCCATGATGGCGATCACTACACCGCCGAAAAGCGTCGCTTGGTCGACGCGATTATAGAAAAGGCGTTAAAGAAGCCGAAAGGCTAAGCGCCAGGAGCAGTATCGATCGGCGGGAAATGCACCTGGCCATCGATGACTTCCGTTTCCGGTCGGTCACCGCCGTCGGCATATTCCTCATGCCACTTGCCGCTCTCGTCCTGCCAGCTGATTTCGGCTGAGTCTCCCCCGATCTGCTGTTCCGCCGCCACGATCCTGGCGGCCTCCACCGCCTCGGAATGTGTTGGAAACGCTTCCGAATAAACATCACGGAAGCGATAAGCCCACCCACCGTCATGCGGCACGATTTCGTAAACGACCTTGACCATTCAGACCCTCCTTCTCATCTGCCAAGACCTTCGAACCGGATGTCGCCGGCGGGATCGCGTGCATCTGAGACGGATTCGAGGATGCCGCGGCGTTGTGGTTGGGCAGACCTATCCGCGCAGTATTCCATTAAACCGCGTTAACTGCAAATTTCGCCCTCTTCCCGCAAGCTTGATGTGCGAACTCCTTGCTTTAGAGTGCAACCGTGAATCGGCGCAGAGGTGGGAAAGTGCTCATAGCAAAGTGGTTTAAGCAGGAAGGAAACCTGCTGGTGGCATTGATAGTTGCCGTTGGCGCCTATGTCGGCGAGCATTCCATTCTGGAAATGGGCCAGGGCGCATCAATGATCGCAGCCGCGGCATTGATCGCAACCATTGTGCTGGCCTCCATGCGCGTCGCCCATCATGCCGAGACGCTCGCCGTCAAGGTCGGCGATCCCTACGGCACGATGATCCTCACCCTTTCCGCCGTTGCCGTCGAAGTTATCATCCTTGCCATCATGATGAGCGGCGAGAGTTCGCCGACGCTGGTGCGCGACACGATCTACGCCGCCGTCATGCTCGATATCAACGGCATCCTCGGCCTCGCCGCCCTTCTCGGCGGGTTGAAGCATGGTGAACAGCCCTATAATGACGATTCCAGCCGGACCTACGGGGTGATGATCCTGACTGCCATGGGCATTTCAATGATCGTGCCGGAATTCATCCCGGATGCGAGATGGCATTATTATTCGGCCTTCACCATCGTTGCGATGATCGCCCTCTATGCGCTCTTCCTGCGCATGCAGGTCGGCCGGCACAGCTATTTCTTCAGCTATAGCTATCCGCGCGCGGAAAAGAAGCTCGCAGCTACAGAGGCTGAAGAACATCATGAAGAGGACTCCACGGCGACTTCGATCGTGACAATCCTGATCGGCGTCGTCCTGATCGGTACGCTCGCCGAATTCATGTCGGCCTTCATGGATACCGGCCTCAAGGGCACCGGCGCTCCGCCCGCCATCGCCGCGATAGTTGTTGCCGCCATCTCGGCAGCGCCGGAAATTCTGACCGCTCTGCGGGCAGCTCTTAGAAACCGCATGCAGGCGACAGTTAACATCGCCCTCGGCGCCTCACTCTCGACCGTCATCCTGACCGTACCGGTTATGGAGGCGATCGCGCTCTATACCGGCCAGCCCTTCATGATGGCCATGTCGCCGGTGCAGACCGTCATGGTGATGATCACGCTGATCGTCGCCGCCATCAACCTCAATGACGGCGAAACCAACGCCATCGAGGGCATGACCCATTTCATTCTCTTCGCCACCTTCATCATGCTGACGGCGCTCGGCCTTTGACTCTGATTTCAGTGACTTACGCCGATGATCGGATTCAAATTGCGAAACAGTTGAATCAGTTGATGAAGCCGAAACCGGCAGCCTGAATACGAAAAAGCCCGCCATCTCTGGCGGGCTTTCCATGTAAGCTATCGCTGGCCGCTTACTTGCAGGCGCCGCAGAAACGTTGGATGCGGCGGCAAGCTTCTTCGAGCAGTTCTTCCGAGGTCGCGTAGGAGATGCGGAAGTTCGGGCCGAGGCCGAAAGCCGAACCATGGACGACGGCAACGCCTTCCGATTCCAGCAGCTCGGAGACGAAATCCTCGTCCGTCTCGATGACCTTACCGGTCGGAGCCGTCTTGCCGATCAGGCCGGCGCAGGACGGATAGACGTAGAAGGCGCCTTCCGGAACCGGGCATGAAATGCCCTTCGCCTGGTTTAGCATCGACACGACGAGATCGCGGCGACCTTCGAAGATCTTCTTGTTGCGCGGAATGAAGTCCTGCGGACCGTTCAGCGCTTCGACGGCAGCCCACTGCGCGATCGAGGTTGCGCCCGAGGTCTGCTGGCCCTGGATCATGTCCATGGCCTTGATCAGCTGCAGCGGGCCGGCGGCATAGCCGATACGCCAGCCGGTCATGGCATAAGCCTTCGAGACACCGTTCATCGTCAGCGTGCGATCATAGAGGCTCGGCTCGACTTCGACCGGGGTGGCGAACTTGAACTCGCCGTAGGTCAGGTGCTCGTACATGTCGTCGGTCAGGATCCAGACATGCGGATGCTTGACCAGCACGTCCGTCAGCGCCTTCAGCTCGGCATGCGTGTAGGCGGCGCCCGACGGGTTGGACGGCGAGTTGAACATGAACCACTTGGTCTTCGGCGTGATCGCCTTCTCAAGATCGGCCGGCTGCAGCTTGAAGCTGTTGGCCTGCGTGGTCGCGACGAAAACCGGCGTGCCGCCGCACAGCGCCACCATTTCCGGGTAGGAAACCCAGTAAGGGGTCGGGATGATGACTTCATCGCCCGGGTTCAGCGTCGCCATGAAGGCGTTGAACAGGATCTGCTTGCCGCCGGTGCCGACGATCGTCTGCTCCCACGTATAATCGAGATTGTTCTCGCGCTTGAACTTGGCGGCGATCGCCTTGCGCAGTTCCGGAATGCCGGAAACCGGCGTGTACTTCGTCTCGCCGCGGTTGATCGCGTCGATGGCTGCCGTCTTGATATTATCGGGCGTATCGAAATCCGGCTCACCGGCACCGAGGCCGATCACGTCGCGTCCTTTTGCTTTCAGCTCGCGCGCTTTCTGGGAAACGGCGATGGTGGCAGAAGGCTTTACACGGGAAAGAGCGTCGGCAAGAAAGGCCATGGTGATCGGTCCTATTCGGTTGAAAATGGCAGAAAGCCTGTGGACCAGATTTCTGCGCTAAGCTCTATGTCGAATATGGACCGACGTTTCAAGCACAAAGGCGTCACAGTGGCTTTATTTCATGGCTTTCCGCGCCGTGCGCGCTAGCTTTTTTATCCGGCTAGAAGCCTGCCCAAGAGACCACACGCCCCTTTCGCCAAGGTTAGATCGGCCGCAGCCCGGCACCTCCAACCCCTCTCAACTTGAATCATCACGCGAAGCACCTGAATCAAACTCTGAAGATGGTGGGAATTTCCTATATGGATCAGACACTTCTTCAACATCGGCCTCTCGCGCCTTCAGTCGAATGGCTCTTGCGTGGGAAATGCTTTCGCCTGCCGACGAGATCGGCAGATCCAAAAACGTCCCTTTCGCCGAAGGCAGGAACACAATGACGTTATCGGTTCCGCGATCCGCCTTGAATGGCAACCGAACGGTCCCACCTTCCAAAAGCGAGCCTATGGGGAGGTCGAAAAGATGCGCGGCGCCAGAACGGGATTAGGCAGAACGGGTTTCTCCATCGCCTTGATGGCCGGCGCTCTGCTCACGGCAACATCGGTGCTTGCCGAACCGGTGCAGACTTTCAAGACGCAAAAGGTTGATGTCAAAGTCGAAACGGTCGCGACGGGGCTTGATCACCCCTGGGCCGTCGAAGTGCTGCCGGATGGCGCCTATCTCGTGACCGAGCGGCCCGGCCGCATTCGCCTTATCCGCGACGGCAAGGTCTCAGGCCCTATATCAGGCGTGCCCGAAGTTTACGCGCATGGTCAGGGTGGCCTCCTCGATATAACCCTTAATCCGAACTTCGCCAGCAATCGCACCCTCTATTTGACGGCCTCCGTGGCAGGCGACGGCGGAAGCGGCACAGCCGTCTTTCGCGCCAGACTATCGCCGGACGAAACGCGGCTGACCGATGTGAAGCGCATCTTCCTGATGAACAAGCTGTCGCGCGGCAATATCCAGTATGGTTCGCGCATCGCAATTGCCCGCGACGGCAGCCTCTTCGTCAGCCTCGGCGATCGAGGCCAGCAAGACCGAGCTCAGGACTTTCACGACGACGCCGGCTCCATCATTCACATCGGCGCCGACGGCAGCATCCCCGCCGACAATCCGTTCAAGGACGGCAAGCACGCTTTGCCCGAAATCTGGTCGAAGGGCCATCGCAATCCACAGGGCATCACTTTCGACAGCCAGACAAACAGGCTCTATACGGCCGAGCATGGCGCCAGGGGCGGCGATGAGATCAACACGCCCGAAGCCGGCAAGAATTACGGCTGGCCAGTCATCTCTTACGGCGTCAATTATAACGGCATCAAGATCGGCATCGGAACCGCAAACGCCGGCATGGAGCAGCCCCGCTTCTATTGGGATCCTTCGATCGCGCCCGGCGCCATTGCCGTCTATCGCGGCAAGATGTTTCCCGAGTGGAATGGCGATTTTCTCGTCACGGCGCTGAAGTTCGAGCTGCTCTCACGGCTAAGCCAGGACGGCAAAGGCAAGATCATCGAACAGGAACGCATATTTGAGGGAAAATTTGGCCGCATGCGCGATGTAATAGTCGCGCCCGATGGTGCCTTGCTGATAACGACGGATGAAAGCGATGGTGCGCTCCTGAGGATTTCAAGGGCTGCAAGCTAGTGGGAAGCATTCCGCTTCTTGCGCCTTTCTGCCTTGCCGCAAGCAAAAGCAGCTGCTAACGGTCGGCCTCGTTCTTCCTCCCCTTTCCGCAGGATGCAGATGTCTCGCATACAGGCGAATTTGTTGTTGTTGCTTGCCGCCGCGATCTGGGGTGGCGGTTTCGTTGCGCAATCGACAGCGATGAAGGCGATCGGCCCCTTCTGGTTCATCGGTCTCAGATTCGCCGTCGCCACCCTGGTCGTCCTGCCCTTCGTGTGGATGGAAAACAGGAAGGCTGCGAAGCCCCTGACGCCTCGCAACTGGCTCTCCTTTTTGCTGATCGGCCTTGCTCTTTTCGGCGGAGCGGCAACGCAGCAACTCGGCCTGCTGACGACGACCGTCACGAACTCGAGTTTCATAACCGGCCTTTACGTGGTCTTCGTGCCGCTGATCGCCGTTATCTTCCTGCGACGCTCGCCGCATTGGGTCATCTGGCCTGCAGCCTTGATGGCGCTTTGCGGCATCTACCTGCTCTCGGGCGGCTCTTTCTCGCGCCTTACCGTTGGCGATTTCCTGACTGTGATCTGCGCCCTCTTCTGGGCAGCCCAAATCACGCTCGCCGGCTCCGCCGTCAACGAAACCGGTCGGCCGCTCGGTATTTCGGCCACGCAATTTGCCGTCACCGCCGTTCTCGCTCTCGCGGTTGCCGCCGTCATCGAACCAATCAGCATTGCCGATATAAGTGCCGCACTCGGCGAGATCCTGTACGTCGGCGTCTTTTCCTCCGGCCTGGCTTTTGCGCTGCAGATCATCGGCCAGCGTTATACGACCGCACCCCAGGCCGCGATCTTCCTGTCTTCGGAAGCACTGTTCGGAGCTTCACTCGGCGCCTTGCTGCTCGGCGAGACCATCCGACCGCTTGGCTATGCCGGCTGCGCCTTAATGTTTGCGGCGATGCTCGCTGTAGAATTGGTCCCAGAACTGACACGCCGGCGCGACGCTGCAGCGTAAAAACGCCGGAAATGCGGGCTTTCGGTCGCGTGCCTCTATGGCTTGGCAAAATTTTTCGAACGATCGAAAACGACCGTTCACACCAACGGATTTGGGGAAATTTTGTCAAAACTATATCGTGGACGATGCAAAACCCTTAGAAACCTGTTTCAAAGTGGGAAAATTTGCGAATCGCCTTAACATATTCGCGTTACGGTATTGTGCTCGTTGTGCCACGTTAAAAAACTTTTGCTTGCCAATTTCCCCTAAACACAGCACTCTCAACAGTGTTCGGGCATTTTTAGAGCATGGGAAGTCCTAATAGAATTGCGAGCCGGAAACGCTAATATTCCGGTCAGCTTGGTCGAGAAGCGGGGTGGCAAACATCGCATCACGTCCATGCCGAGTTACGGGGACCTTTTCCTTCAAATTTCGAGAACTGCCTGCAAGCGCCCGCAAGGGCAACTGAAGTAATGCTGCCCGTGTGGATGGTGGGCAGAGAGAAAAGGACCTGAGGCATGGCCGAGACTGGCACTGTAAAGTTTTTCAATACCGATAAGGGCTTCGGTTTCATCAAACCGGACAAGGGTGGCGCAGACATCTTTGTACACATTTCTGCAGTTCAGGCTTCTGGTCTGGCAGGATTGTCGGAAAACCAGAAGGTAAGCTTCGACACGGAACCGGATCGCCGCGGCAAGGGACCGAAGGCCGTCAATCTGCAGATTGCTGGCTGAGACACCCTACGGTTATCAAATTCGAGTTGAGGCCCGGCAGCAATGCCGGGTTTTGTCATTCAGTCTGCATTCAGTTTGCCCCATATAATTTGCCTTCCATGAAAGAGCGGGACTGATTTTTATCCCGCCTCCGTTAGAGGACAGGCCAATGACCATACTCGGCAAAACGCTCGTCATGTCCGCTGTCGCCGCGGCGGTGACAGTCGCTTCGATGAGCGCTGCTTCCGCCGATGAATATTGGCGCCATCACAACCGCGATGGTTGGGCGCTCGGCGCTGCGGGGCTTGCAACCGGCTTGATCGTCGGCTCCGCCATTGCCAGCCAGCCGCGCTACGTCGAGCCGGCCCCGGCCTATGTCGATCCGGACTACGATGCGCCTCCTCCGGCCTATTATTATCGTCCACCGCCGCGCCGTGTTTATGTCGAGCGTGACGTCAGTTATTACGCGCCGCCGCCGGCATATGGCCTGCGTCCCTGGTCGCCGGCGTGGATGCGTTATTGCTACGACCGTTATAGAAGCTTCGACAGCCGCTCCGGCACCTATGCCGGCTATGACGGCATGCGCCATTTCTGCACGGCCGATTGATTTCGACCGTACCCCCGCATGAGAATGCAGGAACCAAGGCACCGCTTTCAAATGGGCATCAAGAACTATTTGATCGAAGGTGTTTCAGGAACCGGCAAGACCGCTGTTGCCGCCGAACTGCAGCGGCGCGGGCATCATGTGATCCATGGTGACCGGGAATTGGCCTATAAGGGCGATCCGAAGACGGGTGAACCGCTGGATGCTTATGCCCTTCGGAAGCACATTGCGGATGTGGCCTTCGGGCACAGACATCACCTTTGGGATGTCGGCAAGGTCAAATCCCTGGCCGCTGATCGAAGCCACCCGATCTCCTTCTTCTGCGGCGGCTCTCGGAATTTCGATCGCTTTATCGATCTGTTCGATAAAATCTTCGTTCTGAATGTCGATCTGGACACGCTGAGGCACCGCCTTGCCAGCAGGCCGGAAGACGAATTTGGCGGTAGGCCTGCCGAGCGAGATGTCATCATGCGATTGCACGCGACGCAGGAGGATGTTCCGAAGAACGCGGTGACCATTGACGCCACCGCGCCGCTCGCCAGCGTTGTCGATGATATTCTCTCGAAATGTTAGCAAAGCGGCCGGATGGCCGCTAGCAAGCGAGCGGAGCTTTCCTCATAATCCGCGCAGAAAGGGATTGCTGCGGCGCTCATCGCCGATACGGCTTCCAGGTCCGTGGCCGCAGATGAAACCTACCTCATCGCCCAGCGGAAAGACCTTGTCGCGGATTGATTCCAAAAGCTGCTGGTGATTGCCGCCGGGCAGATCCGTTCTGCCGATCGAGCCGTTGAACAGCACGTCGCCGAGATGGGCGAAACCCTGTTTCCGGTTGACATAGATGACGTGACCCGGTGCATGGCCGGGGCAGTGGAAAACCTCGAACTCATGTTCGCCGAAGGAGACCTTGTCCCCCTCCTTCAGAAAGCGGTCCGGCGTGACGTTGCGCACGCCGCTGATGTTGAACATCTTGCCCTTGGCTTCGATATCCTCGAGCAGGAAGCGGTCGTCTTCATGGGGACCGATCACCTCGATGCCGAGCGCTTCGCGCAGCTCGTCGGCACCGCCGGCATGATCAATATGGCCATGTGTCAGCCAGATGGCCTTCAGAGTAAGGCCGTTCTCGCGCACCGTCTGTAGGATGATATCGACATCACCGCCCGGATCGACCACCACGCCCTCCTTTGTCTCCGGATCGAACAGGATGGTGCAGTTCTGTTCGAAAGGGGTCACCGGAATGATGCCGGCCTGGAGCATGCCCATGGAGCGCCTCGTCTGTTTGATCGTCTTGTCGCCGGTATAGCGGCAAACTCCAGGTAAAACAGCCCCTGTAGGCTGCAAAGTGGCGCGGGTAACGAAGACCATCCTCGTGAAATTCCGGAAGGGCAAGTTATTCCATATGGTTATTCTGATTTTCGATTGATTGTCACATTGCTCTCACCTGGCCAATCGGAACACCGAAGCATCCGAAGCGTTGAAGAGAAGTCTTTCAAGACAGAAGGAGAAAACCAATGTCCTTGAAAAGAAATCTGTTGCTGGCCAGCTTTGTCCTTCTCGGCAGTGCGGGTCTCGCCGAGGCCGAGATGGCCGCAACGACCGCCACCGATATCGAAGTTCGTTCCGGTCCAGGCGCGGAATTCCCCACAGTCGGCGTCGCCACACGAGGGTCCGAAGTCACTCTGGATGGCTGCGTCGAGGGCAGCCGCTGGTGCCGGGTCGATGTCAACGGCATGCGGGGCTGGGTCTATGCGCAATATCTAAGCGTGGAACAGAATGGCGCCTCGGTCGTCGTCCAGGACCACCGCGATGACCTGGGCATTCCCACCATCACCTATGAGCAGACAGACCCAGTCCAGACCGGCAGCGTCCAGCGCGTTCAGCCAAGTCCGAACGATCAGTTACTGGGTCCGGTCGATGAGAACGGCACCGATGTGGTCGCCGTCACCCCGCCTGAGGAAGTCCGGACCTATATTGATGACAACCCGGTCGATACGGTTCGGTTGAATGGTGATCTGGTCGTGGGCGCCACCGTCCCGCAAAGCGTGGAGGTGCACCGCATTCCGGATTATCAATACAGCTATGTCGAGGTGAACCATCAGCCGGTTCTGGTCGATCCCGGCACGCGCAGGATCGTCTACGTCTACCGCTGATTCGCCTCACGGGACCGCATAAAATGGCGAAATTGACATGCGGCCAGACAGCCGCATGCCCAAACCGCGGATTTCCCCTGAAATTATTGCGGAATTCTCCCGTTTGAGTTGCCCTTCTATTTCCAGCGATCCATGCATGATGTAATTCTAATATCAGCAGGGATTATCGCCGCTGCCTGGCATCGAACCTGTTTGCGGCGAGAGGGCATCCGGAAGCGTCTCCGGAATTATGGGAGAAGGGCAGTCATGGAAAGTCTAGGGCCTATCATTACGCAATTGATTGCCGGTGCGATCGGTGGCAACGCCGCGAGCGCCGTTTTGAAGCAGGATGGGATCAATCTTGTTGCGAGAACGATCGCCGGGGCCGTCGGCGGCCTTGGAGGCGGCCTGATCCTGAACCTGATCGGCAGCGAGGCCCTTACCGGCCTTATCGCGCAGGGCATATCCTCGCTGGTTGCCGGCGGCGTACTCTCCGCAATCGTCGGTGCCGTTCTCGGCCGCAAGGCGTAAATAATCGGATCGTGCAGGCCGGGCTTGGCAATGACCCGGCTTGTGCGGATCAATGCGCAATTCTGCTTGGCCACAGCTGCCTCCACCGTGCTTCTAGCCGGGCGGAGCGGAAAAATATGACATCTCCAGGGTTTTCGCCATCTTCGACGGTCGGATATGCAGGGCTTTCCAGCCCGAGGCGTCCGTCTCTCGTCTCCACTTGCCCAAGACGATCTGCCGATTCGCCATGCGGCCAATCGCCGAGTCTCAACACCGGTGGCAGTGAGCGAAAATACAGGATATGTTAGAGTTTTCGTTGGGACCGCGCTTAATTTCCTCATGAAGCAGCGCCATTCGAGCAACATGGCATTGTGCGAAGCCGGGCGGCAACGTAAAAATGCGTCAACAGGCCTGACGTATTTTTGCGGAAGTTTCCCGAATGCTCCATAATAGGAAAGGAAATGCCACGGTGCCACGACAGATGAGCCAGAATGCGGCAAAGACGGAGCTGCTGGCCACGCCGTTGCAGAACGCGGGAAGCATCGATTTCGAGATCATCGAGCTGCTTTTCTTCGCCTACCGCGATTTCGTTTCCGATCCGGACCAGATTCTGCTCAAGAGCGGCTTCGGCCGGGCTCATCATCGCGTCGTCCATTTCGTTAACCGCGAACCCGGCATGACGGTTGCGGACCTTCTGGAAACATTGCAGATCACAAAACAGAGTCTGGCGCGGGTTCTCAAACAATTGATCGATTCGGGTTATATTCGCCAGGTCGCAGGTCCGGAGGACCGGCGGCAGCGCAAGCTGTACCCGACGCAAGCCGGCAGAGACTTGGCGCTGGCTTTGGCCGAGCCCCAATCGCGCCGCATTGAAAGGGCATTCGAAGGCGCGTCCGAAGCGACGCGCGAAAGCGTGAAGCGTTTCCTGAGAGGAATGCAGACCGTAAAATGACGGCACTCCAGTCTGCGGGGCCGGAATGGAATGCGTCAACGAAACCGACGGGTAGGACAGGATCGAGATTGATCGAATGACGACAAAAGCAGCAATTTCGGATGATGCAGCACATCTTCTGGTAGTGGACGACGATACCCGTATCCGCGCCCTCCTCAACCGCTATCTTATGGAGAAGGGCTTCCGCGTCACGGCTGCCGCCGATGGCGCCGAAGCGCGCCGCAAGCTGGAAGGGCTCGATTTCGATCTCATCATCATGGATGTGATGATGCCCGGCGAATCCGGCATTGCGCTGACGTCGAGCCTGCGGGCCATCAAGAACATTCCGATCATCATGCTGACGGCGCTGGCCGAAGCCGATTCCCGCATAGCCGGCCTTGAGGCCGGCGCGGATGACTATCTGCCGAAACCCTTCGACCCGCGTGAGCTGGTGCTGCGCATCAACAATATCCTGCGGCGCAATGCGCCCGCCGATTCCCCGAAGATCGAACTGGTCATGTTCGGGCCGTACACCTTTTCGCTCACCCGCAAGGAGTTAAAGAAGGCCGCGGAACTCATCCGGCTTACCGATCGCGAGCAGGAAATCATGCTGCTCTTTGCCAAGCGCGCCGGCGAGACGATCCCGCGCCATGAACTCATCGGCAGTGACGCCGAAGTGGGAGAGCGGACGATCGACGTGCAGATCAACCGGCTGCGTCGCAAGATTGAAGATGACCCTGCCAACCCTATCTGGCTGCAGACGGTGCGTGGTATCGGCTATCGCCTGAGCATAGATTGAGATCGGCCCGCGGGATCAGATTATGGTGACATTCGATTCCATCAGACGCGACCAGGATCACACGCCGTCCAACGGATTGCGCTGGCTTTCGCGCTGGATGCGTCGCTATATCCTGCCGACCGGCCTCTACGCCCGCTCATTGCTGATCTTCATCCTGCCGATGATCATTCTGCAGGCGGTTGTTACCGTCGTCTTCATGGAGCGCCACTGGCAGATGGTGACGCAGCGGCTGTCGATGGCCACCACGCGCGACATCGCCGCCATCATCACCATCATCCAAACCTATCCGCAGGATGCCGACTATTCCGCCATTACGCAGATGGCGCGGCAAAAGCTCGACCTCAGCATATCGATCGAACCCGGGGGCGAATTGCCGCCGCCGCGCGAAAAGCCCTTCTTCTCGATCCTCGATGGCATTTTGAGCGACGAGATAAAGGAACAGATCAATCTACCCTTCTGGATCGATACCGTCGGCAACTCCAGTCTGGTCGAAATCCGCATCAAACTGCCGGACAAGGTGCTGCGCGTCTTCGCCAAGCGCAGCCAGACCTATGCCTCGAACACCCATATCTTCATTCTATGGATGGTCGGCACCTCGCTGGTGCTGATCGGCATCGCCGTTCTGTTCCTGCGCGGCCAGATCCGCCCGATCCTGGCGCTGGCTCAGGCGGCTGAAAGCTTCGGCAAGGGCCAGCGGCTGGAAAACTACTCTCCCCGCGGTGCCGACGAAATACGCCGCGCGGGCCTTGCCTTCATCCTGATGCGCGAGCGCATCGAACGGCAGATCGAGCAGCGCACTGCGATGCTTTCCGGCGTCAGTCACGACCTACGCACCGTTCTCACCCGCTTCAAGCTGCAGCTCGCCCTTGTGGGCGAAAATCCGGATCTTGTCGGCCTCAGCGAAGACGTGGAGGACATGCAAAGCATGCTCGAGGGCTACATGGCCTTCGCGCGCGGCGAAGCCGAAGAAGATGTCGGGCAATTCAAGCTCAGCGATATCCTCGAAAAGATCCGGCAGGACTTCACGCTGCATGACAAGTCCATGAGCTTCTCCATTGAAGGGGATGACGAAATCTCCGTCCGACCGAATGCATTCAACCGTCTGGTGACGAACCTCGCCACCAATGCACGACGCTATGCCAACAGCCTCCGCGTCGAAGCCAGGCACAGTGCTAAATGGCTGACGATCATTTTCGATGATGATGGCCCCGGCATTCCCGTCGCGGCGCGCGATGATGTCTTCAAACCATTCTTCCGGCTGGATTCGGCCCGCAATCTCGACAAGTCGGGCACGGGCCTCGGCCTTGCCATCGCGCGCGACATCGCCCGCAGCCATGGCGGCAACGTCACGCTCGGCGACAGCCCGCTTGGGGGCTTGCGCGCCACCATCCGCATTCCTGCCTGAGGGAGAGAGCATATGCCGATCGATATCGAGGGCATGCACTGGTTGAACACGCCGCCCATGTGGGAAGTGAACCAGGGACGCCTGTTCGTTCAATCCGGCAACAAGACCGATTTCTGGCAGGAAACCTATTACGGCTTCCACCGCGACGACGGTCATTTTCTTGGAACGTCCCGCCGGGGCGATTTTACCGCCGAAGTCACCTTCGTCGGGCATTATCGCGAGCTTTACGATCAGGCCGGCCTGATGGTCCGCCATGATGCCAGGCACTGGATGAAATGCGGGATAGAATATACCGACGGCGCCAGGCATTTCAGCGTCGTCGTCACCAATGGCAATTCCGATTGGTCCGCCTTCCGCCTCGATCACGAGTTCGATGCCATGTCGGCACGGGTCACCCGCAACGGTAACGCCCTCTTCATCCAGTACCGCACCGACCGCATGAGCGAATGGCGGATGGCAAGGCTCGCCTGGTTCGATCCGATGCTCGAGGAAGTGTTGGTTGGCCCGGCCCTCTGCTCGCCGCAACGCGAAGGCTTCGAAGCGGAATTCCTCGATTTCAGCCTGACGGACCCGGTATCACGGGATATTCACTGATGCCTTCCCCTCCTATTGCGAAAGGGAAAAGGCTTACATCATCCTTTTGCCATTCGGCACCGGCTGGGTCACCGCGGCCAGAACGATCGCGCCGGATTCGTCTTCGAAGCCCAGGGTCAGCACTTCGGAGCGCACCGGACCGATCTGACGCGGCGGAAAATTGACAACCGCCAGCACCTGCCGGCCGACAAGGGTTTCCGGCGTATAGTGCACGGTGATCTGCGCGGAGGAGCGCTTGATGCCGATCTCCGGCCCGAAATCGATCCTGAGCTTGTAAGCGGGCTTGCGCGCTTCCGGAAAAGTTTCCGCCTCGATGATCGTTCCAACACGGATGTCCACCCGCTCGAAATCGCCGTAAGTGATCTCTTCCGCCATGTCCTGCCTTTATAGAAAACTCAGCCGGCCAATTCCTGTGCCCGCTTGCGCGCCGCCTCAAGGGCCTCATCGAACAGCGGCTGCATGCCATCCTCCGCCATCAGGACGCTCAGCGCCGCAGCTGTGGTGCCGCCGGGAGAGGTCACGTTCTGGCGCAGGCGCGAAGCGTCGTCGGGAGACTGGTGCAACAGTTCACCAGCCCCCGCGACGGTTTCCCGTGCGAGCCGCATGGCGAGGTCCGCCTGCAGGCCAAGCTTTCGGCCCGCCTCCGCCATGCATTCCACGAGATAGAAGACATAGGCCGGGCCGCTGCCGGAAACGGCGGTTACCGAATCGATATCGGCTTCGCCGGGCACCCATTCGACCGGACCGGATACCTTCAACAGGTTTTGAACCAGCTGCCGCTGGCGGTGGCCCACGCGTGCATTGGCAAAAGCGCCCGTCACACCACGCCCGACCATAGCGGGCGTGTTCGGCATGGCGCGCACCATGGCCGCTTTTCCCAGATGCGTTTCAAGCGCGGAGAGCGTCTTGCCGGCCGCGATGGAGACGACGACCGTCGCCTCGCCCACAAGCGGCTTGAACGGCGGCAGGACTGCGTCCATCAGTTGCGGCTTGACGGCGATGAAGAGAACCCCCGCCGTCACGCCTTTCGGAACTTCGGTGACATGGCTTGCGCCGGCATCCGCAATCATTTTCCGCATCGCTTCGGCAGGGTTTGGATCGACAACGATGACGGATGATCCCGGCACGCCGTTTTTCAGCCACCCCGTCAGCAATGCCCCGCCCATGTTACCGGCGCCGATCAGGACGATCGGACCGGAGGCTGCGAATGCATTGGCGGATTGTTCGCCTGTCATGTCACGCTTCGCCTACCGTTTCAAAAAGTACGGCTTCCATGGCGCGGTTCGCGTCAAGGCCGGACCATACAACGAATTGGAAAGCCTGATAGTAAGCTTCGCAGGTGTCAAGCGCGTTGGAAAGCAGCACTTCCACCTGACGGTTGGTGGGTTCCGCCCCACCCGACAAGAGAAGCGATTGGCGGAAGATAACGATGTCTTCCTGACGCCATAGATCGAAGTGACCCATCAGCACCTGCCCATTGATGCAGGACAGGAGCTTGATCACCTCGTTGACCCGGGGATCCGGAACCTTGACGTCGAACGCGCAGGCTATGTGCAGCGCCTCGAACTCCTCCATCCAGGAGAACGAGACGTGATAGTCGGTCCATCGTCCCTCGACGGTCATGGCGAGTTCGTCCTCGCCGGACCGTTCGAACGACCAATCGTTATTGGCAGCGACGAATTCGATCATGTCGACCGGGTTCGATTGTCGTTCGGCTTCCATTTCCATAAGGCTCATGCAGCACCTTCTTGACCGGATCGGTTGCAGTTTTCCCGTGGCTCGACACTGAAAGAACGCAAACAATTTTACTCCGGAAACATCCTCGGGATGATGTTGAACGGCTGCCAGACTAACGCTTCCACCATGCCCGGGGCTTACCAAGTCCGTTTCGAATCATCATTTAAAATCAGTGTATAGCGGCATGCCCGGCATGCCAGCCCCTGAACGGTGATTTTGGAAACGGCACTGTGGAAAGCTCTTCCGACGTCTATTCAGAAGGGAGTCATAACCGACTCTGGCGATTGGCTTTTTTGCCCATGTCCACAGGTGGAAAAACAAACGCAAATTTTCAGAGGAAAAAGGCACGGCAAACGGGTGCCGTGCCGATCTGCAAACGTAAGACCGGGCTTATTTGCCCTTGGAAGCAAGCTTGGTTTCAAGCGCTTCGATTCTCGCCAGCAGCGCCTCGTTTTCGTCGCGCGCCTTGATCGCCATTTCGCGGACGGCTTCGAATTCCTCGCGCTTGACGATATCCATGCTATTCAGCCAGCGCTCGGCATGGGCATTGAAGGCGGTCTCGATTTCACGGCGCACGCCTTGGGCAGCACCGGCGGCATCGGTCATCAGCTTGGCGAATTCATCCAAGATTCGGTTCGGTCCAGTGCTCATGGCAATCTCCTTGCAGCCGTCGGCCCTCAACGGTCAGGCATCGATATGGGCCAGATAGTGCTGAGGTAGGATTTCCAAGGGGCCGATGCAAGCAAATTGAGATAGGACTGGACAACCGGAGCCCCATCTCGACCGGATCAACAATCGACTTGACCGTTTCGACGGCGAACGCCATGTTCCGCGCACATTTAGCTATATAGCATGATCCCCGTTCCGGAATGGCACGGTGTTTTCGGGAACATGCTGAAACGGGCCTGACGATCTTGCTGACATCCGCCAATCTCGCCGCCATCCTGCCGTTCCCGGACATCAACCCCATCGCCGTCTCCCTCGGCCCGATCTCAGTCCATTGGTATGGGCTTGCCTATGTCGCAGGCATCCTGCTCGGCTGGTTCTATGCAAGGCGGCTGGTCGACAATGGCAAACTCTGGCAGAACGATACTGCACCGATGACGCGCCAGCATCTGGATGACTTCATTCTCTGGGTCGCCTTCGGCATCGTTCTCGGCGGCCGCATCGGCTACATCCTTTTCTACGATCTGGACCCGGTGCTCGCCAATCCGATCCGCGCTATCGAGGTTTGGAATGGCGGCATGTCCTTCCACGGCGGATTAATAGGCACGACTATCGCCATGATCTTGTTCGCAAGGCGCAACCAGATCCCGACCTGGAGCCTGTTCGATATCGTCGCCGCCGTCGCGCCGATCGGCCTATTCTTCGGCCGCATCGCCAATTTCATCAACGGCGAGCTTTGGGGTCGGGCCAGCGACGTTCCTTGGGCGATGGTCTTCTGCAGCCCACATGTGATCGCCGCCCATAATGGCGTATGCCCTGCAGGCCCAGACCCGCGGCACCCGAGCCAACTTTATGAAGCCGGCATCGAAGGCATCATCCTCTTCCTTATTCTCTTTGTGCTTACGCGCTGGGCGCTGGCGTTGAAAAAGCCGGGTACGGTCAGCGGTATTTTCGTCATTGGCTATGCCTTCTCGCGTATTTTTGTCGAATTCTTCCGTCAGCCTGACGAGCAGCTCGGCTATCTGCTCGGCACGAACTGGCTGACGATGGGCATGGTGCTGTCGCTTCCGATGGTTGCCATCGGCCTATGGGCTGTCATCCGCGCCCGGCTGGCGGCGGCAAGGCAGATGGCTTGAGGTGGAGTTCAATACGCGGGATCCTTTCAGGAACGGCTCCCAGCCTTTCAGGATCACGCACTAGCGAAAGCAAAGAATGACGACGGCGCTCGGTGAAAAAATCAAAGCCATCATCCGCACCAACGGACCATTGAGCATCACGGATTATTTTTCGTTGTGTCTCGCCGACCCCGTGCATGGTTACTACAAGACACGTGAACCCTTCGGCCAATCCGGCGACTTCGTCACCGCACCCGAGATCAGCCAGTTGTTCGGCGAAATGATCGGCGTCTTCATGGTGCATGCCTGGCAGCGGCATGGAACGCCGGCCCAGGTACGCCTTGTCGAGATCGGCCCTGGCCGCGGCACGATGATGTCCGACATGTTGCGCGTCATCGGCAAGCTGGCGCCGCCGCTTTACGATGTCATGACGGTGCATCTCGTCGAGACCAGTGAACGCCTGCAGGGCTTCCAGCGGCAAACCCTGGAAGCGTATGGCGCCAAAATTTCCTGGCATACCGATTTCGGCGAGGTGCCTGAGGGTTTCACCCTGCTCGCCGCCAACGAGCTTTTCGACGCCATTCCGATCCGCCAGTTCGTGCGCACCGCCAATGGTTTTCGCGAGCGGATGGTCGGTCTCGACGTTAGCGATGAGCTGACCTTCACGACAGGCGTCGCGACTCTCGACCCCTTGCTTCTTCCCGACGGTGGCCTGCCGCCGATCGGCACGATCTTTGAAATTGCGCCCGCCCGTCAGGCCGTCATGACGACGATCTGCGACAGGATTGCCGCCCATGGCGGCACGGCGCTTGCCATCGACTACGGTCATATGGCGACAAGCTTCGGCGATACGTTGCAGGCCGTCCGCATGCACGAATACGATTCGCCGCTGGAGCACCCCGGCGAAGCCGACCTGACCAGCCATGTCGATTTCCAGCATCTGGCCCAGACGGCGCTCGCCTCCGGCCTGCATATCAACGGCTGCTGTCATCAGGGCGATTTTCTTGTCGGGCTCGGTCTGCTGGAGCGTGCAGCCGCCCTCGGCCGCGACCAGGATGCAGCAACGCAGGAGAATATCAGCGTCGCGGTAGAGCGGCTTGCCGGCGCCGGCGAAGGCAAGATGGGGGAGCTTTTCAAGGTGCTGGCAGTCTCCAGTCCGGCGATCGATCTCCTGCCCTTTCGTCCCGTCAGCTGAGACCTGATCACCAATCCTGCGGATTGACAGCGTGCATCGGGCTGGGCCAACATTCCTCAATGATCGAACTGCTTCGCCGCGGCTGCGTTATCTCAAGCACGATAGGTCAATCAAGATTATCAAGGGACATCTCGTTGCCGACACCACTTGCAAGCACATTGCTGAGCGCCGCCGAGGCTGCGGGCATTCGCCACGGCTATTTCACCCGCGCCGGCGGCGTGTCGGAGGGCCTCTATCGCGGGCTGAACGTTGGGCTCGGTTCGCATGACGATCGCGAGCGCGTGCAGGAAAACCGGCGCCGTGTTGCCGGCTGGTTCGGCTTGCCGGTCGAGCGGCTCGCCACCGTGCATCAGATACATTCGCCCGATGTCGTGACCATCGGTGCGCATTACGACGGCAGCCGGCCGCAGGCCGATGCGATGGTGACGGCCACGCCGGGCATCGCAATCGGCGTGCTCGCCGCCGATTGCGGCCCGATCCTTTTTGCTGATCCCGAAAACCGGGTTATCGGTGCAGCCCATGCCGGCTGGAAGGGCGCGCTGACCGGCGTACTTGAAAACACCATCGATGCGATGGTGACGCTCGGCGCAAGGCGTGACGCCATCATTGCCGGCCTCGGCCCATCTATCAGCCAGGCGAGCTATGAGGTCGGCCCCGAATTTGTCGAACGCTTCCTTGCTCACGATCCCGGTTATGCCAAATATTTCGCCCCTTCTGAGCGCGAAGGCCATGCCATGTTCGATCTGCCGTCCCTCACGGTCGATCGCCTGCGCAAGGCGGGCGTCACCGCCGAAAGCCTGAACCTCTGCACCTATCCGGACGCGGAGCGTTTCTTCTCCTATCGTCGCACGACGCATGCCAAGGAACCGGATTACGGGCGTCAGATTTCCGCCATCGCTATCGGGGAGGCAAGTTAATATGGCCCTGCATTTCGAACGCAGCGAATTCGATGCTCGTCTGGCACGCCTGCTGGCGAGAATGCAGGAAGAAAAACTCGATGCCATGCTGCTCTTCGCACAGGAGAGCATGTATTGGCTCACCGGCTACGATACGTTCGGCTTTTGCTTTTTCCAGACACTGGTCGTCAAGGCGGATGGATCTCTGACGCTGATGACGCGCTCGGCCGATCTGCGCCAGGCGCAGCTGACTTCCGTCATCACCGACATCCGCATCTGGGTCGATCGCGTCAACGCTGATCCGACACTCGATCTCAAGGAACTATTGTCGGATCTCGATCTTCTCGGTGGCCGTATCGGCATCGAATATGACACCCATGGCATGACCGGACGCATCGCCCGGCTGCTTGACCAGCAATTGGCGAGCTTCGGCCAGATCGTCGACGCCTCCTATCTCATCAGCCGCCTGCGTCTGACGAAGAGCCCGGCGGAAATCGCCTATGTCGAACGCGCCGCAGCATTGGCTGACGACGCCTTGGACGCTGCCCTGTCTCTGGTTAAGGCGGGCGCGGATGAGTCAGACATTCTGGAAGCCATGCAGGGCGCCATCTTTGCCGGCGGCGGCGATTATCCCGCCAATGCATTCATCATCGGCTCTGGCGCCGAGGCCCTGCTCTGCCGCTATAAGTCCGGCCGTCGCAAGCTCGATACCGATGACCAGCTGACGCTCGAGTGGGCCGGTGTCGATGCCCATTATCACGCAGCCATGATGCGCACGGTCGTCATCGGCACTCCCAGCCATCGCCATCGCGAGCTTTACAGTGCCTGCCTTGAAACCCTACAGGCGATCGAGACAATCCTGATGCCGGGGCACACCTTTGGCGACGTCTTCGACATGCACGCCAAGATCATGGACGAGCGTGGCCTTAGCCGCCACCGGCTGAACGCCTGTGGCTACTCTCTCGGCGCCCGCTTCTCGCCTTCATGGATGGAGCACGAGATGTTCCACATGGGCAATCCGCTTGAGATCCAGGAAAACATGTCGCTCTTCGTGCATATGATCATCATGGATTCCGACAGCGGCACCGCCATGACCCTCGGGCAGACCTATCTGACGACCTCGCAGGGCCCGAGAGCCCTTTCCCGCCACCCTCTCGAATTTCTTAACCGTTAGGGGCGTAAGATAGCGATCCTGGACGGTCAGACCGTCGGGAGAAAGGATCGCGTCAATGGGAGTGGTCAGGATAACGTTGACTGTCGCCGGCTTTTGCCTAGCGCTCTCCGCCTGCAACACCACGGACGCCCTGACGCCGCCCGAAGCCATCGGTGATGCCGGCTCCAGCCCGGTAACCCAACGGGATGTCGAGCGTATGGCTTCGACGCCTCAGCGCCGCCAAACCTTTCAAAGCGCGCAGGAGAGCTACGGCTATCAGCAGCAGACCTCGCAGCAGGCCTATCAGCCGCAAAACTACGGCGGCAGCGGCACGCTCGACGACCAGGCCTCGGCGCTGAGATCGAACGGCACCAATCCCTATGCGTCTCGCCCGCTCGACGGTTCCCGCACCGCCTCCATCGCTCCATCTAACAATCAGCTTTCGGAAGCCGACGAGCAGCGCGAGGCCGACCGGCGCCTGTCGGACGATCCACAACCGCAGCAGCAGCAACAGACTGCCGACGCCCCGCAGCCAGATCAACAGCAGCCGGATCAACAGGCGTCTCTGCCGCCCACAGCCGCAGCCGGCGGCAACAGCGTCCGCTTTCTTCCGATCATCGGCGCGCCAGTCGAAGCCGTCACGCCGCTATCGCGCCAGCTTGGTGCCGACGCCCGCTCGCTCGGCCTGACGATCAAGAGCTCAAGCGATTCCAGTGCCGCCTATATCCTCAAGGGCTATCTTTCCGCCTTTGAAGATGGCCCGCAGATTTCCGTGACCTACGTCTGGGATGTATTGGACAGCAATGGCAACCGCGTCCATCGCATCCAGGGCTCGGAAAGCGCGCCTCTGAAGCGTGGCGATCCTTGGTCGGCCGTTCCTCCAACGGTTATGCAGAAAATTGCCACCAAAACCATGTCGGATTTCAATTCCTGGCGCGAATCCAACGGTGGATAGCTAAAAGCTTTTCAGAAATATGAAGCTAACGGGCCTCTGCCTCTTGCATTCGAGAGCAAGGCGGTTAAAAGCGCGGCTATCAGGTTGGTAATAGGCGGGCCACAATGAAGGTTTTCGCAGGCAATTCGAACCGGCATCTTGCCGAAGCGATCTGCAATTATCTCAACGTTCCCTTGGGAAGAGCCAGCGTCCGCCGGTTCGCCGACCAGGAGATTTTCGTAGAGATCCAGGAGAATGTACGCGGCGAGGATGTGTTCCTCGTGCAGCCGACGTCGTTTCCGACCAACGATCACCTTATGGAACTCCTAATCATGATCGATGCGATGCGCCGCTCGTCGGCGCGGCGCATAACGGCGGTCCTCCCCTATTTCGGCTATGCCCGTCAAGATCGCCGCGCCTCGGGGCGCACGCCGATCTCGGCAAAGCTCGTCGCCAATCTGATCACCGAGGCAGGTGCGGACCGCGTTCTTACGCTCGACCTGCATGCCGGCCAGATTCAGGGCTTCTTCGATATCCCGACGGATAATCTCTACGCACTGCCGATCCTGACGCGCGATATCAAGGCGAACTACGATATCGGCAATGTCATGGTCGTTTCTCCTGATGTCGGCGGCGTCGTACGCGCCCGCGCGCTCGCCAAGCGCCTCGACTGTCTGCTGGCAATCGTGGACAAGCGCCGTGATCGCCCCGGCGAATCCGAAGTCATGAACGTCATTGGTGACGTCTCCGGCAAGGATTGCCTCCTGATCGACGATATCGTCGATTCCGGCGGCACGCTCTGCAACGCTGCCGATGCCCTGCTCGCACGAGGCGCGGCAAGCGTCACCGCCTATATTACCCACGGCGTTCTCTCCGGCGGCGCCGTGACCCGCGTCGCAAACTCGCAGCTGAAGGAACTGGTGATTACCGATTCCATCCAGCCGACGACCGCCGTGCTATCGGCTCCGAATATTCGCGTCATCACGACGGCTGGCCTCATCGGCGAAGCGATCAACCGCACCAGCCAGGAAGAATCGGTTTCAAGTCTGTTCGACTGAGCCTTCGGCCTACTTCAGGTGGCCTTTGCTCCCGCAGGATGCGCCTGTTTCCATGCGAGCAGGCCAATGCCCAACAGCCCCGAGATGAAGACGGCCGCGCCCGATCCCATGATCGAAGGCCCGATGCCGAACCGCGCAAACAGCGTTGGCGACATCAGGTAGGCCAGAAGCAGGCCAGTAAAGATCGCGCACATCGATAAGCGATAGACCTGCGCCAGACGATGCGGCTCGCTGCGCGTCTGCATCAGATGGAGCATGGCAAGGTTCTCGAAAGGTCCGTTGATCGCCGCAAAGCAGGCAACCATCATCAGCCCGATCCGATCGTGCATCAGCGGCAACAGGAAAACTCCAGATCCGAAAATGAGCTTCGCCACGATGATCCAAACCACCGGCCGGCGCGGCTTGACGCTTCCGAGGATTAGATTGGTGGTCAGGTTGCCGACACCGTAAGCCGTCATCATCAGGCTGTAGTCGGTCAGCGGGTCGGCGCTGGTTTCGCGCAAATGCAGGATCATGCCGAGCAGAATCCCCATCGCCCAGGCGACATTTCCCATCAGGTTGGCGAAGAGGCCATAGAGAATTGCCGCATGGCCACGCGCCGCGCGCCATCCGCCAAGAATGCCGTCCACGACGGCCGCCATTCCGGAGAAATTGCGGCGCCGCGACGCCGTCGGGAGTTTCGCCACTGCCAACCACACGGCAAGCGCTGAGAGTGTGAAGGCGGCGGCCGTGACCATGAAGAACTGAGATTTCGGCAGGAACCCGTTCACAAGCGCGATCAGGCTCGGGCCGAGGATGCGAGCCATGCGGCGCGTGGCGTCGAAGAGGCCGTTGGTCGCGTGCCGGACTTCGGCATCCACCGCAATCACCGACAGGGTCGCCTGCAGCGACGGATCGAACGTCGACGTCAACAACGCGATGCTTCCTGCAAGCACCACCAACAACGGCAAGCTCATCAGATGCAGAAGACTTGCCAACGACAGCATCAGCAATAGAGCCGCACGCATCAGATCGGCCGTGATCATCGTCCTGCTGTGCCGCCAGCGATCCGTGACGATACCGCCGAACAGGCTGCCGAACAGCAGCGCGCCGGACTGCAATGCGGAAACATATCCCGCATTGCTGCCGATGAAATCAGCCGCAATCCAGACGACTGCGACCATGTAGAATTCGGAGCCTGTAGCCGCCAGCACCTGGCCGGCCCATAGGAGAGAGATCGAGCGCTGGCTCAGCGGCTTCAGGACAAACATGATCGCATTCTGATTTCAAATTGGCTTACTTCAGGACCTGACCGTTGACCGACACGTGACCATCGTCTGAAAGATCGATATCCCAGCGCGAGCGCCCATCTGCATCCGTCTTGGCAAAGCCCTTGGCCATCATCAGGCCGAAGGAGAGCTGAGACAGATCCTCCTTGGTCTTTGCGGCCTCCTGGATGGCGGCGATCGTCTTGTCGAGATCGCGAGCAAGAACCGTCATCTTCATGGCAACGCGGTCCTTCTCGTTCAGCCAGCCGCGCAGGCTACCGGATGCCTCGACATCATAGAGACCCGATACGGCGCTGATCTTCGGGAAGTTGACGGTCATCGTCCCGTCCGGGAACATGGCCTTCTGCAGCTTCTCGTCCATGGCCGTGTCGCTCTCAGGATTCTTCAAATCGGCTTGCTGAAAAACATCGACGAGAGCGGAGAAATTCAGGTTCGGCACTTGCACCTGGATATCGGCCGTATCGGGGATGAAGGCGACATAGTCTTCGGGGATCAGGCCCGTTTCCAGTGCAAGCTTCTCGGCATTCAGCCCGAAGTCCGCATTCATGGCATTGGCTGGCCCGGCTACCTTGAAGAAATAGCCCATCTTCTGCAAGCCGCCATTACCGAAAGGTGTCGTGACCGCGATATCCTTGATGGCGACGGACTCGTCAAAGGAGCCGACGATCGGCATGGCATCCATCAGCAAGGCCTTGATCGCCTTGCTATCGGCATCGGAAAGCGTCTTCTCATCCTTGTGTTCGGAGACGAACTGCAGCAGCGAATTCAGTGCCTTCAAGGGCAGCTTCGTCGCCCCCATGCTGAAATCGATCGCCGCGATCTTGACTTCCCCGAGCGTCGCATCGTCGGCCGAAACCTTGTCGTAGAGCGATTGCAGGCTGCCGCTCATCTTGAGATCGAGCCTGCCCGGCTCGCCGCTGTCTGCCGACGACACGGTATAGGTGATGCTGTCGGCGGTCGCGTCATTCTTCTGGACGCTCTTATCTTCGTCGGTGGTCTTTATCGCGATGGTGATGCCGTTGCCCTTCATATCCATGGAACGCAGATAATGAAGTGCCGGATCGAAAACGCCCTGAAAGGTCGATGATGCCAAGGCATAGCGAAATTCGGTATCGGGGCCGCTGCCAGGCTTCGAACGGGCCGTCACATCGAAGGCGTTGTTGCCTTCAATGTTCCAAAGGCCGCTATCAAGCGGCGTTGCCAGCATCATCAGCGGCTTGAGGCCACTGATATCGAAACCGCTCACATTCAACTTATCGAGCAGCTTCTGCAAATCATACGTGACTTCGTAGTGTGGGCTGACCGGCTTGACCGCGATCGCACCGCTCTTGGCGATATCATCGGGCAGGAAATAGGTCAGATTGCCGTAAAGGTCCTTGGCACCTTGCTCGCTGACATCAGCTGCCTGCACAACGCCGGCCACGCCGACAGCGAGAACAGCCGCCGTGGCAACCGCTTTGAAACGCATAACTCACCCCCAAATATGATGGAAAAGAAACGTGGAAACCTGGAAGGCGCCAACCGGCCTTTTACATGGAACTTTATCATCGCCCTGATACATGGGCTTACCCTCAAACTTCAAGGCTTCTTCATCACCTGTCCGTTGACCGTCACCGTTCGGTCTTCATCCATGGTGACGTCCCAGCGCAGACGGCCGTCCGGGTCGGTCTTGGCAAAACCCTTTGCGGCTATCAGGCTGAAGGAAACACTGTTCAAGCGAGGCTGGGTCTTGGCAGCCTCTTGCATGGCGGCCACCGTCTTGTCGAAGTCGCGCGCCAGGATCGTCGCCTGCAGCGAAAAGCCGGAATGCGGCTTGGTCGAGCCCTTCAGCTCGCCGGAAACCTCGACGTCGTAGACATCAGATTTTGCGCTGATCTTCGGAAACTCCAGCGTTCCATAACCGCTCGGGAACATCGTGCGTTTCAGAGCCTCACCGGAAACCGGCGTCGCCCGCGCGACAATTGAATCGAGGCCAGCATCGATGAGGCCGGAGAAATTGATATTGGGCACGCCGAGCTGAACATCCACCATCGCGGGCAGGAAGGGCACAAAAGCAGCCGGCACAAGACCCGCATCGGGCGTAAACTGCTCGGCCCTAAGCTCCAGGTTGACGTTCGAAGCCTTGGTCAGACCGTCCATCTTGAAACTGTAATCGATACGCTTGACGCCGACCTTGCCCTTCTCCGTTGCCACCAGCGCGTTGTTCACGGTCACGGTCTTGCCGAGCGAGCCGAAAACCGGCAGAGCCTGATGGACCAGCTGCTCGAACTTTTCGCTGCCACTTTGCGAAAGTTGCTTGGCCTTGACGTGTTGAACGAAGAACCGGATGAGCGCGCGCAGATCCTTCACCGGCAGGCTGGTGGCAGTAAGGTTGGTATCGACGCTGTCGGCGCTGAAAGTGATCGGCGCCGCATCCGGCCGCAGCGTCACCTGCTCATGCAAGCGCTGCAGCGTACCTTGCAATTGCAGATCGACCTTACCCGCTTCGCTGCTGTCGGTGACCGTGTGAGCGAATGAGGCGCTGTCGATGGTCGCATCGATCTTGCGCCCGCTTTTCTGACCGCCGCCGGCGCTCGAAAATTTCACGCCGCTGCTCTTGATACCCATCGACCGCATCATTTCGATGGCAGGATCGAAAACACCGTCAAAAGAGCTGGAAGCGATGGAATAGGCAATGTCCGAGGTCGGCGAATGCAAGGCGACATCGAGACTGTTGTCGCCCGTCAGATGCCACCTTCCCTGCTCGACAGGCTGTGCGAAAAGGGAGAGCGGCTTGAAACCCGTCACCGAAAACGCGCTCGAATTGATCTTGTCGAAGAATTTCGCAAGATCATAGGTGATCTCATATTGATCGCCGGCCGGTTTTACGGTCACGAAATCGCTGCGGGCAAGGTCCTGCGAAAGCGAATGCGTCAGAACATTGCGGAGTTCCTTGGCACCTTGCTCGTTCACGTCGGCTGCGTGTGAGACACCAGCAAGACCCATGGAAAAAACCGCGGCGGCGATGACCCTGGAACGCATGCCCGATCTCTCCTTTTGATCCGGAACGATTGCATTCGACTGTTGATGGGGCTGAGGATATATGTCAAGCCGTTGATAGAGGCATAGTCGCAGGCTTGTCGGCGGCAGTTGCAATGTCATCACAAGGCCCCGATTCCAGGGGTGCTTGCACCTTCGGCCGCTTTGTATTATACGCCACGCGTCCGCGTAGACACCCTTGGAGGCAACGCGGATGAGGCAGGGCATACCCTCCTCCAGTTCAAGCGATGCGGCGTAGGCCGACCGACTGAACTCTCCAAATAACCTCGAAAGGAATAGCTATGAGCCACGAAAGCTACGAGCTCAAGGCCGAGGCGCGCGAACGGGTTGGTAAGGGGTCCGCCCGTGAACTTCGCCGCAATGGTCTGATCCCCGCTGTCATCTATGGTGACAAGCAGGCCCCCGTTTCCATCGCCCTCAACACCAATGAGGTGACGAAGCGCATCCACGCCGGTGGTTTCCTCACGACGATCGCCACGATCGACGTCGACGGCAAGAAGATCAAGGTTCTGCCGAAGGACTACCAGCTCGATCCGGTCCGCGACTTCACGCTTCACGTCGATTTCCTGCGTGTTTCCGGCAACACGGCGGTTACCGTCGAAATCCCGGTTCACTTCGAAAACCACGAGAAGTCGCCTGGCCTCAAGGCTGGCGGCGTGCTGAACATCGTTCGCCACGAAGTCGAAGTTCATTGCCCGGCCGATGCGATCCCGGAATTCTTCACCGTTGACCTCACGGGCCTGAAGAGCGGCGACAGCATCCACATCTCCGCCATCAAGCTGCCGAAGAACGTGACCCCGGTTATCACCGACCGCGACTTCACGATCGCAACGATCGTTGCCCCGGCCGCCGGCCTTGCTGAAGACGAAGCTGAAGGCGGCGAAGAAGCCAGCGCCTGATTGGCATCTTCAAGCCCGCACATTGAGACCCGCCGCCCTCTGGGGCGGCGGTTTTTTTATGCCTAGAAATAAATATTAGAGAAAGCAAAACTAAGAACGACTTGGAATCTATACTATTGGTTGATTTCCATTAACCCCACAGTTTCAGCAACATTTAACGGATTCATGAAAACCTACGCGAAAGAGTTGCAGAATGCGGCCCCAAGATCTGCTGGTCTATGGCTGGGGAGCTAACGGAATTATGAGTCATTCGGTCGAAAACAGGTTTTTCGCGATCGTCTGCGGTGCGCTACTGATTTTCGTGGCGCCACTCTTCGTCCTATTCCTTTTTCTGTCGTCCGAACGCGCGGAAAAGGAAATCAAGGATCACATAACCGTTCTCCTCGTCGCCAATGCCCAAGCCCTTGCAAAACCGCTATGGGATCTGGACGAAGACAGCGTGACCCAGATCAGTGCGACGACCGTTGCGGAAGGCGCGATCGTCCGTGTCAATGTCCGCGATCTTTCCGGCCAGCTCGACGTCACGCAATCGACCATTCCGAAATCATACAAGGGCGATCTCGAGTCCATTGACCGGCCGATCATCTATAACGGCATCGATGGTGCGAAACGGCTTGGGACCATCACGGTCTATTATCCTAAGCTCGGCCTCTTCGACGGCCTGAAGAGCGAGGAGATCGTCTTCATCTCCATCTTCATCTTCGCCGTCCTGACTGTGTTCGGCGCGGCGCTGATCGGCAATCGCATCTTCGTCATCCAGCCGCTGATGCGGTTGACGCATGCCATCGAGGCGACGCGAAGGCTCGGCTCGCGCCATCATGTCGACTGGCAGTCGAATGATGAAATGGGCCGGCTTGCAAGCAGTTTCAACGACATGCAGAGCAAGCTGCAGCGAGAGGAAAACGAACTTAAGCTTGCCCACCGCCGGGCAACCGACACCTATAATCTAACGCCCGCTATGCTCTTTTCGCTCGACAAGGACGAGTGCATCGCGGCCGTCAGCGACTATTGGCTTGCCACCACGGGCTATGATCGTGCCGAAGTGATCGGACGCGAGTTTGCGAGCCTGGTCTCGCCGGATTCGCGCACGCAATATATCGAGCGCAAACGCGGCAACACCCACAGCGCCGCCCGCATCGACGTCACGGTAAAATTCCTCTGCCGGGATGGGAGGGTCATGGATGTCCTTATCCTTGAGACAACAGCGATCCAGGATGGCCTGTCGCTCTCCGTCATGACCGACGTCACCGAACTCAAGCAATCCGAAGACCGTATTCTGCGACAGGCGATTACCGACCATCTGACCGGCCTTCTCAACCGCCAGGGCTTCGAGAGCGCGCTGGATGCCAAGATCAACGAAGCCGACCTGCGCAAGCGCGAACTCGCCTGCCTCTTCGTCGATCTCGACCGTTTCAAATGGATCAACGACAATATGGGCCACGCCGCCGGCGACGCTGCACTGCGCGAATTGGTATCGCGCCTGCAGAAATGCATGACGCCGGGCGATATTGCCGCCCGCCTCGGCGGCGATGAATTTGCCATGCTGCTTCTGGCCGAGAATGCCGAAGCAAGAGCAATCGAAATGACCGCCCTCATCGCCGAGGTCTTCGAGGCGCCCTTCGTCGGCGATGCGCGCCTCAGCGCCAGCATCGGGATCGCGATCTACCCGCGTCAAGCCACCAATGCGGCGGAACTGCTGTTGAAATCCGATATCGCCATGTATGCCAAGAAGCGCGATGGCAAGAATGGCGCACAGATTTTCGACAACGGCATGCTGGACGATTCCCGCCGCCGCGCCGAACTCGAGAGCCATATCGAAACCGGCCTCAACGAAGACTGGTTCGAGGCCTATCTGCAGCCCGTGGTGAATATAGATGACCGCTCTATCGCCGGCTTCGAGGCGCTGATGCGCCTGCATCACCCGCAGAAAGGTATCCTGCCCCCTGGCCGCATCATCGAGGTCGCAGAAGAGACCGGCTCGATCATTCGCATCGGCAACCGCATCATGGAGAAGGCTATCGCCGATTTTGCCCGTCTCTCGCGGATCGAGGGCATGCAGGATACCTATCTCGCCATCAACTTCTCGCCGCTGCAATTCGAATCCGAATTGCCGCTGCGCATGGCGGCTCTGTTGTCACGCTACGAAATCGCACCCCGGCGCATCGTCGTGGAAATCACCGAGGCCGTGCTCATGGACGACAATCCTGAGACGCGCATGGTCATCAACGAGATCTGCCGCTATGGCTGCCGCATCGCGCTCGACGATTTCGGCACGGGCTATTCCTCGCTGAGCTATATAAACCGCTTCCCGGTCGATATCATCAAGATCGACCAATCCTTCATCCGCGCGATCAATGATACCGCCTCCGATGTCAGCGCCAAGAGCCGCATGCTGGTCGAAAGCATTACCACTCTGTCGCACAAGATGAACTGTACGGTGATTGCCGAAGGCGTGGAAACGGAAGAGGAATGCGCAACCCTTCGTACGATGGGTATCGACTACGGCCAAGGCTATCTTTTCTATCGCCCGCTGCATCCCGACAACCTCATGAAGACGCTGGCGAGCCTGCAGGAAGACCGCCCTTCCCCCGTGGCGCAGGCGTCATAGCAATGGAGAGCCGGATGCGAGGGCTGCTGTTCATAATCGCCACCAGCCTGCTTTCGTTTTCATGTCTCTTTCCGGCCCGCGCCGAAAGCGTTCATTTCACCACCGAGGAATATCCACCCTTCAACTATCGTGAAGGCAAGACGCCCGTCGGCGCAGCCACCGAGCAGATACAAAAGCTTATGGCCGATATCGGAGTCGACTACACGATCGATGTCATGCCGTGGGCGAGAGCCTACAATCAGGCTTTGGCGGAGCCGATGACCTGCGTATTCGTCACTGCGCATAATGAGGAGCGCGACAAGCTCTTTAAATGGATACAGCCGCTGCTGATCGACCGTAACGTTCTAATCAAGCATAGCGGCTCCAATGTTGCCGCAACGACCATCGCCGAAGCCAAGAAATATATCGTCGGCACATGGCGCGAAGATTATACGGAAGCGATCCTGCGCCGGAATAATTTCCCGCGCATCGACATCGGCAGCGATTTCAAAGCTACCCTGAAGAAGCTGATGAGCGATCGTATCGACTTGATGCCGATCTCGGAATTTTATTTCGACAAGCTGCGCAAAGAAGGCAATGCCGTCGAGAAAGTGACGATCCTTTCCCAGCAGCCCATGGGCATTGCATGCCAGAAGGATTTTCCTGCCGAACTCCAAGGCAGAATGCAGACGGCGCTCGACATGCTGATCGCAAACGGCACGCAGCGCCAGATTTTCCTGAAGTACGGCCTTCACCTGGGCGACTGACCGCATGCCGCCTTGACTTTGCCGTCAAATCGCTGTGGTGAAGGGCATCGGTATTTTCCAAGGGATGAAGCGCATGCTTCTCATCGCGGGCCTCGGCAATCCGGGCGCCAAGTATCAAGGCAACCGCCACAACATCGGCTTCATGGCCGTAGATGCGATCTATCGTCGCCACAGCTTTTCGCCCTGGTCTAAGAAATTCAAGGCGGAGATTGCCGAAGGCGAACTCGGCGGCCAGAAGGTCCTGCTCATCAAGCCGCAGACTTTCATGAACCTCTCAGGCGAAGCCGTCGGCGAAGCCATGCGCTTCTACAAGCTCCAGCCGTCCGATCTCGTTGTCATCTACGATGAACTCGACCTGCCGGCCGGCAAGGCGCGGCTGAAGACCGGCGGCGGCCATGGCGGTCACAACGGCATCAAGTCGATCGATGCCCATTGCGGCAAGGAATATCGCCGTCTGCGGCTGGGCATCGGTCATCCCGGCGCCAAGGAACTGGTGCACAACCACGTTCTCGGCGATTTCGCCAAAGTGGACAAGGACTGGCTGGACCCGTTGTTCGATGCACTCGCCGACAATGCCGACATGCTGGTGCGCGGCGAGGATTCGCAGCTGATGAACAAGATCGCGCTTGCCCTCGGCGGCAAGCCGGAAGAAGACGCACCGAAGCCGGAAAAGAAAGCGCCCGCCAAGTCCCACATCCATCAGGCGCGCAATCAGATCAAGCCAAAGGTTCCGGAAACCGGGCCTATGGCGGAAATGCTGAAGAGGATGTTCGGCAAGAAGGACGATTGAGGTGCCGCAGCCAGCAGTCGCAGACGCCGCAAATCTCCCAATCCGTTCGGTCGCAATGGCGGACCTTCCGACGCTGCTTGCGCTTTATCGGCATCTGAACACGGAAGACCCGGTGTTGGATCTGCAACTGGCGCAAAGCCGCCTCGCGGAAATCCTCACTCATCCCGGCATGACGATCCTCGCCGCCTTTGACGGCGACAGGGCCGTCTCGTCCGTGACGCTGGTCGTCATTCCCAATCTCACGCGCGGCGGTGCGCCCTATGCTTTGATCGAGAACGTGGTAACCCACGCCGATTACCGTCAGCGCGGCCTTGCCGGCGCAGTCATCCATGCGGCATTCGCAACTGCCTGGGAAAAGAGCTGCTACAAGGTCATGCTGCTGACCGGCTCGAAGAACCCGGCAACGCTGCGCTTCTACGCCAATTGCGGTTTCAAGCAGGATAAGACCGGCTTCCATATCCGCCGCCCCGCGCGGTGAAAACGGCCGATCCTATTCTTCCGGCTCTGTCGTGAACATCAGCGGGAATCCAGCGCTTTTAGCAAGATCGACCGCCTCTTGCGCCTTCGTCTCGGCGACATCCCGCGCGCAGACCATAACCACGCAGGTCCCGAGCTTGTGTGCGGTCATCATCACCCGATAGCCGGTCTCCTCACTCATGCGGAACACGGCCTTCAGAACCATGATAACGAATTCCCGCGGCGTATAATCGTCGTTCACGAGAATGATCTTATAGAGCTTCGGCCTTTCGACCTTCGGCTTCGTTTTAGGCTTTGGCTTCAGGACAACATCATTGTCACTCATCGGCATCACCGTTGACGACAGGGGAAAGGGTTTTGGGCTAATGAGAGGATTATAGTGCAGCGCACCACATCCTTCAAGGACAGTTGCGTCAGGGGACAATGCCGCCAGCATCCACCCGGAAGCCCAGCTTTCAGCAGAAAATCGGCTCAGCTTCCGCACAAGACTTGACCCGCAACGGCCCTTCCCCCATAGGCACTGCAAAGATTTTCAAGATATGGACAAGGTGCCATGGGTTTCAAATGCGGTATCGTCGGGCTGCCGAATGTCGGCAAGTCCACTCTGTTCAACGCGCTGACCAAGACGGCGGCGGCGCAGGCGGCGAATTATCCGTTCTGCACGATCGAGCCGAACACGGGTGAAGTCGCGGTTCCCGATCCACGCATGCGCAAGCTTGCCGACATCGCCAAGTCGAAGGAACTGATCCCGACGCGCATCTCCTTCGTTGATATTGCAGGTCTCGTCCGTGGCGCCTCGAAGGGGGAAGGCCTCGGCAACCAGTTCCTTGCCAATATCCGCGAAGTCGATGCCATCGTGCATGTGCTGCGCTGCTTCGAAGACAGCGACATCACCCACGTCGAAGGCCGCATCAATCCGGTCGCCGATGCCGAGACGATCGAGACCGAGCTGATGCTCGCCGATCTTGAGAGCCTTGAGCGCCGCACCGAGCAGACGCGCAAGCGCGCCACCGGTAAGGACAAGGAATCCATGGCGATGCTGCCGATCATGGATGCGTCGCTCGCATTGCTTCAGGAAGGCAAGCCGGTGCGCACGCTGCTGTCGAAACTCGACGCCGAAGAGATCCGCATCCTCAAGAGTCTGAACCTTCTGACCTCGCACCCGGTGCTCTACGTCTGCAACGTCGCCGAAGGCGATGCCGCAACCGGCAACGAGCACACGGCCGCCGTCGCCGCCATGGCCAAGGAGCAGAATTCGGAAGTCGTCATCATCTCCGCCGCCATCGAGGCGGAAGTGGCGCAGCTGCCCGACGAAGAAGCGAAGGAATTCCTCTCCGCGCTCGGCCTCGATGAAGCCGGCCTCGACCGTCTGATCCGTGCCGGCTACAAGCTCCTCCACCTCATCACCTACTTCACCGTAGGCCCGAAGGAAACGCGTGCCTGGACGATCGAACAGGGCACGAAGGCGCCGCAGGCAGCCGGCGTCATCCATTCGGATTTCGAACGCGGCTTCATCCGCGCCAACACGATCGCCTATGACGATTATATCGCCTACAACGGCGAAACCGGCGCGAAGGAAGCCGGCAAGGCACGCGACGAAGGCAAGGAATATGTCGTCCAGGACGGCGACGTCATCCACTTCCGCTTCAACACCTGAGTGCTTTTCAGCTGCCGGCGCCTAAGCAATTTCAGGAAAAGTGCGAAGCGGTTTTCCGTCCGGAATTGCGTTAAAACAAAAGGATAGAGCGTTTTCGCGATTCGAAGAAAAGCGAAAAACTCTATCTGAGCGCCGGCAATCTCGCCTGCACGCCGGCGGGCAGGCGCCGCACGATAAGGCGGCGCAGATCGGTCCAGCCGATGCCGATCACGAGGACGACCAGACCTACAATCATCAACACCAGGAAGCCGACCTTGTCGAGCCCGGCATTGTTGTGCCTGAGGATGGCTGCCGTCGCCAAGCCCAGCGATACGAGGCCGGCGGTCACGAAAGCGCGGCGATCGATGACAAGCCCGATCAGCATCATCACCAGCACCGCCACGAGGACGGTCACCGCCTGCAGATAGCCCCCGAAGAGGGCATCGGTGAGATTGGTGAAGACGATGCCGCTGCTGGCGAGCTCGAGGCGCAGGGCCAAGAGGATCGTCGAATAAAGTAGAGCCGGCGCCGTTGCGAGATGCAGCCAGAAGGCCACGTCGGAACGGCGCGTAACCCTCTGCGGATCGCTGAGATCATAACGCATTGCCAATGCAAAGCTGCCAAGAGCAGTCACCAGCAAGATCATCATCGTCTGGATGGGGTAATCCGCCGGCACATTCGAAGAGCCAGTTACCGTGCCGGCGACATAGAAGACCGCGGCGAGAAACAGGCCGAACAGTGAAAACAGGAACAAGGCCAGCGACAGTGGCACGCGGTAGCGCCAGTAAAACAATGCAAGCGACAGCGGGAATGGCGCCACCAGGACGATTGCGCCGATCGTAAAATTATCGCTCAGCGTCGGTGTGGAACTCACATAGCTGACCACCAGGTAGAAAACCCAGACAACGAGCGCGACGGTCAAGACCACGGCCGGAAGCGCCAGCCGCTGTCGGCGCACCAGGATCTCGGCCAGGACGACGATTGCCAGCAAGGGCGCATAGCGGTTCGCGAGCCCCCATAGCCCGATGAGCAGAACGACGAGACCGATGGTGATGAGCACATCGTGAAAGCCTCGCACGAAACGCGGCGCTTCCGTATCTTCCAGAGGGTTGGGATCATCCGGAAAACGCGGTGCCGGGAGACCCTGTCCGGTCGGCAACGCACCGATGTTCTTGTCCGCCAGATAGGGCAGCAATCTCTCGGCCTGACTGGAGGAAATGATCCCCGCGCCTGCTGCTTCTTCCAGTACGACTTTGAGTTCGCTCATTCTAGCTCTCATACCATCTTGCCACGACCAAAGCCTCAACATATCGCCGGCATACAATCAAGGGCTGTCGGCGGCCAATAGACAGTCATCGTCGTCCCTTCCTTATATTGACCGTGAAAATGCTTGCGCCACCACAGCCGGCCATGCGATTTGCCGATAAACGAGACGTGGAGGAGGAGAGAAGACATGACGAAATTCGTCTACGAAGACTTCCAGCCGGGGCGAGAATTTCCGCTCGGCCCGAAACATGTAACGGCGGGGGAGATCATCGAATTCGCTAGGGAATTCGATCCGCAGCCGATGCATCTGGATAAGGAAGCGGGCCGCGCCAGCATTCTCGGCGGCCTTGCCGCTTCCGGCTGGCACACCTCGGCGGTGTTCATGCGCATGATGTGCGATTCCTATCTCCTTGCCACCGATGCGCAAGGCGCGCCGGGCATCGATTTTATGGAGTGGAAAAAGCCGGTTCTGGCTGATGATACCCTGTCGGGCCGATCGATCGTCGTCGAGGCCCGTCCCATGCGCTCCCGTCCGGGTATCGGCATCGTCAGGTTCCGCCATGAGGTCGAAAACCAGCGCGGCGAACTGGTCTGCCTCGGAGAGAACCCGGTCATGATCCGCATGCGCAGCGTCGCGGAGGTTTCGGCATGAAGATGGGCGACCTCTACGCTGTCGGCGAACGCATCGACATCGGCAGCCATACGTTTACGCCGGAAGGCATCGTGCACTTTGCCTCGCGCTTCGATCCACAGATCTTCCATATGGATGCGGAAGCGGCCAAGCACTCCCTGTTCGGCGGTCTCTGCGCTTCCGGCTGGCATAGCTGCTCCATGTGGATGCGTAGCTTCGTCGATTTCTGGAAGTCCGAACAGGCCCGGTTGATTGCCGAAGGCAAGACGCCGCCCATCCTCGGCCCCTCGCCTGGCTTCAAAAACCTGCAATGGCTGCGGCCCGTCTTCGCCGGTGATACGATCAGCTATGGCGTCACGATCCTTGACAGCCGCCCATTGGCCTCGCGCGCTGGCTGGACGCTCTATACGCTCGCCTGCGATGGAGTGAACCAGGACGGCGCTCCGGCCCTGCGCTTCGAAAGCAGCGTTCTGGCTTTTGAATAGCGAGCTGCGGGGCCGTTCGGAGCGGCCCCAACAGTCCTTTCGGCCATTTAGTGGCCGGCGAATTCCACCAGCGTATGTACCGGCACGTCAAGCTCCTCGAGCTTCCTGCGGCCGCCAAGATCAGGCAGGTCGATGACAAAGCAGGCGGCAACCACTTCGGCACCGATCTGGCGCAGAAGCTTCGTCGCGCCGACGGCGGTGCCGCCCGTCGCGATCAGATCGTCGACGAGAATGACCCTCTCACCCGGATTGACCGCATCACGGTGCATCTCCATTTCGTCGACACCATATTCCAGGCTGTAAGCGATGCGGACGATATCGTGCGGCAGCTTGCCTTTCTTGCGGATCGGCACGAAGCCGGACGACAGCTGGTGCGCCACCGCGCCCCCGAGAATGAAGCCGCGTGCTTCCATACCGGCAACCTTGTCGATCTTCGTGCCGGCGTAAGGCTGCACCAGGGCATCGACGGCACGGCGGAATGCTCTGGCATCGCCAAGCATCGTCGTGATGTCGCGAAAGATGATGCCGGGCTTGGGGTAATCCGGAATGGAGCGGATGCTGGCGGCAAGCTCCGAAGCAATAGTGTTCATCAAATATAGTCTCTCAGGCTGTGATAGGGCCGGCTGCACCCTATCAATACCAGGGCGCTATACCAACAAAAAAGGCGGCCTCGCCGGGCCGCCTTTTCTCGATCATTGTGCGATGCTCAGTGAGCGCCGGCCTTGGCATAGACGGAACGCTTGGTGAGATAAATCAAGATTGAGAAGATCAGCAGGAACACCATGACCATGAAGCCGAGGTGCTTGCGATCTTCCAGATGCGGCTCGGATGTCCACATCAGGAAGGCAGATACGTCGCGAGCGTATTGATCCACCGTCTGCGGCGAACCGTCGTCGTAGGTCACCTGACCATCCGAAAGCGGCTTCGGCATCGCAAAGGTCGCGGCCGCATCGAAATACGGATTGTAGTGCGAGTTTTGCGGCACCTTAAAACCGGCCGGCGGCTCTTCGTAGCCGGTCAGCAGCGAGTAGATATAGTCCGGTCCACCTTCCTGATACTGCGTGAAGATATCGAAGATGAACTGCGGGAAGCCGCGCTCGATTTCGCGTGCCTTGGCAAGCAGCGACATGTCGGGCGGCACGGCGCCGTTGTTGGAGGCAGCGGCAGCCTCGTCGTTCGGGAACGGCGAGTTGAAATGGTCAGACGGAAGCGCCTTGCGGGTGAACATCTCACCCTGAGGGTTCGGGCCGTCCTGCACTTCGTAATTGGCGGCAAAGGCCTTCACCTGTGCTTCCGTATAGCCGAGGTCTTCCAGCGTGCGGTAAGCCACCAGCTTCATCGAATGGCAGGCCGAACAGACTTCCGTATAGACCTTGAGGCCGCGCTGAAGCTGAGCCTTGTCATAATAGCCGAATGGGCCGGAGAAGGTCCAATGCTGCTCGCGCGGCTCCTTCAGCGGATAGTGCGGCGTCTCTGCTTCTGCGGCAGGCTTCGTTTCCGCAGCGATCACGGCGGCGGTCGAAAGGCCTCCGATGAGCGTCAGGGATAGAAGGCCGACAACAAGTTTTTTCATCGTTTTCTTCCTCTATCGCCGGTTATGCTTGAACCGAAGCGGCAACTTTACCGCCTTGTTTCTCAAGAACCGCTTCCGTAATCGAATTTGGAATGCGCCTCGGTGTCTCGACAATGCCGAGAACCGGCATGATGACGAGGAAGAAGAGGAAGTAGAACAGCGTCGCAAACTGCGCAGCCGTGGTGTAGATGCCTTCCGCGGGCTGCGAGCCCAGCCAGCCGAGCAGGATGGCATCGGCTATGAACAGCCAGAAGAACAGCTTGTACCACGGGCGATAAACAGCTGAGCGGATCTTCGACGTATCGAGCCAGGGCAGGAAGAACAGCACGATGATGGCGCCGAACATCGTCAGAACGCCGCCGAGCTTGGAGTCGATCGGGCCAATGTTGAAGGTGATCGAGCGCAGCATCGCGTAGAACGGCAGGAAGTACCATTCCGGAACGATATGAGCCGGCGTCTTCAGCGGGTTGGCCGGGATGTAGTTATCGGCATGACCAAGGAAGTTCGGCAGGTAGAAGACGAAATAGGCGAAGACCAGCAGGAAGATGGAGACACCAAGCGCATCCTTTAACGTCGCATAGGGCGTGAAGGCAACAGTGTCGGTCTTCAGCTTGACTTCGACGCCGGTCGGGTTCGTCTGGCCGGTTACATGCAGCGCCCAGATATGCAGGATGACGACACCTGCAATCATGAACGGCAGCAGATAGTGCAGCGAGAAGAAGCGGTTGAGCGTCGGATCATCGACGGCGAAGCCGCCGAGCAGGAAGGTCTGGATCCAGTCGCCGACCCATGGAAAGGCCGAGAAGAAGCCGGTGATGACGGTCGCACCCCAGAAGGACATCTGACCCCAGGGCAGAACGTAGCCCATGAAGGCGGTTGCCATCATCAGGAGGTAGATGATCACGCCGAGAATCCAGAGGATTTCGCGCGGCGCCTTGTAGGAGCCGTAGTAGAGGCCGCGGGCAATGTGCAGGTAGACGGCCACGAAAAAGAAAGATGCGCCGTTGGCGTGCATATAGCGCAACAGCCAGCCGTGATTGACGTCGCGGACGATCTTTTCGACCGAATTGAAGGCGATCGCCGTATTGGCCGCATAGTGCATGGCCAGCACAACGCCGGTCAGGATCTGCAGGACCAGCATCACGGCAAGCATGGCGCCGAAGGTGTAAGCGTAGTTCAGGTTGCGCGGGACCGGATAGGCGATGAAACTATCATAGACCATGCGCGGCAGCGGAAGCCGCGCGTCGACCCATTTTTCGAGCCCTGTCGATGGCTCGTAAGACGAATGACCACTCATGATTCAGCTCCCCCTCAACCGACCTTGATCTTCTTTTCCGACGTAAACGCATATTGCGGAATCGCAAGATTCATCGGCGCAGGCCCGTGGCGTATGCGGCCGGCGGTGTCGTAGACCGAGCCATGGCAGGGACAGAACCACCCGCCATATTCCCCTGCCTGACCGAGCGGGATGCAGCCGAGATGGGTGCAGACGCCGATCATGACGAGCCAGTTTTCCTTGCCCTCGCCGGCCGAACGGGCAACGTCGGTTGCCTGTGCATCAGACGGAAGATTGGCGTTGCGAGCGACCGGATCTTTCAGGTCCGAAAGCTGCGTGCCCTTGGCATCGTCGATTTCTTTCTGCGTGCGGTTACGGATGAAGACGGGCTTACCGCGCCATTTCACCGTCAGGGACATGCCGGGTTCAAGGCTCGACACATCGACTTCGATGGATGCAAGAGCGAGTGTCGATGCGTCGGGCCGCATCTGGTCGATAAACGGCCATGCGACGGCAACTGCACCCACCGCACCGGCCATACCTGTCGTCAAATAAAGGAAATCGCGGCGAGTAGGCTCGCCGGTGGACTCAACTGTCGTACTATGCTCGCTCAAAGCTGCACATCCTCTTCCCGCAAACCACGGCAAAAACCGCGGTACCCCTCTCACTAACGGCGAATCAATGCGACCATAATTCCGCCATAGATTCCTCCGTAACCCGCTGCGTTCTAAGCTTGATCGCAAATTATGTCCAGTCTTGGCAAGGGGTCAGGGCACAATGTCGCGGCAAAACTGCGTTAATGCGTCGCAAGGCTGGAGCTCGATCATCCCCTTCTCCGCGGAGAGAAGTTAAGCACATGAAAAACTAGGGAATTCCGCAGCATTTTTCTCTGGCGCGACGCAAAATTGGCGATCAGCACAATACCGCACAGCAACAAAAACAATGAAAATTCCTCGAAATTCCGATCTCAACCTCTCCTTTCTCACCTGAACGCAGACCGAATTTCGTCCGCGATTTATCAGTGAACGCCATATTCCCTGCAACCCTACAAGAACTGTAAAACGGAGCCGGGATCGACCGGTCAAGTTGCCAACGGTCGTGAGCGACGCATTGAGCGTCGAGCGCGAAATGCCGGTTGAACTGCAATTTCATTCAAGACCGGAAAACGCGATGCCTCGATATTGCCGCAAGCGATTATCGAGTGAGAGTCATGCACACTACACAAGCCGACGCCATGTATCGACAGCATCTGTGGTCGCTCGACACCTTGCCCGCGACAAGCCTACCAGTCGAATATTTCACCGCGCGAAATCGTGCGGCGACGGCTCTCGTCGTCGAGAAAGCTTCCCTGAGAGTCCATCAAGACACCTCGCGTGGATCAGCCGCCGAAACAAGCACCTCGACTCAAGCGTTACCGCCGATATTCCCCTCTTCCGTGGGGGCTGCCGCATGAACATCGAGTTTCTGATCACGACCCTTATCATCGTCGCCTCTCCCGGCACGGGCGCGATCTACACGCTTGCCGCCGGATTGTCTGGCGGCACGAGGGCGAGTGTGGTCGCCGCATTCGGCTGCACGCTTGGCATCATCCCGCATTTGCTTGCAGCGATAAGCGGCCTCGCCGCACTCCTGCACACCAGCGCCGTGGCGTTTCAAGCGCTCAAATGGCTGGGAGTGACCTATCTGCTCTACATGGCCTGGTCGATGTTTTTGGAAAAGGGTATTTTGCGCATTGACGGCGCACCGACCGACAAGAGCACGCGACAGATGATTGGCTCGGCAATCCTGATCAATTTGCTCAATCCCAAATTGTCGATCTTTTTCTTCGCCTTCCTGCCTCAATTCGTGACGCCGGATCAGACAAGCCCGATCATGCTGATGCTGAAGCTCAGCCTGGTCTTCATGGCGCTCACCTTCGTCATTTTCGTAGCCTATGGCGTATTCGCAGCTCGCCTGCGCCGCCATATCGTCTCGAATCAAACGGTACAATCATGGATGCGACGAAGCTTCGCGACTGCGTTCGGATTGCTCGCGGCGCAACTCGCTCTGGCGAGCCGCTAGCCCGCAACATCGTCTTCCAGACTTCTTCGTTACGTTTTGGATCTCTGAAAAATAGCCACTCAGGAAACAACGACTGGGGCACCTTGGCGCCCCAGTCGTCCGTCTCATTATTGTGCCGCCGTCTCGACCTCTTCATGGTCGGCGAGGAAGCCACCCGACTGCCGGCTCCAGAGTTCGGCATAAATGCCGCCCTGCTGGACCAGCGCCTGATGCGTGCCCATCTCGATGATCCGGCCCTTGTCGAGAACGACGAGGCGGTCCATCTCGGTCAGCGTCGACAGGCGGTGGGCGATGGCGATCACCGTCTTGCCATGCATCAGCGCGAAGAGGTTTTCCTGGATAGCTGCTTCCACTTCGGAATCGAGCGCCGAGGTTGCCTCGTCGAGCACCAGGATCGGCGCGTCCTTCAGGAAGACGCGGGCGATGGCGATACGCTGCCGCTGGCCGCCTGACAGTTTCACACCCCGCTCGCCGACCTGCGCATCGAGCCCTGTGCGGCCATACATATCCACCAGACCTTCGATGAAGTCCCAGGCATTGGCGCGCTTGGCCGCCTGGATGATGTCCTCATCGGTCGCGTCCGGACGGCCGTAGGCGATGTTGTCGCGGATCGAGCGGTGCAGCAGGGACGTGTCCTGCGTCACCACACCGATCATCGAGCGAAGGCTGTCCTGCGTGACGCCCGCGATATCGTGGCCGTCGATGGTAATGCGGCCGCCCTCCAGATCGTAGAAGCGCAGCAGCAGGTTCATCAGCGTCGTCTTGCCGGCGCCGGAACGGCCGACAAGGCCAACCTTTTCGCCCGCGCGGATATCGAGGGTCAGATCCTCCATGACACCCTTCGCCTTGCCGTAATGGAAGCGAATGTGGTCGAAGCGGATCGCGCCCTGCTTGGCCACGATCGGCGATGCCGCGGGCTTGTCGACGATATCGTGCGGCTTCGTCATCATCTCCATGCCGTCATAGACGGTGCCGATGTTTTCGAAGAGCGCCGAAACTTCCCACATCACCCATTGCGACATGCCGTTGACGCGCATCGCAAGGCCGATGGCGATGGCGATGGAGCCGACCGAGATCGAGCCGCTGAGCCAGAACCAGATCGACAGAGCCGAGACGATGAACAGCGCCGCGCAGTTGTTGAAATAGACCGAGGCGTGGAACAGCGTGACCTTGCGCATCTGCTTGTGCACGGTATTAAGGAATTCCTCCATACCCGCCCTGGCATATGTCTCTTCACGGCCGGCATGCGAGAACAGCTTCACCGTGGCGATGTTGGTGTAGCTGTCGACCACGCGGCCCGTCATCATCGAGCGCGCGTCGGCCTGCTGCGCGGCGATCTTGCGCAGCACCGGCACGAAATAGGCGACGATGGCGACATAGACGCCAAGCCAGACCAGGATCGGAATCATCAGCCGCCAGTCGGCCGCCGCGATGACGAGGATCATAGACAGGAAATAGGTGACGACGTAGACGAAGACATCGAGGATCTTCATGACCGTTTCGCGCACGGCAAGCGAGGTCTGCATCACCTTGGTGGCGACGCGGCCTGCGAACTCGTTCGCGAAAAAGGTCATGCTATGGCGCAGCAGGAAGCGGTGCATCTGCCAACGCGCGATCATCGGATAGTTGCCGAGCAGCACCTGGTGCATGATGAAGCTGTCGAGGATCGCCGCAGCCGGCAAGCCGATCAGCACCATCGCCCCCATCCAGAACAGCTTGTGCCATTCCGTCTGCAGGAAGGTCGCCTTATCCGCATGCGTCAGCCAGTCGACGATATCGCCGAGGAACTGGAACAACGCCACCTCGCCAATCGCGATCGACATGGTGAGAATGCTCATGGCGATCAGCCAAGGCAGGGCCGGCTTGGAATAATGCCAGCAGAAGGCGAAGAGGCCACGCGGCGGCGTATCCGGCACCTCGCTCGGAAATGGATTTAGTCGGCGTTCGAACCAGCTAAACATGGAAATGCTCCAAAGACTCGACCCTTCGACCACCCACTGCGCTGAAAGATCGCAGATTCATATGGTGGCCGGGCGGTAAAACGACGAGGCCATAGTGGCCGCGCAATGACTTAAAGAAGGGGGATACTTGCGAATATGCGCCTTGTAGCGCGCTTCAAATCCGTGGGTTCACGGCACCGAGGCACAGCATCATAAACAAGATATCCATCTGAGCCTCCTTCTTTCGCAAGTTGTAGAGCACGCGTCTTTTAGCGCGACTTTTTCTGTTTGAAAAGCGAAATATGCCTGAAAAATGGGCTAAATCCTTCAATTCTGCTGATGGGAGACATCACAGAAATGAAGGACATGCGAAAAATCTGGGACAAATCCAGGCGATTTCGCTAGTTGCAACATATGACCAAGCTCCGCATCGCCCTCTACCAGCCCGATATTCCCGGCAACACTGGCACGATCCTGCGGCTTGCCGCCTGCCTCGGCCTCGGCGTCGACATTATCGAGCCGGCCGGCTTCGACATATCCGACCGCAATCTGAAGCGCGCCGGCATGGATTATCTTGCCGCCGTCACCCTGACTAGACACGTCAATTGGGAGCGCTTCGAGGCATGGAAACGGGAAAGCGGACGTCGGCTGGTTCTCGCCTCGACGAAAGCGGCACGGCGCTATACGGATTTTGCTTACCGCGAAGACGATATCCTCTTGTTCGGCCGCGAAAGCGCCGGGGTGCCGGACCACGTGCATGACAGAGCCGATGGCCGCATCCTGATCCCCATGCTCGAGGGTCAGCGCTCGATCAATGTCGCCATGTCCGCCGCCATGATTTCAGGTGAAGCACTGCGGCAAACACAATGGCCGTCGTCCTCAGCACCGAGCCTGAATGTCGCACCGGAATAGACGTTGGCACGCCGGATAAAGTGTGAGAAGCTTCGCTCTGGAATGCTCTAACTCAGGCAGCCTTGACGAGGTGACCCATGTTCCAGACGGCATTCACGCTTTCCCTTACGCAGTTCGCACGTACATTGAGCCTCCCCGAACGGCTCCAGCACTCCCCTTTGCGCAACCTTGCGCTTGAAGGCTTTCGCCAGCGCAACCTCGCTCTCGATGCGCTGTTCTACGACGTCAAGGTCATCACACCCGAAGAAGCCTTCTACATCAGTGACTCGCTCGCCGCCGAAGGCGCGATCCTGATCGTGCCGCCAAGCGGTCTTGGGGGGCTCACGCTCTGTGAAACCATCGATGAATTCGTCTTGCGCGGCGGCGGTAATGCCCGGGCGCTCGCAGTCGCCGGCATCGGCGGTTCCGCGCTCGGTGCGGCCGCCTTTGCCCGCAATGTGGCCGATGCGATCGACGCACCGGTCGCGGTCGTCGTCTCAGGCTACGGCATAGCCGATGCCATCACCGAAGCCTTCGGCGGGTTGCTTTTCTTCGGTCATTTGAGGGGGCTGCGGCCGCTGCTTGAAAGCCTGGATGATCTTGCCGGCCGGCCCAAGGTTGGAGCGCAGCGCGATGGAACTGCAGCTCGCACCAGCCTGGACACCAGAACCGCGCAGGCGCTTCTAGCCGACCCCCGCCTCTCCTTCCGTCTGCTGACCGGCCACTCCAAGGGAAACCTCGTGCTGTCAGCTGCACTCCATAACCTCTGTAAACAGGACGAAGCGCGGATCACCGAGCTGGCGCGGCATGCAAAGATCGTGACGATCGGCGCACGCATCGCTATGCCGCCTGTTTTCACGGATGTCGTCGACGTCATGGGGGAATGGGACTGGTTCGGCGAGATCAACTCCCGAGCATTCATTCATGCCGATCGGCGCGTTGCGCAAGCGTGGCATCACACGAACACCGACTTGGGCGGGCATCTGCCTGTAACAACCACGCTCCGGGAAATCCTTGCGGCATCGCCAATCGTCGGGAGCCCCAAAACAGCGGAACACCAGGACGAGACGCTCGGCGCGATATCCAAACCAGCAATGCCGAACACGGAGGCTCCCTTGCCTGCCGTTCCGGATGGAAGGCAAAAGGCAACAAGAGAAGCGGTCAAGAAAGCCTTCCCTGTCAGCATCGCGGCAGCAGCCCAGCCGGCTGGATTCGGCGCGTCTGATGATGCGCAATCAGCCAAGCCGCATTGAGCAAGCCGCAAGCCAATGATGTGCCGCAAGCATGCTGAAATATGCTTCGGCCTCTTCGCCCGTCGTGGCAGGTGGTTGTTTCGTCCAGTTCAATCCGCCGATGGCAGACGCCGCATGGTGAACTCGATGCGATCGCCGTCGACCTGGCGCCAGCTTTCGACTTCGGTCCAGTAGGCAGCTTTCGGGAATTCGGTGAACCACTCGCGCGCCTTTTCACGCGCTTCGGGGCGACTGAGACAAAAGGTCTCGCGAACGAATTCGCTCTTTCCACCGGCGGGATGGTCCTGCCGGTAACGGAATATTCTGTTTCTCAACCCATCCAGGGGCGGCGGTCCGGGTATCTTCATGATAAAACCTCGCCTTTGAGAGAGGGAACATAATACCGCAGTGTGAAATTTGCGAGTCGATTCTCCTGCGGCGTTGCTGCACTGGCTGCGCCGCAATCTTGCTGATATTCCAAATCACGATACATACGGTGCGAATCGCGGGCCGCCGGCTGCTCGCATCGTCGGAGAGCGTGAATGGAACGACCCAATCTTCCCAAGGGATTACCCGAGGATATTGAAGAAAAGAAGGAGGCAGCGCGACACTGGTTCGAAGGCCTGCGCGACACGATCTGCGCGGAGTTCGAGCAGCTGGAAAGCGAGCTGACCGGCCCTCTTTCCGACCAGGAACCGGGCCGCTTCATCGCCAAGGACTGGCAGCGCGACAAGGGCCAGGGCGGCGGTGGCCGCATGTCAATGATGGAGGGCCGCGTCTTCGAAAAGGTCGGCGTCCACACCTCGACAGTCTATGGCGAATTCTCTCCCGACTTTCGCAGCCAGATTCCTGGCGCCGAGGAAGACCCCCGCTTTTGGGCCTCGGGGCTCTCGCTGATCGCCCACCCCGTCAATCCGAATGTGCCGGCCGTGCACATGAACACCCGCATGGTGGTGACGACGAGCCAATGGTTCGGCGGCGGCGCCGACCTGACGCCAGTGCTCGATCGCCGCCGCACCCAGGAAGATCCGGACAGCGCCCTCTTCCATCGCGCCATGCAGATCGTCTGCGATCGTCATGCCATCGCCGACTATCAACGATACAAGAGCTGGTGCGACGAATATTTCTTCCTGAAGCACCGCAACGAGCCGCGCGGCATCGGCGGCATCTTCTTCGACTGGCTGCATTCGACAGAGGAAGCCGGTGGCTGGAACGCGGATTTCGCCTTCACGCGCGACGTCGGCCGCGCCTTCGCGATGGTCTATCCGCGCATCGTCCGATCCAATTTCAACGAAACATGGACGGAAGAAGACCGCGACGAGCAATTAATTCGCCGCGGACGTTATGTGGAGTTCAATTTGCTCTACGATAGGGGTACGATATTCGGGTTGAAGACAGGCGGTAACGTCGAGTCGATCCTATCGTCTCTGCCGCCGGTGGTGCGTTGGCCTTGAGGCGTGTCGCGTAAGCTGGGCGGCAATTTTGCGATCGCGGCATGCGGGAAACTTCAAGCGCAACAAACGATTGAAAGATCGCGATGCGCTTGGATGTTCAACATTAAATGATCGGACAACGCCCTGAAATCAGCGGGAGGAGTGCCTAAGTGACCTAATGCTCGTTCAATCGGAGGAGGTTGTAATGGCAGCAGAGAAACAAGTCACGGAAGCTTCGAAGGAACAGAAACTATCGCGCACCGTCGATAGTCCGGAGTTCATCATCCGACTGGCAGAGGATATGCGGACCCGCAGTGGATCCGATCTACCGCTCTCCTGCTTCCTGGAGCAGGTGAGGATGCAGCTGGCGGGCAAATCTCCAAGCGATATCGCCCGCTTCGCGGCCGATCGTTCGGCCAAGCAGGCGCCTATCACACGATATCAATCCTCGGATTGCTTCAAATCCTGGGCAATGCCGGATTAATGTCCGGAAGGCCGCCACCGGCAAGCGGAAGGCTTGCCGAACGGCAGAAACCTTTTCTCGTTCGTTGCGTTTAGGCCTTCAGGTCCTTTGTAGGGCGAGAATCCGTTGAAAGATGAGGAGGAAGATATGCGACTGTTCGAATGTGGTACGCTCGTGCCCGGTTGCGCCTGGCACACCCGCGCCAAGGATGACGCCGAGGTGGTGCGCCGCGCGGTAGAGCACATGCGCGAAGCGCATGGCGAAACCATCATCCGCGAAAACATGGTCGACAATATCAAGGCCCGGATTCGCGACGAGGCCAACGCGGCCTGATTGGCGGGCCTGCCGCTAATCGGGCCTCATTATCAGGCATTGGCCAAATCCTTGAGTCGGGCGAGAAGGCTCGCCCGGTTCATCGCAAAATTCCCGTCTAGCCACTCCTGCTCGATCTTGCCGAGAAGCTCGCCCACGCGCGGCCCGGCACCGACGCCCGCGGCAATCGCATCCGCGCCATTAAGCGGGAAAGCAGGCTTCTTCCAGTTTGACGTTCGTTCCAGCAATTTCCCAAGCCGCGCCACGCGCGCCATTTCCTCGAAATCGCCCTCCGCCTTGCTGCGGGCAACGGCCAGCGCGAGCTTCAGGCGAACCGCAACGCCGGTTTGATCATGGCGATAAAGCAGGCGATCGAAGGCCACTTCCGAGATGTCGTCCTTGACGATCGGCGCATTCGCCCAAGCCTGCAGATAGGCGCCTTCCGCTTTCGAAAGGCGCAGCCGCTCGGCAAGCTTAGTAAGCCTTGCTGCATCGGGCGGCACGATGGCGGCAAGACGAAGCAGAGCCTCCGCCGGCCAACGGAGAGCCTGTTCGGCGGCGATCAGTCCGGGAATGGCGTCAATTCCCCATTTCTCGGTTTCCGGCAGCACTTCGGTCAAAATGCCGATCTGGCGCATCCAAAGCAGCGCCCTGCCCGGGTCCGGAGCCGCCAGCAGCTTCTTCATTTCCGACCAGACACGCTCTGCCGAGAGTGTTGAAATCTTTGATTTTGCCGCAGCACAGGCGCGCAAGCCCTCCGCATCCGGACGGCCGCTGCCGTAATAGGCGAAAAAGCGGAAGAAGCGCAGAATCCGCAAATGATCCTCGGCAATCCGCGTCGCCGCATCGCCGATGAAGCGGATATTGCGGCGCTCCAGATCGGCCAGCCCTCCGACGAGATCCACGACCTCGCCATCGGCAGATGCATAAAGCGCATTGATCGTCAGGTCACGCCGCTCGGCATCAGCCTGCCAATCGCGGCTGAAGGCCACGACGGCACGGCGTCCGTCGGTTTCAACGTCGCGTCGCAACGTGGTGATTTCGAACGGCTTTCCATCAATGACCAAAGTGACCGTGCCATGCGCGATGCCCGTCGGCACCGCCTTGATCCCTGCGGCTTCTGCTCTCTCCACGACCGTTTCGGGCAGGAGGGTCGTCGCAATGTCGATATCGGCGACTGGCAGGCCCATCAGACTATTGCGGACGGCGCCGCCGACCACGCGCCCCTCGCCGCCATCGGCATCGAGCAGCGCCAGCACCCGCTGCAATGCCTCATCGCGAAACCAGGCCTCATCGGCAACGGACATCATGTGTAAAGCCTTTCATAAAGCGTGCGGACGATGCCGGCGGTAATGCCCCAGATCATGCGCTGTCCATAGGGCATGCGGTAGAAATGGCGTTCAATCCCCTGCCATCGCATCGTGTCGGTCACATGATGGTCGGGGTTCATCAGGAAGGAGAGCGGCACCTCGAAGGCATCCTCCACTTCGGTCGGATTGAGGGCCAGATGAAAACCGGGTTTTACCACGGCAAGAATGGGTGTGATGCGAAAGCCGGTCGCCGCCAGATAATGCGGCAGCCGCGCGACGGGCTCGATGAAGATGTCGGCAAGCCCGATTTCCTCCCCCGCTTCGCGCATCGCCGCCATTTCCGGCGACGCATCTTCCGGATCGATGGCCCCGCCCGGAAAGGCGATCTGGCCGGAATGCTTGCGGAGCGTCGAGGTCCTTAGCGTGAAGATCACCCTGGCATCGTCGCCGCTGTCGACGACAGGCACAAGCACGGCGGCATCCTTCAGATTCAGGTCCGCCACCTGCGATATGGTCTCCGGATTGAGGAGGTGATCGCCATGATCGCGCCAGGCGAGCTCCACCGGCCCACCACTCTGATGGAGCGCGCGACGGCGAAATTCAGCCGCGGAATAAAGAGGGAATTCATTCATCGAGTCAGTGCATCCAGTTCTGCAACCGGCATGACGGGAAAGATAGAGCTGCCGGAACGCACGCAGAAGATCTCTCGCCCGGCGATCACGACGGGCTCACCAAGCTCGATGAGATCGTACATGACCGCACGCGTCACCAGAGCCTCGAGCCGCCCGCGGACATGCAGATAAGGCTTCAGCTCGTCGTTCTCGCCGCGTATGACGAAACGGATTGGATGGTCCCTGCCCGCCTCGACGACATCGCCGACATTCGTGCGGAATGTCAGCACCCGTCTGCCCTCACGCTCCGTCACGCTCATCTCGACGGCCACGAACGGCGCATCGACGACGCGAATGCCCACCTTTTCCACAGGGGTGACGAGATAGGTCTTGCCGTCGTCATCCTTGCGCAGAACTGTGGAAAACAGCCGCACCAGCGGCGCGCGGCCGATCGGTGTGCCAAGATAGAACCAGGTGCCGTCGGCGCGGATCTCCATGTCGATATCGCCACAGAATGGCGGATTCCAGCGATCAACTGGCGGCAGACCCTTCTTGGAGCCGCCGCTATCGCCCGCGGCGCGCGAAATCAGCGCCGCGAGGCTTGCAGCATCGCCCGTTGTCCTGATTTCCTCGGTTGCCATTCTTCTGTCCCGGTTGGTCGTTAGTCACGAATATGACAGTTCTCACGAGATAGTCATTTGAAACGTGCTTGTCAGCGGTCTTGCTGGCGATAAGTTGTATTGATTATGAGGCAAATGTGTAACGTCTGCGAATCGCGCGCACCGTTTTTCTGCCATTGGAGACGCAAATGGGCATGATCAAATCGACCGAAACGAGCCTCAACGAGCAGGCCATCATCGCCTCAACCGAAAAGGCACTGGGCGATATCGCCCGCGTCCGCGAAGAGGTGTCGAAGGTCATTTTCGGCCAGGAAAGCGTCGTGGAAAACACGCTTCTGGCCGTGCTTGCCGGCGGTCATGCCCTGCTGGTCGGCGTGCCGGGTCTCGCCAAGACGAAGCTCGTGACGACACTCGGCGCCGTCCTCGGCCTTGCCTCCAACCGCGTGCAGTTCACGCCGGACCTGATGCCCTCGGATATTCTCGGCTCCGAAGTCATGGACCAGGATGAAACCGGCCGCCGCTCTTTCCGCTTCGTCAAGGGACCGGTCTTCGCGCAATTGCTGATGGCCGACGAAATCAACCGCGCCTCGCCGCGCACGCAGTCCGCCCTTCTGCAGTCCATGCAGGAATATCACGTCACCATCGCCGGCCAGCGTTATGACCTACCCGCGCCCTTCCACGTTCTCGCAACGCAGAACCCGCTGGAGCAGGAGGGCACCTACCCGCTGCCGGAAGCCCAGCTCGACCGTTTCCTACTGCAGGTCGATGTCGATTATCCCGAACTTGCCGACGAGCGCCGCATCCTGCTCGAAACCACAGGCTTGAGCGAAGTGACGCCGCAGGCTGTTATCGACTCCGAACGCTTGCTGGAAATCCAGCAGCTCATCCGCCAGATGCCCGTCAGCGACGGCGTTGTCGATGCGATCCTGTCACTCGTGCGCTCTGCCCGCCCGGGCCAGGGCAATGCCTCCACAGACAAGCATGTCGCCTGGGGTCCAGGTCCGCGTGCGGGCCAGGCGATGATGCTCTGCGCCCGTGCCCGCGCCCTTTACGAGGGCCGGCTTGCCCCGTCGATCGACGACATTCATGCACTTGCCGAGCCAGTATTGGAACATCGCATGGCGCTGACTTTTGCAGCCCGCGCCGAAGGCATGTCCGTGCGCGATGTCATTTCAGGGCTGGTCAAGCAGTCGAAATCGTGACCCGGATGTCGAGGAGAGTATAGCGCGTGGCATCCATCGGACAGACCGTCAGACCGACCTCAGGCAATGATGCCCTCTCCCGAGCCCGCTGCCGTGCCGCCCTCGTGCCGGATTGCCTCGTCGAAGCTAAGCGCATCGCCAACACGGTCATTGCCGGATGGCACGGCCGCCGCAAGCGCGGCATCGGCGAGAATTTCTGGCAGTTCCGCCCCTATACCGAAGGTGAAAGCCTGTCGCGCATCGACTGGCGGCGCTCGGCCCGCGACGATCATACCTATATCCGCGATCATGAATGGGAAGCCGCCCACACGATCTGGCTTTGGGCCGATCTCTCGCCATCGATGATGTATAAATCGACCTATGGCCATGTGTCCAAGGAGGGTCGCGCGCTCGTCCTGATGCTGGCGCTGGCGGAAATTCTTTCCCGCTCCGGCGAGCGTATCGGCTGCCCCGGCATCATGGAGCCGGTTTCGACCCGCAATGCCGCCGAGCGCCTGGCCGCAGCGTTGATGCATACGCCGCTCGAAGGCGGCCTGCCGCAGACGGCGATGATCCGCGGCTGGAGCGATATCGTGCTGATCGGCGATTTTCTCGACGATGCCGATAGCGTCATGGGCAGGATCGGCCCCTTGGCCCGCCGTGGCTTGCGCGGCCATGTGATCGAGGTTGCCGATCCCGCCGAAGAACTCTTTCCCTATAGCGGGCGCACCGAATTCAGCGATCCCGAAACGGGCTCGAAGCTGATCGCCGGCCGCGCGGAAAACCTGCGTGACGATTATCAGCGCGCCTATCTCGCGCGGCGCGAAAATCTCGGCCAGTCGTTGCGTCATCTCGGCTGGACCTTCGTCAGCCACCGCACCGACCGGCTGGCTTCCGAAGCCCTGGTCGCCGTGCATATGTATCTCTCAGGCATGCCCGCGAGGGTCGCGTCAGGAGGCCAGCCTTGAGCGGCCTCTCCTTTGCATTCGCTTCGCCGGCCATCTTGGCAGCGCTCATTCTGCTTCCTGCGATCTGGTGGCTGCTGCGCTTGACGCCACCGCAGCCGCGCACCGAAGTGTTCCCGCCGCTGCGCATTCTGGCGAGCATCCTCAAGCGCGAGGAGACGCCGGCCCGCAGCCCTTGGTGGCTAACGCTGCTGCGCATGCTGCTTGCCGCCCTCGTCATTCTCGCCATCGCCAATCCCATGTTCAATCCGCGCACCAATACGCTCTCGAGCGGCGGCCCGCTGGTGCTGATGATCGACAATAGCTGGGCGAGCGTCTCCGACTGGGAACGCCGCGTGCGCACGGCCGACGCTCTGATCGACGATGCCGACGCCAAGGGCATTCCCGTTTCGATCGCCTTCACCGCCGAACAGGGCAACGACGCGACGCCGGGCGCGGCGACATCGGCCCGCGACAAGCTGCATGCGATGAACCCAAGACCGCTGGTGCCGGATCGGCAACGCACCGCCGATGCCGTCAAGGCGGCGCTGAACGGCAGCAAGGCCGGCACCATCGCGTTCATCTCCGACGGTATCGAGAGCAAGGACAAGGACGATATCGTCAGCCGCCTTGCTGCGCTGCAGCCAAGCGAGCTGCGGCTCATCGAGGGCGATGGCCACGATATCATGGCGCTCACCGGCGCAGCCAATACCGCCAGCAACATGACCGTCACGGCAACACGGCTGGACGGTAGCGGCCCGATGCGCCTCGGGCTGACGGCACAGGACAATCAGGGACGGCCGATTGCCGCCGGTTCGCTTGATTTCGCGGGCGGCCAGACGGTTGCGACCGGCTCTATCGCCGCGCCCTTCGAAATGCGCAATGATTTCGCCCGCATCAGCATCGACCGCCAGGCCAGTGCCGGCAGCGTATACCTATTGGACGACGGTTTTCGCCGCCGCCGCGTGGCGCTCCTCTCGGGTCAGGCCGCCGACGAATTCCAGCCGATCCTGTCGCCACTCTATTATATCCAGCGCGCGCTTCAGCCCTATGCCGATCTGACTCAGCCCAACAGCGCCGATCTGGCGAAGTCGATCCCGCAACTGCTCGCGGGCAATCCCTCCGTCATCATCATGGCCGATGTCGGCCGCCTGCCGCAGGAAACCTATGCGCCGCTGCAGAAGTGGATCGAGAATGGCGGTACGCTTGTCCGCTTTGCCGGCCCGCGCCTTGCCGCGGCACCCGCCGACGATCCTTTGGTCCCGGTCACATTGCGGCAGGGCGAGCGCACATTCGGCGGCGCCCTTTCCTGGGCCGAACCGCAGCCGCTTGCCGATTTTCCGTCGTTCGGTCCCTTCGCCGGCATGCCGAAGCCGAACAACGTCCTGATCAAGCGGCAGGTCCTGGCCGAGCCGACACCGGATCTGGCCGAGCGCACCTGGGCAAGCCTTGCCGATGGCACGCCGCTCGTCACGGAAAAGCAGATGCAAGCAGGCCGCATCGTGCTCTTCCACGTCAGTGCCGAGCCGCAATGGTCCGATCTGCCGATATCAGGCGATTTCGTCGAGATGCTGCGCCGTATCGTCCAGCTCTCGCGCGCCGGTGGCGTCGCGTCGGGACAAGGAGCTGCCAAGGCAAGCGAAGCAATGCCGCCCTACCGGCTCTTGACCGCCAAGGGCGTGTTGACCAGCGAGATCGGCAGTGCCCGCCCGCTGGAACCGAGCAACAAGGGGGCCGCAGTCGCAAGCTTCGACAACCCGCCCGGCCTCTATGGTTCCGAAGAGGGCTTCAGCGCGCTCAATACCCTGCCGAGCGGCACAGCGCTCAAGCCGCTGGATGCCTCGGCAGCTGGTGCGGTCGCACGCGAGGGCCTGATCGGCGGCGAGGCCTGGTCGGCAAAGCCGATCCTCTTCACCCTCGCCTTCCTCCTCCTACTGGCGGACAGCATCATCGTGCTGTTTATGAACGGCGCCTTTCCGCGCCTGGGCAGATCGGCGAAGACGATCGCGGGTGGTGCGGCAATGCTGCTGCTGGCCGTCTCGCTCGCCATGTTCTTACATCCGGTAAGCGTCCTGGCCGACGATTCCAAACCGGGCGACGACACCATCTTCTCGCGGCTGGACAAGACACACCTTGCCTACGTCGTGACAGGAGAAACCGACGTCGATCACATTTCGGAGCGCGGGCTTGCGGGACTCTCCGACTATCTCACCTATCGCACGACGCTCGAACCCGGCCCGCCGGTCGGTGTGGATCCTGCCAAGGATGAACTCGCCTTTTACCCGCTGATCTATTGGCCGATTTCTGCAACCGCACCCATGCCGTCTAATGACGCCATCAATCGCATCGACGCCTATATGCGCAATGGCGGCACGGTGCTCTTCGACACCCGCGACGCCATCGATACGATGGGCGACACCTCGTCGCCAAGCCTGAACGGTCAGCGGCTGCAGCAAATCCTTGCCAATCTCGATATCCCTCCCCTGGAGCCGGTGCCTGCGGGCCATGTGCTGACCAAGTCCTTCTATCTGCTGTCGAGCTTCCCCGGGCGCTATGCAGACAGCCCGCTCTGGGTGGAGGCACGCCAGGATTCGCGTCGCGATGCGAATGCGGTCGCGACCTCCGACGGGGTAACTCCGATCATGATCACCGGCAATGATTTTGCCGGCGCCTGGGCCGTGGCCGACAATGGCTCGCCGCTGCTGCCGACCGTGCCTCCGGACGAGACCCAGCGCGAATATGCCTACCGCACGGGCGTCAACATCATGATGTACATGCTGACCGGAAATTATAAGTCCGATCAGGTCCACGTTCCCGATATCCTGCAGCGCTTGGGGCAATAATATGAATATCGGCTTTGCCCCCTTCCTCCCATGGCCCGTGCTTGCCGCTTTGGCGGTGCTAACGCTCGCCATCGCGGCGCTCGCAATCTACAGGCGCCTGCGGGGCGGCTGGATTCGCGCTCTGGCGGGCATCGCTCTGCTTGCGGCACTCGCCAACCCGGTGCTGATGCAGGAAGATAGGGATCAGCTATCGACGATCGTTCCCGTCGTCGTTGACCGCAGCCTCAGCCAGCAGACGCCGGAACGTACCAAAATGACGGACGAAGCCCTGGCGATGCTCAAGGATCGGCTGGCCCAATTTCCCCGCATTGAGCCGCGCATTGTGGAATTCCGCGATCCGGCGGAATCGGAATCACCGTCGACACGGCTTTTCTCTGCGTTATCCTCGTCGATCGCGGACGTGCCACCGGCCCGTATCGGCGGTGCCATCTTTCTGAGCGATGGCCAAATCCATGATATCCCCGGTGTCAATCAGCAGCTCGGCTTCGACGCGCCCGTCCACGGGCTGATCACAGGCAAGCCGGACGAATTCGATCGCCGCATAGAGATCGTGCGCGCCCCGCGCTTCGGCATCGTCAATGATGAACAGCAGCTGGTCTTTCGCGTCGTCGACGACGGCAAGAGCCCTGGCGGTACCGCAGCAGTCACAGTCAAGATGAATGGCGACGAGATTGCCACACTGCAGGCCACGCCCGGCCAGGATACACCCTTCAGCTTCAAGGTGCCGCGCGCCGGCAACAATGTCCTCGAATTTGCAGTCGCCGAAGTGCCTGGCGAAGTCACCGGCATCAACAATCAGACGGTCCAAGTGATCGAAGGCATCCGTCAGAACATGCGCGTTCTCCTCGTTTCGGGTGAACCGCATGCCGGCGAACGTGCCTGGCGCAACCTTTTGAAATCGGACGCATCGGTCGATCTCGTGCATTTCACCATCCTGCGTCCGCCGGACAAGCAGGACGGCACGCCGATCAATGAGCTGTCGCTGATCGCCTTTCCCACACGCGAGCTCTTCGTCGATAAGATCAATTCTTTCGACCTGATCATCTTTGACCGCTATCAGGACCGTCAGAACGTCCTGCCGACGATCTATTATGATTACATGGCTCAATATGTCGAAAATGGCGGCGCCTTGCTTGTCGCGGCCGGCCCCGAACATGCCGGCGGCAGCTCGATCGCTCTGACGCCGCTTGCCTCGGTCCTGCCGGCCGAGCCGACGGGCCAGATGATCGAGAAAGCTTTCTATCCGCGCCTGTCGGACCAGGGCAAGAAACACCCCGTCACGCGGGGGCTGGACGGCTCCGAAACCGAGCCACCGCATTGGGGCCGCTGGTTCCGCAGCGTGGATGTGGAGAGGCCGCAAGGCCAGACGGTGATGGTCGGCGCCGATAGCAGTCCCCTGTTGGTGCTGAACCGCGTCGGCCAGGGTCGTGTCGCCATGCTGCTCTCCGACGAAGGCTGGCTGTGGGCGCGCGGTTTCGAAGGCGGCGGCCCGCATGTGTCGCTCTACCGTCGCATTGCCCATTGGCTGCTGAAGGAGCCGTCGCTGGAAGAAGAAGCCCTGACCGCCAATGCCGCCGGGCGCACGCTGCAGGTAACGCGCCAGACGATCGGCAACGATCCCGGTCCCGCCACGATCAAAACGCCATCGGGCAAGACGGACACCCTGCCGCTGAAGCAGACGCAGCCAGGTCTCTATCAGGCGGAGAAGCATATGGGCGAGATCGGCCTCTACCAGATCGCCAGCGGCAATCTGTCGACGCTGGTCCATATCGGCGCCATCGACGCTCCGGAATTCAAGGCCATGATCTCGACCACCGAAACACTGAAACCGCTCGCACAGAAGACCAAGGGTCTCGTTACCCGCGTTGCCGGTGCAAATGGCGGCGTGACGGTGCCGCAGGTTCTGCCGGTTCGCGGCGCCGTTCGCGTCGCCGACGGTCAGCGCCTGACCATCCGCATGACCGACGAAACCGTGCTGAAGGGGATCAATACCCTGCCCTTGTTTGCAGGCTTTGCCGGTCTCGCCGCCCTCCTCTTTGCTTTCTCCGCCACGTGGTGGCGCGAAGGACGGTGACCATGAAGATCGACGTGACCGATACGCCATCGGAAAGCGACCTTGCGGCTATCAGCGAAGGATTGACGGTGTTCAACACCGCGGACGTCGGGCCATCCGCTCGGCAATCCCTGGCTGTTCTGATCCGCGACGATACGGGCAAGACCATCGGCGGCATATCCGGCTATACCGCCTGGGGGTGGCTGTTCACGCAATGGCTTTTCGTGCCGGAAAGCCTGCGCGGCCAGGGCATGGCCGGAAAGCTTCTGGACGCGGCGGAAGCGGAAGCAAGCGCGCGTGGCTGTTTCGGCGCGTGGATCGATACCTTCAATCCACAGGCGCTGAAAGCCTATCAGCGGCAGGGCTATGCCGTCTTCGGCGAACTGCCGGATTTCCCGGCCGGTCGCAGCCGGTTCTTTCTGCAGAAGAAATTGTCGCCCCGCTGAGATTCGAGCGGGGCAATCTTTCGATGATAACGCCTTAGACGGCAATCGCCGTGAGCTGCACGACATCGTCCAGATCGTCGTCATCGTCTTCCACAGCTGCAGTGGAATCATCGCGCCATGCGATCGAGCCTTGCAGCCGCGCATGCGTGTCTGCGGCGATCGGCACCACCAGCACCCGATTGGGATCGACAGGCCCCGGGAAGGTCAGTGCGTTGTAGGCAACCTTTTCGAAACCGAGCGGGCAATAATAGGGCGGATCACCGATCAGGATGACGGCTTCCGATCCCTTGCGCTGAGCAGCGGCCACCGCGATCCGCACAAGCTCGCGGCCGATCCCCTTGTTCTTGTGCGACGGACGTACGGCGAGCGGACCGAGGAGATGTCCCTTGACCGATCCGGCCAGCACCGGCGTCATCCGCACGGAGGCGATCGTTTCGCCATCATCGGCGCAGATGAAGGACAGCGAATGGTCATGCGGCCCTTGCTCGCGAATGCGAGCAGCGGCACGGGTAAACCGTCCCGGACCGAAAGCTTCTTCGTTGATGAGTTCGATTGCAGCGTCGTGCGACGCATCCTCAGTGAGGTAGACCAGATCGTGCTTGTACATTAGCCCAGACAACCAGTAGACGGACGATATTGTTCCCGAAAGCGCTCATCGAGCGTTCAAGATCATCGGCGTCGTCGCAGGCTTCTGGTTACTTTCATGACAAGGGGTCCTTAAACTGTGAAAAGCCGGATAGCAGGAAATATTCGGCGCGTCCAATGCAAAATGCATCCAGTTGTTCATTCATGCAAGATCGGTCGACATCGTGTCTTTTCTCGACCTAGACGGCACCTATGACGCAGTGTTCATCATTTGCCGTCTCGAAATCCGGCGTGCATGCCGTATCTCTGGAGATAGGGTTCGGCAGTTTCCCGAAAGGATGAAGCAATGGGCATGTTGGTGGACGGCGTTTGGCATGACGTCTGGTACGATACCAAGGAGACGAAAGGCCATTTCAAGCGCGCCGCCTCGCAGTTTCGAAACTGGGTGACCGCCGATGGCAGCGCCGGCCCCACAGGCACCGGCGGCTTCAAGGCAGAGGCCGGCCGCTATCATCTCTATGTGGCACTTGCCTGCCCCTGGGCGCATCGGACCCTAATCTTCCGCAAGCTGAAGAAGCTGGAGGAGCTGATCTCCGTCTCGATCGTCGATCCGCTGATGGTTGAAAACGGCTGGGAATTCAAAGGAACGGACGGCGGAACTGCCGACCATCTCTTCGGCGCAACGAAGCTCTGGGAGGTCTATGTCAAAGCCGATCCGCATTATTCCGGCCGGGTGACCGTTCCCGTTCTATGGGACAAGCAGACCGGCACGATCGTCAACAACGAATCTGCCGAAATCATCCGCATGTTCAACACGGCCTTCGACGGCCTGACCGGCTCCACGGCGGATTTCTATCCTACTGACTTGCGGGCCGACATCGATGCATTGAACGAGCGCGTCTACGATACCGTCAACAACGGCGTCTATAAGGCCGGCTTTGCGACGACGCAGGAAGCCTATCAGGAAAACGCGCTCCGTCTCTTCGAAACCCTCGACATGCTGGACCAACGACTGGCAACGCAGCGCTATCTATTCGGAGATCGACTAACGGAGGCCGACTGGCGGCTGTTCACGACGCTCGTCCGCTTCGATGCCGTCTATGTCGGGCATTTCAAATGCAACATCCGCCGCATCGCCGATTATGCCAACCTCTCGGCTTATCTGCGGGATCTCTATCAGGTCGCCGGCGTTGCGGAGACCGTCAATCTCGACCACATCAAGAACCACTATTATCGCAGCCACAAAACCATCAATCCGACAGGTATCGTCCCGATCGGGCCGGAACTGGATTTCGATCGCCCGCACGGGCGCGAGCGGCTGGCAAAAGTCGCCTGACCCAAGCCTCGGAGGCTACCAATAGCTGGAGGGAGCCTCCGCTCCTTCCAGCTCCTTAAGCCGGCGATAGGTTGCCTTTGTCGTGCCTGGCGGCAGCGCATCGACCGGAAAGAAGCCGCTTTCGACGATTTCGCGATCCGGTTTGCGCGGCGCGGTCTGGGTGACCTCCACGCGATAGAAGACGACGTGGTCGCGTTTGCTGGTGTGATTGTTGAAATAGACGTGGAAGAGCTGCGGCTTGCCTGAGATCACCAAATTGCCTTCCTCGCGCAGCTCCTTTTCAAGCGCCTGCTCCACAGTCTCATGGCGTTCGACGCCGCCGCCGGGCATATGCCACCCGGCGATATAGGAGTGCCGAACCAGAAAAATCCGCCCTTCGCCATCGAAGCAGGCGGCGCGCACGCCGATCGTCATGCTGCGGGTCAGCACGAAATAGACATGCAACGCGCGGCCGAACAGACGCACAGCCAAACTCTGCCTTTCATCGCGTCGATTGTCTTCACTCATGCCTGAACCCCGGCATCGTGATCTGCAATCGGATCGAGGATGTATTTGTTTTGACAATAGAGTGGGCTATGTCTCATCCCATGTTCAAGCTCGCGCATATTTCCGATGTTCACCTTGGTCCGCTGCCACGTCTTTCGATCAGAGAACTCGCCTCCAAACGCATTACCGGATTTGTGAACTGGCACCGGAACCGGCGCAAGCATCTTTTTGGCGACACGCTTGATCTCCTTCTTGACGACATCAAGGCGAAACAGGTCGATCATCTGGCCGTAACCGGCGATCTCGTCAACCTTGCGAGCGGCATGGAGATCCAGACAGCTGCCGCATGGCTGAAGACTGTCGGCGATCCCTTTCACACATCCGTCGTTCCCGGCAACCACGATGCCTATGTGCCGGGCGCATACGAAAAGGCCATGCGCTCCTGGTATCCCTATGTCCGCGGCGACGAGGCTCCCGCCGAATGGCAGGAAGACCAGCGCATTTTCCCTTATCTGCGTATCCGCGGTCAGGTCGCTATTGTGGGATGCTCCACAGCCGTCGCCACCCCACCCTTTGCCGCAAGCGGCTTCTACTCCTCACGCCAGGCCCGCGAGACGGTGAATATACTGCGCGCAGTCGGGGATGCCGGGCTCTTTCGTGTCGTCATGATCCATCACCCGCCGATTCGCGGCGCGACCAGCTTCTACAAGCGGATGATCGGCATTCGCCGTTTCGCAGCCGTCATCTCCACCGGCGGCGCCGAACTCGTCTTGCACGGCCATACACATCTCAACACCCTGCACTGGCTGCGCGGCCACATGGGTCCAGTTCCCGTCGTCGGGATCGCCTCCGCATCGCAAGGGGTCGGTGGATTGAAGCCGCGCGCTGCCTATAATCTCTTCACCATCGCCGGCCGTCCCGGCGCCTGGGAACTGAAAGCGGAGCGTTATAGCCTCAGCGACAATGGCAGCGGCGTCGACCCCGAAGGCTTCGATATTCTGGCGACATGACGCGCTTTTTGCGTCGTCGCGCGCATCGTTTCGGTAGCGTTTTCTAAGATACGGAGCTACAATCGAAGCACTGAAATTCCGAAATAAGGGATGCATTGTGAGGAGCGACGCATGCCAGCTTTCGAAGCCTGTATCTGACCAGGTTACTGCTTCTTGGAGAGCTTGGGCCAACATTGGTGCAGTACGGGTTGGGACATTGTGGGATAGCGCATTAAGGATGACGGTCAAACGCGCGGGTGCTTTTGAAGACTTGCGAAACGGCAGGAAAATGGTTCATACCAGCACAGGACGATTATTCCGCTCGCATCACCTTTCTTACGGGGAAGGCCGTCGATCGCGGAAGCAAATTGCCGATCTGACAACCTCCAACGCCTTCCTGGAACCATCATGCCAACGCCGGTAGCTGCCATCGATATCAGACGCGATCTGGTCGGTCTTCTTCCGAAGCTTCGCCGCTTTGCTGTGACGCTGACCGGCGATCTTGCCGAGGCGGACGAGCTTGTCCAAAACGTCTGTCAGCGCGGCATAGCCAAGTTCCACCTCTGGAACAGCGGCGGCAAGCTGGAAAGCTGGCTCTATACCATGGCCCGGCACCAATGGGTTGACGAAGCGCGACGTCACAAGCTGCGTCCCGCCGGCAAGGGCAATGCGCTGGAACAGGGCGATCCGGCATCACAAACCCATTTAAATCCGGTGGAAGCCGGTGAAGCGCATCGCCTGGTCACATCTTTGCCAGAAGGACTTGCCAGTGTCTTCCTGCTGGTCGATGTCGAAGGACACAGCTACAAGCAGGCGGCCGATGTTCTCGGCATCCCGTTGGCGGCGGTGACATCAAGGCTCTCCAGCGCACGCCTTTACCTCGCCTCCCAGGGTCATAGCCGCTCGTCCCGAAGGTTTTAAGCATTGCAAGATATGAAGAAAACGCCGCTCGAAGTCCGCTTGTCCGCCTTCATGGATGGCGAGACCAGCCGCGAAGAAAAAGAAGAGCTGGAAAAGCTCATTGCTTCCGACGCGGACGCCCGGCGTATTTTCGATGAGCTGAAACACGGCTCCGATGTCGGCCGCAAGGCTTTCGATGAGGTTCTGAAGGAGCCGGTACCGCTGGCGCTTGTTCGCTCCATCAAGAGCGCTCAGCCTCCAAAGACCCGAGAGCCATCTCCGCGTATTACCAGGCATTCGCTGAAACTGGCGCCGACGGGCAAGCAATCATTGGCCGCGGCCCTTATCCTGTTCGCCGTCGGCGGCGGCATCGGCTATCTTTTCGGTATGCAACCCGCTGACGTCCCGGCGAGCCCTCCGCCGACCCCGTCACAGCTTATGACACGCAACTGGCTGGACGATATTGCCGCCTACCACCGCATCTATGCGCGCCAGCCGCAGCATATGGTAGAGTTGCAGGCAAGCCAGTTGGACGAGATCGCCAAGTGGCTGGCAAGCACCGCCGGCGTCAAATTCAACGTTCCGGATCTCACAGCTGATGGTCTCGTCTTCCAGGGCGCGCGCATGTCCATCGCCGCCGGTAAGCCTGTCGGCCAGCTGATCTACAAGAACCTCGATGGCGATGTCGTCGCCATCTGCTTTACCAAGACGGACGGCATCGCCGACGACGATTTCAGCGAAACCATCAAGGACGATATCAGCATCGTATCCTGGCATCGCAACGGCACTACCTATGCGATCGTCGGCCCCTCCTCGAATGCTATGCTCGATCAGATCGCCAATCGGGTATCCTCGGAGATCTGACTGATATCCCATCCGTTTTGCCGCTTGCAGCCACCAGCCGGTCGATGGATAATAGGGTGCGGTAATCGTGTGGGGTCCGATAGTCTTGCTGGAGTTTCAACATGTCCGACGTTCTGCTGACCATTCCTGAAATCGACAGGCGTATTGCGGCGATCAGGGAAAATCTTCGCGAACTGATTGAGCAGGCAGCAGCCTTTTCCGGCGCCGCCGACGAAGAGCGGGCGTCCGAGCGGATAGCCGAACAGGAAGAAGAGCTCGAGCGTCTGACAAAGCGACGCGATGAACTTGCCAAAGGCCAGGCCTGAGCAAAATTCACCATTGAAACATATATATCCTCGGACAGCCTCGACGCGAGCCGTGTAAAGGACGGTATTCGCTCATCTATGTCGAACGATCCCCGATACAATTGCTGCTGACATCGGCACCGATACAAGCTATGTAGGTTGCAGCGACCAATGAGGAGAGAACTCTGATGAAAAATCACGGCACAGGAAACCACCGCTGAAAAGCAGTGCCGTGAAGGGCTGCTTTATCGGCCCGACCATCAGATTGATATCTTCGCCCTTGGAGGGCACTCATGTTTTGTCGCTTCGAAGAGCTTGTCGATCCATTTCAGGATCATGACGAGCCGCAGCCATCACTCAAGGCCTGGCGCTATCTCCTAATTAACCTTCATCCGTTTCGCACAGTCATGGCGATGAGCCTCAGCCTGACTGTCATCGGCGCGTTCATCGAGATCTGGCTCATCGGCTATTCCAGCAGGCTGGTGGATAATCTGGCCGTCGCCCGGCGGGAAGACTTTTGGGTATCCGAAGGGTTGGGCTTGCTCGCTGCAGCCGCCCTCGTCCTGATCGGAAGGCCGCTTGCCGGTTATCTCCGCGAAAGCCTGGATGACATCGCGTTCCGGCCAAATGCCGAGACCCTGTTCCGTTGGCGGGCTCATCGTCACGTTCTTCGGCAATCAGTCGGCTGGTTTCGCCAGGATTTTTCCGGGCGTATCGCGAGCCAGGTGCGAGATATTGGCACCGCCGCAACGGGCGCCGCCTATGCCGTGCTGCACACGCTATCTTTCGTCACGATCTATGTGGCCGGCTCGCTCTGGCTGATGGCCTCGATCGACTCGCGCCTGATCTGGCCCCTCACCGTCTGGCTTCTCTGCTATCTCGCACTGATGGCCTATGTCATCCCTCGCCTACAGAAGGCCTCCGCGCAATATCAGGGAGCCTATGCCGATCTGACGGGAATGCTGGTGGATAGCTATGCCAATATCGACCTCATTAAGCTTTTTGCCGATGCCAAGGCGGAAGACAAGGAAGCCCGTCGTCGTTTCGCTCAAACCCGCGAGACATTCTTTCGAGTGCAGAAGCTTGAGGTGCTTGTCAATTCGAGCATGCTGTTCCTCGGCAGTTTCCTCATCGTCGCGCTTGTCGGCTATGCGGTCGTCCTCTGGCAATCCGGTGGCGCGCCGCTAGGGCTGATCGCGGCATCACTCGCCTTGAGCTTCCGCATAACCGGCATGGCCGAATGGATGCTGGATGCCGTTTCCTCGCTCTTTGCCCATCTCGGCGCCATGCGGCAGTCATTGATGACCGTCTCGCAGCCGCTTGCGATTACCGATGCGCCGGACGCCGAGCCGCTTGCCATCACCAAGGGCGAGATCGTCTTCCGGCAAATCACGCATCACTACGGCAAGGGAGATGGCGGGCTCGACGGCGTTTCGCTTCGAGTTGCGGCGGGCCAGAAGGTCGGCCTTGTCGGTCGCTCCGGCACCGGCAAATCGACGCTGGTCAATCTGCTGCTTCGTTTCTTCGATCCGCAGGGTGGCTTTATCGAAATCGACGGGCAGGATGTTCGGCAGGTGACGCAGGATAGCCTGCGCCGGCAGATTGCCGTGGTCGGCCAGGAGGCATCGCTCCTTCACCGCTCCATCCGCGATAACATCGCCCATGGCAATCCGCACTTTTCGGAAAATGCGATTCTGGCTGCCGCCGAGAAGGCTGCCGCCAGCGATTTCATAGCAAAGCTGCGGGATCAGGAGGGGCGTACGGGCTTCGACGCTCACGCCGGCGAACGCGGCGTCCAGCTCTCGGGCGGTCAGAAGCAGCGCGTTGCAATTGCGCGCGCTATCCTGAAGGATGCCCCGATCCTGGTGCTCGATGAAGCAACCTCCGCCCTCGATTCCGAAGTCGAAGCCGAAATCCAGGATACGCTTTGCGGCATCATGGAAGACAAGACCGTGATCGCCATCGCGCATCGCCTGTCGACCATCGCGCGTATGGACCGCATCGTCGTGCTCGATCACGGCCGCATCGTCGAGGACGGCACGCATGCGGAGCTGATCGCCCGGAACGGCATCTACGCGACGCTGTGGTCGCATCAATCCGGCGGCTTCATCGAAGACGACGAGCCGACGGCCGACTGACGCACAATAAAAAGCCCCCTCGAAAACCGAGGGGGCTTTCAAACCAGAACTGGAAGCCAGCCAGAACCTTAGGCCGCCTTGACTGCGAGCACCCGGTTTGCCGCCGAGACGATCGCCTCGAGGGATGCGGCAACGATATTGGTGTTGATGCCGGCGCCGAAAAGCTTGCCGCCCGCATAAGAGACCTCGACATAGGAGATCGCCGAAGCGTTGGAGCCATGCTGGAGCGAATGCTCGGAATAATCCTCGACCGACATCGGAATGCCGAGATAAATCGAGAGCGCATTGATGAAGCCATCGATCGGGCCATTTCCCCTGCCTTCGATGCGCTTCACCTCGCCATTGTCTGTGATCTCGGCCGCGACGATGCGCTGTCCCTTATGCTCGGGATCGGCGAAAGTGTGGTGATCGACGAAGCGGATCCGCGCGTCCGGCTGCGTCACGTAGCGCTCGATGAAATGTTCGTAGATGCGCTTCGACGGCAGTTCCTTGCCTTCCTCGTCGGTGATGCGCTGGATCTCCTCGCGATATTCCACCTGGAGATTGCGCGGCAGGTTCAAGCCGTAGTCCTGCTGCATGATATAAGCGATGCCGCCCTTGCCAGACTGCGAGTTGATGCGGATGATCGCCTCATAAGTGCGGCCGACATCCTGCGGGTCAATCGGCAGATAGGGCACTTCCCACACCGGATCGTTGGCGACCTTGGCAGCCTTCATGCCCTTGTTGATCGCATCCTGATGCGAGCCGGAGAAGGCGGTATAGACCAGCTCGCCGACGTAAGGATGACGCTCGCCAATCGCCATCTGGTTTGAATATTCGAAGACTTCCTTCATGCGCTCGATATTCGAGCAATCCAGCTCCGGATCGACCCCTTGCGTGAACATGTTCAGCGCCATGGTGACGACGTCGACATTGCCGGTGCGCTCACCATTGCCGAACAAGGTGCCTTCGACGCGATCGGCGCCCGCCATCAGCGCCAGCTCGGCGGCGGCGATGCCGGTGCCGCGGTCATTGTGTGGATGCAGGGAGATGATCAGGTTTTCGCGGTTGTCGAGATTGCGGCACATCCACTCGATCTGGTCGGCATAGATGTTCGGCGTCGCCATTTCGACCGTCGACGGCAGATTGATGATCAGCTTGTTATCAGGCGTCGGTTTCACGACGTCGATGACGGCGTTGCAGATCTCCAAAGCCACGTCCAGCTCGGTGCCGGTGAAGCTCTCAGGCGAATATTCGAAGCGATAGCCGCCGCCGGCCTTGGCCGCCATGTCGGTGATCATCTTGGCCGCATCGACGGCGATCTGCTTGATGCCCTGCACATCCTTGGCGAACACAACGCGGCGCTGCAACTCGCTGGTGGAATTGTAGAAATGGACGATCGGCTTATTGGCGCCTTCCAGAGCCTCGAAGGTGCGGGTGATCAATTCCGGGCGGCACTGGACGAGAACCTGCAGCGATACGTCGGCAGGCACATTGCCTTGCTCGATGCACCAACGGGCAAAGTCGAAGTCGGTCTGCGAAGCCGACGGGAAGCCGATCTCGATTTCCTTGAAGCCCATATCCAGCAGCAGCTGGAACATGCGCGCCTTGCGGTCATGGCCCATGGGATCGACAAGCGCCTGATTGCCGTCGCGCAGGTCGACCGAGCACCAGATCGGCGCCTTGGTGATGACCTTGGACGGCCAGGTCCGGTCGGGAATGTTGATTTGCGGATAGGCGCGGTATTTCACCGCTGCTTCGGGCATGCCTTTGGGGGAATGGCTGTTCGCGTCCATGGTCTCGTCTCTTCCTTTCCCGTCATTTTGTCCCGCGTCTTAGCCGATCGGATGCGGCTTGGCGATGACAAATGCGGACCCTTTGCGGGTAAGCTGTCGATTTTAGGGTAAGTCGCGAGGAGCGATGGCCAGCGGGCTTTTCGGCCGCCGGGCGCTCCTCAAAGGACCCGGCAACCGCGCGTAAGGCCGAGGAGGAGAAGCGAGGTAAGGGCGCGCGTATTGTCACGCAGGGCAACGCGCCCACGTGCAATCTGTTCGGAAATCTTTGCGCCATTCAGCTTCATGGCCGCGCTTATAGCCGCCGGATCAAAAAGAAGCAACCCCTCGCCTACTTCTTCAGCATCTGCACGCCGCGCGACAGCGCCAGCATCAATCCGCCTGCGATCAGCCCCCAGAAGGCTCCGGAAATCCCGCCGAACGAAACGCCCGATGCCGTCACCAGAAAAGTGATGGCGGCGGCCTCGCGTGATTCCGGCTGCTGGAAGGCGTTCAAGGCGGAATTCGAAAGCGCACCGACCAGCGCCAAGCCGGCCACCGCCTCGATGAGAACAGGCGGCGCCAGTGCCACGAAAGCCGTCACAGCACTCGCCAGCAATCCGAGGATCACATAGCCGATGCCGGCGACAATCGCCGCCCAATAGCGCCGCGCGGGATCGGCATGCGCATCTTGTCCGGCGCACATGGCGGCGGTGATCGCCGCCAGATTGACGGCATGACCTCCAAAGGGAGCGGCAAGCAGCGAGAACACGCCGGTCACGGCAAACAGCGGACCTGGCTTCGGATCGTAATCATGCACCTTCAACACCGCGATGCCGGGAATATTCTGCGACGCCATCGTCACGATGAATAGCGGCAGCGCTATGGACACGATGCCGGCAAGCGTGAAGACCGGTTTCACGAATTCGGCCGTCGGCAGCAGCGAATGTTCGAGCGAGGCAAAGGCACCATCCGGTATCTTCACGCCGAAGGCCAGCACCAGCGCGAAAGCGGCAAGTGCCGCTGGCACAGCCCATAGCCGCTTGAAAGACCCAACGACGATCCAGGCAAGGACGATCGGCAGACCGAAGGCGGGATTAAAGGCAATCGCTTTGACGGGCGCAAAGCAGAGGCCGAGCAGAACACCGGCCAGCATGGCATTGGCGAGCGGCGCCGGGATTGATGCGACCGCCCGGCCGAAAGGCCGAAAAAGCCCGGCAATAACGATCAATATGCCGCAAACGAAAAATGCACCGACAGCTGCCGGGAAGCCGCCCTCGATCGCCCCTGCACTCGCCAGCAGCGCCGCGCCCGGCGTCGACCAGGCAATGCTGATTGGAAGCCTCGTCACCATGCTGAGCACAATCGCGCAGAGGCCCATCGCAACGGAAAGCGCCGTCAGACCGGAAGCCGCCTGCGCATCCGTGGCGCCTACCACCTGCAGGCCGTGAAAGACCACGGCGAAGGAACTGGCAAAGCCGACGAAAGCCGTAAGGCATCCCATGAAGAGGCTTTGGATGGAAAAATCTTTGAGCATGGCGGCGGAGACTCAGAGGCGATGATCGATTGAAACCGCATGGAGCATCACAAGCATCGGGCGTGCAAGTGCAGTTCTGGACGAACTGACGGCGGGAAGGCCGGTCGATCGCCGTCTGTATCAAGCATGATTCAAATCGTGTACAAATATGCAAATTGACTCTCTCGTTTATGCACGTTAATGCATGATTATGAGCAATCCACTCCCCTTGTCCCGCCGGGACGTTATCGAAGCGCGGCTCGCAGAGGGCCGGCAGATCGTTGCTGCATCTCTGGCTGCCGAATTCAACGTGTCCGAAGATGCCGTGCGCCGCGACCTGCGGGCGCTTGCCGCAGAGGGTAAATGCCGCCGCGTCTATGGCGGCGCGCTCCCCCTGCTGACACCATCGCAGCCCATGGCCACCCGCGTCGGACAGGAATCAGGCCGCAAGAAAGCCTTGGCCAAAGCCGCCGTTGCGATGATCGAGGCAGGCGAATTCCTGTTTTTCGACAGCGGCAGCACCAATCTCGCAATAGTCGATCTTCTACCGAAGGATCTGAAAGCGACCATCGCGACGAATTCCATTGATATCGCCAGCGCCATCATGAAGCGCGGCGATATCCCGCTTGTCCTGATCGGCGGCGCAGTCGATCCCGTCGTCGGCGGCAGCGTCGATGCGTCCGCCGTTGCGGCCATCGAGGCCATGAACATCGACCGTTGTTTTTTGGGCGTCTGCGCCGTTTCGGCAAGAAACGGCATCAGCGTGTACGAACATGCAGATGCGATCTTCAAGCGGACGCTACTGAAGAGAAGCGCTGCCCGCATCGCATTGATTACTTCGGAGAAATTTCACGAACGCGCACCGCACCGCATCGGTGGCGCCGACGATATCGACTGGCTCGTTGTCGAGGATGACTTGCCTGCCGCAGACGAAAAGGCGGCCTCAGACGCCGGCTTCTCGCTCGTCAAAGCAAGCGACGTCACGTCATCCTCCTGATTTCGAAAGACAAGAAATGACCATGCAATCCACGGATCGGCCGGAAACCCGGCTGGCAACACGACTTGCTTTTCTGGTCGGGGGCTTCGCCCTCGCCTGCTGGGCTCCACTCGTCCCCTTCGCCAAGGCTCGTCTCGGGGTCGATGACGGCGTGCTTGGCATGCTGCTGCTTTGCCTCGGCCTGGGCTCGGTGGCGGCGATGCTGGCGACCGGCATGCTCAGCACCCGCTATGGTAGCAAGCCGATCATCATCGCAAGCGGCCTCGGCCTCGCGCTCATTTTGCCGACATTGGCCGTGGCAAGCACGCCATTCACCCTCGGCATTGCGCTGGCGACCTTCGGCGCCTGCCTCGGATCGCTCGATGTCGCCATGAACATTCACGCCGTCGAAGTGGAGAAAGGCGCAGACCGGCCACTAATGTCCGGCTTCCATGCGCTGTTCAGCATCGGCGGCTTCATCGGTTCCCTGCTCGTCACGCTGCTCCTGTCCGTCAAGGCCGGCCCTCTCGCCGCCACGCTTCTAAGCGCGGCCGTGATGGTCGTCGCCATGATCGTCGCATGGCCCCGGCTGCTGCGGACCGTCCCCGCGGAAGATGCCCCGCTTTTCGTTGTGCCACGCGGCTTCGTCCTGCTGCTCGCCGCGCTGGCAGCAATCACCTTCCTCGTCGAAGGCGCGATCCTAGACTGGAGCGCCTTGCTCCTCACGACGCAGGACCGGGTCGACGCAAGCCATGGCGGCCTCGGTTACATGCTGTTTGCCATTGCGATGACGATCGGACGGTTGAGCGGCGATGCCATTACAGCAAGGGTCGGTGACAGAGCGGTCATGCTGTGGGGCGGCGTGATTGCAGTCGCGGGCTTTGCCGTCCTCCTTCTCAGTCCGATTTCGATCCTCGCCATGGGCGGTTTCCTGCTGATCGGCCTTGGCGCCTCCAACATCGTCCCGGTGCTCTTCCGCAAGGGCGGCGCGCAAAAGATCATGCCGCCGGGCCTAGCCGTCGCGGCCATCACCATGACGGGATATGCCGGCGTGCTCGTCGGCCCCGCCGGCGTCGGTTTTGCGGCGGATCATCTTGGCCTGCCCGGCGCCTTCTGGATGCTCGCTCTGTTGCTCTGCATCGCTCCTCTCTGCGCCGGCATCATCACCCGCAATCACGAACAGGAACAGGGAGAGACCAATGCGGATCGCTCATACCGCTCTATGGACGCATGATCTCGATGCCGCCGCGAGTTTCTGGGAGACCTATTTCGGCGCGACCGTCGGTGAACCCTATCGAAGCCAGCGACGGCCTGGCTTCGTCTCCCGCTTCATTTCCCTGCCGGAAAGCAACGCCCAGATCGAACTGATGACCGGCCCCTGGCTTCCCTGTGACCCGCAAAGTGAACGCATCGGCTGGGACCACATTGCCATATCGCTCGGCAGCAAAGCTGCCGTGGATGCGCTGGCTGAACGATGCAAGACGAATAACTGCTTGAAATCAACGCCGCGCACCACCGGCGACGGCTTCTATGAGGCTGTCATCACCATGCCCGAGGGAACACCGGTGGAGATCACCATCTAGGAGGCGCACTCCGCTCGTAACTTAAGCTTTCGAGTTCGCCGCTCCCCGGAAACGTTGCAACCTCCAGAGTGGCGAAGGCTGGCGGCGGAGATTTCTGCCGCCAGCTTTGGGCTTTATCAAAACTGATTCATCGCAAAACGCCCCCGCCTGCCATCCGGCAAGCGAGGGCGCTCAATTCAATCGGGAAAACCCGTCAGATCAGATCTCTGCCTGCGAGGTCACGATGCGCGAGACCAGGCCGTAAGCCTTGGCTTCCTCGGCGGAGAGCCAGTAGTCGCGATCCGTGTCCTTGGCGATCTTTTCGATCGGCTGGCCGGTGGCTTCCGAGAAGATCCTGTTCAGGCGCTCGTTCATCTTGATGATCTCACGTGCCTGGATTTCGATATCCGAGGCCATGCCGCGCGTGCCACCCGACGGTTGGTGCAGCAGGAAGCGCGTGTTCGGAAGGCAAATACGGCGCTCCTTGGGAGCGGAGACATAGATCAGCGCTCCGGCGGAGGCGACCCAGCCCGTACCGATCATCCAGACCTTCGGCTTGATGAACTTGATCATGTCGTGGATGGAATCGCCTGATTCGACGTGACCGCCGGGCGAATTCACATAGATGCGGATGTCATCGTCGCTGGCAGCCGAAAGCGCCACGAGCTGCGAGCAGACCTTCTGCGCCAGTTCCTGCGTGATGCCGCCATAGATGAAGATCGAACGCGACTTGAAAAGATTCGCCTCCGCGTCCTTGCCCAAGGGCTGCTCGGTCTTCTTGTCTTCCTGTTCGTCTTCGTCGTTCATTCAACTCTCCAGCATGATGCGTCGTTCACCGCACATAGTGCGACTCAATGCGTAAAACAATGCCGGAAAAAGACAAGGCGGGAATAGCGACTGACAACATGGTGTTATGGTTGCGGATTACCGAAATGTAACTTGAATGGCTTTGAAAAGCCGAGATTTGATCCTACGTCAGGTGAGCGCGGTTAAAAATCGCGCGCCGAATTTGCAGCACGGATAGCCAAGGAGGCCATCATGTCGCCAGAAGAACGTCAATTGCTTGCTTCTCTCTTCGATCGCGTGCGCGGTGCCGCCAGCACGCCCCGCGACGCCGATGCAGAGGCCTTCATCAACCAGTCGGTCCGCGACCAGCCCTATGCGCCCTATTTCCTGGCGCAGGCCGTCATCATGCAGGAACAGGGCATGAAGGCTGCGGCCGATCGCATCCAGCAGCTCGAAGCCCGCGTGCACGAGCTCGAGCAGCAGGGCGCCGACAATCATCCGCAAGGCCAGAGCGGCGGTTTCCTGGGCGGAATTGGCTCGCTCTTCGGCGGCGGCCAGCAGCAGCGCGCCGCCGCACCACAGGGTGGCAATCCACAGCAGCAAGGTCGCCTCTATGACGATTATGCCCGCAATGCGCCTCAGCCCGGCCCATGGGCTGGCCAGCCGCAACCATCCGGCCCGTGGAGCCAGCAGGCATCAGCGCCTTCGGCCGGCGGCAGTTTTCTGCGTGGTGCGCTCGGCACGGCCGCCGGCGTCGCCGGTGGCGTCATGCTGGCGGAATCGCTCTCAAGCCTCTTTAGCCCGCATCTGGGCGGAACTGGCGGCGGCCTCTTCGGCGGCAATGCCGGCAGCGGCCTTTTCGGTGGAACGGCGGCCAATGCAGCCGAACAGCCGGTGCAGGAAACGATCATCAACAACAACTATTTCGGCAATGACGATAATAGCGACCAGAATGATCAGAGCGCGGCCGATTACGCACAGGACGCTGCTCAAGACGCTCAGGACGACGATTATGATGACTCGTCCTATGACAATGGCGACGACAACTCGTTTGCCTGAGCCGCAACCTCATCGCATCTAGCAGAAAAGCCGCCATCTCCGGATGACGGCTTTTTCATTCAGCCTCGGCCGCGATAGGGCTGCACACCCTGATCCGGCAGCCACACACCCTCTGGCGGCTTGCCGGTCTGCCAGAAGACGTCGATCGGAATGCCGCCGCGCGGATACCAGTAGGCACCGATGCGCAGCCACTTCGGTTGCAGCAGATCCACCAGGCGCTTGGCGATGTAGATCGAGCAATCCTCGTGGAAAGCACCATGATTGCGGAAGGAATGCAGGAAGAGCTTCAGCGACTTCGATTCGACCAGCCATTCGTTCGGAATGTAGTCGATGACGATATGGGCGAAATCCGGCTGACCCGTCATCGGGCAGAGCGAGGTGAATTCGGGCGCGGTGAAGCGCACTACATAATCGGTGCCGGCATGGCCAGACGGCACCTTCTCCAGAACGGCCTCTTCCGGATTGCTGGCCGTTTCCGTCTGGTTGCCGAGCATCGACAGGCCGGACACATCGGTCTTTGGCATCTCAGGTCTCCTTGATTACTTTGACGCGGATACCATGGGCCTTCTCGCCCTCCGGCTCCACATGAATGGTTATTTCGGCGCCCGCATGGATCGCCCTTATGGCATCTTCAAGGCGGTCGCAGATTCGATGGGCCTCCCGCACAGGCATGGCGGCAGGCACGACCATATGAAAATCGACGAAGGTCACTGCCCCCGCCCTGCGCGTCTTGAGATCGTGCACGCCAAGCGAACCCTCGGCATTCCCCGCGATCGCATTCTTGATAGTCTCCTCCTCTTCCGGCAGGACGGCCTTGTCCATCAATCCGTCAATCGAAGTGGAGATGACCTTCCAGCCCTGGTAGAGAATGTTGATGGCAACGAGAATGGCAAGTACGGGGTCGAAGATCGGCTGGCCGGTGCCGAGCGCCAGCAACAGACCGATGAGCACGCCGATTGAGGTATAGACATCCGACATGATGTGCTGGCCGTCCGCCGTCAAAGCCGGTGAGCGATGCGTCCTTCCGGCGCGGATCAGCGTCAAGGCCCACGCACCGTTGATGACGCCGGCGACGGAGTTGATGGCGAGGCCGAGCAAAGGGGCCTGCATCGGCTGCGGATTGCCGAGATGCCCGACCGCTTCCTGCACGATCATCAGCGCCGCAACGACAATCATCACGCCTTCGGTAACGGCGGAAAGATATTCCGCCTTGTGATGACCAAAGGGATGATCGTGATCGGCCGGCTTCTGCGCGTAACGGATGACGAAAAAGGCGATGAAGGCGGCAACGACATTGACGAGCGATTCAAGTCCATCGGACAGAAGCGCCACGGAGCCCGTCAGCCACCAGGCCAGCATCTTCAGCCCCATGACGCCGAGCGACAGCGGAATGCCCCAAAGGGCGAGCCGCCTGATCGTATCGTTTCCTTGAGCGCTCATGCCTTTCTCCAGTATCCCGCGCCGTGCTTATGCGAATGAATTGCAAAAAGGCGCCGTTGAAATGCAAAACCGCCCACGCGGATTTTCGCGCAGGCGGCTTATTGACGGTCCATATGGGCCAGGACTTCGCGTTTGTCAAAGGCAGTCACCTTTTCACACGACAATTCGTTGCCGATGTGCGGATTGAAGGAAGCGCCATCCGGGCAATACATTCGTGGAACATGAGGAAGACGTTTCCCAAACCGCCGTTCCACGACAATTGGAAGCCGATAATGCGCTCGCCTATGGAAAATCGTCCTGGTAGTTTGGCTTGCCATCCAGCACTAAGCTGTGCTTCAGCCTCGTGTGCAAGGGTCGGCGATACCGGCCGATACGCTGCCGCCTAATGAAAATCATGGTTGAACATGCCCGCTCCTGAAAAGACTGCCGATGATACCCCGTCCATCGCCGACGCTCCCGCGGGTGTGTCGGACCATCTGGTCACAGCCGGGGCATTTTCGGAGGGGGAACGCAGCGCCGTCTATCGCGCCATCGAGACCCGGCGTGACGTGCGCGACCAGTTCCGACCCGATCCCCTTCCCGATGATCTCGTCCGGCGCTTGCTCGAGGCGGCCCATTCGGCACCGTCGGTCGGCTTCATGCAGCCATGGAACTTCATCCTCATTCGTCAGCCAGAGACGCGCGAACGCGTGTGGCAGGCCTTCCATCAGGCCAATGAGGAAGCCTGCGCGATGTTCGAGGGCGATCGCCGCGCGCAGTATCAGCGGCTGAAGCTCGAAGGCATCCGCAAAGCGCCGCTCAGCATCTGTATTACCTGCGACACCAAGCGCGGCGGTCCCGTCGTGCTCGGTCGCACGCACAATCCGGATACCGATGTCTATTCGACCGTTTGCGCTGTCCAGAATCTTTGGCTAGCAGCAAGAGCCGAGGGCGTCGGCGTCGGCTGGGTCAGCATCTTTCATGAGGATGCCATCAAGGCGATCCTCGGCATACCCGAGCATGTGAAGATCGTCGCATGGCTCTGTGTCGGCTATGTCGACGAGCTCTACGACATGCCGGAACTCGCCGTGAAAGGATGGCGTGACCGCCTGCCGCTCGACAAGCTCGTCTTCGAGGAAGGCTGGCAGGACTGCGAGGATATGTGAGGGTGGCAACCCTGCAGAAACCCTCTATAGATCAAAGCGTTACGACCTGAACGCAACAAACGAGATCACGTTGCCATCCGGGTCGCGGACGTGAAAATCGGTGCCTCCCCAAGCCTGCTTGGTGAGTAGCTGTGCAAACTCCACGTCCCTCGCCTTGAACTCCTCGAACAATCCCTGGACATTCGAGACCTCGATCGACGCGAGGATCAGCGACTTCTCCCTTTCAGCCGCCGCGGCAAAATAAGGCTCATAGACGAGCCGCAGGTGAATCCAGATGCCGTCGCGCGACACCGCCCCGTAGAACGGCGGCGACCCATGCAGGAAATCCTCAGAGAAACCGAGCTTCTCCCTGAAGAAGGCCACGCTCGCAGCGACATCCCGCACGAAAAGGATGGGAACGATGCTCTTGAGAACCGGCGGTTCCGCTGCTGCGGTTGGCATCTTTGGCGCATCCGCTGCGACGGACTTCAATTCCGCCCAGCTCCGGTGGCCCGCTTCGACCGCAACGATCTCCTGCGCCAACGATAGGGGGAATTCCATCGCCAGGATCTCGCGATCCGTCAGCTCCTTGAAACGATCGAGCATTCGGACTCTTCCGCCAATGGAATAGTCGCGCTCCCGGTGCCAGCGCATCAAGAGCTTGGCTTGTTTACGATAGGTATCGAGGGTTGGCATGGGCAGACTCCTGCTGAATGATATCAGCGGGCAGGCCTAGCCCTTTCGGCCCGATGCCGATGTGCCCCACAGGAACGACGCAAAGACTAGGATACAACCTGAAGCAAGTCAAACCGCCTCAAGGCAGAGCATGGCGTGCTACAAAGCGTTTATCGTCATTATGCAGCCTCAGGGACATTCGCAGCATCCACGGCAATGACGTCCAAAAGCCGGAGGTCAATCCAGCCTGCCTCAGTGCGGCAGCCGTCCAGGTGTTGCATCCCATCAGCGCGTTGAAATAACCCTGCGCTTCGAAGAACGCATCGTTTGGCCCGTAATTGCTGCCAGGCAGAGGTATCGGGCCACTGTCGGAGCGATCAAAGCTGGCAAGGATGAACTGCTTCAGTCGCTCCAGCCCTTCGGCATCGATGTCGACGACCGTCACAGCCGATGCATCCAGCGGGATATCGCCCCCCAGCTCCGCATGAATGACGGAACGGTCCAGCGCGAAACTCTTCAACACGGGACCAGCCTTCAAATCGGCCCATGTCCGCGTCTCCGTATAGAAGCTCCGGCCACCCCAGCCGAAGATGAGATAGCGCAGGTTGGGATTGTCGAGATCGAGCCCGGTCGTTCGAAGGAAGGCGAAACGAATGAGGAGATCGCTATCGACGGGAATGGCAATGTCCGTATGGATGGGGTTGCTGAGCACCAGGATTTGCTGGGAGCGTTCGGTGCGGACGGCCGGCCCGTCATGCGAGAGCGGTCGTGGCACGACGATGCCTAGACCCACAAGGAGCACGACGGCAAGAACGGCGAAGAAAACGCCCTTGAATATCCTTGAGATCACCGACTGAAAGCCCCTGCAATACTGAATTCTTTCAGCGGTTTGTTGGCTCTTTCAAGGCATAAAAATAGCCCCATGCACTTTTTCCGAGTGCATGGGGCTAGCAAATTCTGCGCTCCAAACGCTGGCCTCAGGCGGCCTTCGTCTTCGCCCGCCGCGCCAGATGCGCCACGACATTCTCGATCATCCGCATGCCGGCATCGCCGCCAAGCGTCATGATCGATTCCGGGTGGAACTGGACAGCTGCGATCGGCTCCTTCACATGCTCGATGCCCATGATCGTGCCGTCTTCGCTCTCGGCCGTGATCATAAAGTCGCGCGGCAGGCTCGACGGATCGGCAAAGATCGAGTGATAACGACCAACGGTCACTTCGCGGCCAAGACCGGAGAAGACCAGACCGGGCTCCAGCACGCGGATGCGCGAGGGCTTCCCATGCATCGGGATCGCCAGATGGCGCAGCTCGCCGCCATAGGCTTCGGCTAGCGCCTGCAAGCCCAAGCAGACGCCGAAGATCGGCAGGTTACGCGCCCTCGCCTTCTTGATCGTCGCCTTGCAATCGAAATCCTTCGGATTGCCGGGACCAGGCGACAGCACGACGAGATCCGGATCGAGGCGGTCGAAGACGTCTTCCGGCACCGGCGTACGCACGGTCGAAACCGTCGCGCCCGTCTGGCGGAAGTAATTGGCAAGCGTGTGGACGAAGCTGTCTTCATGGTCGACGAGCAGGATCTTCACACCCTTGCCGACGGAAGCAACGTCCCGTTGCTGTTTGCCGGAATTGCCGGCCTTGGCGTCACGAATGGCGGAAAGCATGGCGGAGGCCTTCAATTCGGTTTCGGCTTCTTCTTCCTCGGGGATCGAGTCGTTGAGCAGCGTTGCGCCTGCCCGCACTTCGGCAATGCCGTCCTTGATGCGCACGGTGCGCAGCGTCAGGCCGGTGTTCATGTCGCCGTTGAAACCGACCATGCCAATCGCGCCACCATACCATGCGCGCGGGCTCTTTTCATGGCTCTCGATGAAGCGCATCGCCCAAAGCTTCGGCGCGCCGGTGACGGTGACGGCCCAGGCGTGGCTGAGGAAACCGTCAAAGGCGTCCATGTCGTCGCGCAGGCGGCCCTCGATATGATCAACCGTGTGGATGAGGCGCGAATACATCTCGATCTGCCGGCGGCCGATGACCTTGACCGAGCCTGGCTCGCAGACACGGCTCTTGTCGTTGCGGTCGACGTCGGAGCACATGGTCAGCTCGGATTCGTCCTTCTTGGAGTTCAAGAGCTTCAGGATCTGCTCGCTATCGGCGATCGGATCGTCGCCGCGCTTGATCGTGCCCGAAATCGGGCAAGTCTCGATGCGGCGGCCGGAAACGCGCACGAACATCTCAGGCGAAGCGCCGACGAGATATTCCTGATTGCCGAGATTGATGAAGAAAGAATAGGGAGACGGATTGATCGCCTTCAGGCGCTTGGAAATATCCGATGGCTTGCTCTCGCAGCGCTCCATGAACTTCTGGCCGGGCACGACTTCGAAAAGATCGCCCTTGCGGAAGCTCTCCTTCGCCTTGACCACCAGCTCGGCATATTCGCCGGCGCGATGATCGCTCTTCGGCGGAATGGCATCGGTGTGCCGGAACGGCTCGGGCGCGATCTCGCCCGACTTGCCTTCCGTCGAAACGTCGCCTTTGGCGAAATCGTAGCGATCGATCCAGGCCTTGGCGGAATAGTTGTCCACCACCAGGATTTCGTCCGGCAGGTAAAGCACCATGTCGCGCTGGTCGTCCGGGCGCTTGAGCTTCAGATCGATCGCGTCGAACTGGAAGGCGAGATCATAGCCGAAGGCACCGTAGAAGCCGATGCTGGCATCCGCCTGCGAGTAGAAGAGATCGGTCACGGCGCGCAGCACGGTGAAGACCGTCGGCATTTTCGAGCGCTCTTCCTCGGTAAAGACGCGATCCGGCGTCTTTACGGTCAGATCGAGCCGGCGGGGCATCGAGGCGCCAAGCACCACTTCGGAAACTGTCTTCAGCTTCTCCGCGATGAAGCCGAGGATGACCTCGCCGCGTTCGTTGTAGGCTTCGATCCAGACATCGCGCCCGTTGCAGGAAAGACCGAGCGGCGGGTCGACGATGGCGGTGTCCCAGCGTGTATAGCGGCCGGGATATTCGTAGTTCGATGAGAAGACCGCACCGCGGCGCTCGTCGAGCTTGTCGATATAGGACGACACGGCATCCGCATAGGGCGTCGGCCGGCGCTGCCGGGTGACGGTGATGCCGCCCTTCGTCTCGTAGATTTCCGCACCGTCATCCCGAAGGATCGTTACCATTGTTCCTCACTCCGTTATCGGGCCTGGATGACAGGCGGCCAATATAACAAAAAAGCCGCCTCGAAATCTCGGGCGGCTCACTCGTCGTCTTTGAACACGATTGGTCGAGGCCGCCTCAGCGAGCCCACCACCAAACTGCGATGTTGTTCAAGGACATGTTCATGGCAGGAATTGTTAGCGTGAGATGCTGCGATGCGCAAGCGGAAGATGGAAGGAAATTTCCGGCATGGGATAGCAGCTTCCGCCCGCGATCGATCAAGGTTCGTTAGACGCGACCACTTTCGGAATGGCGGAGCTTCGGCAAAACCAGATCGCCAACGGTGTAGGTATGGAATTCGCTTGTCGAAACCTCGTCGAGCCTGCGGAATTTCTCGACAAAGACCGGATCGGAGAAGAATTCGTCGACGTTGCCGGCGCCTTTGATGGCTTCGATATTCACAACCGTCAGACCGTCCGTGCTCTTGGCAAGGTTGCTCCAGAGGAATCCTTCTTTCCGCTCGGCGACATAGTGAACGACATCCTGGATCACCCGGAAGGCTTCTTCCTGCTTGCCGGGATGAACGTGGATGACATTGACGATGAAGATGGTCGGCTGCGGCTGGGCGATGAAATGTGCGGAATTCGTATTCATTGCGGTTCCTTCTGGAAAAGCGGCGTCATTGCCGCGCCGACACTGGATATCGAGGTTGAGATAGCGGATAAATGATCCGGTATTCTCATAAGATCGGAATTATATTCCGCAATCGGAGTGGCGATGGATAGGCTTGGAACGCTCGGCATCTTTGTGCAGACGGCGGAAGGTGGCAGCTTCGTCGCAGGCGCGCGACGGCTTGGCCTCTCCAGTTCCGCCGTGGGCAAGGCGATCGCCCGCCTCGAACAGGAGATGGGGGTCCGCCTCTTTCACCGCTCGACCCGGAGCATGACCCTGACCGAAGAAGGCAGCTTCTTTCTCAACACCTGCCGGCGCATTATCTCTGAGCTGGATATGGCTCAGACAGAGCTTTCGAAATCGCACGCGGCTCCTCGCGGTCATCTTCGCGTCAGCCTCCCCCTGGCCGGAATGCTGCTGATGCCGGCGATATCGGCTTTCATGCGCACCTATCCCGATATCACGCTGGATCTGGATTTTACCGACCGGCTGGTCGATGTGATCGAGGAGGGATTCGATGCCGTCATCCGGACCGGCGACGTCAAGGACACGAGGCTGATGAGCCGCAAGCTCGGCACATTCCGCTTTCAAATCGTCGCCGCACCCAACTATCTGAAAGCGGAAGGAACCCCGATTGCACCTGAAGACCTGCTGCAGCACAAATGCCTGCATCATCGCTATCCCAGCACGGGCAAGCTGGAGCCGTGGCCTCTGGTGCGCAATGGGGAGGAGTTGCGGCTCACCTTGCCGACGACGACGATCGCCAGCACCATCGAACCGCTCATCCATCTTGCCGAAAACGGATTTGGCATCACATGCCTGCCGCCCTTTGCCGTCAGCGCACAAATCGCCGACGGCCGGCTTCTGCCACTGCTCGAAGACAATATCGCGAAGACAGGCATCTTCCGCATATTGTGGCCCACAAGCCGCTATCTCTCTCCGAAAATACGGATCTTCGTGGATTTCATGGCGGCCAATCTGTTTTCGGGTCAGTTGGCCGCCTGAAGATTCTGCCCTCGTCTACTCTTGCGCTCTGGCGGCTTCGAAGAACTCCTCGGGACCATCCACCTCGACCAGTCGCTTCCGGTCGATCAGCCAGAAGCGATTGCCGATAGATCGCACGAAGCTGCGGTCGTGCGAGACGAGAAGGCAGCTTGCCTCATTTGCCGTCAGCTCGCCCTCCAGCGCCTCCTGCCCATCGATATCCAGATGGTTTGTCGGCTCATCGAGCAGGTAGAAGTTGGGATTGGTCAGCCGCAGCGCCAGCATGGCAAGCCGCGCCTTCTGCCCGCCGGACAGACGGCCGATCTCTTTTCCCTGCATATCGATACCGATGCCGACACCGACCAACAACGTGCGGGCACGCTGTTCGCCGAGCTCGAATAGGCGCGTGATCATGCCGAGCGGCGTGTCCTTCTGGCCGAGATTGGAGAGCGCCTGATCGCTGTAGCCGAGCACAAGCGACGGCGTCGGCTTGATCGTACCGCCGACGGCCTGATCGGCAATCGCCCTGCGGATCATCTCGACGAACCGCGTCTTGCCCGCGCCGTTCTGGCCGAGCAGCACGATGCGATCGCCCTGGCAAATCCACTGCTGGCCGGTCTTGAACAGCAGCGTACCGTCTGGCGTCGTCACCGATGCATCCTCCAGCGTCAGAAGCACCTTGGCGTGAATGCCGCGATTGGCGAGCTTGATCGAGCCGGAAGAGCGCTCGCGGTAGCCCGGTCTCGCGCTGTCCTCCAGCTTCTCGGCCCGTGCCTTCAGTTGCTTCGTCTTCACCGTCAGGAGATCGCTGCCGGAGTTGACGCCGAGATTGTAGAGCTTGGCCGCCTGCTTGCGCAGCTGCTGTGCCGTCTTCATCTCTTTCTGATAGCGGCGTTCATCCGAAGCATCGACCTCGTCCAGCGCCGCACGCGCCCGGCTATATGGCAGCGCATAGGTTTGCGACTGGTCCTGGCGCAGGAACAGGGTTCGATTGCAGACAGCGTCGAGGAAGGCACGGTCGTGGCTGGCGATGATGACGGGCACGTCGCGCGGCAGGGCATTCAGCCAATCCTCCAGCAACGCGATCTTGGCGAGATCGAGATGGTTGGTCGGCTCGTCGAGCAGCAGCAGGTCGGGCTCCGTCACCCAGACGCGAGCAAGCATGGCAAGCCGCTGCCAGCCACCGCTGAGCTGAGCCAACGTCCTCTCCCGCATCGCCTCTGGCACATCGAGCGAATCAAGGGTGACATCGACACGCCAGCTCTCGCTCTCTACCTGCTCTTTGGGCAAAGCGCGCAGAACGGCGTCATAAAAGGAGACATCCATAAGATCCGCCGGCACATTCTGTTCGACGTAGCCGACGCGCAAGCCTCGCGCGCGGGTGATCTCGCCCATGGTCGGCTCCTGCCTGCCCGTGATGCAGTTGAGCAGCGTGGTCTTCCCGCGTCCATTCGCGGCGACGATGCCGACGCGGTCACCGGCATCGACGGTGAAGTTGAGATTGGAAAACAGCGGCGCACTCATGGTGACGCCCAGATTGCGGAGATTGATCAGAGTCATGGTCTTTTCCGGTCTCGATCGAGCATCTCAAGGCATCGCCGGCGGCTCCTTTTGCCGCGCTAAATCGATGCCGATGGCCGTATCGGCCAATGCTCGAAAACATGTCATGACGCGGCCACGCGGATGCGTGAACTCGCGTCGCCCAAGGGGCAGACCAGGAGGAATGAGTGAGAAACAGCCTCTGATCAGCCCTGCAAACGCATCTGCAGGGCACGAGTCGGACCGAACTGGCGAATATGCCAGACTATCTTGCTCATACGGTCCTCCTCTCTTTTCTCTCGACGGGTTTAAGACTGTGCCGCTCGAATAGCATCAAGCGTTGCGATTTTCAATTGCACAAACCACGGGACGCTACGCATGAGGGCAAAAAAGAGGCGATGCCGAAGCATCGCCCAAGGTTGCTGCATTGATGTAACCGCTTAGAACCGTTGCGTCAGCGTCAGCTTGAAGGTTCGGCCAGGCTCGGAATAGTAGGATGCTGGCTGGGTTAGCGTGCCGCTATAGGACGGCGCGTTGAGCGCGTCGTAATAGGTCTTGTTGAAGATGTTGTAGACGCCGCCGCGAATGCTGAGGCCCTTCACCTGCTCCGGTTCCCACCATGCTGTGAGGTCGAAGATACCGTAGGCGGGGGTCTGCAGCGTGTCGCCTGTCTTCTTCGCCTCGCGAGCCGCGGTGATGAAGGTCAGATCCGTTCCCCAGACTTCGGTCGCATAGCCGACGGTGAAGGCAGCCTTGGCCGGGGCGACGGAATTGATCCATTGTCCGGTATCGGAGTCCTTGCCGTTCACATAGGCGACCGAGCCCTTGATGTGGATGCCGTTGTCGAACTTCCTGTGCGCGTTGACCTCGACACCGAACATGCGGACGTTGGCGCGATTGAAGTATTCGGTAATCCCGAGCGGATAGGTGCCTGTGGGATCGCGATAATTCAGCGTGTCGATGAAGTTCTTGTACTTGTTATAGAACGCACCGATATGGCCGCCGAAATCGTCATCGCCGAGGTTGGTGCCGATTTCGACGCCGTTGCTGGTTTCCGGCTTCAGGTCGGGATTGCCGTAGGTGACATAACCGCCCGGCACGCCGTAGTTGACGTAGAGTTCGCTAACATTGGGCGCACGGAAGGCCATCGCCCATTGCGCATAGAGCTCGACATTGTCCTGAGGCTGATAGGAGGCACGCAGCTTCGGCGAGAAGCGGCTGTCGGATTGCCCGGAGGGCAAGCCATTATAGTTGGCGCTGTCGCGATAGGCAGCCGTGTTCTTCGGCGAGTAATCGTACCAGTCGAAGCGAAGACCCGGCGTCAAATAGAAATTGCTGGAGCCCAATTCGATCTTGTCGTCGATGAAGACGCCGACGCGCTTGCCATCGACATCGGGCATATCGGACTGGTTGGTGTGCAGGAAGGCGCAGGAAGCACGCCAGCGAGGAAGTGCACAGCTATCCTCGCCGGCCGAGTACTGGTGAACCTTGTCGAAGGCAACATCGAGACCAAAAGTGACTTGGTGATGCAGGCTGCCGGTATCGAAAGACTTCGATACATTGCCGGCGAAGCCGATGCTGCGATCTTCCATTTCATTACGGCGCCAATAGTCGCCGATGACGGATGTATAGCGATAGCCTTCCACACCGCCTTCACGCAGAAGATTCTGCCAGTAGAAAACGGCGTTGGCGGTATCGAGCAGCGAATCGGCACTTTCGGCTTCATATTTGTAATCGAGCGACACGCGATTGCGCTCAACATTGTCTGTCCCGCTATAGCTGCCGGGCCGGAAGTTTCCAGTCGGGCTCTGAAGGGTCATGAGATCGGTGGTTTTGTCCTTGTTATAGTGCTCGGCCGTGATGCCGAAGGTGCCGATGTCGGTATATTGACGGATCTTGAACAGGCCGCTTCTCTGATTGTAGTCAGCCGGGTTAGCCTCGGTACGCTTGGTCGAATAGCCGCCGACATTGCCGTTGTTCTCAAGCTCATGACCATGCGTGTAGCCGCCCTGGAAGAGAACGGCGGTGTTGTCGATGCGCTTGGCAACCGCGGCTGAACCGCCGATGCTGCGGTCGTCGCCATTATAGCCGAACTTGAAAACACCGCCCCAGGTAGAACCGGGCGCAATCAGATCTTCCGGCTCCAGCGTACGCAGCACGAAGGCGCCGCCGAGAGCGCCCGAACCGGCACGACTGGAATCGGCGCCGCGCACGATATCGACGCTCGAAAGCGCGTTGAAATCAAAGCTGTTGACGCCGCCATTACCACCATTATTGGCGCCATTGGCGCTGCCGCGTGAAGCATCGAGAAGGAAAGGAATTTGAATGCCGTCGACCGTCGTTAGCACACGGTCATCACCGAGGCCGCGAATATTAACACCGCCGGTAGCGCGGTTGAAGCCGACGCCGACCTCGGTGCTGCGGCCGAGATCCTCGATACGCGTGATCTGGTTCTCGTCGATTTCCTTGGCCGTCGTCTCGCTGGCGGTCGGGGAATCCGCAAGCACGTCCTTGTTCGCCTTGCCTTTGCCCTTCACGACGATCGGTTTCAGATTGGTGACGCGGTCACCCTTTGCCGCCTCGCCCGTCGCCTCGTCATTCGGGGCTGCGGTCTGCGCAAGAGATGTCGTCGCCAGCCCGAGAGCGAGAAACGCGGTGCATGCCAATAGAACCGAGCGGGATCGCCGGACAACCATAACCATTCCTTTCGAATTGCTTCACCGGGCTGGCTGGTTGCTGCGTCGAATGCAGGCAAGGGGCTGGCTAGGTTATCTTGTTAACGGGCGGAAATATCCCGCCTTCTTTCTGCCGCATAAAAAACATGAGTATTATTGTCAATATATTCGGAGTGCATAATCATGAATAAAATTGTCACCTTTTAAGACAAGAGATGAACGTTGCTGAATTGCAACGAAATCACAGCCTCGCGCGTTCTATCGGCATCATCATTAGAATTGGCTGAATTACTTGATGCTGTTTAGAATTATCTTATTAGTCTCCGCCGCCGTCCTTCTCATGGCCACGTCTCTCCCTCAGACCGGCCCGATACCTGAGCAAAAACCGGATCAGGAACAAGTTCAGCCGGATGGCAAAGCGCCGATCCCTACAGAAAAACCCGCAACATCACCAAACAGCCCCGTCATTCCGGCGGGCAAACCGACGGCTCAACCGGAGGAAAAGCCGGCTTCACAGCCGGAGGAGCAAACAAGCGGCCAACAGATGCAAGGCCCTCCCCGTCCACCCTTGACCATCGCTTCCGAACCGGATGACGAACACCAGGCCTGCCTGAAGGCGCTGACCGCCATCGGAGCAACCTTCAAGGAGATCGCCCGCATCGACGATGGCAATGGCTGCGGCATCGACAAGCCGATCACGCTGAGCTCCCTGCTGCCGGGCATAGAATTCAAGCCCGAAGGGCAAGTGCGCTGCGAAGCCGCTCTCGCCTTGGCTCAATGGATGAAGGAAAGTGTCATTCCGTCAGCCGCGGCATTGGACAATGGCAAGATCGTCACGATCAACCAAGCATCGACCTATGTCTGCCGGCTGCGCAACAATGCTTCCACCGGCAAGATCTCCGAGCATGCCCGTGGCAACGCCATAGATGTCGCGAGCTTCACCTTCGAAAACGGCAAGACCATCGCGATCGAGCCGCGGCGCGAAGATCCGACGCTCACAGGCGCATTCCAGCGCGCAGCCAGCGCCTCGGCCTGCCTTTATTTCACGACCGTTCTGGACCCGGAGAGCGATGCCGCGCACGAAAGCCATTTCCATCTCGACGTCATCGAGAGGAATGGCGGCTTTCGCTATTGCCACTAGAAATGCGTCGCGGGGAATCGACGGGGCGTTGATCTTTAAATTCCGTCATATTCAGAGACCTGCATTCGAGAACCACAGGTCTCTATAGATCGCAACCGCCGTTTCATCCGGCGCTCGATCCTGGGTGAGCCAAACCGACTGGATGGAGCGAGCCTCGCCTCCACTTGGCGTTTTCGTGGTTTGCATGGGATCGGAAGCTCCGATGCAGGGAATGAAATAGGCGGGCATCAAGGCGCGGGCGCTGAACCCCTGCTCTGCGCGTGTGATCAGGACGGCAAGCCCGACCTTATCATTCGCCTGCCAGGGCACGATGATCCGGCCGCCGAGGCGCAGCGCCTGCAACCACGATATCGGCGGCGCCACCACCCCCGCACTCACGTAGATCAGATCCGCTTGCGGAAGCTCCAGCTCGGTCGCATCGGCGCAGATGACGGAGGCGTTCTCGAACGAGGCAAGATTATCGCGAGTGCGGCTGGCCAATGCTTCATCGATCTCGACGGCGTGAACATGGCCGCCCGGTGCCACCAGCGTCGACAGAATGGCCGTGTAATATCCAGTTCCCGTGCCGATCTGGATGACCGTTTCACCGGGCTGCGGCGCGACGGCACCTAAGAAAGCAGCATGGAGAAACGGCTCGCCATTGTTGATGCCCTTGGATTTGTCCAGGGAGACCAAAACATTCTGATAGAGAAAGGCAGGATCACTGCTTGGCGTTTCGAGATGGCGTCCCTTAACCACGATCCGCCAAGGCCCTGGCCCCATGAAGGCCTCACGGCGAACGAGGCGAAAGGCCTGCTCCAGCCTTTCATCCGAAGAATTGCTGGCAGCTGCCATCATCTTCGCATGGAAGTCCCGTATCTCATCCAAACTTGCACGGCTATCAGCAGTCACGATCCGTCTCCGTCTTGACGATGCTTGAACCGTGCCGATTTCTTTCGGCCTTCGCCAAGGTCAATACGTTAGATATCGTAACGGGATCGGATGACAACAGTCCTGGGCGCAACCGCCGAACCGGCACTTCCCGACAGACAAGTTGAATCGGATTCTGAACTTAAAACAATCCTTCGATGTAGCCTTGATCGTTGAGGAAAATCCTCTCGGCCGCCGGCGATTTCGGCAGACCGGGCATGGTCATGATCTCGCCAGTGATGACGACGACAAAGCCGGCCCCGGCCGAAAGCCGTACCTCGCGAATAGGCACGATATGGCCCTCGGGCGCTCCCCGGACATTCGGATCGGTCGAGAAGGAATATTGTGTTTTCGCCATGCAGACCGGCAGATGGCCGTAACCTTGATCCTCCCACGATCTGAGTTGATCACGCACGGCCTTGTCGGCCGTCACCTCGCCGGCATGATAGATCTTCGAGGCGACGATCTCGATCTTCTCCAGGAGCGGCAGATTGTCCGGATAGAGCGGCTGGAATTTCGCCTGCCCGGATTCGGCAAGCTCCACCACCTTATGTGCGAGGTCGGTAATGCCAGCCGAACCTTCGGCCCAGTGCCGGCAAAGGATCGCCTCGGCGCCGAGCCGTGCGACATAATTCTTCAGCGCCTCGATTTCGGCCTCCGTGTCCGAAACGAAATGATTGATGGCGACGACGACGGGCACGCCGAACCTGCGAACATTGGCGACATGCCGGCCGAGATTGGCGCAGCCCTTCACCAAAGCCTCGACATTCTCCTTGCCAAGATCGTCCTTCTTCACACCGCCATTCATCTTCAAGGCCCGCACGGTCGCGACGATGACGGCGGCGTCCGGCGACAGCCCTGCCTTGCGGCATTTGATGTCGAAGAATTTCTCCGCACCCAGATCGGCACCGAAGCCGGCTTCCGTCACGACGTAATCGGCAAGCTTCAGCGCGGTACGTGTCGCGATTACCGAATTGCAGCCGTGGGCGATATTGGCGAAGGGTCCGCCATGCACCAGCGCCGGATTGTTCTCCAGCGTCTGCACGAGGTTCGGCTGCATGGCGTCCTTCAGGAGCACGGCCATGGCGCCATCGGCCTTCAGATCGCGGGCATAAACCGGCGTGCGGTCGCGGCGATAGCCGATGATAATGTTGCCGAGCCGCTTTTCCAGATCCTTGAGGTCGGATGCCAGACAGAGGATCGCCATCACCTCGGAGGCAACGGTGATGTCGAAACCGCCTTCGCGCGGAAAGCCGTTCGCAACACCGCCAAGCGACGATACGATATCGCGCAGCGCCCGATCGTTCATGTCCATGGCGCGCCGCCACGTGATGCGCCTGAGGTCGATATTCTGCTCGTTGCCCCAGTAGATGTGATTGTCGATCAGCGCGGCGAGCAGATTATGGGCCGACGTGATCGCGTGGAAATCGCCGGTGAAATGGAGGTTGATGTCCTCCATCGGGATGACCTGCGCGTAACCGCCGCCGGCGGCCCCGCCCTTCACGCCGAAACACGGACCAAGCGAGGCCTCACGCACGCAGACTACCGCCTTCTTGCCGATGCGGTTCAGGCCGTCGCCGAGGCCGACCGTCGTCGTGGTCTTGCCCTCGCCCGCCGGCGTCGGATTGATCGCCGTGACGAGGATCAGCTTGCCATCTTTCTTGCCGGCCTGCGATGCGATGAACCCGGCACCGATCTTTGCCTTGTCGTAGCCGTAAGGTGCGAGATCTTCCGCCGGAATCCCGAGCTTTGCGCCGATTTCCATAATTGGCAGCTTCTTTGCTGCGCGCGCAATCTCGATATCGGATGCCACGGTCGTCGCCATAAGTCTCGCCCCCGAACGTACGGTCATTTCCCTGTCGGGATAAACCAATATCTATCGGGTGTGAATAGTGGCAAAGCACTCTGCTAGTCGAAACGCACCGCCTTGTCTAAGGACGCAGGCGTGCCTATTTTCGGCGTCCAATGCAAACCGAGAAGGAAAGATGAAGATATGAAGTCCCTGGAATTGCTGGTCGAGCGCATCATCCTCTCCAGTCGCTGGCTCCTGGTGATCTTCTATCTCGGCCTTGCCGCTTCGCTCGCCGTCTACGCCGTTTCGTTCGCCTATAAGTTCTACAAGGTGGCGATCAACGTCTTCGCCTATGACGAAGCCGACATGATCCTCGCCATTCTCGGCCTTATCGACGCCGCCCTGGTGGCAAGCCTCATCGTCATGGTGATGATTTCGGGCTACGAGAATTTCGTCAGCCGCTTCGACGAGGCCGAAAATGGAGGCGAGGTTTCCTTCATCGGCAAGCTCGATTCAGGCAGCCTCAAGATCAAGGTCGCCTCTTCGATCGTCGCCATTTCCTCGATCCACCTGCTGCAGATCTTCCTGAACGCTACTCAATACGACAACGCCAAGCTGATGTGGTTCACCATCATCCACCTGGCCTTCGTCGTGTCCGCGCTATTGTTGGGCTTCCTGGAAAAGATCATGGCGAAAGCAAAAGCCAAGGATAGCTGAGACCGACTCAGCGGCTACTTGCCGGCCATTGCCGATGCGCTGGTCATCGGCGCAGCGGTCGTTGACGGTGCCGGCGCGACACAATCGGAAATCGACTGATTTTCCTTGCAGTTGCGCGCCGAGACTAGCGCGTCGGCATCGGCAAGCTCTGTCGTCAGCTTCAACCTCAACGCGTCCATCTGCGAAAGCAAATGAATGCCGTTCGGGTCGGTTCCAAGCATCAGATCGACAAGTCCCCGGTCCACACCCATTTTGTCGAGGAAGCTCACCAGCCTCGTCCTCTGCGCCTTGTCGAGCTTCGTCGTATCGTATTTACCGACGAATTTGCGGCCGATTTCCTTCTTGGAGATGATCTTGCGCCTGCCGTCCACCATCTCATATTCGGTGCGGTACTGGACGCGCACCTCGCTGTAGGTGGTGGTGATCTGATGAACGCCCAGCAGCGCGAAGGGGCTGGAAACGCGCTGAACGCCGCCTGCAAAAAACAGCGGGCAGGCCGAAAAGCAGATTGCGCCGTCGGAAAATGGCTGACCTGTGATCGAGCCGTCCTTGGCAAAAGCAGCCGAGCAGATTGGCTCGGCATAGGGGCACGCCCGCGAGCGGGTGCGGCCGACTGCGATCGAAAGCTTTTGCTTGCGAATGATGCGAGCCATCTCCATCGCTGCCTTGACATCGCCCCCTGGCGAACTGACGACGACGGGCAGTTTACGGTTGCCAACCTGCTTCAGGATTTTCTGCAGCTTCCGCGGTGTATCCGCCATGATCTGCCCTTCGGCGGAGATCCAGTCCGGGCAAGTGCTATCGGCTCGGCATTGGCCCATCTCACCGTGAACGAGCAAAAACTGCATCGGCGCGCCACCGACCGCGCCGGCAGCTTCAGCCAGCGCAGGCGAAACCAGAAAAAGCGAAACGCCGGTGACGAACCACAACAGCGTTTGATAACAGCACACCCCAAGCTGCGGAAAGAAGCGAAAATTCATAAGCTATACGCCTGCAAGCGATTACCTTGGCAAGACCGATAGCAACCGCTTTGGGCCTCCGCAAGGCGCACCAACACGGCGATGCATCATTTGATTAAAACTCATGGCCACCTTCACGGAGTGTCCCGCGTGCAAAGAAGCACGTTTCCAAAAATTGGCTGCCGGCGAACTCAAAAGCGTGAGATCTCATGCCAGCTTATGCCGTGGGCGATAAACTGCGAACGGTACAAAACAGGCATTCCTGAAGCGCCGCCCAAAGCACAGAACCCAGTTCAAAACCTCGGATGCAGGCTTAATTTTGACATAGTGGGGAAGCGTCACCAGACCCCTTCGATCGGCCTGGCGATGACGTCAAATGTATGATCTCGTCGAGATCCGGCCAACAAAAGAGTGGTCGCGGGCACTTATCGCCCATTTTGGGCGAAGTCTGGGAGAATTGTATGTTTAAATATTAAAATATATGAAAATGAAAATTATTTCTGGCCGTGTGGTATTTTTGCGTCTAGCATTCACTCATAAATCGAGTATTTGATATCGATACCACGCCGCGGACACCTTAACTCATATGTCCTATATCATTACCGCCGAGAGACAATTGCTGCTTTCTGCCGAGTTGGCTGCCGCTCGGACGCAGGCGGCGTTTGCAATGGGCTTGGAACGGACGGGGTCGGCTTTTGGCTTCAGCCATGTGGCTCTGATGAACGCCCCGGTTCCCGATGATACGATGATGACGCCGCTGCTTATCGAGGGGACGGTGCCTGCACAGTTCGTGCGTGAGTTCGATCGACATCATCTGGTTCGCCGCTGTCCTATGCTGCTGCGCACGCGTGATTCAGTGATGCCGCGCGCGTGGCATCTGCTGGAAAAAGATGCCGAACCTGACGCCGATGTGCCGGGCGAGCTTCGAGCACTCCTGATTAGCTACAATTGTCCGATGAGCGTCATAATCCCGGTTAATGCTCCGGATGGCCAGCGCCTCGTTTTCTGGTTCATGGGCAATCGCAACAGCCTCGGCCAGAGTGAAATCAACGAACTCACCCTGATCATGCTGCAGGCGCTCGATTCCTATAATTGCCTCAAGCGCAACGGTGGTGCCGCGCCGCATTCGCTTTCCGCTCGCGAGCTGGAAGTGGTCCGCTGGACGGCCCAAGGCAAGACCTCGGTCGAGATCGGCCAGATTCTTTCGCTCTCCGACCATACGGTCAACGCGTATATGATGAACGCGATCAAGAAGCTCGATTGCGTCAACCGTACCCAGCTCGTCGCAAAAGCCATCCGCCTGAAGCTGATCAGCTAGAACTTTTCCGCTTTTCTTCAAATCGCGAAAACGCTCTATCTTCTTGTTCTTACGCAGTTCCGGACGCAAAACTGAGCTCGGCAGCCGGGCTCAGCGTCGGGGTCCGCCTACGGGGTCTCCGCTCGCTGGGCTTCGTTTAGCGACCGCCCAGAACCGTGCGGATTTCTACGAGGCTCGAACGCACCCGCAGAATATGGAAGCCCATGGTCGCAAGATGGCTCGGCATGAAGGAGCTGTCTTCAGGCCCATTGGAAATGATGAAAGGTTGAATGCGCAAAGCCGCCTGCAGCTGCGTCGTGACATCGGCCCAGAGCGTGGCGACATTACGTTCGGCGATCACCTGCTGGAAATCCGAGCGGGCCGCCATCAGGATACCGTAGCTCGCGTAAAGCTGCCCATAGGCAAACCAGAAACGATCGTCAGCCCGCATATCCAGCCAGCCATAGCTGTGATCCCCCGCCCTCCGGGCCAATATATCCGCCGTGCTGCCGAGATCGTTGGCAATATGGTCGACGAACTGCAGGAGGTTGTCGGCACGTCCATCGAAAATCGCCTTGCAATTGCCGAGGTCGCTGTTGAAGCTGCGCAGATTGCTCATTGCAGCGCGGTAATAGCTTGGGCTCGGCGTCTTCGGTCCGAAGGGATGCAGGCCGAAATACCAGCTCGACTCGTCGAACTGCAGGTTGCCGCGCGCCTTCTGCAGATCGCTGTTGATGCCGGATGTTCCGCGCACGCGGCCGAGCGTATCGACCAACTCCGCCGAGGTGCGGCGAACGACCGAATTGATGCCCCGCTGGAAGGAAGCCTTGTTGTCGAGGAAGGGCGTGTCATCCCATGAAATGCCGAAGAAGCCGAGCTTGTAGAGCAGCATCGAGGAAATCCAGGCATTCTGGTTGACGTTGAAATCGGTCAGATCGGTGGCAACGTCGACGACAGCCGAGGTTTGGCAGGTTTTAGGTGCTGTGGCAGCCGCCTGCTGACCATCCGTCGCAGGCAGCTCCTGTCCGGCGGAATATTTGCGCTCGGAGAATTTGTAGACGTCCGGATAGGCCGGATTGAACCCGGTCCAGACCTGCGTTTGCCAAACGAAATAGACATAAAGCAGCGCCATCAACGCCACGAAGGCAGCAAGCGGCAGCTTGATCAGCCAGTTGCGCTGCCGATACCAGCCATGAGCGGCAAGAAATGGCCAGCTTAGCCCGACGAAAACCAATCCCAGCCAGCGCGCGAAAGCGGCCCAGATCCGCTTGAAGAACGCCGTGATCGAGCCAAGCATGGACACGCCTCCTAAACCCTACCGCGCATCCTGCCGACACGCGAAGGACGCACCACACCAACCTGCGCAATGGACGCCGCGAAAATCGCCGCGGTCCTCGGATCATTAAGTCCTTATCGCCACTCGCGTTCCAGCAAATATGTGTTCTTGGGAAAAACAACAACCGTCCGAACGGAATTTTCCGTGACGGACAGCAATCAACCCTCAGGTTGCGTCTCTTCCGCCACTTCGCTCGAATCTGAGGATGCGGGCAGCGGATGAGGCTCCAACCGTCGTTTGAAGACAGCATCTACATGAGCCTTGCGCACGGCAAGATCATGCCCCGCCAGCACATTCGCCTCGAAGGCCTGGATCAGGCTCTCGACCACTCCCGTTCGCGAAACCCTAATCGATGCCGGCTCCACTTCTGACGCCAATGCCTTGAGCAGAGCGATCCGCTGCTCGATATCGACGCTCAGCTTGGCTGCCATCGCGCCGATGGCGGCGATCTGATTGTTCAGGGCAGCCGCCAGCCCTTCGTAAATGTCTATGAGGCGCTGCCGCACGGTGCGGCGGGATTGAAGCTCCTGTTCTTGCCGCCGAATATCATCCTGCTCGGTCACCAGAGCGCGATAGTCCGCTTCGAGTTCGGACTGCAGATCGGCATGGCGTGAAGATGGGCGGTTGCGCCTCTGATACATGAGCTTTTCCGCCAGGACGTCGGCCCTGCGCTGCACCTCCTCTATCTCGAAATCGAGCTTCCTCCGCCTCTCGATCACGCCTTCGAGTTGAAGTTCGCATTCACGAAAGCACCGGGAGAAGATGGGTCTCGCCTGCTTGAAAAGAAGATCGAGTTCGGCCGATACCGCAAGGGCCGCGTCGACATTGACGATGATCTCATCCGGCCCCATGGGTCTGCGTGCAAACACCCGGCTGAGCAAGCCTGCATTTTCAAGGCCAATCTTCTCATTGAACAATCGCCGATGCTGCAGATCAGCCTCGTCGGTCGCATGATCCAGCTCTTTGACGAGCGACAGGGCGACTGATTTCCAACGGTCGAGCAATTCGACCGCTTCGCGAACAAATGCCTCTTCGACGGGAAAATTAACGGCTGCGGCGTGCTCGCTGTCCCTGGCGTGGCGGGCGAGCGTCGCTACTGCCGAATTCGCGTCGTTCATAGCGTCTTCGAGCGTCGTGCGCGCCCTGTCGAGCATGCCATCGAAGGAATGAGGCCTGAGCATGAAAACATTCCCTCCCCTACCTTTGGCGCAAGACTAGCTGCTTCCGGAGGCGAAGGAAATGCTCGAAAGCTACTGAGCAGCGGCCGGGTTCTTCAGATAGGCGATGAGATTGTCGAGATCCTTGTCGCTTTTCAGGCCTGGAAACGCCATCCGGGTGCCTTTGACGAGGAATTGCGGCGCCGGCAGATATTTCCGCAGCAACGCCCCATCCCAGACCTTGCCGTCAGCCCCGAATGCCCTCATCGCCGGCGAGTAGGCGTAATCCGGCTTGCTTGCGACGGCTCGTCCGACGATCCCCATCAGCGAGGGACCGACGCGATTATCGGGGCCGGTCGCCGTGTGACATGCCCCGCATCTCTTGAAAACGGCGGCACCTGCAATTGCATCGCCGTCCGCAAGCACAGCGGAAGCCGAAGCGAACAGGATGACGGCCGATGCCAGACATTGCAGTTTCATCGTCTCTCCCCGTCAGCCTCGACTTCGATAGGCAATTACGTGCCGAAAATAGTCAGAACCGCTATCGAAAGCCTGCACGAGCGGCTGCTTCACTCGCAGGTAATCGCCTCTTCCCAATGACGACGGCAGAGCGAGACATATTTGTCGCTGCCGCCGATCTCGATCTGCGCGCCTTCGCGGACGACATTGCCGGCAGCGTCCAAGCGCACCACCATCGTCGCCTTGCGCCCGCAATGGCAGATAGTGCGCACCTCGCGCAACTCGTCGGCGATGGTCAGCAGCTCCTGCGATCCCGGAAACAGATGTCCATGGAAATCCGTGCGCAGCCCGTAGGTCATGACCGGAAGATCGAGGCGATCGACGATATGGGCAAGCTGCCAGACCTGCTCGCGCGTCAGAAATTGGGCCTCATCGACGAAGACGCAGGCAAGCGGCTCCTTTGCATGCATTTCATCGACCATCGCATAGAGATCGTCGCTCGTTTCGAACGGCAAGGCATCCATCGTCAATCCGATGCGCGAGGCGATCGTGCCGCGACCGGCGCGATCGTCGAGGGCTGCGATGAAGGCTGCGGTGCGCATGCCGCGCTCCTGATAATTATAGGCGGCCTGCAGCAGCATGGTCGATTTGCCGGCATTCATCGTCGAATAATGGAAGTAGAGCTTGGCCATGACATTCTCCTTGAATGCTTCATGGGAGCTGCGCGACGATAAGAAAAGATAGTCTTGGCGAAAACCACAGGATTCAGACGGGCATGGCCCAGGGCGCAAAAGCCTTGGCCACCGGCGGACATAAAAAGACGGGCGTCGCATTCAGCCCCCTCAAACCGCCGCAAATACACTGTGGTCGCTTGAAAATGTAAGTTATTGATGGTTGCTTGGGAACGTTAGACTGGGAGTCACGCAATGATAAAAATGACCCTTACTGCATTCGCTTTCGCTTCAACTCTCTCCGCATTGACATTGGGAGCCACCACGGCCTCCGCAGCCGAACCGGCAAGCTGTGGCACCGTACATTTTGCCGATGTGGGCTGGACCGATATCACCTCCACCACGGCAACCGCCTCCATTCTTCTGAAGGCACTCGGCTACGACACCGACGTCAAGGTGCTCGCCGTCCCGGTGACCTACCAGTCGCTTAAGAACAAGGACATCGACGTCTTCCTCGGCAACTGGATGCCCTCCATGGCCGAGAACATCAAGCCGTTCGCCGCGGACAAGTCGGTCGAAACCGTGCGCGCCAACCTGGAAGGCGCCAAGTACACGCTCGCGACCAACGAAAAGGGTGCCGCGCTCGGCATCAAGGACTTCAAGGATATCGCCGCTCATAAGGACGATCTCGACGGCAAAATCTACGGCATCGAGCCGGGCAACGACGGCAACCGTCTGGTGATCGACATGGTCGACAAGAACACCTTCGGCCTCAAGGGCTTCGAAGTGGTCGAATCCTCCGAGCAGGGCATGCTGGCGCAGGTGTCCCGCGCCGACAAGGAAGGCAAGCCGATCATCTTCCTCGGTTGGGCGCCGCATCCGATGAACACCACCTACAAGATGACCTACCTCACCGGCGGCGACGATGTGTTCGGACCGAACTTCGGCGGCGCGACGGTCTATACCAACGTCCGGGCCGGCTACCTGCAGGAATGCCCGAACGTCGGCGCCTTCGTCAAGAATCTCGTCTTCTCGCTGCCGATGGAAAACGAAATCATGGGCAAGATCCTGAACGACAGCAAGGAGCCGGAAGCGGCTGCCACCGAATGGCTGAAGGCCAATCCGTCGGCGGTCACGCCCTGGCTTGCCGGCGTCACCACCAGGGATGGCGGTGACGGCCTGGCGGCGGTCAAGGCCAAGCTCGGCCTGTAATACGAGGATGGATGGAGGGGCGGCCAAACCGCCCCTTTCTCTTCCTTGAACGGACTGCTTGCTTTCGCGTCCCGCCATCACTCGGACAATGGTCCGCCTGGCGTGACAGACCGTTATTCTACGGCGGCATCTCCGGCATCATACGCAACAATCGGAAACGCCGCCCCCAATCGTGGGCAAAGATGTGAACTGGTTAACCGATTACCGCATCCCCATCGGGCCATGGGCCAAAGCCGTCGTCGACTGGCTGACGAGCAACGTCACGTGGTTCTTCGACGGCCTTTCCTTCCTGGTCGCGCACGGAATCAAAGGGCTGCTGTTCCTCTTGCAGGCACCGCATCCGCTGATCGTCGTCGTCGCCTTCACGGCACTTGCCTATTGGATGCGCCGGAGCGTCACCATCACGGTCCTCACGCTGATCGGCCTGCTGATCACCATCAACCAGGGCTATTGGAAAGAGACGACCGAAACGCTGGCACTGGTATTGGCCTCCACCTTCGTGTGCATGCTGGTGGGCGTGCCGCTCGGCATCGCGGCAGCCCGCCGTCCCTGGCTTTACGCCATCATGCGACCGATACTCGATCTGATGCAGACCATCCCGACCTTCGTGTATCTGGTGCCGGCAATGATCCTGCTCGGTCTCGGCATGGTCCCGGGCCTGGTTGCCACCGTCGTCTTTGCTCTTCCTGCACCGATCCGCATGACCCGCCTCGGCATCATTTCCACTCCCCCTTCGCTCGTGGAGGCCGCTGAATCCTTCGGTGCGACGCCTCGCCAGGTTCTGCGCAAGGTCGAGCTGCCCTTTGCCACGCCGCAGATCATGGCTGGCCTGACGCAGACCATCATGCTGTCACTCTCGATGGTCTCGATCGCGGCACTCGTCGGCGCCCCCGGGCTCGGCGTGCCGGTGCTGCGCGCACTGAATAGCGTAAATGTCGCCAAGAGCTTCGATTCCGGCGCCTGCATCGTCATCCTGGCGATCATTCTCGACCGTATGTTCCGCGCGCCCGGCGAAGGAGACCACTCATGACTGTCGCCGTCGATTTCAAAAATGTCAGCATCATCTTCGGCGATCGTCCAGATGCCGCCCTGAAACTTGTCGACGGAGGCAAGTCGCGCGACGAGATCGGTAAATCCACCGGCATGGTGCTCGGTGTAGCCAATGCCTCGCTGCAAATCGAAGAGGGCGAAATTCTCGTGCTCATGGGCCTGTCCGGCTCCGGCAAATCGACGCTGTTGCGCGCCGTCAACGGACTTGCGCCTGTGGTGCGTGGCGAGGTCTCCGTCAACACCAAGAACGGCGCCGTCAGCCCCTATTCCTGCAGTCCAAAAGCCCTGCGCGACCTGCGCATGCACACCGTCTCCATGGTCTTCCAGCAGTTCGCGCTGCTGCCCTGGCGGACGGTTGCCGACAATGTCGGCTTCGGGCTCGAGCTTGCCGGCGTGCCGGATGTTGAGCGCAAGAAGCGGGTCGACGAGCAGCTACAGCTCGTGAACCTCACGCAATGGGCCAATCGCAAGGTCAATGAGCTTTCGGGTGGCATGCAGCAGCGCGTCGGTCTCGCCCGTGCCTTTGCAACCGGGGCGCCGATCCTGCTCATGGACGAGCCGTTCTCGGCGCTCGACCCGCTGATCCGCACCCGCTTGCAGGACGAGCTTCTGGAGTTCCAGCGCCGCCTGAAACGCACGATCCTGTTCGTCAGCCACGATCTGGACGAGGCATTCCGCATCGGCAACCGCATCGCCATCATGGAAAGCGGCCACATCATCCAGTGCGGAACGCCACAGGAGATCGTCAAGAACCCTGCCGATCAGTATGTTGCCGACTTCGTGCAGCACATGAACCCGATCAGCATGCTAACGGCGCGGGATGTCATGCAGCAGGGCGTCGGACATTCGGCCAGTGCAGGTTCCGTCACCGCGACGGCAACCGCCGCGACACCGCTCATCGATATCCTTGACGCCTTGACGCGCCAGCCGGGCAATATCGGCGTTGTTGACAATGGCACGATTATCGGAACGATCTCCGCGCAAGACGTGGTGTCGGGCCTCACCAGCCACCGGCGAAAGGAGTAGTCGTTCGCGACTGCTCCTCAATTCATGGAGCAGGCAATGAACGACAAGCCATCGGTGTTGAGGGAAACGGATGAGGATGCGCGCATTCAGGCGCGCGACCTCATGCACAAAGCCGCACATGCAGCCTTGGCCGTCATCGATCCCGACACCGGCTTTCCATCCGTTAGCCGCGTCCTGACTGCCATGGATGCTGATGGCACTCCGGTCATCCTGGTCTCCGGCCTCTCCTCACATACCAAGGCTTTGATGAAGGACAGCCGCGCTTCGGCGCGCTTCGGCGAACCTGGCAAGGGCGATCCTCTCGCCCACCCTCGCCTGACCCTACGTTGCAGCGCGGAGCGCATCGATCGGCAAAGCCAAGCTCACAATCGCATCCGAACGCTTTTTCTCGATCGTCATCCGAAATCCAAGCTCTATATCGACCTTCCGGACTTCTGCTTCTTCCGCCTCGTTCCTCTGGATGCCAGCCTGAACGGCGGCTTCGGAAGGGCTTATATCTTGTCTTCGCAGGACCTGATGATGCTTTAAACCGAAAACAAAGCGCGCCGGCAATAAATCATACAATAGTGCGAGAATTAGTAGTCGGACAGCTCGAAGTAGAAACGGCTGATATTGGTGGGTTGCAAATCTTCGGTGACCAAATTTGGCATATTTGCTGCTCCGAAACGATAAAAATCGACCTATTTTGGTCTAATCGAGCCCCTAGATGGGACGTTAGGGACGCCTGCATCATCGCCGGAGCATCATACGTACATATCTAAAACAGCATACTCGATACCTTAAATTTAGGTATATACAATCTTCGACCGCTCTTGGTATTGTTAGATATCGGTAAGGACCGGGTTGGAAATAGCACAATTTCTGATGTTCGCTCCGCATTGGGAAGTTTAAAAGATGAAGACAAGAGATTTGGCCGAACACTCTAATGTTGCGGCAGCATTATTATCAGCAATGGCGAACCCGAAGCGTCTTTTGATCCTTTGCAGTCTCGTTAAAGGCGAAGTTCCAGTTGGCGTTCTTGCCAATCAGGTCGGACTGAGCCAATCAGCACTTTCCCAGCATCTTTCGAAGCTTCGCGCCCAAAAGCTGGTCAAGACGCGTCGTGATGCTCAAACTATTTACTACTCCAGCACATCGGAATCCGTGATCCGTGTTCTCGAAACGCTGGAAGACATTTATTGCGAGCCGGAAAAAAGTAGATCGGCTGCCTAAGAGCTAAGATAGCTCCCGGCCTGTCGACGTATGATCTTTTGGGACAATTTAAATCTCGAAAGATCGACTTGCTTTCATTACCAGGTGTTTTACTGCTTTAACTGGCAAATCCTTGGATTTGCCAGTTTTTTCATATGGGGACTACCTCACGGTGCTTCGTGGTCCGTTTTCCTCCCCGACATGTCGACACGCATTCTTCGACGCTCAACCTGTCGCTTTCACCGCCATCTTTGCCTTGACGCCAAAAAGGCGGCTGATAATTTGACCAAGCAGTAAATATAATAGCGCGGCGTAGGCCGTGGCCGGGAAATGGCCCCCCGAATTGGCCATTGGAGAACAGCATGTCGGACCGTTTGAATGCCGCCCCCAACGATTTGCGCGCCTTCTGGATGCCGTTTACGGCCAACCGCCAGTTCAAGAAGGAACCGCGCCTCTTCGTCAGCGCCAAGGATATGTATTACACTACCCATGATGGTCGGCAGGTGCTGGATGGAACTGCGGGCCTGTGGTGCGTAAACGCCGGGCACTGCCGCCCGAAGATCACCGAGGCCATCCGCCAGCAGGCAGGCGAACTCGACTACGCACCCGCCTTCCAGCTCGGCCACCCCAAGGCTTTCGAACTGGCGAACCGGCTGGTCGATATTGCCCCTGAGGGTATGGACCACGTTCTTTACACCAACTCCGGTTCGGAATCGGTCGAAACCGCGCTCAAGGTTGCGCTTGCCTATCATCGCGTGAAGGGCAATGGCTCGCGCTTCCGCCTCATCGGCCGCGAGCGCGGCTATCACGGCGTCAATTTCGGCGGCATCTCCGTCGGCGGCATCGTCACCAACCGCAAGATGTTCGGCACGCTGCTGACTGGTGTCGACCACATGCCGCACACCCATGTGCCCGGCAAGAACGCCTTCACGCGCGGCGAGCCGGAGCATGGCGGCGATATTGCCAGCGAACTGGAGCGTATCGTCACTCTGCATGACGCCTCGACGATCGCGGCCGTCATCGTCGAGCCGGTCGCCGGCTCCACCGGTGTGCTCATCCCACCGAAGGGCTATCTGCAGAAGCTGCGCGAAATCTGCACCAAGCACGGCATCCTGCTGATCTTCGACGAAGTCATCACCGGTTTCGGCCGCCTCGGCACCCCCTTTGCCGCCCAATATTATGATGTGAAGCCGGATATCATCACGACAGCCAAAGGTCTGACCAACGGCGTCATTCCGATGGGCGCGGTCTTCGTCACCTCGGAGATCCACGACGCCTTCATGCAGGGACCCGAGCACATGATCGAGTTCTTCCATGGCTACACCTATTCCGGCAACCCGATCGCCTCGGCCGCGGCATTGGCGACGCTGGACACCTACAAGGAAGAAGGCCTGCTGACGCGCGCGGCCGAGCTCTCCGACTACTGGGCCGACGCTCTGCACTCCCTGAAAGACTGCCCGAACGTCATCGACATTAGAAACACCGGCCTGATCGGCGCCATCGAGCTCGATCCCATCGCCGGCGAACCTACCAAGCGCGCCTTCACCGCCTTCCTGAAGGCCTACGAGAAGGGCCTTCTGATCCGCACCACCGGCGACATCATCGCGCTGTCGCCGCCGCTGATCATCGAGAAACATCACATCGACGAGCTGTTCGGCAAGCTGAGAGAGATCTTGCAAAATAATATCTGAGGCGAAATATCTCATTGCCTCTTCTCAATGAGGCACAGTGATATCGGCGCATTCGAGGTATCCCCTCTCCCCGCCTGCGGGGAGAGGCTAGGGTGAGGTGCCGTTCACGAGGACAATGAGATGCGCGGTCCGGAACCTAAAACGACACAGCGCGCAAGAATGCTTCGGCAATCGGACAACGATGCGGAAGCAAAACTTTGGTCGGAACTTCGCAGCCGTCGGCTGAACAGCGTCAAATTCGTTCGGCAGTTTCCAATCGGTCCTTATTTCGCTGACTTTGCCTGCCGAGAGCGATCCCTAGTCATCGAGATCGATGGCGGTCAACATGCCAACAGCAAGCACGATACCATTCGCGCTGAATTCATGGCCGCTGAAGGCTGGTCTGTCGCACGCTTCTGGAACATTGATGTCCTCACAGCCATGCCGGCAGTTCTCGAAACCATCGTAGCGATCTGCGAAGGCAGGTTGACCGAAGCTGTAGCGGCTCGTGATTTCAAATTTCTTCCGGCAGCGTGTTCGAAATAGCCCCTCACCCCAGCCCTCTCCCCGCTCGCGGGGAGAGGGAGTCTTAGTTCTCGCCAGGCCGTAAGAAACACTGCCCTATCAACAAATTCGGACAGATCCCCTCTCCCCGTAGAACGGGGAGAGGGCTAGGGTGAGGGGCTATACGGAATCACAGCGGGTAGGAAAGCCATGACCACCAAACTCGAACGCTATATCGACCAGGGCGTCGGCCGGGAGCCTGCGGATATCGTGCTGAAGAACGGCCGGTTCTTCGATTTGGTGACGGGCGAGCTGGTCGCTTCGGACATCGCCATTTGCGGCGATCGCATCGTCGGCACCTGCGGCGATTATCGGGGACGCGAAGAGATCGATATTGCCGGCCGCATCGTCGTGCCGGGCTTCATCGATACCCATCTTCACATCGAATCCTCGCTGGTAACCCCGCTCGAATTCGATCGCTGCGTCCTGCCCTATGGCGTTACCACCGTCATCTGCGATCCGCATGAGATCGCCAACGTGCTCGGCACGGACGGCATCCGCTACTTTCTCGACTGTTCGCTGGAAACCATCATGGATATCCGCGTCCAGCTTTCCTCCTGCGTACCGGCGACGCATCTGGAAACCTCCGGCGCTGACCTGCCGATCGAGAAGCTCCTGCCCTTCCGCAATCATCCCAAAGTCATCGGCCTTGCAGAATTCATGAATTTCCCCGGCGTGGTCCATAAGGATCCGGTCTGCATGGCGAAGCTCGAGGCCTTCCAGGGCGGCCATATCGATGGCCATGCGCCGCTTTTGCGCGGCAATGACCTCAACGGCTATCTCGCGGCCGGCATCCGCACCGAGCATGAATCGACGACATCAGAGGAGGCGCTGGAAAAGATCCGCAAAGGCATGCATATCCTCGTGCGCGAGGGCTCCGTCTCCAAGGATCTGCACGCGCTGATGCCTATTATCACCGAGCGCCTGTCACCCCACCTCGCACTCTGCACAGACGATCGAAATCCGCTCGATATCGCCGAACAGGGCCACCTCGATTACATGATCCGCACGGCGATTGCCCATGGCGTCGAGCCGCTGGCGATCTACCGCGCCTCCTCGATCTCCGCAGCCCGCGCCTTCGGCCTTCAGGATCGCGGTCTCGTGGCGCCTGGATGGCGCGCAGATCTCGTCGTCATCGATAGCCTGGAAAACTGCAAGGCCGAGATGGTCTTTTCCGCAGGCCGCCGCGTTACCGCCGAACTCTTTGCGACCCGCGGTTCGGTCGAGCCGGTCGGCCTCGACAGCGTCAAGGCCCGCCCGATCAATGCCGCCGATTTCGGTGTGCCGGTAGCAGAAGGCGAGAGCTCCGTCATTGGCGTGACGCCTGGCAAGATCATCACTCAACATCGCCGCTATCGCCTGCCGACCAAGGGCAACCAGACCGCTATCGACCTCGGCAACGATATCATCAAGGTCGCCGTCATCGAGCGGCATGGCAAGAACGGCAACCATGCCAACGGCTTCGTCCAAGGTTTTGGTTTGAAGAAAGGCGCGATCGCCTCCACAGTCGGCCATGACAGCCACAATATCTGCGTCGTCGGCGTCAATGAGGATGACATGGCGCTCGCCGCCAACCGCCTCAGTGATATCAATGGCGGCTTTGTTGTCGTCGAGGGTGGCGTCGTAACAGGTGAAATCGCCCTGCCCGTCGCCGGCCTGATGAGCCTCGAGCCTTATGAAAGCGTGCGCGACGCGCTGCATCATCTGCGCCAGGCGGCCTATGCCCTCGGCGCAACGCTGGAAGAACCCTTCCTCCAGCTCGCCTTCCTGCCCCTGCCCGTCATCCCGCATCTGAAGATATCGGACAAGGGCCTGGTCGATGTCGACAAGTTCATGCTGATCGGCTGATCAGGCAAGCTTGCCGCAATAAACGTCCAGCGCCGAAAGCGCCACCGTCGCCCCGGCATCAGCCGTGCCAAACCCTGGCATGGCGACCGTCAAGCCAAGCTTGATATCCTCGGGCAAAGCAACTTTCACCGGCTTGCGGGAGAGATTGAAGATGAAGAGCAGCGTCTCGTCACCCTTGGAGCGCGTGAAGGCGAGAACGTCTTCCTCCGTGTCGAGGAAGGTCATATCGCCGTCGCGCAGGACCGCATGTTCTGCACGGAAAGCAAGCGTCTGCCGGTAGTGATGCAGCACGGAGTGCTCATCCGCTTCCTGCTTGTCCACCGCCAGAGCCGCGTGCTGGTAGGGAACTGGCAGCCATGACTTGTCGGCCGTCGTGAAGCCCGCATGAGCACGGCCCGCTTCCCAGGGCATCGGCGTGCGGCATCCGTCACGCCCCTTGAATGCCGGCCAGAAGCGAATTCCGTAGGGATCGCGCAGATCCTCGAAGGCTAACTCCGCCTCAGGCAAACCGAGTTCTTCGCCCTGATAGAGGCAGATCGAACCGCGCAATGTGGAAAGCAGCGAAATCGCGAGCTTTGCAACGCGCGGCTGCTCCTCCTCCGTTTTGGCAAAGCGGCTAACATGCCGCTGGACATCGTGGTTGGAAAAGGCCCAGCAGACCCAGCCATCGACGACATTGTCCTGAAAATCGCTGACGCAACGGCGGAAATGCGCCGGCGTGAAATCAGGCCCCAAAAGGTCGAACGTGTAGCACATATGCAGCTTGTCGCCGCCGCTGGTATAGGCGGCCACGGTCTGCAGCGAGCGCGCACCATCCCCCACTTCGCCGACGGTCGCGCGATCCTCATATTGGTCGAGCAATGCCCGGAACCGCCGCAGGAAGCTGATATTCTCCGGCTGCGTCTTGTCGTAGAGATGGTTCTGCATCCCGTAAGGATTGCTCTCAGGGGCATCGAGCCCGCCCGTTGCGACGAGCGCCGGCGGATTGTCGCGAAGCTTCTTGTCGCAGAAATAGTAATTGACCGTATCCAGACGAAAACCGTCTACGCCGCGATCAAGCCAGAATTTGACGGCCGAGAGCACAGCATCCTGGACCTCAAGATTATGGAAGTTCAGGTCCGGCTGCGAGGTCAGAAAATTGTGCTGGTAATATTGCCGGCGTACGCCATCCCACTCCCAACCCGGCCCGCCGAAAATCGACAGCCAGTTGTTCGGCGCGGTGCCATCCGGCTTCGGGTCGGCCCAGACATACCAGTCCGCCTTGGGATTGTCGCGGCTCGCGCGGCTTTCCACGAACCAGGGATGCCGGTCCGAGGTGTGCGAGATAACCTGGTCGATAATGACCTTCAGCCCGAGGTCGTGTGCTGCCGTCATCATCTCGTCGAAATCGGCAAGCGTGCCGAAAATCGGATCGACATCGCGATAATCAGCAACGTCATAGCCCATATCGGCCATCGGTGAGGTGAAGAACGGCGCCAGCCAGATCGCATCGACCCCGAGTGCAGCAATGTGAGGCAGGCGCCGGGTGATCCCCTTGATATCTCCCAGTCCGTTGGCATCCGTGTCCTGAAACGACCGCGGATAGACCTGATAGATCACGGCCCCGCGCCACCAGTCGGCTCCCGCCGCTTTATTCGTCGATTTCATCAAACCGCCTCGATATCGCACAAGGCCTTCCAGTTTGCACACTCGTGCGCAGGCGGCAAGCCGCAAATCGGCCATCCGAAAAGCTCAACCATCGGCGGATAAATTCGCAGTATCAATTTAAGCGAATTATCAATATGAAAGTTCACACGCTAAGCATGCCCGACTTTTTTTAACTTGAAAGCGACGTCGCTTTCGATAACTTCGCGCATTGACCTGCACGTACAGGTCACCTGCGGATCAAAAACACCCTTGTAAAACAAGGACAAGAACTCCAGAAAGGTGGGAAAACATATGGCGCATATCACCAGAAAATTTATCGCTGCGGCTTTCGTCAGCACGATATTGAGCGTTTCCGCGCATGCCGCGACCCTCAATATCCACAACGGCGGCGACCCGACTTCGCTCGATCCGCAAAAAATTTCCGGCGATTGGGAAAACCGTATCGACGGCGATATCTTCGAAGGGCTGGTGACCGAAGATCCCAAGGACAACCCAATTCCCGGCCAGGCTGCAAGCTGGACCATTTCGCCCGACCAGAAGGTCTATACCTTCAAGCTTCGCGACGGCATCAAGTGGTCCGATGGCCAACCTGTGACGGCTCAGGACTTCGTCTTTGCCTTCCAGCGCCTGATGGACCCGAAGACCGCCGCGCAATACGCCTATCTGCAGTACACGATCCTGAACGCGGAAAAGATCAACAAGGGCGAGATCAAGGATCTGACACAGCTCGGCGTCAAGGCGATCGACGACAAGACGCTCGAAATCACGCTTGAAAACCCGACACCCTACTTCCTCAACGCCCTGATGCACTACACGGCCTATCCGCTGCCGAAGCATGTCGTGGAAGCCAAGGGCGACCAGTGGGTCAAGATCGGCAACATCGTCACCAACGGCCCGTACAAGCCCACCGAATGGGTGCCCGGTTCGCACGTCAGCATGGTCAAGAGTGACCAGTATTACGACGCCAAGGACATCAAGATCGACAACGTCAACTATTACACGCTGGAAGATCAGGCCGCTGCCTTGAAGCGCTATCGCGCCGGCGAATTCGATATCCTGACCTCCTTCCCGGCCGACCAGTTCGACTGGATCCAGAAGAACCTGCCCGGCCAGGCGCATGTGGTGCCCTTCCTTGGCACCTACTACTACGTCCTGAACTCTACCAAGCCGCCTTTCAACGACAAGCGCGTGCGCCAGGCTCTCTCCATGGCCGTCAACCGCGAGGTCATCGGCCCGAAGATTCTCGGCACCGGCGAACTGCCATCCTATTCCTGGGTACCGCCAGGTACCGCCAATTACGGTGAACCGGCCTATGTCAGCTGGAAGGACGAGCCCTACAAGCAGAAGGTCGAAGAAGCCAAGAAGCTCTTGAAGGAAGCCGGCTTCGGTCCCGATCACCCGCTGAAGGCTCAGCTGCGCTACAACACCAACGACAACCACAAGCGCATCGCCGTTGCGATCGCCGCCATGTGGAAGCCGCTCGGCGTCGATATCGAGCTCTACAACACCGAAACCAAGGTGCATTACGATGAAATGCAGCGCGGCGAGGTGCAGATCGGCCGTGCCGGCTGGCTCGCCGACTACAACGATCCGATCAACTTCCTGAACCTGCTGTCCACCGGCGTCGAGATGAATTACGGCCGCTGGAGCAACAAGGACTACGATGCTCTGATCAAGCAGGGCAATGAAGAGATCGATCTGAAGAAGCGCGCCGAGATCTACAAGAAGGCCGAGCAGCTGGCCCTCGACGACAGCGCCGCAATCCCGATCTACTACTACGTTTCCCAGAACATCGTCGCCCCGAAGGTCCAGGGCTTCGTCGACAACATCCAGGACATCCACCGTACGCGCTGGCTGTCGGTTAAAGAATAATTGGGAACAGGCTCCCTCCCGAACACAACCGGGAGGGAGCCGTCTAAGATCATGTTTGGCTACGCTCTCCGTCGTTTGCTGTCGACAATCCCCGTTCTGTGGATTGCCGTGACAGTGTGTTTTTTCATTCTGCGCCTCGCTCCCGGCGGCCCCTTCGATGGCGAAAGGCCATTGCCGCCGGAAGTCAAAGCCAACCTCGCGGCTCACTACAACCTCGACAAGCCCTTGGTTGAGCAATACCTGATCTATGTCGGCGATGTCATGAAGGGCGACCTTGGCCCCTCCTTCGCCAATCAGGACTTCACCGTCACCCAGCAGATCATGTCGGGCTTCCCCTATACGTTGACCATCGGCGGCTCCGCCTTCGTGCTCGCGACTATCGTCGGCGTCTTCATAGGCTGTCTCGGGGCGCTCTATCAGAATCGCGCAGCGGATTACTGGCTGGGCGGCGGCCTCCTCATCGGCTTGGTCATGCCAAGCTTCCTCATCGCCCCCATCCTTCAGCTCATCTTCGGCAATACGCTCGGCTGGCTGCCGGTCGGCGGCTGGGGCGACGGCTCGATCAAGTTCCTGATCCTGCCCATCATCGTCCTGACCCTGCCGCACGCGGCTCGCATCTCTCGCCTGATGCGAGGCTCGATGATCGAAGTGATGGGCCAGAACTTCATTCGCACCGCCAAGGCCAAGGGCATCGGCCCGCGGCTGACGATCATGCGCCACGCGCTGAAGCCGGCCATGATGCCCGTCGTCTCCTATCTCGGACCCGCGGCAAGTTACCTCCTCACCGGCTCGCTGGTGGTCGAAAGCATCTTCGGCCTCCCCGGCGTCGGCCGCTACTTCGTCGGCGCAGCGCTCAACCGCGATTACGGCATGGTCCTCGGCACGGTCGTTTTCTACATGGTCCTGATCGTGGTCCTCAACCTGCTGGTCGACATCGCCTATGCCTGGCTCGACCCGAAAGTGAGAATGCGATGATCCTCAATTCCGCCAAGAGAGAATTGCTGGAAGCGGAATTGCTTTCGGCAGAGGGGCTCGCACCCAAGGGGCGATCCCTCACCGGCGACGCAATGCGTCGTCTTCTGCGCAACAAGGCAGCGGCACTTTCGCTGGTCATACTGGCTGTGCTGGTTCTGGTCGCCATATTCGGCCCGTATTTCCTGCCCTTCAACTATGAGGATCCGGACTGGACGTCCTTCCGAGGCGCTCCGGATTTTGCCGCCGGCCACTATTTCGGCACCGACGGCAACGGCCGCGATCTGCTGGCGCGTACGCTCTACGGCACCCGCGTCTCGCTGACGGTCGCACTTGTCGCCACCCTCGTCTCGGTCGTCATCGGCGTGCTCTACGGCGCCGTTGCCGGTTATTTCGGCGGTCGCGTCGATGCAATCATGATGCGTTTCGTCGATATCATGTACGCCCTGCCCTACGTCCTCTTCGTCATCCTGCTGATGGTGATCTTCGGCCGCAACGTCTATCTGCTGTTTGCGGCGATCGGCGCACTCGAATGGCTCACCATGGCCCGTATCGTGCGCGGCCAGACCCTGTCGATCAAGCAGCGGGAATTCATCGAGGCCGCCCGTGCATCGGGGCAGCGATCGTTCAAGATCATCCTGAAACACATCGTGCCGAACCTCGTCGGCCCGGTCGTCATCTACGCGACGCTCACCATCCCGGAAATCATCGCGACCGAGAGCTTCCTCTCCTATCTCGGTTTCGGCGTTCAGGAGCCGCTGACATCGCTCGGCACCCTAATTGCCGAAGGTTCGGCCGGTATGGAGACGACGCCATGGCTGCTGTTCTTCCCGGCCGGTTTCCTGGTCGCGCTGCTGATGAGCCTGCTCTTCATCGGCGACGGTCTGCGCGACGCATTCGATCCGAAGGATCGCTGACATGACAGAAACACTTCTCGAACTCAAAGACTATTCGATCACCTTCCGCACGCCAGAAGGCGAAGTGGCCGCGGTGTCGAAGATGAACCTCAAGATCGGCCGCGGCGAACGTATCGCCGTCGTCGGCGAGTCTGGCTCCGGCAAGAGCCAGACCTTCCTCGGCCTGATGGGCCTGCTCGCCAAAAACGGCCGCACCAGCGGCCAGGCGCTACTCGACGGCAAGGATCTGCTGACCCTGAAGCCGCGCGAGCTCGACCATGTGCGCGGCAAGGACATGGCCATGGTCTTCCAGGACCCGATGACCGCGCTTAACCCGTCGCTGCGCATCTCGCGGCAGCTGACGGAGCAGCTGGAAGTCCATGGCGGCCTGACAGCGCGCGCGGCTTCGGCCACGGCGCTCGATATGCTGAAGCGGGTCGGCATCCCTGATCCGACGCGCCGCTTCAACCTCTATCCGCACGAGCTTTCGGGCGGCATGCGCCAGCGCATCGTCATCGCCATGGCGCTGCTGACCAAGCCGAAGCTCCTCATCGCCGATGAGCCGACGACGGCACTCGACGTGACGATCCAGGCGCAGATCCTCGATCTCTTCAATGAGCTGACGGCGGAAATGCATACGGCGCTCATCATGATCACCCATGACCTCGGTGTCGTCGCCGGCCTCGCCGACCGCGTTGCCGTCATGTATGCCGGCCGTATCGTTGAGGAAGCGCCGGTCGAGGAGCTGTTCGAAAGCCCGGCTCATCCTTATACGGCGGCGCTTCACTCGGCGATCCCGAGGCCGGACCAGGATGTCGACGATCTCACCGTCATCCCCGGACGGCCGCCGAACCTGATGCACCTGCCGCGCGGCTGCTCCTTCTCGCCGCGCTGCGCCCATGTACAGGACGATTGTCTGGATGCAGCACCGCCGCTCGATCCGCTGGCGCCGCGCCGTTGCGCAGCCTGCTTCCACCCCCTTTCGGCTAATCAGGAACGGAGCCTCGTCCATGGCTGAGCAAACGCTTCTGAAGGTCGAGCATCTGACGACCGAATTCGAACTGCCGTCGAAATCCCTCTTCAAGCCGCCACTGATCCTGACCGCGGTCAACGATGTCAGCTTCGAGCTGAAGACCGGTCGCACGCTCGGCATCGTCGGCGAATCGGGCTGCGGCAAGTCCACGCTCGGTCGCTCCATCCTGCGGCTGATCAAGGCCCAGAAGGGCCGCATCCTCTGGCAAGGCGGCAACCTGCTCGACCTTACCGAAGAGGAGATGCGCGCCGCCCGCCGCGATATGCAGATTATCTTCCAGGATCCGATCGCCTCGCTCGACCCACGCATGACCGTCGGCGACATCATCGCCGAGCCGCTGACCGTCTTCGAACCGAAACTGAGCCGCGCGCAGCGGCAGGATCGCGTACGCGAGATCATGGCGGCAGTCGGCCTGGTGCCTGAGATGATCAACCGCTACCCGCACGAGTTTTCGGGCGGCCAGGCACAGCGCATCGGCATTGCCCGTGCCGTCATCACTCGGCCGAAGCTTATCATCTGCGACGAACCGGTTTCGGCGCTCGACGTTTCGATCCAGGGGCAGGTCATCACGCTCCTGCGCCGCCTGCGCAAGGAGTTCGGCCTCACCTTGATCTTCATCAGCCACGACCTCTCGGTCGTGCGCCTGATCTCGGACGACGTGCTGGTGCTTTATCTCGGCAAGGTGGTGGAAGCGGGCGAAGCCGCGACGGTCTTCGACCATCCGGCCCATCCCTATACACAGGCGCTGTTCTCTGCCGCGCCGATCCCCGATCCGAAGCTGGCTCGTGGCCGCGAGCGCATCCGCTTGCAGGGCGATCCGCCCTCGCCGCTCAATCCACCGCCGGGCTGCGTCTTCTCACCCCGCTGCTGGAAGGCGACGGATATCTGCCGCACGAAGATGCCACCGACCGAGCACGTGCGCCCAGGCCAGACGGCGGCTTGCTATCACATGGACCGGCCGTAAAGCAGCGCCAGCAAAAGTGGACGGCGGCTGCCGCCGTCCACCTTGCCCCAGCCGCCGCTTCCGCGTATGCAGCACCAAGGCAAATGCAGGAGGCAGTCTTGGGCGGGCGTTTTCTATCGATCGGCGAATGCATGGTGGAACTGTCGCAGGCCGATGACGGACACCTGCGCAAAGGCTTTGCCGGCGACACCTTCAACACCGCCTGGTATGCCCGCGCCTGCCTACCTAAGGACTGGGCGATCGATTACTTCACCGCGCTCGGCGACGATGCCATGTCCGACGAGATGATCGCCTTCATGGGCAGCGCCGGCATCGGCACGCAGAGCATTCGCCGCCTTCGCGGCAAGACGCCCGGCCTCTACATGATCAATCTAAAAGACGGCGAACGCTCCTTCAGCTATTGGCGCGACAGCTCTGCCGCCCGCCAGCTTGCGACCGATGGCGATGCCCTGCGTGCCGCAATCGAGGCCTCCGACGTCCTTTATTTTTCGGGCATTACCCTGGCAATCCTGTCGCGCGAAGATGCCTTCACCTTGCTCGCAGAACTGCGCCGCGCCAAAGCTGCCGGCAAGCTGGTCGCCTTCGATCCCAATCTGCGCCCTCGCCTCTGGTCCAGCCTGGACGCGATGCATACGATGATCGCCGAGGGAGCGCGTGCAGCGACGCTCGTCATGCCGAGCTTCGATGATGAGGCCGCGCATTTCAGTGACGATTCGATTGCCGCCACGATCCGCCGCTATCGGCAATACGGAGCGGTGATGGTCATCGTCAAGAATGGCCCTGATGGCGCGACCATTGGCGACGGCGTTCAGGAGACGCTCGTCCCGGCGGTCAAGGTCGTCAAGGTTATCGACACCACCAGCGCCGGCGACAGTTTCAACGGTGCATTTCTGGCGCACTATCTGCAGCACAAAAATGCAGTTACCGCCGCCGGCTTCGCAGCCAAGATCGCGGCGAGGGTCATTCAGGAATACGGTGCGCTCGTCTCGCCCGAGAAGCTGAAAGCCATCCGCTAAACGCTGTAATATTTCCATCATGGACACCCCCCACAATAGAGTGGGCGCGGGAATCATGTTTGAAACACCGCAATCGCTGGCACCGTCATCATGAGGATGCGGTGCTGATGGACTGTTTTGGGCATGTTGCAACGCTTGTCAGACATCGATCAAACCACCTGGGCGCAGGCGGCGACACCTGTCGCAGTACCTGAACGACTGCTTATCGTCAGCGATGCCTGGCATCCGCAGGTCAACGGTGTCGTTCGCTCCATCGAGAACACCAACCGCGAACTGACGCGCATGGGCATCGAGGTTTCGATGATCACGCCGGACGGCTTTCGCAACATCCCCTGCCCGACCTACCCGGAGATCCGGCTTTCGATTGCCAGCTATCGCAAGATTGCAGCGAGAATAGAGGCGCTCCGGCCGACTTATGTCCACATTGCCACTGAAGGTCCCCTCGGGCTTACCGCAAGGCGCTGGTGCCTGAGAAATTGCATGCCTTTTTCCACGAGCTATCACACCCGCTTTCCCGAATATGTCGCGGCGCGCCTGCCGATACCGGAAAGCTGGCTCTACGCCTTCGTCAAATGGTTTCACAATGCGGGCTACGGCTGCATGGTGGCGACACCAAGTCTCGCAAAAGAACTCAAGCTACGCGGCATCCGCAACCTACTGCCCTGGAGCCGTGGCATCGACTCCTCACTGTTTCGACCGCAGGCCCAGGACGACGCACCCTTCGACCTGCCTCGTCCGATTTTCATGACTGTAGGTCGCGTGGCGCTGGAAAAGAACCTGCCCGCTTTCCTCGACCTCGACCTGCCCGGATCGAAAGTAGTGGTCGGCGATGGCCCCGCGCGGGCGGAGTTGCAGACACTCTATCCGGATGTCCATTTTCTGGGAGCGAAATTCGGCGAGGAATTGGCGCATGCCTATTCGCAGGCGGACGTGTTCGTCTTCCCGTCCAAGACCGACACTTTCGGCAACGCCATTCTGGAAGCACTGGCGAGCGGCGTTCCGGTCGCCGCCTACCCGGTTACCGGCCCCGCGGACATTCTGGGAGGAAACAGGGCGGCTGGCGTCGTGGATGCGGACCTGGCCACCGCCTGCCTCGCCGCGCTCTCATGCTCACGCGAGGCAGCGCGCTCCTTGGCACTCAATTACTCCTGGGAAGCGGCAACAACGCAATTTATCGGCAATGTCCGCATTGCCAATCATCGGGGCCGATTACAAGCCTACAAGGAGTGAACTCCGGGCCGATGATCCACCCGGAATTCGCTTACCGCGTCTCAAATCGTGTGTCTTCGCAGATCAGCGCGCTGCTCTTACAGCATAGCATAAGCCAGCATGCGGGTTGGATAGCTGGGTCTTGTCCAGCACGATGAAACCCGCATTCAGTAACGGTGCGATAAGCGTCATCTGGTTCTTGTCCTTGGACCACCATTTGTGCCATTCGATGACCATGGCATTGATCGATCCGAAGAGACCGTGTCTCGCCAGGGTCTCGAAAATCCCGAACTCGGATCCCTCGCAATCCATTTTGATGACCAGATCCATGCCCGCTCTCCGCGCACGCTCCGCAAGCGGCGCGATGATGCCAGCTGCCTCCTTGATATGGATCGTTTCCGGCTTGCCGGAATCTGCTCCCCTTACGGAGATGCCGATCGTTGCATCGGAGCGGACCATGACCTCCATCTGCTCGTCTCTCTCGCCAAGCCCAAATTGGTTTGGCTTGATCTTGGCCGCCACCTTCGGATTTAGTGCGAAATTCTTCAGTGCTCGCGCATGGGGTAGAGCGAAAGGCTCGAATGCATGTATTTCCCGCACCGAAGGGTCTCTCGCCAAAAAGAGCGACGCAAGACCCGCATTCATGCCGATATCGATGATAATTTTGTCGCGCCCGGTGATGAAATTATATTCGTTGTGAATGAAAATTTCGCTTAGAACCTGGAAATCTTCGGCATTGTTGACATAGAGCCGAGTTCCTGAAAATTCGGCAATGACCTCTTCCGCACCGACGTGAAAAGTGAAGCCGTTTTTCTCGAGCAACTTGAAATCATAGACATGTGTATTGAAGAATTGATTGGCAATGTCAGGCAATGCGACATCCGACATGCGCCCGCTCTCTTGATCGATTCTTTTCAGGGGCCGATGGGCATAAGCGGCGAATGCTCCAACCCCAGTTGAATCGATCCGGAACTCGAAAACATCCTCTTCCGGTACGTCGAACTGCAAGGTCACACTCTTACCAGACCGCACTATATCCGCGCCCGTTAGCTCCCTTCGTATCAATTGACGGGCGCCAAAACCCGCAGTGACATCGATAGAACAACAGACCTCTTCCGATGGCGCGGAGGGGTCAGCATCGATATGAAATTCGACAACATAACGTCCTGGGGACAGGGTGACGTAGGGGCCGTAAAGCACCCATCCCGCCTGTCCCTTCTTGACGGACACGCGTTCATTTCCTTGTACCTTCTCAACCTGCCCGATCGCGGAGTAGAACAAAGTCGGTTTCCTTCTTGGCAACAGAGACAAAAGGCCGTCTCATAGATAACAAGTCCGGCCGGAAGCTCGGTTCCGGCGCGAGATTGATATCTAAGCCTATGTTTGACAAGGATAAATTTTGCCTTGGGGAAAGATGGGCGCGTTCCGTCCAAACGGGGCGCTATACGTCCTCGATCATGTCCCTGACCGCTACGCCAGTCTCATCGTCGGCTCAGCACGGCCGGATCCTGGAGAAAGGCAGCGACTATGGTCCTACCGATGTCGCTCGCCGTTCCTGCTTTTCGCATGTCACACAGCAGAACGCATTCTTGAAAAGTAAATTTCCAGGACATCGGTGATCGTCACGAGAGCAATGGGGATATTGTCCGCTGAGCTGACTTCCTAAAGCAGAAGAAATCCATAGCCCGGGCATAAATTTGGGTGTACAATTATTTATCGCACGACCTACATAAGACCTCTCAGGGAGTTCTTGAGATGACCGACGACCTGTTAAAGCTGGATAACTTCATCTGCTTCGCGCTCTATTCGGCGAACCATGCGATGAACCGGCTCTATAAACCCATGCTGGACGCGCTCAATCTCACCTATCCGCAATATCTCGTCATGGTGACGCTATGGGAAGAAGACGGACAGACCGTCGGCGGTATCGGTGAAAAGCTGTTCCTGGAATCAAGCACGCTGACACCGCTGTTGAAGCGTCTGGAGGCAGCTGGCTTTATCAAGCGCATCCGCAGCAAGGAAGACGAGCGCCAGGTGTTGATTCAGCTGACCGGCGAAGGCAAGGCGCTGAAGAAGAAGGCGGCAACTGTTCCCCCTTGCATTCTCGATGCCACGGAGCAAACGCCCGACGAACTGACACGCTTGAAGAGTGAAATCACCGCTTTGCGCCAGGCGCTCAGCAGGAACGCAGCCTGATCGGATGCCCCCTCCCCGACCATCCGGTCGGGCAAGGTGCGTCAGGTTCGCTTCTTCTTGTTTTCGTAAGGATTTTCCGACGTGCGGAAATGGATGCGGATCGGTACGCCGGGCATTGCGAAATCTGCGCGCAGACCGTTGATCAGATAACGCACATAGGACTCAGGCAGAGCATCCGAGCGAGTACACGAGATCATGAAGGCCGGAGGCCGCGCCTTCACCTGCGTCATGTATTTCAGCTTGATGCGGCGACCGGAAACGGCCGGTGGCGGATGCTGAACCTGCTGCGTCTCGAGCCAGCGGTTGAGGCGCGCGGTCGAGACGCGCTTGTTCCAGACTTTGTCGGTATCGACGATTGCCTGCATGAGGCGGTCAAGCCCCTCGCCCGTCTGGCCGGCAATCGGAATGGCGCGAATGCCGCGTGCCTGCGGCAACAGCCGGTCGGTCTTTTCGCGCAGATCGGCAAGCACGGCCTGACGATCCTCGATCATGTCCCACTTGTTGAAGGCGAGCACGGCGGCGCGCCCCTCGCGGATCACGAGATCGACGATCTGCAGATCCTGCTTCTCGAAGGGAATGGTCGCGTCGAAGACGATGACGACGGTTTCAGCGAAGCGGATCGCGCGCAGCGTGTCGGCGACGGAAAGCTTCTCCAGCTTCTCGATGACCTTCGCCTTGCGGCGCATACCGGCGGTATCGAACATCTTGACGGTACGACCGCGCCAACTCCAGTCGACGGAGATGGAATCGCGGGTAATCCCGGCTTCCGGGCCGGTCAGCAGCCGGTCTTCGCCGAGAAAGCGGTTGATGAGCGTCGACTTGCCGGCATTCGGGCGGCCGACGATCGCAACGCGCAGCGGGCGCGTGTCGTCATAGGCCGGTTCTTCGTCGATCTCCTCGCCATCTTCGCCGACTTCCGAGCGCGGAATACTGACATTCGTCTCCGCCTCGTCTTCGTCCTCCGGGAAGGCGCGTTCGGGGCCGATGGCCTCGACGATGGCGTCGCGCAGATCCATCATGCCCTGGCCGTGTTCGGCCGAGATCGGGCAAGGCTCCCCAAGGCCCAACGTATAGGCATCGTAGAAGCCGCTGTCCGAGCCGCGCGCTTCAGATTTATTGGCGACGAGCACGACAGGCCGGCCGCGCTTGCGCAGCATTTCGGCCAAGGTCTTGTCGACATGCGTCAGGCCCATCTTGGCATCGACAACGAAGAGCGTGAGATCGGCTTCATCGATCGCCGCTTCCGTCTGGGCGCGCATGCGGCCCTCCAGCGTCTCCTCGCCAGCTTCTTCGAGACCGGCGGTATCGACGATGCGAAAGCGGAGATCGATCAGCTTGGCTTCACCCGGGCGGCGGTCACGCGTGACACCCGGCGTATCGTCGACGAGCGCCAGTTTCTTGCCAACCAGACGGTTGAACAGCGTGGACTTACCGACATTCGGGCGACCGACGATCGCGACCGTAAAACTCATTGGGCGATCCTTCAGCCTTTTGCGACCGGAGCCTTGCCGGATGCAGTGATGAGATCGAGCAGCATCTGGGCACGGTTGGCAACGTTGCGCGGGCTCTGCGGATCGTCGACGATTGCCTGGAACCACTGCCGGGCCTTGGCGAAATCGCCGGCCTTATAGGCAGCAAGGCCGAGAACATCGCGCGCCGAATGCCGGAAGGCATCAGCCGGGACGGCAAGCTCCTGCGCTTCGGCGGCGACCTGGTCATAGGTGCCGGTATCGACGAGCAGATAGGCAGCCCGCAGGCGCGCCGCATCGCGGATAACGACCGGAAGGTCCGTCTGCTTGCCGATCGCCGAGAAGGTGGCGATGGCCGCGGCCTTGTCACCCTTCTGCACTTGCAGCGTCGCGGCGCGCAGCCGCGCCAGCACCGGATAGGAACCAGGGCCGTTTTTCTCGATGGCGGCGAATGCGGCGAGCGCCTCATCCGTCTTGTTCTGATCGGCCAGCGTCAGCGCGGCAATGAACTGATCACCGCCGCTGCCAGCCTGATTGCCGGCCCAATAGCGATAGCCGCTGTAGGCTGCGGTACCAAGAACGACGAGCACCGCAGCACCGATGATGAGCTTGCCGAAACGGCGCCATATGAACCGCAACTGGTCCGAGCGCAGTTCCTCGTTCACCTCACGGATGAAGCTATCGTCATTGAATGCCATTCTTGTCTCCGGCCCAGGCCAAATAGTTCAAAGCTTAGGTTTAGTGGGGCCTTCTACTCCATTTTGCGACTTATGTAAGGGGGAATGGTGGAAATCGTCATATAACGAGCGGCGAAACCCCGATAATCCACGCATGAAGCTTCCAAATGATCAAGGCCCAGGCGACCACACCGATGACAACAGCATAGAGATCGTATTTCGCCGAGACGAAGGGGCGCACGGTGATTTCGCCGGCCCGCTCTCGCCGTTTGAACGAAATGCGCAGGATCACGCCCCAGGCGAGGAAGGCGGCAAAGAGCAATATGGCAGCACCGTCGCCATTGGAGAGAAGATGCGCCAGCGCCCAGATCTTTACCGAAAGCACCATCGGATGCTTGGTCCTGACCGCGATATGCCCCGCCGGCAGCAGCGAGGCGACAAGACAGATGAGAGCGAACAGCATCAGCAGGATGGTGATGTGGCTCATCCAGAACGGCGGCGACCAGACCGGCGTCATGTCACGCGCCTGACCGAAGCCGTAAATCAGGACGACCAGAGCTATGACGCTCGCGATCGAATAGGCACCCTTCCAGCCGCCTTCGCCAAGGCTGGCAATCAATGACGTTCGCAAGCCGGGTGTCACGACGCGGATCAGATGGAGGCCGAGAAAAAGAACAATGCCGAGAATGAGCAATGCCATGGATGAAATCCTTTATGGTCTTGTAGTCACATCCTTATCGGCTGCCGTAAAAAAATGCCAGCGTCACCGCAGCTTCGCCGCATTTGCGCGAAAGGAAGGAAGCGACCCGGAGCACGCCACCCGATATCGCCGGATGATCCCTCGTAAGCCGTGCTCGATCCAATCAGTGTTCGGTGCCCATGTTTCGCTTAGCTACCTGTCTCTCCCTCGCCATTTCCTTAGGGTTGCCCGCAGCCGCCCTGGCCGATGGCAAGCCCAAGCAACTCGTCATGATCTCCTTCGATGGCGCTCATGACAATGCGCTCTGGACCAGGAGTCGCGAGATCGCTTCGCGAAACGGCGCGCATTTCACCTATTTCCTCTCCTGCACCTTCCTGATGAACAAGGCGGAGGCCAAGACCTATCAGGGGCCGAAGCAGCGCCCGGGTAAATCGAATGTCGGCTTTGCCAAGAGCGAGGACGATGTGCGCACGCGCATCGCCAACATCTGGGGTGCACACCAGGAAGGTCACGACATCTCAAGTCACGCCTGCGGCCATTTTGACGGCAAGGGCTGGAGTGCCTCCGACTGGAAACAGGAGTTCATGAATGCCCGCATTGCGCTTCGCGACGCCTGGAAGAATGTCGGCCTCGCCGACAAGGAGCCCCAGGGCTGGGAAGACTTCGCCACGAATGACGTCAAGGGATTTCGCGCACCCTATCTTTCCACCAGCGACGGTCTCATGCCGGCGGAAAAGGAGATGGGCTTTCAGTATGATGCAAGCTTGGTCACCAAAGGCCCTGCCCTGCCGCAGGTGATCGACGGTATCTATCGCTTCGGGCTACCATTGATCCCAGAAGGCCCCCAGCAGCGCCCGGTCATCGGCATGGACTACAATCTCTATGTCCGCCATTCCAAGGGCGTCGAAGACAAGGCCAATGCCAAGACCTATGAGGACCGCACCTTCGATGCCTTCGAGGCGGCTTTCAACAAACAGTACGATGGCGAGCGCATCCCGCTACAGCTAGGCTTCCATTTCGTCGAAATGAATGACGGCGCCTACTGGCGCGCCCTCGACCGTTTCGTTAGCGATGTCTGCCACAAACAGGATGTCGCCTGCGTCAGCTATTCCGAGGCAATTCCATTGATTGCGGCGCGCGGTAAGCCGCAGCAAGGGTGAGCGGCCGGGTGGAGCGTGCTCGATTTTCGAGATTGGAAGGAAGGTATCACCATACGCCACTCGCCCTCGTGGTTCGAGACGGTCCTTCGGGTCTCCTCACCATGAGAGCTCCCTCTGCGCAAGACTGCTATTAAACTGGCTTCACGCGGCAACCTGCCCCATCCTCACCCTGAGCTTGTCGAAGGGCGAGGATGGCCCGGATATTTTGACCAATGAAAAGGTCACAACTTTTTGTCGTCAACCATCCGCGTGAACGACACCTGCTTCGCGCTCCAGGTAGCGCTGATCGATCGACGGAAGCGGCTCGTCATCGATCGCTGCCTCAAAGGTCTTGAGACGCTTATGGATCGACAGGAGTTCGATGATCGTCGTCCAGGAATTGACGAGGTACTGGAACGAGTTGCTGACTTGGCCGAAGGCTGTCGATATCTGCTGAAATATACCATAGGTGATCACGCCAGCCACGATGGTCGGAACCAGCATGAAGGTAACGAACAGGACGTCGGCCTGAAGGTAGAAATAGCGGGCAACGTTGAAATAAAGATAGTGGAAGTAGATGCGGTAGTAGTTCCGTCTCACATTCGCGAAAAGCTCGTTGACGGTTGCCGGCTGCGCACGATCCTCATGATCCTCGCCGTAAACAAGTTCTTTGCGGTAAGCTGCTTCGACACGCTGGTTCTTGAAGTTTAGGCCGGGCAGCTTGATACCGGCGACTGCCAGCAACACCGTGCCAAAAACAGACCAGAACAGCGCCAGCCAGAAGAGCGAATGCGGAATCTTGCCGATGATAGGGAGTTCCGTGACATAGGTCGAAAGCGCTAACAGGATCGGCAGGAATACGATCAGCGTCATGACCGAATTGATCAGGCTGATGCCCAGGCCCTCCAGCACGGTGGAAAAGCGCATGGTGTCTTCCTGAACACGCTGGGACGCCCCTTCGATATGGCGCAGCTTCTCCCATTTCGACATGTAGAAATTGTTCATCGCCGTCCGCCACCGGAAAATATAGTGGCTGGTGAAGAAGTCCGTCAGGATCGAGACAAACATGCTGAGAAAGACGATCTGCACGAAAGTCAGCATCAGGCCATAGAAATCCCCGACCGTTACATTCGCCTGCTTCGCCAAGGCGTTCTGCAGCGTATCCCCAAACGGCCGGCGCCAATTGTTGATTACCACCGAGATCTGCACGCCGAAGAAGGTGACGAAAATGATAAAGGCAGAGCCCCATATCGACCAGAGCTTCCACGGATTTTCCCGGGCGCGAAGGTGCCACGTCCCGCAGAAAAGAACGATGCAGAGAAAGAAAAAAGCATAGAACCAGAGGTTCCCCCACAACAGGAAATAGCTCAGGTCGTAAGGCTGCTGCCCTTCCGGCGGCATGATGAAACCCAGATGCGTTCCCAGGTCGGAGACGACGGAATACCAGGCCGCGATGCAGAGTAGCGTCCAGACCACCATCGAAGTGAAGAAGAGTTTCGGCTGAGGGAAGAAAGAATGAAACACGACGGTTAGGCTTCCTGTTGGTTCGAACGACCGCAATGGCGTGAATTTGCGCGAGCCTAGGACAGTTCGCCGGGAGCGGCAACCGCCAGAAGCCTATTCTTACGTAGATGTAATCGCTTATCCCATGATCGTGATGCAGTTGTTCAGCAACGAAATTTCACCCATGGGATGAACTCCTTCCCCCATACGGTCACACTTTCTCCTCCAGCCCATCTCATCCGCAAACCGCCTCTTGCAGAATGCTATCTTACGATATATATCTTACGACATGACTAACGATATAAAATCTCACACTTCACAAGGAGAAACGATATGAGAGGTTTCAGAGATCGCATGTTCGGAGATGGCTTTGACATCGTCGAGGCATATATCCTACGACATGGCCGGGGCCGTGAATCACGCGGCGAGCATAGGAGAGACTTCATGAGAGGCTTCAAGGGCGGCATGTTCGGCGGCGGGTTTCGCACCGGCCGCAAGTTCGATGCGGCCGACCTGCAGCTCATCATCCTTGCTTTGCTCTCCGAGCAGCCCCGCCACGGTTATGAACTGATCAAGATCTTCGAGGAGCGTTCCGGCGGCTTCTATGTTCCGAGCCCCGGCGTTATCTACCCGGCGCTGACCTATCTCGAGGAGACCGGCCAGGCCGAAGTCGAGGTCAGCGGCACGAAGAAGCTTTACCGTATCACCGAAAGCGGCCAGAAGCGTGTCGACGACAATCGTGATCTGGTCGAGGTGACCCTCGCCAAGCTCACCGCCATCGGCGAGAAAATGGCCCGCGTTCGCGAGGTCTTCGACGGGGGGGATGAGGACGGTCGCGACAATCCGTTCGATCGCCATGGCAGCGGCGACGTTCATCGCGCTCGCCACCTGCTGCGTTCCGCGCTTCGCTCAAAGTTCCCCTGGAGCAAGGCCGAAGGCGCCCGCATCGCGGCAATCCTCGAGCGCGCCGCCGCTGACATTATCCGCGGCGAAACGAAAAACGAAGACAAGACACAGGCCGACGACTAAGTCGGGACCTCACTTGTCCGGCAATGTCAGAATGACAGGTCCGTTGCGGGTGGCAATGATCGTGTGCTCGTACTGAACCGTGGGCGCCTGCGGATCGGCGTAGAGTGTCCAAGCATCATCGCCGCCCTCTGCCCAGATCGCGCCGAGTGAAAGAAACGGTTCGACGGTAAAGACAAGCCCATCCTCAATGATCCGGCTCTCGGAAGGGTCCGCCCAGGTGGAAACCTCGGCGGGCTCTTCGTGCAGCGAGCGACCGATGCCATGGCTGGCGAGATTGGCGATCAGTGTGTAGCGGTTTTTCTGCGCGAAGGCGCCGACAGCCTGCCCGATCTTCGCAAGCGGCGCACCGCTTTTCACCTGATTAAGGCCGACCCAGAGTGCCCGCTTGCCGTCCCGGCACAGGCGCTCGATCTTCGGCTTGACCGGCGGCACGGTAAAGGATGCGCCGGTATCGGAGAAGAAGCCATCTTTCTCGGCCGATACATCGAGATTGACCAGATCCCCCGCCTTGATGACGCGCGGGCCGGGAATACCGTGCGCCACCTCTTCGTTGACGCTGATACAGGTCGCGCCGGGGAACTTGTAGACCAGTTCAGGCGCCGATTGCGCGCCGGCATCCTCCAGCACCTTGCGGCCGATAACGTCCAGCTCCAGCGTGGTGATGCCCGGCTCCAGGGCCGAGGCCATGGCCTGCAGCGCGTTGGCGCAGATGCGCCCGATATCCTTGAGCTTGGTCAGTTCTTCTTCGGTCGAAACGATCATCTACGGCTTCCGGCACTCCCGCTCTCTCAGCAGCGGTTCGGCGAGAGGCTCAAGGTGGCTTTCGCCCCTTCCCTCCCGGCAGTCAACGTTTTTCTGAGGCGTTCTCAGGCTTTCTGCCAGATAGCGTGGCTTTCCGATTCCGAAAGAGCTCAGGGGCGCGGGTCGTCCGACAGCAATGCCCAGCGCTCGTGGTCGCACCAGACGCCGCCGATCTTCAGATATTTCGGCGAGAACCCTTCCTTGCGGAAACCTAGCCGCTTGACCAGCGCGATCGAGGGATGATTGCCCGGCTGGATATTGGCCTCCAGCCGATGCAGGCCGACCGCGTCGAAGGCGTGGGCGACCGCCTGCCGAACCGCCTCCGTCATGAAACCCTGGCCAGCAAATCCGACCATGCCATGATAGCCGAGAAAGGCGCTGCGGAAGCCGCCCCACACCATCTGGCTGATATTGACGACGCCGACAATCCCGCCGGAGCCCGGATCGCGCGCTACGAGACCTATATTCGGGCCTGTCACCGTCTGGCCGAACCATGCGTCGAAACCGTCGCGATCGAGGAACGGATAGGCCCAGGGCACATGATGGGCACGGCTGGCGATATTGGCGGCGATCAGCTCGTCCGCATCCGATTGCCTGACCGGCGCGATGATCACTTGCGGCATGGCTCGCTCCGTCCTTGTTCGGGAGCGAGCCTTAGCAAATCGAATCCGAAATCAAAAGCTTCGCTGAAAGAGCGGAATCATTTTCCGAACCGCTTCATAGCGAAGATAAAGTCCGCCCCAGGCGATCATGCCGAGATAAACGCCGAACAGCAGATGCGAGAAGATCGGACTGCCGACCCTCAGATGCGTCGCAATCGCCCCACCGAGCAGACCTGTCAGCAGGATTGCGCCGAGGACCGACGTTCTCGGGATCGCATAGAGAATGGCGCAGCCGAGCGTGATGACGCCAAGCAGCCGGGCGAGCGCCGGATCGGCCGAATAACCAAGCCCCGCCATCGTCTCCGTCACCACCGGCAGCGGAACGAGCTTGATCACGCCATCGAACAGCAGGAAGGCAATGACCAGTCCGCTAAGGATCGTGCCCGCCACGCGCTGAGCCCGCGCAACCGAAGGCAAGGATGAATCGACTGCATAAGACATTGTCGTATCCCCCGGAATTGAATCGGAAATTCAGATTCTGGCTGCCAGTGCCGCGAGCTGCTCGGCGCACTGGCCCCATCCCTGATGGAAGCCCATCTTCTCATGCGCTTCGCGATCTTCAGCCGACCAATGCAGGACAGTCGCGGTGTAACGGGTCTTGCCGCCACCGAGATCGTCGAGTTGGATCGTCACCACCATGAAAGGCTTGGCCGACGGCACCCAGGCGCTGGCGAAGGCATCGGTGAAGACGATCCGCTCATTCGGAACGACTTCCAGATAAACGCCGTTGCCCGGATAATCCTCCCCCTCGGGGCTGCGCATGGTAATCGAACTTGAGCCCCCGGCTCGAACGTCGACGCTGGCGGCCGACACTGTCCATGGCAGCGGCGCGAACCATTGCTTCAGAAGCTCCACTTCGGTCCAACAACGGAAAATCTTCTCGCGCGGCGCATCAATGACGCGGGTCAGGGAAAGCTCGTGGCGCTGGGGCTGCTCAGTCATGTCTTGTTTCTCTCTGCTGTTTGACGCGGCCTGTTCGGCCTATACCTTAATGACGTTCGAGACTGCCGTTTCCCGACAGCACAGACGTAAATTTTTTGATTATTTTGCAGCCGCAAGAGCATCCGCGCTCAGACGATCGAGCTGATAACGAATATGGGCTGCTTCAGCGGGCGAACGGGCGAGCGCGATCGCCCTGTCGAAGGCGACGCGTGCCTCCTGCGAGCGGCCCAGTTGTGCAAGCAGGCCACCCCTGACGCCATGAAAGTAGAAATAGCTGTCGAGCTGTGCTTCCAGCGTTGCAATCAGCGCCAGAGCGGCCTCCGGCCCCTTGAGCTTTGAGAGCGCAACCGAGCGATTGAGCGTGACGACGGGTGACGGCGTCAGCCGCTCCAGCATCTGGTAGAGAAGGTCGATCTCTTCCCAGTCCGTATCCTCAGCCCGCTTTGCCCGGGAATGCAGCGCGGCGATTGCCGCCTGAACCTGATAGGGGCCGGGCCGGCGATGGCGGATCGCCTTGTCGAGGAGGGCCAGCGCCTCATCAATTGACGTGCGATCCCAGAGCGAACGATCCTGATCTTCCAGAAGGATGATCTGTCCATTGGCATCGAACCGCGCTGCCTTGCGCGATTGCTGCAGGAGCATCAGCGCCAGCAGCGCCATGGTCTCCGGCTCGGAGGGAAATATCCGTAACAGCAGCCGGCCAAGCCGGATCGCCTCGTCGGCGAAGGCGGCCGCCTCGCGATGCGTTCCGCCGGCCGAATAGCCCTCATTGTAGATGAGGTAGATCATGGCGCTGACGAGCGCCAGCCTTTCGCTCCGCTCCACCGCGCCCGGCGTTTCAAAGGCAACGCCCGCTGCGGCGACGCGCGCCTTAGCCCTTGTAATGCGCTGCTCCATTGCGCTTTCGCTGACGAGGAAGGCGCGGGCAATCTGCTGCACCGAAAGGCCGGAAACGATGCGCAGCGCCAGCGCAATCTGTTGCGTCGCAGGCAGATCCGGATGGCAGCAGATGAAGAGCAATCGCAAAATATCATCGCGATATCCGGAGCCATCGAGCCGCTCAGCGAGATCGCTTTCGGCATCGCTCGTATCGGAGATCGTCTCCTCATCCGGCAGGCTCTGCAATTTGGCCTGCTTTCGCACGGTATCTATGCCGCTGTTGCGACCGACGAAAATCAGCCAGGCAATGGGATCGCGCGGCGGCCCCTTGTCAGGCCAGGTCTTCAAGGCCCTGAGGCAGGCCTCCTGAAAGGCCTCCTCGGCGGTGTCGAGATTGCGGAAATAGCGCAAGAGCGCGCCCATCACCTGTGGCCGGGCATTGGTAAGCGCGATGTCGATCCAGGCAATGTCGGTCATGTCGCAACAGCTCCCGGCCGGAAGACGTAAAGCGGACGGATTTCATAGGAGCCGGCACCGGGATTGGCCGCGGCAAGCTCCTTCGAAAAACCGATGGCTTCGTCGAGAGTTTCGAAATCGACCACGTAGAAACCGAGCAACTGCTCCTTCGTTTCAGCGAAGGGACCGTCAATGACGATCGGCTCGTTCTTGCCCTTGCGCAGGGTCGTTGCTGCCGTCGTCGGCATCAGCCGTGCCACGGGCCCTAGCTTGCCAGCCTTTGCCAGCGGCTCCTGCACGGCAATCAACTGTGCCATCGTCGCGTCTTCCTGTTCCTTGGACCAGGCAAACACGGTGTCTTCGTCGTTGTAGCATAGGATCGCGTAAAGCATTGAGATTCCCTTCTCCCTTTAAAGACGAAGGAATATCACCTGCACCGACAGGCTACGTCAAAAAAATATGGAAGAGGGCGTCAGGAGTTTCCGCGCCGGATCGCCAGGATACCGGCCTTGGCATCAAGCTCCGCAATGGCTCCGATAAAAGCGCTTGCCGGGCGATCGCCGTGCCCGAGCGGCAAGCCGCCAAGGATTGGCACCTTCAGTTCGGCCAGATGTTCGCGCAGGATATCGATCACCGAATAAGAGCGATCGAACTCGAAGTTAGTAAACTGGCCGATTGCGACCCCCAGCAGGCCGTTCAGATGCCCCGCCTTTCGCAGCATGGTCATCTGCCGATCCACCTGGCCGGGGTACAGACCGATGGCCTCAAGCAGCAGGATGGCACCGTGCATATCCGGCAACGCCCAGCCGGCCGACGCCGCCATCATATCGAGATTGCCGCCAATCAGCCGACCCTCGGTCGTTCCGCTTGTCGTCAATCGCGATGTCGGCTCTTCCGGGCGCGTGGCGATGACGACATCCTCGGTTGTCATCAATGCCTGACGCAACGCGTCATGCGTATAGGAACTGACACCATTTTCATTCGGCCCCATGGAAAATGCGCCGTGAATGCCGACCTGATGACAATGTTTCAGCAGGCTCAAATGCAATGCTGTGATGTCGCTGAAGCCGATAACGAACTTCGGATCACGTCGAACTGCAGCAAAATCTACTTGATCAGCAATGCGGTATGATCCTTTGCCGCCACGCGTGGTGAAGATCGCCCGAACTTCGGGATCGCGAAATGCAGCGTTGAGATCCGCCAGCCGCTCCTCATCGGTACCGGCAAGATAACTCCACTTGCTAAAGGCATGTTCGCCGAAATCGACGTTCAGCCCCCAGCCTTTCAGGATTTCGGCATGCCTCAGAACCATATCTCTGTCGGGCGAACTCGCGGGCGACACAAAGCGCACCTTATCGCCCGGCCGTAGTGGCGGCGGCATCAGCATTGGACTGACCTCTGCGCAATCGAGTGATTCTATGCGGCGATCTTGGCACGGAATCACGACCAGCGTCAGCCGCAGATTGAGCGTTGGCGAGCCCTTATCTCAAGAATTGATGACGGCCGCAGCTGTTAGCGGTGCCGGCCGCTTACCCTTGGCATCGGCTTCCACTGTCCGGCCGGCCTCCGTCTTACCCTTCCATAAAGGTAGACCGATCGATTGCGACACGGCTGGGTCGCTTGTAAATACCGGATAGCCGCGCTCGAGAAGCCGCTCGAGAACCTCGCGGTCCTTGCGCACATGCAGCCGCGCCAGATTTTCCTGATTATAGACGTGCCCGCCGGAATCGGGATTGATGCCGGTGATGATGACTTCGCTCGCGCCGTTATAGATCGCGAAGAGCACGGCATTTATACCGTTCGAGCATTTGTCGTCCGCACCGAGCTCGCTGCATTTCACCCCGCCGACGCGGTCAAGCAGCGCCATGCGCTTGTAGCGATCGACGATCTCCAGCTTGTCGTAGCTGTAATTGAACTTCCGCAACCCCTCTTCCAGCCGCTCACGCTCTTTCCGCCAGAGCAGGACGTAGAGCATCTTGGTCCGTTCGCCGTTCAGAACGCGGCGCACCTCGACGGCATTGGTGTTCGTGCCTTCGATCTGGTTGAACTGGACGAGCGTCACATCGGGCGCCTCGATCCCCCAAGCCTTCGTCACCATCTGCGAACCGTTGATCGTGATGACCTTGAAGCTTTCATCGAAATCCACCGGCTTGTTCGAAACCGGCGCCGAGCCGACGACCAGAACAGGTCCATCGAACCGCTCGGCCAGCATCGGCGGCTTCGGCCGGGTCAGATGATATTTGATCTGCCGATAGTAATGTTTCTTCAGTTCGGAAAATTGAGCAGCCATTATTCGCTTTATCGTCTCTTGAGAAGGCGTCCGCCCTCAAAGGGCGCGGTCCGGCGAAACGTGGCCCGCAATCTTCCCCGAGCCACGAACAAGACGAGTATCGCTGCGCGCACTTATATAAGCAAAATAAAGAAATCTTACACGGCATAACCTAGGGTGAGCAGTCGATGAGTACCGATCACCCCTGCCGTGTACTCAAGGTGCGCGAGACCGCGTTCTTCCAGCCTTTGAGCTTCGCGTTTCGGGTCTTGTTATCCATGCCGGGCTCGAAGCGCTTGTCGCGTGCCCAGGCTTTGGCAAAACCGGCGCGATCCGGCCAGACGCCGGCGCGGCTGCCAGCAAGCCAGGCGGCACCCAGCGCGGTCGTTTCGAGGATCGTCGGGCGATCGACCGGTGCGTCTAGCAGATCGGCAAGCCGCTGCATGGTCCAGTCGGAGGCGACCATGCCCCCGTCGACGCGCAATACTGTCCCTTCCCCGTTGCCGTTGCGCCAATCCCTATGCATGGCATCCAAGAGATCGCGCGACTGATAGCAGACGGCCTCCAGCGCCGCTCGGACGATTTCCTCAGGTCCAGTATTGCGCGTCAGCCCGAAGATCGCGCCGCGCGCATCCGGGTCCCAATGCGGTGCGCCGAGGCCGGTAAAGGCCGGCACCAGATAGACCTCCTGCAGCGGATCGGCTTTGGCCGCCAGTTCGCCGGAATCTGAAGCGCGCTGGATGGCCTTCAGCCCATCGCGAAGCCATTGTACGGCGGCGCCAGCAATGAAGATCGAGCCTTCGAGGGCATAGGTCGTCTCGCCATTCAGCCGATAGGCGATGGTGGTCAAAAGGCGATTCTTCGAACGCACCATGTCCGCGCCGGTGTTGAGCAGCGCGAAGCAGCCGGTGCCATAGGTGGATTTCATCATGCCGCGTTCGAAACAGGCCTGGCCGATCGTCGCCGCCTGCTGATCGCCGGCAACGCCGAGGATTGGGATTTCAGCGCCGAAATGCGTGACCTCCGTGACGCCGAAATCAGCGGCACAATCCTTCACTTCAGGCAGCATGGCAGCAGGAACGCGCAGGATATCGAGCAGCTCCTCATCCCATTCGTTCGCGCCGATATTATACATCAGCGTCCGCGAGGCATTGGTGGCGTCGGTGACGAAGCTCCTGCCGCCAGTCAGACGCCAGATCAGGAATGTATCGACGGTGCCGAAGCAAAGCTCGCCCTTGGCGGCGCGGGCACGCGCGCCCTTCACGTTGGAGAGCAGCCAGGACAGTTTGGTGCCGGAAAAATAGGGATCGAGCAGCAGGCCGGTACGGCGGATAAAGAGCTTTTCCAGGTCCTGACGCTTCAGTTTCTCACAATAGCTCGCCGTGCGGCGGTCCTGCCAGACGATGGCGTTGTGGATTGGCTTGCCCGTCTCGCGATCCCATACGACGACGGTCTCGCGCTGATTGGTGATGCCAAGTGCGGCAATATCCTTGGCGGTGATGCCGGCAGCCTCGATCGCCTTGCGGACGGTGACAAGAACGGACGACCAGATCTCCTCCGGATCGTGCTCCACCCAGCCTGGCTTCGGATAATGCTGGGTGAATTCCTTCTGCCCGACACCGGCAACCTTCATTTTGCCGTCGAAAACGATGGCTCGCGTCGACGTCGTTCCCTGATCGATCGCCAAGACATAACCGCTCATGCATTCCTCCCGCCTGTTGCGTCCCGAAACAACAGATACGCGAGCAAAACGAATGTGAAAAGAAAGCAAAACGAAATTTTTTCGCTGAAGGCTACACTTTCCGGTTCACGGCATCGTGGCCAAAGGGCTGGCAGCATTACGATTGCCATATCCGCGGGTTTGGGACTAGGCTGAAACGGTTTTGCACTGCAGCAGGAAGCTGCGCTGTCCAAGGAGAAGATCATGGCAAGAACAGTTGTCGTCACCGGTTCCACAAGCGGTATCGGCCTCGCCATCGCGGCCGCCTTCGCCGCCAAGGGCGATAACGTCGTCATCAACGGCTTCGGAAAGCCGGAGGAGATCGATGCGATCAAGACGAAGCTCGAAGCCTCCGGCGGCGGCAAGGTGATCTATCATCCGGCCGACATGACGAAGCCCGCCGAGATCGCCGATCTGATCGCGACCGCCAACTCCACCTTCGGCAGCGTCGATGTTCTCGTCAACAATGCCGGTATCCAGCATGTCGAGAAAATCGAGGATTTCCCGATCGAGAAATGGGATCAGATCATCGCGATCAATCTCTCCAGCTCCTTCCACACCATCCGCGCCGCCATTCCGCTGATGAAAGCGAAGAAATACGGGCGCATCATTAACATCGCCTCGGCGCATGGCTTGGTCGCCTCGCCCTTCAAATCCGCCTATGTCGCGGCAAAACATGGTATATTAGGCCTGACCAAAACGGCGGCGCTCGAGCTTGCCGAATTCGGCGTGACGGTGAACGCCATTTGCCCTGGCTACGTCCTGACCCCGCTTGTGGAAAAGCAGATCCCGGACACGGCCAAGGCACGCGGCATGACCGAGGAGCAGGTCAAGAACGAAGTCATCCTCAAGGCCCAGCCCACGCATGAGTTCGTCAAGGCCGAGGAAATCGGTGCCCTGTCGCTCTACCTTGCGAGCGACGAGGCGCGCCAGGTGACCGGCACGCATGTCTCGATTGACGGTGGCTGGACCGCGGAATAACCATTGACGGTTAGGGCCGGATTCGCGTGAGCGCCTCCGGCCCCGCAAAATGGACAATAAACGGGAACGACATGAGCGACAGCATCCGCTTTATCCTCAACGGCGAGGATATCATTCTATCCAGCCTGCGCCCCACCGAGACGCTGCTCGACTTTCTGCGTCTCAACCGGCGACTGACGGGAACGAAGGAAGGATGCGCGGAGGGCGATTGCGGCGCCTGCACGGTGCTTGTGGGACGGCTGATCGATGGCGGGCTGTACTATGAATCCGTCAATGCCTGCATCCGTTTCGTCGGCTCGCTGCATGCGACCCATGTCGTCACCGTCGAGCATCTTGCAGCTCAAAATGGCACGCTTCACCCTGTGCAGCAGGCGCTGGTCGATTGCCACGGCTCGCAATGCGGTTTCTGCACGCCGGGCTTCGTCATGTCGCTCTATGGCCTCTGGCTGACGACGGAAAAGCCGAGCCGGGCGCAGATCGAAAAGTCGCTGCAGGGCAATCTCTGTCGATGCACGGGCTATGAGCCGATCGTCAAGGCCGCCGAACAGGTCAGCCAGAAGCGGCCGAGCGCGCTCTTCGATCCGCTCGAAAAGACCAGGGCCGATATCATCGCCCGCCTCTGGGCAATGCAGGGCGGCGATACCATCGAGATTTCCGAGGGCGAGGATCGCCTCATCGTGCCCGGTTCAGTATCGGCACTGGCGCAGGTGCTTGCCAACGAGCCGACCGCGACCGTCGTTGCCGGCTCGACCGATGTCGGCCTCTGGGTCACCAAGCAGATGCGCCGGCTGAACCCGGTCGTCTTCATCAATCACCTGACCGATCTGCAGAAGATCGTGGTCGAAGACGATGGGCTGACCATCGGCGCCGGCGCCACCTACAGCCGCGCCTTCGCTGTTATCGCCGAAAAGATCCCCGCTTTTGCCAACCTCATCAACCGTATCGGCGGCGAGCAGGTGCGCAATATGGGCACGATCGGCGGCAATATCGCCAACGGCTCGCCGATCGGCGACACGCCGCCGCCGCTGATAGCCCTCGGCGCAACGGTCAAGCTGCGCTCGGCGGCGGGGGCGCGCAGCCTGCCGCTCGAAGATTTTTTCATCGATTACGGCAAGCAGGACCGCAATCCCGGCGAGTTCCTCGAGAGCATCTTCGTGCCCTATCCGGCCAAGGATGCGCATTTCGCCGTCTACAAGATCTCCAAGCGCCGCGACGAGGATATTTCGGCCGCCTGCGGCGCCTTCCATCTGTCACTGGATTCAGACGGTAATGTCGCAGATATCAGCATCGCCTTCGGCGGCATGGCCGGTACGCCGAAGCGCGCTCGCACGGTCGAGGCGGAATTGATCGGTAAGCCGTGGACGGAAGCAACCGTTATGGCCGCACGCAACGCCTTCGACGCCGATTACACGCCGCTCACCGATTGGCGCGCCTCGGCCGAGTATCGCCAGCTGACTGCCAAGAACCTCCTCATCCGCTTCTATCTGGAAACATCGGGTGCGCCGCAGGAATTGAAGCGTTTCGCGACGGCGGAGGCCTGAGCCATGGACAAATCCACCTTCGAGGAGCGCAAGGTCATCAACGGCTCGATGCATGGGTCGCTGAAGCATGATTCGGCACATAAGCATGTGACCGGAGCCGCCGATTATATCGACGATATTCCCGAACCCGCAGGGCTGCTGCATGGCGCGCTCCGCCTCTCCGACCGCGCCCATGCCGAGATCGCCGGCATCGATCTCTCGGCAGTAAAAGCCTATCCGGGCGTCGTCTGGGTCTTCACGGGCGCCGATATTCCCGGCGTCAACGACACCAGCTCCAACGGCATGCATGACGAACCGCTGCTCGCTGAGACCAAGGTCGAATTCCACGGACAGCCGATCTTCGCTGTCATCGCCGAGACCCGCGATGCCGCCCGACGTGCCGCGCGCCTTGCCAAGATCGATTATCGCGACCTGCCGCATTGGAGCGATATCGATGGCGCGCTCGCCAATGGCGCACCGCTCGTCTACGAGCCGATGACCCTGAAGCGCGGCGAGCCCGAAACCGAGATGGCGAATGCAAAGCATCGGATCAAAGCGCAGATGCGCATCGGCGGTCAGGAGCACTTCTATCTCGAAAGCCATATCGCCATGGCGATCCCCGGAGAGGACGATGAAGTCGCCGTCTGGTCGTCGACGCAGCATCCGAGCGAAATCCAGCACATCGTCGGCCATGTCCTGAACATCCCGTCCAACGCCGTCACCGTCAATGTGCGCCGCATGGGCGGCGGCTTCGGCGGCAAGGAAACGCAGGGCAACCAGTTTGCAGCGCTGGCCGCCGTCGCCGCCAAGAAGCTCGGGCGTGCCGTTAAATTCCGGCCCGATCGCGACGAGGACATGAGCGCCACCGGCAAGCGGCACGACTTTCTCGTGGACTACGAAGTCGGTTTCGACGACGAAGGCCGCATCCACGCCGTCGACGCCACCTATGCCGCGCGCTGCGGCTTTTCCTCCGACCTTTCCGGCCCCGTCACCGACCGCGCGCTGTTCCATGCGGATTCCAGCTATTTCTACCCGCATGTGCATCTGGTCTCGAAACCACTGAAGACGCATACCGTCTCCAATACCGCTTTCCGCGGCTTCGGCGGCCCGCAAGGGATGGTCGGCGGCGAGCGCATGATCGAGGAGATCGCCTATGCGCTCGGCAAGGACCCGCTCGAAATCCGCCGCGCCAATTTCTACGGCCAGCCGGGCTCGGGCCGGACGCTGACCCCCTATCATCAGGAGGTCACGGACAACATTATCAACCGCGTCGTCGACGAGCTCGAACAGAGTTCCGACTATCAGGCGCGGCGTAAGGCCATCATCGAATTCAACCGTTCCAGCCGCTTCATCCGCAAGGGCATCGCGCTGACGCCGGTGAAATTCGGCATCTCCTTCACCATGACCGCCTTCAACCAGGCCGGCGCGCTGGTGCATATCTATCAGGATGGTTCCATCCATCTGAACCACGGCGGCACCGAGATGGGCCAGGGCCTATATACGAAGGTGGCGCAGGTTCTGGCCGACAGCTTCCAAGTCGATATCGACCGGGTAAAGATCACCGCGACGACAACAGGCAAGGTGCCGAACACATCGGCAACCGCTGCCTCCTCCGGCTCGGACCTGAACGGCATGGCCGCCTATGACGCTGCCCGGCAGATCAAGGAAAGGCTCGTCGCCTTTGCGACAGAGAAATGGGGCGTCGGCGCTGACGAAGTGCAGTTCCTCCCCAATCGCGTTCGCATCGGAGAAACGGAAATCCCCTTCCCCGATTTCGTCAAGCAGGCCTATTTCGCCCGCGTCCAGCTCTCGGCTGCCGGTTTCTACAAGACGCCGAAGATCCATTGGGATCGCAAGGCCGGCCGCGGCACGCCCTTCTACTACTTCTCCTATGGCGCTGCCTGCTCGGAAGTGTCGATCGATACGTTGACGGGCGAATACCTGATCGACCGCGCCGATGTCCTTCATGACGTCGGTCGCTCCCTCAACCCAGCGATCGATATCGGCCAGGTGGAAGGTGCCTTCGTGCAGGGCATGGGCTGGCTGACGACGGAGGAGCTCTGGTGGGATGCGAAGGGCCGGCTGCGCACGCACGCGCCGTCCACCTACAAGATTCCGCTCGCTTCCGACCGTCCGAAGATTTTCAATGTGCGGCTGGCGGAATGGTCCGAAAATACCGAGGCCACCATCGGCCGCTCGAAGGCCGTGGGCGAGCCGCCCTTCATGCTCAGCATATCCGTGCTGGAGGCACTATCGATGGCGGTTGCCAGCGTCGCGGATTATCGCGTCTGCCCGCGCCTCGATGCGCCAGCAACACCGGAACGGGTGCTCATGGCGGTCGAGCGGCTGAAGGGGATGTGATTGTCCTTCTCTGGGCTTTCACTCCCTACCCCCTACAACAGTCGGCAGTCTTCATAACGCGGCTCCCGCCCATCAAGAAATCCAAGGTCCCGCTTCAGGCGGTCCGGCATCTCATTGAGATCGAGATGCGGCGACGGCTCCGCGTGGCTGACAAAGGCCTGCGTCACCGATTCCAGAAGACGAGCCAGAATGCTTGGCCTTACGGTTTCCACCTGTTCCACGACATAGCAATCCATGACGATACCTCAGTCAGATCAATGATATGAATTGCAGTCTGGCGCGAAAAATGCTGAAATTCCAATCGAACTATCGTCTGCATGCATAAAGAGAACTTATCCATGAAATTGTCCATGCGCTTTCCGCTGAATGCGCTCCGCGTCTTTGAGGCCGCCGCCAGGCACGGCAGTTTCACGCGGGCCGGCGAGGAGCTTGGCATGACACAGACGGCGGTCAGCTATCAGATCAAGCTGCTGGAAGAGACTTTGGGCGAGCCGCTATTCCTGCGCCGCCCGCGGCAGATCCTGTTGACCAAGGCCGGAGAACAGCTTGCACCGAAAGTGTCGGAAGCCTTTGCCATGCTGCAGGAGGCCATGACTTCGATCAGAGGCGAAGTCGAAACGACGCTATGCATCCATTCGACCCCTACCTTCGCCTCGCAATGGCTGGCCCGTCATCTCGGTTCGTTTCAGCTGAAGCATCCCAATATCGCCGTCCGGCTGGATACCTCGGGTTCGATCATAGACTTCGCCCGGGAGTCCGCCGACATCGCCATCCGCACTGGGCGCGGCCAATGGCCCGGCCTGCGCTCGCACCTCCTGATGAAGGTCTATTTTACGCCGATGCTGAGCCCGGCGCTTGCGGAGTCGATCGGCGGCATCCACGAACCGGCCGATCTCCTGAAGCTCCGCATCATCGACGCAGGCGACCCATGGTGGGCTCAATGGTTTCAGGAAGCCGGTGTTCCCGACCCTGGCCTTCAGGGCCGGCCGCGCAGCAGGCTCGGCGCCCAGTCCTTCGAGGCGAGCGCAGCATTGGCCGGTCAGGGCGTGGCCATCTTGACCCCGGAATTCTATGCGGATGATCTAGCTTCCGGCCGGCTGATCCAGCCCTTTGATATTCTTTCGTCCGACAATACGGACTACTGGATCGCCTATCCGGAAAACAGGCGTCATACGCCGCGAATCCGCGCCTTCAGGGATTGGCTCCTCTGCGAATTCGGCATGCCGCTGGAATAGCGCTCAGTAATCCATGTCGGGCGCATAAAAGCAACGCGGGGTGTTCTCGTCCGGAAACAGACAGAGATGATAGGCTCCGTCCGGGGAGCGCATCGTCTTACCCTGCGGCAGATTGAAGATATGCGCGTGCGTTACATAGCGATGGTCGCCGGGATTGAGCGTCACTCGATAGCCGCCGGGCACGATGGTGACGGTGCGCGACGGAATCATCTCGCAATCGCCCGTCTTGCTGTCGCCATTGCAGCAATAAGGGTCGTAGGACCAGCCGGAGGGCGCCTCGTGCGCCAGAGCAAAGGTTGCTGAGACAAGAAAAAATACGAACGCCAGAATACCACGCATGGGCAATTCTCCGTCGAAAAAAATAGACGGCTGCCGCGGACACGGCCCGCTCCAAGCAGCCAGGGGCATTTTATTAAATAACTGCCATAATCTGATCTAATGCGCCCCGGACGCTAGACAAGACTGCTGCTTTTTACCGGCACATCAAAACCCCTCTTCCATCCGCTCTCAACATTCTGCAAGGTATCGAGTCGGAGGAAGAAAAAGGGGAACTGAATGTACGAATACGCCATAGCGTGGGAATGGCTGGCCTTTGCCGCCCGCTGGTTCCACGTCATAACCGCCATTGCCTGGATCGGTTCGTCCTTCTACTTCATCGCGCTCGATCTCGGACTGGTGAAGCGCCCGCATCTTCCGCCCGGCGCCTATGGCGAGGAATGGCAGGTTCACGGCGGCGGTTTCTATCACATCCAGAAATATCTCGTCGCCCCCGCGCAGATGCCGGAACACCTGACCTGGTTCAAGTACGAGAGCTATTTCACCTGGCTATCCGGCTTCCTGATGCTGTGCATTGTCTATTACGGCGGCGCCAACCTCTTCCTCATCGATCGCCACGTGCTCGATGTCAGCGTTCCCGTCGCGATCCTGATTTCGCTGGCGTCGCTCGCCATCGGCTGGATCATCTACGATCTGCTCTGTAAGTCGCCGCTCGGCAACAACACCTGGGGGCTGATGATCGTGCTTTATGCCGTCCTGGTCTTCATGGCCTGGGGCTATACGCATCTCTTCACCGGCCGCGCCGCCTTCCTGCATCTCGGTGCTTTTACCGCGACGATCATGTCTGCCAACGTCTTCATGATCATCATCCCCAACCAGAAGATCGTCGTCGCCGACCTCATCGCCGGCCGCACGCCGGACCCGAAATATGGCCGCATCGCCAAGCAGCGCTCACTCCACAACAATTACCTGACGCTACCCGTCATCTTCTTCATGTTGTCGAACCACTATCCGCTGGCCTTCGGCACGCAGTTCAACTGGATTATCGCAGCGCTGGTGTTCCTGATGGGCGTCACCATCCGTCACTGGTTCAACACCACGCATGCGCGCAAAGGCCGCCCGACCTGGACCTGGATCGTCACGATAGTCCTTTTCATCGTCATCATGTGGCTCTCCACCGTTCCGAAGGTGCTGACTGGCGAGAAGGAAGCGAACGCAGTCGCTCCCGCCTTCCAGCAATTCGCCTCCGACGCCCATTTCCCAGCGGTCAAGCAGATGGTCTCGACACGCTGTTCCATGTGCCATGCGGTCGAACCCGTCTATGAGGGGATTGTCCGCCCGCCGAAGGGCGTAACGCTGGAAAATGACGCGGAAATCGCTATGCATGCCCGGGAGATCTATATCCAGGCCGGCCGCAGCCATGCCATGCCGCCCGGCAACGTCACCGACGTCACGCCGGAGGAACGCAAGCTGCTGGTCGCCTGGTTCGAAAGCTCCATCGGAGAAAAGAGCCAATGACCACCCTTCTGCGCGGCCGCCTGCTTTCCTTCAAGCGCCTGCCGCAAAGCCTCGATGATACCGACAGCTACGCTTATGAAAGCGATGGCGGGCTGCTGATCGAAAACGGCTTGATCGTCGCGACGGGCCGCTATGCCGATATCAAGGCACAGGCGCCGAAAGGTGCAACCGAAATCGACCATCGGCCGCATCTGATCCTGCCTGGCCTCATCGACATGCACCTGCATTTCCCGCAGATGCAGGTGATCGCCTCCTACGCCGCCAACCTTCTGGAATGGCTGAACACCTATACATTCCCCGAGGAATGTCGCTTCGTGGAAAGTGCGCATGCGGAGCGTATCGCCACGCATTTCTATGACGAGATGATCCGCCACGGCACGACGACGGCCGTCGCCTACTGCTCGGTCCATAAAACCTCCGCCGACGCCTATTTTGCCGAAGCTATGCGCCGCAACATGCGCATGGTGGGCGGCAAGGTGATGATGGATCGCCATGCCCCGCAGGGCCTGCTCGATACGCCCGAAATGGGCTATGACGAAACTCGGCAGGTGATCGCTGACTGGCACGGCAAGGGCCGCAACCATGTCGCCATCACCCCACGCTTCGCCATCACCTCCACACCGGCGCAGATGGAGGCAACGGCCGCGCTTGCCCGCGAATTCCCGGATCTGCATATCCAGACACATCTTTCCGAGAACCACGACGAGATCAAGTTCACCTGCGAACTCTATCCGGACGCGATCGACTATACCGACATCTATGCCCGCTACGGACTGCTCGGCCCCAAGAGCCTGTTCGGCCATGCGATCCATCTTTCCGAGCGCGAAGCCGACGCGATGAGCGAAGCCGGTGCCGTCGCCGTGCATTGCCCGACCTCAAACCTCTTCCTCGGCTCCGGCCTCTTCCCGCTGAAGGCGCTGGCCCGCCGCGAGAACCCCGTTCGCATCGGTGTCGCCACCGATATCGGCGGCGGCTCCAGCTACTCCATGCTGCGCACCATGGACGAGGCCTACAAGATCCAGCAGCTGCTCGGCGAGCGGCTGAACCCGTTGGAGAGCTTTTATTACATGACCCGTGGGAATGCCGAGTCCCTCTCCCTCGCCGATAAGATCGGCACGCTCGACGCCGGAACCGAAGCCGATCTCATCGTCCTCAACGCAGCCGCAACCCCCGCCATGGCGCTGAAGATGGAGGTGACGAAGAGCCTCACTGAAGAACTGTTCCTGTTGCAGACCATGGGTGACGACCGCGCCATCCTCGAAACCTATGTCGCCGGAAAGCCGATGAAATCGACCCTGCAATGAGGCAATCCGAACCCACCTCCGTATAACTATTCAGAAGGCAAAGAGCCATGACCGCGCCGCTGACCATCGCCGAACTGAAGACGCTTGCGCAGCGGCGCGTGCCGAAAATGTTCTTCCAATATGCCGATTCCGGTTCGTGGACGGAGTCGACTTATGAGGCGAACGAGGCGGATTTCGCCAAGATCAAGCTGCGCCAGCGCGTGCTCGTCGACATTTCCGACCGGTCGCTGGCGACCACGATGGTCGGCCAAAAGGCCTCGATGCCCGTGGCGCTGGCGCCGACAGGGATGACAGGCATGCAGCACGCCGATGGCGAAATGCTAGCCGCGCGCGCGGCCGAGGAATTCGGCATTCCTTTTACGCTTTCAACCATGAGCATTTGCTCGATCGAGGACATCGCCTCGGTGACGAAGCAGCCCTTCTGGTTTCAGCTCTACGTGATGAAGGATCGCGATTTCGTCCTCGATCTCATCCATCGCGCCAAGGCGGCAAAATGCTCGGCGCTGGTGCTGACGGCCGATCTGCAGATCCTCGGCCAGCGCCATAACGATATCCGCAACGGATTGTCGGCACCGCCAAAAATGACGGCGAAAAACCTTTGGCAGATGGCGATGCGACCGGGTTGGTGCATGGGTATGCTGAAGACCAAGCGCCGCTCCTTCGGCAATATCATCGGCCATGCCAAGGATATTTCCGATATGACGACGCTGTCGCACTGGACGCATTCGCAGTTCGACCCCAAGCTTTCCTGGAGCGATGTCGCCTGGATCAAGGAGCAATGGGGCGGCCTGCTGATCATCAAGGGCATTCTTGACGTCGACGATGCGAAGGCGGCCGTCGATGTCGGCGCCGACGCCATCATTGTCTCCAATCACGGCGGCCGGCAGCTCGATGGCGCCCATTCCTCCATCAGTATGCTGCCGCGGATCGTCGATGCCGTCGGCGACAAGATCGAGGTGCATATGGATGGCGGCGTACGCTCAGGTCAGGACGTGCTCAAGGCCGTAGCACTCGGCGCCAAGGGCACCTTCATCGGCCGCCCCTTCCTCTATGGCCTCGGTGCCATGGGCAAGGAAGGGGTGACGCTCGCACTCGAGATCATCCGCAAGGAGCTGGATATTTCCATGGCCCTCTGCGGCAAGCGGGATATCAAAGCGGTGGACCGATCGATTCTGGCTGATTTCTAACGCAACCAGCCCGTCGCAAGACCGCTCGCCCACTCCTCGCGGCCGTTCTGCGCCGCGAGCTTCGCCATCGCCATGTGATCATAGGCGACCTGCCGGAAGACCGGTAGCCAATGATCACCAGTCTTTTCCAGAATGGCGTAAGAAGCAAAGGGATGGCCGGCTTCCACCTTGTGATAATAGGGCAAGTCATCGTCGTAGGCTGGACAGCCAACACTGCCGGGATTGACGATCAGGCGCCCGTCGGAAAGCCTGACGACACGCGGGATATGGCTGTGACCGCACAAGATCAGAGGGAAATCGACGCCGGCAGCCCGCGCCTCGATCTCTTCCAGCGGCTTCAAATAGAATTGGCCGTCTGGCGAGACTGATTCAAGCCAATAGACATTGTCATCAGCCGGGGTCGCGTGGCAGAGATAGGCCTCATCCAGATAAACTGTGCTGACCGGTAAGGCGCGCAGCCATTCGAGGTGGCGTTTCGTCAGTTCAGAATGCGCTGCCCGATCTGAAACATGCATCGCCTCGGGCGCCAGCTCGATCAGATAGCGGTCGTGATTACCGCGCACCGTCGGCGCATTCAATTCCAGCAACATGTCCGCCGTCTTGCCCGCCGTAAGCGGCCCGCTGAAGCAGTCGCCGAGATTGACGATCTCAGTGATGCCCTGCCGGCGGATATCCGCAAGCACCGCTTCAAGCGCCAGGTGATTGCCGTGGATGTCCGCTATGGCTGCAAAGCGCATTTCTCAGCTCCCGCGATAGGTGGAATAGCCGTAGGGCGAGATCAGCAGCGGCACGTGGTAATGCGCTGTCGTATCGGCGATGCCAAACCGGATCGGCACGAGATCGAGAAAGGCCGGCTCCGGCAGCTTGGTTCCACTGGCACGCAGATAGTCTCCGGCGCGAAACAGCAATTCATAAGTGCCGGCAACGAAGCTTTCGCCGATCAGGATGGGACCACCATCCACGCGCCCGTCGGCATTGGTCGTTACCGTCTTCAGATGCGTGCGAGCGTCGCCCTCGATCCTGAAGAGATCGATAACCAGGCCTTCGGCCGGCTTGCCGAGCGCGGTATCGAGCACATGGGTGGTCAGTCCGGTCATGGCGTCGGTGCTCCGATGATGAAGGGTTTGTCGAAGAAGTACTCTTCCAAATTGTTGCCAGGCCCATCGCGATCCACGATAAGGAAATCGCTCTGCTCGTCGAGTGCCATCAGGGGATAATGCCAGACGTTGGCCCGATAGTTCACGCCCTGGTCGCCACGCGCCAGGAAAACCTTCGGCCTGCCCGGCTTGCCGCTCTCATCCTCTGCGACGACGACGAGGAACGGACGGCCGTTCAGCGGCACGAAACATTGGCTGCCGAACGGATGGCGCTCCATCATGTCGATCGAGAAGGGAAAAGCCCGCGGCTGGCCGCGAAAGAGGTTCAGGATAACCCGCGCTCCCTCTCCGATAGCCTCGGCGCTGGACAAAGCATGGAAACGCTCTGTCGTGCCGCCATTGATGAAGCGCATGGTTGCCGGATCGGCCTCGATGACATCGCCGAACGGTGCGAATGCGGCCTTTGTCAAAGGATTGATATTGAGATGCTGTGTCATTGAATGATTATTCGCCTTCCGCCCGCCAGTGGCGAATAGAGTCCAGTTGCAGGAGCAACTCCGGAAGAGATTTGTGAGCGATATCCCACAGGGCCGCCAACTCGATGTCGACATACCCTTGCGCAATCCGATTCCGGAAGTCGCTCATCACATGCCAAGGCACGTCAGGATGGTCAACGACAAACTCCGGATAGTCCTCGGCAATGCGTGCGGCGACCTCGCCGATAAGCAGAAGATTCATGCCGACGGCGCGCTGTTTCTCGACATTCTTTGAGAATGTCGCTTGATTGGTTTCCCTGAGGAAATGGCCAGTTTCGGATGCAGCCTGCTGCATGCGTTCGAGGTAGGTAATCAGTCGATCCAGGCTCATGCTGGCTTTCCTCCGCCAGCAATACTCAATTCCGGTGCGATGACGCGCCTCTTGGCGTCACCAATCATCCATCCGCTTCTATCTCTGTCCAATGCGTTCCGTGGTCCCATGGCTCAGTATCCTGCCAAGCGGATACTAAGCCATGAGTAGACCGAAAAATAGCGCGTATCTCAACGGGAAATCAGCCCAGGGACATGATCAGGAAGGATCACGGTCCTGAGACCAAGCGTCAGGCTTCAGGCAGCATGGATTGCAGACGCAAGAGAGCGATCTTTTCGACCTGCGCTGCTGCGGTCGCAAACTCCGCATCCCTGCTATTGTCGATCCGCGTCTCGAAGGCGGCAAGAATATCGTCCTTGCCGAGCCCCTTGACCGCGATGATGAACGGAAAGCCGAATTTCGTCACATAGGCAGCATTGAGTTCGGTAAACCGGGCGTGCTCCTCGGGGCTCAGCCGGTCGAGCCCGGCACCGGCCTGTTCCTTGCGGCTATCCTCGGTCAGCTGGCCGGCAATCGCCAGCCGGCCGGCGAGATCGGGGTGTGCCCGCAGCACGCCAAGTCGCTCCGCCTCGCTGGCGGCACGGAAGGCCCGCACCAGCGCGGCATGCACGCCGCCGGAGGTCAGCGGCGCGACTATGGCGCCGGCATCATAGGCACGCTCGGCAACGAAAGGCGAATGTTCGAAGACACCGCCGAAGCGGCCGACAAAATCGTCCCGCGAGATCATATCAGCGCGCGCCCCCGGGAAGATGATTCTCATACCAATGGTTAGCGATCTCGATCCGCTTCGGGATCCAGACCTTGTCGTGCTTCTGCACATATTCGATGAACCGGCGCAGGGCCGCGGCGCGACCGGGGCGGCCGACGAGACGGCAATGCAGGCCGACGGACATCATCTTTGGGCTACCATGCTTGCCCTCTTCATAGAGCGTGTCGAAGGCATCCTTGAGATAGGTGAAGAACTGGTCACCGGAATTGAAGCCCTGCGGCGTCGCAAAGCGCATGTCGTTGGTCTCAAGCGTATAGGGGATGATCAGGAACGGCTTGCCGTTGAGACCATCGACCCAGAAGGGCAGATCGTCGGCATAGGAATCGGAGGAATAGAGGAAACCGCCCTCCTCCATGACGAGCCGCAGCGTATTGTCGGACGGCTTGCCTTGGTACATCCCGTAGGGCCGCTCGCCGGTGAGTTCGGTATGCAGCCGTACGGCTTCGAGAATGTGCTTGCGCTCCAGATCCTCGGAGAAATCCTTGTATTCCAGCCAGCGATAGCCGTGGCTGGCGATTTCCCAGCCGGCTTCCTTCATCGCGGCAACCGCTTCCGGATTGCGCGCCATGGCCAGCGTCACGCCATAGACCGTCGCCTGAACCTTGAGTTCGGTGAACATGCGCCACAGCCGCCAGAAGCCGGCACGCGAGCCATATTCGTAGATCGATTCCATATTGAGATTGCGCTGGTTCGGCCAGGAGGCCGCGCCAACGATCTCGGACAGCAGGTTTTCCGACCCAGGATCACCGTCGAGAATGCAGCTTTCCCCGCCCTCCTCATAATTGATCACAAACTGCACCGCGATGCGGGCATCGCCAGGCCATTTCGGATCCGGCGTGTGGCGGCCGTAGCCGATAAGATTACGGGGATAGATTTCCGACATTGAAGCACCTTCTCTGATCGCGGAACGGTAGCATCCACGCCGCGAAAGTCGAGACGGAAAGTGGGAAAATCACTTTCGCTTCAAAGCGGGGTATTGGCGTGAACGCCATCCGCTAATCTAGGCGATCTTGCGGGCGCTGACCTTTCCCATAGGATGCAGCGAGTGTACCCGGAAGGGACCACCGGCGCCTTCTTCCATCATGAGCGCGACGTTGGAAACGGGGATGGGCGCAACCAAGGCGGGCTCGAAAAAATCGCGCAGCGCACGCTCGATGCGCGCCATATCGGCGGGGCTTACCGTACCCGTCAGCATCATCTGAAAGCGGAACTCGTCCATGACGTGCGGATGCCCCCAGCGATGCAGATTGGCAAATTGCGTCGCCGACAGGCCATCCGGATCGATGCGTTCGATCTCCGCTTCGCTCAAAGGGGCCCTGTATTGATCGAAGGTCTGCACCAGCGATGCCGCCAGGAAATGCATCTGCTGGCTTGGAGCGGAGGGAACGAGGCCCAGCGCGCCGCCGAGCCGCGCGACCTCAAGCCTCGGGATTTCGAAGGGCGCGACCGTGCCGGAGAACCGCATCAGATCGCGCAGCAACCCCGCCTCGGACATATCCTCGGCCAACCGGAACGGCGCCTTTAAAATTCCCATGAAGCCATAGCGGCGGGGAACCGCAGTGTAGAAGGCGATCTCATGGATACCAAGCCCACGGACCGCCGGCGGATCGACCATCTCGCCGGAATAGACGTTGCGGCCGAGCCAATTCGCCGCCACAAGCGTCAGCGGATCGCTCGCAGACGGTGTGAAGCAAATGGCATACCGCATAAAATTCCTCCAGGGCGTAACGTCAGGCAGGCCGAACCGGCGCCGATGGCCAAGGAGATAGGTGATTTGCGTGACAGATTGACGACCCGAAAGAGGCTTGAATTCACGTTTTATGTGATATGACTGAAATATGACTCGCTAAAGTGAAACTCGGCGGCAAGTTGAAGCAACCGGGTGCGCCCACCGCCTCACGCACCGCCGCCTCCGCGAGCCTATGCGCCAGCCCAAAGCTCACCTTGAAGCCACCAGTCAGGGCAATCAGCGAGGGATGATCGGGATGCGCACCCACCATCGGATCGCGATCCACAGCCTTCGGACGCAAGCCCGCCCAACGCTCAACGACGTCCGCGCCAGCCAGCACCGGCGCCATGATGCGCGCCGCATTGAGCAAGTTATCGAGCTGCCCGTCCGTTGATAAGGGATCGTCAAATCGGTTCTCGCTCGTGCTGCCGACCGCGACCAATCCATTCTCATGCGGAACGATGTAGAGGCCATCGCGGAAGATAACAGGCATGTCGCCGTCGACATCAGCCTTCAGCATCGCCGCTTGCCCTTTGACCGGTTGGCCGAGCGAGGCTTTGCGTCCCTCCGTCAATTCATCAAGGATCGGAAACGAGCGAAAACCGGCAGAAAGGATGCAACGGCCGAAGCGAATGTCGCCATCGCTTGAACGCGCAATGCCCCGCTCCGGATCGATATTCTCGACGGTAACGCCCTCGCAAAGCCGAACATGTCGTGCCGCTGCGAGAAACCTCCGCAGGACCTCCAGAAACGCGCGCGGCGCGACGCGGGCCGCCAGTGTATCGTGGACAAATCCGCTTTCTCCGGCTGAAGGTTCGATCCAGCCTTCAACAGGTGCCGCATCGATCACGTGCCAATGAAACTGCCGCTCCCCATGGTGCCAATGCACCTCCGCATCCCGGGAATGGCCAAGCGCGATCTGCCTCAGATGCGGTTTCGGCAGCGGAATCAACCGGCCGGCGCGGCGATAACCAGCCGAAAGCCCGGTCTCCGCTTCCAGGGCCGAGATATCTTCCTCAAGTGCGACAAGCGCATCGAACTGAAACTGCTTCTTGTCCGACCATTTATCCGGCATGTGCGGCATCAGCGCGCCAAGCAGGCCACCGCTCGCCCCCTGCCCGAGACGGCCCGCTTCGACGAGCAGCGCTTGGATACCAAGACGCTCGGCATGAACAGCTGCCCATAACCCCATGATGCCGCCACCGACGATCAGCAGATCGACGAACGATTGACCGGCAGGTCTTGGAGGATTATCCGCTCTTTCCATGACAGATCCAGTTTCCGATCGGACCAAGGCGTCCGAAACCAATGTGGCAAGCCCGGAGCTCGAATGGCGCGACGGCGATATGCCCTATTCGACTGCATTTGGCGACCATTTTTATTGCCAGACCGACGGCCGGCTGGAATGCGGCCATGTCTTCCTGGCCGGCAATGGCCTTCCCGGCCGCTGGCAGGGACGGCAGGATTTTCTCATCGGTGAACTCGGTTTCGGCACCGGCCTGAATTTCTGCGAAACCTGGCGCCAGTGGCAGCAGAAGGCTGCCCCCGGTTCGAACCTGCACTTCATGTCCTTCGAACTCTATCCGATGCGGGCCGAGGAAATCGACCGTGCCTTGTCGCACTGGCCCGAGATTAACAGGGAGCGCCAGGCGCTTGCCGCCGCGTGGCCGGACAAGCCGCAGGGTGCCGTGTCCCTGAGGCTAGATGCGCATACGCGCCTCAGCGTCGTCTGCGGTCCGGCTCTCGAAGGTGTCAGCCGCGCCGAACAGGGCTTTGACGCCTGGTATCTCGACGGTTTCGCGCCCTCCCGCAATGCCGACATGTGGTCGCCGGAACTGATTCGGACGCTCCACGATAAGACGGTTCCGAACGGCACCTTCGCCACCTATGCGGCGGCTGGCTTCGTGCGACGAAACCTGCAGGCGGCAGGATTTGTGGTGGAACGACGCCAAGGCTTCGCCGGCAAGCGCGAAATGCTCTGCGGCATCAAGCCGGCCTGAGGCCGATGTACAGGCCAGGCGGCAACCATTTCGTGAGATTCAGATGAGCTCGCCAAGATGCTGGCGAACCCACTTGGCCTCTTCCGAGGCCGTCCGCCGGAAGTGCCGTTTGAAGTCTCGGCTGAACTGAGCAGGACTGGCATAGCCAACCGATGCCGCCACCTCCGCAATCGTTTTGTCGTGACGCGCGATCATCAACCGCGCCTCGTGGAGCCGCATCGCCTTCACATATTGCATCGGACTGCTGCCCGTCAGGGCTTTGAAATGGACGTGGTAAGAGGGAACGCTCATCCCCGCCTCACGCGCCAGCGCGGCAACCGAAATCTCGGAATTGTAGGCTTCGCGCAATCGGGTCAGACTTCGCACGATCTTCCCGGAAATGCCCTGTTGCTGAAGAGCTGAGATCATCGCTCCGCCTTGCGGGCCGACCAGAACCCGGTAGTGGAGCTCGCGCAGGATGCCTGTTCCCAGAACCGCAAGCTCAACAGGATCGCTGAGCGCCCGCAGCAAACGCAGCAAGACATCCTCGATCATCGGCTCCATTCTGCTCGATATCAGGCTTCTCACTTTGCCGGTCGCTGCTCCGGACTGTCTCGCCCCCACGTCTGAGGCGATCTCCGCAGCGAGAAGCATGTCGAACTCGAGATAAACGGCAAGCAAAGGGCATTCTACGCTGGCTGACGATTCCATCCGGAACGGAACGGGCACCGACACGGCCAGATAATGCTCCTCATCGTAGAGATAGACCTCGCCTTCAAGCACGCCCTGCTTTCGGCCCTGCAGGACGAAGACCGCGCCAGGTTTGTAGAGTACGGGAACATCATGAAGGATCGCTTCGGTCCTGAGAATGCGGACACCGCCAAGTGCCGTTGGGTTGTATCCCTGGCTGGGGGCAAGAAGGCCTGCCAGCTCTACCAACTCCCGGCGCTTTGAACCCTCATCGCTCGGTTTCATAGGATTTGGCAAGATACCCATAGCTTTTGCAATCGCAGGCGATGATTTCGAAGAATATCTGTCATAGGCATCAAGCAATCAAGACGAGATTTCGACCATGTCACAGAAGACTTTTTTCATCACCGGAGCGAACTCTGGCTTCGGTTTCGCAATCGCAGCCGCCGCGATCCGGAATGGCCATAAGGTTATCGGCACCATCCGCTCGGAACAGTCGCGGATGGCCCTGGCGGAGCGCTTGCCGGCAGTGCGGCCCATCCTATGCGATGTGACGGAGTTCGACCGCATAGCGGATGTCGTTCGCCAGGCGGAGGAAACTTATGGACCGGTCGACGTACTGATCAACAATGCCGGCTACGGCCACGAGGGAATTCTTGAGGAGTCGCCTCTCGAGGAAATGCGCCGCCAGTTCGACGTGAACGTCTTCGGCGCCGTTGCGGTCGCCAAGGCCTTCCTGCCGCGCTTCCGCGAAAGGCGCAGCGGCTTCATCGTCAACGTCACCTCCATGGGCGGCATGATGACCATGCCCGGCATCGCCTATTATTGCGGAAGCAAGTTCGCCCTTCAGGGCATCTCGGAGGTCATGCGAGCGGAGATGGCACCATTCGGCGTTCGGGTGACCGCCCTCTGCCCCGGCTCCTTCCGGACCGACTGGGCCGGGCGCTCGATGGTCCGGACCGAACGATCAATCGCGGATTATGACGCGCTGTTCGATCCAATCCGGCAGGCGCGGCAATCCAAAAGCGGTAAGCAGCTCGGCGATCCCGACAAGCTTGCGGCTGCCGTTCTGGACTTGATCGAATCCGACGCCCCTCCGCCACAGCTCCTGCTGGGCAGCGATGCTCTTGGACTTGTGTCGGACAGGATCGATCGCCTCAAGCAGGAAATCGAAGCCTGGAAATCCGTTACCGTTTCCACCGATGGCTGATGGCTGCGACGCTTGCGATTGCACAAAGGCCGCATTCAGCCATGCGCTCAAGTCTAAAGATCGGAGCCCTAGTTCTTGGACCGATCCTCCCGGAAAACGATATCACCGAGATATTGCTGGATCTTCGTCTCAAGGAGTTCGGGGCTGATCGGCTTGGATATGCAATCGTCCATGCCCGACTGCATGCACATCATGCGATCGACATCCAGAGCCTGCGCGGTCACCCCGACGATGGGAACATGCCATCCCTGCCCGGCCTGCGTCTCGAACTGCCGGATCATGCGGGTCGCCTGATGACCGTTCATGACCGGCATGGACACATCCATGAGGATCAGCGACGGCCGGAGCTGGCGCCATGCGTCCACGGCCGCCTGGCCATTCTCCACGACGAGAAACCGCAGGCCGGTCGCCTGCAGGATCTGCGTGAAGACGATCTGGTTCACCTCATTATCCTCGGCGACGAGGACGTCGATGGCATTGCCTGACTTGGCCGACGTCATCCGATCGGTGGCCTCGATCGCGGCTGTGGCTTCCGTCTCTATCGGTAGCCGGCGTTCAACCGGGGCCAATCGCTCCCCCAGTTTCTTCCGCCGCGACGCGCGCACGACATCGATGATCGTGCCGCGCAGCACATTGGCCCTCACAGGCTTCATAAGATGTGCCTGGCCGTTGACGGCGGCGAATTCCCTATCGCCACCGGCGACGCCCATCGACGTCAGGAACATGATCGGCAGAGCGCAAAAACGCGGATCGGCGCGCAATGCGTTCGCGATCTGATAGCCATTCATGCCGGGCATGCTGTAGTCGACGATAATCGCATCGACCGACACGCCCATATCGAAGGCAGCTTCCAGAATGGCGAGCGCGGTCCTGCCATCCTCGGCGACATGCCCGTCGAAACCCCATTGCAGCAACTGTTCGCTCAAGATGCGCCGATGGATCGCGTCGTCTTCCACGATCAGGACGCGGGCATCCCTGATATTGGCCGGCAGCTCCGCGACTTTGCCGCGCGCGGCAACCAGCGGCATCGGCAGATGGACGGTAAAAACCGATCCCTCGCCCCATTCGCTCTCCACCGACAGCGAACCGCCGAACAGATCGACGAGACCGGCCGTGATGGCGAGACCAAGACCCGAGCCCTCAAGCCGCCGCGCAAAAGACGAATCCGCCAATGAAAATTTGTCGAAGATCGTATCGAGCTTTTCTTCCGGTATGCCGATCCCGGTATCTTCGACACGCAGCATGAGCAATATGTTGTCGTCCGATGAGGGCTGGCTATCCAGCTCGACCAGCACATGACCGCGCTCTGTGAACTTGATCGCATTGCCGACGAGATTGGTCACGATCTGCCGAAAACGACCGGCATCGCCGAGTATCGCCGCCGGCACACCGGGAGCGATGCGCACCATCAGCTCGATATTTTTCTCCGATGCGGCCGCAGCCAACAGGGTCGCGATATCTTCGACAGCCTCGGCGGGATCGAATGCCATCTTGCGCAGATGCATTTCGCCGGTATCGATGCGGGAAAAATCGAGAATGTCGTTGATGATGGTCAGCAGCGCATTGCCCGACTTGACGATGATATCGACGAAGGTCTTCTGCCTCGCATCGAGATCGGTCTTGCCAAGCAGTTCCGCCATGCCGAGAACGCCGTTCATCGGCGTGCGGATTTCATGGCTCATGTGGGTCAGAAATTCGGATTTCGCGCGATCGGCGGCATTGCTGCGCGCCAGGAGCAGCTGCAAATCCGCCTCGCGCTCCTTCATCTCGGTGACATCAGTCAGCGCCACGGTCCAGCGGCGATGCTCGCCGAGGGCGGCATCGAGCTGCATCCAGCGGTCGCCTTTGATCTGGAATACACAGGAGATCGGCTTGCCGCCAGCAATGCTTTCCCCCCAGGCCGCCCGCAACACCTCGGCATCCTCACCGAAGTCCCCGCGTTGCGCGCAATAATCGAACGCCGCAGACCAGTTTTTACCGACCTCGAGGAAATCGGCTGGCAGCTTTAGCATGTCCTTCAGCCGGTCGTTGGCCAGCATGATCGTACCGTCCTGAACGATCAGCAGACCTTGGGACATGGCCTGCATGGCATCCGCCATCAGCTCGCCGAGGCGCTCCAGCGCCAGCCGGGCTTCGGTGATCTCGCGGAATTGCTGCTTGACGGCGGAGATGTCCGTATAAGACATCAGCGTCCGCCCATTGGCGATGCGGCGCGCATCGATGATGACGGATTTGCCGTCGGTAAAATTCACTTCCGTTTGCAGATGCTCGCCAGCCTTGCGCAGTGCCGCCAGGCGCGCCTGATAAATGTCGTCGATGCTACGACCGTCGGAATCGAAACGCGCCAGCTCATAATGTTTGGCGATGAGATCCCGATAGGGGCGGCCTTCGAAGCGCTCGTCCTTCGAGAATTCGAAAATGTCATAGAAGGCGTCATTCACGTATTCGACGACGTAGCCGCTGTCATGGATCAGAACACCGATCGGCATCGAGCGAAGAATATTGTCGAGATCCTGATGCAGTCTCCTCGCAGGCGCTTCCAGAAACACACCGAAGATATAGACGCGGTCTTCCGCAGGGGAAAAACTCTCGATCTGGATGCGCGATCGCTCACGGCCAGATGCGTCGAAGCACAGTGCCACCTCTTCCGAACCGAAGACCAGTGCCCGGCGCTCCCTATCTTCCCTGTCGGCGCTCTCCCCGGCATCGAGGAGAGCGTGACTGCGATTGCCGATGAAATCGGAGATATCGTGCCCGAAGAACCGCGCATAGGCATCGTTAACGGCAACGTAACGAAGCTCGCTGTTCTTGATGTAGGCGGGCCTGTCCAGACTGGCGATCCGGCGGCACGCTATGTCGAGCAGTTCACCGTCCAAAGTCAAACGGAGCCTCTCTTTTCACCGCGCATGATAGTTCATGGAACGACGCTCTAGCACAATTGGCTTTAACAAGGCGTTAACCATGTTTAAACCATCGCACCGACGTCGCGTTCAGACCATGCACTGTCCTATAACGGTCATGCCTTGGTCGCAAACGACGGCGGCATACCGGGGGAAACTCTGCCAAGAATCCGTCAACGGATCATTGGGAGCGAGCGCCATGAGCGACGAAGAAAGCCTGACCTTGAACGAAGCGCAGATCGCAACGGCAACGGGCGAACGGCGGCGGCGGGCTGGAGGACGCGGGGCCGAGCGCAGCCGCAAACCGAGCGGCACGAAATACCTCAACCTGGTCAACAATCTCGCTCGCACGGAGCTGCTGTCGCCCGAAGCGCTCGACGATATCCACGAGGCGTCGCTGACCATTCTCGAAGAGATCGGCATGGATATCATTCTGCCGGAAGCGCGCGAGCGCATGAAGGCTGCCGGCGCGGACGTTACGCCCGGCAGGGAACGCGTTCGTTTCGACCGCAACATGATCATGGAGCTGATCGCTTCGATCCCCTCGAACTTCACGTTGCATGCCCGCAACCCAATGAGAAACGTAGAGATCGGCGGCCGCAATCTCGTCTTCGCGCAGGTTGCCTCCGCCCCCTTCGTCGCCGACCGCGACGGCGGCAGGAGAGCCGGCAATCAGGAGGATTTCCGCAAGCTCATCAAGCTCGCACAGTCCTTCGATATCATCCATATGACCGGTGGCTATCCGGTCGAACCCATCGATATCCATGCCTCGGTTCGCCATCTCGATTGCCTTTCCGACATCGTGAAGCTCACCGACAAGGCCTTTCATTGCTATTCGCTCGGCCAGCAGCGCAATCTCGACGCGATCGAGATCGCCCGCATCGGCCGCGGCATCAGCATGGAACAGATGGAGCGCGAACCCTCGCTCTTTACCATCATCAACTCCTCCTCGCCGCTGCGTCTCGACGGGCCGATGCTGCAGGGCATCATCGAAATGTCCTCGCGCGGCCAGGTCGTGGTAGTCACCCCGTTCACGCTGGCGGGCGCCATGGCGCCGGTGACGATCGCAGGTGCGCTGGTGCAGCAGAATGCCGAGGCGCTCTGCGGCCTCGCCTTCACCCAGATGGTGCGCAAGGGCGCGCCGGTCATGTATGGCGGCTTCACCTCGAACGTCGATATGAAGACGGGCGCACCCGCCTTCGGCACGCCGGAATATATGAAGGCGGTCATCGCGGGCGGCCAGCTCGCCCGCCGCTACGGCATCCCCTACCGCACTTCGAACACCAACGCCTCGAACACGCTCGATGCGCAGGCCGCCTACGAATCGGCGCTGTCATTGTGGGCATTGACCCAGGGCGGCGGCAATTTCGTGCTGCATGCGGCCGGCTGGAGCGAAGGCGGCCTCACCGCCTCCTTCGAGAAATTCATCCTCGATGTCGACATGCTGCAGATGGTCGCGGAATTCCTGAAGCCGCTCGATGTCAGCGCCGACGCCCTGGCGCTGGATGCCGTGCGCGATGTCGGTCCCGGCGGCCACTATTTCGGCACGGCACACACGCTCGCCCGCTACGAAACCGCCTTCTATTCGCCGATCCTGTCGGACTGGCGAAACAACGAGACATGGACGGAAGCGGGGAGCCCTACGACTTACGATCACGCCAACCGTGTCTATAAGGAAACGCTCGAGCGTTATGAACGCCCCCCGCTCGATCCCGCAATCGAGGAGGAACTCGATACCTTTGTCGCTAAGCGCAAGGCAGAGGGCGGCGTTCCCACAGATTTCTAATTGAAAACAAAGGCTTTACGCCTCAAATCATGGACGAAATTTAATGTCGCGAACCTCTTTTTGGCCGCGACTTCGCCCCCTTTCCTGCACAACGTCAAACTCGGCTTAGGCTAGGAGCCAGCCTGTGTTTTGGGAAAGGGATGTCAATGTCTGTGCTTCGCACATTAACGACGGCCGGTTTGATCGCGCTGACGCTTGGCAGCGCCGCCACCACAACCGCCACTTCCGCCAACGCGTCCGGCCGCGGCGTCTTCTTTGGTGGTCTTGCTGCCGGTGTTGTGGGCGGCGCCTTGATAACCGGGGCTGCGCGACCCGCCTACCCCGCATATTATCCGGCATATCCGGCCTACTACGACGGCCCAGCCTACGAGCGCGTCTATGTACGCCCCTATCCCAGCTGCTACTGGGCATGGCGTCACGATGGCTGGGGCCGTCCTTATCGCGTCGAGGTTTGCCGCTAGGATCAGCAATCTCTGCATTGAGCGCATCGCCCTTATCGGATCTCGGATGCCGCCGGATTTCGGCGGCATTTTTGTACGCCTGATGAAAAGCTTTCGCTTACACCTCTTGACATTCCTCGCATTTAAGACCAAATGCGCCTCAGCTTTCACCTTCCGGCCGCCGCGTGAGCGTGCCCTGCGGGACAATCTGTACGCAAGAGAAGGACAAAAGCGCTTTTATGAATGAGGCCGCGCCAAGCGCTGCGGCCGATGCGCTGGGAAAGCTATTTCCAACTTACAAGTTCCCACTTCACGCGGGGTTCTTGACGCCAGAGACAGACCGGACCGCATGGTGCGATCCGGCCTATTTGCTTTGGCGCCCCGAAAGGTATTGAATTGACCGATTTTCACTCGCTTGGTCTCTCCAAGCAGATCGTCGATACACTGTCGCAGAACAACTTTGCGACGCCAACGCCCATCCAGGCTCAGGCCATCCCGCTCGTTCTCCAGGGCCGTGATCTCATCGGCCTCGCCCAGACCGGCACCGGCAAGACGGCCGCTTTCGGCCTGCCGATCATCGAGATGCTGCTGAAGGAAGCCAAGCGTCCCGACAATCGCACCGTCCGCACGCTGATCCTCGCTCCAACCCGCGAACTGGTAAACCAGATCGCTGACAACCTCCGTCTCTTCATGCGCAAGACGCAGCTGCGGATCAACCTCGTGGTCGGCGGCGCGTCGATCAACAAACAGCAGCTTCAACTCGAGCGCGGCACCGATATTCTGGTCGCAACGCCCGGCCGCCTCCTCGATCTCATCAACCGCCGCGCCCTCTCGCTCGGCCATGTCACCCACCTCGTCCTCGACGAAGCCGACCAGATGCTCGATCTCGGCTTCATCCACGACCTGCGCAAGATCGCCAAGATGGTTCCGGCCAAGCGCCAGACCCTGCTCTTCTCGGCCACCATGCCGAAGGCGATCGCTGACCTCGCATCCGACTACCTGACCAATCCGGTCAAGGTCGAAGTCTCGCCTCCGGGCAAGGCGGCCGACAAGGTAGAGCAATATGTCCACTTCGTTGCCGGCCAGAACCACAAGACCGAAATCCTCAAGGAAACGATCTCGGCCAATCCGGATGGCCGCGCCATCGTCTTCCTGCGCACCAAGCATGGCGCCGAGAAGCTGATGAAGCACCTCGATCACGTCGGCTTCGCCGCTGCCTCCATTCACGGCAACAAGAGCCAGGGCCAGCGCGAGCGAGCGCTCAAGGGCTTCCGTGATGGTGACGTCCGCGTTCTCGTCGCAACCGACGTCGCCGCCCGCGGCATCGACATTCCCGGCGTTTCCCATGTCTACAACTTCGATCTGCCCGAAGTGCCCGACGCCTACGTTCACCGCATCGGCCGTACCGCCCGTGCTGGTCGCGACGGCATCGCCATCGCCTTCTGCGCGCCCGATGAAATCCGCCTGCTGCGCGACATCGAGCGCCTGATGGGCATCGAAATCGCCGTTGCCAGTGGCGAAGCGCCCGCCGATCGCGGTCGCCCCGTTCGCGGTAAGGGTCGCGGTGGCCAAGGTCAGGGTCAGGGTCAGGGTCAGGGTCAAGGCCGTGGCGCAGGCCAGGGTCGCGCCGAAGGTCGCCCGGCTCGTCCGGCCCGCCGTCCGTTCTTCGACAAGGAAAACGGCGAGGCTCGTGCTGAGGCTGGCGAACGCCAGGAACGCCGCCCACGCAACGATCGCCCGCAGCGTGAAAACAATCGCAATGCCGATTTTCGTGGCCAGCGTCGCAACGAACCGACGCCGCGTCCGGAACCCGACAACGACCTCGCCTCAACCTCGGACTTCCGTCCCGCTCGCAAGCAGCACAACGGCCAGTCCAACGGCAACGGTGCCGCGCATGAGGGCGGAGCACATCGCGGCCAGCGCCATTCCCATGGCCGTCCCGCAGGCCGCCACAACGAAGAGCGCGGCGCCCAGGGCGAGCAGCGCAATGGCGGCAATGGCCGCATGAAGCGTCGTGGCCCAGGCAATGGCGGCCAGCGCCGCGAACGTGCTTGACAAAGTTCAAGGGGGCCCACCGGCCCCCTTTTTTACGCCTCACACATCTACCCAAATGACTACCGATTCAGTCATGAGCGTAAATTCGGAACTTCGAAGTTACCCGACATTCCATTTCGCTTAGCGACCAATGTTTGGATGACTGTTTCCTGCCTGCAGACACTTCCCGGCGTAGCTTGGAGCATGTTTGGAGGTTTGGGGACGGACATTGCAAACGACGGCAACACGGTCAATGTCCACAAGCGACTGGGGGCAGCTCATGCTTCTCGGCGCGCTGTGGGGCGGATCATTTTTCTTTGCCCGTATAGCGGTGGCAGAAATCCCGCCGTTGGCGCTGGTCCTCTATAGGGTTTCGATTGCCGCGCTTGTCCTGCATGTCTGGTTGCGTGTGCGTAACATTTCCTTTGCGCCCGCCATTGCAAGATCAGCTTCGTTTCTGGGGCTGGCGCTGCTCAATAACGTCATCCCGTTTTCGCTGATATTCAGCGGCCAAACGGAGATCGGAGCGGGCCTTGCCTCGGTGCTCTACGCGACGACGCCCCTGTGGACAGTCCTGGTCGCAAATCTGCTGACGAAAGACGAAAAGCTTTCCGCCAGCAAGCTTGCCGGCGTAGTTCTCGGGATTGGCGGCGCCGCCATCATGATCGGCCCAGGGCTCCTCGCCAATCTCGGCGGACCGACATGGGCAAAGCTTGCGGTCATCGGAGCGGCAGTTTCCTATGCGTTTGCAGCCGTTTTCGCGAAGCGATTTCGGGATATGAAGCCGGTCATTGTCGCGACCGGCCAACTGAGTGCCTCGACCATCGTTATGATGCCGATCGTCCTTCTTCTCTACAATCCGAGCGAGATCGTAAGTACGAATATCTCGATCTGGCTATCCATCGGCACTCTCGCAATCGTGACGACTGCCTTTGCCTTCATTCTCTATTTCAATCTCATCGCCTCTGCCGGGGCGACAAATGCGTCGCTGGTGACGCTGCTCGTGCCGGCGAGCGCGATCATCTTGAGCACCGCATTCCTTGGAGAGCGTCTGGAACCTTATGAGTTCCTCGGATTGGCCCTGATCGTCTCTAGCCTGGTGGTTGTCGATGGCAGGCTTCTGCGATGGCGGCCACGGATCGATGCCCACAAGAAGCCATAGAGCCTATTCCGGCACGATTTCCACCTGACGCCGGTTGGTGAGGTAAACACCGATCACCACAATCACCGTGCCGACAACAATCGGCAGTGTCAGCGGCTCGCCGAAGGCGATTGCCGCCTCGATGGCGACGGCGGGCGGCATCAGGTAGATGAGCGACGCGGCGCGCGACACCTGCCCGCGGCGGATGAGATAGAGAAGCAGACCGACGGCGCCCATGGACAGGCCGAAAACCGACCAGAGCAGCGACAGGATCGCCGTCTGTGTGCCGTCGAAGCGCAGGCCTTCGAAAATGAAGGCGAGCGGCACGGTGACGATCAGCGCGCCGACATATTGCAAGGTCGCAATGGTTCTGAGGTCGCCGGTCTGCAGGTGCCGCTTCTGGTAGAGCGTACCGTAAGTCACAGAAACCATAGCCAACAGATTGACGACGAGTGGCACCGCCGATTGCCAGAGATTGGCCGTATCCGTCGCTAGAAGTTTCGGCGAGATCGCGATGGCAATGCCCAAGAAGCCGAGCAGCAGGCCGACCTTCTGGATCGGCCCCAGCCGCTCACCGACGAGAAGCGGTGCGGCCATGGCGGTCATCAGCGGCTGCAGCGCCGCAATGACGCCGGCAATGCCGGCCGACACGCCCTCGGCAATCGCCCACCAAAGGCCCGCCAGATAGATGCCATGCAGAAAAATTCCGGAATAGACGGCCCGGAACACGCTCGACCAATCGCGCGGCCATTTCGCGCCGACGATCGAACAGAGCAACACGAAGGCGAGAGCCGAAAGGCTGTAGCGGATCATCAGGAAGGTGAAGGGGCCCGCATGCTGCGAGGCATATTTGGCGACGATCCAGCCAGTGGACCAGAGAAGGACAAAAATCGCCGGCGCGAGTTTATCGAGGGACATGAAAATCGGACCGATATATTTGGCGCTTCGGAGCCGGAATCCTGGTCGAACTCGGGGTGTCGCGCGGAGGGGTTGAAGGCTGATAGCCGATGGCGGTTGAGCGGTCAAAATCGATCTGCTGAACACAGCAATCAATTTTTCTTCACGTCCGGCGAGCTACCGCCCTGGTTTCAGAAGCCTCAGCCACCACGCAGGCGCTCAGTCCGCAAAAGAAGCAGATGCTTAAATTTTGATCCGAACATTGCGACAAGAGCCGGCAGGCAACAGCGCCATTACTCTTAAATGCCTGTAAATCCGGCATTTTTCGATATTCAGAAATTCGCGATGGCAATTGCGCATAGTTCTTGCATTGTAAAAACCGTTGTATTCAAATGGGTAAAAACACGGGGACCGCACCTTTGGCATTTGATGAAATGATTACTGCGGATGAAAGTCCGCGCGCGCCTTACGAGAAATACTTCGAGTGGTACTCAGGCCAGGACAGGGGCCACCTCATTGCCAAATCCCGCGATGCGGAAACCATCTTCCGAAAAACGGGCATTACCTTCGCGGTCTACGGACACGCAGACTCCTCCGAAAAGCTCATTCCCTTCGACATCATCCCCCGCATCATATCAGGCCGCGAATGGCGCAAGCTCGCCCAGGGCATCGAACAGCGGGTCGTCGCCCTCAACGCCTTCCTCGACGACATCTACCACAAGCAGGAAATCATCCGCGCCGGCCGCATCCCGCGCGAGCTGATCGAAAAGAACGACGCCTTCCTGCCTGAAATGATCGGCTTTCGTCCGCCGGGCGGTGTCTACACCCATATCGTCGGCACCGACATCGTGCGCACCGGCGAAGACCAATTCTATGTGCTCGAGGACAATGCCCGCACGCCTTCCGGCGTCAGCTACATGCTGGAAAACCGCGAAACGATGATGCAGATGTTCCCCGAACTGTTTCACCAGAACAAGGTGCAGCGCGTCGAGGACTATCCGCTACTGCTACGCCAGAGCCTGGCATCGCTCGCCCCTCCCGGATGCAAGGGCAAGCCGCGTGTCGCCGTGCTGACGCCGGGCATCTATAACTCCGCCTATTACGAGCATTCCTTCCTCGCCGACATGATGGGCGTGGAGCTGGTGGAAGGCTCCGATCTGCGCGTCATCGACGGCAAGGTGAAGATGCGCACGACACGTGGCTATGAGGCGATCGATGTGCTCTACCGCCGCGTCGACGACGATTTCCTCGATCCCCTCACCTTCCGTCCGGAATCCGCGCTCGGTATTCCCGGCATCATGGACGTCTACCGCGCGGGCAACATCACCATCGCCAATGCGCCCGGCACCGGCATTTCCGACGACAAGGCGATCTACTCCTACATGCCTGAAATCGTCGAATTCTACACCGGCCGCAAGCCGATCCTCGAGAACGTGCCGACATGGCGCTGTTCCGAGCCCGACAGCCTGCAATATGTGCTCGATAACCTTGCCGATCTCGTCGTCAAGGAAGTCCACGGCTCCGGCGGCTACGGCATGCTTGTGGGACCGACCGCCAGCAAGAAGGAGCGGACGGCCTTTGCCGAAAAGCTCAAGAGCAAGCCGAACAACTACATCGCGCAGCCGACCCTTTCGCTCTCGACCGTGCCGATCCTGGTCAACAAGGGCATTGCGCCGAGGCATGTCGATCTGCGGCCCTATGTCCTCGTCTCCGACAAGGTGCGGATCATCCCCGGCGGGTTGACCCGCGTGGCGCTGAAGGAAGGCTCGCTGGTGGTCAACTCCAGCCAGGGCGGCGGCACCAAAGACACCTGGGTTCTGGAGGACTGATCGGACATGCTGGGAAGAACCGCGAATGGCCTCTACTGGATGTTCCGTTACATCGAGCGCGCCGAAAACATAGCCCGCCTGGTCGACGCCGGCCAGCGCATGTCGCTGACCCGCAGCGACGCCGTCGATGATGACTGGGACGGCGTCCTGCAAAGCGCCGGAGTGCGCGAAGCCTACGATGAGGTGCACGACAAGCTGACCGGGACCGACGCGATCGATTATCTGATGCGCGACCGCTCCAATCCATCGAGCGTCATGTCCTGCATCGAATATGGCCGCAACAATGCCCGCATGGTGCGTACGGCGCTGACCCGCGACACCTGGGAAGCGACCAACGAATGCTGGATCGAGCTGAAGTCGCTGCTCGGCAAGAAGCTGAAGACGGCAGAGCTACCGGAGACGATCGACGTCATCAAGCGGCGCGCCGGCTTGATCCGCGGCGCCTTCCACGGCTCGATGCTGCGCAACGAACTCTATAATTTCGCCCGCATCGGCACCTTCATCGAGCGCGCCGATAACACGGCCCGCATCCTCGATGTCAAATATTACGTGCTGCTGCCATCCGTCTCGCATGTCGGCTCCTCGCTCGACAATGCGCAATGGGAGTCGATCCTCAGATCGGTCTCCGCGCACCGGGCCTATAAATGGGCTTACGATCCCGAATATAAGCCGGCCAACATTGCCGACTTCCTGATCCTCAACGGGCAAATGCCGCGCTCGCTTGCCTATTGCTATGAGAAGATCGTCAGCAATATCGGCTATCTCAGCGCCGAACATGAAAAACGGCTGCCGGCGCACGATACCGCGGAGGCCATCCGCCAGTCGCTGCAGAAGCTGACGATCAAGCGCATCATGGACCAGGGCCTGCATGAGTTCCTCGAGGATTTCGTCGCCCACAACAACAAGCTGGGCGCCGAGATCTCCGACGGCTACCGGTTCTACGAATAGGCGGGCGATATCATGAGACTGACGATCAGCCATATCACGGAATATCGCTACGACGAGCCGGCGCAGTTTTCCCTGCAACGGCTTCACCTGACGCCGCTGACGGGCGTCGGACAGACGGTTATCGACTGGAAGCTTTCGGTCGAAGGCGCCAAGCCGGAAGTGGAATATGACGACCAGTTCGGCAATCGCGCCACGCTGGTTTCCCTCGACGGGCAGCAGGACGCAACGAAGATCATTGCCTCAGGCGAAGTCGAGACGCAGGACCTCAACGGCGTTGTCGGGCCGCATCAGGGCTTCAGCCCGCTCTGGCTCTTCCTGCGGGAATCGCCGCGCACCAAGGCGGGTAAGCTGACGAAGGAACTGCTGCGCAGCGTTTCAGGCGACAACGAACTCGGCAAGATGCATGCGCTGATGAAAGCGATCCACGAGACCGTGGAATACAAGCCAGGCACAAGCAATACGGAGACAACGGCGGAACAGGCACTGGAGGCAAAGAGCGGCGTCTGCCAGGACCATGCGCACATCTTTCTAGCCGGCGCCCGTGCATTGCAGATCCCTGCCCGTTACGTCTCCGGCTACCTGATGATGGAAGGCAAGAACGAGCAGGCTGCTACCCATGCCTGGGCAGAGGCGCATATTGCCGGCCTTGGCTGGGTCGGCTTCGATCCGGCCAACGACGTCTGCCCCGACGCCCGCTACGTCCGCATCGCGACCGGCCTTTGCTATCGCGACGCCGCTCCCGTGTCCGGCATGCGGATCGGCACGCCGGGCGAAACCCTTATGGTCAAGGTAACAGTCGCGACCCAAGGGCAGAGTCAAAGCCAGAGCCAGAGTTAGCGACTCACAGAAGAAAAAGGGGCGGAACTTTCGCCCCGCCGCTTTCAATTCAGACGATGACCTTAGTGGCTGTCGCGATTGTTCGGGATTTCCGAGCCTCGCGGGCCGACGAGGAAGTCCAGGTCGGCGCCGGTGTCGGCCTGCATGACCGACTTCACATAGAGACCGCCGTAACCGCCGGTGAGCGGCTTGACCGGGGAAACCCAGGCAGCGCGGCGCTTTGCCAGTTCCTCATCCGAAACCTCAAGCTGGATGGTACGGGCGGGAACGTCGACGGCGATGATGTCACCGTTCTGCACCAGCGCCAGCGGGCCGCCATCGGCTGCTTCCGGAGCCGTGTGCAGGATAACGGTGCCGTAAGCGGTGCCGGACATGCGCGCATCGGAAATGCGGATCATGTCGGTGATGCCCTTCTTCAGCACCTTCGGCGGCAGGCCCATGTTGCCGACTTCGGCCATGCCCGGATAACCCTTCGGACCGCAATACTTCAGCACCATGATGCAGTTCTCGTCGATATCGAGATCGTCACGGTTGATGCGGGCGTGATAGTCCTCGATGCTTTCAAAAACTACGGCGCGGCCCTTGTGCTGCATCAGATGCGGCGAAGCGGCCGAAGGTTTCAGGACAGCGCCCTTCGGCGCGAGATTGCCGCGCAGGACAGCGATACCGCCCGACTGCGTCAGCGCCTTTTCGCGCGGGACGATAACGTCGTCATTGTAGTTGACGACATCCTTGACGCCTGCCCAGATCGTGTCGCCCGTGACCGTGATGGCGTCCTTATGCAGCAGGCCCATCTCGCCGACTGCCTTGATGACGACGGGCAGACCGCCGGCATAGTAGAACTCTTCCATCAGGTGCTTGCCCGAAGGCTGCAGGTTGACGATGGTCGGCACTTCGCGGCCCAGACGATCCCAATCGTCAAGCGACAGGTCGACGCCGATGCGGCCCGCGAGCGCGAGGAGGTGCAGAACGGCGTTGGTCGAGCCGCCGACGGCGCCGTTGACGCGGATAGCGTTTTCGAAGGCTTCCTTGGTCAGAATGTCCGATGGTTTCAGGTCTTCCTTGACCATGTCGACGATGCGGCGGCCTGACAGTTGCGAGATAACACGACGGCGCGCATCGACAGCCGGGATCGCGGCATTGCCGGGCAAGGTCATGCCGAGCGCTTCGGCCATCGACGCCATGGTGGAGGCCGTACCCATCGTCATGCAACTGCCGGCCGAGCGGGCCATGCCCTGCTCCGCATCCATGAATTCATCCAGCGACATCTCGCCGGACTTCACCATTTCCGAGAACTGCCAGATTGCCGTGCCGGAGCCGACATCCTTGCCGCGCCACTTGCCGTTCAGCATCGGGCCGCCGGAAACGAGGATGACCGGAATGTCGACGGAAGCCGCGCCCATCAGCAGGCTCGGCGTGGTCTTGTCGCAGCCGCCGAGCAGCACGACGCCATCGACCGGATTGCCGCGGATCGCTTCTTCCACGTCCATGGCAGCGAGGTTGCGGAACATCATGGCCGTCGGGCGCAGCGTGCTTTCGCCGACGGAGAAGACCGGGAATTCCACGGGGAAACCGCCCGCCTCGTAGACACCGCGCTTCACACGCTCTGCAAGATCGCGCAGATGCGCGTTGCAGGGCGTCAGTTCCGACCAGGTGTTACAGATGCCGATGATCGGACGGCCGTCGAACGTATCGGCCGGCAGGCCCTGGTTCTTCATCCAGGAGCGATGCATGATCGCATTCTTGCCGGTGCCGCCGAACCAATCGTAGGAGCGCAGCTTGCGCGGCCATTCAGCTTTCTTTTTCATGTCTCAGTACCCTTTGCGTCGCCCAGGCCGCCTCGTTCGCGCCTGGACTTTGAAATCGATGATCAGGCGAGCGTGTAAGCCGTCTTGACGGTGGTGAAGAATTCGGCGGCATATTTGCCCTGCTCGCGCGGACCGAAGGACGAGCCCTTGCGGCCGCCGAACGGCACATGGAAGTCGACGCCGGCCGTCGGTAGGTTGACCATCACCATACCCGCTTCCGCATTGCGCTTGAAATGCGTCGCATGCTTCAGGCTCGTCGTGGCAATGCCCGAGGACAGGCCGAACGGCGTGTCGTTGGCTGTTGCCAAGGCTTCTTCGTAATCCTTGACGCGGATGACGGAAGCAACCGGGCCGAAGATCTCTTCGCGGCTGATGCGCATCTGGTTCGTCGCTTCGGTGAATAGCGTCGGCTGCAGGTAGAAGCCGGGCGTGTCGCGGCTGACGAGTTCGCCGCCGAAGGCAAGCTTGGCGCCTTCTTGGCGGCCGATCTCGATATAGTCCGTGTCCGTCTTCAGCTGCTTGGCATCGACGACGGGGCCGATATGCGTGCCGGACTTCATGGCGTTATCGACGTTGAGCGTCTTCAGCTTTTCCGTCAGCGCCGCCACGAACCTGTCGTGAATGCCTTCGGTGACGATCAGGCGCGACGAGGCTGTACAGCGCTGGCCGGTCGAGAAGAAGGCGGAATTGGCAGCCGCTTCGACGGCGACCGGCAGATCAGCATCGTCAAGTACGACCATCGGGTTCTTGCCGCCCATTTCGAGCTGGTACTTACGACCGTGCTCGACGGAGGAAAGCGCGACGCGCTTGCCGGTGCCGACTGAGCCGGTGAAGGTGATACCCGAAAGAACCGGGCTGTCGAGCATAGCTTGACCGACGACCGAGCCCTTGCCCATGACGAGGTTCAACACTCCCTTCGGCAGACCGGCGCGGTTCAGAATATCGACGATTGCCCACGAGCAGCCGGGCACGAGATCGGCCGGCTTGAAGACGATGGTGTTGCCGTAGCAGAGCGCCGGCGCGATCTTCCAGGCAGGAATGGCGATCGGGAAGTTCCAGGGGGTGATGACGCCGATGACGCCAAGCGGCTCGCGGGTGATCTCGACGCCGATATTCGGGCGCACGGAAGGAAGCACCTCGCCTGCCAGGCGCAGCGCTTCACCGGCGAAGAATTCGAAGATCTGCGCGGCGCGGATGGTCTCGCCGATCGCTTCCGGCAGCGTCTTGCCCTCTTCGCGGGCGAGCAGCGCGCCGAGTTCATCCTTGCGTGCCAGGATCTCGTCGCCGGCCTTCTTCAGGATCGTGTGGCGCTCCAGAATACCAGAACGCGACCAGGCTGGAAAAGCGGCCTTGGCGGCAGCGATCGCATCCGTGACATCCTGCGCGCTTGAGCTCGCATAGAGGCCGACGACCTCGTTCGTATCCGACGGGTTGATGTTCTCGGTGACGTTCGTCCCCGTCCACTCCCCGGCGATCAAGTTCTGATGAATGGTCATGGCGTCATGCCTTCCTGGATCGTATTGGAAATGCCCGGCCGATCCCTTGCGGCCGGGCTCGATGCATTACAGCTGGCGAACAGCCACTTCTTCCTCGGCATCGATCGCCAGCGGATTGCGCAGCGGCAGGCCGAATTCGCCAACTTCGATTTCAAAGACGTCGCCGACTTCGGGCTTGATGCCTTCCGCGAAGGAAAGCGTCGCCGTGCCGAACATGTGCACGTGCACATCGCCGGGAACACGGAAGATGCCGTACTTGAAGTGGTGATATTCAAGGTTCGCAAAGGTGTGCGACATGTTCGCTTCGCCCGATAGGAACGGCTTTTCGAAGATTACCTTGTCGCCGCGCTTGATGCGCGACGTGCCGCGAATATCTTCCGGCGCCACACCAACGCGGATTTCCGGGCCGAAGCTTGCCGGACGGAGCTTGGAATGGGCGAGATAAAGATAGTTGATCCGCTCGGTGACGTGATCGGAAAATTCGTTCGACAGGGCAAAGCCGATGCGGAACGGCGTGCCGTCCTTGGCGATGACATAGATGCCGGCCATTTCGGGCTCTTCGCCACCGTCGAGCGCGAAGGATGGAGACACGAGTGCCGCACCCGGGGCCGCAGCGCCGTAGCCATTGCCCTTGTAGAACCACTCTGGCTGCACGCCCTTCTCGCCCGCCTTCGGCTTGCCGCCCTCGATGCCCATCTTGAACATCTTCATGGAGTCGGTCAGCGTCTCCTCGGCGGCTTCCGTCGTCTTCTTGTGCATGGAATCGCGCGTGGCAGCAGAGCCAAGATGCGTCAGGCCGGTGCCTGTCAGGTGCAGGTGAGCTGCGTCGGGATGCGTGATCGGCGGCAGGAAGTGGCCTTCGGCATAGGCTTTTTCGAGATCGATTGACTCGCCGAGACCATGGGCCTCGATGACCGATGCCAGCGACTTGCCGCTATCGGCGGCTTCGATCGCAAGCTTGTAGACGCTGCCGCCATTGACGACGGCCTTGGCAGCTTCGCCGGGTCCATTGCGGACCGCAACGACGATCTCGCCGTTCGAACCCTTGATCTGCGAGATGAGCATGTCTTTCATCCTTTCCTAACAGACAGAGATCGGATGCGTTCTACCGTTCCGGCTCTCAGCGAGAGCCGGACTCTGTCATGGATTTGGTTTTAAAAGCTGGGTTGATCGCTAGACGATCAACCCTTGTTCTTGTTGTAGACGTCGATGAACACGGCAGCGAGCAGCACCGCACCCTTGATCATCTTCTGGGAGTCCGTCTGGTAGCCGAGGATTGACATACCCTGGTTCAAGACACCCATGATCAAGGCGCCGATGACGGCACCCGTTACCTTGCCGACGCCGCCGGAGGCCGAAGCGCCGCCGATGAAGCAGGCCGCGATGACGTCGAGTTCGAGGCCGTCACCGCCTTTTGCGGTTGCCGAATTCAGGCGCGTCGCGATGATGATGCCGGCGATGCTCGCCAGGATACCCATGTTGATGAAGGTGTAGAAGGTCAGGCGGCGGGTATCGATACCCGAAAGCTTCGTCGCCTTCTCATTGCCGCCCATGGCATAGATGCGGCGGCCGATCGTCGTGCGCTGTGTGGCGAAGCTGTAGAGCGCGATCAAAAGCAGCATGAGAACCAGAACGTTCGGCAAGCCCCTGTAGGAGGAGATCTGATAGCCGATGAAGATGGCGGCGGCAGCAACCACCAGATTCTGGGCGACGAAGAAGCTGAACGGCTCGACATCGATACCGTGCTTCTCGTTCACGCTGCGGCGACGCCATGACAGGAAGAACATGATGATCGGGATGGCGACCGTCAGCAACATCGATGTCGAATGGATACCGCCCATATCGACGAAATCCGGAATGAAGCCCGTTGCGACAACCTGAAACGCCGGCGGGAACGGACCGATGCTGCTGCCGTTGCCGGTCGTATTGATGATGGTATAGGTCAGGCCGCGGAAAACCAGCATGCCCGACAATGTCACGATGAATGACGGAATGCGGTGATAGGCGATGAAATATCCATGCCAGGCGCCGACCGCGGCACCCATCAGCAGACAAATGACCGTCGCGAGTGCGAGATTCATATGCATTTGCACGACAAGAACGCCGGCGACCGCGCCGACGAAACCGACGACGGAGCCGACGGAAAGATCGATATGGCCGGCCACAATAACAAGCAGCATGCCGAGCGCCATGATGACGATGAACGAGTTCTGCAGCACGATGTTGGTCAGGTTCTGCGGCCTGAACAGAACGCCGTTCGTCAGGTACTGGAACAGCAGCATGATGACCACGAGCGCGATCAACATGCCATATTCGCGGATGTTGTTGCGGATGTGGTCGCCGATGGAAACCACGTGGCTGCTTTCTGTGGCTGGGTTGGCCGAACTCATTGTTGTTTCTCCCCTGAGCGCATGATAGCGCGCATGATGCTCTCCTGGCTTGCCTCTGCCTTCGGCAGTTCGGCGACGATGCGACCTTCGTTCATGACGTAGATGCGGTCGCAGGTGCCGAGAAGCTCGGGCATTTCCGATGAAATCATCAGAACGCCCTTTCCGTCGGCGGCAAGCTGGTTGATGATGGAATAGATTTCGTATTTGGCGCCGACGTCGATACCGCGCGTCGGCTCATCGAGGATCAGCACTTCCGGATCCGAGAACAGCCATTTCGACAGCACTACCTTCTGCTGGTTGCCGCCGGAAAGATTGCCCGCTTCCTGGAAGACGCCGGCCGAACGGATACGCAGCTTGGAACGATAGTTCGTCGCCACCTGCAGTTCCCGCACGTCATCAATGACGGTCGCCTTGGAAACGCCAAGCAGATTGGCAAGCGTCGTGTTGTGCAGGATGCTGTTGGTCAGAACCAGGCCAAGCTGCTTGCGGTCTTCGGTCACATAAGCAAGACCGGCATCGATCGCCCTGCGCACCGTGCTGGTATCGACCAGCTTGCCGTCAAGGAAGACTTCGCCGCTGATCTTGTGGCCATAGGACTTGCCGAAGACGCTCATAGCGAACTCGGTACGGCCTGCGCCCATCAGGCCGGCAATGCCGACCACTTCGCCCTTGCGCACATTGATGTTGATATCGTGCAGCACCTGACGATCGCGATGCTGCTGGTGGAAGGCATTCCAGTTCTTCACTTGGAAGATCGTCTCGCCGATCGGCACCGAGCGCGGCGGATAGCGATCCGCCAGCTCACGGCCGACCATGTTGCGAATGATGATGTCTTCGCTGATCTCTTCCTCATGACAGTCCAGCGCCTTCACCGTCATGCCGTCGCGCAACACAGTGATCTGGTCGGCCACCTTGCGCACTTCGTTGAGCTTGTGCGTGATGATGATCGAGGTGATGCCTTGGTTGCGGAACTCCATGAGGAGATTGAGCAGAGCGTCGGAATCGTTTTCATTCAGCGAAGCCGTCGGCTCGTCGAGAATAAGCAGCTTGACGCTCTTCGACAGAGCCTTGGCGATCTCGACGAGCTGCTGCTTGCCGACACCGATGTCGGTCACGAGCGTGTTCGGAGATTCCTTGAGGCCCACCTTGGAAAGAAGCTGTTTGGTTCGGCTGAAGGTTTCCTGCCAATTGATCATGCCATTGGCGACAACTTCATTGCCGAGGAAGATATTTTCAGCGATCGACAGAAGCGGAACGAGCGCCAGCTCCTGGTGAATGATGATGATGCCGATATCTTCGGAATCCCTGATGGTCTTGAACTGACGAACCGCGCCATCGTAGTAGATATCGCCGTCGTACGTGCCGGCCGGATAGACACCCGACAGCACCTTCATGAGGGTGGATTTGCCGGCTCCGTTTTCACCGACCAAAGCATGAATCTCGCCCTGACGGACTTTCAAATTCACATTTTCCAAGGCGTTCACACCGGGGAACGACTTGGTTATGTTCCGCATTTCGAGAATGGTATTGTCCATTGTCCGTATCCAACGCCGCGATCAAACATAACAGACCGCGCGATCGTCTTAAATATCAAAGCCAGGGCTCGCATTGAGCGAGCCCTGACCGCTATGTCGGAAGATTACTTCAGCTGATCAGCCTTGTAGTAACCGCCCTCGACGAGGACCTTCTCGTAGTTGGTCTTGTCGACTGCGACCGGGGTCAGCAGGTAGGACGGAACAACCTTCACACCGTTGTCGTAGGTCTTCGTGTCGTTGACTTCGGGCGTCTTGCCTTCCATCAGCGCGTTGACCATGCCGACTGTGACCTTTGCGAGGTCACGGGTGTCCTTGAAGATCGTCGAGTGCTGCTCGCCAGCGATGATCGACTTCACGGACGGGATTTCGGAGTCCTGACCGGTAACGATCGGGAGCTTTACGCCGCCGGAACCATAGCCGACGCCCTTGAGCGCCGAGAGGATGCCGATCGACAGGCCGTCATACGGAGACAAAACGGCGTCGACGTGGCTGTCGGTGTAGTAGGCCGACAGCAGGTTGTCCATGCGGGCCTGGGCCGTTGCCGGATCCCAACGCAGCGTACCGACCTTGTCCATGCCCATCTGGCCGGACTTTACGACCAGCTTGCCGCTGTCGATGTAGGGCTTCAGGACCGACATTGCGCCGTCATAGAAGAAGAAGGCGTTGTTGTCGTCCGGAGAACCACCGAACAGCTCGATGTTGAACGGGCCCTTGCCGTCCTTGAGACCGAGGGCGTCGACGATCGAGTTTGCCTGCAGAACGCCGACCTTGAAGTTGTCGAACGTCGCATAATAGTCGACGTTGCCGCTGTTGCGGATCAGACGGTCATAAGCGATGACCTTGATGCCGGCATCGTGAGCCTTCTGCAGGACGTCGGACAGCGTGGTGCCGTCGATCGAAGCGATGACGAGGACCTTATCGCCCTTGGTGACCATGTTCTCGATCTGCGAGAGCTGGTTCGGGATATCGTCGTCGCCATACTGAAGGTCGGTGCCGTAACCAGCAGCCTGGAGCTGCTTGACGATGTTGTTGCCGTCATCGATCCAGCGCGCCGAAGCCTTGGTCGGCATGGCGATGCCTACCGTGCCCTTATCCGCCGCGAAGGCAGGTACCACCAGCGTAGCGACGCCGAACGCAGCGCCGGCCATCAATGAGATAATGGATTTCATTACTCTCTCCCTTGTTGTTAAATGCGGCGGACAAAAAATGCCCGCCCGAAACTGCGGCAGGTTCCGTAGAAGGAATGATTTACTTCTAATTGTGAGAAACGAAGTAGGTCTCCTCCACGCTCTCACGGTTTATGAGCTGTACCCAGCCCACAATCGGCAAACTCGTACGATTTCGTATAACTGTCAAATAGAATAACTGGCTAAACATATACCAACTTTGGTATAATGTTAAAAAATAGTACTTTTTTGCCGGCGAAGGGGAAAAATGGCCGTTATGGAGAAAATATATAACGATTATTTGAGCGAAGGCATCGAGATTCATTCCGATAATTTTCGCGACGACGCGTTGTTGAAAGCCGGTTTGAAGCTCAATCACCTGCGGATGATCGTCACGATCGAGGATCACGGGCAAATTTCCGCGGCCGCTGAGTCCATGAACATGTCACAACCTGCGGCTTCACGCATGCTCTCAGAAATGGAGTCGATTGTCAAAAGCCCGCTTTACGAGCGTGTTGCCAGGGGCGTCGTTTTGACCCCTTTCGGGCTCGCTTTGGCCAAGCGAGCACGCAAGATCCTGCTGGAGCTGCGCGAGGCAGGCCGGGAGCTTGGCGCCTTGCGAACCGGCAGGGGTGGCTCGGTCTTTCTGGGGGCGGTGACCGCGCCGGCAATCAGCCTTGTCGTCCCGGCGATCCAGCGCGTGACGCGCACCTATCCCGGCATAGAGATCAATATCGAAGTCGAGAACAGCAATGTGCTCGCGCGCGAGCTGCTGGCGGCCCGCCATGACTTCATCATCAGCCGTATCCCGGACGATCTCGATCCGCGTCTGTTCACGGCCCATGAGATCGGTGTCGAAAAAGCCTGCCTGGTGGTTCGCAACGGCCATCCGCTGCTTGAAAGAGGTGTAGCCAGCCTGCACGATCTGGCCGGTTACGACTGGGTATTCCAACCGCCGGGCACATTGCTTCGCCGCAAGGTGGAAGACATTTTCCTCGCTGCTGGCGTGCCCCTGCCGGAAAATGTCGTCAACACCTCATCCTTGCTGCTGACGCTGGCGGTGGTCTGCAAGACGGACGCGATCGCGCCGATTGCGCTCGACATGGCGCAATTCATCTGCGGGCAGACGTCCCAGGCAGGCGAATCCTCCATCCTGCCGATCGATTTCGATATCGACGTCAGGCCCTACAGTCTCATCACCGCCCGCGAACGCGCCATGCCGCCGAGCGCGCGGCTGCTGCATGACATGATCCTAGAAGAGAGCCGGCATCTCTCGCCGACATGAACGAAGGACCGTTGCCGCCATAAGCTCCACGCCAACTTGCGCTCCTATGAAGCTTGGCGTGGAGACCACGCATGCTGTTCAAGCAATCATTGTTTCAATCCGTGCTCGATCGCCTCGATAGCGAAGAGGAGCCTGCGGAACAGGAAGAAGCCGCGCACCGCATCCGCGGCCTGAACGTCAGCTTTGCCGCAACTGTGCTGGGCGGTGAGACGCCGGACGCCCATCGGCCAGACGAAGCCTACCGCGACAATCTCGGCGACCCTAACATTCTGCCGGAACCCGAACCCGCTCCGCAAGAACCGGTACTGCCGGTCATGCCCGAGCATCTGGCACGAACATCGCGGGAAGAAGTCGCCACTGAGCTCGCAATCACCTCTGACCTCACGCGCGAAGCCCTGCAGGAAAAACGCCGCAGTTTTGCCAAGGCCAATCACCCCGACAGCGTCGCAGCCCTCTTTCGCGAACAGGCGACGATCCGCATGACGCTCGCCAATCAGCTGATCGACGAAGCCATACGCCGCCTCAGACGATGATTATTTCTTGTCTTCGGAGGGCGGCTCATCATCCTCGGCAGCATCGTCCTGCACTGGCGCATCGCTAGTCGCCGCGGGCGGTTGCGGCTTGAAATTCAAGAGCAGCATCCACGCCGAATAGGCGCCGAGCGCGCCAGACAGCATTGCCCAGAACGGCTGCGAGCCCAGCGTTTCGACGGCTGCCCAGCCAAAGCAGACAGCCACGATGAGAATGCGCACCCAAAGCGGCTTGTAGATGGGATGGCTGGGATCGATCAGTTGCATGGGTCACTTTTGCCTGTTTAAGAAGACATGTCTTTAGCGCATCCTCAGGAAAATTGTGAAGTCGTCCGCATAAAATAAGGTTTCACGTCCGGATTTCGGCTAAGCCGAGAGCCAGAATTTTCAGAATTGTGAAGTCTAGGCGGCTTGACGCCGCCGCCGGAAGATGGAATGAAAATTCCATAGCAATTGATATTCGGTCCATTTATTCCGAATTCAGGGAGGTGATAATGACTGTCAGATTTGGTCTGCTCGGCGCCGGACGCATTGGCAAGGTGCATGCGAAAGCCGTTAGCGGCGATGCCAACGCCAAGCTCGTCGCCGTCGCGGATGCCTTTCCGGCGGCAGCGGAAGCAATCTCGGTCGCCTATGGCTGCGAAGTTCGCACGATCGAGGCGATCGAGGCGGCCAAGGATATCGATGCCGTCGTCATCTGCACGCCGACGGATACCCATGCCGATCTGATCGAGCGCTTTTCCCGCGCCGGCAAGGCCATTTTCTGCGAAAAGCCTGTCGATCTCGACGTTGCCCGTGTCCAGGCCTGCATCAAGGTTGTCAATGAGACCAAGGGCAAGCTGATGGTCGGCTTCAACCGCCGCTTCGACCCACATTTCATGGCTGTCAAGAAAGCCATCGACGAAGGCCGCATCGGCACGGTCGAAATGGTGACGATCACCTCGCGCGATCCGGGCGCCCCGCCGGTCGATTACATCAAGCGCTCCGGCGGCATCTTCCGCGACATGACGATCCACGACTTCGACATGGCGCGCTTCCTGCTCGGCGAAGAACCGGTTGCCGTCACCGCGACTGCTGCTGTTCTCGTTGACAAGGCGATCGGCGAAGCCGGCGATTACGATAGTGTTTCGGTCATCCTCCAGACGGCATCGGGCAAGCAGGCGATCATCTCCAACTCGCGCCGCGCCACTTACGGCTACGATCAGCGGATCGAAATCCATGGCTCGAAGGGTCTGGTTTCGGCTGAAAACCAACGCCCCTTCTCCATCGAAGTCGCCAACGGCGATGGCTACACCCGCCCGCCGCTGCATGATTTCTTCATGACGCGCTACACCGAAGCCTATGCCAACGAGATCGCAAGCTTCATCGCTGCGATCGAAAAGGGCGCCACAATCACACCATCGGGCGCCGATGGCCTTGCTGCACTGAAGCTGGCGGATGCCGCCTTGCAGTCGGTCAAGGAAGGCCGCCTCGTCAAGATTAACTGAGCCGTCTCCATTCCTCCAGGAATGCGATCCTCCCAAAAGTCCGCCGCGATCTCCATTCGCGGCGGACTTTTCTTTGGCGCGATCCAGAGCTCACGAAGAGGCTTCGATAAAAACCTCTTGCGAATCACATAAGTACATGCTTATCTGTCGTCATGGTAGAGAATGAGATATTCCGGGCTTTGGCCGATCCGACCCGCCGCGCCATCTTCGAGAAGCTGGCGACAGGCGGCATGAATGCCAGCGCCCTGCGAGACGGTATCGACATCAGCCAGCCGGCCATGTCCCAGCATCTCGCAGTTCTGCGGAGCGCCGGGCTGGTCAGGGAAGAACGACAGGGGCGTTTCGTGAACTACGAAGTCGATCCGGAAGGGCTTGCCCTCATCGCCCAATGGCTGGCGAAATACCGCGCATATTGGCCTGCTCGCATCGAAGCTCTCAAGGTGTTGCTGAAGGATATGGATCAATGAACAATCCCAAGATCCCCGAGCGAAAGAACGGCATTGAGCTGGAATACAAGCTCGACGAACCGCCGCAAAAAGTTTGGCGTGCAATCAGCACCCCTGAGCTTCGCCAAAACTGGCTGCCGCAGGAGGCCTTGGCCGATCCCGAGGCTATATCGGTCACGCCGGGCAAGGAAGTCACCTACAGGCTGCGGGACGATGTAGCGCCCTTCCTCGAAAGCACCGTAACTTTCAAAATATCTTCGAATGCAAACGGCGGCACCAGCCTGCGGATCATCCACGAGCTCGATGACGTTCGGCTTCGCGAAACGGAAAGAACTGCAGCAAACAATAACAGCCTGACCGTCATGCGCGCCGCCTGACGGCATCGGCTACACATCAAATCTCAAGAATATGGGAGTTCGCCGATGCGCGAAGCGATGCAACTCGTCCCTATGGTCGTTGAGCAGTCTAGCAGAGGAGAGCGATCTTTCGACATCTACTCCCGCCTGCTGCGCGAGAGAATCATCTTCCTGAATGGTGAGGTGAACGACGACGTCTCGGCCCTCGTCTGCGCGCAACTGCTGTTTCTCGAGGCCGAAAATCCCAAGAGACCGATCCACCTTTATATCAATTCGCCCGGTGGCGTCGTAACCAGCGGTCTCGCGATGTATGACACCATGCGTTACGTTCGTGCGCCTGTGCATACGCTTTGCATGGGAACGGCCCGTTCGATGGGCTCCTTCCTCTTGATGTCTGGTCAGCCGGGTGAGCGCACTGCGCTTCCCAATGCCAGCATCCATATTCACCAGCCATTGGGCGGTTTCCAGGGACAGGCATCGGACATCTTTATCCACGCCGAAGAAATGAGGCGAACGAAGCACCGCATGACGCGGCTTTATGCCGAGCATTGCGGACGCTCCTATGAGGAGTTCGAACGCGCCATGGACCGCGATCACTTCATGACGGCGGAAGAGGCTCTGGAATGGGGGCTGATCGACCGTATTCTTCAGGTCCGCGAAGACGAACAGCCTTTGGGCTTGGCGGATTGATTGAGATGACAATCCTGCGGCCAAGCGCAGGGCCACAGCTTGCGGCGCCCTCGCCTCTCAACCCGCCTGGTCGCGCAGCTCGACGACCGAGGCTCCCCTCTTCACGATGTCATTGTCGATGATCGAAAATGCGCGGTTCAGATGCCCTTCGAAAACGAGCGTCGGCTCGTCGGCGATGACGCGCAGCTCCGGCATGCCCTCCATGCGCACGACATGCGATTCCGCCAGGCCCTCGGTTATGCCCTCGATCAGCAGATCGTAGTACCTCACGCCAGGACCGGTGATGACGATCGGCATCCGCTCGTGCAGACTCAAGACACGCGAAAGGCCATTGCCGAGCGCCAGGCCCGCCTGGCGGAAGGCCAGTACGTTGCGGCGCCCGCCCTGGCGCGCACTCGTAGCGATCTTGTCGAGCTCGGCAATCGGCACGAACTTCGCCGGAATCGTGTCCAGCGGTACGTCGAAGGCCGTCCGCAGCATCGCGTAGAAACCGGCATAGGCCTCGATACATCCCCGCGCGCCGCAGCGGCAAAGACCGCCGCCGGGCACATGCATCATATGCCCGAAATTGGGCGCCGATATATGATGGCCGCCTTCCTGTCCCCGGCGCACGATGCCAAGCCCGATACTATGGCCGAGCGACAGCGCCGCCAGCGAGCGGAAGTCGCCGCGGGTGTTGATTTCCTCCTGCCGCCCAAGGGCTGCAGCCACAAGCAGGGTTTCGTTGCCGAGAATGACTTGCGCGGGCCATTCATCGCGCAGCACGTCAGCGAAATCGATCTCGTCGCGCCCGAAGATCGGAGACCAGCGCAGCACCGGCGCTGAAATATCGACGAGCCCCTTGCTGCTGATCGAGATCATCAGCACCTTGTCGCGCAGCAATCGCGATCGGGTGACAATGCGGTTCAAGGCATCACGCAAGGCGGCTACGAAGCCATCGACGCCCGCAACGTTCTGCTGCCTATCCTCGGTAAAGCGGTCGATCAGGCGGCCGGTATAATCGACGAGAGAATATTGCACGGCATCCGACGAGATGACGACGACGATGAGATAGCCACAATCGCGCCGCTGCGAAAACAAAACACGCGGCCGCCCGCGGCCGCTGGCCGGCTGCTGCTCCGCCTTTTCGATGATCTGCGCCCGCTCAAGATCGGCAGTGATGACCGATACGGTGGCGGAAGAGAGCTTAGTGAAATCAGAGAGCTCGGTATGGGCGAGCGGGCCGTGTCGGCGCAGCGCCGACAAGACCAAGGCGCTGTTCTTCTGACGGACCAATTCGGTGCTCGATTTGGCCAGCATCGGCAAACTCCCTGCTCATTCAACCCTCCTCCTGCGCAGCCCCTGATAGCTTTTTCGGACGACCGATGAAACCTAGCGGCGCGGGTGTTGACAGCTGAAAAAATCTCTGACACTAAATTTCTCGACTGTCGAGAAAAAAGTCCAAGACTTTTCTTGTCAGCATTTCGCCGCGGCCGACGGGAGTTAAGGATACGTGCGGTCGCATTCACTCGGGAGGATCACATGAAAGCTTTCATCAAGCTGGCTGCGGGCGCGGCCATCGTTTTGACTATGCAGACGGCCGCCTTCGCCAAGGATCTCGTCGTCGGCGTTTCCTGGTCGAATTTCCAGGAAGAACGTTGGAAGACCGATGAGGCAGCCATCAAGAAGGCTCTGGCAGCCGTTGGGGCCAAATACATTTCCGCCGACGCCCAGTCGTCCGCTTCCAAGCAGCTGACCGACGTCGAGTCGCTGATTTCGCAGGGTGCCAACGCCCTCATCATTCTCGCCCAGGATTCCGATGCCATCGGCCCGGCCGTTGAAAAGGCCGCCGACGAAGGCATTCCGGTTGTCGGCTATGACCGCCTGATCGAAAATCCGGCAGCCTTCTACATCACCTTCGACAACAAGGAAGTGGGCCGCATGCAGGCTCGCGAAGTCCTGAAGGCCAAGCCGGCTGGCAACTACGTCTTCATCAAGGGCTCGTCGTCCGATCCGAACGCCGACTTCCTCTTCTCCGGCCAGATGGAAGTGCTGAAGCCTTCCATCGACGCCGGCAAGATCAAGAACGTCGGCGAAGCCTATACGGACGGCTGGCTGCCGCAGAATGCGCAGCGCAACATGGAGCAGTTCCTGACCGCCAACAACAACAAGGTTGACGCGGTCGTCGCCTCCAACGACGGCACCGCCGGCGGCGCTGTTGCCGCTCTCGACGCCCAGGGCCTTGCCGGTTCCGTTCCGGTTTCCGGCCAGGACGCCGACAAGGCAGCCTTGAACCGCATCGCGCTTGGCACGCAGACCGTTTCCATCTGGAAGGACTCGCGTGAACTCGGCAAGCGCGCCGCTGAAATCGCCATCGACCTCGCCAAGGGCAAGAAGCTCGACGAGATCTCCGGCGTTCAGACCTTCAACGGCGGCCCGAAGCACGTCGCGATGAAGTCGGTCTTCCTGACCCCGGTTGCTATCACCAAGGACAATCTGAACGTCGTCATCGACGCCGGCTGGATTTCCAAGGCTGAAGCCTGCCAGGGTGTCAAGGCAGGCGCTGTCGCGGCCTGCAAATAAACCGACTTTAGAACGAGCTTACTCATCGAAAGAGCGACGCCGCAGCGGCACACCGTTGCGGCGTCGAATGCGGATTGGAAGCAGACAACCCTCCCTTGCAGCTGGAGGCGGAGCTTCCCCGCAGTGTGGTATGCCGCCGCATCCCATGGTCCGTCGGACGGCGGTCATCGGGACCGGATAAAGGCCGGGTTGCCGGCGATGGCAGACATTTTTGAGATTGGCGCGATTACCAGCGATTGCCAGAATGCGTCGCCGGCCGCGCCCGACAGAGGGAGAACGGCAAAGCGATGGCCGACATGACACAGTCCACCACATCGAGCGGGCCTAGGAACGCGGATGCCGGCGCGATCACCCGGTTTCTGCGCGCCACGGAAATCGATACCCGCCTGCTCGGCATGATAGGAGCGCTACTGATCATCTGGATCGGCTTCGATCTCTATCTCAGGGTCTTCGACGGCCGGGAATTTCTGACGGCGAGAAACCTTTGGAACCTTTCGGTGCAGACCTGCGAAATCGCGGTTCTCGCCACGGGCATGGTACTGGTCATCGTCACGCGCAACATCGACCTGTCGGTAGGCTCCGTGCTCGGTTTCGTCGCCATGATCATGGGCGTCATGCAGGCAAAATGGCTGCCGCAATATCTCGGCTTCGACAGCTCCTGGACGTGGATCATCACCCTCCTCTGTGGCCTGGCGATTGGCACGGCCATCGGCACCTTCCAGGGCGCGATCATCGCCTTCATGAACGTTCCCTCCTTCATCGTGACGCTTGGCGGCCTTCTCGTCTGGCGCGGCCTTGCGTGGTACGTCACCAGCGGTCAGACCGTGGCGCCGATGGATTCCACCTTCGTCATCATGGGCGGTAGCGGCGCCACCGGCTCGATCGGCGCCACCTGGAGCTGGGTGGTCGGCGTGATTTCCTGCCTGCTGATCATTGTCGGCATCGTCGGCTCACGCCAGCAAAGAAAGCGCTTCCACTTTCCGCGCCGCCCGCTCTGGGCGGAATACTTCCTTGCCGGCCTCGGCTCCCTGCTCGTCCTCGGTACCGTCTATCTCTTCAACAGTTATGACTGGCCGGTCGGCATCGCCAAGCGCTACGCCACCGAGCACAATATCACGTGGCCCGAGAACGGCCTCGATATCCCCTATGGCATCGCGGTGCCGGTCCTTATCGCCGTTCTCATCGGCATCGCGATGACTTTCATCGCGACCCGCCTGCGCTTCGGCCGTTATGTCTTCGCGATCGGCGGCAACCCGGAAGCGGCAGAGCTTGCCGGCATCAAGACCCGCTGGGTCATCGTGAAGATCTTCGCGCTGATGGGCCTGCTCGCCGCCGTCGCAGCCGCGATTTCGACCGCTCGCCTCAATTCGGCTGTGAACTCACAGGGAACCACCTACGAACTCTTCACCATCGCTGCTGCCGTTATCGGCGGCACGTCGCTCGCCGGCGGCAGCGGCACGGTCGCCGGCGCCATGCTTGGCGCGCTGGTCATGCAGTCGCTGCAATCGGGCATGGGGCTCGCCAATGTCGACACACCGATTCAAAACGTCGTCGTCGGGGTGGTCTTGGTGGTCGCCGTCTGGCTCGACATCGTCTACCGCTCGCGCGCCAAGTAAAAGGAATTCTGAACCATGACGGATCAAACCACTCCGCTTGTGGAAATGAAGAACATTTCCATCTCCTTCGGCGGCATCCACGCGGTCGACAACGCCTCGGTGGACCTCTACCCCGGCGAAGTTGTCGCCCTTCTCGGCCATAACGGCGCCGGCAAATCGACGCTGATCAAGATTCTCTCCGGCGCCTACAAGCGCGACAGCGGCGATATCCTGATCAACGGCGAGCCCGCCGATATCCGCACCCCGCGCGACGCCAAGAAATACGGCATCGAGACGATCTACCAGACGCTCGCCGTCGCCGACAATGTCGACGCCGCCGCCAACCTCTATCTTGGCCGCGAACTGCAGACCCGCTGGGGTACGCTCGACGACGTCGCGATGGAGGCCAAGGCACGCGAAGTGATGGGACGCCTCAACCCCAACTTCAAGCGCTTCAAGGAGCCGGTGAAGGCGCTTTCCGGCGGCCAGCGCCAGTCGGTGGCGATCGCCCGCGCCATTCTCTTCGACGCCCGCATCCTGATCATGGACGAGCCGACCGCAGCACTCGGCCCCCAGGAGACGGCGCAGGTCGGCGAACTGATCAAGCAGCTGAAGAAGGAAGGCATCGGCATCTTCCTCATCAGCCACGACATCCACGACGTCTTCGACCTTGCCGACCGCGTCTCGGTCATGAAGAACGGCCAGGTTGTCGGCCACGCCCGCACCGAAGACGTCACCAAGGACGAGGTGCTGGGCATGATCATCCTCGGCAAGGTTCCGCCCAAAGCCATCCCCGGCCCTGGCGCGATGAAGGAATGAGCCGGAACGGCCGATGACACCAAGGCCGCGCGCTCAAAGCCCGCGGCCTTATCCAAACAAAACGTCCGATCTCACGCTTTCCTGAATTTTCCGCATTGAAGCCAAGCCTTTCCTGGGCTAAGAACCAGCCATCGGACAGGCGATTCAAACCGCCACGGCATGCACCCGTAGCTCAGCTGGATAGAGTGTTGGATTCCGATTCCAAAGGTCACAGGTTCGAATCCTGTCGGGTGCGCCAATATTTTCAAGCGGTTATAGAAAATTTGGAAACTGCGAAAGTTACGCTAGGAAGCACATAGGAAGCAGAGCTAAGCTCTTGTGGAGCGCAAAATCGCGTGGCACAGCGCGCGAGATAAGATGGCAACTCAGGCCAATTGCCGATCGTGCGAGCTAGCCTTGTTGCCACGGATACGGAATGACCATCGGCCGAGGGTCTCCTGCCAATCGGAAGAAATCGTCAAAGATGAGCTTCAGCGCACTCTGGATAGCTGCGAGTTCTGTCGATTTAAGGGGAACTTCAATCTCGTGCACATCGTCACAAATAGGGCCGATTTTGGTATCGCGAAAATCGTCGTGACGAAGAGAGTAATCCTGTGCACCCACTAAGCCCATAATAATCCTATAGGGCGGACTAATCTTCAACACCTCCTGCAGGAAGTAGACGTATTGCCTCAGGGCGCTGTACACGGCCGCCTCCTGTGCGAGGATGGGGATGAATTTCTCATCCTCATGCCTGAGGAACCAAGGCGTATAGCCCCATATCTCACCGGACCTGAAAACTTGCGTGAGCCCGGAGATAACAGTGTCACCGTGAGGGATGGCGACTACTATAGGACCAAACCTATTTGTCGTAAAAAGGGGTGGCATAGTCCTCACCCCAAAGGCTCGAAGATCCGCGCCACGCACTTTTTGAAGAAGTTCTGATGTAAAATATTCTGTGTCCTGAGCGTATCGCGGGATAACGCGCAGAAAGAGACCGCGCCCAGTTAGCGCAGGGCCAGCGAAAATGTCTGGGCCATTCGGATTTCGCGCTAAAGGCTCGGTATATCCGAAATAAACTGACTGTGTGAAGGTCGGCTCCGCCGCCTGAAACAGAGGACGTTCGGCGAGCAAAACCGGCTTTGCGAGGTATGGCCTAAGATAGTCGTAGAAGTGTTGCGTCAGGGCTTTCCCTTCTGTTTTGATCGCCGAAGCGTCAGCATCAGGAGGGAGATCATACGTTATCGGGCCACTTTTATGGGAAAGATCAAAAGGAAGCGAATTTCGATCGCCATAGTGCACGTTGAGCACCATCAAAACGTCCTCTGTTTTCCGTGCGTGCAGCGCATATCCAAGTTCGATGGCGACGTTGGGATTCATTATCCCTTTTTCGGTCCGCTTATCTTCCTTCGTAGGCTTCCTCGGTATCATCGCGACCGGAGTCACGTCCGCTACTACCACAGCGGCATGCTCGATCTTATTGAATATCAGGGCCGCAAGATCCGGGCTGCCGGTTACATTTTTCCGATCATGGTCAACCTCGACCTCACGCTCGGCCTCCTCAATGTTCTCAGGAGTATTGAGTCGCTTAACGGCAGCTTCGAGTGCCTCCCTGACAAAATGTCGTCCTGTCTTTCCAGGAGTGTCAGACTGCCATGACCAAAAGACTTTCATTGAACACCTCGGGATTGGCGACAGGATGCAGCATCGGAAGATGGGCACTTCCCCGCTGGTACGTCGGGGGTGATTATTGCATAGCCGACCGCAAATCAGCGGGCAGCATCAATCAATGTTCAGACATCATAGCAACCGTCATCGTATAGACGTGGAAGGGGCTTGAGAGCAATTTTCTCAGCGGAGTTGCTTCCGTCCAATTTACCTTTCCACGAGTTTCCGCAAACAACTCCGATTACGATAGTTGACTTATTTCGCGCTACCTACGCAAGGTCTTTTCAACCGGAGGCTTTTATGACTTTGATTCTTGATCCATCATTGCGCGTTATTGAGGATAACCATCAGATCTTCGTTCTGCATCCCGGCGATGGCAAACGATTTTATCAAGACTTCCAGGTCCACAAGGCAGTCTTCCTCGATATTCCCGGCATAAAGTTTGACGCTGCCCCTGACATCGATGACGAGCACACGCGGAAGCTTCTAAGGATGGCTAGAGCTATCGGCGGATGGCATAAAAGCGGCCGTCCCGAGAAAAATATCCCTCCTCGGTCGCCGAATCAGTATGGGGTTAGCATCGAAGGACGCGACGCGCCTCGCTTTATGCGGGAAGTAAAGACTCTCTATGTCGACGCAAAGCCCGGCGACCTTATCGTCATTCCAGGCCCCGGCTATAACTCGGCAGTATTGTTTGCCGAACTCCTTGAAGACTTCGACCCTGAATTTCGCGTTGACGCAGCGCGCTACTCGGCAGATTTAATTCCAGCTCGGCGCGTCAGATTCTTGCAGACGGGACAGGCCAAATACGAATTTGGTCGGCGAGCCATCCAGCTAATGCAAAATCGGCAAGCCATCATCCGAGTGGCTGACGATGCCGATAGACACGAATTCTACGAGCATGCCTATGGTGATTACGTTTGGGGGAACTCGTCCGGAAACTATATGGAGATCACCGAATCCGTGGTCGATCAGAAGGATCTTACCGATGTCCTTTTCCTGACAAACTACTACGGTGCCATGTACGTAGCGTTGAAGGCCGGCGAACTCGAAGAGTTCACAAAACTTCAATGGCATGCTGCAATCAATAAATACTACAATCGAGAGCTGTTCGGGGATATATCTATCGAAGTGCATTCGCCGGGCTTTTTTGGCCGCCCAATGAGGAATGCTGCGATTGCCGGCTTCATTGCAGCGATGACGGCTTTGGCGGCGCACGGAGCTAACCCCAGCGATTTAGCGCAAATTAAAGTAGAGAACTCGGAAAACGGTCGCGTGTCCGTTTGTGACATGGTGTTGGAAGAAGATATCCGCTCTACTGTAAAAATGGTTACAAATGCCCATCTATGGTGGCATGATATATGCGAAGCACAGAAGGCCGCATCCGAAAAGACCGGACTCAAAACGAAAGCAAAGGTTATCGACAAAAAGCAAGCAGCAAAGTAAGAGCTGCCCGGAGCAGCACCTTGGAGGGGTCTATTAGTTATGAGCGACATAACCGACTTCCTAAAAAAGCATGTGTGGGCTGCGATTGTTACCACGTTGGCCGGCAGTGGAGTTATCGGCACCGCTCTCGGAAGCGGCGTCACTTATTATTTCACTTTGCAGCAGAATCGGGCTGAGCGCTTCGAAAACAGCTTGATGACCGAGTATCAAGCCGCTGAGACCTCAAAGCGAGAGCTGTACGCTGCGATTGACAAGTTTACAGCTGCCCTAGCAACCGGAAAACGCCCTGATCCCGCGCTAATAGATGAAATGAATGGTAAACTTCTTGATCTTCATCAGCGCTTCGATGTTTTCAGCCTTGGTCTGCAACCGGAAGACCAAGCGAAACTTGCTGTGCTAAAAGCATCTCTCGCAAACATGAAGCTTGAAGTCGCGCGCGCGAAAACGAAGGATGATTTGCCGTATTTTGCCGGCAGCTTGGCACAGTTTGAAAGCGCGTATAAAGCTGCGCGACCAATAGTCGAGAAAAAAATCGGCACGCCTAATAGGCTTCTAACAGGCTGAATCCTGCAGTCCCGTAAGGCGTTACAAAGAGCTCTATGATAAAATGCTGGTTCTGGAATTGTTGCAGCAGGTTCATACCGCGTTTTTACTATAGCAGCTTTTTCCGCTGAAAATTCAGGGAATTTCCTCCCAAAGCCAAAAACCACCTCACATGCACAAGGTGGCTTTTGCCTCAATTATCCCTATCCCGCGATACGCCGCGAAAACCATTTCTGAAACAGCACTTCCGTCCCGCGCGGCCCGAGATATGCGAGCCCCGCTATGAGGCCTGTCGTCGCTGGCTGCCCCACATTCAAATAGGAAGCAATCCCCTCCCCGATGAAGGCCATGCCAAGAGCAACCGGAACCTCCCAAAGCAGTTCGATGCCGAGGAATTTCCGCCGGCCCTTGCGCGCCTCATTGGTGTGCCACATGGCACGGCCGACCATTGCGCCGACGATAGTCGAGAGCGCGCCGCCACCCCAGGCATTCAGCAGCTCATAAAGCGAGTTGTATTTTTCGGACATCAGTCCGCCCTTTCTATTTCTGGACAGGAGGCTGCGGCTTGATGAGGCCGGACAGACCATCGCGACTGATGTTGACGAGGACTTTCAATGCACCGAGGCCCGCAATCGCATAGCCGGTGATCTTCGGATTAATGGAAGACTGTGAGCATTCCAGTACACCGGTCGCGAGCTGCGTGCAGCCGCTGGCAAGCAAGATGGCGACGAGCAGTCCCGAGAGGCTGATGACGATGTTCAGCATATTGTGCAGGGCATTGGTATTCAGCATGCTTGATCCTTTTGATGTTACATGAGCGGGTGTGGAATGGGGTCAGTAAACCGGTTGCCCTCAGCGTGAAGCTTCAAGTGCCGCCGCGAACTTCTTGGCGTAGCCGGCGATGTCGGTGGCGCGATCGGTGCCGTTGATGATCTTGCGCGCGCCGGCCCAATCACTCACGGTGGCGCTGAAGTAGTCGGCAAGCCGTTTGCCGGTGAACCGACCGTTGATCATGCCATCAAACAGAATTTCCACGGCCTTTACGGGATCAAGCGCCTTGTCCGGGTCTTCGGCAATGCCGTATTTCGCGTAGTTGTCGCGCCCGGTGATCTGCACTAAGCCGCGACCACGATAGCGCCACCCGTCGCCGCTGGCCTCGTTGCGGTTGCCCATACGGTTCGCATAGGCGCGATTGGCGATGCGCTGTGGCTGTCGCGCATAGGCTGCGGCCTGAGAAATCGTGAAGTACTTCGGGAAGGTCGCCAGCAAGCCCGAAGCGGAATAGTTCAGATTTTCAGACACGGCGCACATGGTCCTATCGGTTTCATGATAGGCCGTCGCCAGCATGTAGGCGAGCCATCGCACATCGACCGGCGCGGCCCGCCACGCGACAAGAATGGCTTCCATACCGTCCACCTGATTTGCCGAAAGCCGCCCGCCGAACAACGACGAACGTACCGCCGCGAAGAATTTCGCGTGATCCATAATATTTCTCCATATTCTGGGGTAAAAATTGCACCATGTATCTTTACATGGTGCATAATATGCCCTACGTTTTACCCATCGAAGTGAGGGGCACATGGGCAAACTGGTTCAAATCGGAAACATCATCATTCGCGTTTACGCGAACGATCACTTGCCCCCGCACGTCCACATCATCACCCCCGATGGGGATGCATTGGTGGAAATCGCGACACTGGAAATCCTGCGTGGTAAGCTCGCACGCAAGGCGCAAGACACCGCCCTAGAATGGGCAGCAAAGAACAAGGCGGCTATCGCCGCTGAGTGGAACCGGACCAATCCCCGCTTTCCAATCGCTTGAGGAAGGGAAACAGAAATGGATATGCCGCGCATTGAGAGCGTAACGCCAGCGTCAAACATGACGCTCACAATCAAGTGGAAGGGTGGGGCTGAATCCTCCGCAAACCTTATCGGCTGGATTGCGACCGGCGGCGAATTGCTCGCCCCCCTTAAGTCGCCTGATGTCTGGAAAACCGCTGTCGTCACCGACTATGGCGCGACGGTCGAATGGGCCGGCGAAGACTTGGCGATCGATGCCTATCACCTTTTCCAGATTGCCGAAGACCAGCGCGATTTTAACGCCGAGGATCTGCGGAAATGGCAGGAAGAAATAGGGCTCTCCAATAACGAGGCGGCAGACTTCCTTGGGGTAACGCTCCGCACATGGAAGAATTATCGTGCCGGTGCGCCCGTCAGCCATGCCGTGAAGATGCTGTTGCGGGCAAGCCAGCGCGACCCACTCTTGATGCATGCGCATTACCGGCCGCGCCAGAATGGCAGACCGAAAGCGGCTTAGGCATTCGGATGGGCTGCCCAGTCATACAATATAAGCTGGACAGGCCAATCGAGAGCCACGACAATTAACAAAACAACCGCGTAGATCGCGGCGACTTTCCGCGTCATTTCCAATCGGTTGTAGAGGTGATAGACGAAGATAAGGTAGACGATCCCCAACACGAAGTTTGTTGGCGGCGTGACCGGATACCACATGATCGTCGCGACGACCATTTGTACTCGACTACTCTCTCCGTCGAAAAGAATATTCGAGAAATCGAGAATTGATACGATGATTGCTATCGATGCTGCTATGAAGGCCGCAATCATGGTTTGACGAGGCCTCCGAATAAATGCCAAGGCCGCGACCAGAAGCGCCGCTGAAAGCAGCAGGCAAAGCGAATGAGTAGTCGGGTATAATGCCTCGTCTCGGCCGAGTTCACGCAGGAAGTTCATCTTCGGGGCTTTAGATTTAAATGGATCTGGCTCCCTAACCTCTAACAGCAAGAGATTAATGCGATGTCTCTTCGTATCTTTGGTTCTGTTGGTCCGCGAAGGACCGAAACCAGAAACCAATTCACTCGCGAATATCAATCCACCTAGTTCTCGTCAATCCGCCCAAAGCGAGGGGTGAGGAAGGCCGAAGGCGTGGCAGGCGTGCCCGGCGTACTGTTCGGAGCAACCTTGCCAGCCGCATCGGACGCTTCGGCCGTGCCGCTGCCTTCACCCCTTCCGCCGCTCTCATCTTCGGTCGCCGACTTCCCATCGTAAAGGCGACCGGAAACGTCAACCTCGAAGCCTGATGTCTTGGTGTACTTGGAGCGCGCGGTTTTGATGATGTACGGCACGCCATCCAGCCCAGGGCGAACGTCTGCGAAAAGCAGAGGCAATCCCGCCTCTATCGCCGCGTCGCCCAATACCGTCACCGAAACAGCGCCCTCGCCGCGCGCAAGCTCTTTCGCCTTGGCGCGCGCCGCCTTGTCCGCTTCTGCCGGCGAGGAAAAGGCATCGGGAATGCGGTAAACGCTGTCGCCATCCGCATCCGCGTCGGCCTCTATCTCGATCCGCTGCGCCTTGTCGGCATCCTGATAGTAAGACACTACTTTGCGGTATTTCGTGCGGTCGTTGATATCGACTTTCAGTGTGCCGGTTTTGATGATCGCAGGCGTGAGGATAACCGAGCCGAGAGCAGCGCCGGAGATCGACAGTCCGGAGCCACGCCGAGCAAACAATAGCCGCCGCTGCTTGATGGCAAACAGGGCGTTGTGCCGGTCTGCCAGCCGGCGTAGGAAATGAATATTCGTTTCGTCCTGCTGGCCTATCCATTCATAACGATGCTCCGCAAGATCGGGATCAATGGCCGGCGTCAATCCGCTCTCGCTGGCAATCTGCGCGATGAGGTCGCCGAGACTGGCATTATCCCATGCCCGTTCCTGCCGTTCTTTCAGCTTGCCGCTGCGCAGCAACCGTAACAGGTTCGATGCGCATTACGTTCGGCACGTAGGCCGCAGCCAGAAGAGCCGAAGCCGGGACTTCGGCCCCGATATGGTATCGGCTCGCGCCGAAGGCTCTGACGCTCTTAACCGCGGTATCCACGACCTGCGCGGGGTCCGGGCCACGCGGCACGACAAGCGTTGCCGAGAGCGTGTAGCGATCGATCTGCGCCGCCGAAACGGTCACGTCGTCGGTAAGCGGCCGAACGTGCTTTGCATCGAGCGCCTTGGCAACCGAAAACACAGCATCCACGGGAGCCGGCGACCCGGCAGCACCGAGCAGATAGACGAGAACTTTGCCAGCGCCGCCATTGACCACGCGTATGTCATGCGCCTGCGGCCAAGCTTTCAGGGAAGCGGCAAGATAGCCGTCTTCTGACCCAGCAGCCGGCGCATCGAAACTTGCCAGATAACGGCGCAACAAGGCGTCGTCGTCTTCGCGAAAGCTGATGTTGCCGCGCTCGTCCAGGGTGGCAATGCGCACAACGTTCGCACGGGAAACCGCGTTGTCCAGATCGGCACCCTTTGCAAAGGCCGGCAGCACCGACCGGATGCCGTCATTCACCCGCGAACGCATCAGCACCTCGCGATAGGCGTGCACTTCCTGATCGATCTTGATGGGATCGGTTTCTAGGTCGCCAACGTCGTAATCGAAGCCGGCTTGTTGCGCCCGCTTGTCGAAGTCCGCCATGCGGCTCGCAAGGATCGTCTCGAAATCGAGCTTTTCGATTGCATCGGGTTCCGGCAGGCGGGAAACATCGATAATATCAGGCGTGTGAATAGCCATGGTCAGGCCCCGCTATAGATGACGCGGATGCTTGCGCTCTCCGAAATGGAGTAGTCGCCGCGATGGCCGCGTGGGTAATAGGTTCCGAAGATTTCCAGCGTGATCGAGCCGTCCGCATCGGCTCGCGTGACCCGGCCCGCCGACATGCGATAGCGAGGCTCCCATTCGAGAATTGCACGCGCGGCTGCGGAGTAGACGGCCAGAACATTGCGGCGGGTCATCTTCGCGTCGATCAATTCCGGCAAGTCACTGCCGAAGTTTCGGCGCATGACCCGCGACCGTTTTGGGGTTTTCAATATCTTGCGCACCGACTGCTCGACATGGCCCCAATTGCTAAGGGACCTGCCGCTTGCGACGCTTAGTCCCGCCGAATCCGGCATGGTCCGCACCTCTTTCTTGCTTGACAGGTGAAACGACATTGCCGAACGGCGGAGCAAGCTCCCGTGCCTGATCGGCGGTCAGCGATATGATTTCGCCAGACGCGCGCCATTGCCCGGCGATCTCGCAGCCGGTGCGAACCTTGAATTTCTGCATGGATTTGGGACCTAAGCTTGCACAGCCATTAGCTGCGTTGATAAGAGTGAAATGCCCTCAGCCAAGCCGGGAGATTAGACTTGGCGAGGGGAAAAGCTGGGGCTCCGAAAGGAGCAGACGGGTTGCTCCCACCCTCCCAGCACCAAACGCAGGCGACCGCTACACCAACTTTGATCTGTTTCCCGATGTCAATTTATGCGTTCACCAAAGAAAAACTGCTCACGCATGGCGTTCACAGGTCCGCGAATGGCCGAGTAATTTTGAGCGACAAGCACCTTTTTCTCTTGTTCGTGAAGCTTGAGCGGGCACGAAGGTTGGCTGACTTTTGCGCGGTGCATTCTAGCGTTGAGGAGATCGCGTCCTATACTAGGAAGATTGGAAAGGTCCATCTTCTTATGTTTGCGTTTCTGTATGTACGATTTACCGAAATGACGCCTCGCGTCATTCATCGTAGCGAACAGCTCGATAATGGCGATGTGCGACATATAAAGGACTATGAAAGCGCCGTTTCTCAGCAGCAGATCGCAATCGGCGAGTGGGCAACGGCGATGTATGCCAAATACGAACGCCACTTTTTCAGAGCCATCTATTCCAATGGCGAAATGTAAAAGCCGAACTTAGTCGGTGGCGAAGACGCTGGACGAGCCTTCGACAATAGGCCAAAGGCCCTTTGACGAGCCGGTCCCGACATCGACCCTGTCACCGATGCGGGCGACTTTCTTGCCGCCTTCGCCGCCAAGCTGCACATTCGGCGATTGAACAATAACGGTTGCGCCTGTCACCTTGACCAGATCGGCCGAGGCTTCCACGACGGTATCGCCGATTTTGATATGCAGCGGCATATCCTTGTTCTCGCGAGCGTTGGCATCGCTGTATGTGGAGAAATCTATCTGCGCATCCGCCATGTCTCCGCTTTCGGACACGACATCGACTTGCTCGCCCTTCTGATAAAGCACGTCCACCTTGACGCCACCGGCCGCGAGCGTCCGCGCCTTGATCCATGGCGAAAGGTAGGGCTTTCCGTTTTGATCGGACAGCTTGACCCGATACCTGCTCTTGTCGTCGCTGACTTCCGCAATGGTCCCCTTCCTGCGGCGGTTCCGGTTGCGGCGCTCAAGCTCGGCAATTCGGTGCATCATATCCGAAAGCTGTTCAACCAAGCTCGTCATCGCGTCCCCTCAAAGGCAGGCGTCATCAACATCGCGTCGGCTTCGCTATAGGTCATGCCATATCGGCGCATAGCGGCTTGCAGCTCGTCCGCATCGCCGGAAATTTGCGCGCGCATGAGGGCGACATTCTTCGCCATGTCGGGCGCGCTGGGGATTAGATCAGCCTCACACTTGGCGAAGAATCGCGCCAAGGGGGAAGCAGGGGCAAGAGGCATGCCGCGAATGGGATCGGCGATCACTTCGGCGGTCAGCTTCATTCTATGGGCAGCGAGCCGCGTTCCGTTCGCATCGGCACTGATACGGTCTCGCTCCGCAGAAACGAGGCGAAGACTGAAGGACCGGAATAGCTCTGACCATTCGTTATCAGGGTCCGCAAGAACGTCGCTAATCTGCCGCATCGTGATATCAAGCTGAAACTCGAAATTCGCGTCCGTCGCAGGTAGCCCCTCGTAAATGACGCTTTCATCCGTCTCCGGGTCTGTCGCTACGTGCGGCGAGGCTATGCCGGCCTCAAAGATGATATCGACATTCCCATTCTTATTGAACGCACGCAGGTCCAGCCCATCGGTCGCCTTGGACGCCCCGACATAAACCGAAATAAACGGCTTCTCTTTGGGCCGTCCGCAACGCTCCGTCCGCGCCAATATCAAGCGTGCCCATCTCGCTATCGAGCACATTTTCGCCGACCATCGTTCGCCCTTTCAGGGCTTGAACGGCGGCGACCCGAATTGCAATGCAGGCAAGAGACATGCGTCACACTCACTTTTCCCGAAGAACGGCGACAATCAGGTTGCTATAGCGGTCGCTAATGGCGCTAATTTCCCAAACGGGTTCGCCGCTGCGATCTAGCGCGCGAACGGCATCTCCGGGTTGAAGTCTTGGGCCGTCGTAGGAGCTGCGGTCTAGGAAAAGCTCCGCCTCCCCCGCCGCAAGCCGGCTGCGAAACGCCCCAGTCTGCCCAACGCCTATCGGTTTAGAATCGTCGCCACCCTCGCAGAGAGCTTCGCAGCGAACGATGATTTGCGGGCGCTCCGCGTCCGACTTTCCTCCCTTCATGAAGGAAAGCCGCACCCGCTCGCCAAAAGCGCCGCCAATCTTGCGATCAACGGCCGCTTCCAGTTTTCGCCAATCCACCATGTTACTGGTGCAACAGCACGTCGCCGAAGGCGGACGGATTGGCGGCGATGCCGGCGGAATAGCCGATCTTGACTTTGCCGCCCGTGCTATCCGACGTGACAAGACCAGCGTCCCAATAGAGCGGCACCCCTTCGGCCCATGCCTGGGCTTCGACCTTGGGAAGTTCGAAGACGCCTTCACGGGCAAGGTTGACCTGCTCATCCTTCAAGGCAGCATGTGCCGCAACGCCGAAGAGCTTGCCGATAAGCACGCCCTCGCCGGACTTCACATCGGCGGGCGCGGTCAATGGGAGTGTGTCGCCGGGCTGGATATAGTTTTTCATGGTGATCGTTCCTTGTGAACAACGAAGACGTGAGGCGGACCCGAAGGACCGCCCCTGTTGCACGGGACCGAGCGGCGCGACCTGTGGGCAATGTGTTTTCTGGCACGCTTGGAGGAAAGCAAAAGTCGATGGCGAAAGCCAACTCGTCGCCATCGAGTCGGGCACTTTTAGCGTGCGCCACAAGAGCCGTCCCGGCGAGCGCAAGGATGCGCTCTGCAACAAACCCATCATCAATAAGGCCAAGCGAACTATTCCGGCGACAGCGACCGCATGCCGTTTTTTCTCGCCGAGAACGAGTGAGACCTAACGAGCAATGACACTGCCAAAGCCCAATCAAAGCGCAACCCGGAAAACTTCACTCTTTCGCGTCCGCTTCTATGGCGGCGCGACTGTCACCACCACCGCCGCCAACGCCCTGCAAGCCGAGCAGAAAGCTCGGCGTCAGCGCCCGAGCTTTGTTGAAACCGTCCGAATTGTAAAGGGAGACCGCTAGAATGATCACCACCGAAACAAACAGCAGCAATTTAATGTCCGTGCAGCGTCGGAGGCTCCGCCGCAGCGACGTGCCGAATTACCTCGCATTAAAGCACGGCATCGATATTGCAGTCTCTACTCTCGCGAAAATGGCGACTGTTGGAGGCGGGCCAGCCATGCAATACAGCGGACGAATACCACTTTACCATGTTCGTGACTTGGATACTTGGGCCGAAGAACGCTTATCGAAAGCCGTTCGCTCGACCTCGGAACGAAGCTAAGTTAGCGCTCAATAAAGAATTTGAAAACTGAAAGCACCCTATCCGGATGTAGCCGAGCAACTTATTGGCGAATAGCTACGAGAAAGATATTGCCAGTTCCAACTTTCCGCTCGTAAGATTGAGGCAAAGGGACGAAGGCGTTCCAATGTATTTGATTAGTGCGCTGGATTTTTTATGGTCTCCGAGAATAATCGATTTCAAAGCCTGCGCGTTGAAGGTTGGCGTCAATTTGGCAAAGTTGATCTAGTCCTCCATCCACGACTGACGGTGATTACCGGCGCCAATGGCGCTGGTAAGAGCACACTTTTACGACTATTCAGTCGCCATTTCGGCTTCGATAGGCCTCTCCTTTCAACCCCGACCCGTAACTCCGCAGGCGGGTATTCCTACGTCACAGGGCTATTTACCGGAGCACTCAGCAAGCTTTGGAGAACTGTTTTCTCAGCAAACCACCACAACATGGTTCAAGTTGGGACGATGGTCTATCAAGGTGGGAATATCGCGTCCCTTGAGGTACCAGAAGCTCCAGGCGGTATTCAATACCAGATCAATATGAGTGGCCAGCGCGTGATCGCTGGTGTCCATATGGATTCTCATCAACCCATTGCATCCTTTCAGCAAGTCGGACAAATTCCGACCACCCTAGTAACGACCCGGACTGCTTATGACGCCTATAACAATGAGCTGGTTCAGAGGTATAATGGCTCATTTACTAGCTACTCCCCCACGTATCGCATGAAAGAAGCCATCATCTCGATGGCGATGTTCGGCGAAGGCAACAGTCATGTGCAAGGAAATGCTCCAGTTCTGGCAGCCTATAGGGGGTTTGTTGATGCACTTAGAAAGGTACTACCCGACTCACTGGGGTTTATCGATATATCTATCAGACCACCCGAAGTAGTCTTAGTGACCAAGTCTGGCGAGTTCTTGATTGATGCCTCATCCGGTGGGGTAATGACTCTGACCTGCCATGGAACTTTC
>UBXG01000004.1 GCA_900469475.1 Hyphomicrobiales bacterium | reverse complement strand
GTTCCCGCCCCGAAATCCTTGCCGAAGAAATCATCGAGCGCCTGACATACCGCATCGGCAAGGACGCGAAGGTCGCCAAGCCGCATGATTGGCTGACGGCAACGATCCTCGTCATTCGCGACCGCGTCATCGACAAATGGATCGAATCGACCCGCAAGACCTACGAGACGAACGCCAAGCGCGTCTACTATCTATCGCTCGAATTCCTGATCGGCCGCCTGATGCGCGACGCCATCTCCAATCTCGGTCTGATGGAGGAGATCACCAACGCTCTCGCTTCGCTGGGCGTCGATATTCGTGTCATCGCGGGTCTCGAACCCGATGCAGCGCTCGGCAACGGCGGTCTTGGCCGCCTTGCCGCCTGCTTCATGGAATCCATGGCAACCGTCGACGTGCCGGCCTACGGCTATGGCATTCGCTACGTCCACGGCCTCTTCCGCCAGCAGATGGCCGATGGCTGGCAGGTGGAATTGCCCGAAACCTGGCTGGCGCACGGCAACCCGTGGGAATTCGAACGCCAGGAAAGCTCCTATGAAATCGGTTTTGGCGGCGCCGTCGAGACCATCAGCAGCCACGACGATCAGCCGCGTTACGTCTGGAAGCCGGCCGAGCGCGTCATCGCCACCGCATTTGATACACCTGTCGTCGGCTGGCGCGGCAGGCGCGTCAACACGCTGCGCCTCTGGTCGGCGCAACCGATCGACCCGATCCTGCTCGATGCCTTCAATGCGGGCGACCACATCGGCGCGCTGCGTGAAAGCAATAAGGCCGAAAGTCTGACGCGCGTTCTCTATCCCGCCGATGCGACGCCCGCCGGCCAGGAGCTGCGCCTGCGCCAGGAATTCTTCTTCTCGTCCGCCTCGCTACAGGACATCCTGCGCCGTCACCTGCAGCAATATGACGATCTGACCAATCTCGCCGACAAGGTCGCGATCCAGCTGAACGACACACATCCGGCCGTCTCCGTTACGGAAATGATGCGCCTGCTGGTCGATGTCCATGGCTTCGATTTCGACAAGGCCTGGGACATCACCAAAAACACCTTCGGATACACCAATCACACCCTGCTGCCGGAAGCTTTGGAAAGCTGGCCCGTGCCGCTGCTCGAGCGGCTTTTGCCGCGCCACATGCAGATCGTTTATGCCATCAACGCCAAGGTTCTGGTGGAAGCGCGCAAGCTGCGCAATTTCAGCGACACTGAAATCCGCTCGATCTCGCTCATCGACGAAAACGGCGATCGGCGCGTGCGCATGGGCAATCTCGCCTTTGTCGGCTCGCATTCGATCAACGGCGTTTCCGCACTTCATACCGACCTGATGAAGGTCACGGTTTTTGCCGACCTGCACAAACTCTATCCGGACCGCATCAACAACAAGACGAACGGCATCACACCGCGGCGCTGGCTGATGCAGTGCAATCCCGGCCTGACCAATCTCGTACGCGAAACCATTGGCGACGCCTTCCTCGACGATGCCGAGCAGCTGAAGCCGCTGGATCAGTTTGCACACGATAGCGCCTTCCAGGAGAAGTTCGCCGCCGTCAAGCGCGCCAACAAGGTGCAGCTCTCCAATCTCGTCGCCAGCCGCATGGGCATCAAGCTCGATCCGAACGCGATGTTCGATATCCAGATCAAGCGCATCCACGAGTACAAGCGCCAGCTTCTGAACGTCATCGAAGCGGTGGCACTTTATGACCAGATCCGCTCGCATCCCGAGCTCGACTGGCAACCGCGCGTCAAGCTCTTTGCCGGCAAGGCGGCGCCGAGCTATCACAATGCGAAGCTTATCATCAAGCTGATCAACGACGTCGCCCGCGTCATCAATAATGACCCATCGGTGCGCGGCTTGCTGAAGGTCGTCTTCGTGCCAAACTACAACGTCTCGCTGGCGGAAGTCATGGTTCCAGCCGCCGATCTTTCCGAGCAGATTTCGACCGCCGGCATGGAAGCCTCGGGCACCGGCAACATGAAGTTCGGCCTCAACGGCGCGCTGACCATCGGCACGCTTGATGGCGCCAATGTCGAAATGCGCGACAATGTCGGCGAGGACAATATCGTCATCTTCGGATTGCGGGCCGATGAGGTCGCAAACCTGCGCAGCGACGGTCATAACCCTCGTGCCATCATCGAGCGCTCGCGCGAATTGGCTCAGGCTCTGTCAGCCATCGCCTCCGGCGTCTTTTCTCCCGACGACCGCAATCGCTATGCCAGCCTGATCGACGGCATCTATAGTCACGACTGGTTCATGGTCGCCGCCGATTTCGATGCCTATGCCTCGGCACAGCGCGAGGTCGATATTCTTTGGGCCAATCCATCCGAGTGGTATGCGAAGACGATCAACAATACCGCTCGCATGGGCTGGTTCTCCTCCGACCGGACGATCCGTCAGTATGCCAAGGAAATCTGGAGAGCCGGATGAAAAAGCCGAAAAAACCCGCTGACAGCACAAGCTTGAGGGATATTTCGGCAGGGGATATTGCTGCAATTCTCGCAGGCACGCATTCCAATCCGTTCGCCGTTCTCGGCGTACACAAGACGGATGAAGGCTATGTGGCCCGCTGTTTCATCCTTGGCGCGGAAGCTGTCACCGCCACGGCGCTCGACGGTTCTGTCATCGGCGAGCTCGAATGCCTCGATCCGGCAGGCTTCTTTTCCGGCGATGTCAAACTTGCCAAGCAGCAACCGGTCCGTTATCGCGCTAGGCGCGGCGATGTCGAATGGGCCGTGACCGATCCCTATAGTTTCGGCCCGGTTCTCGGCCCGATGGACGATTATTTCGCGCGTCAGGGCACGCATCTGCGCCTCTTCGACAAGATGGGCGCCCATCCGCTGAAGCACGAGGGCGTGCAGGGATTTCATTTCGCCGTCTGGGCACCGAATGCACAGCGTGTTTCCGTCGTCGGCGATTTTAACAATTGGGATGGCCGCCGCCACGTCATGCGATTTCGCTCCGATAGCGGCATCTGGGAGATCTTCGCCCCGGATGTGCCGGCCGGTGTCGCCTATAAGTTCGAGATCCGTGGCCATGACGGCGTAGTGCTGCCGCTGAAGGCCGATCCATTTGCTCGACGCAGCGAACTGCGCCCGAAGACGGCGTCGGTCACCGCCAACGAACTGGTTCAGGTCTGGGACGATTCCGCCCACCGCGAACATTGGGCGAGCGTCGATCAGCGCCGCCAGCCGATTTCCATTTACGAGGTCCATGCCGCTTCCTGGCAGCGCCGGGACGACGGTTCGATGCTGTCATGGGATGAACTCGCCTCGCGCCTCATCCCCTATTGCGTCGACATGGGCTTCACCCATATCGAATTTCTGCCGATCACCGAACACCCCTACGATCCGTCCTGGGGCTATCAGACCACGGGTCTTTACGCCCCGACCGCCCGCTTCGGTGAGCCGGAAGGCTTTGCCCGCTTCGTCAACGGCTGCCACAAGGTCGGGATCGGCGTCATCCTCGATTGGGTACCGGCGCATTTCCCGACCGACGAGCATGGCCTACGCTGGTTCGATGGAACCGCCCTTTACGAACATGAAGACCCGCGCAAGGGCTTTCATCCTGACTGGAATACGGCGATCTACAATTTCGGCCGCACCGAGGTTCTCGCCTATTTGCTGAACAACGCGCTCTACTGGGCGGAAAAATACCATCTGGACGGTTTGCGCGTCGATGCCGTCGCTTCCATGCTCTACCTCGACTATTCCCGCAAGCATGGCGAATGGATCCCCAATGAATATGGCGGCAACGAAAACCTGGAAGCCGTCCGTTTTCTGCAGTCCATGAACACCCGGCTCTATGGCGCTCACCCCGGCGTCATGACCATCGCCGAGGAATCTACCTCTTGGCCGAAAGTGTCACAGCCTGTCCATGAAGGCGGCCTCGGCTTCGGCTTCAAGTGGAACATGGGCTTCATGCACGACACGCTGAGCTACCTCGCCCGCGAGCCGGTGTACCGCAAATATCACCACAACGAGCTGACCTTCGGCCTCATCTACGCCTTCTCGGAAAACTTCGTGCTGCCGCTCTCCCATGATGAAGTGGTTCACGGCAAGGGGTCCCTGATCGCCAAGATGGCCGGTGACGACTGGCAGAAATTCGCCAATCTGCGTGCCTACTATGCCTTCATGTGGGGCTATCCCGGCAAGAAGCTGCTCTTTATGGGCCAGGAATTCGCCCAGTGGAGCGAGTGGAGCGAAGAACGCGCGCTGGACTGGAACCTGCTGCAATACCGCATGCACGAAGGCATGCGCCGCCTCGTTCGCGATCTCAATTTCACCTATCGCAGCAAGCCGGCGCTTCATGCCCGCGACTGCGAGGGCGACGGCTTCGAATGGCTTGTGGTCGATGATTTCGAAAACTCGGTCTTTGCTTGGCTGCGCAAGGCGCCGGGCGAAAAGCCGGTTGCCGTCATTACCAATTTCACGCCAGTCTATCGTGAGAACTACACCTTGCGTCTGCCAGCGGAGGGGCGGTGGCGCGAGATATTGAATACCGATGCCGATATCTATGGCGGCAGCGGCAAAGGGAATGGCGGGCGTGTCCAGGCCGTCAATGCAGGCGGAGGCGTACAGGCGGTGATAACGCTGCCTCCGCTGGCAACCATCATGCTCGAACCGGAATTCTGAGATCACTACGGACAGGGAGGAATAAAATGGTAGAAAAACGTTTCCAGCCGCTGGCGCGCGATGCCATGGCCTACGTTCTTGCCGGCGGACGAGGCAGCCGCCTGAAAGAACTGACCGACCGCCGTGCCAAGCCAGCGGTCTATTTCGGCGGCAAGACCAGAATCATCGATTTTGCGCTGTCAAACGCGCTCAATTCCGGCATCCGCCGCATCGGCGTCGCGACGCAGTATAAGGCGCACTCGCTGATCCGCCATATGCAGCGCGGCTGGAACTTCTTCCGCCCAGAGCGAAACGAAAGCTTCGATATCCTGCCGGCCTCGCAGCGCGTCTCGGAAACGCAATGGTATGAAGGCACCGCGGACGCCGTCTACCAGAACATCGACATCATCGAGCCCTACGGCCCGGAATATATGGTCATCCTCGCCGGCGACCATATCTACAAGATGGACTACGAATGGATGCTGCAGCAGCACGTCGATTCCGGTGCAGACGTCACCATCGGCTGCCTGGAAGTGCCGCGCATGGAGGCCGTCGGCTTCGGCGTCATGCATGTCGATGACAAGGACCGGATCATAGATTTCGTCGAGAAGCCGGCCGATCCGCCGGGCATCCCCGGCAATCCCGATTTCGCGCTCGCCTCGATGGGCATCTACGTCTTCCATACGAAGTTCCTGATCGAATGCCTGAAGCGCGATGCAGCCGACCCGAATTCCAGCCGCGACTTCGGCAAGGACATCATTCCCCATATCGTCAAGAACGGTAAGGCGGTCGCCCATCGCTTCACCCAGTCCTGCGTTCGCTCGGATTTCGAACGTGAAGCCTACTGGCGCGACGTCGGCACGATCGATGCCTACTGGCAAGCCAATATCGACCTGACCGCCGTGGTGCCGGAACTCGACATCTACGACAAATCTTGGCCGATATGGACCTATGCGGAAATCAGCCCGCCGGCCAAATTTGTCCATGACGACGAAGACCGCCGCGGTTCGGCAGTCTCCTCCGTCGTTGCCGGCGATTGCATCATTTCCGGTGCCAGCCTCTACAACAGCCTGCTTTTTACCGGCGTGCGCGCCAATTCCTACTCCAAGCTGGAAGGTGCTGTCGTGCTGCCGAGCGTCAAGGTTGGCCGCCGGGCACAGCTCAAGAATGTCGTCATCGACCATGGCGTGACCATTCCCGAAGGTCTGGTGGTCGGTGAAGATCCGGAACTGGATGCCAAACGCTGGCGCCGCACGGAAAGCGGCATCTGCCTCATCACCCAATCGATGATCGACAAGCTGGATCTGTAACCTATGAAGGTTCTCTCGGTTTCGTCCGAAGTCTTCCCCTTGATCAAGACAGGGGGGCTGGCCGATGTGGTCGGCGCCCTGCCTATTGCACTGAAGCCCTATAGCGTCGAAACCAAGACCCTCATCCCAGGCTATCCTGCGGTCATGAAAGCCATTCGCGATCCGGTTGCCCGTCTGGAGCTTCCGGATCTTCTTGGCGAGGCAGCCACCATTCTGGAAGTCGAGCACGCGGGCATTTCCTTCCTCGTGCTCGACGCACCGGCCTATTATAGCCGCACCGGCGGCCCCTATGTCGATGCGACGGGCAAGGACTACCCCGACAATTGGCGGCGTTTCGCGGCGCTGTCGCTGGCCGGCGCGGAAATTGCAGCTGGTCTCCTGCCCGGCTGGCGACCGGATCTCGTTCATGCGCATGATTGGCAGTCGGCCATGGTGCCGGTCTACATGCGCTATTATCCGACGCCGGAATTGCCGAGCGTCCTCACCATCCATAACATCGCATTCCAGGGCCAGTTCGGCGCCGATATCTTCCCCGGCCTTCGTCTGCCGGCACATGCTTTCTCGGTGGAAGGCATCGAATATTACGGCGATGTCGGCTTCCTGAAAGGCGGGCTGCAGACGGCACATGCCCTGACCACCGTCAGCCCTTCCTATGCCGAGGAAATCCTGACGCCGGAATTCGGCATGGGCCTCGAAGGCGTCATCGCCAGCAAGGCCTACAATCTCTACGGCATCGTCAACGGCATCGACGACGACATCTGGAATCCGGCGACCGATCCGATGATCGCGCAAACCTATAGCGCGGCGACGCTGAAGGATCGCGCCATCAACCGCCATCGGGTCGTCGAGCATTTCGGCCTCGACGAGGATGATGGTCCGATCTTCTGCGTCGTCAGCCGCCTCACCTGGCAGAAGGGCATGGATATTCTGGCGGAGGTTGCGAGCGAGATCGTCCACATGGGCGGCAAGCTTGCCATTCTCGGCGCAGGCGACGCGGCGCTGGAAGGTGCGCTCTTTGCCGCAGCCGGCCGTCACCGCGGTCGCGTCGGCGTTTCGGCAGGCTACAACGAGCCCATGTCGCATCTGATGCAGGCCGGCTGCGACGCGATTATCATCCCCTCGCGTTTCGAACCCTGTGGCCTCACGCAGCTTTATGGCTTACGCTATGGCTGCCTGCCGATCGTTGCGCGAACGGGCGGGCTGAACGATACGATTATCGACGCCAACCACGCCGCGCTGCAGGCAAAAGTCGCGACCGGCATTCAATTTTCACCCGTCACCGCGGAGGGGCTGTTGCAGGCCATGCGCCGCGCGATGCACCTCTTCCAGGATCGAAAGGTCTGGACGCAGATGCAAAAGCAGGGCATGAAATCCGACGTATCCTGGGGCAGGAGCGCAGAACGCTATGTCGCTCTCTACTCCAGTCTAGTCTCGAGAGGCGCTTAACCCGATGATTAAAACCGTACCGACCACCCCCTACGCGGATCAGAAACCCGGCACTTCGGGCTTGCGAAAGAAGGTTCCCGTATTCCAGCAGCCGAACTACGCGGAAAACTTCATCCAGTCGATTTTCGATTCGCTCGAAGGCTATCAGGGCAAGTGCCTGGTCATCGGCGGCGACGGCCGCTACTACAATCGCGAAGTCATTCAGAAGGCCATCAAAATGGCCGCCGCCAACGGCTTCGGCAAGGTGATGGTCGGCAAGGGCGGCATCCTCTCGACGCCCGCAGCCTCCAACATCATCCGCAAATACAAGGCCTTCGGCGGCATCATCCTGTCGGCCAGCCACAATCCCGGCGGCCCGACCGAAGACTTCGGCATCAAGTACAACATCAGCAATGGCGGCCCGGCGCCCGAAAAGATCACCGACGCCATCTACGAGCGCTCCAAGGTGATCGACAGCTACAAGATCGCCGACTTCCCGGACATCAACCTCGACCGCATTGCCCGCGAGGATGTCGGCGGCATGATCGTCTCGGTCATCGATCCTGTCGAAGACTATGCGGCCCTCATGGAGGAGCTGTTCGATTTCGGCGCGATCCGCAACCTGATCAGTCTCGGCTTCCGCATCTGCTTCGACGCGATGAGTGCCGTCACCGGCCCTTATGCCAAGGAAATCTTCGAGATCCGCCTCGGCGCCCCGGACGGATCGGTGCGCAACTTCCTGCCGCTGCCGGATTTCGGCGGTCATCACCCGGATCCGAACCTTGTCTACTGCAAAGAGCTCTACGACGACATGATGAGCGACGATGCGCCCGATTTCGGCGCAGCATCGGACGGCGACGGCGACCGCAATCTCATCATCGGCAAGGGCATCTACGTCACCCCGTCCGACAGCCTGGCGATCCTGGCGGCCAACGCTAACCTCGCTCCCGGCTATTCGCATGGCATTGCCGGCATCGCCCGTTCGATGCCAACAAGCGGCGCGGCCGATCGCGTTGCCGAAAAGCGCGGCGTCGGGATCTATGAAACGCCGACCGGCTGGAAGTTCTTCGGCAATCTGCTCGATGCCGGCATGGCAACGATCTGTGGCGAGGAAAGCTCCGGCACCGGCTCTAACCATGTTCGCGAAAAGGACGGCCTTTGGGCCGTGCTGCTCTGGCTGAATATCCTGGCCGTACGCGGCGAGAGCGTCATCGATATCGTGACGCAGCATTGGGCCACCTATGGCCGCAACTATTATTCCCGCCACGATTATGAAGGTGTCGACACAGACGCTGCCAACGGCCTGATTGCAGCGCTGCGCGAAAAGCTGCCGACCCTGCCGGGCACGAAAATCGGCGATCTCACCGTTTCCGCCGCCGACGATTTCGCCTATCACGACCCGGTCGACAAGTCGGTCAGCCAGCACCAGGGCATCCGCATCCTCTTCGAAGGCGGCTCCCGCGTGGTCTTCCGCCTCTCCGGTACCGGCACCACCGGCGCCACGCTGCGCGTCTATATCGAGCGCTACGAGCCCGATCCGACCCGTCACAATATCGAGACCCAGGAAGCGCTAGCCGATCTCATCACGGCTGCCCAGGAAATCGCCGACATCAAGGGCCGCACCGGCCGTAACGCGCCGACTGTGATTACCTGAGTTTTAGGTTTTAAGCTCCTTCTCCCCGCAATGCGGGGAGAAGGTGGCCAGGAGCAGCGGAACGAAGTGAAGCAGCGACTGGTTGGATGAGGGGCCTTCTCGAAATTCACCGCGACTGCACAATATGCCGAACGCTCTGCCCCTCACCCTAGCCCTCTCCCCGCAGGCGGGGAGAGGGAACAATCTCCAGCGATCCGGAAAGCCCGCGAGACATGTCAGAATCGACAACCCGCAGCCTTGGCGCGACCCTCACCGACTCGGGTGTTGAATTTGCCGTCTATTCCAGGCATGCCGAGCGGATAGATCTCTGTCTCTTCGACGCTGAGGGCCACAAGGAAATCGCGCGGCTTCCGCTCGCACACGACGGCGATGAGCATCGACTCTTTGTTAGAGATGCCGGGGAAGGCACGCGCTACGGCCTGCGAGCCCATGGTTCATACGATCCCGACCAAGGCCTATGGTTCGACCCCTCCAAACTGCTGGTCGATCCCTACGCCAAGGAAATAGACCGGCCATTTCGCTACGATCCGCGCCTGGGGATCTTCGGCGCGGATACGCAGGACCTGATGCCCAAGGCGATCGTCTCGCGCGATATCGCGATAAAGCGAGCCAAGCCCTTGTTTCAGCCGGGAGGCCTGATCTACGAAATCGCGGTAAAGCCCTTCACCATGCTGCATCCCGACGTGCCGGCAAAGCAGCGTGGCACAGTCGGCGCCCTTGCACATCCCTCCATCATCGCGCATCTCAAGCGCCTGCAGGTGAACGCCATCGAACTGATGCCGATCACCGCGTGGATTGACGAACGACATCTGCCGCCGCTCGGCCTCACCAATGGCTGGGGCTACAATCCGGTCGCCTTCATGGCGCTCGACCCGCGTCTTGTGCCCGGCGGCATGAAGGAATTGCGTGAGACGGTCGCTGCCCTTCACGCCGAAGGCATCGCGGTCATCCTCGATCTCGTCTTCAATCATACCGGCGAGAGCGACCGCCAAGGCCCGACACTATCCCTGCGCGGCCTCGACAACCCCACTTATTTCCGCCACCTGCCGGACCAGCCCGGCACGCTGGTCAACGATACCGGCACGGGAAACACCGTCGCCTGCGATCAACCGGCAACGCGAAAGCTCATCATCGACAGCCTCAACCATTTTGTCCGCAATGCCGGCATCGACGGCTTCCGTTTCGATCTCGCCACCGTGTTGGGACGCAACGGCAAGGGCTTCGATCCGGAAAGCATGACGCTTCGCACCATGCTGGCGGACGAGATGCTGCAGGATCGGATCATGATCGCCGAACCCTGGGACATCGGTCCCGGTGGCTATCAGCTCGGGAACTTCCCAGCACCTTTCCTCGAATGGAACGACCGCGCCCGCGACGATCTGCGCCGCTTCTGGCGCGGTGAACTCAGGATCGGCGATCTGGCGACGCTTCTTGCCGGTTCATACCCTATCTTCGGCTTCGATGGGCGCTTGCAGACGCGCAGCGTCAATTTCCTTGCCGCCCATGACGGCTTCACGCTGATGGACCTCGTTTCCTACGAGAACAAGCACAACGAGGCCAATGGCGAGAACAATCGCGACGGCCACAACGAAAACTTCTCCTGGAACAACGGCATCGAGGGAAAAACAGACGATCAGGCGATCCAATCCAAGCGCCGCGCCGATATCGAAGCCATGTTGTCGACGCTTTTTGCCGCGCGCGGCACGATCATGCTGACCGCAGGCGATGAAGGCGGACGTAGCCAGCAGGGCAACAACAATGCCTATTGCCAGGACAACGCCATCACCTGGGTGGACTGGAAGCTGCTGGACGAGGAGCTGATCGGCCATACCGCCTGGCTTGCCGGCCTCCGCCGCCGCTTCACGGCCTTTGGCGACATGAATTTCTTCCGCGGCGATGGCGATGTGCTTTGGTTCTCAAGCGCAGGGACGCCGATGACGGTGTCGGATTGGGAGGCCCCGGGAGCGGCCGTACTCGGCATGGCGCTACGGACAGAGGATCGCGCCACCGGCCGATGGACGCGGCTCGCCATAGTCTTCAATCGCGCCGCAGACGAGCGCTCCGTTACATTGCCGGCGTCCGAGAGCGGCGGCTGGTCTCTGCTGACGGTGGCAGGCGAAAAGCCAGCCGGGGAGCAGATCGCCATTCCCGCCCGCTCCGTCGCTTTCTTTGTCGAAAACTGATCCCAGTTGCACTTTCAGTCTCGATTCGCCAGAAAGAGTTTTGACGACACAGACTGACGAGGATGGAATGCCCGGCGAAATTTCGCTTGTTGAGATCATGAAGCTTGCGGGAACGGAGATCGGCGTTTCCGACTGGATCACCGTCGACCAGACGATGATCGACACCTTTGCCGATGCGACGCTCGATCACCAGTTCATCCACGTCGATCCCGAACGCGCCAAAGCGGAAACGCCCTATGGCGGCACGATTGCCCACGGCTTCCTGACACTCTCACTGCTCTCGGCGATGAACTATAGCGGCCTGCCGAAAATCCGCGAACAGACCATGGGCATCAACTACGGCTTCGAGAAGATCCGCTTCATGTCGCCGGTCAAATGCGGAGCACAGGTGCGAGGACGTTTCACACTCGCCGAAACGCGGCTGCGCGGCGCCAATATGCTGATGCTGACCTATGACGTGACAGTCGAGATCGAAAACGAACGCAAACCGGCGCTGACCGCGACATGGACGACCATATCGCAGTTCGACCCGAAGGATCGGCCCGAAGAGGGTTAAGACTTTTTCAGGATGGAGCGGATTTTCTGCATAAATATAACCAGAAGAAGAAGCGCAATTCCACAGAGAGCTTCCGGGAGTTGGGAAGTTAAAGCGCGAAATATGGAAAGCGCATCGAAGGAAACTTCGCCGTCTACAACCTGCTCGATTATATGAAGAACTATTATTGCGGGTATGAAAGCCATCAAGTAGCTTCGAATATGGTCTAAAGCGTTAAATTTACTTGGTATCGTTGGCTGCGTGCTTCCGAAGCCTATACCGGTCCATGACTTGGAATCGACTTCCAGGCTTTCCCTGTCAGAGCCCATGGGCATGACCTTTGTATCGCGCATCACGCTGCGCTGATTGAGGGCGAGTGCTACGAGCCCGCCCATACAACCAGTATGCAACCGAAATTGACGGTACACAAGATCGATTGCCATCAACTCTCGGCATCATGCACCAAGCCAATTTTTACATCGACTTTGCCTGCGAAGTCCATCGGGCTTAAAGCCCAGCATCCTCCGCACCTTCGGCGAGAAGGCCGAAGGCATAGTCGGAGAAGGAGCGCCAGACCTCGACGCGGAATGTCTCCTCGTCGAGCCGCAAGATCACCACTTCCGCCTTGCCGAGCAGCGTGCGCGAGCAGGCGCCGATGGGGAATGCGCTCAACGAAACATCCTGTGGGCAGCCGGCGGCAAGCGTCGCTTCCGCGCCAGGACCGGAGATGATGACCGCGGTATTGCGATGCGAGACATCGGTCGCTGAATGCAGCACGCCAGACGATGCAGCCACGCCGACCAGCTCGGCACCGTTTTCATCGATGACGAGCCATTCGTCCGGGCCGAGCCACAGGGCATGACGGCCATTGCCACTGGCCGAGGTCTTCGGGCGGGTCGGCAGCTGAAGACCGAGCGCCTGCGAAAGACCATGAACTGAATCCGCAGGCGCGCGCAGCGAAATGCGGCTTGCAGGAGCGGCTGGCGTCAGCCGGACGGTCGAGGAACCGCCGTGGCGGCCGGCAAGCGGCAGTTTGCGGGTAGCGAGATCAGCCATTGATCCGGCCTCCTTCCTTGTCAAAGAACACCAGATCCGTCACCTCGACGGCAATCGTCTTGTCGGGCATCGGCACATAGAGCGTCTTGCCCATGCGCTCGCGCCCGCCGGCAACCAGCGCGAAGGCGATGGAGCGGCCGAGATTTTCGGACCAGTAGGCCGAAGTGACATGGCCGAGCATGGTCATCGGTTTCGGCTCATTCGGATCGGCAACGATCTGTGCGCCCTCCTCCAGCACCACCTTCGGATCGCGGGTGACGAGACCGACGAGCTGCTTGCGGCCTTCCTTGACCAGATCCTGCCGTTTCAGACCGCGAATACCGACGAAATCGGTCTTCTTCTTGGAAACGGCCCAGGCAAGGCCGGCATCGTCAGGAGTCACCGTGCCGTCGGTATCCTGGCCGACGATGATATAGCCCTTCTCGGCGCGAAGCACATGCATGGTCTCGGTGCCGTAGGCGCAGGCGCCCAGCGGCTCAGCACGAGCCCACACGGCTTCCCAGACCGACTGGCCGTAGTCGACCGGCACGTTGATTTCATAGCCGACTTCACCGGTGAAGGAGACGCGGAACAGCCGCGCCGGCACGCCGCAGACCTTGCACTCGGCCACGCTCATATGCGGGAAGGCCTCGTTGGAAAGATCCTGGCCCTCGACGAGCGGCTCGATGATCTCGCGTGCCTTCGGCCCCTGTACGGCGATAACAGCCCATTGCTCCGTGGTCGAGGTCAGCCACACCTTCAGGTGCGGGAACTCGGTCTGCAGATAGTCTTCCATATGATGCAGCACGCGCGGCGCACCGCCCGTCGTGGTCGTCACATGGAAGCGATCCTCGGCAAGGCGCCCGACGACGCCATCGTCATAGACGAAGCCGTCCTCGCGGGTCATGATGCCGTAGCGGCAGCGGCCGGGCTTCAGCGTATCCCAGGCGTTGGTGTAGAGGAGGTTCAAAAACTCAGCCGCATCCGGCCCGACCACTTCGATCTTGCCGAGCGTCGAGGCATCGAACACGCCAGCCACTTCGCGCGCCGTACGGCATTCGCGATTGACGGCCTGATGCATGGTCTCGCCGGCGCGCGGATAGAACCAGGCGCGCTTCCAGTTGCCGACATCCTCGAAGATCGCGCCATGCGCCTCTTCCCAGGCATGCATCGGCGTCTTGCGGGCGGGATCGAAGAGAGCCCCGCGCGAATGGCTGATCAGCGTGCCGTAGGTAACGGGCGTATAGGGCGCGCGGAAGGTGGTGAGACCGACCTGCGGAATATCCTTGCCGAGCATTTCGGCAGCGATCGCCAGGCCATGCATGTTGGATAGTTTGCCCTGGTCGGACGCCATGCCGTTGGTGGTGAAGCGCTTGATATGCTCGATGGAATGCATGCCTTCGCGCACGGCAAGGCGGATATCCTTGGCGCAGACATCGTGCTGGAAATCAACGAAAGCCTTGGCATTCGTGTCCGGCCCGGCGCCTTCGGCCGCACCGATCATGCCGCCTGTCCATTCGAAGGCCTGCTCGGCCTGGAGCTGGATCTTCTCGCCGCCATTGGTGCTGCCCGTGGCGCGTGCCATCAGCTCACCGGCCGCAAGCGATTCCTCGATCGCGGCTTGCAGCCCATCCGTACCATTGCAGGCACCGACCGAAAGGCAATCCTGAACATAGGTGCCCGGCAGGAAGCGCTGCTTCTCGGTATCGAATTTCAGCTTGCCGCGCGATTGCGAGAAGAGATGAACGGAGGGCGTCCAACCCGCCGAAACCAGCAGGGCATCCACCGGGATCTTGCGGGTGGCCGAGCTGCCGTTGCGCGAGACGGTCATCGAGGAGACGCGCAGCTTGCCTGATGTATCGACAACGGCATAGTCGGTCATCACCTCGATGCCGAGCCGCTTTGCTTCGGCGAGAACCGCCTCGCCGGGCCGCGCGCGGCTGTCGACGATGGCAGCGATGGAAACGCCGGCGCGCTTGAGATCGAAGGCGGCCTCATAGGCCGAATCATGCGCCGTGTAGACGCCGATCTTCGCACCGACGGCGACGCCATAGTGGTTGAGATAGGAACGCGCCGCCGAAGCGAGCATGATGCCCGGACGATCGTTGTTCGGGAATACCATATGACGTTCGATGGCACCGGTCGCCAGAATGGCGCGCTTGGCACGGACCTGCCATAGGCGCTCGCGCGGCAGGTCGCGGCCGGGTTTGGCCAGATGGTCGGTCACCCGTTCGGCAAGGCCGAAGAAATTATGGTTGTAATAGCCAAAGGCGGTCGTCCGGGTCAGCACCTGCACATTCGGCATCGCCTTGAGCTTGGCGACGGTAGCCTGCGCCCACTCATAGCCTCCGACACCGTCGATCTTGATGCCGGTGTCGAAGCGGAGCGCGCCGCCGACCTCCGGCTGCTCATCACAGAGGATGACCTTGGCGCCGGTTTCAGCAGCCGCGAGCGCCGCGGAAAGACCGGCAACGCCGGCACCGACGACAAGAACGTCGCAATGGGCGTAACGGCCGGCATAGTGATCCGGATCCTCTTCCGTCGGCGCAACGCCGAGGCCGGCGGCACGGCGGATGAAGGGCTCGTAAATATGCTTCCAGGCCGACTTCGGCCACATGAAAGTCTTGTAGTAGAAGCCGGCGGCAAAGAAGGGCGACATCAGATTGTTGACGCCACCGATATCGAAGGCGAGCGACGGCCAGCGGTTCTGCGACTGAGCCTTCATGCCGTCGAAAACTTCCTGCACGCTGGCACGTACGTTCGGCTGTCGCCGCGCCGCATCGCGCGAGATATCGAGCAGTGCGTTCGGCTCTTCGGCTCCAGCCGAGAGGATACCGCGCGGCCGGTGATACTTGAAGGACCGGCCGACGAGATGAACGCCATTGGCAAGCAGCGCCGAGGCGACGGTATCGCCTTCGAGCGCGGTATAGGTCTTGCCGTCAAAAGTGAAGCGAGCGGTTCTGGCCGGCGTCAAACGCCCCTTGCCCGCGATACGATTGGCGCCGCTCATTCAGCAAATCCCTCTGTTGGTGCCGTCTTTTCTTGTTCGTTCTGTTGCTGCGCCACCGGTTCGGCCGCGCCAGGCTTGAGCGTCGCCGGATCCGGCTTCGGTTCGCCGGCCTTGTAAGTTCGGTAGAAGTGATCGCTCACCGTATCGCGCGCCGCATTGAAAAAGCGGCCACAGCCATGGATATGCCGCCAGCGCTCGAAGATCAGCCCCTTCGGGTTGTCCCGCAGGAAGAAATATTCCTCGAATTCCTCGTCCGAGATCCCGGCAATATTGGCCGGCCGCACGATATGCGCGTCGCCGGCGTTGCGGAATTCGAGTTCCGAACGCTCTTCCTCGCAATAGGGGCAGTAAATCAGCAGCATCGTTTTCTACCTGTGTTAAAGCTCGGAGCCTGTAAGGCTTGTGCCGGGAGGCTGCGCGCAAAGCTGCCGCCCCATGATGACGAAAGGTGTTATGCGCTTCAGCAGCGCCTCCAGCGATCCATAGGGCTTCAGCACGTTGGTCATCCCCAGATTGACCAGGCTCATGCCCAGCAGATCGGTGTCGATCGCAAACGCCCTCGTCGCCTCGGGCGTCTGGTCCGGCACGAAATAGACCGTCGGCTTGTTCAGCACCTTGGCGCAGGCGATCACACCGCTTTCGGCCACGAAGGGCCAGTCGGCCTCGTTCTTTGCCTTGTGGATCACCTGCATGCGAAAATCCTTGACCCCCGGAATAAGATCGCTGACCTCGGTCGCGATCGCGCCGACCGGCAGGGAAAGCCCTGCAGCAAGAGCGATCCCGACCGCGGCCGACATCAGTGTGCCACGGCGGCTGCCGCCGCCTCATCGATCAGACGGCCGGTGCGGAAGCGATCCAGCGTCAGGCCGGCATTGAACTTATGCGGCTCGTCGCGGGCAATCAGATGGGCAAAGAGATTGGCCGAACCCGGCGTCGCCTTGAAACCGCCCGTGCCCCAGCCGCAATTGACATAGAGCCCAGGCACCGGCGTCTTCGACTGGATTGCCGAACGATCCGGCGTATTGTCGACGATACCGCCCCAGGAGCGCATCATTTTCACGCGGCGGAACATCGGGAAGAGCTCGCAGATCGCATCCAGCGTATGGGTGATGATCTGCAGGCCACCCGTCTGGCTGTAGGAATTATATTGATCCGTGCCGGCGCCGATGACGAGCTCGCCCTTGTCGGACTGCGAGATATAGGCGTGCACCGTGTTCGACATAACGACGCAGGGGAAGATCGGCTTCAGCGGCTCGGAGACCAACGCCTGCAGCGGGCTCGATTGCAGCGGCACGCGCACGCCAGCCATTTGCATGACGACGGTGGTGTGGCCGGCTGCGGACACGCCGATCTTCTTGGCGCCGATGAAGCCCTTGCTCGTGTCGACGCCGGTGACGCGGCCATCAGGCCCGCGGCGAATGCCGGTCACTTCGCAATTCTGGATGATGTGCACGCCGCGATCGGAAGCGGCGCGGGCAAAGCCCCAGGCGACCGCATCGTGGCGCGCCGTGCCGCCGCGACGCTGCAGGGCGGCACCGTTGATCGGATAGCGCGCCGTCTTCGAAATATCGAGCGGCGGGCAATACGCCTTGGCTTGCTCGGGCGTCAGCCATTCATTGTCGATGCCATAGAGACGGTTGGCGTGGATGTGACGCTTGAAGGACTGCTGGTCATGCACATTGTGCGACAGCATCATCACGCCGCGCGGCGAATACATGACATTGTAATTGAGATCCTGAGACAGCCCTTCCCAGAGCTTCATCGAATGCTCGTAGATGTGCATGCTCTCTTCATAGAGATAGTTCGAGCGGATGATGGTCGTGTTACGGCCGGTATTGCCGCCGCCGAGCCAGCCCTTTTCGATCACCGCGACATTGGTGATGCCGTGCTCCTTGGCGAGATAGTAGGCCGCACCCAGGCCATGACCGCCGCCACCGACGATGATGACGTCATACTCCTTGCGCGGCTCCGGCGAGGTCCATTGAGCCTCCCAGCCCTTGTGAGCCCGCATCGCTTCCCGTGCCACGGCAAAAACCGAGTATTTACGCATTCGCCCTCAACTCCTTCAGGCAAGACGCCCTTTTTCTGGGTCATACAAATCGCAAATCAAAAACCGACACAACGGCTCTTTTGCGACGCATTCAGGACCGTCTTTCGACACGGTTAAGATTGCCGCCTTCCCGCCTGCCCCGCTTACGACCTCTTAGCCGATTATTTGCGCTGCAGATGGCAGACCTTCACGCGCCCGCCATGACCGTCCTTGCGCCAGGCGCATCCCTCTTTTCGTGGCTTTCCATTGTAGAGATAAATTCTCGCACGATGTTTGCTGTCGTAGGTCTGATTGGAAAAATCATGGCCACCGATGCGCACATTCTTACCAAAACGCACTTCGCCGGCTGCGGCAGGCGCAAACATCGCAGTGAGTACTACAAGGCTGAGCGCGAGCGCAGCAAGCGCTTTCCCAACAGCGATAAAGCGATGCGATTGCATAAATTGATTCCCTCTCGTTTCGGACGGCTGCTCGAATCCCCCGCAGCTCACGAATGATTCTGATCCGAAATGCTCACATAAGCATGTCAGTGTCGCAAAGATCGGGATCTGCCAATCCCTCTTTCAAGCGCCTTCGTGAAAGCGCAGCAGGTATCGCCGGCTCAATTCAACCCTCGACAACTAGCTTTTTCCTCTGCAAACTCACGATCTGGCTAGACTTTGACAAACCGATCTGCTATCCCGCCTCCCAATCGCAAGGCTGTGGCCGCGCGAACGTTATATTTTTGCCTCCTGGCGCTGCCGTCGCCGCTGGCATCAACCAAACCAAAGGAACGTGATTCTCGTGCAGGTACTTGTCCGCGATAACAATGTCGACCAGGCTCTCCGCGCTCTCAAGAAGAAGATGCAGCGCGAAGGTATTTTCCGCGAAATGAAGATGCGCGACTACTATGAAAAGCCGTCGCAGAAGCGTGCTCGCGAGAAGGCTGAAGCTGTTCGTCGCGTTCGCAAGCTTGCTCGCAAGCGCGCTCAGCGCGAAGGCCTTGTTGCCAAGTAATCGCCGTTTTTTCGACGTTTTCAGATGCATGTGTGGCGGGGGCGAGTCGTTCGCCGCCGCCTTTTTGATTTATTCTCTACGCAAATCGGATTAAATCAGAACAGCCTGATATGACGCATGGGGAAAGCGAACCCGATAATGGCAATGACGACTTCCGTAAAGTTCCGCACTTCGAACCTCTCCTTACCCGTTTCGAAGCGCGCCGCGGTGCTGCCTGCTTTGGCGATACTTGCCGCGATCAGCCTTTCCGGCTGCCAGACGGCTACGACAGATAATGTGATCCAGATCGACAAGGCTCAGGGCTCGTCCGAAAATATCGCCTCGCTGACGTCAGTCATCAATGCCAATCCGCAGGATCCGGAAGGCTACAATGTGCGCGGCACGGCCTATGGCCGCGGCGGCGATTTCAATCGCGCTCTTGCCGATTTCAATCAGGCGATCCAGCTCAATCCGAAATTCTACCAGGCCTATGCCAACCGCGCGCTCATCTATCGCAACATGGGCAAGCTGCCGGAAGCGGTTGCTGACTATAATGCTGCGCTGCAGATCAACTCGAACTACGACGTCGCCTATATCGGCCGCGGCAACCTCTACCGTCAGTCCGGCCGCGACAACGACGCCTTCAACGATTATTCGAAGGCCATCAGCCTCGGGACGACGGACGGCCGCGCCTATAACGGCCGAGGCGTGATCTACCAGAAGCGCAATCAGCAGGATAAGGCGATCGACGATTTCTCCAAGGCGATCTCGCTGTCGCCGAACTCGCCGGAACCTTACAACAGCCGCGGCATCTCCTATCTTGCCCAGAACGACGACGACAACGCGTTTGCCGATTTCAACCATGCGATCGAGTTGAACAACAAGCTCGCTGAATCCTGGGCAAACCAAGCATTCGTCTATGAGCGAAAAGGCGACAAGGCGAAAGCCCGCCGCTCCTATCAGCACGCGGTCAACCTCGATCCCAACTATCAGCCGGCCAGAGACGGCCTGGCTCGCGTCGGCGCCGGCGCCTGAAACGGGGCATATCGCAGTAAAGATATCCAGCCGCCGGCAATCCCTGCCCGGCGGCTTTTCTTTGCCCTGGTCTTCGATTTTGCGCATGTCGTTATCGCAAAACCGCTGCCCACTTTTGCGCGACATGCTGTAGTCTCGGGCTCATCCGTTCAAGCGAGACAAAGACATGCCCTCCCCGCAGAAAATCATCGTCATCGGCGCCGGCATCATCGGGGCTTCCATCGCCTGGCATCTGTGCCGCAGGGGGGCGTCCGTAACGGTGGTCGCAAAGCAGATCGGCGGCGTTGCAACCCCGAACTCCTTCGCCTGGATCAATGCCGGCTGGGGCAATCCGGAATTCTACTTCCGTGTCCGTCATCGCTCGATGGCCGAGTGGTCGAGACTGAAGACAGATCTGCCTGACATCCCTCTATCCTGGTGCGGTGGCCTCAGCTGGGATCTTCCCGAGCCGGAGCTGGACGCCTATGCGGCGCAGCACCATGGCTGGGGCTATGGCATACAGCCGGTCAACCGGGCGACGAGTGCGATGCTCGAACCGAATCTGGCCAATCCGCCCGACTATGCTCTGCACGTCGCGGAAGAAGGCGCGGTGGAACCCGTTGCGGCCGCCAAACTGCTGCTGGAAGATGCCAGCCGTCGGGGAGCGATCCTGTCATCCAGTGTCGAAGTCAAAGGTCTGCTGAGGCAGGGCGAGCGGATCGTCGGTATCGAAACGAGCGAAGGGCCGATGCACGCCGATCATGTCGTTCTGGCTGCCGGTGCAGGCACGGCAGCACTTGCCGCCTCGGCGGATATTCTCGTGCCGCTTGAAACACCTCCGGGGCTCATCGTCCATTCCCGACCCGTAGGGAAAATGTTGAACGGCTTGGTGATGGCACCGGAGCTGCATCTGCGCCAAACGGCAGAAGGACGAATCATAGCCGGCGGCGACTTCGGCGGCACCGATCCCGGCGATAATCCTCAAGCGGCTGCCGACGCGCTCTTCGCCAAGGTCAGAGCAACATTGAAAGGCGGCGAGGCGCTGGAGCTCGATTTCCACACCGTCGGTTATCGCCCGGCGCCGAAAGACGGCCTGCCGATCTTGGGTAGCACCGGTGCGGCACCCGGCCTCTACCTCGCAGTTCTGCATTCCGGCGTTACGCTCGCACCGCTCGTCGGCCTGCTCACCGCGCAGGAAATCGTCGATGGCAGCGAAGCACACGAGCTTGCGCCGTTCCGGCTCTCTCGCTTTTCCTAGCTTGAGAATGAGGCAGTCAGCGCAACTGCAGGGATGCGTTGCCACAGTCGTAAATACCCGAGATCGCTTACGATTTCGCAATAATGACTTTTCAGATGTTGCAAGGAAAATTACCGAGCCCTAACATGGCGCTTCTGGAGCATGTAGCTCGGATCGGGGCACGGGGGCGCTTGGCATGATGACCAATACCATTCTATTTGCGTTTGCCGGCGCGTCGTATCTTCATCGAGGCACGATCGGTTGATCGCTTCATGAGAAAGCCGCATTTTCCGAAAGCGTCGATTGGTGCCTATCTGATCGCCATCGCTCTGGCGATTGCCTTGCCCATTCTCGCCTTCGTCGCGCTGCTTTTGGTTCAGCTCGAAAATAATGAGCGCGATGTGCTGAAGGGTGACACCGTTCAGGATGCGCAGGCGCTTTCGCGCGTCATCGATCGCCAATTGCAGGACATGGCGACGACATTGCGTCTCCTGTCTTCCTCGCCGGAACTCGAACGCAACGACATCGCGACCTTCTTCGCCCGCACGGAAACGGTCCTGCGCACTGATTCGCTCTTCGTGCTGCTCATGGAAAAGGATGGCCAACTCCGGCTGAATACCCGCTGGCCGCTTGGAAAACCACTCGGCAAGACCGGTAACATTGCAGCGCTGCAATCGGCGCTGAACTCCGGCCGCATCGAGGCATCCGACGTCTTCATGGGCCCTAACGCCCGCCGCTGGGTCTACAACGTCACCCTGCCCCTCGAACATTCGCCAGCCGGCGCCGCTTTGGCTGTAACCCAGGATGCCGACGAGCTCGCCAAGCTCGTGACGACGCAAGCCCTGCCGCCCGGCTGGTCCGCGGCGGTTGTGGATAAATCCGGCCATGTCGTTGCCGCTGGTGGCCCGACGACCCTTGCTCCGGGAGACACGTTCAACAAGGATATTCTACCGAAGCTGATCGCATCCAGCGGTGTCTACCAGGATGAAAAGACCCTCCCGAATGCGGTGCTCGGCTATGCCCAGATCTCCGGCTGGTCCTGGAAGGCCGTCGTCTGGGGACCGATAGCGTCCGCACAGCAGTCGCTGATGAGCACCTGGCGATTCCTGATCTATGGCGGGGTGACGCTGCTGCTGATCGCGCTGATCGCCGTCTATGCTCTGGCGCGCCAGGTGCGCACGACCATCCAGAGTATAGCCGACATGGCAGACCGCATGGGTAGAGGCGAAATCGTGTCGCCCGTTGACACCAGCGTTATCGAGGCAAACCAGGTGGCCGTTGCGCTTTCCAACGCATCCTTCGACCGCAGCGTCACGGAGGACCGGCTGCATTTCGTCATGCACGAGCTCGTCCACCGCACCAAGAATCTGTTGGCACTCGCCCAGGCAATGACGCGCCAGCTCGCACGGCAGGCGGACAGCGTCGATACATTCCAGCGGGCGGTCGCCGACCGCCTGGAAGGCCTGGCACGCTCGATCGAGGTCCTGACCAGCGAACAATGGTCCGGCGTGTCGCTGCGCCGCGTGATCGACATTCATCTCGCGACCTTCCTGCAGGGACCTCAGCAGCTCGACGTCCTCGGCAACGACTTCCTCTTGAAGCCGGAAGCGGTGCAGAATCTCGGCCTGATCCTGCATGAGCTTGCCACCAATTCGGTCAAATATGGTGCGCTTTCTGCGCCGGAGGGCAAGATCACCATCGAATGGACGAATGAAGTCGCTGAAACTGGCACCATGATCCGCTTCGTCTGGAGCGAAACCGGCGGTCCCACAGTCAAACCGCCCAGCGTGACCGGCTTCGGCACCACCGTCACGAAAACCCATGCCGCGGCATCCTTCAGCGGCCATGTCGAGGTCGATTTCCGTCCGGCCGGACTTGTCTGGATACTGACTGCACCGCGCAACATGATGGAGCGTCAAAGGACCTAGAGCAATTCCAGGAAAAGTGCGCAGCGGTTTTCCGTCCGGAATTGCGAGACAACAAAGAGATAGAGCCGCACAGAGATTCCGTGAAAAGCTGAACCGCTCTAAGAGCGGAAACACCCCCTTGCGGGCGCAGCGGCAGCCTACTCGTTCATTGCCTTGACGATGTCCTCGGTCACCTTCTTGGCGTCGCCCAGAAGCATCATCGTGCCATCCTTATAGAACAGCGTGTTGTCGATGCCGGCATAGCCGGAGCCCAGCGAACGCTTGACGAAGAGGCAGGTCTTCGCCTTGTCGACGTCGAGGATCGGCATGCCGTAGATCGGCGAGGTCTTGTCGTCTCGCGCCGCCGGATTGGTGACGTCGTTGGCGCCGATGACATAGGCGACATCGGCCTGGGCGAATTCCGAATTGATGTCCTCAAGCTCGAAGACTTCATCATAGGGCACGTTGGCTTCGGCGAGCAGCACGTTCATATGCCCCGGCATGCGGCCGGCAACGGGATGAATGGCATATTTGACCTCGACGCCATGTGCCTTCAGCCTGTCAGCCATTTCGCGCAGCGCATGCTGGGCCTGCGCCACCGCCATGCCGTAACCGGGCACGATGATGACCTTGGAGGCATTCGCCATCAGATATGCGGCATCCTCGGCCGAGCCGAGCTTCACGGTCTTGTCGGAATTATCAGCTCCGCCCGAGGCCGTCTCGCCGCCGAAACCACCGAGAATGACGGAGATGAAGGAGCGGTTCATGCCCTTGCACATGATGTAGGACAGGATCGCACCCGAGGATCCCACAAGCGCGCCGGTGATGATGAGCGCGAGATTACCGAGCGTGAAGCCGATGCCGGCGGCGGCCCAGCCGGAATAGGAGTTCAGCATCGACACGACGACGGGCATATCGGCGCCGCCGATCGGCACGATCAGAAGTACGCCCAGCGCCAGCGACAGCAGCACGACGGCCCAAAAAGCGAAATGGCTCTCGTTCGCCGCCAGGCTGATGATGAAGAACACGATGAGTACGAGCAGAGCAGCATTGATGACATGCCGGTTCGGCAGCAGGATCGGCTTGCCGGACATGCGCCCGTCGAGTTTCAGGAAGGCGATGATCGAGCCGGTGAAGGTCAGCGCGCCGATCGCTACACCGATCGCCATCTCGATGCGAGCCTCGGTGTGAATGTACCCGATCTCGCCGATGCCGAAGGAGGATGGCGTATAGAGCGCCGAAGCAGCGACGAGGACAGCCGCAAGACCGACCAGCGAATGGAAACCTGCCACGAGCTGCGGCATCGAGGTCATCGGAATGACACGGGCGATATAGGCGCCCGCACCGCCGCCGATGGCAAGGCCAAGGATGATCAGCACGAAGCCGCCGAAGGATGGCGTCGCCAGCACAAGCGTGGTGGCAATGGCAATGCCCATGCCGATCATACCGTAGAGATTGCCGCGCCGGCTGGTGGCCGGATGCGATAGCCCGCGCAGCGCCAGGATGAAGAGCACACCGGAGACGAGATAGAGGAAAGCCGCGATATTGCTCAGCATGCCGCCCTCACTTGTCCTTCTTCTTGTACATCGCCAGCATGCGCTGGGTGACAAGGAAGCCGCCGACGATATTGACCGAAACGAGAACCAGCGCCACGAAACCGAAGCCGGTGGCGAGACCGCTCGCGGAGATGCCCACGGCCAGCAGCGCACCGACGACGATGACCGAGGAGATGGCGTTCGTGACCGCCATCAGCGGCGTATGCAGGGCCGGCGTCACCGACCAGACGACATAGTAGCCGACGAAGATCGCCAGCACGAAAATCGCGAACTGGAAGACGAAGGGATCGATTGCTCCGCCTGTTGCCGCGCTCACAGTCTCCGGGGCCTGCGCTGCGGCGGTCGTGACGGCGTTAACGGCATCATGCAGTTGCTGCAGTGCCTGATCCATCGCTTGACTGGCCATCTCAGAGATCTCCCTTCTTGATCGTCGGCTGGTCGGGATCGACGAAGTTCGGGTTCACGACCTCGCCGCCATCGGTCAGCATCGTCGCCTTGATCAGCTCATCGGTCCGGTTGACGGCGAGGCTCTTCGTGTCCTTGTCGACCATCGTCTCCAGAAAGGTGACGAGGTTCTTCGCATAGAGAGCCGATGCGCTGGCCGCGATCCGGCCGGCCATGTTGGGATAGCCGACCACGCGGACACCTTCGACCTCGGCAACCTTGCCATACTCAGCACCTTCGATATTGCCGCCGCGTTCGACCGCGAGGTCGACGGCCACGGCGCCGGGACGCATCGCCTTCAGCATGTCGCGGCTGATAAGGCGCGGCGCCGGCCGTCCGGGGATCAGCGCCGTGGTAATGATGATGTCCTGTTTGGCGATATGATCGGCGACGAGAGCTGCCTGCTTCGCCTGATACTCCTTCGACATTTCCTTGGCATAGCCGCCGGCGGTCTCCGCCGCCTTGAATTCCTCGTCCTCGACCGCGATGAATTTTGCTCCGAGCGAGGCGACCTGTTCCTTCGCAGCCGGACGAACGTCGGTCGCCGAGACCTGTGCGCCGAGACGCCGCGCGGTCGCAATCGCCTGCAGGCCGGCAACCCCTGCCCCCATGACGAACACTTTCGCCGCCGGCACCGTCCCCGCCGCCGTCATCATCATCGGCAGCGCCCGATCATAGACGGCTGCGGCCTCGATGACGGCTTGATATCCTGCGAGATTGGCCTGCGACGACAGGACGTCCATCGACTGCGCACGGGTGATGCGCGGCATCAGTTCCATGGCGAAACTCGTCAGCCCGCGACGCGCCATCTCGGCAAGCGCTGCCTCATTGCCATAAGGATCCATGATGGCGATGACGATGGCGCCGTTCTTGTAACCGGAAATCTCCTTGCTCGTCGGCCGCCTGACCTTGAGCACAACATCGGCGGCCTTCGCATCCTTGATGGAGCCGATCCGCGCACCGACGGCTTCATATTCGGCATCCAGGATACGCGACAAGGCGCCTGCGCCCGCCTCGACCACCACGTCGAAACCGAGGCTCCGCATCTTCTTTACCGTTTCAACAGAAGCCGCAACACGCGTCTCCTCCGCCACGCTTTCCTTGGCCACGAAAACCAGATTGCTCAATGACGACACCTCGCATCAGACGGCGCCGCTCCTAGATGCGGCGGCGCTGTAGCCTGCAGAATCATGGGAAAGCGCGGGAGATCGGCCCGCCATCTGTCAGCGCTGTTATATCAGCGCAACAGGACGACGCTGGCGATGGTCAGAACGATGAATATGAGGACGCCGCCGAGGAAACCGGCATGGCCAAAGAAACCGGCCGCCATGGCGATCAACAATGCGGCAACGATCGCAGACCCGACCTTGGCGCCCGAGATGAAAAGATTGTAGGTCTTCTCATGCTCCTTGTAGTCCATGGGAGCACCCACTTCAGCAGGTCCAGTGTGATGTTCGGCCATTCAGAAATCTCCCCTCAATCCTCTCCCCGACAGATGATCTAGACTGTCGGCCGGAGTTCATCCTCAAAAGTTGCAATATCTTGTAAGAGAGATATCGCAACCAATTTTCCTCTACCGAGGCGTTACACAAAGCGAGGAAAAATGCAATGCACGAGAAGGTCGCAGATGGCGCAGGCCGATCGAATTGACGGAGGATTGCAAATGCCTGCGGACCACAGCGCCGCCGCCGGCTATCGGACGACCTCGGGCGAGAAGAGCCTGCCGGCTCCCAGCTGCCGTCTGTCGAGGCTGGCGACCTTCTCGGCGACTTGCTCTGGCGCTATCGGAGGGGAAAATACATAGCCCTGGATGATATCCGCTAGGTTCCGCTCGACGACCAATGCCAGCTGCTCCAGCGTCTCGACACCTTCGATCACGACATTCAGGCTGAGGGCGCGGGAGAGATCGACGATGCCGCATAGCAGCTTGAAACGTCGGCTATCCGTCGTGATATCGCGAACGAAAGACCGGTCGATCTTCACGACATCCACCGGCAGCGTATCGAGGTAACTGAGGCTGGAAAATCCCGTTCCGAAATCGTCGATCGCGATCGTGATACCCCTAGCCCGGAAATCCGCGAGAATGGAGCGTACGGTTGCTACCTCGTCCATCAGGCAGCTTTCGGTAACTTCGAGATGAAGGCGGGAGGGCTCAAGTCCCGACGTCTCGAGCGCCGCGATCACGATTTTGACAATCTCGTCATTGCGCAGATCCTGCGCCGAGAGATTGACTGAAACGGCGAGTGGCGCAGGCCATGAAGCACAATCTTTGCAAGCACGATCGACCATGAAGCGAGTGATGCCGGCAACGATGCCCATCTCCTCGGCAAGCTGTACGAAAAGATCGGGCGGAATTGAGCCCTTTTCCGGGTGAATCCAGCGCGCGAGCGCCTCGCAGCATTCGATGCGGGAGCCATCCGGCGTGTACATCGGTTGGTAGACGGCTTGAAGCCTGCCGGCTTCCACCGCCTCGCGCAGGTCGTCCTTCAGCGTCTGCCGCTCGACATAGCGTGCGTCCATCTCCTGCTCGAAGGCACTGCAGCCGCCCTTCATCCGCGATTTTGCCTCGAAGAGCGCGAGATCGACCTTGATCTGCCACTCCTCTGGGCGAAATTCCCGGCCGGGCATGGTCATATACCCGCCGCTGACGGAAACCCGAAAGCTGCTGTCCTCTGCATCATAGGTGCCGGCCATTGCCGCATGCAGGGCGCGGATGCGGCCATCGATATCCGGAACATCGTCCTCATTCGGAAAGAACAGCACGAATTGATCGCCGACGAGACGAGCGACAAGCGCTGTCGTGCCGGCAAGCGCCTTCAAACGCTCGGCTACGGCAACCAGCAGACGGTCCCCGGCAACATGCCCCTTGGTATCGTTGACATGCTTGAAATCGTCGATATCCAGAACAAGGATGCCGATGCGGCTTTCCCGGTTGCGCGCAGCCAGCTTTTCCTTGACCTGGTCCACGAAATATTCACGGTTCGGTAGTCCGGTCAAAGGGTCGTACCGCACCATATGCAGGATCTTGCGTTCAGCGCGAATACGCACCGTCACGTCTTCAAAGATCAGGATGACGATCCCATCGGCACGCCGGCTGGCCGAAAATTCCAGAAACTGATCCTCATTGAATTGAATGAGGGTTCGGGAAAGCGTGCCGCTGACGAGTTGGGCCAACTGGCGTTGAATGAGCCCGGGAAGCGATCCGTCGATGAAGGCGTGACGGGCGCCATAACGTAGAACGACGTCGAACTCGCAGTCCTTGAGCCGCTGCGGATCGGCAAAATTGAGGAGCTCGCAGGCTTTGCGATTGACGATCAGAATCCGGTTTTGGGCGTCCAGCATGAACAGCCCGTGGGGCATGTTGTTGAGCGCGGTGTCGAACCTGTCGGCCATCAACGATATCTCGCGGGAGGCGACAATGTTCCTGTAGAGGAATTCGCGCATGCCCTTTGCCATCGCACGCGTCGTCAGCCCGAACGGGATGAGCATGAGGGAGGCGATTCCCTTGTAGAGTTCCTGCGACAGCAGGCAGGCGATGACAATCGGCACGCAGCAGGCCAGAATCTGAAGATCGACCGCACGAGGTGAGCCGTAGTTACGGCCGACGATCGACACCATGGACGCCATGGTGACGGCGACGCAGATGAATTCCGCCAGCGGATCGCGCAGGATGAGGATGGCATAGCCGCTTCCGATGCCAAGAATGGCGGCGGTGGCCGCGGCGCCGACGACATAACGTGTTTCCCAGCTGGCTATATCGGCGCGCGTAAAGCCATTCTTGTCGGCTGCGTCGAACTGCCGGAAAAAATTGATCCGTAAGCCGAAGACGATGGCAAACGCCACGCAAAAGGCCAGATAGATGCTGGCATATGTGCTCAGAAAAACGAGGACATATATGAGGATATGAACGAATACGCCTGTAACGAGCGTTTTCCGGTTTCCGAAAAGCGAACTGACAAACGACAGATAAATATCCGTCGGCACGGTGTCCGGGCTTGGAGGCTTCATTCAGACTTCCCCTGATGCGGCGGACACCGTAGTGGAAACCCTTTAAAATTTACTTGCCCGAACTGGGCCCGTCCGGAAAGATTTTCCACTCAAAGCGGCAGTTTAAATGGAAGCTCGACTGTGCCCAGCATCACGCTGGCATAATGATTCTCGGTACACGTTCACGTTGATATGATGTTAGATCACTAATAAAGGAACGATATATCGCCGAAGACTTATGAAATACGATTACAACTTGCCTGCCCGCTGTTGGATCATCATGAAGGTATCGAAGGTATACTCAGAAAGCTGCATCCACAGATAGGCATCCTTCTTATAGGCGACCTGGTCCTCGTAAATGCGCTTGAAATAATCGTTGGATTTCGAGAGATCGGCATAGAGCGCGCCGGCTGCCTGGAAACAGGCTTCCATGATCTCCTGGCTGAAGGGCCTGAGCGTCACGCCTTGTGTCACGATTTCCTTCAGCGCCTGCGGATTTTTGACGTCGTATTTCGCCAGCATGTTGGTGTTGGCGAAGGCGCATGCATCGCCGAGAATTGTCTGATAAGACTTCGGCAGGGCATTCCATTTTTCCAGGTTGAAAAAGGCATGCACCACGGCGCCGCCCTCCCACCAGCCAGGATAATAATAATACTTCGCGATCTTTTGCAGCCCGAGCTTCAGGTCGTCATAGGGTCCGACCCATTCGGCCGCATCGACGGTGCCCTTGTTCAGCGCGTCGTAAACGCCGTTGACCGCGATATCCTGCTGCGGCACGACGCCTATCTTCTCGATCACCTTGCCGGCCAGACCGGCAATGCGCATTTTCAGACCCTTCAGATCGTCGAGCGTATTGATTTCCTTGCGAAACCAGCCGCCCATCTGCGCGCCGGTGTTGCCTGCGGGAAGCCCCAAGATACCCTGTGTGGCATAGAATTCGTTCATCAGCCTGTTGCCGTTGCCCTGGTAGAACCAGGCGTTGGTCAGCCGGGCATTGAGGCCGAAGGGCAGCGCGGTGCCGATGGCATAGGTCGGATCCTTTTGCCAGAAATAATAGGAGCAGGTGTGCGCGGCATCGACGGCGCCGGCGCTGACCGCATCGGCCGCCTGTGCGCCGGGAATGATCTCACCGGCCTCATAGGTCTGGATGAGGAAATTGCCATTGGTCGCGTCTGAAACATGCGCGGCAATATCCTCCGCGCCGCCATAGATCGTGTCCAGGCTCTTGGGGAAGGAGGAGGTCATCCTCCAGGTGATCTTCGGATATTCCTGGGCAAGGGCCGGGGTCGCAAGCGCAGAAGCGGCGGCACCTGCGCCAACGGCTCCTGCCCGCCTGATGAAGGAACGGCGATCCATCGAATTCTCCCATACGGACGGCATTGCTGAGGAGCGGCACGCTCCCCGTCACGGCGCAAGCGATGGAACTAACCACGCCGCACCCAGTCTTTCAAGTTAGCTCTCTTACACCGCATTATGGCGATTCCTGTACATCCGCATGACGAAGGGAAACAAAGCCTTTGGACGCCGCTGCACGTTGCTGCCTGCGCCGTCTTCGCGTAGATTCGTGACGTGGATAACATGCCTTTGGATTGACATCGTGATCGTCCAGAGGTCCTACCATACAACCGTTTCGCCCTTGCCGGAGCCTCGAATGCCCAGACCGATCATCGCTATTCCCGCCGATATCCGCGAGTTCGATGGCACCAGCTGGCATGCGGTGCAGCTGCAATATGTACGCGCTGCCGTGAAGGCTGCGGGATTGATGGCACTGATCGTTCCCGCGCTGGAGGACGGCAACGAGGCGGACGCCATTCTCGACCGGGTGGACGGGCTGCTCGTTTCCGGTTCGGCGACCAATGTGCATCCGTCTCTCTATGGAAAAGAGGCAAAGGACAGCGACGGCCCCTTCGATCCGGCGCGCGACGCGACATCGCTGCCGCTCATCCGCCGCGCGATCGACCGCGCCATTCCGATGCTTGCTATCTGCCGCGGCATTCAGGAGCTGAACGTCGCGCTCGGCGGCACGCTTGCCAGCGAAATCCAGGACCAGCCGGGCATCTGGGATCACCGCAAGCCGCCGAATGTCGATCGCGATACCATGTATTCGATCCGCCAGAGCGTTTTCGTCAAGGAAGGCTCCTGCATCGCCCGTGCCGTTGGGTCGGGTGAAGTGCGCGTCAATTCGCTGCATCGCCAGGCGATCGCCGATACGGCACCGAGACTGCAGGTGGAGGCACTCGCGGAAGACGGCACGATCGAGGCCGTCTCCGTTATCGGCGCCAAGGCCTTTGCCGTCGGCGTGCAATGGCACCCGGAATATTGGGCGGAGACGGATTCCCCATCATTGAAGCTCTTCACCGCCTTCGGCGATGCGGTGCGCGACTATGCTGCGAGCAAGGAGCGACCTGCGGCCGCTCCGTATCAGCAAAAAGCCGTCTGATCAGCCTCGCGGCTTGACCGGCGTTTCCGGCACCGGCGTCACAGGCTCACCCTTAGCGAACCATTCGATGACGTTGTCGGCAACAAGATCGGCCATGGCATCGCGCGTCGGCACCGAGGCCGAGGCCACATGCGGCAGCAGCGAAACATTGGTCAGCGAGAGATATCCGGCTGGGACATTCGGTTCGTCGTAGAAGACGTCGAGACCGGCAGCGCCAAGTGTTCCATTGCCGAGGGCCGTTATCAGCGCATCGTCATCGACGGACCAGCCGCGGCCGACATTGATGAACACACCTTGCGGCCCAAGCGCCGAGAGGATGTCCGCATTGATGACCTTGTGCGTCTCCGGCGTCTTCGGCACGATCGAAATCAGCGTGTCCACCGACTGCGCCATCTCCAGCAGCGTTGGATAGTAGTCATAGGGCAGCGAATCGCGCGGCGTGCGCGTGTGATAGCCGATCTTCACCTTGAACGGCTCCAGCCTTCTCGCGATTTCCAGGCCGATGCGGCCGAGACCGTTGATGCCGATGCGGCGTCCTCTCATCGAAAAGGGAGAGAGCGGAAACGCCCCTTCCTTCGCCCAGCGCCCTTCACGCAGCCAGGTCTCCGCCTTCGGAAACTGCCGCAGCGTGTTCAGGAGCAAGGCGATCGCGGTATCGGCGACCTCGTCGTTCAGGACGTCAGGCGTATTGGTAACGACGATCCCCTTCGAGGCAGCGTGCTTGACGTCTACGCCATCATAGCCGACGCCGAAATTGGCGATGACTTCGACATTCGGAAAGGCATCGATCCAGCCGGCATCGAAGCTGCCTGCAACGGCAACGCCGCGGATGCGGGCCGCGGTTTCCGCATCAACCTTCGCACCGCCATCGCGTTCGGCGGAAACGATATCGAACTGTTTTCCGAGCCTTTCGAGGACACGCGGGTGTATCTTCCCCGGAACGAGGACGGCGATGCGACTATCGGACATAGATTCTTTCCTCTTGAGAGACAGTTCGGCGCCGAACCGCTGCTAGCGAGCTTTATAAGGCGCCGTCGATTGGCGGATACGCATTTCCGGCTTGATCAGATGAATACCGTCCGGTTCATGGCTTCCCGCCAGCCTATCCAAAAGCGCGCGCGCTGCAAGCCTTCCGACCTCGGCCTGACCATTCCAGACGGTGGTCAGCGCCGGCGTTGCGATCGCCGCCTCCTCCAGATCGTCGTAGCCGGTGACCGAAATGTCTCGCCCGGGAACGAGGCCAGCGCGCGAAATGCCGTTCATGAGACCGATGGCGACCAGGTCATTCCAGCAGACGGCGGCCGTCGGCTTCTGCGGCAGCGACAGGAAATGCACTGCCGCCTCGAAGCCGCCCTGCTTGGAACGTGCGCCGGGAATACGCAGATTGGGATCGACCTCGATGGCCGCCTTGCGCAGCGCATTCACATAGCCCTGATAGCGGTCGCGCCCCGTCGAAGTCTGATCGGTGCCACCGATCATCGCTATGGAGCGGTGGCCAAGGCTGATGAGATGATTGGTCGCAAGGGAGATCCCGTAGCTGTCGTCACCACGAAAGGTCGGCAGATCCAGCGCTTCGATCTGTCGCGCGACGAGGATGGCCGGCATGCCGTTTTCTTCAGCCAGCTCGAAATCCTCCGGCGGCGTCCCGATCGCCGGCGACATGATGACACCGTCGCCACCGAGCTGCAGCAGTGTCTCGATGAAGGTCCGCTGCTTTTCGACGGAATCATAGTGATTGGAAAGGATGAAGGTGTGGCGGCTGCGATCGAGCTCGCTTTCGATCGCCTTCAGGATTTCCCCGTAGAAGGGGTTCATGATGTCATGTACGACGACACCGATGATGCCCGATCGGGATGTCCTCAGACTCGCCGCTCGGCGATTGTAGATATAGCCCAGCGCGCGGGCCTGGTCCTTGATCTTCTCGCGGGTATTGACCGCAACCAATGGGCTGTCGCGTAAGGCCAGAGATACCGTTGCCGTTGAAATGCCCAGCGTTTCCGCAATTGTAGAAAGCTTTATCTTTTGCGCCACGCGCGCCCTCCCCGTGAAACGCAGCCGTAACATATCCCGTTCGTTTTACGATTCCGGAATTTAAAATCTTTAATTAAAAGCTTTAATCACGCCGCGCAACACGAATTCTCGAGGATTCTCAGAATTCGTCTTCATCCTCGCCATCGTCGCCGGCCTGGAGATTATGCTCGATCGTCTTAAGCAGGCGCACAAGCGAGCGGATGTCTTTTTCCGAGAAGCCGCGGGTCGCAAGCTCATCGCAGCTTGCCGCCGAACTTTCGATCTCACTGACGCTGTTTCGCCCTGCTTCCGTCAGATAGACCTTGGTCAGGCGGGCATCGTCGGCATCCGGCCGCCGTTCGACAAAGCCTTGCGCCTCCATGCGGCCAATCGTGCGCGTCATCGTCGGCGCCTTGACGCCGAGCTTCTGGGCCAGCGTACCGGCCGGAAGACCATCGCTTGCCGCCAGGGCAAGAATGACACCGTCCTGTCCGGCATAGAGGCCGCTCGCCGTCAGGCTGCGCGTTATCACCGTGCGCATGGACCGCGCCGCCTGCGTCAAGGCCGGCGACAGATCGGCAAGCGTGTAGTCCCGGTGATCCTTCTTCTTACCTGACTTACTTTTCTTCCCGACCTTGTTCTTTTTGCCCATCGTGATTCCGTTGACCTTTTCGCCGCTAAGTCATCACGCTATGACATTGCGCAGGTTACTGACATAAACAAGAGGTACATCCTCAGATGGCGCATCCTTTGCCATGTTTCGATGACAATGATGAAACATTGACGCCCGAAGAGCGAAGAAAATGGATCGCCGTACTGCCACTTGGCGCCTATGAGCAACACGGCCCACATTTGCCGTTCGAAACCGACGCGCTCATCGCGGGAGGAATCGTCTCGCGTCTCAAGGTTGCCTTGCCGGCAAACCTGCCGGTCACCTTTCTCGCCGTCGAGCCGGTTGGCTATTCCATCGAGCATATGGATGTCGTCGGTACGCGGACGTTGGCTTTTGACGAAGCTGTTCGGCGGTGGCTCGGCATTGCCGAGAAGATGAACAATCTCGGCATTCGTAAATTCGTCATGCTGAACGCCCATGGCGGCAACTCGCCGCTGATGACCATCGTGGCGACGGAAGCGCGCGTGCGCTTCGACATGCTGGCGGTCGCCACCAGCTGGACGCGTTTCGGCGTGCCGGACGGGCTGATCTCGCCGGACGACAAGGCCATCGACATTCACGGCGGCGATATCGAGACATCGGTTATGCTAGCCCTCCATCCGGAGAAGGTGGACATGTCGAAGGCGGCGAATTTCCCATCGCGTCAATCCGAGTTTATCAAGGGCTTCAAACATCTGCGCGCCTACGGCCCTCACGCTTTCGGCTGGAAGATGTCCGATCTGAGCGCACAAGGTGTCGCCGGCAATGCCGGCGTCGCAACGGCGGAGAAGGGTGAACGGCTGATCTCGCACTCTGTCAAAGGTCTCGTCGAACTGCTTGAAGATGTCGACCGCTTCGATGTGTCGACGCTGTCGTGACTATGCCGTCAAATCGCCTCTCCGCAATCCAATGTGATCTTATAACATACAAAAGCCTTTGAACTGACGTCTCCAACTCCTTATATGGAACCCGACCAATATCTGCTCCCCGGGGCAACCTTCCATATTTCGAGGCTCCCATGACCGAAACAGCCACGCAAAAGCCCGTTCCCGTCACCGTTCTCACCGGCTATCTCGGCGCCGGCAAGACGACGCTGCTGAACCGCATCCTTTCGGAAAATCACGGCAAGAAATACGCCGTCATCGTCAACGAGTTCGGCGAGATCGGCATCGACAACGACCTGATCGTCGAGTCGGACGAAGAAATCTACGAAATGAACAATGGCTGCGTCTGCTGCACCGTTCGCGGCGACCTGATCCGCGTCGTCGAAGGCCTGATGCGCCGTCCCGGCCGCTTTGACGGCATCATCGTCGAAACGACAGGCCTTGCCGATCCGGTTCCGGTCGCCCAGACCTTTTTCATGGACGACGATGTCCGCGCCAAGACCGAGCTTGATGCCGTCGTCGCGCTCGTCGACGCCAAGCACCTGCCGCTGCGACTAAAGGACAGCCGCGAAGCCGAAGACCAGATCGCCTTTGCCGACGTCGTCGTCATCAACAAGTCGGATCTCGTGACGCCGGAAGAGCTGGCCCAGATCGAGGACATCGTCCACGCGATCAACCCGGCCGCCCGCGTCTACAAGACGACCCGCTCCGGCGTCGATCTTGCCCGTGTCCTGAACCAGGGCGCCTTCAACCTGGAACGCGCGCTCGAGAACGACCCGCATTTCCTCGAGCACGGCCATGAGGATCATGTCTGCGGCCCGGATTGCGATCATGATCACCACCACCATCATGATCATGACCACGATCATCACCACCATGATCACGATCACGACCATCATCACCACCACGCGCCTTCGCCGATCCACGATGTCACCGTGCAGTCGGTTTCGCTGCGCGGCGGCGAAATGAATGCCGAGCGCTTCTTCCCCTGGATCCAGAAGGTCACGCAGACCCAAGGCCCGAATATCCTCCGCCTCAAGGGCATCATCGCCTTCAAGGACGATCCGGAACGCTACGTCGTTCAGGGCGTCCACATGATCATCGAAGGCGATCACCAGCGCCCCTGGAAGGACGGCGAGAAGCATGAAAGCCGCCTCGTCTTCATCGGCCGCGAGCTCGACCGCGAAAAGCTGGAAGCCAGCTTCAAGGCGTGCGAGGCGTCTGCCTGATGCCGACTGTCGCTCCGCTTGATATCGACGGCCACGTTCTGGCCGTCGAATTTTTAGGTGACACCCCCTTCTTCGCCAGCGCTGCCGGCGCAGTCCACCGCCTCGAAGGCGGCGAGAAGATAACCGAAGCCCATCAGGGGATGCTGACCTGCATCCGCGATCCCTATAGCGAGAGCCTGATTTCCGGCGGCGAGGACGGCAAGGTTCTCCGGATTGCCGCGGACGGCAGCACGACGGTGCTCGCCGAAGCGCCGCGCAAATGGATCAGCCAGCTTGCAGCCGGCCCGCAAGGCGCCGTCGCCTATTCCTATGGCAAGAGTACTTTCGTACGGCTCTCTGACGGGACGACGAAAGAGTTCCCGGAAGAGCGCACGGTCGAAGGCATCGCCTTCGCGCCCAAGGGCCTGAGGATCGCCGTCGCCCGCTATAACGGCGTATCCCTGCATTGGGTGGGCATGAGCGCCCCGCCGGTCAATCTCGAATGGAAGGGTGCCCACACCAGCGTCACCTTCTCGCCGGATGGCCAGTTCATCGTCACGACCATGCAGGAAAATGCCCTGCACGGCTGGAAGATGGATGCGAAGCCCGGCGCTGAAGCCCGACACATGCGCATGACCGGCTATCCCGCCAAGGTGAAGTCGCTCTCCTGGTCAAACAAAGGCAAGTGGCTCGCCTCGTCGGGCGCACCGGCCGCGATCGTCTGGCCCTTCCAGGGCAAGGATGGCCCGATGGGCAAGGCGCCGCTGGAGCTCGGCACACGCGCCAACATAATGGCGACCTCGGTGAAATTCCATCCCGTCGAGGATATCCTCGCCATCGGCTTCATCGATGGTATGATCCTTGCGGTTCGCATCGGCGACGCCAAGGAAGCGCTTCTGCGCCGGCCGGGCAAGGGTGCGATCACATCGATGAGCTGGAGCAAGTCCGGCAAGTTGCTCGCCTTCGCCTCCGAAGCCGGCGACTGCGGTGTTGTGGATATCTCCGGTTAAAGCAATTCCAGGAAAAATGCGCAGCGGTTTTCCGTCCGGAATTGCGTGAAAACAATGAGATGCAGAGAGATTGGATCATGCCCCAGCCAGGAACGGCAGTTGCCGGCGATATACCTGCCCCAGCCGAAAACGTCTGGGATGTGATCCGCTGCGAAGCAGCCGAGCTTGCTGCGCGCGAGCCGACGCTCGCTCCTCTGCTGCGGGCGCAATTGCTTGGCGGAAACTCCGATGCTGAAAGCCTTGCCAACGTACTGGCGGCACGGCTCTGCGTTGTCAGGATCGAGCATGGCGACATGCTTTCGCTGCTGTCCGACGTGCTGGTGCGATATCCTGCCATCCTGCAGGCGACCGAAGCGGATCTTCTCGCAGTGCGAACACGTGACCCCGCCTGCACGACCTATCTGCATGCGCTTCTGAACCTGAAGGGCTTCCATGCCCTGCAGACACACCGTATCGCCCATGCGCTCTGGACGGAGGGCCGCAAGGAAATCGCAAGCTGGCTCTCCAATCTCGCCTCGCTCGTCTTCGGCCCGGATATTCACCCGGCCGCGAAGATCGGCACCTCGATCATGCTCGACCACGGCTCGGGCATCGTCATCGGCGAAACCGCCGTCATCGAGGATGAGGTCTCCATCCTGCAGAACGTCACGCTTGGGGGCACCGGCAAGGAAAGCGGCGACCGTCACCCGAAGATCCGCCACGGCGTCATGATCGGCGCCGGCGCGAAGATCCTCGGCAACATTGAAGTCGGCGCCTTCAGCAAGGTTGCCGCGGGCAGCGTCGTGGTCAAACCCGTGCCGCCGCATTGCACTGTCGCCGGCGTCCCGGCCGTGGTCGTACGCATCCATCGTGCCGACGAGATTCCGGCCGAAACGATGGATCAGAATATCTAGATCATCGCGAGACGGTGGCCGCCTTGAGGCTTATCGGGCCGTCTCGAACCGTGAGCGCGTGGTGACCCCTACCCGTGGCATAAGGTAGCATCGTAGACACGACGGCCGGACATCTTCCCCCTTCTTTCTGCCCGACACAGCAGAATCAATCGATTGCCGGAAACAAGGCAGCGAGAGCGGTATCCCCTCTCCCCACCCTTCATGGAACTGTCATACTCCATTGATAGCTCGAAAGGGTTCTCTATGCCCGGCGTGGCGCAAATGCGCCGGAGCAATGCCCCCACTCGAAGAGGATATGACGATGACCAGTCTTTCACGTCGCGCCGCCCTTATAGCCGGCAGCGCGCTTGGCCTTGTTCTGCTCTGTTCCGCCGCCGGTGCCGCTGACGTGAGTCCAGCACCGAATACCGCGACTCCCATCAAGCATCTTGTCGTGATCTTCCAGGAAAACGTCTCCTTCGACCATTATTTCGCGACCTACCCCAAGGCAGCGAATGTCGATGGCGAACCGGCGTTCAAGGCGGCCGACAACACGCCGACAGATATCAACACGCTCGCCAATGCCGGTCTTCTCGACAACAATCCGAACAAGACCAACACGGCAAACGGCGCCGATGCGGCTGCCCCCTTCCGGCTTGATCGTACGCAGGCGGCAACCCAGTCACAGAACCATGGCTATACCGCCGAACAGGCCGCCTACAACAACTTCGCCATGGACCTTTTCCCGGCCAACACCGGCCGCGGCACCAAGGGTGCAGCCGGCGCCTTCGGCACCAAGGGGCAGGTCATGGGCTATTACGACGGCAACACCGTCACGGCCCTTTGGAATTATGCCCAGCACTATGCGCTGAGCGACAATTCCTACTCCACCAATTTCGGCCCCTCGACCCCCGGCGCGCTGAACCTCATCTCCGGCCAGACCAACGGCGCCATCCTGCCGCCCGGCTATACGCTGGAAAGTGACGGCACCTATTCCAAGGGCCGCATCGTGCCCGACGGCAATGGCGGCTGGACCGCAATCAGCGACTTCGATCCGACCGGCGACGTCTGCTCGGTCGGCCAGACGGCACTGATGTATGGCAAGAACATCGGCGACATGCTGAACGAGCACAAGATCACCTGGGGCTTCTTCGAGGGCGGTTTCGATCTGACGGCGACCAACCCGGATGGCACGACAGGTTGCAAGCGCGCGACTACGTCGATTATCACCAAAGTCAATTACACCGACTATATTCCGCATCACCAGCCATTCCAGTACTATGCCTCGACCGCCAACCCAACGCATGCACGCCCGTCCTCCGTGGCGGCGATCGGCACCACGGATGCGGCAAACCACCAGTACGACGTGACCGACTTCTATGCGGCGCTGAAAAACGGAAACATGCCGACGATCAGCTTCCTGAAGGCACCGGCCTATCAGGACGGCCATGCCGGCTATTCCGATCCGCTCGACGAACAGGAATTCGTGACGCAAGTGGTCAACAGCGTGCAGAATTCGCCGGATTGGAAGGACACCGCGATCGTCATCCTCTATGACGATTCCGACGGCTGGTATGACCATGCCCATGCGGTCGTCAATCCGTCGAAAATCCCGGTCAAAGGCTACGACGTGCTGAGCGGCGACAGCTGTTCCACCGGCACTGCCCTGCCCGGCGTCAACGGCCAGCCGGCACAGGGACGCTGCGGCTACGGCACACGCCAGCCGCTACTCGTGATTTCGCCTTATGCCAAGGTCAACTTTGTCGACCACACGCTGACCGATCAGACCTCCGTTATGCGCTTCATTGAGGACAACTGGATGGCCGGCGCCCGCCTCGGCGGCGGCTCCTTCGATGTGCTCTCGGGCTCGCTGAACACCATGTTCGACTGGTCCAAGGGTGACGTGCCGAAGCTGCTCCTCGATCCGAAAACCGGCAATCCGGCATCGTAAAACCATAAGGGAGACGGAAATGTCCTTGACCTATCGCCGTCTCCTGCCGCTCCTCGCACTCGCGGGCCTTTCGCTCGCGGGTGCGGCTGTGGGCATGGCAAGCGAGTCGGCCATAAACGTCACAGCGACTGACGGCTATGATGACCAAGCACCGCTGAGCGCGGTTGCGCAACTCGGCAAGAAGCTGTTTTTCGATCCGTCGCTCTCGGGCGGCGGCCAGATGTCCTGCGCGACTTGCCACGATCCGGCCAATCACTATGCACCGGCCAATGGCCTCGCCGTCCAGCTCGGTGGCCCGCATCTCGATCAGCCGGGTATTCGCACGGTGCCCAGCCTCGCCTATAAGATGTCGACGCCTTCTTTCTCGATCGGAGAAGAAAGCGCTGCCGACGAGGCCGCGGAAGCCTCACCCATGACGGAAGCATCGGGCGTGGCTCTCGCCAATGCCCCTGCCGCCGTCACCGGCCCGCTGACTGCCCAGGCGGTCGTCAAGGCCGATGCAGCAGCTGCTGCAAACCTCGTGCCGCAGGGTGGCATGTTCTGGGATGGGCGCGTCGATTCGCTGGAGGAACAGGCCCTGCAGCCAATGATCTCGGCTTTCGAAATGGCGAATGCCGATACGGCCACCGTCTATGCCAAGCTGAAGAAGGGATACGGCAAGGAGATTTCGGCGCTCTTCGGCGACAATATCCTCAACGATCAGGACATGACGATCTCCGAGATCGGCTTTGCGCTCGCCCGCTACCAGATCGAGGAAAACTCCTTCCATCCCTATACCAGCAAGTATGACTACTATCTGCGCGGCAAGGCGGTGCTGACGGATGCGGAAGCGCGGGGTCTGAAGTGGTTCGACGACGCGAACAAGGGCAATTGCGCCTCCTGCCATCTCGACAAGATGACCGGCGACGGGCAGATGCCGAATTTCACCGATTTCGAATTCGAGGCTTTGGGCGTGCCTCGCAACCCAGCCATTCCGGCCAATGCCGATGTGCATTACTATGACACCGGCATTTGCGGCCCGCTACGCAACGATACCTACTCCGCCCAGCAGCAGAATTGCGGGCTCTTCAAGACGCCGACGCTGCGCAATGTCGCCACCCGCCATGTCTTCTTCCACAACGGCGTCTACCGAACGCTCGAGGATGTGACGCGCTTCTACATCAAGCGCGACACCAATCCAGAAGAGATCTATCCCAGGGATGCGAGCGGCAAGGTGCTGAAATATGATGACCTGCCGGCACAGTACCAGCCCAATATCGACGTCATCGACGCGCCGATGAACCGCAAGCTCGGCGATGCCCCTGCGCTGACTAATGCCGAGATCGCCGATGTCGTCGCCTTCCTGAAAACGCTGACGGATGGATACGACCCGGCGAAAGACAGCGTGAAGGCAGCCAAATAAAAAGGCCTCCGTCCGGACGGGCGGAAGCCTTATGATACTTCGGGACGTTCGGGCGCTTTATGCGGCCTTTGCTATCGGCGGCTGGGCCAGTTTGCGGCCGCTGGCGACGATCATGCCGGCGGCGCTGTCGAGCCAACCTTCCTTGAGCTCGAGAGCCAGGAAACGATCGCGCTGGAATGGACCTGGCATAACAAGATGGCGGGTCTTTGCGGCAAAGAAGCCGAAACGCTCGTAATAAGGCGCATCGCCGACGAGCAGGATCGCGCCGTGGCCACGCTTTTTGGCTTCCATGATGGCTGCGCGCATCAGCGCCGAGCCGATGCCCTTGCCCTCATAAGCGGGATCGATCGCCAGCGGGCCGAGCAGCAGCGCATCGACCGGACGGGTTTCGCGATCGACGCCGGCTTCGACGTTCCAGAGGCGAACCGTGCCGATAACATGGCCGGCGCGATCACGCGCGACCAGTGCCAGGCCCTCAGCCGGAACGCGGCCCTGACGGAGCTTCTCGGACGACTTCTTACGGCGGTCGGGACCCATGGCGCGATCCAGAAGGTTTTCGCGCGCAACGACATCGCCTGCATTTTCCAGGTCGAGGGTGAAAGTGGATGGCGCAAAGAATGCGCGGACAGAATCAAGAACAGCGGCCATCTCGGCCTCCCGTGCCCAATACCGTTATCAGCGGTGCTAAAGGGAATTGTGAGTGTGCCGCCCCGGCTGGCTACGGGGGCGGCTATGTCAGACCTTAGATGATATAGGCCTTCAGCGGATCGAAACCGTTGAATGCCACAGCCGAGTAGGTCGTGGTGTAGGCGCCGGTGCCTTCGATCAGGACCTCGTCGCCGATGGTGAGCGACACCGGCAGCGGATAGAGGTTCTTCTCATAGAGCACGTCGGCCGAATCGCAGGTCGGGCCGGCGATAACGCAAGGCTCCATTTCGTCGCCATCGCGCGTCGTACGGATCGGATAGCGGATCGCCTCGTCCATGGTTTCGGCCAGACCGCCGAACTTGCCGATGTCGAGGAAGACCCAGCGAGCGGCGTCGTTGTCCGACTTCTTGGAAATCAGGACGACTTCAGCCTTGATCACGCCGGCATTGCCGACCATGCCGCGACCCGGCTCGATGATCGTGTGCGGGATCTGGTTGCCGAAATGGGCGCGCAGAGACGCAAAGATCGCCTTGCCATAGGCTTCGGCGGAGGGAACGTCGCGCAGGTACTTGGTCGGGAAACCGCCGCCCATATTGACCATCTGCAGGTGGATGCCCTGCTTGGCGAGCGAGACGAAAACGCGCTTGGCATCGGCAAGAGCATCGTCCCAGGCATCAACCTTGGTCATCTGCGAGCCGACGTGGAAAGACACGCCGTAGGATTCCAGACCCAGCTGATGGGCATAGACGAGAACGTCGACGGCCATCTGCGGAACGCAGCCGAACTTGCGTGACAGCGGCCACTCGGCGCCTTCGCCATCCGTCAGCACGCGGCAGAACACGCGGGCGCCGGGGGCGGCACGGGAAATCTTTTCGACTTCCTCGTGGCTGTCGACGGCGAAGAGGTTGATACCGAGTGCATGCGCACGGGCGATATCGCGCTCCTTCTTGATGGTGTTGCCAAAAGAAATGCGGGCCGCAGTCGCGCCGGCATCGAGCGCCATTTCGATTTCAGCGACGGACGCGCAATCGAAGTTGGAGCCGAGGCTTGCGAGCAGGCGCAGCACTTCCGGAGCCGGATTGGCCTTGACGGCGTAGTAGATGGCGCTGTCCGGCATGGCATGGCGGAAGGCGTGAAAATTGTCGCGGACGACATCGAGATCGACCACCAGGCAAGGACCGTCCGGACGTCGGGTAGCGAGGAAATCGCGAATACGTTGCGTGGTCATGTCAATTCCCTTTCAATTCCAAAGGCTCCGGGGAAAACCCAGAGGACAAAGGGCGACGCTCACTCGCTCAGGAACCAGCCGGTGGAGACCCCGGTACCGTGCAAATGCGCGAAGCGCGGATGATGAACGAGTGCCGCAAGCGGCGCTAATTCGCTTTGTCTGCCATGGATTGGAGGGAGTATCCCAACCGCACTTCCGGCAATGAAGGTGTGCCTCTTCAGTATCCCCGGCTGATGGAAAGCCGGGAGAGAACAAAAAGGCCCGCACCGTCGTTGCTTCAGATGTCCTCGCATTTTTCGGTTGGCCGAAATAGCGACTGGAGGGGTTAGTTCCAGGTACCTTACCGATTTTCTCACCACATCGAGGATCGGCGGACACCCACGGGCACGTGCGACTTTGGGCTGATCGGGAAATAGGAATATTCGCCGTAATAATCAAGAAAATTTTTCAGCCATGCCCGAAAAAAATAATTGAACAAATCAAAGCATTTTGTTCAACATCCGGAAACAGTTAGCGGGAGGCTTCAGCATGGACACTTTGACCCGGATTCGCGCCTTTATCGACGTGGTCGAAGCCGAGGGATTTTCGGCGGCTGCGCGCAAGACCGGCCGCTCCAAGGCACTGCTGTCGAAATATGTCCGCGAACTGGAAGACGAGCTGGGCGCGCTGCTCTTGAATCGCACCACGCGTCAGTTCTCCATGACAGAGGCTGGTCATACCTATTATCGCACCGCCTCCGATATCCTGAAGGAGATCGACAATCTCGCCGACCTCGTGCGCGAGAATAATCAGCAGCTCAAAGGTCGGCTGCGCGTTTCCGTGCCGCGCACCTTCGTCGACGCCGATGTCGGACAGTCGCTGATCGACTTCGCCAAGGAGAATCCCGATCTCTCGCTGGAAATCGCCGCCGACGACCGTTTCGTCGACCTCATCGAGGAAGGCTTCGATGTCGCCGTCCGCATCACCAAGCTCGAGGATTCCGGCATGATCGCCCGCAAGATTTCCGATTTCCGCGTCCATCTCTGCGCGACGCAAGAGTTCCTCGACCGCTATCCGACGCTGGAACATCCGACTGACCTTACGCGCATTCCCTTCATCATCGACACCAACACCCGCTCGCAGGGCACTATTCGCTTCGTCGATGCCGACAGCACGACCTTCAACGTCGCCATCAACGGCACGCTCGAGGTCAATAGCCCGCATGCGACGCTGCGTGCAGCACTCGCCGATCTCGGCGTTGCCATTGTCCCGGATTTCATCGGCCGCAAGGCGATCGAAAGCGGACAGTTGCTGACGCTGTTCAACGACTACCTGCCGACGGATCGCGGCATCTATGCCGTCTATCCGCATCGCCGCTACCTCCCCGCCAAGGTGCGCATCTTTGTGGATTACCTGCACAACTGGTTCCGCAAGAACGGCTGAACGGCCGAGGTTGGTTGGCCGGTCCCAATTCCGTCTCATTTCCTGACCAGAAAACGAAGTGAATCAATGCTCGCGAAATCTATCGGACGCATGAGAAAATCCACGACCGCCTACGCTGTTGCCCTGACCGGCGGCCTGTTGCTCGTGCCGGCCACAGCATCGGCGCATCCACATATTTTCGTGGAAGCCCGCCTGGAAGTGCTGGCCGGCGCGGATGGCAATGTGCAGGAACTGCGCAATGTCTGGCGTTTCGACGAAGTGTTCTCCTCCTCCGTCCTCATGGATTTCGACAAGAACACCAACCTCAAGCTCGATCCCGACGAGCTGAAAGAGGTTGGCAAGACGGTGCGCGAGTCTCTGGCGGACTACGATTATTATGCGAACCTGACGCTCAATGGCAAAGCAATCAAGGTGAACAAGCCCGATGTCATCAATGTCGACTTCCGCGACGGCCAGCTCCTGATGTTCTTCGCAGTCAAGCCGGCCGAGCCGATGCCGCTCGCCAAGGGCAACACGCTGAGCTTCGGCATCTACGACCCGACGCTCTATACCTCGGTCGATTTCCCGAGCGACAATGAATTGGTGACGGAGGGCGACGCCTTCAAAAGCTGCACGCATAAGGTCGTCCGGCCCAATCCAGATGAAGTCATTGCCGAGAACAAGTCCACCTTGACGGATGCCTTCTTCAACGATCCGACGGGAACGACCATGTCGAAGCTCTTTGCAACGCGGATAGATGTGCAATGCTGATTTCGAGGTTAGGGAAGCTTGTTCCGGCCGCAGCTGTCGCCCTTCTGGCGGCAGCCAGTTTTGCCCATGCCGCTGGCTCGCCGCTTGGCATTGGCACGGCCGAGCCGAGTTTCCAGCCGATGGGCGGGCCGCTTGCGCCGATCTTCCTCTATGTGAACTACGAGCAGCAGGCTTTCTACCGTGCGCTCACCAAGTCCATCGAAGCCATGCGCCAGGACCCATGGCAGCTCTGGACGCTGATCGGCCTTTCCTTCGCCTATGGCATCTTCCACGCAGCCGGGCCGGGCCATGGTAAGGCTGTGATTTCTTCCTACATGGTCGCCAACGAGATCGAGCTGAAGCGCGGCATCGGCATCTCCTTCGTCTCCGCCCTCATCCAGGGCCTCGTCGCCGTCCTTGTCGTTGGCGCCGCCTATTTTGTCCTGCGCGGTTCAGGCATCACCATGACGATGGCGACCAATGCCATGGAGATCACCAGCTTTGTCATGGTCATCCTGTTCGGCAGCTGGCTTTTGTTCCGCAAGCTGCGGGCGATGATGCAGAGCCGGGCGCAGCATCAGGAAATGCAGCTTGCGACATCGGCGGGTCCAATTAGCCTCTCGCTGTTCGAGGGAGCCGCGACGGGCACGGATTCGGCAAGAGGTTTTGCGCGCAGCAGCGCCGCGATACCCGCTGGCGGCGGCTATCAATGCTATGATCCCGCCCATACGACCGGCGACGGCGCTTACTGCGAGACCTGCGGCCACGCCCATCTTCCCGATCCGAAGATGTTGTCGAACGAAAAGTTCAGTGCCCGCGAGGCCTGGTCCGCCATCGCCGCCGTCGGACTGCGCCCGTGCTCCGGCGCACTGCTGGTCATGACCTTTTCGATGCTGAACGGGCTCTATCTTGGCGGCCTGCTATCGGTCCTCGCCATGTCCATCGGCACGGCGCTCACCGTCTCGCTGCTTGCCATCATCGCCGTCTTCGCGAAAGGCACCGCCGTCCGCTTCACCGGCAAGGGCTCGAGACTTTCGGTTTGGGTGAGCAACGGCATCGAAATTCTCGGCGCGCTGCTCGTCATCGGCACAGGCGTCATCCTGCTCGGCGCCTCACTGCAGAATTGAGCGATTTCCGGAAGAATTCGGGAGAGCCTTACGTTAGAGCTTACGGCCCATTGCGACGCTGGTAGCGCGCCCGAAGCCAGAACACGAAGAAAAACGCCAGGATGACCAGCACGCCGAAACCAGTGCCGAGCCATGGCGAGATCGAGCCGAGCCAGACGATGACATTCGGCATCAGGTAAAGCACGGCTGTCGCGACCAACAGAATAACGCCGGCTGCAATTGCCGCCGAGCGGGTTTCGCTTTTCTTGTCCGTCAATGTAGCCATCCTTGACGCCCTGACATGAGTTCCGGCGAAGGCTTAGGCCAGCTGCCAATCAAAGGCAACCGGCCCTATCAATCACAGCTGAACTTTGGCGCCCGCAACCGTCGCTTCGATATGATCGACCAGCGCATCGGCTAGGCCGAGCCTTCCAGCCAGCAGATCGAGATAACCGCGCTCGGCCCGTGAATCCGGCTCGATCGCCAGTCGCGACGCGGTATAGACCTGCACGCGCTGTTCTTCGGTCTTCGCCGAAGCGACGATGGCATCGAGATCGACGGGATTGGCGAGCTCGCGCTGGAAGAAAGCTTCCGCCTCGGCCCCGACGCCGGCCTCCTGAACCTTGCCGAGAATACGCTGGCGTTCGGTATCATCGATATGGCCATCGGCGCGGGCGGCCGCGATCATGGCGCGCACCAGGGAAAGCGTAAAATCATTGCTGGCAACCGCCGGCGATGTGCTGAAACCTGAATCTGTCGGCGGCGGCAGAAATTGCGGCTCGGCCTGAGGCGTGGATTGCGGCGCCGGCTGAGGCTGGTTGCCATCGCGATAATTCTTGTAGGCCTGATAGCCGAGGCCTGCGATGGCAGCGAGGCCACCGAGCGCCAGCGCATTGCCGGCGACCTGACGCCCGGTCTTCGTGCCAAGCAGCACACCGGCAATCGCACTCGTCGCCATCGGATTGTCCCTGGCGAGATTGATGGCCTGGGTTGCCCTGTCTTTCACCGTTCCTTGCATTCCTGGAACCTGTGATCCCAGGAATTGGTCAAGAAGCTTGCGGGCGTCGATCATATGGATGGTCCTCCGTCCTTGTGATGGTGAAGGGGAGATAGGAAGCGCAACCGCAAATACCAATCCACATCATGCAAAAAGGCGCGCGGAAAGCTCCACGCGCCTTTCAAATCGAATTCGACAGGCTGCGTCTCAGCCTTTGAGTGCTGCTGCCTCTGCGGCGAGCTTGGTGATCCCGGCCCAATCGCCTGACGCAACGAGTTCCTTCGGCGCAATCCAGGAGCCGCCGACGCAGATGACGTTCGGCAGTGACAGGTAGTCGTGAGCGTTCTTCAGCGAGATGCCGCCGGTCGGGCAGAAGACCGTGCCAGCGAGCGGCGACGACAGAGCCTTGAGATAGGAAGCACCGCCGGCCTGCTCGGCCGGGAAGAACTTGAGCACCGTATAGCCCTCTTCGCGCAGCGCCATGACTTCGCTTGCGGTAGCGGCACCCGGCAGCAGCGGCACATGCGAGCCGCGCGCAGCATCGAGCAGCTCTTGCGTCGTGCCGGGGCTGACGATGAACTTGGAACCGGCTTCGACGGCCGCGTCCCATTGTTTGACATTGAGGATCGTGCCGGCGCCGACTTCGGCACCCTCGACTTCTTCGGCAACAGCACGGATCGCATCGAGCGCGCCGGCGGTGCGCAGCGTGATCTCGATGGCCTTCAGGCCTCCGGCGACGAGCGCCCGGGCGAGCGGCACGGCCGATTTCGCATCATCGACGATCAGCACGGGAACGACGGGCTGCAGTTTCAGAATGGAAAGAAGCTTCTCGGTTTTCTCGCCCATGGTCGGTGCGCTCCTTTTAAAACGATTGAAATCCGGCTTTCGAATAGCCTTCCCGAAGGTGCTTGTCGAGACAAAAGCTCGCTTTAAATACGACGGGTAGGAAATCCCGGCAACTTGCTATAGGCTGTTCCAGTCTGTGCCAGTGGAGCATGTCAAACGCATGGCAAAAGAGATCGAGCGAAAGTTTCTGGTGCGCGGCGATCATTGGCGTGATTCCGTTTCGGAGCGGCTGATCCTGCGACAGGGATATATTGCCTCCATGGCGGACCGTTCCGTGCGCATACGGCTGACGAACGACACCAAGGCAACCTTGACGATCAAGATCGGCAAGGCAATGACCAGGGACGAATTCGAATATGAGATCCCCGTCGACGATGCGGAGGAATTGCTGGAAACGGCGATCGGCCTCGTCATCGAGAAAACCCGCCACAAGGTGCAGTTCAAGGGCTTTACCTGGGAAGTGGATGTCTTCCGCGGCGCCCATCGCGGCCTCGTCATTGCCGAAGTGGAAATGGACGACGAAAGCGACAATCCGGAACTGCCGGACTGGATCGGACGTGAGGTGACAGGCGAATACCGCTATTCCAACCAGGCCCTCGCGACGCAGTTCGAGCAGGAGTACGATGAGCTATCGCATACGGCCTGACCGAGCCCTTGATGACGAGGTGCACAAGGCAGCCGCGCATCAACTCGGCAAGGCAATGGCCGTATTGACGGACAGACCGCAGGGCCTGCACGAAGCTGTTCACGCCGCCCGCAAGAATATCAAGCGCGTGCGGGCGCTCTACCGGTTGATAGCTCCGGTCGCGCGCGAATTTCAGCAGCGGGAAAATGACCGGCTTCGGAATGTAGCGCTCACACTTTCCGGGGTGCGCGACGCAACCGCGTTGATCGAGATCAGCCATTATCTGCAGGCAACCGCTGCATCGGCGGAGGAACTGCATGCGCTGGCTCGCGTGAGCGATCTACTGACCGCGAGACGCGACCGTATGGCGGAAGCCGAAACAGATCTCGAAGACAAGGCACGAGCAGCAGTCGCCACATGTGCGGAGGCACGTGAGGCGTTGAAGGAAATATCCTTCAACTGCGGCCGGCGCGACACGGCCCGTCTTTTTCAGAAAAGTTGGCGCAAGAATGTCCGCAAGGCGATAGAGGCGCTGTCCGCATGCCATGCGGAAGCGGCGCACGTCGAGAGCTTTCATGATCTGCGCAAACGCAGCCAGGACTACTGGATGCATCACATGCTGCTGCGCGATGTCTGGCCGGCCGCCATGCATGCCAAGCAGCTGGAGGCCAAGGCCTTGGTCGACGTGCTCGGCCGCTATCTCGACATGTCGATATTGGCCGATGTCGCCGACCGCGAGCCGCATCTCTTCGAAAGAAACGATGATCACGCCCGCCTGCTGGAAGCAATCATTTCCCGGCAGCAAACCGCGCGCGAGGAGGCGCTGGACCGAGCCCGCTGGGTCTTCGCCGACAAGCCGGGAAACGAGGCGCGGACTATCAAGCACCTTTGGCTGGAGGCGGCGGACTGACCGGGCCACGCCCCCGGCTCAGGCAGTTCAATCGGCATGGCCGAGCCGTTCCTTTAGGCACGCCACGCATCCGCCGAACCAAGCCCCACTTGCGCGAGATAGCCTTCCAGCATCGCGATGTCGTCGGCCGCAGCGATCGCGCCGATATATCCGTCCGGCCGCACGAGCACCCATTCGCCGGAGGATAGAGCGTAGATGTCGCGAAGATAGCCCTCGGCGTCGACCATATCGCCTGACGAGCCGAAAGTATGAATATGCAGGCCCGCGCGCGGCGGCACCGATCCCCGCTGCACCCCGTAGCCGAGCAATGTCCAATGCGCGCCTTGGAATAGATCGAACAGCCGTTTCGGCTGGCCGGCAACGCCGCGGATCGGCGCATCCGGGGCTCGGTCGCCGGCGGACAGGCGACCGCTGCGCCCAAGCGTTTCGAGCGCGAGCGAGGACGAAGGATAACCTATATCGAGCTGACGCACCTCGCGACCGCGCCGCATATTGCCCTGTTTCTGGGCATCGAGAAGCCTTGTCGACAGACCGAGCATCGCTGCCGCGATGGGCTGACGCTCCTCCTCATAGCTGTCAAGCAGCTTATCGTCGGCTCCATTGACGGCCGCAGCCAGCTTCCATCCAAGATTATAGGCATCCTGCACGCTGGTATTGAGACCCTGGCCGCCGGTCGGTGGATGAATATGGGCGGCATCACCGATGAGAAACACGCGACCGACACGATATCGATCGGCCAGACGCGCATTCATGTTGTAGGCCGACGACCACGACACGGATTGGATATGGATATCGTCGCGCCTGGTGCGCTCCGCCACCATGGCTTCGAGCCCTTCGGTAGAGAGGTCGATATCACCGTCAAGAGGGATCGGCCCCTGTATCTGGAACATCTCGGTCCCGGCGAGCGGGCAGAACATGATCTGCCGCGACATGTCGCCGTCGTTGAAGCGATGCCAGGCATCGCGCGTGAGACCGGTCAAAATGACATCGGCCACGATGGCGCGAACGCCGAGGGTCTTGCCCGGAAAGTCGATATCGAGGGCATGGCGAACGAAACTGCGGCCGCCATCGGCGCCGACGAGCCAGCGCACGCGGAGAGTTTCCTCTCCAGCCTTGCCCGAGAGACGCGCCGTCACGCCGCTCGGGTCCTGCTCGAAACCAACCAGTTCGCAGCCGAATTGCGGCCTATGGCCAAGCTCAAGCAACCTCTCGCGCATCACCTTTTCGGTTAGGAATTGCGGTATCATCAGCGGCAGATGATAAGGTTCTGCTGGTGTGGGGTCCTCATGCTCGGTGATGTCGGACTCGGTAAAACTGCCGTCGTCGCGATATCGCCGCTCGGGTGGATAGAGGCCGCCGGCCGCGACGACCCGGTCGAGAATGCCGAGATCCTCGAAGATTTCCTGGGTTCGCGGCTGAATACCCTTGCCGCGCGAACCACGGAAAGGCCCTTCCATCTTTTCGATCAGACGGAAGGAAATTCCCCTCCTTGCCAAATCGATGGCCAGCGCTAGGCCGGCCGCACCCGCACCGCAAATCAGCACATCGGCTGCAAATTGCTCTGTCATTTCTATCTCCATATGTGTAATATGCACGTATTAAAAGAAGGGCGATGCGGTGTCAACAAAAAGCTTGCAAAATACACATATCAGCAGTCAGCTACGCGAACTCCATAGCGCGCTGGTCGAAATCGTTGGCGTCATGAACCGGCCACAGCGCGATGAGGCGATGATCAAGGAGGCGGGCATCTCTCTCGACCGCGCACTGTTTTCCCTGTTGGTTTTGGTGGAACGGCTCGGCCCCATCGGCGTCGTCGAACTGGCCGATCGCGTCGGGCGCGACTACACCACCGTCAGCCGCCAGGTTGCGAAGATGGAGGGGCTTGGGCTTATCAGCCGGCAGGAGAACGCGATCGATCGCCGCCTTCGCGAGGCCGTCATCACCGAACAGGGAAAGATGATGACCGATCGCATCGATGAGGCGCGCGAGAGGATCGCCCGGTCCATTTTCGCCAAATGGGATGACCAGGATATCGAGGACCTTGTGCGGCTCATGCGCAGGTTTGCAGACGACATCAAGGATGATGCGCCAGTTGCACGATAAGCTCATCTTGAAATGCCTTCCTTTGACGTCGTATGTGACACCGATCGTGCAGAATGGCGAGGGCGCGGAGCTGCGGCGCGAATCCCGATTGCTTGAAAGCTCACAAAATTGTATTTCACCGGCATGACCGACATGCTTCCAGATCCACGGCGCGACGCGACCGGCGCATTCCTCGTTGCCGCGCTTTATCATTTCGTTTCCTTTCAGCGCTTCGAAAGCCTGCGCGAGCCGCTGCTTGCGCTCTGTGAGGAAAAGGGCGTCAAGGGCACGCTGCTGCTGGCACATGAAGGAATCAACGGCACGATTGCCGGCACGGATGCCGCCATCGGCGCCGTGCTCGCCTTCCTGCGCGCCCAGCCGGAATTTGCCGGCCTTGAACACAAGGAAAGCCGAGCGTCGAAAATGCCGTTCGTGCGCATGAAGGTGAAGCTGAAGAAAGAGATCGTCACCATGGGCGTCGAGGATATCGACCCCACCAGGGTCGTCGGCACCTATGTCGCGCCGAAGGACTGGAACGCGCTGATCTCCGACCCCGACACCATTGTCATCGATACGCGCAACGATTACGAGACCGCCATCGGCGTCTTCAAGGGCGCGGTCGACCCGAAGACCAAGACCTTCCGCGAGTTTCCGGAATGGGTGCGCGACAATACCGGCCTACACAACAAGCCGAAGATCGCCATGTACTGCACCGGCGGCATCCGCTGCGAGAAGGCAACCGCCTTCATGAAGCAGCAGGGCTTCGACGAGGTCTATCACCTCAAGGGCGGCATCCTGAAATATCTCGAGGAAGTGCCGGCAGAAGAGAGCCTATGGGAAGGCGCCTGCTTCGTCTTCGACGAGCGTGTCTCCGTCGAACATGGCCTGAAGGAGGGCAATCACAAGCTCTGCCACGCCTGCCGCAATCCCATCACGGCTGAGGAAGTGACCTCCCCCTTTTACGAGGCCGGCGTCTCCTGCAGCCATTGCTATCATGAGCGCAGCGAAGAGGATCGCGAGCGTTACCGCGAAAGGCAGCGCCAGATCGCGCTCGCCCGCAAGCGCGGCCACGAGCATATCGGCTAAAGCATTTTCGGAGGAACTGTGCTGCGGCCTTCCCTTCCCTGGGGAATGCGCCAGGGCTCCACGCGTATCAGGCAGCGGCGTGTTCTTCGTCCGGCGCGGTTGCCATCTGTACCGCAAGCCGCCTGCTGATCTCGGCTTCCGGCATCGGCTTGCCGTAGAAATAGCCCTGCAGCTCGTCGCAACCGAAGCCAGCAAGCGCCCTTCCCTGCTCCTCGGTTTCTATACCTTCGGCCGTGACGGGAATGTCGAGTGACCGGGCCAGTGCCACGGTCGCCTTCACCATCTCGCGGGCGCGGTTGTCTTCCAGCACATTCATCGTCAGCGAGCGATCGATCTTGATGCGGTCGAACCCGAACTGACGCAGATAGCCGATGGAGGAGAAACCCGATCCGAAGTCGTCGAGCGCCACCTTGACGCCGAGCCTCTTCAACCGCTCGATCGATTGACGGGTACGCTCCGGATTTTGAATGATATAGCCTTCGGTGATTTCCAGCGTCACACGCTCGGCTTCGATTTCGGTACTGTTAAGCACGCTGCGGACATAATCGGCAAAGGCGGGATTGCGGAACTGGCCCGGCGAAACGTTGACGGCGACACGCAGATCCGGCCAGTGTCTTGCCGCCTCGCAGGCCTTGCGCAGGACGAGCAGGCCCAATGCCTCGATCAGGCCGCTGGTTTCGGCAATCGGAATGAAGGCCTCTGGCGAAATCGGCCCGTGGCCGGGACGGTTCCACCGCACCAGCGCCTCGACGCCGATCATCTCGCAGCTCGATGCATCGACCAGCGGCTGATAGGCGAGCGTCAGTTCCTCCAACTCGATCGCGTGACGCAGATCGAGCTCCAGCGCGTTGCGTTCCTCGCGATGGGCATCCATGGCGGTGTCGTAGCAGGTCATGCGAGCACGACCGGCTTCCTTGGCCTTGTACATGGCAAGATCGGCACGCCGCACCAGTTCCTCACGGTCGATACGGCCTTCGGGCGAGCTTGCGATGCCGATGCTGGCACCGACGACGACCACCCGGCGGCCGATCTCCAGAGGTTCGGCAAGGAAATCCAGGATCTGCTCCGCAAGGCGCAAGGCGGGAGCATCATTAAGCTCCTTCGTCGGGAAGGCGATGGCGAACTCATCGCCACCAAGGCGCGCCAAGGCTGCCTGCGGCGGCACGAGCACCTTGAGCCCGGCGGCTACCGCGCGGATCAGCTGATCGCCGGTGCCATGCCCATAGGCGTCGTTGATTTCCTTGAAACCATCGAGATCGAGGTAGAGAAGCAGGACATTGGTACCATCGGAGCGCGCCCGCTCGACCAGGCGATCCACATCGAGCCGCAATCCCTCGCGGTTGAGGAGCCCGCTCAGCCGATCGCGAAGAGAAACCTGGCGCGCCTGAACCTCTTCCGCCCGCAGCCGGCGCCCCGCCATCAATCCCAGGATCAAAAGCACCATGAAGAACAGACCCACCAGACCGAGCGCTCCGAGAACCAGCGGGCGGACCTGCTGATAGCTCATGTCCCCCGGCTGGCGCGAACTCCACACCAGCCGCCCAAGCGACTTGCCGAGCGGATCGACGATGGAGACGGCATAGCGGGCCACGGTTTCCGGCGGCACCAGCCTCAAGCCGCTGATGACATAGGTATTCGAGAGCATCTTGATCCGGTCGGCATCGAGGTAGCGGACGAGGATCAAATAGCGCCGATGTCCTTCTGGCACCGGAATGCGACCGGATCTTTCGCGGATCGTCGCGGCACCGACCGCCGCGATACCATCCCTGGTCATGATATAGCTCGAGGCTTCCGGCACCCCGGTCACACGTGTCGCGCGCGCCTGATCGACGAGCGCCCAGACCGCGGTGCCAAGGACCTCCTCTATGTTGCCAGTCAATGGTTCACCGTCATGATAAGCAACGATCGGCTTGTTGTTGTCGTCGACGATGACGGCAGTATCGAACAGGGCACCATTGGAGGAAATGTCGCCGTAATTGCCGGCGATCCAGCCTTGATTGTCCGTTCCGTAAATGCTTCGCACCGCGTCATTGCGGGCGGAATGGTCGTGCAGCGTCGCTTCCAGTTGTCCCTGAAAAGTCTTCAGTGCACCGACGGTCGTCTCCCAGGAGCGCTCGTCATCCAGCTTGTTGGAATAATCGGCGACGCGGCCGATCGCGGTAAGAACCATCAAGGTCACGACGGCAACGATCAATGCAAAGCAAACCAAAACGGCCGTCACGATGGAATGACGACCGATCTGTGTATTTTCGCGCAATGACCTGAAAGCTGCTCCCAACGCCTTTTCTCCTTGGCGAAGAAGTCTGCCGTCAGGTCTTCAATAAACGGTTAAGGCGAGTTGGAGATTCCTACAGGAAAGAGTTGTAGATCTGCCGAAACCGGAGGAATTCATGCCTTGGTGGCTATAGCTTGCGCGAAGCGGCTGAGACTTGCGGAGAAAAGGCCGCTTTCGCGCGCCTGCAGCAGCATTGCGGCCTGTATCTCATCGCTCTTGCCAGCAACCGGCAGACGCAAGAAGGCATCTTCAACGATATGCAGCGACATGGTCTGCAAGACATCGGTAAGCTGTGCCAATACGAGATCGCCGCGATGCGACGCGTGAGCAAACATCAGCGGCTTGAACGGCACCTCGTCGCGCGACACCAGCCAGTCCAACGCATTCTTGAAGCCGCCGGGTATGCCATGGGCATATTCCGGGCACGACACGATCAAACCATCCGCCTTACGGATCTCGGCCGCAAATCTCTCAACGATAACTGGCGTTCGCTCACCCTCATTATCCGGATTGAAGACCGGCAGGTCGCCGATCAGATCGCAAATCGCAATGGTGATGCCTTCGGGGCAGCCGAGCTGCAGCGCCTCCAGCAGCCTGCGGTTGGCTGAGGCCCGCCGCTGGCTGCCGCAAAGCGCATAAAGAAAAATCGGCCGCTGAGTCATACATGCTGTCTATCAGGCCTCGCCGATTCGGGCGCCAGACACCTTCCCCTTGAGAGCGAGGCCGAACCGCGTCAGACCGCTTTGTGGTTGCCCTTCGGAAACTGCGAGGCGAGCTCACTGTACCACTTGCCGCTCTTCTTGAGCGTGCGCACCTGGGTCTCGTAATCAACATGGACGAGGCCGAAACGCATACGGTAGCCCTCCGCCCACTCGAAATTGTCCATCAGGCTCCAGGCGAAGTAGCCGCGCATCGGGTAGCCGTCCTTGATGAGATCCGCGACGACGCCGAGATGCTCCATATAATAATCGAGGCGCGGCTGGTCATCGACCTCGCCGTTGACGACGCCCATGTTGTAGCAGGCACCGTTTTCGGTGATGTAGCACTCCGGCAGCTCGTAGCGCTTGTTGAGGTCCTCGACGACATGCTTTAGGCCGGGCGAATAAACCTCCCAGCCGATATCCGTCCTTACGTCACTGACCGGCGGCGCTTCCTTCGTCCAGGGGAAATCGCCGCTCTTGGAGGCGTCATCGGAGACGCGCATCGGCATATAATAGTTCAAACCCCACCAATCGAGCTTCTGGTTGATGGTCTTGAGATCGCCGTCCTCGATGACAGGCATGCGATCGCCGAGCGCCTCGACGAACTCCTTCGGATACTCGCCCTTGAAGATCGGATCGAAGAAGGCGCCGTTGTGGAACTGATGCGCACGCTCGACTGCGGCCAGATCTTCCGGACGATCGGAGCCCGGCAGGATCGAAGCGGCATTGAGCACGATGCCGACAGGCACCTTCGGCGCCACGGAGCGGATCGCCTCGACGCCGAGACCATGCGCAAGGTTCATATAGTGCATGGCGTAAAGGGCGGCCTGCATATTGCGCTCGCCCGGCGCATGAACGCCATAGAGGTGGCTCAGCCAGACGATGCACCAGGGCTCGTTGAAGGTGGCGACAGAGTCCAGACGGTCGCCGAGGCGGCTCATGACGGTCTTGGCATAGCGCTGGAAGGCATGCGCCGTCGAGCGTGCAGTCCAGCCGCCATCGCCGGCAAGCGCCAGCGGCAGATCCCAATGGTAGAGCGTCGCAAAGGTTTTGATCCCCCGCGCCTTGCAGCCATCGACCAGACGATCGTAGAAATCGAGGCCGGCTTCGTTCACCGGACCAGTGCCTTCGGGAATGATGCGCGGCCAGGCGATCGAGAAGCGATAGGCCTCGACGCCCATATCCTTGATCAGATCGAGATCCTCCTCCAGGCGGTTATAGTGATCGCAAGCGACATCGCCATTATCGCGCTGATAGACACGGCCGGGCATGTTGGCGAAGGCATCCCATATGGATGGCTTGCGGCCATCGGCCTTGGTGGCGCCTTCGATCTGGAAAGCGGCGGTGGCAACACCGAATGTGAAATCGCCGGGGAAGCGATCGGCAAGAAGCTTCGGATCGATCATGATGAAAATCCCGTCTATTTTGGCTTCGTTGGCTGCGGTTTAGCCAACCGCGTTGGCAAAGTACAGTGTCGAATTGACGAAACTGCAACGTTGCAGATGCCGAGAAACGCAGCCGGCTAACGGCTCTGTGCAGGGAGACTCGCGGTGCGATAACATCAATGTCAACAGTCGTGACTTGTCTTTCGACTTTGGATCAATTGAGGGTAGCATCCAAACTTGACGACGAAAGGACACAAATGCTCCCTGCGATCCACGCCCTCCATCCTCATCTGCTGAGCCTCCTGCGCATCGTCGCCTCGCTTGTGCTCTTCAGCTACGGAACGCAAAAAGTGCTGCATTTCCCGGCGGCCGAAAATGTGCCCGCCGTTGGATCGCTGCCGTGGGTCGCCGGCCTGCTCGAACTCACTCTCGGCTTCCTCGTCCTGATCGGCTTCAAGACGCGGATTGCTTCGTTCATCCTGTCAGGCCTGATGGCCTTCGCCTATTTCCTTCGCCACGCGCCGCAAAGCTTCTACCCCGCACAAAACGGCGGCACCGCTGCCATCCTCTTCTGCTTCATCTTCCTGTTTCTCGCCAGCGCCGGCGGCGGCCCGCTGAGCGTCGATGCACTGACGAAGCGCCAGCAGCAAACTGCGGCCTGAACCAGCAGGTCCGAGGCGGGCTCACCGCCTCGGACCTCACGTGAAGCTTAGAGCTTGACCCAGGCGCCGTTGCGCTTGGACGAGGCGACACAAGCCTCGACGAAAGCCACACCTTTCACGCCGTCATCGACGGTCGGATAGATCACAGCCGGATCGACCGCCACGCCCTTCTTGCGGGCATTGATGGCGCGCGCAGCCTCGGTATAGATGGTCGCGAAAGCTTCCAGATAACCTTCCGGATGGCCCGAAGGGATGCGCGAGACGCGCGCCGCTGCGGCACCGGAGCCGGCACCGTTGCGGGTGATCAGCCGCTTCGGCTCGCCGAACGGCGTGTACCACAGATAGTTCGGATCGGCCTGCGTCCACTCGATGCCGCCCTTGGTGCCGTAGACGCGGAGCTTCAAACCGTTCTCATGGCCGGGCGCCACCTGGCTGCACCAGAGCATGCCCTTCGCCGGCTTTTCCTTGCCCTTCGCCTTGAAGCGCAGCAGCACATGGCCGTTATCGTCGAGACGACGTCCCTCGACGAAGCTATCGAGATCGGCAGCAAGGCTGTCGAGCTCGAGGCCGGTCACGAAGGAAGCAAGATTATACGCATGCGTGCCGATGTCGCCGGTGGAGCCGCCGACGCCCGACTGGGCCGGGTCGGTACGCCAAGCTGCCTGCTTCTGGCCCGACTGCTCGATATTTTCCGTCAGCCAATCCTGCGGATATTCCGCCTGCACGACACGGATATCGCCGAGCTCGCCATTCTGAATCATCTCGCGCGCCTGGCGGATCATCGGATAGCCGGTGTAATTATGCGTGAGGATGAAGAGCGCCCCACTTTCATCGGCCACCTTCTTCAGCTTCTTGGCGTCGGCAAGATTGGAGGTCAGCGGCTTGTCGCAGATGACGTGGATGCCGCGCCGCAGGAATTCCTTGGCGGCGTCGTAGTGGACATGGTTCGGCGTGACGATTGAAACCGCTTCGATGCCGTTCTTCAGCTTGGCTTCCCGGATCGCCATGTCGCGGTAGCTGGAATAGGTGCGCGAGGGATCGAGACCGAGATCGCGGCCGGATGCCACGGCCTTTTCCGGCGAAGACGAGAGCGCACCGGCAACAAGATCGAACTGATCGTCAATACGTGCCGCGATGCGATGTACCGCGCCGATGAATGCGCCAGCGCCACCGCCCACCATGCCAAGCCGGATGCGCGGCTCCCGCGTCTTTTCCGATGATCCTTCGATTGCCATTTTGTCCTCCTGAGAATGGAATTGTTTGAACGCGATTGCCTGCCGCAATCGTCCCCTCTCCCCGCCTGCGGGGAGAGGGTTAGGGTGAGGGGCCGAGCCTTCTGCAAGCTCTGAATTGGTGAAAATAGCGAGAAGGCCCCTCATCCGTCCTCAAACGATTTCGCTCCGCTCAATCGTTTGAGTCCACCTTCTCCCCGCACTTGCGGGGCGAAGGATTCGGATTACAGCCCCAGCATGCGCCGGTTTGCCGCCTGGTCCGTACCGCTGCCGGCGAAATCGTCGAAGGCCTTTTCCGTGACGCGGATGATGTGCGCCTTGACGAATTCGGAGCCTTCGCGAGCGCCGTCTTCGGGATGCTTCAATGCACATTCCCATTCGACCACGGCCCAGCCGTCGAAATTGTTGGCGGTCATCTTGGAGAAGACGGCCCCAAAATCGACCTGGCCGTCGCCAAGCGACCGGAAGCGGCCGGCGCGCTCGACCCAGCCCTGATAGCCGCCATAGACGCCCTGGCGGCCGGTCGGATTGAACTCCGCATCCTTGACGTGGAACATCTTGATGCGGTCCTTGTAGATATCGATGTTCTCGAGATAATCGAGGCACTGCAGGACATAGTGCGAGGGATCGTAGAGCATGTTGGCGCGCGGATGGTTCTTCACACGCTCCAGGAACATCTCGAAGGTGATGCCGTCGTGCAGGTCTTCGCCCGGATGGATCTCGTAGCAGACGTCGACGCCATTTTCGTCGGCATGGTTGAGGATCGGCGTCCAGCGGCGGGCAAGTTCTTCGAAAGCGGTCTCGACGAGGCCGGCCGGGCGCTGCGGCCAGGGATAGATGAAGGGCCAGGCGAGCGCGCCTGAGAAAGTCGCGTGCGCCTTGATGCCGAGATGCTTCGACGCCGTCAGCGCCATCTTCACCTGCTCGACGGCCCATTCCTGCCGCGCCTTCGGATTGCCCCGCACTTCCGGCGCCGCAAAACCGTCGAAGGCTTCGTCATAGGCCGGATGCACGGCGACGAGCTGGCCCTGAAGATGGGTGGAAAGCTCGGTGACTTCGACGCCGTTGGCGCGGGCGACACCGGCGAATTCATCGCAATAATCCTTCGAGGAGGCTGCCTTCTTCAGGTCGATGAGCTGGCTTGCCCAGGTCGGAACCTGCACGCCGATATAGCCGGCATCGGCAGCCCATTTCGTGATCGAATCCCACGAGTTGAACGGTGCCGTATCGCCCGCGAACTGACCGAGAAACAGGCCTGGTCCCTTGATCGTCTTCATCTGTATTTCCTCCCTAATCGCGTTCTGTAAACGTTTCCGATGCCTTTCGGACCCATATCCGAGGCGGTTTTGATGCCGTAGCCTCCAAAAACTATAGGGTCGTCGGGCTGAAAGTCGAATGCCTTGCGACCTAATCACGGCACGCTGCAGACGGCAAGAGGTACGTGCCGCAAAATTTCCATCCGCCGCAAAACAGGGCTGATTGAACACTTAAAAAACGCCCGCCGAAACCGGCGGGCGCCCTGGAAGATCAACCGAAAAACCGATCAGAACGGTGAATCGGGGAAGTAGAAGTCCTTGGCGTTGTCCTTGGTGACGAGCGTCGCATCCAGGATGTAGTTGCCGCGAATCGGAACCTGATCATAGAAATTGGCAGCCGTCAGCTCCATGGCGGTGCCGACCATTGCTGGCGGATAGAGCACGTCGACCGGGATCAGCTTATCGCCATCCATCACCTTCTTGATCATGTCCTTCGAACCGGCGCCGGCGACGATATACTTGATATCGGTGCGCTTGGCCTGCTCGATCGCCTGCAGAACGCCAACGGCCATGTCGTCATCCTGGCACCAGACGACATCGATCTTCGGGAATTTGGTCAGGTAGTCCTGCATGACCTTGAAGGCGTCGTCGCGGTTCCAGTTGCCGTATTGGCGGTCGAGAACCTTGACGTTCGAGCCGGCGATACCCTTGTCGAAGCCGTCCTGGCGCTGCTGATCGATCGGGATCGGCAGACCGCGGATGACGACGACCTGTGCATCCGGCGTGTTCTTCTTGATGTATTCGCCCGCGACCTGGCCAAGCGCCGGATTGTTGCCGGCCACATAGAGATCACGGACGGAATTGTCGTTGTTGCTCGGCGCACGGTCGACGAGCGCCACGAACTTGCCCTTGTCCTTGACTTCCTTGATCGCGTTGACGAGCGGATCCGGATCCGACGGCAGGATCACGAGGGCATCGATGCCCTGTGTTTCAAGATCCTGCACGGCGTTTGCCTGACTGGCGGCATCCGGCGAGGTCTTGACGATGACGTTCAGTCCCGGATGCTCCGCCATCAAGAGCTTGGCGACGCGCTCGGCATGGAACACCACGCCCGAGGTCCAGCCGTGGTCGGCGGCCGGAATGGAAACGCCGATCGTCACCTTCTTATCGGCGGCATGTACGGTGCCGGCCAGAGCCGCCATCACGACAGCCAAGCCTATAAATCTTTTTCGCATGTTTCTTCCTCCCAGATAGAGACGGGGCCTTAGCATGACGACCGGGCGCCCCCTGACCCGGTTATTCACTATTTGCGGGCAAGCGAACGCTGAACCAGCATGGCGATGATGATGATCGCACCCTGGATGGCGCTCAGCAGATACTCGCTGATGAAATTGGAAAGCAGCATGATATTGCCGACGAGCTCGAGGATGAACGCGCCGCAGATCGTGCCCCACACCCTGCCCGCGCCGCCCTTCAGCGCCGTGCCACCGACGACCACGGCGGTGATCGCCTGCAATTCCCACAGGCTGCCCGTCGTCGCCGATGTCGAACCGAGCCGCGGCACATAGAGAAGCACGGCGATGGCAACGCAAAATCCCTGGATGACGAAGGCGACGGTACGCACGCGATTGACCGCCACACCGGAATAGCGGGCAACGTCACGGTTGGAGCCAACCGCAATCACATGCCGCCCATAACGGGTGCGGTAGAGAATGAAAGCCGCAATGCCGGTGACGACGAGGATGACCACGATCGGCACCGGCACACCGAGCACGGAGCCATAATAGACAGGCTTGTAGAGCGCCTGAATATCCGCCGGTCGCAAGGTGATGGCACCGCCCTGCGACAGCCAGGTCGTCAGGCCGCGATAGACGCCCATGGTGCCGAGCGTCGCGATGAACGGCTCGATCTTGCCCATGGTCGTAATCAACCCGTTGGCAAGGCCGCATAGCAGGCCGGCAACGACCGAAAACAGCACCGCCGCCGCCAGCATCGTAGAGGGATCGGCAATGACGCCCGAATTCATGAAAAGGATCATCAGGCTGGCAACGAAGGCGACCATCGCGCCGACGGACAGATCGAGATCGCCGGCCGAAATGACGAAGGTCGCCCCAACGGCGATGATGGCTATGAAGGCGCATCTCGTCGCGACATTGGTGAGATTGGTGATGCCGATGAAGTTCGGATTGACCAGTGCGCCCACGATCAGAAGCAGCACCAGCGCCGCAAACGGCGCAACCGCCCTAAGATCGACATCCCGCCAGGAACGCCCTCGCCGGCCTGTCTTGCCGCTGCTGTCTTCACCCACGCTCATAACCAAAACCAACCTCCCGTCCCATGATTGCTGGGAATTCGCCCTGCACTCCGCCGCCCCTCAGGCAGCCGTCTTTTTCTTCAGGCCCGCCGCATAACGCATGATTTCCTGCTCGGTGATCTCTTCGCCTTCAAGCACGCCGACGATCCGGCCCTCGCGCATCACGGCAACCCGCGTGCAGAGCCCGATGACCTCGGGCATTTCCGAGGAGATCACGATGATCGAATGACCATCGCGCGCCAGCGCGGAAATGAAATGATAGATCTGCTGCTTCGTCCCCACATCGATGCCGCGCGTCGGCTCGTCGATAATGATGATCTGCGGCTCGGTCTCCATGATCTTCGCCAGAAGCAGCTTCTGCTGGTTGCCGCCGGACATGCGGCCGGCAACGATGTTTCCGTCACGCACGCGTATATCAAAACGGCGGCGCGCCCGCGTCAGCGCATCCGCCTCGCTGGAGGCGCTCAGATAGCCGAACTTGCCGTGCCGGTCGAGCGACTGCAGGGTCAGATTGACGACCATGCCCGAATTCAGAAGCAGGCCCTTCGATTTACGGTCCTTGGTCATGTAGGCAAGCCCGGCATCGATGGCCGCATGCACGTCATGCGGCGGCACCGTCTGGCCGTTGGCGACGACCTCGCCGGATGCACGAGCGCGCAGGCCGACGATCGCTTCCATCAGCTCCGTGCGCCCCGAGCCGATCATGCCTGAAAAGCCCAGTATCTCGCCCTTGCGCAGCTCAAAGCTCGCATCGTGGACGTAACCGGTGGTAACCGAGGCAACTTTGAGCACGACCTTCTCGTCGACATCAGGCTCGTTCTTGGCCGGATAGAGGCTGGAAAGCTCGCGCCCGACCATCAGCTGGGCGATCGATTCGCCATCGAGCAGCGAGGTCGGCGATGTCTTCACCCATTGACCGTCGCGCAGCACCGTGACCCGGTCCGTCAGCTCCATGACCTCGTCGAGCTTATGGGAGACGAAGACGAAGCTCGTTCCCTGATCGCGCAGCTTGCGCACCTGCTTGAACAGGAAATTGGTCTCCTCGCGCGACAGGACGGCGGTCGGCTCGTCCATGAAGACGATGCGCGCATCGCGGCTGATCGCCTTGGCGATCTCCACCATCTGCTTGTCGGCGATGGAAAGCGAGCTGATCACGGCATTCTCGTCGACATGCGAGCCGAGGAGATCGAGCACGCGCCGCGTTTCGGCACGCATATGCTTGCGATCGAGCACACCGAGCCGTGTAACTTCGCGCCCGAGAAACAAGCTCTCGGTAACGGTCAGATGCTCAGCGAGATTGAATTCCTGATGGATGATGACGATGCCGAGCGCTTCCGCTGCACCGTTCGGCGGCAGCTTTACCGGCTTGCCATCGAGCAAAATCTCACCGGAGGTCGGCTGCTCGAAGCCGGACAGGACCTTGACGAGCGTCGACTTTCCGGCGCCATTTTCGCCCATGAGCGCATGGATTTCGCCGGCCCGAAGATCGAAGTTGACGCTGAACAGCACTTGTACGCCACTGAAGGCCTTGGAAATCCCTCTCGCAGACAGCACGACCGCACCGTCGACGGCTTCCGAACCCATTGCATCCTCCCTGCGGTCCCACCCGCTTTCCACGGTATGTAAACCTTTACATACACCGTGTAAAGGTTTACATCATTGGATATCGTACAAAATTTCGCGGTTACCTTTGACCTCCACGTAAGTCTGTGTAGTCTCCAGCCCGAGACGAGACCCAAGGCAGAGCGCAGTGTCGAATTCCACGCCCGCAACTATCGAAGACGTCGCCCGAATTGCCAATGTTTCGATAGCAACGGTTTCGCGGGCCATCCATACACCGGAGAAAGTCGCCAATTCGACGCGGCTGAAAGTCAATCAGGCTATCGCCGTCACCGGTTATACCACCAATGCCATGGCGCGCAGCCTCCGGCTCGGCCGCTCGAACATGATTCTGGTCGTGGCGCCCGATATCGGCGATCCCAACTTCTCGAATATCCTGATCGGCCTGGAAAACGAGGCGCGTTCGCACGGTTACGGCATCCTGATCGGACACACGCAGAACGACGCGCAGCGTGGCCTGGAATATCTGAAATTCCTGAATTCCAACCAGGCGGCGGGTCTGATCCTCTTCACCGGTATCCTGCCCTTCGGTCATCAGACCATGACAGCGCGGCTGCCGCCGAGCGTCGGCGTTTTCGAGCCGGTCTTCAACGGCGGCATTCCCTATGTCGGCGTCGACGATATTGCCGGCGCCCGCAAGGCCATCGACCTACTGATTGCCGAGGGCCACCGCAAGATCGCCTTCATCGGCGATTCCCGCACCCGCCTCGCCTACAGCCGGCGGCGCATGGGCTATGAGGCCGGGCTGGATGCGGCCGGCATCGGACAGGACCTGCGCATCGTGCTTGAAGGCGATGGCACCATCGAGAGCGGTCGGCTCGCCGTCGAGCAGCTCTTCATGCGCGACACCCTGCCGACAGCCTTCATGTGCGTCAACGATCAGACCGCGATCGGCGTGATGATCGGCCTGAAGGCACGCGGCTATGATATCCCCGAGGATTTTTCGGTGACCGGTTTCGACGACGTCCCGCAAGCCGTCTTTATGACGCCGTCGCTGACGACGATCCGGCAGCCGCGCACCGCCATCGGCAAGCATGCGATGGCGCTTTTGCTGGAACTGCTTTCGGATGGCGAACCGGCCGAGACGGAGATCCTGTTGCGGCCGGATCTCGTGGTGCGAAATTCGGTCTCCCCACCGCCGCGCCTCCGGCGATAGGTGGACACAACGATGCCGCTCGGCAGAATCACCCTCTATGTCCGGGATGTCGGAGCGACGATCAGCTTTTACGAGAAGCATTTCGGGTTCAAGCCGCTCTATCTGGAGGGCGATCGGATTGTTGAGCTGCTCGCGCAGGATGGCGGCGCCAATCTGCTGATCCATCCGGCGGGCAAGGCGCAGAAAATGGGCCAGGTGCTGGTAAAGCTGGTCTTCGACGTCGAGAATGTCGAAGCTTTCCGCACTAAGTGTGCGGAGGAGGGACTGGAGTTCGGCCCCCTGCACCAGGCCGACGGCTATGTTTTCGCCAATGCGAAGGATCCCTCAGGGAATCCCATAGCCATTTCCAGCCGCGCGTTTCGGCTGAAATCGGGAGGCGATGAACCACCGCCTCCCGAAGCTGTCGATCAAACGTAACGGTTGACGATGTTTTCCAGCAGTTCCTGCTTGCCGGACTTCGGCTGCGGGTTGACGTCCTTGGTTTCGACCCACTGAGCGATCTGATCGAGCGAATATTCACCGCGCAGCAGCTTCTGGCCTTCGGCCGAATCCCAGCCGGCGTAACGGTCGGCGAGCGGCTTGGAGAGCGCCTTGTCCTCGATCATCTTGGCAGCAGCCTTCAGGCCGCGGGCGCAGCAATCCATGCCGCCGATATGGCCGATGAGCAGATCTTCCGGGTCGAGCGACTGGCGGCGCAGCTTGGCGTCGAAGTTCGTGCCGCCGGACTTGAAGCCGCCGCCTGCCAGAACCTGGTAATAGGCCAGCGTCATTTCCGGAACGTTGTTCGGGAACTGGTCGGTATCCCAGCCGGATTGGTAGTCGTTGCGGTTCATGTCGATCGAGCCGAAAATGCCGAGCGCATTGGCAAGCGCCAGTTCGTGCTCGAAGGAATGGCCGGCAAGGATCGCATGGCCCTGCTCGATATTGACCTTCACTTCGTTTTCGAGGCCGTACTTCTTGAGGAAGCCGTAAACCGTGGCGACGTCGTAGTCATACTGATGCTTGGTCGGCTCCTGCGGCTTCGGCTCGATGAGGATCGTGCCCTTGAAGCCGATCTTGTGCTTGTATTCGACGACAAGATTGAGGAAGCGGCCCAACTGATCCAGCTCCCGCTTCAGGTCGGTGTTGAGCAGCGTCTCGTAGCCTTCGCGGCCGCCCCAGAGAACGTAGTTTTCGCCGCCGAGTTTATGGGTGGCATCCATGCAGGTCTTCACGGTCGCAGCCGAGAAGGCGAAGACATCCGGATCAGGATTGGTCGCGGCGCCCGACATGAAACGGCGGTTGGAGAAGAGGTTTGCCGTGCCCCAGAGCAGCTTTACGCCAGTATCGGCCTGCTTCTTGGCGAAGTAGTCGACGATCTCGTTGAGGTTCTTGGTGTTCTCGGTGAAATTCTTGCCTTCCGGCCGTACGTCGGCATCGTGAAAGCAGTAATAGGGAGCGCCGAGCAGGGTGAAGAATTCGAAGGCGACATCGGCCTTCAGCTTGGCGGCTTCCATCGTCTCGTTGAACCAGGGGCGAAGGAAGGTCTGGCCACCAAAGGGATCGCCGCCCGGCCAGGTGAAGGTGTGCCAATAGGCGACGGCGAAACGCAGATGGTCTTCCATGCGCTTGCCGGCAACGACTTCGTCCTTGTTGTAATAGCGGAAGGCCAGCGGATTGGTGCTGTCAGGCCCTTCGTATTTTACCTTGCTGATATCACCAAAAAATCCGGTGCTCATGTCTCATCTCCTTGGGTTGGTGTTTCGGTAATGTTGTTCACCTGTCGGCAAAGCCCCCTCATCCGACCCTTCGGGCCACCTTCTCCCCGAGAGGAGAAGGTATGGGCGGCTGCCGCAAACTCGGTCTCACCCTCTCCCCTCGGGGAGAGGGCAGGGTGAGGGGGTTTCACCTCAAGCTATGCCCAGCGGCTTGATCGCCGGATAAACCGCGCGGTAGCGCTTGTAGGCATCCGCATAGGCATCCGTCAGCGACGCAACCGGATCGATCGTGCCGGCCGTCTGCGGCGGGGTGCAGACCGCGACCGGATCGGCGCCCGTCGCGGCAATCAGGCCGAGACGGGCGGCACCGAAAGCGGCGCCGAAATCACCGTCCGCCGGCAGGTCGACGGGCACGCCGAGCGCGGTGGCGATCGAGGCCAGCCAGTAACGCGAACGCGAGCCGCCACCGATAGCGGTTACGCGCGCAATATCCGTGCCGGCGGAGCGCAGCGCTTCCAGATTGTCGCGGATGGCGAAGGACACGCCTTCGAGCACGGCCTGCGTCAGCACGGCGCGACCGCTTTCATGGCCGAGACCGATGAAGGCGCCGCGGATCGTCGCGTCGTTGTGCGGCGTGCGCTCGCCCGAGAGATAGGGAAGGAAGGTGACGCTGGTCGGCGCCTTCAACATCTCGCCAAGCTCGGCGGTGAGTTCGGCAGCGGACTTGCCTGTCACATGCGAATGCCAGTTCAGCGCATCGGTTGCCGAGAGAATGACGCCCATCTGATGCCAGGTGTTGGGCAGCGCGTGGCAGAAGGCGTGAACGGCGCTTTCAGGCTTCGGCAGATAGGAGCCGTTGGCCGCGAAGAGCACGCCAGACGTCCCGAGCGAAACGAAGGCCGCACCATGGCTGACTGTGCCCATCCCGCAGGCCGAAGCTGCGTTATCCCCTGCCCCGCCAGCAACGACGACATCGCCGCCGATACCCCATTTCGAGGCCAGCTCGCCGCGCAGCTTGCCGGCAACTTCGGTGCCCTCCATCAGCGTCGGCATCTGCTTCTCGTCAAGATTGGTCGCGGCCAGCAGCTCTGAGGACCATTTGCGTTTGCCGGTATCGAGCCAGGAGGTGCCGGCCGAGTCAGACATTTCCGACATGTGCTCGCCGGTCAGCCACAGGCGCAGATAGTCCTTCGGCAGCAGCACCCAGCGTATCCTAGCGAAAATCTCCGGCTCATGCTTGGCGACCCAAGCGAGCTTCGGCGCCGTGAAGCCTGGGAAGACGATATTGCCGGTCAATGCCCGGAAGCGCGGATCGGCATCGAGCGCGGCGGCCTCGTGATAGCTGCGCGTGTCGTTCCAGAGAATGCAGGGACGCAGCACCTTGTCGTCGGCATCGAGCAGCGTCGCGCCATGCATCTGGCCGGAAAGGCCGATGCCGCGTACCGCCGCGAGTTCCTTCGGATGCGCAGCCTTCAATCCGGCCACAGCCTCTTCGGTCGCTCGGATCCAGTGGGCCGGATCCTGCTCGGACCAGCCGGGATGCGGGCGCGACACGTCGAGCCCGCCATTGGCGGAGCCGATGATCTTCTGATTGCCGTCGATCAGCATCGCTTTGACGCCGGACGTTCCGAGATCGAGACCCAAATACATCAGATATTACTCCCTATGCTCTGCCGCGTTCGAATGCTCAGGGCAGATTATCCTTCAAGAAAATGTCGAGGCGTATGCGCTCCTGGTCGGCGATGACGGCTTGGCCGTCGGCGGTCGCCTTCATGACGCGGATGGCGCTGCGGACTTCATGACCGGCATCCTGATTGAGGACGGCGTCGATCGTGCCGTCCAACAGCGCCGCCCGCGTATGCCGCGTCAGCTCGTGCACGACCACGGTCAACTCCCGCTCGGGCCGTACGGCCTTCAGCGCCGCTATCAGACCGCGGTTGCCGGCGCCGAGGCTGTAGATGCCGATAATGTCCTTGTTTTCGGACAGCGCCTTGGAGACAAGCGATTTGGCCCGCTCGGGATCGTCACGTCCTTCCAGCACGGGCAGCAGCCGGAGCTTGGGAAACTCTTCTGCCATCACGGCGGAAAAGCCCTGCAGGCGTTCGCGATGGTCGCGCACCAGCATCGAGCCGGCGAGAACGGTAAGATCGCCTTCACGACCGCCAAGGAAGCGCCCGAGCAGCCGCGCGGCAGTCCGTCCGGCAGCAATATTGTCGATACCCGCATAGTGATGGCGGGTGGAATCGGTGAGATCCGAGACCAGCGTTATGACGGGAATACGCTCCGACACGAGACGGTCGACGGCGGCCCTGACTTCCGGCGCGTCGGTTGCCACGAGAGCGACACCGGCGATATCCTGCTCCTGCAAGGCGTCCAGCGCCGCGACCAGCGCCGGCACATCGAATGGTGGCACCTCGACGATGCGGATGTCCGTGCGCTCTATGCTGGCCCGCAAGGTTGCCTGATGCACTTCGAATCGCAGCCCGTGCATGAAGGAATTATCCCCCGTCGGCACGATGAAAACGAGAGGATAGACCCGGCTCTTGGCCAGATTGGCAGCTGCGACATCGCGGATATAGCCGATTTGCCGGATAGCGGCTTCCACCTTCTCCCGCGTTACCAGCCGGACACCCGGCCGCTGGTTCAAAACGCGGTCCACCGTGGCGAGGCTGACGCCCGCGGCGGCGGCGATGTCATGCACGGTCGGTCTCATGGGTCCTCCTGCAGAAAGCCTTACTGCGATTTTTGATGTACGTAAATCAAAAATTTCGGACCGACGAATTTTTCCGATAAATACCACAAACAAAAAAGGCCCCTCGCGAGGAGGGGCCATGCCTTGGGAGCATTTATAAGAGCCGGATCAGTGGCCTCCGCCGCCACCACCACCTGCGGTATTCGGCTTGCTGATCATCAGAACGCCGAGGATCATCGCGAGGAACAGCACGGTCAGCATCAGGAAAATATCCCCGAAGGACATGACAACCGCCTGCCGCGTCGCCATGTTGACCATTTGCTTCAGGGCGGCCTGGTCGCCGTCCAGACCCGCTGCATTGAAGCTGGCGGCCATGTTGTTCAATTGGGTAACGGCCGCATGGCTGCCCCAATGAACATGGTCGCGCAGGTTGAAATAATGCTGGTCCTGCCTGTTCGTCAAAAGCGTATTGATGATCGCGAGTCCGACGGCGCCGCCGAGATTGCGCGTCAGATTGAACAGGCCGGACGCACCGCGCATGCGGGCGGGCGGCATGGTTCCGAGCGCGATATTGTTGATCGGCACCATGCACAGCATTAGACCGAAACCGCGCAGGATCTGCGGGATGAGCAGCTCCCAGAAATCCCAGTCCACCGTCAGGTGCATCATGATGTAGGTGCCGGCCGAGAAGCTGGTGAAGCCGATGATCATCAGGATGCGCAGATCGACCTTGCTCGACAGGAAGCCGGCCAGCGGCGCGGTGAAGAACATGGTGAGGCCGGAGACGAACATCGTCTCGCCGATCTGCAACGAATCGTAGCCACGAATCCGCGCGAGATAGAGCGGATAGATATAGGTCAGGCCGTAGAGGCCGATGCCCATAACGAAGGAGAACACGGACCCGAAGGAGAAGTTCTTGTTCGTGAAGGCCCTGAGATCGACGACGGGGAAATCGACCGTGAAGGCGCGGTAGAAGAAGATCACGGCGCCGATGGCGGAGGCGATGGCGCCCGCAACGATATAATTGTCGTTGAACCAGTCGTTCGTATTGCCTTCCTCAAGCACATATTCGAGCGCGCCGAGGAAAACACCCATCGAAATCAGGCCCCACCAGTCGAACTTCTTGAAAAGCGACAGCTCGGGCTTGTCGAAATCGATGAAATTCCAGGTGACGATGGCAACGATGATACCGGGTGGGATGTTGACCAGAAACAGCCAATGCCAGGAAAACGCGTTGGACAGATAGCCGCCGACCGTCGGGCCGATGGTCGGCGCCAGCGTGGCGATCAGGCCGATGATCGGCGAGACGACGTTGCGCTTGGACGGCGGGAAGATCGTGAATGCCGCCGCAAAGACCGAGGGGATCATGCCGCCACCGATGAAGCCCTGCAGGGCGCGGTAGATGATCATCTGATCGATGTTGGTGGCGGTCGCGGCAAGCGCACTCGCTGCTGTGAAGCCGGCAGCTGAAATCGCAAACAGGTAGCGCGTCGAAATGATGCGTGCCAGCGTTCCAGACAGCGGGATCATGATGACTTCGGCGATCAGATAGGCGGTCTGCACCCAGCCGATTTCATCCGAGCCGGCGCTGAGGCCGGCCTGGATTTCGCTGAGCGAGGCCGAGACGATCTGAATGTCGAGGATCGACATGAACATGCCGAGCACCATCGCCAGAAAGGCGATGAGCTTTCTCGGCTCGATATGATCAGCCGCGGGCGCGGCGGGGCCGGCCGCGCGTGGGGGCGACCCGGCTGTAGTGCTGGCGGACGACATGGCGCGTCTCTCCCGAGCTCGATCGTTTACTTGTCCGGCGCCGTGCGGGTATCGACGTCGACCACGACGCTGAGGCCTGCGCGCAGACGGCCGGTATTGAGCGCATCCTGCGGCAATGCGATGCGGACAGGCACGCGCTGGATGATCTTAGTGAAGTTACCCGTCGCGTTTTCCGGCGGCAGCAGCGAGAAGACCGAGCCGGAAGCCGGCGAGATCGACTCGACGGTGCCGACGATCGGATGATCGCTGAAAGCATCGACGTGAACATTGACCTTGGAGCCGGGAACCAGATGCTGGATCTGCGTTTCCTTGAAATTCGCGTCGATATAAAGCTGTTTGGTCGGTACGATCGCCATCAGCTTCTGGCCGGGAGAGACGAGATCGCCTTCCTGCACCGAGCGATTGCCGACGATACCGTCATAAGGCGCCTTCAGTACGGTAAAGGACAGGTCGCGAGCGGCTTTGTCACGAGCGGCTTCCAGGCCCTTGATCGTGCTCTCGGCCTGACGGCGCTGAGCCTGCAGCAGGTTGATATTGGCCTGCGCGGATGCGATGGCGGCGTCGCCGCCGACCAGGTTGGCCTTGGCCTGATCAAGCGCGATATTGGCGCTGTCCAAAGCGGCCGTGGTGCCGACCGACTTCGATTGCAGTTCGGCAGCGCGCGTCTGGGTGATCTGGGCGCCGCGGACCGTGGCTTCCAGGGCAACCTTCTGTGCCTGCGACTGGGCAAGGGCTGCCTGGCCGGCAGCGATCTGTGCATCGATGGTATGGAGCGAAAGCTGTTCGGTATCGAGCGAGGCCTGAGCCTGGCCAAGCGCCAGCTTGTAGTCGCCGTCATCGAGCGTTACGAGCACGTCGCCGGCCTTGACCTGCTGGTTGGCCACAACGTTTACCTTGGCGACATAGCCCGTCACCTTCGGCGAGATCGTGGCGATATCGCCGCCAATATAGGCATCGTCGGTGGAGACCATGAAGCGGCCGTTCGTCCACCAGTCATAGCCATACCAGCCACCGGCCGCGAGTGCCGCGACGATGACGATGGGGAAAACCAGGCTGCGCCGCTTCTTCTCCGGCGGCGGTGGGGCCGCAGGGGCCGGAGCGGCAGGCGCAGCCTGGGCGGGAGCAGGATTGCCGCGCGTCTCGGCAAGAGGAGCATCCGCAGGTGCACCGGCTTGCCGAGCTTCCGCATCTGCATCAGCGGGCTCGTTCACGATACGCGCTACATTGTTTCCATGACTTGACGACATTTCCTACCACCGAAAATCTGGCAAATTAATCGAACCGAACGGTTCGGTTCAATTGACATAAAGCCTTTTTCACTCCATATCAAGAGACATCGAACTGAGCGGTTCGATTTATTTCGCGAATCTGTTTAAGATTCAGAAAAAATGATCGAGTATCGCGTAAAGGAGACAGTGAAAGAGCCAATGAAACACGAATCCCAAAATGCCGCTGTGTTGAACGCGCCCGCACCGGGCTCCGGTGGACGTTGGGCAGCCGGCGAGGACCCAGCCAAGCGCCATCAGATTCTCGAAGGCGCCAAGCGTGTCTTTATGAAAATGGGCTTCGATGCGGCGAGCATGAACGATGTCACCCGCGAGGCGGGCGTTTCCAAGGGCACTCTCTACGTCTATTTCGCCAACAAGGAAGATCTGTTCGCCGCCATGATGGAGAGCGAGCGGACCCATTTCGTCAATCTCGTGCGCAATGCCCTTTCAGACGAAGCGGATGTCACCACCTCGCTTTATGATTTCGGTATCGTCTTCGTCACGCACGTCACCTCGGATAAGACCATCAGCGCCATGCGCACGGTCATCGGCGTGCGCGAACGCATGCCCTCGCTCTGTCAACGCTTTTTCACCGGTCCGGAAAATCTGCGCACGGTGCTGCGCGGCTTCCTCGAGCGGCAGGCTGCCATAGGCCATCTCAAGATCGACGACTTCGACATGGCTGCCCGCCACTTCCTGGAAATGGCCAGCGGCGGCTATTTCAAGCTGCGGCTCTTCGGCGACATGGAAGAGCCGCCGTCTAAGGAAGAGATCGACTATGTCGTGCGCGGCGCCGTGCGGGTTTTCCTGGCGGGCTACGGTCCGGATCGCAGGGATTAGGATGATCAGGCCTCTCCTGCTGTCCGCGGGCGTGTAGTAATTCAACTCCGCAATGGCGATCAAGCATCGCCACCGCCACAGGCCTATGAGTGGCCCGGCAACCAGGGGAGTTGAAAATGAGCGCGATCGGCAGAGCGATATGGTTCATCGAAAGCCATTTTAAATCCGACATCTCGCTCGACGAGATCGCCGAGACGGCCGGGCTGTCGCGCTTTCATCTTTCGCGGGTCTTTGGCATGACGACGGGTCACTCGATCAGCAGCTATATCCGGGGCCGCCGCCTCAGCGAAGCGGCTCTCGCACTGACCGACGGCTCCTCCTCCATTCTCCAGGTTGCCCTCGATGCCGGCTACGGCTCGCACGAGGCTTTCACCCGTGCCTTCCGCGAGCAATTCGGCATGACGCCGGAAAATCTGCGCAAGCAGGGGCACGTTCGCAACCTCGCTCTACAGGAACCGATCAGAATGGACGACACCCGCCTTCCCAAGCTCGAGGCACCGCGCTTCGAGACCCACCCCGCAATGCTGCTTGCCGGCCTGGCGGAAACCTATGCCTATGAGGCGACACAGGCCATCCCCTCGCTGTGGCAGAAATTCAACCAGTATTTCGGCCATATTCCCGGCCAGATCGGCAATGTCGCCTATGGCGTCTGCACCCAGGCGGAAGAAGGTAGCGAAAGCTTCCGTTACATGTCGGCAGCCGAAGTTTCCGCCGCGGACGGCCTGCCCGAAGGCTTCGTGACGACGAAACTGCCGCAACAGCGCTACGCGATCTTCACGCATCGCGGCCATATCTCCGGCATTTCTGCGACGGTGCATCAGATCTTCGGAGAGTGGCTGCCGCAATCGGGTCAACAGCATGCCGGCACCCCCGACATGATGGAACGCTATGACGACCGCTTCGACCCACGCACGGGCACGGGCGTTACGGAGATATTGATCCCCCTCAAAGACTAGAAACCATGCCTGGGAACAAGACCCGGAAACAAGGCCGCCGCCATGAAAATGGCGGCGGCCTTGTACGAACCATGACACTCCTTACATTACGGCCATTCTGGAGAGGCCGGGCTGGGGGTCAGCATCGGCGAATGCTGATCAAAGGGGGCATCGTCAATGGATATTATGGGGCTGATACAGGACCCAGCCGCGTGGGTGGCGCTCATTACCCTTGTCGTCATGGAGGTGGTCCTCGGTATCGACAACCTGATCTTCATCTCGATCCTCACCAACAAGCTGCCGTCGGAACATCGCGACAGAGCCCGTAAGATCGGCATCGGCCTCGCCCTTATCATGCGCCTTGCGCTGCTCGGAACCGTCGCCTGGATCGTGCAGCTGACCCAGCCCATCTTCGAAATCTTCGGCCAGGACTTCTCCTGGAAGGACGTGATCCTCATCGGCGGAGGTCTCTTCCTTGTCTGGAAGGCGACGAAGGAGATCCATCACAATGTCGATCCGCAGGAGCAGGGCGAGGATTTCATCGCCAAATCGACGACCACGACCTTCGCGTCGGCGATCGGCCAGATCTTGCTGCTCGACCTGGTCTTCTCGATCGACAGCATCATCACCGCCGTCGGCATGACGCCGCACCTGCCGATCATGTTCGTCGCCGTCATCGCCGCTGTTACGGTCATGCTGGTCGCAGCAAATCCGCTCGCCAATTTCATCGAGAAAAACCCGAGCATCGTCATGCTGGCACTCGCCTTCCTGCTGATGATCGGCACGACGCTAATCGCCGAAGGCATGGGCGTGCATGTTCCCAAGGGCTACATCTACGCCGCCATGGCCTTCTCCGCTCTGGTCGAAGTGCTGAACATGATGGCGCGGAACCGTCGGAAAAAAGCATCTGGCGGCCATTGATCGAAAGAGCCGCACCCGCCAGCGGGTGCAGTTCTATCAGATCGATCAATCCTGGACGTGCACGTCGACCCATTCGCCGATATCGCCGCGGCCATAAATGTCGACCTTGATCCAGACGTTGCCGCGAACGATATAATTCCCGGCATCGTCGGCGATATTGCCGTTGGCCAGCATGGCTTCCAGCTTCTGGCGATTGGAGGGCAGTGAGAAGAAGCTGTCGCCCTCGTCGCCACGGTCACGGCGGCGATAGGCGTGATAGTTGGCGCGGTCCTGGCGGATGATCTGCCAGGGTGCGGTCAGGCGCTCGCCCTTGGAATTATAGAGATCGTCGTTGCCAATATAGGCGCGATAGGATTCGATCAGTTTCGCCGAGCCATCGCGCGTAATAGTCGATTGGGCAGCGGCGGTGTCGGCCATCGAGACCACCAATAGCAAGCTCAAAATTAGTTTCTTCATGGGATCCCCGGAATGAACGATTGAAAACCTATTTCGTCACTGCCGCGAAAATTGCAAATCAAATTGGGCAAGCGTAAGGCTTTTCTCCTGAAACACTTACGAAGTGTAAAGACGCTTCGTGAAATTGGAAGGCAGGCCCTTTTCGATGCATCACGGCGTCCTCGGTGCCTCTGCCTGCCCTCGCGGCGCAGTTTCCCTTGACGTCACCCCTTGAATATGGCCTAAGGCCAGCCATACGGAAAACGCTGATAGAAGCGGCAAGACGCCCTTTTCCGGCCGGTTTCCTGATCCAGATAGACATTTTCGGCTGGACGGCGCTTGTCCCAAGCGCGGCCCGGCCTTTTATGACGGGCAAACAAGATGACCACTTCAGGCGTTCGCGTCCGCATCGCACCCTCCCCCACCGGCGAGCCGCATGTCGGCACCGCTTACATCGCGCTGTTCAACTATCTCTTCGCCAAGAAACACGGCGGCGAGTTCATCCTGCGCATCGAGGATACCGACGCCACCCGCTCCACCCCGGAATTCGAGACGAAGGTGCTCGACGCGCTGAAATGGTGCGGCCTGAAATGGTCCGAAGGTCCGGATATCGGCGGCCCTTACGGCCCCTACCGCCAGAGCGACCGAAAGGACCTCTACAAGCCCTACGTCGAGCAGATCGTCACGGCCGGTCACGGCTTTCGCTGCTTCTGCACGCCGGAGCGCCTGGAAAAGATGCGCGAGGCGCAGCGCGCCGCCGGCCTGCCGCCGAAGTATGACGGCCACTGTCTGAACCTCTCCGCCGAGGAAGTGACCTCACGCGTTGCTGCCGGTGAACCGCATGTCGTACGCATGAAGATCCCGACCGAAGGCTCGTGCAAGTTCCATGACGGCGTCTACGGCGATGTGGAAATCCCGTGGGATGCCGTCGATATGCAGGTCCTACTCAAGGCCGACGGCATGCCCACCTATCACATGGCCAACGTCGTCGACGACCATCTGATGAAGATCACCCATGTCGCGCGCGGCGAGGAATGGCTCGCCTCGGTGCCGAAGCACATCCTGATCTATCAGTATCTCGGCTGGGAGCCGCCGGTGTTCATGCACCTGTCGCTGATGCGCAATGCAGACAAGTCGAAACTGTCGAAGCGCAAGAACCCGACCTCGATCTCCTATTATACGGCCCTCGGCTATATCCCCGAAGCGCTGATGAACTTCCTCGGCCTGTTCTTCATCCAGATCGCCGAAGGTGAAGAGCTCTTGAGCATGGACGAGCTTGCCGCAAAGTTCGATCCGGAAAACCTCTCCAAGGCCGGCGCGATCTTCGACATCCAGAAGCTCGATTGGCTGAACGGCCGTTGGATCCGCGAGAAGCTCTCGGAAGAAGAGTTTCAGCATCGGGTACTGACCTGGGCGATGGAAAATGATCGCCTGAAGGAAGGCCTGAAGCTGTCGCAGTCGCGCATCACCAAGCTTGGCGAACTGCCTGATTTGACCGGCTTCCTGTTCAAGTCCGACCTTAACCTCGATCCTTCCGCTTTCGCGAAGATCAAGTCGACGCCGGAAGAACTGCTTGAGATCCTGAACACTGTGCAGCCGGATCTGGAAAAGATCCTCGAATGGAATGTCGAGACGATCGAAGCCGAGCTGCGCGCCATCGCCGACCGCATGGGCAAGAAGCTGAAGGTCATCGTCGCGCCGCTTTTCGTCGCCGTATCGGGCTCCTCGCGCTCCCTCCCGCTTTTCGATAGCATGGCGATCCTCGGCCGGTCCGTCGTCCGCCAGCGACTGAAACTTGCCGCGCAGACCGTTGCGACCCTCGTCGGCCCGAAGAACTGAACCGGACTTTAAAACCATGAACGACAAGACCGAAGCCTCCGCCCTCTCCTCCGACGCAACGGAAGTTCGCGCGCAGAAGCTGAAGCTGCTGCGCGAGCAGATCGGCGACGTCTATCCGGCGCATTTCCACCGGACCATGACCAATGCCGAGCTCGCTGCGAAATACGAAGGCCTGGAGCCGGATACCGAAACCGGCGATGTCGTCACCGTTGCCGGCCGCGTCTATTCCTCGCGCAACTCCGGCATGTTCATGGACATCCACGACGCCTCGGCCAAGATCCAGATCTTCAGCCATAAGGACGTGACCTCGGAAGAAGCCCGCTCGTTGCTGCCGATGATCGATATCGGCGACATCATCGGCGTCACCGGCGTCGTGCGCCGCACCAAGCGCGGCGAACTGACGATCAATGCCCAGCAGATCACCATGCTGACAAAGTCGTTGTTGCCGATGCCGGAAAAGTGGCACGGCCTCTCCGATATCGAGCTGCGCTACCGCAAGCGTCATCTCGACATCATGACCAACGAGGAATCGAAGCTTCGCTTCCAGCAGCGCAGCCGCATCGTTTCCGGCATCCGCCGTTTCATGGAAAATGACGGCTTCATGGAAGTCGAGACGCCAATGCTGCATTCGGTCTATGGCGGCGCGACGGCCGAGCCGTTCAAGACGCATCACAACACGCTGAAGCTCGACATGTACCTGCGCATTGCGCCGGAACTGTTCCTGAAGCGCACGCTGGTTTCCGGCCTCACCGACAAGGTCTTCGAGATCAACCGCAACTTCCGCAACGAAGGCGTCTCCACCCGGCACAATCCTGAATTCACCATGATGGAATGCTATTGGGCCTATGCCGACTACGAGGACATCATGGACCTCGTCGAGCGTCTGTTCTCGACGCTCGCCATGTCGATCCATGGCAGCACCGAATTCGCGTTCGGCGACAAGCAGATCTCCTTCAAGGGCCCGTTCCGCCGCGTGCCGATGCCCGATGCCGTCAAGGAAGCGACCGGCATCGACTTCCTGGCGATCAAGACCGACGAAGACGCCCGCGCAGCCTCCAAGGCTGCCGGCTTCGCCGTCGAGAAGGATGCGACCTGGGGTGAATGCCTTGCCTTCATCTTCGAAGAGAAGGTCGAGGGCACACTGATCCAGCCGGCACACGTCACGCATTTCCCGAAGGACATCTCGCCCTTCGCCAAGGAAGTACCGGGCGAGCCGCGCCTCGTCGAACGTTTCGAGACCTATTGCAACGCCTGGGAACTCGGCAACGCCTTCTCGGAACTCAACGATCCGGAAGAGCAGCGCGCCCGCATGGTCGAGCAGCTCCAGCAGGCGCATGCACGCGGCGAGAAGGAAAAGCAGCTGGACGAGGAATTCCTCGATGCCATCGACCAGGGCATGCCTCCGGCAGGCGGTCTCGGCATTGGTGTGGACCGCCTCATCATGCTGTTGACCAACTCGCCATCGATCCGCGACATCATTCTTTTCCCGGCCCGTCGCAACAAGGCCGATTGAGACCGGTTTGGTCCTTCGAACATCAAAGGTGCGTATTATGACGGATAAAGAGATGCCAGCCGCAGACGATAGCGAGCATCAGCGGCTGGCCGATCTTGCTGAGATCGGCGACATCGATCTCTCGCAATACGCACCGGGAACGTTCGGTTGCCACGAGGCGATGCACACGGTGTCGATCATGCTCGACATGACCGACGACCTGCTGCTTCAGCACCCCGCCATCCTGGCGAATCCGGACTTCTACCGTCTTGCAGGTGAGGTTCACGAGGCGCTTTTCGCGCTCTACCAGGCTATCGGCGAAAAACATCTGGCGGAATAAGACTGTTACTTGTCTGCCGGATGGTGCGAAGCCAGCTTTGATCAATTGGTGACGGGCGAGCGGCGGTCGGCTGCACCCGTCATGGTCGGGTCCAATCCCGGTGATGGGCTCTTGTCTTTGGAACCGGCATCAGCGCCGATGAACTCGCCGTTCTCATCATAGCCCGGCCGCACATTGCCGGTCGATTTCGGCTCCGGCAGCGGCGGCTTGGCATCGCGGCTCTCGCCCTGTTTTGCGGCCGTTTTCTCTTCCGCAGCGATCGCTGCCTTCATCTTGTCCTTCTTGGCGTCACCGCTATTGTCCGCTGCCAGCGCATTGCCGCAGTCGGACAGATCCTTCAATCCAGCGATCGCCGCATCGATATCCTGCGGCAGCATGGTAATTTGCTCGCCGTAAAACAGGCCAGCATTGCTGGCGCCACCGTCGTAATAGCGCGCCGTCAGCGGTGCTTCGGAGCTGCCATCGACCAGCCGGTCGGGATGGGCCACATAGACGACATCAGCGCCAAGGGCCCGGCCGCGCAGGTCGGAGCGCAACGTCGGTCCGTTCCGGTCGAGAACCACAACCTGTACGAGATCCGGCTTCTGTTCCTGATAGACGGCCTTGGCAACGCGGAGCGCGGTTCTGACCCGCGTCAACCCATCGGTCGGCTCGGTGCGAATATATTTGCGAACCCAGAAGCGGTTGTCCTTGCGGATCGTGATGAGATTGACGTCGGTGCACTGGAGCCCGTCGGGGGAAGCAGATACAAGACCAAGCAGCCTGTCCTTGCCAACATAAAGCGCAAAAACGCCGGAGGACCCCACGAGAAGGGCCACTCCGCCGATCAGTACGACAAGTTTCCGGGGTACCCGGAAAATGTGCAGTAAGGCGCTCACGCCAACTGCTCCCTCATAGACCACTCCAAGGCGACAAAAATGATCAACCCTCACGTTAGGGAACTGGCGTTTCGGAATACTTAAAACCGAGGTAAAACTTGCATCGTCTTCGACATCGCTACCAAAAAAGGTCCAAACTTTCACAGCTATGACGAGCACTTGCCTTTCTCTGCGCGAACATGCTCTAACCGGAGCATGGCCTTCACGCTGAGACAGCTGCAATACTTCGTCGCCGTGGCGGAACAGGGCTCCGTGACGCGGGCCGCGCAGAACCTGTCGATCTCGCAATCCTCTGTGACCGAAGCCCTCAAGGAGCTGGAAAGCGACCTCGGCGTCGAGCTGTTCGAGCGCCATCCGCGCGGTCTGTCGATCACCCACAACGGCCACCAATTCCTGCGTCACGCAACGAAGATCCTCGCAACCGTTTCCGACGCGCGCACCAGCTTTTCCGGCAAGCGGAACGAAGCCGGCGGCACGCTGAATATCGGCGTGACGTCGCTTGTCGCCGGCTATGTTCTGTCAGATCTTCTGGCACGCTATCGCCGTGCCTGCCCCGGCGTCGAGGTCAGCGCCATCGAGGATAATGGCGGCTATCTGGAACATCTTCTGGTGGGTGGCGAACTCGACGTCGCCGTCATGGTCATTTCCAACCTGCGCGACCGCATGGCCCTGCAGGCGGAGATCCTCGAAACTTCGCCCTACCGGCTTTGGCTGCCGATGGGCCACCCCCTCGTCTCGGCCGATATCATCAGTGTCGCCGACATTACCCGTGAGCCGCTGATCATGCTGACCATCGACGAAATCGAGGAAAACACCGGCAAGCTTTTGACCGCGCTCGGCGCCCGCCCGCATGTCGCCTTCCGCACCCGCTCTGTCGAAGCGGTGCGCAGCCTGGTTGCGACGGGCGCCGGTGTCGCACTGCTGCCGGACCTCGTCTATCGCCCCTGGTCGCTGGAAGGCGATCGCATCGAAAGCCGCGACGTCTCCGGCTCTTTGCCGGTCGTGCAGGTCGGCATGGTCTGGCGCAAGGGCTCCAGCCTGCCGCAAGCGGCCCGCGATTTCGTCGGCGTCGCCGAAAGCATGCGCTCGGGCCGGCAGCGGTAGCAGAGGCCCGCTACCAGCTCATGCATATGCGCTAGGAATCGGAATTTCCGATATCGCCTTTCTGATAAATGAATTTGCGAATGCGGCAAAATCGCGTCACCTTTCCTTCCGGGAACAAAAAGCCAGCCACTGGCTCCACGCCATCAAGGCTCAAAAACCGGGAGAGTCCGATGAAGCATCTGCTGAAATCATGCACGGCCGTGCTCGCATGCCTTAGTTTTGCAACACAGGTCATCGCCGCCGAGCCATTGAAGACGCTCGGCAAGGGCGAGGGCGCCGTCAGCATTGTCGCATGGGCCGGCTATATCGAACGCGGCGAAAGCGACAAGAATTACGATTGGGTCACCGGCTTCGAGAAGGAGACCGGCTGCAAGGTCAGCGTCAAGACGGCGGCGACATCGGACGAAATGGTCGCCCTGATGAACGAAGGCGGCTTCGACCTCGTGACCGCATCCGGCGATGCCTCGCTGAGACTCGTCGCCGGCAAGCGCGTGCAACCGATCAACACCGACCTCATCCCGAGCTGGAAGAACCTCGACGAACGCCTGAAGAATGCCCCCTGGCATACTGTCAACGGCGTTCACTACGGCGTTCCCTATCTCTGGGGACCGAACGTGCTGATGTACAACACCGCCGCCTTCAAGGACCAGGCGCCGAAGAGCTGGAATGTCGTCTTCGAAGAAACGACGCTGCCAGATGGTAAGTCCAACAAGGGCCGCGTTCAGGCCTATGACGGCCCGATCTACATTGCCGATGCCGCCCTTTACCTCATGGCGCACAAGCCCGAACTCGGCATCAAGGACCCCTACGAACTCAACGAAGATCAGTACAAGGCCGCACTCGAATTGCTGCGCGGCCAGCGCAAGCTCGTCAGCCGCTACTGGCATGATGCCATGATCCAGACCGACGACTTCAAGAACGAAGGCGTCGTTGCCTCCGGCTCCTGGCCGTTCCAGGTGAACCTGCTGCAGGCCGACAAGCAGAAGATCGCCTCCACCTTCCCGGATGAGGGAACGACAGGCTGGGCCGATACCACCATGCTGCATGCCGATAGCGAGCATCCGAACTGCGCCTATATGTGGATGGAACACTCGCTGCAGGCCAAGGTTCAGGGCGATGCAGCCGCCTGGTTCGGCGCCGTACCTTCCGTTCCGGCCGCCTGCAAGGGCGATGAGCTGCTCACCGACAGCGGTTGCGCCACCAATGGCTATGACCACTTCGACAAGATCAAGTTCTGGAAGACGCCGGTCGCGAAATGCAGCACGCAGAGCGAATGCGTGCCCTATCATCGCTGGGTCTCCGACTATATCGGCGTGATCGGCGGGCGGTGATCTCTATCTTCTCCCCAGCGGGGAGAAGATGTCTGACAAGGCAGATGAGGGGGATGAGGAACGAAGTGACGAATGTCCTGAGCGGCTAGCGAAGGACAGTCTATGCCGCACCGCTCCCTCATCCGACCCTTCAGGCCACCTTCTCCCCAAGGGGAGAAGGAAAAACAACCTCTTCCCTGGAGAAACCAATGAACGCCGTTCGTTTCCAGCAGGTGTCGCGCCATTTCGGCCAGGTCCGCGCTGTGGACCGCGTCGATCTGGAGATCGCACCCGGCGAATTCTTCGCCATGCTCGGCCCTTCCGGTTCCGGCAAGACCACCTGCCTCAGGCTGATCGCGGGTTTCGAGCAGCCGACGGGCGGCCATATAGAGATCTTCGGCGAAACTGCCGAAGGCGTGCCGCCCTACCGGCGTAACGTCAACACGGTGTTCCAGGATTATGCGCTCTTTCCGCATCTCAATATCCTCGACAACGTCGCCTACGGGTTGATGGTCAAGGGTGTCGGCAAGGCAGAACGGCTGAAGGCCGCCGAACAGGCGCTGGAGCTGGTCAAGCTACCTGGCTATGGCGCCCGCCGTCCCGGCCAGCTCTCCGGCGGCCAGCGACAGCGCGTGGCGCTCGCTCGCGCTCTGGTCAACAAGCCGAAGGTATTGCTGCTTGATGAGCCGCTCGGCGCGCTCGACCTGAAACTGCGCGAGCAGATGCAGGAGGAGTTGAAGAGCCTGCAGCGCGCGCTCGGCATCACCTTCGTCTTCGTCACTCATGATCAGGGCGAGGCCCTATCCATGGCCGATCGCGTCGCCGTTTTCAATGACGGCCGCATCGTGCAGCAGGGCTCGCCGCACGATATCTATCAGCGGCCGAAGACCCGCTTCGTCGCCGATTTCGTCGGCTCCTCCAATGTCATTGCCCCCGACACCATGTCGTCGCTCGGCGGCGAACGGCGTTGGGCGAGCCTGCGCCCCGAAGCCATCCGGTTGACTGAGGAGAGCGGCGTGGCGGCGACCGTGAAAGCGACGAGCTTTCTCGGTGCCGCTACCCGCCTCTCCGTCGAAGCAAACGGCACCCGGCTGCATGTGACGGTACCCGCCGGGCAACTAGCCCCGGATACCGGTGCGTCCGTCCGCCTCGCATGGCTGCCTGTCGATGTTCATTATATGGACGACGCCGCATGAACGCCGCAGCCTTCCCCACCTCGGCGAAGCAAGCGCTGGCCTCGATCCTGCCGCGGCGCGGCGGCGTCTTCGGTCGCCTCTCCGATCTCTTCTGGCGACACCCGAAACTGCTGTTGTTCCTGATGCTGACGCCGCCGCTGCTCTGGCTCGGCATCATCTATATCGGCTCGCTGATCGCGCTGTTGCTGCAGAGTTTCTTCTCGATCGACGACTTCTCGGGAATGGTGAATTACGAATTCACGCTCTCGACCTATGCGCAGCTGCTGAATAGCGCGAACTTCGACATCATCGTGCGCACGGTCGTCATGGCCGCACTCGTCACCCTTGCCTCCGCCTTCGTCGCCTTCCCCATCGCCTATTATGCGGCGCGCTACGCGCAAGGGAAATGGAAGGCACTATTCTATCTCGGCGTCATGCTGCCGCTCTGGTCGAGCTATCTGGTGAAAGTCTATGCCTGGAAGCTCATCCTCGCCAAGGAAGGCATTCTCACCTGGATCTTTGACAAGCTGCATCTCGGCTGGCTGCTCGACGGCGTGCTTGCTTTGCCCGTCATCGGCGGCAACTCGCTCTCGGTCAGCTATATCGGCACTTTCCTCGTTTTCGTCTATATCTGGTTGCCCTATATGATCCTGCCGACGCAGGCCGCTCTCGAACGCGTACCGGCCAATCTGCTGGAAGCCTCCTCGGATCTCGGCGCGACGCCGAACCAGACTTTCCGCACGGTTCTATTACCGCTCGCCCTGCCGGGTGTCGTCGCCGGCTCCATCTTCACCTTCTCGCTGACCTTGGGCGATTACATCATCCCACAGATCATCGGCTCCTCCCGCCTCTTCATCGGCCAGGCCGTCTATGCGCAGCAGGGAACCGCCGGCAACGTGCCGCTTGCCGCCGCCTTCTCGGTCGTGCCGATCGTCATCATGGCCATCTATCTCTGGATCGCCAAGAAACAGGGAGCCTTCGATGCGCTCTGATCGTGGCCAACGCGCCTCCTTGCCCCTGAAGATCGCAGCCGCCGGCGGCCTGCTCTTCCTGCATCTGCCGATCCTCCTGATCTTCGTCTATGCCTTCACGACCGAGGAGAAGAGCTATCAGTGGCCGCCGCCGGGCCTCACCCTGCAATGGTTCGGCATCGCCTGGAACAGGCCGGATGTCTGGTCGGCGCTCGCGTTGTCCGTTCAGGTGGCAACCATCGCCACCATTATCGCGCTCCTGCTCGGCACGCTCTGCGCCGCAGCCGTCAGCCAGACGAAATTCTTCGGCCGCGAAGCGATCTCGCTGCTGGTTATCTTGCCGATCGCGCTGCCCGGCATCATCACCGGCATCGCGCTGCGCTCCGCCTTCAGCCTGTTCGACATCCCCTTCTCGGTCTGGACGATCGTTCTCGGTCATGCCACCTTCTGCGTCGTCGTTGTTTATAACAATGCCGTCGCCCGTTTCCGCCGCACCTCCGGTTCGCTGATCGAGGCATCGATGGATCTCGGCGCGGATGGCTTTCAGACCTTCCGCCATGTCGTCCTGCCGAACATCGGCACGGCGCTGCTTGCCGGCGGCATGCTCGCCTTCGCGCTGTCCTTCGATGAAGTCATCGTCACCACCTTCACGGGCGGCCAGCAGATGACCTTGCCGATCTGGATGCTGGAGGAACTCATTCGCCCGCGCCAGCGACCCGTGACCAACGTCGTCGCCATGGTCGTCGTGCTTGTCACCTTCCTGCCGATCCTGGCAGCCTACTATCTTACCCGCGACGGCGATCAGATCGCCGGCGGCGGCAAATGAAAGGGAGAGAATAATGGATACCCAAATGCTGATCGGCTCCCGCTTCGAAGCCGGCACGGAAACGGAAGAACGCGTTCTCAACCCGAAGACGGGCGAGACCGTTCTCAACTTGCCCGAGGCGTCACTCGGCCAGATCGATGCCGCCGTCGACGCTGCCGAAAAAGCCTTCTCGAGCTGGTCGCAGACGACGCCAAGCCAGCGTTCGGCCTATCTCCTCAAGATCGCCGATGCCATCGAGAAGGACGCCGAAGGTTTCGCCGCGTTAGAAGCGTTGAACTGCGGCAAGCCGATCAATGCCGTGCTCAACGATGAAATCCCGGCGATTGTCGACTGCTACCGCTTCTTTGCCGGCGCGGTTCGCAACCTGCACGGCCCGGTCGCCGGCGAATACCTGCCCGGCCACACCTCGATGATCCGCCGCGATCCCATCGGCATCGTCGGCTCGATAGCGCCGTGGAACTATCCGCTGATGATGATGGCCTGGAAGCTGGCGCCAGCCATTGCCGGCGGCAACACCGTCGTCTTCAAGCCCTCCGAGCAGACGCCGCTGACGGCGCTAAAGATGGCAAAGCTGCTCGCGGATGTGCTCCCGGAGGGCGTCATCAACGTCATCCTCGGCCGCGGCGAGAGCGTCGGCAACGCGTTGATCAACCATCCGAAGATCAGCATGGTGTCCATCACCGGCGATGTCGCAACCGGCAAGAAGGTCTTGCAGGCTGCGGCCAAGACGGTCAAGCGCACGCATCTCGAACTCGGCGGCAAAGCCCCCGTCATTGTCTTCGACGATGCCGATATCGACGCCGTCGTCGCCGGCATCCGCACCTTCGGCTACTACAATGCCGGCCAGGACTGCACCGCCGCCTGCCGCATCTATGCCGACGCCAAGGTCTACGACAACTTCGTCGCCGACCTGACGTCTGCCGTTTCCAGCATCAAGTTCAACCTCGCTGACGATACCGAGAACGAAATTGGCCCGCTGATCTCCAAGCGTCAGCGCGACCGCGTCGAAAGCTTCGTCACCCGCGCCGCCGAACACAAGCATATGGAGATCACAACAGGCGGCAAGATCTCCGGCGAACGCGGCTTCTTCTATGCGCCGACGGTCGTTGCCGGCGCGACGCAGGATGACGAGATCGTCCGGCGCGAAGTTTTCGGCCCTGTCGTCTCCGTCACCCGCTTCACCAATCCCAACGACGCCGTCGCCTGGGCCAACGACAGTGACTACGGGCTTGCCTCCTCGGTCTGGACGAAGGACATCAGCCGAGGCATGCAGACGGCTGCCCGCCTGCAATATGGCTGCACCTGGATCAACACCCACTTCATGCTGGTCAACGAGATGCCGCATGGCGGCTTGAAGCAATCCGGCTACGGCAAGGATATGTCGGTCTACGCTATCGAAGACTATACAGCCGTGCGGCATGTGATGATCAATCATGGGTGAGGCGCGGTTCGGCGTAGCCGAAGTAATCGATCCAGTGGATCGATTACAGCGCCGAACGCCCTGAGCCATGCGAAGGGCCGGCAAGCCCCAATATGAACGAGGCCCGATCCAGCCTTAACCAGCAGAATCGGGCGTTAATCGAAACGCCCTCGGAACAAATCACCCTCCTCCCGCGTCTTTATGAAGTACAACGCAGAGGAGACAGCTAAATGCTGAAATGGGCTCTCATTTTCTTTGTGATTTCGCTGATCAGCGGCTTTTTCGGCTTTTCGGGCGTGTCCGCGGCAACCGCAACCATTGCGCGCGTTCTCTTCGCCATCTTCCTGATCATCTTCCTGGTGTTCCTGGTTCTCGCCGTCATGGCCGGCAATGCGGTCGTCTAGCAATATAAGCCGCGACTATCGAAGGGGCGGGCCTAGATCAGGCTCGCCCCGACATTTATGGCGAGCGCGAGGATCGTCGTGTTGAACAGGAACGACAGGATTGCATGGAGGAGCGCCAGCTTACGCATCGAGACGGTGGAAATACCGATATCGGCGGTCTGCGCCGCAACGCCGATCGTGAAAGAGAAGTAGAGGAAATCCCAATAGATCGGCTCCTCCAAAGGCTCGGCGAATTTCAGCCCCTGCCCCTTGCCCGGAGTGCTGTAAAACCGATGCGCATAGTGGATGGTGAACAGCGTGTGCAGGAAAGTCCATGATATCAGGATCGTCACGATCGCCATCATCACGCGGTAGAAGGCGATTTCGGGCGAGGCGTCCTTGACGCCAAGCAGATCAAGCGCGATGCCGCCGATGCTTGCGAGCGCTGCCGCAATCGACAGGAACAGCAGGAAACCATCCGAGAAATCGAGATCAGCCGAGCGCTTGCGGATGCGCTGCGGGTCGGCCGTCAGCATGCGGTAAAGGCTATAGACGATGAAGACGACGGCGGTCGTATCCCAGGCGATCAGCAGATTGCTGGCATTGAAGTCTCTGGAGGTCAGGAGCAGGAAAACGGCAAGACCAGCAAGCACCGAGATCACGATCACATGGTGCTTGCGCCACAGAACGAGGCCTCTTGAACGATGCAACAATCCGTTCGCATCCATGCCGCTCTCCCGATCGCAAACCGTCTGTTACAAACCGATTCGCAAACGAGAGTGGCAAATAAAAGGAGGCCCCGCAACACGAAGCCTCCGATAGCGAAAAACGGCTTCAGCCCGTCCAGCCGCCGTCGATGACGTGGATCTGGCCTGTGGTGAAACCCGCCTCGTCGCCGGCAAGGTAGGTCACCAGCGCGGCGATCTCCTCGGCGGTCGCAATGCGGCCCATCGGCTGGCGGGCGATGAAATCCTTGAGCGCCTTGTCATAGTCACCGGTTGCCTTCAGCCGCTCATGCAGCGAGGGGCTATCGACCGTGCCAGGGCAAATCGCATTGGCACGGATGCCCTTGGCAACAAAATCGGCAGCGATCGACTTGGTAAGGCCGATTACGGCAGCCTTCGAAGCGCAATAGGCGAAACGGTTGGGCACGCCCTTCACGCTGGAAGCGACCGAGGCCATATTGACGATCGAACCCTTGCCCTTTTCCAGCATGCCCGGCAGGAAGGCGCGGCAGGTCGTGTACATCGCCTTGGCATTGAGGTTGAAGGAGAAATCCCAATCCTTTTCCTCGCAGTCCAGGATCGTGCCGGCATGCACGAAACCGGCGCAGTTGAAGAGCACGTCGATCGGGCCAAGCTCTTCCGCGTAGGCCTTGACGGCAGCGCTATCGAGCACGTTCAACACATGCTTGGTCGCACCGTCCAGCGTCGAAAGTGTCTGCTCGTTGATATCGGTGGCATAGACATGCGCACCAAGCGAGATAAAGCGCTCCGCCGACGCCCGGCCGATACCCTGTCCCGCCGCCGTAATGACGACCTTCTTGCCTTCCAATCCATGACCCATAATCCTGATCCTTTCCTCCGGGACCATGATCCTATCCAGTTCCACTAGCTGCATCGCCGGCACCAGGGATAAGATCATGCAATAACAATCAGTTAGCGTAGCCTTGCGCTACCTTCTGAGGACCGCACGAAGCGGCCGCTCAGCCTGTCAACGAGGACTGTATGTTGTTCGCCACTTGGCAGTCCATCGCTAATCACTCCCCTCCAGGCTGGGACCAATCGTCCGATTGCCTCTGGACCCTTTACAGGCCAATAATTTATAAGCAAACATCTTATTCACTGATCGTCAAGTCGCGTTCACTTACTTGTAAAATTCCATCATTCATATATGAATGATTGATATATTTTGTCGCATGAGGGCTTGTTCATGAGCATAGAAGACGACAGTGATCGTTATCGCGCACCGGCCTTGGACAAGGGGCTCGACATTCTCGAATTGCTGGCGAGGATCGATGGCGGGCTGACGCAGGCGGAAATCGCCAAGGCGCTCAACAAGAGTCCCAACGAATTCTATCGCATGCTCGATCGTCTCGTGCGGCGCGGCTATGTGCAGCGGCAGGACGGCGATCGCTTCTATCTGACCCTGAAGCTTTTCGGCCTCGCGCATTACCATGCGCCGGTGCGCCGCCTCGTCTCCTTCGCCACGCCCCTGATGCGCGAATTTTCCAATCGAGCCGAGCAGGCCTGTCATCTGGCGATATACGATCGCGGCTCCGTCGTCGTCATTGCCCAGCAGGATTCGCCGACCTATTGGGGCATCTCGATCCGTGTCGGTGCCCAGCTCAATCTCTATAATACCGGCTCAGGTCACATTCTCCTGGCATTCAAGGATGAAAAGCAGCGCCAGATGATGATCAACGAGCAAAGGCGCCAGGAACCGGACCCTGAGGAGCCACCTGCGGATCTCGAAGAGAAGCTCTCGGCAATCCGCGAGAACGGCTTCGAAACCATGGACAGCCTGCAGACGAGTGGCGTTCACAATATTTCCGCGCCCGTTCTGGCGATGGACGGTAATGCGCTGGCCGCGTTGACCTGCCCCTATATCCAGGCCGTGAACCCGAAGGCGCCGACGCGTCAGCAAGTAGTCGAATATGTGCGGCAAACAGCCAAGGCGATCTCCGAAATCGTCGCGGGGACTGTGGATCAGGCCGAGCTATAATTTTTATTTGAATGAATAATTCTTCTGTGAGTATGTAGAGAGCTAGCAGCTCGGGGAGGAACGCCATGCTTTTCGACAGCCATCTTCACATCGTCGACCGCAAGCGGCTGGGCTATCCTTGGCTGGCAGATGCCGGCGCACTCAATCGTGACAGCCTTTATGAAGATTATGCGCGAGAGGCCAAACGCCTTGGGATCACCGACACGCTGCACATGGAAGTCGATGTCGCCGAAGAGGATATCGAGCGCGAGACCGAATATGTCAAAGGCCTAAGCCGCGAGCCCGGCAGCCTGCTGCGCGGCGCCATCGCCGCCTGCCGTCCCGAAAGCCCCAACTTTCCCGCATATCTCGAGCGCGCGCTCGCCGACCCCTTCGTCAAAGGCTTCCGCCGCGTGCTGCATGTCGTGCCGGATGACGTCTCAGAGGGTGTCCTCTTCCGCGAAAACCTGAAGCGGCTAAGCGATACCCGCCTTACCTTCGATCTCTGCGTCCTGCCGCATCAGATATCCAAGGCGATCGCGCTCATCGACCTCAATCCAAATATTCGCTTCATCCTCGACCATTGTGGCGTGCCTGCGGTGAAGGATGGGCTGAGCGAAAGCTGGTCGTTGGGCATCAGCGAGGTGGCGAAACGGCCGAATGTCATCGTGAAGATTTCCGGCGTTGTGGCCTATGCCGATCCGGACAACTGGTCGCCGGAAACGTTACGGCCGTTCGTCGAACATTGCATTGCAAGCTTTGGCTGGGACCGCGTCATCTGGGGCAGCGATTGGCCCGTCTGCACGCTTGGCGGCAATCTCTCCACCTGGGTCGCCGCCACTCATGCCCTGATGCATGGTGTCAGTGCCGACGAACGCAATCGGCTCTATCGCCTCAATGCAAAGCGCCTCTGGTCTCTCTAAGGCTGCGCCCATGCCGTCTAACTGCGGCGACCTCAAAGCCCTGTCTATAAACAAAAAGGGCGCCGCATCCCTGCGACACCCTGTCGAATCATAGCTCCCCCCGACGGAGAGACGCCCGATCACCGTCAAGCGGCTGCGAGCTGCAGTTCCTTGCTGACCATGGCGCGCAGCGTGCCGAGATCCTTGGCGAAGGCGCGGATGCCTTCGGAGAGCTTCTCAGTAGCCATCGCATCTTCGTTCATCATCCAGCGGAAGGTCTTTTCGTCGACCGCGATCTTCTCAACCGAGCCCTTGGGCTCCGGCGAGAGCTTGCGCTCCAGCTTGCCTTCATCCTTGGAAAGTTCGTCAAGCAGGTTCGGGCTGATCGTCAGGCGATCGCAGCCGGCCAGCGCTTCGATTTCGCCGGTATTGCGGAAGGAGGCGCCCATGACGATCGTCTTGATGTCGTTGGCCTTGTAATAGTGGTAGATGTCACGCACCGAGACGACGCCCGGATCTTCCTCTGCCGTGTAGTCCTTGCCGGTCGACTTCTTGTACCAGTCGAGGATGCGGCCGACGAAGGGCGAAATGAGGAATGCCTTGGCGTCGGCGCAGGCAATCGCCTGGGCCTTGCTGAAGAGCAGCGTCAGATTGCAGTCGATGCCTTCCTTTTGCAGCACTTCGGCGGCGCGGATGCCTTCCCAGGTGGAAGCGAGCTTGATCAGGATGCGGTCACGCTCGATGCCGCGCTCTTTGTAGGCGGCGATGATGGCGCGGGCCTTAGCAAGCGAAGCTTCCGTGTTGAAGGAGAGGTCGGCATCGACTTCGGTCGAGACGCGGCCGGGAACGAGGCCGGAAAGCGCTGCACCGACGGAAATTGCCAGGCGGTCGGCAACGGCGGCAACCACGGCCTCGGACGCGCCACCCTGCTTCTTGCCCCAGGCAACGGCTTCCTTGATCGCGTCGGCGAACATCGGCGTGCCCAGTGCCTTCAACACGATCGTCGGGTTGGTGGTGCAATCCACCGGCTTCAGGCGGGCAACTGCCTCGATATCGCCGGTATCGGCCACGACCGTGGTCATGGCGCGGAGTTGGTCAAGCTTGGAAGTCATAACAGGTATCCTTGTTGAATGAAGCCCATCGGGATGGGAGATGTTGGCAGCAGATCCGGTCTTTTCGCCGGACGGGACCGAAGGCGTCGGGGTGTAGCCTTCCTTCTCCTATGTGTCGGTAACGGGATAAAACGCGCTGGAGTTCCATTTCCGGTGAACGGCCGAGCGGTGAAGAAACAACCTTCCGAAAGCAGGCTTTTCACCGGCACCGGGCGCCCTATATGGCTCCCTGTCCGGTCTGGCACTTGCTTGCAGCAGCACTCGCACATTGTCCTCCTCGGTTGGACAAGACCGAATTCCTCATCACCGACTATCAGCAATCTCGCATCGAAAAGTCAAGGACATTTGTGCAATTCGATTGACATAAGTTTCATGTCATAGAATATCGGCAGCGGAAGAGCCGATCTCGCCTGCTCCAGTCATCCGCCATCATTCCTTTTCGCATCTCAGGCGGATCATGACGTTAAACGGCGCATGCGACAATCTCGCCGGAGGACCTGTGGCCAAACTGAGACGCGGAACCCACACCGCCTATTCGGAGACCTCCTCCCTGAGGCTTCGCGCCGCTTGGCTTTATTACAACCAGGGCCTGACGCAAAAAGATGTCGCCGAACAGCTGGGTATCAGCCGCACCACCGTCATCCGCCTGCTGGACGAGGCCATGCGCCGCGCCGAGGTGCAGATCTGGATCACCGAAGGCATCGATGACTGCGTTGAACTGGCGATCAAGCTCGAGCGCACCTTTGGCCTCGATGAAGCGATCGTCGTTCCCGAGCCGGCCAATGGAGATGTGAACGCACAGGCAAAGAGCGTCGGCCTGGCACTCGGCCAGTTCCTGACCGAAGCCATCCCCGACAACTATACGATCGGCGTCGGCTGGGGCCGGACGATGACCGCGTCGCTTGCAAGCTTCCGCCCGACCCGCCGTGACAATTGTAAGGTGGTTTCCCTGCTCGGCGGCATCGTCGCCGTCCATCAGACCAATCCGATCGATTACACTTGGCGTCTGGCAAGCCAGCTCGGCGCGGAGTGCTACATGTTCCTGGCGCCGCTTCTCGTCGACTCCGTCGAGACCAAGCGCAATCTCATCGAGAAATGCGGGCTGGAAGCCATCTACCGCCTCGCGGAGAATCTCGATCTCGCTATCGTCAGCTGCGGCGACATCGGACCGCACTCGACATCGCTGTCGGAAGGTTTCATTTCGAAACGCGAGCTGGAAGAGCTGATCGAAATGGGCTGCGTCTGCGACACCATGTTCAACTTCCTCGATGCCGAGGGCAATTCCGTCGATCACCCGATCAACAAGCGTGTCATGTCCGTCGATCTCGATACGCTGAAAAAGGCCAAGCACATCGTGATCTCCTCCGGCGGCGCCCACCGCGCCCGGGCGATCAGCGCCACCATCAAGCGCATTGGCTGCAATACTTTGATTACGGATGAAAGTGCTGCGAAGGCGCTGCTGCAGATGGCTATGGCGAAGGCGGCTTGAGAAGCTTGATACGAGTTTACGGAGAGTGCGCGCCCCTCCGCAAGCTTCAGAGCCTCAGCCCCCTCAAACATCCCCCGCTTCCCATCCCAGCATCGCCCGCTTGCGCGTCAGCCCCCAGTGATACCCCGTAAGCTGCCCGTTCTTCCCGAGCGCACGATGGCAGGGCACGACAAAAGAGATCGGATTGCGGCCGACAGCCGCACCCACGGCCCGCATGGCGGTCGGCTGACCGATATCCCTTGCGATGTCGGAATAGGTCACCGCGCGGCCCATCGGGATCTTCAAAAGGCTCTCCCAGACGCGGAGTTGGAAATCCGAACCGATCAGCACGACCCGCAGCGGCTGATCACTCGACCAGTTCCCTCGCTCGAAGATGCGGGCCGCATAAGGTGCCGTCGCATGCGGATCTTCGATGAACTCTGCATTCGGCCAGCGGCAGGTCATGTCGGCGAGGCACGCCTTCTCATTGCCGGAATCGCTGAAAGCGAGACCCGCAAGGCCGCGATCGGTGACCATGATCAAGGCAAGGCCAAAGGGCGAGATGTGAAACGCATAGCGCATCACCAGACCGCTGCCCCTCGCCTTCCATTCGCCCGGAGACATCGCCTCATGCGTGACGAAGAGATCGTGCAGTCGGCTTGGTCCGGAAAGGCCGACCTCGAAAGAGGTCTCCAGCAGCGGCAGATCCTCCTTGCGCAGGAGCCGCTTGGCATGGTCGAGCGTGACGGCCTGAAGGAAAGCCTTGGGTGACAGCCCGGCCCAGCGTGTAAACGTCTTCTGCAGCTGGGTCGGCGACTGGCCGAGCCTTTCGGCCAGCATCTCCAGCGACGGCTGGTCGCGATATTCCTCAGTGATGAGCTCGATGACCTCCCGCACGGTGTCGTAATCCTGACCTTCCGGGGTGATGTCTTTCTTCAGCTGTGCAATCGCATTCATGATCTTTCTCCTTGAAAAGGAGAAAACCACGGCAAGACGGCTAAAACCACCCGTTTCTTGCGCCAGTGGTCTCTCTGCAAAAATGTGATATCGCCGGTCTGTAAAGGCCGCTCATATCCGTTGCGTCACCGTCGCCAAGGCACGCTTGAAGGCCTTGGCAAAGCTCTCACGATCTTCCGGATTGAGGAAGGAGCCGACATCGGTGTCGTGGCTTCTGTCGCGGACATGCATGGAAACAACGCCGATCTCGCTGTGACGGCGAACCAGGAACCGCGTCCAAAACGGATTGAAATCATGCTCCACCATGCGGCCCGTCGGCGAGAATTTGCGGATGGAAACGTTGGTGCGCGATACCGTCACCTCTTCGCGCACACGGCCCGAGCGGTAGTTCAGCCAGAAGGCGCCATAGAGCAGGAAGAAATCGGCGCCGAAGAAAATGCCGATCGGCCAGGCGCCGCGCGTGACGAAGAGAATGCTGTAGAAGAGACAGAAGATGCCCGCCAAGGCCAGCATGACCCTGAACCCCTTTCGCGACAGCGAGCGATGGGGAAACAATTCGGCAGCGAAAACCGGCCTGTTGCCGTCTCCAGCCGTATCGGCGTTGCGTTTCGTCATAGGACTTGAGTATAGGTCGCTTATGGCAAATCCAAAGATCAAATCCAGCGCCCAAACCGCGAAAAAGTCAAATGCGACCGCAGGCCGCAAGCCGGCGGGAAAGAGCCTTTATTCCAAAGCGGACCTGGAAGAGATCTTCCGGCGCTTCTCCATCCAACGGCCGGAACCCAAGGGCGAGCTGGAGCACGTCAATCCTTTCACGCTGGTCGTTGCCGTGGCGCTTTCAGCGCAGGCGACCGACGCCGGCGTCAACAAGGCGACGCGTGCCCTCTTTGCCGTTGCCGATACCCCGCAGAAGATGCTCGATCTCGGCGAGGAGCGCATCCGCGAATATATCAAGACGATCGGCCTTTACCGTAATAAGGCGAAAAACGTCGTGGCTCTGTCGGAAAAGCTGATCACGGATTTCGGTGGCGAGGTGCCGCGCACCCGCGAAGAATTGATCACCCTACCCGGCGTCGGCCGCAAGACCGCGAATGTCGTGCTTTCCATGGCTTTCGGTCAGGCGACGATGGCCGTCGACACGCATATCTTCCGCATCGCCAACCGGCTGCTATTGGCTCCGGGCAAGACGCCCGACGAAGTCGAGCAGCGGTTGATGAAGATCATTCCCGACCAGTATCTCTACCACGCACACCATTGGCTGATCCTGCATGGCCGCTATGTCTGCAAGGCGCGCAAGCCCGAATGCGAACGCTGCGTCATTGCCGACCTCTGTCGCTCGCCGGAAAAGACCTGGGACATTCCTGCTCCTCTGGTCGAACTTCCGCCTCAGATCATCGGAGCAGAAGCGGCCGGCTAAGCCTGTCCTCACCGCAGGCTGGTCTCCCTGTGCGAGATCAGCTTGTGCAGATGTACCATCATGCCGGCAGCAAAGAGCGGCGTCAGCAGATTGAGCAGCGGGATCGCCAGAAACGCCGCGATCACCAGGCCGGCCAGAAAGACCGTGAGGGCGTGCTTGACGCGGAATTCCCGCGCCTCGTCCGGCGAGCGGAAACGCATGGCGGCAAATTCGAAGAATTCCCGCCCCAGCAGATAGCCGTTGACCAGAAAGAAGGCGACGAGATTGACGCCCGGAATGAACAGCAGGAACAGCGCCATGATGTTGCCGACGATGACGACGCCGAGAAAGCGTAGGGAACTCTTCATCGCCGCGACGATTGGCATTGCCGTTCCCGGCGCATCACCCGGATAGTCGCGCTTTTCCACCACTTCGGCGACATCGTCGAGAAACAGGCCGGCAATCAGCGCCGTGACCGGTGAAATCAGCAGCGCCATCGCCAATGCCAATGCAATCCCGGCAAAGATGGCAAGAAGGAATGTGAGCCAACCCGTCCAATCCGAGGTGGATGGCATGAAGCCCTGCAGCCAAGGCAATACGAGGAAATTAAAGACGCCCCGCAGGACGAACCACAGCACGAGGAGCGCCAGCAATGTAAGGCCGAGTACCTTCCAGAAAAGTTTGCGCGTTTCAGGCGCAAAAAGATTCTCGAAGGAGCGGCGGGCGGCAAGGCCAATCATTCGTTCTACCTCTCTTAGTGGCAAATGGACACTTAAGAAACGGTTGTATCGATATCAATATCCCGCACAGATATATGAATGTGACAATTAAAAATTTGAATTATTGTAATATATTTTGCACTAATATATTCTGTACGCCACATTAGGAACAACAACCGCAACAAGAACGGCGGCCAGATCAAAATTGAATAGCCAATGGGCGTAGAAATTGGCGCAACATAACATCGAAAAGACCATCAAAGAGGCGCAAAACTTGGAAGACCTTAGCCAGAAACTTAGACAATATATAAAGATCGGCACTCCGGCCGAACGAAGAATTGCTAAGTATTTCTCCGAGCATTTGAATGAACTACCCTTCGAGACGGCCTCCTCCGTTGCCGACAGGCTGGAATTGAGCCCGATGACGGTAGGTAGGTTTCTGCGGTCGCTCGGCTACCACGGTCTCGATGGGATAAAGGTGCACCTCAAGGAAAATGCGCCCGGTATCACATCGCAATTGCCCAATATCCTGGAACAGTTGCAGAAAGATGCGAGCGAAGGGCGCCCGCTTGCGACGCAGATTGCCGAACAGATCGAGATGCTGCAGCATATCTACAACCTCGCCGGCCAGCCGCAATGGCGCGACGCGGTTGCGACAATTCTGTCCTCCGGACATGTCTTTGTCACCTCTCACCCGAGTCTCGCAGGGATCGGTCGTTATTTTCGCGATCGCCTGACCTTCGCCCGCGATCAGGTCCTTTTCCTCGATGGCGCCAATGGCAGCTACATCGAGCTGTTCGGCGAGCCCGCCGAAGACGGATTACTTGTCGTCATCGACTCCCCGAGCTTTGTCACCTCACGGCTTCTGGCTCGCTCGGCTCGTCGGGCAGGCTACAAGGTATTGCTGTTAACTGGACAATTCACGGAATGGGCGCATGAATTCGCAAACATCACGCTATCCCTGCCGCCGCAGCGCGCCAACAGCCGCGAAAATCTTTCAGCCATAATGGCGCTGCTGGAATATCTGGCGACTTCAGTTGCTCACGCCGCGGGCGAAGCGGCGGAAACGAGGACCCGCCGCATAGAAGAGCTTCAGGGCATGTTCGCCCAGGCACCGCTCCGGTAAGCCGCCTATTCCATGGCGTCCAGTTCCGCGCGATGGCGATACATGGCGAGGAAACGCCGGTAGTCGCGATCATAGAGTTTCGTCTTTTCGGCATTCGGCAGCCGCTCATGACCGCCCGGATACATGGCGGCGCCAGCAACGCCGAGGCTTTCGTGAATCCCGCAGGAGACGGAAGCTGCGATTGCCGTGCCAAGCAGCACGGTTTCGTTCATCTTCGGGATGACCACCTTGCAGCCGGTCACGTCCGAGTAGAGTTCCATCAGCACCGAATTCTTCACATGGCCGCCGGCGACGTGCAGCGTGTCGGGCACATAGCCATAATCCCGCATCCGCTCCAGGATATGGCGAATGCCGAGCGCAATGCCGACGCTGGTGCGCCAGTACAGCCGGCAGAGGCCATCGAAGGACGCATCCAGCGTCATGCCGCTGATGACACCCAACGCATGCGGATCGGCAAGGGGAGAGCGATTGCCGTGAAAATCGGGCAGCACATGGATACGCCCGCCAAGGGAATCGCCCTCCGCACGCCTGAGCTCCGCAATCCGCCGGACGATACGATCGTGCAACGCCGCTGTCGGCGGCCCACCGGCCGCATGCATGCTGACGATATGATCGAGCAGTGCGCCCGTCGCCGACTGCCCGGCCTCGGCGAGCCACATCCCCGGGAAGACAGCCTCGTAATATGGCCCCCACATGCCTGTGCTGCGCTTGCGCTCGCGCGCAAAGGAAACGACACAGCTCGAGGTTCCCGCAATCAGCGCCAGTTGATGTTCCAACGTGGTGGCGTCGCCGGCATGGGCTGCAAGCGCGCCTAGCGCGCCCGCGTAGGCGTCGATCATGCCCGCACCGACATGGCATTTACGGTCGAGACCCAGCGCGTGCGCCGCCTCGGCCGTCAGTGTGCCGATAGACCGTCCAACGGCAACGCTCTCGTCAGGCAGGCTGCCGCGTTCGCGCAGATCGCCAAGGCCGATCACATTGAGGAAATCGGCCTGCCAGCCCGGCTCGCGATGCGCAAGATAGTTCCATTTCGCCACCAGCGTCGAACGCGACCGTGCAAGCGAACCGGTCGCCTTCCATGTCATGAAATCGGCGAGGTCGAAAAAATAGCCGGCCTCAGCCCAGGTTTCCGGCAGGTTTTCCTTCAGCCACATCAGCTTCGGCATTTCCATTTCGGGCGACATGAAAGCGCCGGAATATTCAAGAACCGCATGCTTCGTCGCCGTGCAGTAATCCGCCTCAGCCAACGCCCGATGATCGAGCCAGACGATGGTGTCGAACCTTTTCTCGCCGCCGGTGGAAACGGTGAGCTGCCCGCCATCGCGGTCACGCACGACCAGCGAGCAGGTCGCATCGAAGCCGATCGCGCCGATGACGGAGGAGTCGACGCCGGCAGCCTTTACCGCTGCGCGAACGACGGTGCAGACGGCAGTCCATATGTCTTCAGAATCATGCTCGGCGTGGTTTTCACGCGGGCGATTCATCAGGATCGGATGTTCGCTTTTACCCAGCAGTGAACCGCTCGCGGTGAAGACACCAGCGCGCGCGCTGCCTGTGCCGATATCGACCGCAACCACGTGATCACGCATGCAAAAGAGGTCCCGCCCACTTATCTCTTGTTGCGGACAAGTTGTATCAATTCCGGCATCGCGTCAAACACGACTTCCGGCGAAAGCTGCTCCAACTCCGCCCGGTAACTCGGCGAATGGGCATGCGAACCACCGGTGAAGGCAAAGACCGTCATGCCGGCGGCGCGCGCTGCCGTGATGCCCGCCGGGCTATCTTCCACGACGATGCAATCCTTTGGCAGAACGCCCATCTTTTCGGCCGCATAGAGGAAAAGATCCGGCGCCGGCTTGCCGCGTTTCACCATGCTGGCACTGAATATATTCGGCTCCAGTCTGTCCAGCAGTCCGGTCACGCCGAGCGAGAGGCGGATGCGCTCCAGCTGACTGGACGAGGCGACGCAGCGCGGCAGCGAAAGCGCATCCAGCGTCGCGCCGATACCGTCGATCGGCTTCAGCTCATGCTTGAAGCGTTCATAGAGATCGTTGCGGATGCGGTCGAGAAATGCCTGATCGATAAAGACGTCGAATTCCGTCTGCATCGTATCGACGAGCGTCGCCAGGCTCTTGCCGAGGAAGCGGCTATAGACATCCTCTTCGCTCATCTCTACGCCGACATCATGCATCGCCTGAATGAGCACGCCGACCGACAGCGGCTCGCTGTCGACAAGCACACCATCGCAATCGAAGATTACGAGCCCTGTTCCCGCATCCGCCATCACAGATCCAACCTGAATTCTATTCGTAGCCCTGTCATGCCCGAAACACCGGCGGGACAATGGAAAACGGCCGGAACAGGAGAGGTCCGACCGTTCGAAATTATTCCGCGAGTTTGTTGTCCAAGTATAGCTGCAGGGTGACGCGGGTACCCTTTTCCCACAGCGTTTTCAGTGCATGCGCAAAGCGCTTGCGGAAAAGATCGGATTTGGCGACATCTCCGAAGATGTCGTCGAACACGAGGAAGGCATTCGGATCGTCCTTCGCCTTGAGGGCCGCCTCATGCAGCCGATCGGCGCTGGCATCGTTGAAGACGATCTCCTTGCCGCTGTCGCTCTTGCCGGCAAAGTAACGGCACCACAACGCCGAAACGAGCGATAGGCCGACAATATCCTCGCCGCGGCGGAGACGATCGGCCGTCGATGGCAGAATGAATTTCGGCTGGCGGTTCGAGCCGTCCTGCGCCAGGCGCGGGATGGTATCGGCGATCTTTGGATTGGCGAAGCGGTGTTCGATCAGCTTGAAGTAATCCGCAAGCACGGTATTTGGCACCGGCGGGATGACGGGGATGATCTCGTCATTTTCGAGCTTGGCCAGAAAGGCGCGGATCAGCGGCTCTTCCATGGCTTCATGCACGAAATGAATATCCATCAGCGCCGCCGGATAGGCGATGGCCGCATGGCCGCCATTGAGGATGCGGATCTTCATGTGCTCATAGGGAGTGACGTCGGGCACGAAGGTGACGCCGACCTTTTCAAGCGGCGGACGACCGGCCGGGAAATTGTCCTCCAGTACCCATTGCTTGAACTCTTCGCAATAGACCGGCCAGTTGTCTTCGATATCGAAAGCTTCTTTGAGCAAGTCGATCTCACGCGCACCCGTTGCCGGCGTTATGCGGTCGACCATGCCGTTCGGGAAGGCGACGTTCGCGGCGATCCAATCGGCAAAGGCCGGATCGGAAAGCTTAGCCGTGCCGACGACGGCGGCTTTGGTGACGCCGCCATTGTGGGGGATGTTGTCGCAGGACATGACGGTGAAGGGCGGCAGGCCGGCAGCCCGCCGCGCCTTCAGGCCGGCGACGATCAGACCGAACACCGTCTTCGGCGCATCCGGGTTCTGCCCATCGGCCACGATTGCCGGATGGGCGGGATTGAACTTGCCCGAAGCATCGATGAAGTAGCCACCCTCGGTAATCGTCATCGAGACGATGCGGATTGTCGGGTCAGCGAGCTTGGCAATGATCGCCCTGGCGTCGCCGACCGGTAGGATGTCGATCATGGGCGCGGTGACACGCGCAGCCGTGCGGTTGTTGTCCTGCTCGACAACGGTCGTCAGGAAGTCCTGGGCGGCCAGCTTTTCACGCATGGCTGCATCCGACGGCAATACGCCGGCGCCGATGATCGCCCAGTCATGCGCCTCGCCCGTATTGAAAAGGTCATCGAGATAGATTGCCTGATGGGCACGATGGAAATTGCCGACACCGAAATGCACGATACCAGCCGAAAGCGACTTCCGGTCATAGGCAGGAATGGCCACCTTTGCAGCCGCCTGCTGGAGAGTTGCGAGCGATAATTTGCACGTCATGTCTCTGGTCCTTCTGAAAGGTCTTTGGCTCCGGGCGGCTGGGAAACCCGCGCCGGCTGGTATGCTTGACCGGTGCACGCAGATCGATGATGCGAACCGGAACAGGTGCGTCGGCCGTGCCCGCTCCAGCGCACACGGCCTTGGCTTTTAAGCTGAAATCGCAAGCCCTTCGGCGTTGAACCGGTGAATATGCGCCTTGTCCGGTGTCAGGTAGACGGTATCGCCGGCCCGGGCCGGGAAATCGCCCGAGCCGCGCGCAGTCACCGTGCCGATCCCGTCAACGTCGATGTGCAGGAAAGTGTCGGAGCCGAGATGCTCAGCCACGAGCACCTTGCCCTGCCAGTCGCCTGCGGTAGTCGACAGCAGGGTATGTTCCGGCCTGACGCCGATCGTGTCGCCGCCAAGGCTCTGTGCATAGGCGCCCTTGACGAAGTTCATCTTCGGCGAGCCGATGAAGCCCGCGACGAAGAGGTTGCGCGGGCTGCGGTAGAGCTCCAGCGGCGAGCCGACCTGTTCGATATTGCCGCGGTTGAGCACGACGATCTTGTCGGCCATGGTCATGGCCTCGACTTGGTCATGCGTCACATAGACCATCGTCGTCTTCAGCTGCTGATGCAGCTCGCTGATCTCAAGGCGCATGTTGACGCGCAGCGCCGCATCGAGGTTCGACAAGGGCTCGTCGAATAGGAAGGCGGCCGGCTGGCGCACGATGGCGCGGCCGATGGCGACACGCTGGCGCTGACCGCCGGAAAGCTGGCGCGGCTTGCGCTCCAGATAGTCAGTCAGGTTGAGGACGCGCGCGGCATCCGCCACCTTCTTGTCGATTTCCGCCTGCGGCATGTTCGCCATCTTCAGCGGAAAGGCGATGTTCTTGCGCACGCTCATATGCGGATAAAGCGCGTAGGACTGGAACACCATGGCAAGGCCGCGTTCGGACGGCTTCAGATTGGTGCCATCCTTGCCGTCGATGAGGATCTGGCCGCCGGAGACGTCTTCGAGGCCGGCGATGAGACGCAGCAGCGTCGACTTGCCACAGCCGGACGGGCCGACGAAGACGACGAACTCGCCGTTGTCGATCTCCAGGTCGATGGAAGGGATGACCTTGGCTTCGCCGAAGACCTTGGAGACTTGTTTGAGAACAATGCTACCCACGTTTCTCTTCCTTACTTAACCGCGCCGAAGGTCAGGCCGCGAACGAGTTGCTTCTGGCTGAACCAGCCAAGGATCAGGATCGGAGCGATCGCCATGGTCGATGCCGCCGAAAGCTTGGCATAGAACAGGCCCTCGGGGCTGGAATAGGAGGCGATGAAGGTGCTCAGCGGCGCCGCATCGACCGCGGAGAGGTTGAGCGTCCAGAAGGCCTCGTTCCAGGCGAGGATGATGTTGAGCAGCATCGTCGAGGCAAGGCCGGGAATCGCCATCGGCGTCAGGACATAGATGATCTCTTTTGCCAGCGTCGCACCGTCCATGCGGGCCGCTTCGAGGATTTCGCCGGGAATTTCCTTGAAGTAGGTATAGAGCATCCAGACGATGATCGGCAGGTTGATGAGCATCAGCACGACGACCATGCCCACCCGGCTGGCGAACTGGTTGTTCAGGAGGCCGAAGCTCTGGAACAACAGGTAGATCGGGATGAAGGCGCCGACCGGCGGCATCATTTTCGTCGACAGCATCCACATCAGGGCGTCCTTGGTCCGCTTGGTCGGCGAGAATGCCATGGCCCAGGCGGCGGGTACTGCGACGAGCAGGCCGAGAAAGGTCGAACCAAAGGCGATGATGACCGAGTTGCCGAAGTGGAGGAAGTAGTCCGAGCGCGACTGCACCTCGAAATAGTTCTCCAGCGTCCAGTGGAAGAAGAGGAACTGCGGCGGCGAGGCAATCGCATCGCCTTCCGTCTTGAAGCTCGTCAGGATCGTCCACAGGATCGGGAAGAAGATAAGGATTGCCACGATCCAGGCGGCGATCGATACAACGATCTTGCGTTGCGTGGTGACTTTGCGTGCCATCTCAAGCCTCCAGATTCTTGCCGACTGCGCGCATCAGGAAGATCGCAACGATGTTGGCGAGGATGACGGCGATGATGCCGCCCGCCGACGCGCCGCCGACGTCCTGCGACAGAACGATCTGCGAATAGACGAGATAAGTCAGGTTCGTCGTCGCCGTGCCCGGACCGCCATTGGTGGTGACGAGGATCTCGGCAAAGGCCGACAGCATGAAGATCGTCTCGATCAGGATGACGACGGTGATGGCCCGCGCCAGATGCGGCAGGATGATATGGATGAACTTCGAAACCGGTCCGGCGCCATCCATCTCGGCAGCTTCCTTCTGCTCCTCATCCAGCGACTGCAGGGCAGTCAGCAGGATAAGTGTCGCGAAAGGCAGCCACTGCCAGGCGATGATGATGATGATCGACAGCAGCGGAACCGTCTCCAGCCAGGTCAGCGGATCAAGCCCGAAGAACCGGAAGAGATGTGCCAGGAGCCCGTTCACCGGGTTCATGAACATATGCTTCCAGATGAGGGCTGCGACCGTCGGCATCACGAAGAAGGGCGCAAGCACCAGCATGCGCACGATGCCCTGGCCGAAGATCGGCTGATCAAGAAGGAGTGCCAGCGCAATGCCGCCGACGACCGTGATCAGCAACGCACCGCCGACAAGCAGTAACGTCACGATCAGCGAGCTGAGGAAGGCCGGATCGGTGATGAAATATTCGTAGTTGAGAAACCCGAGGAAATCGTGCGTGCCGGGATTCAGCAGATTGTAGTTCAGCGTCGAGAAATAGATCGTCATCACGAGCGGGACGATCATCCAAGCAAAGAGGAGCAGAACCGAAGGCGCCATCATGACGCGTGCGGTGGAACGGGTGTGCAACGTTGCCATGGCAAGTACCGACCTATCTTTAAAGGAGGGGGTGGCCGCGGACCGGCTGAAACAAAAGGGCCGCCAAGGGCAGTTCGGCGCTCGGCGGCCTAGAGGAAAGCAGTGCTCGAGAGGGGGCCGCTGCTTTCCTTAGCTTCGAAGGCCCTTACTTCGGATAGCCGGCCTTCTTCATTTCGCGTTCCGTCAGCTGCTGGGCAGCCTTCAGAGCCTGATCGACGGAGATCTGGCCGGCGAGAGCGGCCGAGAACTGCTGGCCGACAGCAGTGCCGATGCCCTGAAATTCAGGGATGGCGACGAACTGGACGCCAACATAGGGAACAGGCTTGACGGTCGGATGTGTCGGATCAGCCGAGTTGATCGAGTCGAGCGTCATCTTGGCGAAAGGCGCTGCCTTCTGGTAGTCCGCACTCGCATAGAGCGACGTACGGGTGCCGGGAGGTGCATTCAGCCAGCCTTCTTTCTGAGCGACAAGGTTGGTGTATTCCTTGCTGGTTGCCCAGGAGATGAACTTTTCTGCGATTTCAGCCTTCTTCGACGAAGCCGGGATGGCGAGGTTCCATGCCCAGAGCCAGTTGCCGCGCTTGCCGAGGCCCTTATCCGGAGCCAGAGCGAAGCCGACCTTGTCGGCGACCTTCGATTCCTTCGGATCGGAAACGAAGGAGGCAGCAACGGTGGCGTCGATCCACATGCCGCACTTGCCGGACTGGAACAGAGCCAGGTTTTCGTTGAAGCCGTTGGAAGAAGCGCCCGGAGGGCCGGCATCCTTCATCAGCTTGACGTAGAAGTCGAGCGTGTCCTTCCATTCCGGCTGGTCGAACTGTGCCTTCCACTTTTCATCGAACCAGCGAGCGCCGAACGAATTCGACATCGCCGTCAAGAACGCCATGTTCTCGCCCCAGCCAGCCTTGCCGCGAAGGCAGATGCCGTAGACTTCATGGTCCTTGTCGGTGATCTTGCGGGCCGCATCGGCAACGAAGTCCCAGGTCGGTGCGTCCGGCATCTTAAGACCGGCCTTTTCGAACAGGTCCTTGCGGTACATCACCATCGAGCTTTCGCCGTAGAACGGTGCTGCATAGAGCTTGCCGTCGGTTGTCAGACCGCTGCGAATGGCCGGGAGAAGGTCATCCACCGCATAGTCCTTGTCGGCGGAAAGCTTGTCGAGCGAGGCAAGCCAGCCGAGCTTGCTCCAGATCGGCACTTCATAGGTGCCGATGGTCAGCACGTCGTACTGGCCGGCCTTGGTAGCGATGTCGGTCGTAACCTTCTGGCGCAATACGTTTTCTTCGAGCGTGACCCATTGAAGGTCGATGCCGGGGTTCTTGGCTTTGAAATCGTCCGTAAGCTTCTGCATACGGACCATGTCGCCGTTATTGACCGTCGCAATCGTGAGGGTTTCGGCAGATGCCAGGCCGGCGAACATCAAGGCCGAGCAGGCGCTCAGCAGTAAAGTTTTCAATTTCATATCTTCCTCCCAGAAGATTAAAATGAGCATTCGCTTTGCTCGTGGGCAATTACTCACTTCTTGCGACAAAATGTCAATGCAGATTCGTTGCTGCATTGCCGAGCAAGCAGCCTATCCTTTTGTTTTTATGAGTTAAATTTTTTGCTCACGCCTTGAGCAAAAATTCGGCAACTGCCTCGTCGGTGATCAAACCATTGATCTGCTGACCGACGACGGCCGCCTTGATTGCCTCGAATTTGCGTCGGCCCTTGGCGATTCCGATGACGCTGCAGGTATCGCGCGACGGCAAGGGCGCACTGGCGACGCGCTCGTTGACATCATCGGGCATGAGCTTGCCATTGCCATCGAAAACCCATCCGCAGATCTCGCCGGCAGCGCCCCGATCCATCAGGGCAAGCATCTCGTCCCTCTCGAGAAAGCCGTCGAGACAGAGCGGCGCCTCGACACCCATCTCGCCGATGCCGACGAAGGTCACGTCGGCCTGCGCGCTGATATCGAGCGTCGAGCGCACCAGCGCCTGCGCATGCAATAGTTCGCGCTCCTCGGCGGAAGACACCAGCACCGGCAGCGGCATCGGAAAATGCCGCGCCTTGACGACATCGGCCATGCTGAAGATGACGTTGTAGTAGGCGGCCGAACCGTCGGGGCCGATATTGCCCGTCAGCGACACAACCCGGTGCTGCAGACATTCGATCGCCGGCAGCTGATCGACCGCAGCCTTCAGCGTGCGCCCCGTGCCGATCGCCAGCACGATCGGGTCGGGCCGCCGCAGCCAGCGCTCGATTTCGGCAGCACCCGCTTCGGCAATGCCAATGGTGGAGGATGTGCTGTCTGAATCGCTCGGAACGATATCGACATGCCGCAGATTGAATTTCTTCTTGAGCTCTGCCGCATATTCCAGACACGCGGCGATCGGATGGTCCAGCCGGACCTTGATCAGCCGCTCGGCGACGGCAAGCGACACCAGCCGCTGGGCCGACTGCCTGGATACTCCCATCGCGACGGCGATTTCGTCCTGCGTGCGGCCGGCAACATAATAGAGCCAACCGGCTCGCGCCGCATCATCAAGCCGTCCCTGGGAATCCAGCTTTCTCGCCATCGCCTTCCTTTATCGAAACAGCGCCCTTGCCGCCATCCGGATCAAGCGTGCCTGATCACTCAGCTTCCGGCGGGATGACGCCCTTGGTCAAGGTAAAACAACCGTAGAAACGGCGCTCGCCGGTCTGAATGACGCAAAAGGCATCCTTGGCACGCTCATAGAAGGCAAAACGCTCGACCGGCGTCAGCGGCCAATGCTTGCCCTCGGCCTTGTCGATCACAGCCTGAACTTCACGCTGCACCTGCGGCACCTCATCCGGCGCACCAACCACTTCCATGCGTGCCGCCGCATCATCGATGAAGGTATCGAGCGGCATCAGCGACAGGATCGCCGCAACCGTTTCGGCAGACGACACGTTGTCGATACGCAGCAGCTCGCCCAGAACGGTCTGGCTTGCGACCGATTCGGCGGGGAAATTCGTGTCTACGACAGCGAGCATATCGCCATGCCCCATGGATTTGAGTGCGTAAAGCACATCCGCATTCAACAGCGGGGAAATTCCCTTCAGCATGACCGAGATCCTCCGATAGCCTCCGGCGGCACCCGTGCCGCCTCATTCTCCGCACAAGTAACCATCGCGTTTCTGTCTGTCCATAGGTACCGGGAACGTTTTCGCTGTGTTAGCGAGCCATGAACTGTGCATCCAGCCATGGCTTATTTCAGCCGTTATTGACCCGATAGGTCCCTCGGCATTAACTGAAGTACGTTCAACGGTTGAGAGGTGCAGGTGCGCATTCTTGTGGTGGAGGACGACGACACGATCGGCGGTGCGGTTCGCGACCATATCGCGGCAGGGCCTCACGCCGTGGATTGGGTCAAGAACCTGGCCGATGCGGAAGAGGTCACCAGCGCCGTGCAATACGGCCTCGTCCTGCTGGATCTGCAACTTCCGGACGGTAGCGGCATCGATTTCTTGAAGCGGCTGCGGCGCAGGCCGGATGAAACCCCGGTCATCATCCTGACGGCACGCGACCAGATTTCCGACCGGATAGAGGGCCTGAACAGCGGTGCCGACGATTATCTCGTCAAGCCGTTCAATCTCGGCGAACTCACGGCCCGCATCCTGGCGGTTGCCCGACGGTATGCGGGCAGCCCGCAGCCGACCCTGCGCTTCGACGACCTGGAAATCGATCAACCGCAGCGCCGCGTCAAGCTGGCAGGCAAGGATATCATCCTGACCGGCCGGGAATGGGCCGTGCTCGACCTATTGATCACGCGGCCGGGCGCCATCGTCTCCAAGGACAAGATAGAGGAAGCGCTCTATGCCTTCGGCTCCGAGATCGAGAGCAACACGGTGGAAGTCTATGTCAGCCGCCTGCGCAAGAAGATCGGCAAGGATCGCATAAAGACGGCCCGCGGTGTCGGCTATTGCCTGGGCGAACGATGAGTGAGGCCAAAACCGCGAGCCGCGCCAGCATCACCCGGCGTCTGATCACGGCGCTGACCGGTACGGTCGTCATCTTCTGGCTGATCGCGGTCGGCATTGGCGTTTATGTCGTCAACAAGGAACTCTCGGAAACCTTCGACGGCGCATTGCAGGAAACCGCCGAGCGTCTACTGCCGCTGGTGCTCGACGATCTAGCCAACCGCGACCATTCCGGCGATCCCCAGAGCCTGGAAGCGCTCAACAAGGGGCTGAACCGCGAATATCTGACCTACCAAGTGCTCGATGGGAACGGCAAGGTCATCCTGCATTCCCACGATGCCCCTCCAACCGCCTATGAGGTGCCGCTGGCAATCGGCTTCCACAATACATCACGATACCGGATCTATACCGAATCCTCGGCTGATGGGACGATCTTCCTGCATGTCGCCGATGCCTTCAAGAATCGCCGCGAGGCATTGCGCGAGAGCGGCGTCGCGCTGCTCTGGCCGCTGCTGGCGCTCATTCCGGCGAGCATCATTGCCATCGGCATCATCGTTGGCCGATCGCTGCGGCCGATCGACCGCTTGCGCTCCGAGATCGCCACCAAGGACGGCGGCAACATGGCGCCCCTCGAGAGCGAAACGCTGCCGCTCGAACTGCAGCCGATCGCCCGTTCCGTCAACCTGCTGCTCGAACGCCTGCGGCTCGCCCTTGAAGCGGAGCGGGAATTCACCGCCAACAGCGCCCATGAGCTGCGCACTCCGATTGCGGGAGCGCTTGCCCAGACGCAGCGGCTGATCGCCGAATTGCCGCAAGGGCAACTGGCGGAACGCGCCGGCCGCATCGAAACATCTCTCTCCAATCTCAGCCGGTTGGCGGAAAAGCTGCTGCAGCTTTCTCGTGCCCAGGCCGGTATCGGCACCGGCGACAAACCGGCCGATCTTATGGCCGTCATCGAAACCGTCATCGGCGATTACGACCGCGATACCGGCACGGCGGGCCGCGTCCTGTTGGAAAACGAGGCTTCCGGGAAACTGATCCGCAATGTCGATATCGACGCCTTTGCGATCGTGATACGCAATCTGATCGAAAACGCTTTGATCCACGGCCCGACCGATGAGGAAGTGACGGTCAGCGTCGACGACCGCACCGTCCGGGTCGTCAATGGCGGCGCCGTGCTGTCCGCCAATGAGCTCGCGGGCCTAAAGAAGCGTTTCTGGCGCGGCAAGACGAAAGCGGCGGGCTCAGGCTTGGGATTGTCGATCGTCGAGCGCATCGTTGGCCAGATCGGCGGTCATCTCGATCTGCTCTCGCCGGCGGCCGGCAGGACCGATGGCTTCGAAGCAAGAATCACCTTGCCGCTTCCGACAACGGATTGACGACTGCCCGCCCGGGAAGGATTGGCCCGCACCGGATTGATCTTGCAAAGACCGGCAAAGGGTGCGAGCAAGTGCGCCATGTTTCCAGCGGGTCGGCATTCATGATCGTTTCCTTCGACATCGGCGGCAGCGCCATCAAAGGCGGCATTGCCCGCTCCATGACGGATATCGTTCCGCTGGCACGGCGCCCGACGCCCAGGCATGACTTCGCCGAATTCGTTGCCGCCCTGCACGACGTGATAGCGGAGGCGCAAGGCAAGCCGGATTGCCTCTCCTTCTCGATCGCCGGTGTGGTCGACCCCGATACGCAGGCGCTGACCTGCGCCAACATTCCCTGCATTCACGGCCGGCACCTTGCCGCTGACCTCGAAGCGGAACTCGGCTATCCCGTGCTGATTGCCAACGATGCCGATTGCTTCGCCATGGCCGAAGCCATGTCGGGCGCGGGCCGTGGCCATCGCATCGTGTTCGGCGCCATTCTTGGCACCGGCGTCGGTGGTGGCCTTGTCGCTGATGGCCGGCTGGTCAATGCAGCCGGCGGCTTTGCCGGGGAATGGGGCCACGGCCCGATCATCGCCTCCCTTGCCGGCAATCCGCCGGTTGCCATTCCCGCCTATCCCTGCGGCTGCGGCCAGAAGGGCTGCGTCGACACAGTCGGTGGCGCCCGCGGCATCGAACGCCTGCACAAGACGCTTCACGGACTGGAACTTTCCAGCGAAGAGATCATCGGCGACTGGCTGAAGGGCGAAAGCCGCGCGGAACGCACGATCGACGTGATGGTCGACCTAGTCGCCTCGCCGCTGGCGCTGACCATCAACATAACCGGCGCGACCATCGTGCCCGTCGGCGGCGGCCTTTCCAACGTCGAACCGCTCCTGGTGCGGCTCGACGAGGCTGTGCGTGCCCGCATCCTGCGCAAGTTCGGCCGGCCTCTCGTCGTGCCGAGCGAGTGCAAGCTGGAACCGGGCCTCATCGGTGCCGCCCTGCTGGGCCTGCAATATGCCGGAGAGCCTATCCATGCTGCTTGAGGTCTGCGTCGAAGATATTGCCGGCCTCAAGGCCGCCGTCGAGGGCGGCGGCGATCGTATTGAGCTTTGCAGCGCGCTTCCTCTTGGTGGGCTGACGCCGAGTGCCGGGCTGATGGCCGCAGCGGCGAGGATGCCCGTCCCGGCATACGCCATTATCCGTCCGCGCGCCGGCGGCTTCGTCTATTCGGCGGATGAACTTGACATTATGAAGCGCGACATCGATGCGACGCGGACCCTCGGTCTGGCGGGCGTCGTGCTCGGTGCCTCCCTGCCCGATGGGCGACTTGATGTTGATACGCTCTTCGCTCTCACCGCCCATGCGGAAGGCCTCGGCAAGACGCTGCACCGCGCCTTCGATCTGGTGCCCGACGTCGAGGAAGCCGTTGATGTCGCTATCTCCCTCGGCTTCGAACGCATCCTGACGTCCGGCGGCGCAAAGACCGCGGCGGAAGGGCTCGCCGTGCTCGAACAGGCGATCGCAGCCGCCGCTGGTCGCATCTCCGTCATGCCTGGCTCCGGCGTGACGCTTGCGACGGTCGGCCAGTTATGGCCGCGCCTGCAGATCAGCGAGATCCATGCCTCTTGCTCGGCACCCGTCTCCGAGATGGATGAGCGAGCCGTCACCCTTGGCTTCTCGGCGCCATCGGCCCGCCGCACGGATGCCGCCACCGTCAAGGCACTCAAGGCATATTTCGTCTAGAACAGATTGCACAGGAGCGGGCAGCAGCTTTGCGACAATAACACGCAAAAAGCCGGAAAAACCGGCTGCCCAAGATCGCGATCTGCTTTGAGCAACATCATGAATTGACAAAGAAACATTAGAATGATCAATCGTTCATAAACGCATATGCTGTAGCCATGAACATGGCTGCTCAACATACAGTTATTGCAGCAAGGTAAGTTTCCTCGGGAGTAGCTGTGATCTGAACCATGTCGGTGGCGCCACCTCGCAAGAAAAGCAGAGCTGTCTTTTGGATTGCCGCCGTTGTCATCGGTTCGATCATTCTCGCAACCGCGCTCCTGGCTAACGATATGCGCAATCTGCGGGCGCTGGATGATCGTTATCATCTCAATCTGTTTCCGAAACCGGAACAACACGCAGCAGTGCCGACGGCGCCCGCGCAGGAACCGCAGCCATCTCATGCAGCCACGCCTCCGGCAGCGGCGCCAAAGACATCAGCCCCGGCATCAAGCAGCGTCCGCGTCAAGCCAGCGACCGTCACTGCCAAGCCATTCGTCAAGAAAAGATCCCATCTGCTGGACGAGCCTATCGACGCGCTGCTGAGTGCCTTCGTGCGAAGCTGGCGGATATCGGGCCAGACGCTTTGCGCTGATCTCCAGAAATTCGGCCTATCCGTAGGCGAATGGCGGCAAAGCGAGCTGGGCGCCGGCACTTCGGAGTGCAGCTATGCCGTTCAGAAGGGCGCCTATGGCGATCCCAAGGCGGCTTCCTTCTTCATCATCGCCAGGGGCAAACCATCAGGTGAAATCGATGCCATCCGCATCAAGGTCATCATGCCGGACAATGACGACGGAAAGGCCGTTGCCGGCACCTTTGTCGATACTGTCGTCCTATTGCTGAACGAGACCCATTGGTTGGACTTTCAGGCCGCGCTCGAGACAATCGGCAAGCTGCAGGACGTGACGCTGCAAGCCTTCGGCGCCAAGCTTGCCTTTTTCAAGGAATTTCAGAGCAACAACAATTTCAATCTGCAGCTGGAATTGCGCAGAACCTCGCCGGAGCAGCTCCGAACCGCGATCGTCTTCGACAAGGCACGCTGGACATTGCCCTCTCCCCCATCGACCAATTAGATCTCGGCGCACGCACGTATTTGCCGCTCTTTCATGGTGTATGTTACGAATACAACCAATGAGCAAGCACTCAGGGGGCTACGCGCCATCATGTGATGAAACGGAGATAGAGATGGAGCCAAAAGCAGCCAAATCAAACATCAAGAAGATGATTTTCATGAATATCTTCGCTCTGCTGGTTGCTGAATATTTCGCTATCGTTTCGTATTCTTTGATTTCATTCGCCTCTGATTTTAACTCAATCGCTGAGGGAGTATCTGTGCCGCTGGCATTGGTCAGCCTTAGCTTCGCTATGGTACCGATGGCTCTCCTGATCACGTGGAAGGCCGCTCTAGTGGCGATCTGCGTCGGCGAATTGCTCGGGCGACCCTCCTATTATTATCCGATAGCTGGAGCTATTGCTGGATACTGGACAGCTCATTCATGGGGCTTTCAAAGCGGCTCCAATAGGTTTGATGTCCTTGTGCTTACTATAAGCGGCGGTATCGCGGGCTATGCTTTCTGGTACGTGGCTGTCCGAAGTTTAGATTTTGATTTGCAAGCGTCGCCTTCACCGAGGGTCGATGACAATGTCTGAGGCGCGAAGGTGGGACGGAAAGAAATGAATCCGCTGTCCACACCGCGAAGCGCCCGATTTTACAAACGGTGTCAAATATTCATGCGCGTCGGTTTTTGTTGCGCTGCGCCATCGGTAGTGCTCATATAGGCGACGATTCCGATGGCCGGCGGATCACCGGCCGCCAGCACCATGTTTCCCGAGAGCACGAGGCGGTTTCCGAAGGGATCCATGCAAATCGTCAAACGCGCCGGTCCCCAGCCGGGCGTTGGAAAGCCGTTACATTCCATGGATTCGATAGATCCCAATCCGCAGGGTCAGACTTTTGCGGTCGAACGTAATCCCCGCCTGCGCTACATCATCCCCGCCGTGGTCGCCGTCGCCTTTCTGATGGAGCAGCTGGATTCGACCATTCTTATTACCGCCGTTCCCGATATCGCCAAGAGCCTCGATACGACGCCGCTTCGCATGAATCTGGCTGTCACGACCTATATTCTGACGCTTGCCATGTTCATTCCGGTGAGCGGCTGGTTTGCGGATCGCTTCGGCGCCCGGCGCATCTTCACGCTTTCCCTCTTCATCTTCACGATTGGCTCGATCCTCTGCGGGCTGGCGACCAGCCTGCCGATGCTCATCGCCACGCGCGCGCTGCAGGGCTTCGGCGGCGCGATGATGACGCCGGTCGGGCGCCTCATCCTCATCCGCAGTTTCCCGCGCAGCCAGCTCGTGACTGCCATGACCTACATGACCCTGCCCGCCGTCATCGGACCAGTGATCGGGCCGGTGCTCGGTGGCTTTCTGACCACCTATCTGTCCTGGCGCTGGATTTTCTGGGTAAACCTGCCCTTCGGGATGATCGGCATGGCCATGGCGCTGCGCTATGTCGAGGATACCGAACGTGACGCGACGATCAAATTCGATTTTCCCGGCTTCGTCATGGTCGGCCTCGGCTGCGTGCTGCTACAATACGGCATCGAAAATATCGGCCGGCCGACGATCCCCGGCTGGGCTATTGTCCTCACGCTTGCTGCAGCAGGCCTGCTGCTCGTCGGTTTCATCCGCTACGCAAAAACGGCGGCGTCGCCAGCCGTGGATCTCACCCTCTTCAAGCTGCGCACCTTCCGCATCGGCACCCTTGCCGGCGGCATCTGTCGTGTCGGGCTGAATGGCGTGCCCTTCCTGCTACCGCTGATGCTGCAGGTCGGCTTCGGCTTGAGCCCGATCGTCTCGGGCACGCTGACTTTCGTCAGCGCCCTGAGCGCGCTTGTCGTGCGGCCGGTCTCGGCAAAACTGCTGAAGCTCTATGGCTTCGATCGCATGCTCACCTGGAGCGCCGTATTCGGTGCCGCCGTCGTCGCGGGCTTCGCATTGATCACGCCCGACACGCCGCACTGGTTCATCATCGTCTATGTTTTCATCTTCGGGCTGGCGCGGGCCGGTCAGTTCATGACGTCCAATACGCTGTCCTATTCCGATACCCCGGCGGCACAGCTCAGCCGCGCCACCAGCTTGGGCGGCGTGCTGCAGCAATTGAGCGTCAGCTTCGGCGTCTCCGTCGCCGCCATGCTACTGGGGCTGGTGACCTTGGATGGATCGCCGCTGACGCCGGAGAAATTCCACATTGCATTTTTGCTGATGGCGGTCATCCCGCTGCTCGGCATACCCGGCTTTCTGAAGTTGCAGCCTGAGGATGGCATGCAGGTGAGCGGCCACCACCGGCTGCCGAAGACATAAAACGGGGATAGAGGTGTTTACGCCGCAAGCGCCGAAGACCGTGGATGCACAAGATGATCGCGCAGCACCGCGCCCGAGCGATCGACCTCTTGCATCAGCACGTCATAGCTCCAGAGATCGGCCAGATGCTGCAGCACGCGCTTGGCATCCATGTCGTCGAGCATCGCGCCGTTCAGCACCGTATGCTTGACCAGCAGCCGCCTATCGCCGGCAAGATCGACATCGACGATCTCGATATGCGGATCGATCCAGCCGACATCATATTGCCGTGACAGCTCGCGGCGGATACGCCGGTAGCCACGCTCATCATGAATGGCTGCAACCCTCAGCCCCTCTTCCTCCTCCGGATCATCCGTCAGCTGGAACATGCGCATCTTGCGCATCAGGTGCGGGCTGAGGAACTGTGCAATGAAACTCTCGTCGCGATAATTGGCCCAGAGATCGCGCAGCACCGCCATGGCATCGCCTGTGCCGGCGATTTCCGGGAACCATTGGCGATCCTCCTCCTCCGGCTTCGTTACGATGCGCTCGATATCCTGCATCATGGCAAAACCGATCGCGTACGGGTTGAGGCCGGAATAACGGGGATCGTTGAAGGTCGGCTGGAAAACCACGTTGGTATGCGATTTCAGGAATTCCAGAAAATCGCCGTCGCCGATGCCGCCAAGCTCGTGCAGCCGCGTCATGATGCGATAGTGCACATAGGTCGCCGTGCCCTCGTTCATCACCTTGGTCTGGCTCTGCGGATAGAAATATTGCGCGACATGCCGCACGATGCGGATGATCTCGCGCTGCCAGGATTTCAGCCGCGGTGCCATCTTTTCCAGGAAATAGAGGATGTTCTCCTGCGGCAGACCGGCCAGCGCACGCCGGCGCTCCAGATCGAGATCCTGTGTCTTCTTGCCCGACCCGGCCGGAACCGTGCGCCAGAGATCGTTGAAGATCTTTTCGTCATATTCGCGCCGCTCGCGCTCGCGCTTCTCCTCGTCGCGCAGGTCCGGCGTCTTCTTGCCCGCATAGCGATGCACGCCATGCGACATCAGCGCATGCGCGGCATCCAGCGTGCGCTCGACCGCGGCGTGACCGTAGCGCTCCTCGCAGCGCGCGATATAGCTCTTGGCGAAGTTGAGATAATCGAGAATGCCTTCGGCATCGGTCCAGAGCTTGAAGAGATAATTGTTCTTGAAGAAATGATTATGGCCGAAGGCGGCATGCGCGATGACGAGCGCCTGCATCGTCGCCGTATTCTCCTCCATCAGGTAGGAGATACAGGGCGAGCTGTTGATGACGATCTCATAGGCGAGGCCGCGCAGGCCCTTGCGATAGAAAGCTTCGTGATGGGCGAAATGCTTGCCGAAGGACCAATGCTTGTAGAATAGCGGCATGCCGATCGAGGAATAGACGTCGAGCATCTGCTCGGCAGTGATGATCTCGATCTGATTGGGATAGACATCGAGACCAAGCTCGCCAACGGCGATCTTCTCGCAGGCATCGTGAATTCGCTGGATGGTGGCGAAATCCCAGTCCGCACCTTCGAAAAGCCGCTCCATCGATGCCTTCTTTGCCATCATCCGCTCCTTGTTTCCGCCGTCCGGCGCTGGAAGAGATCGTGGAAGACCGGATAGATCTGGCTGCGATCGCTGACACGCCGCATGGAAAGCACCGGCCATCCCGCCTGCAGCCGTTCGTAGAGCGACCAGATCGCCGAGCCGGACGAGATTGCGACGCTGCGCGATTCCCCCACTTCGAGATAGGCGAAATATTGGCAGACGGGCAGGATCTCGCTCGTCATCAGCGCTGCCGTCGTCGCATTGTCTGAATAGGCGTTGTCGCCGTCCGACGCCTGGGCGGCGTAGATGTTCCAGTCGGACGCCGGGAAGCGGTCACGCACGATCCGCCGCATCGCCTCGAGCGCGCTCGAAACCTGGGTGCCACCGGTTGCCGGGCTGCGGAAGAAGGTCTCCTCGTCCACCTCCTCGGCGACGTCAGTGTGGCGGATGAAGACGATCTCCACACGGCGATACTGCCGGGTCAGGAAGATGTAGAGCAACATGTAGAAGCGCTTGGCGAGATCCTTCATATGCTCGGTCATCGAACCGGAGACGTCCATCAGACAGAACATAACGGCCTGCGCCACCGGTTTCGGCTCGTTCTCGAAACGACGATAGCGGATGTCGATCGGATCGATATAGGGAATGCGCCGGACCTTCGATTCCAGCCTCTTGATCTCTTCTTCGAGCTGTGCGCGGCGCTTCTCGTCCGTGCACTCCTCGGCCTCCTCGATGAGCTTCTCGACCGTTTCCGGCTTCGGGCGATGCAGCGCGACGCGCCGCATCATCGCAAGCCGCATCGTACGGTTGATGGCGAGATTGGCGGGAGATCCCGTCACCGAATAGCCTGAGCGCACCGGGTTGATCTGATCCGCCGACATCAACCGCCGCTTGGCAAGATCGGGCAATTCGAGATCATCGAGGAAGAGATCGAGGAACTCATCCCGCGTCAGGATGAAGCGGAAGGCATCCTCCCCAGACCCGTCACCACCGGCGCGACCTTTGCCGCCGCCACCTTCTGGCCGCGGCAGAACATCACCTTCGATGAAGTCCTTATTACCGGGAAGAATATGTTCCTTCAGGCCCTCTGGGCCACGATGGAACCGAGGTTCCTCGGTTCCATCCAGGGGAATGCTGACTTCGCCACCCTTCAGAATGTCCTGAATGTCGCGATTTTGAGAGGATTCATAGACCGCTCTCTGCACCAGCGCTTTTGCTCTTCGCAAAAATCGTTGACGATTTTCCAGACTTTTTCCGCCTGGGTTCAGGCGTCTGTCAACAATGTGCATTCCTTCTTCCTTGGTGGCTCATCCCGCCTGTTTCACACGCATGTACCATTCCACAAGGCGCCGGACCTGCCGTTCGGTGTAACCCCGCGCGACCATCCGCTCGACGAATTCGCCATGTTTCTTCTCCGTCTCGCCATCCTTCTTGGAACCGAACGAGATGACGGGCAAAAGGTCCTCGACCTGGGAGAACATCCGCTTTTCGATGACTTCACGGATCTTCTCGTAGCTGGTCCAGGACGGGTTCTTGCCGCCGTGGCTCGCTCGCGCCCGCAGGCAGAACTTGACGACCTCGTTGCGGAAATCCTTCGGATTGGCGATGCCGGCCGGCTTCTCGATTTTGGTGAGCTCCTGGTTGAGAAGCTCGCGGTCCAGAAGCTGGCCTGTATCGGGATCCTTGAAGTCCACATCCTCGATCCAGGCGTCGGCATAGTCGACGTAGCGATCAAAGAGGTTCTGTCCGTAATCCGAATAGGATTCCAGATAGGCCTTCTGGATCTCGTTGCCGATGAACTCCGCGTAGCGTGGTCCGAGTTCGCTCTTGATAAACTCGATATAGAGCTTCTCGGTTTCAAGTGGCAGCTGTTCGCGGCGGATTGCCTGCTCCAGCATGTACATCAGATGCACCGGATCGGCGCCGACTTCTGTCGTATCGTAGTTGAAGGTCGCCGCCAGCACTTTGAAAGCAAAACGGGTGGAGGCCCCATCCATGCCCTCGTCGACACCGGCCGTATCGCGATATTCCTGCACGCTGCGCGCCCTCGGATCGGTCTCCTTCAGGCTCTCGCCGTCATAGACCCGAAGCTTGGAGAACGCGGTCGAATTCTCGTGCTTGGAAAGCCGCGTCAGAACCGTGAAGCGGGCGAGCGTTTCCAGGGTCGACGGCGCGCAGGGCGCGTCGCTGAGCTCGGATTCCTCGATCAGCTTCTCGTAGATCTTCTGCTCTTCGGTGACCCTGAGGCAATAAGGCACTTTCACCACGCAGATGCGGTCGATGAATGCCTCATTGTTCTTGTTGGCCTTGAATGTCTGCCATTCCGACTCGTTTGAGTGCGCCAGGATAATGCCGGAGAAGGGTATCGCACCGATATTTTCCGTACCGATGTAATTGCCTTCCTGCGTCGCCGTCAGCAACGGGTGCAGCATCTTGATGGGCGCTTTGAACATTTCGACGAACTCGAGAATGCCCTGGTTGGCACGGTTCAATGCGCCGGAGTAGCTGTAGGCATCCGGATCATTCTGCGCGAGACTTTCGAGCTTGCGGATATCCACCTTGCCGACCAGCGAGGAAATGTCCTGGTTGTTCTCGTCGCCCGGTTCCGTCTTGGCGACGGCAATTTGCCGCAGCCTTGAGGGCTGTATCCTGACGACGCGGAAGCGGGAAATATCGCCTTCGAACTCTTCCAGCCGCTTGAGGCACCAGGGGCTCATAAGCCCGGTCAGACGCCGACGCGGAATGCCGTAGCGCTCCTCGATCATCGGCCCCATGGTGACGGGATCGAACAGGCTGAGCGGGCTTTCGAAGACCGGGCTCAGCTCGTTTCCGGCCTTCAGCACATAGATGGGATGAACTTCCATCAAGGATTTCAGCCGCTCGGCAAGCGATGACTTGCCGCCGCCGACAGGCCCGAGCAGATAGAGGATCTGCTTGCGCTCCTCCAGCCCCTGGGCCGCATGTCGGAAGAAGGCGACGATGCGTTCGATCGTCTCTTCCATGCCGAAAAAGCCCGAAAAAGCTGGATAAGTCCGGATGGTCCGGTTCATGAAAATACGCCCAAGCCTTGTATCCTTGGCCGTATCGATCAGCAGTGGTTCGCCCATGGCTGCCAGTAGCCGCTCTGCCGCATTTGCGTACATGAGCGGGTCGTCCCGGCAGGCTTCCAGGTATTCTGAGAATGACATCTCGACTTCGCGCCGTGCTTCAAAAGTACGGGCGAACGTGTTGAACAGAACATCGTTGTTTAACATGGCGCCTCGGTAGCTTGCTATTGCAATTAACGCCGGCTTTTACGAGATCACTTTATCCCGCCGTATCTAAAGTGCGGTATGACTCGCTTCGAATCAATAGGTGATCTGTCAATAATTCGTACGCTTGATTCCGAATGTCATCAATATCTTGATGGGATCATGCACCGAATTAATGAAACACAACCATAAGATGGTTGCGATCAAAACACCGCACGCAAAAATCTTCACTTCAATGACCAAGCACGCACGGCGGGCACTCATCCGAAAACGCGATCTGAACGAAGAATTGGTCGAAGCCAGCGTCGCGCTTCATTGTCCGCATGATTTGGGAGAAAAGATGGTGCCCAGCGCCGGAATCGAACCATTCTACCATTCGTAGACATTCTAGCATGTCATGTCGCAATTGTATCGATATCGCAGCCGCGCAGTTCCGATGCAGGCAGGGTCTACCGATCACGCAATGAAGCACGTCGGGACGTGTTCGATTACATCGAGATGTTCCACAAGCCGAAACGCAAACACGTCAGGAACGGGATGCTATCGCCTGTCGCGTTCGAGAAGCAGCAGAAAATCTGACCCGAGATCTCTACGAAACTCGGGGCTATTCAATCTCTCCCAATGACAGAGCCAAAACAGTAAGTTACCGCTAAAATTAACAATCAAAAATATTATGAAAATTTTCTAAAAAATGTGATAGTATGCCTGAATCCTAGAAAATAATTATAACAAGGAGCCAAAATGCAAAACGTTCTTATTGCCAACACAGTACGACGCTCGATGCGCATGCTGATAGAGACCTCTGTCTTGATCGCTGGTGCGGCGGCTATTCTCAGCCTCAGCCTTCCGTCAGTTCATCTTTGGTTGTGATCATGTCAAAACGTTCAAAGCGGTTCCAATGCCCCATCAGAGAGAAAACCGACACGGTCTTCCGTGCCATTACAACAGGTGACGTTGCCGCCCGAATCGAGAAGGCTGCAATGCTTAAGGCCCTACGGATCGAGCGCGATCGGCCAACGCGTCCTCAAACTGTACTTTAGCCGCCCCCTGAATCCGGAAGCATTCAATAGTTCCTTTAGACGCTTCCAGCGCTAGACTGGTTGAAGGGATACAATGGAGCGTTTGCAACGCCTCTCCAATGACATTCTGATGCCGAACGATTTGGCAAAGTTCGAATAGTGTTTAATGAGGTGGTAAAGCGGACATGGTTCGATCCAAATGACTATAATAAGGAAGGTTTTGCATCAAAGCTGATCGTGTTGTTTCAGTGCGGCATAGTCCGCCCTGATCAACTGACCAAGGTCGCCTTTCTTTTGGCGCTGAACGATTTCTGTCATGACATGCCGAACGTTCAGCGAGCGAAGCTGAAAGCTGGTTAAAAACACTGTCCCTCCGTTGGACAAGCGCCGTTGGCTATTCGGTTTTGAGCTGCGAGCCATGATCCTGATGATCGCGGAGGAGCTGGCCTCCGCCGCGCCCATCGAACCGCCGAAGGACCTGACCCCGAAGAGAGCATCGTTTGATAATTCTTCCGACTTGATAGTCGTATGGACGCAGAAGCGTACTCCACTCTCGTTCCGAGGTCGCCAGGACCGACCAGGCATCCGACAGAAGTGGAAAATTTCGAAAGTTGGTAGTGGTGCCCAGAGCCGGAATCGAACCAGCGACACGCGGATTTTCAATCCGCTGCTCTACCAACTGAGCTATCTGGGCATCCGTGCTTCGCGTCGAGAGAAGAGCCGTGAAAGGCGCTGGGCGGTTGGTTCACCCCGGAAGCGAGCGGGGTTATAGCATCTTGTTCGGCCATGTCCAGCCGCAAATGACTCTTTTTTGACAGGAAATCGAATTTTGCCAATTCGCAAACGAAATGAAGAGGTTCGCAACATCGAACCTCTTTGGAAAACCTCATTCAGTCCTGATCGGAGCCGTCGGCCTTCGTCTCGTCTTCGGTTACTGGGATGGCATAGGAGCCGTTGAGCCAGCGCGAAAGATCGACGGAACGGCAGCGATCCGAGCAGAAGGGATAGTGCTCGCGCACCGACGGGCGGCCGCATTCCGGACAGGGACGCGTCTTGCGCAGCGGCTCGACCTTCGAGCCAACCTTGATCTCTTCAGCCTTCGTCATCAGCTTTATCCTTCCTGCCATCCGGCGTGGACGTCGAATCCCTCGCCCGCGAGCAACAGCATGGTCTCATAAAGCGGCAATCCGACGACATTGGTGTAGGAACCGACGAGCTTTTGCACGAAGGAGCCTGCAAGCCCCTGTATGCCATAGGCCCCTGCCTTGCCCCGCCATTGTCCGGAGGCGAGATACATGTCGATGTCGCGGCCGGAGAGCCGCTTGAAACGCACCTTGGTCTCGACGACCTTCTGGCGGGCCTTGCGGTCCGGCGTGATCAGGCAGATGCCGGTATAGACGACATGGCCGCGCCCGGAGAGCAGATGCAGGGCTGCAGCCGCCTCGTCGACAAACTCCGCCTTGGGCAGGATGCGCCGTCCGACGGCAACGACCGTATCGGCCGAAAGGATATAGCTCCCCTGCCAGGCGGCATCGCTCTTGATAGCGGCAAAGGCTGCATCACCCTTCTCCGCCGAAAGCCGCCGCGCCAGCGAGCGCGGATGCTCCGCCTTCTTCGGCGTCTCGTCGATGTCCATGGGCATAAGGCGCGCGGGCTCGATGCCTGACTGATGCAGGAGCTCGACGCGACGCGGCGATCCGGAGGCCAGTATCAGCTTGTGTTTCAACGCCATCAGATCTCGACCTGTCATGCGGGAATGAGAGCCGGCTCCGGAGCATGATGCCGAAAAATGTCGGGGCATCCGGCTCCAGCGAGCGGCGTACTATTTGAAACGGTAGGTGATGCGGCCCTTGGTCAGGTCGTAAGGGGTCATTTCCACCAGCACCTTGTCGCCGGCCAGAACGCGGATGCGGTTCTTGCGCATGCGGCCCGCGGTGTGGGCAATGATCTCGTGCTCGTTTTCCAGCTTCACGCGAAAGGTTGCGTTCGGCAGGAGTTCGGTAACGACACCGGGAAATTCGAGGACTTCTTCTTTCGGCATTAAAGCTTCTTTTCCTGTCGGTTGAGGTCGGCGCCCGTGACAAAAAGGCTGGGTCGCCGGAAATTTGGGCGGAAACTACACAATCGCCGCGGTTTTGTGAACCACGTTGATAAGGGTTTCTGCATTTGTTTCACTTGCGGCTCTAAAGCGAACCACGATGTTCCACAAGCCTGCTCTCGATGAGACCGAGAAGATAGTCCCTTACGCCGCGATAGGCATCGAGAATCTGCTCGCGGGTTCCGTCCGTGGCGGAGGGGTCTATCGTTGGCCAATAGATAACGTCGACGGCATTGGCCCGCGTCAGTTCCAGCGCGGCGTGATGCGCCTCGGGAGAGAGCGTGATGATGACATCGAAGAAATCGTCCTCCAGCTCCTCCATGGTCTGCGGCTGGCGCCGGCCGAGCGAAAGCCCCATCTCGGAAAGCACGACATCGACGAAGGGATTGCGCTCGCCGGCACGTACGCCAGCCGAGGCGATATAGGTGCCCTGCGGCAGCATCTGCCGAGCGATCGCTTCGGCCATCGGCGAACGGATGGTATTCAGGCCGCACATGAAGAGGATGGCACCGGGGGATTTGCCCCCGGACGACCTGCCATTGTGCTCGATCGCCTGCGGCTCGTCCATGGCAGTCACCCGCGCCAATAGAGCACGCAGACGAGCGTGAAGAGCCGGCGCGCCGTGTCGAAATCCACGCTGATCTTGCCGTTCAGCCGGTCCATCAGCGTCTGCGAGCCTTCGTTGTGGATGCCGCGCCGGCCCATGTCGATCGCTTCGATACGGCTTGGCGTGGCCGAACGGATCGCCTCGTAATAGCTCTCGCAGATCATGAAATAATCCTTCACGATCCGGCGAAACGGCGTCAGCGACAGAATATGGGTGGCGACAACGCCGCCATCTTCCATGCGGATGTCGAAGACCAGCTTCTGGTCGACCAGCGAAAGATTGAGCAGATAGGGCCCGCCCTCATGCCCGACGGGCGTGAAGCTGTTTTCCTCAATCAGGTCGAAAATGGCGACCGCGCGCTCGTGCTCGACATCGGGCGTCGAACGGCCGATCGTGTCGTCGAGGACCACATCGCTCAGCCGGAAGACGCCCTTGACCATGCCTTACCCCTCGAGATTGAGGCGGATCGCGACCGATCGCGCATGTGCATCCAGCCCCTCGGAATTGGCAAGCGCGATCGCCGCCGGCCCGAGTGCACGAAGCTGATCCGGCCCAAGCCGGAGGATCGAGGTGCGCTTGACGAAATCGAGCACGGAAAGACCCGAGGAAAAGCGCGCGGAGCGGGCCGTCGGCAGCACATGGTTCGAGCCGCCAACATAATCGCCGATCACCTCCGGCGTATGACGGCCGACGAAGATCGCGCCGGCATTGCGCACGCCGGCAAGCAGCGGCTCGGGGTCGTCGACCGCGAGTTCGAGATGCTCGGCGGCGATCCGGTTGGCAAGCGGAATGGCCTTCTTCAGATCGGAGACCAGGATGACCGCGCCGAAATCCCGCCAGCTCGCTGCCGCCGTCTGCGAGCGGCTAAGCTGCTTCAGCTGCCGCTCGACCGCCGCTTCCACGGCTCTGCCAAATTCGGCATCGTCGGTAATCAGGATCGATTGAGCACTTTCGTCATGCTCGGCCTGCGCCAGCAGGTCGGCGGCGATCCAATCCGGATCGTTGTTCTTGTCGGCAATGACGAGTACTTCGGAAGGGCCGGCGATCATGTCGATGCCGACGGTGCCGAAGACCTGGCGCTTGGCTGCGGCAACATAGGCATTGCCCGGGCCGGTGATCTTATAGACCGGCTCGATCGTCTCGGTACCGTAGGCAAGCGCGGCAATCGCCTGCGCGCCGCCGATACGGTAGATTTCCTCGACGCCGGCCATGCGGGCGGCGGCAAGCACGGCGGGATTGACGGCGCCATCCTTGGTCGGCACGGCGATGACGACGCGGTCGACACCGGCGACCTTGGCCGGCACGGCATTCATCAGCACCGAGCTCGGATAGCTAGCCGTACCGCCGGGCACATAGAGGCCGACGGCCTCGATCGCCGTCCAGCGCGATCCCAGGCCGACGCCGAGATCGTCCTCATAGATATCGTCCTTCGGCATTTGCCGGCGGTGATGCGATTCGATACGCGTGGCGGCGACCTTCAGCGCGCCCAGGACCTCGGCCGGAACGGCGGCAACGGCCGCATCGATCTCGGCTTCGGTGACGCGCATCGGTGTCACGGCGAAATCGATGCCCTCGAATTTCTTGGAATAGTGAGCAAGGGCGGCATCGCCCCGCGCCCGCACATCGTCGATGATGCCGCGCACCACCGCATTCACATCCTCGGACACTTCCCGCTTGGTCGTCAGGAATGCGGCGAACTGCTGCTCGAACCCTTCCGACGCCTGATCCAGCCAGATAGCCAAACTGATATTCCTCTTTCACTACGGCCGCCTGCGGCGGCAAAATCCAACCGTCGCTATCTATTCGCCCGCGTCGGGATGTCGAGGCTTATGGGCCGTTTCCCATGCGCCGCCGATATCCGCAAGCTGGGCCTCGATGCATTCGACATCAAGCGCAATCGTGGCGTTGGCAGCAAGGGCAAGCTCGATCGTGCCGTCAGGCCCCTCGCCCTTCTGCTCGAAGCGGATGGCAAGCAGCGACAACACCTCGTCACGCTTGCGCCGGTCGATGCCACTGGAGCGGACTGCCTTGACGCGCTTGAACACCAGCGCGGAACGATGGCGTTCGTAAGGCTTGCTGCGCTGATCCAACTGCTCCCACACGAAACGGTTGGCCGCGAGCGAAAACTGCTCCTGCTTCGGCGCAAAGGACATGTCGCCGACCTTGAAGACGCTATCCTGCATATAGGCAGAGATGACGTCCAGGTCCTCGGTGTCGAGTGCCATTAGCTTGAGATCGCTCATTCGTCCTTTTATCCCTAATCGCGCCAATAGAGCGTTTCTGCTTTTCTTCGAATCGCGAAAACGCTCCATCCTTTGTACTTACGCAATTCCGGACGGAAAACCGCTACGCACTTTTCCTGGAATTGCTCTAGAACGCCCGGCAAGCACGATTGCCGAGGTTTCTCCATTCTGGACATAAAATGCGAGCGCAAAAGACGCAACCGAAGAAAGCGGGGTTGTCCGCTCTCTTCTCGCCGATGGATGGAAATAGGCCGGATCCCGCAAAATGCTGTCGCGCTTTTGCGACAGCGGGATGCAAAAACCGGAGCGCTGCTCGGGGGGAGCGCGACGATCTTAGTCGCTGATGCGCTCGACCACCGCTCCGCAGCGCGTCAGCTTGTCTTCGAGCCGCTCGAAACCGCGATCGAGGTGATAGATGCGCGACACCAGCGTCTCGCCTTCGGCGGCAAGGCCGGCAATCACGAGCGAGACGGAGGCCCGAAGGTCGGTCGCCATCACGGGCGCGCCCTTCAGCTTCTCGACGCCTTCGACGCGGGCGGTCTGACCGGAAAGCGAAATCTTGGCGCCGAGGCGGGCGAGTTCCTGCACATGCATGAAGCGGTTTTCGAAGATGGTCTCGGTGATATGCGAAATGCCCGAAGAGCGGGTCATCAGCGCCATGAACTGCGCCTGCAGGTCTGTCGGGAAGCCGGGGAACGGATCGGTGACGACGTCGACCGGCTGGATACCGCCGCCATTGCGCATGACGCGGATGCCGTTATTGGTCGGCGAAACCGTGGCGCCGGCGCGGCGCAGACTTTCGAGCGCGGTGTCGAGCAGGGCGACATCGGTGTTTTCGAGCGTGACGTCGCCGCCGGCCATGGCGACGGCCATCGCATAGGTGCCGGTTTCGATACGGTCGGGCAGCACGCGGTGACGCGCGCCGGAAAGCGAGGTAACGCCCTCGATGGTGATCGTGCTGGTCCCGGCGCCGGAAATCTTGGCGCCCATGGCGATCAGGCAGTTGGCGAGATCGACGATTTCAGGCTCGCGGGCGGCATTGCCGATGACAGTGGTGCCGCGGGCAAGCGTGGCCGCCATCATCAGCACATGCGTCGCACCGACGGAAACCTTCGGGAAGTCATAACGCGCGCCGATGAGGCCGCCCTTGGGCGCGGTGGCATTGATATAGCCGCCGTCGATTTCCATGGTGGCGCCGAGCGCCTGCAGGCCTTCGATGAAGAGGTCGACCGGACGCGTGCCGATGGCGCAGCCGCCGGGCAGCGACACACGCGCCTGGCCCTCGCGGGCGAGCAGCGGCCCGATGACCCAGAAGCTCGCGCGCATCTTGGCGACCAGCTCATAGGGTGCGGTCGTATCGACGATGGTGCGGCAGGTGAAATGGATCGTACGGGAATAGCCGTCTTCCTGGCGCTCACGCCGGCCGTTGACGGCGACGTCGACGCCGTGATTGCCGAGGATGCGCATCAGCAGCTCGACATCGGCCAGATGCGGCACGTTTTCGAGCGTCAGGGTATCGCTGGTCAGAAGCGAGGCGATCATCAGCGGCAGCGCGGCATTCTTGGCGCCGGAGATCGGAATGATACCGTTGAGCTCGTTGCCGCCGACAATCCTGATACGATCCATATAAGCAATACGGGCAAGGCCCGCCTTTCCTGATAGTTCCGAGCGCCCAGGTTGCGGGCGCCGAGTTTTGCGCACCTAAGTTTCGTGCACCTTGGTAAAAGGCGCTCTTTAGACGAAATAGATTAACGCATCAATTCGTTTGATGATGGACGACATCAATCATTGCGATTCGTCCCTTTTTGCGGCGGTTTCGGCATTATCCCCAGCCTTTGCAGCCGGCAGCCCATCCGTCTCGTCCGCCTGGCCGGCGCGCCGCGCCCGCACCTGCTGCTTGCGGCGGGACAGATTCTCCCGCAGCTTCTGCGCCGCGCGCTCGCGCCGCCGATCCGCCTCCGTGACCTGCCTGCCGCCCACGGGCTCGCCCGCCTCGCCGCCGACCTCGCTTGGAGCAGAACCGCCCTGCAAAGCCTGCCCTTCATCGATTTTCGTCTTGTCCGCAGCCATGTCTTCCTCATAGCGGAAAACCTTAGGCGTCAAAAGACCGACACATTTTTTCCAGCTATCTTTCAAAGAACTTTCAATTTGCGGCTTGCACTCCGCCCCGACCTATGGCAATAGCCGCCTCGCCCAATACGGCGCACCACACCGCGCCACGGATTGCTGCTATAGCTCAGGGGTAGAGCACTCCCTTGGTAAGGGAGAGGCCGAGAGTTCAAATCTCTCTAGCAGCACCATTACATCTCCCGGAAATCGTTCATTTTTCGAGCTTTAAGGCTTTTTGCACCGCTCTTTTGGTACACCAGAGCGGTACACTGAGCATGGTTCTAAGAATGGCCCAACCTATAAAACGCGGCGGGATCTACTGGCTGCGCAAGAAAGTTCCTGAAGACCTTCGTCCTGTTGTCGGCAAACGCGAGGAGAAGTTCAGTCTCAAAACCCGCGATCCTTCCGAAGCAAGGATCTTATTCGCCAAGGCCGCCGCCGAAATAGAAGAGCGGTGGTCCAATCTCCGGCGCGGGCATATGTCGCTCAATCACAAGCAGGCTTGGGCGGTTGCCGGGGAGATTTATCGCGAACTCGTCGCTAAGTATGAAGACGTTCCCGAAGAGGTTCCCCTGAGTATCCGGCGTCTCGTAAAGAGCGTGCATGTACCCGGCCAACTCAAGGTGATGACGGCAGGGAGCGATCCAGAACGAGCGCAAGGGATGCTGAAAAGATTCTTGGGCTTGAGGGACAACCCTAAAGAGATTCAAGAGTTTCTGGACCGCCGAGGATGGATTCTCGACAACGATAGTAGGAAACGACTGACCCTGGCAGTTCGCGAAGCTTGGGTACACGGTCATGACGTGATCGAGCGTTATCGTGAAGGGGATTATCGAGCGGACCCAGAGGCGGACCGTTATCCCAAAATGCCGCCAGAACTAGCAACGAAGACAGACGCCCCGATCTCCGGCACCACCTTATCGGCCGGCATCGGCAAATGGGTCAAAGAGAAGACCCGCAAGGACGGCGATTGGGTGGATACTAGCGCGAAGTACAACGAGTTGTGGGCGACACGCTTCAAGGAACTGGTCGGAGACAAGCCGCTGATGCAATGTACCAAGGCGGATGCTCGCGCATTTAAGGAGGCCCTGATGTCGTTGCCTCCTAACTATACGCAGGAGGAGAGCTTTAAGGGGCTGAGCTTCAAAAAGGCGGTGGAAAAAGCAAAGGCAATCGACATCGAGCGGATGTCCGACAAGAACGTGAACAAGATTCTGGGGTTTGTCCGGGCATTCTGGAACTGGGCCGAAAGCCAATACGACGACGTCCCACCGAATCCGTTCAACAAGATGAACCTCCGTCTGAAGACGAAGGCAAGAGACGAACGCTGGCCGTTTTCGACCGCACAATTGCAGAAGATCTTGGATGCGCCCCTATACACCGGCTGCAAGTCAGAAAAGTCGTGGCTGACAGTCGGTCAGCATATCCCAGCCGATGCCGGAATCTACTGGGTGCCGCTAATCGGCCTATTCACCGGCGCGCGCTCAGGCGAGATCATACAGCTTCTAGTCCATGACATAGCCGAAGAAGGCGGTATCCTGTATTTCAGCATCACCGACGATGGCGAAGAGCAGAATACCAAGACCGATACGTCGATCCGGACTATCCCCGTTCACCCAATGCTCAAGAAACTAGGGTTCGAAAGCTTCGTTGCTGCGCAACGCAAGAGGGGCGAACGGCTCTTTCCCGATTTCCCCAAGGCTGCGGACGGCTACTACTCGACCGCCTACTCTCCAAGGTACAAGCGCTTCCTGCAGAGTATCCGCGTGAAGACGCCAAAGATCGTGTTCCACAGTTTTCGACACACCTTCGAAAACGCCTGCTTGAACAGTCGAATCCCGTTGGAATTCACGAACGCTTTGCAAGGCCATGCAGGCACGGGGATGGCCGCACGGTACGGGACCGGCGTGGTGCGGCTTCGCCTGCTAAATGAGGAGATGGAGAAGCTCCATTATGAGGGCGTCGACTTCTCCCGGATATTGGCGGTGCGAGGACTTGCGTAGTCGAAGCTCCGGCCGAAGGCCTTGGGATGTTAAGGATGGACATTTCTAAATGCGTCACTTGATCAGACGCCATGCCGGCGAAGCGGCATTTGCCGCAACTACCACTTTCCTCGTCGTCGCCACCGCATGGGCTTGCGTTATCAACGTTCGCTCATCCGGTTGGGACGCAAACTCCGCCGCGTGGGCACAAGCGTCTGGTTCGATCCTGGCCATCGCCGGCGCAGCGTGGATTGCACGAGGCGATGTCCGACGGGCGCGGCGCTGGCGACGCGAGCAGGCGGAGGAAGCTGCATGGCACGTGCGTTTCGTGGTTGTCCAGGCGCAGTACGATGCTCATATCACGGCCTTTGAGTTGACGAACCCAGAAGAGCTCATCGATGGCCGCAGTCTTCGGACTTGGCGTCAGAGGGCTTCGAGCTCCGCGATGGCATTGCAGACCATGCTGACCAAAGTCGACCATATACATCCCTCCGTCGTAACCACCCTCTGCAACGCCAAGATGCTCCTCGACGAAATGGAAGCGGATTTGACCGATCTGGCCAACACGATAATGCGTTTTCAGATTCCAGATAAAGAGCTCGTGTCCGATGTCGTGGGCTACCATCAACTCCTGCAAGATCTCATCGCGCAGTACGACAGCAGAGCGAAGAGCATCCGGGACGCCCTCGATCAGGGAGGAGACATGCTCCCCGTCAGGGACTTCGCGAAAAGAAGAAAATGATCAAGGACCGCCCCTCCGCGCTGGAGAAACGCGCCGACTATCGAAAGCTGCCGGCGAAGCCATTCTCACTTTCCTCGGATTGTGTCCCGAACTCGTCAACGCCAGTCTCATGCCGGGTATTCAGCCAATCACTGGAAAGATGGCCGCACTCGCCGGTGGGTTGCTATGCGATGAACCGTCCAACGCGGAGGTCGAATATTTCCGGCTGATAGACGCAAGTTCCAGCAGATCCTCTTAGTCATGAGCCTCGTGTCGATTGCAGGCCCTGAAGATGACCTCGAAGGCGCACCTTATGCTATCTCGGCGATCTCAATTTCCAAACGGGGTATCGTGACGAGCGTGAACGTCGATTCCGTTAAAGCGAATCGGGCGGTGCGGAAGTCGACTGGTGCTATTGTCGATATCCCAGAACGGTCGGGCCCGGTCGGCCACCTCAACGATGCGCGAACAGTACCTCGTCGAGTCTCCGTACCCTTTCAATCGTAGGAACATTCTCCCGAACCTGGAACCATCGCAGGGGCGCGATAGCCTCAGAGCGAATCAAAGGCGGGAGCGCTTTTGGTCCCGCTCCCTAACCGATCAACGCAGCGCTGAAGGCAAGCGGCTCGTGAGAACACGAATGCGCTCTTCCACGTCGGCGACTTGCCGCTCCAACGTATTCCGATTGCTACCAGTTGCCGATGCCAGCTCCTGACGGAGGTCGGCAAGCCGCCCCCGCAGGCGTTGGCGCTCGAAGAAGTCATCGGCATCGAGCTCCGCACCAGGGTCCATCGGGAAACGCATGTTCTCCTCCTATTGGTTTGATTGCCTACCCTACTCCCGGCAGGATCCTCAGTCGAGGATCGGCTGCTGGACCGGCGGCGGCTCGGCCGACTTTTCTTCACGCGGATCCGGCAGGTCGCCGGCCGGGTTGTCGAGGGGCGACGGGCAGCTCATGCCGCACGGCGACACGATCGGATCCTGACGGCGTTCGATGATCGGGCCTTCGGGCTTGCTCGCCGGCATATCCTTCATGTTTTTCAGATCATTGAGCAACGAATGATCTCGAAAGTAGTTCGGCGGAAGAAGCGGGTTATCCTTATCTTCTGCCTTGTCCTGCACCGGCGTCTCGTCAGCAAGGGGCTGCTTTTCTGCCTGGGGTGGGGCCGCGGGCGGATCGTCATCATTATCCATCTCACCACCGCCGCCTTTTCCGGCATGTGCAGCCCCGCCGCTCAGCGTGTTGAGCGTTCCCAGTACAGTTGGAACGATCACCTGGTGGAAGGTATCATGGGCAAAGCGCCCAGCTTGAGAGAAGCTCGGGCCATGGCCCCAGCCTCCAGCAGACGCGGGGAAGGCGCCGACAGACAGAGCCGCCGAAGCGAGCAGAGCGATGTAGGTCGCGGTAGTCTTCCTCATAGAAACCTCCGTGGGATCCATTTGCAGTTCCCTCTCGCGCGCTGTTTATCGTGGAGAGGTGGGCCGCCGCGCCCTGAGGCCGCGGCGCAATCGCGCGCTGGACTTACTTGAACCAGGCGAGGCCGCCAGTGTTCGTCCAGCCACCGGCCTGAGCGGCGGTGCCCTGAGAAGCGACCGCGCTGAGGGTGATGAGCATTGCAACGAGGATGGTCCGCATTTTTGGTGGCTCCTTTGTTGTCTCGTCCGCGACTAATTTCGCTTTCGATGCGGCCACAATAACATATTGAAATAAAAAGGAAATTTCTCGTTTTTCTAGGGCTTTTCGAAGTGGATTAGAAATCGTAGGTAATTTACCTACTAAGCGCCGGGGGCTGTGGGAATACCTGCTCTAGGGTCATAGGGTTGCCCGCGTGGCATCTCCCCGGTTGAAGCGTCTTGAAATCGGATCCCCCCAACTCATCGTAGACGACAGCCTCGCCATCGAGGATCGCGCTGGCGACGCCGAGCTGGCGTGCAGCCTCGGATATGGCTGGGAAACGGTCGGTCCAGTCGTGGCCGCCCCTCGTCAGGATGCGAATTCGGTCCGGCTCGATGTGCGTGGCAAGCCTGTAGCCGTACCACTTAATCTCGTAGGACCGGCCCTCCCCCTTCAACGGTGGGGGCTTCAACAATACCAGACAGGGTTCGACCCTGAGCGACATGGGATCGAGCAGAAGGTTCGGCTACGCCGGATCACGGCGGCGCCGAGGACGAGATCGCACTGGGGCTTCAGCTTCGGAAAGGGGGGATTCGACATTGGATACTCTGTACGGCGCAGCGGGTGCGGCCGATCAGGGGGACCAATCGAATTCAACCAGCCGACTTCCACCTCCTTGTTCGCATAGTGCAAATTATCTATCGTCGCGTCGTTAGTGTCTCGGACTTGGGAAGAGGGGCCAATGTCAGACAATGGTGATGATGATCGACCGATCATGCCTCGCAATCTCAGCACGGTTAAGTCTGAAGAGGCGATCAGGTTGGTAACCCAATTCAGGGTTTGGTTTACCAGACCGGAGTTCCAACACGATCTTGCTGACGCAGCCAGTCGGACGAAAGAATTCCTTACCGACAATAATTGTACGTCTTCTGCATTTGGGGCGATCGGCGAACCGGAGCCTTGGGCGAAAATTGAAAACGTTCCTGTGTCCGAGCTACAGCCTACTGAGGATGAAGTTCGCCTGGATCTTCGGCTCTCCGCACTGCGGATCAGAACCTTTGCCGAAGGTGCTTGCCGCTTCATCGGAATAATGGAGGAGCTCAAAGCTCTTCCCAAAAATGCCTACACCTACTGCGATCCTTCGACAAATCTGGCCGAATGGTTTCAGCATGAAGGACTGATGCGGACCTACCTTCGAACGAAAGCCTCGGGACTGGATCCCGACAAGGCCGATAGCGTCAAACTGAGCGATCTTCTGCCCCTGTATATGTACAGCGAAAAGGCCCAGCAAGGCGCGTTACGTGGCAAGCTCGTTCAAATGGTTTCAGTTGGACTATGGGACGCCGACCCACCGAAGTCCACGACCAATCCGACCAAAGAGTGGAAGATTACAGTCGGCCCCCTCGCCGTTACATTTCATCGCGACGTCTTCTGGCCGGTTGTGCAGCATTTCAAACTCCTGTTGCGAGGCGGGAGTGGATCACCAACACAAGTGGCGTGATGAGGTCTGCCAAAAACTAGCCGAGCTTCGGACTCAGACGTCCGCCGACAGCAAAGTCGGATAGAATCGGTAGTAATCTTTATAGCTTTTGAACCGCGCCGGGTTTGCCGGAGGCCGTTTGGTTTAAGTTATGCGGCCATGGCTGGCGCGTCCAGCATGGCATAGTAACGTTCTTCGGCTTCGGCAGGCGGAATGTTTCCTATGGGCTCCAGAAGACGCCGGTTGTTGAACCAATCCACCCATTCGAGTGTGGCGAACTCCACGGCTTCGAAATTGCGCCATGGTCCCCGCCGATGGATGACCTCGGCCTTGTAGAGGCCGTTGATCGTTTCGGCGAGAGCGTTGTCGTAACTGTCGCCGACGCTTCCAACGGAAGGCCCGATGCCTGCCTCCGCCAGCCGTTCGGAATACTTGATCGATACGTATTGAACACCCCTGTCGGAGTGGTGGATGAGCCCACCGCGATGGACTGGCCGCCGGTCATGGAGTGCCTGGTCCAGGGCATCGAGGACGAAACCCGCATGAGCGGTTCGGCTCGCCCGCCAGCCGACGATGCGGCGGGCGAACGCGTCGATCACGAAAGCGACGTAAACGAAGCCTTGCCAAGTGGCTACATACGTGAAATCGGAAAGCCACAACATGTTCGGCGCGGGAGCGCAGAACTGGCGGTTCACGCGGTCGAGCGGACATAGAGCGGCCTTGTCAGACACGGTCGTTTTGACGGGCTTTCCACGGATAATGCCCTGAAGACCCATCATTCTCATAAGCCGAGAAACAGTGCATCGAGCTATGTCGAAGCCTTCCCGCTGCAACTGCCGCCATACTTTCCGCACGCCGTAGACTTGGAAATTCTCATTGAACACTCGGCGTATCTCGACCTTCATGGCCGCGTCGCGACGAGCGCGGGCCGACAGGCGGTCCACGTCCGTGCGCTTGGCGATGGCGTCATAGTAAGTGGACGGGGCAATCGGCAGCAGCCTGCAGATCGGCTCGACCCCGAACTTTGAGCGGTGTTCGTCGATGAAGGAAATCATCGCTTCAGTGGGCGGTCGAGCTCCGCCTGGGCAAAATAAGCCGACGCCTTGCGCAAAATCTCATTGGCCTGTCGAAGCTCGCGGTTCTCCCGCTCAAGGGCCTTCATCTTCTCGGCGACATCGCTTGGAAGGCCTGCTCGTTTGCCGCTGTCAACATCGGCCTTCTTCACCCACTCATGCAGCGTATGTGCCGAGCAGCCAATCTTGGCGGCTATGGACGAAACTGCCGCCCACCGGGATGGATGCTCGGCCTCATGGTCCAAAACCATGCGGATGGCTCGGTCACGAACTTCAGGTGAAAATTTGTTGGTCGTCTTGCTCATATCGGCTCCACTTTCTCACGAGTTGGAGCCTCCGGTAAACCCGGCGCGGTTCAGATAGCTAAGAAGCCCTAGAGACTTCGCGCCGATTTCGACGAATAACCGGCCGGTCCAGATCAATCTTGATCCCGGAAAGTCTTCGTTGCCCTCGCGGTCTAATCGATATTTGGTACAAATATATACCGCTCCACAACGACACAGCCACCACCCCTTCCCAAATTCCGCTGCAATCCCCCGTTTAAACCCTTCTCCCATCACATCCATCCTGGCCGGGAGAAGAGCCTCAATGTCGAAACTACGCATCGTCGTTCTGTTTGGCGGTCAGTCCAGCGAGCATGAGGTTTCCGTCATGTCGGCCCGCAATGTCGTCAAGGCGATCGATGGCGGAAAATATGAAATCGTGCCGATCCTGATCGATCGCGCCGGGCGCTGGCTGCTGGTGGAGGAAAAGGGCGGCGTGCTGCCGGAGCCGATTGCCTATGAGGGCACGGAAGTCTGCCTGGTTCCGGGCGGCAAGGGGCGGCTCATGGCGCTGGAGGGTGCCGGCGCGCGCGAGCTGCCTGCGGTCCATGTGCTGTTTCCGGTGCTGCATGGGCTGAACGGCGAGGATGGCTCCATTCAAGGCCTGGCGCAGATCGTCGGCCTGCCTCTCGTCGGCTGCGGCATTCTTGGCTCGGCCAATGCGATCGACAAGGACATGGCAAAGCGCCTGCTGCGCGAGGCCGGCCTGCCGGTGGCGCGCTCCCTAACGCTGACGTGCGGCGACAAGCCTGATTTCGATGAGATCGTGAGTAGGCTCGGCTCGCCCGTCTTCGTCAAGCCCACGCGCCAGGGCTCGTCGGTCGGCGTCAGCAAGGTGCAGGATGCCGCAGCCTTCGAGAGCGCGCTCACCGAAGCCTTCCGGCATGACCGCAAGGTGCTGGTGGAAGAATTCATGCGTGCCCGCGAGATCGAATGCGCGGTATTGGAAGAGCCGGATGGCACGCTCTTCGTCTCCGTGCCGGGCGAAATCGCCACGGCCGCGACCCACGGCTTCTATTCCTACGAGGCGAAATATCTCGACCAGAACGGCGCCGTCGTCACCGTGCCGGCGGATATTCCGGCTGACACGGCAGAGGCGATGAAGCGCATGGCGGCGGATGGTTTTCGCGCGCTCGGTTGCGAAGGGCTGGCGCGCGTCGATTTCTTTTTGCGGCCGGACGGCAGCGCTGTCATCAACGAGATCAACACCATGCCCGGCTTCACCAATATCAGCATGTATCCCAAGGCCATGGACGCCTCGGGCATTTCCTATCCGGAGCTTATCAGCCGGCTGATCGAGCACGGGCTTGCGCGGGCGCGGCAGGGGTAATGCAAAGGGGCGGCTGGCTTTAATGCCGCCCGCCCGTCAGACCTTTTCTTTCTTCTTGGTCTTGACCTTGGGCTCGGCGGACGCATCCGGCGTCGGCGCGAGCAGCTTTCTGAGCGAGGAGATCTTGTCCTCCACCAGCGGGCGGAAGCGGCTGGCGCGATAGGGCATGTCGGCGGCGCCATAGCCCTCCGGGCCGTCATCATTGCCGCGATGGATCTCCTCCAGCTTCACCCCGATGAAGGTGCCGTCGACATAATGCGTATATTCGCCGACCCAGCGGATGGTGTAGATCGTCCCCTTGCGGATCAGCTGATCGATGCTGACATGCTTGAACTTGTCGTCGATGCAGACGACCTTCTGGCCCACATGGAAATCGTAGCTCACCCTGCCCTCCTTGAAGCGACTGAAGCGATCCGCCGCGCCGTTCACTTACAAGCATATCCGCATATGCGCCAGTGGGTAAACGCGGGCAGACGTCGCAGCCGCGATCGATATATCGGCGGGAGAATTGCATATGGACAGAAGAACCCCTCATCCGTCCTCTCACAGTCTCGCTTCGCTCGATTGTTCGAGTCCACCTTCTCCCCGCCCCTTCGACAGGCTCAGGACGGGGCGAAGGGGTTTGACTGGATCGCCCCCTCTCCCCGTCAAAACGGGGAGAGGGCTGGGGTAAGGGGCATTTTTATATTTCATATCCAGCGGCCCGACATGACTCGGTGACAAAGCAACCCGTTGACATCCTTCATGGAAGGCTGAAGATTGCGCTTCGTCCGAGCCGCCGCAAGGCCTCACGTCCATTTCCATATCCGATATCTGCAAGGCCCGCTGAAGGCTTTTCCGCCAATGCCCACTCTCCGCCTCATTGCCGACGATTTGACCGGCGCGCTCGATACTGCCGTCGAATTCGTCGGCGTCTATGGGCCGATCGCGGTCGAACGCAGCGATGCGCTTTCCACGAAGCTGCCGGATTGCCTGGCGATCGACAGCGGCACTCGAGAGAAAACGGCCGCCGAAGCAGAGGCGATCGTCGGAGGCATTGCGCCGCTGCTGGAGGGCGCCGATCTCGCCTTCAAGAAGGTCGACAGCCTGTTTCGCGGCCCCTGGGCGGCGGAATTGGCCGCCTGCTTCCGGCTCGGCCATTGGCGGCACTGCATCCTCGCGCCGGCCTTTCCGCATCACGGGCGGCATACACGCGACGGCCGGCAAGTGCTTTATGCCGGCAAGGACACCTGGCGCGACATTAGCGGCGATATAACAGCGCATTTGCACGCCGAGGGTTTGCCGGCTTTCAACACGCCACTCGATGGCCTCGAAGGCAAGCCGCTTCCAGATGGCATCCATGTTTTCGATGCGCATACGGATGACGATCTGGATGCCATCATCGCATGGGTGTCGTCGCAGCTGGAAAGGCCGGTTCTCTGGAGCGGCACCGGCGGCCTTGCCCGCGCTTTGGCACGTAATATCGACCGGGCAACGCACCACCGCTCTCCCGCCAGGAAGAACGAGGGCAAACGCTACCCAACGTCATCGGTCCCCATCTCGCGCAAGCTGCAAAGGCCGGTGCTCGGCCTGTTCGGCTCGGACCAGCCGATCACGCTCGCACAGCTCCAGGCCTGCGGCCCCAATTGGCTGAAGCTTGCGGAAGGCGCTGATGCCGACGCCATCCATCATCAAATCCGACAAAGCGGCGTCGCCATGGTCAGTCTCGACCTGCCGACCGGACTTGAACGCGATGATGCTGCAAGGCGGATCGCGGCGAGCTTCGGCGGCATGGCCAAGGCGCTGCCGGCCCCGGGCACGCTGATCGTCGCCGGCGGCGAGACCTTGCGCAATCTCTGCTCGGCGCTTGACGTGACCGCCCTCAGCATCACCGGCCAGGCCGCACCCGGCCTCCCCCGCTCGACGATCGTTGGCGGCCCGTGGCAAGGCACCACGGTTATCTCCAAGTCTGGTGCCTTCGGCGGCCCGACCCTGTGGCGCGACCTCTTGAATGAAAACGGGCTGATTGCCGGAGGAGAAGAACCATGACGCGGCATCTGGCGATCACCATGGGCGACCCCGCCGGCATTGGCCCGGAAATCATCATCAAGGCTGCAGCACAGCTAAAGGATCGGCTTACTAATGGTAAGTTAAAACTTACAATTATCGGCAGCGGCCCGGCCCTGCGGCTTGCCGAGCAGCAGCTTGGCCTCGATATCGAGATTCCCGAGACCGAGATGGAGGGCGACTGGCCGAACCTCTGCTTCATCCAAGCCGATGCCGAGGGAGAGCCGATCCTGCCGGGCCAGCTTTCTGCAGACGGTGGACGCATGGCGTTCAAGGCAATCGAGAAGGGCGTCCAGCTGGCGTTATCGGGCAAAGTCGGCGGCATCGTCACGGCGCCGCTCAACAAGGAAGCCCTCAACAAGGCCGGCTTCCGTTATGCCGGCCATACCGAGCTGTTGGCGGAACTGACCGGCGCACGAGGTTCTGTCATGATGCTCGCCCATGGCAATATGCGCGTCAGCCATGTCACCACCCATGTCGCGCTGGAAGATGTGCCGAAGCGCCTGACGCCCGAACGGCTGCGGCTCGTCATCGACCTCACGCACAAGGCGCTCAACAATCTCGGCATCGCGAAGCCAAAGATCGCGGTGGCAGCCCTCAATCCGCATGCCGGCGAAGGCGGTCTCTTCGGCCGGCAGGATATCGACATCTCCGCGCCGACCATCGCCAAAGCCGTGTCCGATGGGCTCGATGTCGTCGGTCCTGTTCCCGGCGACACCGTCTTCGTCAAGCTCCGCGCCGGCCAGTATGACGCCGTTATTGCCATGTATCACGACCAAGGGCATATCCCGGTCAAGCTGCTGGGTTTCGAGATCGATCCCGCGACGGGCAAATGGATGGATCTTTCCGGCGTCAACATCACCCTTGGTCTGCCGATCGTGCGCACCTCGGTCGATCACGGCACCGCCTTCGACATCGCCGGCAAGGGCATCGCCAACGAGCGAAGCCTGATCGAAGCGATCGAATTCGCTGAAAGGTTGGCAGCCGGCTGACATTTTGGTTTCGGCTCGACCGAGGTCGCCGAAAAATTTTCGCCACCCTGTCGGCCCTGCCGCTCCTCCTTCGTCCTAAGGGCATCCAATCGGAGAGAGGAGTACCAAATGTCCAAGATTGCCCCATGCCTGTGGTTTGCGCGAGAAGCGGAGGAAGCAGCGAACTTCTATGTCTCGCTCTTCCCCAATTCCCGGATCGATCATGTGCAGAAGAACGTCGTCGATACGCCTGCCGGCAAACCCGATGAGGTTCTGGTCGTTACTTTCACGCTTGCCGGCCAGCGCTTCATGGCACTGAACGGCGGCGACCGCATCGAATACAATCATGCGATCTCGCTGGAGGTGGATTGCGCCGACCAGGCTGAGGTCGACCGCCTTTGGGACGGTCTTGTTGATGGCGGCAGGCCGGTGGAATGCGGTTGGGTGACGGATCGCTACGGTGTCTACTGGCAGGTCGTTCCGACGGTGCTCAGCAAGTATATCGCCGATCCAGATCCGACCAAGGCGGCCCGCGTCATGCGAGCCCTTATGGGGATGGTCAAACTCGACATTGCCGGCCTCGAAGCCGCCTATCGCGGCTGAGCGGGGTAACCCTTCGGGAGGTTACACAAGGTGCGACCTCCCGAAGATGATCCCGAATCTTTCTGCAATTTCAGCGGTTCAGACCAATGCCGGCGCCCGTAAGACTTGCAGCAACTCGATGCTTGGAATACCGTTCGTTATAGGCTCGTCAAAGGCGGGTTTCTCGATACCATTCAGGCGATTGGACTGCCGCGCCGTTGAGGCACGCCCCGGCAGGAAACGGCGGATTCCATGCAGCAGCAAAGAGACCGCATTGATCTCACCGGACGCGATTATACCGCGATCTATGCGCTCAGCGACATCCACGGCTGCCATGACGAAATGGTGGAGGCGGAAAGGCGCATCGTTGTGGACGCCCGCAATCTTCCCGGCCGAAAGCTCCTGATGTGCCTCGGCGATTATGTCGATCGCGGCCCGCGCTCCGGCGATGTGCTCGCGCATCTCAGCGCGCCGCCGCCCGAGGGCTTCGACCGCTATGCGCTTTGCGGCAATCACGACGATGTCTTCCTGCGCTTTCTCGATGACCCGGAAACCAATAGCCACTGGCTCGAATTCGGCGCGCTGCCGACACTCGCCTCTTATGGCGTCGATGCCAGACATCTTCTCTTCGACCTTGGCTATGACGTCCGGCAATTGCGCGACGTGATACTGAACGCCATGCCGCCGACGCATGTCGATCTGCTGCGTTCACTGGCTGTAGCCGTCAGTTTCGGCTCGACGCTCTTTGTCCATGCTGGCATCAAGCCCGGCATCCCCTTGAGCGATCAGACAGATGAGGATCTGATGTGGATCCGCGAACCCTTCCTGTCGGAAGGACCGCAGCTGCCGCTGCTGGTGGTCCACGGTCACACGCCGCATTCGCACCCCACTTTCGGCTTGGGCCGCATTGGCATCGACACCGCCGTTTCCATGGGCGGAAGCCTGACGATCCTCAAGGTCGCCGACGGCAGGCCGACAATCCTGCGGTCGATTTGAACGGTTCAAACAAATATCCCGGCTCGAAGCCGGGATATTTGTTTCTTTCAGGCGTCCTACTCCGCCGCCACCGCCGGCGGCAGCTGAACCGTATTGCCCTCTTCCTCGTCAGCCTGCTCGCTGGCAACCGGCTCCGCCGACTTGCTCTTGGGATCGCGGCCGAAGAACAGGGCATAGCCGGCAGGCAGCACGAAGATCGTCAGCACGGTCGCAACCAGGATACCGCCCATCATGGCGTAGGCGAGCGGCCCCCAGAAGACACCGCGCGAGATCGGGATCAGCGCCAGCACAGCCGTCAGCGCCGTCAGCATGATCGGCCGGAAACGACGCACGGCCGAGCCGATGATCGCTTCCTTCCGGTCCATGCCCGCCGCGATATCCTGGTCGATCTGGTCGACGAGGATGATCGAGTTGCGGATGATGATGCCAAGCAGCGCGATGACGCCGAGGATCGCGACGAAACCGAAGGGCGCACCGCTGATCAGGAGGGCACCGGCCGCGCCGATGATGCCGAGCGGGCCGGTGGCAAGCACCAGCATTGCCTTGCCGAAGTGCTGCAGCTGCGCCATCAGGAGCACGACGATGATGACGAGCATGATCGGCGCCTTGGCGGCGATCGAAGCCTGGCTTTCGGCGCTGTCTTCAGCACCGCCCTGGATCTCGATCTTGTAGCCGGCCGGCAGGCTGTTCCTCAGATCGGCCATGTCGTTGTAGAGCTTGGCCGTCACATCGTTCGACTGCACATTGTCGGGCAGGGTTGCCCGTACGCTGATGGTCGGCAGGCGATCACGGCGCCATTCTATGCCCTGCTCCATGACAGGCACGATCTTGGCGACCTGCGACAGCGGCACGAACCCGCCGCTATCGGTCGGAATATAGACCGAGTTCACCGAGGTCAGCAGATGGCGGCTCGCATCAGGCTCGCGGGCGACGATCCCGACGGTTTCCTCGCCCTCGCGATAATTATCGAGGGTGAAGCCGGACATCGAGGCCTGCAGCATCTGGCGGATACGCTGTGAGGTGACGCCGAGCGCGCGGGCGCGGTCCTGATCGATCACCAGCTTCATGGCCGGCACCGGCTCCAGCCAGTCGTCATGGATGGCGGCGAGCAGCGGGTTTTGGGTAAAGCGCTGCTTCACCTCGTCGGCAATACGGCGAACCTCCTGCCGGTCCGGACCCATGACGCGCAGCTGCACGGGCCAGCCTGTCGGCGGACCAAGGAACAGACGGTCCACCTTGCCGCGCACGGATGGGAAATCGGCCGCCAGAATGCCACGTAGCTTGGTGATCAGCCGCTCGCGAGCCGGCTCGTCCTTCGCCATGACCAGCATCTGGGCATAATTCGGGTTCGTCAGCTGCTGGTCGAGCGGGAGGAAGAAGCGCGGCGCACCTTGGCCAACATAGGTGGCGATGAAACGCTTGTCCGGATCGTCAGCCATGCGGGCTTCCAGTGCCTGGGCCTGGCGCTCGACTTCCTTGATGCTGGTGCCTTCAGGTAGCCACAGGTCCACGAGGATTTCCGGGCGCGACGACTGCGGAAAGAAGTTCTGCGGAATGAACTGGAAGGACCAGAGGCTGCCGACGAAGGCGGCAAGCGTCAGAAGCAGAACAATAACGCGGTGGCGCACGGCCCAGGCAACCGAGGAGTGCAGGCGCCGATAAAAGCGGGTGTCGAACACGTCATGGTGCTCGCCGGCATGATGGCGCTGCTTGAGGATCATGTAGCCAAGCCATGGCGTGAAATAGACGGCAACGAACCAGGAGACCACGAGCGCGATGCCGACGACATAGAAGAGCGAGCGGACATATTCGCCCGCCGTTGACGCTGCAAATCCCACCGGGATGAAGCCGGCCGTGGTAATCAGCGTGCCCGTCAGCATCGGGAAGGCGGTGGAGGAATAGGCGAAGCTGGCAGCATCGAGCTTCACCAGCCCCTCTTCCAGCTTGCGCTCCATGAGCTCGACCACGATCATGGCGTCGTCGACGAGCAGGCCGAGCGCGATGATGAGAGCGCCGAGCGAAATGCGCTGTAGGTCGATGCCCAACTCGTACATGATGGCGAAGGTTGCAGCCAGCACCAGCGGGATGGCGATGGCGATCACGAGGCCGGAACGCCAGCCGATCGACAGGAACGAGACGATCAGCACGATAACGAGAGCTTCGCCGAGCGCGTGCATGAATTCGCTGATCGCGTCGGTGACGACATCAGGCTGATTGGCGATCTGATCGACCTGAACGCCGACCGGCAGCGAGGCTTCGAAGCGCTTATAGGTTTCTTCGACCGACGTACCGACATCGGTCACCTTGAAGCCTGGAGCCATGACGACCCCGAGCTGCACGCTTGGATGGCCGTTGTAGAGGAACTTGGCCGTATAGGGGTCCTGTAGCCCCGCGGTGACGGTGGCGATATCGCCGAGACGGGTCACCTGGCCGCCGGCGTTGAGCCGCAGGTTCTTGATATCCTCTATCTTGTTGACATCGCCCTCGACCGAGATGCGCACGGAGCGGGTGCTGGTATCGACATTACCGGCCGGATCGACGTTGTTCTGGCCGACAATGGCGTTCTTCAGATCGTTGAGCGTCAGTCCGCGTTCGGCCAGAACCTTGGAGGAGACATCGATATAGATCTGTTCCGCCTGGTCGCCGATGATGGTGGCCTTCTCAACACCCGGTGTCGAAAGCAGCATGTCGCGCGCCTGGATGGCGAATTTCTTCAGCTCCGGATAGGTGTAGCCGTCGCCGCTGATCGAATGCAGCGTGATGAAGGTATCGCCAAATTCGTCGTTGAAATAGGGGCCGAGCAGGCCGGAGGGCAGCTCGTTGCTGATATCGCCCACCTTCTTGCGGATCTGATAGAAGGCGTCCTTCACCTCAGCGGTGTTGGTGTCGCCCTTGATCTGGATGGTGGTGATGGCAAAGCCGGCGCGGGTATAGGATTTGACCCAATCGAGATGCGGCGTTTCCTGCAGCTTGCGCTCGATCTTGTTGACCACCTGGTCTTCCATGTCCTGCAGCGAGGCGCCGGGCCAGACGGTTTGCACGACCATGACGCGGAAAGTGAAATCCGGGTCTTCCTTCTGACCCATATGGGTCAGGCCGAGCGCGCCGGCGATGATGATGAGCCCGAACAGAAAACGAGCGATGCTTGGATGGGCGATCGCCCACCGCGACAGGTTGAAACGCTTCCTCTCACCGGAGGTGCTATTGATGGACATAATCTCGTCCCCCTCGATCCGGGTCAGCGTACGATATCCGCCGAGGCGGCGTTGATTTCTGCCGAAGCCTGCTGGGCTGATGCAGCCGCAAGCTTGACCTTCATGTTCTCGGTCATGAATTGCGTGCCGGCGGCAACGACAACATCGCCGGCTTTCAGGCCATCGGCGACCCTTACGCCGTCATCGGCGAAATCGGCAACCTTGATCGCGCGGGAATGAACCGTGCCGGCGCTGCGATCGACCAGCCAGACGATCTGCTTTCCGTCCTTCTGCGCGAGAGCGCTGAGCGGAATGGAAACATAGGGTTGGGTATTGTCAGCAAGCGCCTCGATCGTCGCGGTCATGCCAAGCAGCACGCGCGGATCGTTCGGCACGCTCACGCGCACAGCGAAGGTGCGTGACTGATCGGCACTGCCAGACACCTCCCGCACCTTTCCATCGAGCACGAGGGCGGCGTCGGACCAGAAGCGCGCCTTGACGTTCTTGCCGACCTTGAATTGGGCAATGTCCATTTCCGGGACAGCGACTTGCACTTCCTTCTCGCCATCGACAGCAACGGTGATGACAGGTGTGCCGGAACTGACCACTTGGCCGACATCGGCATTGATTGCAGTCACGATACCGTTCATGTCGGACGTCAGGTCGGCATAGGCGACCTGGTTCTTGGCTTCGCTCAGTGCTGACACCGCAGAATCCCGGGTCGAGATGGCCTGCTCGTAGGAAAGCTCCGCCTGTTCGAGCTGCGACTTGGAGGTGACATTCTTGTTAAAGAGTGTCTGCGCACGCGTGCGGGCAAGCTCGGTCGTCTGCACCTGTTTCTCGGCCGCATCCAGATCGGCCTGCGAGCGGCGCACCGCGAGAATATAGTCGGTGGCGTCCATGCGGGCGATCACATCGCCGGGCTTTACCTTCTGGCCAATATCCACCTTGCGCTCTACGATCTTGCCGCTGACGCGAAAGCCGAGATTCATGTCCGTTCGCGCGCGAACGACGCCGGAATAATCAAGCTTGCGCGTCGTGTCGGCTTGAGCAATTTCAACGACCTTGACCGGCCGGACCACCTCCGCCGTCTCCTCTTTCTTCTCATTGCAGCCCGTAAGCCCAAGTCCGAAAGCGGCAAAGAGAGCCGCACCGGCAATGGTCCGTAAAGTGTTGGTCGTCAGCGAAACCATGTCGCTCTCCTAAAGTCGAACAAAGAGTGAGAGCACACCGGACATCCGGAGCGTGCCGTTATTTCTTCAAAGCCCTGATGACAAATTCGATGATATCCTCGGGATCCGCCTGGTAGGATTTGGCGAGGCATTGCGCCACCATCTGCGGATGACAGAGATCGACGGTCGTCGCGGCAAAGCATTTGGCGGCAAGATGCGGGTCCTGTTCGGCGAATTCGCCGGCAGCAATTCCCTCCGCGATGATCTCCGCGACCAACGCCTGCGTACGCTCGATATGCTTTTCGATGACGTGCCAGTCGCGCTCGATGGCCACGATGACCATCTCGTGAACCTTCTGCTCATCGAGCATGGTCTCCAATATCATCTTGTACTGGGATAGCGCGTAGGTCCGCAGCCGCTCGGTCGCGCTGATTGGGCGATTTCGGATGGCGAGAGCCATCTGGTAGCTCTGGCCGAGCATACGCCCACAGATAGCCTGGTGGATTTCCGTCTTGGAACCGAAGAACCGATAGATATTCGCCGTCGACATGCCGAGATCGCGCGCAATATCGGCTACGTTCGTCTTGCTGTATCCGTAGTGGCGAAACAGCCTTTCAGCGGCATCGAGAATGCGCGTGATGTTTTCCTGACGGGCAGGATCGGCGTTGACATCGGAAAGCTCGAGCATGAAGGAAGCCTGATAGATTACGAGTGACGATTTTCAATTTTCGTCACTCGTAATCTATCAGAGTGCCGATGTCAAGAAGCCGCCCACAACCGTAGGCAGCTTCAGATGCTACCGAATAAACCGATGATGTGGCGAAGAACTTGAAACAACAGTTAAACGTTCAACAACGCTCCTTGCGGAACGGGCTAAAAGTGTCAGGCATTTTGCCGCAGGCTGATCGCCGCGTGATCAGGCGCCTACAAAAGCCGGATGGAAACGCCGAATGCTGAAATAGCCAACAAACAGGCAGACCACCAAAAGCGCCACCTGCGCCGCAAGGATCGGCGGCTCGTTACCGGTAGGCGCCAGCGCATTGAGCGTCGGAATCTTCTGGAACGATTGGATGATGAGCACCAGACAGTTGAAGAACAGCAGCACGAGCGCGCCGATCACGAAGACGGCACGCCATAAGCCGGCAAGGTGGAATGTGTAACGCGCCAGTGCCGTCGGAATGAAGATCAGCAGACAGATGATGCCGACGATGATCGCCGGCGTCACGCCATGAAACGGGAACAGAAAACCCGTCAAGCTGGTGAGAGCCGTCGTTAGCATATAGACGAGCGTCGAGCGGTTATGACGATCGGCGGTGAGAAAGCCGTAGGCTACCACGATGCCGCTGATGATGGCGACCAAGCTGATGACGACGTGAATCAAGAGAATTCCAGACATTCGCCCCTCCAAGGGGCATTGCATTCCGACGGAAATGACAGCCCAACGCCCCGAACGCGGAATATATACGAAACGCGCCGCGCCAGCCAGCGCGACGCGAAGGCCTGAAAAGGCCACTTAGGCGGCGTGAACTTCCAGGGAGATCGGAACGGAGGCAAGCGCCTTGGAAACCGGGCAACCGGCTTTCGCCTTGTTGGCAAGCTCGGTGAAGGTCGCTTCATCGGCGCCGGGCACCTTGCCGGTCAACGTCAGGTGGATGGCGGTGATGGCGAAGCCGCCTTCGACGCTTTCGAGTGTCACCTTGGCCGTCGTCTCCATGCTTTCGGCGGTGAAACCGGCCTCGTTGAGGATCAGCGACAAGGCCATAGTAAAGCAACCCGCATGAGCCGCGCCGATCAGCTCTTCCGGATTGGTGCCAGCAACGCCTTCGAAACGGCTGGCGAAGCCGTAAGGATAGTGATTGAGTGCGCCGCTTTGGGTCGAGATCTGACCCTTGCCGTCCTTCAGACCGCCCGACCATTGAGCCGAACCCGTACGATTGATCTGCATGTCGTTCTCCTTGTCGTTGAATGAACTTGGGGAGGCGGTCCCGCCTCCCCGTAACGATCGACGGCAGGCGGAATGGCCGCCTGCGTCGTCACCATAATCCTTCTATCTCTCGAAGACGACGCCGCAGTAACAGCAGGGGCGCCAACTTTGAAAAGCCTGGTGGTCGCGGATTGTTCCCAAACGGCTGGAATGCAGCAGGCTAAATCATCATACAAGAATATTGCCAATGTATGATGATTAGCGTATCTTCATCTCAATGCGAAAAGGGAAGGTGCCAATACGCCCAGCTCCTTCGCAGCGAGAGGTTTCCGCAGAGAATGCGGAATGGTGCGGAGGAAAAAGCGTGGAATCGCTGCAAGGGCAGGAGCATGGCGCGTCGGCCAAGCCTGAGCGTCGTCCCCGTGTGCGCAAGAATGTGACGGCGGCAATCGCTGAAGATATCTGCGCCGAACGCTATTCATCCGGCTCGACCCTGCCGCGCGAAAACGATCTTTGCGAAATGTACGGCGTCAGCCGCACTGTTATCCGCGAATCCCTCAAGGTGCTGGAATCCAAGGGCCTCGTGCGCGGCAAGCCGCGCATCGGCACCACTGTCTGCGACAGGGATGACTGGAACATTCTCGACCAGGACGTGCTGGAGTGGATGGGCCCTTATATCGCCGATTTCGATATTCTCGGCTCCATCCTCGAGGCACGCCGCACCATAGAGCCCGCCGCGGCAGAATATGCAGCCGAACGCGCCACGGCTCGCGAGATTGCCGATCTGGAAAACGCCTGGGAGCGCATGCGCGACAGCGGCGATGATCCGGAAGGCTTTACCGAAGCCGACGTGACGTTCCACAAGCTGCTGCTCAGCGCCAGCCACAACCAGGTGTTCCGGCGCCTCTCCAGTGCCATGCACGCCGGCCTCAAATATGCGCTGCACGCCTCCAACGTCGCCGCCGACAGCCGCGACGAAGCAATCGCCGTACACGGCGAACTCGTCGAGGCCCTGCGCCTTCGCGACCGCGATGCGGCGCGCGTCTGCGCTCACCGCATGCTCGATCTTGCCGCCCGTGATCTCGCCGTCGAACGACGGCTGGACAAAGGCCGGAAAACAAATCCCGCAACCTAGAGATCCGCGGCATCGCGCCGCTGACGCAACCCAAAGCCAAACGGAAGCATTCCCATGAAAATCACCAAGCTGACGACCTATATCGTTCCCCCGCGCTGGCTGTTCCTGAAGATCGAGACCGACGAGGGCATCGTCGGCTGGGGTGAACCCGTGGTCGAGGGCCGCGCGCTGACCGTACAGGCGGCTGTGCACGAGCTGGAAGATTATCTGATCGGCAAGGATCCGTTCCTGATCGAAGATCACTGGAACGTCATGTACCGCGCCGGCTTCTATCGTGGCGGCGCCGTCCACATGTCGGCCCTGGCCGGCATCGACCAGGCGCTCTGGGACATCAAGGGCAAGGCGCTGGGACAGCCGATCCATTCGCTGCTCGGCGGCCAGGTGCGCGACAAGATCAAGGTCTATTCCTGGATCGGCGGCGACCGTCCGTCGGACGTTGCCAACAATGCCAAGGACGTCGTCGCCCGCGGCTTCAAGGCGATCAAGCTCAATGGCTGCGAGGAAATGCAGATCGTCGACACCTATGACAAGGTGGAGAAGGCCGTCGAAACCATCGCCACCATCCGCGAGGCGATCGGCCCTTATATCGGCATCGGCGTCGATTTCCACGGCCGCGTCCATCGCCCGATGGCCAAGGTTCTCGCCAAGGAACTCGAGCCCTACAAGCTGCTCTTCATCGAAGAGCCGGTGCTGTCGGAAAACCGCGAGGCGCTGAAGGAAATCGCCAATCATTGCTCGACGCCGATTGCGCTCGGCGAGCGCCTTTATTCTCGCTGGGACTTCAAGTCGGTCCTGTCGGACGGCTATGTCGACATTCTGCAGCCCGACCTGTCGCATGCCGGCGGTATCACCGAGTGCCGCAAGATCGCGGCGATGGCCGAAGCTTATGACGTGGCGCTTGCCCCGCATTGCCCGCTCGGCCCGATCGCGCTTGCCGCCTGCCTGCAGGTCGATGCCGTCAGCTACAATGCTTTCATCCAGGAACAGAGCCTCGGCATCCACTACAACAAGGGCAACGACATCCTTGACTACATCTCCAATAAAGAGGTGTTCCAGTATGCCGACGGCTTCGTTTCGATCCCGCAGGGCCCCGGCCTCGGTATCGAAGTCGACGAAGCCTATGTTATCGAACGCGCCAAGGAAGGCCATCGCTGGCGCAACCCGGTCTGGCGCCACGAGGACGGCAGCGTCGCCGAATGGTAAGACCACGCTCGTCATCTGACGGACGAGACACCGCATATCTCCAATGATGAAAGGCCCGATGGCAGCAGATCTGCGCCATCGGGCCTTTTCTTTAGACGGTGCTCTCTTGGTCCGGCACCTTCCCCCTTTTGCCGCCTGGCGGCGAAGGTGATTTTCGAGCGGTTTAGCCAAGTTGGCTCGCCCTCAAAAAAGTTGCGCCTGCAGTATCGGCGCAGATACTGCAGGCGCGTCATGCGTCTCAACAAGCCCCCAGGGAGACGCATTACCGGAGCATGATCACCAAAGGCGTGGAGTGCCCTTTAGCTTAGACCATGCTCAAGCAGGCAATTTCAAACTACTCCCGCTCGCCGGTGAAGTTCAGCAACAGCTGGAAGATGTTGACGAAGTTCAGGTAGAGCGACAGGGCACCGAAGACGGCAAGCTTCTGCTGCGATTCCTGATCATGGTTTTCGGCATACTGTTCCTTGATGTTCTGCGTATCCCAGGCGGTCAGACCGACGAAGACCACGATACCGATGACCGAGATGGCGAACTGCAGCGCGCTCGAACCCAGGAAGATATTGACGATGCTGGCGATGATCACACCGAACAGACCCATCATCAGGAACGAGCCGATGTTGGAAAGGTCACGCTTGGTCGTATAGCCGTAGAGGCTGGTCGCGCCGAACATGGTCGCGGCAATGAAGAAGGTGCGCGCGATGCTCGTACCGGTGAAGACCAGGAAGACCGAGGCCAGCGACAAACCCATGACCGCGCAGAAGGCCCAGAACATCATCTGCGCCGTTCCCGCCGACATCGACTGGATGCGGAACGAGAAGAAGAACACGAAGGCAAGCGGCGCCAGCATGACGACCCACTTCAGCGGGCTCTGGAAGATCGGCACATAGAGCGCCGGCGTCGTGCCTACGATCAGCGCGACGATTCCCGTCACGACAAGGCCGATACCCATGTAGTTGTAGACGCGCAGCATGTGCCGGCGCAGCCCCTCGTCGAAGAGCGCCTGAGAGCCGGCGGCGGCTCCGTAGCCGTATCGCGGATTGGTCGGGTTCATGGTCGTTCTCCTTTAATCCAAACTAGTAGAGGCTGCGGGCAAGCTTTTCGGCATCGCCGTCAAGCTGACCCGCCTTGCCGTTGCCGATCAGCGCATAGGCGACTTCGCCAATCTGCCAGTAGGCAGCCTGGACATCGTCACGCTTGATGTGACTGACATCCTGGACGGCGAAATTGCCCGGACGGACGGCAAACAGTGACAAATGTCCGTCTTCGCCGGCATCGACCATCATTTCGACGCTCGGCCCGAATTCGGACGGATAGATTTGCGCATCGGTGACACGCCAGCCACCCGGCAGCTCCGGCAATATGATTGCCGTCGATACGCGGATTTCATCCGGATTGTAATTCGCAGACGCCGACTGCGGCTTGAGCTCCTCGCGCACGGCCGTCGTCTTGTAAGCGCGTACCGCGTCATCGACGAAGGCCGGTGGACGTGTCGACGCACTAACCTCGCTCGCCGTGAAGGCGCCGAAGGACGTATGCGCAACCCAGCCGGTGGTCACCAGCACGGCGATGGCGGCGATGCGCTGAAACGAGCCCAGCACGCGGCCATAGGCCAGTCCGCGCTCCAGCCGCCGTGCGGCCTCCCGCGTTTCCGCCCGGACCACATTGCCTTCGCCGGCCAGCGCCATGCGCAGCTCGCCACGGATGCTCATGTCGGCCATCACCTTCGCGGCGATCTCCGGATGCTCCGAAAGATAGGATTCCACCTCGATACGGCGCGCAAGCGTGAGCTCGCCGTCGACATAGGCGTCGAGATCGGTATCGATGATCGGATCAACGATTTTCATTGCCGCCTCCCTCGATAAGCCTGAGATGCGAAACCTTGGAGGCGGTCTCCTCGAAACTACGCAACGTCGCGCGAGCGCGGGCAATGCGGGACATCAGCGTGCCGACGGGAATGCCAAGCGCTGATGCCGCCTCCTGATAGGAAAGATCCTCGATCGCCACGAGATGCAGCGCCTCGCGCTGCTCCTCGGGCAGACTGAAGAAGGCTTCGCGGACCTGGCTCAAACGCACCGTATGGTCCTGCGATGCCGGCAATGCCGTTTCGAGGTCGGCCACAGCCTCCTCGTGACGACGGCTCAGCGATTTTTTCTGGCGCAGGCGGTCAATATGCACATTGTGCAGGATCGACAGCAGCCAGGTGCGCAGATTGCCGTCGCGCCTGAACGATGCCTTGCGCTCATAAGCCTTGACCAGCGCGTCATGCACCAGATCCTCGGCCTCGTCCGCATTGCGCACAAGCGAGCGGGCGTAACGTCTCAGCGAACCGAGCTGCCCCAAAACATCGAATGTGCGTCCTTTGCGTTCCATACACCTATATACGGAAGCACTCCGGATTCTATTCCATCGCCCGGCGAATATTTTTTGCTGATTTTTTACATCAGCAGGAAATCCTTGGGCTGCGGCAACGGCGGCAGGTCGGTTTCCCCAAGCGCTTCGCGCAGATTGATCTCGATCGTATCGGCAAGCGCGCCGATGGCGAGCGCATTGGGGCGCTTGCCGAAAGGGTCTTCCAATTCGTCGCCCAGCGCATCCAGACCGAAGAAGGTGTAGGCGATGAGTGCCGTAACAAAGGGCGAGCCCCAGCCGAGCGTATCGACATAACCGAAAGGCAGCAGGAAACAGAAGAGATAGGCCGTGCGATGCAGAAGCAGCGTGTAGCCGAAGGGCAGCGGGGTGTTGCGCAGCCGCTCGCAGGCCGCCTGCACCGCACCCATCTGGCCGATCGTGATATCCAGCATCTGATATTGGATATCCGAAATCACGCCCGATGCTTTCAGCCGTGCGAGATCGGCGGACATCAGGCGCAGAATGAGATCAGGCTTGTTGCGGGCCGCGTGGTAGAATTCCGCCTCGCTTGCGATCAGCAGGCGAAACACCTTGCCCTCGTCGCTGCCAGGCCGCAGAAGACAGACGAGCGCCTGTGTGAAGGCGATGGTCAGGCGCAGCAGGTTATTGCGCGCCTCGATACCGGCCTCCCCTGCACTCTCCAGCACCAGCGTCTGCCGGGCGAAGCCGCGCGCGAGATGGACGAGCTGCCCCCAATCGCGCCTGCCCTCCCACCAACGATCGTAGCAGGCATTGTTGCGGAAGCCGAGGAAGATCGAAAGCGCGATACCGAGCAGCGATAGTGCCGAGCCGTTGAAGGAAACGATGAGGTTCGGCCGAGCCTCATGACCCCAGACGATCAGCGCCGATAGCAAAAAGATAGCGATGATTTGCGGCAGGATGCGGCGGATGATCGACCCGCGGACGATGAAGAAAAGCTGGAAGAGATTCGGCCGGTCGCGGACGATCATGACGAAACGCACTCTCGATGAATGTCTGACGGCGCAGCAATACACCAGACGAGCCGGGAGTAACGAGCATTTCTTGCAAGGCGGCCCTGACCGGCTGATATCGCTCGCCGGTCAGGGCAGGCCATCATTTCACACTGGCGCTTGCCGTCACCAGAACCGGGTCGGCGCGATAATCGCCGGGAAAGAGATGCTGCAGGTTCTTGATCTTAGGCAGGTCGTTGATGACGATATAGGGATAGGTCGGATGCGTCGTCAGGAAATCCTGATGATAGGCCTCGGCCGCATAGAATTGCCGCGCAGGCTCGATCTTGGTGACAACAGCCGCATCGAAGACCTTTGCACGATTGAGCTGTTCGATATAGGCCTTGGCGATATCAGCTTGCGACTGACTGGTCGGGAAGATCGCCGAACGGTACTGCGTCCCGGTATCCGGCCCCTGATAGTTCAGCTCCGTCGGATCATGCGCCACCGAGAAATAGATCTGCAGCAGATGGCCGTAGCTGATCTTGTGCGGATCGAAAACGATACGCACGGATTCGGCATGGCCGGTATCACCTGCGCTTACCGTTTCATAATGAGCCGCATCCTTGCTGCCGCCCGTATAGCCCGAAGTCGCGCTGATCACGCCATTGACGTGCTGGAAGACGCCCTGGACGCCCCAGAAGCAGCCGCCGGCAAGCACCGCTGTTTCCGTGCTGGCGGTAATCGCCTTTTCATCCATACTCGGCGCGGGAATGACGCGTGCATCCTCTGCCGAGGCGCGGCCGACGAATTGCAGCGCAACGCCGCCGAGTAACACCGCGATCGCCGTAAAGCCGGCCAAGCGGGTGACGCGCGATGAATAAATGCGGATCGTGTCCTTCGATAAAATCTTCATGGTGATTTCCTCTCGACCGCGATTGTAAATGCGACAGTCACAAGGAAATACGGGAAGACGGGCATTTTTGTTACACACGCCCGCGTGCAACACCGAAACGTGAACGCCGAACGCAGCTCAGTAGTGCGGCGGCTTGGTAACGGCCGGTGCGTCGAGCGACTGCTCCTCCAGCGTCAGAAACCGCTCGGTCAGGCGGTCGAGCTTCTGCCTGGTCTGCTCGACTACCTTCCATTGCTCGGCGAGTTGATCGGAAAGTTCCTCGATCGTCTTGGCCTGATAAGCGACCGTTTCCTCAAGTTTGGTGATGCGGCTCTGTTCGTCTGACATGTCTGATCCCTTTCGCAACGATCTATAGCACCGGTACCGTCGCGTACAGCCCTTCCATTCCGCATGAGGCGAGCTGCAGCGTCGTTTGACGGTAATGTGACAAAACTGAAAAACAGCTGAAAAGACCCGTTACCTAAATGACATGGCGGCCTTCTAAAGAGAGCGCAGAGACGCGCCGGTTTTGAAGGCCATTCCTTCCGCGGGCGCACCCTTTCTGAAGACTGCGGAGAAGCGCCTTGAAGATCATCCAGATCACCGACACGCATTTGAGCCCCAACAAGCCGCATTTCAACGGCAATTGGGAGCCGCTGGCGAAATGGATCGAGGCAAGCGGTGCCGATCTCGTCGTTCACACTGGCGATCTCAGCGTCGATGGCGCCGACAAGGACGAAGATCTCCTCTTTTCCATGGATCTGATGCGGCAAGTGTCGGTGCCGATGCTGATCGTGCCCGGCAACCACGATGTCGGCCACCTGCCCGGCTCCTATCAGCCCGTCAATCCCGAGCGGTTGGACCGCTGGCGCCGCCTCGTTGGCCCGGACTACTGGGCGAAGGACGTCGGCAACTGGCGCCTGATCGGCCTCAACAGCCTACTGATGGGCTTCGAGGACGCCGAGGAGCAGAAGCAGTTCGACTGGCTGCAGGAGAAGTTCGAAAACCGTGGCGAGCGCCGCATTGCCCTCTTTGCCCATAAGCCGCTCTTCGTCGATGCGCCGGATGAGGGCGATACCGGCTACTGGAGCGTTCGTCCGGTGCAGCGCCGCCGGCTCTATGATCTGATCGCGGCCCATGACGTGGCTCTCTTCGGCAGCGGCCACCTGCACTGGACCTGGGAAGGCCGCTTCAACGATACCAACCTGGTCTGGGCACCGCCCGCAGCCTTTATCCTCGGCGAGATGGAGCGCGAAATGCCGGGCGAACGCCTGATCGGCGCAGCAATTCACGAACTTGGCGAGATGGTCTCGACCGAGCTCGTCGCAGTACCCGGCATGAGCGCCTACTTCCTCGATGACGTCGTCATGGAAGTCTATCCGCAGGCCGCCCCCAAGGCAAAGGAGCCGACCGAATGAGTGCGCTTTCGCTTCGCGGCATCGCCAAATCCTTCGGCGGCAACGCCATTCTCAAGGGCGTCGATCTCGATGTCCAGCCCGGTGAGTTCATTGCGCTCGTCGGCCCGTCCGGCTGCGGCAAGAGCACGCTGCTGCGCATCCTCGCCGGCCTCGATCATGCCGACAGCGGCGAAATCATGCTCGGCGGCAGCGACGTATCAGGCGTCGCGGCGGCGGACCGCAACATCGCCATGGTCTTCCAGTCCTACGCGCTCTATCCGCATCTGACGGCCTCGGAAAACATTGCCGTGCCGCTCGCCATGCGCCGCCTGTCGCGCGTCCAGCGTCTGCCCTTCATCGGCTCGCTGATCCCCGGTCAGCGCGCTGCCCGCTCCGGCATCATCCGCGACATCCGCGAAATGGCCATCTCGCTGAAGATCGATCACCTGCTCGACCGCAAGCCCGGGCAGATGTCCGGTGGCCAGCGTCAGCGCGTGGCGCTTGCCCGTGCCATGGTGCGCCGCCCCGCCGTCTTCCTCATGGACGAGCCGCTTTCCAATCTCGATGCCAATCTGCGTGTCCATGCCCGTGGCGAAATCGTCGATCTGCATCGCCGCGCCGGCGTGCCGACTGTCTACGTGACACATGATCAGGCCGAGGCACTGTCGATGGCCGACCGCGTCGCCGTCATGATCGGCGGTCAGCTGCTGCAGCTTGCCTCTCCCCAGACGATCTATGACGACCCGGCCCATGTTGAAGTGGCCCGCTTCGTCGGTCAGCCGCGCATCAACCTTTTGCCGGCGCTCGCCGAAAACGGCATCGTCGCCTTCGGCGGCATCCGGCTTGCGCTGGAAGACGGCGGTGTTACCGGCAAGAACGTGACCCTCGGCATCCGTCCGGAATTTGTGAGCCTCACGCAAAACCGCCAGGATGCGCTCGCCGCCCATATCGAGCGAATGGAGTTCCTCGGCTCCGAAGTCATCCTCTATGCCAAGCTCGACGCTATCGGCGAGAACATGGTCGTCAAGCTCGCCCCGGCAGAAGTCGCGGGCCTGTCCATCGGCATGCCGGTTGCGCTGACGCTTGCAGCCGAACAGGCGATGGTCTTCGCCGAAGACGGCCGCCGTTTGCGCGCGAGCTCGACGACCGTCGACGCCACGCGGGAGAAAGCGCATGGCTAGCATTGTCGCCACCTCCCTGCCGATGCAGGCGGCCGCGGCCCGCGAGCGAAATGAGGCCCGCACGGCCCTGCTCTTCGCCCTGCCCGCCATCATCCTGATCGTGCTCTTCATCATCGTGCCGATCGTCGCCGTCGTTGTGCTCGGCTTCACGGATTTCCAGCTCGGCGACAAGAGCCTGCGCTTCGTCGCCTTCGAAAACTACGCGCATCTGCTGCGTGACCGCGCCTTCGTAAAGTCGCTCTGGAACACTGCGACCTATACCGCCATCGTCGCGCCCGTCTCGATCGCGCTCGGCCTCGGCGTCGCGCTGCTGATCGAAAGCGAAGGCATCGGCCGCAGCTTCTTCCGCACCGCCTACTTCCTGCCCGTCGCTTCGCTGATCGTCGCGATGGCGACCGTCTGGCAGTATCTCTTCCATCCGACGATCGGCCCGATCAACGCCCTACTTGGCGAGATCGGCGTGCACGGTCCGAACTGGCTCGGCTCGTCGGCAACAGCGCTCTATAGTCTGTCTATCATCGGCGTCTGGCAATCCGTCGGCTTCAACATGGTGCTGTTTCTCGCCGGCCTTACAGCCATTCCGCGAGAACTCTACGCGGCGGCTGAAGTCGACGGCGCGAAATCGGCATGGGACCGCTTCTGGCTCGTCACCTGGCCAATGCTCGGGCCGACGACGCTCTTCGTGACCACGATCAGCATCATCAATGCGGTGAAAGTGTTCGACACGGTGAAGGCCCTGACCGACGGCGGCCCGAACCATGCGTCCGAGGTGCTGCTTTTCACCATCTACCAGGAAGGCTTTGTCTATCTCCGGGTCGGCTATGCCTCGGCGATGACGACGGTGTTCCTCGCCATCCTCGTGGTGCTGACCTTCCTGCAATATCGCGTCCAAGACCGGCAGGTGCATTACACATGACCTCGACAGGCTTTACTCCGGGCCGCATCCTGCGCCTCTCCCTGCTGATCCTGGGCTCGCTCATCTTCCTGGCGCCCTACATCTTCATGATCTCGACCGCCGGCAAGGCGCAGGACGATATCTTTACCTCGGCGCTGAAGCTGATTCCGACGCATTTCTATTACGTCGAGAACATCGCCAAAGCGCTGAGCAAGGTTTCCATGGGCACGCTGCTCTTCAATGGCGTCCTCGTCTGCGGCCTGATCTTCTTCTTCCAGGTGCTGATCGCCATCCCCTGCGCCTATGCCATGGCCAAGCTGAAATTCCCGGCGGCGCGCATGATGATGGTGCTGGTCATGCTCGGCCTGCTGGTCCCGATCCATGCGACGGCGCTGCCGCTCTATGTCGGCTTCAACAGCCTGTCGCTCCTGAACAGCTATACGGCTCTTGTCGCACCCTTCTCGATCTCGGTCTTTGCGATCTTCATGTTCCTGCAGTTCTTCCGCGCCATGCCGGATGATCTGATCCATGCCGCCCGCCTCGACGGCATGTCGGAAATCGGCATCGTCGCCCGTGTCATCGTGCCGAATGCCTGGCCGGCAGTCACCGCCTTTGCGATCTTCTCGGTCGTCGCGCACTGGAACGACCTCTACTGGCCGCTGATCGTCATCACCAAGCAGGAATATTTCACGCCGCCGCTGGGTCTCATGTATTTCCGCGCCGCCGAAGCCGGGGACGACTACGGCGCGCTCATGGCGGCAACCCTCATCATTACCCTTCCCCTCGTCGCGGCGTTCCTTCTGGCACAGAAGCGCTTCGTCGAGGGCATCACCATGACCGGTCTCAAAGGCTGACCGGTTCGAAATTCGACAACGGAGAACGAGCGATGAAGCATATCACCCAGATTCTCGCCGCTGCGGCCATTTCTATGGTCGTGACGGTCCCGGCCTATGCCGAAACCACCCTGACGGTTCATTATCCCATGCCGGGTTTCTTCAAGAACGTGATGGACACGATCTCGAAGAAGTTCATGGAAGAAAATCCCGACATCAAGATTCAGTTCGCCGCTCCCTCGGCCACCTATGAGGAAGGCATCCAGACCATCCTGCGTCAGGCCGGCACCAGCGAAATGCCGGATGTCACCTTCATCGGCCTCAACCGCCTGCGCATGATCGACGAGCGCAACGTCGCCGTCGACCTCGGCCCCCTCGTCAAGAAAGAGGGCAATATGGCCGAGAAAGGCTTCTCGGACACGATCCTGAAGCTCGCCCAGGTCAAGGGCAAGCAGGTCGGCCTCGCCTTCGCGACGTCCAACCCGATCATGTACTACAATGCCGACCTAGTGAAGGCTGCCGGCGGCAACCCGGACAACCCGCCGAAGACCTGGGACGAGGTCATTACGCTTGCCGGCAAGATCAAGGCGCTCGGCAACGGCGTCGATGGCATGGACTTCCGCTGGCAGGGCGACGACTGGATGTTCTCCGCCCTCCTCTTCGGCGCCGGCGGCAAGATGCTGAACGACGACGAAAGCAAGGTTGCCTTCAACGGTCCCGAGGGCCAGAAGGCTGTCGAACTGATCCAGCGCTTCGTCAAGGAAGGCGGCATGCCGGTCTTCACCAAGGCTGCCGGCGAACAGGCCTTCGCAGCTGGCAAAGTCGGCTTCGAATTCCAGACCACGGGTGCTCTCGTCAACACCATCAAGAATGTCGGTACCAAGTTCGACCTGCGCACCGCCAAGCTGCCGCTGATCGACCCGGTCAATGGCCGTCTGCCGACGGGCGGTAATGCCGTCGTCATCCTGACCCATGATCCGGTCAAGGAAGAAGCCGCCTGGAAGTTCGCCAAGTTCGCCGCCGGCCCTTACGGCGCCTCGGTCGTCGTTCCCGGCACCGGCTATGTTCCGAACAACGAACTTGCCGCCAAGTCGGCCGAATATCTCGGCGACTTCTACAAGAAGAACCCGCTGTTCCAGGCTGGCCTCAGCCAGATGTCGATCATGGTTCCCTGGTATGCCTTCCCGGGCGCCAACGGCGTCAAGGTCACTCAGACCATCGTCGACAACCTCTCGCGCATCGTCGATGGCTCAGCCGCTCCGAAGGAAGCGCTCGAGGACGCCGCTTCTGATGTCGAAGGCCTGCTGCCGCGCAGCTGATCATTCGAACCGGCCTGAACAACCTGCGCCGCCTCCCAACAAGAGGCGGCGTTTCCATTCCCAGGCAAGGGTCAGGATTGTATGGTGAGATCGCGCACTGTGCCACCCGCACGCATTCGATAAGGCACGGTCAGATGACGCGGGGGCGCGGCATTTTCCGCCATATCCAGCAGCAGCGAGGCGGCAGCGGCCCCCATGGTTCCATCCGGAATTTCCACCGTCGTCAGAGACACTTCACCCAGAAAACCGAGGGAAATCCCGTCGAAGCCGGCGACCGAAATATCGCGCGGAATCGAAAGACCCTGACGGCGAAGCGCGCCCATGACGCCGAGCGCCAGAAGATCGTTGGAAGCAATGATCGCCGTCGGGTCGAACCGCGAAATCGCATCGGAAAGATCGAGCTGTTCCAGGCTGTTTACGAAGGAAATTTCGAGCGCATCGAGGGGCTGTTGCCCCGCCGCTTCCATCGCCCTGATATAGCCGAGATGGCGCAGCTTCGCCCGATCCGACGCGGAGAAGTGGCCTGATATGAACAGGATGCGGCGATGACCCTTGCCTAGGAGGTGATCGGTCAGATCCCGGCCCGCGCCGAAATTATCGGTCGCGACCGCGGCGGTAAAGCGGGCGGTCGGCAGGTTACCGAGCAATACGGTCGGCGGCAGGGCGGAGGACAGAACAAGACTGCGCTCGGGATCGCAGAGCGTCAGAATCAACCCAGTCGGCTGCTGCTGGAGCAGCGAGGCGACGGCATCGACCTCCTGCGCCGGATCGTAGTTCGATTGCGCGATCAGCACGCTATGCCCCGCGTGAAGAGCTCGGTTCTGGATGCTGGAAAGCGAAGCCGCGAAAACCGGATTGGTGATGCTCGGAATGAGCACGCCGATCGCCGGCCGGCCGGTGCCGGTACGCCCACCTGTCCGATAGCCAAGCTCCGCCGCCGCCCGGCGCACGCGCCGCACCATCTCGTCGCTGACCGGACCGCTGCGATTCATCACCCGGCTGGCAGTCGCGACGGAACAGCCGGCGCGGAAGGCGATCTGCTGGAGCGTCGACATGATATCAATCACCTCCGGCTTCGGTTTCAGCCCTGGACTGGCGCAGTCTTATAGGAATGTGGGGGATTTATATCAGGCCGATGACACTTATTTGACAGCCCTCCCCGCACACCGCGACATTCGGGCCCTTGATCTTTGCTGCAGCGCAGCAGATGCTTGTTCCGATCGCAGCGGCGAATGATGCTGTCATCAATCGATGCCATGATTGCCGCGCTATGATCCGCAGATCCGCCCCTCGAAAGGATGCTCTCATGTCAGAAGCACGGACGCCTGCCACCACCACCGACAAGACCGAAAGACTGTTTTTCCTCGATATCAACGACGGACGAATCCTCTCCTCCGCCATCGACGGCACCGATCTCAAGCTCATCGTCCAGCGGGCGGGCCGCAGCCCCGACGGCATTCTCGTCGACAGCGAGAACGGCTGGATCTACTGGACCGAGATGGGCAACGACTACAACGCCCATGACGGCTCCATCGAGCGCATGGACCTCGACGGCGGCAACCACATCACGCTGATCCCGCCGGGCAGCACGCTCGTCACGCCGAAGCAGATCCAGCTCGACCGCGACAACGGCAAGCTCTATTGGTGCGACCGCGAAGGCATGCGCGTCATGCGCGCCAATATCGATGGTAGCGACATCGAAACTCTGGTGCAGAACGGCGACAGCCCGGGGGACAGCACCGATATCGCACGCTGGTGCGTCGGCATCGCCCTCGACCTGCCGCTCGGCCAGATCTACTGGACCCAGAAAGGGCCGCCGGATGCTGGCCTCGGCCGCATCTTCCGCGCCGGCATCAACATCCCCGCCGGCGAAACCGCGACGAACCGCAGCGACCTCGAAACACTGCTGGACAAGCTGCCGGAACCGATCGACCTCGAGCTGGATCTTGCCACCCGCACCATCTACTGGACCGACCGCGGCAATCTTCCGCGTGGAAATACCGTCAACCGCGCCCAGATGGATAATCTCGCCGGCACATCTCAAGTCGTTCTCGAAGGCCTCGATGAAGGCATTGGCCTCTCGCTCGATCTACCCAACAACCGCATGTTCTTCACCGACATCGGCGGTAATCTCTATTCCGCCAGCCTCGATGGTTCGGGCGAGCGCGAACTTCTTCATCATGCCGGCTCGTTCACGGGCATCGTCTACGCCGAAATCTGAATGTTGATCATCGCAGGCGCAAACCAGCGCGCCTACGACCCATCCTCCTCGGCCACCATCCGATCCAGATTCTGGTTCAGCCGGCGCATGAGCTGAACCAGCGTCTGAACTTCATCAGCGCTGAAGCCAGAAAGAACCCGGTCTCGCCCCTCTTTCAGCGCCTGGCGCGCTGCCGGGAGTTTCGCGACTGCTGCCTCGGTCAACGACACGAGGCTGCTGCGGCCATCGGCTGGATCGGGCGTGCGCCGGATCAGACCATCCCGCTCCATGCGCGCCAGCATCTGAGCCATCGACGGCTGCTCGATCTTGGCGAATTTCGCCAAATCCTTCTGCGACATCTGCGCGCCATTCCGGAGCAAATACAGCACCGGCAGCTGGCCGATATTGAAGCCCAAAGCCCTCACCCGACGTTCGCCAAGACGTGAAAACGCTCGCGACGCCATGTTGATGAGCGGCGCCGGTGTGTCGAACAAATCCCAATCCATCATGTCTCCGCCACTTGAATAGGTGCCTATGTTAATTTATATAGGTACCTATGTACGAAATTATGAGGACCCTGTCCATGACATCCTATCCCCGTATCGCCATCATCGGCGCAGGCCCCGGCGGTCTGACCCTGGCCCGCATCCTCCATCAGGCAGGTGTGCCGACCATCGTCTTCGAACGCGAGGAACATGCACTTTCCCGGCCGCAAGGTGGCACGCTCGACCTGCATGTGGAATCCGGCCAGCTCGCGCTGCGCCGCGCCGGCCTCTACCGCGAATTCCTGGCGATCGCCCGCTACGAGGATCAAGGAAGCCGGCTCTATGACAAGCATGGCGCGCTGCTCTTTGCCGATGACGACGCTGATGAATCCGATAGGCCCGAGGTCGACCGCACCGCGCTCAGGCAAACGCTGCTCGCCTCTTTGCCATCAGAAGTCATCCGCTGGAACCACGGCCTGCGCGAAGTCCGCCCGCGCGACGATGGCACCTATGATCTGGTCTTCGAAAACGGAACGGGTGGTCCCTTCGACCTCGTCGTCGGCGCCGACGGCAGCTGGTCCAAGGTCAGGCCGCTGGTCTCCTCGTACCGCCCGCAGTATAGCGGCATCACCTTCATCGAATTCGGCATCGACGACGTCGACGCCAGCCACCCGGATCTCGCAGCCCTTGTCGGCCGCGGCAAGATCGGCGTCGAGGCCGATGGAAAAAGCCTGATCGTCCAGCGCAACGGCAACGCCCATCTCAGAGGCTACGCGATCTTCCGTGTGCCGGCCGACTGGGCAGACAGGACCTTCGACTTTGCAGCGCCGGCAAAAGCCCGCGCGCGGCTGATGGCCGAGTTCGAAGGCTGGACGCCAGAGATACTGCGCCTCATCGAAGCCAGCAACGACCATATCGTCTCTCGACCGATCTACGCATTGCCGGTCGGCCACCACTGGCAGAACCGCATCGGCATCACGCTGCTCGGCGATGCGGCGCATGTGATGTCGCCCTTCGGCGGCGAAGGTGTGAATATGGCGATGCTGGATGCAGCGGAACTCAGCCGCCAGCTTCTTGAGCAGGCGGACTGGAAACATGCCGTTCAAGCCTATGAAGCAGAGATGTTCGAGCGCGTCATCGAGCCGGCAGAACAGGCCGCCGAGGCCGTGGCGACGGAACTTTCCCACCTCGGAGCCGAGCTATCGCTTCAGCACTACAAGGCCCATCTCGAGGCCCGTCAACAAAATGCGGCAGCGTAGCCGCACTCAAAGAAAAGCGGGCCAACCTGACCCGCTCTAAAGAATGTCATCTATCCCGTCGGGAGCGGCTCAGCTGCCCTTGCGCACGCCATCCAACAGATGCGGCAGCGACTTGACGCCCTCATCCCGCAATTCCGCCGGCAGCAGCCCTTCCGGAAGATCCTGATAGGAGACCGGACGCAGGAAGCGGCGAATGGCGAGCGTGCCGACCGAGGTCGTGCGGCTGTCCGAGGTCGCCGGGAAAGGCCCGCCATGCACCATGGCATGGGAGACTTCGACGCCGGTCGGCCAGCCATTGGCGAGAATGCGCCCGGCCTTGCGTTCCAGCACCGGCACCAGCTTGGCGGCCGTGGCATAATCTTCCGCTTCGATCTGAAGGGTCGCGGTCAGCTGGCCCTCGAGCTTTTCTGCAACGGCGATCATCTGGTCGACATCCTTGCAGCGTACGAGAAGGCTTGCCGCGCCGAAAACCTCGTGGCCCAAGCGCTCGTCCGCCAGGAACTCCGCCGCTTCCGTTTCGAAGAAGATACCCGGGCTCCGGTTGACGCCTTCAGCCGGCGCTCCATGAGCGACGGTCTTCACCGCATCATGCTCCGCCAATGCCGCAACGCCCTTGTCGAAGGCGGCATGAATGCCGGGCGTCAGCATCGGCGCCGGCGCGCGGCCGGTCAGCGCATCACTGGCAGCCTGTAAGAAGCGGTCGAGATCAGGGCTTTCGATGGCAAAAAGCAGGCCCGGATTGGTACAGAACTGGCCGGCACCGAGCGTCAGGGAATCGATGAAGCCAGTCCCGATCGCCTCAGCACGTGCTGCGAGAGCGGCCGGGAACAGGAAAACGGGGTTGACGCTGCTCATCTCGGCATAGACCGGGATCGGCTCCGGACGAGCAGCGGCAATGGCGCCAAGCGCCAAGCCGCCGCCGCGCGAGCCGGTAAAGCCGACGGCCTTGATGCGGGGATCGCGCACCAGCGCGGCACCGGTCTCGTTGGCACCGGTCAGCAGCGAGAATGTGCCTTCCGGCAGGCCGCATTGAGCGACGGCGGCACGGATGGCGCGGCCGACAAGCTCGCCCGTGCCGGGATGGGCAAGGTGGCCCTTGACGACGACCGGGCAGCCGGCGGCGAGTGCCGAAGCCGTATCACCGCCGGCAACCGAGAAGGCGAGCGGGAAATTGCTGGCGCCGAAGACGGCAACCGGGCCGAGCGGGATCTGTCGCAGGCGCAGATCCGGCCGCGGCAGCGGCTTGCGCTCCGGCAGTGCCGGATCGACGCGCAGATCGAGCCACTCGCCGGCGCGGACCACCTGCGCAAAGAGCCGCAGCTGGCCAACGGTGCGGGCGCGCTCGCCCTGCAGGCGCGCCACCGGCAGGCCGGTCTCCTCCGTCGCGCGCTCGATCAGGGTATCGCCAATCTCCATGATGTTGTCGGCAATCTTTTCGAGAAATGCTGCGCGCTGCTCGGGGCTGGTCGCACGGTAGACGTCGAACGCCTGAGCGGCCAACTCGCAGGCTTTAGCGACATCGCTCTCGCTGGCGACCGCAAAGGCCGGCTCCAGATTTGCGCCGGTTGCCGGGTTGATGGCACGCACGGTTCTGTTGCCGCCGGTAGAATCTGAGCCGATCAACAGATCGCCGCGAATCTCGAAAGACTGTGTCATGGGTATTCCTTAAGGATGTCGGAGCGCTAGGGCGTTGCGCTGCGAGAGCAGATAGCAGGATGGGATGACAGATATAAGATGATAATCGTCATCTAATTATCAAGGTGCATGACCTGAGATCAAGGCGGCAACGTCAATTAATCATACTTTTCTGCATATGGCGCTGCGGCCTCTTTCATGCCAATTTAGCGCCCATCCGAAAGACCGAGTGCGACCGAGTCCCCATGTCCATTGCGCTTCTTGGCGATCCGATCGTCCAGTTCTTCATTCTGGTTGTCGTCGGCACATTCGTCAGCCGCGTCATGCTGCGTCATCAGCCGGCCGGCCGTCTGATCGGTCAGGTGGCCTTCTTCGTCTGCCTGACCGCACTTTTATTCTATCACGGCATCGTCCCCTATGAGCCGAGCCCATCGCAGGAATCGGTGACGCTGCGCACCTTCACGGGCTTTGCCAAGATCGTCTGGTGGGTCAACGGCGCCTGGGTGCTGATCGCCTGCGTGCGGCTGTTCCTGATTTTCGAGCGCAAGCCTCGCGAGGGCCGGCTGCTGCAGGATCTGATCGTCGGCGTCATCTATCTCGGCGCCATTCTCTCCATCGTCGGTAATGTCTTCAGCGTCCCGATCGGTACACTGATCGCAACATCGGGCGTCTTCGCCATCATTCTCGGCCTTGCCCTACAGAGCACTTTGAGCGACGTCTTCTCCGGCATCGCTCTCAATCTCGGTCGCCCCTACTCCGTCGGCGACTGGATCGTCCTCGAAAATGACGTCCAGGGCCGCGTCGTCGAAACCAATTGGCGCGCCACGCAATTGCTGAGCGGCACCAACGATCTGATCGTCATTCCGAACAGTATCCTTGCCAAGACGCGGCTGACCAATCTTTCCTCGCCTGACGAAAGCCACGGCGCAACCGTCAACGTACGCATTCAGCCCACCGCCCTGCCACGCATAATCGCGGATGTGATGCAAAACGTCTTGATCAGCTGCAACTCGATCCAGAAGAACCCGGAACCCAGTGTCGCCATCACTTCCATCGATGGGCAGGCGATCGAACTGCAGCTGTCCTTTCGAGTACGCGATATGTCGCTGACACAAGCCGCAAAGAACGAGATCTATGATCTGCTAGTTCGTCACACCAAGGCGGCAGGCTTGAAACTCGCCGATCCGCCCGGCACGATCATGCTTCCGATGCAGCAAAAGCCTGAGACGGCCGACGAGAAGCAACATGCGCCCGGAACGCCCTGGCGACTTGTCAGCAATATCCCTCTGTTCTCTTCGCTGACCGAGGATGAAAAGGAGCATCTGGCATCGCATATGCAGCGGCGGACCTATCGCAAGGATGCTGTCATCGCCGAACAGGATGCCCGCATGCAGGCCCTCACGATCGTCCGCTCGGGCGTCGTCAGCATCACCCGTCGCGAAGGGCATCGCCAGATCGAGCTGACGCGCCTTGCGCCAGGCGATTATTTCGGCGAGAACGGGCTGCTGATGGGATCCGGTGAAGTCGGCACGGTTCGCGCCCTTACCTTCGTCGTCACCTATGAGATCGGCGAGGAATGTCTGGCACCGCTACTGCACGACCGGCCGACCCTTGCCGAAGAGCTCGGTGCCATGCTGGCAAAACGCATTGAGGCGGAGCAGCATCTCTTCGCCAATGCCGATATGCTCGGTCATGGCGCTCACGTGACCTCGCTAAGCTCGCGCATCAAGCATCTCTTTCAACTGCAACAGCACGATTAGGCCGCATCCGCCGCCTTCGTTGATCGCGAAACAGCGAATAGATTTTGCCCGATGGCGCGGGCAGTATCGAGATGGGAATTCATATCCTGTGCTTCTGTCAACAGCAGTTCGGAGGTCGCGACGGGAGCGCCGCAGTATCCGAAAATTCCATGATCGATCTGCGTTTTCATGGCACCGAAATAGCCATGGCGTGCATAGGTGCGCATGGTCGCACCGCCGATAGCGATCAAATGGACGCGAAGATGGCGTAATCTCTTGATAGGCCTGTCACCGAGCATGTCATCATAGGCCCAGCCATTGGTGAACACCCGATCGATCCACCCCTTAAGCAGGCCGGGCATGGACCACCAATAAACGGGATAGACCAGCACCAAAGCGTCGGCACGATCGATTCGCGCTTGCTCGACAACGACGTCATCAGGCGATGGGCCTTCTCTGAGATGAGCGGCGATATCGGCCGCGCTGAACCTCGGATCAAAACCTTCCGCCGTAAGATCCGCGATTTCAAACGTGCCCCCCGAAGCCGTTACACCTTCGGCGACTTTGGCCGCAACGCTGTGGCTGAACGAATCAGGTTTTGGATGGGCGAGGACGATAAGCGCATGCATGTGAAAAACTCCTGCTGACATATTGTGAGCGGCAGTCCAGTCTTATATACTTTTAGTAAGTTACTTTTGGTATATAGCGATGTCAAGCGTGCAAACGAAGAAAACGGAGCCCCGCAGCCGGCTGACGCGGGAGGAGCGCTACCGGCAGCTCATCCACGTTGCCTGGCAAATCATCGGCGAAGAGGGAACGGAGGCCCTGACATTGGGGCGGCTTTCGGAGCGTGCCGGCGTGACGAAACCCGTGGTCTACGACCACTTCACCACCCGCTCAGGCCTGCTGGCCGCACTTTATCGCGAATTCGATATCAAACAGACGGAAGTGATGGATGCAGCGCTTCAAGCGAGCACCCCGACGCTGGCGGGCCGGGCGGAGGTGATAGCGGCCGCCTATGTCGATTGCGTTCTGCTGCAGGGGCGCGAAATACCCGGTATCACCGCTGCGCTCGCGGGCTCGCCGGAGCTTGAAAAAGTCAAGCGCGAATATGAAACGGCCTTCCTCGAGAAGTGCCGTGCGCTGCTTGCTCCCTTCGCCGCTACCGGTTCCATTGCATCGGCCGGCCTCTGGGCGATGCTGGGTGCGGCCGAAGCGCTGTCCTATGCCGCCACGACGGGCGACATCAGCCCGCAGCAGGCGAAGGACGAGCTCTGCGAAACCATCAAGGCCATGGTTGCGAGAAACAAGTAGAGGCCGGTCTCGCGCCCACCTTCCAGGTGGCGCATCGAGGCCAGCCGGTCAGTTCGATTGCGCGGCCGGCGCTGCCTTGATCTGCCCGGCATAAAACGCCTTAGCATCACCCGTGAACTGCTCGCGCGACATCGGCCGCGTGTAGAACATATGGCCGCCGCGATAGAGCTTCAGCGCCACTCGGTCAGCAAAGGCGGGGGGCATGTGGTCGAGCACATATTTGTTCACGCCGAAGGGGATGACGAGATCGCTGTAACCCTGCCCGATCATCACGCGAAAGGATGGCGAGAGCGATAACAGCTCCTTGAGATCGTCGCCAACACCGGCGGTCCCGCGCGAGCCGCCATTGTGCCCGCCCCATTTCCATTCCCGGTTCACGGACGACGACAGCAGCGTGTAGGTCATGTCGGTATGAAAGCCCAGCTCGTCACGGGCATAGCCTGAAAAGGCACCGCCATAGGCGCGAACAAAGCCATCCAGAATCGGGTCGCCGCCATGCTCGGCCTCCGACTGCGGATAGGGGTCCGGCGCGAGGAACGAGGCGTCATAAGCACTCGCCACGTCCGCGCCATCGCCATCGGAATGTTTGCGGTAGACCCCGCCGAGAAAACCTTGGTTCTTGGCAACGACATCCTGCGGTATGCCCGTCAGCTTCGCGATGCGTCCGTAGAAAGCTTGGCCGGAATCTCCTGATGGCGGCCGTCTGGCAAGAGTTGGCAAATATTCGTTTAAGGCGAAGGTTTCGGCATCCTGCACCGCCTTTTCGCTGAAGGCGTTTTGACGCTCCAGTTCGGCCGCCGCCAGCGACGGCAACTGCAGGGCTGCGCCAAGCGCATCCTCACCGCCCCCGAAGACGAACCGACCCTCCAGCAGCGGCGACAGCATGACGATGCCGGAAATCAGAATGCCCTGATCCTCGCGCAGGTCGTTGGCAATCTTGACCGAACGAAACCCGCCATAGCTTTCTCCAAGAATGTACTTCGGCGATGACGCCCGGCTGTTATGGGCGATGTAGAGGGCGATCGCCTTGGCGAGGCTTTCGGCATCGCTGTCGACACTATAGAAATCATTCTGATCATCGGGCTTGGCAGCGCGGCTCCAGCCGGTACCGATCGGATCGATCAGCACGAGATCGGTGAATTCGAGCCAGCTTTGCGGATTGTCGACCAACTTGGCATTGGCGCCGTCACGGCCGTCTGCGCCGAAATCGACGATGCGCGGACCGACGAGCCCGAGATTGAGGAAGGCGGAGGCAGCACCCGGCCCGCCATTGAACACGAAGGTCACGGGCCGGTTCGCATCCCGGTTCTTGGCGACATAGGCGGTGTAGAAGATCGCGGCGCTTCGCTGGCCATCCTGGCCGAAAAGATCGAGCGTACCCGCTGTCGCCGTATAGGGAATGGTCTTGCCATCCGTAGTCAGCACATGGTCGCTCACGGCATCGGGCGGCAGGAGCGAGAGCACGCCGCTCGCACTGGCAGGCGCGCCATGGCCTTGCTCGGGCGGAGCGGCGGATGCCGTTGCCGATATCAGCGAAAGGGCCAGCGCCAGGCCGGGAACTATCTGGCGAAAAGACATGAAATCGCATCCTCCAAAGGGATCATCGCATAGCTGTCGTTGCCGGCGATACTATGTCACAGACGACAAGCGCCGAAACTCAAGAGATGTTGATCGACGGATTATCGGTCATGGCACTTCTGGAGAATGGCGCGCTTGAGGGCGTGCTGGCCGGCGGGCTGCAGCAAATCAAAACTTGATCCTGTCGATGCTGGTCAGTGTCGTCTTCTGCGAAACGCCGGGCGCATTGACCATGTGCCAAGCCACATATTGCTCACCGTAAAGCTCTGTCGATGACATGCCGTCGACAGGCAGGACAATGTTCATGCCGTTGAGCGCCGCGTCCGTCGCCGTATCGAGCACCGCCCCCTCCGAGGCCGTGCCTGTCACGATGATGGTCTTAATGCCCTTGTCTGAGAGAATACTGCGCAGATTGGTGCCGATGAATTTGTCCGGCCCGGATTTGACGATCGGCTCGCTCGCCAGGGGCGCCAGCGCCGTTGCGATATCCTGCGGCTCGCCAACACCGGCCAGGCTGAAGACGACGAGCATCTCCTTGGCGCGCGCCTGATCGAGTAGAGTTTTCACCTTGGGGACGGACGCCAGGCAACGGGGCTTGGTCTTCACGTTGCACGGTCCCTTGGTCGGGTCCTGCGCGCCGTTGAAATCGAGGACCAGCAGTGCCGTCGTCTTCGGATCGACGGTAGCGGTCTTCAGCTCCGGCGCCACCGGCGGCTTCACTTTATGCCAATCATCGATGATCGTCTGCGCTGCTGCCGGCGAAGGCAGCGCGAAGCCAAAGGCCCCACAAAGAACCGAAAAGCCGAAGCCGAAAGCGAGGCCCGATTTCCGCCTCGCTCCATTTGTCTTCCTGATCAGGCTCCTCTCTTGCATCGGCACATCCCCTTCGCTTGACGGTCGTGGAGGAGAGATAGGCCATAAACCAGAACGGAGTAACGAAACTCTTCGTGATAGCGCTCGAAAGTGTGCGGCCCGCATATCTCAGGCAGATCACCAGAACTCCTATGTCGCCGCCTCGTCCATCGGCTCTGCGGAATCCCGGTCGCCGCGGAGCTTGCCGAGCACCTCCTGCAAAGCCTGCTTCAACGCATTAATCTCCTCAGAACCGGCGATATCGGACCAGCGCTGATCCACAAGGCGACCCGTTGCCGCTGCTATTGGCCGCACGCCTCTGCCACGCTCGGTCAGAAGCACAAGTCTTGCACGTCGATCGTCAGGATCCGGTCGGCGCTCGACATAACCCAGGCGCTCCAACTCCTCTACTGCCTGCGTCATCGTCTGCTTGCGGACATGGGCAAGCCGAGTGAGCTCACTCACCTGAACTCCTTCCGGACGCATGAAGGTAAACACATTGGCGTGCGGTGGTCGGATATCGCCATAACCGGCCTCTTCCAGCGCGGCTTCGACATCCTGTGTCCAATGTTGATGCACGAGCCGCAGCAGCAGGCCCAGGGACGGGCGAGTGGGAACACAATCTTTCATGATATAGACAGGTGCCTGACTATTATGTTAAATAGACAGGTACCTTACCATTTTATTTCACGAGAGGATACCCACATGCCCTCCCTCAATGTGCTGGACTCGACGATCTTCTACGAGGATGCCGGAACGGGAACACCCTTCGTCTTCCTGCATGGCAATCCGACCTCATCCTATCTGTGGAGGAATATCAGCCCGGCCCTTGCCGTGCGTGCCCGCTGCCTGGCTCCCGACCTCATTGGCATGGGCCAGTCCGGCAAACCCGATATCGCCTATTCATTTGACGACCATGCACGCTATCTCGAAGCTTGGTTCGACAAACTCGCGCTCGGTGATGTCGTATTGATCGGCCATGATTGGGGCGGCGCACTCGCATTCGACTGGGCCGCCCGCCATCCGGAACGCGTGCGCGGCATCGCCTTCATGGAAACGATCATCAGGCCTTTGACCTGGAACGACCTGCCGAATGCACGGGCTCGCTATGAACTGCTGCGCTCACCGGGCACGGGCGAAGCGAAGGTTCTCGACGAGAATTTCTTCATCGAACAGGCACTGAAAGCTACGGTCCTGAACGAATTGAGCGCCGAGGATCATGCCGTCTATCGCGCGCCCTACCCGACGCGCGAAAGCCGCCGTCCGCTGCTTGCCTGGCCGCGCGCGATGCCGATCGAAGGCGAACCCGCCGATGTCGTCGCGCGCATCGAAGCCTATGATGTCTGGCTTGCCCGCAGCGAAGGTATCCCGAAACTGCTGCTGACTTTCGATGGTCCGGCGGAGACGCTGCTGGTCGGCGAAAGGATGATAGACTGGTGCCGCGAGAATATTGCCGGATTGGAGATCGAAAATTGCGGACCGGCAAGGCATATCGCGCCGGAAGATCAGCCCCAAGCGATTGCGGCCGCCATCTCCAGCTGGGCCGCTAATCATAGTCTGTCTCGCTGAAAAGCCGATCTTCGCAACAGGAAAGGCCGCCACCTCTGCTCGACGGCAGGCGATCAAGGACAATCCATCGTTGACAAAAAACCGTCAGGCCATAATCTGCGCCTAAGCCTTTGCGATTGCCCAATTTTCTTTTGGAGATCAGGATCATGCCGGCACGTTGCATGAGACGACTGGTTCTGGCAGGCATTATCCTCGGCATATCCGCCTACACGGCTACGGCCGCGCAAACGCTGGATCTCATCGCCCAAAAGGGCACGATCCGGATCGGCTATATCAGCGACGAGGAACCATTCTCCTTCAAGAAGAAGGACGGCAACCCAACGGGATATGCCATCGACCTCTGCGGCAAGATTGCCGATGCTGTCGGGACCAAGGTCGCCAATCTCAAGCGCGACTATGTCGAAACGACGCTCGCCGATGGTTTCGATGCGGTGAAGAGCGGTCAGGTCGATCTTCTCTGCGGCGCCATCACCATCAATCTCGGACGGCGTCAGAGCGTCGACTTCTCGCAGCCGATCTTCATCACCGGTGCCAGCGCCCTGCTGCGCAAGGATTCGCCCGATTATCTAATGGCTTTGTTCCTCGACAAGCGGCTGGCGCAGGTTTCGGCCAAGCCGGCCCCCGCGACGAGCACGATCGGCGTTCGCGCCGACACGACGACGGGCGCGACGCTGCGCGAGGCGCTAGGTTCCGACGTGCCGAAGACGCGGATCGCCGATTTCGCCACGCATCAGGACGGCTTGGCCGCGCTCGAAAACCATAAGATCGATGCCTATTTCGCCGATCGCGCCCTGCTCTTCGATCTCGCTTCCCATGCCCATAGTCCGTCCACGCTCGCGATCGGCAACCGCCTCTTCACGCACGAGCCCTATGGCATAGCCCTCCGGCAGGATGACTCCGCCTTCCGCCTGCTCGTCGATCAGACGCTGACCGAGACCTACCAGTCGGACGATTTCGCGAAGTTGCTGACGACCTATTTCGGCCAGGAAGGCCCGATCCTGCGACGCGAGATCATGATGCAGTCGATCCCGCAATAAGCGCATTCAGGAGATGCCGTCGCCTTTGCGACATCTCCGATCAGCATATGTCGCCGACAAACCCAGCCATTTCCTGATAGGACGGCATGATGGTCGTCGTGCAAGCATCTTGAATATGTCGTAGACAGGCTCTGGTCGCCGCCGCACACATCATAAAATCCGTTTTCAGTATCAATCAGGGTCGCACGCAATGGCAGTATTTCCTCAAAAGGCGAAGGTCGTCATCATCGGGCTTGGCGGTATCGTCGGCGCATCGATCGCTCATCATCTGATCGAGCGCGGCTGGGACGATATTGTCGGCATCGACAAATCAGGCATCCCGACGGATATCGGCTCGACGGCGCATGCCTCCGACTTCTGCTACACGACCAGCCACGATTTCCTGTCCTGCTGGACGACCCTCTACTCCATCGATTTCTACGATAAGCTCGGCCACTATGCCCGCGTCGGCGGCCTCGAAGTCGCCCGCGTCGGCGATGACGACCGCATGGCCGAAATCAAGCGCAAGGTGACCTCGGGCAAGGCCTTTGGCACGCGCGTGAGCTTGATCGACCCCGCCGAGATCAAGGAAAAATTCCCGCTGATCGAGGAAAGCATGGTTCAGGGCGGGATGTGGGACCCGGATGCCGGCCTCGTCATTCCCCGCTCTCAGACCGTTGCCGGCAAGCTGATCGACCAGGGCGAAAAGAGCGGCAAGCTGCAGTCCTTCGCCAATACGCCGGCCCAGTCTCTGATCGTGAAAGACGGCCGCATTAGCGGCGTCGTCACCCATCGCGGCACGATCGAAGCCGAATATGTCATCGTCTGCGCCGGCCTCTGGGGCCGCCTGATCGCCGAAATGGTCGGCGAGGACCTGCCGGTCATGCCGGTGGACCACCCGCTGACCTTCTTCGGCCCCTATAATGAGTTTGCCAACACCGGCAAGGAAATCGGCTTCCCGCTGATGCGCGACCAGGGCAATTCCGCCTATATGCGCGACACCGGCGACCCGAAGACCGCCGAAGGCGGCCAGATCGAATGGGGTTACTACGAAGAGAAGAACCCGCGCCTCTGCCATCCCCGCGATCTCCTTGAAAAGCATGAGGCCCGCCTTTCGCCTTCACAGCGCGATCTCGATATGGAACAGATCATCGAGCCGCTCGAACGCGCCATGGAACTGACGCCGATCCTCGGCGAACTCGGCTACAATGAAGGCCATTCCTTCAACGGTCTGTTGCAGGTCACCACCGATGGCGGTCCGTCCGTCGGTGAAAGCCAGAAGGTCCGCGGCCTCTGGTATTGCGTCGCGATCTGGGTGAAGGACGGCCCCGGCTTCGGCAAGCTCGTTGCCGACTGGATGACCGACGGCCGCACGCCGATCGATCACAACAGGATCGATTATTCCCGCTTCTACCCGCATATGCTGGAAGAGAGCTTCATCGAAGGCCGCTGTACCGAGGCTGCGCAGAAGATCTACAATCCTGCAGTCCACCCGCGCGAGCCCTATGCGACCGGCCGCAATGTCCGTCGCTCGCCCTTCTATGAACGAGAAAAAGAGCTCGGCGGCTACTTCATGGAACTTGGCGGCTGGGAGCGTGCTCATGGCTATGCCGCCAACGAGCGTCTGCTGGAAAAATACGGCGATCGCATCCCGGTACGCGAAAACGAATGGGACAACCGCCATTTCTGGCGCGTCTCCAATGCCGAGCACCTGGCACTGAGCGAGGATTGCGGCATCATCAACCTCTCACATTTCGCCATGTACGACATCGAAGGCCCCGATCATGTCGAACTGCTGGAATGGCTTTGCGCGGCCAAGATCGGCGGCGACGCCAATATCGGCAAGGGCATCTACACCCACTTCCTCGACGACGAGGGCATGGTGCGCGCCGACTTCACTGTCATCCGCATGGCCGACCGCTGCCGTCTGATCGACGGCGCCGACGCCGGCCCGCGCGATTTCCACTACATGCGCCGCGTTGCCGAAGACAAGGGTTTTGACGTCACGATCACCGACGTCACCGAACGCTACGTCACCATCGGCATCTGGGGACCGAATGCTCGCACTAACCTGCAGAAGGTGGTCGAAAGCCCGGAAAACCTCACGCACGAAAACTTCCCCTTCGCCGCGATCAAGCAGATCCGCATTGCCGGCAAGAACGTCACTGCATTCCGCATTTCCTATGTCGGCGAACAGGGCTGGGAACTGCACATGGCCTATGGCGACGCGCTGGCCGTATGGGATGCGCTGCGCTCGACCGGCGCGATCGCCGTCGGTGTCGAGACCTATGCCAACAGCCGCCGTATGGAAAAGAGCCTTCGCCTGCAGAATGCCGACCTACTGACGGAATATAACCTTCTCGAAGCCGATCTCGCCCGCCCGAAGGTCAAGGACGCCGATTTCCGCGGCAAGGCGAAGCACCTCGAATATCGCGCCCGCGAGCATCAGCCGGCCATGCTCTGCTCGCTCGTCGTGACCGATAACATCGACTCCAACGGCGTTGCCCGCTACCCCGTCGGCATCCTGCCGGTCATGGATCCCGAAACCGGAGAGACCCTCGTCGACGAGCTCGGCCGCCGCTCCTTCACCACCTCGATCGCCTATGGCCCGACCATCGGCAAGAATATCGCGCTCGCCTACCTCCCCTGGTCCTATGCCCAGGAAGGCCGCAAACTGAAGGTCGAATATTTCGGCGAAACCTATCCGGTCGAAGTTGCCGGCGTCGGCTACAAGCCGCTCTATGACGCAGAGAACCTGAAGCCGAGAAGCTGATCTCTAACGAACCGGAAAGCGAGGTCATGCCTGGCTTTCCGGTTGTCTCTCGGGCCGGTCGTCTGTCAGGCTGTATGATCGATGATGGCCTGCACGATCTCGCCAATGTCGCGCTCGTGGATTTCGTGCCCTCCACCTTCGACCCGGTGCAACCGCGCGTCTCGGACGACCTTTGTGAAGGCCTCCCCGTGCTCTATGGGAAACAGCGGATCGGCTGTGCCGTGGATCGCAAGGACCGGCAGCTTGATATCGGAGGCTTGAAGCCTTGCAGGCCTTTCCTCGCTCACGAGCGTGAAATGGTTCGTAGCACTGGCAAATGACGGCGCCCGTGCCATGTCGCGGGCAATCAAGGTACTTGCAGCGTCAGGATCGTGCGGATGCCTGGTGCCGGCAAGCATGGCCTTCTCGCGACGCAGGAAATCGGCAATAGCTTCGAGGTTCGACCAATCGATTGCTTCGGCCGACCTGGAATACTCCTGATAGGCCTCTGTCGAAGAAGGCAAGCCCTCGACGCCGAGCGGTGATGTGCTGATCAACGTAAGCGTTCGCACGCGCCGGGGATGACGCAACGCGACTTCTTGCGCAACGGCGCCGCCCATCGACATGCCCGCCACATGCGCCGTTTCCAATCCGTAGCCATCGAGAATGGCGATGGCATCGTCGGCAAGATCGGTGAACGAATAACGGGGTTCGCCTTGCGGATAATGTGTTGAGAGGCCGGTGTCGCGCTGGTCGTACCGGATCACATAGCGCTGGCGGGCAGCAAGTGCCTCGCAGAACCTGTCCGGCCACCACAGCATCGAAGCCATCATTCCCATGATCAATATGATGGGCGGGCTGGAGGGATCACCGAAAGCCTGGGTCTGCAACTTCGCTCCCTTGACCTCGATTGACGTCTCGGTGGCGGCGAATGATCTCGTTCGTTCCATGACAAAATCCATCCGATTGCAACTTGCAACTGGAATCCATATTGCATGACTGATCTTATTATGCAATCAGTTTATGAGGGAGCTGCAACACCGGGTATCGACTTCCGTCAGAGCAACTCCAGAAGAGCGTCCAGCGGTTTTCCAGCCGGAATTGTGTAGGAACAATGGGTTGGAGCTGTTCGGAGATCTTGCGAGAGCTGAGCACAATAGCGATTGAGGCGAGATGAGGGGGCCTGTACTGCTGCAATGTGCTGACTTTTACGACGCCGAACTATCACGGCATAACCAGCATTTGCGAGCCGCAGCCAGCGTCCGGACGCATGACCGGGTAGCCCAGCCTTGACTCTCGCCTTGACTGCATCGTGCTGTATCCTGTTCGTCACATCGAAACAGCAAGTCGATCAGCGCCATGGCCGAATGCTTTACCTACCCGGTCGGCATATTCGGCCATGGCGTTCTCAATCTCCACCATTTGCCGCGTCGAATAGCGCGCCAACTCGATCCCGCCCGTCGCAGCAATCGTGCGCTTTGGCTGCAATTCCGTCGACGCGAGCAAGCTGTGCTATGGTACCGATCTTGAATTTGTAAAACTGCTCGATGAACCGGAGCCAGCACACGCATGACCAAATCCCCTGCCCCGAACAAAGGTTCCGAGCTGAGACAAGCCGTCGACAACACCGAACGCGAGCTTGCCCAAAGGATAGGGATATCGGTCGAACAATTGCGGGCCGCGCTCAACAGCGACGATCCTTTGAACGCCTTTACCGAACTCAGCAGAATGCGGAAGCCGCATTGATGCACGGTTTCCGTCACATGTCTGACGCACGAGAACGGCAGCCGTCGTCATGATCTCTAGGCCCAGCCGACGTGTTCCCGCTGTATCAGTCTGAGAAACAGACCGAACCAGAACCGGTACTCTGGGTCACCACGATCGCCCCATGTCTCAAGCGCACAATAGGCAACCGACGTAGTTTCATCTTCACCATGCCGGTCGACTGCAACCTCGATCGCTTCGGCTTCGGTCAGGACGTACCAGTCCTCAATCACGATGTAGTTCGTGCTCATGATTTGCTTCCTCACTGTCAATCAAGTGTTTCTGCGCCGCCAAGGTCTCGCTGGCCTGCCGTCTCTTCGTCATCGCCAGCCGCAAGCTTGATCTGGGCAAGGGCGCGGGTTCTGAGCTGCGGTGGAGACGCAGAATCTTCTCGACCAAGCCTCGGCCTTTGCTCGTCGGCAGGTCGGCAAAATACTCGTCTATCTCGGACAAGCAGTCGTACGACGATGCTAACTCAGCTTCAGGCAGAGCCTCGAAGAAGCGTGCAATCGGAACATTCAGGCAGTTAGGCACCTCACAGAGGACCGCGGCGTTCATGCGGTTCTTACTGCTCTCGAATTGCTCGATCTGCTGGTGGCTCAAGCCGACCAATTGACCGAGTTCTGTCTGGGGCAGGTTGAAACGCATTCTGATGATCCGCAGTTGCTGGCCAACATGGCGGTCGATCAGGTGGGTCGACTGCGTATCTGGAGCAGCACCCCTACCCCGAACGGATTGCCACAGCGAGTTTGCGGTCGACGTCTTCAACACTCGATCATGCATTAATGGCATCCTCGCGTTGCTCATCACCGGATAGGCCTATGCTTTGTGAAAGATCGATTTCATAGTTTTATAATACGTGGTTTCGTACACTGTCAAATGTTGTGTTTCCGCCAATGGATGCACGGCAGCGAGTTGCACTAAATCTGAGACGTCTGCGGGTTCTGAGAGGGATATCACAGGACGACCTTGCGCTGGCGGCCGATATAGAGCGTTCCTATGCAGGCTATCTGGAGCGCGGTGGAAAAAATCCCACCGTGACGACCCTCGAGAAACTGGCGGCCGCTTTGTCCTGCGACATTTCAGAGTTTTTCGCTCCTCTACCAGACGGAACCACTGCAATTAAGCCACTTAAGAGCGGACGAAAACCTCCGAACTGAAGCAACGATACGCTTGACAGGATGTGAACCTCCGACCCTGCCATTCAGCTGAATAGACGAGCTTTCCGGCGAAAGCGACAATGGCGTATAACGAGTTCCGACCGTTTCGAAGCAAGATCTCGACGACCGCCGGCCTCGTTGCTGCGGTGGACGGCTGGCTTACGCCAACGTCCTCGGTGATTTCCACCGGGAGGAACACCGTTGGCCGATCGACATAGCTGAATGATTGCCGCCACAAGCGGATCTGGCCCGGATGAATGTCGTGCCGGCGCGCCACATCGCCAATGCGAGCACCGGGCTCATCAGCTTCCGCAAGTATCCTCAGCTTCGCCTCGTCCGACCAACGCCGTCTGCGCTCGGTACCGGACATGATCTCTATGCGAGCCATCAAACCTCTTTGTTCTGGTATTAATGTCAGCACTAATGCTGGTTCTAATGCTAGAACATCGCCTGATTTGCCCGATCAGCAAAAACAGCTCACCGGACGCTCACTGAGAAAAGACGGCTCTCCCATCGACTTCAGTTTCGTGAAGGCTGTGGCCCACGCATCGAAGACGCCGGAACGCAGTCGACAATGAAGCTATTGCCACAGGCTGCGACCCAAAGCGCGAAGAAGGAAAACAGATCGTCTCTGACTTCGTGGTAATCGCATCTGTCTGTTGAAGTCTGTACGAAATTCACCCAGTTCATGTCCCGCTCACGCCCGTTGGGCGCCGCTCAAATCATTATATTGATTGAAGTATGAGAGAACTGGTTGCGGGGGCAGGATTT
>UBXG01000008.1 GCA_900469475.1 Hyphomicrobiales bacterium | reverse complement strand
AAACCTGATCGAGTTCGCCAGGAACCGGGTCTCCAGCAAAGTGGCTGATCTGTCAACGTTTCGGCAAAATCACGCTCAACCTAAAAAGTGAGCCCCGCGTTATCTTATATCTGTCCCGAACTGCAATGCCAAAGCAGCAATGCGCTTTCGGGGCAATGAACTTGCCGATAAACTCCTGCTCAAGGAACGAGGCTTCTTCAGAGGAAGCCCCGCCGTTGACGTTGCCCCCGAAGCGCCCAACGGGATCGGGCAGGCCGAAACTTCCAAACCTGTCTAACCGAACATCAAACTGATGCTATCCTCTCGCGGAAGCATGCGGAGCGCTGGCGCCAGGATCTATGCCTGAAGGGACTTCAGGCAGTTGGGTGCCGTAGCGGGCCGGCCGCTGCGCAGCGCTACGGCATATTCCATGGCGCTGAGAAGATCCGGAGCAAAGACGGGCTTAACAAGAGCCCCGATAGCATTAGGATCCGCGGCGACGATTTCCGGATTGGCGGTGGAAAATATGACGGTGACCCCATGTACCTGACTTAGATGCGCGGCCACTTCCGGGCCGGTCTCGCCATCCCTGAGATGAACATCGACAAGGGCGATATCCACGCCAGCTCCCAGCCGCAAAGCATTCTCGCTGCTGCCAACCGGCCCGACAACGTCATAGCCGGAGGAGCGCAGCACATATTCCGTGTCAAAAGCAATCAGGAATTCATCTTCGACGACGAGTATTCGCATGGATGGCTCCGCGACATCGTTGCGCGCTTTTCGCGTCTGGTGGTCCTACCGAAAGTTAGAAAGCATCGACGGATCGGCTGCTATCTACCTTCGTCAGGGGGGCCGCAAGTCGGCGGGTACGTTTAAGGCGTTCAAACATCTCGCCAATGGAAATGTTCCCGCCGTCATACTCCCCTGTTGAGCTCTCCTGATGAAAGATCGCCGTACCAGCAGGATACTTCACGGACTCCCGCCACGACATCACCATCAACTTTGAAACTTCTCGGCTTGGCATCCCTTATACTGTGCATGAATTATTGAGGTTGCCCTCGGATCGATCCGAGGAGCCGAAAGGCGTTCCAACGCGCCTCGGACAAGACGAATTGGCACTCGCACTCTGTGACAGAGCACCAGACGGTAGAAACAAGAGCTCGATCGGTATCTGCAGCTAACTGCCAAGATGCTGATCAGGAAGTTCAACGATAATGCGTAACCCATCCGGACACCAATCTCGATGGATCGATCCCCTCAATGAGGCGATTGTCATGCGTTCAAGCTCTGATCCGAAGCCGGCGGATCCATCGGGGACCCGTGCGGGAGGCCCATCGACTTCCGTCCACGTCAGCGCGAGTCCGTTACTACGAGACACCTCGATTTCGACCCGACCGCCGTTTACCGAAAGAGAGCCATATTTTATCGCATTCGTTGCGAATTTGTGCAGAAGCAGAGCAAGCGACGTCAGCACGGCATTGTTCACGCTAACGTCCTCTCCGCTAACGACGATCCGAGCGCAATCTTGTCGGCTCACCAAGACAAAAATTGCGCTCGGATCGTCGTTAGCGGAGAGGGCGTGCTTGGTCCACACAACATCTTCAATCATTGCACACGAATCCCGCAAGAAACGTGGCGTCTGTTTGCTGACGCGGGCGTCAACGTCACCATCAATCCGCGCTCGGATGCGCTGTTCGGCTTCGATGACGATAGTTTTGCCTATCAACAAGCCATCGATCATGGATTAACCCCGGCCATCGGCGTCGACCTCGACACTGCATTCGGCAGCGACATGTTCGGTGAGATGCACGCCCTCTTCACGCAGCAGCGATCGGCCATGCGCTATCGCAAGTTCCGCGGTGAAGACAATGTGCCGTCGCCGATCACTGTCGAACGCGTCCTTGAGGCGGCAACCGTCAACGGTGCCGGCGCCGCCGGGCTCGACGGTGTGGTCGGTTCACTGGCACCCGGAAAGCAAGCCGACATCATCATGGTGCGCGCCGACAGTGTCGCCGTCCTACCGGTCAACAATGTCGTCGGTACGGTGGTCCAGGCGGTGGAGCGGTCGGATATCGACACGGTCATGGTCGCAGGCGAGATCCGCAAACGAAGCGGAAAGCTTATCGGCGCCGATCTCATCAAACTGACGGCGGACGTCACTGCCTCGCGCGACTACCTGCTGGAAAAGAGCGGCCATCGCCTGGACCAGATCGGCGCATCCATCCCGACAAAAGTGGCTTGAGCCGGAGCCGCCGCTTCACGGCGGCGGCCTTCACCCACACATTATCCGGAATGGAGGCTGTCATGCCAGCATCTCTCATCAACGGTGCGGCCGAACCCAAGGCTGACACCACATACCTTTCCCGCCCCGCCCCCGGCATTATCGGTGCGCTCTTCTGTGGCTATCTCGCAGTTGGGCTGCCGCTTCCGGTTATCCCCCTCTTTATCCACGACAAGCTCGACTTCAACAGTCTCGTCGTTGGCATGGTCATTGGCATTCAATTCCTGGCGACTGTACTTAGCCGCGGCTACGCGGGACACCTGACCGACCTCGACGGCGGCAAGCATTCGGCATTGCGGGGTGCTGCGATCAGCGTAACCGCGGGCGCGCTCTATCTGGCAGCCGCTATGCCTGTGCTTTCGCCTAATATCAGCCTTGCACTTATCTTTGTCGGCCGGCTGATCGCAGGTCTTGGGGAGAGCCTCTTTGTCACCGGCTGTGTCTCATGGTCAATTGCTTCAGTAGGGCCGCAGCGTGCAGGCATGTCGATGTCCTGGACCGGCATCGCTATGTTTGCGGCTCTGGCTGTCGGCGCGCCGATCGGTATGGGGCTTTATCGGGCCTGGAGCCTGGAGGCCGCGATGATGGCGTGCGTTCTGGCGCCAGCGGTGGCCGGTGTCATCGCCCTCCGCGAGTATCCTTATGCTACCCCTCCCGGCCCTCGCCTGCCCTTTTACAAGGTGATCGGTCAAATCTGGTGCGAAGGAGCCGGGCTGATGCTGCAGGGTGTGGGTCTCTCCGGGCTGACCGCTTTCGCATCACTCTATTTCGCTGCCCGCCACTGGGACAATGCGGGATTCGTGATGACTGCATTCGGTGTCGGCTTCATCTTCGTACGGGTTGTCTTCGGCTCACTGCCCGACAAGGTGAGTGGGTATCGCGTCGCACTCTGGTCTTTGGTGATCGAGGCAACCGGCCAATTGATCATATGGACAGCGTCAAGTGAGACAGCGGCGCTTGCCGGCGCGCTGATTACGGGTCTCGGTTGCGCCCTGATCTTTCCGGCTCTTGGTGTGGAAGCCTTGAAGCGGGTGCCTCCGGCTAACAGAGGCAGTGCCATGGGCGCTTTCGTGGCTTTTCTCGACATCGCCTATGGCGTCTCAGGCCCTGTCAGCGGTGCCATTGCAGCAGAATTTGGTTATGCATCTGTCTACTTGTTCGGTGCAACCTGCGCTGTCGTTGGCGCTGTGCTCGTTCGCACCGCCCGCTTTTCGAAAGCCTAACCATCGTTCAATATTTCCGGCGAGAGGAATTCGCCGTTCACATAAAGGAGACTGGTCATGTCCCGCATCTTTGTTACCGGTTCGTCCACCGGCCTTGGCCTCATGGCGGCTGGGCTTTTAGCCGAGCAAGGTCATCAAGTTGTGCTGCATGCCCGAAACACCGCACGTGCCGAAGATGCCCGCCGCGCCCTGCCTCAGGCTGAAACTGTCGTCATCGGCGATCTCGAGACTGTCGCGGGCGCAAAGGAAGTCGCGGCGAGCGTCAACGCACTTGGCCGGTTCGACGCCGTCATCCACAATGCCGCTGTCGGATACCGGGAGGCCCACCATCTCACCACCGAGGGCCTGCCGCATGTCTTCGCCATCAATACGCTGTCAGCCTATATTTTGACTGCACTAATCGACCGCCCCAAGCGGCTCGTCTACCTGTCTTCCGGCATGCACCATCATGCAGACGCCAACCTCAACGACATTCTCTGGAAAAAGCGTCGGTGGAATGGATCTGAGGCCTACGCGGAAAGCAAGCTGCATGACGCGATGCTTGCCTTTGCTGTCGCGCGCCGCTGGAAGGACGTGTTCTCGAATGCGCTGGAGCCGGGGTGGGTGCCAACCAAGATGGGAGGTGCTGGCGCGCCCGACGACATGGCGTAGGCGCATCTAACCCAGGCTTGGTTGGCGGCCGGTGAGGACCCAAGAGCGGATGTCACGGGAGAATACTTCTATCATCTGAAGCGTCGAACCGCGAACCCGCAGGCTCATGATCCAGCGCTTCAAGACCGCCTCATCGCAATCTGCGAGGAGATCTCAGGCGTGACTCTGCCGAAATAATTCATCGTTGGTCTTTTAGATCTTCTAAAATCTATCGGAACTCGCATGCCGCGCCTCACTGCGGGAGGGACCACCGCATCTTCCTCGCTCCCAAGTGCGCCGCCGAGATGAGCCGCATAATCGATATTCATGCCACCGGCGGTCTGACCGGCGCCGGCAGAATGGAAGTACGAGATCCGTATCGCGCCTATCCGCAAGGCTTCAGGCAGCGGCCCCGACGGAAAATGAAAGCTTGCCACGATGACGGCCGCAAACAGGCCGATAATCCCGCCCGATGCCCCGACGCCGAGGATGTTGTCTGGGCTGATCAGAAGCGACGCCGCCGAGCCGCCAATCGCGCTCACGCAAAATAGAGCGGCAAACCAGCGCCAGCCGATCAGGCGCTCAAGCAGAATCCCGACCCGCCATAAGGCGAGCATTTGATGTCCTGTTTCAGGGACGGCTGGATGGTGCCAGAGCTTACGGACCGGGCCCCAAGAAGGCAAGTCGGGTGAGGACCGTGTAGTGCGATTCCGACACCATCAAAGCAGTGAAGACAAGCACGAAGACCGGGGGAAGCAAGATGGCGTAGATCAATGCCAGCCGCTCCCAAGCCATATGCATGAAAATGGCAACGATCAAACCCGCTTTCAGGATCATGAACAAAAGGATCAGGAACCATCTGAGATAGCTCTGAATGCCGAGATAATCGACGAGATAGGAGAAGGTACTGAGGACGAAAAGCAGTCCCCAGACGACCATGTAAAGCTTTATTGGATGCTGCTGTCCGGAATGTGCTTGTCCCTGCGCCATGATGCCATCCTCACCACAGATAGAAGAATGCAAAAATGAATACCCAGACCAGATCGACGAAGTGCCAGTATAGTCCCATGATCTCGACGATCTCGTAATTGCCTTTGCGGCTGGTGAAGAACCCGCGCCTTTCTTGGTCGAAGTCTCCTCGCCACACCTTGCGTGCGATGATCAGAAGGAAAAGCACCCCGATCGAGACGTGGGTGCCGTGAAAGCCCGTGATCATGAAAAAGGATGAGCCGAACTGGGCCGCACCCCACGGGTTTCCCCAGGGCCGCACCCCTTCCGTGATCAGTTTGGTCCATTCGAATGCCTGCATTCCGACGAATGTCGTTCCGAAGGCTGCCGTCGCCAACATCAGCGCGGCGGTTTTGCGACGATCGTGGCGGTAACCGAAGTTGACGGCCATGGCCATCGTGCCGCTGCTGCTGATGAGGACGAACGTCATGATGGCGATCAGGATCAGTGGAATTTGCGTGCCTCCGATCGTCAGGGCGAAAACCTCGCTGGGATTAGGCCAGGGGACGATGGTCGACATGCGCGCCGTCATATAGGCGAGCAGAAAGCAGCCAAAGATGAAGGTGTCGCTCAGGAGGAAGATCCACATCATCGCCTTGCCCCAGGAGACGTTTTTGAACGCCCGCTGGTCCGACGACAGATCAGCCGCCACGCCGCGCAGTCCCATGGGCTGCAGAAGTGGATCGTTTGCCGGTCGTTCTATGGATTCGGTCATCATCGAAGCTCCTCAAGTGACCAATTGACGGCAGAGATCGACAAAACTATTTGCCCAGCCCGCGAAGAGCGCAAAAAGGATCAGCCAGACAACGAGCATGAAATGCCAATAGATGGCGCAGAGATCCACGCTCAGGCTGACTTTTGCCCGCACAGGGCTGGTCCGGGCGCGGATTGTCGTCCGTCCGAGCACGAAAAGTCCGCCCAGAATGTGGAGGCCATGTAATCCTGTAATCATATAGAAGAAGCTGTTTGATGGGTTGTCCGCGAGCACATAGCCTGCCGACACCAGTTGCCGCCACGCCAGAACCTGTCCGCCGAGAAAGAGGACCGCCAACACGAACGCCACGGCAAGCGCCGTGTTCAGCACGTCGCCGCGGTCAAGACGGGCTTCGGTTTTTGCCCATTGCAGCGCGACGCTACTGGCGGCAAGGGTGGCGGTATTGACCCAAAGCACGCGCGGGATTGGAATATTCCACCAGTCGGAGCCGCTGAGACGGGTAAGATAGGCGCTGACAAGGAGCGTGAACAAAGCGCCGACGACAGCAAGAAAGATGCCGAGACCGACTTTCGCCGCAGTCGCCGGTGATCCTCGCATCTCCGGCTCATCGCCCGCCAGCCCTGCTTCCAGCCAGGGTTTCGAGGTCAGCCGCTGCCCTGCCATCCACCAGATGATGATGCCGGCGATCCCGGCCATGAAGATGAGAATGGCGCTCATGACGACGCCCCTTCGGACAATCCGCCCGAAGCCGGCTGGTTCTGCGGCAGGAAGTCCTGACTTGCTCCGGGGACACTGTAATCATAAGGCCAGCGGTAGACGATCGGCAACTCCTTACCCCAATTGCCATGAACGGGCGGCGTTTGCGGTGTCTGCCATTCCAACGTCGTCGCGCGCCATGGATTGCCGCCCGCTTGCCTGCCCCAGCGAAGGCTCCAGGCGAGATTAAACAGGAACACAAGCTGCGCAGCCCCCACGATCAACGCAGCAACGGTGATGAACATGTTCAGCGTGTGCGCCGACGGCGGAATGAAAGCCGTTTCGCCAAGCTCGTAATAGCGGCGCGGAACGCCCATCAGGCCGAGATAGTGCATCGGGAAGAAGATTGCATAGGCGCCGAGAAAGGTTATCCAGAAGTGGATATGCCCCATCGTCACGTTAAGCATGCGCCCCGTGATTTTCGGATACCAATGGTGGATTGCCCCGAAGATCACCAGGATCGGCGCTACCCCCATCACCATGTGGAAATGGGCAACGACGAACATGGTATCGGACAGCGGCACGTCGACGACGACATTGCCAAGAAAGAGACCTGTCAGCCCACCATTGATGAACGTGACGATGAAGGCGAGGGCAAACAGCATCGGCAATGTCAGATGGATATCGCCGCGCCAAAGCGTCAACACCCAGTTATAGACCTTGATGGCGGTCGGGATGGCGATAATCAACGTCGTTGTCGCGAAAAAGAACCCGAAGTTCGGGTTCATGCCGCTGACATACATATGATGTGCCCATACGACAAAGCTTAGCGCTGCGATGATGACGATCGCCCAGACCATCATCCGGTAGCCGAAAATGTTCTTGCGCGCATGCGTGCTGATCAGGTCCGAGACGATACCGAAGGCCGGAAGCGCGACGATATAGACTTCGGGGTGACCGAAGAACCAGAATAGATGCTGGAAAAGGATAGGGCTGCCACCCCCTTGCTTCAACTGTTCGCCCATCTCGACGATAGCGGGCATGAAGAAACTCGTGCCGAGCAAGCGGTCGAACAGCATCATGACGGCGGCGACGAAGAGCGCAGGGAAGGCGAGCAGCGCCATGACGGTGGCGGTGAATATACCCCATACCGTCAAGGGCATTCGCATCAGCGTCATGCCACGGGCGCGACCCTGCAGCACCGTGACGACATAGTTGAGCCCACCCATCGTAAAGCCGATGATGAACAGGATCAACGATGACAACATCAGGATGATGCCCCAATCGCGCCCTCCTGGCGTCCCAGATAGAAGTGCCTGCGGCGGATATAGCGTCCAGCCGGCACCCGTTGGTCCGCCGGGCGCGAAAAAGCCGATGACCAGCACGATGACCGCAAGCAGATAAAGCCAGTAGCTCAGCATGTTCGCATAGGGGAATACCATATCACGCGCACCGAGCATCAAGGGGATCAGATAGTTTCCGAAGCCGCCGAGGAACAGAGCCGTCAGCAGATAGATCACCATGATCATGCCGTGCATGGTGATGAACTGATAATAATGCTCTGAGTCGATGAAAGAAAAATAGCCAGGGAACCCGAGCTGCAGCCGCATCAACCAGGACAACACCAGCGCCACCATGCCGATCGAGATGGCGGTTAGCCCGTACTGAATGGCGATGATCTTGGCATCCTGACTGAAGACGTATCTCGTCCACCAGCTTTTCGGGTGATAAAGCTCCACATCCTCGACTTCAGCGGGCCGGATGACCTGCTCGGTGCCGGATCCAATATCGACCATATCACATCCTCCCTATTCCCTCCGATACAGCTTTTCCCTTCAAGCATGCACGGCATTACTTGACCGCCGGCTTTTCCGCCGATGCCAGCGATTGCGAGAAAGTCTGCTGTTGCTGCAGCCAGGCTTGATAGGCGACCTCGGTTTCGACGACGACCGTGCCGCGCATCTGCGGATGGCCGACGCCGCAAAGCTCCGAGCAGAGAACTTCAAATGTTCCAGTCCGTGTCGGCGTGAACCAGTAGTAGGTGACCGTGCCCGGGATCATGTCCATCTTGCCTCGGAACTGCGGCACGTAGAAATCGTGAATGACGTCGATCGAGCGCAGGAGCAATTTGACCGGCTTTCCGACGGGCAGGTGCAACTCGCCACCTTGGATGATGACATCGTCCATTCCCGCGGGATCGTTCTTGTCCAAACCGAGCGGGTTGTCCGCACTAACGTTGCGCGTATCAGCCCGCCCGAGGCGGCCGTTCGCGCCCGGCAGCCGGAAACTCCATTGCCATTGCTGCCCGACGACTTCGACTGCGCTGGCCTCGGCTGGGACCGTCACGAACTGTTTCCAAACGATCAGGCCCGGCGCGAGCATCGCAGCCACGCCAATTGCGGTTCCCCCGGCAAGCCACCATTCCAACCGCTTGTTTTCCGGTTGATATGCCGCTTGGTTTCCGGGGCGATGTCTGAAACGGAGGATGCAATAAGCAATAAACAACACCACCGCCGCGAAAACGAAGCCCGTGATCCAGAAGGTGATGACCATCGTATTGTCGATGTAGCTCCAGTTCGACGCTATCGGCGTCCACCACCAAGGGCTCAGCAAATGGAACGTGATCGATCCCACCACCAGCAGAACGAGAACCACGACGACAGCCATTGTCGCCTCCCTGACCCGGCCGCGAATATTTCAATAATCCCATCGCGAGACGTTTTAGTATTATCTCATGAAGAGGCCAGGTGGGCAATTGCGGCAAAGACAGCAGTTAATCTTGGCAAACCGTATCGGGCCCAAAGACGCGGCGCGAACAGATCGGCTGTGTCAAATCGCGGAACCGAATTTCGCCGATCCAACCGGCGACGCAGACGACAACTCGTCCACACTTGGCATCTGGCTATTTGGAATATTGCTTCAGATAGGCGATCAGATTAGTAATCTCGGTATCGTCCTTAAGCCCGATGAAGGTCATTTTCGTGCCTTTGACCTTCACTTTAGGATCGTGCAAATAGTCGCGGAGCGATGTCTCGCTCCAAACGAGGCCGTCTTTGCCTGCCTGCTGCATTGCCGGCGAATAGGCGAAATTCGGATGTGTTCCGGCCGTTCTGCCGAACAGGCCATTCAGCGAAGGTCCGATCTTGTTCTGGTCCGTTTCAGCTATATGGCAAATGGCGCATTTCTTGAAAACAATAGCTCCTGCCGTCGCATCGCCCTCCTGCGCGAGAGCGCCAAGCGGGGCGGCAATGGCAAGAGGCAGACAGATCGGAAGAAAACGCCAAGACATGGTAATCCTCACTCTCTTCATCGCTATTCCAAACGACGCGACTCCCATCGGATAGGTCGTAATGGCTTGGAGGATGATCCGGGGGAAGTTTCCTTTGTGAATTCAAGACATGTTTGTGAATTCAAGACATGCGGTTCGGATAGGCGGCAATCAATTTCCGATACAGGTGCCAAGTTGAATGCCCGAGGATGGGCATAACGACCGCAAGGCCGACAAAAATCGGGATCGTGCCGACGACGAGCAGCACCGCGACGATCAATCCCCAAAGCGCAACAGGTCCTGGATTGGCAAGCGTGGCGCGTATGCTCGCATTTACTGCTGCGGTTGCGCCGACATCCCGGTCGAGCAGCAGCGGAAAGGTCACCACAGTCGTCGCTAACGCAATTATTGCGAAAACGAAACCGGCCAAGTTTCCCCAAAATATAAGGGAGAGACCTCGAGACGTGGTCAGCACATCTAGCAGGAAGGTGGAGACCGAGGTCAGACCGGCGTTGCCGAAGGTCAGGGTGTAGATGTGCTGCGCGACAAATAACCAAGCGACGAAAAGCGCGAACAGCATGAAGCCCACCGCAATGATCGATGGCAGTGCCGGAGAGCGGCCGACCTCCAGCGCGTGATACCATGAGCTGTCCAGTCCCTGTTCACGGCGTCGACTGATTTCATAAAGGCCAAGGGCCGCAATCGGGCCAACCAGCGCAAAGCCGGACATCAAGGGATAAAGCAACGGCATCAGGTTAGCGCCGGAGCTCCACATGATCAGGAAAACGCCTGTGATCGGATATATAAGACAGAGAAAAACGTAATGTGAGGGCTTTTCTCTGAAATCATTAAACCCCAATCTCAGCGCATCGATAAGATCCCCGATCCTTATCTTCCGCACTTCCGGACGCGCAAATTCGCCGCTCGCACCGGCCATGACGTGGAATGCCACCATAACATCTCTCCTCCTGCACCACATACCGGCTGGCGCTGCAAAGACGTCCGGCGAATTTTATCTACAATCAAACCGCAACCGGCTAGCGTAAATTTATCAAATCTCATCGCTTTTGTCGCCTATTCTTTAAATTATGAAATTAGATACTATTCATTCATGATGCCAAATGATCGACGATTTTGAATGTCAGTACATGGAAGACAATATTCGGTTCTGTCGCAAAACGAAATGGCAAGGTATCTCCGACATTAAGCCCTCTGGTTTTCAGGGGAGCTTGTAATGTTCAACGGCCGCCACTTCGATCGATTGGTGATCCTGCTGTGCGTACGTTGGTATCTGGCTTACAATTTAAGTCTGCGGGACCTGGAATAGATGATGGCCGAACGCGGTATGAGTATCGATCACTCCACCATCCATCGATAGGTCGTCCACTTCCCCCCGGTTGCTGGAGCGCTTTAACCGTCGTAAGCGGTGCGTTACCGGCAAGTGGCATATGGACGAGACATACATCAAGGTCCGCAGCGAATGGATGTATCTCTACCGCGCTATCGACAGCGTCGGCGATACGGTCGAGTTTCTCTTCAGCGAAAGCCGTGACCTGCCAGCGGCCAAGCGCTTCCTTCGCAGGGCGTTGGATCGTCATGGCCGGCCGGATTGCATCGTCATCGACGGCAGCCTGACCAATCACCAAGCGGTCATTTCCAGCGATGCCGAAGACCGCCTGAGCACCAGTGCATAGCTCCACATCCGTGACCTCGATATCGTTTTGCGACAGAACCTCTGATCCAATGGGACCTGAATATCTTGGCCTGCGTGAACAAGTCCGAAATTGGCGTTAGCGATTGCCGAGCGCTTCTCCTTGTCCGCATCATGGTCGGATCAAGCAGTGGGACGCATTTTTCGAAAATTTACGGGGCGGCGCCGGCGGCCCGAAGACTACGCCTGAAGGCGTTTCAGGCAGGGGGGTGCCGAAGCGGGTTCGCCCCTGCGGAGCGCAACGGCATACTCTATGGTGCTGAGTAGATCGGTGGCGAAGACGGGCTTAATCAGAACCCCGATAGCGTGAGGATCCGCGGCGACGATTTCTGGATTGGCGGTTGCGAATATGACAGTGACACCGTGCGCTTGGCTTAGGTACCCGGCCAATGAGGGACCCGTCTGACCATCACTGAGATGAACATCGACGAGGGCGATATCGGCGCCAATTCCCAGCTCGGAAGCATCCTCGCTATTGCCGACTGGCCCTGCAACGTCATAGCCGGCTGAGCGCAGTACAGATTCCACATCAAGGGCAATCAGAACTTCATCTTCAACAACCAGGATTCGCATGAATGCCTCGTCAAAATCCTTGTGCGATTTGTCGGATCGCTGGCCCGGCCGGAGTGTAAATAGCGCCCCATCGGCAGCTGTCCACCTTCGTCAGGAAGTCCGGCAAGCGGCGGCGCATTTGGCTCATTCCAACATCACGCCAATAGAAATGTTCCCAAAGCCACCCAGCGCGATTGAACTTTCCGGGCGAATAGTCGCCAGTTGAGCCGGAGACTCTGCTGATGCCGCTAGAGACATCATTAACTTTGAAACTTCTCGGCTTGGCATCCATTATACAGGGCATAGATTAAATGCGGTTACTCGGATCGATCCGGGCAGCTGAGAGGCAGTCTATCGCGCCTCCAAGAGGCGACACGACGAATTGATTCTCGCAATCTGTGACAGCGTAAGAGACAGGAGAAACAAGTGTCACACGCACGCAATGATGCCCATTCGGCCGCCCTCCCCCTATCGGCTGACGCCTGGCTTGCTGCAATCGTCGAAAGTTCAGAAGATGCCATTATCAGCAAATCCGTCAACGGCATCATCACGAGCTGGAACAAAAGCGCAGAGCGACTCTTCGGTTTCTCAGCTGCCGAAGCAATCGGACAGCCCATCACCATTATCGTGCCGCCCAATCTTTTGGATGAGGAGGCAACCATAATCGCCTCCATTCGGGCAGGCCGGCGGATTGAGCATTATGAGACGGTGAGGTGTCGCAAAGATGGGACGCTGGTCGATATTTCGCTGACGGTTTCCCCTGTGACGGACAAGGATGGCGAGATCGTCGGTGCTTCCAAGATCGTACGCGACATTTCCGAGCGGAAGCGGTTGATCGAGAGGCAAGATCTTTTACTGCAAGAGATGAGCCACCGGGTGAAGAACCTGTTTGCCGTCATGAATTCGCTTGTCTCGGTGAGCGAACGAACAACCACGAGCGCCCGCGGCCTTGCCGACGACTTGCGCGCGCGCATCCGCGCCCTTTCTGCCGCACACAATCTCGTTTTGGGTCACACCGGCGGCAACTCCCAATCCGGCGATTCCGCGAGCCTTTTTGCCCTCATTCAAGCAATTTTTGCAGCGCACCAGGATCAGAAGGGTGAGCGCATCGCCGTCCAAGGCAATGACATTGCGGTCGGTGCTGTTGCGCTTACATCGATCGCGTTGCTCCTTCATGAGCTGGTCACCAATTCGATCAAATATGGCGCGCTGTCGGTATCCGGTGGCCATATCGACGTCGAAGTTCGAGACCAGGATGGAGTTGAGTTGCATTGGGCCGAGGTCGGCGGGCCTTCAATTGACGCGCCAAGCGGAGCGGCTGGTTTCGGCTCTCGATTGGAGCAACTCGCATTGGACGCTCTCAAGGGCTCGATCACCCGAGATTGGAGATCGGACGGCTTGCGCATCAGTCTGAGGATCCCGCTACAGTCGCTTGGTGGATAATCCCTCCAGCAGACCCGAAATATGCCAGCGAACAAGGCATGCGATTGTGGAGTTAAACCATTTAACTGTACCATCTGGCGACCAGTGGAGGCATCGCGCTTCAAATTTTCCGGCTCAATCAGCTTCTGCACCTAACTGCCAAGATGCTGATCAGGGATTTCAACGAGGATACGCACCCCATCAGGACGCCAATCTCGATGGATCGATCCCCTCAATGAGGCGATTGTCATGCGTTCAAGCTCTGATCCGAAGCCAGCGGATCCCTCGGGGACCCGTGCGGGAGGCCCATCGACTTCCGTCCACGTCAGCGCGAGTCCGTTATTACGAGACACCTCGATTTCGACCCGACCGCCGTTTACCGAAAGAGAGCCATATTTTATCGCGTTCGTTGCGAATTCGTGCAAAAGCAGAGCTAGCGACGTCAGCACGGCATTGTTCACGCTAACGTCCTCTCCGCTAACGACGATGCGGGCGCCATTCTTGTCCTGGTGAGCCGACAAGATTGCGTCAATGAGACCAAAAAGGCTTGTTGAAGCATGCCCATCGGAGCCGCCTTCTGATTCCTTCAGGACAAAATTCTGGGCGGCGGCCAATGCTGCGACCCGCGCGCGTAGGTCGTTGGCGAAAGATGAACCGGGCGCTTCCGCGGACCTTTCACTGACGGAAATTAATGCGCTGACGATGGCGAACAGATTTTTGATGCGATGATGCATTTCCCGCAGCATCAGCCGCTGTCGCTCCACCATCCGCTTTCGCTCGGAGATGTCGCGAGCGATCTTCGACGCGCCGACAATTTCGCCATTCTTATCCCGGACTGGTGAGATCGTCAGCGAAATGTCGAGGAGCGTTCCATCCTTATGCTGCCTTATCGTCTCGAAATGTTCGATCCTCCTGCCATTGCGAATGTGATTGATAATTGTATCTTCTTCATGCAGGCGATCGTCAGGGATGATGATACTGATGTGCCGCCCCACCGCCTCGGCGGCGGAAAATCCGAAAAGTCGCTCGGCGCTTCTGTTCCAGCTGGTAATAATGCCGTTGGAGGTCTTACTGACGATCGCATCGTCGGAATTTTCAACGATGGCGGCAAGCCAGGCTTCCGCAGACAGGCCGGAAATCCCAAAATGTTCCGCGATCGGGTTGTTGATCAATAAATCCGGGGACGCCTTGTTCCGTTCGTAAGCAGTGAAGGACGAACCTGTAGGTTCATTTGCGTCTTGCGCCATATTCGCGCTCCTCCGTCGGCAGTAGTCTTGCCTCGAAGGCCACTTGCCGAACGTCGACGAGTTTTGGTCAGAAGCAGGTTGGATTTATAGCGCGGGAACGGAGCCATAACCCTTGCGCTATGCAAGCAAGGATAAGGTTTGCCAATCGTCCTCGGGCTGGGCTACGAGCATCGCTCTATTGTCTAAAAATGTGTCGCAATACGATTTTTTCAAGCACAAGCGTCTAGCCGCGCAGTGGAGCACCTCGTCAATTCGCGCATCGGCTTCCTTTAAGGCAAGGAAGAAGCTCGATAATCTTCACGTCGGAAGGTTCGAATTGACAAAGATTGCGAGCACCTAGTGCTATAGAGTGCGGAAGGTGAAGGCCACGGCTCAAAGCATGGCGCATTCGCTCGAACCAATACAAATGAAACGCGTTGTCCCCTGAGAAACAATGAGGAGACAACGCAATGGACTGGAAGCAAGTAAGGGCGCGGTCCGACGTCGATAATTGGTACGATCGTCAAACCTAGTGAGCGGAAGTATCCTTTCTGCCAACAGCTTTGTACAAATCTGTGCATTAGACTCATATCGCCGGGCCGCATGCTAGTACGAGGTCCGGCAATCTAGAGGTTGTCGGAAAGGTCGCCTTCAGATTAGGCGAGCCAAAAGACCAAGCCGTTAAATAGACATCCTTGCTGGGATAGGAGGCATGTTGGCACTCCCTTCGACAACGTCATACGGCAGATATGCGTGCGTTTAGCACAGCGCTACAGGTGTGCCTTGCTCGATCGCGACGCAAAGGCCATGGTGAACCGCACATTGCGTCTATCTGGTTCCGCGACGTTGGAGCGCTGATACGTAGCCCAATCGCTCGCCCAGGCCGTGCGTGCTCTTTCACAATATTTCGCGCCGTGGGGAACTTTCAGTCTCGCCAGCGATTTTGCTGAGCTACGCGAGGAGATGACGCAATATGGAAACGCAACGGCCTTTGGAACGGCGCCGACTGGTAAGGGGCAACCCCTATTCGCTGGAGGATTTCCAAAAGAAATATGGTCTCGATGATGCCATGGCCGAAAACCTTTTCCTTCGTTTCGGCCCATCATCGATTGAGCTCGATTTGCTCATGGCTGCGAAACGTCGGTCTCCGTCATTTAGCGAACTGACGAATGACTTTCCGATAAAAACCAGGAGGAACTTCCGTGGCCAATCACGAAGACAAAAACTCGGATAAGCGTCGTGAGCGTGCCTACAGAATCTGGGAGGAAGAGGGACGACCGGAGGGACGGCACCTTGATCATTGGCAACGCGCCGAAGAACAGCACGAGCGAACCGAGCAAGAAACCGACAAGTCAGAGGACCTGAAAAGCAATGGTTCGGGACCGCATGACCGTAAAGAGAAAAAAACCACTCGTGCCAAAAGCCCGCGACCCGTTCGTGAATGACCTGTTTCCAGGGTCGTCGGCCCGCAAAGACTACCGGGCTCCATCCGACGACGGAGCAGCGGCCCGAAATCTCGTGAATTCTCTTGCAGGGCGCAGCCAGTAGGCAGTTCCCTGATGGAGACAAGTCTATATCGCAACAATCATTTCCGCCCGTATTGGCCCTTGCGAAACCGACGCTCGCACTCGAATGGTCCCCCTACTCACGCAAATCGACGACGCTAAAGTTCCGGTGGGACATACGAGCGCCAAAGAGACAATCACACCTGTATTCAACTGTTATCAGGAACTTTCTCAAAGGCGCGCGGTTCTATAACCGGAAGGGTTCCCCGCCTTCCTTTCGGTTCTCCTGCCGAAGAGCCGATAGCTGCCGACGAGCAGCTATCGGCGTTCGTGCGCAGCCGAGATGCGGATTGCGACAGTCGATTGGAAATCCTGTGCATTTCCAAGAACCTCCCTGCTCGACATAGCTTGCGCGCCGCTCATCCGCATTGACTGCATGGGCCTGAAGGATCGATTGAGCTCGCGCTACGCGATCATCGTCCAGGCGGGCGGCGACCAGGGACCCGCCGCGGCGAATTCCCTCGCCATATAAATTCGCCTCCTCCTCCGGCACACCTTCGTCGATCATCGCGCCGACGAGGCCCGAGCAAACGACGCCGTTGCGAAAACCGCCGCACTGAAGGTGATGGGCGCAAGCTTTTTCGTCATCAAGCCCTTCGTTGATATGTATGTGCCAACCATACGAAGGGCCGCATGTTCCCGGAATTTCACTAGAGTATGAATTTGGAGGACAAATAAGGACAGCAATCCCTTTATCGACATATCCCCGCCATGGCCGAGATGATCCACCAGGCATCAGCCTGATCGCGCCGGGAACCGAAATCACTCCTTGAGGTTATAATCAAAGGAAAGGAGACGCTGCCATGATCCGCAAACTGAAGTCAGGCGAATATCGCCTTTACTCGCGCAAGCTCGATCCCAAGACGCACAGGCGTAAAAACCTCGGGACTTTCAAAACCCGTGAGGCGGCAGAAAAGCACGAGCGCGAAGTGCAATATTTCAAGCACCATTAGAAACAAGAACGCTGGGCCGCGCATCGCACCGAGTGTCCGGGCTGACTGCCGCTGTGCTGGAAATGGAGGCCTGGGACGAGGAGGCATGCGCCTTTCCTTCTCAGGTTCTTTCGCTGATCGTTTGCCCTCGCCAACCCTCATCCGACCCTCAGGTTCCCTGCACGACGAAGAGTCCTCACGCCAATGGAACCTGCGGAGCTTCAGGTGGTTCTGACCCTTCAACGTCCCAGGGATTTCGGATCGCCGAATTTAGCAGAGGAAGCGATGCGTCAAGCCAACGGTCGGCAGAGTGGCCCTGCCTAAGCTGCCGTCAACGGCTGGGGCAGTCTTGGCATGCATCGATCACGACAGGCAACATGGAGGCGATGCCATGCATCACAAGAAAATCGATCTTCAAAACGGGCAGAAGACCTATGTCGTCGTTCTCGACGCGAATGAGGAAGCATTCGCGACGCTTGCCGCATTCGCAACCGAACAAGGGTTGACCGCAGCTTCAATCACCGCAATCGGCGCCTTTGAACATGCGACCGTCGGCTGGTTCGATTTCGCCGACTGCAGCTATCGCAAGATTCTCGTTGCCGAACAGTGCGAGGTGCTGAGCCTGATCGGTGATATTGCGACGGGCGACGACGGCAAGGCGAGCCTCCATCTTCATGCCGTCTTGGGTCTCAGGGACGGCTCGACGCGCGGCGGTCATTTCCTTGAAGGTGTCGTGCATCCGACCTTGGAAGCGACCATCATCGAAACGCCGGTAGCGCTGCATCGTCGCCATCGGAAGGATCTCGGCATCGCACTGATCGAGCTTTGAGATCGTCGGATACCAATCTCAAATCAAGCGGAACATTGCCGATCGAAAGAGGTTCGGTCTGCAGTTCCGACGGCAGAAGGAGGACATCATGGCGACAGACACACCCTTCGAAACTTCCCGCGGCGAAGGCGGCGAGACACACCAGCAGATCCCCGAGAGTGGCCCTCATGGGGGCGCCGATCATCTGACGACCAACCAGGGCATTCGGGTTTCCGACAATCAGAACAGCCTCAAATCCGGTGTCCGAGGCCCGACCCTGCTAGAAGACTTTGTCCTGCGTGAAAAGATCTTCCATTTCGACCACGAGCGTATTCCCGAAAGGATCGTGCATGCCCGCGGATCGGCTGCGCACGGCTTCTTTGAGCTTTATGAGCCGCTTTCGGACATCACGAGCGCCGATCTTTTTCAGCGCAAAGGCGAGAAGACGCCGGTTTTCGCCCGCTTCTCAACCGTCGCCGGCGGCGCCGGCTCGGTGGACACACCGCGCGATGTTCGCGGCTTCGCGGTAAAGTTCTATACCAAGCAAGGCAATTGGGACCTAGTCGGCAACAACATCCCTGTGTTCTTCATCCAGGACGCGATGAAGTTTCCAGACCTCGTTCATGCCGTTAAAATGGAAGCTGACCGGGGCTATCCGCAGGCCGCCACCGCCCATGACACCTTCTGGGACTGGGCGTCGCTGATGCCGGAATCCACACATATGCTGATGTGGGCAATGTCGGATCGCGCCATTCCCCGATCCTTCCGCATGATGCAAGGGTTCGGCGTTCACACCTTCCGCCTCGTCAACGATGCGGGCAAATCGACATTCGTGAAGTTTCACTGGAGACCGAAGCTTGGCGTGCAATCGCTGGTCTGGGATGAGGCATTGAAACTACAGGCGGCCGATAACGACTATCATCGCCGCGATCTTTTCGAAGCGATCGCCGCCGGGCACTTTCCGGAATGGGAGTTCGGATTGCAGCTGTTCGACGAGGCCCTTGCAGAGAGCCTTCCCTACGACATCCTCGACCCCACCAAGATCATCCCGGAAGAAGTCCTGCCGCTGAAGATCGTCGGACGCCTCGTCCTCGATCGCAACCCGGACAATTTCTTTGCCGAAACCGAACAGGTGGCGTTCTGCCCGGCCAACATCGTACCGGGTGTCGATTTCACCAACGATCCCCTGCTCCAAGGTCGTCTCTTCAGCTATCTCGACACGCAGAAATCCCGTCTCGGGACGGCCAATTTCCATCAATTGCCAATCAACGCGCCGAAATGTCCCGTCATGAATTTCCAGCGCGACGGGCAAATGCAAATGGAGATTCCGAAGGGCCGCGCCAATTACGAACCGAACAGTTTGAGTGAGAATAGCGAAGCCGGAGGCCCCCGCGAATGTCCTGTATCCGGCTTCCACACCTATGAGCATGCGTCGGCTCCTGGTGAACAAGGCGACAAGCGGCGTGTGCGTGCCGAACTTTTTGCCGACCACTACAGCCAGGCGCGTCTCTTCTGGAAATCCCAGACGCCGTCAGAACAGGCCCACATTGCTTCCGCCTTCGTCTTCGAGCTATCAAAAGTGCAACTGCCGCATGTGCCTCCGCGCATGGTCGGCAACCTCTTGAACGTCGATGCAGGTCTCGCCAATCGCGTTGCCGCCGGGCTGGGTCTTGTTAACCCGACCAGGAACTCGCCGGCGCGCGAACCGATCGAGCTCGATGCGTCTGCCGCTCTTTCCATTCAGAAAAACATGAAAGAAACGCTGGAAGGACGGCAGATCGGCATATTGATCGCTGGCGGAAGCGACGCCAAGACTATCTCCGATCTCATCGGCGCCTTGAACAACGCCAAGGCGAGGCCCTTTATCGTCGCACCCAAGGTCGGGGAGACGAAGCTTTCCGACGGAAATACGATCCGTGCCGACGGACAGCTCCTTGGTTCACCTTCGCAGCTTTTCGACGCGATCGCCGTCATTCTTTCAAACGAGGGAGCAACGTCTTTGATACACGAGGGAGCGGCGGTTCAGTGGGTCATGGATGCATTCGGACACTTGAAAGCCATCGGTCATGACGCGGCCGCCAAGGCGCTGCTCGACAAAGCGGGTATTCAACCCGATGCCGGCGTCGTAGATCTCGGCTCCTTCATAGAGGCCGCTTCCAAGCGATATTGGGATCGCGAGCCCAAAATACGCATGCTCGCCTGAACAGCCGACGACCCATGCCGCCACTCATGGATTGGAATCGCGTCGAAGGCAACTGGAAGCAGTTTAAAGGTAAGGTCAAAGAACAATGGGGTAAGCTTACCGACGACGATCTTGATCAAATCGCCGGAAAGCGGGATCAGCTCGAAGGTAAAATCCAGGAGCGGTACGGACTTGCGACGGACCGCGCCAAATCTGATGTCGACGATTGGTATGGCCACCAGACTTGGTAAGGATGTCGGAGGGCCGGCTTGGCATAAGTCGCGGCCATCTAACTATGCGAACGGATCTGCCCCAACCAGCTGTTCGCATTCGAGGTTGATTGCTTAGCCTCACAGCCCTGCCTCGGAACCACGAGGCAGCTCTATTTGCCGATAGACAACGGCCATTCACTTCACTACATCGGCTCTTTCTCGGGGACGGACGAGGCCATCACCGCGAAGGCCTTGCTCAGGCGACAATTCGTTCTCATCGAACGCGTGCCGGCGCAAAAGCTTGAAAATCGCTTCGTTTATGTCGCGTCCGTCGAGGAGGCTGGGATCGTCGCACAACACATCGATCGTCCGCCGAGCCACACGTTTTGCGACCATCTCGGACCTGACAAGCTTCCGAGACCACAGCGATAACGCTTCGCGGAAATTGGGATCATCTGGGATAGATGCGTATTTCCGAAAGGGCATAATGCCGCTTCCTCGATCTTGCAGGCGGGAGCACGTATAAGCCCTCAGTCGCCACCGCCTACTTGTTCGCTTGGCGGCGATACCTCATCTTACGCTTTGAGAAGCCGGAGTCCATCCATTCCTACGCCGACAAACCGAGCTTTCATGAGCTCTGAGGCCTAAGTCCTTGCTTGGCCGGGACTTTGGTCCGTATCCACGAGCAGCGCTCATGGCATACTAGGCCTAAGGCGCAGGTTAGCGCGCCGCCGCCCTATGTAGATTGGAATGGAAAGACATGAAAAGAATTGTAATCGCAGCACTGGCGCTCGCCGCGACCTTGGCTGCATCGCCGGCATTCTCTCAGGTCTACTTTGAATATGGAGTTGGACCTCGCTACGACTATGATGCGCCGCCACGCTATTATCGCGATCGGCCGGCCTACGCAGATGATGGATACTATGACGCTCCGCGCTATAGGTATCATCGCCGGTGCTGGACGGAGAGGCGCTATGGCTACCGCCATCATCATCGGGTCGTCGTGCGTGAAACCGTTTGCGAATAGTCGGTGCGGGAACGTAATTCTGGTTCCGCATGTCCATTCCTAGATGCGAATGGTGGCATTCACAAAACTGTCACACAATGATAGATTGAGGTGCGCAAGTTACTGAACTCCAGTTCCCCCCACTCGCGCAAATACTGCTACGCAGCCGCCCTGCCTGGCCCCACCCGGCAGCGCAATTTCTTTGAGGTAATCGGAACGTTAGAGCGGTTCATTGCGTATCGGAATCGGAGTGGATTCCCAAATCATCAGAATTGTGATTCATGATGGATGCTGGAATGGAAGCTTGGATCTATGACGCGACCCTATCCTAGCTTCCACATTCCTAAGACCTGGATGTGCATCGTCTTTTCTCCCACGCTTGTTTCAGGCTGGCCGCAAAAGCGAGAGGCTGCGGGCTTCAAGTTTCAAGAGCTTCTTGTCGACCATGCCTCGATCCGGCTCATCTGGATCGGATGTCGACAGTTCCGGCGCCCAGCGTTTGTCATCTGGCAAGGTAAAGTCGACATCTCCATCGCGAGGGTTGAACAGGATCAGAACATCATCCCAGCCCTCTTCGAATGGCTGCTCACGCAATAGGCGCAAACCGATCGCCGTATTCGCTTCATCGTCCCATTGCTCATCCGTCCGCTCGCCACCACCCGGATTGAGCCAGGTGACAATCAGACCATCGCGCCAATTTTCTCGTCTGAGAATGGAATGTGCCTGACGCAAGGCGATCAGGCGTATGACGAAAGTATAAAGCGCTTCGGCGCTGCCATATCGATCGTCCCAATGCAGCCAGCTAAGTTCGTTGTCCTGACAGTAGCCATTGTTGTTGCCCATCTGGCTTCGGCCGGATTCATCACCCGCCAGCAGCATCGGGGTACCATGCGAAAGAAAAAGGGTCGCGAGAAAATTGCGCTTTTGGCGCTCCCGAACGGTATTGATGGCTTCATCGTCCGTCGGACCTTCAGCGCCATAATTGTAGCTGCGGTTGTCGTTGTGGCCATCATTGTTATCTTCGCCATTCGCCTCATTATGCTTCTCGTTATAGGAGACGAGATCATTGAGCGTGAAGCCATCATGGGCGGCGATGAAATTGACGCTCGCCCATGGGCGGCGGCCGCGAAGATCATAAACATCGCCTGACCCTAAAATGCGGGCGGCAAAATCCCTTGTCATGCCGGGTGTGCCCTTCCAGTAATCCCGCACCGTGTCGCGATATTTGTCATTCCATTCCGCCCAGCCCGGCGGAAATCCCCCCACTTGATAACCGCCCGGGCCGATGTCCCACGGCTCGCCGACAAGTTTGACTTTAGCAAGCACCGGATCCTGGCCGACTGCATCGAAGAAGCCGCTCCGTTGGTCGAACCCCTGGGGTTCACGGCCAAGAATGGTCCCGAGATCGAAACGAAAGCCATCGACCTGCATTTCTTCGACCCAATAGCGTAGCGAGTCCGTCACCATTTGCAGCACGCGCGGATGGGACGTGTTGATCGTGTTACCGGTGCCGGTGTCGTTAATATAGTAACGGGGCTGATCCGGCAGGGTCCGGTAATAGGAGAAATTGTCGATGCCTTTGAATGAAAGGGTCGGACCGAGTTCATTGCCCTCCGCGGTGTGATTGTAGACGACATCGAGGATGACCTCGATACCGGCATCGTGAAAGGCACGCACCATGTCGCGAACGCCTTCGAGGCCTTTCGGCCCGTAATAACGCGTTGCCGGCGCGAAGAAGGCAAGGCTGTTGTAGCCCCAATAGTTGCGCAGACCCTTGTCGAGCAGATGACTGTCATCGGGAAAGAAATGGATGGGAAGGAGCTCGATCGAGGTAATGCCGAGGCTCTTGATGTAATCGACGACTGCTGCGTGCCCAAAGCCGTCAAACGTGCCACGCAACGGCTCCGGAATTGCCGGATGCAGCATCGTCATTCCCTTGACGTGCGCCTCATAGAAAATGGTGTCAGGCCATGCGACAGTCGGCCTTTTATCGGGCGCTTCATTTTTCAGGTCGACGACACGGCATTTTGGCATCTGTCCGGCGCTATCGGTCTCGTCGAAGGAAAGATCCTTTTGCTCGTCGTCCAGAACATAGGCGAACTGGGCTTGCGACCATTCTATGTTGCCTACAAGCTCGCGCGCGTAGGGATCGACAAGCAATTTGTTCGCATTGAAACGATGGCCTTTTGACGGATCGAACGGGCCATGCACGCGGTAACCATATAAGGCGCCAGGCTTCAATCCAGGAACATAGCCATGCCAGATCTCATGGGTATATTCCGGCAGAGCGATCCGTTCGATCTCCTGCTTTCCGCTTTCGTCGAAAAGGCAAAGCTCCACCTTTTCCGCATAGGCGCTGAAAAGCGCAAAATTGACACCCTTCCCGTCATAATTTGCTCCCAGGCGCGTGTAATCGCCAGGCTCGATCGCATGCCTCCCGCCGCCTTGCGTCATGGAATCCTCGTGATTGTTGCTGCGCAGCATAAACACCCATTGAAGTGCTTTGTTCCGGCCTTGCGGTTGGAGTACGCATGAATCGATGCCGGGATCGTCACCTATCTCCCACGAAAAGAGCGACGGGATGATCGGCAAACAGCTGCGCTGCGAGAAGGTTGTCGGCTGAGACCGACCGATCCGTGAGGAGATCATAGAGCGGCACCGTGAACTCTCGCGGCATCACGACGGCGGTGTCTTGCCAGAAATCCGATGAAGGCATGCGGACCAGACGCGGCACGATGGTAACCGCTATTTCCCGCTCGTGAACGCGCGCGAAGGCCACGAGATTGGTCGCTCGTGGCCCGCTGGTTTCCAGGGGCACATATTTGCCCTCAAGAAAAAGAAGAGGGTGCTGATTGCGATAACGCAGCACCTTGCGAAGGATGTGCCGTTTCAAGGACGCGGCATCCGACGCGAGAGAGTGGGCTACTCGCGTGTCGGCCCACAGATGGTCGACCGGTCTTCGATTGTCCGGATCGACCAGGCTGAAATCCAGACTCTCGGTACCCTGATAGATATCGGGAATGCCTGGAGCCGTGAGCTTGATCAGCAACTGCGACAGGCTGTTGCGAAAGCCAAACTCCATGAAAGGGCGCAGCGTTCGGTCAAAGTCGCGGATGAACTCCCGATTGTCCTTCGAAAACAAGGCGGCAGCAAAGGCCTGAACCGCATGCTCGTAGGTAGGATTTTCATTCATCCAATCCGTCCGGAGCTTGGCCTCTCGGATCCCTTTCAAGACATAGGCGCAAAACCGCTCCTGCTGCACATTCCAATCGGCTCCTTCGATATCCTGCGGCCAGATGCCTGCAAGCGCCTGGTAAAGCATCCATTCGATATTGGGCTCAGGCGCAGTTCCATCGGCAAGGCTGGAACGAAAAGGAGAATTCATGTTGCGCCACCGCTCGGCACCGGCGATCCACGCATCAGGATCCTGCGTCAGGCTGTAGAGGCGGGCGCGGGCGTCTTCTCCCCGCTTGGTATCATGCGTCGATGTCCCGGAAAGGCCGCGAGGTTGCCACCGAAATCGATCAGTCATGAATTGGTGAAAGGCCGCTAGCGAGCCCGGCGGCACATGGGGCTCGCCTCCGACCTCATTCAATGCGATGAGGCGGTTGTACCGATAAAACAGCGTGTCCTCGACCGCCTTTGCCATGATCGGACCGCTGAGCTGCTGGAATCTGGCCCGAAACTCCAGAGCTTCGGCTGCAGAAACCTCCCCTTTCAAAAGACGGCCGAGCGCATCGAGGACATCAATGGCCGGTAATCGGCTTCGTGCATTCTCGCAGGCACTCTCGATGACCGCCGCGTCATTAGACGATGCAGCGCCCCGATAGCCGTAGGTACGATAAACCGGGAAGGCAACCAGCAGCTCGCGAAGCGCCAACGATATTTCTCCCGCGTCGAAATCGGGAAAAATCAAACATGCCAGCCTCGTCAGGCGCCTCATCTCGCCGGCAAAATTGCGTTCGACCATCAGCAGCTTCGCCTTGCGCAAACCTGCGGCAAAGTCGGCATCTTCCGCGCTGACGGACCTGTAAGCGGCGTCCAGCTTGCGTAATCCCTCCTCGTTCACGAAGAGATCGGCCATGGCGGCAATGAACTCGTAGCCGGTCGTTCCTGATACCGGCCAATCCGCTGGCAGCGTCTCGCTGCGGGCAAGGATTTTTTCGACTACGATGAAAGTGTCCGGGCCGACCGCTTGCCGCAAATGCTGGAGATAACTTTTCGGATCGGCCAGTCCGTCGATGTGGTCGATGCGTAATCCTTGGACCTGTCCGGCGCGAACCAATTCGACGATCAGCCGATGCGTGTCGTTGAAGACCCGCGTGTCCTCCACTCGCATCCCGACCAGGCCTGCCACCTCGAAGAAGCGCCGATAGCTCAGGTTTTCGGCGGCGTCTTTCCAATGGAGCAATTGCCAATGCTGTTCCGCGAGAAGTTCTCTCATCGCGGCCGCATCGTTCGAAAATGCGCGCAACCGCTCCGCATCTGTTCCTATGTCCGCCGTCAGCCGCTCGACACTTTCGATCGAGAGCGGAAGCAGATCGTCGAAATAGACCAAATAGATGCCCCCATCCGTAGGCTCGTAGCGAAGATGAAAGTCCGCCGTGGCCAGACGTTCCTCGAACGGACGCCCCAGAAGCGGCAAAGTGAGCTTGCGGCGCCAGTCAATATCGAAATGGCTGGCATAGGCACTGCCCGATCCACGCTGCAACACGTCACGCCACCACGGGTTTTCGACGGAGGCGGCCATATGGTTGGGCACGATATCGAGGATCAGGCCCAGCTTCGCATGCTGCAAGGCCGTGCAGAAAGCATCGAACCGCTCGCGACCGCCAAGCACCGGGTCGATCTCGTTCGCATCCGTGACATCATATCCATGCGTCGATCCCTTCTTGGCTGCAAAGATCGGCGAGGCATAGACATGGCTGATACCGAGATCCTTCAGATAGGGAACCAACTCCGTTGCTCTGTCGAAGGTGACATCTCCGCGAAACTGCAGGCGATAGGTAGAGGTTAAGACAGTCATAGCTTCCTCGCTGCGTCGGGCCGCCTTAACGAACGGGACTGAAAGAGATCTGTTCCCACCTCAGGAACCGTTCTCAGCAAGATGCGTTGGAATGCAGGAAAATTTCAGCGTCATCGACGGACGGGGATGTCATGCAGCACAACTTCGCATTTGGACCCCAACTCAACGAGAATGCCGTCCTGTTCCGCCTGTGGGCGCCCTTGGCGAAGCGCGTGCTCATCCGCATCGAGCAGCGTGGGGAATGGACCATGCGGCGGAGGCAGGACGGGTGGCATATCGTCGAAGTCAAGGATGCGCGGATCGGCGATCGCTATAAATTCGTGCTGGGCGACGGGTTTGCCGTGCCGGATCCTGCCTCGCGCTTTCAACCCGAAGACGTCCACGGCCCGAGCGAGCTAATCGATCCATTGTTCGAATGGCAAACGCAGGGATGGAAGGGACGCCGCTGGGAAGAAATCGTCATCTACGAACTGCATGTCGGCGCCTTCACCGAAGCTGGCACGTTTCTAGCGGCCATCGAAAAGCTCGACCATTTGCAGCGCCTTGGAATAACGGCCATTCAACTCATGCCGCTTTCGGATTTTCGCGGTCGATATGGGTGGGGTTACGACGGTGTTTTACCCTATGCGCCGGATAGCAGCTATGGTCGCCCCGAACATCTCAGAATGCTCGTCGATGCAGCCCACGAGCGCGGCATCTGCGTCTTTCTCGATGTGGTCTATAATCATTTCGGACCGGATGGGAACTATCTGCCACGCTACGCGCCGATCTTTGGCGACCGGCACGAAAGCGTCTGGGGCAAGGGGCTGAATTACGATGGCGACGGCAGCCGTTTCGTCCGCGATTTCGTCATCGAAAACGCAATCTATTGGCTGAACGAGTTTCGGATGGATGGTTTGCGGCTCGATGCCGTTCACGCGATGAAGGACGATAGCGATCCGCATATCCTTCTCGAACTTGCCGAGCGCGTCAGGAGCGCATTTCCCCAACGCCAAATCCATCTGATCGTCGAGAACGAGGATAATGACTCGGCTCTCCTCGCTCGCGCCGAAGACGGCAAGCCGCGCCATTTTACGGCACAATGGAATGATGACATCCACCACGCTCTTCATGTGGCGGCCACGGGCGAGACCTTCGGCTACTATCAAGATTATGTCGATTGGGGACCACCTTTGAGCCGTGCGCTTGCCGAAGGCTTCGCGTTTCAAGGAGAGCGCATGGAGTATCGAGGCCGGCCAAGGGGATCGCCGAGCGCTGGCTTGCCGCCATCGGCCTTTATCTCCTTCATCCAGAACCATGACCAGATTGGCAATCGGGCATGCGGCGATCGCATGATTTCCTCCCACCCGATCGAGGCGATAAAGGCCATTGCAGCCATCTATCTTCTCTCGCCGCAGATCCCCATGCTGTTCATGGGTGAGGAATGGGGCGCTGCCGATCCCTTTCCCTTCTTTTGCGACTTCGATGAGGAGCTCAACGCCAAGGTAAGACTTGGCCGCAAGGAGGAACTGAAGCGCCTCCCCGGCTTCGAAGCAGAGGATGCCTCCGACCCGACGGCCGAAGCCACCTTCCGCAGCGCCAAATTACGTTGGGACAAAATGAATGAGAATCCGACAATTGGCGACTATTACGAGCAGTTGTTAAAGCTCAGACATCAGGTGATCGTGCCGCTCCTTGGCGACGCACGTAGTTGTGTGGCAACCTACGATCCAGACGCCTCGCCCCTTCGAGTGCGCTGGCCAATGGGGTCCTCAAACCTTCATCTGACAGCCAATCTGTCGAACACGCCTGTTGTTTTGAAAAGCCCCATTGAGGGGCAGATATTTTTTTCGTCGGACGGCATGGCAAACAACGCGATCGGATCGTGGAGCATTGTTTGGAGCCTGTCATAAGCCACATTGTGAAGCTGAATGACGAGCTTGCGCCGCTCTTCGAAAGACTTCCAACCCCGCCAGGCTTAACCTTGTAGGCGCTGTGCCTTTTCCAAGGCATCGATAATCATTTTGTCGGTAAATGGTTTGTCGATTACTCCGACTGCTCCTTCGAGGCCGTATCCAACCCGCTCTGGGCTGCCGGTCACAAAGATCACTTTTATCCTGAACCGATCCGTCAATCGGCGAGCGAGCCCCGCTCCGCTATGGCCATCGGCCAAGCCGAGATCCACGAAAGCCACCTGTGCCTTGGACGCATAGGCGAGCGCCTGCTCTGCCGTCATGAAGGAGCCAACGACTTCATGACCGGCTTCGGTAGCGATACGCTCCAATTCGAGTGCCACCAAGGGCTCATCCTCGACAATCATAATCTTCATCACAACCTCCTCATGCAATAAGAGATAGATCGAATTGAAAGAAAGACGATGTTCGCTACCGGACGGTTCTGTCGAGCAGTGGCACTAGTATCGTCTACCTTCCAAAGACATTATCCAGCCATCATCGCGCACTGCGTTCAGAGGCAATGAACCTGTGGGCAGAAATCTCTCGGGCGTGAACCGCCATGATAAAACCGCGAAACGACACCCTCGTGCCTATTAAGTTTACGATGCCAGTCATAGTCTGCCGCCACCATTGCGGTTGGTGTCCCTGAATAGCTCCAGCTTTTCTGCGAGTTCAATCTCGGACACCGGCTTGCCCATAATTGCAAGCACCACTTGCGAATGCGCCGCTGCGAGCGCCTCCTGACCTGTGACGAAGATGCTTGGAATCCCCTGCCGGGAAAGCCAGATCGCCGCATCAGGGCCAGTGCGTCCATCAGCAAGATCGATATCCACCAGCACGCCGTCGAGTCGGCCGAGGTCCTGTCTTTTAACAAGATCGGCGAAGCTTATGGCCGAGCCCGCAAAGATATGGCCCAAATCCTCTATCATGGCCTCCATTTGAAAAATGATCAGTGGATTGTCTTCAACACAGAATATGCGCAACGGAGGCGCCGAAGATGCCATGGCTAACAAGCCTCCTAGAGCTGAAGGTCCTTCGGTGACACGCGCGCAAGCGGACCGATCTGAGTGCACCTTAGCCCCTGTGGATGGAACAGGATGATGGGCGGCGTGCCAAAGAGGTTGTATAACGCCGAGCGGATGTAGCGTGTTCCATATCCGCTCCTTTTTGGTTCCGACACGGGCGGACCTCCTCTCTCCAGCCATTCAAGATCCAGGTTACCATCTTGTGAGACGGACCACGTCAGACTGATCCGACCCTCTGGTTTTAAGAGGGCGCCGTATTTAAGCGCATTTGTCGCAAGCTCATGGAAGCACAAGGCCAGCGTCGTTGCGGCTTCGGCACTCAGCAAGATTTCCGGCCCCTTGAAACTAATGCGATCCGCGCCTTTCGCCCGATATGGGCTGAAGGTTAATTCGACAATATGGGAGAACTGGGCTGCATCGCCGTTCGCCTGGAACACTGCGGAATGTACATTGGCAAGAGCGGCAAGCCGACCGGCGAAATCATCGGCGAACTCATCCAGCGAAACTGCACGCCGACGGGTCATCTGGAAGATTGAAGAGATGCTAGAGAGAATGTTCTTCACGCGATGATTGAGCTCACGCCGAAGTTCGCTCTCGCGCTCAATGTGGTCCCGGACATCGCGCTGGCGCAGGCGCGCAAGCAGGCTCGATTGAACGCCACTCAGCAATTCGAGCATTGTCACCGGACGTTGGTAGTAGAGTTGCCGTGAGCGGGGCCAAACGGCTGACAGCTTAGCCCGGACGCGGGTCGGAGGAACCATCCGATCCAATAGGATGAGAATAGGCATCTCCGACCATTCTGGCTGCTCGACGAGGTGGCGACCAATCGCCTCCTGCACCTCCGGATCAAGCGCCTCCTGGGTGGTAACAAGGACGCCAGGTGTTTGTGCTAACAGCGCCATCAACTGTTCCAAGCCCTCCGCCCTCCGCACCGCTACACCATTCTGAGCCAGGAGCGTCTCCAAATGTTCGGCGTCGCGCCGATAGGGCGCGATGACCAAAACCCAGTCGAGATGGCTGTCATTCACGGCCACGAGCGATCAGGCCTCCGGAATCGGGTTATATGAGACCACCGTGACGCCGGAGCTTTGAATGAACAATTCCCGGACGTCGAGATCATGCGGACCGTGCCGTTTCTTCACGACAGTGATGCTGCGCCGCAGCCTACCCTCATGCTCGGTAATTCGCAGCAGCAGCACCGTGTCGCCCAGAAAACTTACATCGACATCAATACCAATCCCTTGTCCGAGCAGACCGTGTTGAGCGACGATGAGCATGGTAAGCACACCTGCGCGCGCGAGAAATTTCAGGAGCGATTGGATGTCGAGGACCGCCTTCTCACGATGCGGCAATGAATTCAGATATCCCGTGAAGCTATCGATGACGACGACCTTCACTCTTTCACTGCTCACCGCTTGCTGGACGATCTGGCCGAACTCACCCGGCGAGATCTCATTAGGGTTGAAATCCCGGATGATCAGCTGACCATCCTTGTGAAATTGGCGCAGATCCATGCCCAATCCTTCCGAGCGCCGGAAGAAAGTCTCTATTCGTTCCTCGAACAGAAACAGGCCCACACTTTCACCTCGTTTGAGAGCTGCGGTCGCATAGAGCGAGGCCATGGTTGATTTACCGGTGCCCGCCTGACCTATGACGAGGGTGGTGGTTCCCGATTCCTGCCCGCCACCGAACATTTCATCGAGCGTATCCACGCCGGACTTGATTAACTGCGGCTCGACCGTTCTCGCCACGGCGCCCGGTATGATCCGCGGGAACACGACCACGCCCTCGCTTTCGCGAATCGCCATGTCGTGATAGCCGTCGGCGACGGGCACACCGCGCATCTTACTGACCTCGATGCGGCGGCGGACCGAGCCATATTCCTCAAGCGATTTGTCGAGACGAATGACGCCGTGAGCAATGCCATCGACTTCTTCGCCTGTTCGATCGGTCTCTGGTGTTTGGGTGTCAAGCAGCAGAGCCACAATGTCGCGTTTGGCAAGAAACGCCTTGAAAGCGATCAGCTCACGACGAAAGCGGGGTGAATCGCCGGTGATCAACCGTATTTCCAGCAGTGAGTCATAGACCAATCGGCTGGGTTTATGCTCCTCAATCGCGGTTTCGATCATCTTCCGTGTCTCGTCCAGACGGAGTTCAGCCGTCTGAAAAATCGACTGGTCGCTCGCTCCCTGGATCGAATCGGAAGCCGCGAGCTCTTCCACCCGGATGCCCTCAAGCGTCCAGCCGTGGGACAGGGCGATCGCCTCCAGCTCTGCCCTTGTCTGAGACAGGCTGACATAAATGCAGCGCTCTCCGTTCGCCGCACCGGCACGGAGGAATTGTAACGCTGCGGTCGTCTTGCCCGACCCCGGCGCACCCTGAACGATATAGAGATTTGATGCGGGCAGACCTCCGCGAAGTATTTCGTCCAGCCCGGGGATCCCGGAACTCACTACAGTCACCTTCTTGCTCTCGACCACGTTCACCTCTCGCGTGCGCGTAAATTGATGACGTACAACGCCCGATCACGATATCGAGTTCCTTTGACCTGCTCGCCTGAAATGTCCTCGCAATTTGGTTAGTCTGTTCTCCGGAGAATGAGACAGAACATGAAACGATCCCGCTTCAGCGAAGAGCAGATCATTGGGATATTGAAGGAGCATCAGGCTGGGATGTCGGCCGTTGAGCTGTGCCGAAAGCACGGCGTGAGTGATGCGATGTTTTACAAATGGCGCTCGAAGTATGGCGGCATGGAGTGCCTGACCGTTGCGGTCGACAACTCGCTGCCCGGTGAAACGTGTCGCCCGCGAGTTGGACAAGATCGCCGAACGTCGTGGACTTCCATGCATGATTGTCACCGACAATGGAACGGAACTGACCTCGAATGCCATCTTGAAATGGCAACAGGATCGATCCCTGGAATGGCACTACATTGCACCGGGCAAACCGATGCAAAATGGCTTCGTGGAATCATTCAACGGCCGCTTGCGTGATGAGTGCCTCAATGAGCATCTCTTCAGCAACTATCGACACGCCCGCCAAATCATCGAAGAATGGACAAACGACTACAACCTCAATCGCCCGCATACGAGCCTTGATGGCTTGACCCCTTATGAGTTTACAACCCAGTCCATGAAGGACCAAAACCTGAACAGAGCTAACTTATAATCGCGGACATCAAGGGGAGCAGGTCAGTGTTCCTCAACAAGATGCGACGTGCGTAGTTCGCGCGATTTACTACATCTGTACCGGCTCGACTGATCGCCATCGACGTCTGCTTTCAAGCGGCCGCAATGCCGTTCTGCGCGTCCGACATAGAGGCGCATTGCTGCCATTCGCAACGCTGATAATAAAGGTCCGTCGGACTGATTTTCCGGCCCACGCAATGGTTCTAGGCGCGGGTCTCGGGCCTGATGTCGCAGAGACTTTTGCTTTCGCGCGACAGTCGGATCCCAACATCGTCGCCATTCGATAAAACGATCTTAGAATTGTTATTCGAGAGGTTTGCCATTCGTGCGCGATCAACCGGCAGCTCCAAGCGATACTTTATGCGATCTTTTGAGCGCAAATCGAGAACCCTGCGATACGTTTCGCTGGAACGGAACTTTCGTCCTAACCTTTGAAAGAGATTGGTGTCGTATGAGAGAGCATGGCATAGGTCGTTAAGCTCATGGTCAATCATCCCACCTGTATGCGAGTACCCGTGGCACCGTTGAGCAGCCGCCTCAAATGATAGCTGGCGAGCGGATCATCGGAGTGCATGCCAACCAGCGCGGCGAAAGCCGGCATGGCGGCGGCGCAATTCTGCTCGAGCTTGGTAAAGGCTGTCATATACTGCGCCGTGACCGGCGCGTCGAACTGCGCCGCCAACAAGGGCTCATGGGCGCGCAACGGCTCGTTACGTCCGCGCAGGACAAGATCGCCTATCGGCCGCCCACTGAATTTCCTTGCCCCGCACGCGACACTATCGCTGACGCAAATCCGCGTGCCCAGTGTCTTGTTCGCGGCCTCTAACCTCGCGGCCGTGTTGACTGTGTCGCCATAGGCGGTGAAATCGAAGAAGCGATCACCGCCGAAGTTGCCAACCAGTGCGGGACCTGCATGAACCCCGATGCGTGTGATCCCGAAGTCAACGCCTTTCTGTTTCCAGCGCTCGCGAAACGCTTCTGCCCATTGGTCGAGCGCTTGTGCGCAGGCGATTGCGCGGGTCGCATAGTCGACCTGGTCGCCAGGTGCATTGAACAGCACCTGAATGGCATCGCCGATCACTTTGGCCACCGTTCCTTCATGCGCGAAGACGACATCCGTCAGACCGCCGACATATTCGTTAAGCAACTCCGCCAGCACCGCGGGGGCGGCTGTCTCGACGAGCGAGGTAAAGCCCGTGATGTCCGTGAAAATCACAGCGATATCGCGCCAGCGTACCTGCATGTCATCGTCATTACCGCCGACGGCAAGGAGCTTGGCAAGTTCGGGCGAAAAATAACGCGACAACGACGCATGCGCGCGCTCCGCTTCCGCCTGGCGGCGGCGTGCCTCGCGCAAGACCTCGACGTGACGTATGGTCTTCAGGATCGTCGCTTCCAGATCGGCGAAATCGATCGGTTTGGTTACGAAGTCGAACGCACCGCGATTCATCGCGGTGCGTATATTATTCATATCACCGTAGGCAGAAACGATGATGGCCGACTTCTTGTCCTCTCGCTCCTGCAATTTCGCCAATAACGAGAGGCCATCCATGCGCGGCATATTGATGTCCATGACCACAAGATCGACATGAGGATACTGCTCGATCGCCTGAAGCGCATCAATACCGTCATGCGCAAACAGGAAGCTGATGCCTCCGTCTCGGACTTGCTTTCGAAATTTACGCAGAATAAGCGTCTCCAGGTCTGGCTCGTCATCGACCACGAGAACGGTTGTAGTCATGTGGCCGGTCCCAGCCTCGTCTCGACGACCAGGCGTAGCTGGCCGAAGTCGATCGGCTTGGTCAGCAAGCCCTCGGCGCCCCGATCTAGCGCAGTCTTGCGCGTCTCGGCATCTCCATAGGCAGTGATCATGATGACAGGAACATCCGGCCTTCGTGCGCGCATTTCCGGCAGCATATCGAGACCATTCATCCCAGGCATGTTAATGTCGGAGAAGATCAAAATCAGCGTTTGCTCGCTAGTGTCGGCAACGCGGGCAAGAGCCTCCGCTGCTGAGGCGGCAAAATCCATCGCGAAGCGCCGGGCGCGAAGATCGCGGCGGAACCGCTGACGGAACAAGGCTTCAACGTCCGCTTCGTCATCCACCACCAGAACCAATAAGGTCACGGCCCCTCTCCTATTGTTGTTGTGCAAAAAATTGCTTTCGCGGCAGCAAGATGGTGAACTCGGTAAACGCGCCGGGCTCGATGTCGATATCGATCCTGCCGCCGTGCTGCTTCACGATGATGTCGTGGCTTATGGAGAGCCCGAGGCCGGTGCCTTCGCCAGGCGGCTTGGTCGTGAAGAATGGACTGAATATCTTTTCCTTGACCTCTGGCGGAATGCCGTTGTCGCGGATGCGGATTTCGACGTGTTCGCCACGGTTTCGTGTGCTGACGCTGAGCGTGGCCTCAAAGCCAGGGATGTTTTCGCCGCTTCGCTCGGCAACGGCATAGAAGCCGTTGGACATCAGATTCAGCAACACGCGCGAAATCTCCTGGGGGAATACTTCAGCGGAACCGGCATCGCGATCGAACTCACGCCTAAGAGTGACGTTGAACTGCGGCTTCTCGGAGCGCGCTCCGTGAAAAGCGAGGCTGAGACTGTCTTCGACCAGTGCATTCACGTCCGTCAGCCGGTGTTCGCCGCCGCCTCCCCGCGAGTGCAAGAGCATGTTCTTGACGATGGAATCGGCTCGCTTGCCGTGCTGAACGATCTTTTGCAGATTGTCCTTCAACAGGCCGCCCAATTCCTCGAGTTCATCGCGAACATTGTCAGAGAGCGCGAGCGGCACGATCGTACTGCTCAACTCATCCATCAGTTCGGCTGAGAGGACTGCAAAATTATTGACAAAGTTGAGCGGGTTCTTGATCTCGTGCGCGATGCCGGCAGTGAGTTGGCCGAGCGAGGCCAGTTTTTCGGTCTGCACCAGACGGTCCTGTGCGGCGCGCAGATCGTCGAGAGACTCGGAAAGCTGCCTGGTTCGCGCCCGCACCTCTTCGAATAGCCGCGCGTTCTCGATCGCGATCACGGCTTGATCGGCAAACGTCTTGAGAAGATTGATTTGGCTGTCGATGAATGTCCCCGGCTCGGCACGCGAAACACCGACAGTGCCGATCGCGATGCCGTCGCAAAGCATCGGCACCACGATAATGCTTCGGTATCCTCTAATGCGTGCCATGTCCTTGACGGCTTGGGGGATGCCGGGTTCGGTTTCGATATCAGAGCGGAATGCCATGGCCGAGCTGAGTGCAACTCGGCTGTGGATCCCCGAAGAAGTCAAGGGAGTCGGAAATGAAGCCCGGATCTCCGCATGGCTGGCAGGACTTCCCGCCGTGCAGGCGGCCAGATGGAGCATGCCATCTATGACCCGCGTCACCAGCGCCGTTTGACCGCCGAGCAACCGTCGCGAGCTCTCGGAAATGACATCGAAAACCGACTGCACGTCGGTTCGCGACATGGAGATGACGTTGAGAATCTGCGCAGTGACGGCCTGGCGTTCCAACGCAATTTCAAGCTCCGATCGCAGATCGGTATTCTCGACCGCCGCAGAGCCCAGTTGCTGTTCAAGTTCGTCAACCCTGCGTCTAAGCTCGACGTCCATGGCTAAACCCTGCCGGATGAGAGCGGTCTGACGCTGGCTGCGGGTTCACCGCTGACGACGGCTGTCACCCAGGACAGGCTCTCCGGCGGCATCGCCAAAGAGAGGCCGTTCGTCTTGCAGTGCCGATAGACGAGATCGATAACCTCGTTTTTAGCGGACATCCTGCTCGCCGGGCTTGCTACGCAAAACTGCAGCTCGACCTCGATAGCCATTGCATCGATCGCTTTGAGCGCGACGGACGGCGGCGGAATTTTAACGATTCGCTCGCAGCTCCGCAGAACGGCCAGCATGAGGTCTTCAACCACAGACGGCGGTTGGGTGGCGGCGACGTGCATGGAAAGTGAAATCCAGTGCGTTTCGTCGGGACGGCTGAGATTGGTCATTCCCTGTTTTGCAAGGACGCTGTTGGGTAGGACGACGACATTGTGCCCGCCGGTCAGTAAATTGGTCGAGCGCCAGTTGGTTTCGGCGACGCGCCCCTCCGTACCGTCGCCCAATTGGATCCAGTCGCCGATGACGTAAGCACGACCGAGCGTAAGCGCGATCCCGGAAAAGACATCGGCAAGCGTGTTCTGCAGCGCCAGGCCTATGATGATGGCAACCACGCCAGAGGTAGCAACCAATGGGCCAATGGGCGCTCCGAAGACGAACCCGATGACGGCCAGAGCCACGCCGAGATAGACGACCCCGACGATCAGATCCTGCAGCAGATGTGCTTCCCGGGGCTTGTGGTTGAGAGTGATATAGATCTGCACGAAGCCGATCATTGTCCATGCGAGGTGGAGCCACCAGAGAATCCTTGCGGATTTGGCGAGCAGAATGCCGGCTTCCTGAAGCTCGGTATCGTCGAGACGATAGGGCGAAATTCCGGCAAGCCAGAGCACGAGGCTCATGCCGGTGAAGAACAGGATCTGCACGATCAGGCGCCCGGTCGGACGGCTGCGCCCCTGGATATGCCAAATGACAATGCCGACCAGGCCAAGCAAATTGATAAGGACGAGCGGAAGGGAATGATGTTCGCCAAACATAACGGGCTCACCCACGATGATTTCCTATGGGAGGCGCAGGCGGATGCCGTCGGCATCCGCCTCAATGCACCTACTTCTTGATCGGGAAGGTCAGTTCCTTCTGGCTGCTGTCGACGACGAAGACCGCCAGGAGCTTGGCCGGCTTGGTCTTGCTGGCATTCTCGCTGACGCCATGGCGATCGCCGGGCATCTCGGAGAAGTTCTCGCCCGCCTTGTAGACCTTGACGGGACCGTCATTGACCTGGCTGCGGATTGCGCCTTCCAGCACAGTCGCATAGATGAAGGCCGAGTTCGGATGGGTGTGGGCCGAAGAGAAGCCACCGGGACCATATTCGACCAGGACCCCTTTCATGCTCTTGCCGGGAACATTCGGCAATTCATGACTATAGACGAGCGTCACCTTGGCGTTCTTGTCGCCGGCATCATGGGCGGCCGCAGCCGTGGCAGACAAGAGGGCCGTCATGGCAAGGGTAAGGATTGGCTTGATCATCTCGAAATTTCCTTTCTCGAAGGTTGGACGATGGACCGCCCGCGGGCGGCCCGTCATCGTCCCTTTAGTTGCGGGCATTCATTTACGTGCAGAGGTCGCGAACCACTGTTCGAAGGTGATGCGGCCGAGGCGGGGATTGTTGTCGGAAACAAGCGAACCGTCCTCCAGCTTGGTGCCGAAATAGCGGGCATCGGGATCGCCTTCGACATGGCGCGCATCGCCCATGGCCTTCAGATAGCGGGCGACGAGCTCGTTCATCCGGACGCGCTCCGGGCCGGAGATCTCGATCACGCCATTGATGGGCGCTGCGGTCGCAACAGTGGCCATGGCGTCGGCAACGTCATCGGAGGCGATCGGCTGCACGTAGCCCGTCGGCAGCCGCACGACGTTGCCGATGGTGGCGGATTGAGCGATGCCACTCAAAAATTCCATGAACTGCGTCGAGTGGACGATCGTATAGGGTATGCCGGATTCACGGATGGCCTTTTCCTGGGCGACCTTGGCACGCATGTAGCCACTGCCGGGCAGGCGATCGACGCCGATGATGGAAAGGGCGATGTGATGCTTGACACCGGCGGCCTTTTCCGCCGCCGCCAGATTACGGCCCGATGTCTCGAAGAATTCAAGCACGGCCTTGTCCTCGAAGGACGGCGAGTTTGCGAGGTCGATGACGACGGAGGCACCGGTAAGCGCTTCAGCCAGACCCTCGCCGGTGATCGTGTTGACGCCGGTATTCGGGGCGGCGGCAACGACTTCGTGGCCTTGGCTGCGGAGGCGGTCGGCCGTCTTCGAACCGATCAGGCCGGTTCCGCCGATGATGACGATTTTCATGAGCTTCTCCATGCGCGGCCGCTTCGCGCACCGCGTCGTTCATTCGTTGCTGAATGGTTGGTCGTGGTCAGGCCGGTCCTATCGAAGCCGTAGCTCCGATCGGCCGAACCGGGACGGCCCTGAAGGCTGCACGCCGGCTCGGCTCTGGTCCACTGGGGCTTAGTAGTCCCAGAAGACCGGTACCCAACGGAAGTGATCACCTTCGGCTGCCACATGGCCGACGGAGGGGAACGGCATATGGGTGGCCACCAGAAGCTCGCCGCTCTCCGCCAGTTCTTTCAAAAGACGGACGCGGACGCGGGCAGCTTCTTCCGGGTCGTGTTCGAAGCCGTTGAACCAGTCGGGGTGATCGAAGCCGACCGCGAACACCGCATCGCCGGCGAACATCAGCCGGCCTTTGCCGGATGCCACGCGGACCACGCTATGCCCGGGTGTGTGGCCGCCGGTTCGGGAGACGACCACGCCCGGTGCCACCTCGTACTCATCATCGAACAGTCGCAGGTGGCTTTCGTATTCCTTTCTGAACTGCTTGGCGGCCGCCCGAAGCGCGTCCGGGAAGCCGGGCGGCATCGACACGTGGGTGAAATCGGGCGCCTCCCAGAATTTGACCTCGGCCGTCGCCACGTGGATCCTGAGGTCCGGACGCAGCCGCTCCTTCACGCCGTCGACGAGCAGCCCACCGACATGGTCCATATGCATGTGGGTCAGGACCACGTCGGTTACCGATCCAAGGTCGATGCCGGCGGCTTCCAGCCGCTTGATCAATTGCCCGGCCCGCGGCAGGTTCAATTCCGGGTCCAGCCCCAGGCCGGCGTCGATAAGGATGGTCTGCTTACCGCTGCGCACCACGACCACGTTCAGCGCCCAGTCGAAAGCGTCCGGCGGCAGGAACATGTCGTTGAGCCATTCCGCGTGTTCAGTCGGGTCGGCATTGTATCCCAACATCTTGGTCGGCAGCGGCAAGACGCCATCACTAATCACCAAAACGTCAATGTCGCCGATCTTCACCGCGTAGCGCGATGGAACCAGCTCGTCGGCGCCTGTCCTCCCGACGCGTGAGTTGTTTTCCAAGCCCATGTGTGTCTCCTGTTGAGCAATCGTGTGAGGTTTTGTTTCTGTCTGCGACATGATGCGCTCCTGTTTTGCGTGATCGAAACGGTCATAAGCCACGGCGCGGATTTTATGTTGAGGGACGTTTGGCGGTCGATCCGGCCAAGGGAGAGGAAAAACCATACCTGAGGATAGGGCAGTCCATGCTCTCGGTGTGCCGCGGCGGACACTTGGCAGCAAAGAGGCCGGCATGAATTCTCGCTGGTCGAACGATGTCCTACCCCTCCGTCCTGCTGATGATGCATCTCATTGTTGAAGGCTGAGGATTGGATACTGTGCCGAGCGGATGCATCCGCCCGGCCCGCTTGCAGACGCTCGCCGATTAGCCAGCACGTTTGTGATCTGCCGGATGCTGCAGCCGAAAGCCGATCGCCAGCCGGTTCCAGGCATTGATCATGGCGATGCCGATAGACAATGCCAAAAGTTCGTCTTCCGAAAAGACGCTGTGTGCGGCTTCATAGTCGCCATCCGGCGCACGGCTCTCGGCGACATTGGTCAGCGACTCGGCCCATGCGAGCGCCGCACGCTCGCGATCCGTGTAAAGCTGCGATTCATGCCAGGCATTCAGCAAGAGCATACGCTCTTCCGTCTCACCCAGCTTGAGCGCATCCTGACGATGCATGTGCAGGCAATGGGCGCAGCCGTTGATCTGCGACACGCGCACCTTGACGAGCTCCATTAGTTTGGGATCGAAACTTTTGGCAATCCAGGTCTCGACGGCGACGAGGCCATCGATTCCGTCATTCTTCCTGGCCAATATGTTCAAACGCTTGGTCATCCTGTTCTCCATGGATTGATTGCGATCGGAAAGCTGGGCGTATGGCCCGGATCACCAACTACCCCCGGCGCCGTGGATCAACCATCTGGCCGGAAGGTGCGCCCGGCTGCTCTCTGATGTAGCGGTGCCCTGCCGATCGATCAGATTTCTCGCCGGTTGCGCTACATCATCCTATCCCTCAGCAGTGGATGGGCGCATCTCGCGCAGAATGGTTTGCGGCCGCAAACCCACGCATTCTCCCCGTATAGGCAACCGCTACGTTAGGAGAAAGCAGATGCTCAAAATCATAAAGGTCTTGGCGCTTGGCGCCGCGATCGCCACGCTGACAGTCGCCAGCGCACAGTCCCAGGATTACGATCTTAAACCGACAATCGTTCTCGTTCATGGCGCCTTTGCTGAATCGTCGGGCTGGGATGCCGTGATTACCCGCCTGACGAAGGATGGCTATGTGGCAATCGCAGCGGCCAACCCGCTTCGCGGCGTCGCATCAGATGCCGCATCCGTCGCATCCGTTGTCCATTCGGTCCGCGGCCCGGTTATCCTGGTGGGCCATTCCTATGGCGGACCGGTCATCACCGAAGCCGCGAACGGCAGTCCGAACGTGAAAGCTCTCGTTTACGTTGCTGGTTTCATGCCGGATACCGGCGAATCCAGTGTCACCCTATCGGCAAAATTCCCAGGCAGCACGCTTGCCGACACACTCGCGCCCGTGACGCTGCCTGATGGCAAGCAGGACCTCTATATCCAACCATCCAAGTTTCGTCTCCAGTTCGCTGCCGACGTTTCGGATGACAAGGCGGCGCTGATGGCTTTAACGCAGCGACCCGTCGCCCAAGCTGCGCTTGCCGAACCCTCCGGCGTCGCGTCGTAGAAGCTGCTGCCCTCCTACATGATCTACGGGTCTTCCGACCGCAGCATTCCGCCAGCGGTCATGCAATTCATGGCCGAGCGGGCACATGCCGTGAAGACTGTCGTGATCAACGGAGCCTCGCACGCACTCATGGTCTCGCATCCCGGCGAAGTCACCGCCCTCATCGAAGAGGCGGCGTCAGCCCACTGATTGGCCCCTACTCCACTTTAATCATCGGGAAAGATAGAAATATGCGGGACATTCCAAACCCATCGGCCGTTAGCCTCTCACGCCGCGACGCCCTGCTTGGCAGCCTCATTGCCGGTATCGCAGCCGGCTTGCCCGCGGTTGCCGCCGCAAAGACTCCGAAGCAGCCTCTCTCCGTCAGCCTCAACCACGGAAAACAAACAACGAGCACGATCATCACCAAGGACGGCACGGAAATCTATTACAAGGACTGGGGAACCGGCCCGGTTGTCACCTTCTCCCACGGCTGGCCGCTGAATTCCGATGCTTGGGACGGTCAGATGCTCTTCCTCGCCCAACGCGGCTTCCGCGTCGTAGCGCACGATCGCCGCGGTCATGGACGCTCCAGTCAGCCGACGTCGGGCAATGACATGAACGGATATGCCGACGATCTGGCCGCCGTTATCGAGACGCTGGACCTTAGGGACGCAACGCTGGTCGGCCACTCCACCGGCGGCGGCGAGGTCGCGCGCTATATCGGCCGGCACGGCACGAAGCGCGTCGCCAAGGCCGTCCTCATCGGCGCCGTGCCGCCGGTCATGGTCAAATCGGCGACCAATCCTGAAGGCCTGCCGATCGAGGTCTTCGATGCGATCCGCGCCGGTCTCGCCAAGGATCGTTCACAGTTCTACCGAGACTTCGCCCTGCCGTTCTACGGTGCCAATCGATCGGGCTCGAGTGTCTCCCAAGGCACCCTCGACCAGTTCTGGCGCTTGAGCATGCAGGCCGGCCTGCTCAACGCCTATGAATGCGTCAAGGCATTCTCCGAAACCGACTTCACGGAAGACTTGCGGAAGTTCGACGTGCCAACACTCGTCCTGCATGGCGAAGACGACCAGATCGTTCCGATCCAGGATTCCGCCGTCAAATCCGCGCGGCTGATCAAGGGTGCCAAGGAGATCTACTATCCCGGCGCGCCCCACGGCATCACCGCCACCCATCAAGACCAGGTCAACGCCGACCTGCTCGCCTTCCTCAAGGCTTGAGCTGGCCACGGCTCGCGGGGCAAGCCGCCGTCCTCCGCGAGCCGTCCTGAACTGGCGCGGCCTTGCCGCGCCAGTTCTTCAATCTCCTTCCATCATCGTTCTCGGAGCTCGTCCAACACGCAGCAGACTTAGCCGATAACCACCTGCGGCTTTTGGCTGAGACAGGAGGCATCCAAGTGGATCCCGGATACCACTGAGGCTTGACGGTTTTCCACCAGCGCGGCGATGGCGCCGCCAATAGATGGATTTCCATAAGTTGCCGCCGCGCAATGGCGCGAATAGTGTACGAGGCTGGATCACTGATGCTGCTATCGAGACTGGCCATTCGATATGCTGGCGCAGCCTAAACTTTGTGTTTCCTGCAGGAGCCGCCGATGACGCGCGTCTGGTCGTACCGCCCCCAACTCCTGCATCTAGGTCAATTTTTTGCGACCTATATTCTGGGATGCGGCTTCGCACAGACACTTGCAATCGTACCCGGAACAGGCATTTCCATATGGCCCCCGAGCGGGCTTTTCATCGCAATCCTTATGCTCGCGCCCAAGCGGAGTTGGCCGTGGTGGGTATCGGTCGGCTGCCTCGGGGAGCTATTCAGCAATGTCCTGTGGTTCCACAGCCCGCTGCCCGCCGCCGTTCTGATTTATGCCGGCAATGCGCTCGAAGCCATGGTCGGCGCGTGGCTCGTAAACTGGGCTTTGGGTCGGCCGGTTCGACTGGAAACCCTGCGGGAAGTTCTTGTATTCGTCGCGTTAGGCGCTGGAGTTGCTCCCGTGGTGAGCGCGACGGTCGGAAGCGCGACGCTTGCTTGGTTCGGCATATTTTCACAAACCTTCTCAGGGGCCTGGCCGCTCTGGTGGATCGGGGATGCCACTGGGGTCCTGATCGTCGGACCGCTCGCGTTGGTCGTGATCCAGAACTGGAACAGCAAGGCCGGGCTATCGGTTGCGCGGTGGCTTGAAGCATGCGCAGTGGGACTGATCCTTCTCGGCGTCGCGGCCCTTTCGCTCGGCAGCTACCTGCCCTTCGCCTATATCATCATGCCGCCACTGCTTTGGGCCGCCGTGCGATTCGAATTCAAAGGCGCTGTCGTCTCTCTCGCCCTTCTCGCGCTAATTACCGCGATCGTCACGATATCCGGTGCCAGCCAGTTTGCCGGAAATGCCGAGAGCCAGCGCCACAACCAGATCATGCTTCAACTCTTCCTGGCGATCTCGGCATTTTCGGCCCTGGTCGTGGCCGCCATATCCCGGCAGCATCAGCTCGCCTTACAGACATTGCGTCAGAGTGTGGACGCTTTGCGTGACCGAGAGCGGGAGCTCGAGCAGATCGTAAACATGGTTCCCGTCCAAATTAGGCGTCTGACCCCGGCAGGTGAGCCAACCTTCTTCAATAAACGGCTGCTCGACTATTTCGGCCTGGATGACGTCGAGCAGTTGGACAATCAGGATAGCAGTCGTTTGGTGACCGCCATGCGGACTTTTGTTCACCCGGACGATTCCGATGGGCTCTTGAACGCGGTCCGACGCTCGATCGCGACCGGCGAGCCCTACGCAATGAAATATCGCATGCGTCGTGCAGATGGCGTCTATCGCTGGTTCGACGGTCGATGGGAGCCATTGCTCGACGATGACGGCGGGATCGTTGAGTGGTTTGCAATCTCCATCGACATCGATGATGAAGTGCGCGCGCAAGAGGCTTTGCGCCGCCGGGAGCAAGAGCTCTCCCAGCTTGTGGACGCCTTGCCAGTCCACATCTGGAGCTGGACACCCGCCGGCAAGCTGGCCTACGTCAACAAGCGATCGTTGGAGGATCTGGGCCTCTCTGGGGCGAACTTCGAAGATATGACCCGGGTGGCGCAAGAACTGGTCCATCCCGAAGATGCTCCCGAGGTGCTGCGTGCGTCAGCCAATTCCCTCAGATCCGGCGACCCCTTCATGATGCGGTATCGCAGGCGTTGGAAAGACGGAAACTATCGCTGGATAGAGGCGCGCGCGCAGCCTCTGCGTGATGCAGATGGAGCAATCGCTCATTGGTATCAGGTGTCCATCGATATCGACGATCAGATGCAGGCCGAAGAAGCGCTGAAGACCAGCAAGCGGCAATTGGAGCAGATGATCGACACCCTGCCGATCAATATCCTGAGCTTCGCTCCATCGCGCAGGATGACCTATACGAGCAGACGATATCTGGACAATGTCGGTGCACCAACACCCGACATCGAGAACTTCGATTCGCTGGCGCGAGATTTGGCTCACCCTGAAGACTTTCCAATCATGTTTCAGCGAGCAATGAATGGCTTCGAGACCGGCCAACCTTTCGTGAACCGGTTTCGTCGGCGTACTAAGGATGGAACCTATCGGTGGATCGAAGCTCGCGCGCAGCCTCTGCTCGATGCCGATGGTGCGATCGTACAGTGGTATATCATCTCGATCGATATCGAAGATGAGATGCTCGCGCAGGAGGCGCTACGGGAAAGAGAACGCTTTCTTTGGCAATTGGTGGAAACGCTGCCGGCGATGATCGATTGCGCTGCGCCCAATGGCGAGCCGGTCTATCGCAGCCAGCAGCTCCGGGAATTCCTTGGCTACGAACTGGAAGAATTGGATGGCAAGAAAAAATCACGGCTGAATGGCACGCTCGATGCCGGAGTGCATCCAGAGGATCTTGCCGGGGTCAAGGAACAGTACGCCCGTTGCCTGTCGACCGGCGAACCCTATGCACGCAGGCATCGCTTGCGCCGTTTCGATGGCGAATATCGCTGGGTCGAGACGCGAGCCGCGCCGATGCGCGACAACGAAGGCGCAATCGTGCAATGGAATGTGATCTGCCTGGATATCGATGGTGAGGTTCGGATGCAGGAGGAGTTGCGCATGGCGCACGAGCGGCTGGCGCGCGCCAGCCAGGCGGCGAGCCTTGCCGAGCTTTCCGCCTCCATCGCACACGAGGTGAACCAGCCTCTGGCGGCGATCGTCGCCAATTCGCATGCATGCTACCGCTGGCTTTCAGCTGAGCCCGTCAATGTCGAGCGAGCGAAGATCACCACTGAACGCGTCATCCGCGATGCCAATTCAGCGGCGGAAGTCGTCAGTCGCATCCGGGCGCTGTTCAAGCAATCCGTGGACAACAGGGTCAGCCTGTCGACCGCAGGCGTTATCGCCGAGGCATGTAGCCTGGTGGCTGGCGAGGCTTTGCGCCGCCGCATCCGGATCGACATCGATGTAGAAGACAAGCTTCCGCCTATCGCGGTCGATCGCATTCAGATCCAGCAAGTCCTGGTCAATCTCATCCGCAATGGCATGGAGGCAATGGACGCCGTTGCAGGTGAGAAAACTATCGACGTGCGCGCCCATCGCGTGGACAGCGACGTGCAGATCGAAATAGGCGACCGGGGAGACGGCATCGAATTCCCGGATCAGATATTCGAACCTTTCTTCACGACGAAAGAGAACGGAATGGGCATGGGTCTCGCCATCTGCCGTTCGATCGTGGAAGCGCATGGCGGGCGTCTATGGGCCGAGAAAAATGAACCGCGTGGCGCGCGGTTCATTTTCACCTTGCCAACCGTGGGGAAAGCGGCGCCATGACACCGGACAACCATGTTGTTTTCATCGTCGACGATGACGAACGCATCAGGGAGGCACTCGGCGAGCTCCTGGAGACCCACGGCATGCGCGCCATCGCGTTCGGTTCGGCGGGTGACTATGTAGACGCCGACAAACCGGATCTACCTGCCTGCCTGATACTCGACGTTGAATTGCCCGATATCAACGGCCTCGAACTACAGCGGCAGATCGCCGAGGGCGATCATCCGCCAATCGTCTTCATCACCGGTCATGGCGACATCCCTTCCTCTGTGCGGGCGATCAAGCACGGCGCGGTGGATTTTCTCACGAAGCCGTTCAGCGATGCGGACCTCATGGCCGCGGTTCATACGGCAATTTCGGAGGATCGGAAAAAGCGATCGGAACGGGCCGAACTAAGCTTGTTGAAGCAGCGTTATCTCGAACTGACGCCACGCGAACGCGACGTGCTGCCGCTCGTGGTTAGCGGCCTGCTCAACAAGCAGGCGGCATCGCAACTCGGAATCAGCGAAGTGACGCTGCAAGTCCATCGACGGAATGTGATGCAGAAGATGGCGGCGGCATCGCTTGCTGATCTCGTGCGCATAGCGGAACGATTGGGAATACAGATCATCCATTCGCGCCGCAAGGGAGGTAATTGAGGATGAAGAGGACAAGACCGATCGTCGCGGTTGTCGATGACGATGCGAGGCTGCTCGAATCGCTGGAGGAGCTGCTGGAATCCGCCGGCTATTCAGCCTGCTGTTTCCGGTCGGCTGAACATCTGCTTGCCTGCGGTCTGTCGGATCTGGATTTGTTGATCACCGACATCGGAATGCCAGGCACAAACGGCTTTGAACTTCGTGACATGGTCAACAAGGCGCGTCCGGAACTGCCGGTATTCCTGGTTACAGGCCGCCACGAGATTGCCGATCAGGGCCGCGCCAAAGGCGTGGATGGCTTTTTTCGAAAGCCATTCGACGCGCCTGCCCTACTCATCGCGATAGGGGAAGCTCTACAGAAATCGAGAAATGGAGGGTGACATGAAAATTGACCAGCCGCTCCGAAGAACGGCACCGCTATCACGGCAGCAAAAGAATGACCTCAGCGAGCCCATCGTGATCATCGTTGATGACGATGCAGCTGTTCGCGAGGCCTTGTCGGAGCTGATCCTTTCGGCAGGCCTGCAGCCAATGAGCTTCGCCTCGACCCGAGAAGTGCTTGAGGCTGACATACTGGACAGCCCCGGCTGCCTGATCCTTGACGTCCGCATGCCGGGGGCGAGCGGCCTTCACCTACAGCATCATCTGCTGGAAAGCGGTAATGCGAAGCCAATCATCTTCTTAACCGGGCATGGCGACATTCCAATGACTGTGCAGGCGATGAAAGCGGGTGCGGTCGACTTCCTGACCAAGCCAGTGCGCGACCAGACGCTGCTCGACGCCGTCATTGCCGGTATCGCGCTCGATGCGGCGCGACGGGCCAATGCTTTGGTGGTCAAGCGGAATATCGAGCGCCTGGTGACACTAACGCACCGCGAACGCGAAATCCTGCGCGAGGTGGCACGCGGTCGGCTCAACAAGCAAATCGCCTTCGACCTCGGGATAAGTGCGGTCACGGTCAAATTGCACCGCGCCAATGCCATGCGCAAAATGGGGGCCGGCTCTATCGGCGAGTTGATCAGGGCCTGGGAGACGCTGCCCGCCGCAATGCGTGAGGCCGGTGGCGCGACGTTCTAATAGGGGTCAATCCGGCCCGGGAGTGCCTTGTGCTCACATCGCCTCAATGGGTGGCGTCGCCTTAAGCTGGGACAGGGCGCGCGTCTGGCATGGTACCAGCCTTCACTCGTTGATTGACATGGTGATCTGCCGCCATGTTGCGATGGCGTAGAAACGAAGCTTTCGATGATCTGCGGCGATGAGATGTTTGCGGCGAAGAAGGAAGAGATTGGCGATCTGGCCCTGCGTCGAGGCGAAACGCTGGCATTGCCGGGCCGACTTGAAGCGCATCATCCGCCGTTCGCGTCGTCGTACGGGAAGATGTGAATTTTCAGCGCGGTTGTTGATGCCTTTGTGTGACCGATGCTCGATGCCCGGCATCAATTCGGCCTTCGCAGCAGAGTAGGACCGCAATTTGTCCGTCACCATCACCCGTGGGGTGGTACCCTGCCCTTTGAGCAGCTTCCTCATCAGACGCAGCGCTGCTGCCTTGTTCCTTCGGCTTTGCAGCAGGGCATCGAGGACCTAACCGTTGGCATCCGCGGCGCGCCACAGCCAGTACTTCTTTCCCTTGATCGTCACGACCATCTCATCGAGTTGCCGCTTGTCGGCAAAATTGCCTCGTGAGCGCCGTCGGAGCTGATCGGCGAATTTGAGGCCGAACTTCACGGCCCATTCCGAGACCGTCTGAAACGAGACCTCAATGCCACGCGCGGCAAGCAGATCTTCGATGTCGCGAAAGCTGAGCGGAAACCGGTAATAGAGCCGAACCGCATGGGCGATGATCTCGGCGGGTAAACGGTGGCGTCTGAAGTGAGCAGGAGAGATTTCGGTCATTGCCACCAAATACCAACCCGTTCCCGACAGCCTCGTTAACCCGACGCTACCCCGCCGACAAATCGATCAACCGATGTGCCACAAGATGGACCACCTCCCCTTCCCGCTGAATGCGGCCATAGACGCCGATCATGCCGGCATTGAGCACGACACGTCGGTATTTTTCGAAGGTTTTCAGCCAGAGGACGAGGTTGGCAATACCGGTCTTATCTTCGATGGTGATGAACACGGCTCTGTTGCAAAAATCGCGTTGATGTCCGAAAGAGCGCCGGAATTTTCAGCGAGACTATTGATGAGCGATTTCAAATGGCGTCATTTTCAGGGTGAAGTGATTTTGTGGGCGGTGCGATGGTATTGCCGCTATGGGGTGAGCTACCGTGACCTTGAGCAAACGATGGGCGAACGGGGTGTGCCAGTCGATCATTCCACGATTTATCGTTAGGTTCAGCGATATGCGCCGGAGATTGAAAGGCGGTTGCGATGGCACTGGCGCCGGCAGCAATCGACGAGTTGGCGCGTTGATGAAACCTATGTGAAAGTCCGCGGACAATGGACGTATCTTTACTGGGCCGTCGACAAATTCGGCAACACGATTGATTTTTATCTATCCCCTACCCGCAATACCAAAGCAGCCAAACGCTTTCTCGGCAAGGCCTTGAATAGCCTGAAGGCCTGCGAAAAGCCAACTGTCATCAACACCGACAAGGCTCCGACTTATGGCATTGCGATTGCGCAATTGAAGGCCGAAGGCAAATGCCCCGGAGAGCTTGTGCACCGACAGGCCAAATATCTGAGCAACGTCGTTGAGGCAGATCATGGCAAACTGAAGCAACTGATCAAACCGGTCAGAGGGTTCAAGACGCTGAAAACGGCTTATGCGACAATCAAAGGTTTTGAGGTCATGCGCGCTTTGCGCAAAGTACAGGCTGGGATTTTCAACCTGACGGGCGACGTCCGCGGAGAAGCACGCGTTGTTGAACGAGCTTTCGGCATCGGACTAAGCACGCTGACGGAAGCGGTAGCACTGCTCGCACAGAGTCTCGAAAATGGCGAGGCTGCCAGGTAATCAACGTACCAACCAACGGCCATCATAACCAAAGGGGAAATTTGCAACAGAGCCGCGTCAACGATACGCTTGGTCAAAAGCACGGTGCTGCGCTTGCCCATTTAGCGCCCTCCAAGACTTTGAACAGGATACCACCGTGGCCGAAAACCGCAGGACATTGGTAGCGCCCAATCGCAGAACGTGTCAAGCTAACCAATTGATATGGTAGTGCTATTTAGTGGAATTGGATATAATGGAGTTACCCGTCTTTATCCTCCGAGCGGATATAAACCTGCAGCGTATAGCCGATATGCTCGGTCATCAGAGCGCGTGCACGCTCGATATCGCGGTCGAGGGCGGCGTCCATCAGGGCCGTATGATGCTCGATCGCCATGGCATCCTGCAGGGCGGCGGCAGCTTCTTCGTAGCCGATGGAGAGGCCGGCGGCCCCGCGCTGCGTCGGTGCCAGACCGAGAAAACGATGGTGGCGGCGAAGCTGATCCGCGATAGTGGACCGGAAGCGCTGAAGCCAGTTCGATGTCGCAGCACTGACAAGTGCTGCATGAAAGGCATTGTGCTTCTCGTCCCATTCGTCCGCCATTTCGTCGGAGGGGGACCCGAGCACGATCTTGCAGCGTGACAGACGGTAATGCGCCGTCACAACAGCCGATTCCCAATCCGGCCCGCCCTTCTCGATCGATTCCATGAAAAGCGGCAGCTCCACGATCATACGTGCCCGCGTCAAATCCTCCAGTTCGGCGCGCGATACGGGGGCGACCGCGAAGCCGCGGTTGCTGACCGCGGTAACCAGCTTTTCAGCTTCCAGCCGCGACAGCGCCTCGCGCAGCGGCGTCCAGCCGACGCCGTAGGTGTCCCGAAGCATGCTCAACCTTAACGATGCACCCGGCCTTAACCTGGTATTGAGGATGTCGCGCCGCAACAGCCAGTAAGCCGCCTCCGTCTTGCTTAGGGCATCCGTGTCTTGCATGATCCTTGTCCCAGTCCCCTCAGGCTCGGATTATATATAAAATCATCTGCTGCCAAAATTATATATAAAACCTCTCTATCGTGAATATCATATATCGTAAATTGACAGTCTTGCGGCAGTCGCTATGATCCCTCGTCAAGAGAGCCGATGGAACACGGCTCCTTGTCTATCCGGGAGGAAAATATGCTGAGATCTACATCTAAATGGCTCTCCGGCCTCGTCGTTGCCGGCGCGTTCGTTGCCAGTGTTGCGACGGCATCGGCCGAACCGATCAAGATCGCAATCGCCAATTTCGGCGAACATCCGCAGCTCAATGCTTCGATCGCCGGCTTCAAGAAGGCACTCGCCGACAACGGCTTCGTCGAAGGCAAGGATGTCGTCTACTCCGAGAGCAATACGAGCTTCGACGCCTCGCTCGTTCCGCAAATGATCGCCAAGCTGCAGTCCGAACATCCGAAGCTGATATACACGGTCACGACGCCGGTGTCGCAGATCGCCAAGAAGGCGCTCGCCGGCTCCGGCATTCCGATCGTCTTTACTGCGGTCACCGATCCCGTCGCCGCCAAGCTCGTGCCGTCCTGGGACGCAGGCGACGTCGGCATCACCGGCTCAAGCGATCTGCAGGACATCTCCGCGATCCTGACCTTTACCAAGAAGCTGCTTCCGAATGCCAAGCGTATCGGCATTCCCTACAATCCGGGCGAAGCCAACGACGTGGCGCTGCTCGACAAGGTCAAGGCGGCCGCTCCGGCAGCCGGCTTCGAAGTGGTTCCCGTCGGCGTCGACAATGTCAATGACATCCAGCAGCGCATCGCATCGCTCGCGGGCAAGGCGGATGTCATCTACACGCCCGCTTCCAACCTGTTGCAGCCAGCAATCCCCGCCGTTGCCGCCGCCGCCCGCCAGGCACAGATCCCGATCGTCAACTCCGACGACGCGGCTGTTCGCAACGGCGTCGTTCCGGCAAGCTTTGCCGTCAACTACGAGCAGGTTGGCGAAAACGCCGGCAAGATCGCCGCGCAAATCTTGAAGGGTGCCGATCCGAAGACGATCAAGCCCTCCGTTCCTGCCTATAAAGACCACGCGCCGCTGATCAACAAGACTGTGTTGAAAGCCTTCGGTGCCGAGGTTCCGGCTTCGCTTGCCGATTGCAATTGCTTCACGAAGTAATAGGCGGCATCCTCTACTGCATAATTCCTTTCCATGGCGGCGTCAGGGATGCCGCCATTTCATAACCCTATACCGCAGGGGAGGCACGGATGCTGGATGTCAAATCCGCGCGCAAGGTTTTCTATAAAGGCCAGCCCGACGAGAAGGTCGCGCTCAATGGCCTGACGCTCTCCCTCAAGACAGGCGAATTCGGCGTCGTGATCGGCTCGAACGGCGCCGGCAAGAGCAGCATGCTGAATGCGATTTCGGGCGCTCTCAGCCTCGATTCCGGTCAGATCCTCATCAACGGCAACGACGTCACCGGCATGCCGGTCCACAAGCGCGCCGCGCGGCTTGCGCGCGTGTTCCAGGACCCGATGAAGGGCACCGCCGCCAGCATGACGGTCGGCGAGAACATGCTTCTCGCGGAACTGCGCGGCAAGAGCAGAGGATTTCGTCCCGGCCTGAATGCCGCCCGCCTCGCCGCCTATAAGGAGCGCCTGGCCGTGCTTGGTCTCGGCCTCGAAAACCGGCTGGATACCAAGGTCGAGCTGCTTTCGGGCGGCCAGCGCCAATCGCTATCCCTCATCATGGCAGTCGGCGGTTCGCCCGACGTGCTTTTGCTGGATGAACATACGGCAGCACTCGATCCGCGCACCGCCGATATCGTCATGCAGGCAACGGTGCGCACGGTCGAGGCGCTCAAGCTGACGACATTGATGGTGACGCACAACATGCAGCACGCCGTCGATTTCGGCGACAGCATCATCATGCTCGATGCCGGCCGCGTCCATCTCGAAATTACCGGGGATGGCAAGCGGCGCATCACCGTACCCGAGCTGATCGGCCACTTTGCCGTCAAGACCGACCGCATGCTGCTGGTGAGCTGAGATCATGATGGACTTTATTCAGACAACCGTTTCGAGCTTCGTCTCGCTCATCCCGGTCACGCTGGCCCAGAGCTTCATCCTGAGCTTCGTCGTCCTCGGCATCATGATCCCCTTCAGGATGCTGAGCTTTCCGGATCTGACCAGTGAAGGCGCGTTTCCGCTCGGCGGCTGCGTCTGCGGCATTCTGCTTGCCGCCGGCGTCGCACCGCCGCTGGCGATCGCCGTCGCCTTCGTCGTCGGCCTTGCCGCCGGCTGCTGCACGGCCTTCATTCACCTGCGCTTCCGCATTCATACGCTGCTCGCCGGCATCCTGATGTCGACGATGCTTTATAGCGTCAATCTCGGCATCATGGGCAAATCGAACCTCTCCGTCTTCGGCTCGCCGACTGTGTTCGACTGGGTACCCTTCACGACGCCGGGCTTTCCCGCGAGCAAGATCGTCATCGCCGGCCTGCTGGCCGTCATCGTGTTGATCGCCCTCAATCTCTATTTCAAGACGGAAAAGGGCACAGCCATGCGCGCCGTCGGCTCCAATCCCGACATGGCAGAGGCGCAGGGCATCAATGTCTGGGCGGCCACCATCGGTGGCGTCGGCATCGCCAGCGCCTTTTCAGCCGCAAGCGGTGCACTGATGGTGCAGTCGCAGGGCTTTGCCGATGTCAACATGGGTATCGGCATCCTGATCAACGGCCTTGCCGCGCTCATGATCGGCGAAGCCTTTACTGGCAAGCAGACCGTGTTGCGTCAGCTACTGGCGCCATTCGTCGGCTCCATCATCTACTATCAGCTCGTGTCGCTGTGCCTTGCCGCCGGCATGCCGCCGCCGAACCTGAAGCTCGCAACCGGCCTGTTCGTGCTGATCATGCTGGCGCTGCCGAGTATCCGCCGCAGCCGCGGCGGAGCCGCCACCCGAGAAACCATTCGCGAATAGATTACGAGGCAACGACATCATGGATAGCCTTCCCGATCTCGCCGCCGTCGAGGCCATGGACGAGGCCGACCCGCTGCGCGCCTTCCGCAGCCGCTTCGCCCTGCCCGCCGGTGTCATCTATCTCGACGGCAATTCGCTCGGTGCAGCCTCGCACGAGGTCTTTGCCGAAGTGCGCCAGGCCGCCATGGAAGAATGGGGCAACGGCTTGATCCGTAGCTGGAACAGCGCCGGATGGTTTCATCTGCCGCTGGAGCTCGGCGACCGCGTCGGCCGGCTGATCGGCGCCGCCGAAGGCCAGACCGTGGTCACCGACTCCACATCGATCAACATCTACAAAACGCTTCATGCGGCGCTCGCCATGCGATCAGGCCGCAACGTGATCGTGGCAGAGGGCGACAGTTTCCCGACCGATATCTACATGGCCGAAGGCGTCCTTTCGACGCGCCCCGGCATCACGCTCCGCCTTGAAGGCCGTGATGCCAGCACAATCGAGGAGCTGATCGACGACAGCGTCGCCGTCGTCCTCGTCAATCACGTCAACTACAAGAGCGGCGAGCTGCGCGACATGGCGGCGCTGACGAAGCGCATCCAGGCGGCGGGTGCGCTCGTCATCTGGGATCTGTGCCATAGCGCCGGCGCCCTGCCTGTCGATCTCGACGGTGCGGATGCCGATTTTGCCGTCGGCTGCACCTACAAATATCTGAATGGCGGCCCGGGGGCGCCGGCCTTCATCTATGCGGCGAAGCGTCATCACGCATCGATCGTTCAGCCGCTCAGCGGCTGGTGGAGCCACGCCCGCCCCTTTGCCTTCGAACAGAGCTTCGATGGCGATGCCGGTATCAAGCGTTTCCTCTGCGGCACCCAGCCAATCCTGTCGCTTCGGGCTCTGAAAGGGGCGCTCTCCATTTGGGACGAGGTGAACATGGAAGCCTTGCGCCGGAAGAGCATAGCGTTGACCGATCTCTTCATCCGCTTGGTCGAAACCAAATGCGGCCAATATGGTGTCGAACTCGAGACGACGCGGGACAGCGAAAAGCGCGGGAGCCAGGTCTCCTTCATCCATAGCAACGCCTATGAAGTCATGCAGGCGCTGATCGAACGTGGCGTCATCGGCGACTTCCGCGCCCCGTCGACATTGCGCTTCGGCTTCACGCCGCTCTACGTCTCATATCACGACGTCTGGCGCGCCGTGACGGTGCTTGAGGAAATCCTGAGCAGCGGATCATGGAAGGACGCGCGCTTTGCGGTGCGCGCGGCCGTAACCTGATCTATAGGCGTCGTTAGCTGGAGAGAGGAAGCTGAACATGAGCTATTTCCGAGTCACCGATTGGGACGCCGCCTATACCAACGGCGCTTATATCGTCGACGGCGATCAATGGCCGGTCGCCTGGGTCGAGCCGGCTAAGTCTTTCCGCGACGGGCTAACAACCGCGGGACGCGCAAAACTCGATCTGGCCTATGGTCCTGCGGAGCGCAATCGCTTCGATCTCTTTCTGCCCGAAGGCCACCCGCAGGGATTGGTGGTCTTTGTCCATGGCGGTTACTGGCTGCAACTGGACAAAAGCTACTGGTCGCACCTGGCGGCCGGCTCGATTGCCAGAGGATACGCGGTCGCGATCCCGTCCTACACGCTTTGCCCGGAAAATCGCATCGCCGGGATCGGCAAGGAAATCTCAGCCGCGATCACGGCAGCGGCCGAACTCGTCAGCGGCCCCATCATCCTGACGGGCCACTCGGCCGGCGGTCAGCTCGTTGCGCGCATGATGACGACGACATCGCCACTCAACGAGGCGATCCGGGAGCGCATTCGGCATGTGCTTGCCATTTCCGGCCTTCACGACCTGCGGCCGATCATGAGGCGCAGCATGAACGAGCAGCTTCGCATCGATGATGCCGAGGCAAAGGCCGAAAGCCCGGCGCTTCTGGAGCCGGTCGAAACCGTCCGCCTCACCTGCTGGGTTGGAGGTGCCGAACGCGCCGAATTCGTCCGCCAGAATGCGCTGCTTGCCAATATCTGGACAGGACTTGGCGCTGCCACTGAGGTGGTGGTGGAGCCCGACAAGCATCACTATTCAATTCTGGATGGCCTCATCGAGGCCGAACATCCGCTGACGCGGGCCTTGCTGGCCGAATAACGTTTTCGCAGTCGGACAAGAGAGGTGCCCTCGGCGCTATCCGCACCGAGGGCATTCCGTTAGCCGCGATTGAGATAATGTCAGTTATTGACAGGTGCATTCATCGCCCAGGCGACGCCGAACGGGTCGCGGAGCTGGCCCCAACGATCACCCCAGAACATCACCTGCGGCTCGACGACCACTTCGGCGCCGGCATCGACGGCACGCTGCCACCAGAAATCGAGGTCATCGACGACGAGCTGCATCGTGAAGGACTGCGGCTTTTCCAGCGCATGGCCATATTCCGGAAAAGCGTCGCCGAGCATGACCGAACTGCCGTTGATATAGAGATGGATGTGCATGGTCCGGCCCTTTTCATCGACCGGATACATGAAGGCCTGTTCGGCACCGAAAGCGCGCTTGTAGAATTCGGCGGCCTTCACAGCGCCGTCGACGGTCAGATAGGCTACGACGCCGCCGCGAACCGGCACGCGTGGCTGCTGGGACTGCGTCTGATCTGCTGCATCGGTCATGTTCGTCTCCTTGGGAACGGTTCTAGGTGTCATGCCCTTTCGATGGGCTGTTCCAAGGACGTTGGCCGATCATCCTTCCCGACAACCGGCGCCGAATTTTTTCGATTATTCTCGCGCGCCCGTTCCAGACCTCGGCGGCCATCCATGCGCTGGCATTCAGGCGCGCATAAGCCGGGCGGGGCGGGCTTCGCTTAGAATTCGCGCCAGGGCATCCTCGCGTGACATTGGTCGCCCGAGCAGGAAACCCTGCACCTCGTGATAGCCTTCGGCCCGCAATTTCGCCAATTGCGCCTCCGTCTCGATGCCTTCGGCCAATGTCACCGCATTGAAGCCGGAGGCAATCCCGACAACAGCCCGCACGATGGCAAGATTGCCGGGATCGGCATCCATGCCGGCGACAAAACTGCGGTCGAGCTTGATCTTGTCGAAAGAGAAGGAGCGCAGATAGCTGAGCGAGGAATAGCCCGTGCCGAAATCGTCGATCGCGATGCGAATGCCAAGCTCCTTGAGGGCACGCAGCAGCGACAGGCTTTGCTCGACCTCGGAAAGCAGGATGGATTCCGTGACCTCGATCTCCAGGCGTCCGGGGCAGAGACCCGTCTCGCTCAGTGCAGAAACGACCGTGGCCAGCAGGCTCGCATGCCGGAACTGATAGACGGACAGGTTGATGGCCACTTTCAGATGTTCCGGCCACTCCATGGCGGTCCGGCAAGCTTCCCGCAGCACCCAGTCGCCGATCGGAACGATCATCCCCGTTTCCTCGGCGACGGGGATGAATTCCGCCGGCGCGATGAGCCCCCGCTTGGGATGGCGCCAGCGGATCAGAGCTTCGAAGCCGGAAAGAGCGTCTCCGTCCAGCCGGATGATCGGCTGGTAATGGAGCTCGAATTCGTCGTTCTGCAACGCCTCACGAAGCTCCAGCGTGAGCTGATGCCGCCGTTCAGCTTCAAGCCGCATCTCCGTCTGGTAGAAGCGATAGGTTGAGCGGCCGCTTGCCTTGGCTGCATAGAGCGCCAGATCCGCGTCTCGCATCAGCACATCGGCGTCGCTGCCATGTTCAGGCGCCATCGCAATGCCGATGCTGCAGGTCACGTGTTCCCGGACGCCATCGAGATCGAAGGGTGCCGAGAGCGATTGCAACAGCAGATCGGCGAAGCGCCGGGCTCGCCCGGCATCCGTCATCCGCAAAACCAGCGCGAACTCGTCGCCGCCCAGGCGCGCGACCAGATCGCTCCTCTCGGCAAGCTGCTGGAGGCGTTCGGCAACCTGGCGCAGGAGCATGTCACCGGCGGCATGGCCCTTGCTGTCGTTGATATGCTTGAAATGATCGACATCGATGTAGAGCAGCGCGATTGGCTTTTCCGGCCTCGCAGCCGCCACCTGCCGTACGATGCTCTCGGAAAAGAATGCTCTGTTCGGAAGGCCGGTCAGGGAATCATGCATGGCAAGATGCGCAAGCCGTGCCTCGACGCTGCGCTCCTCGGTCACATCCTGGGAAATGCCGAGAACATAGCGCGGCGCTTGCCCTGACGGGGCGGGAAGCGCCCGCTTCGCTGTCTTCAGAATACGCAACATGCCATCCACAGTGTGAATGGTTTCCTCGAAGTAGACGGTTTCGGCGGTTTCGAAGGCAAGCTTGTCCTGCTCCCGGAAAAGCGCCGTCTGTTCATCAGAGAATATCGCCCGATCCGACTTGCCGATCACATCTTGTGCTGCGTGCCCAGCGATAGCGCCGCACGCCTCATTGAAGAGAATATAACGGCCGTCCCGCTCCATATCCTTGACGAAGACGCCGACGGGGAGATTGTCGACGATGCTGTCGAGCAGCGACTGGGTGGCATCGACCTGCCGCCGTGCCGCATTAACCTCGGTACGATCCTGCACAATCGCCAGGATTGCTATCTTGCCGTCGAAGCGGATCTCCCGCCCATAGGTCAGGACCTCGAATGTATCGCCATCCGCCTTCAGATGCGTCCAGCGCTGCGCCGTCTCGATGTCGGTGCGGTGGTACACGGCATCCAGCATCCGCTCGCGCTCCATAGATGGCCTGATATCGAGCACGGTCATGACCGCGAAATCCGCGTCGCCATAGCCATAGAGGTCGCGGGCCGCATCGTTGACGATCAGAAACTTCAACGTCTGCGGATCATAGACCCACATCGGCGACGGATGTGTCTTGAAAAGCGACCGAAAATCGTCGTTCGGGGCGTCGGGCCAAACGGAATTCATAGGAAGGTCGACCTTGCCAATTCGAGTTTGAAGATTAGCGAATTGGACATTGATAGACGAAAAAACTAAATAAAATCAAAATAGTAACGAGATTAAACTTTAGGCAAAAGCCTATCGAATATGCAACGACAGGCTTTACTCCCTTCGCCCCGTTTCATCGATATGGAACCGCAAATGCCGTGAGGTTCAAAGCCCCGCCTTATCGATCGCATGGATGACGCCGTGCAGCTCGCCAAGACCTTTCAGGCGGCCGATGAGGGAATAGCCGGGATTGGTCGGCTTATCGATATCATCGCCGATCAGATGTCCGTGGTCCGGCCGCATCGGGATCACATGATCTTCCCGGCCTTCTTTGCGACGGCGGGCCTCCTCGGCAAGCAATGTACGCAGGATGGCATAGATATCGCTGCGCCCCTCCAGATGCGAAGCCTCCACGAAGGAGCCATCCTCTTCGATCGCAACGTCGCGCAGATGCGCGAAATTGATGCGGGAGGCAAATTCGCGGGCGATCGCCAGCACATCATTGTCGGCACGAGAGCCGAGAGAACCGACGCAGAGCGTCAAACCATTGGCGGCATGATCGACATTGCCGAGGATGCGGCGCAGATCCGCTGCCGTTGAGACGACGCGCGGCAGGCCGAAGAGCGAAATCGGCGGATCGTCGGGATGAATGGCGAGACGGGCGCCGAGTTCGGCTGCAACCGGCACGACCTCTTGCAGAAAAGCGTCGAGATTGGCCTGGAGATCTTCTGCCGTCATTCCGTTGAAGAGGGCGATGGCGGAACGGATGGCGTCGCGGCCATAGCTGTCCTCACCGCCGGGAAGACCGGCGATGATGTTATTCTCCAGCCGTTGCACGGCCTCCGGCGAGAGCCCCTTCAGCCGCTCCTCTGCACGCCGCAGCAGGTCCGGCGTATAATTTTCTTCCGCACCCTTCCTGCGCAGGACGAACGCGTCATAGGCAACGAACTCCGCCATGTCGAAACGCAATGCGAGCGCGGTGGTCGGCATCTCGAAGCGCAGATCCGTACGCGTCCAGTCAACGACAGGCATGAAATTGTAGCAGATGGTTTTGATGCCGGAGCGGGCGAGATTAACGAGGCTGTCCTTCCAGACACCGATCGCAGTTTTCGCCCCTGCCCCGCCGAGCTTGATTGCGCTCGGAACGGGGATCGATTCACACACGCTCCAGCGCAGCCCCGCCGCCTCGACCAGCGCCTTTCGCGCTTCGATTTCGGTCGGCATCCAGACGCGCGAATGCGAGACTTCATGCAGCGCCGTGACGATGCCCGTCGCGCCTGCCTGGCGCGCATGCAAGAGCGGAACGAGATCCTTCGGGCCGAACCAACGCCAGCAGCTTTCCATATGACACCTCCCCATTTGTGGGTCAAAATATCCTTGAAAGGCAAAATGTCTACCCGTCGTATCACGGTTGACACCTCTTATTGACCAACAATATGGTCCGATAGCGGAGGAGAGATGGTGGCAGATACCGCTGACATCGAGGATAGGGGTTCGGCGGTCGATCAGGTGGTCGACGCGCTGCGACGGCTGATGCGCGAGCGCAATCTCGGTCTCGGAGACGCCCTACCCTCGGAAGCCGAACTCGCTTCCATGTTCAATGCCAGCCGCAATACAGTGCGCGAAGCAATCCGCATCCTGAAGGCCTATGGCATTGTCGAAAGCCGCCAGAAGGTCGGCGCAGTGATTACGGACCGCCGCCAGCAGGCGCTGATGGAACTCTTCTCCTTCGCTATCGACATCTCGGCAGAAAGCTTTCTCGATATCCAGGGCTTTCGTCGCCTCATCGAGGTCAATCTCAGTGACCTTCTGTTCGAAACTCTCGACGAAACCGCCATCGACAGGCTGCGCTCCATCAACGACGCAATGAAGGCCGCATCGACATTGGCCGAGGCTGCCGAACTTGATTTCCGGTTTCACGCCGCCCTTATCGGCTTCGCCGGCAATCAAACCTTGTCACAAGTCTATGGCATTCTGCAGCCATTGTTGCAGCGACTGATGGAGGCGGGCAAGCGCTCACGCGAAGCGGTCGACAGCGCCTATCATGACCATCGCGCCATCATCGAAGCGTTGCAACAACGGGATCGAATCGCCTACGCCTATCACATGAACCGCCACCTGCAGGCGGGTCTGCAATTCATCGCGCCAAAGGCTGTTTGAGGCATCCCTTTCATCACGGACATATGACATGAAAAGACAGACGCTCGACACCGGCTGGACCATCTCACGCCTTCGCGCGCCATCCAGTGCACCGGCCCTGCCCAATACGATCCCGGCGGCAGTACCCGGCAATGTGCATCTCGACCTGATGGCGGCGCAGCTGATCACCGACCCCTATCTCGACGTCAACGAGATTTCTCAGGACTGGATTGGGCATTCCGCCTGGCGGTATCGCCTAGCCTTCGACTGGAATGGCGAGGACGCCGAGCGCATCGATCTTTCCTGCCTTGGCCTCGACACCGCAGCACGCCTGGAACTGAACGGCAGTTTGCTCGGCGAAACCCGGAACATGCATCGCAGCTACCGCTTCGACATAGGCGATCACCTGAAAAGCGGCCGCAACGAGTTAATCGTCGATTTCCAATCCGCCTATGAACATGGCGAGGAGGTCCGCAAACAGCTCGGCAGCGCCGCCGATATTCCCCAGAATTATCCCGGTCCGAGCAATCTCATCCGCAAGATGGCCTGCAATTTCGGCTGGGACTGGGGTCCGACGATCGTCACCGCGGGCATCTGGAAACCAATCGTTATCGAGAGCTGGTCGAAGGCCCGTCTCGGCAGCATCCGGCCAGAAATCACCCTGCAAGGCAGCCAGGGCGTCGCGCGCCTGCATGTCGAGATCGAATGGGCCGACAAGGGCACGGACAGCGTGGCACTCGTGCTCTCCATCGGCGGCAAGCGCGCGGAAGTGCGTGTCGCGCAAGGCGAGACCCACGCGCTGATCGAGTGCCGGATCGACAACCCGCAGGTCTGGTGGCCGCATGGCATGGGCGGTCAGCCGCTTTACGATCTCGACCTGCAGCTGCTCGGCTCGGACGGTGCGGCGCTCGACGGCTGGAAGCGGCGCGTCGGCTTCCGCTCCGCGCGGCTGGATACGACACCGGACGAGATTGGCTCCGCCTTCACGCTCGTCGTCAACGACGTCCCGGTCTTTGCGCGCGGCGCCAACTGGATCCCCGACGATTGCTTCCTGCCACGCGTGACGCGTGAACGCTATCGTGAGCGGATCGCCCAGGCCCGCGATGCCAATATGAACATGCTGCGGGTCTGGGGCGGCGGCATCTATGAGACCGATACGTTCTACGAGGAATGCGATGCCGCCGGCATCATGGTCTGGCAGGATTTCCTGTTTGCCTGCGCCACCTATCCCGAAGAAGAGCCGGTCTACAGCGAGATCGAGGCGGAAGCGCGTGAGGCGATCACGCGACTGATGCCCTATGCCTCGCTGGTCATCTGGAACGGCAATAACGAGAATATCTGGGGCTATTTCGACTGGGGCTGGCAAGACGTGCTCGGCAATCGCCCCTGGGGCGCCGGCTACTACCTCGACCTCCTCCCGAAGCTGGTGGCCGAGATCGATCCCACCCGACCCTATTGGCCGGGCAGCCCCTATTCCGGCTCCATGGAGATCGCGCCGAACGCGGACGAACATGGCTGCAAGCACATCTGGGACGTCTGGAACGAGGCGGGCTACGAGATCTACCGCAACTATATCCCGCGCTTCTGCTCCGAATTCGGCTGGCAAGCACCGCCGACATTCGCAACCCTTGCCCAATCCGTTCGCGAGAAGGATCGCGCCCCGGCCTCCCCCGCGGTCCTGCATCACCAGAAGGCAACCGGCGGCAACGACAAGCTTCTGCAGGGGTTGGAAGGCTGGTTTCCCCACCCGCAAAATTTCGACGACTGGCTCTTCGTCACCCAGCTGAACCAGGCGCGCGCGATCAGCTGCGGCATCGACCATATGCGCTCGCATCGGCCAACCTGTATGGGCACCATCGTCTGGCAGCTTAACGATTGCTGGCCGGTCACCTCCTGGGCGGCCGTCGATGGCGCTGGCCGGAAGAAACCGCTCTGGTATGCCTTGAAGCATAGCTATGCGACGCATCTGCTCACCATCCAGCCGCGCGGTGATGGCTTGGCTGCGGTCGCCGTTAATGACGCAACGCTGTTCTGGCGCGTGCCCTTCACAGTCGAGCGCTTCGATTTCAACGGCAAGCTGCTTGCCCGTCACCATGTCTGGCGCATCCTGTGCGATCGCTTCGAGAATGCCGATATCGAGATTCCGGTCGAGGTCGCGACCCCAAGCGATCCGCGCCGCGAATATCTGCGCGCCCGCCTCGGCGATGCGGAAGCGTGGTGGTTCTTCGAGAAGGATATGAAGCTGCAATATCCGCAGCCGCGCTTTGACGTCGAGAGCGTCCAGACGGTGGACGGTGTTGCAGTCACCATCACGGCGCAGTCGTTCCTACGGGATGTCTGCCTGTTCGTCGATCGCATCAATCCGAATGCCGAGGTCGACGACATGCTCGTCAATCTCGCGCCCGGGGAAAGCAGGACGTTCCAGACCAAAGGCATTTCCAAGGAAGCCTTCGACGATGCCGATCTTTCGGCAATCCTTCGCACGGCCAACCAGGTTGCGGAGCTTCCAAATCACTGAAACCGCGCCTCCGTACGCGAAAATATCCGGCGCGTTGCGCCGGATCTAGGCCTATATTTTCCGTATGCCGTCACAAAAGATTGCGCTGGTGAATGGCAAATTGCCTCCTATGATCGGACGGCGCCTTGTGATCTAGTGCCACTCATCCAATCCATGAATCAGCGAGATCACGCTTATGTCCTCGGACACCAATCGCAGCTTTCAGACGCCCCGCCGCGAAGAACTTGGCCTCATCACCCTCAGCAATACCGCCGGTCTTTCGGCTTCGGCCCTGCCGAACGGCACGCTATTTTCGATCGACTTTGCCGACCAGCAGGGCGGCGTCATGATCAATCAGGTCCTCGGTTCGCCCGTCTATGGCGGTATCGGCCGGCTCTATCTGCGCATCGGTGGTGCGAAGCCGGCGACTGCGGAAATCGTCGGGCCAAAGGCTGCCGTGCAGTTCGGCCATGGCAGAAACGGCTTTTCGTGGAGCGGCGAGACGGCCGGTGTGAAGCATACGGTCAGCCTGCGGCTGCACCCGAACAAGACCACATGGTTCTGGCAGGTTTCGCTGGAAAACAGCACCAATGCGACGCTTTCGGCCGACCTCGTTCTCGTTCAGGATGTCGGCCTCGGCGATCGCGGCTTCCTGATGAACAGCGAAGCCTATGCCTCGCAATATATCGATCACCACATTGCCGATCATAGCGCCTTCGGCCCTGTCATCATGGTCAGGCAGAACCTCAAGCAGGGTGGCGGGCGAAATCCGTGGCTGGCGCAGGGCTGCCTCGAAGGTGCGGCGGCCTACGCGACCGATGCAATCCAGCTCCTCGTGCCGTCCAAGGGCAATGATGGCGTCATGGTGCCGGACTTTGGCACCAGCCTGCCCAGTGCGCGCCGCCAGCACGAGGTCGCCTGCCCGACAATACAGTCGAAGCCGCTTGCGCTCGCCGCCGGTGCTAAGGCGACCACGACCTTCTTCGGCCTCTTCGTTGCCGATCATCCGGCCGCTTCCAGCGACGCCGATCTTGCCAATCTCGATAGCCTGCCGGCGCTTCAAAGTGAGCTGGCAGCGGAGACGATATCCGTTGGACAACCAGTGCGCAGCCTCGTGCAGGACGCGCCGCTTGCCGAAAGCGACGATCTGGATCAAGCCGCGATCAATACGCTCTACCCCCAGCGTATGCTGGAAGAACACGCCGGCGGGAAGCTGCTTTCCTTCTTCGTGCACGACGGGCCGCACAACAGGCACATCGTACTGCGCGAAAAGGAGCGGCAGATAGCGCGCCGCCATGGCGCCATCGTCCGCAGCGGCCAGAACATGCTGCTCGATGACCAGACACTGGCCGCCACCTGCTGGATGCAGGGCATCTTCGCGGCGCAGCTGACCATCGGCAACACGTCTTTCCACAAGCTGTTTTCGGTCTCGCGCGATCCCTACAATCTGACCCGGTCGAGCGGCCTGCGCATCCTCGCTGATCTCGGCGATGGCTGGCGCCTGCTTGGCGTGCCTGCCGCCTTCGAGATGGGCTTGAGCGATGTGCGTTGGATCTACCGGCTTTCCGGCCGCACCATCATCGTTTCGGCAATCGCCTCCGGCGACGACCCGGCGATGCAATGGAGCGTTTCCGTAGAGGGCGCCGCCTGCCGCTTCCTCGTATTTGGCCATATCGTGCTTGGCGAACGTGATTACGAAGCCGTGGCGAACATCGCGGTCGATACGGCAGGCAAGCGCATCTCTTTCCGGCCGCAGCCGTCCTGGCTGTGGGACCGGTATCCGAAGGCTGGATACCATCTCGTCACCTCAACCCCGGATGCGTTCGAAACCGTTGGTGGCGATGAACTGCTCTATAGCGACGGCACCGCCCGCAATGGCTCATTCATCGCCCTGAAATCGCATCCGACGAAGGAATTGCGCTTTGCCGTCACGGGCTCGATGACCGATCCGGATACGGCCGAAGCCCTTGCTGTGCGCTACAGCGCCGGTGTCGAAAGCGAAGAGATGCTGGCGCCGGCGCGCCGCTTCTGGAGCCATGTAACGCGGGGCGCGCGCATCGAGGGTGATGGCCGAGATGTGGCGGCGCAGGCCGTGATGCTGCCCTGGATTGCGCATGACGCCATCATCCATCTGAGCGTGCCGCATGGGCTCGAACAATATACGGGGGCGGCCTGGGGCACGCGCGACGTCTGCCAGGGGCCAATCGAATTCCTGCTCGCCTACGAGCATGACGAAGAAGTCCGGCAAATTCTTTCGACGCTCTTTTCCGAGCAGTATCGAGATCGCGGCGACTGGCCACAATGGTTCATGCTGGAGCCCTACGCCAATATCCGCGCCGGCGAGGCGCATGGCGATATCGTCGTCTGGCCGCTGAAGGCGCTGTGCGATTACATCGAGGCGACCGGCGACTTCGCCTTCCTTGCCAAAACGGTGCCGTGGCGTGCCGACGACACGATGCAGCTGACATCGGAGCACGCGACGATCTCCGATCACATCGAAAAGCTGCTGGACACCGTGCGCAGCCGCTTCGTGCCGGGCACGAGCCTCATCCGCTACGGCGAAGGCGACTGGAACGACAGCCTGCAGCCGGCCGATCCGCATTTGCGCGATTGGATGGTCAGCAGCTGGACCGTTTCACTTCTGTATGAACAGCTTGTGCGCTACGCCAACATCCTGACGCTCGCCAGCCGCAATGACGAAGCGCAGTCGCTTCAAGCAACGGCTGTTGCCATGCGCGCCGATTTCAACAGGCTCCTGATGCGGGACGGCATCGTCGCTGGCTATGGCGTCTTCGATCCGAGCCATGACGGCGTCGAATTGCTGCTGCATCCAGAGGATACCCGCACCGGGCTGCATTATTCGCTGATCGCGATGACGCAGCCGATGATCGGCGGGCTGTTCACGCCGGATCAGCGCCACGCCCACATGAAGATCATTCGCGAGAACCTGCTGTTCCCGGACGGCGTGCGGCTGATGGAAAAGCCGGCAACATACTCCGGTGGTCCGGAGAAGCTGTTCCGGCGTGCCGAATCCTCGTCCTTCTTCGGTCGCGAAATCGGGCTCATGTATGTGCATGCGCATCTGCGTTACTGCGAGGCCCTTGCCCTCGACGACGACGCGGAGGCGGTGTGGCAGGCGCTCGCGCTCGCCAACCCGATCGCCGTCAGCGGCCGGGTGGAACATGCGTCTCTGCGCCAGCGCAACACCTATTTCAGCAGCAGCGATGCGGCCTTCGACGACCGCTATCAAGCATCTGCGGAATGGGCGCGCGTCAAGGCGGGCGATATCGCCGTCGATGGCGGTTGGCGCATCTATTCGAGCGGCCCCGGCCTTTACACTAAGAGCCTGATCGGCAACGTCTTCGGCTTCAAGCGGCAATTCGGCGAGCGTATCCACAAGCCGTTGTTGCCGGCCTCCATCGGCGCCTGCGAGGTAAAGCTGGATTTCACGGCCTAAGCCAATCGTGAACAGAAAGGGGTCGCGTCGCCGGCCCCTTTTCAACCGGCGATAGTTGGCTTCGCCGCAGGAGCTGCCCTCGCACCTCTATCGACTTTCTGGTTAACCGAATCGGCTAATCTCGTGCGGATGTGCAAAGCCCGGAGGCGGATTTGGAAACGGCGCTCTATCTCCCGATCAAGTCATTTCTCGAAGCGGCCGGCTATGCGGTAAAAGGCGAGATCGGCGGCTGCGACCTTGTCGGCCTGACTGATGGCGAGCCGCCTGTCGTCGTCATCTGCGAACTGAAGATGACCTTCAACCTCGAACTCGTCCTGCAGGCGGTGGATCGCGCTGCTGCCAGCGACGAGGTCTGGATCGCCGCCCGCGTCTCGGCAAAGGGCAAGGGTCGGGAAGGCGATCGTCGGTTCCGCGACCTTTGCCGAAGGCTGGGCTTCGGCATGCTGACCGTCTCGGACAGCGATGTCGTCGACATCGTCGTCAGCCCCGTCGCGCCGATGCCGCGCAAGAATGCGCGGCGCAGGTCACGCCTTGTGGAAGAGCATCGCCGGCGCAAGGGGGATCCGGCCCTAGGCGGCAGCACGCGCAAGCCGATCATGACCGCCTATCGCCAACAGGCCCTTGCCTGCGCCGCTGCCATCGAAAACGGAGCGCAACGCCCGAAAGACATGCGCGAAGCAGCACCGAAGGCCCCGCAAATTCTGAGGGACAACGTTTACGGCTGGTTCGAGCGCATTGACCGCGGCATCTACGCTTTGACAGAGCTTGGAATAGAGGCCCTCAAGCGTTGGCCGGCAGCGCAGCTTTAAATATGGAAAAATTCCGGCCAACCAACATTAAATTCATGTAATATCTTAAAATTTTGCAATAAAAACATGATCAATATTTAATTTGTAAAACACAATTTGCGGATCATATTAACACCAAGCGCCAATTCAAATCTATACTTTGCTTCCCGTAGTAAAAACGGGAAACAAAGTCGCTCGCAAAATTGACGCGGACCAATCGAAGCCCGTCCCCGGTATGGACGAGCCGCCAAACCGCCAACGATCTCGCAAGGGACTTTCGCCATGCCTTCTCTTCTCCGCAAACATCGCACAGCCGCCATTGTCGGTGCCGCTATCATCGTCGGCGCCGGCGCATTGCCTTTTGCCTTCAGCACATCCGCAACCGTCGCCTCGGCCGCCGAACCGGCCGGCATCATCGCACCCGGCGGATCCTTCGCTCCGATCGTCGATGCCGACAAGCCGGCCGTCGTCACCGTCACCACCACCATGAAGGCGACCGATACCGGCGCCGACGGCAGCAACTCGCCGATGGACGAGCAGTTCCGGCAATTTTTCGAAAACCAGGGTATCCCCTTCCCGAAGCAGATGCCGCGCCAACAACAGAACCAGCGCGCCATGGCGCTCGGCTCCGGCTTTATCATCAGCCCCGATGGCGTCATCGTCACCAACAATCACGTCATTCAGAATGCGGTCGACATCAAGGTGACGCTCGATGACGGCACCGAACTGCCTGCCAAGCTTTTGGGTGCCGATGCCAAGTCGGACCTTGCCGTCCTGAAGATCAACGCGCCGAAGCCGCTCGCCACCATCGCCTGGGGTGACTCCGACAAGCTGAAGCTTGGCGACCAGATTCTCGCCATAGGCAATCCCTTCGGCATCGGCACGACCGTCACCGCCGGCATCGTCTCGGCTCGCGGCCGCGACCTGCACAGCGGCCCTTATGACGATTTCATCCAGATCGATGCCCCCATCAATCACGGCAATTCCGGCGGGCCGCTGGTCGACCGCGAAGGCAATGTCGTCGGCATCAACACTGCCATCTACTCGCCGAACGGCGGCAGCGTCGGTGTCGGCTTTGCCATTCCCTCTGCCGAGGCCAAGGCGATCGTCGCCAAGCTGGAGAAGAACGGCTCGATCGATCACGGCTATCTCGGCGTCGCCATCCAGCCGGTGACCTCGGATATCGCCAATGCCATGGGCCTCTCGCAGACCCAGGGTGCGCTTGTCGCCAGCGTCAATGACGATACCCCGGCCGCCCGCGCCGGCATCAAGAGCGGCGACATCGTCACCGCCGTCGGCAACGAGAGCGTGAAGACGCCGAAGGATCTGTCGCGGCTGGTCGCCGATCTCTCTCCCGGTGACAAACGTTCCATCACCCTGTGGCGCGACGGCAAGAGCATGGACGTCAATGTCACCATCGGCGGCAATGACGACAGCAAGCAGGCCGCCAACGACGCTGGCGACGGCAAGGTCCAGCCCTCCAATCAACCGAGCATTGGCGTCGGCCTTGCCAACCTAACACCGGATGTGCGTGAGCAGTTGAACCTGCCGCATGGCGTCGAGGGCGCCGTCGTTGCCAGCGTCAATCCGGAGAAGCCCGCCGCTGCGGCCGGCATCCAAACCGGCGACATTATCGTCTCGGTCAATGATCAGCCGGTCCACAACGCCCATGAGGTGCAGACGGCCGTTGCCAAAGCCGGCAAGGATGGCCGCAAGTCCGTCCTGCTCCTGATCGAGCGAGACGGCAACAAGACCTTCGTCGCCGTGCCGTTCTCGGCCGCTTAGAAGATCTGAGGCATTGAATGATCGGCCCGCTTCCAGCAACGGAGCGTGCCGAATTTGTCTTGTTTCGCCGTCTCCACGTGGCCTATGTCCTGAACGCCACCTTTCCACAACGGAAACCTTTCCGTTTTTGACACCTGACTCTTTTTGTCCAAACTCTGCCTTTGTGATGGTACAAATAGCGCCGGAGCCGATTGAAACGATCGGGCGGGAAGTTTAAACCGCTCCGGCGATATCAGCGGCTGGGCCTTAAAACAGGAATAAGCGGCGGCAGGAGTTGGAGTGACTGATCCCTACGATATTCTCGGCGTTGCGCGCGATGCGGGCGAGGAGCAGATCAAGGCAGCTTATCGCAAGCGCGCGAAGGCAGCCCATCCGGATTCCGGCGGCGATACCGAGGCTTTCGCGCGGCTGCAAAAGGCCTACGAGCTTCTTCTCGACCCCGTACGCCGCAAGGTGTTCGACGATACCGGCTATGATGTCGAACTGACCGATGCTGTCGACCTGCAAGCGCTGGTCGCGATCGAGAAGCTGATTACAGAGGTCGTGCTTGACGAACGGGAACCTGGTACCTTCGATCCGGTCGCCAAAATGCGCGCGAGCCTTCAGGAAGAAATTCGCAAGGCGAATTTCAGCAAGAGCGAACTCGAGCGACACTCCAATCGCATCGGCCTTCATTTAGAGCGGCTGGGCAAGCGTCCGGGCAAAGACGTAGTCGGCCACATGCTGCGCGCCCGCATCAAAGCGATCGCCACCGCCATCAGCGAAACGGAAGCAAAGATCGGCGCCACCGAACGCGCCTGCGACATGCTCGAAGGCTATCTTTACGAGATGAACGAGCCTCAGGAAGAAGCGGAAACAGCTGCCGAGATCGAATGGGACGAGCCAAGGGTCCGCTCGGCCGCGCAGTAGAAGCTCACTTTTTCACTGCTCGAAAGAGGCAAATTTCGCGTTTGCCTTGATCGCCACATCACTTTCAGCAACGCAATGTTGCAATGCAACAATTTTCCCTGGACAAATCGAGGGGCTGGCCTAGATCATGCATCCAGCACGCCGTCCTGTTTCATCGGGCGACGGCGAAGCGGCAATGGCGGGCGCCTGTTTCCGGCATTCGCCGAAGGTCTAAAAACGGCGAGGTATGCGTTTGCTGGCTTCCGAAGCGGATGAAGTCGTCTTTGAACATCTGAGCGAGAATCGATCGCGGGCCGCATTGAGAGGCGCCTTCTGGTCGGCGCTGGACACGTTGATCCCAACGGCGCTCAACAGCCTGGTCTTCGTCGTCACCTCGCGTTTTCTTCTGCCCCAGGATTTCGGCCTGGTCGCACTCGCCTTCGCCATCGTCAGTTTCGCTTCCGGTTTCGGCCCGACGGCCTTCGGCGAGGCGTTGATCCAGCAGAAATCCATTCGGCGCAGCCACCTCGATACTGTCTTCTGGCTATCCTTCGCCTCCGCGGCAATCCTCTATGCCGCGCTGTTTCTGCTTTCCCCGTTTCTCGCCCACTGGGTCGGACATGACGACATCGTCAAGCTGCTGCTGATCATCGGCCTGAAAATCTTCTTCGACATGATGATCATCGTGCCAAACGCCCTGATCGGCCGCACGATGTCCTTCCATCTCGCAGCTGCCCGCACGGCGATCGCCACCACCGTTTCGGCGACCATCTGTCTTGCGCTGATCTTCGCCGGTTTCGGGCTATGGGCGCTTGCAATTGCCCAGATCGCAGCTCCCGCTGCTGCCTGTATTGCCGCATTCTGGGGCGCAAGATGGCTGCCGGGTTTCCGGATCAAGCTCTCGAGCCTGCGCGAATTGCTGCATTACGGCATATTCGCCTCGGGCAACCGATTCCTCCAGACCATGAATCTCGACCAGCTGATCATCGGCACGCTGGTAAGCCCGGCCGCTCTCGGTATCTATAATTTCGCCCGGCGGCTCTACGAGATGCTCAACAATGTCGTTGCGGGCGGGCTGAATTCGGTCAGCCACGTGCTGCTCTCCTCGCTGCAGCATGATAAGGACAAGGTGCGCGAAGCCTTCCTCATGGCGACCTTCGGCTGCTCGCTGGTGTCTTTCCCGGCCTTCATGGGGCTTGCGGCGGTCGCCGACGATGCCATTCCGCTGATCTTCGGACCGCACTGGGCCGCTGCCATCTGGCCGGTTCGTTTCTTCTGCGTCATCGGCCTGATGGCCGGTATCGGCATCATCCAGGCCTCCCTGATCACCAGCCAGGGCAGATCCGACTGGTGGTTCTACTATCAGCTGGTGCGCAACGTCGTCTCGATCCTCACCGTGCTCATTCTTCACCAATATGGGGTGACAACCGTCGTCTTCGGTCTCATGCTCGGAGTAGTGATGCTCTGGCCGGTGACGCTGTGGATGGTGTCGCGATTGATCGGTCTCAGCATCGCGGAATATTTCGGTCAGTTCCTGAGGCCCATCGCCGCTTATCTCGGCATGCTTGTCGCCGTGCTGGCAATCTCGTCGGCCCTAGTCAACCAACCGCTGGCAGAACGCCTTATCTGTGAAGTCCTAGTCGGTGGCCTCGCCTATTCGGCCCTCATCCTTCTCCTATGCAGGGAAAGGGTCCTCTTCCTCGTGCGAACGACGCTGCAAGGCCGTCGCGCGAAGGCACAGTAGCAGTCGTCGCGAACAAGGACGGAAAAGGCTCATTCCATCTCGCGATAGAATACCAAGTCGGAAAGGCGCCTCATGACACTGGTTACGTTCATCATTCCCGTTCGCCATCAGGCCAATTCCAATGATTGGCCGGCGCTGAAACGGCGGCTGTCCCAAACGATCGCATCGATCGCCGGGCAGTCCAACAAAAACTGGCGCGGCGTTGTCGTCGCCAATGAAGGCGCCGATCTGCCGGATCTGCCGCCGAATTTTACGGCAGAACGCGTGACCTTCCCGCCCAACCAGCTGCATGACATCAACGGCGCCGATCGCGAGAAGGTCTATGACGCATTCCGGCTGGACAAGGGCCGTCGCGTCCTGAGCGGCATGCTATCCGCGCGGGATACCCGTTTCTTCATGATCGTCGACGACGATGATTTCGTCAGCGCCAACATCGTGGATTTCGCGGCTGGAAATAGCGATGCCAACGGCTGGAAAATCAACCGAGGCTATCTTTGGAACGAAGGCGGCAGGCTGCTTATGCATCACAACGACTTCGCCAATTATTGCGGCACGTCGCTGATCATTCGCTCCGATCTCTATCGCTTGCCGGCGACCTTCGAGGATGCGGAGATCGATTATATCAAATCCATGCTCGGCAGCCACGTGCGCATCGGCAAGCTGCTGGCCGACGCCGGCTCTCCGCTCGGCTCGCTGCCCTTCCGCGGCGCGATCTATCGGGTCGGCCATGCCGGCGCCCACAGCAAATCCTCCAATCTCATCAGGACCCATTTCCTCAACCGGTCGGTGCTGACAAGTCCGCGCCAGTTCCTGGGCAACCTTTCGCGGGTGCGCCCGCTCGATCGCAACCTTAGAAACGAGTTCTTCGGCGCGCGGGCCGCCGGATAGCTTAGGCGTAACCTTTCCCCTCACGAGGTTTCGATCAATGCCGGCTGATGCAACGAGACACAGATATGCCGCCCTGGATGCGATGCGCGGTCTGGCGGCATTCGCCGTCGTCGTCTATCACCTCGACAGGCCCTATGCGCCTTCGGCCTATATCGCGGTCGATTTTTTCTTCGTGCTCAGCGGCTTCGTGATTGCCAGGGCCTATGGTGAAAAACTCGCGAGCGGCATGACCGTGCTGGCCTTCATGAAGGCTCGCTACGCGCGTCTCTATCCGCTCTTCCTCATCGGCAGCGTCTACGGCCTTGTGCAATTGCTGCTGCACTGGCAGGCATCCGGTGTCGGACGGGCCGATCTTGCCGCGAGCATCCTTACGACCATATTCATGCTGCCTTCGCCGAGTTTTCTGACGCGGTCGGCGGGCGACATCTTGGCGCTTTATCCGCTGAATGGCCCCGCCTGGTCGCTATTTTGGGAGCTGCTGGCCAATCTCATATTCGCGCTCGTGCTGTTCAGATTGAAAACGCGGAGCCTGATCCTCATAGCCACTGCATCTCTGGCGCTGCTGATCGGCTCCGTCTTCCTGCACAAATCGCTCGATCTGGGCTGGGAATGGCACTCGGTGGACGGCGGCTTTGCCCGCGTCTTCTTTTCCTTCACGCTCGGAATGATCATCTACCGGCTTCGAAACAGCACCGCGATTGGCTGGACCATGAACAGCTATGCCGCCCTGCTGCCCATTGCGGTGATCTTAATCTTGCTGTTTCTCCCCACCTATTCGCTGAAATACGCGCTTGTTTTCTGCATCCTGATCTCGCCGCTCATCGTCCTTGCCGGCACGATGCTGGAACTGCCAGAGAGGCTGCAACGGCTCGGTATCTTTCTCGGCTATCTCTCCTATCCCATCTATATGTGCCATCGCGGCTTCACTGAGATTTACGGGCATCTGATGCGCGATACCCACTTACCGCAGGCCGTCTACATCGCGATCTATCTCGTCGCGATTTCCATCATCGCGTTCGTCTCTGCCAAGCTTGCTGAAATCCTGGTTCGCTATATCGGCGCCTCGAAAGGCGCTCACAAAGGCATCGAAGCCAGCCAACGCGGCTGACTGTCTCCGGAGATCACGTGTGGACGGCGGCAAGTGCGATGGCATCGGCGACCTCGTCACACCGCTCCGAAAGATTGGCCGTCGCAACGCGCAAGTGGCTGCTGGGCAGGATCGAGAATTTTGCACCGGGATGCACCGCGATGCCTCGGGCAGCAAGCGTCACCATCGCGAAAGGCTCCGACGAGACCGGCACCCAGGCACATAATCCCTCTCCGTGCCACGCATCGACGCCGCGCTCGCAAAGCGCATCGATGAGCCCTGCGCGGCGTTCCCGATAGGTCCTGCGGGCATGATCCAGGCACGATGCCGTCGCCGGATCGCGCAGCAGCCAGGCAGCCGCCGCCTGCAGGATACGGCTGGTCCAGCCGGAACTAAAGCTGCGATAGGACTGGATCTGGTCGATGATCGCCCGTGAGCTCGACAATACGGCGAGGCGCAGGTCCGGCCCGTGCGTCTTCGAGTAAGACAGAATATGGATGACCCGATCCGGAAAGAGATGTCCCATCGAATGACGTGGTGCCGTCGAGATATCGGCAATGCCATCGTCCTCGACGATCAGCGTATCCTTGTCGCGAAGGATCTCCGTGAGGCTTGCCATGCGTGCCGGGCTCACGCTCTGGCCGGTGACGGAATGGATGCGCGGCTGGAAGATGAAAGCGACCGGGCGATATTTTAGCGCTTCTTCCAGCGAGGCCGGCAGCGGCCCCTCCCCGTCGCATTTCACCGGAATGATGCGGGCGCCCCGATCCTCGAGAATATCGAGAAGCCGCATGCCCGTCGGATCTTCGATCGCAACGGCAGCACCCGGCATGACGAGGGCGTTGATCAGGGTGTAGACGGCATTATAGCCGCCATTGGTCGCCAGGAACGCCTCCGGCTCATAGGGCCATGTCTTCCTGACCTCGCGCTCAAGCTCCGGCAGGATGCGGCTGCGCTCGTAGCTGTTGAGATTTTCGGCCGAGGCGCCATAGGCCATCGCCGCCTCCAGCTTTGGCAGCAGGCGAACATCGGGAACGGCTGCTGTCAGATTGAGGGCGTCGGAACCGTAATCGCCGACACTTGCTAACCGCGCCGGCTTGGCGACGAAGCGGTCGCCGCTGACCCATGTGCCATTCCTGCCGCGTCCGCTGATGATCTTCTGACGTCTGAGTTCGCTCCAGGCTTCCGACAGGGTCGCCGGGCTCACGCCAAGGACAAAGGCGAGGTCGCGGATCGGCGGCAGCTTGGTGCCAACAGGCAGGGCGCCAGCGCGAATGAGCGCGCTCGTTTCAAGCGCGATGCCACGGATGGTCCGATCGCTCAATTGTGAGGCAAACCATTTCGCATCCCGCTCTTCGCTCATTTTGACACCATTTTTAATGTTCAATAACATAATAACATTTGATCGACTTATATTGAACATTTACTCGTTGAGAAAACAAGTTTTCCCGCGAGTGAATTTCATGCCCCTTACTCTCCGCCTTGCCCTCCGCGACTGGGACTATATGACGCCTTTAGTCCTGGGCGATGTCTCCTCCCCGAAACTCGACATCAAGGTGGATCGGGTCGGCACGCTGGTCTCGCATGTTGGGAAGAGCGACGCCTATGACGCGGCGGAAACATCCTTCAGCCGCTACACGCAGATGCGCATCGACGGCGACGAGAGCGTGGTCGGCATACCGAACTTCATCATGCGCGGCTTCCGCCATCGCTGCGTCATCACGACCAAGGAAAGCCCGATCACGAGCTTCGCCCAATTGGCCGGCAAGCGTATCGGCGTCACCGGCTGGCGCGACTCCGGCAATACCTGGACGCGGGCAGCGCTACGCCGCGAAGGCGTCGGCGTCGAAGATGCCATATGGTATGCCGGCCGCCTCACTGAAGCCCATCCGATCACCGACCGCCTTGATGGCTTTGGCCGTCCCGGCCGCATAGAGGCGGCACCCGGCGAAAGGCCGATGGTGGACCTGCTGAAGGAAGGGCTGCTTGACGCGATCTTCACGCCCTTCATGCCGGACGGCTATTTCGCCGGCAACTCCGGCTTCCGCCAGCTCCTGCCCGATTTCCGCGCGGCCGAGCATCGCTATTTTGCCGATGTGGGCTATGTACCGGGGATGCACCTGATCGGCCTGAAGGCTGAGATCGTCGCCGAGCATCCCTGGGTCATTGCCGAATTGAGCAGGTTGATCGACGAATCGCAGCGCATGTGGCTCAGCAAGCGGCGCAAATATGCCGAAACCACGCCCTTCATGCTCGACGAACTGTTGAAATCGGCCACCGAGCTGCCCGAAGGGTGGGATGCGAGCGGCTTTGCCGCCAACCGCAAGATGATCGCCGATTTCGCCGAGGAGCTGCATGTGCAGGGCATCCTGCCGCGGCTGATGACGCCGGAGGAACTCTTCCCGTTCGACGTCGACGGCAGCCGGACAAGCGCTGCCTGACGACCACATCATATCAGAGACACAAAGCAAAAAGGGGAATGAACATGTCGCTGAAGAAAATGACCTACCTCGCCCTGGCAAGCCTGATGATGTCGGGCGCCGCCTTCGCCGAGGATGCGAGCCTGCCGAAACTTTCGGTCAACAAGGACCTGCAAGCCAAGCTGCCGGAAGCGATCCGCACATCGGGCAAAATGATCTCCGTCAACAACGGCTCTTTCCCTCCCTATGAAATCGTCACCGGCACCAAGCTGACCGGCGCCAGCGCCGATCTGACCGACGCGATCGGCGAGGTGCTTGGCGTGAAGATCGAGCATGAAAGCGTCAGCGGTCTGCCCGCCATCCTCGCCGGCATCAATTCCGGCCGCTATCAATTTGCCTTCGGCCCGATCGGCGATTTCAAGAGCCGCGAGGAAGCCAATGATTTCGTCGACTGGGTGCAGGAATTCGTCGTCTTCGCCGTCCAGAAGGGCAATCCGAAGGGCATTACCTCGCTCGATAGCGCCTGCGGCCAGCGCATCGCCGTCATGGCCGGCGGATCGGCCGAAAAGGTGATCCAGGTGCAGGCCGAGAAGTGCAAGACTGATGGCAAGGGTGCAATCGAGGTCCAGTCCTTCACCGACCAGCCGAGCTCGATCCTCGCCGTCCGCTCCAAGCGCTCCGATGCCTTCTTCTCTTCGCAGGCGCCGCTCACCTATTTCGTCTCGCAGGCGAACGGCCAGCTCGAATTAACGGGCGTCGGCCAGAAAAACGGTTTCGAGGATCTCTATCAAGGTGCCGTCGTGCCGAAAGGCTCGCCGCTCGGTCCGATCCTCAAGGAGGCCGTCAAGGTTCTTATGGACAACGGCACCTATGCCGCCATTATGAAAAAATGGGGCCTTGAGAACAACATGATCAAGGAACCCGGTATCAATCTTGGCGGGACGTTGCCGAAATGAGCTCGAACTCCAGAAACAACGCATCGCCTTCCGGCGATGCGGGGGAGCGGGATGTGGCGAATGCCCACACACCGTTCCCGAAGGGTCGTGTGGCAGCCTGGATCGTTACCCTTGCGATCGCGGCCTATTGGGCCTGGTCGGTCGCGCGCAATGAAAACTTCGGCTGGCATGTCGTCGCCCAGTACTTCTTCGACCCCGTCGTCATCAGCGGCCTCTATGTCTCGCTCGGGCTGACCGTCGTCGCCATGGTGCTCGGCATCGTCTTCGGCCTGTTGCTGGCGATTGCCCGCATGTCGAAAGACACCCTGGCAAGCACGCTCGCCTCCCTGTTCATCTGGTTCTTCCGCGGCACGCCGCTGCTCGTGCAGCTGATCTTCTGGTACAATCTTTCGACGCTCTTCCCGACGCTATCGATCGGCATTCCCTTCGGCCCGACCTTCGTCAGCTGGGACACGAATTCCGTCATCAGCCCGATGACGGCTGCCATCGCCGGCCTTGCTCTGAACGAAGCCGCCTACATGGCCGAAATCATCCGCGGCGGCCTGCTTTCGGTCGACAGAGGCCAGTTCGAGACCGCTGAAGCCTTCGGCATGACACGTATTCGGGCGCTGCGCCGCATCATCATCCCCCAGGCTATGCGCTCCATCGTGCCGCCAACCGGCAATCAGTTGATCAGCATGATCAAGGCGACCTCGCTCGTCAGCGTCATCGCCATGGCCGATCTGCTTTATTCAGTGCAGTCGATCTATAACCGCACCTTTGAGGTCGTCCCGATGCTGCTCGTCGCCGTCATCTGGTATCTGCTGATTACGTCGGTGCTGAATATCGGCCAGAGCTATATCGAGCGCTACTATAGCCGCGCCGACCGCCGCACCAGCGGGACGAAGGTGGCAGCAGACGGCACGCCCGCGCTTGTGCCGGCACAGGAGGCAGGCCAATGAACGCTTCCGTGAACTCAATCGTCAACGCCAGCCCCCTGGTACAGGCGCGAAACGTCCACAAGTCCTTCGAACATCTTGAAGTCCTGAAAGGCATCGACCTCGATGTGACGCCCGGTGAAGTCGTCGTCATTCTCGGGCCGTCCGGTTCCGGCAAATCCACTTTCCTGCGCTGCATCAACCATCTGGAATCGATCAATCGCGGCTCGATAGAGGTGGATGGCGAGCAGATCGGCTATCGGCTGAACAAGGGCCGGCTGGTCAAGCTCTCCAGCCATGCGATCGCGCTGCAGCGGCGCAAGATCGGCATGGTGTTCCAGCAGTTCAATCTCTATCCGCATATGACAGCGCTGCAGAATGTCATTGAGGCGCCGATCGGCATTCATGGCGAAAGCCGCAAGCAGGCAACCGAGAATGCGCTGGCATTGCTCGACCGCGTTGGCTTGTCGGCCAAGGCTCACAACTACCCCCGGCAACTCTCCGGCGGCCAGCAGCAGCGCGTGGCGATTGCAAGAGCGCTGGCGATCAAGCCGAAGCTGATGCTCTTCGACGAACCGACCTCGGCGCTCGATCCGGAACTCGTCGGCGAAGTGCTCGCCACCATGCGCGACCTTGCCAGCCAAGGCCTGACGATGATCGTCGTCACCCACGAGATCGGCTTCGCCCGCGAAGCGGCCGACCGAGTCGTCTTCATGGATGGCGGCAAGATCGTTGAGCAGGGCAAGCCGGAGGATGTGATCGGCAATCCGCAGCATCCCCGCACCAGAAGCTTCCTGTCGCGCTTCATCTAGCGCGATATACATATCATCCGTGATGCCCGCACGCTCTATGGCGAAAGGCGGCTCAAAGCGAACCATTGGAATAGCCATGACCCTCGACAACGATTTCGCCCGCCTCTCGGATTTCGAGCCGATGAAGGCCGAACTGACCGGCATCCGCAGGCATCTGCATGCCAATCCCGAACTCTCCTTCGAAGAGGCTGAAACCGCGCGCTTCGTCGCCGAAAAGCTGGAAGCCTGGGGTTACGAGGTTACCCGTAATGTCGGCGGTCATGGCGTCGTCGCGCGCATGACGGTTGGGGCCGGCAAGAAGAGCATCGCGATCCGCGCCGACATGGACGCCCTGCCGATCAGCGAGCAGACCGGCGCCGCCTATGCCAGCAAGGCGCCGGGCAAGATGCATGCCTGCGGCCACGACGGCCATACCACCATATTGCTCGGAGCGGCCGAATATCTCGCCCGCACCCGCCGCTTCAACGGCACCCTGAACCTGATCTTCCAACCGGCTGAGGAGGCCGGCGCTGTCAGCGGCGCTCCCGCGATGATCAAGGACGGCCTGTTCGAACGCTTTCCCTTCGACGTCATTTACGGGCTGCACAATCATCCGGGTGCTGCGGAGGGCACCTGGCTGCTGCGCTCCGGCCCGCTGATGGCGGCCGCCGACACAGTTGAAATTACCATCATAGGCAAAGGCGGCCATGCCTCGCGCCCGCATCTAACTATCGACCCGGTGGTTGTCGCCTGCAACCTCGTCGTCAGTCTGCAGACAATCGTCGCCCGCAGCGTCGACCCGACCCAGACAGCGGTTGTCACCGTCGGCGCCATCCATGCCGGCGAAGTATCGAACGTCATTCCCGAAAGTGCGAAGATGCTGCTCACGGTTCGCTCCTTCGATCCGAAGGTGCGCGAGCTGCTTGAGGCGCGCATCCGCAAGCTGACAGCGTCCATTGCAGAGGGTTATGGCGCAAGTGTCGAGATCGACTACGTATATGGCCATCCGGTCGTCGTCAACTCGGAGAAGGAAACGGAATTCGCGCGGATGATCGCCGAGGAACTTGTCGGCGCTGAGAAGGTCACCACCTGCGGCCTTATCCCCGGAAGCGAGGATTTCTCGCATTACCTTGAGCATAAGCCCGGCAGCTTCCTGCGCCTCGGCAACGGCGTGAACTCGGCCATCCTCCACAGCGCCAAGTATGATTTCGCCGATGAGAGCCTCACCGTCGGTGCCGCTATGTGGGCGCGTCTGACCGAGCGTTATCTCGACGCCTGAACCGGTTCCTGTCTGGATCGCAAGGCGGAGCTGGCGACGCCACGATAAACAGCAGCCCTGGCAACAAGCCGGGGCTGATCCGTTTTCTGGATGTCATGGAAAAAGCGGAATTGCTCTAGACCCGCGAGCGCAGTACGATTCCTGCCTTTATAAATACTACTTATCGAATGATCCGAGACTATCGCCCGTTGCAGGCGCTGTATTTGCAGGCGTTTCAGTCCCCAGCCCGGCCTCCAGCTGCCCATTCTGAGTCTGCATTACCCGCCATTCATTTTCGAGGCGATCAATCACATACGTAGGAATTTCATTTCTTACGTTTTCAAACTCTTGCATCACGACCTCCATTGCCATGCGTTACTGGCATGACATGGAGGAGTTTCTTTGTAAATCAAGGCATTAAACTATTTAAACGATTAAAATATTTTCAATCGTTTGAAATATTGCCTTCTGTGGAAAGATTGGTGACAGATGAGGATGCGGGTTTGGATATCCAGTGGCAGCCTTCAATAGTGGTGGGATTGATCCCTTACGATTTTGTGGATTCGTGCAACGGTCGCTACTGGACAATCCGTCAAAGGTGATCTTGAAAGCAGATCGCCGTCCGCATTGGCGTAGCAATCCCAAACCCTGCCTCCAGCGTAACCGGACATGACGTTTCGGTGTTCGGAACGATATTTTCAGCCGATGAGGCGCATCGGCCAGAATATCAAGATCACGCGACGTTGGGCGGGACGAGGGACTCGACCCTCGCCCGCCGACCTGCAACATAAAGGCGATGAACCTTACGTTGCCGAAATCGCGACCGAAGTTGTATTCGGCGCAGAAAATGCAGGCCCTTAACCGCATGAGGGCGAGCCTCGCCCACCCACTTCGGCACTTGTGCTTTCAAGCTGATCCAGCGAAACGCCAAGGGTTACTCGACGACGTCTCTTTAGCGCCCCCGGCCGTCACCGGCGCGTTACGATGACGTTTTACTGACCGCCGACCATGTTGCCAACGACCCCACCGAGCAGGCCGCCGCCCACTGCGCCAGCAATCGTACCGGAGGTCTTGTGTTTCTTGCCCGAAAGCTTGTTGCCGGCGATGCCGCCTGCAATGGCACCGCCGACGGCGCCGATGTTCCGACCATTTAACAAGCCAGGGGTGCCGTCGTTGGCGATGCTGCCCGTAGCTTGCGGATCAATCCCTTGATCAGCTTGGATCGGCATTGCCTGTTGCATCGGTTGACCATACTGCGAATTCCGGTTGTCGACCATGTTGCCGACCATTCTGCCAGCAACCGCACCGCCGACGACACCGGCGATCGTCCCGAGTGTCTTGTGCTTCTTACCGCCGAGCTTGTTGCCGACGAGACCTCCGGCAACAGCACCGCCCACTGTACCAATATTCTGGCCGTTAAGCAGTGTCTGTTCCTGGGCATGGCTGGCGACGGGCAGCATCGCCATAGCGGCGATGGGAACAAGCAATGTCAGGCGCAGGCACGTTTTACGAAAAGAGGAGCCGGAAGTTTCGGAATGCAACATTGCACATGCCTTTCAAGGAGAAGTCAGATCTCCTGAAACATGACTTGTTATCCATAAATTTTCGTAAGGAAACACGGTTAACAGGCTCTATCCGTCCCGATATGAGGGATCGCGTCAGCTTCCATCCGCGCGCACAACCCCATGCCAAGAGGCTACGCTATTCCCCTATGGGTTGCCCGCTCTCGCCCATCAAACTCCAGATCCTGCGCGCGTCCGATCGAATCATGTTGTTCGCGCATGGCGTCGGCAGCCTCGCGTACCACTTCGGAAATCTGCATGAGCTGTTTGGCGAGAGGGCTCGTCCTGCGCCAGATCATGCCGATGGTGCGCGAGGGTTGCGGGCTTTGGAAGCGCACGGTCGACACCGAGGCCGAGCGGGTTTCCACTGCCACAGCCATCTCCGGTATCAAAGTGACGCCGATGCCGGCGCTGACCATTTGCACCAGCGTCGACAGTGAGCTGCCGTCCATCAGTTCGCGCGGCAAGGCTGAATGGATGTTGCAGAAGGAAAGAGCCTGGTCGCGGAAACAATGCCCCTCCTCCAACAGCAGCAGCCGCATTTCGCGAAGCGCCTCGCGGTTGGGAACCGGCTTGCCTTCGTCCTCGCTCGGTCGCACCAACACGAAGTTTTCCGCAAACAGCGGCACTTCCGTCAGAGATGTCTCGGAGACGGGCAGAGCGACGATCGCCGTATCCAGCCTCCCCTCCTCCAGCTCTTCGACCAGCTTCGAGGTCAAAGTCTCGCGCACATGGATATCCAGCCCGTCATAGATGCGGGAGAGATTGCCGATGATGCTCGGCAGGAGATAGGGCGCGACCGTGGGGATGATGCCGATGCGCAACCGGCCCACCGGCTGATCGCGCGACGCACGGGCAAGATCTCCCAGCTCGTCGACGGAGCGCAGGATGTCGCGGACGCGGATCGCGAAGGCCTCCCCGAAATTGGTCAACCGGACCTGTCTCGCGCCTCTTTCGAAGAGGTTCGTGCCGAGCTGCTCCTCCAGCTCCTTGATCTGCATCGACAAGGCGGGCTGAGAGATCGAGCATAGATCGGCGGCACGTCCGAAGTGGCCGAGCCGAGCCAGCGCTTCGAAATAGCGAAGCTGTTTGAGCGTGAAGTTTGCCATAAGCCTATCTTATCGCGCCAATCAGGAAATCCAACTTAAATTAATGGAAAGCCTTGGCTATAGTGCCGCAGCAAAGATGAGATTTGGCCGCCTGTCATATGAAGCTCATATTGAGAGCATTGACTGCGTTCAGTTCATCGATGCACGGACCGGTCGGAAGGCAGGGGACCCAAGCTTTGCCTGCTTCCACGTCTCCGTTTCACGCGAGGCCAGAATGACGAGAGATTCATGCGTCTGACATGTCGCTGCCATACCAGTTTTGGAACCGGGCCATTTCCCGGCGGGCTGGCAAAGCTCCTTCTCCGGTCGTCACAAATCAAATCATCGTAAGGGAGAGTATCATGGATACAAAAGTCGAGACTGCCGGCAAATGTCCGTTTCCGCATGGGAACACGAGCGTTTCCGCACGTTCGAACCGGGACTGGTGGCCGAATCAGCTGAACCTCAAGATCCTTCATCAGAACTCCGCGCTGTCCAGCCCGATGGGCAAGGCATTCAACTATGCCGAAGAGTTCAAGAAGCTCGATCTGGAGGCCCTGAAGAAGGACCTCACCGCCCTGATGACGGATTCGCAGGAGTGGTGGCCGGCCGACTTCGGTCACTACGGTCCGCTCTTCATCCGCATGGCCTGGCATAGCGCCGGTACCTACCGCACGGGCGACGGCCGCGGCGGCGCCTCCTCCGGCACGCAGCGTTTCGCTCCGCTCAACAGCTGGCCGGACAACGTCAACCTCGACAAGGCTCGCCGTCTCCTTTGGCCGATCAAGCAGAAATACGGCAACAGCATCTCCTGGGCCGACCTGCTGGTCCTGACCGGTAACGTCGCGCTGGAATCCATGGGCTTCAAGACCTTCGGCTTCGGCGGTGGTCGCGAAGATGTCTGGGAGCCGGAAGAAGACATTTACTGGGGCGCGGAAGATACCTGGCTCGGCGACAAGCGCTACAGTGGCGATCGCGATCTGGAAAACCCGCTCGCAGCCGTGCAGATGGGTCTCATCTACGTCAATCCTGAGGGACCGAACGGCAATCCGGACCCGCTTGCAGCCGCTCGCGACATCCGCGAAACCTTCGCCCGCATGGCAATGAACGACGAAGAAACTGTCGCCCTCATTGCCGGCGGCCACACCTTCGGCAAGACCCATGGTGCCGGTGACGCAGCCCATGTCGGCCCCGAGCCGGAAGCAGCCGGCATCGAAGAACAGGGCCTCGGCTGGAAGAACAGCTTCGGCACTGGCAAGGGCGGCGACACGATCGGCAGCGGTCTCGAAGTCACCTGGACCTCGACGCCGACCAAGTGGAGCAACAACTTCTTCTGGAACCTGTTCGGCTATGAATGGGAACTGACGAAGAGCCCGGCGGGCGCGCATCAGTGGGTGCCGAAGCATGGCGCCGGCGCCGGCTCGATCCCGGACGCGCATGACAAGTCCAAGCGTCACGCTCCTGCCATGCTGACCACCGACCTCGCCCTGCGCTTCGATCCGGCTTATGAGAAGATTTCCCGCCGCTTCTTCGAAAACCCGGATGAGTTCGCCGATGCCTTCGCCCGCGCATGGTTCAAGCTGACCCATCGCGATATGGGCCCGCGCGTGCGCTATCTCGGCCCGGAAGTGCCGAGCGAAGAGCTCATCTGGCAGGATCCGATCCCGGCGGCCGGTCCCGTATCGATCGAGCCCAGCGATGTCGCCGCCCTCAAGGCCGAGATTGCTGCATCGGGTCTCACCATCCCGCAGTTGGTTTCGACCGCCTGGGCTTCGGCTTCGACCTTCCGCGGCTCAGACAAGCGCGGCGGTGCAAACGGCGCTCGCATCCGTCTTGCTCCACAGAAGGACTGGGAGGCTAACCAGCCGGCACAGCTCGCTTCCGTGCTGGCAACGCTCGAAGGCATCCAGAAGAAGTTCAACGATGCCCAGACCGGCGGCAAGACGGTATCGATTGCCGATCTGATCGTTCTCGGCGGCTCGGTCGCTATCGAACAGGCTGCGAAGAAGGCCGGCCATGACGTGGTCGTACCCTTCGCTTCGGGCCGCACCGATGCGACGCAGGAGCAGACCGATGTCGAGGCCTTCGCCGTTCTCGAGCCGATCGTCGACGGCTTCCGCAACTATCAGCGGCAGGCCTACACCGTCTCTTCCGAAGAGCTGTTGATCGACAAGGCACAGCTTCTGACGCTGACGGCGCCGGAAATGACCGCCCTCATCGGCGGCCTGCGTGTGCTGAATGCCAATGTCGGCCAGAGCCAGCACGGCGTCTTCACCAAGCGTCCGGAAACCCTGACCAACGACTTCTTCGTGAATCTGCTCGACATGGGCACGGAGTGGAAGGCCGTTTCGGATGCCAAGGACGTCTTCGAAGGCCGCGACCGGGCAACCGGCGACGTGAAGTGGACCGCGACACGCGCCGATCTCGTTTTCGGCTCCAACTCGCAACTGCGCGCGATCGCCGAAGTCTACGGCCAGTCCGATGCCGAGAAGAAGTTCGTCCAGGACTTCGTTGCGGCATGGACCAAGGTTATGAACGCCGACCGCTTCGACATCGCTTGATGCTGAAAATATCGGGCGCGATCAAAGGTGATCGCGCCCTTTTTCAAGCGCTTTCAGAAACGGCATTTGGCCGTTTGCTTCTTTCGAACCACGCATTCAATCCAGTGCGTGCGGGCTGCTCGATCAGATAGTAGCTAAGCAACCCAAGGCATATGGCTATGAGCAGCGCAGGCAGTTCGGCCAAGCGACCTTGCCGAGCCAACACATAAAACGGCTGCTGCCATAGATAGATTGAGAACGACATCCGCCCAAGTCGCCGGATGACAGAGCCTTCAAATAAAATCCTGGAAAAGCGAGCGGCGCTCTCGATCGAACACACGCTGATCGCCAGCAACAGGGTTTTAACGCCGAAAAATAGCCAGGCGACATCGGCGAACAAGCGCGCAGCCAAGCCGCAGAAAAATATCAAAGGTACCAGCCATTCCAGGGGTAATCCGCGGCTTCGCTGCCCGATCAGCAGGAACAACCCAGCTGAAATCAAAATTGGCGCTGCCGCCACCTGGCTCGACCAAAAACGATAAATGGATTTTGCCCGTAAACGTCATATTGCAAAATGCCGGTGGCAAGTGCGGTAAGACCAAGCAACAAGAGGGAAAACCCCACGAACCTGTTACCGGCACCACGCAATGAAAAGGCTAGCAGCCCAAGCAGGAGGTAGCTGTGCTCTTCGACGCATAATGACCAAATGTGATCGAATATCGAGACGAAGGTGTGACTGGTAATTATGAAGTAGTTTAACGTGAAAGAAAGGGCGGCGAGGACAGCCGCAAGGTCGGGCGCAAGCGACGTTGACGAGAAGATCGCCGTATTCACCAAAACAAATATAAACAAAGTTGGATAGACGCGGCTGAAACGCCGAAGGAAGAAAGTGCCCAAAGGCATCTCCCTGACGAAAAGGATCTCGGCCATAAGGCGTCCGGAGAGCACGAAAAATAGATCCACACCGGCGGATCCAAGACCGGGCAGGTACTTGTCGCCGCCGAAATGGCCCATCAATACCAGAAAGACGGCGAGTCCACGCCATCCATCAAGGGCCGGAATATAGGTCGGTCTTCCTGCTTCTGACATCGGTAACCATCGGCTGCACTATCGAACCGCTACCGTAAGGCGTCAATATTAATGAAATTACTTTAAGTACTATCGAAAATAAGCACAGCGCCAACATTTGAAGTAATGGATTTCATTACGATTACGTCTCAAACATGCACTCGTGAAATTGAATCATGATCGTGTGGCAATCGGCAACGCTTCTAACGGCCATTCCTTCGCAGATCGAATCGTCCTCTTGGTCCGGTGCCATGCTTGCGGGCACAATTGGAAGCATCGAACACCGGCTGCAATGCATCGCTTGCAGGCTGCAGCTCAATCGACGCAGCACAGGGGCGCGGCGTTGTGCAACGGCAGCGGCAGGGTCATGACGGGATTGGGAATCGTAAGCGCATCCAGTGTCGCCGTCTGCTCGGGCGAGAGCTGGACATCGAGTGCGCCGATATCCTCATTGAGTTGTTCCAGCGTATGAACGCCGATAATCGTCGAAGATACGCCAAGGCGTCCCATTGCCCAGGCAAGAGCGACGCGTGCGGTCGTCGTACCGAGCTCGTCGGCGACGCGGAATAAGGCGTCCACGATATCAAGATCCTGCTCATCGGGCCTTTGCGCCAATTGCGCCGCATGCCCCCGTCTCATGCCCGCATTGTTGGCAGGCTTATATTTGCCGCTGATGAGACCGCCACTCAAGGGCGAATGCGAGACGACGCCAAGCCCCAATCCTGTTGCCAGCGGAATGAGCTCGTTTTCAAACAGCCTTGCTGCAAGCGAATATTCGATCTGCAGACCGATGAACCGAGCCCAGCCGTTGGATTGCGCCAGGAGATGCGCATGCGCCACCTTCCAGGCAGGGGCATCGGAAATGCCGAAGTAACGCAATTTTCCGGACTGAACGAGATCGTGGAGCGCCGCCAGTATGTCTTCCAGGGGCGCCTGGATATCCCAATTATCAAGCCAATAAAGGTCGAGATAATCGGTGCGCAGCCGTCGAAGGGCCTGCTCGAAACCGGCTATCACGGCCTTGCGGCCAGGTGTTTCACCATCCCATTCGACATTGAATTTACCAGCAATGACAAGATCGCCACGTCTGATCGAATTCTGGGCGATATAGGTGCCGACAACCGTCTGGCCGCCCGCTTTGACCGCTCCATTGCCAGTATCGAGGTAGTTGCCACCGAGTTCGAGATAGCGCGCCAGAACTGCAGCAGGCTGGTTTTCACGGGATGGCCAGGCGCCCCCCGTATCAAAAGTCATGGTTCCGAGCGCAAGCGGACTGACGCGCAACTCCGAGCGGCCGAGTGCGGCATAGTCTTCGAGATGCATGCATAATCCCCCAGCCGGTCTGCAGCCGCTACATAACTTTCCACATCATGTAAGTGCATCAAGCAAGGGAGATAAGCACCAATTTACAATTTTACAATTCGGAAATCCGGATAATCGGCGCGACACCGTTCAATTTTGCAACCGCATAGCACGAAAGGAACAATTCCTCCACCGCCATGGTCTAGCGCTTGCGTATGAACTCGGTGCGGAGAACCAAACCCTTGATCCCGTCGTAACGGCAATCGACCTCTTCAGGATTGTCGGTCAGTCGAATGGACTTGATAACCGTGCCTTGCTTCAAGGTCTGGTTGGCGCCTTTCACTTTCAGATCCTTGATGAGGGTAACCGAGTCGCCATCGGTAAGCACGTTGCCGCTTGCATCATGTACGATGAGGCCTATTGCGGCAGCTGCGGCAGCCATCTCTGCGGCGGGCCGCCACTCGCCGGTCACTTCGTCATAGACATATTCGTCATTTTGGCCGGTCATTCCAAACTCCACTTCACGTTTTTCAAATATCCGGAGCCGACAAATGCCTAGCTTCCATCTCAATCATGATCCGAAAATGGCGTCTATCCGAGACCATCAGCCCATGCAATACAGGCAGCCGCGCAAAACGACGGCCCTGAGGCGGGCCTAACCTTCCGGTTTCACGCCGAGACCGACCAGGGATTGCGGCCCTCGCGAAGCCACGACAGCGTGTCGACCCAGAAGCTCTCCTTGTAGCTATCGTGAAACAGGCCGAAATGACCGGTCCTGTCGCGGCCAAGGTCAATAGGATGCAGATGCACCAGGATGGATTGCGCACCCGTATAATAGTTCAGCGCGCGGCGAACCGCCGGCACCGTGCCGAGTTCATCGTCCGAAACCGCAATCGCGAGGATCGGCGCCCGGACCGCGGCCATTCGCCGAAGAGCATCCTGCCTCTCTGCCGCTGGATGGCTGCGCTCGAACCGAGGGCCACGAAAGCTCCACTCATTTGCTACCCCCTTCGGCAGATCCTCCAGCCAGCCAAGCCGGCGACCGGGAAAATAGCCGCATAGCGCAGTGATTGCGGGCATGGCGACATGCCATTTGAAAAAGAGGGCAGCGCGGCGGTGCGGCAGGTAATCGCCCCACCAGGCATATTGGGCGCCGACTGTCAGCATCCTGTCCATCATAGGAGCATGTTCGGCCAGTCCCGGCAGGAAACCGCCGACGCTATGGCCGACCACTATCAATTGGCCGCTGCGACGATAGCCAGCCAGCCATTGAAGTGCGGCATCGAAATCCCGCTCACCCCAATCCCGCCAGCGATAGCGGGATCCACGCAGCCGTTGCGGCCGCGATAGCCCGATACCGCGATAATCATAGGTCAGGACATCGAACCCATGCCGAGCCAGAAATTGCGCGTAGCGGTGATAGTAGCGCGCAAGCACGCCCGTGGCCGGGTTGATGATCACGCTGCCTTCCGGCTTAGCCGTCTCCGCCAGCCAGAGATGACCGCCGAGAACGACGCTGTCGGCACATGAAATGGAAATCGGCGTGCTGCGCGGCCCCGAGGATGATGGAATGTGTTGCTCGTTCATGGGACGGAGGATGATGCCACCGCCGCATTGTGTATATTCACTACCCGGTATACATTGAGTCATGAAAGACAGCTCGCAGCCGACGCGCGAACGCATACTTGAGGCGGCCGGAAAACTCTTCCATCGCGATGGCATTCGCGCGATCAGTGTAGATGCCATCGCCGAAAAGGCAGGCATCACCAAGCGTACCCTCTACTATCATTTCCGCAGCAAGGACGACCTGATCGCCGCCCATCTGCAGGTGCGGGACGAGCCGAACCTCGTCCTCTTCAAACGCTGGTTCGAGGAAACGAAAGGCGATACAGCCGAGAAGGTTGCCGGCATTTTTCGCCATCTGGCACAATCGGCGCGTAGCGCCAAATGGAAGGGCTGCGGGTTCCTGCGCACCTCGGTCGAGCTCATCAACCTTCCCGGCCATCCGGCTCTGGTGGCTGCCCGCGCCCATAAGAAGCGCGTCGAGGATTGGCTTGCTTCAACCTTTATGGAAGCCGGAGCCGGCAATGATGCCCTGCCGCTGGCGCGCCAGATCATGCTGCTCCTCGACGGTTCATTTGCCGTGGTCCTGCTCCATCGCGATCCGAGCTATATGGAAACTGCAGCGGATGCGGCAGCCGAGCTCATCAAAAGTCGTCTGACGGCACCGCCAGAACTCGATTGCGCGACTGACAAACCATGTCAGTTGAACGAAAGCAGGCCGTAGAGATTGGCAGCAGCCGCATCGATCTGGATAGCCTGATCCGATCCGGCTCCACTCGCCTCGTCCTTTTCTTTCTTCGCCCGCCTTTCGAGGGCTTTCGTGACCTTGTCGTTGCTGTCGCCATCTTGAGCGCTCTCGATAACGTCTTCGATCGACAGGCCAAGCTTATCGAGGCCGAGCTGCCTTTCAAGCGCATGAAACACCGCCATGCCTCCAGCCTGCACCTTTATCTCGCCATAGACCTTTTTCATCGCTGCAACAAACTCGTCCATGGAGGAATAGTCGCTTCGTTCGACCCCCAGAGCCCTGCCTGTCCGTTCGATAAGATCAAGCTTCTGCTTCGCGATGCTGTCCTTGCTCATGCTGAACATGGCTTCCGAAACTTTCGATTGAGCTTGAGTGGGCTGCTTGGAAACGGCCACCTTATTCGTCAGGCCGGTCGCCACCGCAATAAGGCCATCGGCGGCGGATGGAGGTTGCTCCGATATTGTCGTGCCCTTATTCAATTGCTGGAGAATGGCCAGAGCCGCCGAAGGCACATTTGAAATCGATGTCATCGCTTATCCTCAAGCGCCACAGCCTCTCCCTCATGGAAGCCTGACGCAAAGCTCTATGCCTCATGCGATACTCGATGATTCAATTACTACCGCAAGTTAGTTAAGGTTTGAATAACCCAGGATACGCCTCGCCACGAAACATTCCCTATAAGTTGTATGCCGCCATAAGAGTTATTGTCGACGCGACGGCCACCACGAAACCGGCCGTGCGACGATTTCCGGATGCCGCGCTGCCGCATCGATAGGATCAATGATACTTCAGACGCTCGCGGCCAAGAATGGCGGGCGCGTCGACGCCAGCGATCGGCTGGGAGAGATCGCTCGAAATGTCGCCGGCCAATTGCAGGTCGAGATAGCGTGCGCAGCAGACCCGCAGGAACGACGTGAAATTGCCGAGATCGTGGCCGGCATCGATCGATTCATGGTGCAGCTTGGTAATCAGCTGCACCACGTTCATGCCGTCACGCCGGGCAATTTCCTCGAGCTTCGACCAGAAGAAGTTTTCCAGTCTGACGCTGGTCACCATACCGTCGATGCGGAGGGAGCGCGTGGTGCTTTCCCAGAGCCTGGCATCGGCCTTGATGAACAATTCGCACATGCACGCCTCCCCTTTCAGCTTCAAGCAGCATTGGCTTCCGACAACGCGCTCGCATCGAGCACAGCCATGAATTGCCGCAACCATGCCGGATGCGCCGGCCAGGCCGGTGCGGTGACGAGATTACCGTCGGCAACCGCGTCATTGATGGCAATATCGGCATAGGTGCCGCCGGCAAGCTCCACTTCGGGACGGCAGGCGGGATAGGCCGAGCAGGTGCGTCCCTTGAGGACACCCGCAGCCGCCAGCAATTGCGCGCCATGGCAAATTGCGGCGACGGGCTTGTCTGCCCCGAAGAAATGCTGAACGGCCTTAATGACCTCTGGGTTCAGGCGCAGATATTCTGGCGCGCGACCGCCCGGAATGACAAGTGCGTCGTAATCCTCAGCCCGGATACTGGCGAAGGTCGCGTTCAATGCGAAATTGTGGCCGCGCTTCTCGGAATAGGTCTGATCGCCCTCGAAATCATGAATGGCCGTTGCTACGGTCTCGCCGGCATTCTTGCCAGGGCAGACGGCATGAACCGTATAGCCGCAGGCAAGCAGCGTCTGGAACGGCACCATGGTCTCGTAGTCCTCGGTGAAATCACCGGTGATCATCAAAATCTTTGCTGCTGGCATCGTCGTCCTCCCTCAAAAACCAACGGACGGCAGTCTAGCAAAGCGCCTGCGGTTGCGGGTATTAGGCCAATACTACACGCCGTTTATGACCCTGCCTATTGCGCCGGCGCACGGCTGATGTCCGGGACTGAGCAGGCTTCGCTACCGCCGAACAGGCGCGAGCGGGTTAGAAATCGCTTCTCCCGCCCATTGTCGAGCGAGAACATGCCGCCGCGCCCCGGCACGACGTCGATGATGAGCTGCGTATGCTTCCACGCCTCGAACTGGCTGCCGCTGATGTAGACCGGCACGCCGCCGATCTCGCCGAGTTTGACATCGTTGTCGCCGATCATGAATTCGCCTGCCGGATAGCACATCGGCGAAGAACCGTCGCAGCAGCCACCCGACTGATGAAACAGGATATCGGGATGGTCCTGCTGTATCTCGCGGATAAGCTCGAGCGCCTTATCGGTCGCCAGCACCCGCGGCTCCGATCCACTGTCGTCCATGATGATCCTCCATCACTCCCTGAAAATGCTTGAAGGCTCCCGGCCGCAGCCGGAAGCCTTGCTCGCTTGGTTGGGAGAACTCAGAAGAAGCCAAGCGCCTTCGGGCTGTAGCTGACCAGCATGTTCTTGGTCTGCTGGTAGTGATCGAGCATCATCTTGTGCGTCTCGCGTCCGATGCCCGATTGCTTGTAGCCGCCGAAAGCGGCGTGGGCCGGATAGGCGTGATAGCAATTCGTCCAGACGCGGCCGGCCTGGATCTCCCGGCCGAAGCGATAGGCGCGATTGCCGTCACGGGTCCATACGCCGGCGCCGAGGCCATAGAGCGTATCGTTGGCGATTTCGAGCGCTTCCTTCTCATCCTTAAAGGTCGTGACCGATACGACCGGGCCGAAGATCTCCTCCTGGAAGACCCGCATCTTGTTATGCCCCTTGAAGATGGTCGGCTTGATGTAATAGCCGCTCGACAGCTCGCCGCCGAGATCGGCGCGACCACCGCCCGTCAGCACTTCGGCGCCTTCCTGTTTGCCGATATCGAGATAGGAGAGGATCTTCTCCATCTGCTCGCTCGATGCCTGGGCGCCGATCATGGTTGCGGCATCAAGCGGATTGCCCTGCTTGATGGCTTCCACGCGCTTGACGGCACGCTCCATGAAGCGGTCGTAGACCGATTCCTGGATCAGCGCTCGGCTCGGGCATGTGCAGACCTCGCCTTGGTTAAGCGCGAACATTGCAAAGCCTTCGAGCGCCTTGTCGAAGAAATCGTCGTCTTCGGCCGCGACATCGGCAAAGAAGATGTTCGGCGACTTGCCGCCGAGTTCGAGCGTGACGGGGATCAGGTTCTGGCTGGCATATTGCATGATGAGCCGGCCTGTCGTCGTCTCGCCGGTAAAGGCGATCTTGGCGATGCGCGGGCTCGTTGCAAGCGGTTTACCGGCCTCCAGGCCGAAGCCATTGACGATGTTGAGCACGCCCGGCGGCAGGAGATCGCCAACCAGCTCAGCCCAGACCAGAAGCGAAGCCGGCGTCTGTTCTGCCGGCTTGATGACGACGCAATTGCCGGCGGCAAGCGCCGGCGCAAGCTTCCAGGCGGCCATCAGGATCGGGAAGTTCCAGGGAATGATCTGGCCGACGACGCCGAGCGGCTCATGGAAATGATAGGCGACGGTATCGTGGTCGATCTCGCCGATCGAGCCTTCCTGGGCGCGAATGCAGGAAGCGAAGTAGCGAAAGTGATCGATCGCGAGCGGAATGTCGGCCGCCATAGTCTCGCGGATCGGCTTGCCATTGTCCCAGCTTTCCGCCTGCGCCAGCACTTCCAGCTTGTCTTCCATGCGCTGGGCGATCTTCATCAGGATATTGGAGCGCTCGGTCGTGGAGGTCCGGCCCCATTTGTCTTTCGCCGCATGAGCGGCGTCGAGGGCCGCGTTGATGTCCTTTTCGTCGGAGCGCGGTATCTCGCAGATCTTGCCGCCGGTGATCGGCGTCAAGTTGTCGAAGTACCTTCCGGCAATCGGCTCGCGCCACTCGCCGCCAATATAGTTGCCATATTTCAGCTTGAACGGAGATTCCACGATCTTTTGATGCAGCATGCCATCCTCCCTTGGTCGGCAGGTTCGATGAGCGAACCGATGGGAGAAGTCTGCGGGCACATCGCGGCCGGCGATAGAGGTGGCTTGCCGTGCTGCAGCGCACAGTGTCGCAACTCTGCGACATCCGCCGGATCGAATGCGCGTTGACGGCACTTCAGTGCAGATTGAGCCGGTTCATCTTCCGATGCAGCGTCGAACGGCTCATGCCGAGTGCCGCGGCCGCCTGAGAGACATTGCCATTGGCACGCGAAAGAGCCCTGAGCAGCGCCGCGCGCTCTGCCTCAATCAGATCCTCGCCCGCGGCCCCTTGCTGCTCGCGAAGAACATCGGAGGCCGGAATGCCCACGGCAATGCGATGATCGTCGAGCTTCAATGCAAGGCGGGCCGCGCGGGTCGCACCGAGCACAAGGTCGTTGCGGTCGACCGCCAGCAGTGCCGAAGTGGATGCGATATCCGTCGGCACCATGACGAAGCGGGCACCGGCAAAGGCGCTGCGGAAAAGATTGAGCTCGATGCGCACTGCCGCGTCGCGCACGGTCTGCGACAGGATCGCCAGTGTCCCGTCGCTCACATCGTCGCGGCAGCTGGAAATGTCGAGCGCCCCGGCAAGCTGGCCGCGATGATCGCGGATCGGCGCCGTGGTGCAGCTGAGATTGATATTGGAGCTAAAGAAGTGCTGATCGCGAAAGATCGCGACGGCCCGCTCGTCGGCAAGCGCGGTTCCGATGCCATTGGTGCCGATACTCGCTTCTGTCCAGACGGAACCAGGCCACAGGCCGAGATCGTGGAACTCCTTATCGTCACCGACGGCGCCGCGGCGTTCCAGCGCGATACCGTTGCGGTCGGTCAGAAGCAGGCAACAGCCGGCCTTGCCCACCGCGAGAAACAGGCGATCCAACTCATTGGCAGCTTCGGCAACCAACCGTTCCGATCGCTCCAGTGCCGTTTGAAATTCCTGACTGGTCAAGCGCATCGGCAGACGCTTCTCCTCCGGCGCGAGGCGGTGCATGACCATGCACCGTCGCCAGGATGCAACAACCGAAGAACTCGCCGCCGCCGATTGCGCCGACGCGTAAACCTGATCCGCATGTGCGGAATAGTCGTGCATTTGGCTCCTCCCACCGAACGCTAACCCAATTGTCGCTAAAAATGGCCAATGAAGCAATCCTCCCGGCGACTTTCGCCCGGATAGCGGAATTCAGCGGCTACCTTGTTGGCGGTACAGTCTTTTTCGGCACCGCCGTCTCTTCAGCTCATGACTGCACAATCCAACAATCGAAGCCGCCTGGTCGACGCCGTGAATTTTGGTTTGCCGCCCACACAATCGAGATCTGACCCGCCAAGCGCAACCTTTCAGGCGGCTGTCAGCGTGTTGTTGTAGCAGCTTTTTCCAAGGGAAACGGAGCGGAAGGCGATTGGTGAGCCCAGCTCCACGAGCGGCTGTCTCGACAGTAATGGAAAGTCGGCTTTATGCAGGCATGGCAGCGAGGCCGAGAGGCCATAAAAGAAATGCTGGGGCGTTCCGCCGACACCGGTCGCAGACGAATGGCTGGCGGTCTTCGCTGCTTCTTCAACACCCCGACCATCAAGCCCCCTGCAAATCGTGCTTTTCTCGAGCGCCCGATCGTTATCATCGCCATTTTCCTCGCGCTGTCATTGCTCGTCATGTGGACGGCCGATTATCCCTTGGGCATCTGGATGAAATCGTTTCCCGCGCAATTGCGAGGGACGGCGAGGTGGATCAGCAGCCTCGGCACCGGGCTTCTGGTGCTCTCATTCAGCGGAGCGCTGCTGATTTTTGCGATCCTCGCGCCTGCGCACAAACTGCGGAAATCCATGCGAACGGGGGCTGATCTCATCGCGACTGCGGCTGCCTTCGTCTTCCTGGCAGTCGCCGGCGGCGGCCTTGTCGATTCGCTCGCCAAGAACATCATCGGTCGCGCCAGGCCGGAACTCCTGGATACGAACGGCGCCTTCTCTTTCCGACCCTTTGCCTTTCAGGCCGACTTCGCCTCCTTTCCTTCCGGACACTCGGCAACGGCCGGCGCCATGGCGATGTCGCTGGCGCTGGTCTTTCCCCGCCTTCGCCCCCTCTTCATACCAGTCGGCGTCCTGATCTGCCTGTCGCGCCAATGGGTCGGCGCGCATTGGGCAAGCGACACGCTGATGGGATGGGGTGTCGGCGTGGCTTTTGCCTTGGGGCTGGCGCACGCATTCGCGCGACGTCGTCTCCTGTTTGCCTATGATTCCAACGGCCGCTTGTGTCCTGGGGAACAATACAAGGCAATTCTCGCCATTCTGCGCGCCTTGATCCGGCGCATGCCGATCATCGGCAAGAAAACGGTGCCCGCGGCAAAATCGTGCCCGGCTCAGGCTCGCCTTGCATCCCGAGCCTTTGAAATTCGATCCTGATCCCGCAGCGGGTGCAGCTCTCCTGCATCGCCTGTCCACTTCGGCGCCGCCGAAGCCAGCAGCCTTTCGCATCCGAATGCAAAATCATCGCTATGTAGCGACGGATTTGCCGCTCGCCGCCGTTTAAGCGCTGAAGGGATAACAGCTTGAAGCTCTTCAAGGACGAATGAGGACATCATGAAAAAGATCATTTTGCTGACTTTCGCCGCAATCGCCTGCCTTGCCGCCATTTCACCGGCTGAGGCTCGCGACGGGTGCGGTATCGGCTGGCATCGCGGGCCGTACGGTTATTGCCGCCCGAATGGACGGCCTGTGGTCGTCGCGCCAGCGGTTCCGGCCTATGGCATCTTCTATCCCGGCCGTGGCTATTGGGATGGGCACCGCTATTGGGTGCATCGCGAGTGGTGGCATGGTGGCTGGCGTTATCGCTAAGCTACTCTTCCGCGATGCGCGCGGCCCGGTCTAGCAGATCGGGCCGCATGCCAACCGACAGATCGATCGGCCTGCTTTTTTCGATCCTTCCGCAGCCTAGCCCTGCGATATAAACCTCACGGTCGTGCCGGTTTGACATGGCAGCCCACAGAAACGTGCAATTGACGGCGGCGATGCAACTGGTCAAAGCTGTGGCGAGACCGGTTTACGGAAAAAGACGCCGCCAGCATGAACAAAAGCACCATCAGCGACCATCACGGGCCGATCATCGTCTTCGACGCCATGTGCGTCCTGTGTACCGCCAACGCCCAGTTCGTGCTTCGTCATGACCATCTTGGTCGTTTCCGTCTTGCCTCCATGCAGAATGAAACCGGCATCGCGCTCTATCGCCGCTGCGGCATGGATCCCGCCGATCCCGACAGCCTCATCATCGTCGACGGCGCAAAGGTATTACGCGACAGCGACGCGGTGCTGGCCATTTATGCCGGCCTCGGGTGGCCGTGGAAGACGATTTCCGTGCTGAGCATCATACCCCGCATGCTGCGCGATCCGATCTACCTCTGGCTTGCGCGCAATCGCTACCGCATCTTCGGCAAACGGGAGACATGCTGGCTTCCGACACCCGAGCAGGCGAGCCGCATCCTTTGAAAAGAATCCTCGTTCTCGGCGGCTATGGCGGATTCGGCGCGCGGCTGTCGCGGCGCCTTGCCAGCGACGGCTTCGAGGTTCTGGTCGCCGGACGCAATCTCGAAGCCGCGAAAGCGCTCGCCGCTCGATTGCCGCATGCGATTGGTCTGCAAGCCGATCGAAATGGCGATATCTCTGCGATACTCGGCGAGCACAGGCCCTTTCTGTTAATCGATGCGGCAGGTCCCTTCCAGCAAAGTGATGACAGAGTTCCGCGAGCCTGCGTGGAGGCCGGTATCCACTACATCGATCTTGCCGACGCGCGCGATTTCGTCGGCGCGATCAGATGCCTCGATGAACGGGCAAAGGCTGCTGGCGTAACCGTCATCTCGGGCGCGTCGAGCGTGCCGGCGCTCTCCGGTGCCGTGGTCGCGGACCTTGCCAAGGACATGGAGGAAGTTCGTTCGATAGAAATGTCGATCAGTGCCTCCAATCGGGCGACCGCCGGCGCCTCGGTCGCATCGGCAATCCTGAGTTATGTCGGCAGGCCGGTGCGGCTCTGGCGCGGCCGGCGCTGGCAAGATGCGATGGGCTGGCACATGCTGAAGCGCGAAACCTATGCCATTGCCAGCCGCCGCCCCCTGCATCGGTTGGTGGCGCTGGCCGACGTGCCGGATCACGATCTGCTGGTCGAAAGCTTTGCCGAGCGGCCCAGTGTCATCTTCCGGGCGGGGCCGGAATTCGCCTTTCAGACTTTGGCACTCTGGCTGCTGTCCTGGCCGGTTGCCTGGGGCTGGTTGACATCGCTCAAGAAGATCAGTCGCTTTCTGCTGCCGCTGCAACGCCTGACAGCAAGACTTGGCACGGCGCGCTCGGCTATGACGATCGAGATCAAGGGCATTGAGCAAGGCGCCATGAAGGCTCGCCGCTGGACCCTGATTGCCGAAAATGGCGACGGCGTGGAAATTCCCACGCTTCCGGCGCAGTTGCTGGCGCGGGCCTTGCGCGACGGCCGTCTTCCACCCGGCGCCCGTCACGCCGGCGGGCTTCTGTCGCTTGAGGATTTTCGGACCTTGTTTCGCGATCTGGCAATCACCGAGGAAATGACGGAAGCACCCTATACGCCGCTCTATCAGCGTGTCATGGGTCCTGCTTTCGCGCATCTTTCCGAGCCGGTACGTGCGATGCACCATGTCTTCGGCGATGGCGGCGCCAAAGGAGAGGCAGTCGTCACCCGCGGGCGTTCTCCTCTTGCCCGGCTGGTCGCGAAAATATTCGGCTTTCCCACAGCCGGAAAGCACGCGCTGCATGTCTCCTTCGAGGAAAACAACGGCATCGAAGAATGGACGCGGGATTTTTCCGGCCGGCGCTTCCGCAGCCATTTGAGCGAAGAGAATGGCCACCTCGTCGAACGCTTCGGCCCCTTCCGCTTTGCATTCGATCTTCCCATCCGTGGCAACGGACTCAGCATGGAGATGCGACACTGGTCGTTCTTGCGCATTCCGCTACCGCTCTTTCTTGCGCCCCAAAGCGTCGCTCATGAATGGCCGGAGGACGGCCGCTTCCACTTCGATGTACCGATTGCCCTATCGTTCATCGGCCCCGTCGTTCATTATCGAGGCTGGCTGAGGCGGATTGATTGATAATGCAAGACCGACTGACGAACCGGCCAGGAGACCGACTAAGGCTAGCTCTGCCGGTCGCCAGCCAAGCAGCCGAACATGCGGAAATCGTGGAAGGCTTCTTTGAACCGCGCCTTCTGGCGCAGCGTGCCCTCATATTGAAAGCCCGCTTTTTCCAGAACCCGGTCGGATGCGGCGTTTCCCGGCAGCGTCCAGGCTTCGATGCGATTCAGCGAAAAAACGTCGAAGCCGCATCGGACGATGGCACGCGCGGCTTCGCTCATCAGCCCCTTGCCCCAGGCGGAGGGATGCAGTTCATAGCCCAGTTCTGCGCATCTGGCATGTTTATCGAAGCTGTTGAAGCGAATGGCTCCGAGCAATTTGCCGGAAACCCGATCCTCGATGATCCATGAGCAACCCGTTCCCTTGGGAAAGATTTTGATCATCCATCGCAAAGAACGCTCGATCTGCGCCATTTTCGGCGCATCAACCCAATTCGAGAACCGTGTGACCTCCGGAATTGAAATCAGCGCATGGAAATCGTCGCGATCACCCATGCTCGCTTCGCGCAGCCGCAGTCGCTCGGTGACAAGTGTGGGAAACTCGGCTTTTGAAGGCGCCATCTTCATGCTTTCAGCAGATTGGCAAGGATGATCTCGCGCCAGACGCGGGTAGGCATAATCCAGGCATCCCAGGAATTATACTTGCCGGAATAGATGACAGCGGCGATACCCGCATCGGGCATCAGCCAGAGCCTTTGCCCGCCATTGCCGAAGCCGGCATACCATGGCCGCGGATTGTCAAACGCCGGCACCGGCGCATGGCCTGAGAACCACAATCTGCCATAGCTCAAACCGTCTCCCGTCGAAATTGCCGGCGCGAGGGATTGCGCGATCCACTCTTCCGAGACGATCCTTTGGCCATTCCACACGCCCTTCTGAAGGAAAAGCGTGCCGATCTTCAGCAAATCGGGGGCAGTCAGGCGCAACCCGGATGCCGGCGACGCCACACCGTCACGCCCGGCGTTCCAATGGAATTTGGCAATCCCCAGCGGCTCAAGAAGAACCTCTCGCGCGAAATCGGGCAAGCGCTTGCCCGTGCCGCGCTCGATGATAGCACCCACAAGCGCGACGCTGCCGCCGGAATAAATCCAGCGTGTTCCCGGCTCTGCGATCACCGGACGTTCCAGGACAAAACGATATCGGTCCGGCGCATTCTCCATCGCAATTTCGCTGTTCAGCGGATCGGTATAGGGACGATCTTCGTCCCACTCCATCCCCAGCGTCATCGTCAGCGCGTGGGCAATGGTGATCTTGGCGCGCGCAGGATCTCGGGCGAGATCGCCGTATTCCGGGAACTGCTCATAAAGCGATGCATCCGGCGGCGGCACCGATCCTCTATCGAGTGCAATGCCATAGAGAAGGCCGGCAATGCTCTTGGTGACCGAACGAAGATCGTGCAGCGTATCCGCGTCGAAGGTGACATCCCCGAGCGGATCTCCCCAATTTTCGTCGGAGCCGATGGCGTAATATTCCAGGCATACACGCCCGGAACGTGCGGCAAGCACGACATGCAGATCGCGCAGCAAGCCGGATTCGATGCCGGCTTCAAACTTGCGGCGGAGCTCGGGATCAAAACCCATGGCCTCCAAGGTTTCGCGATCAGGTGACGAGGATGAATTGCCCTGCGCGATGACCATGCAATCTCCACCCTTCGCTCAACGACCGCCAGGGAAAACTACAATCAAAGCGCGCATGCGGCAAGGCGACGATGCAGCAATTTGGCATCCATATTGGCCGGTCTTTCGATCAGCCCTACCCCATCTTCAGCTCTGTTTGCGTCTCATCGCAAATGTGGTGCCTTACTTTTTCTGACGAGAACCTCGGTCGCGGCTGAAGGCCGCTTCCGAGATTCCCGGCTGTCGTCAGGGGTGAGTACGACAGCCGGGTCAAGAAATCGATTTTCACACCGGCAATCCATAGGCGGACTGGAAGCTGGGAAACACAGGATTAAACTCCACAAGTGACTGCCCCATTTTGAGACATATTTCACGCAACGCTAAATTTGCCTCGTCCAGCATGGCCTCGTCGGCGGCAACTCTTTTCAGATATCATACAAGCGCGATGATCTGAACGTTCCGACTTGCCCAATTTTCCTGAAGAGCTCCTCAGCTTCTGCACAAATTCTGCAAAGGCGGACGCCATCGTCGCGCCATGAACAACACGCCCGAGACAATCGCAATTCCGCCCGCCCGCCTGCCACGCAGTCTTCTCAAGGAAGGTTGGTGGCTTGAGGACGACCGTCAGCCGCCAGCCGATCCGCTGGTTCAGGAAGCCAGGATCATACCCTTCGCCTTGGCCGAATATCCCTCACGGAGCCGATACCGATGAGCCTATCCGATACACTTGCCCTTCCCGCAAACGCCACAAGCAGTCCCTATCGCAAACTCCTCACATTCATTTCCCTTATCGCCCTGGCCGACATTCTTCTCTTCGACGAGGCGCCGGGTGTGAATCTCTTTCTCTTCGCCAATGCCGTCGCCGCCGGTCTGATGATTTCCTCCAGAAGAAGGCAATCGATTCCAAAGATCGCAGCCTTTGTGATCCTTTGCCTCGTTGCGTCAGCGCCACTTGTCGAGACCGCATCCTGGATGGGCATCAGCACCAGCCTGCTTGGGCTTTGCTTGATATCGCTGGGTGTCGGCGGATTGCTCCCGCGGCAATCGACGCGCTTACCATTGGCGCTGCTCCGTTTCCTGCTGGATCTGCCGGTGCGGCCCTTCCGCCAGACGAGCTATCGCTGGCTGCGGCGGCTGCAGAAGCCAGCGCCAGACGGTGTTCGACATCATCTGCGCGGCTGGATCATGCCGCTCGCGTTTGCCGCCGGCTTTCTTGCTCTTTTCGCTATGGCCAATCCGCTGATCGACAAGACGCTGCGCAGCATCGACCTCACTTTCCTGCTGCAACTTCTGAGCATGTGGCGCATCGGTTTCTGGCTCGTCGTTGCAGCCCTTTTATCGGTGTTGCTTCATCCACGCCTGAAGCGCCGCCGTCACCATCGCGAAGGGGGCGCAGCGATCACCACCAGGATTGAAGATGGACTGTTCGGCCATGCCGCATTGCTGCGCTCGCTTCTGGTCTTCAACGCGCTGTTTGCCGTGCAGACACTACTCGATCTCGCCTATCTCTGGGGCGGCGCCAGCCTGCCCGATGGCATGAGTCATGCCGAATACGCCCATCGCGGCGCCTATCCGTTAATACTCACCGCAATCCTCGCTGCCATCTTCGTGCTTGCCGCCATGCGGCGTGGCGGACCGGGCGACAGAAGTCCCCTGCTTCGCGGCCTGGTACTTCTCTGGATCGCGCAGAATATCCTGCTCTGCCTTTCCTCCATTCTGCGGCTCGATCTCTATGTCGAAGTCTATTCGCTGACGGAGCTGCGCGTTGCGGCCGGCATCTGGATGGGCTTGGTCGCAGTCGGCCTCTTCCTCATCCTCCTGCGCATCCTGCTTCGTCGCTCCAACGATTGGTTGATCGCGTTAAGCTCCGCGATGCTGGTTCTCATACTCTATGCCGCCGCATTCGCCGACATTCCCGCCTTCATCGCCCGCTTCAACGTTGCCCATAGCCGCGAAATATCGGGCGAAGGCGTCGTTCTCGATCTCGATTATCTCTCGACGCTTGGCCCTACCGCCATTCCGGCACTCGACACCTATCTGGCATCGCTGCCTGCCGACGTGAATGCTCGCAAGGTGCGCGAAGCACTATTATGGCAGTATGTCAGACGCTCGCACGCTTGGCGAAGCTGGACCTATCGCGATGCTCGTCTCGGTGCTTACCTCAAAAATGATGCGACCCTTGTCAGATGAGGCCGAAACGAAGACAAAGAGCAGAATAACCAGAACAGGCACTACATGGCACCGCGCATCCTCGTCGCCGACGACGAACCGAATATTCGCGACGTGATCTGCTTCGCGCTCGACCGCGCCGGCATGAAGACGACGACCGCGCGCAACGGCACAGAGGCCATGATGGCCTTTCACAAAGGCGGTCTCGATCTGATCGTCCTCGATGTTGGCATGCCCGACATGGATGGGTTGGAAGTCTGCCGCCGCATTCGCAAGGCATCGAACCTTCCGATCCTCTTCCTGTCGGCGCGCGACGAAGAAATCGACAGGATTCTGGGTCTGGAGATCGGCGGCGACGATTATGTCACCAAACCCTTCAGTCCGCGCGAGCTGGTTGCCCGGGTCCGCACCATCTTGAAGCGAAGCGGCCATGGCTCGGAGCCGGATGCGGCCAATGGCTCCGTGTCCGCGGGATCTCTGCGGCTCAATCGCGGTAGCCGCACCGCCAGCTTCGCCGATGTACCGCTCACCTTGACGGCGCTCGAATTCTCGATCCTCGAGACGCTGCTCTCGCGCCCCGAGATCGTCTTCAGCCGCGATCAGCTGATGGAAGCGGCCTATGGCGCTGACATGCAGGTCGCCGACCGCACCATAGACAGCCATATCCGCAATCTCCGTGCCAAGCTTTCGGCCGTTGGCGGCAAGGGCATCATCGCCACGGTGCACGGCGTCGGCTTTAAGCTGACATCGGCTACAGAAGGAAACGCTTGATGCGTACGCCGCGGGTGAAGTCGAAATGGCGGCCGCCGCTCGCCCTCATCGTCTACGCGGTGCTTCTGACCGTGATGATGCTGCCGATGCTCACGATCATCTGGTTTCGCGTCGTGCGCGCCGCCTCCGGCGCCATGGCGCCGGCGGAGATCGCCACCCTCGCCGCCGTTCTGATCCTTACCCTCATCGTCGCCTACGTACTGACGCGCACGCTGACTACGCCGATCAATGCCCTGATTGCCCGGACCGAGGAGATCGCCCGCGGCGGACGCTCCGCGATCCGGCCGCTCGAGATCTACGGCACGCGCGAGGTCGCAACGCTTTCGCAGAGCTTTCTCGATCTCGCCGGCAAGTTGGTCGACCATTCCGATTACGTCCGCTCCTTCGCCACCCATGTTTCCCATGAGCTGAAATCGCCCTTGACCTCGATCAAGGGAGCGGCGGAACTGCTGCGTGACGATGACGACAACAATCCGATGAGCCAAGAGCAGCGCAGCCGCTTCCTCGGAAACATCATCGCCGACACCGAACGGCTGGATCGGCTGTTGTCGCGACTGCGGGAGCTGGCAAAGGCCGAGCTTCCATCCCAACAGGGCTCCAGCAGCCTTCGCGATATCATTGCCCAGTTGGAGATGCAATTTCGCCAATTGACGATCATCTATGAAGGCAGCGCCGACGAGACGCTGGCTTTGCCCGGCGAGGCAGCCGGCATTATTTTCGCCAATCTGGCGGAAAATGCCGTTCAGAACGGCGCGACAGACCTTGCAATCAACGCAAGCGGCGAAGGGCGGGGGATATCGATCCAAATTCGCGACAATGGTCGCGGCATTGCCGATGGCAATCGGGATCGCATCTTCGAGCCCTTCTTCTCGACGCGCCGGGACGATGGCGGCACCGGCATGGGCCTTGGCATCGTCAGAGCAATGCTCGCTTCCCACGGAGGCACTATCGAGTTGCTTGACAGCAGCGGGGACGGGACGACGTTTCAGATCATCCTTCCCGTTGCCGCCTGAACGGAGATGGCGCACTCGGCCATAAACTGGCGGCAACAACGAAAAGGCGGCCGAAGGTTGAAACCATCGACCGCTCACCTGTTTCAAGATCGGGACCTTACGCTGCCTGTGACTGCGACTGAGCTTCCAAAGCCATGGCGCGCGCCGTCACGAAATCGACCTTGCCGGAGCCAAGAACCGGGACCTTGCCGACGGTCACTTCGGCGGGAACCATCATTTCCGTGGCACCCTTCGATTTGGCGAAGGCCAGGAAATCGCTTCTAGTCGCACCCGGCGCATCGGTCAGGAGCACGAGGCGCTCGCCCTTCTTGGCATCGGGTACGGACGAGACAACGCTGAGGGCACTCGGCCAGAGCCGTGCCGCAAGTGTTTCTACAGCAGCAAGCGAGATCATCTCGCCGCCGATCTTGGCGAAGCGCTTGGCGCGGCCGCGGATCTTGATGAAACCGTCTTCGTCGATGGTGACGATGTCGCCGGTATCGTGCCAACCCTCCGGTAGCGGTTCGAGAACGCCGGGATTACCGGCGCGCAGGTAGCCGGCCATGACGTTGGCGCCACGGATGAGAAGGCGGCCGCCCTCATCGATGCCGGGAACCGGCTCGAGCTTCCATTCCATGCCCGGCATGATCTTGCCGACCGTTCCGGTGCGGTTGTACATCGGCGTGTTCAGCGAGATCACCGGGGAGGCTTCGGTGACGCCATAGCCTTCCAGGATGCGCAGGCCGAATTTCTCCATATAGACCTCGCGGGTCGATGCCTTCACCGGCTCGGCACCCGAGAAGATGTAGCGGATCGATCTCAGGTCATAGGGATGAGCGGTGCGGGCGTAGCCGTTCAGGAATGTATCCGTGCCGAAGACGATGGTGGCGTTTGAGACGTAGATCAGCTCCGGCACGATGCGATAGTGCAGTGGCGAGGGATAGAAAAACACCGGCACGCCCGAGACCAGCGGTAGGATCGTGCCTGCCGTCAGGCCGAAGGAGTGGAACATCGGCAGGACGTTAAACACCTTGTCGCCGGGGTGGAAGTCGATGCGCGAGGCGGCCTGGGCGGCATTCGAGAGGACATTACGGTGCGTCAGCACCACGCCCTTCGGCGCCCCTTCCGAACCGGAGGTGAAGAGGATGACGGCCGGATCGTCGGCATTGCGCCTCACCAACGGCCGATACTTGCGCATGAGGCCGACGATCTTGTCGAAGAAGGTGATCTGCGTGCGCAGTTCATCCAGCCAGACGAAGGCCACATGCTTTTCGAGCTCCTCGACCACCGGGCCGAGTTTGGCCTGCGTGATGAAAGCGCGCGAGCAGAGCACATGCTTGACCTCCGCCGCCCGGCAGGCGGAGAGGATATTCGCAGCACCCGCCGTGAAGTTCAGCATGGCCGGAACCTTGCCCGCCGACATGACACCGAGCACGGTTGCAGCCGTACCGTTGGCGTTCGGCAGCATCACGCCGAGCGTCTTCTCGTTCGGGAACATCTTCTTGAACTTCGCGCCCAGCACCGCGGCACCTGTCAGGAGCTTGGCATAGGAGAGCTTGCCGGCGATCGGGTCCTCGACGGCGAGCTTCTTGCCGCCATATTCATGGGCGCTGTCAATGACGCGGCCGAGGACTGTATTGTTGGTGTCGGCGGTGCGGAACATCAGCGTCGACATGATCTGGTAGAGCGCAGCGCCGGCGGCGATACGGCGCTTTCTGCCCTTGAGCTCGGCGGGAACATCGAGCTTGACCGGCTCGAGGATCGTCACCTTGACCTTGGGGAAGAGACGGCGGCGAACGTGGCTCGACGTCAGGTAGGAGGCGTAGCTCTTTTCCAGTCCGTCAATGCGGACGGGAACGATCATCGCGCCGGTCTTGTCGGCGACCATGGCAGCACCGTCATAGACCTTCATCAGCGTGCCGGTGACGGTCAGGCGCCCCTCGGGGAAGATGCCGACCGGGCTGCCGTCCTGAATGATCTTGATCAGCGAGCGCGTTGCCATCGGCTTGGTCGGGTCGAGCGGCAGGAACTTGCACATCTTCAAAAGCGGCCGCACCCACCACTTCTTGGCGAAGGCATAGTCGATGGCGAAGACAGGCTCTTCCTCGGTGATGGCAAGCGCGAGTGCACCGTCCAGCAGGCTCACATGGTTGAGCGCGATGATCGGCGCGGAGCCCGCCTTGCGTATGTTTTCCAGACCTTCGACTTCAAGCCGCATGAAGGCGCGGAAGATGATGGAGATTAGATCGCGGAAGGCGTTGGTCGGCAGCATTTTCAGCATCAACCAGGCAATCGCGATATTGAGCACTGAGATGCTGAGAATGATGACCGGGATCGACAGACCCACGGCTTGAAGCACGGCCACAAGCGCCAAGCCCACAGCGATAAAGAGCGCGGAGAGCACATTCGATGCGCCAATGACGCGGGCGCGGCGATCCTCATTCGCCCAGCTCTGCATGGCCGAGAAGGTCGGAACGGCCAGGAAAGCACCGCCGATCGCCATGCCGGCCAGATCGATGGCGACACGGATCGTTTTCGGTCCGGCGAAGAAGGCAAGAATGGTTTCAGCATGGCTGGTTGATTGCAGACCCCACAGGTTCCAGCCGAGATCGAGGCCGAAGAGAGCGACGATCAGCATGCCGATGGGCGCCGGCAAAAGCACGATGCGGCCGGCCGCCATCCATCCGGCAATGGCTGAGCCGATGGCAACCGATATGGCGAAGATCGCAAGATAAGCTGGAACGACGATTTCCGAGCCGCCGAGAATGTCCGTGACCATGACCGGCAGCATCGACATGATGAAGGCGCCGACGAACCAGAACCAGCAGTTCATCAGCGACGCCCGCCAGATGCGGCTATCGGCGCGAAGCTCGTTGACCAACCTGTAGCTGGAGCGCATGACATTGGTGTCGACGACGAGATCGGGTGCCTTGGAGCCGGTCGCAGGAATCATGCGGGCGGCAAACCAGCAGAGGATCGAAAGCCCCATCATCATCGGCCCGAAGATCCAGACATTCTCGCCCTCGCGGAAGGCGACGGCCGCAACCATCGTGCCGGTGAGAATGGCGATGAAGGTGCCGCCCTCGATCCAGGCGTTGGCCTTGGGGAGATCCCGGTTTGCCAGATGATCGGGCAGGATACCGTATTTGATAGGCCCGAAGAGCGAGGAAATGACGCCGAAGCCGAAGAGGGCGAGCATCAGGATCCAGATCGAGGAGAAGGCGATGCCGACGACCGAGATCGCCGCCACCAGGAGTTCGCAGCGCTTCAAAAGCTCCGCCATTCTGGCCTTGTCGTATTTGTCGGCAAGCTCACCGGCAATCGCCGACAGGAGCAGGAACGGCACGATGAAGATGCCGCCGGCAAGTGTGACCAGCGCCGCGCCCTCCGTCGCCATCTGCGCGAGAATAACGAAAACCAGAGTCTGCTTTAAGAAATTATCGTTGAAGGCAGTCAGGAATTGCGTCCAGAACAGCGGCGCGAACTTCCTCGATCTCATCAGGTGCGTTTGCATGGCGTATCCCTCATTCGGCCAACAGGACGCCACAGAGTTGTTACGCAAAGGTTGAGCGCGGATACAACTCTATGGCGTCGTTAATAAAGATTAGTCCTGACCGTCACGATTGAACTTAACCAGAAGCTTTTCCGTACGGGCATCTTCTACCTTGCGGATCAGCTTGTCAGCTTCGCTGTTGTCACGAACGGTCTTAGTGACGTTGACCGCCGTCTGCACCAGCATCAGAATGCCCATGGCGAGATAGCCTTTGCCCCAGAGATCGATCGGCATCATGTAAAGGCCGACGAGGAGCATGAAAGCCGCTGCGGCAAAAGAGATGTAGGAGAAGCTGACCCAAGCCTGGGAATGTTTCTGGAAGCTGTCGTTCATGATCGTATCCTCTCAATTATCTGATGTGTTTGATGTTTTCGTTTCAGGCTGCTGAATTCAAGCGTTGGCGCAGGCGGGCAAGTACGTCGTCGGCAGAAGGGCCGAGCGGTGCGCCGCAGCCGGCATTGGCGAGTTTTTCGATGATATGGGCCTGCCGGCTCGCGGCATCCATTTCCTTCATGGCCGAGGCTGCGATCTCGCAGCGGCTCTGGTAGGCTTGAAGACGGGCGAGCGTCTCCTCGGCGTCGTCGAGCGTCGCGAGGCCGGAATTGCCGTCGCAGGCGGCATTGAGCTTCTGTGTCTGCTCGGTAGCCCGCGCCAGGCGTTCGCCGCGCTGCAATTCCTGCAGCCGTGCTTCCGATGTGCGAACGGTTGCCTTGAGTTTGCCGATCGTCTGAGTGAATTGCGCCTGGGCCTTCTCGGAAGCATCCCGCTCGGCTTCGAGCTGGGCGATCGCCTCGGCCGCCTCCCGCGCAAGTTCGTCGCTTCCCTTCTGGAGGGCGGCAACGGCGCGCGTTTCCAGGTCCGCAATGCGGCCGATGATCGCTGCGTGGCGGTTCTTTTCCTGCTCATTCTGCGCAACGGCAATTGCCACGGCCCGCCGTGCCGACTGGATGGCACTGGCCGCCTCGCGGATCTGCTGCGCCAGCAAGGGTACCGCATTGCGATCGATGAACGCCTGTTCCGCATCATAGGCCCGACCGCGAATGAGCGTCAGAATTGAATTGAACATTTGTCGTCTCCCGTTTATGAACGATGTTCACAAAACGATGTATGCCAGAATCATGAACGCTGTTCAAGAATAATTTTGAACAACGTTCAAAAAATCGAATTGGAAGAGTGAGTGGCCAGAAAAACCCTGGAAAAGCGCGAGGATCTGAAGCAGCGGCTGATCGAGGCGGCGCGCAATCGCATCGCTGCAGACGGGCTCTCGAACCTGAGGGCGCGCGATGTCACGCACGATGTAGGCTGCGCTCTCGGAGGTCTCTATACGGTCTTCGCCGACCTCGACGATCTCGTCATTCACGTCAATTCGGCGACGCTGAAGGCGCTTGAGGCATCGCTGGCGCTGACGGAGGTTCGGGATCACACACCGACCGACCGGCTTCGCAATCTCGCACGCGGTTATCTGCGCTTTGCAGTCACCCATCGCAATCTATGGAAGGCGCTCTTCGACCATCGACCTCCGGATGACCGCCCGAGCCCCGAATGGCATCTCGAAGAGCACATGTTCCTGATGGGCGTCATTGCCGAGCCGCTCGCAGAATTGCAGCCGAACATGTCGGAGACGGCGCGCGCGATCAGGGCGAGAACGCTTTTCGGCGCCGTGCATGGCGTCGTCAGCATCAGCCTAGAGGGGCGTTTCGTCGGCTTGCCGATCGAAAGCCTGGAACAGGAGCTCGACGATTTCATCCTGACGGTCGCAGCCGGAGCCGCGGCACGGCAAGGCTAGTCTGCGCTTTTACAGTTTCGAAGGCGCATAATTCCTGATGTCGCCGAAAGCGTAGCCGCGATTCCTCAGCTTGCGGATCAGCGACTGCAGGTTTTCGCGCCCGTTGAACTGATCCTGAAACATCTCGTCGTGCATGAGCAGGATCATCTTGCCGCGCTGCGTGAAACGACCGTACTGGAAAAGATGATCGATCTCATTGACGAGATGATCCACCGATTGAACCGGCTTGCCGTCGTCGCTGTGTACCCACTCGAAATCCCAGCCGTAGAGATAGAATCCCGCTTCGGCGACGAGCTCGTAATCCAGCCATTCGCGCTCCCATTGGGCAACGTTGATGGATAGATCCTCCCTCGATACGGTCGGAAGCCGAAAGACGTCCCTGCCCGGCAATCGCGCATTGACGATCGGCGTCAGACCGAGCACTTCATTGGCATGAAGCATGTCGGCGACAACGGCCTGGGTGTTGGAATAGTATCGTCTGTAGCGATTATTGGCGTGGCTGTAGCTGTGATTGCCGATGGTTACCAGCGGCATGGCCTTGGCCTCTGCCAGGAGATCGCGCCCGGCGGGAATGGTTTCGACATGCTGGCCGACCATGAACATGGCGGCGGGGACATTTTCCTGGCTCAGCACGGAAAGAATGTTCTTCGTTCCAGGCAAGGGCCCATCATCGAATGTCAGAAAGATCGTCCCGTCCGCCGCGCGAGCGGAGACGGCGCAGGCCGCAGCCAGGATGCCGGCGAGCAGCCATCTCAAGACCGCGTTCCTTCGATGATTCAATCCGCCCAAGCCAGCCGCCCCCCGTATCGTCGCCGCAAACTGGCACATCGCATGGAACAAGAAAAGCGCCGCGAGCACGACAAAAGCAAAGGGCGCTCTACCCATTTCTGGGGAGCGCCCTTGCTTTTTAACCCGGACAGCGAACGCCGGCTCGACACAGAAATGTCAGCGCGACAGGCCATCGATACAGGTGATGACGCGCAAATAATCGCGAATCGCACCCTTTGCAAGAGCCGGCTGCGAAAATTTTAGCTTTTCTGCCACACGAGAGTTCCATGTGACAGAATTCGCACATTTGACGGGCGCGATCCTTCGTCAAGCGGCCTTCAAGGTCGCATCGCGCGGGATCTCCACGTCGATCTCCAGCATGGAGACGTCCTTATCGCGATCCATCTTCACCTGTACCTTGTCGCGATCGACCTGCACATGCTTGGCGATGACGGCGAGGATTTCCTCTCTCAGCACGGATACGAGATCCGAGCCCACGGAGGCGCGTTCGTGGGCAAGAAGGATCTGCAGACGCTCGCGCGCCATCGGTGCAGATCTCTGCTTGCGGAACAGTCCGAAAATGCTCATGCGGCCCTCCTTGCGAAGATTTTGCCGAAGATACCCCGCTTTTCGCCGGGGATGGTGATCGGCACCTGCTCGCCGGCAAGGCGGCGTGCGGCGTCGAAATAGGCAAGCGACGGTGCACAGCGCGCATCGGCAAGGGTCACCGGCGAGCCGAGGTTGGAGGCGCGCAGAACGTCGGTGCTTTCCGGAATGATGCCGAGCAACGGAATGGAGAGGATCTCCAGCACGTCGTCGACCTTCAGCATGTCGCCGCGTTCGGCGCGGCCGGCGTCGAAGCGGGTCAGCAGCAGATGCTTTTCCATGCGCTCGCCGCGCTCGGCCTTCAGCGTCTTGGAGTCCAGCAGGCCGATGATGCGGTCGGAATCGCGCACCGAGGAAACTTCCGGATTGGTGACGACGACGGCGACGTCGGCATGACGCATGGCAAGGGTGGCGCCGCGCTCGATACCGGCCGGGCTGTCGCAGATGACCCAATCGAAATAGTTCTTGAGCTCGTTGATGACGCGCTCGACACCCTCGGGCGTCAGATTGTCCTTGTCGCGCGTCTGCGAGGCCGGCAGGAGGAAGAGCGTCTCCAGCCGCTTATCGCGAATCAGCGCCTGCGGCAGCTTGGCGTCGCCATGAATGACGTTGACGAGGTCATAGACCACGCGGCGTTCCGCCCCCATGACCAGATCGAGATTGCGCAGACCGACATCGAAATCGACGACGACGACCTTTTCGTTTCTCTGTGCCAGAGCCGCCCCCAATGCGGCCGTCGAAGTCGTCTTTCCAACTCCGCCCTTGCCTGATGTGACGACGATTACCTTGCCCATCTTGCTCTCCTGTTTTGGCCGGCTTCGGCTCAGATTAGTTTTTCGGCCATGATCGTTTCACCATCCAGCCAGAGCTGGACGGCCTGTCCCCTGAGGCCGGGTGATATGTCTTCGGCCATCTTGTAGATGCCATCGATCGCCAAAAGCTCGGCCTCGAGCTTGCGGCAAAAGATTCGCGCCGAGGCGTTGCCGATCGAGCCTGCCATGGCGCGGCCGCGCAGGGCGCCGTAGATGTGGACCGATCCACCCGCGATGACTTCCGCGCCGGACGCCACGGAACCGATGACCGTGACATCGCCTTCTGGAAAGATCACCGACTGCCCCGAACGCACCGGCTCGCGGATGATCAGCGACTGCGTGACCGGCCGGATTTCCGGCGGCGGCGCCTTGGGCTCGCTGTTGCGGCGCTCCACGACCGGCTCGGCCTCGGAAACCTCGAAATCAGCAGCCGGGCGCCCACCCTTCAGGATCGGCGGCATGCCGGGGCCGGCGATCGACGGGCGGCCGCCCTCGATGCCCATGATGCTGACATTGCGGGCCGAAAGCTCAGCGATCAGCTCCTTGAGCTGCGCCTTGTCGATCGGCAGGTCGGTGATATCGAGCACGACCGGCCGCCCCAGAAAGAAGCCGGCCGAACGGGCTGCGAGGTCGTCAAGCCTGATCAACCACTGGTCCAGCGGAAGATCCGGCGAAAGCATGACCGCAAGAAAGGAGCGGCCCTTGATACGGATCGAACGAGCGTCTGTTAGCACTTTGGTCATCTATGTGAATAAATCGTTGATCCTGTGTACCGCTCATATGGTTAACAAATGGTTAATACGGGGCTCCATCGGAGCCCGATCCGCGCCACAAAGCGGCGATGCTCGCGAGCGCCGAAGGCTCGTTCGAGCCGGGGTCGTAGACGCATGGAACGGCAAAAATCGCAGCTCCTGCAAGGAGAAGAATGATGGGACGCATAGGATCCTCCATGCGCAAAGCAGAGGCTGCCTTGCTCGATGTCCAACGTGACAAAAATTAACGATTCGGCGCGCTGCACCTTCCGGGGCAGCGCGCAATATCGATGCGTGGGCGATTCTCAGGCGAGCTTCAGCTCGACATTGATGTTGCCGCGAGTGGCCTTCGAATAGGGGCAGGTCTGGTGGGCTTCCTCGACCAGCGCGCGGGCGAGATCGGGCTCGATGCCGGGCATGCTGACGGTGAGCCGTGCCTGCAGGAAGTAAGCGCCTTCGGTCATGCCCAGGTCCACTTCGGCATCGACGGCGAGATCGGCCGGCAGCTTGATCTTTCGCTTGCCGGCAGCGAGGCCCATGGCGCCAATGAAGCAGGCCGACCAGCCGGCTGCGAAGAGCTGCTCGGGATTGGTACCGGAATGGGCGCTACCGGGAGGCGAAAGCTTGACGTCAAGCTGATTGTCATCGCTGCGGGCCGAGCCGTCGCGGCCACCGATGGTGTGGGTCTTGGCGGTGTAGAGAACCTTGTCGATCTTGGTCATGGAACACTCCTTTGTTGCGTTGCCCGCTATGTTGTGGCGTTGGGCAACGTCTGTTGACGGAGTTGTTTTTGATGGATCGACGTATCCGGCATGTTTCCGGAAAAGCCGGAAGTGTCACAAAACGTAGGCCTTAACGGGCCGGATACAAATACTTACAAATTGCCGGAAAGTCTTTCGAAGGAACAATCAGGAAATAACGACTTCCGCCGCCAGACCACCGCCTTCGCGGTTATAGAGCCTGACGGAGCCGCCGAGCGTCTGGGCGAGCTGCTGGGCAATCGCCAGGCCAAGGCCGGTGCCGCCGGTGTTGCGGTTGCGCGATTGCTCCAGCCGGAAGAAGGGCTGCATGGCCGCCTCTATCTGGTCTTGCGGAATGCCGGGACCGCGATCGAGGACGGTGATCGCAATTTGTCCGGTATCCCTGCGCTCCACGGCGATTTCCGCCGTTCCGGCGAATTTCAGGGCGTTGTCGATGAAATTGGTGAGGATACGTCGTAGCGCATGCGGCTTCGTCGTCGCCGTGCCCTGGATGAGGCCGAGAATCTCGACGGATTTGCCGGTGTCCTGATAATCGTAGCTGATGCTTTCGATGAAGGAGGCAAGGTCGATGCGCGCGCTTTTCTCGCCGTTGCCATGGGCGCTGCGCGCATAGGCGATCCCGTCCTGCACCAGACGCTCGATCTCGCCGAGGTCCTGCAGCAGCTTGGTCTTCTCGGGCGAATCATCGGCAATATCGGCGCGCAGGCGCATGCGGGTGATCGGCGTCTGCAGATCGTGCGAGATGGCGGCGAGGATCTGCACGCGCTCTTCGAGATAATGCGCAATTCGATCCCGCATGGCGTTGAAGGCTCTTGCGGCATGTGCCACTTCGCTCGGCCCTCGGTCGCTCAAGGCCGGGCTCTTCTTGTTGGGATCGAGCGCATCGGCCGCAGCAGCAAGCTCGGCGAGCGGACGCGTGGCCTGTCGGACGGCAAACCAGGTACAAAGGACGATCAACAGCATCTGGACAACGAAGACATAAGGCAGCCAGGCCGCGATCGGCATGACACCCTTTGGCGTAACATCGATCGTCAGCGGGCTGCCATCGCTCAGATTGAGATGTGCCTGCAGCCGCGAGATGGGTCCCGGTATTGCTTCCATGTGGATCGGAAACCGATGGCCGACTGCATCCTCTATCTTGGCGGCGATCTCCGCGCCATGGGCGGAGGTATCGGGCACGCCGGGCTGGCCCGTCCCCAACTCGAAACTGTAATTGCCGCGGCTCAGCCAATCGACGAAATTCGCCCTCTCATCGGCCGGCAGGCGATCAAGCACGGCGATCGAAGTCGCGACGTCGTTTTCCAGCGTGCCGAGCATGACCGCCTTTGCCGACATGTAGCGCTCGATATAGAGCACGCTGAAAGACAGGCCGTAAGCGATCGCGAGCCCCGCCAGGAGGATCAGCGAAATGCGTGCACGCAGGGTGCTAGGCCACCATGACGGGCGACCTGAAAGGTCGATCGCAGTCATGGGCGAAGCTCCGCAATTTCCACCGGCACGGAGAAGACATAACCTTCGCTGCGCACCGTCTTGATATACATCGGCTCCCGCGCGTCATCCCCCAGTCGCTGGCGGAGACGGCTGACAAGCAAGTCGATGGAACGATCGAAGAGGTCGGCATCGCGGCCTTGTGTCAGATTCAGAAGCTGATCACGATTGAGCACCCGCTGCGGGTGATCGATGAAGACGCGCAGCAGGCGGTATTCCGCGCCGCTGAGTGTGATCTCCGTGCCGTCCTTGTCCAGCAGATGACGCCCGACCGTGTCGAGCCGCCAGTCCCCAAAGACCAGCAATTGGCCGGCCTCGCTGATCTGCAGATTGGGCGGCAGCATACGGGTGCGGCGCAGAACCGCCTTGATGCGGGCAAGCAGCTCGCGGGCGGCGAAAGGCTTGGCCAGGTAATCGTCCGCGCCCATTTCGAGGCCGAGAATGCGGTCCATCTCGTCGCTGCGCGCCGTCAGCATGAGGATAGGCGTCGCCTTGTGCTTTCCGGCGCGAAGCTCGCGACACAGCACCAGCCCGTCGTCGCCCGGCATCATCACGTCGAGCACGATCAGATCGACCGAATTGGCCTCAAGGAAACTGCGCATCTGGCGGCCATCGGCAGCCGTCGTCGCTCTTAGCCCATTCTTCTTCAGGTAGCTCGACACCAGCTCCCGGATTTCCCGATCGTCATCAACGATCAGGATATGGTCGACATGATCCATCTTGATTTCCCACTCATCATCGTAAGCATCAAGCTACGAATATTCATCCCTTGTGGCGCCAACGGCTAAGGGCGACAGCTTACGCCGGCGCCCTCCCGCACGCTACCGCCGAACTAGAAACGATCAACATCTATCACAGCCTGGGCGAAGGCTTGCGGTGCTTCCTGGGGAAGATTGTGGCCGATGCCACCGGTGATCGTGCGATGCTCATACTTGCCCGAGAACTTGCCGCGATAGGCCGCGGGTTCCGGATGCGGCGCGCCGTTGGCGTCACCTTCCATGGTGATGGTCGGGATCGAAATCACCGGGCCGACGGCGAGCTTCTTTTCATAAGCATCGAACTTCGCCTCGCCTTCGACGAGACCGAGACGCCAGCGGTAATTGTGGATGACGATATCGACATGGTCCAGATTGTCGAACGCGGCAGCCGACCGATCGAAAGTGGTGTCATCAAAGGCCCATCGCGGCGAGGCGGTTTGCCAGATCAGCTTTGCGAAATCGTGCCGATTTTCCTGGTAGCCGAGACGGCCGCGCTCGGTGGCGAAATAGAACTGGTACCACCAGGCGAGCTCTGCCTTTGGCGGCAGCGGCTTGCGGTTGACCTCCTGGCTGCCGATGAGATAGCCGCTGACCGAAACCAGCGCCTTGCAGCGTTCCGGCCAGAGTGCCGCCATGATATCGGCGGTGCGGCCGCCCCAGTCGTAACCGGCAACAACAACCTTTTCGATCTTCAGCGCATCAAGAAGCGCAATCATATCGACGGCAAGTGCTGCCTGCTGACCGTTGCGCGGCGTGTCCTTCGAAAGGAAACGAGTGGTTCCGTAGCCGCGAAGATAGGGAATGATGACGCGATAGCCGGCATCTGCCAAAAGCGGCGCGACATCGACGAAGCTGTAAATGTCATAGGGCCAGCCGTGCAACAGCAGCACGACGGGGCCGTTGGCCGGACCGGCTTCGGCGTAACCGACATTGAGCACACCGGCTTTGATCTGCTTCAGCGCGTCGAAAGAGGTGTGGGTGCCGGCCTTAACGACGGGGAGGGTCAATGTGGAAGCCTTTGTTTCCTGCGCACCGGCGATTGCAGGCAGACCGAATTCAGCGGCGGCAACAGCGATGGCGGCCATGCCAAAAAAGCGGCGGCGGGTGTGGTTGATTTCCTCGGACATCTGTCTCTCCTGTAGATTGGATCGTGAACCCTAGAAAGCCAGCCACATGTATCTCCGATGTGTCGCAGGCAGCGGCCTTTTGAATATCTGTGTAGCTTCAGGCCGCACAGATACAGTCTGATACAATCCACGTTCTTTGACAGACGAAGCGCTGCCGGTGCGTGAGAGATCGGCAAAATCGCGGCCGCACCGATCAGTTTGTATCGCAATGTATCGAAGCCGGAGACATCGACGTTTCGGTACATTCTCGCAGTCAACCAGACACATTCGAGATACGTCGCCACCGGCAGATGGCGTCACTGCTGAGCACGGCACGTCGCCGTTCGCAGCTAGCCGATCGTTTTTAAAGGAACAAGACGATGACGCTTCTCATCATTGCCTATCTCGGCGGTGCGCTGACGATCCTCAGTCCGTGCATCCTGCCCATCCTCCCCTTCGTCTTTGCCCGCGCCGGACAGCCCTTCGTCCGAAGCACGCTGCCCATGCTGGCTGGCATGGCGCTCACCTTTGCAGTTGTCGCGACCCTTGCCGCGGTCGGCGGCGCCTGGGCGATCCGTGCCAATGAATATGGTCGCCTCGCGGCAATCGTGCTGCTCGGCCTCTTCGGCCTGAGCCTGATTTCACCCCGCATAGCGACAGCGCTTTCGCGGCCAGCCGTCAATCTCGGCAACAACCTGCTGAACGCCGCCGACGCTCAACGCGCTACGTCGAGCGTCCGAAGCTCCTTCGTACTCGGCATTGCGACTGGACTGCTCTGGGCGCCGTGCGCCGGCCCGATCCTCGGGCTGGTCCTGACAGGCGCGGCCTTGAAGGGCGCCAATCTGCAGACGACCTTCCTGCTGCTTGCCTATGGCGCCGGTGCCGCGACCTCGCTTGCTATTGCTCTCTTTGCCGGCGGCAAGATTTTTGCCCGCATGAAGCAGTCCCTCGGCGTCAGCGAACGCATTCGCCAGGTCGCAGGCGCGGCTGTTCTGGCCGGCGTTGCCGCCATCGCGCTCGGCCTCGATACCGGCCTGCTCGCCCGCCTCTCCTATGCAAGCACCGGCTCCTTCGAACAGGCTTTGCTCGAGAAGCTGCACCCCAAGACCTCAGCCCCGGAGACCGAGGTTGCCAGCAACAGTGCCATGAAGATTGCCACAGACGCGGCACGTCCATTCCACAGCGATCTTCCGATCGAAGGCCCCGCCCCCTCGCTCGACGGCGCCGTCACATGGCTGAACTCTGAGCCACTGACGACGGCCGGACTTCGCGGCAAGGTCGTCCTCGTCGACTTCTGGACCTATTCCTGCATCAACTGCATCCGCACCATCCCCTATGTTCGTGCCTGGGCGGAAAAGTATAAGGATCAGGGTCTCGTCGTGATCGGCGTCCACGCTCCGGAATTCGCCTTCGAAAAGAACGTAGACAACGTCAAGAAGGCGATCGCCGACTTTAAGATCGGCTATCCGGTCGCAATCGACAACGACTATCGCATCTGGCGCGCCTTCGAGAACAATTACTGGCCGGCCCATTACCTGATCGATGCCAAGGGGCAGGTCCGCTACCAGCACTTCGGCGAAGGCAATTATCGCCAAACGGAACAGGCAATCCAGGACCTTCTTCGCGAAGCAGGCAGCAATATGGCCCAAAACGACCCGGTCGTTCCGGATGCGAAGGGCGCGGAAGCAAGCCCCGACCTTGGCCATATCCGCTCCGGCGAAACCTATGTCGGCTACAACCAGGCAACAGGTTTCGTCTCCCCTGAAGGCCTGAAGGCCGACACCGCCGCCGACTATTCCGTTGCCAATCCCGGCCTCAACCAATGGGGACTGGCCGGCATCTGGACAGTCGGGTCCGAGCAGGCGACGCTCAACAAGGCAGGCGGCGGCATCAGCTATCGCTTCAGCGCCCGCGACCTGCATCTCGTCCTTGGTCCCTCGGCGGACGGAAAACCGATCCGTTTCCAGGTGACTGTGGATGGGAAGGCGCCCGGCGCCGACCACGGCTCCGATATCGATGCCGACGGCAACGGCACGGTGACTGCCACCAAGCTCTACCAACTTGTCCGCCAGTCCGGTGACGTCACCGCACACAACTTCGAGATCCGTTTCCTCGATCCCGGGGTGCAGGCCTACGCCTTCACCTTCGGCTGAAACTTCCCCCTTACCCCAAGCATGAACCTCAACACACAGGAGTTACATCATGAAGATCCGTTTTCTTTCCATCGCCGCCCTCGGGCTTGCCGCAAGCACTTTCGCCTTTGCGGCGCAGTCGGCCGAGATAAAGAATATTGTCATCGTCCACGGCGCTCTTGCCGACGGCTCCGGATGGCGCAAGACCGCCGATATCCTTCAAAAGGACGGCTTTAACGTCACGGTCGTGCAGGAACCGATCACCTCGCTTGCCGACGATGTCGCTGCCACCAATCGCGTGCTCGACCTCCAGAACGGACCGAGCCTGCTCGTCGGTCACAGCTATGGCGGCATGGTCATCACCGAAGCGGGCAATCGCCCGGATGTCGCGGGCCTTGTCTATGTCGCCGCATTTCAGCCGGACAAGGGCGAAAGCCTGATCAGCCTTGCGAGCTCGAAGCCTGCAGGCAGCATGAACATCCGCGAAACCAAAGACGGCCAATATCTTTATCTCGATCCCGCGACATTCGCCGCCGACTTTGCAGCCGACCTGCCGAAGGATGAAGCCAGCTTCCTGGCGAAATCGCAGGTCTTTGCATCAAAGGCCGCCTTCACCGCCAAAGTTGGCGATCCTGCCTGGAAGGCGAAGAAGAGCTGGGCCATCGTCGCAACCAATGACCGCTCCATCAATCCCGAGCTCGAGCGCGACATGGCAAAGCGTGCCAGCAGCGACGTGACCGAAATCGAGGCAAGTCATGCCGTCTTCGCCTCGCAGCCGGAAAAAGTGGCCACCGTGATCGAGAAGGCGGCCAAGGACGCCGGCAAGTAAGGCAATCCGAGCGGCGGCTTCATGAACGAGGGGCCGCCGCCTATCCTTATGCGGGATCGCAGCGGCTGGCTTCGATGCCCGAGCCTAGAGGCAATAAAAGAGATCGAACCCTAGCTTTATATGAACAGGTAATGAAATTTCATTGCGGGAGGCACGTTCAGGTTCCCGTTAGAATCATGTCCTACCTTTAGAATAATTCCAATCTAAGGAGGCACGATGTCTGCAAGATCCGCCTATTCCGTTCCGCAACGCGTCCTTCATTGGCTCATGGCGCTGCTGATCTTCTTCAATCTCTTGTTTCCGGATGGGATGAATGCATGGCGGCGTCTTATTCGTCATGGCCAGGTGCCGACGCCAGCCGATATCTCCAGCGCCAATATTCACGCCTATGCCGGCATTGCTGTCCTGTTGCTCGCCGTCCTGCGCCTTGCAATCAGATTTTCGTCCGACGTCCCCGCTACGCCGGATGGCCAGCCTGCCTTCCTGCACTACCTCGCGCAGCTGACACATGTCCTGCTCTATGTGCTGATCTTTGCAATGCCGCTGTCGGGTATCGCAGCCTACTATCTGGGGATCGATACGGCGGCATTCGTTCATGGCGGACCAATCAAGTCCCTGCTCTGGATCGTCGTCGTCCTTCACATCCTCGGCGCACTCGTCCAACATTTCTATTTCCGATCGGACGTGCTGCGACGCATGACGATCGGTTGAATTGCGCGCGAGATTGGTGGCCTATATTCCCAGACCGCCAAAATGCTTCTCGAAGGAAAACAAGGCGGTCGGAAACGCGCTTCCGCCTTCCAGCGCCAAATCCGCAAGGATTTCGCCGATTACGCTCGTAAACTTGAAGCCATGGCCGGAACAGGCCGACGAGACCACCACATTCGGCTGTCCGGGCACCCTATCGATGAGAAAATCCTCGCTCGGCAGCATGGTATAGCGGCAGGTGGTCGCGCGCCCGCGAAATGAGGCTGCATTCGGTAGTCGCTTGCGAGCAAAATTGTCGAGCAGATCGGTGTCGGTATCGTTCACCGGCGGATTGGGAAGGGTCGGGTCAATCGGCTCACGGAAATGCGCATGGCGGCCGATCTTCACACCATCGACCCCGATGGCCGGGAAGCCGAAATAGGAACCTTCCGCTCCTTCATCGCGCAGGAAGCATGGCATGCGTTGCGGTTCGGCAACGAAGCCATCCCTCGGCTGATACCAGGCAACCACCTGCCGGATAGGCTGGGCATGCGCCTTCAGCTGTGGCACAAGCTCGGCAATCCACGCGCCGGTTGCGACGATCACCTTGCGGGCGCGATATCGCCCAGTTGAGGAAACGACGGTCACGCCCGTATCGTCTGGCTCGATCGCGATGACGCGCTCGCCGAAATGCAGGACGGCACCGTCTTCGGCCGCAAGCTTCAAATAGCCCATGATCGCCGCTTCAGGCCTGACATAGCCGCCCTGAGGATCGAGCAGGCCGACCTCCCCGTCGTCCAGCGCGAAAGCCGGAAAGCGGCGTTTCATGGCGTCGCGATCGAGTATCTCATGCGGCAGGTCGTGCATGTCGCAGGAAGCGCGCGTACCGCTGACGATCTTGCTGTCGGGCGTGCCGATCTGCAGGACACCTGTCACCGTCAGGATTTCGGCCCGCAGCCTTGCCTCCAGCGAGCGCCAGTTTTGATAGGCACGCTTCAGCAAGGGAACATAGGACGGATCTTCGAAATAGCCGAGGCGGATCAGGCGGCTATCGCCATGCGAGGAGCTGAGGGAATGAGCGGGGAAATGCGCCTCGATCCCGATCGCCTTTGCACCGCGCGCCGCTGCGAAAGACAAGGCTGCACTTCCCATCGCGCCGAGGCCGACGACGGCAAGGTCGAATTCCGCAGTCATTTCATGCTCCAGTTTGGTTTTCCGCAGGCGGCGCGGTCTTGGCGATCATGGCCCGCAAGGCTTCCATATCCGCATTCAAGGGACGATCGTCGCCATAAACGGGCACGCATGAACGGACAGCTGCGTGGATGCGCTCCGTTCCTGGCGCTCTGGCACCCTTCGAAACGAGGAAATCATGTGCCTGCGCCGCCGCCATCAGCTCGATGGCCAGGATATATTCGGCATTGTCGAGGATGGCGAGCAGCTTGTTGGCCGCAGCGGTCGGATGGGCCAGGAAGTCTTCCTGGAGACCGGAGGTCAGGCCGCCATCGAGCGATGCCGGTGCGGCGAGCCGCCGGTTGTCGTTGCTCAGCGCCGCTGCCGTGTATTGCGCGATCATGAAACCGGAATGGCTGCCGGCGTCGCTTGCAAGAAACGGCGGCAGGCCGCTGACCAGCGGATTGACAAGGCGATCCGTCCGGCGCTCGCTCATGGCAGCAATCTGAGCAACCGCGATTGCCAGGCTATCAGCCGCTTGCCCGAGAGCGGGTGCCACCGCATGCGCCTCGGAAGAGACAACCGGCTGCTCCGGCGTGCCTGAAACAGCCGGATTATCGGTGACCGAGGCGAGTTCCTGATTGACGATATAAGCCGTCTGTTCGAAGACATCCCAAGCCGCGCCATGGGCGTGGGGGACCGACCTCAGGCTCAGCGCATCCTGCGTCCGCCGGCCGAGGGCAGCCGCAACGAGACCGCTGCCATGCAAACGGCTGCGCAAGCTGCGCCCGACCTTGGCGATACCAGCCGATGGGCGCAGCGCCAGTACCTTCTCATCAAAAGCCGCCATCTGGCAGCCAACGGCTTCCAAGGTCAGCGCGGCGATGGCATCGGCCCAATCGAGCAGGTGCTCGGCACGGGAGACGGCAAGCGCCGACAATCCCGTGGCGCAGGCCGTGCCATTGACGAGGCTTAAGCCCTCTTTGGCGCCGAGCACTAGGGGGCTCAGGCCAATCGCCGCGAGCGCCTCGGCACCACTCATCGACTTGCCTTTCACGACAGCCCTGCCCTCGCCGATCAGGACGAGCGCGGTATGGGCATTGTGCGTGAGATAGCCGGCTGAGCCTTTAGACGGGACTTCCGGAATGCAGTCATGTTCGAGAAACGCGGCCAGATGCCTGATGATCTCGGGCCGCACACCGGAATAGCCATGGGCGAAATTGGCGATCTGCGCTGATATGATCGAACGTACCTCGCGCGCCGGCAAAAGCGGACCGACACCGCAGGCGTGGCTGAGGATGATATTGCGCGACAGCCGGCTTTGGGAATCGCGATCAACAACCGTATCGGAAAGCGCGCCGACGCCAGTGTTGACGCCATAGGCGCGCACGCCCGTTTCCACGATACGCTCGACGATGCGGCTTGCCTGAGCAACGCGCTCCCAGGCAGCATCGGAAAGAGACAAGGGTTCACCGGCACCGACGCGGGCGACGTCGCGCCAGGATAGCGGCCTATCGATCGTAACGGTCATTGTCCGTTTCCGAAATGACCGATGAACTGGCGAAAGGCCGGCGAGGCGCCGCCGCCGAACATCTCATCCGGCGTGCCGGTGCTTTCGACAAGCCCTTCCTTCATGAAGACGACGCGGTTGGAGACATTGCGAGCGAAGCTCATCTCATGGGTGACGACCAGCATGGTCATGCCTTCCTCGGCAAGGGCGCGCATGACGCGCAGCACTTCGCCGACGAGTTCCGGATCGAGCGCCGAGGTCGGCTCGTCGAACAGCATAACCTTCGGCTTCATGGCCAACGCACGGGCAATTGCCGCGCGCTGCTGCTGGCCGCCGGAGAGATGCGCGGGATAGGCATGACGCTTGTCGGCAATGCCGACCTTCTCCAGAAGCGCTTCGGCCTCGGCAATGCATTCCGAGCGTGAGCGCTTTAGAACATGCACTGGCCCTTCGATGACATTCTGCAGGATCGTCATGTGGGACCAGAGATTGAAGCTCTGGAAGACCATGCCGAGTTCGGAGCGGATATGATCCACCTGCTTGTGGCTCGCTGGGTAGCTCTTGCCATTCTTATGGATCATGCGAATCTGCTCGCCATCCACCCAGATCTCGCCATCCGTGGCGATTTCGAGGAGGTTGATACAGCGAAGGAAAGTCGATTTGCCCGAGCCGGAAGCGCCGAGCAGCGAAATCACATCGCCATCCTGAGCATCGAGGGAAATGCCGCGCAAGACTTCATGAGTACCGAAGCTCTTGCGGATGTTGCGGACGGAAAGTCGGGTGACACCTGGCATGATTTGCCTGCTCCAGTAAGCTTTAGGCCTTCAACGCCGGCGGGATGGCGCGGCGATGGCGGGAAAGAGAATATTCCAGCAGGGCCATGGCCTGCAGAATGATGAAATTCAGCACGAGGTAGATGATCGCGGCACAGATGAAGACTTCCATCGTGCGGTAGGTCTGCGAAATCAGCCGCTGAGCGACGCCCGTAACCTCCCAGACCGTGACGAGGCTCGCGAGCGCCGTCGACTTCATCATCAGCACGATCTCGGTCGAATAGGCCGGCAGCGCATGCCTAAAGGCGATCGGCGCTATGATACGGCGCACGAGCAGCAAGCCGGACATGCCGATCGAACGCGCGGCTTCGATCTCCTTCGGCGAAACGGCGCGGATGCCGCCGCGAAAGATCTCGGCCGAATAGCCGGCAGTGCAAAGCGCCAGCGACAGGATCGCGCAAACGACGGGCTCGCGCAGGAACGGCCAGAGGAACGAATAGCGGATGATGGAGAATTGCGCCAAGCCATAGAAGACCAGGAACATCTGGATCAACAGCGGCGAGCCGCGAAACACGAAAATGTAGCCCTTGGCGAACCCGGAGAGGATCGGATTGCCGCTGACGCGCATGGCAACGATGACGAGAGCGAGAAGGCCGCCACAGAGGATCGACAGGGAGAAGAGCAGCAGCGTCATCGGCACCGCCTTCAGCAGCGTGACCATCGTGCTCGAAAGAAAAACGAAATCCATGCCGTCCTCCTCAAGCCTGGCCAATCGTCGCAGCCGGCATGCTGCGATTGGCGTGACGTTCGGCCTTGTTGAAGATGCGGTCCGACAGACTGGTCAGGACCAGATAGAGAATGCCGCCGGCGATGAAGAAGAGGAAATATTGACGGGTAGAGCCGGCTGCAACCTGGCTGGTGCGCATCAGCTCCGCAAGGCCGGTCACCGAAATCAAAGCGGAATCCTTGAGGCTGAGCTGCCAGACATTGCCGAGCCCGGGAATGGCAAAGCGGAAGACCTGCGGAATGATGATGCGGCGCAGGCGCAGGCCGCGATGCATGCCTATGGCAGACGCGGCCTCAAGCTCGCCCTTGGAAATGGCAAGATAGGCGCCGCGGAACACCTCGGCCTGATAGGCGCCGGAAATGATGCCGACGGCAAGAGCACCCGCGGCAAAGGACGGCAGACCGAGAAAGCCTTCATAGCCCAGCCATTTGCCGATCGACGTGACCGCCGACGAGCCGCCGAAATAGATCAGATAGATGATCAGAAGCTCAGGAACGCCGCGAAAGACTGTCGTGTAGATATTGCCGAGCGTCTTCAGCACCAGGCTTCCGGAGAGTTTCGCGAAGGCTATGACCGCGCCCAGAACGGCGCCGATGGCCAAGGCGGTTGCCGTGACGGCAAGCGTCATCAAGGCGGCAACAAGCAGCAGCGCGCCCCATCCGTTCGAGCCGAAGCCCAGCAATTGCAAGCTTGCCATAGATCCAATCCCCGTCCGTGGCAGTTTCAGGCGTCAGGATATCATATGGTCTCCGGCCGCAAAGCCGGAGACCGATGAAAACGACCCAAGGCCGCGCTCATCAATTCGGGCTGACGTCAACCTTGAACCACTTCATCGACAGGGTCTTGATGGTACCGTCGGCAAGCGCGGACTTGATCGCCTCATTGAACTTGTCGCGCAGATCGGTATCGGCTTGGCGGATGCCGAGGCCTTCGCCTTCGCCCCAAATGGAGCCGGCGATTTCCGGGCCGGTGAAGGCGAGCGAATCATTGGCGCTGGCGAAGGCGTTCGCGAAGTAGACGGCGTCATCGAAGCCGAGATCGATGCGGCCGTTCTGCAGATCGAGATCGCGGTCGGCGCCGGTCTTGTATTCGCGGATCGTGGCGATCGAGCCAAAATTGTCATAGACGAACTTGGCATAGACGGTTGCGGCCTGGATGCCGATCGTCTTGCCCTTGAGGGCTTCCTTCAACACGTCGATTTCTTTGACGCCGGTCTGGCCGGGGGTCATCTTGATCGTGGTGCCGGTGCCGGCGGCATTGGCAAGCGGGCTGTCCTTGGCGGTCGCAAAAGCAGCGGGCGTCGCGGCGTAAGGAATGGTGAAGCCGATGACCTGCTTGCGCTCGTCGGTGATCGACAGAGCATCCATGATGACGTCGAACTTGCCGGCGTTCAGCGCCGGGATCATGCCGTCCCAGTCGGAAGCAACGAGCTTGCAATCGATCTTGGCTCGTTCGCACAGAACCTTGGCAAGCTCCGGCTCGAACCCGCCGAGCGTGCCGTCGGCGTTCGTCATGTTCCACGGCGCGTAGGCACCTTCCAGGGTGATCGTTGCCGTCTTCCAGTCCTTGGCGAATGCAGGCGCGGCGAAAGCGGCGGCAGCTACGACGCCTGACAAGAGAAATGCACTGAATTTCATTGTGTTGAGCTCCTCTGAGGTTGAAACAGGCTTTGCAGCACTTCCTACCGATCTTCGCCGGCTTGCCCGCTTTCCCAATTAATTTTTAGGATTGATTGCGAGGTTGTATAGGGTACCATATGAGATAATTTATGATATGCAAGTAGGAAAGTTGTTTTCGAGGCAGATTCACGCGGTGCAAAGGGAATAGGCAATGAAGCGTTCCGGCGAGATGAAACGCGAACTGGCGGAAAATGATACCGCACCTCTCTATGCCGGCGTCAAGCAGATGATACTCGATCGCATTCATAGCGGTGAGTGGCCGCCGAAATATCGCGTTCCCTCCGAAAACGAATTGGTGGTCGAGCTTGGCGTCAGCAAGATGACGGCCAATCGTGCGCTGCGAGAACTAGCCAATGAAGGCGAGCTCGTCCGCATCCAGGGCGTCGGCTCCTTCGTCGCCGAGCGCAAGGGAGCCTCCGCCCTCTTCGAGGTCCGCAACATCGCCGAGGAGATCGCCGAACGCGGTCACTCCCATCAAGCAAGCGTAATCGTACTAGCCCAGGAGGCTGCCTCGCCCGACGTAGCCGATGCGCTGGAACTCGACATCGGATCGCCGGCTTTTCATTCGCTGATCGTGCATAGCGAGAACGGCGTGCCGGTACAGATCGAGGACCGGCATGTCCATCCGGACGCCGCGCCCGATTACCTGCAGCAGGATTTTACCGACATGACACCGAATGCCTACCTTTCGGCCGTTGCCCCACTCAGCGGCTCGGAACATGTCGTCGAAGCCGTCATGCCGCAAGCCTGGGAGTGCAAGCTGCTGACGATCCTGAAGACCGAACCCTGCCTGACGATCTGGAGGCGCACATGGTCGGCGCGCGGCATCGTGTCCACGGCGCGGCTGGTTTATCCGGGACATCGCTATCGGCTGGAGAGCCAAAGCGGCAAACCATCCGAGCGTTAGTTGTATATGGAACATAGACATTCGCGGGCTCTGAATTAGCGCTGAAGGGTGTACGAGGTTCGCTAAGTCCCGATGGAGCCGGGCAAGTTACGATGCCTGGAATAAGCACTCCACAAATGAGCCCACCTAGACCGTTCCCCGCGATCAGTGGCTTTGAACGCGAGCTATCATAGACTGCTCAGCAATAGGCTAGTCTCGCTGTTTGCGACGCCGTCGATCATCCGCACTTCGCGCAAGACCCGGTCGAAGTCCGACAGGCTTGTCGCGCGGATATTGGCGACGAGATCCCAATTGCCGTTCGTTGTATGCAGCGAATAGATTTCGGGAAGCCCTCGCAGCTTGCGGATGACCTGTGTCGTCGATTTCCCCACGACTTCGATCATCATGACGGCATGCACGGTCTGCTCCTCATAGTCTTCCCGGACCCTTACGGTGAAGCCGAGCAGCGTGCCGGTTTCTATCAGTCGATCCAGCCTGTTCTGCACCGTGCCGCGCGCGACGCCCAGAACATCAGACAGTTTGGAGAGCGAAGCCCGCCCGTCGGCGCGCAGATGAGCGATGATACGCCGGTCGAGATCATCGGGAATATACTTGGCAAGCGTCATCGCAGATCCTGATCTTGTATAATCTGTCAAAAATCCTGGGCAATTTGTATAAACCCATACCAGAACTGACACAGTTTTGCGATTTCAGTCAATCGATCCGCTTGATACCCTAGGGAAATGATTTTTATCGAGGATACGAGAATGTCCGCACCGCTCCCATCGGAAAGAGCTTTCATTCCCTTCGTCAGCGTCGAGAACATGATGCGGCTCGTCCATCACATCGGCATCGAAACCGTGCTCATCGAACTCACGGACGCTATCGAAGCGGATTTCCGCCGCTGGGACCTCTTCGACAAGACGCCCCGCGTCGCTTCCCATTCGCATGACGGCGTCATCGAGTTGATGCCCACCTCGGATGGCGCCGTCTACAGCTTCAAATATGTCAACGGCCATCCGAAGAACATGGCGCAGGGACTGCAGACGGTGACCGCCTTCGGCCTGCTTGCAGAAGTCTCGACCGGATATCCGGTGCTTCTGACGGAAATGACGCTGCTGACGGCGCTGCGCACGGCGGCCACCTCGGCGATGGCGGCCAAACATCTGGCACCGGCCAATTCGCGGCGCCTCACCCTAATCGGCAATGGCGCACAGGCGGAATTCCAAGCGCTGGCGATGAAGGCGGTCCTCGGCATCGAGGAAGTCCGCCTCTACGACATTGATCCGAGAGCAACCGAAAAGACCGTCCGCAATCTCGCCAGAACAGGCCTGCGTCTGGTGCCCTGCACCTCGGCTCAGGCTGCCATCGAAGGCGCCGATATCATCACGACGTGCACGGCCGACAAGCAATTCGCGACCATTCTGACAGACAATATGGTCGGCGCCGGCGTCCACATCAACGCCATTGGTGGCGATTGCCCGGGCAAGACGGAGCTCCACCGCGACATCCTGCTGCGCTCCGACACCTTCGTCGAATATCCGCCGCAGACACGCATCGAAGGCGAAATCCAGCAGATGGGCGCGGACTATCCGGTCACCGAACTCTGGCAGGTCGTCAGCGGCCGGGCACCGGGCCGGAGCAGTGACGGGCAAATCACGCTCTTCGACAGCGTCGGCTTCGCGATCGAGGATTTTTCCGCTCTGCGCTATGTCCGCGAAAAGCTGGCCGGCACGGACTATTTCCAGAAGCTCGATATCATCGCCGATCCAGACGATCCGCGCGACCTCTTCGGCATGCTGCTACGGGCAGCCTGAGGCAACTCAAAGAAAGAGCGCGAAAATGATCTGATCTCCCGCACTGAAAGGGCAGCTCATCCCGGGACATCAGATCAATACAATCCGCTCCCGCCATTGACTGCGCTTAGAGGTGGCGGAACAGCTGGCAAGCGACTTCGCCCTGGAGCGGCTGGCTGGCCGTAACCGTGTGTGCTCTGATAACCCCCACATATCCCCAGCAAGCCGTGCGTCCTGGCTCGTGAAAAAATGTGCCGAAACGCGTGCGCTCCCGAATTTCTGGTAGCCAACTCGAAGCGAGTGTCAATTGACGCCCCGCCAAGACGAGAGCTTATGGCGCTCCCTTTAAATACCCCAGATATTCGTAGCGGACATTCACTTATCTCACTTAAAATACATCGAAATTAGCAGTTTTCTCCCTGCACTTTTTGAGGGAGAATATGCTATGAATTCGCAAGCATCGGGTAGACCCGGCAATTCTTGGGAACTGCAGTCGCTAACGAGAGGATGCATTCTGAACATCGTGCCCGAACTGGCTAGACAAACGAACGAAATGGCTGACCTTATCTCCGGCTTCGATTGGGCAGCCACTGGTCTTGGGCCTAGGTCGGAATGGCCCGCATGCCTTAAAGCTGCCGTCGATATCATGCTCCCCGCCCAAGCTCAGATCGTTATGTTCTGGGGCGAGGACTTTATTGCACTTTACAACGACGCCTATGCAACGACGATAGGCGACAAGCATCCTCGCGCACTCGGCCGGCCTGCGCGAGAAAATTGGGCCGAGCTCTGGAGCGACCTCGAACCGCTTCTTCGCTCCGTCCTTCACGATGGCGTGGCAGTCGTCGCCAAGGACCGGCCCTTCTACATCGAGCGCTACGGATATCCCGAAACGGTTTATTTCGACATTTCCTATTCGCCCGTCCGTGATGCGGACGGCCGGGCGCTCGGTGTCTTCTGCATCGTCAACGAAACGACGGAACGGGTTCGCACGGAGCAGGCGCTGCGTGAAAGTGAAGAGCTGTTTCGCGCCGTTATCTCGCAATCGACGACAGGGTTTGCCCAGTGCGAACTTGATGGCCGTTTCGTCCGGGTGAATGAGCGTTTCTGCGAAATTGTGGGCTACTCCGAGAACGAGCTTCTCGGCATGCGGACCTATGACATCACCTATGCAGACGATTTGCACGAGACTACCCGCCTGTTCGAAACGATGATGGCGACGGGAGAAAGCTTCGAGATTGAAAAGCGCTATGTTCGCAAGGATGGTAGCCTCGTCTGGGTTGCAAACTCCATTTCCGGCTTGAAAGACAGTTCGGGACGCATCCAGCGGGCCGCCGCGATCGTCACCGATATCAGTGAACGCAAGCGTGCACAGGAAGTGGAGCGGCAGCTGGCGGCTATTGTCGCCTCATCGGACGATGCCATCCTCAGCATCGATCTCAATATGATCATCACGAGCTGGAATAGCGGTGCGGAAAGGCTTTATGGACAATCGGCGGAAGAGGCCATCGGTCAGTCCGTGATGATGCTCGTTCCGGAGGACCGCAGTGACGAAGAGCCGGCGATTCTGGCGCGGATCCGTTCGGGCCAAAAGGTAGAGCCTTACGAAACCAAACGGCGCAACAAGAACGGCGAGCTTGTCGATGTGCTCCTCAGCGTTTCGCCGATCTATGACGTCTATGGCAGGATCGTGGGGGCTTCGAAGACTGCTCATGACATCAGCGCTAAGAAGGAGGCCGAGCGCCTGCAGACGGTGCTGGTGGGCGAGCTCAATCATCGTGTCAAGAATGTGCTCGCAACCGTCATGGCCATTGCACGCCAGACATTGGGAAGAGATGACGTCGACAAGACATCTGTCGAGACCTTCGAGGCAAGGCTCTCCTCAATGGCGCGTGCTCACGATTTGCTGATCCATGGCAAATGGGAGCAGGCCGAATTGACTGAAATCATAGCCCAGGCATTGTCGCCCTATCCGAAGGACCGGTTCGAAATCTCCGGCCCTGCCATCAAGCTTGCGCCGCGGGCTGTTGTTTCCATCTCGCTCGCCCTGCATGAACTTGCGACGAATGCGGCCAAGTATGGCGCGCTTTCGGTGCCTGATGGACGCATTGCCATTACTTGGTCGCTGGAAAGCGGCGGGGCCGAACACCTCAAGTTGCGGTGGCAGGAAGCGGGAGGACCAACCGTAACACCTCCGACCCGGAGGGGTTTCGGCTCCCGCTTGATAGAAAGTCTGCTGGCGGCAGAATTGAACGGCAAGGTCCAAATCAGCTACGAACCGAGCGGCTTGATCTGCGAAGTGGATGCTGCAGCCGGCATCGGCTGGGATCAGGATCGCGGAACGGCGGAATAAGGTCCTTCCTGCGCCGAGCCGACATCGGCTCAACGCAGCCCCTTCGGCCGCGTCGCAAGCACGTTGCGGATCGAGAAGCTCGAATGGATTCGCAGCACTCCCGGCATGGTCGACAGGATATCCTTATGGATACGTTCGAAGTCGCCGGGATTGGCGACTTCGACACGCAGCAGATAGTCGGAGCCGCCCGTCATCAAAAAGCATTCCTTGATCTCGGGATGTTTGCGCACCGCCGCCTCGAAACGATCGAGATGCTCCTCCGTTTGCCGCTCGAGCGTGATGTTGATGATGACGGCGATCGATGCCTCCGCCTGCGACGTGTCCACCAGCGCAGTGTAGCCTCGGATCACGCCCGCCTGTTCCATCAATTTGATGCGCCGCAGGCAGGCCGATGGCGATAGTCCCACTTCGCTTGCCAGCTTCGCATTGCTGACACGAGCATCAAGTCGAAGCAGGCGGAGAATATTGCGGTCGATGGCGTCGAGAGCGGCCATGTGGATTCTTTCAAAAAATCGCAGATCATTTCAATATCTGTGCAATTACACAATAATCAATCACTGTTTGGCGAACAATTTCACGATCCTTTCAATAATCTGCCTTTGAAGAAGTGAGGGGCGGACATGGACGGCGGCATTGTGAATTCTCGAGTGCTAAAATCGGCGATCGACAGTGGAGCATGTGGTTATCTGACGGTCGATCTGGCCGCACTATCCCGGAATTATGACAAGTTATCCGCCATCGTTGCGCCGACAAAAACAGCTGCCGTCGTCAAGGCCGATTCCTATGGACTCGGTGCCGATCAAGTCTCGAAAGTGCTCTACGGGCGCGGGTGCCGGCATTTCTTCGTCGCCCATTTCATCGAGGCACTGCGGCTGCGCCCGCAACTCCCTGGCGATGCGACGATTTTTGTACTGAACGGCCTGTTGTCCGGCAACGAGGCTACCTGCGCCGATGGCGGTATCGTGCCTGTCATCAATTCGCTCGATCAGTTGCAGCAATGGTCGCAGACGGCACGCTCTCTTCAGCGCAGGCTCCCGGCGGTTCTGCAATTCGATACCGGCATGTCGCGGCTTGGCATACCGCCGGAAGACAGAAGCGCCGTCGCAACTCACCTGCAGGCGTCCGACGACATCGACATTCTCTTCATCATGAGTCACCTCGCCTCTGCGGACGAGGCGAGCAGCGGACAGAACGCCGATCAGCTTGCCGAAATGCGTCGCGTCGCAACGGAGTTTCCGCAGTACGATGTTTCGTTCGCAAACTCAGGCGGCATCTTTCTTGGCGGAGATTTCCATGGCGTACTGGCGCGCCCGGGGATTGCCCTTTATGGCGGCGCTCCGACCGGTGGCGTTGCCAACCCCATGGAAGCCGTCGTTCGGCTCGATGTCGCAGTCGTACAGACGCGAACCGTTCCGGAGGGCGCGCGGGTCGGCTATGCCGGCGTGCATGTGACGAAAGGCCGGACCCGGCTCGCGACGATCGCCGCCGGCTATGCCGATGGCCTGCCGCGCAGCCTCAGCGATCGCGGCGCGGTCTATTACAACGGCGTTCGCCTGCCGATCGTCGGCCGCGTCTCGATGGACAGCACGACAATCGATATCAGCGCCTTGCCCGAGGGTGCACTCTCTTTCGGCAGCATGGTGGAAGTTCTTGGAGATCATCAGACCGTGGATGATCTTGCGCGCGATGCCGGCTTGATTTCCTATGAAATCCTGACCAGTCTCGGCCATCGCTTCCACCGTCAATATCGCTGACCTCCCCATCTCTCAAGTCTCTGAGGACATCATGAAAGTCGCCGTTCTGGGTGCCGGCATCATCGGCGTGACGTCAGCCTATCAGCTAGCCAAGGCGGGCCACGAAGTCACGGTCATCGACCGCCAGCAGGGGCCAGCGTTGGAAACTAGCTTCGCCAATGCTGGGGAAGTCTCTTTCGGCTACTGCTCGCCCTGGGCGGCACCCGGCATCCCCATGAAGGCGATCAAGTGGCTGTTCATGCACCACGCGCCGCTGATCTTGCGCCCGAAGGTCGATGGCGCCATGCTTTCATGGCTCGTCAAGATGCTGTCGAACTGCACCTCGGAACGCTATGCGATCAATAAGAGCCGGATGCTGCGCCTTGCCGATTACAGCCGCATTTCGCTCGCTCAGCTTCGCGAAGAAACGGGCATTGCCTATGACGAACGCATGCAGGGCACGCTGCAGCTCTTCCGCACGCAAGCGCAGCTCGATGCATCGGCCAAGGACGTCAAGGCCCTGGCAGCCGATGGCATCCTCTATAAAGTGCTCGATCCCGATGGCTGCGTCAGCGTTGAACCGGCTCTCCGGCATGTCCGCGGCAAGATCGTCGGTGGCCTGCTGACGCCGAAGGACGAAACCGGCGACTGCTTTAAATTCACCAATGCGCTTGCGGCGAAGGCAATCGAGCTCGGCGTAAAGTTCCAGTATGGCACGACGATCAAGGGCCTCGACGTTCAGGGGGAGCAGGCGCGCGCCGTCATGACCGACCGTGGGCGCTTGAATGCCGATGCGATCGTTATCGCGCTCGGCAGCTATTCGCCGCTTTTGCTGAAGCCGCTCGGCATCAGCCTGTCCGTCTATCCGGTTAAGGGTTACTCGCTGACGATCCCGATCACCGATGCCTCGCGCGCACCAGAATCGACGGTCATGGACGAAACCTACAAGATCGCCATTACCCGCCTCGGCGATCGCATCCGCGTCGGCGGCATGGCAGAGATATCCGGCTATACCAACGATCTCGGCCTTGCCCGGCGCCAGACGCTTGAGCATTCCGTCACCGACCTCTTCCCCGGGGGCGATGTTGCCAAGGCTTCCTTCTGGTCGGGCTTGCGGCCGATGACGCCGGATGGCACGCCGGTCATCGGACCGACGAAAATCAAGGGACTATTTCTCAATACCGGCCACGGCACGCTCGGATGGACCATGAGTTCCGGCTCGGCGCGAGTCATCAGCGATCTGGTCAGCGGCCGCAAGCCTGATATCGACGCGACGGACCTCGCCGTCAGCCGCTACGCCTGACAAAGAGGTCTCAACGCGAGCGCTTAAGAATGGTGGCGGGCCAATTGCCCGCCGATCTCGATCAATGCCGTGGGATTCGCGGCAGGAAGATCGTGAACAGGCCGAGCAGCGGCAGATACGAGCAGAGCGTGTAGACGAAGGGAATGCCATGCGTGTCGGCAAAATCTCCGAGCGCCGCAGCCCCCAATCCACCCGCACCGAAGGCGAAGCCGAAGAAGATGCCGCCAATCAGCCCGACGCGGCCGGGGATCAGTTCCTGCGCAAAGACCACGATCGCCGGGAAGGCTGAGGCTAGCACGAGGCCGATGACGACAGTCAGGACGCAGGTCCAGAACAGGTTCGCATAGGGCATCAAAAGCGCAAACGGGATGACGCCGAGGATCGAGAACCAGATCACGAAACGCGCGCCAAAGCGATCGCCCACCGGACCGCCCATGATCGTGCCGACGGCGACGGAACCGAGGAAGAGGAACAGCATCAGCTGCGCGTCGCGGACATCGAGATGAAACTTGTCGATGACGTAGAAGGTGAAATAGCTGGATATGCTCGCCATGTAGACATTCTTCGTCGCCGTCAACAAGATCAGAATGGCAAGCGCCCACATCGCCTTGCTACGTGCGATCGGCAAGGCGCGGCTCGGCGCTGGACGGGCCGACTGCTGGCGGCGGTGATTGATGAACCAATTGCCGACCCAGCTCAGAACGATGAACCCGATCACCGCGAGCACCGAAAGCCAGGCGACGCTCTTCTGGCCGTGTTGCAGGACGAAGAAAGCGGCGATCAGCGGCCCGATTGCCGAGCCGGCATTACCGCCGAGCTGGAACAGCGATTGCGCCAGGCCATGGCGCCCGCCCGACGCCAGCCGGGCGACGCGCGATGCCTCCGGATGGAAGACGGCCGAACCGAAGCCGATCAGGCTTGCAGCGATCAGGAGCACGCCGAAACTGCCGGCATAGCCAAGCAGCAGCAGGCCTGCAAAGGTGCTGACCATGCCGACCGGCAGCGAATAGGGCATCGGCCATTTGTCAGTGACGATACCGACCACCGGCTGCAGCAGCGATGCGGTGATCTGGAACATCATCGTCAGCAGGCCGATCTGCACGAAATCGAGCGCGTAATTCTCTCTGAACATCGGGTAGAGCGATGTCAAAAGCGACTGCATCGTATCGTTCAGCATATGACACGTGCTGACGGCCATGACGACCGACATCGTCGTCTTCTGATATCGGGCCTGCGTGCCCAAGACTTCCGCAACCATCGGGGTAATCCTTCCTGTGCCGGCAGATTTGCCAGGCATATGACTTGATCCGCCTTTAGCACGGCTTGCGTGTGTCCTTCTTTCGTGTTCTGGTCCAATAGTTTCTCGATTGGGCCAAAATGGAAAAGCTTTCGAAACAGTTGCTGGCAACCCTCGCCGACGATCATGTGCAGAACATGCGCTGGATGGAGGATTCGCCCGCGGATATCCTCGTCCATAGCGCCGAGCCGCCGCAGGGCTATACCGTTCCGTGGCACCGCCACCGCCGCACGCAGCTGCTGTGCATCTTCGCCGGCGTCGCCCTGATCATGACAGCGCGCGGCCGCTGGATGGTGCCGCCCGGCCATGCCCTTTTCATCCCCGTTGGGCTGGAACATTCGATCGAAATCCTGAGCGATGTCAGTATGAAATCCGTCTACGTGACGCCGCGCAGCCAGCCGCCGAAGGATGAGGCCCCGCGCGTCGTCGAAGTGACGGACCTCGCCCGCAGCCTGCTATTGGAGGCCATTCGGCTGCGAGAGGCACCCCTCAGTCATCGAAAGGCAAGGCTGGTCCTGTCGCTTCTCGTCGAAGAGATCGCGACGCTGCCGGAACGGCCCCTCGGTCTCCCCTTCCCGTCCGACCGTCGGATGGCCGCGCTCTGCCGCGACTATCTGTCCACTCCATCGCCCAACGCCAGATTGGACGATTGGGCGGAGAAGCTTTCTGTGAGCCGCCGGACGTTCACACGGCAGTTCCGCAAGGAAACCGGCATCAGCTTCACCACATGGAGACAACAAGCGAGCGTTTTCGCCTGCCTGCCGCAGCTTGCCGAGGGCCAACCCGTGACCAATGTCGCACTCGAAGCAGGCTACGAAAGCGTGGCGGCATTCACCACCATGTTCCGCCGCATGCTCGGCACCTCGCCGCGCAGCTATATCGCCAACCGCTGGACCTTTGAGCGGCAATCGGCTTGAAGCTCCTCTTGAAATGACCGGACGCTTCCGGCAAACAGCGCCAGAGCGGCTCAGCCTTTCACGGAATCTCTGAGCCGCTCTATCTCTTTGTTTCCTTGCAATTCCGGACGGAAAACCGCTGCGCACTTTTCCTGGAATTGCACCAAGAGCGAGGGCAGGCATATGCGGCATATTTACATCGTCGGTATCGGCACGGGAAATCCGGAGCATCTGACCGTGCAGGCGATCAACGCACTGAACGCAGCCGATGTCATCCTCATTCCCAGCAAGGGCGCGGCCAAGACGGAACTCGCCGATGTCAGGCGCGACATCTGCCAGCGCTATGTCACCAATCCGGCCACGCGTTTCGTTGGTTATGACGTGCCCTCGCGCCAGATGGCGGACCGCAGCTATGTGCAGAGCGTCGACGAATGGCATGACGCAATTTCCGCGACTTATGAGCGGTTGTTTCTGGAACATCTGACGGAAAGAGAGAGTGCTGCCTTTCTCGTCTGGGGCGATCCGGGCCTTTACGACAGCACATTGCGCATTCTCGAGCGTGTCGTCGCTCGCGGTAAGATCGCTCTCGACTACAGCGTTGTTCCCGGCATCACCAGCATCCAGGCGCTGACGGCAAGCCATCGCATCCCACTTAACCTCGTCGGCAAGCCGGTGCAGATCACCACCGGTCGGCGGCTGGCCGAGAGCTTTCCGGGCACTGCCGAAACGGCCGTCGTCATGCTCGACGGCGAGCAGGCCTTCAGCAAGATCGATGATCCCGATGCCTATATCTATTGGGGCGCCTATCTCGGCACTCGGGATGAGATCACGATTGCCGGCAGGCTGGCTGACGTTTCCGAGCGCATTCTCGCGACCCGCGCCGAAGCCCGCGCCAGGCACGGATGGATCATGGATATCTACCTCATGCGCAAGGGGCAGGATTTCGACGATCTCGAATAAGCGCCGAATACCAAATCGTTTGCCCGCCGATCCGGTTTGTGCAAGGAAATGTCCCTTATGAAGGGCAGTTTTATGGTTGCGGCCGACACGCAGACAATGGAGGACCAGGCGTGCATCCCTCAGGGGGGAGCCGCCGAGGATGACATTGCGTCGCCCCTGCCCTCCATGGTTCGCGGTGCCTGCCCCTCCTTGAACGCGCCGATGCAGACGGGTGACGGGCTGCTCGTGCGCCTGCGGCCATTGACGCCAGGCCTCACGGTTGCGCAACTTCGCGCCTTGGCCGAGGCTACAGAAAAGCATGGCAACGGTCTGATCGAGATCACTGCGCGGGGCAATTTTCAGCTGCGCGGTATGACGCCGCAAAGCATGCCGGGACTGGCCGCCGATATCGACCGCGCCGGCATCGTGCCGGAGAGCGGCGTTGCGATCGAAGTCCCGCCGCTCAGCGATGTCGATCCGTCGGAGATCGCCGATGCGCGTGGGCTCGCTCAACGGCTACGAAACGCCATCGATTCCCTACATCCCAAGCCGGCGCTCGCTGCCAAGCTCGCCATCATCGTCGACGGCGGCGGCCGGGTGATCCTCGATGAAATTTCGGCGGATATTCGTTTGAAGGCGATCAACGCCGTAGATGGCAGGCAACTGTGGGAGCTTGCGATTGCCGGAACACAGGCGACGGCCACGCCGCTTGCCAACTTGACCGACGAACAAGCGATTCCTGGCGTCATCACCCTGGTCAAAGCATTGACCGCAATCGGTCCTCGCGCTCGCGGCCGCGATCTGGACATTGCTTCTTTGCAAGCGCAACTTCCGGCCGTTCCCCGTTTCTCACCCGTCGAAAACGCTACCCCGGCCTCTCCTGTCGGCCTCATCCCGCTCGGCAAGCAGCATTCGGCCTTCGGCCTGCGACCGGCCTTCGGTCGGATCCACGCCCGAGATCTCATCCGCTTTCTCGAAGTAGCCGAGGTCGCGGGGGTGCATGAAATTCGGACGGGGCCGGAACACAGCCTGCTGATGCTCGGGCCTCCTCGCGATCGCATTGAAGACATTCTCGCCGCCGCAGTTGATTGCGGCTTCCAGACGCGCGCTGACGATCCGGCCAATTATGCAATCCCATGCTCCGGCGCCGGCGCATGTGCCTCTGCGCATTATTCAACGAGGCAGGCGGCCGCAGATCTCATCAACTTAGGCCCCGACCTGCTTGACGGCTCGCTCCAAGTGCACCTATCCGGCTGCGCCAAAGGCTGCGCCCATCCGTCTCCGGCAATGCTGACCATCGTCGGTGCTGCAACGGGCTATGCTATTGTCGTAAATGGGTCATCATCATCAGAGCCCGTGGCTTACATCCACAAGGAAGACCTGAAATCGGCGCTGACTGCGCTCGGGAAACTGGTACGGAACAACAAGGCTGCTGGCGAATCGGCACAGCAGTGTCTTAAACGGCTCGGCCGGGACGCAATAGCGACGGCTTTACGACAGGGATAGAAATGCCTGACTATGACTATATCCGCGAGGGGGATGCGATCTATGAACGCTCCTTCGCGATCATCCGCAGCGAAGCCGATCTCCAGCGTTTTCCCGAAGCCGAGGCCGATGTCGCAGTCCGCATGATCCATGCCTGCGGATTGGTGGAAGCAGCAGAGCATTTTCTCTTCTCCCCCGATTTCGTCGCATCCGCCCGCAAGGCGCTCTCTGCCGGCGCACCGATTTTCTGCGACGCGGAGATGGTCGCCCGCGGTGTCACCCGCGCACGCCTGCCGGCCGCTAACGAGGTTATCTGCACCTTGCAAGATCCGCGCACGGCGGAGATCGCCAAGACGATCGGCAACACGCGCTCGGCTGCGGCCATGCATCTTTGGACCGATCGCCTTGCCGGCTCGATCGTTGCCATCGGCAACGCACCGACTGCCCTCTTCCATCTTCTGGAAATGCTGCGTGACGGCGCTCCGAAGCCTGCCGCCATTGTCGGCATGCCCGTCGGCTTTGTCGGCGCGGCAGAATCGAAGGATGCGCTTGCCGAGAACTCCTACGGCGTTCCTTTTGCCATTGTGCGCGGCCGGCTTGGCGGCAGCGCCATGACGGCAGCCGCCCTCAATGCGCTTGCGAGGCCGGGCCTATGAGCGCGCCGTCCAATGGAAGCCTGATCGGCGTCGGCACAGGCCCCGGCGATCCCGAACTGCTGACGGTCAAGGCCGTCAAGGCCTTAGAGCACGCCGACGTGGTTGCCTACTTCGCCAAGCAGGGCAGAGGCGGCAACGGCAAGGCCATCGTCAGCGAGTTTCTGAGAACAGGCGTAAAGCTGCTGCCGCTCTACTATCCGGTCACGACCGAGATCGACAAGGACGCGCCGGAATATCTCACTCAGATCACCGCTTTCTACGACGCTTCGGCCGAGATGGTGGCGGCGCATCTTCGCGAGGGGAAGACGGTTGCCGTGCTCAGCGAAGGCGATCCGCTGTTTTACGGTTCCTACATGCACCTGCATGTGCGCCTTGCCGATCGCTTCCCCACAGAGGTCATTCCTGGCGTGACGGCCATGTCCGGCTGCTGGTCGCTCGCGGGATTACCGATGGTGCAGGGAGACGACGTTCTCTCCGTGCTGCCGGGAACGATGGCAGAGGCTGAGCTTACCCGCCGCCTGTGCGATACGCAGGCGGCCGTCATCATGAAAGTCGGCCGCAACCTGCCAAAAATCCGCCGCGCGCTCGATGCCGCGGGCCGGCTGGGGGAAGCGATTTACGTCGAGCGCGGCACGATGGCCAACGGCGCCATGACGCCGCTTGCCAGCCGCGACGATGCTGAGGCGCCCTATTTCTCCCTTGTGCTGGTTCCTGGTTGGGAAAGCAGGCCATGAGCGGGCGTCTTTATGTGATTGGGACCGGCCCCGGCAATCCTGAGCAGACGACGCCGGAGGCGCTGGCTGCGGTCGCGGACGCTCATGAATTTTACGGTTACGGTCCTTATCTCGACCGCCTGACGCTGCGCGACGACCAGATCCGTCAGGCATCGGACAATCGCGAGGAATTGGATCGCGCCAAGGTGGCGCTGCAGCGGGCCTCAGCCGGCATCAATGTCTGCGTCGTCTCCGGCGGCGATCCCGGTGTTTTTGCCATGGCGGCCGCCGTTTGCGAGGCGATCGATCACGGCCCGGTTGAATGGCGGACGGTAGACCTTATCGTCGTGCCGGGTATCACGGCCATGCTTGCCGTTGCGGCCCGCATCGGCGCGCCGCTCGGACATGATTTCTGTGCGATCTCGCTTTCGGACAATCTGAAGCCCTGGCCGCTGATCGAGAGTCGTCTCCGCGCCGTCGCCGAAGCGGGCTTCGTGATCGCGCTCTACAATCCGATCAGCAAGGCTCGCCCCTGGCAACTCGGCAAGGCCTTCGAAATCCTGCGCGCCATACTGCCCGGTGAAACACCTGTCGTCTTCGGCCGGGCCGCCGGTCGTCCAGACGAGCGGATGACGATCGCTGGGCTCGCGAATGCCGAGACCTCGCAGGCAGATATGGCGACCTGCGTTATCATCGGCTCGGCCGAAACGCGCATCATCGCCCGCGAAGGCCGTCCAGATTTGGTCTATACGCCGCGTTTCATCAGGGAAGAGGCGAAATGATCGATCCTACCGAGCGCAGCGTCTACCGTTTCGACCACCGGCAGACCGGCGGCCTCAGCGCGCTCGACCATGATCACCTTGATGTCAAGCTGCCTTGCGGCCTCGATCTTCCCATAGGTCGCGTCACCGCCGCTGTTTTTGGCGACGACGACCTCGATCTGATGCTGTCGCAGCATGTCGAGTTCGTCGGCCAACCGGAACGGACCGCGACCATGGATGTAATTGACATACGGAACCGCCAGCGGCGGTTCGACGGGATCGACGCTGCGGACCCAATAATGGTGCTGCGGCGCGGCGTTCGCCTGATGCGCCTCCTGCCGGCCGGTCGCGAGGAAAACGCGCAGGGGCGCATCGCCGAGGGCGGCGATAGCCTGCGAGACGCTGTGCACGGAAAGCCAATCATCGCCTTCGACCGGCACCCACGCCGGACGGCGCAGCGCGAAAGCGGACACATGGCATTCAGCAGCCGCGGCTGCGGCATTGGCCGAGATGCGGGCTGCGAAGGGATGCGTGGCATCGATCAACAGGTCGATCTCTTCGTCACTGACATAGCGGGCAAGCCCCTCTGCGCCGCCGAAACCGCCGCTGCGCACCGGAACGGGCTGCGGGGCGGGATCGGCGGTTCGGCCGGCAAGCGACAGGACGACCTCGATATCGGCTCGCGAGGCAAGAGCTGCCGCCAGCGCTCGGGCCTCCGTCGTGCCGCCGAGGATCAGAATACGGGCCTTGCCCATGGCTGAGACACCTTCAATTCAACGCTGGCTCACTCTTATCGGCATCGGCGAAGACGGTCCAGCCGGTCTCGGCGACGAAGCCAAGCGGCTGATCGCCTCATCGCCGGTCGTCTTCGGCGGGACGCGCCATATCGAGTTGATGAGCTCGCTGATATCAGGCGAAACGCAAGCATGGCTTTCGCCATTCGAAAAATCCGTCGAGGCGGTGCTTGCCAGGCGCGGCAAGCCGACGGTGGTTCTCGCGTCAGGTGATCCCTTTTTCTACGGCGTCGGCGCGACACTTTCGCGGAGCATTCCGGCCGCTGAAATGATTGTTATCCCGGCGCCCTCCTCCTTCAGCCTCGCCGCATCGCGCCTCGGCTGGCCCCTGCAGGAGACGACGGTTCTGTCGCTGCACGGACGGCCGATCGATCTCATCCGTCCGCATCTGCATGCTGGCCGCAAAATCCTGGTGCTGACGTCCGACGGCAAAGGTCCTGCCGAATTGGCGGCCCTGCTGCAAAGCTCCGGCTTCGGCCCATCTGAGCTTACGGTTCTGGAAGCGCTGGGCGGCCCGCATGAAAAGACCTCTCGCCAGAGTGCGGCCGATTTTTCCCTATCCGGCATCAACGATCTGAACATCTGCGCAGTCGAGGTCAAGGCGGAAGCCGACGCGCGTATTTTACCGCTGAGCGCGGGTCTTCCCGACGAGCTTTTCGAACATGACGGCCAGATCACCAAGCGGGAGATTCGCGCGATGACGCTATCGGCGCTCGCCCCGCGCCATGGCGAACTGCTCTGGGATATCGGCGCCGGCTCCGGTTCGATCGGCATCGAATGGATGCTGGCCGATCCCTCGCTGCGCGCCATTGCCATCGAAGCGTCGCCCGAGCGTACGGCGCGTATCCGCCGTAATGCCGGCAATTTCGGCGTACCTGGCCTAGTGATTGTCGAAGGCGAGGCGCCGGCTGCTCTTTCTGACCTCGCTGCGCCCGATGCAATCTTCATTGGCGGCGGCGGCAGCGACGTCGGCGTGCTGGAAGCTGCAATCGGCCAACTGAAAAGCGGTGGTAGGCTGGTCGCCAATGCCGTCACGACGGAAATGGAAGCGCTTCTGCTGGCCGAGCACACGCGCCGGGGCGGCTCGCTGATCCGCATCGACATTGCGCGCGCCGCACCTGTCGGACGCATGACCGGCTGGCGGCCGGCCATGCCGGTAACGCAATGGTCGTGGACCAAGCCATAATGATGAATGAGGTAGAGCGATGACAGTGCATTTCATTGGCGCAGGCCCAGGAGCCGCCGACCTGATCACGGTGCGCGGCCGGGACCTGATCGGCAGATGCCCGATCTGCCTCTATGCCGGCTCGATCGTCTCGCCGGAACTGCTGCAATATTGCCCGCCCGGCGCCCGCATTATCGACACGGCGCCGATGTCGCTCGACGAGATCGAGGCGGAATATCTGAAAGCAGCCGAAGCAGGCGAGGATGTTGCGCGTCTGCATTCCGGCGACCTCTCGGTCTGGAGCGCGGTCGCCGAACAGATCCGCCGGTTGGAAAAGCATGGCATCGACTATACGCTGACCCCCGGCGTCCCGGCCTTTGCGGCTGCAGCTTCCGCGCTCGGCCGCGAGCTGACCATCCCGGCTATCGCTCAAAGTCTCGTCCTGACTCGTGTTTCAGGCCGTGCCTCGCCCATGCCGAACAACGAGACGCTAGAAAAATTTGGCGCGACCGGCGCCACGCTCGCGATCCATCTGGCAATCCACGCGCTCAAAGAGCTCGTCGAGGATCTGGCGCCGCTATACGGCGCGGACTGCCCGGTTGCGATCGTCGTCAAGGCATCCTGGCCCGACGAGCGGATCATTCGGGGCACGCTTGCGACGATCGAAGCGAAAGTGGCCGCCGATCCAATAGAACGCACGGCCCTGATCTTCGTCGGTCCGTCACTTGGCGCCAGCGATTTCCGCGAAAGCTCGCTCTACGACCCAACCTATCAGCGCCGTTTTCGCGGCCGGCAATAGCGCGGCACCGTTGCAAATCCGCCCGAAATTTCCTCTAGTCGATCGCGGCAAGCCACGGGGCAAAAGAGGATCGGGATATGCAGCGAATTACCATTACCATCGACGACGATCTTCTGGAGACGATTGACCAGATCAGCGCACAGCGCGGTTATGCCAGCCGTTCGGAAACCTTGCGCGATCTCGTTCGCGACGCTGTTACGCGCGCGCAGCCGACCGTGGATGGCGAAGCCAGATGCTACGCCGCCCTCGCCTATGTCTATGAACATGAAACCCGCGATTTGTCGCGCCGGCTGACGACAGCGCAGCACGATCACCATGATCTTTCGATCTCGACACTTCATGTTCACATCGATGGGCACGATTGCCTCGAAGTCTCCGTGCTGAAGGGCAAGACGGATGACATCAGGGCATTTGCCGACAGCGTGGTGACGCAGCGCGGCGTGCGCTTCGGAAACCTGCACATCATCCCATCGGACGACGGCGCGAAGCACTCCGACACGCATTCCCACGATTGAGCGGGCAGGCAGGCTCCCCCGCGGACTACTCGGTCAGAGCCGATCGGTGATATAAGCCATGCTTTCCTTGAGAGCCACAACCGGTTCCTTCAGGGCATGCACCGCCGGGGCAAAAGGTTCGAAAGACACCGGGCCGGCATAGCCAGCAGAGAGCAGCGCTCGGAGCTGACCGACATTATCGAGACGATCCCTCGCATCGACAAGAACACGATGCGGATCGCGCATGTCCCCAACGGAAACATCGGGATCGCTGACGCCGGAAATATGCACGAGACCCGTCAGTTCGGGGAAGGTTGCCGCCTCACCAGCGAGATGGTGATGGAATGTATCGTGCACGAGAAGGAAGGTGGATCTCGCACCGAGTTCCTCGATTGCGGCGGCCGCCTCGCTCTTTAGGCGCAGCGAGCAGATCTCGAAACCGAGCGGCTCTACCAGGCCGATGATGCCGGCCGCTTCCAGCATCGGCTTCAGGGCTGACAGCGCCTTGCGGAGATTGGCATGCCGCGCCTCCGGCTCGCGGCCGCTGCCGTCGTTGACCGGAACGAGGACGAGCGCCCTGGCGCCGCAATCGCGCGCGTAATCGATCAGCGCCGTCGCTTCCCGGGCACGCTCGTCGTTCCACTCATTGAAACGCTGCAGAGCGTTGATCGAAATGATCGTCAGCCCATGCCGCGCCGCTAGCTCCTTGACGGCCGCTGCCGGCGTACCATCCAGGATCGCGTTCCCGGCAAGGTCATTGCGGACCTCGACGCTATCGACGCCGAGCTCTTTTGCGGCGGTAAAGAACGATTCGAGCCTCAATGACGGCGCACACATATGATTGAGCGCGAAACGAATGGAACTCATGATGGGCACTCCTCCTCAAGGCGTCCGGCAGCAAGAGACATTCCAGATCCGCCGCGCCTGCTTTGCGAAGGACTAGCGATATTCCTGTCCCTCTTCCATCGGGCCTAGCCATCATTCTTGATAGAATTCTCGGCAAAATGATGAAACTCCATCATAAATGCTAGATGTTTTCCGAGACGAAAATTTCAAAGGGCAGGAAGCTTTGGCCGGGAACGGCAGCCTCATCGCTCTCGACGGACTTGATCATCAGGCTCATCAGTTCCTTGCAAAGCGCCGGCAGCGGCGTGCCGATCGCCATGGCTACGACATCGTCGGCAAGCGCCGCCCTCGATTCCGGCGTCAACTCGTTGACGACGGCGATCAGCTTGCCGGATAAACGCTCCTCGCGTATGGCGGAAATCGCGCCCTCCATGCCGCCGCCACAGACGTAGAAACCGATGAGATCGGGATGCTTCTGCAGGAGATCGAGCGTCGCCTCATGGGTAATCTCGGGCGTGTCGAGATTGATGAGCGTATCGAGCACCTCGAATTCTGGCGCATTTTCGCGGAAATAGGAGCGAAAGCCGATTTCGCGCAGCTCATGGCCGAGGAAGCGGTGGCTGCCGACAAAACAGGCGACCTTTCCCGGACGCCGTGCGGAGCGTGCGATGATCCAGGCGGCCGTGCGTCCGACCTTGCGGTTATCGACACCGATATAGCCCTGGCGCGCGGTGGTGGAAAAATCTGACAGGAGGGAAAAGACCGGAATGCCTTTTTCCTTCAACTCCTCGATCGCGGCGGTGACCGCCGGATAATCCGGTGCGACGAGCGCGACGGCCTGACTGCGTGATGCCACCGTCTTCAGCTTCTCGACGATCGCCGTCGGGGTCGAGGCTGCGACGAAATCGATCTGCGCGTTGATGCGCGCTGTCGTGACTGCCTGCGCTGCCGCCGCAATCTCCCTGGCAAATGCCTGGTAGAAAGCCTGAACCGGCTTCTGCAGGACGAAGCCCAATCGATATTGTGGCAAGTCCTCGAAGACACGCTGACGCAGGAGGCCCACGGCATGATAGCCGATTTCCTGCGCCGCCTCATAGACGCGGCGTGCCGTTTCTTCACGCACGCGATGGCGCCCATTCAGCACGCGATCGATCGTCGCGACGCTGACGCCGGACGCTTTGGCAAGATCAGCTATGGTGGGGCGACGCATGGCTACTCCTGAGATATGTCATCATTCATGACGTCAGAGTTTGACATGTTTTGATAGATTCCATCATTCATGCATTGAGGCAAGCGAAAAGTCGATCTATCGTTTTGGGCATCGAGGGCGGTGCGCTGTTGCACATCGCGGGAGGCAGGAATGACGACGATAATCAAGCGTGATTACGATCTGCTCGGCGCAAGCGGCAGGCTGGCGGTGGAAACGGGGCTGGCGGCCGCCGAATGGTATCATACAGATGTGCCGCGCAAGGACATGAAGGCGCTGATGCAGCGTTCGGATGCGCCGGCGATCCGCGACACCATTATCTGGCTTGGCAGCATGGTGGTCTTCGCAGCACTTGGTGTCTACTTCTGGGGCTCCTGGATCTGTGTCCCCTTCTTCCTGGCCTATGGTGTGCTCTACGGTTCGGCCTCCGACAGCCGCTGGCATGAATGCGGCCATGGCACGGCGTTCAAGACACGCTGGATGAACGACGCGGTCTATCAGATCGCGTGCTTCATGATCATGCGCAATCCGGTCACCTGGCGCTGGAGCCATGCACGCCACCACACCGATACCGTCATTGTCGGCCGCGATCCGGAGATCGCCGTCATGCGGCCGCCGGACCTCTTCCGCCTCGTCCTCAATTTTTTCGGCATCCTCGATGTCTGGCATGCGATCGCCGACATGCTGCGCAATGCGGCCGGCGTCGTCAGTGCGGCAGAAAAAACCTTCATTCCCGAGATGGAGCAGCCGAAGGCCATTCGCATCGCCCGCATCTGGCTGGCCATTTATATCGCCACCATTGCGAGCGCGATCGCCATGGGCTCGATCCTACCGCTGATGTTGGTCGGCCTTCCCCGGCTCTATGGCGCCTGGCATCATGTTCTGACCGGCCTGCTGCAGCATGGCGGCCTTGCCGACAATGTCGTCGACCACCGGCTGAACAGCCGCACCGTCATGATGAACCCGATCAGCCGCTTCATCTATTGGAACATGAACTACCATGTTGAACATCACATGTTCCCGATGGTGCCCTACCACGCCCTGCCGAAGCTGCATGCGATGATCAAGCATGATCTGCCGGCGCCGAATCCGTCCATCTGGTCCGGCTATCGCGAGATGATTCCGGCATTCCTGCGGCAATTGCGCAACGAGGATTATTTCTTGAAGCGCGAGCTGCCGCCGACGGCGCGGCCTTACCGCGAGGAATTTCACGGCGAGTTGCCGGCCGCCGCCGCTCAATAAATCGGATATAAAAAGGGAGGAAACGATGAGCAATTGGATCGAAGTTTGCGCCGCTGATGCGATCGATGAAGAGGATGTCATTCGCTTCGACCATGATGGGCGGACCTTCGCGGTGTATCGCAGCCCTGAGGATGATTATTTCGCGACTGACGGCCTGTGCACCCATGAGAAGATCCATCTCGCCGACGGGCTGGTCATGGACAACATCATCGAATGTCCGAAGCATAATGGCCGCTTCGACTACCGCACTGGCGAAGCCAAGGGCGCGCCGGTCTGCGTCAACTTGCAGACCTATCCGGTTAAGGTTGAAAACGGCACCGTCTTCATCGGGCTCTGAGGAGGCAAGCGTGGCTCATTTCGTCATTATCGGAGCCGGAGAATGTGGCGCCCGCGCCGCCTTCGCACTTCGCGAAAAGGGATTTGAGGGTGGGATCACCCTCATCGGCGCCGAGCCGCTGGCGCCTTACGAACGGCCGCCACTGTCAAAAGGCAGCGCGGATCAAACGCGAGAGCCGAAATTCATCGCCACATTGGAGCGCTATGGGGAGCAATCGATCGATCTGAAGCTCAAGACGACCGTGATCGCACTCGATCCCGCGACGAAGACCCTTAGGCTCTCGGATGGGCAGGCTCTCACGTATGACAAGCTTCTGCTTGCAACCGGAGCCGCGGCGCGAGGGTTTCCAGGCGTTGACAGCACATCGCAGCGCATCCGCGTGCTGCGCACCCACGCCGATGCGGTGGCTTTGCATGCAGCCCTTCATCCCGGACGGCACATTGCCATCATCGGTGGCGGTTTCATCGGCCTTGAGCTGGCGGCAACGGCGCGTATCCGCGGTGCCGACGTCACCGTCATCGAAGGCCTGCCGCGCGTCCTGAAGCGCGGCGTGCCCGAAGAGATCGCTGAAGCGATTACCGAACGCCATTGCCAGGAAGGCGTGGATATTCGTTGCGACCAGACCATCGAAGCCTTGCAGGAAGAAACCGATAAGGTGGTCGTTCGTCTGGCGAGCGGCGAAGTCATCTCCGCGGACCTGTTGCTCGTCGGCATCGGGGCGCTGCCGAATGTCGCGCTGGCCGCAAAAGCGGGACTCGCGATCGACAATGGCATTGCCGTCAACGAGCGGCTGGAGAGCTCCCATGCGGATATCTTTGCGGCAGGCGACTGCTGCTCGTTTCCGCTGTCACTTTATGGCGGAAGACGCGTTCGCCTCGAATCCTGGCGCAATGCGCAGGAGCAGGCCAATCTGGCCGCCGCCAACATGCTGGGCGAAAGTGCGGAAATATCCGCCGTCCCATGGTTCTGGTCCGATCAATATGATTTTACGCTGCAGATCGCAGGGCTGGCGGATGAAGCGGTCACTCATGTGCGGCGCGACCTCGATGACGGGGCATTCATTCTCTTCCATCTCGGCGCGGACGGAAGAGTGCTTGCCGCCAGCGGCATCGGACGCGGCAATGCCATCGCGCGCGACATCCGTCTTGCCGAAATGCTGATCGCCGCCCGCGCACATCCGGATCACGCCGCTCTGGCGGCAAGCTCCGTCAAGCTGAAGTCGCTGCTTGCCGCATAATATCGCCGTCAGGCCTTGACGCAGCAGGCCGAAGCATAAATGTCTTCCCCTCACGGCAAATGGAGGAAGCAATGAAAATACTCGGCATATCAGGCAGCCTGCGCAAAGGCTCCTTCAACACGGCTCTGCTCCATGCCGCCGTCGAACTCGCACCAAGCGGTGTCGAACTGATCGCGCGCACCATCCACGGCGTGCCGCTCTATGACGCCGATCTCGAAGCCGCAGACGGCATTCCGGAAAAGGTGCGGGAGCTTAAGGATCTGGCCATCTCGGCCGACGGGCTGATCCTGTTTACGCCAGAATACAACAATTCGCTTCCTGGCGTCTTCAAGAACGCCATCGACTGGATGAGTCGTCCCTCCACTGACATCGCGCAGGTCTTCGGCGGCAAACCGATCGCGGTTCTAGGCGCGTCGCCGGGCAATTTCGGCACCATTCTCAGCCAGAATGCCTGGCTGGCGGTCTTGCGTACGCTCGGTGCCGAAGCATGGTTTGGCGGCCGGTTGATGGTGTCGCGCGCCGGCAGCGTCTTCGATGCAGACGGGGCAATCGTCGATGAGAAGGTGAAGCACAATCTCTCGGCTTTCCTCGAAGGCTTCACCGCTTTCGTCGCAGATCGCAGGAAGGGCTGATTAACGGCTTTCCGGTTGAACCGAAGGTAAGCCGGAAGTCTATGATTGGGTCAAGGAATAGCCTAGTGTGAATCGAGGCGCCGGACCCGGCGCCTCCGGGGTCTCGCACATTCTCTTCCTTCGAAAATCATGAAATCCAATAGTACCGGTTACGTCTTCACGCTGTTGGCAATCAGCATATTCGCCATACAGGACGGCATTTCCAAGCACCTTGTCAGCGCCTACCCGCCGCTTCTGGTGGCGATGATCCGCTATTGGGCCTTTATGCTCTTCGCCGTCGCGATGGCCTCGCGCGCGCCAGGCGGGTTGCGCCGCAACGCCCGGACCAAGCAGCCTATCCTGCAGATTGCCCGCGGCCTGCTGCTTGCCGCACAGATCGTCGTCGCAATCTCGTCCTTCGTGATCGTCGGCCTTGCCCATACGCAGGCGATCTTTTCATCCGGACCGCTGATGGTGGCCCTGCTCTCCATACCGATCCTCGGCGAGAAGGTCGGCTGGCGGCGGTGGCTGGCAATTTGCTTTGGCTTCGTCGGCGTGCTGCTGATCCTGAAGCCGGAGAGCGGTGTCTTCGATGCGCGCTTCCTAGTACCGCTTTTCGGTGCGCTGCTATTTTCGCTCTATGTTGTGCTGACGCGTTATGTCAGCCGCGAGGATGGCGCCATGACCAGCTTTTTCTATACGGGTGTGGTGGGTGCCGTCGCCATGACCTGCATCGGGCCGTTCTTCTGGACGCCGCTTGCGCCGCATGACTGGGTCTTCATGGGCATTCTCTGCCTGACAGGCGTTTCGAGCCATTATTTCCTCATCCGCGCCTACGATATGCTCGACGCGGTGATGATTCAGCCCCTGACCTATCTACAGCTCGTCTTCTCCGCCCTTATCGGCGTCACCATCTTCGGGGAAAAATTGAGCGCGCCCATGATTGTGGGCGCGCTCATCGTCGTTGCGGCAGGCATATTCACGATCTGGCGCGAACATACCCTGGCGAAAACCCGGCTCAGAGCCGGCAAGACATCGGCGAATTAGAGCGGTTCCGCTTTTCGCAGAATCTCCGGACCGCTCTATCTCTTTGCTGTCTCGCAATTCCGGACGGAAAACCGCTGCGCACTTTTCCCGGAGTTGCTCTAAGCGTCCACCTCGGCACGCGGCTGCGCCTCGGTGTAGTAGCTTACATATTTCTGCCGGTAACGCTCCGTTCCGCCGAAATCGCTGTAGCGCGGCAGTTCTGACATATCGGTCTTGTTGAGGATGACGCCCAGAATGCGCGAGTTGATCTGCGGCTCCTGTTCCAGGACATGGCGCACCAGATTGGTCGGGGTCGCACCCCATTCGGTCACCAGCAGGAAGGCATCCACCTGCGGCGCAAAAGCCTTCGCGTCGATGACGGGACCGAGCGGAGCAAGGTCGACGATGATATAGTCGAACATCTTGCGCGCATTCTCCATCAGATGCTGCATGCCCTGAGAGGATAGAAGCTCGCTGGTGTGCAGCAATTGATCGCGCACCACGACCGGCAGGATCGCAAGTTTAGTGCGCGGGTCAACCTTCACGGCATTCGTCCAAGGCACTTCGCCAAGCACGGCTTCGATCAGGCCGGCATGCGGCTGCGACTTCAGCGTCCGGCTGAGGCCCGGATTGCGCAAGTCGGCGTCGATCAACAGCGTACGTTTGCCGCTGCTGGCAAGCAACGCCGCGAAATTGGCTGCCGTCGTCGACTTGCCCTCACCGGGGAGTGCTGAGATGACGCCGATGACGCGGTCGGCGCGGCCCTGCAGCATCACGTCGCTTGCGAGTTTCGCGTTTCTCAGGGTCTCGGCAAAGATCGAGCGCGGCGCTTCGACGGATATGCGCATCATGCGCTCGAAAGCAACGCCGTTTTCCCCCTCTTCCGCCGTCGCCGGCTCCGGTCTTGCACCGGCTCTGCGTAACTTCTTCTTGTTCTTGCCCTGCTGGCCGAGCAGAGGCAGATAGCCGAGGAACTTCAATCCGAGAGCAGCCCGCACATCGGCTTCGACGCGGAAGAAGCGATCGCGGAACTCCTGGAATGCCGCGACACCGCAGCCGACCATCAGTCCGAGAATGATCGACAGCGCCATGACGAGCGTCTTCTTCGGACTGGACGGCGCAGTCGGCACGCCGGCGAGTGATATGACGCGGGCCTTGGCGATGGGGAACGAGCGCTGTTGCGTCGCCTGCTCAAACCGGCCGAGATAGGATTCGTAAAGTGTCTTCAGCGCTGATGCCTTCTGGTTCAGCTCATTCAGGTGAACCAACGACTTGTTAGCCTCGGAATTCTTGCCGACGACCTTATCGATGCTTTCGCGCAGCGATTCCGCCCGCGACTGTGCGACATCAAGCTCGTTCTTGTAGCTGGCAGTCAGCTGCTGAAGAACCTGATAGATCTGCCGGGTAATGTCCTTCCGCTCGGCCTTGAGCGCGACGGCTTGCGGGTGATCTGCGCCAAAATTCTGCGTGACATCCTGTTCGCGCTTTTCGACAGCGAGATAGCGTGTTTTCAAATCCTGCAGCACCGAGTTGTCGGTGGAGCTCGACGAGATGGTCGCGTTCTTGACGGCGTTGTCAGGGCCTTGGTCGACGATCGACTTATACTGATTGTAGCGGGCGGATGCGCTGGCCGTATCGGCTTGCGCGATGATCAACTGCTTGTTCAGGTCGGAAATCTGCTGTTCCGACATCAACTCGCCGCCGGTCGAGGTCAGACCATTGTCGGCCTTGTATTTCTCGACTTCGAGCGAAGCCTCCTGCGCGCGCTGGCGCAGATCGTTCAGGCGTTCCTGCAACCAGACGGAGGCACGTTCCGTCGCGTCGAAATTGGCGTTCAGCTGGTCGGTCAGATAAGCGTCGGCATAGGCGCGCGTGATCTTGGCGGCGAGAAGCTTGTCCGTCGAGCTGAAGGAGACGGCAACGACCGAGCTTCGTGTGACGCGCTCGACCTTCAGATTGTCCTGAAGAACGGCAGCAACCTTCTGACGCTGGGCCTCGCGCTGCTGCTCAGGCGTCATCGGCGGCCGGCCGGGCGTGAAGACGCTGACGATCAGGCCGACGCCGGATTTGAGCAACGCCGCCGGAGACGCGGGCGGGTTGAGCAATGTGTTATTGTCCGCAAGGCCGGCAGTATCGACCACGCGCAGCGCCATCTCATTTGATTTGAGGATTTCGACCGCACTGGCAATCTCCATGTCAGCCTGCTGGCTGCTCGCCGCCGGCGGCTGATCCTCGGCATATTTCGTCATGCTTTCGTCGAGCAATATCTGCGTCATCGAGGTATAGCTCGCAGTGGCCGTCAACAAATAGACGACGGCCAGGATGACAAAGGCGGCCATGGCGAAAATGATGGTGCGGATGCGCCGGACCACGACGGCCATCAGCCGATCGAGATCGATAAAGCTATCCTGCGACTCCGCTTGCGGGAGAGCGCTGTGGAAAGTGAAGTTCTTCTGATGCATGGCGACCACCTTGTCGGAGAAGCCCGAATGAACAATTGCTATGGCCTACGGCGTTCCCGGCCGCAGGCCACAATGTGACAGGCTTAAGCGGCGGTCATCTGCGCTTCGTGCGAGACGACCAGGTTGCGGATCGAGTCATAGACCAAACCGCCGATATCGGCGCGAGCGAGCGCGAAGGCAACGTTCGCTTCGATGAAGCCGTGCTTCGACCCGCAATCGAACGTACGCCCATTATAGACCTGGGCATGGAAGTATTGCGTCTCGGACAGGCGCAACATGCCGTCGGTCAGCTGGATCTCGTTACCGGCACCGCGCTCCTGGCGGGCCAGAATATCGAAGATTTCGGGCTGCAGAATATAACGGCCATTGAGGTAAAAGTTTGAAGGCGCCTCGGACGGATGAGGCTTCTCGACCATTTTGGTCACGGCGAAGCCATGGCGCACGGACTCGCCCTTGCCGATAATGCCGTATTTCGACGTCTCTTCCGGGGCGCATTCCTCGACGGCGACGATGTTACCGCCGGTCTCGTTATAGAGATCCATCAGGCCGGCCATGCAGCCACGCATACCGTAGCAGAGCATATCGGGCAAAAGCAGCGCAAAGGGCTCGTCGCCGATCAGGTCGCGAGCACACCAGACGGCGTGGCCAAGGCCAAGCGGCGCCTGCTGCCGGGTGAAGCTTACCGAGCCCGGACGCGGCAGAAGACGCTCCAACTCGCTGACCTGCTGGCTCTTGCCGGCCCGCTGCAGCGAGGAGATCAGCTCCGGCGTATCATCGAAATGATCTTCGATCGCCGACTTGTTGCGGCTGGTGACGAAGACGATGTGCTCGATACCGGCCTCGATGGCTTCATCAACGGCGTATTGAACGACGGGACGATCGACGATCGTCAGCATTTCCTTCGGCATCGCCTTGGTGGCGGGCAGGAAGCGCGTTCCGTTGCCGGCAACTGGGATCACTGCTTTTCTCACACGACGTTTGGGGTCCATGGCTCTATCCTTTGTTAGAGTGAGGGCCTGCGCCCATATTGGGCAGAGGGGAGGAAAGTTGAGAGGGCGTCGGCTGGCGGCTGCTCCGCAGCGACGCGGCCAACCGGCGAAAACGGGCAAAGACCGGCATGCTGAGATGACGTACGGCCCGCGGGTTGAGGCATGCGATCTTGAGCATCTCCTGCAGTTCGCGCTGCTTGATGCTGTCGACCAATTTAAGAAAAGCGATGACTTCCTTCAGATTGCGCGTGCGCCGCCGTTGTGCGGCAAGGGCAGCGGCGCCGAAGTGATGTTCGGCGAAGAACTTGGCGTCGGCAGCAAGCATGGCCTCGACATGGTCCTGCCGGAGAACACGCGAGATCGACCCATCGCGGATGTAATAGAGATAACCGACGCTCGGCTCGACGACGCAGACGCCGCCGCGAGCGAGAGCCGAAGCGAGGAAAATATAATCCTCGCCGATCCGCAGGGTCTCCTCGAAGCGCAGGCGATGTTTCTCGATGAAGGCACGCTCGAAGACCGGCTTCATATAGCCGAAATTGTGCTCCGACTGGAAAATCATGTTCGAGGCGATGAACTTAGCCAACGTCAGTATCGGCATGCGCGCGAGCATCGGCTCGGGAAACATCGGCAGTATCGTGCCGACGTCCTCACGGATCACGTCGAGATTGTCGACCACGATCTGTGCCTCGGCTTTTTCCGCTCTGGCGATCAGGCGGGCCATCCGATCCGGACGTAGGGCATCATCGGAATCGAGCACGGCCACCCAGCGGCCCCGGGCCGCATCGAGCCCGGCATTGCGGGCAGCGCCCGGACCACCATTGCGGGCCATGGCAACGAGTCGTACACGCGGATCGGGATGGTTGCCGGCAATCTCACGCGTATTGTCCGTCGAGCAATCGTCGACCACGATCACTTCCATACTGACGGCACCTTGCGCCAGCGCGCTGTCGATGGCGCGCTCGAGCGTTTCCTCGGCGTTATAGGCAGCAATGACGAAGCTGACATCGGGGATGAAATCCGTCATTGCGGTGCCTTCTCCAGATTTCCGTATTGTTCGATTTCGCGGACTCCGAAGAGGCCACTGACCACGCCGGCATGCATGATGCCGCGCAGGCCATAGCGATGCCGCTTGATGGGCGATGCAAAGAGCAGCGCTGCGGTAACGAAGCAATAAGCGGATTTCGAGGCCGCCAGTGCAATCGCGCGCCAGCGCCCGAGGCCGCCCGCGGTCTCCAGCAGCATGCGGCCATGGGTCTGGCCCATGCGATACCGGCGCTTCGAGAGCCAGGAGACGGTCGCCCTCCCTTCCGGGACGGGTTCGTAGACCAGCGCATCCGCCGCATAGGCGATCCTGCCGCCGGCCTTATGCATATGAGCGAAGAATTCGGTGTCCTCGCCGCCGCTGCGTCCGAGCGCGATATTGAAGCGCCGGCCAGCAAGCGAGGGTGCGCCGCGGCGCAGCAATACATTGCAGGTGTAACCGGTCAGGATTTCCCCGGCGACCCAGACAGGCAAAGTCGAATGAAAATCACCGCGCCGCATCCACCCCGGAGCTATATTCCCGTAGACGGCCTGAACGGGGCCAAGAACGGCGTCGGCGCCGGTCGTGTCGGCCATGATGAGCAATTCGCTCAGCCAGTCTTCCGAAGCGGTCTCGTCGTCATCAATGAAGGCGAGAAAATCGCAGCTTGCATGATCCAGGCAGGCATTGCGGGCAATCGAGATGTTCGATGCGGGGCAATGGACATAGACAATCTCGAACGGAACGGCCGAGCGCATGGCGTCTACGCGGTCCCGGGCACTCGGGGTCACATCGTTGTCGGCAACGATGATCCGGACGACGGCGCCTGTGGGGATACTCAGGACGGCAAGCGACAGCAGCGTCTGATCGAGTTCGGGCCGCCTATAGGTGCAGACCGCAATGTCGATCTTTATCGGGCGCCGATGAGCCTGTGTCATGACGCCACCCTGCGATTGCGGAAGCTCAGGACTTCCATCCAAAACCCCATCGACCAGGCGAAATGCATGACCATCGCGGAAACGGCCGCCAGCGGCCCATAGGGGTTCTTATGTCCGAGAGCGATCCAGAAGCCATAGGCGATGCAGGCGACGGCCCAGAGGCCGACCGGGATAACCGCGATCCAGTTGAGGACGGCAAGGAAAGCGCCGATGAAGATCGGCACGACCGCAAGCGGCAGCATCTGGCGCAGGCTCGGCATGCTGCGATGCTTGAGTATATTGCGCGCGCGGCCACGGCCATACCCCAGATATTGCCTGAAGAGCGTCGGAATGCTGGCGCGCGGAAAATAAGTCATCGCCGTCTTGTCGGTCAGCCAGATACGATACCCAGCCTTGTTCAGCCGATAATCCAGCTCCGCATCCTCGTTATGGCTGAAGCTTTCGTCATAGCCGCCAACGGCACGGAAGGCGGCAACGCGCATGAGCGCATGATGCCCATGCTCGGCCCAATGGCCCTTGGCGCCTTCTCGATGTTTGGAGCCGCCATTGCCGAGCTTGGAATTCTGGGCGACGGCCGTCGCCTTCTGGAAGGCACTGAAGCCCATGGTGCGCATGGCGACGACAACTGAATCGGCACCGGTCGCGCCAGCCTCCTGAACCAGTGTCTGGCAGTAATCATCCGGATAGTCGCCATGGGCGTCGATGCGGATGAAATACTCGTGATCGTCACCGAAAGTCTCGATGGCAAGATTGATCGCCGCGCTTTGCAGCCGCTTCGGATTGTCGAGCAGAAGAACGCGCGGATCTCTCTCGGCTATATGGCTCACGATCTCACGCGTGCGATCGGTGCTGCCGCCATCAGCCACCACGATCTTCGCATCGAGTTCGTCAAGAGCCCGCCCGAGCTTGTCGATCAGCGGCTCGATATGCTTTTCCTCGTTGAGGCAAGGAACAACGATTACGCAACGCATATCCCCTGAACTTCCGGTCGTCATTGCAATCCACCTCTATTGCGATGCAGTTGTGGGAGGGCCTGTATCTCGGCCATCTGCTCATTGGCGCGCGTCAGCGATGCCAGCCGCTGCACCAGCAGCTGACAGTCGGCGCGATCCATCATCCATTGCTTGTGATCCTGGGATGCCACGGCCTCGAAAGCGGCGAGATAGCGCTTTACGTCCATCTCACCCAAAAGCGCCGTCAGATGTTCGGCGTCGGCCCCGTCAAGCGTGAGCCCGATCTTTCGGCTGGCAAGAAATCTTGCCGTCTCCGTATCCTTGATCGAGATCGGCACGGCACCGTAAAGACCGCCTTCGTAGAGGCGGTTCGGCAGCAGCCAGCTGGAGTTCAATCCCTCTTCGAAAAAGTCGATCGCCCAGGAAAACTGGACCTCGCCATAAATCGCCGCGAGATCCTCAGGGTTCTTGTAGGCGCCGGCAAAATGCATGAAGGGTGCATCGCGGACGGTGCGGTCGAAGTCGTCGAATTCGGAATAGGCGGGACGACCGCGCAGAACGATCTCGAAACGGCCTTCCATCCGGCGCGAGAATTGGTCGAGCAGCGCCAAGGATTTGCGGCAGCGAAGGGCGCCGAACCAGCCAATCTTCCAAGGCTTGCCCGCAGCCGGTGGCCTTGCGGCCGATGCGATGACGCGCGCCGCGGGCTCTAGCGCCAGCACCTTGTTTTCGAGCAGCATGACCGGCACTTGCAGCCCGGAGCGCGGACGAAAATAGCGCTCGATGAAGGCGGGCGAACTGGTCACCAGCAATGATGCCTGCGAGCCGAAATGACGCTCGGCACTGCGAAGCGCACTGCCCACCACATCATCGCGCAACAACAGCCTATGAATATCGAGACATTCGTAGACAATAGGCACATCGCCGCCGAAGACGGATTTGGCGCGGTTGGCGAGCACCAGCATTTCGAGATTGCGGCCGATGATGATGTCCGGTCTTGCGACGGAGCGCAGCGCGCTGCGCAGTCTCGCCGCCGATCTGGCCACTGCCGCGATCCGCTGTGCGAACTGGGCATCCCGCGTCTTGCCGAGCTCGATCGGCTCGACGCCGCTAATGGCAGCCAGCGCATTGTCATCGCGCCGGAAACCCCCAAGCGTTACGAGCGCCCCGCCAGCCTGCAGCATCAGCACCCGCCTGCGCACAGCCGGATCGGCAAGATCATGTACGAAGTACAGTATATGCAGCATCAAAATTTCCGCTTTTGCGCCCGGCCGAAGCCAGGCACTTGGTGTGGTTGGTGTTGCATGGTGGCGTTGTTGCCACTGGCCGCGCGCGATGGCGCGGCCAGCCGTGTTCAATCGAGCTTGCAGGTGATCGATTCCGGAAAGAGGCACTTCTCTCCCGGAGCGGTGAAGGCGACGCGCTTGATCTCCATGGTCGCCGGCTCGCCGCTATAGGCGAACTTGCCCATCCAGCCACTGAGCGTATCGGTGCCCCAGAGGCTGAAGAAGATCTTCTGCGGGTTCGTCGGTATTTTTGAAGGATCGGTAACCTCCTGGACGAGCTTGCCGTTCACATAGTAGCGCAGGCGATCCTTTTCCCAGACAAAGGCATAATCGTTGAAACCCTTGTCGGCACCGCCTGGAACCGGCGCCAACTTTTCGTTGCCGCCCTTGGCGGAAATATACTGATTGACCTGAACCTGACCGGAATTCTTGCCGAGCACCTCGAAATCGATCTCGTCATGCGGCTTCTTGTCAGTCGGGCCTATATAGGTGAAGAAGGCAGAGTTCAGACCAGGCCCAGTAGCGGTGCGGTAGCGCGCTTCATAGGTGCCGTAGCCATAGCGTTTCGTCGTCTGGATTTCGCCGCAGGCATAATTACGTTCACCGATCTTGGACTGGACGAACTGCAGTTGCAGCGTTCCATCCTTGATGCCCACCTGCTTGCGCGACCAAGTGCAATTCTGATGTGGCCCGTTGTTCCAGCCGTCGGAAATATACCAACGACTGGTGTCCAGATGCTCGAAATTGTCGACGAAGGAACCGCCCGTCGGCTGATCATCCTGCGCGGATGCGGCCTGCGGCATCAGGAAGGCGCTCATGAGAGCGATTGAAACAAGACCAAGTCTGTACATGCAGTTTTTCGATGTCGTCATGGTATCACTCTTGCTTACGCAGGGCACACCTACAGGGAACAAAGTGTCGCGCAGCAATCCCCGCAAACAATCGAAAAAACCATAGGCGCGGTTGAACGGCCAGGTATGGGGCTCGAATGATATGGGGACAGAAACTGTGCCCGGGAGCAATATGCTACGCATGGGGTTTATCCGCGAAGACACGTTGGCAGTCACATTCACGATGTCTGTCACCTCTTCTTCGGGCTGCATCCCCCCTCGCAGCCATTTCCAACACAGCAGAACTCGCAAGGATAACCTAGGGCACTCTTCGGAAAGGGAATATGGCAGCGCAGCAAAAATGAGCAAAAAACGATATGTCGCCTCGCACAGAAAACATGGTTTTGTCCTGCGTAAAGGGGTGAAAAATCGATTTAGATGCAAGAAAACGCAGTTACGAAAGGCACTTAGCCGCTCACCCGAGGTCTCGCTTTGCGCTCCGATCGAACGTTCCCGACCCTTCCATAATTTCCGCTGAAGGTGAAGATTTTTTGCAACGCAGCATAAATTGGCATGCAAAGCGTGACCAAAATGCGACAAAGCTTCAATCAGAATGAGAAAACCGATTCATGTCGCTCAGCCAATGGCTGCATTAGCGTACGATCCTGACGCGCCATGTGTTATAATAGCTCATCGGCGGATAGCCTTGACCGCTGGCGCGCTGGGATGAAAGTTTCAGAAAATCTCGCCTCTCATCATTGCTCGACATCGATTGGACGCTACCTGTTGGCGTCACAACGACTTCCGCTATGGCTTATCTGCCGGAAAATTGCGGCGAATGTCGTTGGAAAAGCCAATAATCATGCCCTAAGACATGAACCGCAAGCCCTTGAACTAAAACCGTAAAGGCGGGAAAATGGCGTCTATCACGATTGTTATTCCGTTCTATCAGAAGCAAGCCGGCGTTCTGCAGCGCGCTTTGAAATCGATCTCCCGGCAGACATTTCAGGATTTCGATATCATCGTCGTCGACGATCAATCGCCGCTTTCGGCGGAAAGCGAGCTACAATCGCTGAGCAACGAGGAAAGAAAACGTATCCGTGTCATCCGTCAGGCCAATGCCGGTCCTGGCGGGGCGCGCAATACCGGCCTTAACAGCGTGCCGGCCGAGAGCCGGTTTGTAGCCTTTTTGGACTCCGATGACGAATGGGCGCCCGAACATCTTAGCAATGCCTTCGGAACACTGACCCATTACAACGCCGACTGCTACTGGGACTCCATCGATGGGGGCAAGGAGTTCTATTACCATTTCAGCATCGCCGAGCTTGGGAAATCGACCGATACAGTGCGCTTGTCGGATAGGCCGGCCGTCGTCGAAATCCCCAATATCGCCAGTGTCATGCTGCAGGATTGGAGTTTCCTGCACATGTCCTGCATGGTGATCGGGCGGCCGCTTTTCGAAAAGATCCGCTTCGAGCCGTCCCTGCGACTGGCGGCAGAGGACGTTCTGTTTTTCTGCGACTGCGTTCTCGCCGCCAAGCGGGTTCTGCTTTGCGAGAATGCCGGAGCGCTGCGCGGCGAAGGCGTGAACATATTTCACAGCATCGACAATGATTCCCCGCAATTCCTGCGCCAGCAATTCAACACATGGACGGCGCTCAACACGCTGGAGCAGAGATTTTCGCGCCGGCCGCAGGATGTCGAATCCATTCGTCTCTATAAGAACCGCGCCCGCCAGCAGGCGCTTTGGAGCCAGGCGCGGCAGGTGCGGCGGCGGCGCCTACCGCAATTTGGATTGCTGGCAAAATGGGCCTTGCGCGATCCTGGAATTTTACAAAGCGCCATGCAGCTTGCCGTGGGCAAACTAGCGCCCTAGATTTTGCAGTGCAGCATGGGCTGCACATGCCGCATCGAAGAGCCACGGCATGACCCGCTATAGTCTGGATCAGCAAGGAGTCCTGCATGAAGCCGTTCCACTGGGAATCCACCCATGGCAATTTCGGTGACGATCTCAATCTCTGGCTCTGGGATTTCCTACTTCCCGGCCTTCGCGATGTTCGAGAGGAAACATTGCTGGTCGGCGTCGGAACCGTCCTCAACACGGAGATCCTGCCTGACAAGGGGCACAAGCTCGTTATCGGCAGTGGTTTCGGCTACGGTTCTCTTCCGGACATGCGCGATACCTCGCAATGGGATGTCCGCAGCGTGCGTGGGCCGCTGACGGCGCAAAAGGCTGGTCTGCCCACCGAAATGGGCATCGTCGATCCTGCCGTGCTGGTGACGGAAATGCCGGAATTCCAGGCCATTTCGAAAAATGGCAAGCGCACCTTCATTCCGCATTGGGAATCGGCTGCCGCAGGCCTCTGGCCTGAAATCTGCAAGACCGTCGGTCTTTCCTATCTCGACCCGCGCGGCGAGGCGAAGGCCGTCATCCGCGAGATTGCCGCCTCCGAGTTGATCGTGGCGGAATCGATGCATGGCGCCATCCTCGCCGATGCCTTCCGTGTTCCGTGGATTGCGGTCAGCTCCTCGCGTTCCATCAACAGTTTCAAATGGAACGACTGGGCTCTCTCACTCGGCGTCACCTACCAGCCGAAGCACATCCCCGTTTCCACCCGCGCCGAGGCGATCGCCAAAGGGGCCAAATTCTGGGGTGTCGGCTTCGAGCGCAACAAGGAGGCGGCAGCCGAGCTCGAAAAGCAACGCTATGGGGAAAACGTCATGCTTGCCGATCCCGAGCAGACCACGCTGCGCGTCATGGCAAAGCAGGCGCTGGCCGTACCTTCCGCTCTGGCTCTGTGGCAGGCGAGCAAGGCAAAGCCGCAGCTGAGCAAGGATAGCGCACTGGCAGCCTGCAAGGAGCGCCTCCTGAACGTAATCGAAGGCGTGCGCCGCGATTATCTCTAAGCCGCAATAGCGCTATTCCGGAGCGGCCTGCAGCAGATAGCGCAGGCCGTTTGCGCCGGGATGGGCAATGGTGGTGGTGCTCCGCCTGCGGAAACGCTCCGTCTTATCCGCCAGAATGCCGCCGGCAATAGCCGGGACGGCTAAGGGGTGCGATAGCGCATAGGCGGCCGCCGACAACAGCCCGGACTGTGCTTTGATATCGAGGAAATGCCGCAACTCGTAACGATCGCGAATATGCTGTTCGTGACGACGGATCACGGCTGCGTCCGCTGAAGAAAGCCCGCCCTTGGCAAGAATGGTCCGGTCAGCCTCGTAAAGGCGGCGCAAATCCTCGGTCCTGTGCCGGCCGCTCAGGGAATCGCTGCGCACGACCGCGCCATAACCGCAGCTATGGATGATCTTGTAGCGGGCCTGGTGGGCCAGCGCACGGACATACAGATCGTAGTCTTCGCCGAGACGCAGCGCCTCGTTGTAGCGCAGACCATGAGCATCCAGAAAGGAGCGCCGCATCAAGGGCTTCAGAAAGCCGATCTCGCCGCGACGCACGCCGCGCCTGGAAATATTGCCCTCGACGAAAGCAGCAAGATCGAGAAAACGCGGTTTCGCGTCGAAATGATCGAGCCTTGCATGCGCATCAGGCACGGTATCGGCACTGACGAAAGCGATGTTGTCGGCAACGAAATCCCAGTCGTCAGCGGCAAGCAGCGCTGCGAAACGACCTGGAAAGAAAAAATCATCGGCATCGAGGATACCGATCAACGGCGCCTTGGATATCTCGATTGCGTGATTGCGTGCTGCGGCAGGGCCGCGGTTCTTTTCGAATTCCCGGATAATCAGTCGGCCGCTGCCGTCATCGGCTTTGGCGGCGGCGATAGCCGTTCCATCCGTCGAACCGTCATCGATGACGACGACTTCGGCGACCTCGGCCTCCCGAAGAGCCGAGGCAACGGCAAGCCCAATGGTTTCGCTGGCATTCTTCGCGGCAATGATTACGCAGACGCTTTTTTCTGCAGGGTCGGTCACATCGGCCTCCAAGGGTTCAGACGGAGACTTAGGACATGGCTACGATCCGGCAACCGCCGAGCTTCAAAAGATCTGATCGTTTCCCCGAAGTTCAAGGGTTGAAGGGCTCGGACCGCTTTAAACTGGATGCGGACAGACCGGCGACCTTGCTGTCTTCCTGTATCGATGCCGGGCCCTTATTTTCGTTCAGCAGGGCCTCATGCGCTTTGCGCTCTTTCCAAACGAGGTAAAGCACGCCCAGGAAATAACCTATCTGCAGAAGGACGGCACAGATAGCCGTTTCGATCAGCGTGGTCGAGAGCGAGTTCGTCAGGAAATATGTTGCGATGGCAAATACGATCAGCGTGCCTAGCATGCTGATGAAAACGCGGGGCGCGTACATAATCTTACCCCGCCCGTTCGGACGTTAAATAAAAAGCGATCAAGGTCTTTCCTCCCTTATCAGACCTAAGTCTTAAATATATTTTATGATTCATTGAGATTCAACCAAGTTACCAAGATCCGTTGCGATTTGAGACGATCCTAGCGCCAAGCCTGTTAAAACTACGCATCGATTATAATTACAATTGAATTTGTTCATCTTTCTCATTGCAATTAAATGGCGGCATATCGAAATAATACAATCTGAAAGAAGCATCCGGGCCATCCAGCCGATAGGGTGCTCTCGTCCATTCAATCAACTTTTATTACAAAGTCCTGAGGAATCTGCTTTCAGTATGTGCGCTGCAAAATATTGCTGCACTGCAATATATCCACAGAAGAAAACTGGATGACCTGAAGCTGAAAGGAAACCGAGCAGAGGCTAGCGAAGCTAATGATAATGAACAGCTTAGCGTTTCATGCCTATAATATCCTTAGAAAGGGTCGGCTAAGAGACGACAGAGCTGTCAAGAGCGACATTATACACAAGATGATACAGTACAATTCATCTACTACTGCTCGCTGAACTAAACCAAGTCACCGTTGGTGCGGTAATTTTATACCACCATGCCATATCGCTACAAAAATTTGGCTTAAAAAGTCTCAATCCCAACCTACACTCCGGCCATCGCGGCTCTAGTTACGCGTCCGAGAATTTCCGACCAATCGTCAACATGAATGGAGTTTTCTCTATGAAATCTGCGACGAGATCGGCCACATCGGCTTTTTTCAGCGCTGCGGAAAGCGACGTCTTTCCGCCCACTGGTGGAGTATTGAAACGCATTTTTGACGTTTCTACCGCTCTGACCGCCTTGGTTCTCATCAGCCCGCTCTTTCTGCTGCTGATGCTGCTGGTAAAACTTTCAGACCCCGGTCCCGTCTTCTACGGCCACCGCCGTATCGGCCACAATGGCAAGACCTTCCGTTGCCTGAAGTTTCGCACCATGGTCGTCAATGGTGACAAGGTGCTGCATTCTTACCTGCAGGCCAATCCGAAAGCGTTGGAAGAGTGGCGCGCAACGCGCAAGCTGCAGAATGATCCTCGCGTCACCACAGTTGGCTCTGTCCTACGCAAGCTCAGCCTTGACGAGCTGCCGCAGTTGATCAACATCATCCGCGGCGAGATGAGCGTCGTCGGGCCACGCCCGGTGGTGGAAGACGAGCTCGAGCGCTACGAGACCGCAGCGATCTATTATCTGCAGTCCCGTCCGGGCTTGACCGGTCTTTGGCAGGTGAGCGGCCGAAACGACGTTTCCTACGAAAGCCGCGTCGCCTTCGACACGCATTATGTGAAGAACTGGTCGCTGAGCAGCGACATGGTGATCATCGCCAAAACCATTCCTGCGGTCTGCCTTTCACGCGGCAGCTATTGATGATGACTGGCAGATACCGCGGGATGCGTCCTGCGGTTTTCCCGCGTCCTGCGGGATTGCCTACCGGTAACAGGGAAGATCCTGCATGATTGAATTCCGGCCTTCGACGAGGCTTCTACGTGTCAATTCATCGCTGCGCTGCGCAGCTATCATTGCTCTCAGCCTTGGCGCAGCTGCCGCTCCGGCGCTAGCCGAAAACCTTGCCGGATATCATCTAGGCGTCATGGACAAGCTGCATGTGCGCGTTGCCGAGTGGCAGACGGCCGAAGGCACCATTCGCGACTGGTCGATGGTTTCAGGTGACTACACCGTCGGCCCTTCGGGCTCGATCTCGGTTCCCTTCATCGGGGATATGCCGGCCGTCGGCAAGACGACGGATCAGATCGCCGAGGCTATCGGTCTCGGCCTGCAGAAGCAATTCGGCCTGCGTGATCGTCCCTCGGCTTCGGTCGAAATGTCACAGTTCCGCCCGATCTACCTTTCCGGAGAGGTCCAGAATCCCGGTGAATATCCGTTCGCGCCCAACCTGACCGTGCTCAAGGCTATAAGCCTCGGCGGCGGGATGCGCCGAGCCGATGCCGGACAGCGTTTTGCGCGCGATTTCATCAATGCCAAGGGTGACGCGGTCGTCTATATGGCGGAGCGTAGCCGCCTGTTGATGCGCAAAGCGCGCCTGATGGCCGAATTGGCCGGCAAGGACGATATCGACGTCCCCACCGAGCTCAAGCAGCTGCCGCACATGGCGGATCTGCTCGCGAGCGAGAAGGCACTGATGGATACGCGTGCCAAGCGCATGACGACGCAGCTGCAGTCCCTGGAAGATCTGAAGACGCTTCTGCAAAACGAAGTCGAGGCGCTTTCGAAGAAGAACGACACGCAGAGCCGTCAGCTTGATCTGGCCAAGGCCGACCGCGACAAGGTCGAAAGTCTGGCCGAGCGCGGGCTGGAGCTTGCCTCCCGCCGAATCTCCGCCGAACAGCGCGCCTCCGATCTGGAAGCTACACTCCTCGATACGGAAACCGCCGCGCTGAAAGCCAAGCAGGATATCAACAAGGCCAATCAGGACGAGATTACCTTGCGCAACGACTGGCAGAGTTCGCTGGCCCGGGACATGCAGGATACCGACACGCAGCTGGAAACGCTGCAGCTCAAACTGTCGACCAGCCAGTCCCTCATGCAGGAAGCCGTCGCTCAATCGGCCGATGCCGGCAATCTCGACCCAAGCGGCCCCGGGGTGAGCATCTCCTACACCATCATTCGTGACGACAACGGGCAATCTAAGGAAATACAGGCCCAGGAAAACACGCAGGTATTGCCCGGCGATCTGATCAAGATCAGCACCGGGCTTGCCATTCGATAGGAAAATCGATGCGGATAGCCAAATCGATCTTTATCCGTCCGGGCAGCAACGCCACCTACGGCACGGTGGCGGTTACCCTGTCCTTCTTCGTTTTTGCCTACTCCTCCCGCTTCGGTCAGCCCTCGATCCTGCTCTACTACGCGCTGTGGTTTCCGCTTGTCATGATGGACTACCGGAACGTACTTGGCAGCTATCACAGGCAGCTCTGGCTTTTTGCCTTCGGTTTCTTCACCTTTCTGTCGATCTTCTGGTCGGTCGTCCCCCCGACGACGGCACGGGCATCCATCCAGTATATGACGCATATCTTCTGCGCCCTGGTCGCCATGCGCACGCTCGATATCCGCACGCTGACACGCGGCGCGATCGTCGGCACCGGCATCGTGCTGCTCTATTCCATGTTGTTCGGCTACTATGCCTATGATCCCATAGACGGAACCTACAGTTTCGTCGGCGCCTTCGATTCCAAGAACCAGCTCGGCTTCTATGCTTCGCTCGGCATCTATTTCGCCTTTGCCGCCGTCTTTGTTCTGGGCGAGCGGCGGATCTGGATGATCGGTGCTGGAATTGCCGGCCTGTTATCGGCCTATTGCCTGCATGCCTCGGCATCGGCAACATCGGTTCTGACGACGATGTTGGTCGTGCTCTTGTGCGTGAGCCTGCGTATTATCCTATATCTGTCGCCCAAACAGCGGAAAAGGCTGTTTGTGACGGTAGCCGTGGTCGGGGTCATCCTTGCGGTCGCGGGCGTCTACCTCGGTGCGGTCGATCTCGTCCTCGGCGCCTTCGGCAAGGATTCCACGCTCACCGGGCGCACTTATCTCTGGCAACAGGGCATCGCGACTGCGCAGCAGAATCTCCTCTTCGGCGTCGGCTACCAGGCGTACTGGGTACAGGGCTTTTCTGAGCCCGAACGGCTGTGGGAGGAATTTTACATTGCCTCGCGCGCGGGCTTCCATTTCCACAACACCTATATCGAGACGATGGTCGAGACCGGGCTCATTGGTGTGTGCCTGCTCGCCTCCATCCTACTGACGGCTGTGATCGGCCATATCAGCCGCTTTCTGAGCGATGTCAGAAACGACGAATCCTATCTGCTTCTGGGAATTGCGACGCTTTTGCTGATCCGGTCTTTCGTGGAGATCGATATTCTAAATCCGTACCATGTCGGTTCCTTCCTGTTTTATTTCACGGCAGGAAAGCTTTCCATGCGAACACGCATGCCTGCGAAAGCGCCCCCGCACATGGGCGAGCAGATGCCATTCGCGCCGCCGGTCAATTGGGAGCCGCGAACGGGCCAATGAAGACGCTTTACGGCATCCAATATCTGCGTGCTCTTGCTGCTCTTGCGGTCGTGCTGTTTCATGCCGCCGAGCGCAGTGGCGGCCATTTCCGCATCGGCGCCGCCGGCGTCGACGTCTTCTTCGTCATCAGCGGCTTCATCATGTGGACCATGAGCGAGCGCCGTCCCGTGACGCCGCTGCGTTTCGTGCTCGACCGGCTGCAGCGCATCGCGCCATCCTACTGGATCGTGACCATCATCATGATTGCCGGTGCCGTGGTGGGACTGTTTCCGAACATGAAGCTGACGGCGAGCCATATATTCGGTTCGCTGTTGTTCATTCCCGTCAGGTCGCCCAGCAGCGGCGAGATATGGCCTGTGCTGGTGCAGGGATGGACGCTGAATTTCGAGATGTTCTTCTATGTGATCTTCGCGGCCTGCCTGCTTCTGCCGCAGCGCCTGCGGCTCGGCAGCTTGATCGGCATCTTTGCCGCTTTCGTCGCGATCGGCGCTCTCATCCATCCGCAATCGCCGATGCTTGCCACCTATGTCAGACCGATTATTCTGGAATTCGTGGCAGGCGCGGTGCTTGCCCGGTTCTGGTTGAAAGGACATGTTCCAGGCATTGGCGTTGGCCTCGCGTTGGTGGTCGTATCGATCGCCGGTTTTGCCGCCATCGAACTGCTTGCCCTCGACTTCAACGAGATGACGTGCGGTCCGCTTGCCGTCGCCCTGGTCCTCGGCACGGTCTCCATTGAGCGCAGCGGCAAGCTGCCATCCGTCCCTCCCCTTACCTATCTCGGCAACGCGTCCTATTCGATCTATCTCTGGCATACGCTCGCGATCTCGGTGATCGTCAAGCTGCTGTCGTCGCTACAGATACCGTCAGACGCCGTTACCTTCGTCAGCGTCATCTCCGGCACGCTCCTCGGCGTTGTCGCCTATGAAGCCGTCGAAAAGCCGTTGCGCAATCTGCTGAAGGGCCTGAGCTGGCGGAGGTCCCGGCCCTCGCCGGCCTGAGACCTGACCGGGCTGCGCTTTTCGCTCTCATACCTGCTGAAGGTCATCATCCATCGCCCCTGCATGCCACTTGCATTCGGGACTATATGGGCTCTGGTCGGCGCCACGTTTTGGGCGATCGTCCAACCCGATCGTGAGGCCCTTGTTTCGCACAGCAATCGGGCGGGATAGCCCGCCCGATTTGGCTGCATCGCGTATCAATTACACTGCTAAGCGCGGCGGCGGCGCAGCTGATCGAAATAGACGATGACGATGATCAGGACGCCCGTGATGATGCGTTGCCAGAAGGAGTTGAGGTTCAGCAGGTTGGCGCCATTGTTGATGGTCGCCAGGATGAAGGCGCCGATCAAAGGGCCGTAGACCGTCCCGACGGCGCCGAACAGGCTGGTGCCACCGATCACCGAGGAGGCGATCGCCTGCAGCTCCCAGCCGTCGGCCTGGGTGGCATTGCCGATGGCGATGCGCGAGGCAAGCAGAATGCCGACGAAGGCGGCACAGGTTCCCGACAGGATATAGGCGAGATAGATCATCCAGTTGACGTTGACGCCGGACAGGCGTGCCGCCTCGCGGTTTGAGCCGACGGCGAAGAGATAACGGCCCCAGCGGCTCAGATGCAGGAAGATGACAGCCGGAATCGCTACCAGGATCACCATCCAGAACAGGCTCGGGATGCCCAGGAAATCGGACACTGCGAAATTGCTGAAATCGTCATTGACGATGTTGATCGTCGAGCCGTTGGTAATCAGCAGCCCTATGCCGCGAAGCGAGGTCAGCGTTGCCAGCGTGATGATGAAGGGCGGCAGACCCATGCGCACGATGCCGAACCCATGAAATGCGCCGATCAGTACCCCGAACAACAAGGTAATGAGGATGGCGGACCACACCGGGAAACCCGCCTGCAACAGCCAGGCGATGATGACGGTACAGAAGCCGACGATCGCGCCGACGGAAAGATCGATGCCCGCCGTGATGATGACAAAGGTCTGGCCAAGCGCAAGAATGGCCGTCATCGAGCCCTGACGCATCAGATTGGTTATGTTGAGCGGCGTCCAGAACTTGTTGGTCCAGAATCCGAGAACAATCCAGAGCGCCAGAAGCAGCAGGATCAGCGTCAGGCTGAAGAGGATGTTCATCTTGCGCCGCGGCGCTACGGTCGGGCCTTCTGTCGTATTCGCGGCCATTTTTTTCTCCCTCTTTAAACTTGTTTATCGTTTAGACGCCAATCGCTTCGCCAAGGACTTCCTCGTGCGTTGCCGCGTGGAAATCATGGCTGGCAACCAGCTGGCCGCTACGGAAGACGTGCAGGCGATCGGCCAGCTCATAGACTTCCGGCAGATAAGACGAGATCACGATGATGCCGGCGCCATCACGAAGCAGCTTGGCAAACAGACGATAGATCTCGGCCTTGGTTCCGACATCGACACCGACCGTCGGCTCATCGAAGATGAAGAGCTTGGCGCCGTGGCTCAGCCATTTGCCGATGACGACCTTCTGCTGGTTGCCGCCGGACATGGCGGAGACCAGAACCCGCCGGCTCGGCGTCTTGATGCTGAGATCGCGGATCTGCTTGTCTGCATTGGCCGCTTCGCTCTTGTTATTGATGATCGGGCCATGGCTCAGCCGCCCGAACACGGGCAAATTGATGTTGAGGCCGATCGGCAGGTTGAGACAAAGCCCCTGATCGCGCCGGCTTTCGGGCGCCAGTGCGATGCCGAGCTCCATCGCGTCGCGCTCGTTGCGGATATCGACCTTGCGCCCCTGCCAGTAGATTTCGCCTGCAGAAAGCGGCTGGCGTCCATAAAGACCGAGGGCGAATTCGCTGCGGCCGGCTCCGATCAGCCCGTAGAGGCCGACGATCTCGCCGGCACGGACGCTCAGCGAAACATTCTCGAAACCGGGGCCGGAAAGGCCGCGGGTCTCAAGGATGGTATCGCCGATCGAGATTTCCTCCTTGTGATAGATCTGATCGATGGAACGATTGATCATCAGCTTGATCAGCTCGTCATCGTTGGTTTCTGCGATCGTGCGGGTGCCGACATGCGTGCCGTCGCGCAGGACGGAGACCCGGTCAGCGAGCTCGAACACCTCTTCCATGCGATGGCTGATATAGACGATCGTTACGCCCTCGCCCTGAAGCCGACGGATCAGCTTGAACAGCTGCGCCGATTCCTGACGGGTGAGATAGGCGGTAGGTTCGTCGAAAATCAGAAACTGCGTACCGCGCATCGCGGCTCTTGCCGTTGCCACCAGCTGCTGCTGGCCGATCGTGAGCGAGCTCAAGAGTTCGCCGGCTGGCAATCCGAAACCGAGATCGTCGAGCACGGTCTGCGCCATCGTCACCATCTGCTTCTTGCGCATCAGGCCAAAGCGATTGACTTCATCGCCGAGAAAAAGATTGGCCGCGACCGTCAGGTGCGGGCAGAGCACCACTTCCTGATGAACCGCGTTGATGCCGCGGGCGATCGCCTCGTTTGGCGTTGCGAGCGCAACCGGGTGACCACACCAGAAAATCTCACCCGCCGTTCTCGTAATGACGCCGGTCAGCAGCTTGATGAGCGTCGACTTGCCGGCACCGTTTTCGCCGACAATCGCGTGAATTTCTCCTGCGAGAAACGTTATCGTTGCCGGCTTCAGCGCCTCGACGAAACCATAGCGTTTCTGCAGGCCCTTAAGCTCAAGGATGGGCGAACCGGCCCGAATGCGGTTTGCTTCTGTTTTGACGGTGTCGTCGTGCCGATGGCTGATTTCTTCCAGGCTCGTCATGGGGTCTCCTCGCTCTCGCATCGCCGCGCGGCCACCTTGGGAAAGCGACCAGACGAAAAAGCCGCGCCCGATTTCGCGGGCGCGGCCTTTAGACTTACTTGACCTTCGGGTTCAACAGAGCGTCGATCTTCGGATCGCTCATATTGGCCTTGGTGACGAGATTGGCGCCAGTGTCGACGTTGGCGGCAACCTTTTCCTTCTTGGAAGCGGCAAGCGCCGTCTTGATGCCATCGTAACCCATGCGGTAGGGATCCTGCACCACCAGGCCGGCAAGAACGCCCGACTTCAGGAAGCCGACGGTCTTGTCGTCACTGTCGAAGCCGATGACCTTGATCTTGTCACCGAGCTTGTTTTCGGCGATCGCCTGGCCGACACCCTGTGCCATGATCAGGTTGGAGGCGAAGACGCCGACCAGTTTCGGATTGGCAGTGATCAGGTCGGTCATGATGTTCAGGCCGGTGGTTGCCTGGCCATCCGCATACTTATCGGCAACGACCTTGAGGCCCGGATACTTGCTCTTGACCTCTTCCAGGAAGCCCTGGCGACGCTGGTCGAGAGAGCCGACACCCGGAAGGCTGGTGATGATGGCGATTTCACCCTCTTCCTTGCCGGTAACTCCCTTGACAGCGGCGGCAAGACCGTCAGCGGCAATACGTCCGCCCTGAACGTTGTCGGTGGTCAGGAACGAGATGAAGGATTTGGAATCGGCGGCAGAGTCGATACCGACGACCGGCACGGACTTGGCGGCTTCATCCACAGGCTTGCCGAGCGCCTTGAACTCGGTCGGCGAAATGACGACCGCAGCCGGCTTGCCGGCGACGGCGTTTTCGAGAATGCTGATCTGGCCGTTGATGTCGGATTCCGATTGAGCGCCGAGCTCCGGCACCTTCACGCCGAGATCCTTGCCTGCCTGGCGGGCGCCGGCAAGAACGATCTGCCAGTAGAAGGATGTCGTATCCTTGACGATGATCGGGATGGTCACGTCGGCCGCGAAGGACTGCATGGGCATCGCCATGGCGATGACGGCAGCACCGGCAAGGCCGGCAAAGCTGCGGCGGGACAGAAGTGACTTGGCAATTTTCATCTGCTTCTCCTCTCAAAGCGCTCTATTCTCCTGTACACCCGCCGTTGAACGCTTACGGCTCGGTATCGTAACGCCCTGAGACATCACGCTTGGCGCGGTGGAACTGCCACTGACGCCAAAACAGGCTTTCCTCCTCTACGAAGCCGCCTCTCCGGCCGGCTCGATAGCTCTCAATTTACTAGACTCTCACAGCCTCGTCTCCCAAAGGAGGCGCGACCACAGTCAACCCTTCGAATTCCTCATACAGGCGGTCGGGAAGCCTTGGCTCCATCAGCTGCATATTGCGAACAAGACTTTCGGGCTTCGCCGTACCGATCAGAACCGAGGCCACGCTGGGACTGCGCAGCGGGAACTGAAGCGCCGGCTGGGCAAGCGGCAGACCGTGCTTGCGGGCAATCTCCTCCATCGCTCCGACCTTGGCCAAAATATCCGGCGTCGCCGGCAGGTAGTCGAAATGCGCGCCGGGCACGGGTCCTGTCGCCAGAATGCCGGAATTGAAGACGCCGCCCACGACCAGCGATGTTCCCTTCTTCTCACAAAGCGGCAGCAGCTCGGCAACGGCTGAACGATCCAGCAGCGTGTAACGGCCGGCAATCAGGATGCAATCGATATCGGCCGCATGCATTACATCCAGGCAGACCGGTATCTCGTTGACCCCGAGACCATAAGCCTTGATCGCGCCGGACGACTTCAACTCCTCAAGAGCTTTCAGCCCGGAGCCTAGAAGCTGGCCGAGATAGTGCTCGTTGAGCGCTTTGCCGTGGGTATAGCCGCCGATATCGTGGACATAGAGAATATCGATGCGGTTAAGGCCGAGACGGGCATAGCTGAACTCTACCGAGCGCATGATCCCGTCATAGGAATAGTCATAATCGGCATCGAAAGGCAGGGGGTCGACATAGCCGTAATTTGGCACCCTGTCGGTCGGCACCGGGCGCATGAGGCGGCCGACTTTCGTTGACAAAACATAGCTGTCTTCTGGTTGATCACGCAGGAAATCGCCGACGCGGCGCTCGCCGAGGCCGAAGCCATACCAGGGAGCAACGTCGAAATAGCGGATGCCGCTGTCCCATGCGGCCTGCAGGGTCGCCATTGCCTGGTCGCGGGGGCAGGCGCGATAGAGGCCGCCCAGCGCTGCAGCGCCAAAGCTGATCTCTGTGACCTCAAGGCCCGTCCTGCCGATTGTTCTCGTCTGCATCACCTCTCCCTTGTGATGGCCGCCATTTCAATTTCGGTGGCGTTAACGGAGGCTCTCGACATCCATCGCCATTGATTTTGTTTTTTATCTACAATAAACATTTTGGTGTCAACGAGGAAATCATGGGGACCGTCGCGGGAGACGACGGAAACTGCGGTTTCGACAGAACTCCTGCAATTGACTGCCATCGGGACATGGTTCAGACAGCGCCACCGGCAAAGAGCGGCGACGAGACGTGAGGGGGAAATGGCAAGGCAAAACACGCTCTTCAAGGAAGCCTATAATCGCTATGCGGCCCGCTTGAAGCTCGATACCGAGCTGCCGAGCGAGCCTGAAATCGCAGCCGAACTTGGCGTCAGCCGCAGCACGGCGCGAGCGATCCTCATGCGTCTAAGCGACGCTGGCATCATTCTGTGGAACAAGCGGCAGAAGACAGTGCTTCGCCTGCCGACCCAGGCCGATTTCTTCCCCAAGGAAGAAACCGATTCCCTGCACAATATCATCGAGCGCAGCTTCATGACGCGCATCATGTCCGACGAAGCCCAGCCGGGCATGCAGATCAACGAGCTGGAACTGGCGCGCGAAATCGGCACGGGCACCTCCGTCGTTCGTGAATTCCTTATCCGTTTCAGCCGCTTCGGCCTGATCGAGAAGCGGCCGAACAGCCACTGGATTCTCAAGGGCTTCACCAGCGAATTCGCACTCGAGCTTGCCGACGTGCGCGAAATGTTCGAGCTGCACTCGGCGGCCGAGTTCGGCCGCCTGCCGGCCAATCATCACGCCTGGGAGGATCTCAAGGCGATCGAGCAGGAACACCATGAACTGCTTAAAGATTTCGACGCGCACTACCGCGATTTCTCGCGCCTTGACGAAAAATTCCATCTCCTCATCCATCGCGCCTCGAAGAACCGCTTCATCACCGAGTTCTACGACGTCATTGCCATCATTTTTCACTATCACTATCAGTGGAACAAGGCGTTTGCCCGCGAGCGCAATGCCCGCGCCGTGGCGGAGCATCTCGACTACATCGAAGCGCTGCAATCGCGCGACCAGCAAAGGATCGATGCCGCCTGCCGCCTGCACCTTGCCTCGGCGCGACAGACGCTGTTGCAGTCGATCCCGCAAGCCGCAGGCGAAATTGCCGGCTCCGCCGCCTGACGGAAGAGAGCCGGCAGCGCGTTATTTTGCGGTAAAGCTCACGCTTTGGCGGGCAAAGCGCGGAGATGAGACTTCGAGCTTGATCGCACCGGCTTCTCCGGTTGCCTGCAGCCAGAAACCCGTGGTCCCGCCCTGGAATGCCACCGTTTCCGGCCCGATGACCTTCGCCGGACCCTCAACCTTGATCTTGATGGCTTCATTGAGGAAAGGAAGACGCAAGCCAGCCTGATCGAGCGCGCGAACGATAACGCGCACCGTATCGCGCTCACCTGCGCGCAGGGTATCAGAATCGGCTTCTACCTGCAGCGAGGTTGGCAGCGGATTGGCGACCATGTGTTGCTCCACCGCCGGCTTGCCGCCGATATAGCCGGTGAAATGCACGTCCTCCCACTCCATGCCCCATACGCCGAGTTCGTCCGGCGTGAAGGAGCGGTGATCGAAAACGACGGGCGGGTGCGGTAGATGCGGGAACGTTTCCCGGTCCGGACCGAGACGCTTGGTCAGAGAACCGTAGCGCAGCTCGACCTCGTCGCAATTGGTGAGCACGATCAGCGGCAGGGCGCCGCCGATATTGCGCTCGCCGCGTGCCCAGATCGTGACCGGCTTCATGACGACCTCTTCGGAGGGCTCGCACTGGCTGGTATAGACATAGGCGGCGAATTTCGGCTCGCGGAACATGTCCATGACGCCATGGTAGCAGATGCGGTCGCCCGAGCCGAAATCGCTATGGGTGTTGTAGTCGAACATGCACCAGCCGATCGCGCCTGAGATCGATGGGTCACCATAGGCGGCATTCAGAACTTCCAGATGCCGGCGCACATGCTCGGCCTGGCGTTGCTCCTGATCGTAGATTTTCGTCGGATACATATGGCCGCCGAACTCGGTGATCAGATAGGGCACATCCTTGGAAAGGCCGGTATTTTCCTGCTGCGGCCTCAGCGGCGTGCGCGGCCGGTTGGCGCCGGGCAGTTCCTCATTGCCGAGGATGAAATCATTCATCGTATAGACGTCCTCGAGCATTTCGCTCTCGGTGATGTAACGCACGCCGCCGGTCTGGCGCGTCGGATCGAGCTCGCGCGCCAGCCGGTTCGTCTCTGTGTAGAAATCATGCGAATCCTGGGATTCGTTGATACGCACGCCCCAGATGACGATGGACGGATGGTTCCAGTCGCGCTCAATCATCCGGCGTACATTGCGGATCGATTCCTGCTGCCATTCCTTATCGCCGATATGCTGCCAGCCGGGAATTTCCTCGAAAACCAGCAGGCCGATGCGGTCGCAGTGATCGAGGAACCATTTCGACTGCGGATAATGCGAGGTGCGCACAATGTTGCATTTCAGCGTGCGCTTCATGATTTCGGCATCGCGCTCCTGGGCGGAACGGCCCATGGCATAGCCCACATAGGGGAAGGCCTGATGGCGGTTGAGGCCGCGCAGCTTCAGCTTCTTGCCATTCAGCAGGAAACCTTCCGCGGTGAAGTTCGCCGTGCGGAAGCCGAAAGTCGCGGCAAGACGGTCCATACCGTGCTCGCTCGCAAGCTCCACGTCGGCGGAATAGAGGACGGGATTGTCGAGTTCCCACAGCGAAAGGCCGGAAAGGTCGGCGAAGCGGAGCGTCACGCTTTCGCCCGACGTGTCAGCCTGGGCGGCAGCAATAGCTGCACCATCGGCGGAGCGCAAAGTAACGGTCACCGTACCCTTGAAAGCGCGATTTTGCGGATTGGAGATGTCGCAGCGCACCGTCGCGGATTTGCGGTTGGAAAGGACATCCGTCGTCTCGACCTTGATATTGGCGACGGAGACGGGCGCGGCAACCTTCAGCCAGACATCGCGATAGATTCCGGCATAGGTGAGATAATCGATCCGGCCGCCGAAAGGCGGGATCTGCGGATTCTCGCTGCCGTCGATCTTGACCGTGATCAAATTCTCACCCTTGCGCAGGCGGCCGGTCAGGCGGGCCTCGAACGGCGTGTAGCCATCCTTGTGGGCAACGATTTCCTCACCGTTCAGATAGACGACGGCATCGGCCATGGCCGCATCGAAGATCAGCGATACCTCGCGGCCTGCGAAGGCCTCGTCCCAGTTGATGATCTTCTGATAGGTAAAGGCGCGCTGATAGGATTTCTCGTCGAAATAGTTGAAAGGCAGTTCGACGGCCGTATGCGGCAGCGTAACACTCTGCCCTTCCTGCTGGCGACCGGCATCCTCGGGCGTAAACCCTTCATGAAACGTCCAGGATTCATTGAAGGCGACAACAGAACGCATATTCAATCCTATCGATTAAGCCCGTCGCATCGGATGACGAACAGATGTTGCTGGGAAGTCAGGCGCGCGGCGAGGCAGGCGGGACGCCGCGGGGCGATATCTATACAGGCCCGCCGCCGTTGCGCAATGCGACCAGTTGGCGGATTTCGATTTTCAAGGCATACAAGCGATAGCAAGGATGCCGACCTATCATGGATCTATCGGCTCCGCGCGTTCTTCGTCTCCTCGACCGGACTGCGCACGGCGGCATACATGCCTGTCGTGCGAAACTCCGTCGGATTGATGCCGTAGATGCGGCGAAATACCTTGGAGAAATAATTGGCATCGTCGAAGCCCGACATGATCGCGACTTCCTTGACGGGAATGAAGGCAGCCTTCGTCAGCAGCTTCGCCGCGCGCTGCATCCGTTGTTGCAGCACGAATTCAGCCGGCGGCACGCCTTCGCTCTCGGCGAAGACGCGCGAAAAATGCGCGCGGCTGAGACCGCCCACCTTTGCAAGCTCTTCGACCGGCAGCGGCTTGTCGAGATTGGCATTGATGTGGTCGATGACAATCTGCATGACGGAGCGGTCGGCAGCAAAGGCATGCGAGCCGAAGACGTCGTCATAGAGCGCCATGGCCGCTTCATAGGCGATCGCCGAAGCCGAAGCCGGCGTCGTGGCGCCCTTGACGAGCCGAAGGCTGCAATCGGCAAGATGATCGATGGTCGCCTGCTGCAGCTTCAACACCGGACCGGCTGCGGCGAGGATCAGCCGATGGATGCGCAGCGCTTCCTCGCCGTTCATGGAGATCCAGAAATATTCCCAACGCTCCCCCTTCTCCAGCCAATAGCGATGATTATGCGGCACGAGAACGAGCAGCGTATCACCGGCATTGACGCGATAATTACGGCTTTCATAGCGCAGTCGACCCGTGCCGCTGATCGTGTGCTGTAGGACGGTGAACGGTGTGAGGCCGCGCCGTCGTCCATCCCAATCATAGGGTTCGTCGTCGCGGATTTCATATCCCGCACTGGTCGGCATGGCGTGCAAGCGGTGGCGTCCACGCGGCAGGGAAACCGTCCGCATGACCTGTCCGTTATCGATCAATTCTTGCAGCACAAAATTACCCTCAAAAGCATAATAGTTCTCTGTTCGCCTCCGTGATTATAGGCATAATCCCGCCAGAAAACAGCGCATGCTCGCCGGCGAGGAACGGCGATCGGAGGAAAAATCACGATTTCGGCCAGTTTCGCAATCGCTGCGATCATGGACCAAAATGCTGTCGATTTCCCTGCCGCTGCTTATTCGATCGACTTGAAGGTGAGGATCATGAGTTTCAAAATCGCTATTATCGGCGCCGGCAGCGTCGGCTTCACGAAAAAGCTGTTCACCGACATTCTCTGCGTGCCGGAATTCCGCGACGTCGAATTCGCGCTGACCGACGTAAGTGAGCACAATCTGACGATGATCAAGGCGATCCTCGATCGCATCGTCGAAGCCAACAAGCTGCCAACACGTGTCACGGCCACGACGGATCGCCGCGCGGCACTGTCAGGCGCACGCTATATCATCAGCTGCGTGCGCGTCGGCGGCCTCGAAGCCTATGCCGAAGATATCCGCATCCCGCTGAAATACGGCATCGATCAATGTGTCGGCGATACGATCTGCGCCGGCGGCATTCTCTACGGCCAGCGCAACATTCCGGTCATTCTCGATTTCTGCAAGGATATCCGCGAAGTCGCAGAGACGGGCGCCAAGTTCCTGAACTATGCCAATCCGATGGCGATGAACACCTGGGCGGCGATCGAATACGGCAAGGTCGACACGATCGGCCTTTGCCACGGCGTCCAGCATGGAGCCGAACAGATCGCCGAAGTGCTCGGCGCGAAGGACAAGAACGAACTCGATTATATCTGCTCGGGCATCAACCACCAGACCTGGTTCGTCGATCTGCGCTTCAACGGTCGCAAGATCGGCAAGGATGAGCTGATCGCAGCCTTCGAGGCGCATCCGGTCTATTCAAAGCAGGAAAAGCTGCGTATCGACGTTCTCAAGCGTTTCGGCGTCTATTCGACGGAGAGCAACGGACACCTGTCGGAATACCTGCCCTGGTATCGCAAGCGCCCCGACGAGATCAACAAGTGGATCGACATGTCGGACTGGATCCATGGCGAGACCGGCGGCTATCTGCGTCATTCCACCGAGACACGCAACTGGTTCGAGACTGAATTCCAGCAGATCCTCGATAGTGCCTCGCAACCGATCGACCCGGCACGCCGCTCCAACGAGCATGCCAGCCATATTCTCGAGGCGCTGGAAACCAATCGCGTCTATCGTGGCCATTTCAACGTCAAGAACAATGGCGTCATCACCAATCTGCCCGCCGATGCCATCATCGAGTCACCCGGCTTCGTCGATCGCTTCGGCATCAACATGGTGGCGGGAATTACTCTGCCGGAGGCATGTGCAGCGACCTGCATATCCTCGATCAACGTTCAGCGGATGTCGGTCCATGCCGCTATCAGCGGCGATATCGACCTCTTGAAGCTTGCCGTCCTGCATGATCCGCTGGTCGGTGCCGTCGCCACACCGGAGGAGGTTTGGCAGATGGTCGACGAAATGGTCGTCGCGGAAGCGCGCTGGCTGCCGCAATATGCCCATGCGGTTGATGGCGCGAAGGAGCGCCTGTCGCAGGGCAAGGTCAAGACGCGTGACTGGAAGGGTGCGGCAAGCCGCAACATACGGTCGATCGAAGAGTTGCGGGCGGAGAAGGCCGCGCTGAAGCAGGCCGGCTAACGAACAGCAGATCGGAAGACAATGGCTGCGGCGGCAGAGGGGTGATATCCCGCCGCAGCCGGCCGTCTTCCGTTTTACGGGAGGAACGCGACGCCTCGAACGGAAAGCTCGCGATATTGGGAGAGAGAACAAGATGAGACATTTTCGACCGATCGGCCTTCTCGCCGCGTTGACGATTGCCACATCCGCGATCGCCATCAGCGCCTATGCAGCCGAGCCGACAGTGCCGCCCGTTCCGCCGGTTTTCCCGGCTGAGGGCAAGATCAAATATGTCGAGCGCAACTCCATCCTGGAGTTCAAGGCGCTGCCGGAATATCACGAGCCCGCCTGGGTCACGGACAAGTTCGTCAAGACCGGCAAGCTGCCGCCCGTCAAGGATCGCCTGCCGAAAGAGCCGCTCGTCTTCAAGACCGGCAACATGCCCGACGGCATCGGCGTCTACGGCGATACCATGCGCCATGTTATCGGCGGCAGGCCGGAAGGCTGGAACTACGGCGCCGGGCAAACCCAAGGCTGGGGCGGCATCGACATCGCCCTTTCGGAGTGCCTGACGCGCACGGCTCCCCTGTTCCAGGTAGAGGCCAAGGATACCGAACCGCTACCGAACCTTGCCAAGGGCTGGGAATGGTCGTCCGACGGCCATAAGCTCACCATGCATCTGATCGAAGGCGCGAAATGGTCCGACGGCGTGCCCTTCAATGCCGATGACATCATGTTCTACTGGGAAGACGAGGTCATCGACCCGAACGTCTCGCCGCTTGGCGGCGGCGCATCGCCGGAAGCTTTCGGCGAAGGAACGACGCTGAAGAAGATCGACGATTACACCGTCGAATGGACGTTCAAGGATGCCTTCCCGAAGCAATATCTCTATACGATGGCCTATCCGAATTTCTGCCCAGGCCCGTCGCATATCCTGAAGCCGCAGCACCCGAAATATTCCAAGAACACCTACGATCAGTTCAAGAATGCTTTCCCGCCGGAATATATGAACATTCCGGTCATGGGTGCCTGGGTTCCAGTCGAATACCGGCCGGATGATATCATCGTCCTGCGTCGCAATCCCTACTACTGGAAGGTCGACGAGAAGGGTAATCAGTTGCCCTACCTCAATGAGCTGCACTACAAGCTCTCGACCTGGGCGGACCGTGACGTGCAGGCTGTTGCCGGTTCTGGCGACATTTCAAACCTGGAGCAACCGGAAAATTTCGTCGCTTCGCTGAAGCGCGCCGCACAGCCCGATGCGCCGGCTCGTCTTGCCTTCGGCCCTCGCCTCATCGGCTATAACCTGCAGATGAATTTCTCCGCCAATGGCTGGGGCAGTCCCGATCCCCGTGCTCAGGCCGTTCGCGACCTGAACCGCAATGAGGATTTCCGCAAGGCTGTTACGATGGCGCTGGACCGCAAGTCCCTCGGCGAGTCACTGGTCAAGGGCCCGTTCACGGCGATCTACCCGGGCGGTCTTTCCTCCGGCAGCAGCTTCTACGATCGTAATTCCACCGTCTATTATCCGTTCGATCTTGCTGCGGCTAAGGCCGAGCTTGCGAAGGCTGGTCTGAAGGATACCGACGGCGACGGCATCGTAAACTTCCCGGCGGGCGTCAACGGCGGCAAGGATGTCGAGATCACCCTGCTGGTCAGCAACGACTACACCACCGACAAGAGCCTGGCTGAAGGCGTCGTTGGCCAGATGGAGAAGCTCGGGCTGCGCGTCATCATCAATGCGCTCGACGGACCCAAGCGTGACGATGCCAATTATGGCGGCCGTTTCGATTGGATGGTTCGGCGTAATACTACGGAGCTCGCCTCGGTCGTCCAGAATACGGAGCAGCTCGCACCTGTCGGTCCCCGCACGAGCTGGAACCATCGCGCGGGTGCGGATGGTACGGTTGATCTCATGCCCTTCGAAAAGGACATGGTGGATGTCGTCAGCAAATTCACGACATCGAAGGACAACGACGAACGCGTGGCGTTGATGAAGCAGTTCCAGAAGATCTCGACGGGACACCTCTACAATATCGGTCTGACCGAGTATCCTGGTGCGCTGATCATCAACAAGCGCTTCTCCAACGTTCCTGCGGGTACGCCGATCTTCCTGTTCAACTGGGCAGAGGACTCGATCATCCGCGAGCGCCTTTGGGTCGCAGCCGACAAGCAGGGCAAGTACGAACTCTTCCCAGAAGGGCTTCCGGGCGCTCCTGGCAGCGCCGGTCCGATCAAGTAAGGTTGCATGAAATACCCATGGCAGCCGGTATGATGCCGGTTGCCATGGGGCTTGAAACATCCAGCGATCAGCTGTCGCCGGGATAGAATTGAACCGCTGGCGTATATCATCCCGATGGGACGAGACCGCCGACAGCATCAAGAGAAGCGAACCGTTCTATGTTACGATTCCTACTCGTGCGAATAGCCTCCGCCATTCCCGTGCTCTTCATCCTGAGCGTGGTGACCTTTGCGATCATTCAGGCACCACCCGGCGACTACGCTGATTACATACGCTCGCAATTGATGAACCAGGGCGGTGCATCCTTCGCGCAAGCCGATGAGCAAGCACAAATTTACCGCCGCGAACATGGGCTCGACAAGCCGCTGGTCGTTCAATACGTCAACTGGATCGGCGGTATCGTCACCAGGGGCGATTTCGGCTACAGCATGTTCTACAACAAGCCCGTCGCCGATGTCGTTGGAGAGCGCCTGCCGCGGACACTGGCTCTTGCGCTGGTCTGCCACGTCTTCGCATCCGTTCTCGGCATCGGTTTCGGCATATGGGCAGCGACACGGCAATATAGCTGGATCGACAGCCTCCTGTCGGGCATCTCCTTTCTCGGCATGACAGTACCGCGCTTCCTGATGGCGCTGATCATCGTCTATCTTCTCGTCTTCCAGCTCAACGTCTCGGAGATCGGCAGCTTCTTCTCGCCGCAATATGGTGGCGCGCCCTGGTCCTGGGCCAAGTTCGTCGATCTAGTCAGGCATGTCTGGCCTGTCGTTGCGATCGCGACCTTCGGCGGCCTTGCCTACAATATGCGCGTCATGCGCGGCAATCTTCTCGACACGCTGAATGCTCAATATGTGGAGACCGCGCGGGCGAAAGGCCTTTCCGGAGCCGCCGTCGTCATGCGTCATGCCGTACCGAACGCGCTGCATCCGCTCGTAATGTATCAAGGGGTTGTCCTGCCTTACATGCTGACCGGCGAGATCGAGACTGCCATCATCTTCACGCTGCCGACCGTCGGCCCGGCCATCGTCGGCTCGATGGCGATCGGCGACGTCTATGTGACGGCAACCTTCATGATGGTGCTTTCGGCCACCCTCATCATCGGCAATATCATCGCCGATATGCTGCTTGCGCTGCTCGATCCGCGTGTCCGTCAACAGGGAGGAATACACTGATGCTCGCCTTCAGCAACTCCCCGCCATCGCCGGAAGAAAAGATCCAGCACAAAAGCGGCAATGAAAGCTATATCGCACTGGTCTGGCGGCGTCTGAAGCGCTCCTGGACGGGCATGAGCGGTCTCGTTCTCGTAATCCTGCTGCTACTGATGGCGATCTTTGCCGAATTCGTCGCGCCGCTCGATCCGAAGGCGACCGATACCGGCTTTGCGCCGCCGCAGGTCATCAGTTTCCATGACAAGGACGGCAACTTCGTCTTTCTGCCCCGCGTCTATGCGCTTGCCGAGACGACGGATCTCGACCCGGTCACCTTCCAGCCGATCGTCGGGCCGGATTATGACCACCCGCGCCTGCTTGGCTTCTTCGTCAAGGGTGATCCCTACTATCTGTTTGGTCTGATCCCCGGCAACCGCCATCTCTTCGGCGCGATCGACGGCGGTCCGGTGCATTTCCTCGGCACAGACAAGTTCGGACGCGATGTGTTGTCGCGCGCCATCTATGGCTCGCGCATCTCGCTGATGATCGCCTTGACCGTGGTTTCCATCGTCACCATCGTCGGCACAACGATCGGCATGATCTCCGGTTATTTCGGTGGTACGGTGGACGCCTGGATCCAGCGCTTCGTCGAGGTCGTGCTGGCTTTCCCGCAAGTGCCGCTCTATCTGGCGCTGACCTCCCTGATCCCGGTGACTGCGCCTACGAACGTCTTCCTCGCCTTCGTCATTATCGTGATGTCGGCGCTCGGCTGGGCGCAGATGTCCCGCGAGGTTCGCGGCAAGACGCTAGCGCTGGCGCGGATCGAGTATGTCCGCGCCGCGATGGCGGTCGGAGCAACCGACTGGCGCATTATCCTGCAGCACATCCTGCCGAACGTCATGAGCCACGTCATCGTCGCGGTGACGCTTGCTATCCCGAGCGTCGTACTGCTGGAATCCTTCCTCGGCTTCCTGGGTTTTGCCGTCAAGCCGCCGCTGATCTCATGGGGCCTGATGCTGCAGGATACGTCGACCTATTCGGTCATTGGCTCCTATCCCTGGATCCTCTCGCCCGTCGCCTTCGTTCTCGTTACCGTCTTCGCCTTCAATGCGCTCGGCGACGGCCTGCGCGACGCAATCGACCCCTATTGAGGAGAACGGATATGGCTCCCGCACTCGTCAATCCCTATGCTCCCGACACCAGGCACGATGCCGGCGAAAAGACCACCTCGCCCGTCATCGACGCCCGCAATATTGCCGTCAAGTTCAAGGTCGAGGACGGCATGGTCGATGCCGTCAAGGATATCACCTTCCAGCTTTATCGCGGAGAAACCATCGCGATCGTCGGCGAATCCGGCTCCGGAAAATCGGTAACGGCCCGCACTGTCATGGGCCTCTTGACCAAGCGTGCCGTGGTTTCAGACAAAGCCGCCGTTCATTACGACGGCAAGAACGTGCTGAAATTTTCGGAGAGGGCGCGGCGGCAGCTGCGCGGCGACCGCATCTCGATGATTTTCCAGGAGCCGATGAGCTCGCTCAACCCGATCTACACGATCGGCAGCCAGATCGTCGAAGCGATACGGGTGCACCGCAAGGTCAGCCGGCGCGATGCTGAAAAGCGGGCGCTCGATCTTCTGAAACAGGTGCAGATCCCCGATCCGGAAGCGCGGCTGAAACAATATCCGCATCAGCTCTCGGGTGGACAGCGGCAACGCGTGATGATCGCCATGGCGCTCGCGAACGATCCGGACGTGCTGATCGCCGACGAGCCGACAACGGCGCTCGACGTTACCGTGCAGGCGCAGATCCTGAATCTGATACGCGACCTGCAAAAGCAGCTCGGCATGGCAGTCATCCTGATCACCCACGACCTGACCGTGGTGCGTCAGTTCTCCGACTATGTCTATGTGATGCAGCATGGCGAGATGCGCGAACACAATACGACCGAAGCGCTCTTCGCCAATCCGCAGCATCCCTACACGCGGCATCTCCTGACGTCGGAGCCGCGCGGGCATGCAAAGCCGCTACCGCCGAATTGCGACACGGTGCTCGAAGGCAAGTCCGTCAAGGTAGCCTTCATGCTGCGTCACGGCAGCTTCTTCAAACCCGACATGCGCGAGCTCGTCGCCGTCGGCGGACTGAATCTTGAGCTACGCCGCCATGAGACCCTCGGCCTTGTCGGTGAATCCGGCTCGGGCAAGACCACCTTCGGCCAGGCGCTGCTGCGCTTGATCGATACCGATGGCGGCGAGATTTTCTTCGACGGGCAGCCGATCCACGGCCGGTCGCGCGCCCAAATGCGCCCCTTGCGCTCGCGCATGCAGATCGTCTTTCAGGATCCTTTCTCGTCGCTCAATCCGCGCATGACCATCGGCCAGATCATTTGCGAGGGGCTGATTGTCAACAATCTCGGCGCCAACAAGGCTGAGCGGCTGGACCGCGTCAAGGAAGCGCTCGTCAGTGCCGGCATGCCGGCCAATATTCTCTCGCGCTTCCCGCACGAGTTTTCCGGCGGCCAGCGCCAGCGCATCGCGATTGCCCGCGCCATCGCGCTCGAGCCGGAATTCATTCTGCTCGACGAGCCGACTTCGGCCCTCGACCTTTCCGTCCAGGCCCAGATCATCGACCTCCTGCGCAAGCTGCAGGACGAGCGGGGTCTGAGCTATCTCTTCATTTCCCACGACCTCAAGGTCGTCCGCGCCCTTTGCCATCGCGTGATCGTCATGCAGCACGGCAAGATCATGGAGGAAGGGCCGGTCGAAGAAGTCCTATCGCATCCCAAGACGGCTTACACCGAACGCCTTGTCAGAGCGGCGTTCGAGGTGGCTTCATAGCATTCAGGAGATTTTGACATGACAGGCACTCCCAAGATCACATTTATCGGAGCCGGTTCGACCGTCTTCATGAAGAATATCATCGGCGACGTCTTGCAGCGCCCGGCCCTGGCAGGAGCCAGGATCGCGCTGATGGACATCAATCCGCAGCGGCTGGATGAAAGCGCCATCGTTGCCCGCAAGCTCGCCTCGACGCTTGGCGCTCCGGCCACGGTCGAGACCTTTACCGATCAGCGCAAGGCGCTTGACGGCGCACATTTCGTCGTCGTCGCCTTCCAGATTGGCGGCTACGAGCCCTGCACGGTCACCGATTTCGAGGTTCCGAAGAAATATGGCCTGCGCCAGACGATCGCCGACACGCTCGGCGTCGGCGGCATCATGCGCGGCCTGCGCACGGTTCCGCATCTGTGGAAGATCTGCGAGGATATGCTCGCCGTCTGCCCGAATGCGATCATGCTGCAATATGTGAACCCGATGGCGATCAACACCTGGGCGATCGGCGAGAAGTACCCAACGATCAAGCAGGTCGGCCTTTGCCACTCCGTGCAGGGCACGGCGATGGAGCTGGCTCACGATCTCGACATTCCCTATGACGAGATCCGCTATCGTTCCGCCGGCATCAACCACATGGCCTTCTATCTCGAATTCGAGCACCGCCAGCCCGATGGTTCCTACCGCAATCTCTATCCGGATCTCGTGCGTGCCTATCGCGAAGGACGCGCACCGAAGCCCGGCTGGAACCCGCGCTGCCCGAACAAGGTGCGCTACGAGATGTTGACCCGGCTCGGCTACTTCGTCACCGAAAGCTCCGAGCATTTCGCTGAGTATACGCCCTACTTCATCAAGGAAGGCCGCGAGGACCTGATCGAGAAATTCGGTATTCCGCTCGACGAATATCCGAAGCGCTGCATCGAGCAGGTGGCGCGCTGGAAGAACCAGGCCGAGGAATATCGCACGGCGGAAAAGATCGAGGTCAAGCAGTCGAAGGAATATGCCTCTTCGATCATCAATTCGGTCTGGACCGGCGAACCCTCTGTCATCTACGGCAATGTCCGCAACAATGGCTGCATCACCTCGCTGCCTTATAATTGCGCAGCCGAAGTCGCCTGCCTGGTCGACGCCTCCGGCATCCAGCCGACCTATGTCGGCGACCTGCCGCCACAGCTGACGGCCTTGATCCGCACGAATATCAACGTGCAGGAACTGACTGTAAAGGCTCTGATGACCGAGAACCGCGAGCACATCTATCACGCCGCGATGATGGACCCACATACGGCAGCAGAACTCGATCTCGATCAGATATGGTCCCTTGTCGACGAATTGCTGGCGGCCCATGGCGACTGGCTGCCGGAATGGGCACGCGGCGATCGCAAGGTTCAGGCCGCCTGAAGCCACTCTCCCGGCTTGCGGCTCAAAGGCCTCGCGGTGCTGCCGCGGGGCCTTCCATTTTTACCGCACCGGAGAAAATGAAAATCCAAAACGCAGGCGAATATACCCCGATAACGGATGGCAAAGCACATTCGCCTGGGTTAGAAAACACACGCAGTTTGGAGGAGACGAACGATGGCGAGCTCAGATACATTCACTACCGGAACCTTTGTCGGCCGCATCTGGCGCCCGGATGTGGAAGGTCCTGCCCTCGTCACCCTTCGCGATGGCACGCTCTATGACATCACCTCGAAGGACGCGCCGACCATGCGCGACCTGCTGGAGAAGGACGATCCGGTCGCTTTCGTGCGCGCGCAAAAAGGCGAGGCCGTCGCAAAGCTTGATGATTTGCTGACTGCCAGGGCTGATGCCGCATCCGTCCATCTTCTCGCCCCCATCGATCTGCAGGCGATCAAGGCCTGCGGCGTGACCTTTGCCCGCTCGATGCTGGAGCGCGTCATCGAAGAGCGCGCAGCCGGCAATCCGGACCTTGCCGAAGCGATCCGCGGCAAGGTGACGGCGCTGATCGGCGACAGCCTGCGCAACTTGAAGGCGGGTTCGCCGGAGGCCGCCAAGGTCAAGGCAGCGCTGATCGAGGAAGGTGTCTGGTCGCAATATCTCGAAGTCGGCATTGGGCCGGATGCGGAAGTCTTTTCCAAGTCGCAGGTCATGTCCTCCGTCGGGCAAGGTGCGGATGTCGGCCTGCATCCGATCTCCAAATGGAACAATCCCGAGCCGGAAATCGTGCTTGCCGTCGATAGCCAGGGCCGGGTCAAGGGCGCCACCCTCGGCAACGACGTCAACCTGCGCGATGTCGAAGGCCGGTCTGCCTTGCTGCTCGGCAAGGCCAAGGACAACAACGCCTCCTGCTCGATCGGGCCTTTCATCCGCCTGTTCGATGAGACTTACTCTCTCGATGACGTTCGCAACGCCGATCTCGACCTCAAGGTCGAAGGTGAGGACGGCTATGTGCTGCATGGTCGCTCGTCGATGAAGGAGATCAGCCGTGATCCGCTAGATCTCGTCTCGCAGACCATCGGCCGTCATCATCAGTATCCCGATGGCTTCGTGCTCTTTATGGGAACGCTATTTGCACCCGTTGAGGATCGCGACACGCCCGGTCAGGGCTTCACTCATAAGGTCGGCGACGTCGTCACCATCTCGAACGACAAGCTCGGAGCGCTGCGCAACCGCGTGCTGCTGTCGACCGAATGCGCGCCATGGACGTTCGGCGCCTCGCATCTGATGCGCAATCTTGCTCGACGTGGGCTGATTTGAGACGCCGGCTACCGAGCGCGAGACTGAAGGAGTCAGTTTCGCGTTCAACTCTACGGTACTAATGGATAAGCGATATCAAAGGGGCGCCTGCCTCTCAAAAGCCCGCTCACCTAGCCCCTCAATCTCAATGGGTGGACATCGACTGCGGCTGGTCGAGGCGGCTGCGAACGGCGGTCAGTTCCGAGGTCGTGTGGTTGAGGCGGTCTGCCAGCACGCGCATGATCTCGACGGCCATTTCCGGGAAATCGCTGAGCAGCTTCAGGAAATGTTCCTTGCTGATTTTCAGCGCTTCAAGCCTAGAAGTCGCTTTCACCGTGGCTGTACGAGAGACATCGCAGAGGATGGCAATCTCGCCAACGATGGAATTGACGTCGACTTCGGCAACCTTGATCTCGCCGGCCGGGCTATCGACTAGAATATCAGCAGTCCCTGAAAGAACAACATAGGCCGCGTCACCTTGATCGCCCTGATGAAACAGGGTTTGGCCAGCATTGTAGCTGACACGATCGGACGTGAACGCCAAAAGTTTCAATTTCGCGGGTGCGATGCGCGAAAAAATCGGCACCCGCTTCAGCATTTCAACTTCATCCTTCAGAAGCATGAGCTTCAATACCCCCAGTGTTCGGCCCCAGACGCCACTGTCGAGATAGGATATTACGATAACAGTTCTTTGAACATACCGTTTTTCTCTAAAAGATCAGTGGTAGAGCCGTTTTCAACGAGACTGCCGTGATCGAAAACCAGCACACGGTCAAACAATTCGGCAAAACTGGGATTGGAAAGAACCCAGATGATCGCCGGCGCATAGTCGCCGCTATGGAGTTCGCCCAGAATGGCCCTGGCAATCTGATCCTGAACACGATGGTCGAGCGCCGGCAGCGGGCGATTGCAGATGATGTAATCGGCACGTTTCAAAAGGGCGCGACCGAGATTGAGTTTCTGGCGCTGCACGTTTGTCAAGCGCTTGCCGCCCGAGCCGACGTCGAAATCCAGCCCGATCGACAGAACGCCGTCATGCATGCCGAGACGCCCGAACACATCATACATGATCTGGTGGATGCGCTCCGGCGCATTCGCCTGCTGATGCGCGATGCGACCGAACAGCACGTTGTCCATCAGGGTCGCCGACGCAGTGAAGCGCTCCGGATCGTAGCGCTCGATGACCTTGGCAAGATCGGCTGGAATATTCTCGTAGAACTTCGCGCGCGCCTGCACGATCTTTTCCATGAGCACCTGCGTCAGGAGACCGAAGCGGTGACGCGGTTCGATATAGGAGAAGCTCAGGCGGATGATGGCCGCACGCTCGTCGTCGGTAGCCGCCTCATAGCCCTTGCCGTTCAGCTTCTGCAGCAGCGCCTCATAGGTCGGGATGTCCTCCGCTGTCATGAAGGTCAGCTGCTGGAAGAACGGATGGTCCGGCGGCAGGTCCGTGAAGAGTTCGACCGCGTTTTCGGCAATCTCCAGGCCCATATCGTACAAATCGGATACCAGACCGGTTTCGGCGAATATCTGCCGGAAATAGGGATGAGCCGCCAGCTTGCGATTGGTCATCTGCGGCCGTTTCAACGTACCGAAAAGCAGATTTTCACCGACCGTCGCCTGCGGATTGTAAGCATCGAACTCGAAGGGAACCACGAGATCCTCGAGCTTTTCCTCCTCAAGCCGGGACCGCAATGCCTGCCGCAGTTCGACGATGCGCGACGTCAGATCCTGGTGTGTGGCCGCATCGACATTCGAGCGCAAGGCCATGTCGAAAATATCCTGCGACATGGCGACGGCATCGAGAACCGGACGGATTGCGGAATAGATATCATCCGGCCCCGTTGCACCGGCGGCGGCATAATCCACCCAGTCGCTATTGAGATCGAATTCCGGATTGGCCGCACGACGTGCCTCGGCCATGCTCCATTTGACCTTTGCCGCCTCATCCTCGCTGTAGACGGGGGCAGCGAGCGGCGCATGCTTGAGACCATAGAGCAGATTGCTGCGCAAGGTACCGTGAAAGAAGAACGTTTCGGAGGAGGCGTAGGCGATGCGTCGCCCGATGAGGGATTCCGGCAGTTCCAGAATATCGTGGCCGTCGATCGAGATGCGGCCGCTATCCGGCCAGGTCAGGCGACCGAATGCCTCTGCAAGATATTCGCCGCCCGCACCGCTGTCGCCAACGATCGCCACCCTTTCGCCGGGATGAATTTCAACCGAAACGTGATCCAGCACGCGCGCACCGCTGTCATCGACGATGGTGACGTTGGTTGCGACGAGAGAATGGGTTATGCGGGCCGCGGGTGCGGGCGAAACCGCCTGGATTTTCGGATCGATCAGATGGTCGACGCTGAACTGTTCGACCACCTGATTGTATTTTACCTGAACGTCCTGACGCGATTGATCCCAGTCGATCAGCTCCTTCAGCGGCCCTGGCAGATCCTTATAGGCATTGATGACGGCGACGAGCTGACCGATGTCCAAGCGACCCTGTAACGCCAGGAAACCGCCGATCAGGTAGAACAGAAACGGCGTCACCTGAGCGAGGAAGTTATTGATGAATTTGACCAGGAACTTCCACTGGTAGAGATCGTAGCGGATCGAGAAGATCAATCCGAGCCGGTGTGCAATATCGGCGCGCTCCAGGTTTGTCGTATCGTTGGCATGGATGGTGCCGATGCCATCGACGATTTCGCCGACACGGCCGGAAAGCTCGCGTGCCGTCAGCTGCCGCTGGCGCCCGAGCTCCAGAAGCCGCTTGCGCATGCGCGGAATGACGATCGCCTGTACGGCGACAATTGCCGCGGCGATCATGCCGAGCCAGAAATTCTGCATGATGATGAAGACGAGCGCCGTCACCGCCTGGCCGCCGAGAAGCGCCGGCTGCACGAAGGCATCGCCGGTGAAGCCGCCCATCGGCTCCACCTCATCCTTGATCATGGTTGCGATTTCGGCGGGCTTGACCCGCTTGAAATGGGACGGCGGAAACCGCAACACGCGATCGATCAGCTCGAATCGAATACGGCGGAGCATGCGCTCGCCGAGCCGCCCCTTGTAGGTATTGATATAGAGTTTGAAGAGGCCGTTGAGCACGACGAGTGCCAGAAATACCATGCTCAGTGCAACGAGCATCGACATGCGCGTCAGCTGCACGCCCTGAAAAATTTCGACATGGCCGATGAGCGGCACATTGAAGGCGATGTGCATGAAGGTCTGCGTGTCGCCGGGATGTTCGAAACCCTTGCCCTGGATAGGCCCGTTGACGATCTGCTTCGGCAAGTCGAAGGACAGGAAGTACGGGATCATCGAGGCCGCGACGACGAGCAGTATCCAGATCTGCTCCAGCCGGGTATTCGACCAAATGTAGCGTGCTAGGCTTTTTTCCATTGCTTACTGCAGGCTTTCAAATTCAACGCCCAGCACCGGCGTGATGCCGGCACCAATGTTGCAGAGATGCGGGAAGGTTTCGTTACGGATACGTGGCCCCATATGTGAAAAGGGACGCCGCCCGGTCCTTCGTCCACGCTCCTCCCGATTCATCGATTTTTCGATTTATATCACAAGATTGCGGGAATCCAGGAAGATAAAACGACAGGATGTCTCCAATATCAGCCGCGCAGGTGTCTACCTGCTATCACTCAGAATGGCAGATGTTCTGGCGGCACCGCCGAGATCTATATCCGGGTTGCCTGGCTTCGGGCACGATAGCGCCGTCTTCACGGCGTCGACCAGCATATCCGTCGTCAATCCTGCCTCCGGCAGAGCCAAGGCCAGCCCCAATCTCTCCAGCCGTTCGGCCCTGACGGACTGCTCCGTCTCGCCGCCGGCGGTGAAAGGAACCAGAATGGCGCGGCAGCCGGCCACCAGAAGATCACCGACCGTATTATAGCCGGCCTGCGAAATCGAAAGCTCGGCGCCACGCAAAAGGGAGGGAAAATCCTTGCGGAAGCGAACGAGCTCGACATTGCCCGGCGCATCCATGGCAAGATCGGCGTAATCCTGCTCCGGCAGGTTCGGCCCGGCGATCAAGAGCCAGCGGCGATCTCTCGCCACGCGGCTTGCCGCTTCCAACGAGGCGCGGATGAGATCACGCCCGACAGCACCGCCGCCGGCCGAAACGACGATGTCGAAGGTTTCGACCGGTTCCGGCGGCAAAGCGGGTGCGACAAGACCTGTATAGATGATCTTGTCGGCGATTGCCTCGGTCAAGGGAAAGGTCTCCTCCAGCCGGACGAAATGCGGATCGCCGTGAACGAGCACGCCATCGAAGTGATCCCGCAGGAGGCCGACCGTCTCTTCATCGCGCCCCGGTTTCTTCTGCTGCTGCAAGATATCGCGCACCGAGGTGTAGAGCCTCGGCTTCGGATCGGCTTCAGAAATGGCATCGAGCAGCGGCAGGAGCTCGAAACGCATCTGCCTGCGGCCGAAGGGAAAAGCCTCGATAACAACAACATCGGGTGCAGCCTGCCGGAAGGCCTCGAGAAGAAGATCCCGCCGGCGGGACAGAAACTCTTCGCCGACCGGGTTGCCTGACTGATCGGCGAGGCCGGAAAAACCGGCGCTGCTGGCAACCACGGCCGGCAATGTCAACGAGGTAACATCCGCGCCGGGAAATCCGTTGACCGGCACGCCGCCTGTGACCACCGTCACCTGGCAGCCGTCTTTCGCCAGAGCGCTGGCAATGCGGCTGGCCCGCGCCAGATGGCCAATACCGAGCAGATGCTGAACGTAGAAAAAGACCCGCAAGGGTTGGCTATACGAGGCCGTCACGCGGATTTCCGCCATTGATCTTCTTTCTGCCATTGCGCCTCGAACAGCCCGGTCAGCTGCCGGATGCTGGCGTGATAGTCGAAATGCTCGCGCACCCGCCTTTCGGCCGCCTCACCCAGCCTGTGGCGCTGCGCCGGGTTGCGAATGGCGGATTCCAGCGCCACGGCAAGTGCCTGCGGGTCCTCCGGGGGAACAACGAGACCGTTCGTACCATCTTCGAGTAGTTCGGGGACGCCGGAAATATTAGTGGATACGCAGACAAGACGCTGGCTCGAGGCCTCGACGAGCACGTTCGGCAGCCCGTCGCGATCGCCGTCGGCGGCCACTCGACAGGCGAGCGCGAAGATATCGGCCTGACGATAATGGGCGAGCACCTCTTCCTGTGCCAGCGCGCCCTTCCAGGTGATGCGATCGGCAATCCCGAGCGTATCGGCCAAGGCTTTCAATTTCGTCAGACCGTCACCGCCGCCGATATGAGTGAAACGCCAGTTGAGGTCGCCGGGAAGCAGCGCCAGCGCCTTCAGCAGCACGTCGTATCCCTTCTTCTCGACCGCCCGACCGACACTGAGAAGGAAAGCGGGATCGGAAGCGTCGCTGCCATCGCGGCCAGAATGTTCGCCGGCGAAAGGATCGAAGCGATCGAGATCTAGACCGTGATAGCTCAGATAAACCTTGTCGCCCGCCCCGATCAGATCGCGCATATGCTCGAAACCGGTCCGTGTGCAGGTCACAGTCCAGCGGGCGCGGCCGAGTTTTTCCGAAAGCTCCCAGTCGGGCGACGTCCAGATGTCCTTGGCATGCGCCGAACACGTCCAGGGGATACCGGTCATGATGCTGGTATAGGAGGTTACCGAGGCCGGCGTGTGGATAAAGTGCGCATGCAGCCATTCACCGCCGTCAGGCCATTCATGCGCCAGCACCAAGGCCTGACCAAAACGCCGCACTCGGTTCGGTGTGATATCCCGTTTGAGATCGGCCCAGAACTGCTTCAGGAGCGGCTTGAACCCAGGCTTGCCGATGCCGGCAAAGAAGGCGCGAAGCACTCTCAGCGGTTCGTCGTGCAGATATTCCGGCAGATAGACGACGCGCGCCTTGATCTCGTCATGGACAGGATGGCGCTTCTTATCAGTGGGTTTGCGCATCGAGATCAGCGTCAGGTCGAAGCCAGCCTTCTCCAGGCCGAGCAACTCCTGCGCGATGAAGGTTTCCGACAGGCGGGGATAGCCTTTCAGGACCACCAGTATTTTCTTCCGCATCGACAGGTTCCGGTGATCTACTCGGCAACGATCGATAGCGGCGTGTAGCGCTCGCGGTCATCGAACCATTCGCCGATGGTGTGCGAGATGTGCACGAGCCCCTCGAGGCGCATATTGCTGTTGCTCGCCGAGGGCGGCGCCCGGTTCGGCAGGCGCTTCAAGGCAGCTGCAAGCTGCTTCGGGTCGGCCGATTCTTCCGGCAGCAGCATGTCGACGAGGCCGAGCTCGCTTGCCCGCTGCGCGCGGATGAGCTGCTCCTCGCGTGGCCGCGTGCGCGGAATGATCAGCGCCGGCTTGTCGAAGGACAGAATTTCGCAGTAGGTGTTGTAACCACCCATAGCCACGACGGCCTTGGCACCGGCAATCAGCTCTTCCATCTTATTGTCAAACTCGATGACCTGCAGACAGTTGATCTTGCTGGCGCGCTCCAAAAGCTGGCTGCGCTCCTTGGCCGGCATATAGGGGCCAAGCACGATCAACGTCTTCTGCGTGAGAGAGCTGTCCTCCTCGAAAGCGGCGATGACGTCGCTCACGAGATCGGCGCCGTCGCCGCCGCCGCCTGTTGTCACCAGGATATAATCCTCGTCAGGCACATGTTCCGACTTCGTGCCCAGCGTGGAAACGCTGCGCTGCAGGAAGCCGACGAATTCCATCTTCCGGCGCACGCCGGAGGGAACATCGAGGCCGACGAGCGGATCGTGAAAATCCGGCGGGCCATAGACCCAGACGCGATCGTAGAATTGATCGATCTTCTGCAGGACGTTGTTCTTCTTCCATTCGGCTTCCAGCAGGTGTGGCGCATCCATCACATCGCGCATGCCGAGAACAAGCGTGGTGCCCCGCGCCTTCAGATAGGTAAGCGTCTCCTCGACCTCGCCTTTCAGCCCCAACGGCTCCTTGTCGACAATGAAAACGTCGGGCTGGAAGGTTTCGGCCGTATGGCGAATGATCGATTGCCGCATCTTCAGCGTTTCCTGCAGCGCGACATGGCTCGCCATAGACGTGTATTCACCGTCGCGCAGCTTGATGACGCTCGGCACTTTGACGAAATCGACACGGGCGCGATAATCGAATGCCCCGGCGATCGTTGCGCCGGATATGATCAGCACGTTCAGGCCGCGATAGTCCTCAACAAGCGCATGGGCAATCGTTCTGCACCGCCTCAGATGGCCGAGACCGAACGTGTCATGGCTATACATGAGGATTCGAGCATCTTCTAAGCGCCGCTTCATAGGCAAAACCTCTGGGGGTGAAAGTTATACGCGGTATGTCGACAAAGGACATCCGCGGGCCGCTTCTCGAATTGCAATCCTGTCTTCGCCGTTCACCCTGCTATTTGTAGGGATCGGCGGCATCGCGCAAGCCGTCTCCTAAAAAGTTGAACGCCAGAATGATCAAAATCACCGGGATCATAGGAAAAAGGAGCCATGGATAGAAGGCGATGACGCTGACGCTCCTTGCCTCGGTCAGCAAAATACCCCAACTCGTGATTGGCGGGCGAAGCCCCAATCCAAGGAAGCTAAGTGCGGTTTCGCCGAGAATCATGCTCGGAACGGAGATCGTTGCCGAAGCAATGAGATGCGACATGAAGCCGGGAACGAGATGCCGGCCGATGATGCGCGGCGTGCTGGCGCCCATCAATTGCGCAGCGAGAACATAATCCTCCTCGCGCAAGGACAAAAGCTTCGAGCGCACGGCGCGGGCAAGACCGGTCCAGTCGAGAATGCCGAGAATGATGGTGATACCGAAATAGACAATGATCGGGCTCCAGCTCACGGGCATGATCGCCGCCAGCGCCATCCACAACGGCAGGCTCGGCAGCGATTGCAGCACCTCGATCACGCGCTGGACGAGGAGATCGAAGAGGCCGCCGTGATAGCCCGCCAGACCGCCGATGACGATGCCGAGCACGAAGCTGACCGCAATGCCGATCAGCCCGATGGTCAGGGATATGCGTGCGCCATAGATGATGCGCGACAGCACGTCGCGGCCCAAACGGTCCGTCCCAAGCAGGTACATTTGTCCGCCGACCGCAGGACAGACCAGATGGACGTTCGAATCCACCAGGCCCCAGAAGCGATAGGCGTCGCCCCGACAGAAGAAGCGGATCGGCTGTACATCCGAGGGATTATCGGTATAGACCCGGCGGAGCGTATCAATATCGAGCGTCATCTTGCGGCCGTACACGAACGGTCCGACAAACTCTCCGTTGTTGAAGAAGTGCACCGCCTGCGGCGGCGAATGGATGTAATCGACGTTGCGGGTATGCAGCCCGTAGGGGGCGAGGAACTCGGCAATGACGATCATGCCGTAGGCCAGCAGCAGGAAAATGCCTGATGCAAGCGCAAGCTTGTGCTTCTTGAACTTCCACCACATCAGCTTCTTTTGCGAAGCCATGTAATAGCGCTGCTGGCCGGCCGACATGGCCTCGAACTGATCCGGATCGAAATCCGCGCTCGAGACATAATGCTCCAGGGGGGCGCCGGGTTTTGGCAGGGATACGCTCACTTTGTGCTCCTGCCTTGCAAGCGGATGCGGGGGTCGAGAAAGCCAAGAGCGATGTCCGAGATCAGCACGCCGATAACGTTGAGGAAGGCGAGGAACATCAAGAACGAGCCGGCGAGATACATGTCCTGGCTCTGCAGTGCGCGGATCAACATCGGGCCGGTCGTCTCCAGCGACAGTACGATTGCCGTGATCTCGGCGCCCGAAATGATCGACGGCAGGATGGAGCCGATATCGGCAACGAAAAAGTTCAGCGCCATGCGCAGCGGATATTTCACCAGCGCCTTGAGGGGATGCAGCCCCTTAGCCCGCGCAGTGACGACATATTGCTTCTGCATCTCGTCGAGCAGATTGGCGCGGAGGCGGCGGATCATGCCGGCCGTTCCGGCCGTGCCGACGATGATGACCGGGATCCAAAGGTGCGACAGGATCGAACGCGCCTTTTCCCAGCTCATCGGTTGCGAAAGATACTTTTGATCCATCAGATGCCCGATCGACACGCCGAACCAGACATTGGCAAAATACATCAGGATCAGTGCCAGCATGAAATTCGGAATGGCAATACCGAGCAGACCGAGGAAAGTCAGGCCGTAATCGCCCCAGCTATATTGATGGGTTGCCGAATAGATGCCGATCGGAAAAGCGATCAGCCAAGTCAAAAGGATTGTTGTCATCGACACGAGGATTGTCAGCCAGAGCCGGTCGCCGACGACATCGGATACCGGCAGCTGATATTCGAAGGAATAGCCGAAATCGCCGTGCAGCATGCCGCCGGCCCAATGCAGGTATTGAAGCGGCAATGGTTGGTCGAGCCCGTATTCGTGGCGAAGATTCTCCATATCCTGGAGATTGGCGGTGTCTCCCTGAGCGCGCAGTTCGGCGATCTGGCTGTCGAAGAAGTCTCCCGGCGGCAGCTGGATGATGGTGAAAACCAGCATGGAGATGATGACCAGGGTCGGGATCATCACGGCGGTGCGCCAGAGGATATATTTAAGCATTCCGGCGATCCTCCTTCATCCAGAAGGTGTCCGGCATGTACACGCCGAGCAGGCAGGTCGGGTCGAAGCCGTACAACGCCTTTTCCGGTACATTCTGCATGCTGGCCGAATGCGCGATCGGCTGCAAAGTCGCGTTGACCAGACCGATGGAGAAGACTTGATCCGTATAGACCTTCAGCATCTTGTGCCAGATTTCGGCACGCTCGAAGGAGGAGGCTGCCTCTTCCCATTCGCCCAGCAGCTTGATCAGCTCGACGGCTTCCGGCACATCGGGAGCCACCCCTTGCGTCTGGCGCGACAGATAATACATGCCCCAAAGCGGCCATTGCATCTGGTCGCTGGTCGTCGGCGCCAATTCGCCCGGATTCATGTCGGCCGTCGCCACGCCATTATCGAGGCCGTACCATAACGACATCAAAATGCGGCCGCCCATGGCACGACTGCGGAAAACATCACGTTGGGATACGCGGATGAAAAGCGCGATGCCAATCTTGCGCCAGTGATCGGTCACCAACTCGAGCACGTCGGAATCGAGCGTACTTTCGCCAGGGGTCTCAACGGTAATCTCCATTCGCCGACCATCCGACAGCAAACGGACACCGTCTTCATCCCGCTTGTCCAGGCCGACAGCATCCAACAGAGCGTTGGCCTGATCCGGATCATGCTCGATCCAGGCGGAGGCATATTCAGGTTTGAAAAGCGGACTGTCGGGCAACACCGTGTTGGCGCTTGCCGTGCCGAGACCGTAGAACACGGCCATGTTGATCTCGTGACGATCAATCGCAAGCGACAGCGCTCTGCGCACCCGAACATCGCGCAAGAGATCGCGCCAGACTGCATCGGCGCTATTCAGATTGGGGTACAGGGCAACGCGCGATCCGCGCGCCGCCTTCCAGAGATCGACCTTGATCTTGCTCGGATCGCGCCTCTCCGCCTCCTTGAGGAACGTATAGTCGTTGAAGTCTATGCCGGTCGCTTGAAGATCGCTTTCCCCCGCGCCGGTTTTGGCAGCGATGATCGCCGAAGAACTGATGTTCAGGATCACGCGGTCGATATAGGGCAGCTGCCGCCCGTTCTCGTCAACGCGATGGAAATAGGGGTTGCGTTCGAATACGAACTGCTCGGCCGGCGGCGCTGTCGTGTTTTTCCATGGATCGAGTACTGGCAATTTGGGATTTTCAGGCCGGTAGGAGCGGCCCATCTTGATATGCAGATCCTGCCATTTCTTCACGCGGCTTTCCTTCATCAGCGAGGAAAGGCGAATGTTGTCCTGGTATTTCTTATGGAACTGCTTGAGATAATGTGCCGGCCCGGCGATGACGAGCGGCTGCGGGGCAGCCAGGATCGGCAAGAAATTCGGGTTGGGATCATCCCAGGAATAGCGCACCGTCAAGTCGTCGAGCAACTCGAAACGCGGCAGGCTACCGTGCGGGCGCAGCTCCAACGCACCCCCGCCGGGCGTTAGCTCCTTGTTGAGGATAACGTCTTCCCACCAATAGCGGAAGTCATGGGCCGTAAACGGCTCTCCGTCGGACCATTTATGGCCCTCGCGCAGCTTGAAGGTGAACACCATATCGTTGACGGTGGAAAAGGATTCGAGAATATCCGGCTGAAGCGTCAGCGTGCTGTCATAACCAACCAGGCGAGCATAGCCATAGATGGTCATGAGGCGGATGTCGTTCTGACTGCCGATGAGCGTGCGCACGGAGCCGCCGTAACGGCCCGCCACGCGGCCCATGGCCGCGACATTGATGACACGGGGGAACTTCGGCAGGCGTTTGGCGAGGTGCGGCATCTGGCCGGCCCTCAGCCAATCGGCGAGGTATTCCGGCTCATTGTCGACATCAGCCGCCAGAAGAGGCTGCGGCAAAACTGCGGAAGCCATCAGGCCAAGGAACGTACGTCGGCCGATCATTTGCGCAACTCCTGGGCATCGACACCCCGACGCGCGCGCACGAAATGTCCGCCGCCCAAATCCGCATAGGTAAGCTCGCCGTCGGCACCGTCCGAAAATTGCGGCCCCCATTTCTGCCGGGCTGCAGGGCCTTCGCTGTTCAGGGCGGAAAAATCCAGCGGTCGGTCGAGATCGGGAAACGGAACGGCGGCGAGCAGAGAACGCGTATACGGATGGACGGGGGCGCGCAGAATGACCTCCCGCGGAGCGATTTCGACGATGCGTCCTCGCGCCATGACGGCTATGCGGTCAGCCATGTAATCCACCACTGCGAGATTATGCGAAATGAACAGATAGGTCAGACCGAGCTCTTTCTGCAGATCCTTGAGAAGGTTCAGGATCTGCGCCTGAACCGACACATCGAGCGCCGAGACGGGCTCATCGAGGATCAGAAGCTTTGGTCCAAGCGCCAATGCGCGCGCAATTCCGATACGCTGCCGCTGGCCACCTGAAAAGCTGTGCGGATAGCGGCTCAGATAGTGCTTGTCGAGCCCGATCGCCTGCATCAGCGCCTTGACCTTCTCCTTGCGCTCGTCGCTGTCGCCACGCCCATGGATTTCCAAGGGTTCGCTGAGGATGTTGCGGATGGTCATGCGCGGAGAAAGCGAAGAGACCGGATCCTGGAAAACCATCTGAATCTTCGTGCGCAGATCCATCAACTCGTCGCCCTTGACGGCAAGCACATCGATCTTGCCGCTGCCGTCGTCGAAGCTGACGGAACCGCTATCGGCGGTGACACCCCGCATCAGTATCTTGCTGACGGTGGTCTTACCGCAGCCACTTTCCCCGACCAGGCCAAGACATTCGCCGCGGCGAATGTCGAAACTGACATCATCGACCGCACGGAACTTCGTGCCATCGCGCCGCCCAAACAGTCCGCCGGCCTTCGACGTATAGGTCTTGGTCAGATTGCGCACGCTGAGCAGGACATCGGGCGCGGCGCCCGCAGCCGGCACACCGCTGCCGATAAGCTTCTTCTTGCCGGAAAAGGTGCCGAGATTAACCGGAACGTCCCGCAGGGACTTCAATCGCTCTCCCGGCTTCATATCGAAATGCGGCACCGCCGACATCAGCGCCTTTAGATAGCGATGCTGCGGCTGGCGAAAGATCGTCTCGACCGGGCCTGCTTCCATGATCTCGCCGTGATAGATGACCACGACTTCGTCGGCCATATTCGCGACAACGCCGAGATCATGGGTGATCAGCAGCATCGCCATGTTGAACGTCTGCTGGAGATTGCGAAGCAGGCCGAGGATCTGCGCCTGAATGGTGACATCCAACGCGGTCGTCGGCTCGTCGGCAATCAGGAGCGCCGGGTTGCAGATCAGCGCCATGGCGATCATTGCACGCTGGCGCATGCCCCCGGAAAGCTCGAAGGGATACATGTCGAAAGTTCGAACCGGGTCCTGAAAGCCGACGAGATGCAGCATCTCTTCCGTCTTTTCACGCTGCTCGGCTCTGCTGGTACCTGCGCTATGAATGCGCAGCGCTTCGCTGATCTGGTTGCCGACCGTATGCAACGGCGACAGCGAGGTCATCGGCTCCTGGAAGATCTTTGCCATGCGTGCGCCGCGCAGCGCGCGGATAGCGACCCCGTCACGCGGCAGCTGGAGAATATCGGTGGTCTTGCCGTCGAGCGGATCGGTGAAGAGAATCCGTCCGGTCGCCTTCGCCGCCGCCGGAAGAATGCCCATGATCGACTGGCTAATGATCGATTTGCCGGAGCCGGATTCGCCGACGAGCGCCGTGACCTTGCCTGGAAGCACTCTCAAGCCGGCATTTTTGACGACGCGCAGACTATCCCCGTAGAGGGAAAACGAGACGTCTAGGTTCTCGATACGCAGTAGATCAGTCCCTGACGCCATACATATTACTTCCCGCTCACATGACCTTTGTGGCCTTATGCGGCACACTAACGTAGGCCATAACGGGTGTCTAGCTGGTCAAAGCAATGCGGAGACTGTAAAAAAACTGTCGCCTTTCCAGTGATATATCGGCTTATGCTGAAGCGTAAGGCATGTGCCGTCACGGAGCGAGGTTTTCGACTTGAAGACGGCCCTCGAACTTCTTGGCATCCCTGTGCAAGAGAATAACCTGTTCGGCCTCGGAGAGGCCGTCGGCCGCCGTCTCCTGAAAGATCTCCAGCGCGCTGCTGGCTGCTGCCGCGGCCTTCGGAGAGACGACTGTGAAGCGCTGGCGCACGCCGCGCAGCTTTTCTTCTCCCAGCGTCCCCCATTCGCAATCGGTGTAACTTGAGAAAGCCTGGCTCGCGACGACCTCCGTCGAATATTTCTTGGTCAGCGACTGCAGCCTCTCGACCTCATTGACCGCTGCGCCAAAGGCCGAAAAGGTCAGCCGGTCCTTCAATCCGACATTGCCGAACATGACGTTGCCGACATGCAGGCCGATCCCGTAGCGCACCTCGCTCAGATTACGCGACTGGCGATCGCTGTTGAGCGCGGCAACGCGACGCTGCGCTTCGAAAACAGCCGACAGCGCGGCTTCGCACGCGACCTTGGACGGGTCCTTGTGCCGGCCGCACGGATAGACCGCCAGAAAACCGTCGCCGAGAAAGCTCAAGATCTCGCCGCCATTGCGATTGAAAGGCGCAGCAATCGCATCGAAGAATTCGTTCAGCGTATCGATATAGGCTTGGCGCCCTTCCTTTTCGGCAAAAACTGTGGATTGCCGCATGTCGCCCATGACGAGCGCTGCTCGGATCGTCTCTCCATCGCCACGGCGGATTTGGCCGTTCAGCACGCGCTTCCCGGCATCGCCGCCGAGATAGGTGGTCAGCATATTGTTGGCGAGCTTGCCGAGAACCGCCATCTTGGCGGCCATGGCGAGATGGTTCTGCATACGCATCAACGCGCCGATCATATCCTCGCTAAAACCACCGATGTTGTCGGTGGACCAGGAGCCCATCATGCCCTGCATCGAACCGGCCCCGAAGGTCTGCACGAAGGCCATGTAGTCGGTCACCTTCTCCTTGCGCAGGTCCTCGAAGATCGGAAACTCGACCGCGCCGTCACTGTCGATCCGGCGACGCAGGTGCTGAAGATTGTTGGAGAGAAGATAATAATAGGGGCTGCGCATGAAACGTTCCGGCTGTTCGTTCCCGTGCCGGTAGCCCTCGATCGTCAGACCGCCACCCCGACGCCAGGTAAAGCCGAGCGCATCATAGAGCGGATGAAGCATGGAGAAGGTCAGATGCACGCGCTTGAGCGGCATCCCGGTGGCCGCCATGCGTTCGCAGAAACCGCGAACGACGGTTTCCAGGTTCTCGCCCGTTAGGGCGGCCTGCGTCAGCCATTCCGCAACTTTATCGATAAGAATATCAGAGACACCCGAATTGATTGACATTATTCCCGCGGCCCATCCTGCAATGCTTGATGCCTTCCCCCGACCATGGCGCACCGTCGATTTCGCCGGCATCCGTATCCGGGACTTCCAGCCCATCGTCAAAGACTGAAAGAAGCATCATGCGACGGCACCGACACGTTTCATTGCCACCGTGGATCGTGCAGGCACCCAAAATATCGACTGTATTTCCTCACATCCCGCACATGAAATGCGGCAAAAGGACAGCCGCCACAACCAACGACTCTCGTTTTGTTCTCATTGAGATAAGGCGCATATTCAGCTGACACAATGGGCAAAAAGCAAATGGATCGATAAAATTGCGACTGCAGTCCTGCGCGCCGCAGATGAAATCATTCGCCCGCGGCCAGCGCGGGCGGCCGCTTTCCCCGCAACGCCATGGCTGCCATAGCATACCCCCCGCTCGCCCCATCGATGAAGTGCATATGGTCGCGCATGAGAGGCGTCGGAACGAAACAGGTCATCAGCGCACTGTCCTGCCGATGCAGACCGAAGCGACACACGCCTTCTGCCTCTGCCTGGCGTAAGCGTGCCTCGATACGTTCGAGATGTTCGGCATCGACATCGATGGTCATTTTCAGACCGTCATCGAACTTGCGGAAATCGGAATTCGCAGCGAGATCGCGCCGATAGGCCTTAGCATCGAAGAATGCTGCCCTCACGCGGAACTTGTCGAGGCTCCAGAGCAGGATGACCTGGGCGTCGATAAGAAGCTTGCGCCACCAGCGGTTGGCCGGAGCGGCAAGAGCCCGGGCTTCGATATCGACACCATCGAACCTCAATGCTGGCGTCGGGCCTTCAACCGGTACGGGATGGCTGTCGCGGCTCTGCTCTGCAGAGATGGCGATGATATCGGCGACCAATTGCTGAAACTGCGGACCGTTTCCAGCCTCGCCGGGGATGGCGATGATGGAGATGATCTCGCCATTTTGTGCCTTTATCGGATTCCAGCGGCAGGAAAGCCCTGTTAGATCGGGCTCCGCCTTTTCCGGCGGCGCTTCGACGATGAAGCGTCCTTCCTTCATCTGCCGTTCTGCCCAGCTCGTGCCGCCGCCCGAAAACATGGCGTAGGAAACATGGTCGTTTGGGTTGAAACGCGCGACCTGCACGTCGAACCCCTCGTCGCGGATGGCGGTCATCGGCACCAAGGCGGTGCGGAGATCGAGCTGCAGCTCTTCCATCACCCAGCCCCGCACCGCTGAAAGCGCCTGCCGCGCCCGCTCCTCGCCGGAGGGCGGGACTGCCACCAATGCGCCATCCCCGCCGAAGGCGAAGGGATAATCACCTCGATCCAAAGCGTTCAGCACGGCGGAAATCACGCTGGCGCCGGCCATGTTGACCGACTTGTAATGACCCGCGGCAATCGCCTTTGTCGAGCTGACGATGTCGGCGATCGCAATCAACCAGTCACCCGGCAGGGGCTGGTAGTTGGCGCTATCGGTCACTCCCTCGAAACGGGTGAAACCCGAAAGCTTGTGGAAGAAATCATCGTTGGACGGCTCGGCCATGATATCCCCCTTCTGTGAGCGCCGCGACAATCTATCCCTACATCATATGCGTCGAAAAGCCAGCAGGTGGTCGACGCCGCGATGCCCGCCATGCTAGGCCACGGCGGGAGAGGCATAGAACGTCAAGGATATTTCAAATACGATGAGCCGCCTGGATAGTTTCATTCGCCGCCTCAGTGCGCAGCGCGACATTCTCAACGCCGTTGCCGATGAGGTGAAAACGCTCGACGGCCCGGTGCTGGAACTTGGCCTCGGCAACGGCCGCACCTTCGATCATCTGCGCGAACTCTTCCCCGATCATCGCATCGTCGCATTCGACCGGACGGTCAATGCCTATGGTCCTTCCATGCCGTCGGCCGAAAACCTTGTTCTCGGTGAGATCAAGGACACGGCGAGAACTTTCATTGGCGCCAACGCCTCGCTCGCCCATGCCGATATCGGCACCGGCTATGAAGACAAGGATGCGATAACATTGACCTGGCTGCCGGAAATCATGGCTGGCGTGCTGGCCCAAGGGGGGCTTGCGGTCAGCGGCCTTCCCCTCGACCATCCGGATCTCGAGGCGCTGCCGCTGCCCTCGAGCGTCAAGGGGGGGCGCTATTTCATCTATCGGCGCAGATAGGGTCAGCGCAGAAACAGGACGTCGAACTGTTCGCCCGCCACCGGCAGTTCGACCACCTTCATGATCCGCTCGCCGCTTTCGAAGAAGGCGAGACATTCGCTATAGTGCCGGGCAAGATCGGCAACGAAGTCTCTGGTCTGATCCTTGCCGTAGAAGGCCGGCGTGAATTCCATGTAGAGTGGCACTTTTCGAGCCATCAATGCGCCCATCGAACGGCAGGCAACCGGCTCGTACCCCTCGATGTCCATCCAGATCAGCCCGATATCGGCGGGATCGACGCCTGCCTGCAGCAGAATATCGCCGACCGGCCGGACAGGCACCGAGATCTTCTCGTCGGTCGCGCTTTGCCGCAGCACGCTGCTTTTGCCATGGTTCTTGTGATTGAGATAGAAATCGAGCTGCCCCTCGCGATCGCCGGCGGCACAATTGACCGCACTCACCATTTCCTGCAGGCCATTATCAGCAATATTAACTGCCAGCAGGCGAAAATTGCGCGGGTCCGGCTCGACGCTGACAATGCGGTGATAGGCACCGCTGAGGGCAAAATAGCAGGTCTGCGTGCCGATATTGCCGCCGAGTTCCAGGAGCGCCGATCCCTTGCGCAACAGGCCGTGCTCGCGCAGGACGCTCAGCAGGCGATCGACATGGTCGCGCTCGAAATGCCCTTTGCGAAAAACCTTGCGGCCGATGTAGTCGGCCGGCGAGAAACTGAGGACATGATCGCCGCAATCGACCCTCATCGTCTTCACGCGGGGACCTATGGCACTGATAAGAATATCCCGGCCGAGCCTCGTGTCGAACAGGCGCGTGGCGATCGCGTCCCGCTTGCGGCGAAAAGCTCGCTTCCAGTATTTTCTTGTGAGAATCTTGGCGTCAAACATGAGCGCCATCTCTACACCGGCGCCATTCCGTTGCAAACGGACAAGGGCAACGCCGCCGCCACTCTCTGAAAATCAGGCAAAGTGGGCGCTCGCCTCTTTCGAAACGATATAGACCCGCAAGGGCTCGCCCCGGCCTCTGACGGCAATCTCGCGGCTTTCGGTGTCGGCGATATCGGTTTCCGAAAGCTGCGCCACCGGCTCCGAAAAGACCAGCGCGGCGTTGAATTCCTTGGCGACGCTTTCCAGACGGCTGGCAACATTGACGGTATCGCCAATTGCCGTCACGTTCTTGACGCTGCCATAGCCCATCGATCCCACGACGGCGAGGCCGGTGTGGATGCCGATGGCGATTTCGAGCGGGGCAGCCAAGTCATCAGCCAGCTCGGCACTGAGCTTGTCGATCTCCCGGATGATTGCGGCGGCCGCCTTCAGGGCCTGACGATTGGCCTCCTTCGGGGTTGCGCGAAGGCCGAAGAGCGCCATGGCGCCATCGCCGATGAACTTATCCATCCGGCCACCATTTTCTTCGATGATGCGGCCAACGATGGCGAAATAGCGATTGAGCAGGAAAACGATGTCGAAGGGTAGCCGCGATTCCGTTAGCGAGGTGAAATGGCGTAGATCGCAGAAGAAGACGACGATCTCGCGCTCGCGGCCGGGACTTGCGGCCTGCGTGTAGACCGGGATCGTCGCCTCGGCCATCGGCGTCAGCAATGGCACCACGCTGACATTGCCGGTCGGGCGCAGCTGGCAGGCAAGCCTGACATCCGGCGTGGCGCCGATACGGTTCAAGGTTTTCTGTTCCAGCGGCTCGGGCGACGGCAGATTTTCGGCTCCCTCGATGATCTGCACGCGGCAGGTGGAGCATTGCCCCTTGCCTCCACAGACCGAATAATGGGGGATACCGCCGAGACGGCTTGCCTCAAGCACGGTAAAGCCGCGCGGTGCGTGCACGACTTCCCCGCCTGCATAACGAATGGCGACCTGATATTGCCGTTCTCGCAGTCTGCGATGCGCTCGGAAGGCAAAAAGAACGGCGATCGACAGACTGAAGGCGCCATAGAATCCGGCGCGGTAAGGCCACAAGTCTTCCGCCATCCTACCGCCGGGCGCCGAGCCTGTTTCGCCAAAGCTTCGTACGTCGCTGTAATAGCCGCCTGGATAGCCGCGCTCATCCTCTTGGGCGACCTCATGCGCCACCGTCTTGCCCATTGCGGCAAAGCCGAGCAAAGCGAGAATCGGCAGGACGATGGCAAGCGACAGCATGACGGGCGCGATCGCCATATACCAGGGGCGGTAACGCAGCCAGAAATGAACGCCGATGCATCCGTGAAGCCAAACGATCAGGAGAACGAACGACTGGCGCATCCCATTGAACGGCGAAGTCACCCACAAGGTGCGCACGACCGCCTTATAGGTGTCGTGATAGCCGTAGACCTCATGAACGATGCGTGTCGCAACGATATGGTCGATCAGCAGGAGGGGCACCAGCAGACCGGTAACGATCTGAAAAGCTTCGCCGGCGGGCATGACGAGCGTCCTGCGCTTGTAGAGCATTCGCAGCACGAGCAGGATATGCAGGATCAGCGCCCCATAGAGCAGCACGGTTCCGAGCGGATTGCGCCAAACCACCATGAACCAATGTTGCGCATGTTCGGCGATGCCGAGCGAGATCAGGCCGAGGGAATGGTTGGCCAAATGCATGATGACGAAAGCAAAAACGATCAGACCCGAGCCGAGACGCAGCTTTCGCACAAGGCGATCGGTCATGATTGGCTTTCTTGCCTCTATGGTCATCAAACCCAATGTATATTGCCCGTTCACAACTGATCCGAAAACGGTTATCGCCTATTCATCTACAGCGCCGCGCGTCAAATATGACGCGCAAAGGTCACTGTAGCACTTTTAACCTGCTGCATAATTTTATCCTCAAATCGATCCCGATTTAAGGAATTATGCAGTAGCCGCAACGCCGCATGCTGTCGAGGATGCGGCTTTTTGAAGCAGGGATCTTATTGTCACGCAACGGGTCGGAATTCGGGCAATCCTTTCACGATTCGGGCTTCTGCCATCACTTAATCGTCAACCGTGTGACGACACCATGAAGATAGCCTTTTACGCTCCCTTGAAGTCGCCTGCCCATCCGGTCCCATCCGGTGACCGGCTGATGGCGCGCCAGATCATCGCAGCATTGAAGATGGCGGGCCATCAGGTTGACGTCGCTTCCGAATTGCGCAGCTTCACGCCCACTCCGGACGCCGGCCCACGCGTGGAGATCGCCCGGCAGGCGAAAAGTGAGGCGGAGCAATTGCTGGAGCAGTGGCAGCATACGGCATCGCCGGATCTATGGTTCACCTATCATCCCTATTACAAGACACCCGATCTCATCGGCCCGTTCGTCGCTAGGAGGCTTAATATCCCCTATGTCACGGCCGAGGCTTCCTACTCCCGCCGTCATGACGAGACCGGCTGGCACGAGAACCAGCGCCTTATTGCCGATGCGGTAAGGCTTGCCGCCGTTAATCTGTGCTTCACCGAGCGCGACCGGACCGGTTTGCTCGATGCAATTCCCGAGGGCCGTTACGAGCGCTTCCCGCCCTTCATCGATACCGCGCCCTTTGCACGCTCCTTCGCCGATCCGCGACGGCTGATTACGGTGGCGATGCTGCGCAGGGGCGACAAGTTCGACAGCTACGCCATGCTGGCAAGTGCGCTCGATCTCATCCGCGATCAGGATTGGACCCTGACCGTCATCGGTGACGGGCCGATGCGCGGCGAGGTAGGGTCGTTATTCTCCGCATTTGGCGAAGACCGCATCATCTGGCGCGGAGAGCGCTCTACCGCAGAGATCGCGCAAGAGCTGGCTCCAGCCGGTCTCTACGTCTGGCCAGGATGCAACGAAGCCTATGGCCTCGCCTATCTCGAGGCGCAGGCCGCCGGCCTACCCGTCGTCGCGCAGGCAACGGCCGGTGTGCCGGAAGTGGTGATGGCGGGCATGACAGGACTTCTAACACAGGAAGGCGATATCGAGGCCTATGCCGGGGCTATCGCCGAGCTTTTGAACGACGCGAGCCGGCATCGGGCCATGGCAGACGCAGCCTATGACTTCGTGCATCAGGAGCGCTCACTGCCCGCCGCATCAAAGCGGCTGGAAACCATTCTTCGAAAATATCTGGGAGACTCCTATTATGAGCGATAGAGCCGATTGGCAGCCCCTGCGCGACGAGCTGCAGCGATGGAGCGCGGCCGGGCGAAAGGCGAAGCTATGGTTCCGCGACGACGACGCCATCGAGCCGACCCCTGCCCTCGACCGGCTTCTATCGCTTGCCAATCGTTTCGACGTGCCGATCGCGCTTGCGATCATTCCGCAACCGACGGGCAAGGCACTCGCCGAACGGCTGGCGGGCGAAAGCCGCGTCACCGCCACCGTGCATGGCTGGACTCACCAGAACTATGCGCCTGACGACACCAAGAAGCAGGAACTCGGCCTGCACCGGCCGCAGGCGGTCGTGCTCGACGAGCTGCACCGCGGTTTCGATAAGCTCGAAGCTCTTTATGGCAAGCAGTTCGTACCGCTGCTGGTGCCGCCGTGGAACAGGATCGACGATGCGCTGCTGCCGCATCTCGCCCCCTTCGGCTATCGCGCCGTCTCCGTCTTCGGATTGGCAAAACAGGCCCCCATCGGCTTGATCAATACGCATATCGATATCATGAGATGGCACGGGGTGCGTGGCGGTTTACCACATGCCGAAGTGATCGGACGTCTCGTGGAAGAGCTCCGGATCCGCTTCGACGGTCACGACGAACCGATCGGGGTGATGACGCACCATCTCGTCCATGACGATCTCGTCTGGGATTTCGTCGAGACGCTGTTCGAGGAAACGGCCGACCATGCGGCCATCGAATGGCGGCCGGTCGGCAACTTCGTATATTAAAGCGCATCGCGTTTAGCTAAGTTCCTGAGCAAGCCCGATGAGGAGCCCTTCAGGCCCGCGGATATAGCAGAGCCGATATGCGTTACCATACTGGACGACTTCGCCGACGAGCTGCGCACCGCGCTTGCGGAGCCTTTCAAGCGTCTCGTCGATGCCGTCCACGGCAAACATGACCCGGAGATAGCCGAAGGCGTTGACTGGGTCGTTCCGGTGATCCGCGACGACAGCCGGCGCGAGAAAGCGGGAAAGCTCGAGCCGGCTGTGCCCATCCGGTGTGCGCATCATGGCAATCTCGACGCGCTGATCGCCGAGCCCGGTGATACGCCCGGCCCACTCGCCCTCAATCGTCGCCTGCCCTTCGAGCTCAAGGCCAAGCTCGCCAAAGAAATCGATCGCGCCGGAGAGGTCTTCGACGACGATTCCGACATTGTCCATCCGTCTGACGGCCATGCTTGCAACCTCCCGAAAGTCTTTCCAGTCTACGGGGTGCTGCCCGGTCTAACAATAGGCGCTTGCGGCCAAACGTACGTCAGAGCTGCAGCGATTGTCCGTCAAAGGCGAAGAACGCTTCGGGGAAGCTCTTCTGCGCATCGTGCTGCATGTCATCCAGTTCTCGGTCAGTTCGGCCAGGCGCATGATGGAACATGGCAAGCCGCTTGGCACCGGCCTTCTTGGCGAGCTTGATGCCCTCCTGCCATGTAGAATGGCCAAAACCGAGATATTTCTGCATCTCCGCTTCGAGATAGGTCGCATCGTAGATGGCAAGATCTGCATCCGCCATCAGTTCAAGCGCCGCCTCATCGAGTTTGCCTGTCACATGCTCGGTATCATAGACCATGGCGATCACCCGGCCCGCCCATTCGATGCGATAGCCGATACAGCCGCCGGGATGGTTCAGCCTCGTCGTATGGATGACGATGCCCGGATGCGGCTTCAACGTATCGCCGGCGGCGAAATCGCGGAAATTCATCGTCGCACGACAGATGTCGGGTTCAACAGGAAACCATGGCGGCCGCATGAACTGGCCGATCAACTGCCGCGTCGTCGTCTTGCCGGCCAGATGGCCCGACCAGAGATCGACGCTGACGCGCGGATCGTAGATCGCGTTGAAGAAAGGCAGCCCGATGATGTGGTCGTAGTGGGAGTGAGTGAAGAAGAGATCGATATCGCGGACCCCTTCCTTGGCAAGCGAGCCGGCCGCTTCGCGCAAACCCGTTCCGGCGTCGAATAAGATATGCCTGCCCGCATGCCGTAACTCTATGCACGACGTATTACCGCCGTACCGCTCAAATTCCGGTCCCGATACAGGGATGCTTCCCCGCACGCCCCAAAATTTCAGCTCAAAACTATCGTTGTTCATGGAAGTTTTTACACCATTCCCCTTTCGGTCAAAAAAAGCACACTTTTGCTATCGTGCGAAGCCAGCAATTTCCAAAAGTTGCGCGGTGGTAAAAACTGGATCTCATCGGTCTGCCGACATCGATCGTTGAACGGATTGCCGCCAACGGATCGCACAGATCTAATATAGGTATGAAATGGCAGAATAGATAAGAGGCGGGAATTAGCGTGTGACGCCAGCGACCCAAATTATATTAGCGTTCAATGAAAAGCGAATCTTGGGTAGAGCAAAGAAGATTTGGGAGAAACTTGCGCGCCTTTATCTCACAGCGTCGCGGCCGACCGTGCGGCCTGTTCGTAATAGCCGGACAATGCCCTGAGATGCGAGGCGATATCGGAGAGGTCGTCTTGCGAGAGACCCGACACCTTCGTCGCCTCGACAAGCAGCCGCTCGCGAATTTCGGTATAGCGCTTCAGCGCGTCCAGGCCCTTGTCGGTGACCCGGATGGTCTTTTCCTTGCCGGCCTTGCCGCTTTTGACAAGGCCTGCCGCCTCAAGCTTCTTGATGGCGTAATTGGCGACATGCGTGTCCTCGATGTCGAGGACGAGGCAGAGATCGGCAAGCGTTTTCGGCCGGTCGCGATGCCGCACGGAATGGATGATAAGGATCTCGATCGGCGAAAGGCCAGGCACGCCGGCCGCCGCCATGCAGCGCACCAGCCATCGATTGAAGGCATGCGAAAAGAGGATCGACCCATATTCCAGCTCCGACAGAGCCGGCGAGCTGCCACCGGCCAGATGGGCCGACGATACGATCAATTCACGCCGTTCGCTCTCTTCCTCGGACGTCACCTGAAACTCCTTCGAACCCGGATCAAGGCCCTGCAGATCAACAGGCCGAGCGGGCGATTACCGCTCGGCTCCAACATTAGATTCCTATTCGTCCCGCTTCCCGTAGCCGCCGCCGGTGGGAGTGACGACCGTGAAGGCCTCACCCGCTTCGAGCACGGTATGGGCTGAGCCGATCAGCTCTTCGATCCTGCCATCGTTGCGACGGACATAGTTGCGGCCCGTCTGGCCTGCCTCGCCGCCCTTGACGCCGAAGGGCGCTACGCGCCGATGTCCCGACACGATCGCGAATTCCAGCCTTTCGCGCGTGCGGATGGTGCGCTGCGTGCCGTTGCCGGCATTCCACTTGCCACGGCCGCCTGAATTCGGACGAATGTGGAAATCCTCCAGCACGACCGGGAACCGCGTCTCGAGAATTTCAGGGTCGGTCAGGCGCGAATTGGTCATGTGCGTATGCACGGCATCGGCGCCGTTGAAGCCCGGACCGGCCGGCGCACCGGAGCAGATCGTCTCGTAGTACTGATAGGTCTCGTTGCCGAAAGTCAGGTTGTTCATCGTTCCTTGGGCTGCAGCGAGCGCATCGACCGCGCCGAACAGGCAGTTGGTCACGGCCTGGCTGACTTCGACATTGCCGGCGACGACGGCGGCCGGATATTTCGGCGTCAGCATGGTGCCTTCGGGAATGATGATACGGATCGGCCGGAGGCAGCCCGCATTCATCGGAATATCCGCCTCGACGAGGACGCGGAAGACATAGAGGACGGCAGCCCGCGTGACGGGCTGCGGCGCATTGAAATTATCCGGGCGCTGCGCGGACGTGCCTGTGAAATCGACCGTCGCCTCGCGCTTGTCCTTGTCGATCGAGATCTTGACGACGATCTTGCAGCCCTGATCCATCTCATAGCTGAATTCACCGTCGGACAGGCGATCGAGGACGCGGCGCACGCTTTCTGCCGCGTTGTCCTGAACGTGACCCATATAGGCGTCGACGACATCTTCGCCGAAGTGAACAATCATCTTCTTCAGCTCGGCGACACCCTTTTCATTGGCGGCAACCTGGGCCTTGAGATCGTTGATGTTCTGCGCCAGCGTGCGCACCGGATAACGCGCACCTGTCAGCAGTTTGGTAAGTTCTGCCTCACAGAATCGGCCGCGATCGAGCAGCTTGAAATTGTCGATATAGACGCCTTCTTCCTCGATATGGGTGGCAAGCGGCGACATCGATCCCGGCGAAATGCCGCCGATATCGGCATGGTGGCCGCGGCTCGCGACCCAGAAGCGGATCTTCTCACCGGCATCATCGAAGACTGGGGTGCAAACCGTCAAGTCGGGCAGATGCGTGCCCCCATTATACGGCGCGTTGATGAGGAAGACGTCGCCCGGATGGATGACGGCGTTTTCGCGGATGGCGGTCGCCACGGACGCATCCATCGAGCCCAGATGAACCGGCATATGCGGCGCGTTGGCAACCAGATTGCCTTCCGCATCGAAGACAGCACAGGAGAAATCCAGCCGCTCCTTTATGTTGACCGAATAGGCCGTGTTCTGCAGCGTCATGCCCATCTGCTCGGCGATCGACATGAAGAGATTGTTGAAGATTTCCAGCATGACGGGATCGGCCTTGGTGCCGATGGCACTGCGCTCCGGCAGCGCCTTGATGCGCGTGAGGACGATATGATCCCTTACGGTCAGCTGCGCCTGCCAGCCGTCCTCGATGACGATCGTCTGGTTCGGTTCGATGACGATGGCCGGGCCGGTCACGGTCTGGCCGGGCTTGATCACCTGGCGCAGGACGACAGCCGCATCGTGACTTTCGCCGTTCGAATAGAAGGCAGTGCGCCTTGCCGCCTCAGCTTCACCTTCGGCTATCGTCTGCAGCTCGACTGCGATATCGGCGGCAGCACCGCCGATCGTTTCGATCTCGACGGCCTCCACCACCAAAGGCTTATCCTCGGCAACGAAGCCGAAGCGACGCTTGTGCAGCGTCTCGAACTGACTGCGCAGCCGCGCGGGAGCGTCGATCTCAGGAAAGGTCGTCTCGACCGCCAGCAGCGTATCGGTGCCGGCATAGCGGATATGCGCGCGCTGGACAGTCTTGATCTTGGCCGTTGCGACGCCTTGGGCTTCCAACTCGGGCACGCATTCGCCGCGCAATTCGCTGCCAAGTGCTGCGATAGCTGCTGGTGCAGCGTCATCGAGGGAAACACCGAGCGCCTTCTGGCGCGTTGCGCGGATATCGGCAAGCCCCATGCCATAGGCGGAGAGAAGACCGGACATCGGATGCAGAAGGATGCTCTTCATCCCAAGCGCATCTGCGACCAGGCAGGCATGTTGCCCACCGGCACCGCCGAAGCAGTTGAGCGCATAACGCGTCACGTCATAGCCGCGCTGCACCGAGATTTTCTTGATCGCCTCGACCATGTTGGCAACCGCGATGCGGATGAAGCCGTCGGCGACATCTTCCGGGCTGCGGCCATCGCCGATCTCGGCTGCGAGCGCTACAAACTTGGCGCGCACCGTCTCGACATCGAGCGGCTGATCCTGGTTGGGTCCGAAGATCGAGGGGAAGAATTCCGGCAGAAGCTTGCCGGCCATGACATTGGCGTCGGTGACGGCCAGCGGGCCGCCGTTGCGGTAGCAGGCCGGGCCCGGAAAGGCGCCGGCGGAATCGGGGCCGACGCGGAAGCGGTCGCCATCGAAATGCAAAATCGAGCCGCCGCCTGCAGCGACGGTATGGATCAGCATCATCGGCGCACGGACGCGGACACCCGCCACTTCCGTTTCAAAGGCACGCTCATATTCGCCGTCGAAATGGGCCACATCCGTCGAGGTGCCGCCCATGTCGAAGCCGATGACATTGGCAAAGCCCGCCTGTTCGCCGGTCTTGGCAAGGCCGACCACGCCGCCGGCCGGACCTGAAAGGATCGCATCCTTGCCCTGGAACATGTCTGCGGCCGTCAATCCGCCCGACGACATCATGAACATGACGCGCGCGCCGGTCCGCTCGACATCTAGCTCATCGCAGACCTGGCGGATATAGCGGCCGAGCACCGGCGACAGGTAAGCATCGATCACAGCCGTATCGCCACGGCCGACCAGCTTGATCAGCGGCGACACTTCGTGGCTGACGGAAACCTGATCAAAGCCGATCGATCGTGCGATCCGGGCGACCGCCGCCTCATGCGCCGGAAATTTATAGGCATGCATGAAGACAATGGCGACGGAGCGATAACCCCTAGCAAGGAGATCGCGCAGCGCAGCGGCCGCAGCCTTTTCATCCAGAGCCAGTTCGACGGTGCCGTCGGCAAGCACCCGTTCCTCGATCTCGACAACATCTTCGTAAAGCGCTTCCGGCTTGACGATCTCGGTCGCGAAGATCTTCTTGCGTTCCTGGTAGCCGATGCGCAGCGCGTCGCGGAAACCCTTCGTCGTCACCAGCGCAAGGCGCTCACCCTTGCGCTCGAGCAGCGCATTGGTGGCGACCGTCGTGCCCATGCGGACCTCGCCGATCGCACCTTCAGGAACCGGCTCGCTCTTGCCGAGACCGAGATGCAGGCGGATGCCGTGGACGGCTGCGTCGCGATAAGCCTCGGGATTTTCCGATAGGACCTTCCGGGCGTGGAGAGCGCCGGACGGATCACGCCCGACGACATCGGTAAAGGTACCGCCGCGATCGATCCAGAAATCCCAATGATCCGAAATCTTCTCCGACAAATCCACCTCCAGCAGCATTACACCAACAACGATGATAATATATCGATAAATCGTCAACGTTTTGGCGTCAACACGAATCGATACTCATCGCCGTTAACAATTTTTGCCATCATAACGCTTGCAGCGAACCCGACCTAATCCTCGAAGCGGCTCGTTCCCTCGCGATCGTGATCATATCGTCTCGCGAGCGGAAACGGCGGCAGCCAGGATTCGCGGCGGACGGTCCAGAGTTCGTAGGTCGGCCTTAGCTGATCAGGAGCATCGAGAGACCCGAGGTTCACTTCGATTTCGTCCGCGCTTCGCGAGAAAACGGACGAACCGCAATGAGGGCAGAAAAAGCGGCCGGCATAGTCGCGTGTTTCACCTTCGATCGTCACCGCATCCTCGGGAAAGATCGCGGAGGCATGGAAAAGCGCGCCGTGATGCTTGCGGCAGTCGAGACAATGGCAAATGCCGACCCGATAGGGGCGCCCCGAGGCCACGATCCGCACCTTGCCGCACAGGCAGCCACCGGTAAGTCGATCCATCTTGCACCTCCTCAAAAACGGGCAGGCGGACTGTCTACGATAAACGGAACAGTCGCCGCGACCGTAGGCGGCTAGAAGCATAGGGTTTCATTATAAGGCCGCGCTCGATTGGAGCACAGCCGGAGTGGATGCGCTAATGTAGTCCACCGACGCCGAGCAGACGCTCGACCGCACCATGATCCGCAGCGAGCGCCTCGGGCGTCCCCTTCCAGGCAAGCCGACCGCGCTCCAGAATGATAACATCGCTGGCAAAATCGAGCGCGCTCTGGATGCGCTGCTCGACGAGTAGGATCGTCATGTCGCCCGACTTAGCAAGCTTGGCGAAGGCCGTCATCAACTCCTCGCAGATGACGGGCGCAAGCCCCTCCAGCGGCTCATCCAGCAGCAGGACGGAGGGGCGGCCGAGGATGGTGCGGGCCGTCGACAGCATCTGTTGCTCGCCGCCGGACAGCTGTCCGCCAAGGTTGCGACGTCGCTCTTTCAAGCGCGGGAACATGTCATAGGCTTCCTGCAGGGCGCTCTTCGGCCGCCCTTTGAGCCCGACGGACAGATTTTCCTCCACCGTCAGCGTCGGAAAGACATCGCGCGTCTGCGGCACATAGCCGAGGCCCTGATGGGCGCGTCTGGCACTGGGCAGCCCGGCAATATCGGCCGAACCCAGCCGGATGCGGCCATCATAGCGCCGGGTCTGCCCGGCGAGCGTGGCAAGCAGCGTGCTCTTGCCCATGCCGTTGCGGCCGAGCACGGCAAGCCGGCCGCCGGCCGGCACGGAAAAGGAAACCCCTTCCAGCACTCGCGTCGGACCATAGCCGGCCGACAGGTTTTCGACTTCAAGCGGCGTGGCCGGCATTGGCGTAGCTCCCAAGATAGGCTTCGCGCACCCGCGCGTCCTGCGTCACGTCTTTCGGCGAACCATCGAATATGATCGTGCCGGCGGCGAGCACGACCACGCGCTTGGCAAAACGGAAAACGAGGTCCATGTCATGCTCGATCATCAGCACGGCGAGATCTGCCGGCAGATCGGCCAGCGCCTGTTCGATGCGGCCCGTATCGCTTTGCGGCACGCCGGCGGCAGGCTCGTCGAGCAGAAGCACCTTCGGCTTCAGGGCCATGGCAACGGCAATTTCCAGGAGCCGCTGTTGGCCGTAAGCAATCTCGCTGACCTTGCGATGCGCGAGAGAAGCGAGACCAAGTGTGCCGAGCAGCTCCTCCGTCTCGGCCATGACATCGCGCATCGCGAGGAAATTGCCGAACATGCGACTGGAGCGACCCGTCCGCTGCAGCACGGCCATGCCGACATGCTCGGCCGGCGTCATATCCTGAAACAGCCGCGTCACCTGGAACGAGCGTACGAGGCCGCGCCTGACCCGGCCGATGGCATCGACCTTGTTGACGCTCTGACCGCCGATGCGGACCTCGCCGGAATCCGCTTGCAGATTGCCCGTGACGAGATTGACGAAACTGGTCTTGCCCGCGCCGTTCGGGCCGATGAGAGCCACACGATCTCCCGGCGCCATCGATAGGCTGACATTGTTCGTCACCGTCAGGCCGCCGAACGCCTTCTTCAGATTGCTAACCTCGAAAATCGCGTTCATGCTCGCGCCTCCCGGCGACGGGCAACATAGGCGGCGGCCGTACCGTAGATACCCTTCGGCGCGAAGAGAACGACGAGGATCAACAGCGCACCGACAATCGTCAGCCAGTGGAAGGGATTGGCGGCAGAGACGTAATCCTCGAACAGCATGAAGATCAGCGTGCCGACGAGCGCACCGAACAGCGAACCTGTACCGCCGAGCACGAGCATGACAAGCGCCTCGGCCGATTGTGTGAAAGAAAGGCTGTCGAGGCCGACGACCTGCGTCGAGATCGCGGTCAAGGCGCCGCCGATGCCGGCAACGGCACCGGAAATGACATACATCTTGATGAGAGCTACCTTGGGCGAGGCTCCCATGGCGCGGATGCGCAAGGGATCTTGCCGAATACCGCGGCAGAGCATGCCGAAGGGCGAACGAACGAGAAAGCGCAAAAGCACGAGCACGATCAGCAGGAGTGCCACGCCGTAGAGGTAAGCCGTGTGCCCATAGAGATCGAACTCGAAAACACCGAACAACGGATCGGCTGAAATGCCCGACAGACCGTCGCTTCCGCCTGTCCAGCTCGATGCCTTGTTGGCGAATTCGTGGAAGAGATAAATCAGCGCGATCGATAGCACGAGCTGTGGCAGACCATGAGCTCTCAGAATGACGATGGAGCAGACCAATCCGGCAAGTGCGCCGCCTGCAATGCCAGCAAGCGTCATCAGCAGCGGGTCGTTGATGCCGTAATGGGCGGATGCGATGCCGGCAGCGTAGGCGCCGGCACCGAACAGCGCTGCATGGCCGAGGGTCGCCACGCCGCAATAGCCGGTGACAAGATCGAGCGACAGCACGAGAAGCGCGATCGCGATCAGCCGCGTGAGAAGAGCGAGGTTGTCCGGAAACAACAGGTAGCCGGCGGCAGCCAACAGGACGATGACCGCTACCGCGATCAGATCCTGCCCGAATGTACGATGTCTGGTCACGATCGGTGCGGCCTCTCTTTCAAGGGTCAAAGCCATGTTACTTCATTCTCCCTGCAAAGCCGCGCGGGAAGACGCAGATGATGGCGATGACGGCCAGATAGAAGAAGAATTCCCCATATTCCGGCATAAGGTAACGGCCAGTCGTATCGATGCAGCCAAGGATGAGACAGGCGAGCAGCGCGCCGGAAATCGAGCCCGCGCCGCCGACGGAGACGACAACCAAGAAGGTCACCATGTAGCGCAGAGCATAGTAGGGTTCGACCGGCAGCAGTTCGGCACCCACCACGCCGCCGAAGGCGGCAAGCCCAACGGCAACGGCGAAACTGACGGCGTAGACCACTTCCGTTCTGACACCGAGAGCCGCCGCCATTGCGGCGTTATCGACGGAAGCGCGCAACTTCACGCCGAAGGAGGTCTTCTCGATCGTATACCACAAAGCCAAAGCGACGATGAGACCGCAGACGATCGCGAAGATGCGATGGGTGCCAATGGTACGGAAGCCAAGGTCGACGGAGCCTTGCAGGCTGCCTGGCAAGGGAATGGTCTTCAAGGTCGGACCGAAGACGTAGTTGGCGATACCGATGATGCAGAAGGTGATGCCGATCGTCATCAGAACCTGCGTCAACTCAGGCGCACCATAGATGCGCCGATAAAGCAGCCGTTCGATCGGGATGGAGATGATGACCGTGCCGACCACGGCCAGCAATACGGCGGCGGCATAGCCAAGACCAAGATCATGTGCGGCATAAGAGGCGATATAGCCGCCGATCATGGCAAAGGCGCCATGGGCCAGATTGACGACGCGCATCAACCCCATAGTGACGGAAAGCCCGATGGAAATGACGAACAGCACCATGCCGTAAGCGAGGGCATCGACTGCTATGCTGAGCACGGTTTGCATTGAAATTGCTGGTCCGGTTGTTGTTGCGCGGCCGCTGTCGTCACATCCCTGACCGGAGGCTTCCGATCAAGGGTGGAGCTTCAGGAGCGCTTACTTCGCGGCAGCAAGGCCTGGATCGCCCTGCTTCTCGAAGGTCTGGATTTCCTTGTTGTAGTATTTGCCGTCATCGCCCTTGGCGACTTCACGCAGATAGATGTTCTGCGTGATGTGCCGGCTTTCCGCATCGATGGTCACCGGGCCGCGCGGGCTGACCCAGGACAGACCCCTTACGGCATCGACGGCCTTTTGCGCATCCTGCTTGCCGCCGGTCGCCTCGATCATCTTGTAGATGACATGCACGCCGTCGAAAGCACCGACGGCCGGGAAGGTCAGCTCGGCCGGATTGCCGATCGCCTTGTCGGCAGCGGCAACGAAAGCCTTGTTTTCGGGCGAGTCATGCGAGATCGCATAGTGGAAGGTCGTTTGCATACCGAGTGCGGCGTCGCCAAGTGCCGGTAGATCGGATTCCTGCGTGAGGTCGCCGGGTGCAAAAAGCTTGATGCCGGCGGACTTCAGGCCATTCTCATTGTAGGCCTTGACGAAACCGAGCGTCGTCGGGCCTGACGGCAGGAAAGCGAAGACGCCTTGGGCGCCGGAATCCTTGATGCGCTGCATGATGGGGCTGAAGTCGTTTGTCGACAGCGGCATGCGGATCGCCTGGACCACTTCGCCGCCCTGCTTCTCGAAACCGGCCTTGAAGGCATTTTCAGCATCGACGCCTGGACCGTAATCGCTGACGACGGAGATGACCTTCTTGACGCCGGCATCATAGGCAACCTTGGCGATCGGCGTCGAGGTTTGCCAGGTGGTGAAGGAGGTCCGCACGACAAGCGGGCTCTTGGTGACGATGGCCGAGGTCGCGGCGTTGAAGATCACCATCGGCACATTGGCCTGCTTGAGGATCGGCGTCACGGCCATCGCATCCGGGGTAAAGTAGAAGCCGGCGAGATACTGGACCTTCTCCTTGACGACGAGTTCCTGGGCCAGCGCCTTCGACTGGGCGGGATCGGCCTGCGGCACGTCGCGGTAGATCACTTCCACCTCGTCATTGCCAACCTTCTTGCCATTCACGGCCATATAGGCGTCGATGCCTGCCTTGAAATTCTTGCCTTGCAGCGCGAACGGGCCAGAAAACGGACCGATGACGCCGACCTTGATAGTATCGGCATAGGCAGCGCTGCCAAGAGCAACGGCCGCAAGGGCGGCCAAGACAAACCGTTTCATTTTTCTCCTCCCGGCAGCCGTTTCTGATGCCGCCCTTGATCGTTCAAATTTCGATCATCACCAACTTCTCACGGGAATTGGTAATGTAAAATGAAATAAAACCTTGCTTCCATATCAATCCAGTTATGAATAGCGACAAATATCTTACTCGACTGTCGTTCCCAAGCGCTTGACCGAACCAGCCAGTTGTAACGCGTGGCGCAACGATGCGGCTGTTGCCACCACCATGGGCGGCAGCAGCAGCCATTCCAACGTCCAGGCAGCCCCCGAGCGCTCCTGCTCGTGTACCAGCGATTGATGAATGCCCGAAAGCTGGACGGCATTGAAGCGGGCCAGCGTGACCAGCGTTTCGGCGGCGACCGGGTTTTGCTTGTGCGGCATAGCCGAGGAGCCGCCACCGCCGGCAAGCTCGATCTCCTCGCCCGCCTGCGCCAGAAGTGCAACATCCTGGCCGATCTTGCCGAGGCTGCCCGAGATCATGGACAGGAGCCCCGCCAGTTCGGCAATGCGCCCTCTCTGGCTTTGCCATTGCGGCTCGTCCGTCAGGCCGAGCGCCTGCGCCAGCAAGCTCCTGATTTCGGCCGCCCGCGGGCCGAATTTTTCCAGCGTGCCGGCAGCCCCACCTAACTGCAGCGGAAAACTCTCCTGCGTCAGCCGGTCGCGATATTGATCGAGCGGATGCCGCCACGCCCGCAGCCGATCGGACACGGTGATTGCGATCGCCGCCTGCATCCGGGTGCGGCCCATGAGCCGGTTCGATCCGAAACGTTCATCCAGTTTTGTGAGTGCGGAGGATACCGCAAAGAGACGGCTGCTCAGAATAAATGCCGCTGCCTTCAGCCGCAGCATCAGGCTGGTATCGATGACATCTTGGCTGGTTGCGCCGAAATGGACATGTTTGCCGGCATCCTCTCCGACCGCCTTGCGCAGTTGCCGAACAAGATCCGGCACGACAACGCCATCCGATGTCGTTGCCCTCCGCAGGCTTTGTAGATCGGGCTCGAAATCCGCGCAGACCTTAGCGATATGCGCAGCCACCTCCTGCGGGATCAGCCCATGCCGCCCCTCGACCTGGGCAAGCGCCGCTTCGAAAGAGAGCATGGCGCGGATATCGGCCTTGGCCGAGAAATACGCCGCAATCTCCTCGTCGCCGAGGAGGCCGGACAGGAATGGATGATCGAAGGGAGAAACGCTCATGGCCTATATATCGAGGAAAACCGTTTCCTTGTCGCCCTGCAAATGGATATCGAAGGTGTAGACGGAGCCTTCCTTCGTGGCAATCAGCGTCGCGAGGCGATCCTTATGTTCGATGCGTGCGAGCAAGGGATCTTCAGCGTTGGCCTCAGTCTCTTCCGGAAAATACATGCGTGTATGCAGGCCGATGTTGATGCCGCGTGCGACGATCCAGACGGTGATGTGCGGCGCCATCTTGCGGCCGTCCTTGAAGGGAACGCGACCGGGCTTGATGGTCTCGAAGCGGAAGACGCCGTCGGTGGAATTGGTCGGGCAACGCCCCCAGCCGGTAAAGTTCGGATCGGCTGTGCCGCGCAGCTCCGACGGGCTGTTGTAAAGCCCGGCGCTATCGGCTTGCCAGATTTCGAGAACAGCATCCTTGACCGGCGCTCCCGCGCCGTCCAATACCCTGCCCGTCACCGTGATGCGCTCGCCGAGCGTCTTGTCGTTGACCATGACGGAGCCGAGATCGGTCTCATAGACGCCGCCGATTTCGCTGTAATTCGGTGTCAGGCCGATGTGGACGTAAGGGCCTGCCGTCTGCGACGGCGTTTCCTTCAGATAGCCGAGATCCTGTACCATCAATTGCCCTCCAGTCGGTTTTCGAACAGGGTCGAACGGCGACCGCGCAACACGATATCGAATTTATAGGCACGGGCATCCATCGGGATCGTGTTGCCCCAATCGAGCGGCGCGATCAGCTGTTCGATCGCCTGTTTGTCGGGGATCGTTCCGACGATCGGACACTTCCAGATCATCGGGTCGCCCTCGAAATACATTTGCGTGATCAGCCGCTGCGCAAAGCCATGGCCGAAAACGGAGAAGTGGATATGTGCCGGCCGCCAATCGTTGACGCCGTTCGGCCAGGGATAGGCACCGGGGCGGATGGTGCGGAAGGCGTAGCCCCCTTCCCCATCGGTAATGGCGCGGCCGCAGCCCCCGAAATTCGGATCGATGGCGGCGAGATAGGTTTCCTTCTTGTGGCGATAGCGCCCGCCGGCATTGGCCTGCCAGAATTCAAGCAAGACGCCCGGAACTGGCCGGCCGCGCTCGTCGAGCACGCGACCATGAACAATGATCCGCTCGCCGATAGCGCTCTCGCCAGGCCTGGCGAAGTTATGGATCAGGTCGTTGTCGAGCTCGTTCAGTATGGAATGGCCAAAGACCGGTCCGGTGATCTCCGAAATCGTCCCATCGAGCGAGAGCAAGGCGCGCTGTGGAGAGCGCAAAACGGAGGTCTTGTATCCCGGCGCGAAGGCCGGCGGATGCCAGGCGCGATCCCGCGCAAAAAATGCGCCCGTCTCGGGCTTGCTGTTGCTTCTATCGGACATGTCTGCCTCGTTTCATGCCGCCTGTTCGGCGTCCATCTGTTCGAAAACCTGCTTGGCTATCTTGATCGCGTGGTTTGCGGCCGGCACGCCCGCATAGATCGCCACATGCAGGAGCGCCTCGCAAATATCGTCGCGCGTCGCGCCGGTGTTGCGCGTGGCGCGCACATGCATGGCGACCTCATCATCCTGACCGAGCGCTGCCAGAAGCGCGATCGTCACGATCGAGCGCTCCCGCCGACTGAGAGTCGGGCGCGACCAGACGTGCCCCCAGGCCGCTTCGGTGATCAATTCCTGGAACGGTTGATCGAAATCGGTCGACCCCTGCTGGGCCCGATCGACATGGCTGTCGCCGAGCACGGCGCGACGCGTCGCCATGCCCTGTAGATAACGCTCGGACGGCGCGGTAGGGTCATTCATCAGGCTTATTCTCCACGCAGGACGACGTCGATGAAGGCACGGATGACTTCGGTCAACGTCTCGGGTTGTTCGACGCAGGGAATATGGCCGGCGTCCTTGATCACTTCATAACGCGCATTCGGAATGAGCTTTGCCGTCGACAGCACCAGTTCCGGCGGGGTCGAGCCATCTTGATCACCGACGATGCAGATGGTGGGCACGGCGATCTTGGCCGCGGCTTCGGTCAGATCGGCATCGCGAAGGGCAGCACAAGTGGCGACGTAACCTGCGACCGGCTGGCGGATCAGCATGTTGCAATAGCCGGCGAAGGCGATGTTTTCCGCACGACGAAAGGCCGGCGTGAACCAGCGTTCCATGATGGAATCGACGATGGATTCAATGCCATGTGCCTCGACCTGCGCGATGCGGGCATTCCAGCTGTCGGCCGTGCCGATCTTGTGAGCGGTATCGCAGAGGATCAGCGCTCTCACCAGATCCGGGCGCCGCTGATAGAGCGACTGCGCGACCAGCCCGCCGACCGACAGCCCGCAGATAATGGCATTCTTGACCGAGAGGAAATCGAGCAGGCCGGCAAGGTCGGTGGCGTGATCCTCGATGGAATAGGGCATCTGACCGAGATCGGAGAGCCCATGGCCGCGCTTGTCGTAGAGCACGATGGCGAAATCGCCGGCGAGCCGCACGATCACATCCCGCCAGATCCGGAAATCGGTGCCGAGCGAATTGGCAAAGACAAGCACCGGCTTGTCGGCCGGACCGCCGATGATCTGATAGTGGATCGTGACGTCGTTAATGCGGGCAAACTGCACTGGAAATCTCCTCGGACGCGAGATTGGATGTATAATCCGGTTAGGTAAAATGATATTTCTTTGCTCTACGATAACTCCAGGGTTATGAGTGAGCATGCTCGACGCACGCATCAAGTTCCGCCATCTGCAGACTTTTGTCGAGGTTGCGCGCCAGAAAAGCGTGATCAAGGCGGCTGGCCTGTTGAATATCAGCCAGCCGGCAGTGACGAAGACGATCCGCGAGCTGGAAGAGGCACTTGGTGTCGCCGTCTTCGAGCGCGACGGGCGTGGCATCCGCATCACCCGCTACGGCGAAGTTTTTCTCCGCCATGCCGGCGCCGCTCTGACGGCACTTCGCCAGGGCCTCGATTCTGTCTCACAGGAGCGTTCCGGTGAAGCGCCGCCGATCCGCGTCGGTGCGCTGCCGACGGTCTCGACACGCATCATGCCGCGAGCGATGGACCTGTTTCTCAAGGAGGAGACCTGGAGCCGCATCAAGATCGTGACAGGCGAAAACGCGGTGCTTCTGGAGCAGTTGCGGATCGGCGATCTCGACCTCGTCGTCGGCCGATTGGCAAGCCCCGACAAGATGACCGGCTTTTCCTTCGAGCATCTCTACTCCGAACAGGTCGTCTTCGCCGTCCGGGCCGGCCATCCGCTGCTTTCCGCCCAGCAATCGCTGTTTTCCGATCTCAACCGCTACACGATCCTGATGCCGACGCGCGGCTCGATCATCCGCCCTTTCGTCGAGAGCTTTCTGATCGCCAACGGCGCCGGCGGACTGCCCAACCAGATCGAAACCGTCTCCGATTCCTTCGGCCGCGCCTTCGTGCGATCGAGCGACGCCATCTGGATCATCTCAGCCGGCGTCGTTGCCGGGGATGTCGATGATGGCCTGCTGGCGCTTCTGCCGATCGATACCAGCGAGACGAAAGGACCGGTCGGCTTGACCATGCGCACCGACGCCATTCCAAGCCTGCCCCTGTCGATCCTGATGCAGACAATCCGGGAAGCGGCAAGCGAGGTCGCCAAGAAGTTTTGAGGCGGCTTAGAAAACTGGAAATGCCCCTCACCCCAGCCCTCTCCCCGTTTTGACGGAGAGAGGGGGCGACAGTGCCAAACCCCTTCGCCCCGCGTGCGGGGAGAAGGTGGACTCGAACAGTTGAGCGAAGCGAACTGTGAGAGGACGGATGAGGGGCTTGCCTATCCATATGCGATTGCCCCGCTTCAAAACGGCAAGCCCACATAATTCTCAGCGAGCGCGGTCGATGCGGCGCGCGAATGGGTGAGATAATCGAGCTCGGCTTCCTGGATCTTCTGGTCGAAATCGCTGGTATCGGGGAAACGATGCATCATCGTCGTCATCCACCAGGAAAAGCGTACCGCCTTCCAGACGCGAGCGAGCGCGCGGGCGGAATAGGCTTCCAATCCGGCATTTGAGCGATCCTGATAATGCTCGGCAAGGCCCGAAAATAGATAGTGCACGTCGCTGGCCGCCAGATTGAGCCCCTTGGCTCCGGTCGGCGGCACGATGTGAGCGGCGTCGCCGACAAGGAAGAGACGGCCGAAGCACATGGGTTCGGCGACGAAGGAGCGCAGCGGCGCGATCGATTTTTCGAAGGATGGTGCGGTGATCAGAGCCTCGGCATGATGGGCCGGCAGGCGGCAGCGCAGCTCGTCCCAGAAGCGATCGTCGCTCCAGTCCTCGACCTTCTCGTCGAGCGGACACTGAATGTAATAGCGGCTGCGTGTCATCGATCGCATGGAGCATAGAGCGAAACCACGGGGATGGTTGGCATAGATCAGCTCGTGATTGACGGGTGCCACCTCCGCCAGCACGCCAAGCCAGCCGAAGGGATAGACCTTCTCGAAATTGCGGATCGCCTTTTGCGGAACCGATTTGCGGCTGACGCCGTGAAAGCCGTCGCAGCCGGCGATGAAATCGCAATCGATGCGATGCGAAATGCCGTCCTTCTCGTAAGTCAGATAGGGCGTATCGCCATCGAAGCCATGCGGTTGGACGTTGGCGGTGCTGTAGATGGTTGGAGCACCGCTTTCCTCGCGGCGGGCCATCAGATCGCGGGTCATCTCCGTCTGACCGTAAATGACGACTCGCTTGCCCCCGGTGAGACCATGAAGGTCGATGCGATGATCGCGGCCGTCGAAGGCAAGCGAGAAGCCGTCATGTGGCAAGCCCTCGGCATGCAAACGTGCGCTTGCCTTCGCCTGATCCAGCAACCGGACGGTGCCTTCCTCAAGAACGCCGGCGCGGACGCGGCCGAGAATGTAATCCTTGCCGACGCGATCGAGAATGACGTTGTCGATACCGGCCTCCGTCAGCAATTGGCCGAGCAGCAGCCCGGACGGCCCCGAACCGATAATGGCGACTTGAGTGCGCATCGTCTCCTCCTATGCGTATTTCTTGCTTCAAGTCTCTTCGGCGCGAGGCAAGTCCGCAATGGACATTTCGGTCATGAAATTGCACAAATCGAGCATGGCAAGGGAGGAGAGCCTCGATGAAGACCGTGCCGACCTACGAGCTTTATGGCGAAAATACCGGCCGGAAGCCGGATTTCTGGCTGCATTGCGAGACAATTCCCTCTCGCAGCAGTCTTCATCACTGGGAAATCCGTGCGCACCGGCACGAGAGCTTCTTTCAAATCTTGTACATCGATGCCGGTTCCGGTGACGCCGTCTTTGACGGAACTCCCCATCCCATCACGCCACCCGCCGTCATTACCGTTCCGCCACGGCTCAATCACGGATTCCGCTTTTCGCGAGATATAGACGGCTTCGTCATCACGGTGTTGATCTCGCATCTGAAGGCATCCCCGGGCGATCGCAGCCGGCTGGGCGCATGGCTTGCCGAACCGCATCTGACTTTGCTCGATACTCAAAACGAAGACGCGGCGTATGTCGCCAAGACGCTAAAACGCCTGGGGGGAGAATTTGCCAGCCATCGCAACGGCCGCAACGATCTACTCGATGCCTATCTGACCTCGGCCTTACTGCTGACGGCGCGCATAGCTCAAAAGGCCGATGAAGGATCGACGCTCAGCGACGAGAACGAGCGCCGCATGGAGATGCTGCAGGGTCTCATCCAGCGCCACTTCCGTTCGCACAAGCCGGCCGCCTTCTATGCCGAGAGCCTCGGCATCTCGCCGGCCCATCTCAGCCGCATCGTCCGCAGCAAAACCGGGCGCGGCGCGCATGAGCTCATTACACGCAAGCTGCTGGATGAGGCCAAGCGCGAACTGGTCTTCACCTTCGCGACCGTCCAGGAAATCAGCTATCGCCTCGGCTTTGCCGACCCCGCCTATTTCTCCCGCTTCTTCATGAAGCAGACGGGCCAGACGCCGCGCACCTGGCGGCTCGAGGAGCGGGTGAGGCTGGGAATGTGATGGTTACGGCAGCACCAGCCGCAAAGCCTTCTGCGTTTCCTTCAGCAGCGGCAGAAAGCGCTCGGCCATGTCGGAAGCCGCGACGTAAGCAGCCGGAGCACCGATATTGATCGCCGCCACCGTCTGACCGCGATCGTTTTCCACCGGCACGGCAATCGAGCAAAGGCCGATTTCCAGTTCCTGGTCGATAACCGCATAGCCCTGCTCCCTCACCCGGCGGAACTCCGCCATCAATTCCTCGGGATCGGTCTTGGTATTCGGCGTGTTCGCTCTGAGGTCGGTCCGCTTGAGCACCGAACGGGCCTCGCTTTCCGGCAGAGCGGCGAGCAGGACACGGCCCATCGAGGCGCAGAAGGCCGGAAGCCGGCTGCCCGGCGTCAGGTTGATCGACATCACCCGGCGCTGCGAGGCGCGGGCAATGTAGACGACCTCCGTGCCGTCGAGAACCGAGGCTGAAGCATTCTGCCCGGCGCGCTCGGCAAGCTGATCGAGATGCGGCTGGATGATGGTCGGCAGCGGCGTCGCGGCCAGATAGGCATGGCCGAGCCTTAAGATCTTCGGCGTCAGCGTGAAGAACTTGCCGTCATAGACGGCATAACCGAGTTCGGAGAGCGTCAGCAACGAACGCCGCACCGTGGCGCGATCGAGGCCGGTCAGCTTCGATGCCTCGGCAATCGTCAGACGCTGCCGCGTCTCGCCGAAGGCTTCGATGACTTTCAATCCCTTAGCAAAGCCGCTGACGAAATCCGTTTCGCGCATATCAGCCTCCGATCTCTCACTCATTTCGTGCGATATATGAACAAAAATCAAATAACGCACAAAATGATTGCCGTCCAGACCGTGCTGATCTATTCGAAAGGAAGAGGACGGGTCGTCTCAATCCGCCCGCAATGGCAAGTGGGAGTTTCGGCATGGACAAGACAATCGCGAGCACGGCAGCCGCCGTCTCGGATATCGGCGATGGCGCGACCGTCATGATCGGCGGCTTTGGCGGCTCCGGCGCGCCGATCGAACTCATCCATGCGCTGATCGACAAAGGCTCGAAGAACCTGACCGTCATCAACAACAATGCCGGCAACGGGCGTATCGGCATCGCTGCAATGATCGATGCCGGCATGGTCAGGAAGATGATCTGCTCCTTCCCGCGTTCATCCGATCCGCGCGCCTTCACGGACCGCTATCTGGCCGGAGAAATCGAGCTGGAGCTGGTGCCTCAGGGGACTCTTGCCGAACGCATCCGCGCCGGCGGTGCCGGCATTCCAGCCTTTTACACCCCGACCGCCTACGGCACCGAACTCGCCAACGGCAAGGTCATCGCCGAATTCGACGGCCGCCACTATGTTCAGGAGCGCTGGCTCAAGGCCGATTTCGCCATCGTCAAAGCTGAAGTCGGCGATGTGCAGGGCAATCTCATCTACAACAAGGCTGGCCGCAATTTTAATCCACTGATGTGCATGGCCGCGGCCAAGACGATCGCGCAGGTCTCGAAAATTGTTGCCGCCGGCGAGCTCGATCCCGAACACATTGTTACCCCCGGCATCTTCGTCAACGGCGTCGTTGAGGTCGCCGATCCGCAGCAGGAAGAAAATCTCATTCGAGCCGGAGTGGCCTACGTATGACCATCGACACACGCGAAGACATCAAGCTCTCCAACGCCCAGATCGCCTGGCGCGCAGCTCAGGATATCGAAGATGGCGCCTATGTTAATCTCGGTATCGGTTTTCCGGAAATGGTCGCCCGCTACCAGCCCCCAGGCCGTCAGGCGATCTTCCACACTGAAAACGGCATCCTGAATTTCGGCGAGCCGCCGGCGGAGGGCGAAGAAGATTGGGATCTGATCAACGCCGGCAAGAAGGCTGTCACGCTGAAGCCCGGCGCTTCCTTCTTCCATCACGCCGATAGCTTTGCCATGGTGCGCGGCGGCCATCTGGATGTCGCGATCCTCGGCGCCTACCAGGTCGCGCAGAATGGCGATCTCGCCAATTGGCGCGTCGGCTCCAAAGGTGTGCCTGCCGTCGGCGGGGCCATGGATCTGGTCCATGGCGCCAAGCAGGTTTTCGTCATCACCGAACATGTAACGAAGGACGGCAAGCCGAAACTGGTGGAGGCCTGCACCTTCCCGCTGACGGGCGTCGGCTGCATCACCCGCATCTATACGAGCCATGCGGTCATCGACATTGGCAAGCAAGGTTTCATCGTCCGTGAAAAGCTCGCCGCCATGACGATGGACGAGCTGCAGGCGATGACCGGCGCCCCGCTCCACATAGATCGTCCCGTTGCCGACCTCGTCGTGCCGAAGCTCTGAAGCCGGTTGCCATCTTTCAGACTCGCGCGCGATGCTTTAAGCTTATAATATTTCGCAGGCCGTTTTTGCGCAACATGCCGTTGGGAGAAGATCATGACCGAAGCCTTCATCTGTGACTATATCCGCACGCCGATCGGCCGCTTTGGCGGATCGCTCTCCTCGGTTCGTGCCGATGATCTCGGTGCCGTGCCGCTGAAGGCGTTGATCGAGCGCAACGGCTCGGTCGATTGGGAAGCCATCGACGACGTGATCTATGGATGCGCCAACCAGGCGGGCGAGGACAATCGCAACGTCGCGCGCATGGCAAGCCTGCTGTCCGGCCTGCCGATTTCGGTGCCCGGCACGACGATCAACCGGCTTTGCGGCTCGGGCATGGATGCCGTCATCGCGGCTGCCCGCGCCATCCGCGCCGGCGAGGCTGACATCATGATCGCCGGCGGCGTTGAGAGCATGTCGCGCGCGCCCTTCGTCATTCCCAAGGCCGAAAGCGCCTTTTCGCGCAATGTCGAGATCTACGACACCACCATCGGCTGGCGCTTCATCAATCCTGTCATGAAGAAGCAGTATGGCGTCGACTCCATGCCGGAAACCGGCGAGAACGTCGCGGAAGATTACAAGGTCAGCCGCGAAGATCAGGACGCCTTTGCCGTTCGCTCGCAGGCAAAGGCTGCCGCTGCCCAGGAAAACGGCCGCCTCGCCAAGGAAATCGCACCGGTGACGATCCCGCAGCGCAAGGGCGAGCCCGTGATCGTCGGCAAGGACGAGCATCCGCGCGCAACCTCGATGGAAGCGCTCGCCAAGCTCGGCACGCCCTTCAAGAAGGAAGGCGGCACGGTGACGGCCGGCAACGCCTCTGGCGTCAATGACGGCGCGGCCGCGCTCATCATCGCCTCCGAAGCAGCAGCTAAAAAATATGGCCTTACGCCGATTGCTCGCATCCTTGGTGGGGCGGCCGCCGGTGTCCCTCCGCGTATCATGGGCATCGGCCCCGTACCGGCTTCGCGCAAGCTGATGGCCCGCCTCGGCATGCGCCAAGAACAGTTCGACGTCATCGAATTGAACGAAGCCTTCGCCTCGCAAGGGCTTGCTGTGCTGCGCGAACTCGGCATCGCCGATGACGACGCGCGCGTCAACCGCAATGGCGGCGCCATTGCGCTTGGCCATCCGCTTGGCATGTCGGGCGCGCGCATCACCGGCACCGCTGCGCTGGAGCTAAAGGAAACCGGCGGGCGCTATTCGCTTTCCACCATGTGCATCGGCGTCGGCCAGGGAATTGCCATAGCGCTGGAACGGGTCTGATCATTCCGGCCAGCCCATGGTCCGCAGCCCGATGCGCGGCGGACCATGCCCGCTGCTGAGTGCCCGATATTAGCCTGCGCTGGCGGCGATCGGCGATGATCTGGAACGGCAAAGGCTTTGGCGCGTTTTCCTGCTGCTCAGTGGGATCAGTCCATGCCGTCACGCCAGAACGCCTTAAAAGCATTTCCGCCAAGCGCCCTTATCATTCTCATTGCCATCACCCTGTTGCTGTCGATTGCGCAATCCGCCTTCGCTGCCGAGGGGCAGAAAGCCAGCCACCCTTCGGAAGGGCTGTTTCTGGTCCAGATCATTCTGCTTGTCGTATCGGGCAGGCTGCTCGGCGAATTGATGGTGCGCATCGGCCAGCCATCGATCATGGGCCAGATCATCGCCGGCATCATTCTCGGCCCCTCCCTTTTCGGCCTGATCTTCCCGCATGCACAAGCGAGCCTTTTTCCTTCGGACGGCGCACAAAAGAGCATGACCGACGCGATCGGCCAGCTCGGCATTCTCTTTCTCCTGCTGCTTGCCGGCATGGAAACCGATCTGGGTCTTGCAAAACGCTTGCGCAAATCTGCGGCCGGCGTCTCGCTGACCGGTATCGTCATCCCGTTTGCTGCGGGATTTGCCTTGGGCGAACTCATCCCCGACGCCTTGCTTCCCGATCCTCAAAAGCGGCTGGTCACCTCCCTCTTCCTTGGCACTGCGCTTTCCATCTCCTCGGTGAAGATCGTCGCTTCCGTGGTTCGCGAGATGGACTTCATGCGCCGGAACATCGGCCAACTCATCGTCGCCTCCGCCATCATCGATGACACGATCGGATGGGTCATCATTGCCATAACGTTCGGCTTGGCCGAAAAAGGCACGGTCGATCTGACGACGCTCGCGACCAGCGTCGTCGGCACATTGGCCTTCATGGCCGTCAGCTTCACCGTCGGCAGACGGGCGGTCTTCGAAATCATACGCTGGACCAACGACAATTTCCGTAGCGACCTGCCCGTGCTCAGCGCCATCGTCGCAATCATGGGCACGATGGCGATCATCACCAATTTCATCGGGGTCCATACCGTGCTCGGCGCTTTCGTCGCCGGCATTCTGGTCGGTGAATCGCCTATTCTCACACGTCAGATCGATGTGCAGCTTCGGGCTTTGACGACGGCTCTGTTCATGCCGGTCTTTTTTGGACTGACCGGTCTGCAGACCGATCTCACCGTACTTGCCGATCCTTCCATCCTGCTGCTGACGGCTGCTGTCGTGATCATAGCAAGTATCGGCAAGTTCGGAGGCGCTTTTGCCGCCGCCAGGTTCGGCGGCTATTCGGCATCGGAGGCCCTGGCGCTCGGCTGCGGCATGAATGCACGCGGATCGACGGAGGTGATCGTCGCGACCATAGGCCTGTCGGTCGGCGTGCTGGACGAAAAACTCTTTTCCGTCATCGTCGCCATGGCCGTCATCACCACCATGGCGATGCCGCCGACGCTTCGGTGGGCGCTTGCCCGCTTGCCACTGCGTGAGGAGGAGCGCAATCGTCTGGAGCGCGAACAGTTCGAAAGCGAGAGCTTCCTCGGAAATTTTGAGCGCATCCTGCTGGCTGTCGACGGTTCGCAAAGCAGCCGCCTGGCAACCTGGATAGCCGCTTTCTTCGCGGTGACGCGCAAGATGCCCGTCACGGTGATGGATGCGCGCGGAGCCGATGAAACTCCAGACACCCCCGGTGCTATGGGAGCCTTGCATCCAGCGTCGCACGCCAAGGCAATCGCCGAAGATCTGCGCCAATACGCTACTGATCTGCTTGCGTCGGCGCCACCGGAGCAGAACCTGGCTGGCGAAGGCGACATCCATGTGACAATTCGAGAAAAGAGCGACAAGCTCGAAACCGTACTCGAAGACGTCTCCGATACAGGCCACGATCTTCTCCTGGCGGGCATCGAACCCTCCTTGGGGGACGATGGTCGCTTCGGCCCGTCGCTGCAGGTCATGACATCGGCGTTCCAGGGAACTCCGGCGATCATCACGGCACGCGGCCCGCTTCCAAAGCATCCGGGAGATCTGCGGATACTGCTTCCCGTCAGTGGCACCGAGCGCTCCATCCGCGCCGCCGAATTCGGGCTCGCGATCGCAAAGGCGGCAAACGCCCATTGCGCGCTGCTATTAATCGTCGAGCCGCGCCGCGCCAGCGCTATTCCGCGTATCAGCGACCGAGGCAATGACCATCGGGATATTTTGAATAAGGTCGGCGCCATTGCAGATTATTATGGCGTGCAGATCGAAAAGGTCGTTCAGCAAGGACCTTCGCCGGAGCTCTCGATCCTGCGGCATGCGCGCAGCGGCGGATATAATCTGATCGTGCTCGGCGTAAGCAAAAGAGCCAGTGGTAGCCTTTCCTACGGAAGCATCGCCGACACGGTGCTGCAGACCGCCGACAGATCCTGCATTTTCATCGAAACAGATCTGGCCTCCTCCTCGCAGGCAATTCGCGAATAGGCCGACCATCAGCCGTGAGATGGATCAGGAGAATCAATAAAACACATCAACGCTATTCATTTTTCCTATGCTGCCTCCTAGTCCATATTGGCCGGCAATATGATTTGACCGAGCGCACCGATGTCCGACCTTGCCCTTTCGCGTGACCACGAAGAAGCCGATACGCGGGAGGGATGGAAGGTCGTCGCCGCGACCCATGTGCTGACGGCCGTGACCTTCGGAGCCGCCTATTCCTTCTCCGCCACCTTGCCGGGACTTGCCGCGGAGTTTAGTGCCTCTCGCGGCGAGATTGCCCTCGTCTTCTCCATCTCCGCATTCCTCTTCTATTCCCTGGGCGCGATTGCCGGGCCGCTCGCCGACAGATGGTCGCCGCGTAGCTTGGTTCTTCTGGGGCTTGCTGCCATGATTCTCGGCTACATCGGCGCCAGCCGCGCCGGATCTCTCGTGTCGCTCTATATCTGGTACGGCTTCGGCGTTGGCCTGGGGATCGGCCTCTCTTACGTTCCAGCTCTTGGCGCCGTACAATCCTGGTTTATCCGCAGACGCAGCCAGGCATCCGGCGTCGCGACCGCTGGAATTGGCCTTGGCACCCTGGTGCTGCCCTTTGCGATCGGCCAGGCGCTCCCCTTCATTGGCTGGCGAGGCTGCTTCATCGCGCTTGCGTGTCTATTTGCCGTGTTCGGATTGCCGGCCGCAATGCTCATCCGCAAAAGGCGTGACAATCCGGATCCATCCCGGAGTCGAGCGGACAAGCATGCAAATGCTGCCATATGGCGGGACGGACGGTTCTATCTTTTCTATGCCGTGCTTGTTCTGTCGTCGTTTTGCACTTTCATTCCCTATGTCCATATCGTTGCAGCAGCCCAGGACATGGGTCTCTCGCTGCAAGACGGAACCACTCTTGTTGGCCTTATTGGCGTCGGCAACGTGGTCGGGCGCTTTTTCCTGGCCGGGCTCGGCGATCGCTTCGGCCGGCGCCGGCTATTGGCGTCTCTGACATTTGCCGTCGCCGCGTCCTTTGCTCTCTGGGCATCGGCATCAGGCATGATCCAGCTGGCATTGTTCGCACTGACGTTCGGCATGAGCTATGGCGGCTGCGTCGGCCTTTATCCCGCTGTGGCGGCCGATCTGTTCGGGACGCGCAACATCGGCGCCGTCATCGGATATCTCTATACGGCGGTCGGTATCGCAGCCTTGATCGGGCCGACGGCAGCCGGTTTTATTTTCGACCATACCGGCAGCTATTCCGGCCCGATTATCGCAAGCGGCCTCGCCGCTTTTGCGGCTGGGTTCATGGCACTGCGCCTTGGGCACGAATAGCATCATTAGTGGCGGTGATTGTCAGAGTTGGGCTGCGATGGCGGCCTTGTCGATGATTGACCAGACGTGCCGAATTCGTCCATCCAGAAACTCATAAAAGACATTCTCAGCGAATTGGACCCTTCTACCGTTCACCGCCATGCCGAACAACAGCCCCGTCGGTCTGCAATCAAATTGCAGGCGACATGCGACACGGGGCGGCTCGCAGATGAGCAGAGCGATATCGAAATGAAGATCGGGGATGGCGCGAAAATCACCTTCGAGCATTTGTCGATAGCCTGACAACCCCACATAGGCGCCATTATACCATACGTCTTCATGGACGAATTTGCGCAGGCTCGGCCAATCCTGCCCGTTGAGACAGGCAATGTACCCTCGATAGATCTCGGAAAGGTCGGTGCTTGCCATTCTCATTACCCTCGGCTGGGTGACAGCCGGTTTCTCAGGCAGTCGCCTGCAGACGGCGGTGGCCGGCATTCATCATTGCAATCGGATGCTTGAGCGCCGGTGCCGGTCGGCCGATATGGTATCCCTGAACGGCGTCGATGCCAAAGGATTTGACAAGATTGAGCTGCTCTTCGTCTTCCACGCCTTCGACCAGGATGCGGTGACCGCGATTGCGCACCAGGCCGATAATATCCTCGAGCAGAATCTTGGCGCCGTCGTTGTTTGCCGCATCATGCAGGAAGGATTTGTCGATCTTGACGGTTTCGAACTCCATCAGGCGAAGCCATGACAACCCGGCAAAGCCTGTGCCGAAATCATCCAGCCAGAATTTGATGCCGAGCTTCTTCAGATCCTGGATGCTGTCGAGCACATCCGGGCGTATCTCCATGTCGACGCCCTCGGTGATTTCGAACGCAACCCTATGGCCGGAGACGCCCGTTTCCGCCAGAATGGCTGCGACCTGCGCAGCGAAGCCTGGGGCCCGCAGCTGGATCGGGGAAACATTGATGCTGACGGTGTCGACAATGTCCCGGGTGAGCAAATCGCAGCATGCTCTTCTGATTGCCCAGTAACCGAGCTCGATGATGGCACCCGTACGCTCGGCGACAGGAATAAAGACAGCCGGCGAAGAATTCGACCCATCGAGCAGCTGCAGACGCATCAGAGCCTCATAAGCTCCGATCTCTCCGGTCCTGAGATATTGAATCGGTTGATAGACCAGCGAAACGAGATTTTGCTGAATGGCGATCTTCAGGATGGCCGCGATGTTCTCGCTTGCGTCGCCGCCGGGCAGCTCGTTCGGGTCGAAGATCCGCGCGCAATTGCGGCCGCTCGCCTTCGCGGAATAGAGCGCGCGGTCGGCCTCATTGATCACATTCTCCAGCTTTGCACCAGCGAGATCTCTGGTAATGGTCGCGCCGACACTGACAGTGACATGCCGGAAACCGTCCAGGCGCTGCGCGTGAACGATATCGAGAGCTTCGATCCCCTGGCAGATCGCCTCCGCCAGCGCCAGCGCATCCGAGCTGCTCTCCAGATCGAGAATAACGATGAATTCCTCGCCGCCATAACGCCCGACCGTCGCCCCTAGTGGAGCGACGATATTCGACAGCGCGTTGGCAACCGTGACGAGACAGTGATCGCCCTCCTGATGGCCATAATAGTCATTGTACTTCTTGAAGAAGTCGACATCGACCAGAAGAATGGCAAAAGGAGCGCGCTTTTCGCGCCAACGATCCCAAAACTGTTTCAGCCTTATATCGGCGGCTCTCCTATTTTCCATTCCAGTCAGGGAATCGGTAATGGAAAGCCGCAGAAGCGCCTCGCCGCGCTCCGTTGCCTGCTGCTGCTGCAATTCCGCTTCTCGCGCATTGAGGAAGACGTTGAAACGTTCCTTGTTCAATTTCCAGTTCACATAGGAGGTGAACACGAAGCAGCAGAGATAGAAGGTCGTAAAAGCCAGGCAATAGGCGGCGCTGTAGTGAAATTCCGTCAGCGATAGCAGGAAGAAGGCAAAGATCAGCCCCGACGAGGCAAGTGCAAGACCGAACTCGAGACTGAAGAACAAGTTAACGCCCATCATGAAGATGGCACCGAACGCGGCATAATAAGAGAATGCCTCCGCATTCGTCGTCTGCAATGCCGGCAGCAGCCACACGACATATCCGAGAACGACAGCGGCCGCACAGGTCGCCTCCAGCTCGCCGGCACGACGCAGGCGGGAAAACTGGATTTCCAGCACCAGAAGCGAAAACCCGCCGATCAGAAACCGTGCAGGGATCGTCACATGCGAGACATCCGGAATGAAGACCAGATCCGTGATGAGGAAAAGGACATAGACGGGCACGGCAAGCCACAGACCGCTGCGAGCCAGGGCGCGCCGCGCATCATTGCTATAGGCTTTGTAGAGCACACGCAGCTCATCGGGATGATCCGTGCCCAGAGCAGCGCTCCGGCCAAGTTCGCTTCCTCCCGACAATTGACGCATGCTCATCATCACCCGAGTTAGCCGAGACTTCATGTCCACCGCGTTACCTTTGCGTCGCTCGAATGAACCAATCGCTCGCTTCACCACGGCGGCCAATTTGATCCGTTTGATAACGACAGCGTTGACGCAGCGACATTAACAAAACCATAGCGCTCAATTTTTATCTGAGATATGGTTTGCGGAGTGTTCACGGAATGATTTAAAATTGAAACAATTTCAAACCGCTCTAGATGGCTTCAGCCTCGTTACCACTCAGTCCATCTCGGAACATACGAGATCGTCCGGTAACAACATTGCAACCGACCAAATAAAGGAGGGCGAGGCCGAACTCGCCCTCATTCTCTCCCTCACGCAACAGGCGTTCGAAGCAAACGCGCCCGTTCCAGGCACCATGAAAGCCTTGACGGAGCGTCTGCAGGCGCTGAAAAATAAGACGACACCCCTGACCTGGGCGCATCTGGCCTCGGTGGCGCAGGGGCACCCCGTGTCGTCCTACCTGCTGCAGGACCCTCTGACGCGATGGTCTTTCGAAAAGCCGCGCGGCTATAGCGGGGACGCCTATCTGCTGGATTTCATCTATGAACATCCAGCCGTTGCCGCACAGGTGGCGGAAGCTTCGGCGCTGGGCGCAGAAGTTTACGATTTCACCCGGCGCGCAGCATCCGCCGTCGCCGTGCGCGAAAGGCGCGAGATCCTGGCAGCCCATGTCGATGCGGTGGCGGAGGCGACGGATGGCGCCGAAGTCCTGGCAATCGCGGCCGGCCATCTTCGCGAAGCCGAGCTCTCCCAAGCTCTGCAGAGCGGCAGGCTCAAGCGCTGGGTCGCACTTGATCAGGATCCGGTCAGCGTCGGGACGGTGGCCTCGGCCTTCCATGGCAGCTGCATCGAAGCAATCAACGGCTCCGTTCGCACCATTTTGGGACGCGCGCAGAAGCTCGGCACGTTCGACTTCATCTATGCAGCCGGCCTTTACGATTATCTGGCCGAAAGCGTAGCCGTGCGTCTGACGGAGCGCTGCCTGCAGATGCTGAAGCCCGGCGGCAAGTTCCTGCTTGCAAACTTCGCCAAGGATATCGGTGTCGAAGGTTACATGGAAACTTTCATGAACTGGCCGCTGATCTGGCGAACGGATGAGGATGTCCAGTCGATCATCGACAAGGTCAAGCACCCGATCGCCGATGTTTCTCTGACACGCGGCGAAAACGGCGGCGTCATATACGCCGTTCTGACCGTATAGCCGACCGCAAGCGCGATAACCGGCTAAGCCGCGCTGCGGCTTGGCCGGCAAAGTCGAAGCAGCGCAAGCACCAGAAGATTGACCAAGATGATTGCTGCGATAGCGGCAGGCGCTGCTGTATCTGGCGCCAATATCTGTTGACGCAACAAATAACCCGATACCAGAAACGGCGTATTCCAGATCAATGCGCCGCAGAATGTCGCGATGGCAAAGCCTGGCGCCGGTATGGCAAGCACGCCTGCCGGCAATGCCATATAGGCCCGGACAACAGGCACAAGCTGACCGAAGAACGTGGCCCGCACGGGATGACCATGATAATTGCGCTTCAGGCGCAGATACCACTCTTCTTTAATCTCCAGACGCCGGACCATCTTCAGCACGAAGAGGTTGCCACGCTTAGGTCCCAGCCAACGGCCTATTCCATACCAGAACAGCGAACCTGCCATTGAACCGGCAGCGGTAACGGCGATCGCTGCGGGCAGATCAACCGGGTGGGCGATGCCCAGCATGCCCAGCATCAAAAACAAGCCGATCGAAGGCAGGATGGGGACAAGCTTCTCGATTGCGGAACACAATGCAAGGCCGAACAGCCCCCATGCCGCCAGATCGGGCAGAGCATCCAATAGATAGGAGGAGCCGCTCATGTGGCAGCAGCCGGAGAATTTATCGGCCTGCGGCGGACGATCTTATAGACCCTGGCAGGCGGAAAATTGCGCAGCACCTGGCCCTGCAGCGTTGCCTTGAAACCAAACCGGTCAAGCAGGCGATGCGGTATCGGACAGCGCAGGCCATAGGTGAACTGATAGAGCGCCCCGCCCTCGCGCAGTCTCGCCGAGACCGCGGTCAAAATGGCAATGACCGTCTTCGGCGACATGTTGAGCAGCGGCAATCCGCTAATAGCACAGCCAAATTGCTTTCCTTCCGGCAAGCCGTAAGCATCAAGCCGTGCAGCATCGGCGCAGATGACACGGGCATCAGGAAACCGCTGGCGAAGCAGGCTGGCAAAACTATCAGCGGATTCAATCAGCGTAATATCGCTTTCGCATATGCCGCGTGCGAGAAGGGCTCGTGTGAACACTCCCGTGCCCGGGCCGAGCTCGAGAACCGGTCCCGCCGAAGGACCGATTTCGCTTGTGATCAGATCGGCCAGTACCGGACCGGAGGGGGCGATCGCTCCGACCATGCGCGGATTGGTCAATAGAGTTCGCAGAAATAGTGATGTGTTTGACATGTGTTCCCGCCAATAGGGCCTCAGGAGATTCGCCTGCACGACAGGCTTTTCCTAGGAGGAGCCGATTGCGAGAACATTGCATCGGGAGCCGATAGGCTATCCGGCCATCGGAAAGCTCAGTCTGAAGGCCGCGCCACCCGTCGGTCCGTCGAGGACACAAACCTTTCCACCATGGAGCCTGGCAATTTCCTGGACGAGGTTCAGCCCGAGGCCGAATCCCTTAGTGCGTCCCTGGAGACGATGAAACGGCTCGAAGATACGGTCCCGTTCTTCCTCCGGGATACCGCTTCCTTCGTCGCTTACGGTGATACCGGTGGCGCGGCTGACATGGACGGTGATCCTGCCACGGCGACCGCCATGCTGGATCGCGTTCTGTACGAGGTTGGTAACGGCCCGCTCGATGGCCATGCGATCGCCAAGGACTTCCACGGCCTCCTCGTCCTTGATGAAGCAGGGTTCATAATTGGCGGCGATCGCGAGCGGCGCTAGTTCTGAAACGACGTGTTCAGCGACCTCCACGAGATCGACCGAAACCGGCTCGAAGCGGTGATTGAGGCGCTGAAGATCGAGGAACTGCTCGGCAAGCGTCGCAAGGCGGACGGTATCTTCGAAGAGCCGCTCCTTCAAAGGGCCTGCCGGCAGGCCATCGAGACGTGCCTGCAGGATCGCAACCGGGGTCCGCCATTCATGGGCAAGATGGGAGAAAAGACGCTTCTGCCGCTCATAGCCTTCGTCCAGCCGCCTTAATGCATCATTGACGGCTTCGACAAGCGGCAGGATTTCACGCGGGACATCGTCGACCGGCAGCCGCGTCCCCTGGCGATTGATATCGATCTGCCCGGCGCGGGCAACGGCGGAATCCAGCGAGGAAAAAGCGCGGCGAACCACCAGCGGTGCTGCAATCATCGTTGCGATCGCCGTAACGATCAACAGCGGCAGAAGGGCGCTGATGAAGACGATGCCGACCGCACCAAGGATGCGGACCGTCGACACGGTACCGTCCACGCCCGTCAGGACCTGGATCTCGCCGGCCGGAGACGACACCCATTGCAGCCGTGCGGCGGGCACGGTGCTGCCACCGAGATTGCTGCCGAAACGAGCCTGTCCGATGCCGTCGAGCGCAGCGCCGAACGCTGCATAGGCCGGCGGCACGTTTCCGTCCTTGATTGTGGCACCGCTGCGATCGCGCACGACGAACCAGAGACCTGGCAGGTTCTCGCGCCGCGCCAAAAGCGCCGGTGTTTCCGTCAATGCAAGGGCGCCATTCTGATCGCGGTCAATCGACCGAGAGATGGCATCGATGGTCTCGTCTTCCGGCTGAAGCGAGATAAAACTGCCGGTCGCCCACAAGGCGGCGACGATCAGCACCGCAAGCAACGACAGGAAGATCGCCTGCAGGAATGACAGGCGCGATACGAGACGCCATCGCAGGGAAGGCTGGCTTGTGCTCATGATTTCAGTCTCATCAGATAGCCGATGCCGCGAACGGGATGAATCTCCAGGCCGGACTCCACCAAGGCAAGCTTGCGACGAAGACGGGAGATATGCGCATCCAGCGTATTCGACTGGATATCTTCGCTGAACCCGTAAACGGCCTCTTCCAGAGCATGACGCGGCACCGTGCGGCCAAGCCGGCGCGCAAGCGCCTCGAAGACCAGAACTTCCCGGCGCGGCAATTCGAGTCGCTCGCCTTCAATCAGGATATCGTGGCAGCCGAAGTCATAGGACAGCCTGCCGAAATTCACCACCTCGGTCCGCAACTCGCCGGGGCGTCTCAGAATGGCGCGCAATCGCGCCAGCAGTTCTTCAATGGCAAATGGTTTGACGATGTAATCGTCGGCGCCGGTATCGAGACCACCGATGCGATCGCCGAGATCGCCGCGCGCCGTCAACACGATGACGGGCGTATCGATGCCGGCAGCCCTCAACTTTGGAATGATCGATAAGCCGTCTCCATCCGGAACCTGCCGGTCGAGGAGAATGACATCATAGGGAAGATTTATCGCAGCCTCTTCGGCATCGGCCAGCATCGACACGTGATCGACGATGGCATCGCGAGCCTGCAACGCAGCGCTCAGCGCCGCAGCCATTTCCGGCTCGTCCTCTAGCAACAAGATCCGCAATGAACCATCCCCAAAAATGGAACGACTGCATTGCATAAGCGGATTGCGGGAAGATTGCGACCCTATCCGGGCTACACTTTATTATTCATTGGAGAATTTGAACCGATATGCTGCCGGCATCCGAAGATCTCGGCCAGTTCGGCTTTCGACGCCAGTCAAGTCGCAGGGGAAGGCATCGCCTCCCCCTGCGATATCCGCCGTGCGGCGGCCGATAGGTAAGCTACAGCGAACGGAGTAGCGAACCCACCATGCAAATGGTTTCCCGCCCGTCCTGATTTTGCTGCCGCGCCGCCATTCTCGAAGCAACAGAGATCGAGAAGGAGGAGCCGTGAAGCGTTTACCTGCATCAAGCCCACCTCATTTGAGGCGGCTCACATGCAATGCCAGCAAGCTGCGATAGTCCAGACCTTCCTCACGCTCGGGAAGGCCGATATCACGAAGCTGATAATTCGATAGTTCGGATACCTGCTGATAGATCTGCCGCCGTTTCCAGGCGACAAACAACAGGGCACGTACAGTCCTCCAGGCACCGAATTTCTGGTACAGTTCATCGACCGTTGCCATCAAACTTTCGGCAACTATAAATTGTGAATGAGTCATCGTTATTCCTGGCGCAATCACGCGACCAGGTCCTCTTGAAGCTTGACCGACTTCAGGAGCGGATGCGTCAACGACACACCAAGTCATTCCTTGGGCAGGTCATATAGGTTTAATGGGAAAACGCCTAAACGGCGACAGATAAAGCTTTTTAAGGCTTTAATTATAGAGTCGTCGTGCAGTTGGTGCAGCACACACCAAGGCCATCGACATCATTCCGCCTGAGACGTATGTAAACATATGTAGATTATGCATATCACGCCTCCCTGTTCGATTTGCGGATGCATGTATCATACGCAAGATTCGGAAATCGGCAACCCCACAATTTCGAATTGCAAATATCCGGCACAATATGTTGCATCAAAGCAACGGTGATGACGGTGTCAAATCAGCTGCAAGGCAGGTCCGACGACGAGCAGAACTTTCAGAGCTCACTAGAACGAATTGACGATGCCCCCTCCGGTGCGCATCTGCTGCACCATGATATGGGCATGGTAGTGCATGGCGCATTTGATCGCGTAGATTTGCAGGACGACGGGCGAGCGCCGATGCCGCAGGAGATTGAAAAGCCGTGCACGGTAAGTGGCGCGCAGATCCGCTTCCTTCACCCGGCGCATCAACCGGAGGAAAATCCCGACCGCCTCGAATGCCCATGTCGCGTTGAGCGCCAGCAAACGCAGCGGATGGCGGCGCAGGTGACGTAAGCGGGTACTTTCCGGTTCGATACGCGCGTCGATGTAAAGCGCATCCAGCCGATCGAAATAGGCGGCCGGCTCATGCAGATCGCTCAAGACCGAAAGATATCCGTCCCGCAAGGTTTCGCGCGAGAGCTTGAGCGGGATGACATTGGTGCCGTAGGCGGGCGGATCGTCATGATCGAGACGGCCTTCCTTGGCGAGACGTGTATAGAGCGGCGTCTTCGGGATCGCCGCCAGCATGCCGATCATGGCGTTGACGATGCGCGCATCCCTGATGAAGACCCGCTGCGCATCGAAAATGGTCGCATCGTCGCTATCGAAGCCCAGGATCATGCCGCACCAGACTTCCATGCCGGTCTGCTGGATCGCGTGGATTTTCTCCAGCATCGTCCCGCCCTTGCGCAGGTTCTGCAGCTTCTTGGTTTCGCGCAGAGCCTCTTCGTTCGGCGTCTCAATGCCGATGAAGACGGTGCGGATATTGGCATCGACCATCAGCTGCATCAGTTCGGCATCGTCAGCCAGATCGATCGACGCCTCCGTCAGGAACGTCATCGGGTAATGATGGCGCTCCTGCCAGGCGACGACATCGCGCAGCACCTCCTTGATCGCCTTCTTGTTGCCGATGAGATTGTCGTCGACGATAAAAGCCGTATCCATTCCGGAAGCGAGCAGGGCCTCCATCTCGGCGACGATCTGCGTGCTGGTCTTGATGCGCGGCTTGCGGCCGAAAACCACGATGATATCGCAGAAATCGCAGGTAAACGGACAGCCGCGCGAGAACTGGATGCTGCCAACAGCATATTCATCCATCTTCAGGAGATCGAAGCGCGGCACGGGCACCTTGCTCATATCCGTCTTGTCAGCCTGTTCATAGCGCCGGGCATGATGGCCTTCCTGCCATTCAGCCAGGAATTTGGGCCAAGTCTCCTCGGCCTCGCCGATGAAGGAGACGTCGACGAGGTTGCCGAAATAATCCTCCTTAACCGTAACCCAAGGTCCGCCGACGACGGTGAAACAGTTGCGTCGTTTGAGCTCGGTCAGGATTTCCGTCATACGAAAGCGCTGGACGATCATCCCTGTCAGCGCAACGATATCGGCCCTCTCGCAAAGGCCGTAATCTATCGGCTCGATATTCTCGTCCACCAGAGTGACGGTATGTTCCGCAGGCGTCAGCGCCGCCAGCAAAGGCAAGCACGCCACCGGAAGGTTAGCTTTGACGTCGAACAGCGGCAGAGCGTGCTCCATGCCCCAATAAGAGGTTTCGAAACGCGGATTGATGATGACGATATGAGCCATTGAATGGTCCGCTCCATGATATGAAGATCTGGTTCGGTATTGCTTTGAGCCTGTATGTCATTTGCAGCTGCATGCGCCGGCCTTCCGGCTGCGAAGCAGGGTCTTCCAGCATCGAGGCGGCTGTCTTAGCAGCCCTATATGAGCTCAAGATTAAATTCGGGATGCTGACGACGCCATTGCCTCCTGGCGATCTCGTCGGCAGGTACTCATAAACATGGTTTGCAATGCCGCTAAAAATTTTTTCGGCAGCAATGTCGAAATCGTCCCGATGCAATCGTCTTTATTCCAGACATGGCGCGAAAGCATATTATCGGATCTTTCGCGCCTTGAGCTGAACCGGATGAAGGGAGCTGCAAATGAGTTCGTCCTATCGTTGGGTGATCGTTGGCGCCGGCGCGCTAATGACCTGTGTTGCGCTCGGCGCGATGTTTTCCCTGGCAATCTTCCAGGTGCCAATCGCCGCCGATACAGGCTGGTCGCATGCCGGCATCGCCGCCGCCATGACACTGAATTTCCTGACCATGGGCCTCGGTGCCTTTGCATGGGGTGCTGCAAGCGATCGCTTTGGCATCCGCATCGTGGTTGTGATAGGCGCGCTGCTGCTTGGGCTGGCGCTTGTCCTGGCAAGCCGGGCGGGCTCGCTTCTGCAATTCCAGCTGACCTACGGCATTCTCGTGGGCCTTGCCGCCAGTGCCTTCTTCGCACCGATGATCGCGGCAACGACCGCCTGGTTCGACAAGGGCAGAGGCCTGGCGGTGTCCCTGGTCTCAGCCGGCATGGGCGTCGCACCGATGACGGTGTCGCCTTTCGCCCGCTACCTGATTTCGGCTTACGATTGGCGTTTTGCCATGCTTGTCATCGGCATCATGGCCTGGGTTCTGCTGATACCGGCGGCGCTGCTGGTGCGGCGAGCACCTGTTCTTGCCGAAGCCCCCGGCGCAGACGGGCAAAGGGAACAGCAGCGCCTGCCCCTTGGCCGGATCTTCCGCTCGCCGCAGTTCCTCGTGCTCGGCGCGACCTTCTTTGCCTGCTGTGCGGCCCATTCCGGACCGATCTTCCACATGGTCAGTTACGCCACCATCTGTGGTGTGGGGCCGATGGCGGCGGTCAGCATCTATAGTGTCGAGGGCCTTGCGGGTCTTGGCGGCCGCCTCCTTTACGGGACGCTGGCGGACAGGCTCGGTGTGAAACCGGTGCTGGTCGCCGGCCTCCTGGTACAGGCGGCGGCACTTGCCACCTATCTGCTGGTCAGCGAACTCGGCGAGTTCTATGCGCTGGCGGTCGTCTTCGGCAGCGCCTATGGCGGCGTGATGCCGCTTTATGCCGTGCTGGCGCGCGAATATTTCGGGCCGCGCGTCATCGGCACCGTCTTTGGAGCGGCATCGATGCTCTCGAGCATCGGCATGGCAGCCGGACCTCTGATCGGCGGCTGGATCTTCGATACCTTCGCCAACTACTCCTGGCTCTTCATCGGCTCGTCGATGGTGGGGTTGGGGGCGGCCGCCATCGCACTTGCCTTTCCGCCAATGCGGCGCCTGCAGCTGCAGCCGGCTTGAAACAAGCCGAAAACGGCCCGAATCCGCTTCTGTGAACCGTGCCGGGTGCCTCATATTTCGCCGCACCCGGCATCGCTTTTCTCGGCGACAAGCCCTTGCCGCCACGCTGGGGAGGACACATTCGTATTTCTTGATGCTTACGCACAGATTTTCATAAGCGGCAGCGGTTGCAGCCATTGCAATTTTCAATTTTTGGCCAACACTCGCATATGCATCAGGTGCGTGATCTTCTGGGGGAGGAAATCAGGAGAGCACCCACTGGCGCGACTTTCCGCGCCCATCGGCAGGAAAGTCCTGCGTAATGTCATTATGGGGGACATGACACGGGTCTTTTGACCATGTCCCTGGTGCAATCGGGAGGATTGATTCATGGCATCCACGTCCGTGGCCGAGACGACGAGTCGAGGCATGACCAGGGAAGAGAAGAAGGTCATCTTCGCCTCCTCCCTTGGAACCGTGTTCGAATGGTACGATTTTTATCTTTACGGTTCTCTGGCCGCCTTCATCGGAACGGCCTTCTTCAGCGACTATCCGGAAGCAACCCGCAATATCTTCGCCCTGCTCGCCTTTGCCGCAGGCTTCCTCGTGCGGCCGTTCGGCGCCCTCGTCTTCGGGCGCATCGGCGATCTTGTCGGACGTAAATACACCTTCCTCGTCACGATCCTGATCATGGGTCTTTCGACCTTCCTCGTCGGCGTCCTTCCCGGATCGGCGAGCTGGGGTTTCGCCGCGCCTGTCATCCTGATCATCCTTCGCATGCTGCAAGGTCTGGCGCTTGGCGGCGAATATGGCGGTGCTGCAACTTATGTCGCCGAACATGCGCCCGACAACAAACGCGGCTATTACACCTCCTGGATCCAGACGACTGCGACGCTCGGCCTGTTCCTGTCACTGATCGTCATCCTGATCGTCCAGAATGCGCTGGGCAAGGAGGCTTTCGCGGCATGGGGCTGGCGTATTCCCTTCCTTCTCTCCTGCCTTCTGCTCGCCATCTCCGTCTGGATCCGGCTATCGCTCAGCGAATCGCCGGCCTTCAAGAAGATGAAGGAGGAGGGCAAGGGCTCCAAGGCTCCGCTTTCCGAAGCCTTCGGCCAGTGGAAGAATGCCAAGATCGCCTTGATCGCGCTACTCGGCCTCACCGCCGGCCAGGCGGTCGTCTGGTATGCCGGCCAATTCTATTCGCTGTTCTTCCTGCAGAACGTGCTGAAGGTCGACGGCCAGTCCGTCAACATCATGATCGCGATCGCGCTTCTGATCGGCAGCGGCTTCTTCGTGGTCTTCGGCTGGCTGTCTGACAAGATCGGCCGCAAGCCGATCATCATGGCGGGCCTGGCGCTTGCGATCCTGACCTACTTCCCGCTGTTCAAGGCGCTGACCCACGCCGCAAATCCGGCGCTCGCCCAGGCGGAGCAAACCGTCCGGGCGACTGTGACAGCCGCTCCTGGCGATTGCACCTTCCAGTTCAATCCCGTGGGAACCGCCAAGTTCAACAATTCGTGTGACATCGCCACCTCCTTCCTGGCGAAGTCTTCCGTGCCCTATACGATTGTCGACGGCCCAGCCGGGCAGCCGGCGACAGTCAAGGTCGGCGACGCGACCATAACCTCTTACGATGCAACGGCGGCAGGGGCCGGTGCAGCGGCAAAGAATGCGGCATTCACGCACGACATGAACCTCGTCTTGCAGAAGGCCGGCTTCCCTCTGGTGCGCGACCCTGTCAAGGTGCCGGACGCCAAGCTCGACGCCTTCATCGCCGCCAACCCCGAACTGGGGCTTGACGCGGCGACCGTGCGGGCGGGCGACAAGACAGTCACCCCGGTTGCGGATCTCGTCAAGGCGAAGCTTCTGACAGCGGATCAGGCCAGTGGCGCAACTGATATGCCGGTCTACACCATCCCCAAGGGTGGCGCCTTCAAAGTGGTTGCCGATCCTGCAGCCATCAACTGGCCGCTGACCATCCTCATCCTGACCATCCTCGTCATCTATGTGACGATGGTCTACGGCCCGATTGCCGCGATCCTGGTCGAGATGTTCCCGACCCGCATCCGCTATACCGGCATGTCGCTGCCCTATCATATCGGCAACGGCTGGTTCGGTGGCCTGTTACCGGCAACGGTCTTCGCCATGAGCGCCGCCAAGGGCGATATCTATTATGGCCTCTGGTACCCGATCGCGATCGCTGCGATGACCCTTGTCATCGGGCTAATTTTCGTTCGCGAAACCAAGGGCGTCGATCTGAACAGCATCAAGTAACCGCATAAAAGCCCGGCGTTCACATACGGCACGCCGGGCTTTTTTCTTCGCTTCATCCATTTCTGATCGAAGCTCGAATCTCAGCTTCCGCAAAATGCGTGCAGCAGCACCAGAAGCGAAAAGAGGACCATCAGGCCCGCCAGAAAATGCTGCAGGCTCGACCAGACGCGTTTGGTTGCGGCAAGGCTTGGCCGCGTTGCGAGAGAAGCGAGATAGAGTACCGTATCCATGAAAACCCCTGGCGAACGTTTCCGCAAGCGCGACGTGAGTACTTCGCCATCGCGGAAATTGCTGATATTTAATGGTTTTATATTGTCTATAAAAATAGTAGATTAAAGGAAGGGTTTTGCGGTTCCCTTGCAATTTCAGACAAATTAAACTCCCCGGAGACAGGCGTGAGCAAGGCTTACTCAGTCCCGCCGCCCACCTGTAGAGGCTCGAGTGGAGGCGAACCGAAGCGCGGAAAAAATTTATTCTATAGATTAAATAAACAAAGCAAGGCTTGTCCTTTTAATTGAATGCCAGTGGCTTACGAGTACCGCTGACAATCGGTGACCCCTTGCCCATGACCTTGCTGGATGCCCAAAATCTTTCTCTTGCCTTCGGCTCGACACAGGCCCTGGCGGCAGCGTCTCTGACCGTCGATCGCGGCGAGGTCGTCGCGCTGATGGGGGCCAACGGCGCGGGCAAGTCGACGCTAGTTAAAATCCTGTCGGGCATTCATCGCGCCGATTCAGGCGTAATCCTATGGAACGGAGCGGATTATCGGCCCGAAAGCCCCGCCGAGGCGACGGCGCGAGGCATCGTTACCGTGCATCAATCGACCGACGTCGTCGGGGTCGCCGGCCTTTCGGTCGCGGATGCCCTGCTGTTCAACCAATATGTTGACGGACGCCAGCCCTTCTTTCTGTCGAAGCGTTCAGTCCGGCGGAAGGCGGAAGCAATCCTATCGGAAGCCGGGTTCGACCTGCCGCTCGACCGCGATTTTGGCGATCTAGGCACCGCCGACCGGCAGATGGTCGCCATTGCGCGCGCCCTTTCCAATCAAGCGCAATTGCTGATCCTGGATGAGCCGACCGCAAGCCTCTCTGCGCGCGAAACGGCCCGGCTTTACGATATCGTCCGCCGGCTGAAGGCCCGCGGCCTGGGCATTCTCTATATTTCGCACCGTACGGCAGATCTCGATGCGCTCGCCGATCGCGTTGATGTCCTGCGGGGTGGCCGCAATGTCGGTGCCTTCTCGCAGCCGATCGACTTCGACGCCGCCATCGAAACCATGATTGGCCGTTCCATGAAGGCGGCTCGCCCACATCGCCGTGAACAATTCGACCGGACCATACTGGAACTTCAGGCTGTCCGGCTGCTTGCCGACAGCCCACCGATCGATCTGAGGCTCCATGCCGGCGAGGTCGTCGCCATCACCGGTGTTCTCGGCGCCGGCAAGAGCCGGCTTCTGTCGACACTTTTCGGCCTTGAGCGCTTTGCCTCAGGCACTGCACTCCTGGACGGCATTGCATTTCAGCCCGGCTCACCCGAGGATGCAATCGCCCGCGGCGTCGTCATGGCCGCCGCTGACCGCCATCGCTCTTCTCTCATGCCATCGGACTGGCCGGGAGAGAGTATTGCGGCAACGATCAGCCTGCCGCATCTGAAACATTGGTACCCGTCGGGCTTCCTGTTTTCCGGGCGGGAAAGCCGCGAGGGAGAAAAGGCCATCCGGCGCCTCGGCATCAAGGCCCCCGGTCCCGAGGCATCCGTCTGGTCGCTTTCCGGCGGCAATCAGCAAAAGGTCGTACTCGCCCGCTGGGAGGCGGAGCCAAGCCGGCTCATGCTTCTCGACGAGCCCTTCCAAGGGGTCGACGTCGGCGCACGCCAGGACATTATCGCGGCCATACGCGCCCACACCGACCGCGCCACGCTGATCGCGACATCCGATCCGGAAGAGGCGCTCGAAGTCGCTGATCGGGTGCTGTTGATGGAGCATCATGGTCTCACAGACGTCGCTGACGCGGCCGCAGGCGGCCGACAGAACAAGGAATATGCCTGATGAGTGAAGGTACCGCAGAAATCCCAGAACAGGTCAGGCCAGCAAGCAATACGGTTTCACCGCAGGAATTCGTGCGGCGGGGGGCGGTATTTCTCCTCCTTCTTGCCCTCGTCATCATCTTCAGTTTCGCCCAGCCGGCCTTCATCAACATCAATAATCTGATGAGCATCCTGCAGGCGGTTTCGGTGGTCGCCATTATCGGTGCCGGCGTCACGGTGACGCTCGCCATCGGCGGCTTCGATCTTTCCGTTGGCGCGGTGGCTGCCTCCAGCGTCATGGCCGCGAGCTATGCGATGATCGTATGGGGCCTCAACGCCTATGAAACCGTGCCGCTGGTGCTTGCCTTCGGCGCGATCGTCGGGCTTGCCAATGCTCTACTGATCGTCAGGCTCAAGGTACCGGATCTGCTGGCGACGTTGGCCACCATGTTTCTCCTGACGGGGCTGCAGCTGATTCCGACGGCGGGGCGCTCGATCTCGGTCGGCTTGATCCTTCCCGACGGAACAACGGCGTCAGGCAGGGTCGACCCCGCCTTTTTAACGATCGGACGTTCAAGCCTGTTCGGCATCATTCCCTTTCCCGTCATCCTCATGCTGATCGTCGCGCTCGCGCTCTATATGCTGACCGAGCGTACGCGTCTCGGTCGCCTTCTCTACGCCACCGGCGGCAATGAAGCGGCAACACGGTTGGCCGGCGCCAATGTCGCCCGCCTGAAGACCTTTGCCTATGTGCTCTCGGGTGTGCTCGCCTCGCTGGGCGGCATCATCGTTGCCGCCCGCGTCGGCCGTGGCGACGTTTCCTCCGGTGCCTCGCTGCTGATGGATTCCGTCGCAGCCTCGCTCATCGGCTTTGCCGTGCTGGGACTGCGCCGTCCGAACGTTCTCGGCACAACAATCGGCGCCGTCTTCGTCGGCGTGCTTCTGAACGGCCTGACGATGCTGAACGCGCCCTATTACACGCAGGATTTTATCAAGGGCGCCGTCCTCGTCGGTGCGCTCGCACTTACCTATGGGATCAGCCGCGGCAGAGCGTGATCCCGCCATCCGTCCCAACTCAACATTCAATGGATCTTCAATGATCAAATTATTCAAAATCATCGCTTCGGCCATTGTTGCCGGCTCGCTTTTCATGACCACAGCATCGGCGGCGGGACTTAGCGGCGCGCCCGCTCCTTTCGATAGAAGGCCCGTCAATATCGCCGTCATCAGCTTCCTTGGCAGCGGCGACTGGCTGCAGGCCTTCGAGGCCGGCGTCAAGCGGCAGGCGGATGCGCTCGGTGTCAACCTCACCGTCTCGCAGGCCCGCAATGACAACGATACCCAGCGCAATCTTGTCGAGCAGGCGATCAATCTCGGTGTTGACGGCATCATCATCAATAATGGCCGTCCCGAGGTGCTGAAGGATGTCGCGCAGAAGGCGCTCGACAAGGGCATCAAGGTGGTCGCCTACGACGTCAACCTCGACAATCCGCAAATTCCGCAGATCGAACAGAGCGACAAGGATATGGCCAAGCTCGCGCTCGACCAGGCCGTGAAGGATAAGGGTGATGGCTTCACCGGCGGTGCCGTCTACGTTGCCGGTTTCGCGCCGCTCGACCGCCGCTATGCGGTGTGGAAGGATTTCATTGCCAAGCACAATCTCAAGGAGAAGGCCGTATGGGGCGTGGTCAATGACACCGTTCCCGCCTCCGTCGCCGACCAGACGAAGGCGGTGCTGCGCGCTAATCCGGATATTTCGGTGATCTTCACGCCATGGGATGAATTCGCCAAAGGCGCGAAGCTCGCCATCGACGAGCTCGACCTTTCCGGTCAGGTGAAGATCTATGGCGTCGACACCTCGACCGCCGATATCCAGCTGATGATCGAACCGGACAGCGCCTGGGTCGCGACGGCCGCCACGAACGCTGCCGTCGTCGGGGTAGTTTCCGTTCGCGCCGTTTCGCTCGCCATTGCCGGCCAGTCTCCGGGTCGCTCCGTTCTCCTGCAGCCGACGCTGATTACGCGTGACGATCTCATCAACAACAAGATCGGCACGATCGAAGATTTGCAGCAGAAATTCCCGGCCTTCCTGAAAAGCGATGCCGCGACGGCTGCCTGGATCCCGGCGGCCAAGAACTGAGATTTATCAGCTGCTTTCGCAGGTGCCGCCGTCAAAGGCGGCCCTCTTTACTCTGTTTATGCATGAGAGGATCCATGGCGTCGACCGACCTGCCCAAACCCGACTTCGCCCGCAACATGACACTGATCGGCCATAGCGATATCGGCGGCCGTGGCGATGGGCTGCAATTGATGGTTCATCGAGGCTACGCCTATGTCGCGCATCCCTGGTCTCAGGGCTTCTCGATCGTTGACGTGCGCGACCCGAAAAACCCCAAGACGGTCAACTACATGCCGGCGCCGGCCAATACCTGGAACATCCATCTGCAGACGCATGAGGACTTGCTGCTGGTCATCAATGCGCTCGACCTTTTCGCCGACGTGGAAACCTTCACGGACGAGAAGGCCTACTATACGCAGTCCGTCGGCGAGACAGTCGCCTTCAGAAAGCGTGAGCGCACCTGGACCGCCGGCATGAGCGTGTTCGATATTTCCGTTCCCGACAGGCCGCGCAAGATCGGCCAACTGGATGTCGAAGGCGTCGGCTTTCACCGGCTATGGTATGTCGGCGGCCGCTATGCCTATGCCTCGGCGCTGCTCGACGGCTTCACCGACTATATCTTCGTCACCATCGACATGGCCGATCCAACTAGGCCCGAACTTGTTGGCCAATGGTGGCTCCCCGGCATGAACAGGACGGCGGGAGAAACGCCTGATTGGGGCGACGGCAAGCGCTATGCCCTGCACCATGCACTCGTCCATGGCGACACCGCCTATGCCTGCTGGCGAGATGGCGGACTGACGCTCCTCGATATCAAAGATCATTCCTCCCCGCGGCTCATCAAGCACCATAACTGGTGCCCGCCCTATGGCGGCGGCACGCATTCGCCGCTGCCGCTTCCCGGCCGCGATCTTCTTGTCGTGGCGGATGAAGCCGTGCTGGACAATGAGGAAGACGGCCGGAAACATACCTGGATCTTCGACATCCGCGTGCCCGAAAACCCGATCAGCATCTCGACTTTCCCTATCCCGACCGAAATCGACTACACGAAGAAGGGTGGCCATTTCGGACCGCACAATCTGCACGAAAACCGGCCCGGCTCGTTCGTCTCCGAGACGCTGATCTTTGCGACTTGGCAGAATGCCGGCATTCGCGCCTTCGATATTTCCGACCCTTATCGTCCGGTCGAAACGGGCGCTCTCGTGCCCGCGGGACCGACTGCCATGACCGACCGCCGTCCCGGCCGTCCGAAAGTCATCCAGTCTGCCGACGTCTTTGTGGACGCCAGGGGTCTGATCTATGCGACGGATTACAATGCCGGACTTGAGATCATAGAATATGGCGGCTGACCGCGGGCTTAGCTCCCGCAAAAGGGATCTGCCCGCTGGTTCGGGCACATCCTTCAATCGTATCAGACGGCCTCGTCATGCGAGGGCTTTTCCCAAAGATTGATACCGCCTTCGACGGCATAACGATCGATCTCCGCGAGTTCCTCGGGGCTGAACGTGAGGTCGTTCAGGGCGGCCACGTTTTCCTCGACCTGACGCGCCGAGCTTGCACCGATCAAGGCCGACGTCACGCGCGGATCCCTAAGAACCCAGGCGATGGCAAGCTGAGCGAGCGACTGCCCGCGACGTTTGGCGATCTCGTTGAGCGCCCGGGCGCGATCGATGTTTTCCTCTTTCAAATGCTCCGGACGCAGGAAGTCCCCGCCCGGTCGATTGACGCGGGCATCCTGCGGCACGCCGTTGAGATACTTGTTGGTGAGCAAGCCCTGAGCAAGCGGCGTGAAGGCGATGATACCGGCTCCGACTTCATCCGTCGCGGCAAGCAAATCCTTCTCGATCCAGCGATTGAAGAGATTATAGGCCGGCTGATTGATCAGAAGCGGCACCTGTCGCTCCTTCAGAAGTGCTGCGATTTCACGCGTCTTGTTGCCGGAATAGGACGATACGCCGACATAGAGCGCCTTGCCTTGCCGGACCGCCTGAGCAAGCGCATCGGCCGTTTCCTCCAGCGGCGTCTCCGCATCGAAGCGATGGGAATAGAAGATATCGACATAATCGACGCCAAGCCGGGTGAGGCTCTGGTCAAGGCTGGAAAGCAGCGCCTTCTTTGACCCGCCGCCTCGGCCATAGGGACCCGGCCACATATCCCAGCCGGCCTTGGACGAGATGATGAGCTCGTCGCGATAAGCGGCCAGATCCTGTTTCAGGATATGGCCGAAATTGATCTCGGCGCTTCCCGCCGGCGGGCCGTAATTATTGGCGAGATCGAAATGCGTGATGCCGAGATCGAAAGCCTTGAAAAGGATCGACCTTTGGACATCGAGGGGCGTCGTATCGCCGAAATTGTGCCAGAGGCCGAAGGAGATGGCGGGCAATTTGAGGCCGCTTCGACCGACACGGCGAAAATGGGCCGAGTCATAGCGTTCCGGATCGGGGCGGTAGGTCATGATTTTTGTCTTTCTGTCGATCATGTTGGTGCGGGTAGATCGGGGCACAGAATGGCAGAGAGGCATTCGATGAGAAGCCAATCCATATTTTTTATCGATTAAAGAGGAGAAGTTTTTTCCAGCACAATGAGGTTGCTGACCAAGCGCTTCGAGAACCGCGCCGATCTCGTTTCGGCATTCTGGCGAACCGCACAAAAATCTGCGGTCGCCCATTCCTTCCCGCCGGAACTGGGGTAGCCTCGAAGCATTCGAGCCGCATGCTTTACCCAATGCGGCTCGACCCCCCTGCCCTTAGAGCAGCTTTTCCAATGTGATCGGCAAGTCGCGAACGCGCTTGCCGGTGGCATGGAATACGGCGTTGGCAATCGCCGGCGCCACGCCGACGATACCGACCTCGCCGACCCCCTTGCCACCAAGTGCCGAGGCATTGAAATCCGGCACACCGACGGAGATCACCTGGATGTCCGGAATGTCGGAATTCGTCGGCACGAGATAATCGCCGACATTGTTGTTGACGGTTCGCCCGTTACGTTGATCGATCAGGCCCTCCTCCAGAAGCGCTTGGCCGATACCCATGATGATGCCGCCGCGCCACTGGCTTTCGACCAGCTTGGGATTGTAGAGACGGCCGCAATCGAAGGCGGAGACCATGCGGGAGACGCGTACCGTACCGAAATCCTCGTCGACCCGCACTTCAGCGAAATGGGCGCACCAGCTGTGCATAGAATAATCGCCCATGGTCGGCCCCTGAACCTTAGCCATGGTGGTCCAGGCCTGAAGCTGTTCCTGTGCGTTCGCACCGTCGGGCAGAGTATTGCGTCGAACTTCGATCTCCTCGCGCTTGAGCGCCGACATCAATTCGGCGAGCGTCAGGGACGGCGTCTCGCCGCGCGGCGCCGCGATGCGCCCCTCGGCGAAATTCAACGTGTTTGCGCCCGTCTCGCGGAAAGGCGAATTGGCATCGCTGAGCGCAAGACCAATGAGTTCGTCGCGGGCCGCAACCGCTGCCTTATGGACGGCACCCATGATCGATCCGGCCAGCATCGAGCCCCCAGCGATCGCCGAGCCCGGCAGGCGTGAATCGCCGAGATGGACTTCGACCTGATCGACCGGAATGCCGAAGACTTCCGCGGCACTCTGGGCAAGAATCGTATAGGTCCCCTGCCCCATGTCGATCGCGCCGCTGACGACCTCGACCCGGCCGTTCCCGAGAATGCGGATCATCGCTTCGCTCGGTGCCCGGATGACCGGGAAGGTGCCGCAGCCGATGCCCCAGCCGATCAGCGTCTTGCCATCGCGCATCGAGCGCGGCGCGTGGCTGCGCCGCGACCAGCCGAAGGCTTCCGCACCTTCCGTCAGCGCCTCGCGGAGCCGGCGTGTTGACCACGGTTTGCCGGACTGATAGTCGTGATCAGCATAGTTCTTCAGCCGAAGCTCGAGCGGGTCCATGCCGAGCTTGTAGGCCAGTTCCTCGATCGCGCATTCGATGCCATAGGCGCTTGGATTCTTACCCGGTCCCCGCAAGGCGCCAGGCGTCACGCTATTGACCGGCACGACGCGGTGCTGCGAGGAGAAGTTCTCGACCTTGTAGAGGATTGACGTTGCCGCTCCCGTCTGCTCCGGCCAGTCGGCATCGAGCGAGGTTTCGCTGGCGCCGCGGTGGACGATCGCCTGCAGGATGCCATCCTCCGTCGCGCCAAGCGCGATCTTCTGTCTGGTCGCGGCACGTCCGCCATAGCTGGTGAAATTCTGTGGGCGGGTGACCGCGAGTTTCACTGGTCGACCGAGCTTTCTGGCGGCCGCGATGGCGACTGCGCCATAGGCGAGCGGCTGCCCCTTGGAGCCGAAACCACCGCCGATAAAGGGCGAGATGATCCGGACATTCTCATAGGGCATGTCGAACCATTCGGAATACATGCGCGCCATGCCATGCGACCATTGGCTGGGTTCCCAGATGGTCAACTGGTCGCCATCCCATTTCGCCGTCAGCCCGTGCGGCTCCATCGCCACGTGATATTCGCGCGGAGTGGAATATTCGGCTTCGATCCGCACCGCGGAAGCGGCAAGTGCAGCCTCGGCATTACCCCAGGCAACCGAGAGCGGCTCCATGAGCTTGCCCTCGCCGGCATTCGGATCGTTGAGATCGGCGACGTGCTTGCTCTCTTCATAGGTGATGCGCACCAACCTGGCGGCCTCCGTCGCCAATTCCCGGCTTTCGGCAATGACGGCGGCAATCGACTGGCCGTTAAACTGCACCTCCCGCGGCAGCGGATAATACGGGCCGTCGGCAGGCTTGTTGCCGCCCCAATCAGCCGAAAGCTTGAGACCGAGATCGTCCTCCGGCGTCAGCACTAGCAGCACGCCCGGCGTCGCAAGTGCCGCCGAGGCATCGACCTTAACGACGCGGCCAGCCGGAATCGTGCTCTGGATGAGGACGGCATAAGCGAGGTTTTCGACCGGATATTCCAGAGCATAGGTCGCCGTACCCGTCACCTTCATCCTGCCTTCGAAGCGCGACTGACGACCGCCGACCGTGCCGTCGGAAGCATCGCCATGTTTACGGGGTTCCATCATGGTCATGCGAGACCTCCCACTTTGAAAATGGCGCGGGCAATGACGCGCGGCGCAAGTTCGATCTTGTAACGATTGCCGCCATGATAGACGGCCCCCTCCATGGCTAACCGGCTGGCTTTTTCGACGGCTTCCGAGGTGAGAGCCTTACCGATCAGCGCTTGCTCCACATTGCGCGCCCGCCAGGGCTTGGTGGCGACCCCGCCGATGGCAATGCGAATATCGCGGACCGTCCTGCCGTCGGCTTCAAGCTCCAGGCCAACTGCGGCACTCGTGGCAGCAAATTCATAGGACTGCCGATCGCGAGCCTTGAGGTAGGTGGAGTTCCGGGCGGCGGCGGAGGCAGGAATAGTAACGGCGGTGATGATCTCGCCGCGCTGCAGGACGGTTTCCTTGTTCGGCGTGTCGCCGGGAACGAGGAAGAAATCGTCGATGCCAACTTTGCGGCTATCCGTCTCCACCACGGCATCGAATGCGACCAGAGCAACCGCCAGGTCGCCCGGATAGGAGGCGATACAGGCCTCGCTCGTTCCAAGCACGGCGTGATTGCGGGTCACACCGCCGATCGCCGAACAGCCGGAGCCGGGATTGCGCTTGTTGCAGGCGGGAAGGGCGCCGGGATCGCGGAAATAGGAGCAGCGCGTGCGCTGCAGGAGATTGCCACCGATCGTCGCCATGTTGCGGAGCTGGGCGGAGGCGGCCAGGGACAGCGATTCGGAAACTGCCGGGAAGGCAGCGCGGATATCCTTGTGGTCGGCGACTTGGCTCATCGTGGTAAGCGCGCCGATCGTTGCACCATCGGCGTTAACAGTGATGCCGCTCATGCCGGAGAGATGAGTAATGTCTATGACCGTATCGGGCTCGCCGACACCGCATTTGGCAAGATCGAGCAGCGTCGTTCCGCCGGCAAGCAGCATGGCGCCGGCCTGTTGCGCCGCCTGAGCAGCTTCCGCTGTCGATGTGGCGCGCAGATAGGAGAAGTTTCGCATCATGCCACCTCCGCGGCCTGGCGCACCGCCGCAACGATGCTGTTATAGGCCCCGCACCGACAGAGATTGCCGGACATATATTCGCGGATTTCCGCATCCGATCCGGCATGCCCTTCGCGAATACAAGCAACCGCCGACATGATCTGGCCCGGCGTGCAATAGCCGCACTGGAAGGCGTCCTGCTCGATGAAAGCCGCCTGCACCGGATGCAGATCGCCGGCTTCGCCGGTGAGCCCCTCGATCGTCGTGATCTCGCGACCTTCGGCCTGTGCAGCCAGCGTCAGACAGGATAGCACGCGCTTTCCGTCAACATGGCAGGTGCAGGCGCCGCACTGTCCCTGATCGCAGCCCTTCTTGGTGCCGGTGAGGGAGAGATGCTCGCGCAGCGCATCGAGCAGCGTCACACGTGGCTCGATATCGAGTTCGTGGCGCTGCCCATTGATGTCGAGCGCGATGTGGATGGTTCGTGTCATGATAAGCTCCTGCCATCGTCACGAAGATGAGACCTACGAAATCTAGTAGAAACTCTTCGTCGGTCTACCGGTTGCTATGGGTTTCTTTCAGGAAGACGGAGCCGATGGAATTGTGGTGTCACGGTCGGTTCTCATCTGAATAAGGACGCAAAGGGCGCCATCAATAAACGGAGGCGCCTCCGTTTAAGTTAATGCCTGGCTTGTTTTCGTCAAGCCCCCGGCAGGCGGGCAAATCTTGGAACCGATCGGAGAATGAGAAAGAGCCCCTGCTGTTTGTCCTACGTCGCCCACCACTGCATGCCGGCGGAATCAGGGAATTGATCAACGCCCATTCCCGGTCCGTAAAATCACTTGAAAAATGAAGCCTGCTTCAGTTATGCTCAAATCGAGCAATAGTAGAGCACGTCATCGAAAACGCCGTTTTGTTTCAATACCACAGGGAATCACAACCCGCTGTTATCGCTCAACTATTTTTAAATCTGGCTCGCGGGGACAGTCTCGGCCTGTTCTGAATTCACCCAAGGAGGATTTTTCATGATCCATGAAATGCGCATCTATACTTGCTTGCCCGGCAAGCTGCCAGCGCTCCAGGAGCGCTTCGAAACGGCGACACTGGCGATCTGGAGCCGGCTCGGCATCCGCCCCCTCGGTTTCTGGACGACGATGGTCGGCCCCTCCAGCAACGACCTCATCTATTTCCTTGAATGGCAATCGCTGGAGGAGCGCCAGCGGAAATGGGCGGCGTTCGTGGCTGATCCGGCCTGGAGGGAGGCTCTGGCTAGGAGCGAGACGGCAGGCCCGATCATCGCCAATATCGCCAGTTCGATCCTGCAGCCGACTGGATTCTTTCGCCCCTTTATCTCCGTCGAGGCCGATGGCTGAAAACCGATAGAAGATTGATGGGCCTGAGGTAAAAGCCGGGACATGCCCGGCTTTCAAAATCTTTTCGACGCGCGCGCCTGCTGCTTTCCAGTCAGCCGTTCTGATCGCTGCTATTATCGGCAGCCGGCTCCTGCTCTTTTTCCTTCAGCACGTCCGTCAGCTTGTTGACGCCTTCAAAACCGGCGACGGCGGCGGCGGCCTTTGTCAGGAAACCGGCATTCGGGTCGACAGCCTCAACGGCCTCGTCGGCAGCCACGGCACCTGCAACTTCTTCAATCAGCTTTCCGATACCCATTTCAAGCTCCTGATCGTTTTTGTCTGCCGCAAAGTTGCGGCGATCGAGCGTTGCGAACGCCTCGCAGCGGATGTTTGGAAGGTCACTACAAGTGACCTTTTCCTCCCTGGGGCGAGGCATGGTTTTCCCCCGGCTCCTGCCATTTAGGCAACCAAACTGAAAGCGGCCTTAGCCCAAGATGAAGCGAAGCTGATATCACGCGATCTCTACGGCACGCGCCTGCCCGCATTTGACACTTGCCGCCGTCAAGCCGTCACATCAGCCTAATAGGCCTGTGCTAAGCCCTCCGAAATCTCGAACAATGCCAAACCGTTTGAACCTGGGAAATTTCCTGCCATGACATTCTCGCGTCGCGTCACGGCTCTTGCCGCATCCTTCCTCCCCTTCCTTTTCGCGCCGGCCTTCGCCGACTCCGACGTGCTCTGGAAGATCGTTCATGACAAATGCGTGGTGCAGACCGCACCTTGCCTATCGGTAAATGCGGCCGAGCACTATGCGATGCTGAAGGATCTTCGCGGCGTGGCGCAGGTTCTGCTGATTCCGACCGATAAGATCACGGGCATGGAGAGCGCGGCACTTCTCGATCCCGCAACACATAACTATTTTGCCGATGCGTGGGCGGAGCGGAGCGACGTCGAGGCCCGCTTGCCACACGCGCTTCCGCGCGACGGCCTCAGCCTGGCCGTCAACGCGCAGCAGGCACGGTCGCAGAACCAGCTACATATCCACGTCGATTGCTTAAGCGCCGATGCACGGGCTGCCCTCAAGGCCGATGCCGACAAGATCGGCACCGACTGGGCACCCCTTCCCGATACCATCGCCGGGCATACGTTCACGGCGCTCCGTGTCAAGGGCGAGACACTGGGCGACTTCAATCCGTTCCTGGCACTTGCCAGGACATTGAAGGACCCGTCGAAGGAAATGGGCGATCACAATCTCGTGGTCGTCGGGGCCGATTTTGCCGATGGTCCCGGTTTCATCGTCCTCACCGATGTCGCAACGCCCGGCATGGGCGGCGAGGACGTGCAGGATCATAGCTGCTCAATAACGCATTGAGATCAGTAAGTTACGGCATAGATCGACGACCATATCGTCTCCCCATCGGCCCAGCGAGAACCTTGCTTCAGCAGTCAAGATGGGCTTGGAAGCCAATTTATGAATCTGGCTTCTAACGTCTATCGCGATTCACCTACTAATCTTTTTGATGCAGGCGGTTCAGTGCTATAGTCCGGGTTGTGAGCCTGAGCTATGCGTCCGTTCGTTGAGCATCCAGATCATCGAACAGCACCGGCATTGAAGGTTCGCGATCGAAAGCCTCAGGAGGCGCCTCATGAATCTTCAAATCAATAACCAATCCTACCAAGTCGATTCGGAGGGAGATACGCCGCTCCTCTGGATCATCCGCGACGAGCTGGGCATGACCGGCACGAAATATGGCTGCGGGTTGGCACAATGCGGTGCCTGTTCCGTTCTTGTCGATGGCGAAGTGGTGCGCTCCTGCGTAACGCCGCTCGACAGCGTCGCCGGCCGCCAGATTACGACGATCGAAGCGATCGAGGCGGACCCGGTTGGAAAGCGTGTTGTCGCCGCCTGGGTCAAGCATCAGGTCCCGCAATGCGGCTACTGCCAATCGGGACAAGTCGTGGCCGCGACCGCACTTCTCAAACAGATACCTAATCCTTCCGATGATGAGATCGCTGCGGCGATGATCAATCTCTGTCGATGCGGCACCTACAACGCGATCAAGACGGCAGTCAAAGATCTCTCTTCCAAGGAAGGAGAAACGCTATGACCGAAACCAGCCGCAATCTCGTTCCCGAAGATGAGTTTCCCACGGGAGCTCCGGTCAACATCTCACGCCGGCACTTTCTCCTGACATCAGCCCGTGCCGCCGCGGGTGCATTCGTGCTTGGTTTCGGCGTTCCGGTTGGCCGCGCGCGAGCCCAGCAGGCGGCAAGCCCAATGCCTCCAGGCACACGCGTTCCCGCCTTTCTCGAAATCCGCCCGGACAGCACCATCCGCTTCATGAGCCCCTTCGTCGAAGGCGGCCAAGGCGTCTTCACTGCCATGGCCCAGATCGTCGGCGAGGAACTCGATGCCGACCCGAAAACCTTCGTCGTCGAAAACGCGCCCACGGGCAGCGACTATCTGGTCGTACATGGCCAGATGCGCATCACCGGCGGCAGCATGTCGGTGCGCACCAGCTATGAGACCATGCGCCGGCTCGGCGCGCTCGCCCGCAATATGATCCTGCAAGCCGCCGCCAAGCGCCTGGATGCGCCGATTACCGAACTGACGACGGAACCCGGCCGGGTCATTCATGCCGCATCGGGCCGCAGCCTCGCCTATGGCGACGTTGCGAGCGAAGCACTGGATCTGCCGGTTCCCGCTCCTGAGAGCGTGACGCTTCGGGACCCAAGCAAATTCCGCTGGATCGGCAAACCGGTTGAGCGGCTGGATATGCATGACAAGTCAACGGGCAAGGCAATCTACGCAATAGATTGCAAGGTTGACGGCATGCTGCATGCCGCCGTCCAGCACGCACCGCGCCTCGGCCTGACCATCGGCAAGATCCGCAACGAAGAGCAGCTCAAGGCAATGCCGGGTGTTCATTCCGTCCACAGCCTGCCCGGCGCTGTTGCAGTCGTCGCCGAGCGCTGGTGGAATGCCAAGCGGGCAGCCGAGGCCGCCCAGGTCGATTGGCGCGAGCCCGGCCCGGACGCCGATCCCGCCTTCCGTTACATGCCCGCCGATTTCTCGACCGCAGCCTTTAACGACAGGCTCGCCAACGAGCCGGGCAATGGCAAGGAAGCGGAGAATGTCGGCGATATCGCCAAGGCGTTCGACGGCGCCAAGACAGTCGTTTCCGCCACCTACAGGAGCCAGTATCTGCATCATGCGCAGCTGGAGCCTCCGTCCACGCTGGCCCGCTTCAACCCGGACGGCAGTCTCGAACTCTGGATGCCCAATCAGGCGCCCGAGCAATTCCAGGCCGACATAGCCAAGCTGACCGGCCTCGATCCATCGAAGGTGATAATCCACAGCCCCATCCTGGGCGGCTTCTTCGGACGGCATTTCCTGTATCCATCGGCCAATCCCTATCCGCAGGCCATCCAGCTCGCAAAAGAGGTCGGGCGGCCGGTCAAGCTCATCTGGAGCCGCGAGGAGGAATTCCTGCGCGATCCGATGCGTCCCATGGCCGCCGTACGCTTTCGCGGCGCACTCGACGCCAGCGGCATGCCGGTGGCACTCGAGGCCATCAGCGCTTGCGAGGGTCCGACGGAAGGCGTCTACGGTCATAAGGAGGATTCACTCGATCCGACGGCCCTGGAGGGCCTTGCCGGCAAATCCTATGCAATCCCGAACTACCGCATCGCGCAGATCTACGTCAAAAACCCGACGACGCTCGCCTATTGGCGCTCGGTCGGAAATTCCATGAACGACTTCTTCTATGAGACCTTCCTCGACGAGCTCGCCGACAAGGGCGGGCAGGACCCCTATGAGCTGCGGCTCAAGCTGCTGCAAAAGAACGAGCGGCTGAGTAATCTCCTGAAAGCGGCCGGCGACCTCGCTGGTGGCTGGAAACGGGGGCCTTTCACGGCAGACGACGGTTCGCGGCGCGCGCGCGGCGTGGCCATGGCCTCCCCCTTCGGCAGCCATACGGCTGCGATCGCCGAAGTGTCGATCCGCAACGGCCAGGTCGTCGTCCATGACGTCTGGGAAGCGATCGACCCCGGCAGCATCGTCAATCCGGCGATTATCGAAGCGCAGGTCAATTCGGCGACGGCGCTCGGAATGTCACAGGTTCTGATGGAGGAGGCCGTCTACAAGAACGGCGAGCCGGTGGCGCGCAATTACGACCTCTATCCGATCCTGCCACCGGATCGCATGGCGCGCGTACACGTCCGCATCGTCGAAAGCGGGGCGGAGATGGGCGGTATCGGCGAGCCGGGCCTGCCAGCCATCCCGCCGGCGGTCGCCAATGCGGTTTCCACGCTGACAGGCAAGCGGATACGCAGCATGCCTCTCTCCAACTACACCTTTGAAAGCTGAGGCGCAGCACTCGCTGCGCCAAGCACACTTCCGGCTCTCGGCTCATTTCTGGTCCGAGAGCCGGCTCGGTTGGCTCTAGCCGCGTAAAAAATCCCGAAGCAAAGACATGAGGGCACACCTTTGAAGAAACTTCTTCTGGTTCTTCTCCTGATTATCGTGCTTGTGGCCGGCGGCGTCGCATGGTTCGTAACCCGCACGCCGGCATCTCCCTTCGACAATGTCGCCGCGATACAGGCGCCCTCGGAGGACCTGCTGCAGCACGGCGAATATGTCGCGCGCCTCGGCGACTGCGTCGCCTGTCACAGCACGCCAAAGAGCGCCCCCTTTGCCGGCGGGCTGGAGATGGGGACGCCGCTCGGCTCCATCTTCACGACCAACATCACGCCGGACAAGGAGACCGGGATCGGCAACTATACGCTCGCCGATTTCGATCGCGCTGTGCGCCAGGGTGTTGCGCGCGACCGGCATCGCCTCTATCCGGCCATGCCTTATCCTTCCTATGTGAAGATGAGCGACGACGACATTCGTGCGCTCTATGCCTATTTCATGAATAGGGTCGAGCCTGTGAAACAGGCGGACAAACCTTCCGACATCAAATGGCCGATGAACATGCGCTGGCCGCTGGCGCTCTGGAACGCGGTCTTCACCGAAGGCGGCACCTATCAGCCGAAAACGGCCGGCGATGACCAGTGGAACCGTGGCGCCTATCTCGTTCAAGGGCCAGGCCATTGCGGCAGCTGCCATACGCCCCGCGCCATCACCATGGCTGAAAAGGCGCTGGATGAGAGCAGCCCGCTCTATCTTTCCGGCGCTCTTCTCGACGGCTGGTATGCGCCGAGCCTGCGTGGCGACCCCAATACCGGCCTTGGGCGCTGGAGCGAGGGCGATATCTATGCCTTCCTAAAGACCGGCAGGAACGGTCATGCCGTCGTCTTCGGCTCGATGGCGGATGCCTTCAACAATTCGACACAGTTCATGAATGATGACGATCTGAAGGCAATAAGCCATTACCTGAAATCCCTGCCCGGCGATCCCGCCCGCGACGGCACCCCCTGGCAATATGACGAAGGTACCGCCCAGAACGTATCGCTTTCCAACCGCGAGAAGATCCCGGGTGCCCAGACATTCGTCGCCAAATGTAGCTTCTGCCACGGCGTCGACGGACGCGGAAAGCAGCAATGGATTCCGCCGCTCGCCGGCTCTGCGGCTTCACTTGCGAAGGAAAACGCTTCCCAGATCAATGTAACGCTGAACGGCTCCAGCCGGGTCGTGGCGAGCGGCATTCCGGATGCCTATCGCATGCCGCCGTTCCGCCAGCAGCTTTCGGACCAACAGATCGCCGATGTCCTGACATTCGTGCGCTCATCTTGGGGAAATCATGGCGGAGCGGTTGCGGCAAACGATGTGAAGGCGTTGCGGGAGCATACGGATCCGGCCAGCAGCAGCCCGATCATATTGCAGATGCGGTAGCTTTCTACCGCATCTGGCTATTGCCGGCACAAAGCAGTTGTCGCGAAGTGCTTTATGCGGCCCCCGCCGGGCAGCAGGGACCGTGTATCGTTCAATTGAATGCGACGGTTCGTATTCTACGGAGCGAGAACGCAATCAACAGGCCAGCCATCGCAGCGATAGCGCCCGCCAGGAAGACGCTGCCATAGCCGGCCCGGTCGGCCAAAAGGCCGGCGAATGGCCCGGTCAGCCCATAGGCGAGGTCCTGAAAGGCCGAGAAGCCGCCAAGCGCCGTGCCGCGCAGATGCGGCTCCACCCGCCGGACGACCTCGCGGCCCATGGAAGGATAGATCAGCGAGCATCCGAGACCGGTCAAAAAGGCACCGGCGAGCGCGAGCACGGGATCGGTGGCACTCCAGATCAACAATTGGCCTACCGCTTCGACGGCCAGTGACCCGAGGGCGACCGGCAAGCCACCGATACGATCAGGCAGATGGCCGAAGAACACGCGCACCAGAACGAAGCCGACGCCGAAGGCGGTCAAGCCCAGCCCAGCGTAGTTCCATCCCTGGTCGAGGAAATAGAGCGTGAAGAAGGCGCCGATGGCGGCAAAGCCTATGCCCTGAAGGCACACGATCGCCCCATACAGCCAGATCCTGCTGACGACATTCCAAAATGGCGGGCGCTGCTCACCGGGATGCGGCGCAACGCCGGGAACTCTCCAGATCGCCACCAGCCCGAGGAACGGCAGGACGGCGCTGATCGCCATCGTCCCGGCAAAGCCGAACCGGCTGAACGACATCAACCCGATCGGCCCGCCCACCGCAAGCGCTCCATAGATGGCAGCGCCGACCAGTGCCAGGACCCGGCCCGAACGCGCCGGGCCAACAAAGCCGATGCCCCAGGCGATGACGCCAACGGCGACCAGACTTTCACCCAGCCCCAGAGCCAAGCGTCCCAGAAGGAGGAGCAGGAAGGATGACAATGGCATGTGCGCCAGCAGGCCGGCGACCAGAGCCGTCAAAGCCCCGACTATATAGAATGCAAGCCCCCGCGTCACAGCCACCTTGGCGCCACGATGGTCCGAAAGCACGCCGGCATAACCGCGCGTGAGGATCGTCGCCAGAAAGGCGATGCCGACGCCGAGCCCCGCCCAGACATTGCCGAGCAGCAGTTGTCCGCTCACGTAAAGCGGCACGATCGGAAACGAAATGCCGATGCAAAGATAGGAAATGAAGAGAATGGCGGCCAGCAGCATCAGCCGGCCGCGCGCCGGACCAGGTGTCGATTGAAAAGCCATGATAATCTCCAGGCTTTTCCTCGATCGGCGAAGGCATAAAAAAACGCACTCCGACCGACGAGGATCGTTGAGTGCGTTGCTTGACGTCAAACGCTTACGGCCAGCAAGGCTGACTACGTCTGCAATATGCGCTTGCTAAATCAGAGTCAATCCGAGCTCGCCAAGCTGAGCGGTCGGCCAACGAAGCTTCAGGCTTGCGAGATCGGTTCAGAGTTATTCGGCGACCGGACCGCACCAGCCGGGCAGGTAATCGGCATCCTTGTGCTTGGCAAGATCGTGCGCCTTTTCCAGCGCGGCCTTGAAATTCTTCTCTAGATCTTTGCGCTTGATGCGGCGGCGCAAGAAATCAGCCCAGAGAAATTCGCTGAACGGCGTCGTGTCCTTGGCATAGCCGCCGACATGCCGCAGCTCGCCAGCCAAAGAGCGATAGGGATCGTCGATCAGATCCTTGATGCTCTTCGGGATGTCTTCATAGCCACGGCGTTTCCCCTCTTCGTCAAAGGGATGCATCCAGTCATGACAGTCCATGACGAACCAGAAGGATTCCCGGTCAAGTCGCGAAAGATCGGCAACCGTCGTGACGAGAACATTCTTCACCCCTTCCTCATAAAGCGCGAGCGAAAGATGGTGATGATCGATGACATAGTATTGACCGCGCGGTCCCCGAATGGTCGGCACCATGTGATTTCCGAGGAACTCACCGGCCTTGTCGCCCGCGGCTTCCGCCTTGAGGCGCCAAGCCTTGCGCTTGGCCTTGACTTCGCGCATGCCGACGGTGATCTGGGTGGGTCTCAATTCTTCGATGGGAACTGGATGCAGGATCGGTTCGCGCAGCGTAACCATTTGAAAGCTCTCCGCAAAGGCAGGACGATCCAAGCCTAGCATAACCGGCCGATCCGGCAAGGTCGGCGCTATATGCTCGTCGGCAAGCTGTATCGGCTGAAGGCGAACCTGCCGTGAGACGCACAGCTCATGTTTGGAGATCAATTGCCTGTCATGCGGCTTTCTTGATCACCGTAAACTGCGAACGCCTGTAGAAGGCCAGCATTTCCCGCTCGAAACTCTCGACGGCAAGTAGGACCCACGGCTCGTAATGGTCTTTGCGGGACCGCATCCTGCGCCGGCCATCCATCTCGAGCATTCCCCGTAACGCCCAATCTACCAACCCCATCCCATCACTCTCACCCTGACCAGGTCCTTTCGCCGTCCGCCTTACCGGCCTTGATCGCGTTCGGCGGCATGGCGAACGCTAAATAGGTAAACGCTGATCGAAGGAAAGGTGAAGAAACGTTGTGTTAAGGTTTGTAACATCCGTTTGCTTGGAACTGTCGCATTGCGGAGACACCCTGGCGATAGGGTCATTTGAACATAAGGCGCGTGACGTAGCGATCGATGGCCCGCGAATTCGCGCCGATCCAGCGCCAGATCATGGCCATGGCGAACATGGTCAAAAGCCACCCGAGCATGACATCCGACAGGAAATGAGCACCGAAGATCACGCGGTTGAATGCCACGAACAGCGAGCATGGCACCATGATCGCCGCGGCAATCCATCTGTGCCGTGCAGGCACGAGAATCAACAGAGACAACGCCGCCGCAGCCGCGGCGGCTTCGCCGGAAGGAAAGGAACAATTGCGGCTGCACGCCCCAGAAAACTGCCATACCGGCGTAAAGTCCGCCGTGCCCCCGAATTCGATCAGGTCACGGGGGCGTACACGTCCGATTGCGACCTTCAGCGTCTGCACGATCAATAGCGGCCCGGCGGCAAAGCTCAGAAGCACGAACAATGGCTTGTGGGGAGGGCAGAACCGCAGTCGCCGCGGCAGGAAGAGATGCAGAACCACGGTGACAGCCATGGCGCCGACAATATAGGGCTGACTTTGGCGAGCGATGTCCCTCACCGTTTTCAGCCAGGGATTCTCCGCCAGCCAGAAAGCATGCCCATGGGCAAACAAGCGCGCGACTGCCAGATCGAGCTTCGGAAAAACCACAAAGACGAAGCTGGTCCAGACGATCAGCATGCCGATAACAGCCAATTCGCTATCCGCAGTTGCCTGCAGCTGACGCGGCCGCATTTGACCGGAGCCGGCGCTCCAAGAATTTGATGCAAATTTCCACATGCCATGTCTCCAAAGGCGGAACGGCGCCAAGCTGAAGCCCGATTGTCAAGAAATGGCGAAGATCGCATGAAGGCTCTGTTCAGAATCGGCCATCGGACGATCGGAAAACTGTTTGGAAATTGCGGAAGCGGGCTTAGTCCGCAATAGTAAGGTTCGGGCGACAAAGTCGAACGGAAAACGGAAGAAGCACAGGGCGCTAGGGGTGGATAACAGTCTCGTTCTTATCGTCGAGGATGAACCGGCGATCGCGCAGATACTCGAGGGCTATCTGACGCGGGACGGCTTTCGCACGGTTCGCGCCGGCGACGGCGAAACCGCACTGCAGCACCATGCGCTTTTGAAGCCGGATCTCGTGCTGCTGGATGTTCGCCTGCCGAAACTGGACGGCTTCGGCGTGCTCGGCCGCCTGCGTCAGGCCGGCTCGACGCCGGTCATCATGGTTACGGCCGTTGCTGACGACATCGACCGCCTGAGCGGGTTGCGCCTCGGTGCCGACGACTACATCGTCAAGCCGTTCAACCCGCAGGAAGTTGTCGCCCGCGTCAGAGCGGTCTTGCGCCGGACGCAGGGCGAGCGAGCAGACGCCATCAAGCGCTTCGGCGCGCTGGAGGTCGACTTCGGCAGCTATACCGTCTTCATCAACAAGGACGAGCGCCGTATTGCATTGCCGCTGACGCTCAGCGAATTCCGCATCCTCGCCTATATGATCCGCCATCCGACCCAGGCTTTCGCGCGTGCCGATATTCTCGATGCCTGCCTGCCGGAAAGCGATGCTCTGGTGCGTACCGTCGACACGCACATTTCCAATCTCAGGCGCAAACTGGAGGAAATGGGGCAGATCGGCTTCTTTCCTGCCGTGCGCGGCATCGGCTATCGCTTTTCGGACCCGAGATGAAGAAACCGAGATTTCCTAGCGCGCCGCTTGCCACGCTCACGGCCGTCGTCATCACGATCATGCTGCTGCTCAGCGTCGGCCTGACCTATCTGGGGGTCAACTGGTACGCGACCTATCTGGAGCAGGGTATCAGCGATGCCCTGCCGCCGCGAGCCGCAACAGCCTACAAGATGCTGAGTGAAAACAAGATCCCCGATGGGGATTCGCTCAAGCTGCTTGTCGAACATCTTAATTCGCTGACGGAGCCGACAGATCTTAAGGTGCAGCTTTCCGTGCTCGTCTTCGGCCTCATGTCAGCGCTCCTCTGCGCCGTGATCGGCGTCTTCCTGGCGCGTCGGCTCACACATCCGCTCGAAGAGCTCACCTCTGCCGCCGAGGGCCTTAAATCAGGCGACTTCTCTGTCCGCGTCCCCGCCTCCTATCGAAGCGCCCGCGAAGTCGCGAGCCTTGTCGAAACCTTCAACGCTCTTGCGACCAGCCTGGAGACGATGGAGGAACGATTGCGTTTCAACAACATGGCGGTTGCACACGAGCTGCGCACGCCGTTGACCATCCTGCAAGGATCACTGCAAAGCATGCTCGACGGCGTATTTCCGATGGACCGGAAAATCATTTCCGATCTCCTCCTGCAGGTCGAAAGCCTGGGGCGGGTTGTCGAAGACCTGCGCACCCTGTCGCTCGCCATCGGCCAGAAGCTGGTGATGGAGCGCCAACGCATCGACGCATCGCGATTGGTCGAGACTGTCATCGCCGTGGCAAAGCCCATGCTGGAAGCCAGCGGGCTGCAGGTGGAAACGGAGCTGAAACCCGCCTGGATTTCAGCCGACTCCCCGCGTATCCGTCAGGCTGTATTGGTGCTTTTCGAAAATGCATGCCGCTACGCTGCAGAGGGTGGCTCGCTGCGATGCGAAACCGAGCAGGTGGCGGACGATAGCGTCATCATCCGCGTTCTCGATCGCGGCCCCGGATTTCCGCTGGATATGGATGCCGTCGCCGTTAACCCGTTCTGGCGTGGCGACCCCTCGCGTTCGCGCGCGACCGGCGGCACCGGACTGGGGCTATCCGTGGTGCAGGCAATCGCGCTTGCCCATGGCGGGCACCTGGAATTCGCAAACCGGCCGGAAGGCGGCGCGATGGTGTCAATCCATTTGACGGACAGCACGCCAGGAGAAACAAATGGTTTCGATGAGCAGGAAACAGCCTCCCGCCAATGCGGGCTTTGTTGAGCAAAACCATCGCGGCCGAGCGGACCCTGAAAATCTCCCCGGACCGGCGCAATCGTCTGCGGTAGCGATCTAGAGCATTTCCGTTTTTCTTCGAATCGCGAAAACGCTCTATCTTCTTGTTCTTACGCAGTTCCGGACGCAAACCGCTTCGCACTTTTGCTGGAACTGCTCTAGCGCAACATCGGTCTTATGCCGGGTCTTCCCGGTGCAGATCGTGGATAGCGACGGCGTCGTCGGTAAACGGCGGTAACAGCCAGTCGGTGTGGCGCAGCGTCCGCTTCGTATCCTCGAGGCCCATATCCCAGTGCTCTCGCATCGAGGTGCCAGAGAACTCGTAATCCTTGGCGTGACCTTCGTAGTTCTTGTGCTGATAGATCAGGTGCACAATGTTGACGACACCGGCATCGGAATAATCGGCGATCAGTTCTTCCTCTTCTGCGGTCAGCTGATCCCTAGGGACACGCTTCAGCGCACCCAGAAGCTTCATCTTCAGTCCATGGATGCGCTTGAAATTATCGGTGTTCTGCCGCGTGCGGCTCGAATACATGATGTCCTTGTGGCGCGAAAGGACATCCGGCATGCTGCGCGGCAGGACGCCGCGGGCGCTGAACAGATCCACCTGGAAGACGAGCGAACTGCGGTCTTCTTCTTGATCGAGCAGATATTGCAGCGGCGTGTTGGAGACGATGCCGCCGTCCCAGTAATATTCGCCCTCGATACGGATGGACGGGAGTGCCGGCGGCAGGGCGCCACTCGCCATGATGTGCTCGGGGCCAATGCGGATATTATCGGTGTCGAAGTAGACGAAGTTGCCGGTGCGGACATTCACCGCACCGACGCTGAAGCGCTTCTTGCCATCGTTCAGCACGTCGAAATCGATCAGCATTTCCAGCGTCTTCTTAAGCTCTGCCGAGTCATAGAAGCTGGTGGCACCTTCCGCGCCCGGCAGCTCCAGCCAGGGATTGGGAAAGCGCGGCTTGAAGAAGCCGGGCTGGCCCATGGTCATCGTCATCCACGAGCTGGTGCGGTTGCGGATATCGCGAAAGAAATCGCCTTCGGGCGTATAGGCCCAGATCTTGCGGCCGGAGATGATCTGCCAGAATTGCTCCAGACGCTGCAGCCGCCGACCAGGTTCGTTGCCGGCGATGATCGCGGCATTGACCGCGCCGATCGAGACGCCGGAAAGCCAGGTCGGCTCGCATCCCGCTTCGGCAAGCGCCTCGTAGACGCCGGCCTGATAGGCGCCGAGCGCGCCGCCGCCCTGAAAGACCAGGGCGACACGATCATATTGAGCGGCAATTTCCGAGATGGTTGGGGCTGCGGCCTTAGTGTTTCGTTCAAGCACGGTCCGTCTCCAGCATGAAATGAAAATGAGATGTGGCTATCTGCGTTCGGCGAGATAGTCGTGAACGACTTCGCCGAGGCCGAGCGTCAGATCGGCAGTGAAATGAACCGCGGAAACCACTTCCAGCACAGGCAGCCGTGCGACGTCGGCCATGACATGCGGCCGAAGATCGAGAGCGGCCGGCGAAGTCCAGGCTTCCTTGATGGTGATATCGGTTAAGTAGTAGCGCACAAGCTCGCAGATGCGCGGGGTGGCGTCGACATGCGGCACGATCTTGATCAGGAAGTTGGGTTCCGAGAGAGCGGACAGAAGCGGTCCCTGGTCGATCGGCTTGTGCTTGTAACCCATCGTCCCCGTCGCGCAGAGGACACTGCCGTAATGCAGCGTGCCGACGATAACTTCGCCCTCGTTGACGATCTTCGGGCTGGCAAGCTTTTTCGGGAAGCCCCAGATCTCGCGGCCGCCGGTGATCGGCGCATCGTCATCCAGATACATGGAGTGGACATAGCCGCCCTTTTGTCCACGATAGGTCACCGGGATCACCTGTCCGGTCTCGGTATAATCACCGAAGCCAGTGGAATCCGGCATGCGGATGAATTCGTATTTCACCAGCGGCTCGTCGATTTCGAGCGGCGCGGGCACGACGGCCTCAAGCGCCTCGCGCGAGGTCCGGTAGGTGATGATGATATATTCGCGATCGAAGAACCGATAAGGCCCCGGAGGATAGGAGGGGTTAGTCAGCGGCATTGCATAGGCATGCTTGAGAATGTCTTCGACCTTCATCGTATTTTCCGTCGTTGGAGGAAACAGCGAGGCGCCGGCGGCAAATTTGCACGGTTGCATGACAGTGAAGTGTCAGGTGCCGAAGGGTTGCGGCGAGAGGCGAAACCGCACTGTTATCAAAGCGACATATCCGGCTGGCAGTGTGCACCCATCTTGAGCATTTCCCTTTACCCAACCACGTCATTACGATTGCAGGAGTTGCATCATGGGTTCGTTGACTTCGAAGAATGCGCTGGTCACCGGTTCGACGAGCGGTATCGGGCTTGCGATTGCACGCGCCTTTGCCGCTGAAGGCGCGAATGTCACGATCAACGGCCTTGGCGATGCCGATGCGATCGAAAAGGAACGCGCTGCCATCGAGGCCGATTTCGGCGTGAAGTGCCGCTACTCCGGCGCCAACATGATGAATGGCGAGGAAGTGACATCCATGGTGCGTGAAGCCGAGGAAGCCTTCGGCAGCCTCGATATCCTCGTCAATAATGCCGGTATCCAGTTCGTGGCACCGATCGAGGAGTTTCCGGACGACAAGTGGGAAGCGATCATCCGCATCAACCTGCTTGCTGCCTTCTACGCCATCAAGGCCGCCATTCCCGGCATGAAGGCGCGCAAATGGGGGCGCATCATCAATACGTCCTCGGCGCATGCGCTTGTCGCCTCACCTTTCAAGTCTGCCTATGTCTCGGCCAAGCACGGCATTACCGGTCTCACCAAGACCATCGCTCTCGAAGCCGCCCAGAACGGCGTGACCGTCAACTCCATCGCGCCCGGCTATGTCTGGACGCCGCTCGTCGAGAAGCAGATCCCCGAGACCATGAAGGCGCGCAATATGACGGAAGAGCAGGTCAAGCATGATGTGCTGCTCGCCGCCCAACCGACGAAGGAATTCGTGACTGTGGATGAAGTCGCAGCCATCGCCGTCTTCCTCTGCGGCGATGCCGCCAAGCAGATTACCGGCACGACGCTTTCCGTCGACGGCGGCTGGACCGCCGAATAATACCGAAACCCATAGCCGGCGTTTGTTCGAGGACCATATCGGCTTTCCGCGGCCGCAGGCCGCGGCACCAACATGAAAACAGAGCAGGAGGCGCACAATGACCGATGAAATCCAGGACCCGCTCAGCCGCATCAAGGATGAGATCGTCGACAGTTTCGACGAAGAGCTGGAGATGCAGCTCGAAGAGGACCGTATTGACGAGCTAGTTGCCGAAGGTCTCGTCAGCGAAGGCGAAGCAACGCTCGAGCGCAGGGTCTATTTCCGCGAACTCTTCCGTCTTCAGCATGAGCTCGTGCGCCTGCAGGATTGGGTGCAGTACAAGAAGCTCAAGGTTGTTGTACTGTTCGAGGGCCGCGATTCCGCCGGCAAGGGCGGCGCCATCAAGCGTGTCACCCAGCGCCTCAATCCGCGCGTCTGCCGCGTCGTCGCACTGCCGGCTCCGACCGAGCGCGAGCGGCACCAGTGGTATTTCCAGCGCTATGCCGCTCATCTGCCGACGGCGGGCGAAATGGTCCTGTTCGACCGTAGCTGGTATAATCGTGCGGGAGTGGAACGCGTCATGGGGTTCTGCACACCGGAGGAGCTGGAGGAATTCTTCCGCTCTGTGCCGGATTTCGAACGCATGCTGGTACGCTCCGGCATCATTCTTCTCAAATACTGGTTCTCAATCACCGACGAAGAGCAGGAATTCCGCTTCAGCATGCGCATTCAGGACCCGCTGAAGCAGTGGAAGCTCTCGCCGATGGATCTGCAGAGCCGCGTGCATTGGGAAGAGTACACCAAGGCCAAGGAAGAGATGCTGGAGCGCACCCATATTCCGGAAGCGCCGTGGTGGGTCGTCCACGCCGTCGACAAGAAGAAGGCGCGCCTCAACTGCATCGCCCATCTTCTGGGCCAGATCCCCTACGAAAGCGTACCGAAGCCGGAGATCGTGCTGCCGGAACGCATGCGCAATGCAGACTATCACCGTACGCCAGTACCGCCGGAAATGTACGTGCCCGAAATCTACTGATCACGCCGACGAGGGGCCTGCCTGAGGCAGGCCCCTCTGAGGATTGCTTGAAAAACGAAATCACTAACTCCGCCACCGGCAAGCCGGGCCGGCTCAAGGTCAGGCTGGGCGATAGGCCCATTCGGATATGGCGCCCAAGCCCAGCCGCCGCAAGAGCTCATAGGCAACCCTCCGGTTGATGGGATCATGCAACCTGAGGACTTTCGAGCCAAGAAAATCCATCTCGGCATGCTCGAACGGCAGAAGATGTCGTGCCCTGCCAAGTGCGGCCCGATAGAACTCATGAAAATCCCGGCGGCAGACGTAGGTCTTATACTTCGTCATGCAGAAGGCGGCAAAGGTATCGCTGTTCCTGCGCAGAAAATCCGAGACGCCGACCGTCACCTCCGGCCAAGCCGGATTGAACGTGTCGTCGAAGGCGATGATGCCGTGATCGGCCAGTACGCTCTTCGCCAACCGGCTGTCGGCAACGATGTGGCGAAGCAAATGTCCTCCATCGATGCTGAAAAAACGAACCTGCCCAACCCTGTCGATGATGGCCTGCGGATCGAGCCCGGTGCTATCACCTGTTATGACGAGGTCCTCATCAACGGGAATGCCCAGTGATCTTCCGTTGTCGAGAAAGCGTTGATATTGCGCACCGTCCGCTTCTATGTCGAAAAGATCGATCGCAAGCACATTGTCGTCGGGGGCACTGATCTTGCGCAGCAAAAAATAGGACCGCCCGTAATAAACGCCGATTTCGGCGAGGCCGCCGTAAAGTTTCTCCTGTCTTTGCTTTTCGATCAACGACAGGAAGACAAGCGCATCCGGTGGGTCGATGTAACCATCGATTTTCTGAAGATCGCGAAATACAAATTTTCGAACGCCCGATTTCAAATGTAAACCCCATTGGTTTTCTTCATGCATTTCGCCTCCGAGCCTGCTCATCGGTTAGGACCGGTCAATCAAGAAACGCCCCATTTCTGCGGGACCGCGACAGCGAAGCCGGAAGCTCTCGAAAATTGGGGTGGTACGGCGTCAAGGCGAGCGCCACTCATGGATATAGCGACCTTTCTGTCGTATTCCGGATAGTCATGCGCTGATTGGATAGTTCCGCCTCATATCGGGTTCAGAGCCAAAGCAGCATCGTAGATGATGACGAATAGCGAGCCGGCATCCTAAGTGATGTATAATGTGAGTCTAAAATTCACATCATCGGCCGAGGAGACCGTCATGACTGCGCCGCATCCGTCCAAAACGCATATCGGCAACCACCCCCTCCACCCCGAAACACAGATGCTGAATTACGGCTATGATCCTGAGCTCTCCGAGGGCGCGGTCAAGCCACCGGTTTTCCTGACCTCCACCTTCGTCTTCAAATCGGCCGAGGACGGGCGTGATTTCTTCAACTATATCTCCGGCCGCACCGAGCCGCCGGCGGGCACGGGCGTCGGCCTCGTCTATTCGCGCTTCAATCACCCGAACAGCGAAATCGTCGAGGATCGTCTTGCCGTCTATGAAAAGGCGGAAAGCGGCGCTCTATTTTCCTCCGGCATGTCGGCGATCGCGACGGCCCTTCTCACCTTTACACGCCCGGGCGATGCGATCCTGCATTCGCAGCCGCTCTATGGTGGCACGGAAACGCTGGTCGCCAAGAAATTCCTCAATCTCGGTGTCGCGGCCGTCGGCTTTGCCGACGGTGTCAACGAAAGCTCGGTGACGGCAGCTGCCGAGGAGGCCATGGCCAAAGGCCGTGTCTCGGTCATTCTCGTGGAAACGCCTGCTAACCCCACAAACAGCCTCGTCGATATCGCGATGATCCGCCGCATTGCCGATGCGATCGGCAGGAAGCAGGGACACACGCCGATCATCGCCTGCGACAATACCCTGCTCGGCCCTGTCTTCCAGCGGCCGATCGAGCATGGCGCGGATATTTCCCTCTACTCGCTGACCAAATATGTCGGCGGCCATTCCGATCTGATCGCCGGCGCCGCCCTCGGCTCCAGAGCCATCATCAAACAGGTGAAGGCATTGCGTGGAGCGATCGGCACCCAGCTCGATCCGCATTCCTGCTGGATGCTCGGCCGATCGCTGGAAACGCTGCAGATCCGCATGGAGCGGGCAAACAGCAACGCACGGGCGGTTGCCGATTTCCTGCGGGACCATCCGAAGGTCGAGCAGATCCACTATCTGCCCTACATCGATCCCTCTTCGGCGACCGGCCGCACATTCGCCGCCCAGTGCACCGGCGCGGGCTCCACCTTCTCCTTCGACATCAAGGGCGGCCAGCCGGCATCGTTCAAATTCCTAAACGCACTGCAGATCTTCAAGCTCGCCGTCAGCCTCGGCGGGACGGAATCGCTGGCCTCCCATCCTGCCACAACGACACATTCGGGCGTACCCGTGGATGTGCGCCACCGCATCGGCGTGCTGGAATCGACGATCCGCCTGTCGATCGGGATTGAGCATCCCGATGATCTGATTGCCGATCTTGCGGCTGCTCTCGACGCCGCTTGACGAGACACGCAGATCAGCTGCGGGCGATCAGAAGATCGCCCGCAAGCGAGGCGACGAAACTCTTGCGCCGGAGCGCCTGGAACGCGCTATCGCGATTTAAGCTGGGCAATCGAGAGCATGAGGTCCGCGCTCATGCCGATCCCGGCACCGCGTGTGAGAATGGCGGAGGCTGCCGAGGCAGTACTCCCACCATTTGCCGCATCAAAAACGGCCGAGAAGCGCTTGAGCAGTTTGTCCACCTTCCCAGCATCGTGCAGATCCTTGACGGGGAATAGTTTTTCCAACATCGCCGCCTGGCGGGTCACATCCATGTTCGACATGGATGCGGGCAGCGAATAGGTCGTCTTGATCACATTGTAGAGCGCAGGATCCGACATGATATCGTAGACGGAATTGACCTGCGGCGCCTTGCGCTGGAAATAGAGGGCGAGGCGGACGCCTTCGTTGGAGTCGCCCTGTTGCGATTCCAGGGTCTGATGAAGATAGAGATCGTTGGTTGCCAGACGCGCGCCCTTGTTCTGTCCCGCCTCGATCTTGGCCGTCGTCAGATTTCCCTTGGCATCGAAGTTGAAGACGTTCACCATCGCCTTGAAGCGCTGGCCTGCCTGCGTATTCAAAAAGCCTTTGGGATCTTCGGCGTCTGCCGTGAAGGCCTTCTTCAAGGTAGCCTTGTCGACCGACTTGGGATCGATATTGTTCGCAACGAGGATAAATTCCGTCAGCTTCTTGTCGGCCAGGAGATCATCGACGGTCTTGATCTTGACGATCGACTTGTTGAATTCAGTCGCCGCGTCCTTGGCATCCTTGACCGCCTTGTCCCGCATCTCACCGGTCAGTCCGAAGGTCTTCGACTTGGAATAGGCTGAGATCAAGCTGTTGATCGAAGTCTGCGACAGCGCCGTAACAGGTGCCCGCAGATTGCCTTTGCTGTCAAAATTGTATGCCTTGGCAAGCTCGACGAACCTGCTGTCTTTCAGCGAGTTGACGTAGCTCTTGCTGTCATAGGGATCGCTTTCCAGGATCTTGCGCAGCTGATCTCTGGAGACCTCATTCTTGCCGATGCCAAAGGCGCGAAGCGCCATATCTTCCACGGTGGGAAGATCCTTGCTCTTTATGTCGTTGGCGGCAAAGAAGTCCGCGATCGTCTTTATCTCACCAACCGCGGTCTTGTAGTGTTTCTCGGCATCGGTAAACAGAGCCTGTTTCGCGCCCTTGGCCTGCTTCAAATATTTGATCGAGATATCGTCGATGGCCTGCGGCGTCTGTGCCGGCTGACCGGCCGGCAGCGTTCCGTCGGATGCAAACTGGAAATGCGCGACCATATCCGTCATTCCGGTCAATGCGGCATAGTCGGAATTCGTGAAGACTAGGTTGAACTGGACCGGGGTGAGCTTGGGATCGAGGTTGAATGCCGTCTTGATATAGGAAAACAGCCTGTTATCGCCAGTGATCTCGCTGAGCGACTGAACTTTCGTGATTGCCTGTCGATAATAGTCGTCATTGCTGGTGGCCGCAGCCGGTGTCAGCAGGTTCGGGACCATGCTGTCATAGCGCGAGATCATGTCTTGCTTTTGCTGCGCTGTCTGGGCAGTCGCGCCGGAAAGCGTTCCATCCGCATTGAAGCCGAACTGCGACGCAATCAGCTTATATGTCGCCTGAACCGATGCGGAGGACTGGGCTGATGCGGAGGAGAAGTTGCTCGCCGTGTTAACGAAGCTGTTGGGGTCGTTGACATCGCTGGTCAGAACCGACTTCAGGAACGTTTTCGATATATTGTCGGGGCTCAAGCCGTGCGCCCGAAGAATATAGTCCGTCATCCTGCTGCTGTTGACGATGTCGTCGACATTCGACACCTTGTCGATCCAGGTGTCGTAGAACTTACTTTCCTTCTTGGCCAAGGTGGTTTCATTGGCGAAGGATTGCTCATAGAGCCCGATCGTATCGGTTTTCTGAGAATCGCTTTGGGCGGATTGATTTTTCGACGCGCCGCCAAAATTGAAAGCGGCAGCAAATTGCCGATAGCGGCTGTCCGTCAGCTTGTTTGCAAAGCTGCTCGCGTTGCTGAGATCGCTCGTCAGAACCTTTTTCATGAAGGCTTTGGCGTAGGCCATATCCTCCAGGCCATAGGCTTTCATCGCATAGCTGTACAGCTTGTAGTCGTTCAGAAATTCGTCGACATTCTTAACCTTGCCGATATGCGTATCATAATACTGCTGATCGCTTTTGACCGTCGCCTGTTTGGCGATGCCCGCCAGCGTCGATGCCATGTCCTTTGTCGCGGACACATAGCCGAGATACGTCGAAATCATAGATCGCCCCCACAGCGCAGTTCACCAGTAGTCAACCCCGCATCGATTATCGCAACCAGACCTTGCGCGAAGCTATATCGGCAATCAAAACGTCACATAAGCCTACGGGAAAAGAGGGGCCAACCGACGCGCTTTCGACCGCTGCCGTCAGGCGCGCAGCGCCGTAGCGGGACTGGAGCGCAAGGCACTGACCGCCGGGACGACGGAGATGATCGCCGCGACGGCCGCGAAACCTCCGACAAGCCATAGATCGTCGAAGACGAAGCCAACCGGCAAATGCACCGCCGTCGAGGCCGCAAGTCTCGCGGAGATCGTCAGTGCCGCCAGATAGCCAAACGCGATGCCGAGCGCGATGCCGGCGGCAAACAGAATGAAGAGCTCACCCCAGACAAGCATGACGATCGAGCGGACCGGCGTTCCGAGCGCCCGCAAGGCACCGATCTGCCGCCGCCTGGATCCGACATGCATGATGGTGACAAGCACGATGGCGGCAATGACGATTGCTTGCGTCCCAAGCGCAATCGCCAGAAGCAGACTGCGGGCATCGCCGAGCGTCGCGTAGAGCCGGGTCAACACCTCCGCTGGAAAGACGCCAAGGGTCGTGCCGGTGCGGTATTCCTGCCTGAGGCGATAGGCATCGGCAATCGTTTTCGGCTTGACGAGAACGGCGGGCACGCCAGGCGTCTCCGCATCGAAATGCTCATCCAGCGGCGCATCAGCGTCGATATGCCCGTGTTCGTGGCCTTCATGACGATCTTGTTCCGGATTGGCCACGCCGTGCGCATCTGCTTCATCGCCATCATAGTCGTGATATTCCCCGCCATGCATGCCGTGCAACTGCCAGACCGCCCGGATCGGCACGAGGATCGCGCGGTCCCAAGCGGTTCCCGTCGGCGCCATGCGGCCCGTGATCTTGTAGGCGATGGCCGTATGGGTTTCGCCACCGGCCTCGGCCGTGCCGTGCATCGGCTTGACTTCCGCACCGGTCGACAAGGCGACATCGGAGCCGACAACTGCTTCGCCGAGGTGTGTAAACATCGCACCTTGCGAGAGCGTTGGCGAAAGGGACGAGATAAGGCCTGTGGTTGTGCCGACGATCGGATGCCCGTAGGCAGAATCGCCGAAGCCGACGGGTGCGGCCAATTGGACACGCGGATCGTTGGCAAGGCGGGAAAGGACGGCGCCGTCCATCAGCGGCAGCGGCGCGGGCTGCAGAAAAACGGCGGAAAGCGCCAGCTGCGTCTCGCTACCCGCGGCTCCGACAAGCAGATCGAATTTCTCGGCGGCGCGAGCGCTACCGAGACGGACGGCCCGCTCCTGCAGCGTCACCGTCACGCTCAGCGCGACCGACAGGGCAATCAGCACGACGACAGCCAGCGCCCCACTCCAGAAACGCCTGAGGTCGGCAAGGATGAAGGTGATCATTGTGCGGCCACCTCTTGGCTGTCTTCCTCGATGCGCCCGCTTGCCAGATTGATGCGGCGACCAAGACGCGCGGCGAGCGCTGTGTCATGCGTGACCACGATGAGCGTCGTCCCTTCTTCTGCCGACAATTGCAGCAGCAGCTCTGCAACCTCGTTACCTGCCTGGCGATCCAGGCTGGCGGTCGGCTCGTCGGCGACGATGACGCCCGGACGCGACAGCAGTGCGCGGGCAACGGCAACGCGCTGCATCTCGCCGCGCGACAAGGTTTCGATCTTTTGCTGCGGTCGGGCGATACCGGTCACCGCCAGCAGATAAAGCGCTCGTTCCCGTTCGCTGGCCGCAAGGCGCCGTGTCAGCTTGATCGGTAACACGACGTTCTCGAAGGCGGACAGGCCGGGAAACAGATGAAAATCCTGCATGACAAGGCCGATATTGCGGGCGCGAAAGGCGTCGCGCCGGCCTGCAGAGAGGCGCGTGATTTCCGTTCCGCTCCAGGACACGCTGCCATCCCTAACGTCTTCCAGCCCGGTAATCGCATTGACGAAGGTACTCTTGCCTGAGCCGGACGCACCCGTGATCGCAAGCCGACCGCCCGGTGGCAGATGGAAGCGGTCGATGGAGAGAACCGGTGCGGCAAGGCCGGGGAACTGCATCCTCAGGCCGGAAACATCGAGAGCGAGCATGAGGATCAAACAGTCCTGAACGAGGCGTCCCTGAGACGCAGCTGGCTGATAAAGCCGGTTTCGGGGTCGGTCCACGAACCGAACTCCAGCACGCCGCGCGCCATGATCGGCGCGTTGTACTGCACGAATGTCTGCTTGGACGAGAGATAGACGACCACGATATTATCTGGCCAGTCGGCATCGGAAGAGCAGAAGGGGCAAAGCGACATCGGGATTTCCGTGAGCACGAAGAAGGCCGCCTCCGCCTTCAAGGGCGGCGCCATGAAGCCGTTGATGGCGACGTCCTTGCCGCTCGACTGCTTGACCTTGTCGGAAAATTCGAGCCCGAGCGGACCGAAACTCTTGTAGAGCTCACCGAAGCCTAGTTTCTCGGAGGCCTTGGCACGTACCGCGATGCCCATGACAGGCAAGGCTGCAGCGGCGGCCAGAAAGTCTCGGCGATTGATGGTGGCGATCTGATGCTTCGACATCGCGTACCCTCATAAAATGGAGAAAACAGGCGGTTTCGACACCGCCTGTCCTATTCACATGGCCTGTCAGGACTTACATCTTTTCGGTGCCGAGCGCGAAAGTATCGGCCAGCACGCGGTAGACATCGCTTTGTTCCATGTAACCACGGAAGCCTTCGGCACCTGGACCTGCCGCCTGGAGCACGACATCGTCGACGGCGTGGACACCGCTGTCCTCGTCCTTCGGAAGGTTGCCCTGCACGAAGACGGCACCGGGCACATCCTTGTAGGCTTCATTGGCGACATATTCCTTCTTCTCGTTCTGGATCGCCGGAACGAAAGGACCATCGAGCTTCGGACGGAAGGTTTCGTAGTGGTCAGGACCGTTGTTGGCGGCGATGAACAGGCGGCGCGAAACGTCGACGCGGTCCGGATAGCCGTCGCCATCCTTGTCCTCATAGTTCGGGAAGCCGGCCGCCGCATAGGTGCCGACCTTCTCGCGCATTTCCGTGCCCGGCTTGTTATCGTCGACAGTGCCGATGATCGAGACGCCATGCGTATGGTCGCCGGTGACGACAATAAGCGTATCCGGGTTCTTGGCTTGGAATTCGCGGGCGACGGCAACGGCCTTGTCGAACTCGATCGTATCGACCAGAGCGCGATCCCAATCGAGCGGATGGCTCATCTTGTCGATGGAGGCACCCTCGACCATCAGGAAGAAGCCATCCGGATTCTTGGAAAGCTTGTCGAGCGCGATCTTGGTCATGTCGACGAGGCCTGGCTGGTTCGGGAACTTGTCGACAGTGCCCTTCTTGAGGAATTCGCGGTCGAGCGTGACGTCGAGGTTGCCGGTATGGAACAGGCCGAGCAGCTTGTCCTGGTTCGAGCCGGCGGCGGCCGCCAGTTCGTTCTTGTCTGTGGCGACGGCATAGCCGGCATCCTTGAAGAGCGCGATATAATCCTTGTCGTCCTTGCGCTTGGAACCGGGCACGCTTTTCGCCAGGAAATAGGCCGAGCCGCCGCCGAGCAGGACATCCGGCTTGACGTCATACATCATGCCGACGATATCGGCCTTGTCGCCACGCTTGCGGGTATGGGAAACGAGCGCTGCCGGCGTCGCATCCTCGACTTCGGCCGTGGTGACGATGCCAAGCGACTTCTTGCCGGTGCGGCGCAGGGCCTCGCCGATGGTCTCGACCTTCGGGTCGTCGAGGCTTGCCGGCGTGCGGTCGGCATAGACGCCGAGGGCGTTCACGGCCGACTTGTGGCCGGTCATGTAAGCCGACATGGTGTTGGCACTGTCGGTGGCAATCGCCGAGGTCGAGGACGTGCCGATGAAGGCAACCGGCGGGATGTCGTCCATGGCGAGGCGGCCATTGGCCTTGCCTTCGGTCATGCCCTTGGACATGAGGCGGGCGCCGGTGCGATGCGCAACCGAGAGACCATCGCCGAGCAGGAAGATGATGTTCTTGGCTTTCGGCGTCGCCGAAGTGCCATAAACATCCCAGTTGACGGATTTCTTCTCGTCGCCGGCCGAAACCTCGACCTTGTACTGGCCGGGCTTTGCGAGCTTGACGCCACGCAGGATCAGGGCAGATCCGAGAACCTTGTCCTCAGCACCCTTTTCTTCGCCGACGAAATCAGCCGCCTTGCCGAAAACCGCGTCGTAGCTTTCGCCGTTGACCGTGATCTTCACGTCTTCCGGCTTCACGACCTGGCTGAATTCCACCTTGAAATCGAACGGAGAGCCGGCGAGTACCGTTGCCCGGTCCAACGGATAGACTGTCGCTGCATGGGCTGCGCCGGACATTACGGTCGCAGACATCATGGCGAGAAGAAGTTTACGCATTTATACCCCCTGCGTTTGGTTGCTTCCCGCTCCCCACATATAAAAGCCAGATGACAATCATGTAAAAATGGGTCAACTTTCCGCAACCACTAATTCCAAAACGGAAACCGATAAGCAATCCTGATTGTATGTGCCGCATCTAAAATGCTGCGCACACATGCAAATGGTCCCGTCAATTCGTCGTCATCCGCAATCCATTATCATGCAAGCTATATTGATCGCCGTGAGTGAAAACTTGCTATCTTAACCGAAGGGGAAAATATTACGCACGTTTCGTGAGGATTTTGAGGATTTTTCGCAATGGAAGAACAGCTCGATAAACTGGATCTACGTCTGCTGGAGGAGCTTCAGAAAGACGGCAGGCTGACGAACAACGAGCTGGGTGAACGCATCGCGCTATCGCCTTCGCAATGCTCGCGCCGCCGCACACGGCTGGAGGCGGAGGGCTATATTCGCAGCTACCAGGCCAATCTCGACCGGCAGAGGCTGGGGCTGGACATGCTCGTGGTCATTTCTGTGACGCTCGCCACTCATAATCGCGATAATGCCCGCCGGTTTTCGCAGCTCATCAACGGTCTGCCCGAGGTGCTGGAAGCCTATGCGTTGACGGGCGAAATGGACTATCACCTGAAGGTCGCCACCCGCGGGCTTACCGATCTCTCCCGTTTCGTCAACGACGTGCTGCTTCCGCATGAATCGGTTCAGCACGTGAAGACGGCGATCGTCCTCGATACCCTCAAGACCTTCGAGGGATTTCCGGTTCATTTGCCACACGGCTGATATGGCGAAGGCACTTGGCGGTCACCGCCACGCGGCCGTGCCCTGTTGAGCGTCAAGGGCAAGTTTTGAGGGGTTGCTTTCTCCGCATACAGCCCTTCCAATCATACCAAAGACAATCTCCTTGGCGAGGATCGGCTTGCATGACCACGGATGTACAGACGCGGCATTTCGAAGAATTTGCCGAAGTCCTGCTCAGATGCAATCATCTGTATCATCCCAGCAACGATTCCATCGCCTTGCGCAATGCCGTCGAAAGCAGGCGTCAGATAGAGATATTCGACTATAGCCGCGCCGCCGATGCCTTTATGCGTGCATTCGGGATGCGGAACTCACTAAAATGCCTGCAAGCGCTCACCAGCCTTCGTGCACCTGTTCACAAGTATAGAAGAGTATGTGACCTCGGCTGCGGCTCCGGCGCTTTCAGCCTTGCCTTTGCTTATCTCGCCGGCAATCCCGAGCTTCAGCTTCACGGTCTGGACATATCCGAACATCAGCTTTCTCTCGCCCGGGAACTGATATCGGCTGCCGGACTGCCTGGGCGTTTCCAGTTCGAGCAACGAAACCTGCCGGCACCGATCGGCTATCTTCCCGACCTGACGATCTCCTCCTACTGGTTTTGCGAAAATGAGCACGTTATCGCCGACGCGGAGCTTTTCAGCCTCATGGCGGGACGGGAAATGCTTGTTGTCGATTATGAAAAGATAATCGACCGCATCGCGACCTGTCTTCCAAAAGGATTCCAAATCCTCGGGCGGCACAGCGGTCACGTCGAAATTCCCCCTGCCCTGGCGGATTTCGTCGCACAGGAGAGGGCAAGCGTTTACGGCATTCACATCGGTCGGGCGACGGATGAGACGGGCAAATGATGTTGCTGCTCTGCTGCAAAATGCGCGCAAGCCTCTTGAAAGGCTAACAGTCGCTTCCCAGCTATTGGCCAACCCGCTGGTCCGGGCCCCTCTGGTGAGAGCCGTCGGCGCTCTTGCGATGTCGGACCGTTTCCGACATTGCGCCGACAGAGGTTTTCTATCATGGAAACGTCTTTGCTCTTCGTCGAGTGGCTGGGAAAGCCGCTCTGGATGTGGATGAGCTTCCTGGCGCTCGTCATCGCCATCCTCTCTTTCGATCTTGGCGTCCTGCATAAGGAAAACAAGGAGATCGGCGTCGGCGAGAGCATCAAGCTCTCTGTCCTCTACATCACCCTTGGCCTCGCCTTCGGTGGCTGGGTATGGTGGTATCTCGGCGCCGATTCCGGCCTTGCCTATATGACGGGCTTCGTCGTCGAAAAAACGCTGGCTCTCGACAACGTCTTCGTCATTGCCCTCATCTTTGCCTTCTTCGCCGTGCCCCGTCTCTATCAGCACCGCGTGCTCTTCTGGGGCATTCTCGGCGTCATCGTGCTGCGCGCCATCATGATCGGCGTCGGCGCGACATTGGTGGCCGAGTTCTCATGGCTGCTCTATGTTTTCGCCGCCTTCCTCATCATCACCGGCATCAAGATGCTGGTCGTGAAGGATGCCGAGCCGGATGTGTCGAAGAACCCGCTCGTGCGCTTCATGCGCAGCCGCTTCAACGTCACCGACCATCATCATGGCGAGCGCTTCTTCATCAAGCAGCCGAATCCGCAGACCGGTAAGATGGTCTGGTTCATCACGCCGCTTTTCATGGCGCTCGTGTTGATCGAAGTGGCAGACGTGATCTTCGCCGTGGATTCGGTTCCCGCAATCTTCGCGATCACCACCGATCCGTTCATCGTCTATACGTCGAATATCTTCGCGATCCTCGGCCTGCGCGCCCTCTACTTCGCACTCGCCGCCATGATCCATCGCTTCCAGTATCTGAAGCCGGCGCTCGCCATCGTGCTCGTCTTCATCGGTTCGAAGATCTTCGTCGCCGACATGCTGGGTCTGGAAAAATTCCCCGCCGCCCTCTCGCTCGGCATCACCTTCGCCATCATTGCAAGCGGCGTCGGCTGGAGCCTGCTGAAGACACGCAACAAAACCGAAACCGAAAGCGCCTGATGCCGTGAGGTGCCCCCACTCCGGGGCACGTCCCTCCCCGCTTCAAACAGATCTCCGACAAGGTACAGACATGATCTCCAATCTCCTCGCAGCCCTTTTTGCAACTTTCGCCCTTGGTCCTCTGCAAGCCGAGATCGAGCGGCATGCCGTTGCCGCCGGTCAGCCGGCCGAGACCGTCAGGCAATCGCAGGCATGTCTCTCGTCCGAGGTCCCTGCCCTCACGCGGCGCGCCTCCGAAGACACCTTCTGGACGATTTCCACCGTCATCGGCCTCTCGACCGGCTGGAGCAGCCCCGCCAATCTGCTCGACAAAAGCAATCCGGACTGTGCGCCCATCATCAAGCTCATCCAAGGAACGGAGGAAGCTGCCGATGAAGCCTGAGGCTACACCTACATCAGCCACGTCCGGTGACGTCGGATGACGCAACAGACGGCTGGCACCACGCGGCATGACGATACCGCATCGGCGCGGCTGCGCGACCGGGCCAGGCTCGCCCATGAGCAAGGCGGTATTTCGGTGGGTGAAGTGCTCTGCGGCCTCGGGCATACGAGCACAGCCTTCACCATTCTCTTTCTCTCGCTGCCGGCACTGATCCCGATACCGGGACCGTTCGGCGTCGTATTCGGCAGTGCGCTTGCCCTGGTGGCGGCGCAGATCGCACTGGGCCGCCGGACGATATGGCTGCCGGCCTTTCTCAGTCGACGCCGGCTTTCGCCAGCAGTCGTGGAACTTATCGTACGCTACAGCGCGCCGATACTCGCCAGGATCGAGACGGTCGTGCGTCCCGGACGGCTGGCCCTTTTTACGGGCGCAACCATGGAATGGCTGCTCTCGTTCCCGATCTTCCTGCTGGCGATCGCCATTGCGCTGCCGATCCCGCTCGGCAACTATCTGCCGGTCGTTGCCCTCGTGGCGATCGCGGTCGCCCTGATGGCGCGGGATGGCCTGATGATCCTGGCGGCGCTATTCGTCTCCGCTCTGGCTTTTGTCGCCACGGCGGGTCTTATTCGGATGGCCGTCATAGGTCTGAACGCAATCGGATCATAGACGCGCATCCCCAATATTTCGGGTCTTGCCAATGGCGGCGGGCCTGCCATTTATGCCAGCGACATATTAGTCAGCCATAAGGCCTCGGCCGTAAAATCAAATCCGCCGGAGGATTTCAGCGCATGCCATCAAAGCCCCCGTCATTCGTCCGTATGATCACTCTCGGCAGTTCCCTCGCTATTGCCCTTGGCGCGCAGACGGCGATCGCGCAGGAGATGGCAGCTGTTTCTCCGTGGCCCGACACGCCGACCTCGCGTCTGGAAGCGCTGGCAATCCTGCAGACACTGAATGCCGATCTCCTCAGCAATGCCAGCGCCACGCTGACGCTCGATCGCTGGTGCGCTGCGCATAAGCTTGCCCCGGAAGGCTCGAAAATCGTTGCGCAGCGCGTGCGCGGTCAGGACAAGACTGCCGACACTGAAATCCGGAAACTGCTGGCGGTCGGAGCTGACGAGCCTGTCGCCTATCGCCGCGTGCGCCTCGCATGCGGCGATCGCGTGCTGTCGGAGGCGGATAACTGGTATGTGCCGGCAAAGCTTACGGCAGATATGAACAAGGCCCTTGAAACGAGCGACGTCGCCTTCGGTCGGGCCGTTCAGGCCCTTAATTTCTCCCGCACGAATTTGTCGGCAAAGTTGCTTTGGTCGCCTCTCCCGCAAGGTTGGGACACCGGTGCCGATCTCCCACCATCCGCCGGCGCGCCTCTCGCCCTACCTCCGTTTCTTCTCGAACATCACGCCGTATTGAAGCTGCCGGACGGCACGCCGTTCAGTGCGCTGATCGAAAGCTATACCAGCCGCGTGCTGGACTTTCCTGCCCCGCATCTGCCAGCGCAATAGGCACGCCCTGCACCCTAACAGCCCCGGAATTCAAAGCTCCGCCGCAAGCCGATTATCGAAGCGGAAAACTTTTCTCGACTTTGCAACACAGGAAAAAGCCAGTTTCACACAAGTCACCCTCGCTATCGTGGCGGCATCAGCAACGTGCGAGGAACCAATGAGCATCTTTGGTAGCATGAAAACGTCCGTTTCAGGCATGAACGCGCAAGCAAATAAGCTTAGCACCGTGTCGGACAACATCGCGAACGTCAACACAACGGCCTACAAGTCTGCAACGGCCAGCTTTTCGTCGTTGATTCTGCCATCGGGCGGCGGCAATTACAATTCCGGTAGCGTCGAGACGAATGTCAGCTATTCGGTCTCGCAGCAGGGCGACGCCATATCCACCAATTCCGGCACCGATCTGTCGATCCGAGGCGCCGGCTTCTTCGTCGTGCAGGGTGCCGACGGCAAGACGGTTTTGACACGTGCAGGTGATTTCAAGCCGGACGCCAATGGCAATCTCGTCAACTCCGCCGGCTATACGCTGATGGGCTATTCCTATGCATCGGGCGCGCCTGCCGTCGTCGTCAACGGCTTCGACGGCCTCGTGCCGATCAACGTCAACCAGAGCGGCCTTGCCAATTCTCCCTCGACCTCCGGCAGCTTTACAGGCAACCTGAATTCGGGTGCTAAGGTTGTGGTGCCTAGCGCAACCGAGACGTTACCGGGCGCAAACTTGGCGACAACCACGACGGACACCCAGAAGAGCTCGGTGGTTGCCTACGACAAGCTTGGCAACACTGTCATGTATGACATCTATTATACGAAGACGCAGGCTGCCGACATCACCACAACACCGCCGAAGACGGATCAGTGGCAAGTCGCCGTCTACCGGAATGCCGACGCGGCGACGGGTACCGGCTCATCCTTCCCCTACTCATCCGGTCCTGTTGCAACGAGCACGCTGACCTTCGATACAAACGGCAATATGACGAGCGGCGGCAGCTTTACGATCACCGATCCGAAGACTGCGGGGTCGATCGCAATGGACCTGACCAAGATGACCCAGAAGGCCTCGGCTTTCGCCTCCACCGGGTCCACCAATGGACAGGCAGCAGCGCCCGTCACCGGCATCACCATCGACAAGAGCGGCGTCGTCTACGCCAATTATGCGAAGGGCGATCCGAAGGCACTCTATCAGATTCCGCTCGCAACCGTCGCGAGCCCGGACAAGCTGACGCTCATGAGCGGCAACGTCTATCAGGCCAACGCCGATTCCGGCGTCACCGTCACCAGCTTCGCCAACAGCAACGGCCTCGGCTACATCCAGTCGAACTCGCTGGAGGCATCGAACGTCGACCTGGCCGGCCAGCTCACCGATATGATCCAGGCACAGAAGAGCTACACAGCCAATTCCAAGGTGTTCCAGACGGGCTCAGACCTGCTGGACGTGCTGGTCAACCTCCAGCGCTGAGTTTCGCGCCGATCGATCACAAGGGCCCTTCGGGGCCCTTTTCTATTACGCCGTAAGATGGACTTAAGAAGTAAGAGTTCCTTTGGGCATGCGTAATAATCTCATACGCAGCACGGGTGGCTTGATGGTAGTCTTGGACAATGGCTTTTTCTCGAGTTTCGACTGCAGCCATCGCATGGGTGCGATATTCCTGAGCAGCTTTCTGATCCAGATACTGATCGTGGCTGGTTTTGCCTCATCTGTTCGAAGGCCCAATCGTTACGGACCGGCGGTGGAAATGCTGGACGAAGGTCCGTTCTTCACGCGCCGCCGGATCGTAGTCTGGACCGTCTGGGGCATCGTTTTCACGATCGCTTCGGGAGCATCCGCTCTCCTGCGAACAACGACAGCGGTTCTGCTGGATCAGACATCGATCGTCGAAACGAGCTGTACCGGACCGTTTGCCAGCGAATACCGCCTCGACCGCGCCAAGGTGGGTATTACCTTTGGTCACGAGTCGGAATGGCTCTCCAAGCGGCCTCTTGAAACCACCTATCTGGCGGTCACGCAAAAGGACAAGCCCCGGCCGATATTCATCCATCTCAAGGGGCGTCCTGGCGCCAAGGAATTACAAGACTTGGCACCAGAGGCAATGGCGGAATATGCCCGATATCGGTCGAGCCACTGGTTTCGCTAGCAGCTTTTGTTCCGATGCATTTCCAGTAAGCTTCAGACACTTTGGTGGGAATTGCCGTAGCGGCCAGCGCCAACCACCTGCCGAGGAGAAACTATCGATCCTGGCATCGCATCTTCGTTGCGTATTGCTCGCCCGAAGTCCGCCATATTTGCGCCGTGATCGCTGAAGAATGCTAACGCAGAACTGGTGGAAATGAATGGCACGCACGGAGATTCGCGCGCCTGTTAGGGTCTCGTTCAGCAAAGCAGCGCACAAATATGATTTCTGGATTCGAGCGCATGACAGCCGAGCTTGTGGGGCAGGCTCCTGTCAAAATCGCTTTGGCCGGCTGTGCCGGGTGTGGATCCAGGATATTTGATAGGAGAACCATTTCCGTGCGGTTGAGATATGCCCTTCGAAGCGTCGCCCAGATGCTTAGCCTTTGCTCCCTCGCCCTCGTCATCCCCGCCACATCGCAATCTCTGGCAGCAACCCGGCAGCCGGATATTCCGGCATGGCTCGGCGCCTATGTCGGCGCCGGTGACGGGCAGATTGCCCTGCCGGTCCTGCAGAGAGCCCGTGCGCTCTACATGCGGAAAGTGAGCGAAGGCACGGTCAAAAATCCCTGCTACTTCGCCATGGACGCCACCCGTCCGAACACGCCCAATGACGGCAAGTCGGCAGGCCGCTTCTATATCGTCTGCGAGGCGGCCCAGACCTTTCGTGTGGTCTCATCGGGCCACGGCAGCGGTCGCGATCTCAAAGGTGTTGCCGATTTCGGTAATGGCCGCATGTGTGCGAAGAACTTCGGCAACGCGATGGATTCCAACCTGACGACGGGCGGCTCCTATCTGACGGAAGAGACGAAGACGACCTTCAAGGGTTACTACAAGCTCTCGCAGGCGAAGGAGGTCGCCTACCTTCGCACCTTCCTCCAGTTTGACGGCGAGGGCGAAACCGCCAATGCGCGGCAGCGGGCCATCGGCGGACATGCGGCGGCTAAGGTCGCCGGCATTTGCATGAAGAAAGACCCACAGAGCCCCTATGCCAACCGGGACGGATATGTTCCGCTCGGGAAGCTGGTCGAATATGCCGGCGGCCGCAGCGACGGCTGCACAAGCTGGTCAGCCTCAGACGCTAATCAGATCATCTCCATGGTGAAGGACAATCCGACGACGCTTTACATCTATCCTGAATCCTCGGACATCAAGGCGGTTGCCAAGGCCGTTGCGGCCGGACATTCCCCTGCCCAATCCGGATTGTACTGGAACGAATCCTGCCTGAAGGAAATCGGCACGCCCAAATTCTGGCCCAAGGAGACCCTCGAGCCGATCATCGTCCAGTATAAGAAGGACCATCCCGCACCGCCTGCCCGGCCGATCCCGATCTGCGATCAGCAGTGAGTCTCGTGAAGGCCAGGTCCGGAAATTCGACAAGCGACGGCCGGTCGTCGCCGCAGTCATCAAACGAGGCGAGAGCTCCTCGCCGCACTGCAGGGAGTGACCACGAGAGATGCTAAGTGTTTTCCCGGTGCCGCAAGAGGATAAAAAGGGCAAGCCGCAAGCGTTAGCAGACGCTATATGGGTCGACCTCCTAAACCCCACCGGCGCCGAGCTGAGGAACGTGGAAGAAGCCGTTGGCGCTCCCCTCCCTTCCCTGGGCGCTCTCAGTGAAATCGAAACGTCGAGCCGACTGAGAAATCAGCATGGCGTGCTCTATATGAGCACGCCATCGGCCGCCCGACATCCGGAGGGAGCCGACACAACCCCTCCTATCGGCTTCGTTTTATCTGCGGATCGCCTCGTCACAGTCCGGTTTATGACGTTGCCGGCGGTGGACGCAGTTGCGGCCAGCTTTGCCGCACAGGATGCGCCAAAATCGAGCCTTGAGGTGTTCACCCTGCTCTGCGAGGACATTGTCGACCGCGTCGCCGATGCCCTTGAGCATCTGGCAGGAGAGCTCAACGGCCTTTCAACGAGCGCCTTTCGCGCAGAGGACCCTCGCGGCCACCATGCAGCCCGCGCCAACAAGCTGCTGCGAGCACAATTGCGCCAGGTGGGGCGTCTGGGAGACCGCCTCTCCGATATCCGAGATGGTCTGCAGGGCCTCGGACGTGTTGTGACCTATACGGAACAGCAAGCCAAGGGCTGGTCGGAAGATCTCGAGCCACGTCTGGTAGGGCTATGCCGAGATATCCACTCGCTGGTGGATTATGAAGAGCAACTTGCCAACAAAGTCCAGTTCGTGCTGGACGCCCTGGTCGGGCTGATCGGCATTGCTCAGAACGACATATTCAAGGTTCTGACCATCGTGTCGATCGCGGGCATTCCCCCAACCCTTATTGCCGGCATCTATGGCATGAACTTCAAGAACATACCCGAATATGATTGGGCTTGGGGATATCAATATGGTTGGGCGGTCATCATACTCAGCACCGTCATTCCATTGGTCTGGTTCAAGGTGAAGGGCTGGTTTTGACGCGGCGTTTGACGGCAAAGGCTGAACTACCCCGCGACCCAGGCCCATAATAGGAGCATGCCACCCAAGAGGCCCAGAGCTGAGGATCCCCACCACGCCGGGCGCTTGCGGGTCAGGGCCGCCACGGCGCCCAGCGCGATCGCAACCTGCAACATGGCGACCGAATAGGCGTAATAATGGTGGTGGTGAATGAGGAGATTGGCCTCCTCATCCTTCTCGTCCCGTATTTTCTCAAGTTCATGGGCTGCGGCGCTGATTGATTTTTCTTCGTCCGCATATCGTCGGCTTTCTTCATCGAGAGCCGACGCCACGGGTTTGCCTTCCGCGGCAAGCAACTCCATCTGCGATTTGAGGATCGCAGCCTTGATACCTTTCGCCTGATAATAAGCCCACTGATCGGAGGCTTGGGCCTGCTTTTGAGTCGCCTCGGTCTTTAAAGCCAATGCCTCATTGATTGAGCCTCCCGCCAATAGGGAGCCAATCGCCGCCAGTGCCGCGAAGAAGGCCGTTGTCAGGGCGATGGAACGCAGCAGCGAGGCGGACTTCCGCTCGATCTCCTCATCGATGGCTTCGCGCAACTTATCGGTATCAACCTCGATCTCTTCAGGCATTGTGCAGCTCAAAAAGTAGAATAATCGGGTGCGCATTCTTGCATGAATCTTTGCAGCTGAAACGGGCTGAAAAGAGATTTCCCCTACATGGCCCAATTCCAGAGAGAGAGCCTGACCGGAGTTCGATGGATGATCACTACTCTCGATCTGCTTTAGACTGCCTTATTAGACTAGTTACCAGCCATAGCTGAAGGTAGCACCAATACCGTTATCCCCATCCTGCACCACGTTGGTTTCCGTATTTCGCCCGTATTGGAAAATGCCATAGGCGTTGTTATTGCCATTCTGCTGCAAGGTCGCGGAATGGCCATTGCCCCGTTGCTGGATGAAGCCGATGTTACCGCGGCCAGCCTGAGCGATGCCGGCCGCATTCCCCCGTCCCAGCTGCCGGATGTCGGCACCCTTCAGATCGCGGTAGAGCGAATAGACTCGCAATCCGGTGGAGAAAATATTGGCATCCTCGGCATTATCCGGCGCGAGGTTGAACGAGATCCGGCCGCCAGCATAGGCTGGCGCGTCCAATGCCACCTGCCCCAGGGTCCCGGCAAGAAGGGTGACGGTAAGGATCTTAAACACGTTGCGGGTCATCCTGATCTCCATGTGTCGGCTGCCTTAGCCGATGATCAACTCTCGCATTTTGCGGCTGAACCAATTCGGAATTACCCGTTCAGTTCTCGTTCAGTCATTTCAGGCTGATGAAAGACAAAAGGGCGCCGGAAGTCGGCGCCCTTTTAGGGAATTTGCGGGGTCTTGTAGGCCGATCAGTCGCCGCCGCTCTGCTTTATGCAGCTGAAACTCTTGTTTCCGATCACGACATCCAGCGTCGCCTTGTATTCCGTTCCTTTGGAGTCGAGCGAAACGGAGCTGAGGATTGCTGCCTGTCCCGCCTTGGCGTCGAAATCGCCACTTTGGTTGATCGCGGAACTTCCACCGTTTCCGGCTTTTTCGACATGGAAAGTGTAGGTCCCGCCGACATGCTTGTCGGCGTGGACGAGCGCATCCAGTCTCACCATACCTGCTCCAGGCGTTGCCTTGATTTCGCAAAGCCGCGCCCCATCGGATTGATTGGCCGCAGTCATGGCCGCTACCGCGCCGACGGGAAGCAGGACCAATGCTAGAATCGCCATCAGGTGGCGCGGATATTTGACGTTATTTGCCATGGGTCATCCTCCTAACGGCCTGCTGTTGGTATCCTGGTGTCTTTGTCGTTGCGCAGTTGTGTCCGTGCCTTAAGGGCATGCCTGGACGAAGGCCGCGACATTGCCGTTACCGCCCTGGCTGACATTGGCGCTGCAACCATGACCGACCTGTACGCCGGCCGCGATATTGCCATTGCCGTCCTGGGTAAGGATGGTTGTATGGTTGGAGCCGAACTGACCGATGCCGGCTACGTTGCGGTCGCCGTTCTGATAGGTGGCGCCGTAGTTGTCATGGCCTTCCTGGCCGACCGCCGAAAGATTGTGACGACCATATTGATGGCCGATGATCCGGTTATAACCACCGTTCTGATAGGTTCTGATCCGGTTTCCGTATCCTTCCTGAGCACCGCCTGCGGAGTTCGACCAGCCATATTGTTCGATACGCACATCATTGGCCATGGCGGGGGCTGCGGCGGTGATGCCAACGAGAGCGGCGATTGCGGTTGCAATGATAGACGTGCGGATCATGACTATGTCTCCTGAGGCGGATAGGACCGCGGTTGAACGTCTCTCTTCTAGAACCTGTCCTTGGAACGGAAGCTGAAGGCACTATTCAGACAGCGTTCATTCGCAGAGATCCGCACGCGCGCCGTCGAGGAGCGAGCGCCCCATGCTATGGCGACGCCGCTCCAACGCTCGCATTCGGGCACGTAAAACCTCTTCAATAAGCCGGAGGCAGATCAGGCACCGTTGCGATGCCCGATCTGGTCGTTCTCTTTGCGATCGTGCCTTAGATCTGGGCGTGACCGCCGTCGACGAAGAGTTCGATGCCGTTTATGAAGGAAGCGTCGTCGGAGGCCAGGAATAGGACGGCCTTGGCGATCTCTTCCGGTTGCCCGACGCGGCCGGCAGGGATGAGGCTCGCGAGGTAATTCTTCGTGTTCTCGGCGCTCTCGCCATTGCCGAAGAGTTCGTTGAGGCCGGCTGTCTCCGTCACGCCAGGACTAATTGCATTGACGCGAATATGGCGATCCTTGAGATCGAGGATCCAGTTGCGGGCGAAGTTGCGCACGGCGGCCTTGGTTGCAGAGTAGACGCTGAAGGCAGGTGTGCCGGAAATGCTCGTCGTCGACGAGGTGAGGACAATCGAACCGCCGTCGCGCAGGAGCAGCAACGCCTTCTGCACGGTGAAGAGTGTGCCCTTCACGTTGGTGTCGAATGTCTTCTGATAATGTTCTTCGGTAATCGCGCCGAGAGGCACCATCTCGCCGCCGCCGGCATTCGCAAAAACCACATCGATGTGCGAATGCTCCTGCTGAACAGCATCATACAGGCGGTCGATATCGACAAGCTTGCTCATATCGGCCTGCACACCTTTGACACGGCCGCCGATCTGCCGAATGGCAGCATCGAGCGCTTCCCTGCGCCGGCCTGTGATGAAGACTGCAGCTCCTTCCTGGGAGAAAGCTTTTGCGGTGGCAAGGCCAATGCCGCTCGTGCCGCCGGTTACAATCACGACCTTGTTTTCGAATTTCCTGCTCACTGTCATGCTCCTTTGTTGCGGCTGGTTGCCGTTGAGAAGAACATGCCAGCAGAACGATGCTGCAAATAGCAGGCAAATTTGATACTCATCGTTCCAAATGGAGAACGATGATGCGATCTGACCTCAACGATCTATTCTACTTCGCCGAGGTCGTCGCCCACGGCGGGTTCGCCGCTGCGGGACGAGCTCTGCGCGAGCCGAAGTCGAAGCTGAGCCGGAGAGTTGCGGGGCTGGAGGAGCAGCTCGGGGTGCGACTGATTGAAAGATCGAGCCGCCGCTTTCGGGTGACCGATATCGGCCAATCCTTCTATGAGCGCTGCAAGGCGATGCTGGCGGAAGCCGAGCGCGCCGAAGCCCTGGTGGCCGAAGCTCAATCGGAGCCACACGGCCTGATCCGTATGAGCTGCCCGACAGGACTGGTCGAACCGATCTCAGCGCTTGTGATGCAATTCCTGACACGGCATCCGAAGGTGCGCCTGCAACTCGTCGCAATCGATCGCCCGGTCAACCTCATCGAGGAACGGATCGATGTCGCGCTCCGGGTCCGAACATCGCTCGATGGCGATGCGTCGCTGACCATGAGGTCGCTCGGAAATTCGGTCCGGATTCTCGTCGCAAACCCACAGGTCGCCGCCCGCATCCACAGCCTCAATGACCTGTCGACCCAACCGACGCTGTCAACGACGGATGACCAGAGTGAGGTCAATTGGTTTCTCGAGACGGAGCAGGGCCAGACGCACGTGTTCCGCCATGAACCGAGAATGGGCTGCGCCGACTTTACTGCCGTGAGGGCAGCCGCTCTTGCAGGGCTGGGCGTCGCATTGTTGCCCGATCACACTTGCCGGCAAGCGCTCGATCAGGGCGAACTCGTGCGCGTATTGCCAACGTGGCGCGGAGTGAAGGGATTGGTCCATATTGTGTTCACGACGCGCCGCGGTCTTCCGCCAGCGGTCCGCAGTTTCATCGATAGCCTCGCCGCCGGTTTTCCCAAGGATGCACTGGTGCGCTAAGGCAATCCTCAGCCTTGTGCCAAGTCGAACGCATCCTTAAATCTGCACACTGTTCGTGCAAATTTTTCCATTGCTTAATTTTTCACCAGAATCGTGACGCCCTCTCGGCAACAAAATCAATAGGTTACGATCTGGCACACCGCTTGCTTCATATTTTGCTGAGTTGGTGGCTAGGGTTCCGGCGCTCCGTTGAGAGCGTGGCTGGTCCGAGAGCCACCACCGGCTGGGGGAGAAATCCCACCGGATGCACGGCGGGATAAAAGCCCGGGAGACCTCGTAAGCCAAGGGATTGGCGGCGCGATGGTCTTTGCCGATCCCTTTTTGACAAAAGCAAAAGGGGAATTTCAATGCAGACTTTTTCGAAAATCCTTTCCGTTACAGCCCTGTCCGTTTCGCTGGCCCTCGGGCTCGGTTCCGCCGCCAGTGCTGCGCCGAAGACCAGCTTCAAGGTCGCCTGGTCGATCTATGTCGGCTGGATGCCCTGGGGCTATGCGAGCGACCACGGCATCGTCAAGAAATGGGCCGACAAATACGGCATCAATATCGAAGTCACCCAGTTCAACGACTATGTCGAGTCGATGAACCAGTATACGGCCGGCGCCTTCGACGCGGTGACGCTGACCAACATGGACGGCCTTTCGATCCCGGCTGCCGGCGGCGTCGATACGACGGCCGTCATCGTCGGCGACTTCTCGAACGGCAATGACGCCGTCATCCTCAAGGACAAGACGAGCCTTGCCGACATCAAGGGCCAGAACGTCAACCTCGTCGAATATTCCGTTTCGCACTATCTGCTTGCCCGCGCCCTCGACAGCATCAAGTTCAGCGAACGTGACGTGAAGGTGGTCAACACCTCGGATGCCGATATGGTCGCAGCCTATAAGACGCCTGACGTCTCGGCCGTTGTCACCTGGAACCCGCTGGTTTCGACCATTCTCGAGGATCCGACGGCCAAGAAAGTCTTCGACAGTTCGCAGGTGCCAGGCGAAATCATCGACCTGATGGTCGCCAACAGCAATGTGCTCAAGGACAACCCGAATTTCGGCAAGGCACTCGCCGGTATCTGGTATGAAACGGCCGCGCTTATGAAGGCCGACACGCCGGAGGGCAAGGCCGCCCGCGAGGCCATGGGTAAGGCATCGGGCACCGACCTCAAGGGCTTCGAGGCGCAGCTCGCCGCAACCCGGCTTTTCGACAAGCCCGCCGACGCGCTTTCCTTCACCACCTCGCCGAACCTGCCGAAGACCATGGATCTGGTGCGCAACTTCCTCTTCCAGAAGGGGCTTCTCGGCAATGGCGCGCCTTCCGCCGATGTCATCGGCATCGAAATGCCCGACGGCAAGGTCCTCGGCGACGGCAACAACGTCAAGCTTCGCTTCACCGAAGCCTACATGAAGTCGGCCACCGACGGGTCGCTCTGAGCTTCCTTGAACGGCGGCGCGCCAGCGCCGCCAGCCTTTCCGCGGAGCCTTTCATGCGCTGGATCAATACCAAGCCAAGTCCCGGTGCGCAGCTTGCCTTGACGCTTTTGCCGTTTGCGCTGCTCATCATCGCCTATGCGATCGGCTCTGCCTCAAGGCTTGCCGAAAACGCTAATGACAAGCTGCTTCCGAATTTCGCCGGCTTTGCCGACGCCATCAACCGCATGGCCTTCATCGCCGATCCGCGCACGGGAGATTACCTTCTGTGGTCCGATACCCGGGCAAGCCTCGTCCGGCTGCTCTCCGGCCTTGGCATCTCCACGGTGATCGCGCTTTGCGTGGGCATGCTGATCGGCATGCTGCCCTATTTGAGAGCGCTTCTTTCGCCTTTCGTCGCCGTCATTTCCATGGTCCCGCCGCTGGCATTGCTGCCCATCCTCTTCATCGTCATGGGCCTTGGGGAAACCTCCAAAATCGCCCTGATCGTCATCGGTGTCGCACCGACGATGATCCGGGATCTGGCCCTGAAGGCGCTAGAACTGCCGCGCGAACAGATCGTCAAGGCCGAGACGCTTGGCGGCTCATCCTGGCAGATCGCCCTTCGTGTCGTACTGCCGCAGATCCTGCCGCGGCTTATCACCTGCCTCAGGCTGCAGCTCGGCCCGGCCTGGCTGTTCCTGATCGCCGCCGAAGCGATCTCGTCCGATTCCGGCCTCGGCTACCGCATCTTCCTCGTTCGCCGCTACCTCTCGATGGACGTGATCTTTCCCTATGTTGTCTGGATCACGCTGCTTGCCGTGCTCATGAACTACCTGCTCGATCGCATCCGCATCGCCGTCTTCCCCTGGTCCGAACTGGAGAAGCAGGCATGAGCGAACTCAAAATCGAAAAGGTCTGGAAGGAATATGGCGACCAGATCGTGCTTGAGGATGTCTCGCTGACGGTCGCCTCGCGTGCATTCGTCGCGCTCGTCGGGCCCTCCGGCTGCGGCAAGTCCACCTTCCTGCGCATGCTTTTGGGGCAAGAGCAGCCGACACGCGGCACGATCTTGCTTGATGGCGCGGCCCTGCCTGCGGAACCCGGCGCCGATCGCGGCGTGGTCTTCCAGCGCTATTCGGTCTTTCCGCATCTGACAGCACTCGGCAACGTGCTTCTCGGCAAGGAGCTCGCCGCCTCGCGCTACAAGGCTAGGTTGTTCGGCTCGGCACGCCGGAACGCCATAGAGGAGGCACGCCAGCTTCTTGCGGAAGTTGGTCTTGCCGGCGCCGAGAACAAATATCCGGCCCAGCTTTCCGGCGGCATGCAGCANNCTGGCGCTTGCCCAGGCGCTCATCATGCGGCCGAAAGTGCTGCTGCTCGACGAACCCTTCGGTGCGCTCGATCCGGGCATCCGCGCCGAAATCCATACGCTGATGAAGCGCCTCTGGCACGAGACGCAGATGACAGTGGTCATGGTGACCCATGACATGCGCGAGGCCTTCACGCTTGCGACCCGCGTCGTCGCCTTCGAGCGCCGCCGCGACCGGCCGGAGGAGAAGGAGCGCTACGGCGCGACCATTACCAAGGACATTTCCATCTGGCCGCCGCGCATCGCCGGCACAGCCTCGATCTTTGGCCCCGACCGGGACGGCCCGGTCTCTTCCCTGGGGCGCCGCCGGGACGACCTGGCACCATCGGGAGACATTTAGCCATGCAGCACGTCAGACGTTCACCGGAAGAAATCGCCGCCAATCGCGCGCGGTATGAAGACCATCAACGCAAGGGGCTGGAATTCGCGCCGAAGGCATTGCCGGCGCCAAGCCCGCTTCCCGCCCCGCCCATCGACCCCGCCCT
>UBXG01000039.1 GCA_900469475.1 Hyphomicrobiales bacterium | reverse complement strand
TGCATCCATCGTCGAGTAATCTTCGGATTATTCCTTTATAAGAGGCCCCGCTGGAAACAGCGGGGCCTTTTCGTATTCGGAGGTATTGCATGAGCCTGATCATTCTGACCGGTGCTTCGGGCTCGGGAAAGACCGCGATCGCGCAGGCGATCGCCAAGGACCATGCCTATACATTAGCCGTCCATCATTTCGACAGTATCGGCGTGCCGTCGCTTGACGCCATGATCCGCGATCACGGTTCGCCCGAGGGCTGGCAGCGGGATAAGACCCTGGAATGGCTGGCGCGGCTTGCGCCACAGGTGCGGAAAGGTAGGGCCACTCTTCTTGAGGGGCAGATGCGGCCATCCTTCATCAAGGAGGCAGTGGCCGCCGCCGATATCGATGACTATCGCCTCATATTGGTCGATTGCGATGATGCAACGAGGACACATCGTTTGTCCGTCGAGCGAGGCCAGCCGGAACTTGCCGATGCGAACATGATGAACTGGGCCGCCTATCTGCGCCGCGAAGCTCAGACAAATGGCTGCGAGATCCTGGACACGAGCAATCTTTCGATCGGGCAAAGCGCGGATGTCGTGCTGAAATGGCTGTTCCGGTAGCCCCAAACCCTCCATCACCGAGTGGTGACGTGATCCCAGTTGCCATTGGCCTCTTGGGCAAGTCGGCCGTCTCGATTCCCTTATTTTGCCGAGAAACCGTCAGCTCACCAAGCCGTGTCTTGCGAAATGGAAGCAAGGGCCTATGTATCGCTCGATTTTATCTGGAGGAGATTTCATGAAGAAACGTATTTTGTTCACGGGCGGCAGCGGCAAGGCTGGACGTCACACGGTTCCTTGGCTGGTCAATGCCGGCTATGAGGTCCACAATGTCGATCTCGTGCCACTGAACAGCCCTGGCGTCACCAACCTGCAGGCCGATGCCACCGATGCGGGACAGGTCTATAATGTCCTCAGCATGCATCGCGATTTTCCGGATCTCGATCAAGGCAAGGGTGTGCAGCCTTTCGACGCTGTGGTGCATTTCGCCGCTATTCCCCGAATCCTGATCAAGCCCGACAACGAGACATTCCGCATCAACACGATGAGCACCTACAATGTCATCGAGGCGGCCGCGAAGCTTGGCGTCAAGAAGATCATTGTCGCCTCCAGCGAGACGACCTATGGCGTCTGCTTTGCCGAAGGCCATCGCGACTTCCATCAGTTCCCGCTGGAAGAGGACTATGATGTCAATCCGATGGATTCCTACGGTCTGTCCAAGGTCGTGAATGAAAAGACGGCTCGGGCTTTCGCCGAGCGTTTCGGCATCGACATCTATGCGCTGCGCATCGGCAATGTCATCGAGCCGCATGAATATGAGCGGTTCCCCGAGTTTTTCGCCAACAGCGAAATCCGCAAGCGCATCGCCTGGAGCTATATCGACGCCCGTGATCTCGGCCAGATCGTCCATCTCTGCATCGAGAAGAGCGGCCTCGGCTTCCAGGTGTTCAACGCCGCCAACGACACTGTATCGGCCAATACGCCGTCGCGAGAGCTGGCCGCCAAGCACTTTCCGAACGTCCCGTTCACGCGCGAGATCGGCGAATATGAGGGCTTGCTGTCCAATCGCAAGATTCGCGAGGTCCTAGGCTTCAAGGAAGAGCACGACTGGCGGAAATATGTGAAGGTCTGAGGCATAAAGCCTAAGAAATACCCGGGCGCTGCTCTCTGGTGCGCCCGGGAGAGGGACAAGCGGAAATCTCTCCATTTATTACGCAGCATAACCAAAAATGCTTCCGCAAACACTCGACAAATATCCTTGTTTCTTTAAGTAGGATCAGGTTCGCGGCATCTCCCGTAGATTGCAGCGCGTCGTGCGGCGTATTCGGGCACATGTGTTGAACCCTCATCCCGCAGCCGATAGGCTTCATGAGATGAATTGAGCCTTGCTTGCGTCACGGCGAAAGATAATTTGCCGGCTGATTCAAAACAAACCAGCCGTTTCGGAGGTATCATGAAGGATAATGTTGCGCGTATTTTCGTCGGGTTCGATTCCAAGGAGGTCGTGGCCTACCACGTCCTGACCCAGAGCATCATCGAACGCTCGTCTATTCCAGTGGTGTTCTCGCCGATCGTGCTCAACAATCTCGAGGGCATCTTCACGCGCGAGCGTAACCCGCTGCAGTCGACCGAGTTTTCCTTCTCGCGCTTCCTCGTGCCTTATCTCAGCGATTATCAGGGCTGGAGCATCTTCATGGATTGCGACATGCTCGCCCGCGCCGATATTGCCGAGCTTTGGGCGCTGCGTGACGATCGCTATGCCGCCATGTGCGTCAAGCACGACTACCAGCCGAAGATCGAGACCAAATTCCTCGGGCAGACGCAGACGAAGTATGAAAAGAAGAACTGGTCGAGCATGATCCTATTCAACAATGCCAAGTGCACGGCTTTGTCGAAGGATTTCGTCAATACGGCAACGGGCCTTCAGCTTCATCAGTTCAAGTGGCTGGAAAACGACGATCAGATCGGCGAGGTGCCGGTCGTCTGGAACTATCTCGTCAACGAATATGATTACCGCGACGATGCCAAGCTGGTGCATTTCACCGATGGCGGCCCCTATTTCGATGAATATCGCAACGACGATTACGCTGAAGAATGGTTCGCCATGCGCGACCGGATGCTGCACGTCCAACAGAAATGAAGGAATTAGACCAAAGAGCGTCAGGTGCCGTTGATGTCGGTCTTCCGGCTGCGGGTTCCGCAGCCGGCCTGAATGGCACCGACGAATGGCACAGGGTGCTGGCGGGTTTCTCACATATCGTGCTGGTCGCCAACAGCGACGCGGTTGATATCGCAAGCCTGCAGACGCAGTTTCCTGAGACGGCGCTCTTCGTCTTCTTCAACAAGGTCTACAAGGTTCTGGATCGCCCGTTCCATGGGCACTCGCTGCTAGTCTCGCGCGGCCAGCCGCGCGGCGCCAACATCGTCTATCGCGGCGAGGTGGGCGAGGTGGTCAAATTCTTTCCGAAGGAATATTTCCTCGGCATCATGAACATACGCCTTGGACCGGAAGAGAAGCTCAATCCAGCCGCCGACTTCCAGGGCGCGCCGACCGGCCACCTCGACCTCGTGGGCTTCTGCTCGGATTTCTATACGGAAGGCAAGACGCCGACGAGCGGCTTTGCCATGGCGCTTTGGCTCAGCGATCTGAAATTGCCTGGCGCGATCGTGCTTGCCGGCTTCTCGGCCAGGCGCAGTCAGAAGTGGAGGGTGGTTTCCGCCCATGACTGGAGCTTCGAGCAGACCTTTCTTCGTCTCTTTGCCCGCCTTGGAAAGATCACCATCAACGGCGGGGTCGCGCTGAACCCCTATATCAGCCTTGCCCAGCGCTTCACGGAGGTGCCTCCGGCCGAAATTGCTTTGGCCGCAGCCGAAGTTTTGTCGGAACGGCTCGGCAATACCGATGCCGAAATAGACAAGCTGATCTCCCTGACCAATGTGATTCGCTCTGCGGATAACTTCATGCGCCGTCTCCGGCCGAAATTTCTCAAGCGCAAGCCGAAAGGTTCTCCCGGAGAGTAACGAGGGTGAGGGGCATCCTTTCCGTAGCGTTCGCGGCGGCTTTGCCTGTCCGGCAGGTCTGTCCGCACGGGCATGTCCCATGTGAAGTTGCAGGTCCGATTGGGAAAAAGCAAAAAACGCTCTTGCCAATCGTTTCGTCCCGCCTTAAAGGGAGCGCCAAGTCTTCGAACTGCTCAAGCGGTCCACCGCTTGAAGTGAATATTCGAAGGAAGAAGGGGTATAGCTCAGTTGGTAGAGCGGCGGTCTCCAAAACCGCAGGTCGTAGGTTCGAGCCCTGCTGCCCCTGCCATTTTCCTTGATTTGACTGGCGCGTCGTTTCGCAGCTTCTCTGGTTGAGGGTTATGCCGGATTGTCGGCAAATTTTAGAAAGCGCCGTATTGCCTCTTGTTAAATTGGGAATCGGTGTTTATGTAGGGTTCAACAGACACGCGGTGCGTGGGGCTGATAGTTTCAGCTTTACGCGCCGTAATTGCGTGGGCAGTCAATGGCATCCAAAACGAATCCACTAGCGTTTCTGCGGCAGGTGCGCTCCGAGACGTCGAAAATCACTTGGCCCTCGCGTCGCGAGACGATGATCTCGACGGTGATGGTGCTCGTCATGGTCGTTTTCGCCTCGCTGTTTTTCTTTGCTGCCGACCAGCTTATTGGCTGGATTCTCAGCTATGTGCTGAATACCGGCAACTGATATCGGGTGGAGATGAACATGGCGGCACGTTGGTACATCGTCCACGCTTATTCTAATTTCGAAAAGAAGGTGGCTGAATCCATTGAGGAGAAGGCCAGGCAGAAGGGTCTCGAGCATCTGTTCGAGAAGATCCTTGTGCCAACCGAAAAGGTTGTTGAAGTTCGTCGCGGCCGCAAGGTCGACAGCGAGCGCAAGTTCTTCCCGGGTTATGTGCTTGTGCGCGCCAACCTGACGGATGAAGCTTACCACCTGATCAAGAATACGCCGAAGGTCACTGGTTTCCTCGGCTCCGACAATAAGCCCGTTCCGATTCCGGATTATGAAGCCGAGCGTATTCTCGGTCAGGTCCAGGAAGGCGTCGAGCGGCCGAAGGCTTCCGTATCCTTCGAGATCGGCGAGCAGGTTCGCGTCTCCGACGGCCCGTTCGCTTCGTTCAACGGCACGGTTCAGGATGTGGACGAAGAGCGTTCGCGCCTGAAGGTGGAAGTGTCGATTTTCGGCCGTGCTACGCCGGTCGAGCTGGAATACAGCCAGGTCGAGAAGGTCTGATTGCGATTTCTACGAAAGGTTGGCCTGGCGGCTAGCCTTTCGTTCGAGTTTGGATATAAGCAAATGCTTGCTTATGTCTCGCGGCCAAGCCGCAATCCGCGTGGAAGGGTAGGGTCTTAGCCGGGCCTGGTGATCCGCACCACGCAACCGCAGCCGCCGGAGCGATCCGGCATAGTGGGCCGGGCAACCGGTCATATAGAAAGGCAGAGAGAAATGGCTAAGAAAGTTGCAGGCCAGCTCAAGCTGCAGGTCAAGGCCGGCTCGGCGAATCCGTCGCCGCCGATCGGTCCTGCGCTTGGTCAGCGTGGCATTAACATCATGGAATTCTGCAAGGCGTTCAATGCCGCCACGCAGGAAATGGAAAAGGGTATGCCGATCCCGGTCGTCATCACCTACTACCAGGACAAGTCCTTCACCTTCATCATGAAGCAGCCGCCGGTCAGCTACTTCCTGAAGAAGGAAGCCAAGATCCAGTCCGGTTCGAAGACCCCGGGTAAGGGTTCCAAGGCTGGTTCGCTCACCAAGGCTCAGATCAAGTCGATCGCCGAAGCCAAGATGAAGGATCTGAATGCGGCCGATATCGAAGGCGCAATGGCCATGATCGAGGGCTCTGCCCGCGCGATGGGCCTGGAAGTGGTGGGCTAAGATCATGGTAGCAAAGCGTATTCAGAAGATTCGTGAAGGCGTTGATCCGACCAAGCTTTATGCTCTGGATCTGGCCATCAACATGGTCAAGGAACGTGCCGTCGCCAAGTTCGACGAAACCGTCGAAATCTCGATGAACCTCGGCGTTGACCCGCGTCACGCCGACCAGATGGTTCGCGGCGTTGTTAACCTGCCGAACGGCACCGGCCGTACGGTTCGCGTTGCCGTCTTCGCTCGCGGCGCCAAGGCTGATGAAGCCAAGGCTGCTGGCGCAGACGTCGTCGGTGCTGAAGACCTGGTTGAAATCGTTCAGGGTGGCAAGATCGATTTCGATCGCTGCATCGCCACCCCGGACATGATGCCGCTCGTCGGCCGTCTCGGTAAGGTTCTCGGCCCGCGCGGCATGATGCCGAACCCGAAGGTTGGCACCGTTACGATGGACGTCAAGGGTGCCGTTGAAGCTTCCAAGGGCGGCGCTGTCGAGTTCCGCGTCGAGAAGGCTGGTATCGTCCATGCCGGTATCGGCAAGGCTTCGTTCGACGCCAAGGCTCTGGAAGAAAACATCCGCGCGTTCGCTGATGCGGTCATCAAGGCGAAGCCGGCTGGTGCCAAGGGCAACTACGTCAAGCGCGTAGCGATCTCTTCGACCATGGGTCCGGGCGTTAAGATCGAGCCGTCGACGGTTACGGCGCCGAGCGCCTAATGATTATGCCGGGCATTGTGCCCGGCGTTTAAGAATTCCCGGTCCTTCGGGGTCGGGATTTCCGGAGAAATCCGGAATTCCTGTCCGAGATTGCAGGTGGTTATCCCTTAATCACTCAAGCCTGCATGAGACGGGTAAGACCCGAATTTTGAAGAAGCTTTGCTTCGATGAACTCGGTTCGAGCCTTGGATGCCTTGTGCCTTGGAGCCGTCAGGCTCGAGCGCGAGGGGACAGGATCCTCAAGCGTCGCTTGGGATCTCATTGATCCCAGGAGGCAAAAGGCAACCCGGCAGGCCCGTTAATCCGGTCCTGTCAACTGGAGAAAAGCAGTGGAAAGAGCGGAAAAACGCGAATTCGTCACGGAACTGAACGAAGTCTTCAAGGCTTCTGGTTCGGTTGTCGTGGCCCACTATGCTGGTGCTACAGTCGCTCAGATGAACGATTTTCGTTCCAAGATGCGCGCTGCTGGCGGCACCGTCAAAGTCGCGAAGAACCGCCTGGCCAAAATTGCTCTTCAGGGCACGGATGCGGAAGGGATTTCCAATCTCTTCACCGGTCAGACGCTGATCGCATACAGCACTGATCCGATTACCGCTCCGAAGGTCGTCGTGGATTTCGCCAAGGGCAACGACAAGATCGTTGTCTTGGGCGGCGCCATGGGAACAACAACGCTCAACGCCGAAGGTGTAAAGTCGCTCGCGACCCTGCCTTCGCTGGACGAGCTGCGCGCGAAGCTGCTGGGCATGATCCAGACTCCGGCTACCCGCATCGCAGGTGTTGTTGCAGCGCCGGCAAGTCAGCTTGCTCGCGTGTTCTCGGCCTACGCCAAGAAGGACGAAGCCGCGTAAGGCGGTTTTTCGCTGTTCATAACCAACCAGTTCGAACCGAACAAAAGGAACTACAAAAATGGCTGATCTCGCAAAGATCGTAGACGACCTCTCCTCGCTGACCGTTCTCGAAGCCGCAGAACTGTCCAAGCTTCTCGAAGAAAAGTGGGGCGTTTCCGCCGCTGCTCCGGTAGCCGTTGCTGCCGTTGGCGGCCCGGCTGGCCCGTCTGCAGCTGCTGAAGAAGAAAAGACCGAGTTCGACGTCATCCTCACGGATGCCGGCGCGAACAAGATCAACGTCATCAAGGAAGTCCGCGCCATCACCGGCCTGGGCCTCAAGGAAGCCAAGGACCTCGTTGAAGCCGCTCCGAAGGCTGTCAAGGAAGCTGTTTCCAAGGCTGAAGCTGCTGACATCAAGAAGAAGCTCGAAGACGCCGGCGCTAAGGTCGACGTTAAGTAAGCTTGAAACTGCTTTGGGAGGTGGCTTTTTGCTACCTCCCATTTGCCGTTTTTCTGAACGAATTACCCAAAAGCCGCGGGCAAAACGGCTTTTGGGTAATGGGTTCTTCAAGAGGATGGTCTCAAACCGAACCGCGACGCAATCCGGCTGAGCGGTTTTCGGTTAGATAGACGAGATTGAACTACTCATTGATTGATGGGGTCGCCTGGCCAGCGATTCCCGTCCGTTGCAGGCCCGGGTGCAGGATTTTAAAGGAGCGACGATGGCTCAGACCCTTTCGTTCAACGGTCGCAGGCGCGTACGCAAGTTTTTTGGTAAGATTCCCGAAGTCGCAGAGATGCCGAACCTCATCGAGGTTCAAAAGGCGTCCTACGATCAGTTTCTCATGGTCGAAGAACCCAAGGGCGGCCGCCCGGACGAAGGTCTTCAGGCCGTCTTCAAGTCGGTTTTCCCGATCACCGACTTCTCCGGCGCTTCCATGCTGGAGTTCGTTTCCTATGAATTCGAGCCGCCGAAGTTCGACGTCGACGAGTGCCGCCAGCGCGACCTGACCTATGCAGCGCCGCTGAAGGTGACCCTCCGTCTGATCGTGTTCGATATCGACGAGGATACGGGCGCGAAGTCCATCAAGGACATCAAGGAACAAAGCGTCTACATGGGCGACATGCCGCTCATGACGAACAACGGTACGTTCATCGTGAACGGCACCGAGCGCGTGATCGTGTCGCAGATGCACCGTTCGCCGGGCGTCTTCTTCGATCACGACAAGGGCAAGAGCCATTCTTCCGGCAAGCTGCTCTTTGCCGCTCGCGTCATTCCGTATCGTGGCTCGTGGCTTGACATCGAATTCGACGCCAAGGACATCGTCTACGCCCGTATCGACCGTCGCCGCAAGATTCCGGTGACGTCGCTGCTGATGGCACTCGGCATGGACGGCGAAGAGATCCTGTCGACCTTCTACACGAAGTCGCTTTATAAGCGCTCCGGCGATGGCTGGCGCATCCCCTTCAAGGCGGAAACGCTGAAGGGCGCCAAGACCGTTACAGACATGATCGACGCCGACACCGGCGAAGTCGTGGTCGAAGGCGGCAAGAAGCTCACGCCGCGCCTGCTGCGTCAGCTGCAGGACAAGGGCCTCAAGGCTCTGAAGGCGACCGACGAAGAGCTGTACGGCCTGTTCCTGGCAGAAGACATCGTCAACTTCCAGACCGGCGAGATCTATCTCGAAGCCGGCGACGAAATCGACGAGAAGACCCTGCCTATCATCCTGAAGGCCGGCTTCGACGAGATCCCGATCCTCGGCATCGACCACATCAATGTCGGTGCCTACATCCGCAATACGCTGTCGGCTGACAAGAACGAGAACCGCCAGGACGCTCTGTTTGACATCTACCGCGTCATGCGTCCGGGTGAGCCGCCGACCATGGAATCGGCCGAAGCCATGTTCAACTCGCTGTTCTTCGATGCGGAGCGTTACGATCTCTCCGCCGTCGGCCGCGTGAAGATGAACATGCGCCTCGACCTCGATGTCGAAGACACCGTTCGCATCCTGCGCAAGGACGACATCTTGGCCGTAGTCAAGATGCTCGTCGAGCTGCGTGACGGCAAGGGCGAGATCGACGACATCGACAACCTCGGCAACCGCCGCGTCCGTTCGGTCGGCGAGCTGATGGAAAATCAGTATCGTCTGGGTCTGCTGCGCATGGAGCGTGCGATCAAGGAACGTATGTCCTCGATCGAAATCGACACGGTCATGCCGCAGGACCTGATCAACGCAAAGCCGGCCGCTGCTGCCGTCCGCGAATTCTTCGGCTCCTCGCAGCTGTCGCAGTTCATGGACCAGGTGAACCCGCTTTCGGAAATCACCCACAAGCGCCGTCTTTCGGCTCTCGGCCCGGGCGGTCTGACCCGCGAGCGCGCCGGCTTCGAAGTCCGCGACGTTCATCCGACGCACTACGGTCGCATTTGCCCGATCGAAACGCCGGAAGGTCCGAACATCGGTCTTATCAACTCGCTGGCGACCTTTGCCCGCGTCAACAAGTACGGCTTCATCGAAAGCCCTTATCGCCGTATCATCGACGGTAAGGTGACCAACGACGTGCTCTACCTCTCCGCCATGGAAGAGGCGAAGTACTACGTTGCTCAGGCCAATGCCGAGCTCGACGCCGACGGCTCCTTCATCGAGGAATTCGTCGTTTGCCGTCATGCCGGCGAAGTCATGCTCGCTCCGCGCGACAACATCAACCTGATGGACGTCTCGCCGAAGCAGCTGGTTTCGGTTGCTGCCGCTCTGATCCCGTTCCTGGAAAACGACGACGCCAACCGCGCTCTCATGGGCTCGAACATGCAGCGTCAGGCCGTGCCGCTTCTGCGTGCCGAAGCCCCGTTCGTCGGTACCGGCATGGAGCCGGTCGTCGCGCGTGACTCCGGTGCTGCCATCGGCGCCCGCCGCGGCGGCGTGGTCGACCAGGTCGACGCAACGCGTATCGTTATCCGCGCCACCGAAGACCTCGATCCGTCGAAGTCCGGCGTCGATATCTATCGCCTGATGAAGTTCCAGCGTTCGAACCAGAACACCTGCGTCAACCAGCGTCCGCTGGTCACCGTCGGTGACGTGGTCAACAAGGGCGACATCCTGGCAGACGGTCCGTCGACCGACCTCGGCGATCTGGCTCTCGGCCGCAACGTGCTCGTCGCGTTCATGCCGTGGAACGGCTATAACTACGAAGACTCGATCCTGCTCTCCGAGCGTATCGTTGCCGACGACGTGTTCACCTCCATCCACATCGAAGAATTCGAAGTGATGGCGCGTGACACCAAGCTCGGTCCGGAAGAAATCACCCGCGACATTCCGAACGTTTCGGAAGAAGCGCTGAAGAACCTGGACGAAGCCGGCATCGTTTACATCGGCGCCGAAGTTCAGCCGGGCGATATCCTCGTCGGCAAGATCACGCCGAAGGGTGAAAGCCCGATGACGCCGGAAGAAAAGCTCCTGCGCGCCATTTTCGGTGAAAAGGCATCGGACGTTCGCGATACCTCCATGCGCATGCCGCCCGGCACCTACGGTACGGTCGTCGAAGTTCGCGTCTTCAACCGTCACGGCGTCGAAAAGGACGAACGTGCCATGGCGATCGAGCGCGAAGAGATCGAACGCCTTGCCAAGGACCGCGACGACGAACAGGCGATCCTCGACCGTAACGTCTACGGCCGTCTGGTCGAGATGCTGCGTGGTCAGGTTGCTCTTGCTGGTCCGAAGGGCTTCAAGAAGGGCACGGAACTGTCGAACGCCGTCGTTTCCGAATATCCGCGTTCGCAGTGGTGGATGTTTGCCGTCGAGGACGAAAAGGTCCAGAGCGAGCTCGAAGCCCTGCGTGGCCAGTACGACGAATCCAAGTCGCGTCTCGAACAGCGCTTCATGGACAAGGTCGAAAAGGTCCAGCGCGGCGACGAAATGCCTCCGGGCGTCATGAAGATGGTCAAGGTCTTCGTCGCTGTGAAGCGCAAGATCCAGCCGGGCGACAAGATGGCAGGCCGTCACGGGAACAAGGGCGTGGTCTCGCGCATTGTTCCGGTCGAGGACATGCCGTTCCTCGAAGACGGTACGCACGTCGATATCGTGCTGAACCCGCTGGGCGTTCCCTCGCGTATGAACGTCGGTCAGATTCTCGAAACGCACCTTGGCTGGGCTTGCGCCGGCATGGGTCGTCAGATCGGCGAACTGATCGAAGCCTACAAGGCGAGCGGCAACATCGAACCTCTGCGCAAGACGATCGATCTGGTCGTCGGCGACGGTCCGAAGAGCGACGACGTTCACGAGTATGACGATGCGTCGGTGCTGCGTCTGGCCGATCAATGGAAGCGTGGCGTGTCCATCGCGACCCCCGTCTTCGACGGCGCTGGCGAAGCTGACGTCAACCACATGCTGGCAATGGCAGGTCTCAAGCAGACCGGTCAGTCGACGCTGTACGACGGTCGTACCGGCGAGCAGTTCGACCGCCAGGTCACGGTTGGCTACATCTACATGCTGAAGCTGAACCACCTTGTCGACGACAAGATCCACGCCCGTTCGATCGGTCCGTACTCGCTCGTTACCCAGCAGCCGCTGGGCGGTAAGGCGCAGTTCGGCGGCCAGCGCTTCGGCGAAATGGAAGTCTGGGCGCTCGAAGCTTACGGTGCAGCCTACACGCTGCAGGAAATGCTCACGGTCAAGTCGGACGACGTGGCCGGCCGCACCAAGGTCTACGAAGCCATCGTTCGTGGCGACGACACCTTCGAGGCGGGCATTCCGGAAAGCTTCAACGTTCTCGTCAAGGAAATGCGCTCGCTGGGCCTCAGCGTCGAACTGGAAAACTCCAAGGTCGACGATCTGCAGACGGCAAGCCAGCTTCCGGACGCAGCCGAGTAATAGCCTGCGGGTGCGCGCTGCCATTCAGCGCGCACCGCTTGGAATATTGCAGCGCCGTTGGCGTCCCTTCGGATGCATGGCGCCGCAAGGCGGTTTTAAAGCGTCAGTCCGGTTCCCGGGATTTGCCGGCACTGTTCGCAATTCGAGGGCGTTTCGCCCCTAAAGGAGATAGGCATGAACCAAGAGGTCATGAATCTTTTCAATCCGCAGGTGCCTGCGCAGAATTTCGATTCCATCCGGATTTCGATTGCGTCGCCGGAGAAGATTCTTTCCTGGTCTTATGGCGAGATCAAGAAGCCGGAAACGATCAACTATCGTACGTTCAAGCCGGAACGCGATGGTCTTTTCTGCGCACGAATCTTTGGACCGATCAAGGACTACGAATGCTTGTGCGGCAAGTACAAGCGCATGAAGTACAAGGGCATCATCTGCGAAAAGTGCGGCGTCGAAGTCACGCTGTCGCGCGTTCGCCGTGAGCGCATGGGCCATATCGAGCTCGCCGCTCCCGTTGCCCACATCTGGTTCCTGAAGTCGCTGCCTTCGCGCATTTCGACGCTGCTCGACATGACGCTGAAGGATGTGGAGCGCGTGCTCTACTTCGAAAACTACATCGTCACCGAGCCGGGCCTGACTGCTCTTAAGGAGCACCAGCTTCTCTCGGAAGAAGAGTATATGCTCGCCGTCGACGAGTATGGCGAAGACCAGTTCACCGCCATGATCGGCGCTGAAGCGATCTACGAGATGCTGGCCAGCATGAACCTCGAAAAGATCGCTGGCGACCTGCGTTCCGAGCTTGCCGACACCACGTCGGATCTCAAGCAGAAGAAATTGATGAAGCGCCTGAAGATCGTCGAGAACTTCATGGAGTCAGGCAACCGTCCGGAATGGATGATCATGAAGGTCGTCCCGGTCATCCCGCCGGACCTGCGCCCGCTGGTTCCGCTGGATGGCGGCCGTTTCGCGACATCGGATCTGAACGATCTGTATCGCCGCGTCATCAACCGTAACAACCGTCTGAAGCGCCTCATCGAACTGCGCGCTCCGGGCATCATCATCCGCAACGAAAAGCGCATGCTGCAGGAATCTGTCGATGCGCTGTTCGACAACGGCCGTCGTGGCCGCGTCATCACCGGCGCCAACAAGCGTCCGTTGAAGTCGCTGTCCGACATGCTCAAGGGCAAGCAGGGCCGCTTCCGCCAGAACCTGCTTGGCAAGCGCGTCGACTATTCCGGCCGTTCGGTTATCGTGACCGGTCCGGAACTCAAGCTGCACCAGTGCGGTCTGCCGAAGAAGATGGCGCTCGAGCTGTTCAAGCCGTTCATCTATGCCCGCCTCGACGCGAAGGGTTACTCCTCGACCGTCAAGCAGGCCAAGAAGCTGGTCGAAAAGGAAAAGCCGGAAGTCTGGGATATCCTGGACGAGGTCATCCGCGAGCATCCGGTTCTCCTGAACCGCGCACCGACGCTGCACCGCCTGGGCATCCAGGCCTTCGAACCCACGCTGGTCGAAGGCAAGGCCATCCAGCTGCACCCGCTCGTCTGCACGGCCTTCAATGCCGACTTCGACGGTGACCAGATGGCCGTTCACGTGCCGCTCTCGCTGGAAGCCCAGCTGGAAGCCCGCGTGCTGATGATGTCGACCAACAACATTCTGCACCCGGCAAACGGCGCGCCGATCATCGTTCCCTCGCAGGACATGGTTCTCGGCCTGTACTATCTGTCGATCCTGAACCAGAACGAACCGGGCGAAGGCATGGCCTTCTCGGATCTCGGTGAGCTGCATCACGCGCTTGAAAACAAGGTCGTGACGCTGCACTCGAAGATCCGTGGCCGCTTCAAGTCGATCGGCGAAGATGGCAAGCCCTATTCGAAGATCTATGAAACGACCCCCGGCCGTCTGCTGATCGGTGAACTCCTGCCGAAGCATGGCAAGGTGACCTTCGACATCTGCAACCAGGAAATGACCAAGAAGAACATCTCTAAGATGATCGACACGGTCTATCGCCATTGCGGCCAGAAGGACACGGTCATTTTCTGCGACCGCATCATGCAGCTCGGCTTCTCGCATGCCTGCCGCGCCGGCATTTCGTTCGGCAAGGACGACATGGTCATTCCGGATACCAAGGTTAAGATCGTCGGCGATACCGAAGCGCTCGTGAAGGAATACGAGCAGCAGTACAACGACGGTCTCATCACCCAGGGCGAAAAGTACAACAAGGTTGTCGACGCCTGGGGCAAGGCCACGGAGAAGGTCGCCGAAGAAATGATGGCCCGCATTAAGGCCGTTGAATTCGACGAGAAGACCGGTCGCCAGAAGCCGATGAACTCGATCTACATGATGAGCCACTCTGGTGCCCGTGGTTCGCCGAACCAGATGCGCCAGCTGGGCGGTATGCGCGGCCTCATGGCCAAGCCGTCGGGCGAAATCATCGAGACGCCGATCATCTCGAACTTTAAGGAAGGCCTAACCGTTAACGAGTACTTCAACTCGACGCACGGTGCCCGTAAGGGTCTGGCCGACACCGCCTTGAAGACCGCGAACTCCGGTTACCTGACCCGCCGTCTTGTCGACGTCGCGCAGGATTGCATCGTCACGCACGTCGATTGCGGTACCGAAAACGGCCTCACCATGACCGCCATCGTCGATGCTGGTCAGGTCGTCGCCTCGCTCGGCGCCCGCATCCTCGGCCGTACGGCCCTGGACGATATCGATCATCCGGTCACGGGTGAGCGCATCGTCGATGCCGGCAAGATGATCTTGGAACCGGATGTCATCGAGATCGAGAAGGCTGGTATTCAGTCGATCCGCATCCGTTCGGCCCTGACCTGCGAAATCCAGACGGGCGTATGCTCGGTCTGCTACGGTCGTGACCTTGCTCGCGGTACGCCTGTCAACATCGGTGAAGCTGTCGGCGTCATCGCCGCTCAGTCGATCGGTGAGCCGGGCACCCAGCTGACCATGCGTACCTTCCACTTGGGCGGCACGGCGACCGTGGTCGACCAGTCGTTCCTGGAAGCTTCGTATGAAGGCACGGTTCAGATCAAGAACCGCAACATGTTGCGCAACTCCGATGGCAACCTGGTTGCCATGGGCCGCAACATGACGGTCCAGATCCTGGACGAACGTGGTGTCGAACGCTCCTCGCAGCGCGTCGCTTACGGCTCGAAGCTGTATGTCGACGACGGCGACAAGGTGAAGCGCGGTCAGCGTCTGGCGGAGTGGGACCCCTATACCCGTCCGATGATGACGGAAGTGGCCGGTACGGTTCACTTCGAAGATGTCGTCGACGGTCTCTCGGTTCTCGAAGCGACGGACGAATCCACCGGTATCACCAAGCGTCAGGTTATCGACTGGCGCTCGACGCCGCGCGGCTCTGATCTGAAGCCGGCGATCGTCATCAAGGACGCCAGCGGCAATATTGCCAAGCTGTCGCGTGGTGGCGAAGCTCGCTTCCTTCTCTCGGTCGACGCGATCCTGTCGGTCGAGCCGGGTACGAAGGTGTCGCAGGGTGACGTTCTCGCCCGTTCGCCGCTGGAAAGCGCCAAGACCAAGGACATCACCGGTGGTCTGCCGCGCGTTGCCGAACTGTTCGAAGCTCGTCGTCCGAAGGACCACGCCATCATCGCAGAGATCGATGGTACGATCCGCCTCGGCCGCGACTACAAGAACAAGCGTCGCGTCATCATCGAGCCGGCGGAAGATGGTGTCGAGCCGGTCGAATACCTGATCCCGAAGGGCAAGCCCTTCCACCTTCAGGAAGGCGACTATATCGAAAAGGGTGATTACATCCTCGACGGTAACCCGGCTCCGCACGACATCCTGGCGATCAAGGGCGTGGAAGCTCTGGCTTCCTACCTGGTCAACGAAATCCAGGAAGTCTACCGCTTGCAGGGCGTTGTCATCAACGACAAGCACATCGAAGTGATTGTCCGTCAGATGCTGCAGAAGGTGGAAATCACCGATGCGGGCGACAGCCAGTACATCGTCGGCGACAACGTCGACCGTATCGAGCTCGACGACAACAACGATCGCCTGATCGAAGAAGGCAAGAAGCCTGCTTATGGCGATCCGGTTCTGCTTGGGATCACCAAGGCATCGCTGCAGACACCGTCCTTCATCTCGGCCGCATCCTTCCAGGAAACGACGAAGGTGCTCACCGAAGCTGCAATCGCCGGCAAGACCGACGGTCTGCAGGGCCTGAAGGAAAACGTCATCGTCGGCCGCCTCATCCCGGCCGGTACGGGCGGTACCATGACGCAGATCCGCCGTATCGCTACGGCCCGCGACGAGCTCATCCTCGAAGAGCGCCGCAAGGGCACGGATGCCGGCGTCGCAACGCCGATGCTGCAGGATCTCGCCAGCGAGAACAGCCCGGCTGAATAAGCCGGTAGCGAATGTGAAAAATCAAAACCGCCCGGAGCGATCCGGGCGGTTTCTTTTTACGCGATGATAAAATCGATGGGGCGAGGGGAGGCCGCCTCCGCTGGTGGTCGTCCAATCAGCGGAAGCGGATGATCGCGACTTCACCTTCGAGCGCGCCTTGGTAGGCGGAGGCATGCGGCTCTTCGTCCGGTATATCCGTCAGGAGCCCGATCTGGTCGAGATCGGCCTCGATGAAGCCTTCCTCGGCCAACGCGTTCAGCGCCTCGCGCACGGCGGTATCGTCGTCAGGCGCTTTCAGCATGACATGCAAGTCGATGCCTTCGCCGCCATCGGTCTCGTAGCCCTTGCCGATGATGATGAAGACCATGGGACCGTCTGAATTGTTGTCGTTGTCTGGCGCAGTAATCATGGATCTTCCTTCGGGAGTATCGAATCGACCCGGCGATTCCTTTTCGCCGCGCGGGTCCGTCGGATGGAAATATTCTTCCGTGATTCCTTATAGGGATTTTGTCGAAATACCAAAGTCCATCTTGCGGAAGGGGCGGCATTTCCGTATCCAATGCGCCAAATGGCTGGTTTGTCCGGGGTTTCCGGGCTTTATGACAAAGATAATTTCTTAACCGGCCTTGACGAACCGGCGGGAAACCAGTAGTACCGCCGCCATCGGGACCCATGTGAGGCATGGCTATTCGGGGCGACACGCCCTGGAGTTCACCTCAAACAAGGTTCTAAACGCACGTTGAAGACACGAATGCTGCACGCACGACGCCACTTTTGGTGTCCTCTGCTTTTCTGTGGTCCATCTGCGAAAGCGGATCGGGCCACGTTTTGCGCATTGAGACGAACGTGTGTCGGTGCCGGTGACGGCGAAAGTCATGCCCGTAAGGGTGTCGAGATAGATTTACAAGGGATGGTTGAATGCCTACCGTAAACCAGCTGATCCGCAAGCCTCGCCAGGCGCAGGTAAAGCGTAACAAGGTTCCCGCTCTTCAGGAGAACCCGCAGAAGCGCGGCGTTTGCACCCGCGTCTACACCACGACGCCGAAGAAGCCGAACTCGGCTCTGCGTAAGGTCGCAAAGATCCGCCTGACCAACGGCTTCGAAGTCATTGGTTACATCCCCGGTGAAGGTCACAACCTTCAGGAGCACTCCGTCGTCATGATCCGTGGCGGCCGCGTTAAGGACCTTCCGGGTGTTCGCTACCACATCATCCGCGGCGTTCTCGATACCCAGGGTGTCAAGAACCGCAAGCAGCGCCGTTCGAAGTACGGTGCAAAGCGTCCGAAGTAATTCGGATTTTTAGATAATCCGGCGCTGCGCGAGGTTCTCCGCGTGGTGAAGCGTCGCAAAAGTTGAGAGACGAGAAGTTATATGTCCAGACGTCACAGAGCAGAAAAGCGCGAGATCAACCCGGACCCGAAGTTCGGCGATCTGGTCGTTACCAAGTTCATGAATGCCATCATGCTCGACGGCAAGAAGTCCGTAGCTGAAAACATCGTATATGGCGCGTTTGACGCCGTGCAGGGCAAGGCAAAGCAGGAGCCGCTCGGCGTGTTCCATCAGGCTTTGGATAACATCGCTCCGCACGTTGAAGTCCGCTCGCGCCGCGTTGGCGGTGCTACGTACCAGGTTCCGGTCGACGTGCGTCCTGAGCGCCGTCAGGCTCTGGCCATCCGCTGGCTGATCACCGCTGCTCGTAAGCGTAACGAGACGACCATGGTCGATCGTCTCTGTGGCGAACTTCTCGATGCCTCCAACAACCGCGGCGCTGCCGTCAAGAAGCGCGAAGACACGCACAAGATGGCTGATGCCAACCGTGCGTTCTCGCATTATCGCTGGTAATCCCGAACGGTTTCGGAAAGGCAGTCCACTATGGCTCGCGAATATAAAATCGAAGACTACCGCAATTTCGGTATCATGGCGCATATCGACGCCGGCAAGACCACGACCACCGAGCGTATTCTTTACTACACCGGCAAGTCGCACAAGATCGGCGAAGTGCACGACGGCGCAGCCACCATGGACTGGATGGAGCAGGAGCAGGAGCGTGGCATCACGATCACTTCCGCTGCCACGACCACCTTCTGGAAGGGCCGCGACGGCAAGACCCGCCGCTTCAACATCATCGACACCCCCGGCCACGTCGACTTCACCATCGAAGTCGAGCGTTCGCTGCGCGTTCTCGACGGTGCCATCGCTTTGCTCGACGCCAATGCCGGCGTTGAGCCCCAGACGGAAACCGTATGGCGTCAGGCTGAGAAGTATCATGTTCCGCGCATGATCTTCTGCAACAAGATGGACAAGACCGGCGCTGACTTCTATCGCTCGGTCGAGATGATCAAGACCCGCCTTGGCGCGACGGCTGTTGTCATGCAGCTGCCGATCGGTGCTGAAACCGAATTCAAGGGCGTCGTCGACCTGATCGAGATGAATGCTCTCATCTGGCGCGATGAATCGCTCGGCGCCCAGTGGGACGTCGTCGAAATCCCGGAAGACATGAAGGCCAAGGCTGCTGAATACCGCGAAAAGCTGATCGAGACCGTTGTCGAGATCGACGAAGCCGCGACAGAAGCCTACCTCGAAGGCAATCTGCCTGACAACGATCAGATCCGTGCGCTCGTCCGTCGCGGCACGATCGACGTCAAGTTCCATCCGATGTTCTGTGGCACCGCCTTCAAGAACAAGGGTGTTCAGCCGTTGCTCGACGCTGTTGTCGATTACCTGCCGTCGCCGCTCGACATTCCGGCGATCAAGGGCATCGACTTCAAGACGGAAGCCGAAATCGAACGCCACGCCGACGACAGCGAGCCGTTGTCCATGCTGGCATTCAAGATCATGAACGACCCCTTCGTCGGTTCGCTCACCTTCGCCCGCATCTACTCCGGCAAGCTCGAAAAGGGCGCATCGGTCATCAACACGGTCAAGGACAAGCGCGAGCGCGTCGGCCGTATGCTGCAGATGCACTCGAACTCGCGTGAAGACATCGAAGAAGCCTTTGCTGGCGACATCGTTGCTCTGGCCGGCCTCAAGGAAACCACGACTGGCGATACGCTCTGCGATCCGCTGAAGCCGGTTATCCTTGAGCGCATGGAATTCCCCGAGCCGGTCATCCAGATCGCGATCGAACCGAAGACCAAGGGCGACCAGGAAAAGATGGGCCTCGCGCTCAACCGTCTGGCTGCTGAAGATCCGTCCTTCCGCGTGAAGACGGACCAGGAATCGGGTCAGACGATCATCGCCGGCATGGGTGAACTTCACCTCGACATCATCGTCGACCGCATGCGTCGTGAATTCAAGGTTGAAGCGACTGTCGGTGCGCCGCAGGTTGCTTACCGCGAAACCATCACACGCCAGACGGAAAAGGACTACACCCACAAGAAGCAGTCGGGTGGTACCGGTCAGTTCGCTCGCGTCAAGATCGTGTTCGAACCGAACCCGGACGGCGACGATTTCAAGTTCGAGTCCAAGATCGTCGGCGGTTCTGTTCCGAAGGAATACATCCCGGGCGTTCAGAAGGGTATCGAAAGCGTCCTGTCTTCAGGTCCGCTGGCTGGCTTCCCGATGCTCGGCGTCAAGGCGACGCTCATCGACGGCGCCTTCCACGATGTTGACTCGTCGGTTCTGGCCTTCGAAATCGCTTCCCGCGCTTGCTTCCGTGAAGCAGCCCGCGAAGCTGGTGCCCAGCTCCTCGAGCCGATGATGAAGGTCGAAGTCGTGACGCCGGAAGATTACGTCGGCGACGTCATCGGCGACCTGAACTCGCGTCGTGGCCAGATCCAGGGCCAGGAAAGCCGCGGTATCGCTGTTGTCATCAACGCGAACGTCCCGCTGGCGAACATGTTCAAGTACGTCGATAACCTGCGCTCGATGTCTCAGGGTCGTGCACAGTACACGATGACCTTCGATCATTACGCGCCGGTTCCGTCGAACGTCGCACAGGAAATCCAGGCAAAGTATTCCGGTCAGAAGTGACCGGAATACCAATTGACCGATAACAAGAATTGATCCCTCAGGGGACAGGAAAACGGAGAGCCGAAAATGGCAAAGAGTAAGTTT
>UBXG01000003.1 GCA_900469475.1 Hyphomicrobiales bacterium | reverse complement strand
GGCGGGGAGTGTCGAGGGGTGGGGCGCAAGGGGCACCCCTCGTCCTGGCCCGCGCCGCTCGATGCGGTTCGGGATAGGCAAACCGACGACTAACCACCTGGCCACATCAATATCGGACGGGGCACCGACCGCTGTGATTAGGTGCCCCCTGATAAATCCCCGCTACGCCTCGATCTTGACCGGAGGTGCCTTCGACATCGACCGGCAGATAACCAGATTTTCAACCGTGGTCGTTTTCCTTCGATATTGCGGCCGCCAAAGCGTCGTTTTCATCCTTGGAGAGTGTGATGAGCTTAGCGTCCGTGCGAGTGGCTGAACAGAATGCAAGGCGATCCCGGACGATGCAGGAAAAGCCACTATCGGTCCAAACCCGAAACCCTTCCGGGATCTCCTCCTCGAACCATCGGTCACCGGCTTCAATGCAGTCGCGAATATTGTTCAGGGTGATGAAAAATGCGCCGCCCCACGATGAGGGGACACGAGCGTGAATTGCGTTGGCCAATGCCATGGGACGAACATGGCCGGTGATTTCCCGCAGATTGGCGATGGCGACAGGGTGCGCGGTGTTCATTGATGCTCTCCGATAGAGTGGTGATGGATAGAAAGCGCCGCAGCGTGGCGGCGCTCTCGCGATCCTGGTCAGGATTTCAGGGCGCCCATCCGTTCGCCGAGCAGCCAAAGCGCCTTGTTGAGCTTGATATCCTGATCGATCCCGTTCACGGCGCGGGATTTCACGCGGCGCGGCCTGCCGAGATCGTCGCGGCCGATGCCTCGCAATCCGCCCTTGATGGCGTTTTCCTGCACCACGTTCCAGACTGTCCAAAGATCGTCGGCGCGGTCGTCATGACGGCGGGGGACCAGCAACTGTTCGGCCTTGATCGGCGTCGTCGTTTCGCCTTCGCTGTCGCCAAATCGCAGGACATGGGCGGCGTCCGCCAGAATATCCTGTTCATCGCGGTTCAACCGCAACGTTGACCAGTCCTGTGGAGCGACAAGGGTGCGCTCGGCCTCGCCAAGGACGCGGTACGTGCCTTCGATCACCTTATGCTGCACGTCGCCGGAATGGCGTACCTTGATAGCATCGATGGTGCCGGTCTGCGTGACCAGGGAATTGAGGCAACGGACCCGAAACAGCCCGGCCATAAGCTCGTAGGCGCTCGTCCCGTCATTGGCATTCTTGAGGAGGATCTCGCAAACGGTATCGCCGACGTTGTAAACCTTGCCATCATCGATGCGGCGCAGGCGGATAAGGTGCTTGGTGAAGTCGGCCTTCCCCTCTATGCGGCTGCGCGACTGCTTCGCTCCGACCGGCATGAAACCCTCCCGCATGAGACCGCGCAAAATCTCGATGGTGGGAATAGGCTGGAACCGTTCGGACCTGCTTTCATGGGCGGTCGCGGCAAAGATCGACGGCGCGATGCGGCGCATTTCGGTTTCGGTCAGTGCGCGGCCAGTGTCGAAACGTGCGGTCTCGGTGTAGATGCTCATTATCTCTCTCCAAAGTTTCCCGTTGCCACCCCGAAGGGCAAGCCCCTCGGGCGAAGCCTCCCCGGTCTTGCCTGGGGAATGGCCTCTGACATTCCCCGGGACAGAGGGGGGGAGGGCGAAAGCCCGCCCCACGGCGGCGAACGGGACTGTCAAGCGGCGTGGAGCGGAAGTCGGGGCATCTCCACGGGTCCGCTTTTGCGGACTGGCGCGGAAGATGAACCGGCTTCACGGGCCGCTTGACCGGCCTGGGCGGCGATGTCATGGGGCGAACGAATGGAAGCGGCCCGGAACGGGCCTCATGATCGGCTGCGCCAGCAGCCCGATAGACGAGCAATCGTCAAATGATCGCTCGCGGGCAAGCGCAATCCTGAAAAATGGAGAGCATCGGAGAAATCAGCATGGCGCCGGCCGTTGGCCGGGATTTCGGGAATTCTCGACGCGCAAGGAGCGGATCAAGGGCAGCCGCAGGAGCTTCAACATCGTGGCCCGAAGGGGAAGCGGGA
>UBXG01000011.1 GCA_900469475.1 Hyphomicrobiales bacterium | reverse complement strand
GCGTTAAGTTTACAGTGCCCCTTTGTGAGTTCCCGAAACTTTTCAGCGGGAGAACTCAGGAGAGCGGCAGCCTCACCTGAACCTGGACGCCTTCAGATTTCTCCGGCCGGGGGGAGGTAACATTTATTGTCATGCCGGCGCGGTCGGTAATGGCCTTGATGATGGCGAGCCCAAGACCGCTGCCGCCGATTTTTCCGTCACCGCGCTCGAACCTTTGCATCAGCCGGTCCATGGCATCGGCGGGCAGAACTGGGCCGTCATTGGCGACGCAAAGCATTCCATCCACTTGCAAGACCGCTTCGACCAACCCATCCTGTGCACCGTGCTTGAGAGCATTCTCAATCAAATTGCGAAAAAGAATGCCGACGGCATCCGGATCCAGTTTGGAAAGCACCGGTCTCTGAGGGACGGTCAGTACGATTCGCCCTTCTCCTACCGTCTTGAAATCCTGAACGATCATCTGCAGGGCGGTTCTGAGATCGGATGGCTCGTCGCCTTGCAAGCGTCCACCCTCAGCGCGGGCAAGTTGCATCAGTTTCTCCGACATGCGCATCAGCCGCTTTAGCGTGATCTCGATTTCGGATGCCCGCTGGCGGGTTAGCTCTTCACCGGTTTCGGAGCGAATGCGCTGCGCCTGCGCAATCGCTCCCGCAACCGGCGTTCGAAGCTCATGCGCCGCATTGGCGGCGAAGGCACGCTCGGCGTTGAACGCGGCCTTCAGGCGCCCCAGCAACTGGTTGATGCCCGCCGAGATCGGGCGAAGCTCGCTGGGCAGTCTGCTATCTGGCAACGGTGAAAGATCTTGCACCCCGCGCCTGGCGAGCGCCTGTCTCAGCCCACGGACTGGGCGAAGCGAACGGCGCACTGCCAGAATGATCGCCAATAGACTGAACGGAATTACTATGCTCAGCGGTAGCACAAGACCCAGCAGCATCTTCCGGGAGAGTTCCCTGCGGCGATCCAGCGGTTCGGCGACAGCAATCGTGAGGTTCCCGTCGAGACTCTTATCGTAATAGAGCTGGTGCGTTTCCGTGCGGAGAAAGCCCTTATCGACGAACGGCGGAAATATCGAGGCATCAGCACCCTGCGAAACAAGCAGGACATTCCCGCTGCGGTCACGCACGATGAAGGTTACATTTTCGCCGTAGCGAGCTTCGCGGCCGGTGTGGGTCCCGCGATCGGTGTCCTCGCCATCGTCATCATTATGATCAGCAGGATTACGGCGTTGGCGTCCCTCACGCACATCGTGCCGCACAATAGGCAAAATCCGCTGTGCCGTAGCTCTTAACCCATCATCAAACACATCCTCCATTTCCCCACCGAGTCGGTGTGCCGTGACCGCCGCCGCTGCAAGCCACAGCAGCGTTACCGAGAGCCCGACCGTAAGTGCCAGGCGAGTCTGAAGAGAAGCTCCGATCTTCATGGTCGTCCCAGTCGATAGCCTAGTCCGCGCTCGGTCTCGATCACATGGGCGCCAAGCTTCTTGCGCAGCCGGCTGACATGGACCTCAATGGCGTTGCTGTCGATTTCCGTATCGAAAGAATAGAGCCTTTCTTCCAGTTGTGCCTTGGAAAGGAGCTGGCCGGGACGCTGCAGGAACGCCTCGAACAGAACCCATTCTCGCGCGGTAAGAACAATGGGCTTGCCATTCAGCGTGACGCTTCGCGCGGCCAGGTCAATATTGAGTGGGCCGAGCGCAACGATGGGATTCGGATTGCCGGTGTAGCGGCGGGCCACCGAACCAATGCGGGCGGAAAGCTCCGCAAGATCGAAAGGCTTCACCATGTAATCGTCGGCACCGGCATTCAGCCCGGCAATCCGGTCCGAGACCTGATCGAGTGCAGTCAGGATCATCACGGGCGTGACATCGCCTCGACCGCGCAAAGCCTTCAGGAAGGGAATGCCGAGGCCATCGGGCAGCATGAGGTCCAGAAGTATCAGATCAAAGCCGGCGGCGGCAAGCGCGTCCCCTGACCGATCCAGCCGGGTAACCCAGTCAACTGAATGGCCGTCAGCGACGACCTGGTCGCGAATGGCAGCGCCCAGCGCGGTATCGTCTTCGATCAGCAGAACCCGCATCGCTGTCCCCCGTTTCACTCATCTCCTAGTCCACCTGCCACCTTACGGGAAGCTGAAGCAATGTCGCCTCGTTTGTAAGGTACTGGTCAGCTTGCAACGCCATTTATCGATCCGACTAAGAGAGGAAACGATAATGAAAAGCGGTATCCTGCCATTTCTGGATTGGGCCATCATGGCCGCGACGTCTGTCCAGGCCAGGGCCAATCGCGACATTCTAATCGAGGACTGGAGCACGTGCGAAGCCGGCCGTGCGATGGCCGAGGACCGAGCCAGGACGCTGAAGCACATCAAGATCGATGACGGCTGTTGCGAAATCTACGGCACCGACAAGGATGGCCGTCGCTTTGAACCAAAAACAATCCCGTGACGCTCGAAATTATCGAGACGAAGGAACCCGCGACCATCGCTGACCCCTCCTGCCAATCCCCATCCACATCCCCAACAGGAAGTAAAAATGACCTACCGCAACCTTATCCTGGCTGCCTGCGTCAGCACCGGCATTTCCGTCGCATTCGGCAGTCTGGCCATGCCATTAGACACGCTGAAAACGAAAGCCGCGAGCGCAGTCGAGTTAGCTCGCTACCACGAATCCGAGGACGATGATCATGGTCACCAGTCTTCCAACGATTGCGGCGGCGATGACGGCGACGGCACCTGCGGCGGCCGTAGCGGGGCTGTCCAGCAACAGAATGCCACCCCGCCTGCCAATGGCCTGTTCATGCCGGGCTCCAAGCCACAAGTCCAGACCAACTGAACAGTCCACCCCTTTAAGGAGAATACTATGAAATCGCTTCTTGCGGTCCTTGCCGTCACCACGGCGCTCACTGTTCCCGGCCTTGCTATGGCGCGCGAAGTCACGTTCACCACAACCATGCGCAACTATGGCGGCGGTGGCGCGTACCTCGCCTACTACGTCACGGATGCCAAGGGCAAATATGCCGGCAGCTTGTGGATGGCCGGCGACAAGGCCAGATATTACGAGCATATGAGCGGCTGGTACCGGGCAACGGCGGGCGATACCGCCGAAATCAACGGCATCACCGGCGCAAGCGTTGGGGCGGGTCGTTCACTCAAGATCAGGCTAGACCTGGCTGATGCTCTATTCGATGCAGGATACCAGCTTCATATCGATTCCGCAGTCGAAGACATGCGCGACAGCCCGAACGACATCATCGTGCCGCTAACGTCGAACGGCTCCGGCCAGATGGCGAAGGGCCGGCGGAATATCGCCGACTTCACCTACACCCGTTGAGCAGGAAAGACGTTTGCTATGGTTCGGTCGTTCCACCGCTGGTTCGGGCTCCTTACCGCCGTGCTTCTTGTCGCCGTCGCTTTGAGCGGCATGGCTCTGTCGGTCTTTCCGGCCACCGAGGTGTTTACTACGCCAGCCGCTCAAGAGATCAGCGTCGCGGACCTCGCGACGCGGGTTCAGGCGGCGGAGCCCTCGGTCGAGCAAATCAGGCGCGCGCCTTCCGGTCGCATCACCGCCTATTATCTGCGAGGCGATCAGCCCGCCTCTGCCGTTATTGATCCTTCAACGGGAAAGCCCGCAGCCAGCGCCGATGCGTCCGCACTGCAACGCGGGCTGACCAATTTCCACCGTTCTCTCTTTCTGGGCGATACGGGCCGCCTTATCACGGCGGGCGGCGCGGCGATCATGCTGCTGCTTTCCATTTCTGGAGTATTCCTTCTGGCGCGTCGCGCTGGAGGGTGGCGCCTCCTGGTCAGGCCGACGCGCGGCGCTGGGGGACGACGGCTTCATGCCGCGGTCTCCCGCCTTGCCTTGCCGGGCCTCTTTCTTTCGTCGTTCACCGCACTTTGGATGACAGCCGCTACATTTGGCTACTTGGCCGACGGCGCTGCTGCACCGCCCTTTCCGGCGGAGGTTAGCGGCAGGACTGGCGTTGCGCTTGCTTCGATAGCCACACTACAGAAGATACCGATTGCAGATCTGCGTTCTCTGAATTTTCCAGCTACCGACGATGCAACGGATGTCTTTACGCTGAAGACCGCGCGAGGCGAAGGCTACATCGATCAGGGCAATGGCGTGCTACTTTCCTGGGCTGATGCCGGCTGGATCGATCGCGTGTCCTATCTCGTGACCATGTTGCACACGGGCCAGGGTATGGCATGGCTCGGGCTTGCTCTCGGATGTTCGGCGCTTGGCGTACCGCTTCTGGGATGGACAGGCCTCTCAGTATGGCTTGCAGGCCGCCGTGATGGCAAGGTGGCTTGCATTCCCGCTGGCAGTGCCGATACAATCCTATTGGTCGCCAGCGAAGGTGGTACAACGCGTGGCTTTGCCAAGACTTTGCAGTCCACGCTTGCAGCACAGGGACTTCGCGTGCATGTGGCGCCGATGGCAGGCTTCGACCCCACCCGCTGGCAGAGGGCCCGACAGGTCATCCTGTTCGCCGCCACCTACGGCGATGGTGCTGCACCTGCCTGTGCACAGGGCTTTCTGGAGCACTTCAACCGCCTTCCCGCCCAACCCAATCTGTCGCTTGCCGTGCTTGGCTTCGGTGATCGCAGCTTCCACACGTTCTGCGGCTTTGCGGCTCAGATTGCACAGGTTGCCCAAGAAAAGGGCTGGGCCGAACTTCTGCCGTTTGACACGGTGGATCGCCAGTCGCTGCAGGATTTCGCGCGCTGGGGACGTAGCCTTGCAGAAACGCTCGAGCTCGATTTCCAACTAAACCACCAACCGGCTACGCCAAAGACATGGACACTTTCGCTTGTCTCACGACGCGACTATGGCGCGAATTTGCACGCGGAGACCGTGATCCTGCGATTCGCCGTGCCGAGAATTCCGCTCTTTCAACGCCTAACAGGTGAGAGCTTTGTTCATTTCGAGGCCGGAGACCTGATCGGCGTCGTACCACAAGGCTCTGACCTGCCGCGCTTCTATTCGCTAGCATCGGGTACGAAAGACGGTTTTCTCGAAATCTGCGTGCGCAAGCAGGAAGGTGGTCTCTGCTCCGGTCAGCTGACAACGCTGGAACCCGGCCACACCGTGACAGCCTTCGTCCGACAGAACCCTGCCTTTCGCCCCGCGCAGGGCAGCAAGCCGGTGATTATGATCGGAGCCGGCGCCGGCGTCGGCCCGTTGGCCGGATTCGCCCGTGCCAATGCTGCGCGACAGCCAATGCACCTCTACTTCGGCATACGCCATCCGGCCCACGACGCGCTCTATGCCGAAGAGCTTTCCGACTGGAAGAACGATGGCCGGCTCGCATCGGTCTCGACCGCCTACTCGCGGACGCGAACGCCAGCCTACGTGCAAGACCTACTGCGCAAGGATGCGGCTCGGCTCTGCAACCTCATCGCCGGCGGCGGCCAGGTTCTCGTCTGCGGCGGAACTGAGATGGCAGCTGGGGTCGCATCGGCTCTCGCGGATATCCTCGCGCCGGGAGGCATCAACCTTGCAACACTGAAAGCAGAGGGACGCTATGCCGAGGATGTTTACTAACCTGACGCGCCACGCCCTGAACGGTCCGACCATGGGCACGCGCTGGTCGGCCCTGTTCCACATGCCGTCCGATTTCGATGTCGAATCCGCTCGCACGGCCATGGCCGGTGCTGTGGCCGAGGTGGACGAGGAGATGTCCACCTGGAAACCAGACAGCGATCTCAACCGCTTGAATGCCGCAAGGCCGGGAGAGTGGATCGCGCTGCCGGAACGGTTGCTCACCGTTCTGGCCGCGGGCCTTGCCGTCGGTCACGCATCGGGTGGTGCCTTCGACATTGGCATGAGCGATGCGGTTGCGGCCTGGGGGTTCGGTCCGAAAGAGGCCAATGAAGCTAAGATAAAGGCCGCTCGCCTTGCCAGCCGCCGCCCGGCCCATGATATCCTGGAGCTCGACAGGGCTCGCTCGCGCGCCCGAAGGCATACGGACATACGCTTCGATTTAAACGCCATTGCCAAAGGCTACGGCGTCGATCGCCTAACGGAGGTCGCGCGCGAGAACGGGATCGATGCGGGGCTTTTCTCCATCGACGGCGAGTTGCGGGCACTTGGTAGCCAACCTGATGGGCGGGGCTGGATCGTCGCCATCGAAGTGCCCGATCTGGAAGCACGCGCACCACACTCCATTCTCGACCTAAAAGACGCTGCGGTTGCCACGTCCGGTGACTACCGCCATTGGGTCGATGTCGGCGGTAGCCGCTTGTCGCACACAATGGATCCCCGTCTAGGAATGCCACTCAAAATGCCGCCATCCTCTGTTACAGTCGTTGCTCCAGACTGCATAAGCGCTGACGCTTGGGCGACAGCAATGATGGTTCTTGGTGAGGCAGGCCTTCTACTTGCCGAAGAAGTCGGGCTTTCCGTCTTATTCCTACACCACGATCAAGCGAAGCATCGCGGATGCGGTTTGTTCGCTCGCTGATCGGACGCCGCTGCTAATATCTCATGCTCCTTGTAGCGTATCTCAAATGTGATCTGTGCGTGATTTGATCCAGCGCAACGTTTGGACATGGCATTCATCGTATAGGTAAAAGCAGCGCCATATCTGTGGAGCTGAAACCTCAAAGAGGAGCTGCAGAATGCCCATCTTCAAACTGCCAAGTATCACTCTGCTGGCCCTAGTCGGTGCAATCGGCGTCGCGGCGGCTCAAACGAACCGTCCAGAATTTGCACAATCGGACAATCAATCCCAGCCGGGCGGTTCGGAAATGGTTCCCGGTATGATGGGCCGTAATATGATTCCATCCCGCATGGGTGAGGGAATGCCTATGAGGGGGCATATGATGAAGGTCGTCTTCGCCATTGCTGATAGTGATGGAGACGGTGCGATCTCTTTTGAAGAACTAACGGCGATGCTCAAACGGATTTTTGTGGCAGTCGATGCAAACAATGACGGCAAAGTTACACCTGACGAAATGCAGTCGTTCATGCAAGACAAGTGATCAAAGGCGGGCTGTGCACGCGGCCGTCTTTTTGAACTGACCTCAGCCCGTTCATCGAACATGGGCGGGGATACCCGCAATCCAAGGGAGACTTCTAATGGCCTACACGCTTGATAGGACTTTATCGGGAACCAGTTTCCCAGATGTTATCGGAAGGACGAAGTCCGCACTTTCCAGGCACGGCTTCGGCGTTTTGACGGAGATCGACGTTAAGGCGACCATGAAGAAGAAGGTCAACGCCGATGTTGATGACTACCTCATCCTTGGAGCCTGCAATCCGCACATGGCGTTTGAGGCGATGAAACTGGAACCGAAGGTCGGTGCAATGTTGCCGTGCAATGTCATCCTGCGCGCGATCGGTGGCGGCGATATTATGGTGAGCGCCATCGATCCGGTCGCGTCGATGCAGGCGATCGATAACGACGTGCTGAACGGTCTGGCAGGCAAGGTCCGCTCGTTGCTTGCGGATGTGGTCGCGGACATTTGACTTTAAAATGCCAAGGAGAGAGCCGGCTACCAAATCCATCTCGAGCGGAGATGCGTGTCGGCGTGGCTGGGCCCGATTTGCAGCGTCAGTATTTGCCTTAGATCAATGTCGAGCTCCACGAAGAGATAGATGGTGGGAGTGGCGGCGTTCTACGAGAGGAGGAGCAGGACATGACGGCACAATATTTCCTTCCGCTGGCAACCTATCCCGATTCAAGTTCCGAGTTGATCATTTCGAACGCCGTAGCATTTGCGGAATTTTTCGGCGCAGATCTTCAAGTCTACGCGCTGAGTGTCGCGATTCCACACATCACCAACGAATGGTCGTGGATATTGCTAGACACTCCAAAGATGATCGAACAAGCGGAAGTATTGAGCCGCAGCCGCGCCTCTGCACTCGTGGCCGTGGCGACAACGCTCGGAGCTGACGCCAAAATTGACATATTCAGTCGGACGGCCAAAGCTACCTTACCTCAATTGCACGAGGCGGCCGCCTCCGAGGCGCGTTTTTTTGATCTGACTATTCTCGAATGTCTTGCCGAAATCCCGGATACTCGCATAATCGCCGAAACTGTTATATTCGGCTCTGGCCGGCCAATCATTGTCTTTCCCAACAAGATCTTTGCGGGGCCGATCAAACATCTGGTTATTGCCTGGGATGGAAGCAGAGCCGCCGCTCGCGCAGTCAGTGATGCAAACGCGCTCATTCTCAGGGCCCAACGGGTCACAGTACTGTCCCTGACTGGCGAAAAGCCTTTGCCGAAAAGCACCGGAGCCCATCTGGCTGAAATCCTGGTTTCGAGCGGAGTCAATGCAACCGCAACAACAGCTCGCATTGGCTCGTTATCCATCGGCCTCAGCATCCAGCGAGCTGCGCTAGGACTTGGCGCCGATATACTCGTGATGGGAGCATTTGGACATTCAAGGTTGCGAGACTTCATCCTGGGCGGCGCAACCGACAGTGTCTTGGAGCAGCCGATTTTGCCTGTCCTCATGTCACATTGACGAACGCCCAGGCCCGCGGATTTTGAGCGGTCTGCAATCAACAGCAACTTTTCGTATCGACCACAGACGGAGGCATCGGTGACGAGCGCTTTCATGCTCTAAAAGCGCCTCCTTCGTTCTCCCATCGTTGAAGCGCTCTGACAGTTGGCGAACTCCCGATGAGCGAGGGACAGGAAGAATTAGAACCAAGACCCAACATAGCCTCCGCAGGGACAGGAACAGTGACGAGAGGAGCAGAAGAGAAAGCGGCTTTAACTGTCCTTGCCACCATTGCTGCTTTCAGCTTCGCTTTTTCGCGTCCGAGGAGCTCGAGAAGAACTTTTTTCTTGCGATAGTCTTTCTCCGCGAGGAGCAAGCGATTGAAGTTTTCGATATTTTTTTTGCTATGAAGATGTCCATGAATTGCCTCGCTTTCACTGCTGGAGGCGGAAACCAGCTTCTCTCGGAAGCCGGTTGGCAAACACTTATGCATGTCGGATAATACATCGATCACACCGCGCCATGCGTCTGCAAGGCTGCTTGTCTTTCCGACTGACCGAAACGATAAGCCTACAGTTGGCGTTCCGCAAGAGATTTGCTCAGATCCGACGCTACTTGGGGTGTCACGGCGCTATTGATTGCACGCCTGCGCTACCAATCCGAGTTGCCGTTTTTGATTCAGCGCAGTGCACGAAGCCAGGGAAAACACTACCATGCAAGTCGAATCGGACCGATGTTTGGCCCCTAACCGACTGAGGGATAGCCTTGATGCGGATCAATGCAAGAGACCTTCGATAGATCTAGGTTTGTTTGAGATGCACGGAAGTGGCTGGTTTCCGCGACCAACCCGATCTCTCTGCAGCACCTGCATTGCAGATGCTCGGCCAGAGACGAGCAAAATGCGAAGACAGAAATTTCAACCTCGGATCCTTGGCTTGCTCATGCTCAGGGGGTGGGCTCGGCAGAAGAACATGACGCCGACTGGAGAATGACCATGCAGAAGTACTCCTCCTCATCACTGAGGCAGCATATCGAAAAATACAGGGCGCTCCTTGACCGACGGCGGCGCGAACTGCAAACCCGCCTCCGCGCGATTGAGCATGATTTCGAGGAGCCTCGCAATCCTGACGATGATGATCGTGCCACAGAGCGAAATAATGACGAAGTCCTGGAAGAACTTGGCGAGGCCGGACAGACGGAGCTCCTGGCTGTCCAAACGGCTTTGGACCGGATTGACGCTGGCACTTTTGGTGCCTGTGTGAAGTGCGGCAAACCGATCGGCGAGCAGAGGCTTGAGGCTGTCCCACACACACCATTCTGCCAATCTTGCGCTCATTCGATTTAACGTCTCGCTTGCACGCTCACAACGATGCTCCCGGCGTCGAGAATAGGGGCCCTGATCAATCGACGGACAGCAAAATTCTGAGCGTGAATCATCGCCAGAGCGCCACCACGACGCAGTCGTTCAAAATGGGACAGCTTTCAGCTCCACTGACCGAAAAGTGTCAAGGCGTCGGAAGAGAAAGGAAGACCGACATGGCCGCCTTTGGCGCTCAGCGTGACAATCTCGGCGGCGATACGGCAGATGGCCTTTCCGTTGTAGAGGCGAAGAATCGTCTAGAACGATATGGGTTCAACGTTATACCGCAACTCAAAACTTCCTCTGTCACTTCCATCTTCCTGCGCCAGTTCCGCAGCCCTTTAATCTACATACTTCTTCTTGCAGCCGCCGTCTCCTTGATGGTCAGCGAAGCTGAAGATGCCGTATTTATCGGCGTCGTCCTGCTCTTGAACGGCATCATTGGCAGCATACAGGAATATTCCGCTGGACGAGCTGCCGCAGCACTTCGCAAGCTCGAACAGCCGTATGCCATCGTCATACGCGGCGGGCTAACACAGGAAATCGAAGCACGTTTTCTCGTGCTCGATGACGTTGTGATTCTCGATGCCGGCGCACGGGTGCCGGCAGACCTTGTTTTGACCGACACCAACGACCTTCTCTGTGATGAGTCATTGTTGACAGGGGAATCCCTGCCGGCGAGAAAAGCCACCCACATTCCCGGAGAACTACTCGAAGACCGCAAAGCGACAACGGCCTTTGCCGGAACGCTCGTCACTCGCGGGCGCGGAAAGGGTATTGTGACTGCCACCGGCCTCAGCACGGAGATCGGAAAGATCGCATCCGAAATCGGAAGAGCATCCATTTCCCAACCACCGCTTATGATCAGGCTGGCGCATTTCTCGAACGTCATAGCCTGGACTGTCGGTGGCGCATCACTAGTGCTCGTTGCAATCGGCTCCCTGCGCGGACTTGCTTGGCACGAACTTTTTCTGATGTCAGTCGGGCTTGCCGTTAGCGCCATTCCGGAAGGGCTGCCAATCGCTATCTCCATCGCGCTTGCAATCAGTATGCGTCGCATGGCGAAGCGCAACGTTATCGTTCGCCGCATGCCTGCAGTGGAATCGCTCGGTTCCTGCACGATGATCGCCACTGACAAGACCGGCACGCTCACCCTAAACGAGTTGACGGTCACCGACATCCGTCTGCCAGACGGAACCGACCTGGTGCTCGATGCGCATGACAATCTCGACGCCTGCGACATCCACGCCTTCAATATGAGCACATCCCATGCGCGCGAACGAGCCGCCAAGATGCTCCGTGCCGCCTTTTTGCCCAACGAGGGCTCTCTAACGTTTGAGGAAAACAGCTGGAAGGGCATCGGCGACGCAGTGGACGTCGCACTCTTGGCTGCGGCCCACAAGGCGGGCCTGACACGTGACGAGATGGCCGACGCCTTCCCGCTTGTTGCCCGCATCCCCTACGAGCCGGACCTCAAATACGCCGCTTCCTTCCATAATCGTGGCGAGCGCGTGCACATTTTCGTCAAGGGATCCACTGAGACCCTGATCGCCATGTCCGACCGTATGGACACCGGCGGTCGACTGGCTCCCATTGATCGCGACGCGCTTCTTGCTCAGAAGGAACAGATGGCTGAACGCGGGCTACGCGTACTCGCCTTCGCGGAGGGCGAGATCAGCAGCGCTACCGACGACACCTTCGGTTCCCACCATCTGGTTGATCTTGTCTTTCTCGGGCTCGCCGGTATGCAGGACCCGATCCGGGTAGAGGTCCCGCAAGCGATCCATGATTGCCGCGCCGCCGGCATCGAGGTCGCGATGATCACCGGAGACGATCCAAAGACAGCGGCAGCAATCGCCGGTCAGGCCGGGCTTGTGTTCCGTTCCGACCAGATTACCACCGGCGAGGCGGTTCGCGAGGCGGAAAAGGCAGGGTCTGACCGACTGGACGATCTTACACGCGAAGCCCGAATCTATGCCCGCCTGGCGCCAGCTCAGAAGCTCGCAATTGTCCTTTCGCTCGCCCGCAACGGTCATTTTGTGGCGGTAACGGGAGACGGTGTCAACGATGCGCCGGCCCTGAAACACGCCCATGTTGGTGTCGCTATGGGGCGCAAAGGCACCGAACTCGCCAGGGAAAGCGCCGGTATCGTTGTGACCGACGATAACTTTGCTTCGATCGTCCACGGTATCAGCGAGGGTCGTACAGCCTATGCCAATATCCGCAAGGTGATTCTGATGTCGGTCGCAACGGGTGCCGCCGAAATGCTGCTCTTTTTGCTCGCGATTCCTCTCGGTCTACCCATGCCTCTGCTACCGGTACAACTCCTTTGGTTAAACCTAGTGACGAATGGCATTCAGGACGTCGCGCTCGCCGGCGAAAAGCCCGAAGGCGACGAACTTTCTAGGCCACCGAGGCGGCCGAAGGAACCGATCTTTGACCAGGTGATGATCCGCCGCATCATCTTCTCGGCTCTCGTCATCGGCGGCGGCGGATTTGCTATCTTCTGTTGGCTGCTGGAGGTGGGTTACGAGGTCGCAGAGGCGCGCAACTTGCTACTCCTACTCTTCGTCATGTTCGAGAACGTGCAGACCGTCACCAGCCGCTCGGAACGGCAGTCGGTGTTCACATCCTCTCTCTTCAGCAATCCAATTCTGCTCATCGGCGTCATCGCAGCGCAGGCGGTACATATCTCGGCGATGTATATTCCCTGGTTCCGGGACACGCTCGAACTTGCGCCCATCTCGATTGCTGAATGGGCAATGACCTTGCTTGCCGCTTCGTCGATCCTCCTCGTAACTGAACTGGACAAATGGCAGTCCCGGAAACCGGTATGATCGTGTTGCGCAAAATCGAAGCGACGCAGCGTCTCCCCCTGAGACAGCTTTATTCAAGCTGAGCCCCGCGAAATGGCATCCAAACACGGAACCTGATTGAATTGTTTCCTATCCCGTGGACATCGCAATTGTCACATTGATATTTGACAACGTCGCTACGGAGAAGAAGACATCGGCGCCATCAGTGCCATAGGAATTAGCATCGCCTGGACAGAATTGATATGGATAGCAGATTATGTTTATTCAGCGGCTTAGTTTCTATCTACTCTTGGTGCTGGTGACGATTGCGTTTTTCGCAATTATCCTTCCGTTCTATTCGGCAATTTTTTGGGCTGTCGTTTTCGCGATCATTTTCTTTCCAGTTCACAGGCGACTGGAGTCACGATTGCCACGGCACAGAAACGTCGCCGCAGCGCTTTCAACGCTCATTTGCGTCTGCCTGGTGATCGTACCTGGGTTGATTGTGCTGAGCTCGCTGGTCCAAGAAGGCAATCACCTTTACCAGCGTATCAACGATGGAGAGATTGATCTGCGCCAGATATTTGAGCGGCTGCAAGCTGCGGTGCCGTTGTTCTTGCAGGAACGCATCAAGACCTTGGATCTGAGGGGGCTGCAAGATCGTATCTCATCGCTGCTCGTGCAGAGCGGCGGCTTCTTTGCAGGCCGGGCATTGAGTTTTGGACAAAACACAGTGCAAGTTATAATCTCGCTTGGCTTGATGCTCTATCTGCTGTTCTTCATGTTTCGGGACGGACGTTTTTTGGCCAAAACTGTGCGAAGAGCGATCCCAATAAGCGATATCCACGCACGACGGTTTACTTCAAAATTTACTTCGGTTGTGCGGGCCACGGTTAGGGGCAACGTCATCATCGCGGCATTGCAAGGATCGATAGGTGGAGCGGCGTTCTGGGCCTTAGGTATCGAACCAGCATTGTTATGGGGTGTGCTGATGAGCTTTCTCTCTCTACTGCCAGCTATCGGAGCCGCTCTAATCTGGTTGCCGGCTGCAATTTACCTCGCACTATTCGGCGAGTGGTTCAAAGCTTCCATCCTGGTCGCCATAGGAATTTTTGTGATTGGACTGGTGGATAATTTCCTGAGGCCGCCGCTGGTAGGAAAGGAAACGAAGCTTCCAGACTACGTCGTCTTGGTTTCGACCATTGGCGGAATTTCGCTCATCGGGCTCAATGGCTTTGTCATCGGACCGTTGGTCGCAGCACTCTTTATCGCAGCCTGGGAGATATTCGTTGCAGAGCAAGATGTGTGACGGCGTGTCGGCAATCCGACAGCCATTTTCGCACGCGTCTTGTTTCGATGCCCCAACCAAAAAAATTGCCCAGAGGACCACTATGGGTCTTTCCTATCAATGGGCGAGAAACAGAGGTATATCGGAGTCTTCCAGCATGGATCGCGTCACGCCACCAAATAGACGCTGCTGCAACCTTGGATGATTATAGGCGCCCATGACGATCATGCCGGCGGAGATGTCGCGCGCGTGCTGCCGAAGCACTTCGTCGACCCGTCGTCCACCGCCTGTAACGCGATCGACATCGACTTTAGCGCCGTGCCGAGCAAGAAAGGTTGCAACATCTGCGCCTGGCTCTTCACCATTGACGGAGCGTGAGGCAAGGGGATCAATAAGCGTAACATGGACTGCCTCGGCGGCTCGCAGGAAGTCAATTGATTGCCGAGCAGCGCGTGCAGCCTCGTCGCTCGAATCCCATGCCAGCAAGATTATTTTTGGCGCAAACTCCATCGTTTTACTATTCGGATTGACGAGCATTGGTGTCGGCGATTGAAACAATGCACCGTCGATCACCCTCCGTCGAAGGTCCTCATTGTGGGCGGCTTGCGGACCGATGAGAACGAGATCAGCGTAAAGTGCCCGTTCGGCAATATCCAGGTCCGCCCAGGCGAATTCAGTGTAGACTTCCTGCACGTCATAGGATGTCTCACTTTTGCTAAGTGACACCCTAATATCAGCCGCTTTTTCGGCCAGGATATCAATTTCGCGCTGTCGATCGTCAAGCCAGACAGCGGAGATGACGTTATACGCGCCGATCGGAGGGGCCACGCACAATAACACCAAAAGCGCCGTCAGGTGGGCGTCATGTGTTTGGCAAAAGTCGACTGCATCCTTCAGGTCACTGTCGAAGTGATTGACGTCAAGGACGCTCAAGACAGTTTTGATAGTCATAGTCCGGTCGCCTTTTCTCTTGAAAATTGGCGAACGATAACCCCTCAGCATCTCTGTTTCCTTGATCTTGCTCAAAGCAGGCTGGGCGCAGGGCGCATAAAATACGAAAGGTATCGGAGGGTTTTAGTCCGCAACTGCCCCGTCGTCGTTTCCGATGTCCAAAAGAATACCGACACCGCTGCACTCCGCCCTTGGCTATCGATCGCTAGCAAAATTTTAAACCCAACTTGCTGCGGTATTTACTGTCGTGAGCCTGACCTCGCCCACCGATATTACGACGCTCCGCTACAAGCGTTATCGTTTTCCTGCTGAGATCATAGCGCGTGCGGTTTGGCTCTATTTCCGCTTTCCGTTGAGCCAGTATCAAGTAGAAGATTTGACGGCTAAGCGCGGCATTGAAGTTTCGTTCCCGACTGTCTCGGAATCGGCTGCCAAGTTCAGCCGAGAGCATGCCCGCAGCATCCGACTGCGCTCCATCGGAAGGTTTACCTATTCCATTCTGACACGGTAACGCTCCTTGTTCCACGTGATAGAGACCGGCCGAAAAAATCGTTGTTCGGGTGCATTATGCTCACAATGATGTGGATCAGATTTCAGAATAGCTTCCACAGATGAGCTCATGTCACCGATTGCCCTCGGGAGCGCGGGTTCCAACAAGACATGTCCGTCGCTTCCGATGCCGATAGAACCGTGACGATTTCGACGGCATTTTATGAAGTTGAAATCGTCTTCGAGTGTTGTCGATCGGGATCGGCACTGGCGATATATAACCCTTCAAAACCATTCCCAAACAAGCGGTTTAGGATTACAATGCTTGCCGTGAGGAGACGGCCAAATAGGACGCCGTGGATGAGAAATGAGTAATGTTCTTCCATTCAAATCTGCCGCAGAACGCAGCAAGCATCTGCGGCGGCATGAGCACCTTGAAAAAGAACTATCACTACCTCTGCCACTGATGGCGGCATCGGTGGGCGGTCGGCCTCCGCACTTCGCGCCTGAGACACTTCCGACACAGCATGTATCTGCTAACTCGCAGCCAAGATCCGTGCTGGTTGGAATAGGAATTATCGTTGGTGCGATCCTTGTATATGCGCTTGCAACTTTTCATCTGGTCGGCCAGCCGCACTATTCGGCTCGAGCCAATCTGATGCCAGCCCCGATCGTGCAAAATTAGCGCTTGGTCGCTGCCTAGTAGCTCCGGTCGGTCTGTGTCCATAGTCCGCGCCTCTGAAAGGCGCGCATTCTCATTCCGATCGGCATGTCCCCTCGACAGGGCTGTATCGCGACAGCCGCACGTGCCATCACGTATTCGCCTCAAATCTACCGGCAGAACCGTTCGTAGAGCACCTTCATGATCTCGATGACGGCCGGATCCTTGATGAAATAGTAAAGCGCGCGGTGATCTCGCCGAAAATCCACGATCCCCTCCTTTTTCAACTTCGCCAGATGCTGGGACATCGATGTCTGCGGAATATTGGTCGCCTCGATCAGCGAGGTGACGTTTCGCTCGCCTTCCAGCAGCTGGCAAAGCACCAGCAACCGATGTTCGTTGGCCAAACCGCTGAGGAAGGCGGTGGCCTTGCCGGCTTTCTGTTCCATGGCCTGCGCTAGGTTCATCGTTTCTCCCTTAACATTTCATATTTTTATGATATCATATAAATATGAATTTACAATCTGAATTGAGGACACCTTGATGTCGAAGGACTACCGGCAATTAACACAGGACATATCGGCTTACACGGCGGAAATTCGCAAAATCTGTCCAGACGCCATGCAGGGCTTCCACGCGCTCTCCAAAGCGGCAACCATGGGCGGCGCTGTTGATCAGAAGACGAAGGAATTGATCGCGCTTGCGATAGGCGTCACCCAGCGCTGTGACGGTTGCATCGCCTTTCATGCCAAAGCATTGCAACAACTCGGCGCTACCCGCGTGGAAATCGCCGAGGTGATGGCGATGTGCGTCTACATGGGTGGCGGGCCGGCATTGATGTATGCCGCGGACGCCCTGAGAGCTTATAACCAATTCTCAGCCGCCGCGCCCGAATAAACCCTTTGCTGATTTGATCCGCATCAAGGTCGATCGACGCCATGAGCTTAAGCTCAGTTAAAATCGGAGGGAAACATGGCCAAAATCGTTGTCTTGGGAGCTGGATTGGGGGGAACCATCACAGCCTATCAGCTTCGCGATCAACTCGGGACGGAACATGAAGTTTCCGTCGTCGGCAAAGGCGAAACGTTCAGCTTCGTACCATCAAATCCATGGGTTGCCGTCGGCTGGCGCGATCGATCTTCTGTTGAAGTCGATCTTGTTCCGGTTTTCAGAAGCCATAACATCAAATTCTATCCGCAAGGAGCGAGCCGCCTGCGCGCGGACGAATGGAGAATCGAGTTGGCCGACGGCTTGTCGGTTTCCTACGATTATCTTGTCATAGCAACAGGCCCGGACTTGGCGTTCGACGAGATCGAGGGATTTGGTCCTACAGCCAATACGCATTCGATATGCCAGATCGGTCATGCTCTTGAAACAAAGAAGGCGGTCGAGGCGCTGATCGACAATCCAGGTCCCGTTGTCATTGGTGCCGTCCAGGGCGCCTCCTGTTTCGGACCTGCCTATGAATTTGCATTCATCCTCGACAAGGTTCTGCGCGATGCAAAGGTCCGTGACCGCGTGCCGATGACCTTCGTTACCTCGGAACCTTATATCGGCCATCTCGGACTTGATGGCGTTGGTGATACGAAAGGTCTTCTCGAAGGCCAGTTGCGCCAGCGCCATATCAAGTGGATCTGTAATGCGCGGGTCGAAAAGATCGGAGATGACAAGATCTCGGTTTCCGAGCTGTCCGAAGACGGCACAATACTGCGCGCTCACGATATTCAGACCAGCTTCACCATGCTTCTTCCTGCCTTCAGGGGAGTGGAGGCTATTCGCGGAACGGCTGGTCTGACCAATCCGCGCGGCTTCGTGATCATCGACAAACATCAGCGCAGCCAGGCATTTCCCGAGATTTTTGCGGTCGGTGTTTGTGTCGCCATACCGCCCATCGGCCCGACGGCTGTTCCCGTCGGCGTTCCCAAGACCGGTTTTATGATCGAATCCATGGTTACCGCAACCGTGCACAATATTGTCCGGCTATTGAAGAACGAGAAGCCGGATGCCCAGGCGACGTGGAATGCGGTGTGCCTTGCCGACTTCGGCGATACGGGGGTGGCATTCGTCGCCAAGCCGCAAATACCACCGCGTAATGTCAATTGGTCTTCAAGCGGCGCATGGGTTCACGCGGCCAAGGTCGGGTTCGAAAAATACTATCTGCACAAGATGCGCACGGGCACTGCCGAGCCGATTTACGAGCGGCTGGCACTTCACGCACTTGGAATTGAGAAACTGAAAGAAATCAACATCGAAAAGACCCAGACGACCGCACCGAAATAGCGATCGTGTCTTACAATCGGAGTAACACAAATGACCTTGGATCGATCCATTCTCGCCTTTGCCGGTGTCATGGTGCTGCTATCGGTGGCGCTGACGGTTTGGGTGTCGCCGTATTTTGTATGGCTGACGGTTTTTGTCGGCGCCAATATGCTGCAGTCGGCCTTTACCGGCTTCTGCCCAGCGGCAATCGCCTTCCGCAAACTCGGCATCAAGCCCGGTACAGCCTTCTAGGAACACAAGCCCATGCGCCCGATCTACCTGCTGGCCGGACTTGTCCTTTCCGGTCCAGCCGCTGCTGCGACACAGACATTGCAGCCAACCGTCATCACCGAATGGAAAGCCGTCTATGGAACAATAGAAGCGCGTGACACCATCACTGCGCGCGCGCGCATTGGCGGCACGATCGTCGAGCTGACCGTGTCGGAAGGAGACACTGTCAGGTCAGGCCAGAAGATCGCCGTCGTTCACGATGAAAAGCTTGCGTTCCAGATCGCCGCCATGGATGCGCAGATCAATGCGCTGCAGTCGCAACTGTCGACAGCGCAAACGGACCTTTCGCGCGCGGAAACTTTGGTTCTAAGGGGCGTTACGACGGCTCAGCAGCTCGATGCGATGCGCACACAGGTCGCCGTCACACAGAACCAGATCATCTCGACGCAGGCCCAACGTTCCGTGATCGTGCAACAGCAATCCGAGGGCGAAGTCGATGCCCCGAGCGAGGGAAGGATATTAACCGTCCCGGTCACCAAGGGGGCTGTCATTATGGCGGGTGAGACGGTGTCGACGGTCGGTGGCGGCGGCCTCTTCCTGCGGTTGGCCATCCCTGAGCGGCATGCGGCGTTTCTGACGGAGAACGCCACGATAAAAATCAATGCCAACGGCAGGCAGTTGTCGGGACGACTGGCAAAGATCTATCCGCAAATTAACAATGGACGCGTGATTGCCGACGTCGAGACCGATCAGCTCGATACGCCGTTCGTCAATGCTCGTGTTCTCGTCGAGGTTCCAGTCGGCGAGAGAACGGCGCTGCTGGTACCGGAGACCGCGGTTGCCACGCATTCTGGGCTGGACTTCGTCAAAGTCGACGACGGCGCTACCAAGGTCGAACGAGCGGTCATACTTGGCGGGCATATTGAACGTCCAGATGGCCGCTTCATAGAGATACTCACCGGACTTGCTCAGGGCGACAAGGTTGTCGTCCCATGATGCCTGACGAATCCTCTTTGGGTATTGCGGGGCGTCTGACCCGCTCATTCATCGCTTCTGCGCTAACGCCGCTATTGCTTCTGGCAGCCCTGGCCTTCGGCGCAATAGCGCTCTTGACGTTGCCGCGCGAAGAGGAGCCGCAGATCTCGGTTCCGATGGTCGACATCCACGTCCGCGCCGACGGACTGAAAGCAGAAGACGCCGCCAAACTCGTCACCGAACCGCTCGAGACTATTGTCAAAGGAATTGATGGCGTCGAACACGTCTATTCCCAGACGAGCGACGACCAGGTTCTCGTCACCGCGCGGTTTGTCGTTGGAACGCCCGCCGACACGGCCCTCCTACGGGTCCATGAGAAGGTCCAGGCGAATATGGACAAGATTCCGGTCGGAATCCCCGCGCCACTGATCGTTGGCCGGAGCATCGACGATGTCGCCATTCTCTCGCTGACACTGACGCCGACACCGGATGAGGCCAGCCGCGTTACGGGCAACGATCTGACGCGCGTAGCACGCGAGCTTAGAACCGAGCTGTCGAAAGTGGACGATGTCGGTTTGAGCTATCTCGTTGGTGAATCCGACGAGATCATCCGGGTCTCGCCCGACCCGGCCAAGCTCGCGCTTTACGGCATAACACTTCAGCAACTGGCCGCGAAAGTCGGGGGTGCGAACCGCGCGTTTCCCGCAGGGCAAGTTCGCGACCAGGGCGAACAGATCGGCCTTGTTGCCGGAGAAACGCTGGGCACGACCGCCGAAATCGGCAACCTGCTGCTGACCTCACGCGACGGTCGTCCTGTTTACGTCCGCGATGTCGCCAATATTACTTTCGCGTCAGATAGCGCTGAAACGATTTCGGCAAGCCTCGTGCACGCCGACAAGCAGATTGTTCGCGTGCCCGCCGTCACGATCGCGATCGCAAAGCGATCGGCGTCAAATGCCGTTACAGTCGCACAATCCGTATTGGCACGCACCGAGGCCCTCAAGGGCACGCTTATCCCCGGCAGCATGACATTGCAGGTAACACGCAACTACGGAGAGACAGCCAACGATAAGGCGAATGAATTGCTGCTGCATCTTGGCCTAGCAACGGTATCGATCATCGTGCTCGTCGGCCTTGCCATTGGATGGCGGGAGGCCCTGGTGGTTGCGGTCGTTATTCCGGTTACCATCCTGCTCACGCTTTTTGCCTCGAAAGTCATGGGATATACGCTCAATCGTGTATCGCTGTTCGCGCTGATATTTTCTATCGGCATTCTTGTCGACGACGCTATCGTCATTATCGAGAACATAGCTCGCCATTGGGGAATGGGAGACGACCGCAGCCGAAGGCAAGCGGCGATAGAAGCGGTTGCGGAAGTGGGAAATCCAACGATTATCGCCACATTGACTGTGGTCACGGCGCTCCTACCGATGCTGTTCGTCTCAGGCATGATGGGTCCCTACATGAGCCCCATTCCCGCCAATGCATCGGCGGCAATGGTCTTTTCGTTCTTCGTCGCCGTCGTCGTGACACCGTGGCTGATGCTGAAAATTGCTCGTAGAGACAAGATCGGCCACTCGGAACAATCCCACCCACAAGGCGGAATGGTCGGCCGCCTCTACACGCTAGTCGCCCGCCCACTGCTCGCCTCTAAGACGATGAGCTGGATATTTCTGGGCGTTATCGGCTTGCTGACGCTTGGTTCGCTTGCCCTCTTTTATACGGAGAACGTCACGGTCAAGCTCCTGCCGTTCGACAACAAATCGGAGCTCTCCGTGATGATCGATTTACCGGAGGGCTCATCTGTCGAAGCAACAGATGTGATCGCCCAATCGATGGCACGCATTGCGATGGACCTTCCCGAAGTCTTGTCCACGCGGACCTACGCCGGAACCGCAGCGCCTTTCAATTTCAACGGTCTTGTGCGCCACTACTATCTTCGAGCCGGACCGCAGCAGGCAGAGGTGGCCATCGAACTGCTGCCGAAGGCCGAGCGCTCCCGGACAAGTCATGAGCTTGCCATCGCGATCAGAGATCGCCTGACCAAAGTCGCCACACCGGCAGGCACCAGCATCAAGGTGGTCGAACCGCCGCCGGGGCCGCCGGTGATCGCGACGCTGCTGGCCGAGATCTATGGTCCTGACGCCGACACGCGCCGAAAGGTTGCTTCAAAGGTCGAGGCGGCATTTCGTTCCGTGCCGTTCATCGTCGATGTAGACAACTCATACAGAACGCCGGCAAGACGCCTGCGCGCAACGATCTCGACTGATGACGCCGAGTTCTTTCATGTCGAGGAAAGCGACGTCTTCGATACGCTCTCGATCCTCAGCAATGGCCAAACCGTCGGCTATTCGCACAGAGGCGGTGGCCGCCAACCCATCCCCATCCGGCTCGAACTCCCGAAAAGCGACCGAGTGTTGAATGAAAGGTTCCTGACCACACCGATACCGGCAAATGTTCTACCCGGTGATCGCGGCGTCGTGGAACTTGGCGATGTCGTGCGTGTGGCCGCGGAAAGAGCGTCGTTTCCGATTTTCCGTCATAACGGACGCGCAGCCGAAATGGTGACGGGCGAACTGGCGGGCGCCTATGAGGCGCCCCTATACGGCATGCTTGCCGTGAGGAAGGCGCTTGATGCCCAGGACTGGACGGGCCTTTCAGAACCGCGCATTTCGCTGCATGGTCAACCGGACGACGAGAGCGTTTCGACGCTGCTTTGGGACGGTGAATGGGAAGTCACCTGGGTGACGTTTCGCGACATGGGTGCTGCGTTCATGATTGCCTTGCTCGGCATCTATATCCTGGTCGTCGCCCAATTCGGTTCATTCAAAGTACCCTTGGTTATTTTGACGCCGATACCGCTGACCTTCATTGGCATTCTTGGTGGTCACTGGCTGTTTGGTGCGCCTTTTTCGGCAACCTCCATGATCGGGTTCATCGCGCTTGCCGGCATCATCGTTCGCAATTCCATCCTGCTGGTCGACTTCATTCGCCACAGCACGACCAAAGACCGTCCGTTGGTAGACATCCTCATCGAGGCAGGCGCCATTCGCTCAAAACCCATTCTTCTGACTGCCCTGGCCGCCATGATCGGAGCCGGGGTCATGCTCAGCGATCCGATTTTCCAAGGCCTCGCGATTTCGCTGCTGTTTGGCTTGGCCTCGTCAACTTTGCTGACGGTGCTCGTCATTCCAGCAATCTACCGGGTTTTGAGGACATGACACCAGCGGGCGACTGGCTTCGCCATCGAAGCCAGATTCCCAAGGCGGCAAGACGCAAATCGAATGTGCCAATGAGGCGGGTATTCTTGCAGGTGAGCCCATCATCGATGGCAAGCTTCGTATCGGTCGGCTCGAAAAGACAACGCCGAAAGAGGCCGCCGCACTCGTCCTGAAACTCTGTGAAAGTATGCCGCTGGTTCGGATCACAGACACAGGGCCGGAGTTGCCGGTTCCGCTTTGGCGTCATCGCCGAAAACGCCCGTCGCCCGCTCAAGGAGTTGGTCTTTGCACTGCTTGATCTGATTGGCGTGCACCTCGAACTGCTGGGATACGGAGCGACGTAATTCCGGCTTCAGGAACATCCAAATGATCGCGGAGTAATCTTCTGATCACTTCATGAATAGGCCGCACTCGCGTTGTGCGGTTGAATAGCTGGGTGTTCATAAAGCGCATCGACTATCATGAAATCGTACCTATGCGGGCTAGGATGCCTAAGTCATTGATAATGTCGGATGCGATACGAAAACAGTGGTTCGATTCCTGTCACATCAAACAGGTCGGCTGTCGTCCTTAAAAAATGGCGTCGCAGCCAAGCACAGGACGACTCCTTTGCGCCCTCATCTCAGTTACCCAGGCAAACTCCGCCCTTTATGTTTGCCTTAAAACCGCGCAGGAGCTAAGTGTCAGTATTATTTCAAAACTTTCAGGATAGTCTAATGGTCAGGAATTTTGCGATAGCGGCAATTGCGGTTGCGACAATCATGTCAGCGACGCCGTCGTTTTCACAAAGCATCGAAATCGGCCCAGGCGGTGTACGGGTTAATCCCGGAATAGAATCGCCACCGCCTCGGGACATGGGTATTACTGAGCGCGAGGCTATTCGCATAGCGCGAAGCCAAGGCTTGGAGGATGTGGACGATGTTGCCCGCAGACGAAACGTCTTTATTATACAGGGCGTCGATCGGGACGGCGATGACATAAAAGTTGTGATTGATCGGCGAACGGGTGACGTCATTTCTGTTGACTGACTGGGTGTAACGGCGCGCAATCATCGGCGCGGATCTCCGCCCGTGAGATCAATGGGTTCTGTCACAAAACGGTATCGAGGTCACGGATGTGGAGCCATGCACTGGGCCTCGGGCGACAATAAGTTCGAATTTTTCTGCGATGACACTAGTCATAACGGCGTTGTCACGTGAACTCGGCATCAGAATTTGCAGCATAGGGATGGCAGCATGACAATGTCTGCCACCAGCTACAAGGGCCATCGTTTCCTACCGCAGATCATCGTGTATGCGGTCTGGCTCTATTACCGGTTCCCGTTGAGCCTACGTCAGGTCGAGGAAATGCTGATGGAGCGCGACATCGTGGTCTCCTACGAAACGATCCGTCGCTGGGATAAGAAGTTCGGACCCGATAATGCTTGCCGGTTGCACCGCAAGGAGTCTAGCCGCGACGATATTTGGCACCTGGATGAAGTCGTTATCACAATTGCCGGCCGAAAATACTGGCTGTGGCATGCTGTCGATCAGGACGGATATGTGCCCGACGAGATCGCCCAGAACCGCCGCGATGCGAAGGCTGCGAGGTGATTGCTAACGCGCCTATTGAAGAAACACGGCGCCGCACGGATGCTAATAATCACTGACAAGCTGCGCTCGTATGGAGCGGCCAAGCGTCAGGTGACGCCGAACGTCGAACATTGGTTACACAAAGGATTGAACAACCCAGCCGAGAATTCTCATGTGCCGCTGCGAAAACGAGAGCGGGTGATGCAGGGCTTCCGATCGCCAGGAGGCCTGCAGCGTTTCGTCTGGGTCTTCTCGGCTCTGCGAAATCTCTTCGTCCCACCTCACTCGCAACGCTCCGCTCTCGCCACGCACATTCATCGCCCGCGGGCTATGGCGGATTGGGAAGCCGTGACCGCGACAAGCTGATAACAGCGTCGAAGGCCGCAACGCGTTCGTAGCCAGATAACGTGACATCGCCCGCCATAGACCACTTCAATAACTACGAAAGCGCTGTTCAGAAATAGGCTGACCGCAAACGCCTTCCCGAAATCGCTAGGCGTGTGACCGTAGCTATCGTGATCGTGCTCTTTCATCGCGTGTCCGCATTCCTTGATGAACATGAAACCGGCCGCGGAAGGTTCTGCGACCGGGTTGACGATCAGGCTGCAGGCGTGGTCACTGCTGCGGCTTCGGGCGCCGGCCCCTTCTCAAGGCCGGCCCAGCCTGAATAGCCCATATAGAGCGCAATCACGAGCATCAACACACCTGAGGCGTAAGGCGCCCGCCTGGCGAACGTGTCGAAGCCGGACCAGCGCTTCTGCACGTGTCGCACGCTGATTGAAGCTGCCACGCCTGCCGTGACCATCGTCGCGGCTAAGCCAATGCTAAAACAAACCACCAACACCACGCCGAGGGATAGCTGCTTGAGCTGCAAGCATAGCAGCAGCACGGTAATCGCTGCAGGGCATGGGATCAGGCCGCCGGTCAGGCCGAACATGATGATCTGACCCGTTGTGACACTCTGGTTTTTGAAGCGGCGGGCGATGTCGTTGGCATGGGCGCGAGCATGCGCGTCCATATATTCGCCGTTCTCGCCAACCGACAGGCCGTGATGATGGTGGTGGCCATCTTCGCTATAGGCCACATCGTAGTCGTGGGTATGGTCGCCATGTCCGAGGCTGACGCGGGCGTTGAACTCGTGCGGCTCGGGAATCTCTTCCAGGCTTTCGAGGTATCCGCCTTTATCGAGGAAGGTGAAGGCTTGCTTGGCACCGCTGTCTCGTTCCGTCACGATCGTGACGTCCTTCGCATGCCAACCGTGACCGGTTTCAAAGCGGATGCGGAAGCGCGGTGGGACGCCGTCCTCAAAGACTTCCAAAGCCATGATGCCGTGGCCCGTGTCGATCTTGCGCGTTTCGTCGCCATGATCGTGATCATGGTCATGACTGTGATTGTGCGCAGCCTCAAGGTGCGTTTCGCGCCAGGTGCGCCAGATCATCCATGAGGCGATGCCGATGACGATCACGGCAGAGGCGATCTGGAAGTATGGCTCGGTGGTTTCCGCGTTCATGCCCCGGCCAAGATACTGGCCGCCCAGAGCTACCACCCAAACAACCGCTGTGTGGGAAATCGCAGCCGAGACGCCGAGAAGCACAGCCTGCATGATCGTGCCGCGCACGGCAACGATGAATGCTGCCATCATCGTCTTGGAATGACCTGGCTCAAGCCCGTGAAGGGCGCCGAGGAAGATGGCGGTGGGAATGAACAGCCAGGCGTGGGCCGTACCCTGCTGAAGGAGTTCGGGAAGGGACGTCATTGTGGGGCTTTCTGGTATTGCTTAAGATGCTCTATAGCATAGGGGGGTATAATATTTATTGTCAATCCCATCGAAATATGTTTGTGATAGGAGACGATTGAGACTGAGGCCTTGGCGGCTTATCGGTCTGGACCGCCAATTTCAGGAGCAGCCGCATGACTCATACCGTACGCGAAAAAGCAAAACTCATTAACCGCGTGCGCCGACTTCGCGGTCAGGTCGAAGGCCTGGAGCGGATGCTGGAAGAGGAAAAGAGCCATACCGACGTCATGCAGCTCATCGCGGGCATTCGCGGCGCCATGAATGGGCTGATGAACGAGGTGATCGAGGATCACATCCGTTTCCATCTACAAGCAGCCGACCTTCCGCAAAGTGAGCGCGACGAAGGAGCGGCCGAGCTGATCGACATCGTACGCGCCTATCTGAAATAGGCTTCCGATGGCCAAGGATTCTCCCTGCACAGAGGTCTGTCAGTATGAGCCGCGCAGCAAGTGGTGCGTCGGGTGTGGGCGGACGCTCGAAGAAATCCGCGCGTGGCGGAAGATGTCGCCGTATCATCGCGCCGCCCTGTCCAGGGAGTTGCCGCCTCGTCTCCACCACCTTCAGATCAAGGTCAACTAGTGTGCTCTCGGTTCTGGCGCCGGCCGGTGCCGAACTCCGCGCTTTTGCCGGTGCCGACTTGGCCTTTGTCTGAACAATAAATATTGTCTGCTCCCATAACTCGTGCCCCTTTCTTCAAGTTGAGCTGACGGAACCAGACCGCAGTGACAGGCATCGGCGCTGCGTTTCGCGCTTGGGACACGGTTGATTTGCTACGGTCGTTTCACTAAAATGAACCCTATGGTAACGTCAGCATGGCTTGTCCCGACGTACAGGGTTACGCCCGAACCCGCCGCTAAGCGTCCCGCGCCGCTGCGGCGGTTAACGAGCATGGATGCGGTCTATCTGCAGAACGGCGTCTGAGTGTTGGCAAAGACTGAGGACCACATTCGGCAGCTCAAGATGCTAGAGAATGATGTTTCCAAGACGGGCGAAGAATCCTTCATCCTGGGGACGGTCTCGATCGATCCCAGCGAACAGGAGAAAGTCGTCGGCCGCTTCAAGGCTGATCGCGATGGTTTGTGTCGCCATTTCGTCGGCCGATGGGCCGATTTCGAGCCGGTCCGCCGACAATATCTGGAGAATGACTGTTGAATCTCATACTCGGCCGCCCGGCGTCGCCAGCATCAGTCCATGAGCTTGGCGGTCAAGGCCAGCTCGCCTACCGCAGGGACATCGATGGACTGCGTGCTCTGGCGATCATTCCAGTTGTGCTTTATCACGCCGGGATACCGGGATTTGGCGGCGGCTTCGTCGGCGTCGACGTGTTCTTCGTCATCTCCGGATTTCTCATGGCATCGCTGATCTCCGGGGAAATCGCTCGCGGCGATTTCAGCCTGGTGCGTTTCTACGAACGTCGCATTCGGCGGATTTTTCCAACTCTGTTTGCCGTTCTTGCGGCATCGTCCGTCGCGGCGTGGTTTCTTCTGATGCCCGCCGAGTTCGCGTATTTCGCGCGCAGCCTGAAGGCGGCGGCCCTGTTCACATCGAACATCCAGTTTGAGAAGGAGAGCAGCTATTTCGACATCGGCGCGCAGATGAAGCCGCTACTGCACACCTGGTCGCTTGCCGTCGAGGAGCAGTTCTATATCCTGTTTCCACTGCTGTTGGCGACGATCAACCGCTACGCACGACGACGCATGGTGCCGATCTTGATCGGCCTGTCGATCGCATCGTTAGCGGCGAGCACATGGATGCTATTTCGATCACAGGTCGCAGCATTCTATCTGCTCCAGTTCCGCGCCTGGGAGCTTCTCCTCGGTGCGTTGCTGGCCTTTGATGCGATACCCGCGCCGACGAAGCTGGTGGTACGGGCAGGTGTTGCTTCCGGCGGCGTCCTGCTGATCGCGGTGGCCGTATTCGGATTTAGTGATCACACGCTCTTTCCTGGCCCCGCGGCGCTCCTGCCTTGCCTGGGCGCCGCACTGATTATCTATGCACGGGACGATCTCGGGCCGGCGGGCAGGATCCTCCGGTCGAGGGCGATGGTCTTTGTGGGCCTGATCTCGTATTCCCTTTACCTGTGGCACTGGCCCATTCTTGTGTTCAGCCGTGAGATGGTCGGTCGGGAACTGTCGCTGCTTCATGGCAGTCTGATCGTCCTGACCTCTCTCGCCATCGCTACCTTCTCATGGCGCTTCATCGAGCAGCCGTTTCGCGGACGGGGCAGTTTCGTGAAGCGATGGCCACTATTTGCTGGGGCAGCGACGATTATGGTTATTACGGTCGTGGCGGGCGACTATGTCGCTCACCATGGCGGCGTGCCGGGTCGCCTGCCGGCGGATGTGCAGAAAGTCTATGCGTCAACCTATGACGAAAGCCGGTTCGGCGTGCCTCCGTGCTTTGCCGACGCCGATACGACCGGACCGTCCGTCGCCGATATACGCGCTGCCAGGCTCTGCCCGCTCGGCGTTGCGAGTTCCAACAATCCAACATTTCTCGTCTGGGGAGATTCCCATTCCGGCGCGATGGCGCCGGCCATCGATGCCGCCGCCACTTAAACCGGCGTCGCTGGCCTCTTTGCTGGACATTCTTCCTGTCCACCCCTGCCAGACGTTCAGTTAACGCCGCGTGGCGACACGAGGCGCTGTGGTGACTTCAATGGCGCGGTGCGGGATCTGGTCGCGACCCGCCACGTTCCGCTTGTCTTTCTGGTCGCCTACTGGCCCAAATATGTCCATGATGCCGAGTTGCCGAACGAGGGGCCGTATTTCGATCCGTTGGTGCCACCGCCTTTGGAGGATCGGTCCGCCTCCGTCGTCGAAACGCTCGATCGTTTGATGGCCGAGCTGACAAAACAAGGCACCAGGATCGTGCTGGTCATGGATGTCCCGGAGATGGGGCACTACATGCCCGAGGCTGTCGCGAGAGCGATGATGAGAGGCGCGCCGACCGATGTCGCGCCGCCATGGAGCTATATCGAGAAGCGCCAGGCGCTCTCCCGTGCGATCCTGACGCGTCTTGCCTCTAAGTATCAGGCAGCGATCATCGACCCGCTTCCGTCGATCTGCGGCAACGGCCATTGCGATGCGGTTCGCAACGGTCTGCCGATCTACAAGGACGCAGACCATCTGACCGCGACTTTCGCAGGAAGTCTGGGCTCGTTGTATGTCCCATTGCTGTCGCAGGCTCGGCAGTCGCTTGCTACGAGCAGGCCCTGAACGGTCTCCCGCTTCAAGTGGCTGGCTACTCCCGTTCGCTATTCGTCGTCATCTGGTTCGGAGGTCCAGATCGTATGGATGAGCATGGCGATTAGATAGAATGAGACAAAAAGAATGCCGGCGGCGATCGCGTAATGGACGTTTTCCATCAGCTTGCGATGATGCTTCTCAAGCAGTTCGCCCATATTATAGATGATGATCACGAGAACGCTGAGTAGAGCCGCCAGCAAAAACGGCCAGCTCTTTTTCATGAACGTTACAATGGTCCGCATCATTCGAACCTCCCTTCTGGGATGGGATCCGTGTTTTTGCAGTGTTGGTTCCATCAATTGATCTATCTCGCAGATGCAGGACCGCAACTCGCTGGAGTCGGCCAGAGTCCTGTTTAAGGCTGGGCGGTACGATGTTCATTGCGAGCGGCAGTCCACACCTCGCGTGCGGCATCCGCATTCAATGCCGCGATCGCCAGTCCGACGATGAGGTCCGGCCAGGCGGAATGCCAGACAAGTGCGGTCACCAGCCCGGCGGCGATGATGGCGATGTTCGCGAACGCATCGTTGCGAGCGGAGAGAAAGGCAGCACGGGTCAGGCTGCCGTTGTGATGGCGATAGCGGGTGAGCATCAAGGCGCACGACAGGTTCACGACAAGCGCGCCGAGGCCCGTCAGCGACAGCGACAACGGGTCGGGTGCAATAGCGGGCGTCATGAACTTCTGCCAGGCCATCCAGACGGTGGCGAGCCCAGGGATCAGGAGGATACCGGCAAGCACCATGCCGACACGGGCACGGTTGCGCACGCTCCAGCCGAGCGCGATGGCGATCAGCAGATTGATGGAGGCGTCTTCAAGGAAGTCCACACTGTCGGCAAATAGCGAGACAGAACCGATCGACAGCGCAACCAGGAACTCGATCCCGAAGTAGCCGAGATTGAGAAGCGCTACCTGCCTTACGACCCGTCTGAGGCCTTCGCCTATCAACACCGTCATCGTCAGTCCTTCTGCTCCGTTGGTTTCGACGTGCTGCTTCTCGTTTCCTCGTGGGCTTCGAACACCTGCTTGGCGAAGGCATCGAGCAGTGCCTCGCAGGCCTTCAGCCGTTCCTCAGCCCCGGCCGCAAGCGACGCTCCGTAGAAGTCGAGCTTTCTGATCTTCTCGAGCCAATCCTGAAGTTTCTTCAGGTCGGCGTCGTTCTCCTCGAGTTCCGCGTAAGAGAACTTCCCCGCAGCCGTTTCCTTGGCAATCTCGTTTTCGAAGTCGCCGCAACGTTCGAGAAACTCATGATAGTGCTCATCGCGATCGGCCTTGAAGCGAGCGACGACCTTCTCCTGCTGGCCGGGATCGATCGCGACCGTCTCCAGGATGAAGGATTCCCCGCCCATCTCGACGATATCATTCTCCAACATCTTGAAGCGCCGTACGTGTTCGTCCGTCTTGGGAAGCATGCAGACACCATTTTGGACGTAGACGGCGCCGAGCCCCTTGATCTTGCGCCAAAGCGCCACCCGCCTCGTCGCGGGATCCGAAGGGACCTTGTACGTCAGCAGCAGCCAAGCCATCTCAACCATGGCTCACACCTATTGTAACGGTCGTTGCATGTCAATCGCGACGATTATATGATCAAATTGATGGCCCGTCGATGATCTCTCGCGGTGTCATGGCACATTGTGTCGACAGATTTCGAAGGATTCAAATGAACCCCAGGCTCGCAGTTATCGTCGACAATGCGGATTTCGTGATGCGTTTTAACGAGCCGAACCTATCTGGCGGGATGAGCGGCATGCGCACGGATATGTTGGTGTTGGCTGTATCGAGCAAGTCCCTTCACCGACGCTTGGCCGATCCTGCCTTTCTGGACGCTCCGGCGGTCAAGGCGGCGAAGGTGGCGATGCTCGCCTATCATCCGCAAGTATCACCCGCGACCGAACATCTTTCAGCGTATGGGAGGCAGAAGGGCTGATTGGACGATGCAAACGATCAGCTTGATGTCCAGTGCCGGTAAGAAGGTTCTGATCATGCCGCCGCAATTCTATCTTGAGAGCTGCGCGGAGCTTGGAATTTCCAAATCCCAGATGCGACAAGTCTTTCTTAGTACCGGTTGTTAGAGAGCCATAAACCCGCCCCCGGGCTGAGCTCCGATCTGGTAAGCAGGTTGTCCTACTTTTCTTCCTATCTTGAACAAAATTCGTTCGAGCTAGCGAGGACCATCCGATCCAATGCAGATATGTCATTAAAATGTGCGCGTCCGGCCGAAGGAGCGCAGTAGAAGATTGACCGAGACGGCGACCTTGTCGGCTGCGACGCCTCTCAAGTTGGGCCACTGCTCGACCAGATCGACGTGCCGATCGATCAGTTCACGGCCGATGGCGCCTATGACGGCAACCCGACCTATGAGGCCGTCGCCGGACACAGTCCTGACGCGGCAGTCGTCATTCCGCCACGCGCCAATGCGATAGAACGGGCGGACGCCGGTCTCTCCCGTCAAAGAGACCGGCACATTGCGGCGATCAACGCCGATGGCCGAATGAAGTGGCAGGTCGCGACCGGCTACGGAAAACGATCCCTGGTCGAGACCGCGATCGGTCGTTACAAATCGATCATCGGACACGGGCTACGGGCACGCTCATTCCGCGCCCAGCAGACGGAGGTCGCCATCGGCTGCGCCGTCCTTAATCGAATGCTGGAATGTGCACACTCGAATTCTGCCCGGTACAGACAAGCTACCGAGTAGCAAAGGCATCAAAGACTGACATCCGCTTACACGGCGATCGCTGCACCAACGCCGCAAAAAGTACGAAAGATGTTGAGGGGGCTGCACAGCGATTGACGTTCGCGCTGCTAACGGGCGAAGTCATTAGAACCTGCTCTTTCCCCATCTGGGATGCGCCAATCAAATGCCAACGGGATAATTTTGGCGCCAAATCATTGGCATCCAATTCATCTGTTCTATGCGAAAACCAACATCGCCGTGGCTATCGACATTACGTGGATTGCCGCATAACTTCCGGAAATCAGCCTCGAGCAACTTGAGGGTGAGTCTAGAAAAATGCGCAAGACTTGGAAGAGAATGACTCGATTTTGCCTGTACGTCCTAACGGCTGCGATGATTTCGACAGCTCTTGCACGGGCAGTTCCATTATCTGGCGATTACTCTGATCAACAAAAATCTGCGGCAATGTCCGTTGAACGAGCGCGCCATCATATTAATACGCTCGGCGAGCGCTGCATCAGTCACGACAATAGCGATTACACGTTGCGCTTCCTTCTGCATTTGACCGCAATTGAGAACATGGACGTGACCTTACCCGCGGACAAGATACTTGCCACACTCACTCCCGCGCTGAGGGAACAATTAGCGCGGCAACTACGGCATGAGGTAGATCCGTTGGAAGCGGCCGTTGCTACTTGCGAGTCCTTCAAGGCAGATTTACGCCAGGGACGGCTCGACTACGCATATACCAACCCAGAGCAGTCAAAAGTACTGAGAGATATTTTCTCGGCCGACGAAACAATGCGCATTTCCAAGCGCGATCAAGATATAAAAGCTGGATGCCTGAAAAACATGTACAACAACGGCGCCCGCGCCTTCGACGAGACGCTTGGACAATGTGAGTGCATGCTAAAAGCGATCAAGCGCGGCGCCAGTGATCCGCAAATCGACTCGTGGATCGCTTCGTTAGACAAGACGCCGCCGTGGTGGGCCCAGGTGATGACAGACATTATGCAATGTGAACCGAGATGAGACCGGCCGACATTGCACAAAGGCGCTCATTTGCTCCGGTGACGCTGGGATCGGTGATTGGTTTTCCTAGATTTTCGGCCCGGAGACTTGGATGTACCTAGTCTTTTGCAACTCGGCCAATCAGCAGAATTCGCCAGGAAAACAGAGCCCTTGATTCTGTTGACCAGAATAAGCTCTAGCGGACGATTTTGCGCTCGCGAAAGGAGTGATCCCGCCGGATGACTGACGACTTTCTCAAAGCGACGGTCCTGCATTACAGAGCCGCCTATACCGAAACGATGCTACGAAAAGCTGTTCGATTGTTCGTATGGCGAGGCGTGGTGTGTCGGCGCGGTTGGCTAGGTCTTCTAGCCATGGCGGCTTTGGGTGTCAGCCTGGCAAAAGGGTGGAAGGAGGACCCATCATGGGTGTCGGCAATTGAAATTGCTGCAATCTCATTGACCCCGCTGCTTTACCTATTCGTATGGCGAGCGCATCTAGTCAAAACGGTTGGCAAATTCCGCTCGATGACACGTCCAGCCGCCGATTTTGTTCTCCGAGATGCTGACGTGACCATTACATCCGAATTCGGTTCGACGACATTGCGATGGTCTCGTTTCGTGGACATGTGGGAAACGCCGGAGTTCTTCATGCTCTTTCTAGAGCGGGACCAGTTTATGACGCTGCCAGCCGCCACGATGCCAGAGGACATTCGTACCTTCCTCCGCTCTCGACTGGCCATGATAAAATAAAGCGGCGCGATCCGCTCTCTAATGTCATCGAAGATCGCATCGACAGACCCAGGTTTCGAGCCATCAAGATCAGCATGAAAGACGGCAATCGACGGTCTCGGGAGATTTCCCGCTCGAACCACCAGTGTCGTTTTCCAGTTAACGGCGAGACTCTATCCTAACGAACTCAATAAGTTACTTCGGCACTCAATTTGAGACTTGGCAGTTTATCTGAGATTCCTACACGGCGTTTGGCAGTTAACTTGAGACTGGTGGAGTGTCAGAATCCACGTGACCTGCCACGGGTAATT
>UBXG01000026.1 GCA_900469475.1 Hyphomicrobiales bacterium | reverse complement strand
TTAAACCACTTCACAGTACCGGTATTCATAACGATGTCCTTTCAAAGCAATCGTTGTGACGCCCGCGATGCCTTGCGGGCTAAGATCGATTATTTGAGAGGAGATCCGACGGGAGCGCAGGGCTCTTGAACGACGTCACAAGCAATGGTCGATGTCCTAGATATATACTCAATTTTTGATTTTACAATGGACAATGTGAAAATTGGCGATACGCACCTATGCCACAGGCCGCAAAAAACGTTCGCCATCTTCGCCATCAAGACTGGCATACAGGAACAAATAAGCGCAGCTTCTTCGCGCCATCGAAGGCCTTGGCAACCGTATAGACGGCTTACAGGAACGTCTCCATAGAGCATTTGAGCACGAACTACCGGGCGCGCGATGGGGCACATGACACGAGCCTCTATCCCCTAAAACGGACAGGGGCTCTTTTGTTTTAATGCGCGGCGCGGAGGCGGGCATGAAGATGATGAACAGATCGCGTTACTGGCTTGGCGGCTTGTCGTTGCTTCTGACGTTTTAGGTGTCTAGCTGCCTGTGCTCAAATGCCTTCGAGGCGCGGCTACCTTAGGGATTAGGATTACCATTTTTGGGTTCTTTTTGTGCGCCGGCTTTCGCGCCACGCTCATATGCGCTAGCGGTGTTGCTCGATGGAATGCCTTGTGTCAGATGTGGGTTGCTTGGGATATTTTACCATAACCAGTTTCCTCGACGATGGTTTTCTATTGCTGAGCTGGAACGACCGCCGGCGGGGTAGTGGTTGATGGTTGTGCAGTTATCTGCGCCGAGCCATTAAGATCCGTCCTACCGGCGTACGGCCAAAAACCCCAGGCGAGCAGCGTGACCACCATAATCGCAAGGACCGCGATCCATGAGATCCAGGGGTTGTAGCGATCCGGAGTCGTCCTGAGGTCTGGCTTTGGTCTATTATCATTGCTCATCTGGTGTACTCCCTGATGGATAAATCCCAACTGCGGCTAAGGTTCCGGGCTATGCAAGGCAAAGAGAGGCGCACCAAAGAAAGTCGGCGGGTGGTAGGAAGTTTTTGGGTAACTGCTGGCGAGGCACGTGGACGGCACATTCAGCTGAGACAGTGATGCAACTCCATCAACGGAATGGCTCAGCTCAGGTCCTGGTAGAGACGCTTCACGCGCTCAGTTTTGAGCGCTACTCGATGCTATGCGGTCACTGTCACTCCTGTGGTGGGATCGAAGGGCTCTCCGGTCTGGAGCACGGCGTGCACGATGACCGCAAGCTTTCGTGCGATAGCCACAGCAGCTCTTTTGAAACCGATCCTCTCCCGAAGCTGAGCCCCCATGTTCGCAAGGAACTCTGCACGGAGCTGCGCATGAGAATGACCGACGCTGCTTCGTAGATAAGCCCATGCAGACGGCGATCGCCGTGTCGGGATATATGGCCGTCTTAATCGACTTCGCCGGATTGGCAGCGTCGTGTGGTGAGGTTGTCGAGTTTCACGACGCTTTGCCCCAGATTTTCATTTGCGGTTGATCCATCCAGTCGCCGGGAACCCGTTGATGCATCTGCTATATCGAGAGCAAAATATGGTCACGGCGAACTGCAAAGTCGGGTGAACTCTAGACTTGAACAGCGGATGCGTCTACGCCGTCGAGAACGGCGCCCCCTTCATTTTCCCAGGCTGCTAGGGCGGCCGGATTTGCATTCCGCTTTTGCCGACGCGAACGCGGGTAGCCACCAGGCGAAATCGTCGCCGCACGGATTCTTCGGATGGTGATTATGTCGTCATCATGGTCGCCGCCCGGCGATGGTTCCATATCGGAAGTCACATATTCAGCCTTCTTGAGCACCCGGTTTAGATTTGTCTGCTTATTTGACATTTCTCAGCTCTCTCGTTGAGGTCGCCTCGGCCGGTTGCGTTCGATACGCAGGGCTTTGAGCAGGGCAGCGTTTTCCAGTCGTTTGGCAATGTCACCTGTATCAATCGCGCGAAATACCGTGGCGGTCTTTTCGCGGATGGGGCATTGGAAGCCCTTTGCGACTCTTCTGGCGGAAGTCACTCTAACCGGCGGCATAACGGCATTCCTTTGCTGCTGGGTCTATGGTTGGCGCTGCTGCCAGACGCTCGTGGTTCTGGCAGCAATCCTCCACCCGACCGGTCCCCAGATCAGGCGAAGTGCGTAAACAGAACCCGAAAGAAATGCCGCAGAGCGTTCAAAGAAGGGCGCGTTCAATCCGCTCAACGGTAGCTTAGTGGCAGCTTATGATCTGCTCTTTCGAAGAGCTAATATCGCGCAGGCGACACTCTTCTCGGGCGATCAGGAAGCGCAAATCTTTTACTTCCCGCTCGTCCGTCGCCCCAGTAAGGCGCTCACGAAAGTATTGAATGTTGGCAGCTGCGACGAGGCGGTCCATGGCACTTTTCCTTCCATGGAAATATTTCCACGAAACACCCTGCGCCCGTTGGAATGCTTTGGCAACAACTTTAAAATAATGCTGTAATATAGCGCTGCTTTGTATGCAGCGCCAAATCGAAGCCACACATGCCAGAAGGAGCCCGCCAGGGGTGCTAACGGACTCCAAAAAGCTCAGATGCCAGAACAGGTAACAACGAACCGAGCAGGTAGGTTAGACCACGCTAACGCAAGATTAGCGAATGAATTCCGTTGATCCTTAGGCGACCGAGGCGATGCTGCCAAAACTGCCTTCACGCGCAATGCGCGCATGCGAGATCAGCATCACGCTGATCATGGTTCATTCTGGAGTTACCGCAAAAGAAACAGCGGGGTCATCGGTACGACCCCGCTCAAGGCGTCCGATCATGAAGTAGCATGTCGGCCTGGATTTTTCCCAACTTCAGTCTCGTCAAGGACGAATCTCAAGATCGCATCTGTTCGTTTGCGGCCCTTCCTCCTCGATCCGCACTGGCATTCTCGATTGGTTGACCAGCACAATGCCTCACGCGAGGATGCGATTGCTGCAAGGGCCACAATCGTCACCATGCCGCATTCGCCGTCATTCGCTCCGTTCTGCAAGATACCGCATGGGCTCGAGAAACGTGTAAGCTTGCTGAACCCCAGCTCGCAAAGCTTTCCTACGGACATCGTGACCGGGATCAATACGTCGTTCATTCATCAGCAACCGCCGCACCGATCGGGTAGCTTCTGGCGTTTACTCAGGGCATTGTATCCGTGACGTCATAGGTCCAGACCCGGAACGACTTCAACAGATGCGGACCGAAGGAAATAATCAGTGGAACATCCGCGGCGTCCCGCCCGCAGGCGACCACGATGCGGCCGATGCGCGGAATATTGTTGCGCGGATCGAAGGTTATCCATCGCCCGCCCAGAAAAACTTCGATCCAGGCGCTGAAATCCATCGGGTCGAGGATCGGCACGCCGATATCGCCCAGGTGACCGTTGATATAGCGCGCTGGAATGTTCATGCAGCGGCAGAAAGCGATGGCGAGATGAGCATAGTCGCGGCAGACACCAATGCGCTCCTCATAAGCTTCCAACGCTGTACGCGTTGAGCGTGCATCCTGATAGCCGAACGTGATGTGCTGGTGAACGAAGTCGCAGATTGCCTGAACTCGACCCCAGCCGGGAGCGATGTTGCCAAACCTGTCCCAGGCAATCTGGCTGAGACGATCGGTTTCGCAATACCGGCTACCCATCAGGTAGACGAGGCAATCGTCCGGCAGCTCGCCGACCGGCAGCGCCTGCGCATCTGAAAAGACAGGATCATGGGCGCCGCTGTCTTCGAGTGTGCCATCACCCCAGATCTGCAGGTCTCCCGTGGGCGCGGTGAAGCGACGGCAGACATTGCCGAACAGGTCGAGGTAGGAGGTGGTCGGCGTCTCAGGGTTTGTCGCGACGACATCCGGCGATCGCACATCGGCCGACCGCTCAGGTCGTGGCGTCAGCATGGTGACCATCGGCGTCGGTTGGGGGAATGTCACGGTAATGTCGTAGCCGTAGCGGATGAGCATAAGGTCATATCCCTGACGCTGGCTATGGCGGATTGAACGGGGCGCCGCCGTCAACCGTGGCGGAAATGCCCGCATCTGCATCCCATGACATAGACCACGATCGTCGAAACGCCAAATGCAAAATGGCTGGAGACAACAGCGGCTGACGACGCTACGATGACGAACCATGTTGCGGCGGAGCCGCCAAATGCTTTGTGACGGATGCGAATCGGCCGCTGCCGCCGGCATTCATACCTTCTGCCGGCGAAAGATATCTGCGTCGGTATTAGCTTTTGCATCGCTCCGGGCGGTAGTGACATCCAGGTCTCGAAAACGCTCCTTGTCCGCAACTCTCGTTGGTGATTGATGACCATATTCTTCGTAAGGCATGTTACCTCCTACCGGTACAAGAGGCCGGTCGAGTTCGGTGAGCACCGGCTGATGTTCAGGCCGCGCGACAGTTTCGATCAGACGCTGTTGAGTTCCCGTCTTGAGGTCGATCCCAAGCCGGAATACATCCGATGGATCCATGACGTCTTCGGCAATTGCGTCGCCGTGATAGGCTTTGCCCAGGCCGCTCGTGAGCTTCGCTTCGAAACTGCCATCCGCCTCGACCATACGCCACACGTCTCAATCGATCTTCAGATCGACGACGAGGCGCTGACCTATCCTTTTTCATACGATCCAGACGAAGCGCTCGACCTGGAGCGAACCATTGAGCGTCACTATTCCGACCCCGACGATGAAGTCGGCAAATGGGCAGGGCAATTCCTGCGTATCGGCCAGCCGACCGAAACCGGGCACCTCCTGATGACGATGTGCTATGCGATCCATGAGAGTTTCATCTATGCAAGGCGCTCGGCGCATGGAACGCAGGCTCCGCTGGAAACCTTACAGCTTCGCCGCGGGACCTGCCGTGATTTCGCGCTACTGATGATGGAGGCGGCCCGATCGCTCGGACTCGCCGCGCGTTTCGTCACCGGCTATATCTACGTTCCCGATCGCGACGGCTCGACGACGCTTGGCGGTGGATCGACCCATGCCTGGTGCCAGATCTATTTGCCCGGCGCCGGCTGGGCGGAATTCGATCCCACCAACGGCATAGTCGGCAATCGCGACCTGATCCGCGTCGGGGTCGCCCGCGATCCGAGACAGGCGGTTCCCCTGTGGGGCAGCTATGACGGCAATGCATCCGACTTCGACGACATGTCGGTGCAAGTGAACGTCACCACCGACGATCTTGGGGGCAGGCGGCGCGGCTAGCGGAACACCTTCGTCGCCCGAGCGTTGCTGCTGGATAGCTGCTTCGGCATAAATTCCTCTCCTGAAGGATACCACGATGAAGATACGCGCCGGTTTCTGTCTGGGCTATCAATGCGAGCAGGACACCCCGATGCTGCTGGTGCTGAACATTCATCCCTCCCGCCGTGCGGATCTCTTGACGGATCAGGTGCTCAGTTTCGACCGTCCTATCGAGACCTGGGGCTATATCGACGGCTTCGGTAATGCCTGCAGTCGGATCGTCGCGCCGGCCGGGCTGACGACAATTTTGACCGAATTCGAGATCTACGACGGTGGGCTGCCGGATCCCGTACCGGACAATGCCTTCCAGCACGACATCAAGGATCTGCCCGACGACGTTCTGGTCTATCTGCTTGGCAGCCGCTACTGCGACACCGACCATTTGGGAGATTTCGCCTGGAAGCAGTTCTCGTCTACGCCTCTTGGCTGGCCGCGGGTGCAGGCTATCGTCGATTTCGTGCATAACCACATTACCTTCGATTATCAGAAGGCGGATCCACTCAGGACAGCATTCGGTGGTTTTAACGAACGCTCGGGCGTCTGCCGCGACTTCGCACATCTCGCCATTGCGCTTTGCCGTTGCATGAACATTCCCGCACGCTATTGCACCGGCTATCTCGGCGACATAGGCGTCCCGAAAGATCCTCACCCGATGGATTTCAGTGCGTGGTTTGAAGTCTATCTTGGAGGACACTGGCATACGGCCGATGCCCGACATAACACGCCGCGCATTGGCCGAATCCTGATGGCGACCGGTCGGGACGCCACTGACGTGGCGCTCACCACGGCGTTCGGCCCCGCAATCTTGTCACGTTTCGAAGTCTTGACCGAGGAAATTTCCAGCGCTGGTTAAGATGACTCCTGGTCAAACTGCGACGAGGAACTCTGAAGCTCATTCGGGAAACTCGAGGCTTGCGAGCCTTGCCTTTGGCGGATGGAGCGGCACAGAGGGAGCGATCCAAGATTTAGCCGTTCGAGATCCGCATATTGTCGTCCGCGTAGCATTCTGCCGATCTCCGTAGCGATACAATGGCTTGTCGGATTTACTGTGTGCTCCGTCGTTGCCGGTCGAACTGAACTCCGCGAAGCCTGATGCCTTGGGTTCACCTTCGCTATCTGGATAAAGCACCGTCCGCACCCACCATACCGGGTTCGCGTCTCAAACCGGTAAGTGCCTTGACGATTTTCTGAGCTTCGTTGCGGAGTTCAGTTCCGGCTCGTTCACTTCGATCCACGAGAGCGAGCGGCGCCGCTTCGTCAGCGAGCTCCGGGGTATAAGCGGACGTCTGCCTGGCAAATCATCTCGCTCTATACGCGTTCGGTCAGCTTTCTGAGGCGCCGTTCGTGACCTGGCTTGACAACGGCTGTCCACCACTACCATCCGAAGCATACAGAGAACCTCTATAGGCTTTCACTGGTGGCGTAGATGCAAGCGAACGTTTGTCGTTTATCCTCACCGATCTCAATGCCGATCGAGGATGGCCGGAAGCTGTGGCGGGGTGCGCCTACGTGATGCACGGCGCTTCGCCAACCCCGTCCGGCGACCAGACCCGCTAGGAAGATTGGATCGAACCCGCTGTCAACGGAAACCTCAGGGTGCTGCGAGCGTCGCGTGATGCTGGGGTCAGGCGTGTTGTGCTGACATCGGCATTTGGCGCGATCAGCGTCGGCCACAAGCCTGACTATCGTCGACCATTCGACGAAACGACTGGAGCGACTTGAACGGCAACGTTGCGCCCTCATTTCGGCCGTTGAAGCACACCTTGCACGTGCCGGAAAGCAGACCTTGTCTAGTTTCAAGGTACCGGCATCTTTGCGCCGCGGATAGCGGACGTAAGCGTCGCCTTCATGCCTGCGGGCTCATCGCCACCATGATGCAAGGTGGTCCAGCGGATGCGAGGCTCGGGCTGGTCGACGGGTTTTGGGGGAGCGTTTGAAGAAGCTCGGTACTGCCATCCAGACTGCCCTTCTCGCGCAGCGCATATCCGCTGATCAAGTCCTCGAACGCATCGCGATTGTCCTCACCCGCTGTCACCTCTCCGGCAAGCCGGCCTTTCGAAAGCCGTCGACAAAGTGGTCTCGTACAGATGCATCGCGAAGCGGCTGGGAGCTGAGCCAATGGCCGATCGTGAAATGAGGATGGGCGATCAGGAACAAATCTGCTTCTCGCCGCGCCTCTTCACGGTGGCCCAACTGCGCAAGCGTAGCAGCCAGGAATTTGCGTGAGTTGGTACGATACGTATCTCCCCTGCGCAGCGTTGCGGTTGCCGCCTCATAGTCACGCGCCGCGTATTGCGCCTGCCCAAGATGACAGAGATACCAGCAAGCTGGATAGGGATTGAGCCGCAGAGCTTTTTCGATCTGGGCTAGTCCGTCGGCGATCCTGCCGTCCAGCACGGATATGTCCGACATGGCGGCCCAGGTGTCGGCGTGGTTGGGGTCTAGCTCCAGGGCCTTGGCGAAGGCGCCCTCCGATTCCTCCCATCGCCGCTCATAAGCCAAAATGGTCCCCAAAACGTAACGGCAGCCGGCATCGTTAGGATCTAGGTCGACGGCCTTCTGCGCGAACGTCGCCGCCATCCGACGGTTAGGATCTTCAGGCTCGCCGAAATGAGTCCAGGCAAGCCAGCGGTTATAGGCGAGCAGACCGAGCGCCTCGGCATATGACGGCTCGAGCTTAACCGCGCGTTGGAGCAGCATATACGCCTCACGCTCAGTTTGCGGCGACTCTTCCGTCAGGAGGCGGGCGCGCGCGCACAGCTCGTATGCCTCAAGGTTTTTCGGCCGATTGCGCTGCTTCGGGATGGTCAGCCGGCCGACGAGGGCTTCGACAATCTTGGCGTTAACTTCATCCTGTAATTGGAAAACATCTTCCACGGTCCTGTCAAACCGGTCGGCCCACAAGTGCCGGCCGGCGCGCGCGTCGATCAATTGGGCATTGATGCGGACACGGCCCATTGCGCGTCTGGCACTCCCCTCCAGGACGTAGCGGACGCCGAGTTCCTGGGCCACCAGCCGTACGTCGACCGGCTTGCCCTTGTAGCCGTTAACGGAATTGCGCGCGATGACGAACAGGCCTGCCGTACGGGAAAGGTCGGTGATCAGGTCTTCGGTCAAGCCGTCGACGAAAGGCGCGTCCGCTTCATCCCCATTCATATTCGTGAACGGCAATACAGCGATCGAGGGACATTCGGGCAGCGGCAATATGCTCTGCAGTGCGTCTGGCCAATGCCACACGTGAACCGGGCGAGTAAGGTTCTTCAGGTAACGTTCACCTGCATCAAAGAATTGGTCGTCGATCTTGCCGACGATCTCGCCGTAAACTTTGGCTGAAATGCAGATACCTCCCGGTACGGCTTGGGTCTCGAGGCGTGCAGCGACATTGACACCGTCGCCGAGGACGTCTGCACCGTCGTCGATGACATCTCCCAGATTGATGCCGACACGCAAAAGCAGGCGCCGGTCCTCGGAAGACTGAACAGCAGTAGTGGCCCGTTGCATTTCCAACGCTGCTGCGACCGCGTCCACCGCGCTGCCGAATTCGATTAAGAATCCGTCGCCCATGGCCTTGAAGATGCGACCCTTGTGGCGCACTACAGCCGGCTCGATAACGCCAGAACGGAGTTCCCTGAGGTTCGCCAGCGTTGCGGCTTCATCAGCCTCCATCAGGCGTGAATATCCCACCACATCGGCAACGACGATGGCGGCAAGGCGACGCTGAAGAGATTGATCCGTCATGTGAGGACAAGCCTAACGACTGAGTTCACAAGTTATTGATCAACTGCGGGTGAGTCAACAAATCGTAAGAAGTAATGTCCAGGCGATCTCCACCTCCATCGACCCGTCACTCTCTTTGTGACGACGGCATCGAAGTAGACGACACCGAAATGAGTATTCACGAAAAGCGGATGGTTCTTGAACGTCTGGTGATAGGCGGCGAAGCGGGGGCGGCGGAAGTACCCAGTTCTGTCTGCGAAATGACGTTCCGGGGGAGGCCAGAACTGCAACTGCGCCCGGCTAACTTTCCAGACGCAGCCGGTCTCCTTTCGGCCTAAATCGGTCATTCCGTACAGATAAAGCGGATGTCCGCTACTGAGGAATTTCAAAAGGATAGCGTCTGCAATAACAGGGTCGTTGGTTCTGATCCATTCAAGAGCAACGCTATTCATGGCATGTGACGGTCACTGAATTTCGGCAAGATGAAAGCCTGTGGAACTGCTCTAGCGCGATCGCCAGCATCGCCGAACCGAGGTAGTTCAGAATCAAAGTCGTTGCCCGATGGAGATATATGGATGGGTGCATTCATAGTGGGCATGTTTTACTTACCGGTGCTCACCGTCGTTATATTGTTCGCTCTCGTATCCAAGGTGGCTCGGTCGAATGCGAGCTAGACTTCTGTGACGCCGAGGTAGTGGATGCACGACTGCAATTCCAATAAGGCGCTGCCAATCGGCTCGGAGCGATACCGCCCAGTCGGCCGAGCTTGTAAGGTAGCTTCTACGTATCCCGATAATTGTCGGGGCGTGCTATGGCCTCGCAAGTCCCAGATGGTTCCGCAAGGTTGTGCCGCTGTACTCTGTGCGGAATAGCCCGCGCTCCTGAAGAATGGGCACTACCAACTGCGTGAAATCCTCCAGACCCTCGGGGAAGAAAGGCGGCATGACGTTGAAGCCGTCGGCAGCGCGGCCGTCGAACCATTGCTGCATCCGATCGGCGATTTCGACCGGCGTGCCGAGAACAATATGGTGACCGCGGCCGGCGGCGACCCGCAGCGCCAGCTGGCGGATCGTCAGGTGTTCGCGGCGTGCCAGCGCCGTTAAAAGCTCGGCGCGACTGCGCAGCTGGTCGGAGATCGGCAGGTCTGGCAGCGGGCCATCCGGATCGTAGTCGGCGAGGCTGTGGCCGATGCGCTCCTCGAGCAGCGGCATAGCGCTCGTCAGGTCGGTCCACTGGTCGAGTTCTGCGAGCTTGTCGGCCGCCTCTTTGGCTGTGCGACCGATCACCGGCAGGAAACCAGGCATAACCGCGACGTCGTCGGCCAGCCGGCCGAACCTGACTACGCGCTCCTTCAGGCTCCTGTAGAAGCCCTGCGCCTCTTGCAGGCTCTGCTGCGCGGTGAAGACCACGTCGGCGGTGCGCGCTGCGAGATCCTGGCCGGGGCCGGACGAACCGGCTTGGATTAGGATCGGATGCCCCTGCGGCGAGCGTGGAATGTTGAGCGGACCCTTAACGGAAAAATACTTGCCCTTATGATCGAGCACATGCATCTTGGCGGGATCGGCATAAACGCCTGTCTGCTTGTTCTTGACGAAAGCGTCGTCTTCCCAGCTATCCCAGAGACCGCGCACCACGTCGACGAATTCTTCAGCCACGGCGTAACGTTCATCGTGCTCCGGATGCGATTTCGAAAAGTTGTTCGCAGTGCGGGCATAGGAGGTAGTGACGATGTTCCAGGCGGCGCGGCCGTGGCTCAGGTGGTCGATCGAGGCAAAGGCGCGGGCGGTGTGATAGGGCTCGCCATAGGTTGTCGACGAAGTGGCGGCCAGCCCGATCTTATCGGTGACCATCGCGAGCGCTGCAAGAAGCGTCAGCGGCTCGAAGCGGGCGATCGTTGAAGGATGCGCGTCGATGCCGCTGGTGAGGCCGTCGGCAAGAAACACCATGTCGAACTTTGCCGCCTCGGCGATCTTCGAGACACGCCGCAGCAGATCGAAATTCTCGCTGCCGGCCTCGGCATGTGGATGCCGCCAGCCCGATACGTGATGGCCGGCGCCTTGCAGGAATAGGCCGAGATGGATTTGTCGTTTGGCACTCATTGTAAGTCTTTCGTCAGTTCAGATTGAGACGGCGTCCTGATTGAGCAGCGCCAGCAGCCGGTCGAGATCGGCGGCGCCGTGCATTGCGCGAACGAGGGACGGGATATCGGCGAAGGCAGGATTGCCTGCCGTCGCGTCACGGAATTTTTCGGTGGGATCCGTCACGCCCGGAAGGCCATCGAAGCGGCGTGTGATCGTACCGCCGTCGCGAAGCTTCAGGTCGAGGATGACGAAACGCGTTGTCGGATCGCTCGACATGTGCGGCGCGCTTTCGTCATGGCGACGCCGCGCGCGGCCTGCCAGGGCCATCAGGCGCGGCTCGACCGGTCGCTCGTCGAAATGGTCCAGCCGCAACGCACCGTCGATGAGCGCGGCGGAGAACACGTATTCCGGACTAAAGCGCGCTTCGATGCCGTTGGTCGGTTTTGTTACCACCAGCGCCGCATCGGCGCCGGGCGGATAGGTGAAGGTGATGGTCTCGATCCTGTCGGCTGCGAGGCCTTCGCGGTGAAGTTCGATGCCGAGCGAAGCGACGGGGTGGCTTGCCGTACAGCAGGGATAAGCCTTCAGCGTGAGGCCGGGCGCAACGATCTGCCAGGGCCTTCCCCAGTTTTCCGTCAGCATGGCCGGACGCTCCGCGCCGAACGCATAGGCGGAATGGAAGCCGACGGGATTGTCGAGAAAGTCAGGCGCACCACCGAAACCTGCCGCAGCCAGACGCGCTGCCAAAAGGCCAGAACGTGCGGCCATGCCGGCGTGGAAGGGCTTTGCATCGTAACCGAATTGCAGCCGCAAGCCAGAAGACTGGGTTGCCGCCAGTCCTAGCGAAACGGCGGTTTCCTTCACCGAGGCTTTGGTCAGATGTGCGATTGCCGCGGCGACGCCGACGGGGCCGAGGGTTGCGGTGGCATGAAAGCCATTCTCGTAGTGTTTTGAGCCGATCGAGAGGCCGAGCCGTGCCATCGCTTCCAGCCCGACGATATAGGAGGCGATCAGGTCGCCCGCGGTGAACCCACGCTCAGCAGCAAGGGCCAGGAGCGCGGGGATGATAACGGTCGTCGGGTGCCCGCGCACGCTGGCATGGACATCGTCGTAATCGAGCACATGGCCCGCATAACCGTTGACCACGCTTGCGACGAGCGGGTCGGTGTGGCGGCTCGTCCCGATGACGATTGCGTTACCCGCAAGTTCCGCGCCCACGGCCTGAGCCAGAAGGCCAGCCGTGCGATCGCCAGCGCCGGCGACGGCGCAGGCAAAAAAATCAATGATCGCCGTGCGAGCTGCTTCGATCGCGGCAGGATCGCGACCAGGGGCCGAGTGAACGATCGCCTCGGCGAAGGCTGTGGTCAATGGTGCGGACGTGCCAGTCATCTCAGATTCCTTCACCGTCGCGTAGCGAGCCGCGTCCTCCCGATAGGCCCCCGACGAACTGGCGGATGCGCGGATTCTGGCTCACGTGGAAGATCTGTTCCGGCGAACCATGATCGATAATGCGGCCGTTCTCGGTGAAGACGACCATATTGCTGATCTCCTCGGCGAAGCGCATCTCATGCGTGACGAGAATGCTGGTCATGCCATCGCGTATCAGGTCGCGTATCACCCACAGGACCTCGCCGACGGTTTCCGGATCCAGCGCCGAAGTCACTTCGTCGAACAAGACGAGTTCCGGTTTCATCGCAAGCGCGCGGGCAATGGCGACACGTTGCTGCTGGCCGCCCGAGAGTTGGCCGGGATAGGCATTTGCTTTATCCGCAAGCCGCACCTTTTCCAGCAAGTCGCGGGCCAGTTTTTCCGCTGTGCGCCGTTCGATGCCGAGAATGCGGACGGGTGCCAGAACGATGTTGTCCAACACCGTCAGGTGCGGGAAGAGGTTGTATTGCTGGAAGACGATCCCGACGCGCTTGCGCAGGGCGATGCGTTCGCTTTCCCGGGCCAATTGATCGACCCGGGTTCCGCCGACCGTGATTCTGCCGCTCTGCGGCTGAACCAGCGCGTTGATGCAGCGCAGGATCGTGGACTTGCCGGAACCGGACGGACCGATGATAGATACGGCATCGCCCCTGTTGACGGTGAGGTCGATGCCCTTCAACACCTGTACAGGTCCGAAGGACAAATGCACGTCTTCCAGTTTGACGAGGGCGTTCTCGGCGGATGGGCTTGTCATCTCTTGGTCCTCAGGCCGCCTTGAAGCGCCCTTCCAGGCGTCTGGTCAGGCGGGAAATTGGATAGCAGAGCAGGAAGAAGGCGGCCATGACCACGAGATAGGCGATGATCGTGAAATCGAGCCGCCGCACCGCCGTGCTTGCATCAGTGGCTGCATGCAGAAGTTCGTGGACACCGACGAGCGAGGCCAGCGCCGTTCCCATGGTGATCGAGGCCGCGACGTTCATCCAGGGCGGCAGCGAGCGGCGCAGGCATTGCGGTAGAATGATCCACCGCAATGCCTCGCTGCGCGCAAAGCCGAGTCCCTTGGCCGCTTCCCATTGAGTCGTGGGTATGGAGAGGATCGCGCCGCGGGTGATCTCCGCGACGTAGGCGCTGGCGGGAATGGCAAGCCCAATGACGGCCTTCACCCAGTCTGGAAAGGGTAGATAATTGCCGAAGACGACAATTTCGAACGGAAAGATGTAGGTGGTCGCGAAGATCAGCACGAGATGCGGCGCATTTCGGAACACCTGCACATAGGCGACGACGGGATAGCGGACAATGCGATGGGGCACGAGCTCCAAGATGCCGAACAGCGCCCCCACCAGGGTGCCGAGCGCCATGGCAAGCACGGCGATCACGACATTCATAGCGAAGCCGGAGGCGAGATAGGGGATCCATTCCATCACCTCCCGGCCAAGTGTCGGGTCTGCCGCTGACCAGACAAGGACGATCAGCGGCAGCGCGAGGATACCGAGATTGCGCAGCACTCGGTGACTGACTGGTTGGGGAAGGGCTGCCGTCGTCATAAGCCATATCCCGGAACTGCCAGCCGTCGCTCCACCCACGAGCCGATGCGGGCGATAACAAAATTGATCACGCTGAAGAACAGCAGAATGACGATCATCAGCGAGACGACGTTGTCGCGCTGCGTCCAGACCATGATGGAGGCATAGGTGATTTCGCTGACGGCAATCGCGTTTCCTATTGTGGTCAGCTTCGCCAGGTTGATGAGGTTATTGACGATTGCCGGCAGTGACGAACGGAAAGCCAACGGAATTTCCACATAGCGCAGGATCTGTAACCGGCTGAAGCCGATGGCTTGCGCCGCCTCAACCGTCGATGCCGGCACCGCCTCGATGCCGGCGCGGATGGCTTCCGCATGCAGAGCTGCGATATGCAGGCCGACTACCGCGATAACCCAGAAGAAGGGTGAGAGCGGATTGTTCTGCGCGCCGCCAACCATGTTGGAAACGAGGTTGTTCAGGACAAGGAAACTAAACATCAACTGCACCAGCGTCGGTGTGTTGCGGGTCAGTTCCACAAAAGCGCGTACCGGTACTGACAGCCACAGCCGTCCGGATGTGAGGCAAGCTGCGAATGCCACGCCGGCGATAAGGCTGACGGGTATCAGAGCGGCGATCAGATATAGCGTGGTGACGAAACCGTCGCGCCATATCTGAGCCTCGTAACCAGAGACCAAGAACTCGTAGTTCAAGCCAATCCTGCTCGTTAGGCTGATGAACAGGTCAGTCACGCTCATATGCTGCATATCTTTTCCAGTGAGACGGCCCTATTTGACGGCGGACATAGCCTTGTGCTGCTCCTCAAGATACTTGGTATTCAGCAGCCGATTGGACCTTGCGAACTCCAGTAGCTTGCCGGACGCGTGCAACTTCTTGACCGCGTTATCGAGCGCCGTCTGGGTGTCTTTCTCACCCTTGCGCAACCAGATCACCGAATCCGAAGGGACAAGCTCGGTCGGGAAGGGAATTGCGTAATCCTTCCACTCTTCCGGGCGATCCTCAAGCAAGAGACCAACCGTTGCGCCGACATGAACGGCGGCGACACAGTTGCCGCCCTGAAGGGCAAGCAGCGATTCCGGCTGGCTCGGCAACGCCTTGACCACGGCGCCATAGGTCTCGATCAGGGGCTGCGTGTAATTGGAGCCTTGAGAAACGCAAACCGTTTTTCCCTTGAGGTCGGTCCAGTCCTTCAGCCCGCTGTCCTTTCGCACCACGGCGGCGCCGCCTGCCCGGTCATACGGTGTGGGCACGTAGTCGAGAACCTTGGCGCGCTCTTCAGTGTACTGCATGTTGGCGATCAGAATGTCGACCTTACCCTGCTGCAGGAACTGGACGCGGTTCGGCGGCGTCACCGTGACCGTTTCGAGCTTCACACCAAGATCATCGGCAAGCGCCTTCGCGATGTCGAGGTTGTAGCCCCTCTGCTCCTGGCTCTTCGGATCGATATAACCAAAAGGCGCGCCCGACAGGATGACCCCCACGATCAGCTTGTCGCGGCCTTTGATACGATCAAGCGTGGCATCTGCGCAGGCCTGCGTCGCAGCAAGCGTCGCGATCGCAAAGGCAAGTCCGAAGAGGGTTTTGAGTGACGGCGTTGCGAACATCTGGTGGCTCCTTGTCTGCGCCGCAACGTATTTGAGCCCGGGTGCCCCGACGAGAAAGACCGTTCTATGTGTCGCGGGAATATTGGAATGTATCCGCTGACAGGCGCGCTAAGGAGCAATGATGTTTCAGGCAGCTGTTCAGGCACCCCGCGATATTGCTCACAAATTCGGCTTGACACAGCCGCCGTGCCGGCGAGCGACGAGATCAGCCAGAACGTCCTCCTTCAACGCTCGCGACGAGTTTCAGGTATAGGTGTTCAGTCGCGCTTCAAGCCCGGCGGAGCTGCGTTCATAACATCGCCGACATTAGTCCGGTTTTCATCAACTTGCCTACCCGCTTTCCGCCAGCTACTATCTGGACTTGGTTCCGGCTTGGAGGCGGGAAGCTCCTTGAAATCCGTCGGAGCATCCCACTCTGCCATCGGCTGCAATGCTTTGAGAACCGTGGACGCCCTCTGGCTGCACTTTCAAGAGCTTTATGACTTGACGCGATTGTGCCCGCATCATCAATAGAAGATCCGCGAAGGCAAATGACACGCCTTGTCAAAATCTTGGAGATAGGCTCGCCGGGCATGCCCCTTTTATTCGAGCTGTAGTCGATATCACCTATGTCTGCAAAATATGCCTGCGGGTCAGCTCCTTGAGCATATCGACGTCGCGTTTCTCTATTGCGTCGATCATCTGCTGGTGCTCGCGGCCGGACTGCTCGATGCGGGCTCGGGTTCGCCATTGCGACACCGGTGCCGACGAGGTGCGCTGCCGGATTTCGGTGATGAGCTCGACAAGCTCCTGATTTCCCGCAAGTACCAGCAGGTACCGGTGAAAAGCCAAGTTGGCTTCGTAAAGTTCGAGCATGGTGCCATTGAGCACCAGATCGTCGAAGCGCGAAGCCAGCGTACGCAAATTGGCAATATCCGCGTCGCCGGCATTGGCGACGATACGGTCGCTGATCGCCACTTCGAGGATCACGCGAATATCGCTTACTTCCTGGGCGCGGCGCCCGTCCTGCTCGTGCACGTGATAGCCGCGATTGGGAATGTGCTCTACAAGCCGCTTCTGCACGAGGCGGTCGAGCGCCCGCCGCACCTGCGGCCTCGTACAGCTGTACCGACGCTCCAGATCGATCTGCTTTAGCCATGTTCCCGGTGGGAGCCTGCCCGCAAGGATGTCCTGGAGAATGAGCTCGGTCACGTCGGGCATATCTTCGTGTGACGGCGCTGCCGCTTCAGCTTCCAGCGAGTTCATGCAGCTCTCCCAGACCTTTCCAAGTTGGCGATGACTATCATAGGTCCGCATTTTTCAAAAACGACGCTCGTGATCGCTGCCGAAAAAATATCCATGCTCATCTCTTGCGCATCCGTTCTTATTGGCACATAAATTGGTACCAATTTAGTATCCATTATATGAGGCGAATGGCAAGTCCATGCAAAATTCCGATGCGGTCTGGGACATCGTCGAAAAGAAAAGTGCCGAATTCTTCGCGCTCAGCGATCGGATCTGGGACATTCCGGAAACGAACTACCTGGAATACAGATCCGCCGAAGAACATGCCGAGATGCTTGAGCGTCAGGGGTTTCGCGTCGAGCGCGGCATCGCCGGCCTGCCGACGGCTGTCATGGGCGAGGCGGGCGAGGATGGCCCGGTCATAGCGATCCTCGGCGAGTTCGATGCACTGCCGGGATTGAGCCAGGAAGCCGGTGTTGCGGAGGAGCGGCCGCTGATCGACGGCGGCAATGGCCATGGCTGCGGCCATAACATGCTGGGCGCCGGCTCTATGCTCGCCGCGGCCGCGGTCAAGGATTTCCTCGCGCAAAACGGCCTGAAGGGTAGGGTGCGCTATTACGGTTGCCCGGCCGAGGAGGGTGGATCCTCCAAGGGCTTCATGGTTCGTGCTGGCGTTTTCGATGATGTCGATATCGCGATCTCCTGGCATCCAGCAGCCTTCGCCGGCGTCAACAATCCCATTTCGCTCGCCTGCAACGAGATCAATTTCCATTTTTCCGGCCGTGCCTCGCACGCTTCGGCCACGCCTCATCTTGGCCGCAGCGCGCTGGATGCGGTCGAGCTGATGAATGTCGGCGTCAACTACATGCGCGAACACATGCCGTCGACGGCGCGCATTCACTATGCCGTCACCGATGCTGGCGGTGCTGCCCCCAATGTGGTGCAGGCGCGCGCCACCGTGCGTTATCTCGTGCGGGCGCGGACCCTGCCGGAACTCCTTTCGCTGGTCGCCCGTGTCAAGAAGGTTGCCGAGGGTGCCGCCTTGATGACGGAGACGACGGTTCGCAGCGAGATCATCAGCGGCGACGCCAATCTCGTCGGCAATACACCGCTCGAGGAATGCATGTTCGCGCAGCTGGATCGGCTCGGGCCGCCCGTGTTTGACGACGCGGATCGCGAGACCGCGCTGAAGTTTCAGCAGACCTTCAGCGCAGAGGATATTGCCGCTTCCTACGGCCGATTTGCGTTGAAGCCGAAGAAGGGCCAGGCGCTCTGCGAGGAAATCTTTCCGTTGAATGCCGGCGACGGCACGCTGGTCGGTTCGACCGATGTCGGAACGGTCAGCTGGGTCGTCCCGACCGTGCAGATGCGCGGCGCCACCTATGCGATCGGCACGCCCGGGCACTCCTGGCAACTCGTGGCGCAGGGCAAGCTGCCTGTCGCTCACAAGGGCACCGAACATGCCGCCAAGGTGATGGCGAGCACCGCCGTCGAACTCATCCGCAATCCCGCGCTCATCGCGGCCGCCAAAGAAGATCACAAGGCGCGCCTCGAAGGTACGCCCTTCGTCAATCCGATCCCGGACGATGTCGAGCCGCCGCTGCCGGAGAAGGTCAATGGCTGAGGCCGGTCTGAAGCCCGATCGCGCGCGCTTGATGGCGCATATTGGCGAATTCGCGCGCCGGGTAAAGCTTTCGGGCACGGCCGAGGAGCTGGAAAGCTTCCGTTATCTCCAGGCTGAGATGGACGGCTTTGGCTATCGCACGGAGCTTCTGACGCACGATGCCTTCATCAGTTTGCCAGGCGTGGCCACTGTTGAGATCGATGGTGAGAACCTTCGTTGCATCACGCATTCCATGTCGGTCTCGACTTCAGCCGCGGGGGTAACCGGCCATCTCATCCATGTCGGCGAGGGAACCGAAGCCGATTTCGCAGGCAAGGATGTTGCCGGCAAGATCGTTCTGGTCGATGGTATCGCGACCGAAGAAGTGGCCGCTCTTGTGAGTGCCTTCGGCGCGCTCGGCGAACTTCACATCAGTCCGAACGAGCATCTCTACGAGATGTGCGTCTCGCCGGTCTGGGGCAGTCCGTCGCAACACACGCGCGACAGGCTGCCGACGACCGTCATCTGCTCGATCGCGAAGGATGACGGCCGCCGCTTGCGTGAAAGGCTTGCGCGCGGAGAAGCCGTAACTGCAACGCTTTGCGCGGACGTCGATACGGGTTGGCGCAAGACGCCGCTGCTTGTTGCCGAGCTTCAACCGAAAGGCGACGATGGGCCTTTCGTCCTGTTTTCCGGCCATCACGATACCTGGCATTTCGGGGTCATGGACAATGGGGGCGCCAACGCGACGATGCTGGAGGCGGCGCGACTGCTCGCGCTTCGTGCCTCCGAATGGCGCCGGGGCTTGCGCATATGCTTTTGGTCCGGTCATTCCCATGGCCGCTATTCCGGCTCCGCCTGGTACGCGGACGAGTATTTCGACGAACTCGATCGTTGCTGCGCCGTCCATGTCAATGTCGATTCCACCGGCGGCGAGGGTGCGACCGTCCTCACCAATTCCGGTGTGATCGACGAACTCAGGACTTTGGCTGCGGATGTGATCGAGCGCGTGACCGGACAGAAACACGCCGGCAGGCGTCATGGCCGTGCTGCGGATCAGTCTTTCTGGGGCATCGGCATTCCCTCGATGTTCGGCAGCCTCAGCCATCAGCCCCCGGGGCCTGTCAAGATGCTGACGGCGCTTGGATGGTGGTGGCATACGCCGCACGATACCGCGGAACATATCGATCCGGACAATCTTTGCCGGGATACCGCGATTGTTCTCGAGGTTCTCTGGCGGCTGCTGACTTTGCCCGTCCTGCCGCTGGATTACACTCAATATGCCGCCTCCCTCGGCGAACAGATTGGGCAATTGCGGGCAGCGCTTGCCGGCCGTCTCGATATCTCCGGCCTGTCCCAGGCCATCGAAGACTTGCGCGTCAACGCAAATTCGCTTCTGCAGGTGAGGGATCCCACGCCGGAAAGAGCGGCGCGGATCGATGCCTCGCTGATGCGCGCAGGGCGGCATCTCGTGCCGCTGAACTATACGAGCGGCGAACGCTTCCATCCCGATTCCGCGCTCCCGCACGTCGCCTGGCCCTCTCTGGAAGGGCTGCGCGCGCTGGCGAGATTGGATGAGGGCGCGCCGGATACCGCTTTTTACGTCGTTCATGCGCGTCAGACGAGAAATCGCGTCGCTCACGCGCTGCGGGAAGCCAATGCAGCCCTGCAAGCGGCTCTGGAGACCTGACGCCGAGAATACCGGATCTGAGAAAAGGCCGCTTAGGCAGCCGAAAAGGGGAACGAACATGAAAAATAGAAAAATCCTTGCCGCCGTATTCGGCGTGATCACCTTCCTTGCTCCGCTGACCGCCGGCGCCAAAGACTGGACCCAGGTGAAGGTCGGCATCGAAGGCGCATTCCCGCCATGGAATCTGATGGATTCGAGCGGCAAGCTTGCCGGCTTCGACGTCGATCTCATCAACGATCTCTGCAAGCGCGCCAAGGTGGATTGCGAGTTGATAGCCGGCGAATGGAACGCGATGATCCCAAGCCTGAATGCCGGCAAGTTCGATCTGGTGATGACGCTCGGCATCAACGAGAAGCGCAAGCAGGTGGTCGATTTTACTGTACCCTATGCGAGCGGCGTCGCAAGCTTCCTGCTCGTGAAAGATGGATCGGTTTCACCCTTGCCGATGACGGGTGAGCGGCTGAATCTCAACGATAAGGCGAAGGCGGATCCGGTGATGGCGGAGATTGGCAAGGCTTTGAAGGGCAAGACGGTCGGCGTTGTCCAGTCGACCAGCCAGGAGCAGTTGATCAATTCCTATTTCGGATCCGATGTGACGGTGCGCGCCTATAAGAACTCCGGAGAGCGCGATCTCGATCTGAAGGCAGGCCGTATCGATGCCGGCTTCGACAGCGGCGTCTATGAAACCTCCGTGCTCGCCAAACCCGGCAACGACGATCTGATGATGTCCGGTCCCCTGGTGAAGGGTGCGATGTTGGCAACGGAGGTCGCTCTCGGTATGCGCAAGGGCGAAACCGATCTGAAGGCGAAATTCGACGATGCCATCAAGCAGGCGGCCAAGGATGGTACCATCAAGCAGCTCTCGGAAAAATGGAGCAAGATCGATTTGACGCCGACCTTCGAGGCCAATTGAGCGCGTCCCGCATCCATCGTTGCTAGCCGAGGCTAAGACCATGACTTCCCTTGCCCACATCCATTCTTTCAGGTCAAGCGCATGAACCAGCCAACCCTATTCGAGCTCGCCGGCTTCGGTCCGGATGGCTGGGGTCACGCTCTCCTGGCCGGCGCCTGGATGACCATTCTTGTCGCGCTTGCCGGCTATGCGGTCGGTGCCTGCATCGGAACGCTCGGCGCGTGGGGCAAGATCGCGGGCAATCGGTTTGCCCGCGCCACGGCGGATGCCTATACGACGGTTCTTCGCGGCATTCCCGATCTATTGGTCATCTACCTCTTCTACTTCGGCGGCAGCGCGATCGTCACGGCCATCGGCAAGATGTTCGGAGCGGAGGGCTTCCTCGGTTTTCCAGGGTTCCTGGCTGGTTCCCTTGCCGTCGGTGTCACGTCCGGTGCACAGTTCACAGAGGTGCTGCGCGGCGGGTTCAAGGCCGTGCATCCCGGTGAGATCGAGGCTGCCGTTGCCTGCGGAATGCCGCGTTGGCTGCGCCTGCGCCGGATTATCGCGCCGCTGACCTTGCGCCATGCGCTGCCGGGGCTCGGTAATGTCTGGCAGGTCGTCCTCAAGGAGTCGGCGCTGGTCTCGATCACCGGTGTTGCCGAGTTGCTGCGACAGGCGCAAGTCGGCGCGGGCTCCACGGGACTGCCGTTCGATTTCTACCTGATCGCAGGGGTGATCTATCTGATGATCTCGACCCTATCCGGCCTGGTCATCCAGCAGGCCGAGCGCCATCTGTCGCGCGGTGTGAGGAAACGCTGATGGATTGGCAATTTCTTGAAGAGACTTTCGTGAGCCTTGTCGCGGCGATCCCGCTGACGATCGAACTTGCTGTGACGTCGATCTGCCTCGGCGCCATCCTCGCATTGCTTCTGGCGCTTGCACGTCTGTCGGGCTTCACCATTCTCGACTGGTTTGCCCGGCTCTACGTCTTTGTCTTTCGCGGCACGCCGCTGCTCGTCCAAATTTTCCTGATCTACTACGGTCTCGGCCAGTTCCCCGTCATCCGTCACAGTATTTTCTGGCCGTTTCTGCGTGATCCCTATTGGTGCGCCGTCCTGGCGTTGACCCTGAATACGGCGGCCTATGCCAGCGAAATCATCCGCGGTGGCCTACTCTCGGTGCCGCATGGGCAGGTGGAGGCTGCGCGCGCCTGTGGCATGCATCGTCTCATGATGTTCCGGCGCATCATCCTTCCGCTTGCCATCCGACAGGCGCTGCCGGGCTATGGCAACGAGATGATCTCGATGGTGAAGGCGACATCGCTCGCCTCGATCATCACGCTCATGGAAGTCACGGGCGTTGCGGCGAAGATCATTTCGGAAACCTACCGCGCCATCGAGGTCTTCGTCGTTTCAGGTGCCATCTACCTGGCGATCAACTTCGTGCTGACACGCCTCATCCAGTTTGCCGAGTACCGGCTGAGCCCACACCTGCGCCCGCCCGTGCCGGTAATGCGCGATACCGCCGCTGCGGCAGCCCCTATAGGAGATCCGCAATGACCGCCACGCCAATCGCACTCAGCGTGCGCGACATGCACAAGAGCTTTGGACCGGTCGAAGTGCTCAGGGGTATCTCGCTCGATGCGTTGGAAGGCGAGGTCGTCTCGATTCTCGGCTCGTCAGGCTCTGGAAAATCGACGTTCCTGCGATGCATCAATTTGCTGGAGACGCCCGATTCCGGCGAAGTAACCGTGGCGGGCGAAACGATCCGCATGCAGCGCACCGCCCGCGGCGCCCATCGCGCGTCTGACGGCAGGCAGGTCGATCGCATCCGGTCCCAGCTCGGCATGGTGTTCCAGAGCTTCAATCTCTGGTCCCACAAGACGGTGCTGGAGAACGTGATAGAGGCGCCCGTCTACGTCCAGGGCCGCTCGCGCGCCGAATGCATCGAGGAAGCGGAAGCGCTGCTCGCCAAGGTCGGTATCGCCGACAAGCGAAATTTCTACCCGGCTCATCTTTCGGGGGGCCAGCAACAGCGCGCGGCCATCGCGCGTGCGCTCGCCATGCATCCGAAGGTCATGCTGTTCGATGAACCGACGTCGGCGCTCGACCCCGAGCTTGTGGGCGAGGTCCTGAGGGTCATGCGCGCGCTCGCCGAGGAGGGGCGCACCATGCTCGTCGTTACGCATGAGATGGGCTTTGCGCGCGATGTCTCGAGCCGCGTCATCTTCCTGCACAAGGGCGTCGTCGAGGAAGACGGCAAGCCGCAGGATGTCTTTGCCGGTTCGCGTTCCGAACGCTTCCGCCAGTTCATCAGCCAATAATTTCAAGCTCAATTACAATGGGGAACTCGATCATGAAATACCTGACCGGACTTCTGACTGCGATCATGATGGTCGCGATCCTCGCAACGGCGAGCGTCGTGCGCGCGGAGGACAAAAAGTGGACGCATGTCACCATCGCGACCGAAGGTGCTTTTCGCCCATGGAATTTCACCAAGGCGGACGGCAGCCTGGACGGCTATGAGATCGAACTGATCAAATATCTCTGCGATCACATGAAAGTCGAATGCACGACCGTCATCCAGCCCTTCGACGGCATGATCCCGGCGCTCAACGCGGGTAAGTTCGACGCGATCATTTCCGGCATGTCGGCAACCGCAAAGCGGGAGGAAGTCATTGCCTTCAGCGATTCCTACGGGACGACCGGCCAGACTTTCGCAACCCTGAAGGACTCCCCACTTGTCGATCTTCCGATGAAGGGCCAGGTGTTTTCCCTCGCGACCGATGAAGCCGGCGCGGTCAAGGCGCTGAAGGAACTCGAACCGATGCTGAAGGGCAAGACGATCGGCGTGCAGACGGCATCGATCGCGGCAACCTTCCTCGACAAGTATCTGAAGGGCATTGCCGATATTCGCGAATACAAGACGACCGAACAGCATGATCTCGACCTGAAGGCCGGCCGCGTCGATCTCATTATGGCGTCGATGGCCTATTTGTCGACGGCGGCGGCAAAGCCCGGCAATGAAGATATGACCGTGACCGGACCGCGCTTCCAGGGCGGCCTTCTCGGCCGCGGCAGTTCCGTCGGCCTGCGCAAGGACGACACCCAGCTGAAGGCGATGTTCAACGATGCGATCGCAGCGGCAAAAGCCGACGGCACGATCGCAAAGCTGTCTCAGAAATGGTTCGGCTTCGACGTGACCCCGAAGTAAATCCACAACGAAGCCGAACCCATTCTCGTGCGGCACAACCGTGAACATGTGCATGACGGGCGGTGCGGCGAGGAACGGCGCCGTCAGCGGTCGATTGGCCGCCATGTGCGATGAAGTCCGATGTGCGGCGAGCGCGGCCTCGTCCTCATAGATTTCGATCAGCGTGTAGCTGTCCGCCAGGGTGGTCGACTTGAACAGTTCGTACAGGCGGTTACCCGGTTCGTTGGCGCGCACCGAGGCAGCCTGGACCGCGACGGCGCGTTCAAATGCGTCGGTGCCGCCCGGCGCAATTGTGAGTTCGACCATCATCCCGATCATCCTATCGTCTCGCATCTACGACTGATGGTAGCTCGGCCCATGACCGGGCCGGGTCCAGCGACGGATCATGCCCACGCCATGAAATCCTGGGTGGTGATGGCGTTGGCGTAAAAGGGTGCGATCTCGGCCACGAAGTCGTCCTGCTGCTTGCGGGTATAGCCGGCGGACGCGTCGTAGATGATGTTGGTGTTGTAGCCGAGGTCGTGCGCGCTGCGCATCGAGGATTCGACGCACTGGCGCAGCGAGAAGCCGGCGAGGTAGATGTCGAAGATGCGGTTGTTGCGCAGATAGCCGTCGACCGTGGTTCCAACGAAGACGCTGCTGCCGCCGGCGCGCTCGCGAACGACATGCTCGCCTTCCGCCGGCTCGAAGCCGGGGAAGAAATCGGCCTGCTCGCCCAGGAACGCGCCATGGTCGCGCGTGATCTTGCGCAGGCCGTACTTGGCCTCGCCCAGCACCTTAAAGGTGGGCTCGAACTTCAGCGCTGCGTGGATCACGTGCAGGCCGCGACGGCGGGCCTCTTCGAGGATGATCTTCGAATTGGCGATAGCGGTGTCGACCTGCTCCCGGTCCTGAAACACCGGATAAATACCGCCGGTCGGGGAGAGCCAGTCGTTGACATATTCGATCAGGATCAGCGCGCTATTGGATGTGTCGGTCATGATATCACTCCTTGGGAATCTGGTTGTTAAGCCGCGATCATCGCGCCTTGCTGGCGCAGGTGGTCGCGAAACAGGTCCGGATAGGTGTCGATCACGGCGTTCTCGACGCTGGGTCGCTCAGCGAGCGCCGCGCGCCACGCCGTCACGCGTGGCAGGCCAGCGAAGATCGGGTCCGCCACGGCCGCATCGATGATCCCGAAATAGCGGAACAGCGGTGCGTAGACCGCATCGATCAGGCCAAAGTCCGCCCCCGCGAAATACGGGCCGTCGCCCAGTTCGGCCTCGATCTTGCTCAGCCGATCACGGAAGGCGGCCCGCTTGGCGTCGGCGGTCGTCATGTCCTTGGCGTGAAGGAACTGCCAGCCCTCCGTAAAGGTCTGGGCAGCGAATTCGATCCAGGCGCGATGCCGTGCGCGCAGCAATGCATCGTCGGGATACATCGCCGCGCCACCTTGCGTCTCGTTCAGATATTCGCAGATCACGACGCTTTCGAAGAGGATCGCCTTCTCACCGTTCGGCTGGGACACCTTCAGCACCGGCACCTTGCCGGTCGGCGACAGAGCCAGGAACCAGTCGGGCTTCGTCGACAGATCGACGTTGACCCGGTCGAACGCCACCCCCTTTTCGAGGAGGACGATCGCGGCGCGCTGGACGAACGGGCACAGCGGATGGCTGATGAGAGTAAGATCAGTGTCGGTCATGACGGTTTCTCGATGTGCTGGAACAGAGATCAAAGCGACTGGCCGCCCGACACGTCGAACGTCGTGCCGTTAGCCCAGCCGAAATCGTCGGACAGGATGGCCGCGACCGCGCCGCCGATGTCGTCGGGCTGACCGACGCGGCCGAGCGCGATGTTACCGGCAACAAAGTCATTGATTTGCTTGTCGTCCCGCACCCGGCCGCCGCCGAAGTCGGTCGCGATGGCGCCTGGCGCGATTGCGTTGACGCGGATCTGACGAGCGCCCAGTTCAACCGCCATGAACTTGGTCAGCGTCTGCATTGCCGACTTGGCGGCGCCGTAGAGGCCGTAGCCAGCCATCGTCGTGCGAACAAAGCCCGAGGACACGTTGAGGATGCGCCCGCCGTCGACGATCAGCGGCAGCAGCTTCTGGGTCAGAAACAGCGGCCCGCGCAGATGCATGTCGACCATCTGGTCGAACTGGTCCTCGCTTGCGTCGGCGACCATTGCATAGAGGCCTTCGCCGCCGTTGTTCACCAGATAGCCGAACCGCTCGACGCCAAAGGTTGTCCGCAGCGTGTCGGTGACCGCCTGCGCGAAGTCGGAAAAGCTCGCCGTGTCGGTGACGTCGAGCGACAGCATCGCCGCCTTTCCGCCCAGGGCTTCGATCTCGCCGACCAGCGCCTGGGCTTCCGTGGCGCTGTTTCGGTAGGTTCCGATGACGCCCACACCACGCTTGGCGAGATGCAGCGCCATGTTGCGACCGAGGCCGCGGCTGGCTCCGGTAATGAGTGCGATCTTCTGAGACATGGGTACGTTCCTTATGATTTGATTTTTCAGACGGCACGCCGCTGAGGCGTAACCTTCCATGCCTCTCAGATAGGCAATTGGTGTATCCGACGCCCCGCCTGATGCTCTCAATTACTTGCCTAATTGTCTCAAGCTCTTTGCAGGCGTGAGGAATGGTGTCATACTCTTTGGCATGATCGACAACCTACAGCCCCATCGCGATCTCGCGCTCCGCCACGGGCGGACCGGGATGACCCTGACGCCGATCCCGCGCCTGGAAATCGGCCTAGGACAGGCGACCTCGGGCACGTCACCATGTCTCTACCGTTCGATGATCTGCTTCATTCTGCAGGGATCGAAGGAGGTGGCCATCCACGACGACCTGCTGCGCTACGACGCGTCTCAATATCTGGTCAGTGCACTCGATCTACCCTTGAGCGGGCAGATCCACGACGCTAACGACGGCAGTCCTTATGTGGCGGTTTCACTGGTTCTCGATCCAGCACTTCTCGCCGAGGTCGCATCGAGGATGCCGGCGGTGCGCGACGCGGACACGCCAGGCAGCGGCATCGCGATAAATCCGATGACGCCTCCGCTGCGCGACACGCTGCTACGACTGCTGGCGTTGCTCGATACGCCTGCCGACATCCCGGCGCTCGCGCCGATGGCGGAACGCGAATTGCTCTATCGTCTCTTGCAGGGCCCGCAGGGGCGACTGTTGCGCCACATCGCTCGCCCGGAAGGCGCGATCGGCGGCATCCGCCGCGCGGTCGAATGGATTCGCGACCACGGCAATAGGCGGCTGCGGATCGAGGCGCTGTGCGAAGCCGCGGGCATGAGTCGCGCAAGCCTGCATCGCCACTTCGTCGCGCTTACCGGATTGAGCCCGATCCAGTATCAGAAGCAGATTCGCCTTCAGGAGGCGCGCCAATTGCTCCTCGCCGGCGACCGTAGCGCCTCCGACGTCGCCTATGCGGTCGGCTATGAAAGCGCCTCTCAGTTCAGCCGCGAATATCTGCGGCAGTTCGGGGCTCCGCCCGCACGCGACGTGCGCAAGCTCAGGCAGTCAATTAGGGAGCAGATCATCAATTAAATGGCTGTCAGCTTCGATGCTGCTAACTGCAAGGCGGGCAACGGATCTGGCGGTATTCGCGCCATGGGTGGCCGTGGATTTCCCCATCCGCCGTCCTTTTAATTAGGGCGGGAGGTTGGTACCTGCATGAGATCGCTAAGTTGGTAAACGCCGCGTTGTCCGCGCGGTCGCAGAAAGGAAGTTTCGATTTGCGCAGACGGCGAATGCCTGGCCTCTGAGTGCTACGTCCGGGATTTGATAGATCATCTCAATGCGGCACTACTACTAGTCCGTCGCTCATCACCTTGATGAGATCGGAAAGGGCAAAAGCTTCCGACTGGGCGTGGGTCACGTAGACAAGCTAATTCCGAGTTCTTTGCGCAGCCGCGACAGTTCCCTTTGCATCCGAACACGCAGGTGCTCGTCGAACCGCAGCCTGCCAAAGTCTCCGGGCTCGTCACGACAGGTTGCCGATAGCGAGTGAGTGGCGCCGGTAGCACTCCACAAGGTCCTCGTCGGCTCGGGCGGTCATATCCAGACGGTTTCACTTCCGCGAATCCAAATTGGCCAGCCACCGTTGAACCTTGCTTTCTTGTTCAACGCGATCTATATTCTGTTGAACACAGGAGAGTTTTATGGGTACTCAACCACGAACTGCCGCGGAAAGCGAAGCGAAAGTCGCGTTGACTCGCAATAAGCTCGTCCTTGAGCAAGCGAAGGCCGTCGGTCTCCTTGGGAAGGCGAAGAATACCCGCTTGTCGGGGCGAGTGCCCTCGGAGTTGATTGAGGCAGCCAAGAAGCGTGCCCATGTCACCTCCGACACTGAGCTGCTGGAATTAGCACTTTCGCGGCTGGCTCTCGAGGATGACTTTGGCGCGCGTCTGGTGGGCCGCAAGGGCCGCATCCCAACGGATATCGATCTTGGGATTTGATCTCCCTGAAACCCTCCGATCACTAAAGCCCCAGAAGCACGTACGGACGCTGCGGCGCAGACCCGACGAGGATCTTCCTTGGGTTGCAAACGAACCGGCAATCGGAGGGCCTCTGTTCCTGGATAGCAGCGTCTATCTGGATGTGCTTCAGGGCCGCTCACCGGCGGAGGTCGATACGCTGCTTACGTATCGCATATGCCATCACTCGGCGGTCTGCCTGTCTGAGCTGACCCATACCTTCGGCCGACTGGACCCCAAGCATGCCTCCACAAAAGCGGTCCTCGAGACGATCGCGGCGACGGTAGAAGACATTCCGGAACATCGACTTCACGCCCCAGATGCGGCCATCTGGGGACAGGCCGGGGTGTTGGCGGGTCTGCTCTTTCGCTTGAGCAACCTGCCAAAAGGCGAGGGGCATGAGCGCCGCTTCGTCAATGACGCCATGCTTTTCTTGCAGGCACGACAGCTGGGCGCGAGCGTGCTAACCGGCAACATCCGCGACTTTGACTTCCTTTCACAGATCATACCGAGCGGTCGGGTCATCCTCTATCGAGCTCCGCAGGAACCGCGATCACCATAAACGCCGATCTCGCACCTCCGGATGTTATTCTGCACGAGCTGGAACAGCTCGGTCGGGTACCGGCGATGGATATCAACCACCTGCAGCACATGCAGGTGGTTCTGCGTTTCGTCGATGCATGCAAAGCGCAGTACCCTCATATTAGATCAGGCTCTGCCCTGCGATTTTCGCTTGCCTTAGCGCTACGCCGGCTTGCTTTGGACTGCCTGGTCGGTGGCGAATGCTCAGCCCTCGACCGGCGCCTCTTGCTCTTTCTGCTGCGACGCGGTGATCGGCATGGTGAAATCCAGAACAATCCGTCCCTCGATCTTGCCTGCCTTGAGCTTGGCGAAGATCGAGTTGATGTCGCTCAGCGGTGCCTTGGTTATTTCCGCCTTGACATTGCCGTCGACCGCAAAGGCGATGGCCTCGTCGAGATCGCGGCGCGTCCCGACGATCGAGCCTCGCAAAGTGATGCGCTTGAGCACGACGTCGAAGATCGGCGTCGGAAATTCTCCCGGCGGCAGGCCGACGAGGGCGACTGTGCCTTTGCGGCGGACCATATGGAGTGCCTGGGAGAAGGCAGGAGGCGAGACGGCCGTCACCAAAACGCCGTGGGCGCCACCGTTAGTCGCCTTAAGGACGTCGGCTATTGCCTCAGGCGACCGAGCGTCGATCGCGACATCGGCACCGGTCGTAAGCGCCAAAGCGAGCTTCTCCGGTGTGACATCGAGTGCCACGATCTTAAGTCCCATCGCCTTGGCATATTGGATCGCGACATGGCCGAGGCCACCGATGCCGGAAATTGCCACCCATTCGCCCGGACGGGCCTCGGTTTCCTTCAGTCCTTTGTAGGTGGTGACGCCGGCGCACAAGATCGGCGCGATCTGCGCAAAATCAACGTTAGCTGGAAGCCTTGCGGTGAAAGCCGCCGAGGCGATGACATATTCCGCAAAGCCGCCGTCGCAGCTGTAGCCGGTGTCATGCTGGTGCTCACACAAGGTTTCCCAGCCTGCTTCACAATATTCGCACCGCATGCAGGCGTCATGCAGCCAGGCGATGCCCACCGGATCGCCCTCACTGAAATCCGTAACGCCCGGACCAAGCGCCGCTACGACGCCGGCGACTTCATGACCGGGGATGAACGGTGGTGACGGTTTCACCGGCCAATCGCCGTCCGCGGCGTGGAGGTCTGTATGGCAAACACCGCAGGCAATCACCTTGACGAGAAGCTCGCCGGGTCCGGGAACCGGCACAGGCACGCTCTCAATCGCTAGCGGCTCTCCAAACTGGCGCACGACTGCCGCCATCATCGTCTTTGCGATCATGATCCGTCTCTTTCATCCGTTTCGACATTGATGAGGTGAGACTAGGCGCACGGGCAACGCCTGCCATGACATAGATCAAGGTTCGATATTCAGTCCGATGACCGCCTCGTTCGAATAGGCCTAGTAGATCGTATTTGAGTTCCAAGGCCCTCGCGCGACGAGCACGGAAGCCAGCATGTCATACACGACAACAGACCCTTATACCGGCGAAGTGCTGAAGACGTTTCCGAACGCCACCGACGCCGAAGTCAAGCTGGCCATCGAGCGTGCCCACGTCACGTTCCCGTTCTGGAAAGAAACCGCATTCGCCGGACGCGCCAAGGTGATGCAAAGCGCAGCGCACATCCTGCGAAAAGATCTCGAAGCTCACCCAAAATTGCTTACGGTCGAGAATTGCTGGATCTGGGCATCAAGGAGTTCGTCAATCACAAGCTGATCGGCGTGGTCGACATCGACGCGGCATTCTGATCCACAGATGGCTTTCAGGATTGCGGTGCCATCGGTTCCGCAATCCTGATGAGGCTATGGCATATGTGCGCTGGATCAGGATCGGCTTGACCTTATAATGCTTACGACAATGTCACCCGCCGCGCTGGAGCCGGTCCCAGTCTCAGTCCCTTGATGAAGCATTACTTCAGGACAAACGATCCCCATTGTCGCCATAGGGCCATTTCCAATTGCTGATTTCCGGCATGTCCTCACCGTATTGGCGAATGTAGCGACCGTGTTCTTCGAGCTTGTCGCGGAACAGCTTGATCACATCGGGCGCCTTTTCCTTGAGACCCGGCACGCGCTCGATCGCTTCGATGGCAAGATGGTAGCGATCGAGTTCGTTGAGAACTGTCATGTCGAAAGGGGTTGTCGTCGTTCCTTCCTCGATGAAGCCGCGGACATGGAAGTTGCGGTGGTTAGTGCGCCGGTAGGTGAGGCGGTGGATCAGGTAGGGATAGCCATGATAGGCGAAGATCACCGGCCTGTCCGGTGTGAACAAGCTGTCGAAGATTTCGTCGGCGAGACCATGCGGATGTTGCTCCCTCGATTGCAGCGCCATCAGGTCGACAACGTTGACCACGCGGATCGATAGTTCCGGAATATTCTGGCGGAGAAGGTCGACGGCGGCGAGCGTCTCCATGGTAGGGACATCGCCGGCGCAGGCCATGACGACATCCGGTTCAACTGCACTTTGTTCGTTGCAGGCCCATTTCCAAAGGCCGATGCCGGCTTCGCAATGCTTCACCGCTTCATCCATCGACAGCCATTGCAGCTCCGGTTGTTTGCCGGCGACAATCACGTTGATGCGGTCATAGGTTTTCAGGCAATGGTCGCCAGTCCATAACAGCGTATTGGCATCCGGCGGCAAGTAGATGCGCACGGTGTCGGCTCTTTTGTTGGCAACAACATCGATGAACCCCGGATCCTGGTGGCTGAAGCCATTATGGTCCTGTCGCCAAACGTGCGATGTCAAAAGGTAGTTCAGCGAGGAAATCGGTTTGCGCCATGGCAGTTCGCGCGTCACCTTCAGCCATTTGGCGTGCTGATTGAACATGGAATCGACAATGTGGATGAAGGCTTCATAGCAGGAGAACAGACCATGACGCCCGGTCAACAGATAACCTTCCAGCCATCCTTGGCATAGATGCTCGCTGAGGACCTCCATGACCCGACCGTCTCGGGCAAGGCTGACGTCATAGGGTTTTATCTCCTCCATCCAGACACGGTCGGTCACTTCAAAGACGCTACCGAGACGGTTGGATTCCGTCTCGTCTGGGCCGAAGATGCGGAAATTGGCGTGATTCGCATTCAGGGTCAGGATGTCGCGAAGATAATGGCCAAGGACCTCGGTCGATTGAGCCATTGTTCTACCACGCTCTTCGACGGCAACCTCATAGTTGCGAAGATCGGGCACAACGAGTTCACGGCGCAGCAGCCCGCCATTGGCATGTGGATTGGCGCCCATGCGGCGTTTTCCTTTCGGCGCCAGTGCACATAATTCCTCTTTCAAGTGCCCGTCGATATCAAATAGGACCTCAGGGTCGTAGCTCCGCATCCAATCTTCCAAGATTTTTCGATGGCTAGGGTTCTCGTGGCAGTTGGAAACCGGCACCTGATGCGCCCGCCAAAAACCCTCGACTTTCTTTCCGTCAACTTCTTTCGGCCCCGTCCAGCCCTTCGGGCTTCTGAACACGATCATCGGCCAGCGTGGGCAGAAATTGCCGGGCGCGCCGGTGCGGGCCTCAGTCTGGATGGCGCGAATGCGGTCGAAGACGTGTTCAAAGGTCGCGGCCATCGCCTGATGCATCTGATGCGGGTCGGAACCTTCGACGAAGAACGGTTCGTAGCCATAGCCGATGAAGAGGTGACGCAGATCCTCGTCGGTGTCGCGGCCAAGGACGGTCGGATTGGCGATCTTGTAGCCGTTGAGATGCAGGATCGGCAATACCGCGCCGTCGCGGCCCGGATTGAGAAACTTGTTGGAATGCCAGCTTGCGGCCAGCGGACCCGTTTCGGCTTCGCCGTCGCCGACGACACAGGCGGCGATCAGATCGGGATTGTCGAGGACGGCGCCATAGGCATGCACCAATGCATAGCCAAGTTCGCCGCCCTCATGGATCGATCCCGGTGTTTCGGGGGCGGCGTGGCTGGGAATGCCACCGGGAAAGGAAAACTGACGGAACAGTTTGCGCATGCCGTCCGCATCTTCTGAAATGTCCGGATAGATTTCGCTATAGGTGCCTTCGAGATAGGTGTTGGCGACCATGCCGGGGCCGCCATGGCCAGGCCCGCAAATATAGATGATATCGAGATCGCGATCGCGGATGATCCGGTTGAGGTGGGCGTAGATGAAGTTGAGCCCTGGTGTCGTACCCCAGTGGCCAAGCAGGCGCGGTTTGATATGCCCGGCCTGCAGCGGCTCACGCAGCAGCGGATTGTCCAGTAGGTAAATCTGGCCGACCGAGAGGTAATTAGCGGCGCGCCAATAGCGGTCGATGAGGTCGAGTTCGGCGGCGTCGAGTGGATGCGCGAAAGTTGCGGTTGGCTGCTTGTCCATGTGGTTGCTCCAATTCAATATGGTCGTTCGTCAGCCTACCGCGAGCGACGCGATAGGCTGGTGATCTGGATCACTCGCTTGCCAGAATCGACAGGGCTTCATTGGCGATGATCTGTTCCTCGTCCGTTGGAATAACGAATGCAGTGACAGAGCTTGCCGATGTGCTGATGATGGGCGCGCTGGTGGTGTTCGCATTATCGTCGAGGGTGACGCCCAACCATTGCAGGCGTTCGCAGATCGCTGCACGGATTTCCGGCTGATGCTCGCCGATCCCGGCGGTGAAAACGATGCCGTCCAGGCCGCCAAGCGTCGCGGTCATGCGGCCGATTTCCCCCGCAATGCGCAAGGCAAGGAGATCGATCGCTTCGCGCGCCTCGATGCGCCCGTCCTTCAGCAGATCGCGCGTGTCGCCGCTAATGCCCGAAACGCCGAGCAGGCCGGAGCGATGATAGAGCATCTCCTCAAGGTTGCGCAGCGTTCGGCCTTTCGGCCCGAGAAGATGCAACAGCACGCCGGGATCGAGAGCGCCGCAGCGCGTTGCCATCGGTATGCCGTCGAGCGTTGAAAACCCCATGCTGCAATCACGACTTTCGCCGCCATTGAGAGCACAGAGGCTGGCACCGCTGCCAAGATGCGCGACAATCACCTTACCCGCGGCCACCTTCGGTGCGCGCACCCGTAGTTCCGCGGCGATGAAAGCATGGGAGAGACCATGAAAGCCGTAGCGCTTGATCCCCTGATCGTGGAGTGCGCGGGGCAAGGCAAATCGGCGAACTAGATCGCTTTGGGTTGCGTGGAAGGCTGTATCGAAGGAGGCCGTCTGTGCGAGCGTCGGTCGTAGATGTTTGACTGCACGGATCAGGCGGAGCGCCTGAGGCTGGTGCAAGGGCGCGAGCGCGGTCAACTGGTCTATATCGCCGATGCTAGTCTCGTCGAGGCGAATAGGACCGACGAACCGCTCGCCGCCATGCACGACACGATGACCGACGACCCGCACGGCATCCATGTTGAAATGCCTGCCGAGTGTTTCGAATGTTTCGGCGATGACATCGCGCAGATCCTCCCCGCCTTCGGCGTGTAGAAACCTGTCGAGGACTGCCGGTCCCTCCGTCAGATGAAGCGACAGCGGGTGCCTGCTGAAGTCGACCAAACCCTTGCCGATGCGATGTGCACCGTTCACATCACATTGGAATAAACCGATCTTGAGCGTTGACGAGCCCGCATTGAATGTGAGCAGCAACTTGGCGTCAGTCATGATGGTTCCTTCGGTTGGAAATCAGCTGCCCAAGGATAAGCCGAGACAGTCGGCTGCGATGGAATGTTGCGCCGAGTTTCCACCCAATCCGGAGAGCTTGAACACTGTCATCGCTTCTAAGGCTGGCTTCCGCCTTTTGCATTGACCCATATCAAGCTGTGTGACGCTCGCGATCGATCTTCGATCCGTGGTGTTGACCAAGATCAAGGCGCAGCGCGCCCTGGTGCTTAAACTCAGCCCCATCGAACAACGAGTTCAAACAGGAGGTGTGACCATGCAAGCCAAGACCATTTTGAGCGTCATCGGTGTCGATCAAGACGATGCTGACCTGCATTCCGCGATCGAATTGTGCCGGGAGGCGAAAGCCCACTTGTCCGTGCTGGTAACGGCACTCGCTGCGCCGCCGATTGGCGGATATGGCGAAGTGACGTCCACGGTATGGATCGAGGAGCGCGAGCGTCAGACGGAAGGTCTTCGTCGAAAGGTCGCGGCCTCTAAGACCATACTGCAAGCTGACGATATTTCGTTCGACGTTACCAGCCTCTTTACCGAATACGGATGGGCGGAGAATGAAATCGGAGACCGGGCGCGCTATGTCGACCTGACGCTGATCGGCGGCGGCTTTCTGGCTCATGACGACATGCGGCAGGAAATTTTGAACGGAGCCCTGTTTCGGTCGCCGGCCCCGATCCTTCTTGTGCCCAAGGGACATGCGGCCTCTCTTCGCCCGAAAACGGTCCTGGTTGCCTGGGACTCTCGCAACGAAGCAAGCATGGCCGTGCGGGCAGCGATGGAGCAGCTGATGGTCGCTGACAGCGTGTGTGTCACCATGGTCGATCCGTCCGCGACCGTCGGTAGCAACGGCGAGGAGCCGGGAGCGGATGTCGCCGCATTCCTTGCACGGCATGGAATTCGGGTCTCGGTGGATGTCTTGCCCAGCGGCGGGCGCGCTGTCGCGGACGTACTGCGTCAGCATGCGATCGACATCGGCGCCGAACTGATCGTCATGGGCGCCTACGGGCATTCGCGGGTGCGCGAGTGGATCTTCGGGGGGACGACCCGCTCGATGCTCGAGCAGACACCCGTTCCCCTGATGATGACACGCTGACACCAATTGGCCCAGGGCCCCGCCAATGGGCGTGGCCTGCTCTTTGCATCCTTGGAGGGGGAAAGCATGGCTGGCACTTATGTTATTGCCGCGCTGCGGCCGGATCAGATCGTGCAAGCCTATCCTCTTGTTCAGGCAGCAGTTCCAAGCCTTGGTATGGTGGCATGGCGCCGGATGGCATCCGACGCCAACCGCAAGGACGAAATCCTCGCCGCGGTCAACCCACGAGGTTACATACAGGGTCTGAGCATCTATAGACCCTGCGATCATCCCGCCGTCGGGCGGCTGCTTGACGTTACGTTTCTGATTGTCGCAAGTGCAGCTGATGAACGTGGCATTGCGCAAATCCTATTTGCGAGCATTCGATCGCGGGCTAGGGAACTCAAGTGCAACCAAATCAGATTCTGGAATCAAAATCCGGGCAATTGGGAGCAGATGCACAACGAGGAGCGAGTCTATCGATCGGATCATGGGCTTATGATGTTCTGCAACGAAAGGGACTAATGAGGATCCGTTCGCAGCGAAGCCGCCTTTATCTCCTTGCGGTGAAGACGTAGCCCACACCGCGTATCGATTTGATCAACTGCGGGTGCGTGGGGTTGGCCTCGATCTTCTTACGCAGTCGCGCGATTTGGGCATCGATCGTTCGATCGTACACCTCCAGATTCCGTCCTCGCGTCGACTCCATCAGGAAGTCGCGGCTGAGCACACGCCCGGCATGGCGTGCGAATATAACCAGCATGTCGAATTCGCCGGTGGTCAATTCGATTTCGTTTTTGTCCGGTGATAGAAGCTGCCGTTTGCCGATATCGAGCTGCCAGCCTTCAAAACGAAGCACGTCACCAGGTTCGTTTTCCCGAGCTTTTGCCGCTGGCTGACGGCGGCGAAGAATGGACTTCAGGCGAGCATGCACTTCTCTCAGATGAAAGGGCTTGGCGATATAGTCGTCTGCGCCGACTTCAATCCCCACGATCCTGTCGACCACATCGTCGCGACCAGTCAGCATGATGATCGGAATATCCGACTGGCCGCGGATTTCGCGGGCAAGGTCCAAACCGTCCTCACCGCCGGGCAGGACCCAGTCCAACAGGATGATATCGAAATTCTCTTGCTGCAGGGACGCCCGCATCTCAGGGCCGTTCGATGCCGTGCTTACGACATACCCTTCGTCCTCGAAGTAGCGTGTCAGCATCTGACGGATTCTGGGGTCGTCATCCACGACCAGAAGATGTTCACGCCGCTGCTGATCGAGGGTCATTGCAAGGGTTCCGGTAAAGACGGGCTGCGACCTGTGACAATCCGTTACAAAATTGCACGATCTCTAACACGCGTGGCATTCGGCTGTCACTCGGAAGGCATCAATCTGCCCGGCATTGGAACAACATTTGAGAGGGATTGTCATGTTGTCGGCAAATAGCGCTGAGCGCGCTCAGAGTTACAATGAGGTTGTTGTTGCCTTCGATGCCGCACCGATCTGTCTTCAGTCACTGTTCTCGAAGCAACCACTGGAGCAATTGGATGCCGGCGGAACGTTGTTCTTCGAAGGCGACCAGGCAAAACATCTCTTTGAGCTTGTGGAGGGGGTTTTGCGCGTTTTCAAGATCATGGCGGACGGCAGGCGCGTCATCACAGGCTTCCTCTATCCTGGCGATCTTGTCGGCGTTTCGCTCAGAAATCACTATCTCTATAGCGCCGAAGCCGTAACCCCTGTCAGATTGCGCCGTTTCTCCCGGAAGGTCTTCGAGGATACGGTCGGCAGTTCACCGGAGCTGAGGCCGCTGCTTCTTGCCCGCCTCTGCGACGAAATGGCGGCAGCCCAGGATCAAATGGTGTTGCTATCCTGCAAAAATGCCGAAGAACGGCTTTGCAGCTTCTTGCTGCGGCAGCTGCAGCGGAAACGAGAACAGGATCGCTCGTGCAGTATCGTTGATCTTCCGATGACCCGTCTCGATATCGCCGACTATCTGGGTCTCACGATCGAAACAGTTTCCCGAACCATGACGAGGTTGACAAATAAGGGTATCGTCGGCCCTGCGGGTCGCCATTCCATCCGCATTTTAAAGGCCAGGATGCTTGCACATCTGGCGGGAGAGGGTGATGAATGCGACGATCGCTATTCGCCCGTCATTTCCTTGGATGATGCCCGGCGGCGCCACTAACCGAATGCAAATGGAAGTTCGATGAACGATCAGTCCTCAGGAGAGCAAGCCGCGGAAACCAGGTTGGACGAGATCGCCCAGATCCTCGACAGCGCGAATATCATCGTTCACGGATTCGATGGTGTCATCAGTCGTTGGACGACGGGTTGTGAGCGGCTCTATGGATGGAGCCGACAGGAGGCCATTGGCCGAGTCGTCCACGAGTTGCTGTCGACCATATTCCCAGAACCTCTCGCGGAAATTCGCGCCGAGATTGCGCAGCAGGTCGATTGGCAAGGAGAGCTTATTCATCACGGTAGGGACGGCAAGCCTATTATTGTGGCCAGCCGGTGGGTTGTGGCTTCGTCTGTGGATCCGGCTCGGCCAGTGATTGTCCAGACTAATACCGATATTAGTGACTTAAAGCAGATTCAGGCCGATTTGGCCGGACGTGAAGCTCATCTGCGGTCGATCCTCGCGACGGTCCCGGAATCGATGATTGTGATCGACGAATTAGGGGTGATCGCGTCCTTCAGCACCGCTGCGGAAAAACTGTTTGGATATTCGGCGGGGGATGTGCATGGAAAGAACGTTTCGATGCTGATGCCCTCGCCAGACCGCGAGGCCCATGATGGATATCTTTCGCATTATCTGAGGACCGGCGAGCGCCGCATCATCGGTTATGGCCGCGTGGTCAGTGGGCGACGCAAAGACGGCACGGTCTTTCCGATGGAATTGTCGGTTGGCGAGGCGGTCGCCAACGGCAAGCGGATATTCACCGGGTTCGTCCGTGACCTGACAAGCCGCCACAAGATCGAAGAGGAACTTCGACAATCACAGAAGATGGAAGCCATAGGCCAATTGACTGGCGGCCTGGCCCATGACTTCAACAATTTGCTGACCGTCATCAGCGGCAACCTGGAAATGATCGAGGCGCGGCTGCAGGATACGAAGCTGCTGTCACTGGTTTCCGAGGCACAGGCGGCCGCCGAGGACGGAGCGAAGCTGACCGCTCAACTCCTTGCCTTTGGTCGTCGCCAGCCTCTCAATCCCAAGCCTATGGACGTCGGTAGATTCGTATCCGGCTTTTCCGGTCTCTTGCGCCGCACATTGGGCGAGGCGATCGAATTGCGAACCGTCATTACCGGCTCTGCGAACGAAGCGCTTGTCGATGGCTCCCAATTGCAAAATGCTCTCCTTAATCTCGCAATCAACGCACGGGATGCGATGCCTCGCGGCGGCCTTTTGTCGATAGAGATTTCGCGCCTGCGGCTCGATGCCGATTACGCACGCATGTATCCCGAGGTCCGCACCGGTGACTATGTGCTGATCGCCGTGACCGATAACGGTGCTGGCATGTCGAGCGAGACGAAGGAGCGCGCTTTCGAGCCGTTCTTTACGACGAAAGGGATGGGGGCTGGCACTGGGCTCGGCCTCAGCATGGTCTATGGCTTTGCCAAGCAATCAGGTGGCCTTGTCCAGCTCTATAGCGAGATCGGCCAAGGCACGAGCGTTCGCATCTTCCTGCCTGCCCAAAAGGCACGAACGGAAATGGAGCCAGTTCATGCAGACGACAAGAAGCCTGACCTTATTCCAAAAGGCTTTGAGCGTATCCTCGTCGTCGAGGACGATGTTCGTGTTCGCCGTGTCACCGTCTCCCGGCTTCTCGATGCCGGATATAGTGTCCTCGAGGCTAGCAATGGAACCGAGGCCCTGGCTCTTTTCCAGGAGAATCACGACATCGCATTGCTGTTTACCGATGTTGTGATGCCGGGCGGCATGACTGGGGATGAACTCGCACATAAAATCCGGGCCATGCGCCCTGAAATCAAGGTGCTATTCACATCCGGCTATGCCGAACCCACGATCGCCGGTCGCGAATTGGCGGAGGCTGGCAGTTGGTTGAAGAAACCCTACACCGCCCGCCAGCTCGCCGTCCGTCTGCGCGAGCTCCTTGATTGATTGTCTGCCTCAAACGGCAGCGCTGTGGCGCGCCTTGTCACGTGTCAAGTAGCGATCGAAGCGGGAGGCGATCGTGCGAACGAAAGGTTGCCCTTCCGGCTTCACGAAGAACGTATCTCCGTCGAAGGAAACCATGGCGCCTTCCAAAGCGGCAATTCCCGCCGCCTCGACGAGCAGGGAATCGACCTCGGCTCCGAAAGCTCGCTTCAGGTCGGAGATGGAGAAGGAGAAATCGCACATCAAGCTCTCGATCAACCTGCCGATGATGCGATCAGAAAGCGAAAGTGCGAAGCCGCGCATGGTAGGAAGCTCGCCGGCTCTGACTTTGCGGATATAGTCCGCAGCAGAAACCGAGTTCTGGACATAGCCTTGTGGCAGCCTACCGATCGAAGATGCTCCGAATCCGATCAGCGTCTCAGCATCGTCCGTCGTGTATCCTTGGAAATTGCGTCTCATCCTTCCATCACTGGCTGCGGCGGCTAGATTGTCGTCCTGGTCGGCGAAATGATCGATACCGAGTGCGATATAGCCGGCTTCCGCCAATTGAGCGGCACCATCGCTTGCCATGTCGAACCGCTCGGCCGGACCGGGAAGGGTATCTTGATCGATAAGGCTTTGGTGTTTTTTCACCCAGGGAACATGCGCATAGCCGAAGAGCGCAATACGATTTGGCCGCATCGACACGGCAAGATCGATAGTCCGTCGCAGCGTCTCCGTTGTCTGCAGCGGCAGACCGTAGAGAATATCGAGATTGATTGAGCCGATGCCGGCCTTGCGCAGGGCTCCCACGACGGCTTGTGTCTGCTCGAAACTTTGTCGCCGATTGATTGCCCTTTGAACGTCGGGATCGAAATCCTGGACGCCCAGGCTTGCACGCGTGATGCCAAAGCGGTGCCAAGCTTCGAGTTTATCGTGGTCAACATTGCGCGGGTCGATCTCGACGCTGATCTCACAATCCGGATCCAGGTCGAAAGCATCATCGAGTTTCGCACGAAGACTGTCGATGTCGTCAGGTTCGATCACGGTCGGCGAGCCGCCACCGAAGTGGACGGCGCTCACATGCCGCCGACCCGGAAGGGTCCGCGCTGCAAGTGCGATCTCCGCCCCAAGCGCGTCCAGATAATCGGCAACGGGATCGTAGCGTCGTACCTGCTTGGTATGACAGCCGCAAAACCAGCAGAGCTGATCGCAAAAGGGCACATGCAAGTAAAGCGAGACGGGTTTATGTGGATCCGTCTCGCCAAGCCATCTGGCATAGCACATGCCGTCAATGCCACCGTGAAAATGCGGCGCCGTGGGATAGCTGGTGTAACGTGGCACAGGTTGAGCGTAACGGGCAAGCGAACTGGTGAACACGGGACGCGTCTTTCAATTGATCGGGCAGAGGGATCGATTGGGTGGGCATGGGCCGGGCGATGTGCCCGGCCGCCGGGGCACTATCCGCGTTTGTTCTTCTCGGTATTGTCGTCAACGAGTTCGTACCACATCGCGTTGAGGACGGCGAAGGCGGCTGCAAGCGGGAAGCCGAGAAGCCAGGCGAAATACCACATGTTCTTTCTCCTTGTATGGGATTTAGTAGGCGTGACCGTTCTTGTCGTTGACCGTCTTCTCGTCGACCTTGCCCCAGAGCACGCGATAGACCCATGCGGTATAGGCAAGCACGATCGGCAGGAAGATCAGCACTGCGATCAGCATGACGAACAGCGTCATATGGCTTGAGGACGCGTCCCAGACCGTGAGGCTGGAGCGGAGGTCGAGCGAAGAAGGCAGGATGAAGGGGAACATCGAGACGCCGACCGTCGAGATGATGCCAAAGATGGCGAGCTTGCTGAAGAGCAGTGGCGCCACTTCACGGCGAGCAGTCATCGACAGCAGCGTGGCGATGGCACCAATGAAGCCGAAGATCGGAGCGGCCATCATCCACGGATGGTTGCCGTAATTTGCAAACCAGACACCAGTGCCGTGATCGACCGTCTTCAACAGCGGATTGGACGGACCGATCGGATCGATCTCGCTGGTAATGCGATAACCGTCGACGCCGTACCAGAGAGCAAGGCCGCCAAGGGCAAAAAGCACGATCGTCGCAAGTGCCGCCAGACTGCCATAGCTGCGTGCGCGTTCCGCGACAACGCCGCTGGTTTTGAGCTGCAGCCATGCCGCACCATGCATGGCGAGCATGGCGACGGAGAGAAGGCCGCAGAGTAAGGCATAGGGATTGAGCAGGCCGAAGAACGAGCCTTCATAATAGATCCGCATATCATTATCGAAGCGGAAGGGTACGCCTTGCAGCACGTTGCCGACCGCAACCCCGAAGATCAGCGAGGGAACGAAGCCGCCGATAAACAGCGCCCAATCCCAGCCTGCCTTCCAGCGGGCGCTCTCACGCTTGGACCGGTATTTGAACGCCACCGGCCTGAGGATGAGCGCGAATAGGATTGCGAACATCGCAAGATAGAAACCGGAGAAGGAGACCGCGTAAAGCGGCGGCCAGGCGGCGAAGATCGCGCCGCCGCCAAGCAGTAGCCAGACCTGGTTGCCCTCCCATGTCGGGCCGACGGAATTGATGGCAACGCGTCGCTCCGTGTCGGTCTTTGCGACGAATGGCAGCAGCGCGCCGACGCCGAGGTCGAAACCGTCGGTGACGGCAAAGCCGATCAAAAGGACGCCGAGAAGCAGCCACCAGATGATGCGCAGGGTTTCGTAATCGATCAACTCATGAAGGATCATGGTGGTTACTCCGCAGCAGGAATGAGAGTTTTGGAGGTGAGGCCGGCTTCTGGCTCGTCGCCCAGTTGCGGGCCTTTGCGAATGGCTTTCACCATCAGACTCATTTCGATAACGATCAGCGCCGTGTAGATCGCCGCAAAACCAAGCAACGTGATCAGGACGCTAACGGCTCCAAGATTGGAAACGGCAGCGGCGGTTGGCAAAACGCCTTCGATAACCCAGGGTTGGCGGCCGAATTCCGCAACCACCCAGCCAAGCTCGATCGCGACCCAGGGCAGCGGAATGGCGAAGACGGCGATCCTCAATAGCAACGGATATCGATCGAGTTTCCGCCGTGCCGAGAGCCAGAAGAAGACCGTCATCAGCAGGATGAAGAACATCCCGAGGCCGACCATGATGCGGAAGGACCAGAAGAGCGTCGGCACATTCGGAATGGTGTCGCGAGCGGCCTGGGCGATTTGCTCCTCCGTTGCCTGGCGTGGATCGTCGACATAGCGCTTGAGCAGCAGAGCATAACCGAGCTCGTGGCCGATATCCTCGAAGGAGGTGCGGGCAGTGGCCACATCCTGCGAGGCTTCGCCGGGCGTTGCCGGCTTGGCAGCGCGGATCTTCATCAGTGCATCATAGGCCTTGATGCCCTCGCGAATATGGTTCTTGGCTTGCTCCTCGAGCTTGTCGATGCCAGGGATTTCCGTCGTCAGCGATCGCGTCCCGATCAGGCCCATGGCCCATGGAATGTGAATGGCATAGTGGGTCTCGCGAGCCTCCTGATCTGGAAAGCCGAAGGCGGTGAAGGCGGCCGGCGCCGGTTCGGTCTTCCACATGGCTTCGATCGCCGCGAGCTTCATCTTCTGATGCTCGGTCGTGAGATAACCGCTCTCGTCACCCAGCACGACGACCGACAAAGCAGAAGCGAGACCGAAAGACGCGGCAACCGTCATCGAGCGCTTCGCGAGCTCGACGCTGCGGCCATTGACAAGATACCAGGCCGAAACACCCAGCACGAAGATCGAGGCACAGACATAGCCGGCCGAGACGGTGTGAACGAATTTCGCCTGCGCCACCGGATTGAAGACGACATCGAAGAAACTGACGATCTCCATGCGCATGGTCTGCGGATTGAGCGCCGAGCCCGCCGGGTTCTGCATCCAGCCATTGGCGATCAGGATCCACAGCGCCGAGAAATTCGAGCCAAGCGCAACCGCCCAGGTGGCGACCAAGTGGCCGACCTTGGACAGCTTGTCCCAGCCGAAGAAGAACAGACCGACGAAAGTCGCCTCGAGGAAGAAGGCCATCAATCCTTCGATCGCCAGCGGCGCGCCAAAAATATCGCCGACATAATAGCTGTAGTAGCTCCAGTTCATGCCGAACTGGAATTCCATCACGATGCCGGTGGCGACGCCGAGCACGAAGTTGATGCCGAAGAGCGTCCCCCAGAATTTCGTCATCTGCCGCCAGATCTGGCGGCCGGTCATGACATAGGTCGTCTCCATGATGGCAAGCAGCACGGAAAGGCCGAGCGTCAATGGTACAAATAAGAAGTGATACAGCGCTGTCATGGCGAACTGCAGGCGTGATAGCGCCACGATATCGAGTTCCATAGTCTTTCTCCCACGCTCCAAAAGGTGGTTGATGCACCGCAGCCTTGAACGGCCTTGGCTATGATTGATCGGTCAGATGTCTCAGTCCTGCCTCAGGCGGGTGAGCTCTGCATCAAATTCGGTTTCTCCCCGCCGCGCGGTCGCGACGATCCGGCCCTTCTCGAGAACGACGATCCGGTCGGCGATCTCGGCTTCGCGGCGGATATGTGTGGCGATGACCAGCGAACGGCCGCTGCTGCGGCCGGCAATGCGTTGCATGACATCACGTCCGGTTTCACGGTCGAGAGCTTCAGTCGGCTCGTCGAGAAGCCAGATCGGCGTGTCACGCAGGAACAGGCGGGCAAGCGCCACGCGACGGGATTGTCCGCCGGACAGACCAAGACCGCCTTCACCGAGGCGGGTTTCGAGGCCATTCGGCAGGGACAGTACGTCTTCCAGGAGGCCGGCATCCGCAAGCGCCATGTAGAGCCTCTCGTCGTCAGCATCCGGCGCGGCAAGACGTAAGTTATCCCGTAGACTGTCTTGGAACAGCTCCGTGCGCTGGGTGAGCATCGTGGCCGGAGCGGTTTCGACCACGCCGTGTTCGATCGCGAGTTCGCCGGCGAGGACGGCAAACAGGGTCGACTTTCCGCCTCCACTCGGGCCGATCACCGCGAGATGCTCGCCCAGTGCCAGCGAAAGCGTGATGTCTTCAAGCGAAGCCACCGCTGCTCCGTCATATCGGGCGGAGACGCCGGAGACTCGGACGGCCACGCCGTCTGGCGGCGTCAGATGTGCGGAGCGATGAGCAGTCTGTACCAGACGAGGTGAAAGGCGGCGGGCGGCAAGCACGGTACGGCCGAGTTCCAGCGCCCCACGGCGCAGCGCTGCAAAGGGTTCGAGCGCCGCGAGGGCCATCAGCAGGCCGAGAGCGGCCAATGGTGCATCGATAATGCCGCGTTCCGCCAGCGAGGTGACCGTCAGCAAAGTGCCCGACAGAAGCGCTGCGGAGGCAAGGCCAAAACTCACCGTAACTCCGCTTTCGATCCGGTTCAGTCTGTCGTCTGCCTCGGCCAGACGGCGATCAGCGGCAGCGATCGCTGTGCATTGCGCTTGCAGTCTGCCGGCCATGACGAGTTCGGTCTGTCCGGCGACGAGATCGACAGTACGCGAGCGTAGTGCCTCGATCGCATGAGCGCGTTGCCGCGCCGGTTCCAGCGCCAAGCGCCCCGCAATGATTGGAATGCCGAGACCGGCAGCGAGAAGCCATAGGCCGGCGAGCAGACCGAACGGAACCGACAGCAGCATCAGTGCGATGCTGACCGCCAGGCCTGAGACAATAGCGATGGCGGCCGGCACAAGGACGCGCAAATAGAGGGAATCGAGCGCATCGACATCCGCCGTCAGCCGGAAAAGCAACTTGGCTGGCCTATGCATCAAAATCGTCGCCACGTCGGGCGCTGCCCAACCGCGAAACAGATTTTCGCGCAGCGCGGCTAGCATGCCAAGCGTCGCATCATGGGTGGTCAGCCGCTCGCCGTAGCGCGCGCCAGTGCGAAGGATCGCCAGCAGCCTGATGCCGGCAGACGGGGCAAAGACATCGAAGGTGATGGCCGTTGCCGTCAGGCCGGCAAGCGAAGTCGCTGTAATGAACCAACCCGAGAGCCCGAGCAGAGCGATGCCGGCAAGCACGGTAAGGGCCGACAGCAGCGCGCCGAGCAGCAATACGCGTCCCCGCGCCGCCAGGAAAAGCCGACAGATGGGGTAAAGAGCGGAGACTATCGACGTCATGCCGCTTCCTCCCGGACCGATGCGTCGATATGGATGATCCGGCCCATCCTTGCGGCCAGAACCGGGTCATGTGTGGCAACAACGAGTGTCCGTCCGCGAGCGATTGCCAACAATGCATCGGTGACTTCACGTGCGGTTTCAGTGTCGAGATGCGCGGTCGGCTCGTCCGCGAGGATGATGTCGACATGCGGGGTGGCGGCGGCACGGGCAATCGCCAATCTGAGCGCCTCGCCGCCGGACAGGCCTGCTCCGCCTTCGCCAATGGACATGGCGCCGTGCTGGGTCACAGTTCGCCGCAGATGGGCAAGGTCAATCGCTTGTTGTACCGCGCGCGGGCTGACTTCGGGTCGGCCGAGCGTGATGTTGCTGGTCATCGTGCCGGCAAAAATATGCGGCCGTTGACCGATCCACGCCATGCGCCGTCGCAGTGCGGACGCGGAAATATCATTAAGTCGCTGCCCGCCGACATGGATCGTGCCGCTCTCTGAACAAACAAGACCAGCAATCAGCGACAACATGGTCGTCTTGCCCGCACCGCTTTCTCCCAGGAGAGCTAGGTGCTCACCGGCTGCGATCGCCAGGCCGAAACCGTCGAAAACAGGCATTTGTCCGGGCTGGTGCCGGAAGCAGAGCCGATCGACATTGATTGACGGCAACGTACGATCACGGCTGGTTTCCGCCACCCTTTCATCGCGCCAGCCCGGCAACGTCATGCCAGTGCTGGATAGTGCATCGAGAGCGTCCAGGGCTGCCTCTCCGGCTGCCCGGTCGTGCCAGACTGCCGATAGTTCTCGCAGAGGCTCGAAGAAGCTCGGAGCCAGCAGCAGAATGAACAGACCTTGCGTCAGGCTCAATCTCCCGGACCACGTGCCAACATCGATTGCGCCGAGCAGATTGAAGCCGACATAGACGGCCATTGCCGCAACGCCCAGTGCGGCAAACAACTCCAGGACTGCCGAGGATAGAAAGGCTATCTTGAGCACAGCCATGGTTCGCATCTTGAGCTGTTCTGCATCAGCCCGCACTCGTAAAGCGGTGCGATCGATGGCGCCGAGCGCGCGAATAGTGGCAAGGCCGCGCAGCCGGTCGAGGAGAAAAGCATTGAGCCCGCCGGTCTCGGCCAGTTGCTTTTCGCTTGCAGCCTTGGCTTGCCAGCCGATCAAGGCCATGAACACGGGGATCAGTGGCGCCGTAAAGAGCAGAATGAGGGCTGCAAGCCAGGAGACCGGTGCAATGCAGATGAGGATGACCAGTGGGACGGCACTTGCTTTCAGCCGTGCCGGTCGAAAGCGAGCGAGATAGGGTACGATGGTTTCAGCCTGCTCGGCGATGAGGCTTGCGGCAAAACCGGACGCTGGACGATCGCTGTCTAGTGGCGATCGGGCGGCGAGTGCTGTAGCGGCAATCTCGCGCCGCCGGCTCAGTTCTGCGCGCGCGGCTTGAAAGGCCAAACGTCCGCCCAAGGAATCCAGTCCGGCACGCAAGGCGCCAAGGAGGAAGACGAACAGCGCCGGTATCGCCGTTGCCGTTAGGCCATGTCTGTCAGCGATCACGCCTATTCCACTGGCAAGCAAGGCTGCTTGGGGAATCCACAGGAGTGACGCCAGCGTTTGCACGAGAGCGGCAGGTGACAATTTGGCGCGCGTTGTTCTTGGCGACCGGTCTTTTGGGGAAGACGGTTGGATTGAGCTGTCGGTGACGTCGGTCTCCGCTTCTCGTCTGACTTCCGATCCCGTATCGAAGAATGCGGTGGTCATCGTGCCTGCCTCTTATCGATGGGGTTGGCGGTCATGGGCTTGCGACCGAGCAAACGACGCGCGTCTTAGCTACCTCGACAAGCCCGAGATGAGCGGGGCAAGATTGGACGACAGGCGCAAGGCTCATGATGATTTCCGTCGCTTCAGTGACTTTAGACAATTCTAAATGCACTTCATTAGGCAATTCTAAATTCACTTCATTCGGTGCCAGATTTTTGGGTTGGTCTGGACTGTCTGCACGGTGAACTCGACGTTTAGTAATCTGCCTGTGACGCTTCAGCTTTGACCTAGGTCAACTTCGAGAAGCTATGAGAGACGGGTCTTGCCAGGCAGGGTCTCCGCCAGTGCGGGAAAAGCTCGGTCGTCGCCAGCAGCTAGTTTTGAGCTGTCTGAGGAATCCAGATGGCGGTCAAAACTGGGCATCGAGCCAGTCGTTCGCCGCCCCGCCATATCGTCTTTTCTTGCGCCTACGGCGATTGCGTTGTTCAGACCGCTTCACTCGGCGCTGGCATGGCAACACCGAGATAGGGATCGATCCATGTGATCTGGTCGGTAACGGACTTGACGCCAGGCACATTCTCCGCTGCAACCTTGGCTGCCAGTCGCTCTCTTTCGTCGAAGATAGTGCCGGACAATTCGACAACGCCGTTCTGAACGCTGACTTTTATGAAGCCATTTTGGCTCCAGCTCTGATGGGCGAGCTCGGCAATGACCGCCTCGGCGATCTGATCGTCGCTGGCCTGAACCTTCTTCTTTGGCAGCATGTTCGCCAGCGCCCGCAACAGGTCTGATCGGCAGACCATCCCGATCACTTTGCCTTGGACGACGACAGGCAAGCGCTTGATCCCATGCTTTTCCATCAGGTCGACGGCAACGGCGAGCGTGGCATTGGGAGCAATAGTGACAACCTCCGACGTCATCACTTCTTCAACGTTGCGGCCATGTGAAAGAACATACTCATCAGCAAGCTTGCCGGGGCTCGTCAGAAACTCGAGCAGCCAGGATCGCTTGCGCTCCGTCTGCAATTCCGAGCGGCGAAGGAAATCGCCTTCGCTGACAATGCCGACAATGTTTCCGCCGGCATCAACGACTGGAAGACCGCTGACGTGACGGTCGAGCATTATTGTCGCCGCATCCACGACAGATGTTTTGGGACTTACGGTGATAGCTGGTGCGTTCATGATTTCTTGAATGAGCATGGTCGTCTCCCGGCGATGGGTTTGGTTTGTGGCGCCGATAGGGGTTTGGGTATGTTCCATACCGAGAAGGTTACAGACCACACGACTGCCATGCTTTGATCGACATCAAATGAGCGAGGCTAGTTGCGATCATCGACAAGCCGTGTCGTGGGACAATGGACCACCTGTTTGAAAGATGCCCGGCAACTTCAGTCGGCCAAAGCTAGAGAGTTTCGCTAGAAGGCTACTGTGGGACGAACATCATCCCGGCGGCGACCGCCATCGACGCGACCGTGGCCCAGCCGATGCATGCGGCCCCTTTCCCGATCGTGTATGGACCCATGATCTTGCGGTTTGACGCCAGCAACAGAATGACGGCAATCAGCGGGACGGCGAGCAAACCATTTATAACAGCGCTCCAGAACAATGCGTTCATCGGGGTGATCGGCGAATACTGAATGATCAGCGCCAGCAGCACACTTATGGCGATTACGCTGTAAAAACCCCGCGCGTCATTTGGACTGCGCTCCAGGCCGAATTTCCATCCCATGGCCTCGGCAAGTGCATAGCCGGCGGAGCCCGCGAGAACGGGCACGCCGATGAGACCGACGCCTAGAATTCCGAGCGCGAAGATAAGTGCGGCAAAGGGTCCGGCCAGCGGCCGCAGTGCGCTTGCTGCTTGCGCGGCCGTGTCGATCTGCGTGATGCCGGCGACATTGAGCGTCACGGCGGTCGCCAATATGATGAAGAAAGCCGTGAGATTGGAGTAGAGCATGCCACTCCATGTATCCCAGCCAATACGGCGAAGTTCCTTGGGGGCTCTCGCACTGTCTCTGGACAAAGGCATTGAATCGGGAGCGGCATTCATATCCTCCACCTCTTCCGATGCCTGCCAGAAGAAGAGGTAAGGACTGATCGTCGTCCCAAAGACGCCGACGACGACCGCAGCATAGGTCGGCGTTGGAGTGATCGTCGGCCATATCGTCCTCAAGGCAACTTGCCGCCAGTCGATATGGACGGTGAAGAGGACCGCAGCATAGGCCAGGAGCGAAATCGTCAGCCACTTCAGGAACGCGACATAGCGGTGATATGGGATGAAGACCTGAAGCGCGAGCGTCCCAAAGACGAAGAACATTGTCATCAGGTGCCGATTGAAGCCCGTCACCAGCTCCGCGACCTCGCCCATCGCGGCAACATCGGCGGCGATATTCAGAATATTGGCGATCAGGAGCGAGAAAACGACGGCATAGAGGACCACCGGTGGAAATGCGGTCTTTATGTTCGCCGCCAGGCCCTGTCCGGTCACACGTCCGATCCGTGCACAGGTCGCTTGGACGACCGCCATCATTGGAAATGACACCGGCATTGTCCAGAGCATGTTCAGGCCAAATTGCGCTCCCGCCTGGGAGTAAGTGGCGATGCCGCTTGGATCATCGTCGGCGACGCCGGTGATCAGGCCTGGACCCACGCTCGCGAGTGGGTGCTGTCGCAGGCGAGCTAGACGACCAGACAATCGCGATCGCCACGAGGATTGTCCAATAGTGACGAGTTCCTGACTCATTGGCCACGGTCTCGCGTCGTTGAAACGCTGACGGTGTCCGAAGGCAGGAGCGTTGTCCGATCGACATATCCATTGATTCCTCGAATTCCCTCCACAAGCGTTCGGATCGCCTTTTGTTGGATATTGGACTCAAGGAATCCCTGCACTTGTACCTGGCCGTCTTTGACGATGACGTCGACCTTATTGCTACCAATTCCAAGATCTGCGGCCAGCCGGGTCTTGATGGCGAGCTTTATGGCGTCATCGCCCTTAGCGACGTGTCGACCAGGCGCGTCGATGACCAGATTGATTAAATCGCATCGACTGACAATACCGACAAGACGACGGTTGCTAATGACCGGAACTCGCCTGATTTTGTGGGACAGCATCAGGTTACCAATCCGCCCGACATCCGTTTCGGGGGTTACGCTGATAACCTCGCGGTGCATCGCCTCGCCAACCGACCAGCCGTAGATTTGAATGTAAGTGTTCAAACCATGCCGATCATCTAGCAGGTCTTTGGCCGACGACGCCCAATTGTCGCCGACGCGTCGCATGAGATCCCCTTCGGTCAGGATGCCGCAGACCGCGCCATCGTCGTCAATCACAGGAAGACCGCTGATATCATTGGCGCGCAAGAGCAGCGCCGCGTTTCGGACGCTCATCGTCGGCGTGGCTGTGATGACATTCCGTGTCATGATGTCTTTGGCTTGCACGACAGCTCTCCATCTTCACTTGCGTTGATTATTCCCGCTATTGCGGCGCCCATAGAATCGCAGGCACGCCAGAAGCCGCTCGATGCCGTCCTCAGGCATCGTTTCGGATTGATTCCAGAACGATCGCCTGCTCTTGGGCCGAGGCCAGTAATTCTTCCGCATATTCCTCAGCGGACTTCGTGTCGGTTCCACACAGTCTGGCGTCATGGCATTTGCGATCGATGGCGTGCCGCATTGCGTTGATGAGATCTACTCTCTCGCCGATGTCGTGAAGACGTATCAGACGGGTGAGCGCCGTCAGCGCGATGAGTTCAAGAACCATCATGCGGCCTTCCACCTCGCCGAGGGAGGGAATGGCTTTAGAGGCTGCACCGCCCAGGCTGTCGCGTTTGGCTCTCAGCATTGGTTTGTTCCTTCATGGGTTTGGTTGCAGAAGGCAGTCTGCGGATATTCGCCGCCGCGGCATTGATCAGAATCAATGAGGGAAGGATCTTCCCGACCAGACGCAGAGCGACGTCGTGATGTGATCCGGCGATCTGCGCTTCAGGATAATTGCGTCTTGGAGGCAGGTCTGGTCGCTATACTCGCGAACTGGCTGTATGGGCCGCCCTCCGATTTGGACGGCCCAAGGGCACGCAATGCATTCAAGATAACTGCGACATCGATGACTTCCTGAAGCAAAGCGCCGTGCAGCGGCGGCAAATAGCCGAATGCCGCGGCGATCATGCCGGCAACTGAAAGGCCAAGTCCCGCGACCACGCTCTGGCGAGCGATCGCAACGGCCCGGCGGGCGACAACCAGGGCGGTTGCCAAAGGATCGAGCCGGTCCACGAGCAGTACGATGTTTGCCGCTTCCGAAGAGGCCGCCGCCCCGCGCGCGCCTAATGCAACACCTACGTCGGCCGCCGCAAGTGCCGGTGCATCGTTGACGCCGTCGCCCACCATCATCACCGGACCGAAGCTTTTCGCCGCGATAACGGCCTCCACTTTTGAAGCCGGTGTCTGTTCGCCGAGCACCTGTTCGATGCCGAGGATGTTGCCGACATGCGAGGCAACATCCAGGCGATCGCCGGAGGCAAGAACAATTTTCGTAATTCCGGCACTGCGCAATCGCTGCAGAACGCTGATCGCCTCCGCGCGCACCGGATCGGCCATGATGATATTTCCCGCGACAAGGCCGTCGATTGCGACCGTCACCGCAGCTTCACCAGATCGGTGATGATTTTCGAAGACTTCGGAAGCGTTTCGAGAACTTCGGCTTTTCACAAAGCTGCTACCACCGATCACGACGCGGCGTCCGTCAACCATTCCTTCAAGCCCGCTTCCACCAACTTCCTCGACATTGGTTGGTGGCGAGAGCCGCAGATTGCGTTCCTGCGCTCCCGCGATCAAAGCGGCAGCCATGACGTGGCTCGATGCTTGATCCAACGAAGCGGCAAGACGCAACAACTCGTCCTTATCGATCCAAGCGCTACAGCCGACTGCCACGATTTCGGGCTTGCCGCGTGTGAGTGTACCGGTCTTGTCGAGGACGGCAACCCGTACGCGGCTTAAGGCTTCAAGGGCGCTACCGTCTTTCACCAGGCATCCTATCGAGGCACAGCGCGAGATACCCGACATGAGCGCGACCGGTACGGCCAGGATAAGCGGGCAGGGCGTGGCGATGACGAGAACGGCAAGAGCACGTCGCGGATCGTCGGACAGCAGCCAGGCCGTCAACGCTATCGCTACCGTCATGAGCAAAAATGCCAGGCCATAGCGGTCCGCAAGGCGCGCCATCGGCGCCTTGCTCTTCTGCGCCGTCTCGACGAGGCGCACAACCGCAGCATATGTGCTTTCAGAGGCGGGGCGGAGTGCCTTGAGGGTAAAGACGGGACCGATCGATGCGCTGCCGCTTAACACCTCTTCACCAGCCCGATGATCCACAGGGAGTGGTTCTCCCGTTAACGCAGACTCGTCGAGAATAGCGCGGGGAGACAGAAGAACACCATCGACGGGCAGCACTTCGCCATGGCGGATCATGATGTGATCGCCAACAACTATCTTCTCGATAGGAGTTAGTTCCAACCGATCGCCAACATAGCGAAATGCAGTTCGTGCCACTCGTCCCATCAGTAGCGTCATCTCACGGGCAGCGCGGCCGGACGCATATCCCTCCAGCATCTGTCCACCTGCATACATCAGCGCGACGACGTTGGCTGCGAGGCTTTCGCCAAAGGAAAGGGCGAACCCCATTGACAGGGCGGCGACGATATCCAACCCGAAATCGCCGTGACGCAAGGAACGGAAGGTCTGCAGCAACAACGCGCCCAGGATCGGCAAGGTGGCGAGTGCCCAGACAAGGGAGGCAAGCGCGACGTTGTCGATCAATATGAAGGTAATGCCTGCCAAAAGCCCGGATGCTGCAATCAGCACCAAAGATGATCCACTGGTTTTTAGCAGGAAAACTACCGTGCTGGTCACGCTGGAGAATGTCATGATTGGCTCCGGTGGCTGAGTTTGTATCCGATATGCTATTGCTTTCGATCAGCTGATTAGAACCGTTTCCATCGAACAGACATTGATCCGCCTCAATGCAGCCCGTCCGAGAGACATGCGAATTTAAAAAAGCAGCGGATGGATCGCGTCTTCCGCTCTGCAGCGCGGTTCACAGCGTATTCGTCAAATATCGAGCGCATATTTAATCCGTCGCGAATAGTCGAGCGCACGTAGAACATGCGTCGGTAATCGCCGTGCCCCCGAGAATTTTATCGCCCTATAGTCGGCTCTGGTTCCGATCTGCGTGTCTTGACTATGCTTGCTGAGTTCGACGATGTTTTCTCTCACTGTAAGAATATTGGCGCCGTGGTCCCACCCACGTTCCAAGGCGACATCAAAGGGGAGGATCATGGTCCGCATCGCCGAGGTAATCGTGCGCGCGCCGTTGCGGGTGACGATGTAGCATGCAGCGGATCCCTGGGGACCGTGCAAACAACGGCCGATCTCATCTCCAGAAATCGTCGTGGTGACCCGCCGGAACCCACGGATTCTGTGGTTGAACAGCTTGACGATGTCCGCAGTCGGCACCGCGGCAAGTATCCGCAAGGTCCGCTCCAGCAAATCGCCGACGATTTCCACGTCGTCCTCGATAACGATGGATGCCTCGAATGTGCTGGATAGGAACATGTCCACGGCGCGCAGGTGGCTTCGGTAGCAGCCGTACTCGCCCGGCAGCAATTGTCTACCTCCATGCTTGAAAAAGCTGGCGTGATCGACGTCGACGTAGTCCGTCGGAGCGATGTTACGCCCGTCGATTGCGGGAACCCGTGTGATATGAATACCATGGGCGAGCGCCTGCGAACGGATAGCTTTCCACCTGTCGACACACCTGGCCAGGTTAATGACATAGACACCGAGGCTCTCGAGCAAGACAACCATTGATCAGTCACCTCTGCTCCCGTCCGTCAATGACAAGGGTTTTGTGCGGGTTCGGGAGGAAAGGTTGTCCATTCTTCGCAAGAAGGCATGCTTCAGCAAAAGCCGTGTTAGTTGTCGAAGACGACAGATAAAACGTGACGCTTCCAGCCATGTGCGATAGGGCTGAACAGTCACGTAGCGCCATCGCGGCAAATGATAGGTTCGGCGTTTGGCCTGGATCTGGGACGGCAATCCGGTATCCTGGTTGATCGGCACGGGGAAGACAAAAGCGGCCTTCAGACCCGCCAGATATTCAAGATCGAAGGCAAGATCGAACGGCAAACGCATCGGAACGAGCTTTTCGACAAACCACGCGGCGGCTCGCCGGTTGAGCAGATAGGCGCCCGATCCTTTCTCGCGAGTAAGCGCCACGGCAAGGGAACGTTGGGACGTCAAGTCGGCAAACGGGTATTTGCGACCGCGATTGACCGTCGAAAGCCGCAAGATGTCCCAATCGGCGTTCGCCTCGATTGCAGCCCTCAGGAGCTGTGTCAAGTCGGCGGGAAATTCGAGATCATCCTCCAGTATCAGGGCGAATTCTGACTCCGAGGCAAGCAGGCGCTTTGCGCATTCAATATGGCTAAGGTAGCAGCCCACCTCTGCAAGATTGCCCCTTCTTCCATGTAGCAGCCTGTAGGCTCCCTCACGGAAGTCCCTGATAGGCAGTTCAAGCGCTTGCCCGTCGACGGCAGCAACTCGTTCGAACGGCAGTCTTATACCATCGAGCTTATCCTGCATGGCGGACAGCCGATCAGCAGCACGATCGAGATTGATGAGGTAAGTCTTCATGGGAAGATCGCTAAGGTCTTTGTCATTCATGCTAGGCGCCCGTTCCGACGAGAATGGTGGCGATTGCGTTTGTCGGAGCGGACATTGTTTGGCCCGGCTTACGGGCGGCTTACAGAAACTTGTCAAAAAAGTGAAAATAACCCCCAGGTTAGATTTCTGGGGCAGGTTTAGCTGGAGCGCCCAACTCATCACCCAAGCGGGAGTGATACGGAGGCTTCTCTCGTTCGCCTGCCGCCGGGATATCGAATTGGATATCGCGACGCGCGATGCCACAGGATCAAGGCGGGTGCAGCAAACGGATGCGAAGAGGCGTGCCTCGAATTCGCCAAGAATAAAGAGGCTTTTGCGCTGCAGTTACCCTATGGATCAACACGAAAGTTTTGGACTGCTTCATGCGCGTGCTGCTCGTTGAAGACAATGCCAAGCTCGCATCGCTGACAAGCGAGGCAATGCGTTCGCATGGTTTTGCCGTCGATTGGGTCAGTTCAGCCAGCGATGCCGAGGAAGCTATGTCCACGATCAGCTATGAGGCGGTCATTCTCGATCTCGGCTTGCCAGATCGCGACGGCCTGTCCTTGCTCGAACCTGTGCGTCGCCGGGCGCCCTCTACGCCTATTCTCATCCTGACGGCACGCGATGCCGCAAGTTCGATTATCGATGCGCTCGACAGCGGTGCCGATGACTATCTCGTCAAGCCCTTCGTTATGGGCGTGCTAATCTCGCGCGTTCGCGCCTTGATGCGTCGCCCAGCCCTACGCCACGATACGATCCTCAGCGAGCGTAACGTCCATCTTGATCTTTCACAGCATGTTGCCAAAGTCGGGGAGACCGAACTGCAGCTCAGTCGCCGCGAGTTCGCCGCGCTGGAATTGTTTCTTCGCAGATTCAACAGGGTCCTCTCCAAGGGTGAGGTCGAGGAGTCGATCTATGGCTTCGGCGAGGAACTGAGCTCCAACGCCGTCGAGGTTCTCATCCACCGATTGCGTAAAAAGCTCCAGGCTGCGGGTGCTGCGATCGATATCCATAACATGCGAGGTGTCGGCTATATGCTGACGGAGGGACGTTCATGACATTTCGCCGACTGACGCTATTCAGGCGCCTCGTCGTTGCTATGTCTATCGTCGCACTGGTTGCAGTCTGTGCGAGTGTTCTTTTCTTGTACGTCCGTTTTCAAGCGGCCAACGATGCTTTTCGTGAAGAGACGCTCTCGACTTTCGCGCAAGACATGCAGCGCCAGTTCGCCTCGGATCCGCAACTTACCGGTGGGCTTGCAACTGCCTTGAAAACGCGAATCAAGGAACTGGGCGGACAATTCGCCATAGTGATCGATACAGGCAGAGTTCTTGCCAGTTCGGAGACGTTGGATCAGCCGCTGGTTCCTGTCTCAAACCAGAAGGTTCGCTACTTTTTGCTCCCGGGTCACGACAAAGTCAGAGCCCTTTTTGGCATTTCAATGCAGCTTGATGGCACTAATCCCGTGCGTTTCGTGCAAATCGCCTTCCCGCGGGAGCACGTCATTTTCGACACCGTATTGGAGGAGTTCGTCACTGACATCGCGTGGATATGGATTCCATTTGTTTGTCTTCTTCTGCTGGTCAACATCCTCGTGCTGAAATTCGCGCTGAAGCCATTGAGCCAGGCGGCGGAAGAGGCACGGCAAATCGGGCCCTCCAGCATAGCCGCGCGACTGACGGAAACCAGGATGCCGGAGGATGTGCTGGCATTGGTGAGCGCGGTCAACGAGGCGCTTGATCGCTTACAAGCGGGCTTTCTGTCACTTGAGCAGTTTTCGAGCCATCTTGCTCATGAGCTTCGGACGCCGCTCGCGATTATCAAGGCTCGCCTCGCGCTCTCGCAAGATGCAATCGCACGGAAAGTCGAGGAGGATTTCGAGGGCGTAGAGCGGCTGGTCAGTCAATTGGTCGATCGCGTCAGGATCGGTGGCCTGCATTTTGAGGCAAGCGACCGGGTCGATCTCGGTGATATCGGACAGCGGGCGGCAGCATTCCTCGCGCCGGTCATTCTTTCCAAGGGCCGCGACATCGAATTACAGTCACCCTTAGAGCCCGTCGTGGTTAGCGGCGCGTTCGATTTCATCTTTCGAGCCCTGCGCAACCTTATTGAGAATGCACTGAACCACACGCCTCCGGGCACGACGATTACGGTGACGATCTTTCGATGCGGCATCACGGTCTCTGATTCCGGCCCAGGATATCCCCCCCGATGGCTCGAGCCGGTGGCGGTCGTCGGCAAACCGGACAGCGGGGCGGGTGGTCTCGGCCTTGGCCTGTCGATCGTGAAGGAGACGATGATTGCTCACGGAGGCGATCTCAAGCTCACCAATTTGCCGGAGGGCGGAGCATCCGCGACAATGGAATTTCCAATCCATCGGAAAGCGATCTGAGAACGGAGCTTTCATGTTCTGCAGAGATTATCTTGGCACAAAGCTTAGGCTTTGCAGTCGTCGGACCTGCTGATGCAACTCCTTTGCCCGGGCTTACCGAGATTCGGCCTTCCTTAGAATGGCTCCGCCAGTTCCTTGACCTCGATCAATGCTGCAGCGTTTGGCTAGTCCTATCCTTTTCCCGCTAACGGAATTTCAAGGAGACGGTCATGAACGACATTACTCTCAGACAGAATATTCTGGATGAATTGGAATTTGAGCCGAAAGTGGATGCGGCCGAAATTGGTGTGACCGCACGCGACGGCGTCATCACTCTCACCGGACATGTTGGCACATATGCGGAGAAGGACGCCGCCGAGAAAGCCGCGAGACGCGTCAAAGGCGTCCGCGCCATAGCCCAGGAAATAGATGTTCAAATCCTAGGCCCACGGCGGACAGACGACGACGACATCGCCCGACGGGCAGTCAAAATGGTAGACTGGAATATCTCCATTCCAAAACAAATGGTGCAGATCCGCGTATGCAAGGGCGTCGTTACGCTTACCGGCAAGGTGGAGTGGCAGTACCAAAAGAATGCTGCCGCCGCCGCTGTCAGGGATCTCGCCGGTGTCGTTGGCGTCTCCAATCTTATAGAGGTCGTTCCCGGCATCAGCGCCGCCGACGTCAAGAGGCGCATTGAAAACGCGCTGGGACGCGATGCGGAATTGGAAGCGCAAGCAATCTTGGTCGAGGTTTCCGGCGGCAAGGTCACCTTGAAGGGCAACGTCAGGACCTTGTTGGAGCGTCGTGCTGCGGAACGTGCCGCGTGGTCGGCGCCGGGCGTCTATGCACTCGATGATCAACTGTCCGTCAGCTGATCAACTTTCGATAGAAGGAGGGACGCAAAATCATGAGCACGGATTTCACACGAACGGAAGAAGCGCTGCTTGCGGGTGCCGGATATCCCCTCCCGCACCACCAGGACTGCGATTTTCGCCTCGACAGAGCAGACAGAGACAAATGGGAAATCACAATTGTGTCCTCCCGCGCTCAAGCGTGGGTGCATGATGAATTGTGCAATCCCCTCTGCCAGTGTCTGAGTGATAGCCTCAAGGTAGATATATTGGGTGCGGATCGCTTTCTGAAGCAGGTACATGCCTTGGGGTTTCGAACCGAATTTGTCGGCATCGGCGGCAAGGATCTGTTCTGAGGTGGAGCGATGTATAAGTCGATTGTCTGTGCGGTTGGCCTCGGATCGAAGGAGAAAGCCGAGCATCTGATGCATACGGCTTGCGCGCTTCTCGACACGGATGGAACGCTTCATCTCGCCCATACGGTCGAGCGATTTCCGTCCCTTGTCAGGCAGGGACCGGATGAGTGGGCAGTCTCCGTCATCGGTGAAGCGGAAGAAAAGCTGTCGCTGCTTTGCAGAGAGCTTTCGGTGCCAGCGCTTGTCCATGTTCGCACCGGTCGGGCCGCCGACACGGTGCTCGCCATTGCGATCGAAACAAAGGCGGATCTGATCGTGGTCGCGGCTCATACCGACGATGTTTTCGATCGGGTATTTGGATCGACCGTCGACCACATTGTCCACCATGCGAAATGCTCCGTTCACATCGATCGGATTCCGTCGGCCCCGAAGCAGTAAATATCCAACTCATTCAGAGGCTGGACTGCGTCGTTGCATTGGCGGCCTGGACGTACAAGCGTAGGCTAGAGGGCGTATGTTGCGGCCGTTCACGGCCATCGATCTAAAGACATATGGTTTGACCTCAGATATTCCAATCAACGGGATCGTGATCGACGAACCTGTCAAAAGCCTGTCATGAGAAGACGAAAGCGGTCTGCCGAAAAGGTGTGGCCGTGCATTTCGCCGCAATTGCTTCCCTAGATGTCAGGGCTCTTAAGAGCTGCTGTTTGGTCGTCGCCGTCAATCATGCGGTTGCAGCCAAAAGTAACCCTTTTTGGAAATCAACGAAAAACGAGCGTCATGACAGAATCGCGAAAATCATCCTCCAAGCTTAATCGCTATATCGGTGCCGGTCTTGTCCTTGCCGTGCTGGCGGGGCCAGCCGTCGCTGCCTCGCTCAAAAATATCATGGGCAGCATGGGCGATAACACCACTTCAGCCAAGGCCGTGCTCGCCAACTTCGACAGCAAAGCCGCCGAGCAGGTCCTGCGGCGCTACGCGGCCGACGCCGAGGCCGCCGACGCCATGTTTGCCAGCCAGAGCGGCGCCAAGGAGAAGGATCTCCATGCCCGCTTCAGCAAGATGGCCATGATTGCCGACACAGCGAGCCAGAAGTCGCAAGACAAAGCCTCGTTTCGCAAGGCATTCGTGGCCGTGGCAGCCGAGTGCAAGTCCTGCCACACGGCTTACAAATAGCCGCTGCAAATCTTCCCGAACAGGAAACTCCACATGAGCGAACAACGATCCGCCTATGAACCCTATTGCGAACCACCCATCGGAAAAGGCGACAAGATTTCACCTGCCAAGAGCGATCTCGTGCGTGCCTGGGACCTTCCCACGCGTCTATTCAAATGGTCGCTCGTCGCATTGATCCTGACGGCCTGGGTCTCGAGTGGCTTCAACGATCCGGACATGACTGTTCACAAAGCGGCGGGTTACGGCGTTCTCGTCCTCTTGGTTTATCGCCTCCTGTGGGGTGTTTTCGGTAGTTCAACGGCGCGGTTTTCCGGTTTCGTACGCTCGCCCGCCGCCGTATGGGCTTACCTAAAGGCGCTGCGGCGCAATCGCGCGGGACACTATCTCGGCCACAATCCGGCCGGCGGCCTGATGGTTATCGGTCTCATCGTCGTTTGCGGTGTGCAGGTTTTGCTTGGATTATTCTCCAGTGACGGGGTGACCGCCGCGGGGCCTTTTGCTGGACTGGTAGGGGACGCCGTTTCGAGCTTGGCCGCTTCCGTCCATGCTGCGTGGTTCTACTTCGCCATCCTCGTTCTGGCGGGATTGCATATCGTCGCGAACCTCTACTATCAGTTCGTCAAGCGCGAAGACCTTATCGGCGCCATGATCTCTGGCCGCAAACGGCGCGAAGCCTACGTCGACTACAATGAGGCGACGGGTGGGTCGCTGCCTGTCGCCGCTGTCTGTCTTCTGATTGCCTTTGGCCTGGTTTATGGCACCGTAACGCTGCTTGGCGGAAGCTTCTTCGCTTCAATCTAGAGTTCGTCTTGGTCAAACAGGAGCGTCACGGCTGTAAGATGGCCAGGCTCTACTTCAATCTCCAGCCGCCCCTTATGCAACGCCATGATCCGGCGCACGATCTCAAGGCCAATACCCATGTGATCGGCTTTGAGATCGCCAAACGGGACCTGTGCCGGAGCGTCAAAAACACCAGCGTCATCCCTGACCGTCAAGCGCGGACCAGGGCCAGCGATAACTTCGATCGCCGCACCTTCGGGGGTATGTTTGACGGCGTTTTCGATGAGGTTGCGCAATGCGTCCTCAAGCAGCGATGCATGACCTTCAACAGAGCCGGCGCCAAGATTGCTGTAGGCAATGGTGTGATTGAGGTCATAGACCAGGGGCGCGATATTCGTGACAACCCAATCGGCCAGCTTGGCCAGATCGACCGGCCGGAACACCGCGCGGTCAGCGCTTTCGAGCCGCCCCAGCGCCGTGATCTGGCCGATAAAACCCGCCAATGCGTCGAGATCGGCCTCCATCTTGCGCGCACGAGGATGGTCGATATTGCCAAGCTCCAGCTTCATCATAGCCAGCGGCGTGCGGATCTCATGAGCAACAGCGGTGGTGAACAGACGCTGCGATTTCATGAGCGCGCCGATGCGCGCAAGGCTCCTGTTGACGGCAGCGGCAAGATCGGCGATTTCCCGTGGCATGCTGGTCTGGTTGATTAGATGGCTGGGGTCGAGTGGATCGAGATGGCCGGCCTCTTGCGCTGCTTTTGCGACGGGACGCAGGGCCTGGCGGATTGACAATAGCGTGCCACCGAGGACGAAGAGCAGCATGATGGCCATCGGGGTGGCGAGATGATCCGCAAACTCACGCCCGATCACCGCCCACATGATGCCGTCGCTGTCGTGCAGGATCGCGATCTCGATAAAAATCTTGTCCCCATAGACTTCATAGGTCTTGCCGCCGGCAACGGCGAGCGGTTTGCCGTCGCTCAGCATGCGAGACCAGAGGTCCGGCGGATTGACCTCATGCGGCAGAAGGTGATTGTCGCAGCGCGCATCGCAGTTCGTATAGAGAATCTGACCGGTTGGTGTGCGGATGCGGGTGATATAGACGCCACCCTGGACGCCGTAACGGTCGAGGTCGTGCGGCAACTTGTAGGGCGCTTCGTCATGGCGGCGTTCGAAACCCTTCGACAGCTTTCCGGTTTCACGTTCGATCATCAACGTCGCCAACTGCTCGTTGTCGAAATAATAATCGGCAAAGACGAGTGCGGCCTGCACGGCCATGGCCAACGCTGCAAAGAGCGCGATGCGCAGCGTGATGATGCGGATCAGCGTTGGCGGCCTAGCAGATCGATCAACCATTTTGGCGCTTTTCCCGCAGCAAATAGCCAATGCCCCGTATTGTTTCGATGCTGATGGGCAAATCGAACGAGGCGAGGCGACGGCGCAGGCGGGAGATCGCCAATTCCACGGCGTTGGTCGAGATATCGTCGCCAAATTCGGAGAGCTTGCTTTCGATCAATTGCTTGGGAGTGACCCGGCCCGCGTTGCGAATAAGCAGTTCAAGGACGGACCGCTCGCGCGGTGCGACTGCGAGCGGTTCACCGCCTGCGGCCACCACGCCGTTTGTGGGATCGAAAGATAGGCCGCCAACAACAATGGCTTCGATATAGTGCGGCGCTCTGCGGCGCAGGAGGGCGCGGCAGCGCGCGAGCAATTCGATGTGATTGAACGGTTTGACGAGATAGTCATCGGCACCGCCGTCGAGGGCCGCTACGCGATCTTCAATCGAACCGCGCGCCGTGATCACGAGGATCGGCGCGGTAAAACCTTCACGACGTAGTTCCCGGATAAGATCCAAGCCGTCGCCGTCCGGTAAGCCTAAGTCCACCAAGGCCAAGTCGTAGCTGACAGTTTGTGTTGCCAGCAGCGCGGCGCCTACCGTTGCCGCGCTATCAAGGCGCCAACCCGCCTTATGGACACTTTCGGTCAGCAAATCGCGCAGGCGGGCACTATCTTCGACCAGTAACAAGCGCATACAGACCCCGATTTGCGGTCATAGTGGTTGCGGACCACGACGACAACTTACTAGTGACGCTTCCCGCCGTGCCAGAGCCCACTCTAGACCAATGAACCCCGCGGTTCGACTGGGATCGTGCAGCAACATCGAGATCAGGACCGTACCGCACAGTGGACGTCTAAATCGCTGGCCCGGATACCCTAACGCACGAATTGCCGAAGCTATTTTCCAGGCAACGAAGGCGGATACTCATAAAGTTGTCATGCCCGAGTCTGACTCAGCCATTCAGGCGCTGGTGGATAGTCGCTTTCAGCCTGGGGTGCGGTGCATGGAATTCATGATGGAGACGGTCCTGGTGAGCGCCTTTCAAGCCGCACCTTGGCCGAGCACAGCAATGTGGCACGGATGGGCTCGGCGGTCGCTGATATCATCGTCAGTGTCAATCAAAGGGCACCTTGCGGCTCCGCGGAAGGCTGTGGTCTTCACACGAGCGAATAAGGCGACCCCTTGCCTGAAGTTTTTCGTGATGGCCGCACGCGCCTCCTCGCGATCAAGCAGCCCATGATTGCTCCGCCTTCCTGAGCATCTATCGTGCCTTCTCAAACCTACCGCGTTGCCTGCCAGATCCAAGGTTCACCGTACAGCCACACGGTATCGACACCGGCCGGGCAGTGTCGACCCATCTGTAATGCCGCCGCTGGCCCGTAACCTCAATTGAGGCATGTCAAAGTAGCCCTCCAAGTGCCTTGATAAACGTGGTATTCGCAACCTCTTCAGTGATTTTTGCCTGTGGGGATTGCTGATATTCCGCGCCCGGGGGATCACGCTCTATGAAATGGCATGCATCGCATCAGTTCCCCGCGCTGAGGCTCGTCGTGCGCTCCGGCGAGAAGTACAGGATCATCAAGACCGTCCGGGATGCGGCAGTAACATTGATCTCGGATTGGCCGAGCGACGATGGCGAGGAATATGTTATGGCGATCAGGGCATGCCTTGATGCTCTGAACGACGTCATCCCTCCGGAAGCGGCCAGAGAGGCCCTTATCCGTGCCGCTGCCGAAGAGCGTATCCTTTATATTTCAGTCATCGGATGACGTTGGGTTCGCACAGGGCGTGCGCTCTCACCTCGGCCTATTGATGCAGATCAAGGTCCAAAATCGTCAGAGAACCTACCAATTGATCAGGAATGCAAAGTGGACATCTTCGTTGTTCGCTTTGACTTCGGAACGGCAGATCCGTGACAAGGAGAAGAACATGCGTACAGCTTTGCTGGTCGCCGCGATAGCCGGCGTTATCTTCGGCGCCTACGCTTACCAATCCAGTGGCTCCGACAAATCAAAAGAACCAAGGCAACAGTCGTCGACGAATACGGGTAGCACAACCGACAAACCTAAGCTCGGTTACCCAGATCCCTATATTCCCCCGACGAAGGGCAATGGCTTTTGATTTCTAGCGACAATCAGAGGATGAAATAATGTCAAAATGTAACCCGATTGTCGTGGTCAAACGTCGGCGCCCGCGTGCGCCGCGATTGGCCTCGAGCCCATCGAAGACTTTAGGCTCTCTTCCACCAGTCGGTTCTCTCTCGAATATGCAAAATCCGCCAACTCGTCGCGTGCTGCATCTCTCCGGAGTTTCCTCCGCGACGTGACGGCTCAATTTTCATGGCCGAATGCCCGCGTCCAGGCTTCCGGCGAGGCCTGACGCCAGTCCGCCTTTGGATCTCCCATAAAAGGCGCCGCAATCTGCACTGCCGGCGACCGATTTTTTCAATGTGCACGGATGAAGAATGCCGATGGCGCTGACATCCGCGACCGCCTCAGGCGTCCCGCCGCTGCTCATCATTGAGTTTTCTTTCAATACTTATGCAGAAGATGCTCGCTGCGCAGTTGTCTCATCCTTCTCAGGCAAAACTGATTGGATGTAGGATCCCGGATCAACAGCGGCGCGAAGTGCTGTTGGCAGCACCATTGCAACTGATATGATAAAACCAAGCGTAAGTTTGCTGCTCTCCGCAATATCCCGATGCCGATTGTCGAAATCGTCAGCGGAGGGTTACACATCTTCACATCTCAGGAGTGAGCCTCCCAGGAAAGCGGTTGGCCCGGCAATTCACCCGCTGACGCGGTGCCAACCTGAGAAGAATTGTATATGAGGCCGTACTTAACCTGTGTCACGCGCAGATCGCGGTACCAGTTGACGAGATCGCCCCAAGGGTCATTTATTTTTGAAAGCCCAGACACGAAGGCGACGACTGTTCCGATTTCGGTCTTCCCGGTGACCACGAAATAACCGCCAAGCGCGAAGATGCCTGCGTAACCCATCTGTGTCATCAGATTCATCATGAAATTCATCGTGAACTTGATTTTGTAGATGCTCATGTTGATCCGGAAGACATCTCCGATACGCGACGCCTGATGGCCGTCTGTATCAATTGCGTGCCCCATTTGGACGATGTCCTCGCTGACATTGCGCATGATGCCGATCCTTTTTCCGACGCGGCGGTTGATCGCTGCCTGCATGATCGGGACGAAACCACTTTGCGGAAGAAAGATCGTGATGACGATGATCGTAATGAGTGGCTGCAGATAGACCAGATAGCTGCAAACAGCTGTCAATATGCCGATCTGCAACAGAGGCTCCGAGATACTTGTGCCGACGAAGCCACCGACAGGTTCGGCTTCGGCCAAGATGATCGACAGTTGGACACCTTCGCTGGTCATCATGGAGTCGCCCGTCACCGATGTTCGTGATGCCTCGAATACCTGCAAGCGCAGCCATCGGACGGCCGCTTCTCCGATCCAACTGCTGTAGATATTGAGCACAAGTTTCACGGCTCCCTCGGTCAGGGCCAAAAGGACGTATATCAACACCAGCAAGGCGATCGTTCGATAGGAGCCATTCTCCGTTGCCGCATTCACGATCCGTCGCTGTACCTCCAGCGGTATGGTTCCCGCTGTAAAGAGCACGATGGATAGGATTGCGGTGGCCAGCTGATGCCACCCCGATGCCCGAAAAACGAAGCCATATAGCGTTCGGGGAAGAATGATTTCCTTCGCGAACGGGCGTGATAGAGCCGCCTTCGCACCGCGAAATGTTTTCAGGATGGTCATTGCGTTGCTGATTTCTCAAGCGCCGGCTGTCGCCCGGTGCCGGCAATCGGTTTCACCCACAAAATGCCAATGATCGTCGCGATCATGACGATCAATATGATCAGCAATAGCTTTTGCACGGATGCCCTCCTGACGTGGCAAACAATTTGCCCAGCCTTGGACGCTTTCACGTTTTTGCTATGCGCGCGTTGATTAGGGTCAAAGCCGAAGCACCGTTTGTGTGGGAGGAGAAGGGTGGTAAATTAAACTGCACGCCGGCGTGATCCGGTGGTGGAAAAAGTCGCTTGAAACGCAGATGACACGTCGTTTCCCGGCATTTCTTCCGATATCGAGCTTCGAGACGAGCCCCAACTTCGATGGGCTTCAGCCATGAAAGCAATGGTTCTTCAACAAATCAGGAAACCGCTCATATTTGTCGAACGCGATGATCCGAGGCCTAGCCCAGGCGAACTGAGGATCAAGGTTGAGGCCTGCGCCGTCTGTCGGACTGATCTTCACGTTGTAGATGGCGACCTTAACGATCCAAAGCTTCCGCTCGTGCCGGGTCACGAGATCGTGGGTATTGTCGATGCCGTGGGCTACGGCATCGACAGCGCTAAACTTGGTCTCCGCGTCGGCGTTCCCTGGCTGGGCCACACATGCGGAATATGTTCTTTCTGTCGAACGAAGGCTGAGAACCTATGTGATCGTCCGCAATTCACCGGCTACACCCGCGACGGCGGTTTCGCGACGCATGTTGTGGCCGACGCATCCTTTGCATTCGATCTAGATGCTAACGCCGATCCCGTATCGCTCGCGCCACTTCTGTGTGCCGGATTGATTGGCTGGCGTTCGCTCAGGAAGGCCGGCGACGGCAAGAGCATCGGTCTCTTCGGCTTCGGCGCCGCCGCGCATATCCTCATCCAAATTTGCATCTGGCAGGGCCGCGATGTTTATGCGTTCACGCGCAGCGGCGACCTTGCAGCGCAGCAGTTTGCGCTCGAGCTTGGCGCCAGATGGGCCGGCTCATCGAAAGAAAGCGCACCAGTTCCGCTCGACGCAGCCATCATCTTCGCACCGGCAGGCGATCTCGTGCCGATTGCGCTCAAGGCGGTTCGCAAGGGCGGAGTAGTTGTGTGTGGCGGAATTCACATGAGCGACATACCGGCGATGCCCTATTCCGTTCTTTGGGGGGAGCGTGAGCTCGTTTCGGTCGCCAATTTGACACGCGCGGATGCGGTCGAGTTTTTCCCGATTGCCCAGATGGTTGGCGTGCGAACCCACACCACGACCTATCCACTCAAGAGGGCCAACGAGGCGCTCGCCGATCTGCGTGCCGGGCGTCTCGTCGGAGCAGCGGTATTGGTGCCCGAGGCGAGCTAACCCGATATGAACACGGGTCTTACCATCCTGCCGACACCGTCATCCCTGGCGGAAATAGAATCGCTTCACCAGCTCGAGCGTGGCCGCGTAGATTGCCGAGATCGCGATCAGCCCTCCCATCAAAGGAATGGGCAGCGGCGTGAAATCGAAAATGCCCGCAACCGGCGGAAAATAGGGGAGCAGGAGAGCGACGAGCGTGATAAACGCTGTCGACCACAGGAGTAGGGCTCCCGGCCTATCCTTCCATGCCGCCATGGTCGTGCGAACGAGCAGCATTGTCACGAGCTGTGTAATGAGTGATTCGACAAACCAGGCCGTGCGGAACTGACTGGTTGTCACGTTGACGACAAACAACAGAAATCCGAACGTCACGAAATCGAACAACGAGCTGACCGGGCCAAAGAAGATCATAAATCGTTGGATGCCGCGAATGTCCCATCGCCTTGGGCGCTGCACTTGCTGTCGATCGACCCTGTCCGTGGCAATGGCCATAGATGGAATGTCGGCAAGCAGGTTGTTGAGCAGGATCTGCTTGGCGAGCAGCGGCAGGAAGGGGAGGAACAGAGAGGCGATCGCCATGCTGATCATGTTGCCGAAGTTCGCGCTCGTCGCGATCGATACGTATTTCATGGTGTTGGCGAAGGTTCGCCGACCATCGTCTACGCCGCGGATCAGCACGTTGAGGTCTTGTCGCAACAGGACGAGATCCGCAGCCTCCCGGGCGACATCGACCGCGCCGTCGACCGAAATGCCGACGTCGGCTTCGTGAAGGGCTGGAGCGTCGTTGATGCCGTCGCCCATATATCCGACGACATGGCCGGAACGCCGCAGCGCCTTGATAATGAGCTCTTTCTGGTTGGGATCAATCTCGACAAATAGATCTGTCTTTGGCGCACGGGCAAATAATGCATCGCTGCTCGTCGACGCCAGCTCACCGCCGGTTAAAACATTCTTTGTTCTGAGCCCGATCGTGTCGGCCAGGTGCTTGACGATGTAGCGGTTGTCGCCGGATATGATCTTGATTCCGATGCCCCGATGTTTCAACCCTATCAGCGCATCCTTGATGCCTGCCTTCGGCGGATCGAGAAACAGAAGAAAGCCCTCGAGGCAGAGCTCGCGCTCGTCGCCAACGTTATAGGCCTCCTTGTCTTGAGCGAAGCGCCTAGTGGCGATTGCGATCACCCGAATGCCATCCTCGCCCCATTTGCGATAAAGCGTGTCGACGGCCGCGCGCGACGCTTCATCGAGGGGCTCGGCAGTATTGCCGGTCCTAACGGAGGTACAGACCGAAAGGATATTGGCGACGGCCCCCTTACAGACCATCATCGTATCCTGGCCGGCGCTATTGACGATGACCGACAAACGTTTGCGCATGAAATCGTATGGAATCTCGTCTTTCTTCACGAAGGCTTTTAGATCTGCGCCAATCTCGCAGGACGTCAGTATGGCATCGTCGAGCGGGTTTTTGAGGCCCGCCTGCAACGATGCGTTCAAAACGGCGAGTAAGTGGACCTGCTGCGAGTGCATGCCGCCTGCGTCGACGCAATCGTCGAGTTTTATGATGCCTTCCGTCAGCGTGCCGGTCTTGTCGGTGCATAGAAGGTTCATGCTCCCGAGATTTTCAATGGCGTCCAGCCGGCGCACGATGACGCCGCCGGCTGCCATGGCGCGCGCGCCGCGGGCGAGCGTCATGCTGATAATCGCCGGCAGAAGCTCCGGAGTGAGGCCGACCGCCAACGCCAGAGAAAATAGGAGAGAGTCGATCAATGGCCGGTGTAGGAGCAGGTTGGCAACAAAAACGGTAATGACGATCACTAACATGATGCGCGTCATCAAATAGCCGAAGCGGCGTATACCTCGTGAAAAATCCGTTTCGGGTATCTGTTTCGCGATCGCTCCGGCGATGGTTGCGTATTCGGTGCGTCCACCTGTCTCGACAGCGATGACGGTTGCCGTGCCGCTGCGAACCGAAGTGCCGGTGAAAACGCAATTGGACCTAGCGGCGATCGGAGCCTCTGGTGGACAGACACCGGCCATCTTGCCGACCGGGAAGGTCTCGCCCGTCAGAGTGGCCTCGCTGACACTCAAGTCGCGCGACGAAAGGATCATGCCATCGGCCGGCACAAGACTGCCGGCTGCAAGCTTGATGATGTCACCCGGGACAATGGTACTTGCCGGGACGAGGATCTTTATTCCGCCCCTTACAACTGTCGCGATCGGTGAAATGCTTTTCTTCAGCGCCTCCAGCGCCTTCGTCGCTCCATATTCCTGGGAAAAGCCGAGCAGGCAGCTCGCAAGGACAATGAGGCTTATGATGATGGCGTCATGCATCTCCCCAACCAACGATGATACCGTCGCGGCGAAGATAAGAATGAGAACGAGGGGATTGAGAAATTGGCGTAGCAGAATGTGAAGGGCATTGGTGTGCGCCATAGCGATGACGGTGTTCGGTCCATAGTTTTTTAACCGGGAAGTTGCCTCTTCCGGCGAAAGACCTGTTATCCGCGAACCAAGATCATGCACCAGGACGTCTTGCGCCTTCGACCAAAAAGGCGACGGCGACATCGTCGTATCTCGGCTTGCGGAAGCCCGACTTTTAAGCGGAGCGTGCTTGGTGGTTTCATCAATTTCAATAGGCATCGGCGGCTACCTCTGATGCCTTGCTAACCATTACACGGCGGGCGTGCCTTGATCTTTGTCAACAGGCGATCATCCGCCGGCTAAAGCCGGCATGCCGTGAGTGTCTACCGAGATGCGCCACCACTGCGACAGCATGGGAAATGCGCTGGTGGAAATGTTGAGATTGGCCTGAGCCGGAACGATAGATATCCGGCGTCCAAAGTTTAGGGGCGGCGAGTAAATGTTGATATCAATCCTCCGCTGCTTGATCAGTGGGCAACAAGAACCGGCATATCGAGATCGGACAGCAGTGATCGAGTGACCCCGCCAACGGCAAATTCACGAATTCGGGAATGCCCGTAGGCTCCGGCGACAATCAGATCTGCGTGCAGGGCTCTCGCGGTCGATTGGATAGCGAAGGCTACCTCTTCGCCATTCGCGCCGGCCACGACAACCTCGACATCCAAGCCGCTGTTGCTTAGCACCTCCGCGTATCGGGCCCGGCTTCTCTCATTCATTGAGCCATCATCGGTGATCGATATCAAAATGACCTTCGATGCGCCTTCCAGGAATAATCTGGCGCCTGTCAATGCTGTCGACAGCGGCGCGCTTCCATCCCATGCGATTGCCACCGTGTCGATCCGGCCGCAGACGTGGTTCGCAGGGAACAAGACGAGAGGTCGGCCGCTTTCGAACAGAAGGTTCTCAAGCAATGGCATCATGGTCTCAGACGCCTCGATAATTGACAGGTCATAAGCACGCGAGATTTCCACCAGAGTATCAGGGATTAGCGGCTCCGACGCTTCGAATGTCTGAATGATGGCCCGTATGGCCGCTTTTTGGGCGTAGTCGCACACTGCTTCGCTCAACGCGACACCGCTGTCGCGGCTGAAGCGCTTTGCCTGCGAGCCCAGTCTTTCGACGTCGTCAACCCATGGGGATGATTGACCGACGAGCGGCGTCTTGATCTGCAGGACGCTCGCGGTGAGATCTGCTTTTTGATGTCGCGCCAAGTCGACTGCATTTTGAACCACGGAAAACGAGCTGGCTGTGGGATAGGTGATCAATGGCAGATGGAATTGCGGTTTCATGTCGGTCTTCTCCAGCAAGCTGACCTGATGATCGCGTACCCGCCGGCCCGCCGCTTTGATGAAAGTCAAGATTGGTCGACCGGAGAGGAGCCTTATCGGCGCTCAAAATCGGCAAAAGAGGGCTTCGATCGCCTAACGGCGAGCGATATCGCGCCATTTTGATGCTGATCAATGAACGGTCTGGCAACATCGTCTTTGATGACTCCGCGTCTCACGAAGACGGTTTGGAAAAGGGCCGGGACGAAGTCGTCCTTCGATGGTCCTCGCAACGAAGAGGAGAAATGATATGGCCGATATGGCAAGAAAGCTTCCTGTGAGCACGGAGAAGAAGACGGCGCCGGCTATGGAGCGCTGGGCGCCATTCGAAAGCCTGCGATCGGAAATTGATCGTGTCTTCAATGACTTCACTCCGGGCTTCCTAGACCGCACATTCGCGCGTTTCCCGAATGCCTTCACGCGCGGCATGCCGGCTGCTGACTTCATCGAGTCCGACAAGACCTACGAGCTCACAGTTGAGCTTCCTGGGATTGACGCGAAAGAGCTGGATTTGACACTCGCCAATGGGATCTTGACGGTGAAAGGCGAAAAGCACGAACGCAAGGAGGAAAAGGAGAAGGAATACTATCTCAGCGAACGGCGCTACGGGTCGTTCCAGCGCAGTCTCCAACTTCCCAATGGTGTCGATGCAGACGGTATCAACGCATCCTTCGAAAATGGCGTCTTGAAGGTCGTTTTACCGAAGACGGCCAATGCTCACAAGAATGACCGGAAAATTGCAATCAAGGCAAGCTAGCTCACAAGCGCTCTACACTTGCCCGTCGCGGCTCAGCTGTAGGTTGCCAAGGGGGCCGGCGGCAGAAGAAGGGAGGGGCTCACCCCTCCCTTTGGCATTAGCCGACATGAAGATGATTTTCAACAATGGCGACGCCGGGGACAGACCATGCGGCTTGCTCTGCTGCATGACGCTCGCTCCAGGCATGAACGTCACCTTCAAGAACGACTTTGCTGTCGGAGACACGAACTCTGATTCCATCCGCCTCGATCTCAGCGTTTCGCCGTAGCGCCTGCTCGATCCGTTCCTTGATATCTGATGCGCCGACAAGTTGCCGGATGGTTAGGATATTCGTCACACCAACAACGCCGCCAAGCTTTTTGACGGCGTTTTCCGCAGCCATGCGCTGGAAGTGCCAGCGTACCTCGCCAGAGAGTGTTACCCATCCGCGCTGGACCTTGACGTCAATGGCGCCGTCGGGCAACGCAGTGTCCCAGGTAATGATATCAAGTGCGCGAGCTGCGATTTCATCGTCGGCATGCCTTTTCTGCTCGGGCCAACGCACATCGATCTCATCGGCAATCGCCCGGACGCCTTTCACACGCCAAGTAACTGCCTCCGCCGCCATTTTCTCGGCACAGCTCTTCACATGGCCAGATAGCGTCGCGACGCCATTCTCCACCGAAACGCCGATCGCGGCAGCGTCAATGCTGGGATCAAATTCCAGTTCGTCGAGGATATCCCGACGTATCTTCAGATCACTCATGGTGTCCTCCTTGAAGACGATTGATCGAGGCTCGCGCCTCAAACCAAATCTCGTCAATCCGGCGTGTGGTGTCATTGCGCTGGGTCAAAGACGAAACCGTGTCTTGGCGAACTTCGCCGGGTCGGTCGGACCGGCGGGTAGACCCGGGTAGGCTGGAGCGGGATCCTCCGGTGCTCGGATCAGGGGCTGTCAAGTTTCGTCTTCAGTCGATTGCTGACTGGCCGCATTTGGTCTCTTATGCGCTATCTGTCGATCATGCGATGTCCACAAAATGCTGGGCAGGCCTCAAGGAAGCATGCCGGGAAACAGCATTGGCATTTGCCGTCAGTGGGCAAGAAACAGCGGTATGTCCGAGTCCTTCAGCATCGATCGTGTCACTCCGCCGAACAGGCGTTCCTGCAAGCGTGGATGACTATAGGCTCCCATGACGATCATGTCGGCTGCGATGTCGGCGGCGTGTTGTCGCAACGTTTCATCGACCAATCGACCGCCGCTCGCAACGCAGTCGACATCGACCTTGACACCATGTCGCGCGAGGAAGGCGGCGATATCTGCGCCAGGCTCTTCGCCGTTGACGGAGCGCGCAGCAAGAGGATCGACAAGTGTGACATGCACCGTTCCGGCGGCTTGCAAGAAGTCGATCGACTGGCGCGCGGCGCGCGCTGCCTCCTCGCCAGAGTCCCAGGCCAGCAAAATTGTTTTCGGCGGAAGCCGTACCATCTTGTCGCTCGGGGTGACAAGCACCGGTGTGGGCGACTGAAATAACGCCCCGTCGATCACTCTTCGCCGAAGTTCCTCGTTGCGGGCGGCCTCCGGACCGATGAGGACAAGATCGGCATAAAGAGCTCGCTCGGCGATATCATCGTCTGCCCAGGCAAATTCCGTGTAGATTTCCTGCACGTCATAGGAGGACGCGCTCCCGCTGAGCAGCGTTTTGATATCGGCTGCTTTTTCGGTCAATCTATCTATTTCACGTTGCCGCTCATCGAGCCTGATGGTGGAGAGGGCATCATATGTGGTGAGCGGAGGCGTGGCGCACATCGAAACCACCAAGGCGGTAAGATGGGCACCATGCGTTTGGCAAAAGTCGACGGCGCCCTTCAGGTCATCCTTGAATTGACTGACGTCGAGGATACTCAAGACGGTTTTGATGGACATGGTCAGATCGCTTTTCCTGGTTGGAGGAAAGGACAGCAAACCTCACTTTCAACCTCATTTCCTTGATCTTCCGCAAAGCGAACCCGATCGGCCGCGCATAAGGTTGGACGCATGCGAGGGAACCAGATGACGGATTCAGTTTTACATTTCTACGGTGCGGCCGGATCGGTAACCGGCTCGTGCTTTGTCCTTGAGCACCGCGGTACCCGCACAATGGTCGATTGCGGCATGTTCCAGGGCTCCAAGACCGAGAAAGAACTGAATTATAGGCCGTTCCCGTTCGATGCGTCTCTGGTTGACGCCGTCATTTTGACCCATGCGCATATCGATCATTCGGGACTTATCCCGAAATTGGTGAAAGCCGGTTTCGAAGGGCCTATCCATTGCACGCCGGCGACCTTGGATCTGTGTTCGATCATGCTGCAAGACTCTGGACATATTCAGGAATCAGAAGTCGAGCAGCTGAATCGCCGGCACGGGCATAGATCGCGCGATACGTTGCAACCCATTTACACCGCAGAAGACGCGCGTGCCGCGATGATGCAGTTTCGAGCGGTCGCCTATAAAGAATGGCAGAGATTGGAGGGCGGACTTGGATTTCGGCTTTGGGACGCCGGACATCTGCTCGGTTCGGCTTCGGTCGAAATCGAGCTTGCGACCGAAAATGGCCCCATCCGCATATTGTTTTCCGGTGATGTCGGTCCGCAACACAAGCTTTTGGAGGCCCGGCCGGATGCTCCCAAGGACTTCGATTACGTCATCTGCGAAAGCACATATGGGGATCGTGAACGAGACGAAGTTTCCGACGTCGCTCGTCGCGAGCAACTTCGCGAGATCCTTCTCAAGGCCTATCATCCCAACGGCGCTCTGCTGATCCCATCATTTGCCGTCGAACGCACTCAGGAATTGCTTGCTGATATCAATGTGTTGATGGATGCGGGTGAGATATCCCGCTGTCCCATCGTCATCGACTCTCCATTGGCTTCGCGCGCGACCGCAATCTTCAAGCAGCATGCGCATTCCATCCCCAACGGCGACCTACTGATTAAGGCACTGAGCGCCAAAAATGTACGCTTTACGGAAACGGCCGAGCAATCAAAAGCAATCGACCTCATTCGCGGCTTCCATATCATCATCGCTGCCAGCGGCATGTGTGAGGCCGGCCGCATTCGTCACCGTCTCAAGAACTGGCTTTGGCGCGATGAGGGCACGGTGTTGTTCGTCGGATTCCAGGCAGCCGGCACACTCGGTCGAATTCTTGAGGACGGCGCGTGCACCGTAAAAATCCAGGGGGAAGAAATCATCGTCCGTGCGACTGTGCGATCACTGGATGCCTATAGCGGTCACGCCGACGCCAGCGAATTGAAAGCTTGGATAGACGCCAGAGAGCTGATTCGCTCAGGGCTGTTTCTGGTTCACGGCGAGCCTGCCGCGCGCGACAGTCTGAAATCTCGTCTGTTGGTGGAGAAGCCGGAAGCGACCATCATCGTGCCATCGCTCGATGACAGCTACAGCCTGACGAAAACAGCTGCCGTACCGCTCGCACGCGGTACGCCGCCTCCGCGCCTAGTACCCCAGGATGTCGGCCATTCGGATTGGCATAATGACTATCAATCGATCGTCCTCGATCTGGAGGAGCGGTTGCGTCAAACCGCCGACCGGAAAGCGCGCGCCGTCATTCTTCGGCGCGTCAAAAGAGCTATTGAGGAAGACGGGCGGCCAAGCTAGCCACAAAGGAGTAATACCGTGCTAATGACGGATCGCGATTGCACAAGGGGAGGATAGCGATTTGCCATTCCGACACTCGGAGAGGTCGAGGGCAAGCTTATCGCGTCGGAGATTGTCGCCACAAGTTGCCTGCATGAGCTTTCGACTCATTCCGGCAGCAAGGGAATGCTTTCGATCAAGAATAGGATCAGACAAGCCGTTGATGCGCGCTGCGCAAGCGCAAGCCTTTGTCACGAGGACAGCGATGCGGCGGTAGTATATGCCTTGGAGCTGCTTCATGCGGCAGCCGAAGTCGCAGGCAACCAGGCTGGTACCACCGCGAAGTCGGGTGGTTGCGAAACTGTCCGCCGATTGCGGCGCATAGCGAGCATGAAATGACATCGCACGGCAGCAATCGGCCGGAATAAAGGCAGCGCGGCAAGCCCATGCGTTTCTCAAATCGCAGTTTGCGGGTATTCGTCTCGTTAAGCTACGCGGCGCTATTTGATTGCTGTGGGTGCTCGGGCCAGAGCGATCCAAGGGACGGATTCATCGCCAGCTTGACTTTCTTGATCACAGGTGGGCTCAAGCGATGATCCAGCAATTTGAAGACATTCTGTGCTGCCTGCTCGGCGGCTACGTTATTTTGCCTCACTGATCGCGTGCCAATGCTCTCAAAGAAACCCATTCTATTTGAGCACGGTTGGGTGTGTTCAGGCTGCCAGTTTTCGTAGAATAGTCCCCGGATCAATGGCGGCAGATGCGCTGAGAAGTCAGCCATTGCCTTCTGGCCCATTGAATCTCGAAGCGCGTGTAGGACGGAGCGCAGGCAATCATAGGCCTCATTCCGTTCGCAATGGAGATATTCGGACAATTCTACGACCCATGTTTCGGCTTGGTGCGCAGAATCCGAGAAGGTCTGGGAAGGAATAAAGTTCATGCTAAGCCTCCTTGATCGAGACTATCGTCACCGAATTCCCGATGTTGCGCATTGTCCTGGATCAACGCCACGGTTCTATTCGCGCGGGATGTTGGGGCGAAGCCTTGCCGGGCTTTGACGATCAATCGCAGAACGATTTTCCCCGAGTTGAACGATCTCCACGGATCACTTATGAAGAGCGACCCTTGGCACCATAGAGCCGTTGGGAACTTCACGCCACAGATCAGCGGGCTCCTCGTCGATGACGACCTCAATCCCGGTAAGTCCACCGCCCGTCTGTTCGATCACGGGGATGCCTCCGCCATCCGTGCAGATGACGGTCACGCCGTGATCGATCAGTAGAGACGAAGCGAGGCCTGTCTATCAGGCCGAAGAATGGCAGGGGGATGTGAGATCCCGCGGCCTTTTGCTGCTTCTGGCCAGCCGAAATCTCTTCTTAAGGGCGGAAAATCTTTCTTCACGGATCGGATCGAACAATAAGTGACGACGACGTTTGCACTCATCGGATGATCTACGTCAATGATGGGGGGATCGCACCCGTGAATAATGAACGCAGCGCCTGAGTGGTTCGCCACGCCGGCAGCACCCATCCAATTCGTTCTTTCGGGAGCCGGTTCTTGTACAAATCCCACGTGCCCCTTTTTTTCGCCGTTGTTGCGGTCCTGAGCCTAAATGCAGGAAGTCGCGAGGTCGCGGCGCGAGATGCAACAACATTTAGCGATCACATGCAGCAGCTCTGGAGCAAATTGCACGGCAACCAGCAGCCGGCCGGCATCGCGATGTCCAATGGTCGCATCGAGGCACAGCAGGTTCTGGTGTCCGCGAAATTCGCTGGTCGTGTTGCTGATATTCTTGTTGAAGAGGGACAGATAGTCGATACTGGCGCCGTCATTGCGCGCATGGACACATCCGAGCTCGACGCGCAGCTTTCTGGTGCGGAGGCGGACGTTCGGCGTTCCGAAACCGGTGTGGCGAGCGCAGAGGCGACTATTGCGCAGCGTCAGAGCGAACTCACGCTCGCGCATCAGGAGCTTGACCGCGCCTTCGATCTCAGCGCCACGGGAAGTGGTACACGGCAACAACTCGACCTGCGTCGCAGCCAGCTTGCCGTTGCCGAGGCCACCTCCCGTTCCGCGCTTGCAAGCCGTGATGAGGCTCAAGCTGCCCTGGATGCCGCCCGCGCCGAGGTGGCGCGCATTCGCTCGCAACTCGACGATGCGATCCTAAAGGCGCCCAGACGAGGGCGTGTGGAATACAAGTTGGTGCAGTCGGGCGAAGTGGTGGCAGCCGGGGCGCCGGTTGCGACGCTGCTCGATCTGGCGGACGTCTACATGACGGTTTTTCTGCCGGCACGAACCGCTGGGCGTCTCGCTTTTGGTGATGAGGCACGCATCATTCTCGATCCAGCTCCCGACTACGTCGTGCCCGCGACCATATCCTTCGTCGCCGCGGAGGCGCAGTTCACGCCGAAAACAGTAGAGACCGAGGATGAACGCGAGAAGCTGATGTTTCGTGTCAAACTCCGTATCGCGTCCGATTTGCTGAAGCAGTACGAAACGCGGGTGAAGACAGGAGTTCGAGGCGTGGGTTATGTGCGCACCGACCCAGCTGCTCCCTGGCCGTCGCAACTCGCCGTGAAGTTACCCCAATGACGGGCGCAGTTATCAGCCTCGCCGGCGTCACGCATCGCTATGGGAAGAAAGTGGCACTCGACGGGGTTGATCTCGTTGTTCCGGCCGGCTGCATGGCGGGCGTGATTGGCCCGGACGGCGTTGGAAAGTCGACGCTGCTCGCGCTTGCTGCCGGTGTAACGAGGCTGCAACAAGGGAATATCCACGTCCTCGACGGCGATATGTCCGATGCGCATCAGCGCCGTCTCGTCGGCGCCCGCATCGCCTACATGCCCCAGGGTCTGGGGCGTAATCTCTATCCGACGCTGAGCGTTGCCGAAAATCTCGATTTCTTCGGCCGCCTCTTTGCAATGGATCGCAATGAGCGTCGGGAACACACGGACGAGCTGCTCAAGATCACCGGACTTGCTCAGTTTCGAAACCGCCCCGCTGGCAAGCTGTCCGGCGGCATGAAGCAGAAACTGGGCATCTGCGCCGCCCTGATTCATGATCCGGATATTCTTATTCTCGACGAACCGACGACCGGCATCGATCCGCTGTCGCGTCGACAATTCTGGGAGCTGATCGCACGCATGCGGGCGCGCCGGCCGGGAATGAGTGTCATTGTCGCCACGGCCTATATGGAGGAAGCCGAACGTTTCGATTGGCTCGCCGCCATGTATGGAGGTCGGGTGATAGCAACTGGAAGCCCCGCAGAGATTAAGCAGAGCACGCGGCAATCCTCACTGGAAAGTGCTTTTGTTGCGCTCTTGCCGGAGGAGATGCGCAGGGCTGATGCGCCGCTTCCCGTTATCTCGCGCCCGGTGGAAGACGGCGCCCCCGCCATCGAAGCAGAGGGACTTACCCGACGTTTTGGCGATTTCACAGCCGTCGATCACGTAAGCTTTCGTATCGGTAAGGGTGAGATTTTCGGCTTTCTCGGCTCGAATGGTAGCGGCAAAAGTACGACCATGAAGATGCTGACGGGTCTGCTGCCTGCAAGCGAAGGCGAAGCACGCCTCTTCGGTCAGCCCCTTAAAGCCGGAGATTTGGAAACGCGCCGCCGTGTCGGCTATATGTCTCAGGCCTTTTCTCTTTATGGGGAGCTCACGGTCCTCCAGAACCTGGCACTGCATGCGCAGCTATTTGGCCTTCCCGCTGAACAGGCGGCGGCTCGCGTGAAGGAAATGCTGGTCGACTTCGAACTCGCAGGCGTTGCGGACAGTCGCCCGGAAAGCCTGCCGCTTGGCATGCGGCAGCGCCTGCAACTTGCCGCGGCGGTCATACACCGCCCGGAGATTTTGATTCTGGACGAGCCGACATCCGGGGTCGATCCGGTTGCCCGCAACGGTTTCTGGCGTTCGCTCCTGACACTGTCACGCAAAGATGGCGTAACGATCTTTCTGTCCACGCATTTCATGAACGAGGCAGAACGCTGCGATCGAATTTCCTTGATGCACGAAGGCAAGGTGCTTGCCGTCGGCAATCCCGCGGAGCTTAAGAAGCAGCGCGGTCGAGAGACACTCGAAGATGTCTTCATCGACGTGCTCACGGCGGCGGGAATGGGAAGCGACGACACGGAGGCGGTCGCAACGGTTGACAACGCTGCCGTCGTCCCAAAGCCTGGCATCTTCGATCTTCGCCGATTGTGGGCATACGCATGGCGTGAGACCCTGGAGATACGCCGTGACCCCACCCGTCTGGCCTTTGCATTTCTAGGTCCCGCAATCCTCCTCCTGACCTTCGGCTATGGCATCTCCTTCGATGTGGAGCGCCTGCCATTTGCCGTCTTCGATCAGGATCAATCGGCTCAGAGCAGGCAACTTCTGGAGAGCTTCCAAGGTTCACGCTATTTCGAGGAGCGGCTCGCTGCCTCTTCCGTCGACGAGCTCGAGACTCGTCTTAAGAGCGGCGAGTTGAAGCTGGCGATCGAAATTCCGACCGATTTCGGCAAGGATCTCCTGCGTCAGACCCGCGCGGAAGTTTCGGTCTGGCTCGACGGCGCCATGCCTTTCCGCGCGGAGACGGCACGCGGCTATGTTTCAGGGCTTGCCACGGCCTACCTGACCGACAGCGCCGCGCGCCGCAGCGGTCGCAACACATCCGTTTACCCGATCGATATTGAAAGCCGCTTTCGTTATAATCAGGCCTTCAAGAGCGCTAATGCCATTGTTCCAAGCGTCATCGTTCTTATGCTCGCGCTCATTCCCGCCATCATGACGGCGCTTGGCGTCGTCAAGGAGAAGGAGACGGGATCCATTGCCAACTTTCAATCGACCCCGGTTACGAAGATCGAGTTTCTTCTTGGCAAGCAGTTGCCCTACGTCGCTATCGCCTTCCTTAGCTTCATTCTCCTTGTCTTGATGACCCGGTTTGTCTTTAGCGTACCGATAAAAGGTTCTCTTCTCGCCTTTACCGTCGGGTCGTTACTCTATGTCTTCGCCACGACCGGTTTTGGCCTTTTTATATCGAGCTTTGTCCGCAGTCAGGTCGCCGCGATTTTTGCGACAGCCATCATTGCGATTATCCCGGCGGTGAATTTTTCCGGACTGCTCGTCCCGGTCTCGTCGCTTTCGGGTGGCGGACGGCTCATGGGACTTGCTTTCCCGTCGGCATGGTATCAGCCGGTCAGCGTTGGCGTCGTGGCAAAAGGCCTCGGTTTCGCCGATCTCTGGTTGGACATGGTGGTGATTGGCCTCTTCGGACTCGGGTTCATCGCGGCCGCGGTTGTCGCATTGCGAAAGAGGGGAGCGTGACATGGTTGCCCGTCTCTCCCGGACGTTTCGCCTTGGTATCAAGGAACTCTACAGCCTCAAGGCCGATCCGGTTTTGGTCGTGCTTATCGTCTATACATTTACGTTCGCCATCTATGCCGTGGCGACCGGTGCGAAATTCGAGGTGGAGAACGCCGCGGTGGCGATCGTGGATGAAGACCGCTCGATGCTCTCCGCGCGGCTGCGTGATGCCCTGCTGCAGCCGTTCTTTAAATCTCCTGAGCTCATTAATGCCGACGAGATCGATACCGCCATGGACTCTGGACGCTTTGTTTTCGTTGTCGAAATTCCACCTAAGTTTGAGCAGGACGTAATTGCCGGGCATCATCCCTCCGTCCAGATCGACATCGACGCGACCGCGATGTCGCAGGCCGGTAATGGGGCTTCCTATATCCAGAATATCATCCTGCAGGAGGTGCTGACGGCAATGCCTGGAGCTGATCAGAAACAACCGATCAATCTGGTCGTACGGGCGAAATTCAACCCCAATCTCAAATCCGAATGGTTCACGGCCGTGATGCAGGTGATCAACAATATCACCATGCTCTCGGTTATCTTGACGGGCGCGGCACTGATCCGCGAGCGCGAACATGGAACGATCGAGCATCTGCTCGTCATGCCGGTCACCCCGATCGAGATCATGCTCGCAAAAATATGGGCAAATGGTCTTGTCATCGTCGCCGCGGCGATCTTCTCGCTCGCCATCGTTGTTGAACGCCTACTCGATGTGCCTATTGCGGGATCCATAGGCGTCTTTATAGCCGCGGCCGTCCTCTACCAGTTTTCGGTGACCTCACTTGGCATCTTGATTGCCACGGTTTCGGGCTCGATGGCACAGTTCGGACTGATTGTGATGCCGGTTCTTATCGTTATGAACCTTTTGTCCGGGAGCACAACACCGATGGAGAGCATGCCCGGCTGGCTGCAGAGTGTGATGCAGCTTTCGCCATCGACACATTTCGTCGCTTTATCGCAGGCCGTGCTTTATCGGGGAGCCGGACTTACGATCATATGGCCGCAAATGTTGTGGCTCTTCAGTATCGGAGCGGCATTCTTCGCTTTGGCCACGTTGCGTTTTCGCAAGTCACTTCTCAGTGGTCAATGAAGCATGTGACATTGGAATTTGGCAGTCCAGATTGCCCGCGCGGTCACTCGCCACTATTGTCGTAAAATGGACGTCATCGAAGCGTTTCAGCGTCTCAGCCTCGCTCTTGCCATCGGCATCCTGGTCGGGGTTGAGCGCGGCTGGCAGGAGCGCGAGACGGCGCCCGGTAAAAGAACGGCTGGTATTCGCACTTTCGGTCTGTCCGGCTTTCTCGGCGGCTTGGCGGGTTTCCTGTATGTTAAGCTCGGACCGATCCTGCCGACTGCCGTGTTCACTGTGTTCGGCGTCGCCTTCATCGTCTTCAACAGATACGAAGCCGAGCGGGAACAGGATTACAGCGTCACCAGCGTCATAGCGGCTCTTGCGGTCTTCGTCCTCGGGGTCGTTGCGGCGGTTTCCGACATGACAATTGCAGCGGCTGGCAGCGTCGCGGTGACCGCCCTCTTGGCTGCTCGCCGCAGTCTGCATGGATTCTTGCGAAACCTGACTTGGTTGGAACTAAGGGCTGCACTCGTGCTGCTTGCAATGACGCTCGTTGCATTGCCGCTCCTGCCCGACAGAACAATCGATCCCTGGAATGCCATCAATCCATTCCAGCTATGGCTGCTGACCATCATGATTGCCGCCATCTCCTATGTCGGTTATCTGGCGGTCCGCATTGCCGGACCAAAACATGGAATCCTCTTTAGTGGCGCCGCAGGCGGGTTCATTTCATCGACCGCCGTTACCTTGTCCTTTGCGCGTTTATCGTCTGGAAGCGCACAGGCGACCCGCAGCCTTGTTGCCGGCGCGTCGATCGCAGGAGCAATGTCCATTGGACGCGCACTGGTCATCAGCGGCATACTGGCGCCTGTGCTCGTTCCTAAGCTAGCCGCCGCGTTCGTTCCCGTTATTCTCGTCTTTCTCTCGGCAACCCTCTTGATGCTCAGGGGAGCGAAGGCCGACGATAACGCCGTGGACATCAATCCGGACAATCCGTTCGAATTGCTCACGGCTCTGCGCTTCGGAGCATTTCTCGGTGTCATAAGTTTCATATCGAAATTCACGATCGACCAGATTGGGCTGTCAGCCATCTTTGTCGTCGCACTGCTTTCCGGACTTGCCGATCTTGATGCAATCACCCTGTCGACGGCGCGCATGGCCGGCTCGGCGCTGACGACGGAGGTTGCGACGATCGCGATCTCCTTGGCCGCAGCCGCCAATCTGACAATGAAGGTGGTGCTTGCCATCCTATTCGGAAGCCGCGCCTACGCCATGGCATTGAGCGTGACAACGCTGACAGCGCTCATAGTCGCCGCCGCCGCCTATTTCGGGTTTAGCGTATTAAGCTGATCATCCGCTGAGAATGGATTCCCGGGCATCGCTATCTCCCGCCGAAGTGCCGCTCAATTGACGGAAATCAATGTAGCATTGCGTCCTCGGCTTAGAAAATGTCCCGACTTCTCGTCGCATTTACCCCGAAAGACCGAGATGCAGCGCATGTTGCAAACTCGGCTCTTGTTCCTGATATCCATGACCTGAGGAAGGATCGCCATGTTTCGCGGGCGCATAAGAAACAGGGAGTTGCTCGAACGCATTGTCAGCGCGGACGATGCCGCCCGGCTGATCAAGGACGGAATGACCATCGGCATGAGCGGCTTTACGCGCGCGGGCGAGGCAAAGGCCGTGCCCATGGCGCTTGCCAGGCGCGCCAAGGACGATCCGCTGAAGATCACGCTGATGACCGGCGCGTCGCTGGGGAACAATCTCGACGGGGCCTTGGTCGAGGCGCATGTGCTTGCCCGTCGACTGCCTTTTCAGTCCGATCCGGTTCTGCGAAACGCGATCAATGCCGGCGAAGTCATGTTCATCGATCAGCATCTGTCCGAGACGGTGGAACTTCTTCGCAGCCGCCAGATCTCGCCGGTCGATATTGCCGTGATCGAGGCGACGGCCATCACCGAAGACGGCGGGATCATTCCGACGACATCGGTCGGCAACTCGGCAAGCTTCGCGATCCTGGCCGATAAGGTCATCGTCGAAATCAACCAATCGCAGCCACAGGAATTGGAAGGGCTGCACGATATCTATATCCCGACGCGCCGGCCAAGCCGCGAGGCAATTCCCGTCATGGCGCCAGACAGCCGCATCGGCGTCCCTTTCATCCCGATTCTTCCAGAGAAGATCGCGGCTGTTGTCGTCACGCACAACAGCGACAGTTCTTCGACCATTCAGCCGCCGGATGCCGAAACGCGAGCGGTTGCTGGGCATCTGGCTGAATTCCTGATGCATGAGGTCAAGCTCGGACGCTTGAGTCACAGCCTGCTGCCGCTTCAGGCCGGCATCGGCACGATCGCAAATGCCGTACTCCACGGCTTCATCGACACGCCGTTTCACGATCTGACCATGTATTCCGAAGTTCTCCAGGATTCGACCTTCGATCTGCTTGACGCCGGAAAGCTCACATTCGCATCCGGTTCCTCAGTGACCCTGTCGGCCGACAAGTATCGCAAGGTCATTCCAGATATCGCAGCCTATAAGTCGCGGCTGATCCTGCGCCCGCAGGAGATCAGCAATCATCCGGAAGTCATTCGTCGCCTTGGGATCATCGGAATCAACACCGCGCTGGAGTTTGACATCTACGGCAATGTCAATTCGACCCATGTCGGTGGCACGCACATGATGAACGGTATTGGCGGTTCCGGCGATTTTGCCCGCAACGCCTATATGTCCATCTTCGTCACGAAATCGACGGCAAAGAACGGTGCGATTTCAAGGGTCGTGCCCATGGTCAGCCATGTGGACCATACTGAACACGACGTCGATATATTGGTGACCGAAACTGGGCTGGCTGACCTTCGCGGTCTCGCGCCACGGGAACGCGCTACCACCATCATCGCCAATTGTGTGCATCCGGCCTACCGCGAAACCTTGTCCGACTACCACAAAAGAGCCCTTGCGCGGGGCGGACAAACGCCGCACGTCCTCGAAGAGGCACTCAAATGGCACAGCTCACTGCGCGAAATCGGTCGGATGCTGGCTTAGCTTGGATATTGAGGATCATTTATTCACGATCGGCCTCTGGTGGATCCCCCCCGACGGCATTTGTGTGCCATAATGGAGACGTTGATCACTATCCGGAGGAGTCGTCCAGACATCCCTGCGAAAACAGGGAGCTTTTTGAAATCGGAGTGTCGATGCACGCGATATTGATCGTTGCCACGCGGGAGATCGAAACTCGCATGCGGAATGCATCGGCTTATGCCTGCTGCCTATTGCAAGCTTTTGCCGACAGACGTGGGTCGAGAAGTGTTCCTTTCTCGCCGCGGGCGATGGCGCCCGCATCCTCCAGCCTGCCGATGCCGACCGGTCTATCCATTTCTTTTGCGAACTGGATCGCGGCGGCGACCTTCGGCGCCATCGAGCCTGGTGGGAACCTCACGTCAGATAACATCTCCGGAGCGATGCGACCCAAGCTTCGAGCCTTCGGTGTCCCGTAATCCAGATAGACTGCGTCGACATCAGTTAGAAGCAGCAACATGTCGGCATTCAGCTGTCGTGCCAGGAGCGCGCTGGCGGCATCCTTGTCGATCACGGCCTCGATCCCGGTAAGCCCACCGTCCGTCCGTTCGATCACGGGGATGCCTCCGCCGCCCGTGCAGATGACGGTGACGCCGTGATCGACCAGCAACGAGATCGTCTTTGCCTCGATGATCGCCAAAGGCCTTGGCGACGCGACCACACGCCGCCAGCTTTCGCCGTCGGGCGCAATTCTCCAGCCGCGCTCCTTGGCAAGTCGGCGGGCGGTTGCCGCATCGTAAACCGGGCCGATAAACTTGGTCGGATGCGAAAAGGCGGGATCGGCCGCCTTCACCCGTGCCATGGTCAGCAAGGTTGCAATTGGATTGTTCTCCAGGAGATTTCCGAGCTCCTGTTCGATCATGTAGCCGATCATCCCCTCTGTTTCGGCGCCCAGAATATCCAAGGGAAAACCATTGCCGTTGGAGGCTTCTGCCTGCAGAGCAAGGAGCCCGACCTGGGGACCGTTGCCATGAGTGATGACCAAAGAGTGACCGGCATGGATGAGGTCAGCCAAGGCGGCAGCAGCGACCCGGACATTGGCGCGCTGGTGTTCAGCGGTCATCGGCTCGCCGCGGCGCAGAAGTGCGTTCCCGCCGAGCGCAGCTACGATCAGCATGTCAGCCTCCAATCGTCGCGACGAGTAAGGCCTTGATCGTATGCATGCGATTTTCGGCCTGATCGAAAACGATGGAGGCATGAGACTCGAAAACCTCGTCCGTCACCTCCATGCAATCAATGCCATATTCCTTAGCGATGCGGGCGCCGACTTCCGTCTCGGTGTCGTGAAACGCTGGAAGACAATGCATGAACTTCGCATAGGGGTTTTCTGTCGCCTCGATCACTTGGGCGGTAACCCGGAAGGGAGAAAGAAGCCCGATGCGCTCCGCCCAAGCCGATTCACTCTCGCCCATCGAAAGCCAAACGTCCGTATAGACAAAATCGGCCCCCAGCACCCCCGAGCCGACATGTTCCATCAAAGCGAACTTGCCGCTGCTCTTCCATGCCTCTGATTTCACATGATCGACAAATGCTTGGTCCGGCCACAGGGCCATCGGCGAGATGAGGCGAAAATCGATCCCGACCTTGGCCGCGCCGAGCGCCAGCGACATCGCCACATTGTCGCGCCCGTCGCCAAGGAAGGCCACGACCATGTCAGACAGATGCTTGTGGGTGAATTCGCGCATGGTCATGAGATCGGCGAGAATTTGCGTCGGATGAGAAACGTCGGTCAGCCCATTATAGATGGGCACGCCGGAATAGGTTTTTAGCGTCTCGACTGCACTCTGCGCGAACCCGCGATATTCGATGGCGTCATAAATGCGGCCGAGGACGCGGGCGGTATCCTTCATCGATTCCTTGTGGCCGATGTGACTCCCGGTGGGACCCATGTAGGTGACGTGTGCACCTTGGTCATAAGCTGCCACCTCGAACCCGGTTCGGGTGCGTGTCGAATCCTTTTCGAAGATAAGTGCGATGTTCTTTCGCGTCAGGCGCGGCACTTCGTAACCGCCTAGTTTTGCGGCCTTGAGATCGGCCGCAAGGCGCAGCAGATAACGAATATCCTCGGCATCCAGATCATCGAGCGACAGAACGCTGCGACCATGAAGATTGATGGGCATGACAAGTTCCTTTGCAACTAAAGGGGGGCACGAGCAATCGGGCACGTCATGCAATGACCGCCACCGCGGCCACGGCTGAGTTCTGCTCCTTCGATGGTGATCACCTCGACACCTGCACGACGCAGCAGCGTATTGGTATAAACGTTGCGGTCGTAGGCGATGACAACGCCGGGCTCGACAGCGATGACATTGTTGCCGTCATCCCACTGCTCGCGCTCGGCTTCATAGCGGTCGCCGCCGGTCGCAACGACACGCAAGCTCTTCAATCCAAGCGCTTGCGCAACCACGTCGGTAAAGGGAGATGTCTCCTCCCGGGTATCCACCGAACCTTCGGTATCGCCCGGCCGCAGCGAGAAGCTCCGCAAGCGATCGACGACGGGAGGATACATGGTCACCAGATCCCGGTCGCAGAATGTAAAGACGGTATCGAGATGCATGAAGCTGCGATCGCGCGGCATAAGGGCCGCAATGACGCGTTTTGCAATACCGCTTGCAAAGAGACTTCGAGCAAGCGCGCCGACCGCCTGCGGAGTGGTGCGCTCACCCATGCCGACCAGGACGACACCATCGCCAATCGGCATCACGTCGCCACCTTCAAGACTGGTTCCAGTAACCGGGCTCTCAGGTGAGATGAATGTGAAGTCGGCTGCGTCGAACCGTGGATGAAAACGATAAATCGCTTCGATATTTGCAGCCTCTGGCCGTCGCGCCTGCCAATACATAGCATTGACCGAGACGCCGCCATAGATCCAGCAGGAACTGTCACGGGTAAAAAGTTGGTTCGGCAGTGGCGGTAGCACGAAATCCTGCGGCGCCAGTGTCCGTCCAGTGAGTCCAAGCGGTTCAAATGGCAATTCGGCACGCGCGATGCCGCCGACGAGGTAGATCGCGAGCTGATCTGCTGGCATCTCATTGAGCCAGCCGCGTAATTCGTCGACCATGTCACGTCCGACAACCGCGGATTCGACCCGGCGATCGAGCAGCCAGCGGCGCGCGCTGGGCAAAGCCATAGTTTCCGTCAGCAATTCGCCCAACGACTGCACGATCACGCCGCGTTCGCGCAAAGCATCGACGAAGATGTCGTGCTCCTGGCGTGCACGCTTGACCCAAAGCACGTCGTCGAAAAGCAAAGCCTTGCAATTGTCAGGTGTCAGGCGCCGAAGGCTCAGGTCAGGGCGGTGAACCATGACTTCGCCGAGACGACCGACTTCTGAATGAACCCCCAGAACATTCATGACGCTGCTCCCTGTCAAAACGGGCTGACGATGCCGGCCCACATTTCGTAAGCGGCAAGGAGGGCTACCGCGACAAGCGCGGCGGCAAGCAGGGCTTCGAATGGACGGAAGGGCCTTTGCCCCGCTTCTCGACGCGCAAGAACATAGAAGAGAATGCCCGGCGCATAGAGGATCGCACACATGAATAGGTAAGTCGGGCCTGCGGCATAGACGAGCCACAGACCGTAAATGGTTGCGAGAAGCCCAACCAGCATCGGAACAGTTCGCTGTTCGCCCGGTGCATAGCTTTCGCCTGATATGGCCAGCTTCGCGGCATAGGCGCCCGAGAAGATGTAGGGAACGAGGATCGCGGTTGATGCGATGGAAAACAGCGCCTGATAGGTGCTGTGGGCATAGAGCGTAACCACAAGGAATGCCTGGACGAGAAGATTTGTGATCAGCAGTGAGGCCCATGGGACGCCCCGCTCACTTTCCGCGGCGAGGAATTTCGGCATGGTCCCGTCCGTTGCCGCCGCGAAGGGAATCTCAGCTGCGAGAAGCGTCCAGCTAAGGAAGGCACCGATTACCGAGATGACAAGCGCCATATTGATGAGAGCTGCCCCCCAGGGACCGACCACCGCCTCAAGTACCCCGGCCATGGACGGATTTTTCAGTGCGGCAAGTTCAGGTTGGCTCAGGATGCCGAGCGAAAGCAGAGACACGAGCGCGTAGAATGCAAGGCAGGTGAAAAAGCCGAGCACCGTTGCCGTCGCAATATCGCTCCGCCGCTCCGCCCTGGCCGAGAATACGCTGGCACCTTCTATGCCGATGAACACCCAAAGAGTGACCAGCATGGTGCTCTTGACCTGGGTGGTGATCGAGCCAAGGCTCGCATTGCCCAGACCGGTGAAATCGAGCGAGAAGACATTCAGCTTGAAGGCGACGACGCCGACTCCGACGAACAATACAATCGGCGCGATCTTTGCGATGGTGACGATAAGGTTCGCGACCGCTGCTTGGCGGATGCCCGCGAGGACAAGCGCGTGGATCAACCACAGCAGGATCGATGCGCCGAGCACCGCCTGCCAGGTGTTGCCATCGCCGAAGGACGGGAAGAAATAGGATAGTGCGCTGAAGACGATAACTGCATAGGAAACATTACCGATCCATGCACTCAGCCAATAGCCCCACGCACTGTTAAAGCCGATAAATGGACCAAATCCAGCTTTCGCATAGGCATAGGGGCCCACATTCAGGTTTGGTTTGCGGGTGGCCAGGGATTGATACACAAAGACCAGCGCCAGCATGCCGATCGCCGTGATCCCCCAGCCAATTGCGATGGCCAATGGACCGGCGCCGGCCGCCATGTTCTGTGGCAGGCTGAAGACGCCGGACCCGATCATCGAGCCGATGACCAATGCCGTTAGCGAACCCAGGCGCAATTTTCTGCTAACCGCCACCGGCTCGGTCGAGGCGACAAGCTTTATGCCGATCGAAGTCATGGTTTTCTCCCAAGAATCAAGGACATCTATGGGAGACACTGGACACCAGGCGGCGGTGACAAACCTTGATCCTTGTCAAGGCGGTTGTCATTTTTGTAGACTTGCGCACCGCACCCAGAATGTTGGTTGACGATCCTGGAGTTCGCCGCAGCTACAATGCGGCATCACCCGCCGTCTGTCTGTTTGGTGTTATATTGCGAGCCCGCGCACAGCAGTCTCTCCAGACTTTCCAGGAAGGGGCGTTGACCAGCGACGATCTTTTGGCCTGCCTCGGAAAGAGAGAACCATTCGGCGCGATCGATCTCCGGGAAGGACTGAAAATGCCCGCTTCGTGGCGGCCACTCAATTTCAAACAGATTGCTGCGCAAGCGGGATGTATCGAATACTCCCTCAAGGGCGAAAGCGGTGACGACCTTTCCGCTCTTCTGGCGCAATTCGCCAAGAGGCTGCAGCGCGCCATCAGCTGCACAGCCTGTTTCCTCAGCGAATTCCCGTCGAGCGGCCGATTCAGGTGCCTCATCATCGCCGTATTCGCCCTTGGGAATAGACCATGCGCCGTCATCACGTTTACGCCAGAAGGGGCCTCCCGGGTGGACAAGCAGCACCAAAATGCTGCGTCGCGCCTTTTTATACATTAGGATCCCGGCGCTTTTCTTCATGTCTGATCGTTCCTATCAATGGAACCCCGTATGTCTTTGCCTCGACCCCAAGATTTTGGCCATAAAACGGCGGTTGGATTCAAGGCAAAACGGATACGGCACTTAAACCGCCCAACCAGCGACATGCCCTCAGCTCATCGCTTCGGAAGCAACCGTTAAACGACGGACGATCGCATTGTCACCCCTGGTCGGGATCAAAGCAAAGGAGCAAACCCGTAACCGTCCGAGCGGCATTCGGTCTCGAATATCCGATGACGGCGATCAACCATGTATAGATGATGAATACCGACAGTCACCGACCAAAATCGCGCCGTAGCACGACGATCGTAGGATCGTCCTTATCGTCATAGGCGTGGAAGGCCATGTCGCGCTCCAGCTCGATTGCAGCATGGTTTTCGCGGCTTTCTATGGATTCGATGCTTTTGAAATTATGCCGTTCTGCATAGCGGCAGATGTGGGCCAGCATTTCCCAACTTATACCCTGATGCTTGTAGTCTTCACGAATGGTCAGCGCGACCTCTCCGCGCTGAGTGTCCTTGCCGACTGCTAGCATCGCCACGGCTAGTAAAATCTGATCCGATGAAAAGGCAAGGAAATTGACGCGCCTGGGATCACCAACGCTTGTCATTTCAACGAGCCTTTCATGGGAAACGGATTTCATCCCGGATAGGAAACGAAATCTGACGTCGTCTGGTGTCACGTGGGTGAAAAAATCAGCGACAATTGCCTCATCTTTTGGCTCGGCGGCGCGAACGTGAAAGTGAAAGCCGCTACGCGTGGTTAGGTCACCTTTGGTGTCGTCGATTTCCATCATGCTTCTCCTTCAAACGCGCGGAACAACTGTCAATCGATGTCTGGACACGAGCGGTCACGCGTTGAGCCTAGCAGATCTGCACATATCGACTTTGATCCAGCGCAAAACGGCCTGCCGATCAGGATCGTTGCGCGTCTCTACAATCCTTGGAAATTCTGTGTTGGTCGATTCGACGCAGAAGCAGACGATGCGCTGCATTTCGCGGATCGGACCATTCGGGCGCTGTGGGAGTATTGCACAAAATAACATTCCCTATTGCGTGGAACGTCGGTCCAGGAATTGCACCTCCGAAACCATCGTCGTGGCGTCGGCGTCATAGAGAGTGAGAGATCGGCTCAGATTTTCATGACGGGTTCAGGGTTGGGAGAGAGTTTTCCGGCGCCCGTCATGGAGAGACGACCCATGACTCAGGTGGAAATTCTGGATACCGATCGTGGTCGGCAGGGCTACAAAGTAGATATCAATCGTGGCCAGCGGATCGGCCGCGTGTCCTCGGAATAGTTCTCGCGGCCTGCGGACGAGCGTTACCTGTGACTGTCCGACCTCTACGCCGCTGTGCGCTGCCGGACCGAGCGCAGCCGGACCCGAACTGTAGAGAGTGCGGCGATCAGCGTGGAGGCCATCGCCGGTGCCCTTGGAGACAGACAAGCTGTGACAGGAGGAGAACATCGGGTAGCCCCGTGTGCTTGGACCTGCCTGCGGCACTGTAATGTTAACCG
>UBXG01000001.1 GCA_900469475.1 Hyphomicrobiales bacterium | reverse complement strand
TTAAACCACTTCACAGTACCAGTGTTCATAACGATGTCCTTTCAAAGCAATCGTTGTGGCGCCCGCGATGCCTTGCGGGCTAAGATCGATTATTTGAGAGGAGATCCGACGGGAGCGCGGGGCTCTTGAACGACGTCACAAGCAATGGTCGATGTCCTATATATATACTCAATTTTTGATTTTACAATGGATAATGCGGAAATCGACGGTGCGCACCCAAGCCACGTGCTATTTTCCCCAGACCAGAAATGGTCGCCGCTCTGGGGAGCTGTCATTCCAAAGGTTGCTTAACCTAGCGCAACTTTGCCTCGATCGAAGAAAGTTCGATTTGCGCGACAAGCTCATGCACTTCGCCAGGCGATCGCCTTCACCCGGATGCGTGATCGAGATCGAAACGGCGGCGGCTTTTCGGCAGCCGCCGTTTCCAATCATCGTCCCGGCGAGAAGAGAGGCGACAAATCCCCGCAAGCTACAGCGCCTGAAATAGCCTCAATGGAGAGCGATGATGTCCCGTCAGAATCGCTCTCCTCTTGTCGCTATCAGGGACCACCATGTACGGTCGCAAGCACCCCCTGCATCGCCGTCAGCCCAGCCGCGCCAATGGCCGTTGCCTCACCAGGCCTCACGATTTGCCGAGCACTTCGTCCTCATAAAGCTGGTCCATGCTGAGGGACGCAACTTCGGAAAATGCCGTCTGGTTGCGGACACTGCCGCCGCTGAGGATGACAACGTCGTCGCAGAAAGAGATCGTGCTGCGATGATGGCTGATTACGATCGTCGTGCGGCGACCGGCTCGCAATTTCAGCGTCTCGACAATGGCAGCTTCCGACAATCCATCCATGGCGTTGGTGGCTTCGTCCAGAATGAGAATATCGGGATCACGAACAAGTGCCCTTGCGAGAGCTATTCGCTGGCGCTGTCCGGCCGACAGGCTCGCGCCCCTGTAGCCAACGAGTGTTGCGTATCCGTCGGGCAGCTGTTCGATGAATTCATGCGCTTCGGCAAGTCTGGCCGCCTCTTCGGCCTCGGCGCGCGAGGTATGCTGCCCATAGGCAATGTTTTCGAGAATGGTGCCGTCAACCAGTTCCAAGTCCTGGCTGGCAAGCGCGAGCCGGCTTCGCCATTGCGTGGGATCGATGCGGCTGAGCGGCAATCCATCGATCAGGATCTCGCCTTCGTCAGGTTCGACAAAACGGCAAAGGAGGTTCACGATCGTCGTCTTTCCCGCTCCCGATCGGCCGATCAGGGCAGTGGAGCGACCATGGCCAATTTCGAAACTGGTGGATCGTAGCACCACCGGACGCGCGGCGGAGCCAGGATAGCGAAAGCTTACCTTATCGAATTTTATTTCGCGGTTCAGTCTGGGAGCCGGCAGATCTCCGGCGGGCGGCTGCGGTTTGTCGGAGGCGTCAAGCAGCCAGCGGACTTGTTCGAGCGACCCGCTCCAGCCTTGCATCTGGCTCCATGCCTGCTGCAAGGCGCGCACATGTGGCTGCAGCCTGTATAGCAAGACGACGAAGGCGACGATGATGGGAAAACTGACATTAAACGACCAGGCGCTGACGACGACCGCGAGGAAAAGTGCGGAATGCAGCACCTCGGTCAGCGGCGGCAAGGCGCCCTGACGGGTCTGCAGAACGAATCCCGCCCTTCTGACTGCGTTCGATGCGCCGTCGAACACGGCCTTTTCGCGCTCCTCCTGGCCGAAAATCCGGATCAGCCGACCGGCATGAACGAGATGCAGCATTCTGCCGGCAAGTTCGTTGTTGGAAGATGTGACCTGGCGGCTCGGCATCTTCAGGCTGGCAGAAAGGCCGAAATGCACGGCCTGAATGAGGATGAGGCCGAGCGCGACACAAAGCGTCATCTGCCAGGACAGCAGGAGTAGAAAGGCAAGAAGAATGACAGTCGCCGACGTATTGACCATCGCCCCAAGCACCGTCTGTATCGCATCCGATGCCCGCCAGGATTCGTTGGAAATGATGTTGAGCAGCCGGCCTGGGCTTTCCTGCAGGAAGAAGGGATATCCGATCTTCAGGAGCCGATCGGCAAGCGCGCTGCGGATCGCGTGGCCGGCCTTGCCGTGTATGAAGTTGGTCAATGCCGTATTGGCGAAGGCGAGGATGTTCTTGAGCGTGATCAGCGCCAGGATGCAGGCGGCAATCACCATCATCCGCTGCCGGTCGTCCAGACCCGATCCAACTTGCTGGAAGAGAGCGGAAAATCCGCTCAACCCCGTCGAAGCCTTTTCGCCTCCGATAATGCTGAGCATCGGAATGATGAGGCCGATGCCGGTGCCTTCGAGTACAGCACTGATCAGACCGAGAATGACGACGACAGGCATGAGCCGGATCTGCCGGCCAAGCGCCTGCCCCAGTAGTTGCAAACCCGGCATGAGGAGTTTCAGCATGGCGGATCTCTCGTCAATGAGCGGGTTGTCTGCTTGATTTGGTTCAGTTCCGGCTGAGGTCGGTTCGTTATCGCACATCGTGCGAATTCGAGCGCACCCAGTACATTCATGAATACGATAGGCCAATGAGACAAGGAGACTTCCGGATCGAAGCGCGGCCCGCCCCATAATTCCCGCCAGGCCGAGCGGAAAGTCCAGCAGAAATGACGCAGCAGCCACGGTGCGCCAGACAGGTGTTTCAAACAGAGCGCGCCATTTCCAAGACTATAGCTGCGATGAAGCCGTTCGATCGCCTCGCGTTGGTTGCGTCCGTGATAATGCAGCACGTTCATGTCGGGAACATATTCGATCGGAATGCCAAGCTGAAAGGCGCGGACGAGATAGTCGGTATCCTCGGCCGATTGAAGAATGCCGCCGGCGCCGAAGCGTTCGTCGAAGCGGCCGATGCGCCGGGCAACTTCGCGGTGCATCGTCATGTTGCAGCCCAGGATGAAGCCGCCCGGATGGACATCCGGCGTAAAGCGGGCCGGCTCCGGCGATCGCTTGATCGTAAACGGCAGATCGAGCGCATTGCCGAGTTCGACACGGCCGCCCCGGATGACCGGGCGTTCTCCGCCTGCGTAATGCCGCTCCAGATCCCGCAAATAGTGCAGATCCACTTCGCAATCGTCATCGATGAAGATCAGGATGCGTCCGCGAGACCGCTCCATCCCTGCATTGCGGGCAGCGGCCAGGCCGCGGCGGCGCTCCATTACCGGTGTGATCGCAATGCTGGAGGCGGCGGCGATGCGGGCGAGCCGCTCGGCGGTATCGTCGGTCGAGCCGTTGTCGACCACTACCAGCTCGCTTGCCATCGAGGCATGCGCGCGACTGGCTGCCTCGATCGATCGGATGCAGGCCTCAAGCGCCTGGGCGCGGTTGCGGGTGCAGACGATGAAGCTCGCCGTCGGCGCTCGGCCGATGGACGGGCGAGGGGGCCTTGTGGCGAGCTGCGCCTGCTCTTGCGGGATGTCAGAATCCGCGCCAGCCATATCAGGCAAGCCCTTGTTGCGGCAGCACGCTTCCTGCCGGCACCGATTGCCGATATCTTGCCAGGGCGTCGAGGCGCAGGCTCGCATCGCTCCAAAGGCGGCTGCACCAGGGCGCATAGGCGGCGACGCGAAGCCCATACCGTTCGCGACGCCGTATCGTGTGCCATTTGCCTGTCTGTGTCAGGAACTGATGCGTTAATGCGGGCCGCTTCTCGTCCGCGATCAGCTGATAGAGAAAATAGAAGAAGCACATCAGCCCTTCTTCATAGCTTGCGGAGGCCCGCAGGCCGCGTGCGGCGATCCTTTCTTCGATGGAGAGGAGACAGTCGGCAGCACGGGTAACCGTGTCCTGCGTCACCGCCATACCGATATCGTGCAGGGCATGGGGATCATCGATCAACGATAGCCGTTGGAGATTTTCCGCCGCGATCTTCAGATGCGTGAAGCGCATCGGCCGCTTATGTTTGTTGGTGACGCTCTCGTCGTGAACGCGATAGGCAACGAGGCTTTCGTCGATCATGGCGGCGGGGAATTCTCGGGTGATCCGCCGGAACAGATCGAAATCTTCCGCATGCACATAGCTTGAATCGTAGGTCAGCATGTCAGCCGGAATGACCCTGCGGTTATACATCACGGTCGAATGCATGAAGACGGTGTAAAACATCGATAAAACATGCCAGTCGGCCGACTGATGGATCGGATTGGGCGTGCCGCGTACAACGCGATTGCCGATGAGCCGGTCGATGCCGGTGCCGCTGATCGCAAGCTCGGGCCGCTCACGAAACAGGGTGATCTGGTGTGAAAAGCGTGTGGGATAGGCGATGTCGTCGGCATCCATCCGGGCGATGAAATCGCCTTTCGCCATGGTCATGCCCTCATTGAGCGTCGCAATGAGCCCGCGGTTTTCACGCGAGACGATGCGCAGGCGATCGTCCGCTGCCTGATACCGTCGCAGGATATTCAGCGACCGGTCGGTGGAACCATCGTCGATGGCAATGACGTCGAGGTGTTTGTGATCCTGTCGCAGGATGCTCTCGATCGCCGCGGCGAGATAAGGTTCGCCGTTATAGACAGGCAGGAGGACGGAAACCAGTGGGACGGTCATTCTTTAGCTCCCGCGCTATTGCAGATCAGAGGCTTGAACGGCTTCGCCGGGATCATGAGTATCGCGGCGAGAGAGCGTTGTTTCGTATATTTTCGCACGCAGCCACCGGCAAGTTGTTGCGGGCGACATAGGGAAAGTGGCGCTTGAAGCCGTTCAGCGGCTTTTCAAAAAGGCGCCATGAGATGGCAGCCACCGCTAGTGTCGCGGCACTTCCGATGATCAAGCGGCCGAAACCCTGTTGTGAGACGTTGACGGGAATCCAGGCTTGAGCCTTGACGATCAGAGAAAGGATGATCGGATGGAAGAGGTAGATGCCGTAGCTGATCCGTCCGGTTGCTGCCATCGGCGCGGATTCGAGCAGTTGGCCAAAACCGGATCGAAAGCCCAAGGAAGCGGCCCCAACCAACATGACAAGCGGCACGAGCGGAAAGACCTCCGAACCGATCCAGATGAACCAGTCGAGTACTGGAGCTATCGGATCAGGTCTCAGCCATAGTGCCACGCTGGCAGCGGCCATCAACGGCATCCAGCTCAGCCGCATCCATTGCGGCCAGGCCTGTGTCCTTTCGCGATAGACGGCGAGCAAAGCGCCGCATACGAGCGCATCCATAGAGGCCGAGGGGAGCAGGTCGCGCACCAGCGAGGGCGTTCCCGTCAGCGGCCAGCAGAGGCGATAGGCAAGCGAGCAGGCAATGACGGCTAGACAGATGCCCCCGATCATTCGCCGCGGTGCTAGCAGGATTGCCAGCGGCCAGACGATATAGAACTGTTCTTCGATGCTGAGGCTCCAGGTATGGCACAGAACCCAAGGCGTCCATTCGCCGCGCAGGGCATACCAGTAGTTTGCCAGGTAGAGCGCATGCCATTTCAGACTGCCAGTGCCGCGAACACCCTCGAGATTGACGAGCCACACCAGCGCCAGAACTGCGAAATAGGGTGGAAATATGCGCAGCGCCCGGCGGATATAGAATGCCTTCAGGGCGGTGGCCGGCTGGTAGCGGGCATCCGCCCGTGCCTCCAACAACAGGCGCGTAATCAGGAAGCCGCTGAGTACGAAGAAGAGACGAACGCCGAGATGACCCCAGATGGAACCGTCGGCCGCAAAAAAATGTGCGTAGAGAACCATGGCAACGGCAATGGTTCTTAGGCCATCCAGTTGGCGATCGCGCATATTCAACATAGACACCCCCGGCTTTTCAGCCTTTTTCGAACCCTCTCGTTACGGCGCCAGCACCCCGATATTCCGCTGCTGTCCTTCTTTCCGGTCCCCTCGCACCATCAACTTGCCAAGCGACCTATCGAGGCTTCCGGATCGATTCCGGCCAAACTTAGGCAGTTCGAGGCTGATAAGGCAGTGGTCGATCACGTGTTTGAAACAATCGGCCATGTCTCTCGAAATATTGAACTATGGCCGCTTCGAGGGGTGCAAAATTTTCGTCATTCATCAGGTAAGGCCGGCCTGGATCGCGGAGAGCCGATCAGGGGCCGTAAACGTAATCTTGGGCGGGACTTCGGTTGGTCAACCCTATGCTTACACTATGCAATTAGCGGAAAGATTCCGGAGCCTTCAGACATCCATGCACTGCGGTATTGCGTATATTTTTCGCTTTTTCTTCGTTCTTTTCTATTTTGGATAGAATAATTTATTTATGCACCTTATGCGATATTTCGATCGCACGAACGCGTGTTGCATTGCCGGATCATGAAAGTGCACGGAACTGATGATGGCTGCCCGCGCTGGACGGGTGCGCGTTCTTGCGAAGAGGCGGGCGGGGTATGTCCGACAGCCATTGCGAGTTCATCCTTGCTGCTTCATGGGCGTTGGTTCTAACCCTATCAACTGCTAGAGAACGATGGATCGCGTCGACTTCCTGGGGATGAGTGTCGGGGCCGACACCCGAATGCGATCATCCGGCGGTATAGCCTCGCCTCCCAACAAATCGAGGGCATTTGCAGCAATCTGCTCGAAGGGCACCCGCAAGGTGGTCAGCGGTGTGGAAAGATGGCTGACGATCGGAATATCGTTGTAGCCGACCAGCGAGACGTCGCCCGGGACCGACAGACCCATGCGCATCAGGCCCGATAATGCACCGATGGCTGTGTTGTCGTTTACCGCAAATATTGCCGTCGGCGTCTGCGGCAGGTGCATGATTTTCTCGGCGGCTTCCGCTCCGGATTCAATTCCGAAGGTCGACGAGACGATCAGGGATGGATCGATCGTCAGTCCCATTTCAGTCATGGCCTGGCGATAGCCTTCCAAACGGGTCCGCGCGCTGGAGGCATAGGAGGGACCCGCAATGACTCCGATCCTCCGATGACCAAGATCGAGCAGGTGCCGCGTGGCGAGATATCCCCCAAGCCGGTCGTCGCCGATCGACGAAAGACTATGGCCATCGGTTCTAAGTGCCAAAACCGTCGGCACCCCCCTTGCGGCCAATATGTCGGGAAAGTCATCGTCGTCGCGCGCCGTCGATAAAATGAGCCCATCGACGCCTCGCTTCAGAAGTGACTCCGCAGCGAGGCGATCTGCTTTCGCTCTGTCATCCGTAGTCGCGACGATGGCGAACCGCCCGGTCCTGCTGCAGGCTTTTGCAAGGGATTCGTAGAGCATCGCCATAACGGTGTCCGTGAGCCTCGGTACGATAATACCGACCGTCATGGTGTTGCCGCGACGAAGACTGGCTGCAGAAACATCTCTGACGTAACCGAGTTCCTCGGCGATCTTTCTGACGCGCCTGGCTGTTTCGCTGTCCGAGCGCGGCAGGCGCTCATCCAAAATTCGCGACACTGTCGACTTCGAAACGCCGGCCGCCGCCGCGACGTCGAGAATCGTTATGCGCGACTGGCGAGCGTTGTCTTCCACTATTGAATTCATTCCGAATTTCCGTGCCGGCGAGTCTGATCTGCGTATGGATCTGATGATGCCTGAAAAATCCTGTTGACTCCAGAGAAATCGGAAACGATAGTGGGAACGTTCCCATTAACGATCCCGTTGCTGATTGTGAACCGGACAGCGACGACAAAGAGGAGACTACCCATGCACCCAATGGACCTCAGGGGCTTGAGCCCCGCACCGGTGACCGCATTCACCCGCGACGGTGAAGTCGACTATGCGGCGAACGCTCGGATTGCGAAGTGGCTTGCATCGATGGACGGCATAAAGAGCCTCGTCATCCTCGGCCACGCCGGCGAAGGCACATTCCTGACCGAAGAGGAACGCCTCAAGCTGATCCGTACCTATGTCGAGGCCGTGAACGGCGAAATTCCGGTCATCGCCGGCATTACGGGCGAAGGCACCAAGGTTGCCGCCGAAGAGGCAAAGAAATGCAAGGCCGCGGGCGCTACGGGGGCTCTTGTCTATCCAAACCATGGCTGGCTGCGCTTCGGTTTCCAGAAGGGCGCGCCGCAGGATCGCTACAAGGCGATCTGGCAAGAGTCCGGTCTGCAGTGCATCCTGTTCCAATATCCGGATGCCACCAAGGCCTCCTACGATCTGGACACGCAGCTCGCAATTGCGACCCAGGAGGGGGTCGTTGCGACCAAGAACGGCGTTCGCAACATGAAGCGCTGGTATGTGGAAATTCCAGAATTGAAGAAGGCCAATCCGAACTTGCAGATCCTGAGCTGCCACGACGAATGGCTCTTGCCGACCATGTTCGACGTCGACGGCCTACTCGTCGGCTACGGCAACATCGCACCGGAGCTGCTCATAGATCTCATTCGGGCGGGCAAGGCGCAGGATTATCCGGAAGCCCGCAAGATCTTCGAGCGCTTGCTGCCGGTTACCCGCGCCGTTTATCACCGGGGTTCGCACATGGAAGGCACCGTCGCCCTCAAGCTTGGCCTCGTCCATCGCGGCGTGCTCGATCATGCCACGATCCGCGAGCCGCTGAAGAACCTCGGGGAAAAGGCCGAGGCTGAAATCTTCGCCGCTTTCGACGCGGCGGGCATCGGCCGTGTCGGGCAGCTTTTGGCAGCGGAATAAAAAATACGCCTCTGCCGTCAATCGGCGGAGGCGTATTCGAGGGGGGAGACTGCAGATGCGTCGGGGAGCGACGTTCTCTAAAGGCGGCGGTTGTGATGCGCCGGAAAGTTGCTTCGCCCATAAAGGACCGCAGCTTCGGATCGCCGCCTGCAGGATGAGCGGCAGCCGAGGCAAGATGTTCAATACGTAGGTCAATGCCAGGTCGGGGAGCCGGAGACCGGGCAGAGGGAGGATGAAATGAATATCGAACAGCGAATGACGGCGCCGGTTGCGCATGTCATCGATCCGCAAGCCGACATAAGTGCGCGGTTGGAGCGGTTGCCCGTCACCCGAGAAGTGTTCTGGGCTCGCAATATCGTCGGCGCCGCGACATTCTTCGACGGTTACACCGTTATCGCCATTGCCTACGCCATGCCGGTACTCGTGCACGAATGGGGCCTGACACCCGGCCAGACGGGCATGATCCTGTCGATGGGATATCTGGGGCAACTGATTGGCGCCGTCCTGTTCGGCTGGCTAGCCGAAAAGATCGGTCGATTGAAGGTTCTTCTCTTCACTATCCTGCTTTTCGTCAGCATCGACATCGCCTGTCTCTTTGCAGCCGGCGCGGCGACGATGATGGCGTTTCGCTTCGTTCAGGGTGTGGGCACCGGTGGCGAAGTTCCGGTCGCCAGCGCCTACATCAATGAGCTGATCGGCTCGAAGGGCCGCGGGCGTTTCTTTCTTCTCTACGAAGTGATGTTCCTGCTCGGCCTCGTCGGTGCGGGCCTGATCGGCTATTTCATGGTGCCGCTCTATGGTTGGAAGGCCATGTTCATCGTCGGCCTGATCCCGGCGGTATTGATGATCCCGCTGCGCTGGTTCCTCACCGAGTCACCCCGCTGGCTCGTTGCCAACGGGCGTTACGAGGAAGCCAATCGCATCGTCACTAAGCTCGAAGACAGCGCCCGTGCCGCAGGCAAGACGCTTCCCGAGCCGAAACATGCCGCAGTGCCTGTGCGCAAGCCATCCGACTGGCGGGAACTTTTCCAAGGCATCTATCTCAAGCGCACGCTATCCATCTGGGCCATGTGGTTCAGCGCCTATCTGGTCGCCAACGGCACAATTACCTGGTTGCCCACCCTTTATCGTCAGACCTTCAACCTGCCGCTTGAAACCAGCATATTCTATGGGTTCGCGACATCGGTGGGTGGCGTTGTTGCAGCGGTTATCTGCGCGCTGCTCATCGATAGGGTAGGCCGCAAGCGCTGGTATGCGGGAGCATTGCTCATCGCTCCCATCCCGCTTGCCATCCTCGCATGGCTTGGAGCGACATCCGCCATGCAAGTATTGGTGCTGGCAGGTCTTGCCTATGCCATCGTCCAAACGGTTACCTTCTCACTGTATCTTTACTCCGCAGAGATCTATCCGACGCGCCTGCGGGCAATCGGGACGGGTGCCGGAAGTGCGTGGCTTCGCCTGGGATCCTCGGCAGGCCCGATCGTGACGGGTTTCCTGCTCTCGTCGATGGGCATCCAGTACGTATTCATGGTATTCGCTGCAATTTTGCTGCTCGGCGCACTTGTCACCGCCGTATTCGCCGTGGAAACCAAAGGCCGGACGCTCGAAGAACTCTCTCCGTAATCCAGCCGCGTTACCTGTTCCTTCTGATGAACGCGGGAGCTGCAGGCATTCATGCTCCGTTCAGCCGCCTGGCTTCAGGATGATGGCACTGATGGAGGTTCGCTATGAAAATCTTTAACAATCTGCTTGCTGCATTTCTGGCTGTCGGCCTGATGATCGGTGCCGGTGCTGCGTCGGCTGCACCGATGATGAACATGACGAAGCCAGAGGTCCAATCATCTGTTCAAACGGTCCGTTATCATCATCGTCGCCACTGGCACGGGCCGCGACATCACCGGCATCACCACTGGAAATCGCACCGCAGCTACCGGAGCCACTACTGGCGCGGCCATCATCACGGTTGGTACAAGCATCGTCACCACCATCGCCATCACCGCTACTATCGCTGGTGATCGCAGCTCGACGGACTGGTAGCCTCATGACCAAACCGTCGCGCAACCTAAAGCCGAGCACCGGCGATATCGCCTGAACCGGCTCTGAAAGGCACTGCAGTTCGAAGGGATGATGGCGTCTGCGACAGCAGGCGCCCTTGTCGCATGGATTTGCAAAGTCTGACGGTTGGCTGCCGGGCGGGTACGAGCCCAAGTTCAGACTGCGAGCAAGGGTAAACTCAAACACCTCGCAAAACCTGCACGGTGTTCGCCGCGCATATGCTAGAAGCAACGTCGCGCCTGCCGATTCACGAACAAAATTGTACAATGGCATCGGCGACGACGCTTCGCTTCATATCGGGAGGTCCTCCCGAATTTCATGTCCGGGAGGAGGAAAGCCAGAATGACCTATGATCCTTCGAAAGATGGCGCCGAGATGGATTTCCGGCAGCGCATGTCCTACGGCGACTATTTGCATATCGATCGGATTCTGACGGCACAGCTGCCACTGTCATCGGCGCATGACGAGATGCTCTTCATCATCCAGCATCAGACGTCCGAATTGTGGATGAAACTTGCGCTATACGAGATCCAGGCAGCCAGGAGGATGATCGCGGCCGATCAAACGCGGGAAGCGTTGAAAATGCTATCGCGTGTGGCTCGGATTTTCGAGCAGCTGAATTCCGCATGGGATGTCTTGAGGACCATGACGCCATCGGAATATACGCGCTTCCGCGATGATCTCGGCCAGTCGTCCGGCTTCCAGTCATGGCAATACCGGTTGATCGAATATGCGGCCGGAAATCGGAATCTCGCAATGTTGAAGCCGCACGAACATCGGCCTGATATTCTGGAGATGCTGGAAGCCGAACTTGCGCGTCCCTCGCTCTATGATGAAGTGTTGCGCCGGCTGGCGCGTACCGGCCTGCCCGTGCCGCAGGAGGTGCTGAAGCGGGACTTGCGTCAGGCATGGCAATTCGACGAGGGTGTTATGGCCGTTTGGGTGACGGTCTATCGCGACCCGTCGCGATACTGGGAAGCCTACGAAGTTGGCGAGAAGCTGGTCGACTTCGAAGACTATTTCCGGCGCTGGCGCTTCAACCATGTTACCACGGTCGAGCGCGTGATCGGTTTTAAGCGCGGCACAGGCGGAACAGCCGGGACCTCGTATCTGAAGCGGATGCTGGAGGTGGAACTCTTCCCGGAATTGTGGCGCGTGCGCACTGAACTTTAGCGTGGCTGGAAGCCTGGCCGGCGTTGTCGAAACGTGCAGCTTCACGTCGTGCATGGTTATCGTCTATGCACGCGGTCTGCGACCATCGACCAATTTTCAAAAAGTAAGCAGAAAGCTGAGTTCGTGACGTGTCTACTTCTATTGACAATTTAAAGTAGAATTAATTGTGCGAGCCTCGCCTTGATATGAAAGGTCGCCGTTCGACCGAATCGGAGTTTTCCGCGGAAAATTGGCGTAACGGGTAAAGTTGGAACAATCTGATGCCGCAAACGTAAGGAGCAAGGAGCGAATATTCGAGGGAGGCGGGATTTGTTCAGCGGAATGACACTGGATTATATCGACGTCGGTCCCGGCCTTTTACGCGTTCGCTACGGCGGCAACGGGCCGCCATTGCTGTTGCTGCACGGCCATCCGCGAACGCATATGACTTGGGGCCATGTCGCAGACCTCTTGTCTCCTCACTTCACGATTGTTTGCCCTGACCTCAGGGGATTTGGGAAGTCTTTCCAGCCCGTTGACAGCGAGGATAGCCGTTATTCTTCGAAACGGGCGAAGGCGCTGGACTGTGTAGCGCTGATGCAGGCTTTAGGTCATCGGACTTTTGCCGTGGCGGGCCATGACCGCGGCAGCTACGTGGCATTCCGCCTTGCCCTCGATCATCCCGAGATCGTCACCAAGGTCGCCGTGATCGACAGCATTCCGATCATCGAGCATCTCGAACGGATGGATTGGCGCTTTGCGCGTGACTGGTATCATTGGTTCTTCTTCGCGCATCCGGAAAAGCCCGAGCAGGCCATCAATGCCGACCCTCGGGCTTGGTACAGCCGCATTCACCCTGATTTCATGGGGAAAGAGGCCTATGACGATCTGCTGACGGCGATCCACGATCCCGCGGTCGTCCATGGGATGATTGAGGATTATCGGGCAGGATTGACCGTTGATCGGGAAGATGAACTGCAGGACCGCCTTGCCGGTAAACGGATCGCATGCCCGTTGCTTTGCCTTTGGTCGACGAAAGACGATCTGGAATACTTCTTCGGCGATCCGAGGGAAATCTGGCGCTTATGGGCGGTGAATGTCACCGGCCACGGTATCGAAAGCGGTCACCATGTCGCGGAAGAAAATCCGGTCGATCTTGCAAACTCGCTCCAGCGTTTTTTGAGCGAGGAATGAAAAACTGGCCGCGGCTTAAGCTTCATGCAGGACGTGGGCGGCCCTGACAGCTGCTGATGCCCGGTTTTCGACGCCGAGCTTTACATAGATCTGCTCAAGATGCTTGTTCACGGTGCGGGCTGAAAGGCCGAGGATTTCGCCAATATCGCGGTTGGATTTGCCCTTGGCGAGCCACAGCAATACTTCGGATTCGCGCTGGGTCAGCGCAAAATGCCGGCGCAGGGCTTCGTCGTCGGCACGCTGGCTGGTGGCTGTCAGGCGAAAGAGGTATTCGTCGGCGCCGATGGCACCGAGAAAGGTGAATTGCAGCGCCGCCTGGCCGCCATTGTTCATCGAAAGAAGATTGTCGCGAGCAGGGCCGAGCCGCTCGCGTTCCAGCATGAAGGCGGCGATATGTTTCGAGGCGAGCTCAAGGCCGTCGTCGCTGCCCGTGGCAGCATTGATCAGGCGGGTTGCCTGGGGCGTCGACCAATGGATGGCGCCATTGCCCTTGACCGCCAGGAGATGGCGGCCGGCGGCATCGAGCGCCACCCTGGCGCTTTGAGCCGAGCGGGCATTGCGCAGGTGGACCCGGATGCGGGCGCGCAGTTCGTCGATATTGATCGGCTTGGTGAGATAATCGACGCCGCCGGATTCCAGTGCGTGCACCACATGCTCGGTTTCGGTGAGCCCGGTCATGAAGACGACCGGAATCTGGGCGATGCCGGCATTGGCTTTCAGCCGGCGGCAAGTTTCGAAACCATCCATGACAGGCATGACGGCATCGAGCAGGATGAGATCGGGTGTGATGCGCTCGACGATGTTGAGCGCCGCCGGTCCCGAGGTGGCGATCAGCACGGAAAAGCCGGATTGCTCGAGCGCGTCAGTCAGAAAACCGAGCGCCTCCGGTGAATCGTCCACCAGCAGGACTATATCGCGGGGAAGGGCAGGCTCAGCCAATCTGTTCTACCTTTTCAGTGTCGAAGCTGCGCAGCACCTTCAGGAAACCGTCGAGATCGAAAGCCTGGACATGGGCGCGCAGGGCATCGATGAAGGGTCTGTTTTCTTCAAGTTTCGCAAGATCCGCAAGCTTTGCTTCGATTCCCCTGACATAACCGATCTCGCCGAGCCGCAGCAATTCGCGGACATGCTCGATCCCAGGGCTCTTCAGGGGCGGTGGCGGCTTCGGCGCGGTCGGGATAGAAGCATCGGCATAGATCCATTTTAGCCCGAGATGCAGCGCGAGCTTGTCGCGAAGCTGGCGGATGTCGACCGGTTTGGAGATGGCGTCGTTATGGCTGTCGTCGCTGTCGGTCGCCGCAGCAGCGTCACCGATATTGGCCGACAGCATCAGGATCGGTGCCGTCTGGCCGTTTTCCCTGAGCCGTGAGACGAGCTGCCATCCGTTCATGCCGGGCATGGAAATATCGACCAGGAACAGATCCGGCTTGATGCCCTCGATCAAGGTCAGGCAGTCCGGGCCGCCGGCGGCGGTGAGCACGATGAAATCGAGTGGCGACAGTATCTCACGCATCAGTTCGCGATGATCCTCATTGTCGTCGACGACGACAATGGTGCGGCGTGGACCTTCGTAGCCGACGATACGCTGCTCCTGCGCCGGCGGCTTCATCGGACGGATTACGGCCGACAGCATCAGGCGTACCCTGAAGGTCGAGCCCACGTCCTTCTCACTGGTGACGGAAATCTCGCCGCCGAGCGTATTCGTCAGCAGCTGCGTGATCGTCAGCCCCAGGCCAAGGCCGGGCATAGGGCGTACGCTGTCCGCCTCGCCGCGCTGGAAGGGTTCATAGATGCGGGCGATGTCTTTGGCCGCGATGCCGCGGCCCGTGTCGGAAACGGTGAAGGTTGCGACCTGGTTTCTATAGCCCACCTCGAAGCGAACGGTTCCGGCGTCGGTGAACTTGATGGCGTTGGACAAGAGATTGACGAGGATCTGGCGCAGCCGCTTCTCGTCGGTGCGGACATAGTCGGGCAAGGTGGCGGCGCGCTCGTGGACGAAAGCCAGCCCCTTGGCCTGCGCCTGCGGATGGAACATGTCGACGATCTGATCGAGGAAATCCTGGATATTGATCTCGTTGGAATAGACCTGCAAGCGGCCGGCCTCGATCTTCGAAATGTCCAGCAGCCCGTCGATCAGGCCGGAAAGATGTTCGGCGCTGCGGCGGATGACCTTCAGCGAAGATTGCCTGGGTGCCGGAATGGTCTCGTCGCGCTCCAGGATTTGCGCGTAGCCGAGCACCGCATTGAGCGGCGTGCGCAATTCGTGGCTGAGGCCCACGACATAGCGGCTCTTGGCGCGGTTTGCCGCCTCTGCCGCCTCCTTGGCACCCTGCAGGGCAGCATCCGTTTTCTTGTGCGCGGCAATTTCCTTCAAAAGCAGCGTGTTCTGGCGCGAGGATTCCTCTTCGGCGACCACGCGGCTGTCATGGGCAAGCACATAGAACCAGCACGCGACGCCGGCGATGACGGCAAAGACGAAGAAGACGATGAGGATGGTGCGGTCGACCACGGCAGCGGTCTCGGGAGAGGCTGCGCCGACCTGATGCGCGATCATTGCAAGAATAGCGCCCATGGCGGTCAGCGCCAAGACAACGGCAATTCCATAGCGGCCGAGGCGCGTTGCGAGCCTTGTGACGATGCTTTCCGGCAGCAAGGTTTTTGCGACGGTGGCGACCTGCGTGTTGAGCCGAGCCTTCGGCTTGCACATGTCGTGGCAGCGGCTGTCGAGCGAACAGCAGAGCGAGCAGATCGGCGCGGCATAGGCCGGACACCAGGCCATGTCCTCCGGCTCGAACGGGTGCTCGCAGACGGAGCAGGTGATGGTGGTCAGGTTCTTCCAGCTCTGCCGCGGCTTGCGGGCGAGATAATATTTGCCCTTGGTGATCCAGGCGATAGCAGGTGACGCGATAAGCGCGACGATCAGGGTGATATAGGGCGCAAGCGAGGCGGCAATCGAACCGAAGGCGCCGAAATGCGCGATGAGAGCGATGGTTGCCGAAAGCGCCATGGCGCCGAGGCCGACCGGATTGATGTCGTAGAGATGCGCGCGTTTGAACTCGATGCCGGGAGGTGCAAGCCCGAGCGGCTTGTTGATGAAGAGATCGGCGGAGACGGTGCAGAGCCAGGCCATGGCGATGATCGAGAAGATGCCAAGCGTCTCCTCCAGCAGCCGGTAGATGCCAAGCTCCATCAATAAGAGCGCGATGGCGACATTGAAGACCAGCCAGATAACGCGGCCTGGATGGCTGTGCGTCAGCCGCGAAAAGAAGTTCGACCAGGCGAGCGAGCCGGCATAGGCGTTCATGACGTTAATCTTCAGCTGCGAGATCATCACGAAGGCGACCATCAACAGCAACGCCGCATTGTGCCAGGGGATCATGTAGCCGAAGGCGGTCAGATACATCTGTGCCGGATCGGCAGCGCGGTCGGCCGGCACGCCTGACGTCAGCGTCAGGACGACAAGGAAGGAGCCGGCGAGCAGCTTCGGCGCCCCGATAATGACCCATCCGGGTCCAGCGAGGAAGATGGCCAGGCGATGGCGCCATTTGCGGTGACCTTCCGGCGGCAGGAAGCGCAGGAAGTCGGCCTGTTCGCCGATCTGCGACATCAGCGCCAGGATGACGGCGGAAGCGGCGCCGAACTCCACCAGATCGAAAGGAGCGGCGCTGCCCGGCGCGCTTGCGGGATGGTGAATGCCGGCAAAGGCCCGCCAGAGGTCGAATTTTTCCCAGTCGGCAAAGGCGATGAAGACGAAGGGCAGGATGTTGAGAACGATCCAGAAGGGCTGCGTCAGCAGCTGAAACCGGCTGATAAGACGGACACCATGGGTGACGAGCGGGATCACCATGACGGCGCTGATGATGTAGCCGATCCAAACGGGTATGCCGAGCGTCAGCTCCAGCGCGCCGGACATGATCGAGGCTTCGATCGCAAACAACATGAAGGTGAAGCTGGCATAGATCAGCGAGGTGATGGTCGAGCCGATATAGCCGAAGCTCGCGCCGCGCGTCAGAAGATCGATATCGACGCCATGACGGATCGCATATCGGCTGATCGGCAGGCCGACTGCGAGCATGGCGAGGCTTGCGACGATGATGGCATAGAAGGCGTTGGTGGTGCCGTAGGAGAGCGTGATCGTGCCGCCGATCGCCTCCAGCGCCAGGAAGGAAATGGCGCCGATCGCGGTTTGCGAGATGCGTTGCGAAGAAAACTGGCGGGCGCTCTTGGCGGTGAAACGCAAGGCGTAGTCTTCCAGCGTCTGGTTTGCGACCCAGCGATTGTATTCGCGTCTTACCGGAATGATGCGTTGCCGCGCAGCCATGCTTACCCTTCAGCAGTCCCGCCATCGTCACCTCGGCGGTCCGAAGACGTCGTAACATGGATCGATGCCGTGCTTAAGGGCGTCGGAGTGCCCAAAGCTGCACATTTCGCCCCGGCGTCTACGTCATTTTACGTATGTGGTTTCCTGAGGGCGCGCCGGATAGTCGCGGAAGGCAGCGGCTAATCCTTGTTTACCGGCCGTTGCGGCAGACAAAAAGAGGGGAACCACGGATGAAATTCAAGACTCTCGTCTCCGGCGCGCTGCTCGGCGCCATCATGTCCACCACAGCATTCCACGGCGCTTTCGCAGCCGACGACACCATCAAGGTCGGCGTCCTGCATTCGCTATCCGGCACCATGGCGATTTCGGAAACGACGCTGAAGGATGCCATGCTGATGCTCATCGATGAGCAGAACAAGAAGGGCGGCGTCCTCGGCAAGAAGCTCGAGCCCGTCGTCGTCGACCCGGCCTCCGACTGGCCGCTCTTTGCCGAAAAGGCTCGCGAGCTGATCCAGAAGGACAAGGTCTCGGCCGTATTCGGCTGCTGGACCTCCGTGTCGCGCAAGTCGGTGCTGCCGGTCTTCAAGGAACTGAATTCGATCCTGTTCTATCCGGTGCAGTTCGAAGGTGAGGAGTCCGAGCGTAACGTCTTCTACACCGGCGCCGCTCCCAACCAGCAGGCGATCCCGGCTGTCGACTACTTGATGAAGAACGAAGGCGTACAGCGCTGGGTGCTTGAAGGCACCGACTATGTCTATCCGCGCACGACCAACAAGATCCTCGAAGCCTATCTGAAGTCCAAGGGCGTCAAGGACGAAGACATCATCATCAACTACACGCCGTTCGGCTTCTCGGACTGGCAGACGGAAGTCTCCAAGATCAAGGCTTTCGGCGCGGCCGGCAAGAAGACCGCCGTCGTCTCCACCATCAACGGCGATGCCAATGTTCCCTTCTACAAGGAACTGGGCAACCAGGGCGTCAAGGCTGAAGATATTCCGGTCGTCGCCTTCTCGGTCGGCGAAGAAGAGCTCGCCGGCGTCGACACCAAGCCGCTTGTCGGCCATCTTGCCGCCTGGAACTACTTTCAGTCCGTCGACACGCCCGCCAACGCCGCCTTCATCAAGGAATGGCATGCCTATACCAAGAACGACAAGCGCGTGACCAACGACCCGATGGAAGCCGCCTATATCGGCTTCAACATGTGGGTGAAGGCTGTCGAGAAGGCCGGCACGACCGATCCGGACAAGGTGATCGACGCACTCGTCGGCGTCTCGGTGCCGAACCTCACCGGCGGTACCGCCACCATGATGCCGAACCACTACATCACTAAGCCGGTCCTGATCGGCGAAGTGCAGGAAAACGGTCAGTTCGACGTCGTTTCGCAGACCCCCGCCGTGGTCGGCAAGGAATGGTCCGACTACCTGCCTGACAGCAAGGACCTGATCTCGGATTGGCGTATGCCGATGAACTGCGGCAACTTCAACGTCACCACCGGCAAGTGCGGCGGCAAGGGCTCCTGATTTCAGCCGACGCAAGACCGCCGCGGGCAGGATTTTCTGGCCGCGGCAGCTTGAGGGGACTAGCGCAATGTTCGACAAATTCGTTTACCGTATCGCCCTGGCGCTGATCGCCGGGTTCTGCCTGATGCTGGCGCTGACGGCGACAAGCCTGCGCGCCCAGGAAGACGCCCACGGCCTCATCAATTCCCTCGGCCAGGCCAATTTCCAGAAGGCCGGCGATATCGTCCAAAGCCTTGCGAAGTCGGGCGATCCCAAGGTCGTGCCGGCATTGCAGGCCTTTTCCGACGGTGATCTTTATATAAGAAAATCTGACAACCAGGTGTTTATCGCCAAATCCTCCGGCGACATGATGGATCTGGTGGATCCTTTGACCGGGCAGGTGGCCGGTCAGGAAGCCAAGGACAATCTCGGAAAGATCAAGATCAACAACAATCTGCGCCGTGCGGTTCGCGCGGCTCTCGGCGGTCTGACGCTGATGAGCCCGGATCGCGCGACGCGGCTAGAGGCGGCGCAATCCATTCTGAAGGCACCGAGTGCTGATTCGCTTGACGCCGTCGAGACGGCACTGCAGAGCGAGAAGGACGCGGACATTCGTGGTGTGCTTGAACGCGCAAAAGCGGTTGCCGTGCTTGGCTCGGACCGTCCGATCGAAGACAAAAAGGCGGCGATCGAGACGATCAAGAACGAAGGCGGCCGCGATGCCATCGGCATTCTCTCATCGGTTTCCGTCGACGATAGCCTGAAGCCCGACGTGGCTGCCGCCATTGCCGGCATCCAGGATCAAGTGAAGTTCTGGGACGCGGTGCAGAACGTCTGGTACGGCCTGTCGCTCGGCTCCGTGCTGCTGCTGGCCGCCATCGGCCTTGCGATTACCTTCGGTGTCATGGGCATCATCAACATGGCGCATGGTGAGATGGTGATGCTCGGCGCTTATTCGACTTTTGTGGTTCAAAGCATTATCCGCACCTCCTATCCCGAACTCTTCGATTGGTCGCTCGCGATCGCCCTTCCGGTCGCCTTCGTCGTCACCGGCGCCGTCGGTCTCGTCATCGAGCGCGGCGTCATCCGCTTCCTCTATGGCCGGCCGCTTGAAACGCTGCTCGCTACCTGGGGCATTTCGCTGATCTTGCAGCAGGCAGTGCGCTCGATCTTTGGGCCGACCAATCAGGAAGTCGGCAACCCCTCCTGGATGTCCGGTTCGTTCGACCTCGGCTATCTCTCGGTCACCTGGAACCGGCTCTGGATCATCGTCTTTTCACTCGGCGTTTTCGTGGCGCTGCTGCTTCTCCTTAAGCGTTCGGCCTTCGGGCTGCAGATGCGGGCGGTGACGCAGAACCGGCGCATGGCGTCTTCGATGGGGATCCGCACCTCATGGGTCGATGCCTTCACCTTTGCGCTGGGGTCCGGCATCGCCGGCATGGCGGGTGTGGCACTCTCGCAGATCGACAACGTCTCGCCGAACCTCGGCCAGGGCTATATTATCGACAGCTTCATGGTCGTGGTGTTCGGCGGCGTCGGCAATCTCTGGGGAACGCTCGTCGGTGCCTTCTCGCTCGGCATCCTCAACAAGTTCCTCGAGCCCTATGCGGGGGCGGTGCTCGGCAAAATCCTCGTTCTCGTCCTCATCATCCTCTTCATCCAGAAACGTCCGCGCGGCCTCTTCGCGCTCAAGGGAAGGGCGGTGGAAGCATGATCACGGCCTTTATCCTTCGCTCGCTCGACCGCCGGATCAGCATCGCCATCGCGATCCTGCTTGCCGTCGCGGTGCTCGTGCCGCTGTCGAACCTGGCTTTGCCGGAAACGAGCGCACTGCATGTGCCGACCTATCTCATGTCGCTCTTCGGCAAGTACCTGACCTATGCGCTGCTCGCCCTCGCGCTCGATCTGGTTTGGGGCTATTGCGGTATTCTCTCGCTCGGCCACGGCGCCTTCTTTGCGCTGGGCGGCTATGCGATGGGCATGTATCTGATGCGCCAGATCGGTTCGCGCGGCACCTACGGCAATCCGATCCTGCCCGACTTCATGGTCTTCCTGAACTGGAAGGACTTGCCGTGGTTCTGGTACGGCTTCGATCAGTTCTGGTTCGCCATGCTGATGGTTCTCGCAGCACCCGGTCTGCTTGCCTTCGTCTTCGGCTGGTTTGCCTTCCGGTCGCGCGTCAACGGCGTCTACCTGTCGATCATCACGCAGGCGATGACCTATGCGCTGCTGCTCGCCTTTTTCCGCAACGACATGGGTTTCGGCGGCAATAACGGCCTGACCGATTTCAAGGATATTCTCGGTTTCAACATCCAGGCCGATGGCACCCGCGCCGTGCTTTTTGCCGTCACAGCCGTGTTCCTGGCACTGGCATTGATGCTGTCTTCGGCGATCGTGCGTTCGAAGTTCGGCAAGGTGCTTGTGGGCGTGCGCGACGCCGAAAGCCGTACGCGCTTTCTCGGCTATCGTGTCGAGCATATGAAGCTCTTCGTCTTCGTCGTATCGGCCATGATGGCTGGTATTGCCGGCGCGCTCTACGTGCCGCAGATCGGCATCATCAATCCAGGAGAATTTGCGCCTGCCAATTCGATCGAAGTGGTCATCTGGACGGCCGTCGGCGGCAGGGCTACCCTGATCGGACCGATTATCGGCGCCATCCTCGTCAATGGCGGCAAGACTGTTTTCACCGGCCTATTCCCCGACTTCTGGCTGTTTGCGCTTGGCGGCCTGTTCGTGGCCGTGACGTTGTTCCTGCCGAGGGGCATCGTTGGCACCATCGCGCACTATTTTGGCAAGACACGCCGACCGGCAAGCCCGCCGCCGAAGGCCGCGAAGGATGAAGCCCAAAAGTCCGTGCAGGCTGCGGAGTAGGACCATGATCCCGGATATCAAACCCAACAGCATGCTCTACCTCAACAACGTCTCCGTCTCCTTCGATGGTTTCAAGGCTTTGAACTCGCTATCGATCGTCATCGAGCCGGGCGAGCTTCGCGCCATCATCGGCCCGAACGGTGCCGGCAAGACGACGATGATGGATATCATCACCGGCAAGACCCGGCCCGACGAGGGCGAGGTATTCTTCAATGGCCAGATCGACCTGACGAAGAAGGACGAGGCTGACATCGCCCAGCTCGGTATCGGTCGCAAGTTTCAGAAGCCGACCGTGTTTGAAAGCCATACCGTCTGGGACAATCTCGAACTGGCGCTCAACCGCAATCGCGGTGTCTTTTCGACGCTCTTCTATCGCCTGACGCCTATCGATCGCGATCGTATCGAAGAAATCCTCGAGACGGTGCGGTTGTCGCATCGGCGCGACGAGCTGGCGGCCAATCTTTCCCACGGCCAGAAGCAGTGGTTGGAGATCGGCATGCTGCTCGCGCAGGAACCAAAGCTGCTTCTGGTCGATGAACCGGTGGCCGGCATGACGGATGCCGAGACGGCGGAAACCGCCGTGCTCTTGAAGGAAATCGCCAAGACGCGTTCGGTCGTGGTGGTCGAGCATGACATGGGCTTCATCCGCGATCTCGGCGTCAAGGTGACATGCCTCGCGGAAGGGTCGGTTCTGGCGGAAGGATCGATCGATTTCGTTAGCAGCGATCCGAAGGTGATCGAGAATTATCTGGGGCGGTGAGATGCTGACAGTCGAAAACGCAAATCTGCATTATGGCGCCGGTCAGGCGCTGCGCGGTATCTCCGTCAAGGCGGAGATGGGCAAGATCACCTGCGTGCTTGGGCGCAACGGCGTCGGCAAGAGTTCGCTCCTGCGCGCCGTCACCGGGCAGCACGCACTGTCGGCCGGTACCGTTGCCTTCAACGGCGTGACGCTGAACGGCATGGCGCCGTTCGCGCGCGCCAAGCAGGGGATTGGCTATGTGCCGCAGGGACGCGAGATCTTTCCGCTTTTGACCGTGAAGGAAAATCTCGAAACGGGCTATGCGCCGCTCTCCCGCCGTGACCGCAATATTCCGGATGACATTTACAGCCTGTTTCCCGTGCTTAAATCCATGCTGTCGCGCCGTGGCGGCGACCTCTCGGGCGGACAGCAGCAGCAACTGGCGATCGGCCGGGCGATGGTGACACGGCCGAAGATTCTCGTCCTGGACGAGCCGACCGAGGGCATCCAGCCGTCGATCATCAAGGATATCGGCCGGGCGATCCGCTATCTCCGGGATTCCACCGGCATGGCGATCCTGCTGGTCGAGCAATATCTCGATTTCTGCCGGGAGCTTGCCGACTACGTTTACATCATGGATCGCGGCGAGATCGTGCATGAAGGTCTGGCTGAAACGCTGGATACAGCCGACGCCCGCAGGCATCTGACCGTTTGAGCAACCGTCTCAGGTTCATTCATCTGAAGCGAGACGCTGAGAAGGCGATACTACAGTCTAACCCTTGAGAGCTAGGCAGCGGAATTCGCAAAGTGATCCGCAGGCCCGCAGGATCCCAGAAACGGTCGATCAAACCTCTCAACTCTTGTGCCGTCATGCGTTCGAGGTGCGGTCCAAATCCTTTGGGCTCTTGCGGTGGTTGAACGGGCGGCCCGCCATTCTCGGCCTACCAAACCCCAATTCGAACCCCTTCGCGCGTAGTCAAGTACGCGACCAGACCGACGTTGACAATCATGCTCTCTTGCGGGGATACAGAGCGTCATGACGGAACACACTCGCGCTACCCATCCAAAGGCGGTCAAGCGGCTCAAGCGCTCTGAAGACCATGCGAATAGCGTCACCGGCATGATCGGGGGTGGCAAGCCGTGTCTTGACATCGCTCGGCAATTATCGGTGGCCGACCGACGAACTCAACACCAATGCGAAATACCTCCGGCGGCATGACCGACCTATTGGCTTATTTCGGATTGTTCATGGCAGCCTTCGGTGCCGCAACGATCCTGCCGATGCAATCGGAGGCGGTGCTTGCTGGCCTGCTTCTGACCGGAAGATACTCCGCGGTCTGGCTGGTGGTTACCGCCGGCGTCGGCAATATTCTGGGTTCGCTCGTCAATTGGATGCTGGGAAGGGGGATCGAACGATTTCGACAGCGCCGTTGGTTCCCTGTTGGTGAGGATACCCTCGATCGTGCGCAGGCATGGTATCGAAAATATGGAAAATGGTCTCTGCTTGCGAGCTGGGTGCCCATCGTCGGAGACCCAATAACGGTGGTCGCCGGCGTTCTGCGCGAGCCGTTGCCAACCTTCCTGCTGCTGGTGACGGTTGCCAAACTCGGACGTTACGTCATCGTGGCGCTGGCAACGATGAATCTGGCATGACATCTGACGAACGGACGTCGGCCGCCCCGCCATCGTTGCCGTCCGACTCCAACTCGCTATTCCTCATCGGGCATATGAGAATCGACGCCGAGCGTTTCGAGGTTGTTATGTACGCCCACGACACCCGGAACCGTCAGAACGATCTCCTCGAGATTGCGCGCCAACGAAATCGTCTCGACGCGCCCTCCAGCGTGATAATCCCGTCGACGCAATGCACTTCGATGTTGTCGGTAACGACTTTGCCGCTTTCTTCCAGCAGCTCGGTGATCTGTGCCTCTAACTCATCGTCGTCAATTCTGCTGGCTGGCAAGGGAACGGCCGTATCCACCCTCTCCTCGCGACCTGACGCGTCGGCGGTATCTACGGTGAATCCCGTACTCGGATCTTCGTCGAAATTGGCCGGTGTGTCGCCGTAGGGAGTATTGTCGGGATGGCTTTCCAACGGATTGCCATCGACATCCGAATAGGGCCAGCCCTCTCGAATTTCCCGATCCTCGTAATCGCGATAGTCTTCTTCGCGAGACAACGGGTTTGGTTTACGTGGCGGTGCCATATTGACCTCCTTACAGCCACTTATCATCTGGAATGATCTAACAGCAGCAATGGGGAAATGTTCCCTTCGCTTGGCCGACGCAGATCTTCGATCGACCCAATCGTCGTGGCATCTGGCCGTTTGCGAAGTTTCGCGGCAGGTTGCCGCTCAGTCAGCAGCTAAAGCGGCGTCGGTTGAAATCGCTACCTGCCTCCCGTCCGGGAGTGAATACGAATGCCGATGGCTTGGGAATCCGATATCGAACGCCGTATTTCCTGGTCCTGGGTGTCCGCGAACCTGACCGCTAGTCCCGACAGAAGTGCTTGCACGTTCGCGATCCGACGAAAAACGGAAATGCTCTAGAACCGTTCCATCTCTTGACCGACCTTCGTCAGAAATCGGCTACGGGACATGTCGGTCGAGCGGTTCATGTCGTAGTGAGCAAGGAAGACGACCGGGGCGAAGGGTTTGATCTGAGCGCGCAGCACGCGCTTGACGATCTTCTTCGGCGGATTGCCGGCGACGAAGGCGCGAAACGGATCGGCGCCATAGGTCAAGACAGCGCCGAGCTTGCGGATATGCTGCAGCTTTGAGCGCACCTTACCGTCGACGAGTTCGAAGGAGACGCCCGGAAGCCAGACCCGGTCGAAATAGCCTTTGAGAATAGCCGGAAAGCCGAAATTCCAGACCGGGGTGACGATCACCAAAGCCTCGGCGCGCGCCAGCCGCTCGACATAGGATTTGACCGCCTCGGTATTGTCCGGATAATCATGGTAGGTCATGCGGTCGCGACGCGACAGCACGGGATCGAAACCTTCCGCGTAAAGATTGCAATTGTCCACCTCGTGACCGGCGCTCTTGAGGCTTTCGATGGTTTTCCGGTGCAGGGCTGCACCGTAGCTCTCCTCGACTGGATGGGAATGAAGGACCAGAACCTTCATGAAGCCTCCATCAGCGCCGCAAGGCCGGGGAAGAGATAGTTCTTGCCGGATTTGAAGTCGAAATTCGGGTCGTCCCAGGCGATCATCTTGCCGGGATTGAGCAGGCCCTTCGGATCGGTTTCCTTCTTGAAGGCAAGCTGGACCGCATCCGTCTGCTTCATGCCGCCTTCCTCCAGCGTATAGCGATGCGGGTTGAAGATCGGGCAGCCGTGATCCTGGTGAATCCTAATGATCTCTTCAAGCCGAGCCTCAGACGTATAGCGAACCAGCGGCAGGCCCGAGCATTGGATCTGACCGTCGAACCTGATGAATTCGAGGTGGCCGGGCACCTCGTCGCCGAAGATTTCCACCATCTTCTGGACCTTGGCGACATGATCCGGCCCGGGATACTGCACCTGCAGATAGGTGATCGACGGATCGACCTTCAGGGCGCGCAATGTGGTGTGGTTCCAGGCAAGCTCATAGGCATGCGGAATGCCTTTCATGCTCTCGACCTTGTCGGAGCGGAAGGTGATTTCACCCTTCTGCTGCATGGTGAAGGCGACGAAAGGATCCATCGAATGCGGCGCAATCATCAGCGCCACGATCGATTGCCCTTGACGGATGTAGGACTTATGGCGGGTAAAATAATCTTGCGGGATGGGAGCGGCAATCGGAGCGATCTCCTTGACCAGAATGCCGTTGCACTTGGCAAGCGCGTCGGAAAAACGCACGGCATCCATGAAGTCGTCATAGCCGACCAGCACGTCGATCCAATCATAGGCCGGCGCCAGCGGCATTTCGATTTCGGTGATGATGCCGTTGGTGCCGTAGGCATGGCTGACCTTGGTCAGATCCCAGCCGGTGAGATCGAGCGTGCGGGGTTCGGCTTCCATCGTCACGACGCGCAGCCGCAGGATGTTGCCGAGATCGCGCAGACCGCCCCAGGTGATCGAACCGACGCCGCCCGAACCGCCGGCGATGAAGCCGCCGATAGTCGCCATCTGCGCGGTCGAGGGGTGAAAGCGCAGTTCTTGGCCCGAATGGGCCTTGGTCTGCCGGTCGAGCTCGGCAATGACGATGCCGGGCTCGCAGATGACGCGACCGGGATGGATCTCCTTGATCCTGTTCATGGCGGCAAGGTTGAGCACGATCCCGCCGGAAAGCGGCATGGCCTGGCCGTAATTACCGGTGCCGGCGCCGCGCGGCGTGACGGGGACGTCATGCGCATAGGCGACCTTGAGCGTCCGGATCACCTCCTCCTCGGTTTTCGGGGTGACGACGAGATCGGCCGTGACATTGTCGAGCTGCGCCTTCAAGATCGGCGAATACCAATAGAAGTCACGGCTTTTCTGGCGTACGAGCGCCGGATTGTCTTCGACGGCAATACCTTCGAGTTCTTTCTTGATGCGCTGATAATCCGGCATGTCAGGCTCCAATGACGCTGTCGAGTTCACGATAATCCGGCAGGCTGCGATCGATCACCTTGCCCTTGCGAAGGACGACGCGATCGGACTGCGGACGAGAGAGGAATTCGCTCCAGCGCCGCGCGCTGAAAAGCACGAGGTCGGCCGGGCTGCCGACGGCGATCCGCCCGATATCCGGGCGGCCAAGTATCTCTGCGGGCGAGGTGGTGATGACCCTTGCAGCCGTATCCAGCGGATGGTCGAGATGCAGGATGCGCACGGCTTCCCGGAACACTTCCACCGGATCGAGATCGCCATAGGCATAGAAGGGGTCGCGGGTGTTGTCGGAGGCGACGGCCGTGGGAACACCGGCGGCGGCAAGCTCGTGCAGAAGCGTGACGCCGCGCCAGCGTGGTGTACGGCCGGCATGGCGGTCCTGCAGGTACATGTTGCACATCGGCAGCGAAACGATGGAGATCCCGGCCTTGGCAACGAGATCGATGGTGGCGCGCGCGACATCTTCATCCTGCCGGGCAAGCGAGCAGCAATGGCCGGCGGTGACCTTGCCCTGGTAGCCATTTCGCAACACGGCTTCGGCAATCGCCTGAAGCGTCAGCACCTGCTTGTCTTCGGTTTCATCGACATGCAGGTCGACATCGAGGCCGTTGTCGGCGGCGGCGCGCAACAACTTGTCAAGCTGAGCATCGAGATCGGGGTTCATCTGGGTGACACCGCCCATCAACCCGCCTGCCTCGCGCACGACGCGAAGCAGGTCGGCGAAAAAGGCATCATCGACCATGTTGTCGAGCGGAAAGAGAGCGACAGCCTGCAGCGCTATCTTGCTCTTCCAGGACTCGCGGACCGAGGTGAAAACCTCGAAGGAAATGCGGTGCTGCGGCGCCAGCGAATCCAGATGGGTGCGGATCAGGCCGGTACCATGCGCGTAAGCCGAGCGCAGCGAGAATTCCATGCGCCTGCGCACGTCCTCGGCCGACCAGTTGGCCTCGCGGTCGGCACGCACGGCATCGAGCGCACCCATGAAACTGCCGTCCGGGTTAGAGCGCCGCTCCCATATATGGCCCTTATCGAGATGGGTGTGCATGTCGGCGAAAGTCGGCCAGACCATACCTTCCTTCATATCGACTTTGGCATATTCGACTGGCGCGGTGCCAGGCGCCAGAATACCGCTGACGAGACCGTCGGTGACGACGATATCGGCCTTGACGAGACCCTCGTTGGCAGGCGTCTTGGAACCGGAAAGCGTCACGGCTGGGACGGTGGCATTGCTCAGCACGAAGCGGGCGGCGTTCGGCGGCGACATGAAGGCGTGTGACATCAGTTCTCCCGCTTGAGGCTGCTCTCATGCCAGCGATGCAGGCTCAGCCATGAGATGAAAGAGGTAAAGGCGAAGATTGCAACGCCAAGCGCCGATAGCAGCAGGAGTGCTGCAAAGAGACGCGGCATGTTCTGGCGGTATTGCGCCTCCAGTAGCCGAAAGGCGAGACCGGAGTTGGGGCCGCCCGAACCAGCAGCGAATTCGGCAACGACCGATGCGATCAGCGACAGGCCGCCGCCGATCCTCAGGCCCGTCATGAAATAGGGCTGGGCGGCGGGCAGCTTCAGATGCAGCAAGGCCTGCCAGCGCGAGGCGCCATAGAGATCGAAGAGGTTGAGCAGGTTATGGTCGACGCTCTTCAATCCCTGCACCATGTTGGAGAGGATCGGAAAGAAGGCGACGAGGAAGCCGCAGATCAGAAGTGCGGCCTCGCGCGTCGGTGCATAGATCAGGATCAGCGGCGCGATCGCGACGATCGGCGTCACCTGCAAAATGACGGCCAGCGGATAAAAGGCGAGTTCGATCCAGCGGGACTGCACGAGGAAGATCGCAAAGCCGACGCCGCCGATCAGCGCCAGCATGAGGGATATGAAGGTAATCTTGGTCGTCACCCACAGAGCCGGCCAAAGGATGCCCCAGTCGGAAACGAGCGCCTTGGCGACGGCGATGGGGCTTGGCAAAATATATTGCGGAACGCCGGTGCCGACGACCAGAAGCTGCCAGAGGATAAGAAGCGCAAGAACGGTCAGGATCGGCACGAAGATGCCAAGCGAGCGTTCGATACCGCGCTTTCTGGCTGCATCTGCCGCTGGCGCATCGGCCGATTCAACGGAAAGAGTGGCGGGTAGGCTGGTGCTGTCGCTCATCAATGGGCCTCCGGCCAGCCGATGGCCTCGATCAGGGAACGGGACACTTTTTCGCACACCTGCCGATATTCTTCCGACGAACGATAAAGCGGATCGCGCTCGCCGCTGGTTCTCAGCGGAAAATCGCTATGAACGCGGCCCGGTCGTGCCTTCATGACGACGATACGATTGGAGAGATAGGCAGACTCATAGACCGAATGCGTGACGAAGATGACTGTAATGCCGGTCTTCTGCCAAAGGTTGAGAACATCGTCGTTCAATTTCTGTCGGGTAATTTCGTCGAGTGCCGCAAAGGGCTCGTCCATCAACAGCAGTTTCGGCTTCGTCACCAAGGCGCGGGCGATCGAAACGCGCATCTTCATGCCGCCGGACAATTCGCGCGGATAGGCTTGCGCAAAATCCTGGAGGCCGACCGTTGCCAGCGTTTCCATGATCTGGTCGTGAGCGGCCGCTTTCGAAATACCCCTGAGCTTCAAGGGCAGATGGACGTTGCCGAGCACCGTCTTCCAAGGAAGCAGCGTCGGCTCCTGGAAGACAAAGCTGATATCGCCCTCCGGCAGGCCCTTGGCGTTGATACGTGAACTCGGCCAATCGATCCTGCCACTGGAGGCACCACCAAGGCCTGCGATGATGCGCAAGGCCGTCGACTTGCCGCAACCGGAAGGGCCGAGCAGGCTGATGAACTCGCCGCTTTCGACAGTGAGCGACATGCCCGATAGCGCCAGCGTGCCGTTGGAGAAGACCTTGGAGACCTGTTCCATGACGACGAGCGGCCGCTTGCGTGCTTCCGTTCGATTTGTCGCAATGGTTTCCGATAGTGTCATTGTTCGGCTCTTTGTTGGTCCAGCCTCCCCTCAAGGGAAGGGTCGGAGCAAAGCTCCGGGGTGGGGCGATCTCTTGCAAGTCCGAGAACATCACCCCAACCGCCGCTTTGTGGCGACCTCCCCTCGAGGGGAGGTGTTAAGGCTTACTTCTTCAGCGACATCCCGATGCCCTTGCAGACGAACTGCGTATCGAAGGCCTTCTTGTAGTCGATGTCGGCGTCAAAGAGCTTGATCTGGACCATCTCGTCGAAGAACTTCTTGTAGTGGGCCTCAGTGATGCAGCCGATGCCCTTTTCGAGGGCTTCGCCGGATTCGACGATGCCATATTCCTTCATCTTGGCGATGGAATAAGCGATCTGACCATCCGTCATATCGGGATTGTCCTTCTTGATCAGCTCGTTGGCCGCCTTGTTGTCGCCGTAGAGATAATTATACCAGCCCTCGATCGAGGCATTGACGAAACGTTGCACGAGATCGGGGTTCTTGTCGACCAGCGCCTTTTGCGCTGTAATCATTGTCGAATACGGTGAATAACCGGCATCTGCGATCAGGAAGACCTTCGGCTTCCAGCCGGCCTGCTTCTCGATCTCGTAGGGCTCGGAGGTGACGTAACCCTGTTGCGCGGACTGCTTATCGGCGAGGAAGGGTGCCGGGCTGAAGTTGTAAGGCTTGAACTGTTCGTCCTTGAAGCCCTGGAAATTGGCCTTCATCCACTCGAAATAGGTAATGTAGCCGTCCTTGCTCAGAAACAACGTCGGCAGCTTGGCCAGATCCTCGAATTTTTCCACGCCGGCATCCGGATGGGCGATGAGGACCTGCGGATCCTTCTGGAAGATGGCGGCGACGTCAACGATCGGAATGCCCTGTTTGACCGCATCGATCTCCTGCTGCGGGCCGCCCATGTAGAAATCCAGCTTGCCGGAGATCAGCAGGGCCGAATTGGCCGCGTTGGGGCCGCCCTGGACGATCGTGACATCAAGGCCGTATTTCTTGTAGGTGCCGTCGGCCACCGCCTGGTAGAAACCGCCGTGCTCGGCTTGCGCAAGCCAGTTCGTGCCGTAGCTGACTTTATCGAGCGCATTTGCGGGCTCGGCGGCCATAATGGCGGCGGCAAGCCCCATGGCGGCAAAGAATGTTTTCGTCTTCAAGGCTTTATACATGGCTGACTGTTCCCCTTATCTGCCATGGGACGTCGTGGTTGGCGCCCATTTCCCGTATTTGAGCGGTTGCTTTGCTCTTTGAAAAGCATCAAAATTCGTGCGCATTGATGCCTTTTCGGCATCTGTTCCCGGGTCTGTGCCTAAATTGTGCGGTCTGGGCAAAAATTAAGCAATGGGGACAGATATGCTGCACTCGCGACGGCTTCTCTATATCAATGAAATCGCCCGCTGTGGCTCGATCCGCAAGGCGGCGACACGGCTCAATGTGGCCTCGTCGGCCATCAACCGGCAGATCCTGGCGCTGGAAGAGGAAATGGGGGCACCGCTTTTCGAACGGCTGCCTCGCGGGCTCAGACTGACGGCGGCCGGCGAGCTCTGTATCGAGCATATCCGCGAGGTTCTGAAGAACTACGAGCGGCTTGAGGGCCGCATTCGCAGTCTCAAGATGCAGCAGGCGGGCAAGGTTCGCATCGTCGCCACTGTCGGCCTGGCCTCGGGTCCGCTACCCGAGATCATCGCGCGTTTTCTTTCCGAGCATCCAAGGGTCTTCGTCCAGCTGCGCAACGATGCCGGATCGACGACGATGGCGCCGGTCGTCTCCGGAGAAGTGGATCTCGGGCTTGGCTTCAACATTCCGGCAATGCCTGGCATTCGCTCCCTTGCCAATTTCGATATACCGATCGGCGTCGTCCTGCCGCCCGGTCATCCGCTGATAGGGCCTGGTCCCATCAATCTCGCCGATGTCGTGGAGGAGCGGCTATTGCTTGCGCAGCCCGGGACGAGCCTACGAGAGGTCATCAATCTGATGCTTTCGCGTCTTTCCGTACAGGTCGAACCTGTGCTGGAGAGCAATGCGTCGGAAATGCTGAAGCAGCTGGTAAAATGCGGGGCAGGGCTGACACTGCTCAACCCTCTTGATGTGCTGACCGAATGTCGCCGGGGAGAGCTGGTCTTCCGGCCGATCGCCGAGCCTCATTCGCGGCATCAACCGATGAAGCTCGTCGCCCGTGCACGAGCGCCACTCGACGCTGCGACCAGCCTCTTCGTCGAATACCTGCTTGCCGAGCTTGCGGGGATGGTCGAGGAGCTGCAGGCGAAGGGGCATATCATGCCGCCCTCCGAACGCCGCCGCTCGGACGCCTATTTCGAATAGAGGTTGGCAAGCGGATAGTCGCGCAGATCACGCAGCATCTCGATGAAGCCAGCGATCTCATGCCGGCAGATGAGCGCGCCCTTTTCCGCCGTGCCGTTGGCGGCATTGCCGACGACGCCGTTCGGATTGAGATCGTGGGCGATCCAGGCGAGCGAATGGGGCGGCAATGGCTGCAGATATTTGGAGCGCTCCTTCATCCATTCGGCCTTGGAGGCGAAATTCTCAGCCTTGTCCATGCGCACGAGTTCAGGCCGGAAGTGCAGCATAAGCGACGTTTCGACATCGCCGCCGTGAATGCCGAAGCGTTGCTCATGTTCGTCGATCATGCCGTCGGGCGTGCCGAAGCGTGTCCATTGCGTGGCGACGACGGCCATCTGGTAGCGCACGCGCAGTTCGCGCGCGACGATGCTCATAATATCCACGTTTCCGCCGTGGGAATTGACGATCACCATCTTGCGGATGCCGGCCTCGGCCACTTTCGCGCCGATGGCGGTCCAGACCGGGATCAGCAGCTCTGCGGGGAGCGACAGCGTGCCGGGGCCGTAGACATGTTCGTTGGCCTTGCCGATCTCCTGCAGCGGCAGCACGAGAAAATCGAGATCGTCCGGGCGCTGCACTTTCAATTCCGTCAGCATGCCTTCAGCGATCGCGACATCCGTCGCGATCGGCAGATGCGGACCGTGTTGTTCCGTCGAGGCGATTGGCAGGATCGCGATCGTGGTGTCTGGCGAAAGCTCGGCGAAATCATGGGTATTGAGTTCGTTCCAATAGAAGGGCTTCGTCATTGCCATGTCCTCTCGTCAGCGCCTGGTTGCTCAACGGATACGGCAAGGATGGTAACGGTGGAAAGCATCAATTTGCGGCCGTGCCGCTGCCTTTTTGCGCGCGCTGACCGATGGGCAAACTTGGAATAGGGCAGAAGCGATGCGGCAACCGAAGCATTCCGCATCGGTAAGGAGCGTGACTGCCGCGCCGATTGACGCTGTTGGAACGAGATCGCTTCGTTCCGGCGCGGGCGCACAATATGGATCCCAGGTCGATTCAAACCATCTCACAGTTCGCTCACAAGAATTTTATAAATTAGATTCGACTAAATTCATTTCCGCTATTCTCTTCCGGTCACCCGTTCCTATCTCGCACTTGCGAAATGATCGCGCATTCCAACCCGCCGGGCATGGGTACGCCCCCTGCCTGCCGTCCGGCCCATCACAAGGACTCGACAATGGGTGATTTGCTCAAGGGTATCTCCAGCTTTCGCGGAGCCGTATTTCCCGACCATCAGGCACTTTATCGCAGGCTGGCGGAGGAGGGACAGCAACCACAAGCGCTGATGATTTCCTGCGCCGACAGCCGGGTGATGCCTGAAACGATAACGCAATCCGGCCCCGGCGAACTTTTCGTTTGCCGCAATGCAGGAAATATCGTTCCTCCGTTTTCCACCGCTAACGGCGGCGTATCATCGGCGATAGAATATGCCGTCGTCGCGCTGGGCGTTCGCGATATCATCGTGTGCGGGCATTCCGATTGCGGCGCTATGAAGGGGCTTTGCTATCCCGATCTCCTGAAGCCGATGCCGAATGTTGCTGCGTGGCTGAAACACAGCCATGCTGCCCATTCGATCGTTTGCGAAGCCTATCCTGGCGATCTGCCCGAGCGCCAAAGGGTCCGCGCCATCGCCATGGAAAACGTTGTTGTCCAGCTTGACCATCTGCGCACGCATCCTTCGGTCGCGGCCAAGCTGGCGACCAACGACATTACCCTGCATGGCTGGTTTTTCGACATCGAGACCGGGGAGGTGCTCGTTTACGACGGTGCCGCCGCTCGGTTCACGGACATCAACGAGGACAGGCCCTTGCCCGTCGCCGTCACCGGTCGTGGTCGTCCGCATGTAATGCCGCAAGCTGCGGAGTAGGCCGATGATGTCAAACTCTGTTCTTTCGCGAGACTTCGCCTCGTCGGTCGTCGTGTTTCTCGTCGCCATACCGCTGTGCCTCGGGATTGCCGTGGCTTCAGGCGTTCCGGTGGCCATGGGCCTCATTTCAGGCATTATCGGTGGCATCGTCGTCGGCCTTTTGGCCGGATCTCCGCTGCAGGTGTCAGGGCCGGCGGCGGGACTGGCCGTGATCGTCTTCGGCTTCGTCGAGCAATATGGCGTTGCCATGCTCGGGCCGGTCCTCATCGTGGCGGGATTGCTGCAGGTTATTGCCGGATTCCTGAAGATCGGATCGTGGTTTCGGGCAATTTCGCCTGCGGTGGTCCACGGCATGCTCGCCGGGATCGGCATCCTCATCATCCTTGGCCAGGTCCATGTGCTGATGGGGGCAAGACCTGCTGCCGGCGGCATCGAAAACGTGACTGCCATGGAGCAGACCCTTGGCCGCGTATGGGGCGCGGGACTCACCCAGGAATCGGTTGCTCTCCTTGTAGGCTTGATCTCCTTGCTCGCCATGGTCGCCTGGGAGAAGTTCAGGCCGAAGCCATTGATGCTGGTGCCCGGTGCCCTGGTGGGGGTTGCTGCCGGCACGATATTGACGGCCGGGATGAAGCTGCCGATCGCCAGGGTGGAAGTGCCGTCTTCTCTCATCGACAGCATTTCGCTGCCGACGCTCGAGAGTTTTGCTAGAATGGCCGAGCCCGGTATCATCTTGGCGACGTTGGTCATCGCCGTGATCGCCAGTGCGGAAACGCTGCTCTCGTCCGCCGCCGTCGATCGCATGCATGATGGCGTGCGAACGCGCTTCAACAAGGAGCTGTTTGCGCAAGGTATCGGCAATGGGCTTTGTGGTCTGCTTGGTGCACTGCCGATCACGGGTGTCATCGTCAGGTCGTCTGCCAATATTCAGGCAGGCGCGCGTACCCGGGCATCTGCCGTACTGCATGGTGTTTGGATCCTTGGGCTAGTGGTATTTCTGCCGCAGCTCCTTGCAATGGTGCCGCTGACGGCGCTTGCCGCAGTGCTGCTGGTGACGGGATGGCGGCTGATCAGTCTCCATCATGTCCGCCACCTCTTCGATCATCACGGCTGGGTTCCCGTCGGGATATGGACCGCGACGGTGGCCATGGTGGTGCTTCAGGACCTGCTCGTCGGCGTGGCGCTCGGCCTTGCACTGTCCATATTGGAAATCCTTCCCTATCTGCGGCGCAAGCTCGCCATCGACAGATTGGAGGATGATGAAACTATCCATCTCGACCTCGTCGGCGTGGCGACATGCAAGGATGTTCCCGCCCTGCTCAACACGCTGGAAACGCTTCCAGAGGGTCGCAAGATCAGGATTGCCGGCGCTCGCCTGCATTATCTTGACCACACGAGCGCCGAAACACTGCGTGAGTGGCTAAAACGGCAGAAAAAATCGGGACGCCTGGTCGAAATCGAGCATCCGCCGCTCGGACGCCATCGACGGCTGAAGCCGATCTTTGAAAAGCTATCGGAAGAGGTTGCCTGATCGGCGACCAGTCATGGCGGCGGGAAGGAAACTCGCACCTTCCCGCGACTTTCAATTTTAAATCCGGCAATATTTCAAGGATGGGCCGAAGCGCGCCAGGTCAAAACTCTTCCCAGGACGGCGACGCCGCAGTGGCAGCGCCGGAGCCTCCGAATGCGCCAGCAATCTTGGCTCGCAGCGAGCGTGCCGGCGATGCGGCAGGGCTGGAGCGCTCGGTGGCTGCAACCGGTCTTGCATGCGAGCGCCCCTTCTGCAGATTGAACTGACCGAGAATTTCGTTCAGCGCCGTCACCTCCTTGGCGAGGCTGTAGCTGGCAGCCGTCGATTCCTCGACCATGGCCGCATTCTGCTGCGTTCCCTGGTCGATGCTGTTGACGGCCGTATTGATCTCCTGCAGGCCGGTCGCCTGTTCGCGGGCGGCTTCGACGATCGCCCGTACATTGCGGTCGATTTCCTCCACCTCCTTGACGATCTGCTGCAGCGATTGCCCCGTTCTCGTGACGAGATCGACGCCGCTGCCGACCTGCTGGCCGGATGTGGAAATGAGCGCCTTGATCTCCTTTGCCGCTGTGGCGGAGCGCTGAGCGAGTTCGCGGACTTCCTGCGCAACGACGGCAAAGCCCTTGCCGGCGTCACCGGCACGCGCCGCCTCGACGCCGGCATTGAGCGCCAGTAGGTTCGTCTGGAAGGCAATATCGTCGATGACGCCAATGATGTTGGAAATTTCACCCGAGGATTTCGAGATTGCTTCCATTGCGGCAATCGCGTCCTGCATGACTTCGCCGGATTTTTCGGCGCCGATGCGCGCGCGTCCGACCAGCGAACTTGCCTCTTCTGCACGCCGGGTAGAATCCTTGACCGTCGTGGTGATCTCCTCGAGTGCCGCCGCCGTCTCCTCGATCGAGGCCGCCTGCTGCTCGGTGCGTTTGGAGAGGTCGTCGGCTGCCGAGCGGATCTGATTGGCGCCGGCGGCGATGGCTTGACCACCCTGACCGACCGCGACAAGGGTCTCCTCGACCTTCGTCATCGAGGCGTTGAAATCCATTCTCAGACGATCGAGATTCGCGACGAAGGGTTGTTCCAGGCGATAGGTCAGGTTGCCGTTCGAGAGCTCTCCCAGGCCCTGTGCCAGACTGTCGACTGCAAACTGCGCGTCGGCGGCATCCTTGGCCTTCTGCGCTTCGCGCTCCAGCCTTTCCTTTTCGGAGAGGCTGCGGCCATCAGCGGCTTCCTGCTCCAGGCGCAGACGCTCAATGGCACTGTCGCGGAAGACTGCGACGGCCGCGGCCATCTGGCCGACTTCGTCCTTGCGCTCGATCCCTGAAACAGGCTCGTCGGTATTGCCATCCGCAAGCGAAACCATGCGCGCCCGCAGACGTTCGATGGGGGCGGCGATGCCGCGTGCTGAAACGAGAATAGCGATTGCAATGGTGGCGGCAAAGAGAAGGCCGAGCGCGATCAAAGCGTCGTCGATGGTGCTGCTTGCCTCTTCTGCCAACATGTTGCTCTTGTCGTTGAGGGATTTGTTGAACGCGTCGAGCCACTGACGAATCGAAACGACCTCGTCATTGATCATCGGATCCACCTGCTTCAAAAGCGTGCCGGCAGTACTATTGTCGTCTATCAGGCCGGCTTTCACGGCTTGGTCTGTGAGAGCGATGATGTCATTTGCCCTTGCGACGAGCTTGTCGATTGTATCTGCTTCTGTCGGAACCAACTGCCTGGCGTTTGCGAAACGCTGCAGAAGTACTTGCTTGTTCTCCTGATAGTCCCTGGAGAACGCCGCCGTCTGCGGATCCCCCGCTGGATATTGTAGAATCTGGTAGGCGTTGTAACTCATGGCAGTCATGCGCTGGCTGGCTCTCGACATCTCTACCGCAGCGGTTTCATCCTTGGCGATAAAATTCGAGTAGGTGCCAACCGTGTCCCTGAACTGGTTCGAGACGACGAGGACACCGGCGATCCCGATCAGGCAGATCGGGATTAAGATCGTGAGGACTTTCGTCTTGATCTTGGCGTTCTGGAGAAATGACATGGCTTGTTTCGCTCTCGAAAGGGTCGGCAACCGCTAGGACGATTGAAGAGGGGAGTGCCAGCGATGACCTGCTCTGGATAATGGGGGCATTACAGAGAGGGAGCATCCTGCTCGTCGCATCTTGGCGCTGTTCTTTCGAAATCTATAACCAAGCTGACAAAACGGTTAATCCTGTTCGATATTCGTCCGATAGTTCGACAAATACCGCCATAGATATGGGGCATATAATTCTAAATTACTCCATAGTTGTAGCCGTACATATTCCGGAGGCTCGAACTGGAAATTTGCGGCGGCATGCTCGGGTTAAATCGGCGATATACTCTCCGCGTCAGGTACACTCAGACCGCGCTTCGTCGTGTTGAAGGAGCTTCTGAGGGCGACGTCCCCGAGTGCCAATTATTCCGGAACATACGATAGATCCGCGCGTTTCAGCAGCTCAACGGCGAGCAAGGATGCGAGCAAGAAGATTTCATTCTCTGGCGCTGCTGTCGCCGTCGTCACACGTAAGTTTAGGTCCGCTGGAGGTTCGTCAATGAGTTCTGCCGTCGCCCTCGTCACCGGAGCTGGCTCGGGGATTGGAAGAGCGACCGCATTGGCGCTTGCGGAGGATGGTTTTGCAATTGGTGTGCTGGGACGCACGCAGGAAGAGATTTCCTCGACATTTGATGAGATTTCCGTCAGGGGCGGGCAGGCGGCCATCCTCCTCGCCGACATTTCGGATGAACGTCAGATATCGGCAGCCGTGAAAGAGCTTGTCGCGCGCTTCGGCCGGCTGGATGTCGTAGTTGCCAATGCCGGCATCAACGGAGTCTGGGCGCCGATCGACGATCTGAGCCTATCGGAATGGAATGACACCATTTCGATCAATCTGACCGGAACTTTTCTGACCATCCGCGCGACGGTGCCGGAGCTGAAGCGCTCGGGCGGCGGCTCGATCATCGTCGTCTCCTCCATCAATGGAACCAGGACCTTCACGACTCCCGGCGCGACGGCCTATACCGCCACCAAAGCGGGGCAGGTCGCCATGGTGCAGCAGCTGGCTCTCGAACTGGCCCGCCATCACATACGCATCAATGCGGTCTGTCCCGGTGAAATCGAAACCAATATCGATGCGAATACCAGCCTGCGCAAACGCGAGGAAACATCGATCCCCGTCATCTGGCCCGAGGGCCAGGTGCCTATTACCGGTGGTCGGCCGGGCCGAAGCGAAGATGTGGCTGACGCGATCGCTTTCCTGGCGTCCGATAAGGCCCGTCATATAACCGGCTCGCCCATCTGGGTGGACGGGGGCCAAGGTCTGCTGCGCTAGATGGCAGAGGCCAGGACTGTCGATGTCACGGCAGCCCTGCAAATGCTCTCAAGACCGGCAAACGAGAGTGTAAAGGTCATGCATGCCGCTGCCTGGGCCAAACCCGATTCGAGCCTCCTCACTATCTGCTTGCGGATTGGCGAGCTCGCTCTTCAGCTCAGCCGCATTTTGCGGGAAGACCGGCACATCAGCCATCACACCGCATTTAAGATAATATCCCGCGTAGAAGGGCTGCCCCTGCTTTTCGGTGCTGGGCTGGCGTACAAGTAACATCAGCATGCCGTCTTTGCGTTTTGCGACGGTGAGATAGAATTCGCCATCATGTGTCAGCGCAAAACTATCTTCGTTTGGGACCGGTTTCCAAGCCTTTGCTTTCAAATTGAAAACCTGCTCCGGCGCGACAAGCATCTCGAAAGATGCCTTACCGGAAGGTTCGCCTGCATGTGAGGCAGCGCCTGTGATGAGGGCACCGATGAATGCGGTGGCGAACAAAGCTGCACTTTTCATTAAAATTCCTCGCTTGCGTTGTATGGCCTACACGGATGAACGCAAGGGAAGTATTTCAAAGTGCAGCTTTGTCAAGACGAGCTGTTCAAGTCCCATGACGTCGCCTGCCTATGCTCGCGCAGCGTGTGGGCTAAGGCAGTTAGCGGTGTCATCTGGCAATCAAGCGAGGGATAGCTGGAGAATGCCAATCGCCCATCGGTGTCAATAAAAGGCGTCAGTAAACCAATCGAGCTCTTATCGTTCCGGGGATCTGGCGGAGCGTGTCGAGTATTTCATTCGCCGTTTGGCCGACCCCTTCCACTTCAATGACCACGTAGCCCGTGTCGCCGTGGGTCTGCAGGAACTCGCCGACGATATTCAACCCACGCGATGAAAAGATCGTATTCAGGCTGTTCAGGATCCCCGGGCGATTTTCGTGAACATGTATGAAGCGCGTGCCGTTTGGACGTGGCGGCAATTGAACCTGGGGGAAATTGACCGCACCAAGCGTCGAGCCGATATCGGAGTATTCAACAAGCTTCCTGGAAACTTCTCTTCCGATCCGCTCCTGGGCCTCTTCGGTCGATCCGCCGATATGCGGCGTCAGGATCACATTATCCAGCCCTTGCAGCGGCGTTTCGAAGCGCTCCTTGTTCGACGCCGGCTCCTTCGGGAACACGTCGACGGCTGCGCCTGCGAGATGTCCCTCTTTCAAAACCTTTGCAAGAGCCTCAAGATCGACCACGGTGCCGCGGGAATTGTTGATGAAGAAGGCACCCTTCTTCATTCTGCGCAGCTCTGCCTCGGTGATCATGTTCTGGGTCGAGCTGGTTTCGGGAACATGCATCGTCACGAAATCCGAGATTTCCAGCAGCTCGCCGAGCGAAGCCATGGATTCTGAATTGCCGTGGCGAAGTTTGTCCGACGGATCGAAATAGCGAACGTTCATACCCATGCTTTCGGCAAGGACGCTCAGCTGCGAGCCGATATTGCCGTAGCCGACGATGCCAAGCGTTTTCCCACGCGTCTCGCGACTGCCTTCGGCGGATTTGTCCCATCCGCCCGCATGAGCGGAAGTCGAACGCGGGAAGATCCGCCTCGTCAGCATGATGATTTCACCGATGACGAGTTCGGCGACCGAGCGGGTATTCGAATAAGGAGCGTTGAACACCGGGATCCCGCGCCGACGAGCCGCATCCAGATCGACCTGATTCGTCCCCACGGAAAAGCAGCCGACCGCCATGAGCTTCTTGGCGGAGCTGAAAATCTCTTCTGTCAGCTGTGTGCGTGAACGAATGCCGATGATGTGTGCTTCGGCGATATGGTTCTTGAGATCCTTGTCGTCGAGGGCCTTCGGCAAATGCGTGAGATTGACGTAGCCAGATGAAGTAAAATAGTCCACCGCGCTCTGACTGATCCCTTCCAGCAGAAGGACTGAAATCCGATCACGGGGAAGAGAAAGTTGTCCGCTCATTGAATTACCTTCGATAGTCGAATTCGATTAGGCCGACGTCGCTCGCTGCCACGACCACATGACTTAGACCATCCAAGGGACAGCGCAAGAACAAACTCAATTCGCTCAGCGGAAGGACCCTTGTTTACAGCAAGTCGCCGTGCTGATGGGCTTGCCCGCCTCTTCAGATGCACTTGCCGCCATCGACATTGAGATCGACGCCGGTGATCATGCTCGCTTCGTCCGAGCAGAGGAAAGCGGCGGCGTTGCCCATGTCCGCCGGTGTCGAAAGCCGTCCGATCGGAATGGTGGCGACGATCCGTGCCCGGCTTTCGTCGCTGTCGGAGCCGATGAAGGTCGAGAGCAGTGGCGTATCGCCGGCGACGGGATTGATGGCGTTGACGCGAATTCCGAAGGGAGCAAGCTCCACGGCCATCGCGCGGGTGGCGGCGATGCCCCATCCCTTCGAGGCATTGTACCAGGTGAGGTTGGGGCGAGGGGAGACCCCACCGGTCGAGGCAATGTTCAAAATGGCGCCGTGCCGCTCGGCCTTGAAATGCGGCAGCACCGCGCGCGCACCGTTGTAGATCGAGCGGATGTTGACATTGAAGATGCGCTCGAACAGGCCTTCATCCATATCCTCCATCGGCATCGGCGGCTGTCCGACACCGGCATTGTTGACGAGGATGTGCAGACCGCCGAACTGCGACAGCGCAAGATCCCTTGCGGCGGCGAGGCTGTCGAGCGTGGCGACATCACCGGCAAGCGGTGCGACCGATCCTTCGTGCTGCGCCGCCACCCGCTCTGCTGCCGCAAGGTCACGATCGACGAGCACGACCCGCGCGCCTTCCTCGACGAATTTCCGGACGATCCCTTCGCCGAAACCCGACCCGCCACCCGTGACGATCGCCACTTTTCCCACAAGACGCATATCAAACTCCTCCATTTGCTCCAGCATCGGATAACTCGGAGTGATTTCACAGTCCGATTATCTGAACGCTTTTTTAGCTTTCTTTATTTGTATTGTGACCGTCTGATAGCGAATATCGACGACAGAATGAAGCTGGGAGGCCGCGCCATGACATTAACTTTCGACGCCAAGCAAATGGCGGCCGAGCTTTACGACGGCAGCTTTCGGCCAATGTTCATCGGCGGCCAATGGGTTGCCGCCCAATCCGGCGCAGTCAGCGAGACCTACAATCCGGCTACCGGCGCGGTCCTTGCGACAGTTCCGCTGGCCGCGCCCGCTGATATTGATCTCGCCGTTGCTGCGGCGCGACGGGCTCTCGAAGGGCCGTGGTCCAGGTTCTCGCCCTATGAGCGCCAGACGCTGCTCCTGAAAATCGCCGATTTATTCGAAGCAAATTGGGAAAGCCTTTCGGTTTCCGACACGCTGAACATGGGCATGCCAATTATGCGCACGCTCGCCAACAAACGACGGGTCATTGGCATGCTGCGGTTTTATGCCGGCATGGCGACCGCCCTTCATGGCGAGGTGATCGACAATTCGATACCCGGCGAGATCGTCACCTTCACCCGTCGGGAGCCGATCGGGGTTGTCGGTGCGATCATCCCCTGGAACGCGCCCACCGCCGCATCGATCTGGAAGATCGCCCCAGCGCTGGCGACCGGCTGCACGGTGGTATTGAAACCCTCGGAGGATGCGCCGCTCACTCCGTTGTTGATTGCCAAACTCATGCAAGAGGCGGGCGTGCCGGACGGCGTGGTCAATATCGTCACCGGCAAGGGATCGGTCGCCGGCGCCCGCCTGGCCGAACATCCCGACGTCAACAAGATCGTCTTCACGGGGTCCACCGCCACCGGGCAATCGATCGCTCGTGCCGCGGTTGGCAACTTAAAACGGGTCTCTCTCGAGCTCGGCGGTAAGTCGCCGGTGATCGTCTGCCGTGATGCGGACATAGACCGGGCCGTGCCCGTCGCTGCCATGGCAGTCTTTGCGCATTCGGGGCAGATCTGCATCGCCGGCTCGCGCTTGTTCGTGGCGCGCGAGATCCACGAAGAATTCGTCGCCAAGGTCGGCGAATTTGCCCGCTCGCTGCGGATCGGCCACGGGATCGAAGCCGATACCGATATCGGACCGCTGATCTCGGCTCGCCAGGCGCAGGTCGTCGAGAGCTTCATCGCATCCGGGCAGAGCGAAGGCGCCGCGTTGGTCGCGGGCGGCATGCGCCTTTCGGGCGCGCTCTACGACAAGGGAAACTTCATCGCCCCGACTGTATTCGGTAACGTCAAGGACGAGATGAGGATCGCCCGCGAGGAGATCTTCGGGCCGGTCATTTCAGCGATGCCCTTCGATACGATCGAGGAAGCCGTCGAGCGCGCCAATGCATCGCCCTATGGACTTGCGGCTGGCGTCTTCACCCAAAATCTCGGAATGGCGCACAAGCTGGTGCGTCGCATCAAGGCCGGATCGATCTGGGTGAACATGTATCATGCGCTCGACCCGGCCGTGCCCTTCGGCGGCATGAAGATGTCGGGCTACGGGCGCGAAGGGGGCATTGAGCACCTGCACGAATATCTTGAGACCAAGGCCGTTTGGATACAGACGGAATAAAACTCAACCTTTACCGCGCAGATTGGTTCGGATGAGGGCGATAAGCTGTTCGGCATATCGCTGCTGCAGCATATAGCCCAGGCTTGTAATGGTCCCGCGAGCCCGCCGGGAGTTGGGATTATGAAGCAGCACGACACGGACGCGGCTTTCGACATTCTGCCCGGCCGCGATGCCCGGCACGATCGATGTGCCGCACTCGGGCGAGGCAAGGGCGATCCGCGTGCTCTCCGCCTGGTATTGAGCGCTCATCGATCTCACCGTTGTCAGAGCTCAAGAAGCGATGCATGCTCGGCACGATTTCATTCCTGCCGAATTGCGGAGCGTATCGTGGATTTCTCTCTAACTGCCGAACAACAGGCGATCTTCGACTTGGCCGCTTCTTTTGCTGCGGAACGCATCGCGCCTCACGCCGCGGCCTGGGAACATGAGGGCACTATTCCAAGGGATATGCTGGAAGAGATCGGCGCCTTGGGATTCGGCGGAATTTACGTTTCGGAGGAGTTCGGCGGCTCTGGCCTGTCTCGGCAGGATGCGGTGCTGATCTTCGAAGCGCTGTCGCATGCCTGCCCGTCCGTGGCGGCCTTCGTTTCGATCCACAACATGTGCGCCTGGATGATCGATACGTTCGGATCGGATACGATGAAATCGACATGGCTTCCCGATCTCTGCGCCTTCCGCAAGGTGGCATCCTACTGCCTCACGGAGCCCGGTTCGGGTTCCGATGCCGCAGCATTGCGCACGACCGCACGCCTCATCGACGATCATTATGTCCTTGACGGGACAAAGGCGTTCATTTCCGGCGGCAACTATTCCGATCTTTATATCGTCATGTGCAGGACAGGCGGTGAGGGGGCAAAGGGTATTTCAACACTCGTGGTGCCGAGCGGCAGCGAGGGCATGAGTTTCGGCGCCTTCGAGCGAAAGATGGGATGGCGCGCCCAACCAACGGCGCAGGTTCATTTCGACGCTTGCCAAGTTCCGCTCGAAAATCAGCTTGGTGAGATCGGAGCGGGGTTCCGCTATGCTATGAAGGCTCTGGATGGCGGACGGTTGAACATCGCCGCCTGCGCACTCGGCGGAGCTCAGTTTGCCCTTGATAAAGCGGTTCTCCACATGCGTGAACGCCGCGCATTCGGTGCCGCATTGAGCAGTTTTCAAGCCCTTCAGTTCAAAGTGGCGGACATGGAAACCGAGCTTCAGGCCGCAAGGACCTTGTTATATCAGGCTGCCTGGAAGCTCGACGCCAGCTCCCCAGATGCATCCAAATTCTGTGCCATGGCCAAACGGTTCGTGACGGACACCAGCTTCGATGTGGCCAATGCGGCGCTGCAATTGCATGGTGGCTACGGCTACCTGGAAGATTACGGCATCGAGAAGATCGTCCGCGACCTGCGAGTGCACCAGATCCTGGAAGGCACCAACGAGATCATGAGGCTGATCATTGCCCGTCATATTTTCGATTGATCCAAATACCGACGGCGACCTATCGATCCCTGAGAGCGTCACTCAAATAAACACTTAATACGTCTAGTCGCCTATTGCCACAAGCTATGGTTTGCCTATGTATGCCTCGGGCCGGAGGGGCCGGGGTTGTAGTTATGGCACAGACGTCATCCGATTTAATCTATAATTTCTCGACACTTAACTTCCCCGAGAAAGACCGATTTCACACTTGGGTTAAGGATAATCATTGCGACTGCAGGCTGCAGGAACCTGAGTCCGGCCCGTTCGATGCGGAGGCCACCGGCGCAGCGCTCGGTCCGCTCATCCTATCCGGCAGACGGCTGCTTCGCCAAGGCCCGCTCCCGGCTTACGAGGTTCTGAGATCCGAGCGACGCATCCGAACCGACGGCTATGATTTTTACCGATTTACCTCAATTCTGAGCGGCCGTTTTGCCTTTCGATCGGCGGATGCGTCGTCGGTCAAGAGGGCGGGCGACTTGTTCATATTGGATGCCGCTCAGGTTAACGACTGCCTGGTTGAGGCAGACAACACGATTTCCATCGCCGTTCCAAGGGATTTATTGCCGAACCGAACAGCGCTCCTGCACGGCCATACCCTCTCAACGGGCGTTGCCCGGCTTCTGACCGATCATCTCGTTTCGCTGCTGAACAATTTCAATAGGTTGCAACCAGGGGAGATCCCCTATGTGGTGCAATCAACGCTGCAGCTTTTGACTGCCGCGGTGTCGTCGGCATCCGAGGCGATGCAGGAAACAGCCGGTCCGCTTCGCGAACTGTTACTGGGGCGTATCTTGCGGTATCTCGATGCGCATTTGCTCGAACCCGACTTGACGCCCGATCGGATTTGCCGCGATGTCGGGGTTTCGCGTGCGAAACTCTACCATTTGTTCGAGGGCAATGGCGGCATCATGCGGCAGATACAGCGCAAGCGCTTGCTCAGGGCCTATCAGATGCTGGCAAATCCAAGCGGACCAAAGCTCCACATAGCTGAGCTTGCGTGGAGACATGGTTTCTCGAACGAGAAGTACTTCTACCGGCTATTCAAGGCCGAATTCGGCCACACTCCGGGCGAGACACTGGAAAACATTTCCCACTCGACCGTCGCTTCAGAAACGATTGGTTTCCATACCCGCGAAAAGCCGGCGAACGCTCCTTCTGGCTGGACATTGCCCTTTGGCGTGCCGGGCCGTTAATTGCGTTTGCGCGAGCATAAGATGTACCAACGGGTACTCGAAATGGACATGAGCAAACCCGACGCTGGCCAGCATGTCTTGAACGATGTTAGGCCGGTGACACACTGAATTTTTGCAATTCGGACTTCTCGACCGCTCGGCTTTCCAGCCATGGTTCACTAGCCGATATCACGGCCGACGCTAAGTGATTCCTGCAATTCCAAACCCATGTGCACCTGTTATGGACGATCTTGCACCCGATGATCGGGTCGTTATTGTTGCTCGATCGGGCTTTGCTGTTATGTTCCCGAACTGGAATGGAAATCAGTCAGGAGCCGCGATCAACCTCACAAGCCCCGATAGCGGTGCCCATCTGTAGCAATGCGTGAATGGGCGGCATACCATTGAGCTTGCCTCCTATTTATCCAAGCCGCGGCGATCACGACGCGACACGCCATTCGATCCCGAACGTCAAAGGCTCAAGTCTTCCAACGCTATCCGGAATCGACTGACAGATCGCTGCGCGTTCGCAAAGCTCGGCCGTTGCCGCGGCTTGAGTCATCATCGAAGTATCTATCAGTATATTCGTCAAAAGAGGAAACTCACCTTGCGTAAGGTCATCTGTGCTTCTGCCTTCGTCGCCCTTTCATTCACGCCCGCAGCTGCCAGCGTATGTTCGCAGCACTATCAAAGCAGCGGCGTTCCCCTCGTCACCGGTGTAACCTACAAGACCTGGATGGAGTTTCCCTCCGTTAGCCCCGCCGCGGCCTTCGACAAAGTATCGAGAGCCGTTCTTGCGGAAGGCTTTGTGGATGTGAATGTCGAGAAGCAACTCGGCACGCTGACGGCACAGCAGGAGACGTCCGGCTCAGGTCGCCCGCAGACATTGCGCGTCGTCGTCCGCAAAACCGGCAAGGGCAGTCGTGTCGATGCGGTTTTCATGGTGCCGCAGGGGCAGGTTGCCCCCAACATGAGCGACAATCTCTGCCGCGTCGTCAACGCCGTGGCTGACTAGGCCGGAAGCGAATGGATGATGGGAGCGCCTCTGCTTGCATGCTAAGTGGCAAGCTGGCTGAGGCCTGCTCAGCACCCGCTCGGTTGTTTGCCTATGTCTTCGTGCTGAATTGGCGCTATTTAGAGCCTGTCCTATTCGCTGTCAGCTGTATGCGCGTCTCCGCGTGTGCAACGTAAGCCCAAGCACGATGCGGCTTCGGCCGTTACTGCTCGGCTATGGGATTTGTAACTTGCTTCTGGCCGATCGTCCGGCTAGGTCTTTATCACAAGTGAAGCGCGAATCGCGGTACGGCATCGGCGTATAAATAGCCCTAACCGTCTTTCGCTCCGTTGTCGTTTTGCCTGAATTATCAAATATCGTAGAGAGTTCTGACCGGCGGTTTGCGCCTGTTGGCAGAAATTTCCCGGTGCCTGCGAATGCCGTGAACACGCGGCGTCTTGTCGCCGATTTGAGAAAACGTCACCGAATGAGGTGATCGATGCCTACATGCGGACGCTCAACGCGGACAACGAACGGGATGTTCCTGTCGGTTGGCGTGCCATAAACCGGCCCGTGCCAGACCTTCTCCCCAAATTCGCCGGCTTTCAGCCGATGATGTCTTCAGCCAAGGTCTTATTTTGATGTTTGCTCGCCTGTTTCACTTCCTGGAAAGCCGCATCGATATTTTCGCCCCGTTCAACGAGGACGAGACGCCGCCGACGGGCGTATGGCGTTTCATGTGGCATCATCTCAAGGTGGTCAAAGGATGGCTCGTCGCCATCATGCTGATCGAGCTCGCCTTCAGCGGTATAGAAGCGGCTATTTATTTGATGGTCGGCTGGTTTGTCGACCTGCTCAACAAGCACTCGCCACAGACGGTGTTTCAGGATTATGGCTGGCCGCTTGCGGGTGCTGCCTTCGTCATTCTGGTGCTGCGGCCCATCCTGTTTTTCGTGACGCAGGTGGTTACCAACCAGATCGTGGTGCCGCCGCTTACCAATCAGATCCGCTGGCGCAATCACATCTATACGCTCGGCCATTCGCTGAGCTATTTCCAGAATGATTTCGCCGGCAGGCTCTCGGCGCGCGTCATCCAGGCGGGACAATCCATCCGTTCGGCTGTCATCGCCGTGATCGGCGACCTCTGGTACGCTCTGATCTTCGCCTCGGTCACGATCGGCTTCTTCGGCTCCGTCAATGTCTGGTTGATGCTGCCGGTTATCGTCTGGCTGGTAGCCTATGCGGTGCTTCTCAGATATTTCGTCCCGCGAGCTCTGAAACGTTCGGAGGCCAATTCCCTCGGCCGCTCATCGACCACCGGCCGCATCGTCGATTCCTATACGAATATTCTCACCGTGAAGCTCTTTGCCCGCGGCGATCTCGAGCGTACCGCCGTTCGGGACTCTCTGAAACGCTGGAACGATAGTTTCCTCGACCTGATGCGGTTGATCCTCGGTGCCAGCCTCGTGCTTCAGATCCTCAATAGCGTTCTGATCGTCATCACTGCCGGTTTGACACTATATTTGTGGAGCCACGGGGCCATGACCGCCGGCGCTGGGGCGGCAGCCATCACCTTGGTGTTGCGGCTTGTCCAGATGTCGGGCTGGCTGATGTACCTGATCCGCGATGTTTTCGACAATATCGGTACCGTGCAGGAGAGCATGCTGACCATTGCAAAGCCGCATGATCTCCTTGATGCGCCCGACGCAGGCACATTGGCGGTTCCCAGAGGCGAGATCGTCTTCGATCACGTTCATTTCCGCTATGGCGGCGCCAGGCCCGTCTTTACCGATCTGTCGCTCGTCATTCGTCCCGGTGAAAAGATCGGCATTGTCGGTCCCTCCGGCGCCGGTAAATCGACGCTGGTCAATCTTTTGCTGCGTCTTTATCCGATCCAGTCCGGCCGAATCCTCATCGATGGTCAGGACATCGCAGGCGTTACCCAGGACAGCCTGCGGCGGCATGTCGGCGTGGTAACGCAGGATAATTCGCTGCTTCATCGCTCAATTCATGAAAACATCGCCTATGGCCGCACGGGGGTCGGACGAGAAGAAATCGAGACCGCGGCCCAGCAGGCGGCCGCCCATGATTTCATCATAGGACTTTCTGACCAGGAAGGGCGTGCCGGCTATGACTCGCGCGTAGGCGAGCGCGGCGTCAAGCTCTCCGGCGGCCAGCGCCAGCGCATCACCATTGCTCGCGTGTTGCTCAAGGATGCTCCTATCCTCGTGCTCGACGAAGCGACTTCCGCCCTCGATTCAGAGGTGGAGGCGGTGATCCAGGGCCAACTTCATCGTCTGATGCGCGACAAGACAGTGCTTGCCATCGCGCATCGTCTTTCAACGATCGCCGAACTCGACCGGCTCATCGTGCTCGACGAGGGCCGGATCGTCGAGGAGGGGAGGCATGAGGAGCTGATCGCCAAAGATGGCCTTTATGCAAGATTGTGGCGACGGCAATCGGGAGGCTTTCTGGCCTTGGAAGATAGCCCGGTGGCATAGGGAAATCGAGATCGCAAAGCGGCAAACCGGTGACTATCTCCGGAGGGTATCACGCTGCCAAGGCCTGAGGGGTCGTCAGCGATCAGTAGACACGGTTGCAATCGACAGCTTTTCCGCGTCATCCGAGCGATAGATGTCTATTTCACGGATCTTGCAAATCGACACCGAACAGCTCGTGGTGCATGTGCTCGACGGCAATGCTGATGCCACCGATGAGTGCCGCCCGATTGCCAAACTGACTGATTTCGATGCGCGGCGGGTAGGGTGTGCAACGTGGTAGATATCTGCTGATAGCTTCGACAAGTTCGGGCCGCGCGCCGATACTGCCGCCCATGATCACCAATTCGGGGTCGAGCGTTGCGCCGATTGCGGCAATGGCAAGCGCAATCAATCGCGACGTTTCTTCGATGACCGCGATAGCGGCTGGTTCGCCGGCCACCAGCGCCGAAAAAAGATCCGCTACCGTTGCCTTGCCTTGCCCACCATATCCGCAATAGCGCCGCACCATTGCCGCGCTGCCCACGGCGCTTTCCAGCGTTCCAAGTGTAAAGCCGTCTGGATCAAATGGCTCCCCGCCGAGAGGCAGATAGGCTATCTCGCCGGCGCCGCCGCGCGCGCCGCGCATGAGGCGACCATTGGCAATGATGCCCATGCCGATACCGGTTCCGAGTGCCACGAAGGCAAAATTGTCCGACGCGGAGCCGTGCCCTCGCCATCGTTCTCCTTGCGCAGCAAGATTGACGTCATTCTCAATGATAACCGGGGTTGCCATCCTGTCACTCAGCAGCCGGCGCAAGTCGATCGTTTCCACACCCGGGATGTTCGGTGCAACGTTGATATGTCCGGTGACCGGGTCAAGTATGCCTGGCGTCGCCAGCACGATGATGCGCAATTTGGAAAGATCAATACCGGCGCTGTGGGCAAGATCCTCAATAATGGCCTGGAATTGATCGACCAGGTGGGCCCCGCCGCGTGCGTTCGTCGGCACCTTCGTTTCGGCGACGACATTTCCGACGAGATCGCAGATGATGGCGGCGATCTTGGTTCCGCCAAGATCGATGGAGGCGGCAAAGCCCGCGCTCGCATCGAGCTCATAGGTTATTGCCGTTCGCCCCAAACGCCCATCGGTATATCCGGTCGGCTTCAGCCAGCCATTGCTCTCCAAACTGCGAACGACGTCAGAAATGGTTTGCTTGGATAAGCCGGTTTGCTTGGCAATATCCGCGCGGGAAATAGGGCCTTTGGCAAGGATGGTCCGAATGACAGAGTTCGTCGAGATTTTTCGCGCGATCGGTGTCTGTGGCGCGTTAGGCATGATGGCGGTCTCGCATTCTACCTCTAATTAGTTCGGGACCTTTTCCTAATTCATCCATGTCGTGCTGCGGCAATGTCAAATTCCAGGGAAAATTAACAAAAAGCAAGTAAATCTCAGTCGGTTGGCTGGGCGAAATCATTTAATTTGTCCATATCATTGACAAATTCGGCGCGTGATTTGTAGACTTCCCCAGTGACTAAGCAAATTGCGGAGGGGTCATGAAAGCAAGGCCAACGGATGAGAGAGCTCGTTTCGCCTATGCCGCGGACTTTATAGCGCTCCATTTCAGCAAGATTGCTTGGTATTGCCGCCTGATTTTCATACGTCATCCCATGTCCGACACCGCGCGGTGAAAGGTGCTTGATTTGCCATGATGACTCCCACGTCCCACGGCGAAATCACAACCAGCCACCCGGTCATTATGCCGATCATGGCGCCTCGGCTGCAGGCGGATGCGCATCCCGACGGCTATCTTGATCTCGCTCTTTGGGGAAGCGGTCGTCTGGGGCGCATACGTTTTTCCAGGCTTGCCGGACCTTACATTTATGGTCCGAACAGACTTATTGCCGAAGCGGGTGGCATCTTTGTCGCCCAATCAAGGCCCATCCTTCTGATCCGCAATGCCCACCTGGAGGGCGTTTATCCGGCGCGTCGCTGTGCTTGGTGGCATGAGATTGACAAGGATAGTCCGAAGCCCAAGCTCACCAAACTCAATAATCGCCGTATCGTTGTGACCGGTTGGGGTGCGATGATCATCGAGGTCGATGATGGCGATATCCGTATTGCTGCCGGAGCCTCAAAAGAGGAAGCAGAAGCTGCATTCGGTCTTGCAAACGACGCTATCGTCGCAGAAGCCGCGAGTTATATAGCCCGCTGCGACCTCACGCCAAAGGCCGATCCCGTAATGCGCAGCATGGTGATGCAGGGAGCACACGCCGCACTTTCCAGCATCCGCCTGGATGAGAATGGCACGTTTGCCGGTCTGGCTGCGGGGCAGGCCTACAGTGCGCCTGCTCGCACCTATTATCGCGATGGCTACTGGACGATGCAAATGCTGTTGAAGCTTGCCCCGGAAGCGGTACGCGATGAAATTCGGCTTTTGGCCAAGGGAATCCAGCCTGACGGAGAGGCGCCGAGCGGTGTGATTTTGACCGGACCGGCGCAATCGCGCGCCTGGCAGAGCTTCGTTCTCGATGCCACACGAAATCCCGAGAAATATCGCGGGAAGGCTGCTCCGGAGCATCACAATCGTCCCGATGATTGGTGGAGCGATCATTTCGACAGCCCGCTTTTCTTCATCCTCTTTCTCGCCGACTATGTGGAAACGACGGGGGATGTGGTGGAGGCAGTGCGGCACTGGCCGCTTGTGACCGCGATCGTTGAACGATATCTGGCTCTTGCAGGCCCCGGCAGCGTATTGCCGCTGAAGCCGCGAAACGACAGGGATTGGGCGGACAATGTCTACCGGGAGGGCCTCGTCTCCTACAATCTCGGCCTTTTCGTCGGTGCATTGGATGGCGTGGCCAAGCTGGGAGCCGGACATGACCCCGCATTGGCGCAGAAGGCACGCGAGGTAGCGGCCTCCGCTCGTGCCGAAATCGAGGACAGGCTTTTTGTCCCCAGCAGAAATGGTTACGCCGATTTCGTCACTCCTGATGGATTTGTCGAGGATCATTTTGTCCTCGACAGTCTGACGCTCTCCCGTTATGGGGCGATCTCGCAGACACGCGCCACTGGCCTCCTCAAGGCCATGGAAGAGGTCCTGGAGGCTCGAAACAATACCAGACAGCCCTATGGCGATTGGGGGGTGTTGTGCGCCTATCCGCCGTTCAAGCGGGCAATTGACGTGAGATCGAAAACCGCTTTCCCCTTTCGCTATCACAATGGATCCGATTGGCCCTATTGGGACGGTGTCTATGCGGAAGAGAGAATACGCCACGGTCTCGGTGGCGCACGCTATGCCCTCATACGCTGGTGGGAAACCTGCCTGGCAAATGGTTGGGCCGGCGCTGTCGAATATTTCTCGCCACCCTATGGACGCGGTTCCCTGCTGCAGGGGTGGAGCGCGATGCCGGCGGCTGTCGTGCTCAAATATGGCCTGGAAGCGGCAAACGCGGAGACTAGATAATGAAGGAAGGCCGGCAAGATTTCTGTTCAGATTGCCGGCTTGTCCAATTTCATAACGAAGGCAAGGTGCCCGTCATGGCTGAGTTCTTCGAAGCCGAGATGCCTGTAGAAACCCTTGGCACGTTCGTTTGCGGGACTGACGCCAAGATGGACCGCGGGCACGCCGTTGCTCGAAAGCTTGTTGAGCATGGTCTTGATCATCAGGCGTCCCCATCCGCCCGATTGCGCTTCGGGCAGAATATTGATGTGGAGATGCGCGGGGTAGGTTTCTTCAAGGCCCGGCGTGCCGCTGTGAGGATTGGCTATTCGCTCCAGAACATCGGCGTCTTTTTCGGTGCTGGGTACCAGACCAGCGATCTCGCGGCGAACAACCGGCCACCAATCTCTGCCGAGCGCTTTGTCAAAGCTGGCGGTATTTGGCGTACCGACAATATAGCCGACGACCCGGTCATGGCCGGCAAGAACCAACGCGAATTCCGGAGCGAATTTGAGATAGGGCACCGCCCATACGTAGCCGGGAAGGCGCGGATTGCTGTAAAGCGCACTCGCATCGGCTCCCGCGTCAGCCGTCACCAGACAAATATGGAAGAGGGCGTCAACGTCGTTCTCGGTCGCCGGACGGATGAAATAATTGTCGATCTTAAGAGGCATCGCACCATCGATTTGCTGGCCGCTGCACGGCGCGAGCTGACATCAGGCAGCGGTAAAACTGGGAAGGTTGAGGCACTGCATCTGCGGGATGAAAGCCCGCTGATCTTTTGAAAAGGATAAGGAAATTCATCAGGTCAGTAAAGGCCTGACGATGCAAGACATTCGGCTCGTCTCAGCAGGACCGGCCGGTTGGAAACGATAGGAACTGCCGAAACGCAGCTAGAGGGAACCAATCAATGTTTAGCGATTTCATCTCCATCAACATGGCATCAATGCTGAAGAAGGCAGGAATTTTGGCGGGCGTCACGTTCGTCGGGCTCGGCATGTCGACGGCCGTCTTTGCCGAGACGCTTACCGTATGGGACGACCATGACTCGGAGTCGCGGGCTGCCGTGATGACCGAGCTCAACGCCAATTTCCAGAAGGCGCATCCTGAGGTTAAGCTCGACCATACCGTGCGCGACTTCCAGGATCTCAATCTTACGCTAAAGCTTGCGGTTTCATCCGGCGATGGTCCAGTAGTGACCAAAGTTAACCAAGGCGCCGGCGACATGGGCGCGATGGTGAAGGAAAACCTTCTCGTTCCTGTCGATACCTATCTCAAGAAATATGGATGGGATAAAAACCAGTCCGACAGCCTCCTGGCGCGTGACCGTTGGTCGAGCAAGGGCGAGTTCGGTGTCGGGGAGACCTATGGTATCTCGTCGCTCGCCGAAATCGTCGGTCTTTATTATAACGAAAAGGTCTTGAAAGCCGCCGGAGTCGAACTGCCGATCAAGAACTTCGACGATTTCCTTGCAGCCCTCGATAAGGTCAAGGCGGCAGGCACCCCACCGCTGACGATCGGCACGGCCAAGGGCCATCTAGCGCTCCATATGCTGGCCGGGATCAGCCAGGCGCATATCGATGCATCCGATCGAAAGGCGCTCGATGACCTGATCTATGGCCGCGGCGGAACCTGGAATACGCCCGGCAATCTGGAATCGGTGAGACTTGCTCAGAAATGGGCAGCAAACGGCTATTTCTCCGATGGTTACCAGGGCATCTCAGGTGATGATGCCGTTCAGCTTTTTGTCGCCGGCCAAGGGGCCTTTCTGATTTCTGGAACCTGGTACTTCGGCGATATGCAGAACAATCCGGATATCCATTTCATGCCGATCCCGGCGCCCGCCGGTATCAAGCATCCGCTTTCGGTTGGCGGTGTCGACCTTGCCTGGGCGATCACCAGCCTGGCGAAGAGCGACAAAATGAAGGATCTCGCCGGCGAATACATCAATTACATGGTCTCCAAGGACGCATCCGTGACCTGGGCTCGTGCTGGCTATTTGCCTGCAACTCCCGTTCCGGAAGATGCCGGGGTTAACGCTTCCCCGCTTCTGAAGGAGGGCATCGCAATCTGGAAATCGTTGAACGATGATAACGCACTGGGGCATTATCCCGATTGGGCGAGCCCCACCATGCTCAAGACGTTTGATGAAAATACGCCTCTGCTGCTTGCGAACAAACAAACGCCTGAGGAGCTGATCGGCAAGCTCGATGCGGATTATGCGGCCTATATGAAGAGCAAGTGATTGCCACGGAACATAGCAATCCCGCCGCTGGTCCATTTGATGGGATGCAGCGGCGGGAAACTTCGCTACGTCAATCCTGATCACGGCCAGAGAGGCGCTAGTCGGCCCCTGGCATATTCATGAGATGGTGCATGAAACGTTCACCACTTGATGCCAACACCAGCAGAAATCTCATTTATATTCTGCCTGGTTTGCTGGTTTATTTTGCTCTCGTACTCGGCCCCATTATCGCAGCAATCGGTATCAGCTTCACCGAATGGAATGGGATCGGTTTGCCCAATTGGATTGGCTTCGGCAATTATGCAAAATTGCTCTCGGATGAGACTTTCTATGTCGCATTGAAAAACAATGCGCTCTTTATGGTGTTCTACTGTGTCATCCCGATCGTCGTCGGCCTCTTGCTTGCCGCATTGGTCTGGTCGCTCAGGCAGCGAGAGCAGTTCGCGCTGCGCACATTGCTGTTTTTGCCCTATATCATGCCGACCGCCGTTCTCGGCATCATCTGGCACTGGCTCTACAATCCCGCTTTTGGCCCCATCAATCAGGCGTTAAAACTGGCTGGCCTGGGTTCGATCGCTTTACCCTGGCTTGGCGATTTCACCTTTGTCCTACCGGCCGTAGGCATCGTCGCCAGCTGGTATTTCTTCGGTTTCTGTATGGTCCTGTTTCTTTCCGGTATTCAGCGGATTGACCCTTCGCTGTTTGAAGCGGCGAGGGTGGACGGTGCTTCAGGAAGCAGGATTTTCTTCTTCATAACGCTGCCGCTCCTGCTGCCGGAAATACGCATCGCGTTGCTTCTCACTATCATTGCTTCCATCAAGAGCTTTGACCTGATCTTTACGATGACCAGGGGCGGCCCAGCCAATGCGACCCTCGTTCCCAATATTTACATGTACGAGCTTGGCTTCCAATTGAACCGCTATGGCTATGCCTCGGCCGTCGCCATCATCGGTGCGATTCTGGTCTTTACAATCAACTATGCCGTTCACCGGCTGGTGCGACCTGTAAATGAAGGGAGTGCATAGTGAGCCGGAATTTTCATGGGGCAGGCGCCATCTTGCCGTCGCGTATCATTCTTTGGCTCTTTGCGGTCCTGACGGTTATCCCCTTCGCGCTTCTGATACTGACGTCTCTGAAGAGCCGTGCCGATCTTATCCAGGGCGCATTCGTATTACCCGCCTATCCGCATTTCGAGAATTATGCGAATGCTTGGATCGAAGGCCATTTTAACGTCTATTTCCTGAATTCGGTTCTGATCGTTTTCCCTGTAGTCATTGTCAGTATCATACTCGGGACATTGACGGGATTCAGTTTCGCATTCCTGAGCTTCCCCTTCAGACGCACCATTTTTGTTCTCTTGACTATAGGCATGATGATTCCGACCGAGGCCTTCATCATTCCGCTCTACTATGAGATGCGCTATGTCGGCCTCATCAACACCTATGCAGCGCTAATCCTTCCGCAAATTGCCATGTCGCTGCCTTTTGCGACGATGTTTATGGCAAGTGCGATGCAGCAATTGCCATCGGAGATCATAGAGGCAGCCGTCCTCGATGGAGCATCCAGACGATACATTCTGTCGAAAGTTATCGTGCCTTTGATGCTGCCGTCGATGTCGACGCTGGCATTGTTCCTGTTTATCTGGACATGGAACGAATTTCTTATTCCACTTGTTCTGGTCAATGACGACAACTATCGCACCCTGCCGATCGGCATGCTGTTTTTCCAGGGACGGTATACGGTAAATACGCCTGTGCTGACGGCGGGCGCTGTCATCGTTATCGGCCCGCTCATTCTCGCTTACATGCTATTCCAGCGCAAACTCATCACAGGCCTCACGGCTGGAGCGACAAAGTAGATCTGTATGTGCTTTGCCGTGCGAGATGAGCAATTCTACGCCGGTGTTTGCTGACCGTCGGGTGACCTTTGATCCACTATTGCGGAAATGGCTCAGCGGGAAAGGTGGGCCAGCTTCACCAGGTCCGCCTTGCGGCTGGCGGTTTCCAATCCCAGCTCGATGAATTGCCGTGCATGTCTGGCAAGGGCAACATTGTCGTCCCAGAGATTGCGCCAGATCGCCGTCTTCAGCGATAGGTCCTTGTCGACGATGGCGGTCGAGAAGGATTCGAAGGTTACGTAGTCATTCCAGCCGATTGCGACCAATGCATCAAAAATGGCGGCGAAATCGATATTGCCGGTTCCGAGATAGCCGCGATGACTTTCGCCGATATGGACGTAGCCGATCTTGTCGCTAGCATGGCGGATGGCGAGCCCGACATCGGCCTCCTCGATGTTCATATGGAACGTGTCGAGATGCAGGAAAACGTTGGAGGCGCCGGTATCGCGAATGTAAGCCATGCCCTGGGCGGCAGTGTTCAGCATATTGCTCTCGAACCGGTTGATGATCTCGAGGTTGAGGGTGACGCCGGAAGCCTTTGCCTGGTCGGCGACCTTGGCGCGATCGCCACAATCTACGAGGAGCTTGGCGGTAAGGTGCACTGGATCGGCAAGCCATATCGCGAGATCTACATGCTGGCGATATCCCGTTGGACGAATGCCGAACCCGGCGGGATCGTCTGCATCGGTGACAGTATCGAGCATGACATCAAGGGCGCGGGCGATATGGGTCTGGCCTCCGTGTTAGTGCGCACCGGCATCCTCGCAACCGCCTCGGAGCAGGAGCTGGCCGAACTGACGCGGCGACACCATGCAGTTCCGACCTACCTGTTGCCGTGCTTTTCGGTCGACGCAGTGTGAACGGTGCGTACTTGTCCCTGTCCTCAAAGAAAATGGTTCGAAACTCTTGGGTTGATGCGGCGGATCCTGCGCAAAGTCTGGTAGAGGGTGTTCGACTTCATCACAATGTAGCGCGGAGAAACGGTGCCGCCGAAGCCGGAATAGAGCAGGATGGAACCGGCATTCGCCACACCGTCAAAGTCGAAGACCAGCCCCATCGAAGCGGCATTTTTGATGGCACTCCAGATCAATAGAGGGATCGCGCCGTTGCCGCTGTCGGCCGTGCGGGTCGATAACATGTAGTAATACGATCTGGCATCCCAGACACAAAATATAGCTGCCCTGACATCCCCTTTGTCGTCCACTGCGACGTAGAAATGACCACGTCCGCGGTCAAGTGCTCTGGTGACGACATCTATGCAGGTGACAAAGTCGATATTGGGTTCCTCACCTTTGGCCCTAAGATTGGCGATGGAAAAGCGGAAGAATGCCTGCGGGTCCATGATGTTCGAGACGCCGTAACGCTCCTCTGCCCGACGGATGACATTTCGTGTCTTGTCCCGCATGGCTTTCCACATAACTTCCAGAGGGGCCGGGCCGACTTCGAAGGTGAACTGAGCCGTCACCTCGAAATCCTCGGCCTGAAAAGCAAGCACGTCTCTGACGTTGTGGTGCAGCTTCTGACGGAATGAGGAGAACTGCGGCAGCTTGCGGATGAGCTCACGTGTAATCGCCTGACGCTTCACGAAGCGGTTCGGCTCGCTGCCGGAACCGTCGTTGATGCCCGGGCCGAGAAAGTGGGTGAGGGTCGGCATATTGATGCTGTGCAGACCAAGTCTCGTTTCCTTGAGATAGGGCAGCCGGCCCACTGTCCGCCCGCCTTCGGTCACTTCGGATATCTCGGCTCGTCCCTTCGTCGCAGCATCGAGCCACCAGTGCTCGTGAAATATTGTCGGTATCAAAGGATCCAACACTCCGGGCCTCCTCCAAAAGAAATGTGCAAACTTGCTTCTTTAATGGTTAAGTTGCTGCAACATCCCCAAAGTACCTCTCTTAGCATATTAAAGCGCCATCAGAAATGAAGTAATATTTTCCCCCGGATTAAGAGAAAATCCTGCAATCGATCGCTGTTTGTATTGATACGGCGGCAGTATATTCAGATAGTTTGCGCTTAAACACAGCAATGATTGATGTCAAAACTCTTCGAGAGCGCCCTTAGAATCTCTCGACCATGTTGCAGCGCTCGACGCTTGCCTCTGTCGCCGCAGCGCTATCATCAGCAATTGTAAGGGGGCGCAGAGTAATTCACGAGTGAAACACTGGCTGCCCGCCATGCGCCGCCGTTCACTCAATCTGTATGCAATCTCCATGAAATCTGCACAGAACGAGGCTATTTCACCGGGCAGTGTTGCCGAGCTTTTCGTTATGCGATTAGCCACAAAGTGCGACTGCAACGGTTACGAAATGGATCGCTTAGTGACGGGATCATGATCGGCAGGTCTTATAGTATTGTGTGCCGACTGCACGGCATGGGTCAAAATGACAGTTCCGATATACCGAAGCGCGAACACCGGTGCCTGCAAATCATCCTGTCGATGATGATATTGGCATTCGCTCTGCCGGCCTGTCAAACGATGGATCTATCTCCACCCGCAGCGCCTCCGCCCTTGCCTTCTGCCTATGCAGGGGCATCGCCCGGCAGCTCTCAGGCTGGCGCCAAGGACCTGGCATGGTGGGAAGGCTTTCACGACCGGATGTTGTCGTCGCTCGTCTCTCGTGCCGCAAACAGCAACCTCACCGTTGCGCAGGCCCAGCAGAACCTGGCGGCGGCAAGAGCGATGGCGCATTCGGCGCTTTCCGGCTATCGGCCGGAGCTGGGGGCAACCGGGATTGCAAATGCTGCAACCGGACCCCGGGTGAATAATGATTTTACGCGGCGTCCACTGCAATTGAATCTTGAGGCAGGCTGGGAGGTCGCTCTGTTTGGACAAGACAGGCGGGTCCAGAAATCGGCCGATCTGACCGCGCAGATCGCTTATGAAGATCTGGTGGCGGCAAAACTGGCGGTGACAGCGGAAATCGCCGCCAATTACGTTCACCTTCGGGCGCTCCAAAGACGTCGTGCCGACACTGCCGAGATGATCGGTCTGTTGGAGAAGAATTCCAGACTGACAAACGTCAGGGAGCAGGTAGGTCTGGCGACGGCGTCCGACACGGAACTGCAGAAATCGGTCATCGACACTGCCAGATCGAGGCTCGTTGAGTTGGAAAGCGAGATCGCTACGTCAGTCCAGCAAATCGCGACCCTCGAAGGAACGTCGACGCCGACGGCGGACCTCCTTAAACCTCAGCCGCAGCCAACCGTCCGAGCCAGCCTGCTGGGAGGCCGTCCCGCCGATCTGCTGCGTTTGCGACCCGACGTGCGTCGAGCCGAATTCGCGGTAGCCCAAGCGGGCGCGCAGGTCGGCATTGCGAAAAGCGACCTCTATCCGAAACTACGCCTCTCCGGCACGATAGGGATTGGCGCTCCGATTGGAAGTTCTTTGTTTGGCGCTTCCGGAGGGCCATCGCTGCAAATCCCGCTGTTCGATCTGGGCCGGCGCAAAGACGTCGTCGCGGCGAGCGAAGCCAAATTTCGGGAAGCGGGCCTTGCATACCGGCAGGCCGTTCTCGTTGCCTATGAGGAAGCGTCAAGAGCGCTGCGTGAGTTCAATGCCGCCCGACAAAAGACGACGCTGCTAAGATCGAGGTTGAAGCGAGCGACGATGGTGCGCAACAGCGCAGATAAGCTCGTTCAAGAAGGCCTGGAAGATAAATCAAAGTCCATCAGAGGCGCGCTCGATATATTGGAACTGCGAGCTTCACTGACAGACAGTATCGAAGACGAAGCCCGCGCCCTCATCGCTTTCTACAAGGCAACAGGTACCGCGCAGCAGGCTTCCTCATCTCCTGTGCCGGAAAGGCGGATGTAGTCATGCCAGTTCCGATCGCGCGCAAAACCCTTATCTATGAATGGCGGCGCTTTTTGCCGGCCGTCGCAGCCGTTGCCTTTTCCGGGCTTCTCATGACGGCCCAGGGAGCGTTGCTGCTTGGGATTGTGAGTGCGAATTCGCTTTATGTATCGCAATCGACCGCCGATTACTGGGCCGGCTATCCCGGCACGCAAAGCGTCGAACTTGGGCGAACGGTGAAAGCGCGCGTGTTGACGAACCTCTATTCCGAGCCTCTTGTATCCCATATCGAGCCGTTGCTGCTCGGATCCGGCGACTGGCGCGCCGTCGGAGGCAATGGTGGCGTCAGCGTCACAATCATAGGCATCGATACCGAGACCGGCAGTGCCGGCCTGGCTAAGGTCGTTCCGGCAGGACTGCGCAGCCAGCTGCGCGAGCCCGGCGCCGTGGTCGTTGACGCATCCGACGGCGACAAGCTCTCCGCCAAACCCGGGGATCTGGCAGAGGTCAACGGTCATGCCGTACGCGTGGTCGGCCTCATTGACGGGCTTCGCGGTCTGGGTGGCGTGAATGTCGTCGGTTCGCTCGATACCGCACGCGTGCTTGATCAGGCGCTACCTACCGATGGTGCCGCTACCTATTTTCTGTTCGATATCAATACTGGCGATAAGTCCGCGGGCGTGATCAGGCGTCTTAATCAACGAGCCTCTGCCGACCGCTTCGAGATCTGGCCTTCCGGCAGGCTTGCGAGCATGTCGACCAGCTATATGCTGTTCGATTCCGGCGCCGGTATTGCGTTCATCTTTGCGACGCTGATAGCCGCAACCATTGGAGCGCTCATAACCAGCCAGACCCTCATGGCGGCAGTCGCAGGCGCGCTTCCGCAATATGCCACGCTTCGCGCGCTCGGCGTGCCCTTTGGCGAGTTGAGAACCATTGTTGCCGAGCAGGCCGCCTGGGTGGGTGTTTCCGGCCTGATCATCAGCGGCGTATTAAGCCTTTTCATCGCCCTCATTGCGCAGGTCTACAAGGTTCCTTTCGTGCTTGACGGCATCGTCATCCTTCTCGCCTCGCTCGTTGTTCTCGTCGTGGCGGTACTTGCCTGTCTTCTTTCGATTCATCGCCTGCGTCAGGCAGACCCGGCTTCCTTGTTGAGATGATATGATGCGATCTGCTATCACTGCTCTCAATCTCCACAAGTCCTTCACCGTCCAGGGCGTTCGTACAAACGCGCTCGTCGATATTTCCGTCGAGATGTATCGCGGTGAATTCGCTGTCCTGAGCGGCCCTTCCGGCTGCGGCAAGAGCACGCTTCTGGCGACGCTCGGTGGTATGACCAAACCCGACAGCGGGCAGCTTCGCGCCGGCGAAACCGATCTCTCCTCCTCGACGGACGCGCAGAGAGATGCGTTTCGCCTGAGAAGCTGCGGTTTTATCTTTCAGGGCTTCAATCTGTTTCCCGCACTTTCCGCGCTCGAGCAGGTTCAGGTCCCGCTGGATTACCTCAAGGTTCCGGAAGCCGAGGCACGAGCCCGGGCGCTTGCGGCGCTGGAGCGTGTCGGCCTGCTGCACCGCCAGCATTTACGGCCTTCGCATCTGTCCGGTGGCGAGAAGCAGCGCGTTGCCATTGCGAGAGCCATCGTCAAAGAGCCCGCGATCCTGTTTGCAGACGAGCCGACGAGTGCGCTCGACAGCAGCAATGGGTCGAGGATCGTCGAGATCCTGCGTGATACGGCCAGTCAGTTGGGAACGGCAGTTCTGTGCGTCTCGCACGATAGCCGTCTGTTTTCGAAAGCAGATCGCCTCCTCAGGATGGAGGACGGGCGCCTGTTGCCTGAGGAACGGCCCGCCTCCGGGCGAAACACCCATACACGAGAGTACTGGCATGGATCAAACTAAACGCTCACGCCGTTTTTGGGCGGCCGGCCTATTGGGTTCGTCCCTGACATTGGGCATTTTATGGACTGCCGTCGGCGTCCCGAAGGCGGACGAAAGCTTGGATGCTGCCGAACGCATTGCGCCAGCAATCACCGCCGCTGCGCGCGGAACAGTCGATGTCGAGGGAGGCCTTTATCGAATAACGGCCGTGCGCGACGGGATCGTTGCCGACGTGCCGGCAAGGGAAGGGGCTTATGTGCGCAAAGGTGATGTCCTTGCCTTTCTCGACAGAAGGCAGGAGGAAGCTGCGGTTCGTATCGCCGAGCAGGAGGTTTCCCAAGCCGAAGATCATCATAAACTCCTCGAAATCAAGGAAAGGAACCTTTCCAAGACCTATGAAAGAATGCGCCGCGCCGCTGTCGGCAAAGCCGTTTCCGATCAGGCACTCGAAGATGCGCGCAACGCCTATGAGACGCAGGCTATCGAGACCAACTCCGCTGCGACGGCTCTGAATATCGCGCGGGAACGTCTCGAAATGGCCAAACGGGAGGTGAGTCTGCGCGAGATCAAGGCGCCGGCCGACGGCGTCATCATACGCCAAGCGGTAAAGGCCGGCGAAGCCGTTTCGTCACAGGCGATGAGTGAGATGTTCGTCCTCTTGCCGGATGGCCCGAAAATCGTGCGCGCAGACATTCCGGAAGAATATCTCAACCTTGTCGGTCCCGGCATGACTGTCGAAATCATTCCCGAAGGGCGCTCCACACAAACCGTTTCAGGCCGTGTCGGCCGAGTTTCCAAAGTATTGACACACGCGAAATCGACGGAAGACCCCGGAGAACGCAGCGATATACGTACGGCAAACTGCATCATCACCGTTCCACGCGATGCCCTTTTGGCGATTGGACAACGCGTCGTTGTCCGAGTTCTGAAATGATGCTTCAGTGCCCGAAGAGAACTCCAGCGCTCTGCGAGAAGTTGCTTGAAAGGGAGTGTCCGAGCAATGGAGTGATCAATGTCAAGACAATGATCAGCCGGTGGATGAGATGCGAAAGCCGCTTCTCCCAGTTCGGCGAAAGGGTCGGAACCTGCTCTGTCACGATATGATTATTGTTTCTCCGTCGAAAGCACGGCCCAGCCGTATCCGGGCAACCGGATCGAAGTCGATCGATCCAGCTCAATCGTTATTGCTGCAGCGGTTCCAGCAACCACGTTTTTGGCACCCGGCGCAGGGAGAATGGCGTCGCCATCACGGAGATTAAGGGCGACGAGGATCGTCTGGTTGTTTGCCTCCATGGCCCAGACGGCCTTCCGAGCGGTGAGGTGAATTTTTCGGCTTTTGGCTCTGAAGAGCCAGGGATGACGGCGACGAACCCCAATAAGCTGCTGATGAAGCCGGTAAATCGGCCAGCCAAACGGAGCGAGTTCCTCGGGCCTTGCGGGAAAGGCAGGCCGGATTGCATCATCGCCGCCAACCCGGTTTTCCTTGATGCCTCGGAAAGCTTGCTCGTCACCGGCATAGATGGCCGGCGTGCCGCCGACTGTCATAAGAATGGCAAGAGCGTGAGCGATGTGCCGTTCATCAGTCAACCGGCTCGCCAGCCGCGTGACATCATGATTGCCGACAAAGGTGAGTGGTACGAAATGCTCCAGGAACCCATTGTGCCGCTCCAGCGCCCACTGAAGTTCGAACAGGTTGCAGTCATTGATCGCGCTCCAGATCGCCTTCCACAATTCGTACTGCGTCACTGCGTCGACGCCGGTCGCCGTTACAAAGCCATTGTAGTCGCCGTGGATGACCTCGCCGAATATGTAAGCGTGGGGATGGCGCTGGCGGACATCCGTCAACACCGTTTTCCAGAATGGGCAAGATACTGCATAGGCTGCGTCAAGCCGCCACCCTGAAGCGCCACGGTCCAGCCAGTGGTTCATGACATTCGTCACATAGTCGGTAACATCCGAAGAATCGTGGTTCAACGCCACCAGCGCATGATGTCCCTCGAACGTCGCATAGGCAGGGCCGCCCGTGTCGTCCTTGCCGCCGAGCAAGCGGAACCAGCTCGCCTCCTGAGAGGCCGTTCCATTCTCAATGGCGGCACGGAAAAGCGGAAAATCCCTTCCGACATGGTTAAAAACGCCATCAAGGATGACTTTCAATCCACGTCGTCGCGCCTCCATGATGAGCTGGTCGAAATCGCAATCGTCACCAAGGCGGGGGTCGATGCGAAAATGATCGATCGTGTCGTAGCCGTGTGTCGATGAGGCAAAGATCGGCCCCAACAGCAGACCGGATGCCCCCAGCGCGACGGCATAGTCGAGCCAATCGACGATATGGTTCAGGCGATGACGAATGCCCGCATGGGCCTTCTGCTCGGCGCCGACGAAACCGAGGGGATAAATGTGCCAGAATATGGCGCTATCGATCCAATGCGTCATGAGCATCGATCTCCAATCTGCCTTGATCATCAAAGGCGAGCTTGAGCATAATGTCGGTTGCCGCGATCAAAGCCGTGCGCTCGCTTTCTGAAAGCACGCGCAACATCGCCTCGCGCAACCACGCCTGTCGCGCGCGCAGATCATTTGCGAGCACCGTCTTGCCCCTCTCTGTCAGAGCGATGATCAACGCTCGCTGGTCAGCCGGATCTCGCCGGCGTTCGATCAGTCCATCGCCTTCAAGACCGGCTACGATCCGTGTCAGAGATTGAGGCTGAAGGCGTTCCTCGGTCGCCAGTTGCACAGCTGGCATCGGTCCAAGGCGACCGAGCGTTCCCAGAAGACTGATAGCAGCGAGCGTCTGCGCGCCTTGCGGGCGCTCGCCGCGCAGCCGCCGTCCGAGCGCCAGGACGGCGCGCAGGAGAGAGAGAGCTTCTTGATCGACTTTATTTATCATATGCTACGCATAGCGTATTAATTGAAGGAAGGCGAGTATTCATCACCATTTCCCCACCGCGGATATAAGTGGTACGCCGGTATCTGAACCGCGTGGTCGGCTTCGACGGCACGTCCTTTCCAGGTCTCGCCCGGTTTTTCAGATATTTGGGACGCAATCGCTGAAGGACAGCATTGCGCCCCAATTTGGCTCTCGTCATTCAAACGGTACGCTCGGAGCCCACGCTTTACCGCGCGACCTGACGAGCTTCAGTTACCGGCGGACATTGCGCTCGGATCCATCCATACTGCTTCCCAGACGTGACCGTCCGGATCGGCGAGATTGCGATTATACAGAAAGCCGAGGTCCTGTTTTGGATTGATGTCCGCTTGCCCGCCATGTGCCGCGGCGGCATCATTCATCTGGTCGACGGCCTTACGGCTCTCGCAGGATATAGCCAGCATCACTTCGCTTGAGGTTGCCGGCGGGATCGGGCGGCTGGTGAAACCGCGCCACTTTTCGTGAGTGAGGAGCATGACGTTGATCGTCTCGCTCACCACCATGCAGGCCGAGCTATCGTCACTGAGCTGGGCGTTATTGGCAAATCCCAGAGCCTCGTAGAAGGCCTTGGCCCGAGCCAGGTCGGTCACCGGCAGGTTCACGAAAATCATCTTGGTCATTTTTGGTTTCCTTTCTTCACGGCAGGACAGGGCCGCACCCGCGGTCGATATCCGCTGGTTGATGCCGCCGTGACCGTTACGGTGGTTGCTTGCCCGGCAGAAATGCCGCAATCCGACCGTGAAAGAATTGATGTTTGGTAAGAAATCGCGTCAGCCTCTGTCTGGCCTTGTGATAGCGATTGTCTTTCGCAGCCGGCTGAGGCTTTCCGGAGTGATGCCCAACCAGGCGGCGATGTGATGCTGCTTCAAACGCTTATGCAGTTCCGGCTCCTTGCGGATAAAATCGATATAGCGCTGCATCGCGTCGTCATGCCTGAACGCAATCTCCCCCGGTTCTTTGTCGATAATCCAATGGCGCTCCATGTACCGGATATAAAAGGCGGCAATGTCGGCAAAGTCGCTGACGAGCAACCTAAAAGCCGCAAAGTCATATTCGAGGACGGTGGTGTTCTCGATCGCCGTAATCGCGAAAGGGCTGGGCTCACCGAGCAGGGTCGCGCTGACCGAAGAGGCAATGCGGTTCTCAGGAAAGAAGCATTTAATAATCATGTTGCCGTCGCGGCCGACGTAGCGCTGACATAGCAGGCCTTTAACGACGAAGGCATAGGTCGTCGGTACGTCGCCCGCCCGAATGAAGGGCTCCTCCTTACGATACTGTCTCGGCCGCAGGAGTGATGACCAGGCGAGCTCGGCTTTTTCTGACAGAGGGGTGTAGGTCCGGATTTTGGTGAAGAATGCGTCTGTGTTCATGAGCTCAATCCGCGAGTCGGCGATGATTTTAATCTGGCCCATCTCATCGCCGTGGGAAAAGAGTAATCTGGTGGCGTCCGGCGACATTTATAGGTTGCGCTTGGCGCATCTTGCCGCCGGAGTTCGTTCGTTTGGTCGCGATGGTCAGAACGCGCTCTTTACCACTCCGCCATCGACCCGAAGCGCTGCACCATTGGTAGCCGAAGACAGGGGGCTTGCGACATAGGCGACCATGGTCGCGATTTCCTCAGGCTGCGTGAAGCGTTTGATCAGGGAAGTTGGCCGGATTTTCTCGAAGAATTCGGTCTCGAATTGCGCGAAAGTCTTTCCTTCCGAGCCGGGCAGCGCGGCGACGAAATCGACGACGCCGCGCGATTTCGTTGGGCCTGGCAAGACGCTGTTGACCGTGATTCCGGTGCCCGCAACGGATTCCGCAATACCGCGCGCCACTGCAATCTGGGCCGTCTTGGTCACGCCGTAATGCACCATCTCGGCCGGAATATGCACGCCGCTTTCGCTCGAGATGAAGATGATGCGACCCCAGTTACGCTGGCGCATCGAGGGCAGATAAAGGCGGGCGAGACGAACGCCAGAAATCACGTTGACATCGAAGAACCGACGCCAGTCAGCGTCCGGGATCTCTTCGAACGGCTTGGGTTCGAATATCCCAAGGTTGTTGACGAGGATCTCGACATTCGGAAAGCGCCTTACGATTTCATCTGCGGCCTGCTCGGTTGCGAGATCGCCGGCAAATCCCTCCACGCGGCCGCTTCCAATCGCAGCAAGTTCGGCAACCGCACGATCGACCGCTTCTTGGGTCCGCCCATTGACAATAACGTGGGCACCCTCGCGCAAGAGAGTTGCCGCGATTGCGTGACCGATGCCGGCGGTGCTGCCGGTGACCAGAGCTAATTTGCCGTCGAGTTCGAGATTCATGATGCTTCTCCAATGAAAACGTCAGGGGTGGAATGTGTAGAACGCCTGAGCGCGCCGGGCGTTAAACCGTGGCTGCCACAAGGGCATTCAGGACTTTCAGGCAAATACCGCGATACAGACCGACAGCCAGAGCAAGGCAATTCCAAGCGCCAGCGCTCGCCGCGCACCGACCACCTTTTCTTCATCCTCGCGCGCCACTGGCGTTGTTACGATCCAAGGAACGGAACCCAGCGCCGCAAAGCCGCTGAGTGCCAGGGCCACCACAAAATAATCCGAGACATGCCAGCGCCCTTGCTCATAAACGCCCCAGTAGCCAAGGAACGCCATCCCAACTGCGAACATGGTTGCCGATGCCGAGCAAAGCCCGGTAACCGAGCCTGCCGGCGCGCGCATCCTGCTTTCTTCCGGTGTTGATCCGTTCATGATAAGCCCACGACAGCAAACAGCTCCTTCCATCATGTCAGCAAATGAGCAGAAGGTGAAGCGACTGCGGGTGTTGCTCCAGGGGAGGTCATCGCAGGAGCGCTACGATCCACATATATGCAAGACTGCGATTTTTAGTTGCGCTGCATGTCGGTCAGCGCGTGTCGCATCGATGTGCTCGAAATACCGAAAAAGCCGCCATAGGGGAGGTCGAGATCCAGGATTACGAACATGACGCTTGCGACCGAGATGATGGCCACAAGGACAATCGCGCCGGCGAGTGGGTTTTTGGGAGCCTGAAGCCCGAAACTCAAAAATACCAGCATAAGCCAGAAGATGAGAACGCCAAGAAATGGCGCGGAAAGCGAGCCATGTGCATCTTCGATGACGGTCCATCGCGCGGCCATGACATTGCTGAAAAGCTGGCTGCAGCGGGTCGCAAGGGCCTGATGCAAGGGGTCGGCGGGCTGCAGGCGATCAATGTTGAGCCCGACATTATTCAACATCGATCCAAGGGCCGGCGCCTCGCCGGTCAAAGGCAAGTCCGAGATGTCGGGATATTTCTCGCCCTGCGGAGGCGCTTCATCGGGCCAGGTGCTGGCAATGACGGCAGCGGTATAGCTGCGCAATAGCTGCCTCTCATTGTCGAGGGTCGAGCCGTAATTTTTCAGGCAACCGTCCATCTCGGCGAGACCCGCGGCATAACGATTGCGATCGTGGGAGGCGGCGGTGAAGGCATTGAGTTCCGATGCCAGCAACAAACTCATGACAAGGGCTGCAAAAGTCACGAGCAGTGCGGTTACCACCCGAAGAAAGTCCATTGTCTCGTTGCCGCGATGCGGCGCAGGCAAGTTAGTGCGCAGTATCGAGCCGACGAAAGCGCTCAGGACAAGAAGAACAAGCAAGACCAGCGACCAGATCGCTTCTCGTTGCATCGAATATGCTCCAACTGCATCTAATCGTTGAGTATGTCACGTTCCAGCATAAGGGAATACATCTCAATGTCGAATGGCGCAGACGTGGTGCATTTGCTTTTGCTTCACTTTGCGCGCGCTCGAAGCGTGCGCGGCAATCGCACTAACCGCTATCGGCGCGGGGATCGTGCGCCCTGATCCGAGGTCGAATTATCTTTGAATATGGGTCTTCGATCGTCCAAGAGGCGCAAAATCAGGTTCCCTTTTCTATGGCGGTGAGTGAGTTCGATGTCGCTGACCAGCCTTGCGCCACCTTGGCGGCGTTCCAGGGTAATCTTGCGGCTGTGGAAGGCTTCCAGCTCAGCCCTGTGCGCGACGCTGATAATGGTGACCTTCGGCAATTCGCGAATGATCATCTCCATCATCTTATCCTGGCTCTTCTCATCAAGGGCTGAGGTTGCCTCGTCCAGCACGATGATATCGGGATCGTGCAGCAGAAGACGCGCGAAGGCGAGCCTCTGCTTTTCGCCGCCTGACAACGTCTGATCCCAGGGTGCGTCCTCCTCGATCTTTTCGTTGAGATAGTCGAGACCAACCTTTTCAAGGGCGGCCTTGATTTCGTCCGGCGTCCAGTCGTCGGCCGCGCGGGGATAGGCGACGGCGCGGCGAAGTGTGCCCGATGGGATGTAAGGCCGCTGCGGCAACATGAACAACCGGCTATCGGGGTGGACGTTGACGCCGCCATGACCCCAAGGCCACAGACCGGAAATTGCCCGTATCAGCGTGCTTTTGCCCGAACCGGATTCGCCGGCGACCAAGACGCGTTCCCCCGGATCGATTTCCACCTCCGTTTCCTTGACTACGGACGTGCCGTCGTCGAGCGTCACGGAGAGATCTTTGAGCGATAACATCGTCTCGTCTTCGGTTTCTCCATGCTTGATCCGTCCGAGCGTATCGTTCTTTTCGGCGCGCTCGAGCCCATCAAGCGAGGTCATAAGCGAGGCGACACGATGCGCCGAGGCATTCCAGTCGGCAAGGCGCGGATAATTGTCGACCAGCCATCCGAATGCGCTCTGAACGATGGCGAAGGCAGAGGCAGCCTGCATGACTTGACCGAGTGTCATGCTGCCTTCCAGAAATTTCGGCGCACAAAGCAGGACCGGCACGACAGGCGCAATCAACATGGAGACCTGCGACACGAGGGTCGTGCGCATATATTGATGGGCAAGCAACGCCCACTGTTTCAACACGTTTCCGAATGTCCGCTCGAGGTCGTTGCGCTCTTCCTCTTCACCGCCGAGCAACGCGATGCTCTCACCGTTTTCGCGGACATGCGTGAGCGTGTAGCGAAACTCCGCTTCCACCTGGTTTTTGACCTCGGAAACCCGCACGAAATGGCGGCCGATGACCGCCATCGAGGTAGACGTGATCACGGCGTAGAGGACCGCCGTGACGACGAGGAAGCCGGGAATCGTAATGATTGAACCGGCGATCTCGAAAGTCAGGGCGCCGCCGATCGTCCAGAGGACCACGATGAAGGTCGAGGCAGAGAGAAATGCTGAAATGACGCCAGCGATGAAATCGACCGGGGATTCCGTGGCGATCCGCAAATCCTCCGAGAGACGGGCCTCGGGGTTCTTGTGATCGTCGCCGCCGATCAGATTCAGTTGATAATAGCGGCCGTTGGCGAGCCACCGGGCGATCAAAGCGGTTGTGAGCCAGAAGCGCCAGCGTCTTTGCATCATCATACGAACATAGACTTGTATGGTGACGAGGGCGACGCTGCCGAGCACGAGCGGGGGAAACACCGCGCTCAGGACGTAGACGGCATGAACGTTGCGTTGCTCGATCGCGTCAAAAATCGCCCGGTTCCAGATATTGATCCCATACTGGAAACAGACATTCAGGCCGATTAGGGCAAGGAGGCCAATCGAGCATGGCCAGGCAAAACGGTCTCCACGACGGCTCCAATAACCGCGGGCGCTGATCCAGAAACGGCTGAGCAAATATCGTTTGCGTGCCTGCTCTGTTTGCTCGGGGGTCAAATCCGGGTCAGGTTCTACTAAATCGGGTGGCTGCTCGGCCTCGACAGTCGAGCTCTTCCCCCGATGCAACCTTTCGGCATCAGCCGGCTTGGCATCATCGACCGATTTCGGACTGGATTTTGCGTCGGTCATAAGCACGACAACGGCCCAAAATTCAAAAAGTTTCACCCTTGATCATGAGCATGCATCCAGTGGCTTGGAGGACATGCTGCGCGGAAGCAGCGCGAGGGTTAAAAGACTTGAGGGAACCGTCGACCGCAAAGGGCGTTTCAATGAGAGGAGGAATTCACCATGTGCCCGCAAATGCCGATTACGGCCTCAGACTTCGCACCTGCGCTTGGACTCCCGAACCCCATACAATATTTCCCCGAGCCATCGCCTCGCCTTCCGGCTTCGGAGAGCGAAAAGGAGGCTTACGAGAAGGGGGTGAAGGATGGAAAATGCGATGCCGAAAATAGAAAGAACCCCTATTCCGAGGATAGCGAACAGGCGAAAGCTTACGAGCATGGCTACCTTGATGGGCAGAAGATCAGGTTCGCAGAGTAGATATATAGCGACGGAAAACAGCGCACTCGCGATCGTCCGTGCTGTTGAAGCGAAAGGCTTTCCCGAACTTAGTAGCGTTGATGCCGGTCACGGGAACTGCTTGGCATAGGTTCATGGAACTCTATGTTTCGACCGACGTTTGCTGATCGCGATCTCTTCGATCCTGGAGATCTTTACAGGAGGCTAGCGTGTTTAAATTTCCTGTTTTATTCAGCATTATCCTCTTTCCAACCGCTGTTCTTGCCCAGTCCCCTGATCTGGAAGGAACATGCAAGACCGTCGCCAAGAATTTCTTTTTATCGGACGGGCTTGCGATTGGAACGGTGCAGTCCTTTCCGGAGCTCAAGCCGCCTGGCGTTCGTATGACCTACTCCACCCGGCCCGGCACTGCGGCGGCCGAGATGAGCGACACGTTCGAATGCGAGTTCGAAAAGGCGGACAAGCCTCACAACCTCGTCAAATTTTGCGTCTCCAGCACATGCTATGTGCCCAATGACGGGGATGCGGATCGCAAGCGACATTTTGAGGAGATGCGAATTCTTCTGCAGCGATCTGAGAAATAGGGGTGCTCAAGGGCAGAGGCCGCTCTTGCCGATCGATCTCTGCCGAGTTCCGGCCGCAGCTGTCAAATGTTACGAGAAGGGGCCGTCACGGAGAATATTTTGTCGTAATCAATTAAAGAAGGGCGCCGGCCAGCCCACCGTCATGGTTGATCGGGTGGGCTGGCATTCGGATCATGGTCTCATCGCCTTCAGCGTCTCATCACATTCATGACGAGCGAAACGACGAAGAAGATAAGAAAGATAAAGAACAGGACCTGTGCGATAGACGCAGAGGCGCCTGCTATGCCGCCGAAGCCGAGGGCTCCGGCAATCAAGGCTACGACGAGAAATACCAGTGCATAATAAAGCATTTCGCTCTCCATTGGTTGCTGGATGGAGAACGGAGCAAAGTGCACTTTGTTCCTTGAATGGGGCTGGCGTTACGCCGTGGTTACGGCTTGTTTCAACCAAACTTGCTTTCCGCCGGCGTCCGGCGGCGGCGGTTCGGCGGCATCCAGATACATCTTTACTGGAGCCGTGAGCACAAACCACAGGCTGGCGCCAAGCAGGAAGGTGCCTGCCGCCTCGTCGCCGGCGTAGACACAGAAGGGGAAAATGACGGCGGTAAGCAAAACTGTCAGTCGGGTTGCCCATTCGCTCTCACGCTTACGCGTGGCTGTAGCTGCCAGTGCCTGATAGGATCGTATATCGTAATTGCGCCCCATTCGACCAGGCATCAAAAATCGCAGTGACGGAACGGAAAGCATGAAGAGCGTGCCGATGGCGAAAGCGTAAATCGGGCCATTCAGCAACAGGCCGCTTGCCGCCATAAGGGCAAGAACAACGATAAGGCTCCATGAAGGGCTGAGCGTCTGCGGAGAAAGACCGGTTTGTTTGTGCCACAGCCGCATGGCTGCCGATCCGCCGCGAAGCAGCGGAAGATCGATGTAGCGATTGAGGAATTCCATGGTGTGCCCTTCCAATGTCGGCGCAGCTAACCATCAGAAGAATCCGGCACCAGCATGGCAAGACTGAAAATCCGCCGATACAGTTGCGGTTACCTGGCGTTTTCCCCTGCACGGATGGAAGAACGGCCGTTATCGTCGTAGCGGAAACGCGAATAGCCTTTAGTTCCCATGCGATGTGGAATCGAATAATGTCTCTTCTCATCGCGAATGGTCAGAGAGTATTGAGAATGTCTATGCAGCCGATCTACTACAGGCTCAAAAGGGCAATAGCCCTAGGCATTCTGATTATTTTTCCGGCTGTTTTTTGTGCGTCCTGCTCGACGGGAAATAGAACTGGCGGTCAATCGGGTTCCGTAGCGGCAAGCAAATCGGCAGATCCTGCCGCCGCCAAAAAAGCGACTGAGCGTCGGCGATGGGCAGAGAGAGTCCAACGAGATAATGAGCTTGCTCCAGGTGGCTCGACACCGGGCTACTACGGCTCTTTCGGTCCTCGTTTCACTTGGTGAGCGGTAGAAGGACGGTCTTCAGAACTTCGTTATGCCTTCTTGCTTTTTCGGCTACCAAGCTAGGTTTGCGTCCTCGTTGTCGAGCCGGCGAAATCAGGCCTCTCACACCGGGCTCGATCAAGCACGTCAATAGCTGATTAATCCACCCTTCGACCCGACGGACGATGTTCCGGCTCCAATGGTGTTGATCCGGGCCTTTCATCGCCTGGATATCGCCTTGTAATGCGATATGCCGCTCCTTATATTTCCGACATCACTCACATAATTGGCCACAGCGGACGGCTGAAGTCGTCGGCGCTCCCGTGCGCAACAGCGCCGGACCGTCATTTCGCCGAATGGCTGGTAAGGAATTTCAATTGAACAAAGCAAATATCCCCGCCGCTCCGGCGGCGATGAAGCCGCGCGACCGCGGTGAACGCATCGAACGACCGGACAAAAACCAGAAGCCATATCCCTGCCTGCTCACGCGCGCCGAATTGAAGGCGATCATAGCCGAGCAGCTCGGTTGAGCGGAACTATCAACGAAACAAGGAGAACGAGAATGCAAGTCCTCGTTAGAGACAACAATGTCGAACAGGCCATTCGGGCACTGAAAAAGAAGATGCAGCGTGAAGGTCTGTTCCGCGAGATGAAGGAACATCGGGCCTATGAAAAGCCGTCCGAACGGCGTGTGCGCGAAAGGGCGCAAGCGATTGCCCGCCAGCGCAAGGCCGTCCGCAAGAGGATGCAGCGCGAAGGGCTTCTTCCTTCCTCCAGGCATCGGGCGGCTGCTCGATAAATCAGGGGCACCTACGAAAGGATAACATAATGGAAGAACTGCACAGCATTACGGTTTCGGAGCAGCGGCTGGAAGACTGTCGCGATGCTATTGAGTTCGATCTGCAGGAGCTGATCCGGAGCACGATTGTCTCCGGTTTCTCGGCCGAAGAGGTCCTGATTGCGATCAGCGAACTGGTCGCGGAGGATTTCGCCGCGGTCACGAAAGTTCCAAGTGTCCATTAAACAGAAGGAGCGGCCATGGGCGTTTCAGCGCAAGGAGACCTGTTTGCGGCAGTAGAACCGCCATTGCCGGAGGGTTTCCGCTACCAAGCCGATATCGTTCCGGAGTCCATCCAGTTGGATCTGCTTCGCGAGATACCGCAATTGCCGCTGAAGCCGTTCGACTTTCATGGCTTCGAAGGTAGGCGACGCGTCATCTCCTATGGTTGGAAATACGATTACGAAACGCAGAGGGCGAGGCGTACCGGCGAAATTCCGTCGTTCCTTCTGCCGGTGCGCAGCATCGCGGCCGAGTTTGCGGAAATAGCGCCCGATAATCTGCAGCAAGCCCTTGTCACCGAATATGCGCCGGGCGCCCCCATTGGCTGGCATAGGGACAAGAAGGTGTTCGGGCGGGTTGTCGGCATTTCCCTGCTATCGCCTTGTACGTTCAGGCTGAGGAGCCGTGCCGGGGATAAATGGCAGCGCGCCACGCTAATCTGCGAACCCGGTTCCGCTTACGTGCTGTCAGGTCCTGCGCGAAGCGAATGGGAGCATTCCATCCCGTCGGTTGATCGGCTTCGCTATTCGATTACCTTCCGGGAAATCGGCTAACGCGATGTCGAGCCGCAGTGAGTTGCGGCTGCGAGCGAGCCACTGGACAAGATGGGCCGGCATAGCCGGCCCATCCGCAATCAATCATGGGCGATCGCTGTGGGGGCAGCAGCCGGCGCTTCCTGCCGCCCAAGCCGGTCGGCGACCAGCATCGACAACATCATTTCGACAAGACCGTTGGCGGCACCCTTTTCCCCGGCACCACCGCCGACCTGGATCTGCGGCACGAGAGGCAGCCTGCCGTTCTCGATCGCTTCAGCGAAGCGCATCAGAACCTGCGAATTCAGCTGATAATCCGGCCCGCCGAAGGCTGCGACCTTCTTCTCGGTGGCTTCTGCTTCCGCCAGACCGACTGCGCGCACCTTTTCGGCATCGGCGAGACCTGTGGCCTTGATGCGCTCGGCATCGGCAAGCGCAATCGCCTTGATACGGTCGGCCTCGCCGAGGCCCGCAAGGCGTACCTTCTCGGCCTCCGCCTTGGCGGTGACCTGGATGGTTTCCGCCTGCTGGCGGGTGCGGGCCAGCTGCGCCTTACCTTCGTTTTCACTGATCTCGATGGTCAGTGCAGAAGTGGTGATCTTGGCCTGTTGTTCGGCAAGCGCTTCCTTCTCGCGCAATGTGCGCTCCTGGACTGCCGCGACTTCCTGCAGCTTATAGGTCTCGACCTTTTCGACGGCGATCTGACGCTCGCGCAGCTGGATCAGGATTTGCTCTATGCTGTTCTGGCCGTTGCTGGCGCGCGGGGTACCGATCAGAACTTCCTGCAGCTCAAGGCTGTAGGAGGCGAACTTCTCGCGCATTTCCTCGCCGGATTTGCGCTGGATTTCGCTGCGTTCCTGCAGGAGCTCTATCAAGGTCTTGGTCTGGGCAATATTCTTGAAATAGGCCGAGACCATCGGATCGAGCGTCTGCTCCACCAGGCGCTTGATATCGCCGAAGCGCTGGACGACGAGCGGTGCCTTCATATAGTCGATATGTACGACGACCGAGAGCGGCAGCACGGGTTCGAAAGCGTCCTTAGTGATCAGCGATACTTCGGACAGATTCTCATCCAGCCTGTGCTCGCCGAATTGTTCCTTCGTCCATTTGAGTACGAAGTTGGTGGTCGGTACGATGACGATACTACCGGCATAGGTGTTGAACGCATACTTGCCGGGCAGAAGCGGTGCCGACCAGACGCCGCGCGCGCCGGTCTCCACCAGTTCGCCATGGCGATAGGACTGGCCGGAAATGTCTGCGCCGCGGCGGCCGGTATAAGAGACAACAACACCGACCGTGCCGACATCTATAATCGTCTTGTCGACCAGTTCGACGGTCGCAAAAATGCGATTAAGGAAGTAGCTGCCGTCGGCAAGCACCTGCAATTGACGGCCGCGATAGCCGCCGGCATTGAGAAATTTCTCCGGATCCTGGAAATTGTTATGGAAGTTTGCATCCGTCGGATCGTTGGCAACCGTCGGTGCGATGATCTCGCCGTCGGGCAGGGCCGGACCGTCATGGATGGTCACGATGCCGATCATGTCCTCTGCGTCATGAATGACGACGGGCTCGAAGCCCTCCCGCTCGGTGATCTGCGTCGACATGTCGGCAAACAGTTTCTGTTCCGACGAACTGAGGTTGACGGCATAGATCGATTGCGCCGTCAGCACGATGAACTGCGCAAGATTGATGGCATAGGTGCCTTCGCGCAGGATTTTACGTTGTGGGCCTTTTTGTCCGCCTTTGAGGAGAAAGTCGCGCACGTCCTGGAAGTCATCGGCTTCCATGTTCGAGGCAAGCGTCTGGGTGGGCGGCAGCGGTTTGCCGTCACGGGCAAAGACGTAACCGATCTGACCCTGTGGAATGGTCACGAGATTGGCGCGATGCAGGGAATACTGAAACGGCATGAAAAAATGCAGGCCACCGCGCACGACGTCAGGCTGGAAACCGGCCTCGCCGTTCAGCGCAATGAAACCGTTCTTCACGGAACCGCGAAAGCTCCACAGCTTTTCGAGGATGCCGAGCCTGTCGTTGGGAATATAGCGGATCACGCCGCTCCATCGGAAAACTATCGCGAGCACGATTGCGGCACCGGCGATCTCGATCGCCAGCCATTCCATCGGACTGAGATTGGTGAGGGCTTCCATCTCTTCTCTCCTATGGGCGCACGGGTTCATCCACCCGACAGCCGCCCGGTTGGTATTGGTTGATAAGACGGGGAGATTGCGCGCCTAAGCACTCGACGCACCAAGGGCGTGTCGAAGGTTTGGGCTGCTCATTGTTTGGAAAAATGACCCCGCATCGCCAGTCCCCACTGGGGAACTGCGTGGTCGTGAGTAATCTCACATCGGTGTTGCCTTGATAGACATAACGGTAGACCACGTAGGGATTGCGCCTATAGGTTTAAAGATGCTTGGTGCGGAAATCGCATAAGTACTTCCAATGATTCGGCGATTTCGAGCAACCAATCGATCGCAGGCGGGGCTAAAGCAAATTGAAGGGCAAGCCGATTCCGTCCGGCTGGCTCGCCCCTTTTCTCGCAGCGATTCTGCGGTAAGTATTGTGCTACTGAATTAGCGGGACCGATATGGACGAAATAATCGAACAGCTTCTGCACCTTTGTGCGACCAGTTCGACGCTTATGGCGGTTTATGACGCCGAGGATCGGTTGCGATATGCGAACCCTGCCTTTCGGTCTGCCTATTTTATCGATCCCGATGAAGCACCGCTATGGCCGGATCTGATGCGGCGCAACTTCACACTTGGGCGCGGTACGGTCATTCGCACGGTCGACTTCGACGGATGGCTACGGTCGACGCAGTCACGTCGCGGGAAGATCGGCTATCGAGCCTTCGAGACGGATTTGGTGGACGGTCGCTGGCTTTGGATGACCGAAACCATGCAGAAGAATGGCTGGATGCTCTGCATTGCGAGCGATATAACAACATTGCGTGCCGACGGCCGAAGCGTCCGGCAAGATCGCGACAAGGCCATCAAGGCTTCTCAAACCGACGAGCTCACAGGGATCGCCAACCGCCGTTTCGTCATGGCGCGAATAGACGATATGCTGGCCGGCGCCAGGGGTGGCGATATCGGATGCCTTGCCGTATTCGATATCGACAATTTCAAACTGATCAACGATAAGCACGGTCACGACGCCGGAGATCTCGTCCTGCGGGATTTTGCACATAGGCTCCATCAATATGTGCGGCGTACCGACTGTTTCGGGCGCGTCGGCGGCGAGGAGTTCGTTCTCGTCATGCCCGGAACAGCGCAGCAAGATGCAATCGAACTCATTGAACGGATGTTGACGACGATCCGGTTTTCCCGACCGCTCACAGCCTCGCCGGATTTCGGTTACACCTGCTCGGCCGGCATTGCTGCCTGCCTTGACACCGACAGTGCGCCAGATTTGTACCGGCGCGCCGATCAGGCTCTCTACGCTGCCAAGCTTAGTGGCCGCGACCGGGTTCGCGCTGCCTGAAGTGTCGATCCACGCTCGCATATCGTTCCACGGTTCAACATGGCGCACCTGCCGGTATCCCTTCACTTTCGCGATAAGCAGTTGAGATAATGACCGGAACTGGTTATCTGCCGGGCTGTCCAATTCGCGAACAGTAAGGCTATAGCCGTATGGCTCCAAATTTCCTCGTCACGCATTCCGGCGGCTTTCATGCCGACGAAGTGTTGTCTAGCGTCATTCTCACGCAGATTTTCCCTGAAGCACGGCTTGTTCGCAGCAGGGCGCCGGAATGGATCACCCCCGGCGCCGATCGCATCGTCTATGATGTCGGCGGCGCCTATGACGCCGCTGCCGGGATTTTCGATCATCACCAGCGCGGCGCCCCGCAGCGCAACGATGGCCAGCCCTTTAGCTCGTTCGGCTTGATCTGGAAACATTTTGGTCGCGACTATCTGACCGTCCTTTCTGTTCCGGGCGCCTTCGTCGAGACGATACATGCCGCCTTCGATGCCAGCTTCGTCTTGCCGATCGACCTGGCCGACAATGGCGCACTCAGCCCGGATAGCGCCGGTCTGCTGGCGGGATTGACCCTGCCGTCCCTGCTCGAAACATTGAAACCTGTCTTCGACGACCCGGATCTGGAGGCTACCGATCGAGCCTTCCATGCTGCGGTTGAGATCGCCCGCAGTTTTGTCGAAGCAAAGATTGCCGGGATCCATGCGAAACTGCGCGCTGAAACCCTGGTTCTGAAGGCGATTGCGTTCGCCGGCGATGGCCGTGTTCTCGAGCTGCCGATGGGCATGCCGTCTCGTCCGGCTATCATGAAGGCAGGTGCCGATCACCTCCTGTTCGTGGTCCATCCGCGCGAGGCCGATTGGTGCCTGACGGGAATTCGCCGCGCGGAGGAAGGGTTCGAGCTGCGCGCCGACCTTCCGGCGGCTTGGGCGGGGTTGAGCGGGCGCGATTTGGAAGTGGCGACGGGGGTCGAGGGAGCCAGCTTCTGCCATAACGGCCGTTTTATTGCCGCCGCCAAAACGCGAGAAGCTATACTTGCTCTCGCTAGGTTGGCGGTAGAGGACGTGGAAAAAAGAGCCGATCGAGTCTCGAACTAAGGCTGAACTCGCCATCGGCACATGCCGCAAACGTTGGGAAGAACAAGCGGCTGGTTTCAGCCATGTGCCGGGCCGCTTGCATGCCGAATTGGATCAGCCTCCAGATCTGACGTCGCCAACCACGGCCTGCCACCCGCGAGCGACAGCTCCAGCGCAAGCATCCTCGATGCGATCGAGCATGGCATGGAGCATCTCGCGCTCGTGTTCAGACAGGCTTTCGAGAATGCGTGCCTCCATCGCCTGCCCGATCGACACGATCTCGTCGAGCACTTTGTAGCCCTCGGATGTGAGTTCGACGGCTGAAAACCGCCGGTCGCCCGCCCCGGCGTTGCGCCGCGCGAAGCCCAGCGAAACCAGTTGCGCGATACCGCGGCTGACGGCAAATTGATCGAGCGCGCCTGCGTGGCAGATTTCCTTGCTCGAAAGCCCGGGACGGCCACCGGCGATGGCGAGAATTCGCCACGAGGCTTGCGACAGACCGTATCTTGGCCCGTAATAGGAGGCGAGCAGCTCAGCGGTGCTGCTTGCGACCAGAAACATTCGATAGGGTACCCAGCGATCAAGCCGGAAGGCCGGCTTTAATGCCGTCCCATCCTCGCGTTCCCCCGCCAGCCCATTGTCAGCTTGATCGTTTTTTAATTGCATATTGCAGATATATTCCAGCACAATTGTGAAAACAAGCCGCCACGCCGGGCGACAATCAAGCGAGCAGCAACCTGTCCTCGGCGATCTCGCCGCCGCTTACTGCCCCGAACAGGGCAATCAGGTCGGGGACGTCGTAACCTGCCCGTTCATCGCCTGCAACATCAAGCACGATGCGCCCGCCACTCATCATGATGGTGCGCTGGCCATAATCGAGAGCATGGCGCATGCTGTGCGTGACCATCAGCGTGGTGAGATGCTGACGTTCGCTGATCTCCGCCGAAAGTGCCAGGATGCGCGATGCCGCCTTGGGATCAAGCGCGGCTGTATGTTCGTCGAGAAGAAGTATCTTCATTGGCAGCAACGTTGCCATCAGCAGGCTTACCGCCTGCCGCTGACCGCCGGAAAGTGTGCCAATTCGCGCTCTAAGCTTCGTTTCAAGTCCGAGCCCGAGGCCGGCGAGCTGTTCCTCAAATCGCGAGCGGCCGCGTCCACCGCCAAGCGCAAGGGACAGTCCTCGTCGCCCGGCGCGTGCGGAGGCGAGCGCAAGATTTTCCTCGACGGTCAGAGCCTCACAGGTTCCGATCCGTGGGTCCTGAAATACGCGGCCGATGAATCGCGCCCGCGCCTGGGCAGACAGTCGCGTGACGTCTACGCCATCAATCACGATCCGGCCCTTGTCGGGCGAAATTGCGCCGGCAATGGCCGAAAGCAGCGTGGATTTTCCCGCGCCATTGCTGCCGATCACGGTTACGAACTGGCCATGGGGAATGGCCAGTGAAGCGCCACGCAGCGCCGCTACTTCGAGAGCAGTGCCGGGATTGAACGTGACCGAGATCGTATCGAGTTTCAGCATCATGAGGCTGCTCCTTCTGCTTTCGACGGCTCCGACAGCCGGGTACGCCTGATGGCGGGCAGCTTCTTCAGCCGCGTTTTTGAAATCATCACGGCAACGGCGACCACCAGTGCGGTTACCAGATTGAGATCCTGCGCCTGGATCCCGATCACGCCCCCATCGAGTGCCAGGGCGATGACCAGCCGGTAGATCAATGCGCCGAGGATGCAGCCGAGAGTGGCGCGTGCAACCGACCCGGTGCCGACGATTGTCTCGCCGATAATGACGGCGGCAAGACCGGTGACGATGGTGCCGATACCCATGGAGACATCGGCAACACCCTGGCTTTCGGCATACAGCGCTCCGGCAAGGCCAACGAGGCCGTTGGCGAGAGCCATGCCAAGCATGACCATGCGGCCGTTGTCGACGGCCTGCGCTTCGGCCATCTTCGGATTGGCGCCGGTTGCACGCAAGGCAAGTCCCATGTGCGTCGCGAGGAACCAGTCAACCAGAACCTTTGCGGTCACCACGATGCAGAGGAGCAATATTGTATTGCCCCAGACACCGAGTGCGGCAATCGTGCCGATCCAGGAAAATATGGTGTCGGTGCCGTAGAGCGATATATTCGGTTTGCCCATGATGCGCAGGTTGATCGAAAACAGCGCAACCATGGTCAGGATACCCGCCAGCAGGTTCATGATCTTCAATCGAACCGACAGAAATGCCGTTACGAAGCCGGCGACCGCGCCCGCCGCAAAGCCGAGGAGTGTTGCGACGATGGGCGGCACGCCGGCCATAATCGCGGATGCTGCGACTGCAGCGCCCAGCGGAAAGCTGCCATCGACAGTCAGATCCGGAAAATCGAGCACCCGAAACGAAAGATAGACGCCAAGGGCAACGAGGGCAAACAGCAGGCCTGCCTCGCAGGCGCCGGAAAGGGCAATCAGGCTCATTGTGCGATCACCTTTGCTGCGCTTTGCGTCGTGGCCTCGGACAGAGTAACGCCCATCTTCTTGGCCGAGACGAGATTGAGATAGAGATCCTCGCTGTCCAGAGTTCCAACCGGGATGTCGGCGGGCTTCGCACCGTTCAGAACTTTGGCGGCGATCTCGCCCGTCAGCCGTCCGAGCTTATAGTAATTGAAGCCAAGCGCAGCCATTGCGCCGCGTTCGACGGAGTTGGTGTCACTGGCATAGACGGGGATCTTTGCATCGACGCCGACCTTGACCACGCTTTCAACCGCCGAAACCACCGTGCTGTCGGTCGGGAGCAGGATGACGTCGGCCTTGCCCACCAGGCTGCGGGCAGCATCCGGCACGGCGGCCGACTGCGCTGCCGTCGCCTCGACGATACTCATGCCGAATTTCGCCGCCGCCGCCTTCATGTCCGCCACCTGTGCGACTGAGTTGGCTTCGCCGGCATTATAGAGAACGCCGACCTTCGTTGCCGTTGGCGTCAGTTTGTGGATCAGTTCAAAGGTCAGATTTAGGGGTTGCTTGTCGCTGGTGCCGGTGAGCGTACCGTCTGGTTGCGTGAAGCTTTTGACCAATTTTGCCGCAACGGGATCTGTTACCGCAGAAAACACGATCGGGATTGCCCCTTTCGCTGCCGCCTGACAGGCCTGAGCCGACGGCGTCGAGATGGCAACGATCAGGTCCGGTGCCTTGCCGGCAAAAGTTTTGGCGATCTGCGTTTGCGTCGGCATGCTCCCTTGAGCGCTGGCGACATCGAGCGTGATGGTTTTGCCGTCAACGAAGCCGGCATCCGCCAGCGCATCGACGATCCCTTTGCGGGCCGCATCGATGGCCGGATGTTCGACGATATAGGTCAGGGCAACCGTCTTGTCGGCCGCAAATGCGGTCGCTGTGGGCAGCGGCATCAGCAATGCTGAGAGGGCGAGGGCGTGAAACAGAGCAGTTCTACGGCGCATGGGAATGATCTCCTCGGAAGGGTTTTCGGAAAATTCGTTCAAGCGGCTGCGAAGGTTTGCGGGCGGGATGAGGTAGGCCCACTAGGTGTCGCCACCCTTTCGGCCCGGATCAGAGGCGGCGGCAGCCGGAGCTTTCCAGGGCCGATATCGGCGATGGTCGGTGAACCCGTCATCGCCTGGGCGACATCGAGTTCTGCAGCAAGGATGCTCAAAGCGCGGGAGACCGCTTCCTCTCCACCGCTCGCAAGCGCATAGAGTGTTGCGCGGCCGAGCTGCACTGCGGTGGCGCCGAGGGCAAGGGCCTTGATGATGTCGGTGCCGCTGCGAAATCCGCTGTCGACGAGAATGGCCAGCCGACCGGCCACGGCGGCAGCGAATTCCGGCAGGATATCGATACTTGCAACGGCTCCATCGAGTTGCCGGCCGCCATGATTGCTGACTACGATACCGTCCAGTCCCAATTCGGCTGCCCTTGCCCCCTGCGCTGGATCGAGTAGCCCCTTAAGGATCAAAGGGCCTTTCCAGCGATCGCGTATGAAGGCGATATCGTCCCAGGATACGGTCGGATCGAGCTGCTGTTCCATCACCTCGGCGATGGTGGCGGCGGACCTGAGGTCGAACTCGGCCGCCATGACCTCCAGCCTCGGTGTACCGGCACGCGCCATCCGCAATGCCCAGGCGGGATGGGTGGCAAGGCTCAGGAGCTTCTTTGGCGTCCAGCGGAACGGCAGTGAAAAGCCATTGCGAGCATCGCGCAACCGCCTGCCGGGAATGGCGTTGTCGACGGTGATCTCGATTGCTTCGAAGCCCAAGGCCTGGGCGTGCTGCAATAGTCTGAGGCTCACCTCGCGGTCCCGGAACAGGTAGAGCTGAAACCACTTCCTGCCTTCACCGGCAGCCGCAACAGCTTCCATGGACGCGCTGGCCGCCGAACTCATGACAAAGGGGATCCCTGCTCGTGCGGCTGCCCGCGCCAATGCCTGGTCGCCCGCGGGCCATGCAGCACCCGCCAGCCCGGTCGGTCCGATGATGATCGGCATTGAGAGCGGCTTGCCGAAGAGCGAGATGGCCGCCGAGCGGTGGCCAACATCGACCGGTGCAGAGCCGACGAGACGGATCCGATCCAGTGCAGCCCTGTTTTCGCGCAATGTGAGTTCCGAGCCGGCGCCGCCGTCGAAAAAATCAAAGACCATTTTCGGCAATGCGCGTTGCGCGGCGATTCTGAAGTCGGCAATGGAGGCCGGACCATGCTGGCTGGACATGAATATTCTATTCCCTCCCTGGTTTATGGATCTTGCTCAATTGAACGGCGGTGCCTCGGCGAGATTGAAAATCTTGCCTGGATTCATGATGTTGTGAGGATCGACGGCGCGTTTGATCGCGGCCATTACCCGAATGGCGGGACCATGCTCTGCGACGAGCGCGGCCATCTTTCCGTGGCCGATCCCATGTTCGCCGGTCGATGTCCCCTGCAGCGCGATTGCGCGGGCCGCAAGACGTTTGGTCAGGGTTTCGACGCGCTGACGCTCATCGGGATCGGCGGGATCGAATAGGACGCAAAGATGGAAATTTCCGTCCCCCACATGGCCGCAGATCGGTGCGAGAAGACCAAGGTCTCTCACATCGGCCTTGGCAGCAAGAATTGCCTCGACGAGCCGGGATACCGGCACGCAGCTATCTGTAGGCAGGGCGCTTGCGCCCGGGCGCAGCGCAAGGTTGGCCCACCAGATATCATGACGTGCCTGCCAGAGCCTGCCTCGGGCCTCCGCCGATACGGCCGTGTCAAATCGACTGGCGCCAGCGGCATGTGCCTCCGCCTCCATGAACGGCAAGGCGGCCTCGACTGCCGCGCGACTACCGTGAAGTTCGATAAAAAGCGTCGGCTCGACCGGCAAGGAGAGTTTTGAATAGCTGTTGACGGCCTCGACCTGCAGTTCATCGAGCAGTTCGATACGTGCCAAAGTGTCGGTGAGCTTGGTCGCAACAAGCACGAAGCCGACCGCTTGTTCCAGTGTGGAGAAACTCGCCGAAATCGCAACGACGTGGTCCGGAATTGGATGCAATTTAACAGTCACGTCGGTCACGATGCCGAGCGTGCCTTCCGATCCCACCCATAGACGTGTCAGATCATAGCCCGCGGCCGATTTGCGGGCGTGGCTTGCGGTGCGGATCCGATCGCCATTGGGCAGAACGACACCGAGTGAAACGACATTGTCTTTCATCGTGCCATACCGCATGGCGTTCGTACCGGAGGCACGCGTTGAGGCCATTCCGCCAAGTGAGGCATCCGCGCCGGGATCGACGGGAAAGAACAGTCCGGTATCGCGCAGTTCGGCGTTCAGGCGCTTGCGGGTGACGCCTGCCTCGACCGTCGCCGTCATATCGTCCGGTTGAATCATCAAAATTCGATCCAGCCGCGAGAGATCGATGCATATTCCACCCATAAGGGCGGCAACATGACCCTCACAGGAGGTGCCGGTTCCAAACGGGATTACCGGCACATCGAAGGCGTGGCAGGTCGCGACGATGCGTGATACCTCATCCGCCGTATCCGGGAAGACGACTGCGTCCGGCGGATAGGAGGGATGCCAGCTTACATCATGGCCATGCTGGTCACGCACGGCCGTCGCCGTTGTCAGCCGCTCGCCAAAATGCAGCTTCAGTTTCGCGATTGCCCCATCGACAAGATCGCCATGGCGTCCGTAGTGGTTTACCGCAGTCGTCATCGCTCGGCCTCCTGCTGGCCATCGGACCATCGAAAGGCGGCTGGAGGCTTGGTCCCCCATGACGAGAGATTTTCCTCACTGCGGTTGCGCAGGTGGCGGCTTGCCATCGGGAATGTCCCAAGCACGACCAGCTCGCGAGCATGATGGGCGAGAATATCGAGCGCATCGGCCACCTCCGGTGCGGCTGGATCGCCCTCGAACTCGCAAAGGAAGCGGGATGGCACGAACTGTCCGCCGACAAGATAGCTTTCGATCTTGGTCATGTTGATGCCGTTTTCGGCAAATCCGGCAATGGCATGGTAGAGGCAGCCCGGCCGGTTCTGGGTGCGGAAGACGATCGTCGTCAGAAGCTGTGTTTTTTGCTCGACCGCTTGAGGTTCGGCAGACAGCACGTAGAACCGTGTCGTGTTATGCGGATCGTCTTCGACATTGCGTTTGAGGATATCCAATCCGTAAAGTTCGGCTGCGACATCCGAGGCAATTGCGGCCTCGCTCGGATCCTTGCAAGATGCCACCAGCTCGGCGGCGTGCGATGTCGTCGGAGCGGCAATGGCCTCCAGATCGAGCGCCGCAATTAGCCGGCTGACCTGACCAAGTGCGACGGGGTGCGAACGCACGCGCCTGATGCTAGCAAGCGATGCGCCTGGCGGCGCCATGAGGCAATGTTCGACGCGCTGAAAATGCTCACCGACGATGTGCAAACCACTGTCGGGCACGATTCTGTGCACATCCGGCACCCGCCCGACCAAGCTGTTTTCGCATGGCAGGAGGATCCGGTCGACGTCACCGCGGACGGTGCTGGCAATCGTGGTCTCCAGGCTCGGCAGGGCGATGCGGTTGGCGGATGGGAACGCCATCCTGCAGGCAACATCCGCAAATGCACCGGGCCGACCATTATAGCCGACCTTATGGACCGCAAGCTCCGAGCCAAGTTTCGTGGCAACCGGAGGCAATGTACTTGTATGCGGATCGAAAGGGATCGCGGGGCGAGGGGCCGTAGATCCACGGTTTGCGGCGGTCGATGTCATAGGCGAACTCCGAAGGAAATTTGCGCATGCCAGGTCACGCCGCGGGCAGGATTGTCCCGTCCCGCGTCGAGCGCCTGTGATCGCTCATCCATGATTAATTTGCGGTCGGCAGCCTTGTCGTTTCCATCACTGTCATCGGCCAAAGCAGGGCGATGCCGTTGCCGTCAGAAACAATGTCGAGATGGCGTTCTGCTGCAACAAGGCAGTCGTCGTCGGTGAAGATCTCGGTTGCCGAGAACAGCAATCGCAGAAAATGTCCGAGATCTGCCTTGGTGTCGAAGCGCCAGCGGGTGGTGACATCGGTAAATTGGGGCTTGTCCCATCCGGTTAAAGCGCACAGGCTGGTGGCAAATTCCCGGGAGAGGAAGGAGACCTCGTGGCCGGTGCAGCAACTCAGGGCGATAAAATCGTCGAAATAGGCGGCAAGCCGCGTTCCGGCGAAGATGTCGGCAACTACCAGCTTGCCGCCGGGGCGCATATGGGCTGCGATAGCCGTCCAAGCCGCTGTCTTGTCGGAAATATGGTGGACGGCGCCGCGCGACCAGGCCATGTCAAAATCGCGGATCGGCAGGTCGAGCATGTGCGCTGCCTGACCGAAGACCCTGATCCGGCCGCCACTTTCGATTTCGAGATCCTCAAGTTGTTCGGTGGACGGATCGGTTGCGACCAATAAGCCTGTAGGGCCTACATCTTCGGCGATCGCTCGGCTGAAATGGCCGTTGCCGGCGCCGATTTCCAAGACGCGTCGGCCGTCGACCGGCTGCAGGAAGCGGCGCATGGCGGCAATATCGTCAAGCCAGGCATCGGGAAAGAGGTGGAGTGCATCGCGGTAGGTCGCCGAACGGCGGCCTGAAAAGACGACCTCAGATTCAATCGGTGTCGAGGACATATACATGAACATATGCCTTCCAAAATTGTTGCGGTTCGGACATCTCCCTAGATTCTAGTTATGCGGGTAATCGCGATGCGATTTACCTCTTATAATTAAAACTACAACATAGATTTGATAGGAAATCAATTGCTATTTGCAAGTAATTTGGACATGCATAAGCTTTGTGCAATCGATCTATTTGGAGGCAGTTTTGCCCGAGACAATTGCTGTCTGAAGAGGATATTCTCCCCGACTGGAATAGCCCTATCCCGGATTTCGCAGGGGCCGCTAAGCTATAGCCGGTCATGATCCCAATGCTTGCCAACGCACAGCCGGGTACGATCCTGATCTCAAATGATTGTTAACAGTCGGCTTCAGGCATTAATGACCAGGATATTGCCCAGAATGATCGTTGCGCCACCGAGGGCGAGACGTGTATCGACGTGCAGCCCTTCGAATATGACGGAAATTGTTATAGCAACAATGGGAACAACAGTTAACGCATAAGCGGCGCGGGCTGGGCCGATCTTTTCAATCAGCGTGAAATACATGAGAAAGGTGACGCAGGAGGCGACAATTGCGAGATAGGCAAGCTGTGCCAGATAGCCGGTTGTTACAGGTATTGTCAGGGACGTGCCGACAACCACAGCCCAGGCGAACCCGAAGCCGCATCCGCACAATGCGCCCCAACCCATGAGGACTGGGATGGGCACGCCGCGCCGCTGGTTGCGCGCAGCGATCGCCGTCCCTGCGCCGGTCGCTATCGCGGCAATGGCGGCCCATATGAAGCCTTCCAGGGTTTGCGGGTTGAGATGCAAGGCAAAGATCTGTGGGGCGGCCACGATGCCGAGGCCCAGTAGACCAAAAATTATGCCGATCGCGGCGCGGCGGCTTATTCGTAGATCCAGCAGAAACCGGCTGGCTACCGCGGCGAAAAGCGAGGAACTCGACAGCACCAGAGCTGCGATCCCGCTCGGTATACCTTGCGTCGCCTTGTAAAAGGCGATGAAAGCAAGCCCGAAAAACAATATGCCCTGCATTGCCACCCAAGAACGGTCGCCGCGCATAATTGTGATCGGTTTGCCGGTTGCGATCGAAAAGCCGAGCATGCCTGACCCAACAAGAAACATGCGAATGGCGACCGATAGCTCAGGTGCGGAAGCACTTGCCTGAAGGGACGTCACAATGGCGCCCGACCCCCAAAAAAGCACAGTCGCAAGAAACAGGGCTGCGGTCATCTCACATCCTTTGTGGCCAGACGGTAATCCAGGCAAGCGGCGAGTTCAGCACAAGGTGCACAGGGCTCAGAGTGTAATGTCAACTATTTACTTGCAAAACGCAATTATTATTAAATTGCGTCCGCGATCTCGCTGCCGCGCCGGTTTCTGCGGTGGCGATTGCCGACGTTTTGGGATCTTGGTTGATGGATCGCGCAATGTTTGAGCGTGCCAGGTGGAACGACTTGCGGTACCTGCCCGTCATATCAGGTAGGCGCCAGCAGTATCTTCGGGTTCAAAACGCCACTCGCCTAATTGAGGCATGGGTGAAAATCTGACAAGCTGGACGGCATGAAGTCGAAAAAGCAAGGCGGAAAGCCTGCATCATCCAAACCGAAACACCTACTGCAGCAGCTTGCGCGGACGCCGGAGAAGCTGTTTTCAAGTGCTTTCCGCAACCAGTATGGCGCACTTTGTTTCCGCTACAAGGGTGATGAAGGCGAAATCGAGATATTGGTGATTACGTCACGCGAGAGCGGCCGTTGGATTGTACCGAAAGGTTGGCCAATGAAAGGCAAGGAGCCTCACGAAGCGGCTGCGATCGAAGCCTGGGAGGAGGCGGGCGTTCGTGGCAAGGTGAGGAAGGTGCCGTTTGGCCGGTACACCTATCTTAAAGAACTCCCTGACGGAAAAGTCGCGCCCTGCGTCGTCGACATGTTCCAAATCGAGGTGAAGGAGGTCGGGGCGGAGTTCAAGGAGCGAGGACAGCGCCGGATTGATTGGGTCAGCCCCGACGAAGCGGCGCGCCGCGTGCGTGAAATCGAGCTTAAGTCATTGCTCGTCAATTTTAAGCCGCAGCGCAAATAATCACCCGTGCGATCTTGTCTGCTCAGCTGGAAGAATAATGGGGCGAAAGCGGTCAGACGCGGCCAGTGATTGGCATCCGGTCGTTGCGACGTTTCGATACCCACCGAATTCCGGCTCATCTTGGCAAGAGTGTCGCTCGTCATCAGACTAAGGTCCGTGTTCAACGCGGGTCTATTCGGATAGTGGATGACCGCCCCCGGTCGCCGACACCACTATCACCCGTCGGCGGTCCGCCCTGCCATTGGAGGAACCTCCGGTGGCGGGGCGAATATTCGGGCTTGATGCTCTTCGCTGATCTATGATCCACTTGGTGGACCTCCATATCGACATTTGGTTTGGTGTATCGAAGCAAGATTGGAGCAGGCGATGAAAAGAATAGTCGCAATGGGAGTTTTGGCGGGAATGCTTGCGGCCTGCCAAGCCAGCGAAGAGGGGTTGAAGCCTATTCCCGGAAGCATTACCTACGGCGGGCAGCCGAGCCAACGGTTACAAAAGTCGCCGATCGGCAGCATTGTCCCTCACACATTCACAGATCAGTGGGGCGAACGAGTGCGCGAGACCTACATCCTGCAGCCTGACCGCAGCCTGAAGCTCGTAGATCGGGTATATCTCGATAACCCGTTCGATTGACCCCTATCACCGGATAGTCCGTCCTGGCGAGCGTGGCTTCGGCGATGGCCACTGCCAATCGGGTGAGAGCGTATCGGATTAGGCGCCCACAAGAAGACCTCTTGTGGCGGTGCGCCATAAAATAACAAGCGCCGCGCCAAATTGATGCTACACAATTTGCATCCAATTCCTTCAAAAAAACATTCAATTAAGAGATCAATTTTGGATGCAATTTGCCATTGTGATGATGATCACCTGTAACTGTTCGTGAAGCATCGCACTTATGCGCAGGCGTTTTTCCGTGACAGAGAATTTTGCAACAATATATGGTCAATGGTGGCTCGCCCATGCGCCCATGCGCCCATCACACATTGCGGATCACGACATGAAAGACTGGCATCCTGACCTTAGTCGCTCCTCCAGCCCTCGCTATATGGCTATCGCCGACCTGATCGAAATGGATTTGAGAAGCGGCGTGCTCGCGGTGGGAGACCGTTTGCCGCCGCAAAGGGAGATGGCCAAGCGGCTGAACATCGATTTCACCACGGTGGCTCGCGGTTATGTCGAGGCGCAGAAGCGCGGCCTGGTGGATTCGCACGTCGGCAGGGGCACCTTCGTCACAGGCGGGCAAGATCGCGAAAGGCATGGTTTCGTGTCCGATGCCATGCCCGATCCACGTCGAACTTCGTTGGTGGACTTGTCGATGAACCTTCCACCGGAGCCTGACGATGCGGATTTGATTGCCCGCATGCGCGAAGGCCTGTCAGCCGTGGCAAGCAATCTGGTTCCGCTGCTGCGATACCAGGGCTTCGGCGGATCGGGCATGGATAAGGATGCCGCTGCCGCCTGGCTCAGCCGTCGCGGCCTGGTGTCTTCGCAGGAGCGTATCTTCGTAACGCCAGGCGCGCATCCGGCGCTGCTGGCGATCTTCGGTCTTCTGGCAAAGCCTGGCGAGACCGTATTGTCGGAAATCATTACCTATCCGGGTATGCGCTCGATCGCTGCCCAGTTGCGCCTCAATCTCTCAGGCTTGCAGATGGATGATGAGGGCATATTGCCCGATGCTTTTGCCGAGGCTTGCGAGCGGCTGCAGCCGAAAGCGCTCTATCTCAATCCGACGCTGCAGAACCCTTTGACGCTGACCATTCCCGAGAAGCGTCGCGGGGAGATCGCCGCCGTCGCCCGCAAATATCATGTGCCCATTATTGAGGATGATGCCTACGGCTTCATTCCTTTGCACGGGCCGCCGCCGTTTGGCGCCATCGCGCCAGACTTGACATGGCATATTGGTGGTCTTGCAAAATGCATCGGCGCCGGCCTTCGCCTTGCCTATGTGGTTGCTCCGGACACCAAGGCGATCTGGCCCTTCGTCAGCGCCATGCGTACAAACAATGTCATGGCCTCGCCGATGACCGTTGCGCTCGCCACGCGCTGGATCGAGGATGGCACGGCGGATTCGATCCTGCGCTTCATCCGCGCCGAGGCAGCTGCCCGCCAGCAGATGGTGGCCGATATTCTGCCCCAGGGCAGCTACAAGGCCGATCCGATCAGCTTCAACATCTGGATGCCGCTAACCAACGGCTGGACCCGATCGACCTTCAGCAGTCACATGCGTTCCTCCGGAATCGGCGTCGTGGCGAGCGACGCCTTTACTGTCGATGGTGCGGTGAGCGAGGCCGTGCGCATCTGCCTTGGCGGGCCGATCGACCGCGACCGAATGAAAGGCGCGCTCGACTTCATGGCGCATGCGCTCGAAGGCCCACCGGAAATGTCCGCCTCATTCTTCTAGGCATCGTAGAATGGCATGTCTCCAACGGTGTTTTATGCGATGCCATATGAGCTGCGCACATCAGGAACTCGGGGCACGGGCGTTCTAAAGGAGAGGTGCGTCTAGAGATTTTCTTTCAGGAGGATCTCAATGCGTAACCGCTCTTGTTCGGCCAATAGCTCACGTGCGTCGGCACGAGCGCGCATGATGCGAACCGCGCTGCGCACGGCATGACCCGGATCCAGCGCGATGACCGCATTGATGCTGCCGTCGCGCAATCCTTCTTCAGTAAAGGGGGTGCGCTCGTGGACCACGACCGAAAGATTGCGCAGATCGCTTGTTGCCGCGGCTGCCAAGAGGGGGATTCGCGCCTCTGAGCTAAGTATGTAGGCGGCAACAACATCTTTGTTGCTCTCAAGTACGCGGCCGATAATCTGACTTGCCCGCTTCTCGTCAGCGTGTGTCTCGATCGATGGAAGGCAGGTGAGGTTCGCAAACTGCTCATTGATTATGGTATCGAAGCCGTGACGCCGCTGAATACTGTCCAGTGATTGCATGGTCTCCGCGACGATCATCACCTTCCCGCGTGTCTGACGGACAAACGTGCCGATCAATCGTCCTGCCGTTGCACCTGCCGCGAAGTTGTCAACGCCCACGAAATCCGCGGCGGGAAGCTTTTCCTGACCGGACAGAAATTGGACGACCTTGATGTCCCTTTCCAAAAGCCGCATCAAGGCATCGCGTACTTGGGGCGATTCCGGCGCCATCAGGGCTATGCCGTCGACGGTTTCCTCGCTGATGCCGGTGAGATATTTCGCAACACCATGGGCGTCCTCAGTGGGGATCTGAACGCAGTCTATATCGGTCAGGTCGCTTTTAAGCGCCGCTTCCAGATTCTCCACCCGACGCAACAGCTCGCCAAGATAAAGATCTCCCGACTTTGGCAGGATGAACCGAAACTTATAGCTCTTGTTGCGTGCGAGGCTGACGGCGGCAGGGTTTCGGATAAAGCCAATACGTTCAATGGCTTCTTGAACGCTGCGGGCCGCTTTTTTGCTCACATTAGGGCGATTATTCAAAACCCGGTCGACTGTGGCAAGGCTTACGCCGGCGGCTTCCGCAAGGTCCTTTGCTGTTGGCCGCATGATAGCTCCACTTGAATTACAGACAGCAGACATTTCCCTCAAAAACGAGAGAAAGGCAAGAATTGATGTGCGGACCTCAAAAACTGCTTGCATTGAGGTGCGCACCTCAGTTATTTCTTTATTGTCTGGCCATCGGGTCGGATCGAAGGGGGATGGGCCGGGTTTGGAGTGCGTTTCGCAACATTCCGGCCGTCACGCTTTCACTTATCTTCTCGATGGAGGTCGAGAGGTTCAACGGGAGGATTGAAGCCATGAGGTCTCTTTTGCTGAGCCCGGCAGTTGCTGCCGGGATATATGTTGCCATATCCGCGGCCGCGGCGTCGCACGCTCAAGCCGCCGATCTGACGCTGTGCTGGGCGGCGTGGGATCCCGCCAATGCTTTGGTGGAGCTGAGCAAGGATTTTGAGAAGAAGAGCGGCAATAAGATGCACTATGAATTTGTGCCTTGGCCGAATTTCGCAGACCGTATGCTCAATGAACTGAATTCCAGCGGCAAGCTTTGCGACCTGATGATCGGCGACAGCCAGTGGATCGGCGGTGCAGCGGAAAACGGTCAATACGTCAAGCTCAACGATTTCTTCGATAAGGAAGGAATCAAGATGGACGATTTCATCCCCGCGACCGTGGTCGGATACGCCGAGTGGCCAAAGAATACACCGAATTACTGGGCGCTGCCGGCATTCGCCGATGTCGTTGGGTGGACCTATCGCGCGGACTGGTTCTCCCGCCCAGAGCTTCAGGCGGAGTTCAAGAAGAAGTACGGCCGCGACCTTGCCGTTCCAAAGACCTGGGACGAGCTTACGGACATCGCTGCCTTCTTCCAGGGGCGCGAAATCGACGGCAAGAAAGTCTATGGCGCGGCAATCTACACCGAGCGCGGTTCTGAAGGCATCACCATGGGTGCGATGAATGCCCTTTATAGCTACGGCTTCCAATATCAGAATCCGAGCAAACCCTATGATCTGGAAGGCTTCGTAAACTCGGCGGAAGCAGTCGCGGGCCTTGAGAAATACAAGAAACTCTATGAGTGCTGCACGCCTCCCGGTCATTCCGATGCCTATATGACCGAAGACGTCGATGCCTATAAGTCAGGGCAGGTCGCCTTGCAGATGAACTTCACCTTCACCTGGCCGGGCATCAATGCCGATGCCAATGTCGGTGGCAAAAAGACCGGCTATTTCCCAAACCCCGCCGGCCCGAAGGGTGCACAGTTCGCCCAGCTCGGAGGGCAGGGCATCTCCGTGGTTGCCAACTCCGATAAAAAGACCGAGGCCCTCGATTACATCAAATGGTTCGCGCAACCTGAGATCCAGCGGAAATGGTGGGCGCTTGGCGGCTATTCGGCACTGAAGGCTGTCGTGGACGATCCGGGCTTTGCGTCAAGCCAGCCCTATGCAAAGCCGTTCCTCGATTCGATGGCAATCGTCGAAGATTTCTGGGCCGAGCCTTCCTACGCCTCCCTCCTGCAGGCATCGCAGAAGCGGTTTCATGACTATGTAGTCGCAAACCAAGGTACCGCAAAGGACGCGCTCGACGGGCTCGTCAAGGACTGGAAGGGTGTCTTCCAGGACGACGGAAAATATTGACGCCGGCATAGGGGTATTCCCCGATAGTGGCGTCACGCAGGGTCAGCCGTGCCGACTGGGCTGGCTCTGCCCACCACCAATTTCATGCCAAGGAGACGGACATGCTCCACTCACCGATCGATCGGATTGCCGGTGCGACGCCGCCCGCGATCGCAGCGCGCGTCAAAGGTCTCTCTGATCGCGCCATAGCCTGGCTTTTCGTCGCGCCCTCTATCGTGTTGCTGCTTGCCATCAACATCTTTCCATTGATTTGGACGATCCGCCTCAGCTTCACGAACTTCCGCGTGAACCGACCCAACGAGCCGATACGGTTTGTCGGCCTGAGGAATTACATCAATATCCTGACGGATGGCGATGTATGGCGGAGCATGCAGGCAACCGCCCATTTCTTGATCTGGACCATTATTCTGCAGGTTCTGATCGGTTTCTTGCTTGCCTATCTGATCAACAAGAAGTTTCGCGGCAACGATCTGTGGACGACGATCATCGTGCTTCCGATGATGCTTAGTCCGGCGGTTGTCGGCAACTTCTGGACCTTCCTGTACCAGCCGCAAATCGGCCTCTTCAACTATGTGGTCGCTTTCCTGACCGGGAACGATCCTTCCAGCTTCTCGATGATTGCGAGCACCACGTTGGCACCATGGGCCATCGTCATCGTGGATACCTGGATGTGGACGCCCTTCGTGATGCTGATCTGCCTGGCGGGATTGCGTTCCATTCCCAGCAGCATTTACGAGGCTGCCGAATGCGACCGTGCCAGTAAATGGCGTCAGTTCTGGACCATTACCATCCCGATGGTACTGCCGTTCCTGATGCTGGCGGTCCTCTTCCGTGGCATCGAGAACTTCAAGATGTTCGATCTCGTCGTACAGTTGACCGGCGGCGGGCCGGGATCGATCACAGAGCTGACATCCATCAACTTGAAGCGCGCCGCTTTCGAACAATGGAGAACCGGTTACGCATCCGCCTACGCCGTCATTCTTTTCGTCACCGTATTCGGTTTGGCATCGATCTATGTCAAAGCTCTAAATAGGGTCAAACAACGATGAGCAGCTATTCCGTAACCGAGCCATCCGCGCGTCAGAAATGGTTTGCCGGTATTCTGGTCGTCCTCTATTCCGTCATAACCCTCCTCCCGCTGCTGTGGATCATCGCGACCGGCTTCAAATCACCAGCCGATGCGATTTCCTATCCGCCGAAACTGGTCTTCCAGCCGACGATGGAGGGATATGTCAATCTTTTTACCACCCGGACTCGTGTGCCTGAGGATCAACTCAGAGCGCTTGGTGAACCTACGACGTGGTACGACAAGCTGGTTCGCAAGGATGGGCTGATCATCACCGGTGCCTCGCGCTTCGCCGAGCGCTTCTATAATTCCGTCATCATCGGGTTTGGTTCGACGGTCCTTTGCATCGTGCTTGGCACGACAGCGGCGTATGCCTTTTCCCGCTTCAAGGTTCCGCTGAAGGATGATCTGCTCTTCTTCATTCTTTCGACCCGCATGATGCCGCCGATCGCCGTCGCAATTCCGATCTTCCTGATGTTCCGATCGCTTGGCCTCAGCGACACGCATGCGGGCATGATCCTGCTCTACACCGCCGTCAACCTGTCGTTGTCGGTATGGCTTCTCAAGGGCTTTATCGACGAAATCCCGATTGAGTACGAGGAGGCCGCGTTGATCGACGGTTATACGCGGTTCCAGGCCTTCTACAAGGTCGTGCTGCCGCAGGCCGTTACCGGCATCGCGTCAACGGCAATCTTCTGTCTGATCTTCGCCTGGAATGAATATGCGTTTGCCGTACTGCTCACATCAGGCAATGCCCAGACGGCGCCGCCCTTCATCCCGACCATCATCGGCGTCAGCGGCCAGGACTGGCCAGCGGTTGCCGCCGGCGCAACGATCTTCCTGGTTCCCGTCATGGTCTTCACGATCCTGCTTCGCAAACATCTGCTGCGCGGCATCACCTTCGGAGCGGTACGCAAATGACGACGTTTCTCTATCGCCTGGTACGCCTGCGCCGCGATGCGTGGGAAATTCTCGCCTCCGTCCTGATCGCACTCGGCGTCGTCATGCTGATGCAGCCGCTGTGGCTGTCGCTTTACTCCTATTCCTTCCTAGTGACGCTGGCAGGAACAGTCATGTTCATCATCGTCAGCCATTTCCCGGAGTGAATCATGGCGCAAATCAGAATTCACAATGTGCGCAAGGACTTTGGAGCTTTCAACGCGGTGAAGTCTTCCACCTTCACCGTGGAAGATGGGGAGTTCTTTATGCTGCTCGGGCCTTCCGGCTGCGGGAAGACGACCACCCTGCGGATGATGGCCGGTCTCGAGCTGCCAACCAGCGGTGAAATCTATATCGGTGGCGAAGAGGTTGGGATGAAGAGGGCAAGCGAGCGCGATATCGCATTCGTTTTCCAGATGTTTGCTCTTTATCCGCATATGAATGTCCGAAGAAATATTTCCTATCCGTTGGTCAGCCAGGGCATGAGAAAGGCTGAGGTCGCAAAGCGGGTCGCAGAAGTAGCCAAGATCCTGCGGATCGAAAATATCCTCGACAAGCCGATCGGCGGGCTTTCCGGCGGCGACCGGCAGCGTGTGGCGGTAGGCCGCGCCATTGTCCGCAACCCGAAAGCCTTCTTCATGGATGAGCCGCTAGGCGCCCTTGACGCCGAATTCCGCGAACACATGGCGCAAGAGCTGCGGGCACTGCACGACCGCATGGGCGCCACCACCGTCTATGTCACCCATGATCAGTTGGAAGCCATGCAGATGGGCGACAAGATCGTGGTGATGAACCACGGGGTCGTCGAGCAGTTCGGCAAGCCGCAGGAGATCTATGACTGGCCGGCGACGAAATTCGTGGCAAAGTTCATCGGCTCGCCGCCCATGAATTTCCTGGAGTTCGATGGTTCGGTCGGAACCGGCGGAACTCATGTCAGCCTTGCCGGACACATGGTGAGGGTGCCAATGTCTCGCGAAGAACATGCCGGCAAGCTGGCGCTGGGCGTCAGGCCCGAACACATACGCTTCAACGACGATTCCGCTTATAGAGGGCGGGTCATAGCCGTGGAATATCTGGGTACGACGCAGATCGTCACAATCGACACGCAGCATGGCGAGATCAAGGTTCGTACACCATCCCACCAGGTCGCACATGTCGAAGAACTGATTGGACTGGACTTCGATTCCAGGAGCCTGACGGTCTTCAACTCTGCGACCGGGGCCGCGCTTGTTTCCGAAGCCAACGAGGGAGTGTTGCGCCGTGGCTGAGGTCATCTTGAAGAATATAACGAAATCTTTCGCCGGTCACCGGGCACTCGATGAGCTGTCCATGATCGTTCCCGACGGTTCGTTCGTCGTTCTTCTGGGGCCGACGGGTGCGGGCAAGACGACGACTTTGCGGATGGTGTCGGGCCTCGATAACCCTGATGTCGGCGAGATCATGATCGGTGGACGATCCATGCGCGGACTGACACCGGCGCAGCGCAACGTCGCGATGGTGTTTCAGCAATATTCGCTCTACCCGCATCTTTCGGTACGCCAGAACCTTGAATTTCCGCTGAAGTCGCCCTTGCTGAAGACGCCGCAACGCATAATTGACGAGAAGGTGAACACGGTCGCCGAAATTCTCCAGATTTCCCATAAGCTCGACAATAAGGCGACGGCTCTTTCCGGCGGTGAAATGCAACGCGTGTCCATCGGGCGCGCACTGGTCAGAAATCCGCAGATCTATCTCATGGATGAACCGCTGAGCTCGCTTGACGCCAAGCTGCGCGCCGACCTGCGTATCGAGCTCAAGAGCATTCAGGCCAAATCCGGTGCAACCTTGCTTTACGTCACCCACGATCAGGTGGAGGCGATGACGATGGCAACACATGTCGGCGTCCTTCATGAGGGTAGGCTCGCCCAGTTCGGTTCTCCGCGCGAAATTTATGAACAGCCGGTGAGCGTCTACGCCGCCACTCGCCTCGGACAGCCGCGCATCAACGTGCTGCCTGCCGAGCTTTTCCCCGGTGCCCCGGCAAACGCTAAATCGATAGGCCTGCGTCCCGAGCATATCGCTCAAGGCGATGGCCAGGAGGCGACTGTTACCCGTGTCGAGCATCTGGGCGATCAGACGCGCCTGCATCTTTCGTTCAAGAAACACAATTTGATCACCGTCACCGAGGCTCATACGGCCCTCAGAAGTGGCGAGATCGTTAAGATCCAGCCGAACAAGCCGCTCTATTTCGACGCGGCCGGCATGCGCTTGGTTTAAGGGAGGCGAGAATGTCACAGTTCCTCAACAGCAGGGAAAAGGCGGTCACCGAAGCAATCGAGGGCCTTCTCGTTGCATCGGGGGGCGCCCTGAGCCGCCTCGATGGTTTTCCGCATATCCGTGTCGTCGTGCGTTCGGATTGGGATAAGAGCAAGGTCGCGATCGTCTCTGGAGGCGGATCGGGCCATGAGCCGGCTCACACGGGCTTCGTCGGCAAGGGGATGCTCACCGCAGCCGTCTGCGGAGATATTTTTGCGTCTCCCAGCGTCGATGCAATCCTCGCCGGTATCCTGTCCGTCACAGGGCCGGCCGGCTGCCTCCTGATCGTCAAGAACTATACGGGCGACCGCCTCAACTTCGGTTTGGCGGCGGAGCGTGCTCGCGCCTTTGGCTTGAATGTCAGCATGGTCATTGTAGATGATGACATCGCGTTACCGCATCTCCCGCAATCTCGCGGTGTGGCGGGCACGCTCTTTGTTCACAAGATCGCGGGAGCCTTGTCGGAGAACGATGCTGATCTGGAGACTATCACTGAGGCCGCGCGCCATGTCATTGCGGGTACGCGGTCGATCGGAATGTCGCTCGACACATGCACCGTGCCTGGTTCGCCGAAGGAACATAGGATTCCGGAAGGCCGCGCCGAACTCGGGCTCGGCATCCACGGCGAGGCCGGTGTCGAGCTGGTAGAGTATACCGGCGTCCGAGCTGCGGTTGCCGCCATGGTTGAGCGTCTTGCGGCAACCATGGATGATAGGCCCCATGTCGTACTCGTGAATAATCTGGGCGGTGCATCGATGCTGGAGATGTCGGTCATTGTCCACGAAATTGCCCGATCGGCTATTTCAGGAAAGATCTCGCACTTGATCGGACCTGCTGCGATGATGACGTCGCTTGACATGCACGGCTTCTCTATCTCGGTCTTTCCTGCCGACAAGAAAGAACTGGCGCTGTTGGCCAAGCCGGTCGCGCTACCGGCTTGGCCAGGCTTGGCAGCGATCAAACCGGCCGCGGCGCTTGCACTCCCGGATGGGCTGACGCCGATTGCTCCTCTCGCATCGAGACACGAGCCTACCCGCCAGTTTTTGATGGATTGCTGCAATCTTCTCATTCTCTCAGAGATGGATCTGAACGCGCTTGACGCGAAGTCGGGAGACGGTGATACGGGGTCGACCTTGGCCGGCGCGGCACGCGCGCTTATCGACGCGCTCGACCGCCTTCCTCTTTCAGACTATACGCAACTCTTCCGGGCTATGGGGCAGGAACTCAGTCAGACCATGGGCGGATCGTCGGGGGTGCTTCTAGCGATCTTCTTTGCAGCTGCCGGCGATGGAGCGTCGAGTGGGCTCGCCATTCGCGAGGCGCTGCAGGCCGGGCTTTACCGCATGCAGGAGATCGGCGGTGCTCGTCTGGGAGACCGAACCATGGTCGATGCTCTCTTGCCGGCCCTGGATGCGCTCAACGGCGGTTTGGCAGCAGCGGCGCATGCAGCTCGCGCCGGCGCAGACATGACCGCCACGCTCGTCCATGCCAAGGCCGGACGCGCCGCCTACATCAATGCCAAGCAACTTGAGGGCCACATCGATCCCGGCGCGGAAGCGGTCGCTCGGTTGTTTGAATATCTGGCAGGTCGCAGCGATCTATCTGAACAGCACGCACTGGACAAGCGACCGGCCAGCGCATCGCCGGCTGGCTATCGACAATGACGCATCTACCATGGGGGAGTTTGACGCGGGACTTCTCGATGGAAAAGTTGATTATGAACTTGCCGGCTTGATCGAAAGTGCCGCGACGTTGCCGGAAGGATGCAAGCGGGCGCGGTCGTCTTGGATAGAAGTCGCCACGACCCTATGGTGGATGCGCCGGGGTGCTGGTGGATATGCTTCTCCCCACGGCGGCGATCAATCAGATCCACACAGCGTCTGCGGCCAAGCGGCGAGCGAAGACGCCCCGGACTTCCGCGTCATCCAACGCAAGAGCAGTTTCGAAATCGGCGTAGGCTGGAACCGAGCCATCATGGGCTACGGCTTAGCCCTTACTTGCTGTGCCGCGCGTTGTCGATACGATAGGCAAGCTGCGCTCGTGTCAGGCCAAGCATGCGAGCGGCCGCCGAAAGGTTCCCTTGTGCCTGCACCACCGCGATCTCATACAAGGAGTGCTCGAGAGCGTTGAGCGAAAATCCGTCGGATCCCAATAGCTGGTTCGGATCGATTGCGCTTTTTCCGGATCCGGTGGCGCTATTGCGTGGATTGGGAGCAAGACGCGCCAATGCGATTTCGATCTGAGCGGCGGAAATCGTCGCGCCGGTGATCAGCGAATTGAGCACGGCGATAAGGACACCACGCATCTGGCGCAAATTGCCCGGCCAAAGTTGCGTCTCGATCAGCTTTTTGGCGCCTGCCTCAAAGCTTGGAGGCTCTAGCCCCATGCGAACTGCAAGTTCCTGTAACATGGCGTGGGCGAGTGCTAGCCGCTCGCCTTCCCGCTCGGCCAACGGTGGCATACGGACGTGCAGCGGCGACAAGACCGAGTGAAGCTCGGTTGAAAAGGCCGGCATCTCCGATTCCCGGCAGTCATCCGCTATCGCAAGAATGCGCGGGCCTCCTTCCGCCATGCCCTCCTCGATGGCCCGGGCAAAATGCGGTTGAATGTCGGCGGGTATGGTTTCGACAGCGTCGATCACGATCGTCTCGCGCTGAGGCGCGCGGCGGGTTGCCTTAACCGGTCGTGCGAGCTCGGCGCAAAGCGCAAGGTCGACTTGCATCCCAACTACCCGCCGTAGATTGGTGGCAGTGGCAGCAGATCCGCGATGCAGATAGCGCGCGGCAATGCCGCGTCCCGTCCCCGGCGCACCGGTTATCAGCACGGGCAGGGTTGTGGCCGCGAGGCGGTCGAGTCGGTCGCGCACCGGCATAAGTATCAGGCGGTCGAGGCTGGAGAGGGATGTGCTGGCAGCGCGCGCGGCGCTGCTGCGCGAAGCAGGGACGGTGCTGATGTCGTCGGCAACATCGATACGCTCGCGGAAAAGCATCACCTCTGGATCGTTGAGGCCCCAGCCATCGGCTGGCTTTCCGACTACCCGGCAATGGCTGTGGCCCTGCGCCGCGCATTCGATCTCCTTGTACACGATCAGCGTATCAAAGAACTCGCTGGCATAACCTGAAGCGTAGCCAAGCTGCGTCCAGCAAACGGGTTCAGATGCCAGTCGCGTCTTACTAAATTCGGCGGCTTCGACGCTGTCGCGCCAAAGGAATTCGGCAGAAAATCGCTTTTTGCGAAAGTCGTAGGTGTTGAAGACGGTCTCGACACGCACCACGCCGCTGAAGGTATGCAGCCGCGTCCCGGCCGTGAAGGCATCGCCTATGTCAAGATTTGGCCAGCCGGCGCGCACGAAGCGTGCGTCCGACCGGCCGGACATGAAGCCCAGGCGCAAAAGGAAGACGCGCGCCTCCTTCTCGCCGAGCAAGCGCACGAGTTCCCGCCTCAGATCGGAAAGGGCGGATGCGCGCTGCATAACGATGCGCGCGCCATTCAGCTGGATCGTTCCGTCATTCGGATTGAAGACCAGGCCGGAGAGAAGCTGCCGGACGGTCGGATTGCCGCCTCGATCCAGCATTCTCGAAGATTCGACCAATCCCTGCATCAATACCTCTTCTGCGTAGCGAGCGGTTCGGCCATCCTTTTTAGGATGGCCGCTTTATGATTTGATGAAGTCACTTCATCTTTTCAGCAAGTGGTCGCCTTGACAAGTCCACGTAGGAAGGTGAGTTCTTTTAAAGAATATCGTTCTGTTTCAAGTTATTGGAGTTTACCCGGAGAACTTCTCCGCGTTCGCTGTCAGTGTTATTTGACAGGCCGCTCAGATTTCTCGTCCTAATGAACCAATTCTGCTGCGTCGGGGAGGGCAAGGCAGAATGGAGGAGTTCGAGCCAAGGCTCGGGCATGCCGCCCCTGGCGGCACGGGAGGAAAAATGACGAGCTTGCAGGATATGTTCGATGTTCGCGGCAAATCGGTCATTGTGACCGGCGGTGCGAGTGGCATAGGACGGGCCTATGCGGAGGTAATGGCGGACAATGGAGCGCGTGTCTGCATTTTCGATATGGATGCGGACAATCTCGACCGTGTGGTGGCGGAAATCGCCCGAGATGGAGCTGAAGTCTGCGGTCTGGAGATCGATGTCTCGGATCGGGCGACCATGGCGGCTGCTTTCGATGCCGTGGCCGAGCGTCATGGACGGATCGACGTCGTCTTTGCAAATGCCGGAATCGATGCCGGGCCTGGCTTTCTGTCTACAACAGGCGAGCGGCTCAAGGACGGAGCCATCGATGTTCTCGACGATCATCACTGGGATCGAGTGATCGAGGTCAATCTCTCCTCGGTCTATACAACCGTCAAGCATGCGGCCCGCCATATGAAGGCGACGGGAGGCGGTCGTATCATCGTCACCTCGTCCATCGCTGCTCAGATCAATGAGGCAATCGTCGGTACGCCCTATATGCCAGCCAAGGCAGGCGTCGACCATTTCGTACGCCAGATGGCGATGGAATTGGGGCAGTTCGGTATTCTCGTCAACTGTATCTCGCCTGGTCCCTTCATGACCAACATTGCCGGCGGCAGGCTGCGAATACCGGCGGACCGCAAGGCGTTCGAACAGCAGTCGCTGATCGGGCGGATCGGTGATCCCGAGGATATCAAGGGGCTTGCTCTCTATCTAGCGTCGCCCTGCTCGTCCTACGTCACAGGCAGCCAAATTGTCATCGACGGAGGTTCGATGCACCGCATCAAATAAATGAACTTTGCCGGATGCGGGAGGAGGAAATCGCAGCCGGCGAGTGAGATTCAGAGGGAGGATAAAATAATGGAATCGAAAAGCAGTTTGTCGATGCCTTCGCGCCGCACGGTGCTGAAGGGAATAGGCGCTGGCCTTGCTGCCTCGGCGCTCGCTGCGCCGATGATTGCCCGCGCGCAATCGGCCGGTACCATCAAGGTCGGCTTCATCACGCCAGCGACCGGGCCTCTCGCCCTTTTCGGTGAGACCGACGGCTGGGCGCTGGAAAAGATCAAGGAGCAACTCAAGGGCGGGCTGGATACGGCGGCCGGCCACTTCAATGTCGAATTCCTGATCCGCGACAGCCAGTCGGACCCCAACAAGTCCGCGGAAGTTGCCGGCGATCTCATTCTCAATGAGGGCGTTCACCTGCTGCTGCCGGCGTCGACGACCGATACGGTAAGTCCTGCTGCCGATCAGGCTGAACTCAATGAATGCCCCTGCATCTCGACGGGCGCGCCCTGGCAGGCGATCATCTTTCCGCGCGGTGGCAAAGACAAGCCGTTCAAGTGGACCTATCACTTCTTCTGGGGCCTGGACGAAGCGCTGAACACCTATGTCGGCCTCTGGAACACGCTGGAAAGCAACCGCAAGGTCGGCATGCTGTTTCCGCAGAACGCGGATGGTGAAACATGGGGCAACATGGATTACGGCCTGCCTGCCCCTACCAAGAAAGCCGGCTTCGAAATCGTCGTTCCCGGCTTCTTCCAGCCGCGCACCAACGATTTTTCGGCGCAAATATCGGCTTTCAAGCAAGCGAACTGCGATATCATCGGCGGTATCGCCTATCCGGCCGATTTGAAGACCTTCGTCAACCAGTGCGCCCAGCAGGGCTATAAGCCGAAGGCGATTACGGTCGCGGCCGCGTTGCTCTTCGCCTCGGGCGTGGAAGCCATGGGCTCGCTCGGTGAGGGTATGTCTTCGGAAGTCTGGTGGACACCGGCCTTTCCATTCAAGTCGACGCTGACCGGTCAGGTGAGCCGGGATCTCGCAGATCAGTGGGAAGCGGAAAAGAAGAAGCAGTGGACGCAGCCGCTCGGCTACAGCCACGCTATCCTCGAAGTGGCGATCGACGTTCTCAAGCGTTCCAAGAACCCGCTCGACCGCGCCGCCAACCTCGAGGCGGTTGTTGCCACCAACATGCAGACACTGATCGGCCCGGTCAATTTTGCCAAGGGACCGCACCAAAATGTGGCGACCTCACCGATTTTCGGCGGGCAATGGGTCAAGGGCGACAAGTGGCCCTACGACCTGAAGATCGTCGACAATACCGTCAACAAGCTCTTCCAGCCGGAACGCAAGATCGTGCCGCTGCCCTGGCGGACTGCCTAAGCAAGGCGTGAAGCCAAGGCAAAGCGAGATGCCGCTCTTGCTCGATGCGATCGGGCCGGGGCGGATTGGACGGAGGATCGGAAGGGGGCGCCTAAACGCGCCGCCGGCGGCAAAAAAGCCGGGGTGGAGGAGCATGGAAAACGGCGTACTACTCGAGGCACGCGACCTCAGCAAATCGTTCGGGGCCCTCAAGGTCTTGCACGAGGTGAGTTTTACGGTCAGCTCTGGTGAGGTTCTGGGCATCGTCGGGCCGAATGGCGCCGGCAAGACAACCCTGTTCAACCTGATCAGCGGCGACATGCGCGTCGATGGCGGCGAGTTGATCTTTGACGATCAGAAACTCGTTGGCCAGCCGCCCTATCGCCGTTGCAAGATCGGCATCGGCCGGACCTACCAGATCCCGCGTCCCTATGTCGGTATGACGACCTTCGAGAACCTGCTCGTCGCCGCCTTTTTCGGCAGCGGCGCCAAGGATGCCGAGAGCTATCGACGTTGCGCGGAGATCCTCAGGGCTTGCGAGCTGTCCGACAAGGCGAACCGTTCGGCCGGCTCGCTGACGCTGCTCGACCGTAAGCGGCTGGAACTCGCGCGTGCGCTCGCCTCGTCGCCGAAGCTCCTGTTGCTCGACGAGATTGCTGGTGGGCTTACCGACGAGGAGGGAAGGGCGCTCGTCTCGCTTATTCGCCGCATCCGCGACAGTGGCGTCACCATCGTCTGGATCGAACATGTGCTGCACGCGCTGCTCGCCGTTGCCGACCGCATGCTGGTGCTGAATTTCGGGGAGAAGATCGCGGAAGGTGTGCCGGCCGAAGTCATCCAAAGTCCGGGGGTGCGAAGGGTCTATATGGGGGTCGAGGCATGAGTGCAGCACTGCTTTCCACACACGGACTGGTCGCTCACTACGGCGATTTTCAGGCTCTTTACGGTATCGACTTCGAGATTGCCGCGGGCGAGGTCGTCGCCCTGATCGGGGCCAATGGTGCCGGCAAGTCGACGCTTCTGAAATCGATCATGGGCCTTCTGAGCGTTGCGCCAGGCATGGTACAGCTCGATGGCCGGCCGGTCGGAGGCGCCAAGCCGCATCGGATGGTGGCCGACGGCGTAGCGATCGTGCCCGAGGGCCGTCGCCTCTTTGTCGGCATGTCGGTGATCGACAATCTGCGCGTCGCCATCGACCACGCCGGCAAATCCGCTGCCGTTGGCTGGACGCTGGAGCGCTTGTTCGCGCTCTTTCCGCTCCTGAAGGAAAAGCAGGCCGTGCCTGTGGAATCCCTGTCTGGCGGGCAGCAGCAGATGGTGGCGATCGGCAGGGCGTTGCTCAGCCAGCCGCGCGTACTTCTGTGTGACGAAATCAGCCTCGGCCTGGCACCGAAGGTGGTGAAGGAAATCTACCAGGCGCTGCCGTCGATCTGTGAAACCGGTACGGCGATCGTGCTGGTGGAGCAGGACGTGGGGCTCGCTCGCTCCTCGTCGAACCGGCTCTACTGCATGCTTGAGGGACACGTCAGCCTCACCGGCCGATCGGCTGACGTCTCGCGCGAAGCGATTGGCGAAGCTTATTTCGGAGGGGCTCATGCAGTGGCTTGACGGGCTCATCCAGGGCATTCTTCTCGGCGGCCTCTATGCCCAATACGCGCTTGGCATGGCGCTGATGTTCGGCGTCATGCGCGTCGTCAACATCACCCATGGCGACCTGGTGATCCTCCTGGCGCTGATCGGCATCAGCCTGGCCACCACTTTCTCGCTCGGCCCGTGGTCGGTACTGGTGATCCTCGTGGTGCTTGGGGCCGTCATCGGCGTCATCCTGCAGCGGCTCATCCTCAACCGTGTCGTCGGTGCCGATCCGCTTCCCTCGCTGATTGCCACTTTCGGGCTCTCCATCGCCCTGCAGAACGCCATGCTGCAGATATGGTCAGCCGACACTCGCTCGCTAGGCGGCGGCGACATCGTGCATGCCTCCTTCCAACTCGGGCCTCTCTTTGTCGGCGTCTTGCCAGTGATCGTGCTTCTGACGGCGACCGTGCTGACCGGCGGCCTCGACGTGGCGTTGCGCTCGACACGCTTTGGCCGTGCCCTACGCGCAGCTTCGGCTGATGTAGAAGCCGCGGCGCTGACCGGTGTCAACCCGAAGACGGTCTACACCGGGGCAACGGCAATCGCTGTCGCGATCCTCGGCTTTGCCGCGGTCTTCCAGTCGTTGCGTTCGACCGTGGCGCCTGCCGACGGGGCGTTCCAGCTGATCTACGCCTTCGAGGCTGTCATCATCGGCGGCATGGGCTCGATCTGGGGCGCCTTTTTCGGAGCGATGGCGCTCGGGGTCAGTCAGTCTGTCGGCTTCCGCATCGATCCCGGGTTCGGGATCCTCGCCGGCCACCTCGTTTTTCTGATCATCCTCGCCCTGCGTCCCCAGGGCTTCCTAGGAAGGGGTTGAAGCCGTGACCAATGCGTTCGCCGCCTGTATGACTGATGCCATCCCGCGGCCCGCCGTGCGCGTACAGCGTCAGACGCGCTCGAGCCTGATTGCACTCGTAATCAGCGTCGCGCTGCTCGCGGCCGTCGCTTCGATGCCGCTCTGGGCAAGCCAAGGCCTCATCCGCGACGTTGTCGAACTGTGCTGCTACATCACTGTCGCGCAGATGTGGAACCTGCTCGCCGGTTATGGTGGCCTTGTCTCCGTGGGCCAGCAGGCCTTCGTCGGTGCGGCCGCCTATGCGATGTTCATCATGGCGCAGCTTTGGGGCTTGAGCCCCTTCCTCGCCGTGCCTTTGTCGGTCATCGCACCGGCGATACTGGCGGCGCTCACCTATGGCCTGCTGCATCGGCTCGATGGCCCATATTTCGCCATCGGCACCTGGGTGGTGGCGGAAGTCATGCGCCTTGCCACGTCCGTCTTCAGCTATGTCAATGCCGGCGCCGGCATGAGCTTGCGTGTCATGTCGAGCTATACGCCTGGCGAACGCGCAATCGGCATTTCGGTACTGGCGGCACTGATGCTGCTTGTCGCCGTTGGTGGCAGCTATCTGCTGTTGCGTTCGCGCTATGGCTTGGCGCTGGTCGCCGTCCGCGACAATCCGATTGCCGCGGCAAGCCAGGGCGTCAACGTCGGCCTCCTGAAATTCCTGATCTGGGTGGCCGCCGCCGTCGGTACCGGCCTTGCCGGTGCCATCTACTTCATGGCGCAGCTACGCATCACGCCGCCGGCTGCCTACAGCCCGACCTGGGCGAACGTGTCGATCTTCATCGTCATGGTCGGCGGGCTCGGCTCGCTCGAAGGGGTGCTGATTGGCGCGCTTGTCTATTTTGTCGCCGACCGTCTATTCGGACAGTACGGCGCCACCTATCTCGTCGTCCTCGGGCTGCTCACCCTCATCATGGCCCTTTTTGCCCGCGGTGGTCTGTGGGGATTGATCCAGAAGGCCACAAACGCCTCCTGGTTCCCGACGAGGCGCACGCTTCTGGAGGACCCGCGATGAGGGCGGCATTATTCGAGGCAGTCGGACGACCGCTCGATGTCAAAACGATCGAAACGCCGCAACCCGGCGCCGACGAGGTATTGCTGCGCGTTGCCGCCTGCGGCATTTGCGGCTCCGACCTGCACATGACGGAAGATCCCGAAACCTTCGCGCTCAAAAGAGGCGGCGTCCTCGGCCATGAAATTTCCGGCGAAGCGGTGGCCTGTGGCACTAAGGTCGCGAATTTCAAATCCGGCGACCGGGTCGCCGTCGCGCCGATGCGCGGCTGCGGTCATTGCGACAGCTGCTCGCGCGGCGAACCCGCGTGGTGCGCCGAGATGCGGCTGATCGGCGGCGGCTATGCTGAATTCATCACCGTCGCTGCCCGTCAGTGCCGTCGGCTGCCGGACGATTTGCCGACCGAGGAGGGGGCTCTGGCCGAGCCGGTTGCAGTCGGCCTGCATGCGGTCACGCGTTCGGGGTTGAAGCCGGGCAACCGTGTGCTGGTCCTCGGTGCAGGCCCGATCGGCCTGCTCGTCGCCTTTTGGGCCAGACGGCTCGGCGCCGCCCATGTCGTCGTTGCCGATCTGAACCGCCATCAGGCAGAGCGCGCGGCAGAAATAGGCGCTACCGCCTTTGCTCTCTCGGGTGAGGGCCTGGCGGAGGAGTTTCGCGCATTGACCGGAGGCGCACCGGACATCGTCTTTGAATGCGTCGGCAAACGCGGGTTGATCGATGCTGCCTGTCGGCTGGTACGCGTGCACGGCACGGTGGTCGCGGTCGGCCTCTGCGTCGGCGGCGACACATGGGATCCATTTGCCGCGATTTCCAAGGAAATACAGGTGATCTTCGCCGTGTTCTTTACCATGGCGGAGTTCGACATGGCGCTGCAGGCGCTCGGCCCCGGCCGCCATCGGCCGCAGGCACTGGTGACCGGCTGGATCGGTCTTGCCGCTGTACCAGACGCATTCGAGGCGCTCAGGCGGCGCACAACGCAATGCAAGGTGCTGATTATGCCCGCAGTCGGCTGAAACGGCATTGGAGGAGGATTGGAATGAATTTCGAAACGGTGCATTACGACATCGAGGGCGTCGCGACCGCTGTACGAGTCATCGGCAAAGGCCCGGCCGTGCTCGCGCTGCATGGCGCCGCCACCATCGAAGGCACGGAATGGGCGCGGGGCCTCGCCGATCGCTTCCGCGTCTATTTGCCCCACCATCCCGGCTTTGGCGACAGTGACGAGGCGCCGCATGTCACCGGCATGCAGGACATCATTGTCCACAACCTGCATCTGGTCGCCGCCCTCGATCTTGATCGACCGCATCTCCTCGGCCATTCCATGGGCGGCTGGATGGCCGCCGAAATGGCCGTCGTCGCCGGCGAGCGTTTTGGCAAGCTGGTGCTGAATGCGCCGGCTGGCCTCAACGATCCAGATCACCCCGGCGCCGACCTGTCGGCGATCGGGCCTGAGGCGCTACCCGGCTATCTCTCGCATAATGTCGACGTTGCCCTGCGTTATTTTCCGGGCGGAGCCGAATGCCCACCGCTCGACACCTTCCTTGCCGCCTGCGAGAAGGAGGCGCGGGCGCTCGGCAACATCGTCAAGGCCCACGGCATGGGCCATCCCAATCTCGGCCTCTGGCTTTCCCGCATCCCGAACGAGACGCTGATCGTCTGGGGCGAGAAGGACCGAATGCTGCCCGCTTCGCAGGCGCCGATCTGGGAGAAACGAATCCCGAACGCCCGCACCCTCGTGGTGCCGGAGGTCGGCCATTTCGCCATGCAGGAGAACCCGCGCGTGGTGAACGCCATCGGCGATTTCCTTGCCGGCTGAGACAGCTTGCCGCGAGAACACACCAGATTGTCAGGAGGAACAGATGAACGCACCTTTGAAACATAGTGCCGGATATTGGGGCACCAAGACAAACTTCGGCAGCCTTCTCGAGCATATCAGCAAGATCGGGCCGGTTCTTGAAGAAAACGCCGTGGCCACCGAAAAGCTCGGCAAGCTGAACGAGCCCACTTTCGAGGCGCTGAAGCCGCTGCGTATGTCACATATCTTCGCGACCGAGGAACTCGGCGGCGCACAGCTTTCGCCGACGCAAGGCCTGCAGCTGATCGAAGCCATCACCTACCACAGTGGCGCTGCCGGCTGGGTGTCGATGGTGCATGCCTGCATCGGGGCGATGTCTGCCGCCTTCCTGCCCGACACTGCGATCTCGCGGCTCTTCGGCGGCGGCACGGACAACCGTTTTTCGGGGCAGGGCACGCCAACCGGCATGCTAAAGAAAGTCGATGGCGGCTATCTGCTGAACGGCAAATGGTCCTATGCAAGCGGCATTCACCACGCGACATTCACCCATACCGCCGCCCTGCTCGACGACGGTAACGGTCATCCGGCCAAGGATGAGAATGGTAATGTCGTGGTGCTTTGCGCCCACGCACCGGTCGGCGAGCATGGACTGCTCGGCAATTGGAGCGTGCTCGGCCTGCAGGGCACCGGCAGCATCGACTACGACGCCAAGGACGTCTTCATCGCCGACGACATGGTTTTTCCGATCATGACCGCCGAGCCGCAGCGCCAGAAGGAATTCTTCAGCCTCGGCGTCGTCGGGCTGGCTGCCATCGGCCATTCAGGCTGGGCGATCGGCGCATCCCGCCGTATGCTCGATGAAATGGCCAAGTTTGCTGTGACCAAAACCGGCCGCGCCGGCATGCTCGGCGAGAGTGATAAATTTTGGTTCGATTACAGCCGGGCGGAAGCCCGCGTGCGCGCCGCCCGCGCCTTTTTGTTTGAGGTCTGGCGCGACGTGGAGGCCTCGATCGAGGCGGGCAAGCGCGTCTCGACGCGCCAGATCACCCTCGTGCATCTCGCCAAGTCGGAAGTGCACGAGGCGGGCGTGGATGCATGCCACTTCGTCTATCGCGCTGCCGGTGGTGCGTCGCTGCGCGATGGCATTATGCAGCGCACCTACCGCGAGATGCTGGTGGCGGCCAACCACTTCACGATTAACACTAACATTGTCGGCGCCGCCGGCCGCGAGATCGGCGGGCTATGGAACGACCGCGTCTGGCAGTTCTACGATCTGGTCGAGAAGAAATGACGGCGCGGTCCGAAAAGCAGGAGCGGGCAGCTCAACCGACGGCCGGCGTTGGCGTGGCAGAGGCTTTCATGATGGCCTTCCGCCACCATCCGGCGGGTGTCGCCATCATCACCGCCGATCCCGGAGACGGGCCAGTGGCTCTGACGGTGAGCTCGCTGATCTCGATCAGCGCCTCGCCGCCGACGGTTGCTTTCTCCCTGTCGGATAATTCCTCCAGTGCGCACGCCGTGCGCCGGGCTGAGACGGTGGTCGTGCATTTCGTACGCCGCAGCGACATGAAACTTGCCCGGTTCTGCGCTACCCGTGGCAAGGACCGCTTCGGGACTGACATCCGTTGGGCGCGGCTTGATAGCGGCGAGCCGTATTATCCGGATGTCGGCCTCTGGTTCCGGGCGGCGGTTCGCGGACTGTTTCCGGTCCCCGGAGCCTGCCTTGTCTCAGCCGAACTTCTTGAGGCTTCACCCGGGGCAGGAGAGGGGCTGGCGGATGACGCGTTGGTCTATGCCAATCGCGGCTGGCATGGACTGCGCCCGATCGCTGACGCCGGCCTGGCGCCGTTGTTCTTGTGGCCTGACGATTCGGCAACCTTTTGAGGAGCGCCGTAAGCCTTCAGAGGCTCCAGATTACCGCCTGTTCATGGCGCTTGATCAGGTGTCTGAGGTCTTCGAAGCTCTTGCGAATATGAGCGCAGAAGGCCTCGACTGCCGGCACGCGGATTTCCTCGGTGCGCCGCAGGAGACCGAGCGCGCGCTCGGGATGAGGAATATTGACCGGCAGCGCCGTGATCGACTTGTCGTTGCGATAGGCGAAGACGACGCTGTGCGGCAGGATGGTGAGCGCATCGCTCGCCTTCAGATAGTTGATTGCGCTCACCAGCGAGCCGCCGGAATAGCGGATTTTCGCCTCGGTGGCGCCGAGCGAGAGGACGAGACTGTGCAGATCAGCAAACAGCGGGCTGCCGGAGGGCGGGGCGATCCAGGGATAATCGAGGAGTTCCGCAGGCGCGAGCTTGCGTTTCAGGAGAAGCGGATGCGTTACACGGCAGGCGACGACGTTGCGGCCGGGAAGCAGCTCCTGGAAGCGCATGCCGGAGCCCTCGTCCAGCACGTCGATCGGGCAAATGGCAAGGTCGATCCGATCGGCGTCGATCGCCGCCCGCAGATCCGGAAGGTAACCGTAGCTCTGCTCGATGCGCACGTCCGGTGCGGCATTTTGGAACTCGGCGATCATGCCGGAGATCAGCGCATCCATGAAGAAGGGCGTGCCGCCGACGCGCACCACGCCAGTCCGTCCGTGTCGGAAGCCGTCGACAAGCGACGAGGCCTTGCGCGCTGCCACCAGCATGGCTTGACCGTGGTCGGCGAGCGCCCTGCCAAGCGGGGTCGGCTGCAACGGCCGCCGGCCCTTGACGAACAGCGGTTCTCCGAGCCGCTTTTCCAGCATGGCAAGGGTACGCGACACCGCCGGCTGAGTGAGCCCGAGCATGGCCGCGCCCTCCGTCACACCGCCGGCCTGTACGACGGCGGCAAGCTGAATCAGGTGTCGTTCATCGAGCTTCATAGCAATCAGGTATATTAAATAGGAGAAAAATCATCAACTGCTACGTTTCGAACTGATAACATGCAGTTGAGGAGGAAGTATGGGGATCACATCTTTTACAGAAGCGGATTCGGCTGCCCTTGTGGCAGAGCGACTGGCGCAGTGTGCAGGACCGCTGCCAGCCTTCCTTACCGCGTTGGTCGGACATATCCACCAGGCCATCAAGGAAACACGGCCGACCCATGCGGACTGGCGACACGCCATCGAATTTCTGACCGAAGTTGGTCACGCAAGTGATCATAAGCGGCAAGAATGGGTACTGCTCTCCGATCTTCTGGGTGTGACGGCGCTGGTGGAGGAGATCAACACCCGCCGACCGAAGGGTGCTACGCCCAACACCGTGCGCGGCCCGTTCTACCGCGCCGATGCGCCGCAGCTTATGTCGGGTGCGGATATATCGCTCGACGGCATCGGCGAGCCGCTGGCTGTCAATGCCCGCGTCACCGACCTCGACGGAAATCCGGTCGCCGGCGCGATGGTTGAGACGTGGCAGGCGAATGCGCAGGGATTTTACGAGAACCAGCAGCCGGATCTCCAGCCGGAGTTCAATCTGCGCGGCGTTTTCAGCACCGACGCAGATGGCGGCTTTTCCTATAGGACGGTTCGGCCGGGCGGTTATACCGTGCCCTGCGACGGACCGGTCGGACGGATGCTGCATGCGATTGGCTATCCGCTGCGCCGCCCCGCGCATCTCCATTTTACTATCACTGCGCCCGGCTTCCAGACGATCAGCACCCACGTCTATGACGGGCGCGATCCGCATCTGTCGCAGGACGCACTATTTGGCGTCAAGCAGGAGCTGGTTGGCACCTTCCTGCCCGTTGGCAGCCTCGATGGGCCGGTGCCGGTCAGGGACAATGGCTGGTCGCTCGATTTCACCTTCGTAATGGTGCGGGCGCGAGAGGAGCGCAGGTCAGCATGACACTCGATTTTTCCTATCAGCCGCATTCGACACGCGTCGTCTTTGCTTCCGGAGCGAGCGCCGGTGTTGCCCCATGGATCGAGACGCTGGGCTGCCGCCGCGCGCTAGTGCTGACGACGCCGCAGCAGGCCGCTGACGGCGAGGCGCTGGCCGCTCGTCTTGGCGCGCTTGCCGTGGGCACGTTCGCGGGTGCGACGATGCACACCCCGGTCGATGTCACCGAGCAGGCCCTGGCGCGCGCGGCCGCGCTTCAGGCCGATTGCGTCGTGTCGCTCGGCGGCGGCTCGACCACCGGTCTTGGCAAGGCAATGGCCTACCGTACCGACATTCACCAGATTGTCGTGCCGACCACCTACGCCGGTTCGGAAGTAACGCCGATCCTCGGTCAGACGGAAAGCGGCATCAAGACGACGGTTCGCAGCCCGAAGATCGTGCCGGAGGTGGTCATCTACGATCCTGAACTGACGCTTGGCCTGCCGGTCGCTATGAGCATCACCAGCGGGCTCAATGCCATCGCGCACGCCGCCGAAGGTCTCTATGCCGATGACCGCAACCCCATCACTACCATGATGGCGATCGAGGGTATGCGCGCCTTTGCCGAGGCGCTGCCGGTGATCGTCAAGACGTCGCGGGATGCCGAGGCGCGGGAAAAGGCACTCTACGGCGCCTGGCTCTGCGGCACCGTGCTTGGGCAAATTTCCATGTCGCTGCATCACAAGATTTGCCACACGCTGGGTGGCAGTTTCGACACGCCGCATGCAGAGACACACGCGATCATGCTGCCGCATACGATCGGCTTCAATGCTGCGGCGGTGCCGGAGCTGCTTGCACCGATCGGGGACATTTTCGGTGGCACGCCGGGCCAGGGGCTCTACGATTTCGCCAAATCCGTTGGCTCGCCGCTGGCGCTGAAGGATTTCGGCCTCACCGAGAGCGATCTCGACCGCGCCGCCGAAATCGCCACTCGCAACCCTTATGCCAATCCGCGGCCGATCGACCGAGCCTCGATCCGAACGCTGCTTCAGGACGCATGGGCGGGAGAACGCCCGCCACTCTAAAACGCTTGTGTTTACTTTGGGAGGAGGAAACCAAAATGTTTACGAGACGTAACCTGCTGAAAACCGCAGCAGCGACCAGCGCGCTTGCCGCAACATCCAGCCTGGCCATGCCAGCGATCGCCAAGGGAGCGGCGATCAAGCTCGGCTATGTCAGTCCGCAGACCGGGCCGCTTGCCGCCTTCGCCGAGGCCGACAAGTTCATCCTCGACGGCTTCCTGGCCAAGACCAAGGCCGCCGGGCTCGATTATGAAATTATAGTCAAGGATAGCCAGTCCAACCCGAACCGCGCCGCCGAAGTCGCCAAGGAGTTGATCGTCAGGGACGAGGTCAATCTCGTGCTCGTCGCATCGACGCCGGAAACCACCAATCCGGTCGCCACCACCTGCGAGGCGGAAGAGATGCCCTGCATCTCGACGGCGGCGCCCTGGCAGCCCTGGTTCATCGGTCAGCAAGCCAATCCAGGCGATCCGTCGTCGTGGAAGCCCTTCAACAGCACCTTCCATTTCTTCTGGGGCCTGGAGGATGTGATCGCTGTCTACACAAACATGTGGCAACAGCTGGAAACCAACAAGAAGGTGGGCGGCCTCTTCCCGAACGACGGGGATGGCAATGCCTGGGGCGATAAAGTGGTGGGTTTCCCGCCGGTTCTCGAAAAAGGCGGTTACACCCTCGCCGATCCCGGCCGCTACCAGAACATGACCGATGATTTCTCCGCACAGATCAATGCCTTCAAGTCGGGCAACTGCGAGGTCATCACTGGCGTCATGATCCCGCCGGACTTCACCACCTTCTGGAACCAGGCAAAACAACAGGGCTTCCATCCGAAAATCGCCTCCATTGGCAAGGCCATCCTGTTCCCTCAAGCGGTCGAGGCCCTGGGCAAAAGCGGTCACAATCTGTCCTGCGAGGTCTGGTGGTCGGCCAGTCATCCTTTCAAGTCCTCGCTGACGGGAGAAAGCGCCGCGGAACTCGCCGCAGGCTTTACCAAAGCCACAGGCCGGCCCTGGACGCAGCCGATCGGCTTCGTTCACGCGCTCTTCGAGGTGGCTGCGGATGTCATGAAGCGGGCGGACCCGACGGACAGCGCGGCTGTAATCAAGGCGATCGCGGCGACCAAGCTGGACACGATCGTCGGTCCGGTCGCCTGGGACGGTGCCAATGTTCCGCCTTTTGCCGCGAAGAACGTGGCCAAGACACCGCTCGTTGGCGGTCAGTGGAGATTGAAGGACGGCGGTGGCTACGATCTCGTCATCACCGACAACAGGACCGCTCCCAATATTCCCACGAGCGGCAAGATGGAGCCGATCGCCTCGGCGTGATGCGCTGCCGGGGGCTGCCCCGGAGGCGGTCATGCGCCGGATTCGGCGAACGGACGAAACGGACACCAATCAGGAAGAAGATGGTCATACTTGCCCTCGAAAATGTTTCGAAGAGCTTCGGCGCCCTAAAGGTCGCGGATGACGTGTCATTTGCGCTGGAGAGCGGAGAGGCGCTCGGCATCATCGGGCCGAACGGTGCCGGAAAATCTTCCCTGTTCAATCTGATCAGCGGCAATCTGCGCGTCGATGAGGGGCGGATTATCTATCGCAACGAAGACGTGACGCGCCAGCCGCCGATGGCGCGATGCCTGGCGGGGATCGGCCGCACATTCCAGATCCCGCAGCCCTTCCAGCAGCTGACCGTTTTCGAAAACCTTCTGGTCGCCGCCGCCTACGGTTCGCGAAAGACCGAGCGGGAGGTGTCGGAGCGCTGCGCGGATATTCTGGTGAACACCGGCCTGATCGCACGCGCCAATCAGGCGGCCGGTAGTCTCGGCCTACTTCAACGCAAACGCCTCGAACTTGCGCGGGCGCTGGCGACCGAGCCCAAGGTGCTGCTGCTGGATGAGATCGCCGGCGGCCTCACGGAGGGCGAGTGCGGTGAACTAGTGGAGACGATCCGGACGATCCACGGAGCCGGTGTCGCCATCATCTGGGTCGAACATGTGCTTCATGCCCTCAACTCCGTGGTGAGCCGTCTTCTCGTGCTGAATTTCGGCAAGGTGGTCGGCCTCGGCAGGCCGTCCGAGATCATGGAATCGAAGGCGGTCCGCCAGATCTATCTTGGGATTGACGTCTGATGGCACTTCTTGAAACACAGGGTCTCACGGCTTTCTACGGCGACTTCCAGGCGCTCTTCGGGGTCGACATCACGCTTGATGCCGGTGAGACTTTGGCGATCATCGGCGCGAACAGCGCCGGCAAATCCACGCTGATGCGCTCGATTTCGGGCATGCTCGCCAATGAGCCCAACCAGATCAGCTTCGATGGAAGGCTCATCGGCGCGCTGCCAGCCCCCGAGGTCATGGCGCTCGGCATCGCCATGGTGCCGGAAGGTCGCAAGCTCTTCCCGTCTCTGACGGTGGAGGAAAATCTGCTGATTGGCAAATATGGGCGCAGCGTCAAAGGGACATGGACGCTTGAGACAATATACGAGCTCTTTCCGGTCTTGAGGGAAAGGCGCAACAATCCCGGCACGGCGCTATCGGGCGGTCAGCAGCAGATGGTGGCGATCGGCCGGGCGCTGATGTCCAATCCAAGGGTGTTGCTCTGCGACGAAATCAGCCTCGGCCTGGCACCAGTGGTGATCCGCGATATTTACGCGGCCTTTCCCAAAATCCGCGCCGAGGGTGCCGCCATCGTGATCGTCGAGCAGGATATCGGCCAGGCGCTCAAGGTAGCAGACCGCCTCTACTGTATGATGGAGGGACGGGTGACGCTGACCGGAACGCCGGACGCAATTAGCCGCGCCGACATCCATTCTGCCTATTTCGGAGTGCATGCGGGATGAACTGGCTCGACACGATTATACAGGGAATTCTGCTTGGTGGCCTCTACGCTCTGTTCGCGGCCGGCCTGAGCCTCGTTTTCGGCATCATGCGGCTGGTCAATCTCGCGCATGGCGATCTCATCGTCCTGGCCGCCTTCTTGCTTCTGGTGCTGGTCAGCGCCCTCGGGCTCAATCCCTTCGTCGCGGCACTCGTCGCCGTTCCGGTGATGTATGCGGTTGGCTGGGGCCTGCAGTTCCTCTTGCTCAATCGCACCATCGGAGACGACATACTGCCGCCGCTGCTTGTCACCTTCGGCCTTTCTGTCGTTATCCAGAACGCGCTGTTGGAAGGCTTTTCTGCCGATAGCCGCCGCGTTTCGGTGGGCGCGCTGGAAACCGCGTCTCTCAAGATCGGGCCGATCAGTGTCGGCACCATGCCGCTGCTGACTTTCCTGGCGGCGATTGCCGTCATCGTCGGCCTCAACCTCGTCTTCTACAGGACAAGCCTCGGCCGCGCCTTCCGCGCCACCTCGGACGATCGCGCCACGGCGGGTCTGATGGGCATCCGCTCCGACCGCATCTTCGCGACCGCGACGGGCCTCGCGATGGTTGTGGTAACGATCGCGGCCCTCTTTCTCGGCACGCGCGCCAATTTCGACCCGACGATGGGGCCGGCGCGGCTGATCTACGCCTTCGAGGCGGTCATCATTGGTGGGCTCGGCTCCTTCTGGGGTACGCTCGCAGGCGGCGTGATCATCGGCGTCGCACAAACGATCGGCGCAGCCGTCAACCCCGAGTGGCAGATCCTCGCGGGGCATGTGGCGTTTCTTCTCGTGCTGTTGGTCCGCCCGCGCGGGCTTTTTCCAAGGGCGGTCGATTGACATGGTGCACGATACGCTTTCCCCCGACTCCGCTTCGCCTGCGTCGCCGCCTAGCTGGACCGTATCGACTCGCGATCGCGCCTCGTCGTTTGCAGTGCTTCTCGTCGTTGCGATGATTGCAGCAGGCGTTGCCGCTCCCTTTTTCGTGCCACGCGCGGCGCTTCAGAACCTCTTTTTCATCCTGACGATGCTGACGCTCGCGCAATGTTGGAACCTGCTTGCCGGCTATGCCGGGCTCGTTTCGGTTGGCCAGCAGGCCTTCGTCGGCTTCGGAGCCTATATTATGTCCGCCGCCGTCATCCTCAGCGGGCTCAATCCTATTGTCGCGATCATGCTCGGCGGGCTTGCCGCCATGATGCTTTCCGTGCCGACGGCCTTTTTCGTCTTCCGGTTACACGGCGCCTATTTCGCGATCGGGACCTGGGTGATCGCCGAGGTCGTGCGGCTGTCTCTGGCGCAATGGAAGGCGCTCGGCGGCGGCACGGGAACATCGCTGCCTTCCGGCATCACGCGCGATCTGCCGGGCGCCCGCCTCGCCGCCGATTGGCTCAGCGTGCGGCCTGCCCAGGCCGCGGATATGGTGTGCTATTGGCTGGCGCTTTTGTTAGCGTTTGCCGCCATTGGCTTTGCCTATCGGCTGTTGCGTTCCAAGCAGGGACTGGGGCTTGCCGCCGTGCGAGACAATCGCGAGGCGGCAAGATCGGTCGGCATCGATCCAAACCGCATTAAATTTGCCGTCTATCTCGCCGCCGCCTTCGTCACGGGCCTGACTGGCGCGCTCATTTACCTACAAAAAGCGCGCATCTCGCCAGACGCCGCCTTCTCGGTCACCGATTGGACCGCTTATGTGATCTTCATCGTCGTCATCGGCGGCATCGGTACGATCGAGGGACCGATCGTCGGCGTCATCGTCTTTTTCATTCTACAGAAGCTTTTTGCCGATTACGGCTCTTGGTATCTGCTCGTTCTCGGCCTTCTCGGCATTGCCGTCATGCTATTTGCCCCGCGCGGACTGTGGGGCCTCTTTACCGAGCGCACCGGACTTCAACTTTTCCCCGTTCGCCGCATCCTTGCCGGCGGACCATTGACCAAGACTATCAAGGGAGGGCCGCATGGCTGACATTAACACCGACGTTTTGATCATAGGGACCGGCCCTGCCGGCTCGGCCTCAGCGGCGCTGCTTGCCAGCTACGGCGTCGAGACCATGGTCATCAACCGCTACCGTTGGTTGGCCAACACGCCGCGTGCGCACATCACCAACCAACGTACGATGGAGGTTTTGCGCGATCTGGGAAAGGATGTCGAGGACGAGGCCTATCTCTTTGCCACCGGGCAAGATTTGATGGGGCAGAACGTCTTTTGCACCTCGCTTGCCGGCGAAGAGATCGGCCGGATGCGCAGCTGGGGCACGCATCCAGTGAGCCGGGCCGAGCACCAGCTGTCGTCGCCCTCGCACATGAACGACCTGCCCCAGACCTTCATGGAACCGTTGCTCTTCAAGACGGCATGCTCGCGCGGCGCGCAGGCGCGCATGTCGACCGAATATATTCGCCACGAGCAGGACGCCGACGGCGTAACGACGACCTGCCGCGACAGGCTCACCGGCGGGGAGCTGACGGTCCGGTCCAAGTACCTGATTGGCGCCGACGGCGGCAATTCCAAGGTGGCTGAAGATGCAGGGCTCACCTTCGAGGGCCGTATGGGCGTCGGCGGATCAATGAACATCCTCTTCACGGCCGACCTTTCGAAATACGTCGCCCATCGCCCCTCGGTGCTCTACTGGGTCGTCCAGCCAGGCGCCGACGTCGGCGGCATTGGCATGGGCCTGGTGCGCATGGTTCGGCCGTGGAATGAATGGTTGATCGTCTGGGGATACGACATCAATCAGCCAGCGCCGGACGTAGACACGGCCTTCGCCACCAAGGTGGTGCGTGACCTTGTCGGCGATCGCGAGCTGGCGGTGGAAATCCAGTCGGTTTCGACCTGGACCGTCAATAACCTCTATGCAACCACAATGCAGAACGGCCGTGTCTTTTGCATGGGGGATGCCACCCATCGGCACCCGCCGTCGAACGGACTGGGCTCCAATACGTCGATCCAGGATGCTTTCAATCTCGCGTGGAAACTCAGTTACGTGTTGAAAGGCAAGGCTGGTCCCGCCCTGCTCGACAGCTACCAGCGCGAGCGCGCGCCGATCGCCAAGCAGATCGTGACCCGAGCCAATAAGTCGATTGAGGAGTTCGGGCCGATCTTCAAGGCGCTTGGCCTGCTCGATTCCATCGACCCCGTGAAAATGCAGCAGAACATGGATGCGCGCTGCGACGATACGGCGGCAGCCGAAACGCAGCGCGCTGCCATCCGTCAGGCGATCGCAGCCAAGGTCTATGAATTCGATGCCCACGGCGTCGAGATGAACCAGCGCTATCGGTCGGAGGCCGTTCTCGCCGACGGTCAGCCGGAGCCGGCCTTCGAGAAGGATGCGGAGCTGCACTACCAGCCGACCACCTGGCCGGGTGCGCGACTGCCGCATGCCTGGATCTTTGCCGACAACGGAACCAAGTTCTCGACGCTCGATCTTTGCGGCAAGGGCCGGTTTACGGTGCTCACCGGCATTGGCGGCCGCGGCTGGGTCGAGGCAGCAAAGCAGCTCGGCCGTGAACTTGGCTTCGACATCGAAGCTCATGTCATCGGGCCGCGCCAGCATTGGCAAGATCTGACCGGCGACTGGGCCAATCTGCGTGAGGTCCGCGACAGCGGCATCATTCTCGTGCGACCCGACCAACATGTCTGCTGGCGTCGCGAAACCATCGCGGAAGACCCGGTGGCGGAGCTTCGTCGCGCGTTATCCTTTGTTCTAGCTCTGTGAGATTTCGCTATGGAAACGCATGAAAAGGGATTTTTCACGGAGGAGAACTCCGTCGAGGTCGTCACCGGGCGCAACGCCAATGCGCGTGATCCGCGGCTGAAGCAGGTGATCGAGGTCATCACGCGCAAGCTGCATGAGGCGGTCAAGGAAATCGAGCCGACGCAGGATGAATGGTTCAAAGCGATCATGTACCTGACCCAGACCGGTCATCTCTGCAACGAGTGGCGACAGGAGTTCATCCTGCTTTCGGACGTGCTCGGTGTGTCGATGCTTGTCGATGCGATCAACAACCGCAAGCCGTCGGGTGCGTCGGAATCGACCGTGCTCGGACCGTTCCATGTCGCGGACGCGCCCGAATTGCCGATGGGGGCAAACATCTGCCTCGATCAGAAAGGCGAGGATATGGTCATCCATGGCCGCATTCTCGATATCGATGGCCGGCCGGTTGCCAATGCCGTACTCGACGTCTGGCAGGCTAATGACGAAGGATTCTATGACGTCCAGCAGAAGGGCATTCAGCCCGACTTCAATCTGCGCGGCGTGTTCCGCACCGGCGAGGACGGTCGCTACTGGTTCCGAGCGGTCAAGCCGAAGTTCTATCCGATCCCCGACGACGGCACGGTCGGCAAGCTCCTAGCGGGGCTCGGCCGCCATCCGTACCGCCCGGCCCACCTGCATTTCATCCTCAAGGCCGACGGCTTCGAGACGCTGACGACACACATCTTCGACCCTCACGATCCCTATATCAACTCCGACGCCGTCTTCGGCGTCAAGGAAAGCCTGCTAGCCGAATTCAAACGCGTCGACGATGCGGTGCGGGCACGCGAGCTGGAGTTTCCAGGTTGGTTCTGGGAGGTCGAATACGATTTCGTGCTGGCACCTTCGAAGAAGAGCTAAGCTCTGCGGACGATGCCAAGGAGCGGGACGCGACAACTTGCGTTTGACTCTCTTACATCTTGAGCCGTCTGTTGTGCTCATGCCCGGCTCAGCCCGGGCCCTTTCGTTCGCGCTCGGCCATGAAAGGCCCGTGATCCCAGAGGATTTCGCGCTCGTGCTTTTCGACTGATCGACGCAGCTCGGAGAATTCGCGCCGCAGATGTCCAACAAGCTTGCGTCCGGCCGGATTTGAATAGGGCTTCGTTCTCGTCATGATCCCCAGTGCCCGTTCCGGCTGCGGGATATCAAGCGGAATGACGCTGATCCTGTTTTCCCGGCGCAACGCGTAAGCGACGGAAAGCGGCAGGATTGCCAGAGCGTCCGTTCCGATCAGATAATTCAAGACGCTCATCAGAGAGCCTCCGGCGTAACGGATCGAAACCTCCTCTATGCCGAGCGTGAGCAGAATATTGTGCAAGTCCAGTACCAGCGGCGAGCCGGGCAGGGGAGCGACCCAAGGGTAGTTGAGGATGTCCTCGGTTGCCAGATTGCGCTTGCGCATCAGCGGATGGCCAGCGCCACAGGCCAGCACGTTTCGGGCAGGCAGCAATGGTTCGAACTGCTGGTCGGCCTGAAGATCGGCGGAGCCCGTCGGTGTGACCGCGACATCAATTTGACCGGATTCGAGCTCGCTTACCAGGTCGGAATAGTTGCCGTAGGACTGGTGCACCATGATCCCCGGCTCGTCACGTTGGAACGAGGCGATCATGGGCGAGACAACCGCATCCATGAAGAAAGGCACGCCGCCAATCCGCACGCGGCCGAACGAACCCGACTTGAAACTGCGGATGATTTCCATCGCCTTGCGCGATGACGCGAGGATCGCTTTGCCCTGCAGGCCGAGCTGTTCGCCGAGCGGTGTCGGCTGCATTGGCCGTCGCCCTGAGACGAATAGCGGTTCACCCACCCGCTTCTCCAGGATGGAGATGGTTCGCGATACGGCCGACTGCGTCATGCCGAGCATGGCGGCGGCTTCCGTTACGCCTCCAGTCTCGATGACAGCGGCGAGCTGAACAAGGTGATGTTCCACGATCTTCATAGCAAAATGCTATAGTATTTATGAACAATCTCATCAACCGCCGTTTTTAGATCAGCTATATTGGTGGTGGTTGGCGAGGGGCTAAGAGCTGATTGCGAACCGATGGGGAGGAATGCGGAGGAGGAGCCGCTCCCCTGGGACGATCGTTTGTTTTATAGGAGGAGGAGAACGATGGCACTTGTCAGCGGCTATCATCACTTGACCCTTTGCACCGACGGTGTGCAAGAGGACTATGATTTTTACACCAAAGCGTTGGGCCTTTATTCGGTCAAACGTACCGTGCTGTTCGATGGCACCATCCCTGTCTATCATCTCTATTACGGGTCTCGCAGCGGCGAGGCTTCGACGATCATCACCACCTTTCCGTTCCGCAAACCCGCCGTTTTCGGCAGGCGTGGTACGAACCAGTCGAAGATTATCCAGCAGGCGATCCCCGCCGGTGCGTGCGGCTACTGGGTCGAGCGGCTCAATGCCCGTGGCATCGAGGCTGCGAAGATATCGCGCTTCGGCATCGCGCGCGTAGCCTTCAAACATCCGTGCGGCATTCCCCATGAACTGGTGGAAAGCCCTTCCGACAACCGGCCGCCCATCGTCAATGAGGCGCAAGGGGTTACGGCCGAGCATGGTATCAAGGGTATCTACGGCGCGGCGATTGCCGTGTTTGACCGCACCGCCATGGATGACTTCCTGACTGTCGGCCTGTCGATGACGAAGGAAGCCGACAGCAACGAGGGACTGATGTTCTCCGTCCCAAACGCAAACGGTCCCAACAGCATGGTAGAAATCCTGCATGAAGCAAATAGCCCGCAGGGCACGTGGACGCTTGCCGGCGGCACTATTCATCATCTGGCGCTGAACACCGGCGACGAGCAGAACCAGCTGCAGCTGAAGGCGCATCTGGAGGGGTTGGGATTCACCGACGTTTCCGACCAGAAGGACCGCAACTATTTCAAGTCCTGCTACGTCCGTTCGCCGGGCGGCGCGCTGTTCGAGATCGCCTGGTCGGTCGAGGGCGGCTGGGCGCTTGATGAGCCAGCCGACCAGATCGGCACCACCCTGGTCTTCCCGCCGTGGTTCGAGAATCGTCGCGAAGAGCTGATCGCTGGCCTGGAACCGGCGAACTTCTAAGCTGGGAGATGGCGATGCATCATGAACCTCTCCTGCTCGGTGCTGCACCCGAGGAGGCCCAAGTCCACTGCATCTTCATCCATGGGCGTACCCAGTCGCCTGAAGACATGGACGAGCAGGTGATCGGTCAGCTTAAGACGTTGGGCGTGGCTTTTGTACTGCCGCGCGCTGCCGGCAGAAGCTGGTACGGCGCGCGAGCTACGGAACGGTTGACGCCGGCAACGCGAGAGGAACTGGAATCCTCACTGGCTTATATTCGCGGTATTACCGACGAATTGACCCGTCGCCGTCACGCCACGCCTCTGTTGATCGGCGGCTTCAGCCAGGGCGCGTGCCTAGCCTTGGAATATGCGATGAAATACGGGCCATGGCGGGGTGCCATGGTCAATCTTACTGGTTGCCGCGTTGGCACTTCGGAGTGCGACAGACCCTTTGCGGACCTTGATCGCATGCCGGTTTATCTGACCGGATCCGACAAGGACCCTTGGATTCCTGTCGATGCTTTTGCTGACGCTGCGGAAAGTCTTGCGCGGGCACGGGCGAGTTTGCGTTGCGACGTTCTGCCCGACCGCGCGCACGAGGTTTCGCCCCAAGAGATTGCGGGGCTTGAAACTATGCTCTCGACCCTTGTCCGCGGTGACGGCGTGGTTCTGTAACCGGCAAGCTGCGTTAGACAACACATCGACAATTTTGAAATGAACAGCGACAGCAATTGTCTTGCCTAAAGCGACGCGGAAAAAGGGCCGCCAAAACCCTAACTGAAATCGCCCGATTAGCTGCTAGGGCTGTCGCCAGCGGCGTGGCGCGAGCCGCCATTGCGCTGCGGAAGGGGGCGATCGCCTGTCGTGATCAACGATTTCGATGGTGCGAATTGTCGGCTCACGTCGATTTCTTGCGAAAAAGGCCTTGCGGTAGGACATAAGGGAGGTTTTGAACTGTATGTGGTAATGAGGACAGCGAAGATGCTGGCCCTTTGATGAAGTATGGAACGAGATGAGCCCATCCCAAGTCGAAAGCAGCGGCCTGCGAAAGATTAGGCTCTATGAGCAGCTTCACGAGCGATTGAGGGCAGAGATTCTCGCCGGAGCGGTGCCTGAAGGTGTTGTCTTGACCGAGGCCGCCATTGCCGATCTGGTCGGCAGCAGCCGGGCGCCGGTTCGTCAGGCATTGCAGATGTTGTTCGATGGCGGCCTGATCGCACGTCTCAATGGCCGCGGCTTCATTGTCGGTAAGACAGGGACACCACCGAAGCGGATCAAGCTCGGCGATCTTCTCGGCAAATTGTTCGACGAAGATGGCGATAGGCCGGTATTCGCATGGCAGGCGCTTTACGAGGATGTCGAACGCATCGTCGTCCATCGCTCCTTTTTCGGCCGTTATCGCATCAATGAAAACGAGTTGGCACGGCATTTCGGCGTGGGGCGCGCCGTAGCGCGTGACGTGCTGTTAAGGCTCGAGACGCTTGGCATCACCGAAAAGGACGAGAATTTTCGCTGGTCGATCGTCCCGCTCGACAGCCAGCGTATCCGTGACCTCTATGAGGTGCGCGAACAGATCGAGCCTGTGGCGCTCGCAAGCGCCTTGGGCGGGCTTTCCAGAGACCACGTCGACACAATGCTTGCGCGGCTGTCGCAGGCGCTTGCGGATTATCCCGATGTCTCGGCCTCGACCATGTACGAGCTGGAGCTCGATCTTCATCTGCGCAGCCTTCAGGCTTGCCCGAACAAGGAGTTCCTGAGCATCCTGAAGCGGACGCACTGCATCCTTACGCTCAGCAAGCATATCGTCGGCAGTCGCATCAAGAGGCCGGAATACGAGCCCTTCCTGTCGGAGCACATCGGTGTCTTTAAAATGGTGCAAAACCGAGACGAGGAGGGGCTGCGCAAAGCCATGCGAGATCATATTCGCAACTCGCAACCGAGCGTACAGGCACGCGCCGCCTATATCCGCGAGCAATACCAGCCGGACGAATACCCATTCATCGTCTGATGCGCGGCACCATCAGGTGATGGCGCCGACCTGCCAGGGAACGAATTCATTGTCGCCGTAGTCGAAGGTCTCGCTCAGGGTCTTCTTGCCGGAGGCGACAGCGATGATTTCCTCGAAAATCCGCTCGCCGGCCGCCTCGATCGTATCGTCGCCGCTGACGATGTCACCGCAATTGATGTCCATATCCTCGCGCATATGGTTGTACATTTCTGTATTGGTGGCGATCTTGACGCAGGGCGCCGGCTTGAAGCCGGAGACGGAGCCTCGGCCCGTCGTGAAGCAGATCACATTGCAGCCGCCGGCAACCTGGCCGGTGACGGCGACAGGATCGTAGCCGGGCGTGTCCATGAAGACGAAACCGGGTTCGTCGACGATCTCAGAATATTCGTAGACGGCCTTTAGCGGCATGGAGCCGCCCTTGGCGACCGCGCCGAGCGACTTCTCGAGGATCGTCGTCAATCCGCCGAGCTTGTTGCCATAGGACGGATTGTTGTTGAGTTCCGCTCCGTTGCGTCGGGTATAATCGCGCCACCAGTCGATCCGAGAGAGCAGCTTTTCGGCCACGGCAGGCGTAACCGCTCTGCGCGTCAGCAGGTGTTCCGCACCATAGATCTCCGGCGTTTCCGCCAGAACCGAGGTGCCGCCATTGCGCACAAGGAGATCGGAGGCATAGCCGAGCGCCGGATTGGCCGAAATGCCTGAATATCCATCGGAGCCGCCGCATTCCAGGGCGAGCTTGATGCCGGAAAGCGGCTGGACGGTGCGGGTGGCGGAATTGACCTCCGGCAGCATGTCCTTGATCATTTCGGATGCGGCGGCGATCGTCTTGCGGGTGCCGCCGAGATCCTGGATCGTCATGGTGCGCAGTCGGTTTCCTTCTTCCAGCTTGTAATGCTCCAGGATGGGCGCGATCTGATTGGTTTCGCAGCCAAGCCCGATCATCAGGATACCGCCGAAATTCGGATGCCGCGCATAGCCCTGGAGGGTACGGGCCAGATAGCGGTAGCCCTCCGACTGCGTGCTGACGGCACAGCCGCCGCCATGGGTCAGCGCCACGACGCCATCGACATTGTCGAAGCCCTCAAGCCCGCCGGTGCGATTGAAATGTTCGGCGATATATTTCGAGACGGTTGCCGAGCAATTGACCGTCGTGATGATGCCGATGAAATTACGCGTTCCGACGCCGCCCGCGCCGCGGTCAAAGCCCATGAAGGTCCGACAGTCCTCGCGCGGCAGCATTCCGGTCTCTTCGATATCGACACTGAACTGATAGGGATGGTCGGATTCGATCACGGCCAGGTTCTGCAGATGGACGTGGCCCCCGGCCGGAATGAACTGTGTTGCGACGCCGATCGGCTGGCCGAATTTGCGGATCTCCTGGCCTGCCTGGATGTCGCGAACGGCCACCTTGTGGCCCCGCGGGATCTGGTCTGCGGTAATCAAGCCGTCGATGCCGGTCGGGCTGCCGGCGCGGATCATCACGCGAGCGACCGCAACATCGTCAATGGGGTTGAGCAGGATGACAGGCGAAACGGCGGGCATGGGAAGTTCCGTATGGTTGGATTAATGTCTATTGCTAGCAATAGACAATTATTCGCGGGGAGACGTCAAGCAAGATCGACGTAGCGGGCAGGGCTTGCTTTCAGTCGCGGGGTTGGCGCGCCAGCCAAGCGGAAAGATCGGCTTCCGCACGTTCGAGCGCGCTATGGTTGAGGAGTTTTCTTAAGAAGGCCACGGCCACCGCGCGCGCTCTCAGATTGAAACGACCATCATCATCCTGACCGCCGAGCGGCTGATAGACGCCGAGTTTCACATAGAGCTGCTGCAATCGGTTCTGGACGCTGCGGACTGAGAGATTGCGCCTCTGGGCGATCGCGCGATCGGTCAATCCAAGAGCGATATCGATCAGGATCTCATATTCGGCTTCGGTGAAACCATTGACGTTGCCGAGGCTCTTTTGCTGCATGCCGCGCACTTCGCGGTCGATCACGCACTGGCTCTCGATGAAGATGCTGCGAAGCGCCAGCTTCAGGCGGTCGTCCGAGGCCGATTTCAGGACATAGCCATAGACGGCGCCGGCGGGCACGATGCGCGAGACGCCTCGAACATAGGCCTCGTCCGAATAGTTCGACCAGAAGAGGATACGCGTCTCCGGTCGCTCCTTCCAGATCGTGCGGGCCGCCTCGATGCCATTGCGCTGGCTCATCTGCAGATCCATGACGATATGAGAGGACCTCAAATCCCGCGCCAACCGTTCGCCCGTATTGCCATTTTCCGCCTCCAGCACGCCATCGCATTCGGGAAGTGCAGCGCGGATCGCTTCATTGAGATAGGAGCGATGGAGCGGATCGTCCTCGATGATCAGAACCTTCATGCGGCAGCTCCTCCAGCCGTTTGCGCGATGGCAGGCAGGCTGACACTGACAATCGTTCCACCGGACGCCGCTGCGGCCTTGATCGCAAAACGCGCCGAAATCAGCCGCGCACGCGTGCGCATGTTTTCGATACCGCCGCCCGATAATCTGCGGGTATTTCCCAGTCCGACACCGTCATCGACGACATCAATGGTGACCGCACCCTCGGCCGTTTTCAGATGAACCGCGATGCTCTCAGCCTGTGCATGGCGAATGGCGTTGTTGATGGCCTCCTGAGCGATGCGGAACAGGGCAATCGACACCGATTGTTCAAGGCAGTCGATCGCGCCGCCGGTCTCGTCGTTCAGTGTCCAGGTTAAAGTCGCGCCGCTCTCCTGGATCGACCGTTCGAGATGGTTCTCGATCGCCTGCGCAAAACCGAACAGTTGAAGGACAGAGGGCTTGGCCTCTTCAATGATCTGGCGAAGATCGTGCATGCTGTGTTGCAACCCGCGAAAGAGCGGCTCAAGCGCTTCACCGGTGACATCGGGCTGGCGGGCAAGCCGTTCCAGCCGCCGGGAGAGGCGGGTCAGATCGGCGAGAATCTGGTCGTGCAGGTCCATGCCAATGCGCTGGCGTTCCGCTTCCAGCGCCTCGGTCAGCTTCAGGGCACCGAGACGCAAACCCTCTTCGCGGGCCCGAGCCTCGGCCTCCACGATCGCCGACCGTTTGGCCTGGTCGGCGGCGCGAATTGCAAAGAAGTGGGGTGCGAGGAGATCGGCAATCACGCGGGCACTTTCGATATCTCGCATGGTGTAGAGGCCGGTCTGGTGACTGGAGCAGGACAGGGCGCCGATGATATGACCCTGAACTTTAAGGGGCACGTGCAGACGGCTATGCAGCGATTGATGAAAGATCGGGTGCGAGAAAGAACCCTGAAAATGGAATTGGGGATCGCTCCAGGCATCGTCGGTTAAGAGGTAATCGGTCTCGCCCCAGAGAAGCGTGCGGATGGGGCTGTTGCTTACGGGTGCGGGAAAACGTCGACCCCAATCCGTTTCCAGTCCGCTCTCGTAGGCAGTATGAAATTGCTCGTCCATCAGGATGATGCAGACGTCGAGATGGTCATGCGGGATAACATGGCTGATTTCGGCGGCGACGGCCTGGATGACCGAGTGAAAGTCGAGCTGACCTGCAAGAAGCCTCGATATGTTGAGATAATGGTCGAAGACCGATTGCGGCGCCAGATCGCGCAAGACACGCCCTCCCAGGCAAAGCGCCGGCCTCTGCTCCTCCGGCCGCGCAGCATGCAAATTTTCGACGCTATTAAGCGCCGATCCGAGCCATCCGTCTTGCGGACTTGCGCATCTTTTCTGCGGGAACCCGCAAGGTCCCACCCTTTAAGCGCCTGTACAAGCGTCACAATCTCGGACATCCTGTTTCTACTGACAGGGTAACCTTCAGTGCAAATATTATTTTCGATCGTTCGTTGAGGAGCGCGCTCGGAAATCTTGGCCTGGAAGATGAAGTACAGGCTCTTTGGGAGGAAAAAATGAATATTGCCAAGATGCTTATGGCATCCGCCGTCATCGCTTGCGTTGCCGCGCCGGGTGCTGCCTTTGCAGATACGTCATCCAAGAAAATTGCCTTGTCGAACAATTATGCCGGCAACTCCTGGCGCCAGGCCATGTTGACGAGCTGGCAGAAGGTAACGGGCGAAGCGGTCAAGACCGGTGTCGTTGCCGCGGCCGATCCGTTCACGACGGCTGAAAACCAGGCAACCGAGCAAGCCGCCCAGATCCAGAACATGATCCTGCAGGGCTATGATGCGATCGTCATCGATGCTGCCTCGCCGACGGCGCTGAATGGCGCGATCAAGGAAGCCTGCGATGCCAAGATCGTCGTCGTTTCCTTCGACGGCATTGTGACCGAACCCTGCGCCTGGCGCATTGCCGTCGATTTCAAGGGCATGGGTGCCAGCCAGATCGAATATCTCGCCAAGAAGATGCCGAAGGGCGGCAATGTGCTCGAAATCCGCGGACTTGCCGGCGTCTCCGTCGATGACGAGATCTCAGCCGGTATCCATGCGGCTGCCGCCAAATATCCGCAGTTCAAGATCGTCGGTTCGGTTCACGGCGACTGGGCTCAGGATGTCGCCCAGCGCGCCGTCGCCGGCATTCTGCCGAGCCTTCCCGATATTGCCGCGGTCGTGACCCAGGGCGGTGACGGCTATGGTGCCGCCCAGGCTTTTGCCGCCGCCAAGCGCCCCATGCCGACGATCGTCATGGGCAACCGCCAGGATGAACTTGCCTGGTGGAAGAAAGAGAAGGATGCCAGCGGCTACGAGACCATGTCGGTCTCGATCGCGCCCGGCGTCTCCACGCTCGCCTTCTGGGTCGCCCAGCAGATTCTGGACGGCAAAGAGGTGAAGAAGGACCTGGTCGTTCCATTCCTGCGCATCGATCAGGACAATCTCGAAACCAACCTTGCCAACACGCAGGCCGGCGGTGTCGCGAATGTCGAATATACGCTCGACGACGCCAAGAAGGTCATCGCCGCGGCGAAGTAACCGATATCTGCGAGCCGTAGAGACGGGNNGGCGCCGCCGCTAAAGAGGCGGCGCCTGCCGATCAAACGCCCGACCCGGACGATCCATGATTGCAGCCAAAGATAATGCTTTGAAGAGACAGGATGCCAGCCCGCAGGCCGTCGTCACCGCCCGTGGCATCAAGGTGCATTTCGGTGCCGTAAAGGCGCTCGATGGCGCCGATCTGACGGTTCTTGCCGGCGAGTGCATCGGACTTGTTGGCCATAATGGCGCCGGAAAATCGACGATCGTCAACGTCATAAACGGCGGCCTCAGCCCGCACGAGGGTAGCGTCACCTATGAGGGAGACGACAGCGTGCACGGCATCAATGCGGCGCGCGCCCACGGCATACGCTGCGTCTTTCAGGAATTGTCACTTGCGCCGAATCTCACCGTCGTCGAGAACATGCGGGTGGTCCATCGCGGCCTTGCCGGCTGGAGCTGGCGGCGACAGGCGGCCACAATCGTTCGCGCCAAGCTCGACGAAATTTTCGCCGGTCACAGGATCGACGTCATGCGGACCGTCGGCGAACTCTCGATCGCCGAGCGGCAGATGGTAGAGATCGCAATCACCTTTTGTGCCGTCGGCGAGAAACCGAAGCTGGTTATCCTCGATGAGCCGACCTCATCCCTCGATGCCGGACTGGCCGCTCAGCTGATGACCTATGTGCGCAGCTTCGTGCAGGCGGGCGGCGCAGTCATGTTGATCTCGCATATTCTTGGCGAGATCCTTTCGACCGCGAGCCGCATTCTGGTCATGAAGGACGGCCGCGTCGTCGCCGATCGCATCGCTCAGGACTTCACCGTCCACAGCCTGGTCCAGGCAATGGGCAGTGTCGTCAAGGAACAAGATCGCAAGCGCAGCAGCGGGGAAGGCGCCGCATCGTCTCCTTTGCTTGCACTGCCGGCGCGAGGAGGCCGAGGCCTTGGCTTCAATGCTCGCAAGGGTGAAGTGATAGGACTTGCCGGGCTTGCTGGTCATGGCCAGACTGACATGCTGCTCGATCTTCATCGCTCGCTTTCGCACAACTGGCTGCCGGGCAGGCAAGGTAATATCGCCTTCGTCGCGGGCGACCGCAGCTTGAACGGCACCTTTCCGCTTTGGAGCATCCTGAAAAACCTCAGCATCGCCTCACTGGGCGACTTTTCGCGACTGTCGGTCGTCGATCGCGGGCGCGAGGATCGCCTCGGTGCCGACTGGAGGGGCCGCATCGAAATCCGTACGCCGACGATGGCAAATGGCATCTTGTCCCTGTCCGGTGGCAATCAGCAGAAAGTGCTGTTCGCCCGCGCCTTGGCAACGACTGCGCCGATCGTGCTGATGGACGATCCCATGCGCGGTGTCGATATCGGTACCAAGCAGGAGGTCTACAGGATCTTGAGTGACGAGGCTTCGTCCGGCCGGACATTTATCTGGTATTCGACGGAAATGGACGAGATCCGGCTCTGCGACCGCGCCTATGTCTTTCGCGACGGCGCCATCGTCGCCGAGCTGGTTGGAGACGAAATTACGGAGGAAAATGTGCTGGCGGCTTCCTTTGCCGGGGAGGGCGCATGAGCCGTCCATCCTCCGCTACCCTGCGCCTGCTCATTCCGGCGCTATCGCTTGCGGTGCTGCTCGCAGCGGTCTTTTACCTGCAGCCGCGCGCCATGAGCTATATCGGCCTCAATCTGCTCTTCAATCTCGCCGTGCCGATTGCGCTCGCGACGATCGGGCAGATGATGATCATGTCGGTCAACGATCTCGATCTCTCGATGGGGACCTTCGTCAGCTTCACGGCCTGTGTGGCGGCAACCTATCTGCAATCTGCTCCGCTCGTCGGTATCCTCATTCTGGCGGTCGCAATTGCAGTCTATGCCGCAATCGGCATCGTCATCTATATCAGAGATCTGCCATCGATCGTGGTGACGCTCGGCATGAGCTTCGTCTGGGGCGGCCTGGCTGTCCTGCTGCTGCCGGCGCCAGGCGGCACCGCACCCGATTGGGCGCGCTGGCTGATGACTTCTAAGCCGCCACTAATACCCATCGCGATCATAGCCAGCCTCCTTATCGCGCTGTTCGCCCATTTGATCGTCATGCGCTCCTCCTTCGGGGTGCTGATCCGCGGTGTGGGCGGCAATCAGCGGTCGCTACAGCGTGCAGGCTGGTCCGTCGTCAGCCTGCGTGCCGCGGCCTATGCGCTGGCGGGCTTCTTTGCCGTATTGGCCGGCATTGCGCTGGTCGGGCTGACCACCTCGGCGGATGCGAATATCGCGCTGCGTTACACATTGCTGTCGATCGCCGGTGTCATCCTCGGCGGCGGGGAGTTTACCGGCGGCCGCGTCTCGCCGGTCGGGGCCGTCATCGGCGCGCTGACATTGACCCTGGCGGGCTCCTTCCTGTCGTTTCTGCGGATATCGCCCGACTGGCAGATCGGCGCGCAGGGCGCAATCCTGATTATTGTGCTCGCCCTCAGGCTCTTGCTCAATCGCGTCGAAAAGCGGGAGAAACAATCATGATCGCGCTTGCCGTGCTCGGCCGCAAACCCTGGATATGGTCCTTTGTCGCGGCAATCGCGGTGTGGATCATCACCGTTCTCTTTACCGGCGGCGCCAGTTCCATCGGCCTGTCGCAGGCTGCACTCACCTTTGCGGCATTCTCTGTTATCGTCGGCATTGGCCAGATGTTCGTCATCACGCTCGGGCCGGGCAATATCGATCTTTCAGTGCCGGCGACGATGACGCTTGCCGGTACGCTCGCGCTGAAACTCATGAATGTCGAAGACGGCATGATCGTGCCGGGCCTGCTGGTCTCGGTCGTCATCGGCCTTGGCATCGGGATCGGCAATTATGCCCTGATCAAGCTGCTGCGCATTCCGCCGATCATTGCAACACTCTCCATGAGCTTTATCATTCAATCGACTGCCATCTGGAGCAACCGCGGCCTTCGCATTAAGCCGCCCGAATATCTGGCCGAATTTACGACATCGGGGGTATTCGGCATACCGAATGTCGCCATCGTCGCCCTGCTGCTATCGGCGCTTGCTTGGATTCTCCTGGAAAAGACGATCTATGGCCGCTGGATCTCGGCGATCGGTCAAAGCATGTTCGCGGCGCGCATGGCCGGCATCCCCGTCGACGGAACGCGGCTTGCGACCTATGTCCTCTGCGCCATCCTCGCCTCGATCTGCGGCTATCTGCTCGCGAGCTTTTCCGGCGGCGCAGCCCTCAACATGGGCGCGGAATATCTTTTGATGTCGATTGCCGTCGTCATCATCGGCGGAACGGCCGTTGCCGGCGGCGATTCCAACGTGCCGGGCATCTGGGGCGCCTCGCTGTTCATGTTTCTGGTCGTCTCCATGCTGAACACTTATGGCTTCGGCGCGGGCCCAAGGCTTGTTCTGACCGGCCTGATTATTATTGCCGTCATTCTCGTTGCCGGCGGTCGCCCCGCTGGCGGGCGCTGACACTTTTCTCCCAAGATCCCTACAGGAAAACTGCGATGCCGACCGACGCCTCCATTTACGAAATCTACGACACGCGCTTCCGCAATCTGATCGTCCCGAGCGCCGGCCTGGAGGAGCTTTATTCCGATTGCCGCTGGGCGGAGGGGCCGGTCTGGTTTGCCGATGCCGGGTGCCTGATCTGGAGCGACATTCCCAACGAGCGCATGCTGCGCTGGGTGCCGGGCGGGAATGTCTCGATCTTTCGCGCGCCCTCGAACTTTGCCAACGGCAATACGCGCGATCGCCAAGGGCGGTTGATATCCTGCGAACATGGCGGCCGCCGTGTGACGCGCACGGAAATCGACGGCTCCATCACTGTTCTTGCCGACAGTTATAAGGGCAAGCGCCTGAATTCACCCAACGACGTGATCGTCCGCTCGGACGGAACGATCTGGTTTACCGACCCAACCTACGGCATTCTCTCCAATTACGAGGGTTACAAGGCGGAGCCGGAGCAGCCGACCCGCAACGTCTACCGCCTCGATCCGGCCACCGGCGAACTGGATGTCATGACGGACGATTTCCGCCAGCCGAACGGCTTGGCCTTTTCCCCGGACGAGACGAAACTCTATGTCGCCGACTCCGCCGCAAGCCACGACGTCAGCGCCCCCCGCCACATTCGCGTCTTCGATGTCGTGGATGGCAAGAAACTCGCAAACGCCCGGGTCTTCTGCAACATCGACACCGGCATTCCGGACGGCTTCCGCGCCGACATCGACGGCAACATATGGACAAGCGCCGGCGACGGCATTCATTGTTTTGCGGCTGATGGGGCTTTGATCGGCAAGATCAAGATCCCGCAGACGGTCGCTAATCTTACATTCGGTGGCCCGAAGCGGAACCAGCTTTTCGTTGCTGCAACGCGCTCACTATATCGGGTCTTCACGACCGCGAGCGGGGCTCAGATGCCTTAAGTGGTTGTTCCAAACTCCACCGTCGTTGGCGAGAATACGCCATGATGGCGTCAATTCGCAGGTTGTGGCGTTTAAGTTTCGAAGATTCCAGGCGCCTCATTTTCAAGTCCATCGTCGCCGACGGATAGAATCTGTATGACGATCTTGCTGGAAAGTCTGCCGGAGGCACTGTTGTTCGGGCGAAGAGTATTCGCACTCTCCTTTATTGTGTTATGGTAATTAACATACCAAAGCCAAGCAACATAAAACTGGAGGGTTATTCTGCATGCGCACTTACGAACCATCTGAGTTTATTTCACAGTTGGCTGCCAATCAGCTTGTTGAACCCGTTGATTTAACACTATATGGATTGGTTAAGGTTGATGAAAACGACAGCTCTGTTCTGTGTTTTTCATCTTCGTTGTCGTGTGAGCAGTGGATATCTATCCCTGTTTCCTTGATCTCGTCTGTTGCACATGTTCGCAACGTGAAATGCAAAGATCACCAACATCCGCTTGCAAAGATTACACTTGCTGAGCCCAACAGAGAGGATGTATCGGCTGTTCTTTTCATGCAGCTATTCGCTCAGGTCAGAGCGAATGCGCCCGCAACCCGAATGGTAACATCCAGTAAGAATCGTGCCCGGCAGGCTTGCGAGGTTCTTACATTCGATGATGTGCCCTACCTCTGCTGTGACGGAGAATGTTGGATATTGGTCTGATTAACGTCAGGTAGTTTGAGCAGCCCGCCCAAACGATTCATCGACCCCGGCAATCTTGCGGCCATGGCACGTCAAACTCAATACTCCCCTCGCGGCGGATGTAGCGTAAGCTGAAGATCCCGCAGGCCACGGCCGCCGTCGCGGCTGCCGGTTGCGGCGACGGCGGTGAAGATACGTTCGGCGTCGTCGTACATTTTCAGATTAAGGTAGCAGTATCCACGCAGCACCATTAGATCGACGCGCTCTTGCTGCAGTTGTGCGCGTTGATCGAGATAGAGCAATGTTTCGTGATAGCGCTTGCCCTCGAAGGCCGAAAGTGCGCGGTTGGCCAGTATGGCCACCTGTAATTCGGCGGCGCGCTGGTGGTTCATCGGCGCCTTGGTGGCGGCAACGGACGCATCGTTGGTAAGGCCAGCTCTCAAATAGGCCAGGCTCTGCCCATAGGCTGCCTCTTCACGCGACTTCGGATCCGCACTGTTCAAGGCGACGCCAAAGGCTTCCACTGCTTCCATGGGCCGATTGAGGTTCATCAGGCACCAGCCTCGGGAAAGAGCGTTACCAGGCGTCAGCGCTTGCGCGTTCACGGTGGTTTTGCATCCTGCCGTTTTGCGTGGCGAGCGGGTGGCGACCCGGGCGCCGGCCTGTGGTTCAGCATAATCCTGGGATGGTGCACTGCGGGCGGGCGCGATCGGCTGGTCGGGCATCTGCGCATTGACATAGGGCCGTGTCACCGGAGGCTGAGGTGCTGCCTGGGAGATTGGGGGGAGCACATTCTGCGCTGCGCCTTGCTGCATCGATGTTTGAGGCAGACCCTGTGGTGCGGACTGTGCGGCTTGGTTGGGCGACGGCAGCGGTTCTGACGTCGGCGTTCGAGGCGCCGGCTCGCCGAGCACGGCGATGCGTTGGGAGCGACCGGCCCATAGTCTTTGAACTTCGGCAACACCCTGCCGGTCGTTCAGCTGATTGCGGGTAATGGCAAGGCCATAGGCGGAGGGTTCGTCGTCCGGCTTCCAGCGCAAAGCGGTCTCGAACCAGCGAGCAGCTGCCTGCTGCTGGTTCATCGAGCGCGCAAACCACCCGAACTGCTGGGCTGTCGGGACGTATTTCTGTTTCACGACCTCCGCGGCGATGCGGCCTAGGACATCTTCACTGAGGTTGGCCGGCGGTTGCAGCGCGATCAGATTGGCGGTCGCCGCAAGGTAGGTTGCCATCGCATCCTTGGATTCATTGCGCCACTTATACATGGCGTCTTCGGCTTCCTGCGGCTTGCGATCGGCGATCAGCACCAGTGCCAAACCCTGTGAGATCGTTGCCGAATCTTCCTTCTCGTGCGCTGCTTTGAACCATTGCTCGGCATCGGGGTAGTTGCCGCGACGCAGATAATACCAGCCGAGGAGTGCGTCATCGGATGCAAGGCCCTGGCTGCGGGCGACACGCTCGACCTGAGACAGATAATCCAGCGATACCGTCAGCTTCGGATCGTCATTGCCCTGCGCGACGAAACGGCGAGCCAGATCGGTCCTGATGCTGTCGAATTCACGCCCGCCATTGCCATCAGGCCTTTCGAGAGCCAAAAGGTCTTGCATCGGCTGATAGGGCAGCAGAGCCGCCGCCTTTTGGATGGTCGCGAGCCTTTCCCGCGGATTGGTGCAGGTTTTCAGGATATATTTATAGGCGTCCTGGCCGCGAGCGGCACGATCGGTGCGGATGAAGGCATCGGCAACCCGCCAGAGGACGTCGATATCGCTGCAGGTGAGCAGGCTCGGCGTTCTCGCGCCGATGTCGATCACGGTCTGATATTGCTTCAGATCGGAGGCGTTGACGAGCCGGGTGCGGGCTTCCGCGATATCGAGTCGCTCCAGTAGATCGGTAGGCGGCTGCCAGCCGGGTTCGCTAGTCTGTCGGTCGGCGACGGCCTTGCGCACTTCGGCGTAGCGGCCCTCCGAATAGAGCTGCCACATGGCCTCGAGCTGCTTGTCGCTATTTTGCGGTATGGCCAGCGGATCGGCAGGTGGCTTCCAATTGGGGTAGAGCGCCTGCAGTCGGGAGATTTCCGCCTGCAGTCGCGCCTTGTCGCCCCGGCTTGCAAAATAGCGCAATGCACTTTCGTCGACCTTCGGCTGATTATCGCCAGCTTGTGCCGGGTTGGACTGCTGAGGTGATGTTGGCTTCGTTGTTTGCGGCTGTGCCTGTTCCGGCGAGGCTTGCGCCACAGAATCCGCGGCGGTTGTATTTGCCGACTTCGCGGGAGTGTCGGAGAGAACCGCCGAAGGCGCAGCCGCCTGTATATGATCGGCAAGCGCCTGCAAGTCGGCGGGCTGTCCGAAGCTGCCGCCGGCCGAGCTGTCGGCGGCAAGCATCGCCTGCGGCTCGAGACGTGCCGACTTTGCCAGCTTGATCTTTTCTTCCGGCGAATCGTGATCCTTCGTCGCGAGCGTGAACCCCGCCACGGCGACGGCCATGAAAGCCATGATCAAGGTGGACTTTATAAACACTCCGGATGCTTCTCCGTGACGAAAGCCAGGCTCAACAGTTGCAAGGTGGCCGGATAGTAAAGCGATGGGGTAAACTGCCGAACCGAAGCAGGCAGTTTCGTACCGCTCACCACACACGCCACAACATCGTTAACAATTCTATAACCCACGTCGGGAAGCAGGTCCTTCGGCTTGCCGGTCGCCAGATCGATCGTGGCAGGCTCATCCTCCGCGACGGTCATTCCCTGCCGGAGGCGCGAAAGCAGCGCCTTGTCGTCGATCCCGGCGCGGGCCAGGTAAAGCGGGATCCTGACGCTATTATAGCCGAATTCCGCTTCGAAGCCGTCCGCGGGTTCCGGTTTTGCCTTGAGGCTTACCCAGTCGGCGGGAAGCTTGCGCGGGCCAAATTGCAGAGAGCGCAGCAGGGCAAGGCCGTCGTTGCTGAGCTTCTGCCAGCGATCGGAAGGCACCAGCAGCGCCATGACGGGGATCGCTTCGAAGACCCAATAAGATGGATTGATGACCGGCCCATCCTTGCGCCCTGGTGGCCGGTAACCTTCGGCGCCGGGAATAAGCAGCGTAGTCCCTGCGGACGTGATGACAAGATGAGCAAGGATGGATCTCGCCATGCTTGCGGCCGTCTGCAGATAATCTCTATTGTTCCAGGCCGATCCCGCCAGGGCTAGTGCGTAAGCAATCAGCAGATCGCCATCCGAAGCATTGTTCGTGTCCGCTACATGCGGGATGACGGCCGGATCCCATTTCCAGACGGCAAGACCGTCATCGCGCAGCAACAGCTCCGTGCGGGTAAAATACCAGATCTGTTCGAAATCGGCCGGATTGTTGGCCAGGTAGGCAAGCAGCATGCCGTACCCTTGCCCCTCGCTATGGCTAATGCCGCCATTGCCGTTGTCGATGATGCGACCATTCACATCGAGGAATTTTGCCTTGTAGGCAGCCCAGGCCTGCGGATCGATTGCAGCTCGTTGAGCGGCAGCCGGTTGCGCTGCCGTCATAATGGCGGCGCTGCAGATAGCAAGAACAAGGCGCCAAAGCTTCATTCGCGCCTGCCGATCTTGGAAAGAACGCTTGCCGTGCTCACGCCGAGCAGGAAGGAGCCGATCACGAACAGCAAGGCGTAGGACAATATGTTGCTGGAAAGCCAGTTTGCGGCGATCAGCCGATAGTTTGTCAGCGACCAGGGCTGGGAGACGACAAAGCTGAATCGGCTCACGGGCACCGTATCGATTTTCCCCGTCTTGCCGGAATAGACCGTGATGCGACCGCCGATCTGCGACCAGGCATGTTGCGCGCTCATCGCCTCGGCGCCTGCCCGCAGGTCTCCGGCGCTGGGCGCGGTGACGACGGTCCAGGTTGCGTCATTGGTCGGATTTGCCTCCTGGGCGATCAGGAAGCTGTTTGCGTTCGATGGTGTGAACATCTGTTCGGAGCTGGGAATGAAGCGCAGCGAGCTCAGAGTAATGTCAAAATTGCGATGCATCCATTGCTGGAAGTTCTGCATCTGTCCCTGCAATATCCCGCCATTGATGCGCGTGCGCCAATCGGCAATCGTCACCGAAGCTTCCGGTATATTGCCCTGGCCAGGGGCGGGCGGACGCCAGGCGACCTGGCTCGCAGCGGAGATGTTCATTTGCGCAAGGATTGTCGACGGCAGCTGCGAAACGGATCCTATGAACAGCGCACTACGGGTGCCGACGGTATTCGGCGAGGCGGTCGGTTCGAAAGGGATCGGGTGACCGGCGGTGAGAGCCATCTGGCCTAGGAGCGTTGCGGTCGCAGACAAGGTGTCAGCATCCGGGCGGTCGATGAAGAGCGCGGCGGGCTCGGTCTCGCGGCTGTAGGGGTAGCCTGTGCCGGCGAGAGCCGCCAGATTCGGGCGCTGTGCGATCCTCGCGAAATCCGGCACCGCGAACTGGCTCGTGTCGAAGAGTGCAAATCGCGGCGTCATGCTCGATGTCGCGGCAGGCGCGCAGGCGGTATCCTCATCGGCCAGTAACATGGCTTCAAGCGTGATGGTGTTCAGGCCAGGCTTGAAATGGCGCATGGTGATGCGGATGGGCAATTGCCGGAAAATGCCGCCCCCGGTCGCTGTGATCGGCTTGGTCGTGGCGATGCTGCCATTGACGTAGACGTCGATGTGGCTGCCCGGCCGCACATCCGTGGCATAGGCCGCATCCAGCAGGATGGTCGCCTCGCCGTAGCCATTGGCGTAGAAATCGGAGGGGATCGCCACGTTGAAGCTGGTATGGAAACGCCGGCCGGAGAATTCTGTGGTCTTGACGCCCAGCTGTTCGAAGGAAAGGCTGGTGCCGGAATAGATCAATGGCGCGTCGGGTGCGGACCATCGTTGTGTTACCAACAGATCACGGCGAGTGCCCGGCGCGCGTTCGGTCGGCGATACCACCATGTCGACCGCAGACGCGATTGCCTGCCAGGATGGACCACTGATAAGGAGAAGCTGCTGACCGCTGCGCGGGTCCGTAACAAAGGTCGCGAGCGCGCCGCTTTGTGCTCCCGTAGGGACGGCAAAGATGGGCTGCAGCTCTGCCGGCGTGCCGACGACCACGGTCATTTTGCCCGGGCCGGGCGCGGGGAGGGCATCTGTGTCGAACGAAAAGGCCTGGTTCGGCATTCCGCTCAGAAGCGCCAGTCCCTGTACCAGATGCAGGATCGGCTTGGTCGTCTCTGGTTGAGCCAGGGCCGGTACGACGAGATTGAATTGCGTCTTGCCGATGCCGTCGACACCGATTGCGCGGATGGCATCGGTCGTCGACAGTTTTTCTGCGTCGCGGCCGGCGAAGCTGAGATAGGTTCTAGCGGGATCGATGTCGGACCAGAGCTCGTAGGTCGACGCAATATCACAGTCGACGCGGTGGCGCTGCGTCGCCTCGAAGGTCAGGAGATTGGCGCCGGGCTGCAGGAGCCCGCGCGGAATGTCGAAGCTGATATCGGACTCGTTGTCTGAGGAGCCGATCTGCTGCTGATGAACGGCGCGGTCGTTCACCAGAACGGTGATCTGGGATGCCTCCGGGGCGACGACAACTGCATTCTGATAGGCAAATGTGAGTTTTGCCGGGGCTGCCGCCTGCTCAGGCGTCAGATAGATCGACCAGGACTTGCGATCGGCCTCGCCCTCCAATCGCAGCTTTGCGAAGGGAACGACATAGCGCCGGAAGGCCGATACGTCGTTGCCGGCGGTCGCCTGCTTCGTCTTCGATGCCGCTTGTGGCGTTGTCTGCATGGGAGCAACGGGCGGGACGGCCTTTGGCGCCGGAGTTTGCGGTGTAGTGGCCGGCGGCGTCATGACCAGAGGCGGCGCGACCTGTGGTGCGACGGTTTGAGGGGTAGTGGCCGGAGGCGCTACCGTTTTCGGGGACTCCGTCTGCGGCGCGGCAGTTTGCGGGATAATGATCTGAGGTACTGTCGGCGCTTCGCCCTTTGGCCGCTCGCCGGACATGTCAAACGGCGCTGTCTGCGCCTGTGCTGTGACGGCGCCAAGGAGAAGCAGGAGGATGGGGAAGGTGCGGTTCATCAGCTTCTCGCCTTCGCATCCTGCCGTTGCTGCGTGCGATCGGAGCCCACGCCTTTGAACAGATAGAGCAGGCCACGGCTGGTCTGATAAAGCGACATGCTGAGGAACCAGAAGGTCCCGCGGATGATGCCGGGATTGCGCCGCCGCGCCTGCTGGAACTTCGTCCATTGATCGGAATTGGCAAAGACGAGATCGGCAATCAGGCGGTGGTCGGTAGCACCCTTCGGAATATATTGGCAGCCGATGGCCGTGATATCTCCCATCTGTTCGATATTGCGGACGACAATCGACAAGGTCACCATTTCGGCGCCGCTATAGGGCTGAAAGCGTATGGTCGCTTCCGAGCCGACCTTGACCGGCTCCAGATCCTTGTTGAAGACGTTCAACCTGGCGCCGTGAACGGAGACGTCCTCGATGGAAGCAGAATTCCACCGTCCGTCGATCCCGAATTCGCTGCGGCGATCGACCCGCACGCGCCGTGAAGAGGCGCGCTCCCCGCGTTCGGAGACAACGCCGAGCGCACAGCCGGAAAGGATGAGGTTGATGATGTTCCAGCCGCCGACGACAAGCGTGACGTCCGCTTTATAGGGCTCAGCATAGATGCGGTATATGGTGACCGCTAGCGCGATGATCTGAACGGCGAAGATGACGAAGAACGGACGGCTGATTTCCGAAAGCCGGCTGACCGCGATGGACTCATCCTTGGCGGTGACCTTGAAGGTTGGCTTGCGGGGATTGAGCATGACCGAGATCACCGCCGGCAACAGATGTACCGTCTGAACATATTCGTAGAGCTCGGAAATCCAGGGCCAGCGGAACGACCCATAGAGATAGTTCTGCATCATCAAGTTCACGAGCATATAGGCAAGCGTATAGGCGAGAAACTCGCTGCCCGATGCCGTGAAGATCTCGAGATCGAAGAAGAGATAGCAGAGTGGTGCAAACAGGAAGATGGCGCGCGGAAACGGAAACAGCCAGAACAGCGTCGAGGACATGTAGCAGAGCCGCTGCGGCAGCGTCAGACCGCGCTTCAAGAGCGGGAAGCGGAAGCGCAGGATCTGCATCATGCCTTGCGCCCAGCGGCTGCGCTGGCCGATGAAGCTTGCGAAAGTCGCCGGCTGCAGGCCGGCAATCAGCGGCTTGTCGACATAGATGCTGTTCCAGCCGGCGCCATGCAGCGCAAGGGCGGTTTCGCAGTCTTCCGTGATGCTGACGCCGCTAAAGCCATTTTGCGATTGCAGCGCCTTGCGGCTGAGCACGGCGGCCGAACCGCAGAAGAAGGCGGCATTCCACTTGTCGAGACCGCGCTGGATGATGCCGTAGAACATTTCGTTCTCGCTCGGCATGCTGTCGAACGTACGCAGATTGCGCTCCAGCGGATCCGGATTGATGAAAAAATGCGGGGTCTGAACCAGAAAGAGCTTCGGGTCATCCTCGAAGTAGCCGACGGTCTCGCGCAGGAAATCACGCGCGGGCGCATGGTCCGCATCGAAAACGGCGATCAGTTCGCCGTTCGAATGCTCCAGTCCGTTATTGAGGTTGCCCGCCTTGGCATGTTCGTTGCGGTCGCGCGTCAGATATTCGACATCGAGATCGACGCAGAGCCGCTTGAGTTCGTTATGGCGGGCGATTGCCGCTTGCGATTCCAAAATCTTCGTCGAATTGCGCTTCTGTAAGGTCCCGCCATCATCAAGCAGCCACACCCTCAGCTTGTCGGCCGGATAGTCCATCGCCTTGGCGGAGGCGAGGGTGTTGGCCAGAAGATTGGTGTCTTCATTGTAGGACGGCACGAAGACATCGACGCTCGGGAAGTTCTTGGTTTCGGAAGCGCGGTTGGTACGCGGTGGTAGCGGCGTGGCGACGATGAAGAGGCTGAGCATCAGCATCGCCACGTTGTACATTTCGGCGAGGTAGAGCAGCAGGCCGGGAATGAAGTTTTCCGGCTGATTGACGGGCGGCAGCGTATAGGATGTGCGCCAATAGACATAACGCAGCACGATGGCGGTGCCGAAGGCGAGGGCCACCAGCCGCCAGGTTCCCTGCCGCTTGAGGATCTTGATGATCGCCATCAAAGTGACCACGACGGTGCTGGCAATCAGCTGCGTTTGAAGGTTGACCGGCAACGTGATCAGAATGATCCCGCAGAGCGCTATCACGGCCCATATCAAGATGCTGCGTGCAGTCTGCATTGGTGTCCCTTCAAAGGTATTGCCAGACGCCATCCTGGCGTCCCCAAGCGGAACCGCTGCTAGCGGCACCCCTGAGATATGCCAGTTGCCCCGTTACAGTCCGGTAAAGGCACGACGATATTGCTTGCAGTATTTGCCGGCAGTGGTGCGGCCGACGAACTCGCGCCGCTTCCGCCATTGATTTGGGAGGGCTCGTTTCCACCATCCGGCAGCGGTACGTGCGGTCCGATCATCGGCGGCAGCGCTGGTGCCGCCTGCGGCTGAGGTTGGATCACGACCGGCCGGCGCCTGATTGTCGGGCGCATTGTGACGGGGGCGGGCTGGTAGCCGATGCTGATCGGCGCAGTGCGGTAGGGTGCCGCGTCGGGATAGACCGGTTCGCCGGGCTTGCCGAGAGCAGCATCAGCACCGCGCGGTGCACCGAAAGGATTGAGCGCGGCGCCGGCAAATTGGCCAGCGATCGTATAACCGTAGACCGTGCTCAATAGCTCGCGTTCGCTCGCATGGGCGTCGCAGAGCCGGATGCGGACCTGCACCATGCCGAAATTGCGCTGCTCCTGCTGTGGCGCAAAGCCGGCCTTCACCTGCTGCCAGGCATAAAGACAGGTATCGCCGGCCCGGCTCTGGCCGGAAGCATAGCCGAACGGCCCGTAGCTGTTCTGGACGAACGTTGCCGAGCGCGCGAGCCGAACGCCAGGTATTGCGGCCGCCATTTCGCGAACAATCACCCGGTCACTGATCGTATCGAACGGCCGGCTCCCAAATCCCGGATTGGGGCCTGTTATGCCTTGAAATTGGACCTTGAGGAAGTTCTGGCCTGAAACGGAAGACGAGGTGGAAAGTGCGATCGTCTGCTCGACATCCTTGCCATGCCGGCGCTCGACCACGTTTATAATCGCTGGTCCACCGGGTGGCGGAAATGCCAGCGCCTTGTCACTTGTGACCGTTTCCACGCCGATCGATTGGTGAACCTGACCGGTTGTGGTGCAACCAGCCCCGATACAGGCCAACATTATCAAAACTATCGTCTTTGAAAAATGCATCTTTTAGATCGCGGCAATCCTGGTCACATTCATCGGCAAATTGCGCGACGGTCTTTGGAATCAAGTCCTTGTATTCACTATAGCAAATAAAGGTGATTATGGTTAACCGATGGTTAATTTCGCCCATTGGAGTGCCGGAAGAAGACAGAAATGCGCAGCCAACGCGCTCCATCGTGCCGAATGCGCGAAGCACGATATTTTTCCTAAGAAAAGGCTGAAACTTCAGGCGGCAAGCCTATGAATTCAGAATGAATTTTTTCTTCGAAATGCGATCTGGACGGCCCGGTTCAGCGCGACCGGAAGGACCGACATGTGGTTCTCTCCGGCATATTCTTCAAAGGTGATCGTTCCTGTGGATGACACCAATTTGTCCCATCTCTCAGCCATCTCGCGGGCAAGTTCTATCGTGCGTGTTTCCTTCGCACGTTCCTGTCGTTTTTGCTCGTCGGCGGTGCCTTTGTGGAAGGGCGCGAGGTTCTCGCCTTCATACTGACCGGCGGAAAGATGCAGTTCCGTATCGAGCGGCTCTTTGTAACTGCCGAGGAATTTTCTCTCCATCGAAAGAATTGCTGAATCTTCCCAGTAGATCGCCGGGCTTGCGGAAATCCAGCGGCTGAAGGCATCGGGTTTGCAAAACAGCGCGTAGAGCGTGAACAGGCCACCAAACGAATGGCCGAAAAGCGTCTGGCGCGAGCGGTCGATCCGAGCTTGCCGCTCTATCCAAGGTTTGAGCTCGTCCTCGATGAGCGCCAGAAAGCGTTCAGCACCCCCGGTCTTTACATCCGGCGTATCGGGAAAGAACGGTGGATAGACGCGTCCGGGCGGCGGGCTCAAATCCCAGGAGCGGCGGAGCGGGTCATATGGCTCGTCCGTGGGATAGCCGATGGCAACGATGACGCCTTCTGTGACATTGGTTCCGTTCGGATAGCTCGCCTGCACCTTCAGTGCGTCGACAGCGGTCGCAAAACAGGCGTTCCCGTCGGTCAGGTATAGGATCGGCCAACCCTCCGGCGGTGCCGGTTTGTCCGGGCGATAAAGAAAGATCCTGTGCGGATGATCGGCATTGTCAAACTTCAGATCAATGAATGTGCAGCCGGGAAGGATGACCGGAGCCAGAATGGCAGCGGCATTGTGTGATGAGGTGTGGAACATGGCCTCTCCGGCTGACCGATCATGCGGCGCGCAGGAGCAACAGGCGCCGGCATTCGAAAGATGATGAAATTTCTCATATTATGGGCGGAGCGATCTGGCAAGCAGGCCAAATGCTTTGATAAGCGCAATTTTCAGGTGTCTTCCGCAATCCGGTATTCGGCCACCGGGGCCATTCTGCAACATAAGGGTGGAAACGAATAAAAAATATGACTCTTGTACTCATGTATTCTTGACGCCGGCTGCGCCTGCGAACTAATTTGCGCCATCTTTTTCCGAAACAGGCAGGCGCAAAGGGCTTATGAAGCAGAAATCCCATAATTATATCAGTAATTTGACACGAAAAAGATTCCATCTTGCAAGCGGCGCCACCGCACTTGCAACAGTGTTTGCTTTTAGTGGAAATGCCTTCGCACAAGATGCTGCGGCCGATGCGAACAATGGAAATGCCACTCAGCTCGCGCCGATCATCGTCAGCGGCCAGTCGAGTGACGCAAGCGATAACACGACAGTGGCGGCAAAGAAGAGCAGGGGCGCCACCAAGATCAATACACCGATCCTCGAGACGCCTCGTTCCGTATCGGTGGTGACCAAAGAGGAGCTCGAACAGCGCGGCGCTCAGGATATCGTCGAGGCGGTGCGTTATTCGGCTGGCGTCCAGACCGGCTCCTATGGCTTCGATCCGCGCTTCGATCAGGTCTATATTCGCGGCAATGATGTTACGACGGACGGCGATTATCGCGACGGGCTGCGTCAGCCCTACATGAATTATGCGATGTTCCGGACGGATCCCTATGCGCTCGACCGCGTCGAGATCATCAAGGGACCGGTATCCGTGCTCTATGGCGCCGGTTCGCCGGGCGGGATCGTCAATAAAATATCGAAGCTGCCGACCGAAGAGACGATCAGGGAAGTCGGCGTTCTCTATGGAACGTCGGATCGTGCCCAGACGATGTTCGATTTTGGAGGCAGGGTCAATCAGGACGATGACAGCATGCTGTATCGCATCGTCGGCCTGGCGCGAAAGGGCGACACCAATTTCGATATCGCCGACGATCGTTATCTGATCCAGCCGTCCTTCACCTGGAAGCCGGACGACACGACGAAAATCACCATCTATGGCTCGGCGCAATCGACGGAAACGGATGCCAATGTCGGCGCCATGATCGGCCCCGATGGCAATGTTCTCGACTATCGCGACAGCGACCCGGATTACGATTATCAGAGAACCAAGCAGCAGCAGGTCGGCTATCAGTTCGAACACGAGTTCGACGGGGGCTTTACCTTCCGCCAGAATCTTCGTTTCTCTCATCTGGATTTGAAGTCACGCTATCTCAGTACCCTCGGCTGGGTCGGAGACGTCGCCCAGCGTGGTGCGACGGCGATCGGCGACAGGATGAATGTCTTCCAAGTCGACAACCAGCTTGAATCCAAATTCGAAACCGGTCCGGCTGCTCATACCGTCTTGTTCGGTCTCGATTATACCCGCATGAGCGATTCCTTCGCCTATGGGATGGATGCGACGACCAGCCCCGCCTATGACTTCGATATCAGCAATCCGAGATATGGCGTATCCGGCCCGACACCGGCCTATAATTTCAGCCGGGTTGACGCCAGCCTGCAGCAGTTCGGCGCCTATGCCATGGATCAGATCGAACTCGACAAGTGGCGCTTCACGCTCGGCGGGCGCCAGACCTGGGTGAAGCAGTCGACCGACACCACCATTGTCTCCACTGATACGACAACCAAAGACAGCTTCAACAAGAATGCATTTTCCTACCAGGCTGGTGCGCTCTATCTCTTCGACAACGGCATTGCACCCTTCACCAGCTATTCCACCTCGTTTAATCCGGTCACACAGCGGTCTGCATCCGGCAGTATTCTCGATCCGACCAAGGGCGAACAGTACGAGCTCGGCGTAAAATACCAGCCGCCAGGCACCGACATTCTGCTTTCGGCCGTTGCCTATCATCTGGTGGAGAAGAACAAGCCGGTTCTCGTCGATCCGCTGATGGGCATTTATGCCTCGCTCGGTGAAGTGACCAATAAGGGGATCGAACTGGAAGCCAGGGCAAACATCACCGATGGCTGGGATGTGGTTGCCGCCTATGCCTATAACCACTCCGAAATCACGCGTGGTGACAATGCCGGAAACGCACCGGCCGTAACGCCCCAAAACATTGCCAGCCTGTGGTCGAACTACACGTTCCAGGATGATTCTGCCGCAAAGGGCCTGACCGTCGGCGCCGGCATCCGCTATACCGGCGAGACCTACACCAGCACGGCCAACACCGACAAGAATGATGCAAGCGTCTACCTGGATGCGGCCGTGTCTTACGACTTCGGCGCGGTCGATCAGAAATATAAGGGCCTGATTGCAAGCGTCGATGTCCGCAACATCGCCAACCGCCGCCTGACGGTCTGCAACGAAGGCTATTGCTACCTCGGACAGGGCCGTAACATCACGGCCTCGTTGAAGTATCGCTGGTAAGCTTATCGGGGCGCCGTATTCTGTGCGGCGCCCGCTCCACCCCGATAGCTTCCTTTCGTCGGCTGAACTCGACCTTACTGTCAGCAAGGCTACTTTGCAGCCTAAGCCTGTTGCAAGATACCCGCATTCTTGCCGATGCGGCGATGAGGCTGTAGCTAGCAGAAAATGTACCCGACCATCCCATCGCGAGGTTCCGTATGGCTGAGGTTCTTTTGTTCCACCACGCACAGGGATTGACCCCGGGTGTGCGAGCATTCGCTGATGAGTTGCGGGGTGCCGGTCACATCGTGCACACGGCTGACCTATTCGATGGGCGCACTTTTCAAAGCATCGAAGAGGGGCTCGCCTATATCGGCGGTGTTGGATTTGACGATATGCGGGAGCGCGGTGCCCGCGTCGCTGACGATCTGCCTCCTGCGCTCGTCTATGCCGGGTTCTCGTTCGGCGTGCTGCCTGCGCAGAAGCTGGCCCAGACGCGGCCCGGAGCCCGAGGAGCTCTCTTCTTCCATTCCTGCCTGCCGATCAGTGGCGAATGGGCCTTCGGACCTTGGCCAGATGGCGTGCCTGTCCAGATTCACGGGATGGAAAACGACCCGATCTTCGTAGGCGAGGGTGATATCGATGCCGCCCGGGAGATTGTGGCGAAGGTCGAGGACGCGAAGCTTTTCCTTTATCCCGGCGATCAGCACTATTTCGCCGACAGTTCGCTTCCGTCTTATGATGCGGGTGCAACTGCGCTGCTGACGAGCCGAGTACTTGAGTTCCTGGATCGCGTCTGATCGAAGCCAGTGTTTTGGTTTGAACTTAGTTCCCAAAAGTGGTCGTGCAGCAACGCAAGCAATCTGCCCGCCTTCGGCTAGCAAGCATCCCGTTTGCATATATGCCGCGCTCGGGGAGCAACTGCTACGTGAGACTATGCCGCCCTTCGCCGTTTCATCAGCAACATCAACAGCAGCGGAGCGCCGACGAGAGCCGACACAAGGCCGGCTGGCATCTGATAGGGAAAGGCGATCATCCGGCCGAACCAATCCGCAAGCACCATGAGACTGCCGCCGGCGAGTGCTGCACCTGCAAGCTGAGGAGCCGCGCGTCGGAGGCCAAGCTCGCGCGCCAGATGCGGCCCCATGAGGCCGATGAAGCTCAAGGGGCCGACGACCAAGGTTGCGGCCGCGGTCATGGCTGCGGCAAGGGCAAAGAGGCAGGCGCGGGCAAAGTTGACACGAATGCCGATTGCCTGGGCCGCCTGAGCCCCAAGCGGCAGCAGGTCGAGCCAGCGATGAGCCAGAAAGGTAAGCGCAAGGCCTGCTATTGCTGCCATCAGCGCAGAGATTGCCTTTGGTGTATCAACGAGATAGGTCGATCCGCTCATCCATTGCATGACGATCATAGCGCGCGGATCGCCGCTCGCGGCCAGCACGCTGATGAAGGCATCCAGCATGGCGCCCAGCGCGATGCCCGTCAGAAGTACTCGTTCCGGCGCGAAACCGGATCGGATGCCGAATAGGAAGATGGCGATGAGCACGGCGAAGGCACCGATACCGCCGAAGCCCAGTTGGGCGGCCATGTCGGGAGCAGGCAGAAGGAATAGAGCGGCGGTGACGCCGAGGGTAGCGCCTGCCGAAATACCCAGAACCTCCGGACTTGCCATCTCATTGCCGCTGAGGCGTTGCAGGATCGCGCCGACGACGCCAAGCATGGCACCTGCGGCAAAGGCACCGGCGATGCGCGGCAGACGATAGGGTAGTACGTCAGGCCAATGGAGATAGGCAAGCAGCGTCCATGTGCCATCCGGTGCACGCCCGAAGAAGACTGCGCCCGCCAGGAGAAGGACGAGCGCCGGAACTGATGCAAGCAAGAGTACGCGCGGCGTATGTAAGGCGCGGCTCGCATTCCGAGAGGGGGAGGGCGCGCTGCGCTGCACGGCCTTCAAACGCGGCAACATCAGGAGCAGCAACGGTGCGCCTAGCAGTGCAGTAATAGCGCCTGTCGGCAGGAAGGTCGAAGAAGCCCCGGAGAGCATCACGAGGGCTTCATCGGTCAGCAGCAACAAGCCCGCGCCGATGAGGGGTGACCAGATGAGCTGGCTCTTCATCTGTCTAGCGCCGGCGAGCTGGGCGATGCGCGGCGCGATGAGACCGATGAAGCCGATAACGCCAACGGCGCTGGTGACGATCGCGGCAAGCGCAATTGCGATGCAAACGGCAGCAATGCGTGTGCGCTTGACCGAGAGGCCAAGTCCGCTCGCGCCGCTATCGCCAAGTTCCATGAGTGCGAGCGGCCGCGCCATCAACAAGGCCGCGATGGCAAGTGTGGCGATTTTCGGGAGAAGGGAAAGCGGAATGGTCCAGCTTTGCTGCGCCAGCGATCCGGCGCCCCAGATGAAGAGGCCGGAGAGATAGCGATCGTTCATCAGAACGAGAATGGCGGCAAGCGCTCCACTCCAGACGCCGACGATCAAGCCGGCAAGCACCAGCGCCAAGGGCGAAAAGCCGCGTCTTGTGCCGATCAGGAAGACGACTGCAGCGGCCACGGCACTCCCGAACAGGGCAACAGCATCGCGGCTGAGACCCTGAAGGGCGGGAAAGGCAAGCATGACGGCAACAAGCGCAAGATTGGCGCCGGCCGAAATGCCGAGCGTGGAGGGCGAGGCGAGCGGATTGCGCAGTACCTGCTGCAGCAGGCTTCCCGACAGCGAGAGCGCGGCACCCGCCAGCAAGGCGGTGACGATCCTCGGCAGCGTCGAATAGATGAGTAGCAGGCGTTGAGGGTCGTAGCCTGCTTTCTGCTCGAACAAGCGTGAAAGGTCAGGCGCCAGTTGATGCCAGGCAAGCAGGCTGGCGAGCGCGAACAGCGTCAGCGCCACGGCTGGAGCACCGAGGCCGTTATTTGCTTCGGTGCGGATCATGCGAATGTTTCCAGATGGTCGAGCAATATGCGCGCGAAGCGCTCCGCTTCCTGCACCATGCCGAACATCAAGGTGCCCGGCAGCACGGAGACGCGCCCGGCTCGGACAAAGGGAAGGCTGGTCCACAACGGACTATCCTGGAGATTGTCGAGCACATTTGGCGGAAGCAGGGGTTCGAATGCGATCAGACGCAAGCTTTGATCGAGCGTCGCCAATTGCTCCAGCCCGATCGTCTCGAAGCCCCAGTAGTCGCCCGGCTTGGTCCAGGCGTTTTTTAGCCCGATCCTAGTCATGACGTTCTGGTAGAGGCCCGCGCCGCAATAAATGCGAGCATGGCGCGGGTCGACAAAATTGATGAGCGCCAACGGCGGAGGGTGGAGCTTTTTGACGCGGTTTGCGCAGTCATCGAAGAATTGTTCCGACCGGGCAAGGAATTCTTCCGCCTGTTGCCGCCGACCGATAGCGTCGGCCAGTCGGCGCGTCGCCTCGATGGAACGTGGCAAAGCTTCGCCGCCTTCGGCAAAGATCGTCAGTTCCAGGACCGGCGAAATCGCCTCCAGTTGCGGCTTCAAAGGCGCAAGAAAGGGCGTGGTCAGGATCAGTGCCGGCTTGACGCTTGCCAAGACCTCGAGATTGATCTCGCTGGTGGTACCGAGATCGACGACGCCATTGGGCATTTTCGGTTCGACGACCCATGTGTCCCAATCGGCAAGCGAGGCGATGGCGGCGGGCGTGACGCCGAGCGCCAGCAGTGTTGATGCCAGGCCATAATCGAGGGAGACGATCGGGCCGGATATGGTTCCTGAAGCCACTCCCGCTTGCGGAACGGCAAAAAACGCCGCGGCGGCAAGCAGCGTGCGTCGCGAAAGCATCAGGTTCTCGAGGCTGCTTTCAGATGACATAGGCAAGCGGCGTTCCGTGCACGGGATGGGCGGTGACGCCCATGTTGGTGCCGTAGATCGTATTGAGCGTTTCGGCATTCATGAGGGTCGGCGACGGGCCTGCCGCAATGAGGCGCCCTTGCTTCAGCGCATGCAGATGATCGCAGAAATGTGCCGCGACATTGATATCATGCAGGACGAGAATGACGCTCAGATCCTTAGTCCGGCAAAGCTCGCGCACCAGGCCGAGGATTTCCATCTGGTGGGCGATGTCGAGCGCCGATGTCGGCTCGTCGAGCAGCAGGCAGCGGCTGTCCTGCGCGACCAGCATAGCGATCCAGACGCGCTGACGCTCGCCCCCGGAGAGCGTATCCACGATGCGGCCCGCCAAGGTATCGACATGCGTCAACTTCATCGCGATCTCCACCTTTTCCCGGTCGAGATCGGTGAACCGCCCGAGCGCGCCATGCCAGGGATAGCGCCCGCAGGCGACGAGTTCCTCGACGGTCATGCCGGCCGCCGATGAGGTGTCCTGCGGCAGATAGGCGACGGCGCGGGCAAAGGCCCGCATATCGTAGGAGCCGGCGGCCACGCCATCGAACAGGATGCGTCCGCCGGTCGGCTGAATCTGCCGAGCCAGCAGTTTGATCAGCGTGGATTTGCCGGAGCCGTTATGGCCGACCAGGCCGGAAATCTCGCCCGCCTTGAAGCTGATGTCGAGCGGATGAAGAATGGTTTTGCCGTCGACCTCGAAACGCAGGCCTTCTATCGCGAAGACCGTTGCGTGACTTTGATCGTTTCCGGTGATCCTATCGTTTTTCATTATCATTCCTGCTGAAGCCCACCGGCTTCCTAAAATTCCGGTCGCCGGTGAGCGATGCGTTAGTTGATCGAGGTCAATGGCTTGACGAAGAAGAGACACGGATCGCTTTCGCGCCAGAGGGTTGGAAATATCTCGGCGCGTATGAAACCGTTTCTGTCGTAGAAGGCACGGGTCTTTTCATATTGCGGTTCGTCCCTGCCGCGCGGCGCAAGCGTCTTGACTGTCAGAAGCTTGCAATCGGAAGAGCGGGCGAAGGTCTCGGCTGCGGCCAGCAATCGCTTGCCGACGCCGCTGCGATGATGCCGGCGCCTGGTTGCTATCACGAGAATCTCCATGGCGGCCGGCGGATGGGCGCGCAGCGACACGAAGCCGGCCACAGTATCCGCCTCGACGCAGGCGAACATCGGCAGGGCCTCCACGGCGCCCGCGCAGGCTTCGATGACATCGGGGTCGGTAAACCAATCGGTCAATTCCGACATGATGTCACGACAGATGGCGCCTTTGGATTCGGTTATCTCGATGGTTTCCTGCATCTATTTTTCCCTTTCCTGGCGATGGAGTGCAGTTTGCGGGCAATGGCGGTGAACCGCCATCAGGCCCGCATCTCCCGCACCCGTGTTGTTCGGTTTCGTCTGTGGCTGCTGCCGGCAGTGCAAGCATGATCGGCCTCGAGCGAGATAGCGGCGAGGCACCGCGAATGCGCCTCCCGCAGAAGGCCGCAAACAAGGGCGCAGGATACACCCGCCTCCCTGGCGATGATGTTCTGGGGGATATCGTCGAAATAGTGCTCCTCGTAGAACTTCCGGGTTCTGGCAGGCATGGATTCGACCGTGCAGCGGAAGGCCTTGTAGGCCTCGGCCTCGTGAAGGCGCTCCTCCGGGCTTCCATAGGCCGAGGTGTTGCCGCCGACTTCCTCTTCGACGAACAGGCCACGCTCATATTGCCGGCGTCGCATATGATCGGTCGCCAGATTGCGCACCATCCGCATAACATAGGGCGTTGGAGCCGCTATATCCTCGTTCAGCGGCTTGGAGACCAGCTGCAGGAGAACTTCCTGCACGACATCCTCGGCCAAGCTCATGCAGCCTGTGATCCTGCGTGCGACGGAGAGGAGCTTCGGATAGGCGTGAAGTGCTGTTTGGAGTTGCGCATTGGAAGTCGACTGCGAATGGTTGGCAATCATGTCGGGCTCTCGCTGAAATCCAAAGTTGCATTTCTGTGTACCCCTCTTTTTGAGAGGAACCTATAAAACATGACAATGATAGTCAAGATAGCGGAGTCGAAAAGTGAAGCATCTCCTAAATCATGGTTTATCCACCTGATTTTATTTCAATTTTTTTATGGATCTAGAAGAAAATCCCGCTTTTATGATGCTGCCATTGCGGCCATGCTGTAGCGTTTGATGTCGCGATAGCCCACTGAAAACCTCTGCTTTCTCCGTCGCTTATCCGGCCCGAATGGATGAATAGCGCTTCGCCTGATACCTGATATCTGCCTTCTAAGGTTGTATTTCCCGGCGTCGGTATCACGCTTTGCGGGTCGACCAGAAAACCCTGGCCGAAGCATTTCAACGCAGCCTCTTTCTGAACCCAGCAGGCGAGAAAAACATCGCGGCGATGTCGTCCATCCAATTGATGCACCTGATTGAGCTCTTGTTCGGAAAGGATCATCGGCATGATCTCGGAGGCTTCCTTCTCCGAAAATGCATCGAGACGCTCGATATCGATGCCGATGCGGGCGCCGCGGCAGATCGCAAGCGCTATGCGATCTTTCGTGTGCGACAGATTGAAGTCGATGTCGGGGTAATCGCGCAGATAGGGTCTGCCGGAAGGGGTGATCGCAAGACAAAGTGCTTGCGGGGCGCAGCCAAGCAGATTGGCGATGACGCTTCGACACAGGACCCGGCCGGCAACGAAAAGGCGCCGCGCCGAGCATGATCTGAACGCTGCGGCACGGCTTTTTTCTGCTTCGCTCAAAATCGAGTCCGGTACGGGAAGCCCGTCAGATAGGTGCAGGCTATGAAGTTCCACCTGCACCGTCTCTTCCCCCGGTTGGCCCGTCTTCACCTATTCCGCTGCCTGTCCCATGTGAGAGGGAAGGTTCGAGGGCTGTCCGTGCGTTTCCCACTGTACGATGGGATCGAGCTGATCGAGATCAAAATGCTGGCGGTCGAGCAACGCGTTGGCGATGACCGCGCTGCGCCATGCGGCAAGGCTGAGCTGCGGCTCGGCAATGCCGTGGCTATGGCGTCCGGCATTGAGAACGAAGATACGGTTATCACGCGGCCCATCCCATCTGAGCGAGAAATCGCTTTCGAGTACCGGTTCGCCGATGGAGCTGAGCTCGATGCGGTTTTCGAGCGAATGCAGGAATTCCGGAAGCACAAAGCGATAGCCGGTTGCAAAAACGACCATATCGACCGTCAGTGTTTCGATGCTGTCATCGAAGCCGTTGCGCATGGTCAGCGTGATTTCGGGACCATCCTGCTCGGCTGCGATGACGTTGCGGAAGGGGCGCAGCGATATGCTGTGGTCGGGGTGCCTGGCAGCATCGAGCTTTCGCTCGTAGAGCCGGCGATAGAGCTTCTTCAAGGTGGAGGCGGAAACGCCGTCGCTCGCCAGCACTTGCCTGCGTGTGTGAGTGAGCCGCAGCTCTTCGGGAAGTCCGTGGAAGCGCTCCATGTAGCTTGGTGTGAAGAGCTCATTGGTGAATGGCGTCGCATCGAGCGGCTCGAAATTCGGCCGGCGGCTGATCCAGTGGATGGATGAAATCCTGTTCAGATCCAGGAGTGCATCGATGATCTCGGCGCCGCTCTGGCCGCCGCCGATGACGGCAACGCGGGGCGCTTTGACATCACCGATACGTTGCGTCGCTTCGCTGCTATGGAAGGTCATGGACTTCGGCAGCTGTTCGGCCCAAGCCGGACGAGACGCTATCTTGCCGACGCCGACGGAGAGATTGCGAGCGCTGATCGCACCATCGTCGGTGGCGATGGAGAAAAAGCCGTCATTGGCATGGACCTCCCGGACGCTCGCGCCGAAGCGGAGCGACGTTAGCCCGCGTGCGACCCATCCGAGATAATCGGCGAATTCCTTGCGCGGAACGGCTTCATATTCCGCATTGAGAAACTGATAAAAACGTTTATGCGCAACGAGATATGAGAGGAAGCTCCACGGACTTGTCGGGTTGGTGGCCGTCACCAGATCCTTGAGGATGGATGTCTGCATTTCCGCACCCGGCAGCATCATTCCCGGATGCCATGCGAAGGATGGACGCCGTTCGAAGAAGTGGACGGAAAGTTGCGGTATAGAATCGAGCTGAGCGGCAAGGCTGAGGTTGAAGGGACCGATTCCGGCCCCGGCGAGGTCGAGCACGTGCGATGTCATGGTGCAGCTCCAGAATGATGTCGAAGAGGGGGTTACTTGACGGCGTCTTTGGACAGCGGCGCCGGCGCAAAAGCATGGTCGAGCCGCCGGGCGAAACGCTGATGGAATGGCGTCTTGCCGATGATCGTCAGATGGTTGGTGCCGGTGACGATCTCCGATGCCGTGGCATTCGCCGAATAGCGCCGCCAGTCGATGACGTTGAGGGCACGCGTGAGAGAATCCTCGGCCGCGAAGGCATGGATGCGGAAATCGGATTGCTCCAGGCGGTAGTTGCGGAAGATCATCGCATTGTCGATGAGGATCCAGAACGTATGCTCTTCCGAGCCGATATCGGGACCATCCGTCGGCAGTTTGACGTTATGCTTGACGATATGATGGAGGAATTGTTCGTAGACCTCCTCGTCCATGGCGGCGAACAGCCTCTTCCAGTCCTCGCGCATCGGCGTGGTCGCAAGCCAGCTCCGAACGGCGGCATGGGTGCGATCGCGGACGCCTGCTTCGAAGCGCGGCATGATGCCGACGGTGAACTCCTCGTCCATATCGCAGACATCGACCATGCCGATCATACGCAGATCGATGTCGTTGCCGAGCTGCCGGGCGGCCTCATAGGCGAGTAGTCCGCCCCACGACCAGCCGAGGAAGGCGCAGGGCCGACCCTTGGCTTGTCTGCGCACGGCTTCGGCGTAACGCGCGGTAATGTCTTCGACACGGGTGCTCAGCGTCTTGGTTTCCGTCAGCGAATAGCAGATGAAGCCGGTTGCTGGCTGTTCCGGGCCGAGATAGTCGACAAGCCGCATATATTCGCGCGTGCTGACGAGCAGGCCCGGGAAGCAATAGAGCACCGGCCGGTCACCATTGCGGCGAAGGTAGACGACGTCGACGCCAGTTTCATCGCGGCTGCCGTCGACCGCCAGCGCCAGATCGCGCACGGTAGGGTGATTGAACATATCGGCGATCGTCAGCGGCCATTCGGGATGGCGCATCTTCAGGCGCGAGACGATGCGCACGGCCATCAGAGACTGTCCGCCAATATCGAAGAAATTCTCCGTGACGCCGATATCACCGATGTCGAGGATATCCTTCCAGACATCCAGGATCGCTTTTTCCTTGTCGTTGGCAGGTAACGCCATTTCGCGTTCGATGCGCGGTGCGGGCAGGGCCGCGCGGTCCAGCTTACTGTTCGGCCCCATCGGCAACTCGTCGATCAGCATGATGGTCTGTGGCACCATGTAATCGGGCAGGGCCGTCATGGCGGCGCGGCGCAGCTCGGTCACGCTCAAGCTCTCGCCCTCGCGCGGCACAACATAGGCGACCAGCGAACTGCGCCCGCCGTCATTGTGCAGGAGAATGACAGCCTCGGCGACACGCTGATCGGAGCGCAGCACGGCTTCGATTTCGCCCGGCTCGATGCGGAAGCCGCGCAATTTGATCTGATGATCGACGCGGCCGGCGAATTCGACGATGCCATCTTCCCGCCAGCGGCCGAGATCGCCGGACTTGTACAGTCGTTCGCCAGGTGTGAAGGGATCCGGAATGAAACGATCCGCCGTCAGCTCCGGCTGGCCGAGATAGCCGCGTGCCAGGCCGCTGCCGCCGATATAGATTTCGCCAATCACGCCGACCGGAACCGGCGCAAGGTCGGCATCAAGCACATAGATGCGCCGATCGCCCACGCCGCGCCCGATCGGCGCGACCGTTCCCTCGAAGCGGGTGCCAGCCGGAATCTTCCAGATCATCGGCGTCATGATCGTTTCGGTCGGGCCGTAGCCGTTGATCAGCAGCTGCGCCTTCAGGTTCTCGGTAATCATGTCGAACACCGCCTGCGACAGTGCCTCGCCGCCGAAGGAATAGAGCCGCAGCCGTGGAATTTCGCTGTTCTCCCCGGCATATTCGGCCAGCCCCCGGACATAGCTGGTGGGCAGGCTGGCATTGTTGACGCCGTGTCGCTTCATCGCCGCGAAGGCATCTTCCGGTGTGGCGAGCTTGTCCTGCGTCAGCACCACGCCGCCGCCTGCCATCAGCGGCACCATCCAGCGCTCATGGCCGCCATCCGAGGTGAAGGGCAGTACCGGATATTCGCAGGATTCCTCGCTCATCTCGTAGATGCGCAAGGTGGCCTTGCAATGGTGCGCGAGTGGTCCGTGCTCGACCGCCACTCCCTTCGGGACGCCTGTCGAGCCTGACGTGTAGATGACATAGGCAAGGTGCTGCGGGGCAATGGTCGTTGCCGGCGCGCCGACGCTCTCGGCGGACAGGTCGATGGCATCGAGATTGAGATAGGGTGTCGCGATCTCGCTCGGCAGGTTGGCGATGTGCTTTGCGCGGGAGATGACGAGCGAGAGGCCCGGGGCGGTCAGTATGTGACGATTGCGGGCCTCAGGGTGATCCGGCTCCACCGGCGTGAATGCGCCGCCGGCCTTCAGCACGGCAAGAATGGCGATGATCGCGTCGATCGACTTTTCAAGGGCGATAGCGACGCGCTTTTCCGGGCCGATCCCCATCGCGATCAACCGATGAGCCAGCCGGTTGGCGGCAGCTTCGAGTTCCCCATGTGTCACGGATTTCTCACCCTGTGCGACGGCAAACGCATTCGGCCGCCGTCTCGCCTGTGCGGAGATGACCTCGTGGATCGGCGTGCCGTCGTCCGGCTCCGGTGCGTCCGGATAGGGTGCCGAAAGCCTGTCCAGCTCTTCCGGTGACACGAAGGGAATATGTTTGACCTGAAGGCCGGGGCTGGCCTGTAATTGCGCAAGTGTCAAGGTAAGATCGTCGGCGAAGCGTATGATTTGTTTTCGATCATGCTTCTGCGGGTCGAAGCCGATGCCGATACGCAATTTGCCGACGGAGGCCGGGGAAACGGTAACGACCAGATCGGCATCGCGACGTGCCGGCGGTTCGATGGGGCTGCGCAGCGTGACCTCGTTCGAGGTTGCTTGCAGGAGACGCAGGGGTGGACGCACATCGAGGAGCGTCTTGACGAGGCCGGTGGTGTCGAAGGATTCGTCCCGTCTTATCAGCGCATCGGCAAGAGCCTCGAAGGGCAGGGATTGCCTGATAGCCATATCGATTTCCTTGACGAACGCATTGCGAACATCCTTGAGCATCATGGTGCCATCGAGTTCCGGCGTCAGGATCAACACGTCCTCGCAGCGGGCGGCGACTTTCTGCCTTTCCGGACGCGTGACCAGGCCGATCCTTTGAGTGCCGTATCCGGTATGGCGCCGCAGGGCGATCCCGAGTGCGGCAAGCATGTCGCCGGAGGTGTCGGCGGACGATTGTACCGGTACTTCAAGCATATGCTCGAACCAGGCCTCGTCGACCGTGTTTTTTCCCGCCGATGTTTGCGGCGGGAGTGACGCAATGTTCTCCTGGGCCGTCAGCCGCTGGAACCAGAAGTCGACCAGTTCCGGCGCCGCATGGCGCGGTGCGCCATTGGCAATCATCCACGAAGCGGCGTCGGGCAGTACGGTCTCTGCGATATCCGCCGGGTCATGACCGTCGATGTTGCGAAGGAAATCCGCCGCAAGCAGGTCGAGCGCCGCAGCGTCGGCAAGGATGGCGTGGAGGGAGAATAGGGCGCCCACCGCCCGCGCTTCTTCCGTCAGGAGGATGAAGCGGGCCGGATTGCCATCGGTAAGGTCGATCGGGCGGGCCTGTTCCGCTGCGGCAGCCGTAGTCAGCGCGTCGTCCAGGTTTTCGCTTGCGGTCAACTTCGTCTCGATGATCTCGACGAAACGGTCGTTACCCAGGATCTGCTGGACGGCGCCGCCTGCCCGTGCCTCGAATTCCGAGGTGATGAGGGGATGTTGCCGAGAGAGTTTTGATAGGCCCTCGCGCGCAAGGTCAGAAGAGATCGGGGGGAAGACGATCGCGAGTATTTGTCGCCCGTAGACGACTTCATTACCCGTTTCCGACAGGAGCCAGATACGTGACTGTGTCGGCGATAGGGAGCATTTGGCGAGATAATCCGTATCGTTTTCTGCCTTGGCGTTGCGATCGTGGATAGTCATTTCTTCGCCGATCTCCTTGAATGCATTGAAATACATATCCAATCGATCGAAATACAATAATGTATACCTCTCAATATCTGTGAAAGATATTAAGTTCAATCGATCGATATCTATGTCTTATAGCGCCGATAAACGCGGATGTTCCGAAAATTACGTTGACGTAGCTGCATAACGAATGGTGTTTTGGAAAATTCAGATGATTTTCGAAAAATATTTTTTGGAAAATATTTTGAATTTTTGCTGACGTCGTTCGTCACCGCAGAATTAGCGCTGTGTTTAGCCTGCCGATATCGACCGGCGTGGTTCTGAAGATATGGAGATGAAAGATGAATGCTTCGCTGGCGATCAGGAGCGATAGGACGGCGGAGAAATCCTTTGATCTGCGCCTGCCCGCTTCGGGCTTTGAGAGCAGCGCGCTTGCCTGCGGCCAGCCGCTCATCATATCGGCAGGGCATGCACCGGGGAGTTTTCGCGTCGAGCATCACGGAGTGGAGGTGGCCTCGGGTCATCTATCGGGGCCGGCCACCAATCTCCTGGTCTTCGATACAATCTCCACCGCGGTCCCTCCGCTTTCTGGCGAGGATATCGTCAACGCCGTGTCGGAAGCCGTTCTGGCATGCAATCCACAGCTGGACTGCTTCCAGATCGAGCTCGCAGATGGCGACCTCATAAGGCGCCTGATGGAAGCGGGTGCCATCGAGCGGCGCGGCGATCGCCTGATCGTGCGCCCGGAATCCTTCTTCCAGCAACCAAGATCCTGGCTTGGAAGCGTGCCAAGCAGCTATCCGGAAGTGTCGACATTGACGAATGGCGCCGTTCACCCGCAGCGGCCGCCGAAGCCCGCCGGCCGTGTCTACAGCCGCTTCATTCCCTGGCTGAATACCCAGCTTGGCTTCCATGTCGCCGATATCGAGGCCGATCTTCCCCATTTCCATCGCTGGATGAACGATCCGAGGGTTGCCGCCATATGGGAAGATAGCGGCGATCTTTCCTATCACCGCGATTTCATCGCAGGCCGCCTTGCCGATCCGCGCACTCTGCCGCTGATCGGGACCTTCGGCGGTGTGCCGTTCGGCTATTTCGAGCTCTATTGGGCGAAGGAAGACAGGATCGGACCGCATTACGAGGCCGACGGCTATGACCGAGGTTGGCATGTGGCGATCGGCGAGGACGATTTCCGCGGAAAGGCCTTCGTCAGCGCCTGGCTGCCGTCGCTTATGCACTACATGTTCCTGGCCGATCCGCGCACGCGACGTATCGTCGGTGAGCCGATCCATCATCACACCCAGCAGATCCGCAATCTCGACCGTTCCGGCTTCGCCAAGGTCAAGCATATTCAGTTCCCGCACAAGAAGGCGCTGCTGGTCATGCTCCTGCGTGAGCGCTTCTTCATGGATCGGCTGCTGCTGCCTGATCTCACCGGCTTGTCCACAGAGGATGGGCAGCCTGTGCTTGGCTCGCTGGCGCGAGGCGCCTGATGAAAACAGCCGTCGATATGAACGATCCGCGCATCAAGCGGCTCGTTCTGGCTGTCGCGCTTCCGCCCGTGGCAGGACTTGCCGCCAGTGCCGGCCATCATGCGATCAACGCGATCTTCCTGGGAGCGCTCGGCCCGGACGTGCTGGCAGGCATCAGTCTGGTCATGCCGCTGTTTCTGCTCGTCGCGGCCGCCGGTCAGGGGCTGGGTATCGGGCTTGCGACGCTGCTTGCACGCTACCTTGGCGAAGGGGATCTCAAAGCCGCGGCGTCGGTCGCAACGACAGCGCTCGCGGCGACGATCCCGCTCGGTATTTTCTTGTCGATCCTGATCTATCTCGGCCTGCCGGATTTTGTCGGCGCACTCGCCGCCAGCGACAATCTCCTCGCTCCTGGGCTCGATTATGGGCGGCTGCTTGCTTTCGGTCTGACACTCGGGCTTTTGCAGGCTATCTGCGATTTCATAGCGATCGCCGAGGGCAATTCACGCTTCTCGATGATCGTGCTGATCGCGAGCTTCGCCTTGAACGCGGCTCTCGATCCCGTCTTCATCTTCCTCTTCAAGCTCGGCGCGTCCGGCGCGGCACTGGCGACCATCGTGTCGTCCATCGCAGCCCTTGCATGCTATGCCGTCTACTTCCTGCGCCGATGGGGAACGGTGAGCGTGACCGGCGGGGCGATTTGCTGGCAACTGCTTTGGCCGATCGCGCGGATCGGCCTTCCCGCTGCCGCAACAAGCATAGTCACGGGCCTCGGCTTTCTGGTCCTGATGCGGGAGGCGGCGGTCCATGGCGGCGATAAAGGTGTCGCGGCAACGGCGATTGCCATCCGTCTGATGACTTTGGGACAGCTTCCGTTGTTCGGCTTTTGCCTCGGTGCCCAGAGTGTCGTCAGTCACGCCTTTGGCGCGGGCGATGCTGAGCGGCTCAAAGCCGTCATCCGGTTCATGCTCGCTGTGACGATTCCGGTCGCATTGCTCTATTCTATTCTGCTGTTCTTGGCTGCCGAGCCGATCGCACGCCTGTTCACGGATAGCCAGGACGTCGTGGATGAGGCAGTCGCCTGGCTGCGGTCTCTTTTTCCGATCTTTCCGCTTGCGGCCTTTCAATCCGTCCTGCTCGTCATGCTGCAATCGCGGGGCAGGGCGGGTCTGTCTGCCCTCGTCGGGCTTGCGCCGCAGGGCTATCTGCTGATCCCGCTTCTGCTCCTGCTGCCGCTTTGGATGGGCTTTGCCGGCGTTTCAGCCGCCGTGGCTACCGCTGCCATCCTTGCTGCCATCCTCGGCGGTCTTGTCTGCTGGCGGGAATGGCTCGCTATTCTGCCGGCCGACGCACCGAGCCGCCTTGTTGGCCAATCGACACTTCACTCCTGACCCAAGAGGAACGCCATGAACGAGACGCCGAGATTCGATGCCTACCGCCACGCTATTCCCGATGCGCTGATGCCGCCGCGCGATGATCCGTTCGACGCGGCCGTGCCGCCGATCTACCAGACATCGCTCTTCCTGTTCGATAGCTACAAGGAGCTGGAGGATGTTTTCGCCGGCCGTTCGAAAAAGCCGATCTATTCGCGCGGCGACAATCCGACCGTACGGCTTCTGGAGCGCAAGATCGCCGAGATGGAAGGCGCGGAAGAGGCGCGTGCCTTTTCGAGCGGCATGGGTGCGATTGCTGCCGCGGTTCTTGCCTTCGTCGGACCCGGCGACCGTATCGTCACCGTGCGGCACGTCTATAGCGATGCCTTCCGCTTCTTCGAAAAAGTTCTGAAGCGCTTCGGCGTCGGCGTCGACTATATCGACGGCACCGATACGGGGGCTATGCTTGCCGCACTTCCCGGCGCCAAGCTCGCCTATCTCGAAAATCCCACCTCGATGGTTTTCGAGTTGCAGGATCTGACTGCGATCGCCGAGGCCGCTCGCTGCCATGGCGTGGTAACGATGGTCGATAACTCCTGGGCAACGCCGCTCTTTCAGAAGCCTCTCTCCGTCGGTATCGATATCGTCATCCACGCCGCTTCGAAATATCTCGGCGGCCAGAGCGACACGGTGGCAGGTCTGGTCACTGGCTCGAAGGCGCATATCGACCGGATCAACAGCGAAATCTACCCATACACCGGAGCGAAGCTTGCGCCGTTCGAGGCATGGCTCGTACTGCGTAATCTCGAGACACTGCCATTCCGCATGCGGCATCATCATGAAGCCGGGCTCGAAGTGGCATCCTGGCTTGATGCCCATGCGGACGTGACCAATGTCATGCACCCGGCGCTCGGCGAGCATCCGGGAAAACGTACTTTCAGCGGCTTCGGTGGGCTGTTTTCCTTCGAGGTTTCGGACCGCATCGATGTGGCCGATTTCGTCGACGCGTTGCGCCTCATCCGCATCGGCGTCAGCTGGGGCGGGCCGGAGAGCCTCGTGGTGCCGGCAAAGGCGGCGCTCAGCATCTCGCCCGAGACCAACGTCTTCGCGCGCTTTGGCGTCAGCGACCGCACGATCCGGCTCAACGTCGGGCTGCACGCGGCCAAGGAAATCATTGCCGATATCGAGCAGGCGCTCACCGTCGCCAAACGCTAGGCAGTCGCCGCGCCTTCAAATCGCAAGAGGGGTGGAGTGACACGGTCGCTCCGCCCATACTATTATTCATTGTTGATCTATTCCCGCCGAGACCGATTGAGACAAGATGACCATTCCCGCTAATGAAACGCTGAGCAAGCTTGCCGCCGACTATGGAACGCCGCTCTGGATTTACCATGCCGCCGCAATCCGCCGCCGCATTGCACAACTCTCTGCTTTCGATGTCATTCGCTATGCGCAGAAGGCCTGTTCGAACATTCATATCCTGAAGGAGATGCGCAAGGCGGGGGTACGGGTCGATGCCGTATCGCTCGGCGAGATCGATCGGGCGATGCGGGCGGGCTTTTCCGCCGGCCACGCGTCGGGCGCCGCGGAGATTGTATTTACCGCCGATGTCTTCGATCGGCCGACCCTCGACCGCGTTGTTGCCGACAAGGTCGAGGTGAATATCGGCTCCATCGACATGCTGCACCAGCTGGGAGAGCATTCGCCCGGCCACAGAGTTTGGCTCCGCATCAATCCCGGTTTCGGGCATGGCCATAGCAAGAAGACCAACACCGGCGGCGAAAGCAGCAAGCATGGCATCTGGTTCGAGCAGCTGCAGGAGGCTGTGGCGCTGACGCGCCAATATTCGCTGAAACTGGTCGGGTTGCACATGCATATCGGCTCCGGTGTCGATTATGGACATCTGCAGCGTGTCTGCGGTGCAATGATCGGATTCTGCCGCACGCTGGATGTCGATATCGAGGCCATCTCCGCCGGCGGCGGCCTGTCTGTGCCCTACAGGGAGGGTGAGGAGGAGATCGATCCTTCCCATTACTTTTCGCTCTGGGACAAGGCCCGGCGCGAGATCGAGACGCATGTCGGCCATCCGATCCGGCTCGAGATCGAGCCGGGCCGCTTCCTGACAGCGGATGCTGGCGTATTGCTGGCAGAAGTGAGGGCGGTCAAGATGATGGGCCGCAACCGCTTCGTGCTTGTCGATGCCGGCTTCAGCGATCTCGCCCGGCCGGCGATGTATGGCAGCTACCATCACATCACGGTCATCCCGGGCACGGCGCCTCGCAGTGCCGCCGGAACAATCTTCCCCACCGTTGTCGCAGGTCCGCTCTGCGAATCGGGCGATGTCTTCACGCAGACCGACAACGGCACGGTGGAAACCCGCGATCTGCCCGAAACCCATGTCGGCGACTATCTCGTGTTTCATGGCGCGGGCGCTTATGGCGCGACGATGTCATCGAACTACAATAGCCGTCTCTATGCGCCAGAAGTGCTGATCGACGGCGAGACGCATCGATTGATCCGCAGGCGGCAAACACTGGATGAATTGCTTATGCTGGAAGGCATTTAAGCGCCGCCGATTTCCAGGCGAAAGACGAGCCTTAACTTCGGCCAAGCAGGGGCTTTTCCGCGATTGCGAAATGAATATAGTGGCCACGTCCGTGTGTCGTGTCCGACTGCTCTCTTATCATCTCTGGCCGCAAGGCGTGAAAGTTCTGCACCGCTATGCTGGCCTGGCTTGATCAGAAAACCGAAATCGTCGAACACGCTGACCAATCCTCGCGCTATTTCGAGCCGGCTCACGCAGCTTATTATAGCGGGAAGCCCGGCCAGCCGTTGAAGCTGATGCTGCAGGCGCGCAGCGATTTCCTGTCGATCTGGCGCCGCGCCGATTATCGAGAGCATGTGGCGGAGTTCAAGCTTCTGGGCCGCCAGCTCATCATTGTCAATTCGCCTGAAGCCATCCGCTATGTGGTGGCCAAACGCCATGAGAATTTCGAGCGCAAGACACCGCAGATGCGTCGCGCGCTGGAATATCTTTTGGGCGATGGTTTATTCATATCCGATAAGGAAACCTGGAAACAGCGCCGGCCGCTGGTCTCCGACATCGTGCATAAAAACCGCGTGCCGGCCTTCGGCGCGATCATGCAGAGCACGGCAAGCGAGCTTGCCGACCGCTGGCAGAGCCTGGGTGAAGGGGCGGAAGTCAACGCCCTGTTCGAGATGGCTGGGCTGACGGCGGAGATCATTTCCCGCAGTGTCTTCGGCAATGACCTCGGCGAGGAAAGCGCCAATGCGGTGACCGAAGGGTTTGCGAGCTACCAGTCGCTGGTCGATTCCGTCAATTTCGGCTATTTTCTCGGCTTCGATGAAGGTTTGCCCATCATCAAGACGCCAAGCTTGAGCCGGTCGGTGAGGCGCATTCACCGGATTATCGATCAGGTGATCGAAGATCATCTGGCCGGCAAGGGTGATAACAGTTCCATGGTCGAACTGCTGATCCGTCGTCAGCAGCGCAACCCCGAGCTGAAACTCGACGTGGTGGCGCTTCGCAACGAGGCTGCCACAATCTTCATGGCCGGCCACGAAACGACCGCGGCAACGCTGACCTGGGCCTGGTACCTCTTGGCAGGTGCGCCCTGGGTGGAAGAGGCAGTTCATGCGGAAATCGACGCCGTCTGCGGCGATCGGGTTCCCTCGATCGATGATGTCGCGAAGCTAGACTGGTGCCGTGCGGTCATCGAAGAGACGCTGCGCCTCTATCCTCCCGTGCCGATCCTGGCACGCCAGGCGGCTGAGGCCGACCAGATCGGCGACGTGAAGGTACGCAAGGCCGCATTGGTGCTGATCGTGCCCTGGATCTTGCATCGCACGGATTCGCTCTTTCCCGAGCCGCATCGCTTTCACCCCGAGCGCTTCCTCGGCGAGACACGGCCGACGCCCTACAGCTATATTCCCTTCGCCGCCGGCCCGCGCGTATGCCCCGGTCTGCAATTCGGCCTTACCGAGGCGATCCTTTGCCTGGCGATCCTGGCCCAGCGTTTTCGTGTCCGGATCAGGGATGGACACAAAGTTCAGCCACAATGCCGTCTGACGCTGCGTCCGCGCGAGGGTATGCCCGTGACATTGCATCGGCGTCGGGGATGACGGCTGAGGACGAAGGCGACGAAAGAGTTGTCGCGTCAAAGCGCAAGGCGTGGACCTATGAGCCTGCCAAGGCCTCGCCCTTGGCCGATTTCGCAGCTGGCGGTAACCGCCGCAAGGCATTTCTGCGCTACTGGATCTTCGAGAATATCGACAATGCCGTCGATCTCTTCCTCTATTTTTCCTTCATGCTCTTGCCGGCCAGCGTCTGCTCGGATCTCGGCGGCTGGCTTGGGCGTCTGCTTGCTCCCCGCTTTCATAAAGCGGCTTGCGCGCGCGCGGCAGCCAATCTCAAGACGATAAGGCCCGAACTCACGGATATCGAGCTCCAGCGGCTTCTCGATGCCTATGCCGATTCTCAAGGGCGGCAGATGGCGGAATATTCTGTCGTGCCGAGACTGGCACGGCGGCACGTCCGCATGATTGGCACCGAAGGGTTGGTTGAGCGTTGCAGCCAGGGCCCGGTGATCTTCATTGCGCCGCATATCAGCAACTGGGAAGTGCTCTGGCATTGTCTTCTCGACATGGGGCTGGACGTTACCATGAATTACGACCCGCCCAAACGCCGCTCACGCCACTATATCGTCAACCGCTTGCGCAAGGGAGCGGGCCTCGGAATCCTGAAACCTGGCCGCCGCTTCGTCCGCCCGGCTCTGAGAATCCTGGAAAACGGCGGCAATTTACTGATGTTCTGTGATGAGGGATTTAACGGACGTATCCGAGCGCCATTCCTGGGCAGGCCTGTGCATCTTGAGGGCAATTATGCGCTCATTGCGCGAATGGCGAGGAAGACAAATGCGCTGATCTATCCGATTTATATTGTTCGGGAAAAGGGGGCGCGATTTGCGCTGACGGCGTTGAAGCCTTTCATGCTGCCCGAAAAATTCGGCGTTGAGGAACACCTTGTTCAGGACGTCGCGCAATTGAATGTCGTGATAGAACCGGTAGTGCGCTCGCATCCAGAGCAATGGTATTTTGTCGATAATCGACTGCAGTGACAATCGAGATTCAATTTGAGTATTTCGTAATTTGGATATCGCATCACTTTCGTCACCTTGCGAATCTTACGCATTATCTGTGACCTCAGGTTGCGTGATTTGATTTTAGGAGATAGAAGCCTATCAGCTATAAGGCCAGGCATAGATGCGATTTCTCAGGGCTCAAATCGCCCTTGAGCTAAGTTCTTTTAGCCGCTACCTCCGGTTTTTACCAGGCGTGATGGCAATCTACGGTACGCTGTCGAGGGATAATGCGCCGCTCAATGAGCTCAATCGCTATGAGCTGAACGGCCCCCATTCGGCCAGCAAGGCGGCAGGCCTCACATTCGGTTCAAATATAGTGCGCCGCAATCTGTCGCAGCGTGCCCATGTCCGAGGTGCTGCGCGCCTTGTCCGCCCAATCCAGAAAGGCACGGATGCGGCGGGCGACCTTTTCGGGATGATGCTGGCTGATGTCCGCGATTCGGTGATTGAGGAAGGGATTGCCGAAACGGTCGAGCGTCGTTGCGACATAGGCTTTTGCCTCGTCGCCCATACCGTTTGCGGCAAAGCCGGGCAGCACTTCGCTTTCATAGAGGGTGTCTAGCCTGGTCCGTATATCTTTGTCGGCCAGGATGGCACGCACGGTTTCATCCGCCGGCCGGCCTTCGCGCTGCCAGATTTCGGCAAGAAACGTGTGGCCGAGATTGAGGATATGCAGTTTCAGGCGTTCATAGGGTTCGAGATCGTCCGTCAGTACGATGCTTGGATGTTGGCATGGCGCTCGCACGCCGGGCGCGCGCTTGATCGCCCATAGGGCATAAGGTTCGGCAACAGCACCGATCGGTTCAATCGGCTCGGAAACAATACGATCGACCAAGGTTTCGGCGAAGGCGACGTGGCAGTCGAGCCAGTCATAAAAGCCAGCCGCCACATTGTTGAGCCTGGCGCAATCGACGACCGCTTGCTTCAGAACATGGCCATTGCCCGTTATCAGTTCGCAGGGAAGGATGACCAGGGGGCGGGCGGAGGCCTGCCAGCGTTGGACGAGGAGGGCGGCAAGCTTTGCGGGGAAGGATCGAGGAACATCGTCATCCGAGCCGAAACGATCCTCCTCCGGCCAGGTCTGGTAACCGGTGTCGCCGGTGTTGGAGACGACGAATTCGGCCTCCTCGACAAAGAGTTTAGACAGCTCCCTCCAATGCTCCGTTGCGGAAAGGCCGCGATCGACGCTGGTGACCTGAATGGTGCGATTGAGTGGCTGGCCATCCGACATACCGCGGATGATGACCGAATAGCCCTGCGGATTGCCGAAGGCGGCGACACGTCCGCTGCGGCTGCTGGCGCCTGAGACCTGAACAACGGCGATCGGACCGACATCCTGGCCGGATTGCTGTGCTTCGTGCACAAACAACGCCGCGTGCGCCTGCAGGAACCGGCTGGTGCCAAATTGGATGATCCGTGAGCTCAAGCCGATATCCTCATATATGAATGCTGTTGGTAGACCATGTGTGGGGATGCGGAGATCCACGTATTTATCAGCGATTGTTTTTTATCTATAGAAAACATTGAAGCCGCCGGCCGTCAAATGTTTTCTATGGCAATAACAGAGCATTTCCCTTAGCGGGTTTGCTGTAGCGGCCTGATCGAGGCCAGTGTGGCTGCACTCGGAGCTCCGGAAGAATGCTCGGGCAGTTCGAGTGGTAGGCTGTGTTTCACGCATTCAGCCATAGAACTCGGGCGCCACAAGGCCGGTTTGCCTGATCCGTTATTTTCTTAGGGCCGAGGATGATCAGCGCGCCGCAGGACCTGCCGCCCGACGCATGTTTTCTTCGGTCAGCGTCTGGCCGTGGAATTTCGACAGCGCCATGACGACGTCATCGATTTCTTGGTTAAGCCGCTGGGCGTCCCATTGCAGGGCCGCTGCGGCGATGGCGCCGATTTCGCGCAGGCCTTGGATCGTCAGCAGGCCTTCGATCGCCATGGTCGTGCGGCGGAAGACGATGTCGGAGAGATGCACGACCATCTCCTGGCGTGCGATCCAGTCGATCTCCAGCGCGCTATGACGTGGGGCGCCGCTTATGCGTCGACTGTCACTGTAGTCGCAACGGTGGGCAAGAATTTCCGCGGCGGTCGTGCCGTATCGGGCAAGCAGCTCATCCACTCTATCTGCCTCGACACCAGTCTTTGCGGCAACGGATCTAATCCAATTCGCCCGCTCATTGGAGGTGATCGGAAAATCCCGTCCGCCGCCGATCGCAAGGCGCTCGGTCGATGTTCTGCGTCTGCGTTGGAGGCGTGCGAGCACGGTATCGGAGACTTCCTCAGCAAAGCCGCGGAACGTGGTCCACTTGCCGCCAACGAGCGAGATGATCGGGAAGGGCCGTCCGGCCTGCGGTTCAAAGACGGGTGCGGAGTGATCGCGGCTGATCAGGCCGGGCGAGGAGGCATCCGAGGCGGGCAGGGGCCGAATGCCGCTATAGCTATAGGTTACCTGATCGCGGTCGAAGCGCAGGCTCGGCAGTAGCGACCTGACGCTGTCGAGGAAATAGTCGATCTCCGGCTCTTCGCACCGAACATTGTCCGGATCGTCGCAAGGGATATCGGTTGATCCGACGAGTGCCTGGCCGAGATAGCCATAGACAAGGCAGATGCGGCCGTCATCAGCTTCGAAATAGATCATATGGCCATTCAGGCTGCGCACCAGTTCCGGATGATCGAGCAGGATATGCGATCCCTTGGTGCCGCCGATCAGATGGGCGGGTGCTCCAAGAGCGGCGTTGACATGATCGATCCATGGGCCGGCAGCATTGATGACGAGCTTCGGCTTGACCGAAAAGGCATAGCCATCCGCGCGCTGGAAGGTCAGCAGGCCGTCGGCTGCTGAAACCAGTCTCGTTGCATTTGCGGCAAGCGAGCCCTTGTTCGCCTCCAGCCCGTCCTTGACCAGTTCATAGACCAGCCGTTCCGGCCGGCTGATCTTGGCATCGTAATAGATGCCGCCGGCGACGATCTCTGGCGTCACATGTGGCATTTCCTTCAGCGCCCGGCGCTTCAAAAGGAACCGGTGGCGCGGCATGACGCGGTTGCGCGAGCCGAAGAAGTCATAGAGCGCGAGCCCGATCTTGATAAGCAAGGCGCCGCGGCTGCGCGGGGCGGTGGTCGAGCCCATCAGCGTGCGAAGGGCGGCCCAAATCCCGCGCGTCCAGGAGAAGATCGGCACGAAGGTCGGCAAAGCTTCGACGCAATGCGGCGCATTCTTGAGCAGTAGATTCCGCTCGAGCGCCGACTGCGCGACGAGCCGGAACTCGCCGGTTTCGAGATATTTGAGTCCGCCATGGATCAGCCGCGATGGCGCAGCACTCGTTCCCGAGCCGAAATCGGATTTATCGATGATCAGGCAATTGACGCCCTGCAGCGAGAGATCGCGGAAGAGGCCGGCACCATTAACGCCGGCGCCGAGAATGACGACATCGACATCTCCGTCTTGAAGTTGCGAGAAGCGTTGTTTCAGATCGGCGGCCATATCGGTCATAACATCATCGTCCTGGTGTATTGCCGCGATAGACCCAGTCTTCGCGACGCAAGTGGCGGTCTAGCCTTGGGAGTGCTGGGTTGCGAGATTGCCGATCCGCGGCCAGAGCGGCGTCATTGCTTCGGCAATGTCGCGAAAGAGCTGATAGCGGATACGGTAGTCTGCGCTGCGGTCGGGATCCGGAGAGTAGGTTCTGGCGATCTTGCCGACATCGCGCGGGTCGCTCTGCGGGCTTGAATAGACGCCAATGCCGGCACCGGCGCAAAGGGCTGCCCCCCAGGCAGCGGCTTCATCGGTTTCCGTTACGGTAACGGGCATGGCGAGTACGTCTGCAAACATCTGCACGACAATCGGATTGCGCGAGACACCGCCTGCCAACCTTGCCTGATCGAAGGAAAAACCGGCACTTAGGGCATCGACGTGAATCTTGTGGTTGAAGGCGATGCCTTCCAGAACCGCGCGCAGCATGTCGCCGCGATCATGCCAGCCGCCAAGCCCGAAGAAGCTGGCAGTGGCCTCGGCACCATAGGGCGAACCGAACAGATAGGGATGGAATAGCGCGCTCGACGGTCGATTGAACGCTGCCTCGATCTCGGGACCGAGCATGGTATGAATGGACGTGCCGGCAGCTTCGGCACCGACGATGTCGCTGGCGCAGAGCTTATCCAGGAACCATTCGTAATTGGCTGACGATGCCGGCGAAATCGACATGTTGTTCCATTGGCCAGGCGCAATGGCGTTGCGGCAGAACCAGCGGCGATCAACGCTCGGTTTTGATGACAGCGTCTCGTTGATCGAATAGGTACCGGCGATGACGGCAACGACGCCGGGGGCATAGCCGCCGGCGCCGAGGGCCGATGCGGTGACGTCATGCAGGCCGGCAACGACGGGCGTGCCTTCGGCAAGGCCGGTGCGCTTTGCGACGGCCTCGGTCACATATCCGACGATCTCATCCGATCGCGAGGCAGGCGGTAAGGCGTCGGTGATTTCATCAACACCAAAAAGCCTCAGTGCATCCGGCGCATAATCCTGCGTCGTGACATTGGTGAAGGACGTACTCGCCTCGGTGCGGTCAGTGCCGACAACGCCGGTCAGGCAGAAGCGCAGCCAGTCCTTGCAACTCAGGATATGGCCGATCTCAACAAAGCGCTCCGCTTCGTTGGCTTTGATCCAGGCAAGCAAGGCCGATGGCGCCGAGACATGCGGCAATTGCCCGGTCAGCTTCAAGGATTCATCGGCAACAGGGCTCTTCAGCCATTGTTCGACGATCGAGCCGGCGCGGCTGTCGAGCGAGAGAATGGCGCGTCCGAGCGGCTTCTTTGCCTTGTCGAGCAGATAGATGCCATCGCCATGCGCGGTTGCGGCAATCGCCTGGATGTCGCTTGTCGGGCGGTTGCTGAGCTTGATTGCCTCGGCAATGGCGTCGGCCGTCTGGCTCCAGAGTTCGTTCATGTCGCGCTCGACATGGCGTGCCTTCGGCATGAATTGCGTCACGCGACGGCGGGCAACGGCAAGCGGCGTTCCGTCGATGTCGAAGATGACGGCCTTGGTGACGGTCAAGCCGCTGTCAATTCCGAGCAGACTCGGCATTCTCATTGCTCCTGATCGCAAACGAAGAGGGTAGGCCCTGACGGCTTCAGTCTCCGGATCATTTCCAGTCGCCGCCGGCGATGACGACATTGATATTCTTGCTGCGCATGCGCTCCAGATGGTCGGCAGGCGTCTTGCCGTCGACGATGACGACATCGAATTCGCTCAAATGCGCAAAACTATGCAGAGCCCGGCGTTCGAACTTCGTGTGATCCATCAGCAGGACGCGCTTGGCGGCGCTTTCGAACATGGCGCGCTTGATATCGACGATCTCGGGCGACTGATGGAAAACCACGTCGTCGATGATGGCCGACATCGAGATAAAGGCGGCATCGGCCCGCAAGCGGTTGATCTCATTGATCGTCATTCGCCCCATAAAGGCGTTGCACCAATTATAGTACTGCCCGCCGAGCGCCAGGAGTGTCACGTCATGCATATCCTTCAGCGCATTCATCAGCGTCAGCGAATTGGTGATCGCCGTCAGCGGAACCTTGGCCGGCAGCTGCGAGGCCATCTGCAGGACGGTGGTGGAATCGTCGAGGAAGATTGCCTGGCCAGGCTCGATGAATTGCATGGCAGCTGCGGCGATCGTCTTCTTTTCGGCAGCCTGCCGGTTGGCACGATAGACATCGCTCGATTCGATCAGGCTGGTGGCGGCGGCCGATACGATGCCACGTGTCTTGCGGAACAGGCCGCGGCTGACCAGTTCGTCGACATCACGATGGGCCGTCATCAGGCTGATGCCGAAACGCTCGGTCAGATCCTCGATGCGCATGGAACCCTCCGCCATTACGGCCTCGGCTATCATCTGGCGCCTGGCGATCTGACGGGAATGGCGGCTGTCGCTTGGCAGCTCGTCCTGCAAGAATGCTACGGGGCTTGTCTTGTCTGTCACTTTGGCCTCTGACGCTGAGCCTTGCGGAGATCAGCTTACTGCAGCGAATATCGTGAAAAAATATGAAAGAACAATTCGCTATCAGGATTTCTGCAAGTTCTGTCTGATATTCAGCCAGGATGCCGCTCATCGCGGCCAAGGGATGGGGACGCCGATGTGCGGCGTCCCCAATGTCATTACTGGGCGAGAACGAAGGGTGCCGTGTACTTGTCGACATTGTCCTTGGTGATCAGGATGCAGTCGAAAAGCTGCTTTTCGCTCTTGGCACCGGTCTTGCCGGTCTTGATGAAGCTGTCGGCCTGCTTGACGGCTTCTTCGGAGAAGATAGCGACCGGCTGCAGGACGGTGTACTGAAGCTCACCGGCCTTGATGGCGGCGACAGCGTCCGGCGAACCGTCGAAGCCGCCGACCTTGACGTTGGCGAGCTTGCCGGCTTCCTTCAATGCAGCAATTGCGCCAAGCGCCATTTCGTCATTGCCGGAGATCACGCCGGTGATGTCGGGGTGCGCCTGCAGCATGGACTGCATCTTGTTGTGGCCCTGGGTACGGTCCCAGTTGGCAACTTCCTTGGCAACCTTCTTCAAGTCGGGATATTGCGTCAGAACGGTTTCATAGCCGTTTGAGCGGGTGGCGGCATTGTTGTCGGAGGGCGAGCCGAAGAGTTCGGCATAATTGCCCTTGTCGCCAACGGCTTCGACCCACTGCTGAGCGCCGATCGCCGCACCCTGAGCGTTGTTGGAGACGAGCTGAGCCTTGGCAAGGCCTTCCTGGTTGATTTCGGCATTGACGAGGAAGACCGGGATGCCGGCCGCAACAGCCTTCTTGACTGCGCCGACCGAGCCGTCAGCATTGGCCGGGTCGAGGATGATGGCGACCGACTTGTTGGTGATGGCCGTATCGATCAGGTTGCTTTCGGTGTTGGTATCGCCCTTGTGCGCGCCGACTGTTGCCGTGTAGCCGAGCTTTTCAGCGGTTGCCTTGGCGATATTGCCTTCCGTCAGCCAATAGGGATTGGACGGATCGTTGACGATGACGGTGATCTGGCCGGCGGCCCAGGCGGCCCCGGTCAGAAGCGGTGCCACAGCAACTGCTGCCATGACGATGCGCAAGCCTTTTTTGAACATTAGTCTCTCTCCCTTTGATGAGCTCTGGTGATGCCGGCGAACCGGCGGTCCTTTCTCCGGCCGGTGCTTTCACCGACCAGTGACAAGTTTCGGTGCAACGTCAGCCGGACTTGGTCCTGCGTCCGTACTGGATGCTGTTCATGAGCACGGCGAGCACGATGACTGCGCCGGTAAAGACCGTCTGCCAGTAGGCCGAGACGCCGATGATGACGAGGCCATCCGCCAGAAAGCCGATGACGAATGCGCCAAGCATGGTGCCGCGTACCGTGCCGCGGCCGCCGGTCAATGCGGCACCGCCAATGACGACGGCAGCAATTGCGGTCAGCTCGTAGCTGGTGCCAGCGTTCGGACCGGCCGAGGTCAGCTGCGAGGACAGGACGAGGCCGGCAATGGCGGCACAAATGCCCGACAGGACATAGACAGCGATCTTGACCTGCTTGACCGGAACGCCGGAAAGATCGGCAGCGCGCTCGTTGCCGCCTGAGGCATAAAGCCAGCGGCCAAAGGCGGTGCGGCTGAGAACGATACCGCAAATGATCGCAAGCACCGCAAGGACGATGACGCCGATCGGGACGCCGGCGAGGCGATTGAAGCCCAGCCAGTTGAAACCAGTATTGCCGAGTTCGGGGCGGCCGCCGAGATTGTTGTAGGTAAGCCCGTTCGTCATCAGCAACGCGATACCACGCGCGACATAGAGGACACCCAGCGAAGCGACGAAGGCCGGGACGCGCAGATAGGCGATAAGCACGCCGTTGACCGCACCGACGATGCCACCGAGAATGCAGGTCAGCACCACGACGGCCCAGACCGGCGGATAGAGAATGACGCCGAAGCTCGAAAGCGTGACACCCTGCATCAGGAAGCCGGCAATGCAGCCGGCAAGGCCAAGCGTGGAACCAACGGAAAGATCGATGCCGCCATTAAGGATGACCAGCAGCATGCCGATGGCAAGGATGCCGAAAATCGCCACATGCGAGGCCATGGTCAGGAAGTTGCTAAGTGAGAAGTAATAGGGCGACAGGAAGGAGAAGACCATGATGATGACGATCAGCGCAAAGAAGGCGCGTCCTTCCAGGATCAGCCGCACGAGACTGAAATTCCGCCGCTGTCCGTTGGAAACTGGTTTTTTATCTGTGATGTTCGTGACTGACATAATCAGTGCTCCATGAATGCGGCTAGTGCGCGACCACTGCTTCGCCCGAGGCGGCCATGATCTTTTCTTTGGTGACATCAGGACCGAATTCGGCAGAAATCCTGCCGCGGTGCATGACGATGATGCGATGGGCGATGCTCAGGCACTCGGCGACTTCCGATGTCGAATAGATCACCGCCAGCCCCTCCTTGGCGCGCTCGGCCAGTAGCTTGAAGACCTCAGCCTTCGCGCCGATGTCGATGCCGCGGCTTGGCTCGTCGAGCAGGATCACGCGAGGTGCCGTCGCCAACATCTTGCCGATGACGACTTTCTGCTGGTTGCCGCCCGATAGCGAGCCGATCGCCGCATCGCCGCCGTCGGTCTTGATATGAACCTTGCGGATGGAGTCGTTCACCAGCGTCCGCTCGCGGCCGCCGGAGGTGAAAAGACCCTTGGTGAAGGCGCCGATGCTGGCAAGCGACAGGTTCGAGCCGACCGTCATCGTTTGAACGAGACCATCGCGCTGGCGATCTTCCGGTACCAGTACAAGCCCTTGCGCGATGCGTCCGGCGATGCTGAGACCACCGACATCCGTGTTGCCGAGGAGGACGCGGCCCCCGCTCGAGCGCAGCCGTCCTGCCACGCATTCGAGCAGTTCGGTACGGCCGGCGCCCATCAGACCATAGATGCAGACGATTTCGCCGGCGCGGACTTTAAGCGATAGGCGATCGACAGCGTTATAGGCGGCGCCCGAAGGGCCTGGAACCGTGAGATTGTCTATCGTCAGCGCCACGTCGCCCATTCTGTGGCCGGTCGGCGGGCTGCCGAGGTCAAAATTGTCGCCGACCATGTTGCGCACGATCCATTCGAGATCGATGTCCTTGCGCTCGGCATAGGCGGTCATGTTGCCATCGCGCAGAACGACGGCGTGATGGGTGATCTGCAGAGCCTCTTCCAGGTGGTGCGAGATATAGACGATCGACACGCCGCGGTTCGTCAGGTCGCGAATGACCTTGAAGAGAACTTCGACCTCGCTGGCGCTGAGCGCCGAAGTCGGCTCGTCCATGATCAGGATGCGGGAATTGACCGATAGAGCGCGAGCGATCTCGACGATCTGCTGCTGGCCGAGACGTAAATCCTCGACCGGTGTCATCGGATCGATGTTTTCTTCGAGCTCCTCCATCAGTGCCCGGGTTTGGCGTTCTTCCTCGGCAAAATCGACCACGCCTCCCTTCATGATCTCGCGACCCATGAAGATGTTGTCACGGACGCTGAGGTTCGGCGCCAGGCTCAATTCCTGGTGGATGATGGAAATGCCGCAGGCGCGCGCATGCGTGGAGGAGGCGAAGGAAATGGGGGCGCCATCGAGGATGATCTCCCCCGATGTCGGCTGGATGACGCCGGAGAGGATCTTCATTAGGGTGGATTTGCCCGCGCCGTTTTCACCGAAGAGGGTGGTGACCTCGCCGCGGCGAATATCGAAATTGACACCCTTCAGCGCATGGACGCTGCCATAGGATTTGGCAACGTTGCGGGCGGCGAGAACGACTTCACCAGTGGTCGTGCCATTGTGCTGGACCTGGCTCATTTCACGTCGACCTTTACCGGGGTGACGAGCCAGTTCTTCGGATTGATGAGCTTGAAGACCCCGACGACCGTTGCCGTCTTGCCGGTCAGCTTTTCAGGATCCAGGCCACCAAGGGTCGCCTTCTTCATCTCGTTGTTGATGGCGGAGCCCGCGTCCTGATATTCGATCTGGTTGGTGAATTGCCCGAATTCAATCTTGCCAGTCGCATCGCGAAGATCGGTGCCGTTGATGGCAGGACCCGTCTGGATGCGAACGGTGATGCCGTCAGGCATGCCATCGACCTTGAATTCGTTGAGGTTGGCCTTGCGTTCGCCGAAGGCGCCCGTCAAGGAGACGGGAAGAACGGGACCGGTTGTAGTCGCGACGCCATATTTCTCGCCGGCCGCCTTCTTGTCGGCGAGAACCGCACTGGCGAGCGTCACCGCATCGACGGCGCGCTTTTCGACATCGGCCTGCACTTTCGGGAATTCGGCAGTGCCATAGGTATCCGGTTGGAAACCCTGTTCGCGCACGTCGTGTTCGGAGCCAATCTTGACCACCTTGGTATCGGCGGCGATGGCGCCGATCACGATCACAAAGGCGGCGATGCCGGCGACGATCTTCACCTTGGAGCCTGTCGGCTTGGCAGTTGCGTATTGAGCTTGCGTATTCATGTTCAAACGACCTTGGGCATGTCAGCCGGATTGCCTGATGGAGAAAGGGAGAAAAGTGCCGCGATCCGGCTTAGTGGCAGTCGGGCCTGCGCATTTGGCGCGCGGCGCGTTCCGCTTGGCTTCGGGCTATGCCGTCACCGAAAGGAAAATTCAACATCAGGAGCCTCCTCAGCATACAGGCGACTGTCTCCTCCAATCGCCCTCTTCACATTTTCCGCATCTATGCGATATTTGTGATATAAGTATGTTAATAACTGCGCTTCATATGTTATAAATCTTTAAGGCTGTCAACCATGATTTAGTGCGCTTTGTATCCGGTGGGCCTCTATGAGTTTCAATGTTTCCCGTTTTTTTGCGCTTAAGCTTGCTGCTCTATCGGTGCTTTACGGAGGTCCTGCGATCGGTGCCGCTTTAGCCGCCTTAATTGCAGGTAAACTTCTTAAGTAATTAAAATAATTCGTGAATATGGAAACGCTGCACACATATTTTGCAACGTCTTACTAACCCATTCTGAGGAGCTCCGTCCGTTACGTCAATTTTCTTCGATTGCAGTCGCCGCTCCTGCTTGCGGTGACGTAACGCTTATTTCCATCTATTTTATATGAAAAAAATTACAACACCAGAAAATTATTACTGCAGCCGCGATATCTTTGTGTTATGAGGGCGGCATTCGGATGAATCGTGGATCCATTGTCTGTTAAGTGGTGCTTCATTCGTCATTCTGTCTGTGGAGTGGCAAATATAGCGACGACGAATGCGGACGAGAATAGCTTATGCCCTTGGTCGTAAGGGGAGGAATGAAAATGTTTGTGATGTTTGCTTGCGCTCGTGTTGCAAGACGCGGGACGGTGGGGTCGGCGTCCAATGCCTAAGGGTAACGGGATCATCATCGGGATCGATGCGGGGACCTCTGTTTTGAAGGCAGTTGCCTTCGACCTAACCGGAAAGCAGATCGCTTCCGCTTCGGCGCGAAATCGCTACCGGACGGGTGAAGACGGATCGGTCACGCAGTCGCTCAGCCAGACCTGGGCGGACTGTGTCAGCGCGTTGCGCGGGCTTGGAGAGAAGGTGGAAAATCTTGCTAGCCGGACGGCTGCGATCGCGGTTACGGGGCAGGGCGACGGTACTTGGCTTGTTGGTCCTGGCAATGCGCCCGTCGATGACGCCTGGCTTTGGCTTGATGCCCGAGCCGCATCGACGGTCACGCGGTTGAGCGCCCTGGAAGGTAATCGCGCCCGTTTCGAGGCGACCGGAACCGGTCTCAATACCTGCCAGCAGGGCGCGCAGCTCGCCCATATGGATCGCTTCATGCCTGAGCTTCTCGATCGGGCCGAGACGGCGCTGCATTGCAAGGACTGGCTCTATCTCAATCTGACAGGCGTTCGCGCGACCGATCCATCCGAGGCGAGCTTCACCTTCGGTAATTTCCGCAATCGTCAGTATGATGCTGTTGTCATCGATGCGCTCGGCCTTGCCCGCCGGCGCTCGCTTCTTCCCGAGATCGTCGATGGAACGGAGATCAGCCATCCCTTGACGGAAACGGCGGCAAAGGCAGCCGGTCTGCCGGCCGGAACGCCGGTATGTCTCGGCTATGTCGACATGGTGATGACCGCACTTGGCGCCGGAGTTCGCACCGGCGGCCAGAACGCGGCCTGCTCAACGATCGGATCGACGGGCGTGCATATGCGCGCAAAGGCCGTGCCGGATGTCCAGCTCAATGACGAAGGGACCGGCTATGTGATCGCCCTGCCGATCCCTGGCATCGTCACGCAGGTCCAGACCAACATGGGTGCGACCATCAATATCGACTGGATTCTGAAGATCGCGGCAGATCTGATGTCCGCAAGCGGGAGCGAGATTTCTTATTCCGACCTTATTCCGCGTATCGACGCCTGGTTTGCCGAAGCGCGGCCGACAAATCTTATCTATCATCCCTATATTTCGGAGGCCGGCGAGCGCGGTCCCTTCGTCAATGCCCATGCGCGTGCCGGCTTTACCGGGCTTTCGACGCGGCATGGATTTGCCGACATGCTGAGGGCTGTCGTCGAAGGGCTCGGCATGGCCACGCGCGATTGTTATGCCGCCATGGGCGACATGCCTTCGGAGCTGCGCATCACCGGAGGAGCTGCCCGGTCGCGCGCACTGCGGGGTTCGCTGTCGGCCGCCGTCAAGGCGCCGGTGCGTATTTCCGACCGCGAGGAGGCGGGAGCCGCAGGTGTCGCGATGATGGCCGCCGTTGCGATCGGCGCCTATTCGGACATGGACAGCTGCATTGCCGACTGGGTGACGCCCTTACTCGGCGAAGCCGAAGCGCCGGATCAGGAAAACGTCGAGCGCTATGACCGCTTGTTCGACGCCTACAAGGACGTGCGCCAGGCAATTGCGCCGGCTTGGGACAAACTGGCCCAGCACTAGCCGTTATCAGGCCGGCGAGCGAGCGCGCCTTAAAAGATTGAATTGATGATGCCATAGGCATCCTTAGGAGCATGACATGATGGAACCGGAAATCTTTGATCTTTTCGTGATTGGCGGAGGCATCAATGGTGCCGGCATTGCCCGCGATGCGGCCGGCCGCGGCCTTTCGGTTATCATGTGCGAGAAAGGCGATCTCGCCGAGGGGACGTCTTCGCGCTCCGGCAAGCTCGTGCATGGCGGCCTGCGCTACCTTGAATATTATGAATTCCGCCTGGTGCGCGAGGCGCTGATCGAACGTGAGGTGCTGTTGAACTCGGCCAGCCACATCATCTGGCCGATGCGCTTTGTTCTTCCCCATAGTCCGACTGATCGTCCGGCCTGGCTGGTTCGTCTCGGTCTGTTTCTCTACGATCATCTCGGTGGCCGGAAGAAGCTGCCGGGCACCCGCTCGCTCGATCTGCACCGTGATCCGGAAGGGGCACCGATCCTGGATCAATATTCCAAGGGTTTTGAATATTCCGACTGTTGGGTTGATGACGCCCGGCTCGTCGTTCTCAACGCTCTCGATGCTTCCGCAAAGGGTGCGCGGATCCTGACGCGCACGGCTTGCGTCAGCGCGCGCCGCGAGCAGGGTAACTGGCTCATTCAGATGCGCAGCGAGCGCTCCGGCGAGGTGCGGACAGTGCGCGCCCGCGTATTGGTCAATGCCGCCGGTCCCTGGGTCAACGACATTATTGGCCGTGTCGTCGGCTCGAACAGCCAGCGTAGCGTCCGGCTCGTCAAGGGCAGTCACATCATCGTTCCGAAATTCTGGGCCGGCCAGCAGGCCTATCTCGTCCAGAACCACGACAAGCGCGTCATCTTCATCAACCCTTACGAGGGCGACAAGGCGCTCATCGGCACGACCGATATTCCCTATGAAGGCAAGCCGGAAGAGGTGAGGGCAGACGAGAAGGAAATCGATTACCTGATCACGGCGGTCAATCGCTACTTCAAGGAGAAGCTGCGCAGATCTGATGTGCTTGAAAGCTTCTCCGGCGTCCGGCCGCTGTTCGACGACGGCAAGGGCAACCCGTCTGCTGTCACGCGCGACTATGTCTTCGATCTCGACGAGACCGGTGGCGCGCCGCTCCTGAGCGTCTTCGGCGGCAAGATCACCACCTTCCGCAAGCTCTCCGAGCATGCGATGCAGCGGCTTGCGAAATTCTTCCCGAAGATGGGTGGCGACTGGACGCGGAATGCTGTTTTGCCGGGCGGCGATATTCCGAATGCCGATTATGTCGCCTTTTCCGATACGCTGCGTGCGGCCTATCCTTGGATGCCGCGTGCGCTCGTCAATCACTACGGCCATCTCTATGGCGCCCGCACGAAGCAGATCGTCGGTAATGCCACGTCGCTGGCGGACCTCGGCCGGCATTTCGGCGGCGATCTCTACGAGGCCGAAGTCCGCTATCTCGTCGCTTCCGAATGGGCGCAGGCGGCCGACGACGTGCTGATGCGGCGTACCAAGGAAGGTCTGCACATGACAGCTGAGGAAAAGGCGGCCTTCGCCGCCTGGTTCGATGCCGAACTGGCGCTGGCCGCCTGAACCACCAGATCCTGCCGGAGAATACGCATGCCCTTGACGCTTTCACTCAACACCAACCCGCTTGTCAATCGTTTTGCCGAGCCGGCCGATTTGATCGAAACGGTCGCGCGTGACCTGCGCATCCGCGATCTGCAGTTGACGCACGAATTCATCAATCCGAGCTGGCAGGCGCCGGTCATTCGCCGGCTGACGCGGGATATGCAGGCGGCACTGAAGCGCACCGGCGTTCGCGTAACCTCAGGCATGACCGGTCCCTATGGCCGCCTCAATCATTTCGGCCATCCGGACACGGATGTTCGCCGCTACTATATGGACTGGTTCAAGACCTTTGCCGATATCACCGCCGATCTCGGCGGTCATTCGGTCGGCACGCAGTTCGCGATCTTCACCTACAAGGATTATGACGATCCGGTCCGCCGCGAGGAATTGATCGAGATCGCGATCGACTGCTGGGGTGAGGTGGCCGAACATGCCCGGGCTGCCGGCCTCTCCTATATCTTTTGGGAGCCGATGAGCATCGGCCGCGAATTCGGCGAGACGATCGAGGCCTGCCTTTCCCTGCAGGACAGGCTGACCAAGGCGCCCTTCGCCATCCCGATGTGGATGATGGCCGATATCGATCATGGCGATGTTACCTCGCCCAATCCCGATGATTACGACCCCTACGCCTGGGCGCGCGCCGTGCCGAAGGTTTCCCCGATCATCCATATCAAGCAGAGCCTGATGGACAAGGGAGGGCATCGTCCCTTCACAGCGGAATTCAATGCCAAGGGCCGCATCCAGCCGGAACCGCTGTTGAAGGCATTTGCTGAAGGTGGTGCCAAGGACAATGAAATCTGCCTGGAATTGTCGTTCAAGGAGCGCGAGCCCAACGATCGCCAGGTTATCGCTCAAATTGCCGAAAGTGTCGCCTTCTGGGCGCCTCATATCGACACGGGCGTCAGCGACTTGCATATCTAGCCGGTGGAGCGGCCGAGTCCCGATTCATCAGGTACCAAATTCTTTCGAGGAGGTCGCCGGATCGGACACTATGGCCAGAGAGAACAGGCGAGGGACTATGCGTATAGAAATGAAGGGGAACGGACGATGACGGATGCGGATGCTTCGCTCGCCGTGCGGGCGGCATGGTTACACTATGCCGGCGGGCTGACGCAGTCCGAAGTGGCGAAACGTCTCGGCGTTCCCTCGGTGAAGGCGCACAGGCTGATTGCGCGCGCGGTTGCCGAAGGCGTCGTCAAGGTGACGATCGACGGCGATATCGTCGAATGCGTCGAGTTGGAATCCAAACTTTCGGCTCGCTTCGGGCTTCAATATTGCGAAGTCGCACCCGATCTGGGCGAGGAAGGTTTCGAGTTTCGCGCACTCGGTCAGGCGGGAGCCGGCTTCCTGCGGCGCGAGATCGAGAGCGGCAACAATAAAGTGATCGGCCTCGGCCATGGCCGAACGCTCTCTTCCGCCGTCCACCACCTGTCGCGCGTCAGCGCCAAGGATTTACGCTTCGTCTCGCTGCTCGGTGGCCTGACGAGAAACTACGCCGCCAACCCCTATGACGTGATGCACCGCATAGCCGAAAAGACCGGCATGCAGTCGCATGTCATGCCAGTGCCCTTCTTCGCCAATACGCGGGAAGACCGGGATGTGCTGCTTGCTCAGCGCGGCGTGAAGGAAGTCTTCGATCTTGCAAACGGTGCCGATCTCAAGCTCGTCGGTCTCGGCACGGTCGATACCGACGCGCAGCTCGTCTTGTCGGGCATGGTCGAGCCGAAGGAGATCAAGGAGATCACGGCGGCCGGCGGCGTCGGCGAAATTCTCGGTCATTTCTTCGATGCCGACGGCAATATTCTTGAGACGACGCTGACCTCGCGCACATTGTCTGCCTCACTGCCGCGCATGAAGGGCGAGCGGCTGGTCGCGCTTTCGGGCGGATTGCCGAAGGTCGAAGCCATCCTTGCCGTCCTCAAGAGCCGCTGTCTCTATGGTCTGATAACGGATGAGAAAACGGCGCGGGCGCTCCTGAAGGATGAGGTGTGATGCTGCGCCATAAAACAGGAATTCATCTCAATATAACAACAGAAATGTTGATTTGTGAGATTTTGATGTTATATCTCCTTTAAGATCCATTTCGGGCCAAAGGCCGGAGTGCAAAGTGAAACGCGAAGAGCGCCAGCAATCGATCATCAATCTGCTCGTCGAGCACAAGACCGTCGATCTCGACGATCTCGCTGACCGCTTTGTCGTGTCCAAGATGACGATCCACCGCGATCTCGATGATCTCGAACAGGCCGGCGTGCTGCGCAAGGTCCGAGGCGGCGCGACCATCGATGCCGGCACCCAGTTCGAAAGTGATTTCCGGTTCCGCGAGCGCCAGGGTCATGACGAGAAGCTCGCCATGGCGCGCACGGCGCTGGAATTGGTCGAGCCCGGCATGACCGTCATGATCAACGATGGGTCGATGGCGGCAGTTTTGGGCGAGATGCTGCTGCTGAAGCGGCCGTTGACGCTGATCACCAACAATGCCGCAATCATCGATCGGATGAAGAACGAAAGCGGCATCACCTTGATTGCGCTTGGCGGCATCTATTCCGCCAAGTTCAACGCGTTTTTGGGCGTCGTTACCGAGGAGGCATTGTCACGGCTGCGGGCCGACATCGCCTTCCTGTCGACGCCAGCCGTTTCCGGTAAGCTTGCCTATCATATGGACGACAACGTCGTGCGCACCAAGCGGGCAATGATCGCATCAGCCGCCAGGAGCTGCCTGCTCGTGAGCCATCAGCGCATCGGCCATACGGCCCTGCATGTGATGGCCGATCTGTCCGATTTCGACGCCGTGATTACCGATCACGCGCCTGACGCTGCCATTGTCGAGCAATTTCGCCGCGACGGCATCACACTTACCATCGCCTCGAACCAGGATATGACATGACAGAGAAGCCTCGCTATTGGATCGGCACGAGCTGGAAGATGAACAAGACGCTTGCCGAGGCCCGCGCCTTCGCTGAGGCCTTGCGTGCCGCCGATGCTCTTCGGGATCCTCGCATCCAGCGCTTTGTCATTCCACCCTTCACGGCCGTGCGGGAAGTCAAATCGATCCTGTCGGAAAGCTCCGTCAAGGTGGGCGGCCAGAACATGCATTGGGCCGACCAGGGTGCGTGGACGGGGGAAATCTCGCCGTTGATGCTGAAGGATTGCAATCTCGATATCGTCGAGCTCGGCCATTCGGAGCGTCGCGAGTATTTTGGCGAGACCAACGAAACCGTCGGCCTCAAAACAGAGGCGGCCGTCCGTCATGGCTTGATCCCGTTGATTTGTATCGGCGAAACGCTGGCCGATCGTGAGAGCGGTCGTGCAACGGAGATCCTCAGCGAGCAGGTCGTCGGTGCTCTGTCGAAGCTTTCGGATGCCCAAAAGCAGGCCGAGATCCTGCTTGCCTACGAGCCTGTCTGGGCGATCGGGGAAAAGGGGATTCCAGCCGAGCCATCCTATGCCGACGCGCGCCAGGCCGAAATCATTGCGGTCGCGCAAAAGGTGCTCGGTCGCAAAATTCCGTGCCTCTACGGCGGATCGGTCAATCCGCAAAACTGTGAGGAACTTATATCCTGCCCGAATGTAGACGGGCTCTTCATCGGCCGCTCCGCCTGGAACGTCGAGGGCTATCTCGACATTCTCGCCAAGTGCGCCGCCAAACTCTGAGGAGACATATCATGAAGCTTGCTATTGCTGGAGACAGCGCCGGTGAAGGCCTCGCCAAGGTTCTCGCCGATCATCTGAAGGAGCGTTTCGAGGTGAGCGAAGTATCGCGCACCGATGAAGGCCCGGATGCGTTTTACGCCGACCTCGCCGACCGCGTTGCCTCCGGCGTCATCGACGGCACCTATGACAAGGCGATCCTCGTCTGCGGCACCGGCATCGGCGTCTGCATCTCGGCCAACAAGGTGCCGGGTATTCGCGCTGCTCTGACCCATGACACCTATTCGGCGGAGCGCGCGGCGCTCTCGAACAATGCCCAGATCATCACCATGGGTGCCCGCGTCATCGGCACTGAGCTCGCCAAGGCGATCGCTGATGCCTTCCTGGCGCAGACGTTTGACGAGAATGGCCGCTCGGCCGGCAACGTCAAGGCCATCAACGAGGTCGATGCGAAGTACAACGCTCGTTAAGAGCGATTTTGGGAAAGGGCAGGCGGTTTGTCTGCGCTGCTCGGATGGCTGCTTCCCAGGCTGGATCGAGCCAATATCAGGCGAAGGCACTTGAAGCGCTTTCGCCTGATTATTTTTGCAGGCCTACGACACAGCCTGTCAGGCAGCGGCCAATGGCTGTGTCGCCTGATGGCGTGCCCAGGCGATACCGTCGTCGAGCGAGGTCGCGCGGTAGGCGAGATCAGTACCGCCGGAAAATGCCGCCATGAACCGGCGTATCTTGCCATAGCTATTGTCCAGCACCGCATGCGGCCGTCCAAGCAGGATCGAGCAGATATGGACATGCAGACGGTCCGTGACGATCGCCTGGCCGCGGGAAATCTGGTGTATGCCGCGTCTAAGACGATTATGTGCCGCTGCGTCGAGCTTGCGCAGTCTTATTTCAGCCGGTTTGAGAGCCATGAGAGCCGTTGCCGCGCCGATCGCCTTGGAGATGCGCACACGCTTGGCGGATTCGGTCGTCCAGTCCTCTTTCGGGATATCGGGATAGGCGGAGAGATTGGCGTCGCCCACCTTCTCAAGATCGGATCTCAACATGGCAAGCACGGGAAATTCCGGGGCCTCCGGCCGGATTGGGCCGATGCTGAAGGCCATGTCCGGGCAAAGACGCACCTCGCAATCGAAGTGCTTATGGGCAAACTCTTTCGATTCCTCGTCGCGCACCAGCAATACGAAATGCTTGTGACGTCCGATGACGCGGGCGCTTTCCTGTATGCGTGCCTGCGATTTGTAATGGATGGATTGCGGGAATTGGATTACCTGCCGATTGGGAAATCGCTCCAGAACCCGTTCACGGAAGTCCTGATGCGCATCCCATATGTCGCCGAAATTGCCGCCGCCATGAATGAAGATCGGGCCGGTCGGCATGGTGCGCTCGAGTTGCTCGGGCGAGAAATCGTCGATGCGCGAGACATAGGCCGGGCGCTTGCCGTATCGCCTGTTGAGATAAGCCATTTCACCGAGCCAAATGGCGGAGTCGCCGCAGTTGCGGATGTCGGGAAAGTCGAGGATCGCCAGAGGTTCATCATTGCTGATGTAATCCTTCAGGCAATCGTGGATCATGTTGTCCAGTTTGGCGATCAGCTGTTGATTTGCTGGTAATGTCATTTCCCCATTCCCCATTCAGATGACAAACAATCCGGCCGGTGTCGGCCGCGCGTTTCAGGCAGGCCGAAGTCTCGGCAGCACTTTGCCGAGTATGTTTCGAACCTCCGTTTCCGGGCCGGCCGGCCGCTTCATCAGCGTCCACAGCAGGAGCGTCGAACCGCAATAGAGCAGGCCGCCGAGCAGGATCAGGATTGCGAGATGCGTTACGAGCACGAACTTGTCGTCCGTGTAGGCAAGATGGCTCGAGGCAAAAGAGACGCCCGCCGCCATGATGGCGACGCTCGCGAGTGCCCGAAGGTTCACCGACAATTGCTTTGCAACGGTGATGCCGGTGAAGCGTCGCACGAGCATCATGTTGACGGCCGTGCTGAAAAGGCCGGTGAAGACGCGGCCGGCAATGACCCCCGGAAGGCCATAGAGCATCAGGCCGCCGATCATGATCGGGACACGCAGGCAGAACATCTGCGTGTCCCGGACGAAGAGCACGCGCGTCTCGCCCTTTGCCATGCCGAGCGGCTGTACGAGCGAGCCCAGCGTCTGCAATGCAAAGACCGAAGCAAGCGACTGGATGATGAAGATGACGGGCGCCCATTTATCGCCGAGCGCAAGCCTGACCAGCGGATCGGCCGTCACGGCAACGCCGATCCCGGCTGGAAGGGCGACTGCCGCGACCAGCGCCTGCACGCGCTGATAGGCGGCGGCTAACCGGCCGGGATCGTTGTGAATACCGGCAAAAGCCGGATAGATCGTCTGCGTGAGCGGAGCGGTCGCTTCCCGCGTCGGCATCATGGCGAGGTTACTGCCGACCGAATAATAGCCGAGCTGGATGCCGCCGAGCATCTTGCCGACAAGCAGATAGTCGAAGCGCCAGTTGAGCGTGCTGACGATCTGGCCGGCGGTCAGCCAGGCGGAGAAGGAGAAGAACTCCCGCATGTGCTGGAAGGTGATCCTGGGGCGGAAGGGCAGCACGAGATAGGAGACGATGACATTCGTCGCCTGGCTGATCAGCGTGCCGACGATCAGCGCCCAATAGCTTTGATAGATGATGGCGATTGCAACGGAGGCGACGAAGCCGGCGAATTTCTGCGAGACCGCAAGCACGAACTCCTGCCAGAAGATCAGATCGCGCTGCAGCATGATGCGGCGCGGATTCGTGAGACCACCAAGCAGCATGCTGATGCCGAGAGCGAACATGACGCCCGCCAGTCTAGGCTCATTGAAAAGGGCCGCCGCCGGATAGGCAAAGATCGCAAACAGGATGCAGATCGCCAGCCCGCGCGCGGCATTCAGGGTCCAGGCGGCACTGAAATGGGATTCGTCCGGTGCGGCATGACGGATCAGTGCCTCCGAAAGGGAAAGTTCGGTAATGGTCGTGACGATCATCAATATCGTCATGCCAAGGGCGACGACGCCAAAATCGGCGGGCGCCAGATAGCGGGCCAGTACGAAGGTGCTGAGCGTTGCAAGTCCGTTCACGATGGTCCGCGACAGGCTTAGCCACATGCTTCCTTTGACGAGCCGTCCAGTGATGCTGCTCATGCGATACTGAAGTCCCACTGCGCTATGATGCGACCTCTTAACCGCACGAATATTCCTTGCCGTAACAGCGTCTTAGCTGCTGCAACGGCTGCACAGGATTATGCAGGATCATATGGTCGCTATGGATGGGGCGGACCCCGGCGTATGAGCGGGAACTAGTTCAGCGATTCCTTAAGTCAACATTGAAAATTCATTTTCACATCAGTTTTAATTCATTTTCGTATCATTTTCTTCGCGGTGCAGCATTTGCCCTTCAGAGGACCAAAATTGGTAAGGCTGCTGCCGAGAAACGCTCCCTCCGCAGGCACGAAGGCTTCGCTTTGGATTGCTGACAGCGCCGGAGGACGCAAAAGCCCGGGCGATGAGAAACCGCCCGGGCTTTCTTGTCTGCGCCTTAAGCCGAAGGGGCTTTATTTGCCGCTTCTGGTCGCAAGCCACCGCTTGAATTCGACATTCGTATCGGTCTGGATGGCGCCGACGCCGGCGTCAACAAGCGTTCCCCATACACCTTCAGGGTCGCTAAGTGCCCGGCTATCGTTGAAGTCGAGATTGTAGGAGACATCGAGCGTATTGATCCAGAGCCGGATATTTTGGCGTTCCAGTTCCTCGCGCCCGGCTGCGAGATCGGCAATGTCGGTAAATTTCACCTCGATCATCGGCGCCTTGAGCGGTTCGATCATTCGAAGATCCTCGGTAAATTTGCCGGGCCGGACGCGAAACATCGGCATATGCGGGATCGATCCGAACCAATCGGCATCGAGCACGGGGAAAGAGCCGCTTTGCGGCTCAACATCCGACTTGATGATGACGTGATCCTCGGCACCCAGACGGTGCACCGCGGCAATGACTTGCGGCAATTCACGCGGAAATTTCGTGTCGATATTGACGAAGACGCGCCCGCGCGCCTCCTCCAGCGCCTCTTCGAGCGTGGGAACACGCTCATCGGTCAACGCCGTCATCTCTCCGCCAGCGCCGGCACGCAGTCGGGCCTCGCGGATTGTGGCAAAGCTGCTCGCTCCGACCACACCTTTAGCCGACGTGGTGCGGTCCAGCGTCTTGTCGTGAATGACGACGAGATGGCCATCAGCAGTCGCCTGCGTGTCGATTTCGACGAATTCCACACCAAGCTCGGCTGCCGCACGGATTGCCGCCAATGAATTTTCGGGAGCTGCCGACCAAAGCCCACGATGGGCGATCGTCAGAATATCCGGATTGGCCCGCGAGAGAAGGTCGTAAATATCGGCTGGGCGGCGTGAGGAAGAGGCGGCGATCTGGCTGTGCATGGGAAGAGCTTTCGTGAGCTGGAGGCGGAATGAGCGGATGCGGGGTTCGATGTCGAATGTGAGCACCAATGGCTATGGCCGACGCAGTGCATTGGCACCGATCGCTGTTATGGTTATTAATACACATAAAGTGTAATATTTATGACGAGCGGCAGCGAATATATAGGTCCGGATTGTGCCCGGATAGGCGAACGGCTAGGTCGGTACGACAGGATCAGGATTGCAGTCATGGCAGCGCTGGAAAAATTCCCACTGGCAAGCGAGAACGAGCGCCTCATCCTCGATATTGTCCGCAATCACGAACCGATCCGGCGTGCGACCATTACGGCCCACACCAATTTGACGCAGCAATCGATATATCGTCTCGTCGAGGCGCTAGTGGCTCGCGGCTTGCTTCGCGCCGGTGCGCCATTTAAGGGCGCGCGCGGGCAGCCGAGCCCGACGATCGAACTGGAGCGGCAGGCGGTTTATTCGGTTGGTATTTCCGTCAATACCGATGCCGTGACACTGTCGCTTGCTGATTTCGGCTGCGACATCGTCGATCAGGAGGTGCTGAGGGGCGTGCCGGTCGACCGCAAGGCAACGCTGGCAATCCTTGCCGAGAAACTGAGTTCAATCTTGGCGCGCCACGAAATATCGCGCGCGAGTGTCATCGGACTTGGCTTTGCCATGTCGGGCTTCTTCGTCGGCGATGATCGTCGCTTCAACGCTCCGGAGCCCCTGCGCGACTGGTCTCTGGTCGATCTGCAGCCGGAACTCGAGCATATGTTCGGAGTTCCGGTCTGGTTGGACAACAACGCAACGACGGGCGCCATAGGCGAGAGTCTGCGCGGTGTCGGGCGCTGGTGTAAGACCTTTGCATACCTCTCCTTCAATTATGGATTTGGCGGCGGCCTCATCCTGGAGGGCAGGCCTTATCTGGGCTTCCATGGGAATGCCGGGGAATTCAGCATCATCTACAATCCGGACGAAATGTTGCGCCGGCCGGCTTTGCAATATCTCATCGCCACATTGCGGGAGAGTGGTGTCGACATAGGTTCCGTCGAGGAGCTGCGGCAGGATTTCGATCCTTCCTGGCCGGGTGTGGAGAGCTGGCTCTCCAAGACCATGCCGATGCTCGACCGTTTGATCGCCACCCTTACGGGCGTCGTCGATCCGCAGGCCATCGTCTTCGGTGGCCAGCTGCCACCCGAGCTTGGACGAATGATGATCGCGCGTGCCCGCCTGCCGTCGCAGCGTCCGCACCGCTACGGTGCCGCGCCGCCCGGACCTCGGCTGGTTCTCAGCGAAACCAAAGGTGATGCCAGCGCGATCGGCGCGGCGCTGCTTCCACTGAAGTTCCGTTACTTTCTGTAGCCAATTCATTTGCTTTGCGCTGCTGCGACTGGGTCGAAGGGATTTCAGTTCCGCCTCATCAATGTTTCAGTGTCCTGTCAGAACCTCTTGCTAATGCACGGCCCGTATTCTCTGGACGACCGTATTGGTGCGTAAGACTGCAATCATTATCGGCAATGGCAAGCTGGAACGCGATATCGCCGGTATCGTAGACGAGGCGCAATTCGTCATGCGTTTCAACGAGCCGGTCCTTTCCGGCGGCATGAGCGGCGAGCGCACCGACATGATCATGCTGGCTGCCTCGAGCAAGATCCTGTATCGGCGGCTTCTCGATCCTGGCTTCATGGATAACGCTGCGCTTAAGGCCGCAAAGGTCTTCATGCTGGCCTACCACCCCGATATCATTCGCAAATATCATCCAAGACCCAACATTTTCCAGCGTTTGCAGGGCCGACGGGCTGACTGGACGATGCAGGCAATCGAGTTGCTGGGCAGGGCCGGCAAGGAGATCCGCATCATGCCGCCGCAGACCTATATTGCAGGCTGCGGTGAGCTCGGTATTTCCGAGCGTCACATGCACAAGGTCTTTCCCAGCACCGGCTTCCTTGGCATCCGTTATGCACTCGCAAGGTTCCCCGCGTCCGAATGGGACGTCAAGCTATGCGGCTTTGGCTGGGAAGGGTGGAAGCGGCATGATTGGCAGAATGAACGAGCCTGGGTCGAAAACAAGATTGCCAATGATCGCGTCAGCCTGATCACCTGATTAGGCCGATGGTCATCATGGGTGAAGTTCTGCCGGCCTATTGGCTATTGTCGCTGCCGAGCAACCCGCGCAGCTCCGGCAGTTTATCGTTCACCAGCCAGCCATAATAATTTTCTTCCGGCAGTTTCTTCCCGCCCGTAGCGTCCGCTGCTTGCCGCAGGGCGGCCGCACGGCGGCGCGGCTGGCCGACATTGTAAAGCGTTGCCGTTAGGCCGGGATTGTCGGTGATATCGAAACCCTCCGCGCGGTAGGCGTCGATGGCATCCTTTACGATAGCGGCGATATAGATCACGCTGCGATCGGGATCCATAATGTCGCGGTAGATCGCCTGCGGATCATCGACGGAAAGCTTCGGCAGGCCGCTCGTCGCATGGACGAGATCGGTGACTTCAAGGGCGGTCAAAGGGCTGATCTGTCCGAGGCCGAAGGTCTGGCCGGCAAAGAAAGGCTGGAAGAAGGCGCGCTGGAACGTCATGTTTTCGTAGGTGACGCCGTCGATGACCTTGCCTCGGAAACTCTTGTCCCAGGTCTCGTCACGGCATTCCCACAATTCGGCGCTGCCGGTGAACGCGTCGCAATGGGCGAATTCCGGCTTTTTCAGGAAGGTCTGGACGGTCACGTCCTTATAGGCGAACTTGAAATCGGACTGCGAATAGGCGAGCGCCTTGACGTAGTAGGACTTCACCCTGTTGACGATCGTGATGTTGTAGGTGTGTTCGCCGACAAGCGCGCCAACGATGTGGATGGGGTCGATCTGGTAGGCCTGTCCAGCCTTCCTGATCGAGGCCATCAAGACCTTGTCGTCGCGAAGCACGCCGACGATCTTCTGGTATTTTTCGTCGTAGGTCGTGTTGAAGGCCTTGGCCCGCAGTACCGAGGTGTTCGGTATGGGCGGCTGGACGCTGTTGCGATTGCCCGGCGGCACGCGCACGAGCTCATGCGCGGAAGCGGCATTCGTCAATGCAAGGATAAAAAGGAGACCGAGTGCCGGGAGTATCGACAGGCGTGTTCGCATTCGCAAGCTGACTTTCCAAAATGTACCCCGGCGCGGGGACGATCTTGATACGCGATCGTTATCCGAAGGCAAGAGCGCAAGCTTCTTCCGCCCCGCGAATCACAATAAACTTCGATCAAAGCAGCTTTCGGCTGCAGAGGCATACGGGATATAGCCGTCCTGGGTTGCGTTACCTTGGTCCAGGCTTTCGAAAGGATGTCGATGCAACATCTCGTGATCGCAGGGAGCATCTTGCTTGCAGCCGCCCCCGGCGAAGCCTTGCCGACCATGGCGGATGTCCCGGCGCTGGCCAAGGCGGCGGTCGCGCGGCGCATAGAGGTGCCGCCCTCTGCCATCCATATTCTGGTGGCCAAGCCGAGCGAACGAATGCCAGGCTTCGTCGTCTGTGGTCGTGTCGACGCGGCAAGTGCAAATGGCACCGCCGGTGCGGAAAGCGGAGAACGCTTCTTCGTCGTCATTCCCGGCAATTTTGCCATCCTGGACCAAGACGGCAAAGGTCTGGTCGATAGCTATTGGGCTGCCAATCACTGTGAATGAGACGCCAAGGCCTTGCTGATCATGGCAAGCTCTTCGGGTGTGCGACCGGATTCCAGCCGAACCCAGTTGTTCGGATCGTCGGCCGTCTGGCGCTTGATGAAGGTATAGCCCGTTCCGCTCCAGTTTTTGACCGTGTCGGTGAGATTGTCGAGGATGAGATCGCCGTCGTTCGTGCGCGCCATCAGGACAAGATGTCCCTCGTTATGGGTGTCGAGGACCACCGTCAGCAGCAGGGCAGACCGTGGCCAGCCTGCTTCGATGAGCAATTTCTTCTTCAAGAGGACATAGTCGTTGCAGTTGCCGGCACCATCGTCGGGATAGGTCCACCAATTGACGATGCCGAGCTTGTAGATGCCGTAATGATCATTGTCGCCGATGCCCTGGATCTCGTGATTGACCAGGCTGTTGATCTGCTGCAGTTGCAGCCGATGATCGCGATCGAGATTGACGAATTCCGTGCTCTTTTGGCCAGCCACGCATTCGGTTGGTTGCGCTTTGCAGAAGTTGATCCAGCCGACGGGTACGCTCGCATCCGTCACCTCGCGCGCAAATTGGTGCGCATGCGCCGCGGCGGTATTTGCCACGGGTTTTGCCGTCGTTGCCGTCGAAAACAGCAGACCGGCGACGAAGAGAAAGCTTGCAGCGACGAGAAGTGAACGCATACTCGGCTCCATGAGTTGGGCTCATGAAATCCGACGTGGTCAAATTTATTCGGAAAAAGATTATTCGCATTTTATCGAACCGGCGCTTTTGACCGGTACGGCAATCGGGGACGTCCATTCCTGTGCCGAACTTATGATTTCCGATCGGTTGCGAAGCGTGTTCCGCAGGGGATACAAGCTGAATGTCGACGAAAAAAGATATGGGATTTCATCCACATATCGCACTATCGGAAGAACATCTGGCGTGTTTATGATTTGTTTGTCTTAAATGCGAATCTCCATCGCGGATGGACGGTGGAACAGCCAGGGAATTGCTCGGGAGGCCTAATGATCGACGATATTCTCGACCGGATGACGCTTGAAGAGCAGGTTTCGCTGCTGTCGGGCGCCGATTTCTGGACCACGGTGCCGGTTGAGCGCCTTGGTGTCCCGAAGATCAAGGTCACGGACGGGCCGAACGGAGCCCGCGGCGCCGGCTCGCTGGTTGCCGGCGTCAATGCAGCCTGCTTTCCCGTTGCGATCGCGCTTGGCGCCACATGGGACCCCGCCCTTGTCGAACGTATGGGCGTGGCGCTCGCCGGCCAGGCCAAGAGCAAGGGCGCCTCGGTGTTGTTGGCGCCGACGGTCAATATTCACCGCTCCGGCCTCAATGGCCGCAATTTCGAATGCTATTCGGAAGATCCGATGCTGACGGCCGCTCTTGCCGTAGCCTATATCCAGGGTGTGCAGAGCCAGGGTATTGCCGCCACGATCAAGCATTTTGCCGGCAATGAATCCGAGATCGAGCGCCAGACGATGTCGTCGGATATCGACGAGCGTGCTCTTCGCGAAATCTATCTGCCGCCGTTCGAGCAGGCCGTGAAGAAGGCCGGCGTTATGGCCGTCATGTCCTCCTATAACAGGCTGAACGGCACCTATACGAGCGAGCATCCCTGGCTTTTGACCAAAGTCTTGCGGGAGGAATGGGGGTTCGACGGCATCGTCATGTCGGACTGGTTCGGCTCCCATTCGACAGCGGCGACCGTCAACGCCGGGCTCGATCTGGAAATGCCCGGTCCGACGCGCGACCGTGGCGAAAAGCTCGTGGCGGCGGTGGGCAACGGCGAGGTCAAGCCGGAAACCGTGCGCGAGGCTGCTCGCCGCATTCTCACATTGCTTGAGCGGGTCGGCGCCTTCGAGAAGGTGCCCGATTTGAGCGAACACGCGCTTGATCTGCCTGAGGATCGCGCGCTGATCCGCAAGCTCGGAGCCGAGGGTGCCGTGCTCTTGAAGAACGACGGCATTCTGCCGCTGCAGAAGGCAGGCCTTGGGCATGTGGCTGTTATCGGGCCGAATGCCGCCGAAGCGCGGGTCATGGGTGGCGGCAGCGCCCAGATCGCAGCCCACTACAGGGTCAGCCCCTTGGAAGGCATCCGGCAGGCACTGTCGAATGCCAACAGCATTCACCATGCTACCGGCTGCCGCAACAATCGCCTCATCAATGTCTTCTCCGGTGAGATGCGGGTGGACTATTTTAAAGGCCGCGACCTTACAGAGCCGGTGATCGCCACCGAAACGGCAAGCAAGGGCGAGTTCTTCTGGTTCGATCTGCCATCTTCGGAACTCGATCCCAATGAGTTCTCCGCCCGCATGACAGCCTCCTATGTGCCAACGGAGAGCGGCGAGCATGTATTCGGAATGACGAATGCGGGTCTCGCCAAGCTCTTTGTCGATGGCAAGCTCGTCGTCAACGGCTATGATGGCTGGGCTCGCGGCGACAATTACTTCGGCACTGCCAATGTCGAGCAGCGACAGGGCATCCATCTGGAAGCCGGACAGAGCTACAAGGTGGTGGTCGAATATTGCTCGTCCGCGACGACCGAGGAGGGGATCAATCTGACGGCGGTGCGCTTCGGCGTGGAGAAGCCGCTCGGCGAAGAGGCGATGCTGGATGCCGTCCAAAAGGCAAGTGATGCAGACGTCGTTCTGCTCTTTGTCGGCCGCGACGGCGAGTGGGATACGGAGGGCCTCGATCTGCCCGATATGCGTCTGCCGGGTCGTCAGGAGGAACTCATAGACCGGGTGGCGGCCGCCAACGCCAATACCATTGTCGTCCTGCAGACCGGCGGCCCCATCGAGATGCCCTGGCTCGGCAAGGTTCGGGCCGTGCTGCAGATGTGGTATCCCGGCCAGGAGCTCGGACATGCCGTCGCCGATGTGCTCTTCGGCGATGTCGAGCCCGGCGGACGTCTGCCGCAAACCTTCCCGAAGCGCCTATCGGATAACCCCGCCATGGTTGGCGACGCATCCGTCTATCCCGGCAAGGATGGGCATGTGCGTTACGCCGAGGGCGTCTTCGTCGGATATCGCCATCACGATACGCGCAATATTGAGCCCTTGTTCCCCTTCGGCTTCGGTCTTGGCTATACGCGATTTTCCTGGGGTGAGGCGCAGGCTTCGGCAACAAGAATGGGCGCTGAGGGTGTCACCGTAACAGTCGATGTCGCCAATACCGGCGACAGAACCGGTTCCGAACTCGTGCAGCTTTATGTGCGGCCCCCTGTTTCGGCGCTCGAGCGGCCGGACAAGGAGTTACGCGCCTTTGCCAAGCTTCGGCTCATACCGGGTGAAAAGCGCACAGCCTCGCTTGTCGTGCGCCCGCGCGATCTGAGCTATTTCGACGAGCGTATCGGAGCATTTCGAGCCATCGCCGGGCGCTATGAGTTTCTCGTGGCCGCCAATGCTCTCGATATCCGCTCCGCCGTTGAGATCGAGCTTGAAAGCGAATGGATCGGTGAGGTTTCGGACCGTTCGATCTGATATCGCGAACGGCCGCAGCTGACGAAATCAAGCATAAGTGAGGGAGGGCGCAGGTCTGCGCCCTGCACTTGCTGCAGATTTTGCGTTGACGCGTGTGGAACTTCCTAGCGACGCCGCATGCGATGCGGCGGCAACCGGCCGGAAAATGCCGACGCCTCGTCGTCGTCTGCCGACGTCTCCACTTGAAAGATCTGCCCGACGGGCTTTGGCCGGCCGAGGAAGAAGCCTTGTGCCTCGTCGCAGCCTTCGACGCGCAGGATTTCGAGCTGATGGTTGGTCTCGACGCCTTCCGCCAGAACAGGGATATCCAGGCTCTTGCCGAGCGTCAGTACCGCGCGAACGATCGCTTTTGCCTGAATGCTGTGATCCACCTCGTTCATGAAGGAACGATCAAGCTTGATCTTGTCAAAGGGGAAGGATCGCAACGTGTCAAGCGAGGAATATCCGGTGCCGAAATCATCGATGGCGACGGTCACGCCGAGAGCCCGGATCTGCCGTAGGACATGCAAGGTCCGCGTTTTATCGGCAATGATTGTGGATTCGGTAATTTCAAGTTCCAGCCGCGACGGCGCAAGGCCGGTTTCGAGAAGGATCGTATGAACGAGCTTAGCGAGATCCGCATGAGCAAACTGTACAGGCGAGAGGTTGACGGCGATCTTGTAGGGCTGTTCCCATGATGCCGCCTCCTTGCAGGCCGTGCGCAAAACCCATTCGCCAATGACGAGGATCGTGCCGCTTTCTTCTGCGATCGGAATGAATTCCGAAGGCGGCACCGCACCACGCTCCGGGTGATGCCAGCGGAGGAGGACTTCGTAACCACAAATCTGCCCGGTGCGAACCGACGTTTGTACCTGATAGTGCAGGTCGAGCTGATCCAATTCGACAGCCCGACGCAGGTCCTGTGCGAGCGTATGACGGGCGCGCGCGGCTTCATCCATCTTGGATTCATAGAAGCAGACGGCGCGGCCGATGTCTGCCTTGGCGCGATACATGGCGAGATCGGCGTTGCTGACCAGGCGCTCCTGGTCGACGTCATCGTCGGGATAGATGGCAACACCGATGCTGGCCCCTGTCGCCGTCTCGAAATCGTCGATCCGGATGGGCTCGAACAGAACCTTCTCCAGCCGGGCCACGAAATCCAGAAGTTCGCTCTGCTCGCTGAAGCGCTTGGCGGCAGCAAACTCGTCACCGCCGACACGAGCTACGAACTCGCCGTCCCGGACGAGGCGCAGCAGGCGGCGTCCGATTGCCTTCAGTGCCTGGTCGCCAGCCTTGTGTCCTCGCAGGTCGTTGATTTCCTTGAAGCGATCGAGATCGATGCCGATGACCGCGAGTTTTACGCCGTCTTCCTTGGCATGACCGATCTCGCGCTGCAGATAGTCGGCAAAACTGCTGCGGTTAGGTAGGCCCGTCAGCAGGTCGTTGAGTGCCATATGCTGAAGCTTCTCGATGGATTCGCGCGAGGCCCGCTCGTCGATCATGTAGCTTGCCACGCCTGTACCGATGATCAGCAATCCGCCGCCGGCAACGGCAACCGCCATAGCCTTCAGTGCGTAGGCGTCCGCAATCGCAGCGCCGGTTGCAAGCGGCGTGACAGAGACGGCCGTCATCGCCGTAAAATGAAGCGAGACCACGGCGATGACGAAGAGAGCGAGGCCGGCGATCGGGGAGAGCTGCCAAGGCCGGCGCACGGCCTGATTGAGTGCAAGCGCCGCAAAAATCACCGAAAGGGCAACAGAAGCGGCAACATAACCCTGGTTCCACTCAACGATGCCATCGACGTGGTAGGCCAGCATACCGGTATAGTGCATGCTGGTGATGGCAAGGCCGACGACGGCTCCGCCGAATTCCGGTGCGATGTGCGGCAGGCGCGATAAGGCGATCGTAAACCCGCCGGCACAGCCGATAACGGCCAAAAGAAACGAGGCCATCGTCAGGATGGGATCGAAGGTGACCGGCGCTCCGACTTCATAGGCCAGCATGGCTATGAAATGCGTGCACCAGATCGACGACCCGGCAGCCACGGCGGTCAGAAAAATCCAACCGCCACGTTGAAGTTCGCGCGTCTTTTCGGCTCGTTGGAGCAGGTTGAGGGTGATCCATCCGCCGCTGACACAGACGAGCGCCGCCAGGAGAACGAGCCACAGATTGTGCTCCGTGAAGATGCAGGAAAGAACGCGCACGCAAAGATCCCAACAATAGCCATCAGGGTGAGTGGCAGTTTCCAATGCGGTCAGCTGCGCCTGATATCGACACTGCTGCTTTCACGGGTAAACACTGAAAATCAAGTAAAGATACTTTGCGTGAAATTGCAATTTCTGCAACCTTCGGCTTTATGTCCGCTGTATATCTTCTTTACGAAGTATTGGATTTTGCGCATCTTTTTCGTTTCGAACGGGGAGTTCATCGCGTCCGATTTCCATCCGCCATTTGCGCTATGCACAGATATATTACGGATTCTTGGTAAATTTGCCCTGAATATTGGAAGTATAATTGAGAAACTCTCCCTTATGAGAATCTAAATATCTCTCGAATATAATATACATAAGTATATTTGAAAGTAATAATACTTTCATTTTAGCGAATGTTTCGACGCCGCAACTTATAATGTAGAAGGTTTGCTTGTGAAGAGATTTACGATTTATCTGAAGTCCCTTTATGCCGTGGGCAAGCTCTCGGGACAGCTGCTTCTGGATCGGTCGGGCAATTTCGGGATCACAACAGCATTGGTCGCTGTTCCGTTGATCGCGGCTGGGGGACTGGCGCTCGATATCACCAATGCGATGCTCGTGCGGACGGAGTTGCAGAATGCTGCCGATGCGGCCGCGGTCGGCGCAATCGCGGATTCGTCGCCGGCGGTTGCGGCTGCCATGGCCATGACAAGCGACGGCACCGTCACGATCGGTCAAAGCGATGCCAACAAGCTCTTCTACGGCCAGGCGTCCAGCGATATTCAGAACATACCGGTCAACGTCAGCGCCGGGGTAATGCGCACGGGAAATGTCGTCTCATCGACGGTCAATTTTTCGGCGAACGTACCGACGACGTTGAGTCAGATTATCGGAAAAACATCCATTCCCGTCAGCGGCTCGGCATCTGCACAGTATCAGACGGCGACCTTCATGGATTTCTACATGCTGCTGGACAACACGCCATCCATGGGGATCGGTGCTACCATAACCGATATTAATAAAATGGTGGCAAACACGTCGGACAAATGTGCCTTTGCGTGCCACGACAGCAGCAATAAAAACAATTACTACGAACTTGCAAAGAGCCTTGGCGTCCAGACCCGCATTGGCGTCGTCGGGCTGGCGACACAGTCGCTTACGGATACTGCCAAGACGAACCGGGTGACATCCGATCAGTACAGGATGGCCGTCTATACATTCGGTAAAGATACCTCGACAATTGGCTTGACCAACGTATCCCCGCTATCATCCGATATGGCGCAGGTCAGCGATGCCATCAGCAAGAATGTGGACCTGATGTCTGTTCATGGACAGAACGACAACAGCGACCAGGATACGAGTTTCGATGCGATGTTGACGCAACTCGCGCCGATCATCGGTACGAGCGGCAGCGGAAAAACCAGCTCCGATCGTCAGAAGGTTCTCTTTCTTGTCACTGACGGCGTCGGCGACAGCTATAAGCCCAACACCTGCACCAAGCCGACCACCGGCGGGCGTTGCCAGGAGCCGCTCGCCACTGCCTTCTGTCAGCCGTTGAAGAACCAGAACATCAAGATCGCTATCCTCTATACGACCTATTTTCCCCTGCCGACAAACGGCTGGTACAACCAGTGGATCGCGCCGTTTCAATCGCAAATCGGCACCAACTTGCAGACGTGCGCCTCACCTGGCCTCTATTTCGAGGTGAGCCCGACGCAAGGCATCTCAGACGCGATGAACGCCCTGTTCCTCAAGGTCATTCGCACGCCGCGCATTACAAGTTGACGCCGAGGCCGAGCAGGCGCCGGCTCGACGGGGAAGGCTAGGCGAAGGCCAGGGATTTGAGAAGGCCCACGATCTTCTGGCGCGTCCTGGCATCCTTGATTTTCGTGAAGGCCCGATTGAGCTCCACGCCCTCTTCGGACGAAAGAAAGCCGACGAGGTCGTTGCGCGGCGCGTCGGTTGGAACAGGATTGTCAAAGGCTGCATTATCGAAGAAGTGCGATATCGGGACGCCGAGGCTATCAGCAACACGTTGCAGACGACTTGCGCCGACGCGGTTGACGCCTTTTTCATATTTCTGGACCTGCTGGAAGGTAAGGTCCAGCTTCTCGGCGAGGGCCGATTGGCTCATGCCCAGCAGGCGCCGTTGCGCGCGGATACGTTTGCCGACTTCGACGTCGATCGGGCTCGGCGCCTTCTTTGCTGCGATTTCCTGCATTGCTTCCTCCTCCTCTTGGCGCTTATCGATCTTTTGGACCGGAGGCTGATGGCGGATGCCGCAGCACTTCCGAACTCCTCGCTGGAGAAGCGTTTCGCTATGACTGCCGGGAGTTACGGCAGACGGCAATCTCGATTTATTTCGAATAGCGACGGGCGTTCTGTTTCCTGCGCGTTTGGGACCGGCCCCGCGCAATTTGACCATTCATGAGCGTACCGCTCGCAGTCAATGGAGCTTGCTCCTAGCCGGTGGCCGCCTCGCGATTGATCTGCCGTATCGTGTCGATGAAAGCCCTGAGCTTCGGTGCCAGCTCGGCGCGGCGCGGAAAGTAGAGGAAAAGGCCTGCTTCCGTCACCGCATAGTCGCCGAGGACCTGAACAAGCTTGCCGGATGCGATCTCCGCCTGCACGAGCGGCTCGAAGACATAAGCCAGTCCCACGCCGGCTAGCGCAAGCTCGACGGCTGAATGCGATTCCGTGACGATCGCCTGGCCGCGGACGGTCACGGCGACATCGCGCCCGTTGTCGACGAATTCCCATTGGTAAAGGCCGCCGGAGCGGATAAGGCGATAACCGATGCATGTGTGACCTGCGAGATCCGCCAGCGTCTTCGGCCGCCCGAACCGTCCGATATAATCGGGGGATGCGACCACGATCGCGCGGAAAGGCGGGGTCAAGCGGACCGCCACCATATCCTGAGCGATCATCTCGCCCACGCGGATACCGGCATCGAAACCCTCAGAAATGATATCGGTCAACCGCTCATCGGAGAATATCTCGACCTCGACCTCCGGATAGCGTTCCGCCATGGCCCTGATGACGCGGGTTATCGCAAGTGGCAGGCTGATACGGGAGGCATTGATGCGCAGCAGGCCGCTCGGCTTTCCCTTGGCCGCCTTGATGCGCTCCATACGATCGTGAATGTCCTGCAGCGCTGGATTAATCGTTCCGAGCAGGCTTTTTCCGGCTTCCGTTAGCGCAACACTGCGGGTCGTCCGCGCGAAGAGCGGCTGTCCAAGTCTTTCTTCCACCAGCCGAACGGCATGGCTTACGGCCGATGGGCTCATGCCCAGTTCGCTGGCCGCGGCGGCAAATCCGCCGCGGCGGGCGACGGCGACGACTATAGGCAAATGTGTGAGCAGATCGCGATCCATTGCTGAGCAATATCGCATAATGAATGCAAATTAAATGACCTTATCGAACGGACGAAAAGCAGCGAAGCTATGAGCACTGAATTGCGTCCGACCGCTTTCGATCATCGAGCTGGTTTGGTGCGCCACAGAGGAGAATAGCGATGAGCATGGAATTTTACACGCTGGGCAATAGCGGACTGAAGGTTACGCGGCTTGCGCTTGGAACCATGACCTTCGGCACGGAATGGGGATGGGGCGCCGACAAGGAAGCGGCGCGGGCCATCTTCAATGCCTATGTCGATGCCGGCGGCAATTTTTTCGATACCGCCGATGCCTATACCGGTGGTACGTCGGAGACTTGGCTGGGCGAGTTCATTGCGGAGCGCGGCTTGCGCGACGATGCCGTCATTGCGACCAAATTCACCATGAACCTTGCGGCCCAGACGCCGAATGCGGCCGGCAATGGCCGCAAGAATATCCTGCGGGCGGTCGAAGGGTCGTTGAAGCGGCTCAACACGGATTATATCGATCTCTACCTCATGCATTGCTGGGACCGCCTGACGCCACCGGAAGAGGCAATGCGTACCTTTGACGACCTGGTGCGCTCGGGCAAGGTCCGGCATGTCGGCCTATCCGATATTCCGGCTTGGTATGCGAGCCGCGCCCAGGCCATTGCCGAATATCGCGGTTACGAGCCGCTCTCGGCGCTTCAGCTCGAATATTCTCTGGCCGAGCGCAATATCGAGAATGAATTCGTACCGTTCGGGACGCGTTACGGCGCCGGCATCATGGCCTGGAGCCCGCTTGCGAGCGGTCTGCTCAGCGGCAAATATCGCCCCAGCAGCCAGGGAGAGACAGCCGGCCGCCTCGAAACCGTACGGGGCACGAGCAATCCCGGTTTTCAGAAATTCAACGAGCGGAACTGGGCAATCGTCGCCGAGTTGGAAAAGGTGGCGGGCGAGCTTGGCCGCAGCATGGCACAGGTAGCGGTCAACTGGGCGATGACGCAGCCCGGCATTGCCTCGATCATCGTCGGCGCGACGAAACTGGAGCAGCTAAAGGATAATCTCGGCGCGCTGGAATTCACGATACCGCACGAACTGCGCCGACGCCTCGACGATGTGAGTGCCCTGCCATCGACCTTCCCTTATTCCTTCTTCGGGCCGGAGATCCAGGGCAGCCTGACCGGCGGCCAGACTGTCGGCGGCAAGCCTGTAGGTTACTATCCGGATCTCAACATCTCGGGAAAGTTTGCAGGCGTCAGCTAAAGACATCACAGCCATCGCAACGCGCAGGGCAGCTGACAGCGCGTTGCGATGAAATGAACGATTGCCTTGTTTCCTCCAGTTTCTGCTGCTAGAGACCCCGCCGTGGCTTTGAAAAGCCATGAAATCCGGTCGCAGCCCACCCGGTCAAAACAAGGGATCCTGAATTATGAAGACTATCGTGATCTGCTCCGGCGGATTGGACTCCGTTTCGCTCGCCCATAAGGTCGCAGCCGAACATCAGCTTATCGGCCTCGTCTCCTTCGATTACGGCCAGAGGCACCGCAAGGAGCTGGAATTTGCGGGCGCCTGCGCCAAGCGTCTCGGCGTGCCGCATGAGATCATCGACATCACCGCCATCGGCCGGCATCTGACCGGATCGGCTCTGACAGACGATGTCGAGGTGCCGGACGGGCACTATGCCGAGGAAACCATGAAGGCGACGGTCGTACCGAACCGTAACGCGATCATGCTGGCGATCGCGTTCGGGCTTGCGGCGGCGCAGAAGGCGGATGCCGTCGCCGTTGCGGTTCATGGCGGGGATCATTTCATCTATCCCGACTGTCGTCCGGGATTCATCGACGCCTTCCAGCAGATGCAGAACCACGCGCTTGAGGGCTATGCCAGCGTTTCGCTCTACGCGCCTTATGTGACGATCTCCAAGGCGGATATCGTTGCCGACGGTGCCCGACATGAAACGCCCTTTGCCGAGACTTGGTCCTGTTACAAGGGCGGAGAGCGCCATTGCGGCCGCTGCGGCACCTGTGTGGAGCGGCGCGAAGCCTTCCATCTCGCTGGTATCGCAGATCCCACGGAATATGACGATGCCGATTTCTGGGTTGCCGCGACATCGGGCTTTTCGGCTGAGGAGGTGAAGTGATGTATCGCATCACCAAGGAGTTTCATTTCTCCGCCTCGCATCAGCTCTCGCATCTTCCTGCCAATCACCAGTGTGCGCGCCTGCACGGGCACAATTATATCGTCGTTGTGGAGCTTTCGGCCGGCGAACTGGACGAGCACGGGTTCGTGCGAGATTATCATGAGCTGCAGCCGCTGAAGCGCTATATCGACGAAGCGTTCGATCATCGCCATCTCAATGATGTCTTTGGACATGACCGGGTGACCTCGGAGTATCTCGCCAAGCATTTCTATGACTGGTGCAAGGAGCGCTTGCCGCAGACATCTGCCGTGCGAGTCAGCGAAACGCCGAAGACCTGGGCGGAATACCGGCCATGAGCGAAGCGCCCATTCGCGTCAGCGAGATCTTCGGGCCGACGATCCAAGGCGAGGGCATCCTGATCGGCCTTGCGACGATCTTCGTGCGCACCGGCGGCTGCGATTATCGCTGCTCCTGGTGCGATACGCTGCATGCCGTCGATAGTGACTATCGCGATCAATGGCGGCCGATGTCGGTCGATGAGATCTGGCAGGAGGTAACGCGACTTTCAGGCGGCAAATCGCTGACCATCTCGCTCTCCGGCGGCAATCCTGCGATCCAACCGCTCGGCCCGCTGATTGCGTGCGGCCATGCGGAGGGATATCGCTTCGCGCTGGAGACTCAAGGGAGCTTGGCCAGGGAATGGTTCGCCGAACTCGATGTGCTCGTGCTGAGCCCGAAGCCTCCATCGAGCGGCATGGCGACGGACTGGATCGCCTTCGACGACTGTCTGCGCATGGCAGGCGACGGACCGCAGATCGCCTTGAAGATCGTCATATTCGATGATCTCGACTATGAATATGCGCGAGACGCGGCTGCTCGCTATCCTCAATTGCCCGTCTATCTGCAACCCGGCAATCACACGCCGCCGCCAGCCGATGCAGAAGATGCCATTGTCGATATTGACGGCATCGTCGAGCGGATGCGGTGGCTCGTGGAAAAGGTCAGCAATGATCGATGGTTCGAGGCGAGGGTGCTGCCGCAACTGCACGTGATCATCTGGGGAAACAGGCGCGGCGTTTGATCGATTGCGAACGGGCCACATTCTGCCTGGCCCGTTCGCAATTTACATTTTTGAAGGCCAACCAGCAGAGCCGTATCGGTGCTGCGTTACGATTTCTCCTCGCGACTGCCATGCTCTTTGAGTTCAGCATCGAAAATTCCCGCAAGTGTCTTGAGGATCTGCAACACGGCCGGATGATCGCAGGTATAGTATCTATACTGCGCCTGACGACGCACTTTGACGATGCCGGAATGATGCAAGCGGGTCAGGTGCTGGCTGAGCGCTGATTGCGATATTCCAAGCTTCTTGGCTAGGCTATTTACATCCTCCTCACGGCCGGACAGATGAATACAGACCTCAAGGCGTTTGGGATTTGAAAGCTGGCTCAGAAGATCTGCATGGTAGATGAGACGCTCATCTTCTGTGGTCTGATCTGAGGAATACATAGCACGGCCAATCGTCGATAGTTAATCTTAAAATCCCCCTGCAGCGCGTGATGATAAGCGCAAAAGTTGCAAAATTATGGCTTGGATATTCCAAAACGTTGCATCCTCGCGGAGCAGGCGGCCCCTCCCAGTTCGGCCGATTTCAAGGAAATCAACCTCTCCCAGCGGTCAACTAGGGTCCTATTGTAATTTTGGAATATGTACCGCTTTGGGCTTTGCAATTATTCTGTAACAAAATCGAACGAAATGCCTTGTTTTTGTCCGGGTTCTGACATCGCACTGCTAACAAAGCGGCTTATCTTCTGCTCCAACGAACAGGAGGTAACCATGACCCAAAGGGACTTGACGATCGCCGAAGTTCTCAAAGATCCGCTGATCCGCCAGGTCATGCGCGCGGATCGCATTTCCGTGACTGGAATGGCAAGCCTGCTGCAGGATGCCGCGCGCCGGCAGGAGCGTGCCTTGTCCGCCAATATGGCGCCGATCACGCATGCCGCTTCGTGCTCCAGGCCGCAGGCCGATTTACGCTGAAATCGTCTGTTGCGGGCCGACACGGCAATCGCTCCGTGACGAGTGCTTTGCCGTCACTTCAGATTTCAGGGCAGGATGGTCCTAGGCATGATTTAGGGTCGCCTCATTTCGCCCGACGCCTTTGCGCCGCTGTCACAGTGCGCCGCTTCGGTTCAAGGAGATCGCGTAGACGCTTGTCGTCGCCGTCATGAAAAGCTTGTGCTTGCCGCGACCGCCGAAGCAGAGATTGGACACTGTTTCCGGTACCAGGATCTTGCCCATGAGATGGCCGTCGGGCGCGATGCAATGCACGCCGTCGGCTGCCGAAGACCAGAGATTGCCGTCGCTGTCGAAGCGCATCCCGTCAGCACAGCCCGGCGAAATCGCATGAAATACCTCGCCGCCGGAGAGCTGCCAGTTTTGGCCGACGTTGAAGACCCGGATATGTTGCGGATCGTTGCTATGCATGCGACCTGTATCAGCGACATAAAGCTTCGTCTCGTCAGGATTGAAGGCAAGCCCGTTCGGGCAATTGAAATCCGTCAGTACGGCCTGCATCGACCCCGTTGAATCGACCCGGTAGACATTGCACGGCAGCTCCTGATCGCTCTTATATCCCTCGTAATCCGTCGCGATGCCGTAATGCGGATCGGTAAACCAGATCGCACCGTCCGAGGCGACGATCACATCATTGGGTGAATTCAGGTGCTTGCCCTGGTAGCGATCTGCGATCACCGTGATGGAGCCGTCATATTCGGTGCGCGTGACACGCCTGGCGCCATGCTCACAGCTGACGAGCCGGCCCTGCCGGTCACGCGTATGGCCGTTCGAAAAATTCGAAGGTTCGCGAAAGATGCTGGTGCCGAGTCCCGGTGTCCAGCGCATGATGCGGTTGTTGGGAATATCCGAAAACAGCAGGCAATTCAGATCTCCGAACCAGACAGGGCCTTCCACCCAGTCGAAACCGGTGGCGATCTGCTTGACGGGAGCATTGCCAAGAACAAACTTCCCAAAGGCCGGGTCGATGATTTCGAAGAACGACATTGTGACAATACCTCCCGTAATGCTAGATCGTGCGTTGATCTGTTATCGATAACATATCTCGATGAGTCCGCAATGAGGAGGATAGTGCATGAGCCACGTTCTGACGTCGAGCGTCTTGAGTGACGAAGGTGTGATGACCTTGTTGAATGCCGCCATTTCAGCGGCGAGCGCGATGGGCCAGCCGCAATGCATCGTCATCGTCGATCAATCCGGCGTGACGCTCGGCTGCTTCCGCATGCGCGGTTCGCGTTTTCAGTCGCTGAAAAGCGCCGGTGCTAAAGCACAGACGGCTGCCTCCATCGGCGCTCCCAGCCATTCGCTACCGGACCATGCGCGAGTGCCGCTGGCAATCGCCACCGACGGCGGGATGACGGGGTTGCGCGGCGGTTTGCCGATCCGCGTCGGCGGCGCGCTTCTCGGCGGCATCGGCGTCGGTTCGGGTTCCGGCGAGCAGGACGAACAGGTTGCTCACGCCGCGCTCAAAGCGATCGGCGCCGACCTAGACTGAACGGGCGCGAACGCCCTCATCAGCTTCAACCGAGTGGATTTCGCGCCGCTTTCGCTCAGTTGAAGGCGATCTGCGCCTTCATGGCCTGGCTTCGATCCGACGCGATTTCGAAAGCACTGATCGCATCGGCAAGCGGTACTGTGTGGGTGATGAGCGGCCGCACATCGATAAGGCGCTTGCGCATCAGATCGACGCCAACCGCAAACTCTTCATGAAAGCGGAAAGAGCCACGCAGTTCCAACTCCTTGGCCGTAATCGCCAGCATCGGCAGGCTCATGTCGCCGCCGATACCAAGCTGTACGATGATTCCTCGCGGTCTCAGTGCCGCAATGCCACCGGCGAGGGCTGCCGCCGCGCCCGAGCATTCATAGAGCACATCGAACGTGCCCTTTTCGGAGGAATAGGGGGCAAGCGCTTCAGGTTCGTCCTTTGTGTTAATGACCCGGTCGGCACCTGCTTGCCTGGCAAGCGACAAGGTGAAATCCGAAAGATCGGTCGCGACGATCTCGACGGCACCGGCGCGGCGTGCGGCCAGGATCGAGAGGACGCCGATCGGACCGCAGCCGGTTACGAGGATGCGTTTGCCGAGAAGCTCGCCCGCACGCCGCGTAGCGTGCAAGGTCACGGCCAGAGGTTCCGCCATGGCCGCTTCACCCGGCGTCAGACCATCGGCCGGCACGCATTGAATGGCATCGGCCACGAGCGTCTCGCGGAAGGCACCCTGGATGTGCGGGAACGGCATGGCGCTGCCATAAAAACGCATGTTGAGGCATTGATTGGGCAATCCCTGCAGGCAGTAGCGGCAGGTGCGACAGGGACGGGAGGGGGAAACGGCAACGAGCTGGCCGACCTCGAGCCCCTGCACGCCCGGGCCGAGCGCGGTCACGGTCGCGCTGACTTCATGCCCGAGGATCATCGGTTCCTTCAGGCGAACAGTGCCGAAACCGCCGTGATGATAGTAATGTAGGTCGCTACCGCAGACGCCGCCGGTTGCAAGCCTCAGCTTCACTTCTCCTGCACCCGGTTCTTCCTCAGGATAATCCTCGATCCGCACATCCTTGGCGGCGTGGGCGATGATGGCTTTCATATCTTCCTCCTCAAAGAACGGGTGTGGGCAGCGCCTGGCCGGCGAAATGAGCGGCGAGATTGTCGCGCACCAGTTGACCCATGGCCTTGCGCGTCTCAACCGTGCCGGAGGCATGGTGGGGCTGCAGCAGCACATTGTCGAGTGCCAGGAAGCGCGGATTGAGCTTTGGCTCGCCTTCGAAGACGTCGAGCGCTGCCGATCCGAGCTTGCCGGTCTCCAACGCATCGAGTAAGGCGTCTTCGTCTATATTGGACGCGCGGGAGATGTTGATCAACATGCCTTCCGGGCCGAGCGCCTCGATCACCTTATGACCGACAATATGCCGCGTCGCCGCCGACGCGGCGAGCGTGACGAACAGGAAATCCGATTGTGTCGCGAGCTCGACCGGATCGGCGACAAAGGTCATGTCTGATACGTAAGATTTCGCCTCGACGTCCGAATAGGCAATTTGTATGTCGAAGCCCTTCAGGCGCTTGGCGACCTCAAAGCCGATGCGGCCGAGGCCGAGCACGCCGGCACGCCGTCCCCAGACGCGGCGCTTGAGGGGATAAAGTCCTTTTTGCGCCCAGCTGCCGTCACGCACCCATGTCTCTGCACCGATCATGCCGCGCGACAGGCAGAGCATCATCGCAATTCCCAGATCCGCGACATCATTGGTCAGGACGTCAGGGGTGTTGGTGACACGGATACCGCGCTCGCGGCAGGCCTGCAGGTCGACAGCGTCAAAACCGACGCCATAGACCGAAATGACTTCCAGTTTGGGGCAGGCTTCGATCATGGCACGGTTGGCGCCGAGTTCGCCGCGTGTCGCAATGCCTCTGATCGATGGTCCGACCTCGGCGAGTAATCTGTCCTTGTCAGCGGCGTCGAAATAGCGATGAACCTGAAAGGCTGCGTCGAGCGGCTCTTGATCCCATTGCGGGTAGGGCCCAATCTGCAGGATTGGTGGCTTGCTCATCTTGTATGTCCTCCCTTGACATCAAATGTTATCGATAACATAAACAGGGGAGGCAACCATTGTCGAGATAAAAACGGAGGAAACAATGTCTGCTGGTCTTTTTGATCTGAAGGGACGGCGCGCCCTGGTGACGGGTTCTTCCCAAGGTATCGGGCTTGCGCTCGCGAAAGGTTTAGCGGCCGCCGGCGCTGAGTTGGTGCTCAATGGGCGTGACAAGGACAAGCTCGCCACGGCGGCTGAAAGCTTCGACAGCAAGGCGTATCAGCTGGCCTTCGACGCCACTGACCATGAGGCTACGCGTCAGGCCGTCGATGCCTTTGAGGCGGAGATCGGCGCGATCGACATTCTCGTCAACAATGCCGGCATGCAGTTTCGCACGCCGCTTGAGGATTTTCCTGCCGATGCCTTCGAGCGGCTGCTCCGGACGAACATCTCGAGCGTCTTCAATGTCGGCCAGGCCGTCGCCCGGCACATGATCAAGCGCGGCGCTGGAAAGATCATCAATATCGCCAGCGTACAAACGGCACTGGCGCGGCCCTCGATTGCGCCATACACGGCAACCAAGGGTGCCGTCGGCAATCTCACCAAGGGCATGGCAACGGATTGGGCGAAGTATGGGCTGCAATGCAACGCCATCGCGCCCGGTTATTTCGATACGCCGTTGAACGCAGCTCTCGTTGCCGATGCAGACTTTTCGGCATGGCTCGAAAAGCGCACGCCGGCCGGCCGCTGGGGTCGTGTCGAAGAACTGGTCGGTGCCTGCATCTTCCTTGCTTCCGACGCCTCCTCCTTCGTCAACGGTCATGTGCTCTATGTCGACGGCGGCATCACGGCATCGCTCTGATGGCGCTCTGCCGCGCCGCTTCGTCATCATGGGCGTCAGCGGCTGCGGCAAGTCGTCGGTCGGGTTGGCGCTGGCAGCTCGCCTTGGAGGCATCTATGCCGATGGTGATGATCTTCATCCTGCGGCAAACGTCGCCAAGATGAGTGCCGGCATACCGTTGATCGACGCCGATCGCTGGCCTTGGCTCGACAAAGTCGGTCAATACCTGGCTTTGGCGCAGGATACGACGCTGATCGGATGTTCGGCGCTGAAGCGCATCTATCGCGACCGGATTCGCGAGGTTGTCGACGCGCCGGTTTGCTTCGTTCACCTTGCCGGAACGAGGCAGACCATTCTTCGACGCATGCAGGCAAGACGGGATCATTTCATGCCGCCGGCATTGCTCGACAGTCAATTTGCAACCCTCGAGCTGCCGGGCGCCGACGAGCAGGCGATCACCGTCGATATCGATCAGCCGCTGGATCAAGTCGTGGCGGCCATCTTAATTGCATTGGAGGAGACGCAATCATGAGCAACAAGGTGGCGCTGATCGGCGCCGGCGCTATGGGCGGAGCGATCGGCGCCCGCCTGGCGGAAACCGGTAATCAGCTGACTGTTTTCGATCTCGACAAGGAGAAGGTTGCGGTGTTGACCGCAAAAGGCGCCACGGCAGCCCCGAGTGCAGCGGCAGCCGCTGCCGTTTCCGATTTCGTCGTCCTCAGCCTCAATTCGCCGAAGATCGTCCATGCCGCGGTATTCGGGCTCGAAGGCGTTGCCGTCGGTGCCAAGCCGGGAACGCTAATTATCGACATGTCGTCGATCGACCCCGATGCGACAAAGGCTCTTGCCGCAGAGGCTGCGGAAAAGGGGCTGCGCTGGGTGGACAGCCCGCTGTCCGGTGGAGCGCCAAAGGCCCTGATCGGACAGTTGACGCTGATGGCTGGCGGCAGCGAGCAGGATGTCGCGGATGCGCATCAAGTCCTGCGCCATGTGGCCTCGAACTATACGCATATGGGTCCCGTCGGGGCGGGTCAGACCACGAAGCTCATCAATCAGGTTCTTTGTGCGTTGAATTTCCTCGCCGTCGCGGAAGCGACGCAACTGGCGCTCGATGCCGGCGTCGATGCCGCGAAAATCCCGCAGGCGCTGAAGGGCGGGCGGGCCGACAGCGCCATCCTGCAGGAATATATGCCGCGCTATGTCGCCAAGGATTACCGCCGCACCGGACGGATCGACAATATGGTCAAGGATCTGAACGGCGCTCAGGATCTGGCCCGCAGGACCAATACCGCCATGCCGCTGACGGCCGTCTGTGCCGAGATACACCGCATGCTGACGGCTTCCGGGCTAGGTGGCGAAGATCAGGCGGCACTGATGGAATTCTTCAAGGGACCAAACAAGGAGATTGCTGGATGATTACCCGATACGCATTATTCGAAGGCAAGGTCAGGGAAGGAGAGGCAGAGGCGTTTCGGACGGCCGTCATGGAAACCATCCTGCCGAAGTGGAAGCAGTTTCCAGGTGCTCTTGACGTGCGGGTTACCTTTGCCGAGGCGCGCGATGAAGGCGCCCCGGAGTTTCCGATGATTTTAGCCGTGAACTATCCGGACATGGCCGCCGTGGAGAAGGCTCTTGCGAGCCCGGTGCGCACCGAGGCGCGTGCAGCGACGGAAGCGGTTCTCTCACGCTTTTTCGAAGGACGCATCCATCATCATGTGACGCTGGCGCATGAGTTCCAGCTCTAGTCTGGCTGCTGCAAGACGTTTCCGACGCAGACGCACCGTGGCGGGTTTGCTCGTTTTGCGGGATAGCTGAAAGCGCCTCTTGCCATCCTGGGAGGAGGCATATTACTCTAATGGTAACGATAACATGGGCCATTGATGAGTAACGATCGCAAAACGCCGACCATGGCCGACATAGCCCGCGTCATGGGAGTTTCTCCCATGACCGTGTCGCGTGCTTTCAAGGCTGACAGTCTTGTCAGCCCGGAGACGCGCGAGGCGATCCTGCGAACGGCGGAAGAGCTGGGCTATGTCTTCGACAGCACAGCGTCCAACCTTCGTTCGCAAAAGTCCGGCTTTGTCGCCGTTACTATTCCTTCGATCAACAATGCCAACTTCGCCGATACGGTCGGCGGCCTCTCGGACACCTTATCCAAGCGGGACATGCAGATCCTGCTTGGCTACACGAACTACAATGTCGAAGAGGAGGAGCGGCTGATCGAGCAGCTGCTTCGCCGCAAGCCGCAGGCGATCGTCGTAACCGGCGGCACCCACACGGAACGTGCGCGGAAACTCCTTCAGACCGTGGCAATCCCGGTGATCGAGACCTGGGATATCCCGACCGATCCGATCGGCCACTATGTCGGCTTTTCCAACCGAGCCGTCATGCGCGATATGGTCGATCATTTCGTCGCACTCGGCTGTCGTCGCATCGCCTTCATCGGTGGTGATGTCCAGCGAGATTCGCGCGGCAGCGAACGCCGGCTCGGCTTCGTCGCTGCCATGCAGGCACATGGCCTTGATGCATCGAGATTGATCGCAGCCGGATCGCCGCCGATCTCGATGCGGGAAGGCGCCAATGCCATGGCGAAGCTGATCGAGCTCTATCCCGATACGGAAGCCGTCGTCTGCGTCTCGGATCTTGCCGCCTATGGCGCCCTCACCGAATGTCGTCGGCTAGGAATTCCCGTGCCCGAGCGTTTTTCCATCGGCGGTTTTGGAAATTACGAGATCGGTGAGGTCTGCGTGCCGACTTTGACGACGATCAACGCTTTTGCGCGTGAAATTGGCGAGCGGACCGCGCAATTGATTTTGGATATTATCGAAGGCACGCAGCCCGCCGCCGACGTCAGGATTTCGCCGGAACTGATTGCACGGGACAGCAGCCGCCAAGTTTAACCTGTCTGGCGAAAGCAGCGCGGCTCGCCGCCGCGCCACCTCTTTTGACTGAGATCACTTACCCCAGATCTTCTTATACTCGTCCTTGTAACCGTTGTCCGGATCGAAGGTGTTCTTCGGGCCGCCATCGGATTGGATATTGTCCGCCGTTACGACATGCAGCGGTGAGAGATAGCCGGACCATTTTTCGCCGGCGAAAGCGCGATTGAGTTCATCGACCAGCTGCCAGCCCTGGAGATTTAGGGGCTCAGCGACCGTGACCTTCTGGAACTGGCCGGCGCGGATACGCTCATAGGCCGATTGCGAGCCGTCGCCGGCTGCGACGTTGATCGGCGCGTCGGTGCCGCTCTTGCCGGCGGAGGCGAGCGAAGGACCCATGAAATCGAAATAGAGGTCGTTGATCGCAAGCGAATGCGTCCAGCTGTCACCGTATTTCTGCAGCAGCGAGGTGGTCAGCTGCGGCATGCGCTGCGATGTCTCGGCAATCGGCGTATCGACATATTCGAGCACCTTGCCACCCAGCCGCTCGATCTCCTGCTTCATCTTGTCCGCCTTGGCGATGGCGATCGCATAGGTGGAATCGGTGAAGATAATGACGCCCGGCTTGCCTTTGGCATCGACGAAGGCCCAATCGGCAGCGGCTTTCGAGACTTCCATGGCGTCGGTGCTGACATTGGCAAAAAGACCGTTCTTATCGTCCGGGCCGATGGTCGGGCCGGCATGCCAGGCGACCAGCGGGATCTTGGCGGCCTTTGCCTGTTCCAGCGCCGGAGCCTGTTCGACGGCGTCGAAGCCGTCAATGATGATACCGGCAGGCTGCAGCGCTATCGCCTGGCCGAAGGCCGCCGTACGGCCGCCGATGGAACCAGCGCCATCAAGAACCTTCACCTCCCAGCCGATCGCCTTTGCTGCTTCCTCGACGCCGTTACTCACGCCGAGAATGCCGCCATTCTTGAGATCGCCAGCGAGCACGACAATGGTTTTGCCGGCCTGCGCCTTTGGCCCCGTGGTCGGTCCATCCCATTTGGTGACGGGCGTGGCATATTTCTCGACGACGGCCTTCGCATCCGCCAACGCGTCGGCATAGGCCTGGCCGGCGCATAGCACCAGGACCGCTGTCGTGGCCTGCAGGAATTGTCTACGGTTCATGTCTTCTCCTCCCTTTGGACATTCGAACTTCGGATGATCTTCATTTCTCCGCCGTCTTGGCGGAAAGTTGCGGTGCCTGGGCCGGCGCCATGCGTCCGGCATGGCTGCGGCGGCGCTGCGCGTAGCCGGCAATGCCGATGGCAACCAGCAATGTGACGCCGTTGAACAGGGGCTCGACATAGAAGGAGCCGCCGAACTGCTGGATGCCGGCGATACCGACCGCCAGGATGATGACGCCGATCATCGTGCCCCAGACATTGACGCGGCCGGGTTTGATCGTTGTCGAGCCAAGGAATGCACCGACCAGCGCGGGCAGCAGATATTCAAGCCCGACGCTTGCCTGGCCGATGCGCAGCTTGGAGGCGAGCAGCACGCCGGCGATAGCGGCAAGCGTTCCCGAGGTGACGAAGGCGCCAATGACGAAGCGGCGGACGGGAATGCCGTTGAGCGCGGCAGCCTTCGGATTGGCGCCGATCGCATAGATGTAACGGCCGATCGGCAGGTATTCGAGGACGATCCACATGACGAAAGCAAGTGCCAGAACATAGATGCCGGTGATCGGCAGGCCGAAGACCATGGTGCCGTTCAGCGCATAAAACCCTTGCGGCAGCATGCCCACCACCTGCCGTCCGCCTGTATGCCAGAGCGCGATGGCGTAGAGGACCGTGCCCGTGCCGAGCGTTGCGATGAAGCTGTCGATCTTGGCGATCTCGACAAGAAGGCCGTTGAGGAAGCCGGTCAGCGCGCCAAGCGCGATGACGATCAGGACGGCAACCGGCCAAGGCAGCCCGAACATCGTCTGAAGGCTGATCGCCAGCACGTGCCAGAGGACGATGCCATAGCCGATCGTCAGGTCGATGCGGCCAGCTGCCATCGGGATCATCGCAGCCAGCGACAGGATGGCGATGATCGTCTTGTCGGAAACGATCGAACGCAGGTTGAGCATCGTCGGGAACGTCTGCGGCAGCAGAATGGAGAAGAGCAGGATCAGGAAGACCGTCAGGATGACGAGGCCATAGACAGGCAGCAGGCGCTGGATCTTCTGGCCGAAGCTCATGGCCGAAAGCTCGGCGCGGGTCGGCTCGAGTGCGTTGGATTCGATCGATTGCATGGTGTTCTCCCCCGGTTCAGGCCGCTTCGGATGCTGATGCGGCGGCGATGACCGCCGGTGTTGTGAGGTCGGCACCGCTGAGTTCGCGCACGATCCTCCCGCGCGAAAACACCAGGGCACGATGGCAGATATGAGCGATTTCCTCGAAATCGGTGGAGACGACGAGCACGGCAAGGCCTGCCTCGACCGCCTCGGCGATCAGCCGATAGATGTCAGCCTTGGCGCCGACATCGACGCCGGCAGTCGGATCCTCGGCGATCAGCAATTTGCGGCCCGTCGCCAGCCATCGTCCGACGACGACCTTCTGCTGATTACCGCCGGATAGGGCTTCGATGGTAAGGCTCTGGTCGTTGGGCCGGAGGCCGACACGGCTGCCGAGTGAATGGGCGATTTCCGCCTCCCGGCGCGGAGACAGGAACGAAAACAGGCTTCGTCCCGAAGCGCCTGGATTGAGGAACGTATTTTCACGCAGGCTGAGCGACATGGCGACGGACTCTTCGGTCCGGTCCCTGGCGATCAGACCGATCCCCGAGGCCATCGCTGCGACTGTGCTGGAAAGATCCGGTTCGATCCCGTTCAAGTGCACGCTGCCTTGTGACGGCTCGCAGCCAAAGAGCGCACGTCCGATCAGCTCCTGCCCTGCGCCGCGCAAACCGACAAGACCAAGCAGTTCGCCCTGTCGGATATCGAAGGACACCGGCCCTGCGCCGCGACAGGATAGCTCCTTCACCGAGACGATCGCAGGCCCCGCACTTCTTTCCGCCTTAACGAACAGTTGGTCCGCCTTGCGCCCGACGATCATACGGATGAGTTCATCCGGTGTCGTCTCGGAGACTGGCTTCTGGCCGACCAGCTGACCATCACGCAAGACGGCAACGCGGTCGGCGATACGGAAGATCTCGTCGAGGCGATGAGACACATAGATCATAGCCACGCCGCGCTCTTTCAGCGGGCGGATGGCGGCAAAGAGTTTCTCGACCTCGTCGGCGGGCAGGCTGGCCGTAGGTTCGTCAAGCACCAGCACGTCGGCTTCGACTGCGAGCGCCCGAGCGATTGCGACCAGCGACTTCTCGGTGCGGGTCAGCTCCTGTACGCGGGTCGACGGATCGAAATCGCAGCCGACGAGCTTCAGTGCCTCGGCGGTACGCCGCTCCGTGGCGCGCCAGTCTATCAATTTACCGCGCAGGGAATAGCCCTGCGCAAGCCCGACATTCTCGCCCACTGTCATCCATTCGATCAGTCCGAGATCCTGATGGATGAAGGCGACCGGCTGGCGTTGATTGGGTTGTGGCGGGCGGTGGTGATAGGGTTTGCCGCGAAACAGGATCTGCCCGCCATCCGGCTTGTAGATGCCAGCCAATGTCTTGATGAGCGTCGATTTACCCGCGCCGTTTTCCCCGAGAAGCGCGAGGATTTCGCCGCGCTGCAAGTCGAGCGACACGTTCGACAGGGCTCGCGTTCCGCCAAATTCCTTGGTGATGTCGGAAAATGCGAGCAGCTTTTCGTCGTCCATCCTGCTCCTCCCAAAGCTTCGATAGGAGGAGGCTATGTTATCGATAACATTCCGTCAAGAGGCTGGGATGCTTGCCTGTATATTCAGGCATCATGCGCGGCCCCGGCCGAAAAGTTAACGTATTAACGAGAGGCATTCTTTAAATATGAAATATATCTCAATGCGTCCGATCATATTATGAAATAATATAAGCAGGAAGAAAATATATACTGCCGTTGCGATGCATCCGCATGGTTGTAATTATCATACTTATTCGATGAGCCATTGATTTTTCTAGTTTTATGGCGTTATTTTCTCCAGGGGCGTAAGCGAGGATGTATTTTCGAGGCAGATGACCGAAGGCTAAAAAGGTAATCTGCAGACGTAGCGCAATGAGGGGAACATTTGACTTACGCGACGTGCTCGGTGTCCCAAATCGAGAAAGCCGATGCCGAGGAGATGACCGCGCATTACGCGAGAACCCTGTTTCCCGCGATTGTCGAACCTCTCCATCGCCGCGGTGCGATTTCGGTGGAAGACCGCCACTATACGATCGGCTCCTGCAGCGTCTGGCGCGGCAAATGTCATTCTGGCATGAGCGTTATGCTGCCCGGTGGCCCCGAAGCCTACGGCCTTTATCTGCCGACCGCCGGCAAGATGCTTGTCGACGCCGCTGGGCGGCAATTGGAATCGGAGCCGGGCAGGGGACTTGTGGCCGATATGTCTTCTTTCAGCCGGCTCACGTTTTTCGAGCAGCGGAGCCATATGGGCATCGCATTCGAAAAGGCGGCCATGATACGGCAGCTCAGCACGCTGCTGGACGCACCGGTGCGCTCTGATCTGGAATTCGCCGGCCCGGTCGATCTAACATCGGGGCGAGGGATGCAGATTGCCGCGCTTGGAAACTTGATCTGGCAGGACCTCACAGCGGCCGGCCCAGAAAAATCCTCCGCTTCATTCAGCGAATGCCTTTTGCAGGCGATGATGATCGCTCTGCTTGAGACTGTGCCACACAATTATACGCCGCAGTTGCAAGGGCCGGCATCGCCGGCAATCCCGAGGCAGTTGAAGCGCGCAATGGAATATATGCACGTAAATGCAGGTGCGGACATCAAGATCGCCGATATTGCGCGCGAGAGCGGAACAAGCGTGCGATCTTTACAGACCGCATTTCAGCAGTTCAAGAACATGACGCCCCTCGGCTATCTGCGCGAGATACGCCTGCAAGGCGCGCGCAAAGCCTTGATACAATCGAACCGTTCCCGGGTGGTGGCCGACATCGCGCGCGATTGGGGATTTTCCCATATGGGGCGGTTCGCAGCGCTATATTATCAATCCTTCGGAGAAATGCCCTCCGAGACTGTCAGGCAAGCCCGGTAGGGGCGGCAGCGCTGCCCACGCGATCAATACCTTGCCAGACCTCAGATCTATTCGCCAACTGCCGTTACGACGCGGCTGTTCCTGTCATGCGTACAACTTTGCACAGGTTGGTCAAAAGGGAAGTAGCCCGTTCACGGCCCCAAGGACATCTGAGGCTCTCTGGCCGCGTTACCGCAATGACGGGGCGGCGCATTGCTATTTTGAGGATCATATTCATAGACTGCCTCACCGGTAGGATTTTGGTGAGGGAGTGGCCGTCTCGCCGTCATGACGCATACTTAAAACCTCTTCTCGTAACGATGATGCTGGAGTGAATAGGCAATGGATCCTCTGAAGATCACCATCCTTTCATGCAGCCTTGATCCGAAAAGCAGGAGCCGCCGCATGGCTTGCGAGGCTGAAAACTTGTTGCGAGAGAGGCGATGCGAAGTCGAGTTTATCGATCTTCAGCATCTGGAGTTGCCCGCTTTCGACAATTTGAAATGCTATGAACATCCTTCATACGACCGGCTGTATCGTGCAATTCGCGATGCGGATGGTGTCTTGCTTGCGGTACCCATTTACAATTGGTCGGTGGGCAGCGCTGCCAAGAGTCTGATCGAACTTACCGGTGCGACAGGCGCCGGCGGACGAAAATCGGCCTGGTTCGATCAGATCGTCACTTTCATCTGCTCCGGTGGGCTTCCGCACAGCTATATGGCCTATGGAAGTCTGGCCATGTCGCTGATGCTCGATTTCAAATGCGTGATCAATCCCTATGTCGTTTACGCCACCGAGCGGGATTGGTTAGACGGTACCATCTCGTCCGACAGTCTCCAGGCAAGGCTGCAGAAGACGATCGAGGTACAGCTGGAATTGTCGTCGAAATTGAGATCCAGGGCATATAGTTCTGACTGGGAAATCTGATGGGCCTGCCTGGCCCAATTGCATTCGACGCGCCTGATGTTAAGACTATTCATATGATGACTTGCTGACGATGAGAAGCGACTGCGGTTGAAGGCCAACAAAAGGGTCGGGAATTGGGAATGACGACAAATGCCCGGACACGGCAAAGGCTGGCACAAAGGGTCATCGACGAATTGCGCTTGCAGATCGAGAGCGGCAAGCTTCGGGTCGGCGACCAGCTTCCGACCGAGCCGCAGCTTGAGGCTGCATTCGACGTCAGCCGGACCGTCGTGCGCGAGGCGATTGCAGATCTTCGTGCGGCAGGCCTCGTCACGCCGGTTCAGGGCAAGGGCGTATTCGTTTCCGACACACCGACGCGGTCTGGATTGCTGCTGACGCCGGTCGAGGTCAAGAGTATCCCCGAAACGCTGGAACTGCTGGAATTCCGCATGGCGGCGGAAGGCGAGGCGGCGGCCATCGCCGCCTATCGCAGGACTGCCGAACAGGAGGCCGCGATTGCAACGGCCAACCGTAAGATGGCGCAGCTGATAGAGCAGGGGCTGTCGACCGTCGAAGCGGACTATGAGTTTCATATGGCGATCGCGGCTGCGACGAATAACCGGTTCTATGTCGACGTGCTCCGGCATTTCGGTACACGAACCATTCCGCGCCGGCAGTTTCCGACATTGCCCGAGGCGAATGACCGCGCCTATCTGGAGAAGGTTCATGCAGAGCATGCGGAGATTTTAGCGGCGATCGCCGATCAAGATCCAGAGCGCGCGCGACAAGCGATGCGGGCGCATATGATGGCGAGCCAGCGTCGCTATCGCCATCTCGCCGAGCTGCAGGAGCAATAATGCTCGACAGGGTGCTATTGTCATATTATGTCATATGATAGCTGTCGATTTTTCGAAAGAGATGTTCCGTCTGTTTGGCCAGCGGATCGAGGGGATTGCGACCATCCGGTGGTTTTCGCGCATTCGATGGATAGCAGTATCTATTTTCCAGATGATCCGCATCGCCGCCGATGGAACCGGCCCTGATGCTCGGACGAGGTGATCCGTGAATCAGCCTTCCTCCAGTGTGCATCGCACGTTCGTATATGTCTCTGCGGCAATTGCCGGAACGATCGATGCCTATCGAGTGGATGGAGCGACAGGCGCGCTCACGGCGATATCCAGCATGGATGTCGGCGCGATGGTCATGCCGATGGCTGTCAGCCCCGACAGGCGACATCTTTACGCCGTTATCCGTGCGCAGCCTTACCGAGTGCTGACGCTGGCGATCGACCCCGAAAGCGGCAGATTAAGGCAGGAGGCGGCCGCAGCGCTGCCCGACAGCATGGCCTATGTTGCCCTCGACCCGACAGGCGGGCTTCTATTGGCTGCCTCTTATGGCGGCAACAAGATCGCCGTGCTGCTCATCGACAAGAATGGGCTCGTCACCGCGCGAGCCCAGCAAGTGATCGCAACCGGCCGCAACGCCCATTCGATCGTCACTGATCGGACAGGCAAATATGTCTTTGTCACCAATCTCGGCTCCGATGTCGTGCAGCAATTCATCCTACACCCGGAGACCGGGATACTGAAGCCGAACGATCCGGCTCAGGTCCTGACCGGCAAGGGCTTTGGCCCGCGGCATATCGTCGTGTCGCCGGATAATAAGGCCGTCTACGTTCTGACGGAGCTGACCGGCCATGTCGTCCACTATGCGCTCGATGCCGATAGGGGCACATTGAGAGAGGTCGAGAGCCTCGCTTCCGTTCCCGAGGATGCGGGCCTGTCGCCTGGCCTAGCACCGGATGCAGTCTCACCAGACAACGGCGAGCCGAAAATCTGGGCCGCAGATATCGGCATCACACCGGACGGCAGATTTCTTTATACGACGGAAAGGACCACCAGCCGGCTTGCGCTATTGAAAATCGATGTGGATAACGGAAGGCTGACTTACGTCACGAGTTATCCGACCGAGCAGCAGCCGCGCGGCATCCGCATCGACCCATCAGGCCGGTTCCTCGTCGCATCGGGAGAGAAATCCGACCGGCTGTCCGTCTACGCCATCGACCAATCCGATGGCGGTCTCGCATTGGTGGGGCGATACCCGGTCAATGCAGGTGCGAACTGGATCGAGATGGTGACATTTCCTTGAGAGGCATTCGCGTGCGGCGAGCTGTCCCGAGCGAATATCTACCCAGCTTTCGCAACGGTCCCGGCAATCAGGCTTTCGATCTCGGAGGAGGGAAGAGGCCGGGCAAACAGATAGCCCTGAAGCAATTCGCATCCGGCGCCTTCGAGAAAACGGGCCTGTTCCTCCGTCTCAACGCCTTCCGCCACGACTTCCAGATCGAGTGTTCTGCCGAGCGATACGATGGCGGACGTAATTGCCATATCGCCCGGCTTTTCGGGAATGTCGGCAATGAAGGATCTATCGATCTTCAGCCGGGAAAGCGGAAAGCGCCTGAGTGTGCTCAGGCTTGAATATCCGGTGCCGAAATCATCCATCGCAAGGCTGACACCCAGCTCTTTCAGCTCATGCATCCGCTCGATGGCGCCTTCGACGTCACGCATGATCAAGCTTTCTGTCAGTTCGAGCTCAAGCCATTGCGGATCGAGATCAGCCGATTGCAGTGCGGATGCCACATGGCTTGTCAGTGAACTCTCCAGGAATTGCCGCGCAGATACGTTGACGCCCATGCGCAGTGCGGGCAGGCCGCGATCTTGCCACAGACGGGCTTGCTGGCAGGCTTTTCGCAGAACGATTTCGCCGAGCGGGACAATGAGCCCCGTTTCTTCCGCGAGCGGAATGAAGACACCGGGCAACAACAAGCCCTCGACAGGATGCTGCCACCGCACGAGGGCCTCGACCCCAATGATCTTGCCGCTGCGAACTTCCTTTTGCGGCTGATAATGGAGCACGAATTCGTCCCGCTCTACAGCGCGTCGTAATTCTTCGATACGGATCAGCTTGTTGCGGGCGTCCTCTGCCATGGCCGGCGTGAACAGGCGAATGGCATTGCGCCCCGCTTCCTTGGCACGATAGAGCGCCATATCGGCATTTGCGAAGAGTTCCGAAGCCGTCGTGCCATGCTCCATGGCGCACGCTACACCGATGCTGCAGCCTACCCGGATTTCGACGCCTTGTACGATCATGGGCTTGGAAATGTCTGCCAGGACGGCCGCGAGCCTCTCATATATTGGCTCAGCCGGATCTTCCAGAACGATGATGAATTCGTCGCCGCCGATCCTCGCGACGATGCCGCCATTGCCGACATGGGTCGATATGCGCCGCGCGACCACCATCAGCAATTCATCGCCGGCCGCATGGCCGAGTGTGTCATTTACGAGTTTGAAATTATCGAGGTCGACGAAGGCTACGGCCAGTGACCTTTGTTGTCGGGACGCTTTTTCCAAGAGGGCGCTGAGCTTGCGGTCGAGCAGCATGCGGTTCGGCAGGCCGGTGAGCGCGTCATGTTCGGCCAGATAGGCGATATGGGCGATGTCGCGATGGCGATCGATGGCAATGCCCGCGGTCTGCGCGATGCCGGCGAAGAATTCCATAAGCCCGGCCTCGTCACCATCGGTTTGCACCGTCACCAGGGCTCCACGCCGGCCGCCGTCTCGCGAAAAAATGGGAAATTCCAGGATATCGCCGGCGAGCGGTTCGGCTTGATCGCCATTGAGGACGAAGCTCACACGTCTGCCGTTGAGCAACTCCTCAAGAAGGACCTGGGACTCCCTGAGAAATACGTCGAGATCAACGCCCCGCGCCACATCCTGTAGAAGCTTCGTCTGGGCACTCATCAGTTTCTCTGCCCGTTTTCGAGCGGAAATGTCGCGCGATGCGCCGACGACGCCGATGATGTTGCCGTTTCTGTCGCGTAGCGGCACCCGCGACATCATGAGCCAGCCTTCACCCTTCAGTCGCCGTTCCTCGACGCCGAGATCGGCCTTGCCGCTCTCCATTACCTGCCGTTCGACTTCTTCGATCTTGTGGGCATCGGCCATGGGGTGAATTTCGGCGTCGGTAAGTCCAATCAACTCATCGACATGCCTGAAGCCATTGTTGAGGACGATCGCCAGGTTAGCAAAAAGGAAGCGGCCATTCCTGTCCTTGGCATAGATATAGTCCGGTACGTAGTTGATCATGGCTTCGAGCCATTCGTAGCGCTCGGCGAGAGACTGGTACCGGGCCTGGAGCAATTCAAATGGCTTAAGGACCTGCTCGTCTTCGACGTCTTGGTCCCGGTGCGTAGGATCTGGCGCTCCATCCGGCGGCTGCATCATGTATCTTCTCTCACCCGGCAAGCGGACAATATCGGCAGGCTGTTATGCAACAATGAAAAGCATGTAGGAATATTGAGCGTCTCCCTTTGGCGAGGTTCGGCTCGTCGCTTCCATAAACGTTATCATATAACTGAATTTATAAACATCCGCTCAAGTTTTAGAGGAAGATCGCGTCTGCCGACGGCGAGCGCTCCGATGCTTCTGTGGCTGGAAACCGATAGATTTTGGGAATAACTGCCCACGAGGAAATCCATTGCGGGTAGGGGGCAAAACCGGCTAAAGCGCAGGTGGTAAAATGCAGGATTCGCAAGGATAGTCAGCATGCGCATGGGCAAAGCCGTAACAAGCGGCAATCTTGTACTTGCCGGCATGCTGCTGATGCTTCTCGGCGACTTCCTGTTTTCGCTGAACGATGCCATGGGCAAGTGGCTGGTCGCGAGTTTCTCCGTCGGTCAGATTCTGGTGATCCGCTCTTTCGGTTCGTTCATTATTCTGACACCTATGATCGCGCGACAGGGCAGCGACGCGCTTTTTCGCCTCGAACGGCCGCCGCTGCAGCTTCTGCGTGTCGTCATGGCGACGCTCGACGTCGCTCTCTTTTACGCCGCTGTCGCCTATCTGCCGCTTGCCGATGTCATGACCTTCTACATGGCCGGCCCGATCTATGTGGCGGCGATCTCGCATTTCTTCCTTGACGAGAGGATCGGCTGGCGGCGCTGGCTTGCGGTCTTCGTCGGCTTTATCGGCGTATTGATCGCGCTCAGACCTTCGGCCGCAATGTTTTCCTGGCCATCGCTTTTCGGCCTCAGCGGCAGCCTCGCATTCTCATTGACCCTGGTGCTTGGACGGCGGCTGCGGCAGACACGCGATGCGACGCTCGTCGCGTGGCAGACGCTCGGTGCGCTTATTGTCGGGTTGGCGCTCAGCATCGGCAACTGGCGTTCCGCATCAGCGCTCGATCTCGGCGCGATGCTCGCCCTCGGCATTGTCGCCGGTAGCGCTCATATGCTGATAACCAGATCCTTGAAGCTCGCGCCAGCTTCGCTCCTGGCTCCGCTCCAATATAGCCTGCTTGTCTGGGCAATCGTCCTGGGCTTCGTTTTCTTCGGCGATATTCCGGACATCCAAATTATCATCGGCTCCGCTATCATCGTCCTTGCCGGACTCTTCATTTTCCATCGGAAGAACCTGGTGGATACGGTCCCGAAAGACGACGTTGCCCGGGACGGGCATTGACGCGGGGAGAGTGGTATTCCTGCTTTGCAGGATCAGGACACTCTAACTTTGCGGTGCAGGTAATGTCACAGCTATTTAGA
>UBXG01000022.1 GCA_900469475.1 Hyphomicrobiales bacterium | reverse complement strand
AGTGCCCGACGGCCCTCCCCTCCCCTCTCTGGCCATTCATCTCGGCCGCACCAAAACGACATCAGGCGAGCAGGACGACGTCGTCTATCTCACAGGCCGACCCGTCGACGCGTTGAATGCCTGGCTGGCGGCGGCCAAGATCGACAAGGGCAGCGTGTTTCGAGCAATCGGAAGATGGGGCACCGTCTCGCGGCGGGCGCTCGATCCGCAGTCGGTCAACGCGATCCTGAAGCAGCGGGCGGAAATGGCGGGGCTGGAGAGTGCGGAGTTTTCGGCGCACGGATTGCGGTCCGGGTATCTCACCGAGGCGGCTAACCGCGGCATTCCCCTCCCCGAGGCAATGGAGCAGTCGCGGCATCGCTCTGTGCAGCAGGCAGCGAGTTACTATAATAGTGCAGCCCGGCGCAACGGACGCGCGGCAAGGCTTCTTTAATGCGCTGTTACGGCAGGGGTGCGGCGCGAACGAAAACCAGCCAATTTGGTTAGCGATTCGGAAGTGAATTTACGGTATCGCGGAGTCGCAACTTCGCAGCGAGGACACGTGCCAGAGTTTCTATACCGAGTGGATTTAAAAAGGTGTGGCGCCCCCTGTACAAAATCACATGCTCGCCAGCTCGTGAGCTACTCCTCGGAAATATTCTGGGGATGATTCTAGTAGCGCTGCAACCATCCCAATATTGTCTCTGCAAGCTACCTTGGCGCCATAACGATCGTTCACAGTTGGAAACGCTTCAGCAAGTAATTGCGCGATCACTCGGTCCGCAAAGCCCGCCTCGTAGAATGCAAGCGCGGATTCTGTCTGAAGTCCATTTTTTACTTGCCGTTGAATAAGCGTCGTGGCGTCGACTAGCTCTGGCTCAATCGTTTCAAGCAGGTCCACGACCGAGGCCAAAATCATGGCGACATGATAACCAAATCCATCCTCGCATATTGCTACAATGTGATCGGCGGTGGCATGATCTCCGCTCACACGGATGTCATCGTTGACAAGGATCTGTCGTATTTCCGCGAAGGATTTTCCATCGGTCCATGCCGATAGAATGGTGGGGATGACTGCTGCATCGCTCAACGCCGACAGCGATTTTGCTGAAGCCAGTGGGAGCGCTTGCTCTATCAAAAGCGGCAACAGTGTTCCTTCTTTAACGGCTGCAGTCAGCTGCTCGGTGCTCGCTTCGACCCACGCGCTGAGTTTGCGAAGCGCAGCTGGCGGAAGTGGGGACTTCTTGATCAGCAAGCGATAAGCGGCATCCGTATTGCTCTGGATCGATTTGACCGTCGCTTGAAAGAGCGCAATCACGCGAGGTCGTGTTGTTTCATCAGCGAGATGATAGCCCAGAGTGTTTGCGGCCAATCGCTCGGCGGCATCAATGGCATCTTCCGCTTCGAAGTCGATATGTTGAGCGAGGTACATCGCTATGCTTTGAATCGCCCTCGCCCTCCCATGTAAATAATCTCTGAGCTCCGAGGCACTTACATTTGGAAACTGCTTGAGGACTTCCGCGACAATCAACTCGATCGCAGCCTCGTCCGCGAAGGCTAAATTCTCATCAGCGAGATCGAAGGTAAGGACGATCGGGGTGCCAGCTGTCTGTTTGTAGTCGTCAAAAATTTGGAGGATACTGCTCTGACTGGGTTCAGCACCGTCCTGATCTAGTAGCTTTTTTGCAGCCTCCCAACGCCAGTTCTTATAGTCGTCTCCTCGCTCGTCGTAGATCGGGGGCGCGGAGAATATGACGCTGCTTTCCGTATGCATGCCTGCGCGACCTGCTCGACCCATGAGATTGTGAAAGTCGCGGACTTTGATTTTCTCTTTGCCTTGCTGGGTGGCAGTCACCACCAAATATTTGATCGGAAAATTCACGCCTTGGGCTAGCGTCGACGTACAGGCGACGATCCGTGCGTGACCTGCCTTCATCGCATGTTCGACACAGAGGCGAATGCCGTGTGGCGTGCTTGCGTGATGGGAAAGAACTCCCAAGCGACTTGCACCGACGACGTCGGCGTCGTTACCGAGATTGCTGGCAATTAGGTTAGCAAGGCGGTCTAGCTCTTGCTGATCAGACCAAGCGCTCGGTTTCTCCAATTCGACCTTTCGCGTGAACAGATCGACCACGCGCCAGGAGACCTTCGACACGCTGGCCTTTTGGCCGCAAAACAATGCCACACTCCCGTTGCTCCCGAGGTGCAGCGCGAGGTACAACCCGATGTCGACACTCTCCGAGATTTCCGCAGGGTGATTGCGGTCCGGAAAGACTCGATCGCGTTCCCGCTTACTCTTCTTTTCGAGTGGAAGTTCTTCAATAATTCGGGGAACGAAGTACTCGTCTTCATCGGGATCCAACGGGTTCACATACCTAAGCCATCCCCGCTCTTTCTGCCAGCTCGCGAAAGCAATGCTCTTTGCAGTCGGCAGAAGACCCTTTCCGCCAACGATCGCAGAAGCGTCTCCAATCAACCAATCGGCAATCTGCTCCGCATTTCCAATCACCGCGGAAATCAAAACGATTTGCGCAGCAGGCTTTAGCATCATTCGAAGCGACGAAAGGAGAAGCTCGTAGGTTGGCCCGCGAGTGAAACCCTCGAACTGATGACCCTCGTCGTAAACAATCAGTCCGATTCTCTCGGCCAGATCAGGGGCCCGACGCAGCATGTAGAGCAACTTCTCCGGCGTGATGACCAGAACGCTGTTTTGGGCGAGAAGCTGCTCAATTCCAAAGTCCATCAGATAGGAATCCGAAACTTCGTCCATGAGTATATTCTCGCCCTGAAAGGCTCTTACGAGATCTGAGCGAATATCGTGGCAGAGCGACTTAAATGGCGCGACGATGATCGCGAGGGAAGTCCGTCCGGAAAGAAACGCTGCCCTAATGATAAGTTCCGTCGCTCGCGTCTTTCCGGCACTTGTTGGCATCTGGATGACGGCAGAGCGCCCGTTTAGCAGATCGGCATCACAGATACGCCGTTGTGCTGGCCAGAGTTCTATCGGGAAGCCCGGCTTCGTAAGCGCCGGCGACCAGGCAGTCAGGGGCAATCCTGAAGCTGGTGGAAGCTTGTTGCGCGACGAGTTCTGGATTTTACCCGCGCATATTGCGGTGACAATATCGGCGTAAAGGACCTCGCGGTCGGTTCCGATTTCATACAGCATCTCACGAAGCTCGCCACAGAGCTCCGGAATCGCGCGTTCGTCCTCGTCCTGAAGGGCGTAATGTGCGCGGACCAGCTCGAGCAGGCGATTTGCGAATGTCGAGTGAAAGATTTCTGCGTCGATCGGATCCAGTCGATTCTGCAGGATCCTGCTCGCGAGAAGCGCTAGTCCGCCTCCAAGGTCAGCGGGAGGCTCATCTGAACGCTTCACTATCACCACAGCGTTTCCGATCGCGTCGGAAAGATAATAGGCTGCCGCACATAGCAGCGAAAATTCGGCGGAGATGCTGCCGTCTAACCTTGCCTCAAGATAAGAGTCGAAGAAGGTCGCGGCAAACCGAACATTCTCATCGATCGATGTATCCTCCGCCCAGGTAGGAGGACGGGCGCTCGTCCCCGGTTCGACAAAATGATCGGCGACAGCGCCCGCAGCATCTCCAAGGATTCCGACCGCCAGAGAATAGAGCGAGGCAGGGTCGCGCCGCAGCTCGATGAAGTCCTCCACAGCGACACGGAATTCGTGCATTTTTGCCGTTGCTCGAACGGTTGAGAGGACTTGTCGTGCAACTGCATCAGGCTTCATTGGCTGCCCTTTCATAGAGCGCGTGCACGAGATCCATCATCGAAATGCCCTTGATCACGACGAGTTTCAGGTTGTCCTTGTTGGGGTGGTCTGAAACCCGCGTCTTCTCCAGTTCCATTTTCGATGCCGTTTCCGTATCGAGGACCGCGACCGCCCCACTCCATCGTGTGAAAGGTCGATCGGCCTCGTTTTGAAACCTTTCGACCTTGAGGGCGGAGTCCCGATTCTTGCGAAGCAGCCTCTTTTTCAGGGCGCTGAGCGTCATTGCCTCTCGCAGGCGATCTTTTGCAGAATCGTTGACGGCCGTTTGAAGTCGATTCTCAGTGGTCGGACGCAGTCCGGATTTGGACTCTACGACAAAAAGTTCGTCCTTCAGACTCGGCTTTTCACCGGCAAAGCGAAAGCCGACCACGTCCGTGCCGTTATCCGAGACGTTAGCGTTGATGCGGTCCTCGTAGCGGTGCTCACGAGGGCACCAGTAGCCGAGAACGAACTCGATGTAGTCAGCAACGAGAATTTCTCCAAAGTCACCGGATCGCGTAGCTGGCCCTGTCCCGACCTTGGCGCTCGGAAACTTGATCTCGGTCAGGAACTCGGCATTCGACTTTCCCGTTCCTGAAACAAGATCAGCAAGCTCCTCATCGAGGCAGTAATGCTGCCGGAAATGCTTCGCCCAGGCTGACAGGACAGCGGGGTCCTCCTCATGGTTGAGCTCCCAGACCTCCACCATTGCACCGTCTGCGGTTTTAAGCACTTCGTCTGTTTTGTGGAGCCATTTTATATGTGTTGGCGTCATGAAGGACTACTTATTTGCGATTGTCGGAGGATGGCCCGATTCTTCTCTGCTCGCAAACTTCTTTACAACCATACAGTAACTAGAACATTGATTTCATTTGCGACCTCTAGTTACTTACCCAATTCAACGGGATTCGCGTCCCGGGTTCGACATGCTGGCCTTTGTCACTGCGGAGAGGGGTCCAGAGATGTTTTCAAACAATCGTTTATCCATATCTTCTGCATTTGGAAGTCGACTTGCAGGCCCCATAATATGTCGATAGAATCAACTTTCATCGACATAAACTACTGACGTGTCGATGCCATCGACATATCCAATGCGACATGTCGGCAAAATGAGGATTGACCGACATGACGTTCCGCCCTGATCGCCCCTATAACGATCTTCCGTCTCTACCGCCCCGAGAGGACGTCGAAACAAAGGCCGTGCTCAAGGCATGCATCGCAGCAAGGGCCTCGCTGGCTGAACTCCGCGTCTCAGGGCAGCTCATACCCAACCAGTCTGTCCTTATCAACTCGATCCCACTGCTTGAGGCGCAGGCAAGCTCGGAAATAGAGAATATTGTCACCACGACCGACCGGCTTTTCCGCTTCGCCAACGAGCCAGGAGGTCAGGCCGATCCTGCAACGAAGGAAGCGCTTCGTTATCGCACGGCTCTAAGCGAGGGGTTTCAGTCGCTCAGAGAGCGCCCGGTATCAACGTCAACGGCTGTCGCTGTCTGCCGCAGGATCAAGGGCGTTGATCTCGACATCCGCTCAACGCCTGGCACAGCACTGATGAACGAGGCTACTGGCACGGTCATCTACACCCCGCCGGAAGGACAGGAATTGCTCCGGAGCAAGCTTGCAAACTGGGAACGCTACATTCACGAGGCCGAAGAAATCGACCCTTTGGTCCGACTGGCTGTCATGCACTACCAGTTTGAGGCTATCCACCCCTTCATAGATGGCAACGGCCGCACAGGTCGCGTCCTCAACCTCCTCTATCTGGTCGATAAAGGCCTGCTTGACATCCCCGTCCTCTACCTCAGCCGATATATCATCGGCAACAAGCGCGCCTATTATGATCGGCTTCTTGCCGTCACCACGCAAGGCTCCTGGGAGGAGTGGATTCTCTACATGCTCGAAGCTGTACGAGAGACAGCGGACTGGTCAACAGCACGTATTCGCGCCATTCGCGATCTGCTCGATCAGACCGCTGAACGAATTCGCCGCGATCTCCCGAAACTCTACACACGGGAGCTGGCTGAAGTGATTTTCGTCAACCCGTACTGCCGCATTAGCGATCTTGTGCAGGCCGGCATCGCAAAACGTCAGGCGGCATCCGTCTACCTGAAGGCACTCACCGATAACGGCTTGCTTCAGGAGGTGAAGGCGGGACGCGAGAACCTTTACATCAATCCGGCCCTGCTGACGCTTCTCCGCGACCGCCGCCCTGCTTAGGCTGGTCGATGACCCGAGCGACCAAACAAGCCAGTCTGATCGGCTACACGCGTTTATCGACGGACGAACAAGCGACGGAAGCGCAGGAGACTGGACTGCGCTCGGCTGGCTGCGACATCATCATTCGGGAACGGAGCCAGAAGCAGTCCTCATAGCGGTCTCGCCCTGTTGACGCTTCTCAGCAGGGCGTCCGACGCACGCAGACCCGAACCGCTCCCCGCCGGATCATCCAGGCTGGCCCCCCGATCGTTACCCCTCACCTTCTGCGCCTCAAGCTTGGTCCGCAATAGCGCCATGACCATCGGCCAAGTCGAGAATTTACCCTCCCGGGCTCGGTCTGTCAGGCTGCGCAAGTATCCTCCGGCGGAACCAATCTGGTTAGCCCGCTGGTAGATTGCGGCCAGTGTGATCGCGGCGTGCTGCTCGCCCAGAACCTCGCAGGCATCTCGCCAAGCGCTCGGGCTGATTCCCAGCATCGGCCGCGCAAGCTCCGTCGCTGCCCGAAAATCGCGCCAATGGCGGATTTCGCCACCCTGGGCAAGTTCCCTTACTCCTGGGCAGGCATCCAGAACGATCCCCAAAGGCAATTCCCGTTTCGGCAAGCTCCGTACGTTATCGGTTTCCTCCACCGTGCTGCCAGCTTCTTCTTTTTTTCCAATGCTATGTTCAGATTCAGAAATAGAGTCTGGTTTTGAATTCTGTATGTGGCGACCGGAATGGGACTCATTGGAGACCGGAATCTGTGTTTTTGCGAAGGATTCCAATACGTCACGGATTTCCGTGTAGAGCGCGTGGAGATCGATGCAGATATCGTCAACGAGCTGGCGAGGCGCAGAGCGCGGCAGTCTGTTCATGATCGACTGATACGTCTGTTGCACCCTGCCCCAATTGCCGGGAACCCGTTCTTCTATCCCCGCGTCGATCAGCTTTACAATATCGCGACGCAGCAGCGTCAGCCGCTCCTTTGCAACACGAAAGGCCTTCTTTTCGGCCTGCATCGTCTCAGCCATGTCCTTGAATTCTTCAGCCCTGGCCACGATTGGCGACAGATCGAAGCCATAAGCTTGTTCGATCTCGCCTCCCCTGCCCTTGCGGGCGAAGCGTTTGCCGTTTGGGCTATCGCGTCGGATGACCAGGCCGCAATCCACGAGCACCGCGATGTGTCGGCGCAATGTCGTTGCCGGCATGCCATTGGCACGCGCTGCAAGCTGCTCGTTCGAGGGCCATACAATGAGTTCGGCATCGCCGGTGAAGGTGGTTTCCGGATGGAAGGTCAGCAAGGCATTGAGGATCGCAAGCGAGCGATCCGTGGCGCCGAGGAGTTCCCTCACCTCCCGGATATTCTGGAATACATGCCATTTGTTCGCGTTCGCGCTAGGCTCCACAGCCTTTGCCGACATCTGACTTGAAATTTGGCCGAGCGACACCGGCCGCCGCCCAAAGGGCGTCGTTGAGACGTGTGCTTGCATTTCCCTTTACCTTTCGTTAGGCAAAAGAAATCCGCTCGCCAACACGACGTTTTTCCCTCACGGGACTCTTGACTGAGATTCCTGGAAATGCGATTCTCTTAGCTGCGATACTACAGAGAAGGTCTTCCGGAACGCCGTTTTGGAGGGCCTTTTTCTTTTGCGGCTACCTGTGGCCCAGTTCGATCGAGCAACGCTCAGAAGCGATAGGGCCGTTACTGCCTGTCAGATCTTTCTCCTCCGTTTGTTTCAAGGAATTGCGTGTAGAGACGATCTAATTGGTCGGCGACGTACTCGCCGAAAGCGGGCACCAGCTTCTCGTCAAAAATCAAAGCTGTTTGCCGCGCATCCTTTTGGATTTTTGCGGCCTTTCGTCCCTTTGGGGTACTCCAAGCCCGCACTCTCTTAGAAACTTTGTTACTGGGCTTCGACGCTGCCTTGAACACAAGTAAGAAGCGGGCGTCGCTATCTGAATTCCTGAACTGTTCCGACGCAATAATCTGGTCGATTGCGTCCATGGAAGAAACCTTCCCGAGGCTCTCAGCAAGTGCGACCCAGCGCGACCGACCAGCCTTGGACGCCGGGCCGATCTGGGTGGCGAGCGTCATTGGTATGCTTCTGGCGACGGCTATGTAGCGGCTCAAGTCAGCCTTGTCGGTGGAGAGCGCCGCGATGATCGTTGCACGATCAAAGCCCGCGTCTTCGAGTCGAAGAGCAAATAGTGCTTTCTCGATGAACGAGAGGTCCGCTCTGTCAAGATTTTCTCGCCCCTGCGCCACCACCAATTCTCGATCGGTAAGATTCCGGACGATGGCGGAAACATTACGCCCAAGTTTTGCGGCAACGCGCAATCGCCGCCTTCCATATACAATTTGGTATCGGCCCGTCGCCTCAGGATGAGGACGAACAAGAATCGGAACTTGCTGACCATCCTCCATAATACTGGCCTCGAGCTGATCAAATTTCGGATCGATGTCCGTCGTTAGCCGGTCGGTGATTGGCGAGCCTTCGATTATGGACGGATCCAGAGATACGACGGCCTCGCCCGAAGCCAGTTGATCCTGCAGCCTCGCGGCGGCCTTTGCCCCTTCCGCCATCTCCTGCAGCGACGAACCCATTGCGGAAATGGCCCCAGAGCGCACGCGCGTTGGCGGTTTATCCGTTACGGGCTTTTCGCTGACCGCCATCTTCTTGAGGAACAATGAGTCGATTGCGTCTTTGCGGCTCATGACAAAGGCCTCCATAGACCGCGGCCGTGGTATTGCGCTTCAACTACCAAATGCGGTTGGTTGGGAGCTCCCAACACGGCGCCGTTATAGGCGCCACGCCAAAAATCCACGGGGTGCTGGCGATCCCGATCGAAAGGACGACATCTGGCGACAAGATGAGATCGAGCAAGCACTGGACTGTTGGGAGCTCCCAACAGAGTCGCTGAAAGTATGGTGTCGTGGCCCATCACGCGCGGCCCCATGCTGACTTGATCAGGGATTCGATTTCCGAGTTAACTGCGTCAAGAGCCTCCATCGCCCGATCATAGGTCGAACGGGTCAAGTTCTCTCGCCCAATCTCGTAAAGCGTCTGCTTCGTCAAACCCGCATCCGATACGGCTGCCGATTTCACCATCGGATTGGTGAGAACATGGTCGTCAAACATGTTGCGCAACAGCGCAGCAACTTTCGTCTGCGGCGCGTCCTGGGGCTCAAACCGCGTCAAAAGATAACGGATGAAATCATACTGAAGGTTGCCCCCGGCGTCCCGAACCACACCAAGGAGATCGCGCGTCATGAGCAGGAACTGACTCATCGAGGCGATGTCGAGCATCTGGGGATGCACAGTAACGACCATCGATGTGGCCGCGCATAAGCCGCTCAGCGTCAAGAAACCCAGCTGGGGAGGGCAGTCAATAACGACCACATCATAATCGTCAGCGACCTCATCAAAGGCCTGCGCTACACGTGTGAAGAAAAGTCCGTCGCGGCTGCCGCGATCAGTCAGGGCTTTTGGAGTGGTGTGCTCGAACTCCATAAGCTCAAGGTTACCAGGAACAAGATCGAGACCGTCAAAGTACGTCGGGCGGATAACCTCTTTCAGTGGCCGCATTGCTTCATCGTAGCGAATTGCCGCGTACAATGTTTCGTTCGTACCCACATCAGTCTCTGGAAGAACCCCGAGGAGGGCTGAGAGGCTCGCCTGCGGATCAAGATCGACAGCAAGGATTCGATAGCCCTGGAGCGCGAGATATTGTGCAAGATGGGCGGAGGTGGTCGTCTTGCCAGAGCCACCCTTGAAATTGGTCACGGCGATGACCTGTAAGTGCTCAGCGCCCCGCCTATGAGGCACGAAGTCAATGCTCTCGCGCCCGCGAGTAGAGCCAGCGAGCATATGTCGAATTTCGTTGATCTGGCGAAGCGTATAGAAACGTCGCCCGTTGCTGGCAAGCTCAGGCTGTGGACCTTCTCCCGCCAACGTCATCTTTCGAAGCGTCGAGTCGGATATCTTCATCAGACGGGCAGCTTCACCCGACGTGAATTTTCGCAAACTCTTGTGCGACGTCGGCGGGAAAAGGGCCTCGCTCATAGCCTGAAGCTGAGAACTTAGCAGTTCCGCGTGCTCGCCAATGGTAACGTCTACCGACGGGCGATCATTTCTGGACATTGCAGCTGCTTTGCTCACGGTGAAATCTCTTGTCACGGTTAATTGGCACGTAACGCCATTTTTCCGTGACGATTACCGAATGCCGTCACGGTTGCAAGACGTTTTTGGTTAACAACAGGTTAACGCGCACTCCGCGGAATCTCCCACGACAACGATTCCCTAATGACTTTCCGCAAGTTAGGCCGATTCTTCTTGAGTTGGCCAGTCGCGACCGACTGCAGATTTGCACATGAAATCGCGCCGTTTGCGCCGCTCGCAACGTCCACAGATGCTGGACTCCACCCCGACTCGGTAGAATCACCGGATGCAAATCTACACATAGCCATGCGCAAAACGAGGTGATTTTCCTTTGCTTGACCAGTCCATGCGGAGATCACAATGCGGATCCTAAGCGTCTCGGCCGACCATTACGGAAGCCACCGCAACTACTTGAACCAGATGCACCATCTTCGAGCCGCGGTGTTCGGCAAACGCTTGGAATGGGATGTTGTCCTCACCTCAGCCGGCGAACGCGATCAATATGACGATCTGCGCCCAACCTACATTCTGGCGATCGCGTTTGACCGGAAAGTAGTGGGATGTGCGCGCCTTCTGCCCGCTTCCGGCCCGACCATGCTGGAACGGACATTCCCTCAATTGCTAGCAAACGGCCTCGGTGACCATGCAGCAATGATCGAGAGCTCCCGCTTTTGCGTCGACACGTCATTACCGGCGGGAAGGGGAGGGGGACAACTGCACCTCGCCACACTGACGATGTTCGCCGGCATCATCGAATGGTCGATGGTGAACGGATTCCGTGAGATCGTCACGGCAACCGATCTTCGCTTTGAGCGGATCCTGAAACGGGCTGGGTGGCCAATGCGGCGACTTGGATCTCCGGTTTCGATCGGTGACACCGTCGCAGTTGGGGGCGTCCTGCCGGCCGATCCTACGAGCTTCGATCGGGTTTGCCCGCCGGGATATGACCCGATCACGACGAACGGTGCCGGCAACCGGATCAGGAGCGCGGCATGACCGAGCTCCGTTCTCGTTCCCGTCTCGTCCGCAAACTCCAGGACGCGCTCGGTGACCAGCTCTGCGTCGCACTTGACGATGCAACGGTCGTCGAGATCATGCTCAATCCTGACGGCAGATTGTTCATCGAACGGCTCGGCCACGGAATTGCCGCAGCGGGCGTGATGAGCCCGGCGGCCGCCGAAGTCGTCATCGGCAGCGTCGCCCATGCATCGCAATCGGAAGCCGACGACGAGCAACCGATCATTTCGGGCGAACTGCCGATTGGAGGACATCGGTTCGAGGGCTTGCTGCCGCCAGTGGTGTCGGCGCCCACATTCACGATCCGGAGGCGAGCCTCCCGGCTCATCCCACTCGACGATTACGTGAAGTCGAAAGTAATGACCCAAGCACAAGCTTCTGTGTTGCGTAGCGCGATCGACTCCCGGATGAACATCGTCATTTCCGGGGGAACCGGGTCAGGCAAAACGACGCTTGCGAATGCGGTCATCGCCGAAATCGTTGCGGCGGCGCCGGACGATCGCATGGTCGTTCTTGAGGACACGGCCGAGATCCAGTGTGCGGCGGATAACGTAGTGAGTCTGCACACCAGTGACACGGTCGATATGGCACGTCTTCTGAAGAGCACAATGCGTCTCAGACCCGACCGTATCATCGTTGGCGAGGTACGCGACGGCGCCGCCCTTACGCTGCTGAAGGCATGGAACACCGGACATCCGGGCGGAGTCACCACCATTCACTCCAACACTGCGATGTCTGCCTTGCGTCGGCTCGAGCAACTGACCGCGGAAGCGAGCCATCAGCCCATGCAGGATGTCATTGGGGAGGCAGTTGATCTCGTCGTCTCCATCGAGCGGGCGGGCAAGGGGAGGCGGGTCCGCGAGATCATCCACGTCGAGGGCTTCAGCAACTCACATTATCGGACCGAACATTACGCACAAATCGACGAGGACAGTCATGTCGCGTAGGACACAGATTATTTCCGCCAACGCTGCGCTCGCTGCCATTTCTCTAGCCCTGGCGGAGCCGGCGCTTGCATCATCCGGCGGGGGTGGACTGCCGTGGGAAACGCCGCTGCAGCAGATCCAGCAGTCGATCACCGGCCCTGTCGCCGGCTTCATCGCCTTGGCGGCCGTGGCGATCGCCGGCGCCATGCTCATCTTCGGGGGCGAATTGAACGATTTCGCGAGAAGGCTTTGCTATGTCGCCCTCGTAGGCGGTGTTCTTCTGGGCGCAACGCAGATCGTTGCCCTGTATGGTGCGACAGGGGCATCGATTGGTGAGGCGGCACGATCCAATGCTGACATCTCCAAGCCGGAGGTAGTGCTTTGCGCGCAGGGGGAGGGGGTTCATGGCTGAAGTTGGCTCCAACCTATCCCGCGCGCGCGTACACCGGGCATTGTCCCGTCCGAACCTTCTGATCGGCGCAGACCGCGAGCTGGTGCTGCTCACGGCCCTTGCCGCGATCATCCTGATCTTTGTGGTGCTGACCTGGTATGCCGCGCTGTTCGGCATAGCCATCTGGCTTATCGCCGTGGCCACCCTTCGTATGATGGCGAAGGCCGATCCCCTCATGCGGCGGGTCTATGTCCGGCACATCTCCTACAAGGCGTTCTATCGCGCCACGTCGTCGCCCTGGCGCAGATTCTGAGGATCGTGCGATGGTAGCGCTCAAATCACTCCGCCACACGGAACCGTCTTTTGCCGATCTCGTGCCCTATGCCGGCCTGGTCGACAACAGCGTGATCCTGCTCAAGGATGGTTCGCTAATGGCAGGCTGGTATTTTGCCGGCCCGGACAGCGAAAGTTCGACCGACGCCGAGCGCAACGAAGTGTCACGGCAGATCAACGCGATCCTCTCGCGCCTCGGTTCGGGCTGGATGATACAAGTAGAAGCTGCCAGGGTTCCGACTGACGATTACCCGGCCAATGATGATTGCCACTTCCCTGATCCGATCACGCGGGCGATCGACGCTGAACGGCGAGCGCATTTCCAGAAGGAGAGCGGCCATTTCGAGAGCCGGCACGCGCTGATCCTGACCTGGCGGCCGCCGGAGCCGCGGCGCTCCGGCCTAACACGCTATGTGTACTCCGATAAAGCCAGCCGCTCGACCACCTATGCCGACAGGGCGTTGGAGACGTTTCTAGCTTCTATCCGCGAGCTCGAACAGTATCTCATGAACGTCGTGTCGATCCGCCGGATGCTGACGCGAGAAACGCCAGAGCACGGCGGATTCCGTGCCGCCCACTATAACGAGCTTTTCCAGTTCATCCGCTTCTGCATCACCGGCGAGAACCATCCGGTGCGTCTGCCCGAGATCCCTATGTATCTTGACTGGCTGGTGACGGCCGAGCTACGGCACGGCTTGACCCCTTTGGTCGAGAACCGATTTCTCGGTGTCGTCGCGGTCGACGGGCTACCAGCCGAAAGCTGGCCGGGAATCCTCAACAGCCTCGACCTGATGCCGCTTGCCTATCGATGGTCGTCACGCTTCATCTTCCTCGATGCGGAGGAAGCAAGGGCGAGGCTGGAGCGCACGCGCAAGAAGTGGCAGCAGAAGGTCAGACCCTTCCTCGATCAGCTCTTCCAGACGCAATCCCGATCGCTCGACCAGGATGCCATGATGATGGTCGCCGAAACCGAGGACGCAATTGCCGAGGCCTCATCGCAGCTCGTCGCCTACGGTTATTATACACCTGTCATCGTCATCTTCGACGAGGATCAAAACCGCCTACGAGAAAAGTGCGAGGCCGTCCGCCGCCTGATCCAGGTCGAAGGGTTCGGTGCACGGATCGAGACGCTGAATGCGACCGACGCTTTTCTCGGCAGCCTACCCGGCGTTTCCTATGCCAATATCCGCGAACCGCTGATCAACACTCGCAATCTGGCAGACTTGATTCCTCTCAATTCGGTCTGGTCGGGCAGCCCGACCGCACCGTGCCCGTACTATCCGCCGGCCTCGCCGCCGCTGATGCAGGTCGCCAGCGGTTCGACGCCGTTCCGGCTGAACCTGCATGTCGACGATGTCGGCCACACACTGATATTTGGTCCCACCGGGTCGGGTAAGTCGACGCTGCTGGCGCTGATCGCAGCGCAATTCCGCCGCTACGCCGGCGCGCAAGTGTTCGCCTTCGACAAGGGCGGTTCGATACTGCCGCTGACGCTTAGCATTGGTGGCCACCATTACGAGATCGGCGGCGACGCCAATAGGCCAGCAACGAAGGAGGAAAGTGCCGGTCTCGCATTCTGCCCGCTCGCCGAACTTTCTGCCGATGGCGATCGCGCCTGGGCCGCCGAGTGGATCGAGACGCTGGTTGCGCTGCAGGGCGTGACGATCACGCCGGATTATCGCAACGCCATCTCCCGCCAGATCGCTCTGATGGCGGAATCGCGTGGTCGCTCGCTCTCGGATTTCGTATCCGGTGTGCAGATGCGCGAGATCAAGGACGCGCTCCACCACTATACCGTCGACGGTCCGATGGGACAGATGCTCGATGCCGAGGAGGACGGTCTGGCGCTCGGTGCCTTCCAATGCTTCGAGATCGAAGAGTTGATGAACATGGGTGAGCGCAATCTCGTCCCCGTCCTTACCTATCTTTTCCGCCGCATCGAAAAGCGTCTTACCGGCGCCCCCAGCCTGATCATTCTCGACGAGGCCTGGCTGATGCTTGGTCATCGGGTCTTTCGCGATAAGATCCGCGAATGGCTGAAGGTGCTGCGCAAGGCAAATTGCGCAGTGGTGCTCGCCACGCAGTCGATCTCGGATGCTGAGCGCTCCGGCATCATCGACGTGCTGAAGGAATCCTGCCCGACGAAAATCTGCCTGCCGAATGGCGCGGCCCGCGAGTCCGGGACGCGCGAGTTCTACGAGCGGATCGGTTTCAACGAGCGGCAGATCGAGATCGTCGCGACCGCCATTCCCAAGCGCGAATATTACGTCGCCTCACCCGAGGGCCGCCGCCTGTTCGATATGGCGCTCGGTCCTGTCGCTCTCTCATTCGTCGGCGCATCAGGCAAGGAAGACCTGAAGCGCATCCGTTCGCTCCACCTCGAGTATGGGGCCACGTGGCCTCTCCACTGGCTCCAGCAAAGAGGGATCGCCCATGCCGATTCATTCTTCCAGATCTCTTGAAACAGTCCGCACGGCAGTCATCGCGGCGGCCGCCTTTTCGACCGCATTCCCCATTCCCGTTCAGGCCAGCGGCGTGACAGGGCAGGCGACCGAATGGACGCAGCTCGCCAATAACGCCGAACTGGTTTCGCTCGTCGGCAAATCTGCCGAGCAGGTGAACAATCAGATCACCCAGATCTCCCAGCTTGCCGAGCAAATCCAAACCCAGCTCAATATCTACAAAAACCTGCTGCAAAACACAGCGCAACTACCCGACCACGTCTGGGGTCAAGTCGAGAGCGACCTGAAGAACCTGCAGAACGTCGTCGCGCAGGGTCAAGGGGTTGCGTTCTCCATGGGCAATATCGACGACCTCCTCAAGCAGCGCTTTCAAAGCTTCTCCGAGATGAAGAGCAGTCTGCCAAATGGGGCGAGCTTTTCGACGATATATCAGAGTTGGTCCGACACGAACCGCGACACGATCGCCGGGACATTGAAGGCCGCAAATCTGACCGCCGACCAGTTTTCCAGTGAGGAACGCACGATGTCATCGCTGCGCTCGATGTCGGAATCAGCCGATGGACAAATGAAAGCACTGCAGGTCGGGCACGAGATCGCCGCCCAACAGGTCGCACAGATGCAAAAGTTGCGGGGTCTCGTCTCCCAGCAAATGACCATGATGGGAGCGTGGTTCCAATCGGAACAGGCGCAAAAGGATCTGGCGCAGGCCCGCCGCGAGCAGTTCTTCAACGCAACGGAGCGTGACATCCGCGGTGGTCAAACGATGGAGCCCCGCTGGTGAGCCTGCGCCTGCCCATCGCCATCGCCGGGGCCACAATTATCGGCGCCGGCATCGTCACTTGGATTTTGGTTCAACCCAATCCGGCACCTCGGTCCGGATCGGATGTGGGCGTCTCGCGGCCTGCTTCAGATACCGAGCATCGGGGATATCGGGAAAAGTTCTTCGGTGGTGATCCGGATCGGAATGTCCGTGGCGGGCAAGAAATGAAACCACGATGGTAATTGTTCGCTCCTTCCAGAAGATCCAGCTCGCCTTCATTGCGGTCGGCGTCGTCTTGTTGGCAAGTACTCCTGCCTTCGCGCAACAGGGCGAAGTACTCACGACGCTGGAGAACTCCGTTGTCACCGCCGCGAAAGGCTGGGAAACGACGGTGATGGATGCAGCGCGATCGTTGTTCTGGATCCTGGCCGGCATCGAGGTCAGCATCGCTGCCGTGTGGCTGGCGATCAATGCCGCCTCGCTGGATAGCTGGTTTGCCGAACTCGTCCGGCGAATCATGTTCATTGGTCTCTTCGCCTTCATCCTCGATCAGGGTCCCTCCTTCGCCAAGGCGGTGGTCGACAGTCTGTTTCAGATTGGCGCTGGCGGCGGCTCTGCGTCCCCTGCCAACATCTTCGACGCCGGTATCCGTGTCGCAACCAAGATGTCCGAACAGGCGAAGTTCGGCCTGTTCGAGGATAATGCGCTCGCGATCGCCGCCGTTTTCGCCATGGTCGTGGTGGTGATTTCCTTCAGTCTCGTCGCCGCGATCTTCGTTGCCGTCATGGTGGAGATGTATGTCGGCCTGCTCGCCGGCATGATCATGCTCGGCCTCGGCGGTTCTTCCTTCACAAAGGACTTTGCCATCAAATATCTGGTCTATGCCTTCTCCGTCGGGATGAAGCTGATGGCGCTGGTGATGATCGCCAAAATCGGCTCCGACATTTTGCTGAGCCTCGCCGAAGCGCCGACGGCCACCTCCGAGCAGTTCATCACCACACTCGCGATTGCCGGCATCTCGGTCGTGGTCTTCGTGATCGCGATGTATGTGCCGCCAATCCTGCAGGGCGTCGTGCAGGGTGCATCGGTGAGTGGTGGCATGGAAGCGATCCGCCACGGCAGCCAAGCCGCTACCTTCGCCGCAGGCGGCGCATTCCTTGGCGCGAACGCCGCATCTAAGGGCGTTCAGACCGCGAGCGCGGCGCGGGTAGGGGGATCATCGATGGCAGGCGCTGCATTAAGAGGCATGGCATCCGGCATCGGCAGTGCAGGTTGGGCAGCTGGCTCGGCCGCAAAAGATAAGGTGATCGGTTCACCGGGAGCCTATGCCGGTTCGCTGCTTGGTCTTGCCAACGCGAAGCTCGATCAGACGCGGACAAGCGCCACACCCTCACCGCCGCCGCCTCCACCGATCAATGAAAACAAGTAGCCGGAGGCAGAGTTCTTATGGCCGGACGTAATGCGCCCGACAATCCCTATATCGCCGCACGAAACGAGTGGAACGAACGTTATGGCTCCTATGTCAGGGCTGCCGCGGCGTGGCGTATCGTTGGCGTCACCAGCATGCTCATGGCGGTGATCGGTTTTTCCTATGCGCTATACCAGAGCACGCAGGTTAAGCTCGTTCCCTATATCGTCGAAATCGACAGGCTCGGCACTGCTGCCAACGCCGGTTTGCCGCAGCAGATAGACTATGCAGATCCGCGGGTCGTGCGCGCGACCCTTGGCAGCTTCGTCTCAAACTTCAGATCCGTCACGCCGGATGCGGTCGTGCAGAAACAGTATATCGACCGGACCTACGCCCTTCTCCGGATGTCCGATCCCGCGACGGAAAAGATCAATGCCTGGTTCCGCTCGAACTCGCCGTTCGAAAAGGCGACGACCGCGACGGTCGCGGTCGAGGTCAACAACATCGTCGCCCTTTCCACCCAGTCCTACCAGGTCGACTGGACGGAGTTCGAGCGAGACCGGCGCGGCAAGGAAACTGCAGTGCGCCGTTTTCGCGGCGTCGCCACCGTGACGCTCACGCCGCCCCAGGACGAAGGCGTAATCCGCCTGAACCCTATCGGTCTTTATCTCCGCGATTTCGACTGGACCGCACAGCTTTGAAAGGCATGGCCTCCCACATGAACATCCCACGCAGAACTCTACGGGCCACGCTGACGGCCGGCGCCATCATTTTCGCCGTCGGGCCATCTTCGATCCTCGTCTCTTCCCGCGCGCTGGCCGCCGACGGCGCCACCGCCAATGAGTCGAAAGGTTTGGGACTTTCCACCCAGTGGCGCGGATCGCGGGGCCTCGTCACCAAGGGAGCGGATGGGAAGGTGATCTTCCTCTATGGGGAGGTGCAGCCCTCCGTCGTCTGCTCGCCGCTTCAGGTCTGCGATATCGAGCTGCAGGGCGGCGAGGTCGTCCGCGACGTATTGGTCGGCGACACGGTTCGCTGGAAAGTCGAACCCGCCACATCGGGAGCGGCAGGCGGACAGGCCATACACCTGATCATCAAGCCTTCGGAACCCGGCTTGGTGACGTCGATGGTCGTGACGACGTCCAGGCGCACGTATCATATCCAGCTCAAGTCGCATGCGATGCAATATATGGCCCGTGTTGGCTTCGAATATCCCGAAGATGTTTCGACAAAACTCGCCGAGGTCAACGCTCGGCTCGACGCAAGCACCATGCCCGGCGCCGGCGTTCCAGCCGAACAGCTGAGTTTCGCCTATTCCGTCTCGGGAAAAGCCGGCTGGCGGCCGACGAGGGTCTATTCCGATGGGCTCAAGACCTACATCCAGTTTCCGCGTTCGATTTCCGGGCAGGATGCGCCAGTGCTCTTCGTCGTTTCTGGAGGACAGAACCGGATCGTCAACTATCGCCTGAAGAACAATATGATGGTGGTCGATTACAATATCGATCGCGCCGTCCTCGTCTCCGGCGTGGGGTGGAAGCAAGAAAAAGTGACGATCAGAAGGGGAGGGCGATGATGCGAACTCCTGGGCTCCGCTTCGTCTTCAGTCTTGCCTCAGCCTGCATCCTGGTCACTCTTCTTTCCGGATGCCAGTCGACGGACACCGACGGCCTCGCCGCCAGCACAGCGCCGGTGGAAATCTCACCCCCGGCCGCAGGCGCCCTCGCAGGTGATATGGTCAGCCGCCTCGCCGAGCAAATCGGACCAGGGAAAGCGACAATCGCTCTTAAGCAGGATAGCTCATCCTTTGGGCAGGCGCTCGAGGCGGCGCTCAAGGGATGGGGCTATGCCGTTATCACCGACCAGAAGACGGATGGCGAGACAAAAGTCGTCACGCTCGCCTATGTAATCACACCGTTCGATGGTCAAGTTCTGGTGCGTCTTTCGACAAATAGTGTCGAACTTGGTCGGGCCTATACCGTCACGGCGAACGGGGCGACGGCGGCGAGCGCGTTGTCGCTGATGCGACGCCCTTGAGGGAGGAGAAGAATGGCTCAATCTCTCAAGCTCGGCGGCACCGCAAACGAAGGAATCGATAAAGGCATCAAGCGGATCAACCGTCTGCCGATCGTCGTGGTCATCGTGCTGCTGGTCGCCTTTCTCGCCGTCATTTTCTACGGCCTTGCTTCCCGCGGACTCTATTCGGGTAAGGACCGAGGCCCGGAAGGGAATTCGGGCAATCCCGCCTCGACCTTCGCCGACCAGATCAAGCGTGGCGTGACCGACGGAATTATCGGTGAGCCGCAGCAGCAGACAACGTTCCAGCCAACACCTGTCTCGACAAAGCAGGACGAGCATAAGGTGCCCAATCCCTTCACGCCGCAGCCCGAACAAGGCGATCGGCGCTGGCAGGAACTGGAGCCGGAAGATGCATGGCGGGCACGTCTCGAACGCGAGAACCAGGAACAATATTTGCGTGAACGGCATCGCCAGCGCATGGCCCGACTGCAGGCGAGGGATACCGCCTATGACGCGCCGCTCGCCATCGATCGCGGCAAGCTCGACGCGCGCTCGCGAGCGGACGACGCGAGCGCGGCAACCACGGCGCCGACCGCAGGAACGCCGTCCGACCTCTATAGTGCTGCCCTGCGAGCCGGTCTCGTCGGTCAGAACGTCGATCCGAATGGGCAGCGCTCGAAGGAGGATTTCTTCAACGCCGATCTCAAGGATCTCGGATACCTCCCCAATCGCGTCGTGCCACAGCAATCACCCTTTGAGCTGAAACGCGGCTCCGTCATTCCGGCGACGCTCATATCAGGCATTAATTCGGATCTTCCCGGCCGCATCACTGCGCAGGTGAGTCAGAACGTCTATGACAGCGCAACCGGTCATCGCCTGCTCATTCCGCAGGGAACAAAGCTCTTCGGCCGTTATGACAGCAAGATCTCGTTCGGCCAGAGACGTGTTCTTGTCGTCTGGACCGACATCATCTTCCCGAACGGCTCGACGCTGCAAATTGGCGGCATGGCGGGTACGGACGCCCAGGGCTATGGCGGTTTCACCGATAAAGTGAACAATCACTATCTCAGGACGTTCGGGTCGGCTGTGCTGATTGCCCTGATCGGAACGGGCATCGATATGGCCGTGCCGCAGAGTTCGACTCTGGCGACGCAGGATACTGCCTCAGACGCAGCGCGGCGGAATTTCGCCGAAACCTTCGGGCGCGTTGCCGATCGGACGATCCAGCGCAATATGGACGTGCAGCCGACACTGGAGATCCGGCCAGGGTACAAGTTCAATGTGCTCGTCGATCAGGATATCGTGTTTCCGGATGCATACCGAAACAAAAACTGACGCCTAGCCAATCGGATCGAAGTGCACTGCTGAGTGAAATCTGCCTCACCTCAGTGAAGGGGTGCCGGGTTACCGGCACCCGAACGGAGGGAGAACTATTCGTGTGTTTTGCCTTCAAAATCCAAAACTCCACCGAGCGGCACGTATTCCTGGCCGTCGAACTGGTAGAGCTGGAGCGCCTCGACAGGGTAAATGTCGGATCCTTCCTTGGTCGTCATCGCGATACCCTCTTGAAGCAATGGGTTCTTCCATCCGTTCATGTTGTGAACGACTTTCATCAGCTCTTCGCGGGTGGGGTCCTTGAGCTTTTCGAGGGACTGGATGAGCGCATCGCCGATGGCGTATCCGGTCTGGCCAATCGTATTGGCGAAGACGAAGTTCACCTTGGCTGCTTTTATGGCGTCGAGATAGTGATCGACGCCTTCGTCACCGGACTTCTGATCGCTGGTGATCGGCTTCAGGAAGTCGGAGGTGATGATACCCTTGGCATTTTCCAGGCCGACCGACTGGAGAACCGGATACGCTGACGACAAGTTCGTGACCAGGGTCAAAGGCTTCCAACCGCTTTCGGATTGGAAGCGGATGGCTTCGCCGCCCTGGCGCGGCGCGGCGATAATCACCAATGTATCGGCGCCGGAAGCTTTCAGAGTGTTTAGCTGGGTCTCGACAGTGGGGTCCTGCGATGTCACCGGCTGGCGTTCGATCACCTTGATGTTCGTTCCGTCGATTGCGCTATCGAAGGCCTTCATGAAAGTTTGGCCGGTCTCCGTGTTCAGATACAGGAAGGCCACCTTTGCGTCGGGCTTGTTGATCTGAAGGTACGCAGCAAATGAGTCGGCTTCGGTTGAAAACGACGGTACGAAGCCAACCTCCCATTCGGGAGCGTTCAGGGAGACGACACCCGAATACATGAAAACGTTCGGCACTTTCTTCTGCGTGATATAGCGGCCGATTGCCAGGTTGTTTGGCGTCGCGGCTGTGCCGACGAGAGCAAATACCTGATCTTTTTCGACCATCTTGCGGACATTCGCCAAGGTGCGCTGGGGATCAAGGCCATCGTCTTCGACGATGAGATCGATCTTACGGGTCTTGCCATCGCCCATTTTGACGCCGCCTTCGGCGTTGGCCTGTTCGACCCGCGCGCGGATTCCTTCGGCGACACCGCCGACGACCGCGACCGGTCCAGTGAGCGGTCCGGTGACCCCAATTTTAATGGTGTCGTCGGTGATGCCCGGCGACGGTTCCGCAGCATTGGCATTGCTTGCTGCGAGCAGTGCCGTGACAGCCAGCGGCATTGCGCATCCTTTCAGTACAGAGATAAATCTCATATCAGTTCCTCCCTTGTTTCAATTTGGCGTCGGCTACTCGCCATCCTCCGAAAAGTCATCGAGAGCCATTTTTCGATGAAGCCAGTGACCCCGTTGCGCGCGACCGTCATGATCAGGATCAGCGCGAGGCCGTAGATCAGATTGCCGAGGCTCAGGTTGATGTCAGATGTCCAGGTCGGGACGAAGACCATGAAGAGACCGCCGAGAAACGCTCCGACGATACTGGTGACGCCGCCGACAATGCTGCCGATCACGATGTTGATGGACAGGATTGCCAGGAACGACTCCGGGCTGATGAAACCGCTGATGATGCCGAACACTCCACCGCCGAGTCCGGCGAGCGCCGAACTTGCGGCAAACGCCCAAAGGCGGGTGCGTGTCAGGTTGACGCCGAGCGCCTGAGCAATCTGTGGATTATCCCGCTGTGCTCTAAGGGCGCGCCCGTTGTCGCCGAAGAGCATCAGCGAGACGAGCAGGGCACCGACACCCGCGCACGTAAGCGATATGATATAGAGCCACAGTTCGGGGCGATCCGAGAAGAAACTCGGAGCTTCGGGGGCATCGATCGAAAGCCCCGATACGCCGCCGGTCAGGCTTTTCATCTTGAGCAGCAGTTGCGGGAACGCGGCCGCAATGCCGAATGTAACGATGGCCAGTTGCAAGCCCTGAAGCCTGAGTGCCGGAAGGCCGATGACCAGCCCAATCGCGGCTGCCACCGCGGCTGAGGCAGGCAGCGTCACGAGCGGCGAGACGCCGTAGGTGGCGTTGAGGATCGCGGTAACGTAAGCGCCGACACCGAACAGCGTTCCCTGTGCAAGGCAAATCTGCCCGGCGAACCCCATCAGCAGGTTCAAACCGAGAATGGCGATGGCGTAGGCGATGGCAATCGCCACCTGTTGCAACGCATATCCCGGCGCAAAGACTGGGATCAGGATCGCGACGATCGCAAAGAGACCGAACTTGAGAGTGGCCGCGCGGACTCCATCATTCATAGCTTTGTCACCTTATAGGAACCGAACAGGCCAACGGGCTTCACAAGCAGGATGACCAGGGTGAGGGCGATCGGCACTGCGATGCGCATGTCGGCGCCGATAAATGAGAGGTAGCTGGCACCCAAGCTCTCGGCGACGCCGACGGCGAGGCCGCCGACGATCGCGCCAAGCGGACTGTCCCAGCCGCCGAGCGTCGCTGCAGCGAGCCCGTAAAATAGGATTGGCGTCATCATTGTCGGGCTGAGAAACAGGCGGGGGGCAATCAGGATGGCGGCAAGCGCCCCGATGACAGCGGCAAAGCCCCATCCCAACATCAGCATGCGTTCGACGTTGACGCCGACAAGCACGCTTCGAGCATGGTCGAAAGCGGCCGCGCGCATCGACAGGCCAAGCCTGGTGAACCGGAAGATGATGCCCATTGCCAAAGCAATAACAAGAAGGATCGTCAGCGTGCCGATGGCGGAAGAGAGCACGCGAACCCCACCGATATTGAAGCCGCCGTCAGGGAAAAGGCTTGGGAACGAGAGCTGTTCGGCGCCCCACATCCACATGCACGCGGCTTGGAAGAGAACGAGGATACCAAGGGTGATAACGACGATTGCCTCCACCGGAGCGCTCATCATCGGCCGGATAATCAAGCGGAAAGTTACAATCCCAGTAGCAAACGCCACAATGAGGCTCGCGAGGACGGCGAGCCAGAGCGGCGCACCCCAGTGCATCAACTGCCAGGCGACATAGGCGGAAAAGGTCGCCATCTCGCCCTGGCCGAAGTTGACGACGTTGGTTGCCCTGAAGATGAGGACGAGCGCCAGGGCCAGCGCCGCGTAAATTGCGCCCGTGGTCAGGCCGCTGACGACGAGCTGGAAGAAGAGGCTCATCAGGCAACTCCCAGGTAAGATTTCTTGATGTCTTCGTTGCCGATCAGCTCCTTTGCCGCACCGCTCGCGACGATCTGGCCGGCCTCGATGACGAAGGCCCGGTCGGCATATTGAAGGGTGATGTCGACATTCTGCTCGACCACGAGCAGCGTCATGCCGTGATCCTTGTTGAGCGTCTTGAAAATCGCCAGGATTTCCTGGGTGATCGAAGGGGCGAGCCCGAGCGATGGCTCGTCGCACATCAGAAGCTTCGGTCGGGACATGAGCGCGCGTGCCACAGCCAGCATCTGCTGTTCTCCGCCACTAAGGTTTCCCGCAAGCTGGTTGCGCCGTTCGCGCAGACGCGGGAATGTCTCGTACCAGCGTTCCTTGTCCTCCCTCACTTGGGATCGGTTGGACACGATCGTCGCTCCGAGCGACAGGTTTTCATCGACCGTAAACTCGGAGAAAGTCCCTCGTCCTTGGGGTATGTGCGCGATGCCGAGCGCGAGGCGCTTCTGCGCCACGATCTTGTCGAGCGCTTTTCCAGCAAAGGCAACCGAGCCCTTGAATGGGAGCAGTCCCGACACGGCGCGCAGGAGCGTTGTCTTCCCGGCCCCGTTGGAGCCGAGCAGGGCGACAAACTCGCCTTCGCCCACTGAGAACGAACAGTCGAACAGCGCCTGCGTCTTGCCATAGAATACGGAGAGGTTTCTGAGATCCAGCGTCATGCTGCCTTCCCGAGATAGGCGGCAATCACCGCGTCGTTGGATTTGATTTCGGAAGGGGTGCCTTCGGCCAGGTTACGGCCCAGGTGTAGCACAACGATCCGGTCACAAAGGCTCATGACCAACCCCATGTGATGCTCGATGAGAAGAATGGAGAGGTCCCGATTGCGTCTGATGCCATCGACGAGCGCCCCGAATTCGTGGACTTCGCCGTGCGTCAGCCCGCCGGCAGGTTCGTCGAGCAGAAGAATTTTTGGCTCGGCGGCAAGCGCGCGAGCAATCTCCATACGCTTCTGCAGGGGATAGGGAAGCGATCCGGCGGTGCGCGGGGCGAGCTCGGCCATGCCGACCTCTTCAAGCACTGCCATTGCCTTTTCGCGCGCGGACCGTTCCACAGCCCTTGCCCGGGATGGAGCGAAAATCGCTTGGGCGAACTTGCCGCCAAACCGATGATGCGCACCGAGCATGACGTTCTCCAGAACAGTCATGGACGCATAGATGCCAAGGTTCTGGAAGGTCCTCGCGATGCCCATTCCGATCATTTCGCGCGAACCGACGCCTTCGAGCGGCTGACCGCCAAGCATGATCGATCCGCTTGTGTAATTCACCAGCCGGGTCGCCGCATTGAGAAAGGTCGATTTGCCTGCTCCGTTTGGTCCGATCAAGCCGCAGATTTCTCCGGCCCTCACGGAAACCGACACATTGGTCAGGGCTTTGACGCCGCCAAATTGCACGGAGACATCACGCGCCTCAAGCACAAGACGCATCTCGGCGATGCTGCTGTCGTTCAATGATTTCCTCCTCCCGAGGCGGTCTCTCCACGGCCTGTCCATTTCTCTTGTTGACAGCCAATCCCGCTTTGGATACCTATCAGTATCCGAAGACGTTTCGGTATGTCAAGCATCAATCGCATGGCGATTGCTCTAGAGGAACGTCCTGAGAATGCATGCCGTCGGGTTGGAGAACATGACGGCGGGATTGGCGAAAACCCTGCGATGCAGGGTGAGGGAGGAAATCGATGACGGGAACGAACACCGAGCTGACGGGCGAAAATCTCTATAGGGACCCCTATCCCGTCTACGCGAGGCTACGCGCGGAGGAGCCTGTGGCCTTCTTCGAAGGGACGAAAGAATATTTCATTACGCGGTTCGACGACTGCCGCACGATCGGCGGCAACGACAAAGCGTTCGGACCGTCGGGTTCGGCAGACCGCCCCGAGGCCCGCGTCATGGGCATGCCGAACGTCCTGACCATGTCTGGGGAAGATCATCAGTGCCTCCGCCAGGGTATCGACGAGAATCTCACGCAGGAACGCGTGCGTTCGTTCGTCGAAGGCGTGACGCGCCCGGTCGTGCAGCGTTACATCGACGCCATCAAGAAGAATGGTGAAGCAAACCTGACGACGGAACTCTTCGAGCCAATCTCGGTGCGGTGCATTGGCGATGTCATCGGCCTGACGGAGACGCCAAACGAAGCTCTCGTCGAGTGGTTCCACGCGATGGCGCTGGGTCTGCAGAACGTCAGCAATGATCCGGCCGTATGGAAGCGACTGGACGATGCGCTTGCCGACATCGACAAGCAGATGGGCGATCTTTACCAGGCGTGCCTGTCGAAGCCCAACCACTCGCTGCTCAGCCATGTCATGTACGGCGGAATGCCAAAGGGCGAGGTTCGAAGCTGGGAGGAGATTTCTCCGACCATGCGCGTCATCATCCTCGGTGGCCTCCAGGAGCCAGGCCATGCAGCGGCGAACGCCTGCACGGGTCTTCTTTCAAATCCCGACCAGGCGAAACTCATGGCGGAGCAGCCGCAGGAAAACGCGATGCGCGCCTTCGACGAGGGTCTGCGCTGGATCGCCCCGATCGGCGTAACACCGCGCATTGCCAAGCAAGATTTCGGGATTGCCGGCACGGTCATCCCTGAGGGGTCATCCGTCGCCATCGTCATGGGGTCGGCCAACCGCGACGAGATCCGTTTCGAAAACGCCGACCGCTTCGACATGTTCCGCAAGAAGAAGCAGCACCTGTCATTCGGGTTCCGTCCGCACTTCTGTTCCGGCCACTTCCTGTCCCGTGCGATGGGCGAGATTGCGCTTGCCGAAGTGTTCCGGCAGTTGCCCGATCTTCGCCTCGATCCGTCGCGGGAGGTCAAGGGCAAGGGCTGGCGGTTCCGTGGCATATCCGACCTCCCCGCGAAGTGGAATGCGTGATGTCGCTGATCATCGACTGCCACGGCCACTTTACGACCGAACCGCCGGAGCACCACGCCTTCCGCGCGGCGCAAGTCGCCTATGCGGAAGGAAAGTCTTCCGTGCTCCCTGTCTATCCGGGAATCCCCGATAAGCAGTTGTACGACATCATTGAGGCGAACCAACTTAAAATTCAGCGCGAGCGCGGCTCGCATGTGACGCTGCTCAGCCCCCGTGCCTCCGGTATGGGACACCATGTACCGGGGCTGTCGGTCGCCAAGGAGTGGTCGCGCCTATCGAACGACAATATTGGCCGGATCGTCGACATGTTCCCGGATAATTTCGCGGCGGTCTGCCAGCTTCCTCAGACAGTCGACGGCGACCTGTCTGATGTCATCGAGGAGTTGGAGCGCTGCGTCGAAAACGGTTTCGTCGGATGCAATCTCAACCCCGACCCATCAGGCGGGCGTTGGAGTGCGCCACCGATCTACGATCCATGGTGGGATCCCATGTGGGAGGCCATGGTCGCTCTCAGGGTCCCCGCGATGATCCACGTTTCGAGTTCCTGTGAGCGCTGCCTTCACATGACGGGCGCACACTACATTAACGCCGATACGGCGGTATTCATGCAGTTGATTCAGGGAGACCTGTTCGAGCGCCATCCGGAACTCAAGTTCATCATACCGCACGGAGGCGGGGCTGCGCCGTATCACTGGGGCCGCTATCGCGGCCTGTCGATGATGCTCGAAAAGCCCGGCCTCGACACGCACCTTATGAACAATGTCTTCTTCGACACCTGCGTCTATCACCAGGCGGGGATCGATACGCTCTTCCGCGTCGTCGACACCAAGAACATCCTGTTCGGCTCCGAGCTGCTCGGCGCTGTGAAGGCGACCGATCCGGAGACCGGGCACCCGTTCGACGACACCAAGAGATACATCGACCATCTCGCCCTCGACGACGAACAGAGACACGCAGTCTTCGAAGGAAACGCACGCCGGGTCTATCCACTCTTGGACAAGAGATTGCGCGAACGCGGCCTTTGAAGCGTCGCAACTGAATAGGGAGAAATCACATGGTTTCCAGCCGACATCTGAGCCTCGCTGGCGGGGCGCAAGGATTCAACTGGCTCCCGGTCTTCGTGGCCGAAGAGCATCGAATTTTCGCCAAGCACGGGCTGGTGATCGAATACAAGAAGATGGGCACCGTCGACAAGGCGACCACCGCCGTTCTCGAAGGCGAGGCCGATCTCGCGATAACGCCACCTGAAGGTGCCGTCTCGAACTTCGTCAAAGGCGGCGAGCTCAGGGTTATTGCCTCGAATTCCAATCGCCTGCCGATGTCGCTCGTCGCTCAGCCTTCGATCAAGACGATCAGGGACCTCAAGGGCAAAAAGGTCGGTACCTCGTCGCTTACCGAGGGCACGGCGATCTACACCCAAATGCTGTTGTCTAAGGAAGGCCTGCGGTATCCCGGCGACTACGAATTCGAACTTGCCGGCATCCACACCAAGCGCTGGGAAGCCCTGCAGGCGGGGGAAATTGAGTGCGCCCCGCAGCCCGCGCCATGGAATTTCCTGGCCGAACGCGAAGGCTACAATCTGATCGGCGAAATCAACGATGTCATTCCCGAGATCGTCTTCGCCGCAGTCATCGGCCGCAAAAGCTGGTTGGACGGCAACCGCAATGTGGTCGCCCGTTTCCTCAAGGCGCTGTTCGAAGCCTATGCGATAACAAACGACCCGAGCCGCGACGACATCACGCTTCCGATTTTCCAGCGAATTACCACGAAAGACGACAGCGAACTCGCCTCGCGCGGCCTTCACTACATGCGCGACATGGGCATGTGGCCCGGCGATCTTTCCATTCCGCAAGCTGCGATGAATGCCACGGTCGACTTGATGATCCGCGCCAACCTGCTTGATGAGGCCGCCAGATCCAGCGCCGCAGGCGTGTTCGAGCGCAGCTTCCTCCTGGGCGCGGTCGGCTGGTTGAAATACGTTTGAATGCATCTCGGGAGGCTTCCAATGAAGGTAATGACCAAGACACCGCGGACGGATCGCGAGATATGCGAAGCCCTGGGCAAGCTGGGTGTCGCCACAGTCCATGAAGCGCAGGGCCGCAAGGGACTGCTGGCCCCGCATCTGCGCCCCGTGATCGAGGGCGCGCGCATCGGCGGGACGGCGCTCACATGCGAGGTGCCACCGGGTGACAACTGGATGATCCATGTCGCCCTTGAGGTCGCGCAGCCCGGCGACATCCTGGTCGTCACACCGACCTCGCCATGCACGGACGGATATTTCGGCGATCTTCTCGCGACATCGTGCAAGGCTCGCGGAATTCTGGGTCTGGTGATCGATGCCGGCGTACGCGATGTCGCCGACCTCAGGTCCATGAACTTCCCCGTCTGGTCCAAGGCGATATCGGCGCAGGGCACCGTCAAGGAGACGCTGGCGAACGTCCAGGTCCCCGTGGTCTGCGCCGGAGCCTATATCGAGCCGGGCGATGTCATCGTCGCCGATGACGACGGCGTCTGTGTGGTCAAGCGCGACGAGGCGGCGTCGGTTCTGGAGAAGGCCCGAAAGCGTCAGAAGATGGAGGAGGAGAAGCGTGGCCTCTACGAGTCGGGCCAGCTGAGCCTCGACATTAACAACATGCGTCCGCAGCTTGAGGCGAAGGGCCTGATCTATGAATAAGGCAACGCAACTGCGCATACCCCGGCGCGTCGTCACAGGAATTAGCAACGGCAAGTCCGTCTTCATCAGCGACGGCCCCGCACCCAATGCCCACGTGTACGATTCCGTGCCGGGCCATCTTACCTCCGTCCTTTACGCAACGTCAGCGAAACCCAGCCTTCCGCAGGGTCATGCGGAGCAGGCGCCGCCGCAAATCCTGATCACCCCCGAACCGGGCCAGACGAAGCTGATGATCGTCGTCTTCCCGCCGGACTCGGTATTCGCGACCGTCGATCCGGCTGCCGCCTTCGAAGAACAGGCGGTGCATATCCCCGGCCTGATCCAGGCATTCGAGCCCGACGCCCCCGGTATGCACACCACCAACACAGTGGATTACGACATTGTCCTCGATGGCGAGGTCTGGCTCGAACTCGACGACGGCGCCGAAACGCTGCTGAAGCAGGGCGACGTCGTCGTCCAATGCGGCACGCGCCATGCCTGGCGCAACAAGGGCGATAAGCCCGCGACCATGTGCTTCGTCCTCATCGGCGCTGAAAGAGAGTCATGACAATGACGCGGGAGGACAACAATCGCTTCTTCGACTGCATCATCGTCGGCGGCGGGCACGGCGGCGCGCAGACAGCGGCAGCGCTCAGGCAGTCCGGGTTCACGGGATGCATTGCGCTGATCAGCGCCGAGCCGGAAGTCCCCTACGACCGCCCTTCGCTGTCGAAGGAATATCTCGCAGGCAAGAAATCCTTCGAAAGGATGCATCTCAGGCCGCCGGATTTCTGGACTTCGCGACAAGTGGAACTGATGCTGGGCAGGCGTGTGACCATCGTCGATGCGGCAGCCCATGTCGTCGTCACGGACTTTGGCGAACGCTTCTCCTACGGCAAGCTTGTTTGGGCGGCTGGTGGCGAACCGAGGAAACTTTCCTGCCCCGGCAGCGAGCTGGCCGGAATCTGCTATATCCGCAACAAGGCGGATTGCGACGCGCTCGTCGAAGTCCTTCCCGGCGCCGAAAGGATCGTGATCGTCGGCGGCGGCTATGTCGGTCTCGAAGCGGCAGCGGTGTTCCGAGAGATCGGCAAAGAGGTCACTTTGGTCGAGGCGCTCGACCGCGTACTCGCGCGCGTAGCCGGGGAGCCGGTATCGAGGTTCTACGAAGCCGAACATCGTGCACATGGCGTTGACATTCGCCTCAACTCCGGCGTCGGCTCTCTGGAGGGTTCCAACGGCCGCGTCAAGAGCGTAGTACTTGCGACCGGCGAGACGATCCCCGCCGATATCGTCGTGGTCGGCATAGGTATTACCCCTTCAGCCGGCCCGCTGATCGAGGCGGGCGCGGAAGGCTCAAACGGTGTGGATATCGATGAGTTTTGCCAGACATCCCTGCCGGACATCTACTGCATCGGAGACTGCGCAAGGCTGAGACATGGCCGTGGCATTCGCATTGAATCCGTACAGAACGCTACGGATCAGGCCACCACCGCCGCCAAGGCGATCTGCGGCGAACTCAAGCCCTACGATGCGACGCCCTGGTTCTGGTCCAACCAATACGATTTGAGGATCCAGACAGTTGGTCTCAACTACGGCTTTGACAGCGTGGTGACACGCGGTAGTCCCAACAGCCGAAGCTTCAGCGTCATCTACCTGAAGGACGGGGCGGTTCTGGCCCTCGATTGCATCAACGCACCCCGCGATTACGTGCAAGGACGAAAGCTTGTCGATAGCTCAGCGAGGATCGACCGCGACGCCCTGGCGGACACATCGAAACAACTCAAGGAACTTGGCCCCGAAGTGCCGTGAGGCATTCGAGGGCCGGAATGAAGTGGAGGAAAAAATGTCTATGATATCGGTGCGTACGCGGGACGGAGAGCTGCATAGTTTCGAGGGAAGAGTGGGCGCTTCGCTGATGGAGAATATCCGAAACGCGGGCTTTGATGAGCTGCTTGCAATGTGTGGCGGGTGCCTTTCCTGTGCCACCTGCCACCTTTACGTCGAGGAATTGCCAGAGACCGCAAGCCTGGCGGCGCCCTCGATCGACGAGAGCGAGTTGCTGGAAGGCTCCGACTACCGCCAAGAGAACTCGCGGCTTTCCTGTCAGATCCCCTTTGACGAGACTCTCAGTGGAATCGTCGTTCGCATTGCCCCCGAAGAATAGCAGCAGATCGTCTCGCATCACGGGCGGATCTCGAGGATCATACGCTGAGCGGCGAGCCAAAATCACCGTTTAGTCGCACTCGAAGCGGATGCTCCAAGCGATAGTCGAGCGACTTCCGGCAGTCAGATATTTCATGGCTGAATTTCGGGCTGAAGAACGCATCAATTAAGACTTCGTCCGCGCCCATGGCACTCCTAGCCATGGGCGTTGCGTCATTCCGCTCATTTATTCGATAACACAGGTCACCTTCTAGTTTGCAGGCGATCTCGCTATCTGACACAAACCGTTCGAGCGGCCTTAGCCGCATGTGGACGGGTCCGTCTCCACAACCTATCGCGCGCTGAATGTAGTCGGGCGACCTCTGAATGAACTATCCAGAACGCGCAACGGCAGCCTGCCGGTGAAGGTCTTATGGCTGCCGAGGAATGCGTTTCTTTGACAGTATTTCTTCAGTTGGTGGCGGCACTCATCATCGAACTTAGGCCAGCCTCGGAAGCAGGCCGCTGACCGACTCTTTGGCGTCGCCGTAGTACATGCGGGTGTTTTCCTTGTAGAACAGCGGGTTCTCGATCCCGGAATAGCCGGTACCCTGGCCGCGCTTGGAGACGAAAACCTGCTTGGCCTTCCAGACCTCGAGCACGGGCATGCCCGCGATCGGTGAATTCGGGTCTTCCTTTGCGGCCGGATTGACGATGTCGTTCGAGCCGATGACGATGACGACATCGGTCTCGTGGAAGTCGTCGTTGATCTCGTCCATCTCCAACACAATGTCGTAGGGCACCTTGGCTTCCGCGAGCAGGACGTTCATGTGGCCAGGTAGGCGGCCTGCAACCGGATGGATCGCAAAGCGCACGTTCTTGCCGGCTGCGCGCAGCTTGCGGGTGAGTTCCGAAACCGCACTTTGAGCCTGCGCGACCGCCATGCCGTAACCTGGAACGATGATGACCGAGTCGGCGTCGTTGAGCGCTGCGGCAACGCCTTCGGCATCGATGGCAACCTGCTCGCCCACGACTTCCATCGCCGGGCCCGAGGCATTGCCGAAGCCGCCGAGAATGACCGACAGGAACTGGCGGTTCATTGCCTTGCACATGATGTAGGAGAGAATCGCGCCCGACGAGCCGACGAGTGCTCCGGTTACGATCAAGAGGTCGTTGCCGAGGAGGAAGCCTGTCGCCGCCGCCGCCCAGCCGGAATAGGAGTTGAGCATCGAGACGACGACCGGCATATCGGCGCCGCCGATCGCCATGACGAGATGAGCGCCGATGACAAAGGCGATCAGCGTCATCAGGTAGAGCGACCATGAACCCGCGCCATTCATGTACATGATCATCAGCGCAAGCGACACGAGCACCATCAGGATGTTGAACATGTGCCGGCCGGACAGGATGAGTGCCTTGCCGCGGATGTGGCCGGAAAGCTTGCCATAGGCGATGATCGAGCCGGTGAAGGTCACCGCACCGATGAACACGCCGAGGAAGATTTCCGCTTCATGGATGATCTTTTCCGCATTGGTGGCGAACTCATGCGCCGTCATGTCGGAGTTGAGGCCGATCAGCACGGCAGCAAGGCCCACGAAGGAGTGTAGCGCTGCTACGAGCTGCGGCATGCCGGTCATTTCGACGCGCTGCGCCAGCAACGTGCCAACGACAGCACCAACGACGAGCATGATGAGCAGGACAACGGAAAGCCCGACGCCTGGCCCGAGGATGGTCGCGAGTATGGCTATCGCCATGCCGACGATGCCGTACCATACGGCGCGCTTGGCACTTTCCTGACCGGAAAGGCCGCCGAGCGAAAGGATGAAGAGAACGGATGCGGCGATGTAGGCCGCGGTCTGGATACCGATAGACATGATTCTGATCCCCGGGCCGGCGTCACGACTTTTGGAACATGTTCAACATGCGCCGGGTGACCATGAAGCCGCCGACGATGTTGATGGTAGCGATCGCCACCGAAACGGCGGCAAGGGCCGTCACCAGCCATCCGCCCGCTGTGACCTGCAGCAGCGCACCGATGATGATGATCCCGGAAATCGCATTGGTCACCGCCATCAGAGGCGTATGCAACGAATGGCTGACGCCCCAAATCACTTGGAAGCCGACGAAGCAGGCGAGCGCAAAGACGATGAAATGGCCCATGAAGGCCGACGGCGCATAGGCGCCGATAAGTGCCATGAGCAGGCCGCCGACGACGAGCAGGCCGACCTGCTGGCGCGTCGCCGACTTGAAGGCGGAAGCTTCGGCGGCACGCCGTTCTTCCGGCGTCAGCTCCTTGGCCTTTTCTTGTCGTTTCTGGGCTGCAATCGCCTGGATCTTTGGCGGTGGCGGCGGATAGGTGATCTCGCCTTCAAAGGCTACAGTGGCTCCGCGAATAACATCGTCTTCCATGTTATGGACGAGAACGCCATCCTTCTTCGGGGTCAGGTCCGTCATCATGTGGCGGATGTTCGTCGAATAGAGGGTCGATGCCTGCGCGGCCATGCGGCTCGGGAAATCGGTGTAGCCGATGACGGTGACGCCGTTCTCGGAAACGATCTTCTGATCCGGAACAGTCAGGTCGCAATTCCCACCGCGTTCGGCCGCAAGGTCGACCACCACGGAGCCCGGCTTCATCGCAGCGACCATGTCTGCAAGCCAGAGCTTCGGCGCATCGCGGCCTGGGATTAGCGCAGTGGTGACGACAATGTCGATGTCCGGCGCGATCTCGCGAAACTTCTTTAGCTGCGCTTCGCGAAATTCCGGGCTCGACGGGGATGCATAGCCACCCGTTGTCGCGCCGTCCTGCTGCTGCTCCTTGAAATCGAGGAAGACGAATTCTGCACCCATCGATTCGATCTGCTCGGCCACTTCCGGACGAACGTCGAATGCATAGGTGATGGCCCCGAGCGAAACGCTGGTGCCGACGGCGGCAAGACCGGCGACGCCTGCGCCTATCACCAGAACCTTGGCCGGCGGGATCTTGCCGGCCGCAGTAACCTGGCCGGTGAAGAAGCGGCCGAAATTATTGCCGGCCTCGATCACGGCGCGATAGCCTGCGATGTTGGCCATGGAGGACAGCGCGTCCATCTTCTGGGCGCGCGAAATGCGCGGCACCATGTCCATGGCAATCACGTTTGCACGCGTTGCCTTCGCTTGCTCAAGAAGCTCCTTGTTCTGCGCGGGATAGAAGAAGGAGATCAGCGTCTTGTTGCTCGAAAGCTTTGCTATGTCGCTCGGCTCCGGCGGGCGCACCTTGGCGATGACGTCTACGCTTGCAAAAAGTGCTTCAACGCTGTCGACGATCCTGACGCCGGCTGCGCGATAGGCGTCGTCGGAGAAGCCGGCAAGTTTGCCGGCGCCGGTTTCGATGGCACATTGATATCCGAGTTTCTGAAGCTGGGTGGCGCTGTCCGGCGTCATCGCGACGCGTGCTTCCCCCTCAAGCCGTTCTCGTGGTGATCCAATGATCATGTAATTCCCCTCTTAGAAAGTTGCTGATCGTCAATAGATGACAACACCCCTGACACTCTTTCCGGAATGCATGAGTTCAAAACCCTTGTTGATGTCGTCGAGGGGCATGGTGTGGGTGATCATCGGATCGATCTCGATCTTGCCCTCCATGTACCAGTCGACGATCTTGGGAACATCGGTGCGGCCGCGGGCGCCGCCGAAGGCCGTGCCCATCCAGGTGCGGCCGGTGACGAGCTGGAAAGGACGGGTGGAAATCTCCTGGCCCGCGCCGGCAACGCCGATGATGACCGATTTGCCCCAGCCGCGATGGCTGGCCTCCAGTGCCTGGCGCATCACCTTGGTGTTGCCGGTGCAGTCGAAGGTGTAGTCGGCCCCGCCGATCTGGTCGGCGCCGCGCTTCGTCATGTTGACGAGGTAGGGCACGATGTCGTCGCCCACCTCCTTCGGATTGACGAAATGCGTCATGCCGAAGCGTTCGCCCCAGGCCTTCTTGTCATTGTTGAGATCGACGCCGATGATCATGTCGGCGCCGGCAAGCTTCAGGCCCTGGATGACGTTCAAACCGATGCCGCCGAGGCCGAAGACAACAGCGGTTGCGCCGATCTCCACCTTGGCGGTGTTGATGACCGCACCGATGCCGGTGGTGACACCGCAGCCGATGTAGCAGATCTTGTCGAAGGGGGCGTCCGGATTGACCTTGGCGACGGCAATCTCCGGCAGCACCGTATAATTGGCGAAGGTCGAGCAGCCCATATAATGGTGGATCTTGTCCTTGCCGATCGAGAAACGCGAGGTGCCGTCCGGCATCAGCCCTTGGCCCTGGGTGGAGCGGATCGCCGTGCAGAGATTGGTCTTGCGCGACAGGCACGACGGGCATTCGCGGCATTCGGGCGTATAAAGCGGAATGACGTGATCGCCCTTCTTCACCGAGGTGACACCGGGGCCAACGTCGACGACGATGCCGGCGCCTTCATGGCCGAGGATTGCCGGAAACAGGCCTTCCGGATCGGCGCCTGAGAGCGTGAAATCGTCGGTGTGGCAGATGCCGGTTGCCTTGACCTCGACCAGCACTTCGCCGGCCCTCGGGCCTTCGAGCTGAACGGTCATGACTTCCAGCGGTTTACCGGCGGCAATGGCGACGGCGGCGCGTACGTCCATTAGATTTCCTTTCGATGATTGCCAGAATTGCCGCGGTGCGGCCTTGATTGCGAGTGTCAGGTCGCGGAAGAATAAGGAGTGCGTCGGCTGAAGGTTCGCGGTCCGCAAATGGGCGAGCTTGGCCGCGCGGGTGTACCGCAAACGAGCGAGATTGCAGGCGAAAGCATTGACAGATCCTCCCGATGCGCGCTTACGGTTTTATCTCCGTCCTCCAGCCGCATGGATCTTCGTTAACATACTGATTAGAATTTGCATACTAAAAAGTATCCGAAATAGTTGGAAATTTCACCCGGCCGCCATCCCCGGGTCGGGCGACTATGGAAGCTGCGAAGCGGCCGGTGAAGCGGCTATTTGTTCTGGGCAAAGCGTTTTCTGATGCGCCTATACAGAAAAGGTACCGTCGCGCGACAGCGACGGTACCTTTCTCGCGAAATGACCCTGCGGTCGGGATTGCGTTCAATCAGCCTTGGTGCTCGCGACCTTCCACCTGGATCACGAGATCGACGTCGTCACCGATCATCCCAAGTGCTGCCTTCATGCCGAAATCGCTCCTCTTGACCTTAGTTGTCGCGCTGAAGCCGACAACGTGGCTCTTGTCCCAGGGGTTCTGACCTTCCTTATTGAACTTGACATCCAGCGCAGTGGATTTCGTGACGCCCGCAATCGTTAGGTCGCCAGTAATTTGGCCCGTGGTGTCGGAGGTCTTCTTGAACTCCTTGCCGACGAAGATGATTTCCGGAAATTCCGTCGCATTGAACCAATCAGCACCCTGGATGTCGCCGTCGCGTTGCTTGTTGTTCGTCGAGATCGAACCGACCTTGACCTTGACATCAAGGCTGCTTCCCTCGGGCTTCGTGGCGTCGAAGTCGAAAGCGCCTGAGAATTCCTGCGCGACCCCAATCACTTTCGAGAAGCCCAGGTGGTCGATGTAAAACGCGATTCCTGAATGGACGGGGTCGATGTCGAACTTGGTGGCCCAAGCGGGCGACACTGCCTCGGCGAGCGACGTCATAGAAAGCAACAAAGCTGCAAGTCTATATTTCATTTTCATTCTCCTCCTCAGGTTAAGCTGGAAAACTCGATCCATAGTCCAGGAACGCGACAGCGACCGCCAACGCGGCCGGAAGCACAGCCAGGGCTACATGGACGAAAAGGCGCGGAAACTGCCGGGATACGCCAAGCATCCGGCAGATACCCTCCGAGAACACTGGCAGCACGACGCAGAGGCCGAGGATCGCAATGGCGACGGGATCGGCTTTGCGCGTGATCAACACCACGGTGAAAGCGACGGAAATCAGTCCACCCAACACGCCGATCGATGAGGCGCCGCCAAAGCGGAAAACGGGGTTGACGATGTGTACCAGGAGAATTCCCAGGCAACCGGCTGCGAACATCAGACAGAGCTGAAACGAGGAGGACGATGCGCCGAGAAGGGCTATCGGCGCGAAGCCGAGCGCAAGCACGGCAACGACGCCGCCCCGCTTTACGTCATCCTCCGCGCGAGCCGACATCCCGCGCAGGATGAGCCACATTATAGCAACGCCCACCGTCGCAGCAGCCACCACTTCCCACGTCGCCACTCCCAAACGAGGCAGACCGATATAAAATGCGGCTGCCACAGGCTGAAGAAAGGCAACAACGCGAACCGCGCGTTGGGCGGCGATCTCGACCGCAAACCCCACTGCCGTCCCGATAACAATCACGTAGAACAGCTTGTTGACCGCCCCGACAGGCGGAAAAGCCGGCACCTTGTTGTAGACGAGCCAATAGGCTGCCAGCAATGCAGCAGGCATCAGGAGGTCGGTAGGGCGCATCAGGCCGCGCCAGCGCATCAGGCCCGACGCGAAAATGCCGACGAGCATCATGACGAGCAGGGACGCGGCCAACGCCTCCTGCGGAGAGTTGCCAAATCCAAGCATGAGATGTTTTCCGAATTGCGAAAATGTATCCTGCGGCGTCCGGCACGCCAGCGCGTGACAGCCGGCACCAAAGCAGCCAGCGCCCTAACGTCCGGGTTGCATGCTCCGACAGATCGCTGTCATTCTACTTTTGCTCATAGTCCCCCCAATAACCGCATGCTCCTCAACAGCGGTCGCCACTTTCAGTTTGGATACCGAGTAGTTTTCACATACTAAATGGTTTCCGAATGAAAGCTAGTCTCCGAATTTTTGGAAGTCAAGCGCGCTATGGACGCAAAAGCGGGTGCTTTCCCCGCTGCATGGCGACTTCGGTGATCGATAGATTGTTGAGACGTTAACGGCGCGCGGGACGGCTGACGGTAAAGCCGTGCGTTTGTCATGCCGTGTGGCAGATGGTCCCGGTCAGGCCTTTACCGGGACGCCGGATTTGGTTGCTCGCGACGACCGATACATGTCGTGCAAAACGACCCGGACCATGTCGCCAGGGGCTCCCTCCCTGAGGAAGCTCGAAATACCGCCATAGGTAAGTTCGAGAACGATACCGCCAATATAGAACGGGCTCGCGGGGGGCTGCATGACGAGATCCAACTTCTCGATAAGGATCTTGCCGACGCCCTCCCACTGATCCCGGAACAGCTTGATGTGGCGATCTCCGAGTGTGTGATCATGCTGTGCCATGCGCAGCAGCTCGATCGCCAGCATTCCCCACCGCCGGTCATCGCCGCGGTTGTTCGCCCAGGTCGCGAGAACGTCAATGAGCTCCATGGGATCATCACAGTTCCCGAGAAGTTCCGTCAACTGAACCACGTCGCCACCGGCATTGCCGGCAAGAAGCTGGAGGAAGATGTCTTCCTTATTGGCAAAGTTCGAGTAGAACGCGCCCTTCGAATAGCCGGCCTCCTCGGCGATCCGCTCAATCGAAGCCCCAGCGTAGCCGTACCGTGCCATGACCTCATAAGCGGACGCTAGAAGCTTCTCTTTCGTTCGAGCCTGACTTTGCTCACGTGTCAGCCGTGCCATTCGTAATTCCCGTTCGTGCGTATCCAGACACCGAGGCGTACCTCAAAATGCACCGGTTACACAAGAGCCGTCGAGAGACAAATGAGCCCCCAAAAGATCGGATATTCCGGCCCCATCTTCTGCCAACGCCAATTCAGGCCGTTGATTTTTGTAACCGCGTAGCCCGAACCGAACAGCACCAGGGCACCGACGACGGCCGCAATCCTGGGATAGACAGAAAAAATCAAACCCACGGCGGCACACGCCTCTGCAACCATCGCAAGACCGACGAACAGCTTCGCTGGCTTGAAGCCAGCCGCGTCGAACGTTCCCTCTGCCTTCTCATAATGGAGGCCCTTGCCGATCAGGTGGGGGATAAACCAGACGCCGCAGAGAATGCGGAGCCAGTCGACCAAAACGAAATTCATTTCTCCTCCTTCACACCGGCCTCTGCCGGGTCGGCGAGGATAGTTGCATTCCTCGCTTGCCTTTTAAGATACTAAACGGTATTCACAGTCCATATAGTATGTCAATACGGGGCAATCTTCGAGTTTGGGAGGAATACCGATGGAAATGATGCGTGCCGCGCGGCTCCACGCCGTGGGTCAGCCGATGAGCATTGACGAGGTCGAACGTCCAAAGGCCACCGGGAGCGATGTAATCGTCCGCGTAAAAGCCTGCGGAATGGTTCCGAACCTGGCGAATGTTCTGGCTAACTGGGAGACCTGGTATCCGCAAATGCCGCTGCCGCCACGGCCTGCGATTCACGGTCTTGATCCGAGTGGTGTGGTTCACGAGGTCGGTCCCCAAGTTGTCAGCATCAAGCCGGGCGACAGGGTCTATGTGAATCCCGGGCGTTTCTGCGGAGCATGCCACCATTGTTCTTCCGGCAAACCGCAGGCCTGCGAATATTGGACGCTTGGCGGGTACTTCGGCTACAACCCCAAAAGCATGGACATGTTCGCCCGCTATCCTTACGGGGGCTTCGGCGAATTCATGCTGGCCCCGCAGGCGCAGGTCGTCAAAATCCCCGACAACATGACCTTCGTCCAAGGTTCCCGCATGGGCTATCTCGGTACGTCCTACGCCGCCCTCAAGAAGTGCGGACCGCTGATGGGCAAGACGCTAATCATTAACGGCGCAACCGGAACACTGGGTTTGGGTGCCACACTGTTCGCGTTGGCGATGGGTGTTGCCAGGATTTATGCCGTGGCCAGGGGCGAGGCGCTGCTTGAACGGCTGAAAGCGATCGCGCCGGATCGCATCGTCACCTTCTCGAACGTGAAGGGATCATCGGGAGCATTCGTCAAGGAGCAGACGAACGGGAGCGGAGTGGACTTGATGCTCGATACGCTCGGCGCCAAGGCGCCGCTCGACTCCATGCTGGACGCCATGGGCGGCGTCAAACGGGGCGGCCGCATCATCAACATCGGTGGCACATCGGGCGCTTTGCCTGTCGACGTCAAATGGTGGATGGACGAGCAGATGGAATTGATCGGCTCGGTATGGTTCACGGCCGCGGAAGGCATGGAGATCGCGGCGATGGTCGAAGCAGGGATCATCGACATGTCGGTCATGTCGCCGATGGTGTGGCCGCTGGAGAAGATCAATGACGCCATTTCTGGCGTCGGGAAGGACGAAGGCGGATTCACCTATTACGCCGTCGAACTGTAACGGAGTTCCAATTGGCCCACACCTGGCGGATCACTGTCGAGCGGCTCGAGGAATGCCCCTTCGGCCCCCCATTTGAGGTGGCATGCGGAGCGACTGGATCGTTAATCGGCTACCTGCCGTTCTGAAGGCCGGGCGTGGTGTCCGGCCAAATAGGAGGAAGATGCAATGGCAAATGTCGGCATACACCCCCATGTCGATGGGGGATTGAGGACGGGAGGTGCCCCGATCGCCGGAGGCACTCTCGTTTGCGAGTGCACCACGAACCCGGTCAAGGTGAAGATCAAAGGCGATATCGCCCATAATCATGCCTGCGGCTGCACCAAATGCTGGAAGCCGGTGGGCGCAAATTTCTCCATCGTTGCGGTAGCGCCCACGGAAGCCGTGGAAGTCGTTGAGAACGGCGATAAGCTCGTGGTCGTCGATGCAAATGCCCTGATCCAGCGACATGCCTGCAAGGAGTGCGGTGTTCATATGTACGGGCCGGTGGAGCGGGATCATCCGTTCAAGGGTTTGTCCTTCGTCCACCCCGAGCGTTTCGAAGAAGAAGGATGGGCGGAACCCGGCTTTGCCGCGTTCGTATCCTCAATCATCGAGGCAGGGTATGCCCCTTCGAAGATGGACGCAATTCGTGAACGTCTAACCGAGCTGGGCCTTGCACCCTACGACTGCCTCTCACCGGGCCTGATGGACTACATCGCCACGTGGACGGCAAAGAAGAACGGCGTTCTGACCGTTTAGACCTGCAAAGAGCCGGACGAACGTCCGGCTCGAATTCTCCGTACTGAAAAGGCTGTCCGCCATGGTTTCGGTTCACTAGCGCAGGCGGACTGATTGGCCCTCGCATCGTCTGTCAGAAGGCGATTTGGGCGCAGGCGACCAGCAAGCAATCCTCCGAGTTCCAAACGGCTCCCCGAGGATGAATCGCGACGGCGCATTTAATTCAGTGCATTTTCGTCTTGCTTGACATACCAATAGGTTTTTCGATACCAACTAGTATGTTTTCTTGATCTCAACCGTTAAGCAACCAACGGGCTGAGGCCACACTGGAGGATGTCGCAAGCTAAGGGAGGAGTATCATGGCTGCAGGTGGAGGAGCCCCGAGGAGCCTCGAAACATTGATCAACGAAGCGGGCGGAGCGGTGAAGCTGCTGCGGGGGTCGAATATCGGCCCCTATGTCTTTCCGGGCATACCTCCGGAATTCACCAACTGGCGCGACGAGGTGCAGTCCTGGAAGGATAGCGTCGCGCTTCTGGAGCAATCCTATCACATGACCGAACTGCATTTGCGCGGGCCGGAAGTGATCCCCTTCCTGTCGCAGTTCGCGCTCAACAAGTTCGATCCATTTCAGGTGCGCCGCGCCAAGCAGATCGTCCTTACGGGTCATGACGGCAATTACATCGCCGACGCGATCCTGTTCCGCGAGGAGGAGGAGTTCTTCCGCGTCGTCGGCGCGCCGTTTGCGAGCGATTGGCTGCTCTACAATGCCCAAAGCACATCTTTGAACGTGACTGCCGAGAAGAATGACAACTGGTCGGTCCGCCAAGCGCCGCGCGATGTGTTCCGGCTCCAGATCCAGGGGCCACAGGCATTGGCTCTTATGCAGGACGTGACGGGCAACACGCTGCCGGACATCAAGTTCTTCTTCATCGGCGAGTTCCGGATCGCCGGCAAAAACGTGCGGGCGTTGCGGCATGGTATGGCGGGCGCGCCGGGCTTCGAACTCTATGGCAAATGGGACGACCAGCAGGCTGTGCGGGAAGCGCTGGAAAGAACAGGCGAGAAATATGGAATGCGCAAGATCGGCGCGCTTGCCTACTCCACGACGGCCCAGGAATCCGGCTGGATGCCCATGCCGCTGCCGGCGATCTATCACAGCGCCGAAATGAAGCCTTATCGCGAATGGCTCAACAACTACTATCTGGAATCGATCGCGTCGCTCGGTGGCAGTCACGTCTCCGACCGCATCGAGGACTATTATGTCGACCCCATCGAAGTGGGTTATGGCGGCCTCATCGATTGGAACCGCGACTTCGTGGGCCGGGATGCGCTCAAGGATCGGGCAGCCAACCAGAGGCGCACGAAGGTGACGCTCGTCTGGAACGACGATGACGTTGCCGCGACGATCAAGGCTTCGCTCTTCGACCACGAAAAGCCTGGCCGCTTCATGGCTCTTCCCACACCCATGTATGCCACATTCGAATCCGACGCTGTTCTAAGCAACGGCAAGCTCGCGGGCGTCTCGCAATGGTCGGCCTATTCGGCGAATGCAAAGCGCTTCATTTCGCTTGCGCTTGTCAATCTTGAAGACGCCACCCCCGGCACGGAACTCACGCTCCTCTGGGGCGAGCCGAATACACGCCGGCGCACGGTGGACCGCCATGAGTTGCGCGAAATCCGCGTGAAAGTGGCGCCAGCGCCGTATTTCGACAAAGTCATCAAGACGGGCCGGCAATAAGTCGCGTCGAACATTTTGGCCGCCGCGACACTCAAGGTGGCGCGGCGGCTACAAGCTCCCCTGGGTAACTTCACCTGGCATTTCGCGGCGAGGGGGAGCTTCCTGTCGATCTGCAATATCGGCAATCGGCAAACTCACGACATCGAGTTGGTGTTTGTGCCTGAATCCACATCGAACGCAACATTTCCTTCGTGCGAACCCAATAGCGCAACTGGCCGTGTTGGCTCAATTGCGCTTCTGCGCTTCTTTGGTGACCGGCTGCATGCGGTATGGTGTTCTTGCGACCGATCTTGCTCTGATGGTCACGCATCTGCTCCGCCAGATCGACCTTCAGGACAAGTTCGTCGAATTTTTTGGGCCGGGCGTTTCGATATTGACGGCAGGCGATCGCGCCGTTGTTGCCAACATGACGCCGGAATTCGGCGGCAACAGCGCCTACTTCCCGATTGATGGCCAGACGATCCAATATCTGCGGACGACCGGGCGCAGCGAAGATCACGTCAATTTTGTCGAACGCTCTGCCAAGCGTGTCGGCATTTGGTTCGATCCTTCCTCACAGCCGCGCTATACCTCCACGCTGCAAATCGATCTAGCGAGTATAGAGCCGAGTCTTGCAGGTTCCCGGCGCCCGCAGGATCGGATTCCCGTCAGCGAGACGCGCCGGCCATTGCCGGCATGAAGAAGGGATCGGTCGAGGTCGAGATCCTACGGGCCGGCGGCATCCTACCGCTGATTTTGAACAAGGTCGCTGCAAAGGCTTCGAACGATGTCGGCCAGTTCGTAAGAACAGGTACACTCGTCAGCAACTGACCGCACTGCCTTGCGTATTGCTATCATAAGAATACTCATGTAGGAGTATATGGCGAAGAACCCCCCATTTCTTCCGCACAAATAGTTTCGCAATTCATGGAGCAACCAGTGTCAGACAAAGCTGTGAAATTCTCTCTTGGCGGAGACATGCCAGTTAACCTGATGGGGTTTGGCGCCATGCGCCTTGTATCGAAGGGGTTTCGCGGCCCAGCGCGGGATCCGGGCGCCGGCCGCGCCGTGCTTCGCCGCGCCGTCGAGCTCGGTGCGAACCTGATTGATACGGCCGCCTTCTATCATAGCAGCGATAAAACTGTTCGTGCGAACAGGCTAATTCAAGAGGCGCTTTTTCCCTACGGCCGGGACCTCGTGATCGCAACCAAAGTGGGTCACGTTTTCAGCTCGGACGATAGCCATCGGACCGCGACAGGTGCCGACATGCGCCGGTTGGTAGAGGAAAATCTTCAAGATCTCGGCTTGGACCGGCTTGATCTGGTCTATCTGCGCATCGGGGAGATGGCGCCGCCCCATGGCGAGTCGCTCGCTGAACGTTTCGAAGCTCTTGCAGCGCTGCGCGAGGAGGGGTTAATTCGTCACCTCGGTCTCAGCAATATCGATGCCGATCATCTAGCCGAAGCCCGTGCGATAGCGCCGGTGGTTGCCGTGCAGAACAATTTTCATGTTGCCAAGCGCGGAGATGCTGCGCTGTTGGGAATTTGTGAAACGGAGAATATCGCCTTCAGCCCCTTCTTCCCGCTCGGCGGAGGGATGGCGAATATCGACGACGGGCGTCTCGCGCGGATTGCAGGCCGACATGGGGCAACCAGCAACCAGATCGCGCTGGCTTGGTTACTGGCTCTTTCGCCAGTGATGATCGCAATTCCCGGCACCGGCTCCATTGCTCATCTGGAAGAAAATATGGCTGCGGGCGACATCGTGCTGACGGAACAGGACCTTGCTGAGCTTTCCTGATGACTCGATGAGCGGACCATCCTAGGCGAAATCACTCGTGCTTTGCGGCCCGACCCGCTCAAGACGTAGCCGCAAGCCAGATGGCGCGTCCAACAGTGAATGCCCGATAACCACGGGAAGAAAACCCAATTGGAGTTGGCCTCAAGGCGGCTGTCACCTGACAGAACCTATGGCTTTTCCTTGCGCGGCCGGGGATTGCGCTCGTCGGCCATGAGATCCGGGAGAGCTGCGATGAGGTCCGCAAGATATTGGACCTCCGCCTCCATCCGGCGCTCTGTATGACGGACCGCCCATTCCTCCGCCACTCCGATAAAGGGCATGGCTTGCTCGATCATGCGCCGCCGCTCTTCCAGCAGCGCTGTCATCCTTGCAAACCGGTCGGCCAGGAGGGCGGGAAGTTCGTCCAGTTTGGCTGGATCGGTGCGCGTAAGCGCGAGGTCGAACGGATCATACTTAAACCAGATTTCCGTCAGGCCATTACGCCTCAGATCCGCCAACACACGCCTTCCTTCGTCGGTGATTTCATAAATCTGACGGGTAGGGCGGTTGCCTTCCTGTTCGCGGCCCGCTTCGCGCAACAGCCCTTCGGTCGCGAGCCGATTCATTGCACCATAAACGGCTCCGACGGGAATGTCGGTCCAAAACGGCACACGCTTGCGATCGGCCTCCTGCCTTAGACGGTGTCCGTGCATGGGGCCGATATCGGCGAAGGAAGATAAAATGAATAGCCTGATCGATGACATGGTGTCCCTATTGCTCTCGCGAGAGTATTCTGATAGGAGTATACATGTGTTCGCGCCACATTCAACTCGATGAAACCGCACATGCGGGTAAATCAGCTCCGGAGCTTATAGGCAATGGAGCCGTGCGTATGTCCCTCCTGGAGGGCACCATTGCCGGTGAAAACAGCGCAACGAAGGTTAGGGCAATATTTGACGGAAGAACGAGATCTAATATGAAGAGAGTGCAATATGACCGCTACGGCGGCCCGGAACGCATGTATATCGGCAAAGCCAACTTGCCTCAGCTTGGTGCAAAACAGATACGTGTCACCGTTAGTGCAGCGGCGATAAATCCTTTTGATTGGAAGCTCCGAAAAGGCGTCATGAAATTATTCAGGAGCCGGAAGTTCCCAAAGGGTATGGGAACCGATTTCGCTGGAGTGATCGCTGCCGTCGGCAGGGATGTGAAGGGTCTCTTTGTCGGTGACGACGTTTTTGGGACCGTTGACTTCAACGAATCCGGTGCCTTTGCGGAAGAAATCATCCTGGATTCACATTTGGTGGCAAAAAAGCCGGCGCGCCTTTCGTTTGAGGAGGCTGCCTGCCTCCCCATTCCAGTGATGACCGCATGGGCAGCCGTATTCGACAAGGCCAAAATGTCAAAGGGATCGCATCTTTTCATCCATGGCTGCACCGGTGCTGTAGGTGCATCTGCAGTGCAGTTGGCGCTTGCCCGAGGGATTAAAGTGAGCGGCTCATGTGGCACCGCGTCCTTGCAAAGTGCCAAAGCAGCCGGAGTCGATCCGGTTTTCACCTATGGGGATAAGCAGCTCCAGGCTCAGAATGGAAAATTCGACGCCGTCTTCGACACGCTTGGAACCCTGTCTGTGGGGGCTGGGCTTTCGATGCTCAACAGAAAAGGAATTTTTGTCGATATCAATCCGACGCCCGGCAGGATGGTGCGTGGAATGCTAGCCAGACGATATAAGCTCGCTTTCGCGACCATGGGGATTAAACATCTGTCGGCAATCGCTGACCTTGCAAGTGAAGGTGTGTTGCGACCGACTGTCGGCCTCGTCGTTCCATTTACTGATGCGTTGTCCGCGATCACTGCAGCTGAAACAGGGGCGCGAGTTCCAGGAAAAGTCGTTCTAGCCTTGTGAGACGATGGGGAAGGGTTCCGAAACCGTACGACGATCATTATCAAAAGAGTCGGTCCAAGCTCGACTCTTCCCCCTCAATAGCTTCTGTACCGTTCATCACCCTATCTCTGCTTGAATCAAAGCACAGCCGAATGAGGGATGGCAAGCTCTCGGTACGACACGTGCCGGGACGGATGCCTCGACTGGGAGTGGCGTGTGAGACCCGACTGACATAGTCGGGGAGTGGCGGATTCGAAAAGTTCCTATTCGCATCGAGCTGAAGGCATTGTGACGGACACGTCAGCTCGGTCAGCGACTGACTGAGCAATCAATGCGTGGGAACACATGGCGCATTGCTGGACGCTTCGCGGATCCGATGGATTAGCTAGACACAACCCGAAAGTTGACCACCGTCGAGCTCGACGAAAACGCTGAACAACGAATATCGCGGTCGTATGGTCCAGCGCTTCCATATGCATCATCAATCTCCTACTTTCGTCTTCTTGAGCTGGTGGTAGGCTACAGATGCAAAACTTGCCAAACGAAGGCCTCCAGCGAGTGGCGCTGGTGAATCTACCGCCATTGCCTCCTCCACCTCCTCCAGGGATTTGCCCCGGGCGACCATGACTTGGATCTCATCGTATTGTTGCTGGAACTCATCCAGCTTCTGCTGGACCTCCACCTTCGTTTGCAGGTCGCCATGTCCAGTTACGAAGATGTCGGCTGGAAGCTTGAGCATCTCCCGCACAGTGGCGAGCCAGCCACTCGCCGAGCCATGTTTCTCGTCATGTATCGTGGGAGTTGGACTGCCGCCCCACGCCAGGATGTCACCGGCGAAAATCACCCTCTCGTCCGGGAGGTGGACAACGGTGTCGCCGCTGGTGTGCGAGGGACCGAAGTGAAAAAATTCGAACCAGACATCTTCAATCGTTAAGGCGAATCTTGTCGTGAAGGTGCAGTTCGGCAAAGCCCTGCTAGGAAGCCGGCCCATGAGTGCCACAGCGTTTGCAGCCTCCATGTCTGTCTTGCAGTTCTCGTGAGAGATGATGGTCACACCCGCAGGAAAACTCGCAAGCCCCATGACATGATCGCCGTCACCGTGCGTAAGGATGACGTGCGTAACGGGATTGGATGTGATCCGAGCGACTTCGTCCAGAAGTCTTTTCCCCGCGCCGGAGCTGACCTTTGCGTCGATCACAACAACGCCACGACGGCCAACGACTATTCCGGAATTTCCGCCTGCACCGGCAACCCAATAGACATTCGTCGCGATTTGGTGAGTTACCAAGGGCTCTTCACCCCAGCTTTCTATGTAACGGCGGATTTCTTCGAGTGAGGGCCGTTGGGAACTGGATTTTTCGTTTGTCATCTCAGAGCCGCTCCTCAATCCAATCCAGCAAACATGCTGAAGCGGTGGAATAAGCGCCGATCTGGCAGTGAGCCTGTGCGGTCGAGACCTCGTCAAATAACAGGTAATGCTTGGGGCATTTCAAAGCATCAAATAGCCTCTGGGCCTCTCCCTTCGCTATCTCTTCGGTACCGTCCATGACGAGCGTTTCGCATTCAATTCGGTCGACCACGGGGGCGTTGTCATAGGCCAGAAGGGCGTTGAACACCTCCCGCTCACGTACACCGTGTTTCCAGGCATAATCTCTGACGAGCCATTTGAGCGACGTGTACTGGGCCGTGCGCTTAAAGGCCTCAGGAAGGGCGTCCACTCCATCTCCGATCAGCAGTTGACGGATGGGGGGCGGGAAATGGTTGAGGATCGCTTCTCCCCAGCTCAAAGATCCGGGGTCGGCAACGCATACCTTTAGGCGCTTTTCGAATGCTGCAGCCCGCACGGAAAGAAAGGCGCCGAAACTCAAGCCCATAAGACCGACCCTGGACGGATCGATCCCAGGAATTTCGAGCGCAAAATCGACGACGGGCTTGACGACGTTCTCCCAGTCGGGTCGAAAATGCAAATTATTGAGTCTTAGTGACAGACCTTGGCCGGGACCGTCGTAGACCAGGCAGTGGATTCCACGGCGCATTGCAGCATCGTAAACCCAGCACGTATCGTCGGCCCAGGTATCGCGACCCGGCGTGATGATGAGCAGCGGAGCGCTTTCTGCAGCAGCAGGAGATCTGAAGAAATGTCCCGGAAGGAACGTGCCTTCGTACGGAATTTCAACATACTTTCCAGGATAACCAGATAGCTCAAGGTATCGCGCATAGCACTTGGAACTGGCGTGCGCATGTTCGGTAAGACGCGAATCTCCAGGATAGCTGAAATACATCAGGGAGGCGCGCCAGTAGGTCGCAGCGCGAAGGTATGTGGAGGAGGCCGTAAGGCGCTTGCCTGCCCGATCGGCCTCTTCAGCCCGGGTTTGTAGACGTTGCGCTACCGCGCTCCACGCGTTAATCCAGCATTCTTCGTCGTTTGGTTTCAATTGCCCGATGACTTCAAAAACCTCACCCAGGTCACACATGCCATATTGCATGAGGCCGAGGACATGTTTCAGCAGTGCATCCATTATCAAGGTGTCGCTGAACTTGCTGGATGTCCAATGAACCGTATTTTGAACGTCTGACATGTTCGTTTCCTTCCTATATGCACGATGAACTAGTGCGGGTCGTGTTGATGAACTGGGCCCGCTCGGGTGCAAGAACACGGAAGCGGCAACAACTCTCGAACTACGCGGTGGACGCCAGCAGGCTGCTTGCTGCGAAAACTCTTGATCCTTATTCGGTTGCAACATTGACGGCTTGTCCTGGCCACAAAGCCTCGAAACAAGCCGGGCTCATGCCGTGCGACGTCAAAGCTCGAGCGAGCAATCGTGGCGGTTCGTCCCAGGGCTCATCCGTCAGCCGAAAGGTACCCCAGTGGATTCCCGCTGCCTTGCGGGCTTCCAACGAGCGCATGATCAACACGGCCTCGGCCGGGTCGACATGTTGGGGCGCCATGAACCAGCGAGGCGCATAGGCGCCGATCGGAATCAGTGCCAGATCTGGTCGACCGTAAGCCGCGCGCATGTCCCTGAAAATCGCACCGGTTCCATATGCGGTATCGCCAGCGAAGTAGATGAGGCCGGCCCTGGTTCTCAGCATAAAGCCACTCCACAGCGCCATACGACGGTCTCGCAACCCACGTGCCGACCAATGATTGGCCGGCACGATATCTACGGTGACGCCGTTTGCCAGGTCAAAGCTGCTACCCCAGTTGCCCGTCACGACCTTGGCATCGGGAACCGCACGCCGGACAATAGTCTCATTGCCCAAGGGTGTGATGATAATGGGCGCATAGCGCTCATGCAGCCTTTTCAAACTCGGCAGATCGAGGTGGTCGTAGTGGTTATGTGAGAGCAAGATCACGTCGATTGGCGGCAAGTTCGCAAACGCGATGCCGGGCGCAGTGGTTCGGCGTCTGCCGATATAGCCACGCGGCCCCGCGCGCTCGGACCAGACGGGATCCGTCAAAACATTCAGCCCAGCTGACTGAATCAGAACCGTCGCATGCCCAACCATAGTGGCGCGCAGACCGCAAACGCGACGTTCTGGTACAGTCCCCTCGACTTCGATACGCTTCGGCCACGGCACTCTGCGCTCCCGCTGCCAACGGAAAAGATCTCCCACGGAGCGATCCGTTCCCGGATGGCCAGGATTGGCGAAGAGCACTCCGTCGAAATTTTCGGCCGGTGGGGATGTCACGTAGCGGTTCCGCTTGCTCATGGATTGGATTTCACAAAATGTTGGTCATCTGATTATTCAACGTCGCCGCCATGCACGCAGCGACGTCTTTTCGGATAGCTGACGGCGCGTCAGCCGGACGATCTGTTGCTTCAACTCAGACTTGTTCCGACGGGTTCGGGCGTGATGCGCTCCCCAGCAGCAAGCCAAACTCCGGCGCCGCAAATTCAATTTGCTGGGCGCGTGAGTTTCAAGTCGGGCGTATCGCCGTTCCAGCCTTGAAGCCCGCCGGGAATCTCGCGGAAGCGCAGGCACTTCGACATCATCGTGTTATTCAGGCACATCGTATCGCCTTTGACCTTCCAGCTGACGGATAGCGAAAAGAACATGGGTCCCTTTATGCTTCCGGTGCCGTCCTTGTTGAGGGTGAGTTTGAAGGATCTGCCATTCGGCGCATCGGCCGACCAAGGGGCGCCATCGGCGAGAACTGCGGCGGCCTTCTGTGGTTGCAGATAGGCCTGCCCCTGTGCAGCAAGCACGTGGTCTGCGGCGAGAATTGCAACCGCTGCCGTTATGATCTTTAGATCTATCTTCATGTGGATGTCCTTTCTTCCTTGATTTGCTCGAACCGCCTAGCGAACGCTGCTGCGGCACATGGATTTTCTGTTGCTATTGGTGGACGGTGGCGCCCTTGTCGCTCCAGTTCGGCGGCAGGCCAAGCTGGCCGGCGACGGCTCCCGTGATGCCGGGGGCAGATCCGAACGCCTTGCAGGCGTCATATTTGGGAGCACCGCCAAGCGAAACTCGCATCCTTTGCATCGAGGGTATCGCCGGCAACCCCTTGAAAGGATCCTTCCCCTTGACCAGCATGCGGCTGAAGTCGTTGGAGAAAGCAGACGACAAAGAGTACGCATCTCCCACTCTGGAGTATCGCGGCGTCGTCAGCATGTTAGCGCCTCGCGACCACAGCATGGCTGCCTTCTGGGATCCGTCCTGAGCAATCGCCTCCGCCTCAACGGACAAGCCACCAAGGCCGACCGGTATCCGCGGGACTGGGACGGGGACTGCAGCAACCGTCGCGCCGAGCGTTGTAACGGTAGAGGTGGCAGCAACCGTCTTATTTGTAGCAACGATGTCGGTCACAGTGGCATGGACGGTGAGATCGGCTGGTTGGTCCGAAGTGACGATCCTGAAGCGGTCGGCGAGATCGGTGCAAAGCGCCCGGTCGATGGCATTGGAGACGAGCGCCAGATCTTTGGGTTGGATTGTGCTGGCGCTGCCGATCTGCGTGGAGGTCCGCAAGATGCGCACCGTCTTCGCAGCGAGAACTGGTTGCGGATCCACGCGCAGCTTTGCTTTTGTCAGTGTGCCTCCGGAGGGGGTCATACCCGTGTAGGAGCCAAGTGTTCCCTTTTGCTGCAGCGGCACGTTTGCGCAGGACGAAAGCGTCGATAGCAGTAACAGACAGAGTATTGCCTGCGGGTGTGTTTCAGAAAGCTGGAAGCTAATGCCCATCTGCGAGATCTCTGAGTGGTTGCGATGACCCAGATCTAGCAGTGCGAACGTTAACTGCTGTAAAGGCAGTGTAAAGTTAGGTAAAATATGCAGGTGTACTTCGGGAATCAGAACGGGTCAATGCGCGTCCCTGCCCGACCATAGTGGCAGTCTCGCGTATGTTTGTTGATCGATCTATCGTCTCAGTCCCGCCGGATCGAGAGAGCATGTTTCGTCGCCCTCCGGGGAATCTCAAGTGTAATAGCCAAGCCACCGTTGGCCGGTAACGATGCGTACACGCGACCTCCATGCCGCTCGATCGCTTGCCTTGTGATTGCGAGGCCAAGGCCGTATCCGCCTTTCGGCATCGCGTCGCTGCCACGGGAGAATGGCTGAAAGATGCGTTCGAGTTCATCTCGCTTTACGCCAGGTCCCTGATCTGTGACGCAGATCTTGAGGAGATCGGTCATGGGTTCGCATAAAACGGATATGTGCGAATGTTCAGCAGTGTACTTGACCGCGTTGCGTAGGACGTTTTCGAGCGCTCTGTAGATTAGTTCACCCTCGACTTCGGCTCGGAAGACACCGTCGACATCCGATGTGATCGAGATGTCTTTCGCCTCCGCCTCAAACGCCGCGTCACCGAGGATCTCATTCAGGAGCTCAATGATATCAAGGGTCTGCGTCTTCAGCGGGCTCGTGGATCGAGCCGTCAATCTGGCAAGAGTCAGGACTTCACCAACCAGTTCATCGAGTCGTTCGACTTCGCGATCGATGCGGTCGAGCATAGCACTAAGTTTCTTCGGGCTCTGCCGCAGAACGCCCACGACCGCCTGCAGGCGTGACAAAGGAGAGCGCAGTTCATGGGATACATCGTGGAAAAGTCTCTGCTGCGCCTGTTGAAGCTCCTCCAGTCTGGCTGCCGTGGAGTCGAAATCATGCGCAAGTGCCGTAACCTCATCCTTGCGACCGCCCATCTTGTTGCCGATACGAACGTCGAATCGGCCGTGAGCAAGCGCGCTCAAGCCATCACGCAGATGCACGACTGGACGAACAAGATAGCGAGCCAGTGCACCCGCAGACAGCGTACTCGAAACGAGGATCGTAAACCAAGGTATCAACGGAGCGAGATCCTTGACGCTGAAGCTAGTGAGGTTCGGCACCGAAACTCGATAGCAAGCCCCGTCCTTTTGAACGAATCGCGTATCTGCGGTGTCCTTCTGCGCACATGCTGTGGCGTCGGTGACCTTTGAAATGGTCAGGCCCAATGGCAGTGTCTCTTCGCTTGCTCGTGCGAAATGCATGGCGGCATCTTCGCCGTCCGTTACAAGCACATTCGCGGCCAAGTTCGAGACAAGCGCCCGTCGCTCCGCTGCCATCTCCCGCTCGAAGGGAGCAGCCTGAAGAAACTTGACGATCAGAATTATGATTGCGACGGACACAGCCAGTGTGAGCCAGATGACCCTGAAGAACTTCCAGAAAAGTTGAGGCATGGTCATTCCACCAAAAGTTGATAGCCTTGGCCGCGGACAGACCTTATCCAAGGCTGGCCGTCGGCCCTCAGCCCTAGTTTCTGTCGAACGCTGCTGATATGAACGTCTATGCGGCGGTCGAACGGCGTAAGTGGCTTTCCGAATGCCTGCTTGGATATGTCCTGCTTCGATACGAGTTGACCTGCGTTCCGGGCGAGAACTTCGAGCAGAGTGAATTCGGTGCCGGTGAGCTCCAAGGCTTCGCCGCGCCACTCGACGGTTCGTTTGCCTGGAAAAATTACTAGTCGTCCTACCTCTAGGACATCAGTCGACGCGCCCGAGGCCGGTTGGTGCACCCGGCGCAAGATCGCCCGCAACCTCGCTGCAAGTTCGCCCGGCGAGCAGGGCTTCGGTACATAGTCGTCCGCGCCAAGGTTCAGTCCCGATATGCGGTCGATATCATCGCCTCTTGCCGTTAGCATCAGAACAGGGATTTGGCTTAGCTTACGGATACGCTGCAGAGCCTCGATCCCGTTCATCCGGGGCATCATGATGTCGAGCACGATGATGTCGACTGTATTGCCGGCTGCCGCTGCGATTGCGGCACGGCCGTCCGTGTCAGTTGCGACGTCATACCCTTCCTCAGTCAGATATTCCTGGAGCAGAGTTGTCAATTCGACATCATCGTCAATGAGGAGAACTTTGGTCATTCACTTCGTCCATCTTCTGTACGCTTGCTCCATACAATAGAAATCCGGAAGCGAAACCGACATTTACCTAACTTAACACTTGCTTGACCGTACTTAACATTCGAACGGCTACTAGTACCCAAGGTGGCATGCCCGCGTGGGCGATAAGTCATGCACTTTCGGAAACGCAAGGAATGTATCTTTGAAAAAGCCGCTTATTACGGTCGCGCTCGTGCTGGTTGCGGCAGCTCTTCTTTCCGTCTTCCTTAGCTCCATGATGGAGGAAGGCCCTGCACCTGCCCTGTCCATTTCGCTAGCGGCTCCAACGCAGCGCGATTGCTCGGAAACCGTCCAGGCAAGTGGGTGGCTGAAGCCATGGCAGGAAGCGATCGTCGCCTCGGAGACGAGCGGCCACATCACCGAGGTCCTGGTCGATCTCGGATCCGTGGTCACGAAGGGGCAGGCGCTTGTTCGGCTTTCCCAGGATAGCGTGCTGACCGACATTCGCAAGCATGAGGCGGCTGTCGCGACTGCCAGGGCAAATCTGGCGAAAGCAAAGGCCGATGCGGAAAGAGCACGGCAGTTTCGCGCGACTGGTGGGCTTTCCGATGGAAAGGTCGGCGAGTATCTTGAAGACGAACAGATCGCGATGGCAAACCTCGGGTCGGAGGAAGCGGCGCTTGCCGGCGAAAGGGTCAAGCTCGCCCAGACCACCATCAATTCCATTGATGACGGAATTATAACTGCGCGCTCCGCCGAACTCGGGGCGACTATCTCGGCCGGTGCAGAGCTGTTCCGTCTGGTCCGTCAGCAACGTGTCGAATGGCAAGCGGAGGTTCCGGTACGTTACCTTTCGCGAATCTCGGAAGGATTGAGCGTCGATATCGATGGGCCTGACGATCATGCTATTCAGGGCAAGGTGAGGCTTGTCGGACCTTCGGTCAACGCGGACACGCAAGCGATCGTCTATGTCGCGCTGCCGCCCGATGTCCCTCCACGTACCGGTGTTTACCTTACCGGCCACATCAAACTTCCGACCACTCCAGATTCGTCGTCCCCGAGATTCCAGCCATGCTCCGGGACGGGATAAGTCGTCACGCACCGCGCCAAACGCCCCCCTGACATCTAACGCCGCGTTTCAGCGCGTCGTCATAAGCAGAATCTGATGCTCGAACAGGATAATCAGCCATGAACCAAGCCAAATCAGAACGTGTTGTTGTTATGACCGGGGTCACAGCCGGCCTCGGCGCTCATGCGCTAGAGGACATCGCCTCTCGGCCCGATATGCGCGTCATAATTGGCGCGCGGGGAAGCGGACGAAGGGCACCGGCCGGCGTCGAGGTCATTCCGCTCGATCTCGCCTCGCTTGCCAGCGTTCGTCAATTTGCAGAAGCGGTGATGTGGCGCCTTGCCGGTACCCGCATCGACATCCTGGTACTTAACGCCGGCATGCAAAGCCCGACCAACGAGGGGCGGAGTGCGGACGGCTACGAACTGACATTCGCGGTCAATCACCTGGCCCATTATCTGCTGGCCAGACTGCTACTGCCGTGCATGGCCGAGCATGGCAGACTGGTCATCACCACAAGCGAAACGCATGATCCCGCTGTCACTCCGATCGCACCAAAGACACTTGAGCCACATAGGCTAGCGTATCCGGACAAGAATGGCTTTGGTTCGGGAATACGAGCCTATGCAGCGTCCAAGCTGTGCAACCTGCTGACCGCGCAGTCCTTCGCCGCCTTGGACGAAGTCAAGGCCCGCCAGATCAACGTGGTCGCCTTCAGTCCCGGCCTCACCGGTGGCACATCGTTGGGTCGAGACAGTCCCCGTCTTATGCGCGCGTTCGTAATGCTCCTCATGCATACCGTCTTCCGTCTAGTCGGCTTCTTCCGTCCCGAATATGTCATCGGTACACCGGAACGTTCAGGCGAAGCATTGGCCGAAGTCTCTCTCGGCGAAGTCGTCCCACCGCGGGGCCGGATTTACATTTCCCTGGTCAAGGGAGAACCGACCTTTCCAATTCCATCCGAATTGGCGCGAAGCCGGGATGCTCAAGAGAGGTTGTGGCGCGACAGTGCAGCAATGGTTGGCCTCGATGGTCGGGCAAGCTAGTGCAACGGCGCTTTTAGTGAATACGGCGCAGGTAAAAAAGAAACCCAGATGAGAATCACCTTCACGAAAAAAGTTCACGAATACGACGACGTCTACTCGTTTTTCTTCGATGCGACCGGCGTCACCTATAAAGCGGGGCAATATACTCACTTGAGAGTTGGCAGTCGGTTCGACTTCCTGGGTTCTGTGCGCGAGATGTCCTTCGCGTCAGTGCCCGGGGATCCTGAGCTCATGTTCAGCATGCATGTCGGATCGAATAGCAAATTCAAGGAAAAGATGAACGCGCTTCGGCCGCATGACACGATAAGCTTGTTTGGTACGGGCGCGCACGTCAAACTACCCGATCGCGGAACCGGCAGCCTGGTTTTCATAGCGGGTGGGGTGGGGATGACGCCATTTCGCTCGATGATCCTCGAGGCACACAAGAGAGGCGATCATCAGATGGCTGTGGTCCAGGTACAGCGGGGCGATTTCCTTTATGGCAAGGAGCTGGAGCCGCTTGTATCTGACTATAACGCAGTTCGTCCGGAAGCATTCGCGGCTGCCGTCAAGACAGTAGCGAGAGGCCGCAGCGATGAGGCGATCTTCTACGTATGCGGATCGAAAAGGCTTATTGCGTCTGTCGTCGAAACGCTAGGCGGGGCGGGCATTAAGAAGGACAAGATACGCATAGAAAGCTATAAATAGGCACGGCTTACGAAACGACCGGCGGTGAAAGGCAGATTCTCGCCAGAGTGCCAGCAACGCATTCTTCCGCTTTCCTCTCCAAAGCATGCGTCTTTCTTCGCCATGTCTCCATACCCCCTATCGGCGATTGACCCATACAGTCGGCACCTGCATCCGGTCGCAAACAGGTCGCCCTCCGACAAATTCCGCCGTGTCGGCCAAAGATCTCAATAGATCAGCAGAGGCGTTTGACCGATGAACTGAGGTGACTTCGCCTGCGAGAGCATGAACCCGGCAACGTCGGCACGTGAAATCCTGCCACCGTGGATGCCACGCAGATCGGTCAGAGCGCGATAGCGGTCCATTCGAGGACCATTACTCAAGAAACCAGGGCGGATGATGATCCAGCGGGCGATGTTGCTCATGATGATGCGCTCCTGGCGATCTTTGTCGGCGTAAATACGACGCAGTACAATTGGCATAAAGAAATGGTCGTATAACCAGCTCCCGTGCCCTTTGCTGTCGCCAGCCCCCATGCCTGTAACGGCGATGAGTAGCTGTTCCGGCTTGAGCGCTTTCGAAAGATTTTCCGCGCAGCAGGAGAACATGGTGACGGGTCGGGTTACATTTGCTGTCCCCAAGCAATCACAAACGACATCTTGCCCCTCCACCACCTTCACGATCGCATCAAAGTCCTGAGCATCTCCGGCCATGATGCGTAATCGTGTGTGGTCAATTGGCATTCGGCTTGGCACACGGGCGAGCGCGGTGACCTCATGGCCGTCTTTCAGGGCGGCTTGCACCATAGCCAAGCCAATGCCACGCGTTGCGCCAATGATTGCCATTTTCATGGAGTGTCTCCTTGAGCCCGGGAAGTTGGAGCGCTGACGTTACTGCCGTCTGGTGACCTGCCAGTCGTTCACCACGGCTCTTGATACACCACGAGCGCGGGTGCTCCACTCATCTTTACCTAACTTAACACTAGCTTGACCGTACTTAACGTTCGGCAGGGTATTCATAGGCATAGCGGCATCGATCGCAGGGCGGAGAAGCCCGCGCGCCGTGCCGGTGAAGCCCGCAAGGATTACGTTGTTGAGAAAGTCGTCCATAAGATTCGCCACTGTGCGCATTACCATGATGGTTCTGCTTCACAGCTGCAATGCCGCAGCCGAACAGGCGCCCGCGCTCACCGTATCCCTGACGGCGCCGCTGCAGCGGGAGTGGCCAGAGACCGTTCCCGCGAGCGGCTGGCTGAAGCCGTGGCAGGAGGCTATCGTCGCCTCAGAGACGAGTGGGCTTCGCATCACGGATGTCCTGGTCGATGTCGGCTCCGTGGTGAAAAAAGGACAGACCCTGGTGCGATTATCCCAGGACAGCGTGCTCGCCGACATCCGCAAGCAGGAGGCGGCCGTCGTCACCGCACGGGCCAACTTGGCCAAGGCCAAGGCGAATGCGGATCGCGCGCGCCAGCTTCAGTCGTCAGGCGCCCTGTCCGCCGAGAAAATCACTGAATATTTCGCCGACGAGCAGACGGCGACGGCAAGCCTGGCATCCGAGGAGGCGACCCTCGACAGCGAGAAGATCAAACTCGGGCAAACGACTATCGTCGCCGCCGACGATGGGCTGATAACCTCGCGCTCCGCCAACCTTGGCGCGGTCGTTTCCACCGGCACCGAGCTGTTCCGCATGGTGCGCCAGCAAAGGGTCGAATGGCAGGCTGAAGTATCGGCGCGATATTTGCCACGCATTTCGGATGGTTTGAGCGTCAAGATCAACGGGCCGGACGGGCATGCAATCGAAGGCAAGGTGCGGCTTGTCGGTCCCTCGGTCAGCACCGACACCAGTCGGGCGATCGTCTATGTCGCACTTCCGGCCGATATCCGTCCGCGCACCGGCCTTTATGTCACTGGCAGTATCGAATTGCAGACCACTCCGGCCCTGACCGTTCCCGAGACGGCGATCGTGTTTCGGGACGGCATCAGCTACGTCTTCGTAGCAGGCCAGGACAGTCGCGTGCGGAGGATCCGTGTGGAAACCGGCCGTCGCGACAATGGCAAGGTCGAAATCGTGTCGGGCATAGATGCTTCGTCGAAGGTCGTCACCTCGGGCGGTGCCTTTCTGTCGGATAATGATCTCGTGAAGATTGCGGAGAAGAACTGATGAATTTCTCCGCCTTCTCGATCCGCAACCCTGTCCCGGCGATCCTGCTGTTTGTCATGCTTGCCGTCGGCGGGCTGCTGGCCTTCAGGCATCTGGCGATCCAGAATTTCCCTGATATGGACCTTCCGACCATCACCATCACGGCAAAACTCGATGGGGCTGCGCCAACACAGCTCGAGACGGAAGTTGCCCGTACCATCGAGGACAGTCTTGCTGCCCTGTCCTATCTCGACCACATCACCACGACGATCACCGACGGCACCGTCTCGATCAAGGTTTCCTTCAAGCTGGAGAAGGACAGCGAGGCAGCCCTCAACGAGGTCCGCAACGCCGTTGACAGCGTCAAGGCCGATCTGCCCTCGCAAATGGAGACGCCGACTGTCACAAAGGTTACGGTGCAGAGCTCCGCGCTCGTTACCTATGCCATCCGCTCGACCGATCTCAACGAGACCGAGCTTTCCTGGTTTGTCGACAATGATCTGACCAAGGCCCTGCTGTCGGTACAAGGTGTCGGTCAGGTCAATCGTATCGGCGGAATCGACCGCGAAGTACATGTCGATCTCGATCCGTCGACGATGGCGTCGTTCGGCGTTACGGCAGCGACAGTATCGGCACAATTGAAGGCCGTTCAAGCCGACACGTCGGGCGGTCTTGGAGAGATTGGCGGCAACCGCCAGACATTGCGCACGCTGGGCGCGCTGCCTTCGGTCGAAACCTTGAAAGCGCTGCGGATACCCCTGGCCAACGGCCAGCAGGCCCGCCTCGACGATGTCGCCTCCGTCACGGACAGTTTCGCGGAGCGCTCCTCGATCGCATATCTCGACGGCAAGCCGGTGATCGCCGTTGAGATCAAGCGTTCGAACGGTTTTTCGGATAGCGGTGTCGCTGCCGACGTTAGCGCGGCGATCAAGCGCTTCGCTGCCGCGCATCCCAATGTCCGAATCGACGAGGCTTACAGCACCATCGGCCGGATCATGGATAACTACCATGGTTCGATGGATATGCTGTATGAGGGGGCTATCCTGGCGATAGTTGTCGTCTGGCTCTTCCTTCGGGACTGGCGCGCAACCATCCTTTCGGCCGTGGCGCTGCCCTTGTCGGTCATCCCGACCTTTCTGATCATGTACCTGGCCGGCTTCAGCCTGAACATCGTCACGCTGCTGGCACTGTCGCTGGTGGTCGGAATCCTCGTTGACGACGCAATTGTCGAGATCGAAAACATCGCCCGCCATCTGCAGATGGGCAAGCGGCCGATGGATGCCGCTCTCGAAGCGGCCAATGAAATCGGCCTCGCCGTCATCGCGACCACCTTCACGCTGGTCGCGGTCTTCCTGCCGACCGCATTCATGAGCGGCATACCAGGCCTTGTGTTTCGCCAGTTCGGCATCACAGCGGCCGTTGCCGTTCTCGCGTCACTTGTCGTTGCCCGACTGCTGACGCCGATGATGGCGGCCTATTTCATGAAGGCGCACTCAACGGAGCAGAAGGATGGCCGTATCATGCGCGCCTATATGGCTGTCGCGAAAGCGGCCCTCGATCACAGAAAGACCACGGTGGCCGTGACTGCCGTCGTCGTTGCGCTTTCGCTCGCCACCATCCCCTTGCTGAAGTCGGGCTTCATACCCGCTTCCGACGACGCGCGAACCCAGATCACGCTTACGATGCAGCCGGGCGCCACCATCGAGCAGACGGATGCGATGACCAAAAGAGCCGCCGATATCGTCGGCAAGCTGCGCGATGTCACGCGTGTCTTCTCTTCCGTCGGTACGGCATCTTCGAACGGCGGTGGGCCAAACGTCACGACTACCAGCGATATTGGTTCGGCCACGATCGTCGCAGTGCTGACTCCGATCGCCGATCGCGACCGCAAGCAGCCGGCAATCGAAAACGATATCCGACGGGCGCTCGCTGTCCTTCCCGGAGTGCGAATCGAGGTCGGCAGCGGCGGCAACGGCACCAAGCTCGATATCACCCTTGCCAGCGATGATGCCAATGCGCTCGACAGCGCAGGCACGGCGCTGGAGGAGCAACTGCGCACGTTGCAGGGTATCGGAGCGGTGACATCGACTGCGGCAAGGCAGGCGCCGGAAATCCAGATCACGCCCGATTTTGCGCGCGCCGCGGCACTCGGGGTAACGTCGAATGCGATCGCCAGCGCCGTGCGCGTGGCGACGAATGGGGAATATTCCTCCGATCTGCCGAAGCTCAACCTGCCGCAGCGGCAGATCCCGATCGTCGTCCGCTTCTCGCCGGAGGCGCGCACCAATCTCGACGACATCAAGAACATGCGCGTCGCCGGCACCAACGGCAATGTCGATCTCGGCTCGATTGCTGATATCCGCATCGGCGGCAGCCCCTCGGAGATCGACCGCATCGACCGCATGCGCAATGTCACCGTTTCCGTCGAGCTCAACGGCCGCATCCTGGGCGATGTCAACCGCGAGGCGAAGGCGCTGCCGGCGCTCCAGCATCTGCCGCCGGGCGTTACGCTGGTGGAACAGGGCGAACTTCAGCGCAGCTCCGAGCTGTTCCAGAGCTTCGCGCTCGCGATGGCCATCGGCGTGTTCTGCATCTACGCAGTGCTCGTCCTCCTGTTCCACGATTTCCTGCAGCCGCTCACGCTGCTGATGGCCCTGCCCCTCTCGCTTGGCGGCGCACTGGTGCCGCTTGTGGTGACGGGAACCAGCTTCTCGATGCCGGCCGTCATCGGCCTGTTGATGCTGATGGGCGTGGTGACGAAGAACTCCATTCTGCTGATCGAATACGCGATAATGTCGCGTCAGCAAGGCATGTCGCGGTTCGATGCCCTCGTCGACGCCTGCCATAAGCGCGCGCGGCCGATCGTCATGACTACCATTGCCATGGCCTCGGGCATGCTACCGGCTGCGCTCAGCCTGACCGGTGGGGATTCAAGTTTTCGCCAACCGATGGCCATCGTAGTGATCGGCGGTGTGGTGATGTCGACCCTGCTCAGCCTCATCGTCATCCCGGTCATCTTCACCTTCGTCGACGATCTGGAAAAAGTGCTCAAGCGGCTCCTGGGTTGGACAGGTCTGGTCCATGAAAATCCCGAGGACGAAGCAGCGCCGCAAGCATCCAATGATGGTCGGGCGATCGCATTTAAATCGGTGCATTCGACCAGGGGACAGGGTCATCGATGATCTGTTCTCGGCGTCGGCAAGTCATTGGTCGAACGCAACCGCGCCAACAGAGCAATGCCTGCCGATGCTTATAGCAACCTCTTCGGTCGCGTTCCTCCCCCCGGAACAAGACCGCGGGACGTGTACCCCCCGCAGGCGGCATGATGCCGCCTGCGCGTCCTGCTCATTTCTGGGATTGAGCTGCGAGACGCTCTTGCATCGCGATGGGAGCGCGGCGGCCAACTAAGGAAGGTATCATGCCTGACACGCTTACCTCAGATCCACTCGCCGCGCTTATTCCGACTATAACCGCTTTCGGAGTCGTAACCCTGATGATCGCGACATTCCTGGAGCGGCTCATATTGGTAATTCCATCCCACATATTGCTCGTGGTGATTGGGGTGGCGGCGGCCGAAGGGAGTTTCTCGCTGCCCACAGCTCTGGCCTTCAGCCTGATTGGCAGCGTGCTGGGTTGCCTGCCTTTATACTTGATTGGAAGGGCGGTGGGCGAGCATCGCTCGGGCCGCTTTATCGAAGAGACAGCGCGCATGATTGGGATTTCATCGGAAAAATATCGCCGATGGGAAGATCGATTTCGCTCTAATGAACAGTCAATCGCGCTGATCGCGCAGTTGGTCCCCACCGTCCGGATCATGGCGCCAGGAATTGCAGGATTGTTGCGGACGAAATTTTTGCAGTTTGTCAGTGCGACAACGCTAGGAGTTCTGCTATGGGACGGGCTTTTTATCGCGGTGGGATATTTCTCCGCGCTCATGAATGGAGATACGAATACGTCGGTTTTGGCGCTCAAGACCGTGATCGGGCTCAGCGTCATCGAAGGACTGGTGGTCTTGGGCTGGCGCTGGAAGGCATGGGCGTGATGAACTTCATTCATCACCCGATCTTGGATCACCTCCTCTTTGTCCGAGCATTGATCGCCGATCCGCATCGGGTTGCGGCGATTGCGCCCTCAAGCAACGCCCTCGCGCGATTGATGACGTCGGAGATTTCGCCATCCGCTGGATCCGTGCTGGAACTGGGGCCAGGGACTGGAGTCTTCACGCGAGCTCTTCTCGAGCGTGGCGTGCGGTCAAGTGATCTGACGCTTGTCGAACGTGGGGAGGAATTTGCTCAACGCCTCGAAATCGAGTTTCCTGAAGCGCGTATTCTCCAATTGGACGCCGCGAAAATTGCCAACGAAAATCTTTTCCCCAATGGATCGGTTGGTGCAGTGATCTGCGGTCTGCCGCTTCTGTCAATGCCACCTCGCAAAGTCATCAAAATTCTCGCCGGCGCGTTCTCTTATCTGCAACCTGGTGGCGCGTTCTATCAATTCACGTATAGCCGAAGATGTCCAATACCACGCCCCATAGTTGATAGGCTGGGCCTGAAGGCTAGGCGTATTGGCGGCACATTGAGAAATCTGCCACCTGCTGCAGTCTACAAGATAACAAGGCGAGGGATATCCAAGCAGTTTATCGACGTTCACGCTCAGGCGCGGAAGCAATCCTCCTGCTCAAAATCCATGGGGTGAGCGCAATCCGCCCGTTTATTCTTCCGTTACTGATTTGTCTGGGTCTGAGTGCATGTGCCACTCGACCGAGCGATTCCGTATTGCAGCCGATCAAAAAGGAGGCTGGTTTACATCAGATCACACTGCTCGCTGCCACGAACCGAACGAGAGAAGGCAGCGGCTATTCCAGTGAACGCGGTGAAAAATTGACATTTGAGCTGTTTCAATTGTCGATCCCTCCCAATCATAAGCGCTCGCAGATCGAATATCCCGTCGCAGCCGCAGATCCAAACAGGTCGATGGCGATAACTGTTCGCAAGACACTGGAGAAGCGAAGTTTTGTCCAGGAGGCGGCAATTCCGTCGGACGATGGAACGGTAGGCATTTTTGTTCATGGCTATAACTACACCTACCAGGAAAGTCTTTATCGGTTGGCTCAGATCGCAGCCGATGCTCCTTTCGGCGGACATCCTATACTTTTCTCCTGGCCATCCGAGGGACGCATGGCAGGATATCTGGCAGATAGGGATGCGGCCCTTTCTTCGCGAGACGATCTGTCCTGGCTTGTCACTTCGATAGCTGGCGCCTCCTCTGCGAAAAGGATTGTCTTGTTCGGTCATAGTGTCGGAGCGTTTCTCATAATGGAAACGCTGAGACAGCTCAAACTTGAGGGACGCGAAGACGTTCTCAACAGGTTGATGGTGGTGCTCGCCGCGCCGGATATCGATGACGACCTGTTCCGCTCGCAGATCGAGGCCGTCGGGCACATGAAAATACCCATCACCATTTTCGTATCGAAGAACGACAAGGCACTTGCCATTTCAAGCATACTGGGTGGAGAGCGCGGGCGCATTGGCCGCCTAAATGTCGACAGTCCTGGCGTGAAGGCCGCAGCGGAACGGTATGGTCTGCGCATCATTGATATTACCGCTGTCAATGGTCCAGATGGGTTGGGCCACGATAGATATGCAGCCCTGTTCGGTCCAGGGTCTCGGGATATGCCGAACAATTTGCCAAGTGCCGGCGCCTATGTTTTCGACGTCACTAGGCCCGTAGGGGCAACTCCCTTCAATCTTGCTGTAGCGGCCGATAGCGCCGATTTGACTCGGCGTTCGCCAGCTAGTCGATAGAAGGGAATTGTGGATGATTGGTTCTGTGGAGTTCGACCCTCGTGCAGTCAGGCGCGCAGAACATTCCGCATTTTCACATGACCATGGATGCTGGCGATCAGTGCGGGCCGACGTCGTCCGCAGGACCGGCATTGGGCGACAGGAAACGAACATTTCCGCCGACAATCATGCGATCCTCTTGAACATCCTGGGCGTTGCGAAAGAGGGTGAAGATTATCTGGATGGCCGCAGGGTCGAATTTAAGCAAAGACCGGCCGGATCGCTGTCATTTGTTCCGGCAGACCATAGCTGGAGCGGCTGGGACGATGGCGATGCGACAGCGGCCTACGTGTTCATCACCATTGGCAAGAAATTTATCCAAGATCGTTTCGAGAATGTACCCGGAACTGATCTTGACCGGCTGGCGCCAACGATCGGTTTTGAAGATCCGTTGATTCAATACGCCGCCCGCAGCATCTGCTCGGAGATAGGCCAGGGGGATCCCTTGGCTAATATGATGGTCGAGAACCATGCGAGTACCATTTTTGGGCGACTATTCCGTCTTTCGGGCCATAGGCGACAGTATCTCAAAGGCGGCCTTTCGCCAGCGGTCCTGAAGCGCCTGATCGACAAAATTGACGCTTCATTGGACGGATCTTTGAGTCTGACTGAACTTGCTCACGAAGCGGGCTTGAGCGAGCATTACATGTCGAAAGCGTTTCGGCATTCGACCGGCTTGCCGCCGCACGCATTCATCATCCGAAGACGAGTCGAGCGCGCGAGCGAAATGCTCCGCTATTCGGACCGGCAGATAACCGAGATCGCCTATGCATGCGGGTTCTCAAGCCCCAGCCATTTTGCGGCTGCTTTCCGTCGCGTGATCGGTAGCACGCCAAAGCGATATAGAGCAGATTGGAAGGCATAAGCCCCCCCGACCGCCCGAGCAGATTACAACGGGATTTTGAAAGCGGGATCTCCGATCATTCGTTAGCCTCACCGCAACGCAGCGCTGCGTCTCTATTTTGGTGGGTATATGAACAAAGATGCCGATATTGCACCGGATCAAAGCAGATTGCGATCAGTGCGGTGCTTCTTTCTCCTAAGCGTCTTCTTTGCGGCAACTGGGCGCAATGCCTACTATGTCGGGACAATCTGGATACTTGCGGCGTCAGACAACAATGCCGGCTTCATTGCCCTGTTCCTAGCCCTGGGCAGCATCTCCGAGTTTTTGGCGAGCGCGCCGGCTGGATATCTCGTCGACCGCTTCGATCGCCGGATGCTCTGTACGGTAGCCGATGTGAGCAGGATCGTGGTCGTGCTGACGACATCTGCTGCGCTCATCCTGTACAGTTCCTACTACGCGCTGTGCGGTTCGGTGATTTTCTATGCAATGGCCGATCGCCTGTATCTAGCGGCCTCTTCGGCAATCGTGCCTTCTATTACGCGGCTAGAGCGCCTAGTAGCCCTCAATTCACTGGCGTACGTCGCCATGCAGGCGGGCAACATGCTGGCAGCGATCGCGGCCGGTTGGCTTCTCAGTGCCGCGCCTTGGGCGTCGTGCTTCCTCTTAGCCGCTGTCACGTTTGCGATTTCGATGCTAAGCATGCCCCGTAGCGCGGACCACATCCGAACGCTTCCGGTTGACTATCGCCGTCCTGTGCAAGCGTCATTGAAGGCGTGCGAAGGCGAGGGCACAAGCCGCCTGCCGCCGCTTCTGATTGTCAGCTATGTATTGATCTACGCCATGGGCATGCTGATCAGCGCGCTCATATCGAAGTTCGTGCTCCAGGAGCTGCAAGGGACTTCCCTGGAGTTCGGCACGCTGGAATTCTGCTGGGCCGCCGGTGCGATCATCAGCATGCTTATCTTGACGCTCAGGCGATTCAGCAAAGCCGATGGCCGCTTTATCCCGATCATCGTCCTTTTGTGTGGCTCCGCCATGGCAGTCTTCTATCCAACGCGGAATCTCGGCGTTGCCTACGCATTGATGGCGATTCTCGGCGCTGGCTATAACTTGTCGCGGGTGCTGATTGATGTCGAGATACAGAGGCTCGTATCAGGCGCGAAGCTGGGACGAGCAAAGGGTTGGATGCATGCTGCCTGCATGGGCTTCAGCCTCATTCTCTATGCAGGTCTCGCCGGTGCCGGGGACGCGCTCGGTCCGTCGGCAGCGTTCCTTGCTTTTGGAAGCGGAATGATCGCCTGTGTTGCCGCCGGCTATGCACTGACCTTCGCGAAATCAAGAACCTCATCACGTCGGGGACTGCCGTCTGCGCGGCGACAATCAAGATGAGACTCAGCGTCAATCAGGATGAGACTCGGCGGCGGGGGTGTGACGAAGGGAGGGCGTAGCCCGACCGGAGTTACACCCCCGCCGCGGCGCAATTTTTTCAGCGTCTCATGATCGCGGTCGGCCCGATACTTTGGTGGTTTTCTGGAATGGAGAATCACCTTTGTGCCGGGTCGCCATGTAACCGATCATCAGACGAGGCTTTTTATGAAGTACCGACAAAACAACTCCATTGAGGTCGCCGCCGCCAGGGCGTCGATCAGCCGGGCGACAGCTTACCGCATCGAGAAGGAAGCGCGTCTCCCATCCCAGAACAAGCCGCCGCGCGACCGACGTCGCCCTGATCCTCTTGAGCACATCTTTGACACCGAGGTTGTTCCGCTTCTCAAGGCTGCCCCCGGCATCCGTGCGGTCGCCGTTTACAATGAGATGCTGCGGCGTCATCCGGAACTGCCCGAAGGTATTCGCCGCACGCTCGAACGGCGCATCCGGTCATGGCGGGCCGTTCACGGTGAGGCACAGGAGGTGATCTTCCGCCAGACGCACGAACCCGGCCGCCTCGGCTTGTCGGATTTTACAGATACGAGCAGTCTCGGCGTGACGATCGCCGGTCAGCCGCTCGACCATCTCCTTTATCACTTCCGGCTTGTGTGGTCGGGCTTCGAACACGCGCACGTCATTCTTGGCGGCGAAAGCTTCGTCGCTCTGGCCGAGGGGCTACAGAATGCCTTGTGGTCGGTGGGCGGTGCACCGCTCTACCATCGCAGCGACAGCCTGTCGGCCGCCTTCCGCAACCTCAATGCCGACGCCAAGGTCGATCTTACTCATCGCTACGAGGAGCTGTGCGCCCATTACCGCATGACGCCGACGCGCAACAACAAGGGCGTCGCGCACGAGAACGGCTCGATCGAAAGCTCCCATGGCCATCTCAAGAATGCGGTCCGCGATGCTTTGCTGATGCGCGGCACCAGGGACTTCGACGATCTCGGCTCCTACCGCGCCTTCATTGATGAGATCGTCAGCCGCCGCAATGCCGCGCATGGCAAGCGTATCGATGCCGAGCGCGCCTACTTGCAGGCACTTCCCGATACCCGCACCACAGACTTCGAAGAGGTCATCGTCACGGTGTCGCGCACCGGCGGCTTCACTCTGCGCAAGGTCTTCTACACCGTGCCCTCCCGCCTGATCGGACACCGGCTGCGGGTGCGGCTGTTCGATGATCGCCTCGACGTCTTTATCGGCGGCACGCATCTGATAACATTGCCTCGAGGGCGTGGCCATGCAGACGGCCGGCACGACCAGGTCGTCAATTACCATCACGTCATTCATTCCCTGCGCAAAAAGCCGATGGCGCTTCGGGGTCTCGTTTATCGCGACAAGCTCTTCCCGCGCCAGGAATATCGCAGGGCCTTTGAGGCTCTCATCGAGCATCTTCCCGACAAGCAGGCCTGCAAGATCACCGTCGAGTTGCTGGCGCTGGCCCATGATCGCGGCTGCGAGCGCGAACTGGCCGAGGAACTGGCCCGAACGCTCGCAGCCGGCGACCTGCCTGACCTAAGCGCCCTGAGAGCGCTCTTCGCCCCGGACCAGGCCCAGTTGCCGACCGTTCATGTGCAACTCGCATCACTCAACGGCTATGAAGCCCTGATCGGCACGGCCAGTGCAGGAGAAGCCGCATGAAGACCGTCCACACCATCGACGAAGCCCGGCTCGGCATCATGCTCAACGAACTCCGCCTGCCGACGATCAAAACGCTCTGGCCGCAATTTGCCGAACAGGCTGATCGGGAGGGATGGCCAGCCGCGCGCTTCCTGTCGGCCATCGCCGAGCATGAACTGGCCGAGCGCGCCCATCGCAGGATAGAAAGACATCTCGCCGAGGCTCACCTGCCACCTGGAAAAACGCTCGACAGCTTCGCCTTCGACGCCGTGCCCATGGTCTCAAAGGCCCAGGTCATGGCCATCGCCGCCGGCGACAGTTGGCTCGCCAAAGGCGCCAATATCTTGCTCTTCGGACCGCCGGGCGGCGGAAAGAGCCATCTCGCCGCAGCCATCGGCCTCGCGCTTATCGAGAACGGCTGGCGGGTGCTGTTCACCCGCACGACCGACCTCGTCCAAAAGCTTCAGGTCGCGCGCCGCGAACTCCAGCTCGAAGCCGCCATCGCAAAGCTTGACAAGTTCGATCTGCTCATCCTCGACGACCTGGCCTATGTCACCAAGGATCAGGCCGAAACGAGCGTGCTCTTCGAATTGATCTCTGCTCGGTACGAGCATCGTTCGATCATGATCACCGCAAACCAGCCATTTGGAGAATGGAACCGGGTCTTCCCCGATCCCGCCATGACGCTCGCAGCCGTCGACCGCCTCGTTCATCATGCAACGATCTTCGAGATGAATGTCGAAAGCTACAGGCGGCGAACGGCGCTCGAGGAAAAGCGCCAAAGAGGACGGCCAGCATCCTTCGCGACAATCAGAAACACAGCCCAGTTTGTCGCGGAGCGGCAATCAGAACACGACGAAGGCCTTGCCAGCGACAATCAGCATGATAACTTCAGCCCGACCGCGACGTAAGAATCTCATCCAGATTGTCGCCCGCCTCTCATCCTGATCGTCGCGCTATAGCCGTCATGCCTGGACCAATAAATGATATCGCCCCACAGCTTAACAAGCACGCCGTATTGGAATTAATCGGTGCCCTGTTTCCGTGGATCGCCGAGTTCCGACAACAAAGTCTGGCGGACTATGCTCGAACTGTGTTCGACGCCGAACCGCATGCAAGCAGTTCCGATGTCCGGTGCCACGCCGTGGAGCTTCTCCAGCGATGTATCCTCAGGGCGGCCGGGAATTGGGGATTTTCGGATCGCCGGGCCCGTTCCATCGCCGTGGAAATCGGCAATGCCCCTGTCATGCAATCCGGCCCGCACCTGCATTTGCTGATCGAGCCGGACGCCTATTACACGCATCTCTTCAGCCTGATGGGTCTAAAGGCGCATCGTCGTTCGGCTTACGTCTCCTATGCCGTATCGACAGTCAAATTCGTTGAACGCGGTCGAAAAGGACCCGGTTGGCTGAAACTCGGCGGCGAGGCGATCAACCTCTTCGGATTGAGTCGGAGTCAGATGATTCCCTACAGCATTCTCGCGCAAAACGGCCCCTATCGCTTCATCCTTAAAAACTTTGATCGCACCGATGGCGATGGAGAGCTTGTCGAGCGGCTGCGGTCGATACTCCCGCAACATGAGTTCTCGTCCGCCGCGCTCGCGATCAAGCAGGCCAATGCCTTCCTTTGGAAGCAATACTTTGATGCAGATATCGACTTCCTGCAGATCGATGATGACGATGTGGCCGATCTTGTGGTCGAACATCTTCAGGATGGCACCTCCTGGCTGGCCCGAAACCTGTTTGGAGATCGCCGCTTCGTGCAAGTTCTGCTTGCCTCCGTGGAGGTCCTTGCTGAGGGCCCCTGGCAAGACTGGTTAAAGAATACCACCGACTTGTTCTGGGGCAGCGATCGCGGCCATCTCTTTCCGCTGCGGGTGGCAGGTTCCCGGCTTGAAGCAAGAGGAGCGGAGGCTTTTTCGCTTGAATTCGCAGCGGATGCGATCATCGCTGCGCTGCAGGAGCGCAAGATCATCCCGAATCTTCTTTTGATGTTCATCGTTACGGCGATATTGCCGGGCGTGCGTGTACTCGGCGGCAGCCGACACACCGTCTACTACCCCCTTATGCGCTATGCCGTGTGCCGTGCACTCGCTATGAACGGTGACCACGAGCTATGCGCCGTGATTGCTGCCGACCGAATGCCCGGCATCTGGGGACATCGCGTACTGTTGGATAATGCCGAGCCCTTCTGCGAACTCAATTTGCTGGGGCCAGGAAATATCCAGGCTGCACTGAGGAAATATGGTAGCCTTTCGCTTGACGAGGCTTGCGGGACGCTCGAAAGTTTCGTTGGCGATCCCTTATGGGCCAATCTCAAGGCTCGTTATAATGAAGGCGCCGTCAACGAGAACGATCCTGAGTGGGCGTTCTCGTAACACTTATTCCCTTCCCATTTGACATGAAATAGCCCTGGTAAAACGCAGCAGAGCTGAGATTCGGATAAATCACGTGGCCCTTCGCTTCCGACCCGACCGAAGAGACGATGGTCGAGCATCATTCGGATCAATTTCCGCAAAGAGCTCAGAAACATTCACGGATAAGACTCTTGCGAAGGCTTCCAACGTCGAAACAGTGACGTTTTCTCTGCCTCTCTCGACACGCCCAACGTAAGAGCGATCGATTTCGGCTTCCAACGCCAACCGTTCTTGCGAGAGGCCTCTGTCCACTCGAAGTCGCCTAAGATTCCAACCAATGGTCCGTCGCACGTCCATCGCGCAACAGATGCATATTGGAGGCTTGACAATCGACGGACTGAGAGTCCCTAATTAACTTCAACTGAACACGAGAACCGCCTAATACTGGTTGTAGCCGGGATCGGCCCGTGATCGGTCTTCCGAAGCATGAAACTCTCTGGCAAGGAGATAAACAGCAATGCATCATCGGTTGGCAAAGCGATTTGCGAGCAGCTCACGGCCAGAGGAGCTTCGAGCTGAAGTGAATGGCAACCAAGCGTCGCATCCCGTCGATATTCATGTAGGACAGCAGCTTCGCATCAGACGGATTCATTCCAACCTGTCGCAAACCGAACTCGGTGAGAAGGTCGGCTTGAGCTATCAGCAGGTTCAGAAATACGAGAGTGGCAAGAACCGCATCAGCGCATCGATGCTCTATGAGATTGCAAGCGAACTTAACGTTCCGGTTGGCTGTTTTTTCGACGGGCTGCCGCGACCGGGATCAGGGGAGGGGGTGACTATCGCTCCCGACGCAAATGAGCGCATTGCATATCTCGCCACCGCGGAAGGGCGCCGCTTTGTCGAGGAAATGCTTCGCCTGCCGCCAAAGCTCAGGACGCGGACACTGGCCGTAATCAGGGCGATCGCAGGAGATGAAAACAACGGCGAGGGCGGTTGAACCGATCCTTCAGAGAAGTCGCTTCCGTACGCAATTTAAGCTCTGGCACGACGCTTCCTGTCGATTAATGTTTGTGCCTCGTCCATAACCTGCCGATGCGGTATGCTTGGCCGAGTATCGGTTAGAGCCTCATGCACCTTGGCGCGGAACCATTCGTCATTGGCTCCCGGATCGGCAGTCAAGCCACCGGCAAGCCGCCCTCATTGGCGACACGGGTCAGGAAGATTCGAACGGCATCCGAAACGAACAAGCCGAAATTGGCTAGAGTTTCGGTAGCGTCGGCCTTTAGTTTTTCATCGACGCGAGTGTGCAGCATGGATGTGTTCGGGCATTGCCAGTGCTCCTGATCTCCGCATCCATCCATTTATGTATCTCAATTGAGATACATTCAAAAGTTTACAGCTTCGCCTCGATCTCTGTGAAGCATCTCAAAGGTAGGGGATGGGGTCGCCATTCCGCTGAAGATTGGGTTGGTTTTAGCCTCGAGAAATTTGAATTCTGCCAATCACGCCATTGCGCTCAATCCGCGTGCCAAATACGGACGAACGTTCGGCTAGGTCGTCGATGATCTGCTCGCCGGTTTTTCCGTAAGCAGCCACGGGCACGTGCCGCTCATGAAAATCGACCCCTTCGATCCTATCCTCACCACCAAGTACCACGGGTAAAAGATCAATCTGCAAGGACCCCGCCGAATCGAATTCGCATGTGGCGACGACACTCTTCCAGACGTCGGGCGAGCTCCATTCGGTTTCCCCCTTTTCGGTATGAAAGATGAAATTCCCAAGGCCGAAGAAGATCGGGGCGCGTTTGTAGATCTCGATCGGTTGCAGGACTGGGGTCCCGTGGCTGACAAAGGCACGGGCACCGGCATCAATACAGGCATGAGCGAATGCTCTGACCCAGTCAGGAACATCACCCCAATTCGGCTCCCAGTGATGATGGTGGAGATACGCGATGACGAATTGTCCAACGGAACTGGCCCTCGCGATTGCCGTCAGCTGACTCGAAGCGCTGTCGGGATCGATCGCGATGACGCGCCGGTTGGCGTTGGAGCGCCGGAAGATGGTGCCGTAAAAGTCGATTTCTTTCTCATCGTCAAGGATAGGAGGGTCGTCGGGCTGTGCATAGTTTGCCCGCTCAAGCTTAGAGCTTTGAAACGTCGCCTGAATCGTTTCCAGCATATCGAACGCGGCCTGATCCGCCTCGAAGATCCTTGTCACCTCCAATTGGTTCACACCCGGTCGGGACGGACGGCGGTAGCCCGCATTTTCAGCATACATGGTTCGGGGGCCAGGCCCGGCATCCATTGCCACCAGGGCAATTGGTCGGCGGCCGAAAGCGGCTGCGCCCGGCGATACGGCATGATCGCGGTCAAGGCCGATACCGGCGTGGAGGAAGCCGCGAGCACGAACCTCCTCAAGCGTCGACAGAATGCCAGGTGGACCAAGATCGAAGGCATGATTGTTGGCAAGCGCCAGGGCGTTGAACCCCGTTTGTTTCAGAGCGTCGAGGACATGGGGATCGGAATATCCGAAGTAAGACCCTTTCATGGGCGAGCCGCCATGCCGCCCTAAAATGGTTCCTTCGAAATTGGTGAAGGCAACATCTGCCTTTTTCAGGATCTCGACGATTTGCAGAAAACCGGGATCGCAGCAGGTTCTGATGTCATGATGGATCAGCGACTGGCCCGTCATGGCCACGGTAAAGGAAGAGGACATTGGTCGACCTGCAAGGTTTATTGTGAATAAGCCACGTATTGGAATAACCGGCCCATCGCGTTGGATTCTGGCAGGCCGTTCTCGATCATTCAGCCATCGAGCCGCCTCATGGCGCAGCGGCCGGAGAGATATCGATCCCGAACCACTTCAGGCTGAGCTTCTTCAGTGTTCCGTCGCTGATGCAGTCGTTGATGGCCTTGTCGAAGCTCGCGAGCAGATCAGTATCGTCCTTGCGAATGCCGACTCCGACACCGGGACCCCACAGCCCGCCGGATAATTCAGGACCGTAGAAGGCTGCTGACTCGCCGTCCTTCCCGTCAAGAAAGGTCTTCCATGTGAAATAGTCGGCAAGGCCGCCATCGATACGACCAGCTGCAAGATCCAGATGGAGATTGTCCTGGGTGTCGTAGCTACGGATCGTCGCCACTTTGCCGAAGAGCTCGTTGAGGACCGCTTCCGAGTTCGAAGATCTCAACACGCCGAGTGTCTTGCCGGAAAGCGCCAATTGCAACTGCTCAAGGACCGACTGCTCCGCACCTCCGATGTTTGTCAGATTGATCTTGGCCTTGGTGTCGGTTGCCGGGAGTTTAAGATCCTTGCGCATAACGAGTTGGTTGAAGCCGCCAGCATAGGGCTGCGAAAAGGCGATCGATTTCTTGCGCTTCTCCGTGATCGCCATGCCGGACATGATCGCATCGAACTTGCCGACGGTCAGCGCCGGGATTATCCCATCCCAGTCCTGAGCGACAAACTTGCATTCCACCGCGATACGCCGGCACAATTCATTTCCGACGTCGACGTCATAACCTACGAGCTTTCCTTCCGGATCGACCATGTCCCAGGGCGGAGAAGCGCCCTCGGTCGCAATCGTAAGCAGCTTTCGTTCTGCGGCCTGTGCGCTGATTTGGCTGACGATGACAACGATGAATGATGCCAGGAGAACGGATTTATACATTGGCTGTTTCCCTTTTTATAATGAGTGAGTGGATGGGTTGGTGTGGGTTCGTTTGCTCATCGCCTTCCACGGGCACGAGAGCCATGAGGTTACCGGGTAAGCGGTTCCGTTCTTTGAAACTCTGATGGATGAGCGAGCGAGGTGCATTTCTAGGAATCGAAAGACTATCGAAACCGTGAAGTTGAGAAGCAGATAGAGGAGGCCTGCCGCCAGGAAGACCTCGTAGGGAGCGAATGTCTCGGAAACCATCCGGCGCGCCAGTCCCGTGATCTCCAGGAGCGTGACGGTGCTCGCCAAGGAGCTGGCCTTGACCAAGCCAATGACCTCGTTCGCATAGGAGGGAAGTACCGTCCTGAATGCCAATGGGAATATGATCAGCCGTATCAGCATGAACCGAGACAGGCCGAGGGCCTTTGCGGCTTCGACAACGCCGCGCGGCACAGCCAATATGCCAGCCTTAAACACTTCGGTCGTATAGGCAGTGCTGTTCAGGGAGAATGTGATAAGGGCGCACCAGAAGGGCTCGCGCAGCACAGGCCACAGGAGGCTCTGGCGGACGATCGATAGCTGGCTGAGGCCGTAATAGACGAGAAAGAGCTGCACCAGCAATGGTGTGCCACGGAACACGTACGTATATGCCAGTACGGATGCAGAAAGCGTTCTGTTGAGCGATGCGCGAAGAAGGCTGAGCGGCACCGACAGAAAGAAGCTGATCACGAGCGACAGAAGCGTGAGTGAAAGGGTGAGGAAAACACCGTGCACCAGCACGGAAATACTTTCGACGATCAGACCGAGGTCCATGCTCAACCTCCCTCAGTGCCCAGGAATCTGGATGCGTCGCTCCAGCACGCGAAACGACGCGAGCGAAAGGCTGGTTAGGGCGAGATAAAGCGCGGAGGCCATAAGGTAGAAGGGAAGGGGAGCCCTCATCGATCCCGCGCCGACAAAGGCCACGCGCATAATGTCGGTCAGTCCGATGACCGAGACGAGGGAGGTATCCTTCACAAGTGAAATCCAGAGATTGCCATAAGCGGGCAGGGCGACGCGCATCATCTGCGGCAGGATCACGAAGGTCCAGATCTGCCATGGTTTGAGCCCGAGACTGCGCGCGGCTTCCGCCTGTCCTCGCGGGATACTGATGATCGCGCCGCGAAAAATCTCCGCGCAATAAGCGCCAAAGACGATCATCAATGCCGCGACGCCGGCGGCAAATGCGTTGATTTCGACGTAGCGGCCCGTCAGCGCGGTGATGGCTGCCGTCCCGCCAAAATAGATCACGAGGATGACGAGCAGTTCGGGCAGGCCGCGGACGATTGTCGTATAGGTCTGGCCGAAGAGGGCTGCGACGCGCAGCCTCGACAGTTTGACGATAGCGACAAGTAGACCAAGAAGAGATCCGAGAACGCCGCTCGCGAGCGCAAGTACAACGGTGATCTGTAGGCCATTGAAGAATTGAAGTGCAAAATTGAGCACGCAGGTCCTCTCCTCCTTACATCGGGGCGGCGCCGAAATAAGGTCGTCTTATATAGCGATTTAATCACGCTGCGCTCGATACTACCGCAGATAGTATTTTAAATACTTATAATCATAAGTATTAATTGAGCCTGTTTGACATTTATACTTTAAACGCGTGTCGTCAATCTATAAGGTGCTCATAATTCCGATAAGCGCAGCTTATACCGCGTGCTGCCGCTGGAACTTGGTCGTTGAGAAAGTCGGTGTTTTGGCGCCAAACGAAGGGACGAAAAGATGCTGGCAAAATCCACATGCGGTGTGACGCTTCGACAGCTACAGATTTTTCGCGAGGTCTTGCGCACCGGCTCGGAACGGCTCGCCGCGAAGAACCTGAAAATCACACAGCCGGCCGTCAGCCAGCAGATCAGGCAGCTCGAAGGGGAGGTCGGCCTTGGCTTGTTTGCGCGGGAGAATAATAGACTGGTAGCGACGGATCGTGCCTGGGGTCTATTGAGGCGTGTCGACAGCGCCCTGCAGAGTGTCGACCGGATCGAGAAGTCGATCGCCGCCTTGCGCAACGAGGAGGAGGGCTCCCTGAGCCTGGCAGTCCCCGTTGTTTTCTGCCTGAACGCTATTCCGCGGGCTATCCGGGCTGTTCGCCAGAGTAGTCCTCTATCGTTTCAGATTAAGTCGGGGAGCTATCAGCAGATTGCAGAGCACGTCTTGAATGGTCGCGCAGATCTTGGCGTTTCGCGCCTGCCGCTCGATGAGCGCGCTTTCGAATGGGTACCTGCAGCTACCGCCAGGAACGTTTGCCTGTTTCAGTCGGGACACCGGCTGGCTGCTAACGAAATAATCACGCCAAAGGATATCGCTGGCGAGGCATTGGTGGACATAGAGCCCCAGTTTGCCTCCCACCAGATGAATATCAATGCCTTGCGATATAGCGGCGTGGAGCCGGATCTGGCCGTGGAGTATGACGCAAACGGCCATGACGTCGGGTTCGTCGCGGCCGGCGTAGGAATTTCGATCGTCAACAGTCTGATCGCCCGGGAATATCGGCAGTTTGGCTTGGAGTTTCGACCCTTCGAACCTGGCGCAGTCTATCATTATGTGGTGTTCTGGCAAAAGGGGCGGCAACTCACTAGCGGCATGAAAAAAACCATCGACGAGTTGCTCCTCGCTCTCGAGGCATCGGTCTGATATGCCTCAAGATCGGGAGCGTGATAACACCCGTACATGCCCGCCGGAGAACCGGCAAATGCCTGACGGACGAACCGGTACAGCGAGCGGAATTCAGTTGCATGACATGCAACGCAACAATTTACAGTTGCTATTCACGCATAAGACGGGTTATGGAACTAAATGATTGATGTAGTTAGCTATTTCGCCTCTTCTGACAACCCGCTTCACCACCGAGTTCCAATCGACCCACCAGAGCGGTCCAGGACCTGCCCTATAAGCTCTTCAAGGGCCTGATCCGATAGAACGTCCCAGCCGCCATCAATCGCCTGCGGCTGCGCCTTAAGAGCAAAGCGGCAGCTGCAACCCAATCGCAAGCAGGACAGCGGCCCACAAGCCACGACAACTATTTCAGTCCCTTCCAACGGTCAGCCGGCCCGCGCTCCCATCGGAAAGCTTCACCTTTCCCCAGGCCGACATCATATCCGGTGCCCGCGTCACCTCGACTTTGCCGTTGCGGCCGTCCGTGCATTTGACCGGAAGTGTGATTGTCGGACGTCGGTCGCTGAGATCGTAGGCGCCAGAACATTTCACGGCCTTTCGAGACGATTGAACCGAGAAGCGGCCCTTCCCGTTTGATGCGACGGTCGAGCCCTTGAATGTCTCACCAGAATCCATTCTCGCTGAAGCCGGAAGAACGATTTCACCGTTTCCCTGGCTCTGTGGTTTCCTTGGGCCTGAGCCCGAAATCCTCAAAGCCCTCGAAACACTCGCAGGCATACCGCCGCCTTGCATGAACTGAAGGTAATTATCATAGGGGATGCGCCCCCTCGCATAGGCGGTCAGGATACGGCGGCAAAACTCTAGCCGGACATTCGCCTGCGGCACCCCCATGAGCTTCGCAAGCCCCTCCTGCACTTCAGGCTTGATACCGCTGTGGCTGCATGCCTCGATGTTCCAATTGAGAGTCGGCCGGAGGCAAATCTATTGAGGCGTCCCATTCCTGCTCTTGATGGATGGCTTCCTGGTCCGGCCTCGGATCTCCGTCGATCAACCCGCTGACGGGGCCGCTAGCAAGCTGCGGCCGCTTCGGCTCTCGCCTTCGCGGTGATCGCGACCGCTTCCGGACACTGACGGGAGCCATCGAGCGGGAATGGCCCGCTCCAAAGATGGAGCCTCAGATGAACACCGATCTTTTGCTTGCGCAGAACCATGCCTTCCAGCTTTCCCGCACTCTGATGGTTCCGGTCACGCTGTTCAGGTCCGGCGACGAGTTCGGCGTTCTGCCGAGCGACGAACTCGATGACGAAGACGATCTGGAGATCGTGCATGAATTCCATCCTTGGCCGGCTCATTGAGCCGGCATTTCCTCTCCGAGGTGCCGCGTGCGAGCGGCAGGCGGCAAGGGAAGCTTCGCCGCGCTTTGGCACCGACGGTAGGCGTTGATCTGCAGATCAGCAGATTGCCAGGGCGCGCCCTTGCCCCCTTTGCTCTTCGCGGCCGCCGGAAACGGTCCCACAAATTGCGCGAGACATGAATCTGGAGAGAAGGGCGGACGCGAAAGCGCCGGGAAAATATGGAGAAACAGAAGCTGGAAGAACTTCGGGACCGTGTCCCGTGCGCAGCCTTGCTGGAACAGGCCGGCTTTGCCATCGACGTCAAGGAAAGCACCCGCAAGGCATTAAAATACCGGCGCGGCGCGGAAATCGTCATCGTCATTCACGGGGGGCGGGGTTGGTTCGGTCCACTGTCGGACGCGAAAGGCGATGTCTTCGGTCTCGCGGAGCATCTGGACGACGTCACCTTTGTCGAAGCGCTTGACCGGGTGGCCAACCTCGTCGGCGTCATCGCTACGGATTCTGTTTGGTCTCGGCCGTCGAGAAGCCGCGCTCACAGCACTTCCATCCGGGAACGCTGGGCAAAACGGCGGAGCCCATGGCAGGGGTCGATGACCTGGCGCTATCTGGGAACTGGGCGCTGCCTTCCGGCAACAATCATCCGGGAGGCCATCTACAATGACGTCCTTCGGGAAGGCCCTTATGGCAGCATGTGGGCAGCGCATGTCAATGACGATGGTGCTGTCACCGGCTGGGAAGAGCGCGGTCCCGGGGGCTGCGTGAGGGCAGCCTTTATCTTAGCACCGGCGGCGGGTGGTCGCCGGCGACAGAAGCGGCAGTTCACAAGCTGTCCGCGCGTCCCGGTATTGTTCTGGTCGCGGCTACCGACGCAAATCCCCAGGGCGAAACCTTCGCCGGCCGGCTTCGTGACATTGCCGATGAGGTTGGCTGCGACTGGTTGCAACTGTAGTGATAGATGCGAATACAGGCTCGACGATAGACTTCCTGGCCGCATCGATGCGCTGGCAATAGAGCCTATAGGGGTAAAGAGTCATGCTGGCAGCATCGCGAAATCGACTGTCGCCTTCCAACGAGACTTTTGAATCAATCAGCCGTTATCGATTCACAACGCTGATGAGCTCCAGCCTCCCGATCAGGATTGTGCCCAAATGGTCTCCCGCGCTGGTATTGCAGACTTCTGTTGTGCAATTCGGCCTCGAGCCCAGTGCGACTACGTCCTGACCAATGGCAAGGTACAGCTCTCTCGCCAACACAACCTTTTCCGACTCGTTATTATCGTATATAAGAACGTACAAATATTCTATTGCTCCAGCGCGAAGATGCCACGAGTTGATCTACCTCAATAGAACGAGAAGGAAAGACAATGAAGTCTGATTTAGAGTTTGACGATTTGCAGGATGACGATCCGGACCTTTTGGAAAACAGCGGCTTATCTAAGCGGTTCGTCTCGCGCTTGCGCAGCGCGCACTTCAGGCGCCTTTCAGATTTTGACGGTATGAGCGATATCGAAATCTTACGCCAGCCGGGCGTCAACCTTCGCATCATCAAAGCTATTAAAGACCAGCGGATGCGGATCGCCTTGAAATAACCAAGAGACCTTGTCTGGTCGGGGTGGTTCTGCGCAGACCCTATGCAAGCAGAAGCCGGTACCCTCCTGGAAGCCATGGGTGGCTCCGTTACGACACGATTGACAGATTGCTGTTTGGCTCGCCGCTTCAGCGATTGCCGCAGCGTCACGATCGTCATTATTCCGCACCTTCTCGCGAGTTCCGACTGCTAAGCTAAGAAATTTCAAAGGTTCAGCCGACGATATCGAGACCGGCGTCCACTGCCGCGCGAATAAGCGCTTGCCTGACTTGCCAAGGCGGCACACGCTCACGCAGCCCATCAATGCAGGCCATAAGAGCCTCCTCGTAATCTGGCCCGTAGCGTCGCGGCCAGAAGTCCCCCGTTAACAGCGTCACGGCATCCTCGATGCAATTAACAAAGTAATGTTCGCACGACAGAGGAATTGCTATCTTCAGTGGAGCGAACATATGTCGATGGACAAAGTCGATATAGAGCACCGAAGTGAGATTGCTGCTTTTCATTTTGCACCAACCAACAATTGATTGGATTCTGGTACCCCGCGACCAACATATCTGGCATAGTTGGAAATCGGCTGTGGTCGTCCGACCAGATAACCCTGCACCTGATGGCAACTTTCGCGGGTCAAGAACGCAAGCTGGTCTTCGGATTCGACGCTTTCAGCGATCACTGGCAAATTCAAGCCGCGCCCCAGGCCGATAATCGCGCGAATGATCGCGGCGGACTGTGACTGCCCGGCCTTGCGTATGAAGGACTGATCGATTTTGATTTTATCGAAGGGGAAGGATTGCAGGTAGGACAAGGAGGAATAGCCGGTCCCGAAATCATCCATGGCAATCCGCACCCCGAGCCCCTTTAAACGTCCGAGCGTCGCGATCGCTCGCTCGAAATCGTCGATCAATACGCCTTCGGTAATTTCAAGCTCCAATCGGTCAGGCGCGAGACCGGTGTCGACGAGAACGGACCGCACGAGATGCGAAAGATCACCGTGCTTGAACTGCACGGGCGAGAGATTAACGGCGATCAGCAGCTCATTCGGCCAGGAGGCTGCTTCCTTGCAAGCCTGACGAAGCACCCATTCCCCAAGTTCGATAATCAGGCTGCTCTCTTCGGCAATCGGAATGAAGACGGAAGGCGGAACATTGCCACGGGTGGGATGGTTCCATCGCAGCAGGGCCTCAAAACCTATTATCTCTCCGCCGATGTTGGCCTGCGGCTGATAAACGACGGCAAGCTGCTGCAGCGAGAGAGCGGCGTGGAGGTCGCGCTGCAACGATCGCTTTTCGCGCAGCCATTGGTCCATCTGTGGCTCGAAAAACCGAAAAGTCCCTCGACCTTCGGCTTTGGCGCGATAAAGCGCAGCGTCGGCATTGCCCATCAGAACCCCCGCACTGTCACCGTCTGCGGGGAAAACCGCCACGCCGATGCTCACACCGATCCTGACCCGGGTGCCATCGATATCGGCGTCCTCGCTTAGGGACGCAATGATGCTGTCGGCCAGGCTCGATGCGTGTTTGACATCGAGTTCGGCCAGCACCATGAACTCGTCGCCGCCAAGCCGCCCGACGAATGCCTCATCCGATACGGCACGCAAACGGTCGGCTATCGTACACAATAGAAGGTCACCGGTATTATGGCCGAAGAGGTCGTTGACCTCTTTGAAACGGTCCAGATCAAGACATAGCACCGCGAATGGAAGCTCGCTTTCCCTACGCTTTTTAATCAGGGCATCAAGTTCCTGTCTCAGTGCTGCCCGATTTGGCAGGTCGGTCAACGGATCATGCAAGGCCAGATGGGTTATTTGTCGCTCGGCATCCCTGTGCTCGGTTACATCTTCGTGGGTGGATACCCATCCGCCATCAGTAGTACGCTCATGATGCACACGGATGACCTTTCCGGACATGAGCTCGGCCGACCAGTTTTGCGGGGAAGGGCTCGAATTGACCGAGTCACACCAATCCAGGTATTCCTGATGGGAGACTGGCGGACAAGCACCTGCCGCATACCGCAACTCGGCAATTTCCTCCAACGTCATGCCCGGTTTTATCGCTTCGGGTTCTATGCCATAGACTTCTGCATAACGGCGGTTGAAAAGAATCAACCGCCGATCCGCATCGAAGAAACAAACTCCTTGCCCTATGTTGTCCAGCGTTGTGGCGAACTGCAAGCTGACGAGTTTGGCCTGCTTCTGTGCCGCTTGCAGTTGGAGTTGCGTTCGCAAGCGCGCAAACAATTCCTCACTTATGACAGGCTTAACAATGCAATCCACAGCGCCTGCCGCCAATGCCTTGACACGGCTATCGATATCCGGCGGGACGATTTCGATCACCGGTAGATCTTGAAGAACTTCGTTTTCGCTGCGGCAGCGGAAAAACTCATCGGCAACCGCCGCGTCAACAAGGATAATGGCGGGCTTCAGATGTCGCCAATGTTCCGTCATCGTGTGAAAATTCGAAAAGCAAACGCATGATAACCCGGCCTTTCTTACGTTCTCCGCCATGGCCAAAATCTCGGAATTGCCGTCACAGGCAACGAGAACCAGGATGTCTGGCGTGAACTTGAAGTCAGAAGCGCTCATCGTGGCAATTCTCCTCATCGGCCGCCGCTCCCGTCGACGAAACCGCCCCCATGTGCAACACCGCTTGAATATCCAGCGACAAAGCACCCTCGATTGTCGAGGGACACGATCCAATATAGATATATATCATTGATTGCTTATGTCGATAAAACTAAATCATTGCGGTAAATATTCCGGAATGATGCACGAACTAATCTTTATCCATTAACTAAGCTCGCGATGGGCAGCGGTTTCCTCGTGTCGCTTGGCACGCAATTATAAGAATGCTTCAGTTTGGTTGAGAATGGGAAAAACCTGGGGGTAAGGATCTTCAGGTAATCGAGTGACTTTTTGAGGAAAGGCTAATTGACCACACAATTGAAGATCATCGCCATCGAGCTCGTGGGAGTGGACGACAGCGTCGCGAAATTGCCGATGTTAAGCGAAGTGTCGACGAGGCTCGGCTTGAACATGATCGACTCCGGTTTGCCGCGACACAAGCAGTGAATCAGACTTCAGTACGCAGTGAAACCGAACTCTGATATTGCAAGGAAACCGAGCCAAAGCTCCGCGTTACTGGCAAAAAACATGACTTTAAACCGTCAAATCTGCGTCGAAATATCAAGCGCTTCCGAGTTCTTTACGGCCGACTGATTCCTTCTTGCATGGATAACGGCATTGTTGCGCCGGATCAGCCAGCACGAGATCGACGAGGGGCGCGGTCGTGTCCTGGCCGGCCAGTTCGGATGCCAGTTCCGGCATAGTAATGTCGTTTTTCGCAGCCACCGGCGCATCAGGAATTCCTGATGCGGATTGAGCTTGGAGTAGCGCCAGCCACCTTCGAGCTTCGGTGACGGGCTCCCGGACTGACGATAGGCCGACATCAGCTTTACGGCGAAGGAAATCGAACGCCAAAAAATGCCCACCTGCCGCATGTCGTGACTTGTCAACAACGCTGGCAATGCGCTCTCGCAGATTAAGTGAATTAACCGCGATGAGCCCAAACGCTGCGTGCCGTCCGATATGCAACCGGTCTTCACTTGCTTCAGTTTTCATTGCACTCCCGGATTATCGCATGGAGCCCGAGGGGCAAAATTGGCTGCACTGCGGCGGAGGGAGCTGAGTTTGCACGACCAGCCCCTCGTCAAATCAGTTACGCACGGTGAGATGCTGCGAGAGCAAGCACGATTGTTTGCTTCAACGCTTCGGCAGAAAATGGCTTGTTCAACACGGCATATTCGGAAAATTCGGAAGGGAATCCATCGGCTCCATATCCGGTACTAAACAAAAATGGCAGGTTGCGCTCACGCAGAATCCGCGCGATCGGAAAGCTACGCTCCCCGCCTAGATTAACGTCAAGTACAGCAAGATCAATCTGCACCGTCGCCGCGACCCTGCGGGCTTCATTGAGCTCAGCCACCGATGCAACAACTTGGCAACCAAGTTCCAGAAGCATGTCTTCAATCATCATTGCGATCAAGCCCTCGTCCTCTACGACAAGAACCTTGATGCCGCTGAACTCACTCATCCGTGCCCACTCCGATGGTAATTGCCATGCGACAGATCACCCCATCGGGGTGGAAGACCAGGTCGAATTCACCTCGGTGATCCCGCTCAATGGAGCGCTCCATTAACCGGCTGCCAGTTCCGCGGCGTAGAGGAGGCGCGACAGGCGGCCCTCCGCTCTCTCGCCATTCAAGGATCAGCCTCGGCTTCAGGTCGGTTCCTTCTTGCAGCCGCCACGTGATCGAAAGCCTGCCGGCATCCGATGACAGTGCACCGAATTTTATGGCATTGGTGGCGAGTTCATTGAGCGCCATGGTAAGATTGAGCGCCACGCGAGGATCGAGATCGATAGCCGGTCCGCTCGCCTCGATCTGCTGGGCTGCTTTGCCGGCTACCGCGCTCAACACTTCGCCCACGAGCTCATCCAGAAAGGTCCCCTCCCAGCGACGTCTAGTCAGCAAATCGTGAGCGCGCGATAGGGCAAGGAGTCGGGCCTCAAACCGGTGGGAGAAATCCGCCACCCCATCAGCATGCCGCGCCGTCTGGGCCGCCAGTGACTGCACTGTTGCGAGCGTGTTCTTCACACGATGGTTGAGTTCGTCGATCAAGACCTTTTGTCTGTTCTCCGCTTGCTTGCGCTCGGTGATATCCACCAGCATGTTGATCGCACCTATCAGCTTGCCCTCCGCGTCATGAAGAGGTGTAGGGTAGGGGATGAAGGGAATGCGTCTGCCGTCCGGCCGTTCGGCGATTGCCTCAGCGCCGCGAACGGCACGATTTTCCTTCAACGCCACCGCCATCGGGCATTGGTCGTGGGGAAGCAGCGTGCCGTCGGTATTATAAAGACGCCAGGTCACGCACCACATGTCGCCGATCTGGGGCGTACGGCCGGACATCTCCACGGCAGCGTTGTTGAAGAAGGTGATACGACCCGTCGCATCCGTTGTGTAAACCGCCGCCGGCAGCGCCTCCAGCAGATCGCGCAGGTGTTGTTCGCTCTCGCGTATCCGGTCCTCCATCTGCTTGGTGGCAGTAACATCCTGGAGTACCCGCACTCCGTAGCGGAAGCCCCCGCCTGCATCCAGAACGGACGAGCTGTAAACATCCAGGTAGACCGTAGTGCCATCGGGCCTCATTGCCCGTTTGCGTAGGACATAGTTATCGATTTCGCCGGCAGTCTGGCGCGCATACTGTGCGCCATCTTCGTTTCGGTCCTCTTCTTGTGTATAGTCGAAGAAGGTCATGTTGAGCAGCTCCTCGCGGGAGCGTCCCAACATCCGGCAGAGAGTATCGTTGACGCGCAGCAGACGGCCGTCTTTGTCAGCTTCTGCAATCCCGATCGTGGCGGCGTCATAGGTTGCGGCCAGCCGCTCGTCGATTTCGCGGCGGGCAGTCTCGGCCTCACGAAGACCGGTCACGTCCGTGGTAAAACAGCGCGTGCTGATGAACTTCCCGTCCTCAAACCGGCTGTTGGAGGTGATCAGCACCTGCTTGATGGACCCGTCCTTGGCACGCAGACGGGAGGGATACCGGTCGAGCTTTTCACCGCAGGACAGTTTGTGGAGGATGTCGCCGATGACGGATGCGTCCACGTGGAACTCGGCGATATGGCGTCCCACATATTCCTCAGCCGTATAGCCGAGAAGCGCTAGCTCGGCTCTGTTGGCGCGCTGGATGATGCCGTCGCCGCCGACGATATGCAGGCCGATCGCGCTGTTCTCGAAGAAATCCTCAAGATCGGCGGTCTTCTGCTGGATCGCTTCTTCGAGCGCTTTATGGTCGGAGATATCCTGGAAGCAGTTGATCGCCCCCTGAATCCTGCCTTCATGATCCTTCAGGGCTCGGATATTGACGAGCGCCGTGAACCGAGAGCCATCCGGCCGCTCCATAACGACCTCGGCATTGCGGGTCGATGTACCGGCAAAGACGGCGGTTGCCATGGGACAGACGTTATGCGCAAGCGGAGTGCCATCTGGGAGGAAGAGGGCGTGAGATCCGCAGAAGCGGGCACGCTTGTCGCCCACGGTGGGAGTTTGTCCCCACAGCTCCGCTGCCTCGGAGTTATAACGGACGAGCCAGCCGTTCTGGTCGCAGAGATAGACCGCGCCAGGGATCGCATCGAGGACAGTTGGGGCAGCTGCGGTGAGCGCTTCGAACTCGGTCAGCCGTGGCGCGGCGGCAGGAAACTCTTCGATATTGGACATGCAATCTTATCCCCTCGGACCGTGGGCGCGCAAACAGAAGGCTAGCTGCAGCTACATCCAATTCCGCACCATGCGCTTTAAACTCCACAGGGAGCGTAACCACAATAAATGCAACAACCTAAAAATAGTTCCACGCGCCCTAAACAGACGACACGTGCTTAAAGCTATCATTATACCTTGGAGATTGCCGACGGACTACCGCCCTTCCGCCAAGGGGACAAGGTACTCGACGGCTGCCGATAATGTTTTATGTTCCATCGCGTGTGTTGGCAGGAAAGCCGACGAGCAGCGGCTGGCGCTTGCACCGAAGTTGGAGGGATCATGTCGGTTATCGCAAGGAACAATGTCACCGTGCGGGGTGAGGGACGGCGTGCCATGGTCTTTGCTCACGGATTCGGCTGCGACCAGAACATGTGGCGGCATGTCACGCCGGCCTTCGAGCAGGACTACAAGGTCGTCCTCTTCGATCATGTCGGGTGCGGCAAGTCCGACCTCCGCGCGTATGACCATGCCAAGTATTCCAGCCTTGCGGGTTATGCGGCTGATGTCGTCGAGATAGGTCAGGCTCTGGATATCACAGGTGGCGTATTTGTCGCACATTCCGTCAGCGCCATGATCGGCATTCTGGCCTCAATCGAAGCACCAGACCTCTTCAGCGAGCTTGTCCTGATCGGTCCATCACCCCGCTATATCAACGACGAAGGATATGATGGAGGCTTCACGCTGGAACAGATCCAGGAATTGCTGGAATTCCTGGACGATAATCACATGGGATGGTCCGCCGCGATGGCTCCGCTTATCATGGGCAACCCTGATCGCCCCGAGCTCAGCGAGGAGCTCGTGAACAGTTTTTGCCGTACTGATCCGGATATTGCCAAGGCGTTCGCGCGCGTCACCTTCTTGTCGGACAATCGGGTGGATCTTCTACGTTGCCAGGCACGTGCGCTTGTGATCCAATGCAAGCAGGATGTCATCGCCCAGCAGTGGGTCGGGGAATATGTCCGGGATCATCTGCCGAAGGGGGAGATGGTCGTAATCGATGCAACAGGGCATTGCCCGAACCTGAGCGCGCCTGCCCAGGTCATCTCCGCGATCAAAGCCTTTGTGTAAGGCGGAGGCTCAAACAGGAGTGGAGGGCATCATGGAGGACCTGGACGACCTCTATGAGAACGCACCCTGTGGCTACCTGTCGCTCGCAGCCGATGGCGCGATTGTCAAAGCCAACCGCACGCTTGCCGCATGGCTCGGCATGCAGGGCTTCGACCTCCTTGGTAAGCGGTTTTACGATCTGCTCAACGTTCCGGGGAAGATTTTCTACGAAACACACTTTGCTCCGCTGTTGCGAATGCAGGGATACTTCAACGAAGTCGCTCTGGATCTGGTCGGCCCGGACGGACGAAAGCTCCCCGTTTTGGCGAATGCAGCCGAACGCCGTTCAAGCGACGGAGGCGTCCAGTTTACGCGAATAACCCTGTTCCAGGCGGCGGATCGGCGCCGATATGAGCGCGAACTGGTGGATGCGAAGAATGCCGCCGATCGAACCCGCCGAGAGCTTGAGGAACTGAACAGAACTCTGGAAGAGCGTGTCGATGCAGGTATTGCCGAGCGGCTCCAGCTTGAGCAAGGGCTGCTTGCGGAAAAGGAGGTGGCGCGCTTACGGGAGCAGTTTGTCGCGATCCTGGGCCATGACCTGCGCAATCCGCTTGCGTCGATTTCAGGCGGGCTCAACATTCTGTCGCGGGAACCTCAGACCGACAAGGCTCGGCGCGTTCTGACGATGATGAGCCAAAGTACCGAGCGCATGTCCAGCCTGATCCAGGACATGCTCGACCTTGCGCGCTGTCGCGCTGGCCAAGGCATTGCTATCGACCCGAAGCCAACCAACTTGCGCATCGTTCTCGAGCAGGTTGTCCAGGAATTACAGACCGCGCATCCCGGGCGAGACATCCAGAGCGCGCTTGATATCGCGGAGGAGGTGCGTTGCGACGGTGGCCGCGTCGCTCAGTTAGTATCCAACCTCCTCGGTAACGCGTTGGCGCATGGCGCGCCTGACCGGCCGGTGAAAGTCGTCGCCGCACCGGGCGTGAACGAAGTCGTGATAACGGTTGCGAATGAGGGCAAGCCGATCCCCAAGCACGTAAAGGATCACCTGTTCGAGCCCTTCTTCCGCGCCACAAGCTCTGCGGGGAAGCAGGGGCTTGGCCTTGGTCTGTTCATCTCCTTCGAAATTGCTCGAAGCCATGGCGGCAGCCTCGAGGTCCAGTCCGGCGAAAATCAGACCGCCTTCCTGTTCCGGATGCCGGTTTAACCGCGACAGCAGCGCCGATGGCTGGAATTTGCGCGACAAGGGCGGGAACGTCTCGAGGGTGGCACAGAAATACGCGGCGTCGGCCATCGCGCGTATAGGTGACGGGCACGGACTGGTGCGCCGCCCGGTCACATCGCGCTGGCTTTCGTGTGTGAATGGTCTATGCTCCATTAGAACCGACTTCGGCCGGTGCGCGTCCCATTTCTCCTCCCGGAAAGGATGACCGTCGGCCATGCACGCTTCCTGTAATGATCGGCAGCACCACAACGATAGCAATGATCATCCTCAGCAATTAGAGAGACTGCGGTGAAGGCGGCGCTAGCTGACTATGACGCCGCGGCGTTTCTGGCAGCAATCATTGAATCATCTGAGGATGCGATCGTCAGCAAGAGCCTGGCCGGGATCATCACCACCTGGAACAAGGGTGCGGTGCAGCTATTCGGATACACCGCGGAAGAAGCCATTGGTCAACCGATTACCATTCTCATTCCGGAGGACCGCCTTGGTGAGGAGCCCGCAATCCTCGCGCGGATCCAGGCAGGCGAGCGGGTCGATCATTTCGAAACCGTCCGGCGGCGAAAAGACGGCACGCTCGTCGATATTTCCCTGGCGATTTCTCCGATCAGGGATAGCGAAGGCCGTGTCATCGGTGCGTCGAAGATCGCCCGCGATATATCGGAGCGTAAACGAGCGGCAGAACATCAGGAACTGCTGCTGCGGGAAATGCATCACCGGGTGAAGAACCTGTTTGCGATCACTTCCAGCATCATCACGCTGCAGGCGCGTACCGCCAAGACGGTGATGGAGCTGGCCAGCTGCCTGAAAGACAGGTTGCTCGCGCTGTCGCGCGCCCATGAGATGACCTTGCCGACCTTTACCGGCGCCGATGCGTTTATCGAACGACCAGCGACGCTGTTTCAGCTATTGTCCAGTATTCTTGCGCCCTATGGGGGCGACGGCGGCTGCCGGTGGACACTCAACGGCGATGACGTAAAGGTCAGCGCCGAAAAGGTCACAAACCTGGCACTGTTGTTTCATGAGTTTAGTACCAACGCCGCCAAATACGGCTGTCTTTCCATCCCCACAGGAAAACTGGTCATTACAGTGTCGTTGCAGGACGACCTGCTTACCGTGGCCTGGGCGGAAGTAGACGCACCGCAACCGGTCCAAAAAGGTGCTCAACTGCAGCCGGGCTTTGGGAGTAAACTGGAGCAGATCATCGCTCAGGGGCTTCAGGCAACGATTTCGCGCGAATGGCAGCCGTACGGCCTTTGCATTCGGGTTACCGTGCCCCGCAATGCGCTTGGGCCGGCAAAATAGCTGGCTTTGTTCGCCAAGCCGCGGGCACAGCTTACACATCAATTCTCGGCCACCCACTCCGTATGTGCGGCTTGGAGCTTGTTGAAGGGCGCGGCGTCTCCGCGCCCCTCAGTCTGACGATCACGCAAATGGTGGGGTCGCCTTGCCGAGTTTCACCGAAGGCTCGCGACCCCAGACGCGAAGCTTGCCAAGTTCCGCAACGAAAGCGGAAAGGCCTTCCTCGCCCGGCAGGGCAAGGACACCCTCATCGAGCGCATTGGGGACGCCGGCCTTCTCCAGCAGAGGCATTGCCGACTGGTCGTAGCCGATGAATTTGCAATGCTGGAAGGCGTCGGCGACAAAGTCGCGCGCTGTTGCTTCGCTGAGGAGATCGTCTATCGCAGCCGCGGAGGTCAACAAGGCAACGGCGTCAAACAGAACTGAAGGGCCGCCGTCAATCATGTGATGCGCTTCGATCCACGAACCGTCAGATGCGGTGACACCTCCGACTTTCGCTGCGACCAGTTCGAAGACCGCCTTCTCCTTCGTGATGGCGCCCGTCAGGCCTTTCAAAAAGTTGGCGTCGACACCGTCGGTGATCAAAATACCGAGCTTGCGGCCTTCGAACCGCTTCGGTCCGCGCTCGATGATGCTGAGGGCCGGCGACGGCTCCAGATCCTGACGGGTCGGCATCGCCGCATCGGCCGGTTTCGGCATCTTTTGAAAACCGAGCTTCTGTGCGACGGTTGTTGCCAACGTCTCGTCGATGTTGAGGAGATGAGCCACCATGCGTTCACGGATGACCGGCAGTTCAACCTTGCTGAGCTCGAACGTCAAAGCCATTGCAATGTGCCGCTGTTCCGGCGGCGTCTGACTGATGTAGAACTGTCGTGCCTGGCTGTAATGGTCGGCGAAGCTTTCAGGACGGAGCCGCACCTTTGGACCCTGTTCCTCCGAAGGGAAGTGGCGATAGCCCTGCATGGGCGACTCCCGCGGCCCCTCATTGCGGGAGTTCGGTTGGTAATTGGTTCGGCCGACCGGATTGCGCATCGCCATATGGCCGTCCTGCTGGAAGTTGTGGAACGGACACTTCGGGGCGTTAATCGGCAGATGGGTGAAGTTCGGACCACCGAGGCGCTTCAGTTGCGTGTCGAGATATGAGAAATTGCGGCCCTGCAACAAGGGATCGTTGCTGAAATCGATCCCCGGCGGCACGTTCTGGGTCATGAACGCCACCTGCTCGGTCTCTGCAAAGAAATTGTCGGGCATCCGATCGAGCACCAGACGGCCGATCGGCTGGACCGGCAAAATTTCCTCCGGAATGATCTTGGTCGGATCGAGCACGTCGAAATCGAAGGTGTCGGCGAACTCCTGGTCGAAGAGTTGGACGCACAGCTCCCATTCCCGAAAGTTGCTGGATTGGATCGACTGCCAGAGATCGCGACGATGGAAATCCGGATCAGCGCCATTGATCTTGACGGCCTCGTTCCAGGCCACCGACTGAAGGCCCAGCTTCGGCTTCCAATGGAACTTGACGAAGGTTGACTCGTCCTTGGCATTCACGAACCGGAAGGTATGCACGCCGAGCCTTCCATGAAGCGGAAGGAGCGAGGGATCGTGCGATCCGACATGATCCACATGACCATGTGCATGCTTTCCGGTGTCAGGCTGATAAAGTCCCAGAAATTGTCATGAGCGGTCTGCGCTTGGGGGAAAGCCCGGTCCGGCTCCTGCTTGGCGGCATGAATTATGTCAGGAAACTTGATGGCATCCTGGATGAAGAAGACCGGGATATTGTTGCCAACAAGATCCCAGTTTCCTTCCTGCGTATAGAGCTTGACGGCAAAGCCCTGGACGTCGCGCGCAAGGTCGGCGGAGCCTTTGTTACCGGCTACGGTAGAAAACCGCACGAAGGCAGGCGTCCTCTCCCCGGGCCGCTGAAACAGATCCGCTCTGGTGTAGGCTGCCAGAGATTCATAGGTCTCGAAAAACCCATGCGCGCCATAACCACGCGCATGGACGACCCGCTCGGGAATCCTTTCGTGATCGAAGTGGAAGATCTTTTCGCGAAAATGAAAATCGTCGATGAGGGCCGGGCCGCGAGCTCCGATACGCAACGTATTCTGATCGTCGGCGACGGGTCCACCCTGGGCGGTCGTCAGGACAGGTTGCCCGTCCTCGGCGAATTGATGGAGTTCGCCACCTTGACATCGATGGAGTTTCTGGTCGTGGATTGTGGCGGTCGCGAGTTTAGGGCTGTCTTTGGAAGCGATCGTCTTCTTGGCCATATGGAATCCTCCTCCGGGTTTTTATTGAGAAAACAAGAACAAACGAAAAGGCCGCCTCGGAGGGCGGCCTGATCGGTTCGATGAGAGCTTAGCTGGCCTTTTTCTGCGAGCCTTTCGGATTGGCCGAAGCTTCCCCGAGTGCCGTCAGTTTCTGGTCAGTGGCGATCTCTTCCTGGAGATTGGCGTCCAAGAGCGGGATTGCGTCGTTGAGGCCCAACTGCTTGGCCCAGGACTTCAGGGTCCCGTAGCGCGCGATCTCGTAATGCTCGACGGCCTGTGCCGAGGAGATGAGACCGGCGTCGAGCGCTGCGGTTCCCTTGTATTCTTCCATGATCTCTTCGCCTTCAGCGATAATCCCCTGGATAGCTTCGCAGGTCTTGCCACGGGCCGGCTTGCCGAGAAGCTCAAACACCTGTTCGAGGCGTTGGATCTGGCCTTGAGTTTCATCACGGTGCTGTAGGAAACCGGCCTTGCCTTCTTCCGATTGCGCAGCGCGCGCCATCTTCGGTAGAGCTCTCAGGAGTTGCTTTTCGGCAAAGTAGATGTCTTTGAGAGTGTCGAGGAAGAGGTCGTCGAGTGTTTTTTCCATAGCCATGGGGGATCCGATCACATTTTTGAGAGTGGGGACCAGATCAACGCTTCGAGTTGATCGAAGTTCCTGCCCACCATTGCCGGTCGACCTCATTGATCATCACATTGACAACGACGATCTGGTCGTGCTCGACGGCAACGCCATCGTTCCAAGTCCTCCGCGAACATCCGCTAGGCATCAACGTGACGTGTTGCTCCAAAATCGGTCCGGAAGCTTCGACCGTACTGCGGCTCGGGAGGTCGTATGTGGTCTGCAATCGGCAGCAAGATTTCGATGAGATACGAGATGTCGCTCCCTGTTGAGGTGGATGAGGCTAACACGACTGGTTCGGTTCAGTTCCCAGAACCAGATGACATCTCGCATGTTTTCCTGGATGCACTCACTATGGTGTGGGCTTGCACCCTCGTCTTCCACTCAGGGAGTGCTAGTCGAGTTCATTCCCTTTCGAAGGCAATACTTCGTTTGGAGTTTGCGACAGCGAAGTGCGGGGAGGACCAAGAACGAGCATGAGAGAGCTTGGCGACTGGCGACACATCTGTGTCGATGCCCAGCGCAACTTCTCGAAGCTTCTGAACGTGCGGGAGTGCGTCCAATTGATCGACGGGCTGACCGACGACCAGTTCTATCCGCTGTTCGACCTTTCTCACCAAAGAACCACTAGCGGAAACTGCTCTTTCGCGATGTGATCTTTCAGGAGTTGCTCTCATGTGAGCGCCACGGTCGAGGCGGGAGGGCGAACGACTTCACTGCAACATAGCTATTCCTGCTTCCTTCGCCGCCTTGATCAAAGCCTCTCGTGCGGCTTCCGGCGGAGAGGCGCCCAGCATTGCCTCAAGGCATATATGCACAGCGGCCACGTAGTCTTCGCCGTCGTCGATCGGCCAATGCTCCAGAAGCAACTCAGCCACACCGTGTACCGAACTGACACGGCAATATCCGTCCGCGCCTTCCAGAACCAACGTCACAGCTTGGAACGGTTTCAAAGTGTTTCCTTTCGGCACGTCGTACTCCATATAGACCAAGACATTGGGAACCTTGCAACAACCGTACCAGGGAAGGCTACATGATCATGCTCAGCATCTTTAAGTTTTCCTTGAAACTCCGTGGTCTAAAAAAGGAACTGCGCCGATGACCTTTGCGTGGCCGGAATCTCTTTATCCGCTGCGCGACTATCTGCGCGGTCTTGGCGCCGATGTAACCGCATTCAAAACCAATCGCATAGCGGCGTTCATGGCCCAGCAGTTGCTCGACACACGCGTCAAGTTCCCCCAAAGGGAGCGGACATGACGTCGACCCTGTTTCTCATTCAGAAGGCGGCCGCCGAGAAGGGTATATTCACCACGAAGATCCCTTTAACCATCAGAGCCGGAACGGCCAACTGCAAAAAGCTGCCAGCCGCCCCGGCTCGGTCCGCCGCAAAGCGCTCGAAGCGTGGCGTACATATCGCTCCCACTGAAAAGGTCAACCAGGCGCCGGATACCTCTTCCGGCGTACATCTCTTTTGCGGCGGCGCTTGCGAGCCGAATCCAGGGAGTGGGGGAGGGGCATCGCCGATTGCAAGGATGAGGATCCTCGACAAGCCGGAAAAGCCTTGCAGGGAGCCAAGCTGGGCAATTTGTGGCGTTACCGTATCGGTGATTATCGGATTATCTGCGAATTGCAGGATCAACGCCTCGTGGTGCTTGTAGTCAAAATAGGCTACCGGAAGCAGGTGTAACGCTAGGAAACGTGGGTATAAAATCGCCATCTAAGTCTGTAAGACAATAACGATATCAACTGGTTAGTTCCATAACGCGCACTATGCTGGATCGGATACCAAAGTCATTGATAATGTGGGATGCGACACGAAAACAGCGGTTCTAATCCCTTCACATCAGAGAAGATCTACGGCTATGCAATGATCGTGACAGCTTGACTCTAGAGTATGTCGCGCGGCCTCAGGCGAAACACCCCGGTTATTGATCGCCGAAGCTGTATCCGTTGTGGACCTCTCAGCGTCGCTCGTGTGCGAGGAACTGTCGAAAGCGCTCGGATTTTGGATGCTTGAACAATTCCACAGGTTCGCCCGCCTCTTCGATGATCCCCTTGTGGAGAAACACGATTTTGTTGGAAACGTCTCGTGCAAACCCCATCTCGTGCGTCACGACCAGCATGGTTCGACCTTCTTCGGCAAGCGACCGCATGACTTTAAGCACTTCGCCAACAAGTTCGGGATCAAGCGCAGAGGTGGGCTCATCAAAAAGCATGACCTTCGGTCGCTGCGCAAGTGCGCGAGCAATCGCCGCGCGTTGTTGCTGACCTCCAGATAGATGCGCTGGATAGAAATTTCGCTTGTCGGCGATTCCAACTCGTTCGAGCAGCGCTTCCGCTTCCGCGACGCATTCGGCTCGGTTGCGTTTCTGCACGTGTACCGGCGCTTCGATTACGTTCTCCAATATGGTCATGTGTGACCAAAGATTGAAGCTCTGGAACACCATGCCGATGTGTTCGCGTAGCCGATCGACCTGTTTGCGGTCGGCGGGTTCGGTCCTGTGGCGCCCCTTTTTTAGCGAGAACATCTCGCCGCCGACGCGTATCTCGCCACTGTCTGGCACTTCAAGCATATTGATGCAGCGGAGCATCGTCGATTTTCCGGAGCCGGAAGAGCCCAGGATCGATATGACGTCGCCTTCGTGAGCTTCTAGCGAAACGCCTTTGAGAACCTCCAGCGGGCCGAAGCACTTTCTGAGATCCTTGACCGAAACGGCAGCGCTCTTTTGTATGTTATCGCTGACCAAGATTGTTCCCCTGACGGACATGCGCACTCCAGTTAAGTGGTAGGATTGGGTGGCATGCGCATATGTGGCGAAAGCCAAAATTCGACCACCATGAGCATACGCGTGACGACGAAATTGATCGCAAGGTAAATCGCCCCTGCAACGATGAAGATTTCGAAAGCCCGAAAGCTGTCCGCGATCAGTTTTCCCGCGAGACCGGTGACTTCCATGATGGTGATGACAGAAGCAAGCGCCGTTGCCTTGACCATCAAGATGATCTCATTGCCATAGGCAGGCAATGCGTGCCTTATGGCGACCGGAAGAATGATCCGTCTAAACAACAGGATGCCTGACATGCCGCAGGCGCGCGCGGCCTCGACCTGTTGCATGGAAACGGCCTGCAGGGCGCCTCGAAAGATTTCGCTGCAGTAGGCGGCTGTGTTCAGCGTCAACGCCAGTACGGCGCACCAATAAGGCTCACGGAAGAACCACCAGACGCCAAGATCCTGCAGTCCATGCCGGAACTGACCGAGGCCATAGTAGATCAGGAACATTTGGACAAGGAGAGGTGACCCCCTGAACACGAAGACATAAGCGCGAGTTAAGGTCCGGCCGATGGTGCCGCCCATCACCGCAAAGAGCGCGATCACAAGCGCCAGGACGCTCCCCGCCAGAATGGATGTGACTGCGAGTTCGATGGTTAGTGGCAAACCGGTCAGAAGAGTGAGGAGAGTTTCCCTCAAGAAGCCAATATCCATCACAAGGCCCTCCTTATCCCTTGGGTTGTTCGGACTTCCATTTTCCTGAACAGGATTGAGGAGACCCAGGTGATAACGAGATAAAGGATGACCGCTGTCAGGTAGAATTCAAACGGGCGGCGTGTGGACCCGGCGGCGATTTGCGATTGCCGGAGGAGTTCGACAAGGCCGGTCACGGAGATCAATGCCGATTCCTTCAGGACAAGTTGCCAGGTGTTTCCAAGCCCCGGAATGGCGTATCGAAGCACCAGAGGCGCGATGATGCGCCTGAACTTGGGCCACGGCCGCATGCCAACGGCGCTGGCCGCTTCGATTTCGCCGCGCGCAACCGATTTGAAGGCGCCACGAAAGACTTCGGCCTGATAGGCGGCCGAGACGACGCCAAGTGCCAGGGTCCCGGTTAGGAAAGCGGGCATTCCGATGAATCCATGATAGCCGAACAGCCCACCGACAGATCCGAGCAGCGAGCTTCCGCCGAAATAGAAAAGATAGATGATCAGAAGATCCGGCACACCGCGGAGAATTGTGGTGTAGCAGTCGGCAAGCCAGCGAACGGCCATGTGCGGCGACAACTGCATAAAGGTAACAACGGAGCCGATGACCGTTCCAGCCAGAAAACCACACACGGAAACGCCAATTGTCATCGCGGCGGCACTCAAAAGGAGTGGACCCCAGCCTGTCTGTCCGGCGCCGACGAGTGCCAGATAACTATAGATAAGCTCCATATGTGACCCTCTTTGTGAAAGCTTGGCTTGGCTCAGTCGACAGTTCGCCGATGCGCCCAAATGCGCTGGAGCTTCGACATGTTCTTGAGAGAGCTTTGCACATGCGCGCGCGCCGCGTTTGCAGCCGCCTCGCGGTCGCGTGCGCAGATAGCGTCCGCAATTGCCCGATGCTCATCGAGATCGGTGTGCTCGAGATCGACCCAAAGAACTTCCAGCCACAGGGCCAACCGAAGCTGCTGGTAGACCTGGTCGGTTACCCTTACGAGAGCCTCGTTCCGAGTCGATTCCGCAATGACCCGATGGATGTACAGTCCAAGGTCGAGGTTGCGGGCGGCGTCGGACGGCGCCTCGTTGGTCGTCTCCTTGAGCTCAATCATCTGGGCGATTACGCTTCGAAGCCTATCAAGGTCTTCTTCGGTCGCCATTTCGCAGGCAAGCTGTGCTGCGCAAACATCGAGCGCCTCGCGAACAACCAGCAAATTGCAGAATTTGGTGACGTCCAGATCGGTGACCGTGTATCCGATGTTTCTTTGTCCGACGATCAACCCTTCCTCTTCAAGCTTCATCAACGCTTCGCGCAACGGCGTCCGGCTGACGCCAAAGCGTTTCGCAAGCGTGTTTTCCGACAGGCGCTCGGAGGGGCGTAGTTGGCCGCTGAGGATAAGGTCCTTCAGCTGTGAGTACGTGCTCTCACGCAGAGAGCCTCGCTGTTCCGTTTTGGTCGATGCCAATCAATTCCCTTTCCATGTTTTCGCCCGTTCAGCGGGTCCTGTCGGTGCCACCATAACTTTTTCCCTCTTGCTTGATCAAGGAGAATACGATTATGTATACAATGTTGGCTACAACAAGCAATGGCCTTTCGTCTGCATTTTGGAGGCGGCTTGTGGGTACAGGACAAATGGAGGCCCGATGCCGGAGATTCTAAGTCTGGAAGAACTGCGTGAGCGCTTTTCGAGCGCTTCGGGCGGCGAGATGTTCGATCCGGAGTTTCGAAAGGTTGCCGAGCTGGTCTTCGGGGATGGAGACAGCCGTCAGGCTCCCTATTGCGGTATGCCAACGCTTTTGAAGGCTCCTTATCGTCCAGACGCGTCACCCGATTTTACCGGCATCGACATCGCGCTTTTCGGGATACCGATGGATCTTGGCGTGACGAACCGATCGGGTGCGCGGTTCGGGCCGCGTGCCGTTCGAAATGTCGATCGGGTCGGTCCTTATGAACATGTGTTGCGCGCCGTACCGACTGCCCATGCACGGATCGCCGATGTCGGCGATGTTCCGTTCAGGAGCCGCTTTGATCTCGCTGCATCCCATGAGGATATCGAGCGATTTGCCCTTGGGGTGGTCAAGGCGGGCGTTGTGCCTTTGGCGGTCGGCGGCGACCACTCGGTCGGTCTTCCCATTCTCCGGGCCGTCGGCAAGGATCGATCGGTGGGGATGATCCATATCGATGCCCATTGCGATACCAGCGGCTCCTTTGAGGGGTGCAAATTCCATCATGGCGGCCCCTTCCGTCAGGCGGTTCTCGACGGCGTGCTGGATCCGCGGCGGACGGTTCAGATCGGCATTCGAGGAAATTCGGAATATCTATGGGAGTTTTCGTATGCGTCCGGCATGACCGTCATTCATGCCGAAGAGGTTGGCGATATCGGCATAGGGGCAGTCATCGCAAGGGCGAGAGAAATCGTCGGCTCGGGTCCGACCTATATCAGTTTCGACATCGATTCTCTCGATCCGGCATTTGCGCCCGGTACGGGAACGCCTGAAGTCGGTGGGCTGACTTCCGCCCAGGCGCTGGGCATCCTGCGAGGTCTTGCGGGATTAAACATCGTCGGCGGCGACGTCGTCGAAGTCGCTCCGCAGTACGATCCGACAACGAACACGGCGCAAATCGCGGCGCAGGTTTTATTCGAACTCCTCTGCCTGACGGTGGAGGCAATCAAGATTCGCGCGTCCTAGCGACTGAGGTTGGGCGTTGTGAATGCTGCAATCGCCCTGTCCACAAAAGGACAGGGGTAACAAAAAGGGGAATGCAACATGCAATTACCAAAACTCTTGCTGACGTCCGTTTTGCTGGGTGTCGCCTTTGCTGGCGCTGCCACCGCCGAGACAAAGCCAACCGAAATTACCATTGCGACTGAAGGCGCGTACGAACCGTGGAACTTCACCGGGCCTGATGGCAAGCTTGCCGGGTTCGAGATCGATCTTGCCAACGACCTTTGCGCCCGCATGAAGATCAAGTGCACGATCGTCGCCCAGGATTGGGACGGTCTCATTCCGTCGCTCAATGCGAAAAAATTCGATGCCATCATGGCCTCGATGATCGTTACCGAAAAGCGCCTTGCCGTCATTTCCTTCAGCGAGCCCTATGCCCCGACTGCAGCGGCCTTCATGGTCGACAAGACCGGTCCGCTTGCAAATCTGCCAGGTACCGGGACCACGGTCGATCTTGCCGGAGACAAAGCGAAGGTCGAGCAGGAATTGCAGCCGCTTCGAGACGCCCTCAAGGGCAAGGCGGTCGGCGCCCAGGTATCGACGGCGAACGCAGTGTTCCTCGACACCTACTTCAAGGGCGTCGTCGATCCAAGAGAATATAAAACCGTCGAGCAGCATGATCTGGATCTCCAGGCCGGCCGCATCGACGCAGTCGTCGCGCAGAAGACATCGCTGACCGCAACGCTTCGAAAGGATGATTTCAAAGACTACACGATAGCCGGTCCGACCTTCAAAGGCGGCGTCTTCGGGCAGGGTATCGCTGCGGGACTTCGCAAGGACGATACGGTCCTGAAGTCCATGTTCGATGCGGCGATCAAATCAGCCAAGGCGGACGGTACAATCAACAAGCTTGCGCAGAAATGGATCAAGACAAATCTTGATTGATTGAGCGCTGAAATTCTCACCCCGACAAAAATGGCAGCCGGTGTACCAAAAGGTTTCATCGGCTGACCGGCGAAGCTTTGCCAAGCGTCGCTATCGAAAGCACCTCATTTGGAGAGCCGTTGTGACTATCCTTCTCAATTCCCTTGAAGCCCGGGACACTGCCTTTGTTCTTCACCCCTATACCAACGCCTCGCAACATTTGAAGGACGGTCCGCTGGTGATTGCAAGGGGTGAGGGGATCCATGTCATCGACAGCGAGGGCAATAAGTACATCGAAGGTCTTGGGGGGCTGTTTTGCGCGTCGCTCGGCTTCAGCGAACAGCGGCTGGTCGATGCCGCAATCCGGCAAATGAAGGAATTGCCGTTCTATCACAGCTTCGGCGGTAAATCGCATGAGACGGCCATCGAACTGGCCGACAGACTCATTCAGCTTTCGCCTGTCCCGATGTCGAAGGTGTTCTTCGCCAATTCGGGTTCCGAGGCCAATGACACGGCTATGAAACTTGTCTGGTATTATCACAATGCGATCGGCATGCCGGAAAAGAAAAAGATCATCTCGCGTATGCGTGCCTATCATGGCGTGACCATAGCCTCGGCAAGCCTGACGGGCCTCCCTAATAATCACCGTGATTTCGACTTGCCGATCGCCCGCGTCCTGCATACGGACTGCCCGGAATTCTATCGTTACGGTCAACCAGGTGAGACGGAAGAGGAATTTGCCACACGTTGCGCGGATTCGCTCGAGAGGCTGATCCTTGCGGAAGGCCCGGAAACAATCGGTGCGTTCTTCGCCGAGCCACTTATGGCATCGGGCGGCTGCATCGTCCCGCCGCCAACCTACTACGAGAAAATTCAGGCGATCCTGAGGAAATATGATGTGCTGCTAATTGCAGACGAGGTGATCTGCGGCTTCGGCAGGCTTGGCACGATGTTCGGTTCCGAAAGCTTCGGGCTGCAACCCGATATGATCGTGATGGCAAAGCAGCTTTCGGCAGCTTACCAGCCGATCTCGGCACTGATGATCAATGAAAAGATCCACTCTGCGGTCGTTTTGGAAAGCGAGAAGATCGGAACCTTCGGGCATGGCTTCACCTATGGCGGCCACCCAGTCGCCACGGCCGTCGCGCTGGAAACCCTCAGGATATACGAGGAGCGCGACATAGTCGGCCATGTCCAGGACGTGGCGCCGCTGTTTCAGCGCCGACTGAATGATCTGAGCGCGCATCCGCTCGTTGGCAACGCCCGTGGTCGCGGTCTGATCGGAACGCTTGAACTCGTTCGCAACAAGGAGGCGAAGGAAGCGTTCAATCCAGCCCATGGCATTGCTATCCACGCCGGACGAAGAGCACAGGCCCACGGTGTCATCACCCGTGCGCTGGGCGACAATTATTCGCTGTGTCCGCCGCTGATCATCACCGAGGCGCAGATCAACGAATTGTTCGACCGCTCCGCCCGCGCGCTGGATGACACTTATGCCTGGGCCAGGGCGAGTGGATTGTACTGAGGAACGATTGAAGATGCGCAATTTCGAAACGCCGGGAAGATCGATCGCCGTCGGGCGCAATGGGATGGCGGCGACATCCCATCCGATGGCGACCATGACTGCGATCGAGATACTGAAGAGCGGTGGCAGGGCCATCGATGCCGCCGTCGGTGCCTGCGCCGTCCAGTGCGTGGTTGAGGCTGGGTCCACCGGCGTGGGTGGTGACTGCTTCGCGCTGCTGACGGCAAACGGCGGCGACCAGGTCGTGGCCTACAACGGATCTGGACGGACGCCCGCCGCGGCGAAATACGAATGGTACAAGGATAACGGCATTACCGCCATTGACCGGTCATCGCCCCATGCCGTGACAATTCCAGGCGCGGTGGATGCATGGACACGCCTGGTCGCCGACCACGGCAGGATGCCGATTACGGAGATACTTGCCCCCGCAATCTCGCTGGCCCGAGACGGTTATGGGATCACACCGAGGGTGGCGGCCGACATTTCAAACCAGCGAGACTTGCTGCTACGTGATCCGTCCACCCGTCGCATCTTTTTGGCCGACGACCAGGTTCCCGCGGTCGGATCGGTCCATCGTCAGCCTGAACTCGCGCAAACGCTGGAAGCGATCGGGATCTCGGGTCGTGACGGGTTCTATCGCGGCCCAGTCGCCGAGGATATGCTGGCCAAGCTGCAGTCTTTGGGCGGTTTGCATACGGCGGGGGACTTTGCCTCTGCTGCCGGTGAATATGTGAAACCAATCAGTGCGACCTACCGAGGATGGACTGTGCATGAATGCCCGCCCAACGGTCAAGGTATCATCGCGCTCATGATCCTCAGGATTCTGGAGCGATTTGAGCGCAAAGGCGATCCGCTGAGCGCCGATAATCTGCACATCGAGGTGGAGGCAACGAGGCTTGCCTATGCGGCACGCGATCGATGGTTGGCCGAGCCGGAAACGTCGCTTGTCCCGGTTGAACACCTTTTGTCCGATCAGTTCGTTGATAATCTTGCTGCCAAAATAAATCTGCAAAAAGCGGTCGATGCCGGAGCGATTATCGACGGTGTCGAGCATTCGGATACGGTTTACATTTCGGTGGTCGATAAGGACCGAAATGTCGCGAGCTTCATCAATTCGATCTTCCATCCTTACGGAAGCGGCCTGATGGCTCCGAAGTCGGGCGTCTTGTTTCACAATCGCGGCCAGAGTTTCGTCGTGAAAGAGGGGCATCCGAACGCGATAGGTCCGCTCAAAAGGCCAATGCACACAATCATTCCGGGACTGGTGACGCGCGCTGGAAAATCCGTGCTCTCATTCGGCGTCATGGGAGGGCATTACCAGGCAATGGGTCACGCCCAATTCCTTTCCAAGCTTTTTGACTACGACCTCGATATTCAAAGCGCAGTCGATCTTCCGCGTCTGTTCCCGCTTCCGGGCACGGCCACGGTTGAGACGGAGGCGCTGCTTCGAGACGCGATTGGCAACGATCTGGAAGCTCGCGGTTTTAAGGTTGTCGCTCCAAAATGGGCGATCGGCGGTGCGCAGGCGATCTGGATCGATGATCAAAATAGCACCTTGTTGGGCGCTTCCGATCATAGAAAAGACGGTTGTGCCCTCGGTTACTGAGAAAAAGGATGGAACTGAAATGTCTGAGTATCCGAACACGAGGCTCTATATAAACGGCGTCTGGCGCGATGGCTCGAATGAGCGACTGCCCGTCGTAAATCCGGCGTCAGGCGAGGTCATCGGCAACGTCTCGAATGCCAGCAACAATGATCTCGACGAAGCACTTGACGCGGCGTCGGCCGGATTCCAGCAATGGCGTCAGGTCAGCGCGTTCGAGCGGGCGAAACTCCTTCGCAAGGCGGCTGAAATTCTGCGTGGGCGCTCAGCGGCGATTGCCAGGACAATGACGCTGGAACAGGGTAAGCCGGTGGCCGAGTCCCTGGCGGAAACCTTGAGTGCGGCCGACATCATCGACTGGTTCGCCGAGGAAGCTCGACGCGCCTACGGTCGTTTGATTCCCCCAAGGGCGATGAATGTCAGACAGATGGTCGTAAAGGAGCCCGTTGGCCCGGTGGCGGCCTTCAGTCCGTGGAATTTTCCATTGAACCAGGCTGTGCGCAAGGTGTCGGCAGCTCTTGCTGCCGGCTGTTCGATCATCTTGAAGGGACCCGAAGAGACGCCGGCGAGTTGTGCTGAACTTATTCGTGCATTCGCTGATGCAGGTTTGCCGGCCGGCGTTCTCAATCTTGTCTTCGGGATACCGGCCGACATCTCGAGCTACCTCATTCCGCACCCGGTGATCCGCAAAATCTCCTTCACGGGATCGACGGCGGTTGGAAAACAGCTCGCCTCGCTCGCGGGTGCCCATATGAAGCGCGTGACGATGGAACTGGGCGGACACGCGCCGGCCATTGTTTTCGATGATGCGGACGTCGATCTGGCAGTTCGAATATTGAGCGGCGCAAAGTTTCGAAATGCCGGGCAGGTCTGCGTGGCGCCAACGCGCTTTCTCGTTCAGCAGAGCGTGTATGAGAGATTTCTGGAAGGCTGTGTGAAGGCAGCCGAAGCGATAAAAGTGGGCGACGGTTTGATGGACGGCGTGAACATGGGGCCGCTCGCCAATGCTCGTCGCGTCGAGGCCATGGAAGCATTGACGGCGGACGCCGTCGCTCGTGGAGCAGGCATTGCGACCGGCGGCAAGAGGCTAGGAAATCGAGGAAATTTCTTCCAGCCCACTATTCTCACCGATGTTCCGCAAGACGCGCGCATTGCGAACGAGGAGCCTTTCGGCCCCATCGCGTTGGTCAGTGCTTTTGCGGATTACGACTCGGCCATCTTGGAGACGAACCGGCTGCCCTACGGACTTGCCGCCTATGCCTATACCAAATCCGCGAAGACAAGCGCCGCGCTCGCCCGCGATATAGAAAGTGGGATGCTGTCTATCAATCACCACGGGCTGGCGCTGCCAGAGTTGCCTTTCGGCGGCGTGAAAGACTCCGGTTACGGCTCAGAAGGCGGCACCGAGGCGATGGAAAGCTATTTCAATACAAAGCTCGTGACCGAAGCGACATAGTTCGATTTTGCCCGCAGAAGGCTTGGGAAATTGCAAGAGAGGTACCCGAAAAGGGTGGACGGTACAATGTCGGCCATACAAAAAAACTCCAAAATCGGTGTGCTCGGCGCCGAACTGGAAACTGCTTCCGTCCCCGTGTCCTCGGAGCAGGCTCAGCAAATTGCGTGCGACCATTATGGCCTTTCTGGGCGCGCAACATGGCTGTGGGGCGAGAAGGACAGTAATTTTCGCGTGACGCTCGAGGACGGCACGCCCTATCTTCTAAAAATCCTCAATCCCGCAGAGGATCCTCTCGTTACCTCGATGCACAGTTTGGCACTCTTGCATGTGGAGGAGGTGGATCCGGGGATTCCGACCCAGCGTGTCATTCTCACCCGTGAGGGCGCTGCGGATTTTCGCTTCGTGGCGGACGATGGCACCGAACGCGGCGTCCGCATGGTCACGTTCGCGCCGGGCGTTGCGCAAAGGACCGCGCCGCAGTCTCCTTTGCAGCGCCGGCGGGTTGGCGCAATGCTCGGACGTTTGCAAAAAGCCTTGAAAGGCTTCTCACATGAGGCCGCATCACATCGCATCTCCTGGGATTTGAAACATGCAGCAGGGATGCGTGAAGTCCTACCGACTTTCGCTGACGTACATCAGCGAACACGCCTCGAAAACGCGATCGACGAGTTCGAGGAGGCGGTCATGCCGATCATGAATACGTTGGATGCCCAAGTCATTCACAACGACTTCAACATGGAAAACATCCTTGTCGATACGACAGCGCCGGATACAATCACCGGCATCATCGATTTTGGCGATATGGTGCACGCGCCCACGCTCTTCGACGTGGGTGTCGCTGCTGCCTATCAGATCGGGGATGAACCTGACGCGATAAAGGCGATGTGCGATCTTATCGCAGGGTATCGCAGCGAATGTTCCCTGTCCGATGCCGAAATCCCCTTGATCTACAAGGCGGCTGTCATGCGGTTGGTGATGCGGCTTTGTATTCCGAGATGGCGGGCACAGCTGTTCCCCGAGCACGCTCAACGCTTAACCATGCCAAGTGCAGGCGTTTGGGCGCAGTTGGCGCGCCTTGATGCAATCCCAGGAAATGTCGCTATCGAAAGACTGCGCGAAGCCAATCGGTGATCAAAAGCATGAAAGAAAACGCTTCCTCCAAACCGAGCGCACCAATGGTCAACGGGTTCGACCCGGCGCGGCTCGCTAGCCTGCCGGAACGAGAGCGAAAGATGATCGAGCGCCGACAGATGCTACTCGGACCGTCGTATCGGCTCTTCTATGAAAATCCGGTTCATGTCACAAAGGCCAAAGGCGTATGGTTGTACGGACCGAATGGAGAAGCCTATCTCGACGCCGATAACAACGTGCCGTCGGTCGGTCATTGCCACCCGCACATTGTGGAGGCAATAAGTTACCAGGCGTCGCAACTCAATACGCATACACGTTATTTGAACGAGCAAATCCTCTCCTACTCTGAAAGGCTTTTGGCGACATTTCCGGGCGAACTCGACCGTGTGATGTACACCTGCACCGGAAGCGAGGCGGTTGATCTGGCCCTCCGATTGGCACGCCATTATACAAGTGGCACCGGTATCATCATTACGGAGAACGCCTATCATGGCGTCACGGCCTCGGCGGCGGAAATCTCGCCATTGCTTGGGGATAGTGTACCCCTCGGCCAGCATGTGCTGACAGTGCCGGCGCCCGACACCTATCGCGCCAATGGTCGCGATGTGGGTGCGGCATTGGCGCAGGACCTCGACAAAGCGATTGGCCACATGCGCCGCCGCGGTATCACGCCAGCTGCCTTTATCGCCGATAGCATCTTTTCCTCGGATGGCGTTTTTGCCGATCCGCCCGGCTTCCTCAAACCCGTTGTCGATGTTTTGAAAAAAGCTGGCGTGCTTTATATCGCTGACGAGGTGCAGCCCGGCTTCGGGCGAATAGGCACAAACATGTGGGGTTTCGCGCGTCACGAAGTCGTCCCCGACATTGTAGTGACCGGCAAGCCGATGGGTAACGGAATGCCAATCGCAGCGGCCATTATGAAGTCGGACATCCAAGAGTGTTTCGGCCGGGATATACGCTACTTCAACACATTCGGGGCCAACAACGTTTCTTTGGCTGCTGCCTCGGCCGTACTTGACGTTATTGAGAACGAAAACCTTCTGGAAAACGCTCGCAAGACAGGAGAGTACCTGCACGCGGGAATGAGGAGCTTGAAAGAGACGCACGCTTCGATTGGAGATGTCAGAGGCAGCGGTTTGTTTCTTGGAATGGAATTTGTTCGCAATCAGGACAGTCGCGAGCCGGATAGCGCCCTCGCGCTGAATGTTGTCAGCGAGCTTCGCGACCGGCGTGTATTGATAAGCGCCTCAGGACGAGATGGTAATGTTCTCAAAATTCGGCCGCCGCTCCCTTTTTCTCGCGAAAATGCTGATACGCTACTCAATGCACTGAAGGATGTTCTTGTGAAAGTAGGACACAAGCGCTTAGAGCGAGAGTTTTGATAAACGATTTCCAGTGCCGTCATTTTCGGCGAAGTAGAATGTGAACTCATTAATCGGCTTGTCAGATGGCTCTGTCGCAAACCGCGCGGTAACGTTGGGTGGAGCATGAAGGCTCTTCCATTTCAGAGGGCTCGTCGATGTTTAATAGCCGTCACTTCGACCAATCAGTAATTCTTGCTGTGTGTACGTTGGTATTTGGCTTACGCTGCGTGTTGACGCAGTGTCGAAGGCCGCAACGGCTTATGCGGTAAAGGTTTTGGCGTGGTTAAATGGGAGTAGATCGTCGATATTGGCGCCTTCAGGACGCTGCGGCAATTCGGTGAAGACTCGTCGCAACCAGGCGAATGGCGCTCGACGCCACAGGCGCGGCAGGTCAGCATAAGGTTGTAGATTACGGCAGTTGCCTTTGCGCCATCGACGGTATTGCAAAATAGCCAGCTCTTCCTTCCGGTAGCAAAAACTCTGTTATCGCGTTCGAGTAAATTGTTGTCGCGATGACATTTTTGGTACGTGCAAGCTGGAGGCCCCTCAGCTTTCCACGTCCCGGATATATCGGGGTGAATTATGAGTGCTTTTCGCGTTCTCGGCAGGATATCGTCCATCAACGTTCGCAAGGTATTATGGACATGCGGTGAGATTGGCATCGAATATGCGCGCGAGGATTGGGGGCTCGGATTTTCTTCCACCAAACAGCCGGAGTTCCTGGCGCTCAATCCCAACGGGTTGGTTCCGGTCGTCGAAAGCGAGGACGGAGTATTGTGGGAATCCAACACGATCTGCCGCTATCTCGCCTCCAAGCATGACCGGGGTGATCTTCTACCCGTTAGTCCGTGGCGGCGCGCTTTGGTGGAGAGATGGATGGACTGGCAGGCAACGGATCTGAACAGTGCCTGGCGTGGCGCATTCCTCGGCCTCGTACGCAAGGATGCGGCTTACGTTGAACCCGCGATGATTGCCGCCAGCACCCGCGAGTGGAATAGCAAAATGGAGATTCTGGAAAGGCAGCTTTCGATGGGTGTTGCTTTCGTTGCAGGCGAAGAATTCACCGTCGCTGATGTCGTAATCGGCCTCTCGGTCAACCGCTGGCTCAACACGCCGATTGAACGGCCCGACTTACCGGCGGTTGCCGCCTACTTCGGGCGTCTTAAGGAGCGTACGGCATTTCGCCGCGGCAACTTCGACACACTGCCCTGAGGAATAAAGTTCGAAGGGCGCCGAGGATCACAAAGGTGGGCCGGCCCGGCGCACATGGTAGGCATGGGAGCAAGAATGCGAGTTGAACACATTGCAGCATTTTCTACTTCGGGCATAGGCGGCAATCCAGCTGGCGTAGCGCTCTGCGAGATTTTGCCAGAGTCGATGAAATGCAGCGAATAGCACGCGAGATCGGCTATTCCGAAACGGTGTTTGCCGCCTCCATGGGGAAGGCTTGGCGCGTTCGTTATTTCTCCCCAGCAATGGAAGTACCGTTCTGTCGTCACGCGACCATTGCGTTGGGGGCGATCTTAGCCCGAAGCAGAGGCGAGGGAATATTCTCGCTGCAGCTCAACGACACCGCAATCACCGTGGAGGGGCACGCAGGGACGACGCTCGGCGCCGCTCTTCAGTCGCCGCCGACGCGAAGTGAACCATGTCCCGAGGATCTTCTCACCACGGTGTTGCACCTTTTCGCGCTCGAGCCGGGCAATCTCGACAATCATCTACCACCGGCAATCATCGAGGCCGGTGCGCGGCACCTCGTACTGGCTCTCTCCGGCCGTGATCATCTTGCCGCGATGACCTACGATCTAGCAACAGGAGCCGATCTGATGCGCGCTCACGGCCTTGCAACTATCGCGCTTGTCTATGCCGCAACGACTAGCCGTTTCCATGCTCGTAACGCATTCGCTGCGGGTGGCGTATTCGAGGACGCCGCCACCGGAGCGGCGGCGGCAGCCCTCGGCGGTTATCTGCGGGATCTCGGCTGGCCCCACGACAGCAACATTGAGATTATGCAGGGTGAGCATATGGGGCAGCCTTGCCGCCCTATTGTCACTATTCCAGATCGACCTGGCGCCAGCGTTCGGGTTTCGGGCGCTGCACGTCTCCTGTGATCGACATCAGGACCTACAAAAGCCTTTAGCCATTGTGAGATGCCGCTTTGGCTGATCTTGCCGCTCGCGAGTAGCGCCCTCAAGAAGGCCGACAGATTGGCGCACATCTGCTCTTACCGGACGCTCGTCGCCGTCGGCATTGCGCCCAATCTCATTGCCGACGCTCAGTGCGTTCAAATCGGCCGCGCCTTCGATCCCGTTCTGTGTGCCGCTATCGGAGTGCAGCCGTGTCAGCCATCGGTCGAACATTTCCCGGTCTGTTGCCCGAAATACACTTCGCTCCCATAGATAATGTTCCGGAAAGCGCTGTCGATTGCCCTTTATGTAGCGCTCGTCCCACTTCGGTGCCGTTTCACACCATTGGTATAGGTTTCTATTTGGTGAGAGGGCATGGCGACAGCAAAATTGCGCAAGTTCTGCGCTGTCTGGAATGCAGAGGCGTGCTAGGCACGCATCCATGAAAAATAGCACGGAACTCGATTATCGCCGGCGCGTTGCAAGGGTCCTAGCGGAGATTGCTATGGCTCCCGCGGCCGATCGTACCGTCGAGAGCCTGGCAGCGGTCGCAAATTTTTCACCGTTCCATTTTCACCGCATTTATCGCGCGATCGCGGGAGAAAGCATCGCGACGACGGTCCGTCGAATGCGACTTTCTGAAGCGTCTCACAAACTTGCCGGAAGGTCGTCCTCTGTCATCCTTGCCGCTTTGGACGCTGGCTATGATAGCCCGCAAAGCTTTGCCAGAGCCTTTCGAGAATTTACCGGCTTGTCGCCGACCGGATTTCAGACGCAGCAGGCAATCGTCGGGAACTCGCGATCGGTGACCCTCGTGACGATGCCGCCGATAGTCATGCACGGCTTATGGCATGAGGGACCAATCGCGACGATCCCACATTCATTTCGACGTCTGCGCAAGTGGGCAAGCGAGCAAGGCTATCCTTGGCCGGATTGCGCGCGCTTGGCCGCTTCATACGGCGATCCAGAAGAACTGGAGGGTTTCAGCTATTTCGCGGGCGTGGTGATGTCTGGGGGCCAACGGATACACGATGACCTTGAGCGGTGCGAGGTTTCGGGCGGCTTCTATGCAGCCTATCGTCTTGTCGGACCCTACACACTCATTTCCTCCACCGTGCAGACCCTCTTCGGCGGTTGGCTGCCGCAGAGCGGCATGGAGCCGGACCACCGGCCGGTTCTTGAAATCTATCGCAATCACCCCGGCACGGTTCCGGATCAAAACCTGATCACCGACCTTTTAATTCCTGTCATCGAACCATTCTCTTGAGACATCACACCCCGGAGGCGTGAATGCACGTAAGCACTTTCCTTGTTGCGGCTTGGCTAAGTATGGTCGTTTCTTGTGCTCATGCGGCGGGCTTGGCAAAAATTGTCGTTCCCGCCGATGAGCATGGCCCTGAGCTGCAGGCATTTGTCTGGGCACCCTGCGACATCAAGGCATCCCCGATTTCGCTCGGGCCAATCTCCGTGCTCGGCGTGAAAGGCTGTCCAGTCGTAGGAGACCGGCTCCCGCTGATCATCATCTCGCACGGCCATGGCGGTAGCGCTTTAGGTCACCATGATACGGCCGAAACTCTTGCCGACGCTGGTTTTGTGGTCGCGGCTATCAACCACCCGGGTGACAATTACGCAGACCCGAGCCGTGCTGGCGATATATCCGTGATGGTCGAAAGACCCACAGACATCAAGCGCCTGATCGATTTCATGCTTTCCCAATCGGCCTATGCAGAGAAAATCGATGCTCAAAAGATCGGCTTCTTCGGCTTTTCGAGGGGAGGCTATACCGGTCTCGTGTTGGCAGGAGCCAAGCCGGACTTTCACGACCCGAGCGTACCCTGTCCGGAGCCGGCGCCGATTTGTGGCGAAATACGGCGAAACGAATTGCCTATGCAGCCTCTGTCTCTGGATAATCGTATCAAAGCATTCGTGCTGGCGGACCCGCTTAGCTTTTTCGCGACCAAACAAAGCTTGATCGTCGTTCAGCAGCCCATTCAACTGTGGGCCTCGCAACATGGCGGGGATGGCGTCTTGCCACAGAATGTCGGTGCCTTGGCCGAGAACCTACCGAAGCGGCCGGAATATCACAGCGTTGCCGGGGCTGCCCACTTTGCGTTTCTGGCACCGTGCTCACCTGCTCTGGCGTCGAGCGTACCGGCTATTTGCGTGGACGGAGGAGGCTTCGACCGTTTGGCATTTCACCATGTCTTCAACGACCAGATCAAAGCTTTCTTCAGCCACGTCCTGCGCGACTAGCTACGTACCACGGTGTCCTTACAAGCAGACTCGGCCTCTATTCGAGCGGCGACATCCTGGGATGGGGAGCACCTAATTGGAGATCCGCATATGGCCAGCGTGTTCAGTTTCATAACGCTTTGACCGGCCACGAGCCAATAGCCGGTCTGTCCATCGACTCGATCGCGCGAGCGTGATAGGCAAACTCGGAGGCCGTCATCGCCTGTCCTCGTTTGCCGTTACGTTTACGACGCTGACCTGCTGCTGTCTTTTCTGAAAAGTAAGCCCGCCGACATGTGAGTTCTAGGTTCTCCCGTTGCCTCGATCCGCCTATGCAAAACACGCCGAATTCCAGCACGACATCGATAAGATCGTCCGCGTTTCAAACATCGCGCTTCGATTGAAGCGCACGCAATAATCTGAGAAGCTGCATGGCATGAAGCCAAAAAAGGGACGCGGTAAGCCTGCATCGGCTAAATCAAAGTGTGAAACAGCACCAAAACGGGACCCGTGGGCTTCTGTGATATACCATTGAAAATGGAAGACAATCGCAAATCGCCGGGATCCCAGTCGTCGCCGGTCAGAACCCCGATCAAAACAAAAATATCTCTTATATCATTCGGTTATCTGAAGCTATCGGCGGGGTCGCGTTTCAGTGTGGGTTCACAATAACTGCGCGCAACGGCGATGAACCTGTTGGCCAAAATCGCGCAAGCTTAACCGATCGAGTCGATGGAGGGACTCGCTCTAGCTCGTGGCCGTTAAGTTTACGGTGCCCGCCCCATACCTTTTGACATTGACCCGCCGCAACCCTATATTCTGACCATATAGTCATTTCTTGAGGTCGCCATGAAGAGTGTCCCCGTCGTTGAGGTAAAGGCCCATTTTTCCGCCTTGCTGGCCGAGGTCGAGGCAGGCGAGGAAATCGCCGTTACTCGGCATGGCAAGGTAGTCGCGCGCTTGGTTCCGGATTACTCCCGTAAAGCAGCCGACGCCTTTCGTGATCTGTGGACTGATAGCGCGGAAATCGATCTGGCCGCGCCTGAAGACCAGCCGGCTGAGGCCGTTTCCTCGTTGGACAGCTAAATCGTGTCTGCCCTTTTCCTCTTGGACACGAACATTCTGATCGCAGCTCTGAAGGGGCGACCTGAGATCCGCCAGCGGCTGGAGACGGCGGAGTTGAACACTCTACGGCTTTCAGTGATTGTGCTGGGCGAGTTGGAGTTTGGCGCGGAGAAAAGCGCCTATGGCGAACGCAATCGCGCGCGTCTGGCCACCCTGGCGCAGCGGCTGCCGCTGGTCGATATCGATTACGACACGACACTGCACTATGGACGGATACGAGCGTTCCTGGAGGGCGAGGGAACGCCGATCGGAGCAAATGATACCTGGATCGCAGCCCAGACACTGGCAATCGGCGCGACGATCGTAACGGACAATGTCCGCGAGTTCTCCCATGTACCCGGTCTAAGCGTCGAAAACTGGCTGCAGCCCTGAGATTCCAGATGAAGGAAGCGATGAAGAAGATGAACCGCGACAGGCTGTTCTTGATACGCCCAGGTTTTGAAGACCCGGCCTATCCAGGCCAGCGGTTCTATTGCTGGCATTGTGCGCTGATGGAAGGGGTATTGGCATCGTTCCCCACGCTGGCGCAGCACATCGATGTCGAACGGATCGAATGGCCTCGACCGAGACTTCCCGTCATTGAGCTTGTGGGGCAGGAAAACCAATCCCTTCCCTTGCTGGTGCTGGCGGATGGAGCAACATCGCCTCATCAAACGGGCACTTATCAGGGCTTTTCGTTCATCTCAGAAAAGGACAAGATTCTTGCGGCTCTGTCAGAGCGGCATGGTTTTCCGGTTCCGCATCCGTAAGTTTCCAAACTATCGCGAAAGCAGAATGCAAAGCTCGCATGTGAAACAGCACCAAAACGGAACTCTCCATGCGCTCTGTAGGGAACAAGTTCTCGCAACGCGACGAGAAACGAGCCGACGCCGACAAGAAGGTTGCTGACGCCCCACCACAGCGGCCACCTCTCGAAGCGACCAGTCGCATAGGCTGCAAGCTGGAGAATGCGCAGCACGAAACAGCTGACGGCAACAATGAAATAGATTGTCCTGAGATCCAGCAGCATGATGCTTTCCTGAAGTTCCGACCGTGGAACTTATAGAAAGCGTTTTGCGGTTTGATTGGAGGCTTCGTTAAAAATTTAATGATCGCGGGGTTTTCCTGCTCCCCGATCATGTAGGTTTCAGGACACGACAGCGCTCGATTTGTCCGACATTTGAGAACATGACCCAAGCAGTATTGGACCAAGTTTTACAGCACGAATCTAATTTAGCGCTTGGATGGAGAAATTAAAGGCAGGACCGAGGTTTTCGGCATCTTTCCCGATCGCTATGCCATCGTCTGGCTCGTAGGCGCTCTGCTGTTAGAACAGAACCTCGAATGGGCGGTCCAGAGGTCGCGCTACATGACCCTTGAAACCATCGCAACTATGAGCGTGATCCACTCATCAACTTGCCCGCTGCGGCAAGCTGATTCGTTCCCGGCTCTGCCCCGGAGGCTCGGCGCCCTCTGAAGCTAAACCGCTCCCTGGGACATCATCGTCATAGCGGCCCATTTCCACTTTATCCTTAGTCTAGTTATAGGTGATTTTGTCAGCCGTTCGCGGACGGCTGAAGCAATAGCGATCAAGGGTATAGCCATTTGTTCCCGTGAAATAGGAAAGCACAACGGACAATGGAGTCGTGAAGGTGTACCGCACCCGTGTCAGGACAATCTGCACGCCCTGTTCCTGTATTTCCGACGGAATCGAGATCGGAGGGGCGGAGCCGGCCGGAAGTGCACTGGTGTTGAGCGCGGCCGACCAATTTGTCGTCGCTGCTCCGCTGCTGTTGACATCCTCGGCGGCAACGATGATCGTCAATCCTGCTGTATCATAGGGCTGCAGAATAAAGCTCATGCCCGAAAGAAGGCCGGCGACATTGGATTTGGACCATGTGCTTTGCTGCGAGATCACGTTGCCTGCGGTCGTGGCAATCTGATCGATCTTGCGGCTGACCGTCAGCGCATTGCCAAGGTCCACGGTGGCAGCCAGCAGCAGGATCAGGATTGGCAAAACCAGCGCGAACTCAACCGCAGAGGCACCGGAACGGTCCGTCGCAAAACCTCGACAAAAGCGGTATGCGGAGCGGGATGTCCTTATCATGTCAGAACGGCTCGTTGCGAAACAAGGTGGTCGCACCCAAAAGATAGCGCCCGTCTGCGAGCTTTGCATTGGAAAGTGTGAAGTAATTGACGACGGAGCTCCATGGGAGAAACGCCTGCACAAGCATGTAGTCGCTGGCTTTTCCCGTCGCGTAAGTCTCTGTAATGGCGAGGTTTCCCGAGCTGTCGATAGCGTTTGTGCTAGTCACAGCCGAAAGATTCGATATGACATCGACCTTGACGAGCAGATTATCGGAACAGCTGAATAGTAAGGTCATGTCAGCGCAGATCTTGGCCTTGAAGTCCGTCAGCGTCATGCTGTTGGCTAGGGCCTCACCGGTGCGGATCATCCGCGATATTTTTTTGACCGAGGCGTCGAGGCTAGAGGCAACAAAGAACATCAGCGAGACTTCGATGATGGCGAAAATCAGCATAGCCAGCGGAAATATCAGGATGGCGAATTCGACTGCCGCCGCGCCTTTGCGTTCCAGGAAAAGGCGTCCCAACAACTTGATCATTCGTGTCTTCATTGAGTGAGCCGTACTGATGCCAGATATTGGGTGAAGAGCGCGGACAGACCGTTCACGATGTCGGTTGACGAGGAGGCGGATATAAAGAGGCTTTTTGACGATGCGCAATCGGCAAGCGCGTAGGGAATGTAGTCGCGCCGCGTGATGCTGCTGGACACGCCGCTGTCCATATTGCCACCCCATGTCGCTTTCCAGCTGGCGCTCGCCATCGTCGAGCCCACAGTGGCATTATAACCCCAGTCCGTGGTGATCGGCAGATATTCGGTATAGAGCACCGCCATGGTGTTCGATTGACCTTTCAGGCCGGAACACCAGTCCGGATTGAGCGGCGCGACCTTGTTCCAGGATGGTCCGACCGTCTTGGCCTGTCCTCCAGACACCTTAACGCCGTCCGTCACCCATTCGCGCTTCGACTGCACGCCATCCGTCAACAGGAGAACCAGCTTGAGCGGTTTGGCCGATGAACTGCCGTCACCCCCCTTACCGATCTTCTGTTTCAGCACAGGCAGGGCGACATCGAAGAACGTATTGTTCGTCGACGTTGCGCTGGTGAGCCCATAACTATCCGTGGAAAGACGATTTCGTGCATCGGAAGTCACGAATGTCGGAGCGAGAACTTCCGTGGTGGTATCGCCGATACTATATAGTCCCACCCGGATGCGTTCATGGTTGCTATCGGCCTCATCGATTAGATCTATGACCTCTTTTACAGCATCCACCGCGACATCTGCTCTGAGCTTGATGCCTTTGGCCGAGGAATAGGCATAGTTGTTGGCATAGTTCGTACCGGAAACGGTATGCGCATCGCCAGTATGGCAAGCAAACTGACAGCCGACGCCGTTGTACATCGTGCGTTGCCCGGCAGTGGTTGCTGCCAGCAGCATCGAAGGAGATTTGTCGATTGCGATATAAACGTTCAGGTAGGACGTCGACGGGCCTTTGACGGAACTGGCAATCGTGACCGGAACATCGTTAATATCGGCTATCTTCATGAGCGTTGTTGGAATGCTTCCGCTCGCCGTCGCCGTTATCTTATGATTCGTCGTATCGATGACGATGTTGCTGACCGAATAGCTGCTGCCAGGCTGAGCGCTAAACCAATCCGCAACCTTCTGTTTCAGACTATCCGTATCAGAGGTATCGATCTGCTTGGCGGCAGCGATAAGCGCCTCGTCAAGATCGCTTTGCATACGCTGTCTGACATTGTATGCTCGGATGCAGTCGAGACTTGCTCCGACCGAAAGTATCATTGGCACCAATGAAAGAGCTACGACGATCGCGACGTTTCCGCTTCTATTTTCTAGATAACGTTTAACAAGTTTAAAGATACTATCCACCGAGATTACGTATTTTAGATTCAAAGTAAGCACCGAATTTCAATATCAATGTACCAAGTTCTCACTCTGGGTACTTAACAGCGCCTTTAATCTGCATGGAAATCAGCCAGTGAAGCCGGACGACAAGTAGTTTTCTGCGCTATTTGGATAAGATGCGCATTATGGATATTTCTTTCCGCAAAGGTTTCGACGGGGTTGTCGCAGACTGTTGAGGGTGCCGAGCTACCCAGTTGTTGACAGCCTTTACGGTTTGTTAACGTTTGAACGCGCACCATTGTGTCACCGACCCGGCTGAAGCCACCTCTCGGATCCGTTTCGCCGGATTGCTACTTCCGGCATCAATCCAAAGTGCGCGCCGACGATTCGAGATTTCGCAAACCGGCTTGGGTCGTCGACCGCCGAGTGATAGGTAATCGCAACCGACGCGCAACGCCCCGGTGTTAATAAGCACTAAAGCTGACTAGTGGGCTTCTGTGATATATCATTGAAAATAGAAGATAATTGCGAAATTATCGGAGTCCCAATCGGCGTCCGTCGGAATGCCCGATCCAAGCAAAAATTTCTCTTTTATATCAATTATCCATATGATCCCATGGTGGGGGGTTATATTTCGGTGCGGTTTCACAAGGATGGATCGTTCGCAACGCTGGCCTTCCTGCCACCTAAGGGCCACGCTTATAGAAGAAAGGCAGCGGCGCATGAGGCTTGGCTACTATCAATAATTTCATGACCGATGATCACCAAAGCTGTGGGCTGTCTTCGCTTGATAGCGGCCGAGGGTTAGCGGTGGAGCTCCTGTTCCGATCCCATGATGCCTCGAATTCCACGGCAGAAACGGGCCTTCCGAAATAGTACCCCTGGACGCCATCGCAGTTGTTCTCGCGCAGGAATTCAAGCTGCTCCAGGGTTTCGACACCTTCGGCGACAATATCCAGCTTCAGCTTTTGTCCCAACGAAATAATGGCGGTCGTAACGGCGCGGTCACTCTCATTGCTCGGGAGATCGGCAATGAAGGATCTATCGATCTTCAGCCGCGAAACCGGCAAGTCTTTTAGGGCACTGAGATTGGAATATCCCGTGCCAAAATCATCTATCGCCAGGCTTACTCCCAACGACCGCAAATGTTTCATTGTTCGGACTGCTCGCGGGAGGTCACGCATGATCAGGCCTTCGGTTAACTCCAGCTCCAGATATTTCGGCTCCAATCCACTTGCGTCTAATGCATTAACGACGCATGCAACGAGATCATTCTCATGAAGCTGCCGCGCCGAGACGTTGACGCAAATGACGATCTTCGGATGGCCCGCATCTTGCCAGGCTTTGTTCTGCCGGCAGGCTTCCCGCAATACCCAATCACCGATCGGTCCGATGAGCCCGCTCTCTTCCGCCAAAGGTATAAAGCGTGCGGCAGGGACAGATCCAAGTTGCGGATGGCGCCATCGGATCAGAGCTTCGGCAGCGAAAACAGTATTTGTCGACAACTTCACCTGCGGCTGATATTCCAAAGAGAATTCAGATCGGGCAACTGCAATTTTCAAGGTTCCAAGAAGCAAGAAGCGCTCTTGCATCTCGATACTGAAATCGGGTGTGTAGAGCCTGAAGCCGTCGCGACCACTTTCCTTAGCTTGGTACATCGCAGCGTCCGCATTTGCGACCAGAATATCGGCATTGGTACCGTCATTTGGATAACTCGCAATGCCAATGCTGCACGCGATTCTGTAGTCGTGCCCGCTTATTTCAATGGTTTCAGCCAACGCGTTGCGAATGGCCTGTACCTTTTCCACGATCGCATACGTGTCCGGTGGTTGCTGTGTGAAGACAATGACGAATTCATCCCCGCCAAGACGGACGACCATATCCGTTGGAGCAACAAGTTTCCGCATCCTGTCGGCGGCAGCCTTCAGGAGATCGTCGCCGGTACTGTGGCCGAGGCTGTCGTTGACGATCTTGAAATTATCGAAGTCGATAAATACGACCGTTACCCAATGGCCCAACCGCTCCGCGTCAAGGAGTGCACGGGGCAAGCGCTCCTGCAGCAAGGTGCGATTGGGCAGTCCCGTTAGGGCATCATGGTGTGCCATGAAGCTAATACGCTCTTCGGCCAGCCTGCGCTCTATTGCAATGCCGGCAAGCCGGCCAAATGTCTTCACAAGATCCAACTCACTCATGATGGGTTCGCGAGGAGCTTTAGAATAGATCGCAAACGTTCCCAACACATTGTTTTGATGAGACAGGATCGGCATGGACCAGCAGGAGCGAAGTCCGTGCGCCAAGGGCGCATCGCGACAGTCGTCCCATAGGGGGTCGTGTACAATATCCGTGACGATGACGGATTCGCGGCGATAGACGGCAGTTCCACATGAGCCCGCCTTCTCGCCAACGGGAATGCAGTCGAGAAGCTTCGTGAAGGCGGCCGGCAAATTTGGTGCGGCGACGCATCGCAGGTGGCTCTTCGTATCGTCAACCAGCATGATGGAAGAGAATACCCCTTGCGACAGACTTTCCACCAGCTGAACTATTTCATCAAGCACGCGCTCCGATGGAGCGCCGCTTACGATCATTTCCAATACATGCGCTTGTCCGTCGCGCAGAAGGTCTGCCTGCTTGCGATCAGTAATGTCCCTGGAGATACCGACAAGCCCGAAGATCTCATTCCTGTCGTTGCGCAATGGCACCTTCGTGGTCAGTAGCCACTTGCGTGCGCCAGAATTGTCGATACGCAACTCTTCCAGATCGAACAGCGGCTCTCCGGAACGCATAATCTCAAGTTCCTGTGCTCGGAAGATGCTGGCCATGTCCGCCGGATGCAGATCGAAATCCGTTCGACCAAGGAGATCCGAGGTGCTTTGTACGCCAAAACGCTCGGAAAATGCACGATTGACGACCACGAACCGACTTTCAGTGTCTTTAGCCCAGAAATAGTCCGGCACCCAATCGATCATTGTTTGCAGCGAAATTTCCTGACTGCCGATCACCCGTGTTGTCTTCAGCTCGGTGATATCTTCGTGGGTGGCAACCCAGCCACCGTCGGGTAAGCGTTGATGACAGATTTGAACGCTGCGGCCGTCAGTGAGTTGAACTATTCGTACGGAAGGTCTGGCGGCCGAATTGGCGGTTTCGTTGATCACCAGATAATGTTCGGCGTCGATATGGGCCGTTCCGGCGTCAATGCGCAGCGCAACGATTTTGCTTAACGCTGTCCCGGGCAGAATTTGCTCCAGATCAAGGCGGTAGATCTCGGCATAACGTCGATTACAGAAGGCAAGCTTTTTCTCCGCATCGAAAACGCAGATTCCTTGCGGCATATTATCAATCGCAATGTCACGGGCGGCCGTCGCCCTCAAAAAGTCGAACGACATTGCCAGGTTTTCGGAATGTTGACCGGATAGCGCGAACATTCGCTGGAGAGCGTCGTGATAGACGTCTGTCCGATCGTCTCCTCCAAGATGCGCGGCTGCACCTGTCCCTGACATTGTTGACTTTTCATATCCCGTGACAACCCCAACCATCATGGGTGTTCGTTCGTACAGATGCATGCCGCGTCTTAATTTGTCGTGAATCCCAGCCCGGGCAGCAGGCGTGATAGCGAGCGTCACATTCTTGCAACAGTAGCTTGCATAAATTCGCAAAGATCGAATTGTTCTGAAACAATCAGCAATATTTTGGTGCGTACAGTAATTTTCTGAAATACTGATCGTCAGGTTTCTGCTTTTCTGCCCAGATTCGATTCTTCGAGAAAGATATTGTTTACCAAAGGCTTAACGTTGGAGTACGGCGTGGGAATCCGAGCAGGCTGCGATGTGTCTGGTAATAGCAAGCAATATCGTGGGAATCGAACCCGTTTAGCCGATGGCACCGTTCTGGTGCTGCCCCTTTATCCCCAGCGAAGCTTCACGTTCAAAGACCAATTGCGTGAAAACGCACGCCTTGGTTGTCGCGCCGACGCCTCCGCAAGCATTTCAAAAAATCTCGATACGGATAATCGCTCGACGATCTCATCCGGCCGCCCGTCGTTGGGCATCTGCACCTCAATGCAATGAATTCATTGGCATATAAGGAATATCTATGTCGTCGATTGTGATCGAGTTCGTTCAGCACACTAAGACCCGTAGTCGCCGTTTTGGGAGCAGGCTGAGACGCCGTTCCTACGCGCTGCTGGCCAGCGTCAGCGTGGGAGCGATGGTCATGTGCGGCTGGCCGGCCTCGGTCAGCGCGCAAGTCTGGAAGGGCACGACGAGTACCGATTGGACGGTCGGCAGCAACTGGTCGACAGGCACGGCCCCGAGCGGCACCGCAACGGTGACGATTAACACGAATTCGCCCAATCCCGCGGTGCTGGGCGTGTCCGGCGCGGCGAGTTCGACGATCGGCAACCTGCAGATGGGCATGACGGGAGGCACGAGCGCGCTCACGATTCAGAACGGGAGCACGCTGTCGTCCAGCGTTGCGACGGGCAGCAATTTCGTTGGGGGTGCTACGGGAACCAATGCCACCATCACCGTCACGGGCCCGGGATCATCCTGGTCTACGGCGGCAGCCGTCACCGTCGCCGGGGCCACTGGCAGTACGGGTACGCTGAACATTGCCAATGGGGCCACCGTTACCGCAGGGGGGAACCTGAATCTTGGCCAAAGTGGTGTCTCGGGTTCGGGGGTGATAAACCTTACGGGTGGCAGCACGCTCACCTCTGGACTCGCAGCTCTATATGCAATTGGCGGCGCAAATAGCACCGCCAATATTTCCGGCGGCGGATCCAAGTGGAATGTGAATGGAGCCCTGACGGTCGGCAGAGGTCAGGGCGGCAGCGGCGGCGGCAGTGGCACGCTGAATGTGACAAACGGTGCTGTGGTGACAGCGACCGGCACGATTTCGATTGGGGGAGCCACCCTCAGCAGCAACGGAACCGGTGTAGCAACCATCGCCGGTGCAGGCTCACAGCTGAACACCGGCTCGGCACTGAACATCGGCGCCTGGGGTAGCGGCACGCTGACGGTTTCCAACGGTGCCACGGCGACCGCCAATGCGGTGACGATGACCGTCGGTGTGGCCTCAACGGCCACGCTCAGCGTATCCGGCGGTAGCACCCTTTCCACCGGAGCACTGACAGCCGGCCCAGGAACGGCGCAGGCCAACTTTGACGGCGGCACGCTGCGCGCCACCGCGAGCAACGCAGCCTTTATTAGCGGTTTTGCCGGCACCGGGCTGAACATTGCCGCAGGTGGGCTCACACTCGATACAGGCGCCTTCAATGTCACCGCTGCGTCGCCATTCAGCGGCACGGGTGCGTTCACCAAGATCGGCACCGGCACGGCGGTGTTCTCCGGCAACAATGTGTACACCGGCGGCACGACGATCTCGGCGGGCACGCTGCAGCTGGGTAACGGTGGTACGTCTGGTGCGATCACCGGCGATGTCACGAACAACGGCACGCTCGCATTCGACCGGTCAGACGCCAACACCTTCGCGGGATTGATCTCGGGCAGCGGTTCGGTCAATCAGATCGGCTCCGGCACCACCATCCTGACCGCGAATAATGGCTATACCGGTGGCACGACGATCACCGCGGGTACCCTGCAGCTCGGCAATGGCGGCACCTTCGGCTCGATCGCGGGAGATGTCACGAACAACGGCACGCTCGCATTCGACCGGTCGGACACCTACACCTTTGCCGGACTGATCTCGGGCAGCGGTTTGCTCGATCAGATCGGCTCCGGCACGACGATACTTACCGCGGCAAGCAATTCTGTCGGTGCGACGCGAATCGATGCCGGAACTTTGATGGTCAACAACAACAGCCTGACGAGCACCGGCGGAATCACGATCAACGCTGGCACGCTGCAGAACAGCGGAGGAAGCTCCGCTATAAGCACGCCCACGATCACCATGAACTCCGGCTCGAAGCTCAACATCGCCGGTGGAACGGTCCAGGCAGGCGGTGGCGCCCAGACATTGTTCACCGGCGGGACCGGCGGCGCCACGATCAACATCACTGGCGGCACGCTGCTCGGCAACGGTACGCTGGGCGGAGGCGGCAATGTTGTCAATCTTACCGCCGGTTCGCTCAACACCGGCGCAGCCGTGTTGAACCTCGGCAGCGGCAATGACACTTTCCTGTTGAGCGGTCTAGCGACGATTGCCGGAGCGGGGGTGGACGGAGGCGCCGGCACCGATGCGCTCCAGGTGAACACCAGCTTCAACCGCACGCTCGACGGCGCCTTCGTCACCAATTTCGAGACGCTCTCGAAGAGCGGCGCCGGCACATTGATCCTGACAGGATCGCACGGCTATAGCGGTGGAACGACCATCTCCGCGGGGACACTGCAGATCGGCAATGGCGTGACAGACGGCACGCTGGCAACGCCGAGCGTGGCGAACAGCGGCGCGCTTGTCTTCGCCTTGAGCAGCGACTACACGTTTGGCGGGACGATCTCTGGCACTGGGCGTGTGAACAAGACCAGCACTGGGACGACCACCCTCACCGGCAACAACAGCTATGCTGGACCCACCAGCATCATCGGCGGCGCCTTGCTCATCAATGGCGATCAATCAGGCGCTACCGGACAGACTTCCGTTGGTAACGGCGCCACGCTCGGCGGTACGGGCGTCATCGGCGGCAATGTCGCCGTGGCCAATGGCGGCACGCTCGCCCCCGGGGGCGCCGGCAATGCCCCCGGGACGCTCACCATCAAAGGCGGGCTGACTCTCAATAACACCTCGAACCTCAACGTCGACTTCGGCCAGGCCAACGTGCCGGGCGGCCCGCTCAACGACCTCATCAATGTTGGTGGCAACCTGACGCTCGACGGCACGCTCAACGTGACGCAGACCCCTGGCGGCACCTTCGGCCCTGGCGTCTACCGCATCATCAACTACAATGGCTCGCTGACTGACAACGGCCTTGCTGTCACGGATCCGAACTATTTCGTGCAGACAGCGGTCGCCAATCAGGTCAACCTTGTCAATTCGACCGGTCTGGCGCTGAGCTATTGGGACGGTGATACCGGTCCGCATTCCAACAGCGTCATCGATGGCGGCAGCGGTACTTGGCGGGCTTCCGGCGATCAGAACTGGACCGACGCCAGCGGTCTTTTTGCAGCGCCCTTCGCCAATGCGAGCTTCGCCATATTCCAAGGGGCCGCAGGCACGGTGACGGTAGACAACACCAACGGCCAGGTGCAGGCAACCGGCATGCAGTTCGCGACCGACGGCTACCTCGTTCAGGGCGCGGATCTCGCACTGGTCGGACCGCAGTCGATCATTCGCGTCGGCGACGGCTCGGTGGCGGGCGCCTCTTATGTTGCCACAATTTCGTCCAATCTGACAGGCGGCAGCGAGCTTGTGAAGAGCGACCTCGGCACGCTGGTGCTGTCGGGAAGCAACGGCTACACCGGCGGCACGGCAATCAACGGCGGCAGCCTGCAGATCTCCGCTGACACCAATCTCGGCGCTTCTAGCGGTGCTCTTAGCCTCGACAGTGGCATATTGCGCAACACGGCCGCCATTGTGTCGAACCGCACCGTCACGCTCAGCGCCGGCGGCGGCACCTTCGATACGCTAGACACCCTCGCACTCAACGGCTCGATCGGTGGCGGCGGTGCGCTCACCAAGACGGATGCCGGCACGCTGGTGCTTGGCGGCACCAACACCTACCAGGGCGGCACCAATATCAATGGGGGTGTCATCGAGGTTGCTGCCGACACCAACCTCGGAGATGCGGCCGGCGCGCTTGCCTTCGATAGTGGCACCCTTCACACGACGGCGTCCTTTGCCTCGAGCCGCTCGACAACGCTCAACGCCGGCGGCGGCATCTTCGCCACCGACAATCTGACAACGCTGACGCTGAGCAGCGCTGTCGGCGGGGCGGGGGCGCTTACCAAGGACGGTGCCGGCACGCTCGTACTCGCCGCAGACAACAGCTATGCCGGCGGCACGACGATCGCAGCCGGCACTTTGCAGCTCGGCAATGGCGGCGCGAGCGGCTCAATTACCGGCAATGTTGCCGATAACGGCACGCTCGCCTTCAACCGCAACAACACCTACAGCTTTGCCGGGCTCATCTCCGGCACCGGCGGCCTCGACCAGAGCGGCAGCGGTGTCACGATCCTGACGGCAAACAACAGTTATGCCGGCGCGACCAACGTGCGTTCGGGCACGCTGATCGTCAACGGCGATCAATCAGCGGCGACAGGGACGACCACGGTGGAGGCCGGTGGCACGCTCGGCGGCACAGGCACAATTGGCGGCAATGTCAGTGTACTGGATAATGGTGCGCTGAACCCGGGCAATGTCGGTTCGACGCCGGGAACGCTCATCGTCAATGGCAATCTGACCCTCGCCGCCAATGCCACGCTCAACTACAATTTAGGGCAGGCGGGCGTGGTTGGCGGGCCCTATAACGACCTGACGGTCGTGCACGGCAATCTCACCCTTGGCGGTTTCTTGAATGTGTCGGAGACGCCGGGAGGCAATTTCGGGCCGGGCATCTATCGCATCATCAGCTATGACGGGACGTTGACCGATCTCGGTCTGGCCGACAACTCACCGAACTATATCGTGCAGACCTCGGTCGCAAATCAGGTCAATCTGGTCAACATCGCTGGCCTGACGCTCAATTACTGGGACGGCGATGCTGGCCCCAAGTCCAACGCGCTTGTCGACGGCGGCAACGGCACGTGGCGGGCCGCGGGCGGCGACAACTGGACAGATGCCACAGGCCAAGTCAACGCGCGGTTCTCCAATGGCAGTTTTGCCGTATTTGGCGGCGCGGCGGGTACGGTCCAGGTCGACAATACCAATGGCCAGGTGCAGGCCGCGGGCATGCAGTTCGCAAGCAACGGATACACCGTTGAGGGCGACAACATCACCCTGGTCGGGCCACAGTCGATTATCCGCGTCGGCGACGGTACAACGGCGGGAGCGGGCTTTACCGCGACCATCGCATCGGTGCTCCAGGGCAGCTCGCAGCTCGTCAAGACCGATCTCGGCACACTCGTGCTCACTGGCAACAACACCTACACGGGCGGCACTCGCATCAACCAGGGAACGCTGCAGTTCACGACGGACGCCAATCTTGGCGATGCGTCCGGTAACCTGACACTCGACGGCGGCACACTTCGCAATACGAATGCCATTGCTCTTGCTCGAGGCGTCACGTTGGGGGGCGGCAACGGCACTTTCGAGACGCTTAGCGACCTGACCATCAATGGTGTGGTCGATGGCGTCGGCGGCTTCACAAAAACAGGAGCCGCGGGCCTGACGCTGACCGGCGCCAACAGCTATTCCGGGTCGACCATCGTATCGGCCGGCGGTCTCTATGTCGACGGCAACCAGAGCGGGGCGGCAGGCCTAACCTCGGTGCTCAACGGCGCCACCCTTGGTGGTCGCGGCACGATCGGTGGCAATGTCACGATCGCGAACGGGGGGATGCTATCGCCCGGTTCCGCAAACGGTGCGCCAGGTACGCTGACGATCGCCGGCAATCTGACGCTTTCCAGCGGTTCAGTGCTGAACTACAGCTTAGGGCAGGCGAATGTGCCAGGCGGCACGCTTAATGATCTGACAACGGTCGGCGGCAACCTGACGCTGGATGGCACACTCAATGTGACTGTCCCGCCGAGCGGCACATTCAGCCCCGGTATCTACCGCCTGTTCAACTATGCTGGCTCGCTGACCAACAACGGTCTGACGGTCGGCACCGTCCCATCTCCGGATTACTTCGTGCAAACCGCCATCGCCAACCAGGTGAATCTCGTCAATACGAACGGATTGACGCTGAATTATTGGGACGGCGGCTCCGGTGGGAGATTTGACGGCGTTATCAACGGCGGCGACGGGATCTGGCAGAGTTCGGCTGGAAACAGCGATTGGTCTGACGGCAATGGTCTGATCAATGCTCCCTACGACAACGCCGGCTTTGCCGTCTTTACCGGTGCGGCCGGCACGGTGACGGTTGACAACAGCCATGGACAAGTGACCGCTTCGGGCATGCAGTTCATCACCGACGGCTACGTCATTCAGGGCGGCGCCATTGACCTGATCGGATCGACAGCGACGATCCGCGTCGGCGACGGCACCAGTGCCTCATCTGGTATCACAGCCACCATCGCATCCGAACTTGCCGGTACCAGCCAGCTTGTCAAGACAGACGCAGGCACGCTCGTTCTCACCGGCGCCAACAGTTACACCGGCGGTACGGCGATCGAGGCGGGTACCCTGCAACTCGGAAACCGCGGCACCACCGGTTCACTTGTCGGCGATGTCACCGACAACGGTACACTCGCTTTTGACCGCACCGACAAATATATATTCAACGGCGTGATATCCGGCTCTGGCACCATCCGCCAGATCGGCACCGGCCTGACCCGGCTTACGGGCGACAGCTCGGCCTTCAGCGGTACGACCTCGATCGAGGCCGGAACGCTCTCGGTCAATGGCAGCCTGTGCGGCGACGTTAACGTGCTTTCCGGCGGTCGCCTGCAGGGCATAGGCACTGTCTGCGACACCAACAACTTCGCCGGCGGCACGGTGGCGCCAGGCAATTCTATCGGCACGCTGACCGTCGCAGGCAACTATATGGGCGACGGCGGCACGCTGGAGATCGAGTCGCAGCTCGGCGGCGACAATTCGCCGACCGACCGGCTTGTCGTTACCGGCAATACCTCTGGCACCACCACCGTCGAGGTCATCAACGTCGGCGGCCCTGGCGCGCAGACGGTGGAAGGCATCAAGATCCTTGAAGTCGGGGGCGCTTCGAACGGTGTATTCAACTTGGCTGGCGATTACCTGTTCCAGGGCCAGCAGGCCGTGATCGGCGGCGCCTATGCCTATCGTCTCTACAAGGGAGGCGTCTCGACGCCATCCGACGGCGACTGGTATCTGCGCTCCACCTATACCCTTCCGACCAGTCCTGCCGATCCCCGGCCGCTTTATGCACCGGGCGTGCCGCTATACGAGGCCTATTCCGGTGTCCTGCAGAGCTTCAACGAGCTTGGCACGCTGCAGCAACGCATCGGTAATCGAACATGGGGCAATGGCGAGGCCATGCCGCAAGGTGCCGATGTGCTCGACCAGACGCCGGCGGGCGGCAAGGCCATATGGGCTCGCATCGAGGCCGCTCATGGCAAATTCGAGCCTGAGACTTCGACCGCGGCAGCCGATTACAACGCTACCACGTGGAAGTTCGAGGCCGGCCTGGATGGCTTGTTTTACGACAGCGAGGCCGGCGCGCTGATTGGTGGGGCCTCCGTTCACTACGGTACCATCTCGTCGAACGTCTCGTCGATCTTCGGCACAGGCTCGATCGATGCCAGCGGCTATGGCCTCGGCGCCTCGCTCACCTGGTACGGCAATAGCGGCTTCTATGCCGATGCCCAGGCGCAGGCCACGTGGTACGATACCGACCTCACATCGACAACTCTCGGAAGAAAGCTCACCGACGGTAACAGCGGCTTTGGCTACGCTCTAAGCATCGAGACCGGTCAGAAGATCCAGCTTCGGGACAACTGGTCGCTCACGCCCCAGGCTCAGCTCAGCTATTCCTCGGTGCGGTTCAACGACTTCACCGACCCGTACGGCGCCCGCGTGTCGCTTGACGATGGTCAATCGCTGACCGGCAGGATCGGCCTTTCGGCCGACTACGAGAATGAATGGAAGAATGCCGCCGGCCAGGTCAGCCGCTCGCATGTCTATGGGATCGCCAACCTCTATTATGATTTCCTCGACAGCTCGCAGGTCGACGTGTCCGGAACAAGCCTGGTCAGCAAGAACCAGCCGCTGTGGGGCGGCGTCGGACTTGGCGGGTCGTTAAGCGTCGGCGATAGGACGACGGTTTACGGCGAGGCATTTGCCCGAACCAGCCTGGCCGACTTCGGCGACAGCAATTCCGCTGGCGCCAAGGTCGGCTTCAAGGTGAGCTGGTAGGGCAACATCTTCGGTCCTCCAAATCTGAATGCAACATCGAAAGGTTTTGACAGTGGCAGGTCTCTTTTACTCCACACTCTCTTCGGCAGCGGTAGCGCTCCTTGCCCTGGCAGGTTCCGCATCTGCGCAGGACGGTGCCTACAAGCTGCCGAACGGCGCTTCATCCCTGCAGGAGACATACCAGGATTGGAGTCTCGCTTGCCAGGGCGTGCCGCAGATCGTTTGCACCGTTTCCCAGCAGCAGACGCAGCAGAACGGGCAGCGGGTAATGGCCATTGAACTACGCAGAAACGGTGATGGAACGCTCGCCGGAAATCTTGTCCTTCCGTTCGGGCTCGCCCTTGAGGCGGGCGTCGTTCTTCAGATCGACGACGCCGCACCGCAGAAACCGCTACGGTTTTCGACCTGCCTGCCTGGCGGCTGCCTCGTTCCTCTCAACTTCGACGCAAAAGCGGTCATCGCCCTGAAAACCAGTGCCGCGCTCAAGGTAAAAGCGCAAGGCATGGACACAAAGGAGCTCGCCTTGCCGATCTCTCTCAAAGGTCTTGCGGCTGCGCTCGACCGCCTCGCGGTACTCGGAAATTCGTAAGCGACGATCCACAATGGCGAGGATGTTAAGAAGGGGTGGCGGTGTCGCCCCCATGCCAGAACAATGTGACCTGGGGGCCAATAGCGGGCGACAATAGCTTCAAAACCGAAATTGCAGCTGTCCAGTCGAAAAACTAACGCCTGTATCCATCCATGCCGTTTTTTGACGACTTTCCGCGCGACAGCGCTTTTTTGCGTGCTTCACTGCATGTGAAGGACTTCCTCCAAGACTTCCAACAGCGCCCGCACGGATGCCGACTGACAGGAATAATAAACCATCTGGTGCGCCTTGCGAGTTGTCACCAAACCTTGCGCTCGCAATTTTGCCAAGTGCTGAGAGGTTGATGAACAGCTCATCCCGACATGCGATGCAATCGCGCTAACAGGAGACTCTTGGCTGGCCAAAAACATAAGAATTGAAAGCCGAGTAGGATTAGCCATCGCAGACAGCGCTCCCGCGGCACGCTCCGCCGTTTCCTCGTTCAATTGAACTGCCTCCCAGAAACGCCAATAACGGCCTTACGGTTCGGATATATTCCTGGCTCCCCTGAGCACAATCGCTACAAATAGTGCACATCAAGTAAACTCAACGACCGGCACATCGCCTGATGTGCCGCCAAGACGTTGGTGTGGGCGAGCTGCGAAACTATTCCATTCCGCCAACCAAGACGTGCTTCAACCGTATGCGATGGATGCTCAATACAGGATATGGCCTTAATATGCTCGCGCTCGGAGCCTTGACTAAAAGGCTCGATCACTTCGGATGTCATTTTCCAGTCGTGTGACACAGCCCTCGATCTTGGCCAGCAAAATCTCGAAATCAATCGGCTTGGTCAAATAGTCCGCCGCGCCGGCGCGTAAGCCGGTTATAAGATTTTGCTTGTCGGTCATTGCCGTCAAAAAGATGAAGGGAATGTTGGCAAGCTCGGGATAGTTGATCTGGATCTCCGCCAGCAGTTGATGACCGTCCATCTCTGGCATTGTAATGTCGCAAATGACGATATCAGGCCACTGGGATATGAGGTGTTCCAGGCCTTCTCGTCCGTTGGAAGCCTCGAGCGTCACGAAACCCGCTTCTTGAAGTTCTTCGACAATCAACTCCCTGATTTCCGCTTCGTCGTCTATGCATAGTATGGTGGTCATCGCGTTACCCCTTGATGCTCATGCAACATTCGTAAGCCCAGCCGATTGCAAAGGCGTCTTCTGCCGAATTGGAAGCGTCACGATGAGCGACGTACCGTTGCCTTTTTGGCTTTCAATTTCGATAAGCCCGTGGTGTAGGTCGACTATCTGTTTCACCAAATGCAAGCCGATACCTGTACCAGGGATGCCCGTCGATGTTCGCGCGCGAAAATATCGCTGAAATATCCTGGGCACATCGTCTGCGTCGATGCCGACGCCGTTGTCCTTCACGACAATCCTTATCATATCGCCTTCCAGCGACCCGGAAACGTGAATATCGGGGTAACCGGGGGAGTATTTGACGGCATTTGACAGGAGATTGGAAAAGAGCTGCTCGAGGGCAAGTTTGTCGCCATCGATGTATTCGGGCAACGGATCAATGTTCAACAGGATGCGATGGGATTTGCTGATTGTCGACTGGCGGTAGCAACAGGTCTCGATCAAAGCTTTTAAAGAACATGGCTCGGAGCGAATTTGAATGCTTCCACTTTCCATCCGACTGGAGGCAAGTATGCTCTCCATCAGGTCGACGATCCTCAAGACGGACGATCGTATCTGTTCGGCCTTTTCGCGGACAAATTGAGATGGAATCTCGCCTTTGGCACGTAGCAAGCGCTGCGCGGCCCCATCAATGATCGCCAGCGGGGTTCTGAATTCGTGCGAAGCAAGAGCGACGAACTGGCGCTGCAATTCATTGATGTTTCGCTCTTGCTGCAAAAGTCGTTCAAGCTCGTGCGCTTGTTCTTCGACTTCTCTCGTTCTCAGCGCCACCGTCGCTTCGAGCGTCTGCTTGTGGGCGAGCAGGGCGTCTGCGTTTCGAATGCTTTCAGTAATATCTTCGTGGGTCGCGACGTAGCCGCCATCCTTCATGGCACTGTGCGTAATCCGGACAACGCGACCGTCTTGAAGTACCACGTTCTGATTAGCCCTTCCGCCCTTTTGCGCCGCCTCGCCGACGACATCAAAGTACGTGGCGGAGTGAAGCGGTGCGATGCCAAGGCGGCTTCGATGGGCCAAGATGGATTCCAGTGGCGTCCCAACCGCTGTGAGGCCCGCGGGAAGGTTGTACATTTGCGCGTAGGAAAGATTGCACAAGATGAGCTTCTTGGCGGCAGAGAACATGCACAAGCCGTGCGGCATATTATCGAGGGCGATGTCGAGGAGGCCATTCTGCCGCTCGTTCGTCGAATTCCGTTCATTCGCCATAATTTAAAACCTCGCCATCGATAGCGCATGAGAATAAAAGCGGAATGCTAAGGATATATTGACTTGCGCGAGTAATTTTCCTCAGAATATGTCAAAAGAGACAATCTTGAATTGCGACTTGCAATGTTGGCTTTTTGACCGCACACGATCCGCCTTGAAAGTTCTGTGGGCTACGATTGAAGCGACATCAGAAGGCGATGTGTCGTGGCACTGAAATATGTGATCTCTAGTCGAACTTAAGGGTATTGAGCCGGTGTTGACTCAGGAAAACTCGGAGGAAGTTTCCCTAGGTTGCGGGCGGTGCAGTTGCGGTGATCTGCCAGCTATAAGTGCAGGCCGGAGTTCCATCGTTTCCGGCTGCTCCCGGCCCAGATACATTGCATAATCCGCGATCGGTCGAGGGCGTCCAACCAGATAGCCCTGCACCTGATCGCAGCATTCTTGCGTCAGAAAGGCGAGCTGATGCTCGGATTCGACGCCTTCAGCGATAACCGGCAAATTCAGCCCCCGGCCCAAGCCGATCACTGCGCGAATGATTGCGGCGGATTGTGACTGGCCGACCTTGCGAATGAACGACTGATCAATCTTGATTTTGTCGAAAGGAAATGACTGGAGATAGGACAACGAGGAATATCCTGTTCCGAAATCATCCATGGCAATGCGAACTCCAAGTGCCTTAAGTTGCCTCAACGTCGTCATTGCCCGCTCGAAATCATCTATCAACACCCCTTCGGTAATTTCCAGTTCGAGCCTATCAGGCGACAGGCCGGTCTCGGCAAGCACAGACCGCACGAGTTCTGAAAGATCACGGCGCTTGAACTGGACGGGAGACAGGTTAACAGCGATCCGCAACTTCCTTGGCCATGAGGCTGCCTCCCTGCAAGCTGTGCGCAGTACCCATTCCCCGAGTTCCATGATGAGGCTGCCCTCCTCGGCAATCGGGATAAACACGGAAGGCGGAATATTGCCGCGTGTCGGATGATACCATCGCAACAGAGCCTCGAAGCCAACAATATCTCCGCCGATGTCTGCTTGCGGTTGGTAGAAAACCACAAGTTGCTGTTGGGAGACTGCAGAATGGAGGTCACGCTGCAAGGCTCGCTTCTCGCGCAGCCATTGATCCATTTGCGGTTCGAAAAAGCGGGCTATTCCACGCCCTTCGGCCTTGGCACGATAGAGAGCGGCGTCGGCGTTGTTCATCAAACCCGCCGCTGCGTTTCCATCTGCTGGAAACATGGCCACGCCGATGCTCACACCCATGCTGATCCGGGTTTCGTCGACATCGGCATCTTCACCCAACGAAGCGATAATCCGATCGGCCAGCGCGGAAGCAGCGTTGGCATCGAGTTCCGCCAGCACCATGAATTCGTCGCCGCCGAGGCGAGCAACGAATGCTTCATCCGCCACAGCACGTAGACGGCTGGCGGTTGTGCACAGCAGCAGGTCACCGGCATTGTGGCCGAACAAATCATTGACCTCCTTGAATCGATCGAGGTCGAGGCACAGCACAGCGAACGGCGAGCCTTCGGCGCCGTGCTTATCGAGCAACATATCAAGCTTGCGCTTAAGGGCCGCACGATTTGGCAAATCGGTCAACGGATCGTGCAATGCCAAATGGGCGATCTGGCGCTCGGCATCACTGTGCTCCGTCACATCTTCGTGGGTCGAAACCCATCCACCATCGGGCGTGCGCTCATGATGCACCCGGATGACCTTGCCGGACGCAAGCTCTGCCGACCAGTTTTGTGGTGAGGGATTGGAATTGATTGCATCGCACCAATCCAGATAGCCTTGATGCGAAACAATAGGGCCGGTTCCAGCCGCATAACGCAGTTCTGCGATTTCGCTCAAGGTCATGCCGGGCCTAATCGCGTCGGGCGCGATGCCATAAATCTCCGCGTATCGGTGATTGGAGAGGATCAGGCGCTGATCGGCATCGAAGAAGCAAACTCCCTGCCCGATTTTATCAAGCGTCGTGGCAAATTGGATGTTGGTGCGTTCGAGCTGCTTTTGTGTCGCCCCTAGTTGGAGATGCGTTCGCAGCCGCGCAAGCAATTCCTCGGTTGCCACAGGGGTAGTGATGCAATCTGTCGCTCCTGCGTGCAGCGCGCTCGTGCGGCTGTTGATATCCGGCGACACGATTTGGATGACCGGCAAAGTGCGAATGTAGTCATTCCGCCAAAAGCGATCGAAAAACGCGTCGGCGACCGCGGCGTCGACGACAACAATAGACGGCTTGAGAAAGGGTCCATGCTCTTCCATCGTATGGAAGTTCAAAAAACAAACGCATGACAGGCCGGCTTCTCTCATGCTGTTTGTCATGGCCAAGGTATGGGAATTCCCGTCGGTGACGACGAGGACCAGGACGTCGGGAAAAAACCTGAAGTCAGAAGCCCCCATAGTGACTAGTCTCCCGTTCGGTTGTCGTCCTCATCGAAATCGACCCGCCAACTAACAGCTGGAAGATCGACTACAAGGCGAAAGCTTTCCATCATCGAAGAACAAGCTGTAGGTTGCAACCATATACACCTCCAGCTTGTTTATTTCGAGAGATTTTCTTAGCATCGGTTAATATACAAAGGGAGCGTCCATCGAAAGTGGGAACAAATGCTCCTGGTTCGACCGCGTTGGTCAAGTTGCCTGCGGGCGTCCAGGCGCGACCAGCATAGCGAATGCTTTGGCATCAACGAAAGCGTGAAATGCGCGAAAAGGTGATTGCTGACGCGGCTGAGGATCAGCTCAGGAAATGCCATGGTAAATGCTTGGGGGATGCCAGGACATATCTTTGTTCATCGAGCGCCGAGTTCATGGAACGTCCGTCGGGCAAAAAAAATTCGTCCCATGAGGCGACAACGAGTACCATTTCATGGGGCTGACTATTAAGTCGCGTTAGAGGCCGCCCAACGATCATCAACCTTCGTTCTGTTCGAAATTGCGTTGCGATAAGTATTTCGATAACGTATCTCAGCCTATGGGTTAACGAATACGAGCAGTCTTCAACTTTAGGCCTCCAATGGTGTGTTTGCATGCGAAGTCCATCCGCCGTTAATGGATCGACAGAGGCAACCGCAATACAGGTCTCTACAAGAGACGCGCCGGAAATCAGCCAATTGCTCTTTCGAGTTTCATGGAAGATATTTCTGAAACAGCAATTATACATAATACATTATTCAAATAACGCGGATGTAGTGCTAAAATAACAAAATGGAAATCATGAGGTACTGCCTTAGGAAAAATTATTGGAATAGCTATTGGTCGGTGATTGACCTGCGCACAGTGCGGGCCACCGTCGTCGACGGATTTGCCGCCGATTGCCTGACCGATGAGGAGGCGAACTACATGGTTGATCTGATGAATCTGCAGGAGCTGCTGCATGGAAACGCTCTCAAACCACGCCGAAGGCATGCAGGAATCGTTTTTATCAACAAACATCATGAAGGCTGGAACGCGTAGCATTGTTGTCCTCGGACGGACGATCATCGCTGCGATCAGATATTCATGTTGACGACACGCGGACGGTGGTTGGTGTCGCCATCGAGGACTTGGCTGAGATGCATGGCCCATCACTCGTAGGTCTTTCGAGATGAATTCACCGCCGTTATCGACACCAATCAAAATCGATCCACCGCAAATGGTCCATTCGTATCGAAAGCCGTTGGCAATCCTGGCTGACACGATGATGGCCGGGAAGACCGGTGGCGGGAAGTGCCGCAGACCTTCTCTTGTCACGCACAGTGACGTATACGAGTGTATTAATACATCCGTATATGCGCCGATATGTGGATCTCATTTTATCTTGCGCATGGAATCTTAGGTGCGGATAACGGGTCGCCAGCTCACCGGCCCCGATCGCGGCCGACATGTGAGATCATTCGAGGAGACAATCGTGGAAACCCAGTATGCATTCGAAACCGAAGCTGAGCTTCTGGGCGCGCTGGCCAGCCCGATCCGGCTTCAGGTGCTGGTATTGTTGCTGGAGCACGAGTGGAGTGTCATGGACCTTGCCGATAAGATCGGGGTCAGGCAGTCAGCGCTATCACGGCATCTACAGCAGCTACGCGACCTAAAAATCGTTAATACGCGTCGGGACGCCAATTTCATCTTCTACTCGTGCGACCATTCCTTGGTGCGCGCCGTCCTCCGTGTGCTCAATTTGGTCGCCGAATGATATGAGGCAGGTCTCTGCGCCGAACTCGGCACCACGCGCAAGACGCTTTATCGGTTTGTCAATCCTAAAGGCGAACCTCGAGCGGAAGTCGCCCGTCAGGTTGAAAGGTTCGGGGACATATGGAAGTCGATTATAGCGCGGTGATCTCGCGAGGAACTCCATGTTAGTCGCGTGAGACACTTGGATAACGCGGGGCTCACTTTTTAGCTTGAGCGTGATTTTGCTGAAACGTTGACAGATCAGCCACTTTACTGGAGACCCGGTTCTTGGCGAACTCGATCAGGTTT
>UBXG01000036.1 GCA_900469475.1 Hyphomicrobiales bacterium | reverse complement strand
CGTTCAATGGACGTGCTCTAAATCATTCGTATCGCGGTGACGACTGAGCCCATTGAATAAGGATTCCGTCGCCCTCCGAAGGTTTCCGGTGGCGATGACCGAATTGTATGACCACCTGTCAAGCTTGGTGAAGATCGAGCTTTGGACGGAGGCTACAAAGGAGATGGCCAGAACGATTATGCCGACGCCTCATCGCCATAAGACATCTCGGCGCTCCAGCTGCAGTGACGGTCGAAAGGCATCGCCCTCGGCCAATTGGCCAGGGCCTCCGCCGGTGCGCCGGATCGCCGCCACATGCCATCGACGCTTTCGAAATGGGAGCCATGCGGGCAGCATCCACGGCTGCCAGTCCCTTCACGAGGCGCATGCCAAGTCGGACAGCATGCCGCCTGGTGTCGCCGACGGGTCCAGCGTGAAGTCCCGGCGAGAGCTGTTGACGCAGCCGGTAGGACAAGGCGGTCTGCTTTAACGCCTAAACTCAGCCGGATGATTATCGGAAACGAAAAAGCTTGCCGCGTGAGGAGGTGCGGCAAGCTCTTCGAAATATTGAACAGCGGCTGGGAGGAGGAAAGGGGCAACCTTCAAGCGGGTATCAATCCCGCGGCGCGGTAGCTTTCGATCATTGCGTCGAAGAGCGTGATGTCGGAGCGGCTGCGGGCAAGAAGCTGGGCTCCCGCAACGGCAGCGAAGATTGCCCGCGCCCGTGCCTCGCTTTCCATCTCTCCAACCAAGCCCGCCTCTACCAAACGCTCTTTGAGCCAAGCGATATTAACATCCGCGAAGGTTTGAACCTGCTTGCGCACCGGCATGGGAAGGTCATCGTACTCCGCACCAAGGAAGCTTCCGAGGCAAAGGCGGTTACCGTTCTCCAGAGACATCCGGAATGTCTCTGGATACTTGCGGAGACTTGCCTTTGGATCGCTCTCGGTGTCGGCGACCTCTTCCAGCCACGCCTTCGTGTCCTGCCAGTAGCGCTCGGCAATCGCTGCGGCAAGATCGGCCTTGCTCGGAAAGTGATGATAGATGCTCGCGGCCTTGATTCCGACCTCGGCGGCGAGCTCGCGCATGTTGAGGCCGCCATAGCCATGTGCCTGCGCGCTCAGCCGACCGGCAATAAGGATCGCTTCTTTTGCATTTCCCGACAATATATGAAACTCCACCAAAGCCTACCAAATGTTAGATAGGGGTTGACGACTGGTTTGTAAAGCTCTAGCTGTTCCTAACCTACCAACTGTTAGTTAGAGAGAATTCCATGAGCAACGAGCTGATATATTTCGATGCCACCAGACTTGCCGAACTCATCCGCACACGGCAGGTCTCGCCTGTGGAAGTCGTCCAGACACATCTCGACCGCATCGGGGGGGTCGATCCCCAGGTCAATGCGATCGTAACCGTCGCCGACGGCGCAATGGATGCTGCGCGTAAAGCCGAAGCTGCTGTGCTTACAGGTGAGGAGCTGGGTCCGCTCCACGGCGTGCCGTTTACCGTCAAGGACTCGATCGACACCGAAGGCGTCCTGACCCAACGCGGTTCGCCCATCTTCAAGGGACGCACGCCGGACCGCGACGCCACCAGCGTCGCCCGCTTGAAGAAGGCTGGCGGCATCCTGCTCGCCAAGACCAATCTGCCGGAGTTCTCCTACTGGATCGAAAGCGACAATCTTCTGACCGGGCGCTCCAACAACCCGTGGGATCTGGAACGGACGCCGGGCGGATCGAGTGGCGGCGAGTCCGCAGCCATCGCCGCCGGCATGTCGCCGCTTGGTCTTGGAACGGATCTTGCGATTTCCGTGCGTGGGCCTGCAGCACAGACCGGCATCACCTCGATGAAGGCGACCCATGGCAGTATCCCTATGATCGGGATCTGGCCCCGCGCGCCGCGCCGTTTCTGGCATGTCGGGCCGATGGCTCGTTCGGTGCGCGATATCGCCCTTGCCTTCTCGCAGCTTGTAGGGCCGGACGGGGAGGATGCTTTTTCTTCCAGCACCGTTCCGTTCGACGCGGGCATCGGGCGCCAGCCGTTTCGACAGCTTCGTGTGGGCTGGATGGTCGGCCCCGGCTTGGGTCCCGTCGATCCAGAAGTTGTCGCCACCGTAAAGGCTGCCGCCGATGCGCTGAAGGATATTGGTCTGTCAGTTGAACATGTGGGCATCCCTGCCCTCGAAAAGGACTTCGCGCTCGACGTCTTCAACCGTCTTCACGTTATGGAGATGAAGCCGGCCTTTCGCGAGGCGACTGCTGGTCGTCGCGACGAGGAACTCTACAAGATGGCGAAGACGATGCTGTCGCTGCCCGATACATCAATGGCGGATTACATCGACGCCGAGCAGGCGGCCGAGCGACTGCGGGACGGCTATGCAGACTACTTCTCCCGTTACGACGTTCTCATCACCCATGTCCTGCCGATCCCGGCCCACAAGCATGGCGTGGAAAAGTTCGTGATCGACGGACAGACGGTGGATGCCACATATCTGCAGGGCGCGACCGTCCCCCTGAACGTTACAGGTCTCCCCGGCGTCTCGATGCGCTTTGGCACGAGCTCCGAAGGGTTGCCGATCAACGTTCAGATCGTCGGCAAATGGCAGGCGGAGTCCACCATCCTGCATGTCGCTTCACTGCTGGAGAGCGTCAGCCCGACCCGCGGCCTGCGTCCTCAGCTCTGAAATCGTCACCGACGGGGCCTGGCCTTCTTCAGAGCGAAGGCCAGGCTTCGCCACTTCGGCGAGCAGAGACCTCAGCTATGCGTGCGCCGGTTCCGCTGCGGTAGCGAACATGCCAGGCGGGTTCTACAAGCGAAGCGGGCCGGCGCGGCGATCGCTACCCTGCAACGTTTCGCCTCGTTTACGCAACCGCACGTAAGGGATTTCGGTTCGATTATTAAAGCCCGCGTGGCTCCACTGCCGACGCCTGACATTAGCCACGCCACTCCGTAATGGCGAGCGCGTCGTCCATGTGCACACCGGGCCAGAATTCGAAAGGACTCCAGAATACCCCCTTTTTTTGATCTTGGATGGTGGCATACCGCGGAACGTCGCGTGCGCAAAAGCGACGCCATACAGTTCGTCGATCGTCAACTTCGGACCTCCCATGCACCATCACGCAAGCAGACGCGCGTTTCTGATCAGTTCAGTCGCTGGCGTCACTCTCGCAACGATCGGCATTTCGTTCGGCACCCTGTGCGCAGCCGAAGTCGCCGCGGCTCTGGCGCCGGACCTCGCCTCCTACAAGCCTGCCTTCTTGACCGCCGACGAGTTTAAGACCGTCATCGCAATAGCGACCGCTTCATTCCGGCGGACGATGAAGGCCCGGGCGCACTCGATACGACTGTCCCAATCTTCATGGACCAGCAGCTCGACGCTAATCTCGGTGCCGAGTGGTACCTCAAGGGGCCGTTTCAGAAGAAGGCGGCAGGATAGTCGCAAACGGAACGCCGGAGGACGTTGCTCTCGCAAAAAACAGCAGGACAGGGCCGCATCTCAAGCGAATTCTTCCTTCCGACCGGCAAACAAACCAATCGAACGTTGGCCGTTAGGGCCGTAACGCTTCACGCATAGAACGCATGTAACGAGGTTACTTATGGTCGCTTGTCGGCAAGGATCGACAGCTTGTATATCTGCGGTGGCTTAGCGAACAGTTCCCCTTCCTCTGCCTTTGCCATCAAGGCCGCAGCGACTTGGCCGTTTAAGTGGGCATCCCTTCCGTCCTCATCATCAAACGTATCAAAGATTGCGAACGAACTTGGACCCTCCTGGATCGCATACCAGGAAATCGTCCCAGGCTCGGCATTGACCAGCGGTACGGCTGATCGCAGAAATTCGGCGACCGCCTCTTCCTTTCCGGGCTTTGCCTCGATCGGAACGTAGAGCGCGAATTTGGTCATGACCACCTCCATCGACACACTATCGTGCCGTAACTTAAGGAACGCGCTAACCACGACAAATGTTTGGCGGAGGAAAAATTAGGGGGCTTTGACCACCAAAGCATGCCGGCAGTCCGCGCGGCTCCCCTAACAGGCGGGCGGTATCGTGTTCGTTCTAGGCAAATGAATGACGATTTTGCGGACCGGTCTCTGACGGATTCACGCAGCGATCTCCCAGGGCGAAAGTGAATCCCTGGCTTGAAGTCTCCGGGGCCAATCGCCTTGATAGGATTCGAACTTGAGATCCGGCAAATCCTAGGTCGCGTTACCCTTTGAAATTGCGGGGACTTCTGCAACCAACGCTGCAGGAGGGCAGACGAGAACGCTGACTGTCTTTATAATTGTTTGTCGTTTCGAGCGCGTATCGACTGGGTCACGCAGCCGCAGCTTGTGTAGTGACCCCGTCAGTGGGTCGATCGACGGAGATCCGAGGCCAGACCAGGAAGTCATCCATCAAGAGCGGGAGCGGGATCGGGACGCCTATGAACGGGGCCGGCGCTGGCCACTAACTTTTGCCGGAAGCGTAGGCTTCTAACGACGCGGAACGCCGCGCACCGACCCGGCCCGGATTGCAGCCGCCGCCTCCGCCGCGACGCGGGACATGAATTTGCGAGAAAACTGCCCGAGAGGCTTCGGATCCTCGATCGCCCAGGACGTGGCTAGGTCATCGGTATTGAACTCGTCGACGATGACCCAGGCGGGGGTGTAGAGCTTCGCACGGCGGGCCTCCGTCTCGGGTATTTGCACGGCGGGCTAAAGATCGACAATTATACCGCGGCGCCGACGAGAGCCCCAATTCCCGCGGTCAGCGCCATGGCGAAGGCACCCCAAAACGTTGCTCGCGCGGCCGCCTTCAGCGCGTCGGCACCACCCGCTTTTGCTCCCAGCGCGCCCAGGACTGCCAGAAATAGAAGCGATGTAATCGAAACCGCCATCAAGAGACTATGGGCAGGTGCAACCACAACCGTCCCAAGCGGCATCATGGCGCCAACCGCGAATGTCAGAGCAGACGTAAGGGCAGCAACGACAGGTCGCGCCGTCGTAACTTCTGATATTCCGAGCTCTTCTCTTGCGTGGGCCTCAAGCGCATCTTTTTCCATGAGTTGGTCTGCGACGCGCCGTGCTAGTGCGATCTCGACGCCACGCTTTACATAAAGCTGGGCCAGTTCCTCGCGTTCGACGTCGGGTTGGGCCGATAGCTCCTGTCTCTCACGGGCAAGATCGGCTTGCTCCGTGTCCGATTGAGAACTGACCGACACATATTCGCCTGCCGCCATCGACATGGCACCCGCTACCATACCCGCGATACCAGCGATCAAGATTTCAGACCTGCCCGCCGAGGAGGAGGCGACCCCTACAATCAGGCTTGCGGTCGAAACGATACCGTCATTTGCGCCAAGCACAGCGGCGCGCAGCCAGCCAATACGGGCGACGAGATGATCTTCGCGGTGCAACCTGCTCATGGCTTCCTCTCTATTATTTTATCGGAGCGCGTCGAAGCGACTACATCCCTTTCACACGGACAGCAATTCGACTGGATTGCACACAGCCGCCGCGCGCACTGTGCATATTGAAGTCGTGCTGCCACATATTCCCGCATTTAAGCGCTCCCATCCTAAATCTGCTCGCCCGCAGACGTTATCATGCAGCATCGAAGGCCGGCTTGACCTTCATCAAGAAACCAGAGCGATGTCGACGACGCCAAGCACAAAACCGAGGCCGTCGGCGGAAATTCAATCGGGCAAGCTTATAATTGTCGAAGATCCGAAAAGTAACCGCCTCGATGGCACCTACTTGCGCCGATTACGAGAATCGTCGGATTTTCCTCTGCTATTCCAGAATTCCCGCTCCTCCTTCTCCGTTATGAAATCATCTGGCTCCAGCGCCGGAGGATCACTTTCTTGGGGATAGCCCGCCTCCAGGAAGCGCTCGGCCTCGAGATACGCATAAGCTTCGGGTCGCAGCTCCACCTCCAAAATATGCACAGCAACTTCACCGGAATATTCCGAAATCGGTTCAGCATAAGAGTAGGTTGCCCACGGGAAAAGCTTGGTCATGACCTCGTGGAGATCATGTGCACGAAGACGATAGTCGATCTGCAGATCCGGCTCTTGCCTTTGCCCCTCGCCGATATAGATGCGGAGATTGCAAAAGATCGCAGTCGTATCGCCCCACTCATCCCATACGAAAAACGTTGTCTGATCTTGCATGTCCTGCATCAGCAGACGGTCAAGTGCAAAGGTGGAGCGCATCAGCGACTCCGGATCGGTTGCTACGGCCTCATCGAAGCAGAGCCTGGCTGAAGCGTCGAGCACATTCGCCGCCGGAATGATGATCGACCATTCTGCCCCCGTTACCATGCATAACCGCTTCTCAACCTGTTGCCAGAGCATGAGGTCGTTTTCAGAATCGACGATGATCACCCAGACCGGTAACGAATGCCTTGTCCAGTAATCGAGATGTTTCTTCTCTCCGCGATAGATGTGATCGCCGTGCCGTTCGCTCGTGGGCGATACCGATCTGATTTGCAGCGGCAAGAATCGACCCGTCGGCCGGCCGTCGTCGAGGATTTCGGCCCGCGCATCAAGGCCGGTATCCGAACTCGGCAATCTACGGAAAGCCCATCTGAAACCCCGAAGAAAAACCTTTTCGACAGCGTCGATAGCAAGGCGGGTGGAGGGATCGGTCTCGTGGTCATCCAGCGTCTTGCCGTGCAACCGTCGCGGTGGCTTTGGCGGAAAAATCCAGCGTCGAACAGCTGTGATCAGAGCGCCCATTGCGATCAGTCCAGTCTTGAGAACTCGAACCATTGAAGCTCGCCGTCAAGAAGCGCGGCCTCCCGTGTTCACATGTTTAAGTAAAGCAAGAAGACCGCGGAGAATGTCCGTCGGCGACGGAGGACAGCCCGGAATATGGAGATCGACAGGCACGACCTTCGAAACTCCGCCGATAATGGCATAGCTGCCGGCAAAACAGCCCCCATCGCCGGCGCAACCGCCTAGCGCAACCACCCATTTTGGGGCGGGTGTAGCATAATATGTCCGCTCCAGAGCCTCGCGCATGTTTTTGGTTACGGGGCCGGTTACAAGCAATACGTCGGCGTGACGCGGCGAGGCAACGAAACGGATCCCGAAGCGCTCTATGTCATAGAAGGCGTTACTCAGCGCGTGCATCTCCAGCTCACAACCGTTGCAGGATCCGGCATCGACGGCGCGGATAGACAGGCTGCGGCCGAGGCGCCGGCGCGATATGGCGTCGATCGCGGTCGCAAGTTCCTCCATCGCCGCATCGGATGGGGGTGGTGGTGGTTCCGTCAGCGGCAGGTGAATCAGGCTTTCGAAGAGGAGCTTTCGCATGAGATCCCGCTTTCAAAGATCATGACCGGTATAGGAGCAGTTGAACGATTTGTTGCAGAGCGGGAAATCGGCGACGATATTCCCCTCGATTGCCGCCTCCAGGAGCGGCCACTGAAACCAGGACGGGTCGCGCAGATGGCAGCGCTCGATCATGCCCTCCGGAGTGAGGCGCAGCCAAACGAGCACATCACCGCGAAAGCCCTCGACGAGCGCCATGCCTTCCCGATGTTCATCGACGGGAGGAATCACATCGAGGATCAAACCCTCCGGAAGACAGTCGAGGATATCTTCGATAAGCACTAGGCTCTGTTCGACCTCGCGAATGCGGATCCAGACGCGGGCGTTAACATCACCGTCGTTGAGCACCGGAACGTCGAAGACCAGACTGTCATAGGGCGGATACCGCAACGCCTGCCTGGCGTCGAAACCGCGCCCGGAGGCCCGCCCGATATAACCGCCTGCTCCGTATTCGCGCGCCAGATCAACGCACAGTTTACCTGTGCCGACGGTTCGATCCTGCAGCGACGCAGTATTGTCATAGAGCTCCACCAGGGCTGGGAACCGGCGGCGGATTTCGGCAAGCAGGCTTCGCAAGCAGGCGACCCCGTCACCATTCAGATCGGTGGTGACGCCGCCGGGTACGATACGGTCACGCATCAGGCGGTGACCGAAAGCGACATTGGCCGCGCGCAACACCTGCTCACGCAGCACGCCGCAATGGGCCAGCATCAATGGGAAGGCGGCATCGTTGCAGATGGCACCGATATCGCCGAGATGGTTGGCGAGCCGTTCCAGTTCGGCCATCAACGCGCGCAGCCAGACGGCTCTATAAGGAACTATAAACCCGAGTGCTGCCTCCACCGCCTGCGAAAAAGCATAGGCATAGGCAACTGTGCTATCGCCGGATGTTCGCCCGGCAAGCTGCGCTCCGCGGATAAGATCCGCGCCCGCCATCAACGCCTCAATCCCCTTGTGTGCATAGCCGAGCCGTTCCTCAAGGCGGACGACCGTCTCGCCGTTGGCTCTGAAGCGGAAATGCCCCGGCTCGATGATGCCTGCATGCACCGGGCCGACCGGGATCTGATGCAGGCCGTCGCCCTCGGCGCGAAGGAAGGTATAGGGAGCAGTCTCCAGCGATGAACCGCGCCTCTCTCCGAGAGGATAGCGCAGATCCCATTGGCCATGATCAAGCCACAGCCGGCTGTCCGGCAAGCCCCACGGTTCGAGCCCGGTCAAATCACGGAGTGCCCGTTCCGGCCTGAGTGCAGGCGGATGCAACTGCGCGATGGAAGGATACCCTCCGCCCTCCAGCCCTTCCAGACTGAGAACGCCGATCGTGCCGGCCAGTTCATCGAGCAGAGCCATGTGAACCGCAGTCTTCTCGCCCCACAGGCCGAGCAGGATCAGATGCCCCTCGGACAACGCTTGTGCCGCCGATATCCATACAACCAGATCGACGATGGCACGCGGCCACGGCCCGTGGTGCGGAACTGGGCGGCCCTTCGCGATCATATCGCTGAGCATCGACATCTTTCCCCCTATCATCGAAGAAGATTGGCGATATGCTGGAACCAGGCAACCAGCGGCGACGGTAAATAGACGCCAGCGACGAGCACCAGTGCGAGATGAGCATACATCGGTATATAGGAAGCCTCTGCGGGCATTATACTGCCGCGCGGTTGCCCAAAGACGGCCCCTGTCAGCCGCAGCAACAGTGCGCCGAAAGCGATCAGCAACCCAAAGACGAGCGGAATGGCGAGCAGCGGCTGCTTCGCAAAAGCCGAGCTAACGATCAAGAACTCGCTCATGAAGATTCCTGCCGGTGGCAGGCCAGCAATGGCAACAACGCCGGTCAGCAGGCCCCAGCCAAGTCCCGGATGTGTTTCAGTCAAGCCGCGAATGGCAGAAAGTCTTTGCGTTCCTTTGATCTGGGCGATGTGGCCGACCGCGAAGAAAATCGCCGATTTGGTCAGCGAGTGCATGACCATATGCAATAGTCCGGCGAAATTGGCGATGGGTCCGCCCAGGCCGAAGGCAAAGACGATGATGCCCATGTGCTCGATCGAGGAATAGGCGAACAGGCGCTTGATGTCGCGGCGGCGATAGAGCATGAAAGCTGCGAAAATCAGCGAGACTAGCCCCATCGTCATCATCAGCGGTCCAGGAGCAAGTGCGTCGGGATTGGCCGACAGCAGCATCTTGAAACGCAAGACCGCATAGAGCGCAACATTCAAGAGCAGCCCGGACAGAACTGCCGAGATCGGCGTCGGCCCCTCGGCATGCGCGTCCGGTAGCCAGGCATGCAGTGGCGCAAGTCCGACCTTGGTGCCATAGCCAAGCAACAGGAAGACGAAAGCGACGTTCAGAAGCGCCGGATCGAAGTCGGCGGCGTGCTCGATCAGGATGGTCCAAACCATGGCATCATAACCTTCGCCGACGACCGGCTGCGCCGCCAGATAGACGAGAATGGTGCCAAAGAGCGCAAAGGCTATGCCGACGCTTCCCAGAATGAAGTATTTCCAGGCGGCTTCGAGCGCCTCGTGGGTGCGGTAGAGGCCGACCATCAGCACGGTGGTCAGCGTCGCGAGCTCGACTGCGACCCACATCAGACCAATGTTGTTGGACACAAATGCGAGATTCATGCCGAACATCATGATCTGATACATGGCGTGGTAGAAACGGAGGTTTGCAGGGGTCAGCCGGCCGATCCCCAATTCATGGGCGATGTAGCTGGCGCTGAATATGCTGGTGGTAAAGCCCACGAAGGCATTGAGGACGATGAAGGCGATATTGAGATCGTCGACGAGCAGATATTGCCCGGGTGCCGGCTGCCCGGTGACGAACAGAGACAGAGCGGCGAGCAAGGTCAGAAGGCTTGCGAACACGTTCAGCCGTGCCGTCATTCGATAGCCAGGCAAAAGCGCTAGGAGGGCCGCGGCCACGATCGGTATCACGAGAACGGCTGTCACCGCATCCGAGGTCAATACAGAGGAGAACACGCTCATTTCCGTCTCCTCCCTTTGAAATCATCGAGCGCTCGAACGTCGACCGTGTCGAATCTCTCGCGGATACGAAACAGAAAAACACCGATAACGATGAAGGCGATCAGGATCGAGAAGGCGACGCTGATCTCAACGACCAACGGCATACCCTTGGCGCCGGTCGCGGCAAGCACCAGTCCGTTCTCGAGCGACATGAATCCGACAACCTGGCTGACGGCGTTACGGCGCGTGACCATGATCAACAGGCCGAGCAGCAGGACCGACAATGCGAAGGCGAGATCCTCGCGCGCCAGAGGATCCGCCTGTGGCGTCACCCGCAACATCACCGCGGTCGCGAGAGCGATGAGACCGATGCCAGCGAGCATTGTGAGGCCAATACCGACGACGGTCTCAATCTCGCGATGGATACCGAGCTGGCGGATCATGTGATGCAGCACCACGGGAATGACGATGGCCTTGAAGAGCAGTGCGATCGCCGCCGTGACATAAAGATGTGGGGCGTCCTGGACGAAAGCTTGCCAAGCCACCGACAGGGTCAATATCAGTGAGTGCAGCGCGAACACGTTGAGCAATGCATAGAGGCGGTCTTGATAGAGCATCATCATGCTGACCAGCACGAGGCCGCCGGCGAGCATATGGGCTATATCCAAGACCGGCCCGCTCATCACAAGCTCCTCGAGACGAATCGTAGTAGAGTGGCGAGCAGACCGAGCATAAGGGCCGCGCCCAGGAATTCGGGCACCCGGAAGACCCGCATCTTTGCGGTCGCGGTCTCGAACAGGGCAAGGAGGGCGCCGCCCGCCGCGAGCTTGATGAGATAGGCGAGCATAGCCACCAGATAGGCCGACGGCCCTTCCCCCAGTGCGGCGAGCTTCCACGGAACGAAGATGCAGGCGATCAGGGAAATGTAGAGCAGGAGCTTGAGGGAGGCCGCAAGTTCAATCATCGCGAGGTGCCGCCCGGAATATTCGAGCACCATCGCTTCATGCACCATCGTCAACTCCAGATGAGTTGCGGGGTTGTCAACGGGGATACGGCCATTTTCCGCGACGGCGACCATGATAAGGGCGATCAAGGCGATTGCCAGCGAAACGCGCAGTCCTACCTGCGGAGAGGTCATGAAGGCGGCGATGGTGGAAAGCTGGGTCGAGCCCGCGATCAGGGCAAGCGTGAAGATGACCAGCAGCATCGACGGTTCCGCGAGCGTTGCGATCATTGCCTCTCTACTCGACCCAATACCACCGAAACTGGTACCAACGTCCATACCGGCAAGCGCCAGAAAGAAGCGCGTACTGCCGAGCAGCGCGGTAATGGCAATCAGATCCGCCGTCCAGCTGAAGATCAGGCCAGTGGCAAAGGTCGGAATGATCGCCGCCGCGACCCAGGTTATGGCGAAGATCAGATAGGGCGTCACCCTGAACAGCCATGATGCACTTTCAGCCAGCACCACTTCCTTGCGCAAAAGCCGCAAGATGTCCCGGTAGGGCTGGATCATAGAAGGCCCTCGCCGGCGCAGCAATCGCGCCTTGATCAGACGAATGAAGCCGGTCAGCAGCGGCGCGAGCAGCACGACGAGTGCCATCTGCAAGGACTGAACAATGAGAGCCGAGATTACGACCATAGCGCCAGCACCAACAGCAGGAAGACGAGCGCCAGAAAAACCAGGCTCAGATAGCGCCGGATCGTGAGAAACTGCAGGTAATTGAGCTTTTCGGCGGCAAAGCCGACGGCGCCGGCGATCGGAAGATAGAGCCATTCCCAAATCAAATCATGTGCCTCGACGGCAAAACGCGCTGGCCTGAGATCCCCGGGTGCGGGCATGTCGACACTCTCTCGGACGCGGAAAACCAGCGTTCCAAAAACGCGTCGGATGGGCTGGGCGAAACTGCCCGCCGTGTATTGCGTTGCCGGGCTCATCTCCGGAAAGCCGCAATCCCAGGCGGGTGCCTGGCGCAGCGCCCGTGAGGCAAAGCGGCGTATGAGATAGGCCGTCAGCGACGCTGAGAACAGGGTGAACAGGAAGACCAGAAGCCCATTGTAGGAACTGCGGCTCTCGGCAATCGGCACGATGGACAGCCATGGAATATCCGTCTGCACCGGCATCCGGTCCCCGATCACCGACAGCGTTACGGGCGCAAGCCCGTCGATGACGATTCCCGGCAGGATGCCGGCGAGAAGGCACAGCGCCGCGAGTATAGACATTGCCGCGAGGGAGAGGCGGTCGACTTCCAGCGCTTGTCCGGCTGCGATGGTACGAGGACGACCGAGGAAGGTCACGCCGAATGCCTTGACGAAACAGGCGGCCGCCAGTGCCGCCGACAAGGCGAGTAAACCGCCCACGGCCGGCACCAGTATCTTCAAGCCCCATTGCGGCAAATCAGGGCTTTGCAGGATAGCCTGGAATGCTAGCCACTCGGACACGAAGCCGTTAAAGGGCGGTAGGGCCGAGATCGCGACGCTGCCGACAAGGAAGACGACGCTGGTGACAGGCATGCGATGGATGAGGCCGCCGAGCTTGTCCATGTCCCGCTCGCCTGTCGCCGTCAGCACCGCGCCGGCGCCAAAGAAGAGCAGGCTCTTGAAGAAGGAATGGTTGAGGACATGAAACAGCGCGGCGGTCATTGCCAGCGCCGCCGCCAGCCCCATGCCGTTCGCCTTGAAGGCAAGTGCCAGTCCGAGGCTGACGAAGATAAGGCCGATATTTTCGATAGTACTGTAGGCTAGGAGCCGCTTGAGATCGCTCTCCATCAGCGCCTGCAATATGCCGAGAACCGCGGTGCCGCTGCCGACGATCAGGATGATGATGCCAGACCACCATACCTGCATGCCGAGCAGGTCGAAGACCACGCGGATGAAAGCGTAAACAGCGACCTTGGTCATGACACCGCTCATCAAGGCGGAGACGTGACTTGGGGCAGCCGGATGCGCCAACGGCAACCAGACATGCAGCGGTGCGAGACCAGCCTTGGACCCTGCGCCGAGCAGTAGCAAGACAAGCACGAGACCGGCTGTCAGCGGTGGATGTTCTGATATCCGGATAGCCGCAAAGCCGTAATCGCCAGCGGGACCGGCAAGCAGGCCGAATGCGATAAACAAAGCCAACGTGCCAAAACTTGCCATGACGATATAGATATAGCCGGCCTTTCGGTTGCTGGCGTCGTGATGGTGGGCCATCACGAGTGCCCAGGAAGCAAGCGACATGAACTCCCAGGAAATCAGGAAGGTGAAGGCATCGTCCGCCAGGATCACTAGGTTCATACCGCCGAGGAATGCCGGAAAGAACGGCAGAACCCGATGTGGTGCGTGTTCGTGACGGCCGTAGCCAAGCGCGTAGAGAGACGAAAGAACACCGCCAAGATTGATAACCGTCAGGAAAAAGGCGGTGAGCGGATCGAGCCGTAAATGGCTTCCCAACCACGGCAGGCCAACAGGAAGGGCAAGCGCCGACGCGCCTGTGGAAGGAAGACCAGCGGCAAGAGATGCAAGCGCGGTTATCAAGGCAACGCCGGAAAAAACCAGGCTTGCGCCGTAGACGACCGCCGTGGATCGGCCCGAACGGGCGGTCAGTACCGCCAAAATCGCCGTCCCAAGCAATGCGGCCACGCATGCGACCAAGCCGGCAAGCGGGGTCATGGCGGCGTCCTCGCTGAAGGTAAGGTCGCGGATGGTTCCGCCGTCCCACTCTCTGAAGGCTGGACATTCGACTTGAGCCTGACCCCGCGCCCGCCATCCGTGCTAGCGGCCCCCTGGTTGATCACCTCGATGCCTGCAGCATCTAGCGCGGCCAAAAGACGCATCAGGGTGTCGACATTGCCGCGCACCACATCGGCACTCGCCTCCATTCGCTGGATTGTCGGAACCGAAATTCCCGCCAGTTCGGCCAGCGCGCGCTGGTCGATACCGAGAAGGGCCCGGGCGGCCCGCATCTGAGCGGCAGTAATCACGATTCACCATCGGGTTAACTTGCGCAGGCTCTGATAATTGATGTCTACAATATGCCTATTGATATCTGGAATCAATATTCCGATGCGTCAGCATCTTTTTGACATGAACGGCGGCTTGTTAAGACACGATGCCTGAGGGTAGGTTGAGATTGCTTCAGAGATAGAAAATGCGCCCAATCACTTTCCCGCCCTCCCCGACTAATCCGATGCAGTCATGCCAATAGCTCAATCACATGCTCGTAAGACAGGGTTCTCACCGTAACGAAAAGATCGACCGTGGCCTGGCAGCTTCGCTTGCCGCGGTCGCCGGCGCATTGAACGCATCCGCCTTCTATGCCGTGGGCTTCTTTTCCGCCAATATGACGGGCAACGTCTCCACGCTTTCCGATCATCTCGCTGTCGGCCAATGGCTGTCTGCCTTATTCTATGGTGGGATCGTGTTGGCGTTCGTGCTTGGTGCGGCAGTATCGACATTGATCGTCAACGAAGGTCGGCGGCGCAACGTCCATGCCATTTACGCCTATAGCATTCTAACTGAGGCGTTTTTGCTTGCGATCCTCGGCTGTGCCGAACTTTGGTTACTGACGGAGTGGCGAGTGCCAGTCCTCATTCTCGGCTTGGCTTTCCTGATGGGCTTACAGAATGCCGTCGTCACCCGCATCTCCGATGCCCGCGTGCGCACCACGCATGTGTCCGGCATGGCCACCGATCTCGGAATAGAGCTCGGCATTGCCTTCGATGTTTTGCGTGGGCGCGAGCCTGCGACGGAGACCCGGCATAATCTGACTAAGCTTCGTCTGCATCTCTACACAATTGTGGCCTTCCTGGTCGGCGGTGTCCTGGGCGTCGTCGTCTATCGCGCCGTTGGCGGCTATCTTCTTATTCTCGCCGCTGTCTTGCTAACAGTAATCGCACTCGACGCAATTTGGCGCGCGCGCGAGATTCTGGCCGCTCGAAACAAAATAGTTGGCAAGAATGCCGATGAAGAAGCCTAAGCAGGATGGATGCTCTATTGCTCTGGGAAGGTTAAGAAGAGGTCTTGCGCTTTTGAGCAAAGCCTTCGCTCGCCAGCTCCCGACGTTCGCTGCTATTCGCAACATCACTTCATCAGCGGCGCGTGGATTTTTTCGCGAATGGCCACGGTGACCAGTGCTTTTATCGGGAACGCCGAAAAGGGTGATATTTTCAAGACTGCTTCGGGCGATGCCTTGATGGTCGAAATTACTGTCGTCCAACCAGGTTAGCAGGGCGGTCCTGCAAGCAGCCCATTCCCGATCGAGAAGCGAGAAAATCATGGTGTCTCGGCTGCGTCCTTTCACCAACATGTGTTGACGCAAGAGACCTTCGCGTTGAAACCCTAGCCGAAGAGCCGCGCGCTCGGATTTGTTGTTGTCGCTGTCACATCTCCATTCGAAACGGCGAAGACCCAAATTCTCGAAGCCGTATTGCAAAAGTAGATACAATACTTCGGTGCCACCACGGGTCCGTTGCAATAACGGCAAAAAAAGCAAGTAGCCAATTTCGGCGGAGCGATGTTCGGCGCTGAACTTCATCAAGGCAGCCTGCCCCAATAGTGCACAGGAAGTAGAATTGACAATAGCGAAACCGGTGAATTGCCCAGACGCACACAAGTGCTCCAAATGAGCTCGATGGCTATCAGCATCGGCAAAAGGGCCGTCGCGCAGATGCTGCCAAGGCTCCTCCCTTTGCTCCCCATGCGACGCCACGTGAAGTGGCTGTGCGTGTTCGCCCGGGTTGAGAGCGATCAGACTAACATGTTGCCCGACCAGGCGAATGCTATTTAATGACATTGTCCCACTTGTTCCTATGCTTTAAGTGTAAGCTACGATTTTCATCAAGCTGCAACTTATAGTAATAGTTTTGACTTTTCAGTCACGTTCTATCTCTAGTCAAGAGCGTCAACGATATCTGTATAGCGACGTCGTTATCCGTGCTTGAACGTTCAGACACTGGGGCTAATTTGTTAATGATATCTGTCGATTGTGACGAATGTCATGTGTCCTCGGAGGGCCGATGCCTTTCCTCCCTTTGAAATAGAGCTTAGATAAAACCTGTATCCCGCAGTACAATTTTTGCAACCTAAGACCTCCGGCGGTTTAGCGGCAATGCTGCAGAAAGTTGTTGAATATATCGGTAGTTTTGAGGCTTTTTCTCGCGACGCGATCGTCCAGCATCTCGACGCTTTTGGGAGCAATTGGAAGTGGACTGTGCCTCGAGAAGAAAGTGGAGACTACGTATTCCACATCGCCAGGCAGCCTCTCCAGTCGACTTCGATCGTCCACGCGGCCCATTCCAGTCGGCTCGACGGAGTGGTCGTGCACGACGTATCGCAGGTCTGTATCGTTTTCGTATTGGCAGGGGAAGTCGAAATCTACGACAGGCGTGCGCGCCAAGCATCAAGCATTTCCGCCGGCCAAGTCGCAAGCATCAAAGGCAAGGCGGGAAGGCAGCTCCATATTGAACCCCATAGTTCCTGGCTGGTGTTTCAGGTTCCGGAATCGAAACTGCGTCGGTATTTCGAAGAATTGACGGGCAAACCCTACGTCCAGGAATTCGCCCTGCAACCGACCGACTTTCGTAAAAGCGATACGCAAGGTCTCTATCACACGCTTCGACACGCCGAAGAAGACCTGAAGGCAGCCACACCTGCTGAAAGAGCATTGCTTGCTCGCGCTTACAAAGAACTGGCCTTGATCAAGCTCTTTGCAACGCTTCCGCATAATCTGAAGGATGCTTTCGATCGAGGTGCGCTTGGAGCCGCACCGCGGCAGCTTTTGAAGGCGGAAGCGTTCCTGCGCGACAATCTATACAATCCGGTCACGCTAAAAGGGATCGCGAATGCTGCAGGCTGCAGTTCGCGGGCGCTGCAACGCATGTTCCACACCTATCGCGCCCGTACCCCTATGGGCATTTTGTGCAACTACCGGCTTGCGGCTGCCCACGGGACGCTCAAGAGTGGACTAGCTGAGAGCATCACGGACCTTGCCATGAGCCTACAGTTTTCCAATCCGGGGCGGTTCTCGGTTCTCTATAGGAGCGTATATGGCTTGAGCCCTTCATCTGAACTTCGCAACGCACGCAAACGTGAAGACGAAAACTCGAGGGCAATCGACTAATACTTCTGTGGTTGCCGCCCGTTATGCAAGAAGTATTTGTCCATCTGAACGTTTGATTGAGTGCGGCCTTCTGTCAGGCCTTCGGGGTTCTTCCTCAAATTCTCTGGTTAACAGGATGTTAGCGCCTCGACCGCTATCTGCGAGGATGCGAGCGCAATTGAAATGGTCACCCGGCCCAGGGGTCAAAATTCTGGGTATCACCCTTCAAAATGAAGAGAGCTGGGTTGTTTCCGCTGCTGGGAAGCCTGTCGGTATCTGCCCGGATTGTGGAATGCAAAGTCGGCATCGGCACGGCTGGCACAACCACTGTCTCCAAGACTTGCCTGTTCAAGGTCAAGCCGTGAAAATCAGACTCGCACTGAACCGGTGGCAGTGTATCCCATAGCATTTCGAAGATCCTTGTCCACGGTCGAAAGGTCGAACCATTCCGGATCAAAGTATCCACCGCATTCATGCGGCCCTTCGCTCTTCGAAACCCTCCGCACCAGCGCACAAGCGCGTTTTGCGGAAACGCGGCAAGTAGACTTCGGCACATCCGAACCCTTCATCTCCATCTTCGAAACAACTCGCCTTTGCCTTCGAAGCCTGATTCCATCCCCGCCAGACGCAGCATGTGCCAAGCCAGCGCATGATTGCTCGACGTCACCGGCTTACCGAGCTTCTTCTCCACAGCGTCGACAATTCGGGCAACACGCAGGCTGGTGCAGGATATGAAGACTGCGTCGCATTCGTCCGACGCACCGATATCGAGAATGGCGCGTTCAATTGATTGCGGGGTGATGCGGGCAACGATATTGTCATCAGCCTCGTTGAATGAACCCATGACCGGTATTTCCATGCCCCGCGCCATCAGCGAGGTACGCAGCGAATGGTTGATGGCGGGAAGATAGGGTGTCAGGAGCGCGATGCGGGAGGCGCCAAGCGCCTTGAACGCTGCGCGAGCCGCGGTAACGGGGTCCGTCACCTGAACGGCGGGAAGAATTTCATGCACGCGCTCGGCAATCCGGCTTTCACCGATGACCAGAGAGCCGGACGTGCAGGCAAAGCCGATGACATCGAATTCGACGTCTGGAAGCAGGCCGACCGTTCCAGGGATTTCATCCGACATCTTGATCAGGTTTTCAGGGGTGATTTGCACGTCGCTATAGAGCCGTGCGCCGTAAAGCGCGACGTTGCGAGGCGGCAGGGCAAAGCGAAACTCGTCCTCGATCGTCTGGTCTGTTCGCAGAACGAGTAGGCCAAGGTTTGCATCGGTCCCAATCCCCTCATCGGTGACAAAACCGATATGTTCCTTGTTGAGGACAAGGGTGTCTGAGATTTCAGATGCGTTTGCCGACATGGGGTCCCTCCCGTTTCGTGGTGTTTTCGTTGAATCGTGATCTGTTAGTAAGGGGCATCGCCGCCGAGATAGAGCGATCGCATCGCGGGGTCCGCGAGCAGGTCGGCCGCCTTGCCATGTAACGCGACATTGCCGAGCGACAGCACATAGGCGGTGTCCGAGATGTGCAGCGCTTCGAAGGCATTCTGCTCGACCATCAGAATGCAGATCCCGTCGCGGGTTCGGATAGTTCTGATGGCCTCGAAAACCTCGTGCATCATCCGCGGCGACAGCCCGGCAGAGGGTTCGTCGAGCAGAAGGATACTGGGGTTGGCAATCAGGGCTCTCGCCAACGACAGCAACTGGCGCTCGCCGCCCGACAAAGCCGAGGCGCGCTTGTTTTTCTTGGCGGCAAGGGAGGGATACTGGACTATCAGCTCGTCGAAGCGATGGTTCCTGTCGATCTTTTGCATCTGGCGTGCGCCAAGCAATATATTCTCGGAGACAGATAGGGTCGCGAATACATTGTCGGACTGCGGAACAAAGCCGACGCGATGGTGGCGGATCTTGTCATGGGTCGGCAGGTGGGTGACGGTTTCACCTGACATTTTCACCTGCCCCGCGCGCGGACGAACAAAGCCCGCAACGCATTTGAGGAGCGTCGACTTCCCGCAGCCGTTCGGACCGAGGATCGTGACGATGCGCTGGGGGTCGGCGCGAAGACTGACGCCGTTCAGAATATCCGGGCCATCGCCGTAGCCGGCCCTGACGTTGTCGACTTCGATCATGCATGGGCCCTCTTGTCGCGGGCGCCGCCGAGATAGGCTTCGACAACACTGGAGTTGAGCGTGAGGTCGGCGGGCGCGCAGTCCGCAATGACCTCGCCACGGTCAAGGACCACGCAACGGTCGCACAGCTCACGGATGAAGTGCATATCGTGCTCAATGATCAGCAGCGTTACGCCTTGGGCATTGACCCTGCGCAGCAGTTGCACCATGTGCTGACGCAATGACGGGTGCACCCCCGCTGTCGGCTCATCCAGGCAAATGAGCCTTGGGTTCGTGCGCAGCGCGAGCGCGATGGACAGAAGCTTCTTCTGACCACCCGACAAGGATCCGGCCGGCAGATCACGAACATGATCCAGTGCGAGTTCGCCGAGCAATCTTTCGACGTCGTGGGCATCGAAGCGGCTCCTTGCGAAAAGGCTGCGAAAACCTGACCCGTCCGCCTTTCCGGCCTGCAACACCTCGGCGACCGTCATTCGTCGTGGCATGGATGGCAGCTGGAACGTTCGCACGAAACCCTTTCGTGCGATCCTGTCGACCGCTGTCGAGGTTATCTCCTCGCCCGCGAAGATCACGGAACCGGCACTGGCTCTTGAGAAGCCCGAGATCACGTTAAGCAAGGTGCTTTTTCCGCATCCGTTCGGCCCAAGAAGGCCAACCACTTCGCCGGCCCTCACCTTGATATCGATGCCTTTCAGGACCTGGTTCTCGCCGAACGATTTCGAAACATCTGCAATATGGAGAAGATTCTCAGGCAAGTTTCGTCCCTCCGATCATTTCGGGGACAAGGCCGGACTGGCGCCACAGCATGAAGACGATCAGCCCACCACCGATCATGGCGAGGCGTGCCGCCGCGACGAACTCCGTCGGCAAGCCGACAAGGTCCTTGAAAAAAGGAATGAAGGAAAAAATGAACTGAAGGAGAAATGCGCCGACAATCGCGCCGCGATGATTTCCGATGCCGCCGATGATGACCATCGCCCAGATCAGGAACGTCTCCGAACTCACAAGCTGCTCCGGCGCCACGAACGAGATGTAGTGGGCAAAGACGAAGCCGGCGCTGGCGGCCATCAGTCCGGACAGGATCATGCATTCGCGCCGCAGCGCCGCCACGTTGTAGCCGAGCGAAAGGGCCAATTGCGGCTCTTCCCGGCTCATTTTCAGGCCGAGGCCATAGCGTCCGTCCGTGAGCCGTCGACACAGAAAATACGCAACGGCGAGAAGTGCGATGCACGAGAAAAAAATTGCGACCTGCTGCATCCAGCCGGCGAGGCTCGGAAAAAGTGGGGATACAGCGCTGATCCCCTGGGCACCGCCGGTGAACCAGCCTTCGTTGTTGACGACGATGCGGATGACCTCGGCGAGCGCGAGTGTCGCCATGCCCCAGTAATCTTCCTGGAGATTGCGTCCGATTACGGCGAAGGCCCACCCCACCATGACTGCAAAACCCGCAGCGATGACGATCCCCGATGCGAAGCCGAGGTCGTATTTATAAGCGAGCCCGGCACCATATGTGCCGCAGCCGAAAAGCGCGACCTGACCGAAATTCATCAGGCCGCCGAAGCCTGACTGCAGGTTGAGGCTGAGAGCCACCAGGCTGTAGAGGCTGGCAAGGATCGTGACGTGGATCAGGAAATCAAACACGCTTCACCTCGCTGACGAAAAGGCCGCGCGGCCGCCAGATCAAGGTGACCACTAGAAGGATGAAAGAGCCTGCTGTGGCATAGGCCGCGGGCATGAAGAGCAGCTCGCGCCCGAAGGCTGGACCGAAATTGATACCGGTGATCAGCGTCTCCGCGAGCGCGATGACGATAGTGCCGGCGGCAGCCCCGAGCGGGTTGCCCAAGCCACCGAGAATGGCGGCCGAAAATACCGGCAGCAGAAGATCTAGACCCGTTTGAATGTTGATCTCACCCTTCAGAGTTAAGCAAATGCCGCCAAGGGCTGCGAGCATGCCGCTAATCAGAACAACGGCATTTCTGGTGCGCCGCGTGTCGATCCCGGTTGCCTCGGCAAGAAGCCCGTTGGTGGCGGTTGCCCGCATGCATCGTCCAAGATCCGTGCGAAAGAGCAAAAGGGCAAAGCAGAGGATCGCGAACGTCGTGATTGAAAGCGAGATAAGCTGGTTCTCGGTCATGCGGGCACCGAGGATCCGGAGTGGGCGCGTGATCGGAAGGCTGAAGCGGGTTGGGTTTGGACCGATGGCCAGCAGGAACACGGCCGATCCAAGCATGCTGACGGCAAGCGATCCGATCATGGCCGTCGACGAACTGATCTTCAGCATGCGGTTGAAAAGAAGCTCGTTGAGTGCGACGGCGGCAATGCCGACGCAGAGGATGGCAATGAAGGCGGCGACAACGATCGGAATTCCGCTCTTTTGTAGAACCAGAGCGATGAAGGCGCCCGAGGCGGCATATTGTGCCACCGCAATATTCGGAAATTTCATCAGGGAGTAGATCGCACTCATTCCGACCGCGATCAGGACCAGATCGCTCGCCCGCATCAGGACATCGACGACAAATTGAACCATATGCTTGACCCCTGTCACGCTTGCAAAAGTAGAAGGTCGGATGCGGCGGCCGTGCAACCGATGGGCCGCCGCATCGCTTCAAATCAGTTGGTGACGGGTTTGCCTGCTGCGATCTTGAGCTTCAGATAAGGCTGAGCGGAACGCTGATTGTGGTCGTCGAAGGTGATGGGCCCGGTGACGCCTTGATAATTCTTGCCGATCTCTGTGAGCGCGACATTGATCTTAGCCGGTTCCGTAGACTTCGCCTTGTCGATTGCAGCGGCCACCATCATGACGCCGTCATAGGCAAAGCCGTTATAGGTCGAGGTGAAATCGCTTTTGAATGTCGCCTTGTAGGACTTTTGATAGTCCGCACCGCCGGTGCCGATATAGTTCAGGTCCATGCCGATCTGACCCTCGACATATTGCGGTTCGCTGTCGGCGGTGCACATCGTCAGGTAAAGCGCATACCAGGGCGTCTCATTGAGGCCGAGCTCGAAGGATTCGCGGTTGATGGTGGCCGATTCCTTGCCATAGGCCGAATAGACATAGACATCGGGCTTGCTCTTTTCGAGCTGCTGAAGCTCGGGCCGGTACGTGGTCTGACCTTCAGTGTAGAGGATCGAGGACGTGACCGTTCCGCCGAGCGCTTTGAACTTGGTGGAGAAGGCGTCAGCGATGCCTTGGCCGTAGGCGTTATTCGGCGCGATGATCGCAACCTTCTTTGCGCCGGACTTGAAGACGTCTTCGGCTCCGAAGGCTCCCGACACATTGTCGAGACCGATAACGCTGAACGAGCCCTTGCCCAGATCGCGGATCTTGATGCTGGAACTGCCGATGTTGATATGGGTGCGGCCCTGTTGCAGAAGATAGTCGGCGACCGGGATGGTGATGCCTGACGAGAATTCGCCAAGGACGACGGGCACGTTGTCGACGGTTACGAGCTTCTTGGCGGCAGTCAGCGCGGTGACCGCGTTGCCAGCTGAATCCTCGGTCACGATCTTCAAGGGCTGCCCCAAGACACCGCCCGCTGCATTGATCTTGTCGACCGCAAGCTCCATTCCGCGGCGCTGATCCTCACCCTGCGTCGCGCTTGCACCCGACAGAGGAAGAATGGCGCCAATCACAATATCCTGCGCGGTTGCCGGTCCCGCCAGCGTGGCCAGCACAACACCAAAACTCAGCAGTTTCTTCATTGCAGTTCCCCTTTTTGCTGCGACTTTCTTTAATTGTCGACAATACAAACGACAATAATGCTGACTGTCAAGTGCGATTGAGTATTTTTTATGCGCGCCTAAGATTTGATCATTTTACCTAGGAAAGCGCCGGAAAGTCGCGAACTTGAGCGGGCTCAGCTTCTTGAAGTCGACCGCGAACGCACGCCAACCGCTTTGTGGCGGACAATAGCATTGACAAATCGGCGGCTCTCTTCATTATTGTCGACAATAAAAACGACAGATACAGAGGCGCAAATGAGAGCTTTGATACTGGGCGGTGGCGTCGTCGGCATCAGTACAGCCTATCAACTTCAGCAGGACGGCTACGACGTTACGGTACTGGAGAAGGCCGAGAAGGTGGCGGAGGGAGCAAGCTTCGGAAATGCGGGAATGATCGCCCCTGGCCATTCCTTTGTTTGGTCGTCGCCGAAAGCGCCGATGACCCTGCTGAGATCGCTCTACCTCAAGGATCAGGCGCTACGATTCAAACTGTCCGCCGATCCACATCTCTGGGTCTGGTCGTGGAAGTTCCTGATGCAATGCACGGCGCATAAGGCGCGACGCAACACGCTGCTCAAGCATCGCCTTGCCGTCCATTCTCAGGCCGTGCTTCAGTCGGTGGTGGCGAAGGAAGGCATTGAATACGATCGTACTTCGGGCGGTATCCTTTATCTCCACCGTAGCCAACCCGCCCTGGATCAAGGCGTCAGAAACATGGAACTGCTGGCCTCCGACGGCCAGGACATCCGTGTGATCGATGGGGATGAAATCGTTCGGCGCGAGCCGGCACTGGCATCGTCGCGGGGAAAGATTGCCGGCGGCATCCTGTGCCCCAGCGACGAGACGGGCGATTCAGCGAAATTCACCCGTGCCCTTGCCGGCTTGGTGCAGGCTCGTGGCGGTCAAATCCTGACCGGGACAACGATCACCGCTCTCGAGAAGTCCGGCGATGCCATCACACGCGTATTGACGGACAGGGGTGACCACAAAGCCGACATCTACGTTCTGTGTCTTGGGTCCGAAAGTCCAATTCTTGCACGCAGCATCGGGCTTGATCTGCCGATTTATCCGATCAAGGGATATTCATTGACCATTCCGGTCACGGACCCGGATCTCGCCCCCAAGCTGCCGGTTCTCGACGAGCATAATCTTGTCGGGATCACGCCCATGGGAGACCGTATTCGCGTGACGGCGACCGCCGAATTTGCAGGCTACGACCGAAGCCACAAGCCCTCGGATTTCGCCTTCATGAAGAAGGTCAGTCAGGAGCTCTTTCCCAAGGGCATCGCCTATGACCGGGCCGAGATGTGGGCCGGATTGCGGCCGATGACACCCGACAACCTGCCTGTTCTTGGTCGGCGCACATTCAAGAATCTCTGGCTAAACACCGGGCATGGCCATATCGGCTGGACGATGTCGCACGGCTCGGCCGCCATCATCGCCGATCTTGTCGCCGGCCGGCCTGCACCCATTCCGCTCGACGGAATCATCGAGGCCGAGCACGGCGTACCGCTGCAGCTCTCCGAAGTCTCCTACCAGTTATAAAGGGAACGAACATGACTGCTATTCAACGCATTGGCGCCGCGCAACGGATGTCTCAGGCCGTCGCCTATGGAAATATGGTCTTTCTCGCCGGGCAGGTGGCACTGCGCGCTCCCGGCGCCTCCGTGAGCGAGCAGACAAAAGATATTCTGGCGAAGACCGACGAGTTGCTGGCCGAGGCCGGCACCGACAAGACGAGGCTTTTGTCCGCATCGATCTGGCTTTCAGACATCACTACCTTTGGTGAAATGAACGAAATCTGGGATGCGTGGGTCGCCCCCGGCGGAGCGCCAGCACGGGCCTGCGTCGAATCCAAGCTTGCCGCTCCCCAGTTCACGGTCGAGATTTCCGTGATCGCCGCCATCTGACCAAATGCGGTGTGTCGCAGAGTGACGCACCGGTTCATCCTGTTGACTTTAAAGGATTGCTTAGCCCAATGATCCAACACGAAAAGCATATCGATCAGGAGGAGCATTCCGTGTTGGAAGCTAAGGCGATCAAGACCGGGCCGCGGGTCTATGAGGAGATCCGGCGCATGGCGATGGAATATCGCTTCAAGCCGAACGAGCGCATCAATGAGGTGGAGCTTGCGGCGCGCATGAATGTCAGCCGCAGCCCCATTCGCGAAGCCTTGCAGCGTCTTGTCACGGAGGGCCTGATCACGTTCCAGCCGAACCGCGGCTTCTTCTGCCGGGGCTTCGATGTCGACGAGGTCGTCAATCTCTCGGACGTGCGGTGCCTGTTGGAAGAGCGCGCCGTGGTTCTTGCGATCAAGCGAGCCGGCGATGAGGAACTCAGAGCTCTTGTGGATTGGTGGCAGGCGACAGCCGCGCGCGCGGACGCCCTTTCCAGTGCGGACCTGACAAGCAAGGACGAGGAATTTCACATGCGTATCGCGAAGATGTCCGGCAATCCGGAGCTTGCGCGCATGATCGAGGGGATCAACACACGCATCCATTTTGTCCGACAAATCGAAGTGGAGAAGCATAGGAGACTGTCGACGACCTATACGGAGCATAGCGATATCGCACAGGCCATGGCAGCCCGCGACGCGAAGAGCGCCTCGCGCATGATGCACGATCACATCAGCATCAGCGTTGCCGATGCCGTGTCCTCGGTCAAGGAAGGTCTCGCCCGAATATTCATGCGGGTGGATTAAGCAGCCTATGAGCGTATCCGATGCAGTTGCGCCAGAAAACAGCTGGCATCGATACGGCCACCTCGCCGTGGTCTATCTCGTTTGGGGAAGCACCTATCTGGCGGTCAAGATATGCGTGAGCGGCCCGTCCGCATTGTCTCCCGTCCAACTTCAGACCTGGCGCATGTGGATGGCAGGGATCCTGCTGATCTGCCTATCGTTTTTCTCGGGCAATCTTCCGTCGAAGATTAGAATCAGGGACGTGCTGGCCTGTTGCGTCACTGGAGCGCTGATGTGGGTTTGCGGAAATGGACTGGCGACATTGGCATCGCGTCACGCCACGTCCGGCTTCATCGTGATGGCAATGGGGATGATCCCCGTCTGGACAACGTTGATCACCAGCGTCATGAACAGGGTGCTTCCATCGCGCACCGTGATCCTGGGATTGTTTGCGGGTATCATCGGGCTGGGTTTCGTCATCGTGCCGCCGGCCCTGTCCTCACAGGTTTCTTCCGTTGAACAAGGCTATGCTGTCTGGACCGCCCTGATCCTGTGCGTGGCCGGCCTGACGTGGTCGCTCGGCTCAGTCCTGCAGCAGCCATTGCTTGGCCGACTGGCGCCCACGACCGCCGCGAGCATCCAGATGCTATCGGCCGCACTCATCTTGACGACGGTCGGCAAAGTTCAGGCGGTCCCACTTTTTCCCCAATTCGGTTTAACGACGCACCAGATCGCAGGCTTCCTGTTTCTGGTCGTTTTCGGATCGGCGATATGCCTTGTCTCCTATATCAAGGTGATCAAGTCCTTCAATCCGGCGATCGCTTCGACCTTCGCCTACGTCAATCCCCTCGTCGGCGTCGCACTGGGGTGGACATTACTGGGAGAGCGTCCGGAAACGGCTGCCTTTCTCGGCCTGGCTCTCATCTTGTTCGGCGTCTTCCTCGTCGTTGCGCGACCTTCGAAGCGCTCAACAGCCTACGAGAGCGGTCGAACAACACGGCTCTATAGATGAGCCTCGCATATTAGCCGCCCCACCCTTGGGCCGAGCTCTTGTAAACGGGCGCCCTGAAGGGATTCGAACCACTGTCACCACAAACGCTCACCATACATTTTTCAAGCAGATCCCGCGCCCAAACCTTTGGCGCATCAACCTGAATGAGTTGGAACAACCCCGCAGGTAGCTTGGCAGCTTACAATTTCAAAAGAGGGCGCTAGGTAGATCTGAGACAATATAAATACGTTATAAATACGTTTTCGGGAGCCTCAATTGCCAGGTACACCGAACGGCAATGTCCAGCCCGAGGGCCGACTGGCATGGTCTTGACGACCACGACGAGCTGCCGGTTTCAGCACGGAGGCGGCGTGCATATTCTCCAGCGTCTCGCTTGGGGTATGGCCGAATTCAGTCTTGAACAGACGGTGGAAGTATTTCTCGTTCGAGAAGCCGTGCCCCCAGGCGATCTCGGCGATATGAGGGTGCGGCCGAGTGGGATCTGCCAGCGTTTGGTAGGCACGGCGCAGCCTCCTGCGTTGTATTTGCCGCATGACGCCGCCGCTGCCTTCGAACAATTGGTAGAGTTTTGCCCGCGACAGGCCGACATCCCGGCAAATCCGATCAGGCGTGAGATCGACATTCAGCAAATGCGTATCGATGTAACGCAAGATCCGCTCGCGTAGTGCATCTCAGCTGTGTGATTGCACGGTCGAGATAGACTGTATTCCAGTGTATTTGGCGACCGAGCAAGAGACGGCCATGTCAGAGGTACGGCCCTGGATTGGCTCTCTGGTATCACTCGCTTTGTTTAAAATTGTGCGCCCATTGAAGATCATCGACTGCACTCGCGGCCATTCAAAGCGCCCATTATTTTTGAGCGAGCCAGCAGCAGAAAGACGGGAAGCAGCCGTCTGGGCGCACATCGATCGGGCATTTTCTGAACCTACGACCCGTATGGAGGATAGAGCCGACTATGCTCCCACTCAGGTTCTCGCGGAGATGTTTCGCGAAAACGGTTACGATGGTGTGGCTTACAAAAGCTCGTTTGGGATCGACGACGGCTATAACGTTGCCCTATTCGATCTCAACGCAGCGGAGTGCGTGAACAGGACCCTCTACAGCGTCAAGAGAGCAAAATTTGAGTTCAAGCAGGAAGATGACACTCAATGGTGACGTTTCCGTACCCTCCAGACGAAGGGCTGTTTTCGACGACCACCATAGGGTCTTAGCACTAAAAGGGGGAGGGAAGCACGGCGGGGAGAGTACGTTCGCGCCGTGGGCCATTAGCTTCAGCGGACCTTAAAATATGCTATCCCAATAAAGTTGGTGTTGTCGGAAGCAATATAGAACCGGATAACCGCTTACCTTGTAGCCGGCCGATACGCGCCGGCAGTGGAACCTGAGGTGGGGAACTCGCCATCCCTTGAACAGGTCATCACCGCCACAAACAGGAAAGCGGAGCAGCGGCAAGCCGCTCGCCGAAAGGAACGACATCCGTGTTGTCATAAAGGACGATGCCATACGCGAACTTTTTTCCGCACGCTTCCGCCAAGGTCTTCAATCCTCCAAAGTCGCTGGCCTTGACGGTGGCACTCGCTTTCACTTCGATCCCGACGATTGTCCCATCGTCACGCTCGAGCACGACATCGACCTCTCGCATCTGCTGATCGCGGAAGTGATACGGGGTAAGCCGCAAGTCCGACCCTGTCCCGAGTTTCAGGATCTCGGAGAATACGAAGCTCTCCAAGAGCGCGCCAAATGCGCTGCGATCCGTCTTCACCCGGTCAAAGGTCAGCCCTCGGGCGGCAGCGAGCACGCCGGAATCGACAAAATGCAGTTTCGGGGTTTTGGCGATCCGCTTCAACGCATTGGTGTACCAGGGCTGCACGGTGGTGATCAGGAATACCTGTTCGAGCAGGCCGACATATCGTTGTCCCGTCTTGTGGCTGACGTTGATGCTAGATCCGAACTGCGAATAGTTGACCAATTGCCCGGAATGCTCGGCAAGCAAACGCACGAACTTCGGGAGCTCTGTCAGCTTTTCGACAACGGCGATGTCCCGCAGGTCGCGCGTCAGAACCGATGTCAGATAGGATCGCGCCCAATCCTGGCGCCGCCGTTCGCTTTCTCTGGCAATCGCCTCCGGAAACCCGCCGAGAAGGACGAGCCTCAAGAGATCATCTGCGACGATCCCGTTCCGGTCGCTGCGCAGTTTTCCTTCGAACAGGCGGTCCAAAAATGTCGAGGTCGTGCCTTCGACTTCTGCGCGGGCGAGCGGCAACATTCGAATGGTTTCCATGCGGCCGGCCAGGCTGTCGGCGACACGGGGCAATGTCAGCACATTGGCGGAACCCGTGAGCAAGAACCGGCCGGGACGATAGTCCTCGTCCACCGTCTTTTTGATGGCCAGTAACAGCTCGGGCGCGCGCTGGATTTCGTCGATGATCGCCCGGTCAAGTCCGCGGATGAAGCCGGCAGGATCAGACCTTGCGGAGCTAAGGACCGTCTGGTCGTCGAGCGTGATGTAGCTGCGGCCCGCCCCCTCCATCTTCCGCACCAGCGTGGTCTTGCCCGCGCGGCGTGGCCCGACGATCAGAACCACTGGCGTATCCGAAAGGGCTTCGTCTGCCCGGCGTTCCACAAATCGTTTGTACATGCGCGTTCCGATTTCCTGAAAATTGGAACTATCAGGCATGATAATTGGAAGTCAATCATTTGTTGATTGGAGCTGAGCGGAATGAATTTGGGGAGCCGTCAGCCGCTCGAGCCCGCACTTCAGGCTGTCGGTCGGTAGGCGGTCGTCCGTCTCGGTGACGATAGGAGAGGGAGAGAGGGGCCGGGAATGGTTGGTCTGACGGAGCTTCGACAGCGCCCGACGATCACGCGCGCCAGGCAAAATATCGAGCGTGGAAAAACGAACACCTGGTCCCCGCGGACCGGGTGTTCGCGTCCTTAAACCGCGTTATTTGTTCAATGCGTCCTTAAGTGCCTTGGCCGGCGTAAACGCTAGCTTCTTGGCCGCCGCGACTTTAATGGTCGCGCCGGTCGCCGGATTGCGCGCTTCGCGCTCCGGCGTTGCCTTCACCTTGAACTTGCCAAATCCAGGCAGCGACGTTTCGTTGCCGGCAATCGCGGCTTGAGTGATCGAGGCGATCACCGCTTCGACGATTGCCTTGCCTTGTGCCTTCGTCAGGCTGTGTTCACCCGCGATCTTGTCGGCGATTTCGTTCGTGGTGGTCATCCTATGTCTCCGCATCATTGTTGATGCGGAAACCCTGACAGCGGAATGAACTGCTGTCATCGACACAATGCCGAATGGAAATTCGAAAAGCAGGGATTTCCACAGCTTCCAATTGACCATAGCCTTCTTACGGCGCCGCAGACCTGCTTTTGCGGCCGCACAAGCCATCTATGCCACACGAGAGGTGGTTGTCTGCTGCTCAGTTCGCCCAAGGATGCCATGGCGGCATGCCGTCTCGACCGTGCGCGTCGTCTTTCACAAACGTCAAGAAGACGACAATGATGTCGGTTGGCACTTAACCGTGAGAATGCGGCCGTTTCTGTTTTGGTTTGCAGTTAATTTGAGATTCAGCGGCCGAGGATCTCAACTTAACCACAGATGCTAGGATGTTGGACATCGCGATCGCAAGCCGTAATGTCGTTGAAAATGTTATCAAATCTACATCATGCCTGTACCTAGGTTGATCTTCAACGGATTGCCGATTTCCGAGAGCGCGTGTGACCTGCCATGGAACTTTC
>UBXG01000023.1 GCA_900469475.1 Hyphomicrobiales bacterium | reverse complement strand
CACGATCGATGCACCAAAGCGTCAAAGATCCCGTATGATCTCGACGGCTTGCCTGAGCGGGCCGACCTCCATTTCATATACGCGGGAGATGTTGACGGCGTTGCTCAGCGCGGCGAACGCCTGATCCGTCAGCCTGCGAGTGGGCGCAGCCGCTTCAGTGAGCAATCTTTGAAAGGCCAGAAGAGGCGACATCCTCGACAATGATTGTCGCCGCGCAACATTCTGACGCAGAAAGATCATTGTCGTCGAGCAAGCCGGCGCAATATGGTCGCTATCGATATCGCCGGGAATGAATCTGACTTCTTTTCCGTCGGAGCGAACGTAAGTGGGGCGTGACGCGACTTCAGGTTGGAAAGTCTGCAAAAGCGTCCAGCTTCCCCTTTTTACGGCAGCCGGAAACGGAATACCTCGAAGCGCGCCCTTTTCGTCAACGATGACGATATCATCGCCGAGCAGCAAGCACCCATTCTCGGCCGAGAGGGCAAGTGCGAGCGTCGTCTTACCTGCTCCGGGGACGCCGGCAATTAATAATTGCCTGTCTCCAAGCCGCAGAAGAGCCGCATGCAACGCGAGCGTGAAATCGGTCTGCAGCAATGCCTCGGTTAGAAAGGCTTTTATTGCCGGGATAATTTCCGCCCGCCCGACCACGCCTATGCTTTTGCCGTCCGCAGTCAGCTCATATCGATCCGCATTGAGCCTGATGACGAGATGTTCATGCCTGCATCCGGGCTCCATTGGAATGGCGATGCCGCGAAAGAGCTGTTTCAATTCTGCGGATAAGACATCGGGACACTCAATCATCCATCTGGAGCCATTCAGAGCAACCGCGAAAATGGATGCCGAGCCCTGGCACGCGTGAAGGATACCGAGCCCGACATAGCGATCGAGCAAGGCTTCGGCATCCGGCCTTGCCAGCTTGCATTCGGACGAAAATTGCGCCGACAATTGGCTCCAGCCTATACCCGCGGCACAATTTGAAACATGCCGCCAGGTCCAAGCCGCAAGACTGTCGACTTCATACAAACGCTGCTCTTGGCAGTTGAACAAGGCAAAAGCATCGCCCAACTGCGCAATGAGAATGTCCCTACCCGGCAGCAGTATCATGTTCCGGGCAAATCGATCAGCGATCGATGTCTTCCTTGCCGGAATTACCCGGCACGCCATCATCGCCGCCATTGCCGTAGCCATTGTTGCCTTGGCCGGATTTGGCGATCGCGCCCGAACTCAGTGTGGTTGAAAGTAAGAAGGTCAGAACAGGCGGTGCCACGACCGCATATTTTCCACACCCTTCGACAAATTCTCGCCGGCTCGGACCGATATTTTCTGATTGATCATCCCTGTCCATGAAAGACTCCCCTTGTAGTGTGATTATTGCAAGTACTATTCATGAGAGAGTATAAATATTAACTCAGAGACGCATATTTATGCTCATATTTGGCAAAATATACATTGTCATAATATGATGAAACTTGCAACAAGGTTGAAACCACCAGATCGGCAACCTTCCATATTGCAGCCCGCCGCCGGTGGGTTGATGCCAACGTTTGGTGCCCGCGGTTGACTGCGGCGATGATTTCGTCTGGATCCGCCTTCCACATGAACGGTTTCGGCTCGGCATTATCTCACGAAAGGCATATAGTTTCAGTAGGTTAGATAACTTCAGAAAGGGTCGTTGGTTCGATTCCCTTCAAGCGCCTCACTGTGATCCGCGTGCGTAATTGTAAAACCATCGCCCAAGGTCACGGAAACCTACTTATGTGCTGAGCAGAACCGCGCGTTCGCGGCCCGGATGCCGTTAGTTGTCCGACGTTCTTCGACAATTGGCGGGCGCGTCAAATTGTCGGATTTTTCCGGAGCACTTAACAATGGTGTGATCAACCAGGCGGGCCAGCCGCAGCGAGCGAATGCGAGAAGGTATAGTCGTGCTCGGGCACGGCAAACAGGACCTTCGCCGATTTGGTGAGCGGGGAGAGCGTGCTGTCGGAGATCCTTGGCCTCGTCGTTGCCCTTGTCGTTCGACGCAGCAAACTTCTTCTCCCATTCGTAAAACGAATGCTTGTTGACCTCGAGTCGCTGCGAAACCTTCGCAACCGGATAGCCTCGCTCAATGATCTGGCGCACCGCGTCACGCTTAAACTCTTCGCTGATATTTGATTTGCTCATGATGCTCTTCTTGCCTCAAAATTAGGAAAGGAAGCGTCTGCAAATCTAGGGCTATTCACATCGATTGGTTACGCGGCCATTCTGACGAGTGCGTCTGAGACCTCGCGAGCATCGTAAGGTTTCGAAAAGAAGATGCTTCGCTCGGGCATTTCAGTTACGTCCGGCTTCCTCATCCCGGAAACAAAGATGATTTCGACCAGCGGCCACCGCTCCCGGATGATTAGGGCCAGCGCTAAGCCATCGATCGATCCAGGCATCTGGATATCGGTGAACAATATTTGAATCTCCGAATGATTGGCAATCAGGCCCACCGCTTCATCAGCGTTGTGAGCTGCAACCGGCTGAAAGCCTAGGTCCACGACAATGTCGATCGCCATCATAAGGAGGAGAGGCTCATCTTCAACGACGAGCACTTTGGTAATTTCTCGTATCATGCGATCACCCACTGTTGCCAACGGCTTTAAGAGCGGAAGTCTTTTTTCTAAGGCGGAAGGTTGTCGGCGTTCGGGAGCGAAGGTGGTAGTCAGCTGATGCGCCCGGATTTCAACGGCCTCGAGAACCATTTACTCTGATGACCAAACGGTCGTCGCGAGCACTTGTTCCTGAAGACTTTATCTTTCCGAACTGTGTCCCGGCTCCGGCAGCCGATTGTTCGATTTGCCGTGGTTTCTGACTATTCTTGCACCGGCAAGGCTACCATCCATAGGCAAGTAGATATGGTTGCTACGAGGCATAGCAAGAGCCTTATCGCCAGTATCTCTATCGATATGAGCGCTCATTTATAGACTCACGATAATAGATGTGGTCGATCCTATATCGGCAGACCATTCCACCTCTATGTGATAATATAAATTCGATTGATGAATGCAAAGACTACTAGGGTTTCTGCCATCTTTCAGGAGGGCGTGATGGCAGTTCGGACGAAACGATATGACGTGCGTAGAGAAATCGATTTTTCATGGACCGTCTATGATGTCTTCACAGGCATGACGGCGCAGCCTTCAACCTGGCGCCTTGAAGCTTTGCCTGAAAAGGAAGCGCGTGTCTTCTGCGCTATCCTTAACGAAAAAGATGCCGATCGTCGCAGCGTCACGGATGAAAGCTAAGATTACTATCGGGCCGCACCCTGATGAATGCGCCTCTGACGGTTACTAGCCTGCAGCTACAGCTTTATGCGGTAAACGGGCAAGGAAGAAGTTCTGACCGAGAGCCGGAAACCTGCTTAGCCGATCACGAAAGCGGTGGACCAGACGTCTCGCTCACACGCTATTCTTCACCCCGCAGACGAACGTTTGGTGAGTTCGGCGATCTTCTTGACATGCTGCACGGCAGCATGCCCGCCTCTCGTCTGCGTAAAAAGGGAAAGATGCGTGTCGTCATCATCTTTAACCGGCATCAGAGCCTGATCCATATAGGTTTTTGACGACGCATTCCGAGCAATGAGATAGGCCGAAAGACACAGGCTGACAATTGCCCCGGCAAGCCTCACATGCTTCACCACGGTTCCGCCGACAAATTTCGGCCAAAACCACAAGGGATGTTCCCGCTTCAGACCCGGCCGTCGCTCGTCGAGGCGTTTGAGCCTCAACATGCCGCTTTGCAGGGGATGAACGTTTTCAAGCGGTACCGTTGTCGCAAAGGATATCAAAACCTTTACCAGGCTGGCGAGCGGCATGCCCGTCGCGACGGCACGGCGCAGCAAAGTTTTCATGTGTTGCGGAGAATAATAGAGGGACCATGCCTCCTGATAGATCGCCTCCCACTCCACCTTGCTCATCTTCTCGTGCGCGGTACAGACATGCTCAACGTCGTACTTGTTGAGGTCAGGGTCCATGCCGATGCCATTGCGCCAGAGCTTTTGATGGTCCTCCGAGCCAGGTAGCGGGGTCAGTACGAAGAATTCGATGACATCAAGTGGCAATTCCTCCTGAATGATACGGATGTCGCGACGAATGGTGTCGGGCGTATCGGCAGGAAAACCAAGGATATAGCCCGCAAGCGTCATGATACCCTGCGCCTTCCAGGCGAGCAGCATCTTGCGGTATTCGGTGATCTTGTTCTGGTTCTTCTTGGCGGCGACGAGATTGTCGGGATTGACATTCTCAAGCCCGATAAAGACGCGGGTGACGCCGGCGCGCTTGGATTTCTCGATGAAGTTTGGGATCTTGTGACAGAGCGTGTCGACCTGGATCATCAGGCCCAGTGGAATGCCATGCTTCTCCTTCAACTCGATAAGGCGATCGAAGATGGCTTCCCAATCCCGGTTACGAGCAAAATTGTCATCCGTAATAAAGAACTTATGAATTCCCTGTGCCCAATTCAGGCGCACGAGCGTTTCGATATCGTCGGCGGAGCGAAAACGCGACTTGCGGCCCTGGACATTGATGATCGTGCAGAAGGAACATTGATATGGGCAGCCGCGGCCCGCATCGAAACTGCTGCTGAGGCCGAGCGTATGTTGGATGCTATCCTTGGGAAGGAACGGCACCGGGGCGCCATCGATGTTCGGCAGGTCATTCATGAAATTATAGAGCGATTTCAAGGTGCCTTCAGCGGCATCCCGGATCACTGTTTCAAGCCGTCCCTCTGCTTCGCCTGCAAACATCGCTATGCCCATGTCTCGGCAGGCGTCGAGCTCCACGGCCGCGCCGTCGAGCATGGCCAGGCAGCCGGAAATGTGAAAGCCACCCATGCAAACCGGGATATTTGCGTGACGGAATGGACGCGCAATATCCAACGCGCGTGGATATTGGTTGGATTGAACGCCAACAAGCGCCACCATTCCGAAATTCCCGTTCCTGCGCAGCGTTTCGATGAGCGCAGCGGTTTTGATGCGGGTGTTGGTCTCATCGATCACCACAATGTCGATGCCGATATCGGGACCAAGGATCTCGCGCTCCGCGCAGTCGCGGGCAATGCCGTAAATGGCAGCCAACGAATTCGAAGGAATCATCGCTCTCCACCATCTGATAACGTAACCGTCGTCGTCGTAGTGGGAGGGCTTTATAAGGACGAGTTGGAAGCGTCGATGGCGCGCCTCGAGATGCTGAGCCAAAGAAATCTATCTTTCGGTTTGAGGCGCTGGCGTAACCTAACAGGCAATAGTGCAGATGCAAGGAATAGATTCGGCCTTCCGATTTTGCCGCCAATCTTGATCAGGCTTTCGGCGACAATCGCCGTTCGCCAATAAAATCAGCTTTCATACATTGCAAAATCAGAAATAGAACCTACGTACAGTGTATCGACCGTTGCTTGTGATGTCGCTCAAGAGCCCAAGGCTCCCTCGGATTTCCTCTCAAATAATCGATCTGATCCTGCAAGGTATTGCGGGAACCACGACAACTGCTTCGAAAGGAATGACCATGGCCACAGGCACTGTGAAATGGTTCGATGCCGGCAGAGGATTTGGGTTCATTAAACCCGAGGACGGTAGCACGGACGTATTTGTCCATATCTCCGCCCTGGAACGCGCGGGGATGAGTGCACTGAAGGACGGCCAGAAAGTGGACTATGACCTTGTTCAGGATCGTAAAACCGGCAAAAGCTCTGCCGACAATCTGCAGGCGGTTTGAATTTGTCATTCCTTCGGCTGACCACGGATGTACTGGCAGCTGAAGTGAGCGACTGTGAGAGGTCGGGGTAACGCCCGGCCTTTTGTTTTGCTTCGTTGGAAAACCGCACGCGAAACCGGCGCGTCCAGCCCATCGTGCAGATAAAAAGGGTGCGAGAAAAGCTGATATTCAGAATACTTCCTTATTTGAACGGTTCTCTAACAATTATGATGGCAATCCATTGATTTGAATTGCGTGTATTATCCATGTGTTTTACCATGGTTTCATGTATATTTATAGTAATTCAATAAAATTGAATGACGACAACATTGCTAACGCAAGAAATTTATTCTACGAGTATCTATCGGATTTGCTTAGTTAGCTTTGTTTCTGCGCGCAGGCGCATTTGCTGATCTTCCCTTTCAAGCTCGATCATTGATGGCGCGCATACCCGCGGGCTTCGTAATTTCATGCGATTGAAAGGACATCGTCATGGCTAAAGGCATCGTGAAATTCTTCGACATCAGTAAGGGGTTCGGCTTTATTGCTCCGAGTGACGGATCCGCGGACGTGTTCGTTCATATCTCCGCGGTGGAGCGGTCCGGCATGTCTTCTCTCAGGGAAGGCCAGACGATTTCCTTCGACCTGGTACAAGACGTGCGTAACGGCAAGAACGCCGCGCAGAACCTTTTGTCCGCATAATCAATCAAGCGATCGGGCTCGCGCCGCCTTAACACGGATGTATTGGCAAGCGGGACCGCAAGCCTTTGAAAAGGCCGGGCGATCCCCGGTCTTTTTGTTTTGGAGAGACACAATGACAAAGACAAATGCAGAGAAGATCCTTCGGCGAGCACTGCGCCAAGTCAACAACACGAGTGGTGGCGGGCATCTCGGCGGCACGAATTTCGGGCAGGCCTTCGATGCGAAGACATCATCCAGCAAGAGCAGAAACGATAAATCCCGGAAGCCTGAGCGCATCAAATAGCCTTAAATGGAGAGCGATACTGATTTTGTCAGCGTCGCTCTTGTCTCGCCTCGACCAGCAGATCGCGATCCTTCGGGGCGATGGAACGGCTTCTCTTAAATGCGGCCTTTGTGATGACCGCATACGCGGCCTGTTCGTCAGTGCTCATCGCTCCACGCCCTCAGGAGGAAACAGCTATGCAAGTCGAAAATCGTCCAGGTCCGTCAGGACACCGCGTGACGTCGAGCCCTCCTGATCCGATCGGCACAGAAATACTCGAACTCCCGGATTTGAAAGCCTCGGATGAGGCGACCAGAGAGGCATATGAGCGTGGTGGCGAAGCTGGTATGCGGGACGTGACAGGTGAGGAAAATCCTTATCCGGAACGAAGCGTGCTCGCCAAGGCTTTCGAACACGGCTACCTCGATGGCCAAAAGGTGCAGAGATAAAACTGTAAGCTATCGAAATGGCGGGTTCTTTCAAAATCTCGCCAGAACCGTACCCGGCCCTCCTGGAAGAACCCTATCTGGAGAAGAGGCCCACGAATCCTCGGGATTCCCAAATTGACTTGTCGTGTCGATCGCCATCGCAGACATTTCCCCCTGCGATGATGTCGGAGAGGAATTAAATGGGCTCTGTCATTAACGTCGGATTCTCGCTCATCTGGGAGACACCGGTCCTCATCCAGGGAGCAGGCTTTTGCACCCGAGCCATCAGTGGGCCAAGAGAAGCGCTTCGATATCTGCAGAAGGATTTCGATCAACACTCCGGCCAGCTTTATTGGGACGCGGTTTTTTCCTGTATGACAGCGCTTCGATATCGCTCCGCCCCGAGCGTTGCCCGTCAGTATTTTCTTTTCGCCTGTGACAATGCGCATATCGACGCCAGTTAGCCTGGCGACCTCTGTGGCGACTAGCGAACGGAAAGGAGCTAGTGGGTTCAGCGTTCACGAAATCACTGAACCGCTCCATCCTTGAGATCGCGAAGACTCAGATTAAAGCGGAAGTAGGATCAGGCAACACGCGTCGCGATCTTGCTCGACAAGTGACGATTCTTTAGCGCACCATTCTCAGTGAGCAGCCGCAACCCCAATTTCTTCAAAAGCTCAATCCGTGTGGCGGCACCGGGAATAGAGGACGATCCAACGACCGTCCTCTGCTCCTCGACGTCGTCCGGCTATTTGGCTACGTGCCAGACGTTGCCAATGCCATCGCCGTTCATCTCGCCTGCCTTTTTGTCTCCGGCAAATGTGTAAAGCGGTTTTCCGCCATATGCCCACATCTTCTTGCCGTTGGCATCCTGGACTAACGACCATTCGCCCTCGGCCTTGGCTTTGTCGGCAGCGTGAAAAGCTGGCCACTTTTTGAGGCAATCCTTGTCGCAGTTTGATTTACCTTGAGCATCCTTGTCGAAGGTGTAAAGCGTCATGCCCTTTTCCGTGGCCATGATCTTGCCCATTTTAGTGTCGACCATCTTGACGGGCTCGGCTGCCAGAGCCGGCAAAGTTGTTGCGGCGAAAAGGCCGATCGCGATCAGCAGCGTTTTCATAACTTCCTCCCATTCGGACTGCCGACGGAATGTCAGCAGTGCCCGACACAGTCGAGGAAAACGTCCGGAAATCAATGTTGTTCCATTGAGCGACCGGGTACACGGCCGGGGCAACCGCCTTCGATGTCAAAACCACTCTTGATTGCTTTTGCTCGGCGGATGGAAGTCGCGGGCAACTGTTAGATCCTCAACCACCTGCCTGATTATTTCAGCTTAGGATTGCTTCGGCAGGGATCTGTTGGGTAAGTGCAAGATCAATTTCACTCCGGAACGTCGTCCGCGCATGTCCGGATCTATACCTCAAAACCAAGCTTAGCCAATCTTTGCTCTGAAGACGCGACCAGCCGTTTCATTCGAAGCGATGGATTCCGAATCTGGACCTAGAGAGCGCCGACATCGTTTTCCCATCTGCTAGGTGGAATGGTATTTGATCGTTGCTCGATCTGGTCGTCGATAGTCCTGCTGCTGCTCCTTTTGTGTTCCTTCAGCTGCAGCCGAATGTCTTCTCTATGAGGGTCGCACCAGCGCCGGGTAACACGCTAACCAGTTCCAGAGCATCCTCTGTCGTCACGCGTTCATAGCGCTCGTCTTCGTTGCGAATACGGTATTGCAGCATGTCCCCCCTCGCAGGCAATGTGCCGGTGACGCGATAGATGTCCGTCGATCTGGAAGGAAATGTGCGGAAACCGTTTTTGAGCTGCACCGATTGTCCCACCGCGAAGATATGTGTCGCTGGAGTGCGACGGATCGGATGGCCATTGCGCTGTAGAATAGCTGGTGTGGTCATGATTGCTGCTGGTCCTTTTCGAGGATGGTTTCGAGGTCCGATATATTGATCGGCACCATCTGTTGTGCCGAACCCTGCATGGCAATCGCCGGCAGGTATATGAAGGCGGCAATACGCCGCCATGCCAGCCGAAAGACACCTTCGAGAGGTTCCTCGTCGTAATCGACGCGATATTCTCCGGCCGGCAGTGGCGCTTCGAAGCCCGGCAGCCGGAACGGATATGAAAAGCGAATAACGGTTTGCGTGGTGCGACTGTTCATGACGGCAGGCCTCCGCGGGAGCACGCGGATGCGGCTCCCTTAATCATTCACATTCGAACTGAAACGATCCCAAGCTGCCCGGTACAACGGCCGTTCCCGTTTTCTAATTGTGTGTTGCGGCCTACAAGTCCTAAGCGCCGAAGGTCGCTATGCTTTTTGAGCTTTTGAAGAATTGGCTTTGGAACGGGTAGCCTTTTGGGGCGCCTCCGCCACTGGCTGAGCCAGCCGAAGTGCGCGGAGTCTCTCCGTCTTCTTCTCTCTGATCGTCGCCTCAGCGTCCACGATATCCCTTGCCGCAGCGTCTGTCTGGGCAAGCTTTGATTCAGCCGAGGTGTCTTGCGTTGGTAATGGGACCGGATGACATCAATGCCAATCGGAAGGGACGTTCAAACTCTTTGTTTCGAACCCAACATTATATTGCGCGCTATCTTCCGCACCAGACAAGCAGTATAGAATCTGAATGCGGCTCAAGGGGGCCGAGCTTCCAAGAAAGCCGGCTTTTAACAGGATTGTCTCACTTAACCGGTAACGCAAACAGTAGATACGGTTGTCCGGTTGGCAAAACAAAAGGCCGGGCATGGACCCGACCTCTCACAGTCATTCAGCTTGGCTGCCAGTACATCCGTGGTCAGCGGAGCGAATGA
>UBXG01000045.1 GCA_900469475.1 Hyphomicrobiales bacterium | reverse complement strand
TGCATCCATCGTCGAGTAATTCGAAGACGGCCACTCCATCCGAGTGGCCGATTCGATGACAATATTATGATGCAGGCGGCACTAGCCGCTTGCTTATGACATAGAAATGTTGCAAATGGCGCGCGAGCGCGATTTGCGCGCTGCTTCGGATGACGAAGTGGCCAATGAAATTAACAATAAGGTGGGCCGAAGGGCCTAAAGAGTGGATAGGGATGCCGTAGCCGGCGTCCCTCTCGATCTTTGAAACCGGTGGTCCGCCTTAGGAAACAGAACAAACCGTGCCTTTTCGAAAGGCACGCGAGATAACAAACACAAGGATAACGTCGAATGAACGGCCAAAATATCCGCATTCGCCTGAAGGCGTTCGATCACCGGATTCTCGATGCTTCCACGCGCGAGATCGTGTCGACGGCGAAGCGCACCGGTGCAAGCGTCCGGGGCCCCGTTCCGCTTCCGACTCGTATCGAGAAGTTTACGGTAAACCGGTCCCCGCACATCGACAAGAAGAGCCGCGAGCAGTTCGAGATGCGCACGCATAAGCGCCTCCTCGACATCGTTGACCCGACCCCGCAGACGGTAGACGCGCTGATGAAGCTCGATCTCGCCGCCGGTGTCGATGTTGAGATCAAGCTCTGAGACCTCCGGTCCTCGAGCTGAGTGAGAAGGATTGAACCGATGCGTTCAGGTGTGATTGCACAGAAGGTGGGAATGACCCGCGTCTATAACGACGCCGGCGAGCATGTCCCGGTTACCGTATTGCGTTTGGATGGCTGCCAGGTCGTAGCCCAGCGCACAGTTGAAAAGAATGGCTACACTGCAGTTCAGCTCGGTGCCGGCCAGGCTAAGGTTAAGAACACGACGAAGGCTCTTCGCGGCCATTTCGCCGTCGCAAGCGTAGAGCCGAAGGCCAAGCTCGCAGAATTCCGTGTCACGGAAGACAATCTGCTTGAAGTCGGCACCGAGCTCAACGCAGGTCACTTCACGGCGGGTCAGCTCGTCGACGTGACCGGCACGACGATCGGTAAGGGCTTTGCCGGCGCCATCAAGCGTCACGGCTTCGGCGGTCTGCGCGCCACGCACGGTGTGTCGGTTTCGCACCGCTCGCATGGTTCGACTGGTTCGCGCCAGGACCCGGGCAAGGTGTTCAAGAACAAGAAGATGGCTGGTCACATGGGCCAGACGCGCGTCACGACGCAGAACCTTGAAGTGGTATCGACCGACGAAGATCGTGGTCTGATCCTGGTCAAGGGTGCGGTTCCCGGCTCCAAGGGTGCCTGGATCATCGTGCGCGACGCCGTCAAGTCGGCAGCGAAGTAAGGGAGCCAAACCAATGGAATTCAACGTCAAGACCCTTGAGGGCAAAGACGCCGGGAAGGTTTCCCTTTCTGATGCGATTTTCGGCCTCGAGCCGCGTGAAGACATTCTCGCTCGCGTCGTTCGCTGGCAGCTTGCCAAGAAGCAGCAGGGCACGCATCAGGCAAAGGGCCGCGCGGACGTAGCGCGCACCGGCGCCAAGATGTACAAGCAGAAGGGTACGGGCCGCGCTCGTCACCATTCGGCTCGCGCTCCGCAGTTCCGCGGCGGTGGTAAGGCTCACGGCCCGGTCGCCCGCAGCCACGAGCATGATCTGCCGAAGAAGGTTCGCGCCCTCGGCCTGCGTCACGCTCTCTCGGCCAAGTTCAAGGCTGAAGACGTAATTGTTATCGACAATCTCGTCGCTACCGAAGCCAAGACCAAGGCACTCGCTGGCGCTTTCGAGACGCTCGGCCTGACGAACGCTCTGTTCATCGGCGGTGCTGAGCTCGACAGCAACTTCAAGCTCGCAGCCCAGAACATCCCGAATATCGATGTTCTTCCGGTTCAGGGCATCAACGTTTACGACATCCTGCGCCGCGGCAAGCTCGTGCTGTCCAAGGCTGCAGTTGAAGCTCTAGAGGAGCGATTCAAGTGACGGATCTTCGCCATTATGATGTGATCGTTTCTCCTGCGATCACCGAAAAGTCCACGCTGCTTTCGGACAATAACCAGGTTGTTTTCAACGTTGCTAAGACCGCGACGAAGCCGGAAATCAAGGCTGCCGTCGAAGCGCTCTTCGGCGTCAAGGTTACGGCCGTTAATACTCTGCTGCGCCTCGGCAAGACCAAGCGGTTCAAGGGTCTCGTCGGCAAGCAGAAGGACGTGAAGAAGGCTGTTGTGACGCTCGCCGAAGGCCAGTCGATCGACGTCTCCACCGGTCTCTGAGGAATAAGAAAATGGCATTGAAAACATTCAATCCGACGACCCCGAGCCAGCGTCAGCTGGTCATTGTCGATCGCTCCTCGCTCTACAAGGGCAAGCCGGTCAAGTCGCTGACCGAAGGCCTCACCTCCAAGGGTGGCCGTAACAACACTGGCCGCATCACCGTCCGTTTCCAGGGCGGTGGTCACAAGCGCAGCTATCGTCTGGTCGACTTCAAGCGTCGCAAGTTCGACGTCGAGGCAACCGTCGAGCGTATCGAATACGATCCGAACCGTACCGCTTACATCGCTCTGGTGAAGTACACGGACGGCGAACTGGCCTACATCATTGCTCCGCAGCGTCTTGCTTCGGGCGACAAGGTCATCGCTTCGGAAAAGGCAGTGGACGTGAAGCCGGGCAACACCATGCCGCTTCAGTTCATCCCAGTCGGCTCCATCATCCACAACGTGGAAATGAAGCCAGGTAAGGGTGGCCAGATCGCTCGCTCCGCCGGTTCCTATGCCCAGCTCGTCGGTCGTGACCAGGGCATGGCGATCCTTCGCCTGAACTCGGGCGAACAGCGCCTCGTGCACGGCACCTGCCTCGCAACGATCGGTGCGGTTTCGAACCCGGATCACGGCAACATCAACGACGGTAAGGCCGGTCGTTCGCGTTGGCGTGGCAAGAAGCCGCATAACCGCGGCGTTGTCATGAACCCGGTCGACCATCCGCACGGCGGTGGTGAAGGCCGCACCTCCGGTGGTCGCCATCCGGTGACCCCGTGGGGCAAGCCGACCAAGGGCAAGCGTACGCGGTCGAACAAGTCGACCGACAAGATGATTATGCGCTCGCGCCATCAGCGCAAGAAGTAAGAGAGGAAGTCTCAAGTGGCTCGTTCAGTATGGAAAGGTCCGTTTGTTGACGGCTATCTTCTCAAGAAGGCTGAGAAGGTGCGTGAAGGCGGACGTAACGAAATAATCAAGATGTGGAGCCGTCGCTCCACCATCATGCCGCAGTTCGTTGGTCTCACCTTCGGTGTCTACAACGGCAGCAAGCACATTCCGGTCAGCGTCAATGAAGACATGGTCGGACACAAGTTCGGCGAGTTCGCCCCGACCCGTACCTATTATGGTCACGGTGCGGACAAGAAGGCGAAGAGGAAGTAACAATGGGCAAGGCAAAAACCGAACGCCGGCTGAAGGACAATGAAGCGCAGGCAGTTGCGCGCACGCTCCGTGTCAGCCCGCAGAAGCTCAACCTGGTCGCGGCTTCGATCCGCGGCAAGAAGGTTGATCGCGCGCTCGCAGAGCTGGAATTCTCGCGCAAGCGCATCGCAGGAGCCGTCAAGAAGACGCTCGAATCTGCGATCGCCAATGCAGAGAACAACCACGATCTCGACGTTGACTCGCTGGTCGTAGCGGAAGCTTACGTCGGCAAGTCGATCGTCATGAAGCGTTTTCACGCTCGTGGCCGTGGCCGCGCATCTCGCATCGAGCGTCCGTTCGCACACCTGACGATCGTCGTTCGTGAAGTGGAAGCTCAAGAGGAGGCCGCATAATGGGTCAGAAAATCAATCCAATCGGCTTTCGTCTTGGCATCAACCGCACTTGGGATAGCCGCTGGTTTGCGGACAATGCCGAGTACGGCCAGCTCCTCCACGAAGACCTGAAGATGCGCAAGTTCGTTATGAACGAACTGAAGCAGGCTGGTATCTCCAAGGTGGTCATCGAGCGTCCGCACAAGAAGTGCCGCGTCACGATCCACTCGGCTCGTCCGGGCCTGATCATCGGCAAGAAGGGCGCTGACATCGACAAGCTCCGCAAGAAGCTGTCGGACATGACGAATTCCGAAACGCACCTCAACATCGTTGAAGTTCGCAAGCCGGAAATCGACGCGACGCTGGTTGCCCAGTCGATCGCTCAGCAGCTGGAACGCCGTGTTGCTTTCCGTCGCGCCATGAAGCGCGCCGTTCAGTCCGCGATGCGTCTTGGCGCCGAAGGCATCAAGATCACCTGCGCCGGCCGTCTCGGCGGTGCTGAAATCGCTCGTACGGAATGGTACCGCGAAGGTCGCGTGCCGCTGCACACGCTGCGCGCCGACATCGACTACGGTACGGCTGAAGCAGAAACCGCTTTCGGTATCTGCGGCATCAAGGTCTGGATCTTCAAGGGCGAAATCCTTGAGCACGATCCGATGGCCTCCGAACGCCGCGCGCTCGAAGGCGACGCCCAGGGTCCGGCTAGCCGCGATCGCGATAGAGACCGTCGCCGCGACAACGCTTGATAGCGTACGTGGCAGATAAGTTCGGAGAATAAGAAAATGTTGCAGCCAAAGCGTACGAAGTACCGCAAGCAATTCAAGGGCCGCATCAAGGGCGTTGCCAAGGGTGGTTCTGATCTGGCGTTCGGCGAATTCGGCCTGAAGTCGCAGGAGCCCAACCGCGTCAACGCTCGCGAGATCGAAGCGGCTCGCCGCGCGATCACGCGCTATATGAAGCGCGCCGGCCGTGTATGGATCCGCGTGTTCCCGGATGTTCCGGTAACCGCAAAGCCGACCGAAGTCCGTATGGGTAAAGGTAAGGGCTCTGTCGAATACTGGGCATGCAAGGTCAAGCCCGGCCGTATGATGTTCGAGATCGACGGTGTGAGCGAAGAAATCGCTCGTGAGGCTCTGCGCCTCGGCGCTGCCAAGCTCTCGGTCAAGACGCGCTTCGTTCAGCGCATTGCAGAGTAAGGAAGAAGCTCATGAAAGCCGCAGATGTTCGCGCCCTGAGCGCCGACCAACTCAAGGACGAGCTTGCCAAGCTGAAGAAGGAGCAGTTCAACCTGCGCTTTCAGAAGGCGACCGGCCAGCTCGAGAAGTCCTCGCGCATCAACGAAGTCCGCAAGGACATCGCTCGCGTAAAAACCATTGCCCGCCAGAAGGCGGCAGAAGCAAAGGCCTAAAGGAAAAATAACATGCCGAAGCGCATTCTGCAGGGCGTCGTGGTCAGCGACAAGAACGAGAAGACGGTAGTTGTCCGCGTTGAGCGTCGTTTCGCTCACCCGCTGCTCCAGAAGACCGTTCGTCGTTCCAAGAAGTACAAGGCTCACGACGAAAACAATCAGTACAAGACCGGCGACGTCGTTTCCATCGAGGAATGCGCGCCGATCTCCAAGGACAAGACCTGGACGGTCATTTCCGCCCAGTCCAAGTAACAGAATTTCGCTCAGGCCCTTGCGCTTGGGCGAAATATCTGTATGAAGCACGAGCTTGGAAGCAGGACGCTCGAGAACGGGCGTTCTTTTGCTTTATTGATGGCCGGCAGAGACGACCCTTATGGTCGCGAAGCCAGGCATAATCAGACAAGACACTAGTCCATAAGCCGGGGTAGGGGGTCTATTGGCCCAACCATTCCGGTAACAACAAGAAGGCGACCTGACATGATTCAGATGCAAACAAACCTCGACGTGGCGGATAATTCCGGCGCACGTCGTGTCATGTGCATCAAGGTGCTGGGCGGCTCGAAGCGCAAGTATGCCTCGATCGGCGACGTTATTGTCGTTTCGATCAAGGAAGCTATTCCGCGCGGCCGTGTGAAGAAGGGTGACGTGATGAAGGCGGTCGTCGTTCGTACCGCCAAGGACATCCGTCGTCCGGATGGCAGCGTCATCCGCTTCGATACCAACGCAGCAGTCCTCATCGACAACAAGAAAGAGCCGATCGGCACCCGCATCTTCGGACCGGTTCCGCGCGAACTTCGCGCCAAGAACCACATGAAGATCATCTCGCTGGCTCCAGAAGTACTGTAAGGAGCGGAGCGATGCAGAAGATCCGTAAAGGCGACAAGGTTGTCGTATTGACCGGTAAGGACAAGGGCCGTACCGGCGAAGTCATTCAAGTGCTGCCGAAGGAAGACCGTGCGGTCGTTCGTGGCGTCAACGTCATCAAGCGCCATCAGCGCCAGACGCAGAACCAGGAAGCCGGCATCATCAGCAAGGAAGCCTCGCTTCACCTGTCCAACCTGGCAATCGTCGACAAGGACGGCAAGCCGACCCGCGTCGGTTTCAAGGTTGTAGATGGCAAGAAGGTCCGCGTGGCGAAGACCTCGGGAGAAGTGATCGATGGCTGAGGTAAAGTACGAGCCGCGGCTCAAGAAAGAATACGTTGCTCGCATCCGTGCAGCCATGCAGGAGAAGTTCTCCTACGCTAACGAGATGCAGATCCCGAAGCTGGACAAGATCGTGATCAACATGGGTGTTGGTGAAGCGACGGCTGATTCGAAGAAGCCGACCGTTGCTGCTGCCGACCTGGCGGCCATCGCTGGCCAGAAGCCGGTCATCACCCGTGCACGCAACTCCATCGCTGGCTTCAAGGTCCGCGAAAATATGCCGATCGGCGCGAAGGTTACCCTGCGCGGCGCCCGCATGTATGAGTTCCTGGATCGTCTGGTCAACATCGCGCTTCCGCGCGTTCGCGACTTCCGCGGCCTGAACCCGAAGAGCTTTGACGGTCGTGGCAATTTTGCCATGGGCATCAAGGAGCACATTGTGTTCCCTGAGATCAACTACGACAAGGTTGATCAGATGTGGGGCATGGACATCATCGTTTGCACGACGGCGACGACCGACGACGAAGCACGGGCTCTTCTGACAGAGTTCAACTTCCCGTTCCGTCAATAACCGTAACGACGAGCGTAGAAAAGGAACCCTGATATGGCGAAGACAAGCGCAGTTGAAAAGAACAAGCGCCGCCGCAATACGGTTGCCAACCAGGCCGCGAAGCGGGCTGCTCTCAAGGCAATCATCATGAACCAGTCTCTCTCGATCGAAGACCGGTTCAAGGCCACTCTGAAGCTGGCATCGCTGCCGCGCGATGGATCGAAGACCCGTATTCGCAATCGTTGCGAAGTGTCTGGCCGTCCGCGCGCCTACTACCGCAAACTGCGCATGTCGCGTATCGCGCTGCGTGAACTCGGCAATCTCGGCAAGGTGCCGGGCATCGTCAAGTCCAGCTGGTAAGGAGCAGATTAGATGTCTATGACTGATCCTTTGGGCGATATGCTCACCCGCATCCGCAATGGCGCTTCGCGCCGCAAGTCGTCGGTTTCGACGCCTGCGTCCAAGCTCCGTGCACGCGTTCTCGATGTACTCCAGGCTGAAGGCTACATCCGTGGCTATTCCGTCGTCGATTTCGGCAACGGCAAGTCTGAGCTCAACATCGAACTCAAGTACTACGAAGGCGCATCGGTGATCCGTGAGATCGGCCGTGTGTCTAAGCCGGGCCGCCGGGTTTATGTCTCGGTCAAGTCCATTCCGCAGGTCGCGAACGGCCTCGGCATCACCATCCTTTCGACTCCGAAGGGTGTGATGGCCGATCACCAGGCTCGCGAACAGAATGTTGGTGGTGAGGTTCTCTGCTCGGTCTTCTAAGATCGAACAGAAATCTCCTTCGAAACAGACAGGTTTGAAAAATGTCTCGTATCGGTAAGAAGCCCGTTCAGGTACCTGCAGGGATCACGGCCACGGTTGATGGCCAAAAAGTGACCGCCAAGGGCCCCAAGGGCGAGCTGTTTTTCGTCGCTAACGACGAAATCGGTCTCAAGCTGGAAAACAATGCGATCGTCGTGACGCCGCTCAACGACTCCAAGGATGCTCGCGCAAAGTGGGGCATGTCCCGCACGATGATCGAGAACATCCTCAAGGGTGTTAAGGACGGCTACGAGCGCAAGCTCGAAATCAACGGCGTCGGCTACCGTGCCTCCATGCAGGGCAAGAACCTGCAGCTCGCGCTCGGCTTCAGCCACGACGTGGTTTATGAGCCGCCGCAGGGCATCTCGATCGCTGTACCGAAGCCGACGGAAATCGTCGTCACCGGCATCAACAAGCAGCAGGTCGGCCAGGTTGCCGCTGAAATCCGCGAATACCGCGGCCCCGAGCCTTACAAGGGCAAGGGTGTTAAGTATGCCGAAGAGCGGATCATCCGCAAAGAAGGCAAGAAGAAGTAAGGATCACGCGAAATGGCTAGCAGGAAAGAAGCACTTGCGCGTCGCGCCAACCGCGTGCGCCGCCAAATCAAGTCGGTGGCCAACGGCCGTCCGCGCCTGTCGGTTCATCGCTCGTCGAAGAACATCTACGCCCAGGTCATCGATGACGTGGCTGGCAAGACCCTCGCGGCTGCCTCCACCCTCGACAAGGATCTGCGCGGTTCTCTGAAGACCGGTGCCGATACCGCAGCCGCAGCCCTCGTTGGCAAGCTCGTTGCAGAGCGCGCCTCCAAGGCCGGCGTGAAGGAAGTCGTGTTCGATCGCGGCGCTTTCATCTACCACGGCCGTATCAAGGCTTTGGCTGAAGCAGCCCGCGAAGGCGGCCTGACCTTCTAATCAGATTTCCGGCCGGCGATCCCAAGGATGCCGGCCGGATATTCACCGGACCGCAGGTTTCCCGCAAGGGAAGGCATGCGGTCTTCGTTTTGTTTGCCGATTGCACCCGGAAAAGAAAAAGGAAGAGGACAATGGCACAGGAAAAGAGGGCTCCGCGGGAAGACCGTCAGAGCCGTGAAGAGCGCGATAGCGAATTCGTCGACAAGCTGGTCGCGATTAACCGCGTCGCCAAGGTTGTTAAGGGTGGCCGTCGCTTCGGCTTCGCCGCTCTCGTCGTCGTCGGCGACCAGAAGGGCCGCGTAGGCTTCGGCCATGGCAAGGCACGCGAAGTGCCGGAAGCTATCCGCAAGGCAACCGAAAGCGCCAAGCGCGACATGATCTTCGTACCGCTGCGCGACGGCCGTACGCTGCATCACGACGTTCATGGCCGTCATGGCGCCGGCAAGGTTCTGCTGCGCTCGGCCAAGGTCGGTACCGGTATCATCGCCGGCGGCCCGATGCGCGCCGTTTTCGAAACGCTTGGCGTTCATGACGTCGTTGCCAAGTCGACCGGTTCGTCGAACCCGTACAACATGGTTCGCGCCACGTTCGACGCCCTGAAGCACCAGGTTCACCCGAAGGACATCGCAGCTCAGCGCGGCATCAAGTATGCCACCCTGCAGGCTCGCCGCGCCGCTTCGGGCAACGCCTCCGAAGAATAAGGGAGTTTGACCTATGGCCAAGACGACCAAGAAGGCTGAAGCTAAGGCGACCGTTACGGTCGAGCAGATTGGCAGCCCGATCCGCCGTCCGGATGTTCAGCAGAAGACGCTGATCGGTCTCGGACTGAACAAGATGCACCGTCGCCGCACGCTGGAAGATACTCCGGCTGTTCGTGGCATGATCCGTGCTGTCCAGCATCTCGTTCGCGTTGTCGACGAGAAGTGAGCCGGAGGTAATTCGCTATGAAACTGAATGAAATCAAGGATAACGAAGGCTCGACCCACAGCCGCAAGCGCCTCGGCCGCGGCATCGGCTCCGGCTCCGGTAAGACCGGTGGCCGTGGTGTGAAGGGTCAGAAGTCCCGTTCGGGCGTTGCGATCAACGGCTTCGAAGGCGGTCAGATGCCCATCTACCGTCGTCTGCCGAAGCGCGGCTTCAACAACATCTTCGCATCCGACTACGTTGTCGTATCGCTGGCACGCATCCAGGCTGCCGTCGATGCCGGCAAACTCGATGCCAAGAACACCGTTGATGCAGCGGCTCTCAAGGCTGCCGGCGTTATTCGCCGCGTCAAGGACGGCGTTCGTGTTCTCTCGGACGGCGAGCTGAAGGCGAAGCTTGCTCTTGAAGTTGCAGGCGCTTCCAAGTCTGCAGTCGAGAAGATCGAAAAGGCTGGCGGCTCCGTTAAGCTGCTCGCTGCTGCCGCAGAATAATATTATCAATAATCGCCCGAAGTGACTTCACTTCGGGCGATTTTGCTCCCATATGTGAGCCTCACGAATCTGATCGATGCGGCAAGTGTCTTTCCGATCGATAACGGGAACCAAGGGTGAGGCGCCCGATTGCTGCGCAATCCGTCCGAAGCCCGGCTTTTGAACAATTTACAGACCGATTCCGGACTCGGCCGACTATGCCGGAATTGGTGATGCGGAGATTTGCATGGCTTCTGCAGCGGAACAATTGGCGTCCAACCTCAATTTTTCGACCTTTGCCAAAGCCGAGGATCTCAAGAAGCGCCTGTGGTTTACGCTCGGCGCTCTCCTCGTCTACCGGCTCGGCACCCACATTCCGCTTCCTGGCCTCAATCCTGCCGCTTACGCCCAGGCTTTCCAGAATCAGTCGGGCGGCATTCTCGGCCTCTTCAACATGTTCTCGGGCGGCGCTGTGCAGCGCATGGCGATCTTCGCGCTCGGCATCATGCCCTACATTTCCGCCTCGATCATCGTTCAGCTGATGACGTCGGTCGTCCCGTCGCTCGAAAACCTGAAGAAGGAAGGCGAGCAGGGCCGTAAGATCATCAACCAGTATACCCGCTACGGCACGGTGCTGCTCGGCGCATTGCAGGCCTATGGCATTGCGATCGGTCTGGAGCACGGCAACGGCGTGGTAGTAGATCCCGGCTGGTTCTTCCGCATTTCCACCGTCATCACGCTGCTCGGCGGCACAATGTTCCTGATGTGGCTTGGTGAGCAGGTGACGTCGCGCGGTATTGGCAACGGCATCTCGCTGATCATTTTCGCGGGTATCGCTGCAGGTCTTCCGACTGCGCTTGCCGGTACGCTCGAACTCGGCCGCACCGGCGCGCTTTCCACGCCGCTCATTCTCGCCGTGCTGATCGTCGCCGTTCTGGTCATCGCACTCATCGTCTTCGTCGAGCGCGCGCAGCGCCGCCTTCTGATCCAGTATCCGAAGCGCCAAGTCGGCACGCGCATGTTCCAGGGCGATACGTCGCACCTGCCGCTGAAGCTCAACACCTCGGGCGTCATCCCGGCGATCTTCGCGTCGTCGCTGCTGCTGCTGCCGGCAACCGTTGCAGGCCTCGGCAACAACACCGCGCTCCCGACCTGGGTTACCTCGATCGTTGCGGCACTCGGCCACGGCCAGCCGGTCTATATGGTGCTTTATGGCGCCCTGATCGCTTTCTTCGCCTTCTTCTACACGGCTCTCGTCTTCAATCCGAAGGACACGGCCGACAATCTGAAGAAGCACGGCGGCTTCATTCCGGGTATCCGTCCGGGTGAGCGCACTGCCGAATATATCGATTACGTGCTGACCCGCATCACGGTCATCGGCGCGATCTATCTTGTCTTCGTCTGCATCCTGCCCGAAATTCTCGTATCCCAGACCGGTATTCCCTTGTCTCTGGGTGGCACTTCGCTTCTGATCGTGGTTAGCGTAACGCTGGATACGGTGGCGCAGATTCAGGGTCACCTGATCGCACAGCAATATGAAGGCCTGATCAAGAAATCGAAGTTGCGTGGAGGAAAGAGGGGGCGATGAGACTCATACTTTTAGGGCCGCCGGGAGCAGGTAAGGGGACCCAGGCCCAGCGCATCGTGGAAAAGCACGGCATTCCGCAGCTTTCCACAGGCGATATGTTGCGCGCGGCCGTTCAGGCCGGCACGGAAGTCGGCAAGCGCGCCAAGGCTGTCATGGACGCCGGCAAGCTTGTTTCGGATGAGATCGTGAATGCGATCGTTTCCGAGCGCATCGATCAACCGGATTGCGTCAGGGGCTTCATCCTCGACGGCTTTCCGCGCACCTTGGTGCAGGCCGATGCCACCGAAAAAATGCTCAATGCGAAGGGCCTCGAACTCTCCGTTGTGATTGAGTTGAAGGTCGATGATGCCGAACTGATTCGCCGCGTCTCCGGCCGCTATTCCTGCTCGAACTGCGGCAGCGTCTATCACGACACTGACAAGGTTCCTGCAAATGCCGGTGTCTGCGATAAATGCGGCTCGACCCATTTCAAGCGCCGCCCTGACGATAATGCTGAAACCATGGCGACTCGCCTCCAAGTCTACTACAAGGAGACGTCGCCGCTGATCGGTTACTACTATGCTAAGGGTAAGTTGCAGAGCATCGATGGCATGGCCGATATCGAGCATGTGACCGAAAGCATAGAGGCTATCCTGGCTAAGCTCTAGATAGCCTAAAATAAACTTGCCGGAGCGGTTGCTTTTTCGCGCTGATTCCGCTAAACACCGCGCCAACTCGCGACATGCTATGCGATCGGCGCGGATTTCCAACGGGAAGTCCGAGCACGGTCGTTTTGACATGTGGCGGACACACATCGAACAAGCAGCTCCCGGGCTGCATAACAAGACCCTTTGCCAAGGCAAAAGGAATGCAAGGAGAACAGGCGTGGCTCGTATCGCTGGCGTCAACATCCCGACTGCAAAGCGCGTAGTTATTGCGCTTCGTTACATTCACGGGATCGGACCGAAGTTTGCACAGGAAATCTGCGAGAAGGTTGGTATTCCGGCCGAGCGTCGCGTCAACCAGTTGACGGATGCTGAAGTTCTGCAGATCCGCGAAACCATCGACCGTGACTATCAGGTCGAAGGTGATCTGCGTCGCGAAACCGCGATGAACATCAAGCGTCTTATGGACCTGGGTTCCTACCGTGGTCTGCGTCATCGCCGCGGCCTGCCGGTTCGTGGTCAGCGCACGCACACCAATGCCCGCACCCGCAAGGGCCCGGCAAAGGCGATTGCTGGTAAGAAGAAGTAATTTCCGGGCAACCGGATTTGGGAGGCTGGCGGTCCGCCGGCCTCTTTTGAGTTTGAAGCGGTGCTCCATGGGTGCCGCTTCGGTGTAGCCGCTGGCATTACGGCGGTGCAGAGATCCAAGAAAGGACTAACATGGCCAAGGAAGCCGTACGCGTTCGTCGTCGCGAGCGTAAAAATATCACGTCGGGCGTCGCACACGTCAACTCGACCTTCAACAACACGATGATCACCATCACCGACGCACAGGGCAACGCTATTGCCTGGTCGTCCGCTGGTGCCAAGGGCTTCAAGGGTTCGCGCAAGTCGACCCCGTTCGCTGCCCAGATCGCTGCCGAAGACTGCGCCAAGAAGGCTCAGGAACACGGCATGAAGTCGCTGGAAGTTGAAGTTTGCGGTCCGGGCTCCGGTCGTGAATCCGCTCTGCGCGCCCTCCAGGCTGCTGGTTTCATGATCACGTCGATCCGCGACGTGACCCCGATCCCGCACAATGGTTGCCGCCCGCGCAAGAAGCGTCGCGTCTGATCATCGCCACTCACGACACCGGCCGGGGTAGATGCGCCCGGCTTGGTGTTACTCAAGCTCGGTTGCCACGATTGGATGGTGGCAACGAACGGAAGGCAAAAACATGATTCAGAAAAACTGGCAGGAACTGATCAAGCCCAACAAGGTCGAGTTCACCTCGAGCGGCCGCACCAAGGCAACGCTCGTGGCCGAACCGCTGGAGCGTGGCTTCGGTCTCACCCTCGGCAACGCGCTGCGTCGCGTTCTGCTGTCCTCTCTGCGCGGTGCCGCTGTAACGGCCGTGCAGATCGACGGCGTGCTGCATGAGTTCTCCTCTATCCCGGGCGTTCGGGAAGACGTGACGGACATAGTGCTGAACATCAAGGAAATCGCCATCAAGATGGACGGCGATGATGCCAAGCGCATGGTCGTCCGCAAGCAGGGCCCAGGCGTAGTAACGGCTGGCGACATCCAGACGGTCGGCGATATCGAAATCCTCAACCCCGAGCATGTCATCTGCACGCTCGACGAGGGCGCCGAAATCCGCATGGAATTCACCGTCAATAACGGCAAGGGCTATGTGCCCGCCGAGCGCAATCGTGCGGAAGATGCTCCGATCGGCCTCATCCCGGTCGACAGCCTCTATTCGCCGGTCAAGAAGGTGTCCTACAAGGTTGAAAATACCCGCGAAGGACAGGTTCTCGACTACGACAAGCTGAGCATGTCGATCGAAACCGATGGTTCGATCAGCGGTGAAGATGCCGTCGCTTTCGCGGCTCGCATCCTTCAGGATCAGCTTGGCGTGTTCGTCAACTTCGACGAGCCGCAGAAGGAAACCGAAGAGGAAGCAGTTACCGAACTCGCTTTCAACCCGGCGCTCCTCAAGAAGGTGGACGAACTCGAACTGTCCGTTCGTTCGGCAAACTGCCTGAAGAACGACAACATCGTCTACATCGGCGACCTCATTCAGAAGACCGAAGCAGAAATGCTCCGCACGCCGAATTTTGGTCGCAAGTCGCTGAACGAAATCAAGGAAGTTCTCGCTTCCATGGGCCTGCACCTCGGCATGGAAGTGCCGGCATGGCCGCCCGAGAACATCGAAGATCTCGCCAAGCGTTACGAAGACCAATACTAACCAACAAACTGCAGGCGAACGATGCCTGCAAGTGAAGGAGAATAGCCATGCGCCACGGTAAAGCCGGCCGCAAGCTGAATAGAACCGCTAGCCACCGCAAGGCGATGTTCGCCAACATGGCGGCTTCGCTCATCACCCATGAGCAGATCGTCACCACGCTCCCGAAGGCGAAGGAAATTCGTCCGATCGTCGAGAAGCTGGTAACCCTCGGCAAGCGCGGCGACCTGCACGCTCGTCGTCAGGCCATCTCGCAGATCCGCGACGCAGCTGTCGTTTCGAAGCTGTTCGACGCGATCGCAACCCGCTACGCCACCCGCAACGGCGGCTACCTGCGTATCATGAAGGCCGGCTTCCGCCAGGGCGACAATGCCGCTCTCGCAGTCGTCGAGTTCGTCGATCGTGACGTCAATGCCAAGGGCGCAGCCGACAAGGCTCGCGTTGCCGCTGAAGAAGAAGCCGCAGCCGCTTAAGGCTAAGCTTCGGATTAAATATAAAAGGCCGGATGAGCGATCGTCCGGCCTTTTGTCGTTTGCGCTAGGGTGGCGACCTTTCAATCTCCTCGATTGTTTTGGAGTATTGCAAGCAGCCCTGTTGAGTCGCAGTCGACTCAGGCGCATCAGGGAACAGGGAGCGTCGTGGGAAATGCAGCGAACATTGATGCGCGGGAGGTTGCTTCCGTTTATGGCGCTGCTGCTGACCATCGCCGGCGGCCTCGCGTTGCGGCGCTATGGCTATGCGATCAATCTGCCCTTCGTGGTCGTCAAATATGGCGGCTCGCTCCTGTGGGGAGCGATGGTCTATTGGCTCCTGGCGGCAATCTTCGTGTCGCCAGTGCGTTTTGGGATTGCCGCGGCGGCATTGCTCATCGCGGTCGCCGTAGAGTTTTTCCGGCTTTGGCACACGCCTGATCTCGATGCTTTTCGATTGACTGCCGCCGGAGCCCTGTTGCTGGGCAGGGTGTTCTCGCTGTGGAATATCGTCGCCTATGCCGCCGGCATTGCGCTGGCGCTGGCGCTCGATTGCGCACTGTCCGGAACGAGGCGCTCGGCTTGATATTCTTGCCTAGTTTCTATCTCGGCGACCTCGATCGTTGCTGAGTGATTCACTAGGCCATCGGTCACTTGTGATCCCGGTCGGTTACCGCTGCCCCTCCCGATATTCGCATAGCTGCATTTCCTATTTAGAATAGCGCTTTCGATGATAATAATTTGAATCCTAATTAGTTTAGTGCTAATAGGTTCTCATGAACTCGTCAAACGCCCTGCAACGCATATTCACCGCCAATCTGCTGACCACCGGCCGCCAATGGCGCCGGGCTGTCGATCTTGCGCTGAGCTCCCATGGCATATCCGAGGCGGTGGCCGCGCCGCTGCTTTGGATCGGCCGCCTGGGGGGAGGAGTGCGGCAGGTGGTGCTCGCCACCTGTGTCGGCATCGAGGGCCCGTCTCTGGTTCGGCTGATCGATCAGCTCGAAGGCATGGAACTTGTCATCCGCAAGGATGATCCCACGGATCGGCGCGCGAAGGGCCTGTGGCTGACGCCTGAGGGCGAAAAGCTGGCTTCCCGTATGGAAGACGTACTTGATGAGCTGCGTGGCAAGATCCTTGCCAATGTCGACCCTGCGGATATCGAAGCCGCGGTTCGCGTCCTGAAGGCTTTCGAGGAGTTTGAGGCATCCAAGGCCGTCGAACCGGAGCCGGAGAAGGTCTCATGAGCGTTCCATCCTGGCGTGAGTGGTTATTTTCCGTCAAAGCCTTCATTGCTGCGATCATGGCGCTGTTCATCGCCTTGTCGCTCGATCTGCCGCGTCCCTATTGGGCGATGGCCGCTGTCTATGTGGTCGCCAATCCTCTTGCCGGCGCAACCAGTTCCAAGGGACTTTACCGCGCGCTCGGCACGCTGATCGGAGCTACCGCGTCGGTCATTCTCATCCCACTCTTCGTCAATGCGCCTGAACTGCTTTCGATCGTGGTAGCGCTCTGGACCGGCACCTTGCTGTTCATCTCGATGCTCGATCGCACCTCTCGCAGCTATGTCTTCATGTTGGCCGGCTATACCTTGCCGCTGATCGCGCTGCCGACCGTCGGCTCGCCCGAAACTATTTTCGATGTGGCGCTTGCCCGCTCCGAGGAGATTATTATCGGCATCGTCTGCGCGAGCGTGGTTAGCGCCGTCGTCTTTCCGAGCAGCGTCGGCACCGTGCTCGGCCAGCGCATAGGTTCCTGGCTGGATGACGCCGGCACCTGGGCGGATGAGATCCTGCGCGGCGAGGGCGCTTCGCCCGCAACTCCCCTTAAGCGGCAGAAGCTCGCCGCCGACGTTTCCGGCCTGGATCTCGTCATCAGCCAGTTGCGCTATGATGCCGGCAGCCGCGACATCGTCAGGCATTCGCGCGAGCTGCGCGGCCGCCTGCTGATGTTGCTGCCGCTCTTTTCCTCTCTTGCCGACCGCCTGCACGCCTTGAAGGCCGGTGGCAAGCCGTTACCGCAAGAATTGGTCGTTGTTTTGAACGAGGTGGCCGACTGGCTGAGGCAGGGTGGTCGTGGCAAGGCCGACGAGACCGCTGAGACCTTGTCGCGGAAGATCGAGGAGTTGCAGGAGGACGACCTCGATATCGGTTGGGACGATCTCGTCCGGTCGAGCGCTCTCGCTCGCCTCAAGGAAATTGTCGACTTGTGGCAGGATTGCCTGACGCTGCGCGCCCATATCGTCTCAGGACAGCAGGTCGGTACCTGGCGTCCCGCATTCCGCTACCGCAATGTCGTCGGTCGCAGCAGGCATTATGATTACGCCCTGCTTGCCTTCTCTGCCGGTAGCGTCATCGCCGGGATTGCCGTCGCCTGCTTCTTCTGGATCTATTCCGGCTGGGCGGATGGTGCCGGCTTCATCGCCATGGTGGCCGTTGCCTGCTCGTTTTTCGCCGCGCTCGATCGTCCCGCGCCCTACATCACCACCATGTTCGTTTGGACTGCGGTGAGCCTGGTTATCGCCTGCGTCTATATCTTCGTGGTGCTGCCGTCGATTTCCGGTTTCGAGATGCTGGTGCTGGTCTTTGCACCGCCCTTCCTGGTGATGGGGCTGCTGATTACCCGCCCGCAAACCAACATGCTCGGCATGCTGCTGGCGGTGAACGGTGCAAGTTTCATCGCGCTGCAGGATCGTTACACCGCCGATTTCGCCAGCTTCACCAACAGTGCGATCGCCGCTCTGGCCGGTGTTGGCTTCGCCCTTGTCTGGACTTTGCTTACACGCCCATTCGGCTCCGAGCTCGCCGCCTGGCGGTTGGTCCGGGCCGGCTGGAGAGATCTGGCCGAAACTGCTGCCGGTATCCGCCGCGCCGATCATGAACGGCTCTCCGGCCGCATCCTCGACCGCCTGGGCCAGCTCGTGCCCCGCCTTGCAGGCATTGAGGACCGAGAGTTGAAGAAGGTCGATGGCTATGCCGATGTCCGTCTCGGCTTCAACGTGCTGATGCTGCAGAAGGAGCGCGGCCAGCTGAAACCGGCTGCCGCTGCATCCGTCAGCGAAGTGCTCATCGGCGTATCGGATTTCTATCGTTCGCGGCTGAAGGCAAAACGGGCCGTGGATCCGGCCGATGACCTGCGCGCCTCGATCGACCATAGCCTAGAAGCCGTCGCGCAGGAAAAGCGAGATTCCGCTCGGGCGAGCCTTGATGCGCTGGTCGGCCTTCGCCGGGCGCTCTTCCCGCATGCCGAACCGCCGGCGAGCTGGCGACCGCCCGTAGCGGATACAACCCAACCTCATTCCATTGCCGCCGAGTAATATCATGCCCGCAGAATTCGATCTTTATGGCGTCTATATCCCGCGCCTTCTCGTTCTCATGCTTCTGACGCTCTTTGTCGTCATCATCCTTCGACGCCTGCTCGCATGGATCGGAGTCTACACTCTGGTCTGGCATCGCGGTCTTTTCGATCTCGCGCTTTACGTCCTGCTGCTCGGCGCCGTCTCCTCAGTCTCCCGTTGGTACTTCACATGAACGCGTTAAAACTCATCGGCCGTGTGGCTGTCACTCTCATCTTCGTCGTTGCCGCCGTCTATGTCGGCCGCCAGCTCTGGGGCCATTACATGGACGAGCCGTGGACGCGCGATGCGCGCCTCAGGGCCGATGTCGTCGGCATCGCGCCTGACGTCTCCGGCCTGGTGAGCGAGGTCCTCGTCAAGGACAACCAGACCGTCAAGAAGGGCGATGTCCTCTTCCGCGTCGATCGCGATCGCTTCGCCATCGCTCTCGAACAGGCGGATGCAGCCCTTGCAAGCAGCAAGGCGGCTCTCGATCAGGCCCAGCGTGAAAGCGCGCGGCAGGCGCGTCTCGGCGATGCCGCCTCCCTGCAGCAGAAGGAGCAGGCGCTGACCACCGTGCAGCAGGATGAAGCCGCTGTTCGTCAGGCGACTGCCAATCGCGAACTCGCCCAGCTCAATCTCGATCGCTCCGAGGTTCGCGCCACCGTCAACGGCACGATCTCGAACCTCAGCCTGCGTCCGGGCGATTATGTCTCTGCGGGCACCGCCAAGGTGGCGCTGATCGACAGCGATTCCCTGCGCGTCGAAGGCTATTTCGAGGAAACCAAGCTGCCGCGTATCCATGTCGGCGACGAAGTCCATATCCATCTGATGGGCCAGGCCGAGAAGCTGACCGGCCACGTCGAGAGCATCGCCTACGGCATCGAGGACCGCGAGCGCACCTCCGGCAGCCTGCTTGCCAATATTACCCCGACCTTCAGCTGGGTACGCCTGGCGCAGCGCGTGCCGGTGCGCATCGCGCTCGACAAGGTTCCCGAAGGCACGAAGCTGATTGCGGGCCTGACGGCGACCGTCGAGGTGCAGGAACAGAGCCAGGCAAAGATCGCCAGCGCCGCCGAATAACCATCACTGAAACCGGCAGGGCGGCCGCCTTCAGGCCGCCCTGGAACTCGATGCGGCAGCCGGCTTGCGCCCCGCGCGCCGTCTTTCCATCATGATCGGCCGGTAGGATCTATAGAGAATCATCGCGATCAGCAGACCGATATAGATGAACTGCTCCACGGACAGCACTTTGGTCGATAGCGCAAAGTGCAGAGCACCGCAGGCGGCGATGATATAGACGAGGCGATGCAGCCAGATCCATTTCTTGCCGAGCCGTTTGATCGAGAAATTGTTCGAGGTCACGGCCAAGGCCAGCAGCATGACGAGCCCCGCCATGCCGAACATGATGAAGGGCCGCTTCAGCACATCGTCGATGACGGCCTGTACGTCGAGCGCTTGATCGAGGACCATATAGACGGTCAGGTGCATCAGCGCGTAGTAGAAACAGAGCAGGCCGAGCGCGCGGCGATAGCGTAGATAGTTCCAGCCGAAGAGATCGCGAAGCGGCGTCACCGCAAGCGTCAGCAGTAGGAAGCGGATCGCCCACAGGCCCAGGAAGAGCTCGAAGGTTTTCACCGCATCGGCGCCGAGCTGATCGGTAGCGCCAAGATAGAATTCCCAGGCCGCCGGTAAAAGCCCGACAAAGTAGAGCGCCCAGACGGAGGCGGGTTGCCAGCGCTTGGGAAGAGCGAAGGAGAGGGCCATCAGAAATTCACCCTGAGATCCATGCCGCTATAGAGGCTGGCGACCTGATCGGCATAGCCATTGAAGGGCAGGGTGGGGTGGCGGTTGGAGCCGAAGAAGCCGCCTTCGCCGATGCGCCGTTCGGTCGCCTGGCTCCAGCGCGGATGATCGACGGCCGGATTGACGTTGGCATAGAAGCCATATTCCTGGCTGTTCGTCGCCTGCCAGGTATTGATCGGCTGCTTGTCGGTGAGCGTGATGCGGACGATCGACTTGATGCCCTTGAAGCCATATTTCCACGGCAAGACGAGCCGGATCGGCGCGCCGTTCTGGTTGGGCAGGGTCTCGCCATAGAGGCCGACGGCAAGTAGCGTCAGCGGGTTGCGCGCCTCATCCAGACGCAGGCCCTCGACATAGGGCCAGTTCAGGGATTGCAGGAGGCCCGACTGCCCCGGCATTTCTTCAGGTCGCACCACCGTCTCGAAGGCTACATATTTGGCGCTGCCCTGTGGCTCCACCTTGTCGAGCAGGGCGGAGAGCTGGAAGCCATCCCAGGGAATGACCATCGACCAGGCTTCGACGCAGCGCATGCGATAGACGCGCTCTTCCGGGGGAAATTCCTTGATCAAGGCATCGACATCGAACGTGCCGGGCTTGTTGACCATACCGTCGACCTTGATTGTCCAGGGACGTGGCTTGAATTTGCCCGAGAGGTTGGCCGGATCGGCCTTGTCGAGGCCGAATTCGTAGAAGTTATTGTAGGTGGTAACATCCTTGATCGGCGTCAGCTTCTCATTGACCGTGTAATTGCTCTTGGTCGCCGTCAGGGCTTCTGCAAGCGCCGCCTTGCTGCCGATAGCCGCCATGCCGATGCCGGCCGCTGCGACCGTTAGGAAGTCGCGGCGCTTCAGATAGATCGAGCGGGGTGTAATCTCGGAGGATGCGATTTTCGGCGGGCGATAGGCGGCCATGGAACGATTCCTTTATGCGATAGCAGCTTCGATATGAGCGATACGCAATGGACACAGGTTTTGTTACACTCTTAGGCAGGCATTTCTTTGGAAGTGAAAGCAACTTTTTGTGTGCGCTTGTGATCGGCCTGTTCCGTTCCCAACTTTGGTCGAGCGACTTGTTTGCCTGGACGCGGCCTTTGCCCGGCAGCGTACCGGATTCGCTCGAGTTGATAGTGACAGTACTGCATGATTGGATTAGGACAATTCCAAAAAGCGGAGTTGCCGGCGCCCCTTTGGCCTGAAACCTTTGGCCCATGCCCGACGCCGCGCAAATTCCAGGATGACGAGGAAGACACCATGCCAGCTTATCGTTCCAGAACAACCACCCACGGCCGCAACATGGCCGGCGCGCGCGGCCTTTGGCGCGCGACGGGTATGAAGGACAGCGATTTCGGCAAGCCTATTATTGCGGTGGTCAACTCCTTCACCCAGTTCGTGCCCGGCCACGTTCACCTCAAGGATCTCGGCCAGCTCGTCGCGCGTGAAATCGAGGCGGCCGGCGGTGTTGCCAAGGAATTCAACACCATCGCCGTCGACGACGGTATCGCCATGGGCCATGACGGCATGCTTTATTCGCTGCCGTCACGCGAGCTGATCGCCGATAGCGTCGAGTATATGGTCAACGCCCATTGCGCCGACGCCATGGTCTGCATCTCCAACTGCGACAAGATCACCCCCGGCATGCTGATGGCCTCGCTGCGCCTCAATATCCCGACGGTCTTCGTGTCCGGTGGCCCGATGGAAGCCGGCAAGGTCGTTCTCCATGGCAAGAAGGTCGCGCTTGACCTCGTCGACGCCATGGTTGCCGCGGCCGACGACAAGATCAGCGATGAGGACGTCCAGGTCATCGAGCGCTCGGCCTGTCCGACCTGTGGCTCGTGCTCGGGCATGTTCACCGCCAATTCGATGAACTGCCTGACTGAAGCGCTCGGCCTGTCGCTGCCGGGCAACGGCTCGACGCTTGCCACCCACGCCGATCGCAAGCGCCTCTTCGTCGAGGCCGGCCATCTCATCGTCGACCTCGCCCGCCGTTACTACGAGCAGGACGATGCCTCCATCCTTCCACGTTCCGTCGCCTCCAAGCAGGCCTTCGAGAACGCCATGGCGCTCGATATCGCCATGGGCGGCTCCACCAACACGGTTCTGCACATCCTGGCAGCTGCGCACGAAGGCGAGGTCGATTTCACCATGGCCGACATCGACGCGCTGTCGCGCCGCGTCCCGTGCCTGTCCAAGGTTGCGCCTGCCAAGAGCGACGTTCACATGGAAGACGTGCACCGCGCAGGCGGCATCATGTCGATCCTCGGCGAACTCGATAAGGGCGGCCTCATCAACCGCGATTGCCCGACGGTTCACGCCGAAACGCTCGGCGACGCCATCGACCGTTGGGATATCACCCGTACCAACAGCGAAAGCGTACGCGAATTCTTCCGCGCGGCTCCGGGCGGGGTTCCGACCCAGATCGCCTTCAGCCAGAGCTCCCGCTGGGATGAACTCGATACGGACCGCGAGAAGGGCGTCATCCGCTCCGTCGAGCATCCCTTCTCCAAGGATGGCGGTCTTGCTGTCCTCAAGGGCAATCTGGCGCTTGACGGCTGCATCGTGAAGACGGCCGGCGTCGATGAATCGATCCTGAAGTTCTCCGGTCCGGCCAAGGTCTTCGAAAGCCAGGACGCTGCCGTCAAGGGCATCCTCAGCAACGAAGTGAAGGCGGGTGACGTGGTCGTCATCCGATACGAAGGCCCGAAAGGCGGCCCCGGTATGCAGGAAATGCTCTATCCGACGAGCTACCTGAAGTCGAAGGGCCTCGGCAAGGCCTGCGCGCTGATCACCGACGGCCGCTTCTCCGGTGGCACCTCGGGCTTGTCGATCGGCCATGCTTCGCCGGAAGCGGCCAATGGCGGTACGATTGGCCTGGTGCGCGAAGGCGACATGATCGACATCGACATCCCGAACCGCACCATCAACCTGCGCGTTGATGACAAGGAACTTGCCGCTCGCCGCGAAGCGCAGAACGCCAAGGGCTGGCATCCGGCGGAAGCGCGTAAGCGCAACGTCACCACGGCCTTGAAGGCTTATGCCGCTTTTGCGACCAGTGCTGATCGCGGTGCTGTTCGGGATTTGGGTGGGAAGTAACAAAGCCCCTTCGCCCCGTGAAACGGGGAGAAGGTGGACTTGAGCGGTCGAGCGGAGCTCGGCTGCGAGAGGGCGGATGAGGGGCTTTTCGAATTCCATCGCGATGGCACAGCTTGCCGTTCCTGCGTTTGCCCCTCACCCTGACCCTCTCCCCGCATGCGGGG
>UBXG01000002.1 GCA_900469475.1 Hyphomicrobiales bacterium | reverse complement strand
TCAATACATAGCTCGTCATGTCTCTTCTCTTCTATCCCGAGGATGTCCGCCTGCTTAGATGAAATCGGAGGTCTGGGAAATACCTCCCCCCAGTCATGTTTCGACGGATATTTAGGCAGGATGACGGGCAAAAAGCCGTTCCCGTTGCGTCTTCGAACGGCGTATCCCCGCCTTAGCCGCTGGTTGCCAGCGAAAGCTCTTGTGGCCGTTTCGCCAGACTTCCCTCGTTGAATTTCAGGAATCCCACAAGAAGCCAGACGAGCCCGGCCGTCTTCATGGAGAAGATCGCCGTCGAGCCGATCATCAGATTGAGGAAGAGGAAGAGGGAAAGCGCATGGCCGAGGCGTCGCTGATTGACCGTTTCGCCGCCCGGATAGAGCGAGGCGTAGAGCCAGAACAAGATCAGGCCGAAGATGGTAGCGCCATAGATGATGTAGACATATCCGCTGTCGAAGAAGATGCCGACCTGATCGAGTTGCAGCCCGATCGTGCTCTGCAGGTCCATACCGAGGAACGCTTTCACCGTGCCATTGATCCGCCCGACGAAATTATCGCCCGTCACGCTCGGCTCGAGCGCGTGAATGACGAAGCCGACTACGATGATCCCGGGCATCGTCAGCAGGTCGAGCGTCTTGGGAAGCCATGGATAGATGAAATAGCCGGCAACGCAGACGAGGCTGAATATCAGCATCGTGCGCGTGTCATTCGTCAGTAGGATCAGCACGACCGTCGAGAAGAATAGCAGACGGTCGAATAATCCCAGGCGATTGGAAAAGCTGATCAGATACAGCACCATCACGCCGCAGAAATTGGCAAGCGAGACCTGCTCCAGGAAGATGGAGGATGATCGGTGGTCGATCAGGCCGAAGGAGAACCGGCCCTCGAAGCCGAGCGCGCCGCGAAAAAGGCCGATATCGCTATAGGTCGCCGGCGGCACGCCGCGCGTATTCTGGAAATATTCGGCCGGATGGAACAGCGCGACATATTCCTTGACCGAAACGATTTCCAGGACAAGCACGGCAAGCACGATGAAGCATGAAATCTTGAATGCGAGCTTGACGGTGCGCTCGTTGGCCAGCCGCCCCATGATCGAAAAGGCGAAGATGATCATCACATTGCGGAGATGATCGATATAGGCCTGCTTGTTGATGGCGATAACGAAGATCGTCAACACGATCGTCAGCAGCAGGTAAAGGAGCGGCGCTATGTCTTCCTCATATATGCCCTTCGTCAGCAGATAGGTGAAAGCGGCGACCTGCAGCAATATTTCGGACAAGACGACCGCGCTCGGCGTCAACGGCGTGATATTGTGATTGATGAAGGCCAGGATGCAGTTATAGCAGACCGCCAGCAGCGAAATCGTGAGAATGACGAAATTGATCGGCTGCTTTTCGCCTGAACGTTGCATGAGATATCCGAGGTCGTGGCGTCTTCACTGGCCGCGGCAACATATCAGCCCGATGATTCGCGACAAAGGGCCGGGTTGCCCATCAGCGGTCATTTCGCCGGCCTGACCAGCGCGCATGAGGTCGCCAGCGATACTTTTCGATTGAGCCCCTCGGCAAGAACCTTCATCTGCGGCTTGTCGCGACCATTGCGCGGCTGGACGTTGAGTGGTTCCTCTGGCGGCCACCAGTCACCGGCAGCCCAATAGGTCCAGCCGAGCCAGACATCGCTGTTGGCGTCCATGACGTCGAGCATCTGCCTCAGGCCATCGAGGCAACCATCATTGGCGGCGACGCCGAATTCGCCCAGAAATCCGCGTTTGCCGTTCTTGCGCAGCCAGTCGGTGACGTCGTTCATGCCCTTCACGGCATTGTCGGTGCCATCGCAGACCGGGTGCGTGCCGGAACTGTCTGAATCCAGATATTGGTGAAATTCAAAGGCGTAGAAATCGAGCGGATCCTTGACGCCGAGCATGACCGTTCCGTTTGCGCCACCGCCAAGCACATCGGCCGACCAGCTGTGTGCGCCCGTCCAGTTCGTTCCGGGTACGAGAATGAGATTGCGTGCGCCGACGGTACGGATGCTGCGGATCGCGGTATTGGCAAGTTCGAGCCAGTCGGGAGCCTTGATATCGTGCGGCTCATTCATCAGGCCGAAGGCCACGCCCTTGCGGTTGGAGAACTCGACCGCGAGCCGCGCCCAGAAATCACCGAATGCGAGATCCGTCGCGGGAGGCTGCTTGAGCTGCGTCTTGTCGTAATAGGCATAATTATGCGGGTCGAGAACGACTGCCATTCCGTGCTTCTGGATGAGGTCGACGGCATCCTTAAGGCGCTTCAGCTCGTCGCCGTCAAACGAGGCCCCGAGCACCGGCTGCAGCCGTTCCCAGCGAAAGGGCAGGCGGATCGTGTTCATGCCCTTTTCGGCAAAGTAGCGCACGGTCTGTTCGGACGGATAGGTGTAATTGACATTGATGACCCCGCCGCGTTCGCCATATTCCGCTCCGGAGAGATTGACGCCGCGATAACACAGTTGCGTCGCCGCGAATGCACCTCCAGCGTCCGTCGTGAAAGCAAGCATGACGGCCGCCGCTAGCAGGCGTCGCAGAGATTTCCTCATCGATGCGGTCATGGCATGTCCCTGTCTTCCGTGCGGCTATGGCTCTTCATAGGAAGTATGGTGTTGAGCAATGATGAAAGGATGGGTTGCGTTGACGCCCGCGGCGCGATTTCCTGGAAGCGTCCTTAATGTTCCGTTAGCCAAACCTTTCTAAACTTCAGGCGTCTGCTGCGTGGAATCTGCCTGCGAAGCACTGAAAGTCTGCAATGAGCTCAATGGAACGAAGCCAGCGATCGGACCGACTTGCGGGTTGGCGCGACACCGAGCCGTCTGATGGACGGCGCGATGGCGTGCGCCCGCGCAGTCCTGTCTTGCGACCTCGGGATTTCGTTGTCGCAGGCGAGCCCGTAGCAAATTCCGAAGAGCCCAAGGCGCCTATCGCGGACGCCGCTGTTTCGCAAAGCCCGTCGAAGCGATCCGATGGAGAGGAGCCGGCGGTACCGCGCCCCATTGCCGAGCCGGTTGTTGCTGTGGCGATGCCGACCGTCGAGCAGGTTGTGGTTCCTCCGGTGGCTGCCGCTGCTCTGGCGGCAAAGTTGCCATTACTTGATCTTCGATCGGCCATCGCTTCGATCTGGGCGAAGAAGCTTGTAGTTCTTGCCCTGGCAGGCGCCGGCGCGGTACTGGGCGGCGCTGTCATTCCCCTTATTCCGCAGAAGTTCACCGCCGAGACCAGCCTCTATTTCGACCCACGCCCGGTCGGAGGCTCCGATTCCGCCCAGCAGGCGCCGACGCCGCCTGAATTGATCACCACGATGATCGAAAGCCAGACGCAGATCCTGTCTTCGGGCAAGGTGCTCGGCCGCGTTGTCGATGCATTGAGGCTCGATCAGGACCCGAAATTCAATGGCGGCGCCACCGGCGAGGCGGCAAAATATGTGGCCACGGCCGCCCTGGCGAAAGCCATTCAGATCGCCCGCGAATCCAGCACCTATGTCGTGACTGCGAAAGTGACGACGGGCGATCCGCAGAAATCGGCTGGAATCGCCAATCAGCTCATCACCTCCTTTTTGGAGGAAGAGAGCAAGGCGGCGTCGAATAGCTTCAAGAGCAGCAATACGGCGTTGGACAGCCGCCTTGAGGATTTGCGCCAGCAGGTGCTCTCAGCCGAAAAGGCTGTCGAGACCTACCGCGCCGACAACGATATGGTGGCCGTCGAGGGCAATCTGATTTCCGACAAGCGCCTGACCGCGCTGAACGACCTGCTTATCACCAGCCAGCAGAAGACGATCGAGGCGAAAGCCCGAGCCGATGCAGCCGGAAAGCTCAGTTTCGAGGAAGTCGTCTCCAACAATCCTTCGTCGGGGGTGACGTCGACCGCATTGAGCAGTCTGCGGCAGCAATATGCGACGATGGCAGCCAATGTCGGAAGCCTGCAAAGCCTGCTCGGCGCCCGCCACCCGCGCCTGCTCGCCGCGAAGTCCTCGCTGGAAAGCCTCGCCGCGGAAATCCGGGCGGAGCTGCAACGGCAGATGACCTCGGCCCGCGCCGATTACGAGCAGGCGCAGAAGGCCGAGCAGGATATCGCCAAGGAACTTGCCGTGCAGAAGGCCTCGCAGGTCAATACCTCGGGCAAGCTCGTCAGCCTGAACGAGCTGCAGCGCAAGGCGACCGCGGCGCGCGATCTTTATGAATCGCTTCTGAAACGGTCCGGACAGGCGAACGATGCTCACGATCTGTCGCAAAGCAACATCCGCGTCATCTCCGAGGCGGAAGCGCCACTGAAGGCTGATGGGCCGAGCCGCAAAGTAATGATGGTGGCCGGTCTTATCGCCGGAGCGATCTTCGGTGCCGGTCTCGGCATGGCGTTTGCCATTCTCATCGGTCTGTTTCGGCATCCGGTTATCCGCAGCTATTTCGGCAAGTGACCGCCGTTCCATCTTTTCGTTTCGGCGGCTTTTTCAGCATTGAGGATGCAATTGCGCGCCGACTGTTCTAAATGTAAATCGGCGCTGCAGATGATCGGATCTTGCTAATGGAAGCGCGATCTGCTCATTACGCGTTGTATGATACTTTGTGAGACAATCTATGCGAGAAAAGCGGTGCGCTGCTCCGATGACTGGCGCCAGGGAAAACTGACCGATGGTGCCCGCGGATAAACTCGTTCTGCCGTTTCTGGCTTTGCCGCGCTCTACCAAGCGCGCGCTTGCGCTGCTGGTCGATGCCAGCCTGTGCGTGCTAACGGTCTGGTTTGCTTACTGTCTCCGCCTCGACGATTGGGTCATTCTCGAAGGCGTCGAGTGGCTGCCGGCCATCGTCTCCCTTCTGCTCGCCATTCCGATCTTCATTGTTCTCGGCCTTTATCGTGCGATCTTCCGCTATGCCGGTCTTTCGGCGTTCGTGACGGTCGTCAAGGCGGTGGCGATCTATGCGCTCGCCTTCATGACGGTTTTCACCGCGATCAGCGTGCCGGGCGTGCCGCGCACGGTCGGTATCTTGCAGCCGCTGCTATTGCTGATCGCGATCGGCCTGTCGCGCATGTGGACGCGCTACTGGCTCGGTAACGCCTATCAGCGCCTTCTCAACCGCAATCAGCTTGGCAAGGTGCTGGTCTACGGCGCGGGTGCTTCGGGACGCCAGCTTACAGGCGCCCTTGCCAACAGCGCCGAACTGAACGTTGTCGGTTATCTCGACGACGATCGCAATCTGCACGGCAGCATCATGGGCGGCCTGCCGATCTACGATCCTGCCGATCTGCCGGCGCTCGTTGTCTCGGGCGAGATCAAGGGCGTATTGCTCGCCCTGCCGAACGCCACGCGGCAGCGGCGCAACGAAATCCTCGAAGACATGCGCAAGGCCCGCGTCACCGTGCGGACCATGCCCGATCTGACGGCGCTTGCGCAGGGCCGCGTCGCGGTTTCGGATCTGCGCGAGCTTGATATCGAGGACTTGCTCGGTCGCAACGTGATCGCTCCCGACCGCGGTCTGATCGAGAAGAACATTCGCGGCAAGGTCGTCATGGTCACCGGCGCCGGCGGCTCGATCGGCAGCGAACTCTGCCGCCAGATCCTGAAGAACGGCCCGTCCGCCCTGCTGCTGATCGAGCAGAGCGAGTTCGCCCTTTATGCCATCCATGGCGAACTCGAGAAGACGGCCGCTTCCGCCGGTTATGCCGATATACGGATCATTCCCTTCCTGGCGTCCGTGCGGGATGGCCAGCGAATGAGGCAGATCATGCAGGCCTGGCGGCCGAAGACCGTCTATCATGCCGCCGCCTACAAGCATGTGCCGCTCGTCGAATACAATCCCGCCGAAGGCATTCGCAACAATGTGCAGGGAACGCAGATAGCGGCCGAGGCTGCGCGCGATCATGGTGTCGAAAATTTCGTCCTCATCAGCACCGACAAGGCAGTGCGCCCAACCAACATCATGGGTGCGAGCAAGCGGCTGGCGGAAATGGTGCTGCAGGCGATGGACGCCGATCGCAAGCCCGGCACCGACAGTACCAATTTCGCCATGGTGCGCTTCGGCAACGTGCTAGGCTCCTCCGGTTCGGTCGTGCCCCTCTTTCGTCAGCAGATCCGCGACGGCGGGCCGATCACGCTCACGCATCCCGATATTACCCGTTATTTCATGACAATTCCCGAGGCGTCGCAGCTTGTGATCCAGGCGGGCGCGATGTCGGGCGGCGGCGACGTATTCCTGCTCGACATGGGCGAACCGGTGCGCATTGCCGATCTCGCACGCCGCATGGTGGAACTGTCCGGTCTGACCGTGCGGGATCAAGACGAGCCTGACGGCGATATCGAGCTCGAAATCACCGGCCTGCGACCAGGCGAGAAGCTCTATGAAGAGCTGTTGATCGGCGACAACCCGCAGCCGACCAGTCATCCGCGCATCATGCAGGCCAAGGAAGACTTTCTCCCATGGCCGGAGCTGTCGAAGCGGCTTGCCGCACTTGAGGCGGCGCTGGATGAAAACGACATTCCTCTGGCCAGAACCCTGCTGCAAAATCTCGTTTCCGGCTATACGCCGAGCAGCGAAGTGGTCGATCTCGTCTATCGTGAGCGCGAGACGGATCTGACGATCGACCAACCGAACCTTGATAACGTCGCGCAGCTATAGACGCGTGCCCTGTCACGATACCGGCGCCTCCTGGAGCAATTCCAGGAAAAGTGCGCAGCGATTTTCCGGTCCGGCTTGGCGCCGCAGCTACCGCTTCATCGCGATGGCGTAGTTCCAGCGGCGCACCTGATCGCAGGTGCGGAACCAATGTGCCGTCAGCCGCAACAGAGGGTGCCGCTTTACGGCGCGGTAATGCACGCGCTTGCCGATCGTGGTATCGGCGCGATGGGGGCTGAAGTCGACAAGATTTTCAAAGGTCGTGAATGTCTCGACGCCGGTGGACCAACCGCGTTCCAGGGCGACGTCATAGGGAAGAAGCATGGGCTTCAGCGTCGTCAGCAGCTTCTTGGCAGCCTTGCGGTTGACGATGTAACAGGCAGCTGAGCCCTGCGGACCATGCATGCAGCGGCCGACAACGTCATTTTCACTGGTTTCGTGGATCGGTTTGAAGCCGACGAGACGATGGTTGACGAGTTTGACGAGACGGGCGCCTTTGGCGCCGTCCATCGCCGCGATCGCGCGCGGTATCAGCCTTTCGTTGAGCTCGACGTCATCTTCGATGATGATCGCCATCCTGTCGCCGCTGGCGACAAATTGCTCAAGGGCGATGAGATGGCTGCGATAGCATCCGTATTCTCCCGGCAGGAGCTTACGGCCGTTATGATACATGAATGAAGGGGGGTGGAAATCGACGCGATCCGCGTCAGCGATGACGCGGCCGTCGACAGCGGGAATGCGGGTAATATGCAGATCGAATTCGACAGCCTGTTTGCAGAGCCGCTCCCACCGATCACGCGAGCGATCGAGGTTGATGACATAGATGGAAACCTGCTGAGCGATATCGTCAGCGGTCCCGGGATCGGGGAAGGGAGGAACACGATTAATCTGTTCGAGAATGACTGTTACTCCTGCAAACAGAAATCGCGGCGACTGCAACTGAGATGACAATTTCCGTACTATATAACATGCTTATTACTTGTCGCAAACGGCTGCCGCACGTCTGTGTTGTATTTGCAGATAAAAGCATTTTTTTTGGTGTAACGTAGCGTGAATGGCCGGCCGCGGCTGGAGGGAAGCCGCCGCTTATGCGCGATTTTGATCCGGGAACCCGTTGGCGCATGACCGCGGCCCCATTATATCTATTGTATGCGGCGTATGATCGTTGCGCTCGCATCTGCAAAGGAGCGTAGCAGTTCATGTGGGTCAAATCGAAAATCGCCATTGCTGCCCTGTGCTTTGCAGTCTTGATGCCGGCGGTCGCCCTTGCCGACAATCCGCTCCTCCCCAAGCCATATGTCGCTCCCGTCTATCCTTACAAGGACCTTCCTGGAGTTACTGCGCCCAAAATGGCTGATGACGAGAAGTTTCAATGTCATACTGCCACTGTCTACGCGGATTATTTTCACGAGGGACCATTCTATCGTGGCCTGCCGCGCCTCGGTTACGTTTGTGAGCAGAATGGCGTCATTTCCAGCAGCACCAGAAAACCGAACTACCAATATTGGCAGTATAACGGCCCGGACAGATAAGTCGCAGGCACTTTGCCGATTTAAGCAGCAGCGTTGAGCGCCATCGCAATCAAAGCGAGCGTGGCTTGCGCGTCAATGTCGCGCAAGTTTTGTCATTTTCTGAAAATAAATTTCATGTTTCTCGTAAAATGCGCGAACGTCGTTGACGAATGCGAAAATTTGTCCCAAGCTTACGAAAATAAATTACGTAATGGGAACTCAAAAGCATGCGCGTTGGAATCATTGGGCTGGGATTCCGCCTGGGCTACCTGGGCTATGTCTTCAAGGCGATCGATGAGAGCTTCGAGATTGCCGGCTATGTCGATCCGGCGCCGGCGGGCCTGCCCGGTTTGACCGAACGGGGCATATCGGCGGGGAAGGCCTATGCGACGCCCCAGGAGCTGATTGCCAACGAGAAGATCGATCTCCTGATGATCGGCTCTCCGAACCACATGCATCTCGATCACATTCGCGTCGGCCTCGAAGCCGGCCTCAAGATCTTCTGCGAAAAGCCGATCGTCACGACGATCAAGGACAGTATCGAGCTCGCCCGCCTGATGGCGAAATTCGGCCATGAGCGCCTGAACGTGGGCTTGGTGCTGCGTTATTCGCCGATGTATCGCGATCTCCTGGCAGCCCAGGCCGAAGGAAAGCTCGGCCATGTGGTTTCGATCGAGGCGGCGGAGCACATCGAGCCCTATCATGGCGCCTTTTTCATGCGTGATTGGCGCCGCTACGAACATTATTCCGGCAGCTTCATGCTGGAAAAATGCTGCCACGACCTCGATCTCTATAATGGCGTGGTCGGTGCGCGGCCGGAGCGGGTCGCAAGCTTCGGCGGCCGCAAGAGCTTCATTCCGGAAAACGACCCGGCGCGGGAAGGTATCAACGATCTTGAGCTCTTCCATCGCAAGCCGAGCGGTTGGATGGGATCGGACAAGGTCTTCGACAGCGACGGCGACATCATCGATTACCAGGTGGCGATCGTCGAATATGCCAATGGCGTCGGCATGAACTTCCACACCAATCTGAACGTGCCGGACCAGTTCCGCCGTTTTGCCATCATGGGCTCGCGCGGCATGGCCGAAGGTGATTTCATCCGCGGTTACTTCAATGTCCACGAGATGCTGACCGGCAAAAAGGTGATCGAAAACACTTACGCGGCCACCACGCTTTCGCAGCATTATGGCGCCGACGAGCAGATGGCCGCCGATATCATCACGCACGTCAAGACGGGCTTGCACCTGCCTGTGTCGACCCAGAATGCGCTGGAGGCAGGCATTCTGGCGCTCTCGATGGACGAGGCGCGCATGAAGAGAGCTGTCGTCGATCTCCGACCGATCTGGGACGAGTTCGACGAAGCGCTTCATTCAAGAGCCGCCTAGGGAGGGGCGCGGGATGGGTGTTCAACGCAGCACGGTCATCTTCGCCTGGCTCCTGCTTTTTCCGGCTCTCCTCTATGTCACCGTCATCGTCGCCTATCCGCTGGTCGACACGATAATCCTATCCTTCACCGATGCGTCGTTGAAGAAGGTGACGAATTGGGTTGGGTTCGAGAACTACGCGAAGATCTTCAACGACACTTTCGCAGGCGTCATCGTCCGCACCTTCATCTGGACCTTCTTCTCCGTGTCGATCAAGATGATCATCGGCACTTTAGGGGCCGCGCTCCTGAACTCGGCCGTTCCGGGCCGCGCGCTCTTCCGCGTGCTGACCATGCCGCCCTGGATCGTGCCTATGGCGATCGGCATCTTCATGTGGGGCTGGATGTATAATGGCCAGTTCGGCATGATTTCCGGCCTGCTGCAGCGCTTCGGCATCGTTGACAGCCCCGTCGCGTTCCTGGCCTATGGCAGTACGGCCTTCTGGGCGACGATCGTCACTGACGTCTGGATCGGTGTGCCCATGGTTACTCTTTACATGCTGGCGGCCATGCAAGCGATTCCGCACGATCTCTACGAGGCGGCCTGGACGGATGGCGCCGGCCGCTTCTATCGCTTCCGCCGCATCACGCTGCCGCTGTTGGTGCCGTCTCTGGTCACCATGTCGATGCTCTCGCTGATCTCGACCTTCAATTCCTTCGATATCATCTGGATCCTGACCCGCGGTGGTCCGAACGGCGAAACGACGACGATGATCATCGACACGTACCGAACGGCGATCGGCTCCTACAAATATGGCGAGGGCGCTGCGCGTGCAGTGCTGATCTGCATCTTCCTGTCGCTCTTCTGTCTTGCCTATTTCCGCCTGACCAGCCGCTTTTCCACGGGAGCCAAGCAGCGATGAGCCACCCTTCGATGATCCATCGCTACAGGTGGTATGAGCTTATCGGCATCTATGCCGGAATCCTGCTCTTTCTGGCTTTCGTGCTGGCGCCCTTCATCGAAGGGTTCCTGGTGTCGCTGAAGCCGCTTAGCCAGCTCTTTTCGTCGCCTTACCGCTTCATCCCCGAGAACGGCTCTTTTACGGCCTATCGCACGATGTGGACGAGCGTGCCGGGTTTCGGCTGGTATATCTTCAACTCGTTTCTGGTTTCCGGATCGATCACCATCATCGTGCTGATCCTCGTCGTGCCGGCCGCCTACGCCTTCGCCCGTTTTGAATTCAAGGGATCCGGCCTGCTGCTCGGCGCGTTCCTTGCGGTCAAGATGTTTTCCGGCGCCGTGCTGCTCATCCCGCTGTTCCGGCTCATGCGTTCCTTCGGTGTGCTGAACACCTATTTCGCCATGATCGTGCCGGGTGTGGCCTTCATCATTCCCACGGGAATCTGGCTGCTGCACACCTATATCCGCCGCATTCCGCGCGAGCTGGATGAGGCGGCCTATGTGGATGGCGCGAGCCAGCTCTATACGCTGCGGCGTGTCATCTTGCCGATCGCCATGCCCGGCATCGTCGTCGTTGCGATTTCCTCGTTCATCGAGGCCTACGCGCAGCAGTTCATCTATGCTCTTACCTTCAATTCGAAGACGGAATACATGCCGCTGCCGGTTGGGCTCTTCGCCTATTTCGGCCGGCAGGAGGTCGTCTGGAATGAACTCATGGCCGCAAGTTTCGTCGGCATCGCGCCGGCTCTGGTCGTGATCTTCTTCCTGCAACGGTATCTCGTCAGCGGTCTGACCGCCGGCGCGGTGAAGCAATAAAATCAAATCAACCACCAGAGAGAACGGGAGCTTAAACGTGACATTCCATTTCAAGACAGGGCTTCTCGCCCTTGCTTTGCTCGGCTCCACCGCGCTTGGCGCCGTGAACGCCCAGGCGGCCGACAAGGAAATCAGCTGGATCTATTGCGGCGACAGCATCGATACGATCCATGTGAAGTATATCAAGCAGTGGGAAGACAAGAATCCGGGCTGGGCCGTCAAGCCAGAGCTCGTCGGCTGGGAATTGTGCCAGGATAAGGCGACAACACTGGCTGCAGCCGGCACGCCGGTCGCCATGGCCTATGTCGGTTCCCGCACGCTCAAGCAGTTCGCTGACAACGATCTGATTGTTCCGATCCCGATGACGGACGACGAGAAGAAGGCCTATTATCCGGGGATCGTGAATACGGTCACCATCGATGGACAGCAGTGGGGCACGCCGATCGCCTTCTCGACCAAGGCGCTCTATTGGAACAAGGACCTCTTCAAGAAGGCCGGCCTTGACCCCGAGAAGCCGCCGACCACATGGGCCGAGGAAATCGCCGACGCCAAGGCGATCAAGGAAAAGACCGGCATTCCCGGATACGGCCTCTCGGCCAAAACCTTCGACAACACCATGCACCAGTTCCTGCATTGGGTTTACACCAACAATGGCAAGGTGATCGACGGCGACAAGATCACCCTCGACAGTCCCGAAGTTCTGGCAGCTCTCCAGGCCTACAAGGACATCACACCTTATTCGGTCGAAGGACCGACGGCCTACGAGCAGAACGAAATGCGCGCTATCTTCCTCGATGGCAAGGTCGGCATGCTCCAGGCTGGTTCCGGCGCTGCCTACCGCCTCAAGGAAACGAAGATCAACTGGGGTGTGGCACCGCTGCCGCTCGGCCCGTCGGCCAAGGGTCCGGGCACGCTGCTCATCACCGACAGCCTTGCCGTCTTCAAGGGGTCTGGCGTTGAGGACAAGGCGATCGAATTTGCCAAATTCATCACCTCTCCCGGCCCGCAGGGCGAATACGAACTCCAGGGCGGTGCCGGCCTCACGCCGCTACGCCCGTCTCCGATGGTTGACGAGTTCGTCAAGAAGGACCCTTCCTGGAAGCCGTTTATCGACGGCATCGCCTATGGTGGTCCGGAGCCGTTGTTCAAGGACTATAAGGGCTTCCAGAACGCCATGATCGCCATGGTCCAGTCAGTCGTGACCGGCCAGGCCCAGCCGGCGGATGCGCTGAAGAAGGCCGCGGCCGATCTCGAGCAGTATAAATAAGTCTGCAAGTAACCGGGCCGCGCGCATCGCGCGCGGCCTTTGGAGCCCTGCCCGCCCCTGGCGGCGCCGCGCGGAGACAGAGTTTGGGAAAGCTGCACCTTAATCAGGTCAAAAAATCTTACGGTCATTTCGAGGTCATCAAGGGCGTGGAGCTCGACGTCAATGACGGTGAATTCATCGTTTTCGTCGGCCCCTCCGGCTGCGGCAAGTCGACCTTGCTGCGCATGATCGCCGGTCTCGACGATGTGACCAGCGGCGACATCAAGATCGATGGTGCCCGCGTCAACGATCTGCCGCCCGTCAAGCGCGGCATCGCCATGGTCTTCCAGTCCTATGCTCTCTATCCGCACATGTCGGTGTTCGAGAACATCGCCTTCCCGCTGCGGGTGGAGAAGATGGCGGAGGACAAACTCAAGGCCAAGGTCGAGAATGCTGCCCGCATCCTGCACCTCGATAAACGCCTGCAGGAAAAGCCGGGCCAGTTGTCCGGCGGCCAGCGCCAGCGTGTCGCCATCGGCCGCGCCATCGTGCGCGAGCCGAAGATCTTCCTTTTTGACGAGCCGCTATCGAACCTCGATGCTGCGCTGCGTGCCGATATGCGCATCGAGCTCGCGAAGCTGCACCGCCAGCTGCAGGCAACCATGATCTATGTGACGCATGATCAGGTCGAGGCCATGACCATGGCCGACCGGATCGTCGTCTTGAACGCCGGGGAGATATCGCAGGTCGGTGCGCCGCTGGAGCTCTATCATAAGCCGGCCAATACCTTCGTTGCCCGCTTCATCGGCAATCCGAAGATGAACTTCCTGCCTGTCACTTGCACTGGCGTCAGCGATGCGGGTGTGGAGGTGGACTACAAGGGACAGAAGGCCCTGCTGCCGGTGACGCCGCGTCCCGGCTTTGCCGGCAAGCCGCTGACACTCGGCGTCCGCCCGGAGCATGTCCAGCTCGGGGACGGCGATCTGACGTTGACAATCGTGCCGACGGTCGTGGAGCGGCTCGGCGCTCAAACGGTCGCCTATGCCACGGCTGATGGCATCGATGAGAATTTCTGTGCGACGCTCGAGGGCAGTGCGGCTATCCGCATGGACGCCCCGCTCAAGACCGGCATCCGCCTCGGCGATTGCCATCTGTTTGACGAGAATGGCCAGGCCTTCGAGCGGCGGGTGGAACTGGCCGAAATCGACATGGACCTGCTGAACCGGGCCGCCTCCTGACGGGAGGTGGCCCAAGAAGCAGCCATCCGCCCTCTTGGTTCGAGGCTCCGGCCCCCTCGACAAGCTCAGGAGCCTGCGCACCTCACCATGAGGGCTAGCCTCGTGGCCCGGTCGCATAGCTTGCTCCACCCTCATCCTGGGCCCGTCGAAGGACGAGGGTGGCCCCGATGCGACCCGCGAGTGGCAGATCGCCTTACCAGACCAAACCGCGAGCGGCCACCTCTTCGACGCGCGTCACCACGCCATCGCGATGGAACACCATCTGGTCGAAGAGATTGGAAACGACGCAGGTATGGTTCGGGATAATGCGGATCTTGTCGCCGATCTCAGGACGAGGGCCGATGCAGTTCGATAGGTCGATGACGCCATGTTCCTCCGATAGCCCCTTGATGACGGCTTCGGGATAGCCGACCACCTGGCCATAATCGGCAAAACCAAGAAGGTCTGAGGTCAGAGCCTTGGAGCCGGCATCTATGACGGCACGGTCTTCGGTCGGGCGCGAAACGACGGTGGCGAGAATGTGCATGGCGCAATCCTCTTCCCGGCAATGGCCCGCACGCACCATGGAGCGGTCATTATAGATATAGGTCCCGGCGCGGTGCTCGGTGGCGGCCGTGACGAGATGCGCCTCGAAAAGGCTCGGCGTGCCGCCATTGCTGACGATCGGGCATTCGATGCCATCATTCTTCAGCAGCGCTACCGCTTCAACGAGGAAAGCCTGTGTCGCGGCGGCGTCGTTCGGCTTCGGATAGTTCATCAAGCCGCCGAAGACGAGACCGGGCTTGCCGGCTATATGCTTGCCGAGAGCGGCTGCCTGCGCGGGCGATTGCACACCGCAGCGCGCGCCGCCGGTATCGCATTCCACCAGCACGGTCAGCGGCTTGCGGACGGCGAACCAGTCGGAGAGTCCGTCAACCGTCACCATGCTATCCGCCACGACCTTGAGGCCGGCAATGCGGTCGTTCAAAGCCGAAAGCCGTGTCAGCTTTTCCGCCCCGAGAATATTGAAGGTGATCAGAATATCCTCGAAACCTGCCTTGGCGAAGACTTCCGCCTCGGTGATCTTCTGGCAGTTGATGCCCTTTGCGCCGGCGGCGACCTGGGCATGCGCCAGTGCAGGGATCTTGTGCGTCTTGATATGCGGGCGGAAATTCAGTCCATGCGCATCCATGTAGGACTGCACGCGAGCAATGTTCGCAGCCAGCCGGTCTTCGTCGATGATCGGGCGCGGCGTGGAGAGGCTGTCGATCGTGTCGCCGGGCTTGGGGCCGATTTCCAAGGCGATGTCATGAGCGATACTGGAAGCCATGTCAGGCATCTTTCCGTTCTTCTGCAAAGGGGTCCGCCACCATCGGCCAGATATCCTTTCGCGCGCGGCGATAAGGCGTGCGTGCGGGATTGTTGGGATAAGGCGTTCCCGCGGAGCAGTAAAGGATCTGCGATGCGATCTTGGAAAAGGATGCGTAGAAGTGATTGGTCGATTTGATGACCAGGATCTTCTTCGTTCCGGGATCGATGCCCATGACGGAAAACAGGCTCGGATCGAAGCTCTGCGCGCGTGTCGAATTCAAGATGATGTCGATACCGTCGAGCTGAATATGCGCGGCATCGCCGAAGGGAGCGAAGCTCTCGCCGAAACGCATCTCGGCATTCGGGACGATGCGAACGATCCTGACGAGACCGTCGATCGGATTACCCGTGCCCGGCGCCGATTTCGCACCGAAGCGCAGTGGGATTTCCGCGCCTTCGCCGGCCGCCATGCAGATCTGAACGGCCATTGGGTCCCAGATCGTGCCGATCGCCGTATCGGTAGCGCCGCGGTCGAGCAATTCCTGCAGGATGACCGTAGCATCGCCTGCCGTGCCGCCGCCGGGATTATCCCAGAGATCGGCGATGACGACGGGACCCGAGGCCGCAGCCATCGCCTCGCTCACCGCCTGCTTCTCATCGATCTGCGGCATGATGAAGGTGCCGCGCTTCGAAAAGAGTTCCAGGCCAAGATCGCGGGCGATTGCAGAGCCTTTATCCGGCTTATTATCGGTGACGACGAGCAGCTTTGTGCCCATTTCGGGCACGTCGCCCGCCATGAAGCCGTGAATGACGGAGATGGACAGAATGTCCGCATCGCTCTTTTCCATCGTCATGATCTTGTCGACGAAGGAGCGCATGGGGTCGCGCGAGGTCGGAAACACATCGATCATGCGGCAGTCGAAGACGGACATGACCGGCTTGACCCGGCCTTCCAGCGTATCGATGGCGATCCGCCAGAGGTCCTCGGCGCGATCGACGAAGTCTGTATGCGGGAATTCCTTGAAATAGACGAAGAAATCAGCGGCGGCGAGGCGCTTCGCCGTCAGATGGCTGTGCGGATCGAGTTCGGCGCACACCAGGATATCCGGGCCGACGATCTCGCGCACGCGCGACAGGAAATCACCTTCCGTATCCTCATAACCATCCGCAACCATGGCGCCGTGCAGCCCGAGAACCACGCCATCGACAGGCATCGCCGCGCGCAATTGCTCGAGAATTTCGTCGCGCAGTTCCTCATAGGTACGGCGATTCACCAGTCCGGCCGGATCGGCCCATGTGGCGGTGCCCTCGATCACCTCCCAGCCCTTTTCCGCCGCGATGCGACGACCGACGGTGATCGGCGCCGTACACAGCGTCGGCGTTTCCGGGTGCATGCCGGGAGGCGCATAGAGAGAGGCTTCGAAAGCGCGCCGATCAACGCAGATGGGGGAGAAGGTATTCGTCTCGGTCGCAAGGGCCGCGGTGAAAATGCGCAACGCTGTCGCCTCTATTCCATGGGATTCGGCAGGTAACCGGTAAAGCCGCAGATCTTCCAGTGTCCCTCATGCAGGCGGCAATAATAAAGTGTCTGCCACCTCAGAAGGTCGATGCCGCCGTCCGACTTCTTCAGGCTGCCGTCGAACTTCTTGCGCACCAGCGCCATATCGCCTTCGATTTCGATGTCTTCGAGCGTCGTGGTGGTGAAAATGGCCGTGCGCGGATCTTCCGCGAAAGATTGCGTGGCGAAGTCGCGCGCCTGGCGCAGCCATTCGTCACGATAGGCCGACAAGGTCGGGAAGGCGAGACGCCATTTATCAGGGCTGACCTCGCGCTTTCCGTCGATGCCAATGAAGCCTTCCTCGACGAAATCACCCGCGACTTTCGACCAGTCGGCGGCAAGAAAGGCATCGATGTCACGCGGAACGAGCATCTCCCAGATCGAATGCCTGGCGGTATCGCTGGCAGGGAAGGGATTCTTGAAAGGATCACGCATAGTATCCGCCGTCATTTAAATTCTTTTCATAATTTGCGATTTTCACTGGTCAAATTCTGCTTTCTATGGTCATTTGTCAACGTATCAAGAAAATAATTTGCATGAACCGCATGGCGGCCATCGCATGTCACGGTTCCGGCGAAATGGGAACGAATGACAAGCCCCATCTGTGCCCACGCCAGTCCACAGGCGCCGGCGGATTCGATAAGATTGAGATGGATCGCGTCGCTGACTACGTGTCAAACGTGGGTGAACCAGCGACAAAGGGGAGGCTGATGGATATCTTCACGACCATGCAGGACGAGAGGGGGCGGCTTTCGCAATCGGAAATCCGCATCGCCGATATCGTCCTCAATGATTTCGAATTCGCCGTCAATGCTTCCATCATCGAGCTGGCGGGCAAGGCGGATGTCTCGCCGCCGACGGTGACGCGCTTCTGCCGGCGTCTGGGCTGCGAGAGCTTTTCCGATTTCAAGGTGCAGCTCGCGCGTACCGCCTATGTGGGCATGCGCTATCTGAAGCCCGAGCCGAAGAGCATTGCCCCGGCCGACGTCGCACAAGACATTATTACCAAGGCGCAGAACGCACTCTTCCTGCTGCATCGCGGTCTGGACGTCGCGGCGATCGAACGGGCGGCAAACCGGCTTGCCGGCGCCGAGATGATCTATGCCTTCGGTTCCGGCGGCAATTCCTCGATGATTGCGACCGAGCTGCAGAACCGCCTGTTCCGGCTCGGTCTCCGCATTACCGCAAGCTCCGATCACAGCATGCAGCTGATGATGGCGGCTGCCGCCAAGCCGACGGACGTGTTGATCGGCTCGTCCTTCTCAGGCCGTAACGCCGAGCTGGTGCGCGCCTTCACGCTGGCGCGCGAAGCCAAGATTCCGACCATAGCGCTGACGCAGAGCAACAGCCCGGTCGCCCAGGCCGCGGAAATCACGTTGCCCGTCGATCTTCCGGAAGGTGACAATATCTATCGGCCGACATCGACCCGCATCGCCTATCTCGCCGTGGTGGACATTCTCGCCAGTCTGGTCGCCTATCGCATCCAGCCGCAGGCTACGGTGACGCTGCGCCGCATCAAGCAGCAGCTCGTCGCTCACCGCGACGGCGACGATCGCCAGCTGCTGGGGGACTAGAGCATGTCGCGCAAAAGTGTGCAGCGATTTTGCGACAACGACATGCGCAAAATCAAAGACCTAAAGCGCGGGAAGCGAATCTGAAAGATCGCGACGCGCTTTAGACTGGAGCTACAGGCAAACAACGGCAAGGGGCGGCAACCTCCGCTCGGGAACGAATTAGAGGAAACCATATGAGCAGATCTGTTGCCATCGTCACAGGAGCGGCCGGCGATATCGGCCGTGCCATCGCAAAACGCCTGGCAGATGACCATGACATCATCCTGCTCGTTGATATCGACGAGGCAGCAGTGCAGGCGGCGGCGCAGGCTCTCGGCCCTGCGGAACGTTTCATGCCATTCAAGGCGGATATCACCGGTGACGGCGATGTTGCCGCCATGGCCAAGGCGGCATCGGGATTGGGCGGATTGAGGACGCTGGTCAACAATGCCGGTGCTGCCCGCGCCGTCAGTCTTCATGATACGACGCCTGCCATATGGCGCGCCGACAATGCCCTTAATCTAGAGGCGGCTTTCCTCTGCTTCCGCGCCGTCGAGGACATGCTGAAGGCGTCGAAGGGGTCGGTCATCAATATCGCCTCCGTCAACGGCATGGCCGTCTTCGGCCATCCGGCCTATAGCGCCGCCAAGGCGGGGCTACTGCATTTCACCCGGCTGGTTGCCGTCGAATACGGCAAGTTCGGCATCCGCTCGAATGCGGTCGCGCCCGGCACCGTTCGTACACAGGCCTGGGAAGTCCGCGCCGCAGCCAATCCGAATGTCTTTGAAGAGGCGAAGCGCTGGTATGCGCTGCAGCGCGTCGTCGATCCCGTCGATGTCGCCAACGCCGTCTCGTTCCTCGCAAGCCCGCTCGCCGCGGCGATCACGGGCGTGTGCCTGCCTGTCGATTGCGGCCTGACGGCTGGGCAGGCGGAGCTCGCCCATACCTTCTCGCAATCCGAACATTACTGACGCACGCCGGCAAAGGGGAACATCATGCAGCCGTCCTCCTATCATCTCGAAAACACCTGGTCGCCCGAAGGCGGGAAGCATGGTCGATTGACACTGACCCTCTTCAATTTCTCGGATGCACCTCTTGAGAATTTCCGTCTCGCCTATACGACCCTGACGCGCCTCGTTGATCCCCAAGCCTGCGACAACGCCGTCTTCGTCCGCCGCAATGCCAATTTTCATGAGTTTGCGCCGCCGGCCGGCCTCTCCATCGCACCCGGAGGAAGCTGGACGTTCACCGTCTCGGCACTTCACCGTATAGCGCGCCATTGCACCGACGGCGCCAAATCCGCCTACGTGACGCTCGAAGACGGCACTCATGTCACCGTTTTCACTTCGGATCTGTTGCTCGCCGATCGCGTCAGCGAGCCGCCGCCGGTCCTGCTGCCGGGAGGCAGGCTGGAGCTTCCCTACGCGATCCAGCCCTGGCCGGCGGAGATCGACGCCAAGCCGGGCGAAGATTTTCCGGTTGCGCTCTATCCGGCCGAGGGTTCCGATGCCGCGAGCATCAAGGCGCTGGCTGCGGCGCAGGCGCTCTTCCGCCGCCTCTTTCCGTCCAATCACATCCCCTTCAGCCTTATTGCGGCGCCACAGGGCAGGGCGCTGCGGTTTGTCGAACGGCCGGCACTGGCCCGGGAAGCCTATGAGCTTTCCTTCTCCGGCGATGAGATCGTGCTCGCCTTCTCCGCCGAGGCAGGCCGCCTCTACGGTCTGACGACGTTAGCGCAGCTTCTCGATGGCGCACGGCGCGAGCCCGGCAAGTTCCGCTTCCCCGTATCTGGCGTGATCGCCGACCGGCCGCGCTATGGCTGGCGCGGCTGCCATCTCGACGTCTCCCGGCAGTTCACGCCAAAGGACGACGTCCTGCGCCTGCTCGACATTCTCGCCTGGCTGAAGCTCAATATCTTCCACTGGCATCTGACCGATGACGAGGCCTGGCGGCTGGAGATCCGCGCCTATTCGCAGTTGACCACCACGGGCGTGCTGCGCGGGCCGGACGAGCCGCTGCTGCCGCAGCTTGGCAATGCAGCCGAGCCGGTCGGTGGCTTCTATTCGCAGGATGATGTTCGCGAGATCGTCGCCCACGCCATGGCGCTCGGCATCGAGGTGATCCCGGAAATCGACGTTCCCGGTCACAGCACCGCCACCCTCGTCGCCCTGCCTGACCTGACGGACGGGCAGGAGGCTCCTGACAGCTATCATTCCGTTCAGGGCTTCCCGAACAATGCGCTGAACCCCGCCATCGAGCTGACCTACGAGTTTCTCGCCAAGGTCTTCGACGAAATGGTCGAGCTCTTTCCGTCCGAATATATCCATATCGGCGGCGACGAGGTCGCCAATGGTTCGTGGCTCGCTTCACCGCTCGCACGCAAGCTCATGGAGCAGGAGGGCATATCGGGGACATTCGCGCTGCAGTCCTATTTCCTCAAGCGCATCAAGGCCATGCTCACCGCCCGCGGGCGCAAGCTTGCCGGCTGGAACGAGGTCGCCCATGGCGGGGGCGTCGATCCGGAAGGCACTTTGCTCATGGCCTGGGAAAAGCCGGAGGTCGGCATCGATCTGGCGCGCGAAGGCTATGAAGTCGTGATGACCCCGGGCCAGGCCTATTATCTCGACATGGTGCAGGCCGATGCCTGGCAGGAACCCGGCGCGAGCTGGGCAGGCACGGTGCCGCCGGCCCATACCTATGCCTACGAGGCCGAGGGCGATTTCCCGGATGAGCTGAAGCACCTGATGAAGGGCGTGCAGGCCTGCATCTGGCAGGAGAATTTCATCTCCCGCGACTATTTCAACCGCCTCGTCTTCCCGCGCCTGCCGGCCATCGCCGAGGCGGCCTGGACGCCCAAGGCGCAGAAGGACTGGCTACGCTTTGCCGCCATCGTGCCGCTGAACCCGAAGCTTTAGGGCATGTCGCGCAAAAGTGTGCAGCGGCTTTGCGACAACGACATGCGCAAAATGAAAGACCTAAAGCGCGGGAAGCGAATCTGAAAGATCGCGACGCGCGGCTCCGTCCTTCGATCACGCTCCAAGCCGCCGAAAGAGATTTTCGGCGGTTTTTTCGCGTCTGGGACGCTTTGAGGTGGTGCTGCGAGCGGTCGGCATGGGATTGCGGCCTGCAGATCAGCCGGCCCGCAGGTTCGCCATATCGGTCGGGAAGAAGCCCGCCCACGCCATCACGGTCACAGCTGTGATGACGAGCAGATACCACATGGTGACGAAATCTCCGGCCAGCCGCCGGTTCAATGCGGCGAAGAGAAGAGCGACGCTGAAAGCAAGCCAGAGCAGATTGTAGACGTGGTCCATTTTGTTGTTCCCCTTATTCGTCTCACCTCCCTGCTTCAAAAGTTAACCAGTTGGAAGCGGGGAAGCTAGCGCCGTAATGGGATGGAGGTTTGCGCACAGCGCGAAGCGCAGGAGGAATGATCGGCGCCAATGCATGGCAAGAAGCTTTCGGTGAGCGGGCCGGATCCGATGAGGCTCAAGAAAAACTGGCGGCAGATCCGCGGCCGGGAACATCTCGCCACCGCTGCCGTTATCGCCTCATGGCGTCAGCGAGGAGTTGATTTCATGCATTATTCTAGGACAGCGGCCGCATGGGACGGCACCGGATCGCTTCCGATTGCAGCATTGGTCGCGCTCAACATTGAGGAGGCGTGACGATGGAATATGGCGATTGGAACAATCCCGTCATAGTCGATCTCGGCGGCGCCGGGCATTATGCGATCATAACCAACGCGCTCGATGCAGCGAACTGCATGAGCGAGGAATGGCCTGTTGTCAGCGGACCTATTGTGGATGAGGCTGTGCTCGTATGCCTGGATGCCGTGCTTGGAATGGCCTCCGCCGAGGAATCGCGGAAGGCATTTCTGGAGGCGGCGCAAGAGGCGGGGCTTAGCGTCAGGCCGGACCTTGGAAGCCTTCACTAGATCGATATGTACCAGAGGGCGCGACGACGCGGCCAGGCCACCCAAAACGGGAGCGCTCAGATCATCCAAAAGATCAGGCTGAGAATCACGAGCACGGCGAGGATGAAACCTATTATCCTCCCGAGCCCTTCATTGACGTTGCCGTTGCCGACGATCAGATCGTACCAGTCGCTCTTGTGATCCATCCAAAATCCCTCGAGGTTTGCTCTATTAGGTCGATCTATTCTTCGGTAGTCAATGATTTAAAGACGGCCTCAGAGCGGGCTGCCATCATGTTTCAAGACCAGAGTCGAACGCGCTTCCGGCGAACCGGAATGCGTATTGTAAGCATCTACTATGTCTTGAAATTTTTGAGAAATCCGCGTTTCTCAAAATGGAATGGTGCCCAGAAGAGGACTCGAACCTCCACACCCTTTCGGGTACCAGCACCTGAAGCTGGCGCGTCTACCAATTCCGCCATCTGGGCGACGGACACGCATGTAAGGGGGTGGCCGTCCGGTGTCAACAGGGTTTTTGAAGTTTTAGTGTCAATCGCGAAAAAAGCGGTTGAAGCCCGGGTCAAGCCCGGGCTGCGGCCCATGCGATGATTAGGCCAAGTCCCTGTTCCAGCAGGGCCTTTGTCTCGTTTTCGCTCGACGCTTCCACATAGCAGCGCATTTCAGGCGCATTGCCGGAGGGGCGGAAATGGATGATTCGGTTATCCACAAGTGTCACCCGCAGGCCGTCGATGTCGCTCTTCGAGGCGACGGCGGCGACGGGCTTCAGGAAATCCGCGAGATTGGCATCGGAGGCGCGCAGATAGGCCATCAGCGCTGCGCTGGTTTCCACGGGGAAGTTCTCCAGACGGTCGGCGGCTGCAAAGGGCAGGCGGTAGCTACCGGCGACGGCCGAGAGCGGATTGCCTGCCTTGGCGGCGGCATAAAGCGTAGCGAGAATCGGCAGGAAGCTGTCGCGTGTCGGCAGCGGCTCGAAGGGTTTTCCCTCGACGGTGAAGCGGCTGGCTGTCAGCGTGCCGCCATTGGCCTCAAAGCCCATGACATTGGCTTTGCCTGCCGCAATGGCCTCGTCCATGCCGGCGATCACATAGGGGGAACCGACGCGGGTACGAGTGACGGCATAGGAGCCGGCGGCCTCAATGCCCGAATTGGAGGTAACAGGCGTAACGACCACTTGTGCACCGAGGAAATTTGCGGCGATGAGGCCGAGCAAATCGCCGCGCAGCGGCTCGCCGGTTTCGTCCGCGACCAGCGGCCGATCGCCGTCGCCATCGGCGGAAACGATGGCATCCAGCCCGTGTTCCGGTGCCCAGGATTTCATCAGGCGGATGGTCTCGGTCGAGACCGCTTCCGTATCCACCGGAATGAAGCTCTCGGAGCGGCCGAGCGGCACGACGCGGGCGCCGTAATGGGTTAGCACCTCACCGAAGAGATCACGCGCCACCGTGCTGTGCTGATAGACGCCGATGGTGAGGCCGGCGAGGCTGCCTGATGGCAGCAGGCCCTTGTTGCGCTCCAGGAACAGCGCCTCAGTCTCCGCCGTGCGGCTTTCCGCCTCGGCGGGGGTTTCGTCGAGTGGGGAACTGCCGATCGCAAGCGCTTCCTCGCTGATCGCCAGCTCGTCGCGCTTGTCGATCTCGCCGTCCGGCCGGTAGAATTTGATGCCATTGCGGTCGGCTGGGATATGCGAGCCGGTGATCATCAGCGAGGCGGCCTTCAGTTGCAGGCCGTAAAGCGCCAGCGCCGGCGTCGGCAATGTGCCGCAGTCGATCGGCGTCAGGCCAGCCCGCTTCAGCGCACCGATGCAGGTGGCGGAGATCGCCGGGCTCGATTCGCGGAAATCGCGGCCGACGAGGATGAAATCGCCCGGTCTGGCATGGCCGTTTTTCAGCAGATGGCGGGCAAAGGCCGTCGCATAGAGCGCCGATGCCCGACCGGTGAGGTCTGCGGACAGGCCGCGAAGGCCGCTGGTGCCGAATTTCAAGCTGCTCACTGGCAATCTCCCTTGCAATGGTTGGGCTGTTATGGCGCAAGCGGCGGCAGCGATCAACTCATCGTGGGTCGAAGCGTTCCGGTTGCGGCAACACTGGTTTTGCCACTGTCAGACCCCAAGTAAGGTGGAGACGCTGCGGCTGCCCATCGGTTCATGGCGTCCGGAACAGGAACTTGTCATGGCTATTTTTCATAGGATCACGTTTGGCTGCGCTCTCACACTCGCCTCGCTGTCGCAGGTGGATTTCGTTGCCGCCGCCTCGGATTCTCGGAGGCTCATCACTCCGCCGCGCACCAACACCGTCATCTGCGATTCCCGTGGCTGCTTTGGTTTCGGACAGCGGCAGTTCTACACGCGCCCAGGCCAGCCGCTTCCCGTCACACCGCCCTATACCGGAGGCCTCAATCGCTATGACAGCCCGCGCGTTCATATCCTCCCGCGCGAAACCTCCGCACCGCCGCCAAGGGCACTCTATCCTTCGCCGGCCCAGAAACTGAGGCAGCACCAGACTTGGTGTGCCGAGCGCTATCGCACCTATAATCCCGGCACCAACAGCTATACGACGATCAATAATGGAACCAAGCCCTGCCGTTCGCCCTTCGACTGATGCCTGAGCAGCAGAGCCTAGCTTTCCAGCGATCTGCGATCGGTATGGCCGAGATCGCGCTCGGGGTCGATGATATCCCGCACCCGCTGCTTCAACTCCTTCGGCCCGGGAAAGCCGCCGTCGCGCTTGCGCTCCCACAACAGCTCGCCGTCGATGCGGATTTCGAAGACGCCGCCGGTGCCGGGGATCAGCGCCACTTCGCCTAGACTGTCGGTAAAGGTCTGCAACAGCTCCTGCGCCATCCAGCCGGAGCGCAGCAACCAGTTGCATTGGGTGCAATAGAGAATGGTGATGCGGGGCTTGTCGCTCATCGTCCTGATCCTTCGTTGTTTGCTGAGATTTAGGCTCAACTTTAGTCTGCTGCAAGCCAAAGCAATTCCAGGAAAAGTGCCAGGCGGTTTCCGTTAGGAATTGCGCCAGGATTAGACGGCCGGAGTCGTTCGGCATTTCCGTGGAATGTTGACGCGCTCTGGCCACTTGCCTCTCCCGCCGCCTCATGCTCATCTCCGGTGGTAACATCGCTCGGGAATCAACGGTATGCGCGTCGCCATCATCGAGAATATGAAGAACACCCCGCTCGGCGCTCTCGGTATAGCGCTTGAGGAGGCCGGAGCCGAGCTCGACTGGTTTCGCCCTTGGAGCGGCGAGGCTTTGCCGAAGGAGACGTCGTCCTATGATGCGCTGGCCGTGCTCGGTGGCGAGCAGAGCGCCCGCGACGACGACACCCATCCTTATCTGCCGGAGCTGGCGAGGCTGATGCGTCGTTTCGAGGGTGAGGACAAGGCCGTGCTCGGCATCTGCCTCGGCAGCCAGATTCTGGCGCGCGCCTACGAGGCGGAAAATCTTCTCGGCACCGCCCATGAGTTCGGCTGGAAGACGGTCGGCCTTACGGAAGAGGGTAAGGCAGACCCACTGCTTGCCGATGTCGGAGATGAATTCACCATCTTCGAATGGCATGGCGACACCTTTGCCTTGCCTGATGGAGCCACGCGCCTTGCCGCCAATGGCGTCACGCCGAACCAGGCCTTCCGCATCGGCCGCGCCACCTATGGCACGCAGTTCCATTTTGAGGCCAATGCCGCCGTGGTGGAGCGCTGGCGCGGCGAATTCAGGGAGACCATCGAGCGCAAGGAGCCCGGCTGGCTGGAGCGGTATCCGGAGCTCGTCGCCAGGCATGCTGCAGCGGCGGAAACGGCAGGTCTCGCTATCGCTCGCGCCTGGGTGCGGACGATTAAGGTGCAAGCGGAGCTTCCGCAGGCGGCGGAGGCTTGAGGATCGCCGATGATCGGGCACATTCGATCAATCCGATGGCGACGTGCCCCACATCGGCAGTTTTGAAATAGGAGGAAATGACATCATGAGCACGTTGGAACTACCGAGCAAAGGCGGTTGCCGTTGCGGGCAGGTGCGGTTGAAGATCAATGCCAAGCCGATACTCACCATGGCCTGCCACTGCACCGGCTGCCAGCGCATGACCGGCGGCCCCTATTCGCTCAGCGCCGCCATTCCCACGGAGGGTTTCGAGGTGACTGAGGGCGAACCCGTCATCGGCGGCTTGCACGGCGATGTTATCCATCACTATTTCTGCCCGCATTGCATGAGCTGGCTGTTCACGAAGCTCGAAGGGGTCGATTGGTTCGTCAACGTCCGCGCCACCATGCTTGATAACGTCAGCTGGTTCACGCCCTTCATCGAGACCTGGGCAAGCGAAAAGCTGCCCTGGGTAGCGACACCGGCCAAGCACAGCTACTCAGCGCTCCCGGCGATGGAGGAGTATGAAGGGCTGACGAAGGAGTATATGGCGCAGGAGTGAGGCTAAGCCTCACTCATCCCCCATCTTCAGTGCGGCGATAAACGCTTCCTGCGGGATTTCGACCTTGCCGAACTGCCGCATGCGCTTCTTGCCTTCCTTCTGCTTGTCGAGCAGCTTGCGCTTGCGGGTGGCGTCGCCGCCGTAGCACTTGGCGGTCACGTCCTTGCGCAGTGCCTTCACCGTCTCGCGGGCGATGATGCGCCCGCCGATGGCGGCCTGGATCGGGATCTGGAACATGTGCTGCGGGATCAGGTCCTTTAGCTTCTCGCACATGACGCGGCCGCGCTTTTCGGCGGCGGAGCGGTGTACGAGCATGGAGAGCGCGTCCACCGGCTCAGCATTGACGAGGATCGACATCTTGACGAGGTCGCTCTCGCGATAGTCGGTCAGGCTGTAGTCGAAGGAGGCATAGCCCTTGGAGATCGACTTCAGGCGGTCATAGAAGTCGAAGACGACTTCGTTGAGCGGCAGGTCGTAGGTGATCATGGCGCGGTTGCCGACATAGGTCAGCTCGGTCTGGATGCCGCGGCGGTCCTGGCAGAGCTTCAGGATCGAGCCGAGATAATCGTCCGGCGTCAGGATCGTCGCCTTGATCCACGGCTCGCGGAATTCGGAAATCTTGACAACGTCGGGCATATCGGCCGGATTATGCAGCTCGATCTCCGTGCCGTCCGTCATGGTGAGTTGATAGACGACCGAAGGAGCCGTCGCGATCAGGTCGAGATTGAATTCGCGCTCCAGGCGCTCCTGGATGATTTCCAGGTGCAGCAGGCCAAGGAAGCCGCAGCGGAAGCCGAAGCCGAGAGCGGCGGACGATTCCATCTCGAAGGAGAAGCTGGCATCGTTGAGGCGCAGCTTGCCCATGGCCGAGCGCAGGTCTTCGAAATCAGCGGCATCGACCGGGAAGAGGCCGCAGAACACGACAGGCTGCGCCGGCTTGAAGCCCGGAAGGGCCTCGGCGGTCGGGCGCTTGTCCTCGGTGATGGTATCGCCGACGCGGGTGTCGGCCACTTCCTTGATCGAGGCAGTGATGAAGCCGATTTCGCCAGGGCCGAGGCTGTCGACGGCGACCATCTTCGGCGTGAGAACGCCGACGCGCTCGATCTGGTACTTCGCGTCAGTCCCCATCATGCGGATGGTCTGGCCCTTGGTCAGCGTGCCATCGATGATGCGCACGAGAACCATGACGCCGAGATAGGTGTCGTACCAGCTGTCGACCAGCAGCGCCTTCAGCGGTGCCTTTTCGCCGCCCGGGCTCTTCGGCGCCGGCAGCTTGTGGACGATGGCTTCGAGCACGTCGGGAATGCCGAGGCCGGTCTTCGCCGAGATCAAAACGGCGTCGGAGGCATCGATGCCGATGACCTCTTCGATCTGATCCTTGATGCGGTCGGGCTCGGCGGCCGGCAGGTCGATCTTGTTGAGGACGGTGACGAGCTCGTGATTATTGTCGATCGCCTGATAGACGTTGGCGAGCGTCTGCGCCTCAACACCCTGAGAGGCGTCGACAACAAGCAGCGATCCCTCGCAGGCCGACAGCGAGCGCGAGACTTCATAGGCGAAGTCGACGTGTCCGGGCGTGTCGATCAGATTGAGGATATAGGTCTCGCCATTGTTCGCCTTGTAGTGCAGGCGCACCGTCTGGGCCTTGATGGTGATGCCGCGCTCGCGCTCGATCTCCATATTGTCCAGCACCTGCTCCGACATCTCGCGTTCGGCAAGGCCGCCCGTCGTCTGAATCAGGCGGTCGGCCAGCGTCGATTTGCCATGGTCGATATGGGCCACGATCGAGAAGTTGCGGATGTGCGAAAGCGGAGTGGTGGAATTGGTGCTCATGCGCGCCATATAGCAGCGCCGCCCCGCGCCGCAAAGCGGAAAAGCAGGGTTTTGGTGGCTATCTTCACGTTATGTTAGCCTTTCCGGCCCCGCCACAAGGGAGCGCCGACGCGCACTTGATTCCATCATAAGAACGTGTATTTCTCATATAATAGAATTTCGAGATGAGAGACACAGAGAATGGCGGTTGATGATCTGGAAATGGCGATTGGCGCGCGTATCAAGGAGCTGCGCATCGCCCGCGGCCTGACGCTGGATGAACTCGCCAATGCCTCGGCCGTCAGCCGTGCCATGATCTCGCGCATCGAGCGGGCGGAGGCCAGCCCGACGGCCTCGCTGCTGTCGCGGCTTTGCGCAGCGCTTGGCCTTTCGCTCTCGGCCTTCTTTGCCGAGGAGGACGAGGAGGTGTCGCCGCTTTCCCGCCATGCGCAGCAGGCGATCTGGCGCGACCCCGGAACCGGCTATGTCAGACGCGCCGTCTCGCCGCCGGCAACGGGTTCGAAGGTCGATGTTGTCGAGGTCATCTTCCCCGCCGGCGCGCGCGTTATCTTCCCGCCGAATACGGCAAGCGCCGGCATGACCCAGCATGTCTGGCTGTTCGAGGGCGAGATGGAGGTGACGCATCGCAATGTCGCCCATCATCTCATGCCCGGCGATTGTCTGTTCATGGGTGTCGGCGATGGCCACGCCTTCCACAATCCCGGCGAGGTGCCGGCGCGCTACAGCGTCATCCTCGATCGCGGCCGTTCATAACACCCAAGGATCTTTTCATGCCTGATATTCGTCTTCTCTCCGCCGCCGAGGCTCGCACTGCCCTGCCGGATCTTTGCGATGTGCTCGCCGATTGCGTCAACGGCGGCGCTTCCGTCGGCTTCATGCAGCCTTATGGGGCAGCCGACGCATTGCCGTATTGGCAGGGCGTGGCCGACAGCGTCGAAAGTGGCGCGACACTGCTTTTCGCCGCCGTAATTGAGAGCAGGGTGGTCGGAACGGTGCAGGTCGGCGCTGCACAGATGCCGAACCAGCCGCATCGTGGCGATCTCAAAAAACTGCTGGTGCACAGCTCCGCGCGAGGCAAGGGGCTTGCTCGGCTGTTGATGGAAGCGGCGGAGCGCGAAGCCGCGCGTATCGGCAAGACCTTGCTGGTGCTCGACACGGCGACGGGCAGCGACGCCGAAGCCATCTACCCCCGCCTCGGCTGGGAGCGCGTCGGCGTCATCCCCGATTACGCCTTGTGGCCGCAGGGCGGGTTGTGCGACACGACCATCTTCTACAAGCGGATTTCCCTGTGATTTCAGCGCGAAAAGGCCGCGAGCGCATCTTCCAGCTTCGAGCCTGGCGCCCAATGCATTGCTTTCCAGCCGAAATGCCGGGCGGCTTCGATATTGGCGGGGTAATCGTCGATGAAGGCGATGTCGCCGGGCGCGATGCCGACGCGCTCGGTCGCCAGCCGGAAGAACTCCGGCGCCGGCTTCTGGTAACCCAGCATCGCGGAATAGAAAATGCCGTCGAAATAGTCGGAGAGCCTGAGATTCTCCATCAGATAGGCGGCGCGCATATGCTCCTGATTGGTGGCGAGGAACATCTTCGTTCCCCCGGCCCTCAGTGCGGCGAGGTCCTCGAGCAGGCCGTGGTCCAGGCGAGAATCATTCTCGAACCAGTAGTCGATCAGGGTTCGGGCGCTAACGTGGGGCGCAATCTTCCCGAGAACCTCAGCAAGCCTCGGCTCTAGCACGTCGCGACCAGTGACGATGTCAGGCCAACAGGTTTTGAAGAATGCCTCTTGCAGCGCCTCAAGCCGCAAGCCGAGATCGCGCTCCAGATAGGTGAACAGCGGCAGTCCGTCACCCGGGCGGCCATGCACCAGCACGCCGTCGACATCGACCATCAGGAGTTTCATGCCGCCGCCTCCAATTCCTCGAACGTGGGCGGAAGGTGCAGTTGTTTGCAGCAGCATTCAAGGCCACATCCCGCTCTTTTTTCCGGGGCGCGATGCATGTAAGCCTTCGTGCCATCAGCAGAACAATGCCGGCGAAGGAGGAGGGGACGATGCGCGTCATCTATTCGGAGGATCATAAGCTGAGGGATGCCAAGACCGAGCTGCATGACGGCCAGCTCGTCACGCCCTTCGAAGCGCCCTTCCGCGCCGAATGGATCCTGGCCGCCGTGAAGGAAGCCGGCTTTACCGATGTGGTTGCGCCTGATGCTCATGGATTGGAGACGGCGCGCAAGGTGCATGATCCGGCCTATCTCGATTTTCTCGGTGTGGTCTGGGAGCGCTGGGTCGCCGCTGGTTACAAGGGCGAAGCGATCGCCAACTCCTTTCCCGTCAGGCGCACCAGCCAACGCGTGCCTAACAATATCGTCGGCATGATCGGCCATTATGCCAATGCTGCCGATACCTCCATCACCAAAGGCTCCTATGAGGCTGCGCTCGCGTCCATGCGCTGCGCCCTGACCGGCGCCGATTGGCTGCACGCCGGCCATCGCTTTGCCTTCGCGCTCTGCCGCCCGCCCGGCCATCACGCCGGCATCGATCTCTTCGGCGGTTATTGCTTCATAAACAATGCCGGCGTCGCGGCGCAGCGCCTGCGTGATCATGGCGCCGCCAAGGTTGCCGTGCTCGATGTCGATTTCCATCACGGCAACGGCACACAGGACATATTCTACCGGCGCGGCGATGTTTTCACGGCGTCGCTCCATGGCGATCCCATCCATGCCTTTCCCTATTTCCTCGGTCATGCCGACGAGAAGGGTGAGGGCAATGGGTTGGGCGCCAACCGCAATTACCCCATGCCGCGCGGCACGCCATGGGAAGTCTGGTCGGCGGCACTCGATGATGCGCTCGCCCGCATCAAGCTATTCGGCGCGGAGGCGATCGTGCTCTCGCTCGGCGTCGATACGTTCGAGCGCGATCCGATTTCCTTCTTCAAGCTGACCTCGCAGGATTTCGTCCGCATGGGTGAGCGCATCGCGGCCGCCGGGCTGCCCGTCCTCGTCTGCATGGAGGGCGGTTATGGCGTGCCCGAGATCGGCCTCAACGTTGCAAATGTGCTGAAGGGTCTCGAGGCTTGAGATGCTTGCATCAAACTGCCTGATTGCAGGATGAAAAGTTTGAATTTGTCAGCATAAGTCTAAGCTTCTAAAAAGCCTCGCCGGATGGGAGAGGTTATGAAACAGAAGCTTGTCGAGAGTGGCACGGATGGCGGCGCGGCCTTGATGCCGCATCCGGATGTTGCGCCATCGACCGGTGGCATTGCCGCCGGCGTGCTGATGTGCGTCATGTCCATGTCGTCAATCCAGTTCGGCTCGGCACTGTCCTCCCCGATCATCCATGCCTATGGGCCGGCGGGCGCGACCTGGCTGCGGCTCGTCTTCGCCTCCATCGCGCTGGCAATCATCGTCCGGCCCAAGATCATGAGCTACAGCCGCTCGCAATGGCTCGGCGTGCTGGCGCTCGGCACCGTATCGGCGCTGATGACGACTTCCTTCTTTTCGGCAATCGCGCGCATTCCCTTGGGCCTTGCCGTCGCTATCGAGTTTCTCGGGCCGTTGCTGGTCGCGACCCTCGGCTTCGGGCTCAGCCGCCAGCTTCTCTGGCCGATCCTTGCGGCAATCGGCGTTCTGCTGCTGGCCTATGATGGCGAAGAGTGGGTCGGCAATCTTCCCGGCATCCTCTTTGCCATCGGTGCCGGAGCGGGATGGGCCTGCTACATTCTTTTGACGAAGAAGGTCGGCAATGCCTTTGAGGGACTCGAGGGTCTTTCCATGTCCCTGCTGATCGCCGCGGTCGTCTCCACGCCCTTCGGCTATGCCTCTGCGGTCCCTAATCTGACGGCCTTCGGCCTTCTTGAAATAGCCGGCTTGGCGTTGCTCGTGCCGCTGCTGCCCTATGTGCTGGAAATGGTGGCGCTTAAACGCATGCCGACATCTTCCTTCGGCATCCTCATGAGCCTCGAACCCGCCATCGGCGCTGTCGCCGGTTTTGTCATTCTGTCGCAACCGATGACGGCGTCTCAGATGTTCGGCACCGCGCTCGTGGTTTCCGCGAGTATCGGGGCGACCGTTTTCGCCACGAAAGCCTGAGACTGGTGGGCGTAAGCCGTCGTCGCTTTGAGTTTGGTCCCGGCAACTCTCCGTCAATCCGGGGCTTGAAGCCTGGCGATCTGGGGTGCAACGATTGCGATGAACAGTCCTGGATCGCCGAAAGCTCTCGCCGAGAGCATTGCCCCATGAACCGAGGCCATCAGGATTTGCGCCTCTTCCTCGGGTTGCTTGTCCAGCTGGAAGAAGCCATTCTCGGTTCCAGCCCGCAGCACCGACGCAAGCCATCCGGCAAGGCTATGAAAATGGCCACGTACCTGGGATGCGACATCCTCCGGCAGCATCTGCATCTCGCTGGCGAGCATCGCACAGACGCAGAAGGGCAGCGAGGCGTCCCGAATGCATGAGTGCCAGTAGCTCACATAGGCCTGCAGCTGTTCCGCAGGGCTCGAGATCCCCTCGCGCAAAGACTTCAGACCCGTTTCCGTCTGCTGCCTGTAACGGCCCACGAGCACCGAAACCAGTTCGGCCTTTGTCGGAAAGTGATGGTGGATGCTTGCCTTCCGGATACCGATCGCGGCGGAGATGTCGGCATAGCTGAAGCCGTTGTAGCCTCCGGCCACGATAAGAGACTGCGCGATGTCGAGAATTTTTTCTGAAGTCGAAGCTATTGATTTCATGTCGCTGCCTACCTTTTAGTAGGCGAATTGTCAAGATAGCCATACCACTTCCGGCTCTCACGAAATGGTGTTCGAGCCAATGTTGACTCGACAAATTTATCTTCCTACTAGTAGGTAGAGAAATACAAGGAGCCTTCCGATGCAAAGCCGCATTTCACCCCAGCCCAACTGGCTGCAGTCCTACTATTTTACACGTGCCCTGTTCTCGATCGTCTGGATTGCAGCCGCGATCCTCCTCAGTGCAAAATCGCCATCCGTCGCGTTTCTGCTGGTTATCTATCCTGTGTGGGATGCCCTGGCCAATCTGGTCGACGCCCGGGTTAACGGCGGCCTGAAGGTCAATCCGTCCCAAACGTTAAATGTTTTCGTCAGCATCATCACGGCGCTCGCCGTTGTGGTAGCCACCGACAATAGCACCTATGCCGTTCTGGCCGTGTTTGGGGCTTGGGCGATCCTCTCGGGCCTGCTGCAACTCTACACCGGCGTAAGGCGCTGGCGTATCTATGGCGCTCAATGGGTAATGATCTTGAGCGGTGCGCAGTCGGCGCTTGCCGGCGGTTTCATGCTCAGTCGATCCCTCGGCACCGTCGCGCCGACAATTCTGGATATCGTTCCCTATGCGGCATTCGGAGCCTTCTACTTCCTGCTTTCTGCAATCTGGCTTGCGGTCGCAGCTTATCGCAAAGCACATGCATAGGTACTGCCTGATCTGACGGCGGCGGGTTTGAAGCGGCTTGCCGCCGTCAAGAGAATCGTATCGATCACTCATGCCGCAGTTGATGCCGACGAAGTTCTGAACTTCATCGATCGCGTGCCCGTCGGCATCTGCTGTCGAATTCCGTATTTTCGCGGGCCTGCCTTAAGCCGTCGTCCTCGCGGGATCGTCCAGTGCAGGATTATAGAAGAGCGAGAGCGTCAGGCTCTTGGCGATGCGTTCGGCTGTCGCCATGAACCAGGTTTTGGCCTCCGCCGAAGGTGCGATGTCGCCAAGCGTTTCGGAGAAAAGCGCCAGCCACTCAGGAAAGAGACCGGCGCTCATTCCTCCGACGCCGAGATGTGCCTGCACCGGTTTGCCGCCATAAGCGCCGTTCTTGAAGGCGACGGAGGACCAGAAGCGTTTCATCTTCTCCATGTGGTCCGGCCAGCGTCCGGCAAGGCGTCCCTCGAAGACTGGCCCGAGCCGGGGATGTGACTGAACGCGTCCATAAAATGTATCGACCAGCCTGTCGATGAAGGCAGCATCGATGCCTATGCGCGCCATTTCCGCTTCGGCTTTCTCGCGAATGCCGGCGAGGTGAGCTGCGCGGGCCTGTAGTTCCTGTTCCATAATAGTCTCCTGGCTCGGGCTAGGCGTCGTCGCAAGCCGCATCTGTCTCCATCTATGTAAGTAATTTGCCGGCTAGGCCAAGCGTCATCGGAATGTTGCGGCAATCTGTCAAACCATCTCGCGATTGCTGATGTTGTCGCGATAAACCGTGAATTCTTCGGCGCGCAGCCCAGACGGCAACACATCCGCGCTTGACCAGCGCAATCACTGACTTTAGATTTAGAATAATTCTAAAGTCATGAGGTTGCCCCCGATGCTGCTCGGCCTGTTTCGCCCGTCCAAACGTTCTTTCACCTCGCTTTCCGAACAGGAGATCCTCGCGATCGCCATTGCGGCGGAAGAGGATGATTCGCGCATCTATCTTGCCTATGCAGATACGCTCCGTCCGCACTATCCCGAGTCGGCCAAGGTTTTCGAGGATATGGCCGAGGTCGAGGACAGCCATCGCAAGACGCTGATCGATATGCATCGCCGCCGCTTTGGCGAGCGTATCCCGCTGATCCGGCGCGAGCATGTGCATGGCTTTTACGAGCGCAAGCCGGATTGGCTGCGCAAGAACCTCTCCCTCGATGCCATGCGCAACGAAGCCGAGGCGATGGAGCAGCAGGCCTATAATTTCTATGTCGAGGCGGCCAAGCAGGTCTCCGATGCCTCGACACGCCAGCTTCTCGGCGATCTTGCGCTTGCCGAGCAGGGCCACGAAGACGTCGCCCGCATGCTGGGCGAGAAGCACACGCCGGAAGAGGTCAAGCACGAGGAGGATGCACAGGCACGCCGCCAGTTCGTGCTGACCTACGTGCAGCCGGGTCTCGCCGGGCTGATGGACGGTTCCGTCTCGACGCTCGCACCGATCTTCGCCGCCGCCTTTGCCACGCAGCAGACATGGCAGACCTTTCTTGTCGGCCTGTCGGCGTCGGTCGGTGCCGGCATTTCGATGGGTTTCACCGAGGCGGCCCATGACGACGGCAAGATCTCCGGCCGCGGTTCGCCGATCAAGCGCGGCCTTGCCTGCGGCATCATGACGGCGCTTGGCGGCCTCGGGCATGCCTTGCCCTATCTCATTCCGCATTTCTGGACCGCGACGATTACTGCGGCCGTGGTTGTTTTCTTCGAGCTCTGGGCCATCGCCTTCATCCAGAACAAGTATATGGAAACGCCGTTTCTGCGGGCTGCTTTCCAGGTCGTCCTCGGCGGCTCGCTTGTGCTGGGTGCCGGCATTCTGATCGGAAATGGGTGAGGTAGGGCGAGGACATTCTCAGATCACGAAATGTTAAAAGTCGGAACGCCTTCCACTGCCATTGGTTAGCAATACGAGGCCGCTCTTGGCCTCGTATGCAAACCAAAGGAGATAATCCAATGGCAAACCAAGGTGGAACTCACGAGCAGCATGTGAAGGCTGGCCAACAGAGCCACAAGAACATGGACAACGACAATACGAGGAATGCTTCGTCCAGCGGCTCCCGCGAGCAGCACTCTGGCGGCTCGCGCGGCGGCACGCACGAGCAACACGTCAAGGCAGGCCAGCAGAGCCATAAAAACAGCTGACGTTCGTGGTGATGACCAATTCGCCCTTGCATGAAAGTAAGGCGCGTTTTCATACATGATGAAAAAACGAAAGGCCGGTCCGAGGGGCCGGCCTATCTGCGTTTAACAGTTTGGCTTTCTTACTTGACGGCGCCGACGAGGACGTCGTTGCCGTTCTCGATGGTCACCCAGCGGCCGGCATTGAAGCTCGCTTGGCGCTTCAGGTACGAATAGGGGGTCTGGTTCCAGACCTTGATCTCGTCTTCGAGATTGTCGAGGATGAAATCGCCCTGCTTGGTGCGCAGCGTCAGCACCGCATGTCCCTCGCCATCGGGCTTGCGTACGACCGTCATCAGCAGATTGGATGCGGAAATGCCGCTCTGCATCAGCATCCTGCGCTTCAGAAGGGCAAAATCCTCGCAGTCACCGGCGGTTTTCGGATATTCCCAATATTCTTCCTGCCCGTAGACTTCCATGTCTGTCGCCGGATGGATGGTCTTGTTGACGCGCAGGTTGACCTGATTGACCAGCGCCCAGGCGGCAGCGTTCATGTCGACAGGGCCGATATTGCGGGTCGGGCCGCACTCGTCGTTATGTCTCTGACAAAAGTCGTAGTGCCCGATCGGCTGGGAGGTCACGTTGCCGACGGTCATCGAAGCGCCCTGCTGAGGTGCTGGCATCGCCGCCGACGACATCGCAACTATAGCAGCGAAGGCAATCAACAAGCCCTTTATACGCACGCCCACTATCCTTGTATCGTCCCTGCATTTGTTAACAAATTGTTAATGTAGGGGGGTGCGCGAAGTCAATCGTTACTTAAGTGTTAACGCGGGAACCGGCTCATATGGTTAATTTCGGCACAATCAAGGGAATAGTTGCCATAATGCTCTGCTGCCTGTGATTATGCGGGCGCGCGCATGCGGCAGCGGCCAAAGGAGGCCGCGCACTAAGAGGCCTGCAGGTATCTGCTTGTTTTTACGGTGTGTTATGCAGCGCCAATGTCTCGGCCACAGCGAGCATGCGCTCCAGATCCTGCGGCCGCGACAGGCGGTGATCGCCATCGCGCACAAGTGTTAACACCACATCGTCGGCCGGCAGGTGCTCGACCAGCTTTAACGAATGCGAAAAAGGCACGTCGGCATCCTCCATGCCCTGCAATATATGCACGGGGCAGCCGGTCTCGATGATGCCGGTGAGCACGCGATTGGCGCGGCCGTCCTCGATGAGCGCGCGGGTGAAGATATTCGGCTCGGGGCTATATTCCGAAGGCTCGTCAAAATAGCCGCGCTCTGCCAGTGAGCGCCGCTCGACGTCGGAAAGATTGGGTTCGATGAGGTCGATGGTGAAATCGGGCGCGGGCGCGATCAGCACGAGGCCTGCAATAGTGGGTGCTTTCTTGCGCTTGCGCAGTTCCTGGATGGCCCTGAGCGCGATCCAGCCGCCCATCGAGGAGCCGACGAGAACGATCTTCTTCGGCTTGGTATGGTCGATGACGGCAAGTGTCTCTTCCAGCCAGCGCGAAATCGTGCCGTTGGTAAACTTGCCGCCGGATTGGCCGTGACCAGAATAGTCGAAGCGGATGCAGCCGATACCGAGCCGCGCGGCAAGCGCATCCAGTTCCAGTGCCTTGGTTCCGCTCATATCGGATCGATAGCCGGACAACCAGACGAAACTGACATTCCTGTCGCCCTTACCGGCTGCGCGCTGAATGACGGCGATCTGGCGCTCGCTGTCGCCCGTGCCAACGGGAAGAAAGATCGGTCGGATGGTTGCGGTCTCGGACATGGAAAGCTCCCGGATTTTCTGCCCTATAAAACAGATTCGCGCTCGCGTGACCTGAAAAATCCTCAATCTTTTGGCTGGGCTCTCTATATAAATGCGCAGGATACTGTGTCCTTCGCGCATCTCGCGCTTCCGCGACACTCTATTGACACGCGGGAGGTGCTTTTTTCCTGCTGTCATGCTATTGACTTCAACACAGCTTTTACGACATTTCCGTCAGTTGCGCCGACGGGGAGCGAGAGGCTGCAGCTATCCGAAACAATTCGTGGAGAATACGACCATTCGCAGACCCTTTAAAACCGATGCGCCCGTAAAGGACGGGCCACGTTCCAACAGGGAAATTCGCGTTCCCAAAGTTCAGCTCATTACAGCTGACGGCCAGAATTTGGGCGTTGTGCCGATCGACCAAGCATTGAGAATGGCAGAGGAGGCCGGTCTCGATCTGGTGGAAATTTCCCCCAATGCTGATGCGCCTGTGTGCAAGATCCTCGACCTGGGCAAGCTGAAATATGCCAACCAGAAGAAGGCCGCCGAAGCGCGCAAGAAGCAGAAGATCGTCGAAGTCAAAGAAATCAAGATGCGTCCCAACATCGACACCCATGATTATGAGGTGAAGATGAAGGCGATCGGCCGTTTCTTTGAGGAAGGCGACAAGGTGAAGGTGACCTTGAAGTTCCGTGGCCGCGAAATGGCCCACCAGGAACTCGGTATGAAGCTTCTTCAGCAGGTCAAGGAAGATACGCTCGAGATCGCCAAGGTGGAGGCCGAGCCCAAGCTCGAAGGCCGCCAGATGATGATGGTGCTTGCGCCCAAGTGAGGCGCAAGTCGGAGTAGAGAGGCCGGAGCCGTCCCTTGGACGGCTTTTTCCTTTTGTGCGGCATGGGCCATGCCTGTCATCGATCTGCAAAGATTCCCGCATTGGCACCGTTGCACTCGAAGGCAAGTGCGGTTATAAGCGCGCGTCCGAACTGACCGGCAGGGCATGCCGTGGCAGTTCAGAATGCTGGTGGAGCGGTTCGTCACCGTATCCGCCGTTCAACAACAAACGCTCCGGCACCTTGTTGCAGCCCGGTCAGTTCCGGATCTGTGGGAAGGGCTTTTAAGCAAAGCAGGCCAGGAAGCATCGAAGGAGTAGCAAAATGCCCAAGATGAAGACGAAGTCCTCTGCCAAGAAGCGGTTCAAGATCACCGCATCCGGCAAGGTCAAGGCAGCCGCTGCTGGCAAGCGCCACGGCATGATCAAGCGTAGCAACAAGTTCATTCGCGATGCCCGCGGCACCATGGTTCTCGCAGAACCGGATGGCCGTAAGGTTATCAAGAACTACTTGCCGAACGGTCTCTAAGACTATTCGTAACGCTATAGACTAAGGAGATCATGAAATGGCACGCGTAAAAAGAGGCGTTACCGCCCACGCCAAGCACAAGAAGGTTCTGAAGGCAGCCAAGGGCTTCTACGGCCGTCGCAAGAACACCATCCGTACCGCCAAGGCCGCCGTCGATCGTGCAAAGCAGTACGCTTATCGCGACCGCAAGGTTAACAAGCGCAACTTCCGCGCCCTCTGGATCCAGCGCATCAACGCTGCCGTCCGCGAGCATGGCCTGACCTATGGCCGCTTCATCGACGGCCTGACCAAGGCTGGCATCGAAGTTGACCGCAAGGTTCTTTCCGACATGGCAATCCATGAGCAGGAAGCTTTCGGCGCGCTCGTCGTCGCTTCGAAGAAGGCACTTGAATACCTCAAGGAAGCCGGCACGAAGAACGAGTTCGAAGCAGCCGTTAACTAACGCTGCCTCGCACGTCTTTCGTAAATTCATTATGAAACCCGCGCTGGCGAAACCGGCGCGGGTTTTGTGTTTTGCAGCATATGCTTTTCCATCGTGTCAGGCTGTCTTGTTGGGCGAGGCTCGAAAATGGGTCGCGCGTCGGGCGACAAATACCAAGGACCGTATTCTTGGCGTGTTTTTGTCATTTGCCCGGTTGATTGGCCGCTTCCACATGGGTAGTGATCTGCAGCGCCTCATCGTTGCCACAAGCAGTCTGATGTGGGCGTTCATCCATTATTCCGCGGAATGAGCGGCGTTCCAAGCCCGCCGCCCGCAAGGCAGGATCAGATGACGGAACTCGTAACACTCGAAACCCAACTCATGGCCGAGGTGGCTGCGGCGAACGACGAGCAGGCGATCGAGGCGGTCAGGGTTGCCGCGCTCGGCAAGAAGGGCTCGGTTTCGGAACTGCTGAAGACGCTGGGCTCTATGTCGCCGGAAGAACGGCAGACACGCGGCGCAGCGATCAACGCGCTGAAGAACGCCGTCACCGACGCGATCAACACCCGCAAGAGCGAGCTGCGCGATGCGGCGATCGAGGCGAAGCTGAAGGCCGAGACCGTCGATGTCAGCCTGCCGGTCCGCTCCTCGCCGGCTGAGCGTGGCCGCATCCATCCGATCAGCCAGATCGTCGACGAAATCACGGCCATCTTCGGCGACATGGGCTTCTCGATTGCCGAAGGCCCCGATGTCGAGACCGATTATTATAACTTCACGGCGCTCAACTTCCCGGAAGGGCACCCGGCCCGCGAAATGCACGACACTTTCTTCTTCCAGCCGGATGAAAAGGGTGAGCGCAAGGTGCTGCGCACACACACCTCGCCGGTGCAGATCCGCACCATGGAAGCGCAAAAGCCGCCGATCCGCATCATCATCCCCGGCAAGACCTACCGCCAGGATAGCGATGCCACGCATTCGCCGATGTTCCATCAGGTCGAAGGCCTCGTCATCGACAAGACGGCGAACGTCGCCAATATCCGCTGGGTGCTCGAAGAGTTCTGCAAGACCTTCTTCGAGGTCGACAATGTGACGATGCGCTTCCGCCCGTCCTTCTTCCCCTTCACGGAACCGTCCTTCGAAGTCGATATCCAGTGCGACCGCTCCGGCCCGATCGTCAAGTTCGGCGAAGGCACCGACTGGATGGAAATCCTCGGCTGCGGCATGGTGCATCCGAACGTACTGCGTTACGGCGGCCTCGATCCGGACGAGTATCAGGGCTTTGCCTGGGGCATGGGCCTCGACCGCATTGCCATGTTGAAATACGGCATGCCCGACCTGCGCGACTTCTTCAACGCCGACGTCCGCTGGATGAACCACTATGGCTTCCGCCCGCTCGATATGCCGACTTTGTTCGGCGGTCTGAGCGCGTAAGGAAGGGATAAAGCACATGAAATTCACACTCTCCTGGCTGAAAGAGCACCTGGAAACCAACGCCACGCTCGACGAGATCTGCGCCCGCCTGACGATGATCGGGCTGGAAGTGGAAGAAGTGGACGACAAGGCCGCATTCAAGCCTTTCGTCATCGCCAAGGTTCTCTCGGCCGAAAAGCACCCGCAGGCCGATCGCCTGAAGGTGCTGATGGTCGACACCGGTAGCGGCGCGCCCGTTCAGGTCGTTTGCGGCGCCCCCAATGCGCGCGCCGGCCTCGTCGGCGCGTTTGCGGCCCCCGGCACCTATGTTCCCGGCATCGATGTGACGCTCGCCATCGGCAACATCCGCGGCGTCGAGAGCCGCGGCATGATGTGCTCGGAAAAGGAACTGGAAATCTCCGACAGCCATGACGGCATCATCGATCTGCCGGAAGATGCGCCCGTTGGCACGAGCTTCGCTGCCTATGCCGGCCTCGACGATCCGGTCATCGAGATCAACCTGACACCGAACCGCCCGGATTGCACCGGCGTCTATGGCATCGCCCGCGATCTCGCCGCCTCCGGCCTTGGCACGCTGAAGCCCCGCCTCACGCCAACGTTTCCTGTCCAAGGTGAAACGCCGACCGAACTCAAGATCGAGCTCGACGATATCAGCCTTTGCCCGGGCTTTGCGCTTCGCCTCGTGCGCGGCGTCAAGAACGGCCCGAGCCCGAAGTGGATGCAGCAGCGCCTGCTCGCGATCGGCCTCCGTCCGATCAGTGCGCTGGTCGATATCACCAACTACATGACTTTCGACCAGGGTCGGCCGATGCACGTCTTCGACGCCGCCAAGGTCAAAGGCAATCTGGTCGTCCGCCGCGCCAGGGACGGAGAGACCGTGCTGGCACTGGACGAGCGCGAATACAAGCTCAACCCTAGCAACGTCGTCATCGCCGATAGCAACGGCGTCGAATCGATCGGCGGCATCATGGGCGGTGAACATTCCGGCTGCGACGAGAATACGACCGACGTGCTGATCGAATCGGCACTTTGGGACCCGATGAACATTGCCAAGACGGGCCGCAGCCTCGGCATCATCACCGACGCGCGCTATCGCTTCGAGCGCGGCGTAGATCCGGAATATATGGTGCCCGGCCTTGAGCGCACCACGGAGCTGGTGCTTGCCTGCTGCGGCGGCACGGCTGCCAAAGCCCGCGTCGAAGGCTACAAGGGTTATGAGGCGAAGGTTGTCGATTTCCCGCTGTCGGAAGTCAAGCGCCTGACCGGCCTCGAAGTTTCGGCCGACGAGAGCAAGTCGATCCTGACGAAGCTCGGCTTTTCGGTTTCCGGTTCGGGTGAGCGTGTCTCCGTCGCGGTACCCTCCTGGCGCCCTGATGTCGATGGCAAGGCCGATCTTGTCGAAGAGATCATGCGCATCCACGGTGTCGATAACATCAAGCCGCAGCCGCTTAGCAGCCACGCCGCCGTCAATGGCAAGATCCTGACGACGCTGCAGATCCGCACGCGCACCGCCAAGCGCGCGCTGGCATCACGCGGCATGCTGGAAGCCGTCACCTGGTCTTTCATCTCGGAAGATCAGGCCAAGCTCTTCGGCGGCGGCTCCAACGCGCTGAAGCTTGCGAACCCGATCGCCGCAGACATGTCCGATATGCGTCCTTCGCTGCTGCCGGGCCTGCTGTCGGCTGCGCAGCGCAATGCCGACAAGGGCTATGGCGACGTCGCAGTCTTCGAAGTCTCGGGCACGTATGAGAACGACACGCCTGAGGGACAGCGACGCGTTGCCGGGGGTATTCGCCGCGGCACGGCATCGCTTGCCGGCGCCGGCCGCATGTGGTCGAACGCCACCAAGGGCGGCGGCAAGCCGGTCGACGTTTTCGACGCCAAGGCCGATGCTCTGGCCGTCATCGAGGCCTGCGGCCTGCCGATGGGCAATATCCAGATCGAGCAGGGTGGCCCGGCCTGGTATCATCCCGGTCGCTCCGGCACTATCAAGATGGGTCCGAAGGTCGTGCTCGGCTATTTCGGTGAATTCCATCCGAAGACGCTGGAAGCGCTGGATGTCTCCGGCGCTCTTGCCGGCTTTGAAGTCTATATCGATGCCATGCCCGAACCGAAGAAGAAGGCCACGCGCACCAAGCCGGCGCTGGAGCTTTCTCCCTTCCAGGCCGTCAAGCGCGACTTCGCCTTCGTGGTCGACAGGTCGGTGGAAGCCGGGGCCGTCATCCGCGCGGCTGCCGGTGCCGACCGCAAGCTGGTCACCGGCGTCAACGTCTTCGACATTTTCGAGGGCGCGTCGCTCGGCGAAGGCAAGAAGTCGATTGCCATCGAAGTGCAGATCCAGCCGGCAGAGCGCACGCTGACGGATGAGGATTTCGAGGCGCTGACGCAGAAGATCGTGGCGAACGTCACCAAGTCGACGGGTGGGGTGTTGAGAGCGTAATCGGCTGCGGCCGAGTTCGCGGAGGGTCTGTCACCCCCTCCGTCGCTGTCGCGACATCTCCCCCACAAGGGGGAGATTGGTAACTCGCGGAATCTTCTCGCCTCGATCAACTATCGAAGCTGCAGACACTGAAGCTCTTAGATTTGGAAGAGCGCGCCGCATACTCCCAACAATCTCCCCTTGTGGGGGAGATGTCACGAAGTGACAGAGGGGGGTATCAGGGGCACGGCATCCTCGGTGCCGCCTCACCTACCGATGCAGATGGTAAACCTTGTTCACCACACTCCACCGGCCATCGATCTTCACCAGCGATAGATAGTCCGAAAACCGCATCCCGGCGAATTCGTCGACGACCTTGACGCTTGCAGCATCGCCTTCGATGTCGATCAATTCTATATCCATCAGCGGAATGGTGCCGGGCGGCGCGCTGCCTTCCTCGACGATCGCGGCAATGAATTCATCCCGCGTCATCCATTCCACCGCGCCTTGATAATTGCCGATGATCGCTGCTCGCGGATGGAAGGCCTTGCGCAGCGCCGGCTCGTTCGCGAATGCCATGCCATCGACGTAGAGATGAACAACCGCGCGGATTGCCTGCTCTTCCGACATCTTGTCATTCCTCGTTTGAGTCATGTCTAACATATCATAGACACCGCCGACTGCCAAAACGCTGGCACCATGATCGCAATGATTTGACGACGTCTATTCCACGAAGACGCGCACGCTTGCCGCGCGCCCGGCGGCATCGATGACGGTCAGCGTCGAATAGCCGGCGCCATCGGGTGTCCATTGGTTGGTGCGGCGGCGCGACATGTCGGGCAGCGGCTTGCCGTTGGCGAGCCAGCGGAACGGCGCCCTGCCGCCCTGCAGCTTCAACGCCAGCGGCATGATCTGGTCGTTGCCGCCGCTTGCCCCGAGATCGACGCGCGCACCTTCCGGCGGATAGACGATCTGAGGCGCCGGTTCGCGGCTGGAGGCAGCCAGCAGCCCGGCGGCGGTCACGGAAAAACGCCGCTGGCTGATCGGCAATTCGGTCGGCGCGATGCGCACGGCGCCCATCGGAGCGGCAGGGAAGGGGGTTATGGCAACGCCCGATTTGGCGAAGGCCTCGAACAGGATGGGTGCGGCGGAAACATAGCCCGCCAGCCCCGGTACGGCGCCATTGTCCGGACGGCCGACCCAGACGCCGAGCACATGCGCGCCGTCATAGCCGATCGACCAGGCATCGCGATTGCCGTAGCTGGTTCCGGTCTTGTAAGCGATGCCGAGCTGCTTGCTGCCGCGCGGGGCAATGATGTCGGAGAGAATGTCGGTGATGTTCCACACCGCGATCGGCTCCATCAGTGGCTCGCCGTCGATCGGTCCCGGCTCGTCCTGCACGCCATCGCCGATCCGCATGGCCTTGCCGCGATTGGCAAGCCCGGCATAGAGCTGCACGAGATCCTTCAGCGTCACGCCGACGCCGCCGAGGCCGATGGCAAGGCCCGGAGCTTCGTTCGGCGGCAACTTCGGCTTCACCTCGGCGCGGCGGAAGCGCACCAGCAGCCGCGTCGGCCCGACCGCGTCGAGCAGGCGCACGGCCGGTACATTGAGCGACAGCTGCAGCGCCTGGCGCACGCTGACATCGCCCTGGTAGCTCATGTCGAAATTGCGTGGGCGATAGCCGTAGAAGTCGGCGGGGCGATCCTCGATAATCGTCTCCTGCGCCACATAGCCCTGCTCGAAGGCAAGGCCGTAGATGAAGGGCTTCAGCGTCGAGCCGGGCGAGCGCAGCACGCGGGTCATATCGACCCAGCCGGCACGCGAGGAATCGAAATAATTGGCCGAGCCGACTTCACCGATGATCTCGCCGGTCTTGGCGTCGGCCATGATCATGGCGACCGATACTTTCGGCCCAAGCCGCTTTGCCGCCGCATCCGCAACGGCTTCCAGACCCTGCTGCACATCGCGCCGCAATGTCGTCTTATGCTTGATGACGCCAGACTGCTTGCGCAGTGCCAATTCGGCGACATGCGCGGCATAGGCCGGCAGTTGCCGGCGCTGAGCAGGAATTGGTGAAAGCGAGGCACGTTCCGCTTCGCCTTCGCCGATAACGGCAGCCACGGCCGCGCGCTCGAGCACGCGATGGCGGGCAGCCTGGGCGGCGGCAAGATTGCGGTCTGGCCGGCGCTTTTCCGGTAGTTGCGGCAGGGCAACCAGCAGGCCAGCCTGCGCGACCGTCAGATGCTTCGGCTCCTTGCCGAAATAGGCAAGGCTCGCGGCCCGCACGCCTTCCAGATTGCCGCCATAGGGGGCATGCGTCAGATAGAGATCGAGGATCTGTTCCTTGGTCAGCCGCCGTTCGATCTGGATGGCACGGACGACTTGCAAGAGTTTCGCCGTCATCGAGCGCTCGCTGCGGGGCTCGATCAGGCGTGCCACCTGCATGGAGAGCGTCGAGCCGCCTGACACGATGCGGCCATGCGTGAGGAGTTGGAGGAAGGCGCGGCCGATCGCCATGGGATCGACGCCATGGTGATCGTAGAAGCGCCGGTCCTCATAGGCGACCAGCATACGCAGAAATTGCGGATCGACATCGGCAACCTCGGTCTTCAGCCGCCAGCGCCCCTCGGGCGTGGCGAAGGCGCGCAGCAGATTGCCGTTGGCATCGAGCACTTCGGCGGACACCACGCGGGCATTGTCCAGCGGCGGTGGATAGGCGTGATCTGCGGCTTCCAGGCCGAAGACCAGACCCACCGCCGTCAAGACGGTGGCTCCAAAGCCGATCGCAATTTTCCACCGCGCCTTCATGATTGCTTCTTACTGCTGGGCGCCCAGCACCTCCATGCGACCCATTGCCGTGCGGGCCGAAAACTGGGGACGATACATGTCCTCGACGCTTGCGGCCGGATGATCGTAGACGCCGGGGGTCACGGCGCGCACGACATAGGCGAAGGTCATGTCGCGATCTGCCCCGGAATTCTGATCGAAGGCAGCGACGAAGCGGTCGTTGCGGAATTCGACATGAGCAGGCTGAACTTCGCTGAGCCAGTCGAAGTTCGAAAGCTGGGCGCTGTTGACGATGCTCGGATTGTCGATCTCGAAGCCTGCCGGCAGGAGATCGGTCACGAGGATGCGCTGCGGCCAGTCATTGTCCTCGGTCACGTGCAGCACGACTACGTAGCGTTCGTTCTGCTGTGCCTGGCTGACATTCGCCTCTTCGCCGTCGAGCGTGTAGTATTTGCGCTCGATCTTGAAGCCGTTACCGCCAGCGGGCAGCGGCGCCACCGGAGCCGCGACCGTGGTCACGGCAGCCGACAGCGGCTGGCGCGTCGTATTGGTGACGGTCAGCGGGTGGCCCATCAGCGCATCGCCCGACATCTGTGCCATATAGGTGCCGCTATGGGCGGCGCCGTTGACATCGAGCGTCAGGCCGTCATCGCCATTCTGTAGAGCGCGGGCGGCGAGCAGCATCCAGGTCTGTTCCTGCGTGCTGGTATATTTCCGGCTCTGCCAATCCTTGGCGACGACGCTTGCGAGTTCCGGAATGATCGGCGGCACGGGGCGGCTTTCGGCGGCCAGCGCCAGTACGGCGGCACCATCGCGCAGCGACGAGCCGTAGTCCGAGCGGACGAAGCTGACCTTTGTCACCGCCGCCTTTTGCGACATCTGCAGAGAATCCACGAAGATGTTGCGCGAGCGCTGAGCATCTCCGTAGAGCGCGAGAGCGGCGGCCAGATGCGCCTTCGATAGCGGCGTCGGGAAGTCGTTCAGCATGGTGTCCGCATAGTAGCGCAGATCGCTGATCGACGCCTTCTTGTTGCGCGCCAGCACATAGAGAGCATAGGCGATCTCGTTGCCGTTATCCTTGACGTTGGTGTTGGCGCTGAGCGCATTCTGGAGGTTTTCGAGACCCTGCACCATGGCCTGATCCGGCACGTTGTACTTCTGCTCGCGGGCGCGGGTCAGGAAGTCCATCACATAGGCGTCGAGCCAGAGATCGCCCGAGCCCGGGCTCCAGAGGCCGAAGCTGCCGGTCGAGGACTGGTAGGACAGTTCGCGATAGATCGAATCCTGCACGCGCTTCTGGATCTCGGCGTCATTGGCCAGGCCGTTCTTGATGGCCATGTCGCTGAAGTAGAGCAACGGCATGGCGCTACTCGCCGTCTGTTCCGCGCAGCCATAGGGATAGTGGCTGAGGCTCATCAAAAGCGCCGGCACGTCAAAGGCGCTGGAACGGCTGACATTGACGCTGACCGAGGCGCCGGGCAGCACGCTGTCGGCGAGAAGGTCGGCATTGACGGTCAGGCTCTTGCCTGGCGCAAGCGCGATGACACGCCGTTCTGTGACCGGCAGCTGCGACGGGCGAACGGGGATATCGACCGATTGGTCGAGCGACATGCCTGATGCATTCGAGAGCTTGATCGAGATCGCGCCGTCGCCTGGCTGTCCGCCGGTCAGTGGCAGGGTGATGGCGTATTTGCCGCCGGCCTGCAGGTTGACCTTCTGCTGCGTGGCGCTTGCATCCACCGTCACGGCGCTGTTGCCTGTTACCGCGAGGGTGTATTCGCCGGCTGGTGCGTCCGTGTTGGCGACATCGAGACGCAGATTCGCCTTGTCTCCCGGTGCCAGGAATTTCGGCAGGCTGGCGGTGACGACGACGGGATCACGAATGATCACGTCCTGTGTCGCGTGACCGACGCCGGCCTTCGACCAGGCGACTGCCATCAGCCGTGCCGTGCCGTTGAACTGCGGAATATCAAAGCTGACATTCGCCTTGCCATTGGCATCGAGCTTGATCGGACCGGAGAAGAAGGCGATCAGTTTTTCCTTCGGCGGGCTCGCCTGCAGGGCTGCCTGTCCGCCGTCGCCGCCGGTACGCAGCTTGCCCGTCGCGCCGAGTGAGCCATCGATGAGGCGGCCGTAAATATCGCGGATTTCGAGGCCGAGCTGGCGTTGGCCATAATACCAGTCATCCGGTGCCGGCGGCTGGTAGCGCGTGAGATTGAGGATGCCGACATCGACGGCGGCAATCGTGACATAGGCGTCCTCATTGGCGCCTGCACCCGCAACCTGCAGGGCGATGTTGAGCGGTTGGCGTGGCAGCGTCTTCTGCGGCGCGTCGATCTTGATCTGCAGCTTGCGCTCGCCGGGATCGACGGGGGCCCATTTGATGCCGATGGCGCGCATCGGCATGCGGCTTTCCTGGGCGTCGCCAGGGCGGAAAAGAGTGGCCGTCAGATAGGTGCCGGCGCCCCAATCCGCCGTTACGGGAACGTCGACTTCGCCGCCTGTCGCGCCGATATCGGCGTTGGCGACCGAGATCAGCGTTTCCGACCCGGCCGTCACCATCAACTGACCGGCATAGCGCGAGGTGACCTTCAGCTTGGCCGTGTCGCCGACATGGTAGCTTTCCTTGTCGAGTGCGATCTCCAGCGCATCCGGCGTTTCCGTCGAGGTGGAGGCGATATACCAGCCGGCATTGAACTCGACGCTCGATTCCGGGCCGTTCGCATCGGCGGTGGAGACTTCGAGGCGGTAGCGACCCCAGGTGACCGGCATGGAAATCGCCGCACCGTCCGTCGTGGCGTTGACCGTGCCGACCGCCACCTGCTTGGTGGACATGATAGGCTCGAACTTCCAGCTGCTGCCGTCGCGATACCATTGATAATTGCGCTCGACGCTCAGCAGCTTCCAGGTCAGGCCCTGCATGGCCTGCTTCTGGCCATTGGCATCGACAACGATGACATGGAAGTTGCCGACGGAATTTTCACCGAGATCGCCGTCGAATTCCGGCTTGATGCCGATGCGTGGGCCATCCGCCTTGACGGGCAGCGTCAGCGAGCGCTCGACAGCGCGACCGCCGGCTTCCTGCATGCGCACCGTAATATTGGCGTTCAGCAGCTGCGTGGTCGAAGGCGTGTCGTTGATCGTGACGTTGAAGGTCGTCTTACCGTTCTCGTCCAGCGCCTGTAGGTCTTCGAGCGGCACCTGCGTGCTCTCGGCCTTGCTATCGCCGCTGCTGCTGTCGTCATCGTCATTATTTGCGTTTGCCTTGCCGGCACCTTCGTCGGCGAGGCCGAACTGATAGCCCTTGAAGGCATCGCTCTGGCGCGTCGGCTTCAGCGTCACTTCGCCTTCGAGGTTGAGGCCGGCGGCCGGCGCGCCATAGAGATAGCGTCCATCGACATTAACCGGCGTCGGCTGGCCGACTTCGATCTCCTTGGCGTCGCTCTTCATGTCGAATTCGATGCGATCCGGCACGAAATCGTCGACGAGGAAGGTCTGCGAGCCGATGGAGGAGCCTTTCGGGTCGGTGTAGATATTCATCGTCCAGGTGCCGCGCATCGAGGTCTGCTGCAGCGGCAGATCGACATTATAGCCGCCGAGCTTGCCGCCATCGGTGACGATGCGGCGATCCTCGACGCCATCCGGGCGCAGGAAGACGAAGGTGAGCGGCAGGCTTTCCACCGCCGTCGAGCTGACGTCGCGGGCAAGGGCGGAAGCATGCACCGTCTCGCCGGCACGGTATATGCCGCGTTCCGTCCAGGTCAAAAGGTCGATCGCGCCCGGTGCGGTTCTACCGGCAACGCCGCGGTCGGAAAGATCGAAGCCGGCGCGGGTCATGTCGAGGAAGACATAATCCTGATCGCCGTTTTGGGCGGTGATGACGGCCGGCGTCATGCCCGCCGTGCCGCGCATCAGGCCGGCGCTGAAGACGGCGCGGCCATTGTCATCGGTCTTGGCGGTACCAAGGATTTCATTGTTCTTGGCGAGCAGCTGCAGCTGGATGCCGGCCAGCGGCTTTGCGCTGCCGAGCGAGCGGGCAAAGACATTCAGCCCGTCGGTGCCGGCATAGGTGGTGACGCCGATGTCGGAAACGACGAACCATTGTGTCGCCTGCGGGTCCCATTCATGGCCGCCGCTCTCGGGCGCAACCGCCGTCAGCACATAGACGCCGGGTTTGCGCTTCGGCAGCGCCTCGTCCACAGGGAAGCTGGTTGCGACTTCCTTGTTGAGTTCCTGCTTGATCTCGATGGAGCCCTGCCAGACCAGTTCGCCATTGGTATCCTGGATGGTCTGGGCGCTGTAACTGTCCACCTGCGTCAGGAACTGCGAATTGTTCAGGAGCTGCGCGATATTGCGGTCGCCGATGCGGTAGAGCTTGAGATTGGCCGTGTTGGCGTTAACCGAAATGATCGGGATGCCGCGGCGCGCGGTCGAAGGCAGGACGAAATTGTCGCCCGTGAAGCGCAGCGAAGCCGTGCGATCCTTGACGTAGATATCGACATTGACCTGCGAGGCGAGGTTTTCATCCACCGAGGAGGGCAGGCCGGCGCGCAGCGAAATGCGGTAGTGCTGGCCGAATTCCAGCCCTTCGACGCAGATCTGGTTGTCCTTGGCGTCGACGCCCTTTGGTGCTGCCCCATTGAGGGTGACGAAGGGGGTATAGTCGACGCCGCTCTTCACCAGCTTTTCGGAGAACTGCACACAGGCGCGCGGCGAAGCATTGTCGTTGTCGAGCGTATTGCCCGTGACACGGAAGCCCTGACGGGCCAGAAGATCGTTATAGGCTGCCTGGACCGCGGCCGAACTGACGAGATTGAGACTTGCCTTGTAGGCGCTGAGCGCGGGGCGATAGTTCTGCGCATTCTTCAGAGCCTCGGCGAGAACGGCGAGCGCCTCGGCGCGGCTGCTCGTCGTGCGGGTCAGCTGGTAGCCGTTGAGCGCGGCATAGGCGGCGCGCGTAGCGACAGACGTGTCGTTCGTGATCGTATTGGCGGCGCGCGCCATCTCGATCCACAGATCACCGTTGTCGGGATTGAGCGAGAGCGCGCCCTGGAAGGCGTTCAGCGCATCGTTGACATTGCCCGAGGTCAGTTCGATGCGGCCGAGCGCAATAAGGCTTTCAACGCCCTGGCCCTTCAGCTCGTTGCCGAGCGTCAGCGTGTTCTTTGCATCACGCGCGCTCTGGACGAAATTGTCGGAAAGGAATGAAAGGGCAGGGGCCGCGCCGATATCCGGCTCGCTGGTGGCCGCCGTCTCGACGATCTTGCCGGCGATTGCGCCGGGAAAACTATTGAGCTGGTTGAAGTCCGACTTCATGAAGCACCACTTCACCTTGGGATTGTAGGTGAAGGCCTTGCAGGACTTGTCGCCGATGCAGGACGCGGAGCACTGATCCAGCGTCACATTCTGCTCTGTGCGCAGATCGAAGCCGAAGTAATCGCCATCCTTCGTGGTAACCACCTGGCGCTTGACGTCAGCCGTCAGCGAAGGGGTCAGAGATGCGAAAGTGGCGAGAAGAAAAGCAGAGAAGCCGATAAACGCGCGCCTAGACATAAGTCCTCCCCACGCTGCCCGTTTTTGATGGCGGCAATCTTCAAATTTCGGGCCTGTTTGTCAACCGAGCGTCGAGCTTCTGAATGAGCTTCGCGTCCACGACGATCAACTTAGGAGTTTGAAAAAGCCTGCAATTCAGGCGATTTGCATGTTCGGCCATTCCCTTGAGGATGCTTCATTTTTCTTTTCGGTCCCAAAATGACACCGGCCTTTACGGCCGATGTCGTCGCTTGGGCGGAAGAGACGGCCCATTTGTCATATATTCGTCATCGCCAATGCGGCATCCGAATACCGCTTTCCGATGACGGTCTCGGGCGTGATGATATCGCCGAGTTCCTTCACCTCTTGTGCCGAAAGGACGATATCGGCAGCAGCGGCGTTCTGCTCGAGATGATGCGGTTTGCGGGCGCCGGGGATCGGCACGATGTCGTCACCCTGGTGCAGCACCCATGCGAGCGCCAGTTGTGCCGCGGTGACACCCTTTTCCTCGGCGAGCGCCTGCAATCTGGCGACAAGCGCTGCGTTGGCATCGAAATTCTCGCTCTGGAAACGTGGAAGCGAACGGCGGAAATCGTCGGCGGCAAGATCGTCCGCCTTTTGGATCGCGCCGGTCAGGAAGCCGCGGCCGAGCGGGCTATAGGGCACGAAGCCGATGCCGAGTTCACGGCAGGTGGCAAGCACGTCTTCTTCCGGGTCGCGGCTCCACAGCGAATATTCGCTCTGCAAGGCGGCGATCGGATGCACCGCATGGGCGCGGCGGATGGTGGCCACACCGGCTTCGGAAAGGCCGAGTGCGCGCACCTTGCCCTCCCGCACCAGCTCGGCCATGGCGCCGACCGTATCTTCGATCGGCACATTCGGATCGACGCGATGCTGGTAGTAGAGGTCGATGACATCGGTGCCAAGTCGCTTGAGGGAGGCTTCGGCAACTTCCTTGACATGCTCGGGCCGGCTATCGACGCCGATCATGGCGGCGGGGCCTGATTTCGTGTGATCGAGCTTGAAACCGAATTTGGTGGCGATGACAACGCGGTCGCGCACAGGCTTCAGTGCCCGGCCGAGCAATTCCTCGTTGGTGAAGGGGCCATAGGTTTCAGCCGTATCGAAAAAAGTGACACCGAGATCGACGGCGCGATGGAGCGTCTTGACGGATTCGGCTTCGTCAGCGGCGCCATAGGCAAAGCTCATGCCCATGCAGCCAAGTCCAACGGCGGAAACGGTGAGATCCTTGCCAAGCCTGCGGGTTTTCATGGTGTGTTCCTCTTGAGACGTATGGGAGCGGCAGGGTTTGTGTCCTCTGCCTGCGAGCTCAAGGTAGGGCTCTGGATAATGGATGAAAATCCATGCAAATTCTTACAGGCTGTTCTATAATTTAGATCAATGAATCGGACACAGCTCTCCCAACTCGCGGTTTTTGCCGCCGTCGCCGCCCATCGCAGCTTCCGCGCTGCCGGCAAGGAACTGTCGATCGCGCCGTCTGCGGTCAGCCATGCCGTGTCCAGCCTCGAGGAAAGCCTCGGCGTGCGGCTGCTTGCCCGTACCACGCGCAGCGTATTGCCGACCGAGGAAGGTCAGGCGCTGCTTCAAAGGCTGGCGCCTGCTCTGGAGGAAATCGATATTGCGCTGGAGGATACGCTTGCGACCCGTGGCCGCCCGGCGGGGACGCTGCGCATCACTGCCCCGCGCTTTGCTTCCGATCTTCTCATGGCGCCAAGGCTGGGTGACTTCCTCAATACCTACCCAGACATCACCCTGGAGATCGCCAACGAGGACGGCTTCAGCAATATCGTCAAGGAGGGCTATGATGCCGGCATCCGGCTGGCGGAGAGCATCGAAGGCGACATGATCGCGGTGAAGGTCTCGCCTGATATCCGCACCGTCATTGCCGGGTCGCCGGCCTATTTCGAGAAGCATGCGAAGCCGCTGCATCCGCGTGATCTCGTCCATCACCGCTGTATCAAGCGGCGGTTCACCGATGGCTCGATCTATCGCTGGGAATTCGAGAAGGATGGCCACGAGCTCGTCGTTGCCGTCGATGGCCCACTGATCGTCATCGAGGATAGGCTCGGGGTTCTGGCGGCCGTTAACGGTGCCGGCCTTGCTTATCTGTTCGATATCCGCGTGCAGCAGGAACTGGCCGAGGGCAAGCTCGTCCGCGTACTCGAGGATTGGTGCCCGCCCTATCCCGGCTTCTGCATCTACTATCCGAGCCGCCGTCAAATGCGCCCGGCGCTCAGGGCCTTCATCGACTTCTTCAAATATACGGGACCGTGAGGGGCGGCGGTGGGGACCGGTCCGCCGCCCCATCCTTGGGGGGCAGGCAAGCGATGTCAGGCTGCGGCCTTCTGATTGGCTGCGGTCATCGCCAGCTTCGAGAGGTTCTTGTCGGCATTTCCCTCTTCCTGGAGCGTCTGGTCGAGCAGTTCGACCACCTTCTTCTGGCCGAGCGTGTTCGCCCAGGTGCGCAACGTTCCGTAGCGGGCGATCTCATAGTGCTCGACGGCCTGCGCCGCCGATATCAATCCGGCATCGAGAGCCGGCGTTCCCTTGAATTCCTCGATGATCTCCTCGCCTTCGGCAATGATCCCCTGGATGGCTTCGCAGGTCTTGCCCTGGGCGCGCTTGCCAATCAGGTCGAAAATCTGCTGCAGGCGTTCGACATGGCCTTCGGTTTCCTGCAGATGCTTTTCGAAGCCGGCCTTCAGATCCGGCGATTGTGCCTCGCGCGCCATCTTGGGCAATGCCCGCACGATCTGCCTTTCGGCATAGTAGATGTCTTTCAGCGTGTCGTAGAAAAGATCTTCCAGCGTTTTTTCCTTCGGCATTGTTTCTCTCCATATTCGGGAACCCGATTTTCAAGGGCTTGCCGCAGTCAGCGGCCCTTACGAAAGTCGGCGCGGGTCGAATTGTTCCCGTTGCTGACGGATTCGGGTGGCGATCCGGTTTAAAGTCGGCTGAAATGCAGGGATGGCGAGGAGGATTTTCAAGCGATGAGAAAACCGGGGTCGATGAAGGGGCTTGAGGATCTCGGCCGTGTCAGGCTGTCGAAGAACTTCTTCTTTCGCGATTTCCTGCATTCGGAAATATCGGATTTCTATCGCATCCCCAATATTCCGGAGGATCCCGATCTGGCGATCGAGGCCGGACGCCGGCTTTGCGAGGAGTTGCTGGAACCGTTGGAAGCGACCTTTGGCCGGCTACATATCCGCTCCGGCTATCGCTCGCCCGAGGTCAACGCCTTCGGCAACAGGAATGGGCTGAACTGCTCGACCAATCCCCACACCGCTGCGCACCACATCTGGGATATGCGCGATCTCGACGGCTGCATGGGCGCGGCCGTCTGCATCGTCGTGCCGTGGCTGATCGATCATCACGGCCACGAAGGCGATTGGCAGAAGCTCGCCTGGTGGATCCACGACCATCTGCCCTATGCATCGCTCTGCTTCTTCCCGAAGCTCTGGGCCTTCAACATCCAGTGGCACGAGCGGCCCAAGCGGACCATCCAGAGCTTTGTCAGCCCCCGCGGCATGTTGACCAAGCCGGGCATGGCGAACTGGGAGGGCGGCCATTCCGCCCATTATGAGGGCTTTCCCAAACTTAGAAGCTGATGCGATAGCGAATATGCCCGTCGCTCTTAACGTAGCTGTCATAGAGCTTGCGGGCGGTCACATTGCCTTCTTCTGTGTGCCAGTAAAGCCGTGCCCAGCCGTTTTTCTTGCACAGCGCGACGAGATCGTCGAGCAGCGCCCGGCCGACGCCGTGGCCTCTGGCGCTTTCATCGACGAACAGGTCTTCCAGATAGCAGTCGGGTGCGCGCACCCAGGTGCCCTCATGCGTGAGGCTGAGGGTAAAGCCCTTCACCTCGCCATCGACTTCGGCCACGCGCATGAAGATCGCCGACGCCGGATCGAAGACCCGGCGCCATGTCGCATCGGTAATGTCGGGAGTGACGGTGACGCCGTAGAAGGCCAGATAGCCATCCCAAAGCGCGCGCCAGCGCGTTTCATCCTCGGGTTTGGCGTCTCGAATCGTCACGGTCATCGGCCAAGCTCCGTTTACTTGCCGGCTTCGTCGAGCAGGCGCATGGCGTCATCGGAAAGCGAGAGCTTCGCCGAATTGATGAGCGCGTCGAGTTGGCTGAGGCTGGTCGCGCTGGCGATCGGGGCGGTAACGCCACGCTTGCGCAAGAGCCAGGCAAGCGCGATTTCGGCGGGCTTCGCGCTGGTTTCGGCCGCGACCTTGTCGAGCGCTGCGAGAATCCGCAGGCCCTTGTCGTCGAGATAGGCGGCAACCCGGTTTTCGCGTGCCCGTCCCTCGGTATCGGCCTTGGTGCGGTACTTGCCGGTCAGGAAGCCGGCTGCGAGGCTGAAATAGGTGATGACGCCGATGTCTTCCCTGACGCAGAGATCCGCCAGCGGTCCCTCGAAGCTGTCGCGGGCATAAAGATTATATTCGGGCTGCAGCACGTCGTAGCGCGGCAGGCCGGTCTTGGCGGCAGCATCGAGCGAAGCCTGGAGCTGCGTCGCATCGAGGTTCGAGCAGCCGACGTGGCGGATCTTGCCCTGTTCCTTCAGCTTGGCATAGGCGGCGAGCGATTCCTCATGCGGCGTCTCTGGGTCCGGCCAGTGCGATAGGTAAAGGTCGATGTGATCGGTCTGCAGCCGCTTCAGCGAGGCCTCGGCCGCCTCGATGATATAGTCGGCCTTGAGGCCCTTCTTGCCCGGCCCCATCTCCGATCCGACCTTGGTGATGATGATGGCCTTGTCGCGTGAAACGTGGCCCTGCTTCAGCCACCTGCCGATGATCTCCTCGGAATCGCCGCCCTTGTTGCCGGGAACCCAGCGGGAATAGACATCGGCCGTGTCGATCGTGTTGAAGCCGGCATCGAAGAAGGCGTCGAGCAGTGCGTAGGAGGTTTTCTCATCGGCCGTCCAGCCGAAGACATTTCCGCCGAAAACGATGGGGGCGACAAACAGATCGGTTCGTCCAAGCTTGCGCATGTCCATGATATCACTCCAAATCACTTGAGGGGCAGCTCGGCGAGCAGGCGCCGGCGCGAAGGGACAGTGCAGGCTAACGACCTTTGCCGACAAAGACCACTAACGATTTCTTTATTTATGGGCGAAAGACACTTAGCCGAACAGCGTTGCGCCCGTTGCGACCGCCGCTTAAGGTCAGCGCCGCTGCTGCGGCGTCGAGTCGTCAGCTCTGATTTTCGATTTTACCGGTTCCTGTGGCGCGGCCAGCGTCTGGAATGCGATGCTTAAGGAGAGAGATCATGCTGCGTTTCGGAATTCTGTCGACGGCCAAGATCGGTCGCGATCTGGTGGTGCCGGCCATCCAGGATGCGGAAAACTGCGTCGTGACTGCCATTGCCAGCCGCGATCTCGCCCGTGCTCGGCAGATGGCCGACCGCTTCTCCGTGCCGCATGCTTTTGGCTCCTATGAGGAGATGCTCGCCTCCGATGCGATCGACGCCGTCTATATCCCGTTGCCGACTTCTCAGCACGTCGAATGGACGATCAAGGCAGCCGATGCCGGCAAGCACGTGCTCTGCGAAAAGCCGATCGCCCTCAAGGCGGATGAAATCGACAGCCTGATCGCCGCCCGCGACCGCAACAAGGTGCTGGTGACGGAAGCCTATATGGTTACCTATGCGCCGGTCTGGCGGAAGGTTCGCTCGCTGCTCGCCGATGGCGCCATTGGCCGCCTGCGCCACATCCAGGGCGCCTTCACCTATTTCAACCGCGACGCCGGCAACATGCGCAATATCCCTGCGCTCGGCGGCGGCGGCCTGCCTGACATCGGTGTCTACCCGACGATCAGCACCCGTTTCGTCACCGGTCGCGAACCCCTGCGCATTCAGGCCGTCACTGAGCGCGACCCGGAATTCGGCACCGACATCTATTCCAGTGTCAAGGCAGACTTCGGCGACTTCGAACTGACCTTCTATATCTCGACGCAGATGGCGAACCGTCAGGTCATGGTCTTCCATGGCACCGAGGGTTTCATCGAGGTGAAGTCTCCCTTCAATGCCGATCGCTATGGTGCTGAAGAGCTGGAGCTGACCAATCGCGGCCATTCGGAATCGCAGGTTTTCCGTTTCCCCGACAGCCGCCAGTACAGGCGCGAGGCTGAAGCTTTCGCTTCTGCCGCGCTCGGTCAAGGCGCAGAGATCGTGTCGCTGGAAAGCTCGAAGCTCAACCAGAAGGTCATCGACGCCATCTACCGCGCCAGCGAAAAGGATGGCTGGGAGCCGGTCTGAGGGCGTTCCTTATCGTGCGACGCAATTCAGGACGGAAAACCGCTGCACACTTTTCCTGGAATTGCTTCAGGAATTTTGCCGGTGACGGAAGACGAAGCGCGAATAGCCGAAGAAGCTGAATGCCGTTGCCGCCGTCGATGCCAGCGTCAGCGCGATGATCGGCCGCAATGACGGTTCGGTCATCAGCAGCGAGCTGAAAAGGGCGTAGTTCAGCAGAGCCGAGGTCAGCCCGACCGAGCCGTAGCGGAAGCCCTCCGCCGCAAGCGAGCGGTCGGATCGGCCGAAGGTGAAGTTGCGGTTGAGTACCCAAGTGGCAAGCAGCGCGCTCGGGATCGATATGGCGCGGCCGACGAAGGGGCCGAAGGGCGTGAACCATAGCAACAGATGCAGCACGCCAGCATCGACCACGAAGCCGACACCGCCAGCGATCAGGAAGCGAAAGAGCTTCTTCATGCAGCCTTGGCCCTTTTCTTCCGGCTTGCCGGCTTGTCGATCTCAGCCATGTAAACCGCCCTGTCATCTTCGCTTTCGCGCGAGGAGGGCCTGGGCAGGCTCATATAGTGAATGCGCAACTGTTCGGCGCGGGCGCGCGCCACGGAATCGAGGATGATACCGGCTGTGAACAGCATGAAGGCGATCATTGTCAGCGCCAGGGAGAGCATCCAACTCGGCATGCGCAAGACCTGTCCGGTTTCGAAATACTCGATGAAGACCGGGATGGAGAAGCCTATGCTCAGCTCCATAGCAACGGCGCTCAGGATGCCGAAGAAGGCGAAAGGCCGCGTTTCCTTCATCAGCATGGCGAACATCCAGAGGATCTTGCCACCGTCGCGGAAGGTGGAAAGCTTCGAATGCGAGCCTTCCGGCCGCCGACCGTAATCGAGTTCCAGCTCGCTGACGGGCAGCTTCAGCCTGGAGGCATGAACCGACATTTCCGTCTCGATCTCGAAACCGCCTGACACGGCAGGAAAGCTCTTGACGAAACGGCGCGAGAAGCAGCGGTAGCCGGAAAATATATCGGTGAAATCGGCGCCGAAGATGCTGCGATAGAGCCAGTTGAAAATGCGGTTGCCGAAGGCATGGCCCTGCCGGCCTGCGTCGTTGCGAACGTTGCGGCGGGTGCCGACCACCATGTCGGATCCCTCGGTCAGCAGCGTGCGGATCAGCTCTTCTCCGTCCTCGGGCGCATAGGTGCCGTCGCCGTCGGCCATCAGGTAGATGTCGGCTTCGATATCGGCGAACATGCGGCGCACCACATGCCCCTTGCCCTGCCGGCGCTCGCGCACGACGGTCGCGCCGGCAAGTATGGCATGCAGCGCGGTGCCGTCCGTCGAATTATTGTCGTAAACATAGATCGCGGCCTGCGGCAGCGCCTTGCGGAAACCGCGCACGACCTCGCCGATCGTTGCGGCTTCATTGTAGCAGGGCAGGAGGACGGCGATATTCAGCTTCTCATTCGACATGGTCTTGGCCGGTTGCTGCGTGTGAAGTCAAGTCGAGGCCCGATTGACGATCCGGACGAGAGCTTATCCCGCTGGCTGTTAATAAGACCCTATGGCTGCCTAATAAAAAAGGCGGGAGACCGGCGCTGCGAAAAACATTATCGTGATGAAAGTGGCTGTAGGCAGCGGCTTTACTTTTTTTTGATCGGCAACCGTTAGCGTATAGCCCCGACTATCCTTCCAACATGGGGTTCATCGAGATGGCGCAAACGCTGGCACTGCCGCCCGAGGCAACCGGAACGGCAGAGAAGAAGGCACCCCTGCGCTGGTCTCATCCTGCTCTCGCCGCTCTGGTCTATGCCGCCATCGTCATCGTCGCGCAGCTCATCATTCATCGCAACCTCGCGGACTATGTCGGGCCGGATAATGACGACGCCATGCGTCTTGTCGAAGTGCGCGATTTTCTCGCAGGCCAGGGCTGGTTCGACATGATGCAGTACCGTCTCGGCCTTGCGGGCGGGACGCTGATGCACTGGTCGCGCTTCATCGATCTGCCGATCGCAAGCCTCATCCTCTTCTTCCGGATGTTCCTTTCACCGGAAGGCGCCGAGGCGGCCGCGCTAACGGTGTGGCCTCTTATGCTCGTCCTGCCGCTGATGTTCTTCATGGGTCTTGCAGGTCGGCGCATCGCCGGCGTGGAAGGCATGCACTTCTCGCTGATCCTGACGGCGCTGTTTGTCCTGCTTTCGCCACGCTTCGTGCCGGGCTCCATCGATCACGACAATGTTCAGCTCGGCCTCGTCGCGCTTACTGTCGCAATGCTCGTCGATGAAGGTTACAGACCTCGCAACTTTGCGATCGCCGCCATTACCCTTGCCATCCAGCTCGGTATCGGTGCGGAGACGACGCCCTTTGTCGCCGTCGCCTGCATGTCGGTTGCCTGTTTGTGGGCCTGGAAAGGCGAAATATTCGCGCCCGCTGCCAGGGCTTTTGCCCTGACCCTGACGATTGCCGTCAGCGCCGCCTTCTTCTCGCTGGTGCCGCCGCGTCTTTATTCGATGATCACATGCGACAATCTCTCGCTCGGCTTTTACGGCATCACCAGCGCAGGCTGCGTCGGGCTTCTCCTGTCGTCCATTTTTGCCAGCCGTCTCTCCCGGCCCTGGCGCATTGCAATTCTCGCGGTCAACGGCGCATTCGTGTTTGCGATAACCGTCGCGCTTGCGCCGCAATGCCTGCGCAATCCGCTTTCCGATCTGGACCCCATGCTGGTGGATTTCTGGCTCAGCAGGGTGACCGAGGCACAATCGATTATCTCCGTGGCCAACCGTCAGCCGGATACGCTCGGCGTCTTCTACGCAACGGGTCTTCTGGCGATGCTCGTCTGCGCCTTTCGTATCCTGCGAGGCACCCGGCCGAGCCTCCACGCAATGCTGATGGCGCTGATCGCGATCAATTGGGTGATCACGCTGGTGCAGGTACGCGGCACAGAATTCGCCAATCTCCTGGCCATACCGCCACTGGCATTGATGATCGCCGAATTGCGAAAAAACTACATGGCCGATCCCAGAAATCTGCGTGCGATCCTGCTTTATGCGGGGACGTTATTGGCCTCTGTCCCAGCCGTTTGGGCCGTGGGCGGCGCACTTGCAAGCAAGGGGGTCGTCAATGGTCTTATGGTCGCGGCGCCCGTCAAAGCGGAGGAGACTGCCAACTGTACCTCCAGGCAGGCCCTACGACCGATCGCCGATCTTGAGCCGGGGGTGGTCGCGGCGGCCTCCAACCTGGGAGCGCCGCTTCTGCGCTTCACCCCCCATCGCACCCTCTCCGGTCCCTATCATCGCGATCCTGATGGAATGATGGCCGAGCTGCTTATCGGCCTTGCGGAGCCGCAACAGGCAGAAGCGCTTCTGCATGAGGCAAAGGTGACGATTGTCGCCTTCTGCAAGGGAGATCCGCAGGTGGAGCTGGTGAGTGAGCGGGCGCCGAGGGGGCTTTATGCACAGCTGAGCGCCGGGCATGTCCCGGCTTACCTGGAGCCGATTGCGGCGTCGGCGGAATCGGATGTGCAGTTCTTCCGCGTCACGCCGCAGAATTGAGCTGGAGCCGTTCAGCTCTGCGTGGAATCTTCAAACCACGCCATTACGAGCGGGAAGCCGCAGAATACTCTTAGATATTGGGTCTAAGCCCGGCGCTGTTCCAGCATATCGGCTGTCATGAGATAGCCGATAAAGCCGAGATTGTAGCCGCCGAGCGCGATAAACAATGTCGTCAGCGGCGGCGGAACGATCGATATCGCAACGGCCGCCATGAAGGCGACGCTCACCAATGCCACGCCGAGCAGGGCGCCGATCGTCGAGCGTTGCAGGCCAGCGGCAATTCCGATGATCGTGGCGGTCACGAATATCATCGCTCCATATCCTCTTTACCAAGAACCAGTTTGCACAGGTTTACGCGCGGATGGCTAAGAAAGGCTTTGTCGGTAAGGTTAACGCTTGATGAAGCAATAGGCTCCACGCCCTTTATGGGACATGCAAAGGAGGCGGCAGTACCTTAGATATGCGCACAATCCTGTCGTTCGATCGATTCAAACTTAAGCGGTATGCGCGAGGCTCCGCATTTACCGCGACATCGGCTAGAAAGAGGACATGAGCAGCTTTTTTGAGAATGATTCGCCCTCGAACCTGACGGAATACTCCGTCTCGGAACTATCCGGATCGATCAAGCGCACGGTCGAGAATGCGTTCGACCAGGTGCGTGTGCGCGGTGAAATTTCCGGCTATCGCGGTCCCCATTCCTCGGGCCATGCCTATTTCGCGCTGAAGGATGATCGCGCGCGGATCGATGCGGTGATCTGGAAAGGCACATTTTCCAAGCTGAAATTCCGCCCTGAAGAGGGAATGGAAGTCATTGCAACGGGCAAGGTGACGACTTTCCCGGGCTCGTCGAAATATCAGATCGTCATCGAAACCTTGGAGCCCGCTGGCGCCGGTGCCCTGATGGCGCTGCTGGAGGAACGCAAGCGCAAGCTCGGTGCCGAAGGCCTCTTCGATCCCGAGCGCAAGCGCCGGCTACCCTTCATGCCCAAGGTGATCGGCGTCGTGACGTCGCCGACCGGCGCCGTCATTCGCGATATACTGCATCGCATCTCCGATCGTTTCCCCGTGCACGTGCTGGTCTGGCCGGTGAAGGTACAGGGGGAGGGCTCGGGCGACGAGGTGGCGAACGCCATCCGAGGCTTCAACGAGTTTGCGCCTGGCGGCCCGATCCCGCGCCCCGATGTGCTGATTGTCGCGCGCGGCGGCGGCAGCCTCGAGGATCTCTGGAGTTTTAACGACGAGGCGGTCGTCCGCGCCGCAGCTGCGAGTGAGATCCCGCTGATCTCGGCCGTTGGCCACGAGACCGACTGGACCTTGATCGACTATGCCGCCGACGTGCGCGCCCCAACGCCGACAGGTGCGGCGGAAATGGCCGTGCCTGTTCGGGCCGAATTGGAGGCGCAACTCGCAAGCCTTGCAGCCCGGCTGCAAGGGGGGATGACGAGACAGATGGATCAACGGCGGCAGGCGGTTCGCGCGCTGCTGCGCGCCTTGCCTTCCCTTGACCAGATCCTGGCTCTGCCGCGCCGGCGCTTCGACGAAGCGGCCGCCGGCCTTGGCCGCGGGCTGGAGCTGAACACGCTCAACAAGCGCCGCTCCTTCGAGCGCACGGCGTCGCATCTCCGACCCGATATTCTGTCGAATCGGATCGCCGAGCGCCGCCAGCAATTGGGCGAACGGATGACCCGCGCGGAGCGCACCATTGAGCGCATGCTCGACCGGTCCCGTGCCCGCATCGAGCGAGCCGATGCAGTTTTTGCTACCTTGCCATTGCGCCTCGAAGCGCAGACGGGCAGGGCGCGCGATCGTCTCGGCAATCTCGTCCGTCACGCCGACACCGCCATCCGCCACCAGCTGACCCGCGCGCGCAGCGAACTTACGGCGCAGGAGCGCATCCTGCAGTCGCTCTCCTACAAGAATGTTCTGAAGCGCGGCTATGCCGTTGTGCGCGACGAGGATGACCGCCCGGTTTCGCTGGCGGCAGCACTTTCGGTGGGTGCGGCCATTTCGATCGAATTCGCGGATGGCCGCATCGGGGCCGTCACCGGCGATGACGCCTCCCCACCGTCTTCATCCGCACCGCCATCAGGCACCGCGCCTTTGAAGAAGCGTGTCACCAAACCGGCAGATCCTGCCGCTCCACCGAAGCAGGGAAGCCTGTTCTGATGCGCATCCTGCTGGTGCTGGCCCATCCGCTGGAGGACAGTTTTGCCGCCGCCGTGGCAAAGCTTGCTCAGGAAACGCTCGTCGCTCGCGGTCACCAGGTCGATCTGCTCGATCTCTATCGCGAAGGCTTCGACCCACGTCTGTCCGAAGCCGAGCGGCGCGGCTATTTCGACGAGCCCTACGATACCTCTGGCGTCGATGCCATCGTCGCACGGCTGCAGGCGGCAGAGGGGCTGATCCTTGTCTTTCCGCAATGGTGGTTCAATTTCCCGGCGATCCTCAAGGGCTTCTTCGATCGCGCCTTTGCGCCCGGTGTTGCCTTCACCCACGATGCCGCCGGCGGGCGTATCGTGCCGAAGCTCACCAATATCCGCCTGTTCTGGGCGCTGACGACGACTGGCTCGCCCTGGTGGATCGTGCATCTCTACATGGGCAATCCGGTGCGGCGCCTGTTGAAACGCGGCATCGCCGCCTTCTGCGCCAAGCGGCTGAATTTCCGCATGTTGGCGCTGCATGATATGGACCGCGTGACCGATGCCGGGCGCAAGGCGCATCTCGAACGCGTCAGGCGAGCGCTGGCGACGATTTGATCTCACGATTTCATAAAAATATGCCGCGGCAGAGATACCGCGGCATGATCGCATTCGAATATCCGAACTGGGTTATGCCCACTCGCCCTTGCGCATGACCGGTACGCGCGAGCCATCGGCATTGATACCGTCGATATCGACTTTGTCGGAGCCGATCATCCAGTCGATGTGGATCAGGCTGGAATTGCCGCCCTGCGCCTTGATTTGCTCCTGGCTGAGCGTGGCGCCATCGATGAAGCACTTGGAATAGCACTGGCCAAGCGCGATGTGGCAGGAGGCATTTTCGTCGAAGAGCGTGTTGTAGAACAGGATGCCGCTCGCCGAGATTGGCGAGGAATGCGGTACCAGCGCCACTTCGCCAAGCCGGCGTGCACCTTCGTCGGTGTCGAGCACCTTGTTCAGCACTTCCTCGCCGCGCGTCGCCTTGGCCTCGATGATCCGGCCGCCTTCGAAGCGCACCTGGATATTGTCGATGAGCGTGCCCTGATGCGACAGCGGCTTGGTGGAGGAAACATGGCCTTCGACGCGCAGCGCATGCGGCGTGGTGAAGACCTCTTCCGTCGGGATGTTCGGGTTGCAGGTGATGCCGTTCTTGGCAGTGGAAGCGCCGCCGTGCCATTCATGGCCATCTGCCAGACCGACCGTCAGGTCGGTGCCCGGTCCCTGGAAATGCAGGGCGGAAAAACGCTGGCCGTTCATCCAGGCCGAGCGCTTGTGCAGATTGGCATTGTGCTCGGCCCAGGCAGCGATCGGATCTTCGACATCGACGCGTGAAGCCGAGAAGATGGCCTTGGCGAGCTTGGCGACTGCGATTGCCTCCGGGTCGTTCGGGAAGACGAGCTTTGCCCAGGAGGGGTTCGGATAGGAGACGATGTTCCAGTTCGTGTCGAAATTCGAGATCTTTTCGAGCGCCGGCTTATAGGCGGCCGAGTTGGCGCGGTTGGCACGCGCGACCTTGTTGGGGTCTTGGTTGGACAGGAGCATCGGGTTGTCGCCGGCAATGGCAAGACGGGCCGTATTGTTGGAGAAGGCCTTGGCCATGCCTTCATAGAGCCATGTGGCGGCGCGGTCGAAGCTGGCATCATGGCCGTATTCATAGCGCGCGAGCGTGGTCTCTTCGTCGGAGTAGAAGGTCGAGACGAGGCCGGCGCCGGCCTTGTAGGCTTCGCGCGTGATCAGCCGAACCAGCGGCATCGCTGCGACCGGCGCTGTTATCAGCAGATCCTGGCCTGCCTGCAGCTGCAACCCGACCCTTACGGCTACTTCCGCAAGCTTTTCCAGCTTGGCGTGATCGACGGGATGATGGTTGGGGATGGCTGACGTCATGACAAAACCTGCTTGGCTGATATCGAAGATGGTCTGAAGACTTAGACCGGTTTGCGGCGAAATTGAAGGCGCTATGTCCGATCTTGAAGATCGTCAGGCAATCAGGGGCGCAGCCTTGGCTTTAAGAGCGATCAAGGCATCCTGCGGACTGAGGCGCACCTGCAGCCCGCGCTGGCCGCCGTTGATATAGACGTACGCTTCGGTCATAGCCTGCGCCTCTACGGCGGTCGGTACAAGCTTCTTCTGGCCGAAGGGGCTGATGCCGCCGACATGATAGCCTGTCAGACGCTCGGCATCGGCAGGCTTCATCATGTTGGCCGATTTGCCACCGAAAGCCGCTGCGAGTTTCTTCATGCTGACCTCGTGATCCGAGGGCACGACGGCGCAGACCGGCTTTCCGTCCACTTCGGCCATCAGTGTCTTCAGCACGCGATGCGGCTCTTCTCCAAGTGCCTCCGCTGCCTGCAGGCCGACACGCTCCGCATTCGGATCGTAGTCATAGGCATGCACGGTGAAGGCGACCTTCGCCTGGGTCAGCACTTGCGTGGCGCGGGTGGTTTTGGACATGGGAAACCGATATATTCTGCAGTGAAACTTATCCGCGTTCGGAGTGAGCGTGATCCAGCTTTTCTAGAATTTCGATACCGCGAGTTTTGTCGCCCTTGGCCGCTCTGAGCCGAAATCGCGTCTCCGCATCGAACTCCGTGAGCGCTTTTGTCGTCAGTTCTTCGAAAAGCTTGTTGAGGCTCGTGCCGCGGGATGCAGCGAGAGCTTTCAGCCGTTCGTGCTGGTCGCTTGGAAGACGAATGGTCAGCGTGCTCATGTCAAGACTTCCTCCTAATAAGGAACTCACCTGCTGTAAGAATTTCCAGCTGCGGAAATAGCAATTCTGCTTGGGCTAAATCTTTCTTATTCGCTGTTATCAATGCCGAAGCGCCGCCACCAACCGCGAGTTCGATTAAATGATTGTCTCCTTCGTCGCGCAAGTTTGGCCGCCATAAATAATATATGGGGACCCACAGGCAGCTTGAAAGGAACGCATCGAGAAGAGTTGTGCGTTCTTCTTTCGATATGAATCGATCATCGAAAAGGGCATCTCTTCCGCAAACATCCTCGTATTCCGCAAACAAGGCATTGCTGATCAGTGGAACCAGATGATCTTCAAGACACAGGCGGATGACCTGTCGCGGCGCGCCATCTGCATTCATGATCGCGGAAACGAAGATGTTCGTGTCGATGACAACTTTCATGGAAAAGTGATAGCATATATGCTATCACTTTTCAAGGGCATCACGGCCGATCAGGCCTTGAAGAAGTCTGCATAAATATCCGGCTTGAATCCCACCAGCAACTTTCCGTCCGCTTCCAGCACCGGGCGTTTGATCATCGAAGGTTGCGCCAGCATCAGCGCAATGGCCTTTTCCTTCGACAGATCGGCCTTGTCCGCGTCCGGCAGTGCCTTGAAGGTCGTGCCGGCGCGGTTGAGCACGACTTCCCAACCGGCTTCCTTCGTCCAGCGCTCCAGATGATCTCGGTCGATGCCGGCTGTCTTGTAGTCGTGGAAATCATAGGCGACGCCATGGCCCTCGAGCCAGGTCCGGGCCTTCTTCATCGTGTCGCAGTTCTTGATGCCGTAAATGGTGATCGTCATGTCGAATCCGTCTCTTGCTGTCTGATAGCGCATATCATGCGAACAACGCCGTATGAAAGCCGATCACGGGGCGAAGCCGTTCTCTCTTCCGTTGCAGTCGCCGCCCATCATCCTGTAAATATGCAGTGTGCATATTTATGGCGCGGGTTGGAGCATGGCGACGGACAAGGAAATATTGCGGCTGGAGAATCTTTTCGGCGCCATGAGCCTCGCTCTCGTGGACAAGATGGAAAAGGCCTTCACGGATGAAACCGGCCTCGGCCCGAGCGCAATCGCCGCCATCGTTCAAATCGGCACTGAGCCCCGCCTGACAATCGAGACCTTGCGTCGAATGATCGCGCTCTCCCATTCCGCCACCGTGCGCCTCGTTGATCAGCTGGTGGCGTCCGGTCTCGTGCTGCGGGCCGGCGGCGTCGAGGGAGACAAGCGTGCCCGGGCGCTGCAGCTGACAAAAAAAGGCCACCTGCTTTTTGACAGAAGCCTCTTCGCCCGCCGGGCCGTCATCCATCGGGCTTTTGGCGTTCTCAGTCCGGAGGAGACCGCCGAGTTCGGCCGCTTGGTCGAAAAGCTGCTGCCGGCCTTGGTCGATCTCGGCGATGACCAGGACGTGGTCTGCCGCGTTTGCGATCAGGGCGCCTGCGACCAGGATCGCTGCCCGATTGCCTTCATGACGTAGTCCGGGACAGAGGGCTTGACATCTTCATCATATATATGCACACTGCATACATATATTTCGAAGGACGGTAGTTGCTGCCTTCGATGATCTGACATTGCCTGCATCAACTCGATCGGAGGCATGATCGCGATGGAAAATCGTTCAATTCTTGCCCGGCTAATGGGTATCTGTCGTGCTGCTCTTGCAAGCGCGTCATATCGCGCGGGTCGCTTCGGCATTCTTCTTCGAGAATCAGCAGCGATGGCCTTCACCATGCGCTGCAAGGTGATCGATCGCCGCTAGAGGAAATCAATCCTCAAGTGTTCCTGGTTTGCGGGCGACGGAACTGGGCTTATCAGCGCCGATTTTCATTAGGTCGCCGCGCCGGCGCACCAGCCGATCCGATACGCGGGTGACGATCAGACCTGCTTGCGGCGCGCGGACATCGATGGTCCCGTTCTCCATGCCCGGCGCGGTGATGATGGTCGCGAGCAGATCGCCCTCTTGGACGCGCTCGCCGATATTGCGATGGAAGAGCACGGTGCCCGCCTGCGGGGCACGGATCATCTCGACATTGTCGAGCGGCACGGCCGGGCCATCGAATGCAGGAAGTGCAACGCTGTCATCACGGACTGCGCCGCGCGCGGCCAGGAAGCGCCAGAGCCCTTCGGCATCGTTCTTTGCCATCTCGGGATAGACATCGCGGGTGCCGCGCAACTCGACCGTCACAGAGAGCTTGCCCGGCAGCCTTGCCTTCTTTTCCCCCGGCACTTCGTATTTCCAGGCGAAGCTGACGGCCTCCTCGAAGGCCGAGCTTTCGCCATCCGACAGCAGCACGGCATCCATCTTCAGCGCCGCGGCAAGATCGGCGGCTTCGGGCCAGAATGCCTCGTCGATATAGGCATATTGCAGGGATTCGTCATCGCAATGGAGGTCGATCACCAGATCGGCACCGAGTGCCATATGGATCAGCTGACGTTTCAGCCGATCGACGGCCGGGTAGCGTTCCAGATTTTCGATCAAGAGATTGCGGTCGCGCAGCGAGATCAGCGGAAAGTCGCGGTTGAAGTTGGTGCGCGAGCCCAAGTCGAAGCGCCCTTGCATCTCGCCGAAATGCGATTGCGCCGCGCCGATCGGATTGGCATGCGGCACCACGACGATATCGCTGAGGATCGCGCCTTCGGCTTCCGCTTTCCGAAGTCGCTCGCAGAGGAAATGCACCAAGGCAGTTCCCGGCAGTTCACCGGCGTGCAATGCAGCCTGGATGTAGATCTTCGGGGTATCCGTCTTGTTGCCGGAAAAATGCAGGACGGGCAGCCGCCAGGCGATCCCCGGGGTGTCACCTTCGATGACGATTTCGGTGACGTTCATGGGCGGGCCTCCTGCTGATGATAATCAGAGACCCATATCAAGCCCTGCAGGCAGTCCGCAACCGTTTGTCACCACATGCCAGAATCAGGACCGGGGACAAACAGCGCCAAAATAGCTTTCAGCGGCTGCCATTCCTGCGCAGGCAGAAGCTCAGGATCAGGCTGAGCAGCACCGCACCAACACCGAAGGAGAAGGGTGCCGCATAGCCAAGATGATCCGCGAACAGGCCGGCGATCGGGCCGGTCGAACCGAGCGATATGTCGAGAAAGATCGAATAAAGCCCGAGCGCGACGCCGCGGTTCTGCGGCGGGATGCGCTCCATGGCCTCGTTGCCAAGTGCGGGGAAGACGGGCGCGAAGCCGGCTCCGGCGAGAGCCGCGCCGATGATGGCAACGGTCGGAGATGGCGCAGAGGCAAGCGCAGCCAGGCCGACGATCTCGATAACAAGCGAAATACGCACCAACGGCAGGCCGCCGAAACGGGCGACTGCCTGCGCAAGACCCAGGCGCACGCCCATGAAGGCAAGGCCGAAAGCGCTGAGGGCGAACGAGGCGCCTTCCCAGCCGCGGCTATGGAAGAATAGCGCGACGAAGGCCATGACGACGCCGAAGCCGCTCGAGGCAAGCGCAAGCGCGACGCCGTACGGTGCAACGCGGCTCAGCACCTGGCCCGTGCCGATACCCTTTTCCTTGACGCCGGGGACCGGCGGCCGCGTTTGCGCCAGCATGAAGCCGGCAACCGCAAGGATGATGGTGACGACGCCGATGGCGAAGAAGCCGTATTGCCCCTGCAGCCAGGCGCCGAACGGGGCGGCGAGCGCAATGCCGCCGTAGGTGGCAATGCCGTTCCAGGAGATGATGCGGACTGTTTCGCGCGATCCCATCAGACCGATCGCCCAGGTGATCGCCGCCGTGCTCACCCAGCTCTCGCCAATACCGAGCGCCAGCCGGCTGGCCAGCAGAAGAGCAAGGCTCGCTGCTGGGACTTGGATCGTAAAAGTGGAAGCGATGGTGAGTGCGCCCGACAGACCATAGGCCAGGAAGCCCAGGAAGACCGAACGGCGCGGCCCGTATTGATCGCAGAGCCGGCCGACATGGGCGCGGCTGACGATGGTCGCCACATATTGCGTGCTGACGGCGATGCCGGCCCAAACAACGCCGAAGCCGAGGCTGCTGTCGACATAGGTCGGCAGAACCGCAAGCGGCAATCCGATGGCAAGGTAGCCGAAGAATGTCAGCGCGACGATCGAGATGAGAGACAGGGTCGAGGTGGACCGGATGGTCTGGGAGGCAGTGTTCACGGGATGTCGCCTGCGGGCACCGGCAGCGGTGTCCATGCTGTTTGCCACGAAGGAAGCGGATTCGGATCGGATAGCAGTGACGGCGAAGGCCTGAGGGCCGTGCGTCGCCATGAGTAATGGCTATCAGGCAACAGCGGGCGAGGTCAATGAATTGCTGCCTTGCAGCAAAAGCCATTGACGGGATGAATTGATTGTGCGTGGGCGATTGTCCATGGGGCGTGCCAGCGGCGTAAACCCATTCTCCCCGAAGGAAGAATGGGCAAAAGGCATCACATCGTTAGTATGACGCTGGCCGTCGTTCTTCCTGCTTCGAGGTCGGCATGGGCTCGGGCGGCATCCTTCAGCTCGTATTCCGCGCCGATCGGGTTGACGAGCCCGGCCTGCAGCGCGGCTATAAGCGCCGTGGCGCCTTCGCGGTAGAGTTCGGGATCGTTGGCATAAGCCAACACGCTCGGACGCGACAGGCCGATCACGCGGGGCGCGGTCAGCTCTTCTATCTTGATCGGCGGAATAGGGCCACTGACCTGCCCGAGGCTGGCCACCATGCCGAAGGGACGCACCGCAGCAAGCGTCTGTGACAACATGGTCCCGCCGATCCCGTCGACGGCAAGATGTACGCCACGGCCGTCGGCAATGCGACGCGTTTCGGCGACCCAATCCGCGGATGTATGCAGGAGAACCGCGTCCGCGCCTGCTTCATGGGCGATGCCGACCTTGGCTTCGGATCCCACAGTAGCGACGACCTTCGCGCCAATCTTTTTGGCAAGACGCGTAACGAGTTGGCCGAGCCCGCCGGCGCCCGCATGCACCAGCACCCACTCGCCCGCCTTCACGGGATAGGTCTTTTGCAGCACCATCTGCGCCGTTAGTCCGCGCAGCATCGTGCTGCCGGCAACCCGCTCGCTGACGCCATCGGGTAATTTCACCAGCCGGCTTGCAGGCAGCGTGCGCATCTCGGCATAGCTGCCGATCGGATGACCGATATAGGCGACACGGTCGCCGACCTTCAGATCGCCGACATCGGCACCGAGCGCTTCGATAATGCCTGCACCCTCAAAGCCCAACACATTGTTGCCGGGTTGCAGCGGGTAAAGCCCGGAACGGACGTATATGTCGACGAAATTGACGCCGGAGATGCTTTGGCGGATTCGTGCCTGGCCGGGACCGGGTTCGACAGCAGGGAGATCGACGGCTTTCAGGACTTCGGGGCCGCCGGGGCTGGTAATGGCAATCGCTAGGGGCATGGGGAAATCTCCTTTCGGACGATTTTTGACCATGAATCGCTGTGCGAATAAATTCGGTATGAACTCACCATATCTGTGCAATAATGCACCAATGATCGACTGGCAGGACCTTCACCATTTCGCCGCTCTCGCTCGAGCCGGCTCCCTCTCTGCCGCGGCGCGCGAGTTGGGGGTCGACCACGCAACGGTCGGCAGGCGCATTGCGGCGCTGGAACGTGCGCTCGATCTGCGTCTCATCGATCGGCGGCCACGCACCTCGCCCTTGACGGTCGATGGCCGCGCCATCGCCGAACTGGTGGCGGGTATGGAGGAAAATGTCGAGGCGATCAGGCGTTATTCGAAAAGCGCTGTCTCCGGGCTTTCCGCTGCAGTCAAGGTCAGCGCACCGCCGTCGATCGCTGCTCATCTCCTGGCGCCGAAAGCCGCGCTGTTTCATACCCATCATCCGAACATCACGCTGACCATTGCCGGCATTGCACGCAGCGTCGCGCTCAATTCCGGCGAGGCTGACATCGCCGTGCGCATGATCAGGCCGGAGGAAAGCGATCTCTTGGTCCGGCGTATCGGCGCCATGCGCTTCGGTCTCTACGCGATCCCGCCCTTAGCGCAAACGCCAGAGGAGGACTGGGTGTTCATCGGCTATGATGCGGCGATGGAGCATCTGACCCAGCAAACCTGGCTTCGCAGTCTGCTGAATGGTCGTCCGATCGTCTTCCGCGCCACCGATGTTTTCGGCCAGCTCGAGGCCGCTCGTGCCGGACTGGGGGTCGTGGCGCTTCCGAGATTTCTGGGCGATCGCGAGGCAGGATTGGTGCGCCTGCCGACTGAGATCCCGTCACCGACGCGCGACCTCTGGCTCGTCACCTATCCCGATCTCCGTCGCTCGCCTGCCATGCGGGCGGTTATGGACTTCGTTGCTGATGTGGTCGGTCAAAGTTGCCCGTTGCGGGACGCCTCGGACAGCGCCGTATAAGTACCGATTCCAACCCGTATTTTTCTGTTGCGGCCTCGTGGCGAATCTCTATCCATAGACAGATGGACCACACTTACGGTCGGTGATCGATGACGAAGCTGGGCAGTTGGTTCCTGGTGGACAGGGCGGATCTGGTCGCGGGCATATCGGTTGCCGGACTGATGCTGCCGGAAGCGGTCGCTTACGCCGGCATCGCCGGCCTGCCGCCGCATCGTGCCATCCTCGCCGGCATCGTCGGATGTCTCATCTATGCCGTATTCGGCCGCAGCCGCTTCGCCATCGTCTCCCCCACATCCTCATCCGCTGCCATTCTCGCCGCAACATTGGCCGTCGTGCCGGGTGATGCGACGATCAAGGCGGGGCTTGCAACGGTCGCCGTGGCGCTCGCCGGCATTCTTTTCGTCATCGCCGGTACCTTGCGCCTTGGCGGCATCACCGGTTTCATCTCGCGGCCGGTCCTGCGCGGCTTCGCACTCGGATTGGCGATCACCATCATCCTGCATCAGCTGCCGATCCTCGTTGGTGTGCCTGTGCAAGGCTCGAATATCCTGGCTTACGCGACCGCACTCTTCGGCGCTGTCATGCAGTGGAACCTGATCAGTGTCGCGGTAGGCGTGGTCGCGCTAGCGGCATTGTTACTGCTGAAGCGATTACCCGGCATTCCCGCCGCCTTCTTTGTGCTGGCCGCCGGCATCTTCGCCTCCTATCTGTTCGGTCTGGAAGGCCATGGCGTCAAGCTGGTCGGCCCGATCGAGATCCTGCCGCAATGGCCCTCGCTGCCGGACGCCGGCTGGGCTGCTTATTCGCGGCTGGTGCAATTCACCGTGCCTCTTGTCCTCATCCTCTTTGCTGAATCCTGGGGCACGATGCGTGCACTCGCCCTGCGTTATGGCGAGACGCTGGAGATCAATCGCGAGCTTGGTGCGCTGGGCGCCGCCAATATTGCCAGTGCCGTCGTTCAGGGTATGCCGGTCGGTGCGGGTTTTTCCGCAGGCTTCGCCAGTGAGGCCGCGGGGGCAAAGACGCGGGCGACGACCGTCTTTGCGGCCATCGGCCTCGCGATCTTGATTGCCTGTGCCGGACCGCTGGTGGCGCTTCTGCCGGAGCCGGTGCTGGCTGCGGTCGTGATCGCGGCTCTGACGCATGCGCTCGACCCCAGCCCCATCCTGCGGCTGCGCCGTCTGCATCGCGATTTCTACGTGGCACTGGGCGCCGCCGTCGGTGTGCTCGCCTTCGGCGTCCTCAATGGCATGCTGCTGGCAATCGCCCTTTCGCTCGCTGCCATGATGCATCGCCTGGCATCCCCATATATCGCCCGTTTGGGACGGCTCGACAACAGCCATGACTTCGTCGATGTCAGCAGGCATGACGACGCCGCCGAGATACCGGGCATCGCCATCTGGCGCCCCGGCGAAACCCTGTTTTTCGGCAATGCCGATACGATCTTCGGCGAGATATTGTCCGGCAGCCGCAGTGAAGTCGGATTGCGGGCCGTCATCCTCAGTCTGGAGGAAAGCTCCGATATCGACAGCACGGCGATGGACGCCTTGATGGAGTTCGACGGCGCCATGCAGCGCGCCGGTCTCCGTCTACAGTTTGCTCGGGTGCATGACCGGGTTCGCGATCTCATGACGGTCGCGGGCGTCGCCGATGTCGACAAGCGCTGCAGCTTCAGCGTCGATGATGCCGTCGCCGCGGTGATAGCTGAAGGGAAACCTCCAAAGGCGTGAGCGGCCGCTCAATCATGCAAAGTCCAATAGCAGAGATGATCGTGCCTGGCCTCTCCCTGCAGGCTGTTGATGAGGACGAAGTCCCTTGCGGTCCAACTCACGGGTTCCTCGAGCATGATGTCGGGAACGAGATGCCCCTGATAAAGCAGCGTCATATGCGGTTCGACGGAGCTCTCCTTGGCTGGCGCAATGCCTGTGAGCCGCATAGCATCGGCCAGTTCCTGATGGAGCGCCTTCAGTTCGGCATTCCCGTCCTTGCTCCAAAGGACAAGTGGGCGGTTGTCGCCATTGCCGAAGCTGACTGCTCGATCGAAGGCGACGGAAAAGGGCGGCTTCCTCACCCGAGAGGCAGCTTCCATCGCCGCAAATGCCACCTCCTCGGGCAAGCAGTGAAACGAGCCGATCGGGTAGAGCGTCACATGAAAGAGATCGGCCCGACGCGGCTTCGTAGAAAAGCGGTGCTGCCGGCGAAGATGTCCTGCAAGCTCATGACTGCGTGCGGCAATTGCCGCATCGGGCATGAGGGCGAAATAAAATTTATTGATCGGCTCTTGATCGATTGGCGGCGGTGTTCTCGTATGCGCTCCGCCCGCAAGATAGAGCGAAAGCTGCCCATTGTTCTTCATGGTCACTTCAAAGCGCGTATCGCTTTGTCCTCCTGCTTTTTGACCGCAAAACGATAGGATAAAGCAGTTGCTAATTCAAGAACAAAACTAGAACAAATCTTGGAGGCTTTCCGTTGCAAGCGTTACCAAAAAAGCGATCGAATAAAAGGACGGCCTGATCTGTTCATTCCAGGTTCGGGCATGCGTGCCCATTTCACTCAAAGGAATCACGATCATGTTCACCAGATCAGTCTTTGCGGCCGTTGTTTTCGCTCTCATCGGCTTTGGTATCGCTTCCTGCTCGACATCCGGCGAGCGCAATAGTGGTGGCGGCATGACGCTGAACGCTCCTCCAACCGGCGGCGGATATTGATATCCGCGCTCGCGATTGTCTCAGAGCCGCGCCGCCGACATCAAAACGGTGGCAATTCTCCTTCCTCGCAAGAAACGGGTTGAATTCGACGCTTCCGAGGACGATTTTCATGGCAAGTGGAAACACGGGAGGTTTCGCCATGAACGAGACAAGCCAGAATTACCTGATCTTCGAGACCGCCGGCGGCTTCTGCGGCATTGCCTGGAATGATGTCGGCGTGCTGCGTTTTCAATTGCCGACGAAGGATGCGGGCGCGACCGAGCGCCTGCTTCTGCGCCGTTTGCCGAATGCGCAGCCCGGGACCCCAAGCGCGGACATCGCGGCAGTGGTTGCCAAGGTGAAGCGCTATTTCGCGGGCGAGGAGATCGATTTTTCCGACGTCGCGCTCGATCTCGGCGAGCAGGATGCCTTTTTCAGGCAAATCTACGATGCCGCCCGACAGGTCGGCTGGGGCCACACGACGACCTACGGCACATTGGCCAAGCAGCTTGGCGCAGGGCCGGAAGCTGCGCGCGATGTCGGGCAGGCCATGGCGAAGAACCCGGTGGCGTTGATCATTCCCTGCCATCGCGTTCTGGCGGCAGGCGGCAAGATCGGCGGTTTTTCCGCGCCGGGCGGTTCCAACTCCAAGGCTCGCATGCTGGAGCTGGAAGGCGTTCAGCTCGCGCCGCCAAAACCGGTGCAGCAGTCGCTGGGGTTTTAGGCCACAAAGCGGCCCGAGGAGTAAGCAAGATGGACCGGGAGGGCGGTTACTGAGTGAAACCGCTCTGTTCAATCGCCCATTTCACCTCGCGATAGTGCTCTGTCAGTTTCGCCAGATCGAAGGCCCGGTTGAGGCCGCTCGGGTTCGGTACCACCCAAATCGAAGCGCCCGCAAATTTTTCCGCTTGCCGCCCCCATTCGACATTGGCCCGCAGGCTGATGGCGGCATAGGCCGCTTTGCCGAGAAACGCCAGATTGGCCGGCGCGAACTTCCTGATCTTTTCTTCGAGCACTGGAGCGGCGGCAATATAATCGCTCCTTTTCAGCTCGCTGGCGCTTTTCGTCGGGCGGGAGACCGCCGATGTCAGGCCGAGGCCATATTGCAGCATCTCGCGCTCTTCCTCCGCCCGCAGCAGGCGAGGGGTGAAGCCGGCAAGGTACAGGACCCGCCAGAAGCGGTTGCTGCGGCTCGAGAAGTTATGCCCGTCGCGATGCGCGGTCAGCGCGGGGTTCAATCCGCAAAAGACTACGGAAAGATGAGGTGCCAGGATTTCGGCAAGCCCGCTTGCTTGCTCCGGTATGTCTATCGGCTCATTCAGGGTCTTCGTTGGGGCATCATCCTGCATCTCGGATTTCCTGCGAAAGCGGCGGCGAGCGCGCCGCCTTCGTCACGCTAGCCGATAAGCGCCCGGCCGGCCAAGGGATAAGAGGCCTGATCCGCCCTTGCCTGCCCGAATCCTGCCGGCCTTCACGCATCACACAACAGTGGGCGGGCCGAACCACGTGGTCAGCGCCTCCGGAAGCTCCAACTGCGTCTCCTCTCCAACCCAGGCAACATATCCATCCGGCCGTATCAATACCGCAGTGGGTGCATCAACCGCGCCGATCGCTGGAAGCTCCCACGGCCCGGCATATTGGGCGTTGATCGATTGCACCCGATCCGCCCAAGGGGCGATATCGAAGCTCTCGGGCACGCTAAGATTGAGCAGCACAGGCTGGCCTCCGTGCAGCAGGTCGAAGAGCCGCAGCGGACCATGGGCGGCGGTGAGGTCAAGATCGGGCATGCGGCGGCCGAGCAGCGGATGTCCCTCGCCAAGATCGTAGTGGATATCCAGGCCGGACATCATCGCGGCGTAGCGCCGGCGCGGCTCGTCCATGGCGAGGCATTCGGCCACGGTCTCACGGAGGATCTGCGTGCGGTCGTCGGGGCGGCGGAGCGCGACCGAGACCAGGATATTGCGCAGCACCCGGGCAGCGATCGGATGACGCTCGGCGTGATAGCTATCGAGCATGCTCTGCGGCGATATGCTCTTGATCACCTGGGCCAGTTTCCATCCGAGGTTTACGGCATCCTGCACACCGATATTGAGACCCTGTCCGCCATCCGGGGGATGGATATGCGCGGCGTCCCCGGCGAGCAGCACACGGCCCTTGCGATAGGATGCTGCCTGTCGCACTGCATCCGTAAATCTCGAAATCCAGTGGGGGTTATGCGCACCATAATCGGTGCCAAAGACGGCGATAAGAGCGTCGCGGAGATCGCTGAAGCTCGGCTCGCTCGAGGTTCTCAACTGCCGCTCCGTCAGCATCACGCCGATCGGCCCTGTCTCAGGATAGATGACCTTGCCGTCGCGGATTTCGTATTCGAACCTGCCGAGGGAATGCATGCCGAGCGCATCATGACGAATGCCCAACTCCGGCTCCTCGGTCATGTCCACCTCGGCGATGAGATTGCTGACGGTCGCATCCCATCCCGGAAAATCGATGCCGGCCGCCTTACGAATCAGGCTGCGCCCGCCGTCGCATCCAACGAGATAATCCGCTCGCAGCGTCGTCCCGTTGGACAATTGAACATCGACGCCATCATCGTCCTGCGCGAAGCCGGTAACCTCCATGCCGTAATGGATCGGCACGGTGAATTCGCCGACCCAGTCGGCAAGGACGCGCTCTATGTGTTTCTGGCGCAGTCCCAGGCCATAATTGTGTCTGGTGGGAAAATCACTGATATCGAGGCGCACCGAGGCGAAACTTGCCACCTGCGCTATATTTCCTTGTGAAAGGAACCGATCGGCAATGCCGCGCTGGTCGAAAATTTCGATGGTGCGCGCATGTAGACCGCCGGCGCGCCAGCCGACAAGCTCCTGATTGGCACGCCGCTCGATGATCGCGACGTCTATGCCCGCCAAGGCCAATTCGCCCGCCAGCATGAGCCCTGTCGGACCGGCGCCGGCAATAACCACCGCATGTTTCGTAACAGTCATGTTCATGTCCATGCTCCCGCTTTTCGGTTTGCGCCGGCATTTGTACGGGAGGAGCCGGGTCTTGACGCAAGTCCCTTGTGCGCCACATATGTAGACTAGAGAGAGCGAATATCTGCTCTCGTGGTCGAATATCGACCTGCGAAATCCCTCACGAAACGGCTGCCTCCCCATCCAATAAGATATTTGATCCGCGCCCTAACGCGTTGTTATTGTGCACTTTGGAACCAAAGGTCGTGCGAGATCGTTTGTCTTTGACTTTATACGACGCTGACGTCGTGCCCGGCCGGCTGGGTAAGCGGCGCATTTGAGGAGCAGCTCATCATGAATATTTCATCTGGATTTCGGTCGGTCGCGGTTGCCGCCATCGCTGCCGCAGGAATTGGCTTCGCCAGCGCGGCACATGCCGATAGCGGCACCATCCGCTTCTCCGTCTACAAGGCGGCTTTCTTCGTCGGCGGCTCCGGAGGCGAGGGCACCTTAACCTTCCACGGCAAGCGCTATCCAATCTCGATTGGCGGCATTTCGGGCGGTCTCGCCTTCGGTGCCTCCAAGACCTATTTCCAGGGCACTGTGCGCAATATTCGCCGCGCCCGGGATGTGGCCGGCGTCTACGGCGCTGCCGGTGGCGGTGGCGCGGTGGGCAAGGGCGCCCAGATGATCGTCATGACCAATGACAAGGGTGCCAAACTCGAGCTCACGGGCAGGCAGGTCGGCCTGCAGGTCAATGCCGATATCAGCGGCCTGAGCGTCACAATGAAATAAGAGCGCGTTCAGCTCTGATAATTATTGCCCGAAGGCCTGATCTGCAGGAATGGCGATCAGGCCTTCGTTGCGAAGCAAGCTACCCATGAGGGCGAAGTCGATCGCATTCCGCGGGTCTTAGGGAATCAATGCTCTCAAGCCAGCATCGACTGTTGGGCGAAGATCCCCGCCATCGTGCCTTGCCATGATGCCGTGGTGACCGAGGGGATGAGGGGGTTGGTGAGGTCCCCTGCGGCGTAGATGCCGGGCATGCTGGTTTCACGGCGCTCGTCGACCTTGAGGACGATGCCGAGGGGCGTGGCGGCCGTGGCGAGGCCTAGTGGTTCATGCAGGCTTGCAGACGGCTTGTTGCGCGGATGGGCGAACAGGATGTCGACCGCGACATCGGGGCCGGTATCGAGCTTGACGGTGGCGCCATGGACCCCGTGACGGGCGATTTCAGTGATCCGACCATCGATGATAGGTGTGTTGCGACGCTCCAGATCGGCCCGGATATCGGGCGGAATGTCGTGACCATCGGCGAAGACCGTCAGCTTGTTGGTCCAGTCGTGGAACAGCCTGACCTGATTATGCGACTGCGGGCCGGACCAGACGAGGCCCCAATGCTGGCCGGCGACTTCAAAGCCGTCGCAATAGGGGCAGGGCACGATGGACGTGCCCCAGCCTTCGGAAAAGCCCGGAACAGCAGGCATCTGGTCGGTGATGCCATAGCTCAGGATCAGGCGGCGCGCCCCAAGGCTTTCGCCATCGCCAGTGAGGACGGAGAAATCGTCGATGGTGCCGGAGACGCCGTCGGCCCGGGCATTGACCAGCTTGATCGTGGGATAGCGCGCCAGTTGCTGCCGCGCCTCGGTCAGGATGTCCAGCGGCGGCTTGTGATCGTGGCCGAGCATACCATGCGAGTGGCCGGCGAAGCGATTACGCGGCAGGCCGGTATCGAGAACGGTGACCTTGCGGCGGGCACGGCCGAGCTGAAGGGCGGCTGCGAGGCCAGCAAAGCTGCCGCCGATGATGATGACGTCATCCATGGTGATGGGCTCCTTGTTGTGGATGGAAGAGGATGGGCCGGACTTGGCGGGGCCGGGGCGCGGGCGATGCCGATGGCGGAAAGCGCCGCGGCCAGCTTCAGCAGGGTTCGTCGCTGCATGGATCTCTCGCAGTTCAGGCCGTCGATCGTCCGACAAATGCGCTTGCGTATTTTAGATACTACATGGTATCGTAATTCAGCCATTACGATACTGTCAAGGACCATAATTGTCGTGAACGAAAACAGTCAGGGCCGGCGCGGCCGGCCCGCCAACGAGACGCTTGGCCAAACCATAGTCGTCGCCGCGGGCGAACTCTTTGCAGAATTGGGTTTTCAAGCGACGACATTGGACAAGGTCGCCCAGCGAGCGAAGATATCCAAGCTCAGCATCTATCGGCACTTCGAGAACAAGGAGGCGCTGTTTGGCGCGGCGTTTGCGGCCCGCTGCCAACAGTTAATACCACAGGCCCTTTTTGAAGGCGTCGACGGTTCGGCGGAAGATCAGCTCATGGCGGTGGGATCATCGCTGCTTCGCACGCTGTTGCGCCCTGACGTCCGCAATGTCGAAGCCATGGTCATGGCCGATATGACAAGTCAAAAGTCCTTGAGCAAGCTCCATTACGAAGCCGGCCCCGCCCATATCATCGCCCAAATCGAGGCCCTGTTACGTCAGTTGCACGCGAAGGCGGTTCTGAACGTGCCCGATCCTCTCCGGTCCGCCCGCTTGTTTGCCGCGCTTTTCAAAGGCTCCGATCTCCTGATTATCGCACGCTTCGATGAGGCGAGAGCAGAGGACGACAACGAGATCGAATCCTATTGCCGGTCGGCCGTCGCCATGTTCATCGCCGCGCACGGGGGCAACGACCACGCGGGGGGATAGCCTAGACGGGCCGTGAAGGACGGTGACGCAACCAATAACGCCCGCTTTTTTTGGGCGACGCCATTCAAGCGCCGCTCAAATGGACGAAGCAGGCGCGGCAGCGAAAATTGGCGCTTAGACTGCGCGATCACCACCGTTCCCCCTCACTCCCATTCGATCGTGCCGGGCGGCTTCGAGGTGACGTCGTAGACCACGCGGTTGATGCCGCGGACTTCGTTGATGATGCGGGTCGCGGCGCGGCCGAGGAATTCCATGTCGTAGTGATAGAAATCCGCGGTCATGCCATCGACGGAGGTGACAGCGCGCAGCGCGCAGACGAATTCATAGGTGCGGCCATCGCCCATGACGCCGACGGTCTGAACCGGCAGCAGCACGGCGAATGCCTGCCAGATGGCGTCGTAGAGGCCGGCCTTGCGGATTTCATCAAGATAGATCGCATCGGCTTCGCGCAGGATTTCCAGCTTCTCGCGGGTGATGCCGCCTGGGCAGCGGATGGCGAGGCCCGGGCCGGGGAAGGGGTGGCGGCCGATGAAGCTGTCGGGCAGGCCGAGCTCCTTGCCGAGCGCGCGCACTTCATCCTTGAAGAGTTCCCGCAGCGGCTCGACGAGCTGCATCTTCATGCGCTCCGGCAGGCCGCCGACATTATGGTGCGACTTGATGGTGACCGAAGGGCCGCCGGTGAAGGAAACGCTTTCGATCACGTCGGGATAGAGCGTGCCCTGGCCGAGGAAGTCGGCGCCGCCGAGCTTCTTGGCTTCATCCTCGAAGGTTTCGATGAAGAGGCGACCGATGATCTTGCGCTTCGTCTCGGGATCGGAAACACCCTCGAGCTCGCCGATGAAGCGGTCGGAAGCATCGACATGGATCAGATGCAGATTGTAGTGCTCGCGGAACATGGCAACGACGTTTGCCGCCTCGTCCTTGCGCATCAGTCCGTGGTCGACGAGGATGCAGGTCAGCTGATCGCCGACAGCCTCGTGGATCAAAAGCGCGGCGACGGAGGAATCGACGCCGCCTGACAGAGCGCAGATGACGCGCTTGTCGCCCACCTGATCGCGGATCGCCTGCACTGCCTTGGCGCGATAGGCCGACATCGACCAATCGCCCTTGATGCCGGCGATGTTGTGGATGAAGTTGCCGATGAGCTTGGCGCCATCGGGCGTATGCACGACTTCCGGGTGGAACTGCACGCCGTAATATCTACGCTTCTCGTCGGCGATGAAGGCATAAGGCGCGTTCGAAGACGTGGCGACGACTTCGAAACCTTCCGGCAGCGCGGTGACGCGGTCGCCGTGGCTCATCCAGACCTGATGGCGCGAACCGTTCGACCACAGACCTTCGAAGAGCGCGCAGTCCTTGTCGACTTCCAGGAAGGCGCGGCCGAATTCACGGTGGTGGCCGCTCTCGACCTTGCCGCCGAGCTGCATGCACATGGTCTGCTGGCCGTAGCAGATACCGAAGACCGGGATGCCGCTGTCGAAGATGATCTGCGGCGCCCGCGGCGAGCCTTCGTCCACGGTCGAGGCCGGACTGCCGGAGAGGATCACGGCCTTCGGCTGCAGCCGCTTGAAGCCGGCTTCGGCAGATTGGAAGGGGACGATTTCGCAGTAGACGCCCGCTTCGCGCACGCGCCGCGCGATGAGCTGCGTCACCTGGCTGCCAAAATCGACGATGAGAACGGTATCTGGATGTGCTGTCTGGGTCATGGCGAGCCTTTAATGAAAAGCGCTTTCCCTGGCAATCGGGCAAATCACGCAAACGGCGATTTTATTGTCCCGATTGTCCTACATTCTCTGTCTTTTCTCGTAATTCCGGACGGAAAACCGCCATGCACTTTTCCTGGAATTGCTTCAGTGGTTTCCAGTCCCTCAAAACCAGAATACGCCGTCTTCGAGCGCCGTAAACAGCCCATCGACCGCGTAGGAGAGTTTGCGGTCGATCACATGCAGATATTCCGTCCAGTCGGAAATGTGCTGAAGCTCAACCTTTCCGTCGGAAATGCCACGCAGGCCGATCAGCGGCAGGCCATAGGTCTGGCAGGCGCGCAGCACGGCGAAGGTTTCCATGTCAACCATGTCGGTGCCGATGCGTTCATAGGCTTCGGAGCCGGAGACGATGTTGGCGCCCGTCGAAAGGCTGCCCTCGGCAACGGTAGGGATACGTAGTGGCAATTCGATCGTTGCAGGCAGATCGAGGAAGGGCGTGCGGCCCTTCTCAAAGCCGAGCGGCGAGGCATCCATGTCGCGGTAGGAAACCGAGGTGACCTGGTAGACCTCCGTCTGCTCCAGCTTGGCGGAACCGGCCGAGCCGAGCGACACCACGAGATCGGGAAGGTCGCCTTGCGCTTCGAGCTGCGCGAAGGCGCGGGTGAGCACAATCGCGGCCTCCACGGGGCCGACGCCTGTCATCAGCGGATCGATGCGCGAGCGTAGGAAGGGTCCATATTCGGCCTCGGCCGCCATGACGAACAGGATCGATTTGCCCGATACCCGTTTCAGTTCGAATTTCATCCGCTAATTCCCTCTCTGCCCCGGATGACCATCATTGTTCCCGTCATCGAGGCGATCAGCTTGGCCGGTCCGTCGCCGATGGCATAGCCACGGCCGTCGGCGACGATGATTGTCGTGCCAGGCTTGGTGACATCGCCCCGAAACAGGAAGCGCTCGCCGCGCCCGGGCGACATCAGGTTGACCTTGAATTCGATCGTGAGGATCGACGCGGAGGGATCGATGACGCTGTAGGCCGCAAAGCCGCAGGCGGAATCCAGCGCGGCGGCAATGATCCCGGCATGCAGGATTCCGTGCTGCTGTGTCAGCTTCACATCGAACGGCAGCTCGATTTCGACCGTACCATGCTCGACGCGCGTCAGTTCCGCACCGATCGTTGCCATCGCCGCCTGTCGCGCGAAGCTCGTTCTGATGCGGGTCCGAAAATCGCCGCCGGTCCCCGTGTCATCTGCCCCTGTCATGCCGTCCCCTTCTTTCGCGGGTGCGAAATTGGCATGGAGAGGCCATTTGGACAAGGGTTATCCGGTGGAAAAAGGAAAGCGGCCCAAGCTGCTGCGCCGGCACCGAATTTCCCCGATCAACTCGCTGTGCTACCTGACACAAGGAAGCTTGTCGTGAGGACACAGATGACCACGATTTGGCAATTCGCGGCCGCCGATGAGAGCTGGATGCGGACGCAGCTCGCTGCCGATCTGGTCGATCAGTGCCCGGCGGCTTCCAAGATCAGATGGGCAATCGGATCGGGGTGCGAGATCAGCGAGAGGTGGCTTGCCTTCACTTCGATGGTCTTCGCGCCCATACGCTTGGCCATGAAGCGTTCCAGATCCGGATTGATCGTTCTGTCTTCGGTGGAAACGGCATACCAGCTTGGCTTGCTGCGCCAGGCGGCCTGAGTGGTCTTTCCGGTCAGCAAAGCCTTCTGGAAGGGCTGCTGCACGGCATAAAGCACTTCGGCCTTGGCCTTGGGCAGGTCGCCGGCGAAGTCGCGCAGGAAGGCTTCCTCGGTGAGCCGTCCTTCGTCGCCGTCGAAGACGATACCGGCCGAGGCAGGGGGCGTCGGATATGTCTTGGCGAGCGCCGTATAATCTTCGCCGGCATCCGGTGCGCGGGCCGCGACATAGACGAGCGCCGAAACCTTCGGATGAACGCCGGCTTCCGTCACTAACATGCCGGAGAAGGAATGGCCGACAAGGACGGTCGGGCCGTCCTGGCGGTCGAGCACGCGCTGTACCGCCGCGACGGCTTCGGGGAGAGTCGTCAACGGGTTCTGCACGGCCGTGCAGTTCAGCCCCTTGGCCTGCAGCCGGGCGATGACCTCCGTCCAGCAGGAGCCGTCTGCGAAAAGTCCATGCGCAAGAACGACGTTGCGGACCTTTAAGGGCGCGGAGGCAGCCGCGCCCGTGGTCGAGCTGCCGGCGGCCATGCCACGCGTGGACATGAGGGTGGCGGCGGCACCGGCAACAATGGCGGTCGCGAAATTTCGTCTGGTCATCATCATCGTGATACCTATCGTTTAGAGATAAATTAGCACCAGAAAGCAGTCGTGCCGGATGCCGGAACGGTAAAGCTTCTGAAATTTTGTATGTCTCGGGGACGGCATCTGCCCGGATCCTACGGATCAAAAACCCCTTTGCATCCCGATTCAGCGTCAAGCTTGCCTTGTGTATGCAAAAGCAAGCTCAATGCCTATCTTTGTATTCTTTATATTGACTTCAGTCAATAATTGTATGTGTAACGGTTGCGTGATAGATAAATTGTATGCAAGGATCGGATTGAAGTGATATTTTGCATACAAGTCGCAATGGATGTCGGAGAATTGGGAACGATGGATGGACTAGATGGTGCGGCCGACGATCGCGAGTTGTTGTCCGACCGCATTCGCAACGCGCTGGAAGATGAGATCGCGACCGGCAAGCTTGAGGCGGGCGCAGCACTGGACGAACAGCAACTGGCCGATCGTTTCGGTGCCTCGCGCACGCCGGTTCGCGAGGCACTGAGGCAGCTGTCGGTAAGCGGTCTGGTCGAAGTGCGAGCGCGGCGCGGGGTGGTCGTTGCCCGCATGACGCCTGAACGCATCATGGATATGTTCGAGACGGTTGCCGAAATCGAATCGATGTGTGTAAGGCTCGCCACTTATCGCATGACGCCGCTCGAGCGCAGCCACCTGATCGAACTGCACGATTCATCTGAAACGCTTGTGAAAACAGGCGATTTCGATGCTTACGATGTGTTCAATCGCGCCTTCCATGAAGCGATCTATCACGCCACCCACAACAGCTTTCTTGCCGAGCAGGCGATCATGATCCGCAATCGCCTGGCGGCCTTCCGCCGGGCTCAATTGCAGCAGGAGCAGCGGCTCGAGCGATCGCGGGCGGAGCATGAAGCCATTATGCAGGCGATAGCCGAAGGGGATGGGGAAATGGCGTCGCGGCGCATGCGGGCACATATGCTCAATGCAGCGACGGCGTTGCGGCGCTTCATCGAAGCCACCAAGCTTATTTAGGCAGTCCAGCCAAAGTCCGGATCAGCCGCGGGCGATGCGGACGATGTGCTGATCCCAGGCGACATCGTTGCGTTCGCCCAGAAAGTTGCCGTCATAGGACGAGACGGCAAAGCCATGTCGGGCCGGTGCGATGCCCGCCGCATCGGCGATGCTTTCCACCTTCAGCACCTTGCCGGTCTTCGCATCCAGCGTCACCGAAGTCCCTTCGACCGGCGATGTGACACCAACGAGATTCTCGGCACGGTTGACTGCGATGGCGCCGACATAATTGCCAAGCGCCCGTGTCGTGTCGTCGGGCAGGGTGACGAAACTCAGGTCCTCGCCCCTGGCGAAATGGCCGACAAGCGGCGGCAGGTCGCTGCGATGACCTTCGTACTGGCAGGCGAACCAGACGCGGCCGCTGGCATCGATATCGACATGGCGTGTCGACACCTGAGCATATTGCGACGGCAGTGTGTGCTTCTCGATCAGCTGGCCGCTGGCGGCGTCGATCAGCGTCAGCGACGGTTCCATATGGTCGAGGTTGAGCTTGGTACGGCCGAAATCCGGATGGGTCTCGATGCCTCCATTGGCGACGATCAGGAACCGGCCGTCATCCGAAACCGTCATATCGTGCGGGCCGACGCCATAGGTCTCGTATTCGCCGACGCGGGCAAACCTGTTGCCAGCATCATAGAGCCCGATGATGCCGCGATTGTTGTCAAAGTCGTTCTCGCTGGCATAGAGCAGCCTGCCGTCTGGCGAAAACGTGCCGTGCCCGTAGAAATGTCGGCCTTCTCTAGCGGAAATGACGATCGGCGCGGCCCTGTTCCAGGGATCGAAGATCATTGCATAGGTGCCGGGCCGGCGCGCGAAGGCGACGGTCTTGCCGGTCGCCTTCGAAAAGGCCATGCCGTGGGCGCGTGCGGGCAGGGCGACCTGATCGATGATGCGCCCCTGTTCGGTCACCGTCGCCACTGCAAAGGAGCCGTCGGCGGCGCGGATGCCGGAGGCATAGACCGCATCGGCCCGCTCCAGCGCCATCAAGGCACCGGGCTTGAGCGCCGCAAGGAAAGTCAGTCCCGCTGCCTTGACGAAAGCTCTCCGATCGATGAGGCCGCTGCGCATCATGTTCTAGTCTCCGTCGGCGAAGGAGAAGCCGGCCGAAAGACCGATGGCACCGCCATACTCATCGCTGAAGCTGGTGGCGAGTTCGCGGCTGACGGCGAGCAGCTTGTCGATCTTGGCGCGCTCCGCATCATTGCCGATTACTGCCTCGATATCCGGATTGATCGTCGGTGCCGTCGTCGCAAGCTCGTTCAGCAGGCCGTCGATCTTGGTGGCAATCGCGCGCTTGTCCACCGGTAGCAGGCTTGCCATGTCGGCTTTTTCCCAGAGCGTCTTCAGACCCTCGATATTGCCCGTGAACGAGGTCCACGTATTGGCCGAGCGCCAGTAGATCGCCATCTTCGGCCGCGCCGTTGCCGGATCGCCTTTGTAGAAGGTTTCCAGCCGCTGGTCGCGAACATTGGCCGCGCCATGCACGAGGATGCCAAGCAATGCGGTGACGGCCTCCTTGTTGTCCATGAAATCGTCGCTGGTCTTGCCGGGGAATTTCCAGGATTTCTGCACGCCGTCCGGCGCATCCCATTCGTCGGCGATTTCCTTGGCGGCGTTTTCGATATTGCCGGCGACAGCCGCGCCATAACGGCAACGGAAGCTCTGTTTATCCTTCCCGAGGACATCGGAGCCGTTGCCGAAGAGTACATATTCCAGTGCCGTCATGCCCATCAGCGCCACGCTCTTGCCGGCGACGGCCTCGACGGTCGTGTCCTGCTCGTCCGCCTTGGCGATCAGCGCCTGCACCTGCTTGAGGCCGACACCCTTGCGGTCGGGATAGAAGAGGATGTGCTCGAAGCGGTTCTTTTCGATGATCGGGCCGGTATCGACGATCTCGACGCGCGACCAGCTCTTCACGGTGTCACCGAAAGCCGATTTGGCGCCGGAAAGGGTGGCGTCCGTGGGATCGGCGCACAGCGCCTTCATCGCGACAGTCAGTTTCGAGGCGGAGTCGTGCATGGCGCGGTAGCCGGGGCGGATCACGTCATCCACCGCCTTCTGCAGTACGGCCGGCACCGCCGCCTCGTTCAGGCCGGCGCCATTGGTTGTCGCATCCTCTGCATGGGCAGGCAGGGCGGCAACGGTAAGCAGCAGGCTGGCGGCCAGAGCAATTCCAGCAAACGTGCGCAGCGGTTTTGCGTCCGGAATTGCGTGAAAACAATAGGACGGAGCATTTGCGTGACTCCGTTTAGAACGGAAATGCTCCGGACGTTTCCAGTGGCGCATCAGAGGGACTCCAGAAAGTTGATGAGGGCTTGCCGATCGTCCTTCGAAAGACCGGCGAATGCATTGCGGGCTTCTTCCGCCTCTCCTCCATGCCAGAGGATGGCTTCGGTCAATGTGCGGGCGCGGCCGTCATGCAGATATGCCTGCCGACCGCTCACCGTCTGCGTGAGGCCTATACCCCAGAGCGGCGGCGTGCGCCAATCGCGGCCGGATGCCACGCCCACCTGCTGTCCATCCGACAAGCCTTCGCCCATGTCGTGCAGCAGGAAATCGGAGTAGGGCCAGATCAGCTGGAAGGCCTGCGGCGAAACCTTACCGTCGCTGCCCTTCAAGTCATCGCGCGTCACGAATTTCGGTGTGTGGCAGGCGGTACAGCCAGAGCGATAGAACATGTCCTTGCCGTGCAGCACGGCGGGTTGGCTCGTCGAGCGCCGGGCGGGCACGGCAAGATTTTCGGAATAGAAGGTGACGAGCGGAAGCACCGGGTCCGGTGCCTCTGTGTCGCCCAGCCGCTTCTGCACGCCGTTGGGCATGGTCAGGCAGCGCGGTTCCTTGGTGGTGCAGTCGCCATAGGGGTTTGGCCGGTCCGGCGTCGAAATACCGATATCGGTGGAAAAGGCGTCGGCCACCTGGTCGCGCACGGTTGCATTCTGGGCTTTCCAGCCGAAGCGCCCGAGCGCGATCTCACCCGTGCGATGATCGCGGACGATGGCGGGGCGGCCGCGAATGCCGGTGCCCTTCTTATCGTCCGGATCGGCATTGGCGAGAATATCGGCATCCGGAATGGCCTCGATCAGGCCGAGGCCAATCATCGGCGGCGCAATGCGCGCTGAAAGCGTAGTGCTTACATCCATCGGCCCGTAGGCGAGATCGCTGACGCCGTAATGCGGCTTGCGCAAGGTCACGGTTTCGCTGCCGGCAAGCGTCACCGTCTCCTCGCTATAGCTGACGGTCACCTTGCCTTCGGCGGCGAGGCCGGGGACGGCAAGATCCTGCAGCTGTGCCCCATAGGTCGAATCCGGGAAATTGAGCGCATGAAAATTCTTGACGGCCTGTTCCTCCTCCGGGGTCACGGCGGGCCGTGCCAGGCGCAAGACCATCGAGGTCGCGGCCGCGCCCGCTTCCTCCGGCGGATGGCCGCGCCCGTCGCGGATATGGCAGCTCTGGCAGGAGCGGGCATTGAACAGCGGCCCCAGCCCATCGGAGGCCTGGGTGGAGGAGGGGGCGGAGACCCAGAGCTTGCGGAAGAGCGCGTTGCCGAGATGAAAATCCTGGCCCTGTTCCTGGTCTAGTCTGGCTGAAGGCTGGGAGAAAATATCGCGCGTGACCTTATCGATCGCAGTCAGGCCGCCGCCCTGCATCGTTTCATAGGGTTCGGCCTTGAGAAAATTGCTGGTTGCGCGGGTCACATCGCGCACGCGCTTCAGCTCTTCGGTAGAGAGATCGCTGCGATTGCTCGGAAAATCGAGGATGTCGGCAACGGCCAGCGTGATGGAAAAAACCAAAAAAACCGCAGCGAGGGCGGGCAAAAGGGCGCGATTGGCCGGTAGAGCTGTCATGGGTGTCGGGGTGGCGGCGCCTAATCGCGCTGCCACCCTCCCTTATTACTTCTTCTTGAAGACGGAGTTCGGATTGTCCAGGCTGTCCGAACCTTCGAGCTTGATCGTGCCGAGATCGAGAGCAGCGATGACGCGCTGGATGCTCTTTGTCTGGTCGAGTAGGCCGTCAATCGCCTTCTGAACCGTCGCGTTGCCTTCCTTGTTGCCCTCGCCGATCATCTGGTCGTATTTCTCGACGGTCTCGCCGCGATGCACCAGCGCCTTCATGGCCGCAAGCGTCGCGTCGAGCTTGTCTTCCATTTCCTTGTCGAGCGCCGGATCCTTGGCCTTGACCAGATCGTGCAGTGACGGCCCCTTCATCTTGGTGCCGTCGGCGCGGGTATAGTTGCCATTATAGGCGGACGCGATGCCAACGGCATCGCCATTGTGCTCGTTATAGGTATTGTCGGAGAAGCAATCCTGCTCTTCTTCCGGATCGTGCAGCAGCAGGCCGAGCTTCATGCGCTCGCCGGCAAGTTCGCCATAGGAAAGCGAGCCCATGCCAGTCAGGATGGTGGTGAGGCCGGCCTTCGGATCGGCTTCGACATGCTTGGTGGCTTCGCCGTCCGGCGCCCACTTGTCCGTCATCTCTTGAAGGTCCGAAACCAGCAGCGTCGAGGCGGACTTCAGATATTCGGCGCGGCGGTCGCAATTGCCATGCGTACAATTCTTCAGATCGTAGTCGGTTGCCGGACGCTCGCCGGCGCCGGCATCCGTGCCGTGCAGGTCCTGGCCCCACAGAAGGAATTCGATGGCGTGGTAGCCGGTCGCGACATTGGCTTCGATACCGCCGGCCTGATGCAGCGTGCCCGACAGGAATTCCGGCGTCAGATGCGAGGCGTCGACATCCTTGCCGTTGATCTTGATTGTCTTGTTGGCGATGACATTGGCGACATAGAGCGAGTTCTCGTCGCTTTCTGTGCCGTAGGAGGCGTCGACATAGTCGATCAGGCCTTCGTCCAGCGGCCAGGAATTCACCTTGCCTTCCCAGTCGTCGACGACCGGATTGCCGAAGCGATAGACTTCCGTCTGCGCATAGGGAACGCGAGCCTTGATCCAGGCCGCACGTGCCGCCTTAAGCGTCTTGTCGCTGGGGTTGGCGAGCAGGGCGTCGATCGCCTTGTCGAGTGCTTTCGCCGTCGTCAGGGAGTCCTGGTACTTGGCATGCGCGAGCTCTGTGTAGTGCTTGAGAACGGCTGCCGGTTCGGGAGTTGCCGCAAGGGCGGGAAGGCTGGATGCGGCAGTCGCGATAACGGCCACCGCGAGCGCGGCGCCAATTCTGTTTTTCAGTTTCATGTTCCTCTCCTGTGACAGCGGGGGGCACCGTCAAAACTTGGCAATTTGTCTCATGTATGAAAAACAAACTTGTGTCAAACACTCTAGTTTAGAACGATTTTAAGGCGAGGAGCCCCGGGTGTACGGCGACAAGCGAAATGAATTTGCCCTCAAATGGGCAGGCATAGGCCGCTTGAGAGGTTGTCGGCAGGGCGGTGCAAGCAGGGCTACGACAGGACAACCGGCCGAGCACAATCGCTAGTCGATCGCCGCCAGCTCACATCTTCCGTTGCAGACGGCTGAAGAAGAAGCCGTCGGTATCGGTGGAGGCTGGCGTCAGCGTAATGGTCTTGCCATCCGAGGAGCGGGGCTTTGGGGCATCCTTCCCGAACAGCTTCCCCCATGAGCTCAGGGTCTCCACGACTTCGAAGTCCGGATTCTGGGCGGCGAAACGGTTTACCTGTGCTTCATTCTCTTCCGGCAGCACCGAACAGGTGACGTAAAGCAGCGCGCCGCCGGGGCGGACGAATTCGCCAGCTTGCGCCAAGGCTTCCTGTTGCTGGCTGATGCGCTCGTCCAGGTTCTTCTGCGTCAGCCGCCATTTGGTATCAGGACGGCGGCGCCATGTGCCGGTGCCGGTGCAGGGAGCATCGACCAGCACCTTGTCGAACTTGCCTCGCAGCTGCAGCAGGCCGTTGCGCTCGTCATGGACTTGGACATTGCGGGTGCCGGCCCGCTTCAGGCGCTCGATGATCGGCGCGAGCCGCCGCCGGTCGCTGTCATAGGCGTGGACCTGGCCCTTGTTGTGCATCGCGGCCGACATGGCGAGCGTCTTGCCGCCGCCGCCGGCGCAATAGTCGAGCACCTGATCGCCCTCTTCAGGCAGAACCAGATCCGCGACGATCTGCGAGCCCTCGTCCTGGACCTCGAACCAGCCCTTCTGGAACGAAAGCTCGGCCGTGACGTTCGGCAGGCGCGAGGCGCCTTCGCCGGCAGGAATGCGGATGCCGAAACGGGCGATTTTCGATGCCTGGCCGCCAGCGCGTTCCAGCGCTTTCACGACCTTGGCACGATCGGCCTTCAGTGCATTGGCGCGGAGGTCGAGCGTCGGACGTTCGGCGAGAGCTTGCGCTTCCGAAAGCCAGCCATCGCCGAAGGCTTGGCTGAAGGAGGGCTCGACCCATTCGGGAATATCGCCCTGGATGTGACGGGGCGCATCTTCGAGCTTGCGGGCCGCAAAAGCGGCCAATGTTTCGGCGCTCGGCGCCTCGGGAGCAAATTTATCACCGTCGAGCTCGGCGGCCAGCGCCTCGGGCGTCAGGCCCCATTGGCGGAAGAGTACAGCATGGGCAAGCGCGGACGCACTGTCGTCTTCCATCAGCCAGGCATGCGAAAGCCGCATGCGCAGGGCGTCATAGACGATGTTGCCGATCGCGGCTCTGTCGCCGGAGCCGGCGAAGCGATGGGCAAGGCCCCAATCCTTCAGGGCATCGGCCACCGGTCGCTTGCGCGCTTCGATATCGGCAAGAACTTCGATGGCCCCCTGCAATCGGCCGCCCAGACGCATTCACACTCTCCTGCTCGCGCATGACCCGGAACCCGTTGGAGCTCATCTTGGGAATCTGCGCCCTACCAAAACCGCTGACACCTCGCCGATCCGCGCAGACAATGCCCATGGCGGCGGATTTTGAGACGTCTCAACCGCGTGGTAGCTGCGATTGGCCGAGAGAGCAAGCGTCATGCCGATTTGCCGGTAGTTCCGGCTTCCGGCGATTACTTCGAGGCGACGACCTCGTAACAGACCTTGGCGGTACCCGAAGCGACCATGCCGATGTTCTGTGCGGCAGCGCGGGAGAGATCGAGAACACGTCCGCGAATGAAGGGCCCACGGTCGTTGATGCGAACGACGACGCTGCGGCCATTGTGCTTGTTGGTGACCCTGAGACGCGTGCCGAAGGCAAGCGAGCGGTGGGCTGCAGTAAGATTTCTGGAACTCATGCGTTCCCCGGAAGCAGTCTTGGAGCTTCCCCCGTACCATGAAGCGCCTCCGCAGCCAGCGGATGCAAATGCCGGAGTCGAAACGACAGCAATGGAGGCGGATATAGTTGCGGCGATTGCCAAAGAACGTGCGATTTTCTTCAAACCGATTTTTCCCTCAAGCTATTGAACTTGCGCCTTGGGTAGGCGGCGGGGCTTAAATCAGGCCAAAAATGGCGAAAAAGTGCCACTTTCAATCACGGAATATTACAGACTGTAACATTCGTGATATTGGGGGAATACTGGGACTATTCAGCGGATTTGCTTGATCGTGGAAAAAACCCAATAAAATCAGTTAAAAATGGAATGAATTTTCTCGAAGGTGCCGGGTGATGTCAGTCATCACAAAAATCGGAAAAATAATTTTCCGACTTTGCCATAATCGTCGCCGCATTTGTGCAATTTTAGAGGTCGTTAACCATAAATGCGGAGCAAATTGAACTAGAGCGGCCCGCTAAGTAGGAATTTTCATGCGCTATCGTCTGGCATGGAGAGTGATTTCTCAGCCGCGCCACGCTCCCGAGGACCATAATTCGGCGAGCGACATACGATACTCTGGGTAGCGAAACTGGAAGCCGAGCGCGCGCAGTTTCCCGTTCGAAACGCGCTTGTTCTCGCCGTAGAAGGAGCGTGCCATCGGCGTCAGCTCGGCCGTTTCGAAAGGCTGTTCCGGTGGCGGTTCGACGCCCATCAGGCGGGCGGCTTCGACGATGACATCCTGCGGCGGCGCAGGCTCGTCATCGGTGACATTATATATGCCGCCGAGCTTGCGGTCGGACAGGAAGCGGGCGCAAGCGCCGATATCCTCGACGCGAATGCGGTTGAACACCTGGTTCGCCTTGATGAGCCTCCGGGCGGTTCCCTTTTCCAGATTGCAGAAGGCATTGCGGCCGGGGCCGTAAATGCCGGAAAGCCGCAGCACAGCGACGGGAAGGCCGAGCCGGATGCCGACGCGCAGCCAGCCGTCTTCCGCTTCTACCCGTTCGACCGAGCGGTCCGCGACGGGATGCAGCGGGGTCTGCTCGCTGACCCAGGCGCCCTTGTGGTCGCCATAGACGCCGACGGTCGAGAGATAGCAAATCCATTCCAGCTTCGGCATCAGCGCCTTGAGATTGAGCTGCGCCAGCCGCAACAGCGGATCGCCGGATTTGCCCGGCGCGATCGATTGCACCAGGTGCGTCGCGGTCTGCATCGTCTCGGAGAGAGCCGGATCGATCGTTTCACCGTCGAAGACGAAGGCTTCGATGCCTTCCTTCGTTAACAATGCCGCCTTGTCGGCGGAGCGGGTCGTGCCGGTGATGCGAACGCCGGAGCCGGCGAAGGCCTTGGCGATGGCCGTTCCGGAATAGCCGCAGCCGAAAATCATCACATGCATCACGATACCCCTGCCAGTTTCCATTCGGCGCGAACTTCTTCGTCTGCCTCGTCATGTCTTTGTGCCGCAAACGCATGGAATTCGCCAGCCGTCATCAGTCGCGATAGCGCCCAGACCGCCATGCCGCGCACGGTGGGCGAGGGATCTCCGGCCAGTTCGCGACATTTCTCTATAAAGGAGCGATCGCCCGAATTGCCGGCGGCGATGAGTACATTGCGGATGAAGCGGTCCCGGCCGATGCGCTTGACCGGCGAGCCGCTGAAGAAAGCACGAAAAGCCGCATCATCCAGATTGAGCAGGAGGGCGATCGACGGTTCCTTGAGATCCTCGCGCGCCACCAACTTCATCTCCGAGGCGGCGCTTGCGAACTTGTTCCAGGGGCAGGCGGCAAGGCAGTCATCGCAGCCATAGATGCGGTTGCCGATCAACGGCCGAAGCTCGGGATCGATCAGACCCTTGTGCTCGATGGTCAGATAGGAAATGCAGCGCCGTGCATCGAGCTGATAGGGGGCCGGGAAGGCAGCGGTCGGGCAGGCATCGAGACAGGCCCGGCAGGAGCCGCAATGGTCGATCTCCGGCTCATCCGGCTCGAGTTCGGCCGTGGTGAACATCGACCCGAGAAAGAGCCATGAGCCGAAGGCGCGGCTGACGAGATTGGTGTGCTTGCCCTGCCAGCCGAGACCGGCAGCCTCTGCCAGCGGTTTCTCCATGACAGGCGCCGTATCGACGAAGACCTTGACATCCTCCTTCGAGCGCGCCGCGAAGCGGGTGGCGATCTCCTTCAGCCTACCCTTGATGATGTCGTGATAGTCGCGGTTTCTGGCATAGACGGAGATCGCCGCCTTGTCCTGCTTTTCCAGAATGCCGCGTGGATCCTCGTCGGGGCCGTAATTCAGGCCGAAGACGACGATGGAGCGGGTCTCGCTCCAGAGCACGCGCGGATCGCCGCGGCGGTCGCGTGTCTCTTCCATCCACCCCATGGTGCCGTGATGGCCTTTGTCGAGAAACTGGCCGAGCCGGACCGCCGCTTCGGGAATGGCGTCCGGCCTGGTAATGCGACAGAGATCGAAACCATGGGCACGCGCTTCCTCTCGCAAGAAAGCGGTCAGTGTGTTTCTTCGCTTGTCAGCTTTTTCCGCTTCGCGATCACCGGGCATATCGAGCCCTCGTCAGAAATCCAGATCGGCATAGTGCGAAACTGGTGTGACTCCACGCACACGCTCCGCCAGGATCGGCCGGAAGGATGGGCGCGACTTCAGCCGCTGATACCATTCCTTGGCGACAGGCGATTCCGTCCAGTCGATCTCACCCAGATAGTCTAGCACGGAAACCGAGGCTGCTGCGGCGAGATCGGCGTAGCTCAGGCGCTCACCGGCCAGCCACTGCCGCGAACCTGCAAGCCAGGACAGATACTTCATGTGCTGGCGGATATTGCCGCGCGCCATGCGCATGACCTTGGAATCGGGCGCGCCACCGCCCTGTTCGGCGGTCATCTGCAGCTTGAAGACGCGCTCGCGCGTCAGCGGCCGCGTCACATCCTGCTCCATCTTCTGCATGAACCATTCCGTCAGCCGGCGGATTTCGGCGCGCTGGAACGGATCTTCGGCCAGAAGCCGGCGGTCGCGCTTCAGGACACCATGCGTCTCGTCAAGATATTCGGAAATGACCGAGGCGCCACAGAGCGCCCGCATGCTGTCATCGACATAGACAGGCAGGGTGCCGGCCGGGTTCAGTGCCAGGAAATCGCGTCGCTTTTCCCAGGTCTGTTCCTCGATCAGCTCCGTCTGATAGCCATATTCCGTCAGGATCAGACGAACGAACCGGGAGGAAGATGACATTGGGTGATGATACAGCGTCGGCATTGGTACTCGGGTGTTTCTGATTGATGCTACGGAAGTCTTTTGGGTCGCGATTCTGCGGCCCTAGTCATTTGTCATCGGTTGAAGCTATAGGATCTTGGCCTAGTTTGCACAAGCGAATCGGGCCGCCCTGCCGTTAGACAAAGGACACGATATGGCTGAACAAATTATTATCGCGTTGGTTTTAGGCCTTGTGGAGGGGCTTACGGAGTTCATTCCGGTCTCCTCCACGGGCCATCTGATATTGCTTGGACATTTTCTCGGCTTCAAATCGGCCGGTACTTTTGAAGTTTTGATTCAGCTCGGCGCGATTCTCGCCATTCTGCTTGTCTATTTCAATCGTCTCGTCCAGATCGCCAAGGCGCTGCCCGTCAGCGTCAAGGCTCGTCACTTCGTTCTGGCCGTCCTCTTCGGCTTTCTGCCCGCTGCGGTCATCGGCGCGCTGGCGCATGATTTCATCAAGACGGTGCTGTTCGATTCGCCGAAGGTCATCTGTATCTCGCTGATCCTCGGCGGCATCGTCCTGCTCGTCATCGACAGGATCGAGTTCAAGCCGAAATACACCAGCGCCTACGAATTTTCCTGGCCGATGGCGGTCAAGATCGGCTTCTTTCAGTGCCTGGCGATGATTCCGGGAACGTCGCGCTCCGGTTCCACCATCGTCGGTGCCCTGCTGCTCGGCGCCGACAAGCGTTCTGCCGCTGAATTTTCCTTCTTCCTCGCCATGCCGACGATGGTCGGCGCTTTCACTCTGGATTTGTGGAAGAGCCGCCATGATCTCAGCTTCGCCGATGGTCAGCTGATCGTCATCGGCTTCTTCATGGCCTTCATCTCGGCGTTGCTCGTCGTGCGCGCGCTGCTCGACTTCGTATCCCGCCGGGGTTACGCCCCCTTCGCATGGTGGCGAATTGCCGTCGGCACGATCGGTCTTATCGGTCTCTATTTCGGCTGAGACCGCTCGTTCGCGCTGATATCCTGGAAAAATGAAGGCCGGTCAAAACCGGCCTTTTTCATACCCGATCAGTTCCGGGAGTACGTGTCGATGGAACCCGTCGTGCAGGGGTCGACGCCGTAGGTCGGCGCACATTCGCCCTTGATCGAGGCGATGCTGCCGCGGGCCACGAAGGAGCCTGCGAGAATCACCAGTGCCGCGCACGCAAACAAAAGCGCGATAGACTTGCCCATCGAAGAATGCCTTTCCGCAGAAGTGTGAAGCGCGCCGCGAACCGGTTCATTGTCCAAGCCTGAGACGCGCGGCTGTGTTAGTCAGTGGAATGAGCAATAGCAATAAATGTTCATATTAAATTTGACGTTAATGCTACTATTTCCAGACTGCGTCTTTTGAGCAACGCCAAGCTGTGAATGACGCTGCTCTGCCAGCGTCTTAAAGTACGATTCTGTCTTCGCGGGGCAATAAAAAACGCCGCTCGGCAAAGCCGGGCGGCGGGTGAATTTCGTGGAACGGCCGAATCGTCAGGCGGCTTTGCCCGAGCCGGTAAACTGGCCCTGCGGGCGGTAACGCACCAGATAAGACGGCAGCACGGAGACAAGCAATGTCGGCAGCAGGCCGATGCCCTTCAAAGTGCGTCCTTCCGCTTCCGCCTGCTTCGAAACGACGTTGTCGCTCTTCAGCAGCGTTACCTGGTCGGCGGTGATCGGCGGCTTGATGAGCGGCACCAGCGACGCGACCGAGCCGATCAGCGAAGCCAGCCCGAAGGGGATGAAGACGAATGACTTCTTCCGATTGATGACGGCAAGCGTGGTCTCGAGACATTCGCGGAAAGACAGGATTTCGGGGCCACCGAGCTCATAGGTCGTACCGGCCTTCAGCTTGCCGTCGACGCTCCGCGCAACGGTCTCGGCGATATCCTGCACATAAACGGGCTGGAACTTCGTCTTGCCGCCGCCGATCAGCGGTAGGAACGGCGCCGTGCGCGACATGTCGGCGAACTTGTTGAAGAATTCGTCTTCCGGCCCGAACACGATCGAAGGGCGCAGGATGATTGCATCCGGCTTGATCGACAGAATGGCGGTTTCGGCGCGAGCCTTGGTTCGGGCATAGGCCGAAGGCGAGTTGGCGTCGGCGCCCAGTGCCGAAATATGCGTCAGCGAGGCGCCGGCGTTGCGGGCGGCTTCCGCAATCGCCTTGGCACCAAATTCTTGCACCGCATCGAAGGTATTGCGGCCGCTTTCAGCGAGAATGCCGACGCAGTTGACGACATGCTGCGCGCCTTCGACGGCGCGGTCGATGGAATTGCGGTAGCGCACATTGGCCTGAACGATCGAAATCTGGCCGAGATTGCCAAGCGGTTGCAGGAAACCGGCAAGATCGGGACGGCGAACGGCGACACGGATGCGATAGCCGCGCTTGGCAAGCGCGCGCACGACGTGCCGCCCGATGAAACCTGATCCTCCGAACACGGTAACGAGCGGCGGGAGGTTGGACAGGGTCATGGCAGGCTCCTCGAAAGGCTTGGATTGGGCTTATCTGGTTTCGTCTTAGCCGATCCGCGCGCCGAGGTGAAGTGCTATCGCGCTGCATTGCAGCGTCGGCTTTTCAAGGGAGTTAGACGCCTTCGACGACGACCATTTCAGCGTCTGCCACCTGCTGGCGGATTTTGGCGGCGATCTGATATTCGGGCGAATTGTAGCAATCGACGGCATGCTGCAGCGACGGAAACTCGATCACGACGTTGCGGCCGCGTGCCTGTCCCTCCAGCGGGGTAAACGCTCCGCCGCGGGCAAGGAAATTCGCGCCGTATTTCTCGAAGGCGGGCTTCGCGGCAGCAACGTAATCCTTGTAGCGCTCGGGGTCGCGAACATCCACGCGCGCAATCCAATATCCCTTTGGCATGTTTTCCTCCCAGCTTGCTTCTGTATCTTAGAGTGCGGCGTCCATCTCGGCGAGGATGGCGCGAGCGGCCTCCTTTGGATCGACCGCCTTGACGATCGGTCGTGCGACGACGAGATGGCTCGATCCGGCCTTAATGGCGTCTGCCGGCGTCATCACGCGCTTCTGGTCGCCCTTGTCGCTGCCGGCCGGACGGATGCCGGGGGTCACCAGCGCCATATCAGGTCCGATGATCCTGCGGACCGCGGCGGACTCTTCCGCCGAACAAACGATACCGCCCATGCCCGCGAGATGCGCCTGTTCGGCCCGGCGCAGCACCAGCGTATGCGGGTCATATTCATAACCGGCGGCGATGAGATCGCCTTCGTCCATCGAGGTCAGCACGGTGACGCCCAGCAAGCAGAGGTCGGAGCCCTTGGCCGCTTCGACAGCCGCCTTCATGGCTTTCGGATAGGCGTGCAGCGTCAGCATCGACATGCCCATCTTGACGATATTCTCCACGCCGGAGGCCACCGTATTGTCGATGTCGAGCAGCTTCATGTCGAGGAAGATCTTCTTGCCGCTGGCGGCGAGATCGCGGGCGAATTCCAGGCCGCCGGCAAAGGCGAGCTGATAGCCGATCTTGTAATAGAGGATGTCATCACCGAGGGCGCCGACCACTTTTTCGGCCTCGTGAAGGTTTGGAACATCCAGTCCAACGATCAAGCGGTCGCGTGCGGTCATATCAAGCCCATCCCATCCGGTCTTCCATGGGTGTCCAGTCGCATGAGACGGCGCGCTTCGCAAGATCGAAACAGAAAAGATTGCCGCCGCCCGGCGGCTGATCGCCTTGCCGCGCGATCGGCTTCCCCTCCAGATGGCATTTCAGCAGCGTGCCGACGCCGCCATGGCCGACGAAGGCGATCGGCACTTTCGGATCGTGGCGCGCAAGAACGGCCTCGACATTGGAGACGATTCTCGCCTGCGCGTCGATAGCGCGTTCCCAGCCCTTGAAGCTCTCATGCGGATTGGCAAAGAACCAGTCCGCCGCTTTTTCGAACTCCGGCGGCGGCAGAAAACCTGTGGCGCTGCGATCGTTTTCATGCATGGCTTCGATGGCCTCGATCGGTGCGCCGCTTGCCGCTGCCAAGGCCTCGGCCGTTTCGATTGCCTTGCGCTCGCCGCTGGAGACGATCAGGCCGAGCTTGCCAGCCCAGGGCCGGCTCGCAGCCAGCCGCGCCCGCTCGGCGCCAATGTCGGACAAGCCCCACTCCGGCACCGGCACATTCGGGTCGATCCGCACCTGTGGGTGCGTAACATAAAGAGCGTACATGGATTTCCCAGCGATTGTCTCAGCCGCGGCTATAGACCCAGAGCTGGGCCGGCGGAATATTGCGGACGATAAAGTCGTAATGCCGGATATGATAGCGATCCGGCTTGGCGATGATCGGCGAGACCGGGCCGTAGGAAATCTGCACCACCGGGCGACCGGGCGGGATGCGATCCAGCAGGCTCTCGAGAAGCGCGACGCGCGCCTTCATCGGGAAATTGAGAAGGGGAATGCCCGAGACGACGGAATCGAAGGTCTGGCCGCGCAGCACGCCCAGCGTTTTATCGAGATCGAAGGCGTCCCCATTGATGAAGTTGACGCCGGGATAACGGCGGACGAGATGATTGTAGAAATCGGTGGAATATTCGATGGCAACGAGATTTTGCGGCTCGACGCCGCGTCCGAGGATCGCCTTGGTGATCGCGCCTGTTCCCGGCCCAAGCTCCAGCACGGGCAGCCCTGATTGCGTGTTGATGACGCCAGCCATCTTGCGAGCCGTAATCGACGAAGTAGGAACGATCGACCCCACGGTCTTGGGTCCCTGCATCATGCCTTTGAAGAAGCGAATCTCCTCATCGAATTTCTTGCCCAGCCGTTCCTTGAGACGCAGCACCATGCTCTCCCCCCATCAGATGTTACCGTCGCGACTTACATATTGCTTCTCTAGATCTTGCAACCGAATGACGCAATAACAAGAGAAAATGTCGCAATCGACAAAAGACCAAATAAAAGCGCCCTTGCATTGGATAAACGCAGAAAGGGCGCTTTGGTTTCCCTAGAGCCGGATGAGACATCCGGCTCTAAAATCAAAGAAGTGGAGCATGATATCGTCCGAAAACCGCTCACACTTTTCGGCATCGTGCTCTACACGCGCATCGGCATCAGCACATAAAGCGCGTCGTCGCCGGCCGTGTCGCGAATGAGCGTCGGCGAGCCGGCATCGGCCAGCAGGAATATGGCTGCATCGCCGGAAAGCTGTGCGGTAATGTCGAGCAGGTACTTGGCGTTGAAGCCGATTTCCATCGGGTCCATCTCATAGCCGACGGCAACTTCTTCCGTCGCGCTTCCCGAATCCGGGTTGTTGACGGTCAGCAGCAGCTGGCCGTCAGACAGTGCCAGCTTCACGGCGCGGCCACGCTCCGAAGAGATCGTCGATACACGGTCGACGGCCTGGGCGAAAGTCTCGCAATCGACCCGCATTTCCTTGTCGTTGTTGGCTGGAATAACGCGCTGATAGTCCGGGAAAGTACCGTCGATCAGCTTCGAGGTCATGACGATCGAGCCGATCGTCAGGCGGATCTTGGCGTCGGAGACTTCGACGGTGACCATCGCGTCCGGCGTGTCCACGAGCTTCTGCAGTTCTCCCACAGTCTTGCGCGGGATGATGATCCCAGGCATGCCTTCGGAGCCGGAAGGCGCACTGACATCGGCGCGCGCCAGACGATGGCCGTCGGTGGCGACAGCCCGGAGCTTCAGGTCGCCGCCGCTTTCGATCGTGTGGAAGAAGATGCCATTGAGGTAATAACGCGTCTCCTCGGTGGAGATCGCAAACTGCGTGCGGTCGATCAGCATCTTCAGATCGGACGCCTTCAGCTTGAAGGAATGGCTGAAGCTACCGGCGGTGAGATCGGGGAAATCGGATTCCGGCAGGCACTGAAGCGAGAACTTCGATCGGCCGGAAGCGACCGTCATCGAGCTGCCGTCGGGATTGGTGGCGAGAAGCACTTCCGAACCATCGGGAAGCTTGCGCACGATGTCGTAAAGCAAATGCGCGGGAACCGTGGTGGCGCCGGCCTGTTCGACATTGGCGGGCGTTGCCTCGGTGATTTCGAGATCGAGGTCGGTCGCCTTCATGTCGAGGTTCGTGCCGTCGGCTTTGAGCAGCACGTTGGACAGGATCGGGATCGTGTTGCGACGCTCGACCACGCGATGCACGTGGTTCAGCGACTTCAGGAGGTTCGACCGCTCTATTGTAATACGCATGGATGCTACCGCTTTCGACCGTGACTTGCCGGGCGGCCCGAGGCGCCCGAGCGACATGTTTTCGGACAAGGCCCGAAAGATTGGACAGGCAACTTGGCAGACTTCTCCATCCGAATGCAAGAGGCATAGGCGATTTGTCGGGCGCCAATTCGCCATTTCGTCGGCAATGCTCCACAAGAATTGCACCGCTCTTGCCGTCCGTGCGCGCCTCGCCCATAAAGGCTGCTTATCCCAAGTGAATTCAGGACCGGCATGAACGAAGAGCAATCAGGCGGCGGGACACGCAGTTTCCGCCTGCACAACAATCAGATCCCGGCCCGTCCTCTCGAACCGGCGCTCTATCTCGTCGCGACGCCGATCGGCAATCTCGGCGACATTACTCTGAGGGCGCTGGAAACGCTGGCCGGCGCTGATGTGCTGGCCTGCGAGGATACGCGTGTCACCCGCGTCCTGCTCGACCGCTATGGCATCCAGAACAAGCCCTATGCCTATCACGAATACAATGCCGATGAGGCAGGCCCCCGGCTGCTGCAAGCTCTGGAAGCTGGCCGATCGGTCGCGCTGGTATCGGATGCCGGCACCCCGCTCGTCTCCGATCCCGGCTACCGGCTTGCGGCGCAGGCGATCGAGGCGGGATACAAGGTCGTTCCCATTCCCGGCGCCTCCGCACCGCTTGCGGCCCTCGTCGGCTCCGGCCTGCCCAACGACGCCTTCTTCTTTGCCGGTTTCCTGCCCGCCAAGGACAAGGGCCGGCGCGATCGGCTGGCCGAGTTGGCAGGCATCCCCGCAACTCTCATCTTCTTTGAATCGCCGCATCGCATCGCTGCGACTCTTGCCGCCGCTGCCGATGTGCTGGGGGGCGAGCGTGCCGGCGCCGTCTGCCGCGAGCTGACGAAAACCTTCGAGGAATTCCGTCGCGGCACACTGTCCGAACTCGCGTCATTCTATGACGCGGTCGACAATGTGAAGGGTGAGATCGTCTGGCTCGTCGGCCCGCCGGCGGAAAGCGTGACGGCCGAAGCAGATGTCGATGCCATTCTGGCCGATCTCTCAGGGACGATGCCGACCGCCAAGGCCGCGACCGAAGCTGCGCGCCTCACCGGCCTCCCGCGTAAGGAGCTTTACCAGCGCCTGCTCGACATGAAGGAGCGCCATGGCTGATACGAAGCCCGGGTCCGGCGAGAAGCTGAAGCGGCAAAAGGCCTGGCGTCGCGGCCATGTTGCCGAATATCTCGCCGCCGCCTTCCTGATGCTCAAGGGCTATCGCATCCTGGCGATCCGCCACCGCACCAAGCTCGGTGAAATCGATATCGTCGCCCGTAAGGGCGATCTCGCCGTCTTCGTCGAGGTCAAGTCGCGGCGTGGCGCGCAGGAGGCGATCGACGCGGTTTCCTTCTCTTCGCAAAACCGCATTCGTGCTGCGAGCGATCTCTGGCTCGCGCGGCAACCGGATTTCGCCCGTCTCTCGCAACGCTACGACATCGTCGCCATGCTCCCCGGTCGCTGGCCGCAGCATTTTCCCGATGCGTTTTGAGCGCGGCGTTACAAGACCGTCACAAAATCAGCCTATTGCCGGGCGACCAGCGCCTGCGATTTCTCTGCGCGCGCTCCTTATTTCAGTTCGACAGGCCCTATCATGATCCGCAACACCGTCTCCGCCTTCACCGTACCATCGCAGGAAGAGCGAAAGAGCTTCCTTTCGCTTGAAAAGACCCCGGCCGTTCACGCCGAAAAGCTTGCGTCGCTCGCCTGCCTGAATACGGTGCGCGTCGGCGGGACGGGCGCCAGGATCGAGGTTCTGTCCTTCCCCCTTACCGTCGCGGCCTGGAATCTTGAGCGCTGCCTGTTTCCCGAGGAGAGTGCGGCCAAGCTGCGGGAAACCGGTGCGCCGCTGATCCTGCTGTCGGAAATGGATCTGGGCATGGCCCGCACCGAACAGCGCGACGCGACCGCGATCATCGCCGGCGAACTCGACATGAATCATGCCTATGGTGTCGAGTTTCTCGAACTCAGTCTTGGCTCGGAAATCGAGCGCTCCTACTGCCACGACGATTTTAATGAGAAGGGCTTTCACGGCAACGCCCTGATGGCCTCCGTCGCTCTGAAGGATGCTTTCATGATCCGTCTGCCCGGCGAGGCCGTCTGGTTCAACGACAGCAACGAGCAGCCGCGCATCGGCGATCGCTGCGCCGTCGGCGCCATCGTCGAGACAGAGGCGGGTCCCATGGTCGCGGTTTCGGTTCACCTCGAAAGCGTCGCAACCGCTGCCTATCGCGAGCGACAGTTGGCGGCATTGATCGATGAGGTCGAGGCCTTCGCGCCTAACCTGCCGATCCTGATCGGCGGCGATCTCAACACCGGCAACCACACCGGCGGCGATTATTCGACGGATACGCTATTCGCCATGGCCGAAGGCCGAGGCTTCGAGTGCCATGGCGGCCCGCTCGATCAGACAAGCACGCGCCCGAGCCTGATCACACGTTTCCCCGATCGTACCATGAAGCTCGACTGGTTCATCACCCGCGGGCTGAAGATCGGCGAAAGCCATCTCGTGTCTTCTCTCAATGGTGAGGGCAAGCCGCTCTCCGACCACGATATGGTCGTCTGCACAATCGGGGGTTTTTCCGCCTGATCGCTGCAATCGTTAAAATGCACTTGGTTTCATGAACTTTGCCGTTACCCGTTCCATGCGATGAGATCGCAGACGCTCATGGAATTTTGGGGGATTGCATGGTCTTGAAATTAATGTTGGCGAGCATGGCGGCCTTTGCCACCCGTGCCGCGCCAGTTGTCCTCGCGATGCCGCAGTCGAAGAGCTTCGTGGCAGGCGCCAGTGGCGAGATGGAAATGAAGCCGTCGCCGATCGAGCCATCCTGGGTTTTGTCGGGCAATCCCGTTGCCCGCATCGCCGAGCATTCGCGCGGGCAGGATGATGCCGCCATGACCGCGCTGTGGGATTGCACGGCGGGTGAGTTCCGCTGGTATTTCGGCTGGGACGAAACCGTCATGATCCTTGAGGGTGAGGTACACATTACGACGGAAGACGGCGTCGAGCGTACGCTGCATGCCGGCGATGTCGCCTATTTTGCCGGGGGCACCTGGGCGACATGGCGCATCGACCGTTACCTGCGCAAAGTCGCTTTCTTGCGCAAGCCATTCCCGAAGCCTTTGACCATGGCGTATCGCCTGCGCAACCTCGTCCGCCAGGGCAACACACAGGGCCTTGCTGCCTAAGCAGGGCCACCTTGGCGGAAGCCCTTGAATAGCCGTTGCGTTTGGATGCGGGCCGACCTACATCTGTCCGCAAATCCGAGCGAGGGCTGACTATGGCTGGTATCAAGAATGTTGCGGTCCAGATGGACCATGTCCGAAGCATTAACATTGCGGGCGACTCGACCTTCGCCATGAGCCTCGAGGCGCAGAACCGCGGCTACAAGCTTTTCCACTATACGCCGGAGCGGCTGAGTATGCGCGACGGCAAGATCTATGCCTCCGTCGAGCCGATGATCCTGCGCGACGTCAAGGGCGATCACTTCGAGCTCGGCGAGCCGGAGCGCGTCGATCTCTCGACGATGGACGTGGTGCTGCTGCGGCAGGACCCGCCCTTCGACATGGCCTATATCACCTCGACGCATCTGCTCGAGCGCATCCACCCGAAGACGCTTGTCGTCAATGACCCGGCCTGGGTGCGCAATTCGCCGGAAAAGATCTTCGTCACCGAATTCGCCGATCTCATGCCGAAGACGCTGATCACCCGCGATCCGGCTGAAATCCGCCGCTTCCGCGATGAGATGGGCGATATCATCCTGAAGCCGCTCTATGGCAATGGCGGCGCCGGCGTCTTTCATTCGACCCGCGACGACCGCAATCTCTCGTCTCTTCTCGAAATGTTCGGACAGCTCTTCCGCGAGCCGTTCATCGCCCAGCAATATCTGCCCGATGTTCGCAAGGGCGACAAGCGCATCATTCTTGTCGATGGCGAACCAGTCGGCGCGATCAACCGCGTGCCAGCCGAGCATGATGCCCGCTCCAACATGCATGTCGGCGGCCGCGCCGAAGCGACCGAGCTGACGGCGCGCGAAAAGGAAATCTGCGCCCGCATCGGACCGGCCCTGAAGGAGCGCGGCTTCCTGCTCGTTGGCATCGATGTCATCGGCGACTATATGACCGAGATCAACGTGACGTCGCCAACCGGCATCCGCGAAGTCAAGCGCTTCGGCGGCGCCGATATCGCCAGCCTGCTCTGGGATGCGATCGAAGCCAAGCGGGCCTGATCGGCAGTTTCCCCACGCTTCCAACTGAACGATCATATTTAGCCGGGCATGTCGATAGTTTCGACGTGCCTGGGTGAAGTTTTTGTTCGTTTATTGTTCTTGTTTCATTCCTCGTCTTATGCCAGATTGCAACCCGAAGTTTGCTGCTCGGGGCACGTAACGGCAAACGGGTTCGGCGACAGGGGAATAGGGCATGGTAGCGCGCGTCAGTACGGTTGCGTTTCAGGGCATTGAGGGCGTACCCGTCGAAGTTCAGGTAATGATCGCGCCCGGCAAGGTGCTGATGCACATCGTCGGTCTGCCGGACAAGGCGGTGGCCGAGAGCCGGGAGCGGGTGCAGGCGGCATTGCACGCCTCCGGCCTTGCCTTGCCGCCGAAGAAAGTCACCGTCAATCTCGCGCCGGCGGACCTGCCCAAGGAGGGCAGTCACTTCGACCTTGCGATCGCGCTCGGCCTGATGGCGGCGCTCGGTGCGATCCCCGCAGATGCTTTGTCATCCTATACCGTTATCGGCGAACTCAACCTCGACGGCACGATCGCGCCCGTTGCCGGCGCGCTTCCCGCAGCGATCGCCGCCAATGCCATGGGCAAGGGGCTGATCTGCCCGGCCGAGAGCGGATCGGAAGCCGCCTGGGCTGGCAGGGAGATCGATATTCTGGCGCCGCGCAGCCTGATCGCGCTCGCGAACCATTTTCGCGGCACGCAGGTCTTGTCGCGCCCGGAACCCTCCGTGCGCGCGGGTGTGACCAACCTGCCGGATCTTGCAGACATCAAGGGGCAGGAGAGCGCCAAGCGCGCCCTGGAAGTCGCAGCCGCGGGCGGCCACAATCTACTTTTCGTTGGACCGCCCGGCTCCGGCAAGTCGATGCTCGCCTCGCGCCTGCCGTCGATCCTGCCGCCCCTGTCGACGAACGAGCTGTTGGAGGTGTCGATGATCCATTCGATCGCCGGCCAGCTTTCGGGCGGCAAGCTCTCCGATCGGCGGCCCTATCGCGCGCCGCATCATTCGACGACCATGGCGGCGGTCTGCGTGCGAGGCCCGGCGAGGTGTCGCTGGCCCATCACGGCATTCTGTTCCTCGACGAACTACCGGAGTTTTCGCCGCAGGCGCTCGATGCGTTGCGCCAGCCTCTCGAAACCGGCGAATGCGTCATTGCGAGAGCAAACCATCGAGTTTCCTACCCGGCCGGCATTCAGCTTGTAGCAGCGATGAACCCATGCCGCTGCGGCATGGCCGGCGAACCGGGCCACACCTGCGCCCGTGGGCCGCGCTGCGCTTCAGATTATCAGGGCCGTATTTCCGGTCCATTGCTCGATCGCATCGATATCCGCATAGACGTACCGGCAGTCTCCGCCGCCGACCTCATCCGGCCGACAGCCTCGGAAAGCAGTGCTGATGTAGCGCTCCGTGTCGCTCGCGCCCGCGAACGGCAGCGGGAGCGTTTCGAACGAGCCGGCATGAAGGATGTCGGCACCAACGCCCGTTGCTCGACCGCGATGATCGAAACCATCGCCGAGCCGGATGCCGCCGGCCTGCAATTGCTGCGCGATGCTGCCGAGAAGATGAAATTCTCCGCCCGCGGCTATCATCGCATCCTCAAGGTCGCTCGAACGCTCGCCGATCTCGATGATAAACCCACCGTCGGCCGCATCCATCTCGCGGAAGCCATCTCCTATCGCATCGCCGGAGAGCGGCTGGCAGCGCATGCCTGAAAATTCGAGACTCTGGCAGCGCCTGACCGTCTTCAGCCTGCCCAAATAGAAAAGGGGCGCCGCCGCACCCCTTTCCCGATCAGTTGCTACCGTTAGTTCAGCCGCCCAGGCCCTCGAACAGCGCTGTCGAGAGATAGCGCTCGGCGAAGGACGGGATGATGACGACGATGGTCTTGCCTTCGTTTTCGGGACGCTGGCCGATCTTGATGGCTGCAGTGAGTGCTGCGCCGGAGGAGATGCCGACCGGCACGCCTTCGAGCTTGGCGACGAGCCGCGCCTGCTGGAACGCCTCGTCATTGCTGACGGTCACCACCTCATCATAGACATGCGTATCGAGCACCTTCGGTGCGAAGCCGGCGCCGATGCCCTGGATCTTGTGCGGGCCGGGATTGCCGCCGGAAAGAACGGGCGAATCCGCCGGTTCGACGGCAATGACCTTGATATCGGGCTTGCGGGCCTTCAACACCTGGCCGACGCCGGTGATCGTGCCGCCGGTGCCGATACCGGAAACGAAGATATCGACCTTGCCTTCGGTGTCGTTCCAGATTTCCTCGGCCGTCGTCTTGCGATGGATTTCCGGGTTGGCGGGATTTTCGAACTGCTGCGGAATGATTGCATCCGGCAGCGACGCGGCCAGCTCTTCGGCCTTGGCGATCGCGCCTTTCATGCCCTTCGGTCCCTCGGTCAGCACCAGCTCGGCGCCGAGAAGCGCCAGCATCTTGCGGCGCTCGATCGACATGGTTTCCGGCATGGTGAGGATAAGGCGATAACCCTTAGCGGCGGCGGCAAAGGCGAGCGCAATACCCGTATTGCCGGAAGTCGGCTCGATCAGCACGGACCGGCCGGGAGCGATCTTGCCCTGGGCTTCCAGGCTTTCGATCATGGCGACGCCGATGCGATCTTTCACGGAAGCGATCGGATTGAAGAATTCGAGCTTTGCCAAGATGTTGGCCTTGACGCCCTTCTCCTTCGCCAGCTTGTCGAGGCGCACGATTGGCGTATCGCCGATGGTCTCGGTGATCGAGGCGTAGACGCGGCCGCGGCCGGGTTTGCGGGTGTCGGACATGGGTAGCTCTCCCTACATTGGATTTATGGAATGACAATAGGATCAAACGCGCGCGGAAACCAGAGTGCGCACTCGTTCCCTGCGTGAAGCACGTGAGAAAAGAATCTCCCAATGGCCTTCCTTGAGGATGTTTTTTTCAGGCGGAGCGCGTGGCGATGAAGGCAGCGGTGGCGGCAGGGCCCCGGCCGGAATGGCTGCAGCGACAAAGAGCGCGCCGCAACAGGCAGGTAGGGCGCGAGCGTCATGAAGCTTTCCTCCTCAGATGGTATCGGCTCTATTGTGCTACCTTTGCGTTTTCAAGCGATTGCGCCGATGCAGCGAACATATTACCAAGGTGTTAACGGCCCATCGCAACCGCTTTGCCCAAGGATATCATGTCTTCCGCATTGCTCCTGATCGATCTTCAGAACTCCATCCTGACGGGCCTCGGCACGCCGGATCGCCAGCCGGCTATCGATGCCGCGCTGGAGGCGGTCGTTGCGAAGCTCGCAGCGTTGAAACACAGCGCCCGTGCCGCCGGTATTCCCACCTTCATCGTTCAGCATGACGGCGGCCCGACCCATCGTTTGGCCAAGCGCAGCGAAGGCTGGCAGCTGCGCCGGGAGATCGCACCGGAAGCCGGCGATGTCGTCGTGCACAAGACGAGCTGCGATTCCTTCTTCGAGACGGATCTGGAGGCACGGCTCAAGGGTCGTGGCGTCACTCACCTCATCGTTGGCGGCTGCATGACGCAGTTCTGCGTGGATACGACTGTGCGGCGCGCCGTTTCGCTGGGCTTCGACGTCTCATTGATCGCCGACGGACACACCACGGCGGATATGGGCAAACTGAGTTTCGAAGACATTGTCACCCATCACAATATGCTGCTTGACGGTTTCGATGCCGGGCCGCATGAAGTCAAGCTGGTCGCATCGACCGAAATCTCCTTCTGAAGCCCTTTCTCCGCTGGAGCCTCCATGCCGCATCTGACCAGCATGATCACCTTTGCCCTGATTGCTCTCGGCATGGTGCTAACGCCCGGGCCGAACATGATCTATCTGGTGTCGCGCTCGATCTCGCAGGGACCAGCGGCAGGGTTGATCTCCCTTGGCGGTGTCGCCTGCGGCTTCCTCTTCTACATGTTCTCGGCTGCGCTCGGCATTACCGCCTTCGTCTTTGCCGTTCCTTTCGCCTACGATGCGCTGCGGTTGGCGGGTGCGGCCTATCTTGGATGGCTCGCCTGGAATGCGCTGAAGCCCGGCGGCCGCTCGGCCTTTCAGGTGCGCGAGTTGCCAAAGGACAGCACCCGCCGGCTTTTCACGATGGGGCTGGTGACGAGCCTGCTGAACCCGAAGGTCGCGATCCTCTATCTGTCGCTGCTGCCGCAGTTCATCGATCCCGCCGCCGGCAGCGTTTTCACGCAATCCATTGTTCTCGGCTTCGCGCAGATCATCATCAGCGTAACATTCAATGCCATCTTCGCGCTGAGTGCCGGCTGGATCGCGATGTTTCTCACCGAGCGCCCATCCTTTGCCCTAGTGCAGCGCTGGCTGATGGGCACGGTGCTCGCCGGGCTCGCCGTGCGCATGGCTTTCGAGGCACAGCGTTGATGCGGAGCGTCTCGCTGCCGCTCGCCGCCAGCCTTCTGGTGCTCGCATCGTTCTGGAGCACTGCTTCGGCGGCGGCGACGGGAACGCAGACGATCGTCTTCATGCGTCATGGCGAAAAGCCCGAGGCGGGTCTTGGCCAATTGAGCTGCCAGGGTCTCAACCGGGCGCTGGCTTTACCGCCGGTGCTGACAAAGCTCTTCGGCAAGCCGGCGGCGATCTTTGCGCCTGATCCATCGAAGCGAAAGGACGATTCCGGCACTTCCTACGATTATATCCGGCCGCTCGCGACCATAGAGCCGACGGCGATCGCCCTTGGAATGCCCGTCGATACCAGCTTCGGCTATGAGGATATCGATGATCTGAAAGGCGAGCTGAAGAAGCCTGCTTATGCCGGCAAGCTGATCTTCGTCGCCTGGGAGCATAAGCAGATCGTCGATCTCGCCCGTCAGCTGATGAGCGAGAATGGCGGCGATGAAAAAGCCGTGCCGAAATGGCACGGCAAGGATTTCGACAGCCTCTATGTGCTGCGCATCGGCGGGGGCAAGGCCGGATCAGGCGTGACCTTCGAGAAAATGGCCGAAGGTCTCGATAGCCGCTCCGATGTCTGTCCGAATCTGGCTAAATAATTTTAGAACACCGGCCGCATGAAGCTACGCTCGTAGCTGATGATGCAGCGTGTTTCCTCGCCATAGGCAAGGGCGGCCTGGCATTCCGCATCTTCAGGTATTTTCAGCCGATATTCCTCATAGGCGGCAAGGCTCGGGAAGCTGAAAAGCGCCAAGGCGATGTTATTGGCACCCTCGTGCGGTATGAAATAGCCGTGATGCGTACCGCCCAGCCGGTTGACCAGCGGGATCCAGAGCTTGGCGTAATGCTCGAACTGCGCAAGCTTATAGGGATCTATGACATAATGCAGGTAGCAAGTGATCATTCGGCGGCCCCCTTCGAAAGACCACCGTTTCTATTCCAGGGCAGGGGGAGCGTCCAGCCGAGATTCATGCCGGCAGCAGCCGCGAGAATGATGACTGCGCCGAGGATCTGCGCCGGGCCAAGCACATGGCCTAAGGCGAAGCGATCGACGATGATGGCGGCGATTGGATAGACGAAAGAGAGTGCCCCGGTCAGGTGCGTCGGCAGCTTCTGGATGGCGCCATAGAGCAGCACATACATCAACCCGGTATGGACTACGCCCATGGTGACGAGGATTGACCATCCCCCGATATCCGGGGGTGCGGCGGAAAAATTTGTAAAGGGTGCCAGCATCAGGATACCGGTGGACACCTGGATCAGCGCAATCAGATGCGGCGGGGTGCCCTTCAGCCATTTGGCAGCAATCGCTGCCAGCGCATAGAAGAAGGCTGCGCCCAGCGAAAGCAGGATGCCGATCGCATAGCTTCCCGAACCGGCGGCTTCGGCCGGCTTGCCTTCGACGATCACGACCATGCCGGCGAAGGCGAGGCCTAACCAGAAGAGCTTGGTGAAGGTGATCCGTTCGCCGAGGAACAATGCGCCGAGACCCAGCAGCATGAAAGGCTGCGTATTATAGACGGTTGTGGCGATGGAAATGGAGGCGTGGGAATAGGCGGCGAAAAGCAGCAGCCAGTTGAGGACGATGGCGATCCCGCCACCTACGGCGATGGAAAATGTCCTGAGATTGAGGATGCCTGGGCGCAGCAGGCCCATGGCGCCGCAGATAACGAGCAGCGTCAGCGCGCCGAAGAAACAGCGCCAGAAGACGACACCGGTCACGGCCTGCCCGGACATCAATACGAACCAGCCGATCGTGCCTGAAATCAGCATCGCCGCCGTCATTTCCACCGTGCCGCGTTTAATCTCGTTCATTGCCTTGGCTCCCGTCTATCTGCCCCAATCATATTGCGGTATCTGCGCTGATGATATAGATTTAGTAAGGTAAATTAGCCAATAGACCTAAATAAATGAGGTTTAATGATGAGTGTTCCTAATGCGAGCCTTGGTCTCGATGAGATCGATCAGCGGATGCTGGAGGCGCTGGCGCGCAATGCCCGCATATCGCTGAAGGAACTGGCGGAAGCGGCCAGCCTGTCGTCGCCGAGCGCGGCGGAACGTCTGCGCCGGCTGGAGGAACGCGGCATCATCTCGGCCTTCACCGTGGATATCGCGCCGGAGGCGATCGGCTATCCCCTGCAGGCGATCGTCCGCATCCGGCCTCTGCCCGGCCAGTTGCATGTCGTCGAGCGGATCATTCAGCAGACGCCGGAATTTATAGAGTGCGACAAGGTCACCGGCGACGATTGCTTTATCGGTCGGCTGGTGGTGCGCTCGATGGGTGAACTCGATGGCATATTGGATAAGATCACCGAGCGGGCCGAGACGAACACGTCGATGATCAAGGCGACGTCGGTCAAGCGCCGCCTGCCGCCGCTTACCGGCACTAGAATTCCGCCATCGGCGAAAGCATGAGCGGCCCGACAATATCGGCCGCCGCTTTGCCGCGCACCATCAGCATGGTGTAGCCGTCGTAAGGCTCAAGCGATACCTCGCAATCCAGGCGGTCCGGAGAAAAGCAGATCTCGATGCGCTCGGGTTCGATATCGAGCGCTGAGACGATGGTCGCCAGCGAGGGAATGGCAGTTCCCACAATGTCGAGAAGCCAGAAAGTCGCGCCGTCGAACGTCCATGCAACGACCGTGTCATCCCCAAGCGCCGTCAGGCGGATCGCGGAGTTGAAGGAAGCATCCAGCAGAAACATCTCCATCTGCCTGACAACGGCAAATTGGGCGGAGGCCGGCTGACGGTCTTGCAGGAGCGTCTTGATGAGGCGCAGATCGTCTGGCGCGTCCAGGGAGAGCTGCCGGGCTGACAAATCAGATTTCTGAAGCGTCGGCGTCTGCGCCACGAAGATATGCTGCGGCAGGATGCGAAAGCCATACCGCTCATAGAGAGCCGGCTTGTCGGTGAGCAGCAGATCGAGTTCGTAGCCCTCAGTCACGGTGTGGGCAAAGGCGCGCTGCATGAGGTCGCGATAGAGGCCGCGCTTGCGCCATTCCGGCCGGACCGCGCCGGATTGATAACCCGCCGCCTTGACGACCCTGCCATTGATGATCATCGGCATGGAGAAGGCGGTGAAATTGGCGACGCAGCGGCCATCGGCATCGAAATAGCCGAACGGCATGCTTGTCCGGTCCGGACCGTCAAATTGGTCCAGGATGCTGACATCGATCGAGAATGTATCCTGCAGCAGATCGACAAGCGCATTCCAGGCGGAGGGATCGTCGAAATAATCTTGCCGGAGCGTCAATCCGTGGTCTCGTCCTAGTTCGGACATCACACGCCGGTCGAGCCGAAGCCACCAGCGCCGCGTGCGGTTTCGCTGATCTCGGAAATTTCGGCGACGCGCACTTGCGTCACCGGCGCGATCACCATCTGGGCGATGCGCATGCCGCGCGTGATTTCGAATGGCTCATCCCCGAGGTTGGCCAAAATCACCTTCACTTCGCCACGATAGTCGCTGTCGACTGTGCCGGGGGAGTTCAGGCAGGTGATGCCGTTCTTGAAGGCGAGGCCGGAGCGCGGGCGGATCTGCGCCTCGAAGCCATCCGGAACTTCGAAGATGAAGCCTGTGGGAACGAGCGCCCGCTTGCCGGGCGCGATCGTCAGCGTCGCGCCTTCTTCGACGGCTGCGCGCAGGTCCATGCCGGCTGCACCCTTGGTCTCATAGGCGGGCAGCTCCAGGCCTTCGCCATGCGGCAGGCGGATGAGCTTCAGGGTCGGGCTGATATCAGTGTGAATGGTCATGCGGCATTAGTTTGCGCGAGAAGGCCGGAGGTCAATTGCATTTAGGCCTTTGAGTCGCTAGATACGGCGCCAATTCACAGGATTCACACGCATGGCCGAAAGTCTCGCCGAGGCGGTCTCCCGCCGCCGCACATTCGCTATTATCGCTCACCCGGACGCGGGCAAGACGACGCTCACCGAAAAGCTGCTGCTCTTCGGCGGCGCCATTCAGCTTGCCGGCGAAGTCAAGGCCAAGAAGGATCGCATGCAGACGCGCTCCGACTGGATGAAGATCGAGCGCGAACGCGGCATCTCGGTCGTGACGTCGGTCATGACCTTCGAATATGAAGGCAACGTCTTCAACATTCTCGATACGCCGGGTCACGAAGACTTCGCCGACGACACCTATCGCACGCTGACGGCCGTCGATGCGGCAGTCATGGTCATCGACGCCGCTAAGGGTATCGAACCGCGGACGCTGAAGCTGTTCGAAGTCTGCCGCATGCGCGACATCCCGATCATCACCTTCATCAACAAGATGGACCGCGAAAGCCGCGATCCCTTCGAAATTCTCGATGAAGTCGAAGAGAAGCTGGCGCTGGATACGGCTCCGGTCACCTGGCCGATCGGCCGCTCCAAGACTTTCTGCGGCTCCTACCATCTGGCTGACAATACCGTTCGCGGTTCCGATACCGAGGTCGAGGCGACCAAGGTGAACGGCCCGCAGGCAGTCGCCGACCGGTTGCCGGAAAACGAGCGCCAGGCTTTCATCGACGAGACGGAACTGGCGATCGAGGCCTGCCGTCCGTTTGATCGGGACTCCTTCCTGGAAGGTCATATGACGCCGGTCTTCTTCGGCTCGGCGCTGCGCAATTTCGGTGTCCGCGATCTTATCAACGCGCTCGGCGACTTCGCGCCGCCGCCACGTGACCAGGTTGCCGATATCAGAACGGTTCACGCCACCGACGACAAGATGACGGCCTTCGTCTTCAAGATCCAGGCCAACATGGACCCGAACCATCGTGACCGCATCGCCTTTGCGCGTATCTGCTCCGGCAAGCTGGAGCGCGGCATGAAGGCGCGGCTTTCGCGCACCGGCAAGCAACTTGGCCTCACCGCGCCGCAATTCTTCTTCGCCTCGCAGCGCCAGCTCGCCGACACCGCCTATGCAGGCGACGTCGTCGGCATTCCGAACCATGGAACGCTGCGCATCGGCGATACGCTGACCGAAGGCGAATCGCTGGTCTTCCAGGGTGTACCCAACTTCTCGCCGGAAATCCTGCGCCGTGTTCGTCTTGAAGACGCGATGAAGGCGAAGAAGCTCAAGGAGGCGCTGCAGCAGATGGCCGAAGAAGGCGTCGTGCAGCTCTTCTCGCCGGAAGATGGCTCTCCCGCCATCGTCGGCGTCGTCGGCGCCCTGCAACTCGACGTGCTGAAGGAGCGGCTGATGGCCGAATACGGCCTGCCGGTCTCCTTCGAAATGTCGCGCTTCTCCGTCTGCCGCTGGATCTCGGCCGATCAGCCGGCCGACCTCGAAAAATTCGTCACCCAGCGCCGCGGCGATATCGCCCGCGACCTCGATGGCGATCCGGTCTTCCTCGCCCAGGACGGCTTCTCGCTGCGCTACGAGGCGGAACGTTATCCGGCTATCAAGATGGTCGCGATCAAGGAATATCACGCCGTCAAGGCGGCGTGATCGGTTCGGATGCGTTTCATTTTGGAATAGTGCCGCCGCGATGTTCCATCCGATATAGCGCTATGCCATAGTGCCGCGGGTGATTTCCTTGATCGGAACAGGCATTTTATGATGAGACTTTTTGCGGTTCTTGCTCTGGCCTTCGTCGGCCTGATGCCGGTCGCAGCCGAGGCGCGAATCATCACCGATGCGGCCGGACGCACGGTGTCTGTGCCTGATAAGATCAATCGCATTCTGGTGGCCGGGCCGCCAGCCGCCGTCCTGGTCTATGTGCTGGCGCCGGAGAAGCTGGTGGGCTGGGTGCATGCGCCCGATGATGCCGCCAAGGCCTACTTGATGCCGTCGGTGCGATCATTGCCGACAATCGGGCGCCTGACGGGCAAGGATGGCGCGATTAGTTCGCAGGCGGTCACCGACGCCAAGCCTGATATCATCCTCGATGCCGGTACGGTCGATCCCACCTACAAGGCGCTGGCCGACAAGGTGCAGTCCGACACGCATATTCCTTATGTCCTTATCGACGGCAGCTTCGCCCGCACCGCCGATACGCTACGCGATGTCGGCGCCCTGATCGGCGTCGAGGACCGCGCCAACAAGCTGGCCGATTATGCCGATACGGCGATCAAGGACCTGAACGAAAAGCTCGCGACATTGCCGAACGACCCGCGCCCGCGCGTCTATTATGGCCGTGGCGCCGATGGCTTGGAAACCGGGCTCTCCGGCTCGATCAATCTCGAAATCCTCGATGCCGTCGGCACGATGAATGTCGCTGCCGCTGCCGGCAAGGGTGGCCTGACCAAGGTGACGCCGCCGCAGGTCGCCGGATGGAATCCGGATATCATCATCGCCGAGAACCCTGACTTTGCAGCCTCGGTGAAAAGCGATCCGCAATGGGCCGGCATCAAGGCCGTCAAGGACGGCAAGATGTTCGTGCCACCGTCCCTGCCTTTCGGCTGGTTCGATTCCCCGCCTAGCATCAACAGGCTGCTCGGCGTGCGCTGGATGGAGAAGCTCATTTATCCGAAGCTCTTCCGCAGCGATTTTTCCGACGATGTGAGGCAATTCTACAAGCTGTTTTATCAGGTCGATCTGACTGACAATCAGCTGGCGGCGTTGTTGAAGGGCATGAAATAACCGCTCTGGTAAGGAAGGCATTCATGGTCCGCGAAAACGAAATTCGCGAAAACGAGGTGGCCGTCGAGCCGCCGGTAGCCTTGGATGCGGGGCTCATCTTCATAGGCCGCATTTCCACGCCCTGGACATCGCGCATGGAAACGCCGCGCCAGGGCCGGCATGATGGCCCGATCTGCCGGATCGAAATCTTCGAGCCCTGGGTGGCGGCGCTACAGGGCGTGGAAGCCTTCGAGCGCCTGGAAGTTCTCTATTGGCTGGATCGTTCGCGCAGGGATCTCGTGCTGCAGAGCCCGGCTAACAGCGGCAAGGTACACGGCACCTTTTCGCTGCGCTCGCCGGTGCGGCCCAATCCCATCGGCACCTCTATCGTCAAATTGGAAGCCGTCGAGGGGGCCGTATTGCTGGTGCGCGGCCTCGATTGCCTTGACGGCACGCCCTTGCTCGATCTGAAGCCGGATCGCACGCTGTTCAAACCGATCGCGCCGCCGCAGCCCGGAGACTTCCAGACCGGCGACGGCGAGACGGCGCATTACTGCCAGAAGCGCGATGTTTAGAGTGCTTCGTGAAACCGCTCCAAGCTATTGCGATCAGTCCATCATCGAAATCCTACTCGCCTCGCGGATAGCGCTGATTTTCCTCCAGCACGTTGAGGTCCATATGATTGCGCATGTAGCGCTCCGAAGCCTTCTGCAAGGGCTGATAGTCCCAGGGGTAATAGGCGCCGTTGCGAAGGGCCGTGTAGACCACCCATCGCCGCGCCTGGCTCTCGCGCACGGCAGCGTCGAAGCTTGAAAGATCCCAGCGCTCCATGGCCTGCGCCGTCAGTCTCTCCAGCGTTTCCGCATAGGCCGGGTTGCCTGCCAGATTGGTTAGCTCCTTCGGATCCTCCCTGAGGTCGAAGAGCATCGGCGGGTCCTTTTCGCAAAGGGTCAGCTTGTAATTGCCGTCGCGTAAGCCTACGAGCGGTGCCTCGGAACCTTCCGCCGCATATTCCATCGGCACGGGGCTGCGGCCTCCGGTTCCGAGTACGAGCGGCGTCAGATCTTCGCCGTCGGTCCAGCGGCGCAGCGATGCGATGTCGATCCCCGCGAGGGCTGCCAGCGTCGGCGTCACGTCGAGAGTCGAGACCGGCTGATCGATAAGCTTCGGCTGCCAGTCGGGAGCTGCGATCATCAGCGGCACGCGGGCGGAACCTTCGAAGAAGTTCATCTTGAACCAGAGGCCACGCTCGCCGAGCATGTCGCCATGATCCGAGACGAAGAGGATAATGGTGTTGTCGGCCATACGGCCGCGCTCGAGCGTGTCCAATATCTCGCCGATCTTTTCGTCGACATAGGAGATATTGGCGAAATAGCCGCGGCGTGCCCGGCGGATCTGGTCCGGCGTGATGTCGAAGGCGGTGTGGTCGCACGCCTTCATCAGCCGCTGCGAATGCGGGTCCTGCCGTTCGAAGGGGATTTCGCCGACTTCGGGATCAAGCGCCGGGCAGTCCTCATAGAGATCCCAGAAGCGCCGGCGCGCGACATAGGGGTCGTGCGGATGGGTGAAGCTGACGGTCAGGCACCACGGTCGTTCGTCATGCCCTCGCGAGAGATCGTAAAGCTTGCGGGTCGCGTGATAGGCAACCTCGTCGTCATATTCCATCTGATTGGTGATCTCGGCAGTGCCCGCGCCGGTGACCGAACCGAGATTGTGATACCACCAGTCGATGCGCTCGCCCGGCTTCGTATAATCAGGCGTCCAGCCGAAATCGGCAGGGTAGATGTCGGTCGTCAGCCGCTCCTCGAAGCCATGCATCTGATCCGGGCCGACGAAATGCATCTTGCCCGAGAGCGCCGTCTGGTAGCCGGCGGCGCGTAGGTGATGGGCGAAAGTCGGGATATCCGAGCAGAATTCGGCGGCATTGTCGTAGACGCGTGTGCGGCTCGGCAGCTGCCCCGACATGAAGGAGGCACGGGCCGGCGCGCAGAGCGGGCTTGCCGTATAGCTGTTGGCAAAGCGCACGGAGCGCTTCGCCAGAGCCTTCAGGACCGGTGCATGCAGGAAATCGGCCGGGCCGTCCGGGAAGAACGTGCCGTTGAACTGATCGACCATGAGGATGAGGATATTCGGGTGGGACATTCGCGTGTTTTCCTTGGAGATCAGAGGCCGGCTGCTAACGCATTGCGGAAGTGCCATGACGATAGCTCACGGTTTGTTATTCGATTATTTTATTGAACATCACTAGAGTTCCCGCTGTGAAGCAGACATTTTTCGATGGATGCCAAAAGGAAATTTTATGGCTGAACGTCTCGTCGATCTCGGTTGGCTGCGGATATTCCTGGAAGTGGGCCGCTCCGGCAGCCTCTCCGCTGCCGCTGCAGCGCTTGGCCTGACGCAACCAGCCGTCAGCTATCAGATCCGCCGTATCGAAGAGCAGATGGGCGTGTCCCTGTTTCACCGCCAGCATCGCGGTGTCATGCTCTCGCCCGAGGGGCAGCGCCTCTTCGAAATCGTCGAAAAGTCGGTTGCCGGCGTCGACAATCTGGTGCGCAGCTTCCGCGTCGAGGCGGAGCGCCCGTCCGTTCGTTTGCGCACCGACTATGCCTTTTCCGCGCTCTGGCTCATTCCCCGCATGCATGCGTTCCGGCTCGTCTATCCGGAAGTCGATATCCAGATCGTCGCCACGCAGCGGCTGGATCGCGGCGCGCCGGAAAGTGGCGATATCGCCGTCTTCTTCGGAACACGCAACGAGTTCGGTTCGGGCGCAACGCTACTTCTGCCGGAGAAGGTCGTGCCGATCTGTACCAGAGGTTTTGCAGAGCGGCACGGTCCATTCACCGATCCCTCGCAGCTTGCCGGCACCACGCTTGTTCATCTCGATTCAGAAATGCCGTCGCCGTGGTTCGACTGGCAGAGCTATCTTGCCGCCTTCGGCATTGCCCGGGACGCCTATGCCGGCCGCGGCGACCTGCGCTTCAATACCTATTCGCTCGTCGTGCAGGCCGCCCTCAGCGAGCAGGGCGTTGCCATCGGCTGGATGGGCCTAGTCGATTCCCTGCTTGCCGCCCGAACGCTGGTGACGGTGGGTCCCATGCTGCAGGCGCCGGAGCGCGGCTATTGGCTGTTGCCGCCGGCCGCCGCGAATCCGGAGGCGGAGCGGTTGGCACAGTGGCTGCTCACCGAGGCCGCCGCCGGATGATCATCATGCTCTATTCCGCCGTAAGATCGGCAAGAAACGTCTCGCACCAGCGCGATACGTCGTTTTCGAGCAGATAATCCATCATGCCGCGCCAGCGCTCCTGCCGCTCTTGCAGCGGCATGTTGATGGCGCGCGCCAGCGCATTGGCGGTACCGTCGACATCATAGGGATTGACCAGCAAGGCGCCCTTCAGCTTGCGCGCCGCACCGGCAAAGCGCGAGAGCACCAGCACGCCCGGGTTTTCAGGGTCCTGCGCCGCGACATATTCCTTGGCAACCAGGTTCATGCCGTCGCGTAGCGGCGTCACGAGCCCGACCTTCGCAATCCGGTAAAGGCCTGCCAGGATCGGGCGGCTGATCGAGCGATTGATATAGCGGATCGGCACCCAGTCGACCGTGCCGATCGCGCCGTTGACCCGTCCGGCCTGTTCGGCAACGGCGTTCTGCATTGCCTCGTATTCGGGGACTTCCGAGCGAGATTTCGGCGTGATCTGCAGATAGGTGATGCTGCGCTGGTGGGCGGGGTTGTTGGTGATGAAACGTTCGAAGGCATCGATGCGCTGCGTGATGCCTTTGGAGTAATCGAGCCGGTCGACGCCGAGAATGAGGTCGCGGCCTTCGATGCTTTGGCGCACTTTCTGCACCATGCTGTGCGACGCTGCTTTGCGGGCGAATTCGGCAAAGCCCGCCGTCTCGATGCCGATTGAATAGGCGCCGCCGCGAAAATCATGGCCGTGAGCGCTAAAATGGCCCGGACTTTTCTCGATGCCCATCCCCTCGCGCTTCAGGCAGCCTGCAAAGTTCTCAAGATCATGGTCCGTCTGAAAACCGAGCAGGTCGTAGGAGGAAAGGCCCCGCATGATCTCCTCGTGCACCGGCATGGCAAGCACGACATCGGCCGGTGGCCAGGGAATATGCAGGAAGAAGCCTATGCGGTTCTTCAGGCCCATCTGCCGCAGCTCCGCTGCAAGCGGGATGAGATGATAGTCGTGAACCCAGATGATGTCGTCGGGTTCGATCAGGGGCGCAAGACGATGGGCAAAGAAGCGGTTGACGCGGAAATACCCCGTCATTTCCTTGCGGGCATATTCGGCGAGGTCGAGCCGGTAGTGGCAGATCGGCCAGAGCACGCGGTTGGCAAACCCCTGGTAGTATTCCTCGACATCGGTCTGGGTCAGATCGGTGAGCGCATAGGTGATGTTGCCGTCCTGCGTCATCCGCAGCGGCTCAGGCTCCGCGTCGCCGCTCGATTTGCCGGACCAGCCCATCCAGATGCCGCCGCGCTCGGCGAGCGCCGCCTGCAGAGCCACCGCAAGGCCGCCTGCCGCAGCGGCGCCTTTATGGTCGGGTACGGAAACACGATTAGAAACAATGATGAGTCGACTCACGAATTCTTCCTTTCGAGAAGCCTGGGAGACATCGCCATGATCGAAAATTACTTGACGAGCGTTCCCAGCACGTCCCTTAAACGCGCAGGTGAGCCAATGGATGCACGCGCCAGTGTTTTTCCGTTCGCGTCGCCGATGCGCACGGATTGGCCGCCGAGACGATTGGCGGCGGCAAACATCGTCTCGTCGGTCACGTCGTCGCCGATCGCGACCGGACGGCGTCCTTCGAAGGGCGCTTCTGACAGAAACGCCTCGACGGCATGTCCCTTGCTGGCGTGGGCAGGGCAGATTTCTAGGACCATTTTGCCACGTTGAAGGTTCCAGTCGGGACCCGCTTCCTCCAGATGGCGCTGCATGGCTTCGCCGATCTCGGACTCATATGCAGGTGCATGGCGGAAGTGGACCGCAACCGCCGCCCCCTTGTCCTCGACGATGGCGCCGGGCCAGGCTTGGGCCTCGTAGGCAATGGTCTGCTTCATCGCCTGAAAGGCGGGTGGGATATGCGCACGGCGCAGCCGTCCGGCCGCATCACGCCGTTCTGCGCCATGGAGGCCTGCAACGGGAAAGCGGAAGGGCGCAAAAAGGGGATCGACGAATTCGATGGCGCGGCCGGTGACCAAGGCCAGTGCGCCGCCGAGCTGGCGGGAGAGCGCATGCAGCGTGCCGGGCAGATAGTCGGGCACGACAATCGCTTCCGGCCTTTCGGCGAGATCGAGCAGGGTTCCGTCGATATCGAGGAACAAGGCCCAGTCCTGCGGATACAATGAGAGTGCGGTAAGGGCCGGCTCGTTCAGCGGCCTCGGCTTGGCTTCACCCTGTTCGGGCTGTTCCTGAGAAGACATGCTGAGTTAGCTAAGGCGCTCTTCCCGTTTGGCAAGGAAAAAAACGAACGGCTGAAAATCAAAAGGGATCGCCTTAGGCGACCCCCCATGAGCTTTGGCCCGTAACTGGCCTGAAGCGGCGAACGCTTCGGGAAGGTGTTGGTCAGAGCGAGGGCTGCCTCGCAACGTTCACAACCATTTCCATGCCGTATACAAAGACCGAAATCTCACTAGACATTGGATCACCTTCCTTTCGTTACGTTTCAGACAAGCTTAACGTAGCTCAAATTTGACTTGATGCAAGAGGCCCGGTCTTGGGGAGCTTCACACTTATTGTCGCAGTGAAATGTGTTGCCCGCCGCATCTCGAGCAAGAGTCCTGCCGCAGCGGCCTTCACGACGAAAATGTTGCGATGCGAAACGTGAACGGACGAAGCGTCAAATATCTGTCATCTTGCGCTGCACTGCATGGAAAATTAAGACTTTATTACCCATTCCGCATAAACAATCGTCCAAGATTTGCCATTCTCCCGCGGGACAGGAAGACAGCAGGAATCGGAGTGAGAGACGCATGTGTCGCTGGGCAGCCTATCGCGGAGACCCCCTCTATCTGGAGGAGCTGGTGTCTTCGCCCGCCCACTCCCTGATCGAACAATCCCATTGCGCCACGCGCGCCAAGACGGCGACCAATGGTGACGGTTTCGGCATCGCCTGGTATGGCGACCGGCCGGAACCGGGCCGTTACCGCGATATCCTGCCGGCCTGGTCTGATTGCAATCTGAAGAGCCTGGCGCGGCAGATCCGCTCGCCGCTCTTCCTCGCCCATGTCCGTGCGGCCACCGGCGGCGGCACGCGCCGTGACAATTGCCATCCTTTCGTCTTCGAAAACTGGTCGTTCCAGCACAATGGCCAGATTTCCAATTTCGACCGCCTGCGCCGGCCGATGGAAGCCATGCTCGATGACAAGCTCTTCCATGCCCGCAGCGGCACGACCGATTCCGAGCTTCTGTTTCTGCTGGCGATGCAGTTTGGCCTGGCGACGAATCCGATCACAGCGATCGCTCAGACCATCGGCTTTGTCGAAGGGCTCTCGCTGCATTTGACCGGTTCGGTGCTGGTGCGCTTCACCGCGGCCTTTTCCGACGGCAAGTCGCTCTACGCCATCCGCTATGCGACCGACCGCAAGGCGCCGACGCTCTATGCCTCGCCCGTCGGCTTGGGGTATTGCCTCGTTTCCGAGCCGTTGAATGACGACGTTGATGCCTGGCGTGAGATTCCGGACGGCAGCGCCGTCATGATCGACGATACCGGTGTCCATGTCACGCCTTTCCAGCCGGAAGAGCGTGCCGCCGGAGAGATCAGGGCGCCGGCTGCTATCCCTGCTTGAACTGTTCCGATATCAGCGCTGCCAGTCGCACCGCCACTTCATCCTTGTCGAGATCGGGCCACTGTTCGACGCCGTAATGGCTAATAATCTTCACGCGATTGCGCGTGCCGCCCATGATGCCGGTTGCGGGTGAGACGTCGTTGGCGACGATGAAGTCGGCGCCCTTGCGCTCCAGCTTCGCGCGGGCATTGCTCTCGACATCCTGTGTTTCGGCGGCAAAGCCGATGACCAGTTTCGGCCGCTGCGTGTGATGGCCGACCGTTTTCAAAATATCGGGGTTTTCCGTGAGCGCCAAAGTCGGGATCGACTCGCCCGGATGCTTCTTGATCTTCTGGTCCGATGCGGAGGCGACGCGCCAGTCGGCCACAGCGGCCACCATCACCGCGATATCGGCCGGAAGGGCCGCCAAAACGGCATCGCGCATCTCATCAGCTCGCTCGACATGGATGACGGTAAGACCGACCGGATCGGGTATGGTGACAGGGCCCGAAACGAGGGTAACGTCGGCGCCAAGGGCGGCAAGCGCTGCCGCAATCGCATGGCCCTGCCGTCCAGACGAACGGTTGGCGATATAGCGCACGGGGTCGATCGGCTCATGCGTCGGCCCGGAGGTGACGACCGCCTTCTTGCCGGCAAGCGGCTTTGCACCGTCGTCCAGCCGTCTCTCCGCCGCCCCGACGATATCAAGCGGTTCGGCCATCCGGCCGGCGCCGGCCTCGCCGCTCTCGGCCATTTCGCCGGTCATCGGCCCGACAAAGGTAATACCGTCCCGGCGCAGCGTTTCGACATTGCGCTTCGTCGCCGGATGCGCCCACATCTTCGGGTTCATCGCTGGGGCTGCGAGCACGGGCCGGTCGGTGGCGAGCAATATTGTCGAGGCGAGATCATCGGCCAGCCCATTTGCCATCTTGGCGAGCAGATCGGCAGTCGCCGGCGCGATCAGCACGAGATCACAGTCGCGCGCCAGCCTGATATGGCCGACATCCTGCTCATCCTCTCGTGAAAACAGATCGGTAAAGACATGGTCGGCGGCCAGCGCGCCGACGGCAAGCGGCGTGATGAACTCCTGCGCACCCGCTGTCATGACGGGCCGCACACTCGCGCCGCGTTCACGCAGCCGGCGGATGAGATCGAGGCTCTTATAAGCCGCGATGCCGCCGGAGATGATGAGGAGGATGCGCTTTCTTGCGAGAACCATGCCTGAACCCGTCGCCTGTTCTTTTGCTGATAAGCCTAAGCCTTTGGCGTGTCATAGGCAATCGCGGCATTCTCTCATTACGGTTGTGAGCCGTCCTTTCCCGCTATTCCGGCAGACAATCACATCGCCCTCACGCCCTTGTCATTTGCGCGGACCCTTGGCCTCGACAAAGGTGAACACGTTAACGAGCAAAGGAGCAACGTCTTGAAACTGATGAAAGTCGCTGTCATCGCCCTGCCAACCCTGGCCGCTGCCATGCCGGCCTTTGCCGAGCGTGCTTATTCGCCGCAAGAGCAGAAGAACAAGGAGATCGTTCTGGACTTCTACCAGAAGGCGCTGAACGACAAGGATTTCGACGCGGCCTCCAAATATCTCGGCAAGTACATCCAGCACAATCCTCTTGCCGCCGATGGCCCCGAAGGCCTGCGCGGTTTTCTGGATTATCTGAAGAAGAACTTTCCGCAGTCCAAGAGCGAGATCAAGCGCGTGATGGTCGACGGCGATTATGTGATCCTGCGCGTCCACGCCATTCGCCAGCCGGGCGATCGCGGCAGCGCCATCGTCGATATCTTCCGTGTCGAAGACAACAAGATCCAGGAACATTGGGACTCGGTGCAACCGATCCCCGAGAAGTCCATGAACAACAATACGATGTTCTGAGTGGAAAGGCCGCAAGGGATTAGAGTCCCGGCTCATTCAAAGCATTCCGGCGACATGATCCCGCAACCAATTCACGTTTGCGGGATCATGTCTGTGTTCCGAAGCTGCCGATACTGGCGGCGACACCGTGAAACGGGCGCTCAGGTACGCGTGATCGACAGGCCGCCATCGACGAGCGAAGCCGTGCCGCTGACGAAGCTCGCATCATCGGAGGCAAGATAAAGGACCGAGCGAGCGATCTCTTCCGGGCCGGCGACGCGCTTCAGCGCATGCAGATTCGTTATGAAAGCCTGCTTTTCGACCGTGTCGTTCATGTCGCGATACATATCGGTATCGACGGCACCCGGCAGGACAGCGTTGACGCGCACATTCTGCGGGCCAAATTCGGCGGCCAGCGTCTGCGTCAGGCCGATCAGGCCGGACTTGCTGGCGGCATAGGCGGCAACGCCAGGGAAGCTGACGGTATGGCCGACGAACGTCGAGGTGAAGATCACGGAACCGCCGCCATGCCTGATCATTTCGCCAATCTGGTGCTTGGCGGCGAGGAACGATGCGGTGAGATTGATCGCCAGCGCTTCGGAAAAACCTGCCTCCGAAACCTTGGTGCTGGGACCGGCCTCGCCGAGCGTGCCGGCGTTGTTGAAAGCAATATCGAGCTTGCCGTGGCGCTCGACAGCAAGGGCGACCAGCGCCTTGTGGTAGTCTTCCGAGCGTACGTCACCAGCCAAGACGGCTGCTTCTCCTCCGGCAGCTTTGATCTCGGCGGCAAGGCTTTCCAGCTCTGCCGCGCGGCGAGCGCCGACAATAACCTTGGCGCCTTCGGCGGCGAAGAGTTTTGCCGTGGTGCGGCCGATGCCGGAGCTGGCGCCGGTGACGATTGCAACTTTTCCATTCAAGCGGTTCATTGTTCCATCTCCTGTGTGAGGACGTGTCTTTCGGTTTGTCCGATACGTGGAAGATGGCCTTTTCCGATCGTTCGGATTAGTCTTCAAAAAGAGGAATTCGAATTCGGAGTTTCCGAACAATGCTGAAGATCGACGGGATCGTGACATTCGTGACTGTAGCCGAGGCGGGCTCGATCAGCGAGGCGGCGCGACGCCTGCGCCTGTCGAAATCCGTCGTCAGCGAGCGCCTGTCGGACATGGAGAAGGCATTGGGGGCAACGCTGCTTCATCGCACGACCCGCAAGCTGACCCTGACCGAGGATGGCAGTGCCTTTCTGCAGCGTGCGAACCGCATCGCTCAGGAGGTTCGCGAGGCGGCTGCCGATCTTGCCGAGCGGCGCGGCATGCTGATGGGACCGCTGCGCATTGCAGCACCCGTCACCTTCGGCCGACTGCATCTGGGGCCGGCTCTCTATCCGTTTCTCGCCGCGCATCCGGAGATCGAGTTGACGCTCGATCTCGACGACCGCCGTGTCGATGCCGCTTCAGATGGCTATGACGCCATCATTCGCCACGGCCTGATTGCCGACTCGCGCCTCGTCGCATGGAAGCTTGCCCGCAGCCGCCGCCTTCTCGTTGCGTCACCGGATTATCTCAGCCGCAACGGCAAACCCGCTTCGCTCTCCGATCTCGAGGGTCATCGCGGTATTTTTTACACCAATCGCGGTGTCGCCGACTGGCGCTTCGAGGGGCCAGAGGGCGCTGTTGTCATCCGTGCCAAGCTGGCGCTGGGCGTGAACAATGGCGATGTCCTCCACGATGCCGCGATTGCCGGGCTTGGTATTGCCTTGCTGCCCGCCTTCATCGCCGGGCCTTCAGTGAGGGAGGGGAGGCTCGTAGAGATCGATGTCGGCTACCGGCCGGAGCCGGAGTTCATTTTTATGGCCCATCCCGAAGGTCGCAATCCCTCGGCCAAGCTTCGGGCAATGGCCGATCATTTGAAGAAGGCTTTTGGCGATCCGCCCTATTGGGAGCGGAGCACGTAACTAACCAATCAAACTCATGAGATTGGCGATGACCGGCGATCTCTGCGCCTTGAGGCTCGCAAGGCCGAGGCGCGCCACCACTGGCGGCCCGTCAACCGGCCGATAGGCAACGCCGTCGAGCTTGATCTGCGCGATCGAAGCCGGAACGATGGAAACGCCCAAGTTTGCGGCGACAAGATTGACGACGGATGGGATCTGCGGCGCTTCCTGTGTCACCACGAGATCGAAACCCGCCTCGCGGCAGGCGGCGACGATATCGTCATAGAGGCTCAGCCCCACCATGCGCGGGAAGAGGATGAAGGGTTCGCCCGCGAGCGCTGCAACCGGCACGCGTTCCTCTTTCGCCAGCGAATGATGAGCCGGCAGCGCGATCAGCATTGGCTCATCGGCAAAACGCTTCAGCCGCACGTCGCGCGGATCTTCCAGGCCCGGGCGAATGAAGGCCGCGTCGATCTCGCCGCGCATGAGCCGCTCCATCAGCGCATTGGTGTTCATCTCGGTCAGCGATATCAGCACTTCCGGCCAATGCCGCCGAAACTCGCGAATGGTTGATGTGACGATGGTGTTGAAGGCGGAAGAGGCGGTGAAGCCGAGCGACAGGCGGCCGATCTCGCCGCGATTGGCGCGCTGGGCCGCGAGCTTTGCCTTTTCAGCCGCATCGACCGCCATTTTCGCTTCCGCGAGAAATGCCTCGCCGGCCACCGTCAGTTCCGCACCATGCGGCACGCGGTGGAACAGCTGCGCACCCACTTCGTTTTCCAGATCCCGGATCTGCTGGCTGAGCGGCGGCTGGCCGATACCGAGTTTGGCTGCCGCACGGGTGAAGTTTCCCGCTTCGGCCAGCGCCAGAAAATAGCGAATATGACGCAGCTCCATCGCTATCTCCAAAAGCTATTGAGATCGCCTGTTCCATATATTGGACTAATGGAGCTCGTCTGGCTAGATTCCAGGGCAAGAAAGGTCAGGTGCCACCAATGTTTCGCGCCGCAAGCAAGCAGCAAGCCACTGTGTCCGAAGTTCCCTCCCGCCCCGAATTGACGCTCGTCAGGAATGAACCGCCGACCGAGACCCGCCAGTTCCTAACGCGCGGCACGCCTGCCTTCCGCCGCGCCACCATTGGGCTGTTTCTCTCGGGCTTTGCCACCTTCTCGCTGCTTTATTGCGTCCAGCCGCTGATGCCGATCTTTTCCGAGAACTTCGGGGTCACGCCGGCTGCAAGCTCGCTGTCGCTCTCGCTTTCGACCGGCTTCCTGGCCTTCGCGATCTTCGGTGCCGCCGCCGTTTCCGAAAGCCTCGGCCGCCGCAGCCTGATGTTCATCTCGCTGCTTGGCGCGGCCATCTGTACGCTCGTCTGCTCGGTATCGCCGAGCTGGCATATGCTGCTTGCCGTTCGCGCGCTCGAGGGCTTTCTGCTGGGCGGCGTGCCGGCCGTCGCCATGACCTATCTGGCCGAGGAGATCGAACCGCGCGGCCTCGGCGGTGCCATGGGCCTCTATATCGCCGGCAACGCCTTTGGCGGCATGGCCGGGCGCGTGGTGACCGGCACGATCGCCGAATATCTGAGCTGGCGGCCGGCTTTGGCAACGGTTGGCATTCTCGGCCTGATCGCCGCCATCGGCTTCCTCTATCTGCTGCCGCCGTCGCGCAATTTTACGCCGCGAAAGGGCTTCGATGCCGGCTTCCATGTGAAGGCTTGGAGCGGTCATTTCGGCAATGCGGCAATGCCGCTGCTCTTTGCCATCGGCTTTCTCGTCATGGGCTCCTTCGTAACGGTCTATAACTATGCCGGCTTCCGTCTCGTCGCCGATCCCTATGATCTCAACCAGACCGAGCTTGGATTGATCTTCACCGCCTATCTCTTCGGTATCGTCGCCTCGTGGGCGGCAGGCCTCCTCGGCGATCGCATCGGCCATTTCATCGTGCTGCCGATTGGCGTTCTGATCGCCGCGCTCGGTGCGGCGGTGACGCTTTCCAGCTCCTTGCCGCTGATCATTCTCGGCATTGTCCTGGTGACGATTGGCTTCTTCATGGCCCATTCCGTCGCCAGTGCGCTGGTGGGACGGCTGGCCGATGGCTTCAAGGGGCACGCCTCCTCGCTCTACCTGCTCGCCTATTACCTCGGCTCCAGCATTGCCGGCTCGGTCGGCGGCTATTTCTGGCTTGCCGATGGCTGGAATGCCGTGGTTGCCTTCATCCTGGTCATGCTGGCACTCTGTCTCGCCAGCGCTCTTGCCGTTGCGAGGCTGGCGCGTCGCTGAGCCCAGGAGGCCACCATGATCCGTATCGACCATCTCGATCACCTGGTGCTCACGGTTGCGAGCATCGAGGAGAGTTGCGATTTCTATACCCGTGTCCTCGGTATGGGTGTCGAAACTTTCGGGGAGGGCCGCAAGGCTCTCATCTTCGGCAACCAGAAGATCAATCTGCATCAAGCCGGCCATGAGTTCGAGCCCAAGGCCGAACGGCCGACACCGGGTTCGGCCGATCTTTGCTTCATCAGTATAACGCCTCTGGATCATGTGATCGCTCACCTGCAAGCCGAGGGCATCACGATCGAGGAAGGCCCCGTCGGACGCACCGGTGCGACCGGCCCCATTCTCTCGGTCTATTTCCGCGATCCGGACCAGAATCTGATCGAAGTGTCCAATATCATTTCCTGAGATTGCGCGTCGTCCGACGCTTCTTGACATCGCTGGCTGGTCGCATATATTAAACCAATAAGTTAATTAACTATATGGTTTATCAAATGGACACATTGAGCACGACCCTTTCGGCCCTGGCCGATCCAACCCGCCGGGCGATCCTGGCGCGGCTGGCGACCGGCGAGGCATCCGTGTCTCAACTGGCCGAACCCTTCGACATGTCGCTGGTCGCCGTTTCCAAGCACCTGAAGGTGCTGGAAAAAGCCGGCCTGATCTCGAAGGGCAGGGAAGCGCAATGGCGGCCCTGCCGGCTGGAAACAAAGCCGCTCCGCCAAGTCGATGACTGGCTGGAGAGCTATCGCCAGTTCTGGAACGACAATCTCGATCGCCTGGAGGACTACGCGGCACTATTGCAAAAGGGAGGAAAGAATGACCCCAGCAACTAAGGGCGGCAGCATGCGGCCGCCGCGCGAGATCGTGCTGACCCGCGAGATTGCCGCGCCGCGTGCCCTGCTGTTTCGCCTCTGGGCGGAACCGCAACATCTGATGCGCTGGTGGGGACCGCAAAATATGACGGCCCCATCCGTTTCCGTCGATCTCAAGGAAGGGGGCGCCTGGCGGCACTGCATTCTCACGCCGGAAGGCAAGGAATATTGGAGCCATGGCCGCTATCTGGAGATCGTCCCGCCCGAGCGCCTCGTCTTTACTTTCGCCTGGGAAAACCAGGAGGGTAGGCCCGAACATCCGATGCAGGTGACCGTGGAGTTTCATGAGCTTGGCGAGAAGACGCGCCTCGTCTTCCGCAAGGTCGAGTTGCCTGACGATACCGAGCTTAGATTGCAGACCGGCGGATGGGAGCAAGCCCTCGACAAATACGCCGCTTACGCAGAAGCCACCTCAAGGGAGGGATGAGAGTGATGAAGAAGACCTATCACGGAAGCTGCCATTGCGGTGCCGTCGCTTACGAAGCCGATCTCGACCTGCAGGGCGGCACCTTTAAATGCAATTGCTCGATCTGCAAGAAGAAGCGCAATTGGCTGGCTGTCGCCACGCCCGCTGATTTCCGCCTGACCTCAGGCGAAGACAACATTGGCGAATATCAGTTCGGCCCGCGCATCCTACATCACCTCTTCTGTAAAAATTGCGGCGTCAGCTCCTTCAACTGGGGTGAAAATCCCGCACTCGGCGGCAAGTTCTATGCGATCAGCATCAGCTGCCTGGATGATGCCACCGATGAAGAGCTCGCCTCGCTTCCGGTCGGCTATTTCGACGGCCGCGACGACCGCTTCGATCGCGCGCCGGAGGAAACGCGCTATCTTTAGCCGCTCGGCAAGGACTCCCAGTCTTCGAAACGCAGCTTGTGAACGCGCTCGAATTCTCTGACATTGCGCGTTATCAGGATCAGATCGCGGGCGATCGCCTGACCCGCGATCAAAACGTCATAGGCGCCGATCGGCGTACCAAGGGAAGCAAGAGCCGCGCGAATTTCGCCGGCCATCCGGGCGTCCTCCTTATCGAAATCCAATGTCTCGAATTGCAATGCATCGACACGCGCAAGATTCTCTGCGACGCGCTGCCCTTTATAGGCGCCGTAGAATAATTCGTGTGCCACGATGGCCGGAATGGCGAAATCTTGCGGCCTGTGTCTGCGCAGCTCGCTGACGAAGCCGGAATGTCCTTTCATCAGGGCGATGACGGCATTGCTGTCGAGCAGATACTTCACTTGAAGATATCCAGCTCGGGGCGTTGCTGCTCAGCGGGCTCTTCTTCGGTCGCTTCTGCGAAGTCTTGATCAACCGGCCCCGTAACAGCTTCCAGCCAATCCCAATCTTCGGCGATCGGCTCCAGAATGATTGCTTTTCCCTGCCGGCGGATGCGCACTTCCTCACCATCGAGGCGGAATTCCTTCGGCAAGCGCACGGCCTGTGAGCGGCCGGACCAGAAGATCTTTGCGGTTTCCATGCCATAACTCCTTTGAGATATGACATTGATATATAGCATCTCAGGCGCTATTTCAATTCGAGGCGTTATGATCCCGATTTTGTCGCCAGCCAGATGACATGACGCGCGCCCGTTTTGCCATTTGCGCGTGTATTGACCACTTCGGCGGTAAAGCCGCTGTCGCGCAGCCGCCTTGTGAAGCGCTCGTCAGGTCCCGACGACCAGACCGCGAGTACGCCGCCGGGACGCAGTGCATCGCGCGCCGCCTTCAGGCCTGGATAATCATAGAGCCCGTCATTGGCTTCCGATGTGATGCCATCCGGGCCGTTGTCGACATCGAGCAGGATAGCATCGTATGTCGCCTTGCTTGCGCGGATGAGCGGACGCACGTCGCCCTCGTGAATGGCAACACGCGGGTCGTCGAGGCAGGCGTCGAAGACTGTTGCCATCGGCCCGCGCGCCCATGAAACGACTGCCGGAACAAGCTCGGCAACCGTAACCTTCGCGTCCGCACCTAGTTCGCCAAGCGCCGCACGCAAGGTAAAGCCCATGCCGAGGCCGCCGATCAGTATGTGTGGTGCCTTCCGGCCTCTGATCTTCTCGCAGGAAAGCGTGGCAAGCGCGCGCTCGGAGCCGCTCAGGCGACTGTTCATCAGCTCGTTGGTGCCGAGCATGATGGAAAATTCCTGGCCGCGCTGCTTCAGTCGCAGCTCGCCGCCGCCGGGGATTTTCGCAGTGTCGAGCAAGGTCCAGGGGATCACGGGCAATTCTCAATTCATCTCAAGTTGCCCGCGACCATAGTCTCTCAATGTCGCCAAGAACAGACGCGCTTATCCCAAACGGATATAAGGCACATCCTTTTTCGCAACTTCGTCCAACGCTTCCTCATAGCCGGCATCGGCATAGCGCATGACGCCGAGCGCGGTGTCGTTGGTCAGCGCATGGTCGAGCCGTTCGTCGGCGGCATCCGTGCCGTCGGCGACCACAGTGACCCCGCAGCTGGTCATGTAGCCGGCATAGCCGCCGCCGCCGGAATGGACGACAACGAGATCGGCCATCGACGAGCAGAGCATCATGGCGTCGATCAGCGGCCAGTCGGCGATGGCGTCGGAGCCGTCCTTCATACGCTCGGTCATGATGTTCGGATGCGCCATGGCGCCGGCATCGAGATGGTCGCGCGAAAAGGCGATCGGCCCCTTCAGCTCGCCGCTTGCAACGAGCTCGTTGACGCGGCGGGCAAGGGCCGTGCGTTCGCCATGGCCAAGCCAGGCGATGCGGGCCGGCAGGCCTTCGAAGGGCACATGCTGGCGGGCAAGCTTGATCCAGTTGGTGATGATCTTGTTGTCCGGGAACATTTCCAAGAGCAGATCGTCGATGCGGGCGATATCGCTTTCCTCGCCTGATAGCGCCATCCAGCGGAACGGGCCGATGGCACGGCAGAAGAGCGGCCTGAGATAGGCTTCGGTAAAGATCGGGATATCGAAGGCGTTCGCCACGCCGCCTTCCTTGGCCTGTGTGCGGATCAGGTTGCCGTTGTCGAAGACTTCGGAGCCCTTTTTCTGGAAGTCCAGCATTGCCTTTACATGCTCGACGATCGAGGCGCGGCTTGCCGCCATGAGCTGGCCCTGGCCGTCATCGCGCAGGTCTTTGACTTGGGCGAGGCTCATGCCCTTCGGCACGTAGCCATAGACGAGATCGTGCGCCGAGGTCTGGTCGGTGACGATATCGGGCACGATGCCGCGCCTTGCGATCTCGGGGTAGATCTCCGCCGCATTGCCGACCAGTCCGACGGAAAGCGCCCGCTTCTCCTTGACGGCTGCATCGATCATCGCTAGCGCGGAATCGAGATCCGGGGCGATTTCCTGCAGATAGCCGATTTTCTGGCGCTTCCTGGCGCGCTCGGCATCGATATCGACGCAGAGGATCGCGGCACCCGCCATGCGGCCGGCGAGCGGCTGCGCGCCGCCCATGCCGCCGAGACCGGCCGTCAGCACGAAGCGGCCGAAGAGATCGCCGCCGAAGCGGCGCTCCGCGATGCGCATGAAGATCTCGTAGGTGCCTTGGATCACGCCCTGGCTGCCGATATACTGCCAGGCGCCGGCCGTCAGTCCGCCCCAACAGATCAGGCCCTTGCGCTGCAATTCGTAGAAGACTTCCGCCTTCGCCCATTGCCCGACGATGTTGCAATTCGCCATGATGACAAGCGGTGCCTTGTCATGCGTGCGGATGAGGCCGATCGGTTTGCCCGACTGGATGAGCAGGGTCTGGTTCTCATCCATTTCGGTGAGCGCCTTCACGATGCCCTTGTGCGCTGCCCAGTTGCGGGCAGCCTTGCCGAGGGCTGCGTAGACGACTAGATTGTCCGGATCTTCGCCGACCGAGAGCACGTTTTCGAGCAGGCGTAGCAGAGCCTCCTGCCGCCAGCCTTTGGCACGCAGCTCCGGCCCGCCCGGGATTGGGAATTTCGGGTGACGTGGATTGGCTTTCGGCATGGATTTCCCTCTTGTTTGATGCCTCCCCTTCTCCCCCTCGGGGAGAAGGTGGCCCGAAGGGTCGGATGAGGGGGCGGCTTGGCAGATACCGTCTTTGCTTACCGCTCAGACGTTCGCTCCTTCGTCGCTCACCCCCTCATCTGTCCTGCGGACATCTTCTCCCCGCTGGGGAGAAGAGGAGTGCTCTTCAATACTCATTCATTTCGGCGGCAAGCCCTCGACAAAATTCAGCGCGGCCAGGAGCAGCCGCTTGCGCAGCATGTCGTTGCCATAGGCCTCCGGCCCGGCGCGCACCCATCCCTGCATTTCCCGACCGCGCGACAGCATGGGTTTGACATCAGGCTGCTCGAGTGCCCAGGCATCGTTGCCTTTGCCAAGGCGGATCAGCATCCCGTCTTCGCGCGCGCCGCACAGCAGATGGCCATTGAGCAAAAAGGCCCAGCCGCCGAACATTGCCTTCTCGCTGAGCCCGGGGCGTTGCCCGAGCTCCTCTCTCAGCAATTCCTCGAGACCGGCATCACGGGCCATTCAAGCCTCCTGTGCTTTTCAGCCTTTCTTGCCGGCCAGGGCGTATTTGGCGATCTCGATGCCCATGGCCTTCTCGACGGAGGGATAGACCGTGGGGTCGAGCACACTGGCAGAGAGCGGAATGATATCCATCGGCACATGCAGGATGAAGACGTTCATGCCCTCGTGCAGCTGACCAACGCTCAAGGGCTCGCCTTCCGGCGACAGCGTGGTGATGACGGAGGGGAAGGTCGCGAGCCGTTTGCCGCCGGCATCCTCGACCGCCATGTATTCGTTCATCACATGCATGACGACAGCCTTGTCACCGCTGCCGACCGTGACGGTGCCGATATCGAAGGCTTCCTTTGTGTAGACGACGTCCTTCTTGGTGATCGTACCTTCCGCCAGGATATGGCCGCCGGTCGTCTTGCAGATGGCGTCTATGACGGCACTCCCGCCCTTCTTTTCCGCCTTGATGATCGCTTCGCCAAGCGAAAGCGCCATGGAAATGCCGCCGAGCGCCGCATGGGTGCGGACGTAAGACGCGCGCAGCGGGTTGCGGCAGGAGGCGATGAAGCCGCCGGACTGGTCCGATGCCGCACGCAGGATCGGCGAAATCTTCGCCGTCGCGCCCTTCACGACGAGCTCGATATAGCGGTTTTCGGCCCGGTTGCCGCCGACGGCGGTCTGGATCATCTGCTCGGGCGAGCCGGCCATGCCGATCGAGCCCATGTCGCCCGTCGGATGGGCGCGGATGTCGCCGACCGCGTCTACCACCTTCGTTCCGAGGATCGCCGACGGCAGCCAGCCGTTCAGCGTCGAGGACCGCCCGTTCTGGCCGATGATCAGGCCGGAAAGCTTCTCTCCAAGCTCGTCCTGCAGGAGCTGCACGGCTTTCACGTAGTCGATGCCCTGCATTTCCCAGGGGGTCGTGGAGGCCGGTGCGCCGATGGCCGCCGCCGTGGCGATCCAGTCATTGTCGTTCAATTCCTCGATCGACACCAACTCCGGCTTGCCGACATTGACGGCCGCATAGCCGAGCATGCGGCCATGATCGGCCCAGCCGCCACCGCCCGCGGCATAAACGGAGCCACCCTTGACGGCCGCTTCCACATCCTTGGCAACGAGTACGCGTCCCATCGGCTACTCCCGGTTCGGTTTGAGGTTCTTGTCCATGTCGCGCACCGCTTCGAAAAGAACGGCGGCGCCCATGGCGATATCGTCATTCTCGGCCCATTCCTCGGCGCAATGGCTGCGGCCTTCCTTGCAGGGCACGAAGATCATCGCAGCAGGCGCAACCTTGGCGATCCAGGCCGTGTCGTGGCCGGCGCCGGAGGCCATGCGGCGATGCTTGGCGCCGACAGTCTCGCAGGCGCGCTCCAGCGTTTCGAGCAGTACGGGAGCGCCCGGCGTCGGCATATTGTCGGAGACGCGCACCGGCGGGTTGATCGTGACGCCATAGTCGGCGGCGATGGTCTTCACCTCGCCATCGATCCAGGTCAGGAAATCCTCCATGTCGCTGCGGATTTCGGCGCGACCGTCGATCAGGAGCACCACCTTGGACGGCACGACATTGGCCGCATTCGGCTCGATACGGAATTCGCCGACCGTCGCAGCGAAATGACCCGGCGTCTTTGCCTGTTCAGCCGCGCGGCTCCTGATGTCGAGTACGAGCTGCGAAGCGGCCACCAGCGCGTCGGCGCGACGGTCCATCGGCGTCGTGCCGGCGTGATCAGCGCGGCCTTCCACGGTGATTTCGATGCGAGTGATGCCGGCGATCGCGGTGACGATGCCGATATCCTTGTTCTCGGCTTCCAGCACCGGACCCTGTTCGATATGCAGCTCCAGGAAACCAGCAAGATCCGGACGCTTCTGGGAGAGCAGCACCGAAGGATCGCCGCCGACTTCGGCAATGCCCTGCGACAACGTGCGGTCGCCGCTCACGCGGGAGAGCCACGCCTCGGGAATCTGCCCGGTCATGCCGCGGCTGCCGATGCAAGAAACACCGAAGATGCTGACTTCCTCGGCCAGGAAATCGACGATCTCCAGATCATGGTCGAGCTCGATGCCGCGATCCTTCAAGGAGCGCGCGACTTCCAGCGCGGCAATGGTACCGGCTATGCCGTCGAAGCGGCCGCCATCGGGAACGGTGTCGGAATGTGAGCCGACAAGGATTGTGCCGAGGCCGGGTTTGGCACCGGCGCGCCGGCCGATCAGATTGCCGGCAGCGTCGATGCGGGTCTCAAGTCCTGCCGCCTTCATGCGCGCCTCGATATAGGCACGCCCTTCCAGGAAGAGCGGGGAGAAAGCGCGGCGCGTCCAAGGATGGCCCGGATCGGTGATCCCTGCCAGAGCATCGATATCCTCGGCGATACGATCAGCATTTACGGGCAGGTTGTGGCGCTTGGGGTCGTTCATCAGGCTGCATCTCCGGCAAGAATTTGGCGAGGCAAGGGACGGACGAAGCTGCCGGAGCCGGGTTCGGCCAGCACCTTCTGCCCCTCGGTAATCTGCTTGCCTCTAATGTAGGCGGCGGACACAGTCCAGGGCAGGCGAATGCCGTTATAGGGGCTCCAGCCGACGACATTGTTGCCGCTTGCCGCCGCGTCGTAAACCATTTCGCGCGGTTCCAGTACGACGATATCCGCGTCCTTGCCCGGCGTCAGCGCGCCCTTGATGTGGTCGAGACGGAAATGCTTAGCCGGGTTCTCCGCCATCAGTTTCGCAGCCCAGGTGAGCGGCACGCCGCGTTCCAGAGCACCCTTGACGAAGAGCGGCACCATGACTTCCAGTCCCGGCACGCCGGACGCATTCGCCAGCATGTCCGGATTTGTCTTGCGGTTTTCCGACCAGCTGACATGGTCGGTCGAGACGAGCCAGACATTGCCCTCCGCCACCTTGCGCCACAAGGTTTCCATTTCGGCACGCGGGCGGATCGGCGGATTAATTTTCGCCTTGCCGCCAAGGCGCCGCACATCGTTTTCCTCGTCGAGCGTCAGGTAGTGGATGCAGCACTCGACCGTCGCTTCAAAGCCGTCGCGGCGATAGGCGCGGGCGATGTCATAGCCGCGGCCGAGCGAGCAATGCACGACATGCGCCGGGCAACCGGTATCCGCGCCGGTCTCGAAGATCGTGTGCATGGCAAGCAGCTCGGTGATCGGCGGGCGCGACAGGCCGTGGGCGCGATAGTCGGTGACGCCGCTTGCCTTGACCTGCTCCATGTAGCTGCGCACCGCTTCGTCGTCCTCGTTGTGGACGCCGGCGGTCAGGCCCGTTGGGGCGATTGCGGCAAAGCAGGCATCGAGCAGGGCAGGCGGAATGCGCGGAAAACGCTTCGGATCGGTCCCGAAGGTGGAGAATTTGAAGGCGGCAACGCCAGCCTCAACCATTTCGGCGATGCGCGCGGGGCCTTCTTCCGGATCGACCGTGCCGTAAAGGGCGAAATCGACGCGCGATTGCGGCGCGGCGTGGTCGATCTTCTTCTTCACCGCTGCTGCCGAGCAGACGAGATTGCCTTCGTCATAGGGCATGTCGACGATGGTGGTGACGCCACCGGCCGCTGCAGAGCGCGTCGACCAGATGAAATCCTCTTGGTCCTTCTGGGAAAGGGAATGGACCTGCGCATCGATCGCGCCAGGCAGGATCAGCGCCTTGCCGAGCAGGTGCCGCTCACGCGCTGCCGGCGGCACGCCAATGCCGATCTCGGCGATTTTGCCGTCGCGCACGGCGACATAGCCGGCTTCCACGATACGCTCGGGCAGAACCACGGTGCCCTGCAGAACAAGATCGAAATCGGCCATGTGCGTTCCCTCCGCTCGTCGTTGCTTCAGATGGCAATCGTGTCGCGATAAAGCCGCTCTTCGACCCGCTCCAGCGAGCCAAGTGCGAAGAAGTCATCATAGGCGATGATCGGCTTATGCGCGATCAGTTCAGAGACGAAGGCCTCGGAGGCCAGTTCCTCCTCGATCGCCTCGACCTCGGCCGAAAGCGGCCGGTCGACCACATAGAAATCCGCATGCTTGCGCACGACCTCGTAGAGCATGCGTGCCACGCCTTCCGGCTTGTCGCCGAGAATGTCCATCGCCTGGGCCGAGAGCAGGGCTTCCAGGGCCGCCAGGCGCTTCAGCGCGCGCATCTGCCGTTCAAAACGTTCGATGACCAGCGGCAGGAAGGCGGCCTCGTCTTCCATCCCAGCCGCCACGACGAGCGACTGGGCCGAGACCGGATTAGACATGGACAGAACACGTGAGAAGATCTCGCCGGCGAGCTTGATGATGGGGCCGAAGCCGGTCGCGATCTTCCCTTCCGGCACGAGATTCACCGGCAAGCCGCGCCGTTGGCCGTTGCCGAGCAGCACGCAGCGGTTGAAGGCGTTGCGGGCGGCATGCGCCATGCAGATGACGGCGGCTTCAAGCAGAATGGTGACATCGAGCGGAAGGGAGCCGCCCGAGGTCATGACGCGGCCGTCGACGATGACGGGATTATCGTCCGAGCGGCCCGTGGCGGCGAGAATCTTGTGGCCTGCCGTCAAAAGGTTTTCGATGACTGCGCCGAAGACCTGGGCAATCATGCGCAGGCTCAGCGGGTCCTGCACATGGGTCGCGACCGGCCAGGGCCATTCTTCTGAGGCATTGCAGAGCCATGCGCCGATCAGAGCCTCGCGGGCGGTGCCGACATGGCGCACGGAAATCCAGGGATCGCGCGAAGCACCGAGCGCGCCGGCGGCCATCATGCCGGTCGCGAGCAGTACGCGAATCGACGAGGCGGCATTGCGGGTGGTTTCCGCCGCGGCGGCGAAGCTGACGGCATTGACGCTGAGCGAGGCGAGGCTGTCGCGCGGCAACATCCTGAGAGGATCTATGCCGGCGGCGCTGAAAGCGTCGGCAGCCTGCATGCGTCGCCCTCGATAGACGGCCTCGCCAACACCGGTCAGCACAGCGCCAATCTGCCCCATCAGGCCGATATCCGCGCAGCCGATCGAACCCGTTCGCCTGACGACAGGAATGACATCCGCGCTGAGCAGCTGCAGATAGGCTTCGATCAGCTCCTGCGAGCAACCGACCTTGCCGGTCAAAGCGGTATTGACCCGGATCGCCATCGCATTGCGAACGACCGACATGGAAAAGGGGGCGCCCGTACCGAAATGATGGGCGCGCACGAGGCCGAGATTGAAGGCATCGAGATCTTCAGGAGACCATTCGACATCCTTCATGGCTCCGACACCGGTCGTAGAGCCGTAGACCGGCATCCCCGATTGAATGGTGCTTTCGAGAACGCCGCGTGCCAAGCGTACGCGAGCCATGCCGCTTTCCGACGCCGACGGCAGGACAGTCCCCGCTCCGATCCGCACCAGATCGCTGAACCCAAGGGGTTGTCCGCTGAGCTCGATACCGGCTCTCTGACGCTCCATCTCTGCTGTTCTCCTTTTTTGCAAGGCTATGCGAGCCTTATCGTCAATGGGATATCCCAAATGGCGAACACCTTGATCCGTGCCAGACAGACTGATTTTGAGGCGAGTGCGTACGTTGCGCAACTCTATGTTTGCGCGCGCAAATGGCTTCCCGCCCCGGCCGAGCTATTTGGGCCAAGGCGAGGAAGAAGCATCAGAAAGCTTGGCGATCAGCTCAGATGCCAGGCGATGTAGAGAAGCGCCAGCGCGATCACCCACAACGCGAGTCGGCCAGAGCGGCTGTGCTTGGCTTCGGCCTTGCCGATCGCTTCGGCGGTCTGCGGATCGAAACGCAGGCCGTTTTCGCTCATATGCAGCAGTTCGTGGTGGAATTTCTCGGTCTTCGCCGCAATCTCAGGCGCGGCCTCCGCAAGCTTCACGGCCGCTTTCAAACCGTCCTTCAAATCTGTCATGATCCGCTTCGGGCCGAGATTGGTGCGAATCCAGTCGCCGACGACCGGCTCCGAGGCCTTCCACATGTTGAAGCGTGGATTGAGCATGCGCGATACGCCCTCGACCACGACCATGGTCTTCTGCAGCATCACCAGCTCGGGCCGCGTTTCCATGTCGAAGAGTTCCGTTACTTCGAAGAGCAAGGTCAGAAGCTTGCCCATGGAGATGGTTTCGGCCGGCTGGCCATGGATCGGCTCGCCGATCGCGCGGATGGCCTGCGCAAAACTCTCCGTATTGTGATGCGCAGGTACATAGCCGGCTTCGAAATGCACTTCGGCCACCCGGATATAGTCGCGGGTGATGAAACCGTAGAGGATTTCGGCCAGGAAACGGCGTTCCTTCTTCCCTAATCGCCCGACGATCCCCATGTCGACAGCGACGATCATGCCCGCTGCATCGACGAAAAGGTTGCCGGGGTGCATGTCGGCGTGGAAGAAGCCGTCGCGCAGCGTATGGCGCAGGAAGGACTGGATCAGCGTATCGGCGAGCGCGTTGAGATCGTGGCCGGCCGCCTTCAGCCCCTCGACGTCGGACATCTTCACGCCGTCGATCCACTCCATGGTGATTACGTCGCGGCCGGTGCGTTCCCAGTCGACTTTCGGAACGCGGAAGCCCGGATCCTTTTCGGTGTTTTCGGCGATCTCGGAGAGCGCGGCCGCTTCCAGCCGCAGATCCATCTCGACCTTGGTAGTCTGCTCGAGCGTCTTGGTCACCTCCACCGGGCGAAGACGCCGACTGGAGGGCATGAATCGCTCCTGCAGCCGTGAAACCAGATACATCGCCTTGATATCGTTAGAAAAGCGCTGACGTACGCCAGGCCGGACCACCTTGACGGCAACGCGCTTGCGGCCCTCTGCCGTCTCGATTTCGGCCGGATGCACCTGCGCTATCGACGCGGCGGCGATCGGCGCGTCGAAGCTGGCGTAGAGATCGTCGATCCGCCGGCCGAGCGAAGACTCGATGGCTGCCGTCGCCGTTTCATGCGGGAAGAAGGCCATCCGATCCTGAAGCTTGGACAGGTCGTTGGCCATATCCACGCCGACGACATCGGGCCGGGTCGCCAGGAACTGACCGATCTTCACATAGGAGGGGCCGAGCCGCTCGACCGCTTGTGCAAGCCGGTCGCTGCGGGCCTGGCTCTTTGCCTTCCGGCGCGCAAAGATGCTGACGAAGGACTTGGCGAGGCTGATGGAGGGCGGCAGCCCCTCCGATGGCAGCGCCATGACAACGCCTTCGCGCACGAGCACCCAGCCGACCCGAACAAGGCCGAAATATGCGCTGAAAGCACTCATAGCACCTCAAAGTCCTGACGAGCGGAGACCTTCGGCCGCGTCATGTGGCTCGACATCATGCTTCAGAGCTTCCAGCCGGAGTGCAGCGCGGCGATACCGCCGGTGTAATTGGTGAAGCTCACACGCGAGAAGCCGGCCTCGCGGATCATCGTGGCAAAGTCCTGCTGGTTCGGGAACTTGCGGATTGATTCCACCAGATATTGATAGGGCTCGGCATCGCCGGTGATGGCCTTGCCGAACTTTGGAATGGCGTTGAAGGACCAGGCATCGTAGACACGGTCGAGCAGCGGCAGATCGACTTCGGAGAATTCGAGCACGAGCAGCCGGCCGCCGCGCTTCAGGACGCGATAGGCCTCCTTCAATGCCACATCGATGTGCGGCACGTTGCGGATACCGAAAGCGATCGTATAGGCGTCGAAGGAGTTCGGCTCGAAAGGCAGTTCCTCGGCATTCGCTTCGACGAAGGTGAGGTTGTCGGAGAGTTTCTTCTTCTCGGCACGCTCGGCGCCGACGGCCAGCATCGAGCCATTGATATCGAGCACCGTTGCATGCGCCAGGCGGTTCGAGGCTTCCACGATGCGGAAGGCGATATCGCCCGTGCCGCCGGCAACGTCGAGCACCTTGTAACCAGGCTCCTTGCGCGGGTTGAGCGCTGATATCATCGCGTCTTTCCAGGCACGATGCATGCCCATGGACATGACGTCATTCATGACATCATAGCGCTTGGCGACCTTGTGGAACACCTCGTTGACGAGGCCCTGCTTTTCGCCATCGGCTACTTCGCGAAAGCCATAGGATGTTTCCATGCCGCCATCGGCGGAGGTGCGGCTGTCTGCCATCGGCTCAACTCCGTTACACAATTAAGCGGCGGACCATAGCGAAATCGCGTTTGCCACGCTATCTCATCAGCCAGATCACCAGCCGCAATGCCTTGGGCTATAGCTCAGATCATAAGCGGTTGAAACATAAAGATGGATAGCCATGCCGGAATTACCAGAGGTCGAAACCGTCAGACGCGGGCTGGCGCCTTCCATGGAAGGTGCGGTTCTCACGGAATTGGAGCTGCGCCGCAACGATCTGCGCTTTCCTTTCCCGGCCGATTTCGCGCAGGCCGTTGCGGGCCGCGGCATCACGTCGCTGTCGCGCCGGGCCAAATACCTGCTGATCGATCTCGACGACGGCAAGACGATCGTCGCGCATCTCGGCATGTCCGGCTCGTTCCGGGTGGAGGAAGGTGCCGCGGCCGAGACGCCGGGAACCTTCCATCATCCCCGCTCCAAGGACGAGAAGCACGATCACGTCCTCTTCCATCTGGCGGGTGCAAGCGGCGATGCGCGCGTCATCTATAATGACCCGCGCCGCTTCGGTTTCATGGATCTCGTCCGGCGGGCCGAGATGGCCAACCATCCCTTCTTCCGTGATCTCGGGCCGGAACCCACAGGCAATGAACTGAGCGCCGATTATCTGGCTAAGCGCTTTGGCGGCAAGGCGCAGCCGCTGAAGAGCGCGCTGCTCGACCAGAAAAACATCGCGGGCCTCGGTAATATATATGTATGCGAGGCGCTGTGGCGTGCTCACCTGTCGCCGTTGCGCGCCGCCGGGGCGCTGGTCACGGATGCCGGACAGCCGACCGAAGCGCTGTTCACGCTCGTCGAGGCGATCCGCGAGGTCATTGCCGATGCGATCGCTGCAGGCGGCTCGTCGCTGCGCGACCATATCCAGACGGACGGTTCGCTCGGCTATTTCCAGCACTCCTTTTCCGTCTATGATCGCGAAGCGCAGCCTTGCAGTACGCCCGGCTGCGGCGGTACGGTCAGTCGCATCGTCCAGGCGGGGCGCTCTTCTTTCTACTGCGCCTCCTGCCAAGGCTGATTGACGGGCCAAAGCTGATAAAAGGGAGAGAGAAGTGGCTTACGAAACCCTCATTGTCGAAACACATGGGGCTGTCGGCCTCGTCCGGATCAATCGGCCGCAGGCGCTGAACGCGCTGAACTCAACGGTCCTCTCCGAGCTGAAGCAAGCCTATGCCGCTCTTCATCTTGACGATGCCATCGGTGCGATCGTGCTCACCGGTTCGGAAAAGGCCTTTGCTGCCGGCGCCGACATCAAGGAAATGCAATCGCTCGATTTCGTCGACGCTTATAAGAATGACTTTTTCAGCGGCTGGGCCGAGATTGCCAATGCCCGCAAGCCTGTCATCGCGGCGGTCAGCGGCTTTGCGCTCGGCGGTGGCTGCGAAGTGGCGATGATGTGCGATTTCATCATCGCCTCGGAAACCGCCAAATTCGGCCAGCCGGAAATCACGCTCGGCGTCATCCCTGGCATGGGCGGCTCGCAGCGTCTCACGCGTGCGGTCGGCAAGGCCAAGGCGATGGACCTCATATTGACGGGCCGGATGATGGATGCGGCAGAGGCGGAGCGTTCCGGCCTTGTGGCGCGCGTCGTACCGGCAGACAAGCTGCTCGACGAGGCGCTGGCCGCCGCCGCCAAGATCGCTTCTTATTCCGGTCCCGCCGTGATGATGGCTAAGGAGGCGGTCAACCGTGCCTTCGAAACCACGCTCGAGGAGGGACTACGCTTCGAACGCCGCCTGTTCCATAGCCTGTTCGCCACAGAGGATCAGAAGGAGGGCATGGCCGCCTTCGTCGCGAAGCGCAAGCCAGCCTTCAAGAACCGGTAGGGACCAAGATTCCGGAATTACGCGGGTTTGGCGAGAATCCGCGTTGACGCCGCGGCTCATTCCGGTTATATGCCCGCCACAGTTTGGAAAGCCGCTCTGGTTTTCCGCAATTGCTCCCGCATTGCTGGATGAAGTGGCCATGGGGCCTACGCCGCAACGATGGAGTTTTGTTCGAATTCTAAGAGAGGCATACATGGCCAATACTACCTCGGCGAAAAAAGCGACCCGTAAGATCGCCCGCCGCACCGATGTCAACAAGGCTCGTCGCTCGCGCGTTCGCACGTTCGTTCGCCAGGTCGAAGAAGCCATCGCATCGGGTGATGCGGATCGCGCAAAGACAGCTTTCATTGCTGCTCAGCCGGAACTGGCTCGCGCGGCAAAGAAGGGCGTGCTTCACGCCAACACCGCTTCCCGCAAGGTTTCGCGTCTTGCCAAGCGTGTGAAGGCCCTTTCGGCCCCGACTGCATAATCTTTCGTTAACGAGTCTATCGTTAGTATTAAGCCCGGCCCTCGCGCCGGGCTTTTTGGATTCAGCCAAAAAAATGCCGCATTGCCAAAATTGACTGCTCGATCATGTCAGTGACGTGACAGAAATATACATTTTAAAACAATGGCTTACGGCAGGATATCTCAGCGCTGGGTGATCTGCATGACGCATTGCCGGCTCACAACTGAGTCAAGGGATATTTTATTTTTTTTCTTTTGAAAGCTGTGAGAATCGCGTTCGACAGGAATCTCTTTGATTCAACAGCGATTCTTTTTTGAAGGGCTTGTGACAGTCAAAAATGGCCTCCTGAGTCAATGGCCGCCTCTTAATTTTGTGTAAAATTCATCGTTGATATCTGCCCTCGATCCTGCCTAAATGGATTTCAACAAGGGGCGCGGATTTCACCTTAAACGGCTTCGGCAAACACCGTTACGTATGGCGGTGGAGGTGGTTTTGTCTCTTGTGACGGAGCGGTTCAGTTCCGTTTTTTCAAACAGTTGACGAGTAAGAACCGGAAGCGGCGACGCTTGCGGAACGAGAAAGCTTGTCTGTCCTTTGCGGCCCAAATCATTGGCGCGGCTGCGGGGAGGGGAGAAAAATTGACAGCCATTGGAGCGGTCAATCGGAATACGAGGGCCGATTGATGCTCCGGTTACAGACGCCGAGGCGAATGCTGCTTTAAAGAGCGGTTTTCGCCACAGTGTTCCTGTAAAGCCTGCTGGCCGGGCGTGGCTGATGAACCGGTATGCGGCGCAGCTTGGGACAACGAGCGCGATCGTTATGCCATGGCGAAGAACCAGGGGCGGCAGTGATGTGCTCCCGCCCTATAAAGAGACTTTGGAAGGCGGCACTATATGCAGATACATACGAGGGCGACGGGTGCGTTGGAAAATGGGGACAATGCGCAGGCGTTCGGTGCGGTTTGCTTAGAAGCGGCGGGGGAAAAGGGCGACGTGGCGCGAAATAATTTGTTCGAGCGCGTCAGCGCGCGCTTGAAGGCTCAGGTCGGACCCGATGTCTATGCCAGCTGGTTTGCGCGGCTCAAGCTTCATTCGGTATCGAAGAGCGTCGTTCGCCTCACGGTCCCGACGACATTTCTGAAGTCCTGGATCAACAATCGCTATCTCGATCTCATCACCAGCCTGTTCCAGGCTGAGGATGCCGAGATCCTCAAGGTCGAAATTCTGGTGCGCACCGCAACCCGGCACGGCGCGAAGCCATCTACCGATGAGCAGCCGGCGGTGCCGGATCAAGCGGCTGTCGCGCCGATCCGTCGCGCCGTCGCCCAGCCGGCCGGCCAGGTTGTTGCCCAGGCCGTGAGTGCGGCTGCGGCTGCGCGGCCGGCAATGGCGGGTTCGCCGCTGTTCGGCTCTCCGCTCGATTCCCGCTTTACCTTCGATACATTCGTCGAAGGCAGCTCGAACCGTGTCAGCTTGGCCGCTGCGAAGACCATCGCCGAAGCTGGCTCCGGCGCCGTGCGTTTCAATCCGCTGTTCGTCCATGCGACCGTTGGTCTCGGCAAGACGCATCTGCTGCAGGCGATCGCCAATGCAGCGGTTCAGAACCCGCGCGGACTGCGGGTCGTCTACCTGACGGCGGAATATTTCATGTGGCGCTTCGCAACCGCGATCCGCGACAATGACGCACTGACGCTGAAGGACTCGCTGCGCAATATCGATCTGCTCATCATCGACGACATGCAGTTCCTGCAGGGCAAGATGATCCAGCACGAGTTCTGCCACCTCTTGAACATGCTGCTCGACAGCGCCAAGCAGGTCGTCGTCGCCGCCGACCGCGCTCCCTGGGAGCTGGAATCGCTCGACCCGCGCGTGCGTTCGCGCCTGCAGGGCGGTGTGGCGATCGAAGTCGAGGCGCCGGACTATGAAATGCGCCTTGAGATCCTCAAGCGCCGTCTCGATGCTGCCCGCCAGGACGATCCGTCGCTGGAAATCCCGGCCGAGCTTCTCTCGCATGTCGCGCGCAACGTGACCGCCAGCGGCCGCGAACTGGAAGGAGCCTTCAACCAGCTTATCTTCCGTCGCTCCTTCGAACCGAACCTGACGGTCGAGCGCGTCGACGAACTATTGGCGCATCTGGTCGGCTCCGGCGAGCCGCGCCGCGTCCGCATCGAGGACATTCAGCGTATCGTCGCACGTCACTACAACGTGTCGCGCCAGGAGCTGGTTTCGAACCGCCGCACGCGCGTCATCGTCAAGCCGCGCCAGATCGCCATGTATCTGTCGAAGACGCTGACGCCGCGTTCCTTCCCGGAAATCGGCCGCCGCTTCGGTGGTCGCGATCACACCACGGTTCTGCATGCCGTGCGCAAGATCGAGGAGCTGATTTCCGGCGATAGCAAGCTGTCGCACGAGATTGAGCTGCTGAAGCGCCTCATCAACGAATAGGCCGGGAATCGGCGTTCACCATACGAGCTACGGCCGGCTTCATCGCCGGCCGTTTCTTTTGGGCGATCAGGCGGACGAGGTACGCCTATGCTGATGGCGTCGTGCGTGAGACCTCAGAAAATAGCCAGGCACGCAGCGTCGCTATCGCCGGCCTTTCCAGCGCACCGGGCTGATAGACAAGATGATAGGCAAGCGCGCTTGCAAATCCCGTCGGGAATGGCGCAACAAGCGTGCCGTCAGCCAGTTCCTGCTCCACGAAGGAGCGGCGCATCAAGGCGATGCCAAGGCCAGCCTTCATGGCGTGGTAGGCGCCCATGCCATCGGTAAAGACTGGCCCATGCATGGCATCCACCCGCGTTGCCCCGACGGCTTTGAGCCAGAGCTCCCAGTCACGCCGGTAGACATCATGGATCAACGTCAGGGTGGCGAGATCGTCAACCGCAGGGGAGGGGCCGAGTGCAGCCGCCGTTTCCGGCGTACAGACCGGAACATATTCGTCATCGAGAAATCGTTCGCTTGCCAATCCCTCATAGCCGCCGAGGCCGTGGCGAATGGCAAGATCGATCCCATCCCGCTGGAAATCCATCATGCGATAGGAGGCGCTGATGCGCAGGTCGATATCGGGATGGGCTTCCTCGAAGCGCCGCAGCCGCGGCACCAGCCAGTGCGTAGCGAAGCCGGCTGTGCAGGTAAGGGTCAGCACCGTATCCTTGGAGCGCATTGCGAGAGCCGCTGTCGCCTCGCGGATGAGGCGGAATGCCGTTCGCATCGTCGCAAAATATTCGGCACCTTCACTCGTCAGCGCCAGGCTCCGGGTTCGCCGCTCGAAAAGCCGCACGCCGAGGGTGCTTTCGAGGTCGCGGATCTGCAGGCTGATGGCGCCCGGCGTCACATGCAGCTCATTTGCCGCCAGTGTCATACTGAGATGCCGGGCGGAGGCTTCAAAGGCGCGCAGCGCCGAAAGGGATGGCAGTTGATCCATGATGATTGAGCTCAGCTAAATCATGATTTGAAAAAGACTCGCTTGTCAGAGCCCCTATATAGCGAGATTATTACAGCAATAGCGGTGGTTGGCAATGATGTCACGATTGGCTACTGATAAGCAAAACTCAATCAGCTGATGCTGGAGATAGTCTCATGCTACAGAAATCCATGGGCGCGGTCGAATGGAGCATGCTGGTGGGGCTATCCATCCTGTGGGGCGGCTCCTTCCTCTTCAACGGCATTCTGGTGCGCGAACTGCCGCCCTTCACCATCGTCACCGCACGCGTCGCGCTCGCCGCCATTGCCTTGCATGTCATCGTACGCGCCACCGGCCATGCCATGCCGAAAGACCGCCAGACCTGGCTCGCCTTCTTCGGCATGGGCTTCCTCAACAATGTCATTCCCTTCCTGCTGATCGTATGGGGGCAGACCCATATCGCCAGCGGCCTCGCATCCATCCTCAATGCCACCACGCCGCTCTTTGTCGTCGTCGTCGCCCATTTCCTGACCGAGGATGAGAAGATGACCGGCAATCGCCTGATCGGCGTCATCGTCGGCTTTGCCGGCGTCGCCCTGATGATCGGCCCTTCGGTGCTTGCAAGCCTCGGCTCTAACGTGCTGGCGCAGCTTGCCGTGCTGGGTGCCGCCTTCAGCTACTCGCTGGCCGGCATATTCGGCCGCCGTTTCCGCCGCATGGGGCTGGCGCCGATCATTCCCGCCGCCGGCCAGGTGACTGGATCGGCGATAATGCTTCTGCCAATCGCGCTCTTCGTCGATCGTCCATGGACGCTGGCAATACCGTCCACCGAGACCTGGCTGGCGCTCGCCGGCCTGGCAATCCTGTCGACCGCCATCGCCTATGTGCTGTTCTTCCGCATTCTGGCAACGGCCGGCGCCACCAACCTGATGCTGGTCACCTTCCTCATTCCCGTCAGCGCCATCCTGCTTGGCGCGCTCATTCTCGGCGAGAGCCTGCAGTCGAAGCATTTTATCGGCATGGCGCTGATCGCGGTGGGTCTGGCGGCAATCGATGGAAGGCTATTCACCCTCTCCTCGAGGGGGAGGGTCGGCACGTAAGCGCCGGGGGGCTCCTGTTTGGAACTGAAGACTCAATTGTGCCTTCAGCGATCACCCTCCGCCGCTTCGCGGCGACATCCCCCTCAAGGGGAGGTGTTAACAGGCGAGATCGGCGACGACCGAGTCGAGAACCAGCATCCCCGCCGGCGTGCAGCGCAGGCGGGAATTGCCGATCCGCTCTATGAAACCGTGTTCCAGTAAAAACGCCTCGCGCTGCGGATCGGGATCGCGCCCGGACAGCTGCTGCCAGCGAGCGAGATCGACGCCCTCCCGCAGCCGCAGGCCCATCAGCAGCAATTCGTCGGCCTGTTCGTCGAAACCCAGCATTTCCTGGTCAAACATGCCGTGGCCGTCGCGCTCGACCATCTCGAGCCAGCTCTCCGGCTTACGCTCGGTCGCCGTCGCCAGCTTCTGCGGGCCACGCGTCAGGCGGCCATGGGCGCCGGGGCCGATCCCCGCATAGTCGCCATAGCGCCAATAGGTGAGATTGTGCCGGCTTTCGGCGCCGGGACGCGCGTGATTGGAAACCTCATAGGCCGGCATGCCCTCGCGCTCGGTAATCTCCTGCGTCGCCTCATAGAGCAGCGCCGATTGATCGCCATCGGGCACGATCAGCTTGCCGACCTTGTGCAGGCCATAGAACGGCGTGCCTTCCTCGATCGTCAGCTGATAGAGCGAGAGATGATCGACCGCATAGGAGATCGCCTCTTGCAGCTCGCGTTCCCATTCCTCGACGGTCTGGTTCGGGCGAGCATAGATAAGGTCGAAGGACATGCGCGGAAAAATCTCGCGCGCCAGTCTGATTGCCTTCAGCGCATCCTCGACATTGTGCAGTCGGCCGAGGAATTTCAGGTCGCGGTCGTTGAGCGCCTGCACGCCCATCGATACGCGATTGACCCCGGCGGCGCGGTAGCCTCGAAAGCGCTCTGCCTCGACGCTCGACGGATTGGCCTCCATGGTGATCTCGATGCCGTCAGGCACATGCCAGGTCCCGGCAATGCCATCGAGGATCGCGCCCACCGTTTCCGGTTTCATCAGCGACGGTGTGCCGCCGCCGAGAAAGACGCTGGTCACGGTCTTCGGGCCGCTAATCGTCCGCATCGTCGCCATTTCCTTCAGAAAGGCGGCGGCGAAACGCTCCTGATCGACAGGCTGATGGCGGACATGGCTGTTGAAATCGCAATAGGGACATTTGGCTGCGCAGAAAGGCCAATGCACATAGACGCCGAAACCGGGTTCGCCGGTATCGGGCAGCAATTGCGCCCCGCGCATCAGATCCTCGGTATCAACGACTTCCACGGGGTTAGCTTACGCCTCCAGGCAGGTTTCGACAAAGATCTTGAAGGCGCGGGCGCGATGCGAGAGCGCCTGCTCGTCGCCGGGCTTCCAGCCATGCTTCTGTTCGGCGCTCATTTCGCCGAATGTGGTCTCGTAGCCCTTTGGCTGGAAGACCGGATCGTAGCCGAAGCCTTGGCTGCCGCGTGGTGGCCAGACGACCGTGCCTTCGACTTCGCCGCGGAAAAGCTCGGTATGCCCGTCCGGCCAGGCGAGGCAAAGCACGCTGACGAAGCGAGCGGTGCGGCTCTCCAGCGCGATGGCGCCGGCCTTTTCCAGGGCGGTTTCGACCTTCCGCATGGCCATCGCGAAGTCACGCGTGCCGTCAGCCGTTTCGGCCCAATTGGCGGTGTAGACGCCGGGATCGCCGCCGAGCGCATCGATCATAAGGCCGGAATCGTCCGAGAGTGCCGGCAAGCCGGAGGCGTTGGCGGAGGCGAGCGCCTTGATCGTCGCATTTTCCTCGAAAGTCGTGCCCGTCTCGTCCGGTTCGATGAAGTTCAGATCGGCGGCGGACTTGGCGGCAAAGCCGAGCGGGCCGATCAGATCGCGGATTTCCTGGATCTTGCCGGCATTGTGGCTGGCGACGACGATGGTCTTGGTGTCGAGCTTGCGCATGTGCTGTCCTGTCATAGGCCCCAGATGCGGGGTTCGGCGCATTCCAGGCTGTTGCCGGCCGGATCGCGGAAATAGATCGAACGGCCGCCATTCGGCCAGTGAAAATCGGCTTCGATATCGACACCGGCTGCCTTCAGCCTCTCGGCCATGGCGCCGATCTCGTTGCCATCGACGCGGAAGCAGACATGACCCTGCCCCTTCGTGCCGTGCGGCGGTACGGGCAAGGCACCCGGCTCATGCGGCTTGACCGTTTCCTCGCTGTTGAAGATCAGGAGCACGCCCGGCCCGCAGCGATAGAAGACGTGACGGTTGCCGCCGCGCGAGATCTTCTGCAATCCGAGTATGCCGCCATAAAAGGCCTCGGCTGCATCGAGATCGTCCGCATAAAGCGCGGTTTCAAGGACGCCTCCGAGGGCCGGGTCAGCCATTCAAAATATCCTCAGGCGATAGCCTGCTTCTGCAGCTCCACCAGTTCGGCAATGCCGTTCTTGGCCAGATGCATCAGCGTGGCGAATTCCTCTTCGCTGAAGGGGGCACCCTCAGCCGTTCCCTGGATCTCGACGATGCCGCCCTTGCCCGTCATGACGAAATTGGCGTCGGTCTCGGCCGAGGAATCCTCAAGATAGTCGAGATCGATGACAGGCTGATCGGCGAAGATGCCGCAGGAGATGGCGGCGATGTGATCCTTCAGCACGCGCTCGACCTTCACCATGTTGCGGCTTTCCATCCACTTCAGGCAGTCGTAAAGCGCGATCCAGCCACCGGTGATCGAGGCCGTGCGCGTGCCGCCATCGGCCTGGATGACGTCACAATCGACGGTGATCTGGCGCTCGCCGAGTTCCTTGAGATCGACGACGGCGCGCAGCGATCGGCCGATGAGGCGCTGGATTTCCTGCGTACGGCCACCCTGCTTGCCGGCGGCAGCTTCGCGCTTCATGCGCTCGCCGGTTGCGCGCGGCAGCATGCCGTATTCGGCCGTGACCCAGCCCTTTCCGCTGTTGCGCAGCCATGGCGGCGTCTTGTCCTCCAGGCTTGCCGTGCAGAGCACATGCGTATCGCCGAATTTCACCAGGCAGGAGCCTTCCGCATGCTTGGAAAAATTGCGCTCGAACGACACCTTGCGCATCTGGTCGGTTTTTCTGCCTGAAGGCCGCATTCCACTCTCCTGAAAGTTTGTTGACCGCTTCTACGACCCACAGGCGGCTTTTGCAAAGGAAAAGCAGGCTGCAAAGCCGCTCGGCAGCCATGGCGGCATTTTTACCTTTTGCCATTGCTAACTGAATGATTATATTTTGCCCAAGGCTCAACGGAATGGATCTGACAGCGAAATGGTATTCACGACATCGTCGGTCTCGGATGTCATTGCTGCACTGGACGAACGCTCCAAGGAAATCTTCCGTCGCATCGTCGAAGGCTATCTTGAGAACGGCGAGCCATTGGGCTCGCGCAATCTCTCGCGCCTCTTGCCCATGTCGCTGTCGCCGGCTTCCGTGCGCAATGTCATGAGCGATCTGGAAGAGCTGGGGCTCATCTATTCGCCGCATGTGAGCGCCGGGCGCTTGCCGACCCAGGTGGGCCTGCGCTTCTTCGTCGATGCTTTCATGCAGGTCGGCGATCTCTCGGCCGAGGACCGCGCCAATATCGACCGGCAGGTGCGCGGCAGCAATCGCGACCAGCCGGTGGAATCGATGATGTCGGAGGCAAGCCGGGTGCTGTCGGGCATCTCGCGCGGCGCCGGTCTCGTCATCACCTCCAAGAGCGATCCGGTTCTCAAACATGTGGAATTCATCCGGCTGGAGCCGACCAAGGCACTCGCCGTGCTCGTCGGCGAGCACGATCAGGTGGAAAACCGCATTATCGAGCTGCCGGCCGGCACCACATCGTCGCAGCTGACGGAAGCGGCCAACTTCCTCAACGCCCATATGACCGGCCAGACGATGCCGGAATTGCGGCGGCAGCTGCAAACTCTCAAGGAAAGCGTGCGCCAGGAGCTGGATAGCCTCTCCCATCAGCTGGTCGAGCGCGGCATCGCCGTCTGGTCCGGCGGCGATGACGACGGCAAGCCGACGCAGCTTATCGTTCGAGGTCATTCCAATCTACTCGCCGAAATCGGCGGCGCGGAGGATCTGGATCGTCTGCGCCTGCTTTTCGACGATCTGGAGAAGAAGGACAGCCTGATCGAGATCCTCAATCTCGCCGAAAGCGGACCGGGTGTACGCATCTTCATCGGCTCGGAAAACAAGCTCTTCTCGCTGTCGGGCTCTTCGCTGATCGTTGCGCCCTATCGCGATGATGATGACCGCATCGTCGGCGCCGTCGGTGTCATCGGCCCGACGCGGCTGAACTACGCCCGCATCGTGCCCATGGTCGATTATACCGCGCAGCTGATCTCGCGGCTTTCGCGACCTGGAATCTGAGGAGAGGATCTAGAGCAATTCCAGGAAAAGTGCGCAGCGGTTTTCCGTCCGGAATTGCGAGGCAACAAAGAGATAGAGCGGTTCAGGGATTCCGTGGAAAACTGAACCACTCTAGCGGCTAAGGTCAATCGGGAAGCAAGGTTCCCGATCCGCCCATTTCGGCTGGCAAGTCCTTCTGCTTCGGCAGCCCGTCTTTCAGATGCAGCACCGTCGTCTCGTAGTTGACATGCACGCCAGGCTGAAAATCGAGGTCGGGCAGGACGGCCGCGTAGACATCGGTCACGCCCCACGGCGGATGTTCCGTCAGAAGATGACCGCCGCAGACCGTGCACCACTTGCGCACGCTCTTCTCGGTCTTCTGGTAGCTGCCGATCTTGTCCGCGCCTTTGGTGACGTGCACGGCTTCCGGCGGCCAGAGCGAGAAGGCATTGATCGGCCCTGCCGACCATTCCCGACAGGAGTCACAATGGCAGTAGCCCATCGCCATTGGCTCGCCATCGACTGCGATTTCCACCGCGCCACAGAAACACTTGCCTGAAAGGGATTTGCCATTAGACATTGATCTCACCTCGCTGTGCTGAGATGTATTTCAGAATACCACTGGTAGGGAGGGCTGAACAGCCGATGTCACAAGCGGCAGCAATGAGCAGGCAGAGGTATTGCCGTCATCGCAAAGCCGCGAATTGGCTGTTCTTCTCGACAAAGCCTTGATTTTTTCCGAGCAAACCTCGATATCGGGCACATCCAAAGACCAAGCAATTCGGAGACCGTCATGACCGACGAAACAACAAAAACCGGACCTGACGCCACGGCGGCCGACACGTCAGCGGATTTCGCGCAGGATGCAGCGGAAACCGTAGATGCGGCCGAGCCGTCCCAGCCAGATCCGGTTGAGCTGCTGAAGGCCGAAAACGGCGAACTGCGCGATCGGTATCTTCGCCTGGCTGCCGAGATGGACAACCTCCGTCGTCGCACCGAGCGCGATGTGAAGGATGCAAAGTCCTATTCCGTGGCAAGCTTTGCCCGCGACATGCTCTCGGTGGCAGACAATCTGCGCCGCACGCTGGATGCCATTCCGGCTGAAGCACGCGCCGGCGCTGAAGCCGGCCTTAAGACGCTGATCGAAGGCGTCGAGATGACTGAGCGTTCGATGTTGTCGGCTCTCGAGCGTCACGGCGTGCGCCAGCTCGAACCGATCGGACAGAAGTTCGATCCCAATTTCCATCAGGCCATGTTCGAAGTGCCCAATCCCGAGGTGCCGAACAACACGGTCGTTCAGGTGGTGCAGGCAGGTTTCGCCATTGGCGATCGCGTTCTGCGCCCGGCCATGGTCGGCGTTGCCAAGGGTGGCCCCAAGATTGTCGAAAATGCCGAGCAGGGCGCCAACAGCCCGCTGGATGAAAAAGACGCCTGATCCTCTTTCGGGCACACCAATAAAAGAAAGAGCCGGACGATCTCTGATCGTCCGGCTCTTATTTTTGCCTTGGTCCGATGCGATCCAAGCCGTCAGGCAGCGTTGGATGCCTGCTCCTCGTTGAGGAAGGCGTAGATAGCGGAGGCAGAATCGGTGGCGCGGAGTTTGGCGACGAGATCCTGGTCCCGCAGAACGCGGGCGATGCGCGAGAGCGCCTTCAGGTGGTCTGCGCCGGCCCCTTCGGGTGCGAGCAGCAGGAAGACGAGATCGACGGGCTGATCGTCCAGCGCTTCGAAATCGACGGGCGCCTCAAGGCGCGCGAAAATGCCGGCGATGGACTTGATGCTGGCAAGCTTGCCATGGGGAATGGCGATACCGTTGCCGACGCCGGTGGAGCCGAGGCGCTCGCGCTGCAGTACGACGTCGAAGATTTCGCGCTCGGGCAATCCGGTCAGCTTGGAAGCTTTGGCGGCCAACTCCTGAAGCAGTTGTTTTTTGGAATTTGCCTTCAAGGCGGGGATGATCGCATCTTGCTGTAGCAAATCTGCCAATGCCATTCTCTTTATCCTTCGTGTCGCCGAGAACCGATGACGGGCAAGCGGCGGCCAGCTGCGATGATGCGCGGCCGCCGCTTATCTTCTATTCTCAGCCTTTGATATTGGCTGCGTCGATCCAGCCAATGTTGCCGTCCTGACGGCGGTAGACGATGTTCAAGTGCTCGTTGCCGGGGCTGCGGAAGAGCAGCAGCGGTTCGTCGGTCATGTCGAGTGCCATCACGGCAGTCGCCACCGACATGGTCTTCAATTGCTTCGTACTTTCTGCGACGATCGCTGGCGCAAAATCGGCAGGAATTTCCTCATCGTCATCCGGAATGCCGTCCATAACCGTATAGGCGACTTCCGCCTGCCCGTTCACATGGTTGCCGGCCTGATGGTCCTTGAGTTTGCGCTTGTAACGGCGCAGGCGCTTTTCGATGCGCTCGGATGCTGCATCGAAAGCAAGCTGCGGGTCCATGGCTTCGCCTGCAGCATGCAATACCACGCCGCTATCGAGATGAAGCTTGCAATCGGCCGCGAAGCGCGAACTGGACTTGTGTACAGTTACCTGACCTGAATACCCCCCGTCGAAGTATTTGGTCACGGCCATACCGATCTGGTCTTCTATCCGCTGGCGGAAGGAGTCACCAATTTCCATATGTTTACCGGAGACACGCACACTCATGGAGTTTCCCTTCTTGTAGTGGTTATTGCGCGTATCAGTTTACGCCAAGCCTCAAGCTCATCCAAGCACTTCACGCAGTCAAAGGCAAATTGCGTATATCGACCGCCTTTTGGATGGTTGGGATAAGTTTCATGGTCGTGCTGTCCTGCAGCGATTGCGGCGGGCTTCTAGCCCTGCCGCATGGGAAAGTCAACTGCGTCTTAACGGACTGTTAGGAGTTCGGCAGCCTGTGGTTGAGAGTTGCCGCCCGTCAGAAACCGGAAACTTTGGCCAAAGCCCGCTTCTCCCGGCGCCGTTGCACCGAGGAGGGGATGTTCATGGCTTCCCGGTACTTTGCAACCGTGCGGCGAGCAAGCTCTATCCCGCCCTTCTTCAGCGTATCGACGATATCGTCGTCGGACAGAACCGCATCCGGGCTCTCGTTCGTGATCAGCAGGCGGATCTTGTGACGTACGGCTTCGGCGGAATGGCTGTCGCCGCCCTCGACGGCGCCGATCGAAACCGTGAAGAAATATTTGAGCTCGAACAGACCGCGCGGCGTCAGCATGTATTTGTTCGAGGTCACGCGGCTGACCGTCGATTCATGCATCTTGATGGCGTCCGCCACGGTTTTCAGGTTGAGCGGCCGCAGATGGTCGACGCCATGCAGCAGGAACGCGTCCTGTTGCCGCACGATCTCGCTTGCCACCTTCATGATCGTCTTGGCGCGCTGGTCCAGGCTGCGGGTCAGCCAATTGGCGTTCTGCAGGCATTCCGATAGGAAGGCGTGGTCCTGGCTGGTCTTGGTGACGGAGGCGAAATAGGACTGGCTCACCAAGACCCGCGGCAGCGCATCGGGATTGAGCTCCACCAGCCAGCTCCCGTCCGCAGAGGGACGCACGACGATATCGGGCATGATCGCCTCCGATATCTCGGTCTCGAAACCACTTCCGGGCTTGGGGTTGAGCTGACGGATTTCCGTCATCATGTCGAGCAGATCTTCCTCATCGACACCGCAGACCCGCTTCAACGTAGCAAAATCGCGGCGCGCGAGCAGTTCGAGGTTTTCGATCAGTCGCTCCATGGCGGGATCGAAGCGATCCTTCTGCCGAAGCTGGATCGCCAGGCATTCGCTGAGGCAGCGGGCAAAGACACCGGGAGGATCGAGCTGCTGCAGGGTGTCCAGAACCCGTTCCACATCGGCAAGCGTGGTGCCGAGCCGTTCGGCCGTTTCGTTGAGCTCGGCGTGCAGATAGCCGGTGTCGTCGAGCTGGTCGACAAGATGCTGGGCAATCAGCCGATCGGCCATGGCGGGAAGCGAAAATGGGATCTGTTCGTTCAGATGATCGCGCAGCGACACCTGGCCGGCGACGAAGTCGTCCAGGTCATAGCTCTCACCGGCTTCACCCCCTGGCATGGACTTCCATTGGCTGAGCAGCTCCGGCGCATCGGCGCGCTGCGGGCTACCGTCGTCAGGAAAGATATCGCCGAAATTGGTGTCGAGCTCGTCGCTCAGCCGGTTGGCATTGCCGGTATTGTCACTCTCATACCAGTCGCTCGCAAGGTCGCCGGCATTGCGCTCGGAGCCATCCTCGCCATGGGTTTCCTCCATGGCCTCGAACCGTTCGTCCTTCGGCTCACGGTCGCTGGTACTGCCTAGATCCTCGTCATTTGACGCAAATTCCAGCAGCGGATTCTTCTCGACTTCCTGCGCGATGAATTGGGTGAGCTCGAAATGCGTCATCTGCAGCAACTGGATGGATTGCATCAGTTGCGGTGTCATCACCAGGCTCTGGCTTTGGCGCAGGAAAAGATTGGCCGATAGTGCCATGGCGGACGCGGAACTCCCCTTGAACTCCTCGGGAATCCGCGTCTTTTATCACTAAAATTCTCGCGAAATTCCAACTGGCCCAAAAATTGCTTTTTTATTGGATTTGGTCAAGCGGAACTGTGAAGCCGAAGTAAATTTCCGGCGCGCGGTAGCATCCGCTAATATTGGCGGATTGAAAGATGGCATTTCAGCCTATCAGAGGCTGAAATTGTCACCCAGATACAGCTTGCGTACTTCAGGGTTGCTGACGATATCGTTCGCCCTGCCATGGGTCAGCACCTCACCCGCGTGGATGATGTAGGCACGGTCGATCAGGCCGAGCGTTTCGCGAACATTGTGGTCCGTGATCAGCACGCCGATTCCGCGTGCGGTCAGATGATGCACAAGATTCTGGATATCCGCGACCGAAATCGGGTCGACGCCGGCGAAAGGCTCGTCGAGCAGCATGAAGGTCGGGTCGGTCGCCAGCGCACGGGCGATTTCGAGGCGGCGCCGTTCGCCGCCCGAAAGTGCGATCGCCGGCACCGTGCGCAGATTGCGAATGTGGAATTCCTCCAGCAATTCGTCGATCTTGCGCTCCCGCTTCGTCTTGTCCTTTTCATGGACCTCGAGCACGGCGCGGATGTTTTCTTCCACGGTCAGGCCGCGGAAGATCGAGGCTTCCTGCGGCAGATAGCCGACGCCGAGCCGCGCACGGCGGTACATCGGCATCGACGTGACGTTGTTGCCGTCAATTTCGATCGTGCCCTCATCGACCGGCACCAGCCCGGTGATCATGTAGAAGCAGGTCGTCTTGCCAGCGCCGTTCGGCCCCAGCAGGCCAACAGCCTCGCCACGCCGTACCACCAGCGAAACGCCATTCACGACGCGACGCCTGCCGTAGGTCTTGGTGAGGCCGCGGGCGATCAGCGTGCCTTTATAGCGTGCTTTGTCGGCGGCCGGTGCGCCGGATGCCGCAGAAGACGGCCCGGGCACGCCGGGCAAGGTGGAGGTTGTCGATGTCGTCACGAGGGGACCGGTATCAGTTTTTCTTTTGTTGTTGCTGCACTTGCTGCGACTTCGGGTCGAGCTGGATCTGGACGCGGCCGCCACAGGAATCCAACTGGGCTTCGCCTGTCGCCATGTGCACGGTAAGCTGGCAGCCGGTGAAAACGTTCGGCCCGTCAGTCAGAACCACTTTCTTGCCCTTGAGGATGGCAAGCTGGTTGGTCATGTCGAAGGAGCCGTCCTCCGCCGTTGCCGTCTGCGTTCCGGAAACGAGGTAGACCTTGTCGTTGACCAGAATGTGGTCGATGTTGGCATCGCCAGACACCAGCGACTGGTTCTGTTCCTTGGCGGCCTTCGCGACCGGATTGTCGGGCTGCTTGGCGTCACCCGCCTGCTTCTTCTTGTAGAAGACCGTCATCTTGCCGGCCTGCATGGTCGTCGTGCCCTGCACGACCTTGACGTTGCCGGTGAAGACGGCCTGGCTTTCCTGGTCGTGGATCTCAAGCTTGTCGCTTTCGATCTGGATCGGCTGATCCTTGGAAAGGGCAAGGCCCGGCATCGAGCTGGTCGTCGACTGTGCGCCGGCCTCGGCAGCGGCGAAGAATGCTGCGGCGCCAAAGGCACAGAGAAGGCCTGCCTTGCGCAAGCCGGAATTGAAAATTGAATTAGGCCAATACTTTGTCATGAACCGCCCGGCTTCTGTTGGCTATCTGAATTATGGGAAGTGGCGGGTTCGATGTTCATCCGAACCTGCCCGTCGAATTCGATTACGCTCCCCTTATCCGTCATCTTGAGCGAACGCGCAACAACCGACATACCGCCTCGGCTGATTGCGACCTGATCCTGGCTGGAAAGGTCTCCCTTCTTCACGTCCAGGAAGGCGGTCTTGAATTCTGCGTGCAGGCCGTTGTCCATAATGATGGTGAAGGGTTCGGTCAGCTTCAGCGTATCGGCCTGGCGATCGAAATCTGCGCTTTGGGCCGTGACGTGGGCGATCACATCCGTATTGACCGGCATGGATGCCTTGATGGTCTTGAGCGTGATCATATTCGGGTTCTTGATATCCTGCAGCGCTTTTTCGGCAAGCAGTGAATAGCTGATGCCATCCTTGTTGCGGCCGGATATGGCAGGGCGCTCCATGACCACCTTGCCATCCTCGATCTTGGCACCCTCGATCCGGATGTCGGCGGGCAGATAGGCGCGGATGACCGAGACGACGATAAACAGGAGCGAGACCACGACGGCGGCAAGCGGCAACAGCACTCTCAGCCGCTTCACGCGGTTAGAGTGGAAAATCGCGTCTTTATACGCGTTCCGTTCCGGCACCGAGCGCATTGCCTCGCCGGGGGGCTCGATCGTATTGAGCATGCAACTGGTCCGTCTTCTATGATCCGGAAAACCGCATTCACGCTATGCGAGGCTGTGCCAAAAAGCCTATCGGATCGTTTCGCATTATTGCACTGGCTTGCCAATATGGATTTTTTCCTGCCATGGGCGAATTTTAGCAGAAAATATGCCATCGGCCGGTTTCATCAGGTCGGGCGATGTCCTATCTGATGAACGACAGAGCGACGTCCCGCCGACGACATCGAAAACGGGAAACGCTTTTCTCTGAGGATTGTGCCCGTTTCAAGGTGTCATACATCCGGTTTATAGCGCTTTCAATTTGTTGCGGGGAGAAATAAGGCGTGATGGACAGTTCTGCAATCGCGGATCGGCGACAATTGCGCCGCAAGCTCGGTTTCTGGCGCATTGTTGCCGTTTTGCTCCTGGTGGCATTGGGCTTTGCGTTTTATCGCTTCGTCTCTGCCGATCTGCCCGATGTGCGCGGTCCGCAGATCGCCCGCGTCAAGATTTCCGGGCTCATCCAAGACGATCCGGAACTTCTGGAGCGGCTGAAGAAGATCCGCGACAATGACCAGGTCAAGGCGCTGATCGTGTCGATCTCCTCGACGGGCGGAACGACCTATGGTGGCGAGCGGATCTTCAAGGCGATCCGCGCGGTCGCCGCCAAGAAGCCGGTTGTGTCGGACATTCGTACCGTCGCAGCCTCGGCTGGCTACATGATCGCGACGGCCGGCGACGATATCGTTGCGGGCGATACCTCCATCACCGGGTCGATCGGCGTCATCTTCCAGTATCCGCAGGTCAAGGATCTCCTCGATAAGGTCGGCGTTTCGCTCGACGAGATCAAGTCGGCGCCGCTGAAGGCCGAGCCGTCGCCCTTCCATCCCGCCAGCGAAGACGCCAAGAACATGATCCGCAATATGGTCATGGACAGCTACGCCTGGTTCGTGGATCTGGTTGCCGAGCGCCGCAAACTGCCGCGCGACGAAGTGCTGAAGCTTGCAGACGGCAGCATCTTCACCGGTCGCCAGGCGCTGCAGAACAAGCTGATCGACACGCTCGGCGGCGAGGACGAAATCCTCGCCTATCTCGAAACGCGCAAGGTCAAGAAGGACCTGCCGATCGTCGATTGGAAGCCGGAAGACAAAACTTCGTCCTTCTTTTGGCCGGGTGCCGCTTCCTGGTTGCTAAATCGCCTCGGTTATGATGATTTTATCAAAGGAGAGAGCCTCCAGAAAATCATGACCGATAAGTTGTTTCTTGACGGCCTGCTTTCTGTTTGGCAGGGTGCAGCCAATTGATAAATCAATGATTTAAGGGGATAGCTGTGATTAAGTCGGAACTGGTGCAGATTGTTGCCGCCCGCAACCCGCATCTCTATCACCGCGACGTCGAAAATATCGTCAATGCTGTCTTGGATGAGATCACCGATGCGCTCGCAGCGGGAAACCGAGTTGAGCTTCGCGGCTTCGGTGCCTTTTCCGTCAAGAACCGGCCTTCACGCTCCGGTCGCAACCCACGCACCGGCGATACCGTCTTCGTCGAGGAAAAATGGGTTCCCTTCTTCAAGACGGGCAAGGAATTGCGCGAGCGCCTGAATCCGGGCGCCGGCGACGATGAGGAAGACGACAACTGATCGGGCCGTTCCGGCCGAGTTTCCCCAAATGCGCCGACGAAAATAGTTGTAGGACATGATTGTGCCGCGACGCGGTGGCACTTGAATTCAGCCGCCTCTTTTCTATTCTGCGGCTGAAGGTGGCTTGGGTGCGTGGCACTCATGGCCGCGGATAAAGGAGCTGCGCAATGGCCAAGAAGATCGTCAATCTGCTGATATTGCTGCCGCTCGGCATCATCCTCATCATATTCTGCGTTGCCAACAGGCAATCCGTCACTTTGGCGCTCAATCCCTTTCGGCCGGAGGATCAGGTGCTGTCGTTGAATGCGCCCCTGTTCGTGCTGTTGTTTGTGGCGCTGATCCTCGGCATGATCGTCGGTGCCGCAGTTACGTGGGTTAATCAGGGAAAACATCGCAAGCGCGCGCGTAACCAGTCGCGCGAGGCCGTACGCTGGCAGGCTGAAGCCGACAAGCATCGCACGCGCGCCGAAGAGATCGCCGGGCAGCTGCCGTCAAAGTGAAGCGGCATCGCCAAGCCGCATCTCTTTATAATCCCCTTCCGGCGACGCGCCGTCGCCGATGATCTCGAAGCCGAGCATCCTGTAGAACGCCATGGCGCGGATGTTTTTGACCAGGCATTTCAGCCGATAGCGGCGCCCTGGCCAATCCGGCAGTGCGGCCAGTAGTGCCTTGCCCGCGCCACGGCCCTGGAATGCCGGCAGGATATAGAGCATGTGGATGAAGTCGTCCGGCTCCCAAATCGCGGCGAAGCCGGCGACCGTGCCATGCTCATCTTCGCAGACGAACAGTCGCTCGCCATTCGTGTGAGTGGCGAAGTCTTCCAGTGTAAAGCGATCGGGGTCGACCCAGCGGAATGTCTCGCGGCGGACCTGGAGGTAAATCTCCGCGAGCGTCTGCATATCCTGTTCGCGTGCGGGCCGGATGGCCCATGTCTGAGATTGCGATGTCATGATCGACTATATGGGCGCCAAATATGCGCTCGGCAATCAGTCGCCGGACTGGCCATTGATCGCCGCGGTGAAATCGGAAAAAAACTGCTGTGCCAGCTTCTTGGCGCTGGAATCGACCAACCGCGAACCGAGCTGTGCGATCTTGCCGCCGACTTGCGCCTTCGCCTCGTATTGCAGGATGGTCTCGTCGCCGTCTTCCTTGAGTACGACGTCTGCGCCGCCCTTGGCGAAACCGGCAATTCCGCCCTTTCCTTCGCCTGATATCGTGTAGCTTTCCGGTGCGTTGATGTTGGAAAGCTTGACCTCGCCATTGAAGGAGGCGGAAACCGGGCCGATCTTCAGCTTTACCGTCGCGGTCAGTTCCGTCGGCGAGATCTTTTCCAGGCTCTGGCATCCCGGGATACATTGCTTGAGGATCTCCGGATCGTTCAGTGCCGCCCATACGGCGTCCCTGGGTGCTGCGATCCGCTCCTCGCCGGTCATGTCCATGCGCAATCCTCCCAATGTGACATTTTGTGCATGGATCATCGCAGATCGGAAAGCGCTTTGCCAAGTGGCGGCCAGATGCTATTTGCACGCACATATCAATTTTGAGACAAGTATGGTGAAACATAGGGAAAGCCGGCCCGGCCAGAAAAGTGCGGGCGGTCTCGGGGCAAAACCCCGGCGCGACATATCAGGCAAGCCGCCGGCAAAGCCCGCGCATGCTTCGAGGCCAGCCAAGCCTTCGCCCCGTCATGGCGAACGGGTAACTGAGCCGCGCGATGCGGCGACCGCTTCCGCAGCGCCGGAACGTCCGCTGATTGCGCGAACCGGCGAGAGGCCGACGGAGCGCGTGCCGGCGATCCTCGAGTCACTCGGTGCCGGCGATTTCCACCTGATCGACAGCGGTAATGGCCTCAAGCTCGAGCAGTATGGACCGTATCGCATCGTTCGGCCCGAAGCGCAGGCGTTGTGGCCGCCGTCGCTCGCCGCGCATGTCTGGGACAATGCCGATGCGATCTTCACCGGCGATACCGATGAGGACGGCATGGGCCGCTGGCGCTTTCCGCGCGAAGCGCTCGGCGAGACCTGGCCGCTGCAATTGCTCGGCGTCGATTTCCTCGGCCGCTTCACCGCCTTCCGACATGTCGGGGTCTTTCCGGAGCAGATCGTGCACTGGGCCTGGATGAAGGAGCAGGTCGAGGCGGCGAAAAGGCCGCTCAAGGTCCTGAACCTCTTCGGCTATACCGGCGTCGCCTCCCTGGTGGCAGCCGCTGCTGGCGCAGAAGTGACCCATGTCGACGCCTCCAAGAAGGCGATCGGCTGGGCGCGGGAAAACCAGGCCTTGGGCCGCATGGAAAAACTGCCGATCCGCTGGATCTGCGAGGATGCAATGAAGTTCATCCTGCGCGAGGAGCGGCGCGGCAATAAATACGACATCATCCTCACCGACCCGCCGAAATTCGGCCGAGGCCCGAACGGCGAGGTCTGGCATCTATTCGAACACCTGCCGCTGATGCTCGATATCTGCCGCGAAATCCTGTCGCCAAAGGCGCTCGGCCTCGTGCTGACGGCCTATTCCATCCGCGCCAGCTTCTACTCGATCCATGAGCTGATGCGCGAGACCATGCGCGGAGCCGGCGGCGTGGTCGAATCCGGCGAGCTTGTCATCCGCGAGGCCGGCCTTGACGGCCGCACGCCGGGCAGGGCGCTTTCCACCTCTCTCTTCAGCCGCTGGGTGCCGAAATGAACAAGGATTTCCGCAATGACGGCCCACGCAAGGTCGGACAAGTCAAGGAGGTCACCTCGCTTGCCAATCCGATCGTCAAGGACATCAAGGCGCTGACGCTCAAGAAGTCCCGCGAGGAAAGCGGCGCCTTCCTGGCCGAAGGGCTGAAGCTCGTCATCGACGCGCTCGAACTCGGCTGGACGATCCGCACGCTTGTTTATGCCAAGGCCGCCAAGGGCAAGCCTCTCGTCGAGCAGGTGGCCGCCAAGACGGTCGCGGCCGGCGGGCTGGTGCTGGAGGTCAGCGAAAAGGTCATCGGCTCGATCACCCGCCGCGACAATCCGCAGATGGTAGTCGGCGTCTTCGAGCAGCGCTGGCAACAGCTTCGGGACGTCAAGCCGAAGGCCGGCGAAACCTGGGTAGCGCTCGACCGCGTCCGCGATCCCGGCAATCTCGGCACGATCATCCGCACCGCCGATGCGGCCGGCGCTTCCGGCGTCATCCTCGTCGGTGAGACGACCGATCCCTTTTCGCTGGAAACCGTACGCGCCACCATGGGCTCGATCTTCGCCGTTCCTGTCGTCAAGGCGACGCCGGAAGAGTTCCTGACCTGGAAGAAGAAGGCTGAGGTTTCCGTTGTTGCCACCCATCTGGCTGGCGCGGTGGACTATCGCACCATCGATTACAAAAAGAAGCCCGTCGTCATCCTGATGGGCAACGAGCAGTCCGGCCTGCCGGATGCCCTGGCGAAAGAGGCCGATGCGCTCGCCCGCATCCCGCAGGCCGGCCGTGCCGACAGCCTTAATCTGGCGGTCGCGACGGCAGTCATGCTGTTCGAGGCCCGCCGCCATATCCTGACCTTGAGCGAGACCCGATGACCGATAGCGAGACCCACGAACAGCCGACTGCAAAGCCAGCCCTGTTTTCGCGGCCCCTGCCAATCCTGATTTTCATCGTGGTTGCCGTTGTTCTCGACCAGGCCATCAAGATCATGGTCGACAACTGGCTTCCCTTACAGGAAATGGTTCCGGTCATCCCGATGCTGGCCCTTTATCGCACCTATAATCTCGGCGTGGCCTTCTCGATGCTGTCGGGCATGGATGGCTGGTTCATCGTCGGGATGCGGCTCGTCATCGTCGCCTTCGTGCTGTGGCTCTGGCGACGCACGCCCGATCACCGCTGGCTGGCGCATACGGGCTTTGCCCTGATCATCGCCGGTGCTCTGGGCAATCTGCTCGACCGCTTTCTCTACGGTCACGTGATCGATTACATCCTCTTTCATACGCAGACGTGGTCTTTTGCCGTCTTCAATCTTGCCGACAGCTTCATCACCGTCGGTGCAAGCTGCGTCATTCTCGACGAACTTCTCATGCCGAAAAAGGCAAAAGCGTAAAATTCTATCGAATCCCTGAAGGCATCGGGAAGACTGCCCATGATAGCCAGACTGCATGAGCACTCTGGCAGATCTGCAGGAAAAGCTTGCCGCCGCGGCAGTTCACGACCAAACGGGACCGAGCGAAGGGCCGGCCGCCGACGAGTCGTCGCTTGTAAAATCAACAGTACCGCGTGAGGCAGGGCAGCAATCGCCACCGTCCGCGCAGGCCCGGTCGTTGCTGGGCCATTGGCTGAATGGCGGGGGTCTTGTCGCTGGGGCAGCCTTTCTGGTGATTGGCTTTACCGGAGGTCCGCTGCTGCTCGCGGGCCTGTTTGGCCTTGTGGCCCTTGCGCTTGCCGCTGTCGGCATCGTCAAAGCCCGGGGCGCTGCAGGCGAGCCTGAGATTGCCGCTGCCGATGCCAACGAGAGCGAGCATGATCGCTTGTGGGAGCACAGGGAAAGCGCCAATCTCCTTGCCACCGTCCATGATGCGCTCGGTGATATCACCGTCACACGCAGCATCGACCGGCGGATTATGCATGCCAATGCCACATTCAGCCGATTGACCGGCAGGCCGCATCCGGAGGGCCTGACGCTGGAAGAGACCGGCCTCGTATTCCGTACCGTCACCGGCGCGAAGCATCAGGATGCGGAAATCGCAACGCCCGAGGGGCGGCGCATTTTTGCCTGGCACGATGTCATGTTCCGCGATGCGACGACTGGGCAATTATGCATACAGAGCATCGCGCGCGACGTGACGGAGGAGCGGCAGGTTGCGCGCCTGCGCGAAGACGCCCGATTGAAGGCCGAGTATAACAGCGCCGCCAAATCCCGCCTGCTCGCCACCGTCAGCCATGAGATCCGCACGCCGCTGTCTGGCATTCTCGGCATGAACCATCTGCTCGCCCAGACGCCATTGACCCTGGAGCAGGCAAATTACCTCACCGGCATTCGCCAATCGGGTCACGCGCTGGTGCAGCTGGTCGAAGATCTCCTGGATTTCTCCACGATCGAAGTCGGTCGCTTCCAGTTGCATCCACGGCAGGAGGCTTTGCGGCCGCTGCTGGAAGGCGTCATCGAGATGCTCGCCCATCGCGCCCATGAAAAGGGCATAGAAATCGCTGCAAGCGTTGCGGCCGATGTTCCGGAGAACTTGGAGTTCGATCCTGCTCGGTTGCGCCAGATCCTGTTCAATGTCATCGGCAACGCGGTGAAATTCACCCAGACCGGTGGCGTTCTTGTCAGCGTCGATCTCGATGGCCGGGATTTGACGATATCCGTGCGCGATAGCGGTCCCGGTATGACTGAGGAGGAGCAGGCCCGCGTCTTCGGCGAGTTCGAGCAAGCCGGAACCACGGTGGAAAGAAGCGCCGGCACCGGTCTCGGCCTTGCAATCTCAGCCCGCATCCTGCGCGAATTCGGCGGCGGGCTCAGCGTTGCCAGCGAGCGCGGCAAGGGCAGCGAGTTCGTCATCTCCTTCCCGGTCGGCTTGGTTGCCGGAGGGGACGGATACGACCGGCGCAATACCATGCTCAGGGGCTCTCGTATCCTCCTGCTTGCCCCCGAAGGGGCGGCAAGCACGGCCATCATGCGAACAATACAGACGCTCGGTGGCCGCTGCCGGCTGATCGGCCCGACCGATATGGATGATCTGTTGCCATCCTTCCCGATGGGTGAGGGCGGGGTGTGGACGGATCTCATCGTCGATCATCGCATGGCGCCCTGGTATTTCAGCGAGGGAAATGCGCTTGCGGTGCCCCGGCTGCGCAAGATCTTCCTGGTCAATCCCGAAGAGCGTAACACCCATCCGCTAGACCTTTTCGACGCCTGGCTCATCCGTCCGCTGCGCGAACAATCGCTGATAGACGTGCTGAGGGGCCGTATGCGCGGCATGGAAAGGCGTGAGGCACTGATCGAGGCGGTGTCCGAGATCGGCATAACGACGCCGGAGGCGGAGGACGATCGTGCGCTCGATATCTTGTTGGGCGAGGATGACCCGGTCAATGCGATGCTGGTCCGGGCCATGCTCTCAAAGGCTGGCCACAGGGTCCGCGTCGTCGAGGATTTCGATGGCCTTCGAGCCCGCATCGAAAAGCCCGAAACACGGCCGGAGGTGCTGGTGACGGATTTCAACATGCCGGGCGGCACGGGCGCGGCTGTACTTGCGCAGTTGCGGGCCTATGAACGCAGGCATGGCCTTCCTTCGCTGCCGATCGTCGTGCTGACCGCAGACACCCGCGATTCGATCCGCCGTCAGGCACTTCTGGCCGGAGCCGATGCCGTCATCGTCAAGCCGGTCGATCCAGAGAAGCTGAAGACAGTGCTGAAAGGCCTGTCCCGATCGGTTTTCGAACGCGCCTAAAATTATTTTCGATCTTCGAGCGAAGGACAAGAAAGCCGGCTCATCAATGTTCGATAGAGGGCGGCGAGAAGGTTCAACTTGTGGCATTTGCCGCTGCTAAGTTGGGGACGGCGCGCCTATTCGAAAAATTGCAATGGGCACGGTTCTTGCATTTAGCAAGGCTGCGTGTCACTTTCCTGTCGCACGAATTTGGTTTATGGCGCTATATCGGCCCGTAGGGGGAGAATCGCCATGTCCATCGAAATCTTGAATCGCGAAGCTCAGGGCGAAATGGTTCAGTCTTCAAAGGCAACGGTTGAGCCGGTTGCCAGCGATGTGCTCGGACGCATCGGAAATCTCGAAACGCGCCTTGCCCGCACGGCGCGCGAAATCGATGCCGCTCAGGCCGTACGCTACCGCGTTTTCGTCGAGGAGATGAACGCGCAACTTCCGGCTGACGCCATGCGTCGTCAACGCGACGTCGACAGCTGGGACGCCATTTGCGACCATCTTCTGGTGCTGGATCGCTCGATCGAAGGCGATCCGGAGGACCAGATCGTCGGCACCTACCGCCTGCTGCGCCAGGAAGTGGCCATGGCAAATGGTGGCTTCTATTCGTCATCGGAATTCGACATCGACGCGCTGCTTGCCCGTCATCCCGATAAGCGTTTCATGGAACTCGGCCGTTCCTGCGTGTTGCCGGCATACCGGAACAAGCGCACGGTGGAATTGCTGTGGCAAGGCAATTGGGCCTATGCGCTGAAGCACGGCATGGGCGCGATGATCGGTTGCGCCTCCTTCCCCGGTGTCCTGCCGGAACAGCACGCGCTCGCCTTGTCCTTTCTCTATCACAATGTTGTCGCCAAGGATGACTGGGCCGTCGGTGCTCTGCCGTCGCTCGCCCGGACCATGGACCTGATGCCGGTCGAAGCCGTCAATCCGAAGAAAGCGCTGATGGCGATGCCGCCGCTGATCAAGGGATATCTGCGCCTCGGTGCCATGGTCGGTTCCAACGCCGTTGTCGACCACGCCTTCAACACGACCGATGTGCTGATCGTACTGCCGATCGCCAGCATCTCGGACCGCTACGTCAATTATTACGGCGCGGATGCGGGTCGCTTCGCAAGCTGAAAAATCTCAAGATAGGTCTCAGGGGATCGCAAAAATATCGATCGCATCGGTGATGCCGCGCAGCGCGACATGATGCGATTGCGGCGTGAGACCGCGTCTTGTCATCAGTTCGGCAGCGCGAGGATGATCGAGCACCGAACTGGTGGCGAAGATTTCGCGTGATGTGGCGAGATGCTGGACGCGGGATGCGATATTGACCGTCTGCCCGAAATAATCCTGCCGTTCATTCAGGCTCACGGCGATGCACGGCCCCTCGTGGATGCCGATTTTCAGGAGAAGGTCATCGTTACCGCGCTCATTGTTGAGGCTGAGCATAGCCTCGCGCATCCGCATCGCCGCAGTGAGCGCCCGATCCGGCGTCGGGAACGTCGCCATGACCGCATCGCCGATCGTCTTGACGACGGCACCCGCCTCCGCCGCCACGATCTCATGCAGGATGCCGAAATGGGTTTTGACCAGATCGAAGGCAGCGAGATCGCCTACCCTTTCGTATAATTCCGTGGAACCGCGCAGGTCGGTGAACAGAAAGGTGAGGCTGGTGATCTTCAGTCGCTGATCGATGTCGATCGTATCCGTACGGTAGATGTCACGGAAGGTCTGGTTGGAAAGCAGGTGCTTGGCGGTCAGAAATGGCCGGCGCTGTCCAAGCAGCGTGTGCAGAGCCTCGTTTGCCACGCAGATCGACGGCAGCACGCGAAGGTCCGTGTGGTTCTCCATCTGGATGCGCAAGGGACCGGGCCGCAATTCGATTGCTTCGCTGTGCCGGTGCATGCGATCGAAAACGATTGAGAGGGTCTGCCGTTCCTTCGTCGGCTCTCCCTTCACATCGAGGAATTGCGCTGCATGCGTGACAGGCTCGAAGATGATGGTGAATTCCGCCGGCAATTGAAGCGATATCACCGCTTTCTCGCCGGGCGGCAGCTCGAGCGATTCCAGAACGAATTGATCGACTTTTTCTTCATATCCCTCGTCGGGAAGGTCGATACCCGAGCCCCAATAGATCTGACGGAAATATTCAAGGGGCGGCAGGTCGTGCGGATTGTGCGCTTCTATGTGGCGCACGCGCGGACTGACGGTGAAGGTGACTTCCACCATCTCATCAAGCGTCGGCTCGTAGCCGGCTGCGCAAAGCGTACAGTTGTAGGTGTCGCTTTGCACGGTTTTCAGCGAAGTATTGGCATCCAATACCCCGCCGCAGCCGGGGCAAAGAACATTCCACGACATCTCGAACAGGCCAAGGCGCGACGCGTGCAGGAAGGCATTGATAGTCTGCTCTTCATCGAAGCTATGGTCGGCGGCGAAGGCGAGCGCATTCACACGGTTAAGCTTGCGGTCGGGTGCCTCAAGGACGAGCCGCTCGATAGCATCGACAATCTCAGGCTGCGCAGAATGGCGCAGCACTCCGAATAGGACCTGGGCCTCACTCATCTCGCTATTTTACACCGAATTGACGCCGGAGCCCATCACCTTTGTTGGGTCGCCGGCTCAATTTCATAAGGTAGCGTCTACGACCCCGCACCATAGGCCGCGATCGCGGCCATATTGACGATATCGGAATCCTTGGCCCCCATCGATGTGATCTGCACCGGCTTGTCGAGGCCGACGAGCAGCGGGCCGATGACGGTGGAGCCGCCGAGCTCCTGCAGCATCTTGGTGGAGATCGCCGCAGAGTGGAAAGCGGGCATGACAAGCACGTTTGCCGGTCCGGATAGCCGCGAGAAGGGATAGAGGCTTTCCATGAGCTTGCGGTCCAGCGCCACATCGGCGGCCATTTCGCCGTCGAACTCAAAATTGACGTAGCGCTTGTCGAGAATGTTCACCGCTTCGCGCACCCGCTCGGAGCGTTCGCCCGGGGGATGTCCGAAGGTGGAGTAAGCGAGCATGGCGACGCGCGGCTCATAGCCCATGCGCCGTGCGAAGCCGGCAGCTTCCTCGGCGATATCGGCCAGTTCTTCCGAGGTCGGCATGTCATGCACGGCGGTATCGGCGACGAAGACGGTGCGGCCGCGGGCAAGCACGATTGATATGCCGATGACGCGGTGGCCCGGCTTGGCGTCGATGCAGCGGCGCACGTCGCCGAGCGCGGTCGAATAGTTGCGGGTGACGCCCGTCACCATGCCGTCGGCATCGCCCAATGCGACCATGCAGGCGGCAAAGTGATTGCGGTCGTTATGGATCAGGCGGATCACGTCACGATGCAGGTAGCCCTGGCGCTGCAGCCGGGCATAGAGATAATCGATATAGGCATCGCCCCGCTTCGAGATGCGAGCATTGACGATCTCGAGGCCGGGGCGGTTGAGATCGATACCGGCGCGTTCGGCGGTCGCCTGGATCAGATCTTCGCGGCCGAGAAGGATCGCCGTGCCGAGCCCCTGATTGGCGTAGGAGAGGGCGGCGCGCATGACCTGCTCCTCTTCCGCTTCGGCAAAGACGATGCGCTTCTGATGTCGGCGCACTCGTTCGTAGAGCTGCGCCAGCGTCGAGGCGATCGGATCGCGCCGGGCCGAGAGTTCGCGTGCATAGGCTTCCATGTCTGCTATTTCGCGGCGCGCTACGCCGCTCTCGATCGCAGCTTTTGCGACAGCTACGGGGATTGCCGAGATAAGGCGCGGGTCGAAGGGCACGGGGATGATATATTGCGCGCCGAAGCGCGGCCTTGCGCCCTGATAGGCGGCGACCACATCATCGGGCACGTCTTCGCGCGCAAGACTGGCCAAGGCTCTTACGGCGGCGATCTTCATCTCGTCATTGATAGTGGTGGCGCGCACGTCGAGCGCACCGCGGAAGATATAGGGGAAGCCGAGGACGTTGTTGACTTGGTTCGGATAGTCCGAGCGCCCCGTCGCCATGATGGCGTCGTCGCGGATGCGGGCGACTTCCTCCGGCGTGATTTCCGGATCGGGATTGGCCATGGCGAAGATGATCGGCCGGTCGGCCATGGAGCGGATCATGTCTTCGGAGAAGGCATCCTTCTGCGACAGGCCGAACACGACGTCGGCGCCCTTCATGGCTTCCGCTAGCGTGCGCTTGTCGGTCTTGACCGCATGAGCCGACTTCCACTGGTTCATGCCCTCGCTGCGGCCCTGATAGATCACGCCCTTCGTGTCGCAAAGGGTGACGTTCTCCGGATTGAAGCCCATCGACTTGATCAGCTCGATGCAGGCGATGGCGGCAGCGCCCGCGCCGTTGCAGACGAGCTTGGTGGTCTTGAGGTCGCGCCCTGTCAGCTCCAGTGCGTTGATGAGGCCGGCGGCGGCGATGATGGCGGTGCCGTGCTGGTCGTCATGGAACACGGGGATATCCATGAGCTCGCGCAGGCGCTGCTCGATGATGAAGCAGTCGGGTGCCTTGATGTCTTCCAGATTGATGCCGCCGAAGGAGGGGCCGAGATAGCGCACGCAATTGATGAATTCGTCGACATTCTCGGTATCGATCTCGAGATCGATCGAATCGACGTCGGCGAAGCGCTTGAAGAGGACCGACTTGCCTTCCATGACCGGCTTGGACGCGAGCGCGCCGAGATTGCCGAGGCCGAGAATGGCTGTTCCGTTGGAAATGACGGCGACCATATTGCCACGCGTGGTATAGTCGTAGGCGGTGGCCGGATCGGCAGCGATCGCCTTCACGGGGACGGCGACCCCGGGCGAATAGGCAAGCGAAAGATCGCGCTGGGTCGCCATCGGCTTGGTCGGGTTGATCTCAAGCTTGCCGGGACGGCCGTTCCTGTGGAAGTCCAATGCTTCCTGATCGGTGATCCCCGTTCCCGGACGCGACTTGCTCTTGCTCTCAGCCATTGTTCCTCCAAACCTCCTGTGGGCGACCGGTCCCTCTTGCCCGATAGCTGTTGTCTTCTATAGCGGCGCGCGGATAGGGTGACACCTCATTTTTTTGGAAAAACTGCACCTCCGTGAACGAACGTATTAACGCCAGCATCGATGCTTTCTCGGCCGCCGAGCTTGCCTCGGAGGAAAGCCGCGCCTCGGCTACTCCGATGATGGAGCAATATATCGAGATCAAGGCGAACAATCCCGGTTCGCTTCTGTTCTACCGCATGGGCGACTTCTACGAGCTGTTCTTCGAAGACGCCATCGATGCCTCGCGTGCGCTTGGGATCACGCTGACGAAGCGCGGTCAGCACATGGGACAGGATATCCCAATGTGTGGCGTGCCTGTTCACGCCGCCGATGATTATCTGCAAAAGCTGATCGCCCTTGGTTTCCGCGTCGCCGTCTGCGAGCAGGTAGAAGATCCGGCGGAAGCCAAGAAGCGCGGCGGCAAGTCGGTGGTGCGGCGCGATGTCGTGCGTCTGGTGACGCCAGGCACGATCACCGAAGAGAAGCTGCTTTCGCCCTCCGAATCCAACTATCTCATGGCGCTCACCCGCATTCGCGGTGGCGCCGAGCCGCAGCTGGCGCTCGCCTGGATCGATATTTCGACTGGTGTCTTCCGCCTCGCCGAGACGGAGGCGTCAAGGCTGCTCGCCGATATCCTGCGCATCGATCCGAGAGAGCTGATCCTGCCGGATACCATGTTCCACGATCCGGAATTGAAGCCCGTTTTCGATATACTCGGCCGGACTGCCGTTCCGCAGCCGGCGGTGCTCTTCGATAGTGCCAGCGCTGAGGGGCGAATCACCCGTTACTTCGGCGTGTCGACGCTCGATGGTTTCGGCACGTTCACCCGCGCGGAACTGGCCGCCGCCGCCGCCGCGATTGCCTATGTCGAAAAGACCCAGCTTGCCGAGCGACCGCCGCTGGGGTTGCCGGAGCGCGAAAGCGGCGCCTCCACGCTTTTCATCGATCCCGCCACCCGCGCCAATCTGGAGCTGGTGCGCACGCTCTCCGGTGATCGCAACGGCTCGCTCCTGAAGGCGATCGATCGCACCGTGACCGGCGGCGGTGCTCGCCTCCTCGCCGAGCGGCTGATGTCGCCGCTGACCGACCCTGTCCGTATCAATGAGCGTCTGGATTCGATCGGCTTTCTGACCGAGGAGCCGTCGCTCTGCAGCGATTTGCGTTCGGCATTGAAGCATGTGCCTGACATGCCGCGCGCCCTGTCGCGCCTCGCACTCGATCGCGGCGGCCCGCGCGATCTCTGGGCGATCCGCCAGGGCTTGGCAGCCGCAACCGACGTTGCCCGCATGCTCGGAACTGCACTTCTGCCGGAAGAGCTGAAGGCTGCATTGACCGGGCTCGTTGCCTTGCCCGCCGATCTTGAAGCGATGCTCGCCGCGACACTTGCCGACGAGCTGCCGTTGCTGAAACGCGACGGCGGTTTCTTGAGAGAAGGGGCGAATGCCGAGCTCGACGAAGTGCGGGCGCTCCGCGATCAGTCGCGCCGCGTCATAGCGGGCCTGCAGCTGCAATATGCCGAGGAGACCGGCATCAAGTCGCTGAAGATCAAGCATAACAATGTGCTCGGCTATTTCATCGAGGTCACAGCCGGCAATGCTGGTCCGATGACGGATACAAGCGAAGCCAAGGCGCGCTTCATCCATCGCCAGACCATGGCGAATGCCATGCGTTTCACCACGACCGAACTTGCCGATCTCGAAAGCCGCATCGCCAATGCCGCTGACAAGGCACTGGCGATCGAGCTCGAGGCCTTCGACCGTATGGTCGCGGCCGTGGTGGCCGCTGCCGAGGCGATCAAGGCGGGCGCCCGCGCGCTGTCCGTGATCGATGTTGCAGCCGGCCTTGCGCTCCTTGCCGAGGAGCAGGCCTATTGCCGACCCATCGTCGATGGCAGCCGCATGTTCGCCATCGAGGGCGGTCGCCATCCGGTGGTGGAGCAGGCGCTCCGTCGTCAGGCCGGCGGTCCGTTCGTCGCCAACAATTGCGATCTCTCGCCGAAGTCCGGCGGCAAGGATGGCGCCATCTGGCTCCTGACCGGCCCCAACATGGGCGGTAAATCGACCTTCCTGCGTCAGAATGCTTTGATCGCCATTCTCGCGCAGATGGGCTCTTTCGTGCCGGCCGCTTCCGCCCATATCGGCATCGTCGATCGGCTGTTCTCGCGGGTCGGCGCTTCCGACGATCTGGCCCGAGGCCGTTCGACCTTCATGGTCGAGATGGTCGAGACGGCGGCGATCCTCAATCAGGCGACGGAACGCTCGCTTGTTATTCTCGACGAAATCGGCCGTGGAACCGCGACCTTCGATGGCCTTTCCATCGCCTGGGCTGCCGTCGAGCATCTGCATGAGGCCAATCGATGCCGCGGCCTTTTCGCCACGCATTTCCACGAGTTGACCGTGCTGTCGGAAAAGCTCGGCCGGCTCTCCAATGCCACCATGCGCGTCAAGGAATGGGATGGCGATGTCATCTTCCTGCATGAGGTCGGGCCGGGGGCTGCCGATCGCTCCTATGGCATTCAGGTCGCGCGTCTTGCCGGCCTTCCTGCCTCCGTGGTGGCGCGTGCGCGCGATGTCCTGACGCGGCTGGAAGATGCCGACCGCAAGAATCCGGCAAGCCAGCTCATCGATGATCTGCCTCTCTTCCAGGTGGCCGTCCGCCGGGAGGAGGCAGTTGGCCGGCGCGAGCCGTCCAAGGTCGAGGAGAGGCTTAAAGCGCTGGATCTTGACGATCTGACGCCGCGTGCCGCTCTTGACGTGCTCTATGAACTGAAGAAAACGCTTACCAAAAGCAGCTGACCACAGGCGATATTCCAAGGGCAATATGATGTATCTCGAAGTTCTTCTCGCCGAAGTCCGCATTCTGGGTGAGCGCTTCTCTCCGATCGCCGCGCGCGGCAAGATTTGCGGCGAGGGAGAGCCCCCGGATTGTGGCTCCGATCGCGGCCTGCTCGATATTACGCTGTCCTGCAGCCGCATCTCCGATATTTGCTCGAAGATCGCCAAGGCCGGTTATTGGGAATGCGAGCGCGAAATGGTGACGCAGATCGGCGCCCAGTCGCGAAACATATTATATAGCTTGAACGAGCTCAGACGGGCGCTTGAGCCGGCAAGGCCCTAAAACCGCCGGCTTCTGCGTCGATTGCCGTCACGCTTCGTCAAATTTGGCCCGGTAGAAATCATGGAAAGACCAGGCCCAGAATGCCTGTGTTAATCGCGGGTCAAAGAGGCTATAGCGCATGCAGACGAAAAAACAGGCGCGCCGGCAACGGGCCGCGGTCAGCGAAGAGAAAGCCGATCGGCAGAGCATGGAAACGCATCATATCGATTTTTCAACCATTCTCGATGTATCCGCGCTGAAGGCGGAGTGCGAGGCTCTCGCCAAACGCGGTCTGGACAAGAATGAAGAACGCTCCGTGCTGCTGGCGCTGTTGAAAAAGGCAAGCCAGGAAGGACGGGAAGAAGCACGGCGATTGCTGATGGCCGACGGCAGCGGGCTCAATTGCGCGCACCGGATTTCCTGGCTGCAGGACCAGATCATCACCGTCATCTACGATTTCACCGTCCGCCACGTCTATCCGAAACAGGCAGGCGCCTTCTCCGTCACCGCCGTCGGCGGTTATGGCCGCGATACTCTGGCGCCGGGCTCCGATATCGACCTTCTCTTCCTTTTCCAGCCAAAGCCGGCGAGCGAGACGCACAAGGCGGTCGAATTCATTCTCTATATGCTTTGGGACATGGGCTTCAAAGTTGGCCACGCCACGCGCACGGTCGAGGAGTGCATCCGCGAGGCCAAGTCCGACATGACGGTGCGCACCGCCATCCTCGAAACCCGCTATATCTGCGGCAATGTCGCGCTGGAGCGCGAGCTGCAGGCGCGCTTCGACAAGGAAATCGTCACCAATACCGGCCCGGAATTCATCGCCGCCAAGCTCGCCGAACGCGACGAGCGCCACCGCAAGGCCGGCGACACCCGCTATCTGGTCGAGCCGAACGTCAAGGAAGGCAAGGGTGGCCTGCGCGACCTGCACACGCTGTTCTGGATCTCGAAATATTATTATCACGTGCGAGATCCCGCCGAGCTGGTGAAGCTCGGCGTGCTCTCGAAGCAGGAATATCGCCTCTTCGAGAAGGCCGAGGATTTCCTCTGGGCCGTGCGCTGCCACATGCATTTCTTGACCGGTAAGGCGGAAGAGCGGCTTTCCTTCGATATCCAGCGCGATATCGCCGCAGCCCTCGATTATAACGCCCGCCCGGGCCTTTCGGCCGTCGAGCGCTTCATGAAGCACTATTTTCTTGTCGCCAAGGATGTCGGTGATCTCACCCGCATCCTCTGCGCCGCATTGGAGGACCAGCAGGCGAAGGCCACTCCAGGCCTCACCGGCGTCATCAGCCGTTTTGCCAACCGCTCGCGCAAGATCCCCGGCACTGTCGAGTTCGTCGAGGATCGCGGCCGCATCGCGCTTGCCAATCCCGATGTCTTCAAGCGCGATCCGGTCAGTCTCATCCGGCTGTTCTTCGTCGCCGACATCAACGGCCTCGAATTCCATCCGGATGCATTGAAGCGCGTCACCCGCTCGCTGAGCCTGATCGACAACGATCTGCGCGAAAACGAGGAGGCGAACCGGCTCTTCCTGTCCATCCTCACCTCAAAGCGCGATCCAGCTCTGATCCTGCGCCGCATGAACGAGGCGGGCGTGCTCGGCCGCTTCATTCCGGAATTCGGCAAGATCGTCTCGATGATGCAGTTCAACATGTATCACCACTATACTGTGGACGAGCATCTGATCCGCGCCGTCGAGGTGCTGTCGGAGATCGACAAGGGCAAGGCTGAGGATATTCATCCGCTCACCAACAAGCTGATGCCCAATATCGAGGATCGCGATGCTCTCTATGTCGCCGTCCTGTTGCACGATATCGCCAAGGGCCGCGAGGAGGACCATTCGGAAGCCGGTGCCGCAGTTGCACGCAAGCTCTGCCCGCGCTTCGGCCTTTCACCGAAGCAGACGGAGCTGGTGGTTTGGCTGATCGCGGAGCATCTGACCATGTCGATGGTCGCCCAGACGCGCGACTTGACCGACCGCAAGACCATCATCGATTTCGCTGACCGGGTGCAGTCGCTCGACCGGCTGAAGATGCTGCTGATCCTGACCGTCTGCGACATCCGCGCCGTCGGCCCTGGCGTCTGGAACGGCTGGAAGGGTCAGCTGCTGCGCACGCTCTATTATGAAACCGAGCTGCTGCTGTCAGGCGGTTTCTCCGAAGTGTCGCGCAAGGAACGCGCCGAAGCTGCCGCCGAAGCGCTGGAACACGCACTTGCCGATTGGAGCCAGAAGGAGCGCAAGGCCTACGTCAAGCTGCACTATCAGCCCTATCTGCTGTCCGTGCCGCTGGAAGATCAGATCCGCCATACGCAGTTCATGCGTGAATCCGACAAGGCGGGCAAGGTCCTCGCCACGATGGTACGCACCGACAGCTTCCATGCCATCACCGAGATCACCGTGCTCTCGCCCGACCATCCGCGTCTTTTGACCGTGATCGCCGGCGCCTGCGCCGCGGCCGGGGCCAATATTGCCGATGCGCAGATCTTCACGACATCGGATGGCCGCGCGCTCGACACCATCCATGTCAGCCGCGAATTCCCCGATGATGCCGATGAGCTGCGTCGCGCCGCCACGATAGGCAAGATGATCGAGGACGTGCTGGCCGGCCGCAAGCGGCTGCCGGAGGTCATCGCGACGCGGACGAAGAACCGCCGCAAGAACAAGGCTTTCGTCATCCCACCGTCTGTCATCATCACCAACAGCCTCTCCAACAAGTTCACGGTCATCGAGGTCGAATGCCTCGACCGGCCCGGCCTGCTGTCGGAAATCACGGCCGTTCTTTCGGACCTGTCGCTCGATATCCAGTCGGCGCGCATCACCACTTTCGGCGAGAAGGTCATCGATACCTTCTATGTGGCCGATCTGGTGGGGCAGAAGATTTCCAACGAGAACAGGCGAGCCTATATCACCGCCCGTCTGAAAGCGGTCATGGCCGGCGAGGAGGATGAAATGCGCGAGCGCATGCCCTCCGGCATCATCGCGCCCGCCGCCACGCGCGGCGTTGCCGTCGAAAAGTCAGACACCGAGAAGAAAGCCGGTTCAGCCGCATGAGCCTAGTCAAGAAATTCATCACCGTCGGTGGCGCGACGCTCGGCAGCCGCATCTTCGGCTTCGCCCGCGAAACCTTGATGGCAGCCGCCCTCGGCACGGGGCCGATGGCAGACGTCTTCTACGCCGCCTTCCGCTTTCCGAACCTCTTCCGCCGGCTGTTTGCCGAAGGTGCCTTCAACGCCGCCTTCGTGCCGCTCTTTGCAAAGGAGATCGAGGCGCACGGCATCGAGGGCGCCAAGCGCTTTTCGGAAGAAGTCTTCGGCGTTCTCTTCTCGGTCCTGCTGCTGATCACCATCGTCATGGAACTCGCCATGCCGCTCCTGGTGCGTTGGGTCATCGCGCCCGGCTTTGCCGACGATGCCGAGAAATTCGACCTGACGGTCCGGTTGGCGGCCGTGATGTTCCCCTATCTCATGTCGATGTCGCTGACGGCGATGATGAGCGGCATGCTGAATTCGCTGCATCATTTCTTCGCCGCCGCCGTCGCTCCGATCTTCCTCAACCTGGTGATGATCAGCGCGCTGTTCTACGCGATCTATTTCGGTGCCGATCCGCTGATCACCGCCTGGTACCTGTCCTGGTCGGTATTGGTGGCAGGCGTGCTGCAGCTGGCCGTCGTCTATATCGGCGTGCGTCATGCGGGCATCAGTATCGGCCTGCGCTTTCCGCGCTTCACGCCCAATGTCAAGCGGCTCCTGCTTCTTGCGATTCCAGCGGCCATCACCGGCGGCGTCACTCAGATCAATCTGGTGATCGGCCAGGCAATTGCCTCGGGCAAGGAAGGCGCGATCGCCGCCCTGCAATATGCAGACCGCATCTACCAGCTGCCGCTCGGCGTCGTCGGCGTCGCGGTCGGAATCGTGCTTCTGCCGGAATTGGCGCGTTCGCTGAAGTCGGGCCATATCAAGGAAGCCGCCAATATCCAGAACCGCTCGATCGAATTCGTGCTGTTCCTGACGCTGCCGGCCGCCGTCGCCCTATGGTTGCTCTCCGACGATATCATCCGCGTGCTTTACGAGCGCGGCGCCTTTAACGCGAACAATACAACGCTGGTCGGCTCCATCCTCGCCATCTTCGGCCTGGGCCTGCCGGCTTTCGTTCTGATCAAGGCCTTGCAGCCCGGCTTTTATGCCCGCGAAGATACGAAATCGCCGATGCGCTACACGGCGGTCGCCGTCGCCGTCAATTCGGCGCTGTCCATCCTGCTTTTCCCGGTGCTGGCCGAACGCGGCATTGCGCTCGCCGAGGCGGTTGCCGGATGGCTGAACGCTGTACAGCTCTTCGTTACGCTCTATCGCCGCGGGCATCTTGTCTGGGAATGGTCGCTGGTGCGCCGCACCGTCATGCTGCTCGTCTCCTCCGCCGTCATGGGCGGCGTCATCGTATATTTGTCTCATCGGTGGGAGCCGCTTCTGGGGTCCGGCGCGACGCTGCTCACCAAGACCGGCGTCTTGGGCCTGCTCATATTGATTGCGATGGCGGTTTATTTCATTATGGCCTTCCTGATCGGCGGCGTGGATTTGGGCATGGTACGCCGCAATTTGAAGCGCAAGCGGGCGAAACCCATTTCGGACGCGGAAGTCGTGAACGGGGACTAATCAAACTCCTTTACCCCGATCCTTCCTGCAATTGGGGTGAGAGAACGATTTTGCCGGAAAGGAGCTCTCTCATGTCCCAATCCCTCTTTCTTGTCGCCCTCGTCATCGATGATTACGACCGTGCCAAAGCCTTCTATTGCGATGCCCTTGGCTTCGAGTGCTTGGCTGACGAGGTGCAGCCGGAGGGCAAGCGCTGGGTTGTCGTCAGGCCGAAAGGCGGGGAAGGGGCAGCGCTCCTGCTGGCCCAAGCTGCCAGTGACAGCCAGCGCGCAGCGATCGGCAACCAGACCGGCGGCCGCGTCGGCTTCTTTCTCAAGACCGACGATTTCGCCCGCGATCACGCCGCGATGAAGGCAAAGGGCGTGCGTTTTCTGGAGGAGCCGCGCCAAGAGGTCTATGGCACGGTGGCCGTCTTCGCCGATCCCTATGGCAACACCTGGGACCTGATCCAGCATTCTTCGTGAAACTCTATCACATGGCCTCTTGATCCCCGCCGATCCCGCGTGCATAAGCCGCTCGAAACCAGGGGTCGAGTGTAAGCTCGCCCAGGCCCTCCACAAGCCTTTTGAGGACGACATGACCGAATTCAAGCCGCTCGTATTCTCCGGCGTTCAGCCGACCGGCAACCTCCACCTCGGTAACTATCTCGGCGCGATCCGCAAGTTCGTGGCCCTGCAGGCCAACAACGACTGCATCTATTGCGTCGTCGACATGCATGCGCTGACGGCGCAGCTCGTCCATGAGGACATGCCGAACCAGACGCGCTCGATCACCGCGGCCTTCCTTGCCGCCGGCATCGACCCGGAAAAGCATATCGTCTTCAATCAGTCGGCCGTGCCCGGCCATGCCGAGCTCGCCTGGATCTTCAACTGCGTCGCCCGTATCGGCTGGATGAACCGCATGACGCAGTTCAAGGACAAGGCCGGCAAGGACCGCGAGCAGGCCTCGCTCGGTCTTTACGCCTATCCGAGCCTGATGGCCGCCGACATTCTGCTCTATCGCGCTACCCATGTTCCCGTCGGCGACGACCAGAAGCAGCATCTGGAGCTGACTCGCGACATCGCGATGAAGTTCAATCTGGACTACATGGAGCATATCCGCCGCACGGGCTACGGCATCGACATATCAGTCGGCGACGAGCCGGTGCATGCCTATTTCCCGATGGTCGAGCCGCTGATCGATGGCCCGGCGCCGCGCGTCATGTCGCTGCGTGACGGCACGAAGAAGATGTCGAAATCCGACGCATCGGACCTCTCACGCATCAACCTGCTCGATGATGAGGAAAACATCTCCAAGAAAATCCGCAAGGCCAAGACCGATCCGGATGGCTTGCCGAGCGAAATCGCCGGTCTCGCCGGTCGCCCCGAGGCCGACAATCTGGTGGGCATCTACGCGGCCCTTGCCGATAAGTCGAAGGCGGAGGTTTTGTCCGAGTTCGGCGGTCAGCAGTTCTCGGTCTTCAAGCCGGCGCTGGTCGATCTCGCCGTACATGTGCTCTCGCCGATCACGACGGAAATGCGCCGCCTGATGGCCGATCCCGGCCATATCGACGCCGTTCTGCGCGATGGCAGCGCCCGCGCCCGCGCCCGCGCCGACGTGACCATGAAGCAGGTTCGCGACATTATCGGTTTTCTCTATTGATGTTATCGTCATGCAAGCCTCTCGGTCGCAAAACGGGGGCTTGCAAAACGCCGCCTTCAGGTGTCAGAGTCGCCGCATGGTTTCAAAACGTCTCTCTCGGCTCGAAGGTCATCGCCGCAAGTTCATGGCGGTCATCGACGGCACGCCCGAGTGCCAGCGCGCCGTCCATTATGCCGGCCGGCGCGCCAAGAACTCCAATGGCGGCCTCGTTCTGCTCTATGTGATTCCCGAGGGCGACTTCCAGCAATGGCTTGGCGTCGAGGAGATCATGCGGGCGGAAGCGCGCGAGGAAGCAGAGGCAGCAACGGCAAAGGCGGCGCAGGCCGTGCGCGAGAATGTCGGGATTGACGCCGAAATTGTCATTCGTGAGGGATCGGCCGCAGAGCAGATCAATGCCTTGATTGAAGAGGATCGGGACATCGCGCTCCTCGTTCTTGCGGCGGGGTCTGCCAAGGAAGGTCCCGGTCCGCTGGTTTCGTCGATCGCCGGTCGCGCAACCGCTTTTCCGATCCCGGTGACGGTGCTTCCGGACACGCTGAGCAACGAGGAAATCGACGCTCTGAGTTGATGGATCGACGCCATTTCTTGAGAAACATTCTCTTGAATAGAATGGCCAAAAGGCCTATCTTCTTTTGAAATATTCTAAAGTCGGGACAGGGTTTTCGCCTGCCGCATGGAGATCAAGATGTTCATTCAGACCGAAGCGACGCCGAACCCCGCGACCCTCAAGTTCCTGCCGGGCAAGGTGGTGATGGAAAACGGCACGGCCGAGTTCCGTAGCGCCGAGGAAGCCGAAGCTTCGCCGCTGGCTGCCCGCCTCTTCGAAATCCCGGGCGTCATCGGCGTTTACTTCGGCTACGACTTCATTTCCGTTTCCAAGGAAAATCAGGAATGGCAACATCTGAAGCCCGCTATCCTCGGTTCGATCATGGAGCATTTCATGTCCGGTAAGCCGGTCATGGGCTCGGCGTCGGTTCTCTCCGAAGTGCAGGATGCCGGTGGCGAATTCTTCGATGAAGGCGATGAATCGATTGTGCTGACCATCAAGGAGCTGCTGGAGACGCGTGTTCGTCCGGCCGTTGCCCAGGATGGCGGCGACATCACCTTCCGCGGCTTCCGTGACGGCAAGGTATATCTCAACATGAAGGGTTCCTGCGCCGGTTGCCCGTCCTCGACGGCGACGCTGAAGCATGGCGTGCAGAACCTGCTGCGCCATTTCGTGCCCGAAGTTCAGGAAGTCGAAGCCGTTTAATATTCAGGCTTTTCGGAAAATTTGACATGATCGTACTGGCGCTCGACACGGCAGGTGTGGATTGCGCTGCCGCTGTGTATGATAGCGGCAGTGATTCTGTGATGGGGGAGGTCACGGAAACGATCGGACGGGGGCATGCCGAGCATCTGATGCACGTTGTCGACGGAGCGCTGGCGAAAGCCGGCGTAGCGCTTTCGGCGATCGAGCGTGTCGTCGTGACCGTCGGCCCCGGTTCCTTCACCGGCATCCGCATCGGCGTTGCAGCCGCACGCGGATTTGCACTTTCCCTCAATGTTCCAGCAGTCGGCATCACGACCCTCGAGGTCATGGCCGCGACCGCCAGAGCACAGAATCCGGGCAAGTCGGTTCTGGCTGCCATCGATGCCAAGCGCGAGGAGATCTATCTCCAGAGCTTCGGTGCCGATGGCAACCCGCTGGACGAGGCTCGGGCCGTGACGATCGACGAAGCGCGGGCAATCGCCGGCGCGTTTGATGGTATCGTCACTGGAACGGCCGTCGCCCGGTTAAGCGACGCGCCGCCTGCGGAGCGGCCAGACGCATTTCCGATTGCCATCGTCGCCCGGCTGGGCGCTGGCAAGCCTGCCGGCGAAAAGCCGAAGCCGCTTTATCTTCGCGGACCCGATGCCAGACCGCAGGCCGGATACGCAGTTGCCAGGCAATAGACATGCTCGAATCTTATCTGACCTTGAAAGCCGAATACGAAATCGTCCCGATGGAACTGAAGGATTGCGCCGAAGTGGCGCTCCTACATGGCGAACGGTTCCCGCGGGTTTGGGACGAGACTGAATTTCAGGGTCTCCTTTCGCAGGAGACCACCTTCGGCTTCGTCGCCCGTCAGACCAATGCCATCCTCAAAAAGGCGCTTCCCGGCTTCGTGCTGGCTCGGCATGTGGCGGGTGAGGGCGAAATCCTGACAATCGCCGTCAACGCCAAACTCGGACGCTCCGGCCTTGGCTGGCGCCTCATGCAAGCGGCTTTGCGTGAAACCCGCAATCGCGGTGGCGAAACCATGTTTCTCGAAGTCGACGGCAGCAATCAGCCGGCCCTCGGCCTTTATCGCAAGCTCGGTTTCGAGACGGTCGGTGAGCGCAAGGCTTACTATGTCGGCGAAAACGGCCAGAGGTCGACGGCGCTTGTCATGCGCCGCGTTCTTCGCTAGTCCCTTGTCACAGTCCCAACAGACCGAAGACAGCAATCGATGGATGATGCCGTAAAATCCCTGGAGGAGCTTTGCGCCGAGCGTGGCATGCGCATGACGGACCAGCGCCGGGTCATTGCGCGCATCATCGAGAGCTCCGGCGATCACCCGGATGTCGAGGAGCTCTATCGACGCTCCGTGCAGGTGGATGCCAAGATATCGATCTCCACTGTGTACCGCACCGTCAAACTGTTCGAGGACGCCGGCCTTCTTGCCCGCCACGATTTTCGCGATGGCCGCTCCCGCTACGAGACCGTGCCGGAGGAACATCACGATCACCTGATCGACCTGAAAAGCGGCGCGGTAATCGAATTCCATTCGCCGGAGATCGAGGCTTTGCAGGAACGCATTGCCCGTGAACATGGCTTCAAACTCGTCGACCACCGGCTGGAGCTTTACGGCATCCCGCTGAAGAAGGACGAAGGTTGACGTGAAGGCTTTCATGCAGGAGCGAACGATTTGATGACCTGGCTGCGCATCGGCTGTGCCGCCGTGGTCATTGGCGTCGTCAGCGCGGTGATGCTGCCGCTGCAGATCCTCTGCCTGCGCTTTGATTGGAAGCTTCGGCGCTATCTGCCGCGCTATTGGCATCGCATCGTCTGCTATTGGCTTGGCGTGCGCATCCACGTGGTCGGCAAGATGGAGACGAGCCGGCCTCTCATGTTGGCGTCCAACCACTCGTCCTGGCTCGATATTCTCGTACTTTCGGCAGTCGCCGATGTCTCTTTCATCGCCAAGTCGGAAGTGCGGGACTGGCCGGTCTTCGGGCTTTTCGCACAATGGCAGAAGAGCGTCTTTGTCGAGCGCGAACAGAAGCGCAAAACCGGCGAGCAGGTGAATGAGATCGCCGACCGCATGGCAGACGGCGAAATCATGGTGCTGTTTCCCGAGGGGACGACCTCGGACGGCAATCGGCTGCTCGAAGTCAAATCCTCGCTGTTCGGTGCTGCCGCTGCCGCCCTGCCGAAGACGCCGGATGCCGTCGTGCATGTCCAGCCGGTCGCGGTCGCCTATACCCGCGTCCATGGAACGCCGATGGGCCGCTATTATCGCCCGCTGACGGCGTGGCCCGGTGATATCGAGCTTGTGCCGCACCTGAAGGGCATCATCCAGTGCGGTGCCATCGATGTCGACGTCTGCTTTGGCGAGGCAGTGGATTATCGCGCCGGCACCAATCGCAAGGAAGTCAGTGCCACTATCGCCAAGCGGATCCGCAATATGCTTGCCAGCCGCCTGCTCGGGCGCGAGATCGCCTGATTTCCAGGTGATTCCAACTTTTCCATTTTCTCCGAAGGCAAAAGCCACTACATAGCGGCCCATGACAAAGGACAGCCTGACCCTCGACGCCCCGGCGACCGACACTCTGCAGCTCGGCCCCCGCGACGGCTCCAACAGCCGCAAGGTTTTCATCAAGACCTACGGCTGCCAGATGAACGTCTATGATTCCACGCGGATGAGCGATGCGCTTGCCCGTGACGGCTACGAGCCGACCGAGGACATGGAAGAGGCCGATCTCGTCCTTTTGAATACCTGCCATATCCGTGAGAAGGCGGCCGAAAAGGTCTATTCCGCGCTTGGCCGCCTGCGCGAAATGAAGAAGCGCAAAGCCGCCGACGGCCGCGAGATGATGATTGGCGTTACCGGCTGCGTTGCTCAGGCCGAGGGCGAGGAAATCCTGCGTCGCGCGCCTGCCGTCGATGTCGTCATCGGTCCGCAGACCTATCATCGCCTGCCGGACGCGCTGCGTCGCGCCAAGGAAGGCCAGCGCGTCGTTGACACGGAATATGCGATCGAGGACAAGTTCGAACACCTGCCGATCGCAGAGAAGGCGAAGATCCGTGCCCGCGGCGTCACTGCCTTCCTGACGGTGCAGGAAGGCTGCGACAAGTTCTGCACCTTCTGCGTCGTGCCCTATACGCGCGGCTCCGAAGTCTCCCGCCCGGTCTCCCAGATCGTCGAGGAGGCCGAGAAGCTGGTGGATGGCGGCGTTCGCGAGATCACGCTGCTCGGCCAGAACGTCAATGCATGGCACGGCATCGGCCCGAAAGGCGAAGCTTGGAGCCTCGGCGACCTCCTCTATCGCCTGGCGGAAATCCCTGGTCTCGCGCGCCTGCGCTACACGACCAGCCACCCGCGCGACATGGACGATCGCCTGATCGGCGCACATCGCGACCTGCGGACGCTGATGCCCTATCTGCATCTTCCGGTTCAGGCCGGCTCGGATCGCATCCTGAAGGCGATGAACCGGCGACATACGGCGGCCGAATACCTGACGCTTGTCGAGAAGATCCGTACTGCACGCCCGGATATCGCCCTTTCTGGTGACTTCATCGTCGGCTTCCCGGGGGAGACAGACCAGGATTTTGAGGATACACTGAAGCTCATCGAGGAGGTGAATTATGCACAGGCCTTCTCGTTCAAATATTCGACGCGGCCGGGCACGCCCGGTGCGGAGCTGAAGGATCAGGTGCCCGAAGAGGTCAAGACCGAGCGGCTGGAGCGATTGCAGGCGTTGCTCCTGCGGCAGCAGCATGCGTTTGCGGAGGCTTGCGTCGGCAAAACAGTGGATATCCTTCTGGAAAAGCCGGGCCGGATGCCGGGCCAGTTGATTGGACGCTCCCCTTGGCTGCAATCTGTGAATGTTGATGCAAAAGCATCGCAAATCGGTGACATTATAAACGTACGAATCACCGGAACCAGCACCAACAGCCTTTTCGCTGAATTGCTCTAGGTTCCGGACGGACCAAAGGAGCCGCACCGCTTGAACGGACAGGAATTGGTTTCTTCTTCATCGCGCCAGCCCCGCATCGCGAGCGACGCCAATCACTTCACCCTGACGTTCGAAAACAATCGGTTCGCCAGCGAACTTTTCGGGCAGTTCGACCAGAATCTGAAGCTTCTGGAGGAGCGCCTCGGCATAGACGCGCGCGCTCGCGGCAATTCCGTCGTCATAACAGGCGATGTGCTGGCCACCAATCAGGCGCGCCGCACGCTCGATTACCTCTATGACAAGCTGCAAAAAGGCGGCAATGTAGAGCGTTCCGATGTGGAAGGGGCAATCCGCATGGCGGTTGCCGCCGACGATCAATTGACGCTGCCGACCATGGAGAGAAAAGCCAAGTTGACGATGGCGCAGATTTCGACGCGCAAGAAGACGATCATTGCGCGCACGCCGACGCAGGATGCCTATATGCGGGCACTGGAGCGGTCTGAGCTCGTTCTCGGTGTCGGCCCTGCCGGTACCGGCAAGACCTATCTCGCCGTCGCGCATGCTGCCCAGCTCTTGGAGCGCGGTGCGGTGGAAAAGATCATCCTGTCGCGCCCGGCCGTCGAAGCCGGCGAGCGTCTCGGCTTCCTGCCCGGCGACATGAAGGAAAAGGTCGATCCCTATCTGCGCCCCCTCTATGACGCGCTTTACGACATGATGCCCGGCGACAAGGTCGAACGTGCCATAACAGCAGGCGTCATCGAGATCGCGCCGCTCGCCTTCATGCGTGGCCGCACGCTTGCCAATGCCGCCGTCATCCTCGACGAAGCGCAGAACACGACATCCATGCAGATGAAAATGTTCCTGACGCGTCTCGGCGAAAATTCGCGGATGATCGTGACGGGCGATCCGAGCCAGATCGACTTGCCGCGCGGCGTCAAGTCCGGCCTGGTCGAAGCGCTCGAGCTGCTGAATGGCGTCGAGGGCATCACCATCGTCCGCTTCAAGGATACGGACGTCGTCCGCCATCCGCTGGTGGCGCGCATCGTCCGGGCCTATGATTCCACCTATACCGCAAAGGCCGAGGAGAGCGATCCGCAGATCTGATCTGCGGCCCGAAAGCTCATGGCCGAACTCGACATACAGATCAGCGTGGAGGAGGGCGATTGGCCCTCCGAAGAAATATTGCAGTCGCTTGCCGAGCGCGTGCTGGGCGAAGCCGCAAATTATCTCAAGAAAAACGAGAAGCAGCCATTTCCAAAAATGGCGCCCGAATTGTCGCTGGTTTTCACCGACGATGCCTCGATCCGCGAGATCAATGCGGAATGGCGCTCTCAGGACAAGGCGACGAACGTTCTTTCCTTTCCAGCTTTTCCGCTTGAACCCGGCGGCACGCCCGGCCCCATGCTGGGCGATATCATCATCGCCAGGGAAACGGTGGAGCGTGAGGCGGTGGAGCTCGAAAAGAGTTTTGACGACCATCTCACGCATTTGATGGTGCATGGTTTCTTGCATCTCTTCGGCTACGACCATATGAATAATAGCGAAGCCGAAAGAATGGAGGGGCTGGAGACTCGCATTTTGGCTAGTCTTGGCCTATCTGATCCCTATGTGGGACAAGACCCCATTTGATCTGAACCCTGTCTGACCAGGAACAATGAGCGACTTTACGACGAGATCGGCCCCCGAGGCCAAAGACGGAGCCGATGCAGCCTCCTCCGACGAGGTAGGCAGTAGTAGCAACGGCAAGCGATCCCACTCTTCCTTTTGGGCACGTGCCGCGCGCATTCTGCGCCCGGCACAAGATTCCGCCCGGTTGCGCGAGGACCTTGCCGACGCGCTGATGACCAACGCGGCCGGCGACGACGCCTTCTCCGCGGACGAGCGGGCGATGCTGCACAATATCCTGCGCTTCCGCGAGGTGCGCGTCGAGGATGTCATGGTGCCGCGCGCCGATATCGAGGCCGTGGACCAGAATATCACCATCGGCGAGCTGATGATCCTCTTCGAGGAAAGCGGCCGTTCACGCATGCCCGTCTATGCCGATACGCTGGATGATCCGCGTGGCATGGTGCATATCCGCGACCTGCTGTCCTATGTCGCCAAGCAGGCTCGCAACAAGCGCCGCAGTGGCAGTGCTAAGACGGCGGCCACCGCAACGGCAGCACCTGCGGCCGAAAAGCCGGTGCGGTCCGCCAAGCCAAATTTCGATCTTTCGCGCGTCGATCTGCAGAAGACGCTGGCTGAGGCCGGCATCATCCGCAAGATCCTCTTCGTGCCGCCCTCGATGCTTGCCTCCGACCTGCTGCGCCGCATGCAGGTCAACCGCACGCAGATGGCCCTCGTCATCGACGAATATGGCGGCACGGACGGTCTGGCCTCGCATGAGGACATCGTCGAAATGGTCGTTGGCGATATCGACGACGAGCATGATGATGAAGAAGTCATGTTCAAGCGCGTCTCCGAGGACGTCTTTGTTGCCGACGCCCGTGTCGAGCTGGAGGAGATCGCCGCTGCGATCGGTCCTGATTTCGATATCGCCGAGCAGGTGGACGAGGTGGATACGCTTGGTGGCCTGATCTTCTCCGCGCTCGGACGCATTCCCGTGCGCGGTGAGGTGGTGCAGGCGCTTCCGGGCTTCGAGTTTCATATTCTCGATGCCGATCCGCGCCGCATCAAACGGGTGCGCATCACACGCAAGCGTCATGCCGTCCGGCGTCGTCCAGCAAAGCTCGAGGGCGAAGCGGGAACGTCTGAACGCGGCTTGCTGGCCCACGAAGCGATCGCCGAGGAAATGCCAACCGAACGCAATGCCGCCAGCCAATAAATGGCGCTTCAGCGGGACAAATCGCTGCTTTTTTGAAAGACTGCCGCCAGTTGATTCGCGATTGGACGGAGCTGGCGCATGGAATGGCTTTCGGGCAAGGTGATCCTCGTCTGGGGTTTCAAACGTGCGTTGCTTGCAATCCTTGCCGGAGCCATCGGGGTGCTGGCGCTGCCGCCCTTCGGCTTCTTCGCGGCGATGTTCATTTCTTTCACGCTGCTCGTTTGGCTGCTGGATGGCGTTGCTGCCGGCCCGGATAGCGGTCTGCTCGGGCGTCTGTGGCCGGCTTTCTTCACCGGTTGGCTGTTCGGCTTCGGTTATTTTGTCGCCGGCCTCTGGTGGCTCGGCCACGCGCTGCTGATCGATGCCGACGAGTTCGCCTGGGCCTTGCCGCTCGCGATCCTCGGTCTTCCCGCCTTCCTGGCCGTCTTCTACGGCGTTGCGACCATGCTTGCCCGCATCCTGTGGTCCGATGGCATGGGACGCATCGCCGCGCTTGCCTTCAGCTTCGGCATTCTAGAATGGCTGCGCAGCTTTCTTTTCACCGGCTTTCCCTGGAATGCCATTGGCTATGGCGCCATGCCCATTCCGCTGATGATGCAATCGGCGCATGTGATCGGGGTGCTCGGGGTCACCGTGCTTGCCGTCTTCGTCTTCGCGGCACCGGCATTGCTCGGCACGCGCCAGGGCCGGGTGCCGGGGCTTGGGCTTGCCGTTCTCATCGTTTCAGCCCATTTCGGCTATGGCTATTATGCACTGAGCCAGCCGGAGGCGCCGTTGGCAGGTGTGAAGACGGCGCCTGTCGTGCGCATCGTCCAACCTTCCATCGACCAGGAAGCCAAGATGGACACCGCCGCCGATCGCGCCGCCATCTTCGACAGGCACCTGGCACTTTCCGTGCAGCCGCCTGCCAATGGCGGCAAGCGGCCTGATATCATCGTCTGGCCGGAAACGGCCGTGCCCTTCATCCTCACCGACAATCGCGACGCGCTCGCCCGCATCGCCGATCAGCTCGATGACGACCAGATCCTGATTACCGGCGCCGTCCGCATCGAAGATATGGGACCCGGCGTCGATCCGCGCTATTACAACTCCGTTTACGTCATCGATGGGCGAGGTCAGATCATCGGGGCCTCCGACAAGACCCATCTGGTTCCTTTCGGAGAATACGTCCCCTTCGAACATATCCTCGGCTATCTCGGCATCGAAAATGTCATCGAACTGCCGGGAGGGTTTTCGGCGGCCGCCAAACGGGAATTGCTGAGCATGCCGGATGGTCTGAAATTCTATCCGCTGATCTGTTACGAGATCATTTTTCCGAACGAGATGACCCCGGAGATCAGGCAGGCCAACGCCATCCTTAACGTTACGAACGACGGCTGGTTTGGCGATACGCCAGGCCCATACCAGCATTTCCTGCAGGCAAGAGTGAGAGCGGTGGAGCAGGGATTACCGCTGATTCGGAGCGCCAATACTGGTATTTCAGCATTTGTTGATGCACACGGACGTCTGCTTTCTGGTATCGATTATAACCAGCAAGGCTTTATTGACGCTACTCTGGGTGGCGCAACCGTTTCGCGCATCGACGATAAGGCCAGAAAAACATACTTTTGGTTGATCATCGCTGCAGCCGGTATGATCGCTGCGATTTCGCGCATGGGTTTTATTTTTAGGGTGAATTGACCAAAAAACCCTAAAATTGCATAGTGCTAGACATCCGCCTTTTGAACGTAGACTGGAGGCCTTGGGGGCATCGGCTGCAACGTAGCGTTATAGGGGTGGAGAAGGGTACCGGGTGGCAGGTCCTGAATTCAACCTATGTTAGGGTAAAATGATGATAGAGAATAAAAAGAAGCCGAACCCCATCGACATTCATGTCGGTAGCCGCATACGCCTCCGCCGCACGATGCTTGGTATGAGCCAGGAGAAGCTCGGCGAAAGCCTCGGAATTACGTTTCAGCAGATTCAGAAATACGAAAAAGGCACCAATCGCGTCGGCGCCAGCCGCCTCCAGAACATCTCCAGCATCCTCAATGTCCCGGTCTCCTTCTTTTTCGAGGACGCGCCGGGTGAGCACGCAGCCGGTGCCGGCGGCATGGCCGAAGCATCCAGCTCCAACTACGTCGTCGACTTTCTGTCTTCTTCCGAAGGATTGCAGCTTAACCGCGCCTTCGTGAAGATTTCCGATGGCAAGGTCCGACGCAAGGTTGTCGAATTGGTCAAGGCACTCGCGGCCGAGGCTGACGCTGAGTAAGCAGTACTTCGAAAGCAAGCGAAGATCGAGAAAGTCGGGAGGCGGCCGTTTTGGCCGCCTTTTCCCTATTTAAGGCAAAATTTTATCACTTTGGCGGGGATATAAAGATATATTTATGTCCTTGTGCGACTTGTTTTTCACGCCGGAGACGAATATCAAAAGCAGAGATTTGTTCTTTGAGGGGAATCCCGTATGCGCGCGAATTATCTGTTTACGAGTGAGTCTGTTGCCGAAGGTCACCCGGATAAAGTTTGTGACCGCATTTCCGATGAAATCGTCGATCTGGTTTACCGCGAGGCCACAAAGACCGGCGTGAACCCTTGGAGCGTGCGCATTGCGTGTGAGACCCTTGCCACCACCAACCGCGTCGTCATCGCCGGTGAGGTTCGTCTTCCGCCGAGCCTGATGAAAAAGGACAAGGACGGCAACGACGTCATCAATCCTTCGAAGTTCAAGGCCGCCGCCCGCCGCGCCATCAAGGATATCGGCTACGAGCAGGACGGCTTCCACTGGAAGAAGGCCCGCATCGATGTGCTTCTGCACTCGCAGTCCGCCGATATCGCCCAGGGCGTCGACAATGCCGCTGACCAGCAGGGTGACGAAGGTGCCGGCGACCAGGGCATCATGTTCGGCTACGCCTGCAAGGAAACGCCTGACCTCATGCCGGCGCCGATCTACTATTCCCACAAGATCCTGCAGCTGCTCGCAACCGCCCGCAAGAAGGGCGATGGCGAAGTCGCCAAGCTCGGGCCTGACGCCAAGAGCCAGGTGACGGTTCGCTACGTCGACGGCAAGCCCTCCGAAGTGGCCTCGATCGTGCTGTCGACCCAGCATCTCGACGATAGCTGGGATTCGAAGAAGGTACGCGCCGTCGTCGAGCCCTATATCCGCGAAGCGCTCGGCGACCTGAAGATTGCCTCCGACTGCAAGTGGTACATCAACCCCACCGGCAAGTTCGTCATCGGCGGTCCGGACGGTGATGCCGGCCTCACCGGCCGCAAGATCATCGTCGATACCTACGGCGGCGCTGCCCCGCATGGCGGCGGTGCTTTCTCGGGCAAGGACACGACCAAGGTCGACCGTTCCGCTGCCTATGCTGCGCGCTACCTCGCAAAGAACGTCGTTGCCGCCGGTCTTGCCGATCGCTGCACGATCCAGCTCTCCTACGCGATCGGCGTTGCCCAGCCGCTGTCGATCTATGTCGACCTGCACGGCACGGGCAAGGACGTCACCGAGGATCAGGTCGAAGCGGCCATCCGCAAGAACATGGACCTTTCGCCCACCGGCATTCGCCGTCACCTCGACCTCAACAAGCCGATCTACGCCAAGACCTCGGCTTACGGTCACTTCGGCCGCAAGGCCGGTCGCGACGGCTCCTTCTCCTGGGAGCGTACGGACCTGGTGAAGGCTCTCAAGGAAGCCGTAAAGCTCCGGGAAGCCGCATGATCGATACCGAGCGCCGGTCGCGGGCGACGGAAGCATTCTTCGGCCGCCGCAAGGGTAAAGCCTTGCGCGGCCAGCAGGCCGAAAAGCTGGAAGTATTGCTGCCGCAGTTCATCCTCGATCTTTCCGCCCCGGCGCCGCAGCCGTTGAACGATCTCTTCCCGGTGCCGACCGAGCGTCTGCGCCTGGAGATCGGTTTCGGCGGTGGAGAGCATTTGATCCACCGGGCGCTGGAGCAGCCGAAGACCGGCTTCATCGGGGTAGAACCTTTCGTCAATTCGATGCAGAAGCTGCTTGCGAGCGTCGACGACGCTGGCGCGCGCAACATCCGTGTCTACAATGACGACGCGACGCAGGTGCTGGATTGGTTGCCTGACGCCTGCCTGGACCAGATCGATCTGCTCTATCCCGATCCCTGGCCGAAGAAGAAGCATTGGAAGCGCCGCTTCGTTTCGCAGGTGAACCTTTCCCGCTTCCATCGCGTCCTGAAGCCCGGGGCGCTCTTCTGCTTCGCCTCCGACATTGACACCTACGTCAATTGGACGCTGCAGCATTGCCAGGCGCATGGTGGCTTCGAATGGACTGCGCAGAATGCTGCCGACTGGCTGACGCCCTATGAGGGCTGGCCGAGCACGCGCTACGAGGCCAAGGCCCGCCGCGAAGGGCGCTCGTCGGCCTATCTGACCTTCAAAAGGGTCTGATCGCTCCAATTACGGGCGAGAATCTCAAATTGAAATATTCGCATAATCCCGTGAGGACCGCCGCTTTGGGCGGTCTGGATCATGCGCGCGCATTGCCAGGTGGGGCCGGTTCGATGCGGTCCTTGCGGACGGTGATTTCACCGTCGGGCGACGCTCATAGTCAGTGCAGGCTGACCGTCTTCAATTCGTCTTCTGCAGCACGATAGAATGTGCTGGATCGATTGTCCGTAAGCAGGATCGGCGTGCCGTCGGCGCCGAAAAGCGCCCACAGATCGACATCCGGATCGATATCCGGCGCTTCCGGGAAGCAGCGGGACACTTCGGACCAATCCATTTTTCTGATATAAGCGACCTCGCCGGTGCCGATATTGGCAAGTTCGGATGGGGTCAGGCGGGCGTTAGCTTCTTTCAACAACATGCTCGTACCTCCAGTATGAGGGACCAACGGCTCCAGAGCATGATGACCAAAAGTGTGAGCGGCTTTCGGGTGACGTCGTGCTCTAGTTCTTTGATTCTAGAGCCGATTCGGACTTCAGGTTGATTCGGCCTGAAATCATCCGGCTCTAGGCCGTTGTTCTACTGTGAGACCGAAATGTTAATTTTCTTTACCACGCGGTTCGGTTCCGGCCGAATGAGATCGACGGAGAGCAGCCCGTTCTTCAGCGTAGCGCCGAGCACCTGCATGCCGTCGGCAAGGACGAAAACACGCTGGAACTGCCGGGCTGCGATGCCCCGGTAGAGATAGTCTCGCTCGCCCTGTTCCGTCTGGCGTCCGCGGATCAGCAGCTGGTTTTCTTCCGTGGTGACGTCAAGCTCGTCTTCGGAAAAACCGGCGACCGCCAGCGTGATGCGCAGACGTTCTGGCTCGCCCGACAGGCGATCCGCGCGCATCCGTTCGATATTGTAGGGAGGGTAACCGTCGCTGACCTTGGAAATTCGCTCAAGCGTCTTTTCCATAGTGTCGAAGCCCAGAAGCAGCGGGCTGGCAAAGGGAGTCGTCCGGCTCATTGTCTCAAAGTCCTTGGGTGTCAAGCGACCGTTCCGGACCTGATCTTCAGCACCCGGTTGTCCCTAATATGGGAGTACGCGCCTGCGAGTGCAAGCCATGAGGTCTTCGCATTTGCGAGATCGAAATCCATGGTGAAAAATGGTTTTGTGACATGGCGAGCGAGCGCTTGACAAAGCCGGACCGGACCCGCGACAAAGCCTGTCGATCTGTACCGGAGGAAAGTTGAAGACATGACCGAACCTAGAAAAATCATCATCGATACCGACCCCGGTCAGGACGACGCCGCGGCGATCTTTCTTGCCTTCGGCAGCCGTCAGGAGATCGACGTGCTTGGCATCACCACCGTCGCCGGCAATGTGCCGCTGCGGTTAACGAGCCGGAACGCCCGCATCGTCTGCGAGCTCTGCAATCGTCGCGATGTCAAGGTGTTTGCCGGCGCTGATGCGCCGCTCAAGCGCAAGCTGGTCACGGCCGAACATGTGCATGGCAAGACCGGCCTTGATGGTCCGGAACTTTCCGAGCCGACGATGGAACTGCAGCCGGGCCACGCCGTCGATTTCATCATCGATACGCTGAGTAAGGAACCGGAAGGCGCCGTGACCCTCTGCACGCTCGGCCCGCTGACCAATATCGCAATGGCGTTTCAGAAGGCGCCTGACATCATTGGTCGCGTGCGCGAGCTCGTGATGATGGGCGGCGGCTTTTTCGAGGGCGGCAACATCACGCCGGCCGCCGAGTTCAACATCTATGTCGATCCGGAGGCGGCAGACGTGGTGTTCCGTTCGGGCGTTCCCATCGTCATGATGCCGCTCGACGTCACGCACAAGCTGCTGACGCGCCGGGATCGCGTCGAGCGCATCGCCGCAGTCGGCACGCCACCGGCCAAGGCCATGGTCGAAATGCTGCAGTTCTTCGAGCGTTTCGATATCGAGAAATATGGTTCGGACGGCGGTCCGCTGCATGATCCGACTGTTATCGCCTATCTTCTGAAGCCCGAGCTCTTCAAGGGCCGCGAATGCAACGTGGAAATCGAAGTGACGTCGGAACTGACGGTCGGCATGACCGTCGTCGACTGGTGGCACGTCACCGACCGCGAGCGCAACGCCAAGGTCATGCGCGATGTCGATGCCGACGGCTTCTTCGCGCTACTGACGGAACGCTTCGCCCGCATCTGATCAAGATCCATGCAAAAGGCCGCCGGAGCGATCCGGCGGCCTTTTGCATCTTATTTATCGAGCGTCGGCTCAGAACTCTTCCCAGTCATCCTGCGCGAGTGCATTGGCGCCCTGCGTCTGTGGAATTGCCTTGCGTGCCGGTGATGCAGCGGTAGGAGCTGCCCGCCGCGGCGCGACCGGAGCCCGCATCTGCTGGGCGGTCGCCCGCAATGCGCTGGCATTCTCCTGGGCGGCACGTGCGGTGCGGAAGCGCGCAACGAGTGTCCGAAGTGACTGGGCTTCTTCGGCAAGGGCAACGCTCGAAGCTGTGGTTTCCTCTACCATCGCGGCATTCTGCTGGGTTACCTGATCCATCTGGTTCATGGCCGAGTTGATTTCCTTCAGACCGATCGCCTGCTCGCTGGCGGAAGCGGAGATCTGACGGATCAAGCCGTTGATCTCCATAACTTGCTGGGCGATCTTGTGCAGGGCATCGCCCGTGCGGCCGACCAGATCGACGCCTTCCTTGACCTGTCCGGCCGAGGCGTTGATCAAAGTCTTGATCTCCTTTGCGGCATTGGCCGAGCGCTGAGCCAGCTCGCGCACTTCCTGTGCGACAACGGCGAAGCCCTTGCCCGCGTCGCCCGCACGCGCCGCTTCGACACCGGCATTGAGCGCGAGAAGATTGGTCTGGAAAGCGATCTCGTCGATGACGCCGATGATGCGCGACACCTCCTGCGACGATTGCTCGATGCCGTGCATGGAGGAAATGGCCTTTTGCACGATCTCGCCGGAATGCTCGGCATCCTGAGACGCCGCATTTACGCTGCTTGCCGCCGTGCGTGCGTTTTCGGCGCTGGAGTTGACCTGCGCGGTCAGCTCATTGAGGGCTGCCGCCGTCTCTTCGAGGCTGGCCGCCTGCTGTTCGGTGCGGCGGGCGAGATCCGAGGCGCTGTTGCTGATTTCGCCGGTGCCGCTGCCGATATTGCCGACGCTGACATTGACGGTATGAACCGTCTCCTCAAGGCTCGCCAGCGCAGCATTGAAGTCCTGCTTGAGCTGGGCATATTCGCCGGGGAAATCGTCCGTGATCCGCTGGGTGAGGTTGCCCTTGGAAAGCTCGGCGAGGCTGTGGCCGAGAATGCTGACGATATGGCGCTGGAGGGTGACGCTCTCGTTGCGTTCGCTCTCCGAGCGGCGGCGCTCGCCTTCGGCAGCCAGACGCTGATCGTTGGCTTCACCTTCGAGGCGCTTGGTGTCGGCAAGCGCAAAGCGGAACCCTTCGAGTGCCTTGGCGACTGAACCAACTTCGTCTGCACCTGCCTGGCCGGCGACCGGTTCGGCATAATTGCCGGTGCTGAGGCGATTGACGCTTGCGACGAGACCGGCGAGCGGCTTCTGCACGAAACCGCGCACAGCGACGTAGAGGGCGAGCATGACGGCGGCAAGCACGAGAATGCCGGCAACGATCATCATATAGGTCTGATCGCGCACCGGTGCTGCGATTGCGCTATGCGGCACGTCGATGAGAACGACCCAGGTGGCATTGAGGCCGGGAACGGCGAAAGGGTAGACGACGCGGTCGAACGCTTCGCCGCCATTTTCAGAAAGGTTCTTGAGGACGCTTGAAGAAGAGGTGGTCAGTGCCGCCTTGATCACGTCAGTGCCGGAACCGTTATAGTCCTTCATCAGCAGGTCGACGCTCGGTGCCACCAGCCACTTGTTGTCCTGGGAAACCAGCAGCACGCGGCCGGTGCCGAAAGGCTGCATCTTCTGCAGCTTCGTCGAAAGCGAGCTAAGAGAAATGTCGACGCCTGCGACACCGATCAGTTTGCCGCCCGACATGACGGGATAGGCGATCGAGCTCATGGTCGTCGGAACGTCGGTGCCCTGTGCGAGATAGGGCGGCGTGATCGCGCCCTTGCCGCTGTCGGCTGCAAGCTTCCACCAGGCGGCGGTGTAGTCATTATCGAAGGTCGAGAACTGGATGCCGCCATCCTTGGTCTTCGACCAATAGGGCGTGAAGGCGCCCTTGTCGTTGACGGCCTGATCCTTGTTGTTGGCAAGTTCGGTCGTCTTGCCATCCAGTGCGCCGAGCTGTTCACAGAACCAGCTGCCGAAGGCAAAGGCATTCTGCTCGACATTTGCCTTGAGGATATTGATCATGCCCTTGCGGTCGAAGGTATGACCCTCGTGGCCGCGGCCGATGATGGCAGCCATGGAGCGGGCGGCACTTGCCAGTTCGCCGACATTTGCGGCGATCTCGTTTGAAATGGACTTGGCCTCGGTATTCGCCTGATCCATCGTCAACGTCTCGACGCGATCTCGGGTCTGGGAAATCAGCAGAAAATTGGAAACCAGCAGAACGAGTGCGATCGCCAGCCCGGTGACCAAGATGAGCTTGGCCGCAAGCGACTTCATGCGAAAGATGAACATCATTTCCTCGAAAAAGCGATGCGTCGGATACACATTATCCGAATGCAAGGTCGGCGCAGGATGGCCCTGTCATGGAGCCGCCGTTAAGATTCCTGCCGCAACCGGAAGGCTATGCGCGCCAGGCCAGAGGAGAATGATATGGAAGCGCAAAAATTTAATTAATTGCGCTTCCCGATGCGTGGGGAGTTTTAGCTTTAAAGCTCTTCGGCGACTTCGCTGGCAACCGGAATGGACGGCTGTGCTCCAGGCTTCAAGCAGGCGAGCGAACCGGCGACGGCAGCCCGACGCAAGCTGGCGTGGAAATCCAGGCCTTGATCGAGGCTGGCGGCAAAATAGCCGCAAAAGGTATCGCCGGCGCCGACGGTGTCGACCGGCTCGATCACGAGACCCTTGGCGCGCGCGAGCTCGCCGTCGCGAATGGCGATGACACCATCGCCGCCAAGCGTGACGATCAGCGTCTGGCCGGTTTCACCATGTAGGCGAACCAGGGCTGCCTCGCGCTCGGAAGCCGACATGTTGTCCTGGCCGGCCAGTCTCTCGAATTCGGTCTCGTTTGCGATGACAATATCGGCAAGGCGGCCGAGGCGGGCAGCTTCCGGGATCAGCGGCGCCAGATTGAGCACGGTGCGCACGCTCTTTGCCTTCGCGGCGTTTAGCGCCATCTCGACGGCGGCGACCGGAATTTCGAGCTGAAGCATCAGCGTATCGCCAGCCTTCAGAGCAGCAACGGCGGCCGCTGCGTGTTCGGAGGTGTTCGTACCATTGGCGCCCGGCACAACGGCGATCATGTTCTCGCCGTCACCCCCCACGAGGATGAGAGCCGTGCCCGTCGCTTCGGACACACGCCGGACGGTCGAAAGATCGGTCCCTGCCGTATCGAGCAACGCAAGCGCGGGCTCCGCGAAGGCATCATTGCCGACCGCCCCGCTGAGGCGGACCGTTGCGCCGGCGCGGCGTGCGGCCAGCGCCTGGTTGGCGCCCTTGCCGCCGGCGGCCGTGGAGAAGCCGTTGCCGGCAACCGTTTCGCCCGGCTTCGGCAAACGATCCGTGGTGGCGATGAGGTCCATATTGATGGAGCCGAAAATAGTGATCATGCAATGTCCTGCCCTGGGTGTTGCGCCTGCATGATCCTGCCAGAAGGCTGCCTTTGTCTTTTCGGATCATACATCGAGTGGGCGCGACACTGCCGAAGCGATCAGTCTTCGTCAACTACCCTGAGCTTGAGTTGGCTTGTGCGGTTGTCGACAGGTTTGGGCCGTTCTTCCGTGCGCGCCTTGGCAGGCTCTTTCGCTGCCTCGAATTCCAGCGCTTCTATCCGCTCGCCGCGCCGCGCCAGCTTGTCGGCCGAGGTGACGATCATGTCGACATCCTTCTGCGCCATGGCGAAATGCCCCTGCAGCTTGCGCACCCGCTCGTCGAGGCGTGACAGGTCGTCCATCAGATGAGCCACTTCGCTCTGGATGACATGAGCCTGCTCGCGCATGCGCTGATCCTTCAGGACAGCTTGGATGACCTGGATCGACAGCATCAGCAACGATGGTGAGACGATGACGATACGGGCGCGCTGGGCCTTCTGCACGATCGCCTCGAAATTCTCGTGGATCTCGGCAAAGATCGACTCGGACGGCACGAAGAGAAAGGCCGTGTCCTGCGTCTCACCGGGGATCAGATATTTCTCTGAAATGTCGCGAATATGCAGCTCCAAATCCCGGCGGAACTGCTGTGCGGCGATCTTGCCATGTTCGGGACTGGCAGCACTGCGGATGGCGTTCCACGCCTCCAACGGAAACTTCGCATCGATGACAAGCGGCGGCGAGCCGTTTGGCATGCGCACGGTACAGTCCGGTCGCGAGCCGTTGGAAAGCGTCGTCTGAAATGCGTAGGCGCCCATCGGCAGCCCGTCGGCGATGATGGTCTCCATGCGCGCCTGGCCGAAGGCACCGCGTGTCTGCTTGTTGGAAAGAATGGCCTGCAGGCCGACGACATCCTTGGCCAGCGTCTGGATATTGGTCTGGGCGGCATCGATGACGGCGAGCCGTTCCTGCAGGCGGCGCAGATTCTCATGCGTCGAGCGCGTCTGCTCGCCGATCGTCGCCGTCACCCGCTGCGACATCCCGTCGAGACGTTGGCCGATGGCCTGATTAAGCTCGGCCTGTCTGGAGCCGAAGACTTCTGCCATTGTGGCAAGCCGCCCCTGCATCTCAGCCTGCGACCGCAACAATGCTGCCATCGTATGCTCGGCGTCGAGCGCGTCGTCTTCCGCGCGTGCCTTGCCGCGGACGAAAAGGACGATGACCGCGATCGCAAGCAGGATAACGAGGCCGGTCAGAACCTGGACCGTGGAAATGGCTTGGCCGAAGATGATGAAGGACATGAAACCTGGCGCATTGGTGAAGTTCTTATGGGCACCATAGCAAAACCATCGCGAATATCCAGATCAAAACGTGAACATAATTTCTGGGTCATTTGCGCTGATCCGGATGACCATCGTTGAAAAAACACTGTCTCACCGCCATCTTGGCGATTCCATCGCACAACAAGATGCGTTATGGGAAACGTCATGACGATCAAGCCACTCATCATTTTGCCCGATCCGCTGCTCCGCCAGGCTTCCAAGCCCATCGAGCAGATCGATACCGAAATTCAGCGCCTCGCCGACGACATGCTGGAAACCATGTATGACGCGCCGGGCATTGGCCTTGCTGCGATCCAGATCGGCGTTCCCCGCCGCATGCTCGTCATCGACGTCGCGCGCGAGGGCGAAGAGAAAACGCCACTGGTCTTCATCAATCCGGAGATCGTCGCGTCTTCGGATGAACGTTCGGTCTATGAGGAAGGCTGCCTCTCCATTCCGGATTATTATGCAGAGGTGGAGCGCCCGGCGCGCGTCACCGTCAAGCATCTGGACCGCAACGGCAAGGAGCAGCTCACCGAGGCCGACGGCCTGCTTGCGACCTGCGTGCAGCACGAGATCGACCATCTGAACGGCGTGCTCTTCATCGACTATATCTCGCGCTTGAAGCGGGAGATGGTGATCAAGAAGTTCACCAAGGCCGCCAAGGCCAAGGCTCTTTGATCTCCAGCCGTTGAAAGATCGGCCTAAAAGCTCTATGATATCATTGATATCAAATGGAGGCGCGAATGGCTGATATATTGGTCAGAGACATGTCCGAAAGCTTGAAGCGAGAGCTTAGCGACGAGGCGAAGCGCTCTGGTCACAGTCTCTCGGAAGAAATTAAGATTCAGGTTCGAAAGGGCCTCAATGCTACGCGATCGGAGAATGCTGCAAAGGCGGGCTCGACGCTCGGCCAGCTGCGTTCTGCGTTCGTCGGCCTTGCATTGAGCGACGAAGAACATCGCGACTTCATGTCTGCCACAGATGAGGCTCGCCGTAGAGAGGCGGAGCGCCGTAGCTCTGAATGATTGTTCTCGATACGAACGTGGTTTCGGAAATCACAAAGGCGAATTTATCTCCAAACGTCGGTGAATGGTTTGAGCGGCAGGAGATGGAGACCCTGTATCTCTGCTCTCCCGTTCTAATGGAGCTGTCCTATGGCGCAGAAAAGGTGCTGCTGAGGGATCGATCAAAACGATTTTTCGAAGGCCTCGACTCTCTCATGGGACATCACTTTATGGGGCGTATCTTGCAACTGGATCAAGACAGCGCGCGGTTAACGGGCCGCATTCGCGCCCGTCGCGAGCGCTCGGGACATCAGATTTCCGTACAGGACGCCATGATCGCCGCCATCTGCCTTGCGAATGGTGCGACATTGGCGACGCGCAATACAAAAGACTTCGAGGGGCTTGATCTCAAGCTCGTAAACCCGTTTGAAGGCGGCTAGCATTGGACCCGATGGCGTGTACCGCGGCCGCTGGGTCATTCTAAATCTGATATCTTAGCCGGATGGATCACATGTCGCTCAACATCGTCTTTATGGGAACGCCCGAATTCTCCGTGCCGACATTGCGGTCCCTGATCGATGCCGGTCACAAGATTCGTGCCGTTTATACGCAACCGCCGCGCCCCGGCGGCCGGCGAGGGCTCGACCTGCAGAAATCGCCGGTGCATCAGGCGGCCGAATTGCTGGGCCTGCCAGTTTTCACGCCCGTCAATTTCAAGGATCCCGATGAACGCCAGCGTTTTCGCGATCTGAATGCCGACGTCGCTGTCGTCGTCGCTTATGGCCTGTTGCTGCCGGAGGCAATTCTGTCGGGCACGCGTCTCGGCTGCTACAACGGCCATGCCTCACTGCTGCCGCGCTGGCGCGGAGCCGCTCCCATCCAGCGAGCAATCATGGCCGGCGACAAAAAAACCGGCATGATGGTGATGAAGATGGACAAGGGGCTGGATACCGGCCCGGTCGCTTTGACACGCGAAGTCGAAATCGGCGACACCATGACAGCGGGCGAACTGCATGACAGGCTGATGCTCGTTGGCGCAAAGGCCATGGCTGAGGCGATGAACAAGCTGGAACATGACGAGTTGCCGTTGACCGCCCAGCCGTCCGAAGGCGTTCTTTATGCCGCCAAAATCGATAAGGGTGAAACCCGTATCGATTTCGGCAAGCCCGCAGCCGATGTCCATAATTATATTCGCGGCCTGTCGCCCTTTCCCGGCGCCTGGTTCGAGGCCGAAATTGCTGGCCGCCCCGAGCGTATCAAGGTGCTGGGTTCGGAATTGGCGGAAGGCAACGGAGCCTCCGGTCAGATCTTGACAGATGATCTCGTCACTGCCTGCGCCTCCGGCGCCATCAGGCTGACGAAGCTGCAGAAGGCCGGCGGCAAGCCCTTGGCGGCAGCCGACTTCCTGCGCGGCACGCCGATCGCGCCGGGCACCATGCTCGCCTCGGAGCAAGCCTGATGCCGCGTTACAAGATGACCGTCGAATATGACGGCATTCCCTATGTCGGTTGGCAGCGCCAGGAAAACGGCCCCTCCGTGCAGGGCGCAATCGAAGGCGCTATCCTGTCCTTGACCGGCGAGACCGTTTCGATCCGCGGCGCGGGACGCACCGATTCCGGCGTGCATGCCATGGGGCAGGTCATGCATGCAGATCTCTCGAAGGAATGGAAGGTCTATACGCTGCGCAACGCGCTCAATGCCCATCTGAGGCTTGCCGGTAACCGTATTGCCATTCTCGATATCGTCGAGGTCGACCAAAGCTTCGACGCGCGCTTTTCGGCCATCCGCCGCCACTATCTCTATCGCATCATCGCCCGCCGTGCGCCTCTGGCTTTGGAAGCCGGGCGCGCCTGGTGGGTGCCGAAGGATATGGACCATGAGGTCATGCATGCCGCCGCGCAAACGCTTGTGGGACGGCACGATTTCACCACCTTTCGCTCGGCGCATTGCCAGGCAAACAGCCCGGTGCGCACGCTCGACCGGCTGGATGTGACGCGCAGCGGCGAGCTCATCGAGATCCGTGCCACGGCGCAAAGCTTCCTGCACAATCAGATCCGTTCTTTCGCCGGCACGCTGAAGCTTGCGGGCGAGGGTAAATGGACGCCCGACGATGTGCGCGCGGCGCTCGAGGCAAAGGATCGCAAGGCCTGCGGCCCCGTCGCCCCACCGGATGGGCTATATTTCATGCAAGTGGAATATCGTGACGGCGCCGGTTTGCCTGGTGAGGGCGAAAATGCCGATGATGGCGAGGATCTGTCGTAGTCCCTCTGCGATTGCCTCAAACAGGCGGATAGACGCCGAGGAAGCGTTGCAGAAAATCCGTCAGCAGCATGGTCGGGATCAGCAGCACCAGCGTCAGTGTGCCGATAAAGAGCGGATGCGTGCCGCAGATCATTCGAAGCATGCGTGCCAGCGAAAAGATGATCGTCCCCATCAGGACAAGCCATAGCAGCGCCGCCAATCCACTGGAGCCAGGCACGAAGGCGATTAGGGCGATAAGCAGCGCATTGAGATAGGATGTCGGCACCCCAAGCCAGTTCACCACCACGACGATCGGCGTGAACTTCTCACCGACACGGAAAAACAGCAGCAATACGCCGGCAAGAACCAGCGGGATCAGCCAATTCGCCGCCTCGACCAGCGCCAGCCTCAGGAAAAAGGCGAGGCCCGTCGCTGTTTCCGGCGGCATGGCACGCAGATAGGCCTGCTGCCACCACAGCCAGGAAATGCCGATCGAGGGAAGGCTCCAGAAAATCGCCCAGAAGGAGCGCAGCATGCCGCGATCCGAAATATCCAGATACTGAAAGCCGCGTGCATCCATCCGGATCAGCAGCCACAGGCCGGACAGGTAATATTGGACTTCCTTAAAGCTCGGCATTCTCGAACCAGCGCTGGATGAAGGTCTGGTAGATCTCGGTTAGCGTTTCGAGATCCGAGAGCGCAACACGCTCGTCGACCATATGCATGGTCTGGCCGACAAGCCCGAATTCCACGACAGGGCAATAGTCCTTGATGAAGCGCGCATCCGACGTGCCGCCGGTGGTCGACAGTGCCGGCCTTTGACCGGTGATGTTTTCGATGGCGGAGGAGAGCGAAGCGATCAGCGCATTGTTGCGCGTCAGGAAGACCTGGCTCGGACGCTCCGACCACACGATATCGTATTTCGCGGGCGGACGTCCGGGCCGCAGCGTCTGGTCGGTGGCGGCTGCGTCCAGGCGCGCCAGAATTTCGGCCTTCAGCGTATCGGCCGTCCAGGTGTCGTTGAAGCGAATGTTGAAGGCAGCGGTTGCCTTGGCGGGAATGACGTTGGTCGCGGTATTGCCGACGTCGATCGTCGTCACTTCGAGGTTCGACGGCTGGAAATTGTCCGTGCCGGCGTCAAAGGGCGGATCGAGCAGCGCTTCCGTCAGTTTGATGATGCTGCGCACCGGATTGTCGGCAAGGTGCGGATAGGCGGCATGACCCTGAACGCCGTGGACGGTGATGGTGCCGGAGACCGAGCCGCGGCGGCCGATCTTGATCATGTCGCCAAGCCGGTCGGGATTGGTGGGCTCGCCGACGAGCGACGCATCCCATGTCTCGCCGCGCTCGGCCGCCCATTGCAGCAGCTTTACCGTGCCGTTGATCGCCGGTCCCTCTTCGTCGCCGGTAATCAGGAAGGAGATCGAGCCGGCGGGCTTGCCATGCTTCTCGATATGACGCGCAACCGCTGCCACGAAGCAGGCAATGCCGCCTTTCATGTCGACCGCGCCACGGCCAAAGAGTTCGCCATCGGCGATTTCGGCGGCAAAGGGCGGATGGCTCCAGGAAGCGGCATCGCCAACCGGCACGACATCCGTATGGCCGGCAAACATTAGGTGCGGCCCGCCCGTGCCAAGCCGCGCATAGAGGTTTTCGATATCGGGCGTTCCCGGCTCGCTTGCCGTCATGCGCTCGATCTTGAAGCCGAGCGGTGCCAGCATATCGGTAAGCGCGGTCAGCGCGCCGCCCTCGGCAGGCGTGACCGAAGCGCAGCGGATCAGGGTCTGCAGGTTCGTGATGGGATTCGTAACAGTCATCGGAGGCAACTTATCCGGCGGGAAATGGCAAAGCGATGGCAAAGGGTCGGTGACGACTCGAAAATCTTTGCCGCGATTCCAGCAATCGCACAGGCATGCTCACCGGGCAAGCATGAGGGAAGCGCGATATGGCAACCGCGCTTCCAAAATCTTGCAGATCAGTCGCGCAGCAGCTCGTTGATACCGGTCTTCGAACGGGTCTTTTCGTCGACGCGCTTGACGATGACTGCGCAATAGAGGCTGGGAGCCGGCTGGCCGTTCGCCATGGTGTTACCGCTCGGCAGCGCGCCGGCGACGACGACCGAGTAAGGCGGAACTTCGCCATAGGTGATCTCGCCGGTGGCGCGGTCGACGATCTTGGTCGACTTGCCGATAAAGACGCCCATGCCGAGTACGGAACCTTCGCGGACGATGCAGCCTTCGACGACTTCGGAACGGGCGCCGATGAAGCAATTGTCTTCGATGATGGTCGGGCCGGCCTGCATCGGCTCCAGCACGCCGCCGATGCCGACGCCGCCGGAAAGATGCACATGCTTGCCGATCTGGGCGCACGAGCCGACTGTCGCCCAGGTGTCGACCATGGTGCCTTCGCCGACATAGGCGCCGAGATTGACGAAGGACGGCATCAGGATGGCGTTGGGGGCGATATAGGCGGAATGACGCACGACGGCGTTCGGCACGGCGCGGAAGCCAGCTTCGCGGAAGCGGTTTTCACCCCAGCCTTCGAACTTCGAGGGAACCTTGTCCCACCAGGTGGCGCCGCCGGAGCCGCCTTCGACGATCTTCATGTCGTTGAGACGGAAGGAGAGCAGAACCGCTTTCTTGAGCCACTGGTTGACGGTCCAGTTGCCGTCGGCACCACGTTCGGCCACGCGAACCTTGCCGCTATCGAGGAGATTGAGCGCCGTCTCGACGGCGTCGCGGACTTCGCCGCGCGTCGACGTGTTCACATTGTCGCGATTGTCGAAGGCAGCCTCGATGGACTTTTCGAGGGAAGCGAGGTCGTTAGCGCTCATGGGAATTCCTTACAACGTCAGGGCCTATCGTGATTTCCGGATAAGGGTCCGGAAGCGGTCGATTGGTCCTATAGCATGGATGCCGAAAATGGAATGTCTTTTCCGCGCCGATTGAGCTTGGATTCAAGGCGTTGTAGGGGCATATGCAAGAGCTTGGCTATTTCCGTTCTCGGACGGAAAACGGGCCGTCATGATCGATTTGAAAGGCATGAATAGATGAGCAAGGGAAAGAACGGCAGGCTGAGGCGCAAGGACGGGGTTTGGGACCCGTTGAAGACGAGCTCGGCGGACAAGCAGCGAGCCGAGTCGGTGCCGCGCACGCCGCAGTCGATGTCGCCGTCCTACCGTCTTGCCTATGCCGATGAGGATTTCCTTTGCCGCGAGGAGCTGCGGCCGATCCGCCTGCAGCTGGAGTTGCTGAAGACCGAAATGTCTTTGGCCGAGCGTGGCATAAAATCGACCGTGGTCATGTTCGGCGGCGCGCGCATTCCCGCCCCCGGCGCCAATGCCTGGGCTGCCCGCAACGATGTGCAGCGCGCCAACCTGGAAGCCGCATCGGTCTACTACGAAGAGGCACGCAAGTTCGCCCGCCTTTGCTCGCGTTATTCCGCCGGCTTCGACTTCCATGAATATGTCGTCGTCACCGGCGGTGGTCCCGGCGTGATGGAAGCGGGCAATCGCGGCGCGGCCGAGGAAGGGGCTCCCTCGATCGGCCTCAACATCGTCCTACCACATGAGCAGGCGCCCAACGCCTATGTGACGCCGGAACTCAGCTTCAACTTCCATTATTTCGCGATCCGCAAGATGCACTTCATGGTGCGCGCCAAGGCGATCGCGGTGTTCCCCGGCGGCTTCGGCACGCTCGACGAGCTGTTCGAATGCCTGACGCTCATTCAGACCGGCCGCATGGAGCGCCTGCCGCTTATTCTCTTCGGCGAAAAATTCTGGCGCAACATCATCAATTTCGAGGCGCTGGCCGAGTTCGGCACTATTGCGCCCGACGATGTGAACCTCATCAGCTTCGTCGATACCGCCGACGAAGCCTGGAAGATCGTTGCCGATTTCTACGAACACGACAACGGCCACCACGATAACGGCCACTGAAAACGGAAAGCCCGCCGTCGCAGAGGCGAGGGCGGGCTTTCGTTCATGGGTTTGTTGCCGGCGCTATCGGCTTAGAGCAGCGGTCGGCCCGGCATGTCGTCAAGGTTGACGACGCCATCGTGGTTGCGGTCCAGCCGGTCGAAGACCTTGCTCATGGCGTCTTCGGCTTCCTTCTTGCTGATCTGGCCGCTTTGATCGGTATCGGCAAAGCGGAAGATCATCGCTTCATGCATGAAGCGGCCATACGGTCTGTGATGGCGATGGCCTTCGCCGCCCTTGTCGTTGTCATTGTCGTTTTGAGCCTGGTCGACCGGCGCCTGGTCGTCTGGAGCCTGATTACCCTGCGCCTGATTGCTTTGTGCCTGGTCGCCGCCTTGCGCCTGGCCATTTTGGGCCTGATCGCCATCCGCCTTGGCGTGTTCGGCCCGCCACTGCTTCATCTGCTCCTGGCGGTAGGCGCGATATTCGCCGGGTGTGATTTCGCCGTCGTGGTTGACGTCGATCTGGTCGAAGATCTTGTCGACGCCTGCCTTGACCTCATCCTTGGTGAGCTTCGTGTCACCGGGATTGCCGAATTCCTTCAGCATGCGCACGTAAAGGACTTCGGGCGAAATATGCGGTTTGTGCCAGCGGCCGTGATGATGTCTGCCCCCACGGTCGCTATCATGCGAAGCGGCGAGCGCCACCTGTGCGGCACCGCTGAGAAGCAGGGTTGCAGAAAGTCCGGCCAGAAGAAGTTTTTTCCCGTTCATCGCTTTTCCTTTCGTGTCGAGGAATGGGCAAACGATACGGTTGGCGGTCAAAAACGGCCAATTAAACCTCTGTAAGGCGCATGAAACTTTCGTAACCCCGTTCTAATGAATGGTTAAACCAGCGCCTTCAGGAAAGCGGTGAGGTCGTCGGTCACGTAATCGATGTGATCGTCTTCGCCAGTCGTTCGTTCCCACCATTCGACGATCGTCGTCTCGAGATTTTGCGGTACGAGAAGCACGGTCTTCATGCCGAGCGCCTTGGGCACGGTGAGGTTGCGCGGTAGGTCCTCGAACATGACCGCCTTCTTCGTATCGACGCGATGGAGGCTCATGAACTTGTCATAGGTGCTGCCGGCAGGCTTCGGCACGTAGTCGGCAGCGACGATATCGAAAATGTCGTCGAAGCCGTCGAGGATGCCGAGTGCGCCGGCCGTCGCCTGGGCGTGTTTGACGCTGCCGTTGGTGAAGATGAACTTGCGTCCCGGCAACGCCTTGATGGCAGCGGCCAGCTCCGGCTGCGGCGTCAGCGCCGAATAGTCGATCGCATGCGCCTTTTCCAGGAAATCGTTGGGGTCGATGCCGTGATGGATCATCAATCCCTGCAGGGTCGTGCCGTGCTCGAGATAATATTGCTTCTGCAGCTTGCGGGCGTCTTCACGCTCCATCTGCAAGAGAGCGGCGACATAGGCGGTCATGTTCTTGTCGATCTGCGCGAAGAGATCGACATGATGCGGATAAAGCGTGTTGTCGAGATCGAACACCCAATCGCGGATGCCGGCAAAATCTGAAGGTTCGGATAGCGTTTTTGTCTGGTTCATGCCCGTCTTATGGCACGCACGGTCGGCACGGGGGAAGGAAAATATTCATGCTGCTGCATCCCCGGTCATGGGGGGAGATTGCCGTGCGATCCAATGCCGGCTATGATTTTACTATTGATTTCCGGGGTTTTACGCTATTTGCCATGTGAGGGAGAGCTGACGCTCTTTATGGTCGCGGAGGGGAAATCGCCCGACTGGGCTTTTCGGAGGGGATGCGATGGGTCAAGTGGAAAAGGCGCAGGAATTTGCGCGGCTGCACAAGAAGGGCGAGCCGCTGATCCTTTTCAATATTTGGGATGCTGGCTCTGCCAAGGCTGTCACGGAGGCTGGCGCGAAGGCGCTGGCGACGGGTAGCTGGTCGGTTGCCGCCGCCAACGGCTTCGGCGATGGCCAGGCCATTCCGCTATCATTGCTGGCGGTCACCGCCAGGCTGATTTCGGTGACGAGCCCGCTGCCGCTGTCGGTCGATTTCGAGGGCGGTTACGCCGTCGAACCCGAGGAGGTCGCCGCCAATGTCGAAAAGATCATGGATCACGGCGCCATCGGTATCAATTTCGAAGATCAGGTGATCGGCGGTCAAGGCGTTCATCAGATCGAGGTACAGGCGGCACGCATCCGCGCCATCCGCGAAATGGCCGATCGCCGGGAAATGCCCTTGTTCATCAACGCCCGCACCGATCTTTTCCTGCAGGAAAGCGATACGGCACATCATCAGCTCCTGCTGGACGACGCCTTTCAGCGCGCCGACGCTTTTGCCGAGGCCGGTGCCAGTGGTTTCTTCGCGCCGGGCCTGGTCGAGCCGGATCTGATCGGCGCTCTTTGCGAGCGCTCGCCCTTGCCGGTCAACATCATGGTGCGCCCGGCGACGCCTGATAACGAGACGATGGCAAAACTCGGCGTCAGCCGCATCAGCTATGGGCCAGCGCCTTACCGGTCGGTCATGGGAATGCTGAAAAGCGAGGCCGAAGCCATCTACCGGCCGTCCTGACACGGCTGTCGGCACTCCGCAATCACATTTGCGGAGCGCCTGAATTTTCTCGATGAGTGCGCCCTATCACGGAACGATAAGCGTTCCCGCACCGTGCTCGGTGAAGATTTCGAGCAGCACGGAATGGGCCGTCTTGCCGTTGAGGATGACGACGCCCTGAACACCGGCCTTGATGGCGTCGATGCAGGTCTCCACCTTCGGGATCATGCCACCTGAAATCGTGCCGTCGGCGATCAAGGCATGGGCCTGGGCGACGGACAATTCCTTGATGAGCTGGCCTTGCTTGTCGAGCACGCCGGGAACATCCGTCAGGAAAAGCAGGCGCGTGGCACTGAGCGCACCGGCGATCGCGCCGGCAAAGGTATCGGCATTGATGTTGTAGGTCGCGCCGTCGCGGCCGGGGGCAACAGGGGCAATGACCGGGATCATCTCGGACTTGGCAAGCAGGTCGAGCAGCGTACGGTCGACTTCGACCACTTCGCCGACGAAGCCGAGATCGAGGACGCGCTCGATGTTGGAGTCCGGGTCTTTGATGGTCTTGCGTGCCTTTTCGGCAAAAACCATGTTGCCGTCCTTGCCGCAAAGGCCGATCGCCCATTCGCCGGTCTGGTTGATCAGCGCGACGATTTCCTTGTTGATCGAGCCGGCCAGCACCATTTCGACGATCTCGACCGTCTTCTGGTCGGTGACGCGCAACCCGCCTTCGAATTTCGATTCAATGCCCATCTTCGTCAGCATGGCGCCGATCTGCGGGCCGCCGCCATGGACGACGATCGGGTTGACGCCGGACTGCTTCAGGAGCGCGATATCGGCCGCAAAGGCCTTGCCAAGCTCGACATTGCCCATGGCATGGCCACCGTATTTCACGACGATGGTCTTGTTTTCGTAACGCTGCATATAGGGCAGCGCCTGTGCGAGCAGGTTGGCTTGGAGTTCGCTTTGGGCTTCGGACATGGTGCACCCTTCGAAATTGTTCGCGGGCCTTTTATCTCAAGTTTTTGACAGAGGGAATAATGATCTCGGCAATAAAACATGTCGCGCGAAAGTGCGCAGCGGTTTTGCGGCGATGACATACATAAAATCAATTACCTGAACGCGAATGCCTATCTGAAAGATCGCGCTGTGCTTTCGTTGACGCTATGTCACATCGGCGTCGCCGAAATTGATGGTGCAGACGCATTTGCCGAAGTGATGTTTTCTTCTAAAGATGGTGCAGGCGTTGTACCCCGGGGATTTGGATGGCGAATGAGGAGACGGAAGCGCTGATCGGCCGCGTCGCCATGCGCGATCAGAAAGCCTTTGCCGCGCTCTACAGGCGTACCAGCCCGAAACTTCTCGGTGTTTGCCTGCGTATCGTCGGCAACAAGACAGATGCGGAAGAGGTTTTGCAGGAGGTCTATATCAAGGTCTGGCAGCGAGCCGAACAATTTGCTGTTGCGGAAGGGCCCGCGATGCCTTGGCTGACGGCAATAGCGCGCAATCGAGCCATCGATTTCGTGCGTGCCCGCAAGCCGGTAGCCGATGAAATAGATAGCGCCTACGATCTCGCCGACCTGGAACCCGGCCCCGAAGAGCAAGCAATCGTGAAGGGGGAGGGAAGGCGGATTGACAGGTGCATGGAAGAGTTGGAAGCTGATCGCGCGCGGGCTGTCCGCAGCGCCTATGTCGAGGGCTTGAGCTATCAGGAGCTCGCCGACCAACACGCTGTACCATTGAACACGATGCGCACCTGGCTGCGTCGAAGCCTGATCAGACTGAGAGAGTGCATGGACCGATGAGTACGCCCGATCAAAGCAAGGGAGGCCGCTCCCGCGATGAAGTCCTGGCCGGAGAATATGTGCTTGGCGTGCTCTCCCTGGAGGACCGGCAGAAGGTCGAGCGCCGGATGCGCAGCGATCGCCAGTTTGCCGCCATCGTCAGCCGCTGGGAACAGAACCTCTCGGAATTCAATGAGGAATATGAAACGGTGACGCCGTCTTCTTCGGTCTATCCGAAGATCGAGAAGCGGATTTTCGGTGACGTGGCATTCGGTGCCCAGCTCTGGAACTCCCTTTTGGTCTGGCGCTCGATGGCCTTCGGTTCGCTGTTCTTGGCGGCCGGCGTTCTCGTCTTTGCCATAACCAATGAAGGTGCCCTGCGCGGAACATCGGGCAAGCAATTGACGGCATCGCTTTCCGGTCAGAATAGCCCGATCACGCTCCTCGCCAATTATGACGTTGCCAATGGGCGTTTGAAGGTGACGCCGGTGGCTGCGGGCAAACCGGAAGAAAAGTCGCTGGAGCTCTGGCTGATTCGTGGCAGCGATCCCGCCGAGGCGCTTGGCGTTCTGCCGCAGGGCGGCGATGGTGAAATCGTCCTCCCGCCGGAGCTTCACAGTAAATTGACGGAGGGCGCAATCATCGCCGTCAGCGTCGAGCCCTTTGGCGGTTCGCCGACCGGCAAGCCGACGGGCGATGTGGTCGCTTCCGGCACGATCCATTTGCCCTGACGAATTTCTGCTCGCAAAAAGCGATCCAAGCTGAAACTGTTTGAAAGCCCGCTCCGTATCTTCTTCCGACCCCGCCCGATCGGGGCAATAGAGAGGAAGAGGAGACGTTATGATCAAGACCGTATTTCGCATTGCTGCCGCAGCCGCAATGTTGTCCGCTGCGAGCAGCCTTGCCTATGCCAAGGACCCGATGGTCGGTGGTGCTGCGATGTATGCCAGCAAAAACATCATCCAGAATGCCGTGAACTCTAAGGACCACACGACCCTGGTCGCTGCCGTGAAGGCGGCCGGTCTCGTTGATACGCTTGAAGGCAAAGGCCCGTTCACCGTCTTCGCACCGACGAATGAAGCGTTCAACCAGCTGCCGGCCGGCACCGTCGAGACGTTGCTGAAGCCGGAGAACAAGGAGAAGCTGGTCAAGGTGCTGACCTGCCACGTCGTCGCCGGTGATGACATGGCTGCCGCCATCAAGAAATGGGCAATGAGCAAGGGCGGCGAATACGATCTGAAGACGGTCGGCGGCTGCACGATCAAGGCTATGGCCAAGGGCGACAAGCTGACGCTGACCGATGAAGCGGGCGGCACCGCTCACATCGCAATCGCCGACGTCAAGCAGTCGAACGGCGTAATCCATGTCGTCGACAAGGTGTTGTTGCCGAAGATGTGATCCTCATCGGCAACAGGCCGTCGTCTCCTGATACGAGGTCAGGGGCGGCGGCCTCATTGTATCGATGCGGTCTTCAAACCTGGATGCCGACCGTCAGGCCAATGGCTTCGCGCAATTCCTGAAGGCCAAAGCCCTTTTCCGAAGACGTAGCAAGAATGCCGGGATAGGCGGCCGGGCGCTTGCGGATTTTTTCGGCGGTATCGGCGAGCAGCTTCGGTATGCCCGCCTCCTTGATCTTGTCGGTCTTGGTCAGCACGATCTGATAGGAAACGGCGGCCTTGTCGAGAAGGTCCAGAACCTCCGCATCGTTCTTCTTGATACCGTGGCGGCTGTCGATCAACACATAGACGCGCTTCAGCGTCGTGCGCCCGCGCAGATAGTCGAAGACCAGCTTCGTCCAGGCATCGACCTGATCCTTCGGTGCTTCGGCATAGCCATAGCCGGGCATGTCAACCAGAGCCATCGGCGGCAGATCGCCAGCCTCGCCGGAAAAGCCGTCGGGAACGAAATAGTTGAGCTCCTGCGTGCGTCCCGGCGTATTCGACGTGCGCGCCAGTCCCTTATGCCCGACCAGGGCATTGATCAGCGACGACTTGCCGACGTTGGAGCGGCCGGCAAAGGCGATTTCCGGCGGCCCTTCCGGCGGCAGAAATTTCATCGACGGCACGCCGCGAATGAAAATCCACGGACGCCCGAAAAGCGGCTTGTCGTCTTTTGTCGTCTGGTCTGCCATTCTCTCGATCTTTACTTGGTTCCGTGGATTGGCTTCAAGCTTTTGTCCGCGAAAGTCAAGTTTGGATCGGCATTTGGCTTCGTGCTGCCGAGCTTCGGTGTCGGCCAAGGAGCCGGTAATGACTAGCCACAGCACTTGGCAGCATTCGCTGATCCACAGGTTGCCGCTTGGGTCTGTTCTGCCAGCCACCGGTCACGTGGTTTGCAGCTGGCTGCGCGGGCAATGAGCTCGATATAGACGGCATCGTCGCCGATAACAGGAGTTGATGCGCAGTAGAGCTGCATCGGCTGCACCCCGTCGCTCACCTCAAAGGTCAGCCTCGCGGAGCCGTCGAACTGCACGTGCTCGGAAACTTTGCGGATGATAGCGGCGAATTTACCCGCCGGCATATGCGTGCGGTTGCCTTCATCGATATCCCAAAGCTGCACGAAAATCTCAGCCCATGCTTCCGGGTTGGCCCCGCAGTCCAATGCCGAAAACTGCCCGGCCTTAACTTCTGTGACGTGATAGCCCGGCCTCACCGGCCGACCGTCATAGCGGAATACAAGGGGCAGATCGCCGGCAATGGCCAGAGTCTCAAGCAAAAGGCCGAGGTTGATATCCGAAGACCGGGTCTTGTCGATCGCATTCATTTGATGTACTCCATATTTCAACACTTAAAGGATTATTGAAATATGGATGAAGGTCAAGCCCTCGCTTCGTTCGGCGCACTCTCTCAAGAGACCCGCCTGCAGATCGTCCGCATGCTCGTCGTTGCCGGTCCTGATGGGATGGCTGCGGGCATGATTGCAGAGAAGCTCGAAGTATCGCCCTCGAATGTTTCGTTCCATCTGAAAGAACTGGATCGAGCCGGCCTCATTGGCCAGCAGCGGGAATCCCGCTCCATCGTCTACACCGCCAATTACGATGTGCTCGGAGGCCTTGTCCGCTTCTTGATGGAAGACTGCTGCGCGGGGCATCCGGAGGTCTGCGCGCCGGCGGCGCAAGTCGCCGCCTGCTGTGCGCCGGCTGTGAGAAACGTTCCATGAATATGCTGAGCCGGGGACCGAAACCATGACATCTTTTCCGCTTTCGCGCCGCCTTGTCTCGGAGGCTCTGGGCACGGGCCTTCTGGTCGCGACAGTCGTCGGTTCGGGTATCATGGCGGACAGGCTGACGAGCGATGCGGCGCTTGCGCTGCTCGCCAATACGCTGCCCACGGGCGCGATCCTCGCCGTGTTGATCATCGTCCTCGGTCCGATATCCGGCGCTCACTTTAACCCGGTGGTATCGCTCGTCTTTGCGATACGCCGCGAGCTGACCGCGATGTCGGCTTTGGGCTATGTCGTCGCGCAGATCCTTGGCGGAATTGCGGGGACGATCCTCGCGCATGCCATGTTCGAACTGCCGTTGCTACAGGCCTCGACAACCATCCGCAGTGGTGGCGCGCAATGGCTGGCCGAGGTGACGGCCACCTTCGGCCTCGTCTTCGTCATCCTCTCCGGCCTGCGGTTTCGCGCCGACGCCGTGTCATGGCTGGTCGGCCTCTACATCACGGCTGCATACTGGTTTACCGCTTCCACCTCTTTCGCCAATCCGGCTGTCGCAATCGCCCGCTCGCTGACGAATACTTTTGCGGGCATCCGCCCGATCGATCTTCCTGGGTTCATCATCGCGGAAATCCTCGGCGCATTGCTGGCGGTGCTGCTCGTGAGCTGGCTGCTGATGGAAGCCCGCGCTCCCCGCACTCTCGCTGAAACGGAACCTGCCTCATGACCATGGATGTTACGATTTACCACAATAACGACTGCGGCACCTCGCGCAACGCGCTGGCGATAATCCGCAATGCCGGCATCGAGCCGACCGTCATCGAATATCTGAGCAATCCGCCGAGCCGCGATGATCTCATCAAGATGATTGCCGATGCGGGTTTGACCATCAGGCAGGCAATCCGCGAAAAGGGCACGCCGTATGCCGAGCTCGGCCTCGACAATCCAGACCTGACCGATGCCCAGTTGCTAGATGCTATGCTGAAGGATCCGATCCTGATCAACCGGCCGTTCGTTGTCACGCCCATGGGCACGCGTTTGGCTCGTCCTTCGGAAGTCGTCCTGGATATCCTGCCCGATACGCATAAAGGCCCGTTCACCAAGGAAGATGGCGAGCAGGTTCTCGACGCCGACGGCAAGCGCCTTGTCTGAACGCGTGCCGCTTCATGCCGTGTTTGCGCTCGGCGTTACACAAATCATCGGTTACGGCACCCTCTATTACAGTTTCAGCATACTTGCGCCCGATATGGCCATGCAGTTCGCATGGTCGAGCGAATGGGTCTTTGGCGCACTGTCGGTCGCGCTTCTGGCAGGCGGCCTTACCGCGCCGTGGCTGGGTGGGCTGTTCGACAGGATCGGTGCCGCACGGGTGATGACGATCGGCTCCTTCGTGGCGGCCGCAGCTCTGGCCGCTTGTGCCCTAGCGCCTAACAAGGCGGTCTACGTCGTCGCACTCATTGCGATCGAAGTTTCCGCCAATCTGGTCCAGTATGGCGCGGCCTTTGCGCTGCTTGTGCAAGTCCGACCACAGGTCGCTTCCCGCAGCATCACCTATCTGACGCTGATTGCCGGGTTCGCTTCGACAATCTTCTGGCCGACAACCACGGCACTCCATGCGCATCTCGCCTGGCAGAACGTCTATCTGGTTTTCGCCGCCCTCAACCTCTGTATCTGCCTGCCAATCCACGCATGGTTGTCGCGTCAGGGATCCACGCAGGGCGCGAAGGCGTCGACTGTCGCCGCGCGCGTCGAGGGGGTGTTGCCACCTGCCCGCCGCCGCCTTGGCTTTGCGGTCATGGTTATGGGTTTTTCGCTGATGTCGCTCGTCAGTTCGGCCATTCTGGTGCATCTGGTGCCACTGTTGTCTGGTCTCGGTCTCGGCGCGACCGCCGCTCTCGTGGGGACATTCTTCGGCCCGTCGCAGGTCGGCAGCCGCCTCATCAACATGGTGTTCGGCAAGAACCTGCCCGCACTCCATCTGGCCGTGATCGCCTCGATGCTGATCCCGGGCGGAGTGCTGGTGCTTCTGCTTTCTGCCCCCTCCGTACCCGGCGCCATGGCCTTCGCGATGATCTTCGGCATGGGCAACGGCCTCCTCAGCATCGTCACCGGCACGCTGCCTCTGCATCTTTTCGGCAGCGATGGCTACGGAAAGCTACAGGGGAAGATGATGGCGGCACGGCTGATCCTTTCAGCTCTCGCCCCGTTCGTCCTGGCCTTCGCGATGCAGAATATCGGTATCACGCCGTCACTCGCCATCGCGGCCGTTCTGGGTGGGCTTTCAATCGCTGCTCTATCTTCCATCGCAGCATTGCGATGACCGTTATTGGCGGCACATCGGTGCCGGAGTTCGCCGATGGCACCTGTCGCCACAAAAGAAAAAGCCCTGCCGAAGCAGGGCTTTTGTCGTCATTTCGATGGCGCCGGTTTTCGTTTGAAGAGGCCCTTCAGATTGTCGAAGAGCTCCACCTTCACGCCATGGCGCTTCATGATGATCGACTGCTGGATGACCGAGAGGGTATTGTTCCAGGCCCAGTAGATCACGAGACCGGCCGGGAAGCTCGCCAGCATGAACATGAATACCAGCGGCATCCAGTTGAAGATCATCGCCTGGGTCGGGTCCGGCGGCGTCGGGTTCATGCGCATCTGGAAGAACATGGTGACACCCATGATCAGCGGCCAGACGCCGAGATGCAGGAAGGTCGGAGCCGCAAAGGGCAGCAGACCGAAGAGGTTGACGATCGACGTCGGATCCGGTGCCGAAAGATCCTGGATCCAGCCGAAGAACGGCGCATGGCGCATCTCGATGGTGATGTAGATCACCTTATAGAGCGAGAAGAAGATCGGGATCTGCAGAAGCACCGGCCAGCAGCCCGCGATCGGATTGATCTTCTCTTCCTTGTAGAGCTGCATGGTCGCCTGCTGCAGGGCCATGCGGTCGTCGCCGAACTTGGCCTTCAGCTCTTCCATCTTCGGCTGAACACGCTTCATGTTCGCCATGGAGGCATATTGCCGGCTGGCGAGGGGGAAGAAGAGCGCCTTGACGACGATGGTGGTGCAGAGGATGGCGACGCCGAAATTGCCGAAGTAGCGGAAGAAGAAATCCATCAGCTTGAACATCGGCTTGGTGATGAAATAGAACCAGCCCCAGTCGATCAGGCGGTCGAAGCGCGGGATCGAGTAGCTGGTCTCATAGCGGTCGATGACCGGGACTTCCTTGGCGCCGGCGAAGACCAGATTCTTCAGATCCTGCGACTGGCCGGGAGCGATGGTAACCGCATCCTGCTTGTAATCGGCCTGATAGCGCGGAGTGCCATCGGTAAAGTGCGAGAAGCGGGCGTCATAGGCCGTCGACTGCGGCGGCACGATGGTCGCAGCCCAGTACTTATCCGTCATACCGAGCCAGCCGCCGGTTGCCTTGGCGGGCGTCGTGGCTTCCTTTTCGGTCGACGCATATTTGGTCTCGATCAAGCCGTCATCGCCGATGACGCCGATGAAACCTTCATGCAGGACGTAGGCGGAAGGCGTCTCAGGCTTGTTGTAGCGCGTGACGCGGCCGTAGCTCGACAGAGAAACTGGAGCCTGGCTGGCGTTGGCGATCTTGTCTGTGATCGTGAACATATAGCGATCGTCGACGGAGATCGTGCGGTTGAAGGTGATGCCCTTGTCATTGGTGTAGGAGAGCGTCACCGGCGTCTTGTCGGTTAGCTTGTCGCCGCTGGTAAGCTTCCACATGGTCGAGGGGCCGGGGACTGCGCCGGTCGCGTCGCTGCCGACATAGCCGAGTTCTGTGAAATAGCCGTCCTTGGTGTCGGCCGGGCTGAAGAGCGTGATGATCGGGCTGCTCTTGCTGACGGTCTCGTGGTAGGCCTTGAGCTGGAGGTCGTCGAAGCGGGCGCCTTCCAGATTGATGGAGCCGGCAAGCGCGGGCGTGTCGATGGTGACGCGCGACGAAGCGGTCTTGGCGACGGACTGCTCGAGGGTGAGAACCGTCGGCGCCGTCTGACCACCTGCGGGAAGCGAACCGTTCACGGCGGCACCCGTTGCGGGCGACTGCGTCGTCTGGGCTTGCTGCGCCTGCTGGTGCTGCTTGGCGGCCTGCTCGGCCTGACGCTGCGCTTCGAGGCGTGGGTTCATATAGAAAAACTGCCAGCCGAGAACAATCAGCACAGACAGTGCAATTGCAATGAAGTAATTGCGGTTGTTTTCCATCATACTTTCCTGGAGCGGTCCTTTTCCGACCGCCGGTGTTTCGGCCTGGTTTCGATGCGGCTTACGAGTTCGCTCGCCAGTTTTTCGAAAGGCGCGGTCAGCACCTCGCGTCGCGCGACAACCACATAGTCGTGTCCGGGCTGCATTGCAAATCCGGCGTGAAGCCGCACGGCTTCTTTCAGCCTGCGCCGCATGCGGTTGCGCTCCACCGCGTTGCCATGTTTTTTGGTAACGGTAAAACCGACGCGGGGTTCGGCGTCGGCGGTCTTGCGGTCCAGCATTTCGATGAGGAAGAAGCTGCCTCTGCGCTTCTCGCCTTCGCGGACTGCAAGAAACTGCGGCCGGCTTTTCAGCCGCCCGACAGTCTTTTTTGGTCGTTCATTCGTCAATTTGCCCGCCATCCTGGATTATCGGGCACTCCGGCCCTTAGGCCGAAAGACGCTTGCGGCCGCGGTTACGGCGAGCGGAAAGAACCGCACGGCCGCCCTTGGTGGCCATGCGCGCACGGAAGCCGTGGCGACGCTTGCGGACAAGCTTGGATGGTTGGTAGGTACGCTTCATTTATTTAAACACCGCGGAGTGCGGCCCTTCTTGAGCTTTGCTTTACAGCAAGGAGCGTTGTTGATTATGGCGAACGGACTTGGCCCGCAAATGCAGGCTCCATGACCGGACGTGCGCGGGCTTATACGGATCAAGCCTCCGGAAGTCAATTATATGGGTGCAGATTCCTTTAAGACAGGCAATTTCGCGCGATCGGCGGCGGCTGATTGCCGTCTGGCTGCTGCTCCCGAGGAGTGTGCGCAACCTTGAATATAAATTGCATAAATTCTAAAATATACGGATAGTATAGTGAAGAATGTCGAGCGCTTGGATTAAAGATAACTCAATATAACATTAATGATTTTAGCCGATATCTAGCTTTGTGCGGTAAAACCCATCGATTTATGGGGGATGGGATCTGCGCCGGAGGGGTATTGTGAAAATTCGCGGCAAAATCAATCTGCTTGTATCTGTCATGGCCGGGGCGGCGCTTATGATCGGCGTCACTGCGCTCTATGCGTTGCATCAATATGACCAGAAATTACAGAGCTACGAGCAGACGGCGAGCCGCGCTTACATGGGCGAGCGCCTGAATCGTTACGTGACCGCGGTGGTGATGGAAGCGCGCGGCATTTATGCCGCTACTGCCGCGAAGGATTCCAAACCCTTTGCCGATGGGCTGATGGTCGATCTCGACGAGATCGACAAGGTGCTTGCAAGCTGGGCGCCCCTGGTGCCGGAGATGCAGCAGCCGGAATTCACCAAGCTGCAGGCCCGTGCCCAGGAGTTTCGCGCCTTTCGCACGGAGACGGCCAGGCTCGGCGTGACCGATGGCCCGGATGCCGCCGGCAAGCAGGGCAACAATGAAGCGAACCGCGCCAACCGCAAGGCTTTTCAGGCTGAGATCGATGCGATCGTCCAGACCGACAAGGCCGAGCTTGCAAAGGCAGAGACCGAGATCGCAGCCTTTCATAGCAGCGTCCTGTGGGTCGTCCTCGGAATCATGACTGCCGGTATTGCGGCGGGCGTCGGCCTTGGCGCCTATATCGGAACCGTCCATCTGAGCCGTCCGATCCGCAAGGTGACCGATGCGATAAAGAATGTCGCCAACGGCCATTTCGATATCGAGGTGCCATTTGCCGGCCGGAAGGACGAAATCGGCGAGATGGCGGCGGCCGTCGACGTCTTCAAGGAAAACGGCAAGGCCGTGCGCCGCATGAATGCCGAGGAGGCGGCCTTGCGCGCAAAAAGCGACGAGCTTCAGTCGAGCATGTCTCTCGCAGTCTCTGCCGCCGCGGCCGGCGATTTCAGCCACCGCATCGAGAAGGACTATGGCGACGTCAACCTCAATCGTTTCGCCGGCAATGTGAACGAGCTGCTTGTGAGCGTCGACACTGGTATCGGCGAAGTCCGCCGCGTCATCGCGAGCTTGGCCGAGGGAGACTTGACCCAGGCAATGAAGGGCAATTTCCAGGGCGCCTTCGCCGAACTGCAGCAGAACGTCAACGCGACATTCGAGACGCTCAAAAGCACCATGAGCGAAGTGCGCGGCACCACCGGTTCGATCAATTCCAATACCAACGAGCTCCGTCACGCCAGCGATGACCTTTCCAAGCGCACCGAACAGCAGGCGGCCGCTCTGGAAGAGACCTCGGCAGCGCTCGACGAGATCACCTCCGTCGTTCAGAATTCGACGGAACGGGCGCGTGAGGCGAGCGTCATGGTGAGCGAAGCCAAGGACGACGCGGCTCGCTCCGGCACGGTGGTTCGCAACGCGATCGACGCCATGGGACGCATCGAGCAGGCATCGGGCGAGATCAGCCAGATCATCGGTGTGATCGACGACATCGCCTTCCAGACCAATCTACTGGCGCTCAATGCCGGCGTAGAGGCCGCACGCGCCGGCGATGCGGGCAAGGGCTTTGCCGTCGTTGCCCAGGAAGTGCGTGAGCTCGCCCAGCGCTCCGCCACCGCGGCGAAGGATATCAAGGCGCTGATCGGCAAGTCCGGTAACGAGGTGCAGGTCGGCGTCAAGCTCGTGCAGGCAACCGGTGAGGCGCTGTCCTCCATTGAGGCCCGCGTGCTGAAGATCAACGATCACATTCACTCGATAGCGACAGCGGCACGCGAACAGGCAACGGGCCTGTCGGAGGTGAACAAGGCCGTCAATCAGATGGATGAGGTCACTCAGCGCAATGCCGCCATGGTCGAGGAGACTTCGGCCGCGACCTATCGGCTGGCGGCCGAAGCGGATGGCCTTGTCCAGCTCGTCTCGCGCTTCAAGGTGGACGCAGCCAATGTTTCCGCTCCCGTTACAGCACGCGCCGAGACGCATCGCCCGGCCGCATCGCCGGCCCGACGCATGATCGACAGGGTCGCGACCGCCTTTGGCGGCGGGGCGCTTGCTCCTGCCGCAGCGGCGCCAGGCTGGGAAGAGTTCTGATCCGTCAGATATGAGGCCGGCTGCGGCGCCCGAGCGTCGCTGCCAGCTTTCGCCTTCTGTCAAAATCCCGAGCCGATTGGAAAAAGCTCCACAATCGCCTATTATCTAGTTTCGATCAGGTCGCATCAGATCGCTTTTTAAGCGAAGCGGGACAAGAGAAATGGACAGTGGGCAGGACAAGGATGCCGTAAAGGACGGCAAGGTCGAGAAAGGCCGCCTGTCCCAGCTTTGTCGTCCCACAGGTATTTTCGGCGGCCTCTCCGGCAAGCTCCTCATCCTCACCGTCGTTTTCATTTCGATGGCGGAAGTGCTGATTTTCGTGCCGTCGGTCGCCAATATGCGGCTGCGGTGGCTGCAGGATCGGCTGAACACCGCCGCTGCCGCTGCCATCGTCATCGACGGTCTGCAGCCGGCTGAACTGCCGCGTGCTCTGCAAAAGGAGACGCTGATGGCGACGGGCACGCGGGCCATCGTTCTGCGCAAGGACGGCACGTCGCGCCTGCTGGCTACAGCCGAGATGCCGGCCGCCGTCGATGAGAAGTATGATCTCAGCGACGTGTCCCAGCTCACCGCCATCAAGGATGCGCTCGATACGCTGCTCTTCGGCGGCAATCGCATCATCCGCGTGTTCGGTCCGGTTGGCGGCGATGCCAATACGGGCATCGAGGTGGTGCTGAAGGATACCCGGCTGCGCAATGCGATGCTTGCCTACTCGACCAGCGTCTTCTTCGTCTCCATCCTAATCTCGCTGTTCACCGCAACGCTGATCTTCTTTGCGATCAACCGCATGATGATCCGCCCCATCCGCCGCCTGACGGACAGCATGCAGGCCTATTCCGATGATCCGGAGGATCCGGGCCGCATCCTTGTTCCCGACAGGGGAGGCGACGAGCTTGCCGTGGCCGGCCGCCATCTCGCCTCCATGCAGTCGCAACTGCAGAAGACCCTGAAGCAGCAGAAGAACCTCGCTGCGCTCGGATTGGCCGTGTCGAAGATCAATCACGACATGCGCAATATCCTCTCGGCCGCGCAGCTTATGTCGGACCGTCTGGTCGATGTCGACGACCCTATGGTCAAGCGCTTTGCTCCGAAGCTGTTGCGCACCATCGATCGCGCCGTCGGCTACACGACCGAGGTTCTCTCCTTTGGCCAGACCTCCGAGTCGGCCCCACGCCGGCGCAAGATTCGCATATTCGAACTCATTGAAGAGGTGCGTGATATCCTGGCGATCGATCCGGACAGCGGCATCGAGTTCATCGTGCAGCTCAGCCCGGATCTGGAGGTCGATGCCGACAGCGAGCAGCTCTTCCGCGTCATTCATAATCTCTGCCGCAATGCCTATCAGGCGCTGATCGCTTTCGGCGAGGCGGAACCCGATAGCGTGAGGCGAATCACGGTTTCGGCGCATCGGATTGGCAGCGTCGTCAGCATCACCGTCGACGATACCGGGCCGGGCATGCCGCAAAAGGCGAGGGAGAACCTGTTTACGGCCTTTCGCGGTTCGGCGCGCTCGGGTGGCACCGGCCTTGGCCTCGCGATCGCCCGTGAACTCGTCCTTGCCCATGGCGGCACGATTGCGCTCGTCGAAAAACCGGCGGCCGGCACGCAGTTCCGCATCGAAATTCCCGACCGCCCGGTATCCCTCGATGATTACCGCAGCAGAAGCCTGCAAGAAAACTGATTGTTTTCAGTTATTTGACGTCGCTATGCACGAAAATTGCGATCTTTTTCAGAAATCCACTTGCATTCCCTCAAGGGAGGCTTTAGAGAACCGCCCACGCCAACGGTTTCTTCCGTTTCGGCCACGCACCCGTAGCTCAGCTGGATAGAGCACCAGACTACGAATCTGGGGGTCAGGAGTTCGAATCTCTTCGGGTGCGCCATTTTTCTCTGTTATGTGTAGGTTGAAGGCTCGTTGAGCGGACCGGCTTAGCTCGAGCAGCGTGTAGTCAGCTGTCTATCGAGAGCTTACGCCATCGACCGAACGGCATTTGCGTGATGTGGCGGGCCGTTCGCGCCAATGATCAATAAAGTTTGGATGTCCATCTGAAAGGCGCGACCATGCGCCTTCTTTACGCGCCCCGATCCTCCGATTACGACCCCCAAATCCTAACCATTTTAGACGTCTGGCGCGATTCGATCGGATTTGACGCTATGGGTATAGAATTGGGAGGATACAGCAAGTTTACTTGATGCATCATTTAGTCGTCTTGGGGGCGTCGGTAAGGTCTTATAGCTCCGTTTTTTGCTCGGTTGTATAATAAATACTTCCTCATTTCCGAAGATAGACAAGCCATATAACCGAAATCACACAATCGGAACGGAGGAATGCTTTCTGTTCGTTGGTTCGTGGGCGATTTTGGTAGCAATGCGCTTATGTCAGGGTGTGCCATGGATCGTTGGTTGTTGATTTCTAATTGCAATACCTATGGCCTCGCCCGCTCTTTGCAGTTGCAAGGCAATAGCTTTCATCTCGATTGCATCGACGTATGGCATTTCAAGAAGAACATGCAGGATTATGAGAACGAAATCCCCACCTACGATCGAGTGATCATAAATCCAGAAGTCAGACTTACTAGTTATGATTTTCGGAGCTTGAAGAATGTAAATGAAATTCCGAATGTCGAGTTCGATGCATATCATCCGGACTTTTGTTTTGTCGGCGTGGATGGTGTGCGTCTCTACAAGCCCCTTGCAGCTTGTCATTCCATGATTGTCCTCGCCGCGTTCCAGGCAGGGTGGACTCCTGAGAAAACTCGAAAGCTGTTTCGGCGCGATATTTACGAGCAATGCGGCTTCTTTGCGCGTTGGGAATTGGCAAGGGACAGGCTCATCTCGTCCTTTGCAGCAATGGGAATGGATTTATCAAACGCCTTTCGGCGTTGGACGCGCGGCGAATGCTTCATGCACGGCTTGGGACACCCCAAGGCGCGTCCAATTTTCGACATTGCGCGCATTTTTCTCAAAAATCACGTCGGCGAAACCAATGCGACGGATCTGGTGCCTTCCGACACGATTGTAGATGGTGCGTGTTTGCCCGTCTATCCGGAGATCGGCGAGACGATAGGCGTCCGTGGTTCTTACGCGTTCAAGTTGCCAGGAGAATATAAGTTGATCTCGCTGGAGAGATTTATCGAGATGAGCTTCGAGGTCTATCAGCCCTACAATCCGAATGAGATCTTGGTTGAGCCTGGCTTTCGCAGTCGCTTCGATCGCGTGAAACAAGTTATATCGGAGGCAGAAGCATGACCAATCCATATTCTGGGATCAAGGACTACCAACTATGGCGTCGATCGGTCGCTCGAGTCGAAACGCATCTATTTGATCCGGTGGTCAAGCCGCGGTTTAAGATCGACAGAAATTCAAAGGTCGCAACCGCTGGCAGTTGTTTTGCGCAGCATATCTCGCGCCAGATTCAGCGCATCGGCTTTCATTATTTTATCACCGAGCGGGCGGATCATTTGAACGACGCGGAAAAAGCCAGGCGCAATTTCGGTGTCTTTTCGGCTCGCTACGGGAATATTTATACCGCACGGCAATTGCGACAGCTGTTCGAGGAAGTCTTCGATGCGCGTCGTCCCGTCGAAAAGGCATGGCGGCGAAAGGATGGCAAGTTCGTAGATCCTTATCGTCCGCAGGTAGAGCCCGACGGCTACGACACCGAGGAGGACGTTATAGAAGCGCGGCGGGCACATCTTGCGGCGGTGCGCTCCGTCTTTCTCGGATGTGACGTCCTAGTGTTCACCCTGGGCTTAACCGAAGCCTGGAGATCGAAGGTCGATGGATCGGTCTTTCCGCTTGCGCCTGGCGTGAGCGCCGGTTCATTCGATCCCGACGCGCATGAGTTCGTCAATTTCAACGTTGAGGAAATCGAGCGCGACCTCACTTTTGTCTTGCGCAGGCTGAAAGAGATCAATCCTCACGTCAAGGTGTTGTTAACCGTCTCGCCTGTGCCGCTGGTGGCTACATATGAGGACAGGAGTGTTTTGGTTTCGACAACCTATAGTAAATCTGTCCTGCGAGTTGTAGCTGAGCAGATGCTACCCCGCTTTGACTGGGTCGATTACTTTCCGTCCTATGAGATCATTACCGGCAGCTATGCCGGCGGCCTTTACTATGAAGACGACTATCGAGAGGTCAATCATCTCGGCGTCGCCCATGTGATGCGCTGCTTCGTAAGAAACTATGTGGCCCATGTTGAGGCGCCGACCGAGAAATTTGCGCCATTGGCTCCGCCTCAGGAGGAATATCAGCACGTGGTCTGCGACGAACGCGAAATCGAAATGCTTCGCCCATAATTGCGTTGTTGATCCGAATTGCGGTGATCCCAAGCCTGCGGATCATCGAATGCGTTTGAGTGGAGTTCTCTGGATTCGGCCGAATAGAGTGGGAGTTTCTCTGTGGAAGCATGGTTGGTCATTTCGAACGCGCAGACGCATAATTTGGCGAATTCGCTTCGTCTGCTGAGCAATGACATTCGCATCGATCACGCCGATGTATGGACGTTTGGCGCTAATATGGCCCAATACCGCGAACTGCTTCCCAATTATGACAGGGTAATCATCCATCCCCACGTAGAGCGTGGTTATTGTGATTTCTCTGCAGTCAGGCAATTGAGTAGAATTCCCTCGATCAAGTTCGACGCTTATCATCCAGATATTTGCTTCGTGCTCGCAAATGATCTCCCGTTCGACGGCGCTATGGGTGCCTACCACTCGATGCTTGTCTTGGCGGCATATAAGGCAGGCTTGAACATTGAGAAGACGAGGGCTTTATTTCGCCGCGAGATTTTCGAGCGGTGCGGATTCCTTGATCGCTGGGAAGGTGAACGTCAGCAGTTGCTGGATCATTTTGCCGAATACGGACTGGATATAACCGCGCGGTTCAGGGCCTGGTCGCGCCGCGAGTGCTTCATGTATGGCATCGACCATTCAAAAGCGCGCCCGATCCATGATATTGCGCATGTTTTTCTGCAGGCATGCGGGATCGAGCCCCACCAAACCGATATCGTGCCGGCGGATACGATCATGACCGGCTCTTGCTTTCCGGTCTATCCCGAAATCGGCGAAGTATTAGGCGTCGAGGGCTCTTACATGTTCAAGCGATATCAGCAATATCGTCTAATTTCGCTCGAGCATTTTATAGAACTGAGCTTCGCGGCTTATGCACAATTTTCCACAGAGAATATCAAACCCGATAGCCGCTTCACCGAGCGCTTTGAAGTGGTCCAGTCCGCGATTGCCGAAGAAGCTTCGGTTCCTCGGCTAATGTAAGCGGTCTGAACACCGGGCTATTTTCCCGCCGATTCAGTTTCATTGCGTGGCCCCCGGCCTGTGATCCGTCGCCAGCGGCAATTCCGGCAAGAACAACAGCACGATCAGCGCCAGGGCTACAATCGCCGTGCCCGTCGCGAAGGTCATGGCGATAGCGTGACGATAGAGCGCTATCGCGGCGTCATGCGCTTCGGGGGAGGCGGTGGCGAGCTGTTTCATGCCGGCTTCGGTCAGTGAGGAACCATGCATCGCGTGGAGGACGCCGCCGGCTTTCTGAACGCGATAGGCGAGAATGGCCCCCGAGCCGGTGACGCCGATGAGGCCGCCGAGCGAGCGGAAGAAGGCGAGCGTCGCCGTCCCCACGCCACGATGGACCGGGGGGAGGGCATTCTGTACCGCGATGGTCATTGTGGGCATGACGAGGCCAAGGCCGAGGCCGAGCGCAAAGACCGTCGGCTCGATGATCCAGAAGCCCTGGCTGGTGGCGGCAGCCCAGGCGAGCACGGCAAAGGCGACGGTTGCGAGGCTCAGGCCGCAGAGCTGCGCCGGCTTGTAGCGCCCGAAGCGATGCAGCAGCACACGCCCGTTGACCATGGAGGAGATGACGACGCCGATCATCAGTGGGCCGGTGAGCAGGCCGGAATGCGAGGCGCTGACCCCCATGACCATCTGGAAGAACAGCGGAAAGAAGAGGCTTGCTCCCAGCATGCCCATGAAGGTGAGGGCGAGCACGATGCAGGCGACGACGAAGAGCCGGTTGCGGAAGAGATCGGGCGGCAGCACAGGCTCAGGCTCACGCCGGATATGCAGGATGAAAAAGACGAAGAGAACGAGTGCAAGCGCAGAAAGCCCGAAAATCTCGGGCGAGTTCCAGGCCCATTCATTGCCGCCGAGCGCGAGCACCAGCAGGAAGCTCGTCGTACAGCTCGTCAACAGCGCCGCGCCGAGATAGTCGATGCGGCGGCTGCGCGCCTGATGCGGGCGCTTAAGTGCACGGCCGATCATGACGAGCGCAACGGCGCCGATCGGCAGGTTGACGTAGAAGATCCAGTGCCATGACAGGAGATCGGTGATGACCCCGCCAGCGATCGGGCCGATGACGCTGCAGACGGCGAAGACGGCCGCGATCGAGCCTTGATTGCGCCCGCGTCTCGCCGGCGGCACGATGTCGCCGATGATGATCTGCGCCAGCGGCAGCAATCCGCCTGCGCCGATCCCCTGGATCGCTCGGAAGATGATGAGCTGCATCAGCGTCTGCGCCATGCCGCTCAGCACGGAGCCGAGAAGAAAGATGAGGATTGCTGCATAGATCATCGGCTTGCGTCCGTACTGGTCGCTGAGCTTGCCGTAGAGCGGCATGGTACTGGTCGAGGCGAGCACATAGGCGCTGACCACCCAGGAGAGATGCGTCAGGCCCCCGAGATCGCTGACGATGCGTGGCAGCGCCGTCGCTACGATGCTCTGGTCAATGGCGCCGAGGCCGAGAACGATCATCAACCCGAGGATGACGGCGCGGATCTCGCGGCGATCGGGCGGGACGTCTGCTGCCGAAGCCAATGGCGTGGCACTATCCGGAAGGGTCGCATTCATTGCCCGATCTCCATGAGCGGTTCGATGGCGGCGCGAATGGCGTCGCGCTGCTGCGGCGACAGTTTGGCGAGTTCTGAGGCGAGCCAGTCGGTTCTCCGTCGTTTCAGGCTGCGGATGATTTCCTCACCTTTCTCGGTCGCCACCAGGCCATTGCGGCGACGGTCGCTCGGGTCCGGTTCCGAGCGGGTAATGAGGCCATCCCGCTCCATCGCCTTCACATGGCCTGAAATCGTCGGTCCTCTCAGTCTCTCCAGCCGAGCAAGTTCGGCAACGCCGATGCCTGGCTGTTGGATGATGGCGACGAGCAGCAGGGCATGCAGCGGCGACAGGTCGGCCTCGTCGCTCTCGCGCCGCAATTGTCGATAGAGTCGATGGAGTGCAGGGCGCAAAGCCTCGGCCAGCGCGTAGGCGTCCTCGCGGCCCTGACGGCGGTCGGCTTTACCCATTACGTCTCTCACTGATAGATAGATAGGCTTCCTATCTATATGCCTATCGCGTGGCACGTACTTGCGCAAGCAATAATATTGTGAAAGATTTTCAATCATTGCGCGTTGTTCATCAGTATTACGACTCGACGGGAGGAGAAGAGCTGTGAAACGATTTCTGACAACCGTAACGGTAACTACCTTGAGTGCCCTGCTTGCCGTTACGTCTTTCGATCCGGTGGCAGCCGCCCCAATCCAGCCGCTGACCCAGCCGGCCATCCAGCAGACGGGTGAGCAGCCCGCTGGCCTGACGGAAGTTCAATATCGTCATCACAACAGACACTATCGCGGGCGGCATCGCCCCCATTATCGTCCGCACTACCGTCCGCATCATCGCCCCGGCTACTGGCACGGCCATCGCGGCTATCGCTATCATCGCCCTGGCTATCGGCGTCATGACGGCTGGTGGTATCCGATGGCTGCATTCACAGCCGGAGCAATCATCGGCGGGGCCGTATCACAACCGCCGCGCGGCAGCGCGCATGTCCGCTGGTGTGCAAGCCGCTACAAGACCTATCGTGCGTCGGATAATACTTATCAGCCGACCAATGGTCCGCGGCGCCAGTGCATCAGCCCGTAATGTGAAACAGATCGAAATCCCTCTCCGTTCCGCGGAGGGGGATTTCTTTCAGACCGTTGCGGGAAGGAGTGCCTTCAACCGGTCAGTTGCTCGGAAATGTCCCACAGCCGTCGCCAGATCGCCTGATCACGGGCGTGAGCGGCAATCTTGGCCCGCACCGGCGGACCTTTGAGTTCATAGAAACCGTTCGGGCCATACATGGCGCCGCCTTCCGCCTCCGGCGCGGTAGCGGCGAAGAGCGTCGGCAGGGCGCCGGCTGCTGCCGATTGCGAAGCAAGCGGCTCCATCCACTTCATGGTAATTTCAAACAGGCTTGGCCGGTCTCTGCCCATGCGGGGACCCGTGGTTTGCAGACCGGTGACGGCATAGCCGGGATGGGCGGCAATGCTTTTAAGCTTCCAGCCTTCGGCGCGTGCGATGCGGTCGAGCTCCAGACTGAAGAGCAGCGTTGCCAGCTTCGATTGGCAATAGGCGGGCCAGGGCCGATAGCGGTTGCGCCACTGCAGATCGTCGAAATTGATCCTGCCGCTGCGATGCGCCAGGCTGCTGACAGTCACCACGCGCGGATTTTCGGCCGCAGAAACCTTTGGCAACAGCCGCATCGTCCAGGCGAAATGGCCGATATAATTGGCGCCCATCTGCATCTCGAAACCATCTTCGGTCTCATGCCGGTCCGGAATGGCCATGACGCCGGCATTGTTGATAAGCAGATCGATATGCGGCAGCCTATCGGCGATGCGGGTCGCGGTGCGCGCGACGGAATCGAGGCTGGAAAGATCGAGCGCCTCGAAGGTCACGTCTGCTCCCGGTGTTGCTGCACGGATCTTGGCGATCGCCTCCTGGGCCCTGGCCTCGTTGCGTGATGCGATGACGACCTTGGCGCCGGCCGCTGCCAGAGCCTTTGCCGCCTCGTAGCCGATACCGCTGGTGGCACCGGTAACGACTGCGATACGACCTGTCTGCGGCGGAATATCTTTCACTGTCCAGTCTGGCATTGCGGGCTCCTGTGAAGAGATTTGGCATTGCCCGTTGTATCTGGTAATTTATATACTAAATGCAAGTTTGCATTGAATGAAAATATAGAAGCGAAAAATGCGCGACAACACTTGCGTATCAGGGACTTTCAGCAGCCGGATGGCGCGGCATGCCTTTGAATTGCCATGCTGTTCGGCACTCATCATGCCTTATGGCCGAAGATTGGATTTGCGGAATGACGACAAAGACCTCATGCGCTGATTTTGTGCAGTTCTTCCGCTCCTGGGTGAGCAATCCGATGCGCGTTGCGGCAGTCGCGCCCTCGGGCGAGCGGCTGGCGAGACTGATGACTCAGGAGATCGGGCCGGTCGATGGCCCGATCCTTGAGCTCGGTCCGGGCACCGGCGTATTCACCCGGGCGCTGCTGGCGCGAGGCATTCCCGAGAGCGCGCTGACGCTCGTCGAATTCGGCGAGGAGTTTGCCGTCCGTCTGCGTGAGCGTTTTCCGGCGGCAAGGGTCGTGCATATGGATGCCGCCAAGCTCGGCCAATGCGGTCTTTTCGATGACGCGCCTTTTGGTGCTGTCATCAGCGGCCTGCCGCTACTCTCCATGCCGCCTTCGAAGGTCGCGGCCATTGTTGGCGGCGCCTTTGAAACGATGAAGCCGGGCGGGGCTTTCTATCAGTTCACCTACGGTCCGCGCTGTCCCGTGCAGAAAACTATCCTTGAAAGCCTTGGTCTCACTGCAAAGCGCATTGGCGGCACAGTGCGCAACATTCCGCCGGCCTGCGTTTACAGGATATCGCGGCAAAATCCTCTGGAGCTCTCGATCATCGGCGCCAAATATCGTAGCACCGGAGGGAAAGCCGGAATCAGCGCTTAGGAGCGAATGCCGGCAAGGCCGATTTGGGGCGGCCGAAGCGAGTGCCGGGGGTAGCGGATGGCAAAAAGGCCGGATGTCGATAGCGCGGTAAAGGAAGGCCGGCGCGAGCGCAAGCGTCGTCAAACCCGCGAACGCATTGAATCCGCCGCCTTGCGGCTGTTCCTCGAACGTGGCTTCGAGGCCACCACCATCGAGGACATCACGGAAGCTGCCGATGTTTCCAAGCGCAGCTTCTTCGATTACTTCCCCAGCAAGGAAGAAGTGGTCGCCGCCTGGCAGGATGGTTTTGCCCGCGAGCTGATCGGTGCTGTTGCCGCGCAACCCGAGGATGCTTCGGTCGTCGACGTCATCGAGGCGGCTGTCAATTCTGCCCTTCGTACGGCGGTAGCAGATCCGCAAAGCCTTGCTCTGGCCGCCCTCATTCACAATACGCCGACGCTTCAGGCTCGCGATCAGCTGAAATATGCCAAGCTGGAGAAGAAGCTCGCGGATGCGCTGTCTGCCCGTGGCAGCGGCGGCGAGGAGGAGCGTCTCCGCTTTGGCATGCTTGCGGCCGCCGTCGTGACGATGCTGCGCATCGGCAGCGAGCGATGGATGCGATCTCCACAGGATATCTCGGTAGAGCAGTTCGCCCGCAATCTGTTCGACGAGCTTTGGGCCGCGCTTGCCGATCTCGGGAAGCAGGCGCAGCGGCACACATGACGGCGCCAGATTAGAGCAGGGGAAGCCGCCTGATCGGCCCCGACGCATTGCATATGCCGCGATGCAGACCCATCTAGTACCGGGTTCGACCGCATTCTCCCTCGCGAAACCCAGATTTGCCCTTAAAATCTCGGCATCCCTCCCGATGCCGCTCATGCCAGATATGTTTCAGATCAGCAAAAGGGACTATAATCATGTCAGAACTCGACGCAGCCAAGTCCGGCCAGTTCAAGATCGGCGGTGATCTCCCCGTTCATCGTCTCGGTTTCGGTGCCATGCGCATTACCGGTGCCGGTATATGGGGTGAGCCAGAGGACCGTGACGAAGCCGTCCGCACGCTGAGGCGCCTTCCGGAACTTGGCATCAATTTCATCGATACCGCCGATTCCTATGGCCCGGACGTTTCCGAACGTCTTATCAAGGAAGCGCTCCATCCCTATGGCCACGGTCTTGTGGTAGCGACCAAGGGTGGTCTTACTCGAACCGGACCGAATGTCTGGGTGCCAGTGGGTCGCCCCGAATATCTGATCCAGCAGGCGCACAAGAGCCTGCGCAATCTCGGCGTCGATCGCATCGATCTCTGGCAGTTGCATCGCATCGATTCCAAGGTGCCGGCGGCCGAGCAGTTCGATGCCGTGAAGTCGCTGCAGAGCGACGGCATCATCCGTCATGCGGGCTTGAGCGAAGTCTCTGTTGCCGACATCGAGGCGGCTTCGAAGCATTTCAAGGTGGTGACGGTGCAGAACCGCTACAATCTGGTCGATCGTACCAGCGAAGATGTACTCGACTATTGCGAAAAGCATGGCATCGGCTTCATCCCGTGGTTTCCGCTTGCCGCCGGTGATCTCGCCAAGGAAGGCTCGCTGCTCGATACTATCGCGAAAAAGCACAATGCCGCTCCGAGCCAGATCGCGCTTGCATGGGTGCTGAAGCGCAGTCCAGTAATGCCGCCGATCCCCGGAACGGGCAAGGTCAAGCATCTCGAGGAAAACATCGCCGCCGTGAACATCGTCCTCTCCGACGAGGAGTTCGCAGCATTGGATGCGGAAGGCAAAAAGGCCTTCAAGGCTGCATAAGTCGAAATTCGTTTGTCCGGTGGGCGGTTGCTGACCGGACAAGCGTCGGCGAAGGCCCTTTCCCATGCAGAAACGCCGATCACGATCATGTGAATCCCGGAATTTGGGTCAATAACGACTGCAAAATAGGCGCTGGCAAGCCCTCAAATGCCCGTGTTATGCGATATTTCCGGCATTTGCAAAGAAAGCAATGCGCTGTGTGCATTGCTGCATTGCGAAAGTCGATCTGTTCATGCTGTCGCAGGCGTTATATCTAATCCCTCGAAGGCAGCGCACTCCTCCTCCCAGCGCTCCTTCAATGATTGGCAACACTCCTCCTCCTCCCAGTTGCCAATCCGGATCAAGAGCCCGATGCATCCTCCTCCCGCGTCGGGCTCTTTTTTTATTTTCAGCCAGATCATCAGTTAGCGGTGTTGGACGATTGCGTTGCGCCTTTGCAATGCTGTCGCGAATTAGCATTGCGTCATGAGCCAAAGAACCGCGGGAGCAGCTTGCGCCGTGGACATGCATGCGTAGAGTGGCGCGACGTTACGGCAGTAAGGAAGGGTTGCATGATGCAGCACATGGCGGGTTCGGGCCTGTGGGGAAAGCTGTTTCTCCGGACTATGACCGTCGTTGCGACATTGTCGCTCGCCGCTTGCGGCCGCCCTATCGGGGTTATGCAGCCCATCAGTGAAAACGTGCCTGGCACATCCAAAGTCGATCTCCTCGTCGCGACGACACGGCTGCCGGACAAAGATCCGGCCATCCTGTTTTCGGGTGAGCGCGGGCCGGGGCTCAAGGTGGATGCCGTCAGCGTCTCTATTCCGCCGGAGGCCAATCGCAAGGTCGGTCAGGTGCAGTGGCCGAGCCGCTTGCCAGGCGATCCGCTGAAAAATTTCGTCACCACCGCCGTCAAGCCTTTGGCGACGGAGGCGGATGGGCGAGCCTGGGTGCATGCGGAATTGCCAAAGAACAGGCGGGTGCTGATCTTCGTGCATGGGTTCAACAACCGCTATGAGGATGCCGTCTATCGCTTTGCGCAGATCGTTCACGATTCGCATGCCGACGTCGCACCGATCGTGTTTACCTGGCCGTCGCGCGCTAGCATTTTCGACTATGCCTATGACAAGGAAAGCACGAACTATTCCCGTGATTCGCTCGAGGAATTGCTGCGTCGCGTCGCCGCTGATCCGGCCGTCGGCGATATCACCGTCATGGCGCATTCGATGGGCAGCTGGCTCGCAGTCGAATCGCTGCGACAGATGGCGATCCGCAACGGTCGCGTTGCGCCGAAGATCAAGAATGTCATCCTGGCCTCGCCTGATCTCGACGTCGATGTCTTCGGACGGCAGTTCGCAGCACTCGGCAAGGACAAGCCGCATTTCACGCTATTTGTCTCACGGGACGATCGCGCGCTTTCACTCTCACGTCGCATTTCCGGCAATATCGACCGGCTCGGTCAGATCGACCCGACAGCCGAGCCCTATCGCAGTGAGCTGGAAAAGCAGGGGATTACCGTGCTCGATCTCACGAAGCTCAAAACCGGCGATGGTCTCAATCACGGCAAGTTCGCTGAAAGCCCGGAAGTGGTGAAACTGATCGGTGCGCGGTTGATTGCCGGCCAGACGATCACCGATTCCGATGTCGGCATCGGCGATGCCGTCGGCGCGGTTGCCATGGGCGCAGCCCAGACGGTCGGTAGCGTGGCGGGTGCTGCCGTCAGCGCTCCGATTGCCATTTTCGATCCTCGCACCCGCGCGAATTACGGCGAGCAATGGCGTCGCGTCGGCGCATCGGCCGGCAATACGGTGGGATCTCTGGGCGATAGCGTCGAGGCGACCGGCAGCAATGTCGGCGAAGCATTGCGTCAATGATGCTATCATGATCCGATCCGGAGCGGCCGCATTCATCGTCGCTGCGAAACGCGATAGTCATGTCTCGCCGTCTGATATATCAGAGATGCAAGCAGTCAGATGGCACCGGCCAATTCGTTGGCCCGATATCGGTGTCGACGGCTGCATGATCTGCCGTGTGTGATTGGAGTGGATGAGATGAGATGGAAGCGCACGATCCAGTTGCTGGACGTTCACTGCGAGGGTGAGATCGGCAAGGTTGCCATCGGCGGCGTGCCGAAGATCCCCGGCAACAGCATTGCCGAGCAGCTCCATTGGCTGAACACGGATCCAAAGGGCCAGGAGCTGCGCCGTTTCCTCGTGCTGGAGCCGCGCGGCGCGCCGATCGGATCGGTGAACCTGCTGTTGCCGGCCAAGCATCCTGAGGCTGATGCCGGTTTCATCATTCTGCAGCCCGATCAGGCGCATGCAAGCTCCGGCTCGAACTCCATCTGCGTGACCACGGCGCTGCTCGAATCCGGTATCGTCGAGATGAAGGAGCCGGAAACCATCGTCACGCTCGATACCGCCGCCGGCCTCGTGCGCGCCACTGCGACCTGCCGCGGCGGCCGCTGCGAAAAAGTGCGGCTGACCATGGTGCCGTCCTTCGTGCATGAGCTGGATGTCGGGCTCGACACACCGCAATGGGGCAGGATCAAGCTCGACCTCTGCTATGGCGGCATCTTCTACGCGCTCGTCGATGTCGGCCAGATCGGCTTGAAGATCGAAAAGGCCAATGCGGCCGCCCTCGTCCATGCCGGCATGGTCATCAAGGAAGCGATCAACCGTGCGATGACCGTAGTTCATCCGGAAATCCCGGCTATCTCCGGCGTTGCCTATGTGATGTTCCGCGATATCGACGCCGATGGCGCCATCCGCACCTGCACGACCATGTGGCCCGGCCGCGCCGACCGCTCGCCCTGCGGCACCGGCAATTCGGCCAATCTGGCGACGCTGCATGCTCGCGGCAAGGCCAAGGTCGGCGATATCTTCAAATCCCGCTCGATCATCGGTTCGGAGTTCGAAGTCGGCCTGCAAGCGGAGACCGAAGTTGCCGGAAAGCCGGCCATCATCCCGACGATCACCGGCCGCGGTTTCACTTTCGGCTTGAGCCAGGTGGCGCTGGATCCGTTCGACCCGATGGCGGAAGGTTTTGCCATGACGGATGTCTGGGGGCCGTCGGCTGGGGATATTTGAGGGCGCAGTGCGAGCTCCCACTGCTTTGAGAGTCTTGCCCCTCACCCTAACCCTCTCCCCGCATACGGGGAGAGGGACTTCCCTCTCATTTTCGTCTGAGCAATTGGCTGGATGGGAGGCTGTGGTCGCATCTAGCTCCTTCTCCCCGCTTGCGGGGAGAAGGTGGCCGAAGGCCGGATGAGGGGCTTTGGGGCAAGCCGTCCTCACTACCCCTTGGGATAAATCACACCCTTGCGCAAAATGATGTTCCCATAGAGCCGCGGCTCGCTGGTCTGTATCAGCGCATGCGCACGCTGCACCCGCTCGTAGAATTCCGCCGGCAGTAACGGCACGACCTTGATCTCGGGCACATGCCGGGCGCAGCATTCGATCATCTCCGCATGAACGGGGTCGATGGCATCGCGGTCCTGCTTGACGGTCGCCCGGAATATCGCCTGCGGCACGAAATCGTCGATCGGCAGCACGCTCAGCACGGCATCGAGGACGCGAATGACGCCATGGCCGTCGAGGCGGATGAGGCGGCGTCCATGTTCGAGACCGGGATAATTGCCGTCTACGAGGGCGATCTCGTCGCCATGGCCCATGGCGCGTAGCGTCGCCAGAAGCTCCGGGCTCAACAGTGGGTCAATGCCCTTCAGCATGCTCTATCTCCTTGAAAAGAACGTTCTGGTCGATGAGGTAACGCGCGAAGATCGGCAGGCTGGCGCCGCCGATGGCGCGTGCCTGCGGCCCGACGGCACCCTCGATGATCTCGGGCATGACGACGCCCTGAAGATCCAGTTCCGCCGCTGCCTTGATGGTTGCGCGCACCACGCGTTCTCGCACCCAGCCGGGAAAGCCGCCATCGATGACGGCGGCGCTGAAATCAAGAACGGAGGCGGAGGCAACGATCGCTTGTGCCAGTGCCTTGGCCGTATCCTGGATCCAGATCTCCAGCGGCTCGCCGAAATCGATCCAATTATCCGCCGAATACCAAAGAGGGCGTGGATCGAAACCATGATCCCGCAATAGATTTTCCAACACGAAGATCGAGGCGATCTCGAGAAGCTGGCGATTCTCGCCGTTGCGGCCGCGCACGGGCAGGGGGCCGAGTGCGCCGGCGGTGCCCGTTCGGCCAACGAAGACGGACGAATTCAGGACGATGCCGCCGCCGAGGAACGAGCCTATGAAGAAATAGACGAAATCCGGATAATGCGGGCCGATCCCGAAGACCAGTTCGGCACCGCAGGCGCTGGTAGCGTCGTTTTGCAGAAAGACCGGGTAAGACACACGCGAGGCAATTTCGGCTCGTAGATCGAAGCCTCGCCAGGCATCCATCGCTCCCGGCGGCGCGCCCACTTGCTCGGCCCAATTCCAGAGCTCGAACGGTGCGGCAACGCCCATTCCCGCGATCTTACGGCGCTGCTCTTCGCTGAGGCGTCCTTCCAGTTCCTTGATGCCGGCCGCGACGAAGGTGATGATGTCCTGCGGCAGCGGGTAGGGGTAGATCTGATGGAGCTGCATCCGGATGCCGCCGACGAAATCCATCAGCACGAGATCGGCGCTGCGTCGGCCGATCTTGACGCCAAAGGAGAGTACGGCGTCCGGATTGAGCCGCATTGGAGTGGAAGGCTGACCGACGCGCCCGCGGACCGGCGCATCGCGGGACAGCAACCCGTCCTTTTCCAGCTCCCGCATGATGACGGACACCGTCTGTGCCGAAAGTCCGCTTCGCCGCGCAATATCGGCCTTCGAAAGCGCGCCGTGACGGCGCACGAGCGAAAGCACAAGCCGTTCGTTATGCGCGCGCACGCCAAGCTGGTTCGCTCCCCCCGAGGGGTCGAGAATCGCCGGTGTTGTCGGTGTGTCCTCCGGGTCCTGCACGAGAGACATGGGCCTGCTCCTTCCATCATGGCCATGCCCTATTTTTTTCCAGAATGCCACATCGAATTAATAATTCAATCCGATTTATTTATTGACAGGTGGATTTCTTTAGGGTCTGATATCGACCGTCGAGGATGCGCGCATAGCCTTGGAGGAGGTCCACCGAAAACAATCCGACAGGCTTGACGCATCTTTAACCGGGTTCGAAGTGAGCCCGCGACAGCCGGAGGGTCCGGCTTTTAAACATCGGGAGGATTGAATGAAGAAATCCGTTATTTCCGCAGCCGTTGCCGCCCTGGCGCTCGGCGTTGCATTTGCCGCTCCGGCCAAGGCCGCCGGCGTATCCGCCTGCCTCATTACCAAGACCGATACCAATCCCTTCTTCGTCAAGATGAAGGAAGGCGCCACTGCCAAGGCCAAGGAACTCGGCGTCACGCTGAAGTCCTATGCCGGCAAGATCGACGGCGACAGCGAAAGCCAGGTTGCCGCGATCGAAAGCTGCATCGCCAGCGGCGCCAAGGGTATTCTGATCACCGCTTCCGACACGAAGGGCATTGTTTCCTCCGTCAAGAAGGCACGCGATGCCGGCCTGCTGGTCATCGCGCTCGACACGCCTCTGGAACCGGCTGACGCCGCCGACGCGACCTTCGCCACCGACAACCTTCTTGCCGGCAAGCTGATCGGCGAATGGGCCAACAAGACGCTGGGCGATAAGGCCAAGGATGCCAAGATCGGCTTCCTCGACCTGACGCCGTCGCAGCCTTCCGTCGACGTCCTGCGCGACCAGGGCTTCATGATCGGCTTCGGCATCGACCCGAAGGATCCGAACAAGATCGGCGACGAAACCGATCCGCGCATCGTCGGCCATGATGTCACCAACGGCAACGAGGAAGGTGGCCGCAAGGCCATGGAAAACCTCCTGCAGAAGGATTCCAGCATCAACGTCATCCACACGATCAACGAACCGGCCGCTGTCGGCGCCTATCAGGCCCTGAAGGCCGTCGGCTTGGAAAAGCAGGTTCTGATCGTGTCTGTTGACGGCGGTTGCCCGGGCGTCAAATCCGTCAAGGAAGGCGTGATCGGCGCTACGTCGCAGCAGTATCCGCTGATGATGGCTGCCCTCGGCGTCGAGGCGATCAAGAAGTTCGCCGATAGCGGCGAGAAGCCGAAGCCGACCGAAGGCAAGTCCTTCTTCGACACCGGCGTCTCCCTGGTCACCGACAAGCCGGTTTCCGGCCTGAAGTCGATCGATACCAAGGAAGGCACGGCAAAGTGCTGGGGCTAAGTCCCTTACGAAATGTGATATAATCCCTTCGGGAGCCGCGTCATGCGCCTGCTGGCGCGGCTCTCCTTATAAGGGAGCAGACCATCGCAACAGTCACGTCGGCCGGGGTTCATCCCCTCGGCGGACCCCTTAACAGCCGGCGGTTTCCGCGCATGAGCGCGGTGGCGGAGGAATAATTATGTCCGGAGCACAGGAATTCGAACGTGTTCTCGACGGCAGCGACAAGAACGTCGCGTCGTTCGAGCAGCACGATGTCTCTTTTCTCAAGCGCGTGCAGCACTTTCTGCATTCGACGCCGGCCGCCGTGCCGTTGATCGTATTGGTAATGGCGATCGTGATCTTCGGCATCGCGATCGGTGGGCGGTTCTTTTCCGCCTATACGCTGACACTGATCCTGCAGCAGATCGCGATCGTCGGCATTCTCGGTGCTGCCCAGACGCTGGTCATCCTGACCGCCGGCATCGATCTTTCGATCGGCGTGATCATGGTCATTTCTTCCGTCGTCATGGGCAACGTCGCCGTCACTTACGGTCTGCCGGCGCCGGTCGCCATCATCGCCGGCATGGCCGCTGGCGGCCTCTGTGGGCTGCTCAACGGTTTCCTCGTCGCCAACATGAAGCTGCCGCCGTTCATCGTGACGCTCGGCACGTGGAACATCGTCATGGCGACGAACTTCATCTATTCCGCCAATGAAACCATCCGCGATACCGATGTCGATGAAAAGGCGCCGCTCCTGCATCTCTTCGCGATCAGCTTCCGGCTTGGCGGTGCTGTGCTGACCCTCGGCGTCATCGCCATGGTGCTGCTGGTGCTGGGCCTATGGTACATTCTCAATCATACCGCCTGGGGCCGGCATGTCTATGCCGTCGGCGATGATCCGGAAGCGGCGAAATTGTCGGGCATCCAGACCAAGAAGGTACTGCTTGCCGTCTATGGCGTTTCGGGACTGATCGCGGCCTTTGCCGCCTGGGTTTCGATCGGCCGCAACGGCTCGGTCTCACCGTCTTCGGCCGTGACGGACTTCAATCTTCAGGCGATTACCGCAACCGTGATTGGCGGCATCTCGCTCTTCGGCGGCCGCGGCTCCATCCTCGGCACGCTCTTTGGCGCCATGATCGTCGGCGTCGTCTCCATGGGCCTCAACATGCTCGGCGCCGATCCGCAATGGAAGGTGCTTCTGACCGGCGTGCTCATCATCGGCGCCGTCGCGATCGATCAATGGATCAGAAAGGTATCGGCATGACCACGACCGTCGAACCCATCCTCACTGCCCGCGGTCTCGTCAAGCGCTATGGACGCGTCACCGCGCTCGACAACGCCGATTTCGATCTCTATCCCGGCGAAATCCTTGCGGTCATCGGCGACAACGGCGCCGGAAAATCCTCGCTGATCAAGGCGATTTCCGGCGCGGTGACACCCGATGAAGGCGAGATCAAGCTGGAAGGCAAACCTGTTCATTTCAGGTCGCCGATGGAAGCGCGCGATGCCGGCATCGAAACGGTCTACCAGAACCTGGCGCTGTCGCCGGCGCTCTCAATCGCTGACAACATGTTTCTCGGTCGCGAGATCCGCAAGCCCGGTTTCCTCGGTTCCGTCTTCCGCATGCTCGATCGGCCGGCCATGGAAAAGCGCGCCCGCGACAAGCTCAGCGAGCTCGGCCTGATGACGATCCAGAACATCAACCAGGCGGTGGAAACGCTCTCCGGCGGTCAGCGCCAGGGCGTTGCCGTGGCACGCGCCGCCGCCTTCGGTTCCAAGGTCGTCATCATGGACGAGCCGACGGCAGCCTTAGGCGTCAAGGAAAGCCGCAAGGTTCTTGAACTCATCCTCGACGTGCGTGCGCGCGGCTTGCCGATCGTTCTGATCTCGCACAATATGCCACACGTCTTCGAGGTTGCGGACCGTATCCATATCCACCGCCTTGGACGACGCCTGACCGTCATCAATCCGAAGGAATACACCATGTCCGACGCGGTTGCCTTCATGACCGGCGCCAAGGCTCCGCCGGTCGAGAACGTCGCTGCATGAGTGCTTCTCTTGACGATGTTGCCGGCGAGATCATCGCGCGCGCCGGCAACGCGAAACGCTTCCTGGTGGCAATTGCCGGGCCGCCCGGTGCCGGCAAATCCACTCTGGCCGATAATGTCGCCAAGGCGTTGAAGGCGAGGGGCGAAAGCGCCGAAGTCCTGCCCATGGACGGCTTCCACATGGATAACGCCGTCCTCATCGAGAAGGGACTTCTGAAACGGAAGGGCGTGCCTGACAGTTTCGATGTGCGCGCCTTCCTCGATATCGTCAAGGCCGTGCGCGCCGCCGACCAGGAGGTTCTGGTGCCGGTCTTCGACCGTTCGCGGGAGATTGCCATCGCCTCGGCCCGCATCGTCTCGGCAGATCATCGCTTCATCGTCATCGAAGGCAATTATCTGTTGTTCAACCAGGGAAAATGGGCGGAGTTGGAAGGCATGTTCGACTATTCGATCATGCTCGCGCCACCGATGGAAGTGCTGGAAGAGCGGCTTTGGGCGCGCTGGAGGGGCTACGATCTCGATGAAGAAGCCGCCCAGGCCAAGGTTTACGGCAACGATCTGCCGAACGGCCGGCTGATTCTGGAGAACCGGCGCCGCGCGGACGTCACCATAGATATCGTGCAGGATTGACCTCGCCCATCATTTAACCGCCGTCGCGGATTGTTTTGCGAGGGCGGATGGTGCTATCGAAGCGCGATAGCAGAAAGTGCGATCCCGAAAAGGCTGAAGCAGCTTTCGGGTAGGATCGCGCTCAGATTTCCAGAGGTCGCGCCCATGCAAAAGCTCACCATCCGCCGTCCTGACGACTGGCATCTGCATTTGCGGGACGGAGCCATGTTGGAAGGCGTGATAGCCGATACCTCCAGGCATTTCGCCCGCGCCATCATCATGCCCAATCTCGTGCCGCCTGTGGTAACAACGGCGGATGCGACCGCCTATCGCGAGCGCATCCTGAAAGCGCTGCCGGCGGGTGATCGCTTCCAGCCGCTGATGACGCTTTATCTCACCGAACACACCAATCCTGACGACGTCGAAGAAGGCAAGAAGAGCGGCCTCATCACCGCTGTCAAACTCTACCCAGCGGGTGCGACAACCAACTCGCATGGCGGCGTGCGCGATCTGAACAAGGCAATGCCGGTGCTGGAACGCATGGCGAAGATCGGCCTGCCGCTCTGCGTTCATGGCGAGGTCACGACGCCCGAGGTGGATATTTTCGATCGCGAGGCCGTGTTCATCGAAACCGTACTTGATCCGTTGCGCCAACGCCTGCCTGAACTGAAGGTCTCGATGGAGCACGTGACCACCGCGGATGGCGTGGACTACATCAAATCGGCAAAGGCAAATCTCGCCGGTTCGATCACGACGCATCACCTGATCATCAATCGCAATGCCATCCTCGTCGGCGGTATTCGCCCGCATTATTACTGCCTGCCGGTCGCCAAGCGCGAAAACCATCGTCTTGCCTTGCGTGGGGCCGCAACCAGCGGCGATGCCAGGTTCTTCCTCGGCACGGATTCGGCTCCGCATGTCGATCCGCTGAAGGAATGCGCCTGCGGCTGCGCCGGCATCTATACGTCGATCAACACCATGAGCTGCCTTGCCCATGTCTTCGAGCAGGATGGTGCACTGGACAGGCTTGAGGCTTTTGCGTCGCTGAACGGCCCGGCCTGGTATGGCCTGCCCGTCAACGAGGATAGCATCACCCTGGTACGCCGGGCTGAGGCCGTAACTTTCCCTGCCAAGATCGAGACCGGCGCCGGCCCGGTCACTGTTTTCGATCCCATGTTCCCCTTGCATTGGGATGTCGAGATTTAGCAGAATCATACATAAGTAAAGCCAAATACAAAAACCATATTGCGGCAACCCATTGGTGTTTGCCGCAATATGAAACGTATATTTTGTTGATATATATTTTCTTTATTATTTGCCGTAACTAATTCGATACCCCTAAGGACCTAGTGTGCCCGGAGACACCTTGCGGTAGAAATCAAACCGTAGAAAGAGCATGATGCTGGTCGATTACAACTCCCTGCTTCTCGCCCTCGGTGTTTCCGCATCATGCCTTGCGGTCACGTTGGTCGGAAGCTGGTTTTCGCGCCGGCCCGATACCTTCCTGCTGACGTGTTCTGCCGGTCTTGTGCCTATCGTCGGCGGCATCTTTGTCTACGGCGCCTATGTCGACCATCCCAAGCCGATTTTTGCCATTTTGACGTTCGTCTTATTCTTCCTTGGCTTTGCGACGATCTGGGTGGCCGGTTATCAGTTTCGCACGGGTCGCCTTTCCAGGATCCGCTTTGCCCTCGGTTGCTTGCCGGGCATGTCAGCATCGATCGGACCGATGCTTGCCGGCTACGACGGGCTGGCGTTCATCGCCGATAACCTTGTCATCTGCGTGCTCCTGCTTCTGACGGCGCGCGAATATTGGCTCAGTCGGCGCGAGGCACCGACGCCGCTCTATGGCATTACGGCGCTTTACACGCTGACGGCCATTTCCTTTGCCTTATGCGCGGCCGTGCTGATCGCCGATGGCAAGCTCGTACTCGGTCATGCGCCGGACAACTGGGCGGAGGATGTCAGCCTCGCCGTCTGCATCGCCGGAATGACCGGGATCGGGGCACTGTCCCTTGCTTTGCACCAGTGGCGCCAAGCCGCATTTCATCGTCAGGAGGCGATCACCGACGCCCTGACCGGGCTGCTTAATCGCCGCGCGCTGTTCGATCTTTACGGCCGCCGGTCCTTCGGCCCTTCGATGGCCGTCATCATCTTCGACATCGACCGTTTCAAGGCGATCAACGATCAGCACGGCCATGCCGCCGGCGATCTCGTGCTCAAGCTTTTCGGCCAGGAACTCGCCTTCGGTTTGCGGCCTTCCGACACGGTGGCGCGTCTGGGAGGCGAGGAATTTGCGCTTGTTCTCGACAACGCGCTGCCGGGTCGCGCGGAGCAGGTCGCAGAGCGGGTGCGTGATGCCTTCGCGGCACGGGCGATCAGCATCGAAGGCAAATCTTTCGCCTGCACCGTCAGCGCCGGCATTGCGACCGGTACTGCCAAAGGGCTCGGCTTCGATGATGTGCTTCGCGCCGCCGACAAAGCGCTTTATGAGGCAAAGCGAAACGGCCGCAACCGTGTAGAGGTCGCGGCCTATCTGCGGGCTGTCTAGCCGGCCGTTTTCGGCTGACCATCTCTCGTCACAGACTGTCAGAACAGGGCCTTCACGAAGGCGCATGCGGCGAGTAGCGAGGCGACCGTGCGCACATGGTTCCAGCGCGTCCAGTCGCTAATGTAGGTGGACCATAGCTGCACCGACTCAGCGGAATGGCCGTCCACTTTATCGAGTGCATCATTCAGGGGCACGTTGAAGACCATGGTCGAAAGAAAGCTCGCGACGATATAGAGCGCTGCCCCCGTCAGCATCAGAACGCTGGTGCCGCCTCGCCAGTAAAGGATGGCCATCACTGCGATGAAGATCGAGAGCGCTGCCGTCAGCAAGAACAGCACGATGAAGGGCGAGCGCACGATCGTCGTGTTGATCGATTGCATCGCGGCAATCCCCTGATCGACGGGGAGGCGAGCGAAAGCCTGCATGATGAACGTCGAGAAGGCGAAATAGACGCCGGCGAGAAGCCCGCTGCTGAGCGCGGCGATGATGAGAGCGATATTCGTGATCGGAAAGGTCATGACTGAGCACTCCAGCTGCCGGTTGCGGCGGTTTGTCGGGCATAATCGAAAAAATCTTTCGGCTACCTGCGGAGGGTACGGCCGATGCCGTTCATGACAGGCGAGTTGCAGCCGTCGAGACGCTCGGCGACGCGGCCGCCGGTATTTCCCAATCCGCCGATGACGGCAATTGTCGAGATTTGCATTTCAGGCTCCTCCAGCACAAAATGTGATAAATTCTCTCATTTGCAAATGTGATAAACTCTCTTATATTGATTGTCAACAAGCGTAGGCAGGGAATGGAATGGCACGGGAACCGATCGCGAGACGCAGGCGCAGCAAGGATGAGGCGGGGACGCCGCGGCGCATACCCAGTCAGCAACGCGGTCGCGAACGCGTGGATCTGATCCTTTCGGTGGCATCCGAGCTGATTGCGAAAAACGGCAGCGATGCGCTGCGCATGGGCGAGATCGTTGAAAAGGCGGGCGTTTCCTTCGGCTCGCTCTACCAATATTTCCCCGACAAGACGGCGATCATCCGTGTGCTGGCCGAGCGCTTCAACGAGCAGGGCCGGCAATGCGTCGAAGACGAACTGGTGGCGATCAAAAGCCGCGATCAGCTGCAGTCCGCTCTCGGCCGCATTGTCGATGGCTACTACGCTATGTTTCTGGAAGAGCCTGTCATGCGCGACATATGGCACGCGACCCATGCCGACAAACTGCTGCAGCAGGTCGATGCCGAGGATATGGAATGGCATTCGCAGGCGTTTCTGACCGTTCTAAAACGCCTATGGCCGGCACGCGACGACTCCGAACTTGCGAGAACAGCCCGGTTGACCATGCAGCTTGTCGCGGCTGCGGTGCGCTATGCGATTTCGATCGAACGGGAAGAGGGCGACAAGGTCATCGAACTGTTCAAGGCCATGCTCCCTGCCGATCTTGGAGCACTGCACTGATTGCTTCCGGTCGCCCTGCAGAGGGCGACCGAGGGGATATCCGCAAAAGCTTTCATATGTCTGGAAACTCGGCCCGCTTGCTGCTATTGCCGCTGGAACATTAGCGCTCGCCAAGGAGGCCTTGCATGACCCAGATGATATTCACCGATCGCACTGTCATGGCTGAGCTGATGGCCAGGATGCTTTGGGAGATCAAGGCGGTCCACTTCAATGCCGACAAGCCCTACAAATTTGCGTCCGGCATGGCGAGCCCGGTCTATATCGATTGCCGAAAGCTAATCTCCTATCCGCGCATCCGCTCGACGGTCATGGATTTTGCAGCCAGCATCATCGTGCGCAATGTCGGCTTCGAGCAGTTCGATTGCGTCGCCGGCGGCGAGACGGCGGGCATTCCTTTCGCCGCCTTCCTGGCCGAGCGCCTGAACCTGCCGATGATCTATGTGCGCAAGCAGCCGAAGGGTCATGGCCGCAACGCCCAGATCGAAGGCGATATGAAGGACGGCGCCCGCGTGCTCGTCATCGAGGATCTGACGACGGCCGGCGGCAGCATGTTCACCTTCATCGACGCGATCCGAGCAGCCGGCGGCATTGTCGATCATGGCATGGCGCTGTTCTATTACGGCATTTTCCCCGAGGCGGTCGAACGCTTTGCCAACCGGAAAGTCAGCCTGCAATACATCACGACCTGGCGCGAAGTGCTCGCCGTCGCCAAGGAGCAGAAGTTGTTCGACGACAAGACGCTCGAGGAAGTCGAAGCCTTTCTCAACGCGCCGCTCGCCTGGTCCGGCTGGAATGGTGGTATTTCGGAGCTGCCCACAAACTGACGCTTTGCTTTTGCACTGAATCTATCTAATCGATTTATGTAATGGACACGATGGACGCGCTCTTTGGGAGGCCGGAATGATTTTGTGCTGTGGCGAAGCTTTGATCGACATGCTGCCGCGGGATACGACGCTGGGTGAAAAAGGCTTTGCGCCTTACGCCGGCGGCGCGATCTTCAACACAGCGATCGCGCTCGGTCGTCTCGGCATTCCCACGGGCTTCTTCACCGGCATCGCCGACGACATGATGGGGGAAATTCTGCGCGATACGCTATCGGCCTCCAAGGTCGATTTCAGCTATTGCGCCATCACCCCCCGTCCGAGCACCATTGCTTTCGTCAAGCTCGTCAACGGCCAGGCAACCTATGCCTTCTACGACGAAGGCACGGCTGGCCGCATGATCACCGAAGCGGATCTCCCGACGCTCGGCGATGATTGCGAGGCGCTTCATTTCGGTGCGATCAGCCTGATCCCCAATCCGTGTGGCGGAACCTACGAGGCGCTGATGAAGCGCGAGTACCAGCGCCGGGTCATCTCGCTCGACCCGAACATCCGCCCGGGATTCATCAAGGACAAAACAGCTCACATGGGCCGCATCAGCCGGATGGCTGCCATGTCCGACATTCTCAAATTCTCCGATGAGGATCTGGAATGGTTCGGCATTGCGGGCAATCACGACGAACTCGCCACTCATTGGCTGAACCAGGGTGCCAAACTCGTCGTCATCACCAAGGGTGCGGAAGGCGCAACCGGCTATACCAAGTCGCTGAAAGTCTCGGTGCCAAGCGAGCGTGTCACGGTTGTCGATACGGTCGGCGCGGGCGATACCTTCGATGCTGGCATTCTCGCATCGCTGAAGATGAACAACCTGCTGACCAAGGCACAGGTGGCATCGCTGAACGAAAAGGCGCTGCAGGATGCGCTGGCTCTGGGCGCGAAGGCTGCGGCCGTCACGGTCTCCCGCGCTGGAGCCAATCCGCCCTGGGCGCATGAGATCGGGCTTTAGGCTTTCATTGATCTTGAGGACTTGGAGGGGCTGTACCCCCTTTGTCCCTTTCGGGACATCTCCCCCACGTGGGGGAGATTGGTAGCTTGTGGCACTCCATCGCCCCAAGCCGATATCGCATCTGCTGAGACTGAATTTGTTGCATCTGAAGAAGGTGCCGGCGGCCTCCCAACGATCTCCCCCCATGTGGGGGAGATGTCACGATAGTGACAGAGGGGGGTGCGCACTCTCCATTTACTGATGCGATGAGATCGCGCAACGCTTAAACCCTCCCCTTGAGGGGGAGGGTCGGCACGTAGTGTCGGGGTGGGGTGATCCTTCGGGCGAGAGGGCAAGTCCAGTCACCCCCACCCGCCGCTTTGCGGCGACCTCCTCCCTTAAGGGGGAGGTGGATGAGCGGTTACTTCGTGCGGCTTGCCAGCGCAGCCACCAGCCCTTGCGTCGAGGAATCGTGGCCGGCAGCGCTTTCCTTGCCTTCGATGACCGGAAGTAGGCCCGTTGCCAGTTCCTTGCCGAGCTCGACGCCCCACTGGTCGAAGGAGTTGATGCGGAAGAGCACGCCTTCGACGAAGACGCGGTGTTCGTAGAGCGCGATCAGGCGGCCGAGCGCAAAAGGCGTCAGCTTGTCGTAGACGAAGGTGATCGACGGACGATTGCCGGTGAAGACGCGGTGCGGCGCGATGAAATCGGCCTTCTTGTCGTCCATGCCCTTGGAGGTGAGCTGAGCCTTGGCTTCCTCGAAGGTGCGGCCCTTCATCAGTGCTTCCGACTGCGCCAGGCAATTGGCCATCAGCAGGTCGTGCTGGTGGCGCAGCTCCGGTTCGAAGCCGTTGGCGGCGATCATGAATTCGGCCGGGATGATGCTCGTGCCCTGATGGATGAGCTGGTAGAAGGCGTGCTGGCCGTTGGTGCCGGGCTCGCCCCAGACGACCGGGCCGGAATTGCCCTCGACCGGCGTGCCGTCGATGGTGACACCCTTGCCGTTCGATTCCATGTCGAGCTGCTGCAGGTAGGCCGGGAAGCGCGACAGGCGCTGGTCATAGGGCAGGATCGCGCGCGTCGGATAGCCGAGCACGTTGCGATGATAGAAGCCGATGAGGCCGAGCAGCATCGGCAGGTTTTCCTTGAACGGCGCCTGGCGGAAATGGTTGTCCATCGCATGCGCGCCATCAAGGAATTTGCCGAAGTTTTCCGGACCGATCGCGATCATCAGCGGCAGGCCGATGGCCGACCAGATCGAGTAACGGCCACCGACCCAATCCCAGAAGCCGAAGACGCGCTCGCTGTCGATACCGAAGGCGGCGACCTTGTCGAGCGCCGTCGAAACGGCCGCGAAGTGGTGCTGTACGGCAGCTTCGCCGAGCGCATCGGCGATAAACTTGCGCGCCGTCTGAGCGTTCGTCATCGTCTCGATCGTCGTGAACGTCTTCGAAGCGACGATGAAGAGCGTCGTTTCCGGCTTAACGAGCCTCAGGATATCGGCGATATGAGCGCCGTCGATATTGGAGATGAAGTGCGAGCGCGGGCCGTCATGGAAAGGCGCCAGCGCCAGCGTCGCCATGACCGGGCCGAGATCGGAGCCGCCGATGCCGATGTTGATGACATCGGTGATCGCCTTGCCCGTCGAGCCCTTCAGCGCGCCCGAGCGGATGCCGTCGGCAAATTTGCCCATGGCGGCGAGAACAGCGTTGACGTCAGGCATGACATCCTTGCCGTCGACCAGCACCGGCTTGTTCGAGCGGTTGCGCAGCGCGGTGTGCAGTACGGCTCGGTTTTCGGTGAAGTTGATCGCTACACCGGAGAACATTTCCTCGCGCTTGGCGGCGACGCCGCCTTCGGCTGCGAGCTTCTCGAGAAGGGCGAGGATATCGTCGTTAACAGCCGTCTTGGAGTAATCCATCAGCAGGTCGTCGAACGAGGCGCTGAAACGAGAAAAGCGTTTCGGATCGGCGGCGAAGGCGGCGCGAATATCCGTGGCCTTCGTTGCCGATGCGGTGCTCTTCAGTTGATCGACGAGGGCGTTCATGGGGGGCTCCTTGCGGTTCGCGCTGCTGGCCTTCAAAACCGGGCCAAGCGCTTTGAGTTTGGTCGCGAAAACTATTCCCTATGTAGGGCGTAAATCAAGTTCACCTATCGCCCAAAACGAAAAAAGCCGCTCGTGAAACAAGCACGAGCGTCTTCCTGAAAGACACGGAATTATGTCAGCCGCGCAACTCCTTGCGCAGGATCTTGCCGACATTCGATTTCGGCAGTTCGGTGCGGAATTCGATGAAGCGCGGGCGCTTGTAATTGGTAAGATTTTCCGCGCAGTGAGCCTTGACGTCGGCCTCGGTCAAAGCCGGGTCCTTCTTGACGATGAAGAGCTTTACCGCCTCGCCGGAATGCGGATCAGGAATGCCGATCGCAGCTGCTTCCAGAACGCCCGGATGCATGACGGCGACTTCCTCGATCTCGTTCGGATAGACGTTGAAGCCCGAGACCAGGATCATGTCCTTCTTGCGGTCGACGATCTTGGTGTAGCCGCGCTCGTCCATGAAACCCATGTCGCCGCTGCGGAAGAAGCCATCCTCCGTCATGACGCGTGCGGTTTCGACCGGCTGCTTCCAATAGCCTGCCATGACCTGGGGTCCACGGATGCAGATTTCGCCGACTTCGCCGAGCGGCAGGGAATTGCCGTTCTCGTCGCGAATATCGAAATCGGTGCCCGTGATCGGCAGGCCGATCGTGCCGGAGAATTCGGAACTGTCGAAACGATTGGCGCTTGCGACCGGCGAGGTCTCGGAAAGGCCATAGCCTTCGGTAATCCAGGCGCCAGTCATCTTCTGCCACCGCTCGGCGACAGGCCGCTGCACCGCCATGCCGCCGGCAAGCGTTGCAGTATTGGACAGGTCAAGCTTGGTGAACTCCGGGTTGTTCATCAGCGCGTTGAACAGCGTGTTCAGGCCGGGGAACATGTCGAACTTGTATTTGCCGAGTTCCTTGATGAAGGCGGGTATGTCGCGCGGATTGGCGATGAGCACATTATGGCCGCCTAGCGACATGCCCATCAGTGAATTCACCGTCAGCGCGAAGATATGATAGAGCGGCAGCGCGCAGACGAAGGTCAGCTGTTCCGGTCGCGGCTTATTGATATAGGCGGATTGCAGCCAGAGCAGCAATTGCAGCTGGTTGGCGAGCAGATTGGAATGCGTGAGGATCGCGCCCTTGGCAACGCCGGTCGTGCCGCCGGTATATTGCAGGAAGGCAATGTCGCTGCCTGTCAGTTCCGATAGCTTCAGGGGCAGACGCGAGCCCTCCGCGATCACGCTCTTGAAGCTGCGGTGGTCGGGAATGGACCAGGCCGGCACGAGCTTCTTCACCTTGCGGACGATCAGGTTGACGATGTGGCCCTTGACGCCCAGCATGTCTCCGAGCGCGGTGACGACCACATGGCGCACATCCGTATGCGCCAGCACCTGCTCGACCGTGTGGGCGAAGTTTTCCAGAACGAAAATTGCCTTGGCGCCACAATCCCGCAACTGATGCTCAAGTTCGCGCGGCGTGTAGAGCGGGTTGACGTTGACCACGACGAGCCCCGCGCGAAGGATGCCGTAAACCGCGATCGGGTTTTGCAGCACGTTCGGCATCATGACGGCAACGCGATCGCCCTTCTGCAGGTCGAGGCTCTGCAGCCAGGCGGCGATCTTGCGCGTCTGCAAGTCGAGATCGCGATAGGTGATGGATTTGCCCATGCTGGTGAAGGCGGGTCTGTCGGCGTAGCGCGCGCAGCTTTCCTCCAGCAGTTCGGCGAGCGAGGCATGCTCCAGCGGCGGCAGCTCCGCCGGCACGATATCCGGGTAAGAAGCGAGCCATATTTTATTGACCTGCGGTTTATCCGAAGGAGCGGAGACTGAATTCATGCGCATTTCCTCCTCTACGCACCATCACCACGCCCCGCCGTCATATGCGGCGGCTATGCAGAGTGTCATTGGACGATCAAAAAGTCTCCCGCTTTTCGCATCGCCGTAGTCTTGCTCTCAGATAAATCACCAGAGCGCAACTGAAGCTACAATAACCTTGACGTAAACGTCAACATTTGTCCCGCGCTCACGTTTTTTTACAATCCTGAAAAAAGTACTGGAACTTTTATGACAACGGAGCGTTAATAGCGCCATGGGTTTAAACCCATCGGAGCATCGTGCTGCCTAAAAGAGCAGATCGGACGCTCCATTGTTTATGTGACGCGTATCCAAAAGGAGGTGCGCATATGCATAAAGAGAGTGCCGATTTCTCGGGTCGTGACCTTTACATCAAGGACATGTCGATGCTGATCGCTTGCGATCGCGTCGAAGGGTCCAGGGTATACGGCTCGGACGGCAAGCAGATTGGTCATATCGAGCGGCTGATGATGGAAAAAAGTGATGGACGCATCGCTTTCGTCATTCTGAGCTTCGGCGGTTTCTTCGGCATCGGACAGGAGCACTACCGGCTGCCGTGGGAGAAGCTGCGCTACGATGCCCGCATTGACGGCTATCGCGTCAGCATGACCAAGAACGACATCGAAAAGGCGTGCCGCTTCGCTGCCAAGGACGATCACGACCATAAGAATCATGGCCAGAAGAGCCACGATTATTTTGGCGTGCCTCCCTATTGGATGTGAACGCGCTGGCGGAACTGCCGGATGCCCCGCCGAGGCGGGGCCGGCGCCTTGTTTGGGCTATTTGAACCGCCCAAGCCTTTGCACGACCTCGATCTTGTAACCATCGGGGTCGGTGACGAAGAACAGCAATGCAAAAAGCTTCCCATCACGATTGAGTTCGATGATTTTGCCCGGGTTGAGCCCGAGCTGAGTCATGCGTGCATGCTCGTCCTTCAATTCCGCAACGGAGACTGCAAGGTGGCCATAGGCATCCCCTTGCGCATAAGGCTCGATGCGGCCCTGATTAATGGTCAATTCCAGTTCGAATCCGGTCTTGGCATTGCTGAGATAGACCAGGGTGAAGGTCTCGAAGGCAATGCGGTCGGCAACCTTGAGGCCGAAAGCCTTGTCGTAGAATTCGATCGAGCGCGCTTCGTCGAGCACGCGGATCATCGAATGGATCATCTTGGCCATCGGCGTCTCCATAAATCGTCAGGGCATGTCATTGCAGCCAATGCCATCGGCAGCCGGTGAAGGCAAGCATGGGGAAACTCGCCATATTTCCAGTCGAGCATAGATCCAGGGTTCCCGAATTGCGATCGGTCTGCTTAACTTCCCAGCGCTCAAGTATACGGCTCAAGGGGGAGAATCCATGTACTACGCCATTCTGGCCTATCACGAGGAAGATATCGTCGAATCCTGGAGCAAGGAGGAGGATGCCGCACTCATGACGGACCTTTTGGAGATCAATGACCGCCTAGTCGCGCAGAAATCGCTGGGGCCGGCTGCGCGTCTAGGCTCGACCCAAAACGCCGTCACCTTGCGCGGGACGGGGGTGGGCATGGTCATCGACGGGCCATTTGCAGAAACCAAGGAACAGCTGCTCGGCTTCTACGTCGTCGATTTTCCGACGATTGAGGGGGCAGTCGAGGCAGCGCGCGAATTGCGTCGCGTCAATCCTACCGCCGTTTATGAAGTCAGGCCGATTTCGCTTTACTTGCCCGGTGCATCCTTGCCGTCAGGCGAAGGCAATTGATGGCAGGCTGTGATCGCCTCAATCTCCATGGGATTGGAGGCCGATCCTGCCGGTGACTGACCGCTCGATTATCTCCATGCCGTCATAGATCAGCACCGCCATCAAGCCGACGATCAGGCCGCCTTGGAGGATGAAAGCGGTGTTGTCGTTGATAAGCCCGGCGATGATGACTTCACCAAGCCCTTTGGCGGCGACGGTTGAGCCGATCGTCGCCGTACCGATATTGATGACGGTTGCGATCTTCAGCCCTTCGATGATGAGCGGCAGGGCGAGCGGCAGCTCGACGCGGAAGAGCCGCTGCCAGCCGTTCATGCCCATGCCGTCGGCGGCATCGAGCACGGAGGCGGGCACCTGCTGCAGGCCGGCAACCGTGTTCTCGAAGATCGGCAACAGGGCGTAAAGGAAAAGCGCGATGAACGTCGGCACAGCGCCGAAGCCCGTAGTCGAGATGGCAAGCGCCAGCACGGCAACCGGCGGAAAGGTCTGGCCGGCATTGGCGATCGCCCGCGACAGCGGCAGGAAGTCGGCGCCGATCGGCCGTGTCACGAAGATGCCGCCGAGCGCCGCCAGTATGCCGCTTGCCGCGATCGAGACGAGAATCAGCTCGAGATGGCTGAGCGCCAGGCTCGGCAGGCTGTTCTGCGTATAGATCGGCGACGCTCCGAATTTGGTCAGCGGCGTCAGAATGGGCGTCAGCCATTCCGGACGGAAGAGCATCACCAGCAGCAGCGCCAGCGCCAGGAAGCGAAAGAGATTGGCGGCGAGAAATCTCATGCCTTGCGGCCCAGCTCGATTAGGTGCTGGATCGAGATCGAGCCGACAGGCACCTTGCGTTCGTCTTCAACCGTCGCCTCGTCAGCGCCCTGCCAGATGAGTTCCGCCAAGGCGTCGCGCAGATTGAGGGTCTGCGGCAGGCGGTGACCGAGGCCGGGCCGTGGCGGCTGCATGCTTTCCTTCAGCGGCAGCAGCGACATCAGCTTCAAGGCGCGGTCGGAGGTGCCGGTCAGCTGCTGCACGAAGGGATCGGCCGGCTCGGTCAGGATCTTCTCGGGCTCGGAACATTGCAGAAGCTTGCCTTCGCTCATGACGGCGATCTGGTCGCCGAGATGGAAGGCTTCGTCCATATCGTGGGTGACGAGGACGATGGTCGTGCCGAACTGCTTCTGAATGGCGAGCAGGTCGTCCTGTGCCTTGCCGCGGATGACGGGGTCGAGCGCGCCGAAGGGCTCGTCCATCAGCAGCAGTTCCGGTTCGGCAGCAAGAGCCCGCGCGACGCCGACGCGCTGCTGCTGGCCACCGGAAAGCTGGCTTGGATATTTGCCGGCAAAGGTGCCGGGGTCGAGATGGAAGAGGTTGAGGAGTTCTTCGACACGGCTGTCGATGCGCGTCTTTTCCCAGCTCAGCAGCTCAGGGACCGTGGCGATATTCTGCGCGACTGTGCGATGCGGAAAGAGCCCGTGCCCCTGGATGGCATAGCCGATGCGGCGGCGAAGCTCGGTCGCCGGCACATTCATGATGTCCTCACCGGCAACGGAGATGTGACCTGCCGATATCGGCACCAGCCGGTTGATCATACGCATCAGCGTCGATTTGCCGGAGCCGGACGTACCGACGATGACGGTGATCGTGCCCTTCTCTATGTTCATGCTGACATTATCGACCACGGTGGCGTTGCCATACCGCTTGGTGACGCCCTTGAGCTCGATCATGCTGGTCATGCGCGTTGTCCCCGGATGCTGTCGATGACCGCATCGAGGATGACGGCCGATGAGAAGGCGAGAAAGACCGTCGGCACGGCGCCGAGCAGAACGAGGTCATTGGCCGTCTGGCCGATGCCCTGGAAGATGAAGAGGCCGAAGCCGCCGCCGCCGATGAGGGCTGCGACCGTCACCAGCCCGATCGCCTGCACCAGCACGATCCGGATGCCGGTGAGGATGACTGGAAAGGCAAGCGGCAGGTCGATGCCGGTCAGGATCTGACGGCGCGTCAGCCCCATGCCGGCGGCGGAATCGCGCACGGAAGGATCGACGCCGGCAAGGCCGACGACGGTATTGGCGACGATCGGCAGCAGCGAATAGATGATAAGCGCCACCAGCGCCGGCGCCACGCCGATTCCCTGGATACCGATCGCGGCAGCGAGCGGCACGTGGGCGGCGATATAGCCGAGCGGCAGCATGAGAATGCCGAAGAGGGCAAGGCTCGGAATGGTCTGCACCAGGCTCAGCGCCCGCAGCACCACGGCGCGGAGGCGCGGTTGCCAGTAACAAAAGATACCGAGCGGCAGCGCAAGCACGATGGCGATGGCGACGGAGCCGAGGGAAAGGAAGACGTGACGCAGCGCTTCATGCCAGAACTTGTCGGCGTTGTTGGCGTATTCCTTCATGATCGAGAGATTGTTGAGCAGGCCAGAGCGGAGGACGAGGACGAGCAGTACGGCATAGGCAGCAAGCGCCGCCACCCGTAGCCAGGGCGTCAGCCGCAGCTTGACCAGCGCGTCCGAAATCATCAACCCGACAACCCCGAGCAGCACCCAGAAGGAACCGCCGGGCGTAATTCGTGCCACAGTGCTGCCTGCGGGCGTCGCGGCGGTCGAGACGAGGCCAAGTGTGACGATCAATGCAGCGATCGCAAGGGTCGCCACGCCGAGACGAATGAGCTGATTGTGGAGGAAGAGTGCGGAAAGCGCCGCCGCAGCGAGAAGGGCGATCAGCACCAATGCTGCCGGCTGGGCAATGAGCTGCGTCAGCAGTTGTGGCTTGCCGGCGGCGATGCGGTTTGCCTTGACGATGATGAACGGCATCCAGGCCGTTGCCAGCCCGCCGCCGGCCACCAATACCACTCCGAGACGGTCCACTCTGCGGACCGCTAGCGCATCTTCCATCAGGCAAGCTCCGTCAGCGCATGAGCCCAGAATTCAAGGCGGGTTCGGACAAGATCATGCCCAATTGAAACCCCGCGGCTCCACTTTATCAAAATGGAGCCGCCAGAGCAGCGTCAATGCCCTACTTCAGAAAGCCATTGTCCTTGAGGTAGGATTCGGCAACAGCCTTCGCCGGCTCACCATCGACCTGGATGCGGCCGTTGAGCTTGCGCAGCACGTCGGCAGTCAGGCCCTTGAAGATCGGTGCCAATACTTCTTCGATCTTCGGATTGGCCTTCAGCACGGCCTCACGGATGATCGGCGTCGGCGCGTAGACTGGCTGCACGCTCTTGTCGTCCTCAAGGACAGTCAGTTCGGCGGCTTCGATGGCGCCGTCGGTACCGTAGACCATCGCCGTGTTGACGCCGTTGGTCTGGTCGGCCGCAGCTTTGATGGTCGCCGCCGTATCGCCGCCCGAAAGTACGACTTCCTGATCCGGCTTCAGCTTGAAGCTGTAGGTGGTTTCGAAGGCAGGCAGGGCCGCCGGCGAATTGACGAATTCCGAAGAAGCCGCGATCTTGATTGGGCCGCCGCCGGCGACCCACTTGCCGAAGTCCGACATGGTCTTCAGCTTCGCTGGGCCGGCGACATCGCTGCGCACGGCGATCGCCCAGGTGTTGTTGGCGGGCGACGGTGTCAACCAGACGATCTTGTTGGCGTCATAATCCAGCTTCTTGGCCAGATCGTAGCCCTGCTGCAGGTTCTTCCAGGCGGCATCGTCGGCCTTGTTGAAGAAGAAGCCGGCATTGCCGGTATATTCGGCATAGATGTCGATTTCGCCCGCGGTAATCGCCTTGCGCACGACAGGCGTCGTGCCGAGAGCGATGCGATCCTGCGCCTTGATGCCGTTGGCATTGAGTGCTGCGAGGATGATGTTGCCGAGCAGAGTGCCTTCGGTATCGATCTTGGAGGAGACGACGACGTCGGCGGCGCTGGCGCCACTGGCAAGGAGAGCCGTCAGCGTGGCGGCAAGTGCAAGCTTCTTGAACATGATGTTTCCCTTCGTACCCCGTTAAATCGTTCTTCGGCTTGCCCGCGCCGCCTTAAAGGGCCGCAGTCCGGACAGGCCGCTTGGAGCGGGCCGGCGGCCCACGGCGAATTCGTGGCTGCTTCAGGGACGTAGCGCTCATCGCGGAAAAGTCGATGCGCTTCGGATACCCGTTGCAGTCGCGCGATTATGATGAGCGTACTCGACATTCGCGCGAAATTGGATTTCTTTTTTCGGGGGCAAGTGCGTTTGTTTTTGTTCCCCTTACCCGTTTGACGCTATTCCGATCTCATTTTTGCGGTTGGATCGGTGAGCGGCAAGGGAACGATAGTCGTTGCCTTTCAGCTTAGGGATATCTTTTTTCGAGAACACGGCATATCGTCAGGATATTATTGATCTTCTTGCGGCCGAGCCAGGATGCGTGCCGCGGATAAGGGGATGGGTTTTGTATCTCGGTGCTTTGTTCGTAGCCGATATGGTGTTCTCTGTCGGCTCGGTGAGGGAAACCGCGCGGCGGCTGTCCTTTTCGGCGTCGACCGTTTCCGGTGCGCTGCGCCGGCTCGAAACGGAGCTTGCCATGAAGCTTGTCGAGCGCGCCTCCGGTGAGCTTGCGACCCTTCTGGCGAGTTCCAAGGTTCAGAAGGGGCTGCAGCCCATTCTCAGTGGCATGCGCCAGCTTTCGACCCTGATGAAGGAACCGCCGGCTCCAAAGGACTACGACCAATGGGCCGCACGCCTCCCGCTGAAGATCGCCACCATCGAACGCTTCCTTGAGGTTGCCGATCAAGGCAGCATCAATCGCGCCGCGCGCCGCCTTAGGCTGGGCCAGCCGCAACTCTCCTTGCAGATTGCCAATCTGGAGGAACTGTTCGGCTGCCGCCTGTTCGCCCGGCAGGCGCAGGGTTCCGTGCTGACGGAGGCCGGACAGGAGGTTCATGCTATCCTCTCCGCCATCGCGCAGGCCTGGGACGAGATGAAAGCGGCGGCGGACGAGCGCTTTCAGCGAACCGCCCGCGCCGTGCGCATCGGCTCGATCATTCCCACAGGCTCGGAAAGCTGGGTTGCGCGCTCGCTTGCAAGCCTGGTATCGCGCTGGAATATCGGCGGTAACAGCAACATGCTGTCGCTGCTGCTGATGACGGCGGATGATCTGCGAGAGGCGCTTCGATCCGGCCGCATCGATGTCGCCATTGTCGATTCCGTCTTCGGCCTTGACGCCTTCGAACATGTGGAACTGGTCGCCACGGACATGGTGGCGATCGCGCCGCCGGATAGCACTGAGCAGACCTTCGCCGCACTCATGGAAAACCATCCGCTCTGCGTGCCAAGCCCGCGCACCGGCATTGGCAATGCCGCGACAGCCTTCGGTTACGACAGCCGCGACCGCCGCCGGTTTCGCGGCCGCGACATCACCTCGGCCGATTCCCTGCCCGTCATCGTCGATCTCGTCGCCAATCACGGCTATGTGTCGTTCCTCGGCCGCGTCAGCGCGCTTCCGATCGCCGACAAGATCCGCATCGTCGATCCCGATGAGATTTTGCCGCTGTCCTATCACCTCGCCCATAATGGCCGTAAAGCCTCGGTTGAAGCGTGCCGGCTAATCCAGCAGGCGGTTCGCGAACTGGTTGGAGAGATGGGGACGACACGAAGGCGCCTGTCGTCCCGCGGGTAGCGGAACAAATGCGGCATCTTCGCGTTTAGGTCGGTTAGGTTAGTCCGGGCGTACGCAGCCGGGGGGCGCGTTCGGCACCCAAGGAGAGACCATACATGAAAATTCTTGCAATGGCGCTTGTCGCACTAGGCATTATTGTTCTGCCCGCTACCTATGCCGAGGCGCGTGATCATCACCATCACCGCTGGCATCAGCACCATCATCGCGACTATCGCCCTCATCATCATGGCTGGCATCGCCATGAAGGCTGGCGGCATGGCCATGGCCATCATCGCTGGCACAGCAAGCCGCATTTCTCGCATGCCTGACGGCTGCGGACAGGCATCAAAACGGCGTCTTCGGGCGCCGTTTTTTTTGGCCACTGGCCAATTGCGTCCTTCTTCTTCCGTCCTGCTAATATCGGTTGAAGCGCACCCGCCGATGAGCCTGCGATCGTAATCAGGTGGGTCCGATGGCGATGTCGCGAAAACGCCTGCTCCTCAAGGGATAGCGGAACTTTCGAAGGCGCTGTTGCGTTTATTATATCGTCCGGAGGACGCAAGTAATCCGAGTAGCGTTTACGTCCGGCATTCAAGGAGGCTGGAAATGAAAATTCTGGCAACAGCGCTGATTGCGCTAGGTATGGTCGCGTTGCCGGCAACCTATGCCGAGGCGCGTCCTCATCATCATGGACACCACCATCGGATGATCGTCCATCGGTATTATCATCACCACTACTATTACCGCCATCACTACTATCGGCCACATTACGGCTATTACGCGCCGTATTATGGCTATGACCGACCCTACTACAGCTATGACCAGCCCTACTATCCCTTGGGCGTATTCGGCGTATTCGGGGGTTATGGCGGCTATCGCCACCACCACGGTTGGTACGGTGACCGCGGATACCATCACGGCTGGTATGCCGGCGGTCATCGCGGATGGCATGGCGGCGGCCATTGGCGCTACTACAGCCAGCCGCATTTCTCGCATAACTGACGGCGTGGCCGATGGCAAAACGGCGCCCTTTGGCGCCGTGTCAGGATGAGTTTATAAACTGTCCGGCAGTGCAGGTTCACGCCGGGTTCAGGACGTGAACGGCGCGATCGGCCATCAGATGCTTCACCTTCTCGCCGTAGGCGGCCATATGCGCGGAGGCGGCATGCGCCTTCAGCGCCGCCAGGCTCTCCCACTTCTCGACCACGACGAAGGTGTCAGGCCCAAAAGCTGGATCGGCCCCTTCGACATCCACAACGGCGGTATATTCGATGCAGCCGTCTTCGGCGTGAACGGCCGGAACATTCGCCTGGAATGCTTTAAGCACTTCGGCGCGCTTGCCGGGATGGGCGGTGAGGATGGCGAGTACGTGAATCATGGAGATGTCCTTGGCAAGATAGCTATACGGATGAAACGAGCGGACGCTGCCGAATGCGCGGCCGGTTCACCATTATCACGGAAAGACGCGAGCCGAACGCCGAACGTCCATTTTAATCGCGCTTCGAATCCCGCCGCTTCCGGCGGGTTTACATCCGATTGATGTATTTCGGATCGAGCGATCCGCTCAGTAGATGGCTGACTGCAAGGAGATTGCCCTGCAGGCGACCGCGCCGATCGATATAGGGCGGTGGGCTGACCGAGCCGACGACATTCGAGGCGATATTGCCGCCCATCAGCTTCAGCGCCCATTTCAGCGATACCGAGCGCTTCTTGACGAGATAGAGCGGATTGGCGACCTGGGAGTACCCCAGGCGGAGGCCCGATGTGCGGCCGGCCTTGACGCCGAGATGGACGCCACGCAGGCGATTGAACTTGACGATCTTGCCGAAAGGACGCAGCCGCCGGCACAGATCGACGTCTTCCTGCCAGGCGTAGAGCGGCAGATCCTCGTCGAAATAGATACCATTTGCCAGCATCGCTTTTCGGCGGAAGATCATGTTGCAGCCGTAAGCGTTATGCGTGGCCTCGATCGTCGGTGCCGGAAAGGGAGTGGCATCGGCTGCGAGTGCGGCATCCGCTTCGTCCGCCGTCAAGCCGGGCCCAAGGATACCGTCGCGAACGACTTCGCCTGTCGCCACGACAATATCTTCATCCGCCTCGAATAGGGCTTCCGTCTCGGCAAGATAGTTCGTTGCCGGCAAGAAATCGTCATCGAAGAAGACGACGACATCCATGCCGACAGCCGCATCGATGATGGCATTGCGCTGCGGGCAGCTTCCCTGCGGCGAGGAGAGGATCGTTACCGGAAACGGCGCAGAGCTTAAGCGCGCCATGTCGATATCGTCATCCTTGGTCGGACACAGGAAGAGGTGATCCGGCTTGCGCGCCTGTGTCGCGAGCCTGTCGATCATTGAGGCGAGGATCGCCTTGCGACCGCATGTCGCCACGCCAACGGCAATTTTCATGATGCACCCCCAGAATATGATCCCAAGGCGCACGGAACCACCAAAAGCTGAATGTTTGGTTGTGCTAATCGCGTGCATTCAACGGATCGCGCGCGAAAGGCGTTTCGTCGTCAGCGGCCGGTCCGTTACATCTGTCGACGGAGCGTTTCGAACGAGCGCATCCGTCTCGTAGGTCGTCCGCGCGATCCGCCCTCTAGCCCAATCCAAGGTATCCGCCGCCAAATGCAGGCATGTCATCGCTGATACCAGCGCAGATACAGGTCGCCGCGTCGTTCGTTGCCGGATGAGAAATGACCGCATCGGCCGACATCGTCGGCTTAGCAGTTGCTCCCGTGGGTTTTAAAGGCCCGCGGATCATGGAATCGACAAGCTCAGTCGTCGAAGATGAATATGTCGCCTTCCTGCAAAGCCGCGATGAAAGCCTCTCTGGCTTTCTCGGCGTCAAGCTTACCCTCATGTGCGTCCAATAACGCTTTCCTGGCGGCCCTGTAGGCTTGTCCGTCCTCAAGCGTCGGCCACTCCTTTGCCATGTATTCCATGGCGCGCTCCGCATTCGATATCACCAGCCGGTCGCCTGTCTTGCGGGTCTCGACGATTGCGGGCTTGCTCCACCATTGGGCCATGAGATTTCTCCTTCCACGATCAACGTATCGTTGGCTGGAATGTTCCCGGAGGCGCGCCGTCACGACAATAAGGGAATTCCTGCTTCGGCCGCTGCGGCAATAAAGGCAACGCGCGCTTCTTCGGGCGCTCGCCTGCCGCGTTGGACGTCGATGCAGATGAGCAATGCCGACAGAAAGCAGTCACCTTCCTCCGACGGCCAGTCATCGAGAAGCGTCTTCCATACTTCCTCCACCGTACCGACGGATTTCGTTTCACCAGATCCGCAGCGAAAGATGCGGATCGGAGGGAAGTGTGGCACGATGTTCATGGTCGAAGACTCCGCCTTGGCGCAGCCGTTTTGGACCTTCTGACATTGGAGATGCATTTAACTTTGTTAATCCGCCGGCGCCCTTTTAGGCGTTCCGCAATCAATCTCTGGCCCTAGGCGGGAAAAGTCGGGCTTGGACACAAAGTTCCGTGCTCATTCCAAGCAAGCGGCAGCCTCGTGCCGCGAACGATCTCGATCCGCGTTCGAATATGCGGTTCAATATCACTGGCAAACAGGAAAAATGGATGGTGCCGCTTACGTGACTCGAACACGTGACCCCATCATTACGAATGATGTGCTCTACCGACTGAGCTAAAGCGGCATTCTACAGAGCATTCGGTTCGGCCCCGTGATTTGCATGGCGCTGATACAGTCTATGCGGTCAGATTTCAAGCGCTCAAATTACCATTTGGCAAAAAAGCGAGGGGACTTGTGAAAATAGCCCCGCTTTTCAGTGCCGGTCAAAGCGTCAGCCGGGCGCGTGCCTGTCGGTATTCTCTCTCCAGCCGATCGATGAGAGCGGATACGGGCTGGATGGATTTGACGGCGCCGATGCCTTGGCCCGAACCCCAGATATCCTTCCAAGCCTTTACGCCGGTCGTGGCGGCTTCGAAATCCATTTTGGAAGGATCGGCCTCGGGCAGCTTGTCCGGATCGAGGCCCGCGGCGCGGATGGAGGGTTTCAGATAGTTGCCGTGCACACCGGTGAAATAATTGGAATAGACAATATCGGCAGCGGTGCCCTCGACGATCGCCTGCTTGTAGGCGTCGGCCGCGCGGGCCTCCTCCGTGGCGATGAAGGGCGAGCCGATATAAGCAAGATCAGCGCCGGCAGCTTGCGCCGCGAGGATCGCGCCGCCGGTGGCGATGGCACCGGCCAGCAGCAACGGCCCATCGAACCATTCGCGGATTTCCTGCACGAGCGCAAAGGGCGAAAGCTGGCCGGCATGGCCGCCGGCCCCGGCAGCGACGGCAATCAGCCCGTCCGCACCCTTGCGGATCGCCGAATTGGCATGCCGATTGTTGATGATGTCGTGCAGCACGATGCCGCCATAGGAATGCACAGCCGCATTCACCTCGGGCACGGCGCCGAGCGAGGAAATGACGATCGGCACCTTGTATTTCACACAGAGCATCAGATCGTGTTCCAGGCGTTTGTTTGACGTATGGACGATCTGATTGACTGCAAATGGAGCTGCCGGACGATCCGGATTTGCGGCATTATAAGCGGCAAGATCCTCGGTGATCATCGCAAGCCATTCGTCGAGCTGGCTTTCCGGGCGCGCGTTCAGCGCCGGAAACGAGCCGACGACACCGGCCTTGCATTGCGCCAGCGTCAAGGCGGGATGAGAGATGATGAAGAGAGGCGAAGCCACGACCGGCAGGCGCAGGTGCTCGGTCAGGATCGAGGGGAGGGTCATGAACATCATCCATTTTGACGTTTACGAAAACGTCAAAATGGATAGCAGATGTCTGCCGAGAGGGGAAGATGGTGGAGGAGGCAGGCAAGAGCAGGAGACAATAGACAATAGGCAATAGGCAATAGGCAATAGGCAATAGTGCCTGACCGTCCCTGTCCGATACCTTCGCCTGCTGCTGCCTACCGGCACCCCATTTGTGTCGTCTTTGCCATTTATCCCCGCCCGAGTGCCCTTAACCCAAGGCAGAGGCTTGCGTATTGCAGAACGGGGCGTTACCGAATCCGGTTAACGATTGATGAAAATATGGCTGCCTTGCCAGCGGGCTATGCAAGTATGGTGCGAGTGAGCGTAAAGGATCGGATGTGAGCGGATTAGAAACGGCCATCAGAAGCGCGTTGGATCGGTCTGATCGCGCCAATCCGGAAATCCGGGCTCGCATCTATCAGTCGGCACGGCAGGCGCTGGAAGCCGGTCTTCGCAAGCAGGACATTACCGACGTCAATGTCGTAGCCGCCCAGCGCCAGCGTCTTGAGGCGACGATCCGCGAGATCGAGGTCGAGGAGCGCGCCCGCCCCGCGCAGGCGATACCGGTTTCACCGGAGCTGGACGCTCCGCATGTTTCTCCATCCGCGCCCAGGCCTGAAGCAAGCCAGGCTGCCGCACGGCCGCACGAGCCCGTCATGAGCGTGCGGGGAGAGACACGCGATCCGCCGATGTCGGCAAGCCCCGCCGTTCCGGTGGAGCCGATGTCGGCCGAGCGGGCGGGACGTGAAGGTGATTTCGGCGATATGCGCGCCGGACCCGCCGATCATCTCGGTGCGGACAGCGATGTGCGTCCGACGGCCGATGCGCGGCCGGCGCGGTCGATGAACTTCAAGCCGGAGCGCGCGGCCGTGCGCCGTAAGCCGCGCAAGTTCTTCTCGCGCCTGCTCGTCTTCTGCATTCTGCTTGCCTTCCTCGGCGTCGGTGCCTGGTGGATCAAGACCTCGGGTGTGCTCATGTCCGCCGCCCAGCGGGACACGAGCGTGCCTAATCCGCCGGCGCATGTCGATTCGCAGGATTTCAGCGGTAACAGCAACGATGACGACACATCGGATCAGGACGACAATAGCGGTCCGGTCAATCCGGGTCTTGCCACCATCGATCCACAGAACAGCTTCTCCGCGGAATGGCTGGAGGTATTGAAGCCCACCGACGCGCCGAAGGTTGCCACCAGCCCGCAATCGAAGGCCGAAAACGTATCGGAGAATGAAGGGCCGGCCGTAAGGCTGACCTCGCTCAGCAGCGGCCCGGACGGCAGCGGCTCGATCGAGGTGCCCGTCAATGTACTGCAGCAGATGGCCGGCAAGGCCTCGACGGTCGCTCTGACATTGCAGTCCACCTCGGATGCACCGACGCAGATCACGGTGGAGTGCGATTTCGGTTCTCTCGGCCGTTGCGGCCGGCATCGTTTCACCGTCAGCCGGCAAAAGACGGATTCGCTGTTCCAGGTCAAGTTCGATCGTGCCATAGCGCCGACCAGTTCAGGGCGCCTGATCATCAACAGCGATGTCGATGGCAAGGCCCGCGGCGTCAATATCTACGCCATCCGCGTCCTGCCCGGGCAATAGAGCGTTTCCACTTTTCTTTGAATCGCGAAAACGCTCTATGCTCTTATTTCCCAACGCATTCCTGACGGAAAACCGCTGCGCATTTTTCCTGGAAGTGCTTTAGGCCCGGGCAACTCGTCAGGCGAGGATATCCGATCCCATCCCGAGGATCTTTTCGTCCACCTTGCCGATGGCTTCCTTGTCCTTGCCGTCATAATCGAGCGTCAGCAGAATGTGACGGATAAGGTTCAGGCGCGCGCGCCGCTTGTCGTTGGCGCGGAGGACGGTCCAGGGTGCGTGGTCCGTATGCGTGTCCTTCAGCATGCGGTCGCGCTTTTCGCTGTAATCCTTCCATTTCGGCAGGGCGGCGATATCCATCGAGGAAAGCTTCCAGACGGCGCGTGGATCGTGGCGCCGGTCGTGGAAACGCTTCAGCTGCATCTCCCGGCCGATATCGAGGTAGAATTTGAAGAAATGGATGCCGTCCTGAACGATGAGTTTCTCCATCTGCGGCGCCTGCTTCAGGAACTGCTCGTATTGCTTCGGCGTGCAGAAGCCCATGACTGGCTCCACCCCGGCGCGGTTATACCAGGAGCGGTCGAAGAGCACGAATTCGCCCGCCGTCGGAAACTGGGCGACATAGCGCTGGAAATACCATTGGCCGCTTTCGCGGTCGGTCGGCTTGGTCAGCGCCACCACGCGCGCCAGACGAGGGTTCATATGGGCCGAGGTCGCAGCGATCGAGCCTCCCTTGCCCGCGGCATCGCGGCCTTCGAAGAGCGCCATCACCCGCTTGCCGGTCGCCTGCAGCCAGAACTGCACCTTGATGAGCTCGATCTGCAGCGTTTTCAGCTCATCGAGATATTCTTCTTCCTTCAGCTTCTTCTTGTAGGGATAACCGCCCGAGGTCAGCGCCTCGTCGTCGATCCAGCTCGGAAGCACGGGGTCATCAACATCGAAGATGCGCTTGATGCCGTGGATATCCAGCTCCACCGCCCGGCTTTCTGTCTTCTCCCCCATATGTCGGCTCCTCGGCTGTTTACATGGCGTTAACCCTGCCGCCAGCGGCGGCAAAAAGCTTGGCCAGAAAACTGGGGCATTTATTCAATAGTTTCAAGCCTTTTGCCGCCGCCCTCTTTTGCCGGCTACATTTATTTTTGCCAGTTACTGGCTTCTGTGGATAGAGCCGAATACTTCTGTCATGAATCGCAGATAAGACGCGGAATCCAGCGTTCCATGATGGCAGGCGAAGGACGGCGCAGTTGGAAGACGAATGGTCATTTGTCAGGAAGTTGGCGGTGCGGCTGCGGCAGGAGAGTGCCATCCTGGTTCTGGCGACGCTAATTGCCGTGCTCGCCCTCGTCGAAGGCATCAGCACCGGCGCCGTATTCTGGATCTGGGTGATCGTCATGATCGTCACGCTCATTCGTCCGCCGCTGGTCGAGCGGGTGGAGGTGCCGTCGCAAGCCGAACCTGCGCCTGCCGATGCGCAAACCCTGTTGCGCACCGCTTTTGCGGGACTTGCGGCGCTCGATATGCCGGTGCTGATCATCGATCGCGAGGCGTCGGTGCTGGTGCAGAACATGGCCGTCGAAAAAGCCTTCGGTGCCTTTCCGATCGGCGCGCATATTTCCTCCAAGCTGCGCTCGCCGGGTCTGCTCGATATGGTACGCGAGACCATCGCCACCAATGCGCCGAACCAGATCGAGCATTCCGAGCGCCTGCCTTCGGAGCGGGTCTATGTCGTGCGTATCGCGCCGATCGATCTGCCTGAGATCGACAGGCAGGAAGATGCGCTCTTTCTGCTCTCGTTCCGCGACATATCGGAGTTGCGCCACATCGATCGCATGCGTTCGGACTTTGTCGCCAATGCCAGCCATGAATTGCGCACGCCTTTGGCATCGCTGCGCGGCTTCATCGAGACGATCCAGGGGCCTGCCAAAGCCGATCCGAAGGCGCAGCAGCGTTTCCTCGGCATCATGTTCGATCAGACGACCCGCATGAGCAGGCTGGTGGACGATCTCCTGTCGCTGTCGCGTCTGGAGTTGAAGTCGCATATCGCGCCGGATCAGAAGGTGGATCTCGTCCCCTTGCTCGGTCATGTGCGTGACTCTCTGCTGCCGCTTGCGGGGGATCTCGACGTGAGCATCAATCTGCATTTGCCGGTGGGCAAGGTGGAGGTATTGGGGGATCGAGACGAGCTGGTGCAGGTCTTCGAGAACCTGATCGAGAACGCCTGCAAATACGGCCAGGAAGGCAAGTCGGTGGAAGTTTCGCTACTCAGCGGTGCCGGCCAGGCCGTCGAAGTGGTCGTCTCGGACAAGGGGCCGGGCATACCCGCAGAACATGTGCCGCGCCTGACCGAGCGCTTCTATCGCGTTAACGTTGAGGACAGCCGGTCCAAGAAGGGGACCGGTCTCGGGCTTGCCATCGTCAAGCATATCCTGACCCGCCACCGTGCCAGGCTGATCGTAAAGTCGGAAGTCGGAAAAGGAACCGATTTTACGGTCCGCTTCTGAGAGGTTCCTCACGTCCTCATTCGGATGGCGATTTATCCAAATAATATCAGCCACATAATCTGTCATAATTGTTTCACTCGCCTGACATAAAAGGGCGGTGTTTTCGCCAGTAAGAATGGACTGCTGAAAAAGTGGATGTGGCCTCCACCTCGGCGCTCTTCAAAGCTCATCAGGGGGATTGGTTGTGAATGCTTTGAAAATGTCCGTTCTTGCGCTGGTTGCATCGGTTGCCCTTGTCGGCACTGCAACCGCCCGCGATCAAATTCAGATCGCCGGCTCATCGACCGTATTTCCATATGCCAAGATCGTTGCCGAAACCTTCGGCGAGACCTTTACCGATTTCAAGACTCCTGTGGTCGAGTCCGGCGGCTCCGGAGCCGGCCTGAAGGAATTCTGCAAGGGTGTCGGAACGGATTCCATCGACATCGCCAATTCGTCGCGCCCGATCAAGGACAGCGAAGTCCAAGCCTGCAAGGCCGCCGGCGTAACCGATATCCAGCAGATCAAGATCGGCTATGACGGCATCGTCTTTGCCTTCGACAAGAGCAATCCAGACATCAGGTTCGAACCCGTCGATCTCTATAAGGCAATTGCCGCCGAAGTGGTCGTCGATGGCAAGCTCGTCGCCAATCCCTACAAGAAGTGGTCTGAGATCAATCCATCGCTGCCGGATTTTGAAATCGCTACGTATATTCCGGGTGAGAAGCACGGCACGCGCGAAGTCTTCGAAGAGAAGGTGCTTGCCGCCGGCTGCAAGGCTTCTGGCGCAGCCGATGTCATCAAGGCCGCAGTCTCCGATGCTGCTCAGCAGGCAAAAAAATGTGTTGCCGTGCGCAAGGACGGCGCCGCTGTTGATATAGACGGCGACTATCCCGAGACGCTGGCCCGCATCAATGCCAACAAGCACGGCATCGGTGTGTTCGGCTTGTATTTCTTCCAGAACAACGCCGACAAGCTGAAGGTTGCCACCGTCAGCGGCATCGTGCCCTCGGGTCAGACGATTGCCGATGGCACCTATCCGGTATCGCGGCCGCTGTTTTTCTACGTCAAGAAGGCCCATCTGGGTGTCATCCCGGGGCTCAAGGAATATGTCGATTTCTTCACGAGCGATCAGATGATCGGACCGGACGGCCCGCTGGCGGAATATGGCCTCGTGCCGGCGCCGGATGCTGAGCGCGACCAGATCCGTAAGGATGTCGCGGTCGGGAAGATTATGTGAATGCTGAAGGGTCGAGCGCCGGTGCGGCTTTCCGCTGTGCCGGGGTTCGCCGGGGAATGGGAATGAGTGTATCGCTGCTGCTGCTCTGCTTGTCGGTCTTCGGCGCCTCCGCTTTCGTGCTGGGGCGGGTGAGGGCGGCTGCGCTATCGGGCGGCAGGTCCTCGTCCATGCATTCCCGGCTCGGCTATCACGGCGCCTATGCCGCTATATGGGCTGTGCTTCCCGCTCTCGCGCTCGTCTGCGTCTGGCTGATCGTCAGCCCCGTTGTGATCGATCGCGTAGTGACGAAATCCTTTCCCGAGGAAGTAAGGTCTTTGCCGCAGGCGGAGCTCAATCTCAGCTACGGCATGGTGCGCAGCATCGCCCGCGGGATGCGCATGCTCGAGAGCCAGGAGCTCGCCGATGTCGATGGCGGCAAGGCTGATCTTCAGTTGCTGCTGGCGCAGAAGGGCGTTCCGCTCGCCGTTCGCCCCACGGGCTACATGATCGACGCTGCCAACAAATATAATGGCATGCGCGAAGCGAGCCGCATGGTCATGTCGGCAGCGGCAATCGCCCTATCGCTGCTTTGCGCAGCCCACGGCCTTCGTGCCATCGCCCCACGTTTTCGCGCCCGCAATCGTGTGGAACAGGTCATTCTCGGAGCCCTGATCGTCGCTTCCTCCATCGCGGTGCTGACGACGGTTGGCATCGTCGTTTCAATGCTTTCGGAAGCGGCGCGTTTCTTCAGCATGGTGCCAGCCAGCGAGTTCTTCTTCGGCACGGTCTGGGACCCGCGCTTCGCCGGCGCCGGCACGCAGACTTCAGGCACCTTCGGCCTGATCCCGCTGCTGGCGGGCACGATCTATATCGGGCTCGTCGCCATGCTCTTTGCTGTGCCCATCGGCCTGTTCGCGGCGATCTACATGGGCGAATATGCCTCGGCCCGCGTCCGCTCGGTCGCCAAGCCCATGCTGGAGGTCTTAGCCGGCATCCCGACGATCGTCTACGGCTTCTTCGCCCTTGTCACCGTCGGCCCCTTCCTGCGCGATATCTCAGCCGAGATCGATGGCTTGATGACGGGCGACTATAAAGGCTTTATCGAGGCACAGAGCGTTTTGACGGCCGGCTTCGTCATGGGCGTCATGCTCATCCCTTACGTTTCCTCGCTGTCGGACGATATCATCATGGCCGTGCCGCGGTCGCTGCGCGATGGTTCGCTTGGCCTCGGCGCCACGCGGTCGGAAACGGTCAAGCGTGTTCTGCTGCCCGCCGCCCTTCCGGGCATCGTCGGCGCACTGCTGATGACCGCGTCGCGGGCGATCGGTGAAACCATGATCGTGGTGCTGGCAGCCGGCGTTGCCGCGCGCATGCAGCTCGATCCCTTCGAACCGATGACGACTGTCACCGTGAAGATCGTCAACCAGCTGACCGGCGATCTGGAGTTCACCTCGCCGCAGACGCTCGTCGCCTTTGCACTCGGGATCACGCTGTTCTTCCTGACGCTGTGCCTCAACGTCTATGCGCTCTACATCGTCCGTCGATATAGGGAGCAATACGAATGAGCGACGTCGTATCCTCCTCTCAGCTCAACATGCCGCGTGGCCTGACGCCGGGTGCGTCGGTGCGCCGTGATATCGGTATCAAAAAACGCTATGCCGCCGAGCGCCGCTTTCGCGCCTATGGGATCACGGCTGTCATTTTCGGTCTCGTCTTCCTCATCATCCTGGTCTCGACCGTCGTCCGCACAGGCTATACTGCCTTCGTTCAGACCTCGATCACCTTACCGATCGAATTCACCGAGAAGGTGATCGACCCCGCAGCCAGGCGCGCCAGCGATCCGAAGGTGCTGATATCAGCCAACTACCCGATACTGGTGCGGGACGCGCTGGTGAAAGTCTTGAGCATCGATCCCGCCAATCGCGCGCTCGTTCGCGAGGCGACGGCCATGGTGTCGGACAGTGCCAGGATCGCATTGCGCGACAAGGTCGTCGCCAATCCCTCGATCATAGGGACGACTGAGAACGTCACCTTCCTTGCCAGCTCCAATATCGATTCAGCCAACAAGGGCCAGATCGATCTGACAGTCGATGAGAGGGATCGCAAGATATCCGACCGCCAGGTCGCCTGGATGAAGCAACTCAGCGAAAGCGGTGCGCTTTACAAGGCCTTCAACAGCGGTCTCTTCCTGTCGGGCAACTCGAGCCGGCCCGAAGCCGCCGGGCTCGGCGTCGCTCTGATCGGCTCGTTCTACCTGATGCTGACCGTTCTCGTGCTTGCCTTGCCGGTCGGCGTCGCCGCCTCGATCTATCTGGAGGAGTTCGCACCGAAGAACCGGCTGACGGACCTGATCGAGGTCAACATCAACAATCTCGCGGCCGTCCCTTCGATCGTCTATGGCTTGCTGGGTCTCTCGGTCTTCATCAACATTATGGGACTGCCGCGCTCGGCCTCGCTGGTCGGCGGTCTCGTGCTGAGCCTGATGACGCTGCCGATGATCATTATCGCCACACGCTCGGCGTTGCGGGCCGTGCCGCCGTCGATCCGCAGCGCAGCGCTCGGTCTTGGCGCATCGCGCATGCAGATGGTCTTCCATCACGTGTTGCCGCTTGCGATGCCCGGCATTCTGACAGGCACGATCCTGGGGCTTGCGCACGCGCTTGGCGAGACTGCGCCGCTGCTTCTAATCGGCATGGTCGCCTTCGTCGCCAACTATCCGGCATCGCCGCTCGATCCTTCGACGGCGCTGCCGGTGCAGATCTACATGTGGGCGAGCGAAGCCGAGCGGGCCTTTGTAGAAAGGACGTCCGGCGCCATCATCGTGCTTCTCTTCTTCCTCGTCGCGATGAACATCGGCGCCATCCTGCTGCGCCGCCGCTTCGAGCGGCGCTGGTAAGGGAGGGCGCACGAAATGAACATGATGACGGAAGCCGCCAGCGAAAAAGCATTGTCCAGGAAGATGATGACGATCCCCTACAAGATGATCGGCCAGGACGTTTCTGTGTTCTACGGCGACAAGCGGGCGCTCTTCGACGTCAATCTGAAGATCCGCGCCAATACCGTCACGGCTTTGATCGGCCCTTCCGGTTGCGGCAAGTCCACCTTCCTGCGCTGCCTCAACCGCATGAACGATACGATCGAGACCTGCCGGGTCACCGGCAAGATCACGCTCGACGATCAGGATGTCTACGACGACAGCATCGACGTGGTGGAGTTGCGCGCCCGCGTCGGCATGGTCTTCCAGAAGCCCAACCCATTTCCGAAGTCCATCTATGAGAACGTCGCCTACGGCCCGCGCATCCATGGCCTGCATCGCTCAAAGGCCGATCTCGAGCATATCGTCGAGAGCAGTCTTCAGAAGGCCGGTCTCTGGGGCGAGGTCAAGGATCGGCTCCATGATGCCGGCACGAGCCTATCGGGCGGTCAGCAGCAGCGTCTGTGCATCGCCCGCGCCGTCGCGGTCAGCCCGGAGGTCATCCTGATGGACGAGCCATGCTCGGCGCTTGATCCGATCGCAACCGCCAAGGTCGAGGATCTCATCCACGAACTGCGGGAGAATTTCACCATCGTCATCGTGACGCATTCCATGCAGCAGGCAGCCCGCGTCTCGCAGCGTACCGCAATGTTCCATCTCGGCCACCTGGTCGAGGAGAACGACACCGATAAGATGTTCACCAATCCCGACGATTTCCGCACGCAGGATTACATCATGGGCCGTTTTGGTTGATGATATCAGGCGCGCGGCTCATTTCACACAGTTCACCTTGAGGATAGAAAAATGGTCTCCACTCACATTCTCTCTGCCTATGACGAAGACCTGAAGTTCCTGACGCGCCGCATTGCTGAAATGGGCGGCCTGGCAGAGCAGATGGTTAGCGACAGCGTACGCGCGCTGGTCAACAGCGACGCTGCCCTGGCCCAGAAGGTCATCTCCGACGACGTCGTTCTCGACCATGCCGAGCGCGAAGTCGGCGACAAGGCGATCGTTACCATCGCCCGCCGTCAGCCGATGGCGGCGGATCTGCGTGAAATCATGGGCTCGATCCGCATCGCATCCGATCTGGAGCGCGTCGGCGATCTCGGCAAGAACACCGCAAAGCGCGTCATCGCCGTCCAGGGCACCGGTGTCCCGCGCCGTCTCGCCCGCGGCATCGAGCATCTCTCCGAACTGGCGCTGAGCCAGCTCAAGGAAGTTCTGGATGTCTACGCGACCCGCTCGCCGGACAAGGCCGTGTCGATCCGCGAACGCGACGAGGAAATCGACGCCATGTACACCTCGCTCTTTCGCGAGATGCTGACCTACATGATGGAAGATCCGCGCAACATCACCACCTGCACGCATCTTCTTTTCTGCGCCAAGAACATTGAGCGCATCGGCGACCATGCCACCAACATCGCCGAGACGATCTATTACATGGCGACGGGCGCGCAGCCGGAAGGCGAGCGCCCGAAGGACGATACCGCCAATACCGTCGGCGCAGTGACCGAATAATCCGAAAGCGAAGAAAGGAGACCATAGGCGCATGGTTCCGAGAGTTGCTGTTGTAGAAGACGAGGAAGCGCTCAGCGTTCTGCTGCGCTACAATCTTGAGGCCGAAGGCTTCGAGGTCGACACGATCCTCAGAGGCGATGAGGCCGAGCTGCGTCTCCAGGAGCGCATCCCCGATCTCCTGATCCTCGACTGGATGCTCCCCGGCGTATCGGGCATCGAGCTCTGCCGCCGGCTGCGTATGCGGCCGGAGACGGAGCGCCTGCCGATCATCATGCTGACGGCCCGCGGCGAGGAAAGCGAGCGCGTGCGCGGGCTTTCGACCGGCGCGGACGATTATGTCGTCAAGCCGTTCTCGACGCCGGAGCTGATGGCTCGCGTCAAGGCGATGCTGCGGCGTGCCCGCCCGGAGGTTCTCTCCACGGTGCTGCGCTGCGGCGATATCGAGCTGGATCGCGAAACCCATCGCGTCCACCGCAAGAGCCGCGAAGTGCGGCTGGGGCCGACGGAATTCCGCCTGCTGGAGTTCCTGATGTCCTCGCCGGGCCGCGTCTTCTCGCGTTCGCAGCTGCTCGACGGCGTATGGGGTCACGATATCTACGTCGACGAACGCACGGTCGACGTCCATGTCGGCCGCCTGCGCAAGGCGCTCAATTTCTCCAATATGCAGGATGTCATTCGCACCGTTCGCGGCGCGGGCTATTCCATGGAGGCCTGAGCGGGGATACCCGATCAGGCATCAACATAGCGGCGGAAACAGAAAACGGGCCTCAAGGGCCCGTTTCTTTATCTCAGTCATCAAGCCTCTCAGCCACGCGGCTGGGCCGGCCTACGCCGTTCATGCACCGGCTGGTAGGCCAGGCGCTGATGGTAGGTGCAGTAAGGCGATGAATCTGGGCTCTCATTGCCGCAGAAATGGAAATCGTCCTTCAGCGGATCGCCGACCGGCCACTTGCAGGTGCGCTCCGTCAGTTCCGTAAGGCCGAGGCGGCGGGAGATCGGAACGACGACGTTCGATGCCGGGCGATATTGGATTTCGTTGACGGAATCGATCTCGATCTCTTCCTTCAACATGGTTGCGCCCTGCTGGCGGGCAACCACCGTGCGGGTAGCAACGCGCGATCCGTAGGTCGCAGCGCGAGGTGCCGCTGCGCTGCGCTTCGGCGTGCGCGCTGCGGTTGTCGTGCCGCCCGCCTTCGCTCGGCCGGGGAGGTTCAGGCGATGTACCTTGCCGATAACGGCATTACGGCTCACGCCACCGAGCTGCGCAGCGATCTGGCTGGCGCTCAATCCTTCGGACCATAGCTTTTTCAGCTTCTCGACGCGTTCGTCTGTCCAATTCATGCCCTGTCTCCGCTGTCGCGTTTCCGATGGCAGAATCCCTCACCATTGCCTCGCATGGTATCGAGGCGCGAAACGCTCTAAAATTGTGGTGACTAGTTCCGCCGCATGCAGTCTAGCAATTGGTTTTTAACCTAGTGTGAGGCTGACTCCGTGACAAGAGTCGCGGGAATCTTGAGGAATCGATTTCGAGGTTTTCCCCAACTTGCTGTCCGGGCGTGGCATTTCTGCCATAGGCGCCGCCCGACGCATCTCTTTTGCCGGCAAGCCTTTTCTCGCACCTGCTAAAACGGCAGTTTTGTTGACATCGCGGTGCAAAACATCAATAGTGCCCGAGCCGCCGCAAGGCGGCATTTTTGATTTTTTCGGACCCGTTTCATCAAATGGAAGCGATCGGTCCTTAAAGTTGTGATCAGGAGATATGGCCATGGCCGAGACCACGCCGCTTTACGACACCTACTTGCGCGCTCCGCTGCGGTTCGAGCGAGGCGAGGGCGTCTGGCTGGTCACTGAGAATGGCGAACGCTACCTCGATTTCGCAGCCGGCGTCGCGGTCAATTCGCTCGGTCATGCTCATCCCCATCTTGTCGCCGAGCTGAAGGCGCAGGCCGACAAGGTCTGGCACCTGTCCAACCTCTATGAGGTGCCCGGCCAGGAGAAGCTGTCGAAGCGGCTGACGGAAGTGACCTTCGCCGACAAGGTGTTCTTCACCAATTCGGGCGCGGAGGCGCTGGAGTGCGCCATCAAGACTGCGCGGCGCTATCAATTCGCCAAGGGGCATCCCGAGAAGTTCCATATCATCACCTTCGAAGGCGCCTTCCACGGCCGCACCATCGCAACGATCGCCGCCGGTGGCCAGGAGAAGTATATCGAAGGCTTCGGCCCGAAGGCCCCGGGCTTCGACCAGGTGCAGTTCGGCGATCTTGACGCCGTGCGTGCCGCCATCACGGATGCGACGGCTGCGATCCTGATCGAGCCGGTGCAGGGCGAGGGCGGTATCCGCCCGGCGACCAACGAATTCCTGCGCGGGCTGCGGGAGATCTGCGATGAGCACGGCCTGCTTTTGATCCTCGACGAAGTACAGTGTGGCGTCGGCCGTACCGGCAAGCTCTTTGCCCATGAATGGTCCGGTATCAAGCCTGACATCATGGCGGTCGCCAAGGGTATCGGCGGCGGTTTCCCGCTCGGTGCGTGCCTTGCGACGGCGGAAGCCGCTTCCGGCATGAAGGCCGGCACACATGGCTCGACCTATGGCGGCAATCCGCTTGCCATGGCAGTCGGCAATGCGGTTCTCGATATCGTGCTTGCCGAAGGCTTCCTGCAGCATGTGCGCGATGTCTCGCTGGTCTTCCGCCAGGGGCTCGCCTCGCTCAAGGATCGTTTTCCTGACATCATCGAGGACGTTCGCGGTGAAGGCCTGATGCTCGGCATCAAGGCGGCCATTCCGCAGGCGGAACTGCTGCAGGCGATCCGTGCCGAGCATCTGCTCGGCGTTCCGGCCGGCGACAACGTCATCCGCCTGCTGCCGCCGCTGGTCGTCACTGCCGAGGAAGCACGCGAAGGTCTCGCCCGCCTGGAGCGCGCCGCCGAGCGTGCACGCGCTGCCCGCACCAAGAAGTCGGCTTGAATTCAACGCCCGTAGATGGGGCGTTCCTGCCCCACGCGGGCGTTATTGTTTTTTCTGGAGCACAGGTAAGGACATGGCTTCTCCGAAACACTTTCTCGATCTCTCTGCCGTTCCGGCTGCCGATCTGCGCAACATCATCGATGACGCGATCGTCCGAAAGAGCGCGCAGAAGGCCGGCACGGCCGACAAGCCGCTTGCCGGCAAGATGCTGGCGATGATCTTCGAGAAGCCGTCCACCCGAACCCGTGTCTCCTTCGACGTCGGCATGCGGCAGCTCGGCGGCGAGACGCTGTTCCTCTCCGGCACGGAAATGCAGCTTGGCCGCGCCGAGACGATCGGCGACACGGCGAAGGTGCTGTCGCGCTATGTCGATGCGATCATGATCCGCACGACCGATCATTCCCGCCTGCTGGAGCTGGCGGAGCATGCGACCGTTCCGGTCATCAATGCGCTGACCGACGACACGCATCCCTGCCAGATCATGGCCGATATCATGACCTTCGAAGAGCATCGCGGCCCGATCAAGGGCAAGACGCTTGCCTGGACGGGCGACGGCAATAACGTGCTGCATTCGCTGATCGAAGGGGCCGCCCGTTTCGGCTACCGCATGAATATGGCGGTACCCCTTGGTTCCGAGCCAAAGGATCACTATCTGAACTGGGCCCGCAATGAGGGTGCCGAAATCATGCTCTCGCATGATGCAGACCGTGCGGTCGCCGGCGCCGATTGCGTGGTAACCGATACCTGGGTTTCCATGAATCAGGAGCACCGGGCACGCGGTCACAACGTCTTCCAGCCCTATCAGGTCAACAAGGCTTTGATGGCACAGGCCGGCAAAGACGCGTTGTTCATGCATTGCCTTCCAGCCCATCGCGGCGAAGAGGTGACGGACGAGGTGATCGACGGTCCGCAATCCGTTGTTTTCGATGAGGCGGAAAACCGCCTTCATGCGCAAAAGTCGATTCTTGCTTGGTGCCTGGGCGCGATCTGAGGATATGAAGCCGCGTTTTAAGGGCGCGGGCGCAGTAGGAGTAAAGCAATGGCCGAAAATGCAGCCTCGCTGGGTCAGTTTGATTTCGCCGGTGACGATCACGTCGTTCCCTTCCAGGTGGAAGGTCTGGACGTGCGCGGCCGTGCCGTGCAGCTCGGTCCGCTGTTGGACGCGATCCTTGCCCGGCACGATTATCCGACGCCGGTCGCGCGGCTGCTCGCCGAAGCCATCGTCCTGACCGTGCTGCTCGGTACATCGCTGAAATTCGAAGGCAAGTTCACCGTGCAGACCAAGGGCGACGGTCCCGTCGACCTTCTGGTCGCCGATTTCTCGACGCCGGAAAACGTCCGGGCCTATGCGCGTTTCAATGAAGAAGCGCTGGCAAAGGCAGTTGCGGAAGGCAGAACCGAGCCGGAGCAGCTGCTCGGCAAGGGCGTGCTCGCCTTCACCATCGATCAGGGCCGCTTCAGTCAGCCTTATCAGGGCATCGTCGCGCTCGATGGCGCCTCGCTCGAAGAGATCGCCGGCACCTATTTCCGCCAGTCGGAACAGATCCCGACGCGCGTGCGTCTGGGCGCTGCAGAGCTCTTCGATCGCGATGAGAACGGCAAGCCGCGTCACCGCTGGCGTGCCGGCGGCCTGATCGCGCAGTTCTTGCCGGAAGCGCCCGAGCGCATGCGCCAGCCGGACCTGCATGGCGGCGATGGCGATACCGGCGGGCGCGATCATGCCGAGGATGATGCCTGGGCGGAAGCGCGCAGCCTGGTGGAAACCATCGATGCAGATGAGCTGACGGATCCGCAGGTCGGCACCGAGCGGCTTCTCTATCGCCTCTTCCACGAGCGCGGCGTACGCGTCTATGAACCGAAGGCCGTATATGACCGCTGTTCGTGCTCGCGCGACAAGCTGAAGGGCGTCTTGAAAGGTTTCTCAGCCGAGGAGATCGAGGCCAGCCAGGAGAATGGCGAGATCGCCGTCACCTGCGAGTTCTGCTCGACGACCTATCGCTTCGAAGTGTCGGAAATAGAGGTAGCCTGAGGTCGCTCAGTTCAGCGTACGCAGCAGGTTAGGCGTATCCAGTGAAAAGGCGGGGATCTTAACATGGAATTGCTCCCCGCCGTCCGTCTCCATCTGGTAATGACCGAACATCATGCCTGACGGTGTATCCAGTGGACAGCCCGAGGAATATTCATAGGTATCGCCGGGCTTCAGATGCGGCTGCTCCCCGACCACGCCGGGGCCTGTCACTTCATCCACAATGCCGTTCATGTCGGTGATGTGCCAATAGCGCGTTACCAGCTTCACGGCTTCCTTCGAATGGTTGGAAATGACGATGCGGTATCCCCAGACATAACGGTCATCATCCGGATCGGATTGCTCCTCCAGATAAAACGGCTCTACAACCACCTCGATGTCGCGTGTTAGGGCGCGATACATGCCTGACACCTTGCCACTGCCCTGAAACGTCGAGCGCTCCTTGAAGCCGCATCGCCGTTTCAGCATTTTCAAGTTTGCGGCATATTATCCGCTTTCCACCATTCCCGCAAAGTGCAGGATATTTAGCGGTATCCTATAACCGATGCTTTCCGTCAAGGAACGACGTAATGAAATCTTGCGTGAACGGTTGGGACGGTTTCGATTCCAGCTATTACGGTTCATATTGAAGGTTAACGAAGTCGTCTCCAAGTATCCTAGGTCGCCGTGATTTGATCTTATCTGCCGGAGTAGAGGTAGGCGCATCCTCCGTACTCAGGAAACGCTTGCCACGATTGTCCGTGGACTTCTGTGATTGGTGGTCAACCTGATCGCCCGGCATCAAAACCTCCGGGCCATATAACCCCCATTCCTTTTATATGTTCCTCCGACAGGACTTGCATGAGATTCCCCTGCAGGAGGATTTCGGCTATCATCTGATTCTGGCATCGCCCAAGCCTCCCCCCTCCATTCGGGAAAGTATATTTCATGCAGGGCCGTCGATATCCAAACCGACTGTTTGAGCGCCTGGCATAAGGAGGGGTTGCGGTCATTGCTCGCAATAGGAGGTTTATATGAGGCTTTCTGCCCCTGTTTATCATTTGAAACGTAAGGCGAGGCTCCTGTCCCGCCAGCAGAACATCCCCTTGCACGCCGCGCTGGATCGCGTCGCGGCCGTCGAGGGCTTCGGAGGCTGGAGTTTGCTTGCGAGCAAAACGAACTCAGCCGTGCCCGTCGGCGAGCTGTATTCGCGTTTAAGCCCGGGCGATCTGGTGCTGATCGGCGCACGGCGCGGTCACGGCAAGACCCTGATGAGCCTGAGGCTCGCCGTCGAAGCCATGAAGGCTGGCAATCGCGGTGTCTTCTTCACGCTGGAGGACACGGAAAAGGTCGTTCTGGACCGTTTCCCGGTGATCGGTGCCGATCATGCGGAATTTGCCGATCTGTTCGAATTCGACAATTCGGATGCCATCAGCGCCGACTATATCGTCGAAAGGCTGACTGCGGCGGCGCCCGGTACATTGGCCGTGGTCGATTATCTGCAACTACTGGATCAGAAGCGGGAGAATCCGGAATTAATGATCCAGGTTCAGATATTGAAGACGTTTGCACGCGCCAGAGGCGTTATCGTCGTCTTCATCTCGCAGATCGACCGCTCCTACGATCCCGCGTTGAAGCCCGTGCCCGATCTTGCGGATATTCGCCTGCCGAATCCCCTGGATCTCAAGCTGTTCGACAAGATGGTCTTCCTGAACAACGGCCTGGTCGAATTCAAGGTCGCCAGCTGACGAGCTGCCAATTGTCTAAAGGCAATCGAGCCGCCTGGAGAAAATCCGGGCGGCTCGACGGATATCAGGCGGAAACCTGCTCGAGCGCGCGAGCGAAATCCTCGACCAGATCGGCGCTGTCCTCGATGCCGGCGGAGAAGCGCACGGTGCCCGGCGAAATGCCGAGCTCGGCGCGGGCCTCGTCGGTGAGGTTCTTGTGCGTCGTCGTGGCAGGATGCGTGATCAGGCTCTTCGAGTCGCCGAGATTGTTGGAGATCTTCACGATCTCCAGCGCGTTCTGCAGCCTGAAGGCCGCTTCCTTGCCGCCCTTCAGCTCGAAGGCAACCAGCGTCGAGCCGCCGCTCATCTGCTTGGCGATGATATCGGCCTGCGGGTGATCCTTTCGGCCGGGATAGATCACGCGGGCGACCTTCTTCGTCTGCTCGGCGAGGAAATCGGCAACCTTGGAGGCATTCGCCGTCTGCTGCGCAACGCGCAGCGGCAGCGTCTCGATGCCCTTCAGCAGCGTCCAGGCGGTAAAGGGCGACATGGCCGGGCCGGTATGGCGGAAATAGTCCTGCAGGTTCTCGTCGATCCACTGCTTGTCGGAGAGGATGACGCCGCCGAGCGAACGGCCCTGGCCGTCGATATGCTTGGTGGCGGAATAGACGACGATATGAGCGCCGAGTTCCAGCGGCTTCTGGAAGAGCGGCGTTGCAAAGACGTTGTCGACCACGACCTTGGCGCCGATCTGGTTGGCGAGGTTGGCGACAGCGGCGATATCGACCACTTCCAGCGTCGGATTGGTCGGGCTTTCGAGGAAGAAGACCTTGGTGTTCGGGCGGATGGCCTTTTCCCAGTTCTCGGCGAAACGGCCGTCGACCAGCGTGCATTCGATGCCGTATTTCGGCGCGAGCGTCTCGACCACCCAGCGGCAGGAGCCGAAGAGCGCGCGGGCGGCAACGATATGATCGCCGGCCTTCAGCTGGCAGAGGATGGCGGCCGAGACAGCAGCCATGCCTGAAGCGGTGGCGCGGGCGTCTTCAGCGCCTTCCAGAGCGCACATGCGCTTCTCGAACATGTCGTTGGTCGGGCTGCCGTAGCGGGCGTAGATGAACCCATCCGTTTCGCCCTTGAAGCGGGCTTCCGCCGCTTCCGAGGTGTCATAGACGAAGCCCTGGGTCAGATAGATTGCTTCGGAGGTCTCGCCGAATTGCGAACGGAGCGTTCCGTTGTGTACGAGCTGGGTTGCGGGGCGCCAAGTCTTGCTCATGCCATCACCACTTTCAAAACAAAAAAACCGGTCGCAAAAGCAGACCGGTTCAACCCCGGTCTTTTTAGCCATTTGTTTAACGTGGCTGCAAGCCGACCGGCCAAATCACCACGGGATAAGTTGCAATACTGCCGTTGACGGCTTGCGTCAATTCCCTGAGTTTGGTTTTGTCTGCGGCAAATTATGAGAGAAGCATGATGGCTCGCAATACTGGAATTCTGGCCGACCGGGCCATTGCAGCGCTGTTTGAAACAGGGCGGCTGACGAGCGAGAGAGAACTGGACGTCGATCAGATCCAGCCGGCAAGCCTTGACCTCAGGCTCGGCTCGCATGCTTTCCGTGTTCGCGCCAGCTTCATGCCCGGCCCGTCGCATCTGGTCGCCGACAAGCTTGACCGGCTAAAGCTGCACGTCGTCGATCTCTCCGAAGGTGCGGTGCTGGAAACAGGCTGCGTCTATATCGTGCCGCTGATGGAGCGCCTCGACCTGCCCGAAGATATGTCGGCATCGGCCAATCCGAAGAGCTCGACCGGCCGTCTCGACATCTTCACCCGCGTCATCACCGACCGTGCGCAGGAGTTCGACAAGATCCCGGCAGGCTATTCCGGCCCACTCTATCTCGAGATCAGCCCGCGTACCTTCCCGATCGTCGTGCGCCGCGGCTCGCGCCTGTCGCAGATCCGCTTCCGCGTCGGCCAAGCCCTGCTCACCGAACCGGAATTGCTGGCGCTGCATGAGAGCGAGACGCTGGTTGCCAGCAAGAAGCCGAATATCACCGGCGGCGGCATCGCGCTGTCGATCGATCTTGCCGGCGACAAGGAAGGGCTGATCGGCTATCGCGGCAAGCACCACACGGCCGTCGTCGATGTCGACAAGAAGGCCCAGCACGATATCTTCGATTTCTGGGAGCCGCTCTATAGCCGCGGCCGCACCGAGCTGATCCTCGATCCCGACGAGTTCTACATCCTCGTCTCGCGCGAGGCGGTGCATGTTCCCCCGCATTTCGCCGCCGAGATGACGCCGTTCGATCCGCTGGTCGGCGAATTCCGCGTCCACTATGCTGGCTTCTTCGATCCGGGCTTCGGCCATGCACCGGCCGGGGGCCGTGGCAGCCGCGCCGTGCTCGAAGTGCGTAGCCACGAGGTGCCGTTCATCCTCGAAGATGGGCAGATCGTCGGCCGTCTGATCTACGAACACATGCTGGAACAGCCAAGCAGCCTCTACGGCTCCGGCCTCGGCTCGAACTATCAGGCACAGGGCCTGAAGCTTTCGAAACACTTCCGGCTGTGATCCGTCGCTGACCGGCCTTGACAGGGGCCGCCAACTGTTGGACATCTCAAGGGTGTCAGGCGGGTGTAGCTCAATGGTAGAGCAGCAGCTTCCCAAGCTGAATACGAGGGTTCGATTCCCTTCACCCGCTCCATAATCTTCACGCCAGAAGCGGTCTCTTCGATTTCAGCGCTTTCTTTAGCGTATCTCCAAAGATTGCGATCGGTCGCGCCAGCCGCCCGGCTGGCGGACGATGTACCAGCCAGTTGACGACTTTCGGGCTGAAATCCGGTGCCTCGACGATTTCGACCAAATCGCGCCAGCGGCTATGCGCCAGTGCCGCCGGCGTTAAGACGCCGATGCCGAGCCCGCGCGCGACCAGCGACATGCGCAGATCGGCGCTCATCGCCTCGACCCCGACGTCGAAGGGCAGGCGCTCGGCTTCAAAACGATGCTGAATGAAGGCGCGGAAGCCACAGCCGCTCTGGTTCATGATCCAGGGAAAGCGGGAGAGATCTTCCAGTCTCGGTTGCTTGGGAACGCCGAGCGAAGGCGCCGCGACGAGAATGACGGCATGGACTCCGAGCATCTCGCCGACGACATTATCCGGCGGCTGCAACCCCTCCGGCAGGCAGACGGTTGCCGCATCGAGCTGGCTGTGAGCGACCTGCTCGATCAGTTGCGGCGACCAGCCAGTGACGATGCGCAGCGTCAATTGCGGAAACTGACTGCGCAACTCATCAAGCGGAGCGGATAAAGCCGCCTCTGAAAGATAGGGCATGATCCCGAGACGGAATTCGCCGCCGATCGCGCCGCCGGGCGAAACCCCGGCCTTGAGATCGTCGAGCGAGCGCAACACGCGGCGCCCATGCTCGTAGGCCTCGCGGCCTGCCGCGGTCGGCCGCAGGGGCTTCGACTGCCGGTCGAGTAGCGCGATGCCGAGGCTGTCTTCCAGGTTCTGTATGCGTCGGGTGATGCCGGGCTGGGTCAGATTGATGCGCGCCGAGGCGGCAACAATCGAACCCGTCTCCACCACAGCGACGAAGGCTTCCAGATCATGAATGTTCATGCCGAACTCGCATAATCATTATTAGTTCATTTCAATTGCCGCATTATGCGACAAAGCGATACACATGGCTATCTTTATTATCAAAGATTATTGGAGAGCTCATGTCGCAAGTCCCCGAACACATGACGAGCGAGCCGGAGGAAGAGGTTTCCACAACGGCTGCTGCTCCTTCGACCTTGTTGTTCGCCATCGCCACCGGCGTTATCATCCTCAATCTCTTTGCGCCTCAGACGCTGGTCGGCGTCATCGGCCCGTCGCTCGGCTTTTCCGAAAGCGGTGCCGGCCTGGTGGCCATGGCCTCGCTGCTCGGCTATGCCGCCGGCCTGTTCTTTCTGGTGCCGCTGGCAGATCTCATGGAAAACCGGCAGCTGGTGCTGCGCATGCTTCTTTCGGCTCTGGTCATGGCTATTGCCGCCGCCTTCGCACCGACGGGCTGGAGCCTTCTGATCTTCCTCTTCCTGCTGGGAGCAGCTTGTTCCGCCATCCAGATCCTCGTGCCGATCGCCGCTGCCATGGCGCAGCCTGAACATCGTGGCCAGGTTATCGGCAATGTCATGAGTGGCGTCATGGTCGGCATTCTTGTCTCGCGACCGCTGGCAAGTCTGATTGCCGATTTCTGGGGCTGGAGAAGCTTCTATGCCTTGAGTGCCGCAACGCTTGCGCTGCTCGCCGCTGTGCTTGCCTTACGCCTGCCGGAGCGACGCCCTCTGATCAACGCGAGTTACGGGGCCTTGATCGGTTCGCTTTTCGAGCTTTTGAGGGAGGAGCCGGTGCTGCGGCTGCGTGCCTTCACGGCAGCCTTGATGATGGCGAGCTTCAGCCTGTTCTGGACATCCGTTGCCCTGCGTCTGGCACAGCCGCCATTCTCGCTTGGCCAATCGGGCGTCGCGCTGTTTGCCCTCGTGGGCGCCGGCGGGGCTGCCGCGACTTCCGTCTTCGGCCGCATGGGCGACAGGGGCTGGACGCGGACGGCGACATTGGCGTCGCATCTGATCGTACTTGCCGCCATGGCGCTGGCTGCCTGGGTGGGTGGAATACGGTCTGGCGACTCTGTGGCGCTATTGATCCTTCTGGGCGTCAGCGCGGTCTTGCTCGATGTCGGCGTCACGGGCGATCAGACCCTGGGTCGTCGTGCCGTCAATCTCCTGAAGCCGGAAGCCCGCGGCCGCATCAACGGTCTCTTCGTCGGCATATTCTTTCTCGGCGGCGCGCTGGGATCGGCTCTTGCCGGAACCGCCTGGGATTTCGGCGGCTGGGTTGCCGTCTGTGCAGGGGCCGCGGGCTTCGGCGTGATTGCTTTGATCACAGGCCTTGCCGCGCGCATCTGAACAGCGCAGGCAACGCGACCGCACTTGCGAATGCACTGCCGCATCGCCATCTGTAGCGCATTCAGGCGGGCGTCAGACAAGCGTGTAAGAACGGGCGCTCCTTGTCAGGAGCGTCGAAATGCGTGGCATTGCATGGTTTTACAGGTTGAGAGCGCTCTTTCGAAGCGGTGCGCTGAAGATTGCCCGCAGCACCAAAGTACCCCTCGGTACCAAAATCATCTGGAAGCGAGGCGATGTCCGCATCGGGGAAAGAGTGCATTTCCGCAAGGGCGTCATCATCGATGCGCAAGAAGGCAGCATCGAAATCGGCGACCATGTCTCCTTCAACGACTACAGCATTCTGCTCGGCCGCGGCGGGATTGTAATCGGCAATGATGTGCGCATCGCCGCCCATGCAATGATCGTCTCCTTCGATCACAATTTCGATGACATCTCGCAGCCGATCCGCCTTCAGGGCGTGACGAAGAAGCCGATCGTCATTGAGGATGATGTCTGGATAGGGGCGGGCGCCAAGATCCTCGGTGGCTCCCATATCGCCAAGGGATGCGTTATCGGCGCCAACGCCGTCGTCAAGGGCCGGACCAAGCCTTACGGCATCTATGTCGGCGCTCCTGCAAGGCTGTTGAAACGGCGCGGAGAGGCGGAAGGCAGCCAATCGGGAAAGATTGAACGGCTCGTTCTGCCGAAAAAGTAAAAGGCTCCAACGCCACCCATCCCGGCGCCACTTCGGTCATCATTAATCGCGCGATATTCCCCCTGCGGCCTGTCTCTGCTACATCGGATTCGTGAATCAGAATGTGCATCCACGACCGGAGGCCGTATCCAGACCATGCGTGTTTGCCTTTCGTCGATCATGTCAGTCGCCCAGCACGTGACACTTGCGGCCTTGATCGCTCTATTCTGCACTGTGCCGCTTGCCGCTCAGGAGACGAAGCCGCAGAGCCTGCCGATCCTGTTCGATGCGCGTGAGCGCCTGCCGAAGCCGGATCTGTCCTCACTGGTCAGGCTGCGCTTCCTGACATCGATCGACTTTCCGCCCTTCAACTTCCTCGATCAGAACGGCAAGCTCACCGGCTTCCATGTTGAGCTGGCGCGCAAGATCTGCGATGAGCTGGCAATATCGGACAAATGCCAGATTCAGGCCTTGCCCTTCGGCGAATTGCAGGCCGCACTTGCCGCTTCGCAAGGCGATGCCATCATCGCCGGCGTGGCGGTTACGCCCGAGCTGCGCAAGACTTTCGCCTTTTCACGGCCTTTCCTGATGTTGCCGGCCCGTTTTGTGCGCAATCTCAAGGCATCGATCAGCGGCACGACCGCCGCCTCGCTCTCGGGACATCCGGTCGGCGTCGTCAAGGGAACGGTGCACGCCGCGATGCTGGCGGCCTTCTTCCCGGCAATCAAGCCCGTGCCCTTCGATGACAAGGACGGGCTTCTGGCCGCCGTTAAGGACGGCAAGGTCGATGCGGCATTTGCCGATGGCCTGCAGCTTTCCTTCTGGGTATCGTCGCCGGCGGCGGAAAAATGCTGCGCTCTGTTTGACGGCCCCTACCTGTCGCAGCAATTTCTCGGCGAAGGCATGACCATTATGCTGCGCCAGCAGGATGCCGATCTGACGGCGGCGATCAATCATGCGCTTGCCACCCTGTCGCGGGATGGCAGGCTCCAGGAAATCTATCTGCGCTATTTTCCTTACGGGCTTTACTGATTCAGCAGTTTCAGGAAACCGCGCAGCGGTTTTCCGTCCGGAATGCGTAATGCCTCAGGCCTTGCGATAGCGGGCGATGGCGCTGCGCTCGATGGCCGCACAGGTCAGCTTGTCGAGGCCCAGGCGGTCGCGGAGCAGGCTGAGCAGGCGCAATTCCTCGGCCTTGACCGACAGGTCGGCCGAAGCGACTTCGACAGCGAGCGCATAGGCCGTGTCGTACAGACGTGCAGGAAGCGTATCGCGCACGGTTTCGAGCACGATGTCCAATCCCTCATTGTTCGAAAGCAGCTTGGCGCAATCGCGGGACACGGAAATCAGCTTCTCGTCGTCGAACCCCTTGAAGACCGGCAGGGCGTGAATGAGCTCTCCGATGCGGCTGAGTTCCCGGTCGTTCATCGTGCGGTCGACGGCCGAGGCCAGTACCATAACGTAGATCAGGGCCTCGTGAGCAGAAAGCGGCTTGTTCATGACAGGCGAAGTCCTTTGAATTTGGCAGACTGAAAAGTCGCGCATCTCATGGCAAAAGCTGGTGGCGGAAGCAAGGCGTCAGATGGGATTGAGCGGGTCTTCCTTGACCGGAGGCGGTGCAAGCGTCGATTTTCCGCTCTTGCGTGGGTCGTCGCCGTAGATGCCGCGCTTCTTTTCCTTGGCTTCATCGACGAGAGCCGTGAGCGGCGAACCCGGTTCCGGATCGGCCCAGCCGAAGCGGACCAGCCAGGCGCTGAGATCGACCCGGACATAGCGGCAGGCGCCCTTGGCCGTGCCTTTCCAATTGGCATCGGGCACGTCGCAATCGATGGAGCGTCCGCGCAGATACATGCGGAATGCCGTGCGTGCTGCCTGGCCGCAGGGCCAGTCCTTTCCGCTCGGGCCGGTACACATCCGGTCGACATCGGTCGGAATGATACCGGTGAGCTGCACGCTTCTACCGCCGATAGTCAATATACCAGCCTGATCAGAGAAGGGACGGACGAGTTCGATCGTCGTCGTCTGCTCCTGCGGCTTGGATGCAGGATCAATCGCTGCCTCTTCGGATTGAGGCTGAGGTTCAGACTGAGGCATGGGCTGAGCCTGCTGCTGCGGCGATACCGGCGATAGGGTTCGATGTTCGGCCGCCGCCGTTTGCCTGTCGATCTGATCGGCTGGTATCCGGTTGTCCGGAGCAGGATCGGCCTTGGCTTCACCGGAAGATGCTGTGTCCGATGAAGTAACAGCCGTCTTGTCCGGCTTGGCCTCATTTGGCTGCGATGCAGGGGCGGCAGCGCCCTTGCCGTTGACGGTATCTGCTGCGGGCGGCGATGCTTGTGCTTCCTCTGGCTTCGTCGACATGTCGTTGGAGCGCGCGGGATCAGTTGGAACCTTGGTGTCCTGTTGCTTCACTGGCTCCGCCGCCGCCGTCTTGTTTTCCTCGACCTTCGTATCGTCGCCGGCACTCGCCGCGGCAGCCGCCGCCATGACGGTGGCGGATAGCTCGGGGCTGCTGTCGGAGCTGCTTGTCGAAGGGGACGCCGTCGCCAGGACTGTTGCCTTATCCTTCGTCGCTTCGGCAGGCTTGGGTGTCTCGATAGCCTTTGGTAGCGTGATTTCGGCCTTGGCGGTGTCGCTCTGCGTCGTCGCAGCTGGTTTGTTGTCTGCAGTCGAGTTGCCACGGCCGTGCAAATCGAAGCCATGTCCCGCGAACTGTACCGCGACCAGGGTCAACCAAGAACCCACGACCGCGCCTGCCACACCTGCGAGCCAAATATCACGACGCATAACGAGAAAACTTTCCTATTGGCTGGCCCATATGATCCGGGCAATCCATTCCACATCCGCAAGATCGAAGCTGCGGTTGGGGTGTTCCGGATTGAGCGACAAAAGCTCGATCGACTTGGCGCTCTGCCGCAACAGGACCTTGGCCATGACTTCGCCCTCTCGGGTCTTCACGACGACGCGGTCGTTCCTTCTGATCTGGGCTCCCGGCTCGACGATCAGAATATCCCCGTCGCGATAAAGCGGCAACATGCTTTCGCCCTGCACCTCCAGCGCATAGACGCCGGCCCTCTGTGCCGCGGCAACCGGAAACTCCACCATGTCCCAGCCCTGGCCGGCGGGAAAGCCGCCATCATCGAAGAAGCCGCCAGCCCCCGCCTGGGCGAAGCCGATCAGCGGGATGGAGGTGCCGGAGGGCAGGATTCCGTTCACGACTGTTGTGGTCAGTGGCTCGGCCGGGCGGATAAAGCTCAGGAATTGTTCCAGGCTTGCTCCGGTCGCATCGAGGATCTTGGCGATCGATTCCGTCGATGGCCAGCGGAGACGTCCGTCCTGGCTCAGCCGCTTCGATTTGTTGAAGGAGGTAGCGTCAAGCCCGGCGCGGCGGGCAAGCCCGGAAGGGGTCAAGGCATGCCGCTCCGCAAGCCGGTCGATCGCACCCCATATCTGTTCGTGTGACAGCATCGCCGCTCGGTATCCGCGCGCCGGCTCCCCGGCGCTGTGCTCTTTAGAAAACGTTAACCGAGGCATTTTGGCGAGTAAAGACCGGCATAGGAATAGGGTCCTTTATCCCCGTGCTTTCGCGGCGGCGCCTTTTTCGGCGTCAGGTCTTCTGTGGCTGCGGCTTGACATCCGGCTGCTCGTTCTGGAATTCCTTCGCCATGCCCATGAAGCCGCGCATGAATTTCTGCATGATGCCGAGCGTGCGGTCGATCTCGGCATCGTCGGGCAGGCTTGAGCCCTTGTTTGCGGCAACGTTTTTTTCCAGCTTCGTTACGCGGTCGGAAAGCCGGTCCAGCTCATCGTCATAGGCTGTGCGCTCGTCGGCGGCCATGCGGCAGACGAGATTGCCGCCCTGATCCTGGCAGATCGACATCGCGCCGGTCTGCTTGTCGAGCCGGATGAAGTGATCGCCGCTGCGCTCCAGCTGGAAGCGTTCCGCATCCGGTTCGGCCGACAAAGTCGGTGTGGAGAGAAGAAAAGCAGCGGGCAGAAGCATGGCCGCAAGGCCGATTTTCAGTTCCTTCGTCATGTCATCCTCCGGATTTTCTGCGTTAAACCCCAAATCCATCACGGAAACCGTGGACATCGGCTGATGTTTTCGTGCAAAGCCCTATCAGCACAGCTTTACAGAGGGATGATGATCGCCATGCCAGTGGTTTACAAGATCGTGCCGGACACGCTCTGGCAGCAAGCCAGACAAACCGGCGTTTTTCATGGCGCGGCGATCGATCTGACCGACGGCTACATTCATCTCTCCACCGCGAAGCAGGCAAAGAAAACCGCCGAGCTCTATTTCGCAGGTCAGACCGGGCTGCTGCTCGTCGCGATCGATGGCGATGCACTTGGCGAGAAGCTGGTTTTCGAACCCTCGCGCGGCGGCGATCTCTTCCCGCATCTCTATGCGCCACTGCCGCTTTCGGCCGTGCTCTGGGAAAAGCCGCTGCCGATCGGCGATGATGGCGCTCACGTCTTTCCGGAGATGTCGGAATGATCGGCGCCTTTCGCGATCTCGGCCGGCGCGGCCTGTTCCTGTTCGATCCGGAAACCGCCCACGGCATGTCGATAGCGGCGTTGAAATCAGGGCTGGTTCCGACCTGCCGTATCAACGCCGATCCTCGCCTGCGCCAGACCGTGGCCGGGCTCGATTTTGCCAATCCCATCGGCATGGCCGCCGGCTACGACAAGAATGCCGAGGTGCCGGAGGCATTGCTGAAACTCGGCTTCGGTTTTACCGAGATCGGCACTGTCACGCCGAAGGCGCAGTCGGGCAACCCACGTCCGCGTATCTTCCGCCTGATTGAAGACGAAGGCGTCATCAACCGCCTCGGCTTCAACAATGAGGGCCATGAAGCGGCTTTCCAGCGCCTCAAAACTATTCGCGGCAATGGCATCATTGGTGTCAACATCGGCGCCAACAAGGACAGCGCCGATCGTATTGCCGATTATGTCGCCGGCATCCGCCGCTTCTACTCCGTGGCGCGCTATTTCACCGCTAATATCTCCTCGCCGAATACGCCGGGCCTGCGCGATCTGCAGGCGCGCGAAAGCCTGTCGGCCCTGCTGTCGGCCGTGCTTGCCGCCCGCGACGAGGAAGCGGCAAAGGCCGGCAAGCGCATTCCCGTCTTTCTCAAGATCGCTCCGGATCTGACCGAGGAAGGCATGGACGATATCGCCGCCGAAGCTTTGTCTCACGTGCTTGACGGTCTGATCGTCTCCAACACCACGCTATCGCGCGATGGGTTAAAGGATCAGCGCCAGGCCAAGGAGGCAGGCGGCCTTTCCGGCAAGCCGGTCTTTGAAAAATCGACCGTGGTGCTCGCCAAAATGCGCCGCCGCGTGGGTGCCGCATTGCCGATTATCGGCGTCGGTGGCGTATCATCGGCAGAGACGGCGCTGGAGAAGATCAAGGCCGGAGCCGATCTGGTGCAGCTCTATTCCTGCATGGTTTACGAAGGCCCCGGCCTGCCGGGACAGATCGTCACTGGCCTGTCGAAGCTGCTTGACCGCGAGCGTGCCGGCTCGATCCGCGACCTGCGCGACGCCAAGCTGGATTACTGGGCGAACCGGAACGTCTGATCCGCCCGCTTCTTCAGGCCCATGGCCAGGAAGATGCCACGAAACAGCAGGAAGGCATTCATGGACATCCATAGGCCGTGATTGCCGAGCGTCGGTACGAAGACCCCAAGCGCGAGCAAATAGCCGCCGAAGGAAAGCAGCATCTTGTTGCGCATCTCGCGTGACCATGTGGCGCCGATGAAGACGCCATCCATCAGGAAGGCGAGCGCGCCGGTCAGGCCCGTGATCGCCGCCCAGGGCAGATAGGTCTCCGCAGCGAGGCGCACCTCTTCGGATGTTGTCAGTAGGCGGATCAGCGCCGGCCCGACCGTGAAGAAGAAAATTGCGGCGGCAAGCGCCAGCCCGAAGGACCAGAGTGCGGTCAGCTTCAAGCCGCGCTCGAAGGCGGGCCGGTAGTTGGCGCCGATCGAGCGGCCGGTGATCTGCTCGGCGGCATTGGCGAGCCCGTCGAGATAGTAGCCGGATAACAAAAAGAAGTTCATCAATACGGCGTTGGCGGCGAGCATGACCGCACCAAAACTGTTGCCGATGCGCGTCATTAGCGTGAAGGCGCCGATCAGAACGAAGGTGCGGATCAGGATATCGCGATTGAGCGCGAAGAGCTGCGTGAGCTTGGCGCGCGAGAACAATTCTGTGCGCGGCGGCAGCTCCTCGCCGGCAAAGCTGCGCAGCACGATCAAGAGCCCGAGCAACATGCCGCTCGCCTCGCCGATCAGGGTACCCCAGGCAACGCCGGCCACACCCCAGGCAAGATGGAGCCCGAGCAGGATGGCGAGCACGATGTTGACGCCGTTGATAACGGTCTGCAGCAAGAGCCCGATGCGGCCTTGGCCGCGGCCGAGCACGAAGCCGAGCAGCGCGTAATTGGCAAGCGCCGCCGGGCCGGAGAGCATACGGATAGAGAAATAGGTGCGCGTCGCATCGGCAATGCCGCCTTCCGGCCCCATCAGCTTGATACCGATCCAGAGCAGCAGCGGCGAAAGAATGACGATCAGGATACCGCAGCCGAGCGCCGATATCAGTGCCCGCCAGAAGACGGCTTGCTGTTCGCGTCGATCATGGCGGCCATAGGCCTGAGCTGTCAGGCCCGTCGTCGAGGCACGCAGGAAGTTGAAGCTTGCAAAGAGAAGGTCGAAGAGCACGGCGCCGATCGCAAGCCCCGCCAGGGCGTCCGGCTGGCCCATGTGCCCGACGACGGCGGTATCGACAAGGCCGAGCAGTGGCGTGGTCATGAAGCCGAGCGTCATGGGAATCGCGATCGACAGCACCAGCCGATGCGTCACGTCGAAGGGTAGGACCCTTACGCTCCTCTGCTGAATATCCATGCTGCGTTACGCCTCCTCAGTTCGAGGACAGCACCATGGACCAATAGGGCCTGTCGCCGGAAGAGGGGTTGTAGGCCAGAGCGACGCCAAGCCCATCATATTTGCCGAGCATGTTGTGCAAATGCTTCGGCGAATTGATCCAGGCCGTCACCGCCGCGCTCACGTCGCGCTGGCCCTCGGCAATGTTTTCTGCCGCCGGCAGCTTGACGCCGCTTGTCTTGACCCGCTTGCCGAAATCGTCGCCGAGACCGATCAGATGCTCCATCTTACCAGCATCCGCCATCCGCCTGGCCTGATAGACTGCGGCGGCACTGGCGGCCGCGTCGACCTTCAGCGGTGGCAGGCCATTCTTGGCGCGCAGTGCATTGACGAGCGGCAGGGCGGAGGCGGTCTGGTCGCTCGCGGGGATATTGGAAACGCGGGCGGGCGGCGTGGCGCAGCTCGCAACGGATGCGGTAAGCGCAAGAGCGGCGAGGCGCAACGCATCGCGGCGCGTGAAGGTCAGGGTCTGGGAGGTCATGTCAGCTGCGGTAATTGAACAAACGAAGTATGATGAAGATCGGAATGACGATGGATGCGCCGAGCAGCACATAATCGCCGAACTCGCCGAGCGCGGCAAAGCCGCTGTGCCAGAGATCGAGCAGGAAGCGGCGGACGCCATAGAGGAAATCGAGAGGTCGCCAGCCGAAGAACTTCATCACGGCGCCGACGATGAGCGACACGATGACGAGCTTCACCAGCGTTCTACCTGGCGAGTCGCCAAGGAATCTGTTCACCTGATCGGACATGCTGACGTCTCCATAATGGCAGTCGGTCGGTGTTGAGATAGGGCCGGCGCTTGCGACTCGCAAGCACTTTTGCCCCAGCTTACACCGTAAACCAGCGTCTGCCTGAAACAGGACTTGAGTTTTTTTATGGCCGCATTCAAAGGCGAGCGTCAAACAGGATGAAACCCATGCTGCCGAGCCAGCTTTCCTCCGGCGATGTCATTGCCGACCGCCGCGCCGACTATGCGAAGATGCTTGCCGAGAGCGGCGAACCCGCGAGTGCTGCCGAGCTGATGGAGCAGGCGTTGGAGCTGGCGCCGCGCTGGGCGGCGGGCTGGTTCACGCTCGCAACCTATCGCGAAAAGGCCGGCGATGTATCAGGCGCGATCGCAGCGTTGAACGAGGTGCTGACGCTCGATGCGGGGGATGTCTTCGGCGCCCGCCTGAAGCTTGCGGTGCTTGGCGGTGCCGAAGTGCCGGACCGGCCGCCGAGCCTCTATGTCGAGCGGCTGTTCGATGACTATGCCGACCGCTTCGAAAGCTCGCTTGTCGAGAAGCTCGGCTATAGCGTGCCCGGCAAGCTTGCGGCCCTGATCGCCGAAACGGCCGGTGCCACCAAACATTTCCGTCTCGCGGTCGATCTCGGCTGTGGCACGGGCCTGCTCGGGCCGGAAATCCGTGCTCGCGTCGATCGGCTGGAGGGCTACGACCTGTCAAAGGGCATGCTCGCCAAGGCGGCGGAAAAGCACGTCTACGATCATCTCGGCCAGGCCGACCTCTCGCTGGAGCCGGATCTGTCAGGCGTTTTCGATGCCGAGCCTGCCGCCAGCCGGGCGGATCTGGTCACTGCGGCCGACGTGCTGATGTATCTCGGCGATCTGCAAGGTGTGATGGCGATCGTCCGCAAGCTTTCGGTCGATGGAGCGATCTTCGCCTTTTCAGTCGAGGACGCGCAGCAACCGGATGGTTATGTGCTGCGCGATTCCCTCCGATTTGCGCACTCCGAAGCCTATGTTCGGGAGATATTGGCCGGTCACGGCTTTACGGTACTGGATCTCACCCGCAGCATCATTCGCATGGATGGCGGAAAACCGGTCCACGGCATTCTGTTCATTACCCGGAAATCGGCTTGATGATTTCGAATCTTGCGAATTTAAAATAGGTCAGTATTGCTTACGTATTTTTGCTTGATTGTCGCCTGAGCTTACAGCAAAAAGCCTGGAAACCCAGGGGAAAGCACATGGCAAACGCAAAGAGCGCATTTGGTGTCTGGAAGACGTCCGCGACCCGGCATTCGTGGATTGAGGATGTTCAGGGTATCGTCTCCGGCAGCCTGATTTCGTCGCTGGGGCTATTCTGCCTTTCGAGCGCCGGCCTTTTGACCGGTAGTACTGCCGGCATCGCTTTCCTGCTGCATTACGCAATCGGCGTGAATTTCGGCTTGGCTTTCTTTGTGGTCAATCTGCCGTTCTTCTATCTATCGCTGAAACAGCTCGGCGCGGCCTTCACCATCAAGACCTTCATCGCCATCGCGCTGACCTCACTGCTGACCAACCTGCAGCCGGTGCTGTTCAATGTCGCACATATCAATGCACTTTGGTCGGCGCTCCTCGGCGGCATTCTGCTCGGCTTCGGGCTGCTCGCACTCTATCGCCATCGGGCAAGCCTCGGCGGCGTCGGCATTCTGGGGATTTATCTGCAGGAGCGTTTCGGCATCAGGGCAGGGCTGGTGCAGCTTGCAATCGACCTATGCGTGCTCGCGGTCGCTTTTGCCGTGACCACGCCGCCAGTGGTCATCTGCTCCGTCATCGGCGCAATTGTCCTCAACCTTTTCGTTGCGATCAATCATCGCTCAGACCGCTATATAGCGCTGTAAAGCTTATATCTATTGCTTGCGGGTCTCGTCGGATTCGACGATCGCGGCTTCGTGATACCAGCTGTCGAATGCGGCCGTCGCAATAGACGGGCCGATATCCGGGGTGAGGTTCACCTTCGGACGCTGGCTGAGCGCCGTGGGGCGGGCCGTGACGGGAAACTGATAGATCTTTGCGGTTTCGTACCGAGTACCGATTGCCATTCGCTGTCTCTCCCTTTTTGGTGTTCAAGCGGGCGCGCTTCAAGAGACAACTCATATATAGCAAAGCCCAAGGCAAATATCACCATTCCGCTTAAAAAAAATGCTAAATGATGAAATTATAGGCAATTCGATAATAGTGCAGCGGATGCCGCTTCTTTGATCTGCCGATTTTCCAATCCATTTTAGGGCCGGTCGGGCCTGCGACACTTTGGCAGCTCGATTGGAACCATGGCGGCGATTTGAAAAGAATCTGATGCTTGGCACCGGGAAATCTTGCCCGAACGCGACTGATTCATAAAAATCTCGCCTGATGGGTAAGATGTCGATGCGATCTGGCACGGCACATGCATCTCTCTTGCCAGCCGTTCGTAGTGAGGATTTCCCGGCGGGCGCGCCGGCCAAGTTTTTCCTACTTCGCCTGATTAACTGTTATGAGGTGCGTAATGACGAAGTTTAAGCTCGAGTACATCTGGCTCGACGGGTACACCCCGGTACCGAACCTGCGCGGTAAAACGCAGATCAAGGAATTCGACGCATTTCCGACGCTCGAGCAGCTTCCGCTTTGGGGCTTCGATGGTTCGTCGACGATGCAGGCCGAAGGCCGCAGCTCCGATTGCGTGCTGAAGCCCGTCGCCATCTATCCGGACCCGGCCCGTACCAACGGCGCTCTCGTCATGTGCGAAGTCATGATGCCCGACGGCGTCACCCCGCACGAATCCAACAGCCGCGCGACCATCCTTGACGATGAAGACGCATGGTTCGGCTTCGAGCAGGAATACTTCTTCTACAAGGACGGCCGTCCGCTCGGCTTCCCGGAAGCGGGCTATCCGGCTCCGCAGGGTCCGTACTACACCGGCGTCGGCTACAAGAACGTCGGCGATGTCGCTCGCGAAATCGTTGAAGAGCACCTCGACCTTTGCCTCGAAGCAGGCATCAACCACGAAGGCATCAACGCCGAGGTGGCCAAGGGCCAGTGGGAATTCCAGATTTTCGGCAAGGGCTCCAAGAAGGCCGCCGACCAGATCTGGATGGCTCGCTACCTGCTGCTGCGTCTTTGCGAAAAGTACGGCATCGACATCGAGTTCCACTGCAAGCCGCTCGGCGATACCGACTGGAACGGCTCGGGTATGCACTGCAACTTCTCGACCAAGTTCATGCGCGAAGTCGGCGGAAAGGCCTATTTCGAAGCGCTCATGGCTCAGTTCGACAAGAACCTCGAAGCCCATATCGCTGTCTACGGCCCGGACAACCACATGCGCCTGACTGGCAAGCATGAAACGGCTCCGTGGAACAAGTTCAGCTACGGCGTTGCCGACCGCGGCGCTTCGATCCGCGTTCCGCACTCGTTCATCAAGAACGACTACAAGGGCTACCTCGAAGATCGTCGTCCGAACTCGCAAGGCGACCCCTACCAGATCGCTTCCCAGGTTCTGAAGACCATCTCGGAAGTTCCGACGGCTGATTTCGGCTCGGTTGCTGCTTGATAGCTTTCACGCTTGCTTGCCAAGCACGAGAGAGCCAATAAATGACGCGGGGCTTTGGTCCCGCGTTTTTCGTTTTGGAATTTTATCAGGCCGCGGCTGTCGCTCAGACCCTATTGGGCCTCGCTGCTAACTCCACGGTCCGTCATCCTCGGGCTTGACCCGAGGATGACGGCGTTCAAGGGAGAGCTCCGGCCATAACACGCTCAGAGAAAGCAGGCTCAAGCAGCCTTGCTTGCCGCATCCACCGGGTGCTGCGAGCGGAAACCGACGGCAAGGCGGTTCCATATGTTGATTGTGCCGATCGCGACCGTGATCTTCACAATCTCTTCTTCGCTGAAATGCTGCTTCAACGGCTCGAAATCGGCATCCGGAATACCGGTCTGGGCGATCTTGGTGACGGAATCGACCCAGCGGAGCAAAGCACGCTCGCGGTCGTCATAAACAGGCGATTCCCACCAGACGCACATCAGGTTGATCCACTGTTCGCTCAAGCCATCATGGCGGGCTTCCTTCACATGCATGTCGACGCAATAGGCGCAACCATTGATCTGCGAGGCGCGGAGCTTGATCAGGTGGATGAAGCGCCGTTCGAGGCCGCTGCTCTGGACGAAGTTTTCCAGCGCGACGACGGCCTTGTAGGAGTCCGGGGAGGCTTTAGCGAAGTTGAAACGCGGATGCATGGGTCTTCTCCTTGGGTTTAAATTGAGGTTCAGTTTCTGGTCTTGCGTTCATGCAGCTCGAGAAAGGCGCAGCCTCTCGCGGCTATGCCACCGTCCGTGTCCGCCTGCCTGAGGTCGGTCAGCACGTCGGCGATCGTTGTCTTTGCTAGTTCGGCCCGATAGACGCGCTCGGCCGCCAGCATGGCGGCATTGATGCCGCAGGGCTTGGCGAAGTAGCGCCCTTCCAGCGGGTTCGGACCGCGCTGGCGGATTTCGGCGCAGCGGAAGGCGGGTGAGGGGCCTTCGGCGGCCAGCACGATATCGAGCAGGGTGATCTCCTCCGGCTTGCGCGCCAGCCGGTATCCGCCCTTCGGTCCCGGCACGGTATCGAGGATGCCGGCACCCGAAAGCGCCTGAAGATGCTTCAGAAGATAGCTGACAGAGACACCGTGAAATTCGGCAAGCGCTGCTGCTGACAGCACGCCGCCATCGGAAAGGCCAGCCAGCATGCCGACGCAATGAATGGATTGTTCAACGCCGTCTCCGAGCTTCATTTTCTTGCCTTTCTAATCATGGATATTTTTTATCTATGATTATGGTGGGAGTCAAGCGAGGAATGCGAGAGAATTGTTGTTGGGCGAATGAGCGAGAAATGCCCGGTTATAGCTGCTACTAGAAGAAGGGTTCGTCATCATCGGGCTTGACCCGAGGATGACGGTGCGTGTGGAAGCCAGCAGGCCTAAGCAGCCTTGGTGAAAGAACGTGCGGCCCATCTTGCTCTTCTCCAGCCATCCCGCTTCCTATCCTCCACATTTCAACTACATTTAGCCCGTGGACCAGATCGACGCCGACCGCCTCCTTGCCTTGCCCGCCCCCTTCACCCGCTGGTTTGCGGAAAAGGGCTGGCAGCCGCGCGCCCATCAGCTGGAGCTGCTGGCCCGCGCTGAGGCCGGCGAAAGCACGCTGCTGATTGCTCCCACAGGCGCCGGCAAGACGCTCGCCGGCTTCCTGCCGTCGCTGACGGACCTCACCCGGCGCGGCAAGATTCCGCCCGGCTCGGCCTTCACCGGCATCCACACGCTCTACATCTCGCCGCTGAAAGCGCTCGCAGTCGATATCGAGCGCAACCTGATGAAGCCTGTTTCGGAAATGGGCTTGCCCGTATCGGTCGAAAACCGCACCGGCGATACGCCTGCTGGCAAGCGGCAGCGGCAGAAGCTCAATCCGCCCGATATCCTGCTGACGACGCCCGAGCAGGTGGCGCTGTTGCTCGCCAATCGCGAGGCCGAACGCTTCTTCAAGGACCTCAAATACATCGTCTTCGACGAACTGCATTCGCTCGTCACTTCCAAGCGAGGGCATATGCTGTCGCTTGGCCTTGCCCGCATCCGCAAGTTGGCGCCGCACGTGCAGACCATCGGCCTTTCGGCGACGGTCGCCGATCCCATGGACCTGCAGAAATGGCTGGTGGCGCAGCGGCCGGGAGAAGAGCGCCACGCCGGCCTCGTCATCGTCGAGGGTGGCGCCAAGCCCGATATCTCGATCCTTGCGACGGAAGAGCGCATCCCCTGGTCCGGCCACTCCGCCAAATATGCCATCCCCGATATCTATCGCGAGCTGAAGGCGCATCGCACGACGCTGCTCTTCGTCAACACGCGCTCTCAGGCCGAAATGCTGTTTCAGGAGCTGTGGTCGGCCAATGACGACAATCTGCCGATCGCCCTGCATCACGGCTCGCTCGATGTCGGCCAGCGCCGGAAAGTGGAAGCGGCCATGGCGGAAAACCGCTTGCGCGCTGTCGTCGCCACCTCCACACTCGATCTCGGCATAGACTGGGGCGACGTCGATCTCGTCATCCATGTCGGCGCGCCCAAAGGCGCAAGCCGCCTTGCCCAGCGCATCGGCCGCGCCAACCACCGCATGGACGAACCTTCCAAGGCGATCCTGGTGCCGGCCAACCGCTTCGAGGTCATGGAATGCCAGGGAGCACTTGATGCCAACTATATGGGCGCCCAAGACACGCCGCCCATCGGCGCAGGAGCGCTCGACGTTCTCGCCCAGCATGTGCTTGGCATGGCCTGCGCCGAACCCTTCGACATGCTCGAACTCTATGACGAGGTGCAGAACGCGGCTCCCTATGCCGAGCTTTCCTGGGAGACCTTCGAGCGCATCGTCGATTTCGTCGCCACTGGCGGCTATGCGCTCAGAACCTATGAGCGCTATGCCCGCATCCGCAAGATGGCGGATGGCCGCTGGCGCGTCTCCAATCCGCAGGTCGCTCAGCAGTATCGCTTGAATCTCGGCACGATCGTCGAAGAGGCGATGCTCAATATCCGGCTGGTGAAGCGCAATGCGCTGGGCTCGCTTGGAAGAGGCGGCGCGCCGCTGGGCAAGGTCGAGGAATATTTCGTCGAGCAGCTCTCGCCCGGCGATACCTTCCTCTTTTCCGGTAAGGTGCTGCGCTTCGAGGGCATCCGCGAAAGCGAATGCTTGGCCTCGCAGGCTTTCTCGCTGGACCCGAAAATCCCCTCCTATGCCGGCGGCAAGTTTCCGCTTTCGACCTATCTCGCCGATCAGGTGCGCGCGATGATTGCCGATCCCGACCGGCGGCACCGCCTGCCGGATCAGGTGCGCGACTGGCTGGAAATTCAAAACGAGAAATCGCTGCTGCCGAAGCGCGATGAGTTTCTGATCGAGACTTTCCCGCGCGGCAGCCGCGCCTACATGGTCGCCTATCCTTTCGAGGGAAGGCTGGCGCACCAGACGCTCGGCATGCTGCTTACCCGAAGGCTGGAGCGCGCCGGCGCCAAGCCCATGGGCTTCGTCGCGACCGATTATTCCCTCGGCATCTGGGGGCTGGAGGATATGGGGCTGATGATCGCCAACGGCCGTCTTAGCCTCTCCGACCTCTTCGACGAGGATATGCTCGGCGACGATCTCGAGGCCTGGCTCGACGAATCCTTTCTTTTAAAGCGCACCTTCCGCAATTGTGCCGTGATTGCCGGCTTGATCGAGCGCCGGCATCCGGGCAAGGAAAAGACCGGCCGGCAGGTAACGGTTTCTGCGGATCTGATCTATGATGTGCTTCGCAGCCATGAGCCCGATCATATTCTGCTGCAGGCCACAAGGCAGGACGCCGCGACCGGACTTTTGGATATTGGTCGACTTGCGGATATGCTGAAGCGAATCAAGGGCCATATAACCCATCGCGCGCTGGATCATATTTCGCCGCTCGCCGTGCCGGTGATGCTGGAAATCGGCAAGGTGCCGGTGCCGGGCGAGGCGCATGACGTTCTGCTTGCGGAAGCGGCCGACGATCTGATCCGCGAGGCAATGGAATAGGGATGCTGCGAAGCAGACGACGAAGGTAGATTGTTAAAGTGATGAACCGCCTGGCGCTAGCGCGAGATATGAATGCTCAAGGCAATGGCACAGCCAGCGCGCTGGGTGTGGAGGCCGTCATTCATGGTGTCGCCGCCGTCTGCGATCCGCTGGGTGCGCTCTATCTGCCGGATGCCGGCATTCTCGTCGTCTCCGACCTGCATTTGGAAAAGGGCGCGGCCTTCGCCCGCCGCGGCATGATGCTGCCGCCATACGATACGCTGGCGACGCTGACCGTTCTTTCCGCCGTCATCTCGCGCTACGATCCGAAACTCGTAGTTTCACTGGGCGACAATTTTCATGATCGCATCGGTTCGCAGCACTTGCCGGACGAGTTTCGCAGCCTGATCGTCAACATGGCCCGCGGTCGCGAATGGATCTGGATCAATGGCAATCATGATCCGGACGGCACGGTCGACCTGCCGGGGCACTCGGTCGACGAGATGCATTGCGGTGGTTTGACCTTCCGTCATGAGCCAAAGGCCGGATTGCAGGCCGGCGAGATCGCCGGCCATCTGCATCCCTCTGCCACCGTTCGGCGTCGGGAGAAATCAGTGCGCCGCCCGTGCTTTGCAACGGATGGCGGCCGCCTACTGATGCCGGCCTTCGGCGTGATGACCGGTGGTCTCGACCTGCGCCACAAGGCCATGGCTGGCCTCTTCGCGCGGGAAAGCCTGATTGCGCACCTGCTCGGCCGCGATCGCATCTACTCCGTCCGGTTTGACAATCTTTCGGCCTAGGCCGGATTCGCCGGTTCATAGCGCAGGATCACCGCGCCGGTTTTCAACGGGCATGAATCGATGAGCTTCATTGGCCGTTGCTCGGCCGCCGGTTTGAAGTGCGGATTGCCGCTGCCAAGCACGACGGGAACGAGGCAGATCCTGAGCTCATCCACCAGCCCCACCTTGAGCAATACATCGGCCACTTCAGCACTGCCGAAGACGAACATGGTCTTGCCTGGTTCTTCCTTCAGCTTCTTCACTTCAGCGACAATGTCGCCGACGACGCGGGTATTATTCCAGTCCGCTTTGTCGAGCGTCCGCGAGGCGGCGATCTTGGCGATGCCGTTCATATAGGCGGTGATGTCAGACGTTTCCGTCGCGGTCGGCCAATAGGCGGCCATGCCTTCATAGGTCTTGCGGCCAAAGATCAGCAGATCGCCTTCCTTGCCGAGCTCGGTCGCATAGTGCTCCAGCTCATCGCCCCAGGCGAGCATATGAAAATCGAGGTCCCAGGGCTTGGTTCCCTCGAAATAGCCGTCGAGCGTCATAAGATTCCAGATAACGAGCTTTCTCATCACTTCCTCCGTTGTGATAACTGCCTCATAATCAAAACTGGTTGTTAAAAGCAAGTAGTTGCAAGCTAGCTAGACTGATGGCAAAATGCAAGTAGTTTTTGGAGATCATTATGGACGCGCTGCATCGCTCTGGCTGCCCGATCAATCTGACGCTGGAAATTCTAGGCGACCGCTGGAGCCTGATCGTCATCCGCGACATCATGTTCGGCAATCGCCGGCATTTTCGTGAACTGCTGCAGAGGTCGCAGGAGGGGATTGCTTCCAACATCCTTGCGGACCGGCTGAAGCGGCTGGTGGAGCGCGGCTTGTTGACCCGCGAAGATGATCCGACGCATAAGCAGAAGGCTATCTACAGCCTGACGGAAATGGGGATAGACCTCGTGCCGCTCTTTGCCCATATGGGTGCCTGGGGCCGCAAGCATCTTCCGGTGTCCGAAGAGCTGTCGATCCGGGCGGAGCTCCTGGAGGATGGTGGCCAGAAGCTCTGGGATGATTTCATGGACGAGCTGCGTGCCAAGCATCTCGGCAAGGTGCTGCCTCCGGGCACGCCCTCGGTGCTCGGCCGGTTGACCGAAGCCTATCTCGAAGTCGCCAATCGCCGAAAAACCGGCTGATCAGTTCTTCCGGAAGATGAAACTTGCGCTCCAGCCGGTGACGAGGGCCAGCAGCACGGAAAGAATGCCATAGGTGATCGGCCGCTGATGCGCTGCATCCGTGATCGTCTGCTCTATTCCTGTCTTGATGACCCGCAACGGCAGCGATTTCTCACTCAGGAACTTGCCGCTCTTGAAGAGATAGGCGCGCACCATATGCACACCGTTCGGCACATCGGCGGGAACCCTGAGCGTTGCCTTGAAGAGCGAGGAGCTGACGAAGCGCACGCCGGCAGGATCGCTTTCATAGAGCCCACCTGTCTTTTGCAGGCGCCGGAAGGCATTACGGAATTCCGGAACATCGCCGACATTGCCGACGAAGCCGACCGGCGTCAGCGGAATATGATCGACGCCGATGCCGCGGTCGCTGAGTTCAAGCGGCGTGGTGATATTGTCGACCGCGCGCGTGCTGGAGAGCGAATAGGCTTCCGGCACATGCTCGAACGTCATGGAGCGGGTGTTGACCCATATGCCGAAGACGCGCTCTTTCCGGCGTACCGTAGCATTCTCGCGTGGGCCCTCGAGCACGACGACGATATCGTATTGGCCGATCGCCAGCAGCAGCTGGTCGGTATTGGAGAGCGCGCCGAAAATCGTCAGATCGGCGCCGGTGAAGTCCGAGGTAATGGCAATCTCGCTCGTCGACGTGCCGATCTCCATCGTCTCCCGCGCCGTGGTCGAGGTCGTCGGCTGATCGAGCAGCACCTGCGCCTGCGTGGTGAACGGAGCGAGCAGCAAAGCGGTAGCAAGAAGCAGTCCGAATCCCCTCATCGGCTCACTCCTTCCATGACGACGGAGTAAACGTCCGCCGGCGTCACCAGGAGAGTAACGACGAGGCGAAGGCCGACGGCCAGGACGAGGAGGCCAAGTAGCGCGCGCAGTTGCTCGCCGCGCAGTTTCTGGCCGACGCGAACGCCGTATTGCGCGCCGATGACGCCCGCCACCATCAAGAGGAAGGCCAGGATGATATCGACGGAATAGTTCGTGGCGGCCTGGACGATTGTCGTGAAGGCCGTCACGAAAATGACCTGGAACAGCGAGGTGCCGACAACGACGTTTGTGGGCACGCGCAGCAGATAGATCATGGCGGGCACGAGGATGAAGCCGCCGCCGATACCCATTGGCGTCAGCATACCGACGAAGAAGCCGAGGCCGATGACCGGAATGGCGCTGAGATAGAGCTTGGATTTCTTGAATCGCAGTTTCAACGGCAGCCGCTGCACCCAGTTGTGATGGCGCGGCTTGCCGGTTGTTGGCGGCAGCTTGCCGGCGGCGCGACGCATGGCCCGCACGCTTTCCCACAGCATCAGCGAGCCCACCGTGCCGAGGAGGATCACGTAGATCAGCGAGATGATCAGGTCGATCTGGCCGAGCCTGCGCAACAGCACGAATAGCCAGAGACCGAAGGTCGCCCCCGCCAGACCGCCGGCCAGCAGGATCGAGCCCAGTTTCAGGTCGAGCGAGCCGCGGCGAAAATGACTGAGTGCGCCCGAGACAGAGGAGGCAACGACCTGATTGGAACCGGTGGCGACGGCAACAACAGGCGGGATATTGTAGAAAATCAGAAGAGGCGTGATGAGAAAACCACCGCCGACACCGAACATGCCGGAAAGAAACCCTACGGCTGCTCCCATGCCGAGAATAATGAAAATATTCACCGACAATTCTGCGATCGGCAGATAGATCGTCACGCCTTGTTCCCATTTGCAGGCTTTTCGGCGCGGTGACCGAAGCCCATTTCCCCTTAAACGGCGGATTCTAATCTGAAATCATTGCCAGAGCCTTAGGAAAGGCCGGGCTGCCACAGTTTTCGAATTGCCGCTTTCACCCTAACTCGGTTTTTTCCACTTTTCTGTGACGCTGTATAGCGGAATGGCCAGCCTCTGCAGAGGATGCGGCAGCGTTTAGCGCCTAAACAAAATGCCGGCGCGCTGGCGCCGGCATGTCGGTAGATCGCTTTCGCACGAAATCCCGGAGCTACTTGTTGCGGGCGAGCAGTTCCTTGACCACTTGATCGGTGACCCGTCCATCCGCCGGCAGGCCGACGGATTTCTGGAAGCTCTTCAGGGCGGCTACCGTCTTGTCACCCATGGCGCCGTCGGGCGAACCGGCATCGAAGCCATTCTTGTTGAGAATGGCCTGAATGTTGCGGATTGCCTTCTTCATGTCGATGGAGGCCGTGTTCACACCCTTGCCGGTAGTCCATTCGTCAGGAATGTTTGTGCCGTTGGCCTTCGGATCGGCCGGCTGCACTTTCCAGAGGTCGACCTTGGCGCGGGCGTTTTCCAGATCGGCCGGCTTCATGGCGTTGGCGACTTCATCGCGCTTCTGGGCGGCGTCCTTGTCGCCGCTCTTTGCGGCGATAGCAAACCACTTGTAGGATTCCTGCAGGTCCTGTTTCACACCGTTGCCGCGTGCATAGAGGATCGCGAGGTTGAACTGGCTGTCGGAGACGCCGAGATCGGCGGCGCGGATAAACCAGTTCGCCGCGCTGTCATAATCCTGCGGGCCGGCTGTACCGGAAGCATAGAGAACCGCGAGATTGTGCATGGCGCTGGCGTTGCCCTGATTGGCGGCCTGCTCATAATATTGCTTGGCCTTGACGAGATCGCGATCGACGCCATTGCCCTTCTCATACATGCTGGCGAGGCGGTACTGTGCCGGGGCATAACCTTTGTCGGCCGAAAGCTGATACCAGCTCGCAGCCTGCTTCATATCGGCAGCAACGCCGCGGCCATCCGTGTAGCGCGCGCCGATTTCGAAGAGCGCGACCGGATCGGCCGATTTTGCGGCAGCGACGAGCGATGGCGGCTGGATGCCGTCGGGCACAGTGATATCAGGCGCTGCCGGCGTGGCGGCGGGAGTTGCGGCCGCCGTATTCTCGGTCTGAACGAAGGCGGCGGCCTGCTGTGCAGGTGCGCTGGCGGCAGGTGCCAACTCTTCGCTTGCCGTCTGGTTGCCGTCGAGCGGGGTCGCTGCCGTCAGGTGATCATTTGCAGGCGCGGCGACGGGATCGCTGGCCGTGGGTGCGGGCCGGACTTCTGCCGTCTGCGTCGTGGAAACCGAGGGTGCGGCTGCCTGATTTGCGGCAGGCTGCTGATTGCTGGCGGCTGGGTTCGTATTGGCAGCGACGGTATTGGTCGTGGCGCTATCGGCGGGCGCGACCATCGTCGATACTTGGGCTGGCGCCGGCGCCTTCTGGCCGCGGGTCAGCGTGTTCGCCAGCGGATAGGCCATGATGGCGAGCATGACGGCGCCCAATGCAAGGAGGATCGGCCGGCGAAAGCGCGAGAACGCGCCGCCCTTCTTGGCGTCTTTCCTGGAAGCAGGGGCAGAGCGTTGCGTCTGGTCGACTTCCATGGCAGCGGCCTGCGCGGCGCGGCGGGCGGCTGCGATATAGTCGGCCCGCTCGTTTTCGGTAGGCTGACGCGCGTTTCCGCTGCGCGATGTGTTCTGGCTGGCGCGCACGCGCTCTAGGATCTTCTTGATATCGGGTGCGCCGGAACCCGGCTCCAGCAGTTCGTTGGCCTCTTCGCCGGGCATCACGTCGGCGGGATCAATCGACGGCGCCTGTTCGATGACCGGACGGTCCGGTGGAAAGATCGGCTCGGCCTTTTCCGGCGTAAAGAAACGCTTGCCGAGGCTCGCGAACAGGCTGGACTTGCCGCTCTTCTTCACGGCTGCCTTGATTTCGGCCTTCGTATTGGCGTCGATCGCCTGTGCGACGGCGACTTCGCCGGAGACCAAGGATTCTGCTGGCGCAACCGTGCGGATGATCGGACCTGCCTTCTGCTGCGCCGCCATGGGCGGCTTCAGGCCCGGAGCATCCTCTTCGGCGAAAACGTCGCTTTCGAATGTCGCGGCCGGCATGGCGGGCGCAGGCTTGCGCTGCTCCATATGATCGAGACGGTCGGCGATCTGCAGCAGCGTGTCATGCAGGGCCTCAAAGGTGCGATGCGTCCGCTCGTCGGTGGCGCGGCTGAGGTCCTCGAGATGACGAAGATCGTCCGCAAGAGCCGCCAAAGCCGACATGTCGGCTGCTTGCGAACCGTTCATCATTCCGCCTTCGCGGGAATAGGCCTCGACGACGGTTTCCGCCGCATGGCGGGCCGCTTCGATGATATATTCGTCATTCGTCGCCATATAGTCTTCGAGCGCGCTCATGCGGCGATCGAAATCCGGGGGCAGATGATCCGCAACGGCCCGTGGTTCGGCAGTCAGCAATGTCGAGAGATGGGCGATCTGCTCTTCGAGACTGCGCAGTGCCTGCGTATCCGTCGGCGGTGCTGCGGTGCTTGCTTCCAGGCGGGCTGCGATGTCGGAGAGGCGGCCTTCGAGCCGGCGCGCCATGCTGTCGTCGAGGCTTGCTGCCGGCGCAGGCGGGTGGAAATCGATCTCGTCGATGCGGCGGGCAAGATAATCCAGCCGGTCGGCCAATACGTTGCCGACGGACCCATGTTCCAGCGCATCAATCTTGTGGGAGATGTCGGCGAGATAGGTGACGAGTTCAGGCTGCGGCGCGGCCTTCTGCGCACGTTCCATTAAGTGCGAAAGCTGGTCCAGCCGCTCCTCGAGGCGGGCGACGGCCTTGGCGCTGCCGAGCTCGTCGATGCGCATAGCGAGCGCTTCGAGGCGGCCGGAAAGATCGTCGGCAGGCTGACGCCGGCCGGCAGCATCGCGGCTCATCAGGTCGATCTGGTCGGCGAGACCGCTGAGGCGGCCTTCCAGCCGCTGCATGGCCTGGTCCTGCGGCTGCATCATGGAGCCGAGGCTCTCCATCGCGGTTGCGATCGTCAGCAGCTTGTTTTCCAGCGCATGCACGGCCGGGCTGTCATTCATGCCACCGAGATGTTGTTTGATGTCATCGAGGCGGTAGGCAAGGGAGACGAGCTCGTCCTGCAGGCCGGACGTGTCGATCGCCTTCACCTGGCGCTCGACGTGATGCAGGGATTCCTCGCGGGCAAGGCCGTCCATTAGCGAACGCAGCTCGTCGAATTCGGCTTTCAGCCCGGCGGTTTCCGGCTGACCGGCGAGCTGGTTGATGCTGTCGGCAAGCCTGGCCATGTCCTGGCGGACATCGGCGACAAAATGCTTGTCCTCGGCGTTTTCGCGGATATCGCGGATTTCGGCGCGCAGAGCGGTGACTTCACGAGTGACGCTTTCGGCGATGTCGCGCTTCAGATCCTGGCGGAGGTTAACGAGCGCCTGGGCGATATCGACCGGTGCGTCGGCGGCTGCAGCCCGCATCGGCTGGCGCTGCGCATGGTTGTCGATCGGCCGCCGGGCCGGCTGCGGTTCTGCGTGCGAGATTTCCTCGCGCCGTGGCTGCAGACGTTCGCGGTTTGCTTCCAGCGTGCGCTGGCGTTGACGGATCTCGGCAAGCGGATCTGATCGGAGATCGCTCTCATGGCGTTCATTACGCAGCGGGCGCTCGTATGCGCGGCTGGCATATTGTTCGCGTTCTGGGCGGGGCGGCATCCGCTCCGAGGCGGCTCGTTCGGGGGCCGGCGCATAGCCCGCAGCGACGCGCTGGCGCGTATCGCGCGCGGCGGCGGTTCCCATCAGCCCTTCGATGCGTGCTTCCAGCCCCTCGATCGTGCGGCTCAGAGCATCCAGCGACGTCCAGTCGCCCGTACCGGTAGGATTTGATCGCGATCCGCTCATATCTTTGCTCGCCTTGAACTATGGACCACCCCGGGCCGTCATGCTGATGGAAGAAGACGTTGCTATATCGCCGCGCTGTCTGCATCCGTCGTTCGGAAAGGGATAAATGTATTGGCTTTCCTCAAACAGAGCGGCAAAGACAGCGCGATTTCCAAGCATAAGTTGAAGAAACCCGAAGCACTGCTGCTCAACTCTTACAATTTACGAAACGTGGTAAACAACTCGTTAAGTTTGTGGGAAGTCTTAACCTTTTATTTCGGTTCTGCTGTCCCACGGCCTGATATTCTTGCACGCAGGCGGTGCCCGGTTGCCGAGGGGGAGGGGCGTATCGGCGATATGCGGAATGCTCTTCCTCACCGGCTTCACCAAAATTTCACCGCGAGACACGAATTTGACGTTTACGCAAACGTCAATATTTTGTAAGAGTATGACAGTGGCCGGAATCTAAAGGTCCGGCGGCGAATTGGAGGAATTCGAGAAATGCCAGTCTACAAGGCCCCGGTGAACGATACGCTCTTCGTCCTGAACGATGTGCTCGGGCTGGAGCGCTACAACAATCTTCCCGGTTATGCCGATGCCACGCCCGACATGATCGAGGCGATCGTCGGCGAGGCGGCCAAGCTGTCGGAAGAGGTGCTTTTCCCGCTTAACTATTCCGGCGATCAGGAAGGCTGCGTGCGCCATGACGATGGCACGGTCTCGACTCCGAAGGGTTTCAAGGAGGCCTATCGTGCCTATCGCGAAGGTGGCTGGCTGGGTCTCGCCGTGCCGGAGGAGTTCGGCGGGCAGGGCCTTCCCTACGTGCTGCACTGCGCCGTCGGCGAGTATACCTCGGCCGCCAACATGTCGCTGATGATGTATCCGGGCCTGACCCAGGGCGCGATCGCAGCGATCCTCGTCCATGGCACCGATGCGCAGAAGCAGACTTACTTGCCGAAATTGGTCGAGGGCAGCTGGTCTGGCACCATGAACCTCACCGAACCGCATTGCGGCACCGATCTCGGCCTCTTGCGCACCAAGGCGGTGCCTCAGGCTGATGGCAGCTACAAGATCTCAGGCCAGAAGATATTCATCTCGGCCGGCGAGCACGACATGACGGACAATATCGTCCATCTCGTCCTTGCTCGCATCGAAGGTGCGCCTGAGGGAACCAAGGGCATCTCGCTCTTTATCGTGCCGAAATTCCTCGTCAAGGAAGACGGTTCGCTTGGCGCGCGCAACCCGGTGTCCTGCGGCGCGATCGAGCACAAGATGGGCATCCACGGCAACGCCACCTGCGTCATGAATTACGACGAGGCTACGGGTTTCCTGATTGGCGCCGAGAACAAGGGTCTCAATGCCATGTTCGTCATGATGAATGAAGCGCGCCTCGGCGTCGGCCTGCAGGGTCTGTCCATCGCCGAGATCGCCTATCAGAATGCCGCTAACTATGCGCGTGAACGCATCCAGGGCCGCTCGCTCTCCGGCCCGAAGGCGCCGGACAAGAAGGCTGACCCGATCATCGTCCATCCGGATATCCGCCGCTCGCTGATGACAATCCGTGCCTTCAACGAGGCCGGCCGCGCCTTCCTGCTCTGGACGGCGCTGAAGTCCGATATCGCCCATCGCTCTCCCGATGAGAAGGAGCGTCAGGCAGCCGACGATATCCTCGGTCTGGCGACGCCGATCCTCAAGGGTGTCCTGACCGACAAGGGCTTCGAGCATGCCGTGATGGCGCAGCAGGTCTTCGGCGGCCATGGCTATATCGAAGAGCATGGCATGAGCCAGTATGTCCGCGATGCCCGCATCACCATGATCTATGAGGGTGCCAACGGCATACAGGCGCTTGATCTCGTCGGCCGCAAGCTGGCGCTGAACGGCGGCCGCGCCGTCATGGCGTTGTTCAAGGAAATCGGCGATTTCTGCGAGGAAAACCGCAACGACGAGCAGATGGCCTTCTTCACCAAGCATCTGAAGAAGGGCTTGAATGACGTGCAGGCCGCGACCATGTGGTTCATGCAGAACGCCATGGCAAAGCCGGACAATGCCGGCGCCGGCTCGATCGACTACATGCACCTCTTCGGCCTCGTCGTCCTCGGCTACATGTGGGCGAAGATGGCCAAGGCGGCTCAAGCAGGCCTTGCGGGCGGCGACAGCGCGCGTGAGGATTATCTGAAGAACAAGCTTGTCACGGCACGGTTCTACATGGAGCGCATCATGCCGGAAACGGCATTGCGCAAGGCCCGCATCGAAACCGGCGCTGATACGATGATGGAACTGGCGGCGGAAGCCTTTTGAGCAAGGCGGCGTTAGCTGCTGCAGGGAGATGAGACATGACCGAGGTTTTCATTTACGACCACGTGCGCACGCCGCGCGGGCGCGGCAAGAAGGATGGTGCGCTGCACGAAGTGCCCTCCGTTCGCCTTGCCGCCAAGACGCTGGAGGCGATCCGCGATCGCAACGGTCTCGATACCGCAACGGTTGACGACATCATTATGGGCTGCGTCGATCCGGTCATGGAAGCCGGTGCGGTTATCCCGAGGGGTGCCGCCTTCGAGGCCGGCTATTCTACCAAGGCGCCTGGCATGCAGATTTCGCGTTTCTGCGCCTCCGGCCTCGATGCCGTCAATTTTGGTGCGGCGAAGATCGCTCAAGGGGCTGATGATATCGTCATTGCCGGCGGCGTCGAAAGCATGTCGCGTGTCGGCTTGGGCATGTCCGGCGGCGCCTGGTTCATGGACCCCTCGGTCAACTTCCCGGCCTACTTCATGCCGCAGGGCGTATCGGCCGATCTCATCGCCACCAAATACGGCTTCTCGCGCGATGACGTCGATGCCTATGCCGTCGAGAGCCAGAAGCGTGCTGCCCACGCCTGGGAAAAGGGCTATTTCAAGAATTCCGTCATTCCGGTGAAGGATATCAACGGCCTGACAATTCTCGACCGCGACGAGCACATGCGCCCCGGTACCGATATGCAGGCGCTCGCCTCGCTCAATCCGTCCTTCCAGCTGCCGGGCGAAATGGGCGGCTTCGAGGCCGTCGGTATTCAGGCGCATCCGGAAGTCGAGCGCATCAATTACGTGCATCACGCCGGCAATTCCTCCGGCATCGTCGATGGTGCTGCCGCCGTGCTGCTCGGCTCCAAGGCGGGCGGTGAGAGCATGGGCCTGAAGCCGCGCGGCCGCATCAAGGCCTTCGCCAATATCGGCTCCGACCCGGCGCTGATGCTGACCGGCCCGGTCGATGTCACCGAGAAGCTGCTGAAGCGCACCGGCATGACGCTTGCCGATATCGACCTCTTCGAACTCAACGAAGCCTTCGCCGCCGTCGTGCTGCGCTATATGCAGGCTTTCGACATTCCGCATGACAAGATCAACGTCAATGGCGGCGCGATTGCCATGGGGCATCCGCTCGGTGCAACCGGCGCGATGATCCTCGGCACCGTACTCGACGAGCTGGAACGCCGCGATCTCAACACAGCGCTCGTAACGCTCTGCATTGGCGCCGGCATGGGCACCGCCACGATCATCGAACGCGTCTGAGGAGGGGAAACCAATGGCTTACACAAATTTCACCGTTGAGACCGACGCAGACGGCATCGCGCTTGTCACCTGGGACATGCCCGGCAAGTCCATGAACGTCTTCACCGCCGAGATCCTCGAAGAGCTGAACGCCATCATCGATGCAACGGTTGCCGATGCCGCCGTCAAGGGCGTGGTCTTCACCTCGGGCAAGTCTTCCTTCTCCGGCGGCGCCGATCTCTCGATGATCAAGTCGATGTTTTCCTTCTATCAGGAGGAGAAGGCCAAAGACCCGGCAGCAGCCGCGAAGAAGCTCTTCGATCTCGTCGGCCGCATGACGGGTCTGTTCCGTAAGCTCGAAACCTGCGGCAAGCCCTGGGTTTCGGCCATCAACGGTACCTGCATGGGCGGCGCTTTCGAACTGTCGCTCGCCTGCCACGGCCGCGTCGCGTCGAGCGCCAAGAGCGTCAAGATCGCGCTGCCCGAGGTCAAGGTCGGCATCTTCCCCGGCGCTGGCGGCACCCAGCGCATCGCGCGCCTGACGGATGCGCAATCCGCCCTGCAGATGATGACGACGGGCCAGTCGCTGACGGCAGCACGCGCCAAGGCGATGAACCTCGTGCATCAGGTGGTCGAGCCGGATCAACTGATCCCGGTTGCCAAGCAGATGATCAAGGACGGCCTGAAGCCTGTGGCACCCTGGGATGAAAAGGGCTTCAAGGCACCCGGTGGCGGCATCTGGACGCCTGCTGCAGCTCAGCTCTGGCCGGCAGCGCCCGCCATCCTGCGCCGCGAAACCTCGGGCAATTATCCGGCAGCACTCGCCATCCTCAAATGCGTTTATGAAGGCTTGCAGGTTCCCTTCGATACCGGCCTGAAGATCGAGCAGCGCTACTTCACGCATGTGCTGCAGACCACCGAAGCCTATTCGATGATCCGCTCGCTGTTCATCTCCATGCAGGAACTCGGCAAGGGCGCCCGCCGCCCGGCAGGTCAGCCGAAGACAGAGCTGAAGAAGGTCGGTGTCGTCGGCGCCGGCTTCATGGGTGCGTCCATCGCCTATGTCACGGCCGCCGCGGGCATTCCCGTCACCCTCATCGACCGCGACATCGAGGCTGCAACCAAGGGCAAGGGCGTCGGCGAAGGGCTGGTCAAGGACTCGGTCGGTAAGGGAAGGCTGACGCAGGATGAGGGCGCGGCCCTTCTGTCCCGCATCACACCTTCGGCCGATTACGCCGACCTGAAGGATGCCGATCTCGTCATCGAGGCGGTGTTCGAGGATCGCGAAGTCAAGAAGGCCGTCATCGAGGCCGTCGAAGCCGTGCTACCGGCCGGCGCCGTCTTCGCCTCCAACACCTCGACGCTGCCGATCACAGGCCTTGCCAAGAATTCCAAGCGCCCGGCCGATTTCATCGGCGTCCACTTCTTCTCGCCTGTCGAGAAGATGATGCTGACCGAAGTCATCCTCGGCAAGGAAACGGGCGACCGTGCCATTGCCGTCGCGCTCGACTACGTCGCGGCGATAAAAAAGACGCCGATCGTTGTCAACGACACGCGCGGCTTCTTCGTCAATCGCTGCGTGTTCCGCTACATCCATGAAGCCTATGACATGCTGATCGAGGGCGTACCCGCTGCGATGATCGAGAATGCCGCCAAGATGGCCGGCATGCCCGTCGGGCCGCTGGCGCTCAACGATGAAGTCGCCATCGATCTCTCCTACAAGATCCTGAAGGCGACCATCGCCGATCTCGGCGAGAAAGCGGTCGACCCGCGTCATATGCAGCTCGTCACCGGCCTTGTGGAAGGCGAGGGACGCCTGGGCCGGAAGAACTCCAAGGGTTTCTACGACTATCCGCCGAAGCCGGCGAAGAAGTCGCTATGGCCGGGTCTCAAGGATCTCTATCCGCAAAAGAAGGCCGACGAGGTTGATGTCAACGTGTTGAAGCAGCGCTTCCTCGTGACCATCGCACTGGAAGCCGCCCGCACCATTGAAGAAGGCATCGTCACCGATCCGCGCGAGGCCGATGTTGGCTCCATCCTCGGCTTCGGCTTCGCCCCCTATACCGGCGGCGCGCTGTCCTATATCGACGGCATGGGCGTCAAAGCTTTCGTCGAACTCTGCGAAAAGCTGGCCACCGCCTACGGCCCGCATTTCCAGCCGACGGCGCTGCTGAAGGACATGGCCGCCAAGGGTGAGACTTTCTATGGTCGCTTCGATCCGTATCGCGTCGCAAAAGCCGCGTAAGACAATAAGTTGTTATTGACGACAAATAACGGGCCGTTTCTGTCGGGAGCGGCCCTTTCTGTTTGCCATTTGCGTGAAGCTGATCGGCTGTAGTCAGGCGATATCGTGAACCGCTGGAAAATCGAGATAAGAAGTCAGCTCGTCCAGTGTGATGCTTGAGCGCGCGCTGACCGCTCATGGTTGTGGATATCGGCATAGTCGCCGCGCGGAGAGGCTATATTGTCAAGCTCTGCGGCTGGTAGTCTTCATCATCGCAATAATGATTAGGTCGATAGATGGCGCTGAAAGCAGTCTGGGTGTTTTTGACTGGGCGGCGAGGTCATGTCGCCCTTGCCGTGCTAATATGGCTAGCCTACGGGACGTTCTTGTCATCGTCGCTCTTGGCTCAGGATGCACCGGTCGTGCCGTCCAAACCCGCTGAGCTGAGTGCCGGCGCGCGCGTGCAAGCTATCACCGATAGGCTGGTGCAGGCATTCGATATCGGCCCGGATTTGAATCCGCAAACCCTCTTCAAGATACTGCCCGGCGACTGGGCCAACATACCGCCGGATTTTTATCCCGGCGATGTTCCCGCAGACGGTCCGAAGATGCTGTGCGCGGGTATAAGAACGCATTTCAACCAACCTCGCTCGGGCAGTCCGATCTTTGACGGCTGGATCGGCCGGGAAGGCTCAAGTCGGTTTGAGCTGCGTCTGACAGGTGGGGGCAATTTCTATTGGATATCCAACGTTCAAGATGAGATGCAACGACTCGGTCTCGATAAATCCACGGACGCAGCGATGGCACTCCAGCGCGGACTGCTGATACAAAGGAGCGTTCAAGAGGGAGGCATCTTGCCTCTCAGTGATGACGTCGTCGTCATTACAAATACGGCTGAACCTTCCAGGATGAGTTTTGGGGTGCGATGCCCTAGCGACCCGGAAGATGGCGCGAGAAACGCGCGGAATATTCAGCTCGTGAATACGATGAAGAAAAGAATGACAGAACAGGCCGCGTTTCTATCCTATGGCGCGGATGGATTGGTGCCCTTCGTACAGAAAATGCAAGGTGCTTGGACAATAGTCGATGAACTCTCTCGCTCCGATATCAGGAATAGGACGGTCGCGGATCTCTGCCATATCCGCCGTATCGAAATGAGGGCGGAGCATCAGCCCTTGCCGATCCTGACGGCGCACGTCGCAGATTCCTCCTCTTCAGAAGATCGCCCGGTACCACCGGCGCAGGATGAATTTGAACTGCGGCTTGCGGGTGACCGCGAGCTTCTGCGCGTGCCGCTTCACGATCCGATGCTGGACGCGAAGCAGCATCCGGAACGTTTCCATGTTCCGCCTGCCGATGGGACAAGCGTCATCGCTGAGCGGCAGCGAAAGGAGGCTACTGCGTGGTATCGTCGGGCGGTTTTGTCGTCAGCGTTGCCGGTTAACCTTGTTCCTGTTGATGAGGATACTTTGGTGGAAAGCGCGACCAGCGCATGGGGTAAGATGCGTGAGCCGTACGGCACTGGTATCGAAGTCTTCAAGCGCTATTGGCTGCGTTGCCCGGCCTGACCTCGCTCAACCATTTTCTCTTGCCCCGCCCTCAACGCAACGACACCCCAACCGATGAGCAGAAGGATCGCCGCCGCGTAGATATCGGCGGCTTCGGCAAAGCCGAGAGCCTTCGACAGAAAGCCGGCCAGGATAGCGGGGACGCTGAAGGCGAGGTAGCTCTGAACGTAGAAGGCCGAAAGCAGCCCGGCGCGTTCGTCGGGCTTGGCCAGCGGCATGATGCTTCTTACCGTGCCGAGAAAAGCTGCCCCGAAGCCCGAGCCGGCAATTAGAGTTCCGAGCGCGAGGATCGACACTTCAGCCGCATGCATGCCGGCGATGATGGTCAGTATGCCGAGGCTCATGGTCGGTATGCCGAACTTCATGATCATGGTGGCGGATCTCCGGCGCAGTAGGAAGACGGCGGCAGCGCCGCTGATCGTCAAGGCTGCGACCACGGAGCCGCCGACCAGTGGCGCCGTGCTGCCGGTCGTCGCGCTGACCAGCGAAGGCACCAGCGATAGATAGAAGCCGGCAAGCGCCCAGACGGCAATATTGATCGGCGTCAGCGCCAGCAGCGTCCGGCGTGCCTGCTTGGGAACGGCGACTTCCGGCTTCAGCGATGCGAATACGCCGGGCCGTCGGCTCGTTGTTTCCGGCACCATCCATAGCAGCGCGGCTTGCAGCGTCAGCAGGGCAAGTGTCACGACATAGACAAGCACGGTCGGAGCCGGCGCGAACTGTATCAGCAGGCTCGTACCGATCGCGCCGATCGCCATGCCGGCAAGCGGGGCAAGACTGTTGGTGATCGATCCCGTGATCGGATCGAGATCGACAAGGGCGGCGCCGATCGAACTGATGGCAGTGCCCGTCGCAAAGCCCTGCACGATGCGAGCGGCAATCAGCCAATCCGGACCTCGAGCCATTAAAAACAGCGCTGTGGCCACCATATTGAGGAGGATCGATGTGAAGATCACCGGTCGGCGCCCAAGATGGTCCGAAATCGAGCCAACGATGAGCAGCGCGGCGAGAAGGGAGAAGGCGTAGACGGCGAAGATCACCGTGAGCAGCACCGGCGAGAAGGCGAAGGCCTGCTGATAAAGGCGGTAGAGAGGCGTCGGTGCGGATGAGGCGGCCAAAAACAAGGCGCTGGTTGCGGCATAATAGAACGGCGCCAGGCGTCTGGCGGCTGAGATCGGAGCGCTGGCGGTGGAATCGAGTTCGGTCATCGACTATATCCTACCTAAAGCTAAAAGATTGCGTTAGGCGGATATAGGATGCCTGGCGTATAAAAGCAAATAATTTGCGTTAGTGGATGCCCTTAGTCATTCGCGATCCGCAAAACGGGAAAATTGGCAAGGGCTTATGGGCTATAGAGAAAATCCCCGCCCCGGCGGGCGCAGCGCCAGAGTGCAGGCGGCCGTGCATCAATCCGTCCGCGATATGCTGGCAACCATGGATCGCGCCGATGTAACGATCCCCCTGATCGCGCAGCGTGCCAACGTCACGCCGTCGACGATCTACCGCCGCTGGGGCGACCTTCAGGCGCTTTTGGCCGACGTTGCCGCGTCGCACCTGCGGCCGGAGGGCGAGCCGGCGAGCATCGGCAGCGCGCGTGAAGATTTGGCGGCATGGGTCGAACAATATGCCGATGAGATGGCCTCGGGGCTTGGCCGGCAAATGCTGCGCGACGTTCTTGCGGCAGCTGACAGTGCAAACGCGGAGAAATGCGGCACCTATATGCGCTGTCAATTGAGCGTCTTCATCGCACGGGCAGAGGCGTGCGGCGAGCCCTTTCCCACCTTGACGGAACTGATGGATCACGTCATTTCGCCGATCATTTATCGCATCCTCTTCGACCAGGCACCCGACTCCGACTACGTTCGCGGGCTCGTCACGAAGGTAATGCCGGAGAGTACAGCCAGGACTTGATGCGCGATCGGTGATTGCGAACGACTCACTCGAACTCCCCAAGCACATTCCGTCGCTTCGGCTTGGTTGCTCGCAACTGACGAACAAGTAGTCGAACATATGCGCGGTAAAGTTGCTTTGGTTGTGGAATTATCATGGGATATGCATGCTTGAGCAAGGCTCGTTGACGATTTGCTGTTGAAAAATAAGGAAAAAGATGGTGCTAATTATCATTAGTGAATTCAACGGCGACGCGAAGGGGACTGCTCAATGTTTAATGAATTCAAGGCCTTTATCGCTAAAGGCAACGTCATGGACCTTGCAGTCGGCGTGATCATCGGCGGCGCTTTCGGCGGCATCGTTAAATCGCTGGTTGACGATATCATCATGCCGATCGTCGGCGCGATTTTCGGCGGCTTCGATTTTTCGAACTACTTCATCGGCCTCGCCTCGGGTGTCAACGCACCGACTCTCGCTGCGGCCCGTGCCCAGGGCGCGGTTCTTGCCTACGGTAGCTTCATCACTGTCCTCATCAATTTCCTCATTCTCGCCTGGATCATCTTCCTCATGGTCAAGGGCGTGAACGCGCTGCGCTCGCAAGTCGAGCGTAAGGATGACAAGGTCGCCGAAGCGGCACCGCCGCCGGCTGATGTCCAGTTGCTGACGGAAATCCGCGACCTTCTCGCCAAGCGCTGACTCGCTTTGCTCGACTCTTTTTGCAAGCCCCGGTCCATGCGAGGACTGGGGCTTTATTCATCACCAAAATCGATTGGTCACTAAGGCAAAGTCATGGGATTTGTCCGCCGCTCTGCTTTATGAAGGCGGAAACCGGAGACTTTGCATGTCGATACTAGATAGCCTCAGCCCGCGCGCGCTTGCAGCACCTGAAAGCGGGATCGTCGAAGTGGTCAATTATGCCCGTGGCCGTGAGGGCCTGCTGCCGCTTTGGGTCGGCGAGGGCGACCTGCCGACGCCGGATTTCATCAATCGCGCCGCCATGGCCTCGCTCAACGCCGGCGAAACCTTCTACACCTGGCAGCGCGGCATTCCGGAACTGCGCCAGGCGCTTGCCGATTATTATGGCCGGCATTTCGGCACCTCGCTGCCGATGGAGAACTTCTATGTCGTCGGCTCCGGCATGCAGGCGATTCAGCTGTCCGTGCAGGCCATCACCGCTCCCGGCGACGAGATGGTTTATCTCTCCCCAGCCTGGCCGAACATCGCTGCCGCGCTCGAGATCGCAGGCGCCCGCTCGGTCGCCGTACCCTTACAATTCGACCATGGTAAATGGTCGCTCGATCTCGATCGGTTGGAAGCGGCGATTACGCCCAAGACAAAGGGCCTGTTCATCAATACCCCGTCCAACCCGACGGGCTGGACGGCGACCCATCAGGATCTCAGCGATATTCTCGCCTTAGCGCGCAAGCACGATCTCTGGATCATGGCCGACGAAATCTATGCGCTCTACTACTATGCCGGCGGCCGCGCGCCGAGCTTCCTCGACGTCAAGGAAGCCGACGACAAGATCCTCTTCGTCAACTCCTTCTCGAAGAACTGGTCGATGACCGGCTGGCGCGTCGGCTGGATCGTCGCACCCGCAGAGCTTGGCCAGGTGATCGAAAATCTCGTGCAGTACTCGACCTCGGGCGTCGCGCAGTTCATGCAGAGAGGCGCGGTTGCGGCCTTGAACGAGGGCGACGATTTCGTCCGCTCCAATATCGAGAAGGCTACTCGCTCGCGCGATATCCTCTGCGACGCGCTGATTGCTACCAATCGCGTGCAGACGCTGAAGCCGGATGGCGCGCTCTATTCCTTCCTGAAGATCGATGGCGTGACCGACAGTCGCAAGGCCGCCATCGACATCGTCGACAAGACCGGTGTCGGCCTCGCGCCCGGGACGGCTTTCGGGCTAGGCGGCGAGCTCTTCATGCGCGCCTGCTTCCTGCGCGATCCGGTGCAGGTGGCGGATGCTGCGGAGCGGTTGAGCCAGTATATTTTGAGTTTATGAGGGCCGGCATGTGCGCTGTGGTTGGCAGCGTTTGACCTGGCTGGGCCTGATACCCCTCTCTGCCGCGACAGCGACAGAGAGGGGTGAACACTCTCCGAGTTCACACAAATTGCCGTCGTGCACCCAATCCATAAAATCCAATCAATCCTCGAAAGCCCACCCTAACCATCCCCGCAATCTTTCCCGCCACGCCGCCCGCTTTTAATCAATTTCGCAGGGGAAGCGGCCTCATATGGAGCCAGTAGACTTGGCGGGGACGCGAAGAATGACTGTCTTGGTGACGGGCGGGGCCGGTTATATCGGCAGCCACATGGTCTGGAGATTGCTGGACGCGGGAGAGGACGTGGTTGTCCTCGATCGTCTCTCTACGGGCTTTCGCTGGGCCGTTCCGCCGGCTGCCCGCTTCTATCTCGGTGATATCGCCGATGAAGCGCTCCTGCATCAGATTTTCGCTGAAAACCATATAGAAGCCATCATCCATTTCGCCGGTTCGGCGGTCGTCCCGGTGTCGATCGAGGATCCACTTGCCTATTATGAGAACAACACCGGCAAGACCCGCATCCTCATGAGTGCCGCCATCAGGGCTGGCATCCGCCATTTCGTCTTTTCGTCCACCGCCGCTGTTTATGGCCAGCAGCCGGCGGACAGGCCGGTCGGCGAAGATGCGCCGCTGCGGCCTGAATCCCCCTATGGTCAATCCAAGCTGATGTCCGAGCTGATGCTGCGCGATGCCGCTGCTGCCTATGATTTCCGCTATGTGGCGCTGCGTTATTTCAACGTGGCCGGCGCCGATCCCGAGGGGCGGGCGGGGCAATCGACCAACGGCGCCACCCACCTCATCAAGGTCGCCTGCGAGGCGGCTCTCGGCCGCCGGGGTCAGGTCGATATCTACGGCACCGATTATGCGACGCATGACGGCACCGGCGTTCGCGACTATATCCACGTCAGCGATCTCGTCGAGGCGCATCTGATGGCATTGCGGCATCTGCGCGAAGACGGCCGCTCACTGGTTGCCAATTGCGGCTACGGCCAGGGCTATTCGGTTTTGGACGTGCTCAACATGATCATGCGCGTCTATGGCCGCGCCTTCCGCATCCACATCGCTCCCCGGCGCGCCGGCGATATGGCGAGTATCGTCGCGGATGCGACGCTTGCTCGTCGCGAATTGGGATGGACGCCGAAATACAATGATCTGGAAATGATCGTGCGCTCGTCGCTGGATTGGGAGCTTCGCCTTACTGAACGTGCGGGCTTCGACGCGGCGGGCGTCAGCAGGGTCTACGCCGCTCCAAGCATGCTGTAACGCGACTGACGATCTCAACTTTCCGGATGTCTCCAGGGACCAAGAAAGGCCGGCGCATTCTTGCGCACGGCGTCCGCGAGAAAATCGATGACGGTGCGCACGCGCGGCGATTGGCGCAGATCGCGATGGCATGTGATCCAGTAGTGGCGCCTGAGATCCACCTCATGCGGCAGGACCACCTGCAGATCGGGGTGCTTGCCGGCGATGAAGAACGGCAGCACGCACAGCCCCTGGCCATTCTTGGTCGCTGTCAGCTGCGCAAAGATGCTTGAGCTCTGGAATTGCGGCCTGATGCGCGGATGGACGTCATCGAGATAGTCCAGGCCCGGCGCAAAAATCATATCCTCGATATAGCCGATAAAGGCGAAGTCAGGCAGGTCATCGCGGCTTTCGATCGGCGGATGGCGGGCGAGGTAGTCGCGCGATCCATAGACCTGGAGATGATAGTCGGTAAGCTTCTCGGTGAAGTAGGGTCCGGCCTTCGGCGGGTCGAGCACCACGACGATATCGGCCTCCTTGCGCGAGAGCGACATGATCTGCTGGATGGTGATCAGCTCGAGTGAAATGTTTGGGTGCTTCGCAGTGAATTCCGGCAGGACGCCGGTGAAGAAGAAGTTGGAAAACCCCTCTGGCGCACTGATGCGCACGACACCCCGTTGTGCTGCCGATCCCGCAGATAGATCGGCGCGAAGACGTTCCGTCTCCTGCTCCATGTGCTCGGCCGTATCGACGAAGCGCTGCCCCATGCTGGTCAGCATGTAACCGCGTGGATTGCGTTCGAAGAGCTTGACCTTTAAGGCGAATTCCAGCCGGTCAATACGGCGTGAGACCGTGGCATGGCTGCTGCGCAATTGTCGCGCCGCGGTAGAAAGCTGCCCGGTTCGCGCAACGGCGAGAAAAAACTGCAAATCGTCCCAGGTAAAGTGCGGCGTACGCTTCATGCATCCTCCTCTGTTCAAAAATGAACAGACCTTGTTTGGAATTAATTGCAATCGCGACTTGCGTCAACGCGCGAATTCCGTGATCTTGGCGGTCGGGAAAAGCCGTTTTGAGGAAAGCGGCTGGCCAATTTTGAACAGATTCATTTTTGCCAAATCTCTGGGAGGAGAGGATATGCGAAAGAGTCTTATTGCGTCCCTTGCATTTCTGCTTGCAGCCAGCACTGCGGCTTTCGCCGCCGGCCCGTCCGATGGTGTCGTCAAGATCGGCATCCTCAACGACCAGTCCGGCGTCTATGCGGATTTCGGCGGGAAATCATCGGTAGCAGCCGCCAAGATGGCCGCGGAGGATTTCGGCGGCAAGGTTCTCGGCGTGCCGATCGAAATCGTCGATGCCGACCACCAGAACAAGCCTGATATCGCCTCCAACATCGCCCGCCAATGGTACGACCAGGACAAGGTCGATGCCATCATGGAGCTGACGACCTCCTCGGTCGCGCTCGCCGTTCAGGCGGTCGGCAAGGAAAAGAAGAAGATCGACATCGTCACCGGCGCTGCCACGACCGATCTCACCGGCAAGCAATGCTCGCCCTATGGCTTCCATTGGGCCTATGACACGCATGCTCTCGCCGTCGGCACCGGCGGCGCGCTCGTCAAGCAGGGCGGCGACACCTGGTTCTTCCTGACGGCGGACTACGCTTTTGGCTATTCGCTCGAGCAGCAGACCAGCGATTTCGTCAAGGCTAGCGGCGGTAAGGTGCTTGGCTCTGTGCGTCACCCGCTATCGACGAATGATTTCTCGTCCTTCCTGCTGCAGGCGCAATCGTCTGGCGCCAAGGTCATTGGCCTTGCCAATGCCGGCCTCGATACCTCGAACGCCATCAAGCAGGCGTCGGAATTCGGCATCACCCAGGGCGGCCAGCACCTGGCGGCATTGCTCTTCACGCTCGCCGAAGTGCACGGCCTCGGCCTGCAGGCGGCGCAGGGCCTGACGCTGACGGAGGGCTATTACTGGAACCTCGACGACAAGAGCCGCGAGTTCGGTAAGCGCTTCTTTGCCCGCACCGGCAAAATGCCGAACATGATCCATGCCGGCACTTATTCCGCCGTGATGCAGTATCTGAAGGCCGTGCAGAAGGCCGGCACGGACGATACCGATGCCGTTGCCAAGCAGCTGCATGAGATGCCTGTTGATGATTTCTTCGGCCGCGGCGGCACGGTCGGCGCCAATGGCCGCATGATACACGACATGTATCTGCTGCAGGTGAAGAAGCCCGCTGACAGCAAGGAGCCGTGGGATTACTTCAATGTGCTGGCGACGATCCCTGGCAAGGAAGCCTATATCGATCCGGCCAAGAGCGGCTGCGACCTCGTCAAGCAATAGGACACGGACCGGCCCATGGCGATGTCCGCGACACATTCGCATGAAGAGCCCCGGGTGGTTTTGTCCGCCCGGGGACTGCGCCGCGATTTCGGCGGCTTCACCGCTGTCAAGAATGTCGATCTCGACGTACATCATGCCCAGGTCCACGCGCTGATCGGCCCGAATGGCGCCGGCAAGACGACGGTGTTCAACCTGCTCACCAAGTTCCTGCAGCCGACGCATGGGACCATCACACTGCTCGGCATCGATATTACCAAGACGAGACCTGACAAGGTCGCGCGCATGGGCCTGGTGCGCTCCTTCCAGATTTCCGCCGTTTTCCCGCATCTGACGGTGCTGGACAATGTGCGGGTCGCCTTACAGCGGCCAAGCAATCTCGCCCACCAGTTCTGGCGGCCGCTATCGGCCCTCGACAGCCTCAACGCCCGCGCCGAACAGCTCATTGCCTCCGTCGGCCTTTCTAAAGAGCGCAATGCCGTCGCCGCCGATCTTTCCTATGGTCGCAAGCGCGTGCTGGAGATTGCCACCACGCTTGCGCTCGATCCGAAGGTGTTGCTGCTCGATGAGCCGATGGCCGGCATGGGGCTGGAGGACGTAAACACGGTCTCCGCGATCATCCGCGACGTCGCGCGCGACAGGGCCGTGCTCATGGTGGAGCACAATCTCTCGGTCGTTGCCGATATCTGCCATCATGTCACGGTGCTGCAGCGCGGTGAGATCCTGGCCCAGGGCGATTATGCGACGGTGAGCCGCGATCCGCGCGTCCGCGAAGCCTATATGGGCACGGAGGAGGCTTGACGATGGCGACGCTTCTCGACGTTCAGGGTCTCAATGCCTGGTATGGCGAAAGCCATATTCTGCACGGTGTCGATATGCGTGTGGGCGAGGGGGAGACCATTACCATCCTCGGCCGCAACGGCGTCGGCAAGACGACGACGCTGCGCACGATCGTCGGCATCGTCCGCTCCCGCAAGGGCAGAATTACATTCGCCGGCAAGGACATGATGCAGGTGCCGCTGCACAAGACGGCGCATCAGGGCATCGGCTTCGTGCCGGAGGAGCGCGGCATCTTCTCGACGCTCAGCGTCTATGAAAACCTGATGCTGCCGCCGGTCGTCGCAGCAGGCGGCATGACGCTCGACGAGATCTTCGAGCTGTTTCCCAATCTGCATGAGCGGCGCAACAGCGTCGGCACAAGGCTTTCCGGCGGCGAGCAGCAGATGCTCGCCATGGCCCGCATCCTGCGCACCGGTGTCCGCATGCTGCTGCTCGACGAGCCTACCGAGGGCCTTGCTCCCGTCATCGTCCAGCGCATCGGCGAGGTCCTGCAGAAGCTCAAAGGCCGCGGCATGACCATCTTGCTGGTCGAGCAGAATTTCCGCTTTGCCAGCCGCATCGCCGATCGCTTCTATGTGATGGATCACGGCCAGATGGTCTCGGAATTCCCGGTCGGCGAACTCTCCGAACGCATGGGTATGCTCCACAAGGTCCTGGGGGTCTGAGCCATGACGACGATATTCGGCATTCCCGCGCAGGCCCTTCTCGGTCAATTGCTGATCGGGCTCATCAACGGTTCCTTCTACGCGCTCTTGAGCCTTGGGCTCGCGATCATCTTCGGCATGCTGCGGGTCATCAATTTCGCCCATGGCGCCCTCTATATGCTCGGCGCCTTCACCGCCTATCTGCTGCTTGCCTATGCCGGCATCGGCTATTGGCCGGCCCTCGTTCTAGCGCCTCTGATCGTCGGCCTGTTCGGTGCGCTGGTCGAGCGGCTCTGCCTGCGCCGGCTTTACAAGATCGATCCGCTCTACGGATTGCTCTTCACCTTCGGCATGGCGCTGACCATCGAGGGGACCTTTCGCTATCTCTACGGCTCCTCAGGTCAGCCCTATGCCGTCCCGACGGAATTGGCGGGCGCGAAAAATATCGGCTTCATGTTCCTGCCGGTCTATCGCGGCTGGGTGGTCATCGCTTCGCTGGTCGTCTGCATCGGCACCTGGCTGCTGATCGAGAAGACCAAGCTCGGCGCCTATCTGCGTGCCGCGACCGAGAATTCCACCCTTGTGCAGGTTTTCGGCGTCAACGTGCCGGTGCTTCTGACGCTCACCTATGGTTTCGGCGTGGCGCTTGCTGCGTTTGCTGGGGTGCTGGCCGCGCCGATCTATCAAGTCTCGCCGCTGATGGGATCGAACATGATCATCATCGTCTTCGCCGTCGTTGTCGTCGGCGGCATGGGCTCGATCATGGGCGCGATCGTCACAGGCTATATGCTTGGGATTGCCGAGGGCCTCACCAAGGTTTTCTATCCCGAAGCCTCGAATATCGTCATCTTCGTGATCATGGCGATCGTGCTGCTTCTGAGGCCTGCCGGCCTCTTCGGTCGGGAGGCGTGATATGGCTGGATTAATCAGCTTGAGTTCCAAGGAGCGTCCGAAGCTTTCCGTGCAGAAGCTGCTTCTGGTCGTCGGCCTCGTCGGATTGATCTGGGCGCCGTTCTTCATCTATCCGATCTTCGTCATGAAGGTGCTCTGCTTCGCGCTGTTCGCCTGTGCCTTCAATCTGCTACTCGGCTATGCCGGCCTGCTCTCCTTCGGCCATGCCACCTTCTTCGGCGGCGCGGCCTATTTCACCGCCCACGCCGTGAAGGAATGGGGTCTCCCGCCCGAACTCGGCATCCTGATCGGCGTCGCAGGTGCCTCGCTCCTCGGTCTCATCATGGGCTTCGTCGCCATCCGCCGGCAGGGCATCTATTTCGCCATGATCACGCTGGCGCTCTCCTACATGTTCTATTTCTTCTGCCTGCAGGCGGCATTTACCCATGGCGAGGATGGCATTCAGTCGGTGCCGCGCGGCTATCTCTTCGGCGTCCTCGATCTCAACAACTCCTTCAACATGTATTATTTCGTCCTTGCCGTCTTCCTGATTGGCGTGCTGATCATCTGGCGCTTCATCAATTCACCCTTCGGTATGATCCTGAAATCGATCCGCGAGAACGAGCAGCGGGCGATCTCGCTTGGCTATTCCGTCGCTCACTACAAGCTCGGCGCATTCGTCATGTCGGCGGCGCTGGCGGGGCTTGCCGGTGCGGTCAAGGCACTGGTCTTCCAGTTCGCGACGCTCACCGATGTCGCCTGGCAGATGTCCGGCGAAGTCATTCTCATGACGCTCCTTGGCGGCATCGGCACGCTGATCGGCCCGATTTTCGGTGCGGGATTCGTGGCGACGCTGGAAAACTATCTCGCCACCTCGGAATTCCCGGTCACCATCATCACCGGCATCGTCTTCATGGTCTGCGTCCTGCTCTTCCGCCGCGGTGTGGTGGGCGAGTTCTATGCCTCAAGGCTGGGACGGAAGCTGGGATTTGAATATCGCCGCTGACTGCTTGATTTCCTTCTCCCGTTTTGACGGGGAGAAGGTGCCCGGAGGGGGGATGAGGGGCTATTCCGAGGGTAGTTTGAAAACCGAGTTCTGCCGAACCTTCCGGCCCCTCACCCTAACCCTCTCTCCGCTGGCAGGGAGAGGGGATCACTGAGTTTGAACATGGATCGCTTCGATTATATCATTATCGGTGCCGGCAGTGCCGGATGCGTGCTGGCCAACCGGCTTTCGGCCGACCGCAACAATAGGGTGCTGCTTCTGGAAGCCGGCGGCAACGACAATTACCACTGGATCCATATCCCGGTCGGCTATCTCTATTGCATCAACAACCCGCGCACGGACTGGTGCTTCACCACATCGCCGGAAGCAGGGCTAAACGGCCGGTCGCTGAACTATCCGCGCGGCAAGGTGCTCGGCGGCTGCTCCTCGATCAACGGCATGATCTATATGCGCGGCCAGGCCCGCGATTACGATCTCTGGCGCCAGCTCGGCTGCGCCGGCTGGGGCTGGGACGATGTGCTGCCCTACTTCATCAAGTCCGAGGATCATTATCGCGGCAAGGACGAGATGCATGGCGCCGGCGGCGAATGGCGGGTCGAGAAGGCGCGCGTGCGCTGGGCAGTGCTCGATGCCTTCCAGGCCGCGGCCAAGGAGGCCGGCATCCCGGAGACAGCGGATTTCAATCGCGGCAACAACGAAGGTTCCGGCTATTTCGACGTCAACCAGCGCTCCGGCATCCGCTGGAACACGACGAAAGCCTTCCTGCGCCCGGCGATGAAGCGCGGCAATCTCACAGTCCATACCAAGGCGCAGGTCCGCCGGCTGATCGTCGAGGGGGATGCCGTCACCGGCGTCGAATTCCAGCACGACGGTGTGGCGAAGCGCGCTTATGCGAACAAGGAGACAGTACTCTCAGCCGGCTCCATCGGCTCACCGCATATTCTGGAACTTTCGGGCATCGGCCATGGCGAGGTGTTGAGCAAAGCGGGCATCGAGGTCGTGCGCGAGGTTCGGTCCGTCGGCGAGAACCTGCAGGATCATCTGCAGCTTCGCCTCGCCTACAAGGTGACCGGCGTGCCCACGCTGAACGAGAAGGCGACGAAACTGATCGGAAAGGCGGCGATTGGCCTCGAATATCTGGTGCGCCGTTCAGGCCCCATGGCGATGGCGCCGAGCCAGCTCGGCATCTTCACCCGCTCCGGACCGGACAAGGAAACACCGGACCTGCAATATCATGTGCAGCCGGTCTCGCTCGACAGGTTCGGTGATCCCGTTCATCCCTTTCCGGCGATCACCGCGAGTGTCTGCAATCTCCGTCCCGAAAGCCGCGGTTCCGTGCATGTGCGCAGCCCCGATTTCGCGATGCAGCCGGCCATCAGTCCGAACTATCTCTCTGCCGCACGCGACCGGGAAATTGCCGTGCGCTCCATTCGCCTGACGCGGCGCATCGTCGCCCAGCCCTCCTTTTCCCGGTTCCGGCCGGAGGAATTTAAGCCGGGGCCGGCCTATGAGACGGATGCCGATCTGGAGCGCGCCGCCGGCGATATCGGCACGACGATTTTCCATCCGGTCGGCACGTGCCGCATGGGCGGTGACGCGCAAAGCGTCGTCGATCCCCGCCTGCGACTGCGGGCGCTGACAGGGCTGCGCATCGCAGATGCTTCCGTCATGCCATCGATCACCTCGGGAAACACCAATTCGCCAACCATCATGATCGCCGAGAAGGCAGCCGAAATGATCCTTGCCGACAACAGATGAAGCCCTATTCATGGATGACAGCAGGGATAGGAGATTTGCATGGATAGCACGGACGAAGTCATCATTGAGCGGCGCGGATCGGCCGGCATTATCAAGCTTAACCGCCCGAAGGCGCTGAATAGCCTGACATTGTCGATGGTGCGGGTCATTGCGCCGGCCCTGGAGGGTTTCGCCGCAGATCCCGCGATCGCCAGCGTCATCGTCCTGGGCGAGGGGGGACGTGGCTTCTGCGCAGGCGGTGATATCCGCGTGCTGCATCGGAGCGGCAAGGAGGGCACTGATGAAGCGGAAACCTTCTGGCGCGAGGAGTTTCTGCTCAACCATGCCATCTCGCGCTATCCCAAACCCTATGTCGTGTTGATGGACGGCATCACCATGGGCGGCGGCGTCGGCCTCTCGGCCCACGGCAGCCATCGCGTCGTCACCGAACGCACGTGCCTTGCCATGCCCGAAACCGGCATCGGCTACTTCCCAGATGTCGGTGCCACTTGGCTGCTGCCGCGCGCGCCGGGCGAAGCCGGCACTTGGATGGGTCTGACCGGGCAGACCGTCGGTGCAGCCGATGTTATCCACGCCGGTTTTGCCGATCATTGTGTCGCGTCTTCCGCATTGCCAGCCCTCATCGATGCGATAGCCGCGCTGCCCGCTGCGGCCTCTACCGCAGACGTGCACGCTCTCATAAGGACGATGGCTGTAGATGCCGGCGAAAGCCGGCTTGCGGCAAACCGCGATGTGATCGATCGGACGTTTTCGGCAGACACCGTGGAGGAGATTCTGAAGGCTTTGGCCGGAGAACCGGGAGAGTTTGCCGCAGAAGCTGCAAGCGTGGTCGCCAGCCGCTCGCCGACCAGCCTGAAGCTGACCTTGCGGCTGCTCAGGGCAGGGCGAACGAGCGCCGATTTGGCCGAATGCCTCGATCGTGAACTCGGCGCCTGCAAGGGCATATTGTATAATCACGATTTCTACGAGGGCGTGCGCGCCGCCGTCATTGACAAGGACCGCAATCCGAAATGGTCTCCGGCGAGCCTTTCCGAAGTGACGGCGGATGCCATCGACCGTTTCTTCATACCGGCGCAGCCGCCGCTTTTCGCAAGATAACCGATCATGGGAGGAAAACATCATGACGCGGATCGCATTCATCGGCCTCGGCAATATGGGAGGCCCGATGGCCGCCAATCTCGTCAAGGCCGGCCACGCTGTCACAGGATTCGACCTCTCGCATGATGTGCTGAAGGCGGCCGAGGCGGCGGGCGTGAAAGCCGCCAGCGTGCTGACCGAGGCCTTGGCTGATGCCGAAGTGGTCGTGACCATGCTGCCGAAGGGCCAGCATGTCCTGACCGTCTGGACCGACGTGCTGCGCTCCGTGCCCAAGGGAACCTTACTGATCGACAGCTCGACCATCGACGTCGACAGCGCCCGTAAGGCGCATGCCATGGCAGGCGATGCCGGCTGCCTCTCGCTCGACGCGCCGGTGTCCGGCGGCACCGGAGGTGCCGCGGCCGGGACGCTGACCTTCATGGCCGGCGGCTCGGCGGAAAGCTTCGCCGCTGCCAAACCGCTGCTCGAGGTGATGGGCAAGAAGATCGTCCATTGCGGCGATCCCGGCGCCGGCCAGGCCGCGAAGATCTGCAACAACATGATCCTCGGTATCTCGATGATCGGCGTCTGCGAGGCCTTCGTGCTCGGCGAAAAGCTTGGCCTTTCGCACCAGGCTCTCTTTGACGTCGCATCGACCTCGTCAGGGCAGTGCTGGTCGATCAATACCTATTGCCCGGTGCCCGGCCCTGTGCCGACGTCGCCCGCCAACAACGAGTACAAGCCCGGTTTTGCCGCCGCCTTGATGCTGAAGGATCTGCGCCTGTCACAGGAAGCGGCGCTCTCCAGCGGCGCGTCGACGCCTCTGGGTGCTGAAGCCGCGCAGCTTTACGCGCTCTTCGAAAAGCTCGGCAACGGCGGCCGCGATTTTTCGGCGATCATCGAGATGTTTCGCGAGGCGAAGTGAGTGTAACGCGCAGCGATCGAGTGAATTGAGCTCGGATTGCCCCTCACCTCAACCCTCTCCCCGCTCGCGGGGAGAGGGGGAATTGTGCCCTAAGCAAGTTCCGTTCAAGAGGAGGCCTGCTGCCTTGTGAGGTCGTTCCCTCTCCCCGTTCACGGGGAGAGGGCTAGGGTGAGGGGCCACGCACGATGATGCGGCATCAAAGAACATGCCTGACCTGCCGGCCTCGATAACCCCAACTCACCGCCACATGCCCCGCATGCGCGCACCCACATCGACGCGCACCTCGCGCGCCCGAATGGCGGTAGCGCTTTCAGCCCGTGCCTGCGGCCAGCCACAGACCTCGAAAAATTGCAGCAATGTTGCCGGAATGAAGCGGGTGCGCGAGGCGAAGACATGCTTGTCGCCCTGCGCATGCTGGCCGTGCACGAAGAACCGCTGCGGAATGACGAGATCGAGATTGTCCTTAGCCCGCGTCATCGCGACATAGAGCAGCCGTCGTTCCTCCTCGATTTCGGCGGATGATCCGACGGCGAGATCGGCGGGGATGCAGCCATCGACGGCGTTGAGGATGAAGACCTTCGTCCACTCCTGGCCCTTGGCGGAATGAATAGTGGAGAGGATCAGATAGTCCTCATCAAGTAGCGGCACACCCGCCTGGTCGCTGATGGCGTCGGGCGGATCGAGCGTCAACTCGGTGAGGAAGCGCTCACGCGAGCCGTAGCCCGCGGCAATCTGTTCGAGCTGGACGAGATCCGCCTGGCGGGTCGATGCATCCTCATGTACGCGTTCCAGATGTGGCTCGTACCATTGGCGAACGAGGCCGATTTCCGATGGCCAGCCGGCCTTCCCGCTTTTGACCTCCCGCATCGTCTCGACAAAGGCGGTCCAGTCGTCTCCCGTGCGCGGTGGCGGCGGGAGTTCTGTGAGTGCCGTGATAGGGCTTGCCTCTTCGCCAATCTGGTCGAGTACGCGCTGTGCCGTCGAAGGGCCGACGCCGGGCAGGAGCTGCATCAGGCGAAAGCCCGCTACGCGATCGCGCGGGTTCTGGGCGAAACGCAGCGCCGCCAGCATATCCTTGACATGGGCGCTGTCGAGGAATTTCAGCCCGCCGAATTTGACGAAAGGGATGTTGCGGCGGGTGAGCTCCACTTCCAGCGGGCCGCTATGGCTCGAGGTGCGGAAGAGCACTGCCTGCTGCTTCAGCCTTGCACCGCCCTCGCGATTTTCCAGCACCTGGTCGGCGATGTAGCGCGCCTGATCGGCCTCATCACGCACGGTCACCAGCCGCGGCCGCTCCATGCTCTGCCGCTCGGTGCGCAGGTTCTTGGTGAAGCGCTCCGAGGCGAGATCGATCACGGCGTTGGCGGCGGCCAGGATCGGCTGGGTCGAGCGGTAATTTCGGTCGAGCGTCACGATGTCGGCCGATGGCGTGAAAGCCTTGGGGAAATCGAGAATGTTGCGCACGGTTGCGGCACGGAAAGAATAGATCGATTGCGCATCGTCGCCGACGACGGTCAATCCCCGGCCATCGGGCTTGAGCGCAAGTAGAATGGAGGATTGCAGCCGGTTGGTGTCCTGATATTCGTCGACGAGCACATGGTCGAAGCGGCTGCCGATATCCTCGGCGATCAGAGGCTCCTGCAGCATATGCGCCCAATAGAGCAGCAGGTCGTCGTAATCGAGCACGTTCTGCACCTGCTTTGCCTCGACATAACAGGCGAAAAGATCGCGTAGCTGCTGTTCCCACATGGCGCACCATGGGAAGAAGTCGCGCAGCACGCCGTCGAGCGGCGCTTCCGCATTGACGGAGCGCGAATAGATGGCAAGACACGTCGCCTTGGTCGGGAAGCGGTTTTCTGTCTTGGAAAAACCGAGGTCATGACGCGCAAGATTCATCAGGTCGGCACTGTCTTCGCGGTCGTGGATCGTGAAGGCCGGGTCGATGCCGATCTGTTCTGCATAATCCCGTAGCAGGCGCGCGCCGATACCATGGAACGTACCTGTCCAGGCAAGTGCATCGGCGGTGATGCCGGCATTCGCTCCCAGTACCTCGCGGCAGATGCGCTCGACACGGCGGCCCATTTCGGCGGCGGCGCGGCGCGAAAAGGTCATCAGGAGGATGCGGCGCGGATCGGCACCCCTAACAATCAGATGCGCCACACGATGCGCAAGCGTATTCGTCTTGCCGGAGCCGGCTCCGGCGATGACGAGTAGAGGCCCGGCAATATGACCGTCACCTGCAGTCGTGCCATGTTCCACCGCCAGCCGTTGCTCCGGGTTCAGCTTTTCCAGATAGGCGGCGGTCATCAACTCTCCTGACTACCTCCGGCGGCCGGCGCGGAGCGCGATATGCGGCGAATCGCAAACGCGAAAGATATAGGAACGTTCTATGGATGTTCCGAATCGCTAAAGCCTGTCAAGATTAACAGGGCCTGCACGCGGATGTGACCTCTGGCGCAAGAATCTTATCGGGATTTGCATTCGTCTGGCTCGAAAAGGATCTTCTTCGTGCTTATGTATCATTTCGGCGCAGCATTTTGAGTTTTTGGGGCTTCGTAGTGCGTAGAATGAAGGTTTCGAAACATGAACGAAACGATTGCCACCGGGCTGCGTCTGCCTAGCGGCCTCGTGGCCTTGCCGGACGGCCGCCTCGCGGTCGTAGAAATGGATGCCAGTCGCCGCTGTCTCAAACTTTTCGACGCAAGCGGCGTACCGCAGGGACTTTGCCGCGTCGGCGGCTGGCCGATGGGAGTTGCGGCGGATGGTGACGGATGTTTCTGGGTAGCTAATGGCCCGGAGAATTCCCTTGTCAGATTGTCGGCGCAAGGCCGCGTCCTGCAGGTCATTGAAGGCAGCGCCGATGGTCCGTTTCTGCATCCGAATGCACTCGCTTTCGGACCTGACGGCCTGCTTTATATGATCGATTCCGGTATCCGCCTTGCCAATCTTCTCGAAGGTGGCCACATCCATCCCGATTTCTTCAAGGCGGCTTATAATGGCTGCGTCTATCAGATCGATCCGGCGGAGGGCCGGGTCATCCGGGTCCTGGCGGTCGGCTTGCTCTTTGCTAGCGGTATTGCCTTCGATGCCGACGGATTGCTCTACTATAGCGAAACGCTGACCGGAAAAATCTATCGGCAGGTCGTGGGCGGCAGGCAGGAAATGTTTGTCCAGTCGATGACATCCCCTGCCGTCAATGCGCTGCGCGGACCGGCGGGCCTCGCTTTTGATCGCAGTGGCATGCTGTATTGCGCCATGTACGGCCTGGGTGAAATTTCCATGGTGGACACCGAGGGAAAAATGGCCGGCCATATCCGCACCGACGGCACAAGGCCGGCCAATATCGCCTTCACCGTGGACGGCAAGCATCTGCTCGTCAGCGAGCAGGAAAACGGAGTTGTGGAAAAGATTACGGCGCCGCGTCCGGGCCTGCCCTTGCATATGCCGCCGATTTCGTAACGGGGCGATGGACATGCCCGGAAGCCGGGCATGTCCTCTTTTCATGTGTTACGCAGCAGGAATCTGCTTGTTGTCCTTACCGGACTTGCCGTCTGCCGACGCCGTGTCATTGGCGACCGGCTTGGCATGACGGCGACGCCAGTCGCCGAGGAACAGCAGGATCGGCGCGGCGATGAAGACCGATGAGGCGCCGGCGACGAGGATGCCGAACACCATGGGGATCGCGAAGCTGGAGACGGCGCTGCCGCCCCAGATCGCCATCGGCACCAGCGCCAGGAAGGCGGTGGCGTTGGTATAAAGGCTTCGCGCCAGGGTCTCGTTGATCGACTTGTCGATGATGTCGCGCAGCGGCATCGACTTGTAGAGCCGCATGTTTTCACGCATGCGGTCATAGACCACGACCTTGTCGTTCACCGAATATCCCACAAGCGTCAGGATCGCGGCGATGGCCGTCAGGTTGAAATCGAGGCCGGTGATCGCGAAGAAGCCGATCGCCTTGGTCACATCGAGCACCAGCGTGACGATGGCGCCGACAGCGAACGGCCATTCGAACCGCACCCAGATATAGACGAGCATCGCCAGGCTGGCGATTACGACTGACAGGATGCCGGCCCAGGCAAGCTCGCCCGAGACCTTCGGACCGATGACATCGGTGCCTTCGATGGTCGCGCTCGGGTCGATCTTGACGATTTCGGCCTTGAGCTTGGTCACAGCTGCCGTCTGCGCCTCTTCGCCGCCGTCCTGGCGCTGAGCGCGGACAAGGAGGCTATTGTTGTCGCCGAAGGACTGCAGTGCGATTTCGCCGAGGCCGAGCGTGTTCAAGCCCTCGCGGAACGTAGACAGATCGGCTGCGTCCTTGGTCTTGACCGACATCTGGATGCCGCCGCGGAAATCAACGCCGTAGTTGAGGCCCGGATGGATGAACAGAACCACCGAGGCGATCGACAGGATCGCCGAGACGGTGACGCCGAAGAAGCGGGCCTTCATGAACTGGATGTGCTTGTCATAGGGGCTGAAGGGGATCAGCGGTCTGATGTTGATCACCTTCAGCTTGCGGCGGCGGGTGATGGCGATCATCACGACGCGCACGAAGGCGACGGAGGTGAACATCGAGATAATGAGGCCGAGACCCATGGTCACGGCAAAGCCGCGAACCGGGCCGGAGCCGAAGTAGAACAGGATCGCGGCCGCGATCAGGGCTGTCATGTTGCCGTCGATGATCGTCGAATAGGCCTTCTTGAAGCCATTATCGATGGCGGCGAAGGCGCCACGGCCCTTGCGGGTTTCTTCGCGGATGCGCTCGTTGATGAGAACGTTGGCATCAACCGCAAGGCCGATGCCAAGGACGATACCGGCGATGCCGGGCAGCGTCAGCGTGGCGCCGACAAGCGTCAGGGCTGAGAAGGTCAGGACCGTGTGGATGAGCAGCGCGACATTGGCGAGAATGCCCCAGGCGCCATAGAGCACGAAGATGAAGGCGGCAACCAGGACGAAGCCGACGAGGCCGCTATAGATGCCCTTCTGGATCGCGTCGCTACCGAGATCGGCGCCGACGGTGCGTTCTTCGATGACGGTGAGCTTGGCGGGCAGAGCGCCGGCGCGCAGCAGGGCTGCAAGCGTGGTGGCGCTGTCTGCGGTGAAGTTGCCGGAGATCTGGCCTGAACCCCCGGTGATCGGCTCGCGGATATTCGGTGCGCTCAGCACCTTGTTGTCGAGAACGATTGCGAAGGGCTTGCCGACATTTTCGCGGGTGATTTCGGCAAAGCGGTTGGCGCCGGCGCTGTCGAAGCGGAAGGTGACGAGCGGCTCGTGCGTGTTCGGATCGAAGCTGACGCGGGCGTCCGTCAGACGGTCGCCGGACAGTTCGATGCGGTCGAGAACCGGATAGCTGGTGCCCCGCTCGTCCTTCATGATGGTGACGCCGGGAGGCGGATTGTTTGGATCGGCATTGTCGGCGAGCAAGTGGAAGGACATCTTCGCGGTCGAGCCGAGAAGCTCGCGCAGATGCGAGGGATCCTGCGCACCCGGAAGCTGGACGAGAACGCGGTTCGGTCCGACGCGCTGAATGGTCGGCTCGGCAACGCCCACCTGGTCGACGCGCTTGCGGATGACTTCAAGGCTCTGCTGGACGGCGGAATCGACGTTGGCCGAAATACCTGCCTGCGAGAAGGACATCGCGATCGTCGCGCCATTCGGCGTGATGTTGAGATCGGACTGACCGGCTGAGAGGCCGGATGTGATCGTATTGGCAAGCGTGCGCAGTTGCGTCACTGCATCGCTGCTCTGCGAGGGATCAGTGAGCGTCACGACGATCTGATCGCCGTTGCGGATGATCGAGCGGGTCTGGATGTTCTTGTCGCGCAGCACGCGCCGGGCGTCCTGCTGCAGCGATTGCAGCCGGCCGTTCGTTAGATCCTTCTCGTCGACTTCAAGAACGAGATAAGAACCGCCGCGAAGGTCGAGGCCGAGCGAAACCTGGCTATGAGGCAGCCAGGATGGGATCTTGCTGAGAACCGACTGCGGCAGCACGTTCGGCATTGCAATCAGAAAGCCGATGACGATGACCACTGTATAGAGTGCCACGAGCCATGGTGAGGTACGCATGGGTATTATCCTTGAAAATAGGCTTATGCCGACGGCCTGGCCGCAGGCGGACTTGAGGTCTTATCGGAAATGCGGCGCGTAGGCGCCAAACGCTTAGGTGAGCGTGCCTGGAGGCGCGCGCGCGAGATAGGCGCGAAACGCCAGGGATTCGAGCCGCGCGGCATCTTTCGGGCGGCTCGGCAGCCAGGAGGTCGCCGGATATCCGAGGGTGGGCAGGGCAGCAAGCGTTGCAGGTCCGAGGTCTTGCCATGCGGCCTTCGGCGTCACCAGCCGGTCGGCGACGACAATGCCGCGCACCGGATCGCGCAGGGAAAGGTAGAGGGGCTGACTGTCCTTGCCCGAGGAGAGGGCTTCGGCATCGGCGCGCGTGGCAAGATTGATGCCGCCGCCGAGCGCCAGTCCGATATAGGCGAAAAATGCGACGAACAGCGAGGCGATCACGCGCGCTCCGGCGCGATGCGTCCTCTCGTCTCTATCTTCGCTGTCGGCGGCGCCGAATTCGAGCGGGCTCAACGGTCCAAAATGCCTTCATTCCTTTGCCGGAGCGAACTCCGGCGGTTCGGTCATGATAACAGGACGCCTAGCGTCTTCCTAGTAGCGGCCTGTCATGATGCAGTTGCACGAGCCGGTCAACAGTCCCGGCTCGATTTCTTAATTTTCCGCCGCACCCGTTACTGACGGTTTGGGCGCCAGACAGGATGCCGGCACGCGATAGGCGTAGAGCGTCTTGCCCTTCATTTCGCCATAGGGCGGCGACCAGCTCTTCAGGGGCTCGGCCTGGCCTTCCGGGCACTCGATCGGATCGTTGTCGACGAACAATACCGGACCGGTCACACTGGCCGGCAGGGAAAAATCCTGCTCATAATAGTTGTGGGGGAAGCCGCCGAAAGGGCGGGCATAGATACGGAACGGCTTGCCCTTCAGCGTATAGTAGAGATCGGCAAGGATATCGCGATCCTGCGCGACGATTTCGGTCATCTTCGCCTGCGTGGCGATATCGGCGATTTCTTGACTGATGACGCTGCGGCCGACATAGCGCTTCATGACGAGATTGCCGTTCGGCAGCTTGATGTCATAGGCGAAGACCGTCAGTACCGGGATCACGACGGCGACGACGGCGCCTATGATCAACGAGGTGCTCAGCCCCTTTTTCGTCAGCCGATAGAGCAGCCAGACGGCAAGAATGGTACCGGCGGCATAGGCCGAGACGGCCCAGTTGGCATAAGCCTTGGCGAGAAGTGCCTGCAGCGTGATTAGCGCTACGACAGGCACCGATAGCCAGAACAGCAGCTTTTCGCGGTCGTCGCTCTGTCCCCGGATCAGGCGCCACGTTGCCCACAAGAGCGCAAAGAAGACGACCGGGCCAACTACGCCGAACTGCGCGCCGAAGAAGCTGAGCCCGTTGAGTATGTGCTTCGCCAGAGTGTTGCCGCCGCCGCTCTTGCTCCATTGGGCGATGTTTTCCGTGTGCTTTATGGTCGCAGCGTCATGGGTAAGGTTCCACCAGAGATTAGGGGAAACGACGATGGCGCCGACGATGGCGGCAATCACCATATCCCGCCAGGCGATCCGCGCCGAACGCATCGTCAGCATGGCAATGCCGACGCCCGGCAGAAGGAAGAGCACCGAATATTTCGTCAGGAAAGCGCAACCGAGGCTGGCGCCGAGGATGACGGCTTCCGGTACCGAGGAGCGCCTGGTCAGACCGATAAAGGCCCAGATGGCGATCGTCACGAACAGGATCTGGATCGTATCGGTCGATACCAGCACGGCGGAAAGCGAGGCAGCCGGCAGGGTGATGAAGATGACTCCGACCCATGGCGCAATCTCGCGTCCGGTCTCGTCGTCGATCAGCCGCCGCGTGGTGCACATCAGCATCAGGGCGGTGGCAAGATGGAAGAGCGGCGCCGATATGCGGATCCAGAAGGTCGAATCCGAGCCGGAGATCGTATTGAAGAAGCGGATGACCCAGGCAATCATCGGCGGCTTGGAATAATAGCCGAAATCCAGATTCTGACCCCAGAACCAATATTGCGCCTCATCGACGAAGAGATCCGTCTTGTTGAGAAGCAACATGAGCACGCGCCAGAGCGTCACTCCGAAGATGATCGCGAGGGCGAGCCCCAGCGAAAGTTTCTGGGCGTTTGTTCGGGAATGGGTCGTGTCGAGCATTAAAAGATGGGTCTCGGTGCCTGATCGTGGGGCTTAATACGGAACTATTGAGGCCAAAGCTAGCTCCCTGCCGTCCGTAAGAACAGCAGCGCTCGCCGTCTTGGCCACGAGGTGCCATATGTCCGATCTTGGATCCGAGACGTCCGTTACAGCTTTGTCTAGAGAATGCGGCTAGTGGCTTTGCCGCGCGCCTCTTCGAGACGATATAGAAGCATGAAGGCCGTAAGCGTCAGGCTGGCCATCAGCGAGGCTGTCAAACCAAGAACAATCATTGCTCTCTCCGTAACGACATCGAAACTGTCTATCCCTTGGGTAGTAAGGGATGAAGCTTGCTCGTGACTTACGATCGATGTTCTTTTCCGGCAACAAAGTAGTCGCTAATTTAGTAGGGATAACTACGAGCCGCGTCTCGTCCGTCATTAACCTTCGGGCAAGGAATTAACCATAAATATTGAACTTGAACGTCGGAATGGGAAAATTGTGACTCGTTCTCACCAGGCATGAAGCCGCCCCGTCGTACCGGGTCAGATCCGGTATCCATGTCATCAAACAGGTCCGCAACAGACTTTGATGAACGAGCGAGCTTCGGTGCCTCGATCAGTCGATCGACGGCTACGGCTGCCTTTTCTCGCCTCCTCATTGCGCCTGGCGCGGATCATCAGCGGTTTCGCCGGCGCTTCAATGCGCGGCAGTTCGGCAGGGGCGACTTTGGCGCAGGATACGCCTTCAGATCAGGCAGGCAGGGCGCAGGCTGGCAGCCTTCGCGATCGCTTGCGCTTTGCTGGTCTCGATGCCGGACAATGCGAAACGCTGCGCCGTCACCGGCCGATGCTCGAGGCGCATCTGAAAGCCGGCCTGCGCGATCTTTTCCTCCGTTTCCAGACCTATCCCGACGCTGCGCGCAATTTTTCGAGCGAAAGCCAGCTCGTACGGCTCCAGGATCTGCACTCCTCGCACTGGGATGTGCTGACGGATGCGCGCTTCGACAGCCTCTATGCCGAGCGCGTCAAGGTTCTGTCCGATAGCGAAAGCAAGATGGGGCTCGATCCGCGCTGGCATGTCGCGGGCCATGGCGTGGTGTTGGAGCATCTTCTCGCCGGCCTTCTCGAAGATATGGGCGGCCGCGCCATTCTGCCGGGAGCCAAGCGCCGCGCCCGCGAGCTCAGCGAACTCGTGACATCGGTCGTGCGCTTGGTGATGGTCGATGCCGAGATTGCCGTATCGTTGCGGTTCAACGAATTGCGGGTCGGTCACCAGCGGGCGCTGGCCGAACAGCGGGCTGCCGACCGCGCCGAGGCAGCGGCCTTGATTGCCGATCTCGCCAACGGCCTTACCGCTCGCGATCTGACGACCCGTATGCCGATGGATTGTCCCGAGGCCTATACCGAAGTGGCGGAAGCCTTGAACGCGGCGCTTACTGATATTCAGCAGCAGTTTTCGGCGCTGTCCGGTGGCGTGCGGGCGGCCGAAGCGACGAGCGACGCCATTTCCCGCGCCTCGAAATCCCTGGCGGAAAAATCGTCCGAACAGTCGCAAGGACTTGCGGCCTCTGCAAAGCAGCTAGCGGAACTGGCCGAACAGGTGCGCGGCAATGCAGCCAATACCCGCGCGGCCGAGCGCGTCACCGCATCGACCCGAGTGGCGGCCGAAGACAGCGGCAAGATCGTCGGGCAGGCGATATCGGCCATGGCCGATATCGAAACGTCAGCTGAAAAGATCGGCCAGATCATCGGCGTCATCGATGAGATCGCTTTCCAGACCAATCTTCTTGCGCTGAATGCCGGCATCGAGGCCGCCCGCGCCGGTGATAGCGGCCGCGGCTTTGCCGTCGTTGCGCAGGAAGTCCGAGCGCTTGCCCAGCGTTCCGCCGATGCCGCACGCGAGATCAAGGTTCTGGTGACGGGCACCAAGGCGCAGGTGGATGCCGGCGTGCAGATGGTCGGCCGCACCCAGGAAGCGATCGGCAGCATTGTCCGCCAGGTGACGGATATCAATGAAGCCATTTCCGGAATTGTCGCGGCGAGCGACGAACAAGTCGCCGGCCTCAAGGCACTGACATCAGATATCGGCGGCCATAGCGAGCGCGCGGCCGCTGCCGGCAGCGAGGCCAGCCGCTCCGAGGAAGGCGCCGATCACCTTCATTCCGTCGTCGTCGAACTCGGCCGGACCATCCGCGAATTCCGCATCGAGCGCGAGCGGCGGCATGCGGCCCCTGCCGTCCCGGTCAGGGCCGCGCAGCAACCGCAGCTCCCAGCCCGCGAGGAGCTCAGCATCACGCAGAACGAAGAGGATATGGCTGATTTCGGCTTCCCGCTTCGCAGGGCCGCAGCAGGAGGCGATCGCAATGCCTATTGATCTTTCAGTTTCATGCACATGCGGGCCGACGGGCCTGATTTCAGACAACGAGGAATGACGCGATGCCGAGCAGGAAAGGCGAAAAGACAATCAGTCTGGCCGCAGTGCTGGATCTCAACGAGGCCTCGAGCCTTCGCGGTACGCTGATGGGGTTGCGCGGCAGCAATGTCGCGATCGATGCGTCCGGTGTCGAAAGGATCGGGACTTTGTGCGTGCAGGTCATCATGGCTGCCGCCAAGACCTGGGATGAGGACAAACTCTCCTTCACCTTCTCCAAGGTGTCGGATGCATTTCAAAAAACGATGCAGGTGATCGGGGTGGATATCTCCCATCTGCTTGCCAAGGAGATCCGGCAATGAAGAAAAAAGTGCTGACGGTGGATGATTCTCGAACCATCCGAAACATGCTTCTCGTGACCCTCAACAATGCAGGCTTCGAGACCATTCAGGCCGAAGACGGTGTCGAGGGCCTGGAAATTCTGGAAGAAGCCAATCCTGACGTCATCGTCACCGATATCAATATGCCGCGTCTTGACGGCTTCGGCTTTATCGAGGGCGTTCGCCGCAACGACAGATACCGCGCCGTTCCGATCCTCGTGCTGACGACGGAAAGCGACGCGGAAAAGAAGAACCGTGCCCGCCAGGCCGGTGCGACCGGCTGGATCGTCAAGCCGTTCGATCCCGCCAAGCTCATCGATGCCATCGAGCGCGTAACCGCCTAGACAGGATCCATCCCTCATGGACATGAACGAAATCAAAGAGATTTTCTTCCAGGAGTGCGAAGAGCAGCTCGCCGAACTGGAATCCGGTCTCCTGAAAATGAATGATGGCGACCGTGACCCGGAAACCGTCAATGCCGTATTCCGCGCCGTTCATTCCATCAAGGGTGGGGCGGGTGCCTTCGGTCTGGATGATCTGGTCGCCTTCGCTCATGTCTTCGAGACGACGCTCGATTGCGTTCGATCCAACAAGCTGGAGCCGACCCAGGATGTCCTGAAGGTCATGCTCAAGGCCGCCGACGTTCTGGCGGATCTCACCAATGCCGCCCGTGATGGCGGCAGCGTCGATCCGGCGCGCAGCCGCGGCCTTGTCAAGGAACTGGAAGCGCTGGCAAATGGCGATGTTCCCGCGCCGTCGGCAGCGGTGGTTGCCGAAGTTGCTCCGAAGTCCGTCGCGGCCGCGCCGACCGACGAAAGTGGTTTCCAGCCGATCCCCTTCAGCTTCGACGATGATTTCGGCAGCGACGAGCTGGCCGTTGATGCCAGGCCGGAATATGAAGTCAGCTTCAAGCCGCGGTCCGATCTCTACGCCAAGGGCAACGACGCGACGCTGCTGCTGCGCGACCTCTCGCGGCTCGGCGAGATGAACATCTTCTGCGATATGGATGCATTGCCGGGCCTTCCCGACATCGATCCAGAAGGCGCCTATTTCAAATGGGCAATCTCGATCAAGACGGACAAGGGCGAAGATGCCATTCGTACCGTCTTTGAATTTGCCGAATGGGATTGCGATCTCGATGTCCAGCCGGCCGCAAGCGGCGGGTCTTCGACCAGCGAAGAGTTGCCGATGGTACCGGTGCCCTTCGATCTTTCGATCCTTGACAATGACGGCGCCGCCGCGGCTGCAGAGGCCGGAAAGGAAACACCGGCGCCCAGAAACGATGTCGCCGCCGCCGTTGCAGCTGCGGAAACCGCAAGCAATGTTACGCAGCTCGCCTCGGCCGCTGCACGCGTCGAGAAGAAAGAAGCCGCCCTTGCCGCAGCTGCCGCTTCCAATGCCGCCGCCGCGCAGAACAATGCCGCCGCAGCCGCCGGCCAGACCATCCGTGTCGATCTCGATCGTGTCGATCGCCTGATCAACCTCGTCGGCGAGCTTGTCATCAACCAGGCGATGCTCTCTCAGAGTGTCATCGAGAATGACAATAACGGCGCGTCCTCGATCAATATGGGTCTCGAGGAGCTGCAGCAGCTCACCCGCGAGATCCAGGACAGTGTCATGGCAATCCGCGCACAGCCGGTAAAGCCCGTCTTCCAGCGCATGTCGCGCATCGTCCGCGAAATCGCCGATATGACCGGCAAGTCGATCCGTCTGATCACCGAGGGCGAAAACACCGAGGTCGACAAGACGGTCATCGACAAGCTTGCCGAACCGCTGACGCACATGATCCGCAATGCCGTCGATCATGGCATCGAAACGCCGGAAAAGCGCTCTACGCTGGGCAAGAACCCGGAAGGCACCGTCCGGTTGACGGCAAAGCATCGTTCTGGCCGCATCCTGATCGAGCTTGCCGACGACGGCGCCGGTATCAACCGCGAGAGGGTGCGCCAGAAGGCCATCGACAACGACCTGATCGCGGCAGACGCCAATCTGTCGGATGAGGAAATCGACAACTTGATCTTCCTGCCGGGCTTCTCGACCGCTGACAAGATTTCGGACATTTCCGGCCGCGGCGTCGGCATGGACGTGGTCAAGCGCTCCATCCAGGCGCTCGGCGGCCGCATCAACATCACCTCCAGGCCGGGGCAGGGCTCGGTCTTCACCATGAGCCTGCCGCTGACGCTGGCCGTTCTCGACGGTATGGTGGTCACGGTTGCCGGCCAGACCCTGGTCGTGCCGCTGACGGCGATCGTCGAGACGCTGCAGCCCGAGGCTTCCGCGATCCACTCCTTCGGCGCCAACCACCGCCTGATCTCGATCCGCAACAGCTTCTGCCCGCTGGTTGACGTCGGCCGCATCCTGAACTTCCGCGCCACACAGGCCAATCCGGTCGACGGCGTCGCGCTGTTGGTGGAATCGGAAGGCGGTGGTCAGCGCGCTCTCATGGTCGATGCCATCCAGGGCCAGCGCCAGGTCGTCATCAAGAGCCTCGAAGCCAACTACACGCATGTCCCGGGCATTGCTGCAGCGACCATCCTCGGCGATGGCCGCGTGGCGCTGATCCTGGATGTCGATGCGGTGGTCGGCGCTTCGCGCGGCCAGGCGCTGAAGCCCGAAATGTCTTACGCGGCGGCGGGGTGACTTGATGTCTTATGCCGTCAAGAACCTGAACCAGGGCAATCGCGAGCTAATCGCCTTTCGCATCGGCGACCAGGAATTCTGCGTTAACATCATGTCGGTTCGGGAAATCCGCGGCTGGACGCCCGCAACGGCCATGCCGCATGCGCCGGGCTATGTGCTCGGGATCGTCAACCTGCGCGGCGCGGTGCTGCCGATCATCGATCTCTCCGCCCGGCTCGGGATGAAGCGGGCGGAACCGACAGTTCGGCATGTAATCATCGTGGCCCAGGTCAAGCGCAAGGCGGTCGGTCTTCTGGTCGATGCGGTTTCGGATATCCTGACCATTACCGACGACAGCATACAGCCGACGCCGGAGGTTTCCTCCGATCACGAGCGGCAGTTTGCCCGCGGCATCGTGGCGATCGATCGCCGCATGATCTGCCTGATCGAGCTGGAAGCCCTGTTCCCTGAAAGCGAAAGCGAGGCTGCATGAGCATGATGGGAGCAATGGATTTCAAGGCGTCTCCGGACGAGGTGCTTGCGAGCGGCGAATACCCGCTGACGCGCCGCGACCTCTCGGAAATCGCCGCAATGATCTATGCGGATGCCGGCATTTCTCTCAACGAGAGCAAGGCGTCGCTCGTCTATTCCAGGCTGTCGAAGCATATCCGCGCGCTGGGCCTCGCCGGCTTCCGCGACTACTGCCAGCTGGTGTCGTCGCCGGCGGGAAGTGCGGCGCGCCGCGAGATGCTGTCGCATCTGACGACGAACTTCACCCGCTTCTTCCGCGAAAACCATCATTTCGATCATTTGCGCGACGAGGTTCTGCCTGGTCTCCTGGCGCGCGCCAAGGCCGGCGGCCGGGTGCGCATCTGGTCTGCCGCCTGCTCCGACGGGCAGGAACCTTACTCGATCGCGCTGACGGTGCTTGCCTTGATGCCGAATGTCGCCGATTTCGATTTCAGGATCCTGGCGACGGATATCGATCCCAAGATCCTCGGGCTTGCCCGCGCCGGCGCCTACGATGAATCTTCGCTCGAAACGGTTTCTCCTGCCATGCGTAAGCAGTGGTTCCAGGAAGTCAATGTCCAGGGTCGCCGCAAATTCCAGATCGACGATCGCGTCAAGCGGCTCATCACCTTCAACGAACTGAACCTGCTCGGGCAGTGGCCCTTCAAGGGCCTGTTCGACGTCATCTTCTGCCGCAACGTCGTCATCTATTTCGACGAGCCGACCCAGACGAAAATCTGGACGCGCTTTGCCGGCCAGCTGCAGGATGCCGGCCATCTCTATATCGGCCACTCCGAGCGCGTAGCCGGGGAGGCCAAACACGTCTTCGACAATATCGGTATCACCACCTATCGCTATCTCGGCAAGACCGCAGCGAGGAAGCCATGAATTCTCCCGCTCGTGTTCTTGTCGTCGATGACTCCCCGACCATGCGGGGTCTCATCACCGCCGTCCTGCGTACCGATCCGGAGGTCGACGTCATCGGCCAGGCCGGCGACGCCTTGGAAGCGCGCGCCGCCATCAAGGCGCTCAATCCGGATGTCGTCACCCTCGATATCGAGATGCCGAACATGAACGGCCTCGAATTCCTGGAAAAGATCATGACGCTTAGGCCCATGCCGGTCATCATGGTCTCCACCATGACCCATCGCGGTGCCGACGCAACGCTTGCCGCCCTCGAAATCGGCGCATTCGACTGCGTCGGAAAGCCCTCGCCGGGCGAGCCACATCCTTTCGGCGATCTGGCGGATAAGGTGAAGGCCGCTGCCCGCTCGCAGCGTCAGTATGTGAAGCCCACCGCTCAGCGTGTGCCGCCGCCGGCCGTCGCGGACTTCCGCGTGGGGCGTAAGATCGTCGCCATCGGTTCTTCCACGGGCGGCGTCGAGGCCCTGATCAATGTACTGCAGAAATTCCCAGCTAACTGCCCGCCGACCGTCATCACGCAGCATATGCCGCCGACCTTTACGCGCAGCTTCGCCGAGCGGCTGAACCGCCTCTGTGCGCCGGTCGTCCAGGAGGCGACCGACGGTGCGCGGCTGGAAATCGGCAAGATCTATCTGGCGCCTGGCGGTGAGAGGCACCTTAGGGTCGCCAATGCGTCCGCGCCTCATTGTCGTCTGGTAGACGGCGGGCCGGTGAACGGCCATCGTCCTTCCGTCGACGTGCTCTTTGACTCGGTTGCCGAACTGGCCGGCCGCAATGCCGTCGGCGTGATCCTGACCGGGATGGGGCGCGACGGCGCCGCCGGTCTTCTTAAGATGCGCCACGCTGGGGCGCGCACCATCGGCCAGAATGAGAAGACCTGCGTGGTCTACGGCATGCCGAGGGTCGCCCACGAGCTTGGTGCAGTCGAACAGCAGTTTCCGCTGAACGCCATTGGCGAGGAAATTTTGAAAATCACAGCCGCCCGAAAGGAAGGGAGCGAATAATGTCTCTAGCGGAGAAAATCAAAGTTCTGATCGTTGACGATCAGGTCACCAGCCGTCTTCTGCTCAGCGATGCGCTGACGCAGCTCGGCTTCAAGCAGATCACGGCTGCCGGCGATGGCGAGCAGGGAATGAAGATCATGGAACAGCAGCCCCATCATCTGGTCATCTCCGACTTCAACATGCCGAAGATGGATGGGCTTGGCCTCCTGCAGGCCGTCCGCACGAATCCGACGACGAAGAAAGCGGCCTTCATCATCCTGACGGCGCAGGGCGACCGCGCGCTGGTGCAGAAGGCGGCGCAGCTCGGGGCCAACAACGTACTCGCCAAGCCCTTCACCATCGAAAAGATGAAAGCTGCCATTGAGGCCGTCTTCGGAGCTCTGAAATGATCGTCGAGGGTGCTGCCCGTCGCGTGCATATCATTCAGGGCGAGTACACGGTCATCAGTGATCCCGAAGTGGTGCTGACGACCATCCTCGGCTCCTGCGTGGCGGCCTGCCTGCGCGATCCCATCGCCGGCGTCGGCGGCATGAACCATTTCCTTCTCCCTGGAATGGCGAACTCGCCGGTGAGCGGTGGCGATGCGACGCGTTACGGTGTGCACCTGATGGAACTTCTGATCAACGGTCTGCTGAAGAAGGGCGCAAGGCGCGACCGGCTGGAGGCGAAAGTCTTCGGTGGCGCCAAGACGATCGCGACCTTCTCCAATGTCGGCGAGCAGAACGCGATCTTTGCCATGCAGTTTCTGAAAGACGAGGGTATCCCGGTCGTCAGTTCCAGCACGGGCGGCGAGCACGGGCGCAAGATCGAATATTGGCCGATTTCCGGAAGAGCCAGGCAATATCCGCTGACCGGCGCCGAGACACAGAAGACCGTAGCGCTGGAGCAGCGTCCGGTCGTGGCTCCCAAGCCAGTCGACAACACGATCGAATTTTTCTGATCAGCGAGGCAAGTGCATGACCCCCTTTCAGCACGTTGAGATGGCTGCCATCGAGGAGACGCTTCCGGCTATCCTTCTGCGCATCGTTTCCGAATTGCATGACATCGCCTATCTGATCGAACGCGTCGAACCTCAGCTGCTTGACATCAGCGATGCCAATATACTGGCCTCGCCGGAGGCCATGAAGGTCGTCCAGGGCATCGATCTTGCGGTGCAGAAGACGCGCGGCATCGCCGAATTCATCGATACCATTGCCGGAGCGATGCCCGAGGCCTGGACGGTGGATCTGGCAACAGCGCTGAGCCTCGTCAAGCTCACAGAAATGCAAAGGGCGCTTGGCGGCAGCAGTTTTCACGCACATTCCCCGTCCATGGCCCAGCCCCTGGTCCAACCCATGGCAAAGGCTGCGGGCGATTTCGACTTCTTCTAGCTGCCGCCGACGATAGATACTGTTTTTCTTATATAATCTTCCGATTATTTCCGGCTTTTTCCTGGGCTCTTCTGGCCGGACGAAACGCTCGCACAAGTTTCGATTTCTATTTTCGCAGCAGGTTACAAAGCCATCAGGTCTTTGACGAATCGTGCGAGAACAGAATGAATCTGTTAAATCAATTAGTTCCCCTGTTTCGGAATCTGCAGAATCTCGGGAGAACGCGGCTGATGATCATGGGAGGCGTAGGCGCCGCCTCCGTGCTGCTGATCCTTTTGGCGGCCCTCTACGTCAATAAGCCCGCTCAGGAGACGCTGTATGTCGGCCTGGATGCGACGGATCTCAATCAGATCAGCATCGCGCTTGCTGAAGCCAAGATCAATTTCCAGGTCGGCACGGACGGTTCCAGCCTGACCGTTCCGGCAGGCATGACCGGCAAGGCCCGCGCGCTTCTCGCCGAGCGCGGCCTGCCGACGAGCGGCAAGGCCGGCTATGAGCTCTTCGACAATGTCGGTTCGCTCGGTCTGACTTCGTTCATGCAGGAAGTTACCCGCGTGCGTGCTCTCGAGGGTGAAATCAGCCGCACCATCACTTCTATCGCCGGTATCAGCGCTGCCCGCGTCCACATCGTCATGCAGGATGTCGGCAATTTCCGGAAGGCGGATCAGAAGCCGACGGCATCGGTCATGATCCGCGCGAGTGCGGAGGCTGCCCGCAAATCGGCTTCGGCTATCCGCCATCTTGTCGCCTCTGCCGTTCCCGGCCTGGAGGTCGACGACGTCACTATCCTCGATTCCACCGGCCAGCTCCTCGCATCGGGAGATGATCCTGGCAACGGAGCGCTCAGCCGCAATCTTGGCATCGTGCAGAACGTCCAGAGCGAAGTCGAATCCAACATCGATAAGGCCTTGGCGCCCTTCCTCGGCATGGACAATTTCCGTTCCAGTGTGACGGCGCAGTTGAACACTGACAGTCAGCAGGTGCAGGAAACCACCTTCGATCCCGACTCGAAGGTCGAGCGCTCCGTCCGCACAGTTAAGGAAGCGCAGAAGTCGCAGCAAAGCCAGCCGGACACCGCAGCCACCGTGGAGCAGAATATCCCGCAGGCGGCTCCGAAATCCGGTGGCAACTCGCCGACGTCGAACGACCAGTCCGACAAGCGCGAGGAGCAGACCAACTACGAAATCAACAGCAAGACGACGGCCACGACTCGCAACAGCTACAAGATCGAAAAGCTCTCCGTTGCCGTAGTGGTCAACAAGGGCCGCATCGCGCAAATGGTCGGCGAAGGTGCCGACCAGGCGAAGGTCGATGCCTATATCGCCGAGATGCAGAAGATCGTCGCAACGGCAGCGGGCGTCGATCCGGCCCGCGGCGACATCGTCACTGTCAATGCCATGAATTTCCTCGACAGTCAGCTGCTTGAAGATACGTCCTCCAGCTTCAGCATCACCGACATGCTGAGCCGCAACATGGCTGGCATCATCAACTCGCTGGCCTTTGTCGCTGTCGCTGTCCTGATCATCTGGATGGGCTTCCGTCCGCTGATCCGCTCGCTTGGTGGTGCAAATGGCGGAGCAGCGCTGCCGGAAGCGGCTGGCCTCGAGTTGCCGGACTTCGCACCGGCAGTGGGTGGCCCTGGCGCGGCTCTCATGGACGGCTTCGGCTCGGACTTCGGTTTCGACAGCACCGACGATCTGCTGACCATGGGCGACGACGCCGGCACCTTCAACCGCCGCGTCAAGGAAGGGCCGGAGCGCCGCCTGTCCCGCATGGTGGAAATCAGCGAAGAGCGCGCAGCAAAGATCCTCAGAAAATGGGCCGTCGACCAGGCAGCCTGATGAAAGGACCGGGAAATCTCCCGGTCTTTTTTTGTCTAGGCAGGTGGCATTGGAGCCTGCAGCGCCGTCGATTTGAACCTGTGATTAATTAGTCGCTATAAGCCGAATTGACGTGTTCGTAAGATGGAATTCAAAGGACATACAGTTGTTGGGTATGGAGAATCGACTTACAAATACGGTGCTTGTTGCGTAATACATGAATAAACGGAACGATTCGGCCCGCTTTTCGGCGTTTCGCATGTCTAAGTTCGTAGAGTTCAAAGCGGAAAGATTTAGTCCATGGTTCGCGGTTTGTGTTTGCGGCGATGTATGCCGACACGATTGCGGATGTCGAATTCAGAGGCGAGCTATGCTCACCTTCCCGAACCCGCCGGGATGTATCTGTGCCGCGGTCGAGAAAGACCAGGCTTCGATGTTTCATCGAGATACATCGCCGGTTCTCTGAGGTGAAGGGATTGGGTTCTGACGAAACAATGCTCTCGTTGACGGCCGATCGTCCAACAGCGGCAGGAAATGCAAGTATGGACATGCAGATATCGCAGGTAAGCAAAGGCGATAGGGATGCGCGATCGAGCGTGCCCGCCAGAGCCATCTCGCGCGAGCAACTCGTTCTGCAGCTGAGTGCCGTTTCCGGCCCTGCCTATCTGCAAGCCGGCCTTCATGCCTTGGCGAGCTACGCCGGTGCTTCTCATTATCTTCTGGTCCGATCCGATCTCATCCAGGAAAGCGGCCTCGACTTCGTGATTGCCTCCGATTGGCCCTTCGATCTCGTCCGGCGTCTGGCGACGGAACTGACGAGCGGTTATGGCCGTATCGGCGAGCTGGAAAAATGCATGGCGCTGTTTCAGCCGAACCAGGCGGTTCTGCCAGACGATGTCTTGCTGCCTGACGGTATAGGCCGTCAGTATCATGCCTTGACGTTCAATGTTGGCCGAACACGCTTCTCGTTGCTGCTGCTGGCGAACGAAGCGGCGGTACTGTCGCCCGAGCGGCTGAGGGACGTCGGCCTCCTGGCCGGCTATCTCGCCAGCTCGACGCGTTGCTTCGCGGGTAAGCTGGAGCGCGATTTCGAGCTGACCGAGCGCGAACTGGAATGCCTGTTCTGGATCGCCGAAGGCAAGACAAGCGACGAGATCGCCATGATTCTCGGGATCTCGCGCAATACCATCAATAACTACATCACCAGTGTGATGCGCAAGACCGCGACCAAGACCCGCTCGGAAGCGATCGCCTTCGCCGTGCGCAACAATCTCGTTTAAGGGCCGACCGGATGCGCTATCAGCCAGACAGGACAATGGGTATGCCGACCGAATCACGGCTTACCCGTTCCGGGCGGATTTCCGGCCGGTCCGATCTGTTCCCGAAGCTCGTGTCGATGCAGAAGCTGATCGATGCACAGCATTTTGCCGTTTATCGACTGCACGGCTCAGGCCTCCCGCATAAGCAGCGCCTGGTATGCGAGCTCGATAATTGGGGCTCGGCCAACTCGGTCGTCGGCAAATCCTTCGTGGAGGCCTATGGCGAAGCGCTGATCGAGCATGTCGACAAATCGCTGCTGCCGCTGATGTGGAACGGGCGTGATAGCGACAGCACGGCCGAGACGCCGGATTTTGCCGCCTTCACGCAGCGCCTGAAGCCGCATCTCCTGCCCTTTGCCGGCGTTGCCTTTCCCGTGCGGCTCGGTGCCGTCGGCAATGGCTACACCGTCTTCACGGCCAAGTTCATGGACCTTTCGAGCGATATGATCGTCGAGCTGCACGGTCGCAGCTGCCAGCTCATGATGGAGCTCCTGTCACTGGATGAACGCCGGTCACAGGCTGCCGAAGCGCTGAGCGAGCGCGAAATTGCCTGTCTGCAGCTTGCCGGCGATGGACGCATCAGCGAGGAGATTGCCGAGAAACTGGGATTGTCGGTACATACGGTCAATGCCTATCTCGGATCGGCGACGATCAAGCTCGATAGCGTCAACCGCATCCAGGCAATCGCAAAGGCGATCCGCTTCGGCTACATAAGCTGACGCTGCACCGAAACGGATCATCCTCGCAAGTCTTGCAACGCTGGATTTTTCAGACTGCGTGTGCCGCTTCGCCGCGGACGAGATAACGTGCGTCTCTCAGACTGCGTGCAAGCAGCGCCGTATTTTCGTCCGGGTCGGACGAGGCCTTGTCGAAGGCGATGTGGCTGATTTCGATGCCCGCATGATGTTCCGTCAGCGCGAGCTTGGCGTAAATGGTGATGCCCCGCGGCTTGATCTCCAGATCGAGTGTCACTTCCGCCGGCCCGCCCCACTCGAGGTTGTAGTCGCCGCCGAGCCCGAAGCTGACCGTCCCGGGAAGAAAATAAAGCTCAGCCGCCGAGGCCACGAGATCACCGAGATTGCCATATCGTTCGAAGCGCAGCAGCGAGATCAGATCGGCGGCATCGAGAAGGCGCAGTTCGCTTGCGACCGGGCTAATGGCTTCGGCTAATATTTGTTCGCGTTGGGCAGAGTAGGGGCATTTTTTCATTTGGTTTATCGTACCCGTTTTTTCGTCTGCGCCGCATAGACCCGATGGATGAGCTCTGCGACAGCTTTGTAAAATGCTGATGGTATGACGCTATCAACCGAGACTTGCGCAAACATGGAGCGTGCGAGCGGCGGATCTTCGAAAACGGGAATATTGTTAGCCTCAGCTATCTCCCTGATTTTCAAGGCAATAAGATCCTGGCCCTTGGCAACGACGACGGGCGCGTCGTTTTCCTCGCGCACATAGCGCAGTGCGACGGCAAAGTGGGTCGGGTTGGCGATGACGAGCGTGGCGCGCGGCACCTGTTTCATCATACGGCGGCGAGCTCGATCGCGCGCGATCGAGCGCTGGCGCGACTTGACGATCGGGTCACCCTGTGACTGCTTGTGTTCGTCCTTGATCTCCTGCTTAGTCATCTTCAATTGGTCGAACCAGTGGTGGCGGCTCCACAGCAGGTCGGCGATGCCAACGACGATGGTCGCCAGCAGCACGATGATCAGGATGCGCTGAACGATCGTCGATAGCCGCACGAAGATGGTCTGCGGGTCGGACACCATCGAATCGATCGCGTGGAAATACTGGCTGCGCAGCACAAAAAACATGACGATGCTGACAAGCACGATTTTTGCGAGGGATTTGCCGAATTCCACCAGGCCGGTGGCGCTGAAGATGCGCGTGAACCCTTTCGCCGGCGATATGCGCGAAAACTGCGGCCTGATTCGCTCGAGAACGGGGGTCGGCAGGTTCTGGAAGATCGACGCCCCGATCCCGAAGACGAAGAAGAGCACCACGGCCGGAAGCACCATGTTGCCGACTTCCCAGCCTATGCGCGTAAACAGCGATATGGCGTCCGGGCCTGTTTCCAGCTGCCATTGATCCGGCTTTTCGAAGAGGTCGCGTAGAACCTCGCCCATGCGGCCCATGCGCTCTGGCAGAAAGAAGGTGACGTAGATGACCGTCGCGAGCATGGAAGCAAAGAGCGTCGCTTCCCTGGAGTGAGGGACATTGCCCTTCTCGATCGTATCGCGGAGTTTTTTCTCCGTCGGTTTTTCTGTTTTACTGTCCTTGTCTTCGTCAGCCAAAGCAGCCGCCCTTTGCGAAACGGAAAGAGGCCGCGCATGATACGCGGCCCTCAGATCATCAGTTTACGATGTTTTGGCTGAGTCGCGCCGCGCTTATGCGGCTTCTTCCACAGGCGTATTTTCCTTGGCCTTGAGCTCGATCTGGCCGGAGTTGGCCAGACGAATGGCTTCTTGGGCGATGGCACGCCGGGCAATTGCGATTTCGCGCGGATTGATGCCGGCATTGCCCATCTGCAGGTCGGATTCGATCATGCGGCGCTGACGCGGGCTGATCGAGGACAGCACGATCTCCCGGATCTCGTTGCCGGATCCCCGCAGCGCCATCGTCAGGATGTCGGCGGCGATGTCGTTGAGCAGCAGGACGCGGCTCGGCTGCGGCATGCGCGTGAGATCGTCGAAGAGGAAGATCTTCGGGCGAACCTTCTCGACCGATTCCTTGTTGATCGATTCCAGCGAGCTCAGCAGGGTATCGACGACCGGCTTGTCGAGTTCGTTCATCAGGTCGGCGACCTTCGTGGAACCGGAGGCGTTGCGCTCTGTGTCGATCTCCGCCATCAGCCCGACCACGCGGTTTTCGATGATCTGGGCAGCCTTCGGGCTGACATCCTTGATGTTGACCGTGCGGTTCATGATGTCGGCGCGCTGTGCCTCGGGAAGCTGCAGCAGGATCTTGGCACCGAAGGCCGAAGGCATCATGGAGAGCACATAGGCAATCGTCTGAGGATGCTCGCGCAGGAAGAACTTGGCAACGAAGACCGGATCAGCCTCGCCCAGGCGATCCCAGATGGAGGTCTCGTAAGCCTGGAAGGCGGTACGGCGGCCGAGCAGACTGTCGACCTCGTCGGGCGTCAGGCCCTCTTCGAGGATGCTCTCGATGGCCTTGGCGTTGTCCATGAGGCCGGCGCCCTCGGTGAAGAGGTCCTCGAATTCCGCCACGAGCTGCGCCAGCTCGTCCGGTGGAATAACTCGCAGTGATTGCGCCGAGGCGATGATCATCTGCAGCTCGTTCTGCGTGAAATATTTCAGCAGCCGTCCAGCCACTTGCTTGCCCATGGCGAGAAGGACGGCGGCTGCCTTTTCAGTCTGAGATAACGGTTTCTCGGCGATCGCGCCGCTGAAATCGTCAAAGTCCATCATGGTCTTCGTCTCCGTCCCGCAAGGGGGAGTGGGCTCGTCATGAGCAGGGTTCAGCTTTTCTTCGCGTTATAAATTTCAGTGAGCTTGATGCCGAATCTGGTGTCGTCATGTTCCAGAACGGTAATCTCGCCCCGGCCGATTTTGCGGCCGTTCACGGTAATCTCGACCGGCTCGCCGATCTTCTTGTCGAGCGCGATGATTGCGCCTTCAGTCAGGTTCATCAGGCCGGATACCGGCATGCGGCTGCTGCCGAGCATGATCTGGACGTCGATCGGGATGTCCATGATCAGGTCCATATTGGCGGTCAGCGCGCTGCCGGGAGCAACCGGTGCGGCCGCCGCCGAAGCGACGCCGAATTCGCCGTCATCGAAGGCCGGAGTGGAATTGTCGTCGCCGAAATCGCCGAAGGTGGAAAGGTCCGTGCCCGTTTCGGCGCCGAATGCGTCGGCCTCGAAGTCGGGCAGGCTGCCGTCATTGTCTTTCTTCAGGACGCCCCGCAGACCATCGATGGCCTCGTCCAAGGCGGCATCGCTGTTCGAAATGTCGAGCGATTCCTCGCTGCTTTGCTGTGTCGTCTTCGTAGCCATGAAATCACTATTCCAGTTGAAACTTGCCTCAAGCTGCCGTGAGTGGGCTCACACGCCAGCAGATCAATTCATCAAGTGTCGAAGAAGCTCGTCGTCGGAGTTGACGTTGTCCTTGACGCGCACGGTATAATTTTCGCCAGAGCGGCCGAATTCGCAAATGTAGAGGTCTTTGCTGTTGGCGCTGACCTCGACCCGGACGTCGCCGCTATGATCCATGAAGGGAATGACATCGCCGACCGCGAGCTTGGAAATGGTATCGAGCGTCAGCGATTCGAGCCGAACTCGCGCTTCGAGCGTTACCTGCGAGCGGCGCACCTGCTCGCCGAGCTGCTCCGACCATGTCTGGGAAGCGGCCGTCGGGTTCTTGGCGCGAGGCGTGCTGACGACGGTGCGCAGCAGGTCGCGTTGCGGTGCGATGATAACGATCTGCGAAATCGACTTGCCGAGCGAGATCGTCATTGTGATCGCAGCGGCAAAATCGTTACCGTTGTCACCGATGGCCGCCGGGCGGTCTTCGACATTATAAGGCTGGTCAAGATAGGGCTCGAAACCGCCGGCTGCATTCACCGCCGAGCGAAGCACTTTGGCGATCTTTTCGAACACCATGACGGAAAGATCGAGTTCGATCACTGAAAGTGGCCGCGCGACCGGCGCTTCCATATCTTCAGCGCGTGCGCCCAGCATATGCTCCATCAGCGTCATGATAAAGCCGGCGCCGCAGCCGAGGATGAAGTTAGGGGCCCAGTTGCGCAGCGAACCGTTGACCAGCGCATGATGGCCACCGAGCCCGGCAATCAGCTCGTTCATCGAGCCGGACTGACAGTCGGCATAGGCGATGTTGATGTCCAGGCCCGTCTCGCTCTTGATGATGTCGGGCAGGAATTCGGCGTAGACCTGGGCGAAGGCGGTGCCGAGTTTCGCAAGCGTCGCCTGATCGCCGAGATTGCCTGTAAGCTTGGCAAAAAGGGTGCGGTCCATCGTCTGTGCCCTGTGCGCGGATTGCTGGCTCATATTCGTCAGGCTGCCTTGCTCTCACCGCCGGGGTTCATCATTTCCTGCTCGACGGCATCGATCGATGGACGTTCGTAGGAAGAGATGGTCTTGCGGCCGTATTCGAGGGCGACCTGCGGCACCGATCCGTTCATGTAGGCAAGCAGCGTCTGCTTCACGATGACGTAGAGGCGATGCTGCTTGTTGCGCACGACCTTGATCTGGGAAACCAGCGGTGCGCAGACGGAATAGGACAGGATAATGCCGAGGAAGGTGCCGACCAGCGCCGAACCGATGAGATGGCCGAGCACTTCGGGTGATTCGTTGATGTGGCTCATGGCCTTGATGACGCCGAGAACGGCAGCGACGATACCGATCGCCGGGAAGGAATCGCCCATGATCGTGATCGAATGATAGGGCTTCATCTTGTCGTGCTGCATCGTTTCGAGCTCTTCGTCCATCAGTGCCTCGATCTCGTGCGAGCGGGCATTGCCGATGATGATGAGCCGGACGTAGTCGCAGATGAAAGCCGTCAGATCCTTGTTCTTCAATACAGTCGGAGCAGCCTTGAAGATCGCCGATTCATCGGGATTGTCGATATGGGCTTCGATCTCGTTGCGCGACTTGGTGCGCAGATCGCGCATCAGGGCATAGAGTACGCCGAGCGTGTCGAGATAGTCACGCTCCTTGGGAACCGCGTGGCGGAAGGCCTCTCCGAGCGCTTTGCCGGAATCCTTCACCACCTTCATCGGATTGGCCATGATGAAGCCGCCGAGACCGGCGCCTGCGATAATGACGAATTCGAAAGGCTGGAACAGCGCGCCTACATCTCCGCCCATAGCCATGAAGCTGCCTATGATGCAGCCGCAGGTCACTACAAATCCGATAATAATATTCATCGTCGGTCCACACCTGAACGTTGCTTCATATGATGAACTAGGGGACCTGCCTTGCGTGAGGCTGTTCGATGGGTCTCCGAACATCCTTTTTGCCTTGTCAGCTTCGCACAAGCCAAGCCCTGCAGGATTGCGGGTAAGGGCATCCATGCCCCGCTAACGAAATGTAGGAGCGCCTGCGGCGTTTCCTTTCCCGTTATTCTCCAATGTCCGGAGGGCGTTGAAAATGCAGTCTGGTATTTATGTCGCGCTGTCATCCCAGATGGCGCTCGAGCGGCGTCTGACGACGATCGCCGACAATCTGGCGAACGTGAACACGACGGGCTTCCGTGGCACCGAGGTCAAGTTCGATCAGGTCCTCAGCAATACGGAAAACAAGCTCAACGCCAAGGTCGCCTTCGTCTCTCAGGGCAACGATTATCTCTCCACCGACAATGGCGAACTTCAGAACACCGGCAATCTCTTCGATTTTGCCGTCAAGGGGGATGCCTATTTCGGCATGAATACGCCGGCCGGCCTGGTGCTGACGCGCGACGGCCGCTTCACCATGACCGAAAGCGGCGCGCTGGTTTCCACACGTGGCTTCCCGGTCCTCGATCCGGGCGGTGCGCCGATCCAGCTCGACCCCGCCGGCGGTCCGCCGAGCGTCGCGTCGAACGGCACGATCACGCAGAATGGCCGGAGCATGGGCCAGATCGGCCTCTATAGCGCCGATGTCAGCAAGGGCTTCCTGCGCTACGAAAACAGCGGCATCCTGCCGACCGATACGCCGCAGCCGGTGATCGATCGCTCAAGTATCGGGATTGCACAGGGCTACCTCGAAAACTCCAACGTCAACGGCATGCGGGAAATGACCAATCTTATCGAGGTCAGCCGTGCCTTCGACAATATCAGCACGCTCACCAGCAGCAGCGAAGGCACGCTCACCGACGCCATCAAAACTCTCGGCGGCAGCCAGTAAAGAGGGCTTATCATGGTCGAGGATCGGTTGCCGGAGGGCGCGCTGTCGCCGAAGCTTTCGCATATGGCCGTCCTGGCGGGCCAATATGCGCTGGCGGAGAATGCCGTGGCCCATGGCGGTCATGTGCGCACCATCGCCGCTGGACACTATACGGTTGCCGGTCTTTCCAGGCAGGTGCGCCTCGGCGATTTCGTCGCGCATCGGTCGTCGACCGGTGTCCATCTCGGCGAAGTCGTTCGCGTCGAACCGGAACTCACCTATGTCTGTCCGATCGAGCCGGGCGAGCCGATCGGCATCCAGGACACCATCATCCGCAAGGGTGCTTTCCGTATCGCGCCCGATGACAGCTGGTGCGGCCGCACGATCAACTCGCTCGGCGAGCCGATCGATGGCCTTGGTCCCCTGACATCGGGTCTGGAAGCGCGCTCGATCGCAAATACGGCGCCGCCGTCGATGATGCGCAAGCGCGTTGAAACCGGCTTCAAAACCGGCGTTCGCGCCATCGATATCTTTTCGCCGCTCTGTCTTGGCCAGCGCCTCGGCATCTTCGCCGGCTCCGGCGTCGGCAAATCGACGCTGCTGTCGATGCTGGCAAGGGCCGATGCTTTTGACAAGGTGGTGATCGCGCTCGTCGGCGAACGCGGCCGCGAAGTGCGCGAATTCATCGAGGATACGCTGGGTTCCCACATGCAGAAGTCGGTCGCCGTCGTTGCGACCAGCGACGAGAGTCCGATGCTGCGCAAGATGGCGCCGCTTTCGGCCATCACCATCGCCGAGCATTTCCGCGACAGGGGCGATAACGTTCTCCTGATCGTCGATAGCGTCACCCGTTTTGCTCATGCCATCCGCGAAGTGGCGACTGCCTCCGGCGAGCCGCCGATCGCACGCGGATATCCGGCGTCCGTTTTTACCGAGTTGCCACGCCTTCTCGAGCGGGCAGGCCCGGGACCGGAGGGGACCGGCACCATCACCGCCATCATCTCCATCCTGGTCGATGGCGACAATCATAACGACCCGATCGCCGATTCCACCCGTGGCATTCTCGACGGTCACATCGTGCTGCAGCGTAGCCTGGCCGAAGAGGGACGCTATCCGCCGATCGACCCGCTGGCATCCGTGTCGCGTCTGGCACGCAAGGCCTGGACTTCGGATCAGGAAAAGCTGGTTTCGCGCCTGAAGGCGTTGGTGCATCGCTACGAGGAAACGCGCGATCTGCGTCTGATCGGCGGTTATCGCCAGGGCGCCGACGCCGATCTCGATATCGCGGTGCGCCAGGTCCCGATTATCTACGACATACTGAAGCAGACGCCGGGCGAAGAGCCGTCGGCGGATGCTTTTACCGATCTCGCGACGGCGCTCAGGAATGCTTCGGGCGGCGTCCCCGCCAGGGCCAAGTGATGGCCGTCCGTCGCACGATCTCGTTTTTTCCTGTCCGCAAGCCTGTCGAAGATTGCTGAACGTCATGCTGAGAAAGAGGCCGCAAGTGAGAGAATCCGAAGCAGACGAACCGGTCGCCCCGCCGAAATCGGCGAGAAGGCGAACTGTTGCGGACAAGGCTCTGGCCTTTACCGGGCTGGCGCTGGCCGGTGCCTCGGCCTTCTTTCCCTGGTATGTCTTTCTGAACCCGGAGAAGTTCGGCATCCAGGTGGCCGAAGGCGATCGCACCCGCGATCTGCCCAACTGGCCTGGCCGCACCGTTGTCAGCGTGTCGCCGCTTGCCATGGTCAACAAGAATCCCTCGCAACCGAAGGATCTCATCCCCGATCCGCTGACGACGGCAACGGTCAGCGATACCGGCCGTGAGGATGACAAGGGGCCGCCGGCCGATCAGCAGCCGTTCCCCGGCAAGTCTGCCTTCCAGCTGCTGCATGTCGCCAATGGCCGCGCTCTGATTGAGGACGACACCGGCATGTATGTCGTCCGTGTCGGATCGCTTCTGCCTGACAGCAGCCGGCTGGCTTCGATCGAGCAACGGGAAGGAAAATGGGTCATCGTCACCTCGACGGGCGATGTCTACGGCAGCAATTGAGGCAAGCACGGAATCGCCTGGATTTCAGGCACTTCGAAGACTTTACAGGAACGCATTTCCCGCAAGTCCCACGCAAGATTATCCCGCTAGATTCACAGTGTAAGAACGGAGAGAAGCCCATGCAACCCATTCAGCTCTTTGACCTGGCCTCGCGGCAAGCGGAGTGGCTCCAGGTGCGTCAGCAGGTTGTTGCCGGCAATATCGCCAATGCCAATACCCCGAAGTTTCACGCCAAGGATGTCACGCCGTTCCAGGCGGTTCTGGACAACCAGAACGTCAACATGGTGCGGACCAGTCCTGCGCATCTTTCGGGCAACGAATTCAGCACGAGCGGCAACGTCAACGTCGAAGAGGCGCCGCTCAACCAGGAAATTGGTGTCCAGGAGTCGGGTAACACCGTCGGCCTGGAGGACGAGCTCGCCAAGGCCGGTGACATCAAGCGCCAGTACAGCTTGAACACCGCCCTCGTCGGCTCCTTTCATCGCATGATGTTGATGGCCGTAAAACAATAGATGAAGTGAAGATGTCATGGACCCCTTATCAGCCGCATTGAAAATTGCAGGCTCCGGCCTGGAGGCTCAATCGACTCGCCTGCGTATCGTCTCCGAAAATATCGCCAATGCCCGCTCGACGGGCGACACGCCGGGTGCCGATCCTTATCGGCGCAAGACCGTGACGTTCGGTGCCGAGATGGATCGTGCCAATGGCCTGACCACGGTCGGCGTCAAGAAACTCGGCGAGGACACCGGCAAGTTCGTCGAAGAATACGATCCCAGTAATCCTGCCGCCGACCAGAAGGGCTACGTCAAGATGCCCAACGTCAACGTTCTGGTCGAGATGGCCGACATGCGGGAGGCCAATCGTTCATACGAGGCCAATCTGCAGACGGTCAGACAGGCCCGTGATCTCATCTCCTCCACTATTGATTTGCTGAAGAACCAATGATTGACGCGATTAAGAATGTAGCCTCCCTCTCGGCGACACGCGGCCTTGGCAGCATCGCCACGGATATGACCTCCGCCGCTTCCGGCGCGCTGAACGCCTCGCCGGCCGTTGCCGCGGGCGTAGATGCCGGAATGAGCTTCGCATCCGTCATGGCGAATGTCGCGAAGGATTCCATCAATTCGCTCAAGGATGCTGAAAAAGCCTCCTTTGCCGGTATCAAGGGCACGATGAGCACCCGCGAGGTGGTCGATAAGGTCATGCAGGCCGATCAGACCCTGCAGACCGCGATCGCACTGCGCGACAAGGTGGTCTCGGCGTTTCTCGATATTACGAAGATGCAGATCTAGTGTGGGGTTTTCCGCTCTAATTATTTGATTTGGCGTGAGTTGTTCGCAGGCCGCTTCGCGGTTTCGGAGATCCCGCCCTGGCTCGAAGGACGACAGCATGAGAGCGCTCGCAATTGCCGCGACGGGCATGGACGCCCAGCAGACCAATCTCGAAGTGATCGCGAACAACATCGCGAACATCAACACGACGGGTTACAAGCGCTCGCGCGCCGAGTTTTCCGACCTTCTTTATCAAACGGAACGCGCCAAGGGCATTGCCAACAGGCCGAACCAGGCGGTGGTGCCGGAAGGCGCCAATATCGGCCTCGGCGTGCAGACCGTGGCCGTACGCAACATCCAGGTCCAGGGCCAACTCTCGCAGACGCAAAACGATCTCGATATCGCTCTGGTCGGTCGCGGCTGGTTCCAGATCCAGATGCCCGACCGCACGATCGCCTACACCCGCGCCGGCTCTTTCAACAGAAGTGATACCGGCCAGATCGTCACGCCCGATGGCAACACATTGGCGCCGGGCATTACCGTTCCGAACAATGCCACCAGCCTCACCGTCAGCCAGTCCGGCCAGGTTTCTGCAATCATCGGCACGGCGACGACGCCGACGGTACTCGGCCAGTTGCAGATTGCCAATTTCGTCAACGAAGCCGGCCTGCAGCCGATGGGCAGCAACCTCTTCACGCAGACGCCGGCCTCCGGCGATCCGGTTGTCTCAGATCCCAATCAGAACGGCTTCGGCTACATGAAGCAATTCTATCTCGAATCGTCGAACGTCGATCCCGTCAAGGAAATTACCGATCTGATCACCGCGCAGCGCGCCTATGAGATGAATTCGAAGGTCATCACCACGGCCGACGAAATGGCGCAGGTCGTCAGCAAGAACCTGAAGTAACGAGAGGGACGGGCCAAACATGAGGTTTCGCCGGATGAAAAGCTTGGCAATGGCATGGTTCGCCGCAGCGAGCCTCTCCGTCGTATTTGCGTCGCCTACACCCGCCGGTGCGCAGAGCACCGATGGAGGAAGTTTCGGAACTGCCGTAGTGCCGACCGAGACGATCTATCCGGGCGATATCATCACCAGCGGTCAGCTCGAAGAGGTTGATGTCACCAACCCCAATCTGAGCGGTGACTATGCCAAGCGGCTCCGCGAGGTGACCGGCTTGGTCTCGAAGCGCACGCTACTTCCCGGCCGCACCATTTCCATTTCCGCGCTGCGCCAGCCATATGCGGTAACGCGGGGCTCCAATGTTCGTCTGGTGATGAGCATGGGCAGCATGACGATCACCGCGGCGGGCACGCCGCTGGATGACGGCGCCGTCGGCGACAATATCCGCGCCCGCAACATGGACTCCGGCATCATCGTCAACGGCACGGTCCTCCAAAACGGCACGATACGCGTGGTCGCGAAATGAAACGGCTTCGTCAATTACTCGCAGTCCTATTCGCATTGCCGAGCCTGATCGTCGCCGATCCGGCGCTCGCGATGCAATCGCGCATCAAGGATATCGCATCGCTGCAATCCGGCCGTGACAACCAGCTGATCGGCTACGGTCTGATCGTCGGTCTCCAGGGGACCGGCGACGGCCTGCGTTCCTCGCCTTTCACCGAGCAGTCCATGCGCGCGATGCTCCAGAACCTCGGCATCTCGACGCAAGGCGGCCAGTCCGCCGCCAAGAATACGGCAGCCGTCATGGTGACGGCGAACTTGCCGCCCTTTGCAAGCCCGGGCAGCCGCATCGACGTGACGGTCAGCTCGCTCGGCGATGCGACGTCGCTGCGCGGCGGCACGCTGATCATGACCTCACTGAGCGGCGCCGATGGACAGATCTATGCCGTGGCGCAGGGCTCCGTCATCGTATCCGGCTTCCAGGCGCAGGGTGCCGCCGCCACGGTGACCGAGGGTGTTACCACGGCTGGCCGCGTGCCGGGCGGTGCCATCATCGAGCGTGAGCTGCCGTCTCGTTTCAAGGATTCCGTCAATCTGGTCCTGCAGCTGCGCAATCCGGATTTCTCGACATCGATCCGCATTTCCGACACGGTCAACACCTGGGCGACCTCGCGGTTTGGTGCGCCGATCGCAGAAGCCAAGGATTCGCAGGAAGTGACGATTGCCAAGCCGAAGATGGCCGATCTGGCGCGGTTGATGGCCGATATCGAAAATCTCAATGTTCAGACCGACACGCCAGCCAAGGTCGTCATCAATGAGCGCACGGGTACGATCGTCATTGGCGCCGACGTCCGCGTCTCGCCGGTCGCCGTCAGCTACGGGACGCTGACCGTGCAGGTCAGCGAGAACCCGCAGGTGATCCAGCCCGAACCCTTCTCCGATGGCCAGACGGCGATCCAGGACCAGACCGATATCACCGCCACCAAGAGCGGCGGCCGTGTGGCGGTGCTGGAAGGGCCTGACCTGAAGACGCTGGTCGCAGGCCTCAACAATATCGGCGTCAAGCCGGACGGTATCATCGCCATCCTGCAAGGCATCAAATCGGCCGGCGCCCTGCAAGCGGAGCTCGTGCTGCAATGATCCCGAACGCCATTGCCAGAAATATGCTGATCGGCTGCAGCCTCGCAACGGCAGCCCTGCTCTTGTCGCTCGGTGCGGCTCTGGCGCAGGAAGCGCCGAAGCCGGTCGCGGCCGATCCGGCTTCCAGCCAGGATGAGATCCGCCAGTTCTGCACCAATATCGCCGATCCGGCACGAGACCAACGCTATCTGCTGCAGAAGCAGGAACTGGAAAAACTCCAGGCGGACGTCGATCAGCGTATCGCCACCATGGACAAGCGCAAGGCCGAATACGAAGACTGGCTGAAAAAGCGCGATGACTTCCTCAAGACCGCGGATCTAGGCCTGGTCGATATCTACAAGAACATGAAACCGGATGCGGCCGCAGCCAGCCTCAATGATGTCAGAACCGTCGTGGCGGCTGCAATCATCATGAAGCTCTCCGCGCGCCAGTCGAGCCTCATTCTTGCAGAGATGGATGCGAAAAAGGCGGCGGTCATCACCAATATCATCGCCAGCGCATCCGACCCGAATACATCGAAGTCGAAGGACCCCTCATGAACACGCGTCTCACGGCCGCCTGCGCAATCGTCGTCTTTCTCGCCGGTTGCCAGTCGCAGGCCCTCAGGGAAATCGGCAGGGCGCCTGCCATGAGTCCGATCGGCAGCGGCCTGCAATATGCGCAGACGCCGCAGATGTCTCAATATCCGAAGCGGCCTCACCAGGTCGCGCAGGGCTATTCGCTCTGGAACGATTCGCAGGCCGCCTTGTTCAAGGATTCGCGCGCGCTCAATGTCGGCGACATCCTGACCGTCACGATCCAGATCAACGATAAGGCGAACTGGGACAACGAGACCAATCGCAATCGCACGAACAAGAGCGATATGAATTGGGATATTTCGGCCAAGATTTTTGGCTGGAGGCCTGCCACCAACGCCGACGCCACCTCGGGCTCCGACACCAGCACCGACAGCAAGGGCAAGATGCAGCGCTCCGAGCAGATCAATCTTCTGGTCGCAGCTGTCGTGACGGGCATTCTCGAAAACGGCAACCTGATGATCAGCGGCTCGCAGGAGGTGCGCATGAACCAGGAAATCCGTATTCTCAACGTTGCCGGCATTGTACGTCCGCAGGACGTGACGTCCGACAATACCATTTCCTACGACAAGATTGCCGAGGCGCGCATTTCCTATGGCGGCCGCGGCCGCCTGACGGAAATACAGCAGCCGCCGAGAGGGCAGCAGGCGGTCGACCTGCTCTCGCCGCTCTGATTTGATAGCGAACGGATAGGGATATGGCAGCAGTCGCAGACGAATCGGCAAAGGGCAAGGGATCGTCGCTGATCATGATGGTCGCCGGGCTGCTGGTACTCACCGCACTCGGCGGCGGAGGAGGCTGGGTATTGGGAACCATGGTGGCGCCGCGGATCAAGCAGGCCACCGCTGCGGTGCAGGCGACGGCAAAGCCTGGCGGCGACAGCAAGCAGGCTGCAGCCGCCGCCCAGGCAAACGGCATCATCGCGCTGGATCCGATCACCGTCAACCTCGCCTATCCCTCGCAGAACTGGATCAGGCTGGAGCTTGCGCTCGTTTTCAAAGGGCCGCCCGACGCCCAGCTCGCCCAGGCGATCCATCAGGATATCCTCGCCTATATCCGCACGGTCTCCCTGCAGCAGATCGAAGGCGCCCGTGGCCTGCAATATCTTCGGGATGACATCCAGGAGCGTGTTGACCTGCGCTCGGAAGGACGAGTATCGAAAGTTATGTTCAGAACTTTCGTGATCGAATGAGTCGGCCAGCACTTGCTCTATTTATATTCGTGATTGCTGCCTTGTCGCCTGAACTGGCGGCGGCGCAGCAATTGTCGCAGCAGCTTCCCACCGATCTTCTGAACGCGCCGGTCAACGGCTCGGTTGCTGCCTGGATCATCCGTACCTTCGGGCTGCTGACGATCCTGTCGATCGCGCCGGGTATCCTGATCATGGTGACGAGCTTTCCGCGCTTCATCATCGCCTTTTCGATCCTGCGCACCGGCATGGGCCTCGCAACGACGCCGTCGAACATGATCCTGCTGAGTCTTTCACTGTTCATGACGTTTTATGTCATGTCGCCGACCTTCGATCAGGCCTGGAAGGATGGCGTGCAGCCGCTGCTTGCCAACCAGGTTTCGGAAGCCGACGCGGTGCAGCGCATTGCCGAGCCTTTCCGCACCTTCATGTCGAACAATACGCGCGACAAGGACCTGAAGCTTTTCGTCGATCTGGCGAAGGAACGCGGCCAGTCGACGGTCGTCGACAACAAGATCGATTACCGCGTTCTGATCCCGGCCTTCATGATCTCGGAGATCCGCCGCGGCTTCGAAATCGGCTTCCTGGTGGTACTGCCGTTTCTCGTCATCGACCTGATCGTGTCGACCATCGTTATGGCGATGGGCATGATGATGCTGCCACCGACCTCGATCTCTCTGCCGTTCAAGATTCTCTTCTTCGTGCTGATCGACGGCTGGAACCTTTTGGTCGGCAGCCTGGTCCGCTCTTTCCACTGATATGAAAAGCGCAAGGCGATCATCGGAGCCGCAGCCCCGATGATCGCTGAAGCTTATTCGGCCGCGATAGCAGCCGAGTTCTGGTCATCTTCCATGAACGGTTCCGAGCGCTCCGGCAGCGCCGGCACGTCGATGTGATCGGGTGCCAGTCCCTGCTTGGCCCGGGTCGCCATCATTTCGAAAGCCGTCTCCAGATGGTGCGTGAAGCGTTCAGCATCGAAGAGCGGCTTGATGGAGCGATTGGCGGCCAGAATTTGCTTGAACTCAGCGATACGCTCCGGCTGCTCGGCGAGCTGCACGGCCATGTCCTCGTAGGTCTGGATGTCTCCGGCCACCAATTCGGGCAGGCCGATCGCATTCAGCAGGCTTTCGCTGACGCGTGAGGCGAAGTTGGTGCCCTTCACCGTGAGGACCGGCAGACCGCCCCACAGCTGCTCCGATGTGGTCGTATGGCCGTTGACGGGGAAGGTGTCGAGGCCGAGATCGGCAAGCTGCTGACGGTCGATGTGATCCTCGTAGCGAATGCGAGTGGTAAAGACGACCCGCTTGCGGCTGATGCCACGCGCTTCCAGGCGTGCCCAGAGATTGGCTTCTGCGCGGGGGCCGTTACAGAGCAGCCAAAGGACGCTGTTCTTGCTGCGCTTGAGGATATTGCACCACACATCGACCATTTGTGGGGTGATCTTGCGGTTGCCGTTGAAGGAGGCGAAGACGAAGGCGTCTTCGGGCAGTTCGTGTTGCGCGCGCGTCGTCGGCCGCGGCTTGGGACGGTTGAGCGGATCGTTCGGCTGGTAGCATTCGGGCAGCCGGCAGAATTTCTCGTGGAAATGCGCCTTCGAATGATCCGGAAGCACATAAGGATCACCGATAATGTAGTCGAGATCGATATTGACGACGGAGCCCGGAAAACCGAGCCAGGAAACCTGGATCGGAGCGGCCATATGATTGAGGATAGCTGCGCGGCTTCCTTTGGTGTGCCCTTTGAGATCGACAAGAATGTCGATATTCCGAGCGCGGATCGCCTCTGCTGTGCCCTGATCGGACAGGCTGCGAACGTCGACCATCGTCCCCCACTTCCGATGGTCGAACTCCTGTTCCTTCTGGGAAGCGAGATCGGAATGGTCGAAGAGAGTGATCTCGAACCGATCCCTGTCGTGCAACTCCAGGGTCCGCTGCATCAGCTTCATTGTCGCGTGGCCGGGCCAGAAATCGGACGAGAGATAACCGACGCGGATCTTGTTGCTCCACGTGTGTGGCAACCTGCGACGAGCCTCGGCATGGCCGGCGGGCAGGGGTTTTGTGTCGTGGACCGCATGCTTATTGATTGCTTCGTCGCCACACCAATGCAGGTGGAAGAAGGGGTTGTCCGGGATCACGTAGTCGAGATTGCCCTTTGCCAGTGCCGCTGTGATCGGCGCTATGTGTCTGTCGACAGCCGCGAGATCGGATATCTCTCGAGCAAAGATCAGATGGAGTATGCGCGTGACAATGCTGTCGGGGTGTTTCTTGAACAGCGTCGCAACGAGGTGTCGGTTGCTTGCGTCATAGAGATCGTCGGTAAGCAGTTTCGCTGCCATGAGCCGATGCTTGAGCTCCGGTCCCTCGACCAGTATCGTCTTGAAGCTGGTCAGGAGTTCTTTCTGCTGTCGGCTGAGGAAAATGCGAGCGAGGATGAAGGCAATCTCCGGATCCTTAAACGCCATTGGAAGGATCAGGTTGCCGACTGCAAGAGCCTGATCGTCATTGCCACATTCGCTATGAAGCAGCAGCGCCTCGCGAAGATAGTCGTCGCGCTGCGGCTTTTGCCGGCCGGCCAGTTCATACGCGCTCGCCGCATCCGATCTGAAGCCGAGCTTGAGCAATGTTTTCGCCAGCAATGCATAGGTCTTTGGCGACCTGTCGACGTTAAGCAGCTCGTTCAGGGTCTCGAGCGCGCGCGTATACTGTCCCTTCTGATAGAAACCGGACGCTGTCGAAAAAGCATTTTTCGTATTCACGAGCGAGAACTCCAAGCGGAATGTTGAACTGGCACTCGCCAAGGGCCGAGTGCTGGAATCATGGATTCCGCCCGATCTTCGCGCACGTAGCTTGCCTGAAACCGAAGCAGCGGCCGAAAATGCCTTTACGCATTTTTAGCTACGTTCCGGAGAGCTGCTTACCGGCGGATCGAATTTAAGAAATTGGCAAGCAATGGATGCGACTTTCCTTGCGACATGACGGGTTTGGTCCTCTAGGAAAACGGATCGAGGGGCATGAAGCTGCTCCGTCATCGCCGGTATCTCAGTCCGGTATGTCCTCCTTTTGTATCCAGTTTCCAGGGGACACTCCTATGACCAGCATTATCACCAACAATTCCGCAATGGCCGCTCTCCAGACGCTGCGCGGTATCAGCAGCAACCTGCAGGACACCCAGGCCGCCGTTTCTTCGGGCCTGCGTATCTCCAAGGCTTCCGACAACGCCGCTTACTGGTCGATCGCCACCAGCATGAAGTCCGACAACAGCGCCATCGGCGCGGTTTCCGACGCTCTCGGCCTCGGCGCCGCAAAGGTCGACACCGCTTCGACGGCCGTCAGCAGCGCTATCGACATCGTCGGCCAGATCAAGAGCAAGCTTGCTACCGCCATGGAAGGCTCGGTTGACAAGAAGGCTGTTCAGGAAGAAATCGGCCAGCTGCAGCAGCAGCTGCAGAGCGTCGCCCAGTCGGCTTCGTTCAACGGCGAAAACTGGGTCATGGCTCAGAACGGCGACTCCGCTTCGGTCGTTTCCTCCTTCATCCGCGGCACCAACGGCACCGTTTCCGTCAGCACGACCTCCTACGCCTTCGACACCGGCGCGACCGGCAACGTTCTGTTCGGCTCGAGCGGCGGCACGATCGACACGACTTCGGGCATCCTGGGTACGTCGGATGGTTCGGTTGGCGCTTCGGTCTTCAGCCTCGACATCTCCAGCATGACGACTGGCCAGATCTCCAGCGCCCTGAACATGGTTCAGACCGCTCTCAACTCCATGACCAGCCTCGGCTCGAAGCTGGGCTCTGTCTCCAGCCGCATCGATCTGCAGACGAGCTTCGCTTCCTCGCTTTCCGACTCGATCCAGTCGGGTGTGGGCAAGCTGGTTGACGCCAACATGGAACAGGAATCGAGCAAGCTGTCCGCTCTGCAAACGCAGCAGCAGCTGGCTATCCAGTCGCTCTCGATCGCCAACTCCTCGAACCAGTCGATCCTGTCGCTCTTCCGTTAATAGGAAGCGCCAGCGCTCCGCGTTGGTCGAAAATCCTAAACAACAAGTTAACCGCGCCTGTCTAAGGCGCGGTTTTTTTTATATTTTTTGCCTCAAGCCAGTTCAGCTTTTCTTAACTATATTGCTGTTTCTTAGGACCATCGAAGCGGCGAGTTAACCTTAACGATTTTGGTTAACAGGCATGATGCTGAATGCCGTTACCGGTTTTAGGTCCGGAATGTCCCTTATTTAACCACTGCCAAAGGGGCAAATATCATGACGAGCATTCTTACCAATAACGCCGCAATGGCCGCTCTCCAGACGCTGCGCAGCATCGGCTCCAACCTGCAGCAGACGCAGAGCGCCGTTTCTTCGGGCCTGCGTATCTCCAAGGCTTCCGACAACGCCGCTTACTGGTCGATCGCCACCAGCATGAAGTCCGACAACAGCGCCATCGGCGCGGTTTCCGACGCTCTCGGCCTCGGCGCCGCAAAGGTCGATACTGCAACCACCGCCGTCACGAGCGCCATCGACATCGTAAGCCAGATCAAGAGCAAGCTCGTCACCGCCATGGAAGGTTCGGTCGACAAGAAGTCCATTCAGGAAGAAATCGGCCAGCTGCAGCAGCAGCTGGAGAGCGTCGCCCAGTCGGCTTCGTTCAACGGTGAAAACTGGGTCATGGCTCAGAACGGCGACTCCGCTTCGGTCGTCTCCTCCTTCATCCGCGGCACCAACGGCACCGTTTCCGTCAGCACGACCGCCTACGCCTTCGATTCCAGCGCAACCGGCAACGTTCTGTTCGGCTCGAGCGGCGGCACGATCGACACGACTTCGGGCATCCTGGGTACGTCGGATGGCTCGGTTGGCGCTTCGGTCTTCAGCCTCGACATCTCCAGCATGACCGGTGGCCAGATCTCCAGCGCCCTGAACATGGTTCAGACCGCTCTGAACTCCATGACCAGCATGAACTCCCGCCTCGGCTCGATCTCCGCTCGCATCGATCTGCAAACGACTTTTGCTTCCTCGCTTTCCGACTCGATCGAATCGGGCGTCGGCAAGCTGGTTGACGCCAATATGGAACAGGAATCGAGCAAGCTGTCCGCTCTGCAAACGCAGCAGCAGCTGGCCGTCCAGTCGCTCTCGATCGCCAACTCCTCGAGCCAGTCGATCCTGTCGCTCTTCCGTTAATAGGAAGAACCAACGCAACGCGTTGGTCGATGGTAGCAGACAAGCCTTCGCCGCGCCTTCTCCGGAAGGCGCGGTTTTCGTTTTTGGCTCGGCGCATCGGCGCCGACCGGCTCAGGACGCCTTTCCGAGGGCCGCGGCAGCCTTTTGCCTAGCGGCATTGACGAAGCAATCAAACAGCTTCCGCATTGCCCCTTGCTTGTAGGGATAGACGCCCGGATCATCCATGTCATGGACCACCATGGCGACATCGAGCTCGAACACCAACAGGCGTCCATCGCAAAGTTCGGCGCAATCGATGCCGAAATAATCGAGCTGGATATGGCGGCAAAGGGCAGCGAAGCTCTCTTTATGGCGCACGGCGAAATCCTGATCGAAATTTTCCATCCATGCCTGTTCGGCGGCACGTTTTGCCGCGCTCTGCTCCATGCCGGCACTTAGATAATGCACGATCCAATGGTCCGAGAGCGCCATGTGGCTCGCGAATGCCTTGCCGTTGATGAACACGATGCGCTGCTTGTTATAGAAGCCGTCGGAACCGCGAAAATCGATGAAGGGCGCGACGTAAAGTTCCGGAGCGGGCTGAGCCTTCAGAAAGGTGACAAGCTCGACGGAGTCGGTGATGCGTTCCATGCCGTTGCCGGCATGCGTGCTGATCGGGCGCACGACCAAAGGGTAGTCAAGGCCCGGGGCGCAATCGTCCAGTCGTTTCACGCCCATGGCGACGGCCATAAGATCGACGTGCGATACGCGGTAGGTAAAGGGCGAAAGAATGGTGGGCTCATTCGCCAGCATAGCGCTGACGCCGTCGCGCGTCAGTCTCGCGATCAGTCCCGGATTACGGTTCATCACCGGACCGTCGAATTTGGCAAGCAATGTCTGCATATGGGCGAGAAGAGGGGCGTTTTCGGTCGATTCCCCGATCGCCATGAAAGCGATGTCGTGCTCCGGCAGATCGACGAGCGCGAAGGTTTGCAGGTCAACGTAATGCAGCCACAGCACGCAGTCGCTGCCGGCCAGCAGAAAATCGATAGGCGTATTGGCCATGAAATCGCCTTCAGTCACGAAAGCGAGTATCCGCGGACCAGTCCCGTTGCCATGGACGACGCAATAGTCGCGGCGCATCTGCACGGCATTCTTTAAAATCTGGCGAGCCTCATTACTGCGGCCGAGCGTCTGCAGGATGATGGCCATGTCCAGAAATGCAGCGGCGGCGGTCGGATCCGCCGTTACGCGTTGCATGAGCTCGTTCCAGAGCGGGGTCACGTCGTGACCGGCATAGACGAGGGAGACTATTCTCCGCATGCCGAGAATTCGGGCGCCAACCGGTATGTTCAATAGTGCCGGATCGGCGATGGGGGCTTTGGTCATCAGCATTGCGGAAGATCCTGTTGGGAGCCGATTGTCAAAACGCTCCGAACGAGCGCGTCGATGTCAGTCTGTCGGGTACGGTGGTTTACGATCGCCGCGCGAATTGCGGGCTGACCGTTCAGATGGGTCAGGGACGGGGCGACGCGGCCTTCGGCGTGGAGACGCTCGACAATGTGGGAATTGACCAATGCCGGCATCGATCCGTCGGCACCAACATAGGCGAAGCAGACGATGTTGAGGGCGACGGGCGCGAGTAGTTTGAGGGTAGGTTCCTGTTCGATGCGCTCGGCCAGTCGGCGGGCTAGCCTGCAATTGGCGCTCATTGAGTCCCCCAACGCTTTAACGCCATAGGTTTTCAGCGTGAACCAGGTCTTCAGCGCCCTGAAGCCACGGGAAAGATCCGGACCGTAGTCGCAGGGCCACCAGTCCCCACCGGCAAGTCCGGTGGCTGCGCGGCTCAGATAGGCGGCATCCGAAGCAAAGGTTTGCCGTTGCCACTCGCTGTCCCGCACCAGGAGGAAGCCGGCATCATAGGGTACCTGACCCCACTTGTGAAAATCGAAAGCGAGCGAATCGCAGGCTTCGATCCCCGCAAACAAAGGCGCGAGCTCCTCGCTGAGAACGCCAAGAGCGCCGAGTGCGCCGTCGACATGAAAATGAAGATCACGGGCGTCGGCGATGCCGCGCAGGGCCACGAGGTCATCGACCGCGCCGGTGTTGACTGTTCCAGCACTGCCGATGAGGAGGAACGGCGTGAAGCCTTCCTGTTCGTCGCGGAGGATTGCTTGTTCCAGCGCATCGATATCGATCTGGCCGAGTTCGTTGACGGCAATGCGCCGAAGCTGATTGCTGCCGATGCCGGACATTTCGAAGGCCCGGGGAACGCAGCCATGTACTTCGCTCGAGGCATAGGCGACGAGCCGGGATTCGTCGGACAGACCGGTTGCACGAACATCGCGGCCGAGCTTGCGGCATCTGGCGATCTGCACCGCGACGAAATTGGCCTGCGATGCGCCGGTCAGGAATATACCGCCTGCCGTTTCCGGAAACGAGAAGATCTCGCGCGTCCAGCGGATGATCTGGCGCTCGACCTCGATCGGCATGTGATCGCGTCCGCCGAGATTGGCATTCAGCCCGCCGGCGAGCATTTCGGCGAGCATGCCGGTAACGGTGCCACCGCCCTGGACCCAGCCCATGAACCCCGGGTGAATGTTGCCGCTGCCATAGGGGAGGATGTACTCCCGAAAAATGGCGTGGACGTCAGCCAGATTGCTGCCTTCGGTGGGCAACGGAACATCGAAGTTGGCACGAGCGGGAGAGGGAGCGCGCTGCCAGACTGGCTTCGTTGCGAGTGTCTGGAGATGATCGAACATGTCGTCGAGCATCCGGTGGCCTTGCTTGCGCAGGGCCTGCCAGTCGTCGGGGTCGAGACTTGTTCGCTCGTGGCGATCGACCGCCCCCCCTCCGGTCTCTTGCAAACTGAACATCTGAACCTCGCATGCGGCCACCGTCATCGGAGTGCTACCGATAAAATGCCGGCCTCTTTGCCCGGCCCGGGCTGGCCTATCTACGACGCCGAAGATGGCGCGAGGCTGACGTGGCTTCTTGCATTCCTTCAGACGGCCGCGCGGATGGAAAATAGCATGTCGGCGCATGCCGGGCGGATCAGCTCCTTTCCTGTTCAAGGAATGGCAAGGCAAGCGCTGCAGGATGGTCATCGGCGGAATAGCTACTTCCGTTAACTTTTGCGGGCGGCATTAACCTTTTATTAACTCTATTGCTGTCAGTTGCGGCTAACGCAACGGTTGGTTAACCTCTCCTAAGAGCCGGTTAACAAGCATGAGGCTGATTGCCGTTCCCGGCCGCAGACCGGAATGTCCCTTCCAAAGTCAGCCATAAGGGGCACTTTTCGATGACCAGTATCCTCACCAACGACGCGGCGATGTCCGCTCTCCAGACCCTGCGCGGCATCAACACGAATCTGCAGGATACGCAGAGCCGCGTTTCCTCGGGCTATAAGGTTGCGAAGGCAGCCGACAATGCCGCTTATTGGTCGATCGCGACAACCATGCGTTCCGACAATGGCGCGCTTTCCGCCGTGTCCGATGCATTGGGCCTGGGTGCGGCCAAGGTCGATACGGCATATGCCGCAATGGACAACGCCATCACAGTTGTTCAACAGATCAAGGACAAACTGGTCGCGGCAACCGAAAGCAGTGTTTCGAAGGCTGATATCCAGGAGGAGGTTACTCAGCTCCAGCAGCAGCTGGAAAGCATTGCACAGTCCGCATCCTTCTCCGGGCAAAACTGGATGTATGCGGCGAATGGCGCCTCGGCTTCCGTCGTTTCCTCCTTCGTGCGCAATAATAACGGTACGGTTTCCGTCAACAGCACCAGTTACGCCTTCGACACAGGTTCGCAAGGCAACGTGCTGTTCGGCGCAAGCGGCGGTACGATCGATACCAGTTCCGGTATTCTGGGCACTCAGCAGAATATCAGCGGTACGTCCTATTCCGTCTTCAGTCTCGATATCACCAACATGACGGGCGGGGACATCGGCAAGGCCATGAATCTCATTCAGGGCGCTCTCGATGCTATGACGAGCACGGCCTCGCAACTCGGTTCGCTTTCGACGCGCATCGACCTGCAGACGAGCTTCGTTTCCACCCTGCACGACACCATTGATTCCGGTGTCGGCAAGCTCGTCGATGCGAACATGGAAGAGGAGTCGAGCAAGCTGTCCGCGCTGCAGACGCAGCAACAACTGGCAATCCAATCGCTGCAGATTGCCAATTCGAGCGCACAAAACGTTCTCGCTCTCTTCAAGTGAGCCTTGACCGGAGCTTGCGTTGCGATCGCGCGGCGGCATTTCCCTCTTGTCGCCGCGTATAAGCTTTTGTTAACGTTGCCGCTAATTGATTTGCAGTTTATGCGCAGGTCCGGCGTTCGTTCTCCTACTAAGCGGTTGCCGGGCCGCGCTTCAGCGACGGGCCGTGCTGGGATGTTTCCCGCTGGTGGGCATGAGGCCAATCGTTGCTGCCGGATCGGCCCGGCTTGCCAGTTCCAATGGAATTACGGATTTTCAGATGAGCAATGTGACGACGAATCCTTCCACGTCGGCGGCGCTGACCGTGCTGCGCGGTATCAACAAAGATCTCGATGTCGTGCAGCAGCAGGTCTCGTCCGGTTACCGCATTCAAACGGCGAGCGACGATCCCACCTATTGGTCGATGGCGACCACCATGCGCTCGGACCGAAGCAGCCTTTCCACGATCACGGACGCGCTTGGTCTCGGCGCCTCGAAGGTCGATACCGCATCCACCGCCATGGATACGGTCGTCAGCCTGCTGACCCAGATCCAGTCCAAACTGGTTTCGGCCAAGGAATCGGGCACAAACAAGAATGCGATCAACGCCGATATTCAGCAGCTCAAGAGCCAGCTGCAATCCGTTGCCCAATCAGCATCCTTCTCCGGTGAGAACTGGCTCTACAACACCGAGCAGCAAGCCAATACGCAGCAATCGGTGATCAGCAACTTCACACGGGGGACAGGCGGACAGATCAATTTTACGACGATCGATTATGACAGCTCCCAAACCCTGATGATCGATACCGCGCAACCGGCGCGAGGTTTGTTGACGAAGAATGTCGACGCAAGCACACTCGGCGCTCCAGGAACCAGCGGCGGGACGGCTCGCAACTACTATCTCCTTGCCGCCAGCGGCGGTTCGACGCCATCAGGTGGAACGGAGATCTCGATCTCCAGCAGCACGACGGACGACGAGTTGACCGACATGATCAACGTCACCAATTCGCTTCTGAAATCGGCAACGTCTGCCGATTCGACCTTGGGTCTGATGTCGTCCAACATCACCGACCAGTCGGATTATATTTCCAAGCTTGGCGACGCTATCAAGAGCAGCGTCGGTGACCTGGTCGACACCAACATGGAAGAGGCCTCGGTGCGGCAGAGTGCCCTGCAGACAGCGCAGCAGATGGGTGTTCAGACATTGTCGATCGCCAACAGCATGGCGAGCAAGATTCTGATCATCCTTCAATCGAAATGACCGTCGGGCGGAACTCGGATCGGCTATGCCGCATCGCATTCATCCTCGCACAAGTTTGACTGCCTACGGTCCTTTGCAATGGCTTGGTTGCGTAAGGTGTCGGTGACATTGGTCCCGGACGCTGCTGCCTGATGACGGAAACCGGAAGCGTGATGATCGACGTTTTGAGAATGGAAATGGATCGGCCGGCTGCCGGCATCGACTTGCAGCGCCTCTGCGGCGCGAATGGGGAGATGCGCGCGTGAGCTTGGCACTATCTCGATATCTCAAGGATTTCAGCGCCGAACAGGTTCCTCCGTCGCATGTCGAGGATATGGCCTTTCCGGAGCCGATCGAGTTTGCTGAAATTCCAGGCGAGCCGCCCGTTGATGTCGAGGCCGAGCGTCGCGCTGCCTATGCGGAGGGGCATGAGGCGGCGACGCAGGAACTGACGCAGAAGCATCAGGCCGAACTCGATGCCATGGCCCAGTCGTTCCGCGCGGAAATGGATGCGCGGCGGAGATATTACGAAGAGCAGGCGGCGGAAAAGATCGCGGCAGATATGAACCGCGTCGCCATAATGCTCGGGCAGGCGATCAGCACGGAAGCCGCCGCCATCCTTGCGCCGATCATGACCGAGACGCTGACGACCAGGGCGGTCGGCGATCTTGCCGAGCTGGTCAAAGCTTCGATCCTCGACGGCAGCGTCGGGCCGATCTCGGTCACTGGTCCGCGCTATCTCTTCGAGGTTCTCCATAGCCGCCTCGGCGACGACGGCGCGCTGTTGCGGCATATCGAGGCCAATGATGTCGATCTCACCGTCACCATCGGCGAGAGCGTTCTCGTGACCCGTATGTCCGCCTGGGCCGCCAGTCTGAAAGAGATCCTGAAATGAGCGACGGCGATCAAAATCACGGCAAGCACGAGATTATCATCGTCAAGCGCCGCGGCGGCGATCACGAGGGCGGCCATGGTGGGGCCTGGAAGATCGCCTATGCCGACTTTATGACCGCGATGATGGCCTTCTTCCTCGTCATGTGGCTGGTGAACGCCGCCAACGAAGAAACGAAGGCCTCGGTGGCCTCTTATTTCAATCCCATCAAGCTCGCCGACGAGAAGCCGACGGAAAAGGGCCTCAAGAAGCCCGTCGATCAGGCCCAGGGCGAAAAGAACCAGCAGAAGTCCGACAAGCCGCAGGAAAAGCCGAACGACGGCAAATCAGCCAAAACCGGTGAGGACCTGACCTCGACATCGGGCGACCAGACGAATTACTCCGAGGCGGATTTCTTCGAGAATCCCTATTCGGTGCTAGCCGAGATCGCACAGGAAGTCGGTCAGCAGGCGAATGTCAGCGCCAAGGGTGAGGGCGGTGCCGCTCAATCGGGTCCGGCAACGGGCGCGGATGGCGGCCAGGCCTATCGAGATCCGTTCGATCCGGATTTCTGGACCAAGCAGGTGCAGGTTTCCAGCGCTTCGAAGAAGGCGAACGAGGAACAGTCCGCCAAGTCGGATCAATCGCCCAAGGGTGAAGTCATCGCCTTGTCGAAGGCAACGGCTGCGGACATCGGCCAGCCGGCCGATCAGCCGCAAACGCCCGAACAACAGCCGACGGTGAGCGAGCAGCAAGCGGCCGGCAAGGCGCAGGAAAAACAGACGCAGGCTCAGCAGGTTGCCAAGGCTGGTACGCAAAGCGGCTCATCCACCCCTGAAGACAATGCCGCTTTGCCTGCAAACGGGGATGCTCAGCCGACGAAAGCGCAGCAGCAGGAAGCCAAGGATCTGCAACAGGCAATTCAGGCTGAGATCAAGGGCGTTGCCGGCCAGCTGGCCGAAGGGCTGCAGGTGACTGCGGCTGAAGGCGGGGTGTTGGTCACGATTTCCGACCAGACCAACGATCCGATGTTCAATATCGGTTCGGCGGTCCCCCGGCGCGAGATGGTGCTGGCGATGGAGAAGATCGGCAAGCTTCTCGCGGAGCGTAAGGGATCGATCCTGATCCGCGGCCATACCGATGGGCGCCCCTATATGGTCGGCGGCCGCAACGACAATTGGCGTCTGTCGCTCGATCGCGCCCAGAGCGCCTATTACATGCTGACCAGCGGCGGACTGGATGAGAAGCGGGTTGTGCAGGTATCCGGCTTCGCGGACCGACGTTTGAAGCTGCCCGACGATCCATTCAACGATGCGAACCGCCGTATCGAGATCCTGATCGCGAGTCCCTCTACTCAGGCGGCGACGGATCCCGCAGCTTCGGGAACGCAAGCTCCCGTCAAGCCGGCTTCGGGCAAGGGCAAGTCCGGTCAAGGCAAGCAGGGATAGTTCATGGCGCGCAAACAGCATCGTCATCGCCTTGCGCTCACGCTCACCCTCGGCATGCTGATGTCTGGGGTTGCGAGTGCTGAGAGACAGGACGGTCTGCCGCTCTACAAGATGCTGCGCTCGCTCGAATTCGTACAGGATTCCGTTGTCGCGGGCGACAGTTCTGCCGCAGAGATGCAGCGCTTTCTGCTCGGAACCATAGATGAGCGGCTGCGCAGCGCGGACAAATCCGTCTTCGAGGACAGTCGTAACGTCGATGCGGCTCTTATCTACGCCATGAGCGGCGGCAACCCCGAAACGCTCGAATATCTGATGTCACGCGACGTCAACGGCAATTTCGACAATCGCGTTGCGGATATGCTCAGGAAATATCTGAACGGCAAGGGTCTGCTTGTCGTCAACACGCTTGTCGACATCTCCAAGGAGTATCGCGGCAAGCCGATCGGCCCCTACCTCTCGCTAGTTGCGGGCAATGTCATGTCGGGCAAGAATGCCAAGGCAGCCTTGCCTCTCTACGACTGGGCGCGATTGATGGCACCCGGCACGATCGTGGAGGAATCGGCATTGCGCCGCTCGCTGGCTTTGTGCGCCGACGCGGGCATGGTGCCGCAAGGATTAGATTATGCACGGCGTTATACGCGGCGCTTTCTGCATTCGCCTTACGCCAGCCAGTTTGCCGATCTTTTCGTGCAGCTGGTGGTGGACCACGATTCCGGCGTGAAGCAGCAGGACATCGTCGACATCCTGTCCTTCATGGACCCGCCGAGACAGCGGGAGATCTATCTGCGCATGGCGCGCCGGGCCGCGATCGCCGGCAAGGCCGATCTTGCCGCGCTGGCGGCCAATCGTGCTCAGGCGATCTCCAATGACGGCGGCGATGCCTTTGGTGCGCTGGCTAACTTCTATGGCGGCGTGGCGGGCGTATCCACGCCCGAATTGAAGGCGGCGATCGACGATGTGAACCAGATGCCGGCGGGCGAGCTGAATGCGCGCGACCGCGCATTGCGCGACGCTGCAAAGGCCGTCGCGGCGGAGATATTGCGAACACCCGATGCTGCAAGCCTCGGGCAAGGCAGTTTTCCTAACCTGCCCAACCAACAGAAGACTGAACACGATGCTGCTGTGACGAATCAAGCGGGAGGCCAATCTCCCGGCACGGCGGGTGTTGAGCAGGGAGCCTCGGCAAACGCGGCTCCCGCCCCGGAGGGAGGGCGGCAGGAGGCCGACTCTTCGTTCAACGCATTCGTCACGACGAGCCGCTCGAAGCTGGATGCCATCGACGGCCTGTTGAAGCAGGAAAGTCATTGATATGAACGACATCGGTGTGTCCGGCGCCCCGTCGGGGGCGGATATTCGTGCGGTTGCCAAAGGCGGCCGCTCGGCGAAGCAGGATGACGGCAAGGGTTTTATTGATGCGCTGACGAGCTCGCTCGGCAATGGCGGCAAATCTTCAAGCTCCGATGCCGGTGCCGATACCTCCGCCAATGCGGACACGACTGCCGATAAGGATGCAAGTGCGGCACAGACGGTCGTGGGAAACTCCGCCGCGGCAGCTCTCTCCTTCGACGACAGCACCAAGGCCGGAGTTGGGATGATCGATACCTCCGGAACCAACCTTTCCAATCTCGCCGGCCTGGCCAAAGGCGCGAAAGCTTCGCAGCCTGCCGGCGCCTCGTCGCTCTCGAAATCGCTGATCGCGCTGCAGAATGCAGCTGCAGCGGCGGGTGAGGCCGGCGCGACATCCACCGGAGCCGATCAGCCTACGGCAGCCACAGACCCCGCCATGCCCACGACCGATACGGCCAAAGTGCCGGTGCAGTCTGCCGCACTCGACCAGCTTGCCGAGATCGCGCAGCAGTTGGCCGATGTCGCGACCGCGGACGGTCAGACGGCGCCGGTCAAGAGCGACGGCAAGACGTCTGGTGCGAAGGATGGAAAGGATGTCCAGGCGGCGGATGACGGTAAGTCTGCGTCGACGCAAGGCAGCCTGCCGGCCAATACGATTTCCGATACCCTGTCGCTGCTGAACGTTGCGCAGCCCGTCGTTGCGACGCAGGTTAGTACGGCACAGGGTAGCGCGGTGCAGTCAGGCAAGACGGCAGACGATGCCAAGGTCCAGGCATTGTCATCAGGCAAGGCAGCATTTGCGAATGATGCCGCAGACACGGCTGTGACGTTGCCGGATGACGGTAAGGGAACGGATGTCGCGCAAACATTCCGCCTGGCGCGGGCGGATGGCCGCGGCGGCGCGCTCGACCTGTCGATCAGCAAGAGCGGTGATGACGTTGCCGATGTCAAAGTCGGCGCTGCTGCGGGCGGCGATGCGGTGGCAGTCACCGTACTGGATTCGCGTCGCTATCTCGGGCTTGCCACCAACTCGGCATTGGTCGCCGGAAGCCTGGCGGGCGACCGCGAATGGTCGGCTGCGATGCAGCCGGGCTCGGCGCTTTCCAATGCCGCAAACCTGACGAGCACCGGCAAGGTCGTCAACACGCTGAAGATCCAGCTACGTCCGGACAATCTCGGCGACGTTACGGCAACCATGCGGCTTTCCGGAGACCAGCTGAGCGTCGATCTGAAGGTGCAGACCGGCGAAGCCTACAGGCAGCTTCATGCCGATCAGAGCCGCATGGTCGATGCGCTACGCGCGCAAGGCTATCAGGTCGATAACATCACCGTCACCCTGGCGTCCAATGCCGACCAGCAGTCGGACGGCGGCCGCAACTCCGGATCGAATCAGCCGCAGCAGCAGTCTCTGTTGAACCAGGGGCAGGGGGGCGACGCGCGCTCCAGGGGCCAGAATTATTCAGGGCAGCAGGCAAATGGAAACGATGGCAATCGCAGTTCGGGTGAGCGCAGCGTTGAGGATGGCGCTAGTGGTGGCCTGCAGCGCTCTCGCTCTGGTGCGGTTTACCTCTGAGGTCCAGGCATCAGGCAATCCGGCGCCGCCGGACAACGGTGCAGCGGGTCTTTGTGAACGGGAAATCCAGTCCGCTGCCGCAAAATACGGAATACCGGAAGGGATCCTTTATTCCGTCGGCCTCACGGAAACCGGTCGCAAAGGGTCGCTTTATCCCTATGCGCTCAATGTCGAGGGACGGCCGATCTTCCCGCCGTCGGAAGGCGCCGCCCTGCAGGTATTTGCCGCTGCACGGCAGAGTGGGGCAAAGCTCATCGATGTCGGCTGCATGCAGATCAATCAGTATTTTCATGGCGAAAACTTTGCTTCCGTCGACGCCATGTTCGATCCGCGCAGCAATGTCGAATATGCCGCAAAGTTTCTCCGCAATCTGCATGACAGGCATGAGACCTGGACTATGGCGGTAGCAAGATACCATGCTGGCCCGAACAATGACCCCGCCCAGAAGGTCTATGTCTGCCGCGTGATCGCCAATCTGGTCGCCACCGGTTACGGAAAATGGACGCCAAACGCGGCGACGTTTTGTCGGGATTAGGCATCCATAGGTTGAGTACGGTATCCGGTTAGCCAGCGCTAACCCAATCGAAGCGGTTGACTGCCGTGGTTTTGCCTAAAATGGAAATGTTAATCATACGCTTGCTAACAGGTTTTTTATCGGTGTAAAACGCCAAGCGCATACTACATCTAGTGCAAATCGCACCCTTATGGTTAATCAATTATTAATTTCCGTCACTCATTTCCGACAGTTGTTCGTGATTCGCCCGATTCGTACCCATAGGTCATCGAAACACCACACTGATTCGGAGGCGGACGAATGATCGTAGTGGTTGATGAGCGAGAGCTCGTTAAAGACGGATATACATCACTCTTTGGGCGCGAGGGCATCCCTTCGACGGGATTTGATCCGCGTGAATTTAGCGAATGGGTCTCGACCGCAGCAGAGGGCGACATTGCTGCGGTCGAAGCCTTCCTGATCGGACAGGGGCAGCAAGTGCTCGAGCTTCCGAGGGCGATTCGCGACCGGACGGCGGCACCTGTCATCGCGGTCAGCGACCAGCCCTCGCTGGAGGCCACGCTTGCACTCTTTGATTGCGGCGTGGACGATGTCGTGCGCAAGCCGGTCCATCCTCGCGAAATCCTGGCCAGGGCGGCGGCGATCCGCCGCCGGTTGAAGGCGATCAACAACTATACCGATATCGGCCCTATCCGCGTCTTCGCCGATGGCCGCGATCCGGAAATAAACGGTTCCGTATTTGCCCTGCCGCGCCGCGAGCGCCGCATCCTCGAATATTTGATCGCCAATCGCGGCCGCCGCGTGACGAAGACCCAGATCTTCAACGCCATTTACGGCATCTTCGACGAGGAAGTCGAAGAGAACGTCGTCGAAAGCCATATTTCCAAGCTGCGCAAGAAGCTGCGCAAGAAGCTCGGTTTCGATCCGGTCGATTCCAAACGCTTCCTTGGTTACTGCATCGACTGGAGCTGATACTGCCAGTCGTGCATTCCAGATGTTAAAGCCTGCTGATAAGCCCGGAAATCCCTTGATTTCCGGGCTTATTCTTTTGCAGTGCGCGGGACAATCACGGCAAGAATAAGTGCGCCTTCCCTTACCATCAACGGCGTAATAACGAGCGGTGATATCTCTCGCACGAGACTTGCGACGACGCTTTTCGCGATGATCGTTTTTTCGTTTTCTCAGACAGCTTCACGCAAGGCCCGCCACCTACTCTCAGTCGTATGAAGGATAACGAGGATTCCAGATGAGGAATTTCGGCAGCAGAGAGACCGCGTTTGCGGAAGTAAGTGCAGAGGCAGTCCGCCTCAGCGCCGCTTCTGACCGCCGTATCAATGTGCGCGGATTCTCTGGGGGAGCCGTCCGTCCGTTGCCAACGACAATCTGGTCTATTTCGCCGGCCTCGCTCCGACAGGCTATTCCGACATTTCCAGCGTCCTCGGCCGATCTGCCGCGCTAAACGAATAGGGTATCGAGTCAGTCATGTCGCTTACAACAGCTCTCAACAACGCGCAGGCAATATTCAATAATACCGGCACGCAGAGCAGCGTGGTGTCGAACAACATCGCCAACGCCAACAATACGAATTACTCGCGGCGCCAGGCAATGTTGACCACCGACATGGCCGGCGCACAGGTGGTGCAAATCTCGCGCAGCAGCGAACCCGCGCTGCAGAAGGCCTATCTCAGCTCGGCGTCGTCGGATTCGGCGCAGCAACTGCTCCTGAACGCCTACAGCAATCTTCAGTCGGCAACGATTGGCGGCAACGACAACGAAATTGCGCCGGCGACCTATCTGTCTGCATTTCAGGATGCGATGCAAAATTACGCCGGATCGCCGTCCAATGCCACGGCGGCCCAATCCGCGATCAATGCAGCCCAGAGCCTGGCCACATCTCTCAACAATGCCACGACGGCAGTACAGGGCGCCCGCGCCGACGCCGACAAGCAGATCAAGTCCGACGTCGATACGCTAAATAGCCTTCTCAAGCAGTTCCAGACGGCCAACGAGGCGGTAAAATCGGCCACGGCGGCTGCCAATCCCACGTCGAGCGCGCTTGCCGACGCGATGGATCAGCGCGATTCGATCCTGAACCAGATCTCGAAGATCGTTGGCGTGACGACGGTGACGCGCGGCAACAACGACATGGCGCTCTATACTAGCAGCGGAACGACCCTGTTCGAGACCATTCCGCGCACGGTGACGTTCAAGTCGACGGATACGTATACGGCGGCCACTCCTGTCCCCGGCAACAGCGTCTATATCGACGGCGTTGCTCTGACCCCGGGCCAGAGTGCGAATACGACGGCGCAGGGCACTCTGCAGGCGGCGCTGCAGATCCGCGACGATGTTGCGCCGACCTACCAGAAGCAGCTCGATGAGATCGCCAGAGGGTTGGTTACGGTCTTTGCGGAAACGAACAGCAATCCTTCCAAGCCTACATTGCCGGGTCTTTTTACCTGGAGTGGCGGCACTATTCCTGCCAGCGGGACCGCGGTCACTGGCTTGGCCGGCTCGATCACCGTTAATTCGAAATTAATCACATCCCAAGGTGGCGACCCCACGTTGCTGCGGGATGGTGGTATCAATAATAGCGCGACTGAGACCGGTTATACGAAGAATACCAGCGGCGGCAGCGGCTATTCCACGCAGCTTGATGCCTTCATTACTGCAATGAATGCGAAGATGGCGTTCGATCCTACCGCAGGCTCCAGCACCAATGCCAGCCTGATGGATTATTCAGCCAGCTCCATTGGCTGGTTGGAAGGCCAGCGCAGCACGGCGACGACCGCGGCGGAAAATACGTCCGCCGCTCTTTCGCGCTCTTCGGGCGCCTATTCGAATGCGACCGGTGTCAGTCTCGATGAAGAGCTGACACTGATGATGGATATTGAGCAGTCCTACAAGGCTGGAACAAAGATACTGAACACCGTCAACCAGATGCTTCAAGCTGTACTGGACCTCGCGAGCTAAGCCATGAAACTCTCTTTCATTTCGAGCACAGCCATTCAGAATGCCATGCGGCAGACCGTCCGCCAGGCGCAAAATGAGATGACGAGCGCCTCTACGGAGGCGACCACTGGCGTTTACGCCGATATCGGTGTTTCGCTCGGCGGCAGCACGTCGCTCAATGTGAACCTGACGCGGGAAGTGTCCCGCATCGACTCGATCCTCAGCAGCAATTCCATTGCCAACCAGCGGATGACAACCTCGCAGACCGCCCTGACCGGCATGGGCACGCAGGCGCAGAAGCTGATGGATCAACTGGTGGCGCTGAGCGGCAACACCGACGGCAGCAGCGTCGCCCTGGCGCAGCAGGCGGCGTCATCGACCCTGTCGAACGTCATCGCTTCCGCCAATACGATGGTCAACGGCGAGTATCTCTTTGCCGGAACCAACACCGACGTTCAGCCGATGACGGATCAATCCGCTACAACGAACGCGGCTATTCAATCGGCACTGACGACCTACATGGCCGCCCAGTCGCCGGCGGTAACCGCAGCGACCATATCTGCAGACCAGATAACGGATTTCATCAAGACCAAGGTCGAGCCGATGTTCACGTCCGACCCCAGCTGGTCGAGCTGGTCGAGTGCGTCCGATCAGAATATGACCAGTCGTATCAGCAATTCGGAAGTCATCGAAAGCTCGACGAATGCGAATTCGTCCGGCATCCGGTATCTGGCGCTGGCGACCAGCGTGACCAACGCGCTCATGGGCACGCCTCCCGGCCTCAATCAGAGCGCCGTGAACGCGGTCACGAAGCAGGCCATCAGCTATACGCGTCAGTCGGTTGACGGGCTGAACAGCCAGGCAAGCCAGCTCGGCCTGTCGCAGTCGCGCCTTTCGGATGCGAATACGACGCTCAACGCTCAGAAAACCATTCTCACCACGAGCATTGGCGACCTGACCGGGGTCGATCCCTATGAGGCGTCGACCAAGGTCAACAGTCTCCAGACGCAACTCCAAACGGCTTACACTATTGTTTCCAAGATCCAGCAGTTAAGCCTTGTAAATTACCTTTGATGATCAAAGGGATGTAATGACCAGGAAGGATGCATGAATGTATCAGTTCTCATATGCGGAAGTCATGCAGGACGCTGTGGCCGACGCCAAGGAACGAGAACGGCAAGTTCTGGACCGGTCGATAGCTCTTCTCTCCGCGGCCCGCGATGCGGAAAAATACGGTCGTGAAGCGATCGAGGCTCTCTTCTATACGCGTCGCGTATGGGTGAGCTTCGTCGACGACCTTAAAAGCCCGGAGAACCAGCTCAATGTCGAACTGCGTGCCAACCTTATCTCGATCGCCATCTGGATTTTGAAGGAATGCGATCGAATTCGGCTGCGCCAGTCGGAAAATTATCAAGGCATCATAGATGTCACCACCATCATCAGGGATGGACTTAAATGAAAAGTACGCTTCGCATATCCCTCAAAGCCGGGGAAAAGATCTTTATCAACGGGGCCGTCCTGCGTGTCGATCGCAAGGTTGCTCTGGAGTTCCTGAATGATGTGACATTCCTGCTCGAAAACCACGTGCTTCAGCCCGAGGAGGCGACAACGCCTCTGCGCCAGCTCTATTTCATCGCGCAGATGATCCTTATCAATCCTGAGGGCAAGGAGCAGTCGACGGCGATGTTCCGCAAATCGATCGTCATGCTGCTGTCGTGCTTCCACAATGAGGAAGTGCTGGCCGAACTCAAGCGCATCGACGGGCTTGTCTCCACCGGCCGCGCCTTTGACGCGCTGAAGGCGATCCGCAGCCTGTACGCGATAGAGGATCAGATTCTGAACAGCCAGGAAATGCCGGCGGCAACGATCGAGCACATCCGCCGGGAGATCGCTCCATGGCAGCGGTAGATAGCGTCGCCAGCAGCACCAACTCTCCGAACACTGCCAGCAATGCTGCCGCCGCATCCTCAAAGGCTACTTTGAACTACAACGATTTCCTGCAGCTCCTCATCGCGCAGATGAAGAACCAGGATCCGACCAGTCCGATGGATGCCAGCCAGCAGATTTCCCAGCTGGCGAGCTTCTCGCAGGTGGAGCAGCAGATCCAGACGAACTCGCATCTGGAAACCGTGCTGCAGAACCAGTGGATCTCGCAGGCCTCGGATTACATCGGCAAGCAGATCATGAGCGCCGACGGCAAGACCACCGGCACGATCAAGCAGGTAAGCGTCTATACGGACGGTATCATTGCCGAAACCAATGCCGGCGACAAGATTCTGATCCAGGCCGGCGTGACGATCGCTCCGGCGGGCACGACCATTGATACCTCGCCCACGTCGAGCGATAGTAGCAACAGTGATTCGTCGTCGAACACGGATCAGACCAGCGGCACATGACGTGCCGCTGAACCGGGAGCGGACAGGTTATGAATGAAGCCGATGCATTGGATATTTTCCAGGCGGCAATCTGGACAGTGCTTGTGGCTTCCGGTCCGGCTGTCATCGCCGCCATGGTCGTCGGTCTGGTCATCGCGCTGATTCAGGCGCTCACCCAGGTGCAGGAGGCGACCTTGACCTTCGTTCCGAAGATCGTCGCCGTCATGGTCACGATCGGCATCTCGGCGCCATTCGTCGGTGCGCAGATTTCGATCTTCACCAATCTCGTCTTCTCCCGCATTCAATCGGGTTTCTAGGATAAATCTGAAGGCCATTTCGGCCTCCGGATCGCGCGCATCGATGGCATCGGCCATGCTCGCGCAAGCTTCGGCCTTTAGAGGTCGGTTCCAATAGGGCAGGCGGTTCAGCCGCTTGCCTCCTCTCATGAAGAGACGGAACCGGTCGATGGCACAACCACCCGCAATAGCACTCCCCAAAGCCAATCCTAGCGTCCGCGATATCGGGTTTGCCCTCGGTATCATGGTCATCCTGTGCGTGCTGTTCCTACCGATTCCGCCGTTTCTGATCGACCTTGGATTGGCTTTCTCGATCGCCTTTTCCGTGCTGATCCTCATGGTGGCGCTCTGGATCAAGAAGCCGCTGGAATTCTCGTCCTTTCCGACGATCTTGCTGATCGCCACGATGACGCGCCTGGCGCTGAACATCGCCACGACCCGCGTCATCCTTTCGCACGGTTATGAAGGACATGATGCCGCCGGCGGCGTCATTGCCGGTTTTTCCAGCCTTGTCATGTCGGGCGATTTCGTCATCGGCCTGATCGTCTTCCTCATCCTCATCACCATCAACTTCATCGTTATCACCAAGGGTGCGACGCGTATCGCCGAAGTCGGCGCCCGCTTTACCCTGGATGCCATCCCCGGCAAGCAGATGGCGATCGACGCCGACCTTTCGGCCGGTCTCATCGACGAGAAGGAAGCGCAGCGTCGCCGCCGCGAACTGGAAGAGGAAAGCTCCTTCTTCGGTGCGATGGACGGTGCATCCAAGTTCGTACGTGGTGACGCGGTTGCCGGCCTTCTGATTACCTGCATCAACGTCTTCGGCGGCATCATCATCGGCTATTTCCGTCATGGCATGCAGATCGGCCAGGCTGCGGACGTTTTCGTGAAGCTTTCCGTCGGCGACGGTCTGGTGTCGCAGATGCCGGCCCTCATCGTCTCGCTCGCTGCCGGCCTCCTCGTTTCGCGCGGTGGCACCTCTGGCTCGACCGACCAGGCCGTCGTCAATCAGCTGAGCGGCTATCCGCGCGCTCTCGCCGTCTCTGCGGTCCTCATGGGCATCCTGGCCATCATGCCCGGCATGCCCTTCCTTCCCTTCGTTTTCCTCGGCGGTCTGATGGCCGCCGGCGCTTGGTTCATTCCGCGCCAGATCGAAGCTGAGAACAAGCTTCGCCGCGACGCCGAAGAGCAGAAGGTGATGCAGACGAAGGAAATGGAAAAGGATTCGGTCAAATCGGTGCTGAAGACCGCAGAGATCGAACTGGCGCTCGGCAAGATCGTCTCCACCCGCCTGCTTGGCGCCCATCAGGAACTGGCTTTCCGCGTCGGCAAGATGCGCAAGAAGTTCGCGACGCAATACGGCTTCGTCGTGCCGGAGATCAAGGTGATCGACGACATGGCGATTGCCGACAAGTCTTATCAGATCCGCATCCATGGCACGACGATCGCCTCCAACATGCTGCGCGTCGGCGAAGTGCTCGTCGTCACCGGTTCCGGCCGCAAGCCGACCGTCCCGGGCGACGAGATCCGCGAACCCGCTTTCGGCATGCCGGCCTTCTCTGTCCTCGAAGCCTTTGCCGAGGATCTGAAGCGCGAGGGCTTCCAGCCAATCGACAATGTCTCCGTCGTGCTCACCCATATGAGCGAAGTCATCCGCAACAACCTGCCGGCGCTGCTGTCCTATAAGGACGTGAAGGTCCTGATCGACCGCCTCGATCCGGAATACAAGAAGCTTGCCGACGAAATCTGCTCGTCGCATATGTCCTATTCCGGCCTGCAAGCCGTGTTGAAGCTGCTGCTTGCCGAGCGTGTCTCGATCCGCAACCTGCATCTCATCCTCGAAGCCGTTGCGGAACTGGCACCGCATGTGCGCAAGACCGAGCAGATCGTCGAGCATGTGCGTGTCCGCATGGCGCAGCAGCTCTGCGGCGATCTGGCCGATAACGGCGTGCTGCGCGTCCTGCGCCTTGGCAGCAAATGGGACCTTATCTTCCATCAGGCGTTGAAGCGCGACCAGAAGGGCGAAGTCGTCGAGTTCGATATCGATCCGCGCAGCCTAGAAGAGTTCAGCGAGCAGGCGGGCAAAGTTATCCGTGAATACATGGACCGGGGCATGCCCTTCGTTCTTGTCACGTCGCCGGAAACGCGCTCCTATGTGCGCATGATCATCGAACGCCTGTTCGCGACGCTTCCGGTCCTGTCGCATGTGGAATTGGCCAAGGGGATCGAGATCAAGATTCTAGGTTCGATTTCATGATATCAGATCCCCAGGGGACCATTCTGGCGCTGTTCGTCGCCTTCTGCCGCATCGGCGGCTGCATGATGGTCCTCCCGGGATTTTCCTCCGGCCGCGTTCCCCCGCAGATCAGGCTGTTGCTTTCCGCGGCCCTGACGATGGCGATCCTGCCGTTGCTCTGGAACACGATCTATCCTGAGGTGTCGAAGGGCGATGCGAACTATATCGGCCTCATCTTCACCGAAACCGTCATCGGATTGATGTATGGGATGATGGCTCGCATCTACACGCTGGGCCTGCAGTTTACCGGCACGGTCATATCGATGCTGATCGGCTTCAATGCACCCGGCGGTGCCGACCTCGTCGAGGAATCGAGTGAGACATCGCTCACCAGCCTCATTAGTTTTTGCGGGCTGATGATCCTCTTCATTCTCGACTTTCACCATTATGTTTTGCAGGCGCTGGTCGATTCCTATTCGGTCATTCCCTTCGGCGGACATATCGAGCCGCGCGCGGCACTGATCTCCATCACCGACACGCTGGCGACGACCTTCTTCATCATGCTGCGGCTGGCAAGCCCTTTCCTGCTTTACGGCCTGATGTTTCAGATTTCGATCGGTTTCATCAACAAGCTGGCGCCGCAGATCCCGATCTATTTCATTTCCACGCCCTATCTGCTGATGGGAGGGCTGTTCATGCTCTATGTCAGTATTGCGGCGTTGGTCAGTCAGTTTTCCAATGCGTTCCTGACGGTCTTCAACGGGCATTAGCCGTAATGACACAAGGGCGAACACCGATTCGAGTGCAGCCGGAACAAGGCGACCGGCGGGTAGGTAGCGATGGCTGAGAAAAACCGGTCCGAAAAACTGAAACGCCTCGTCGCGGTGCAGCGCCATCTGGAACGGATGGCGGAAAGCGAGCTGGCCGATACCACCCGACAGCGGTCGGAAGTCACCGAATCGATGGAGCGGGTCATGGTCGCCATCGGCTCCGTTGATCCCGTTCATATGGCATTCTCGATCCATTACGCCGAGCGCTATGGCCGCCTGATGATCCGGGACCAGCAGCTGGAAAGCATCCAGACGCTCATTCAGATGAAGGTCCAGCAGGAGCGCACCAAGGGCGACAGGCTGGAAGAACACATGAAGGATGCCCGCGAGCTGGAAACGCGGGAGGCGGATGACAATGCCGTCTACGACATCATCGATCAGCGCTTCGCCGGCGTAACGCCAGCCTCCAGCAAGGTTCAAAAACCATAATCATCGCGATCATGGAACAGGATTCGCAGCGTTGGGTTGCCGATCCGTTTTGACAGTTTGATTCGACATGCCCTGACACGAGCGCTGAGCCGCTCGTTTTCAGTGCATGCGAGAGCAGAAGGAGACGTGACATGGCTATTTCGCCTCCGAGTGATTTGGTCCTTGATGTCGTCAAGGCCGCCAATCCCGCCGATGTCGAGGCCGCGCAGGCCAAGCTTGCCGCCAACCGGGCCGCTTTTGCTGCCACCAGCCTTGCCGAAAACGGCAACGGCTTCGGTGCGACGGTGGATGCGATGAACAGCGCCGCCACCCAGGCGGGCCTTGCCAATGCCAATACCCATGTCGCCGGGACCAAGGTCCCGCAGGCCTATCGCAAGTTCGAGTCCATGGTGCTGCAGAACTTCGTGAAGAACATGTTGCCGAGCAGCGAAACGCTCTACGGCAAAGGTTCTGCCGGCGAGATCTGGAAGGGTATGATGGCCGAGCAGCTGGGCGATACGATCTCCAAGAATGGAGGCGTGGGCATCGCCGAAAAAATGTACAAGGAACAGGTCGACAAGATGCGCAATACCGGCGCCATCCATGCGGCGACCGACGAGAACGACAAGAAAATGGCGCTCAGCGCGATTACCGATTTTCAGCGCAAGACGCTGGCCGCTGCCAATGCCGATAACGACGGCAACACCAGCATCACCAACCAGAATTCGTTGACGTCCCAGAAAGCATGAGCGAGGTAACAAACATGGAAATGATGTCGCAGGACTATCGGATCAAGTCTGTCCTTGGCCGCCTGGAGATGATTATCGACAATGAGAACAACCGGATCGGCAGCGACCCGGAATTCGATCTCAAGGTATCGAACGCACACAAGAGCCGCTGCCTCTACGAATTGTCGATGCTCTTTCGCGATACCGATCCAGCCGATCTTGCAGCCGCCCACATCGAACAGCTGCATGATCTAAAGAAGAAGCTGGTTCTGAACGCTCGTCGGGTCGAGGCACATCTCGAGGCGGTTCGTGCAGTCGCCGACATCTTGAAGAATGCCGTGCAGAATGCCGATGGGGACGGCACCTATTCGCAGGAGCAATTCCGCGTCCGTGAGGCTGGATGATCAAGCTTGTTATCACCGGCCTGTGGGTCTGCGCCGTAACATTGGCCTCGGTCTATTTTTCGGTGCAGATGGCGACGGCGCCCGCGATCAGCCCTGACGATGCCAAGAAGGCGCAGCAGGAGCTCGTCAAGGGCGAATCGATCAACGTTCCCGTTATCGCCAACGGCCAGGTAACCGGCTATTTCCTGACGCGCATCTCCTTCATGATGGAGAAGGGCAAGGCGAATGCTCTGCAGATCCCTCTGCCGGAGTTAACGACGGACGAACTCTTTTCGCTGCTGATCGGCAACAAGACGATCGACATCGCTCATGCGCAGAATTTCGATATTGCCGGCTTTCGCGCGGATTTGAAAAAGCGGATGAACGAGCGACTTGGTGGCGACTACGTCGCCGATGTGCTGATAGAGCAGCTCGACTATCTTTCCAAAGAAGAAACCCACGGCGGGGAAACCGTGGGCAAGAGGACGGTCAAGCCCGTCAAGATCGTGCAGGATGCGGCAAAGGACAAAGTGCCGGTCGAGTGAGATCTCTGGGCCGCAAAGCGATAAACGTAAGTAATTTCTTACATTCTATCGGTATGCCTAACAAACTCCTGATAGCTTCCAGCAAATCCAACCTTCCTTCCTAACGGAAAGTTGGATTTGTCTTGCTATAAACTCCTACGAGCCATGTCTCCCAGTCGCTGCACCGATGAACGGTGAGGGGCATGCGCTTTATGCGTACTGGCATCATGCGCGTCAGCGATGCCGGGCAGGAGGGTATTGGATTGAACCAGGTAGCCGATTTTGCCGTCGCCGCGTCACGCCGCATGATCTTCGATCTGCCGGTATGCGATCTCGACTGGGATGACGCGCTGACCTTCGTCAACGAACTCGCTTCCCTGCCGGTCGGACAGACGTCGATCTCCTTTGTCAATGCGCATAACATGCTCGTCATGCTGCGCGATGAAACCTACCGTAGTGTTCTCGAGCGCAATCTGGTGCTTCCCGACGGCGTCGGCCTCGACATCGCCTCACGCGTCGCTCATGGCGAGCCTTTCCCGGCCAATCTGAACGGCACGGATTTCGTGCCCGCGCTTCTGACATTCATGGAGCGGCCGAGGCGGATCGGTCTCTTGGGCGGCAAGCGCTCCGTTGTTGAAAAGGCAGCCGAGAGATTTCGCCGGCATGCTCCCTGGCACCAGTTCGTCGTCGTATCGGACGGCTTCTTCGATCCGGCCCGGAGCAGCGCAGTGACAGCGGAAATCAGCCGCCAGAAGATCGATGTCCTGATCGTCGGCATGGGCACGCCCTTGCAGGAAAAATGGGTCGCCGAGCATGTCGGCCCGCAGCACGCCCGTCTTGTCCTGACCGTTGGCGCCCTGTTCGATTTCATTTCGGAGACTGTGCCGCGGGCGCCAAGCCTCGTGCGCGCGATGCGCAGCGAGTGGCTGTTCCGTCTCGTGCTGGAGCCGGGCAGGCTCTGGCGGCGCTATATGCTGGGCATACCGCTGTTCTTCTATCAGATTGTAAGGCATCAGTTCGGCCGCAAGCAGCGTGTCCTTCGCGCGGAGCCGCATCCGTTGCCGCAACGGCACATTGCGCCGCCGGACAAATTAGCAAGTTAGTATTTGCGGGCTTGGCGTTAACTCTTTCTTTGGTATGAAAGTTTAGAGTGGGTTAACCATTTGCATTGGTCTCCGACCATGTGCGCGAGATAGCCCGCCATGTTTGAAAGCAAAGCCAGGACCGGATTTTATCCCTACGACGCGCAAACCTCTGAGGTTTCGCAGCGCGCTGGAACACGTGCCTCTCCTTATGGCGAAGACGATGATTTGGGTGGTGCGGTCGGTCTGCGCGCTGCCAACACCGACGATCCGCGTGATGCGGAACTGCGTGCCATCCTGCGCAGACGTTTGGATGGCGACCCCTATCCGGTGTCCGGCCATAGAAGATCGCAGGAGCGCGCGCTAGCAGCCGCACAGGCCGAAAATATCTCCGACGTCTACTATGCGGAACGCCGCCGGTTGCCGGAACGGGTATCGGAACCGGCGCCCGATTTGCTGGAATTCGTGCCCGATCTGCTTGAGGGCATGCCGGAGCTTCCGCCGCAAATCGGCTCCGCTCCCGTTGCCGTTGAACACATGTCGCGGACTGGGCGCCGGTCTCTCAGCCTCCGTGCGCTCAGTTTCGTCGCCGCAACCGCGCTCATGGGGGCGGTCGTTCCCATCTTGCTTGCGCCGCCGCCGCGTTATGTCTCGCAGGCAGTGCTCCATGCGGAAGGCGATGGCCGCGCGCGTCAGGCCCTGTTGGATGTTGCGGCAAAGCGGGTCGTCGCTCCGTCCGTATTGTCCGACGTCGTTGCCAGGATGAAGCTTGATCGCGATCCGGAATTTACCGGCAGCCGGGCGGGTGCCCTCGGCGTTGCCGTCGAGTTGCTTTCCGACAGCGGCAATGCATCCGATGCGCCGTCGCGCGCGCAGGCCACGCTGCGCAAAGACGTTGCCGTCGAGATCGATAGTCAGACGGGTCTGCTGCGCCTGATCGTTACGTCGGGCGATCCCGCCAGATCGGCCGATATTGCCAACCGGCTGGTTATCGCAACCCTCTATGACCCGGGCGTTGCGAAGGCAGCCGGTACGTCGCTCGGGGTTGAAACGGCGGTTGATCGCAGCCGCAAGGAACTCGATCGCGCCTCTGCCGCCCTTGCCGAATTCAAGACGCGCTATGGCGAAGACAGGATTGCCGCGGCCGAGACACTCCGGCGGCAGCGTCAGCAGCTGGATGTGCAGATAAAGGCAGCCGATCTGGCGGTACGCACCGCCAAGGCCCGTCTCGCAGCTGTCAAATCGGCGACGCCGGCATCGATGCTGACTGGCGCATTGTCGGGCGATCTTTCGTCGCCAGGCCTTGATGACCTGCGCAGCCGCTACAACGCCGCAAAGTCACAATTGACACAGCTTTCTGTGCAGCTCGGCCCGCGCCATCCCCGCCTGCTGGCGCAACAAGCAACGGTCGATGATCTCGCGGCCAATATGCGTAGTCAGTTGCAGCGGCTCGCCGTCAGCAGCGAGGCGGACGTGAAAGCGGCTCTGGAAAAGCAGACCGCTCTCTCGGCGCAAATGACGGCTTTCAGTCAGACGGGGAGTGATGTGGACCTCGCTCGCCTCGGGCAGCTGCAGGATGCCGTGACGACAGCGCAGAGCCGCTACGAGGCCGATCAGCAGAATGCCGGCATGACGATTTCCGAAGTCAGGCCGCCGCTGACGGTATTGTCCCAGGCCGTCGCGGCCGCCGCCCCGTTGGATAACCGGCTCGTGAGCAATCAGGCTGTCGGTTTCCTCATAGGTCTTGGTCTGGCACTCTGCGCCGTATTCCTGCGCAAATGGGTGGCTGGTGCCGCGCCGGCAGAAGATCAGGCAGCTGATGAAGGCACAATGCTGGCAGCCCACGCTTTTCGCCATGAGGATGATCTGGAGCCTCAGTTATTGCCGGCGATCGCACCTGAACCGTCGGCTGCTCTCGTCCATGATGTGGATCGGCTCGATATTGCGGACGAGTGGGGCCTCATCCGGCAAGAGCTTGCATCGCTGCGTGCCAAGGTCGAAACCTACGCTGTACGCAGACATCCGGACCGCGCCTGATCGTCTCATCGTTTTCCCTTGCAATTACCGCTTTCAGACACCATAGGGCGTTTGCAGGCCATTCCATGGAGTGGATGGCTTGTAGATTGCCAGCGAATTCATGATCGGGAGACGAGCGTGACGACAGTGATCGACGGGAAGAAGGCAGCCGCTTCGGTGATCGAGGCCGTGAAGGCTGCGGCGGCGGGACTTGAGACCGAGGCCGGTGCGAAGACCGGACTTGCGGTCGTCATCGTCGGTGATGATCCGGCCAGCCACGCCTATGTGAACTCCAAGAGCAAGATGGCCAAGGAATGCGGCTTCAAGTCGGTCCAGCACACGCTGCCGGCGGAAACGACGCAGGAAGAGCTGGCAAAGCTCGTCGCGTCGCTGAACGACGATCCGTCCATCCACGGCATTCTCGTGCAGCTGCCGCTGCCGAAGCATCTTGATTCCGATGCGATCATCCAGTCGATCCGGCCGGAGAAGGATGTCGACGGCCTGCATGTCGTCAATGCCGGCAAGCTGGCAACCGGCGATCTCGAAACCGGACTGATCTCCTGCACGCCGGCCGGCGCCATGCTTTTGGTACGTTCGATCCACGGCGAAGACCTGTCGGGTCTGAATGCCGTCGTCATCGGCCGCTCCAACCTGTTCGGCAAGCCGATGGCGCAATTGCTGCTTTCTGCCAATGCGACGGTGACGACGGCGCATTCGCGCACGAAGGATTTGGCCTCGGTGGCAAGAGGCGCCGATATTCTGGTCGCGGCCGTCGGCCGTCCGGAGATGGTAAAGGCGGATTGGGTGAAGCCCGGCGCGACCGTCATCGATGTCGGCATCAACCGGATCGATGCACCGGAGCGCGGCGAGGGCAAGAGCCGGCTGGTGGGCGATGTCGCTTATGGTGAAGCCTCCGATGTCGCCGCAGCGATCACGCCGGTTCCGGGCGGTGTCGGACCGATGACGATTGCCATGCTGATGGCCAATACCGTCATCGCGGCCCATCGCGCTGCTGGTCAGAAGCCGCCGAAGTTCTGAAGCATATGTCAATCGGCCGGCGCAACGCCGGTCGATGCGCGTACGATCAATTCGGCCTTCCACAATTCCTGCGCTGGAAATGTTTCCGTATGCTTGATTTCGCCGATCAGCCGTTCGGCGATGCGCACGCCGGCTGCACGCAGCGATGAACGGGTGGTCGTCAGCGGCACGGTGAAATTTTCCGGCTTAAGCAAGGTCAGCACGTCGTCATGGGCGATCATCGATATGTCTTCGCCCAGTTTCAGCTTTGCCTGATTGATGGCGCGAACGGCGCCGAGCGCCAGCACGGTACTGGAGCAGAGCACTGCAGTAGGACGCTTGTCCTTTTCCATTTGCAGGATGCGTTCCATGGCGAGCAAGCCCTGTTCATCCGTCATCGGCGTATGGCTGGTGCAGGCTTCGTCGAGCGCCAGACCACGCTCGGCAAGGGCCGCATCCATGCCGTTCTTCCGGCGAATAGCGAAATCGAAATAGATCGGGCCGTTCAAGAGGGCGAAGCGCCGGTGTCCGAGCTGCAGCAGCAGCTTCGTGGCGTCGTAGAAGGCGGCTTCATTGTCGATGTCGAGAAATGGATAGTCGGGCTCGGAACCGATCGATCGTCCATGCACGAGGAAGGGCATGGATAGAGACTTCAGCATCTCCAGGCGCGGATCGTGACCACGCATATAATTAACGAAGAGGGCATCGACATTGCCGCTGGCCGCCAATCGCCTGAGAGCGCCGACTTCGTCATTCGGATCCGCGGGCGTCAGGACGAAATGGAAATCGTGCCGCAAGGCCTCTTCTCCCAGCCCCGTCAGGAACTCGCTGAAATGCACGTCCGAGGAGTTGCCGGGCGAGGTCGGCATCACAAGTCCGATCGAACCGGCCTTGCCGGTCGCAAGTCTTTGTGCTGCCTTGTTGGGTCGATAGCCGGTTTCCCGAACCGCTTTGAGAACGCGCTCGCGCGTTTCGTGATTGACTTCCGGATATCCGTTTAATGCCCGGCTGACTGTCGTCTGCGACAGCCCGAGCATCTGCGATAGCTGTTTCAGATTCACGGTATTCCAGCTCCTCCCACTACAGGCAGCCAAGATGCCGAGCCAACCTCCCGAAAAGCCGCGAGCATTCAAAGCGCTTTCAATTATGTAGCAGGAGAAGTGTGCGAGACAAGGCGATTAGCAAGAAATCGATGCACATTCTATGCTGCAACGCGAGATTTGCTGTGTATATCGCCCCGAATTTGAAAACCGCTTGACTTTGGCGCGCTCTCAATGGATGAGAGAGGTAGCCAAAGCGCTTTGAGGAATGGGGCGCATAGCACGAGAGTGTGTTTGGGCTCATGGGTTTCGTTATTAGGGAGGACAACGCATGAAAAAGATGTTCTTGATGACCGTCGCTGCCGCCGCTCTGGTGGCCGGTACGGCGATGGCGGCCGATCTGAAGTTCCAGCCCGGCCAGGACTCCAAGTTCAACTGGAAAAGCTACGACGAGTTCAAGTCGGCGCATGCCGACCTGAAGGGCGAGACGCTGACCATCTTCGGCCCCTGGCGCGGCGAGGACGAGGCTCTCTTCACCAGCGTCCTCAACTACTTCACCGAAGCGACCGGCGTGAACGCCAAATATTCGTCCTCGGAAAACTACGAGCAGCAGATCGTCATCGACACTCAGGCCGGTTCGCCGCCGAATGTCGCCATCCTCCCGCAGCCGGGCCTGCTCGCAAACCTTGCCAGCAAGGGTTACCTGACGCCGCTCGGCGATGATCTCGCGAGCTGGGTCAAGACGAACTACGGTGCCGGCGACAGCTGGGTCGGTTATGGCACCTACAAGGGTAAGGACGGCAAGGATGCCTTCTATGCCTTCCCCTACAAGGCCGATCTGAAGTCGCTGGTCTGGTACGTGCCGGAGAATTTCGAAGAAGCCGGCTACAAGGTTCCGACGACCATGGAGGATCTGATCAAGCTCTCCGACCAGATCGTCAAGGACGGCGGCACCCCCTGGTGCATCGGTTTGGGTTCCGGCGGCGCGACCGGCTGGCCGGCAACCGACTGGGTCGAAGACCTGATGCTGCGCCTGAACACGCCGCAAGATTACGATCACTGGGTCGATAACTCGCTGAAGTTCAACGATCCGAAGGTAGTCGCTGCCATCGAGGAATTCGGCAAGTTCGCGAAGAACCCGAAATATGTTGCCGGCGGCGTTGCGGCTGTTGCCTCGACCGATTTCCGCGACAGCCCGAAGGGCCTCTTCACGGTTCCGCCGAAGTGCTACCTGCACAAGCAGGCATCCTTCATTCCGTCCTTCTTCCCGGAAGGCATCAAGCTCGGCCAGGATGCGGACTTCTTCTACTTCCCGCCCTCCGCCGCGCATCCTGAACTCGGCAAGCCGGTTCTCGGCGCCGGCACGCTCGCTGCTATCACCAAGGATTCGAAGGCTGCACGCGCCTTCATCCAGTTCCTGCAGACGCCGATCGCCCAGGAAGTCTGGATGGCCCAGTCCGGCTTCCTGACGCCGTACAAGGCCGTCAATACCGCGGCTTATGCCAACGACACACTGCGCAAGGAAGGCGAGACCCTGACCACGGCCACCACTTTCCGCTTCGACGGTTCCGACCTGATGCCGGGCAAGATTGGTGCGGGTTCGTTCTGGACCGGCATGGTGGATTTCGTCGGCGGCAAGTCTGCTCAGGATGTAGCCGACGGTATCCAGAAGTCCTGGGACGCCATCAAGTAAGACATCATAGCCCTATCGCCGCCGGCAACTCGCCGGCGGCGCCATACCGCATATGACGACGCGCCCTTCAGCGCGGCCGATGCCCGACTGATGGACAAAAGCAGATAATTCGGGGAGGGAAGGGATGTTTTCGCAGATCGTATCGGCGATTGCCGCCATGATATTCGGCGTTGCCATTTGCGCCGCTTATTTCTGGTTTTCCAACAAGCTATTGGACTTGATCTTTCCGGCAAGGGAAGGCGATGAGGTCCATCGGGCGGCTGTCAACCTTCGCCGCCGCGGTCTTATCCGCCCCTGGCTGTTCCTGGGGCCGGCGCTGTTCCTGCTTGTCGTCTATCTCGTCTATCCCGTCGTCGCGACCTTCATCCTGTCGTTCTACGGGCCTGATGGCAGCAAGTTCGTCGGCGGCGCCAATTATCTTTGGGCGCTCAACGATACCGAATTCCGCCAGTCGATCTTCAACAACATCCTTTGGCTCGCCGTCGTGCCGGCGGCCTGCACCTTCTTCGGTCTCGTTATCGCCGTCATGACCGACCGCATCTGGTGGGGCAATATCGCCAAGGCCGTCATCTTCATGCCGATGGCAATCTCCTTTGTCGGCGCTTCCGTCATCTGGAAGTTCATCTATGAATATCGCGGCGGCACGGATGCGCAGATCGGCCTTCTGAACGCGATCGTCCAGCTGTTCGGCGGCACGCCGGAAGTCTGGATTACCATTCCGTTCTGGAACAACTTCTTTCTGATGGTCATGCTGATCTGGATCCAGACCGGCTTTGCCATGGTCATCCTGTCGGCGGCCCTTCGCGGTATTCCGGAGGAAACCATCGAAGCGGCTGTCATCGATGGCGCCAATGGCTGGCAGATCTTCTGGAAGATCATGGTTCCCCAGGTCTGGGGAACGATCGCCACGGTCTGGACGACCATCACCATCCTCGTCCTCAAGGTCTTCGATATCGTTCTCACCATGACCAATGGTCAATGGAACACGATGGTGCTTGCCAACCTGATGTTCAACTGGATGTTCCGTGGCGGCGGCGACAGCGGCCGAAGCGCCGTCATAGCGCTCGTCATCATGGTCGCCGTCACACCGATCATGATCTGGAACATCCGCCGCGCAAACGCAGAAACGAAGGGGCGCTGACATGATTGGAAATCTCGGTCGCATCGGTCCCGCACGCATCTTCGTTCATGCCGCGGTGCTGCTCATCGTCCTGCTCTGGCTGCTTCCGACGCTCGGCATCTTCGTCACGGCGCTGCGCGACAAGGACCAGATCGTCGCCTCCGGTTGGTGGACGGCTTTCTCCGGTTCGTCGCAGACGGCCGCCGTCCGCCTCGACGGCCCGGACAAGGCAAAGCAGGACGGTGCCAATTACGTCATCGCCGGTACGGTTGCCGGTCAAGGCAACAGCGGCAACGGCAGGATCCAGTCCTTCGGCCTGCGCGTGCAGGAGCCGGCCGCCTATAAGATCGGCTCGCCAGCCGATCTCGGCAATGGCGAGACCCTAACAGTGAATGCTGACGGCAGCTATCGCTACCAGAAAACTGGTCCCTTTGAGGCCGATGCCCGCAGCAAGCGCATCTACCTGACCATTGCCACACCGCCGCAATTCACCTTCGACAACTACCGCAACGTACTCGGCGGCGAGGGGATCGGCCAGTCCTTCATCAATTCGCTGACGGTAACGATCCCCGCAACCGTCATCCCGATCCTGATCGCCGCCTTTGCGGCCTATGCGCTTGCCTGGATGGAGTTTCCCGGCCGCGCGATCCTGATTGCGCTCGTTGTCGGCCTGATCGTCGTGCCGTTGCAGATGTCGCTGATCCCGCTTCTGCGCATCTATAACGATATCGGCCAGATATTCGGCGTTCCGTCGAAGACCTATCCCGGCATCTGGCTGGCGCACACGGCTTTCGGCCTGCCGCTGGCCATCTATCTCCTGCGCAACTACATTGCCGGCCTGCCGAAGGAAATCATCGAATCCGCCCGCGTCGACGGCGCCAGCGATTTCGATATCTTCGTCAAGATCATCCTGCCGCTGTCTTTCCCGGCATTGGCCTCCTTCGCGATCTTCCAGTTCCTTTGGGTGTGGAACGACCTTCTGATCGCGATGGTCTTCCTCGGCACCGACAAGGATCACCTCGTGCTCACGGCCGCCCTCAACGCGCTGCTCGGCTCGCGCGGCGGCAATTGGGAGATCCTGACGGCATCGGCCTTCGTCACAATCCTTATCCCACTCCTCGTCTTCTTTGGTCTGCAGCGCTATCTCGTGCGCGGTCTGCTCGCCGGGTCGGTGAAGGGGGGCTGATCCAAAAACACGCACTTACTACAGGACCCACTCAGCATGAGCATTGCTCTTCAATCGGCTTCGGAAGTTGACAAGGACTGGTGGCGCGGCGCCGTGATCTATCAGATCTATCCGCGTTCCTATCAGGACTCCAGCGGTGACGGCATCGGCGATCTTAAGGGCATCGCCGTCCGCCTGCCGCATGTCGCGTCGCTCGGCGTCGACGCTATCTGGATTTCGCCGTTCTTCACGTCGCCGATGCGCGATTTCGGCTATGACGTCTCCAATTACGAGGACGTCGATCCGATCTTCGGTACGCTTGCCGATTTCGATGCGATGGTGACGGAAGCCCATCGTCTCGGCATCAAGGTGATGATCGATCTCGTGCTGTCGCACAGCTCGGACCGCCATCCCTGGTTCGTCGAAAGCCGCTCGAGCAAGGATAACCCTAAGGCCGATTGGTATGTCTGGGCTGATGCCAAGCCGGATGGCACACCGCCCAACAACTGGCTGTCGATCTTCGGCGGTTCGGCCTGGGCGTGGGATCCGACCCGCATGCAGTACTACATGCACAACTTCCTGACCTCGCAGCCGGATATGAACCTGCACAATCCCGAAGTGCAGGATCGCTTGCTTGACGTCGTCCGTTTCTGGCTCGACCGCGGTGTCGACGGCTTCCGTCTCGACACCATCAACTTCTATTTCCACGACAAGGAATTGCGCGACAACCCGGCGCTGGAACCTTCGCGCCGCAATGCCTCTACGGCACCGGCCGTCAATCCCTATAACTTTCAGGAGCATCTCTACGACAAGAATCGTCCCGAGAACCTGGAATTCTTGAAGCGCTTCCGCGCCGTGCTCGACGAATATCCGGCGATTGCCGCCGTCGGCGAAGTCGGCGATAGCCAGCGCGGCCTCGAGATTGTCGGCGAGTACACATCTGGCGGTGACAAGATGCACATGTGCTACGCCTTCGAATTCCTGGCGCCGGACGCTCTTTCGCCGGATCGCGTCGAAGAGGTGATGAACGACTTCGACACGGCAGCTCCGCAAGGCTGGGCCTGCTGGGCCTTCTCCAACCACGACGTCGTGCGCCATGTCAGCCGCTGGGGCAATCTGGTGGCCGACCGCGATGCTTTCGCCAAGCTCTATGCGGCGCTGCTGCTGACCCTGCGCGGCTCCGTATGCATCTATCAAGGCGAGGAACTGGCGCTGACGGAAGCCGATCTCGCCTATCAGGATCTGCAGGATCCCTACGGCATCCAGTTCTGGCCCGAGTTCAAGGGCCGTGATGGCTGCCGCACGCCCATGGTCTGGGACAGCCAGGTGGCGCAGGGCGGCTTTTCCACCGTCAAGCCCTGGCTGCCGGTGCCGGTCGAACATATCCTGCGCGCCGTCAGCGTCCAGCAGGGCGATGAAAATTCGGTGCTGGAGCAGTACCGTCGCTTCCTCGCGTTCCGTAAACAGCATCCGGCCTTCGCCAAAGGCGAGATTGCCTTTTCGGAGCCGCAGGGCGACGTACTGATCTACACCCGCACTTATGCCGGAGAGACCATTCTCTGCGTCTTCAATATGAGCCCCGTCGAAACGCTGGCAACCCTGCCTGATGGCAATTGGCAGGCGTTGACGGGACATGGATTTACCAGCAACAACTACGGCAACAAGATCGATATTCCGGCCTGGGGCGCCTATTTCGCGCGTCTTGCCTGACCTTTGGGAGGAGGAAGCATAATGACTGGACTTGTTCTGAAGGATATCAAGAAATCCTACGGCAGCGTGCATGTGCTGCACGGGATCGATCTGGAGATTAACGAAGGCGAATTCATCGTCTTCGTCGGCCCCTCCGGCTGCGGCAAGTCCACCTTGCTCAGGATGATCGCCGGGCTGGAGAGCATCACCGCCGGGGATATGATGATCGCCGGCCAGAAGGTGAACGAGGTGCCGCCGTCACGGCGCGGCATCGCCATGGTCTTCCAGTCCTATGCGCTCTATCCGCATATGACCGTCTATGACAACATGGCCTTCGGCATGCGCATTGCCGGCGAAAGCAAGCAGGAGATCGACCGTCGTGTGCGGGCGGCGGCGGCGAGCCTGCAGCTGACCCAATATCTCGAACGTCTGCCGAAGGCACTCTCGGGCGGTCAGCGGCAGCGCGTTGCCATCGGCCGCGCCATCTGCCGCAACCCCAAGGTCTTCCTGTTCGACGAGCCGCTGTCCAACCTCGATGCCGCCCTGCGTGTGGCGACCCGCATCGAGATCGCCAAACTCAGCGATTCCATGCCCGAGACGACGATGATCTACGTCACCCACGACCAGGTGGAAGCCATGACGCTGGCCGACCGTATTGTCGTGCTGTCGGCCGGCCGGGTCGAACAGGTCGGCGCTCCCCTTGAACTCTACGAGCGCCCGGCTAACCTGTTCGTTGCAAAATTCATCGGCTCGCCGGCCATGAACATCATCCCGGCAACGGTAACCGAAACAGGCGCTGCGACGACGGTGACACTGACCGGCGGCAAATCGGTAACGTTGGACGTGCCGACGGAGGCCTCCGAAAAGGGCAAGGCCGCCAGCTTCGGCGTACGTCCGGAAGATCTTCGTCTCGCGACGGGCGATGACTATCTCTTCGAAGGCGAGGTTTCCATCGTCGAGGCGCTCGGCGAAGTGACGCAGCTCTATATCGAAGGCCTGGTCGATGGCGAGCCGATCATCGTCAAGATCCCCGGCATTGCCGATATTCATCGCGGCCAAAAGATGCGTTTTGCCGCCGACCGTCAGAAGCTGCATCTTTTCGACGCCAGCGGCCACTCCTATCGCAAGTAGGCGCTTACCGGATGCCCCGACCCAAGTAAAAATGAACAACAAAATTCATCTTGGGCCGGCGCACTCAAACCTTCTGTTAAAGACCGGCTGATAGTCTTCCCTTCATAATATACTTCAGGGGTCTACCAAGATGGCCGCGTTCGGCAGAGCTAATTCAGGTCAGCATTTCCTTAACAAGGAAGAATCCTTCATGTATGACCGCGAAGTGCGGTTTCGCATGGAAGACACCATGAATGCCGCCCGCCTCGAATACACTGAAAAGGGTGTGATGAATCTTGCGTCGCGCCGCTGCGATATTATCCGTATCTCGCAGAGCAGCGCGGTTCTTGCGATCCTCACCCAGTATAATCTGCCGAAGCAGTTCTATCTGGATATTCCTGACGCCCGCATCACCAAGGTCGGTTGTGTGCTGATGAAGGTCTTCTCCAACAACACGGTGGAAGTTCGCTTCCTGCGGCTTCTTACGGAGAAGGAAATGAACAAGATCTTCGTCTACAGCACGCACCCGGCTCATAAGAACCGCGTGCTCGACATCAGATCCTGATCAACGACCCACAAGAAACGGCTTAGCGCTGCGTTCGGCTGACGGATCAGATTTCCGTTCGCCATTTAGCGAGCGCATCCTCAAGATACTTGATCAGCGGCAGCCTGCCATTTTCCTGCAGCCATTTGTTGACCGCGAGGCGAAGCGGGCTCACTCCGATCATCGAAACCAGCTGCAGACCGTCGCGGTCCCTGGTCGGAAACAATTCGCACAGGGCTTGGTAGGCGATTTGCTCAAGCTGCAAAGAGTTGCCCCGCGAACGGGCGCGCAAGGTCTCGCTTTGACGTAAAAGCTTGGCAGTCTCCAGAAGCCGAGGCGCTTCCGCCTCGATGCGGGCCACAAGTCCCAGGGTGGCTTGATGGACGACCTCAATGGGTCGCCCGGCCGACGCATTCTCCATGATGCCAGTCCGCAGTGCGTCCATATATCGGCGCTGATGCGCCAGAAGAATATCGTCCTTGCTTCTAAAGTAATAAAAGAAAGTCCGGCGGGAAATCCCGGCCGCTGCGGCAATCTCGTCGATCGTCGTTTCCTGATAGCCTTTCGCGAGAAAGGATTTCATTCCGACGTCCGCTATGCGTTGAAAGGTCAGGCGGCGCTTCTGTTCGCGCAGCCCTTCCGGCTTTGGGGTTACATTATGCATCGGGCCATTCTGGCATGAGTCGCAACGCCGCTCAAATCATCGGCATGCCCCGCAGGCCGTTCCCGGCATCTCAATCTTTGGTGAAATAAATTCTCCGCTTCGCTTCCCGATTGCCGCAAATTGGCCGATATTAATATTACACTTAGTGCGATATTTAATGATGATGCTGATGTTCATAACCCGGTGCAGGAGCGCAAACATCAATGCCAGTCGCTACAATCTCAAATCATGCTGTAAGCAGACCCTATGGCCCATCTGCCGCTGAAAGCCATCGGAGGGCTGATATGTGGTCGATGGCCCTCTTGATGAGCCTGCTGGGCGGCTGTGCCTCAGCGCCGCTGGATCGGGCGGGATCTTTGCGGTCCTATGAAGGGCTGACCCGATCGGATGGGCTGGTTGCGCACTCGCTTCTAAGGGTAAGCAAGGACGATGTTCTGGCGGCCAAGACCGTGAAGATCATTCCCACCGCCTTTTCGATGCGCGCCGAAACCGCTGCTTTCACACCCAAACAGCGCGATCTCGTCACCAATGCCGTCGATAGAGCGCTTTGTTCCGGATTGAGTGAACGTTTCGCCGTCGTCGGTCTATCTGAGCCGGCGGATCTCACCGTTCGCGCCGTCGTGACGCAGGTGAAGGCAACCAATGCAACCGCCGTCGGAGTCTCGAAAATTGCCTCCGTGGGCAAAAGCGTGTTGCTGCCGGGTGCACCGGTGCCCGTTCCGCGTATTCCGATCGGCATGGGCAGCCTCTCGCTCGAGGCGGAGGCTTTCAATCCCCAGGGTGTACAGAAGGCTGTCATGATCTGGGGACGTGGTGCAAACGCATTCTTTGATTCGGGCACCATCGCCAAGGAAGGGGATGCCTATAGCCTCGCCGCCAAATTCGGCGGCGATTTCAGTAAGATGCTGGTCAAGGGCAAGACGCCGTTCGGCGCGGCGCCCTCCTTCCCATCCAGGGCGAAATTGGCGTCACTCATCGGCCGGGCACCGAAATACGACGCCTGCAAGGTATTCGGGAAATCGCCGGGCGTGACAGGCTTCGTGGGCGGGCGCCTCGGCCTTCCGCCGGCATGGACGGACAAGGCTCCGCCGGAAGCAGGAACTGCAGCATCCAAAGCTCCTTGATCAGCCTTCGATGCCGTCCTGCCGAAATCCGGCGGACAATCTCAGTGGCGGAACAGGACGCTTGCGCCTTGATCCGCCGGTCCCGCGGCCTGGCGGAACGGAGCAAAGAGCTCCCGGCCCATACCGAATTCATTCTCCGAGAGATCGGCCACGACCGGCTCGCGCTCCGCCATATCGGCGGCATCGACCAGCACCTCCAGCGTACCGGCAATCGCATCGATGCGGATGATGTCGCCTTCCCTGATGCGGGCGATCGGGCCGCCCTCGACGGCTTCCGGTGTCACATGGATGGCGGCAGGCACCTTGCCCGATGCGCCCGACATACGGCCGTCGGTCAAGAGCGCTACGCGGAAACCACGGTCCTGCAGCACGCCGAGCGCCGGCGTAAGCTTGTGCAGCTCGGGCATCCCGTTGGCCTTCGGTCCCTGGAAGCGGACGACGGCGACGAAATCTCGGTTCAGCTTGCCGTCCTTAAAGGCCTGCTGCATTTCCAGCTGATCGTGGAAGATCACGGCCGGCGCTTCGATGATGTGGCGCTCCGGCTTGACGGCGGAGATCTTGATGACCGCCTTGCCGATATTGCCGCGCAGCATCTTCAGGCCGCCATTGCTCTGGAAGGGCGTGTCGATGCTCGCCAGTACCTTCGGGTCGTGGCTTTTTTCCGGAGCCGGCTCGCGTACGACGTTACCGTCGGCGCCGAGCTTGACGTCGATGGAGTAGCTGCCGAGGCCCTGGCCGTAGACGGTGCGCACGTCGTCATGCAGCAGACCCTTCTTCAGGAGCTCCTTGATGAGGAAGCCCATGCCGCCGGCGGCGTGGAAATGGTTCACGTCCGCAAGCCCGTTCGGGTAGACGCGGGCGAGCAGCGGGATAATGTCCGAAAGCTCGGAAATATCCTGCCAGGTGAGTACGATGCCGGCCGCGCGCGCCATGGCGACGATGTGCATCGTGTGGTTCGTCGAGCCGCCGGTCGCATGCAGGCCGACGACGCCATTGACGATCGAGCGCTCGTCGATCATCTCGCCCGCCGGTGTGAACTCATTGCCCATGGCGGTGATGGCGAGCGCGCGCTTGGTCGCCTCGCGCGTCAAGGCTTCGCGCAGCGGCGTGCCGGGATTGACGAAGGAGGCGCCCGGCATGTGGAAGCCCATGATCTCCATCAGCATCTGGTTGGAATTGGCCGTGCCGTAGAAGGTGCAGGTGCCGGGGCCGTGGTAGGACTTCGATTCCGCTTCCAGAAGTTCGGCGCGGCCGACCTTGCCCTCGGCATAGAGTTGGCGCACGCGCGATTTCTCGTCGTTCGGCAGGCCCGAAGTCATCGGTCCCGCCGGGATGAAGACAGCGGGCAGATGGCCGAAGGAGAGGGCAGCAATGACGAGGCCCGGGACAATCTTGTCGCAGACGCCGAGGAAGACGGCGGCATCGAACATATTGTGTGACAGGCCGACCGCCGCCGACATGGCAATCAGGTCGCGCGAGAAGAGCGAAAGCTCCATGCCCGGCTGTCCCTGCGTGACGCCGTCGCACATGGCCGGCACGCCGCCGGCAACCTGGGCAATGCCGCCCGCTTCGGCCGCCGCTTCGCGGATGATCGCAGGATAGGTCTCGAAGGGCTGATGCGCCGAGAGCATGTCGTTATAGGAGGTGATGATCCCGAGATTGGGCACCTGGTCTCCCGCCAGTGCGTCCTTCTCGGTGGGGGAACAGATGGCGAAGCCATGCGCAAGGTTGGCACAGCCTAGCACGGAGCGTTGCGCTCCCTTGGTTGCAGCACTGCGCAGGCGGTCCAGATAGCGCTCGCGCGTCGGCTTTGAGCGCTCGACGATACGTGCGGTAATCGCTGATATGCGGGCGTCAGCGGCCATGGTCGATCTGCCTCCGTCTGTTCTGCGCGGTGCCCTTGGTACTTATTCGTCAGAGGGCACGGCGCGGGGTCTAAAAGTCAATGCTGTGCCGCTGCGCCCTAGGGGCACATGGCGCAGCACGGGTTGCTGTGTCTGTCAGGGTTCGATGACCAGGCCTTCAGGCCGTATCACGGAGCCCAATAAATCTCGACCGGGGAAGCCGCCCGGCGCAGCATGGCACGGATCGGCATCTCGGTTTCTTCGCCCGGCGCTTCGGCCTTGGCCAAAACGTCCTTCTTTCCTTCTCCCTCGATATGGAGCACCAGCAATCGGGCATCCTGAAGGCTGGAGAAAGTGAACGTCAGCCGCGGCTCGCCGGCACCTTCCGCTTCCATCGTGATGATACCACGGGGGGTGTTCGGATCGAGTGCGGTATTGAGATTGCTGCCGCCCGGAAAGAAGGAAGCCGTGTGGCCGTCATTGCCCATGCCGAGGATGGCGACATCGAAGGGATGGCCGATTGCCTTGGTCTTTTCGGTGGCGATGACCGCGGCCTCCTCGACGGAAGCCGCAGCCTGATAGAGCGGAAGGAATTTGGCGGCAGCCGCCTTATCCTTCAGCAGGTTTTCCTGGACGAGCAGGTGGTTCGAACGCGGATTGTCCGCCGGCACGAACCGTTCGTCGACGAGGGTGACCGTCACCTTGCCCCAGTCGATCGAGTGCGATGACAGCGCCTGGAAGAAGGCCTTCGGCGTCGAGCCGCCGGAGACCGCGATGCTTGCGGAGCCGCGGACGGTAATCGCAGCCGAAAGGGTCTCGGCCACCTTGTCCGCGAGCTTGCCGGCGAGTTCGGCACCATTGGCAAAAGCATGCATATTGGCTGTCATCGTTGTCGTCCCGGTTTAGATATCGTCGTGCCAGGTACGGCCGTCACGCTCGATGAGCGCAATAGCCTGGCTCGGACCCCAGGTGCCGGCTGTATAGCCCTGCACCTGCTGGCCGGCGTGTTCCCAGCCCTTGAGGATCGGATCGACCCACTTCCATGCGGCTTCCACCTCGTCGCGGCGCATGAACAGCGTCTGGTTGGAGCGGATAACGTCCATCAGCAGGCGCTCGTAGGCATCGGGATTGCGGACGTTGAATGCAGACGCGAAGCTCATGTCGAGAGAGACGTTGCGCAGGCGCATGCCGCCCGGACCCGGGTCCTTGATCATCAGCGACTGCTTGACGCCTTCGTCCGGCTGCAAGCGGATGATGAGCTGGTTGGCAACGATGCGGCCGGCGGCCTGATCGAAGATGGTGTGCGGAATGTGCTTGAAGGTGATGACGATCTCCGACATGCGGCCGGCCAGGCGCTTGCCGGTGCGGATGTAGAAGGGAACGCCCGCCCAGCGCCAGTTGCCGATTTCGGCCTTGATGGCGACGAAGGTTTCGGTGTTGGAGACGCCGCCTTCCAGCTCGTCGAGATAGCCCTTGACCGGGCCGCCAGCCGAAGCGCCGGCGCGATACTGGCCGCGAACCGTCGCCTGCTCGACGTTGGACGCGTCGATCGGCTTCAGTGCGCGCAGAACCTTGAGCTTCTCGTCGCGAACGGCTTCCGAATCCATGGAGGAGGGGATTTCCATTGCGGTCAGGCAAAGCAGCTGCAGGATGTGGTTCTGTACCATGTCGCGCAGGGCGCCAGCCGTGTCGTAATAGCCGGCGCGGCCTTCGAGGCCGACCGATTCCGCCACCGTGATCTGCACGTGGTCGATGTGGTTGGCGTTCCACAGCGGCTCGTAGAGAGCGTTGGCAAAGCGCAGCGCCATCAGGTTCTGCACGGTTTCCTTGCCGAGATAATGGTCGATGCGGAAGATCTGCTCTTCCTTGAAGACCTTGCCGATGGTGTCGTTGAGCTGCAGAGCCGAGGCAAGATCGCGGCCGATCGGCTTTTCGACGACGATGCGGGTCTGCTTGGTGATCAGCTTGTGATCGTGGATCTTCTGCGAGATGTCGCCGAAGATGCCCGGAGCGACAGCGAGATAGAAGGCGCGCACGCGCTCCTTGCCTTCGTCCAGGATCTTCTTGAGCTGATCCCAGCCGGCATCGCTGCGGGCGTCGACGGGCACGTAGAACAGGCGAGCCAGGAACTTTTTGACCTCGGCGTCGTCATATTCGCCCTTTTTCAGGTGTTCCTTGAGGGCGGCATCTGCAAATTTGCGGTATTCTTCATTGGAAAGCGCGCTGCGCGAAGCGCCGATGATGCGTGTCGGCTCGGAAAACTGGCCTTCGACCTGACGATGGTAAAGAGCGGGCAGGAGCTTGCGTTCGGCAAGGTCGCCGCTGCCGCCGAAAACGACATAATCAAATGGTTCAACGGGAATGATCTGGCTGCTCATGAGCTATCTCTCAATCGGTCTTAGTTGAGGCCCCTTTTAATCTAATCGATTTAAAAAGGCCAGTGTGCATCGCAAAAATCAGATGCGGCTTTTTAGAACGGATTGCCGGCGGAAGAAATCATCCTCCGGTTTTCAAAACCTGTCGCGCAACGCAAACCACGAGAGCGCCAGGAACAGCAGAGGCGCCCGCATGCGCGCACCGCCGGGGAAGGGCGGTATGTTCAGCTCTCTGAAGAGATGAAGTTCATCCGCATTCCCGAGAACCGTTTTCGCATAGAGTTTACCGCAATAATTTGACAGCATCACCCCATGGCCGGAATAGCCGCCGATGGAAGTGACGCCAGGCATGACCTCGCGCACGAAGGGCTGGCGCGGCATGGTGATGCCGACCGAGCCGCCCCAGGCATATTCGATGCTGATATCGCCGAGAGCCGGATAGATTTCGGTGATTTGCCGGCGGATGTGCTGCGTTATGTCACGCGGGTTGTCCGCCGTATAGGCCTCGCGCCCGCCGAAGAGCAGGCGTCCATCCTTGGATTTGCGGAAATAGCGCACGACGAATCGCGAATCGGCGACGGCCTCGTTACCAGGCAGTACCGCCGGAAAGCGGTCGAGCGGTTCGGTCGCGCCGATGAAGGACCGAATCGGCATGACGTGACTTGCCGTCACCGGCTCAAGATTGCCGATATAGCCGTTGCAGGCGATCAGCACCCGGTCGGCTATGATCTCGCCGCCATCCGTTTCGATGATCGTCTTGCCGCCGAATTGCCGGAAGCCCTTCGCCTTGGTCATTTCAAAGAGAGACGCACCGGCCTCTGCCGCGACGCGGGCAAGGCCGATGAGCAGTTTCAGGGGATGGATATGACCCGTGCCCATATCCCGAACGCCATAGAGATAGAACGACGAACCCAGCCGCTCCTGGGTTTCGGCCTCATCCATGAATGTCATGTGCGGATAGCCGTAGCGGGTTGCTGCGATCTCCGCACTGTCCATATAGTCACGCTTGTAGCTGCGCTTGTGCGTGACATTCATCTGGCCGGGCAGGAAATCCATGTCGATGCCATGCTCGGCGGAGAAATCGAGAAGATGCCGCTTGGCGTCCTCGGCCAGATCGAACAGGGCCTTCGACCGCTCATAGCCGATCTTCTCTTCCATCTCTTCCGGCCACCAGCGCTGGCCGGTGCCGAGCTGTCCGCCATTGCGGCCGGAGGCGCCGTCGCCGAAGCGGTTGGCATCGATCAGCACGACCTCCGCGCCACCTTTGGCAAGATTGTAGGCGGCCTGAAGACCGGTGTAGCCGCCACCGATAATCGCGACATCCGCGCGGCGCGAGCCATCGAGCTTCGGATAGCTCGCACGCGGGCCGACGGTCGCTTGGTAGAAGGAAAGGCCGGGCGCGATCGGGCTTTGCCATGTTTCCTGCAGCGTCATGGGCGCCTCCTTCACACGTTGAGCAGAAGGAATTCCCGCTCCCACGGGCTGATCACCTGCATGAAGGTTTCGAATTCGCCCCGCTTGACGCCGGCATAGATGTCGATGAAGTCCTTGCCGAGCACCTCCTCGAAGGCCGGCTCGTCCTCAAGCAGCGCAATGGCTTCCAAAAGGCCGCGCGGCAGGTCGATCGAGCCTTCATTGGCCGAATCCTCTGTCGGCGCGGTGGGCTCCACCTTTTTCATGATGCCGAGCAGGCCGGAGGCGAGCGAGGCGGCGAGCGCCAGATAGGGATTGGCATCGGAGCTCGGCAGCCGGTTCTCGACGCGCCGCGCCTGTGGATCGGAAACGGGCACGCGGAAGGCCGTGGTGCGGTTGTCGTAGCCCCAGGCATTGTTGACCGGGCAGGACATGTTCGGCGCCAGCCGGCGATAGGAATTCACATAGGGCGCGAGCATGGCGAGCGCATTCGGAACGTAGCGCTGCATGCCGCCAATGAAATGAAAGAACTCCTGCGAAGGGCTGCCGTCCGGATTGGTAAAGACGTTCTTACCGGTCTCGATGTTCACGACCGACTGATGGATATGCATCGCCGAGCCGGCCTGGCTCTGCATCGGCTTGGCCATGAAGGTCGCGTAAATGCCGTGCTTCAGCGCCGCCTCGCGAATGGTGCGCTTGAACATGAACACCTGGTCGGCCAGTTCGATCGGGTCGCCATGGCGCAGGTTGATCTCGAGCTGCGCCGGACCCTCTTCATGGATCAGCGTATCGATCTCGAGACCCTGCTTCTCCGAGAAATGGTAGATGTCGTCGATCAGTTCGTCGAACTCGTTGATGCCGGCGATCGAATAGCCCTGTCCGCCGAGGATCGAGCGGCCGGAGCGGCCCTTCGGCGGATGCAGCGGATAGTCCGGATCGTCATTCTTGGCGACGAGATAGAACTCGATCTCGGGCGCAACCACCGGCTTCCACCCGCGCTCGCGATAGAGCCCCATGATCCGCTTCAATAGATTGCGCGGTGTGTAGGACACCGCATGTCCTTCGGAATTGACGATATCGCAGATCACCTGCGCCGTCGGATCGCTCTCCCAGGGCACGACCGAAAGCGTCGAAAGGTCCGGCACCAGCTTCAGATCGCTGTCGCGCGGTTCGTAGCGGAAGCTTTCGGTCTCCTCCGGATACTCGCCGGAAATCGTATGGCGATAGATCGCCGAGGGCAGTGCCAGCGACGTATTGGAGGTGAATTTCGAGGTCGGCATCATCTTGCCGCGCGGCACGCCGGCGAGATCAGGCGTGATGCATTCTATGTCCTCGATCCCGCGTGCCCGCAGCCATTGCGCCGCTTCCTTCCAGTTTGCCACGCCGCGTGCCGATCTCAGAGAAGGAGGTACTGTAGGGGCTTTCGAGACGGGTATGGAAGCTTTCAGCGGGGTCTTTCTCGCGGGCATAAAACACCGTATTTGGGTTGATCGACGACTGCATCATAACTGCAGTTTGCCAATTGGCGAGGGGGAAAACCGCTCGGACTTTCGCCGTATGATGGAAAAGTGACGAGAGCGCGCGGCGAAGAATGAAGGGCTGAAGCGTGGCAGGCAGATATGATGTGATCGTCCTCGGTGCGGGCGCAGCAGGCATGATGTGCGCCATCCGCGCCGGCCGGCGCGGGCGGTCCGTCCTCGTGCTCGATCATGCTGCGGCGCCGGGCGAAAAGATCCGCATTTCCGGCGGCGGCCGCTGCAATTTCACCAACATCCATGCCGAGCCGAAGAACTTCCTGTCGGCCAATCCGCACTTCGCCAAATCGGCGCTCGCCCGTTTCACACCGCAGGATTTTATCGCCATGGTCGAACGCCATGGCATCGCCTGGCATGAGAAGACGCTCGGCCAGCTCTTCTGCGACAACAGCGCCAAGGACATCATCCGCATGCTGACCGACGAGATGCGCGATGCGGGCGCGCAGCTACGGTTGCGGACGGAAATCGGCGATATCGATCAAACCGCCGGCGGCTATCGCGTCAGCACCTCGGAAGGCGCCTTCGAAGCATCCTCGCTTGTCGTCGCCACCGGTGGCAAGTCGATCCCAAAGATGGGCGCCACTGGCTTTGCCTATCGCATCGCCGAGCAATTCGGCCTGCCTTTGGTCGAAACGCGGCCGGGCCTCGTGCCACTAACCCTCGATCCACAATTGCTTCAGCGGTTGGCACCGCTTTCGGGCATCGCCGCGCCCGCGGAGATCCGCCACGACAAGACGGCGTTCCGCGAGGCCCTGCTCTTTACCCATCGCGGCCTCAGCGGCCCCGCCATCCTGCAGATCTCCTCCTACTGGCGGGAGGGCGAGGAGATTATGGTCGTGATCGAGCCCGATATCGATGTCTTTGCGCTTCTCAAGAAAGCCAAGCAGGGGAATGGCCGACAATCGGCGCAGACCGCTCTTGCGGAAATCCTGCCGAAGCGGCTGGCCCAGCATGTCGTCGAGAGCGAAGGCATCTCTGGCAACATGGCCGATCAATCCGACAAGCGCCTGCAGCAGCTCGCGGCAGCCATCCAGTCATGGAACGTCAAACCCTCGGGCTCCGAAGGCTATCGCACGGCGGAAGTGACGCTCGGCGGCATCGATACAGCTTGCCTCGATTCGCGGACGATGCAGGTAAAAACCATTCCCGACCTCTTCTTCATCGGCGAATGCGTCGATGTGACCGGCTGGCTCGGCGGCTACAATTTCCAATGGGCGTGGGCTTCCGGCCATGTCGCCGGCGAGGCGGCCTGAATTGACCTTGCTAACAGGCCGCGAAACGGGCAAAGAGCATCTCCAGCGCGAAAATACTCAATGGAGACAATCATGACGTTTAAGGTTCTGATATTCCGCGGCACAGTTCTTTCAGGTATCGTTGCAGCCATGGCGATGCCGCTTGGCATGCTTGCCGTCACGGCGTCCAATGCGAGCGCTGCTTCTGCGCAATGCAAGAAGCTGGATCCTAACGGTCAGGATGCGGGCGGCGACACGAATTTCGCCATTGCTATCCGCGACAAGAAAGGCGATGTCGTCAAGAAGATGCTGGCATGCGGCGCCAAGCTTGACATGAAGACGACGGAGGGCTGGTATCCGCTCCATACCGCGGCCTATTACGGTCCTCCCGAAATGATTGATTTGTTGGTTTCCAAGGGCGCCGACGTCAACGCGCCCGGCGATTACGATGGCTGGACACCGTTGCACATGGCGAGCCAGCAGGATGATCCGCCGTCGTCAAGGCATTGTTGAAGAATGGCGCCGACAAGACCATCAAGTCTGCCTCCGGCAAGACGGCTGCGGAAACGGCGACGGATCCTGCTATCGCGGCATTGTTGAAGTAGCGCGCTTCGGCCACAATTCCCGCATCTATTACGGTTAGCCGCAAGGCTTGCGGCTAACATCTGGTTTTCACGTTTTCTTTTCCTACATTTCTGTTTTGTATATTGCCTGTTGCGAAAACGGCCTTTTGCCGGTTATCGTGTCAGTGCGAAAATGGGAATATACTCATGAACAGAACACATCGTCGCGCTCGTGCCATCGCAATCGCTCAAACCCGTGACAATGCCAAGCTTCTGGCGACAAGACTGTTGATGTTGGCGACCGGCGCTACGGCTGCTTGCATCGCCTACCTCGCCATCCGCGGCTTCTGATTAAAGCCGCCCCCATTGTTCCTCGCCGCCATCGAGCGGCGGCGCTGCCTCGCGCATATAGATAGGCTTCATCGCCCGCTTTTCAGCGTTTGGTTGTGTGATGGTGGTCGCATTACATCTTTATCTGAAAATTAATTAATCACCCACACAATCTCATTCGATTTCTTGGGGCGCTCCACCGCAAGCTGGAGCCGAAGCAATGATTGCTTCCTGACTTATACTCAGGAACCCCGCCTGCGGATATTTCAAGAACGATGGTTATACATCCGGTCAGCGCCGAGGCGGCGTCGACGGGGGAGCGGTGTGAGGTCTGGGCCAAAATGTTCATTGACAAGATATTGTCGCGTTTCAACATCAGAACGAAGGTTCTGATATTCGTCCTGCCGTTCGTCATCAGCATTTCTGCCGTGGGCCTTACCGGGCTTTATGCGTCGGGCCTGCTTCAGGGACGTATGGAGATTTCCAACAGCGTCCTGCAGTCCTTGACCGGGTTCAAGAACCTGTATGGGTCCATGGATGATTTCCTGCGCATCACCAACACCCGCCAGCGCGACAAGCTCTATGAAGACATCAAGTCGCAGCAGAGCGTGCTCAATTCGACGCTGAGTCAGCTCGCTCCGGAGGCGGAGGGCCGCGACAACCTCACCGAAGCGACAACAAAGACCGCCGACATGTCCAACCTCGTCGGCAGGCTGTGGTCGCTGCACGAACAGGAACTGTCCCTGCGCAAGACGATCGACGACGGCCAGCGCGCCCTGATCAGCGCCCGCTTCAACGTCAATTTCAACAGCCAGCAGCTTGAAGACCAGATGCGCAAGGATCAGGCTGATGCGACCTCGACCCTGCGCTCGGCCGATCGGTTGCTGAAAGGCGGCGACCTGCTGGTTGCCGTGGCGCAAGACTTCAATAATGCGGCGACGCCGGCTGACAAGGTCAAGCTTCTCAAGGATCGTCTGCCGGATCTGAACAAGGCGCAGCGGTCGATCGACCTCGCATTGCCGCAAAACCAGAAGAGCGTCGTCCAGTCGCTGACGAGCACAATCAAGGATCTCGCCGCCTTTACTGAAAGCACCGATGCTCCGACCGATGACACGATCACCAATATCGGTCGGCTGCTCTCGCGCTTCCGCCAGACCTCGACCTACACGCAGCTGACGGCGACGCAGATGATGCGCCAGGCGACCACGACCTTCGTGTCCCTCGACGCCCGCGTCGCACAGACCAATTCGGTTCTGCAGGACACGCGCCGCCTGCAGGATTCCATCTATTCCCTGCAGCTCGTACTGGCGGATTTCAACGCCAATACCAACAAGGACAATCTCGTCCGCCTGCGTCAGGAAATCTCCAAACTCGGCGGCGATATCGATACGCTGAACCAGAGCGCCAAGAGCATGGATTTCGCCGGCGACATCGACTCGGCCATTCGTCCGGCAATCAAATCGATGGATGACGCCGGCGGCAAGCTGGTCGATACGATCAACCAGCGGATCGCCGAATATGCCGGCGCCCGTCAGCAGCTCGATCAGGTCTGGGGCCAGCTCACCGCCTTCGCCGAGACGCAGAAGCAGAGCGCCGGCAGCGAGCGCAACCAGGCAAATTCAATATCCATCCTGGCAACCGCACTCGGCATCATCCTCTCCATTGCCGGCGGCATCGCGCTCGTCCTGACCCTGCAGCGACCGATCGGCCAGATCACCGCCGCCATGCGCCGCATTGCCGACGGTTTGCTCGAAACTTCGATCTCCGGCGAGCAGCGCCGCGACGAAATCGGCGATATGGCCCGAGCCCTCGGCATCTTCAAGGAAAACGCTATCTCGAAGATCCGTATCGAGGAACAGAGCGACGAGGAGCGTGCGGCCGCAGAGCACGAACGTCAGCGCAACGACGCCGAAAAGCGCGAGCTCGACCGACAGATCGACTATGCCGTCAGCGAGCTTGCTGCCGGGCTCGAGCGCCTTGCCCAGGGCGATATTTCGGCAACGATCGAAACGCCGTTCATTGGCCGTCTCGAACAGCTTCGCCAGGATTTCAACAGTTCGCTATCGCGCCTGCAGCAGACGCTGAGCCAGGTGCGCGACAATGTCGAGATGATTCAGAGCAACGGCAACCAGATGGCTGCTTCTGCCGAGGCTCTGTCGAAGCGCACCGAGCAGCAGGCGGCGTCTCTCGAGCAGACCGCCGCGGCCGTTGACGAGATCACGGTCACCGTCCGTTCGTCTGCCGAGCGTGCCAAGGATGCGGATGCCATCGTGCGCGAAGCCAAGCGCAGCGCCGATGACAGCTCTGTCGTCGTCGGCAACGCCATCGACGCGATGACCCGGATCGAAGATGCATCCCGCAAGATCGAGCAGATCATCGGCGTCATCGACGAGATCGCTTTCCAGACGAATCTCCTGGCGCTCAATGCCGGCATCGAAGCCGCCCGTGCCGGCGACGCCGGCAAAGGTTTCGCCGTGGTCGCCATGGAGGTGCGCGAGCTGGCACAGCGCTCGGCCGCTGCCGCCAAGGAGATCAAGGGTCTCATCAACAAGTCGACCGAGGAGGTCAGTTCCGGTTCGCAGTTCGTGCAGGAGGCCGGTTCGGTACTCGCGCAGATCAGCAGCCAGATCGTGACGATCAGCCAGCATGTGGAAATGATCGCCCGTGCCAGCCACGATCAGGCAAGCGCCCTGCAGGAGGTCAATTCGTCGGTCAATCACATGGACCAGATGACGCAGCAGAATGCCGGCATGGTTGAAGAAACTACCGCCGCCAGCCGGGAGCTTGCCGCCGAGGCCGATGCTTTGCTGCATCTCATTCAGCAGTTCAAGATCGAGGCTGGTTACAGCGCGAATTACATGCGCGAGCAGGCGGCAGCCTGACTGCAGCCATCATTGCCACTGCTGGCGGATCGGCCGATTTCCGGCCGGTCCGCCTTTTTCATTGCCTTGCGCCGGATGCCCGAAGCGACAAATATGCGCTCAATCCATATGAAGAGCCGCGGCAGTTCGAGCCCGTAGTCGAGGTAGAATAGATCCTCGTCGCAGCGCCATTGCTCTTCGCGCGCCAGGCTCTGTATTTCTATGGCTTTCGCCAGGGCCATGCTGTCTATCATGGGATGTCTCCTTCCTGTGAGGCATCCCTTCGACTACACATCCGAATTTTCTTTATAAACAGCCATGATCGTCTTATGTTTTTCAATTATGAAAAACTCGTCATGGGATTCGTATCAGCTTTTTCTCGATGTGGCCCGCGGCGGCGGCTTGACGGGCGCGGTCCCTTCAAGCGGTCTCAGCCCGGCAACAATCGGTCGGCGCATGCTGGAACTTGAAGCGCAGATCGGCCGCCCACTCTTCGAGCGCAGCCAGGCGGGCTACACGCTGACCGGCGACGGTCAGACGCTGTTCGATCAACTGCTGGAGATGGAGGCGGCCGCTCGCAAGGTCGATAGCTGGCAGCGCGATGCCCAGGGCACGTCCGTGGTCCGCATCGCTGCCGGCACTTGGGTCGGCTGGCTGCTCAGCCAAAATATGCCGACGATCTGTTCGGAGCGGGACGGCTTCCGCATTGATCTGCATCTCGGCGAGCGCCGCGCCAGCCTCGCCCATCGCGAGAGCGATATCGGCATCCGTGCCTTCGAGCCGGAAGAGACCAATCTGGCCGCCGTCAAGATCGGTGATGTCGCCTATGCCGCCTATCAGGCCCGCAATATGCGCTTTGTCGGACCGCAGCGCTGGATCGCGGTGGCGGAGGAGGAAGCGATCTCAGCCTATCTGCGCTGGCCGCATCAGAATAGACGCGAGGAAATCGCCTTCACGGTCAGCCGCCCGCGCTCACTGCACGATCTGGTGCTCGCCGGATCCGGCATTGCTGTTTTGCCCTGTTTCGTCGGAGATCAGGAGCCGCGGCTGGAGCGGGTCGGCGAGGAAATCCACGAGCTGCGCCATCGGCAATGGATCGTCATGAATAATGTCGACCGCCACCGCCGGGAAATCCGCACGGTGGTCGACCGCATGATCAAGCTGTTGAAAAGCCACGCCGAACTCTTTGCCGGCAAGCGCCCGACCTATCTGTGAAAGAGCCGACGGCAATTGACCGCCGGTTCGTGCTTCTTCAACGGGCCGCGTCGCCCCAGCGATATTCGACAGTGGCTTCGTCAAGCTTGGTTTTGAGCTCCGGATCGAGCTGCAGATCGATGGCGGCCAACGTGTCCGTCAGTTGTTCAGGACGACTGGCGCCGATGATGGCTGAGGTGATGACCGGATTGGCCGCAACCCAGGCGACGGCAAGCTTGGTAAGCGATTGCCCGGCCTCTTCGGCAATGCCGCGGAGCTTCTCGATGGTCGCGAATTCGCGCTCGTGCCAATAACGCTGCAGATAGTTGCTGCCGGCGCTGCGAAGCTGTGCACTGAAGCGGCCTTCTGTCGGCGCGACATCATGCTTGTGCTTGCCGGTAAGGAGGCCGCCGGCGATCGGGTTATAGGGGATGACGGCGAGACGCTGTTCTTCGGCAAGCGGCAGTAGTTCGCGCTCGATCTGGCGGAACAAGAGATTGTAGCGCGGCTGCACCGAGACGAAGCGGGCGGTGCGCAGGAAATCGGCGCGGCCGAGCGCCAGTGCCAGCCGGTAGGCGAGGAAATTCGACACGCCGACATAGCGAGCCTTGCCCGAGCGCACGATGACGTCGAGCGCCTCCAGCGTCTCGTCGATCGGTGTTTCGCGATCGTCCGAATGCAGCTGGTAAAGGTCGACATAATCGGTGCCGAGCCGCCGCAGCGAAGCGTCGATGGCGTCGAGGAGATGCTTGCGCGACGCACCCTGATCCCAGGGAGACGGGCCGACCTTTCCGACGGCTTTGGTCGCGACGATGAAACGGTCGCGCTTGCCCTTTAGCCAGCGCCCGACGATCTCTTCGGTGCGGCCGGCAAGCTGCTCGCCACCGCCGAGCGGGTAGACATCGGCCGTGTCGATGAAGTTGACCCCGGCATCTGCCGCCTTGTCGAGAATGGCATGGGCGATATCTTCCTGCTCGATCTGCAGGCCGAAGGTCATCGTGCCCAGGCAAAGACGCGAGACGCTGAGACCGGTATTGCCGAATTTCTGATACTGCATGATGAACCCCTGCTGATGGGTTTGAGTTTGCCCGCTGAGCGGGGCGGCGAAACAGGTTTGAAAATGTTCGCGAGCGAGAACGTCGCGATGTTAGCAAAGCCGGCTTCCGTATTCACGCGTGAAGCAGGCCTTGAGTTCACGATTGCGTGCGAACGGCAGCCATTTGCAGAGCGCTCGATCGTTTTTGGGTAAAAAAGCTAAAGCGCGCGCTGACCTGCCTTTTTCCCTTGTCGCCTTTCGATTTCCTTTCTAGTCTAACGGGAAAAACAGAGGGTTGGGCATCGGCTAGATGCCCTTGAACAAAACAGGAGAGACTATGAAGTCCATGTTCGCACGGCTTGCAGCAACGGCTTTTGCGGTCGTTTCGCTGGCGACGGTCGCTCAGGCAGAAGACAAGGTCGTCAATATCTACAATTGGTCCGATTACATCGACAACTCAATCCTGGCGGATTTCACCAAGGAAACCGGCATCAAGGTCGTCTACGACACCTTCGACCAGAACGAGACGCTGGAAACCAAACTGCTGGCCGGCAAGACCGGCTACGACATTGTCGTGCCGACGGCTTACTTCCTGCAGCGCCAGATCAAGGCCGGGGTCTTCCAGAAGCTCGACAAGTCCAAGCTGCCGAATATCTCCAACATGTGGGATACGGTGCAGAAGCGCATTGCGACCTACGATCCCGGCAACCAGTACGCCATCGACTACATGTGGGGCACGAGCGGTGTCGGCTATAATGTCGACAAAGTGAAGCAGATCCTCGGCACGGACGATGCGCCTGATATCAACGTGATCTTCGATCCGAAGCTCGCCGCCAAGTTCAAGGATTGCGGCATCTACGTGCTTGATTCCCCGACCGACGTCATTCCGGCCGCGCTGCGCTATCTGGGCCTCGACCCGAATTCGACCAAGCAGGAAGACTTCAAGAAGGCCGAGGATCTCCTGACCGCGATCCGTCCTTTCGTTCGCAAGTTCCACTCCTCCGAATATATCAATGCGCTTGCCAATGGCGATATCTGCCTGGCGTTTGGCTATTCCGGCGACGTGCTGCAGGCCCGCAATCGTGCTGCCGAGGCGAAGAACGGCGTTAACATCGCCTATTCGATCCCGACAAAGGGCGCGCAGATGTGGTTCGACGTCATGGCGATCCCAGCCGATGCGCCGCATGTCGAGGAGGCGCATATTTTCCTCAACTACATCATGAGGCCTGAGGTTATCGCCAAGGCGAGCAACTTCACTTCCTATGCCAACGGCAACAAGGCGTCGCAGCAGTTCGTGAGCAAGGATGTACTGGAAGATCCGTCCGTTTATCCGACCGACGCGGTTCGCGAGAAACTGTACACGCTGACCCCTTGGGACTCTAAAACGCAGCGCGTGGCGACGCGCTTGTGGACAAAGGTCACGACAGGCCAATAAATCGAAGCGGCCCGGACGGCAACGTCCGGGCCTTTCCTTATGAGGACAATGCAGGAAATCACGAGCGCGCCGGGATGGGGAAGAGCCGGCGCGACGAGCGCCCGTAGGGGCATCCATTTGGGGATAGATAATGAAGTCACTCGGTAATATCCGGCGTTCCTTTGCTCCTTGGACCGATCCTTCGGCCAAACCTTACATTTCCTTCAAGAACGTGACGAAGAAGTTCGGTGACTTTACCGCCGTCGATAACCTCTCCCTGAATATCTACAATCGTGAATTCTTCGCTCTTCTCGGCGCATCGGGCTGCGGCAAGTCCACGCTTTTGCGCATGCTGGCGGGCTTCGAGCAGCCGACAACGGGCGAAATCGTGCTGGATGGGCAAGATCTTGCCGGCACGCCACCCTATCGCCGCCCCGTCAACATGATGTTCCAGTCCTACGCGCTGTTTCCCCATATGTCGGTGGAAAAGAACATCGCCTTCGGCCTGCGCCAGGATGGCATGCCGAAGTCCGAGATCGACGATCGCGTCGGGCAGATGCTGAAGCTCGTCAAGCTGGAGCAGTTCGCCAAGCGCAAGCCGAACCAGCTTTCCGGCGGTCAACGCCAGCGCGTGGCTCTAGCCCGCTCGCTTGCGAAACGGCCGAAGGTGCTGCTGCTCGATGAACCCCTTGGCGCGCTCGACAAGAAGCTGCGCGAGGAAACCCAGTTCGAACTCATGGATCTGCAGCAGAGCCTGGGGCTGACCTTCGTCGTCGTTACCCACGACCAGGAAGAGGCGATGACCATGGCCGACCGCATCGCAGTCATGAGCCACGGCAAGGTGGTGCAGGTGGCGACGCCGGCCGAGATCTACGAGGCGCCCAACTGCCGCTTCGTTGCCGACTTCATTGGCGATGTGAATATCCTCGACGGGAACGTCAACTCGGCACAATCGGGCATCGTCGAGATCGCGATCGAATCGGGCTTCACGGTGCGCACGGCTTCTGGCGACATACCATCGGCTGGAAGCCGCGCCAGTCTCGCCATCCGCCCGGAAAAGCTTCGGGTTTCGCCGCGTCCGCCGGCCAATGCCTCGGTCAATGCGGCAGAAGGCGAGATCTGGGACATCGCCTATCTCGGCGACATGACCGTTTTCCACGTCAAGCTGAAGAGCGGGCAAGTGGTCAAGGCCTCGTCGCTGAACGCAGTCCGCGCCGTGGAAGAGCCCTTCGCCTACGACCAGAACGTCTGGATCTCCTTCGATGAAAATGCCGGCGTCTTGCTGAAGGATTGATCATGAAAGCGCTCGGCTCCTCCATCTATCAGCGCCTCGTCATCATCGTTCCCTATGCCTGGTTGCTGCTCTTCTTTCTCGCGCCCTTCCTCATCGTCTTCCGCATCTCGCTGTCGACGAAGGCCCTGTCGGTGCCACCCTATGATCCGTCCTTCGCTTGGACCGACAGTTTCGGCGATTGGTGGGACAAGCTGCAAACCATGTCGTTCGACAATTACATATGGCTTGCCGGCGATCCGCTCTACATGAACGCCTATATCGAGAGCCTGCAGATTGCCGGCATCTCGACGCTCCTGACGCTGATCATCGCCTATCCGATCGCCTATGGCATGGCGCAGGCGCCGCGCACGATTCGGCCGACGCTGCTGATGTTGGTCATCCTGCCCTTCTGGACGAGTTTCCTCATCCGCGTCTATTCCTGGATGTCGATCCTGAGCACGACAGGCCTCCTGAACCAACTGCTGATGGCGCTCGGCATCATTCATGAGCCGCTTGTCATCCTGAACACCAATACCGCCGTCTATATCGGCATGGTCTATTCCTACCTGCCCTTCATGGTGCTGCCGCTTTATTCCGCGCTGGAAAAGATGGACGGCACGCTGATCGAGGCAGCGCAGGATCTCGGCTGCACGCCGATTGGCGCCTTCTGGCGCGTCACCTTTCCGCTTTCGCTTCCCGGGGTCATCGCCGGCTGCATGCTGGTCTTCATTCCCGCCGTCGGCGAATTCGTCATCCCCGATCTGCTCGGCGGATCGCAAACCCTGATGATCGGCAAGGTGCTCTGGACGGAATTCTACAGCAACACCGACTGGCCGCTGGCATCGGCGGTGGCGACCATCCTGCTTCTGGTGCTCGTGATTCCGATCGTCTTCTTCCAGCATTTTCAGGCAAAAGCCGACGAGAAGGGGAGATAACAAATGATCCGCTGGTCCCGCTTCAACATCGTCTCGGTCACGCTCGGCCTGGCCTTCCTCTACCTGCCGATCCTGCTGCTGGTGATCTACTCCTTCAACAGCTCGCGCCTCGTTACAGTCTGGGGCGGCTTCTCGACGCAATGGTACGTTCATCTTTTCAGCAATGATACGATGCTGAATGCCGCGTGGCTGACGGTGCGCATCGCGCTGCTCTCGGCGACGATTGCAACGGTGCTCGGCACCTTCGCGGCGATTACCCTTGTGCGCTACACGCGTTTCCGCGGCCGCATCCTGTTTTCGGGAATGATCTACGCGCCGCTGGTCATGCCTGACGTCATCACCGGCCTGTCACTGCTGCTGCTCTTCGTGACGTCGGGCGTCGATCGCGGATTCTGGACGATCGTGATGGCGCATACGACGCTGACAATGTGTTTCGTCGCCGTCGTCGTACAGTCCCGCTTGCTCACCTTCGATCGTTCCATCGAGGAGGCGGCGCTGGATCTCGGCGCACCGCCGGTGCGCACCTTCTTCGAGGTGACGCTGCCGATCATCGCGCCGGCCGTCTTCTCCGGCTGGGTGCTGGCACTGACCTTGTCGCTCGACGATCTGGTGATTGCGACTTTCGCCTCCGGTGCCGGCGCCAAGACCCTGCCGATGCTGATCTACAGCCAGGTAAAGCTTGGCGTGACGCCGGAAATCAACGCCATCTGCACCATCCTGATCGGCGTGGTCGCCGTCGGGGTCATCTGCACTTCCATCGTGACGAAACGTCGCGAGGTTCAGCGACAAAGGGATGAGCACGCCGCTGCAGCAGCTTGAAGTGCTGCAGGCAAACCGCGTGAAGAACTACGGCTGTTGTATCGGCTTTTGCAGAAGCGTTGCGACCGGCGAAATCACCGGGTTCGGCCAACTGCCGCCAATGAAGAAGGGCAGCATCGGCAATTCGTCGGCATCGGATGGTGAGGTCGCCTCGATCGCACCGGAGAGGGCCAGCCCGTTGGTGCGGAACGGAACCACGCCGTTGAAGGTGATCGTTTCGTTGCGGCCCGTAACGGTTGCGTTCTGTACCTCGGCGGAGCCTTTGGCAAAACTTGCATCCGCGTTGATGCTGTCGAAGTCGAAAGACGAGTCGGCGATGTCGCTCATCCGGAAGAATGCCTTCTGGGCGGCAAGCGTTCGGAAGGTGGCGAGATTGAATTGGCGAAACGACCCTGCCGACGAAGCGAAGTGCAGCGTACCGGCGACGTCGCTGAGCGTGGCAACCCAGATCGGCTTCGAGGTGCTGAGCGAAAGATCCAAGGACGCTGATGAAGGCATCGGCAATGGGCCGATCAGCTTCAGGCGCGTGAAGAGCCCACCGAAATCGGCGTTGCGAATCGATATCTGCAATTTGCCGCCGCCGTCGAAATCGCCCGGCGCGACCTCAAGATGCGCCGTCAGGGAACCATTTTCGAAGCCGCTGTCGCCTATGTCGAATTTCGCCTTGCCGCCTAACACCAGCAGGCTGGCGCCGATATCATCGAACTGGAAGGGGCCGAGAGCCGCCTTGTTCGATGACAGCCGCAGGTCGAGGTCGAGCCGCTGCAGCGGGTTGCCATTCAGCAGCGCATCGATGGCGGTTTCAGCTGCAAGGCGCATGGAGAAGGCGGCCAGGAAGGGATTGAGGTTCATCTGGTCGAAAGCCAGCGTGCCGGAAATCTTCGGTTTGCCCGCTTTCGTGTAGTTCAGGTCCATGATGCCGGAGGCAGCGGAATCGTTGACTTTGAAGCTCAGATTGTTGAAGCGCAGGCCGTTTTCGATCGCCGCGATGTTGGCGGTGAGCGAGATATTCTTGAGGGCATCTGCTGCCGGCAGGCGCTGACCGCTCCAGGCGATGAAGGAGGGAACATTCGGCACGTTCAGATCCAGATTGCCCGAAAGCGCCGAAAAGTCAGCTATGCTGGTGATGCCCGTATAGGTCCAGTTGATCAGCGGCGAGACGAAGCTGGTCGTGGTGTTCACATTCTTGCCGGCGAAGAAGAGCAGGGGCTGCGGCGAATCGAAATTCAGCTTGATGTCCTGACCGTTGAAGCGGGCAAGGATAACGGCGCTCAGCGAATGGGAAAGTCGTGGCCATGCGATGTCGGCGTTGACGGCGTTGAGCTTATAGATATTCCCGCTGCGCTCGTCGGCCATCTCGATGCTGCCGTCCTCGATGGTCAGCATGCCGATGGCCGCATCCTGTTCCTTGCTCATCCGCATGCCGTCGCCGGAGGAGGCCCCGGCCTGCTCGATCGCCTTGGAAAGCCGGCCTTCGTTCGTCCAGTCGATCAGGCCATTCTCGTCGCGGCGGATGTAAAGGGTCGGGCGCAGGAAATGGAATTCGTGAAAATGCGCGTGCCCGCGGATCGCCGACCACAGCGAGAAATCCGCGGAGAGGCTATCGACGTGACCGAGGACCTTGCCGTTCCTCGACGGTTCGCGGATGGTGACCTGGTTGAGCGTCACGCGTGGCGTCGGCCAGAAATCAAGTGTCGGGTCGCCTTCGATCTGGGCGCGATATCCCGTCCATTCCGAAAGTGCCTTCTCGATGCCGGAGCGCACCAGGCCGCTTGAAATCAGGAAAGGTGCGGTCGCTCTGAAGACAGCGAACACGATGAGGATCGTGAGAAGAATGATGCCGGTCGTGCGAGCAAAGGCAGGCAGCCAGCGCGAGGCCGAACGCATCGTCAACCGCCACTTGTTGTTTTTCGAAGCTCTCATGATCCCGAGGAGACTCTTGAACTGATAGGGATAGTCTGCCTGAGTTTGCCGGATATAGGAAATGTTTGCCCGATGCAAACGTCACGCACTGGCAATGCCCACAACACCATGTTTTATAATGCGCTGCAACATCGCTATATAGAGCGAAAAGCGGGGAGAGAAATATGCAGGATCAGCAGCCGCTCTGGACGCCGTCGGAGGAATTTCGCAACCAGAGCCCGATGTTTGCCTTCATGCAGGAGTGCAACCGCCGCTTCGGCCTCTCGCTGGCAGATTTTGCCGGCCTCCATGCGTGGTCCATCGCCGATCGTGAAAACTTCTGGTCGGCGGTATGGGATTTCTGCGGCGTGAAGGGCAAGCGCGGCGAGCGGGCGCTGATCCATGGCGATGTCATGCTGGATGCCCGCTTCTTTCCCGATGCCGAGCTGAACTTCGCCGAAAACCTATTGTCGCAAAGCGGCGAGGGCGATGCGCTGGTCTTCTGGGGCGAGGACAAGGTGCGCAATCGCTGGTCATGGGACCGGCTGGCCGCGATGGTATCTGGCCTGCAGCAGGCCTACCGCGCCGAGGGCATCGGCAAGGGAGACCGCGTGGCGGCCATGATGCCGAACATGCCGGAAACCATTGCCTGCATGCTGGCGGCCGCGTCGATCGGCGCGATCTGGTCCTCCTGTTCGCCGGATTTCGGCGAACAGGGCGTTATGGATCGTTTCGGCCAGATCGAACCGAAGCTCTTCATCGCCTGCAGTGGCTATTGGTATGGCGGCAAGCTGCAGGATGTTACTGCCAAGGTCAGCGCCATCGCTCAGCGCCTGAAAGCGCCCACCGTCATCGTGCCCTATGCCGGCAATGCCGAGGCGGTCGTGGCGGCAACGCCGGGCGCGCGAACCCTCAACGATCTGGTTGCCCCTTTTGAGGCGAAAGCGGTCGAGTTTGAGCCCGTCTCCTTCTCCCATCCGCTCTTCATCCTGTTTTCCTCGGGCACGACGGGTATCCCGAAGTGCATCGTGCATTCGACCGGCGGCGCGCTGCTGCAGCTCCTCAAGGAACATCGCCTGCATTGCGGCGTCGTGCCGGGCGAGAAGGTCTTCTACTTCACCACCTGCGGCTGGATGATGTGGAATTGGCTGGTGACCGGCCTTGCCGCCGGCGCGACGCTCTGCCTCTACGACGGATCGCCCTTCGCACCCGATGGCAACATTTTGTTCGACTATGCGCAGGAAGAGAAATTCGCGCTGTTCGGCACCTCGGCCAAATATATCGACGCCGTCCACAAGAGTGGCCTCACGCCGAAGATCTCGCACGATCTTTCGAGCCTGCGGCTGATGACCTCCACCGGCTCGCCGCTGTCGCCCGAGGGCTTCACCTTCGTCTATGAGGGCATCAAGGACGATGTCCAGCTCGCCTCCATTTCCGGCGGTACCGATATCGTCTCCTGCTTCGTGCTCGGCAACCCTCTGCAAGCGGTCTGGCGCGGCGAAATCCAGGGGCCGGGCCTTGGCCTCGCCGTCGATGTCTGGAACGACGAAGGCAAGCCGGTGCGCGGCGAGAAGGGCGAGCTCGTCTGCACCAAGGCCTTCCCCTCCATGCCGGTCATGTTCTGGAATGATCCCGAGCGTGCCAAATATCGCGCCGCCTATTTCGAGCGCTTCGACAATATCTGGTGCCACGGCGATTTCGCGGAGTGGACAGAGCATGGCGGCCTTATCATTCACGGCCGCTCCGACGCCACGCTCAATCCCGGCGGCGTGCGCATCGGCACGGCCGAGATTTACAATCAGGTCGAGCAGATTCCCGAGGTTCTGGAGGCGCTCTGCATCGGTCAGGATTGGGACGATGATGTCCGCGTGGTGCTTTTCGTCCGCCTTGCCGCCGGCGTCGCCCTGACCGAAGACCTGGTCAAGGCGATGAAAACCCGCATCCGCACCGGCGCCTCGCCGCGCCATGTGCCGGCCAAGATCATCGCGGTCACGGATATCCCCCGCACGAAATCCGGCAAGATCGTCGAGCTAGCGGTACGCGAGGTGGTGCATGGCCGTCCGGTCAAGAACAAGGAAGCGCTCGCCAATCCGGAAGCGCTCGATCTCTTCGCCGGGCTGGAAGAACTCAAAAGTTAAGGTGGGCCTTAAAACTGAGGGGCAAACGATGACCATCGTTTGCTAACCTCGCGTTAAGAAAGCTTGGTCAAAAGTAAAGGCCAACTTGAGACCGTTCGCATGAGCTGGAGCGGAATGGAGCCACTCTCGGCTCCCGAGACATGAAGTTCCCCGACTCGAGCTGGCTTTTCGACAGCATAAACTTCAAAGGCAGCGCGATTCGCTGCCTTTTTTTCGTTTCGCCCCGCACGAAAACGCGTCCGCTCTGTACATTACCGCCTTGAGCAAGTATGTGCACGCGTGAAGAAGAGGTTCGCGACGTGCGAGCCACGATGCTCGCCGCCTAATGGCGCGCGAAGAATTCCGAAAGACAGATGATGACTGAATTCGAAGGCATCGCTCCTGCGATTGCCCAGGCTTTGGCGAAGCGCGGTTACGAAACGCTGACGCCGGTGCAAAAGGCCATGCTCGATCCGGGCCTGGCCGGCAAGGATGCGCTTGTCTCGGCCCAGACCGGCTCGGGCAAGACGGTTGCCTTCGGCCTGGCGCTGGCGCCCGGCCTGCTTGATGGCGCGGAACGTTTCGGCCGCGCAGGTGCGCCGCTGGCGCTGGCGATTGCACCGACCCGCGAACTGGCGCTGCAGGTGCAGCGCGAGCTGGAATGGCTCTATGGGCTGACGGGCGCCACGATCGCCTCCTGCGTCGGCGGCATGGACATGCGCACGGAGCGCCGCACGCTCGAGCGCGGTGCTCACATCGTCGTCGGCACGCCGGGGCGTCTCTGCGATCACATCCGACGCAATTCGCTCGATATCTCCGAACTCAAGGCCGTCGTGCTCGACGAGGCCGATGAAATGCTCGATCTCGGTTTCCGCGAGGATCTGGAGTTCATTCTGGAATCCGCGCCGTCCGATCGTCGCACGCTGATGTTTTCCGCCACCGTGCCGCGTTCGATCGCCAAGCTCGCCGAAAACTATCAGCGCGATGCCGTCCGCATCGCGACCGCCTCTGAGGCCAAGCAGCATGTCGATATCGATTATCGCGCGCTGACCGTCGTGCCGAGTGACCGGGAAAACGCCATCATTAACGTGCTGCGCTATTATGAGGCGCGCAATGCCATCGTTTTCTGCTCGACGCGTGCTGCCGTCAATCACCTGACGGCTCGCTTCAACAATCGTGGCTTTTCGGTTGTTGCGCTCTCAGGCGAACTCAGCCAGAACGAGCGCACGCACGCCTTGCAAGCGATGCGCGACGGCCGCGCCCGTGTCTGCATCGCAACCGACGTCGCCGCCCGCGGCATCGATCTGCCGGGCCTGGAACTGGTCATACATGCGGACCTGCCGACCAATCCGGACACGCTGCTGCATCGCAGCGGCCGCACCGGCCGCGCCGGCAACAAGGGCGTCAGTGCCCTCATCGTGCCGCTCAGCGCCCGCCGCCGCACCGAACGCCTGCTGGAAGCTGCTCGCATCCGCGCCACCTGGGCAAAGCCGCCGTCAGCCGATGAAGTGAGCCAGCGCGACGATGAAAGGCTTCTCGCCGATCCGGTCTTTGAAGCGCCGCTTGCCGAAGACGAGGAGTCGATCGTCCGGCAGCTGTTGGAGCGCCACGGCGCCGAGCAGGTTGCCGCAGCATTCCTGCGGCAGTACCGCGCCGGCCATTCCGCGCCCGAGGAATTGCAGGACGTGCCGGCCGAAGGCGAGCGCAGAAAGCCTCGCCGCGACGATTTCCCGGTCACGCCTCGCGATGAAGGCTCGTCTGCTGGACGCAACGACTTCACCGATGGTCTCTGGGTATCGCTCTCTGTCGGACGCAAGCAGAATGCCGAGCCGCGCTGGCTGATCCCCATGCTCTGCCGCAACGGCAATCTGACCAAGCGTGACATCGGTGCCATCAAGATGCAGCCCGAGGAGACCTTCGTCGAGCTCTCGACGGAGAGTTTTGAGCGCTTCCTCGCGGCCATTGGCCCTGACAAGACGCTGGAGCGCGGCATCAGGGTCAAGCCGCTTGCCGGCATACCGGATTTCCAGACCAAGCGGGAAGGCGGCTTCGCAAAGAAGAAGCCCTTCACTGAGAAGGGCGCCCGTTCGAATGACGGCCCGAAGCCGAAATGGAAGTCCGACCGCAAGCCGGAGCGGTCGAATGCAGGCGAGGGCGGCGTTTCCGAGCGTTCCGACAAGAAGCCTTGGGCGAAAAAGCCCGGAAAGCCGGGCTTCGCCAAGAATGACGGGCCGCCAGCAGGTAAGCCGAATTCGAGGGCCAAGCGCAAGGCCACGCGGGCTCAGGGAGAATGATCTCCATCGCCGAGTTCAAGGGGGCGGCCGCCCCCTTGGCGCTATCTCCGCATCCCCCGGCAAGAGGAGGCTGCTATTCCGAGCGCCATTACTCGAAGAAGATCAAGCTTGCCGGCGATGGTGGTAGTGGCTTTACCCTCACATTATGAAAACCGGCACGCCTAGCCATCTCGGTCAGGCCCTTCTGCGTGTAGGCTTCGCCTTTTGGTGTACTGGCCAGCATCTCCCATGAGAAAGCAGCTGGGAAGGGCGGCGAGACGAGATCGTCGTTAGGCACGAAGTCCACCGCAACCACCTTGCCCTCAGCGCTCAGGCTAGCTCGGCTCTTCCTAAGCAGTCCGGCGCAGGTTTCCAGGTCGAAGTGATGCAGGAAGTTCGGCAGCAGGATAAGATCATAGTCCGTGCCCCAGTCGACTTCGAATGCGCTGCCGGCAATGACTTTGTAGCGTTCGGCGACGCCAAATTGCTGCGCATTACGTTTGGCCAATTCCAGAACGGAGCCCCAATCGACCGCAACGATCTCGGCCGAAGGAAAAGCCTTCGCCATCTCGATCCCGAAAAGCCCGTGCCCTGCAGCGATATCAAGTATCTTCCTTGGCTGCATGGGCAAGTTGGCCATTTCGGTGGCGAGGCTGATCGCGCTGCCGCCAGTGAACGAGCCCATGCCGCGAGCAAATTTCACCCACACCGGATTATCCGGAGACATGTTTGCCAATCCAATGGACCCGCCGTTGCGGACATAGGAAGCCGGATTGTCCAGGATCTGCTTGAGGATCTCCGGGGCGGCCAGGAATTCGATGGCCCCGCCCATATAGGCTGGTGAATGCCGGTCGAGGAAAACTCGGCTGGATGGGGTCAGAGCGTATTGATTGCCTGTTTTCGTGAGAAAGCCGTTCACAACGAGATAGTCGCACAGAACGCGAACGCCTCTTTCATCTGCATTTGCTGCGGCCGCCAGGGATGCTGCATTGCTGCCGTCACCAATCAAGGTAAAAAGGTCGAGTTCTATGGCGGCTACGATGGCGGCCGTCTTTCGGCACGCAAACATTGCATCGACCACTAGATTGGGCGAAACTTCGCCGACGTCTGCTTCTACTGCCGTCGATGACATTGGATCCCCCTTATGTGCCCAATGACCGACCGGAATAGTCGGTCGTAAGGATGAACTATCTCACAAAAGGCGCCTGACTTTAAGTTTGTTATCGATAATACTGAAAAGATACATCAGATATTCTTGGTCTGCGGCGGGGCCGACGTCATCGAGGCATCCCATCGTCGTGGCAGAACTTCACGACAACCGCGACGTTACGGCCAATCTGCAGGTGGCTGCAGAAGCCAAGAAAATGTTTGCCCGGTGCAGCAAGCGGTTATTCGGCTTGACATTTAAAGCGCGTCAGGCAGAAAATTGATCATGGGGCTGCGATCACCCCACGAGGCTACGGCTGAAGAATCGCGTCCGTGAAACCGAGCCAACGGAGGACGCGCTATGCCGTCATTTCTGGAAATTACACCCGACAAGCTCAATCGCATTATCGGCACGCCCAATTTGCCGACGATTATCGATGTCCGTAATGACGAGGATTTCGCTGCCGATCCCCGTCTTGTTCCCAGTTCGATCCGTCGCGACTATCGACGGGTAGCCGACTGGGCGAGCGAACTGGCGGGGCCTACCATCATTCTCTGTCAGAAAGGACAGAAACTCGCCCACGGAGTTGCTGCCCATCTGCGTGTGGTCGGAAAGGAGGCGGAGGTCCTCGAAGGCGGGTTCGAAGCGTGGCGCAGCGCGAAGTACATGCTGGTCGCCGAGGAAAAGCTGCCTCCCCGCGATGCCAAGGGGCGGACGGTATGGGTAACGAGGGCACGGCCGAAGATCGATCGTATCGCTTGCCCATGGCTGATCCGGCGCTTCATCGATCCGTCAGCGATCTTCCTGTTCGTTCCCGCAACCGAAGTTTCGGCAGTCGGCGATCGCTTTAAAGCGACACCATTCGATATAGAGGATGTCTTCTGGAGTCATCGCGGCGAACTGTGCACCTTCGATGTCATGATCGAGGAATTCGGTCTCGGCACAGAACCTCTCCTTCATCTTGCAACCATCGTTCGGGGCGCCGATACCGCCCGGCCGGACCTGGCACCTGAAGTGCCGGGGCTGCTTGCGGCCTCACTTGGGCTTTCGCGAATGTTCAACGACGACCTGCAGCAGTTGGAAGCCGGCATGGCGCTTTACGATGCCTTCTATCGTTGGTGTCGTGATGCGACGGAAGAGACGCACAATTGGCCAAATCCGAGGAAGATGTAAGAGACTATGACCGATCTCGCGAAAAATATAGCCGAGCGATCAAGCGAGGTTGATCGGGACATCGTTCCCCTCCATGAGGCCATTAAGGTCTGGACCCGCGTTGCTGCCCTGAGTTTCGGCGGACCGGCTGGGCAGATCGCCGTCATGCACCGTATCGTCGTCGACGAGAAGAAATGGGTGGGAGAGCACAGGTTCCTTCATGCCCTGAACTACTGCATGTTGCTGCCGGGTCCGGAAGCGCATCAGCTTGCCATCTATATCGGCTGGCTGTTGAACAGGACCCTGGGTGGGATGATCGCCGGCATTCTGTTCGTCCTGCCCGGCTTCCTGGCAATTCTCGCGCTCAGTTATGTTTACGTCCTGTTCGGGAACCTGACCTTTATCGAAGGGATGTTCTTCGGGCTCAAATGCGCCGTGCTGGCGGTCGTCGTCCAGGCGGTCTTTCGCATCGGGAGCCGAGCCCTCAAGAGCAGGACTATGGTTGCTTTGGCCGCCGCTGCCTTCGTGGCGATCTTCTTCCTGCATGTTCCGTTCCCCATCATCATCGTTGGAGCTGGGATTATCGGCTACCTGGCCTCTCGGGCAGGGGTCGCCGCCTTCAAGATGGGCGGCGGGCATAAGTCGGGCTCGGGGACAATTCTGGAAGATAAGGACTCTGTTCTTGGCGAGGAGATCCCTTTGCACGCTCGACCAAACCTCGCCTGGTCTTTGAAGACCTCGGGTGCGCTGGCGGCCGCATGGCTCATTCCGGTTGCGGCCCTCCTGATGACGCTCGGCCCCGACAATGTCTTTTCCAAAATCGCGATATTCTTCAGCGAGATGGCAATCGTGACCTTTGGGGGCGCCTATGCCGTGCTGGCATATGTCGCACAGGAGGCCGTGCAGCAATTAGGCTGGCTGCGGCCGGGCGAGATGCTGGACGGTCTGGGGATGGCGGAAACGACCCCGGGACCGCTGATCATGGTCACGCAGTTCGTTGGTTTCCTGGCGGGTTATCGCAATCCCGGCACCCTTAGCCCCCTTGCGGCGGCGACCTTCGCTGCCATGCTGACAACATGGGTAACCTTTCTGCCAAGCTTCCTTTGGATTTTTGCAGGTGCGCCGTTCATCGAGAAGATGCGCGGCAATGTCGCGCTGACCGGCGCCATGTCTGCGATAACGGCAGCTGTAGTGGGCGTCATCCTCAATCTGGCGATTTGGTTCGGACTCCATGTGCTGTTCCGAGAGACCGCAAGCTTCACCTACGGCTCCTGGACGATGGATGTGCCCGTCCTTACCTCGCTTTCATTGCCCTCGCTGGTGCTGACCTTACTTGCCGCCATCGCCATATTTCGCCTGAAGATGTCGGTGATATCGACCTTATTGGCATCCGCAGCTTTGGGCGTTGGCTGGACTGCCTTCGTTTCCTGACGGAAGAGGCATTCGCCGTCTCATCTGCGCAAGGGCAGCCAAATGCCCATCAGCGTTACTGCCAACCCGACTAACATCGCCGTTTTAGCGCTCGACAGGTGCAAGTTCTGCAGATCGTGTTTGGAATGAAGACTGGCGGCAGTTTTAATAGTGCCTGTTTCGCCACACACTGTGGAACCCCGATCGTCCTTCCGTTGGAATCTAGCATGGTCAATCTAGTCTTTTATAGTGATCAAATAATACCTGAGAACAGAAGAGTGGACCTCAAGCTTCTGTCAATGATGGCTGCTCTCAAATTGGGAAACCGGATCGGATACATTCCACCTGGCCCTGAACCGGACCGGCGCTTTTTTAACGACCGTAGGCAATATTATAATATCCACGGTATAGAGGTGTCGCTGTTCTATGATCCGGAAGGGTCGAGGGCTATCGAAGACAGAGAAGCGCTTTTCGCGTGCGATGGCATTCATCTGACGGGCGGTCACACTGCTGAATATCTACAGCGGCTACGACGTAGCGGGATGCTCTCGCTTCTGAGAGATTGGGCGCTCGGCGGCGGTGTTCTGATCGGGACCAGCGCCGGCGCCATTCTCATGACACCAACGATTGCCACCGACGCCCTGTTCACAGGTGAAATTCCGGAAGCTCTGGTCAAGGAAACGGCGCCCGACCTCGTGCCATTCGAATTCTTTCCGCACCTGAACGAAAAGGCAAGCTATCTCAACGAGCTTATCCGTTACAGCAAGTTCACGAACCGACCAATTCTGGCGTGCAATGATGGAGATGGCATTGTCGTTTCGAACGGACGGGCGGATTGTACCGGAAAACCTGTTTGGATCGCAGACGGCGAGGTCAGGCACGCAAACGACATCACTCTCGACGGACTGGTCCTTTCGCCGGACTCCTAAAGCACTTTAGGTAAAGTAAAACATGCTGATCGGCTCGTGTCATTGCGGCAAATCAGGCTGGACGCTCGAAGGCGATCCAGGTTCGATCACGGCCTGCAACTGCACGCTCTGCCGGCGCTACGGCACGCTGTGGGCCTATGATTACGAAGGGGAGCGGGTCTCCGTCACGGGCCAGACTGCCTCCTATATCCGCGCCGGCAAGGACAGGCCGTCTCTCGAAATACTGTTCTGCCCGTCCTGCGCCTGCGTGGTGAGCTGGCGCGGCCTGAGGCCGCAAAAGGATGGCCGCCGGCGCATGGCGGTCAATGTTCGGCTGGCGCCGCCGGATCTCGTTGCCGACCTGCCGATCGATCACTTCGATGGGCTCGACACGTTTGAAGATCTTCCTTCCGACGGACGATGCGTGCGCGATCTCTGGTTTTGATCGCGAACCAAGATTGTCTCAGTTCGCCAGCACCCGTGGCGAGGGGAAGGTGATCTCAACCAGCGTACCTTCGTTCGGAGCCGAGTTGATCGAGAAAGTGGCGCGGTTGGCGTCGACCATCGCCTTGGTCAGAGGCAGTCCCAGGCCCGTGCCATCGCCGCGCTTGCGGGAATTGGTGGCCACCTGCCGGAAGGGCTTCATCGCCTGCTCCAGCTCCGAGCGTGTCATGCCGACGCCGGTATCGCGGATGCGCAGGACGACGCTCCCATTGCCCTCATACGCAGTCGACACGACAATCTGGCCGCCCGATGGCGTGAAGCGGATGGCGTTCGAAAGGATGTTCAGCGCAATCTGCTTGATCGAGCGCAGGTCGGCCACGACATTCGGCACGGCTTGCGACAGAGCGGTGCGGATGATAACGCGCTGGCTGTTGGCCTGCGGCTGCACCAGCGACACCGCTTCGGTAATCGCTTCGTTCAGGCCGACCGAAGCGAAATCCAGATCCATCTCGCCGGCTTCGATCTTCGAGATATCGAGAAGGTCATTCACGATGTCGAGCACGTGGCGGCCGGAGCGGCCGATATCGGTCGCATATTCGATGTAGCGTGAGTGACCGATCGGCCCGAAGCGCTCGCCGGCCATCATGTCGGAAAAGCCGATGATGGCGTTGAGCGGCGTGCGGATTTCATGGCTTACTCGGGCAAGGAAATCCGTCTTGTGGGCATTGGCGGTTTCGGCGGCACGCTTGGCATTGCGCAACTCTTCTTCAGTGCGCTTCCATTGCGTGATGTCACGGATGACGGCGCAGTAACCATTTGATGAGTTCAGCCGGCCCATGGTCATGAACAGCGGCACGAAGCCGCCGGACGCCTCGCGTCCGATCACCTCGCGGCCGTCGTTCAGCACACTGGCGACGCCATGGCCTGATAGGCCGCTGAGATAATCGAGCACAGCCTTCTGGCTTTCATGCGCAAACAGCATGACGAAGGGTTTACCGCGGGTTTCCTGGTCGTCATAGTTGAACAGCGCGCTCGCAGAGCGGTTCATCGAGCGTATTTCGCCCTCCTGGCCGATGATGATCACGCCATCCGTCGCCGTCTCCAGCGTCGAGCGCAGCTCCTCGATCTCCACCTGCAACTTGGCGACCTTTTCGAGGATGCGCTCGGGGCGGGCTTCTTCAGGAATTGGCTGCGGCGGTGCCGGCGGTTCGCTTCTTTCCACTGGCATCAACGCCAGCATCAAGGCTGTGCCGTCTTCCCACCGGATCGACTGCAGCCGGGCCGTCACAGGCACGAGCGCATCGTCGGCGCGCACGACCATCATCGCGCCGGGCTGCTCGGTTTTGCCTTCCAGATCGTTGCGCTGCAGCAGCGCATCCAACCCGCCGACCTGTTCGAGTTCATCGAGGCTGTCATAGCCAGTCAGCCGCAGGAATTCAGGATTGCCGTGGATCAGCCGGTCGCCGGCGTGGATGAGGATCGCGAGCGGTAGCTGGTCGACGATGTCGGACGACAGGCCCGTGCGCATCTTCACGCGTGACGGAATGGCGTTGTTCAGGACATCGAGGGGGTCGAAATCCTCCTCTGGCTCGGCTGATGCCGGCGCAACTTCAGCGGTAGCCTCGTCAGCCGTTTTCGGGCTGTTATCATCCGCCGCTTCAATGAAGGTCACGACCGGCGGCGATGCTTTTTCTTCTACACCTGGTATAGTCGGCTGCTGGTCGTCGACGTGGCCATTTTCATCGCCCGTTTCGGAGGTCTCGGAAAGGATTTCGTCTGCCGCATTCGGTTGCGGCGGGGTGTCGGCGCCGTCCTCATGCCGTTCGTCACCAGGCTGCTCCCCAGACGGTTCCGCGCGTTTGCCCAAAGGTTCAAGCTGTCGGGCTATTTCGCGGAAGGCTGCCTGTTCGCTGAGTGAAAGGCCGGTCTGCGTCAATGTCCGGCGCTCATGCAGGCGAACGACCTTGTCCGACTCGCGACGGTTCGGCGTGTCGGAAATTCGCAGGGCGGGCGGTTCGTAAGTGGGAGCCGGGTCGGCTTCTGCGCTATCCTGAGCGGAGCTCTCTAGTTCTTCTGGCGCCGGAGGGGATTCAACTTCGGGGGCGAGGTGCTCGTTCGATACCGCCTCTGCTTCCGGGGGAATTTCGGCATCCGTCGCGGCGGCGTCAGCCGCCTGCGTGCCGAGAGCCATCCCGCGTTTCATCGGATCTTCGACGGCATCCGCCAGGCGGACGACGCCAAAGCCCCTGAAGCCGTCGAATTCGCGGCTGCGCGTATAGGTCGGCAGGGCGGCAAGGTCGACCGGCACGGTCAGGCTCGTCCCTTCCACCGGCCAGTAGATCGTGCGGCCGGACCATGTGTCGCGCCGCGCCAATAGTTCCGCGATCTTGCCGTCCGGATCGAGATTGAAGCGGCGGGCCACATCGGCAAACGCCGTGCCGGCAATCTGGGCGGCATGCGGCCCCACCGCATCGGCAAATTCGCGCGAAACCTCGCTGAAATGGCCGGCGGCATCGATCTTCCAGACGAAACGAGTGGCGCGTCCGTTGCGCTTGAAATTGAAACCTTGTGCGGGCGTGTTTTCGGTATCTGCATGGGCTTCGCGCGAAGACGGCTCTGCAGCTGCCGTCGCCTCTGCGGCAGCATTGTCTCCGCCATCCCTCACGGTTTCCGGCTGATGCTCATCGGCGTGAGCTTCGGTTTCGGCCATTTCGTCGGTCGCGATATCCGCATCGCCAGCCGCTTCCGTTCCGGCTTCGATCGAGCTTCCGGAAGCCGAGACCGCCTCCGCTTGTTCGTCCTCCCGATATTCCGGGGTTTCGTCCAGCTCCTCAATGCCAGCCACCGCATCGATGACGTCGCCGAAGGGTGCATTCGGAGCGAGGGATTGTTCTTCGTCCGGCACTGCTGCCTCAAGCTCCTTGCGGACTTCCTCCGCCTGCGGTTCGCTGGCCGCAGCGGGGCGGGCTTCGTCGGCAAGACTTTCCGTCGGGTCGAGATGGCCAAGCACCGTTTCGACGACGAACAGCAGGTGCAGCGCCGGGATTTCGGAAAGCTTGCCGATGGCGGCGGGCAGATAACCACGCCCGGTTGGGATCGGTCGCTTGATCAGCCGATCCGGCTGTGCGCCGGCCATGGTCGTCATCATCCGCGCGGTCTGCGGCGTTACGCCAAGCGTCCTGAAGCCGGCTGAGGCGGTAACGATCTCGCCATCGCGGCCGATGACGGCCATATGGGTATCGGGATCGTCGAACCCATCGATCATGCGCTTGGCGCATTCGGCTGATGTGAGCGGCTTTGAGGAGACCGGAGAGGAGAACAGCACCGCTTCTTCGCCGGCCTGGATGCGGATGAGTTCGACAGCCGCATTGACGACGGCCCGCTGGAAGCCCGAAGCCATGCGGATCAGAAATGTGCGCTGGTCGCCCACCGCACCGAGGCCACGCGCGGTCGCCTCGATCTGGCGAAACGAGATGTCGCCGGACTTCGGTCCCTGCTCGATGAAGTCGTAAATGATGTTATAGCCAAAAAGGTTGGCGCCGGCGGCGTTTGCCCATAGCACGCGATCCATGCCGGTCGAGAACATGACCATGGCTTCACCGCGCGCGAAGCGCTCCCGAACGCGCGGATGCACGGCAATGTCAATGAACGGATATTGAATTGCGGGCATTTTACAACCTGTTTTGCGGGCGTAACCGCCTCTCGTGATTTAACGGTTTATTAATAACGGCACCCCGCTTTTCGGTCCAGCGAACGGTCCATTTTTCGGCCGGAAAGGTTAACGCCTTGTGCGACGCACAATTATGTTGCACTGCACAATAATTTATATTATATACTCCTCACACAGGTTCACGGCGGCCCCCGCAGGGAGGCCCTTTTAGGAGCATAATCATGGCTACTGTAAAGAAAGACGACGTTTTTTCAACGGCGGCATTCGACCCGTCCAAGTTCTCCGAATCCTTCCGCGACTTCGCGGAAAAGGGCGCTGCCCAGTCCAAGGAAGCCTTTGCAAAGCTGAAGGCCGCCACCGAAGAGGCAGGCAAGACAGTTGAAGCAACCGTTCAGACTGCACAGGCTGGGTCCGTAGAAATCGGCCTCAAGGCTATCGACGTACTGCGCACCAATGCTGAAAGCTCGCTGGCTCACATGGAAGCCCTGCTTCGCGTCAAGTCAGCGGCGGAACTCTTCGAACTTCAGACCGCTTTCATCCGCAAGCAGGCCGAAGTTACCGTCGAGCAGGCCAAGTCCATTCAGGACACCACCAAGAAGGTTGCTGAAAAGCTGGCAAAGCCCGCCAAGGACGCCGCTGAAAAGGCAATGGCCTCCTTCAAAGCCTAATCATTTCCGACAAGCCTCCCAAGGCACGAATGTCCCGTTCCCAGGTGAAAGCCTGGGGCGGGACTTTTCATTTGCAGCAGAAGCCGGCCTGGCCGGTATCTGGCCGCGCATCATCATTTGGATATCTGCAAAGCTTTTTCATATTGCGGGGAGATAGGACTTGAAATAATTTCAAAGTCCTCGTATGTCACCCCCGTTCGCGGCGACGCGAGCAAGTGCGGTTGTAGCTCAGTTGGTTAGAGCGCAGGTTTGTGGCACCTGAGGTCGGAGGTTCGAGACCCCCCAACCGTACCATTTTCTCCCCCCCGTTCGTAGAAGATGCCGGCCCCTTTGGCCTCGCGGGCCTACTTCTTGTCTTCAGGCTTCTTCGAGACATGGCCGGGCGATATCGGATCGCTTGCCGGAAAAGTCTCCTCCAGCGCTTCCTCCAAATAATCGTCCTGTTCCTTGTGTTCTTTCTCGTCCAGTTTCTGCTGCTTCTTGTCGCTCATCGTCCTGGCTCCTGATCTCTCCGCGAAAATACTAAGCTTCACCCGGCCTTTGTCCAGAAGCAAGGCGTGAGGGTGGCGAACCGCGTCTCTATCGCAAACGCTGCCCGCATGCCCAAATTATCTTGGAACCGTCGGCATCGCTCATCGTTGTGTCCATATCGGCAAGCAGACGAAAGGAGCGGGCATGTCTGTACCGAACGAGCCTATTCCCGATACGCCTCCGATGCCGGAGCCAGGCTGGGCGCCGAAGCCGCCGATCGGAGAGCCGGAGCCGGACAGGTTGCCGGATGAAGCTCCCGTGCCCAACCCCGACGAGAACGAGGAGCCGCCGAAGCATGCGGAGGCTCAACCGCCGCATGCACCATCATGGTGGTGCAACTTGATGCCTTGACCATTGCCTCCGAGCCGGAGGCGCCTCCATCGGCTTTATTTACAGGAAAATCCGCCGCTCCTCGCTGACCAGCTCCTGCAAAAAGTCCGCGACAGTGCGCACACGCACGAGATCGCGGGCGCTTTCATGATAGGTCGTCCAGTAGGCACGCTTGATGGAGACATCCGGCAGAATACGGGTCAGCTCCGAAAACTGTCGGGCAATATAATCATGCAGAATGCCGACGCCTGCGCCGGAGCGCACAGCTTCCGTCTGGCCGATGGCCGTGGAGATCTCGAAAGAGGCGTCCCAGCTGCGCATGATCTCGCCGGAAAAATTGAGCGATGCCGTAAAGATCAGGTCTTCGACATAGCCGACGCGCGGATGCAGCTTCAGCGCCTCGACGCTATCGGGCAATCCTGCCTGCTCGAGATAGGCTTTTGAGGCATAGAGCCCGAGCGTGTAATCCGTCAGTTTCGATGAGACCAAACGTCCTTGCTCCGGCCGTTCCAGCGTGATGGCGATATCGGCCTCGCGCTGCGACAGCGAGAAGGAGCGGGGAACAGGCACGAGCTGAATGCGCAGCTCCGGATAGCGGGCGATCAGCCGCCCGAGCCGTGGCGCGAGGAAGGAAACGCCGAAGCCGTCGGGCGCGCCGATGCGCACGGTCCCTGTGATTGCGCTGTCGAGGTGACCGACGCTTGCCTGCGCGCGCAGCATCTCAGTTTCCATGCGCTCTGCCGCGTGAAGGAAGATTTCGCCTTCCGCCGTCAGGTCGCAGCCATTGGTGCGACGCACGAGCAGCCGCGTCTTCAGCCGTTCCTCCAGCGTCGTCACGCGGCGGGAGAGGGTGGCGTGGTTGACGCCCAGCCGTTTCGAAGCAGCCAGGATCTGGCCCGTGCGCGCCACAGCTAGAAACATGCGGACGTCATCCCAATCCATCAGCACACATCCTTTTGCGCGTTCAGCCTTTGGTCTCGCGCATGTCGTTATCGCAGAAACCGCTATACACTTTTGTGCCACATGCTTTCGGACTTTAATTTTTGCACAACGGTTGCTTATAGCAGCTCATTGATTTGTGCAAATTGAAGTGCCATCCTGTCAGCATCCAAGAAAACGAGGAGGCACATCCATGCGTGAGATCGGTCATTTCATCGGCGGCAAGCACGTCGCCGGCACGAGCGGACGCACGAGCAACGTCTATAATCCGGCAACCGGCGAAGTGCAGGCAACCGTCGCGCTCGCGAGCGTCGACGAACTGCGCGCAGCCGTCGAAAATGCCAAGGCTGCGCAGCCGAAATGGGCCGCCACCAACCCGCAGCGCCGCGCCCGCGTTTTCTTCAAGTTCGTCGAACTGCTGAACCAGAACATGGATGAGCTGGCGACCCTGCTCTCTTCGGAGCACGGCAAGACGGTCGAGGATTCCAAGGGCGATATCATCCGCGGCCTCGAAGTCTGCGAATTTGTCTGCGGCATTCCGCATCTGCAGAAGGGTGAGTTCACCGAAGGCGCCGGCCCGGCGATCGACATGTACTCCATCCGCCAGCCGGTCGGTGTCGGCGCCGGCATCACGCCGTTCAACTTTCCAGGCATGATCCCGATGTGGATGTTCGCGCCGGCGATCGCGTGCGGCAACGCCTTCATCCTGAAGCCGTCAGAGCGCGATCCTTCCCTGCCGATCCGCCTTGCCGAACTGATGATCGAAGCCGGCCTGCCGGCAGGCATCCTCAACGTGGTCAATGGCGACAAGGCTGCCGTCGACGCCATCCTGACGGATCCGGATATCGCTGCCGTTTCCTTCGTCGGCTCCACGCCGATCGCCCGCTACGTCTATGGCACGGCCGCCATGAACGGCAAGCGCGCCCAGTGCTTCGGCGGCGCCAAGAACCACATGATCATCATGCCCGACGCCGATATGGACCAGGCCGTCAATGCCCTGATGGGCGCCGGCTACGGCTCGGCCGGTGAGCGTTGCATGGCGGTGTCGGTCGCGGTTCCGGTCGGCGAGGAGACGGCCAACCGTCTCGTCGAGAAGCTGGTTCCGAAGATCGAATCCCTGCGCATCGGCCCCTATACCGATGAGAAGGCCGACATGGGCCCGCTGGTCACCAAGGATGCCTATAACCGCGTCAATGGCCTGATCGACCGTGGCGTCGAAGAAGGCGCCAAGCTGGTCGTCGACGGCCGCGGCTTCAAGCTGCAGGGTTATGAAGACGGCTATTTCGTCGGCGGCACGTTGTTCGACCACGTCAAGCCGGAGATGGACATCTACAAGACCGAGATCTTCGGGCCGGTTCTGTCGGTCGTTCGCGCCAAGAACTACGAGGACGCCCTCGAACTGCCGATGAAGCACGAATACGGCAACGGCGTCGCCATCTACACCCGTGACGGCGATGCGGCTCGCGATTTTGCTTCGCGCATCAATATCGGCATGATCGGCGTCAACGTTCCGATCCCGGTTCCGCTTGCCTACCACTCCTTCGGCGGCTGGAAGGCTTCGAGCTTCGGTGACCTTAACCAGCACGGCACGGACTCGATCAAGTTCTGGACGCGCACGAAGACGATCACCGCGCGCTGGCCGTCCGGTATCAAGGATGGCGCCGAATTCGTCATGCCGACGATGAAATAAGCATCGCAATCATTGGCTTCCATCGGCCGTCGTCCGGAATTTTTTCGGACGGCGGCTTTTTTATTGCGTTTGTTTTCGATGGAGTCATCTTGTCAGGGCCGCTGTTTTCATTTAGAACAAAACAAGAACAACGGGAGGGCCGCGCAATGGCCGTGACCTATCAGATCGACTATCTCGAATTTCCGTCGAAAGACGGCCTGAAGACACGCCGCTTCTTCGAGGAAGCCTTCGACTGGAGCTTTGTCAGCTATGGGCCGACTTACCATGTCATCGAAGCAGCCGGAATAGATGCCGGCATAGACGGGGACGCAGGAGAGGCCGCCGGCACGCCTTTGCCCGTCGTGCGCACCACCGATCTGGAAGCTGCTCAGCGTGCCGTCGAATTCGCCGGCGGCGTCATCACCCGCCCCGCTTTCGATTTTCCCGGCGGTCGGCGTTTTCATTTCCGCGAGCCGGGCGGCTGCGAAATGGCGGTCTGGATTTCCGTGCCATAAGTGAGTTGGCGCCGTTGTGGCATTAAGGTTGCAGTCTTGCTGCAAATTGCCCGTTCGCGCCTCAAGTTGCGGTAAGCCTGTATTTTTCCGTTGATCGGCGGTCGTTTTCCTGATCTCAAATGCAATGTTAAGGCGAGTGACGTGCCGCGCAACACGTCGCCCAACGTCTGGTGCTTGCTTGGAGTGCTGGTGGGAACGCTCGTCCTCTTGTGGGGTAGGGGAACATAGCATGGCAGTTGTTGAGCAAGATTATCCGCTGGGCGGAAGCCCTTTTTTCCAAAGAGCTTCCTTCACAGGCAACGCTTCGGAATATTTCGGCATCTGGATCGTCAATATTCTGCTGACGATTGTTACGCTGGGTATTTATTCGGCTTGGGCAAAGGTCCGCCGGAACCGGTATTTCTATGGGAATACGGTCATTCTGGACCACAGTTTCGAATATCATGCCAAGGGTAAGCAGATATTGATCGGCCGGCTGATCGTATTCGGCGTTTTCTTCGTGTTGAATGTACTTTCGCATATTGCGCCGCTGGCGGTTTTGGTGATCTGGCCCGTCTTGCTGGTGGTATTCCCATGGTTCCTCATGCGTGGCCTTCGGTTCAATGCGCGGGTTACGAGCTATCGCAATGTGCGCTTCGATTTCGTGGGGACCTATGGCGGTGCATTCAAGGCAATCTTCCTCGGCGCCCTGGTAACGATTGTATCGTTTGGGCTACTGTCCCCGATCGCAAGCCGATGGTTCTATAAATATATCTTCGACAATCTGCGCTATGGCGATCGGCCGTTCTCGACCGAGCCGCGATTGGGCGCGCTCTACGAGGCCCTCGTCACCGTAATCGCGATTATGATCGTAAGCATCGTGATATTGGGAGTTGTCAGCGCTTTCGCGATCGGTTTCAGCAGCAACTCGATGGGACCGGGAATGGGCAGCCTCAGCCTGTGGCATTGGATGATTGTGCTTATTTTCCCGATTTACCTATTCGCTGGTCTTTATTACCGCGCGACGGTGCGCAACATCGTCTGGTCGGCGGCAACGGTCGATCATCGTCATGAGCTCAGAAGCGATCTTGGTCGCCGGCGCTATGCGTGGATTGCGATTTCCAATGTCGTCGTCACCTTGCTAACTCTCGGATTGATGCGCCCGTGGGCGGCGGTGCGCATGCAGCGCTTCTTGGCAGAGCATACGGCGATCAGTATCGATGGCGAAATCGGCGTCGTGTTCGACCAGATCCGCTCGACCGGCAACGCGATCAGCGCGGAATATCTCGATGTCGATGGATTCGACTTTGGCTTCTGATCCGCAGACGATCGCGACGGGTGTCTGGCATCCGCCGCATTCCAGCCGGGAGGTTCCGTCCCGGCTGATGGATATCGGCGGGTCTCTCATGGTGCTCTCGTCTGAAGAGGATGAGGAAGACAAGCGGCTTGCCTGGGGTATCCGCTCGGATATCGAGGTCAGCCCGCGCGTTGGCTCCATCCCGCGTCGCATTGTGTTCGGAAATGAATCGGTTTTTGAAACCTGCGATAATGACGCCGTCGATGCTTACCTGCGAAGCCGCGGCGAGGGACGCAGTGGTTTCGTTCATGGACTTGAGATCGTTCGTCCCCGTCTGATCGCCTTTGCTCTTGCGACGATCGTCCTTGCTTCGGTCATCTATCGCTATGCCCTGCCGATCTTGGTGGAGATTGCGGTGCTGGCGACGCCGCCCGTGGTGCCGGAGATGATGTCGGCAGGGACGCTGAAGACATTGGACCAGGTGACCTTCGGCCCCAGCAAGCTGCCGGCGGCACAGCAGACGGAAATTCGCAATGATTTCGCCACGATAGCCGCAAATGCCGAAGGTGGTGCCGGCCGTTACCATCTGAATTTCCGCGATGGCGGCCTCATCGGTCCGAACGCCTTCGCGCTGCCGGACGGAAACCTCGTTCTGACTGACCAATTGGTCGAACTCGCCGGCGGTGATAAGGAACTGATTGCCGCCGTGCTTAGTCACGAGATCGGTCACGTCGAATACAGGCACAGCCTGCGTCAGCTTTACCGTGCCGCGGGTGTTGCGGGTCTCGTGCTTCTGATAGCTGGTGACGTCGGTTCCGGCATTCAGGACCTATTGACGCAAGGCGGCGGCCTACTTGCGCTTTCCTATTCCCGCGAGGCGGAAGCACAGGCCGATCGCCGCTCTGTCGAGTTGATGCAGGCGGCGGGCATGGATCCGACGGCACTCTCACGGTTCTTCGATATCCTTGAAACGAAACTTGGCGATCATAGCAGCACCAGCATGCTCTCAACCCATCCGGGGACGCCCGAGCGCAAGCAGGCGATCCTTGGTTATGCCAGGGAGCTGAAGGGGAAGGGGACGAAGCCGAAGGGGTGAGGAGCTCAGGCTTTCTAAATAAGCTGAATATGAATTTCATATTTTGGAATTGTTCAAAACTAAGAAAGCCACTATATACGGGGCCAGCCCCCTAAGCAGCCTTGATTCCAGGAGATCGGCATGCGTTTGACGAAACAGACCAATTACGCAGTGCGCATGCTGATGTATTGCGCCGCCAATGATGGCCATCTGAGCCGAATTCCGGAAATCGCCAGGGCATACAGCGTATCTGAGCTGTTTCTCTTTAAGATTCTGCAGCCCTTGACCAAGGCTGGCCTTGTCGAAACGGTGCGTGGCCGCAATGGCGGCGTGCGCCTTGGCAAGCCGGCGACCGATATCAGTCTGTTCGATGTGGTCCGTGTTACCGAAGACAGTTTCGCCATGGCGGAATGCTTCGAGGATGGCGTGGTGGAATGCCCACTGGTTGATAGCTGCGGTCTCAACTCGGCGTTGCGCAAGGCGCTCAATGCTTTCTTCGACGTTCTGACCGAATATTCCATCGACGACCTTGTCAAGGCTCGCCCGCAGATCAATTTCCTCCTCGGCCTTACCGACAAGGATCACAAGGCGATTGCGAAGAAGCCGGTGGTTGCAGCCCCGGCCGCCTGATCAGTCATCTGAAATTCGAACATGTTTCAGTCCGCAGTTACCGCCGGTAGCTGCGGATTTTCATTTGTATTGCCTCCTATCCGGGCAATAGGCGGTTGGCGGATTGAAAGAGCAAAACGGCAAATCGTTCTGAATCTGCTAAAGGCGTGCAAATTTTTGCCAGAAAATTACCAATTCAGAGGTTTTTTCGTTCAAAAATTTCCAAACTCTAGAAATTGGAAAAATTTTAGGCGGCGCTTGTTGCTTTCAAACTTAAAATAAAGTTCCATCGGCGCGATCCGGATGGGAACCTCTGGTGGTGTCCACGGCTTCAAAAGAATAACAATCTGGGAAACGATATCATGAAAAAGATTTCTGTCCTGCTGGCAGTGACAGCCTTGGCTTCGGTCATGGCGACGTCCGCCTGGTCAAAAACGCTTGTCTATTGCTCGGAAAGCTCGCCGGAAGGTTTTGACCCGGGTCTCTACACCGGAGGCAATACTTTCGACGCCTCGTCGCGCACGGTCTATAGCCGCCTTGTCGAATTCAAGCATGGCAGCACCGAAATCGAGCCGGGCCTTGCCGAAAGCTGGACGGTGTCCCCGGACGGCAAGGAATACACCTTCAAGCTCCGCAAGGGCGTCAAGTTCCAGACCACCGATTTCTTTACGCCGACGCGCGACCTCAACGCCGATGACGTGATCTTCTCGATCAGCCGCCAGCTCGGCACTGACAGCCCCTGGGCAAAATATGTCGCCGGCGGTACCTACGAATATGCCGATGGCATGGGCTTCCCGAAGCTCATCAAGTCGATCGACAAGGTTGACGATCTCACCGTCAAGTTCGTCCTTGACCGCCCGGAAGCTCCGTTCCTCGCCGACCTCGCTATGGACTTTGCCTCGATCCTGTCGAAGGAATATGCCGATAAGCTGCAGGCCGACAAGAAGATGGAGCAGATGAACCAGCAGCCGCTCGGCACTGGCGCATTCACCTTCGTCGCCTATCAGCCGGATGCCGTCATCCGCTACAAGGCGAACGAAACCTACTTCAAGGGCAAGGAAAAGATCGACGATCTCGTCTTCGCGATCACGCCGGACGCCTCCGTTCGTGCGCAGAAGCTGAAGTCCGGTGAATGCAACATCATGCCGTATCCGAATGCGGCTGATATCAAGGATCTGAAGGCCGACAAGAATCTCAAGGTTCTCGATCAGGCTGGCCTGAACGTTTCCTATCTCGCCTACAACACGCTGGTTGCTCCGTTCGACAAGGTCGAAGTACGCAAGGCCATCAACATGGCTGTCAACAAGCAGGCCATCGTCGATGCCGTTTTCCAGGGCTCCGCCAAGGTTGCGACCAACCCGATCCCGCCGACCATGTGGTCCTACAATAAGGATATCAAGGACGACGCGTTCAACCCTGAAGAAGCCAAGAAGCTGCTCGAAAAGGCCGGCGTCAAGGATCTCAGCATGAAGATCTGGGCGATGCCCGTGTCGCGTCCCTACATGCTGAATGCCCGTCGCGCTGCCGAGCTGATGCAGGCGGACCTCGCCAAGATCGGCGTCAAGGTCGAGATCGTCACCTATGACTGGGCCCAGTACCTGAAGCTCTCCTCCGCCAAGGACCGCGACGGCGCGGCCATCCTCGGCTGGACCGGTGACAACGGCGACCCGGACAACTTCCTTGACACGCTGCTCGGCTGCGACGCTGTCGGCGGCAACAACCGCGCACAGTGGTGCAACAAGGAATTCGACGGTCTGGTGAAGAAGGCCAAACAGACGGCTGACGTCAAGGAGCGCACGAAGCTCTACGAAGAGGCTCAGGTCGTCTTCAAGCGCGAAGCACCGTGGATGACGATCGATCACTCGGAAGTCTTCATGCCGATGACGAAGAATGTCACGGGCTACTTCCAGGATCCGCTCGGTATTCATCGCTTCGACGGCGTCGATATCGCCGAATAACGAAAAATCTGTGAGAATGCTCGGCTAGTATCGGGCGATCCGGCGGTCAGACAGTCTGTCTGACCGCCGGAAAAATTTGGACATCTGCCATGTTGCGATTTCTTTTCAGCCGGCTAGCGGTGCTGATCCCGACATTCCTCGGTGTATCGATCGTCGCCTTCTCTTTCATCCGCCTGCTTCCCGGCGATCCTGTCATGCTGCTGTCGGGCGAACGCGTCATGTCGCCGGAGCGTCATGCGCAGATCTCGCACGATCTCGGCTACGACCAGCCGATGGTCGTGCAGTACGGCCGATATGTCTGGAATGCCCTTCATGGCGATCTCGGCACCTCGATCACGACAAAGCGTGACGTGCTGACCGACTTTTTGACCTTCTTCCCGGCCACGCTCGAGCTGTCGATCTGTGCCATGATCCTCGCGATCTGTCTTGGCATACCAGCCGGTGTTTTCGCCGCCGTGAAGCGGGGCACATGGTTCGACCAGAGCGTCATGGGCGTCGCCCTCGTCGGCTATTCCATGCCGATCTTCTGGTGGGGCCTGCTGCTTATCATCGTCTTCAACGGCTATCTGCACTGGACGCCGGTTTCGGGCCGTATCGGACTCATCTATTTCTTCAAGCCGATCACCGGCTTCATGCTGATCGACAGCCTGCTGTCCGGCCAGAAGGGCGCCTTCTGGTCCGCTTTCAATTCGCTGATCCTGCCGACCATCGTGCTTGGCACGATCCCGCTCGCCGTGATCGCGCGCCAGACGCGCTCGGCGATGCTCGAAGTGCTCGGCGAGGATTATGTGCGCACGGCTCGTTCCAAGGGCCTCTCGCCACTGCGCGTCGTTTCCGTGCACGCATTGCGAAATGCGATGATCCCCGTCGTCACCACGATCGGCCTGCAGGTCGGCGTGCTGCTCGGCGGCGCCATCCTGACGGAAAGCATCTTCTCCTGGCCGGGTATCGGCAAATGGATGATAGATGCGGTCTTCAAGCGCGATTATCCGGTGGTGCAGGGTGGCCTGTTGCTGATCGCCGGCATCGTCATGCTCGTCAATCTCGTCGTCGACCTGCTCTACGGCTTCGTCAATCCACGCATTCGTCACTAGGAGCGGCCCATGAGCACGGTTAGCGTCAAAACGGTTAGTGTCAAATCCGACCGTCCTTCCGCTCTTGCGGAGTTCTGGTATTATTTCTCTCGCAACAAGGGCGCCGTCATCGGCCTTGCGATCTTCCTTTTCGTCCTGTTTCTGGCGATTTTCGCCGGTCTCGTGGCGCCGCATAATCCCGATGTGGCCTATGGCAGCGACATGCAGCGCCTGCCGCCCGCCTGGGCGGAGGGCGGCAACAGCAGCTTCCTACTTGGCACCGATGCCAATGGCCGTGATCTCCTGTCGCGCCTCATCTATGGCACACGCTTCTCGCTGTTCATCGGCCTCGTCGTTGCCTCGCTTTCGGCGCTCGCCGGCATCCTGATCGGTCTCGTCGCCGGCTATGTGCGTGGCCGTGTCGATACGATCATCATGCGCATCATGGACATCATCCTCGCGGTCCCCTCGTTGTTGCTCGCCCTGGTGCTGGTGGCAATCCTTGGGCCAGGCCTGACCAATGCGATGATCGCGATCTCGATCGTCAACCAACCGCATTTCGTTCGCCTGACGCGCGCTTCCGTCATGGCCGAGCGCGACAAGGAATATGTCATCGCCTCCCGCGTAGCCGGCGCCGGCCCGCTGCGGCTGATGTTCAAGACTATCCTGCCGAACTGCCTGGGACCGTTGATCGTCCAGGCGACGCTGGCATTCTCCTCCGCCATTCTCGATGCCGCTGCCCTTGGCTTCCTCGGCCAGGGTGCCCAGCCGCCGACGCCGGAATGGGGGACGATGCTGGCGGATTCGCGTGAATTCTTCCAGAGCAACCCTTGGCTCGTTACTTTCCCCGGTCTCTGCATCCTGATCACGGTTCTTGCCATCAATCTGATGGGCGACGGCCTGCGCGATGCATTCGACCCGAAGCTGAAGAGGTCGTAATGGCACTCCTCGATATTGAAAACCTCTCCGTCGAATTTCAGACCTCGTCCGGCTTGTTCCGGGCCGTCGATGGCGTCTCGCTGACGTGCGACAAGGGAGAAATCCTCTCGATCGTCGGCGAATCCGGTTCCGGCAAGTCGGTCTCCATGCTTGCCATGATGGGCCTTCTGCCCTGGACGGCGAAGATCACCGCCGACCGCATGATGTTCGACGGCAAGGACCTGCGCGGTATCTCCTCGCGTCAGCGCCGCAAGATCATCGGCAAGGACATGGCCATGATCTTCCAGGAGCCGATGTCGAGCCTTAATCCGTGCTTCACGGTCGGCTTCCAGCTCGGCGAGACGCTCCGCATCCATATGGGCCTTGACCGCAAGGCTCGCCGCGAACGCTCGATCGAACTCTTGAATCTCGTCGGCATTCCAGCCCCTGCGGATCGTCTGTCGAACTTCCCGCATCAGATGTCCGGTGGCATGAGCCAGCGCGTCATGATCGCCATGGCGCTCGCCTGCAATCCGAAGCTTCTGATTGCCGATGAGCCCACGACCGCGCTCGACGTGACGATCCAGGCGCAGATCCTCGACCTGCTCGTGCGCCTTCAGCGGGAGCAGGGCATGGCGCTCGTGCTCATCACGCATGACATGGGCGTCGTCGCCGAAACGGCAGAGCGCGTGCAGGTGCAATATGCCGGCCAGAAGGTCGAGGAGCAGCCGGTCAAGGAACTGTTCCGCGACCCGCACCATCCCTATACGGCAGCCCTTCTTTCGGCTCTGCCGGAGCGCGCCGAAGTCGGCGAGCGTCTGCCGTCGATTGCCGGCGTCGTTCCCGGTCAGCACGATCGGCCGACGGGCTGTCTCTTTGCGCCGCGCTGCTCCTTTGCAACGCCGGAATGCGACAAGGGCGTGAGGCGCCAGGGGCCTGAGCTGGGCGTAGCCTTATGCAATTATCCGCTGCAACATGGCAAGCCACTCGGCCACCCCGGCATTGTCGCCACGCAAAAAGCAGGAGGTGCCGCATGACCGGCGCTGTTCTCGAAGGGCGCGATCTCGCCCGCTTCTACACCGTCAAGCGCGGAACCTTCAAACCGGAAGCGACCGTCAAGGCGCTGAACGGCGTCAGCTTCAGCCTGCAGTCGGGCCGCACGCTCGCTGTCGTCGGCGAATCCGGCTGCGGTAAGTCGACGCTCGCTCGCCTCGTGACGATGATCGAAAATCCGACGGCCGGCGAATTGCTGATAGACGGCAAGCCCGCCAGGCTCGGCGACCGCAGCCTGCGCAGTGCCGTGCAGATCGTGTTTCAGAACCCTTATGGCTCGCTGAACCCGCGCCAGAAGGTCGGCTCCATCCTGGAAGAGCCGCTGAAGATCAACACGGATGATGATGCCGCCACCCGACGCCGCAAGGTGGAGGAAATGATGGCGCGCGTCGGTCTGCGTCCGGAACACTATGATCGTTACCCGCATATGTTCTCGGGCGGTCAGCGCCAGCGCATCGCCATCGCGCGTGCCCTGATGCTGCGGCCGAAAGTGCTGGTGCTCGATGAGCCGGTGTCCGCACTCGATCTGTCGATCCAGGCGCAGGTCCTGAACTTGCTGATGGATCTGCAGAAGGAGATGGGCCTTGCCTACCTCTTTATCTCGCATGGCCTTTCCGTCGTCCGTCACATCGCAGACGACGTGATGGTTATGTATCTCGGACGTCCGGTGGAAACCGGCACGGCGGACGAGGTCTTCAACCGGCCGCGCCATCCCTATACCGCCGCCCTTCTGTCGGCGACGCCGATCGCCGATCCGGATCGCGAAAAGAACCGCATCCGCCTGCAGGGTGAATTGCCGTCGCCGCTCAATCCGCCGAAGGGCTGCCACTTCAATCCGCGCTGCTGGCGTGCCCAGGACAAGTGCCGGCAGGTTGAACCGGAACTGGCGGGCGACGGAACGCATAAATTTTCCTGTTTCTTTCCGCTGGATTGATCCAAGTTGCGAATCGGGCATGGCTGAAGAGCGGCCGTGCCCGGTTTGAAATCAATCATTTCGGATAGGCCTATGCGCGATAATCAGGACACCACGCTTGCCATCATCGTCATGGGTGTGAGCGGCAGCGGTAAATCCTCGATCGGTGAGGGTGTGGCGGCCAAGCTCGGCATCCATTTCATCGAAGGCGATGCCCTGCATCCGGCAGCCAATGTCGAGAAGATGAGCAAGGGCATTCCGCTGACGGATGAGGATCGCTGGCCGTGGCTCGAAAAGATCGGCCAGGAAATATCGGCAAGCCTTGCGAAAGGCGAAGGCGTTGCCGTGACCTGCTCGGCGTTGAAGCGCGTCTATCGCGAGCGCTTGCGGGCATCCGCCGGCGGTCATCTCTATTTCATCTATCTCGAAGGCTCCAAAGAGCTGCTGACGAAGCGCATGGGCGAGCGCAAGGGGCATTTCATGCCGACCTCGCTGCTCGAAAGCCAATTGCAGACGCTGGAAGTACCGACGGGCGAGCCCGGTGTCGTCACCGTCGACATCGACGCCACGATCGAAGAGATCGTCGATGCGTCTGTCAAAAGCCTCCGGGCAATCCTCTAAAGCAATTCCAGGAAAAGTGCATAGCGGTTTTCCGTCCGGAATTGCGTGAGATAGAGCGGCTCAGGGTGCAAACCGGCCCGGAGCGTAAGCCGAAATATCGATGAAGGGCTTCTCGCCAGTGATGAGCTCGGCGAGCACGCGGCCGGTCACCGGGCCGAGCGTCAACCCGTGATGGGCATGCCCGAAGGCGAACCATAGGCCGTTATGGCGCGGTGCCTTGCCGATGATCGGCATCATGTCGGGCGTGCAAGGCCGTGCCCCCATCCAGGGTTCCGGATCGAGCCGCTCGCCAAGCGGGAAGGTGGTGCGCGCGACGGCTTCGGCACGGTCGAGCTGGACCGGTGTCTTCGGAGCATCGCGCAGGGCGAATTCGGCACCGGTCGTCAGCCGGATGCCGCGGCTCATCGGCGCCAGCAGATAGCCGCGCTCGGCATCCAGCATCCAGTTGTTGAGGATGGCGTCGCCCTCGATGGCGTAATGCATGTGATAGCCGCGCTTGACGCCGAGCGGGAAGGCATAACCGAAGCGTTTCGTGACGATATCGGCCCAGGGGCCGAGTGCGACGACGACATCCTCCGCCTCGATCGACCCTTCCGCCGTCACCATTCTCCAGGCCGAGCCGGCCATTCCGAGCGAAACGGCATCTCCCGTCGTCACACGCCCGCCAATGCTTTCGAAATATCGGCGATAGGCTGATGTCAGCCCGTGCGGGTCGAGCACCGACCAGGGGTCGCGCCAGCGAAGCGCGCCGGAAAAATTGCCTCTGAGATGCGGCTCCATGGTTGTGATCTCCGCACCGCTCAGCGCGTCGTAACCGATGCCGAATTCGCGGTTGAGTCGTTCGGCCTCGGCAAACTCGGCGTCGCGCTTCCCGTTCGAACGGAACAGCTCCACCCAGCCGTTCTTGCGAATGAGCTCTTCGGCATGCGAGGCTTCGATGAGATCGTTGTGCTCGCTGACGGAATGTTCGATCAGCGGCGCATAGGCGCGCGAAATCATCTCATGGCGCTTGGTATTGGAGTTCCACCAATAGCGCGCGAGGAAGGCGATTTGCGCCGGCAGAGCGTGCAGATGATAATGCGCGTCGATGCGATTGTTGAAGGCATAGCGCAGCAGCAGGCCGAATTGCTGCGGGAAGCCGTAGGGCACGACGCCCTCGCGCTGAATGAGGCCGGCATTGCCGAAGGATGTTCCCTGGCCTGGTGGCTGGCGATCGACTAGGACGACTTGCCGTCCCCGCCGCTGCAGATGGATTGCCGTCGAAACACCGACGATGCCCGCACCGAGAACGATTGCGTCCTTTGTCATTTTATCCTGCTATCCGCATGCCTATTGCATTGCCGTCCGGTCGTTCCGTATTGTCTGACCGCGCTCTAAGCATCGAAAATGCCTGCCAAATTTCAGCGGCGCAATTGAAAAATGCGGTCAGGCCGCACTCTGTTTCAGGCAGGCGTTTTCGGCGCGGATGCGGATCACAAGAATGATGCCGTTGAGCAGCGAAAAGATCGCGGCGTAAAGCGGCATGCCAAAGGCGAACGGCAACACAGCGATCTCGCCGACGACGACGGTATAGTTCGGATGGCTGAGGAAGCGATAGGGTCCTTTGGTCACCAGCGCCGCGCGGGGCAATATGATGATGCGCGTCGTCCAACGATCCCTCAGTGTCGCCAGTACCCAGAGGCGCAGTCCCTGCAGCACCATGAAGAGCAGGAACCAGACGAGATCGACAGGCCGGCCGATGGCGAGCAACCACAATCCGATCAGCCAAGCTGCGTGCATCGCCACCATGAAGGGATAGTGCTCCGGCGCACATTCCCGAGCGCCGCGGTCAAGGAGCGCTGCGGTGTTATGCCTTGCATAGATGAGCTCCGCCAGCCGCTGCAGCGTCACGAAGGCCAGAAGCGCGATCGACGGCCACAGCATCAGGCGACCCTCCTCAGGGTAATACAGCTTGCCGAAAATCCTGGCCCCATGGCAAGCAGGGCGGAACGCTCCGGCAAGCCGGCCGCAATGGCGCGCTCCAGCACGAACAGTATCGTGGGCGAGGACATGTTGCCGTAGTCGCGGATCACCTCGCGTTCGATTTCGAGCGAGCCTTCTTCAAGGCCGAGCGCGCTTTCGAGCGCCGCCAACACCTTGGCGCCGCCCGGATGACAGATGAAGCGGTCGACATCGGAGATCAAAAGCCTGGATCGCTCCAGAATGCCCGCAACCGCGCTCCTCAGATGCGTCTCGGCAAAGACCGGCAGTGATTGCTCGAGGATGATACCGAAGCCGGTATCGTCGATCTTCCAGCCCATGATGCCGAGGCTCTCGGGGAAAAGATGTTCTCCGGTCGATTCGATTTCCGCAATGCCGCTTTCGCCGGCCCGGAGCACGCAGGCCGCTCCGCCATCGCCGAACAGCGCGGTTGCGATAATATTGGGCCGTGTCAGCTCGTCCAGACGAAAGGCAAGCGAGCAGAGTTCGATCGCGACGAAGAGTACGATGGCGCCTGGCCGGCTTCTTGCCATTTTTGTTGCAACGGCAAGGCCGGATACGCCGGCAGCACAGCCGAGCCCGAAGATCGGCACGCGCTCGATATCCAGGCGAAAGCCCATCTCGCCCGCAAGCCGTGCCTCGAGGCTCGGCGTCGCGAGCCCTGTGGACGAAGCCGTGACGATACAGTCGACCTCTCTGGCCTCAAGACCGGCCCGCTGCAGCGCTGCCGTTGCAGAACGGCGGAAAAGCTCGGAGGCCACCTCAACATAGGCAGCCATGCGATCCTGCCAGCCGTGCGGCTCTTCGAACCAAGAAAGGGGCCGTGCCACATGGCGCTTGCGAATGCCGGTGCTCTCGAACACGCGCGCGAGATATTTGAAGTCCTGAAAACGGTCCGAGAACAGACGGGCCGCCGTCTCGGCGGCGTCAGTCTGGAGAATGATGTTGTCGGGCGTTGCGACGGCAAGGCTTAGAAGTTTGACGGTATCGGTCACGAGTTTCTCCTGTGCCCTTGAGGGGCGTGGGATGGAAACACGTGGTGAGGGTGGTCTATTCGATGCCGGAGCGGTCACGAAAGAGTGACGGCGTCCCGGCTTGGGATGCGCCGAAAAAATTTTTCGCATCGTCCGAATAAAAGATGCCGATGGTGTGTTCTCCCCTCGCAACGTTCATTTTGCCAAGGAGACATTCCATGACGACCAAAGCAATTCGCCTGGCTTCCATCGCTCTCGGCGCAAGCCTGACCCTCGGCGCTTTCGCCATCCCGGTCTTTGCTGCCGGCGACGATTCCAGCACGACGCCGACCTGCAAGAAGGGCGAGATCTACGATCAGAAGACCAAGAAGTGCGTCAAGCAGCAGGGCGCCAACGTCACGGACGAAAACCGCGCGGATTATGCATACTCGCTCGCCAAGAAGGATCATCGTTACGAGGAAGCCCTGGCGGTTCTCGACACGATGAAGAACCCGAATACGGCAGAAGCGCTGAACTATCGCGGTTACGCCACCCGCAAACTCGGCCGCACGGACGAAGGCATTTCCTATTACCAGAAGTCTGTCGCCATGGATCCGAAGTACACGCTGGTTCGTGAGTATCTCGGCGAAGCCTACGTCATCAAGGGCCAGATGGACCTTGCCAAGGACCAGCTGAGCACGATCAAGACGCTCTGCGGCAATACGAGCTGCGAGGAATATCGCGATCTTCACGCCGCGATCATGAATCCGTCCAGCCTGTGATCGCAGGTAAGCGCTGGGGATAAAGACGGCAAGCAGGGAGCTTTGCGAGGGATATGGGAGTGATGCCAGTCGCTCGTGGCGCAATTTCCGCTTATAGTCTGACGGCAGCGGAGCCGCCAAAAAGATCGGCGGCTCCCGGACATGCGGGAATGGCGGAGGCTGTCATAGCGAGCGAAGAGGATATCAGGGCGGGACTGTCCCAGCATCTGACGCGGCTGTGGCGCTATGGTGTGGTGCTGTCGCGTCAGCGTGACGTGGCCGACGATCTCGTGCAGGCGACCTGCGTCAGGGCTCTGGAGCGAGCGGCTCAGTTCACATCGGGCACGCGGCTCGATCGCTGGCTCTTTGCCATCCTGCATTCGATCTGGCTGAACGAGGTCCGCTCGCGCCGCGTGCGTATGGGGCAGGGCTTTGTCGATGCCGACGAGACGCTGGTTTTCGACGGTGCTCTGCAAACCGAAACGCATATTTTGGCCGGGCAGGTGTTGCAGCGCGTTCAGGCCCTTCCGGAGGCGCAGCGCACTGCGGTGTTCCTGGCCTATGTCGAAGGGCTTTCCTATCGCGAGGTGGCTGACGTTCTTGATGTGCCGATCGGAACGGTCATGAGCCGGCTGGCGGCGGCGCGGGCGAAACTCGCCGAGGGCATGGGAATGGCGGCTGACGGGAAATCGTCCGGAGGTGAGCGACTGGGGAATGGAAATGAGTGAATCGCATAAAGGACAGATGCCCTCGGACGAGCAGCTCACCGCCTTCATTGATGGCGAGCTGAATGTCTCCGAGCGCGGGCGGATCGAACGATTGATCGCCGACGACGAGCGCGTGGCGGAGCGATTCGATTTTCTGTCGCGCAGCGCCTTGCCCTTCGCAGAGGCATTCCAGCCGATGCTTGCCGAGGCTCCGGCTGCGAGGCTGGATGCCATGCTTGCCGGCATTCCCTTGAGAGAGGAGAGCAAAGCCAGCACTGCCGGCATCGGCCGCCGCGGTTTCCTTGCGGCCGTCGCCGCAAGCTTCGTCGCTGCCATTGCCGTCGACCGTGCCGTGATCGGCATCGGCCACCGGCTTTCGAAACCGGACGAAGATGCGGAATGGCGTGCCGTAGTGGCGGAATATCTCTCGCTCTATACGGCGGATACGCTGAGCGCTCCGGCCGGTGATCATGCGCAACAGGTTGCGCAATTGAATGAAGTCGGCGCCAAATTGAATCTGTCGCTGGCGCCCGAAGCCGTCGCCATGCCGGGTATTGAGTTCAAGCGTGCTCAGATCCTAAATTACGATAGCAAGCCGCTGGCTCAGATCGCCTATCTCGATCCGGAAAGCGGACCCATGGCGCTCTGCATCGTCCGATCCGCCAAGGGTGCGGCGGCGCCGGACATGGAAAATCGCAAGGGCATGAATGTCGTTTATTGGTCGAGCGCCACCCACGCCTTCATGCTGATCGGGCATGCGCCGATCGACCGGATGGAGCAACTTGCGGCTGATGTCAGGGCGCATCTGGTCGCGTGAGGGCTGTTTGGCACGCGACTAAAATGGCGTGATTCAAAAAGAATTTGGCGAAAACCCATCCTGCTGGTATTCTTTGCCCAACGAAAATCGAACGAGCGCCAGCAGCATACCCTCAGGGGCCTTGCGCGGCGCGGTGGAAAAGATACGTGAGTGACCCCGACAGCGGCCTAGCGCCGCAGGCAGACGGGGCGTCGGCAGCAGAGCGCAGGAAGGGTAAATCCTCCCGGCGCGCGAAGCGTAAGCGCGGTCACGGCCGTCCGAACGCTCATTCTGCGGAGGCCACCCAGGCAGGCAAGTCCAGCCAGGTGGCGCAACGCCCAGCAGAGGATGAGGCCGGCTTACCGGCCAAAAAGCGCAAGCGCCGGCGCCGTGCACGCGCAGCCCAAGGTGGCGCGCAGCCTGCTTCCCAGACACAGCAGCTTTCGGCACCGGCTGAGCATCGTGCCTCGCCGGATCATGGCCATCCGTCTTCGCATAAAAGCGGCAAGAACCGGCGCAAGCATCGCAGCAAGCGTGGCCTGCAGGGCCGGCCTCTGGTGCATGAGAAAGTGGCGCAGATCGTCGCGCCTGCCAATGCGCCTTCGAACGCGCATGCGCCAGTGGCCCATGACGAGCATCGCCAGATCAGGCAATCGCCGCCGCGCCGCGAAGGGCAGGGCCAACATCATCACTATGCCGACGCCGATTCCCGGCCACTCGACCTCTACGCGGCCCTCGACCTCGGCACCAACAATTGCCGCCTGCTCATCGCGCAGCCGACCCGCCCCGGCCAGTTCCGGGTGGTCGATGCCTTTTCGCGCATCGTGCGCCTCGGCGAAGGACTTGGAGCCAGCGGACGTCTGTCGAGCGATGCCATGGATCGGGCTGTGGAGGCGCTGCGCATCTGCGCGGCCAAGCTGAAGACACGCGAAATCCGGCGCATGCGGCTGATCGCGACCGAAGCCTGCCGCGCGGCGGACAACGGCGAAGCTTTCCTTGCGCGCGTGACCGAAGAAACAGGACTCCAGCTCGAAATCATTGATCGCGAGACCGAGGCACGGCTTGCCGTTTCCGGCTGCTCGTCGCTGGTGGGACCGGAGGCGCGCTCTGTCGTTCTGTTCGATATTGGCGGCGGCTCCTCCGAAATTGCCGTCATCCGTATCGGCGAGAATCGCTCCAGCCGGCTGGCCAATCACATCACCCATTGGACCTCGCTGCCCGTCGGTGTCGTCACGCTCTCCGAGCGGCATGGCGGTCGCGATGTAACGCCTGAACTGTTCGAGACGATGGTGTGCGAAGTCCAGCGCATGCTCGAGCGTTTCGATTGCCCGCCGGTGCATGGCGCAGCACGCGACAGCGGCGACTTCCACCTGATCGGAACTTCGGGCACGGTGACGACGCTTGCCGGCGTTCACCTCGATCTGCCGCGTTACGATCGGCGCAGGGTCGACGGCGTCTGGCTGTCGGATGACGAGGTGAGCGCGATGCAGGCCAAGCTCTTGTCTTGGGATTTTGCCGGCCGCGCCGCCAATCCCTGCATCGGACCGGATCGCGCCGATCTGGTGCTGGCGGGATGCGCCATTCTGGAGGCGATCCGCCGCCGCTGGCCGAGCCCGCGTATGCGCGTTGCCGATCGCGGCCTACGCGAGGGATTGCTGACCGACATGATGGCAGACGATGGCGTTTGGCGGCGGGGCCGCTCGCGCCGGGGTCATCGACCGAGGGATATGAAGGGGCCGCAGACGTGACCAAGCCAACCATCGCCGGCAACCGCACGGGCCGCAAGCTCGGCCAGCGCGTCAAGAAAAAGAAGCTGAAGGCTTCGTCGCGCCAATGGCTGCAGCGCCATATCAACGATCCCTATGTGCAGCGCGCCCAGCTTGAAGGTTACCGCGCCCGCGCCGCGTTCAAGCTGCTGGAGATTGACGAGAAGCATCAGATCCTCAAGGGTGCTCGCCGCATCATCGATCTGGGTGCCGCTCCGGGCAGCTGGTCGCAGATCGCCGCCAAGGTGACCGATTCGACCGAGGAGGATATTCGCGTCGCCGCTATCGACTTCCTCGAAATGGCGCCGATTCCTGGCGTCAGCATCCTGCAGCTCGACTTTTTGGAGCCGGATGCGCCGCAGCGGCTGATCGATGCGGTCGGAGGTACGCCCGATCTGGTGCTGTCGGATATGGCCGCGCCGACGACCGGTCATCACCGGACCGATCACCTGCGCACGATGCATCTCTGTGAAGTGGCAGCCCATTTCGCCGTCGAGGTGCTGGCCGAAGGCGGGCATTTCCTCGCCAAGACTTTCCAGGGCGGCACGGAGCGAGACCTGCTGACCTTCCTCAAGCAGAATTTCCGTCAGGTCGTCCATGTAAAGCCCGGCGCATCCAGAGCCGAGTCGGTGGAAATGTTCCTGCTGGCGAAAGGCTTCAAGGGCCGGAAGCCGGAAGGCGAGACGGAAGAAGAGCAATCCGCCGCCGACCGCTAAATCCGGCAACCCTCAATCGCTAAACTGACGAAACCCTCATTGCGCTGCCGTTTGGCTGAAGCGCAATGAGGGCTGGACCATCACTTTGCGGCCGTCTGTTCCACCTGCGGCTGTACCACTGCGACACGTTTGAGGCCAGCCTTGTGGCCGGAAACCATGGCGCCAGCGCTGCGATCCATGCGGATGAAGGGGATGGTGGCGACCACGGTCAGGATCGAAATGCAGAAGAACGCGATATGGAAATCGCGAACCTGCAGCTGCGTGCCGCTGAAGAAGGTCGAGGCTTCCAGGATCATGGCGGCGACGGCAACGCCGAGCGCCAGGCTGATCTGCTGCATGACCGAGCTCATCGATGTCGCCTGGCTTGCCTGCTTGTCGGTGATATCGGCAAAGGCGAGCGCATTGATGCCGGTGAAAAAGAACGAGCGCGAGAAGCCGCCGATCAGCAGGATGCCGACAATGATGAGATGCGACGTCCACGGCTGGAAAAGGCCGGTGCAGATCGTCGTGACTGTCGTGACGGCAGCAGCCGAAAGCAGCGCCGTCTTGAAGCCGACGGCGGTGAAGACGCGGCGCGCGATGAACTTGGTAGAGATCGCACCGATCGCGCCGGCAAAGGTGATGAGGCCGGACTGGAACGGATTAAGGCCGAAGCCGAGCTGTAGCATCAGCGGCGTCAGGAACGGCATGGCGCCGATACAGATGCGGAACAGCGTGCCGCCCGTCACTGAGGCGCGGAAGGTGGCGTTCTTCAGTAGCGTGAGATCGAGGATCGGCGCCGGGTGTCGGCGCGCATGGCCGATATAGAGGAAGCCGCAGACGAAGCCGATGATGACCGCCGAGATGCCGACATAGGGCGGCAGCGCCGGCAGGCTGATGACGGACATGCCGAAGACGACCCCGGAGGCGGCAAAGGACGTCAAAAGGAAGCCGATGACATCGAGCTTCGGCGGCTTGGTCGCTTCCACCTCAGGCAGGAAGATTGACGCCAAGATCACGCCGAGGATGCCGACGGGAACGTTGATCAGGAAGATCCAGTGCCAGGAAGCATAGGTGGTGATGAAACCGCCGAGCGGAGGGCCGGCGAGCGGGCCGACGAGCGCGGGAATGGAGAGCAGCGCCATCGCCGACACCAGATCGCTCTTCTGCGTGGTGCGCACCAACACGAGGCGCCCGACCGGCGTCATCATCGAGCCGCCGACGCCCTGCAGGAAGCGGGCGAAGACGAATTCCAAGAGGCCGCCGGAGAAGGCGCACATGATGGAGCCGATGACGAAGACGCAGATGGCAACACGGAAAATGTTCTTCGCGCCGAAGCGATCCGCCATCCAGCCGCTGATCGGGATGAAAACGGCCAGCGACACCATGTAGGAGGTCAGGGCCAGCTTGAGCGTGATCGGGCCGACATGGAGATCGTTGGCGATGGCCGGCAGCGCTGTCGCGATGACGGTGGAATCCATCTGTTCCATGAAGAGAGCGACGGCGAGGATCAATGGAACGATGCGATTCATAGGCATCTGCCTCGATAGGTCTGTCTGCGGTAAGGCTATCGCTATTGGCGCGATCAGCCGCTCTGTAGTCCTATGCGAGGCCGCTGCCAATCCCGGATCTTGCTCCATGAATGCTTGGGGATCACGTCTTCGTGATGGCCGCTGTCGCTGGCGCGAAACACAGGGTTTGACATATGCTAAGAGCATGTAAATGCTAAACGCATAAAACATCGTTCGGTGTATTAGCGGATTCGGATCGTCTTGTCATGACCAATTTTCGGTCAAGCAGCATGTGTTCCAGGGCCCTTGCTGCCGACGACGTCGATAGGCGCAGCTTACGTTGCGCATCAGCACAAGGAGTAAGTTCATGACTGCCGTCCTGCCCCCGGATACGCATCAGTTCAAATTGGGATCCTGCACCGTAACCGTCGTCAAGGACGGCGCCAGCATCATGGATAATCCCTGGGAGACCTTTGGCTCGAACCAGGCCCCCGATACCGTTCGCAAGCTGCTGGAGCAGAATTTCCTGCCGACGGAAAAGCTCGTGAACAGCTATGCGCCCGCCATCATCGATACCGGTTCCGACGTGATCGTCGTCGATACCGGCTTTGGTGCAGCCGGACGCGCGCGTGGCCTCGGCCGTTTTCGCGAGGGGCTGAAGGCCGTCGGCTACACGCCGGAACAGGTCACCGTCGTCGCGCTCACGCATCTGCATGGCGATCACATCAACGGACTGATGGAGGAGGGCGGCCCGGCGTTTCCGAACGCTCGCTACGTTACCGGCGAGATCGAGTATGGGTTCTGGACAGATAAGGCGCGTGAGGGAACGCCGGCGGAAGGCGGGCATAAGGCGGTGCTCACCAATGTCGTGCCCTTCGCGGAGAAGATGACCTTCTTGAAGGATGGTGACCAGATCGTCAGCGGCATGACCGCCATGCTGGCGCCGGGCCACACCCCCGGCCATCTCGTTTTCCACCTGGAATCCGGCGGCAGGCAGCTCGTCATGACCGGCGACACCGCCAATCACCATGTCCTCTCGCTCGGCCGCCCGGACTGGGACGTGCGCTTCGATATGGACAAGCCGCAGGCGGCCAAGACCCGCCGCCGCATCTTCGACATGATCGCCGCCGACCGCATCCCCTTCCTCGGCTTCCACATGCCTTTCCCCGCCGTCGGTTTCGTCGAAAAGCAGCCGGAAGGCTTCCGCTACATTCCGAAAAGCTACCAGTTCGATGTTTGAGATAAGCTAATTATGGTAATCGGGATCGCACATGCTGGATGTGCGATCCCGTTTCAATTCCGGACCACGGCACTTCGCCCGAGACGAGGTTCCGTTCCTGCCAGCAGTCGCTGAATGTTCGTACGATGGCGCACAACCACGTAAAGGCTGCCAGCAATCACCAGCAGCCGATAGGGCAATGGCTGCTCCAGGCTGCAGACAAGGACAATCGCGGTCAGTGCTGCCAGGATTGATCCCAGAGAAACAATCCGAAATATAGCCAGGACGACGCCAAAAACCGTTACCGCGCCCAAGCCCACCGGCCAAGCTATCGCCAGCAGCAGGCCTAATCCGGTCGCGACGGACTTACCGCCCCGAAAATTCAGCCAAATGGGGCGGCTGTGCCCGAGCAGCACGGCTAGCCCGGCCAAGCAAACCGCCCAGGGCATCCAGGCTTGTTGATTGCGTGGATCAAGTGCCGTGGACAACGAGGCAGTTGGTAGCGTGCAGAGCCAAGGATAGAACCAACGGGCAAAGATGATCGCTCCAGCACCCTTCAGTACATCGATCACAAGCACCGCAAGAGCAGGCCATTTCCCGAGGGTACGCAACACATTTGTTGCTCCGGTGGACTTGGAACCGTGTTCCCGAAGATCGATGCCCTTGAGCAGTTTTCCCGCCAGATAGCCCGTGGGAATGGAGCCGACGAGATAAGCGATCGCCCATCCAATGATGTTCGCTATCCAGGACGTCAAAAGTGCCACCTTGTCTGTATCCTCAACGGTTATTCGCATGAAATTATCGTAGCGTGGAGGTCGAATTCCCCGCTGAAGCCAAGGCTTGGCATATCTGCGACTCGGCGTAAGCTCAGGAGCGGTCGCGAAAGAGGCCACTATCTTGATGCATAACGGCACGGATGGCGTCTGCAAAAGCAGCAGGCGCCTCCTGCGGCAGATTGTGTCCGACCTCTGCAATAATGCGCCGCTGATAAAACGCGGCCTTGCAATGCCGCGCGGCGTGGTCGATTGCATCAGGTGGATCGACACTGTCGTCGGCACCTTGCAGAACAAAGGTTGGCACGACGATATCAGGTTGCTTGGCTAGTTCTGCCTCTATGGACTGCAGCTCTGGATCTCCAGGAATGCCGCCGAACCGATGTCGATAGGAATGAATGACGACATCGACAAAATCCGGATTTTCGAATGCCGCAAAGCTCTGTTCGTAAGTTGCGTCATCGAAAGTCCATGTGGGAGACCATAGCTGCCAGATGAAACGGCAAAGCTCGCGGCGTTTCTCGGTCAGTCCTCTTCGGCCACGCTCCGAATGAAAGTAATATTGATACCAATAGCGATATTCCTCTTCAGGCGATGTGGGTTGGGCGGCGGCGGCGATGTTCTGAATGTTGTATCCCATTCCGCAACTGACCAGCCCGCGAACGCGCTCGGGCCAGAGTGCAGCAACGATGCACGCCGCGCGGCCACCCCAATCATAGCCGCCAAGCGTCGCTGAAGAGATGCCAAGTGCGTCCATGAAAGCCAGAAGGTCCGCACCTAGAGCGGCTTGTTCTCCTGACCGGAAGGTCTCGTCGGAAAGGAATCGCGTCGAGCCGAATCCACGCAAAAACGGCACGAAACAATGCCATCCATCTACAGCAAGTTGCTCAACTACCTGGTCATAAGCATGAATGTCATATGGAAAGCCGTGCAAAAGGGTTACCGGCTGGCCGTCGAGTGGTCCGCTTTCACGATAGGCAATTTCCAGAACGCCGGCTGTGACCTTCTTCATGTGCCATTCCTCTTCCGGCCAGATGCGCATGTGATTTTTCTAAGATGACAAAACCGGTTTTTGACAACAAGTGGAAATCTTCAAACTCGCGCGGCGCGGAAATTGCTTGGCCGGATCGGTTCTTGCAACGTGGCTGTTCGGACATGAGCATGCCAAGGCTAGCATACCTGCCCATTGCTTTTTGCTATTCCCTTCCTGTCATAGACGTGTTACCAGCCCTCGCCAACTTCCAAGCAACACTTGCAAGATCGCCCGGTAGACGATTCGTTCCGGGCTTTCCTGTTTTTCACAGACGAAGGAATTGGCCATGGCACGCATCATTGAAACGTCAACCGGGTTGGATGCTCTGACATTCGACGACGTGCTCCTGCAGCCGGGACACTCCGAGGTCATGCCGGGCCAGACGAATATCGCCACCCGCATCGCCCAGGACATCGAGCTCAATCTCCCGATCCTCTCTGCCGCCATGGACACGGTGACGGAAAGCCGCCTTGCGATCGCCATGGCTCAGGCCGGCGGCATGGGTGTTATCCACCGTAATCTGACACCGGTGCAGCAGGCCGAAGAGGTCCGCCAGGTCAAGAAGTTCGAAAGCGGCATGGTCGTCAATCCGGTCACCATCGGTCCGGACGCAACGCTCGCCGAAGCGCTCAGCCTGATGAAGGCGCATGGCATTTCCGGCATTCCGGTCGTCGAAAAGTCGCACCGCCTCGTCGGCATCCTCACCAACCGCGACGTTCGCTTCGCCTCCGATCCCCAGCAGAAGATCTACGAGCTGATGACCCGCGAGAATCTCGTGACGGTCAAGGACGGGGTTCAGCAGCATGAAGCCAAACGCCTGCTGCACACGCACCGCATCGAAAAGCTACTTGTCGTCGATGGCGACAGCCGTCTCGTCGGCCTGATCACCGTCAAGGATATCGAGAAGTCACAGCTGAACCCGCACGCTTCGAAGGATGCCCAGGGCCGCCTTCGCGCCGCAGCCGCCATCAGCGTCGGCGACGATGGCTATGAGCGGGCCGAGCGCCTGATCGACGCCGGCGTCGACCTTCTGGTCGTCGATACCGCCCACGGTCACTCGCAGCGCGTTCTCGATGCCGTCACCCGCGTCAAGAAGCTGTCCAACTCCGTCCGCATCATGGCCGGCAACGTCGCCACCTATGATGGCACGCGCGCGCTGATCGATGCAGGCGCGGATGCCGTCAAGGTCGGTATCGGCCCCGGCTCCATCTGCACGACCCGTATCGTCGCCGGCGTCGGCGTGCCGCAGCTGGCCGCCATCATGTCGGCTGTGCAGGCAGCGCAGGATCAGAACATCCCGATTATCGCCGATGGCGGTATCAAGTTCTCCGGCGACTTAGCAAAGGCGATCGCCGCCGGCGCATCCGCCGCCATGATCGGTTCGCTGCTGGCCGGCACGGATGAAAGCCCGGGCGAGGTCTATCTCTACCAGGGTCGCTCCTTCAAGGCCTATCGCGGCATGGGCTCTGTCGGCGCCATGGCGCGCGGTTCGGCGGATCGCTACTTCCAGGCCGAGGTCCGCGACACGCTGAAGCTTGTGCCGGAAGGCATCGAAGGCCAGGTTCCCTACAAGGGGCCTGTCTCCGGCGTGCTGCATCAGCTCGCAGGCGGCCTCAAGGCAGCCATGGGCTATGTCGGCGGCGCCGATCTCAAGGATTTCCAGGAGCGCGCCACCTTCGTGCGCATCTCCGGCGCGGGTCTGCGCGAAAGCCACGCCCACGATGTCACGATCACCCGCGAAAGCCCGAACTATCCCGGCGCAGGTGGCTGATTGATGGCTGATCGCGCTTCTGGCAACGTCAGGTCCCTCGAGGGCCTGACGGCGATCCTCGCGGCGCTTTCGCTGGCACTGTTCGCCTGGATTTATGCCGGTTTCATGCGCGCCTTTAGCAATGCCGCAGCCGGCCAGCAGATGCTCGATGCGCGTATCGGCGGCTATGAGCGCGAAGACGTCGTCGCCATGCTGCGCTATCTCAAGGATCACCCCGATCCGGCTGCGATCCTGCATTCGATGTATCTCGGGCCTGAGCTGATCTTCCCGCTGGTGCTCGGCGGATTGTTGTTCTGCCTGATGCGGCTCGTCGGCCCCGGCGGCTTTTTCTTCGGTCGGCCGATTCCACCTGGCGCGACCGCAGTCATCTTCTGCTTGCCGATCTTCTACGCGCTTGTCGATTATGCCGAGAATATTGCCGGCCTGATGCTCTACCCGCCGGCAACGCCCTCCGATGCCACGGTATCGCTGCTGGCCGGCCTGCTGCCCATCATCGTCAGGCTGAAATTCCTGACGCTGGTTGTGACGGTTATTCTGCTGGCCCGCTTTGCGATTTTTCGCTACCTCTCGCCGGACGGCTCTAAACCGTCCTGATCGACTATAGCGCCGCGCGTCATACGTGACGCGCAAAGGTCGCTATAGCATTTTAGATCTACTGTATAGCTTTGTCCTTANNTAAGGACAAAGCTATACAGTGGTTCAGTTTTCGGAAGTTTCAAAGGAGTTGGCGGCGTGACAGGCTACGAAATGTTCTGGCCCATGATGGCGCATGCGGTATTGGTTTTCATCCTCTATGCGCTCCTCGGATGGCGCCGCCGCGTGCTGGTGAAGGCCGGCCGCATTCAGCCAGCGCAATTCCGCGAAAACCACACAGCCGACGAACCGGCGGAAAGCCTGGTGGTGCGAAACAGCGTCGCCAATCAGTTCGAGCTGCCCTTGCTCTTCCATGTCGGTTGTATCGTCCTCTACACCGCTCAGGCGGATAATCTGCCGGCCGTAATCCTTGCCTGGATCTTCGTTGCCACGCGCTACGCGCATGCCTTCGTGCATGTGACCAGCAACGATCTGCGCTATCGCAGCCCGCTCTTCACTCTCGGCTTTGCAGCCCTGGTCTGCATGTGGGGCTGGCTTGGCATCTGGCTCGCCTTCTCCTGAGGCTGCCTGCATTCCGTAAGCCGCAACCTGCGGTAACGTGTTTGTGTTTTTCCTTTACCGTTACGCCGACATCGGTTGACCTATCTTGTCAGCGGGTGGCCGGTCGTTTGTTGCCTACCACCGGGGAAACAGGGAGAAGAGGATTATGAGCACGGAAAAGCCGGTCGTGACGCAGGCGATGATCAACGCCTATGACGAATACACGCATCTGACGCTCGATCGTCGGGGTTTCATGGAAAAGCTGACCAAGCTTGCAGGCTCGGCGGGTGCCGCCGCTGCCATCGCGCCGCTGCTCGCCGCCAACAAGGCCAGCGCCGAGATCATTGCCGCCGATGACAGCAGGCTGGACGCAAAGGATGTGACGTTCGCCGGCAGCAAAGGCGAGATGAAGGGCTATCTCGTCCGCCCGAAAGATGCAGCCGGCAAGCTCGGCGGCGTCATCGTCATCCACGAGAATCGCGGCCTCAATCCGCATATCCGCGATGTCGCCCGCCGCATGGCGCTGGAAGGTTTCGTGGTGCTGGCGCCCGATTTCCTCTCCCCGCTCGGCGGCACGCCCGAGGACGAGGACAACGCGCGCGACATGTTTACCAATCTCGATCCGGCATTGACGGCCGCTAACGCCGAGGCGAGCCTGACCTATCTCGCCAAGACGGATGGCGCCAACGGCAAGGTCGGCGCCGTCGGCTTCTGCTGGGGCGCCGGCCTCGTCAACCGTTTCGCGACCATCTCGCCGGAGCTGAAGGCGGGCGTTGCCTATTATGGCGCGCAGCCGCCGGCGGACGACGTGCCTGACATCAAGGCTGCCCTCCTGTTGCACTATGCCGGGTTGGACGATCGCATCAACGCCGGCATCGAGGCCTATCGCAAGGAGCTGCAGTCAGCCGGCAAGACCTTCGAGATCTTCGTCTATGAAGGCGTCAATCATGCCTTCAACAACGATACCTCGGCCGCCCGATACGACAAGAAAGCTGCTGACCTGGCCTGGGGCAGAACCGTCGATTTCCTGAGGAAGTACCTGTCCTAGAACGAGGCGGATTGAGCATGCGGGCTCACCGATTACCGGGGTCGAAACCATGTCTTGGCCCCGGTTCCGGAGTTTATTCTGACTCCTAAGTGATGATTAAAATTGGACTTTTCCCGTTTACGCGCATTGAACCCCTCAGGTGCCATAGCGTCGGCCGCGCTTGAGCGTCGTTCAGTGCGAGAATGAAACGGGAAGAGAATGAATCCGGATAATCCCGACCGTATTAACTTTCGAAAGAGGCCGCAGCAGGAGCGCAGCATCCAGCGTGTCGATGCCATCCTGTCGGTTGCGGCCGCGCTGATCGCCGAGAAGGGGGTGAGCGCGATGAAGATGACCGAACTGGCTACGGTTGCCGCAATCCCGATCGGCTCCGTCTATCAGTATTTCCCGGACAAGGCGGCGATCGTCCGCGCCTTGCTCGAGCGGCATTCCAGCCGCATCCGGCAAAAGGTCGGAGAGGCCTTTGCCTTTGTGGCATCGCTCGATCATGCCATCGAGCTCGTCTGCACCATGATCGATTGGTATTATCGCGAGTTTCGCAGCGATCCCGCCTATATCGGCGTCTGGCTCGGCACGGATATCGACAGGGATATCCTCCAGCTCAACATACAGCACAGCAATCGTGTCGCCGAAATTTTTCTGGAGAGCATCCGGCCTTTCCTGCCCGCTGAAAGTCGCATCGACCTTGAGGCACGCACGCAGCTGTTCAGCCATCTGATCGGCGCATCCATCCGCTTCGCCATCGTAAGCGAGGACGAGATGGCGCTACGTATGCTGTATGAATTGAAGCAGGTGATCCGCGTTACCTTGCTGGCAGAGCCGGCGCAGTAACGATTCCCGAAGGCGATTGGCTGGTGTTTTCTCGGGCTCACCAGCCCGGCAGAATGTGCCCGGCGCGCAGTCGCGGATAGAAGCGCGTATAGGTTTTCACCTCGCCATCGAGATCGTCATCCACCGCAGCCGGCGTGATGTTGTCCAGGCAGGCCGAGATATGCGCGGTGATGGCGTTCATCAGCGATACGGACAGGCCGGCCCGCTTCATGATGCCGATTTGCACCGGCGGCAGCGGTGGGAAGCCATCGGCCTGGGTCAGCACCTTCATGCCGGTCCTGAGCGCCGATTCCGGCATGACCGAAACCGCCATGCCGGCGAGCACGGCCGCGGCAACGACGGTGCAGGACCAGCTGGTGAACAGGATCTGATAGTCGCGGCCGCCGGCGTCGAGCGCCGAGCAGGCAAGCTGGCGCCACTGACAGTCGCGCCGCCCGACGGCGAGCGGAATGGGCGCATCGTCGCGCAGCGGATGATTGGCCGAGCCGACCCAGCAAAGTGGTTCCGTTCGCACGACATCCGACATGCGTTCACGCGGATTGTGGGTGACGAGCGCGATATCGAGCTCGCCGCGATGCATGCGCTCGGCGAGATCGACCGAGGGTTCGCAGACGATGTAGAGCTCGACATTGGGGTGCGTCTTGGCAAAACGGCCTATGATTTCGGGCATGTAGCGGTCGGCATAATCGTCCGGCGTGCCGATGCGCAGCGTGCCCTCGAGCCGATTGTCGTCGAAAGCCGCCATCGCCTCGTTGTTCAGGCGAATGATGCGGCGGGCATAGTTCAACAGCTTGTCGCCTTCCGCCGTCAGGCGGTTGCCGCGGCCATCCTTGATAAAGAGTTGCTTGCCGACGCGCTCTTCCAGCCGCCGCATCTGCATGGAGACGGCCGATTGCGTCTTGAACACGCGGTCGGCTGCCTTGGTGAAGCTTCCGGAATCCACGATTGCGATGAAGGTCTGCAACTGATCGATATCAAGCGGCGCGGACATGGGTTCACCTATAAAGGAGTTTGATAGTTATCATTAGAAACATTCGTTGGACTGATCAATAGGGCTTTGGCATCTTCTGAATGCAATTCAGCATACCAATCGAACAGAAACACCTGTCGAACTCCTCCCGGCCTACGCCCCTTTTCCGGATCATCGGAAAGGGGCTTAGCTCGCGTGTGCCCAAAGAAAGGAACACGGAAATGCGCACGACAGATCGGACCCTTGACCTCGGCCTAGCAACGCCATCGCTGTCGCTGACGGCACGCGTAGGGCTTGCTTTGAGCAATGTCTCATCGATCTGGCGCGCAATCCGAAATCGTAAGGAAATCGAATATCTGAATGAGCTGAACGACACTCAGTTGAGCGACATCGGCCTCACCAGGCAGGATTTGAACGCCGCGCTGACCACCTCGACCTTCTTCGGGGATCCGTCCGGCCATCTCACCAATTCCGCGCGTCGCGTCGCGCGCCTCTCCGCCTTCAGCAGCTTTAGAGGCTGATGGTGGACGATAGTTTCCCCGCAGGGTGATAGCCAATAAGCCCTGCCTCTTTCCCGGTGTTCGGCCCAAGGGCCAACACCGGGTTTTTTCTTTCTGAAGACCGGGTTTTCGTCATGGATCACGCGCGGGCAAGTTGCCTCCTGCAGCAACTGTCTTATCTAACGACCTGATCCGAACAGCAGGGAAGCGATGATGGCAACGGTGATCTTCTTCCACTCCGTCTATGGTCTGCGGTCGCTCGAGCATGAGGCGGTCGAGCGTGTGCAGGCGGCCGGGCACAAGGCCTTCGCGCCGGATCTCTATGATGGGCTGATCGCCCGATCGATCGAAGAAGGGTTCGAATTCAAGGACGAGATCGGCTGGGAAACGATCTGCGAGCGCGCCGCATGGGCGTTGGCCGGGCTGCCGGCCTCGACCGTATTGGCCGGCTTTTCAATGGGGACCGGCGTTATCTCCAGCCTCTGGCCCAAGCGGGAAAAGACGGCTGGCATCCTTTTGCTGCATGGCGTCGCCCCGATCGCCGAGAACGCGCGCAAGGGTCTGCCCCTGCAGCTGCATTTGGCCGAACCGGACCCGTTCGAACCGGAGGAAGACGTTGCCGCCTGGCGGCAGGCCGTCGAGCGCTCCGGAACCGCTGCAGAGATTTTTCGATATCCGGGCGGCGGCCATCTTTACACCGATGCCAGCCTGCCCGATTATAACGCCAGGGCTGCCGATCTCACCTGGAAGCGTGTCATAGACTTCCTTGGCGCCATCGATGCCAATGCGTGAAATGCCCGCATCTTCACTCGCAGGACTTGAACTGAAGATGCCGCTCGCCTAGTTTATGAGCATCGTTGATACCAACAGGATGTGTGCAGCAATGGATTTCACCTCGACCGCAATGCCGTTCAGCCTTGCCATCGAGGACATTCATGCTCATGCCCATATCCATCGTTCTATCCAATCTTTCGTGGTCCACGCCTGACGGCCGGCCGCTTCTTTCTAATCTCGATCTAAGCTTCGGCGCCGAGCGCACCGGCCTTGTCGGGCGTAACGGCGTCGGCAAAACGACGCTGATCAAGCTCATCTCCGGCGAGCTGCAGCCGCAATCCGGCAGCATCTCGTTCAACGGCCGATTGGGAATCCTGCGCCAGAGCGTGCAGGTGGAGGCGGACGAAACGGTTGCCGATCTTTTTGGCGCAAGCAAAGCCCTTGCCGTGTTGAAACGGGCGGAAGCCGGCGAGGCAACCAATGATGAACTCGCCTCGGCCGACTGGACGCTCGAGGCGCGCATCGCCGCAGCCCTTGATCGTGTCGGGCTTGACGTCACTCCGGAAACGCCTCTCGTGGCCCTGTCCGGCGGACAGCGCACGCGCTGCGGCCTGGCTGCCCTTATCGTCGACGATCCGGATTTCCTCATTCTCGACGAACCCACCAACAATCTCGATCGTGACGGTCGCGCCGCTGTCATCGATCTGCTTGCGGGCTGGAGGGCAGGGGCCATCGTCATCAGCCATGACCGTGAGCTGCTCGACACCATGGATGCGATCGTCGAACTGACATCGCTCGGCGCCTCACGCTATGGCGGCAACTGGAGCCAATATCGCGAACGTAAGGCGCTGGAGCTTTCCGCGGCCGAGCATGATTTCGCCGAGGCGGAGAAGCGTATCGCCGAAGTGGAGAGAAGCGCCCAGGCAGCCGTCGAGCGGCAAGCGAGGCGGGACAGAGCCGGCCGAAAGATGGCGGCAAAGGGCGGTATTCCGCGCATCATGCTCGGCGGTTTGAAGGAGCGGGCCGAAATGACGAGCGCCGAAAAGACGCGGCTTGCCGAACGCCGCCGCTCCCAAGCCCTGCAGGATGCCGCCGCCGCCCGCGAAAAGATCGAGATCCTGCAGCCCCTGGCCGTCAAGCTGCCGACATCGGGACTGCCGGCAAACAGGATCGTCCTCAGGATGGAAGGCGTCACCGCTGGCTACGAGCCAGAACGGCCGATCCTGCGCGACTTCAATTTCATCATGACGGGGCCGGAGCGTGTTGCCGTCACCGGGCCGAACGGCTCGGGCAAGACGACACTGCTGGCCCTGGTCTCCGGCGCGCTAAAACCCGGGAGCGGCACGGTGCGGGTCGTCCATTCCGCCCTGCTGGATCAGCGAGTGAGCCTGCTTGATCCATCCCTTTCGATTCGCGACAACTTCCGGCGGATCAACCCGGATGCGGACGAAAATGCCTGCCGAGCCGCCCTGGCGCGCTTCATGTTTCGGGCTGATGCCGCGCTGCAGATCGTCTCCAGCCTGAGCGGCGGCCAGCTTTTGCGGGCCGGACTTGCTTGTGTACTTGGCGGCGCGGTGCCGCCTTCGTTGCTGATCCTCGATGAACCGACCAATCATCTGGATATCGACTCCATCGCCGCGGTTGAAGCCGGGCTGCGGGCCTATGACGGCGCGCTTCTGGTTGTCAGTCACGACGAGGTGTTTCTCAACAATATCGGCATAGAGAGACGGCTCGAGCTCTCTGCCCGAGCCTTCTCGGATCGGTGAGGGGTGCGTCAAGCGTGGTCGGCACCGGCGATGCGATCGAGTTCGGCGATCGCATCTTCCGGAAGCTTCAGCTCGGCGGCCGCGATATTCTGCCTGAGGTGAGCAAGCGACGAGGTGCCTGGGATGAGCAGGATATTCGGCGCGCGCTGCAGCAGCCAGGCAAGCGCCACCTGCATTGGCGTGGCGTTCAGGCGCGCGGCCACATCGGAAAGCGCCGATGATTGCAGCGGTGTGAACCCACCGAGCGGGAAGAAGGGCACATAGGCGATGCCGTCGCGTTCCAGTTCATCGACCAGTGCATCATCCGTGCGCTGCGCCAGATTGTAGAGGTTCTGCACGCAGACGATCTCGGTGATCTTGCGCCCTTCGGCGATCTGGTCTCGCGTGACGTTGCTAAGCCCGATGTGACGCACCAGACCCTGCCGCTTGAGCTCCGCAAGGACGGTTAGCGGTGCCTCGATCGAACCCTCGGTCGGGTGATGCGGATTGATCATGACGCGAAGGTTGACGACATCTAGCACGTCGAGCTGCAGATTGCGCAGATTGTCGTGCACCGCCTGCTTCAGCTCATCGGCGGAAAAGGCCGGCAGCCAGGAGGCATCAGTGCCGCGCCGCGCGCCGATTTTGGTGACGATGACGAGATCGTCGCGATAGGGATGGAGCGCTTCCCGGATCAACTGGTTGGTCACATGCGGACCGTAGAAGTCGCTGGTATCGATATGGTTGACGCCCAAGGCGATAGCCTCGCGGAGGACTGCGAGCGCGGTGTCATGGTCCTTCGGCGGGCCGAATACTCCGGGGCCTGCAAGCTGCATGGCGCCGTAGCCGAGCCGTTTGACCTTGCTGTCCCCAAGGCTAAAGCTGCCGGATTGATCGATGCTGGACATGCTATCTCCTTTTCAAGATGAAATAAGAAATAGGCTCAGTCTTAGTGTGTGATAATCGGGCGCAATCCGCACGGCCCGTGCGGAATAGCGAACAATGGAACGGAATACGACTAGCCGAATGTCACTTCTGTTCTGGGGCTGGCTTGTCCTCGGTTTTCAAATAGCTGTCGAAGATCGCTTCCATATTCTTCTGATAGCTCTTCTGCACTTCCAGGCCGCTATCGAACATGGCGTTGAACATCTCGGTATAAGCGGCCATGTCGATGCCGGCGGCAGGCTTGGCCTTTGGTTCTTCCTTTGGCGGCTCTGCCGGCATCGGGAAGTTCTTCATCATGTCCTGGAACGCCTTGGCGAAGGGATTGTCGAGGAAAGGATTGTTCGGCGCCGGCTTCTCGCGCTTGACCGAATCGGCGCCGAACATCAGCTCCATCGCCTGGGTGAAGGGATTGTCGAAGATGCTTGCCTGCGGCGTCGGCTGCTGCTTAGGCGCAAAGCCGATGCTCCGCAGCCAGCCCTGCATCATCTCGCCCATATCGGTGTTGAGGAAGGGATTGGCCATCTGCGGGATCTGGCCGCTCGTCTCCTTGAACAGACCGCCCATCAGCGTATCGGCCATGGCGGGCAGCATGCGCTTGTAGATTTCCTGCCCGATGCCGGTCATCTGCGCTGCCTGCGCCGCGATCGCCCGGGAAACGTCTTTGGAACCGAACAGCCGTCCGAGCACCGCATTGCCGTCGGCAATGCCCTCGGGCGTAAAGGCCTTGGTCATGTCTTCGAAATATTTGGCGTAGTTGCCGGAACTGATGTCCTGCATCACGCCCATGAAATTATAGGGATCGGTGGCGCTGCGCTTGAAGCCGGAGGAAAAGGCCGGCATCAGCGCGGCCATCGCCTTTGCCGCCTGCTCCTGCGCAAGACTGAACTGCTTGGCCATGGCCTCCGTGGCGGCGCCATTCTGTGCCTGCATCATCATGTCGAAGAGTGGCAGCATCGAAGTCCCTTTCCCCGCTATGAGGCCGCTTCGGAATCAGGCGGCGCTTGATTCCGATAGTATAGCGGAAAAAAGAGGGCGCATACCGGTTTCTGCCGTGAACTCGCTAGGTCGCGACGGCAGATAACCGCCTATCAGTATTGATATTCCTCGAAGATCGGTTCGACAGACTGGTTCCAGCGGCCATTGTAGAGCATCAGCAGATCGTCAGCGAGTGTACCCTTCTTGGCAAGCACCTCGTCGAGCGGCGAAAGGAAGACGGTTTCGTCCTGGCCGTCGCCATTCAAGCGATTGCGGTTCTTCAGGCCAAGGCGCGAAATGCCGACCACTTCGCGTGCAATATCAAGCAGACCGTGGGCCTTGATGGAAGCCTTCAAGCCCTGCGCCGGCACCGCGTCACGCAGTGCGTTGACCTCTTGGAAGTTCCAATCCTTGGTCAGCTCGTCGGCCGCCGTCAGCGCCTCATCGTCATAGAGCAGGCCGACCCAGAAGGCCGGCAACGCACAGATGCGGCGCCAGGGGCCGCCGTCCGCGCCGCGCATTTCGAGGAAGCGCTTGAGGCGGACATCCGGGAAGAGGGTGGAGAGATGGTTCGTCCAATCGCCCATCGTCGGTTGCCAATCAGCGATTTCGCCCTTCAGCGCTCCATCCATGAACTGACGGAAAGTGACATGCGTACAGTCGTGATAACGGCCGTCGCGAACGACGAAATACATGGGAACGTCGAGCGCCCACTTCACATAGTCTTCGAAGCCGAAATCGTCGCGGAACGTAAAATCGAGCAGGCCGCCGCGGCGGTTGTCGGTATCTTTCCAGATTTCGCCGCGCCAGGACGAAAGTCCGTTCGGCTTGCCCTCGGTGAAGGGAGAGGAGGCAAAGAGCGCCGTTGCCAGCGACTGCAGTTTCATCGACACGCGCATCTTGCGGCGCATATCCGCTTCCGAGGAAAAGTCGAGATTCACCTGGATGGTGCAGGTGCGATACATCATATCGAGACCCATGGTGCCGACCTTCGGCATGTAGCGGGTCATGATGTCGTAGCGCGATTTCGGCATGCGCGGCGTTTCGGCAAGGGTCCACTTCGGGCTGCCGCCGACACCGAGGAAACGGATGCCCATCGGTTCGGCGATCTCGCGCACCGTCGCCAGATGGTTGTTGGATTCCTTGCAGGTCTGGTGGATGGTTTCGAGCGGCGCGCCGGAAAGCTCGAACTGACCGCCCGGCTCGATCGAGATCGCGCCCATGCCCGTGGGTTCGCCGAGCCCGATGATGTTGTCGCCGTCCATGATCGGATCCCAGCCGCTCTTCTTCTGCAGTCCCGTGAGGAGCGCGGAAATGCTGGCTTCGCCGAAATAGGGGACCGGGCTGTTGTCGGCGCGAAAGAACACGAATTTCTCGTGCTCGGTGCCGATACGGAATTTCTCCTTCGGCTTGTTGCCGGCGGCCAGATAGGCCGTCATTTCCGAGACCGAGGAGAGCGGAGTCTGGTCGGTGGTATCGCGCGCCATGGTATTACCTTAGATCTCGGAGAAGAGCCCGCGCCAGCCGCAGGTCAATTGGAGGGTGATTGACGCGGATTGACGTACGGTGCAAGTGAATTTCTTTCAAGGGTCGTTCAAAAAAATAGGATTTTATGTCTCGCAAGCGCATCACGCCAGTGGCAGGCACAAGCATATTTGCACAAGCGTTCAAGACGCCTCTCTATTCACGCCGCTAGTGTTGCTTCCGCTGACATCAAGCGGAGCACATCGATGAACGGTCCGAACGCCCTTTACTATTCCATACTGACACTGCTGCTTGCCTCGGTGGTCATCATGGGCAGCCCAGGCCCGTCCACGATCAGCGCGACAGCGATGGGCGCCGCCTATGGTTTCAGGCGGTCGCTCGCTTACGTTTCCGGTCTCATCGCAGGCACCGTAGCGGTCTTGCTGGCCGTCGCCGCCGGCGTCGTTGCGATTCTGCTGTCCGTGCCCCACGGCGCATTGCTGCTGACGGTGGTTTCCGCCGTCTATATCCTCTACCTCGCCTTCAAGATCGCAACGGCGCCGCCGCTGTCTCGCCGCGACGACGTTGCGGCGCCTGCCTTTTCTGGTGGTTTCCTGCTCGCCGTCGCCAATCCCAAGGCCTATCTGGCGATCGCTGCCGTCTTCGCCACTGTCAGCCTGTTTCAGGATCGGCGGCTGCTCGACGCCACCGTCAAGATCGCGCTGCTCACGGCCATGATCGTGGCCATTCACATGGTCTGGCTGCTTGTGGGTGCTTCGCTATCCCGTTTCCTCCGAGATCCGAAGATCTCGCGGATCGTCAACATCTCGCTCGCAATCCTGCTGGTCGTTGCGACCATCGTTGCTGTCTTGGAGTAAAGGGTCAGTTCCAGTCGCCGATTGCGGCCTGGATTACCGCCATGGCGGCAACGGCGGCCGTATCTGCACGCAGGATGCGCGGCCCGAGCGGAATGGCGGTGACGAAATCGAGGCTGCGCAGGAGGGCACGCTCCTCTTCCGAAAAGCCGCCTTCGGGGCCGACCAGCAGCGCCAGATGTTTCTCCTTCACTTTGGTCAGCAGCGGCAGCGGATTTTGTCCGGCATCGCCTTCGTCGCAATAGATGATACGGCGCTCGCGCGGCCAGCTTGCCAGCAGATCGGTAAGCTTAACCGGCTCGGCGACGTCGGGAATGCCAAGAATGCCGCATTGCTCGGCAGCCTCGATGACGTTGGCCCTGACCTTGTCGAGATTGGTGATCTTCCCTTGCACATGCTGTGTCATGACCGGCTGCAGCAGGCCGGCACCCATCTCCACGGCCTTCTGAACGAGGTAGTCGAGGCGCCCAACCTTCAGCGGCGCGAAGAGATAATGCAAATCGGACGGGGCCGGCTGCGGGCGTGTCTCCTCGATCGGCGTCAGCAGGATGCGCTTGCGGGTGGGGAAGGAGACACTAACTTTCCACTCTCCGTCGCGGCCGTTGAAGATCAGGAGTTCGGCGCCATCCTCCATGCGCAGCACATTGGCGAGATAGTTGAACTGATCATGATCCGTCTCGATGGCAGTACCTGCCTTGATGTCGGACGTCACATACAGCCGCTGCATGCGGAAATTGGCGCGCATGGATAATTCCCGGAATTGCTTAGAACAATGAGATAGAGCGGTTCGAAGGCCGGTGGGAACCGAACCGCTCTAAATGAAGAGCGCGACCATAACCCAATAAACGACGGCGGCAAGCAGGGCTGCGACCGGCACGGTGATTGCCCAGGCGGCGATGATGGTCATGAAATGCGAGCGGCGCACGAGCCGGCGGCGATGAATCTCATCGGGATTGCGCTCGTCGGTGGCTTCCGGCTCGTTCCAGGGTATGCCCGCCGCCTCGGCCTTTTTGCGCATATAGTCAAATCGCCGCTTGGAACGGACGGTTGACCACTCGCGAAAGAAGCCGACGCCAAAGACTGCGCCAACGGTAATGTGCGTCGAACTCACCGGGAAACCGAACCAGGCGGCCATGATGACGGTGAGAGCCGCGGACACGGCGACGCAATAGGCCCGCATCGGATTGAGTTTGGTGATCTGCTCGCCGAGAAGACGAATAAGCCGCGGGCCGTAAAGCAGAACGCCGACGGAGATGCCGCAGCCGCCGATCATGACCACCCAGAAGGGAGCCTTCTGCGTCGTCGTTTCAGCGAAGACGTTCAGCGAGCCGCCAAGTCCGATATCGCGGACGATCGCGGCCAGTGGCCCGATCGCGTTGGCGACGTCGTTGGCGCCATGCGCGAAGGACATCAGCGCTGCCGAACAGATCAGCGGCAGGCGGAAAAGCTTGCGCAGCGAGCTGTTCTTGTTTTCCAGCCCGACCGATTGCGCCTTTACCAGCGGTCGCGCCCCGAGCCCGACAATGATGCCGACCGCGAGGCCGATCGTCAGATTGAGGATACTGGGTATCGCGCCTTTGGGTTCGAGCTGGACCACGAGATAGCCTGAGAAGGCACCGGCCATCAGCCCAATCAGGATGGGAATCCAGTATCTGGCGGCGGCGATCTTGTCGTCGCGATAGATGATGCAGGTCTCGATGAAATAGAGGATGCCGGCGGCGATGGCACCGCCGAGAAAGGGCGTTACAACCCAGCCTGCGGAAATGGCCGCCAGCGTGTTCCAGTTCACGAGCTCGGGGCCGACAGCGGCTGAACCTGCGCCGACAACGGCGCCGACGATCGTATGCGTGGTCGAAACGGGCGCTTTCAGCCAGGTGGCGAAATTGATCCATAGGGCTGCGGCGAGAAGTGCCGCCATCATCAGCCAGGCAAGCTTGCCGACACTGATGATGCGGTTGGTGTCGACGATATGGGTCGAGATTGTGTTGATGACCGGGCCGCCGGCGATCGTCGCGCCGAGAATCTCGAAAATCGCCGCCATGACGAGCGCCTGCGCCATGGTAATCGCCCGCGCACCGACGGCGGCGCCGACATTGTTTGCGACGTCCTTCGCGCCGATGTTCATCGCCATGTAGCCGGCAAGCGCCACCGCGGCAAAGATCAGTGTGGCCCCCGGTTGGTCGAGCACGTAGATACCGGCAAAGACCATGGCGAGGCCGAGAAAGATCAGGCCGATGCCCGGCGCCACCAGGCGCCTCGTGACGTGATGGGTCGCGTCCTCGACATAGGTGAATTTGTCGAGGTCCTTGTCGAGCGTCCTTTTTGCAGGCGTGGCCGGTCGGTCGGGCATTCAATTCCCTGGATCAAAACTCTCGTATTGCGCTGACCGATGAGGCACGCAATATCTGCCAGGCACACTGGCACAGTTTTTTGTGACGAATGTGGCTTATTTCGCCTGGATCGCAGCGGAAGCTGCCGTCATCCGCTCGGCGAAGGCAAGAATGAGATCGTGCAGCTCCGGTTCGCGAACACGTTCGGCGGCTTCCTCGAAGGAGACCCACTCCATGGAGCGCTCGCCCTTTTCCTTGAAGTTCTTGACGAGTTCGCTGACTTCGAGGGCATAGACCTGCACCCGGCACGGCACCTGAATGCCGTCCTTCAGCAGCTTGTCATAGCCGAACGAGCCGAGCGGCTCGATTTCCACCACACCGCGCACACCTGCCTCTTCATAGGCCTCACGGGCGGCGACCTCGTGGGAGAGCTTGCCCGGCATCGGCCATCCCTTGGGAATGACCCAGCGCCCGGTGTCGCGGCTGGTCAGCAACAGCATCTCAAATTGACCCGTCTTCTTCTTCACCCGATAGCAGAGCGCAGCATATTGCTGTCGCGGCGGACGCCGAAACATGAGTTGCACATCATTTGCTATACGGCTGAGAAAGGCCAATTGTCGGTTCACCTTTAGGAGTTGGAGTGACGGCTTGATTCTATATTATCACTTTGGGGAAAAATTTTGCGTTCCACAGAGCGCTATATGGTATTTCCCCACATATTTATTGAGTGCTACGTAGATAAAAATACAAAGATTTGCCTTCTGATATTCGCCAACGCTTATGCTGAAAGCGACATTCCACAGCGTTTCCGTGCCGCAGATGGCGCAATTGCTTGGATGTGGCTGCTATCGTTTTGGAAAGAGAGAAAAAATTTATTATGTCCGGACGCATCCCGCCTCGACGCTTGCCGCCTTTGAACGCGCTGCGTGCCTTCGATGCGGTGGCGCGCTGCGGCAGCATTCTGAAGGCGGCTGATGAGCTTGGCGTCGTGCGCGGGGCTATCAGGCAGCAGCTGGCCCTGCTGGAGGCGCATTTTGGCGTACCCCTGTTCGACCGGGAGAATGGCCGGCTGGTGCTGACAGCGAAGGGCCGGGCATTCGCCGATTCCGTTGGCGTCGCCTTTGGCATCCTGACGCGGGCCTCCGCCGAACTTTCCGTTGGCCAACGGCGGTCGATCCGGCTCGGCGTTCCCTCGGCCTTTGCCGTCTGGTGGCTGATGCCGCGTCTCGCGGCGCTTCAGGCGGCACTTCAGGATATCGATATCGACATCGTGCCGATGGCTACGGTCGAGCCGCTTGCCAAGCGCGCCGACCTAGAAGCGGTCATCATGGGCGGCGAATACCGGCCGATGCGCGATATCACGGCCATTCGTTTCATGGAGGATGAGTTCGGTCCCGTCACAACGCCAGATATCGCCGATCGCCTCGGGCTTGCCAGTGGGGTTTCGGCACTTGCCGGAGCCGTCGGCCTTGCCAGCCGTTCCGCCCCGAGCCTGTGGGAGGATTGGTTTGCCGAAAGCGGTCGCGCGCCCATCCCCTTTGCCGTCGATCGCGAATTCGAGGATCTGCTGCTTGCGATCGGCGCCGCCCGCTCGGGCCTCGGGGTCGCCATCGCCCCACGCACCGCCATTGGCGAGGATATCGATCGCGGTACTCTGGTCGCCCCCTTCGGCTTCATCCGTAGGCCGGCGGGCTACAGCCTCAGCATTCGCAGCGGCGACGTGAAGGACCCGGCACTGGCGCGATTGGCGGATTGGCTAAGCGAGACAGGGGCCGAACCGGCTTAGCAAAACATCAAAACGAAGCGCATCGACATGGCAGATTTTCTGCCATACAGCGCATTGCAATGTCCATCGACACATCCTTTGCGATCATGCCAGATCGCGGCATCGAACCAACCGGCAGGAGCGCATCATGGATCAGTCTTCTTCTCTTTCGCGTATCGACTGGGTGGCGCACAGCTGTCGTCTGCTGGCGGCCACAGCAGCGGAGTTTCGTAACACAAAACCCTTTGCCGGCCTCACCATCGGCACCGGCATTCACCTCGAGCCGAAGACGGTTGCGCTGCTGATGACGCTGCGTGCCGGCGGCGCCGATCTCGTCTGCACCGGCAATCTCAACAGCACCCAGCCGGAAACGGTGGACTATCTGCGCGCTCAGGGCATCAAGGTCTTTGCGACGCAGACCCGCGACGCAGAGGAGCATGGTGCAAGCCTCGATGCGATCCTGGCGGAAAAGCCTGACCTGCTGCTCGACAATGGCGGCGATCTCTTCGCCCGCGCGGCGGACAGGCCCCATGCCAACCTGCTTGGCGGCACCGAGGAAACCACATCCGGCCGCACCCGCCTGATGTCGATGCGCGATAAGCTCAACATGCCGATCCTCGTCATCAACGATAGCCCGATCAAACAGTTCGCCGAAAACCGGCATGCCGTCGGGCAAAGTCTGTTCGAGAGCTATCTGCGCTTCACCAACCGTTCCACCAACGGTAAACGTGTGACCGTCTTCGGCTACGGCGCTTGTGGCAAGGGCACGGCGGCGTGCTTCCGCAACGCATTCGCCGCCGTTAGCGTCGTCGATATCGATCCGGTGACCACACTCGAAGCTCATCTCGATGGCTTCACAACGCCGCCGCGTGAATTAGCGATCCGCTCTGCCGATGTGCTGGTCACCGTGACGGGCTATCCGGACATTATCACGGTTGCCGATCTGCCCTCGATCAAGGACGGTGCGATCCTGATGAATGGCGGCCACTTTCCGCATGAGATCGATGTCGAAGGCTTCCGCAGCAGTCCCGATGTTGTCGGCGTCGATCGCTACGAGGCTGAGCAGATCGAGACTGTTTGCATGCGAGACGGCCGAGCCTTCCATATTCTCGGCGGCGGTCACATGGCCAATCTGGCCGGCCCGCGTCCGCTGGGGAATACCGTCGAATCCATGGATCTCGGCTTCGCCCTGCAGGCGCGATGCCTGGAGCGGGTCGCCAAGGGCGGCCTCGGCAAGGAGGCCTGCGTCATCCCCGTTCCCGCCGAGATCGACGCCTTGGTTGCGTCGGCCTATCTCGACCTGGCGCGATAGGCATCAGGCTTCGGACAGCACCTGCGGCAGCAATCTGTCGTAGAGTGCCGCCATCTCGTCGCTGAAGCAGCAGAAGATGATCTCATCGAAAGCGCCATCCTTGCTCTCGGCAAGGGTGGTGCGGATCGCAATCCCAGCCGCCGGCTCGGCGGGAAAGCGATAAACGCCGGTGGAGATGGCCGGGAAGGCAATGGTTTTGAGCGCACGTTCCCGGGCAAGGCTAAGGCTGTTGCGATAACAGCCGGCAAGCAGCTCTTCCTCGTTATGATCGCCACCGTTCCAGACAGGGCCGACGGTGTGGATCACATGCCGTGCCGGCAGGCGGTATCCCATGGTGATCTTCGCTTGCCCGGTTCTGCAGCCGTTCAGGCTCCGGCATTCGGCAAGGAGATCCGATCCGGCAGCACGATGGATCGCGCCATCGACGCCCCCGCCGCCCAGCAGGGTGCTGTTGGCTGCATTGACGACGGCATCGACCGGAAGCTTGGTGATATCGCCAAGAACGACGGTGAAGCGCACCTTCGAATTCGGCGCGACATCGGAACGAATGATCTCAGGCGCGGCCATGACGGTCTCCTCGATCCTCAAAAGGGTTCTCATCGCTCCCAATAGGGAACAGGCCCGTAAAGTTCCGCCAGAAAATCGATGAAGACGCGCACTTTTGCCGGCAGGAATTGTCGGCTGGGGTAAACGGCCGAAAGCGTGACGTTGTGCGAGCCCTCATAGGCCGGGAGCACCTGGACGAGGCGGCCGTCGCGCAGTTCCGGCCCGATATCCCAGGTCGAGCGCAGCGCAATGCCGAGGCCGGCAATGACGGCTTCGCGTACGACCTCGCTGGAATTGGTGATGAGCCTGCCCTCTGGCCGAAAGATCAGGCTGCCTTTCGGCCCCTCCAACCGCCACGGATCGAGATTGTGCGCCGGTAGGCAGGTATGCCGGCGCAGATCGTCGATATCCTCGGGCATGCCATGGGCATCGATGTAGGCAGGGGAGGCGCAGAGCACGCGGCGCACCGGCGCCAGCCTGCGCGCGACAAGGCTGGAATCCGTCAGCTCGGCAATGCGGATGGCAAGATCGAAACCGCCGCCGACGATATCGACGAATTCGTCGCTGAGAACGAGGTTGAGCGCCAGTTCGGGATGGGCCTGCATGAAGGATTTCAGATGCGGCGCGATGTGGAGACGGCCGAAGGATGTCGGGGCGGAGATTTTCAGCGTGCCGTACATCTGCGAGGAGCGCCCGGCAATGTAGGCTTCCGCCTCTTCCAGCCCGGCGAGGATGGCGAGCACGCGGTCGTAGAAGCCCTGGCCCGCTTCCGTCAGCGAAATCTGCCGTGTGGTGCGCTGCAGGAGCCGGGTGCCGAGCCTGTCTTCCAGGCGCTTGATGCGCTTGGAAATGACGGCCGGCGAAAAACCGAGAGCACGACCCGTCAGTGACATGCTACCGGTCGCAACGACGCTGGCGAAGATTTCGAGATCTCCCAAATTGGTCATGCAGAATTATTTCCTGTTTTGGAATAAGTGCTTATCATTTGCTCCAAACTTGGGAAAGCGCTAAGCCTATAATGCACCTAGAGCCGGATGATTTTAGGTCGGATCGACCTAAAATCTGAATCCGCTCTAGAATAGAAAAGTAGAGCATGATGTCGTCCGAAAACCGATCACACTTTTCGGCAGCATGCTCTAAAAGGGGCTGTATCCGACGGGTGCAGGAGGAGGACGGCATGGCCGAGGCCATTTCATTTCTGGAGCCGCGTGCGGATGTTCTGGCGCGCCGAGGTGCGATCGTCGCCGATTTGACCGATCTGCTGGCCCCGGAGTGTCTGATCCACGAGCCGCGCGAACTCGTGCCCTTCGAAACCGACGCCTTCGTGTCCTATCGCCGCCTGCCGCTCGCCGTTGCCCTGCCGCGCTCGACAGCGGAAGTGGCTGCGGTCATGAAATATTGCCATCGCTACGGCATTCCCGTCGTTCCGCGCGGCGCCGGCACCTCGCTTTCCGGCGGCGCGATACCCCAGGAAGATGCCGTCGTCCTCGGCCTCTCCAAGATGAACCGCATCCTCGATATCGATTACGCCAATCGCACGGCGACCGTGCAGGCGGGGGTGACGAACCTGCATGTCTCCGAAAGCGTCTCGGCCGACGGATTCTTTTACGCGCCTGACCCGAGCTCGCAGCTTGCCTGCACCATCGGCGGCAATATCGGCATGAATTCCGGCGGTGCGCACTGTCTGAAATACGGCGTCACGACCAATAATCTCCTCGGCGTCAAGCTTGTCCTGACTGATGGCACCGTCATCGATCTCGGCGGCAAGGGGCTAGATGCGGCGGGCTACGATCTGCTCGGTCTGGTCTGCGGCTCGGAAGGCCAGCTCGGCATCGTCACCGAGGCAACGGTGCGGCTCATCGCCAAGCCGGAGGGCGCCCGGCCGGTACTCTTCGGTTTCGACAGTTCCGAAGAGGCGGGCGCCTGCGTCGCCGATGTCATCGCTGCCGGCATCGTGCCTGTCGCGATCGAATTCATGGACAAGCCGGCGATCGAAATCTGCGAGGCCTTCGCCAAGGCCGGCTATCCCCTCGATGTCGAAGCTCTCCTGATCGTCGAGGTCGAAGGCTCCGAGGCGGAAATGGACGATATGCTTGCGAGCATCGTCGCCATTGCCCGCACTCACAAGGTCAGGACCGTGCGCGAATGCCAGTCGGCAACCGAGGCGGCCCTGATCTGGAAGGGCCGGAAGTCGGCCTTCGGCGCCACCGGCCGCATTGCCGATTACATCTGCATGGACGGAACCGTGCCGCTGAGCCAGCTCTCTTATGTGCTGAAGAAGACGGGCGAGATCGTTGAGGGCTATGGTCTGCGTGTCGCCAATGTCTTCCATGCCGGCGACGGCAACATGCATCCGCTGATTCTCTTCAATGCCAACGACGCCGAAGATGCCGCCAAGGCGGAAGCGGCGGGCAACGATATCTTGCGGCTCTGCGTCGATGCCGGAGGTTGCCTCACCGGCGAGCACGGCGTCGGCATCGAGAAGCGCGACCTGATGCGCCACCAATATGCCGATGTCGATCTCGCGCAGATGATGTCGGTGCGCGCAGCCTTCGATCCCGGCTGGATACTTAACCCATCCAAGGTCTTCCCGCTCGACGGACGCAACGCCGCATGACCGAACTTCATCCGAGAACCGAGGAGGAAGCCGCCTCCATCATCGGCGATCATATGGCACGCGGCGCGGCCCTAGCAATCGTCGGCGGCAACACGCGATCCGGCTTCGGCAATGCGGTCCCGTCCGAAGCGGTGCTCTCGTCACTTGGCCTGACCGGCATCGTCGCCTACAATCCAGGGGAGATGGTGATGACGGCCCGCGCCGGCACGCCGGCCGCCGAGATCGAGGCCGCTCTTGCCGAGGCCGGCCAGATGATGGCCTTCGAGCCGATGGATCACAGGCCGCTGATGGCAACCGAAGGTGAGCCAACGATCGGCGGCATTTTCGCAGCCAATGTCTCCGGGCCGCGCCGTTTCGTCAGCGGTGCCGCGCGCGATAGCCTGCTCGGCGTCCGTTTCGTCAATGGCAAGGGCGAGATCGTCAAGGCTGGCGGGCGGGTGATGAAGAACGTCACCGGTCTCGATCTCGTCAAGCTGATGGCCGGTTCGCACGGAACGCTCGGCCTTTTGACCGAAGTAACGTTCCGCGTGCCGCCGAAGCCGAAGGCAGAGGAGACGGTCGTTCTCTCCGGTCTCAACGATGCGGAGGCCGCCAATGCCATGGCTGCCGCCATGGCTCTGCCGCTCGAGGTATCGGGCGCCGCCCATTTGCCGCTGACCGTCTCCTGGTCTTTTCTCGACGGCAAGCTGCCGCAGGGGGAGGCGACTGTGCTGCGCGTCGAGGGTCTTCCGGGTTCCGTCTCGGTCCGGGGTGAAAAGCTTGCTGCCGCCATGGGCCGGCTCGGCTCGGTGAAGCGCCTTGCAGAAGACGACAGCCGCAGGCTCTGGCGCGAAATCCGCAATGTGAAGCCCTATGCGGATGGTACGACGCGCCCCGTTTGGCGTGTGTCCGTGGCACCCAGTATCGGCCACCAGCTCGTCGCAGCACTTCGCCTGGAAGAAGGCGTGGATGCCTATTATGATTGGCAGGGCGGGCTCGTCTGGATGCGCATGGAAGCCGGACCGGAAGGTGATGTGCTCAGGCGCTACATTCATGCCTTGGGCGGCGGACATGCCACCTTGATGCGCGCCACCCCTGCCCAACGTGCGACGACGCAGGCCTTCCAGCCGCAACCCGAAGCCGTGGCCCTGCTGTCTGCGCGCGTGAAGGAAAAATTCGATCCGGCCGGAATTTTTAATCCGGGGAAGATGGCGTGATGAAATCTGGTTCCTGCCGGCGATGGCCCCTCACCCTAACTCTCTCCCCGCGGGCGGGACGAGGGGACGACCTCGTTTGCAGCGGCTTATCGGCTCGAGAGAGGTTGAGAAGTGACGGAGGATGCGCCAATCCCCTTCTCCCCGTCAAAACGCGGAGAAGGTGGCCGATAGGCCAGATGAGGGGCGCGGTCTTGCTCGAACGGGGACATGGGTAAATGCAAACCAATTTCACGCCCGAACAGCTTGCCGACCCGCATGTGGCCGAATCCGAGGCGATCCTGCGCAAATGCGTGCATTGCGGCTTCTGCACCGCCACCTGTCCTACCTATGTGACGCTCGGCAACGAACTCGACAGTCCGCGTGGACGCATTTACCTCATCAAGGACATGCTGGAAAACGGTCGGGCAGCCGATGCCGAGGTGGTGACGCATATCGATCGCTGTCTGTCCTGCCTTGCCTGCACGACGACCTGTCCGTCCGGTGTCGACTATATGCACCTGATCGACCATGCGCGTGTCCATGTCGAGAACACCTATAAGCGCCCGCTGATGGATCGGCTGACCCGCAATGTGCTGGCAGCCGTCTTGCCTTATCCCGGCCGTTTCCGGCTGGCCTTGCGGCTTGCGAATTTTGGCCGGCCGTTCAAGGGGCTGTTGAGACGCGTTCCGGCCTTAAAGGCTTTCGCCGCCATGCTCGATCTCGCGCCCCGCAGCATTCCCGCGCCGTCGCCTTTTGCAAAGCCGGGGCTGCATGTAGCGCAGGCCGAGCGCCACGGTCGCGTGGCGATCCTGACGGGCTGTGCCCAGCCGGTGCTCGATCCCGAAATCAACGCAGCCACCATCCGCCTGCTGACGCGCCTCGGCGTTGAGGTCGTGGTGCCGGAAGGGGAGGTCTGCTGCGGTTCGCTGGTTCATCACATGGGCCGCGAGGAACAGGCGCTCGCAGCTGCCCGCGCCAATGTCGATGTGTGGCTGCGTGAGATCGAGGCCCGAGGGCTGGACGCGATCATCGTCACCGCGTCGGGCTGTGGCACGACGATCAAGGATTATGGGCATATGCTGCGCCTCGATCCGGCCTATGCGGAAAAGGCTGCGAGGATTTCAGCTCTCGCCAAGGACATCACGGAATATCTCGCAAGCCTGGATCTCCCGTCGCATATGCCGCGCGGCATCGCGGTCGCCTATCATTCCGCCTGCTCCATGCAGCACGGGCAGAAGATCACCATGGCGCCGAAGCTCTTGCTGAAAGCCGCGGGCTTTACGGTGCGCGACCCGGCGGAAGGGCATCTGTGCTGTGGTTCGGCCGGCACCTACAACATCACGCAGCCGGAAATTTCGGCCGAACTGAAGGCGCGCAAGGTCAGAAACATCGAGGCGACGAAAGCCGATATCATCGCGACGGGCAATATCGGCTGCATCACGCAGATCGCGACGGGAACGGGCATTCCCATCCTGCATACGGTGGAATTGCTGGATTGGGCCTATGGCGGCGAAATGCCTGTGAAACTGAAGGGCCTGCAGCCGGCCGCCGCTTAGAGCATTTCCGGGAAAAGTGTAGAGCGGTTTTCCGTCCGGAATTGCGTACTAATGCAGCTTGTCCGGCGCGGGTAGGCGATGAGCCTGCCATTCGACTTCGAACCGATCGGCGGCAATGCGCGTCATGCTGATGCGATCCTGCCCTTCCTCGAAGAAAATGCCATCCACCAGGCCGGTAATGCCATCGTAAAATGAGCCTTCGACGAGGCTGGTGATCTCCAGCATGTCACGTCCCACTGCAGTAAAATCGACAACCGACATGCATTGCCGGCGACCATCGGCAAACACATCGATCAGCCGCGGAACATCGCCGGCGATATCGACCTCATAATAAACGATGACCGGCTCCTCGTTTTCCGGATGGATCCAGTCGCAACGATAGTAAGAGAAGCTCATGCGTTGGATCATAGCACAAGCCCCCCCATGCCTGAACCGGTTTGAGGGATCGATTGCGACTTCAGTCTGAGGAACGTCAGAAGTTGAACGACACGCCGAAGTTGAGAGCGTGGGTGAAAACCTTGGTCTTCAGCGTGTCGCCGCTGTCGATCGAGACGTTGTTCACGAAGTTGTAGTTGCCCTTGTATTCGACGAAGGTCGACCAGTGCTTGGCGAATTGGTAGCTGACGCCCGCCTGCGCCTGCAGCGAAGCGCCGCCGAACTGGTAGTCGAAGGTCGTGCCCGACGAGCGGGTGACTTCGACATGCGGCACGTTGATGCCGGCGCCGAGGCCGACATAGGGCGTCCAGTTGCGGCTCGGATCCTGGAAGCGGTAGAGCGCGTTCAGCGTCAGCATGTTCAGGCCGTCGGTGAATTCGAAATGCGACCAGCCGGGCGTATTGCCGAGATCGCCATAGACCTTCGCATGGGTATAATCGAGCGACACTCCCCAGTTCGGCTTGTCGAACTGGTCAAGCCACCAGATGCCGCGGAAGCCGAAATAGGGCGGCATCTTGAAGGATTTTCCGGACCAGTTGGGGTCGAAATCAGCGCCGTCCGACGTGGTCACATTGCTGCCCGTCGCGCCCTGTATGCCGCCGTAAGCGGAAAACTGCATCTCGGCCGAGGCAGAGCTTGCGGCAAAGATGAATGCGGAAGTCGCAAGCGCGGCGAGGGCCGGCTGCTTGATGCGAAATGCACGATGCATATGAAATCCCCGTATGCCAAAGTGCTGCCATCTAAGCGTGCTTCCATGACACTTCTATTGCAGTCATGGGTGAACAGGCACGCCTTAGGCGGGAAAACTGACGGTAAACTGAAGGCGACGAGCCATTTTTCGGCGGGACATCGTGATAAGTTTCAGGCTGTAACACCGGCGCAACAGTGTCTCCATCCGCGCCTGCACGCAATAAACTATTGCAAGCGATACGGGCGCCTTCCCCGGCGCGAATGATGTGTGCCAGGGAAGAGCGCCCGCTATGTTGGTGCCTGATTCGGGTCGGATTCTATCAGCCGCCGAACAGAGTCCTCAGCACATCGACGCCGCGATCCTGATAGCTGACTTCGCCTTGCTTGTTGCCGGGGCCAACGACGATGACCTTGGTGCCGACGGGGACGCGATCATAGAGATCCATCACGTCCTTGTTCATCATGCGGATGCAGCCGGAGGACATGTTGAGGCCGATGCTCCAGGGCTGGTTGGTGCCATGGATGCGGAAGGCGGTGTCGTTGCCGTTGCGATAGAGATACATGGCGCGCGCGCCGAGCGGATTGTCCTCGCCACCTTCCTGGTAGGCCGGCAGTTTGTGGCCCTTCTTGGCTTCGCGAACGATCATTTCAGGCGGCGGCGTCCAGCCGGGCCATTCCGCCTTGCGGCCGACCTTAACGACGCCGGACCAGCCGAAACCATCGCGGCCGACGCCGATGCCATAGCGTCTTGCGCGGTTATTGCCTTCGACGAGGTAGAGATACTTGTTGTTGGTGTCGACGATGACGGTGCCCGGCTCCTCGTTCGTCGCCAGCCGCACCATCCGCCGCTGGAACTGCGGCTTCACCTGGCCCTGCGGCTCCATTGCGACCCGGATCACGTCGGTACGGGCGACCGGCGCCGCAATAGGTGTCGAAGCGGTGAAGGCTGCTGCGTTCGATGCTGCAAGAAGACACGCCGCGACGACACCTGCCGTCACGGTCGACAATGCTGCTTTCATAATTCGCATTCCCCTCGTTGAATCCGGTAGGAAATTACCGGAACCAACGAAGGGATCAAGATCAAAATGACCAATGTTGGGTACGTTCAGGAAGAATTGCCCTCTTGTCTGTCGCCGATCAGACTATAGTCTGAACTATAGTGGAGGGTTTTCCCATGCGGCGAATACTGCCCCTCCAATGGAGTAGTATCGCGCACAGGGCGGGACTTTTTTCGAGATTACATGACGGTGACGCGGGTGCCGACCTTTACGCGGTTGTAGAGGTCGATGACATCTTCGTTGCGAAGGCGGATGCAGCCGGAGGAGACGGCATTGCCGATGGTCCAGGGGGCGTTGGTGCCATGGATGCGATAGAGGGTGGAGCCGAGATACATGGCGCGTGCGCCGAGCGGATTGCCTTCCCCGCCTTCCATGTGCGCCGGCAGATAATGGCCCTTGGCGGCTTCGCGTGAGATCATCTCGGCCGGCGGCGTCCAATCCGGCCATTCCTGCTTGCGGGTAACTGTGTGGGCGCCGGCCCATTCGAAGCCCGGCTTGCCGACGCCGACGCCATAGCGCCGCGCCTTGCCGTCATCCATCACCAGATAAAGGAAGCGGTTGTTGGTATCGATGACGATGCTACCGGGCTTTTCCTTGGTCTGGTAGTCGACGATCTGCGGCAGGAACTGCGGATCGATCTGGCCCCGGACTGCCGGATATTGCGGGCGGGCCATGGCGACCTGCTGCACAGCCGGGCGCGCAAACAGCCCGCGCGGCTGCACGACCTGACGCACCTGCGGATTGGCCGGCTGCTCCATTCTGGGATCGACTGCGCGCCGCGCCATTGGGCGGGGATAGACGACCGGCTGCACGTTGCCGCCACCGAGCTGCATCACCCAGGGGGCGGTCAGATCGGGACTGACGATGACAGGCGGGCGCGACTGATAGCGATCGTCGGCAAAGGCGGTGGAGGCAAGCAGGCTCAGGGCGCCGGCGGCACACAGAACGGCATGTTTCATCATCGGACAAACTCTCTACACATGGGCCGAAGATGGGCGCGAAGCACCCGGTCGAAACAATGGTGCCACTTGCACGCGAGCGAATGGTAAACATCTATTCATCAAAATGCCGCGAAGCCGATAAAGCTTTGTCAGGGTTACCGCCTGGTTTGGAAAGATGGTTTGCAAGTGGTAAATCATGAATCGGAATGCGCGGTCGTCGAAGTCAGTCTATGAATTTAAGCATTTGATTGATCTCAATTTATCCGATAGGGGCTTACCGGTTTCCGGTAGCGCGTGCTGAAATAGGGGACGAATCGCGAAAATGGCCGAAACGGGCATCATCACCGGCGAAGATGGCAAGGACCGCTGCTTCTGGCACGGCAATCTGCCGGAGTATCAGCGCTATCACGACGAGGAATGGGGCCGCCCGGTCGTCAATGACATCAGGCTGTTCGAGAAAATTTGCCTCGAAGGCTTCCAGTCGGGCCTCTCCTGGCTGACGATCCTGCGCAAGCGCGAGAATTTCCGCGCCGCTTTTGCCGGCTTCGATTTCGAGAAGGTCGCCAAGTTCGGAGATGCGGATATCGAGCGCTGCCTCGCCGATGCCGGCATCATCCGCCATCGCGGCAAGATCGTCTCCACCATCAACAATGCCAATCGCGCCATCGAGCTGCGCGACGAATTCGGTTCGCTCGCCCGCTATTTCTGGAGCCATGAGCCGACCGCTGCCGAGCGCCCGGAGATCTTTGACCTTGCCCATCTTCGCGCAAATCCGACGACGGCGGCTTCGGTGCGGATTTCGAAGGATCTGAAGAAACGCGGCTGGACCTTTGTCGGCCCGACCACAGTTTATGCCTTCATGCAGGCCATGGGCCTGGTCAACGACCACATCGAAGGCTGCTATTGCCGGAAAGAGGTGGAGGCGATGCGTTGCGCATTGGTGCGGCCGTGAGAGCTGTGCTTCTCGGTCTTTCGCTGACGATGGTTGCGCTTTTTGGCGCCGCAGGCGCCCATGCTCAAAGTGATACCCAGCAACAGCAGCTGCCGCAGCTCGACCGTGGCGAAAAGCTTGAGAAGATCGCCCTGCCGGCCGTTCTCGAGAGGCTGACGGGCTGGACGAAGTTCGGCAAGGGCAAGGTCTACATGCTGCCGCTGAAGAAGGGTCAGCATGTGCGGATCACTTTCAGCTCCAAGAGCAAGTACGCCTATATGGCGATCTTCGATCTCTCGTCGAGCGGGGATGAATCCTTCTTCGGCACGGATGAAGACGGCAATACCGCCGACGTGACCCTCAATGAGGATACGACCTGGCTGCTCAAGCCCTATTATTCGCGCGTCACGCGCCGGCGCGGTCTCGGCGCGCCATACGAGATCCTCATCGATCCCAATCCGCCGGCCGCGCAGCAGGCGCCGGCCGATCAGCAGAAGGACCAGGGGCCGATGCTGTTTCCACCCCGTTCCAAGCAGGGGCAGTAGGGATTACTGCAACGCTTCGATCACGTCATGCAGCTCGCCGAGATGACCGATTTTGCGGAAACGCGGTGCGTCTGTCGGTTCCTCGACATGCTCGAACGACCATGTGAGCTCGTGCGGCACGAAGACGCCGTAGCTGCCGGCAGCGAGCGCCGGCACGATGTCCGATTTCAGTGAGTTGCCGATCATCATCGCCCGCTCCGGCCCGTCCCCCACCTTGGAGAAGATGCGGCGATAGGTCGACGCGTTCTTGTCTGAGACGATCTCGACGGCATCGAAGAGATCGCCGAGCCCGGATTGCGCAAGCTTGCGCTCCTGATCGAAAAGATCGCCCTTGGTGATCAGCACCAGCAGATATTTTCCCGAGAGGGCCTCCAGCGTCTGGCGCACATGCGGCAGTGTCTCGACGGGATGGGCAAGGAGATCGCGGCCGATATCGAGGATTTGGGCGATGACGGTCGATGGCACTTCGCCCTCGGTGATCTCAATGGCCGTCTCGATCATGGAGAGGGTAAAGCCCTTTATTCCGAAGCCGTAGTGACGAAGATTGCGCTTCTCCGCCTCCAACAGGCGTGCGGAGATGACGTCGCTTGGGGCGTGATCGGCAAGTAGCTCGGTAAATTGCAGTTCCGTCAGCCGGTAGAACTGTTCGTTCTGCCAGAGCGTGTCGTCGGCGTCGAAGCCAATTGTCGTTAGGGGGCGTTGCGTCATCGGGTGTGTCCGTTTTGCGCATCAGATAAAAACCGGAGTCTAATCCGCGCGCGCCTCGACGCAAGAGCATGCGTCGGTCACCGCATCGTGATCGGCCCGAGGTCTCGCGTTGAAAATGGTTTCGGGTGCATTATGTGCTTGTTGTCTCGATTGCCGCGGAGCTTGAGTCCGGCCTCGACGACCGTCTTATGACCTCCCCAGGGCAGCCCCGACTGCGGTTGTCGTGCCGAGGCCAATTCATAGCGAAAAGATAGCGTTCACCGGCCGGAAGAGTCTTCCGGCTGACCACAAGGGAATTTCTCCTATGCGTTACAATCAACTGGGCAATACCGGCCTGTTCGTCTCCGAACTCTGCCTGGGCACGATGACCTTCGGCGAAGCCAATCCCAACACTCCCTGGGGCTCGATCGCCGATGTCGACCAGGCGCTGGCCGACAAGATCGTCGAAGGCTCGCTTGCCGCCGGCGTCAACTTCATCGACACCGCCGACGTCTATTCCTTCGGCAATTCCGAAAAGCTGCTCGGCCAGGCCCTGAAGAACCTCGGCGTTCCCCGTAAGGATGTCGTCATCGCCACCAAGGTCTATGGCGTCATGGGCGACAAGCCGAACGATCGCGGCGCCTCGCGCGGCCATATCATGGACTCCGTGCAGGCCAGCCTGGATCGTCTGCAGACCGATCATATCGATCTCTATCAGATCCATGGAACGGATATCGTGACACCGATCGACGAGACGCTGCGGGCGCTGGATGATCTCGTTTCGCGCGGTCTGGTTCGCTATATCGGCGTTTCCAACTGGCAGGCATGGCGCATCGCCAAGGCGCTCGGTATTTCCGAACGCCGCGGCTTTGCCCGCTTCGAAACGGTGCAGGCCTATTATTCCATCGCAGGCCGCGATCTGGAGCGCGAGATCGTGCCTGTCATGGCTGAGGAAAAGCTCGGGCTGATGGTCTGGTCGCCGCTGGCAGGTGGTCTGCTCTCGGGCAAGTATGGTCCGGGCGCTCCCGGCAATGGCGAGGGACGGCGTGCGAGCTTCGATTTCCCGCCCGTCGACAAGGACCGCGCCTGGGCCTGCGTCGCCACCATGCGCGAAGTGGCGGAAAAGCACGGCTCCAGCGTCGCAACAGTGGCGCTTGCCTGGATCCTGGCGAAACCCTTCGTCACCAGCATCATCATCGGCGCCAAGCGTCTCGATCAGCTCGACCAGAATCTTGCGGCCGTCAAGCTGAAGCTCGATGCCGACGACATGGCCAAGCTCGATGACGTCAGCGCGCTAGCGCCCGAATATCCCGGCTGGATGCTGGCTCGCCAGGGCGCCCAGCGCGTGCCGCAGCCCTTCGAGCCGAAGGGCTGATATCAGCTGATATCAGCTGATATCATAAGTCGGGCCGCCAGCTTTTCGCAGCGGCCCGACTCCACGTTAGAGCTCGATGACGATCTTGCCGAAGGGGCCGCGATCGAGATGATCGAAGGCGGCGGATGCCTCGCCGAGGGCATAGCGATAGTCGATGACGGGCTTCAGGCCGATGCTGTCGACGGCACGCACGAAATCTTCGAGCGAGCGGCGGTGGCCGACGCTGATGCCTTGCACGGTGGGAGATTTCAACAGCAGCGGTGCTACCGGACCGGAGATGTCGAAGCCCTCAAGGACGCCGATGACGGAAATGCGGCCTTGCGGCGCCACCGCCTTCAGCGACTGGGCGAAATTCGGCCCGCCGGCTATTTCGAAAATATGATCGATGCCCTGATCGTTGGTGAGGCGATAGACCTCTTCCACCCAATCGCCTTTGTTGCGGTCGATGCCGTGATGAGCGCCCAAAGCCTTGGCCCGTTCAAGCTTTTCCTGTCCGGAGGAGGTAACGAACACCTCGGCGCCCTGGGCCGCGGCGATCTGCAAGCCGAACAGCGCCACGCCGCCCGTTCCCTGCACCAACACGCTATCGCCGGGCTTGATCTTGCCGCGCTCCACCAGCGCGAACCAGGCCGTGAGACCGGCACAAGGCAAGGTGCTTGCCTCGGCATAATCAAGGCTCTGGGGCGCCGAGACGAGCCAGTCCTCCGGCATGGCGACATATTCGGAGAGCACGCCGGGATAGAAGCCGCCCAGCGTCCTGTAGGGTGGTGTGCGGGCATCGCCGAGCGGCTTGCCATCGATCCAGCCGGGATGGAAGGTCGACATGACCCGATCACCAGCGGCAAATCTAGTGACATCGTCTCCCACCGCTTCGATCACACCGGCCATATCGGAAGCCGGCACGAAGGGAAATTGGATGGGTAGACCCATGCCGGTTTCGCGCACGAGCTTGTCGCGATAATTCAAAGACACGGCCTTCACCCGCACGAGCACCTCGCCAGCCCCAGGCGACGGAATTGCGGTTTCCGCAAGGTTTAACGGAGCGCCGACGGCGATCGTCTCGAGGGTCCAGCGCTTCATGGTCTTCGTCATCATGATCTCCTGAGAGGAATTGAAAGCAATGGACGGAACATATCGTTGCTTTCTGGTCGCCAGTGGCGATATTATTTCCGCTAACTGGTTCCTTAGAGGAAGCAATCATCATGAACGATATGCTCAATGGCATTCCCGAATTCGTGGAGGCGGTCGAGGCCGGCGGCTTTTCGGCAGCGGCGGCGCGCATGAATCTCTCGCGCTCGGCGATCGGCAAGACGATCGCGAAGCTGGAGGGACGCTTGAATGTGCGCCTGTTTCACCGCACGACCCGCATGCAGAGTCTGACGGATGAGGGGCAAGCTTTCTACGAGCGCTGCCGCCGGGCGCTGGACGAGATACAGTCCGGCGAGGCGATGCTGGAATCGGGCAAGCGCGAGGTTACGGGACGTCTGCGCATCTCCATGCCGGTTCTCTTCGGTCGCCGCTGTGCTGCACCGCTGCTGCTGGAACTGGCGCGTGTCCATCCCAAGCTTGAACTCGACCTTTCCTTCAGTGATCGCGTGGTCGACCTTTTCGACGAGGGCTTCGATCTCGCCATTCGCAATGGCGTGTTGCGGGACGAAGCCGGCCTTGCTGCCCGCAAGATCGCCCTCCATCGCATGACGCTATGCGCCTCGCCGGATTATCTCGCTGCTAGAGGTACGCCGCAGACCATTGCCGATCTCGATAGCCACGATCTCGTCGTCTATGCGAGATCGGGGGAAGCCAAGAGATGGACCTTTCTGCAGGACGACGGTGCGGCCGTCGACTATTTTCCGCAGACGCGATTACGTCTGGATGACCTGGAGGTCATTGCGGATGCGGCCGCCGCCGGGATGGGCATTACGTGGCTGCCCTGCTGGCTGGTACGAGGCTATGTGCACGCAGGCAAGCTCATGCAGGTGCTCAATGTCTCCAGCCGGCCCGTCAACGTCTACGCCGTCTGGCCGCAGGTGCCGCAGCTTTCGCTGAAGATGCGCGTGGTCATCGATCTGCTCGCCGCGCGACTGCCTGCGGTCATGGGTTGAGCTGGTAGCGATACCCTGTCAAAGAAGTGCGCGCTCCGCAAATACCCGGTTCCAGATGAAGACCTGCACGGATTTGCGTAGGCCTGCCGCCCAGAATGGATCTTCCTTCACCAGACGGTCGACTGTATCGGCGGTCTCAGCTTCGACAAGCCACAGGCCGCCGGCAAAAGCGTCACCTTCGCGGCTGAGCGGTCCAGCCGTTCGGATGGACGCGGCATTCGCCCTTAGGAAGGCGAAGTGGCGCGGCAGATACTCCTTGCGGATCGCGGCGGCGTTTTGCTGGTCGTCCTCGAACAGAACTGCGAACAGGGTCATCGTCATCTCCTTGCTGGATATTTCCAGTCTACGGCTGCAATAGTGCTGATACACGCAGTAAGTTTGCCGTCAGGAGCTGCAAAATTGCACGATATCGACTGGAACGATCTGCGCCACGTTCTGGCGCTTGCGCGGGGTGGGTCCTTCGCTGCTGCCGGCAGGGTGCTTGGCACAGATGCGACGACGGTCGGTCGCCGTCTGCGTATTCTGGAAAACCGCCTCGGCGCGGCGCTGTTCTCGCGCGATGCAGGCGGCACCCTGTCGCCGACGCCGACGGGCGAGATCGCGGTCGCAAAGGCCGAGGCGATCGAGGCCGAAGTTATGGCTCTGTCGGGCGCGTTGGATGCGGCAAATCCCATGGCGCTCGGCAAGGTGCGGCTTACCGCAGCGCCATCCTTCATCAGCCGGCTGTTGATCCCCTCGCTGCCCAGTCTGCTGGCGCAACATTCCGGCCTGCAATTGGAACTCATCGGCGATTCCAGAAATTTCAACCTGACACGGCGCGAAGCGGATATGGCTTTGCGCCTCGCAAGGCCGGCCGATATGACGAACGGCAGGGTCGTCGCGAGACGGATCGCGACCCTGGACTATGCCGTTTACGTCGCCGCGGGACGGGAGAGCCACGTCGAAAATTTACCCTGGATCGTCTATGAGGAGGCGATGTCGCATCTGCCGCATGCCCGCTGGATCGCCGCACAGGCAAAAAAGTCAGACCTTTCTAGCCCGGTTGCGGTCAATGATGCCGAAGCCTTGCTCCAGGCTGCGGCTGCAGGATTAGGGCGCGCGCTCCTGCCGAAAATCCTGGCGGAGAATGCGGGAGATCTTTGCCGCATCGACACTGGTGACACAAATCCGCCGACGCGCGAGATGTGGCTGCTTATCCATGCCGAACTTCGTCAGCTTGTTCGTATCCGTACAGTTTCCGATTGGCTGGATGGAGTCTTCCGCAAATTGCATAGGGAGCCGTGAGAGAGACGGCACGAATGCCGCCTCCCATTTGCCGGATGGTTCACTTGCCGTGCTTCTTTAGCCAGGCTTTCATTTCCTTGATCTCGCTTTCCTGCGCGGTAATGATGCCTTCCGCCATTTTGCGCAGTTCGGGATCTTTTCCGTATTTCAGCTCTATCCTGGCCATATCGATCGCGCCCTGATGATGCGGGATCATGCCTCGGACGAAATCTGCGTCCGCATCGCCGCTGTAGTGGATCATCATGTCCTTGTGCATCTTGCTCATGGCGTCGTTGAAAGCCTTGCTGGAAGCACCTTGGTCTTCCATCGGCTTGCTCATATCCATGCCCTTCATGTCGTCGGCAAAGGCAGGAAGGCTGAAGGCAAGGACGAATGCGCCGGCAAGCATCAGCGATTTTGAGGTGGACATAGGTATTTTCTCCGTTTCTGAACGGTATCTGAAATTGAGCGAATAGCCGCTCGTCGATTGAATACAGATGATCGTCAGGCGAGACGGGGAGGGGGTGCTGTCGGTTGTGGCCGGGAGTCGGCAAGACGCTGTCCGGGCTCAGGTGCCGGATAGGAGAAGGCCCGCTTGCCTTCTTCCGCCATAAGCGTCGATGTCAGGGCGAGGCAGGCGGCGCAGGACGCCACATGCGCCATGCCACCGGCACAAGGGTTCTGCGGCTTTTTTTCCTGAGGTTGCGCCATATCGCCATGGCTGGCCATGCCAGGCATATCAGCCATGGCCTCATGTATGCTCATGGTTGATGCGGCGGGCATTGCGCCGACAGAAACACAGATTGGACAGCTCGCCAGCACCGGCATGGCACCGTAGAGCAGCCAAGCAATTACCATCGAGAGGATCGCAAGCAAGCGCATGAAGGGGAACCTAGCGGCGCCGGCCGCGAAGGCAAGCGCAAATTCAACCGCGGAGGACACTGGGAAGGCGATCAAGACGGCAGTTTGACTTCCTGCAGGATTTCGACCGGCGGAAAGCTGACGCAATCCACAGCGTCGAAGATGAGCGTGAACTTCGCGGGCGTCGCCTTTGCCCATGCCAGCGCCTCCTCCCTCGCGCTTGTCGGGATCTTCATCGCAATGGAGCAATGCGGCTGCCAGCAATCCGGGCGTGAATGCTCGTGGCAAAGGGCAGGGTCGATCTCGTCGTGAATGACGCGCTGTATCCGCCTGAGCACTCGATCGTCGGTAGGGCGTGCCCAAAGCACCAGCATCTCGTTGGGAAAATGGCCGATCCCGGAGAATTCGACCGATATGGGTGGCACACCCGAGAAAGCCTTCTGGGCCGCTGTGAAAAGTGAAGGCAGGGCGATATCCTGATAGATCGCGAAGGTCAGATGCGGCGGATAGTTCAGTGCTTGCATCGATGGCGCGGTTTCGAAGCGGCTCGCCTCCCGCCAAAGATCCAGAACCGGCGTGACCGTTTCATCCGTGCATTTCAAGACGATCGCGTATGGCATGGTTCCTATGCCGCCTTCTCTGGCTTTTGTCGGTTTTGTCGGCCGTTAACTTATAACAATCCTTGCCGCATTCGGCCCAATCCGCTAGTTAACCGCGACTGTTCCCATACCGGATTATCCTAGAGATGAGCGACAAACAAAAGAAACCACAGAAGCTCAAGGCCCGCCTGCCGCGTGGCTTTGTCGATCGTTCGGCCGCCGACATTCGCGCCGTCAACGAGATGACCTCCAAGATCCGGGCCGTTTATGAGCATTATGGTTTCGATCCCATCGAAACGCCGCTGTTCGAATATACCGATGCGCTGGGCAAGTTCCTACCCGATAGCGACCGGCCGAATGAAGGCGTGTTCTCGCTTCAGGACGACGATGAGCAGTGGATGTCGCTGCGTTACGATCTGACGGCGCCGCTCGCCCGTCACGTCGCCGAGAATTTCAACGAGATTCAGCTTCCCTACCGCACCTATCGCGCCGGCTACGTCTTCCGCAACGAGAAGCCGGGTCCGGGCCGCTTCCGCCAGTTCATGCAGTTCGACGCCGACACCGTCGGCGCGCCGGGCGTGCAGGCGGATGCCGAGATGTGCATGATGATGGCTGACACGCTGGAGGCCTTGGGCATAAAGCGTGGCGACTATGTGATCCGCGTCAACAACCGCAAGGTTCTCGACGGCGTGTTGGAAGCCATCGGCCTCGGCGGCGATGACAAGGCTGCCCAGCGCCTGAACGTGCTGCGTGCCATCGACAAGCTCGACAAGTTCGGCCCCGAAGGCGTGGCGCTGCTGCTCGGCGCCGGCCGCAAGGATGAGTCCGGCGACTTCACCAAGGGTGCCGGCCTCGACCAAGGCCAGATCGAGAAGGTGCTCTTCTTCGTCGGCATCAAGGACTATGCCGAAAGTGCCGCCCAGCTTGCCGAGCTTGTCGCCGGCACATCCAAAGGCGGCGAAGGCGTCGAGGAACTGAATTTCATCGGCAGCCTCGTCACCAGCGCCGGCTATCAGTCGGATCGTATCAAGATCGATCCCTCCGTCGTGCGCGGCCTCGAATACTACACCGGCCCGGTCTATGAGGCCGAGCTGCTGTTCGACGTCACCAACGAGAAGGGCGAGAAGGTCGTCTTCGGTTCGGTCGGTGGCGGCGGCCGTTATGACGGGCTCGTCTCGCGCTTCATGGGTCAGCCGGTGCCTGCCACCGGCTTTTCCATCGGCGTGTCGCGCCTGATGACGGCGCTGAAGAACCTCGGCAAGCTCGGCACGGACGAAGTGATCGAGCCCGTGCTGGTCACAGTCATGGATGGCGACGTCGATGCTATGGGCCGCTACCAGCGCCTCACGCAACAGCTGCGCGCCGCCGGCATCCGCGCCGAGATGTTCCAGGGTAACTGGAAGAAGTTCGGCAATCAGCTGAAATATGCCGACCGCCGCGGCTGCCCGATCGCCATCATCCAGGGCGGCGACGAGCGTGCCCAGGGCGTCGTCCAGATCAAAGATCTGATCGAGGGCAAGCGGCTTTCCGGCGAGATCGAGGACAATGCCAGCTGGCGTGAGGCTCGCGTGGCGCAGGAAACTGCGCCGGAGGCCGAACTGGTCGAGAAGGTCAAGGCTATCTTGGCGGCGCAGGCAGAAGACCGGAAGAGGGCGGGCTGATGCCCCTGATTAACCTCCCGAATTTTGCCGGCGATCTGCTGGACGAATTCTCCGTTCGCGGAACGGAGAGGGTGGATACGCCCATCATCCAGCCGGCCGAACCGTTTCTCGATATGGCCGGCGAAGATCTTCGCCGGCGCATCTTCATGACCGAAAGCGACACCGGCGCCAGCCTTTGCCTGCGTCCGGAGTTCACCATTCCGGTCTGTCTGCAGCATATCGAAACCGCCACCGGCACGCCGAAGCGTTATTCCTATCTCGGCGAAATCTTTCGCCAACGCCGCGAAGGCGGTCATGAGTTCTATCAGGCCGGCATCGAAGATCTCGGCGATGGCGACACGGCCGGCGCTGACGCTCGCGCCATCGGCGATGCCATCGGTATCCTGAGCCGGCTAGTGCCCGGTAAGGCACTTTCGGTGACCTTGGGTGATCAGGCCGTATTCGAGGCGGTGGTGCAGGCGCTCGGCCTGCCGTCGGGCTGGCAGAAGCGGCTGATTCATGCCTTCGGCAACATGATGCAGCTCGAAACACTGCTCGCACGGCTCGCAAGCCCGCAGCCGGTTACCGGGCTCAATGCGCACGTACTCGATTTCCTCAATCGCGGCGATGAGCAGGGGCTGATCAAGCACATCGACGCCACTATGCATGCGACCGGCTATTCCACCAATGCCAGCCGTTCGCCGCAGGAGATCGCCCGGCGCCTTCGCGAGAAGCTGGTCCTGTCCGAAACGCGGCTCGACGATGCGGCCTTCCGCGTGCTGGAGGAGTTTTTGTCCTTGAGCGTGCCGCTGGCAGATGCTTCCGCGGCGCTCGCAGGTTTTGCTGACGCTGCCGGGCTGAAGCTCGGGAGCGCATTGAAGAGCTTCGATGCCCGTGTGGCGGCGCTAGCCAAAGCCGGCGTCGACGCTTTGAAGATTGATTATCGCGCCGCCTTCGGTCGTCCGCTTGATTACTACACCGATCTCGTCTTCGAAGTGACGGTGGAGGGATCGAGCGCGGTGCTCGCCGGTGGTGGCCGCTTCGATCGGCTGATGACCCTGCTTGGGGCCAAGGGGCACATCCCGGCTGTCGGCTTCGCGCTCTGGCTCGACCGTATCGAAACCGCGAGGGCAGCCTGATGACAATCACGATAGCGCTTCCCTCCAAGGGCCGGATGAAGGACGATTGTGCCGCGATCTTCGAGCATGCCGGAATGCCGATCGTCGCCGTCGGTAACGATCGCTCCTATCGCGGCCGCGTCGAAGGTTGGGACGGAGTCGAGATCGCCTTCCTGTCAGCCTCGGAAATCTCGCGAGAGATCGGCAATGGCAGCGTCGATTTCGGCATTACCGGCGAAGACCTCGTGCGTGAGGGCATGGCGGAAGTCGATCGCCGGGTCGAATTCTGCGCAAGGCTCGGTTTCGGTCACGCCGATGTCGTCGTCGCGGTGCCGGAAATCTGGCTCGACGTCGATACCATGGCCGATCTTGGCGATGTCGCCGCCGATTTCCGCACCCGCCATGGCCACCGGCTGACGGTCGCCACCAAATATTGGCGGCTGACGCAGCAGTTCTTCTCCAGCCAACACGGCATCCAGCTCTACCGTATCGTCGAAAGTCTGGGTGCGACGGAGGGGGCACCCGCTGCCGGCTCGGCCGATATTATCGTCGACATCACCTCCACCGGTTCGACTCTGAGAGCGAACCATCTGAAGGTCCTGTCTGATGGCATCATCCTGCGCTCGCAGGCTTGTCTGGTGCGGGCACGCAAGGAAGGCCACGAGGGTGATCCGATGGTTCAGCGCATCATCTCGGCCGTTCGCAGCGCACTCTGATTTTTCAGTTTCCTGTTCATGCAAAAAAAGCCCGCCGGAATTCCGGCGGGCTTTTTGTCTTGGGAGACAGGCAGCGCTTAGGCGGCGGCGTAGGCGCCGCGGCGTGCGTCGAGCGAGTAGACGCCTGCACCATTGGTGGCGAGCATGATGTAAGCGCCGGCCAGCGTGACGTTCTTCAGGAAGTTCACGAAGTTCAGGCCGTTGATCCAACCATTGGCGGCAGCCGGGAAGTCCGGAACATTGACCGTCGGCAGGTGGAAGACGATGCCGGTGAAGACACAGAAGAGGGCGAGCAGCCAGCCGACGATGCGGACCTGGAAGCCGATGAGGACGCAGACGCCGGTGACGAATTCAAATGCGCCGGCAAGATAGGTGAGCAGCGTTGCGGCCGGCATACCGGCTCCGGCAATCATGCCCGCAGTACCGGCCGGATCGGTCAGCTTGCCGAAACCGGCAAAGATGAACATGAAGGCGAGCAGGATGCGCGCCACAAGAATGATGATGTTATTGCTATTGGACATGAGGGGTCTCCAGTAAATGGGATCACGTGGCAGTTATTCTCTGGAAATGGATATTCGTGATTTTTGAGGAGTTGGAAAGATAAACAACTGCGCACAATTAGTTCACAATCATTGAACAATGATCCGCCGAGATAGCTCTTCCCATACAAGCCCCATGGGCTATTGTGGCGGCAAATCAGTTGCCAAATCAGAGCCGTCAGGAGTAAGCCCATGGCCGATCTTTCATCCTTTCCGATCACGAAGCGCTGGCCCGCTAGCAATCCGGATATTATCCAGCTCTATTCGCTGCCGACACCGAACGGCGTAAAGGTCTCTATTGCGCTGGAGGAGCTTGGCCTGCCCTATGAGCCGCATCTGATTTCCTTCGGCACCAATGATCAGAAATCACCGGAATTCGTTTCGCTGAACCCGAATGGCCGCATTCCGGCAATCATCGATCCCAATGGCCCCGACGGTAAACCGATCGGCCTGTTCGAATCCGGCGCGATCCTGGTCTATCTGGCGGAAAAGACCGGCAAGCTCATTCCGAGCGATGCTGCCAGGCGCTACGAGACCCTCGAATGGGTCTTCTTCCAGATGGCAGGCGTCGGTCCCATGTTCGGCCAGTTCGGTCATTTCTTCAAATTCGCCGCCGAGAAGGTCGCCAATAACTCCTATCCGGTCGAGCGTTATCGCGATGAGGCCAAGCGCCTCCTCGGCGTGTTGGAGAGCCGCCTGCAAGGACGCGAATGGATCATGGACGATGAATACACCATCGCCGACATCACCACCTTTCCCTGGGTTCGCGGCGTCGACGTTTTCTATGGCGGCCGCGAGGTGCTGGAGTTCGAAAGCTTCCCCTCCGTCATGGCCTGGCTGGATCGCGCTCTGGCACGTCCGGCAAGCCAGCGCGGCCTCAGCATTCCCAAGCGGGATTGATCAGCTTGAACTCGGTAGCTGGTCGGGCGAACTTGGCCGACCATGGCCGATAGTGATTTACTGCCGGGTGGCGAGTTGGCTGCCCGGCTCCAGCTTGAAGCGCGGAAACAGAAAAACGCCGACCATGCTGCCGGCATGCTGCTTATCCGCGGCAACGGACTCACCGACACAGAAGACCGGCCGGCGATGACCACCTGCGCCGAGCGTGGTCGTCGAATAGCAGAAGCAGGAATTGGCCGTAGCCGCCTGCTCGAAAAGATCGAGGATACGGGCCCGATCCTGCAGATCATAGCAATGCATGAGGCTTAGCAGGCCGCATTCTGAAGAACTCAGCCCATGCAGCATTGTGCCCCACTGCCCAAGTTTGATGATGCCGCTTGAAAGATCGCCCGTCCATCCCTCGGAAACACAGAACTGAGCCAGAAGATCGGGGTAATGGCCCTCGAACTCCAATGAGCCCGGCGCAAACGGTGCGGAAAAATCGGCCTTGGCAATCTTGAACAAGATGATCCCCATTTGAGCGCCAGGTCCCCCCTTGCGCTTTATTCAAATTTCCCTGCGTCTTCCGGATTGAATGTCTTCCCGCATGCCGCATCAAAAGCAGAGCATTCGGCTCTGCTGCTTCCATTTTCCGTCATGCTTGGTCCGACTTGGCGATCCAATCTATGAAGTCATTTCAAGTAAAAAATCCGCGCGCCCCTCAATCCTTAAGATCATAGCCACGTGCAGACGCCGATTAATCGTGCCGAATATAAGTAAAATTTGCGTGCATTGCAGCTAACCCTCTAAAATCGCTGCGCCGCGATTTATAAGAGCTTTTTCGAAAACGACAATGGGGCAATTTGCGTAAATTTGCGCTGCCGCAAAACTTGGCGGCTTTGGGCTGAAGTCGTAAGGCCTAAAACGAAAAGGGCGACCCGAGGGCCGCCCTTCGTCAATTCCGGAATGCCGGATTGAACAATCGTAATAAGGCCGTTGGCCTATCACATCATGTCCATGCCGCCACTTCAGGCCGCTTGGCGGCCTGAAGCACTAAAAGTGCATGGGCGAAGCTTTATGGACATTCCTGTGATGAGGCCGTTGGCCTATCACATCATGTCCATGCCGCCCATGCCGCCCATACCGCCCGGCATGCCGCCAGGAGCATCCTTCTTCGGCAGCTCGGCGATCATGGCTTCGGTGGTGATCAGCAGCGAAGCAACCGAAGCTGCGTTCTGCAGAGCCGTACGAACAACCTTGACCGGGTCGACGATGCCCATGGCGATCATGTCGCCATATTCAGACGTCTGGGCGTTGTAGCCGTAGTTGTCTTCGTTCTTGTCGAGAACCTTGCCGACAACGATCGAAGCTTCGTCACCAGCGTTTTCTGCGATCTGGCGAACGAGCGACTGCAGGGCACGGCGAACGATGTTGACGCCGGCTTCCTGATCCTGGTTTTCACCCTTGACAGTGATCTTCGTGGAAGAACGCAGGAGGGCGATACCGCCGCCCGGTACGATACCTTCCTGAACAGCAGCGCGCGTCGCGTTGAGAGCGTCGTCGATGCGGTCCTTCTTTTCCTTCACTTCGACTTCCGTCGAGCCGCCAACGCGGATCACGGCAACGCCGCCAGCGAGCTTGGCAAGACGTTCCTGCAGCTTCTCGCGGTCGTAGTCGGAGGTGGTCTCTTCGATCTGAGCCTTGATCTGGGCAACGCGGCCCTCGATGTCAGACTTGGCGCCAGCGCCGTCGACGATCGTGGTGTTTTCCTTGGAGATCGAAACCTTCTTGGAACGGCCGAGCATGTCGAGGGTGACGGACTCAAGCTTGATGCCGAGGTCTTCTGAGATGACAGTGCCGCCCGTCAGGATGGCGATGTCTTCCAGCATGGCCTTGCGGCGATCACCGAAGCCCGGAGCCTTGACGGCAGCGATCTTCAGGCCGCCGCGCAGCTTGTTGACGACGAGGGTCGCAAGAGCTTCGCCTTCGACGTCTTCAGCGATGATGAGGAGCGGCTTGCCGGTCTGAACGACGGCTTCGAGAACCGGAAGCATGGCCTGCAGGTTCGAGAGCTTCTTCTCATGCAGGAGGATGAACGCGTCTTCGAGGTCGGCGATCATCTTTTCCGGGTTGGTCACGAAGTAGGGGCTGAGGTAGCCGCGGTCGAACTGCATGCCTTCGACGACTTCGAGTTCGGTTTCGGCGGTCTTGGCTTCTTCAACCGTGATGACGCCTTCATTGCCGACCTTCTGCATGGCTTCAGCAATATCGAGACCGATCTGCTTTTCGCCGTTTGCGGAGATCGTGCCGACCTGGGCAACTTCTTCCGAGGTGTTGATCTTCTTGGCCTTGGCCTGGAGATCCTTGACGACTTCTGCAACAGCGAGGTCGATACCGCGCTTCAGATCCATCGGGTTCATGCCGGCTGCAACAGCCTTGGCACCTTCGCGAACGATCGCCTGGGCAAGAACGGTTGCGGTGGTGGTGCCGTCACCGGCGACGTCGTTGGTCTTCGAAGCAACTTCGCGGACCATCTGGGCGCCCATGTTTTCGAACTTGTCTTCGAGTTCGATTTCCTTGGCGACGGAGACGCCGTCCTTGGTGATGCGCGGAGCGCCGAAGGACTTGTCGATGACGACGTTACGACCCTTCGGGCCGAGCGTGACCTTCACTGCGTCGGCGAGGATGTCGACGCCACGAAGCATCTTTTCGCGAGCGCTGCGGCCGAATTTTACTTCTTTAGCTGCCATGTTTGAAACTCCTGAATTCGCGTTTTCCGGGCTTTAAGGCCCGTCAGCTTTATCGGAAAAGGGAACCGGCCAATTAGCCGATGATGCCCATGATGTCGGCTTCCTTCATGATCAGAAGGTCTTCGCCGTTGAGCTTGACTTCAGTGCCCGACCACTTGCCGAACAGAACGCGATCGCCAACCTTGACGTCGAGTGCTACGACCTTGCCGGCCTCATCACGAGCGCCGGAACCGACGGCGACGATTTCGCCTTCCTGCGGCTTTTCCTTGGCGGTGTCGGGAATGATGATCCCGCCCTTGGTCTTTTCTTCCGACTCGACGCGACGAACGACGACGCGGTCATGAAGGGGGCGGAAATTGGTGCTTGCCATTGTCTAATCCCTCGATCAAATGACATTCACGGATCAGCGGGGATCCGTATGGATTTTGTTAGCACTCATCCTCAGAGAGTGCTAGCGACCGTGATTTAGGGGTGGCTTCCGGACGAGTCAAGGACAGCACTGTGAATTTTTTGCGGCGCGCCTCGGCTTGTTTTGAGGATGATTAACGCCCAGGGCGCCGCCGCATAGCATGTCGTTGCAAAGGTTCTCTCATTTTGCCCTCGTGAAGACAGGGTCAGGTCAAGCCTTTTCCAGAGCGTCATCCCGTTGCTTCCGCTGCGCAATCTTGCCGCTCGCCGACCTTGCCCACGCCTGCTGCTCAGGCCTTGTGCGACGCAAAAACCTTGCATGGCGCTCTTGTAATTTGCCGGCCGGTTTGCGATGTCAGCCCGTGATTTATTTGATGCGAGGACGGCATGGGCAAACGGATCGAGAGCTTTCGCGACATCGGCGGACTTTATGATGTTGCGCTCTGCGATGTCTGGGGCGTGCTCCATAACGGCGTCACGGCCTACAAGGAAGCCTCCATCGCGCTCGAAGCCGCTCGCGGCGAAGGCCTTGCGGTCGTCCTCATCACCAACTCTCCGCGCGTTGCTCCGAAGGTCGTCGAGCAGCTGCGTGCGATCGGTGTTCCCGACAGCGTCTACGATCGCATCATCACCTCGGGCGATGTCACCCGCAAGCTGATTGCCGAGGGACCGAAGAAGGTGTTTCTGCTCGGTCCGGAGCGCGACATTGGTATCCTCGAAGGTCTGGACGTTCAGCGGGTCGATGCCGGCGAAGCGGAAAGCATCGTCTGCACCGGCTTCTTCGATGACGAGACCGAAACGCCTGACGATTATACCGAGATGCTGACGGCCTGGTCGGCCCGTCACGTACCGCTGATCTGCGCCAATCCGGATCTGGTGGTGGAGCGCGGCCATCGCATGATCCCCTGCGCCGGCGCCATGGCCGCCTATTACGAGCGGCTCGGCGGCCAGACGCGCATCGCCGGCAAGCCGCACCAGCCGATCTACGATGCAGCGATCGCGGCCGCCCGCGAGGTCAAGAGCGAATTTCCGCTGTCGCGCGTGGTGGCAATCGGTGATGGCATGCCGACCGACGTGCGCGGCGCACTCGATTACGGCCTCGATCTTCTTTATATCAGCCATGGCATCCACGCCCGCGAATATGTCGTCGAGGGGCATACGGATGAGGCCGCTCTCGGCGCCTTCCTGGCGCGCGAACAGGCCTCGCCGAAGTGGTGGATGCCGCGCCTTGTCTGAGGAGAGTGGCAGTCGATGACCGTTTTCCACCGCAACGAAACCCGCGAGCCGCTTCCCGATGCCTTGAAGGGCGGCGTGGTCGCCATCGGCAATTTCGACGGCGTGCACCGCGGCCATCAATCGGTGCTGACGCGCGCGCTGGAGATCGCCAGAGAGCGCGGCATTCCGGCGCTGGTGCTGACTTTCGAGCCGCATCCGCGCACCGTTTTCAAGCCGGATCATCCTGTCTTCCGCCTGACGCCTGCTCCTTTGCGAGCACGGCTGCTGGAAGCGCTCGGCTTCAACGCCGTCATTGAATATCCTTTCGATCGCACTTTCTCGCAGCGCTCGGCGGATGAATTCGTGCATTCGATCCTGATCGACTGGCTGCACGCATCCGAAGTCGTCACTGGCTTCGATTTTCATTTTGGCCATGATCGTCAGGGAGGCCCCGCCTTCCTCATGAATGCCGGCAGCCATAACGGCTTCGGCGTGACGTTGATCGATGCCTTCCGCGACGAAAACACGGAGGTCATCTCGTCGAGCCGCATACGCACACTGCTTGCGGAAGGCGATGTCGCCCAAGCCGCCGGTCTGCTCGGCTATCGCTATACCGTTCAGGCGCCTGTCATCGGTGGCGAAAAGCTCGGTCGCACGCTCGGCTTCCCTACGGCAAACATGCAGCTGCCACCCGAGACATCGCTGAGGGCAGGCATCTATGCGGTTCGCTTTCGAACGGCCGATGGCACCATCCGCGATGGCGTCGCCAGTTACGGCCGGCGTCCGACGGTAACGGACAACGGGGCGCCGCTGCTGGAAACCTTTGTCTTCGATTTCAGCGGCGATCTCTACGGACAGGTCTGTTCGGTCTCCTTCTTCGGTTATCTCCGCCCCGAACTGAAGTTCGACGGTCTCGATCCGCTGGTCGCGCAGATCCGCAAGGATGAGGACGAGGCACGCGCGCTGCTCGCCGGTGTCCAGCCGCTCAGCGAGCTCGACCGGATCATCGCTTTCAGCTGATTTTACTCGCCGAATTGCGCGCGGGGATTGCGGCGCTGCAATATCTTTTTGCCTTGAGCGGGTGGGAAGGATGTTGCAATGCTCATACAGCCGGGTGCGAGTCGCCGCGCCCATTTTCCGAAAGGCGCACGAGATGGATAAACGTTTCGGGACGGCGGCCTGCTGGCTGCTCGTTATTCCCTATATTGGTTTGCTTTGGGTCCCCTTCTACAACAGCCACGATCCCGTGCTGTTGGGTTTCCCTTTCTTCTACTGGTATCAGCTGGCATGGGTGCCAATCACCGCTATTCTGACCTGGATCGCCTATCGGAGCATGCGCCATGATGACTGATATCGATCCGATTGCGCTTGCCGTCTTCATCTTCTTTTTGGCGCTCGTCACTGTCATGGGCTTTGTAGCTGCCCGCTGGCGTAGGCCGAAGACCCTTGCTCATATCGACGAATGGGGCCTCGGCGGCCGCACCTTCGGGACCTGGATCACCTGGTTCCTGGTCGGCGGCGATTTCTACACCGCTTACACCGTGATCGCCGTCCCGGCGCTGGTCTACACGGTCGGCGCCTATGGCTTCTTCGCGCTGCCCTATACGATCGTCGTCTATCCGTTCGTCTTCATGGTCATGCCGCTTCTCTGGAGGCGTGCGAAGGATCATGGTTACGTCACGGCCGGCGATATCGTACACGGCCAATATGGCTCGCGGGCGCTGGAACTGGCAGTCGCTCTGACGGGCGTTATCGCGACGATGCCCTATATCGCCCTGCAGCTCGTCGGTATGACGGCGGTATTCAAGGCGCTCGGACTTCATGGTGAACTGCCGCTCGCCGTCGCCTTCATCATCCTGGCGCTCTATACCTATTCGGCCGGCCTTCGCGCTCCGGCGCTGATCGCCTTCGTCAAGGACATCATGATCTACATCGTGGTGATCGCGGCCGTCGCGCTCATTCCGGCGAAACTCGGTGGCTATGCGAATGTCTTTGCCGCGGCCGATGCGGATTTCAAAGCCAAGGGGGCGGGTAGTCTGCTGCTCGGCGGCAACCAGTACGTCGCCTACGCGACGTTGGCGCTCGGCTCGGCGCTGGCGGCTTTCATGTACCCGCATACGCTGACCGGCATCTTCGCGTCCAACAGCGGCAATACCATCCGCAAGAATGCGGTGCTGCTGCCGGCCTACACGCTGCTGCTCGGTCTCTTGGCGCTGCTTGGCTATATGGGCCACGCGGCAAATCTGAAGCTGGACAGCGCCAATGACGTGGTGCCTGCACTGTTCCAGACCTTGTTCTCGAGTTGGTTTGCTGGCTTCGCCTTCGCGGCCATCGCCATCGGCGCGCTCGTTCCCGCGGCCGTGATGAGCATTGGCGCTGCCAACCTCTTCACCCGCAACTTCTGGAAGGCTTACATTGATCCGCAGGTTTCCGATGCCGGCGAGGCGAAGGTCGCCAAGATGACATCGCTTGTCGTCAAGGTCGGAGCGCTTCTCGTCATCATTTTCCTGCCGACGCAGTTCGCGCTCGATCTCCAGCTTTTGGGCGGCATCTGGATCCTGCAGACGCTGCCGGCTCTGGTCTTCGGTCTCTATACCAAGTGGTTTCGTGCACCCGCTCTGCTCGCCGGCTGGTTCGTCGGCTTCTTTGGCGGCACCTATCTCGTATGGGATGCCGGCTGGAAGCCGCTGCACATGGTTCCGCTCGGCGAAACCGGCTTCACCGTCTATACGGGGCTGCTGGCGCTTCTCGCCAATATCGTCGTGGCCGTTATCGTCAATGCGGTCGTGCCGGCACGGGCAGCAGCACGAGCCTAATTAGATAGACCCTCAAATTGGCCGCGGGCGGAAACGTCCGCGGCTTTTCTATGGATTGCCGCAACTGTTTCCTCTTCCTTTCCCTGGAAAAAACGCCTATGAACCGGCGACCATGACCCAATTTCGGCTGAGCCACGCGATACGAATTATTGGCCCGGCCTTCCGCGCGCTTTAAGCTGCCGGAAGGTCCGGGTTTTTGGCGTCTCGTTCACGAGGCGCTTTCCGCCGCCGAAAAATCCCCGTATGGCTGCGCCAGTTGAGGCGCAAGACGCCCGAGACACCGAGGCAATTGTCACGACTATGACCGATACCGCTGAAAAGATGGATTACTCCAAGACCCTTTACCTGCCGGAAACCGATTTCCCGATGCGCGCCGGGCTGCCGCAGAAGGAGCCGGAACTGGTGAAGCGTTGGGAGGAGATGAACCTCTATAAGAAGCTGCGCTCTTCCGCCGCTGGCCGCGAAAAGTTCGTGCTGCATGATGGCCCGCCCTATGCCAATGGCCACATCCACATCGGCCATGCGCTGAACAAGATCCTCAAGGACGTCATCACCCGCTCGTTCCAGATGCGCGGCTATGACAGCAATTACGTTCCGGGCTGGGACTGCCACGGCCTGCCGATCGAATGGAAGATCGAGGAGAAATACCGCGAGAAGGGCAAGAACAAGGACGAGGTCCCGGTGAACGAGTTTCGCCAGGAATGCCGCGACTTTGCCGCTGGCTGGATCAAGATCCAGTCCGAGGAGTTCAAGCGCCTCGGCATCACGGGCGATTTCGACAATCCCTATCTGACCATGAACTTCCATGCGGAATCCCGCATCGCCGGCGAGCTTTTGAAGATCGCCCGTACCGGTCAGCTTTATCGTGGCTCCAAACCGGTCATGTGGTCGGTGGTCGAGCGGACGGCTCTGGCCGAAGCCGAAGTCGAATATGCCGATGTCGAGAGCGACATGATCTGGGTAAAGTTCCCGGTGGCTGAAGGCCCGGCGCATCTCGCCGGCGCCTTTGTGGTCATCTGGACGACCACCCCCTGGACGATCCCCGGCAATCGCGCAATCGCATACTCCTCGCGCGTGTCCTACGGACTCTATGAGGTCACGGAAGCTGCCAATGATTTCGGCCCGCGCCCGGGCGAAAAGCTTGTTTTCGCCGACAAGCTCGCCGAGGAATCCTTCGCCAAGGCAAAGCTGCAATACAAACGCGTGAGCGACGTGACCGCCGCCGACCTGGCCGCGCTCACCTGTGCTCATCCGCTCGCCTCTCTCGGCTACGGCTTCAAGGTGCCGCTTCTCGATGGCGATCACGTCACCGATGATGCCGGCACGGGTTTCGTGCACACGGCGCCCAGCCACGGCCGCGAAGACTTTGACGCCTGGACGTCGCATGCCCGCGATCTTGAAAAGCGCGGCATCTCCTCCGCCATCCCGTTCCCGGTCGATGACGCGGGCTTCTACACCGCCGATGCCCCGGGCTTCGAAGGTGGCCGTGTCATGGACGACAACGGCAAGAAGGGCAATGCCAACGACCTCGTCATCAAGGCGCTGATCGAGACGAACACGCTGTTCGCACGCGGCCGGCTGAAGCATTCCTATCCGCATTCCTGGCGGTCCAAGAAGCCGGTCATCTTCCGCAACACGCCGCAATGGTTCGTCTACATGGACAAGGACTTTGCCGACGGTTCGACGCTGCGCTCGCGCGCCCTGAAGGCGATCGATGACACCCGCTTCGTGCCCGCTGCAGGCCAGAACCGCCTGCGGGCCATGATCGAGCAGCGCCCCGATTGGGTCCTGTCGCGCCAGCGCGCCTGGGGCGTGCCGATCGCGATCTTCGTCGACGAGCAGGGCAGCATCCTGCAGGACGATCGTGTGAACGCCCGTATCCTCGAGGCTTTCGAGCAGGAAGGCGCCGATGCCTGGTTTGCCGAAGGTGCGCGTGAACGCTTCCTCGGCGAAAAGGCCAACGAGGCCTGGACGCAGGTCATGGATATCCTTGATGTCTGGTTCGATTCCGGTTCGACCCACACCTTCACGCTGGAAGACCGCCCGGACCTGAAATGGCCGGCGGACCTCTATCTCGAAGGCTCCGACCAGCATCGCGGCTGGTTCCATTCGTCGCTGCTCGAAAGTGCCGCGACGCGTGGCCGTGCGCCATACGATGCCGTCCTCACCCATGGCTTCACCATGGATGAGAAGGGCGAGAAGATGTCGAAATCCAAGGGCAACGTCACTTCGCCGCAAGAGGTGATGAAGGATGCGGGCGCCGACATCCTCCGCCTTTGGGTCATGACGTCGGACTATTCGGAAGATCTGCGCGTCGGCAAGGCCATCATCCAGACCAATGTCGATGCCTATCGCAAGCTGCGCAACACCATCCGCTGGATGCTCGGCACGCTGGCGCACGACAAAGGCGAAGTCATCGCCTATGCCGACATGCCGGAGCTGGAGCAGCTGATGCTGCACCGTCTCGCCGAACTCGATGAACTGGTGCGGGAAAGCTACGATGCCTTCGACTTCAAGCGCATCGCCCGCGCCTTGATCGATTTCGCCAATGTCGAGCTTTCGGCCTTCTACTTCGACGTCCGCAAGGATGCGCTTTACTGCGATGCGCCGTCGAGCTTGCGCCGCCGCGCCTCGCTTGCCGTCATCCGCTCGATCTTCGACTGCATGGTGACGTGGCTGGCGCCGATGCTGCCCTTCACCACGGAAGAGGCATGGCTCTCGCGCAATCCGTCGGCAGTCTCTGTTCACCTCGAGCAGTTCGTCACCATTCCCGTCGAGTGGAAGAACGAGGCGCTGGCCGAGAAGTGGAAGAAGATCCGCGCTGTGCGCAGCGTCGTCACCGGCGCGCTGGAAATCGAGCGCAAGGACAAGCGGATCGGCTCCTCTCTGGAAGCTGCTCCGGTCGTCTACGTCGCCGACCCCGAGCTGCTGAAGGTGCTCGAGGGCCAGGACTTCTCGGAAATCTGCATCACCTCCGATATCATCATCCTGGGTGAGCAGGGCCCTGCGGATGCCTTCCGCCTCGACGACGATGCCAAGGTCAGTGTCGTGCCCAAGCTCGCGGAGGGCCGAAAGTGCGCCCGTTCCTGGCGCATCACGACGGATGTCGGCTCCGATCCGGAATACCCGGATGTCTCGGCGCGTGACGCCGCGGCACTGCGCGAACTTGCCGCTGTCAACTGAAGAAAATTGCCGGATGAATTGCCTTTGCGGCGTTCATCCGGTAAAAGCTGCCTGAAAATGGCCAGAATTTTACGGCAGTTGCCGTTGAATGGGGTCCTATTGCGTTTATTCCGGCATGGCTGGGAAGGGTTTTCATGAGAGCGATGCATAAGGTTCGTGTCGGCGTCAGCTTGGCGGCACTTGTGGTTGGCTGCGGCGCCATGTCCGGTTGCCTTAGCAGCCCGACTTACGGCACCGACAAGACGGCCGGCGTCCAGCTCCTGGATGACCTCGGCGACATCGCCTCCGTTTCGGCTGCAACGCCGAAGGACAAGGGCGTGAAGTATCCGAACCGCCCCGGTCTGGTCGTTGCCGGAAGCAAAGACACTCTGACCGCCCCACAGCAGTCCCTGGCAAGCAAGGACAACCCGGCCTGGCTCGAATCGCCGGAAGACGCCCGCAAGCGCCTTGCCGCGGAAGCCGACGAGAAGAAGAACGACGTCAACTATCGCTCGCCGCTGGCTCAGGCTGACAGCGCCAAGAATCACATGAGCGAAGCACAGCAGACGGCAGCCTATCGTGCCGCGCGCCAGGATCAGGCCGGCAGCTATATCGATCAGCGCCGTTACCTGATCGACCCGCCGCAGCAATATCGTCAGGTTGCCGACCAGGCTGCCCTCAACGATCTCGGTACACCCGAGTCGAAGAAGGAAAAGAAGCGCAAGAAGGACGCCGAGGCCGCGCAGCAGACGAGCAATAGCAGCTGGTGGAAGCCTTTCCAATAAAAGCCCTCAAGGCGGCGGTATCAAAACCGCCGCTTTTCAGTCTTCGGAGCGTTTCGCCTGAAAGAAACCTCTGAGGATGTCGGCGGATGCGGTCTCGCCGAGGCCGGAATAGACCTCCGGCGCATGATGGCAGGTAGGCTGGCGATAGAAGCGCACGCCATTGTCGACACCGCCGCCTTTGGGATCCTCGGCGCCATAGTAGAGACGTCGGATGCGCGCGAACGAAATGGCCGCCGCGCACATGGTGCAGGGTTCCAGCGTCACATAGAGATCGGCGCCCGCAAGACGTTCCTGGCCCAATTCCTCGCAGGCCAGGCGGATGGCGACGATTTCGGCGTGGGCGGTGATGTCGTTGAGCTCGCGGGTACGGTTGCCGGTAGTGGCGATGACTTTGCTGTCGAGCACGACTGCGGCGCCGATCGGCACTTCGCCACGCTCTCCGGCACGGCGCGCTTCGGTCAAAGCAAGCTCCATGAATTGATTTGTAGCCGCCATTCAAGTTTTTCCACTTAACCGCAAGGGCGTGACCTGATAGGAACACGCGTTAAAAATTCAGGCAAACAACAAATGACGATGAATGACAAGCCCAAGCGGCCTGGGTCTAAACCCTTTGCTGGCGACAAGAAGACGATAAAGCGCGATGGCGCGAAGCCTGCGAAGGCCGCAACCGTCAAGGCTGCGGATGAAACCGCAGTCGAGGATGGAAAGGCCGAGCGCATTTCCAAGGTGATGGCGCGCGCTGGTGTGGCCTCGCGCCGCGATATCGAGCGCATGATCCTCGATGGCCGCGTCAAGCTGAACGGCGTGCTCCTCGATACGCCGGTGGTCAACGTGACCCTGACTGATAAGATCGAGGTCGACGGCGTGCCGATACGTGGCATCGAGCGCACGCGACTGTGGCTCTACCATAAGCCGGCCGGCCTGGTGACCACCAATGCCGATCCTGAGGGCCGCCCGACCGTTTTCGATAATCTGCCGGAAGAGCTGCCGCGCGTTATGTCGATCGGCCGCCTCGATATCAACACCGAAGGCTTGCTGCTGCTGACCAATGACGGCGGCCTTGCCCGTGTTCTGGAATTGCCGACCACCGGCTGGCTGCGCCGTTATCGCGTGCGCGCCCATGGCGAGATCGATCAGGAAGCGCTCGACAAGCTGAAGGAAGGCATTGCCGTCGACGGCGTGCTCTATGGCTCGATCGACGCGACGCTCGATCGCACGCAAGGGTCCAACGTCTGGATCACCATGGGCTTGCGCGAAGGCAAGAACCGCGAAATCAAGAACGTGCTCGGCGCGCTCGGCCTCGAGGTCAACCGCCTGATCCGCATTTCCTATGGCCCGTTCCAGCTCGGCGAGCTGCCGGAAGGCCATGTGCTCGAGGTGCGCGGCCGCACGCTGCGCGACCAGCTCGGCCCGCGCCTGGTCGAAGATGCCAAGGCGAATTTCGATGCGCCGCTCTATAACGCCCCGGCCATTGCCGAGCCCGAAGAGGCGGATGCCAAGCCGGCGCGGACGCCCCCGGTTCGCGCGGGCAAGGAAGAGCGCCCGCGTCGGGAGCGTCCCGAGGATAAGCGCGAACGTGCGCTCAGCCGTCTCGATACCAAACGCGATGCCAAGCGCGACGATCGTCGCGAAGGCGGCCGCGATGTTGGGCACAAGGACGATGACCGTCAGAAGCGCCAGCCGCTCGGCCCGCGCCGCAGCGCCAATGTCTGGATGGCGCCCGGCGCCCGCCCGCTCGGCGAAAAGGCAGCCGCGAAGGCGGCCAAGAATGCAAAGACCGCCTCCCGGCGCGGCGAGCCCGAACGCCCGCAGCGCAGCGGCTTCGACCGTCCGGACGAAGGCCCGCGCGTTCGCATCAACCGCGTCGACGAGGGCGATGGCGAGTGGATCCGTTCGAGCGAGGAAGCTCCGCGCCGGTCGCGTGGCGATGATGAAGGTTTTGACCGCAAGCGCCCTCGCGGCGATCGCCCGCAAGGTGATCGTCCCCGCGGAGATCGTCCGTTTGGCGATCGTCCGCGTGGTGAACGTGGTTCGCGGCCAGAGGGTGGCGATCGTCCTCGTGGGAAATCCTTCCAGGGGGAGGCCCGCTCCGAGCGCTCCTTCGGAGATCGGCCCGCGCGTGGCGACCGGCCTTTCGGCGATAAGCCCCGTGGTGATCGACGTCCGCGCGCCGAGGGAGACGAGCGTCCGCGCAGCAAGTCTTTCGGCGGCGAGCAGCGCTCCGAACGTCCCCGCGGCGCTCGCCCGCAGGGGGATCGTCCGTTTGGTGATCGTCCGCCCCGTGGTGACCGACCCTTCGGTGATCGCCCGCAAGGCGATCGGCCGGCCGGCAAGCCCTTCGGCAAGAAGCCAGGCGGCGGCAAATCCTTTGGCGGTAAGCCGGGTGGAAAACCCGGTGGCTCGCGCGGCTTTGGCGGCAAACCCGGCGGTGCAGGTCGCCCGTCTGGCGGTCCGCGCGGCGGTTCCGGTCGGGGTGGCCCCGGCAGGGGCGGTCCCAAGGGCGGCAGGGGCTGACGCGCGGTGAGGATCGTCGGCGGTGAGTTTCGCGGTCGCTCGCTTGCAACGCCGAAGTCGAACGACATTCGTCCGACGGCGGATCGCACGCGCGAAAGCCTGTTCAACATTCTGAACCACGCCTATCCCGAAGCCATCGACGGCACGCGGATGATGGATGTGTTTGCCGGCACCGGCGCCGTCGGGCTGGAGGCAGCCTCGCGCGGCTGCCGGCATGTGCTCTTCGTGGAAAGCAGCGTCGAGGGCAGGGGGCTCCTTTGGGAAAACATCGATGCCCTCGGCCTGCATGGCCGCACGCGCATGCTGCGCCGTGACGCGACGGATCTCGGCAGTGTCGGCAATCTCGAGCCCTTCGATTTTCTCTTCGCCGACCCGCCATACGGTAAGGGGCTGGGTGAGAAGGCTTTCGCGGCCGCTGCCGCCGGTGGCTGGCTGGTGCCGGGCGCTCTGGCGATCCTCGAGGAGCGCGCCGATGTCACAGTTGCCGCGCCGTCGGATTTCCTGTTTCTGGAGGAGCGAACCTTCGGTGACAGCAAGATGCATTTCTTCCGTTACCAGCCGTTGGCGGCCTGACGGAGGAAGGAGAACAATATGGGCGATTATGCTGATTTCGTCGGCAGCGACTATCCGCTCGCCGCTTCCGGCACGCCGAGCGTCGCAGTCGCCTTCGGCTGCGGCGGTGCGCGCGGTCTCGCCCATATTCACATCATCGAGGCGCTGGACGAGCTCGGTATCCGCCCCGTCGCCATAGCAGGTTCCTCCATCGGCTCGATCATGGGCGCGGCCATGGCCGTCGGCATGAGTGGCGCTGAGATCCGCGATTATACGCTGGCAACCGTCGGCAACCGCCCGGCCGTTCTCAACAAGATCTGGAGCCTGCGGCCGGTCAGCATGCGCAGCATCCGCTTCGGTCAGTTCAATCTCGAACGCATTCTGCGCACCTTCCTGCCGCCGGCCATTCCGGAAAGCTTTTCCGAGCTGCACATCCCGCTGAAGGTGGTCACGACCGATTATTACGATCAGGCGGAGGTCGTCATCGAGAAGGGCGAGCTCTTCCCTGTGCTCGCCGCCTCTGCCGCCATTCCCGCCGTCTTCATGCCGGTCAAGCTCGGAGACCGCGTGATGATCGACGGCGGCATCATGAATCCGGTTCCTTATGAACATCTGGCCGGGCTTGCCGATATCATCATCGGCATCGACGTCGTCGGCGGGCCGGAAGGCAGTGGCCGACAGGTTCCGAACCGTATCGAGAGCCTGTTCGGTGCTGGCCAGCTGACAATGCAGTCCAATATTGCCTTGAAGCTGCGCCTGCAGGCACCGCAAATCTTCCTGCGCCCCGCCGTCGGCCGCACCGGCGTTCTCGATTTCCTGAAGGCACGCGATATCCTCGCCATGTCGGCCGGCGTCAAGGACGAGCTGAAATTCGCCCTCGACCGGGTGATGACAGCGAAGAATTAGTATTTAGCCAGTAGCCGCTGGCTGTGTTTCCGCCAGGACCGTACGAAGATTAAGCCCGCTCCGGCTCCTCCTGCGGCAAGGCAACGAGATCGTCTGCATCGCTGTAGGTTTCGGCCGCACGCTTCGGCTTGACCAGCGGCTCCGGCTTGACGGGGCGCGAGTAGAGCATGTCGGTGCCGGCCTGCAGCCCCTCGCTGACCTGCAGCACGAGCCGCTGCTCGTCGCGTTTGCGGATATCCTCGCCGATCTCATAGGCTTCCGCCTCGCTGACGCCGAGCGCCTCCAGCGTACGGCGGCCGAAGAGCAGGCCGGATTCCAGCGTCTCGCGCAGCTCGTAATCCACGCCCTTGTGACGCAGCTCGATCGAATGAATGCGGTCGTAGGAGCGCACGAAGATGCGCGCGTGCGGATAATCCGTCTGCACGAGTTCGACGATCTTGTCGGTCACCTCGCGCAGATGCGTGCTGACGACGACGATCTTGGCGCGATCGATGCCGGCGGAGCGCAGTACGTCCTTGCGGGTGCCGTCGCCGAAATAGATGCGGAAACCGAAGCTCGATGCCTGGCGGATGCGATCGGCGGAGAAATCGATGACGGTGACGTCGCGGCCGCTGGCAAGCAGGATCTGCGCGGCAATCTGGCCGAAACGTGAAAAGCCGATCATCAGCACGTCGGAGCCTGCGCCCTCGAAATCCTCGTCCAGCTCTTCCTGCGCGTCTCCCTTGACCATCCGCTTCGCCAGCGCGGAACTCAGCGGCGTCAGCGCCATTGATAGCGTCACGATGGCGATCAGCGTCGATGCCGTGTTGGCGGAGAAGAGCCCGCCGCTGGCGCTGGCCGCGCTGAAGAGCACGAATCCGAATTCGCCGCCTTGTGGCAGGAGGCCGGCAATACGCACGGCATCGTTATGCGGGGAGCCTGTGACGCGGCAGAGCGCATAGATCACGATCGCCTTGATGAACATCATCACCGGAACAGCGAGCACGATCAGCACCCAGTTGTCGAGGATCACGTCGAGTTTCAGCGACAGGCCGACGGCGATGAAGAAAATGGCGAGCAACACGCCACGGAAGGGCTCGATATCCGCCTCCAGCTCATGCCGATAGGAGGATTCGGCCAGCATTACGCCGGAGAGAAAGGCACCCATCGCCATGGAAAGGCCGGCAAGCTGCATCAGCGTTGCCGATCCCATGACGACGAAGAGGGCGGCCGCAATCATCGCCTCGCGGGCGCCGGTGCGAGCGATCACCTGAAACAGCGGCGTCAGCAGATAGCGCCCCGCGATGATCATTGCCGCCACCGCGCCGATGGCGATTGCCAGGCTTGGCAGAGGATTGGCGGTTTCCTGCGCGCCGTCGAGCACAGTGATGAGCGCCAGCAGCGGCACGATGGCGAGATCCTGTAGCAGCAGCATCGAGAAGGAGCGCTGGCCGTATTTCGTGTTGACGTCGCCTTGCTGTTCGAGGATCTGCATCGCGAAGGCAGTCGAGGAAAGCGCCAGGCCGAAGCCGATGATGATGCTACCCTTCCAGCCGGCAATGCCGCCGAAATAGGCGGCTACCATCAGTGCAAGTCCGCTGAGAACAACTTGTGCCGTGCCGAGACCGAAAATATCGCGACGCATCTGCCACAGACGCGATGGTTTCAACTCCAGGCCGATGATGAAGAGCAGGAAGACGACGCCGAGTTCGGCAACCGCAAGCACGGCCTCGCTGTCGCTGATGCTATGGAGGATCGGCCCGATGACGACGCCGGCGGCGAGATAGCCGAGCACGGTGCCAAGCCCCAGTTTCTTGAAGATAGGCGCCGTGACGACGGCACCGCCGAGCAGCAGCAGGGTTTCGGTGAAAAGCGTATTGGGGGCGGACATCGTCTGTTTCTTTCCGTGGGGCAGGCGGTGTTGCGACGCTTGGCCATGATAAACAACCATGCGTGAAGGGATTAGTACAAGAATCGGCTTTGCCGCACTTGATGCTTTATGTAGTGCACAATAAATGGAACGCGAAGGAAAGGCCAAGTCATGACCTCTGAAATCGATTCCGCCGCTCTGCTTTCCCGCGCCAGCCAGTTGATCGATCTTGCCCGTAAAGCCGGCGCGGATGCGGCCGATGCTGTCGTGGTGCGATCGAGGGCCCATTCCGTCAGCGTACGCCTCGGCAAGGTGGAAGGCACGGAATCCTCCGAGAGCGACGACTTTTCGCTGAGGGTGTTCGTTGGCAATCGGGTCGCCAGCGTTTCGGCCAATCCAGGCTTCGATCTGAATGCTCTTGCCGAGCGCGCGGTCGCCATGGCCAAGGTTTCGCCGGAGGATCCCTTCGCCTGCCTTGCCGATGGGGCGGATCTCGCCAAGAGCTATCCCGATCTCGAACTGTTCGATCCGACCGAGGTTTCCACGGAGCAGCTACGCGAAGCGGCGCTTGCGACCGAGGCGGCAGCTCTTGCCGTTTCCGGCGTCACCAATTCTTCCGGGGCCGGCGCCTCGGCCGGCATGGGCGGGCTTGTGCTCGTCACTTCGCATGGTTTTTCCGGCCACTATATGGGCTCGCGCTTCGGGCGCTCCGTCAGCGTCATTGCCGGCGAGGGCACCGGCATGGAGCGCGACTATGATTTCGACAGCCGTCTCTATTTTGCCGATCTCGATGCGGCTGAGGAGATCGGCCGCCGCGCCGGCGAGCGTGTGGTCAAACGCCTCAATCCGCGGCAGGTTCCGACCGGCAAGAATGTCACGGTCGTTTTTGATCCACGTGTCGCGCGCGGCTTCGTCGGCCATATCGCCGGCGCCATCAATGGCGCGTCCGTCGCCCGCAAGACCAGCTTCCTGCGCGACAAGATGGGCCAGCAGGTGCTGAAGGCGGGCCTTTCGATTACGGACGATCCGCTGATCGTGCGCGGCCCGTCCTCGCGGCCCTTCGACGGCGAAGGCGTGTCTGGCAAGCGGCTCGTCATGATCGAGGACGGTGTGCTGAAGTCCTGGTTCCTGTCCACGGCGACGGCGCGGGAAATCGGTGGCGGGCTGAAGACCAACGGTCGCGGTGTGCGCGGCGGCACGTCCGTATCGCCTGCTTCCACGAACCTCGCGCTGGAACCCGGCGATATTTCACCCGAGGAACTGATCCGCAGCGTCGGTGCGGGCTTCTATGTCACCGAGCTCATCGGCCAGGGCGTCAATATGATCACCGGCGAATACAGCCGTGGCGCCACCGGTTTCTGGATCGAGAACGGCGAATTGACGTTCGCGGTTTCGGAGGTGACGATCGCCTCCAATCTGAAGGACATGTTCATGCGCGTGGCGCCGGCGAACGACATCGATCGCGATTTCGGCATCGCCGCTCCGACGCTTGCCATTGAGGGCATGACGCTCGCGGGCCGCTAAAAACGAGCGGAGATTGGAATTCGTCAATGATCGATAGCAAGGCCGGCCAATTGAGCGATGTGGACCTGATCGTGGGTGCCGCGCTCGAGGCGGGCAAGATCGCTCTCGGTTTCTTCCGGCAATCGCCGGAAGTCTGGTGGAAGAACAACGGCCAGTCCCCGGTCAGTGCCGCGGATTTTGCCGCGAACGAAAGTCTGGCCGCCACGCTTCGCACCGCAAGGCCCGATTATGGCTGGCTTTCCGAGGAAACCGATGATGACGCCGAGCGTCTGAAGCACGCGACCGTCTTCGTCGTCGATCCGATCGACGGCACCAGGGGTTTTCTCTCCGGCCTGGATCTATGGTGCGTCAGCGTTGCCGTCGTCACTGACGGCCGGCCGGTGGCGGGTGTCCTCTATGCGCCGGCGCTGGACGAGCTCTTTGTGGCGACGGCCGGCGGGCAGGCCTTGAAGAACGGCGAGCCGATCAGCGTTTCCCAGAGGGTCGGCGACGATATCAATCGTCTTGCGACCGGCGAGGAGATGCTGAAGGGCTTCGATCCGGATTTTCGCAAGACGGTCGAGCGGGTGAAGCACGTGCCGTCGCTCGCCTACCGCCTTGCCATGGTGGCGGACGGCAGGCTTGAGGGAACAATCGTCAAACGCAACTCCCACGACTGGGATCTCGCCGCCGCCGATCTCATTCTGGAGCGAGCCGGCGGCGCTCTCGTGGATCTCTCCGGCAAGACCTTGCGCTACAACCGCGCCGAAGTATCCCATGACGAACTTTGCGGTGCGTCGGCAGCACAATTACCGGAGTTCCTCCGTCAACTATCGAACCGACGAGACGGTTGACCTTTCCGTCAAAATCCCGCAGATGAAGGACGGAGGGGGACGACAGTAGAAAGAGACGAAAATGACTGATACCAGCGGCAAAAAGCAGCTCCTGCACCTTGTCTTCGGCGGCGAATTGGAAAACCTCGAAGAGGTCCAGTTCCGCAATCTCAATGAGCTCGATATCGTCGGCATGTATCCCGATTATGCGAGCGCGCTGGTGGCGTGGAAGTCCAAGGCACAGCAGACTGTCGACAATGCCCATATGCGTTATTTCATTGTCCACCTGCATCGCTTGCTTGATCCGCAGGAAAAAGCGGCATCCTGAGGTCGCATTACTCCGAATTTTGCATTTGATATCTCTATCCGGGAAAGCGTTGTCGCTTTAAATCCGGCCATGAAGCAGTATCTTTGACACAATAAGAACGAAAATTCGGCTGCTTATTCGGCCGCGTGGTTATCGGGATTTGGCATAGATGATGATCAGCTGGGATGGGAGGCGGTCGAAATGAGTAGCCTCAGGGCGCGTCTTGCCTTGAGCGCCTATCGTTTCGGCGGAATTGCCGTTTATCCGTTCATCGGGCCTTATCTCGCCGTTCGCGCGGCGAAGGGCAAGGAAGATAGCTCCCGCAGGCTGGAGCGCTCGGGTTATGCCAGCGCCAACCGCCCGCAGGGACCGCTGATCTGGTTCCATGCCGCAAGCGTCGGCGAAACCTCGGCCGTCATTCCGTTGATCCGAGAAATCCGTCGCCGCGATATCCATGTCATCCTGACGACGGGCACGATCACCTCTGCCAAGGTCGCGCATCAGCGGCTTGGCGACGAGGTAATCCATCAATACGTTCCTCTTGATCTCAAGCCTGCCATCAAGCGGTTCCTCGATTATTGGCAGCCCGATTGCGCCATTTTCGCCGAATCCGAGATCTGGCCTACAACGATCATGGAGCTTGGCCGCAAGCGCATTCCGCAGATCCTCGTCAACGCCCGCATGTCGGATCGATCCTTCGCGCGCTGGAGCCGGCATCCCTCGCTTGCCGAGGCGCTGTTCGAAAATCTGGCGCTGGTCGTGGCACAGTCCGACCTCGATGCCGAACGCTTCCGTGATCTCGGCGCCCTGCAGGTTCTCAAATCAGGTAATCTCAAGGTGGATACGGACGCGCCGTCCTATGACGCGCCGACGCTTGCCAGCTACATGAAGCAGGTCGGCGACCGCAAGACCTGGGCAGCTGTCTCGACCTTCGAGGGCGAGGAGGGTGCTGCAGCCACCGTCCATTCGATGCTCAAGGAGCATAACGGTCAGCTCACCATCATCGTGCCGCGCCATCCCGAGCGCTGCGATGCGATAGAGGCGATGCTGGTCGAACAGGGCCTGAAAGTGGCGCGCCGCACCCGCAATGACATCCTTTCGCCCGATGTCGATGTCTTCCTTGGGGATACGATCGGCGAGATGGGGCTTTACCTGCGGATGACGGAAGTCGCCTTCATGGGCAAATCGCTATTCAACGAAGGCGGCCAGAACCCGCTTGAGCCGGCTATGCTCGGCTGCGCGATCCTGACGGGCGGCCATGTCCAGAATTTCCGTGACTCCTATCAGTTGCTCGCCCGCCGCGGCAGCGCCCGCATGGTGCGCGATACCGAGATGCTGGCGCGCGGCGTGCATTATTTGCTCACTAACGACACGGCACGACGCGGTATGATCGACGCCGGCTTCGCAGCCGTGCATGAAATGCGTGGTGCACTGGCAGCAACGGTGAAAGGGCTGGAGCCTTATATCAATCCGCTTTCGGTCAAGGCGCGGCTGATGCCGAAAACGATGGCGAACGGATAAGAAGGGAAGGGCATGACAGCGGCCAAGTTGGGAGCGATTGCGGGCATTCTTTTCGACAAGGACGGCACGTTGCTCGACTATGACCAGAGCTGGCTGCCGGTCAATCGCGAGCTCGCACGCATCGCTGCTCAGGACGATCCTATCCTTGCCGATCATCTTCTCTCTGCCTGCGGCATGGATCCGATCTCCGGGCACATCGTGCCGGATAGCCTGCTTGCGGCAGGTAACACCCGGCAGATTTCCGAGGGCCTGGTGGCTGCCGGCTCGAAAGTGGATGTCGCGGAGCTGGTGGAAAAACTCGACGCGCTTTTTGCGCATGCGGCCGATTTCTCCTCGCCCGTCACCGATCTCGCGGCATTCTTCCAGCGCCTGCATGAGCGCGGATACAGGCTCGGCGTTGCCTCCAGCGACAATGAGCGCTCCATCCGCCAGACAGCGCGCCGCTTCGGCTTCATCGACTATATCGATTACATCGCCGGCTACGATAGCGGCTTCGGTACTAAGCCGGAGCCGGGCATGGTACTCGGCTTCTACGCCGCGACAGGCCTTTCGCCGGCACAGGTCGCTGTGGTCGGCGACAACAATCATGATCTCCACATGGGCCGCAACGCCGGCGTCGGCCTGACCGTCGGCGTGCTGACGGGCACCGGTTCGCGCGAGACGTTGACGGCCGCATCGGATTATTGCCTCAACGACATTACCGAGCTTGAAAACCTGCTCATGCCTGTGGCGCAATCGGCCTGATCCCGGCAATGGCTTGCTTTTTCATGCAATCTGCCCTTTCTTGCCGCTTGGTCGCAGGCACAGGAATAGGGCTGGATTAGACGCATGGTATCGGAAGCCCCACCTTTCTGGTGGCGAAAGCCGGATTGGCGTGCCTGGGGGCTCTCACCCTTTTCTTTCCTGTATGGCCGTATCGCCGGACATCGCATGGTGCATGGCAAACGCACCTCCGTGCCAGTGCCGGTCATCTGCGTCGGCAATTTTACGGTCGGCGGCGCCGGCAAGACACCGACGGCGCTCGCGCTCGCCCAGGCCGCGAAGGCGAAGGGGCTGAAGCCGGGGTTCCTCAGCCGCGGCTATGGCGGCTCGCTCGATGTCACGACGGTCGTCGATCCCACGCATCATCATGCCACGGCCGTCGGCGACGAACCGCTGCTGCTTGCCCGCGAGGCGCTGACGGTCATTGCCCGTCGCCGTGCCGATGGTGCGGAAAGGCTCGTGCGCGAGGGGGCTGATCTCATCATCATGGATGACGGCTTCCAGAGCGCGCAGATTGCGATCGACTATGCCCTTGTGGTGGTCGATGCAGGCAGGGGCATCGGCAACGGTCATCTGGTTCCCAGCGGTCCGGTGCGTGCACCGCTGCGCACACAGCTCCTCTATGCGTCCGGCCTGCTGAAAGTCGGTGAAGGCACCGCCGCCGATCGCGTTGTGCGTCTTGCGGCAAGGGCGGGGAAGCCTTTCTTTTCAGCGAGCGTCAGAGTGCGTGGGCATGAGGATTTGCGCGGACGTAAGGTGCTTGCCTTCGCCGGCATCGCCGATCCCGCCAAGTTCTTCCGCACGGTCGAGACGCTGGGGGCTGAGATCGCCGTCCGGCGCAGCTTCGGAGATCACGAACATCCCGGCGAAGACGACGTTTCCGACATGCTCGACATAGCCGCGCGCGAGGGGCTTGAGATCGTCACCACGTCGAAGGACTACGTGCGCCTGATCGGCCATCATGGCCGCGCCGACGAACTGCTGCAGCGCTGCCGGGTGATCGAGATCGATATGGTCTTTGACGATCCCCAGGCCCCAGCCCTGATTATCGACAGGGCCATTGCAGCCGCGCGAGAGCGTCGCTTGCGGGAAAAGCGCAATAGCAAAGCGGCCTAGGGCCACGTCTGGTTATTCAGGAAGAGAAATCAACGCTTCTGATTGGGCAGCGCGCCGGCGCGCTTTTCGGCTTCGAGCGAGGTGATGACGTCCGCATAGGGTTCCTGCCGGGCAACGCTCCAATAGCGCAGCTCATCGAGCGCAATATGCTTGCCGGTCATGGCGCAGACCACATAGGAACCCGGCATCAGGATTTGGAAATCGCCGTCGAGGTAGCGAATTTTCGCCTCGCGATTTCCATGTCCCTCGAAAAGATTCATCTGATGCCGTCCTTGATCTGTCTCATCCGTTTGCCATACCGCACTACAGCGCCATGCGTCAAATATGACGCGCAAGGTCGCTACGGCGGGCGTGACTTTCCTGACTATTATTTCGCGGAAAAGTTCCTTCTGGAAATAGCTTAGGTCAGCTGCGCCCGAACAGCCGCTCGATGTCTGTGAGCTTCAACTCTATATAAGTCGGCCTGCCGTGATTGCATTGTCCGGAGCCCGGCGTCGCCTCCATCTGACGCAAAAGCGCGTTCATCTCTTCCGGGCGCAGGCGCCGGCCGGACCGTACCGAGCCGTGGCAGGCCATGGTCGCGGCCACATATTCCAGCTTGGCGGCAAGGCCCGAGGCCGTATCCCATTCGGCAATCTCGTCGGCCAATTGCCGAACCAGGCCCCGTGCATCGACCTCGCCGAGCATGGCCGGCGTCTCCCTAACGGCGACCGCGCCTGGGCCGAAGCGTTCGACGGCAAGGCCGAGTTCGCCGAGCTCTTCGGCAAACACCATCAGCCGGTCGCAATCCTCTTCGGGCAGGTCGACGATCTCAGGAATGAGCAGGACCTGCGAGGGCAGGCGCTTAGAATGCAGAGCCTTGCGCATAGCTTCGAACACCAGCCGTTCATGCGCCGCGTGCTGATCGACGATGACGAGCCCGTTTTCCGTCTGGGCGACGATATAGTTCTCATGCAGCTGAGCGCGGGCGGCGCCCAGTGGAAAGCGAGCGGGTTCCTCGGCCCGTACCGGCTCCACCGGCGGTGCGACTTCCGCGCGAGCCGTCGGCATGGCAAGTCCGTCGAAGGCGGCCTGCGGTCTTTCGGCAAATCCGTATCCCGCCGCTGCGGCGGCTCGTTCGTAGGGGCGAGATGGCGAAGTTTCCGCCGTCCATGGAGCCGCTGCCGGCGCGGGTCGCCAGCCCGATTGGAAGCCAGAGCGGCCAGCGGTGAAGGCGCGCAGCATGCCATCCGCGCCTGTTGTGGCGGCCCGGTCGCCCTCGCGCGCCAAAGCTTCGCGAATGGCACCGACGATCAGGCCGCGCACGAGACCGGGATCGCGGAAACGTACATCGGATTTCGCCGGATGCACGTTGACGTCGACCAGCGCGGGGTCGAGCGTCAAGGAAAGGACAGCGACAGGATAACGGCCGGAGGGGATGGTTTCCGCATAGGCACCGCGGATTGCCGACAGGATCAGCTTGTCCTGCACAGGCCGGCCATTGACGAAGGCATATTGATGCGCGGAGTTCCCACGGTTGAAGGTCGGCACGCCGGCAAAACCGGTGAGGCTCACATCCTCTCGCACCGCGTCTAGCGCGATGGCATTATCCTTGAAATCGGCCCCCAGTATCTGCGCCATGCGGGCGAGATGATCATCTCCGGTCGCGGGAAATTCGAGCGTCGAGCGGTCGCTGCCCGACAGCACGAAGCGCACGCGCGGAAAGGCGATCGCCATTCGCTTGACGACCTCGGTGATCGCTGCTGCCTCCGCCTTCTCCGTTTTCAGGAATTTGAGACGCGCGGGCGTCGCGAAGAACAAGTCGCGCACCTCGACGATCGTGCCGGGATTGGCGGCCGCTGGGCGCAGATGCAGAACCTTGCCGCCGGCAACGGCGATCTCGGCGCCGCTGCTTGCTCCCGCTCTGCGGCTTGCAATCGAAAGCTTCGCCACCGAGCCGATGGAGGGTAGGGCCTCGCCGCGAAAACCGAGAGTACGGATATCCTCCAACGTGTCGGAAATCTTCGAGGTGCAGTGGCGCCGGACCGCGAGCTCCAGATCCGTCTCTTCCATGCCCGAGCCGTTGTCGGTCACTCTCAACAACGCCTTACCGCCGCCTGCGGTGGCGATCTCGATGCGGGTCGCACCGGCATCGAGCGCATTTTCGATCAGCTCCTTGGCCGCGCTTGCCGGGCGCTCGATGACTTCGCCGGCGGCGATCTGGTTGATCAGGGTCTCGGAAAGTTGCTTGATGGCCATGGCTGCATTCTCGTGGATTCGCGCCGGTGTGGAAAGAGGAAAGGCGATCCGCACGCGCTTACCCACTCGTTTCCCGCCCGTGCTTTGTTGAGAAATTTAATCAATGTTTAAGGGAATGATGACAGGTTGCCGAGACAGAAACTTGAAATGACCGCAGGTGGCGCGTTTCGTGCATGCTGACGGCTCTCGATGGCAGGTTGGTGGCCGTCAACTTTCATGAGCCAGGTGCCATCTGCTTCAAGTGCCAAGGCCAGCATGCAACTTCCACGAATTTGCCTTGCAGAGCGAATGCCGCTTTGTCGATTTGCCGTGTTGTGAAACTGGTTGAGCGTAGGAATCCGACGAATGACTGCCGAGATTGAAAAGGCAGCTTTGGCAATGACGACGGCTGATGCCCCTTTCGGCGGCAGTCTGCAGACGATGTTCTTCGATGCCCTTTGCGATGGTCTTTCCAGCGCCTTTTTCGCCTATGACAAGAACGACCAGCTGTTGTTTGCCAGCCGTCAGGTTCTGAACTTCTTCCCGATTGCACCGGAATTTCTGCAGCCTTCCACGCGGCTGCGCGATTTTCTGGGCGCCGTCTTCGATACCGGTGTACGCTATCAACGCCATCAGACAAAAACGGCCGCCAGCCGTGACGATTGGATATCGCAGCGCATAGCCTCGCATTGGCGCGAACGCTTCGAGACCACCGAGCACTTTGCCGACGACCGCTGGGTGCGCGTCCTCAACCGACGGCTATCCTCGGGTATCGGCTTCTGCATCATTTCCGATGTGTCCGAAGCCAGGAAACGCGAAGAGCAATGGCGCGTCGATGTGGAGCGCGTGCAGCTGACCGAGGATATTCTCGACAATCTGCCCTTTCCGGTTTTCGTCAAGGACCAGAATCTCGTCTATGTCGCGGTCAACCGGGCATTCTGCGACAAGTACCAGACGGCGGCGGACGAAGTGCGCGGCCGCAAGAGCATCGATATCTTCTCCACCGACCTGGCCAATCGCTTTCATGAGAGCGACCGGCATGTGATCGAGACCGGCGAAATGTCGATCTCCCGGCAGCGCCAGATTGCGCGTGACGGCGTCGAGCGCGATATCGTCACCCGCAAGCAGCGCATCGGCAAGCCCGGCCGCTATTTCCTGGTCAGCACCATGCAGGACCTGCCCAAGGATGGCGGTGATTTCGACGAGTTCGCGCTGGCATCGAGCATCCGGGAAAACAGTGATCGCTCCTATCGCCGCGCCTATGTTCCGATGGTTGCGCTGCAGACCATTTCGCGCCGCCCGGCCGCCATGGAAACCTTCGTTCCGGAGAATTTCAACGGCCGCAAGGTGCTCGTCGTCACGCCGGATTTCGCTGCCGAAACGGCGGCTCTGAAGACGCTCGAGAAATATGGCTTCGAAGCCTGCGTCGTTCACAACGAGAATGAAGAGGCGGCTTTTCTGGACGTGGCGAGCGCGCATGGCGTCAAGATTGACCTGGTCATCGTCGACAACCAGCTCGGCAAGCGCGGGATTGAGCTGGCCGAACGGCAGAACCTTACCGCGCTGTCGTTGGACGGATCGCAGCTTGCAACCGAGCTTGCCTTCCTGATCGCGCGTCATTTCAATCGTAATATCCGTGGCGAACTGGGCGAGATCGTCGAGCCGGGGCTTGCATCCGAATGGCGGCGCGCGGCCGGTGAGGAGCGCCGGGCGCAAATCCTGGTCGCCGAAGACAATGACATCAATCAGATCGTCTTCTCGCAGATCCTCGAAGGGTTGGGATACAGCTATGTGATCGCCGCAACCGGTGATGAGGCGGTGCGCCTGTGGCAGGAGCATCGTCCGGAACTGATCCTGATGGACATTTCGTTGCCGGGGCTAAACGGTTTTGAATCCACCCGGCTGATCCGCGGCGCGGAAAAGGGCAGCGGCACCCATACCCCGATTATCGGCGTCCTGACCCAGGCTTTCGAGCGGGACCGCAAGGAATGCGCCGAGGTCGGCATGGACGACGTCATTCTGAAGCCGGTAAGCCCCGACATCATCGAGACCGTCTTCCAGAAATACATGCGCGGTGCCCTAAAGGCGCAAAATAGATAAATGCTACGATGATATCACCCACCGACGGCAACTTATCGCCGGTGCCGAATGACCGTCTTCTTGGCATCCTTTATTAAGACTTCCCCGGCATGCTTTTTCCCCGGGTGGAGAAAAGGTCGGAACCAAATATGAAGTCGACTGAGATGCTGCCGGGGCCAGCCAGTCAAGAACCGCAAGCAATTGCCTATACCGATCCGCTCACGGGGCTCGGCAATCGATATCGCATGCGTGAACGCGCGCGCGCGCTTTCGCTGGAACGTGCCGACGATCCGGCACCCTTTACGATCGGAATCGTCAATCTCGATGCCTTCAAGCCGATCAACGACCTGTTCGGCGTCGAAGCGGGTGACGAGATCCTCTGTCAGGTTGCCCATCGCCTCAAGGCTTGCATACCTGATGGCGCGCTGGTGACACGTCATGACGGCGATGAGTTTGCCTTTGTGCTGCCGCTTGTCTTCGAACGGGTCGGTGCCGAGAAATTCGGACAGATGATCCGCGAAGTGCTGTCGGCACCCTATGATCTCGGCGATCGCAATGTCCGCCTTTCCGCCTCCTTCGGCTTCGCCATCCATCCTTTCGCCGGAGAGGAGTTCGACGATCTCCTGAAAAATGCGGATACGGCGCTCTATCGCTCCAAGCGTCGCGGCCGCGGCCAGATCACCGTCTATTCCAGGGAGATTGCTCAGGAGATGAGGCGGGCGACGCAGCTCGAGCAGGCGCTGCGCAATGCCATCATTTCCGATTCTATAGACGTGCACTTCCAGCCGATTGTCTCGCTTGCCAATAACATGGTTCTTGGTTTCGAGGCCCTGGCGCGCTGGAACGATCCGGATCTCGGCTTCGTCTCCCCCGCTGTCTTCGTGCCGCTTGCCGAAGAGAGAGGCTTCATCGACGCGCTGTCCGAAACCCTGCTGCGAAAAGCAGCGGAGGCAGCACTCTCGTGGCCGCGCGAATTATTCCTCTCCTTCAATCTCTCCTCGGCACAGCTGATGGACCCCGGCACGAGCAGCAGCATTCTCGCGATCCTGACGCGCGCCGGCCTGGATCCGCATCGTCTCGAACTCGAAATCACCGAAACCGCGGTCATGAGCTCAGCCGAGACGGCCCATCGCATTATCACCGACTTGCGCGCGGTCGGCGTGCGCATCTCTTTGGATGATTTCGGCACCGGGCAGTCCAGCCTTGGACGCTTGAGGGAGTTCATCTTCGACAAGGTGAAAATTGACCGGGCGTTCGTCTCCCGCATGAATTCGGATAGGGCTTCCGAACATATCATCAAGGCTGTTCTTGCCATGTGCGAAGGACTTGATCTGCGTGTTGTCGCTGAGGGTATCGAGGACCATGCCGAAGCGACGAAGCTGAAGGCGCTGGGCTGCGCCATGGGGCAGGGCTATTATTTCGGAAAGCCGGTCGACGGCGCTGCGACGCTTCGTTACCTGCAGACCCATTATTTCGATCTCAGCCACGAACGCGAAATTGCTTGAGTTTGAAAAAAGGTCAAAGAAAGCGGCGATCCGTAAGGGTCGCCGCTTCTATATTTCGCCAGACTTCGTCGATATTTACTTGTTGGTGGTCGACGAAGTTGTCGTGTTGTCGGTTGCCGGCATTGTCGACGTTCCGGACGATTGAGCAGCCTTTTCGGAAGCCTGCATCGAGAGGGTTTTGAACTCCGGTGCGGCCTTCAGGGAATCGGCCGTTTCAGTCGTCGTCAGCTTCACCGTCCCGTCCTGAGGGTTCTGGGTGGCGCTGATCTTATCAAAAGGAACCGCGACGTTTTTCTGGCCTAAGCCAAGGAAACCGCCGACACCGACGATGGCGGCAACGACGCCGCCCTGCTTCTGCAGGATCAGGTCGTTGATGCTGCCGATGCTTTCATTCTGACCGTTATAGACCGACTGGCCCATATAGGTCTTGGCGCTGATCTGATCCGCGGATTGTGTGGTCAGATAGCCAGCTTGGCCGCCCGTTGCGGGGGCAGGAGCCTGAGCACTTTTCTGTGCTGCCGAGCCAGCAGGCTTGGTGACGTCAGGCGTTGCCGGTGCGCTTTGCGTCACTGGCGCGTTATTGCCTGCGCCGCCGTTCGATGGCTGTTGCGCCTGGGCAAAAGCCATGGGTGAAAGCACGGACGCCGTAGCAAAGATGGCGCCTGCGGCAACGGAAGTAAAGAGTTTCCCAGTCATCGTGAACCTACCTTTCATTCTGATGGGCATGCTTCGTCATACGCGCATGCTTACCAGCGCGAGTGGAACTTTTGTGATGCCGGCCGTTGTCGGACCGGTCCTAGAAGCAATGGCTCAGGGAGGTATTGGTTCCGTCAAAAGTTGCAGAAATTGCGTCGTGCAGCTCGGAAACGAAAGGAATATGTTGGGGAATCAACGGCTACTGCAGCAAAAGACAACCGGAAAGATTATTAGGATCGCAGAGAACGATTGAGTTTAGATTTCAATTTGTTTCGAAGCCGAACGTGTCTTGCGCCCTGCATGATCCGTCAAAATAATACCGCCCTCAGCCAGATCGGCTGAGGGCGGCCTTCAATCAAAGCTTGTATGGGGGGTCGAAAACGCCCTTCACGGTCAGGCCAAGCTCCAGAAGAGCACCGGCCTGCGGCTGCATCGAGCGGGCCTCCTCATCCAACCCTTCCCAGGCGGTCGTCACGGCCAGCCGGTCCGCATTCTTGCCGATGAAGGCGGGGCAGGACGGCTGCATGGCGGGTACGCGATAGCGCTCGATGCGCAGGCCATCCGGGCTGTATTTGTCGACGAAGCCGGAGCCCCAGCGCGCGTTCCAGATATAGCCGTCGGCATCGCAGACCGAGCCGTCGAGGCCGCCTGGATCTTCCATGCTGTCGACCATGACGATCGGCTCGCCCGCCGGAAGCCCCGTCTCGGGATCCACGAGCACGCGCATGAGCTGGCTGACGCGGGTATCGGTGAAATATCCGATCGTGCCATCGGGCGAGAAGCAGATGGAATTCGGAATGCTGATCTGGTCGAAGATCTTGGTCACCTTGCCGCCGGCGACATGATAGATCGCGCCTGCCTGCATCTCGGCGCGTTTTCCCATGGTGCCGATCCAGAGCGATCCGGAAATATGCGTGCGTCCGTCATTGGAGCGGTTTTCGGGCTTGTCGGCTTCAATGGCCGCATAGAAGCTCAATTCGCCAGTTGCGATATCGCGCAGGAAGAGACCCTGTTCGGTCGCGATCATCTGCCGTTCCGCATCGACGCGTGCCAGCACGCTCGCCATCATCGGCAGCTCGTGAACCTGCTTCTTGCCGGTCGGCAGGTGCAATTCGTGCAATTCCTTGCCGAGGATGTTGAACCACCAGACTGTATCCGTATCAGGGTCGTAGGTTGGGCCTTCCCCGAGGACGGAGGAGGTGTTGCAGAGAATATTCCCCTGAAAATCATGAATATCGGTCATAGATCAGGCTCCTACGGCTGCATCATAGGCATAAATGGTGACCTTGGCACGTTCGGCAACCTCTGCAGCCGTCATTCCCGGCTTGTAGAGGCTGGTGCCGAGGCCGAAAGCGAGCACGCCGGCCTTGGTGTAATCGGCGAAATTCTTGTCCGAAACGCCGCCGACCGCCGCAATGACGAGTTCGGGCGGCAAGACAGCGCGAATGGCCGTGATGCCGGAGGCGCCGAGCACGCCGGCGGGGAAGAATTTAAGCCCGGTGGCGCCGGCGCGCGCGGCCGAAAGCGCTTCCGTGGCGGTGAAGACGCCGGGCATTGTCACCATGCCTTTGTCGCGGGCGCGGCTGATGACCGCAGGCTCCACATTCGGTGTCACCAGGAGCTTGCCGCCGGCGCCATCAAGCCTGTCGACATCTTCGACCGTCAGCACCGTGCCGGCGCCGATCAGGCAATCGGCCGGCGCCATCTTGGCAGCGATTTCGATGGAGCGGAACGGCTCCGGCGAATTCAACGGGATTTCAATTGCCGTGAAGCCTGTCTCGATCAGCGTGCCGACAATGTCAGCCGTTTCCTCGGGCTTGATGCCGCGAAGAATGGCAATGAGCGGGCGCTTCATGGGCGGAAAGGGGGTGCGAGTTGTCATCAGCTTTTACTTTCTTTCTTGAACCAGATCGCTTCGGCCGCAGCGGAAAGTCCGCGACGGACGGCGGCATCGGCGTCGATCGTCTTAAAGGGGAGGGAGAGGGCGCGGAACGCGTCTTCGTAGAGCGCCTGGAGGCGGCCGGAGGCAACGAGCGTGATGGCCGCATTCTGCCCCGCAGAGGCGCGCGCGCCGGCGATTTCCGCGCCGATCAGTGTGCCCGATATGAGCGCCTGCGCACCGGCTGCCGTCAGCCCGTTCAGAAGCTGGCCGGAGCGAGCCGTGAACAGCAGATTGGTGAGGAGCGCCGGCTTATCCAGGGCCGCCTTGAGGGCGGTCTCGAATGTCTTTGTGTCGGCCGGCATGTCTGCAGCACCGGCAACCGCATGCGACAGGATGCTGTGCTTGGTAATGACGTCGAAAAGCTCGCCCGTCATGAAGGTGGAAAAGCCTGTCACCTGACCATCCAGCACGCGCACCCATTTCGAATGGGTTCCCGGCATGCAGACGAGTTGTTCGCCCGTGGCATCGGCCGCAATCGTGCCGAGCAGCTGCGTTTCCTCGCCGCGCATGACGTCCGGTACCTGTTGGCTGCGTTGCGCCAGGCCGGGCAGGATGCGAATGTCGCGGGATTGTCCGGGCACGGAAACAGCGGCCGTGAGGATTGCGGCAAGGGAGGTCGGCGTGTCGATGTAGCCGGCTTCCACCCAGCCCTGGCGCGCGCCGGCCATGCCGCAGACGATGACGGGAATGGCGTCCGGCGCCGATACGGCGTCGAGATGTGCCTGCAGGACCTTGTCAAAGCCGGTTTGCGCAGCCGTGGTCATGCCTTCGCCGCTACGGCGCTCCGCGAGAATGCTGCCGTCTTCGCCGATCAGCCACAGCCGGAAACTGCTGGTGCCCCAGTCCACGGCGACATATGCCGGTTTCGTCATAAGAAATGCTCCAAGTCTTGCGTCAGAAATCTTGAGATTAGAAAATACCGCCATCGACAGTGATGGCTTGTCCGTTCATGGCGCCGGAGCAGTCCGAAGCCAGGAAGAGCACTGGACCGACCAGATCCTCGGGGCTCAGCACGCGCTTCAGGCATTGCCGGTCCATCATCTTCGCCATGCCGTCCTCCGTCAGCCAGAGGTCGAGCTGGCGCTGTGTGACGATCATTCCAGGCAGAACGGCGTTGACGCGGATATTCTCCGGCCCGAAGCGTCCGGCAAAGCTCTTGGTCAGCCCGATGATGCCGGACTTCGCGGTCGCGTAGGAGGACAGAAGCGGCGGGTTCATCTTGAAGACGATCGAGGAGAAGTTGATGATCGCGCCGCCGCCGGCTGCGCGCATGCCCGGTGCCGCCGCCTGTGAGACGAAGAAGACTTGCTTCAGATTGATCGCCTGATTGTTGTCCCAATATTCTTCGGTCGTGGTGGCGATGTCGTGCCGGTCGTCCCAACCCGCGTTGTTGACGAGGACCCGGATCGCCCCGAGATCGGCCTCGACGGCCGCAACTGTGCTTTTGATCGCGCCGACATCGCGCAGGTCGGCATGGTAGAAGGCAACAGGATGGGCAAATTGACCTGAAAGCTTGGCCGCTAGCGCCTTGCTGGGTTCCTCGGCTATATCAATGAAGGCGACTTTCGCCCCCTGACGGGCAAAAGCCTCCACCAGGCTTGCGCCGATGCCGGAGCCTCCGCCGGTGACGAGAACCGTGCGATCTTTTAGATCGGGAAATTGCGCCTGAATATCGGCCAAGATGTCTCCTCCCAAGATCAATGAAAAGTTCCATTATTCGGAACGTAATTTGACTATATGGAATTATCGGACTACCCTTGCACAGTGTCAAGGACAGTGCGGTTTTGCCAGAGATAAATGAACGAGTATGGGTCTAGGTTCAGAGGCGGGAAAAAATAAAAGGCATCGCGATCGGGAAACGGGGACGCTCGGAAAGCTCGTCTCCCTGCTCGATTTCGTCGCGCTGGCTGATGGCCCCATGCGCTTTACCGACATTCTCTCGCTTTCCGATCAGCCGCGCGGCACGCTGCATCGGCAATTGTCGCATCTTGTCGAGGAGGGGCTTCTGGAGGTCGACCGCGACGGGCGCTATCGGATCGGATTGCGGCTCCTGACCCTTGCTTCACGCAGTTGGGCGCGCAACGAGTTTCGGGCGATTGCCGAGCCGCATCTTCACCGTTTGCAGGAGGTGACGGGTGAGACCGTGCATCTCGGCGTCCTGCGGGGCGCGGAGGTGATCTATCTCGACAAGGTGGAAGGTCAGCAATCCGTGCGGATGTATTCGCAGGTCGGCAATGCTTCTCCCGCCTATTGCACCGGTGTCGGCAAGGCAGCACTCTCTGTACTCGACGATGCCGAGCTTACAGAGAGAATCTCAGGTCTCGAATATCGCCCCTACACAGAGCATACCCTTCGCTCCCCCTCGGAGCTGCTCTCCGATATCTCGCAAATCCGGGCGCGCGGCTACGCCTTCGATCTTGAGGAACACGAAAACGGTATCTGCTGCGTCGCTGCGCCGATCCGGTCCGATGATGGTCATATGCTTGCCGGAGTCTCGGTGACCGGCCCGGCCTATCGCGTCACGCAGCAGAGGCTGCAGGCATGGGCGCCACGGGTGGTCGTTGCCGCTGATTCGATCATGATGGACATGCGCAACCGCATGGGCCCCAAACGCTGATCCCAGCAGATCTGGCGCAACGACTGCGGGAACTCCGGGGGATTTAATGCTGCCGGCGCGGGATCTTAGCGCAATTGCTCGTTTATCTTGAATTTTACTGTTGAGATATGGCAAAGAACTGCCATTATCTTCAGGTGATTGCTGAAGCCGTAGAGGATTTAGCGAGGTGACGAGGGGGGGATAATAGTAACGGGCGTCGACGCAATCACGATTTTGGAAAACTTATATTTTGCCGAGCTGCCGATAGTGGCGCCGGGACGTTAATCGTAAAGGGCAGCGAGCGGAAGCTTCCTATTTTTGCCCTCTTTTACATAAAGAAGACTGATGATGGCGGCATTGGTACAAGCAGGAACGTCCCCTCGCGACGAGGATCTGATCGAGGAAATCACCAGGCTTAAAACGCAGTTCGATGTGTTCCGTTTCATGAAGGGATTGACGGAGGCCTACCGGTGCCGCGCCTTCATGGTCCTTAATCTTCCGCCGATCACATCCTCCGACCTGCAAAGCAGCTCGGTAATCAACAACTGGCCGGCCGAGCTGCTGTCGATCTACGATCAGGAAAGCCTGCTGTCGACCAGTCCCGTGTTGCTGCGGCTGCGCGCCTCCACGCTGCCTTTTCTTTATGATGTGGTGGCAAATCCCAATCGCGAAGAAAACAAATCGCAGCTTGTCGTGGCTTTGTTTGAGCGTTTCCGCATGACGCGTTTCGCTTATTTTCCAACCCATGATGCCTCAGGTCTTCGCGGCGCTGTTTCTTTGGCTGGCGATCGCGAACACTTTTCGCCGCAGGAGATCAAGGATCTCTTTTATATTGCGGTTCACGTGTTCGACCGGCTTGCTGAAATTCGTAACCTGGATGTTCGCGTCGTCGACACCCTTACCGACCGTGAGATCGATTGCCTGAATTGGACGGCAGCTGGAAAGACCAGCGCCGAAATCGCGGAAATCCTCTCCCTGTCGGAGCATACGGTCAATCACTACCTCAATCGCGCAACCAAGAAGCTCGACACTGTCAACCGCACGCAGGCCGTCGCCAAGGCCCTGCGTGTCGGGTTGATAAAATAGCGAGGCCTTCCATTGCGGCGATGCCATGATACGGCGGTGATGGGAATTTGCGCAGCATGTGAATAATTTTTGTGCGCTGCAAATAAAATATGATGAAGTCTGCAGCGACCATCCACTCTCCTGTTCCAGGTGCGATTCAGGTAACGTGCTGAAGACTCGTCGCTTTCCGGATTTTTGGAAACTGGCACGCTTCCTGCTTCTTAAGAAACAGAGGTCCAGAGGGGACTTTGATAACAGCGCCGATGAAAACGTGCGCGGATCAAGCGACCGCCGCCGACACCTTCGCCATAGCTTCTCCCGGCGAAGGGATCGGCGGCGGTTGTTACTTATTTGGCACGCTGATTAGGTTCCGACGCGGTTTCGAGACGATTTTCGCGCCGTTGCCCTATATATTTCAAATGAATGATCTATGTCGGCCCGCGACCATGTCTTCCCGAATTGGGAGAGCGTTGCGGCTGGTAAGGGTTTTTCTTTATGGACCCGGCGGACCTGCCGGCCGCAACGAAGACGTTTTTATCAACGGCGTCCCGAATTTCGTTTGGCTAAGCCACGCCTCTCTACTATCTAAGCCAGAATGATTTCGGAAAGCGCCCGCCTATGCCGCGCTGCCGAAAAAGATTCTGCAGTGAGGATGAAATGGCAGACATCACCAAGGAACAGGTGCTGGAAACGTTGAAGACGGTTCGCGGCCCGGACCTGGAGCACAATATCGTCGAGCTCGGCATGGTTTCCGATGTATTCATCTCCGATGGCAAGGTCTATTTCTCCATCACCGTTCCCGCCGAGCGCGCCAAGGATCTGGAGCCGCTGCGGCTTGCGGCCGAGCGTGTCATCAAGGACATGCCCGGCGTCAAGGGCGCCCTGGTCGCGCTGACGGCCGACAAGAAGGCTGGTGCTCCGGCGCCCCGGCCCGCGCCTGCGCAAGCTGTCCCGCAAGGCCATTCCCATTCGCATCCTCATCAGCACGCGCCGCAACAGCCGCCCCGCGCCGCCAAGATCGGTGTTCCGGGCGTCAAAGCCATCATCGCGGTCGCCTCGGGCAAGGGCGGCGTCGGCAAATCGACGACGGCGGTTAATCTGGCGCTGGGGCTGCTTGCCAATGGCTTGAAGGTCGGCATTCTGGATGCCGATATCTACGGCCCTTCGATGCCGCGCCTCCTGAAGATTTCCGGACGCCCCACCCAGATCGATGGGCGCATCATCAATCCCATGGAGAATTACGGCCTCAAGGTCATGTCGATGGGTTTCCTCGTCGAGGAGGAAACCGCCATGATCTGGCGCGGGCCGATGGTGCAATCCGCTCTGCTGCAGATGCTGCGCGAGGTCGCCTGGGGCGAGCTCGACGTGCTTGTTGTCGATATGCCGCCCGGCACCGGCGACGTGCAGCTCACCATGGCGCAGCAGGTGCCGCTTGCCGGTGCCGTCATCGTCTCCACGCCGCAGGATCTGGCGCTGATCGATGCGCGCAAGGGCTTGAACATGTTCCGCAAGGTCGAGGTTCCGGTCCTCGGCATCGTCGAGAATATGAGCTACTTCATCGCCCCCGATACCGGCGCGCGCTATGATATCTTCGGCCATGGCGGCGCTCGCAAGGAGGCGGAGCGCATCGGCGTGCCTTTCCTGGGCGAAGTGCCGCTGACCATGGGCATTCGCGAGACCTCGGATGCGGGAACGCCGCTTGTCGCCGCCGAGCCGAACGGGGTCGTTGCAAATATTTATCGCGAAATCGCGGCCAAGGTCTGGAAGCAAGTCGCGGATAGTCCACAGCGCGCGGCACCGGCGATCGTATTTGAATAATTCACCAGGACGGATCTGCTTTCCCTGTGGCGGCGGATTGTCTTGGCGGCATCCTGTGCTATGACTTCGCAGGATTGGCCAAACTGCGGCGAAGCATGCGATGAAGAGGTTGTGACTTGATTCTTTGCGAGCTTTGCTGCATATGCGCCGCCTGCGTGGAACTGGTCGGTCGTTTCCGATGACCAATCTCCGCCAAATGGTGGTTTTATTTCGGCCGCGCAGGCGTCTTCGCCCGGACGGACGAGGGATTGGTACAGCAGCGCAATGGAACATGAACACGGATTCCCGGCCGGACGGGCGGGATATGACCGGGGTTTTATGAGCTTTTTTTGTCGGCCATTGGTGAGATCGCAGGGGATGCGGGCAAGGTGTCCTGACGCCGCCTGCATCCGTGCCGCCGCGGGAGCGCGCAGTTGATAACTGCCTATTGCTCAGGTTCGAAGCCGCTCGAGCTTCCCGATCTTTCGGCCATCGATCGGTTGCCCGACGACGCCGTGTGGATCGACATGGTCGATCCGTCGCGCGAAGAGGAAGCCAATATCGAGCGGCTGCTTGGGCTCGAAGTGCCGACGCGTGAGGACATGAAGGATATAGAACCCTCGAGCCGGCTCTATATCGAGGACGGCTCGGTCTTTTTGACGGCCTCGCTCCTGTGCAAGGCCGATACCAGCCTACCGATGTTGACCGATGTCGCCTTTATCCTGGCGGGACCTCGGTTGATCACCATCCGCTACGCTCAACCGAAGTCCTTCGCGCTTTTCATCGCGGCGCTTCAGCGTATCCCGCAGGATCGGCGCACAGGCGTGGCGCTCCTGGCGAAGCTGCTCGAAACGATCGTCGATCGGACCGCCGAGGTCCTTGAACAGACGGTTGCCGGTGTCGATATATTGTCGGTGCATGTATTTGGCGATCGCGTGAAGAAGGTCCGCCGGCCGGGGAACTATCTCGAGGAAAAGCTCAAGGACATAGCGCGCTATCACCGTACGCTCAGCAAGATACGTGACAGTCTGAGTTCGCTGTCGCGCCTGCTGACCTTCCTTCAAGCTATCCCCGCCATGCAGCAGGACCACGAAGCAAGGGATCTCTGCCGCAATGTTTCGAGGGATGTTCAATCTCTTTCCGAGCATGCGTCGTTCGTGGCGGGCAATATCACGTTCCTGCTCGACGCATCGCTGGGGCTGATCAACATTGAGCAGAACGCCATCATCAAGATCTTCTCGATCGCTTCCGTGGTGTTCCTGCCGCCGACGCTTGTCGCCTCCGTCTATGGCATGAATTTCGAACATATGCCCGAATTGCATTTTGCCTTCGGCTACCCTGCATCGCTGTTGTTGATGGTGGTTTCCGCCATCGTTCCGTTTTTCTTTTTTCGCTGGAAAGGCTGGCTCTGAGAGTCTAGTGATCCTGAATGTCTAACGAAACCCATCATTCTCCCGACGGGAAAATGGACGCTCGCAAGCTCGCCTACCTCGCCCTCGGTTCGATCGGCGTTGTCTATGGCGATATCGGCACGAGCCCGCTCTATGCCTTTCGCGAAGCATTGAAGCCGGTAGCCGCTGATGGTCTGACGCGCGGCGAAGTCATCAGCGTCATCTCGCTGATGTTCTGGACGCTAACGATCATCGTCACGATCAAATATGTCCTTTTTCTGCTCCGCGCGGACAATGACGGCGAAGGCGGCACGCTCTCGCTCCTGGCGCTGTTGATGAAGACGGCGAACGGCCACACCGCCATCCTGATGTTGCTGGGATTGCTGGGTGCCGCGCTTTTCCTCGGCGACGCGATGATTACGCCGGCGCTTTCGGTCCTTTCGGCAGTCGAAGGCCTGAAGCTCGTGACCCCGCAATTGTCGGATTATATCGTGCCAATATCGGTGGCCATTCTGGCATTGCTTTTTGCGATCCAGTCGCATGGTACCGGTGCCGTCGCCCGTTTCTTCGGCCCGATCACCGCGCTGTGGTTCATCGTCATGGGTCTTGTCGGCATCATGCACATTTCTGATGATTACAGCATTCTGGCAGCGCTCAATCCCTGGTATGCGGTGACCTTTCTGATGCGCGAGGGCTTCCTCGGCGTCGTCGTTCTCGGTGCTGTGTTCCTGACGGTGACGGGCGCGGAAGCGCTCTATGCCGACCTCGGCCATTTCGGCCGCCGCCCGATCCAGTGGGCCTGGTTCGTGCTGGTGTTTCCGTCGCTGACCCTGAACTACTTCGGTCAGGGCGCGCTGGTGCTGCGTGACCCCATGGCTATGTCGGACCCGTTCTTCCTGATGTATCCGCACTGGGCGATCCTGCCGGTGGTCATTCTTGCCACGATGGCGACGATCATCGCCAGCCAGGCCGTCATCACGGGTGCTTTCTCGTTGACCCGCCAGGCGATTCACCTCGGCTTCCTGCCGCGCATGGAAATCCTCTTCACCTCCGAGACCAATACCGGGCAGATCTTCCTGCCGTCGGTCAACACGGTCCTGTTCTTCGGCGTCATCTTCCTGGTGCTGGCCTTCAAGACCTCAGATGCGCTGGCGACCGCCTATGGCATCTCAGTGACCGGCGCGATGGTCGTTACCTCGATCATGGCCTTTGAATTCGTCCGTGTCCGCTGGAACTGGACGCTGCCGATGGCGGTTGCCGTGCTCACGCCGCTCTTGCTGCTGGAATTCGTCTTCCTCGGCGCCAACCTCCTGAAGATCCACGATGGCGGTTACGTGCCGGTGATGATCGCGACGGCCTTTACCGTCATCATGTGGACCTGGCGCCGCGGCACCGCGATCCTTATGGAAAAGACACGCCATACCGATATCCCACTCTCATCCTTCGTCAGCTCGATCGAGCGCAAGAGCGATCACTCGCCGGCGCATGTGCCGGGTACGGCGATCTTCCTGACGAGCGATCCGGAATCGGCTCCCGCCGCGCTGCTGCATAATCTGAAGCATAATCACGTCCTGCACGACAAGAACGTCATCCTGACGATCCGCACCATCAACAAGCCGCGCGTCGCCCAGGAGGATCGTTATACCGTCGAGAAGGTTTCGGACCGTTTCTCGCGCGTCGAGTTGCGCTTCGGCTTTATGGAATCACAGAATGTCTCGCAAGCGCTCGCGACCTTGCGCAAGACCGGCTTGAAGTTCGACATCATGTCGACCTCCTTCTATCTCGGTCGCCGCAAGCTGGTGCCGGATGCGAAATCGGGCATGCCGCACTGGCAGGACCGGCTCTATATCGCCCTCGCCAACGCCGCGACCGATCCCTCGGACTACTTCCGCCTGCCGGCCAACCGCGTGGTGGAACTGGGCTCGCACGTCATCATCTGACGCGGAGATTCTTGCAATTGGTTCAGAAGACCCGGTGGATATTCCGCCGGGTCTTTTGTTTTCGGTTCACCGCCTGCATGACCATAGATTCGCCCGAATTAACCATCCATCAAGGTTAATGGGAGATTATTCCGGCTCCTGGTTTCGAGTGCCGTTTGGAGTCCGGTGTTGTCTCGCTCGCGTTATGTCAGCCGCAAGTCGCGGTTCCTGCCACAAAATTGGACCTCTCCAGCCGTCTTCGGGCTCTGCGCCTGGCTTATTTTTCCGTCGGCCGCCGCCTATGGCGATCTTGCCGGACTGCTTGCGGGTATCGATAGGGAAGGAGCCAATTGGCGCATGGTGATGACAGACTCGCCAGCCGGCTCCACCCATCAGGCGGAGCTGGCCTTTGGCGATGCCAAGGCGTCGTTTGCCGTTGGAGACGGCGGTCTGATATTGCCGGATGGACGGCGCGTCGCGTTCCAATCCGAAGCCAAGGGCAGCGATCCCCGGCCCGATGAGGACCGCATTAACCGGCAGGACAAGAAAGGCAGGGTGGTGGCCATTACGCCGATGCTGCCGCCGAAGGATTTTTCCGCAGGCTCCGTGCTGCAGCGTCAAAGCCTGCTGCTTCGGCCGGAATCGGCAACCGGCGAACGCACGGCATTCCTGAAGCCGAACCTCGGCGGCAAGGAAATCCAGATTGCCACCGCTTTCTACAAGAAGGAGCCGCCAAAGCCGGACGAGAGCGTGCCGGCCTATATCGCCAATCTGGTCACCAACCAGAATGCCGATGTTCTGGCCGCCGCCTATGCCTCGCCGGCGCCGGACTATGCCCGCGTTTCACCCTTCGATTCCATTCTGGCCAAGGATCAGGACGACGAGGGGCGTTTCGTGCCGCAGATCGGCCCGAAGGATCATGCCTGGGCCGCCAATGTCCTGCCGCCATCGGTCTTTTCATCCGACGAGCAGCAATGCCTTGCCACCGGCATCTATTTCGAGGCGCGCGGCGAGTCCGTGAAAGGACAGGCCGCTGTCGCCCAGGTTATTCTCAACCGCGTTCGCAATCCCGCCTATCCAAAGACCATCTGCGGCGTCGTCTACCAGAATGAGGATTGGACCAACGCTTGCCAGTTCTCTTTCGCCTGTGACAACGTCAAGGAGCGCGTCAATTCGCCAGAACACTGGCGTATTGCCCGCCAGGTCGCCATGGCGGTCACCGCCGGCAAGATCTGGCTGCCGGAAGTCGGTTCTGCCACTCACTATCATGCTGTCTATGTCCGGCCGAAATGGGCAGCCGAAATGGTGAAGGTCGGCCGCATAGGTATGCACATCTTCTATAGGACCTATGGCGGCGGCTGGAGCTGAGGCGACTGGTTCCGGCAGATTGACACCAGCGGCAGGGCCGCTTCCCCCGGCAAAAAAGCCACGGGAAAGCATGGGCTGAAGAGGATTCTTCCGCTCAGTTTTCGGTCAATAAGGCTCTTTCGCTCTAAACTCATGATTTAATTGGGCTAATTTATGGCTGGACAGATGGTGTCTACGCCTTGACTATGCTTTTTCCTAAAACTATGTTGCGCGCGACTTCAAAACGGGCCGAAAGGTGGCGAAACCTGCTGTTCGTTTACGCGTTGACCGGGGTACAGGGATTACGCGCAACGAAAATGGGGAGGATGCCACCATGACGGATGACCGCGACGAGGGTCTGGAACAGCGGCGGGCGCAGCTGGGAGCCGAATTGGCGAACAAGCGCGCTGCGGTGAGAGAGGATGAACGCGGGGAGGTTCGCGCCGAGGAGAGCCGCAAGGGCTACGCTCAGGCGATGAAGCTTTCCAGTGAGTTCATTGCTGCAATCATCGTTGGAGCCGTTCTGGGCTATGTCCTGGACCGTTTTCTCGGTACGACGCCGTGGGGCATGATTATTTTGCTGCTTCTCGGATTCTGTGCCGGCGTGCTGAATGTGCTACGCTCTGCAGGCAAGGTGGCGACGCCGGAGCCGCAGGGACGTGAGCCTGGTAAGAAATGAGCGGAAGCGACGCAGCGGCGTTGTTTCCAGATGAGAAGCATCTGCTCGGTGGAGCGGAATAATGAAAGAGAACAAGCGGTGGCAAACGATCCTACCCATCAGTTCCTGATCTTTAAGATTATCCCGATCGATATCGGTGGAATTGATTTTTCGTTCACCAATGCTTCGCTGTTCATGGTTGCCTCGGCAGTGCTGTCCGCGGGCTTTCTGTATTTTGCCAGCGCGCCGCGCGCCGTTGTCCCGACGCGCTCGCAGTCCGTTGCGGAAATGGCCTATGAGTTCATCGCCTCGATGTTGAAAGAGGGGGCGGGGACGAAGGGAATGAAATTCTTCCCCCTGGTCTTCTCTCTCTTCATGTTCGTCCTCACGGCGAACCTGCTCGGCCTCGTTCCTTACTTCTACACCGTCACCAGCCAGATCATCGTCACGCTGGCGCTCGCATTGCTCGTCATCTTCACCGTTATTTTCTACGGCTTGATCAAGCATGGCTTCGGCTTCTTCAAGATCTTCGTTCCTGAAGGTGTTCCGGGAGTTCTCTTGCCGCTGGTAGTGGCGATCGAGATCATCTCGTTCCTCTCTCGCCCGGTTTCACTCTCTGTTCGTCTTTTCGCCAACATGCTGGCCGGTCATATCACGCTCAAGGTGTTCGCAGGCTTTGTCGCCTCGCTCGGAGCCCTCGGCGCGCTTGGTATCGGCGGAGCAGTTCTTCCTCTTATCATGACCGTCGCCCTCACCGGTCTCGAGTTCCTTGTCGCCTTCCTACAGGCCTACGTCTTCGCGGTGCTGACTTGCATGTACCTCAACGACGCAATCCATCCGGGCGGCCACTAAGGATAAAGACATTGGCGTCTAATGGCGTCAGTCATTCACCGCACAACCATTTCAAAGGAGTTCAACATGGACGCGGAAGCAGCAAAGTTCATCGGCGCAGGTTTGGCTTGCTTTGGTATGGCCGGCACGGCTCTCGGCCTCGGCAATATCTTCGGCAGCTACCTGTCCGGCGCACTGCGCAACCCGTCGGCTGCTGACAGCCAGTTCGGCCGTCTGGTATTCGGCTTCGCCGTTACGGAAGCTCTGGGCATCTTCTCGCTGCTCGTCGCTCTCCTCCTGCTCTTCGCCGTCTGATATCAGCGGCGTCATAGATCACGGTTCGCGAGCAGCGAGCCGTGATTCTTTGTATTTGCAGACCACCTGGAGGTGAGCATGTTTGTGACCCCGGCATATGCTGAAGAAGCACCGCCGGCCGCCGGAGCGGTGCACACGGAAACGGGTGCGCCGAATGAAGGCCATCACGGCGGCGTATTCCCGCCGTTTGACCATACGACGTATCCATCACAGCTGCTTTGGCTGGTAATCACCTTCGTCATCTTCTACGTGGCCATGCAGAAGATCGTTATTCCGCGCGTCGGCACCATTCTGGAAAGCCGGCACGACCGGATCGCCCAGGATATCGAGGAAGCCTCGCGTCTGAAGGCTGAAGCCGACGCCGCCGTCGCGACCTATGAAAGCGAATTGGCTGCTGCGCGCGCCAAGGCAAATTCCATCGGCGCCACCGCTCGCGATGCCGCCAAGGCCAAGGCCGAAGAGGATCGCAAGACAATCGAGGCGAGCCTGGCTGAGAAGCTCAAGGCCGCAGAAGGCCGCATTGCTGAAATCAAGGCGAAAGCCTTCGGTGATGTCGGTGCAATTGCCGAAGAGACCGCAGGTGCTGTCGTCGAGCAGTTGGTCGGAAATGTCGCCGGCAAGGCCGATGTCGCCTCTGCGGTTGCGGCAGCCGCCGCAAAGCAGGAGGGCTGATCCATGGGATTTTCTTTCGACAACACCTTCTTCGCGTTTGTCAGCCTTCTCATCTTCCTAGGCCTGATCGTTTACCTCAAGGTTCCCGGCATGATGGCAAAGTCGCTGGACGACCGCGCCGATCAGATCCGTAACGAGCTGGCCGAAGCCAAGCGCCTGCGTGAAGAGGCACAGCACCTGCTGGCCGAATATCAGCGCAAGCGCAAGGAAGCTGAGGCTGAAGCAGCACATATTGTTGCCGCAGCCGAGCGCGAAGCGGAAATGCTGACGACCGAGGCTCGCAAGAAGACCGAGGAGTTCGTCGCCAACCGTACGGCTCTGTCCGAGCAGAAGATCAAGCAGGCCGAAGCCGATGCGATGAAGGCGGTCCGCTCCGCTGCCGTCGATCTGGCAATCGCCGCTGCAGAATCGGTGCTTGCCAAGAAGGCCGATGGCAGCGTTCAGTCCGGCCTCTTCAACGACGCCGTCAAGGAAGTGAAGACGCGGCTGAATTAAGCCCTCGCAATATCGAATTCGAAAGAGCCCTGCTTCCGCGGGGCTTTTTTTGTTTCATGCTCAGTCATGATTGATCATCGCCACAGTGGGAGGCAAGATCAGTGCATGAGGGGAGAGTGGATGCAGTCAACGACTGGCAGCGAACCGTTTCGTCAAGACGATCTCATCGTGAGACCGGTGGCCACCTGGACACCGGGCGTCCATGCCTTGCTGGCTGCGCTACATAGGTATGGTTTTGATGCAGCTCCGCATCCGGCTGGATATGACGAGGTCTGGGAGCAGGTAACCTATCTGCCCGGAGATACCGGCGATCTCGATGGCTACGCCGCGATGCGCGGCGAAAAGGCGCTGCGGTCGGCTGCATCGCTACTGCGTCACTATCACGATTGCTCCGCCCTGTTCGTAAAAAGCCTCGCGGCCAGCTATGCATGGCAACTGCCGGCCCGCTCGCCTTGCGAGGTAATCTGCCATGGGGATTTTGCCCCCTACAATGTCGTCCTGAACCATGGCGAAGTGACCGGGATCATCGATTTCGAGGCTGCGCATCCCGGTCCGCGAATGTGGGATCTGGCTTATGCCGTCTATCGCTGGGCGCCGCTGTCCTCCGGCGCCGCTATCAAGGGAATGGACACTCTTGCCGCCCAAGTCGGTCGCACCCGTATCTTTATCGATGCCTATGGCCTGTCCGTTAACGAGCGCAGCTCATTGCTTGACCTCATCGTCGAGCGGCTTGAGGCGCTATTGATTTTCATGGAACGGGAAGCTGCCCGCGGCATCGAGAGATATCGCCGGAATCTCCAGGAAGGACATGATCGCATCTACAGGGAAGACATCGCCTATATCAGAAAATGCTCGACTGAAATCGTCGCCGGACTGACGGGCTGAGTTTCAAACGGCCTCTTTGCGCAGCGGACGGAAGCTCATGCGGTGCAGCGGGCAGGGACCATGCTCCTCGATGCCAGCGCGATGCTGAGGAGTGCCATAGCCGGCATGGGCTGCGAAACCATAGGCTGGAAAGACAATGCCCGCGCGCGCCATCATCCGGTCGCGGGTTACTTTGGCGACGATCGATGCGGCAGCGATGGAGAGGGAGCGCGCGTCTCCTTTGACGACGGCCTTTCCCGGGCATGCAAGCCCGGCTGGTACATCGAGCCCATCGGTCAGCACATAGCTTGCCGGCACGGCAAGTCCGCAAATGGCGCGGCGCATTGCATCGAGGCTTGCCTTGCGGATATCAGTCGTGTCGATACGACCGGCACTCGACGAGGCGATAGAGACTGTTGCTGTTGCGAGAATCTCCACGAACAGCTCTTCGCGTCTGGCCGCGGTCAGCTGTTTGGAATCGTTGAGCCCTTGCGGGATCCGCTCAGGGTCGAGAATGACGGCAGCGGCGACCACCGGTCCGGCAAGCGGCCCCCGGCCAGCCTCATCGGCTCCGGCGACAGGCCAATGCCCGGCCCGGCGCGCAATCAGCTCCAGCTCAAACGTGGGAACGAGCGGGGCATCCTCGAAAAGCATTGGAGAATCGGGTGATGTGCTGCGTTTCATGCGGCGAAGCTCGCACACCACCCGATCTCCTGCAAGCCCCCGGTGGATCAGGGCGGCGAACCGGGGGGCTTTTCCAGCGGGGTCAGGGAAAACCCGCAAGGAATATCAAAGCAGCGACAACTGGACGCCGCTGCCGTCTGGCGGCACGAACAGATCGTCGCGCAAAGCGATATTGCGGCGCGTAAGCTCGAGCCGGCGCGTCGCCATTTCGAAGCGGCGGCTGATCTGCCAGGCATAAGGCCCGGCGCCCTTCATGCGCTTGCCGAACTCCGCATCGTAATCCTTGCCACCGCGCATCGAGCGGATCAGCGACATGACGTGGCGATAGCGATCCGGATAATGCTGCAGCAGCCAATCGCGAAAGAGCGGGCTCACCTCAAGCGGCAGCCGCAGGATGACATAGCTTGCCTCCTGCGCGCCGGCCGCCTTGCCCGCATCGAGAATGCGCTCGATTTCATGATCGTTGAGGGCAGGGATAATCGGCGCCACCATGATCGCGGTGCGGATGCCGGCCTCGTTCAAAGCCTGGATCGCCTCCAGCCGCCGTGGCGGCGTCGCCGCCCGGGGCTCCATGGTGCGCGCGAGTTTGCGGTCGAGCGTCGTCACCGACAATCCCACCCGCACAAGGTTCTTGGCGGCCATCTCCTTTAGAATATCGATATCGCGCATGACCAGCGCCGATTTGGTGACGATAGCAACGGGATGGTTCGCCCGGTTCAGCACTTCGAGGATCTGGCGCATGATCCGCCATTCCTTCTCGATCGGCTGGTAGGGATCGGTATTCGTCCCTATGGCGATGACGCGCGGCTTGTAGCCGGGCTTTGCCAGTTCGCGTTCCAGCAGCTTGGCCGCATCCGGCTTGGCAAACAGCTTCGATTCGAAATCCAGCCCTGCCGACAGGCCCATATAGGCATGCGTCGGCCGCGCGAAGCAGTAGATGCATCCGTGCTCGCAGCCGCGATAAGGGTTGATCGATCGATCGAAAGGAATATCGGGCGATTCGTTACGGGTAATGGCCGTGCGCGGCTTCTCCACCTGCACTTCGGTTTTGAAAGGCGGCAGCTCTTCCCAGCTCTGCCAGCCGTCGTCGAAGGCCTCGCGCTGCTGCGGCTCGAACCGGCCGCTCGGGTTCAATCCGGCGCCGCGTCCGCGCCGACGCTCGACATCGACCCTGAGACCGGAATCGGCGATCAAAGCGTTGGCAACGTCTGCCGTATTGGCAGGCGCGAAAGCGGCCTGCCCTGCAAGGGACTGCTCGTTCATCGGTGGCTCCGGGGCGGCTTATGTCATCGCACGCCGCGTCTAAGATGATTAAATTCCTATCCGACAAATGAGAACATTGCAAGAACAAAAATCCAAAATCACCATTTTCCACCTCGTTGAGAGGAGGCATTTGGCGATGCCGGCGGTGAGTGTTTCCGGCGGCTTATGATGCTTTTCTTAAACGTTTGGAGCCGAAGGTTGGGTGCTGGCAATAAATTATGCGCCGCTCTATAAATGGGCAATGTTGACGGTCATTATCGAATGCCAGGATCACGAACCCGAGCTGGCGCAGACATTGGCGGCATTGGTGGCAGGCGCGGTCGAGGGGCTGGTCAGCGACGTGATCGTGCTCGATCACGGTTCGAGTGATGGCACGTCGAAAGTGGCGGATGCTGCCGGCTGCCGCTTTTACTCGCAGTGGGATATCAAGGACATATTGCGGGCGGCCCGCGGAGAATGGCTGTTGCTGGTCGAGCCGGGCGCGCGGCCGCAAGCGGGCTGGATCGACGAGGTCGCCGAATATGTCTCCTTGAACAAAGGCCCGGCGCGGTTTACGGCGTCGCGGGGCTATCGGCCGCCCTTTCTGAAGCGGATCGGCCGCCGTTCGCCGCCATTGGAACTGGGTCTGCTGCTTTCGAAGCACCAGGCCATCGCTATCGCCAGGTCGGGCATGCAGCTCGCGGAATTTGCCAAGGGCCAGAAGGGCCGCAGGCTTTCAAGCGAACTCATTCCCTCCTGGGTGGCGCGCGCGGCGCGATAGAGTTTCACGTTCCGCAGATTCCATTTGTAAACGCGGGAATAGCTGCGATAATTCGTGTGTGGCGGCACCTTACGCGTGTCGCGTTAGTGACCGACCATGAAGATGCCGATATCAGGCGGAACTGGTCAGCGGAATTCTCCTTTTTCGCCGGGATTTCGGCGAAAGGAGGTGCGTTATGAAACGCACGATGCTCTATCGCCTCATGGCAACTCTCTTCGTTGCAAGTGCAATTCTTTTCCCCGGCAATGCCGCCGCTCAGGTAACCTTGGCCTGTGCCAAGCGCGTCGATATCGTCGCGTTTCTTGGCGACCATCTTTCGGAAAAGCTTTCGGCTGTCGGCAAGCTCGATCAAAGCACGATCGTTGAGATCTATGCTGCTGAGAGCGGCAACTGGACGCTGCTGATGAGCGACATATCCGGCCGGAGCTGCATCATACTCAGCGGCGATTCATGGGAATCAATTCCTGTCCTGCCGAAGGCATGACCGCCACGCAATATCGCAGCGAGCAGAAGACCTATCTCGAGCCGGCGCCGCGCTTTAGGTGCTCGTCAAGGCGCGGCATGATCTCCACGAAATTGCAGGGCATGTGGCGATAGTCGAGCTGCGCCTTCAAGATGCCGTCCCAGGCATCCTTGCAGGCACCGGGAGAGCCCGGCAACACGAAGATGAAGGTGGCATTGGCCACACCGCCTGTGGCCCGCGACTGGATGGTCGCCGTGCCGATCTTGTCATAGGAGATGCGATGGAAGACTTCCGAAAACCCATCCATTCGCTTTTCGAACAAAGGCTCCAGCGCTTCCGGCGTGACGTCGCGGCCGGTAAAGCCCGTGCCGCCGGTGGTGATCACGACGTCGACCGCATCATCCTTGGTCCAGGCTTCCACCTGCGCGCGGATGCGCTCCTTGTCGTCGTGAACGATGGCGCGGGCAGCAAGCCTATGGCCGGCTTCCGCAATGCGGGCAACCAGCGTATCGCCGGATTTGTCGTCGGCGAGCGTGCGCGTATCGGAAACGGTCAATACTGCGATGCCGACGGGAATGAAGGATCTTTCGTTGACCGGACCTGCCATCATGCCTCTCCCGCGATCGTCTCCGTTACCTGGAAATACCAGTCCGGTCTCTGTCTGTGAAGCGAGGCGGCGGCTTTCTTCGCCCGTTCGGCATCGGCGAAGATGCCGAAACAGGTGGCGCCCGAGCCGGACATGCGCGTCAGGATCGGGGATTCGCTTTCGATCAGGCCGGAAAGCACGCCAATCTCGCCGCAGATCGAGCGCGCCGGCGGTTCGAGATCGTTGCGCAGGGCCTTGATCGTGTCGATCCATTCGCCTTGACCCTGCGGCATTTGCGACGGAAACAGCAATGGCGGATTATCCTTGCGCGACAATTGGCGGAACACGTCGGGCGTGGAGACGCCGACGAGCGGATTGCCGAGAATCATCGGAAAAGAAGGAAAGGAAGGCAGCAAATCTATCGCCTCGCCAATTCCACGCGCAATCAGCGGCCGGCTCGAAAGACACATCGGCACATCGGCGCCAAGCTTCAGGGCGATCGTTTTGAGGATGCCTTCAGGCAGGCTGAGGCGCCAGAGCCGCATGAGCCCGCGCAAGGTCGCAGCCGCATCCGCCGAACCGCCGCCGATGCCCGATGCGATCGGCAGGTTTTTTTCCAGATGAATATGGACGGCGGGAGCATCGAGACCGGATGAATTGGCTGCCTGGCGCAAGAGATCGCGCGCCTTGAGCACGAGATTGTCGCCGGCCTCGGCATCGGCCGAAAGCAACGGGCCGAACCGTCCCGAAAGGCTGAAATCGTCATCCTTGCTTGCGCGAAAGAAAAGACGATCGCCGTGGCGGGCAAAGCTGACGAGCATGTCCAGCAGATGATAGCCATCGGCGCGGCGCCCCGTGACATGCAGCGCAAGATTGATCTTTGCGGGCGCTTCTTCCGTAAGGTCGAAATCACCCGCTGCCAAGATCGTGCTCATGGAAGTCTTAGGACTTCTTATCGACCGGCGCCGGAGCGTTCGTGTCGGGCGAGGGGGCGGGCGCCGGATCGGGCTGCTTGCTCTTGTCGACGGTCTTCGGATCGTTGTCGAGCGGCGGCAAGCCCTTCTCGACCTTCTCCTTGATCTTCGGAATATCGGCCTCTTCCGGCTTCGAGGCGAGCGCCCGATTCCACTGATAGACGGCTTCGAGTTTGCGATTGACGCGCCAATAGGCGTCACCGAGGTGATCATTGATCGTCGGGTCGCCGGCCTTGAGCTGTGCTGCCCGCTCCAGTTCGCTCACGGCATCGTCGAAACGGTTGAGACGGAAATAGGCCCAGCCAAGCGAATCGACGATATAGCCGTCGTCCGGCCTCAGATCGACGGCCTTCTTGATCATGTCCAGACCCTGGTCGAGGTTCATGTTCATATCGACCCAGGAATAGCCGAGATAGTTTAGCACCTGCGGCTGATCCGGATTGAGCTCAAGGGCCCTCTTGAAGTTCGGCTCGGCATCCGCCCACTTTTTCAGCCGCTCATAGGCAATGCCGCGCTGGAAGAACACCGCCCAGTCGCTGCGCTTCGGCACGGGGCCGATGATCTGTACGGCTTTGTCGTAATTGTCGGCCATGGCCTGGAAGTCCTTGGCATCCGAAAGGACGCTGCCATAGGCGAGATAGCTGCGGACATCGTTGGGATCGGAATCGATCAGCGCCTTCAGATGCTTGCGTGCATCGTCGACTTTACCTGCCTGGGCGAGTGCGAGGCCGAGCTGCAGCTCGGAGATGCGGGCCATTGGCGAGTCATCAGGCACCTTCTTGTAGAAGCCGATCGCACGATCGGTCTGCTCCTGCTTTTCGGCCAGCCCGCCGAGCAACACCAGCGTATCGGCCGCTTTGGGGTCGAGAGAATTGGCAATCTGCAGATAAAGCGAGACGACATCCTCGGCCCCGTCGCGGTTCAGCGCGGCACCGATGGTGAAGAGAACGGCGGCCGCACCCTCGCTGGCATTGGTGACCTGCTGGTCCGGCGTATCACCCTTGCTGATGCTGTCGCGCAGCGCATTCAACGGAGCATAATTGCTGACGAGATTGTCGCCGACGGAGATTGCATCCAGGGCCTTCTGCTTGTCGCCGGCCTTGGCTTCAAGGCGCGCAAGCGCCATGACGGCGCGCATGAACGTATCGGGAGCCGTCGCTCCGCCCGTCTTGTCGAGGATCGCATCGTTGAGGTGCGAGCGTGCCGATTTCAGGTCGCCCATCGTCAGTGCAATGGCGCCGGCATGATAGTTCTTGAAGATGTTGAACCAATCCGGGCCCTTCATCTTGTCGATCATCGAGATGGCCTCCTTGCCCCGGCCGGATCCGGCGCGAGCCCAGGCGGCGAGCAGATTGGTCATCATCCGGTCGAGATCGTTCGGACCGCTATATTTGAGGATTTCCTGGGCGGTACGGTATTCGTGACGGCGGATGGCATCCATGCCGCGCACGATGGTGGTCACGCGTTCGACGGAAGGGTCGCTCTTCAGCTCGTTGGCGTATTTGACGCCTTCTTCCAGATTGCCGTTGAGCAGCAGCGAGATCATCAGCCGCTGGCGGATTTCTGGATTGCTCGGGTCGATCATCAGCGCCTTTTTGTAGAGCGCGATGGCAGTATTGTAGTCGTGATCGACATCGGCGGTGCGGGCAGCGAGGAACGCGCCTGCGAAGGTATCGACACTATCCGCATCGAAGGCGACCGGGGCGCTGGCCTCCGATGCTGCCGCCGGCTTATCATCGGCGCGCGCGACATTCAGGGCGGACACCGAAAGGACCGCCGCCAAGGCTACGCCCGAGAGGAAACGGATGGCAAGTCTCTGCCGCATTAGAAAGCCTTTCATCAAGGGACAGCCGGCGAAGACGCCGGCGGCATAAAGCGTTCGTGTCAACTGATTCACAACAGGATGGCTTTTTTGAAGCGGCCCTGCAACAAATTCAGGCAGCCGCCATCAATTAACGCGTTCGATGCAGAAATCGATCACTTCCAGAAGTGCCGATTTCCAAGGCGTTTCCGGCAGGGGTGCCAGGGCGTCGCGCGCGATGGTGCCGTAATGGACGGCACGGGCAATTGTGTCGGCCAGCGCACCATATTTCGTGATCAGGCCGAGAGCCTTCTCGAGATTCTCGTCACTGTTGTTGCCGGTTTCGATGGCCTCGCGCCAGAAGGCACGCTCCTTCTCCGTGCCGCGGCGATAGGCGAGAATCACCGGTAGCGTGATCTTGCCCTCGCGGAAATCGTCGCCGACATTCTTGCCGAGATCGACGGCCTTGCCGCCGTAGTCGAGCGCGTCGTCGACGAGCTGGAAGGCGAGGCCGAGATTGGTGCCATAGGACTTCAGCGCATTGCGCTCCGCCTTGCCGGCATTGGCGACGATCGGGCCGACTTCAGCTGCAGCGGCAAAGAGCGCTGCAGTCTTGGCGCGGATGACCGAGAGATAATCGTCTTCCGTCGTCTCCATGTTCTTGGAAACGGAAAGCTGCAGCACCTCGCCTTCGGCGATGACGCAGGCAGCCGAGGACAAGACGTCGAGAGCTTCGAGCGAGCCGACTTCCACCATCATGCGGAAAGCTTGGCCGAGCAGGAAATCCCCGACCAGCACGCTTGCCTGATTGCCCCAGATCATCCGGGCGGTGGACTTGCCGCGACGCAGATCGCTTTCATCAACCACATCGTCATGCAGCAGCGTCGCCGTATGCAGGAATTCGACCGATGTCGCGAGCTTGATGTGATTGTCGCCCTGATAGCTGTAAAGAGCGGCAGACGCGATGGTCAGCATCGGCCGCAAACGCTTGCCGCCAGAGGAAATGAGGTGCTCTGCAACCTCCGGGATCATCTGCACATCAGAGCCGGCCTTGGACAGGATGAGCTGATTGACGCGTTCCATATCCGCCTTGGTCAGGTCCACCAACGGCTTGATGGATGCCAGTTTATTCTTGCTTTCTTCCAGCGGTATCACGACGCCCAACGATCCGGACTCCTGTTCATTTTCTGCAAAGCACAATAAGAAGGGGCGAAACGGGCGGCAAGAGGCGAATTGTCTCGTCGCGTAAATTTGACAGGAATTCTAAGGCCTATGCACGAGTTGATCCGTACCAATGACCCGGTCCTTCTCTCATTCGCTGAGAGCTTGATGAAGGATGCGGGAATTCATTGCTTCATTGCGGACCAGGCCATGAGCATTCTGGAAGGCTCCCTCGGGATGCTGCCGCGCCGTTTTCTGGTGGAGGAGGAGCGTGCCGATCAGGCGCGGCGGATCCTCGTCGATGCCGGCCTCGGCGACGAGCTTCGTCCGGCGCGCGGCTGAGGTTCGCCATGGCCGAAAGTCCCTCCGAAACCATTGATGCTTTCCACCGCGGCGCCTTCCATGTCGTGCAGCCGAAGGGCAGGGGGCACCGCTCCGGCATGGATGCCATGCTGCTCGCAGCGCTTGTCGCAGATGAGCGTGCGATCCGGGTGGCGGATCTCGGCGCGGGCGCCGGAGCAGCCGGAATGGCTGTGGCCTCAAGACTCGACCGGGCGCAGGTCGTGCTGTTCGAGCGCTCGTCCGATATGGCCGAGTTCGCGCGCAAGAGCCTCCTGCTGCCGGAAAATGCGCGTTTTGCCGGCCGCGTCTCGGTCATCGAAGCCGATGTCACGCTGACCGGCAAGGACCGCAACGAAGCGGGTCTCGTCGACGACAGTTTCCACCACGTCATCATGAACCCGCCTTTCAACGATGCCAGTGACAGGCTGACACCCGACGTGCTGAAGGCCGAGGCGCATGCCATGACCGACGGGCTGTTCGAACGGTGGATCCGCACGGCAGGCGCGATCATGATCCCGGGCGGCCAGCTCTCGCTGATCGCGCGGCCAGAATCGATCGGCGAGATCATCGCCGCCTGCGGCCGCCGCTTCGGCGGCATTGAAATCACGCCGATCCATCCCCGTGAGGGTGAGAGTGCGGTGCGCATTCTGGTGACGGCAATCAAGGGTTCGAGGGCCAGACTGGCGCTTCGGGCACCATTGATCATGCATGGCGAGGGAACGCATAAATTCACCGATTTCGTCGATGACATGAACAACGGCCGCACTTCGTATCCGCGCCGCTAGCCATTCGGCGCGCTCAGCATCAGGGCATCAAATACGATCCGCAATATTGTGTTTGGCGTTTCCATGCATACATCACGGGCAACAAACATCATGAAACAGGGATGACGAATGGTTGGGTTCTTGAGACGCATGCTTCCGAAGCGCTTCCGCAAGGAGGAGGTGATCGTACCCGTCGTCCGTCTGAGCGGCGTCATCTCTTCCGGTGGTGGTCCGCTGCGGCAATCGCTGAATCTCGCCGGCGTTTCGCAGGCGCTTGAAAAGGCCTTCAACGTGAAGACGGCGCCGGCCGTCGCCATTATCGTCAATTCGCCGGGCGGCTCTCCGGTGCAATCGCGGATGATCTACAATCGCATCCGCGATCTGGCCGCCGAGAAAAACAAGAAGGTCCTGGTCTTCGTTGAGGACGTTGCCGCATCTGGCGGCTATATGATCGCCCTGGCGGGGGACGAGATCATTGCCGATGCCACCTCTATCGTGGGCTCGATCGGCGTCGTCTCCGGTGGGTTCGGTTTTCCGGAATTGTTGAAGAAGATCGGCGTCGAGCGCCGCGTCTACACAGCCGGTGCGAACAAGGTGATCCTCGATCCGTTCCAGCCGGAGAAGGAAAAGGACATCGAATATCTGAAGAGCCTGCAGCTCGAAATCCACAAGGTCTTCATCGACATGGTGCTCGAGCGTCGCACAGGAAAGCTCTCGGCAGACGAAACGGTATTCTCCGGCCTGTTCTGGACCGGCAGCCGCGGGCTGGAGCTTGGCCTGATCGACGGCCTGGGAGACATGCGTCAAGAATTGAGGAAGCGTTTCGGCGACAAGGTCAAGCCAACGCTGATCACCACGCCGCGCAGCCTTTTCGGCCGCAAGGCTCCCGGCATTTCGCTTGGCGGCATGGATGGCCTCAGCGCCGGGATTGCATCCGGGCTTGCGGAAGCGGCAGAGGAAAAGGCATTGTGGGGCCGGTACGGATTGTAGGCGGGAGCGCTGGCTAATGTCCCGGATCATCTTCTTCATCATCGCCGTCGGCGGGATTTGGTTCCTGTATCGACGTTTCGTCCGCGATGCCCAGCGGCTCGCCGAAAAATCCCGCCGCGCCGAAACGGAACGTCGTACCGGCGCGATGGGAACGCTGGTCAAGGACCCGAAGACCGGCGAGTATCATGTGAAGCGGGAGGATGAATGAAACTCATATGTCCCGGTGTGGCGGGTTGCATCGCCGCTTGTACTGCAAAGCCTTGACCCATTCGCCCCGGCGTGGCACCTGTCCGCCAAACAATTCGCTAGTGGAAGAAATCAGTTCCCATGACTGCCAACGTGCCCGACCATATGAACCCGAAGCGCTCCTTTCAGGCTCTGATCCTGACGCTGCACAATTACTGGGCCGACAAGGGTTGCGCGGTCCTGCAGCCCTACGACATGGAAGTCGGCGCCGGCACGTTTCATCCGGCCACCACGCTGCGTTCGCTGGGTCCGAAGCCTTGGCGGGCTGCCTATGTCCAGCCGTCCCGCCGCCCCTCCGACGGTCGCTACGGTGAGAACCCGAACCGCCTGCAGCACTATTATCAGTATCAGGTCATCCTGAAGCCCAATCCTCCGAACCTGCAGGAGCTCTATCTCGGCTCGCTGAAGGCGATCGGCCTCGATCCGCTGCTGCACGATATCCGCTTCGTCGAGGACGATTGGGAAAGCCCGACGCTCGGCGCATGGGGTCTCGGCTGGGAATGCTGGTGCGATGGCATGGAAGTCTCGCAGTTCACCTACTTCCAGCAGGTCTGTGGCATCGAATGCGCACCCGTCGCCGGCGAGCTGACCTACGGACTGGAGCGCCTTGCGACCTATGTGCAGGGCGTCGACAGTGTCTATGACTTGAATTTCAACGGCCTCGAAGGCGAAGACAAGATCACCTACGGCGACGTCTTCCTCCAGGCCGAGCAGGAATATTCCCGGCATAATTTTGAATATGCCAATACCGAGATGCTGCATCGCCATTTCATCGATGCCGAGAAGGAATGCCAGGCGTTGCTGGCAGCCGGCGCGCCGGGCGACAGTGAAAATCATCGCCTGCACAAATGCGTCTTTCCGGCTTACGACCAGTGCATCAAGGCGAGCCACGTCTTCAACCTGCTCGACGCTCGCGGCGTCATCTCCGTGACGGAACGCCAGAGCTACATCCTGCGCGTGCGCACGCTTGCCAAGGCTTGCGGCGAGGCTTTCCTGCTGACCGATGCGGGCGGCATCAACTGGAATCAGCAGGCCGCCTAAGGCAAGCTTCCCCGGGATTGGGCATCGCCACAGCCTATCTTGGCTCTGCTCCGCCGTTAAAGCCGGGTGACATTGGCGTGAAATCTGCCTAGTGTCCCTTGGGTTGCAGTCGCCACGGGGGATTTCAGATGCTTATTCTTCTAGCGATCATAGTGCTGGCCGCGCTCTATGTCGTCTTCGCCTATAACGGGCTCGTCCGTGCACGCCAGGTGGCGGAGGAGGCCTGGTCCGGCATCGACGTTCAGTTGAAGCGCCGCGCCGACCTCATTCCCAATCTGGTCGAGACGGTCAAAGGCTATGCCGGCCATGAACGCCAGACCTTGGAAGAGGTTGTCGAACTGCGCAACAAGGCGCAGGCCGTGCCGTCTGGGGATGTCGCCGCCCGCGGTCAGGCGGAGCGTTTGTTGTCGCAGGCGCTGGGCCGCGTGATCGCGCTCGCCGAAGCCTATCCCGATCTCAAGGCCAACACGAACTTTCTCGAATTGCAGCGCTCCCTGGAGGGCGTCGAGGGCGAAATCCAGATGTCGCGCCGTTATTACAACGGTGCTGCGCGCGATCTGAACGTCAAGGTCGAGACCTTCCCGAACAATCTCATCGCCGGCCCCTTCGGCTTTACCAAGAAGGCCTATTTCGAGATATCAAACGAAGCGGACCGTGCCGTTCCAACGGTAAAGTTCTGAGATTTCCGCTATCGGTTTTTCATGTGAGGCGGTAAAGGATGCCGACCGCTGGCCATCGGCCGCTTTCCTGACTGACCAAAGAGAATGATGATGGGTAGAGCCAAACTCACGATTATCCCGCCGGGCAAGCCTTTGACCGGGCGCGCCATGCCGCCGGGATCGAAGTCGATCACCAACCGCGCACTGCTGCTCGCGGGCCTTGCCAAGGGCACGAGCCGGCTGACCGGCGCGCTGAAGAGCGACGATACCCGCTATATGGCCGAAGCGCTGCGCGCCATGGGCGTAGTCATCGACGAGCCCGACGACACGACTTTCATCGTGACCGGCAGCGGCAAGCTGAAGGCGCCGGCTGCCCCGCTTTTCCTCGGCAATGCCGGCACGGCGACACGCTTCCTGACGGCAGCTGCAGCGCTGGTTGACGGCAAGGTCATCGTCGATGGCGATGCCCATATGCGCAAGCGGCCGATCGGCCCGCTCGTCGACGCATTGCGCTCGCTCGGCATCGATGCCTCCACGGAAACCGGCTGCCCGCCCGTTACCATCAACGGTACCGGCCGCTTCGAGGCAAGCCGCGTGCAGATCGATGGCGGCCTGTCCAGCCAGTATGTTTCGGCTCTGTTGATGATGGCTGCCGGCGGTGACCGCGCTGTCGACGTCGAACTGCTCGGCGAGCATATCGGGGCTCTCGGCTATATCGATCTGACGGTTGCTGCCATGCGCGCTTTCGGCGCCAAGGTGGAGCGTGTGAGCCCGGTTGCCTGGCGTGTCGAGCCCACCGGCTATCATGCCGCCGACTTCGTGATCGAGCCCGATGCCTCCGCTGCGACCTATCTCTGGGCAGCTGAAGTGTTGAGTGGTGGCAAGATCGATCTCGGCACGCCGGCGGAACAGTTCTCGCAACCTGATGCGAAGGCCTATGATCTGATCTCGAAGTTTCCGCATCTGCCCGCCGTCATTGACGGCTCGCAGATGCAGGATGCTATCCCGACGCTTGCCGTTCTCGCCGCGTTCAATGAAACGCCGGTGCGCTTCGTCGGCATCGAGAACCTGCGCGTCAAGGAATGCGATCGCATCCGCGCCTTGTCGAGCGGCCTGTCCCGCATCGTGCCGAACCTCGGGACTGAAGAGGGCGATGATCTCATCGTCGCATCCGATCCGAGCCTCGCCGGCAAGGTGCTGCCGGCAGAAATCGACAGCTTTGCCGATCACCGCATCGCCATGAGCTTTGCGCTCGCCGGCCTGAAGATCGGCGGCATCACCATTCTCGACCCTGATTGCGTCGCCAAGACCTTCCCGTCCTACTGGAACGTGCTGGCGTCTCTTGGTGTCGCTTACGAAGACTGACGCTCCGCCATCTCAAGGGAGGCTGAGCGCAGGCATGTTCTTGACGTGAAGCGGCGCCGGCAACGGCGTCGCGGCCATCCTTTGGGGGAGTGATGACACGGCTTTGCGGGTTCTTCCTGGCTTTGTGCCTGCTGCTTTGTGCAACGGCGGTGACGGCAGCCGAGCTCATCACCAACTTCGATCAAGCGATCGCGCTGCATCGTGACGGCTCCATGCAGGTCGTTGAGACGATCTCCGTCAATGCCGAAGGCCAAAACATCCGCCGCGGCATCTTCCGGGATTTCCCGCTGACAATGACCGATGCCAACGGCCGCGAGATCGAGGTGGATTTCAAGGTCGTCTCCGTCGAGCGCGATGGGCAGCCGGAGGATTGGCATAGCGAGCGCATCAAGGGCGGCGAGCGCATCTACATCGGTAACGCCGACAGAAGTCTCAACCCAGGCCCGCATTCATTCCGCCTCACCTACGACACCAATCGTCAAATGCGCTATTTCGGCGATCATGACGAACTTTATTGGAACGTGACGGGCAACGGCTGGCTGTTCCCAATCATCAATGCGAAGGCAACAGTCACCTTGCCCAATGGCGTGCAGCCGCAGCAGCTTGCCTTCTTTACGGGACCGCTCGGTGCTACCGGCAAGAACGCAAGCGCAAGCCAGCAGGGCAATATCGTTACTTTCGCGACGACCGGCCCGCTCGCAGCCGGCGAAGGTCTGACGGTTGCCATCAAGCTCGCGAAGGGCGCAATCACACCGCCGAGCGACAGCCAGCAATGGGGCTGGTTCCTTCGGGATCATCTCGATACGATCATTGCCGTCGGCGGGTTGATCCTGTTGTTCGCATATTACCTGCGAAGCTGGATCGCCGTCGGCCGCGATCCTCCGCCGGGTGTCATGGTTCCGCGCTGGGACCCACCCGAAGGCATCTCTCCCGCGCTCGTCAATTATATCGACAATAGGGGCTTTGCCAGCTCCGGCTGGACGGCATTCTCAGCGACGGCAATCGATCTCGCCGTGCGCGGATATGTCATCTTGGACGACCTGAAGGAAAAGGTCGTCATGCGCCCCTCGGGCAAGGCAGGCAGCGATCTCGGTGGCGGCGACAAGGTGATCATGCAAGCCGTCGGGCCATTTTCTCCACTTGTCATCGACAAGGAAAATGGCGAGGCGGTGCAGCGACTCGGTGCGAAATTCCGCAGCGCGATCGAGCGCAATCATCGCGACGAATATTACAAGGCCAATGCGCTCTATGTTATTGCTGGTATCGCACTGTCGATCCTCATCCTGGCTTCCATTGTCATCTTCGGCCGCCTGCATGAAAATGCCCTGCCGCTCATTATCGTGCCGGGCTTCCTGTCGATTTTCGTAACGCTTTTCGCCAGCTCGATCGGCCGCAGGTTTCGCAAGCATAGTGCCAGCCTCGCCCAGCGCATCATTTCGGTGCTGATTTTCGCCTTCTTTGGCTTCGTCTTCGTCTCGATTGCCGTTAGCGGTTTTGCCGCCGCGGTCGTGCCGTTGTGGGAAGCGGGCCTGTTGCCGCTGGTCGCCGCTATCGTCGGCATTTTCGCGCTCAACGTCGTCTTCTATTTTCTGATGGGTGCGCCGACGCCGCTCGGGCGCAAGATGATGGATGGCATCGCCGGCCTCAGGCAATATCTGACGCTCGCCGAGCGCGACCGAATGAACATGCAGGGCGCGCCGCAGATGTCGCCGCAGCATTTCGAAAAGCTGCTGCCCTATGCAGTCGCACTCGGTGTCGAAAAGCCGTGGTCCAGCGCCTTTGAAACCTGGCTCGCCACCGCTGCGGGTGGCGCGGCGGCTGCCTATGCACCGCTCTGGTACTCTGGCAATTTCAACCCCGGCAATATCGGCGGAACGATCGGCGACTTCTCCTCCTCCATGGCGTCCACCATCGCTTCAACCATCCCCGCACCCGTCTCCAGCTCGTCCTCCGCTTTCGGCGGTGCGGGAGGCGGCGGTGGCGGTTTCTCCGGTGGGGGTGGCGG
>UBXG01000027.1 GCA_900469475.1 Hyphomicrobiales bacterium | reverse complement strand
TAAAGCGGACGCGCGCTAGAAGCCGAAGGTCTTGATGGTATGCCTGATCTTCTCGGCCGCGGCCAAAGCCATAACCCCGCTGATATCGTTGTCGTCTTACTTCTCCTTTGCTCTCCAGGAATTGAACGAGGGTGAAGCGAAGCCTTTCAGTTTGATAGTGCTGCAATCGCAGCCTCCGCGACCGCGATATCCTGTTCCACGGTTCCGGAACTTGCTCCGACCGCTCCGATGACCTGCCCCTCACGAACTGCTGGGATTCCTCCCCCGAAAATCACGACATCACCGCGGTTACTCTGATGAATACCGAACAGCGGTTCACCTGGTTGAGACAGGCTCGCCAGGTAAGCTGTGCTTTTGTCAAAGAGCCTTGCCGTAATGGCCTTCTTAATCGCGAGGTCGATGCTGCCAATCAGACCTCGATCCTGCCGAACGAATGCAATTAGATGCCCGCCGGAGTCGACGACCGCGATGTTGTAAGGGATTCCGAGGCTCTCGGCTTTCGTTTCGGCTGCAGCCAGCATTCGCTTGGCATCGCTCAAGCCGAGCGTCTCTTCCAGCATCGGTAAAACTCCTGCATCGTTAGGGCTCATTGAGCAGAATGAACCATGTGACTGCCGGGATATGCAGGCCTGCAGGATACCAGCGCGGGCGGAGGGCGGGTGCTAAACGTCGTCAATCAGCGAAAATGTTCAACGCCGACGCTTACGAGGCGGGCAGGTTTTGCGAGGATTTACAGGATTTCACCTGCTTGCCACTCAAAGGCGTCGTAACGCTTTGATATCTTGCGAACAGCCGTGACATCGGAGCACCGCAACCATTCAAGTTCCACCAAGAGTTATGAATGTCATCCGTACTCACCGATATCTGGATACAATTCGGCATGCTGTTTGCGGCTCGGGGCGCCGCCCACATTGTGTTCCCTGCACCCGGGACTCGCCGACTGATAATCGATTGCGTCTTCTTCGCTGCGTTGACGACGTTGTTGCTGTGGAACAACATTCCGCCGTACTCGATCGAAGACGTCGATCCGGGCGTGACTCTGCGTCTCGTCCGTGGTGTTCTCAAAACGGTCTGGTGGCTGGCAGGCGCGATGGTGCTGGCCAATTGCGCTCGAGTGTTTCTGATACTCGAACACAAGCCCCGCGAAGGAAGACTTCTTCAGGATCTCGTTGTCGCGGTTATTTATGTCAGCGCCGCGTTGTGCATCATCGCCTATGTTTTCAGCCTACCGGTCGGCACAATCATCGCGACGTCGGGGGTATTCGCCATCGTGCTTGGCCTTGCTCTTCAAAGCACGTTGAACGACGTGTTCTCCGGTATAGCTCTCAATCTCAACCGGCTCCTGTCGGTGGGTGACTGGGTTGTTCTGGACCATGATGTCCAGGGCAAAGTTGTGGAAACGAACTGGAGATCCACGCAGTTCCTCAACAAAACCGGCGATCTGGTGGTTATCCCTAACAGCATGCTGGCGAAGAGCCGCATTACGAACCTGAGCGTTCCCGACATGTCGCACGGAGCGAGCCTGACAGTAAAAGTGCAGGCAAACTCGCAACCGAGCATCATCGAGAGCACGATGCAGCAGGTTCTCCTCAGCAGTAGCGAAATCCTGAGAACACCGAGCCCATCTGTTTCGATATTAGGGCTGAGCCGCGATTGCATCGAGGTAGAGCTATCGTTCCGCGTGCCCACTCTACTGTCTGTCACGAAGGCAAAAAACGAGATATTCGACTTGGTCTATCGCCATACGACGGCCGCGGGATTTTCCCTTGCTTCAGACCCTCCAGCAGAGCAACCGGAGGTCCTGGGCGGTCCACCCAACATTGTGAGGCGCCTCGTAAATTTGGCTCGAAGTTTTGCAGATCTCTCCGACGACGAGAGGAATGCATTGGCCGCCGCCGCGGAGCGCCTAGTGATGAGGCAGGATGCGGTTATTGCGAAGAAGGGCTCCACCACGACGTCTCTAATGATCTTGGCGCGAGGGGTGGCGATCGTCGAGGACGGTAGTGAAGAAAACAGGATCGAGTTCGCCCGTCTCGCGCCCGGCGACCTTCTCGGTGAACGTGGCGTTCTGCTCGGTGGTAAGGAAGTCGCTGATACGAAGTGTCTCACGGACGTTATCCTCTATCAGATAAGCAAGGCGAAGATTGCCGACTTGCTTCGAGAACGCCCGGCTATCGCAGAGGATCTCGCAGCCCTTCTTTCGGTGCGGACCAAAGCCGAGGAAGCATTACACCAAGCAGGCCTTAACCACTATTCGAAGACAGCGCCTGACTTGAGGATGCGCATCCTACGCCTCTTCCATCTCTAGGATTTCGCGAGCTTTTTCAGGAATTAACGCGAAATCCGGGGCTCCGTGTTCTAGCGTATGTGCAATGGGAGCCTCGCCCACGTGGGAGGTTGTCAGAGTGCGCGGCAGGCCAATGCGGCCAATCCCTCACTCCGCGCATCTCATTTGGACACGGACCGGGCCTACCGGAAAAGCTCGACAATCGATCAACTCTCAAGCTCGCCTATTCGGCAACAAGGAGACTGACATGATGAAGATATTGCCACTCGCCGCAGTTCTGCTTTCAAATTTGGCATCGACCGCGGCGTTGGCTGCGGATACGCCAGCGAAAACCGTCGTCCTGGTGCACGGAGCCTTCGCCGACGGCACCTCGTGGCAGAAGGTTATCCCGCACCTGGAAAAGGCAGGCCTCAAAGTGATAGCCGTCCAGAACCCTCTCGACTCGCTGGACAATGATGTCAGCGCCGCCAAGCGCGCCATCAAGAACGCCGAGGGGCCGGTGGTTCTTGTCGGGCATTCCTGGGCGGGCGTCGTCATAACGGAAGCGGGAGCAGATCCCAAGGTGAAGTCTCTGGTCTATGTGGCAGCCTACGCGCCCGACAAGGGGCAATCGTTGGAAGACATAACGTCAAAATACCCTCAGCTGGAAAGTCGTAAGGAGTACATGAAGGATGACGACGGCTTCCTGAAAATCAGCGACCAGGGAATCAAGAAGTACTTCGCAGCCGATCTCGATCCTGAAACGAAGGCTGTCGTCGCTGCAACGCAAGGCCCCTTTCACATCAGATGCCTTAGCGCGAAAGTCACTGCAGCAGCCTGGCGTGAAAAACCGACCTTTATGGTAGTGGCAACCAAGGACCAGATCATTCCGCCGCAACTGGAAAAGGATCAGGTGAAGGCGGCCAATGCGAAGGCGATCGAGATACCTTCCAGCCATGTCGCGATGCTGTCGCATCCCAAGGAGGTGTCGGATTTGATCATCGAGGCCGCAAAGTAGAATGCAATTGGAGAAGGCGCGGTAATGACATCGAGCTACCACGAAATCACCCATCGCCGGCTCGCCGTCGGCGACATGGAGATCTTCTATCGGGAAACCCGCCCGAAAGATATCGCATCGCCTTCTCTTCCCATTTTATTACTGCACGGGTTCCCGTCGACCTCTCACCAATATAGAGCGCTCATGGAGCGATTAGGCGGAAACATCCGCATGATCGCTCCCGATTACCCGGGTTTTGGTCGAAGCGCGGCTCCCGCCAGCAGGAATGATGGAGGGACGTTCGAATACACGTTCGAAAATCTCTCACGCGCCATTGAGGCGTTCATAGATAAGCTGGGCCTTACCCGCGTAATCCTCTACATCTTCGACTTTGGGGCCCCTGTTGGCATGAGGATCGCTTCCAGACGACCCGAACTCATAGCTGGCCTGATCATCCAAAACGGAAACTGCTACGATGCGGGGTTGTCGGAAGCAGCAAGGAAGCTGATGTCCGCTCGTCCCGATGATCCCGCGGTCACCGCAGAACTGGAAGGGCTCCTTACTCCTGAGGGAGTGCGCTTCCAGTATCTGACCGGGGCTTCGCAACCGGAACGCATAGCTCCGGATAATTACGAACTGGACTTCCACTATATCGAGCAGGCCGGCCGTAAACAGCCGCAACTCGACTTGCTTTTCGACTACAGGAGCAACCTGCCGCTTTACCCGCAATGGCAGGAATGGCTGAGAGCCAACGTGCCGCCCGCACTGATCGTCTGGGGTAAGAACGACCCTTTCTTTACTCCAGCAGGAGCGCAGGCGTACCTGGAAGACCTTCCTCGTGCCCACCTACAATTCCTCGATACTGGACACTTTGCGTTGGAGGAATGCCTCCCTCAGGTCGCGTCGCTGATTGGTCATTTTCTGGCTGGTTTCAACACTCGTAGCACTCGCTATACGTGAAGATTAGCGTGCGATATCAGCGAATGCAGACGCCATGTAGAAAACGGTTGCCTCGGCATCCGACGGCAGACTGATGTTCCAGTCGATCGCGGCATGCAACGTCTCATGGCAATCTATACCCGGCTCAATTTTGTACATTCTATTGTTGAGGCAACATCACCTCCGTCGCCTCCTCCTAAGGCAATCGAAGACCAAGGCTTGGTGGTCCCGCTTCCCGCAGCAGCCTGAGATCGCAGTCCAAGAGAGCCGCCCCTCTCGCCGGAGCGGCTCGCCTTCTAATTTATCCACACGGATTTCGGCCGCCTTTCTCGAGGAGCTACAGCTCGAGACGAGTTGCTTCGAAAAGGAACCACAGTCGGCGTTCCGCCTCGTCGATCCAGTTCTCGGTGAGGCTCGTGGTCGCATGGTCGTTATACAAAGAGGTCAACTCATGTAGCTGACGTAAGATACCGGCAAGCTGTTTATTATCGTCACGAAGCTCAGACAACATGTCCTGTGGCGTCACGAAATCTGCGTCGTTGTCGAGAATGCGTTGCAGTCGCGAGATATGACCGATCGATTTCAGCGTTGGCCCGCCAACCTTTCTTGCACGCTCGGCGATATCGTCCGTCATCGCGAAGATCTCGGCACCTTGCTCATCAAGCATCAGGTGATAATCGCGAAAATGCGGTCCGGACAAATGCCAGTGGAAGTTCTTGGTCTTGAGGTAGAGTGCGAAGACATCCGCCAGCACAGCCGTGAGCGCTGCCGAAATATCACGCGTGGCTTCCTCCCCCAAATCTGTTGGCGTGGAGAGCGGCTGGCTGCGGTGTTGATGCGCTACTTTTTTATCCATGGCGTTTTCCTTCGATAGAGAAAGTTCAACAGAGTCAGCGCAAGCTTACCGGCTGGAGCGTCCGCAGAGAAATTCTCGATGGTTTAAGTACACCTATTCTCGGGTATAATTGCAGGCCTGAAACAGCATCGGCAAATCGCGCTTCCCGCCTATTGTTCGAGCAAACGGGCGCGCCCGCAGCAGATCTCATGCGTACGGATATCCAGCTTCTCCGCCTTCGTTTTCGATCTGAAAGCTGTGGCTATGAGCTCATGCCGGCGGCCGACATCAGAATCCGTAAAAGCCCAGCCAACACCGCAAGTGTCGACACCGAGAGGGTCCAGATCACCCCCATCCAAAGGATCTGTCTTGATAGCCGAAAAACCGACCGGGATCTCACTCATGATACCCCGCTCCCGGCTCGGATTTACCCCGGAACACATAGTAGGACCAAGTCGTGTAGACCAGGATTACAGGGATGATGAGAAGCGTTCCGACAAGAGCGAAGCCCATGCTTTCGGGCGGTGCGGATGCCGTCCAAATCGAGATCGATGGCGGGATAATGTGGGGCCACACGCTAATGGCGAGGCCACTATAACCCAGGAACATCTGGACGAGTGCTAGAACGAAAGGTTGCGCTCCTGGTTCATCTCGTCTCAGTGCCCACACCTGGAGACCGGTCGCCACGACGACAAGCAGCGGTACGGGTGCGAAGATCAGGAGATTTGGTAAAACAAACCAGCGAACAGCAACGCTGTCGTGAACAAGTGGCGTCCAGATGCTGACTATCACGATCATGAGGAAAAGCACGACTGATGCGCACTGCCCAAGCATGCGCATTCTATTGTGCAGATCGCCCGTCGTCCGCATCACCAGCCAAGTCGAGCCGAGCATCATATAGCCAACTATCAGCGCTAATCCCGTGAAGACGCTGAACGGTGTCAACCAATCGAATTGGCCGCCGATAAAGGTTGTGCCGTCGAGCTGGAAGCCGTTGATGAAAGCACCCAGCGCAACGCCCTGCGCGAATGTCGCGAGGTAGGAACCGATACAGAAGGCAGCGTCCCACGTGGGCTTTCTCCTGTCGTCAGCCTTGAAACGGAATTCGAATGAGACGCCGCGCCAGATGAGCCCGGCGAGCATAAGCATCATCGGGAAATAGAGGGCGCTGAGTATCGTCGAATAGGCCAACGGAAACGCGGCAAAAAGAGCCGCCCCACCGAGAACGAGCCAAGTCTCGTTGCCATCCCAAACAGGGGCGACGGTGTTTACCATTGCATCCCTCTCAGCTCGCTTGGGGATGAAGGGAAAGAGAAGGCCGATACCGAGGTCGAATCCGTCCAGGATGACGTACATCATCACGCCGACAGCAATTATCGTTGCCCACACAACGGGTAGATCGATGCCCATTTAAACGTCCTCCCTTTCACGCCGCGGCGCAGAATCGATATCATCAGGCGTAGCGGAAAGTGGTCGCGCTGGCCTTCGGATCTGCCCTGGCTCCTGCGGCGGCTTCTCCGTGCCGTACTTGTCCGGGCCTCGAGCTACCATCTTGAGCATGAAGCTGATCCCCGTACCGAAAACAAAGAAGTAGATGAGGATGAAAGCAACGAGAGTCACGCTGAGTGCGACCACCGACTGGCCCGACACCGCGTCCTTCGTCCGCATGATGCCGTAAACAACCCAGGGCTGCCGCCCGATTTCGGTGGTCATCCAACCTGCCAGGACCGCGATCAACCCCGCCGGCCCCATGAGTACGGAAAAAATCAAGAAAGGCCGGTAGTTGAAGAGCCGCCCGCGCCACCGTAACAACAATCCCCCTGCCCCGAGCAGAAGCATTGCCATGCCCAGACCGACCATCACGCGGAACGTGAAGAAGATTATCGTCGAGTTGGGCCGGTCCTCGGGTGCGAATTCCTTCAATCCGGGTATCTTGCCGCGGAGCGTGTGGGTCAAGATCAAACTTCCGAGGTACGGAATCTCGATCGCGTACTTTGTTTCCTCGGCCTGCATATCCGGAATTCCGAAGGCGATGAGTGGCAGGCTGGTTTCCTTTGGATCGTTCTCCCAATGGCCTTCGATAGCGGCGATCTTCGCCGGCTGATGCTTCAAAGTGTTCAGGCCATGGGCGTCGCCGACTACGATTTGTAGCGGCGCGACAAAAAGGAGCAGCCACAACGCCATTGAGAACATCTTCCGGACCGCGGGCGTGTCGTTGCCTCGCAATAGATGAAAGGCTCCCGACGCGCTGACGAAGAGCGCTGTAGAGAGGTACGCCGCTAGGGTCATATGGACCAGTCTGTATGGAAACGACGGATTGAAGATCACCGCCAGCCAGTCCGTGGGGACGATACGGCCATCGATGATTGCGTAACCCTGCGGTGTTTGCATCCAGCTGTTGGAGGCCAGTATCCATGTTGTCGAAATTAGGGTGCCGATAGCGACCATCGTCGTGGCGAACGTGTGCAAGCCGGGTCCGACCTTGTTCCAGCCGAACAACATCACTCCCAGAAATCCCGCCTCAAGGAAGAACGCGGTCAACACCTCGTAGGTCAAAAGCGGACCGGTAATTCCGCCGGCGAATTTGGAGAACCCACCCCAGTTCGTTCCGAACTCGTAGGCCATTACTATCCCGGAAACGACCCCCATTGCGAAGTTGACCGCAAAGACCTTCGACCAGAAATGATAGAGCTTCTGATACACGTCATTTCTGCGGGCGAGCCATAGTGCCTCAAGAACGACCAGATAGCTTGCCAGCCCGATGGTGATCGTCGGAAAGATAATGTGAAATCCAACCGTAAACGCGAATTGTATGCGAGCGAGTTCAAGTGCGGTGAAATCGAACATCAAGAACCTCCCGTGCGGCTTGAACCAAATGGATCCTCTGCGGCAGCCCCTCCATCGGGGCAAGGCATCTAGAAGTATAGCTATCAGCCGAATCCGTCATCGAGCCTTCTCCACGTCGTTCGGCGTTACGCTTCCTCTCTTTCCTCCGAAATGCCCGAGGACATAGTTGGCGAGTGCAGCAATTTCCGCGTCCGAGAGAGATCTTGCGAAACCAGGCATGGCCGTTGCCGCTGAGCCGTTCGGATCCGAGGTGCCTTTCAGGATCACTTGCACCAGATTTGCGCCCGTCTCGTCAGCTACAGAATGTGAGCCTGTCAACGCCGCTCGCGCGCTGTTTTGTCCACTTCCGTCCCAGCCGTGGCAACTTGCGCATGATCCAGCGAATATCTTCCGACCCAAGCCGCCAGGCCCATCGACCGGCTTCCATGGCTCGGAGGCCGATGCCGGCGTCGGGCCAGCGGTGATGGCGCTGCTTGCATAGCTGCTTTTCCGGGGCTCGACTGATCTCAAGTAGGTGACGATTGCATCGATATCCGTTTCCGGCAGGTGGCTTAGGCTGAGATCTATCGCCTGTCGCATAGCTCCTGCGGCAGGCCCGCGGCCATGTGCGAACCCTTTCCAAATATACGATTTGATCTGTTCGTCAGACCAGCTTCCGATGCCCGTTTCAAGATCGGGGGTGATGTTCCAGGCAGTCCATCCCTCGAGACTGCCACCCGACAACGCGCTCCCCTGCTTCCTTTGAAACATCAAACCGCGCGGAGTGTGGCATTCGCCACAATGAGCCAAAGCCTCGACCAAGTACGCGCCGTTGTTCCAGGCTTCACTCTTGCCCGCGTCTGACTTGAGCGGAGTCGAGGGGACGAACAACAACTTCCATCCCCGCATCACGTAACGTTGGTTGAAAGGAAAAAGCAGTTCGTTCTCTGGCGACCTGCGATTCACCGGAGCAAGCGTGTCGAGGTAGGCTTTGATCGCGAGTACATCATCCATCGCCAACAGTGCGTAAGAGGTGTAGGGAAACGCGGGATAAAGATCCTCGCCATGCTTACCCACGCCGGATCGCACCGCCCGGACAAATTCGGCATCTGTCCATGTCCCAATACCCGTCCGATCGTCAGGCGTGATGTTCGGCGAATAGAGCGTCCCGAACGGAAGCTCGAACCCGAGCCCACCAGCGAATGGCTTGCCCCCTGGCGCGGTGTGACACGCTTCACAATCGGCGGCGGTCGTAAGGTACTTCCCCCTTGCGATCAGGTCCGGCCCCTTGGGCTGCGAAATGCTCGCGGCAACCTGCGGAAGCCCGTGAGGCCAGAAAAAGAAGGCCGCCGCCGCCACTGCTACAATGAGTGCGATGGATAGAAGCCCAATCACAACTTTCTTGAGTCCGCTCATGGCCGCCCCGCTTGATCGAGACTGGTCAATGCGATTGTCTCGGGGACTCGGTCGCGATTGCCTTTCTTCGCCAAACTCGACTTGTCGATCGGTGTCGAACGCAAACGGACGCCTGTGGCCGCAAAAATCGCATTCGTCAGCGCCGGTGCAGCGGCAGCCGTACCCACCTCCCCAATTCCGCCTGGAGCTTCGATGCTCGGCATCACGAAAACCTCGAAAGCCGGAACCTCGTTCAGACGGATTTGCCGGTAGTCATGGAAGTTACTCTGCTCGACCTTGCCGTCTTTGAACGTAACGCCGTTAAAAAGCGCGGCCGACAAGCCGAACAGCACGCCGCCCTGCATCTGCGCAGCGATGCTGTCGGGGTTAATCGGAACGCCACAGTCGACTGCGGCAGTCGCCCGGCGGAGAAAGACTTCGCCGTACTCATCGACCTCAACCTCTACGACAAGACCCATGTATGAACCGAAACACTGATGGAGCGAAACGCCGCGGCCGTGACCTTGTGGAAGCGGCTCACCCCAGTTCGAGGCGCGAGCCACTTTGTCTAAGACTGCCCTAGCGCGTGGATTGTCGCTTAGAAGTGCTCTGCGATATGCCACTGGATCGAAACCGGCAGCTGAGGCGAGTTCATCGATGAAGCCTTCGACAACGAACACGTTATGCCCTTCCCCGACGCCTCGCCACCAGTTCACGGCCACTGGGCTATCCTGTCGAAGCCACTCCCACTTCGCTGCTGGAATGCGATAAGGTTGGCTGACGGAACCCGCGACCAGATCCGGGTCCAGTTGACGTTCAGGCCAACCTTTTCGCGTGAAATATTGGAGGACCGTCGACCCGGTTGTGCGGTGATGGAACGCTTTGGGAAGGCGCGTCTTCTCGTTAAGCGTTGCGACTACACGATCGCAATAGGCGGGCCTGAACCGGTCGTGCTGGATGTCCTGCTCTCGGGTCCAGATTATCTTGAGCGGGTAATCTGCCAGCTTTGCGAACCGCGCCGCTTGCTGGATGGTGTCTACAGCCAGACGTCGGCCAAAGCCCCCGCCGATGAGATAGGAGTGAATATTTACTTGCTCGGCCCGAAGGCCGAGGATCTCGGCCGTGACAGTTTGAGCATCAACTGGCACCTGTGTGCTGACCCAAACATCGCATGCGTCCGCTCTCGCATGTATGGTCGTATTGATTGGCTCAAGGGCCGCATGTGCGAGAAAGGGCAATTCATATGTGGCTTCGATGCGAATTCCACTGGCAAGCTCTTCGTCGGGATTCCCCTGCACTTTGGCGACGATTGGCGTCGCCTCGCAGGTCCGCAGCTCGTGCCATAGATCGGCGGACGATAATGTTGTATGCGGCCCGGGGTCCCACTCGACCTCTAAAACGTCAAGGCCCTTCTTTGCCGCCCAGTAATGCTCTCCGACAACCGCTACCGCGTCCTCAATCTCAAGGATATCGAATATGCCGGGCAAAGCTCGGGTTTCGCGATCGTTTATCGATTTAACTTTTCCGCCGATGGTGGGACAGATCTTGATCGCGGCATAGCGCATACCCGCCACCGCGACATCTATCCCGAACTTAGCCGTTCCGTTGACCTTTTCGGGCGTGTCGACGCGCCTCAAAGGCTTCCCGATTAACTTAAATTCGGATGGCTTCTTCAACATTACTTCCGTGGGGACAGGCTGTGTCCGGGCGAATTCAACGAGCGATGCATAGGACGCGCTGCGCCCACTTGATTGATGTAGGACAGTCGCCCGGGAGGCACGGCAATCCGATGCCGCGACCTGCCACTGTTGCGCAGCTGCATTCACCAGCATAATCCGTGCTGCCGCACCTGCCCTTCTGAGCGGATCAAAAAAGGCACGCACCGATGTCGATCCACCCGTGATCTGGTTCTTGAGAATTGACTGCCCATATGCTTCAAGGTCTGCCGGAGCCAAGGCGACCTCGATTTGGTCCATATCGACTTCCAGCTCCTCAGCCAGCAACATCGCTTCGGTTGTCGCGATCCCCTGTCCCATCTCGGAACTCGGTACGACAAGCACGATGCGGCCCTCTCCTCCGATGCGAATAAAGCCGTCGGGGACGAACCCGTCGAATCCAGAAGCGGACGCATCAGTCGCGCCTGCCGCCAGCAGCCCTTTCTCATCCACCATCGCACCGGCCGTCTTCGGAAAGGCAAAGCCCAGAAGAAACGCTGCGCTTCCGAACAGGAATTCTCTGCGGCTGGCCAGGAGTGGGGATGTTGGTTCGAGTAAGCCGATCGATTGCATCTCAGGCATCCTTGATTGCAGCGCGTATTCTGACGTAGGTGCAGCACCGGCATATATTGCCGGACATGGCAGCGTCGATTTCCGCATCGTCGGGTGCCGAGTCTCGCGATAGAAGGGCAGCGGCAGCCATAATCTGGCCCGACTGACAGTACCCACACTGGACGACCTCGTGTCTCAACCATGCGTCCTGGATACGCCGACCGGCCCCTGTCTCGGCCACGCCTTCAATCGTAGTTATGTTTCCCCGGATGTCACCGATCGGAAGCACGCAAGAGCGTACCGGCTTTCCATCGAGGTGGACGGTGCATGCTCCACATTGCCCCACACCACATCCGAATTTAGTTCCCGTCATCCCCAGAAGGTCGCGTAGCGCCCACAGCAGCGGCATATCCGAAGGACCATCCAACTCAATGCGCTTGCCGTTTATAGTGGCTGGTATTGACATACTCGGTTCCTCTTGAGCGCAACTCAACGCCTGCGATTGTTAATTCTCCATGCTGATTTATGTAGAGATACGAGAGATTAAGAGGCTTTATACCGGGATACGCTAGCGGCTGCTTTGAGCGCCCGCGAGTTAAGGCTGGTTATTTCGTGGGAAATCACGTTCAGCTTGCCAGCACCGCATCCACGCGCTGTCGCAGCAGCGAGTTGGCTGTTTGCAGGTCGGGGGTTTCGAAACCGTCCTGAAAACTTCGCACGACTTCCGCTAGCTTGGTGAAGCCTTCCTCCGTCGTTTTAAGACCCATCGAACTGTCAGCCTTTATGCGGGCGAGGTGCAGTCGAAGCTCCCACCCCAGCGCCGAGGTTCTGCGCGCAACTGCCGTACCATCGTTTAAAAGGCGATGTACCAAATTGAAGTTCGAGTGTGGCGACGAAAGGAGGATCATTGCCTTCGTTCGTAGAAGCTCCGGCAGAAGGTAGGTGCCACCAGCGCGTTCGCACAGACCCAAGGCAGTATCGATAGCCGAAAGCGCTTCGGTATGCTCGCCGGCGATGGAAAGTCCCTCTGCGAGGGCACGGAGGGTTCCGAATATCAAACTCTGAAAGCCGATCGAGGTCACGGATCGTAGTCTTCCTCGCAACAGATCTATACTCTGCTCTGCTTCGCCACGAAGGACCAGAAGTTGGCCGCGCACAGCCATGCCAGCTTCATGGTATCCGGACAGATTGCCATTTGTCGCCGTCAGCTCAGCCAGTTCATCGGTCAGGATATCCGCTCGATCTAGCTCGCCGCTGTAGAGAAAAATGGTTATGCCCATGAGCAGGCTCAAACATAAGGCGGCCGGGTGGCTTCTCGCCTCCCCGATAGCACTTTCGGCCATCTGCAGCGCTGTTTCCGGCGAGCCTCGCAGCCAGGTCACACGCGCTTGGGCGATCTTCGCGAGCGCAAGATGGGCCTGCTCGAAGTACCCCAATCTCGACGGAGAAAACCCGGTGGTTCGGGCGAGACTATAATTATAAGTGGCTGCAGCCTCCAATTGCTCTCCAAGCATGTGGTACATCGTTCCCAACATCCAGCCCGCCGCAATATTGTCACTCGGGCTACCGTGACGATCGTCCTTGTGAGCGTAAGCTTCTGCAACGTTGAAGCCAGAACGGAAATCGCCCTGCTTCAGATGGTACAAACCCAACCCCGCCAGCAGATGAGCTTCTATACGATGGTCTTCGAGACGGCGGCTGAGCTGTAGTCCGACATCGAATAAGTTCGCAACTCCCGCATCGCCGCCATGCCCAAAAAGCGTTACGATCGTGAGGCTTTCCAGAAGCTTGAGGTGCAGCTCCGTGTTTTGATGTTTGGACGGCAAAAGCTCTAACGCGCGTTGGCACCATCTTCTACACTCATCGAACTGCATCGAATCCTGGAAGGTTTCGAGCAAGAGACAACATGTCTCTGCTCCAATCTCGGCGTCTCCGCCTTCAGATAACGCCCATTCGAGCGAGGCGCGCACATTTCCAATGTCGAAGTCGTGAAGCGAGGTGTTTTTGTACGAGCCGCTCTCGCGAGCCCGCATTCTTCTTAGGTAAAAAAGGGCATGTCTTCGCTGAGTTTCGTGCCGCGTGGGTTCGTGCGCCAGCTTGAAGGCAGCGTATGTTCTGACCATTTCCCGGAGTTTCAGCGCGCTGGTTGTCTGATCTACTCCCCCCGGCGACACCATGGATTTGTCGACCAGCTCACTTATCGCCGTTGAAACATCCGCGTCACTTATTCCGGATCCAGCAACGACATCCGTCGCCGCATCTATCGTGAATTCGCCGGCGAACGCAGATAGCCTGTTCAAGACGGTTTGCGTTTGCTCCGACAGCAGAACATAGCTCCAGTCGAGCAGTGATTGAACGCTTTGGTGCCGAGGTGTCGCATCCCTGTCGCCGCGCCAACGGAGCGTCAATTGATTGTCCAACAGCTCCAATACTCCGTCCAATCCATAAAAACCAACGCGGCTGGCCACCAGTTCTATCGCGAACGGATTGCCGTCCAACCGCCGGCAGATAGCAGCGACAATGGCTGCCTCCTCGTCAGCGAGGGCCGCTTTATGGCCACCGTCTACGGCTCGGCTCATGAAAAGCTCAACTGATGGCCACGCCAGAGCGTGGTTCGCGGTTATCCGTCCCGTATTGGGAGGAGTTCCCAGGGGCCGCAATAGATACACCGCCTCCCCTGTGACCCGCAGTGCTTCGATACTCGTCGCAAGCACATGTGTCGAAAGTGAATGTTTCAGGACGAACGAAACCGCATCGGCAGCCCCGTTGATGACATGCTCACAGTTGTCGACGATCAAAAGGCTTCGCCTTTTGGAAAGCCATATAACAGCGTCACGAAGCGGATCTCCGCTTCGCACACTTGGATTGACCGATGCTGCGATAGCGGCCGCGACTAGAGCATCATCTGTGATAACACTGAGATCCACAAACCTGATCTCATCGAAGGTCCGGAGGCTGCGCGCCAAGACCATAGCGAGGGTGGTTTTGCCGACACCACCAGGTCCGACCACCGTGATTAATCGGCGCTCGTGAACTGCACGCTCAAGCTCTTCAAGATTGGATGCCCGACCCAAGAACTTGTCCGAGCGAAACGCGATCGGAACCTTGATCTCGGGTCGGCTAACGACGGGATGACCGAAAACTTCTTCGTCGGGAATGTTGCCGGAATGCGCAGAGGATACGTCCTGTTGCGTTTCGACAGGCATCACGAAACTGTAGCCCCTGCCCGCGATGCTGGCAATGTATCGGTCACCATTGACGCCGCAACCCAACTTGCGGCGAAGGTGGGCCATCTGAACCCGTATATTGGAGTCCTCAACACTCAGGCCGGACCAAGCACAAGCCATCAGTTCGCGCCTCGAAAGGATCTCACCTTGTTTGTTGACGAGTGCGACCAACATATCGAAAGCACGGCTGCCGATGGGTAGCTCACGCCCATCCCGCTCGAGTGTCCGCGAGATCGGATTAAGGCTGAAAGGGCCGAATTTGAAAACCGCGTTCACGACACACGCCCCCTTGTGTGGCCGCAACCGCCCGGCGATCGAGGCTTGCACACTTGTCCGGTCGGCAGTCTACAGGATGTGAGAAAGGCGGGGGGTAAAAACAGGTAAATAACAATAGCCGCTACCGCCGTGAGAACTAAATGCCGGCGGGTAACTTTCCTGCGTGGAAACAATTTCGTCTGTTTAACGCTCTTTTACCGTGTTTTACGCACGTCTCCCAAGTCAACCTGATAGTCTGTCTGTCAGTGATCGTCCCGTTCGTGATCGGTAGGCTGTTGGATCAGAGGACACGATATGACAAAGGTTAAGGTTTACGCGGTTCTCACGGCAAAATCGGGGAAAGAGCTAGAATTGGAAGACTTGCTAAGAGGCATGGCTGCACCTTCGCGGGCAGAAAAAGGTAACTTGCGCTATGATCTTTGGCGAGACACCGCGGAGCCGAGGCGTTTTATCCTAGACGAGATGTACGTCGACGCGGAGGCTAACTCCTCTCACCGTGAAACTCCTCATTTTCAACGCTACGTGGGCAAGATCGGCGAACTCGCGGATCGATTCGTTTGTACCGTGATAGCCGTCGACGTGATTGACGTATGAGCCTGAGATTCACTGCTTTTTACAACGCTTAATTACTCTCGATCGCGATACGGCGTGAAGATGACGCATCCAACGACAGATAAGGGTCCGAAACACTTTTCCACCCAATAAGGATGCGACCGATGCTCGACAAAGCCTATCACGCTCAATGCGCCGCGGTTAACGTTCATTCCTCTGATCCCGTGGAACGCGGGCGATGCCGCCTGACACTGCTGTCGCTGGCTTTAGGCAGTTTCTGCATTGGCACCTCCGAATTCGCCAGCATGGGTATCCTCCAACTGTTTTCCGAAAGCCTTGGGATAAGCATTCCTACTGCGACGAACGCCGTAACTGCCTATGCTTTCGGAGTGGTCATCGGTGCTCCCCTTGTCACGCTAGCCGCTGCACGATTGAACCGTCGCATGCTGCTTCTCATGCTCATGGCGCAGTTCGTATTGGGGAATATCCTGTCCGCGTTGGCGGCCAACTTGGAGATGTTCGTACTCGCTCGATTCATCAGCGGCATGCCGCAAGGTGCTTATTTCGGAGCGGGAGCCGTTGTAGCCACCTACGTCTACGGGCCTGGTCATACCGGCAAAGCTTTCGCTCTGGTGATGATGGGATTGACTGTAGCGACTATCGTCGGCTCGCCGCTCGCGACGCTTCTCGGCCAGACCATCGGCTGGCGAAACACCTATTTTACGGTGTCGGGCCTCGGCGTGCTGTCGTTTCTGGCGCTCATGGCGTTCGTGCCGAAAACTAACGCTCTCAACGGCAGCTCTGTCATGCAGGAGCTTAGCGCTCTGCGTAAGGGAACAGTATGGATGACCATGCTTGTCGCCGCTCTCGGCGTTGCGAGCATATTTGCGATCTACACTTTCGTGGGACCGCTAATCACGGATGTCGCGATGCTGGAAGCAGGATGGATCCCGATTGCACTTGCGGTTTTCGGAATCGGGATGACGGCAGGAAACTTTCTCGGTGGCCGTCTCGCCGACGCGTATCCAGCACGTGGTCTCCTGGTCGGATTCGGCGCAGCAGTCGTCGTACTCGCAGCACTGGCCACGTTCGGGTTCAAGCTTCCCGTCCTGTTCGCCGGTTTCTTCCTGGTCGGCGCGACGATGTTCACCGCGATACCGACCATCCAGGTCAGGCTGACCAAATTCGCTCCCGAAGCGCCCACGCTTGTCGGCGCGATGAATTTGGCGGCACTTAACCTGTCCAATGCAATTGGGGCATGGTCGGGTGGCCTCGCGATTGCCAGCGGCTTTGGCATTCTCTCCGCCGCTTGGGCGGGGTTTTGCCTCACGCTCGCCGGTCTCGTTGTCTTCACGATGACATTGACGCGCCGCCCGCATCTGGCAGCCGCCTAGACCATCACATATCGCGGTACCTTAGTCCATGAGGGCAAACGTACGGCAAGAGGAAGCCGTGTTGGGAGCAGCAACAATGTCCAAGCCAAAGCTTTTCACGCCAATAAAGATAAAGGGCCTCACATTGGCAAATCGGATTGTCATTGCGCCAATGTGTCAGTACTCCGCCGAAGAAGGGAACATGAACGAATGGCACTTAATACATCTTGGCAAGCTTTCCCTATCGGGCGCGGCCCTCTTGACGATCGAGGCGACGGCTGTTCTCCCCGAGGGCAGGATTACCTATGGAGATCTTGGCCTCTATAGCGATCAGAATTATGCGGCTATGAGTTTGACCCTCGAAAGCATCCGGAGGTGGTCGGACATGCCTATCGCGATTCAGCTCAGTCACGCCGGCAGGAAGGCTTCGACCGAGGTTCCCTGGAAAGGTGGCGGCCAGTTTGCGCCAACTGACGGGCTGGGCTGGCAAACGTACGGTCCGTCGGCGATATCCTACGACGCTGACCAACTGCCGCCCGTCGCTTTGGATAAAGAGCGACTGAAACGCGTTCGCGATGCATTTGGAGTTGCCGCGGCGCGAGCCGACAAACTCGGCATCGACATCGTGCAACTTCATACCGCTCATGGCTACCTGCTGCATCAGTTTCTGTCACCGTTAGCCAATCTACGCACGGACGAATATGGCGGGAGCCTTCAGAACCGCATGCGCTTTCCCCTAGAAGTTTTCGATACGGTCAGGGCAGCATTCCATCAGAAACCCGTTTCAGTGCGGATCTCTGCGACGGACTGGGTTCCGGGAGGCCTGACGCTTGAAGAGTCACTCGTCTTCGCGCAAGAACTCGAAAAGCACGGCGCTGGCGCGATACATGTGTCCAGTGGAGGCCTGCATCCCGCGCAGAAGATCGCGGTTGGGCCAAGCTACCAGGTCCCGTTGGCACGCGAGGTACGGAAGGCCATCGACATCCCCGTCGTCGCGGTCGGTTTGATTACCGGCTTCGACCAAGCCGAAGCGATCGTCGGCACTGGCGATGCCGACATGATAGCATTGGCGAGAACCATTTTATTCGATCCCAACTGGCCATGGCATGCAGCGGCGCAGCTGGGGGGCAAAGTTCGAGCACCAAACCAGTATCTTCGTTCGCAGCCCAATCGCTATCGCGAGCTATTCGAGACGGAATAACACGCAGCCGTCCTCGGAGCAATCAACGTACCAAGGATACTGAACGTCCCGCATTTCGATTCCCACTTCGATCGAAAGCGCGACCCGAATATTCAAGCTAACTTGAACACGATCGAGCGTCGATCGGTAAAGTACCAAACTTCTATCGCATTATGGCATTGAGCTCGCAGGCGCTGGAAGCACATCTCGGAATGTCCGGCGCTTTAGAAAAGGGGGAAGCTTTTTCATCAGACGCCGCAACTATATTGCGCTAGCAGTAACCGAGATAGACAGCTGCGAATATTACCCGTCCACGCACATGCAGCCGTCTCGTCTGCTGCAATGCTGATACGGTGCCGAGGTAAGGCTGCAACTGAGGACCTCGACGAGGTCGAGGCAGGATATGGAGACGACGAGATAGTCGAGATAATCCTCCAAGTCGCTCTTAACACTTGGACTAATTATCTTAACAACACCGCTGCCACCGACATCGGCTCCCGATCCTCAGGGCCGACCGTCACACCTTAGAGCTACCCAGGGCATTGTAATCGCGTAGAGAATGGCAGGGCATTGGTGGGATTGTTCACTTCAAGTGAGCGCGATCTGATGTCAGCGAGTCATGCGCGGCGGCAATATCCGTACTTCCGCTGCTGTCGCAGCGATCGCTGATGTCCTTCAGCTCCGCCAAAGCCACTTCGGGATTGCCGATTTTTCTCGCGAGCTTGACGCGGCTCGTTGCGGCGCGCAGCGCAAAACCGAGAGCTCCACTTTTACGACCCAGGTTTATAGCCTGTTGAAAACGCCGTTCCGCTGCGCCCGCGTCTCCATCCCGCCAGTACATCAGACCCTGAAGGTGAAGAAATTCGGCGTCGCACCATCTGTCTCCGCGCTGCCGACTATACTTCACGCCCTCATCGATGCTCTGGCGAGCAACCGCCACTCGATCGTGCGAAAGCGCCGCGTGAGCGAGCATCACATACCGTAGGGGGAAATGGATGAGAAAATTGCACTCGCGAATGGCGGCGATTGAGTCCCTCAACCGCTGAACCGCCTCCGCGTCGCCGCGTGCGGCATCAATCGCTGCCTGATGAAAGCGGGCAAACGGCGGCCAGGTATCAATCTGGCGGGTCTTAAGGCGTTCGGCCAGCATCGAGGCTCGTTCCTGCGCTAAATCAATTCGCCCGCATAGCAAGGCTATCGGCGTGGCCGCGACTGCAAGCGAATGCGCGCAAGACAAGTCGTGGTTCAAAGTCAGCGCAGCGTTCAGTGCTTCCTCCGCAATCTCAAGTGCACGCCTATGCTGGCCGACCACCCAAGTGGACAACGAAAGATGGTTTCGGAAATTAACGAACCTGTCGATCTGGAACTTCGAGGTCTGACCACGATTTCCGAAAGTCGCATGCTCGCGTGCCAGACGCTCAAGACCGGCATGCCCGGATTTGATGTTGCCCCGGTAGAATTCGCAGGTAAACATTTCCCGATCGACATTGGGAGCTGTGGAATAATCGTCTACGGACGCCATGTAGCGGCGAAGATCGGCAATTGTCTCAAACGCCCTTTGATGAAAGCCCATGGCGGTCTGGACGATTGCCAGGCCCATCTTGGTTCGAAGACAGTATTCGACGCTTCCTGCTTGTAAAGCGAGCATGAAACCCTTCATCCAAGTCGCTTCAAGTTCGTCGCCGAATGGGTAACGATAACAGAGGTTCCAACCGTGGGCCGCAACCAGCTTCATGCGAAGCACAAGGTGATCACCAGACAGGTTGTCTAGAGCCGACAGCGCCTGTTCGACGCGTGACCCACTTTCTCTCACCGTCGAGAATTCTACCCAGAACGGCAAAGCAGCAACGGTCAGCCGTACCGCAAGTTCGGCCTGTCCATCCGAGCGATAGGCCCAATCGATCATGCGGCGGAGGTCGGAACTCCAACCACCATACAGCGCCGTCCAGTCTTCGCGCGGCCGCCACGTCCATTCCTCTTCGGCTCTTTCGAACAGCGCGAGAATGAAACGTCCATACGCGATCATCGCAGCGTGTTGCTCGCCCTGCGCGATCAGCCGTTCGTTGGCGAAGGTTCGGGTACTGTCGAGTAACCGGTAGCGACGACGCCTCCCCGTGTAATCGAGTGACACCATGGATTTGACCGCAAGGGCTTCCAGCCACCCGGCAACGTCTTGCTCATTCGCCAGATGGCCGAAGGCGTCGATGACATCGTCGAGCGCAAAGGTGCCACCGAAAACAGAAAGGTGACGGAGTAGCCGCGCCTCATTATTTGAAAGCAGTTGATAACTCCAATTAAGTGTCGCCGTCAGCGTCTTGTGTCTGTAGCTGCCACCTCCGCGAGATGCCAGCGATTCGAAGTCACGTTCGAGCATTTGTAGCAGCCCAGCAGGACCACTTTCCGCGAGTTGAGGAGCCGCCAGTTCGATCGCCAGCGCAATGCCATCGAGGCGACGGCTCAAATTCGCGAGCACCGGAACATCTGCGTCCTTCATTCGATAGCCATGTGCCTCCGCACGTCGAACCAACAATTCGATCGCCGAAAAGGCCATTGCCGACCTGGCATCCAAAATTGCGTCCTGGGGCGGATACCGAAGAGGGGGAAGCCGATGGACTGTCTCGAACCTGCATCTTAACGGCTCGCGGCTTGTCGCAATGACATTCAGCCGGTGCAATGCGTGGTTCAGATGATCCGTTATGCTGGCCACGTTCGCTAAGACGTGCTCGCAATTATCCAGGACCAGAAGCTGGTCCCGATCGCGCAATGCGTCAACGAGGCCTTCCAGCGCATCGATCGGTTTGCTGTCGATGCCAAGCGCACGGGCGATGGCCACGGCGACAAGCTGTCCATTCTCAATCGCGGCTAGGTCAACAAAGCAGACGGCTTGGTACTCGGTATCGGCGAGGTGTCTCGCGGCGGCGATACCGATGCTTGTCTTGCCGACGCCGGCCGGCCCGACGATCGTCAGCAGCCGGGTTTGGCGCAACGCCTCGACTATCCCCGCCAGCGCATCAGCGCGTCCAATCAGCGGCTTTGACAGCGGAAGCACCCCATCGATCCCCTTGATCGACGCGAGAAGCGTTGATCCCGGTGGGCCTACCACGGTCAGTGGTGCAACAAAGCGATATCCCCGGCCAGGGACCGTCGCTATGCAGGGAACAGAGCCGCTGGCCTGCAGCGCACGGCGCAGTGCACCAATGTTGACCTTGAGATTGCTTTCGTCGACGAACAGATTGGGCCACGCCGCCTTAAAAAGTTCCTCCTTGCTGACCACCTGGCCTGGTCGACGCACGAGCGCATGAAGCAAATCCATTGCGCGCGATCCGACGCGGATGGGGATATCATCGCAAAGCAGCGATTGACGAGTGGGCGTGAACCGGCAGTTGCCGAAGCAATAGGTCATCGCATCGGTCACATCAGGCTCCTCCACCCTTCCCCTCCTTTCGCGGCCGCACTTCCGAGGGCACTGTCTTCGCAAATACACGCTTTGTCGGAGACAGCCACTGAGCGAACCCATTCCCGTCCTGGCCGTTAGCCTTATACCAGCAGATTCACATTTTTTTAACCGATCAAGATGGCGGGCTAAGGCGCGTTGATAGGCCTCAGGCTTGGGTAAGATTTCCGGTTTGAGGTTGTCCTTGCTCGACGGGTGTCTTGATGCTGCGGTTTGTTTTTCGGGATGATCAGTGGAAACGTCTGAGGGACCTGCTGTCCTGCAAGGAGAGCGATCCCGAGCGCCCTGCCTGCGATAATCGTCTTGAGGCGATCTTGTGGAAGGTGCGCATCGATGCGCCGTGGCGCGATCTGCCGGATGAGTTCCGTCCATGGAACTCCGTGTTCAAGCGGTTTTGTCGAGGGGCTCAGAGGGTGTTCGAACAGATTTTCAATGTCTTGTCAGGCGAGCCGGATTTCGAATACGCGATGATCGATGGCGTGATCATCCGCGTTCATCAGCACGGTATGGGGGCAAAAAGGGTCGTGCAATCAGGCCATCGGACGCTCGCGCGGCGGCTTCGCGCGTCAGGAAGGCGCGGTACTAGCGCGCGTCCGCTTTAC
>UBXG01000035.1 GCA_900469475.1 Hyphomicrobiales bacterium | reverse complement strand
GGCGCTGAAGAAGATCAGGAACTGCACGATGCCATTGCGGTCGCCACCGGCAATCAATTCCATGTCTCTGCTCGCGAATTGTTCAAGCCGCATTTCGCCATCGGTCATTCTGTGACCCGCAGCCTCAGCCTCAAGCGGACGCCAGAACAGATCCGCAGTGTGCAGGATGAGCATGCCGTGATCGTGCAGGCGATTTTCGCGCGGCAGGAGACTGAAGCGCACGATGCCATGAAGCGACATATCTTGAATGCACGCGCCCGCATGTTCCAGGGCGTATAGGGAATTGGATGAGGCGAAGGCGAGGTGATGGCTTCTTTCCGTCGGTACTGTAAAGTTATCGGCCTCGGGTTAAAGTTCGGCACGAGGTCTATGATCAAGCGACCTACAGATGGGCGATCTCGCTCCACATCTGCATCGCGGCCCCTCGCAGCTCGCGATAATGGGCAGAAGGAATGTCGTGGCGCGGAATATGAAACAGGTTGGCGATCGGGTCGTGTATGGAAACGAAGCGTTGAAGCTGTCGTGATGATTTGAAGCGTTTCATGATCCGCTCACGCCGTCGGATTGGCTGGTGGGAATTCTCCGCGCGATTGTTCAGCCCTTTGTGAGAACGGTGCTCGACGCCGGGCATGATCTCCCGCTTCGCCCCCTCATAGGATCGAAGCTTATCGGTGATCATGACGCGCGGGGTAGAACCTTGCTCTTTCAGAAGCTTGCGCATCAACCGCTTTGCAGCCTTGGCATTACGGCGGCTTTGGACCAGAACATCGAGAACGAAGCCGTCCTGATCGACGGCGCGCCAGAGCCAGTGTCTCTTTCCCCCGACGGTGATAACGGCCTCGTCGAGGTGCCATTTGTCGCCGAGCCTGCCAGCTGATTGCTTGCGGATATCCTTGGCGAAACGCCTGCCGAATTTCTCAGCCCAGAGCCTCACGGTCTGGTGAGAGACGATGATGCCACGGGCTGCCAGCATATCCTCAACCATGCGCAGGCTGAGCGGAAACCGGAAATAGAGCCAAACGGCGTGGACAATCACTTCCGCCGGAAACCGGTGACGACGATAGAGAGGATCACATGCAGATCTGGTCATCCCGCCAGATCCCGCATTTTGATCGATGCTCGGTTAACGTTACAGTGCCTCAAGGGGAACTATCGCAACCTCTCTATTCGTGCGAAGTAGCGCAAGTTCGTCAGTCAGCGACTGGCAAGCGGATTGTCACCTCGAGCCCTCCAAGCTGGGCTCGTTCAAAAGCAATCGTTCCGTTGTTCAGCGCGACGATCTCGCAGGCGATCGCCAGGCCAAGGCCGGTGCCTGAGCTTGCCTCATCGAAACGGCCGCCGCGTCGGCCGATCGTGCGAAGGTCCGCCGATTGAATGCCAGGCCCGTCGTCGGATATCCTTAGTTCGACGACCGCAGCGTCCTTCTTGGCCTTCACGCTAATCCGTGAGGTTGCCCATTGTGCAGCGTTCTCAAGGATCACGCCGACAAGCTCGATCAGATCATTCGCATCAATATCGACATCTAGACCGTCGATAACGTCGACTTCCCAGTCGAGGTGCTTGCTGGTGCGCGTCTTTTTCAGGACTGCGATCGCACGTGGAACGACGTTGCTCAGCGAGGCGCTGAGAGAATGCTGCCGGACTCGTTGACGCAGCCGGACGAGACGCAACTGATAATCTATGCGGCCGCGCATCTCGTTCGTCAGGTCAATAATCGTAGCAGCGCTGCGCTTGTTACCGCCCTCTTCGAGTTCGTAAGCAATCGTACCAAGCACAGCGAGCGGCGTTTTCAGGCCATGCGCAAGATCTGAAGCGCGCGAGCGTGCAAAATCCATCGATTTTTGCTGCAGGGATAGCAACGCGTTTACTTCGCTGACAACAGGTACCACCTCCAGCGGATAGGTGGTATCGATCGAGGACGCGGCGCCCTTGCGAATGCCCTCAATATCCTGGCGCAATTTCCTGAATGGCGACAGTCCGAATTGCACCTGCAGAATTGCAGCAAATACCAGGACGCTGCCGAGGATTAGGAGGGCCACGGCCAATTCGCGCCCAAAACTTTTGATCGCCTCATCAAGGATCGACCGGTCCTGAGCTACGATGACCTCGAAACGTCGCTCGCTTTTGGCTTTCGCAAAGCGTGCCGTCAAGGAAAAGGCAAGCAATGATTGTCCCGCGGGGCCATGAACGTTGGAGAGCTGTCCGGCTTCGCTTGGCGTATCCAGCTTGAGGACATGGTCCCAAAGCGAGCGGGAGCGGATCATCTGCTGCGAGCCCAGATCCGTGATCTGCCAGTAGAGGCCGCTGATGGGAGTATCGTAGCGTGGATCAGGCAAGGAGCCGATAAGCACCGGCGCCGCATCGCGCGCGTCTGCATTGATCAAAGCGACGAGACGCGACATCGTTGCCGAGAGGTCAGCTGAAGCGCTGCGTTCGACACTCTTCGTGAATAAGTAGCCGATTGTGACGCCAGTCAGGACCAGCGCTATGGCGATCCAGATGCCGGATCCCAATATCAACCGAATCCGTAAGGACCTTATTCTCAACGATCAGCCCTACCGAGAATGTACCCAAAGCCGCGTCGCGTCGCGATGATATCGGCGCCCAAGCGTTTCCTTAGGCGGCCTATGAGCACTTCGACGGCGTTCGACCCGCCTTCGAAGTTCTCGGTATAAAGATGTTCGGCTATCTCAAGCTGCGAGACGACACGGCCGCCCTGATGCGCCATAAAGGCCAGCAGCCGGTATTCCTGTGGTGTGAGCGAGATCGGAATGCCCGCGCGTGACACTTGTCTCATTCGCGTGTCGAGAACAAGCTCGCCAATTTCAATTTGCGACGATGCGAAGCCCGCCGCCCGGCGGACTATCGCGCGGACACGCGCTACGACTTCTTCCATGCGGAAAGGTTTGACCACGTAGTCGTCGGCACCCGATTCAATTCCTTCCACTCGCTCGTTCCACTGCCCACGCGCGGTCAGAATCAACACGGGAACGTTACGCCCCGCTCGACGCCAGCGCTTGAGGATCGTCAAACCATCCAGGGTCGGAAGACCGAGATCAAGGATCACCGCATCGAATGCTTCAGTGTCTCCACGGAACCAGGCATCTTCTCCGTCCCTGGCATATTCAGCGGCGAAGCCGGCGCTCGACAGGGCCGTACCTAGCGAGTCGGCGATGCGGCGATCATCTTCAGCTACAAGTATCCGCATATTTATCTTACCTTTATCAACTCACCGGTACGGGCATTAAAAATGTAGCGGCGAACTTCGCTGTTAGTTTCGAGTACCTTCAACTCATACCGGAGAAGGCCTTTGACGGGATGCAGGCGCGTATCGATGATCTGTCCTGTGGTCAGATGCCGGGCGATTGCGATGATGTCGTCCAGCGGAAGAGCTCGATTGCTTTGAACCGCTTCGAGGGCGCCGTTCGGTCCATTAAACCTGTCGTGGCCTCCGTTGCGCTGAGATTCGTCGGTGTCAGACGGTTGATGGTCTTCAGAATCGTCTGCGTCTGCGTCGGCATCGCTCGCGTCCGAATTTGATGCGGCGGCACCGGTCCCTTGGTCTGAAGAGCCCTCCGACTCACCGGCGTCGGCGATTTCGATGTAGTCGACTTCCACCGCATCGATCGCCGCTTCCTGCGCGCGCACCACAGCTGGAAAGTGCAACGCAACGGCAACTATTGCCACCCGCGCGAATACTCTCAGGAGCCGAAAACACACATACCCACTCCTCAAATCGTCAGGACCGTTCCGCGGAGCAGCTTAGACGAGCAAAGCTGATATTTCGCTGACAACGCTCTCACGGGTTTTTCAGGCACCATCGATTATACCGGTGAACCAGAGGCAAACAAACCGACTACGAAGCGAGTGCCCGGGCCATGCAGCGGTAGCTACCTTGTAGAGATCGCTCGAAGGCGGGCCTCCTCGAGATGTCAACCGCAATAGCAGCTGAGGAACGCGATATGCAAACCGTATTTCGCTTTATGCCAATCATGACCTGTGTAGCCCTGTTAATTGCCACGACTCTGTCGCTATCAATCATCGGGCCACCGCATTTTCGCCGGCCATTTGGGATGTTCGGGCACCACCGAACCTTTCAGGTGCCATCGTACCAAAGCGCCGAAGGCGAATCCTCAATGAATGCAAACACGGCGGTCTCGCGCCAACAGCACGCCGTGGCGGCCCGCGAGATAGCGCCGATCGAAATACTCCAAACTAGGGAATTTTGATGCCGGACAAGAAGCTGAAAGAATACCATATGCAAGCGCTGTTTCGTTTTGTGCCAGGCATCATCTATATGACCTCGCTATTGGCCATCGTTTTGTCGATGCTTGTTGTTCGAACGCCATACGCGAACGCGCGATTTAACGTTCATTGCCAGCACGAAACCTACTCTGATTGCGAACTCGTGCGCGCAGATTGAAATGCAGGCGCGCAAGTGCCTTTCAATCGCAATCATTGTTAGCTGAAGGTCCTGAAGATGCGATACCTCGTTTCGATCATCCCCATTACCTGTGGGAGATGGCGAAGATATCCAATGGTCAGGCTAAGGTTGGTGTCCGTCGCCCGCCGATCTTAACCCTTGGATCGAAACGGTACCGTTCCCGCGCTTTCGATCTCTCTCACGAAAATCCGCTTGGAAATAATGAATACAACTCGTCGCTCGATCACGAGCGTGAAATCCAAGGGCGCTCGGAGGCGCTGATATGAATTCCAATTTGCTCGTAGACTTGATTTTGAAAAGAATAGTGTCAGGCAGCTTGATGCTCGCCATTTCCGGTCATGCAGCAGGGGCGATACCGATTGCCGCGATGATCTATGCGGGCCAAACGGCATTCGCGTCTCCCGCAGCTGCCGCGCCAAAGGCGACGCGAAATGCCCAGGGTCTGCTATCTGACATGCGTGTCTCACTCGGTATGATCGCCAAGAGCTATAAGGACGCTTCAGGTACTCGGCACCAAAGCACTGCCAGCGTTCTCGAAGCCGTTGCCCTCGCGACACGCGCAACGCAGCGCTTGGAAGCTGCACTGGCAACGCCAAACAGCAAGGGGATCGCCGAGGCTACCGGCAACCTGTCAAAAGCGATCGGTGAACTGCAAACGCGATATGCCCTGACGGTGTCGCAAAACAAGCAGGCGGCGCAGGGCATGCGCTATCTAAACGCGGCATGGAAGAGCTACTCGTCCCGATATGTTCTTTCAAAGCCGGCGAATGAAACCAGAGCGGTCAGCAAGGGTGAAGTTCGGGCATTGCGTGAAAGGGTTAATCTTCTGGAAAGGCGCGTAGCGTCGCTGGAGGATCAGGTTGCCAACAATGCAACTCTTCGACGAGAGGTGGTGCGACTGAGGCATGACCTTTCCTATTACAATGACTGGCCAGACGATTACTGGACCTATCAAAGCATGCTGCTGACACTCACAGTGGTGTCGGGATCCTTCGATGCGTTCACCTATACGACGCGAACATATTACCCAACCTATTACGTCTATTTCGAGCCGATTGGTCCGGAATTCGAAGTCTGGCATTCCTATTGGGATGGATATTACGATGGCTATTACGCGGACAGAAATTCTCTTTGGTATGACGAACCAACGACAATCGACGGTCCTCTGGTGGAAATAAGCCAAATTGAGGTCAACCAGGATATTACCTACCAAACCATTTATAATATAACGAACGAGACCCGTGTCGAATACGAAGCATTACCCCGAGAGAGCTTAGCTGAGATCGATATTCCTGCTACGCCAGATGATGCTGTCTTCACTGTGCAGGAGCCGCATCAGCTAGAGAATGGCAGTTCCGCAGCGAAAGTAGAAACCATCTCTCCCGCTAACTCTGAGCTGAACGAAAGTCTATCTCAGCCGGAAGAAGCAATTGCACCACAAAATGATAGGGCATCAGATACGGACGCATCTCCGGGGCGTGAGAATCTTCCGTATAAAAGCAACAGCTTATCTCAATCTGGTGAAGAAATTGCGCCACATATTAATCAGCCATCGGATGCGGACACATCTCAGGAGCACGAGGATCTTCCGGATAAAGCAGATGAGTGGCATAACGGCACGGAAGAGGAAATCATCCATAGTGATGACCCAGCTGGCCGTCCTGGAAATGATGCCCAGAAGCAGGATGTCTCATCGGAAGAAAATGATGGTGATTCAGATCCGGCTCGAAAATCCAGTGAAATTCCTGAAAGGCAGATAGAACAACCAACGGATGCGAAGGGCCCCATGACATGCCCGGAGGATCCCGAGAGCTGCCAACCTCGATGAGTTTCGAGATCTCGAGAACGAAAGTCTGCAAGAGCAAGTACTTTAACAGAGGAATCTGCGTATCGAACAGATGTAACATCTGTCCGGTAAAGTCTATCGCCGCGTTGGACCGTCGAGAGATGATGGATATATCGTTGCGGTTTTGTGTACTTGGACGAAGGCATCTCGACGCCGCATTCTTGCTGTGCCGCCGGTTCAATGAACGTCATAAAACAGTGAACGAGACCAATGAATGCTCTTATTCTGATCGCTGAAGACGACGTAGAGATTGCGGCTATTCTCGACGTCTACATGACACGTGAAGGCTTTAGAACCGTGCGGGCGGCCGACGGAAAAGCCGCGATTGACTTGCATCAGGCGCTGAAGCCGGACTTAATGCTTCTGGACGTCGGCATGCCACGCCTCGACGGTTGGGCAGTGCTGGCCGAGGTCCGACGCAGAGGTGACACGCCAGTCATTATGGCGACCGCGTTGGATAAGGATATTGACAAGTTGCAAGGTCTGCGCGCCGGTGCGGACGATTATATTGTGAAGCCGTTTAATCCCGTTGAAGTCGTTGCCCGCGTGAAGGCCATCTTGCGCCGGGCAGGGATGGCGAGCACAATTCGAACTCTTCGCGTAAATCCGCTGACGATCGACCTCGAAAGCTATCAGGCCAAGATCGAGACGGACGCCAGTACGATGATCATTCCGCTAACTCTTACCGAGTTTCGGCTTCTCGCGCATATGGCAAGGGCACCCACAAGGGTCTTTACGCGCGGAGAACTCGTGGACGCTTGCCTACCCGGAGGCGATGCGCTCGATCGCACCGTGGACAGTCATGCCAGCAATCTGCGAAAGAAGCTTGAGCAGGCGGGCGCGCGTGGAATGATGTCCGGTGTCCGTGGCGTCGGTTACAGATTGGCGGGGGAGTCGTGAAACGTCTCACCATGGACGCGCCTCGAGCCGGCAGCGTGCTCCGACTTTGCCGCCCACGAGCGCAAGTAATTGCGCGTGATTGAGCCGCATACGGGTCGGTCCGATCTTCACTCAAACGACTTGATGTGTCCCTAGGGTCGCAGAACCAGCTGCGCGCGCAGATCCCTTCTTCCAAAGCCCTGAATCCGGCAAACTCGGTACCACAGTCAAACGTGAAGCTTTGACGTGCAAAGGCCGGCAAAGGAGAAAAAGCTCTGATGATCTTGTCCATGATCGGGCGAGACTGCCGGCTTGGATTCTTGATGAGAACGGTGTACCGGCTCTTGCGCTCCACGAGGGACGTGACATTGGCATGACCGACGCTCAAAGATGGGGAGGTCACTCCTGGTAATGATCAGAATAGTGTGACGGCCCAATCCGGAGATGGATCTCAGAAACGGGATATCTCGCCCGAGAAAAATAGCGACAATGTGGATCTGACGGGAAAAGCCAGGTCGGCTCCCGGCGGCAAATAGGGTTCAAAGGCTTCTCCGAAACTGCGCAGGCACGTCTCGATTAACGCTACCCAAGTCGGTGGCCCAGCGTTGACAGAGCTGTGGTCGATCTCGGAATCGCGCTCTCGAAACATCAAAATTCGACAATGAACCACTGGGCGAGCCAGAGCGTCAGGATCCAGATGCCTTAATAATGCCGCGGTTTCTCAACGTGTCCGTAACACTAGTTCGACAGAGCCTACATCGTTCGCAGCTATCACTATGACGTCGCTGGATTGGAGCATGCGACGAAAGCGCGGGGCTGGTCAATTTCGGCCAAGCGCCCAACGGACCGTGAAGTAAACAGATAGAGGAACAGAGCACATGAAAAAGTTCACCCTCGCCGTTTCCACAATCATATTCGCTCTCGTGTCAGTTTCGGCACATGCCGGCTCGACCACTCCGAGCCCCGGAAACACAAAGGAAAATGTCAAGACCTTGAACGGTCAGAGCTCGAAAACGAAACCTCAAAAGGAAGCGCCGCTCCTCAAAAAGCAGAACCCGGCGGTCAAGGGTAAGACAAAATAGCCAAACGCATTTTATTCACACGCCAATCCCGTTGAGCCTGGAAGAAAGGCGCAACATCTCAATAAGAGGTGCTCGTAGAACCATCTCGTTGAGCGTGACATCCCTTCTTCTTCGATGATTCCGACTAGGCAATCCTCCTGGACCTTCAGGTGTGAGCTGTCCCGCGGCGCTTTGTTTTGCTGGCGCCAACTGACCCGCCGCACGCTGGCAATCCAAAGCCTGCGTCACCGTGTTAGGCGCCTATCCCGTATTTGCATCAAGTGTCAGCCAACTCTCCACGCAATCTGGATAGTGCGGTGATCTAGCACTTCTCCAGAAACATAATCCAAGCGTTGAAAGGAAAGATCTTGGAACAAGACAACCCCGGCCCGGCAAGCAAGCGTGCGATTACTACACGGAGAGCGCCTTACTCTTATTGCGGAGAAGCCCCGCTTAGTTTCTCGTCCCAATTCCGGCGCGAAGATAACCTATCCACAATGGGGTTCCTCATCCATCTGCTGCGTGTCAAACAGCGACAGCAGCATGCGGAGAGGCTGCTGAAACTTCTTCCCTTTTCCACATCGATCTTGCCCGCAGTCGATGGTCGTCTGCTCTCGAAGCGGGAGCGGCGAGGGTTCTATCAACGCCAGTTGCATCAGCCCTTCTATCCTTTCGAACTTACCAATGCCGAGATCGGTTGCTTCCTTTCGCATCGAAAAGCATGGCAGGCAATTGTCGACCAGAATATCGATATCGCCTTCGTGATTGAGGATGATATCGAGCTTGATGACAGTTTTTACAGGAGCCTCGCGCTGGCGTTTGCTTATATAGGGCCGGACGATTTTATACGATTCCCGATGCGCAGAGGTCGTGAAAGTGGTCGCCAGATCGCCAAAGTCGGCGAGATCACGTTGATCGAACCCGCATGCCCAGGACTTGGAATGGGAGCGCAGCTGGTCACCCGCGGCGCGGCGATCAAGTTGCTCAAGGCGACTGAACAAGTGGATCGCCCCGTCGATGTGTTCCTGCAAATGTTTTGGGTAACGGGCGTCATACCGAAGTCGGTCACGCCCGCTGGCATTCACGAGATTTCCGGCAGCTTGGGGGGGAGCACGCTTAGACAACGCAGGCCACTCCTACAAAAATGCATGCACGAGATCCTGCGTCCTCTTTACCGCAGTAGAATCAAACGCCTCGCCCGATTGGCCGGCAGACGCCGTATTCCGTCTTCTAATGTTGCGGCGAGATAACATGTCGATATCGATCCTGAGATATAGCCAGATCGCCGATCCTGCGGAACAAGGCGTCTATCTTCGCTATCGAACGGTCTATCCTCGCAATTTTCGCATCCAGATGCGGCGATTGAAGAGGCTGGGATTTACCGGCCTGTCCCTTCGAAATCTCGAGCCATATCTGCGCGGGCAAAAATCCGGCAAGGTCTTTGGTATCACATTTGACAACGGCTTTCGAGGTGTTCACACGCATGCACTGACGACCCTTCAGGAACTGGAATTTACGGCGACAAGCTACTTTGTTCCTAGCCAGATTGGCGGATTCAACAGCTGGGATTTACCGGTTGGCGCTCCGTATTCGCGATGCATGTCGAAGGCAGAAATGCGGGAATGGGCCCTCATGGGTCATGAAGTCGGTGCGCATAGTCTCGAGCATATCCGCCTGACGAAAGCCTCAGTGACCGAGGCAAGACGGCAAATCACCCTTGCTCGGTGCGAGCTCGAAGACATGCTCGGAAATTCGGTCGACAGCTTCTCGTATCCGTACGGCGACGTATCAGAGCAAGTCAGAACCATTGTCGAGCAGGCTGGCTATCTCAGCGCAACTACGACCGTTAGCGGAAGAACATTGCCTGAGGATGATATGTTGTGGTTACCGCGGCAAACGATCCGTCAAGTAGATAGCTGGTTGAACGTATTGTACAAATGTGCGGTCGGTTAGACCCTCATGCAGTTGTCTCCAGTTTTTTCAGCAGGCGATTACGAGAGAACGATCTGCGTAGGGACCGTCACGCGTGCGAGGCCACAAATGCTTTTGAATCTTCTGAAATCCTATAGCAGGATGAACGTGCCTGACGGAGTTCGTCTTCATTTCATCATCATTGAGAACAATGAAACGGCTTCGTTGGATCAAGCCGTCGAGAGTTTTCGAGAGCAGGTACCAGGGTCGACCGTTCAATACGAGCTGGAGACGCGGCTCGGGATCGCCTTTGCTCGCAATCAGGCCCTTGAGGCCGCCCTTGCGGCGGGCGGCGATATACTGACCTTCGCGGACGACGACGAAACCGTCGAGGAAGATTGGCTCGCGCAACTGCTTGCTGCGCGGGACGCTCAGGATTGCGATATCGTCGCATCGCCTGTCAGGCTCGCGCCGCCGCCGGCAAGTGCCTCGTCATGGAATAGGATGATTTGGTCCGGAATGAACAGAATAAATCGCAATAGCGAGGCGAAATCCATTCGTCTCTTAGAGATGGGGAAAGCCAAGCAAATCAAGCTGGCAACCGGTAGCTGGATGGGAAAGCTGGAATTCTTTCGCCGTACCGGCCTTCGTTTCGACAATACGCTCGGCTTGGCAGGTGGCGAGGATTGGCAATTGTGGACCGATGCACTGAAGCTTGGTGCCCATACGACCTGGACACCACATGCGATTTGCTACGAGACGGTTCCGGTCGAGCGTTTGACACTCCGGTACCAGTACAGACGCTCTCGAGATCACAGCAGCATCTTGATCGAAAGACGAAACAGCAGGGACTCAAAAACAGGTTCGCTGCAGATGTTCGCTTCGATTTTGGGCCGAGCGTGGACGCTAAGCTATTGCATTTTCGCTGCGCCTTTGACCGGTGGCAGGACATTGGTGCGCGCGGCATCGTGCTTGGGCAGCATTGTCGGGCTGCTGCGGGGTCGTCTCGGGTACACATCGCCGCATTATCAGACGACCGATGGTTTCTAGCTGCCAAAATTGCAAATCGGCAGGAGTTCCGATGCCGACCCGCCTTACAACTCTGCGTAATCCTCCACGCCGAATTACAGATCCGGTGTCATCAAGCGACAGCAATCGCGACTGCGTCATCAAAAGCAAGGCTCGGGGCGAAGCGGGTTATGTTCGACCATCTCGCGTTACCGCTACCTGGGCATCACTGATTCACCTCTTACTTGATCGAGACAATACCTATCTGCTTGAGCAGTATCAGCGCTCGCGAGTCAAGGCCGCCGGGGCGCCAAGCGTGATCGCCACGGCTGTCGAGGTGCAGGATATTTGTCGCTCTTTCCCGCGCTTTGCCTGACACCTCATGTCGATGACGCCCATCGCCGGTCGGAGGAGAACGAGCTTCTGCAGAAAAGATCGCCGCTGGTCATGCAACAATATGCCTCGGGCGATCCCGTGAAGAAGAAGGTCGCGAGTGTCTTCCTCGAGAGCTTCCTATTCTATTCGGGCTTCTATCTGCAGATGTTCTGGTCGAGCCGCGCCGAGCTTATCAACACGGCTGATATGATCCGTCTCATGATCCGTGGTGAAGCCGTGCATGGCCGTTACATCGGCCACAAGTTCCAGCGCGGGCTTGCGCGGCTTCAGCCAAGCGATTGCTGGTCGGCTTGCCGAAGAAACAGGCGCATGAATCTCGAATTTCATCAAGACCGTTATATGCGGTCTTCGTCGAGCGTCTCGTCCGGTCGATCGGAATGACGGATCGTAGGTTCAAATACCATCAAGAGCAGCCCATAGCTCATCGAGGATCATGCCCCATTGCGTGGAAATACAGCACACTCAACTGATGGCAGCGGACCACCAACATTCATCAGCTTAGCGACAGCCTAATCACTGCAAACTAAAAACGTAATTTTCCCCGGCAAGGCTGTGAACTACACCGGACGTCACAATCCGCACACAGCCCTTAAGGGAAAAGGACGCAAGCAATGGCAGTTGAAACCGTGGACACTCTCGTTGTTGGTGCTGGGCAAGCCGGCATTGCAATGAGTGAACACCTGGGCAAGGCCGGTGTGTCCCACCTAGTCCTCGAGCGTAGCCGTATAGCCGAGCGCTGGCGCTCGGAGCGTTGGGACTCGCTCGTTGCCAACGGCCCCGCCTGGCATGATCGCTTCCCCGGAATGGAGTTCCCAGACCTCGATCCGGATGGCTTTCCGGCAAAGGACGCCGTTGCCGACTATTTCGAAGCATACGCGCGCCAGATTAATGCGCCCATCCGTTGCGGTGTAGAGGTCAGGAGCGTCGAGCGGCATATCGGGCGCCCCGGTTTCCGCGTCGAAACCTCGCAAGGCGTGATCGATGCCCAGAACGTTGTTGCGGCAACCGGTGCTTTCCAAGTGCCTGTCGTTCCCGACCTGATCGCGAATGCACCCGGTATTACCCAGATGCATTCGACCAAGTACCGCAACCCCGGCCAGCTCGCCGAAGGTGCTGTTCTCGTCATCGGTGCCGGTTCTTCCGGAACCCAGATCGCCGAGGAATTGATGCTATCGGGCCGCAAAGTCTATCTTTCCGTCGGCCCGCATGACCGCCCGCCGCGCGCGTTCCGTGGCCGCGATTTCTGTTGGTGGCTGGGCGTTCTGGGGAAGTGGGATATGGAAACACCCGGTCCGGGCACCGAACATGTGACGATCGCCGTCAGCGGTGCGCGGGGCGGCCACACGATCGATTTCCGCCGTCTCGCCGGAAAGGGCATGATCCTGCTCGGCCGCACAATCGGCTTTGACGGAACCAGCCTTAGCTTCTCCGACGATCTTGCCACCAACCTGGATCGCGGCGATGCCAACTACATGGCGCTGCTTGATGAGGCGGATGCATATGTGGCAAGAAACGGCATTGACCTGCCGGAAGATCCCGAAGCGCGCCGGATCGAGCCGCAGCCGGATTGCGTTGCAAATCCGATCCTCAATCTCGACCTTGCCCAGGCTGGCATCACGACGATCATCTGGGCCACGGGCTTCTCCTCGGACTACCGCTGGCTGAAACTGGATGTCTTCGACGAGCGGGGCCGTCCGAAACACCAGCGCGGTGTGTCGGCGGAGCGCGGAATCTACTTCCTCGGGTTGCCATGGCAGTCACGCCGCGGATCGAGCTTCATCTGGGGCGTGTGGCATGACGCGAAGCATATCGCCGACCGCATCTCGACACAGCGCAAGTACAACGAATACCGGCCTTCGAACCAGAGAGCCGGTTAAGGCCGGCCCCCAGAACCCAGCGATACAGATCCCCATTCAAGGAATTCGACATGGCCCATACCCGCATCCGCAAGTTCAATACCAAGGATACCTATCCGGAACAGAAGCTGGATAACGACCTTTGCCAGACTGTCGTTGCCAAGGGCACGATGGTGTTCGTCCGTGGCCAGATCGGCCAGGATCTCGATACTTCCGCCAGCGTCGCCATCGGCGATGTCACCGGCCAGACTGAACAGGCCATGGCAAATATCAAGATGCTTCTCGATGAAGCCGGCTCGTCCCTTGATCACGTCTGCAAGATCACGATCTACATCGTGGATCCGCGCTATCGCGAGGCCGTCTACCGCGTCGTTGGCAAGTGGCTGAAGGGCGTCTTCCCGGTTTCGACGGGTATTGTGGTCTCCGCGCTTGCCCGGCCCGAGTGGCTGGTGGAAATCGACGCTATCGCCGTCATTCCCGAATAAGGTGCCGTGAGACCATGACTTTTTCCATCGTCGCCCGCTGCGCCGAGACCGGCATGTTCGGTATCGCCATTTCCTCCTCCTCTCCGGCAGTCGCCGCACGCTGTTCGCATGCCCGAGCAGGCGCGGGGGCGGTGGCCAGCCAGAACATCACGGATCCCGGCCTTGGAATTTCGGGCCTGGAGATGCTCGGAATGGGGGCGACGGCGGAAGAGGCACTTGGCCGGCTGGTGGCATCGACCCCGTTTGCCGCCTACCGGCAACTGGCCATCGTCGATGCACGCGGACACGTCGCCGGTCACTCCGGCGAGCGCACGCTCGGTATCCATGCGATGGCAAAGGGCGAAGGTTGTATCGCCGCCGGCAATCTTCTTTCCAATACCGATGTCCCGCAGCGTATGGTCGCCGCGTTCGAGGCATCCGTCGGCGATCTTCCTCCCAGGCTGCTGAAGGCGCTGGCCGCCGGCCTCGATGCAGGCGGCGAGGCGGGGGCCGTCCGCTCGGCGGGACTGAAGGTTGTCCGCAACGTTGCCTGGCCAATCGTCGATCTCCGCGTAGACTGGCATGATCAGCCGATCGAGACCCTCCAGGATCTTTGGGCGGTTTATGAGCCGCAAATGGAAGACTACGTTAAGCGGGCGCTCGACCCCAACGCCGCCCCATCCTTTGGGGTGCCGGGCGATGAATAATGCGATCGCCCGCTGCTTGTTCTTCCAGCTAGCAGAGATATTATGACGCTATGAGATACACGCTCCGCCAGATCGAATATTTCATTGCGACTGCGGAGACAGGAAGTATCACCCTCGCATCCGAGCGACTGAATATTTCCCAACCATCGATTTCGACGGCCATTACCCATCTGGAAACGGAACTGCAGACGCAGCTCTTCGTGCGCCACCATGCAAAAGGTCTTTCGCTGACGCAGGCAGGCCGCCTGATGCTGGCCGAAGCCAAGCAACTCGTCGAGCAGGCCGAAAATATCTATACGGTCGCCTCCGAGGTCAATGAGAAGATTCGCGGCCAGCTTTCGCTCGGATGTATGGTGACGCTCGCCTCGATGATCATGCCGGAACTTTCGCACTCCTTCACCACAGCTTTCCCGGAAACTCGCATTATTCAGACAGTCAGCGATCACGAAGAGCTTCTGGGAAAGCTCCAGCGTGCGGAAATTGATGTGGCGATCAGTTATGACCTCCTGATCACGGACGATTTTGATTTTACGCCGCTTGCAACGCTGCCTCCGCATATCCTCGTTGGAGAATCGCATCCGTTTGCTCGCTATCCATCTGTCAGCTTGGATGAATTGGCCGATTACCCGCTCATTCTCTTGGACCTGCCCATCAGCCGTGAATATTTCCTAGGTCTCTTTGCGAAATCGGGCGTTGAACCCTCTATCGCCATGCGTTCCGCTTACCAGGACGTTATTCGCACGATGGTGGCGAATGGCTACGGCTATACGATCGCAAATGTTCGGCCTCGGTCGCAATTGGCAATGGACGGCCGGACGGTCGTGCGTGTGCCGATATCCGGCAGCCAGAAGCCGATGATCATCGGCGTCTTTACCCTAAAGCAAAATCGCAAGCCTCGATTGATCGAGATGTTCGAGCAGCATTGCAAGTCGTGTGTGTCCGATTCCTACATACCTGGGATGGTCGCCCCGGTCATGGAGCGTCGCAAGGTGTCAACGTAATAGGGCTGCCAAGCTTTTGATGAAGCGTCGCCTCGGAAATGCATTATTTCTCTGAGACCGGGCGAGTGCAATGATCGCTCGACGTAAAGATTTCTGGCCATCACCTACCATCGCGCGCTGACCGGGCGCGTCCTTCGTTGAGTGCCAGCACATAGTCACTTTGGAGACATGACGTGAATTCAGACAAGCTTATGAACGGCGACTTCGCGGCGTTGATCGCCGAAATGACAAACGAGGAAAAGGTCGCCCTTCTGGCCGGGCACCGCATGTGGAAGACGAAGGCGATCGAACGCCTCGGCATCCCGAACATCGTCATGACCGATGGCACCTATGGTGTCCGCTACTCGATCCACCAGATCGATAACGAAGAAGCCGGTGGCGTCGACTTCTCGGCCTTCCTCAACGTCGTCGGCCAGCGGGCCAGCCATGTCGAAGTTGCCTGGGGCGCGATGAAGCAAGCCACCTGCTTCCCGAACGGGTCCAGCCTCGGCTGCTCTTGGGACGTCGATCTTGCCCATGAGCTTGGCACCGCTCTTGCCATGGAATGCCAGGAGTTTGGCGTGCATCTATTGCTCGGCCCCGGCATCAACATCCGCCGCACACCGCTCGGCGGCCGTTCTTACGAATATTACGGTGAGGATCCGGTCATCAGCGGTGATTTCGCAGCCGGCGTCATCAACGGCTTACAGGAAAACGGTGTCGGTGCATCGCTGAAGCACTTTGCTTGCAACAATTCCGAAGTCGAGCGTACCTCGATGGATTCTGTCGTCGATGAGCGCGCCTTGCGGGAAATCTATCTCAAAGGCTTCCAGCGCGCGATCGAGAAGAGTAATCCGTGGACGGTCATGAGCTCTTACAATCGCCTGAACGGTGTTCAGGCTGCTGAGGATCACTGGCTTCTGACAAAGGTACTGCGCGAGGAGTGGGGCTACGAAGGTCTCGTCGTCTCCGACTGGCACGGCATCAAGGATCGTTCGGCTTCCCTGGCGGCGGGCAACGATCTCGACATGCCGGAAAGCGAAACCCGCAAGAGCGACCTTCTTGAGGCCATCGGGGCTGGAAAGGTCGACATGGCCGTGGTGGACGAAGCCTGCGCGCGTGTTCTGGCGCTGGTGCGTGCCAGCAAGCTCGGCGAGCGGCGCAACACGGTGTTCGACCGCGATGCCCACCACAAGCTCGCCCGTCGCATGGCAGGCGAATCCATGGTTCTCCTGAAGAATGACGATCAACTGCTGCCGATCACGCCCGCCAAGGTCAAGCGGATGGTCGTCATCGGCGAAGGTGCCGGCGTTCCGGTCATTCAGGGCTCGGGCTGCGCGACCACCACGCCGACACTTGTCGATGTGCCGATCGACGAGATCGTCAAATTGGCCGGCGATGCCATCAAGGTGGAGCAGTACCGCGGCACGAGCGAAGTCGAGAGTGAGCGCGCGGCACTCATTACCGAGGCTGTCGAGGGCGCACGGGGCGCCGACGTGGTTGTCATCTTTGTTTGCACGGAGAATGGTTACGACGGCGAGGGCTCTGACCGCACGACGCTCGACCTAGCGCCGGGTCACGATGCGCTCGTCAGCGCCGTTGCTGTCGTCAACCCGAATGTCGTCGTTGCCATCGCCAGCCCTGACGCAGTCGTCATGCCGTGGGTTCCGGAAGTTAAGGCGATCGTTGAGATGTTTTTTTCCGGCCAGGCGACCGGCGGCGGTATCGCCGACATTCTCTTTGGGGTCGTCAATCCCTCCGGCAAGCTGACGACAACCTTCCCGAAGCGCATGCAGGACATGCCCTCCTATCTCAGCTACCCCGGCGAGAACAGTCGCCACTACTACAGCGAAGGCATCCATGTCGGATATCGCTGGTATGATGCGCGCGAGATCGAGCCGCAATACCCCTTCGGCTTCGGCCTAAGCTATACGAGCTTCGCTTATTCCGATCTGAAATTGGATCGGTCGGCGCTGAATGTCGGCGAAGAGGTGGTCGCGAGCTTCATTGTGACCAACACCGGCGCCGTCGCCGGCAAGGAAGCGGCCCAGCTCTATGTGAGCTACGGCAAGCCGCGGCTGCAGCGTCCGAAGCGCGAACTGAAGTCCTTTGCCAAGGTGCACCTGGCGCCGGGCGAATCGAAGCGGGTGTCGCTCACGATCCCTGCTGCGGATTTCGCGCTCTATGATTCCGGCAAGGGGCGCTGGATCCTCGATGACGATGCCGTGCAGATCGAAATCGGTTCGTCCTCGCGCGACATTCATCTTGCAGCGCCACTGCAAATCCGTTCGCGCGCCTCGCGCCATCGTGAAGTGAAGTGGGATACGCAGCCCGTCTTTATCCTCGCCAATCCGATCGCACGGGCCAAGTTCAATCAGTTCCTCCAGAAGCACCTGTCGATCGACGAGGGTGAGGCGGATCGGATGCTCGAACATTGCGCCAACTCGTTCTTCGGCATGTTTACGACTTTCGACCGGCGCTTCCGCCAGGCCTTCCCGAAGGGTGATATCGCGGCACTGCTGGCCGATATCAACCAGACAATGGCTGATGAAGAGACGATGGCCCGCTGAGGGCCGTCAAAGAAAGAGAATAATGGAGGCTCGCTGCGATGCGGGCCTTCGTCCGTTTTGGGAGTGTCATTTCTTGAATACGCTTGACCTGCTTGATCGTCTTGTCGCCTTCCCCACCGTTAGTCCTGATAGCAACCTGCCGTTGATCGATTTTGTCCAAACCTATCTCCGCGACCGCGGTTTCGAGTGCCGGTTTGTTGCTGACGAGATTGGCAAAAAGGCGAACCTGTTTGCCAGCATCGGCCCCCGGCAGGATGACGGCATTGTTCTCTCCGGCCACACCGATGTGGTGCCGGTCGCAACGCAAGCATGGACCTCCGACCCTTTCCGGCTGACGCGCCGCGGCTCTCGGCTCCATGGCCGTGGCTCGACGGACATGAAGGGGTTTCTTGCAAGCGCGCTATCCGCTGCCGACCGCATCGATGGCAAGCTATTGAAGCGGCCATTGCATCTCGCCTTCTCCCACGATGAGGAGATCGGCTGCGTCGGCGTGCGCTCCCTGCTCGATGTCCTGGCTAAGGAACAGTTCAGGGCTTCGCTTTGCATTGTCGGAGAACCGACATCGATGGCGATCGCGCTCGGCCACAAAGGGAAGATGGCCGCGCAGGCTCGTTTCAGAGGCGAAGCAGGCCATTCTTCGCTGGCACCGCGTTTCGTCAACGCCATTCATCTGGCTTGCGATTTCGTCGCTACTCTGCGGGGTGTACAGCAGGAGATTGCTGAAAATGGCCGTAGCGACCCCGATTACGACATCGCTTACACGACGGTTCACGCGGGCAAGATCGTCGGCGGCGAAGTTCTCAATATCGTCGCCGATCGCGCTTCGGTCGATTTCGAGATCCGCCATCTCGCCGAAGACAATGCGGACGACATCATGGCCCGCATCCGTGCTGTCGCCGCTTGCGGAACTGAGATCGAAGTACGCAATGCCTATCCGGGGCTGTCCATCTCAGCCGAGAGCGCTGCTACCGCCTTCGCTCTTCATCTTCTCGGTCAGGCTCCGACCACGAAAGTATCCTTCGGCACCGAGGCTGGGCTATTTGCAACGAGACTGGGACTGGAAACGGTCATTATCGGACCCGGCAACATGGATCAGGGTCATCAACCCGACGAATATATCGAGGAAGCCGAGCTGCACCTCTGCGACTTCATGATGGATAGGCTGATCGGACAGCTTTGTTGAGATAAGGGAGCGGCGGCTTGAAGCGGCCGCCGCGGTGCCTTTACAGGCGCTGTTCACTTTTCTTCGAGAAGATCGATGCAATGCTCGGATTGAAAGCGAGGCGTACTTCGCCGCCGAGCCCACGGGCCTTGGCTGCCGGCAGTCGGACTGACAGCTTCTGGTCTCCCACGGCAAACCATACCAAGGTATCGGCGCCCATGGGTTCGACGAATGTGACCGGTGCAAAGAGGGTCGGCAGTGTCGTTCGGTCGTCGGCGAGCTGTATGTCCTCCGGACGGAACCCTATGACGATCTCCTGGCCATTGACGGCTGGATGACGAAACGGATAGGCATCGATCGGAAGCTGATGCTCGCCGAAGATTGCCATTGGCTCGCCATCTTCGATCCTGATGCGGGCCGAGAGAAGGTTCATGCTCGGCGAGCCCACGAAGCCGGCGACGAACAGGGTTTCCGGTTTCCCATAGAGCTCATCTGGTGTGGCATATTGCTCGATCTTGCCAGCTTTCATGACGGCAACGCGCGTTGCCAGCGTCATGGCTTCGATCTGATCGTGCGTGACATAGACGATTGTGCTGCGCAATTCCTGGTGCAGCTTCTTGATTTCCAGGCGCATCTCCGTGCGCAGCTTTGCATCGAGGTTCGAGAGAGGCTCGTCGAACAGGCAGATAGGGCTTCGGCGCACGAGCGCCCGCCCGATCGCCACGCGCTGACGCTGCCCGCCTGAGAGCTGCGAGGGGCGACGATCGAGAAGCGGCGTCAATTGCAGGAGGTTCGCGGCCCATTCGACGCGCTTGGCGATCTCTGCCTTGGCGACCTTGTTAACCCGCAGGCCGAACCCGAGATTCTTGCGGACCGTCATGGTGGGATAGAGCGCGTAGGACTGAAAGACCATCGCCATGTTGCGGCGGCTGGAATCGACGTTTGTGACATCTTGGTTGCCGGCAATGATCCTGCCGGTGTCGAGGTCCTCGAGGCCGGCAATGACGTTGAGCAGCGTGGACTTGCCGCATCCGGAGGAACCCAGTAGCACGATGAATTCGCCGCTCGCGACCTGGAGGTTGATATCGCGCAAGATATGTTGTGGTCCGAAGGACTTGTTCGCGTCGATAACGGAGATCTGTGTCATTGCATTAGCCCTTCACTGCGCCGGCGGCGAGACCGCGCGCAAAATAGCGTCCGGAAAGAATGTAGATGAGAAGTGGCGGCAGCGCGGTCAGGAAGGTCGCGGCCATGTTTACATTGTATTCTTTGACGCCGGTCGTTGTATTGACGATGTTGTTCAGCTGCACCGTGATCGGCAGGTGGTCTCGCCCGGCAAAGATCAGGCCCAACAGGAAGTCGTTCCAGATACCGGTCGCCTGCATGATGATGGCTACGACCAGCACGTTGACCGACATAGGTAGCATGATCTCGAAGAAGATCGTGAAGAAGCCCGCTCCATCCATCTTGGCTGCCTTCGAAAGCTCCGGCGGAACGCCCTGATAGAAGTTGAAGAACAGCAGTGCCATGTAGGGCAGGCCGAAGATGATATGGATCAGGATGATGCCCGGCAGCGTGCCGTAGAGCCCAATGCTGCTAAAGATACGTACCATCGGATAAAGTATGACCTGATAGGGTATGAAGGCGCCCAGCATCAGCGACAGCAGGATGACGCGGCTGAGCTTCGATTGCCACTGCGAGAGGGAAAAGCCGGTCAGAGCGCCGAACAGGATCGAGAAGATCACGCCCGGAACGACAATCTCGACGGAATTCCAGAAATTTCCGTGGATGCCGTTGCACTCGATTCCGGTGCAGGCCGTCATCCATGCCTTCGACCAGGCATCGAAATTGAGGCTCTGGGGCAGGGTGAAGATGTTGCCCGTGCGCAGTTCGTCGGTGGTCTTCAGCGACGTCGAGATCACCAGCAGCAGCGGGATCGCATAGTAGACCAGCGCCACGGACAAGATGACGTAAAGGAGGGCGCGGCCAGGTTTCGCGCTTTTCGCGCGGGGAACCGCATAGATCACCGGTGCGCCGGACTGGGCGAGAGGGGTCGCGGTCATCGCTTCTGTCTCTTGAGCTCGATATAAACATAGGGGGAAAGCGCGCAGATGACCGTTACCAGCATCAGGATGGCGGCGGCAGCCGCGGTGCTGATATTGGCGCGCTGGAACAGGAGGTCCACGACAAACTTTCCGGGGACATCGGTGCTGATGCCCGGGCCGCCACCCGTCATGGCGACAACGAGGTCGTAGCTCTTGACCACGGCCGTGGCGAGAAGAATGACGCAGGTGAGGACCAGCGGCCGCAGCATGGGAAGCACGATGCTGATATAGGAGCGCCAGACGGGGATGCCGTCGATCTTCGCTGCTTTCCAGATATCGCCGTCGATGCCACGCAGGCCGGCCAGCATGATGGCCATGACAAGACCCGAGGATTGCCAGATGGCGGCGATGGAGACGGCGTAGATTGCCTTTTCCGGGCTCGCAAGCCAGTTAAAGCTGAAATCCTGCCAGCCGAGGCTGCGCACTAGTGCTTCGATGCCCGTTGTCGGGTTCAGCAGCCATTGCCAGGCAAGGCCGGTGACGACAAAGGACATGGAGAGCGGATAGAGGAAGAAGACGCGGAAGAGGCCTTCGGCCTTGACGTTGCGATCGAGAAGAGCTGCAAGCGTCGTGCCGATGACGAGTGAACCGGCTATGAAAAGGCTGCCAAAGATCAGCATGTTGGCAAAAGCGGTATGCCAGCGCGGCATGGACAGCAGGGTGGCATACTGGCTGAAGCCGTAGAACTTGTAGTTCGGCAGCATCGTCGAATGCGTCAGCGATATATAAAGTGTCCAGAGAATTGTGCCGTAGAAACAGACGGCGATGACCACCGTACTGGGCACAAGCGTCAGCTTGGCCGCCAGGTTCTTCTTAAACATTGCTCGCCCCCGTTGGTCGACATCGCAACTCGTTTACAAAAACTGCCCCGGCAATCGTGCCGGGGCAGCGGAGACTAGCGGCAGAACTTAGTTCCGCGCAACGATATCGGCATACTGCTTTGCAGCGTCGGCAGGCGTCATGGACGGGTTGCTCCAGAACTGGGTTACCAGATCCTTGATGGCGCCAACGGTCTCGCTGCTGAACGAAAGCTCAGCGTTCGGGGCAAGCGCGTTCGGGTCCTTGAGCAGACCCGCTGCCTTCTGGGTGCAGATGTCCGCATCCTTGAGGTTTACGTCGAGGCGCGGGGGCAGGGCGCCCTTGATGGAGTTGAAGGCGACCTGGGTTTCGGGATCGATCATCACGTCGACCAGCAGCTTGCGAGCCGCGACCTGTTCCGGCTTGTCGCCGGCCGGGAAGACGAAGGTGTCGGAAACGATGTTCAGTACGCCGTTGGTACCCGGCGCGAGTTCGCATCCGTATTCCTTGCCGGGCGTCATCTTGGCGGCCTGGAATTCGCCCTTGGCCCAGTCGCCCATGATCTGCATCGCGGCCTTGCCGGTGATCACCATGTTGGTGGCGTCGTTCCAGTTTCGGTTGGTGTTGCCGTCATCGACATAGCCGCGCAACTTACCGAAAGTCTCGAAGGATTTTACCATCAGCGGACCGCCGGCGGCATCAACGTCATGCTTGGTGTAGACATCCGTGTAAAACTTGTTGCCGCCGGTCGCGATCATGATCGAGCGGAAGACGAGGGCCTCCTGCCAGGCCTGGCCACCAAAAGCGAGAGGGATGTAGCCCTTGGCCTTGATCTTATCCGCCGCGGCAAAGAACTCGTCCCAGGTCGCCGGCGGCTTGACGCCGACATCGTCCAGCACCTTCGTGGAATACCACATCCAGTTAGCAGTGCCGATATCGATCGGAACGGCGTAAAGGTGACCGTCAACGCTTGCCTTATCGACGACTAGCTTAGGAAGGAATGTCTGCCAGCCCTTGGTGGAGGCTATATTGTCGATCGGAGCGAGGACGCCTTGTTCGACCAGCGGCTTGATTTCGCCGAGATCGACGACCATCGAAGTTGGTGCGTCACCACCAGCGAGACGGCTGAGAACAGCGGCGCGTGCGGCTTCATAGCCGGTAACCGGGCTGTCCTTCCAGGTGCCGCCCTTCTTGGCGACATCATCGGCGATGACTTTGATGGCGGCGGCCTCGCTTCCGCTTGTCCAATAGTGCATGACTTCAGCAGTCTGCGCGAAGGCCTGGTTCGAAAGCAGGAGCGCAATTGCTGTACTTGCGCCGGCCAGTGACAGTTTCATTCCCATTTTGATCCCCTTATTGGTTTGATTTCAGGGGTCGAGTTAATTTCGTCACCCGCTCAATAGCAATTTCGATTTTATGTGCCATTGCGTCACTAAAACCGATCTTCTTGAGGCAGCGGGCATTCGCAAAGTTCAGCAGACATAAATCGAGCTACGCGGGTTCGCGCTCGTGAAGGCTAATATCCTGATGGAACTGCTGCTTGTCGCACCTCACTCCATAATAGGAAAGTTAACCACCAGCCAGTCCTTCACGTAAGAAGCAATCGGACTATCAATCTCTTAGCGAATCTAAGGCGTAGATTTGCGGTTCTTATCCCTTCAAGGCGCCCAAGGCCGGCCGCAATAAAGTTCTCTACTTGCGGCAGCATAAGGGGCGTGTCTATCGGTTCCCTTCAGGTGCCACGCTTCCCGGGCCAGGCCGTGAGTGCAACGTCGATCAGCCGTTTCAGCAGGGCATTGCAGGCGCCGTCGCAAGCCTGAGCGGACATGCCCTGGATGATTGCACCATAGAAGCGCGCGAGGGTATCGGTATCTGTATGTGCGGGTAGCTCGCCCTCCTCGACGGCCCGGTCGAAGCGGGCTTTGAGGGTCTGCATCGACGTCTCGCGCAGTGCCGCCGTCATTCGCGCCACGGATGCATTCTCTTCCGCATGCTGCAGGACAGCGGTCGAGACCATGCAACCTCGTGGCTTGTCCGGCTGCGTGTCACCATCGGCGATATCGTAAAGGTAACGGCTCAAAGCCTCATAGACTGGAAGATCAGATTGCAGGATTTCCGATCGACGGTTGGTCTCCCGGGCAATGCTGAAGTCGAGCGCCTGGCGGTACAATTCTTCCTTTGAGCCGAACATCGAATAAAGCGTCGGCGGATTGATCCCCATGGCTTTCGTGAGATCGGCGGTCGATGTTCCTTCGTAACCGTGCTCCCAGAACAGCCGTGCCGCGATATCGAGCCCGACGTCGCGATCGAGCACGCGTGGTCTGCCACGCTTGCGGGCTTGTTGATCCATTAAAATAGTGATCCCTATTAAATTGTTGACAGATGCATTTCGTTTCTTATTGTAGGGATCACTATTTATTTTGGCAACGGAGTGATCAATGTCCAAACGACTCGCAGACAAAATAGCCCTCATCACTGGAAGTTCGCGCGGCATCGGTCGGGCGACCGCCCTCGCTTTTGCGAGGGAAGGTGCCGCGCTGATCGGCGTGCACTACACCGCCAATGCGGACGCGGCCAATGCCACGATACGCGACGTTGAAGCGCTCGGCGTCAAGGCCGTCGCTGTGAAGGCCGATCTCAGACAGGGCAAGGACGCGGCCGACAGCCTCTGGGCGCAGTTCAGCGAAGCCGTGCGTACTGAGACGAGCTCATCCTCTCTCGACATTCTGGTGAACAATGCCGGTATCGCGCCAGCATTGCCTCTGAAGCAGACGAGCGAAGCTGATTTCGACGAGGTAATGACGATCAACTATAAGGCGCCGTTCTTCCTGATCCAGGCCGTGGCGGACGCCATCCGTGATAACGGCCGCATCATCAATGTCTCGACCGGGTTTACGCGGATCGCGGCGCCGACGCATCCCGCCTATGCGGCTTCCAAGGGGGCGCTGGAGACATTGACGCTGGCGCTGGCACCGGAATTTGCCGCTCGCGGGATAACGGTCAATGCCGTGCTGCCGGGTGTGACGGAGACGGACATGAATGCCGAATGGCTGGCTTCGCCGGATGCACGCGCCGGCGCCGAGGCTCTCTCAGTCTTCTCACGTGTCGGAAAGGCGGAGGACGTCGCCGATGTCATCGCCTTCCTCGCATCCAACGATGCGCGTTGGACGACGGGCCAGATGATTGACGCGACGGGTGGCGCCCGGATCTGATCGATCCCAAGGCTCCGCTATATTTGCAACCATTCAAACCGCGGTAGAAGGCGTATTGTTGACGAGTGCCGAACAGGATCGCGCTCGCTGAGCGTCCGTTGTGGTGTCGACCAACGTTGGAGGGAGGGCGGAGCCGGCCGCGTGCTGCTGCGCATGATCGGTGCCGGTATTCTCGGCGTCGTCAATGGCTGGGAGGGTGCGTTCAAGGGGCTGCTGGCGCTGCAACCTCTGCGCTGCTGACACCAGCCATTGCCGATCTCGTCAAGGGCATGCTGCAAAATAGCACTTTGTCTGACCAAGATAAGGCTAAATTACTGGGTGGCACGTCAGCTTAAAATGTTCTGGATAGCATTGTGGTTCGCGACGTTGCCTAATGGCGGCCGGAACTCTGCCATTGGCTCCCTCGTTTCGTTCGAGCGCCCAAAAGCTCGGAGGAAGTCGATTTGCCGATCATTGCCACTGCGGCCTGGTCCATTCCAAAAAAGGTAGCCGGCCGGTTTGCACAGGAGGGAAGTGCGTTGACTCGATACGCTTCGGTGTTCGATGGCGTCGAGATCAATTCCACCTTTTATCGCCATCACAAAACATCAACTTTTGCACGCTGGACCGAAACCGTTCCCAAGAATTTCCGGTTTGCGGTAAAGATCCCCAAAGAGATTACCCATACTCGAGCGATGAAAGACATCGCCCAGCCGTTCCAGACATTTCTCGATGAGATCGCGCCCCTTGGAGAAAAACGTGGTCCGCTGCTCTGCCAGCTGCCACCGTCGCTGGCGTTCGACGCTGATGAGTTCGAGACGACGTTTAAGGCGATGCGGAACGCCGATAAGGGACCGATTGTCATCGAGGTAAGGCATAAGAGCTGGGCATCGGCCGAGGCATTGGATCTGATCAAAAGCTTTGCAATTGACCGGGTTCTCGCCGATCCTGCGCCGGTGTGGCAGGCAGAGGATTTCGACACGGTGCCGCGATACGTTCGTCTCCACGGTAAACCTAAAATCTACTACTCGAGCTATGCAGATGAGGAGATGCGATCGTTTTCGAAACTTTTGGCGCCGGACGGCTGGTGCGTGTTCGACAATACCGCTTCCGGAGCCGCAATCGAAAACGCGCTGGCGATGCAGGTTTTGCAATCTGCGCGGCGGCCCGCAGGATGTTCGGATGCGGCGACCTGCGGTGGAAGCTAAAGTGTTCAGACTTTTGCGCATCATAATTGCAAATCGGGCGGCCGGATCGATGGTTCGACTCCTTCCAAGAGCACAGATGTTCTCTGTCCTGATAACAGCCAATTTGTTTCGCTTCTTCAAAGGTCGCGGTACTCCTTGCGCTGCATTGGTTTTACCTGCCAGGTATTTATGCGTTCGTACCCGGCAGGCTGTAGGCTTGTTGGAAATAACGGCGGAAGGCAAGCATGGGCGGGCTGAACTCGACATTGGCTCGCCAGGCGAGTCCTACATCCATAGGCGGAACTGGGTCCTGTATGTTGACCGTCTCGATGCGCCTTCCCTCGAGCGACCAGGGGCGGTGCACCATGTCCGAAAGGATGGCGACGCCGAGGCCGTTTGCCACCATCGACCTGACAGCCTCGATCGAACTGGTCCTCAGAAGCACCTTGGGCTGATAGGAACTCTGGCTCCAGTAGCGCAGCGAAGAATGCGCCGCCTCATCGACCGTCAGCATGATGTAGGGTTCTTCGGCGATTTCACGCAGACCTATCCCGTCGCGACGTTGCAGGTCGTGGCCGGCTGGCAGCCAGAGGCGCCTGACCGAACTTAGAAGCGTTTCGGTCATTAGCATCGGATTGAGGATGTTCGAGGTCAGCAAGACCGAAATGTCGTAGCGATTGGTCAGCAAGCCTTCCTCGATTGACTCGCGATTGACCTCGTAGAGCTGGATTTTCAGCTTCGGATAGAGGCGGCGGATACGCTCGACATGCATCGGCAGGAAATAGCCGATGACGGTGTAGGTCGCTGCGACGACGAGTTCGCCGTCGATGTCGCTGCTAACGAGGTTGAGATGGGTCGCCTCGTCGACTTTCGCCAAGATCTCATAGGCATGGGACAGGAATTGCCGGCCTGCTGTCGTCAGGTCCATGCCCTGTGGCGTACGGTTGAACAAAGAGACGCCGACCGTGAGTTCGAGATCCTTGATTGCCGCAGTGACGGCAGATTGGGAGATCGAGAGGCTAACGGCCGCATGCGAGATTTGTCCATATTCCGCCGTTGCGACGAAGTAGCGAAGCTGCCGCAGGCTCAAGCTCATGAAGTTCCTCCCATCTATTTATCTGAAAACATCTGCTGCGATTCAGATCTCATGGATCTAAAACGAGCTGATTTTCGATAAAACCGTGCGCAACTTTAATATACAGTTGATATTACAAGATATTTTCTGATGCTATTTTAAGCATAGATATCAGTTTATCAGATATAATGGCTTTAAAAATTGTATTTTTCAACGGCAGCCTTTGCCTCTAGCGTTCACATATCGGTCCCGATTGAGATGCAGGTGCGAGGGAAGGCATTTTGAAGGAAGCTGTCGACATCAATTGCGACATGGGGGAGGCCTTCGGCCGGTGGCGGATCGGCGATGCGCATGACGAGGAGCTTATCTCGCTCATCAGTTCGGCCAATATTGCCACCGGGTTTCACGCCGGCGATCCCAATCTGATGGATGAGACCGTGCGGATGGCCGCCGCCCACGGCGTCGGCGTGGGAGCTCATCCCGGCTATAACGATCTCCAGGGCTTCGGACGACGCAAGATCAACGGCACCAGCCGCGAGATCGTCAACGATCTGATCTATCAGGTCGGTGCGCTACGCGAATTTGCCAGACGCCATGGCGTGCCCGTCCAGCATGTAAAGCCGCATGGCGCTCTTTATATGGAATTGGCGGCGAACGTCGATCTCTCGCAGATCTTCATCCAATATATGCGCACCGTCGCACCGAACATGTTCGTGTTCTGCATGGATGGCTCGGCAACCTGCCTTGCTGCGCACGAGGCGGGCCAACCTGTCGTGCGCGAGTTCTATGCCGATCGCGACTACGGTGATACGGGCTGGATCGTCTTTACCAGGGATGTCGGTCGCCCTGATCCCAAGGCAATTGCCCGCAAGGTCGTGAGAGCCTGCACCGAAGGCGTCGTTCGCACCGTCAACGGTGCGGATATTCCGATCACCTTCGATTCCATCTGCTTTCATTCCGATACTTTGGGTGCGCTCGATATCGTGCGCCACATGCGCGAGGCCCTCATTGGCGAAGGCATAAAAATTGCACCCGTTTCACAGATCTTGAACAGCGACGCAGCGCGGAGGTCCCATGAGCAGGCTTGAGATCAGATCACCCCTTCCGGGAACCTTCTACCGGGCTTCCTCTCCGGACACGCCGCCCTTCAAGGCTGATGGCGATGCCGTTGCCGCCAGTGATACGATCGGCCTTATCGAGGTCATGAAAACCTTCCAGCAGATTCCGGCGGGGCTCGATGGCAAGAACATCACCTTCCTCGTCGACAATGAAGAGCCTGTCATGGCCGGGCAAATCATCGCGGAGGTGGATCCATGACGATCCGCTCGGTCCTCATCGCCAATCGCGGCGAAATCGCTGTCAGGATCATCAGGGCAGCCAAGGCGCTCGGCATTCGTAGCGTGCAGGTCTATAGCGCCGCGGATGCTGACATGCTTGCGGTCAAGCTCGCGGATGAGGCGATCAATATCGGCTCGCCCGCCCCGAAGAAATCCTACCTCAACATCGAAGCCATCATCGCTGCTGCACGGGCTGCCGGCGTTGATGCCGTCCATCCGGGATACGGGTTTCTGTCCGAGAATGGAGATTTTGCCGATGCCGTCGAGGCGGCGGGCATGATCTTTATCGGGCCGAGTGGCGAGGCCATTCGATTGCTCGGCGACAAGGTGGCAGCCCGCGAGATTGCGAAACGGGCCGGTGTTCCGACCGTTCCCGGAAGTGACGGTCGCGTGGCAGACATTGCGGCCGCCGAGGTGATTGCCGAGCGAATCGGCTTTCCCGTTATGATCAAGGCGGCGGCCGGCGGCGGTGGACGTGGCATTCGCATCGTGCAGTCGCTCGCCGAGCTCAGGGAGCAGTTTCCACTTGCCTCGGCCGAGGCGGCGGTCGCTTTCGGCGATGGCGGCCTCTACATGGAGAAGGTCATTACCCGCGCCCGGCATATCGAGGTGCAGATTTTCGGCGACGGACGGAATTTCGTCCATTGCTTCGAGCGCGAATGTTCGCTGCAGCGTCGCCGTCAGAAGGTGTGGGAGGAAGCACAAGCCTTCCTTCTGCCGGATGACATCAGGCGGCGTCTCTGTGCCAGTGCCGTCGCGCTTGCCACCGAAGTCGGTTATCGCGGTGCGGGCACCGTCGAATATCTCTACGACGAGGATAGCAGGCAGTTCTACTTCATCGAAGTGAACACCCGCATCCAGGTCGAACACCCGGTGACCGAAATGATTACCGGCATCGATCTGGTGCGGGAGATGTTCAAGGTGGCCGGCGGCGCTTCCCTGTCGCTGTCGCAATCCGATATTCGCACGCGCGGTCACGCCATCGAATGCCGCATCAATGCCGAGGATCCGGCCAAGGGCTTTCTGCCGACGCCCGGCACCGTGACGCGGCTTGCAGTTCCGGAAGGCGAGGGCATTCGGTTCGATACGATGCTTTACGCCGGCTATACCGTGCCGCCCTTCTACGACTCTCTGCTCGGCAAGCTGATCGTCTGGGCCGAGGATCGCAATGCCTGCCTCGACAGGTTGGCCAGCGCTCTTTCCAACCTGACAATTGAAGGCTTGCCGACGACGATCCCTTTGCACCTCGCTCTCGCCCGCGATCCATCCGTGCGCAAGGGCGCATTCCACACGCGTTTTCTCGAATCCTGGCTGGAGACCGATTTTGCCGCGGTTGACGGCGTATCGGCGGAGGTTGCCTGATGCCTGCTCGTTTTACGTTCGGAGGTGACGAGCATCTCTTCGTCGAATGCAGCGACGAGATGTCCCTCGAAGCCTTCTTCAAGAGCCTGTCGATGGCCAAGGGGGTGCGCGAAAGCGGCATCAAGGGCGTCACCGAAATCTGCCCGGCCAACGCCTCCTTCCAGATCAAGTTCGATCCGGACCTGATCAAGCCGGACGATCTCTTGCGCGAGGTAAGGGCGATCGAGGGCGCAGCCGAGAAGGCGGAGCCGATCATTACGACCCGCATCGTCGAAATCCCTGTTTTCTACAATGATCCCTGGACGCATGAGACGCTGATGCGTTTTCGCGAGCGGCATCAGGAGCCGACGGGGACCGATCTCGACTATGCCGCCAGGATCAATGGTTACGATGCGGTCGAGGATTTCATTTCGGCCCATGCCGGCTCGCCCTGGTTCGTCTCGATGGTCGGCTTCGTCGCCGGCCTCCCATTCATGTATCAGATGGTAGAGCGGCAACGGCAGATCGAGGTGCCGAAATATCTGCGCCCGCGGACCGATACGCCGCGGCTGACTGTGGGACACGGTGGCTGCTTCGGCTGCATCTATTCGGTGCGCGGAGCAGGCGGGTACCAGATGTTCGGCATCACGCCGATGCCGATCTTCGACCCTACGCAATCGACGAGCTATCTCCGTGATTTCATGGTGTTCTTCCGGCCCGGCGACATCGTGAAGTTCCGGCCGATCAATCGCGACGGCTACGACCAGGCGGTCGAGGATGTCGATAAAGGCCGCTTCGCTCCGCCGATCCGCGAGGTCAGCTTCGATCTGCGACAATACCAGGCCGATATCGATGGCTACAACGCCAATCTGGAGGGTGCGCTGCATGGCCATTAAGGTTCTTCATCACGGCCTTTCGACCACCGTTCAGGATCTTGGACGGCCCGGCTATTTCCATCTCGGCATTCCCATCGGCGGCGCGATGGATCGCTATGCGATGCGGGCGGCAAATCTTCTCGTCGGCAATGATGAGGGTGCGGCCGGGCTCGAAGCCGTCTTCATGGGGCCTAAGCTCGAATTTCTCGACGATGCGTTGATTGCGGTCACCGGCGCCGATATGCCCGTCAGGATCGATGGCGAGCTGCAGCCGGGATGGACGGCACTCAAGGTCAGGGCAGGGCAGACCGTAAGCTTTGACTTTCTGAAATCTGGAGCGCGGATCTGCATTGCGGTGTCTGGCGGCATCGACGTTCCCGAAGCGCTCGGTAGCCGGTCGACCTATGTGATCGGCGCGCTTGGCGGTCTTAACGGCAAGGCTGTCGCTGCCGGAGATGAGCTTCCCGTTGGCTCCGGTTCCATGATGAGTGAGGGGCTATCCGTTGCCGAAGAGCTGCGCCGCAAGCCCGACACGCCGGCCGAGCTCCGGGTTTTGCCCGGGCTTTATTGGGATCGGTTGACCGAACAGACAAAGAGCAACTTCTTTGCTGATCAATGGAAGGTGGCACCGGAGGCCGATCGTATGGGTTATCGCTTCCGCGGCGGCCACAAGCTTGAATTCGTCGAGCGCAAGCAGCCCTTCGGCGCAGGCTCGGATCCGTCGAATATCGTAGACAGCTGCTATCCCTATGGCTCCATCCAGGTGCCAGGCGGAACGGAGCCGATCATCCTGCATCGCGACGCCGTCTCGGGCGGCGGCTATTTCATGCTGGGAACGGTGATCTCGGCCGACATGGATCTGATCGCCCAACTGCAGCCGCATATGCCGACTCAATTCGTGGAGGTCACCATGGATCAGGCGCTGGCGGCGCGGGCGGACCGGCAGGCATTGCTTGCGCGCCTTCGCGCTGCTCTGGCGTAAGGGATCAAGCGGATGACTGCTCCTTCGATCCCCCGTTTCCGGCATGGATGGAATAGGTCTGGGATCACGTGTGTCTCACTCGAGAACGCGGGTAAGATAAGCGGCGGTCACGCCGGGGCCAGGGATGATGGCGACGATTTTCATTTGCGCGATCGTGCGGTCGACGGAGGCTTCGAGATGGTTTTCCATCATCGCCGCCGCCGCCTTCACCGCGCCCCGCAGCAGCAGTTCCGCGATCAGGCGGAGCTCTGTGATGATCGCGGGATCGCCGGGCAGGCCAAGGCGCCGCAGCAATCGCTCCGTCGCCGTGACAGGCAGCAGATTGTTGCGGATGGATTCCTTCAGCCGCTCGTTCGGCGTCGCGAGAATGCAAATCTCGATGAAGTCGGCATGGATGGCTTCCAGAGCCGCAAGGTGATCGGCCGGTTCGTGGCGCTCCAGATCGGAGAGGCGCTGGAACAGATCGCCCAGTCGCTCCCGGTCGACGCGGCTGGCCCCAGCGACCAGAGCCTGCGGCTCCAGCATGCCGCGCAGGCCGTAATGATCCTTGATCATTTGTGCCGTCAGCGGGCCGGCGATCCAGTGGGACGATTGGTTCTTGCGCACGAGGCCACGCTCGCGCAGGCGTGTCAGCACATCGCGGACGACGGTACGGCTGACGTTGAAATGGTCGGCAAGTTCGATCTCGATGATGCGATACTGGCCGAAGACCACGCAGCCGGCGACATCAGCCTCGACGGTATTGTAGATGCGCTCCCAGGAGGCACGACTCTGCAGGGCCTCGTCCGCGTGGCGCGGAATGGTCAGGCCGAGGGTCTTGATATCGGTGCGCTTCGGCTCGATGCCCTGGCCGGCGGGACCGACGAGATAGCCGCGTCCGTTGAAGCGATGCACCAGTCCTTCGCTCTCCAGCGCCTGCAGCGCCCTCTGCACTGGCGCGCGCGAAATCTGCAGGATATCGGCGATCGGCCCTTCGAGCAGGACCACGCCGAGCGGCAGCGTGTTGTCCTCGATATTGCCACGCAGAACATCCTCGGCGATCTCGTAACGCTTTTGCGCATTCGGGCGCGCATGGTTTTCGGTCATCTGATGCAATGGACTCACGTCGTTCTGATGCCTCACTCTTACGCGTTTTGTCATTCTAACATAGCGCAAAAATAAATGACTATTGAATACAAAATATGTTTTCTGCTTACAGATGCAGTGAATCTCTTTTCGCTGATTGTTGACGCGTAGCGCAGCGATTGGCGCTGTTTGCTGAATGTACCGGGTGCGGCGCGTCACGTTATGGCGGCTGTTAAAGTCATTTTGTCGCCAATTCTATGCGGAGGGCAAGGGTGCCCGTCGATATCGCCGCCTTTCACTAATGTCCCTCAATCAGTTGTTACTTCGGGGTTCGTCATTTTCTGAAAAAGTCTATTGAATACAAAAATCATTTATGTAATGCTCTGAACATCAAGACGCTCGTCAGAAGCGTCGCAGGTGGAACTCTTTGAAACGCCAAGGAACATCTCTTTGACGCGCATGTGATCATGCGCGAGTGCAGGCTGACGTCTGAACGTCCGGATCAATGCGATCCAGGCGAAAGCGGAGCTTTGCCCGAAGGATGGTCCTTGCCTTGAAACTGGTGGGAATTCGGTGTCGACCGTTCTTCAGCTCAGCCAAGTCACCAAGTCCTATGGCGCGTCAGCCGCGCTGGACAGCGTGGATTTCTCTTTGCCTGACAATGCCTATATCTCGCTGCTCGGCCCCAGCGGCTCCGGTAAGACGACACTTTTGCGCGTCATCGCCGGCTTCGAGGAACCGGATGCCGGTTCGATCCTCTTTCACGGCAAACGGCTCGATGGCGTGGAGCCGCATGATCGCGGCATCGGCTTCGTCTTTCAGAACTTCGCTCTGTTTCCGCATCTTTCCGTTGCCGAGAACGTTGCCTTCGGCCTGCGCAATCGCAAGGTCGATCCGGTGACGGATGCGCGCGTCCTGGCAAAAAGGGTACAGGACATGCTGTCGCTGGTCGGCCTCAGCGGATTTGACGACCGCGCGGTGACGCAGATTTCCGGCGGGCAGCGCCAACGCGTCGCCTTGGCACGTACACTGGTGACGGAGCCGAAGATGGTGCTGCTCGATGAGCCGCTCGGCGCGCTCGACGCCAATCTGCGCGGCCGCATGCGCAATGAGCTCAAGATCATCCGCGAACGCTGCGGCGTAACCTTCCTGCATGTCACAGGCAGCGAGAGCGAAGCCCTGGCGATGGGGGACCTGGTGCTTGTGCTCGATCGCGGCCGCATCGCACAGGCCGCCGCCTCGGACGTCGTTTACAATAGCCCGGCAACGGCCTCGGTCGCCCGCTTTCTCAATTGCTATAACCTCTTTGCCGGCGATGTCGTTGCGGATGCTTTCGTCGGGCCGGCCGGTCGCTTCCCCTTGAATGGTTCGCGCCGAAAGGCGCCGCAGCCAGCCTATGCGATCCGCTACGACCGCGTTTCGATCCGCTCCCGCGATGCAGTGCCATCGGATGACGAAGTGCGCATCGAGGCGGATTTCATCGCCAGCGAATATTCCGGCGCAGCGGTCAATTCCTTCTTTGCGCTCGATGGCGGCCACGTCTTCGAGGTCGAATCCCATCTGAGCCATGCCCGTCCGCCTGCCTTTGTCGAAAAGGACCGCTATGCGCTCGTTTGGAAGAAGGAGGATGCCCTTGTTTTCGGTTGATGTGAGCCCTTCGAACCCTTCCAGCGGACCCTCCAAGGAGAGCGAGAGATGACCATGGTCGCGACATCAGAGGAAGCCGTGCAGGAAGGCGCAGCCGTGCGCCGGAGATCGAGCAAGACATTCTGGCTTCTGGCGCCGGGCATGATCTGGATGGTCGCCTTCCTCGTCCTGCCGATGCTGATGATGGTCTATGTTTCCTTCTGGACGCAGACGACCTTCAAGATCGAACCGACGCTGACCTTGCAGAGCTGGATCACCTTCCTGACGAGCGCCACCTATCTCGGTGCGCTCTGGACGACGATCCGCATCTGGTTGCTGGTGCTGGTATCGACGCTTGTCGTCGGCTATCCGGCAGCGCTCTTCGTCGGGCTTCTCATCAAGAACAAGACGCTGCAGACCGTGTTGCTCGTACTCTGCGTCATCCCGTTCTGGACTTCCTTCCTGATCCGCGTGCTTGCCTGGCGGCCGATGCTCGGCACCGAGGGCGCGATCAACATGATCCTGATGAATCTGGGCGTTATTCGGCAGCCGATCGAGGTACTGTTGTTTTCGGAACTGTCCGTCATCATCGGCATGACCCAGATCTACTGCGTCTTCATGGTTGGGCCGATCGCCTTCATGATGGGTCGTATCGACGCCTCGGTCATCGAGGCTGCCCAGGATCTTGGTGCCGGCTTCTGGCGCATCTTCCGCACGATCATCCTGCCGCTTTCGATGCCCGGTGTAGTGGTCGGCGCGATCTTCGTCTCCGTCATGGTTCTGGGTGAATTCGCAACGTCCGCCGCCCTGTCCGGCCGCAAGGTCAATCTGCTGGGCAATATCATCGTCACCCAGGTCGGCTCGTTGAAATGGGCCTTTGCCGCAGTTGCCGGCGTTGTGCTGACGATCATCATGGGCGCTGCTGTCGCAGCCCTGCTCAAGGTCGTCGACCTCAGAAAGGAGCTCTGATCATGAATGCTGGCGGCATTAAGCTCGGCCTGGGCGTCTATACGACCCTCTTTCTGATCTTCCTCTACGGCCCGCTCGCGGTCCTTGCGATCCTGTCGTTCCAGACCGGTCCGGAGGGTGGTCCGCAATTTCCGATCATCGAATGGTCGACCTATTGGTATCGGCATCTCTTCGGTCTGACGCCGCCGTCGCGCATCGCGCCCCTGCCGATCGATCAGGCGCTGATCCGCTCGCTCTCGCTGGCGCTGATGACTATGATCGTCTCGACGGTGCTCGGCGTCATGTCAGCGCAGGCCTTTCGCCGCAAGTTCCGCGGTTCGGGCGTGGCTTTCTATCTAATCGTTCTCGGCATGATGGTGCCGGGCGTGCTCGTCGGCCTTGGCATGGCGCTTGTCGCCAACGCCTTCGGCATCGATCGGCACTGGTGGAGCACCGCCTTCGTCCTGCATGTCGTCTACACCTTCCCCTTCGCCTTCCTGGTTATGCTCGCGATCTTCAACAGGTTCGATCCGAGCATGGAGGAAGCCTCCTGGTCGCTCGGCGTCACGCCGGCGCGCACCTTCCGCAAGGTGACGTTCCCGCTGATCTTTCCGGGCGTGCTTTCGGCTATGCTCTTCGCCTTCACGCTCTCCTATGATGAGTTTTCACGCACCCTCTTTGCCTCCGGCCGCGAGTTGACCTTGCCGCTTGCGATCTACGGCACTTTCTCGGTCGAGGTGCATCCGAATGTCTTCGCTTTCGGGGTGCTGACGACGCTGTTTTCCTTCGCGCTCCTCGGCACCTACGCGATCCTGATGGGTCTGTCGGTGCGGCGCGCTAAGCGCGTCCGCATTCAGGAGGACGCATGATGGCTGATAAGTCTTCTGCCCCGATCTCCGCCATTGTCACCGGCGCCGGCTCCGGTATCGGCCGTGCCATTGCGCTACGCCTTGCCGCCGACGGCTATGCGGTTCTGGTCAACGATCTCTCGGGCGAGCGGGCGGAGGCCGTCGCCTCGGAAATCACCAAGGCGGGCGGCGCGGCGACCGCGATCGCTGGCGACGTCGCGCGGCCTGAGGATGTGGTGGCGATCCATGCGGCTGCGAAAGCCTCGCACGGCGACGTCGCGCTTCTGGTCAACAATGCCGGTATTGCGCATCAGGCAGCATTCGAGATCCTCGAGCTTGAGGATTTCGATCGGATGTTTGCGGTGCATGTGCGCGGCACCTTCCTGATGACCAAGGCCGTCTTGCCGTCGATGCTGGCGCGCGGCGAGGGCGTCATCGTCAACGTCGCCTCGCAGCTCGGGCAGATCGGCGGCATCGAGCTTGTTCATTATTCCGGCGCCAAGGCCGCGATCATCGGCATGACAAAGGCGCTCGCCCGCGAGGTCTCGAGCCGGGGCGTACGGGTCAATGCGGTAGCGCCCGGACCGGTCAACACGCCGCTGGTGCGCAGTCTTTCCGAGGAATGGCGCGAACGCAAGCAGCGTGAATTGCCGCTCGGCCGCTTTGGCGAACCGGAAGAGGTGGCCGCGACCGTGGCGTTCCTGGCCTCGCCGGCCGCGAGCCTTTTCGTCGGCCAGACGCTCGGGCCGAATTCCGGCGATGTGATGCTCTGAGGGAGACAAGCAGATGGACAGTTTAGAAAAGCGGGTGGTCATCGTCACGGGTGCGGGCATCGGTATCGGCCAGGCAACGGCGAAGGCTTTTGCAGCACTCGGCGACCATGTCGTCGTCACCGATATCCTCGAGAAGGAAGGCCAGCAGACGGTTCGCGACATTCTGACCGCCGGCGGCTCGGCCGAGTTTCATCTTTACGACGTGCGCTCGACGGAAGCGGCAAACCAGCTAGTCGCCAACGTCGAGGCGCGCTTCGGCAAGATCGATATCATCGTCGCCAATGCCGGCATCGCGCATCGGACACCCCTCGACAAGCTCACCGACGACAAGTGGGACCTGACGATGGATGTCGACCTGAAGGGCATCTTCAAGCTGGTGCGCGCCGCCGTACCCGGTATGCGCGCCCGCAGATCGGGCAGCATCGTCGCGCTCTCCTCGATCATGGGCGTCGCCTATGGCTGGGACGAGCATGTCCATTATTCGGCGGCGAAATCCGGTGTCGTGGGATTAGTGCGCGGGCTCGCCGTCGAACTGGCGAAGAACGGCATCCGGGTCAACGGCATTGCGCCGGGCTATATCCGCACGGCTCAGCTCCTTTCGGAAGAGAATTCGCTCGGCCCCGCAGGCGCGGAAAAGGCCGCCGAATTCATTCCGATGGGCCGGCTCGGCGAACCGGAAGACATTGCCGACGTGATCGCATTCCTCGCGTCAAACGGCGCGAGATACATGACCGGCCAGGTTCTGGTCGTCGATGGTGGCCTCCTTGTGGGGCGGTACTGATCGTCATCGTCCGGCGATGGCTGGGTAGAGGGCGATACGGCAATGAAGAGGCCCAACAAGGGCCAAGGGAACAGCAATCAGCACTGGAGAACAAAAATGTCCAAAATGGAATTGAACAGACGCTCTCTGTTGAAGCATTCGGCCGGCGTCATGGCGCTTGCGATCGGCGGCGGTACGCCCTTCCTGTCATCGCGCGCGGCTTACGCACAGGCTGCCAATCTCGCCAAGGAGCAGTTGCGCACCATCGGTCTATCGGTCACGGTCCAGGAGCGTATCCTCGATGAATTCCGTAAGGTGAGCGGCGTCGGCCAGACCTCGGGTACTGCGGCGACCTTTCCGGACGCTCAGACCAAGATCCTGTCTGGCTCCAAGGATTACGATTGCTGGGAGATCATCGGCGAGCGCCTGCCGTCGATCGTCATGACCAACAATGTCGAGCCGGTTCCAGCCGCCTCCCTGAAGAACTGGGCCAATATCCGCGATACCTTCACCACGCCCTCCGACAAGTGGGAGCCAAAGCAGCAGATCGTCGGCCAGATCTGGGCCGATGATGCCAAGACCACGCTGAACATGGTGCCCGCAGTCTATAATTATGATTCCATCGGCTACAATCCGGACGTTCTCTCCGCCGAGGAAGCTAATACCTGGGCGGCGATCTTCGATCCGAAGTTCAAGGGCAAGTCCGGCCTCAATACCGATCCGCTGATCGCTTTCGGTCAGGCGATCATGGCCATGAACACGCTTGGCCTTCTGAACGTGAAGAATCCCGGCAACCCGAGCACGGCGGAAATCGACGAAGCGGCGAAGTTCCTCGTTTCCAAGAAGAAGGACGGGCAGTTCCGCGCGCTTTGGGGCGATTTCGGCGAGCTGGTCAACCTGATGGCATCGGGAGAGATGGTCGTTTGCGACGCCTGGCAACCGGCTGTCATGGCGGTCAAGGCCCAGGGCAAGGCATGCAAATATGCCGTGCCGAAGGAGGGGTATCGCGGCTGGGCGATCGGCCCGTCGATGATCGCTGGCACGCCGAACAAGGAAGCCGTGATCGCCTATGCCGATTACTGGCTTTCCGGCGAGCCCGGCATCACCGTTTCCGAGCAGGGCTACTATTCGCCGTCGACCAATATCCAGAAGGTCATGGCGCCGGACAAATATGCCTTCTGGTACGAGGGCAAGCCATGGGTCGGCGCTGCCGAGCGCGGCATCAAGGAAGGCGACCTGCGCGATGGCGGCTCGCTGGCGGAGCGCGCCAAGAATGTCGCCTACTGGCACCAGTGGCCGGACGAATACGACCATCTTGTCCAGAAATGGGATGAATTCCTCAATGCCTGATCCGATGGCTGCTGCCGGCCATCCTATGCCGCGCGGGGTGGCGATGTCCGCCTCCTCGTCCACGCCCGGAGATCTCTCATGATATATGATTTGGAACTCATCAACGTCGGCAAAGTCTATGACAATGGCACTCCCGCCGTCATCGACTTCAATCTTTCGATCAGGAAGGGCGAATTCATCGCCTTTCTCGGTCCGTCGGGCTGCGGCAAGACGACGACGCTCCGCATGATCGCCGGCTTCGAGAGCATTTCCTCCGGCGACATGATGATCAAGGGCGAGCGCATGAACGATGTCCGGCCGCAGAAGCGGCCGACATCGATGATCTTCCAGAATTATGCTCTATTCCCGCATATGACCGTCCGGCGGAATGTCGGATATGGTCTTGAGGTCAAGGGCATGGCGAAGGCCGAGCGGGATGCGCGGGTCGATCGTATCCTCGCGACACTTGGGCTGGAGGATATTGCCGAGCGCAAGCCGGACAAGCTTTCCGGCGGCCAGCGCCAGCGCATCGCGCTTGCGCGCGGCCTCGTGGTCGAGCCGGACGTGTTGCTTCTCGACGAGCCGCTGGGCGCGCTCGATGCCAATCTGCGCAAGGCGATCCAGAACGAACTCAAATTATTGCAGAAGAGGCTTGGAGTGACTTTCGTCTTCGTCACGCATGCCCAGTCGGAAGCGCTCGCATTGTCCGACCGCATTGTGGTCATGAACCAGGGCAGGGTGGAGCAGATCAGCCCTCCACATCAGCTCTACACGCGCCCCGATACACCATTCGTCGCGCAGTTCATCGGCCGCAATACCATCTTCGAAGGCGAGGTCGCCGGCACGCAGGCCGACAGCACATTCGTCTCCACATCCTTCGGCACGCTGTCGGGCTGCGCCAATGGCGGCCTCTCCAGCAAGGTCAACATCGTCATTCCTTCGGAGGCGATCGAGGTTCACGCGGCAGGCGGCTCGGCGCGCGAAAATCTCGTCCGGGCTTTCGGCGGCAATGTGGTCGGCGCCCGCGTCGAGCGGTTCGACGTGGTCGGCCATATCTCGCAGATCGGCATCAGCCTGCCGGACGGCCGGGGCCTGGCGCTCGAAGCCCATATCGACAAATACCGGCCCGGCGCCTTTCCCTTGGGCGCCGAGGTCATGCTTACCTGGGATTCGGCCGACGCGACCGTCATCCCGGCTCACTGATTACAGAAAATTCAAATTGAAGGAGGTCATCCCATGGCAAAGGAAATCTTGTGCAGTTTTGGCGTCGACGTCGATGCCGTCGCCGGCTGGCTCGGCTCTTACGGCGGTGAGGATTCGCCCGATGATATCTCGAGAGGCCTTTTTGCCGGCGAAGTCGGCAGCCCGCGACTGGTGAAGCTCTTTGAACGCTTCGGCATCAAGACGACATGGTTCATTCCTGGTCACTCGATCGAAACCTTTCCGGAGCAGATGCAGGCCGTGGCTGATGCCGGCCATGAAATCGGCATCCATGGCTACAGCCACGAAAATCCGATCGCCATGACACGCGAGCAGGAGACGGAAATCCTCGACAAGTGCATCGAGCTGGTCACCAAGCTTTCCGGCAGGCGTCCGACTGGCTATGTCGCGCCGTGGTGGGAATTCTCCAACGTGACGAACGAGCTGCTTTTGGAGCGCGGCATCAAGTACGATCACTCGCTGATGCATAATGACTTTACGCCCTATTACGTGCGCGTCGGCGACAGCTGGACCAAGATCGACTATTCGCGCAAGCCGTCGGACTGGATGGTGCCACTGAAGCGCGGCCAGGAGACCGATCTGATCGAAATCCCGGCGTCCTGGTATCTCGATGATTTGCCGCCGATGATGTTCATCAAGAAATCCCCGAACAGCCACGGCTTCGTCAATCCGCATCACATCGAGCAGATGTGGCGCGATCAGTTCGACTGGGTCTATCGCGAGATGGATTATGCCGTCTTCCCGATCACCATCCATCCCGATGTCGCCGGCCGGCCGCAGGTGTTGATGATGCTGGAGCGGCTCTATGCGCATATGATCAAGCATCCAGGCGTCAAGTTCGTGACGATGAATGAGATCGCCGACGACTTTGCTGCCCGCTTCCCGCGCGGCAGATAGCCGGCTAGTCTGGGCAGGGCTCAGCCGTTTTCGGAAGGAATGACCATTATGTGCTCACTGTGCGGTGTTCTCGGTGGCAATGAGCATTGGACCGATGCGGCGGCCCGGCCGGGCGTCTTTACGCGCAATCACGCCAGCCCGGAGCGGCGGCGTGAACGCGCGGAACGGGTGCGCGCCGCCAATGAGATGCTTTCCGCCTTCGGGCTCATTCTCTCCGATTGGCAGGGCACCTCCTTCGTCCTGTCGACGAGAACGGGTAAAAGCGAGATCATCGAGGATCTCGGGCATCTCTGGCCGGGGGCTGAAAAGCTCGTCGGCCGGCCGTGTGATCCCCTTGATGTCGCCTTCGTTTCCAGAATGGAGGCACGGCATGATGATTGAGGCAGACGGCTTTCTGCCGGTCAATCTTCTCACGGGCTTCCTCGGCTCCGGCAAGACGACGCTCCTGAAGCGGATTCTTTCGGATCCGGCATTCGCCGATACTGCGGTGCTGATCAACGAATTCGGCGAGATCGGGCTCGATCATGATCTTGTCGAAACCGTTGATGGCGAGATGGTGCTTCTCCGGTCGGGCTGCGTTTGCTGCACAGTGCGCGGAGAACTCGCCACCGCACTCAAGGATCTCTATTCCAAACGCGAGCGCGGATTGTTGCCGCCGTTCCGCCGCGTCATCATCGAAAGCACGGGCCTTGCCGATCCGTTCCCGGTCTTGTCCACGATCAAGGCCGACCCGGTGCTTAGGCACCATTTCCGCGCCGGCAACGTGATCACGACTGTCGATGCCGTCAACGGATTGCGCCAGCTCGACACCTATATCGAATCCAACCGGCAGGCGGCGGTTGCCGATCGCCTCGTCATCACCAAGACCGATCTCGCTGACGATCGTACGACACAGGCCCTTAAGGCGCGGCTTCGCACCTTGAACCCCGATGCCTCGCTCGTGATGGCAACCGACGCTGATCTTGATCTGTCGTCATTGGCGGACATGCGTGAGAAAGCCTCGCTAGGCGACAATCTGTCGCCGAGCGGGTTTTACTGCGAAGAGTGGCTGCAGCTGGTTTCGGCTGATGGGGCGCCCCATCAAACGACGATTTCCTCCATTGCGCTGAGGGTCGACCTGCCGGTTGACTGGACCGCATTCGGCCTTTGGCTGACCATGCTTCTCAATCGTCATGGGGCTCGGGTGTTGCGCGTGAAGGGCATCCTCAATCTCAAGGGCGAAGAGCGTCCCGTCGCTGTGCATGGGGTTCAGCATCTGGTTCACCCGCCGGTGCATATGGAGGCTTGGCCTTCCGAAGATCGCGCCTCGCGTCTGGTCTTCATTCTGGATGGGTTGGATGGCGCGCTATTGAAACGGTCTTTCGAAGCCTTCACACTGGCCCGTATGCCGCCTGTCGCCCCATCCTTGGCAGCGGCGCAATAGGATAGTCGATCCGTTCATGAACAAGCATCAATCGATAACGAAGACCGCGCCTGCTCCAGCACTGCATCTGAAGGGCCGGCCGCGCCTGCGCGTTCTCGGTACCGCGATCTCGCTGCTGGAGGAATTGCGCCTGCGCGCGCAGGACGATCTCGGCATCGATGTCATCTTCGACAACAACGACTTCCTGACGACTCAATACAAGGCGGCCCGCGAGCCGGAGACCTACGATATCTACGACCAGTGCTTCCACAATCTCGATATCGTCTGGCATTGGCGTGCGATCCAGCCTGTGGACACCCAGCGCATCGTGCTCTGGGATGAGGTCAACGATCTGACGAAGACCGGCCACATCGGCCCCAATCCGCGATTGGGGCTCGGCGACGTGCCGGCGAAGAAGCTCTTCGTGCAGCCGAACCTCGCCTTGGGCGATACGCCGTCGCGCTTCATCTCCATGCTGCCGACGACGCATAATTTCGATAGCTTCGCCTATCGGACCGATCTGGCGCCCAATGGTGTCGGCATGCATTCCTGGGGCGCGCTCTTCGACGAACGCTGGGCGGGGAAGGTGGCGCTGGTCGATGAGCCCGCCATCGGCATTTTCGATGCAGCGCTCGCGGCACAGGCCGCTGGCCTCATGTCCTTCGACGATATCGGCAATATGTCCATTCAGGAGATCGACCAGCTGATCTATCTCCTGGAGCAGCGCAAGAAGGCTGGCTTCTTCCGGGATTTCTGGAAAACCGCGGAGGATGCGGCCCGGCTGATGATCGCCGGCGAGACCAGCGTCCAGAGCATGTGGTCGCCCGGCATCGGCATCCTGAATTCGAAGGGCGTGCCGGTCGAGCAGGCCATTCCCGCCGAAGGCTATCGCGCTTGGCATGGTGGCCTGTGTCTTTCGAAACAGTTGAGCGGCCGTCTCCTCGACGTTGCCTACGACTATCTGAACTGGTGGATATCGGGATGGCCGGGTGCCGTGGTCGCGCGGCAGGGCTATTACATTTCGACACCGCAGCGTTCGCGGCAGTTCATGACCCAGGCCGAATGGGACTACTGGTATGAAGGCGCGGCGGCCACCGAAGACTTGCCCGGCCCGGATGGTCAGATGCGGATCAGGAAAGGATCGGTGCGCAGCGGCGGATCCTATTGGCAGCGCGCCAATTGCATTGCCGTCTGGAATACGACAATGGATGAGCACAATTATCTCGTGCGCCGCTGGATGCAGCTGGTTGGCTGAGAAGGAGAGCAGGACCTGTGACAAATACACACCTCAGCAAATCGATCGCGCAACTCTCGGTCCTGATCCAGTCCGGCAGTCTCGACCCGGTCGCGCTGGCCGAGGAGACTCTCGACGCGATCCGGGCCTATAAGGACCAGGCGATCTTCACGCAGCTTTTGGAGCGGCGCGCGAAGGAGGAGGCGGCTGCTTCGTCCAAGAGGCTGCGCGAGGGGCGTTCGCGCGGGCTGCTGGATGGCATTCCCGTCGCCTGGAAGGATCTCTTCGCCATCGCCGGCCTGCCGACGACGGCCGGCTCGGTCGTGCTTGCGGATGCCGCGCCTGCCGAACACGATGCCGACGTCGTCAGGGCGCTGCAAGCGGCGGGCATGATCGCAGTCGGCCGGGTCAATATGAGCGAATTCGCCTTTTCCGGTCTCGGCCTCAATCCGCATTACGGTACGCCGCTAAACCCGCTGGCAACGGATGTGCCGCGAATTCCCGGCGGTTCGTCCTCGGGTTCCGCCGTTGCGGTTGCGGCCGGTCTCGTGCCGGTGGCGATCGGCACGGATACCGGCGGCTCGGTACGCATACCGTCTGCTTTCAACGGCCTTGTCGGCTATAAGGCGAGCCATGGCCGCTACAGCATGGGCGGCGTCTTTCCGCTGTCGACGAGCCTCGACTCGCTCGGCCCGCTGTGCCGCAGCGTCCAGGATGCGATCTGGGTCGATGCCGCGATGCGTGGACGTTTTGTCCCCGAGATAGAGCGCGCCGAAGCCGGCGGGCTTTCCATCGTGGTGCCGACAAATATCGTCATGGATGATGCGCAGGATGGTGTTCTTGCAGCTTTCGAGGTGACGCTGGCGAGATTGAGTGCTGCTGGCGTTAAGATCCGGCGAGCCGCGTTTCCAGCTTTCGAAAGGCTCTTTGAACTGATGGCCGAGTATGGGCCGTTGGTTACTGCCGAGGCCTTTGTGCTGCATCATCGTCGCTTGGCGGGGCCGGAGGCTCAAGCCATGGATCGGCGCGTTGTCGCGCGGACACGCCTTGGAGAGAGGACGACGCTGGTCGGCTATCTGGAAACGCTCAAAGTGCGTGAGCAACTGATCAAGGAGGTTGCCGCAACGCTTGGGCCGAATGAGTTCATCGCCTATCCGACGGTTGCCCATGTCGCGCCGGCGCTTGGCCCCCTGGAAGCTGATGACGAGCTGTTCGCGAAGATCAATGGCAGAACGCTGCGCAATACGGCGATCGGTAATTTTCTTGACTGGTGCGGCGTTTCCCTGCCTTGCGGCACGGGTGAAGCAGGCATGCCGGTCGGCTTTCTGCTGTCGGCTCCCAAGAACCATGATGAGCGATTGCTGGGGGCGGCTCTGACGCTGGAAGAGGCAGTAATTAATGTAGACTGTTCAAGAATGTGCTGATGAAAACAACCGATGGACCTGCGACAAGCCGAGGATTGACTGTTAACAAAGCTTCTGCAAATGATTGTTGCCAGGTCGATACAGCCTGCTGCTTGCGCCCCGTCGGGGTTCGGTGAATGTATCGAGCCGCTCATGGCTCTCTTTGCCCGAACGAACGGGTCAGCAACGCAAGCCCCTGACGCTTTCCGTTCGTTTTTGCAAAGGATCATCTCATGCGCGATTTCCGCGATGCCAAAGCCATGGCCCAAACGCTACGTGAAGCGCTTCACGCCAAATCTGTCGCGTTCACCACTAGTGAGAGCCAAGAACTCGTTGCTCGAATTCTTGGCTTTCGAGATTGGAACGTGTTAGCCGCAAGAATTAAAGCGAGCCAGCCGTCCGCGACCTTGGCTAACGCCAGTAGGTCAGCATCAGCAGGAGCTGGCATTCCCATCGTTCCTATGCGGGATCTAGTCCTGTTTCCGCACATGATCTCGCGGATTTTCGTGGCGCGCGAGAAAACACGCCAAGCCGTGGAACGAGCTATTGTCGGTGATCAACGCGTTCTCGTTGTTGCCCAGAGAAATGGCAGCGACGATCATCCAAGCACTCTCAGAGCCCTCAATCCGGTGGGGGTCATAGCGAACGTGATAGATTGCCAGACACAGGTGGACGGGACGCTCAAAGTTACCGTACGTGGACTTCAGCGAACGGGCATCGTCCGTTTGACCGACGACGGTTTCCTCGCGGCGGAGGTTACGCCGATAGACGATGAACGCGGTCAGTCGACGGAGGCGGCGACCCTTTCGCGCGCGGTTCTCGATGCGTACCAGACCTACGCCAAAGTAGACTTTTCTGCACTTCCACCGGGATCCAAGGTCAGGTTTGGCCTACCTTCGATCGGAAATCCGAGCTTGTTAGCCGACACGGTCGCGCCGTTGCTGTCGATCACTATCGAACAGCAGCAGCAACTCTTGGAAACCAGTGACGTAGTGACTCGTCTGGAAAGACTTATCGAGCTGATGAGCACTGGCCACCCTAAAGCCGTCGGATAACTCCTAATTTTCGAGACAAAAGCGCCGAGGCTGAAGCTTAAGAGGAATTTGTGTCGCATAACTCAATCGCAGAAATCAGGGTTTCACTGTCGATTTCTGCGACTACCAATGAGCGGTTTCGACCCAAATAGGTTATTAATGCGGGCAAAGCCAACGTCCGTTACCGAGGAGTTTCAGACGGAAAGCTTTTGTAACAACCGGGTCGTCGGTTCAATCCCTTTCAAGCTGACGCGGGGACGGCGGCACAACCGCCGCCGCCAAGCGATAAGGGTTAAATCATACCACCTCGGCCTTTGGCGCTATCGTCACGCAGCGTCCAAATCCAACCGAAAAATCCTCGCGGCCGGTCTTGCGATAGGCGAGAAAGCGGGGAGCCTCTTTCAGAGACGCCGGTGAGATAGTTGTGTCTCGCAAGAACGGGGCGTTTTGTCCTTCCTGGTTGATTTGTATTGGGTCAGCAGCAGCCCGGCAACCGAAACAACGATCATGGCAGCGCCGATGAGGATGGGCGTCGTTACGCTCTCCCCCAGAAATGTGCAGCCAAGGGCAACGGCAATGACTGGATTGACAAACGTGTAAGTGGCGACCAACGAAGGCGATATTCGCTTTAACAGCCACGTATATGCAGCGAAGGCTATCACGGTGCCGAACAGAATCAGATAGGCCAAGCCGCCCAGCGAAACGGCGGAAATCTGGGTCGGCTGCAAAGTGTCCAACTCGCCCGACAGCGCGCTGATGACGGCCAACGCAACGCCGCCGGCGAGCAGTTCGATCCCAGCGAGCCCCGCCGAGGCAAATTTTGCGGAATGGCGCTCCGATATGACTGTTCCGACCGCCCATGAGAAGGAGGCCCCCAGCAGGAGAATCAAATCGACGGGGTGCACCGCGCTCGCGCTGGAAGATATTTCCTGCCATGCGATGAGAGCTACGCCTGCGATGCCGGGAACGAGGAGTGCCGCTCTCATCCCGGTCGGCCGCTCACCTCCGGGATTGAAAGCCTGCAGGAGTACGATCCAGAACGGGATCGTTGCCAGGAGCAGAGCCGCCACGCCGGATGGAACGCGTTGCTGCGCATATGCCAGAACGCCGTGGCATCCGACGAAGAACAGCAAGCCACAAACCGCCGCGATCCCCCACATCGTAACGGATGGAGCTTCGGAACCTCTTACCCTCGCATAGGCATAGAGAATGGTGCCCCCGATCAGACAGCGTATGCCCATCAGAAGAAAGGGTGGCAGCGTTTGCAGACCCAAAGCTAAGGCAAGATAGGTCGATCCCCAAATGATATAGATCGCGGCAAAGGCCGCGCCAAGCGTGATATGCGTCCTTGAAAGCATCATGGCTGGTCCTAACCTGTTATAGGGTTAGAGACCAAACCAGGATCAAGATCATGAGTTCCAAAGAATATCGACATTCAAGCGCCGACGGCGACCCCAAAGAGGAATTGGCGATCCGGTTTGTGAATACGGCAGCTTGGCGTTTGCGCTCGTCTCGTGAGGAACGGCTTCCCGATGCGCAAGCACTTTTGCGCTGGCTGACCGCCAACCTGCCTGGGAGTGAACACCAGTCGGACTTGATGAGTACGCGTTGGCACGCATATCAAGATGATGGCGCCAAAGCCTATGAGGCGGCGATTGCACTGCGCGAGGCTATCTATGAACTCCTCGCCGCTCGCATCGCCGATGTGCCCCCGCCGATCGAGGCTCTCGAGTATTTCAACGCGTTTTTGGCTCGGCCCGCAGATGGAATAAGGCTCGCAGGGATGGCGGGTGAAATGGTCTGGCGTATCGATGAAGCCAGTGCCTTAGATCTGCTCAAACCCATCATTATTTCGGCGGCCAACCTCATGACCGGTCCTAAAGCGCATCGTATCCGCCAATGCCAGGATGACCGCGGCTGCGGATGGCTGTTCGTCGACGAGAGCAGGACGATGAACAGGCGCTGGTGTTCGATGGGAGATTGCGGGAACCGTGCAAAGGCGCAGCGGCATTATCGACGTTCGCGCGGTAAAAGCGACAGTCCCTCCAGCTAGCCAGTATTCTCTTACACTGGGTAGTCAGCAAACATGCCAGCATCATGCGGATCGATCGCAAACGCGGCGTCGATGCGATGAAGGCTATCGGTATGGAGGACGAATGATTGTGGCCGCCGCATTTCCGGCTTCCTACTTGTATTGGAGAAGAAGCCCGCCCGCAATTAGACTAAGGGTCGTGGTCAGGGCGGTTCCTCCCCATTGCCAGTCATCGAGATGGCAGCTCTCTGGCCTCCCCTCTTCCTCCCAAATCCTGTAGGCGCTCGCGGCGCTTTCGTCATTTTGTTCTTCGTGGCCGGCCGTTGAAGTTTCTCCTCGTTCCTGAAGACGGATTGGTTTCCTTCGGACAAGCTGATCGTAAGGGCATCTCGTTCGTCAGGTCATCGAAGGAAAGTGTTTTGCGCTTCGCCGCCATGAGCAAATCAAGCTCGATCGAAGAAGGGCCGAACCGAACGAACAGATTCTCGGCCGTTGCGTCATCGAGTCCGTATTTCTTCTGGAAATCCGCCAGGCTATAGGGGACGCCTCTTGTCGGCCGGCGCCGTTCGAAAGACCGTTGTATTTCCATATCTGATGATCCTCCTAACTCCGATCCAAGCAACTCGATCGGCGAGCTAAAAGTTCCTTCGAGCATGGAATATAACGAAAGGAGCACGCAATGTTTGATATCGTCGCGGCGGCCGAGTTGGCCGAGTTGCGTCAGTCCAGCGTTAATGGTCGCTGTGAGACAGCGAGGCGACTGATCCGCGCGGAATCAGACTTGTTTTTATGGTAGCGCGTCCAACAGGAATGTCCTTGCCGCTCAGGCGCGAAATCAGCCGTTCGGCCGCCTCCTTGCCCATCTCGTAGACAGGCTGGTCGATGACGGTGATCGGCGGTGTCGTGACGGTCGTCCAATCGGCGTCCAGAAACGAAATCATCGAGATGTCGCGCGGTATCGATAACCCGAGGATTTGCAGAGACTTGAAAACTCTAAGGCCGACGAGACTGTCCGAAGCGATGAGGGCGGTTGGAGGTGCTGCGTCTTGCAACAGGCGCTCGACGACACCATCCGTTTTCGGCTGGTCCGTGGCGCCGAGACGCACGTAATGCCGAGCCTCCTCTATGCCGGCGTCGGCTTGCTCCCTCAGAGCCCCCTCCACACGTTCGCGCACCGCGGAATTGGAAATGCTGCTGATATCGTCAAGGAATTCGCTCTCAGCATCCATCGCCGATATATAGGCGATCCGCCGATGCCCCATGTCGATAAGATGGCGGGTCGCGCTCGCGGCAGCGTCAAAATCATCACCGGTGACCGCATCGACGCCTAGTTCCGGAATGGTTCTGTCAAACAGAACGAGCGGCACGCCGACGCGGCGTATATCCTGGAGATGCTCCATCCGATCGCATCGTGCCGGTGTTACGATCAATCCATCGACACGCTTGCCGATGAGCAGGTCGACCGCTGACTTCTCCGCCTCGATCTCCTCGCCGGAATTGGCGATGATGACGTTGAAACCAGCCATGCGTGCGACATCGCTGATCCCTCTGACGGCGAGGCTGAAGAAAGCATTCTCTATATCGCCGACCACAACCCCGATGATGCCGGATTTGCCTGTGGTCATGCTTCGGGCGAGTTCGTTCGGTCGATATTCGAGTGCCGTCGCCGCGGCTAGCACCTGCTCGCGAACCCTGTCGCTGACGACACCATAGCCACCGAGCACGCGCGCCGCAGTCGCCTTTGAGACATTCGCGGCTCTTGCGACATCGGCGACAGTGACGGAGCGTTTCGAGGTGAGGGATTCTTCCATTCGATGACGATTACAAGAGTTATTGACGGACGGTCAATCTCACGGTAACAAATAAAGTGAGACCGGTCTCTTTTTAGTGTGAAACCGGTCTCTTGTCCAGATGATCTCTTTCCGATGTATGGGTGAGGGATGGACGCGCATGCATGAATGCCAATAAGAGCATCCTTCAGAGCGGAGAACGAACATGAAACTATCTGCCATATTCTCGGCCTTTGCCGTGCCCCTGGGCGCCGGCCTGCTGGCCTGCCTCGTCGCAGCAAGCGCGGTCCCAGCAGTTGCGGCCAACAATCCCTATAATCTGATCGATCCGAACGTCATCAGCGTCGGCACGATGGGCGATTCCAAGCCCTACACCTTCACGACCGCCGATGGCCAATTCACCGGCTTCGATATCGAACTCTTTCTGAACGTCGTTTCGCGCATGGGCTTTCCCAAGGACAAGGTGACGTTCACCGGCCAGGAATTCTCGGCCTTGCTGCCCTCCGTTGCCAACCAACGTTTCGACGTCGCCGTTGCCGCAATCGGAACCACCGAGGCACGCAAGAAGACGGTCGATTTCTCCGATGGTTATCTCGCCGGCTATCTCTCGGTTCTGACATCGGATGCCTCGATCAAGGATGCAGCCGGCCTCAAGGGCAAGCGCCTAGGCATCGTGCAAGGCACGCTGCAGGAGATCTACGCCACAAAGAATTTTGCCGGCACCGATCTCGTCAAATTTCCGGACAACAATTCCGCCGTGGCGGCGCTGAACAACGGCACCATCGACGCGCATTTCCTCGACTATGAAGCCGCCAAGCAATATGGCGAACGCTATCCCGCGCTGAAAATCGCGGTGAATATCCCATCCTTCGACGCACCGGCGGGCTTCGTCGTTCACAAGGGCAACGACGCCTTCCGTCTGGCGCTCAACAAGGCGCTGCATGAGGCAATGCAGGACGGCACCTGGAAGACGCTCTATGAGAAGTGGTTCCCCGGCTCGCCGATGCCCGATCAATATCTTCCCAAGAAGTAAAGGCTGCGCCGCCGTCCGGGTGCTCTGGGCGGCGGCCATTGACCTGCCTCGCGAATTTCATGGGGAATTGAATGGATTGGCTTGAAAACCTCCGTCGCAGCTTTCTTGACTGGAATGCGATGGCCGAAGTCCTGCCGAGCATGATCACGGTCGGACTGAAGAACACATTGATCCTGGCGGCAGCCTCCACTGTGCTCGGCGTTGTGATCGGCATGGTGCTGGCCGTGATGGGTATCTCGCAGTCGCGCTGGCTGCGTTTGCCGGCGCGCATCTACACCGATATATTTCGCGGCCTGCCGGCGATCGTGACGATCCTGATCATCGGCCAGGGCTTTGCCCGCATCGGCCGCGAGATCTTCGGTCCGTCGCCCTTTCCGCTGGGGATCATCGCACTCAGCCTGATCGCCGGCGCCTATATCGGCGAGATTTTTCGATCCGGCATTCAAAGCGTCGAACGCGGGCAGATGGAGGCCTGCCGTGCGCTTAGCATGAGCTACGGGCAGGGGATGCGGTTGATTATTATCCCTCAAGGCGTGCGGCGCGTCCTGCCGGCCCTCGTCAACCAGTTCATCGGCAACGTCAAGGATTCGAGCCTTGTCTACTTTCTAGGATTGCTGGCTTCGGAGCGCGAGATTTTTCGCGTCGGCCAGGACCAGGCCGTCGTCACCGGCAATCTCTCACCCTTGTTGCTGGCCGGCGTCTTCTATCTCGTCATCACCGTTCCACTGACGCACTTGGTCAACTATATCGATACACGTCTGCGTCTTGGACGCCAGGGCCGTAGTTCCGGTGCGACAAGCGGTCTTGTCGAGGTCGGCGAACTCGAGGCGGCCTCGAACGCTCAGGTTCCCGGCAAGTTGCGCTTCAAAGGCGGGGCCGTTCAAATCCGCGATCTCAGCATGTCCTACGGTGACCTCGAAGTGCTGAAGGGCATTGATCTCGACATAGCAAAGGGCACCGTAACCTGCATCATCGGCCCGTCGGGTTCGGGCAAGTCGACGCTGCTCAGATGCATCAACCGCTTGGTGGAGCCAAAACGCGGCGATATCCAGCTCGATGGCGAAAGCATTCTGTCGATGAAGCCGGAAAGCCTGCGCCGCCGCGTCGGCATGGTTTTTCAGCACTTCAATCTCTTTCCGGATCACACGGCGCTTGAAAACGTCATGCTGTCGCTGACGAAGATCAAGAAGATGCCAAGAAACGAGGCTCGCCGGATCGCCGAAAGCCGCCTCGCCGAGGTCGGGCTCGCCGGACGCAAGGACCATCGGCCCGCCGGCCTCTCCGGCGGCCAGCAGCAGCGCGTCGCCATCGCCCGGGCTCTCGCCATGGATCCGGAAGTCATCCTTTTCGACGAAGTTACGAGCGCACTTGACCCCGAACTGGTGAAGGGCGTTCTCGATTTGATGGCCAATCTCGGACGCCAGGGGATGACCATGGCGGTCGTCACCCACGAAATGGGATTTGCCCGCAGGGTGGCCGACCAGGTCGTCTTCATGGATGAAGGCCGCGTCGTCGAAGCCGGCACGCCGCAACAGATTTTCGACAGTCCGCAAAGCGAACGCCTGAAGCGCTTCCTCGCTGAGGTTCTCTGACAAACAGGGTCGGCGAGACTTCCGACGGCCTTTCGATTGCAACATTCAAACTGACAAGGTTTCCCAACATGCATGCTTCCACTCGCCCTTCGAAAGTCGTTGTCGTCGGCGGCGGTATCTTCGGAGTTTCCACGGCCGTTCATCTGGCTCGGCTTGGCGTTCAAACAACGCTGATCAATGACGGTCCTTTGGCAAATGGCGCATCCGGCCGCTCACTCGCCTGGCTCAATTCCGCAAGGCGTCGGTCCGACGCCTATCATCGGCTGCGCCTGGCTGGGATCGACCGTTATCGTACACTTTCCGCCAAATATCCGGATGCGGCTTGGCTGCGCTTCGATGGTGGTCTCACCTGGGATGCTGATGATGCCGGCAACGACATTGCCGCCGTTTTCGAGTATGAGCGTGACCTTGCCTATCACGCGCTGTTGCTGACGCCCGATCAGATCGCCAAGGCGACGCCTGGCGTCGATGCCGGCTCGGTGACCAGACAGGGAGCGATCTTCAATCCGGGGGAGGGTTGGGTCGACCTGCCATCGCTGATCGGTGTTCTTGCCGAGGAGTTCCGGTCACTGGGCGGCGAAGTCGTCACCGATGCCGGCCGGGCAACGGTGAATGTGCGGAATGGCCGCGCTACGGGCGTTACGACAGCGAACGGTGCCGATTGGGCCGCGGATGCCGTGCTACTGGCGGCTGGTGGTGAAGTGCCGGAGATCGTTGCGGAGGCAGGCCAGCATATCGGTGATGATACACCAATTGCGCTTCTCGTTCGCACGAAGCCGATCAAGCACCCGCTGAAGGCGGTCCTCAACACCCCGCGCGTGGCCATCCGCCCGACACCCGACGGCGCCTTTGCGCTGGATTCGGCCTGGTCGGAGGAAGAGGTGATTAAAAATGCCGACGGTAGCTACGAGATCAAGCCCTCAACGCTCGAAGGCTTGCTGCTTGAAGCCTCCAAGGTGCTGGAAGGGAATCCGAAGCTCAAAATCGGCGACTACGGCGTCGGCCTCAAACCTATTCCGGGCGATGGCGAGCCGGTATTTGGCGAATTGCAGGCGATCCCGGGGTACTTCGTCGCCTTCAGCCATAGCGGTGCCACTCTCGGCTTGATCGCGGGCGAGTTGCTTGCCGACGAGATCGCCACCGGCAAACGGCATCCGCTTCTGTCTTCCTTCCGGCCGGAACGCTTCGCGAGGTAGTGCGATCGGAAAGTGCCGGATCTTCCGATCCTCGCCATTGCAGGAACAGGGCGAGGATCACACCCTCAGAAACATGTCGGATATAGGCGGACGCCTACGCACGGAACGGATGGAACAATCGTAAAGGTCAGTGATTTACCGTGCGAAGATCACGTCATGTCGATCGCGAAAGACGCCGGCATTCAATGCTTGCGGAAAAAAGCATGCGTGAATGCCCCTGAATAGATGTAGGACATCTGTTCGGGCTTGTCGCACAGGAAATCGTCACAGGCCTTTTTTACGCCGGGAAGATAGTTCCATCCGTCCGGATTGATCTCGGTGTCGCAATAGTCATCAACAAGACAAATGCCACCTTTCGAAAGCCGCGGATAAACATTTTCCAGGCTGATCATGATCGAGTCGTAGAGATCTCCATCCAGATAGGCGAAGCTTATCTTTTTTGGTAGCCCGTCGGCCAACGTATCCTTGAACCAGCCTTTGTGAATTATCGGCAGGCGTAATCCATGCAATTTGAAATTGTGAACCAGAACCTCTTCCGAGGTTGCGAGATCGCCCTCCCTGTAGGAAGCGCCATCCACATCGCTCGCCGGTGGAAGGCCTTCGAAACTATCGAAAACATGAAGCTGCTTTGAAGATCCGAAATCGCTGATCACCTTTGCGATCAGCACGGAGGACTGGCCCTGATTGCAGCCAACCTCCACCAGGTCTCCCTCCACGTCATAGGCGATTGTCTGGGAGACCAGATGGAACATGTTCATTCTCTGCTCGACATTGGTGGAAACACCTGAATGCACAGCAGAAAATTTCATGCCTGTTATCCGGTATAAGGCCGCATCGACAAAAGAAGCGGTTCGCGATTCGACGCCGAAGCGCCTTGTTATGAGATTAAGCGCTCGATCGGTATGAGACGATCTCCGTAAACCCCAATCGAAATTTCTTGTGATAAAGAAATTGTCCACGTTAATCCTCCCAATGTTCTCCCATGATGACAATATCATCATGACATTATACTTTCTATGTTCAGTTGGCAGCGAGAATTACAAATGTGAATTCTGCTCCCACAGGCGTTGTGAGCCCGTAAGATCTCTAAGTGCATAGTGGCTGTTAAGCCGGAGGGATCCGTGGCCTCGCTCTATTCCAGGAAACCATAGTGGGGAGGAATGGATGATCGCCATCACGAGAAGAGTGAATCTGCGACACCTGCCGGAAGTAAGGTCGCATCGACAAAGCTGGGCGGCCAGTCCAGAGGCTGTCCTGTTCACTATGGCTTGCGATCATAAGCTGACATTCCGTTCTCGGCCTCCGGCACTCCATCGAGATCAAGCCGATGTATGCTATCGAAAAATTTGAGATGAAGAACTTTCTTAAAGTCGGGTTCGACAGTTCGATCCCCATCAAGAGCGTCGAATATAGCGATTGTTGAAGAGTTCTAAAGCGCTACGCCTGAGCTCGGCTCGTCTAGAAAGACGTGTTTTCGGGCTATGTGCCGGCATGGCGCGCGCCAATAAACGTCATCAGACTGGCCACTGCAAAAACATTGATATTCATCAGTATTGCGATCTGGCCACCGGACCATGGAAAGACGGGGTCCTTGAGCCTCCACCAGCATATCGCAAAGCAGACAAAGATGCAGCAAACAAGGCCCCGCTGCCACCATTTCTCATCGGGTTGGAACGAGACCAGTGCCAGCGCCATGCAGGGTGCAAGGAATAGAAGTGTGGCAGACGCTCTTCCGAAAACGATGGATTCGAATACGGTATCGATCGTGCCGATCAGCGGCAGCGCCAGCCGGGCACTAAACGGCGATTTTCTAGCGATCAAAGGTACCGCCAGAAAAAAGGGAATGGCCACGAGCGTTATGGCTGATGTTTCAACGCCATCGCCAACCAGCCACCAAACATACATTGGGTAGAACGGCTTGTTGGCTACGATGACCCAGGCAATGGTAATCGTTGCTCCGGTCCTTGCATCGAGCGCCGGCCGCCTCATTCTGCTGGCCTCAGCAAATAGTGACCTACGCCCCAGACATGACCGTTGTCATGGCCGAAGAGGCCAGCGGTGGCGAGGAAAAAGAGCCGCCAACGGCGCTGCCAGAGTGTGCTATCCCTCCCATAGACCTTGGCGAAGATCGGCTGGATGCGGTCGATCTCACGGTCGAAATTGGCGAGCCAGTCGAGTGCCGTCCGGCGGTAATGCATGCCCGACCAGCGCCATTCCTTTTCGACTGAAAGCAGATTGGCAAAGCGATACGGCAGATCATGTGCCGGCATAATGCCGCCGGTAAAGAAATGACGGGCAATCCAGTCGGCCGGATCCTGGTGGTTGAAGCGATAGGAGCGGTCCTTGTGGGTGAAGACATGGAGGAAAAGCTTGCCGTGCGGATTGAGCCATCCGCGCACACGCTCCAGCAAGGTGCGCCAGTTGGACATATGCTCGAACATCTCGACCGAGATCACGCGATCAAAGCGTCGATCGGTCGTAAAGTAGTTCATATCTGCCGTGATGACGGTAAGATTGCCGAGATCGTGCTTCTGCGCCATGGCGAGAATGTATTCGCGCTGTGAGGCGGAGTTTGAAACCGATGTAATCCGCGAATTGGGAAATTGCTTTGCAAGATAAAGAGACAGTGAACCCCAGCCGCAACCAAGTTCCAGGATACTGTTTCCATCCTCGATTTCGGCATGCTCCACAGTTTCGGCAAGTGCATAAGTCTCGGCTTCCGCCAGCGTCGTATGGGGTTCCGGATAAAGGCAGCAAGAGTATTTTCGTTGAGGTCCCAGGGTTAAGCTGAAGAATTCCGCCGGGAGTTCATAATGCTGTCGGTTGGCCTCATCGGTGTGCGTCGCTACCGGAAAACTGCCCATTGCCTCGACGAACGTATTTTCCGCATCTCGCGAGATCAGCGACAGACGGTGTTTGGTGCGTGCACATAGAAAATCTATCCCAGCCAGCGTCATGCTGTCCGTAAGCGGTGCGCGCTCTGCGGCGTTGATCGCAAATGCCAGCATATTCATCGACTATTCTCCTTGGGAAACGAATTCGGTTTTGCGAGGGCCTGGAAAGAAGGCGTTCACACGCTTCCGCAGTGCGCGAAATTTATCGCCGCGTGAGCGCAGCATATGCTCTTCCAACGGGGGAATTCCGGATACATGCACCAGCAGCCAATACATCAACGCCGGTGCGAGCAGCGATAACAAGCTCGTTGGCGAACTTGTGACGGCGAATAGTGGCAGGCAGCACCAGAACAGCCATTCGAAAAAATAGTTGGGATGGCGGGAATAACGCCACAACCCCGTCTCGCAGACCTCAGTCTTGGCTTCTGGCCTTCTGCGAAATCGGGAAAGCTGCGCATCTGAAAGCGCCTCTCCAGCGAGGGCTGCGGCGGAAAGCAACACGGCAACGAAATCCGTTACCGCCGGATAGGCCTTGTCATTGATCGCCGCGAGATAGATCGCGAATACGAGGATGAAAGCCGCAAGAGCCTGAACCTGCAGAAAGATAAAGAGCCGCGAGCTGGCACTGGCGCCCCAGTCCTTCATCAGTTTGGCATAGCGTGGATCTTCTCCGCCGCCTTTGGTGCGAACTCCAATATGCCAGGCGAGCCGCAGCGCCCAGGCTGCTACGATCATTATCAGCGTCATCCGGCGCGAGAATGAGCCTTCTGCACAGCAGGCGGTGAGGATGCCGCCCAATCCCACAGCCGCAGACCAAATGGTGTCGATCCACCCGCTCATACCGGTTGTGCGCTGCGCGATCCAGGCGGCGGCCATCGCCAGAGATATGCCGACAGCCACGATAGCTAGAAGAAACCAATCCATCCGTTCGCTCGCATTGATGCGTTCTTGTGTCGCTGTGCATTATTTACGGACGGTCGGTTGAACCGGTTTCGTGCCACTCGAAAAAATTCTCTCTTTGTGCGAAACCAGCCGCCGCCGCCCTCCGTATCTGTCTTGAAAGCCAAAAGCTTATTGCGGGAGCCGAGCGGTTTTATGGGTAGCTACGATCGAAACGGCGGCCGCCGTCTGAACATTGCGATAATAGGAAGTGGCATTTCGGGACTGTCGGCAGCTTGGCTTCTCTCAAATCGCCATGACGTGACTGTCTTCGAAGCAAGCGATCGGCTCGGCGGCCATAGTAATACGGTGACATTCGAAAGCGCCGCTGGCCCTGTTTCCGTTGATACAGGCTTCATTGTCTACAACGAGCTCACATATCCTAATTTGACGGCGTTGTTCCGCGCGCTCGACGTGCCCACGGCTGCCTCCAATATGTCCTTTGCCGTTTCGATCAACGACGGCGCCTATGAATATTCCGGCGGTACGGGTCTCGGTCTTTTCGCGCAGAAATCAAACATTGTCCGCCCGCGTTTCTGGTCAATGATGCGCGATCTGGTGCGCTTCTATCGCGATGCCCCGCGGGACTTGCCCGACATGGACGGCATCTCCCTCGATGATTATCTCTCATGCAACGGCTATGGTCGCGCCTTTCGCGACGACCATCTCTATCCGATGGCTGCGGCGATCTGGTCTACCCCTACGATGGAGATCGGCGCTTATCCAGCGGCAAGTTTTGTCCGCTTCTGCAACAATCATGGCTTGCTCAATCTATGGGGTCGGCCGATTTGGCGCACTGTAAGGGGCGGCAGCCGCGAATATGTTGCCCGCATGACCAACAGCTTTTTCGACCGTATCCGGTTGGCGACGCCAGTAAAGTCGGTAAGACGCGGATCACAAGGCGTAGAGCTTGAGGCCGGTACTGGCGGCCATCACCTCTTCGACGATGTGGTGATCGCCACCCATGCTGACCAGGCGCTTCGAATGCTTGTGGATGCAAGCACCGAGGAAAGACGTATTCTGGGTGCTTTCCGCTATTCGCGTAACGAAGCTGTCCTGCATAGCGATGTCTCGCTCATGCCGAAACGGCGCGCTGCCTGGTCGAGCTGGAACTATACTGCGGATACGCGCGACGGACCGAGCCAACCCTCCATCACCTATTGGATGAATAAGCTGCAGCCGCTGGGTTCAGCGCCGCCGACCTTCGTCACCCTCAATCCGCGCAGAGCGCCAAAGGAGGAAACTGTCATCTGCCGTGAGATATATGAACATCCGGTTTTCGACCTATTGACCGATCGTGCACAGAAGGAAATCTGGTCGCTTCAAGGCATCCGCAATACCTGGTTTTGTGGCGCGCATTTCGGTTCTGGCTTCCACGAGGATGGCATCCAGGCGGGCCTTGCGGTCGCCGAGGATCTCGGTGGCTTGCGGCGGCCTTGGCAGGTCTCGCGGGAAAGTGGTCGTATCGGCCGTCAGCCGATTAGCCAGCCTGTCAATCCGCTGCCGGGCGTGGAGGTTACCGCATGAGTGCGGAACTTCAATCTGCGCTTTTTTCCGGCCTGGTCACACATGCTCGTGTAAGGCCTAAGCAGCACAAGCTTAGCTATCGGATCTATTCTCTGCTGCTCGATCTCGATGAGCTTGACCAGATCGATCGGCGGTTCCGCCTTCTCTCCATCGATCGCTTCAACCTTTTCTCGTTCTATCGCAAGGATCGAGGCGACCGGTCAGGATCCGATCTGAGGAAACAGGTCGAGAGGAACATGCGAAGCGCCGGTATCGACCCGGATGGAGGTCCAATACGGCTGCTGACAATGCCGCGACTGTTCGGCTGGGCTTTCAATCCGCTGAGCGTGTTCTTCTGTTATTCGAAGGATGTGTCGCTAAAAGCCATCCTCTGGGAAGTGGACAACACGTTCGGTGAGCGTCACGGCTATATGATCCCGGTCGAGGCGAACGACGCGCCGGAAATTATCCAGCAGTGCGACAAGGCTTTCTATGTCTCGCCTTTTATGGACATGGATCTGCGGTATCAGTTTCGCGTGTCGCCACCCACCGACGTTCTTTCGATCCGAATCGAGACTTTCGATCGCGATGGGCCGGTATTGACCGCGAGGCATCTGGCGCGTCGTAGCGAGCTTACGGATCGCGCATTGCTTAAGGCGTTTTTCGCGATCCCTTTTCTGACGCTTCGTGTCGTCGGAGGCATTCATTGGGAAGCGATGAAGATCTGGCTGAAAGGTATTGGATTGCGGGTACGTCCCCATCCTCCGGAAAGCTCTGTTTCATTCGGTTACTCATCTCCCACTGAAGTGAAAATACCCAATTCCAAGGTTGAAATTCATGAGCCATTTTGACGATTTCTCCAGCGCGTCGATGCGTGCGTCCGATAGCATAGGGGGACTCGGCCTTGTCGGGCACTTCCTCATGAGGCTATTGCGCAACGTGCGCTATGGCCATCTGAGGATCACGCTGCCTTCAGGACTGGTGGTCGAAAAATCCGGTGCCGAACCGGGTCCCGAGGCGATCGTCAACATGCGGCGTTGGCGTATGTTACCTCGCCTGATCGTTGCGGGAGATATCGGCTTTGCGGAGAGTTACCTCGATGAGGACTGGACGACTCCCGATCTGACGGCGGTCATCCGCTTCGCGGCAAGAAATACGCAAGCGTTAGCACCCGCTATCCAAGGCAGCGCGATAATGCGGCTGTTCAATCGTGCAAAGCATCTCTTCAATGCCAATACGAAGCATGGCAGCCGTCGCAACATCGAGGCACATTACGATCTCGGCAACGAATTCTACAGACAGTGGCTCGACCCGACGATGCTATATTCCTCGGGAATTTATGATGATTGTACGCACACCCTCGAAGCCGCCCAGCAAAAGAAGCTAGAGCAAGTTCTGAAAAAGCTTGCGCTCGATCACAACCAGAGTGTTTTGGAAATCGGCTGTGGCTGGGGTGCTCTTTCCGTATTCTTGGCAGCGCGCGCCAACGCCAAGGTGACGGGTATCACCTTGTCACCTTCACAGCTCGCCTGGGCAAGACAGGCAGCCGCCAGTGCTGACGTGACAGAGCAGGTGGACCTGCGCCTGCAGGACTACCGTGATCTCGATGGCCAGTTCGATCGCATCGTTTCTATAGAGATGTTCGAAGCAGTAGGCGAGGCCTATTGGCCGGAATATTTCTCGACGTTGAAACGTTGTTTGCGACCAGGCGGAAAGGCTGTGCTGCAGGTGATCTCGATTGAAGAAAAGCGCTTTGATGCCTATCGGCGCGGCTCCGATTTTATCCAGAAGCATGTCTTTCCCGGCGGCTTTCTGCCCTCTGATTCCGCTTTGGAGGCGGCAGTTGCAAAAGCGGGCTTCAGGCTGGCAGCAAGAGAACATTTCGGCAAATCCTACGCACGAACACTTCTCGAGTGGCGCACCCGTTTTCATGCGCGCTGGCCGACCATTGCGGCCCTAGGCTTTGACGAGCGATTCCGTTGCCTTTGGCACTACTACCTTTGTTATTGCGAAGCCGGCTTTGAGGAGGGGAGCATCGACGTCGGACTTTATACACTTGAGCACGCGTGAGGCCGGGCGGTTACAAGGAGATCTAGGCATGAGAGCAATGATTGGAGTGATGGCTTATCTGGCAGCATCATTTGCGACTGACGCGCTGGCTTCCGGAATGGAAGGCCAGTGGGCTCGAGGAGATGGCAACGCCAAAGTGAGAATTGCGCCCTGCGGAGCGGACATTTGCGCGACAAATACGTGGATTAAGCCTGGCACCCCAAGCGAAAAGGCTGGCGACAAGCTGGTGATGACGATCAAGCCCAGTGACGATGGCGTCTATTCCGGTGAGGCTTTCGATCCTCAACGTGATTTGAGCTACCGGATCACAGTGAAAGTGGATGGCGATCGGATGTCCACGAGGGGCTGTGTTATCGCCGGCCTAATTTGCCGGGGTGTCGATTGGACACGCATCCGCTGATCGACCGAAGGAAGGCCGCTATGGAGAATGTGGTGAAGACCTACATCGTTGCCTATATCGTCACACTGGTTGTGTTCATCGCCATCGATTTTATCTGGCTGAGCAGCATGACCGACCGTCTTTACCGGCCTGTAATGGCAGAGATACTGACAGCTGACTTCCGGCTCGCGCCTGCCATCGCCTTCTACCTGATTTATGCGTTTGGACTTACGGTTCTCGCTGTTCGCCCCGGTCTGATCGGGGAGTCGATCCAGACTGCGATAGTGTGCGGGGCGATGCTCGGCTTTACGGCGTATGCCACCTATGATCTGACCAACCAGGCGACACTCAAGAACTGGTCGACTGTTCTGACCTTAGCCGATCTTTTTTGGGGCACGGTCCTCTCAGGCTTTGCCGCCGGTTGCGGGCAATGGATAACGGCGCGTCTCCTCGGAACTGTTACACATGGCTGAGTATCAGGGGTGAGTGCTATTCGCGACAGCCTGCACATTCAAAGATTTAACCGCCAAATTTCGAAATTGAGCGCTATCGCGAAAGCAACCCAAACAGCGAGAGGTACAAGACTGTAACTAGCGATTCGGTCGAGAAGGCGAAACTTGAAGATTGTGAGCAGGATTAAAATCCATTGCCGAACGATGTTGATAACGCCAAGCAGCGGGCTATGGAGCGCAAAGAAGGCCCACGACCATGCGGCATTGAACGCCAGTTGCAGATAAAAGCAAATGAGCGCCGCCGACTTTTGCGGTTGGTCTCCTGGAAGTATCCATATGCGCCAGACCGCAAACGACATAGATGCGTAAAGGAAGGTCCAGACCGGCCCAAAGATCCAATTCGGTGGATTGAATGCGGGCTTGGCAAGGCCTGCGTACCAACCCTCAATGTTCGGCAGGGTCGCCCACTGTCCGAGAAGAAGGGTTAAGATAACCGGGATCGCCGCGAGGCCGGCCTTCACCAAAGGCTTTTGTTGGTCCACTGTTTTTCGCGGCATCATGATCTCTCTTCTGGCCCGCTTCCTGCACGGCGTTTGCCAAACCGAAGCCTTTGTTCCTGCTCTTCAAATCTGATACGTGGATTTTTCTGGATCGGATCATGGGATCCAAGCGGCATTGCCCATCGTAGAAAGCGCATGAATGTTTCAGCACCGCCTATCGATAGCCGTGGCAAACAGAACAGCATCATCTCCTTCGAAAGGAGACGAGCGGTGACGACTTTGCACGAGCACGATCCATTGTCGCGCGAAGCGGTCAATCAACTTGTTCTGACGATAGCAACCCGTCAGGATCGTCAGGCCTTTGCCGAGCTCTTCAATTTTGCAGCGCCCCGGATCAAGGCGTTCATGATGCGCTCGGGCTCGACGGCTGAAATTGCCGAAGAAATCGCCCAGGAGGCGATGCTTGTGGTCTGGCGCAAGGCAACTTATTTCGATCCGGCGCGCGCCAGTGCGATGACATGGATTTTCACGATAGCCCGCAACTTGCGGATTGATTTTCAGCGGAAATCAAGGTCGTCAAATCAGCCGTATGGTGACGAAACTGAGGTCATGCAGGCTGCTGAACCCACGCCTGAAGAGATTTTGTTTATCAAAGCGGATGAAGAAAAGGTTCGCGCCGCGCTTCAGGCGCTGAGTTCTGAACAGGAAGAGATCATCAGATTGTCCTTTTTCCGTGATCGTCCTCATTCTGAAATTGCCAGGGAATTGGATTTGCCGCTCGGCACTGTGAAGTCCCGTATCAGGCGTGCGCTTGGAAAACTTAGGGATATGCTGGAAGAAACATTATGACGAACAAGCATCATCCCAGCGATCAGACACTCCTGCGTTTTGCTGCAGGCACGTTGCCGGCCGGTCCCTCACTCGTCGTTGCCGCTCATTTGAGTGGCTGCCCTTTCTGTCAAAGGCGCGTGGCGACCTTTGAGGCTGTTGGCGGGGAGATGCTGATCCGAACGGACCCCCAGGCGCTTTCTCCCGAGGCTCTTGAACAAACGCTTGCGCGTTTGGACTTGGATCACAGGGCGGGTCGCACCGCGCCGCAGCCCTCACCGGTTTCCATTGATGGCATTATTCTCCCAGGCCCGCTAGCTGGCTGCAAAGTAGGACCTTGGCGTGCCGTGGGTCCAGGCGTCCGGCTTAGCCGTGTCGGCGTGCCCCATGCGCCAGAAGCAAACGTCATTTTGCTGAAGGTTAAAGCAAACAAGCGCATGCCGGCGCATGGGCATACGAACCTGGAGGTGACGCAGGTCCTGAAAGGATCGTTCTCGGATGGCGATAGTCGTTACGAAGCAGGTGACTTCGTAGAGGGTGACGATGAGACGGATCATAGTCCTGTGATCGGTAGCGACGGCGAGTGCATATCCCTGGCGGCTATCGAAGGACGTGTGCGCTTCAAGGGATTTCTTGGCAGATTGCTCGCGCCTATCGTAGGCATCTGATTGCGTTTGAGCGCCAGTGCTGGTGGAGAAGACAAATAGCCCCGGGAACAATACTTCTTGCCGATCATTTCGTTCTGGAATTCAACGGAGACCGTCATGTGTACTAACAGAAGATCAAAGTCACAAATTGGTTCGCGGCCAAAGCATCGCTCGTGGCTAGAGCGAATTTTTGTAAGTGTCGGATGTGGGATGCAATAGAAAATCTCTGGTCGGAAAGAGTAATCCGGCACAGTTTAGAGGAAAGTCGTCGATCGAACTTAGATGCGATTTAGGACAAGGAGCAAAGGTTTCATTTTGGCATTCGTCGGTTGACGATATGGGATGTCCCTAGATGCGGTGTCTTGGTTCCATGAACCGAAAGATTGCCTGCCGTTGAAATTAATCGGATATCCCCAATTTCGCTCCTCTAGGCACGGGATCGAGTATTATGGACCGAGATCAGGATCAAGAAGGGGCAAGGCGAGCCGGCGAACGGCTTGTAGCAGCTCACTCAAGCGAAGATCCGTTCGCTGCGGCGTTCAAGGCAACGCGCATGCCGATGATTATCACCGACCCAAACCAGCACGACAATCCGATTATATTTTGCAACGGCGCCTTTGAACGTCTAACCGGTTATTCGAACGAAGAATTGATCGGGCGCAATTGTCGAATTCTGCAGGGTGCGGAGACCAATCGAGAGACCGTTGCTGTCGTCCGCGATGCACTTGCCAACGGACGCGGTGTCTCGGTCGACATTTTGAACTATAGGAAGGATGGCAGCGCGTTCTGGAATGCATTGTTCATCAGCCCGGTATGGGACCAGCAAGGTAGAATTATCTATTTCTTCGCTTCGCAACTCGACTTTACGAACATTAGAAGCAGGGAGGCGGACCTAGCGTCCGCTCGTCACCAGGCCGAGGAAGCAGTCAAGGATCGTACGAACGATCTGCACGCAGCGCTGGCGGCCAAGACGCTGCTGATTCACGAAGTTGATCATCGTGTCAGAAACAATCTTCTGACCATGGCTTCGATCGTCAAGATGCAATTAAGGTTGACGAAGGACCATGGCCAGCAAAATGCGCTGATGTCCGTGCTCAACCGAATCGAAGCAATAAGCACCGTCCAGCGTAAGCTTTTTACAACCAACGACGTCACTCGCTTTGACTTGGGTGATTTCGCGTATGAGCTCGTTTTGGACCTCCGCGGAGCTGTGAAACGTGATGATATACGACTGACGCTCGATATTTCGCCGGCTTATGTTCCAGCGGCGAAGGCGTCGCCGCTTGCACTGATCGTGAACGAGTTGGTCGGCGATGCCCTCAGACGTGGGATCAGGGACAGCGGAGGCGACATTCATGTTGTCGTCAAACACTCCAACGGACGCCTCCTCCTCAGGGTGGAGGATATATCGGAACCGGTTACCCCGGATGAGGTGAGCGCAGAATTGAGTCGGCTGCTTCTGGAGAGGTCGGCGCTTCAGGTAGGCGCGACAATCGAGCGAAAGTGCGAAGGGCGGCACACGACCGTGGACGTCACTTTACGGATCGAAATCTAGGAGGAACTACTGCTTTGAAAGTCATGATCGTTGAAGACGAAATGTTGCTTGCGATGGAACTCCAATGGGAGATCGAGGCTGCCGGTCATACGGTTGTCGGACAGGCGGCAAGTAGCGCTCAAGCACTGGAATTTTTGGAAACGTCTCCACCGGAATTTGCTTTTGTGGACATCCAGTTGCAGGACGGGCCGAAGGGTATCGATTTTGGGCGAGCGCTCGCTGAAAGGGGTATCCCGTACGTCTTCGTTAGCGGCAATATCAAAAAGCTGCCGCCAGACTTCGCGGGTGCGATTGGCGCTATTGAGAAGCCCTATACAATGAACGGAATTGCGAACGCCCTTGAATATATATCGGCGGTTGTTTCCGGAGACAAGGACCGACTGCCGCCGGCAAGTCTCGTTCTGGCTGTAGATTGGTGATATCACCTTACAGGGTGGCGTCGCCTTAACGGATTGTGCTGAGCGAAATGATATCCGACCACCATGACCGAAGAGCCGCTTAACCATTACCGCCGCCATCGCTTTCCAGCCGAAATTATCGCCCATGCAGTCTGGCTCTATTATCGGTTTCCGCTGAGCCTGCGCGACGTCGAGGACCTGCTTTCCGAGTGCGGAATTAACGTCTCGTTTCAGACCGTCGCGGATGGGCGGCGAAGTTTGGCCTCAAATTCGCTTATCAACTACGGAGGCGATCGCGCGGCAACCTTGCCGACAAGTGGCACCTCGACGAGATGGTCGTCTCGATCAAGGGCAGGAAATATTGGCTTTGGCGTGCCGTAGATGCTGATGGTTATGTTCTCGATGCTCTGTTGCAAAGCCGGAGAGACAAGCGGGCAGCTCTTCGGCTGATGCGCAAGCTGCTCAAAGGGCAGGGCGTCATGCCGCGAGTGATGGTGACCGACAAGCTGCGCTCTTACGCCGCCGCGAAGGCCGAATTGATGCCAGACGTCGAGCATCGCTCGCATAAAGGATTGAACAACCGCGCTGAAAATTCTCATCTTCCGCTGAGGCGACGAGAGAGGCGCATGATGCGCTTCAAGTCGACGCGACAATGCCAACGTTTCGTTTCAGCCCATGGCCAGATCGCCAACCTCTTCCACCTACATCGGAAACATCACACTGCCGCAGCCCACCGCCAACTCCGCGCCGATGCCGTCACAACCTGGCGTGAAATCGCATTGTCCAGCGTGCTCTGACGTTCGGCGCACAAGCCCCTCCTTCGACCAGAATCAGTTAAGGCGACACCACCATTCATGTCATTGCCGGTGTCGGTCTGGCTTGAGCGGCCGTGTCCGCGCCGGTCGTGCGCGATCACGCGATAGCCATGGGAGAGGAAGAACAGCATCTGCGCGTCCCAATCGTCCGCGCTGAGCGGCCAGCCGTGATGGAACACGATCGGCCGCGCGTCCCGTGGCCCCCAGTCTTTGTAGAAGATCTCGGTGCCGTCGGCGAGTTTGAGGGTGGCCATATAGGAAACTCCATTTTCGAATTTTTCAGATGATGGGGCCAGGTCGGCGAACGGCGTCACTCGAAACGATAGTCCGAAAGATCCACCCCGACGATGAGGAGCTCGGTGGCAGGTGTATTGTCCGGGTTGCGGGGAAAGACGCGGAACTTGGAGGGCAGCACGATGCCCTCGACCGTGACGGGATCGAGGAGATAGCGGGCCGCCGCGTTGTTACCCTGGATCTCGACCTCATAGTCATGACGCCGGATCAAGCCGTCCGGACCAATGTAGAAGGTCTGCTCCCTGCTGTGGGTGGCAATGGCCGCGGGAAAGGTCACCCGCAGTCGGCGCCACGTCTCGCCTTGCTCCGACCAGGGCGCGATCTCCTCCGTCACGATGCCCGGCTGTGCCAAGATGAAGGGTGACGTCAGGTAGGTCCACATCGTGTAGCCCGCGAAATAGGCGAGTTGCGGGTCGCTCCAATGCGTCTCCATGGCGAAGCCCGCGAAGCTCGCGCGCGGCTGCGGGAGCTTCTCGATAACATCGCCATCCGGTGTCTCGATCGTCACCTCGTCGGGGGTGAACCGGGAGCGATTCCGGGTCGGGTGGAAAGGCCAGTGCGAGACCTCCTCCGTTCGGAGGTTCACCCGCAGATTGGCGTGGGTAAGCGTATCGGGCTTGCCCTTGAGATTCCAGAGAATGCCGAACTGGTGGAGCCTGGCCGTCAGGAAGGAGAACTGCCGGAACCGTTCAAGGCCGCCATGGGCCTCGATCGCCATTTGCTGAAGGTCGTTCATCTGTCGTCTCCCTCAAGCGTCCAGGAAGGTTCGGCAGTGGGCGACGAAGGTCTCCGGGTATTGGAAGAGCGCGCCGTGGCCGGAATCCGGATAGAGGATGAGCTGCGCGTTCCGCATCGCCTTGAACATGGTGTGGGCGTTGATGCTGGGGAACATCGTGTCGTCGCTGCCATGCACGATGAGCGTGCGCTGGGTGATGGCGCGCAGCGTCTTGTCGCCTTCGTCCTTGGCTGCGCACCAGCCGATGATGGCCTTGGCCTGAGGCTCGCTGACATCGTCGCCGCTATCCGGATCGCGGCCCTGAGTGCGCGCGGTGGCGCGGGCCACGAAGGCGCGGCCGGCGCGCTGGCTGTCGTCGGAAGGCGTGAAGAATAGGGGCAGGCGCACATCCGGCGCGCCTTTCGCGAAGGCGTCCTCCACCACGGCGAGCAGATGCTCCTCGCCGCCGCGCGGCGCCGCGCCGGCGATGATGATCTTGCGGATCAGCTCCGGATGCTCGACCGCGAGGACCTGGGCGAGCATGCCGCCCAGCGAGAAGCCGAGAAGATCGACCTTGGCGAGGCCGAGACCACGGATGAATGCCTCGGCGTCCGCTGCCATGTGCTCCACGGTGTCGGGTGTCCGGCCGGTCGAGGTGCCGACGCCGCGGTTGTTGAATACGATGACGGGCCGTGTCTCGGCCAGTGCGTTCACCACCGCCGGGTCCCAGGCGTCCATAGTCCCGGTGAAATGTTGCAGCAGAACGAGCGGCATTCCGGTGCTCGGGCCAAGGCGCCTGTAGGCGTAGCGGACGCCGCCGGCGTCGAGATGCTCGGTCTTTACGGTTTCGAGTGACATTGTACGCTCCTAGTTCTGAAATCCGGGAAATGGCTATCAGTGGTGTTCCAAAGCCGACAGGACGTAGATGCCATCATTCCGGCCATGGGTATGGCGAGCTACCGCTGAAACAACTATTTAGGCGGAAACGAACCTCTCGGAGAAAACATGAAGATCGGCCTCGTCCTGTGTCCCGGTTTCCAACCCGTCTGCTTCGGCGCCGTCGCGGCGTTCGACGTGGCCAATAAGCAAGCAGGCAAGAAGCTCTACGACTTGCGCGTGCTCTCGGAGGAAGGCGGACTGGTCGCCTCGTCGTCCGCCATGCAGGTCATGACGGAAGCGTTCGATGACGCGCCCTACGACACGCTGATCGCCGCCGCGGGCCTGGAGATTCCCACATCCTCGCCGGGTCTCATCCGGCTGCTTCGGGCTGCCGCGCGCGATGCCAGACGGGTCGCCGCCATCTGCCTCGGCTCGTTCATTCTGGGAGACGCCGGGCTGCTGAATGGCCGGCGTGCTACGACGCATTGGCGTTATGCCCAGACCCTGCAGGAGCGGTTTCCGAGTTGCCAGGTCGAGATGGACAAGATCTATATTGCGGACGGACCGATCTGGACATCGGCGGGCATGACCGCGGGAACCGATCTTGTCGTCGGCCTGATCGAGCGCGACCACGGGGTCGAGGTCGCCCGCTCGGTTGCCAAAGGCATGGTGATGTACCATCGCCGTTCTGGCGGCCAGTCCCAACATTCTACGCTGCTCGACCTTGGCACCAATGAGGACAGGGTCCAGCGCGCGTTGAATTTCGCCCGCCAGAACCTAGCCCAAAGCCTCACGATCGAGGATCTTGCCGAGGCTGCCTGCCTCAGCCCGCGCCAGTTCGCGCGGCTCTTCCGCGCGGAAACCGGCACGACGCCGGCGAAGGCGGTCGAGGCGCTGCGAGTCGAGGCCGCGAAGCTGATGCTGGAGCAGAGTCGGCTGCCGATCGAGGTGATCGCCCGAGAGGTGGGATTTGCCAATCGGGAACGGATGCGTCTCGCGTTTGCGAGGGTGCACGGCGAGGTTCCGAGGGCGATCCGCAATGATGCCGGACCTCTCGCTGCAATCTAGCCGGTCGCTTCGATAGAGCCATGCCTCTCGCGCAGGATCACCGAACAGCCTGAAGACGTATGAGGAGCGGCCATGCTCGAAGATCGCCTTCCCATTCTCAGCCTCGAATAGCGCGACGCGGAACGTCGCATAGAGCCCGGCCTGGCTATGACAGCCTTGCCGATCTCTCACTGAAGAGGGTTCTAGCGCCACCGGCAATCTCTAGATCCGTCCCTGGGTTGTGCTCAAGGAACCTGAAAAGCTTCGGACCGCTTTTGCCGTGTTTCCCGATGTTTGCCAGCAGCGATTGTCCGCTCCAATCGAGCAAACTGAGATGATGAGACTTCAATTTGGCAGGGTGGAGCTTGTTGGTTTCGAGATGGACTTGGTGTTCGGCGCGCGCACGCGATGCTCCCAGAAGCGGTAAAGCGTGCCTCCAGCCACGAGCGTCACGACCAGGTTGGCGAAGACGAACAGCGCCGGCGCGAGATAGCGAACGGCGCCATCATCACCGAGCAGCAGAAGGCGCATCGGCGCCGTGGCAAGCGCTGTCACGCCGAAGGTGAAAGACCAATAGGACGGCGCGAAGGGCTCGCGCAGGATCCAGGGCAGCAGCCTGAGCAAGATCAGGGCCTGCAGGACGCCATAGCCGATCATGCCGTGGGCTAGCACCCATGGAGCCTGCGGCGCGACCGCGATGAGCGAGACCGCGCCGACCACGGGTGGCGCAAGCTGTATGCCCAGGGTCGGCCGCGGTGCGTTCGCCATGCCAGGCGCCGTCAGCAACCGGTGCAGCAACACGGACTCAATCGCGAGCCAGCCGAAGAAACCTGCGCCGAAAAAGAACTGTCCGGCATCGGGAAGGCCGAGGGCAGAGACGACCGTGGCCGCGACGAAACTGCCGGCGACGGTCGGCAGATAAAGCACCGGCGTCGTATGGCCAGGATCACGCTCACCCATCCAGAGGCCGCCCGTCCGCCACACGGCGAAGCCAGCCGTGAACACGGCGCCCACGATATAAAGCCCAACAGCGACACCCTGGGAATAGGGAATGACCCCCGCGCCCACCAGCATCGTCGCAACACCCACAAGTCCGATGAAGCAGCATTGCACCGGATGCGCGGCCTCTCTCAGCGCGGCCTCGCGCGCCACAAGCCACTTCAATCCGTAAAGGATCGCCAGCGCAAGCCACACGAGCGCCGCGGCCATCATCACCAGTTCTCCAATGAGGGTGGGCAGGCCCCAGACGAGATGCGCGGCGCGCCAGGCGCCGGCGAGCCCGGCCAAGCCGAGCACCATGCCGAAGAAGGATGCCGGAACGATCGGTAAGTTGGAGGCTTTCATGGATCTTTCTTTCACAGCCGCGCGGCTCGCATGGTTCGATCAGCGCTGGCCTGATGTCGGCCAGCCCGCGAGCACGATCTTGCCCCTGGCGCGCCCGCTTTCGATCAGGGCGTGGGCCCGGAGCAGGTTCTCGGCCAAGATGGTCCCGAACACTTCGGTCAGGGTAGTCTTCAGCGTCCCGGCATCGACCAGCCGCGACACCTCGTTGAGCAGCGCCCCTTGTTCCGTTATGTCGGCCGTGCCGAACATCGAGCGCGTGAACATGAATTCCCAGTGCGCGGATACGCTCTTCACCTTGAAAGGCGACACATCGAGCACCGCCGGGTCATCGATCAGCGCAAAGCGGCCCTGCGGCGCGATGAGCTTGGCGATCTCGGCGAGATGCTGGTCCGTATTGGTGGTCGAGAACACGAAAGCCGGCTGTCCGATCCCAATCCGCTCGATCTCCGCCGAGAGTGGCTTCGAATGATCGATCACATGATGCGCGCCCAGGCCGCGGCTCCATTCCGCCGTTTCCGTCCGCGACGCCGTTGTGATCACGGTCACGTCGCTGAGCTTGCGGGCGAGCTGCGTCGTAATCGATCCGACACCGCCGGCACCGCCAATGATGAGGAGAGCATTTGCGGCACCGGGCACGGCACTGCGGATGTCGAGCCGGTTGAACAGGGTCTCCCAGGCGGTGATGGCGGTCAGCGGCAGGGCCGCCGCCTCAGCGAAGCTGAGCGAGGCGGGCTTCCCGCCGACGATCCGCTCATCGTCCAGATGGAATTCGGCATTCGTCCCGGCGTGGCCGAGTGTGCCCGCATAGAACACCGTGTCACCCGGAACGAAGAGGGTCGCGTCGGGACCGACCGCTTCCACGGTACCGGCGGCGTCCCAGCCGAGCACCTTCCAGGACCCCGGTTCCGTCCGAGGCCGCATCCTCATCTTTGTGTCGACCGGATTTACCGACACGGCTTCGATCCTTACGAGAAGATCCCGCCCTGTGGGCTCCGGCCGAGGCAGATCGATGTCGGCGAGGGATGCTGGATCGCTGACTGGGAGGGAGAAGCGGAAACCGATAGCTTTCATGATTTTGTCACCTCAAGGGAAATGGCGCTGGGGCGCTCTGGGAAGCCATGGACCGCGCCGGTTCCAGCCATGGTGGGTCGCCTGGATAGCCGATGCTCAGGGTTCGGAGCCCGCGGCTAGCTGAGACGGATGTTCGAGAGATCGATGGAGACGACGAGCGGATCGGTGCTGAAGTTGCCATCGGGTTGGCGAGCATAGATCCGGCGCTTCGTGGGGAATTTGATGCCGGATGCTTCCGTGTAGCCTTCAATGATATGAGCGCCGGGCGTGTTGCCGGAGATCTCGACGTCATAATCATGGCGCTTCAGCAGGCCGTCACCGTCGAAATAGAGTGTCTGCACGGTGCTGTGCGTCGCGATGCCGGCGGGAAACCGCACGGCGAGGCGGCGCCAGTCACCACTGTCGGCCGGCCAGGGCTCCAGCTCCTCGCTCTCAACCCCCGGCCAGGCAAGCAGGAAGGGCATGTTGAGATAGGTCCACATGGCGCAGCCAGCGAAATAGGCCAGCTGGAGGTCGCTCCATGGCGTCTGCAACGAATGGCCGGAGAAGCTGGCGCGAGGTTGCCTCAATTCCTCCAGAACCACGCCGCCGCCACCCTCGATCGCCACGCGATCCGGGGTGAAGCGAGAGCGCCGGTCTCCGGCGCCGAAGGGCGCATGCGACGCCCATTCCTCGTTGATGCCCACCGTGACGGTCGCGCGCGTGAGCGTGTCGGGGTGCCCCTTCAATGGCCACAGGGCACCGCCCTGGATGAGATCGGCGGAGACCTGGTTGAATTGCCGCCAGCGATCGAGGCCGCCATGAGCCTCGATTACAAAGTCCTTGAGTTGCGTCATCGATGCGCTCCTGCGAGGGCACGCGCGAGATTGCGCGTGCTTTAAGTCGCCTGAAGCTAGAACCACGACTGCAATCTGCGAACGTCGTTGATGCCTTGATTCCGGCCACGGCGTCTGGGCCCTCGAACGGGGAGCGGCGCAGCACTCCGAAGATCATTGGGGCGCCTCCGGTGGGCCGCGGTCGGGCTCAGATCGTGCCCGGGCTATCGCACGCCAGCACAATCGGTCTCAAGTTCAAATCATAGATAAAAACTATTTCTGATACCGCCATGGAAGGCATGGATTGGAACCGCCGACAAGCGATAGGGACATTCTCAATAATCGCAGGCAGGTGAGACTTCCAAGGGCAGGTCGTCGGCTTAGCGAATGACGGCACGTCGGTTAGATTTTCCTTAAGGCGACTGGCGGGGTCAAATCCTCACTTCGCTTGACAAAACAACAGTAATGGCTCGGAGGGTTGATCGGTTGAGGGTCGTCAGTTCGAATCTATTCAAGGCGAGCATCTCGACAGCGGCGCTATACTATGTTCGAGAAATTAGTATAACGAGGATCAAGGTGGGTAGTGCCTTGTATTGGAGTAGCGGAGGTGGGCAGAGTCCACTGGGTAAAAGTCGCCAAGCTTGCTTGCTGGTCGTAACTATACTAGATTTGTGAAAAAGATATAGAGGCCGCCGTGATTAAGCAGATTGACCTCATGTTTCGCACCATGGTCGCGGAACTCCAGCAACGGGCATTTGATGATGATTGGGCGGAAGACTTCCCCCAATCGGGTAGATTCGTGCCGGTGGCAGTTGATGGTCGGCGTTACTGGTATTTCGACCAACCCGACGGTGAGGGTGGGCAGAAGCGCCGGTATGTCGGGCCTGCCGACGACCCCTTGATTTCGGAACGGGTCGAAACCTTCAAGGGTGAGAAGTCAGACTATAAGGCTCGCCGCAAGTACGTTTCCACGCTAACGCGCGAAGCCGGTCTGATTGCCGCTGATCGCTTTACCGGCGATATCGTACAGGCGCTTGCCAAGGCCGGTCTCTTCCGGCTGCGCGGTGTTCTCATCGGCACTGTCGCTTTTCAATGCTACTCGGCATATCTCGGCATCCGTCTGCCTTCGGCGGCGATCCTAACAGGTGATGCAGATCTAGCTCAGGATTTCGCGATCTCCGCCGAGGTGTCGGATTCACTGCCGCCGATCCTCGATCTCCTAAAAGGGCTTGATCCAACGTTCCGCGCCGTGCCGCATATCAGCGGCAGCTCTCGATCTCATGCCTTCCGGAATCAAACCGGTTACAGGGTCGAGTTCATGACGACAAACAGGGGAGCCGAAGAATACTCCGACAAACCCGCCAACATGCCCGCTCTCGGTGGCGCGTCAGCCGAAGCGCTAAGATTCATGGATTTCTTGATCCGCGATCCCGTTCGTTCGATCTTGCTACATGGTGCCGGTATCTCAGTTGTTATCCCTGATCCTTGCAGGTACGCGGTGCACAAGCTTATCATTGCCGGTCGCCGCCAGAATGACGCCGGCGGCCAGGCCAAACGGGATAAAGACCTTAGACAAGCAGGAATACTATTCGACGCGCTGCCGGTCACGGGCCATGGACCATCACTGGCGGACGCTCTGGAAGAGGCATGGGATCGCGGGCCTGCTTGGAAGCTGGCAATCTCGGAAGCAGCCGAAACCATGCACAAGGAATATTGGGGCGCTATCAATCGAATGGTTGGTATTCTCAAGAGATAAAGGCCTGCTCGAAAAGGCGGGCCCTATGGCAACGCTCATTCGTATCAGGTTGCGCTCGTCCTAACTTTGTCTGACTCAACTCTTCATGCCGCTTCCCAGTTTTGGTTCAAAATCTTGGCGGCCAACGCTGGCTTGTCCTGCAGAAGAAAGCGACCAGTGCTGCTGCACGACATCAGGCCTGGGCGAAAAGTAAATGAAATCAACAGGGCGTTGTGACCTTATAAGAAGTAATGGTTCATATCCGTTCAAGA
>UBXG01000009.1 GCA_900469475.1 Hyphomicrobiales bacterium | reverse complement strand
TCCGAGCGCATGGGGTGAGCGATGGCACTCGCAACAGTGATCGACGGGAAGAAGGCAGCAGCTTCGGTGATCGAGGCCGTGAAGGCTGCGGCGGCGGGACTTGAAGCTGAGGCCGGTGCGAAGACCGGACTTGCGGTCGTCATCGTCGGTGATGATCCGGCCAGCCACGCCTATGTGAGTTCCAAGAGCAAGATGGCCAAGGAATGCGGCTTCAAGTCGGTCCAGCACACGCTGCCGGCGGAAACGACGCAGGAAGAGCTGGCAAAGCTCGTCGAGTCGCTGAACGACGATCCGTCCATCCATGGCATTCTCGTGCAGCTGCCGCTGCCGAAGCATCTTGATTCGGAGCCGATCATCCAGTCGATCCGGCCGGAGAAGGATGTCGATGGCCTGCATGTCGTCAATGCCGGCAAGCTGGCAACCGGCGATCTCGATACCGGGCTGATCTCCTGCACGCCGGCCGGCGCCATGCTTTTGGTACGTTCGATCCACGGCGAAGACCTGTCGGGTCTGAATGCCGTCGTCATCGGCCGCTCCAACCTGTTCGGCAAGCCGATGGCGCAATTGCTGCTCAATGCCAATGCGACGGTGACGACGGCGCATTCGCGCACGAAGGATCTCGCTTCGGTAGCAAGGGGTGCCGATATTCTGGTCGCGGCCGTCGGCCGGCCCGAGATGGTCAAGGCGGATTGGGTGAAGCCCGGCGCGACCGTCATCGATGTCGGCATCAACCGGATCGCGGCACCGGAGCGCGGCGAGGGCAAGAGCCGGCTGGTGGGCGATGTCGCTTATGGTCAAGCCTCCGATGTCGCCGCAGCGATCACGCCGGTTCCGGGCGGTGTCGGTCCGATGACGATCACCATGCTGATGGCCAATACCGTCATCGCAGCCCATCGCGCTGCTGGTCAGAAGCCGCCGAAGTTTTGAGGGCGAAATACCATCCGAACGGTCAAGAAAAACCCTTCGGATCGGCTTGCCAAGGCGCGAAAGACGATTATAGTCAGGAAATAAATATTCCGTAGAAGAAAAAGAGGGAACGAAATGGCATTATCATGGCGTTTCTCCGCCTTGGCGGACCGGCACCGTGCTCTCGGATCGAAACTCGAAGACTGGAGCGGCATGGGAACCGCCTGGACCTACGAGAAAGACATGTCGCAGGAGCATGTTGCGATCCGCACCAAGGCCGGCATCATGGACGTTTCCGGGCTCAAGAAGGTGCATCTGGTCGGGCCGCATGCCATTGCCGTGCTCGACTATATCACTACCCGGGATATGTCGAAGATCTATCCCGGCCGCTCGGTCTACGCCGCGATGCTCAACGACCGCGGTTACTTCACCGACGATTGCATCGTCTACCGCACTGGCCCGAATTCCTGGATGCTGGTGCATGGCTCGGGGTCTGGCCACGAGGAAGTGCTCAAGCAGGCGGCCGGCCGCAACTGCGCTGTCCTCTTCGACGACGATCTGCACGATCTGTCGCTGCAGGGTCCCGTTGCGGTTGACTATCTCGCCAAGTACGTGCCTGGGATCCGCGACCTCAAATATTTCCATCACATGCAGACGACGTTGTTCGGTGCGCCTGTGATGATCTCGCGCACCGGCTATACCGGCGAGCGCGGTTACGAGATCTTCGTGCGTGGCCAGGATGCACCGATGGTCTGGGACCGCATCGTCGCGGAAGGTAAGGAGATGGGGATCATTCCCTGCTGCTTCAGCGTTCTCGACATGCTGCGCGTCGAAAGCTACCTGCTGTTTTATCCCTACGATAACTCGCAGATGTATCCTTTCGCGGATCAGCCGCCCGGCGACAGCCTCTGGGAGCTCGGCCTCGACTTCACCGTCAGCCCAGGCAAGACGGGTTTTCGCGGCGCCGAGGAACATGCGCGCCTCAAGGGTAAGGAGCGTTTCAAGATCTTCGGCATGCTGATCGATGCAGACGGTCCGGCCGATCTCGGCGACGAGGTCTATGCTGAGGGCAAGAAGGTCGGTGTCATCACCTGCCCCTGCTATTCGACCTTGACGAAGAAATCGATGGCGATCGTCCGCCTCGATGTCGACAAGGCCGTGCAGGGCACGAAGCTCGAAGTGCGCGGCAAGAGCCTGAAGGCGAGCGCGATTGCCCATACGCTGCCGTTCGACGACCCGGAAAAGAAGAAGAGGACGGCAATCGGCTAAGGAGGCGCTCATGCTTGTCGAAGGCATCAAGAGCCGACCGGTCTACAAAGGTCTCTCCATCCAGCCGCATGCCCGGCGGCATCTGTTCGCGCTGGAAGGCGAGGGGGCCAATGCCCTCCTCGACCAGACGGCCGGACTTGACGATACCATCCTGTCGCGCAGCGAAATCCTCTATGTCGCGCGCGGTTCGCAGGGCAGAGGCCATGATGAGGCCCTGCGCAAGCTCGGCGCCGACATGTTCTTCACGGCGCCGACCATTGCGACATTGCTCTTCCGCCTGAAGGGCTCGCTTGCAACGGCGCATATGGGCACGCGGCTTTATATAGCCGGCACCGAGGGCTTTATCGGCCAGGCAATGATGGTGGCGCTCGACTACGGCATGGATTATGCCTCGATCATCACGGAACATCGCGGTTCCCTAGCGCGCCGCGTGCAATGCGTCCACTGCAAGGGCATCACCGACGATGTCACGCATAGTCCTTTCGCCTGCGGCCATTGCGGGCTTCCGCTATTGGTGCGCGACCACTACTCGCGTCGTCTCGGCGCCTTCCAGGGCGTCAACATCGATGCGGAAGAGCCGGGCACGGCGCCCGATCCAGAGGAGTTGTTCCTGTGAGCGGTGGTACGGAAATTCCTGTTCGTGTCGCGAAGGTGACGCCCGTTGCCGACCGCATCAAGCGCTTCCGCTTCGAACGTCTCGATGGCGCGCCGATGCCTTATTTTTCCGGCGGCGCCCATGTCATCGTGTCGATGAACGACGAAGGCCATGTTCGCCGCAATGCCTATTCGCTGATGTCGGCGCCGCATGATTGCTCGGCCTATGAGATCAGCGTGCTGCGCGTCGAGGACTCGCGCGGCGGCTCCGCCTTCATGCATGAGAAGGTGCGGGAGGGCGACGAGCTCAAGGTCAGCTATCCCGTCAATCTCTTCCAGCCGGACTGGCGCGGCCGCAAGCATCTGCTGATTGCCGGCGGCATCGGCATCACGCCCTTCATTGCGATGATGCAGCAGTTCTCCCGCGAGGGCGCGAATTTCGAGCTGCATTATGCCGTGCGTTCGCTCGATCGCGGCGCTTATTGCCAGGAGCTTGTCGAGCAATATGGCTCGCAGCGGGTGAAGATCTATTGCGACGCCGATCGCAATTTCATCCCTGTGGCACGTCTGCTCGAAAGCCAGCCGCTCGGCACGCATCTCTATGTTTGCGGCCCGGCCGGCATGATTGACGGCGTGTTGAAAACGGGCGTGGAGGCTGGCTGGCCGGAACAGAGCCTGCATTCCGAACGCTTCCTGTCGTCGCAGCCCGGAAAGCCTTTCTCCATCATGCTGACGCGGTCGGGCAAGACCGTTCACGTCGGCCATCATGAGAGCATGCTGGAAGCGATCGAGGCTGCCGGCATCGATGCACCCTTCCTCTGTCGCGGCGGTGCCTGCGGACAGTGCGAGACCGGTGTCGCCGTCTGCGACGGCGAGCTTCTGCATAATGACGTCTATCTGACCGACGAAGAAAAGGCCTCCGGCCGAAAGGTGATGATTTGCGTTTCCCGTTTCGAAGGAAGCGCGCTGCATCTCGACCTTTAGGCACTCAACCGATATCCAGGAGAACGGACATGGCAATCGCCTTCAAGCAGGAAACGTTCAGGGACGATTTCAGCTACCGCAACAGTCCGGAAAATATCAGGCGTTTCCCGTTCCCCTTCGATCGTGACGAATACATGTATTCCGTCAACATGGAGCCGCATGTGAAGGGGCGAAAGAACACGGTCTACGAAAGCCTCATCGACGTCGACGAGCACTACGTCGCCGAGATGCACGACCGGGCTTTGGTGCTGAAGGAAGATCCACTGCGCTATCAGGCGCTGCCGCACATGATGACGGCGCAATGGGATACGCTGGAACTGCTGATGGAGGAGCAGGCGGCCGGCTATCCCGAGCATTTTACACTCACCAAGAACGGCAACCAGTGGCGCTGGATCAATCGTCCACTTGGCATAGACGACACCTTCACCTTCGGCGATGCGTCCACTCTGCCTTACGAACCCTTCGAATACATCACGCGCCAGGCGCAGGGCGATTTCTGCATCGTCGACCAGCGCGACGGCAATCTCTGGATGGATGCCGGCATGGTGACGACCCAGGCCGATTGGTCGCTCGATTTCGATATCGGCATGAATTTCATGGAGTGGCACGGGCCGGTGCCGCTTGCCCACCAGATCGGCGTCTTCGACCGTGCGCTCAAATTCCTTTTGAACCTGCAGCTGGGCAAGCCGACGCGCCGGTTCAATTGGACGATGACGATCAATCCGCGCCTCGATACCAGTCCTGAAAACTATCCGAAATGGGGTCCGGATCGCACCACGGTGACGCCCGAGAATGTCGGCGAGAAGGTGCATCTGCGCGTCGAGCTGCAGAGCCTGTGGCGCCTGCCGCGCTCGAACGCCATTCTCTTCGTCATCCGCTGCTATTTGATGAACATGAATGAGCTGGTGACGGTGCCGAAATGGGCGCGCCGTTTTCCGCGCGTGCTGAAGACGCTGCCGCCCGAGCTCATCGACTACAAGGGCCTGACGCGCTTCCGCCAGACCACGATCGACTGGCTTTCGCGATATGACGACGGCGCTCCGACCAGCCCCGGCATCTTCCCGGATTGATGCCGGACGCCACGCCGAACTTCTGCATGCCATAAGAATTTCGATAGAATCGAGAAGGGGAATGCCACATGACACGAGTTGCCGTTATCGGTGCCGGCCCTTCGGGCCTTGCCCAGCTAAGGGCCTTTCAATCGGCTGCAAAGAAGGGTGCTGATATCCCGGAAGTCGTCTGCTTCGAAAAGCAGGCGGATTGGGGCGGCCTCTGGAATTATACCTGGCGCACAGGCCTCGATGAATATGGCGAACCGGTGCATGGCAGCATGTATCGTTATCTCTGGTCGAACGGCCCGAAGGAATGCCTGGAATTCGCCGATTATTCCTTTGAAGAGCATTTCGGCAAGCCGATTGCCTCCTATCCGCCGCGCGCCGTACTCTGGGACTATATCAAGGGCCGCGTCGAAAAGGCCGATGTGCGCAAATGGGTGCGCTTCAGCACGCCGGTGCGCATGGTGCGCTTCGATGAAGAGACGAAGAAGTTCACGGTGACCGCGCATGATCGCCCTCAGGACCGGATGTATGACGAGGAGTTCGATTATATCGTCGTCGCCTCAGGTCACTTCTCGACGCCGAACGTGCCCTATTTCGAGGGCGTGAAGACCTTCAACGGCCGCGTGCTGCACGCGCACGATTTCCGTGACGCGCTGGAGTTCAAGGGCAAGGACGTGCTCCTCGTCGGCCGCAGCTATTCGGCCGAGGATATCGGTTCGCAATGCTGGAAATACGGGGCGAAGTCCGTGACGACGAGCTATCGCTCCAAGCCGATGGGCTTCAAATGGCCCGAGAATTTCGAGGAGCGGCCGCTGTTGACGCGTCTTGAGAACAAGACGGCCTATTTCCTCGACGGCTCATCGAAGGAGGTCGACGCGCTGATCCTCTGCACCGGCTATCAGCATCATTTCCCCTTCCTGCCGGATGATCTGCGTTTGAAGACGGCAAACCGCCTCTGGGCCGACCATCTCTACAAGGGCGTGATCTTCGACAAGAATCCGCAGCTTTTCTACATCGGCATGCAGGACCAGTTCTACACCTTCAACATGTTCGACGTGCAGGCCTGGTGGGCGCGCGATGTCATCATGGGCCGCATCAAGCTGCCGCCGGAAGCGGAACTGCAGGCAAACTTCGACAAATGGCGCGCCCGCGAAGAAACCCTCGAGGATGCCGAGCAGATGATCTGGTACCAGGGCGACTATGTGAAGGAACTGCTCGCCGAGACGGATTATCCGAGCTTCGACATCGAAGGCACGAATAAGACCTTCATGGAGTGGGAGCACCACAAGGCCGAGAACATCATGGGCTTCCGCGACCACGCCTACCGCTCGCTGATGACCGGCAACATGTCGCCGACGCATCATACGCCCTGGGTCGATGCGCTTGACGATTCGATGGAGGAATATCTGCGCAATTGATCAGGGATCACTTCCCCACCTAACCGGCAAGGGAGGCGAAGAGCAGCCCTTGTCGGCTCTTTTGTGCGTTGAGACGAAACGAGTTCATCCGCAACCTTCTCTTCGGGCATGGCTTCATGGATTTTCAGACAAGCGTTCTCGGCCGTATGGCGGGTTTTCTTTATCGCTGCCGGGCAGACGAAAACTATACGATGCTTGAGATGACCGACGGCATCGAGCGCATTTTCGGCTATCCCGCTGACGAGATCATCGGCAACCGCGCGCGAACCTTTACTTCGATCATGTGCGAAGAGGATGTTCCCCTGATGGACGAGCTTGTCGGCAAGGCTTTGGAAAGCCGCACCGACTGGACCATGGAATATCGCATACGTCACCACGACGGACATCTGATCTGGGTGACGGAGACCGGTGGCGGCGTATGGGACGAAGCCGGCGAGCTCCTTTATCTCGAAGGTAGCATCATCAACATCGAATCCCTCTATCAACGCCTCGACGAGCAGACCGCGGACATGCGGGTCACGGCATCGAAGACCAACGAGATCCTGCAGTCGCTGCGCTACCTGAAGCTGCTTGCCGTCAATGCCGGCATCGAGGCGGCAAGAGCGGGCACGGCCGGATCTGGTTTTGCGGTTCTGGCGGCAGAGATGCGCACGCTTGCCAACTCCTCGGAGGAGGCGGCGCGCGCGATCTCGGCGGCACAGAAGAAATCTGATTGAAGCTCAAAAGCACGATGCCTCCTGCGACCTCAATACAGCCGATGTGATCGATCGCTTTTCTCAGGTGCGACCAAGCGCTTCTTCAACAGAAGAGGAAGCTGAAGCCTGTGAATTCCACCCGGAGCGAGCATATGGATGCTATTTCCTAGTGCATTCATACCACGATCAAGCTAAAGCCTCTGACGCGCAAATATGAAAGTGGACTCATGAGCTTTAGCACGACTGCTTACCTCACCTTGAACGATGGCGATAAGGCGGCCTTAATCGCCACTAGAGATGAGATAGCTGCCTACCTCACTGAACAAGCGCTTAGTCAGGATGTCTTAAAGGACCTTGAGCAAGCATTTGGTATGCACGGAATTTCGGCCCCGGCAGTATTCAACCTTGATCCATGGTCAACTATTGCTTTGTTCACGTTCGTCGCAGAGCGTATCCCCAGCTTGTCCTTCGAGGTGAAGGGTATCGGGGACCTTGGCCCCGGCGACATCTGGGCGCGCGAGTTTGTCAACGGTGTTACGGTTTTTGAGGCGGGGCCATTCGAAGACAAGATTTATTGCTGATCTATGCCATTTTGATCGCAATGAAAGTTAGGATCGCGGTCGCGTCTTCTGCGGGTCGTAATGCGAAAGCGGCACGATGACGGCGGGAAGCCGCTTCTGTTGGCCATCGAGTTTGCCAATCTCAACCTTGGTGCCGACCCTCGCATGCGTGACATCGACCCGGGCAAGCGCAATGGTTTTGCCGAGGATCGGCGACCGTGTCGCGCTGGTGATCACGCCGACCTGCGCGCGGCCGATATGGATGCAATCGCCATGTCCCACGGCTTCGTTGGCCTCGATGTCTAGACCGACCATCAGGTGGCGCGGATTTTCCTTTCGCCGTATCAACGCCTCGCGACCGATGAAATCGTCCTGCTTGGATTTCAACGGGACAGTGAAGCCGATACCAGCCTCGAAAGGATCGGTTTGATCGCCGAATTCGTGATGGGCAAAGACCAGGCCCGCCTCGATACGCACCATATCCAGTGCCTCCAGGCCCATCGGTTTCAGCCCATAGGGTTCACCGGCTTTCCATACCGCATCAAAGACAATTGCAGCATCCTTCGGATGGCAGAAGATTTCGTAGCCGAGTTCGCCGGTATAGCCGGTCCGCGATACGACGACCGGCGCTCCCTCGAAGTGGCCGATGCGGCCGACCGTGAAACGGAACCATTCGAGCTCGCCGATCGTCGGCTGGCGCGGCGCCGTCCAGATGATCTCCTTGAGGATGTCGCGGCTCTTCGGGCCTTGCAGGGCGATATTGTGCATCTGGTCGGTGGAGGAGCGCACCCAGGCCTTGAAGCCCTTCTTCTCCGCCTGCTCGCGCAGCCAGATGCCGCTATAGTCATCGCCGCCGATCCAGCGGAAGTTCTTGTCGCCGAGGCGAAACAACGTGCCGTCGTCGATCATGCCGCCGTGTTCGTAGCACATGGCGGAATAGACCACCTGACCGGTCGATAGCTTGCGCACATCGCGCGTCAGGCAATATTGCAGCAATTCCTCCGCATCCGGTCCCGTCACCTCGAACTTGCGCAGCGGCGAGAGATCCATCACCACGGCGCGTTCGCGACAGGCCCAGTATTCCTCGACCGGTCCTTCCGAGGAGAAGCGGTTCGGCAGCCAGAAGCCACGATATTCAGTGTAGTCGCGCGTCAGGGCGGAGAGGCGCGGGTGAAACGCGGTCTCCCGCGTCAGTTCTGGGTCGGCATCAGGGGTCATGCGATAGGCCACCGCTCGTGTGAATTTTTCTTTGCCTGAAAAGGTGCGGACATGGATATCGGTCGGGTCCCAGCCATTGGCCGCATCGATGTCATCGGGGCAGGAGGAGGAGACGCAGATGAGATCCGTCAGTGCGCGCATCAGGACGTAATCGCCCGGTCTCGACCAAGGTTCGTCGAGATAGAGCTGGTTATTGTGATCGACATTGGTGTTGTAGAAGTAGTTGAGCGCCTCCCAACCCTTTCGGCCGGCAATGCCGTAGGACGCAAGTGCCGCATTGAAATTGTCCGTGCAGTTCACATGGCCGGGATAGCCCATGTCGTCGTAGTAGCGCGAATTGCAGGCGGTGGCGAAGGCGTCGTGGCGGCCGACCGTATCCTGCACGATTTCCACCAGCGGCTCGAAATCGCGGTCGAAGGCTTTGGACGGCAGCCCGGGCGCTGGATAGCTCCGGCCGAGCAGAGTGCGGGTCACGGTGGAGTCGAGCGCAAGATCAAGCCCCTTATCGACCTTGCGGGCGGAAAAGGCCTGGAAGTCGGTGCATTGCCGGCCATAGACATCGATGATCTGGATATACTCGCCGGCCCTGACAAAATAGGCCGAAGCGGTCGCCGCCTTGATGCGAATATCCTCGATCGGGTCGGCGAGCGGTTCGGGCAATGCGGAGGCATAGTCTCGCAGGATCATCGTACGGCGGATCCTGATTTCGATGGGTGTTGCCGTATCCTGCGTTTCCGGCGACATGGCCATTCCTGGCGCACAGGCGACAAGCAGGCCTTTGGTCGCGATCGTGAATTCCGCGGTACTGCCTGCCGGAGAAGAGGCGCCGAAGAGGCGAAGCGCTGCCGCAGAGGCCAGATCGGCCCCACGCCGCTCCAGCGCCATCCTGACGCGAACCGCACTTTCATTCCCCGAGGAAAGAATGGCTTTGAGACCTGTCGCCTCGCCGGTGAATGCCGACCCTAGGCCAGCGGATTGAAAGCGGCCCTTCTCGTCAAGGAAGGTCAGCTCGCAGACCTGCCCGCCTTCGCTATCCGCCACCGAAATCCGATCGCCAGGTTCGACGCGGACGACCAGCGACCCACCGCCCTTGCAGCGATAGCGCTCAGTGTCCGGCGGCAGCGCTGGAATGCCCGGATAGCGGATAATGCTCGCCGAGACGGGCCGTATTCCGGCTGCTGATGGATGGAGATCTCGCATAGAGCCCTCTCGGGAAATGAGGCGTGTCGGACACCGGAATCATGCTGACAAAATGCCGTCTGAAAGTAAAGGGATATTGACTAAAAAGAAAATATCTTCACTATGTATAAAGGGCATGCATCTGGAAATCCGCGCGCAGACTCGGCTTACGAAAACTTCCAGCAAGCCCCGCAATGCCATGGGAGGCACGTTCAGGGAGACGTACGAGAGATACGTCCGGAACAAAATGGGGAATATCACCGATGACGGATATCGTGGACGCCGGCGCTTCCGCCGGCACCGAAGGTAAGCTTATACGCGCGCTTGACTGGAAGGGCGCGTTCTGGGTGGCTGCGGGCGTGCCGCCGCTTGTTCTCTTCTCCATCGGCGGCATCGCCGGCACGACGGGCAAGCTTGCCTTCGTCGTGTGGATCATCTCGATGATCATGGGTTTCCTGCAGTCTTTCACCTACGCCGAAATTGCCGGCATGTTCGGCAACAAGTCCGGCGGCGCCTCGGTGTATGGCGCGACGGCCTGGCTGCGTTACTCGAAATTCATCGCGCCGCTTTCGGTCTGGTGCAACTGGTTTGCCTGGTCGCCGGTGCTGTCCCTCGGCTGCGCCATTGCGGCAGGCTATATCCTCAATGCCTTCTTCCCGATCCCCGCGGCGGAATCACAGGCTGTGCTCAGCTGGATCAGCGCCCATGCGACGTCGATCGCCGCCGATAGCCCGCGTGTTGCCGAATACATTGCGGCCCATGCCGGTACATCGCCCGACGATGCGGTAAAAGCGCTGCTCAGCGCCGATGGCGTTGCAGCTTTTACGCCGCCCATCCGCAACTGGTCTCTCGTCAGCTTCAACATTCCTTTCCTCGCGACCGCCAATATCAACGCCACCTTCTTCATCGGCGGTGTCCTGATGCTGATCATCTTTGCGATCCAGCATCGCGGCATCTCCGAGACGGCCAGCGTGCAGAAGTGGCTCGCCATCATCGTGCTCGTGCCGCTTCTGATCATCGGCGTCTATCCGATCGTCAGCGGCCAAATCCTCTCCGCCAACGTGACCGGCCTGCTACCGCCGACAGCGGCCTACGCTGCGACTGACGGCACCTGGAGCAATGGCGGCTGGACGCTTTTCCTCGGTGGCCTCTATATCGCCGCCTGGTCGACCTATGGCTTCGAGACGGCGGTCTGCTACACGCGCGAACTGAAGAACCCGAGGACGGATACGTTCAAGGCAATCTTCTACTCGGGCCTTGCCTGCTGCGTCTTCTTCTTCCTGGTGCCCTTCGCTTTCCAAGGCGTGCTCGGTCATACCGGCATGCTGGCGCCCGGCATCGTCGACGGCACCGGCGTTGCCGAAGCGCTCGGCGGTCTGATCGGCGCCGGCCGGATCGTTACGCAATTGCTCGTCATCCTGATGATCCTGGCACTGTTTCTTGCGATCATGACGGCAATGGCGGGTTCCTCGCGCACCCTCTATCAGGGCTCGAAGGACGGCTGGCTGCCGAAATATCTCGATCATGTGAATGAGAACGGTGCGCCGACGAGAGCGATGTGGACGGACTTCGCCTTCAATCTCTTTCTTCTCGCCATTGCCTCCGACACGAGCGGCTATTTCTTCGTGCTTGCCGTCTCCAACGTCGGATACATCATCTTCAATTTCCTCAACCTCAATTCCGGCTGGATACACCGCATGGACTCCGGTCATGTCGAGCGCCCGTGGAAAGCGCCGTCGTGGCTCATCGGCCTTAACACTGTCCTTGCTTTCGTCAATGCGCTCTTCCTTGGCGCGGGAGCCAAGGTTTGGGGCTATGCCAATGCGCTCTGGATCGGTTTTGCCTTTGCGGCCCTCATCCTGCCGGTCTTTGCTTACAGGCATTATGTTCGCGATGGCGGCAAGTTCCCGGCCGGTGCCATGGATGATCTTGGTCTGGTCGGCCAAGATCTGGGTGTCAAGAAGGCGGGTATTCTGCCCTATCTGGCGCTTGCCGGCGGCCTTGCCATCGTGCTGATCGCCAATTGGGTCTTCCAGCTGCCGGCGTAGCCGCATCTGGTCGAAGACGAGGCCTATGCTTGCAAGTCCGGCCTGGAGACAGGCCGGACTTTTGTCGATTCCGTGGCCGCGAACATCCACGGCCCAGTTATGGGATCAATGCTTTTAACGCTGATCGTCCGATCATTCGGGTGCGACGATGAGGGCGTCGCCGATCTCGGTTTCTTCAGGCCGGCTGCGCTGTCGCGCCAGCCGTAGAAGCGTGGCCGCCAGCAGGATGGCCATCAGCCCGAGTTCGACGGCGATCGCCGTCACCCCCGCGGAGAGATAGGCGCTGGAATATTGCAGCATCTGGGCAAATACGGCCCCCAGAATTGCCGGCCCGAGACCCAGCGACACCTGCTGCATGGTTGCGAGCATGGCGCTGCCGGCGCCGGCATGTTCATGCGGCACGTCCGCTAGCCCCAGCCGGTAGAAGCTGTTGACGATCAGCGCCTGGCCGAAACCGATCAGGACTGTGGACGGAATAAGGTTGATGACGCCAGGTCGCGGCCAGACCGTTTCGAGCGTCACGATGAGCAGAGCAAGCCCGCTCATCTGGATCACGCAGCCCATCGCCAACATGAGTTCACGCCGTATGTTTGCAAGACGAGGCGTGACGAAAGCGGCCGAGACAAAATAGGAGCCGCCAAGTGCAATCAAGGCATTGCCCGATTGCAGCGGGGTCAGCCCGGCACCTGCCTGCAAGGTAAGGGCGAAGACGAACATGAAGCCGCTCCAGCAAGTGAAGAAGAGTATGGCGATCAGCCCGCCGAATCGCATGCTGGAGATGCGCGTGAGCGACGGCGGCAGGATCGGGAAGGCGCCACGCGCCTCCTTGGAGCGCTGGATACGCCAAAGAAGTGCCACCAGCGGCAGGATCGGCACGAAGCCGAGCAGGCAAAGCCAGTTCCAGTGTAGCGACGGGCCAAGCGCGGTCGGCAGCAGGACCGACAAAGTCAGCAGCGCCAGCGTAATCATGCCCGACCAGTCGACCGGAACTCTGCCTTGGCCACGCGTTTCGGGGACATGGCGCCACACGCTGATCAGGATCAGGATGCAGACCGGCAGGTTGATGAGGAAGATACTGCGCCATCCGGAGCCGGCAATATTGGCAGAGATCAGGAAGCCGCCGAGAACCTGGCCGACGATGAAGGCGATGCCGCCAATTGCGCTGTAAAGCGAAACGGCGCGGGCGTGATCGCGTCCGGTCAGGCTGACATGGATCGTCGCCAGCACCTGCGGCACCATGAGTGCTGCCGCAATTCCCTGCAGCGCGCGCGCAACGATGAGGAAGGTGACTGATGTCGCCACCCCGCATAGCAGGGAGGCGAGGCAGAACAACAGGACGGCGAGGCCGAACATGCGCCTGCGGCCGAAATTGTCTCCGAGGCGCGCACCCATTGCCAGGCAGACGGCAAAGGCGACGCCATAGGCGGCGACGAAAAGCTCAAGTTCGGTCTCGCTGGCGTGCAGCGAGGCCGAGATGGCGGCAAGGCCGACATTGATGATGGAAAAATCGAGTTGCAGCAGCAATTGCCCGGCCAGCAGGATCAGCAGGCCGAATTGGCCAAGCCGGATTGGTGCGGAAGACATGGGGGACCTCAAAGTATTTTCAAAACTGAGTCCACAGCGTTTTACACCCATGTTAAACTGGTACAAGATACCTGTTTAGACTGGTATAAAAAGTGTCAGGCTGGAGAATGGAAATGCACGGCACGCTCGATATCGTCCCCAATCAGATGCTTTCGCGGGCACAGGAACTCGGCGAGATGTTGCGAAGGCGGCGGGAATCCCTCGACCCGCAAAGATTGGGACTCGGTCGAGCAGGACGGATTCGTACACCCGGATTGCGGCGGGAAGAAGTGGCCTCGCGCGCCGATATCGGCATTACCTGGTATACCAAGCTGGAACAGGGCCGGCCGATCCGCGTGTCGCCGCGCGTGCTTCTCTCCGTTGCGCATGCTTTGGAATTCAACGAAGTCGAGACAGAGCATCTGTTCAGACTGGCCAATCTGCCGGTTCCGCCTCGCCTTGAAAATCCTCGCGTCTGCGAGCCGCTCACCGAGGCAAGCCAGCGCATTCTCGATCATCTCTGTCCCTATCCGGCTCTTATCCAGACGAAACGCTATAATATACGCGGCTTCAACGAGGCCTATCGCCGTCTTGTCGGCGTCGATCTGGATGCCCTTCCGCCCGAAGACCGGAACTGCATTTATCTGTCCCTCGTCAATCCTGCCTGGCGTGCAAGCCAGGCCGATCCCGACGAGATGCTGGCCAATATGGCAGCGCTGTTTCGTGCCTCTATGGCCGAGCATCTCGATGATCCGAGCTGGGAGCGGCAATTGGAACGCTATATGAGCGCTTCCGATCAGTTCCGCATCGTCTGGGATCGCTATCAGCTCAAGGGCATCGAGAATACCGTCAAGCGTTTCCGGCTGGCGGATGGCACGGTCCTGCCGCTGCAATCCAACAATTGGTGGGCAAGCCCCAGCAATGACGACCGCATGATCGTCTATACACCCGTCGACGAAGCCGGGGTGGAGAAGCTGAACGCGATGATGAAGCGCAAGCGGTCTTGCTGAGCGGTGGCCTCCTTCAGATGCCAAGATCGAGCTGAGGCTGTGATCTCCCATCGTCGGCCTCTTCGTTCGTCAAAGAGGAAAGCGTGATGCCAAGCAGCCGGATCGGCCGGGCAAACGGGTGAACGGTTGCCAGAAGCGCCGAGGCTGTCTCAAGAACAGCGCCGCCGTCTGCGACCGGTAAGGAGCTTGTCCGACTGCGTGTCGCCTGGGTGAAGTCCGAATATTTGATCTTCACGGTCACCGTCTTGGCGCTGAAACCGCCTGTTTCGCAGTAGCGCCAGACCTTCTGTGCTAAGGGCCGCAACTCCGCCGTCGCCAGCTCGAGATCGTCGATATCCTCGGCGAACGTATCTTCCGCGCCAATGGATTTGCGGATCCGGTCGGGCTTTACATGGCGCTCGTCGATGCCGCGGGCGATACCGTAGAAATATGGGCCTGCCTTTCCGAAATGCTCCTGCAGGAAGGCGAGGGATTTCGACTTCAGGTCTAGCCCTGTTTCGATGCCGAGTTTGTGCATCCGCTCGGCGGTCGCTGGTCCGACGCCATGGAATTTCTTAACGGGAAGCGTTTCGACGAAGGCCGGCCCATTCTTCGGCGTAATGACAGCCTGACCATTGGGCTTATTGAGGTCACTTGCCATCTTGGCGAGGAACTTGTTGTAGGAAATGCCGGCAGAAGCATTGAGACCAGTGACCTGCCTGATCTTGGTCCGGATCTCCAGCGCGATCTCGGTGGCGATCTCCATGCCCTTGTGGTTCTGGGTGACGTCGAGATAGGCCTCGTCGAGCGAGAGCGGCTCGATCATCGAAGTATATTCGGCGAAGATTTCGCGGATCTGCTGCGACACTGCCCTGTAGACGTCGAAGCGCGGCGGCACGAAAATCAGGTCCGGGCATTTGCGCTTCGCCGTGATCGAAGGCATCGCCGAGTGAACCCCGAAGGCGCGGGCCTCGTAGCTTGCGGCCGCGACCACGCCGCGCGCCGCAGACCCGCCGACCGCAAGCGGCTTGCCGCGCAGCTCGGGATTGTCTCGCTGTTCGACCGACGCATAGAATGCATCCATATCGACATGGATGATCTTCCGAACAGGGTTTGTGTTGGTGTCGTTCATGACGATCTCGGTCATCATGCTGCGGGTTCAAGCATGGACTCTTCAACTATAGAATCTGAAACAAATACAGAACATATCATCCCTGATCACGATATCAAACCGGCTCCGTTGTCGTACCGGAGAGACGCGGGAAAATCGCTCTGTGACAGTCATTCGCAAGTGCCACCTTGAGATGCCTTCGAGGCTTCTTATCTGTTGTCCATCCCCCAATACGGAGCCTCAAGATGGGCCAAATCGTAACCGAACCCCTTTCCGACCTGCCGATGGAAATCCTTCCGCCCGAGCGTGACGAGGAATCTCGATCTAACGGAACCGCGTGCCTATGCTGCCGAAGGCATCGATCGGCACGGAAGATGGATGAGGACGGCTGCGGCATATGTGACGAATGCCTGGCGCCATGACGAACGACGCGCTGCTGGCGTCCGAATTGTCGGACTTCGAACATGCGCTTGCGAAGCTGTCTGACGGCTATTCGGAGGGGCGCTTTCAAGATCGCCCCTGGGGTGTGACGGTCAAGCGATCGCCTGACGGGAAGCGAGTTTGGCTCTATGGCGAGGAGCTTGGCGGGGCCGATATCGTCAGCTTCAATCTCTATGTGCTCTCCGAAGCAAGCCTCGTCCTCAAGCCCTGCGAAATGTCCTCGTCGAAGGTCATGGACTTTGTTTTGGGCTTCATGCCGGCTCCAATGCAGCAGCCCGTATAAGCCAGCGGCTTTGCCGGCTGGCAACAACCCCTTCTGCTTCAGCGGGTGGAGAGCGGCGGCGGAGGCGGCTGCGTGGTTGAGCCGGGACCGAGCGAGCGCTGGACCATCACGGTGTCGGCCCAGCGGCCGTAACGATAGGCAACCGCCGGCAGCAGGCCGACGCGAACGAAGCCGAAGCGCTCGTGCAAGGCCAGCGACGCCGCGTTGTCGGCATCGATATAGCCGATCATCTGCCGGAAACCGGCCGCGGCACAGGCGTCGATCAGTCCGCGCATGAGCAGGCTCCCGACGCCCTGGCCAACATGGTCGTGATGCACATAGATCGAATGCTTGACGGTATAGCGATAGGCCGGACGCTTGCGGAACAGCACCACATAGGCATAGCCGACGACCTTCTCACCCTCGATCGCAACGACATGCGGGAAGCGTTTGTCCTTCAAATTCTTGCGCCGTTCGCGCAGATCGTCCGGCTGCGGCGTATCGCTATCATCAACCCCGGCCTCGACGCCGCGGTGAATATGGCGGCGATAGATTGCCAGCATGGCATCGACGTCGCTCTCCCGAGACGGGCGAACGATGATTGTTTTATCCTGCTTCATGTCCGAACCTGAATTCCAAGCCTATTCCGCGACGACGTAGGTATAGAGCCGGATTTTGCCGGCTGCATCAATCTCGCGATAGAGGCCTTGAATCTCCACCTCGAAACCGGGGAAGGTGTTGAAGCAGGTTTCAAACATCTTGAGATAGTCGATCATCGGCTTTGCCTGCTCCGTCAGGCGCTCGCCCGGCACGATGGTCGCAATCCCTGGAGGATAGACGACGAAGGGCGTCGTTGCGATGCGGCCGGCAATGGCGTCGATCGGCAGATAGTCGACATCGTTGCGAACAAGGCAACGTGCAGCATCATGCGGCGACATGGCGATCGGCGGCAGGTGTTCGGCGGAAAACTGCTTCGTCTGCAGCGCGCTCACATCGGCCTGGCGGAAGAAATTATGCATCTCAGCGCAGAGATCGCGCAGGCGCACACCCGCATAACGGCCCGGACGGCGGCGATAGAATTCCGGAATTGCCTCTTCCAGCAGCGCATTGTCGTCATGAAGCTTCTTGAAGGCGACAAGGCCGCTGATCAGCGTGCCGGCCTTGCTGGCCTCGACACCGGGGGTAAGGAGGAAGAGCAGCGAATTGAGATCGTTCTTTTCCGCGACGATACGGTTTTCACGCAGATATTGCGCGACCACCGGCGCCGGTATGCCGTGTTCCGTGTATTTCCCCGTTCGGCGATCAAAGCCCGGTGTCAGCAGGGTAAGCTTGTTCGGGTCCGTCATGGCAAAACCCGGTTCCATGCCGGAAAAGCCGTGCCATGCCGCATCGGGCGTCAGGTGCCAGAAGGCGGGATTGGTGGCGAGCTGGTCGGTCGCGACGCTTTCCCACGGCACGTCATGCACGGCGCCTGGGCTCGATACATCGGGGATTGCCACCCGATCCGGCACGAAAGGTTCGAAGAACCAGCGTCGTTCCGGGCGATGTTCCTTCTCCTCGAATTCGCGTCGCACGGCGCGGATCTTCTTGCGCAGCTCGATGCCGAGACGGATCGTGTCGTCCCAAAGCACTTCGCCCGAGCGCCCCTTCATCATCTGCGCGCCGACGTCGAGCGAGGCGAAGAGCGGATAGAAGGGCGATGTCGAGGCGTGCTGCATGAAGCTTTCGTTGAAGCGTCGGTGCTCCACGCGGCGCTTCTGGCCAGTGATGTGCCTGTCCTTCATGTGGATCTGGGAAGCCTGTGAGAAGCTTGCCAGCTGCTTATGGGTGGATTGCGTGGCGATGATGCCCGGCGCATCCGGCCCGAGGTCGGAAAGACCCATGGCAAAGCGCCCGGCATAAAGCGGATGAAACTTCATGAAGCCGGCCCAGGCCTCGTCGAAAAGGATGTAATCGCAGAGATGTCCAATCCGCTTGAGAATCATCTCGGCATTGTGGATGGTGCCGTCATAGGTGCACTGTTCCACGACCGCGACGCGGAACGGGCGAGGCTTCTTGTAGGCTTCCGGATCTTTCACCAGCGGATGGGTGCGGATGCGCTCGCGCAGCGCCTCCTCGTCCATTTCAGCGAAATCCATGGGACCGATCAAGCCATAGAGATTGCGTCTGGTCGGCAGATAGACCGGAATGCCGCCCGAGATCATCAGGGCGCCGTGATGGGCGGCCTTGTGGTTGTTGCGGTCGAACAGCACGAGGTCACCATCGGTGACGAGCGCTGAGAGCGCGACCTTGTTTGACGTGGAGGTGCCGTTCAGGACGAAATAGGTCTTCTCGGCGCCGAAGATCTTGGCTGCTTCCTTTTGCGCGGCAAGCGCCGGCCCTTCGTGGGTTAGGAGGTCGCCGAGGTCGAGCACGGAATTGTCGAGGTCGTCGCGGAAGACCGCCTCGCCCAGATGCTCCATGAAGACGCGGCCGATGGGGCTGCGGCTGTAGAAGATGCCGCCGTTGTGACCGGGGCAGGTCCAGAGGTGATTGCCTTCCTCGGCATAATCGACCAGCGCACCGAAGAAAGGCGTCTTCAGCGTTTCGGCATATTGCTTGAGCCGGCTGATGAGGCTCTTTGCGATGAAGGCGGGCGTTTCTTCCGACAGGAAGACGTAGCCGTCGATAAAATCGAGCACTTCGACCGGCACATCCTCGAAGCGCTTGCGCCGGATCAGCAGGATGATGGGAAATTCGAGGCCGCGCCGGCGCATGAGGTTGATAAGCGAAGCCGTCTTGCCTTCAAGACCCTTCTTGCCCCAGTCGACCAGCATGCAGCCGATGGCAGCATCGGTCTGTACGGCGATCTCGGCGTCTTCGAGATTGCGCGCGCGCACCACCTCGAAACCGGAGCGTTCGATCTCCTCGACGATCTGATTGTAGCGGGCACCCTCCAGATCCTCATTGTCAAAGGTTGGCGTCGCGAACAGAAAGTTGAAACGTCTGAAATAATCCATCTGGGTACCCGCTCCTGATTTGGCATGAGGTGTCGGCGTATTTCATGACATGGATGTGACAGAATAGAGGACGTCCACTGCGGTTCGGATGTTCTCCTAAATCGGCAATATTACCGTTTGGCCGGTGACCTCAGTTTCGGCTTTTAGCCAGAAGCGGTCTGATGTCCCGGGTAGTTCCGTCGGTCAGCCCGAGATCGGTGACATGCGGGCCGGGATTGCAGGCAAGGCTTGCTCCGACGACTGCCTTGAAGGTGCGAATGGGCGGCATCCAGTCAGCGATCGCATCGGCTGCCGCGCGCAGCTTGGCGAAATCATCGGCCACGTCCTTTGCGGGCGCATCCGACAGCAAGCCGCAGACGGGCAGGGGCAGAACGGCTGTAACCCTGCCACCGGCGGCCGTTGCCATGCCGCCGCCAGCCTCGATGACGGCATTGGCTGCCGCAGCCATGTCCGCGGGGTCGCGGCCGAAGACGGTAAGATTATGGCTGTCATGCGATATCGTCGTCGCAAGCGCGCCGCGCCAATGGCCCCAGTCTTCCAGGATGCCGATCACGGGCGTCGGGTCCTTTCTTCCATGGCGGTGGATGGCCGCCATCAGAAGCATGTTATCAGGCAGAACAAGCTTGCCGTCTTCGACCTTGACGGCTGCCTCTCCCCATTTTGTAAACCGCGGGCTGACGACGGTGTTGACACGAGCTTCGGTCATACCAGGCAGAGTGATGGTGAAGTCGGCGGCAGAAAGCCTTCCGAGTTTTACGGTGTCGCGATAGGCATCCGAGGACACGCCCTTGCCGCTTCCAATAAGATTGCCGTCTCTGGCAACTTCACGCCCCGATGCATAGACGCGGTCGACCACGATCCTTTCCAGATCGGAGAGGATGACGATGTCGGCGCGGCGGCCGGGCGCGACCAACCCCAGATCATAACGGTTCAACCACATGGCGGCGTTAAGCGTGGCGGCGCGGACGGCATCGACCGGCTTCATGCCGTAGCCTATGAGGCGCCTCAGAACCGATGACATCGCGCCGTCATTCACGAGATCGTCGGGGAAGACGTCATCGGTGCAGATTGTCAGCGTTTGCGGCAGATGAGGCAGCTTTTTCAGAGCCTCGATCACGCCGGGCAGGACATAGTCGTGGGAACCGCGTAGCTCGACGGTAAGGCCCGCCCGCAATTTCGCCAGCAAGTCCTCGCCTGAGGTGAGTTCGTGATCGGATTGGATGCCTGCGGCAATAAAGGCCTGCAATTCCGCGCCTTCGAGGCCGCGGGAATGACCGCAGACGCGCTTGCCGCTCGCAAGTCCGGCTTCGACGATACTGCGCATCGGCTCGCTTCGCTCAAGGACGCCGCGCATGTTCATTACTTCGGCGACGCCGGAAATCTCCGGCCAGCTCAGCATGGTCGACATTTCGCCCGAGCGGAACTCCGCGCCGGCAAGTTCCAGGCCGGGCGCCGAAGGCACGCAGGACGGCGCCAGTGTCAGGAAGCGCAGCGGCAATTGCCGTGTCTCCTCAAGCGCCCAGCGAATACCATCAAGGCCAGCGACGTTGCCGATTTCATGCGGGTCCCAGCAGACCGTCGTCGTGCCCTGGGGAACGACCGTTTCGGCATATCGCCTCGGCGTCACCATCGAGCTTTCGACGTGCATATGCGTGTCGATAAATCCGGGCGTGATGAATCGTTCCGAAGCGTCGATGGTCTGCTTTGCGTCCCTCCTTGTCCCCAAGGCGTGGACGCTTGCGATCAAGGGGCCAACAAGCCCGATATCGGCCGGTCTCATTTCCGAGGTCGCGACATCGGCGAGCGTTCCGCCGGTAATCAGCACATCGAACGGCTCAAGCCCCAACGCCGCCCGCACGGCACGATCGCGCAGCTCGGACGAATGGAGGTCGTAGGGTTCATTCGGCATGTCTGCCTCCCTTGGCAAAGGCGGATGGGTGCGCGGTGGATTGCCGTAAGACAAGTTCCGTTGGAAATATTCGGCTGGTATCAGTTTCTCCGGCAACGAAGGCAAGCGCGTGGTTCGCCACCGTTTCCAGATCCTGTCGAACTGTCGTGAGCGGCGGGGAGACGATTTGAGCCCACATCAGATCATCAAAGCCGGTGAGCGACATGTCTTCCGGAATGCTGCAGCCTCTATCTTTGACGGCGATGGCAAAGCCGATGGCGAGAGCGTCATAGGCGGCGGCGCAGGCTGTAAAATGGCGGAGATCGAGTTCGCGTCCGAGGGCGCTGCCGGCTTCAAACGTCGCATCGCTGTATCGTAATGCCGGTTCGATGCTGGCCCTGCGGAAGATGTCGCATATTCCCTCGACTCGCTCGCGCGCCACCAGCGAATTCTCCGGCCCGGCGAGGATAAGAATTCGGTGGTGCCCAAGCTCGAGCAGGTGGTGGGCGATGAGGCGCCCGCCCTCACGATGATCGCTGGCAGCGATGTTGCCGACCGTGGCGGCGCTGTCGATGACGGCGACCGGCACCGGGACATCCGCCGGCGCAATCGTCGTCCCGCGCGTCGGTATCACGATCAGCGCATCGACGCCGCGGGCGATCATAGTCCTGATTTCGAAATCCTGCTGCTGCGGATCGCCCTGACTATCACCGATCAGAACGGCAAGACCGCGCCGCTTGGCGGCTCGTTCGACGGCCTGGGCAAAGGCGGGAAACAATGGTTGGCCGATATTCGGGACCAGCAGGCCGATCGTATTGCTCTTGCCGGTGCGCAGAGCGCGGGCCGCATGGTCAGGCACATAGCCGAGCCTGTCCGCTTCCACACGGATTTGTGCCGCAAGGGCTGAAGACACTCGCCCCGTGCCACGCAGGGCATTCGAGACCGTTGCCGTGGAGACACCCAGCTTGGTCGCGATTTCCCGAATCGAAGAAGGGCGTGTCTGGCTCATCCAGGAGTTCGTTCCGATTTCCGTGATTAAACGATTAATCAACGCGGCGCGCTTTTGCAAGAGCTCCTGTTGCTGAGGGAAAGAGGAGGCTCCTGCAATGTCGGCGCCTGCTGCCGTTGCGGATGATGTATGGCGTTCAGCCTATCTGAATTGAAGCTTCAGACGGCAACCAGATGGCCCGGTGAGACAGCTCGATACTCGCGCGGCTTGACCAGGTAATCGACGGCCCGGATCGGGCTCTTCAACTCGTCATTGGCATCTGCGCGCTTCTCGCGCCGCCGGTCGGGATCCGGCACCGGAACGGCGGCCATCAGCTTTTTCGTGTAGTCGTGCTGCGGATTGCCGAAGACGGCGGCGCGCGGGCCGATCTCGACGATTTCGCCGAGATACATAACGGCGACACGATGGCTGACGCGTTCGACCACGGCCATGTCGTGGGAGATGAACAGGAAGGAAAGGTTGAGGCTCTGCTGCAGATCTAGCATCAGGTTGATGACCTGGGCCTTGATCGACACGTCGAGCGCCGACACGCTTTCGTCGGCGACGATCACTTTCGGCTGCAATGCCAGGGCACGGGCGATGCAGATGCGCTGGCGCTGGCCGCCGGAGAATTCATGCGGGTAGCGGCTGGCCATGTCAGGCGTCAGGCCGACCTTGTGCAGCATATCGGCGACGATCTCTTTCGCCTCCCTTGCCGTTCCCATCCTGTGTTCGAGATAGGGTTCGGCGATCGCTTGCCCGACCGTCATGCGCGGATTGAGCGAGGCGAAGGGATCCTGGAAAATCATCTGCACGGATTTGCGCATCTCTCGCATGTCGCGCTTGCCAAGCGAGAGTACGTCGCGGCCATCGACGATGACGGAGCCGGATTGCGGCTCGATCAGCCGCATGATGGCGCGTCCTGTCGTCGACTTGCCGCATCCGGATTCACCGACAAGCGACAATGTTTCGCCGGCGAAGAGATCGAACGAGACGTTTTCGACCGCATGCACCCGGCCTCTGAGTTTTCCGAAGAGGCCCGAATGAATGTCGAAGCGCTTGGTGAGGTTCTTCACCTGCAGAACTGGTTTTTCTCTTGCCACCGTATCGGGCATCTCGGCAGGCGTGTCGGACTCTCCCGTTGCCGCATTGACGACGGGAAAGCGCAGCGGCCGTTCATAGGATTGCATCGAACCGAGCACCGGCACGGCCGACAGCAGCGCGCGGGTATAGGGATGCTGGCCACGATGGAAGATGTCCGCCGTTGCGCCCGTCTCCACCTGCTCGCCGCGATACATAACGACGGTGCGATCGGCGATTTCTGCGACCACACCCATGTCATGCGTGATGAACAGGACGGAGGTTCCTTCCTCCTCCTGCAGCATCTTGATGAGATCGAGGATCTGGCCCTGGATCGTGACGTCGAGGGCGGTGGTCGGCTCGTCGGCGATCAACAGTTTTGGCTTCGAGGCGAGCGCCATGGCGATCATGACGCGCTGGCGCATGCCGCCGGAAAAGCGGTGCGGATATTCGTCGAAGCGCGAGGCGGCTGAGGGAATGCGGACCTTTTCCAAAAGCCGGATCGTCTCGGCCTTGGCATCCGCCGCCGACATATCGTTGTGGCAGAGCAAGGCCTCGGAAATCTGGTCGCCGATGGTGAAGAGCGGATTGAGTGATGTCATCGGCTCCTGGAAGATCATCGACACGTCGTTGCCGCGCACCTTGCGCATCTCATGCTCGGGAAGCGAAAGCAGGTCGCGGCCACCCAGCATGATTGTGCCCTCGATGCGGCTTGAATCGCTCTGCAGCAGCCGCATGATCGATAGCGAGGTGACGCTCTTGCCAGAACCGCTCTCGCCGACGATCGCCACCGTCTCGCCTGGTGCGACCGAGAAGGAAACGTCGCGCACGACGGGCTTCCATACGCCGTCCACTAGGAACGAGGCGGTGAGGTTCTCGACGGAGAGAATGGGTTCGGCGGCCTCTGTTGCCGTTACCTGCGACGTGCCCATGGTTGTTTCCTTCTTGCGATCCGTGCCACAGCTCAATCCGGCCAGTTCAACATGCCGTCGAAGCGGTGCCGGCTGCGGTTCTCGATCGGCGTCGCGATGATCTCGTTGGAGGCGCGGGCATTGTCGAGCTCCTCGGCAAGCCGGGTCGCGACGATCGTCTCCTGGCCGGGATGCAGGTTGCATGGATCGAGATAGAAATAGTGATGCTCCACCTCGTGGTCCCGCACAATGACGGGCGGGTTGCCGCGGGCCAGCGCCGCCGCAAGATCCCAGGCGGTGATATGCGCCTCGGGCGCCGAGATGATGACGCGCATGCGGTCGAGCGGGTTGTTGGTGGGATCGGGTTCGATCAGGGCGGTGACACCGGGGCGGCCGTCGAGAGTTCGCTTCCATAGGTTCAGATAACCGGTCTCGCGTTTGCGGATGCCGGCATGGTCGCGCTTCTCCCAGGCCTCCAGCGCCGCCATAGTGCCATAGATACTTTCCTTGCCGACCTTCATGCCGCGACCGATGCCCATGTTCTGCAGGAAGGCGTTGCGCACCAGTTCCTTCTTGCCGGCAACGATGCCGGAGGTCGGGCCGCCGAGAAACTTGTGGCCGGAATACAGCACGATGTCGGCGCCCCGTGCCAGGAAGAGGTTGAGGTCATATTCCGAAGCCGCATCGACGATGACGGGCACGCCTTTGGAATGCGCAATCTCGACGAATTCGGTCAGATGCAGCAGGCCGTAATCGACCACGTGATGGGATATGACATAGACGGCAGCCGCCGTCTTTTCGCTTATGGCGTTTTCCATGTGGAAGCGATGCGTCGATGTTGCCTGACCGATCAGCACGACCTTGCCGCCCGCAAGGCGGATCGCCTGATCCACGGGCGCGCCGTAGCTCACCACATGGCCCATTTGCACGATGACTTCGTTCTTGTCCGGTGTGACATCAGGCAGTTTCTCTATGGCGAGAAGGTTGTTGCCGGTAATGGTGCCGGCGACGGCGAGGCTAATGCCCGAGGAGCAGGATGCCGTGACGAAGCCGGCCTCGCTACCCGTCAGCCGCGCGATGACCGCGCTGGCCTTGCGCTGGAGGTCGTTGATCTCGACGAATTGCGGCAAGATCGCCGCCATTGCCGCGATGGCTTCGGGCACGACGATCGATGCGCCGAGGCTGGTCATGGTGCCTGATACATTGATGACGGGCCTCAGGCCGATCTTGCTGCGGATATGATCGGACATTCTATCTCTCCAAAGTGATGACTGCCGATTGTCATCGACAGCTATACCATAGTAATGTAATAGCTTCTCGAAATCTCACGAGGAGCGTTGATTTGGACGCCAAGACCCTACCCGCCGCACTCCCTGAAGACGCCGATTCGATCGGGGAAGCGGAAGCCAAAGGCGCGCGCCGTTCGCGCGTAAGCGGCATCGACCGCGCGCTGCAGGTGATCGATTATCTCTATGAAACCGGCGCGCCGGCCGGAGCCTATGCGATTGCCAAGGCGATCAAGGCGCCTCTTTCGACCGTCTACGTGATCATCGACGACCTGGTCGAAAAGAACATGCTCGGCCGCAATGCCGACGGTTCCGTCTGGCTCGGGGCGCGCCTTTACCACTATGGCCTCGCCTATGCCCGGTCGCTGGATTTCATGAGCGTCGCCACGCGCGAGATGCACGATCTCTGCCGGCAGGCGAGCGAGACGGTACAAGTCTGCGGGCGCGACGGCGATTCCATGCTGGTACTGGCGATGGCGGATGGGCCAAGCCATTTCCAGGTCGCCTCCCGCGTCGGAACCCGCGTGCCGCTCAACTGGACGGCCTCCGGCCGGCTGTTGGTCGGGCATTTGCCCGAAGAGGAAAGGATCGAGCTTTTCAAGCGCTGTGCCCGCACCTCGCCGACCGGTCGGGCCGAGGTCGATGCCGGCGTGCTCTCCGATGCCGCGAGCAAAGCATTTGAGGAGCGCTTGTCGATCCAGGTGGCGGAGTCCGATTATGCGGTCGCCTGTATCGCCTCGCCGGTCGTTGACCGGGATGGTCAATGTGTCGCGACCATTTCGATCGTGCTTCCCGAACAGAAAGCCGTTTCCGACGGCAACCATTATGGCGAGCAGGTGCGAGCGGCTGCCGAGCGGATCGAAAAGCTGATGGGCTGGCGCAACCACTGAATTCGTCCTTCTTAGAGCAATTCCAGCAAAAGTGTGACGCGGTTTTGCGTCCGGAATTGCGCAAAAACTAATCATTGAGCGAGATGATCGCTTCGATCTCGACCGTGATATTGCCGGGAAGCGAGCCGAAGCCGACGGCCGAACGGGCATGCTGGCCCGCCTCGCCGAAGACCTCGATGAAGAGATCAGAGCAGCCGTTGATGACGCTCGGATGGTCTTCGAAATGCGGCACGGCATTGACCATGCCGAGTAGTTTCACCACCCGCTTCACCCTGGAAAGGTCGCCGAGCGCACCATGCATGACGGCAAGAAGATTGATGCCCGTCAGCCGCGCATGTTGATAGGCCCGGTCAACGCCGACGTCACCGCCCACCTTGCCGGAATGGAGGTGGCCGTCCAGCTCCCGCGGCCCTTGACCCGAAAGGTACAGCACGTTGCCTTCGCGGACATGGGTGACGAAATTGGCGATCGGCGGCGGCGGCGGTGGAAGCTCGATGCCGAGCGCCGCCAGTCGCTGGTAAGGTGTTTGCGCTGCTGAAGCGGCCTGTGTTGGGGACGTGTTCACGTATGCTCCTGCTATGCGAGCCTGGTGTTTGATTAGCGCCACGAATAGCCGTGGCTGTGGCGGACGAGTTTGCGAGCGCGTGGCACGTAGCGGCTGGCGGTGATCGCCTCCGCGCCGATGACCGCGTAACGTGGTTCGAACAGCTTCTGCAGGCGCGAGACGTCGCCGTTGGAATCGGTCGCTTCGAGATCCGCATCCACCAGGTCGAAAATGGTGAAGTCTGCTCGTTCGCCGACCGACAGCCGGCTGTCCATCGAAAGCTTGATGACCGAGGCCGGTGCATGGGTGACGGCGTCCACGACCTTGTCGAATGGCATGCCGACCGAGAGCAGCTTGGACATAGTGGTCGCGAGATCCCATACCGGGAAGTTCATCGAATGCCCATGCAGGTCGGTCGAGATCGAGTAGGGCAGCAGGCCACGCTTGATCGCCGCTTCCGCGACCTTGAAGGAGAAGGACGCTCCGCCATGGCCGATATCGAGCCGGATGCCTTCGCCGGCGCAACGTTCGGCGAGATTGTAGAGGTCCTCGTCCTCCATGATGCTGGATCCGGCCTTGCCGTTGAAGCAGTGCGTGACGACATCACCCGGCCCGAGGATTTCGAGCACTTCGTCGTATAGCGCCGGCGGCTCGCCGACATGCACCATCATCGGCACCTTCAGGATCTTGGCGATCTTCTTGCCGAGCTTGACGGGTGTGACACCCCAGGAGCCGGTGATGACGTGACTGGCGCGTACCTTGATGCCGACGATATGCTCGCTGTTCTCGGCATAGCATTCGAGGATGCGGTCGAGATCGATATCCTTGATATCGCGCAATTCGGGGACGCGATTGCAGGCAACGAGGCCGATCGAGCCGAGATTGAGGAAGGCCTTGATGCGTTCCCTGGACGGTTCGATGATGTATTCGCGGAACCCATGAAAATTGGCTTCGCCAGCCGAACCTGCATCGACCAGCGTCGTGACGCCGCGCTCGGCGCCGCATTCGGACGGACGGATCGAGATATCGGTGCCGCCATGCCAGATATGGACATGCAGGTCGATCCAGCCGGGCGAAATCCAGGCGCCCTTGCCGTCGATGCGCTCGACGTCGCCGGGAGCGGCAAGCTGCGGGCCGAAAGCGGCGATCCTGCCGTCAGCGTCGATGAGAATGTCCATGACGCCAGCGACCTTAGTACCGCCGAATGCCATGGGCTTCACATTGGTGAGGAGGAGCGGTTTGCCCGCTTTTTCACCGGTCATTTACAGGTCCTTTCGAAGTCTTGGATCGAGCATGTCCCGCAAGCCGTCGCCGACCATTTGCAACGAGAGCACGGAGAGAATGATGGCAAAGCCCGGGAAATAGGTCATCCAGTCGGCCTGGCCGATATATTGGCGGCCGGCGGCGATCATGGTTCCCCAGGTCGGGATTTCGGGGCTGACGCCGAGGCCGAGAAACGAGAGCCCGGCTTCGGCCAGCATGGCGCTGGCAAAGAGAAACGAGCCCTGCACCAGGATCGGCGACAGGAGGTTTCTAAGCACATGCCGCGTCATGATGTGGAATGTCGAGATGCCGAGAGCCTTGGCAGCCTCCACGTAAGGGAGTTCACGAATGACAAGGGTCGAGGCGCGGACGATGCGGGCCAGCCGCGGTGCGTAGACGATCGACAGTGCGACGATAACAGTCGTCAGCGACGGGCCGAGGGCTGCGACCAGCGCAATGGCGAGCAAAATGTCGGGAAACGCCATCATCGCATCGATCAGGCGGGCGATCGGCGTGTCGAGCCTTTGGAAGAAACCGGCGAGCAGGCCCAGCGTGATGCCGATCACAGCCGATAGCGCCACGACGGCGGCTCCGACGAGCAGCGACAGCCGTCCGGCATAGATGGTGCGGGAGAATATATCGCGGCCGAACTCGTCGGTGCCGAACCAGTAGACCCCGCTTGGCGGCTTCAGTCGGTTGACGATCGAGAGCTTCGAGGGCGAATAGGGTGCGATCCATGGCGCGAGGGCGGCGAGCAGCACGAAGATCGTCAGCACAATCAGTCCGATGGCAACGGTCTTGCGCTTCAGCAGCCGACGAAGGAACTTGCTTCGCTCGCTTTGCGCCTGATTGGGTGTCTCGGTTGCGATGTCGGCCATCAGTAGCGTACCCTCGGATCAACCAGCAGGTAGAGCATGTCGATCGCAAAATTGATGAGGACGTAGAGGCCGGCAATGACGAGCAAGGCCCCCTGGATCACCGGATAGTCGCGGCGCAGCACCGCAGAGACGACGAGGCTTCCGACACCCGGCAGGCCGAAGACCGTCTCGGTGACGACAGCGCCGGAAATCAGCACGGCGGCCGTCAGCCCCAGAACGGTCAGAATTGGAATGAGTGCGTTCTTCAGCGCATGTTTGAGGACGACGCGGCGCTCGATCAGCCCTTTGGCGCGGGCGGTGCGGATATAGTCGTCTCCAAGCACGTCGAGCATCGATGCGCGGGTGAAGCGCAGGATCAAGGCCGAGGAGACGAGACCCAGTGCGACGGCCGGCAGCGTCAAATGATACATGCGATCCAGGAAGCTTGTGCCCGGTCCGCCATAGCCGGAAACCGCGAACATTCCCAGGCGCACCGCGAAGATCTGCATCAGGATAAGGCCAAGCCAGAAGCTCGGTATGCTCGCGGCCAGCATGCCGATCGCCATCGAAGCCTGGTCGACGAGCGATCCGCGCCGATAGGCGGCATAGATGCCGATCGGCAGCGCGATGACGCCAGCGATGAGGAGCGAGAACAGTGTCAGGAAAAAGGTCGGCTCGGCACGTCCGAGAAGCGCAGAGGAAACCGGAATATTGAGGAAGATCGACTGGCCGAGATCGCCCTTCAGCAACTGCCCGACATAGAACAGGTACTGGACGAAGATTGACTGGTCGAGGCCAAGCCGGGTGCGGAGCTCGGCAATATCCTGCGCGGTCGCATCCGGGCCGAGCATGACGGCGGCCGGATCGCCGGGGGTCACGCGCACGATCACGAAGACGATCGTGACGACGAGAAACATCACGACGATCATGCCCGCAAGACGTTGAAGGATGTAGCGTATCATTGGGTCGGTTCCCAGAGTGGTTCCGCTTTTCTTCGAATCGCGGAACCACTCTATTTCTCTGCTCTCTCGCAATTCCGAACGGAAAACCGCTGCGGGCTTTTCCTGGAATTGCTCTAGGTCCGCAAACGGACGGGATTCGGAACGGGCGCCGGCCGTGACCGGCGCCCGAGCGCCTTGGGAGGCTTATTTCTTGATCGATGCGTTCCAGAAGTAGGGCCACGGTGCGGGGGCGACGCCCTGAAGCTTGGTGGAGATCGCCGCAACGGCGTTGAAATCGCCGATCTTCATCATGGGAGCTTCGTCATAGATGGTCTTTTGAACGTTCGCCCAGAGGCCGACGCGCTTCTTCGGATCGACCTCCGTGTTGAACGCGTCGATCGCGGCTTTGCTTGTCGGCGTCGTCCACCAGCCGGGCGAGCTTGGCGAAAGCGTGCCGATGAGCGCCGGTTCCGGCAGGAAGGGGCTGTGGCTGATGTAGATATCCCATAGCGCCTTGTCCGCACGGCGCTGGGTCAGCGTAGCCCAGTCGACCACCTGAAGGTCTACCGTGAAGCCTGCCTGTTTCAGATATTCGGCCGCGACCTGCGCCATCTTGTAATGGAACTCGTACTGTCGGCTGGTCAGGATGCGGATCGGTTCGCCCTTATAGCCTGCCGCCTTGGCGGTAGTTGCGGCACCTTCCGGATCGGCGAGGTTGTAGTTGCCCTTGACGCCGGCATCCGTGCCCCAGGTAAAGGGGGCGGGGTACATGTTGCCGTCAACCGTATAGAAATTTGTGCTGCCGAAGGCTGCCGCCAGCATATCTTCCATGCTGAGCGCCTGACGGATCGCCTTGCGGATCGCAACATTCTTCGTGATGCCGTCGGCGGTATTGAAGACGAAGACCGGATAGCCGAACGGCTTCAGGAGCAGCGGCTGGGTCGCCGAAGCGGATTTCAGCTTGTCGAAGGATTCGACTGGAAGACTGTCGATGTAGTCATACTGGCCGGAAATGGCCGCCTCCACACGAGTATTGGCGTCGGGCACTGGGACGAAGCGGATTTCGTCGAGATATTGATGCCGGGCGCCGCCGTAACCATTGCTCTCGCCATCGCGCGGTTTGTAGCCGTCGAAGCGCACCAGCTGGATATACTGGTCGGGCTTGCGCTCCTTCAGCATATAGGGGCCGGTGCCGATGAAATCGGTCATCGTATCCGCCTGCTTGCCGGCTGGAATGATGATGGCGGCGGAGTTGTTGAAGGCAAGCAGCGAGGTAAGGGGCGCGTAGGGCTGCTTCAGCTTGATGACGACGGTTGCCGGATCCTGGGCGGTGATCGATTCGACGAAGCCGCCTGCCTGCTTGCCGCGCGACGCCAGCTTGATCCAGCGGTTGAGTGAGGCGACCACATCATTGGAAGTCATGACGCTGCTGTCGTGGAACTTGATGCCGGTCCTGAGTTTGATCGTGTAGGTTTTGCCGTCGGCACTGATCTCAGGCAGGCTCTCGGCAAGCAGCGGCGTGACGTTCCACCCCTTGTCGAAGGTGTAGAGCGTTTCGAAGATATGTTGGGTGACGATACCGACGAGATCTGCGGTGGAAGTCATTGGATCGAGCGTCGGCGGCTCGCCGATCGTCGCGACATTGATGACGCCACCTTTTTCCTGAGCCATCAACAGTGAGGGCGCTGCAACCAAGGCAGCCGCAATCAGGAATCCGAGTCCTAACTTCATCGAAATTCTCCCAATTATGTTCCACAATTATGTTATATAAGATTTTATAACAGAATACAGAACGGGCGGGGGCTGTCAATGGTGGTGAAAACAAGCGCGTATCGGCTTGAATGCGCAAAGGTTCTGTCTTGCCGAAATAGTTTGGTCGGAGCAGATTGCAGCGATAGAGGAGATAGTGCATGGCGCCTTATGATGCTTCCGGCCCCAACGTGAACGGTATCGAACCTCGTTGGACGTCCAGTGCAAAGAGCGGAGTTGGCACGGCGCTTTCGCCGGCCTGCCGCATCTGGTTCACTCTCAGTCACGGCATCTTGAACGAAATCTATTATCCCCGCGTCGATAGCGCCTGTACCCGCGACATCGGATTGATCGTCACAGGTCCCGATGGTTATTTTTCGGAGGAAAAGCGCGATACGGAGAGCGTCGTCACCACGGTCGAGGATGGCGTTCCGGCCTATCGGTTGATCAATACTGCAATCGATGGTCGTTACAGGATCATCAAGCGCATCATCGTCGACCCGATGCGCAGCAGCTTGCTCCAGCAGATATCGTTCGAGCCGCTTGAGGGAACGATCCACGATTATCGTCTCTATCTGCTTGCCGCTCCGCATCTGGTCAATGCCGGTTACGGCAATACGGGGTGGGTGGAAGACTATAAGGGCACGCCGATGCTTTTCGCGACGGGCACAGGCGGCGTCTCGATGGCTCTTGCCGTAAGCGGCGGCTGGCGGACGGCATCTGCCGGCTATGTCGGTATTTCCGACGGATGGCAGCAATTGCAGAAAGAGGCCCGGTTGGACCCGGCCGTCGCGCGTGCCGTCGACGGCAACGTCGCCCTGACCGGTGAGATCGATCTGATCGGCGGCAGCGACACCGTCACCGTATCGCTCGGCTTTGGAAGCCATTCCAAAGAGGCCGGCTACAATGCCCTTGCCAGCTTGCAAGCCGGTTATGAGAATGCCGAGCGCAGCTATGTTGCCGACTGGCGGGTCTGGCAAGACGGATTGCTGGCCCTCGACGAACCGAGAGCACCGCCGCCCGAAGTCAATCGTTATCGGATCTCGACAGCCGTTCTGGCAACGCACCGGCCTCTTTCTTTCGAAGGGCCGGCCGTTGCTTCTCTCTCCATTCCGTGGGGTTTTGCCAAGGGCGACGAAGACCTCGGTGGCTATCATCTGGTCTGGCCGCGCGATCTGGTCGAGACAGCAGGCGGCTTCTTAGCTGCGGGCGCTTCGCAGGATGCGCTGCGCATTCTGGCCTATCTGCGCGTTATCCAGGAAGAGGATGGGCATTGGCCGCAGAATTGCTGGCTGGATGGCGAGCCTTATTGGAGCGGGATCCAAATGGACGAATGCGCTTTCCCGATCCTGCTTGCCGATGCGCTGCGCCGCGAGGGAGTCCTTACGGGCGATCTGCTATTGTCCTACGTGCCGATGGTCGAAAGCGCAGCACGCTACGTCGTCGTCAACGGGCCCGTCACGGGTGAGGACCGCTGGGAGGAGGATGGCGGCTTTTCTCCCTTCACGCTGGCGGTTGAAATCGCTGCGCTGCTGGCGGCGGCCGATATTCTGGAAATTGCCGGTCAGATGCACAATGCGGACTATCTGCGGCAGACCGCGGATGCCTGGAACGACCAGATCGAGCGCTGGACCTATGTCAGCAGCGATGCGGAGAGCGCCGCTCTCGGGGTCAAGGGCTATTATGTCCGTATTGCGCCGCCTGAGATCGCCGACGGAAGCTCGCCCGCCGATGGTTTCGTGCCGATCAAGAACAGGCCGCCCGCTGAATCGTTCCTGCCGACCGCGCGAGTCGTCAGTCCCGATGCCTTGGCGCTGGTACGGTTCGGATTGCGAGCTGCCGACGATCCTCGCATCCTCGACACCGTGAAGGTGATCGACGCACAGCTCAAATGCGACCTGCCGCAAGGGTCCCTATGGTATCGTTATACCGGTGACGGCTATGGCGAGCATGAAGACGGCGGCCCGTTCGACGGCACGGGCATCGGGCGTCCATGGCCCTTACTTGCGGGCGAGCGCGCCCATTATGAGCTCGCGGCCGGCCGGCCGGAAGCGGCTCTTGGTTTGCTCAAGACACTCGAGCAGTCTGCCGGGCAGGGCGGATTGCTGCCGGAACAGGTGTGGGACCAGCCCGATATTCCGGAGCTGGGCCTTGCCCTCGGGAAACCTTCCGGCAGCGCCATGCCACTCGTCTGGGCTCATGCCGAGCATATCAAGCTCCTGCGTTCGCTGAGAGACGGAGCGGTTTTCGACATGCCGCCGCAAGGTGTCGAGCGCTATCTAAAAAACAAGGTGACGGCACCCTTCGTGCCGTGGCGTTTCAACAACAAGCTGTCGCAGCTTTCCGTCGGCAAGCGCCTGCGGATCGAGGTCATGGCGCGGGCCATCATTCGCTGGAGTGTCGACGGTTGGGCCAGCGCCAGCGATACCGAAACGAGCCAGAACGGCTTCGGGATACATGTCGCGGAGCTGTCATGCGAGCGCCTCCCCAAAGGCGGTTCGATTGCCTTTACCTTTTACTGGCCTGACACCGACCGCTGGGAGGGAGAGGATTTCTCCGTCTCCGTCGTTGAGGCGCCATAGTGCGATTTGTGCCCGTCGTGGATAGAAAGTGTGGACGAATATGAGCCAGGTAACAGAGAGCCGCAAAACAAACGTAAAACTGAAGAAAGCCGTGGCGCCGGCTGCGACAGAAGAGCTTGTCGTCTTGGCAATCGATCTCGGCGGTTCGCATGTAAAAATGCGTCTCAGCTCCGGCGGTGAGCGCCGGGCGGCCGTCTCCGGGCCTACAATGTCGGCAAAAGAGATGGTCCAGACCGTCAAGGATCTGACGAGTGATTGGCGATACGACGTTATCGGTATGGGATATCCCGGGCCCGTTTCGAACAACAGGCCAGCTATGGAACCGCACAATCTGGGAAGCGGCTGGCAGGATTTCGACTTTTCCGCCGCTTTCGGCAAGCCAGTGAAGCTTGTCAACGACGCCGTGATGCAGGCAATCGGCAACTACAAAGATGGCAATATGCTGTTTCTCGGCCTCGGCACCGGATTGGGTTCGGCAATGATTGCCAATCACGTTTGCCTGCCCATGGAGCTCGCCCATCTGCCCTACAAGAAGCGGGGCACCTTCGAAGACTTCATCGGCGAGCGTGGCCTTGAAAAATACGGCAAGAAGAAGTGGCGCCAGTCGGTTGAGGAGATCGTTGAGAGATTGAGGGCGGCACTGCTGCCGCATGAAATCGTTATCGGCGGCGGCAATGCCGAGAAGCTCAAGGAACTGCCATCCGCCTGCCGTATCGGCGGGAACGAAAATGCGTTTCTCGGAGGATTTCGGCTTTGGACGGATGCGACTTTGAGCTTCTAGGCTGCGGCGGTGATCGAATGGAGCTGCATAAGGATCAGTCTCAGGTCGCTTGTTCTTTGCGGCTAGAAAGATAGCCGGCTTATTTCAGTAAGGCTTTCTCGTGCTGAACGATGTGGGCAAATAGTTGCAGCGCGCCGCTTGGCTGCTCATCTTTTCGCGCGAAATAAAGCGGCGCCACGAGATTGGCACCCGGGTCGAGCCTTAGATAGGCGATGCCGTTCGTTTCCAGCCGAGCGATCGATCCTGGAATGATGGAGATTCCGAGTCCCGCGGCGACCAGACTGAGCGTCGACAGCAACCGGGGAGCTTCATGCCGTATTTTCGGGCTGAAACCCGCGGCAAGGCAAGCCGCTATGATACTGTCGTATAGCCCCGGCCCGGAGGGACGGCGGTAAAGTATGAAGGCTTCGTCTGCGAGTTGCGACAATCGAACGTGGCGAGACTTCTCTCCTTTCGCCATCACAAGAGGATGGCGATCGGGAAGAGCGACCAGCATTTCTTCATCGAGAATTCGGGAAATCACAAGGCCGCTCGACTGTGCAACGGGAGAGCGCACGAGCGCGACGTCGAGAAGGCCGGAATGCAGCATGGCGATCAGATCGGGCGTACTGGCTTCCTCAAGCTTGAGTGCGACATCCGGCGATGTCTCGCCGAGCGAGCGGACGGCTGCGCTGACCAGCGGATGAAAGGCGGCCGAACTGGTAAAGCCGATCGCAAGGCTTCCCTCCTCTCCGCGGGCATTGCGCCTCGTCGCCTCTATCGCAAGATCGACATCGTGGAGAATGGTCCTTGCCCTCTCCACAAATGTCCGCCCCGCATCCGTCAGCTCGACGCCTCTGGGCAGCCGTTTGAAGAGCGACGCACCGACGATGGCCTCCAGCTTAGCTATCTGCTGACTGAGCGGTGGTTGCTGGATACCGAGCCTTTCGGCAGCGCGGGTCATATGGCCCTCATCGGCAACGGTCATGGCATAACGGAGATGTCGAAGTTCGATCATGGCATATCTCAAACATATGGATGATGTTCTATCCATATATTGGACGCATGATCGGTAAAAGCCTATTTTGACGGTCTGTCCGACATAAACATACAGGCCACGATATGGATGCCATTTCTCATTCCAATGCTGCTCAACGCGAAGGACCAACGGTCGCGGAGCTCTTTTTCGGCTTTTTCAAACTCGGCCTCATCGGGTTTGGCGGGGTTCTGCCGCTCGCACGCCGCATGGTGGTTGAGGATCGCAAATGGTTGACGGGGGAGGAGTTCACAGAACTGCTCGGGCTGTGTCAGTTCCTGCCCGGCGGCAATATCATCAATATGGCGGTTGCGATCGGCTCGAAGTTTCAGGGCGTGGTGGGTGCTTTTTCGGCTCTTCTTGGCCTGATTGTCGCGCCGACGGCAATCGTGATCGGCCTCGGTGTCGTTTACGATCAGTTCAATAGCGATCCGCGCATCCAGCACATGTTTGCAGGCCTTGCTGCAGCCGCGGCCGGTCTGCTCATCTCGATGGCCGTCAAGATCGTCCTGCCGCTGCGCCGCAGGCCAGTCACCCTGGTCATTGCCGCCATTTGCTTTGCTGCCATCGCCATTGCCGGGCTGCCCTTGCTGCCGACCATGCTGGTTCTGGCGCCGCTCAGCATCCTCGCCACCTGGAAGCTCGAAGCATGACCACGACCCTCATTTCTCTTGCAATCATTTTCACTCAGCTTTCGCTGCTGGCCTTCGGCGGTGGCAATTCCATTCTTCCGGAGATGCATCGGCAGGTCGTCGACGTGCAGCATTGGATGACGGCGCAGCAATTCGGTGCGTTGTTCGCATTGGCGCAGGCGGCTCCCGGTCCGAACTTGATGGTCGTGCCTCTGGTCAGCTGGCACGTTGCCGGATGGGCGGGCATGCTGGTCACATCAGCTGCAAAGTTCGGGCCTTCTTCGGTCCTGGCCTATCTGGTGCTCCATCTCTGGAATCGCTTCAAGGACAGGCCATGGCGACGGATCGTGCAGGCGGGATTGGTGCCGATGACCGCCGGGCTTGTCACCGCCAGTGCGGCTGTCATCACCGAGGCGTCAACCCAGGGGTGGATTCTCGCGGCGATTACCGCAGTGGGCGCACTTGTCCTTTCGACGACGCGCCTCCATCCGCTTATCGTTCTCGGCGTTGGCGCATTGATCGGCCTGAGCGGTGTCGGCCAGATGTGAGCTGGAGTGGTTCAGTATCCGGTTTGGGGCAGACATCCTTCTTGCCCCTGGGACTCATTTTCACAAACGCCTGAAATCCTCTGTTTCATGGAGGCCGCCCTCAAAATAGGGTTATTGATGTCGATGATCATCGCGGCGCTCTTGCATTTGGAAACCAATATGCAAACAATCCATGTAATCGTTCCACTGGGAAAGATTACCGGCGATAAAGCTGGTGAGGTCCTTTTGATCAGCTGGTGAGGCCCCCAGTGTCCTGCGATGGAAATGGAATACTCGATCCTCAGGCAATCGCCTCGCGCGAGTTCATGCATTTGCGTGAATTGTTTGATCGATCGTTCAAGGCCGCTCGTATCGGGGTATGGGAATGCAGTCTTCCCGACCAGACGCTCAGCTGGACGGATATGGTCTACGAGCTCTTTGATCTTGCGCCGCAAACGCCGCTGACGAGGGATGAGATCCTTAAACTCTATACTCCCGAGGTTCGAAAGCGTCTCGATGAGGTGCGCGAGAAGGCAATTCGCACGGGCGAGGGCTTCAGCCTGGATGCTGAGATCATTACCGCAAGAGGCAATCGGCGATGGATCAGAATAACCGCCTGTGTCGAATTCGCGAACGGAGCTGCGACCAGAATTTTCGGGATGAAGCAGGATGTTACCGCCGAGAAGACGATGGTCGAGCAGCTTCGTCAATTGGCCGAGTACGACATGCTCACCGGGTTGACGTCCCGCACCAGATTCGAAGCGTTTTTCAATGAAATATGCGCAGCCGAGGGCCGAACCGGCAGAGCGCTCCTTCTCGTGGATCTCGACGGCTTCAAATCCGTGAACGATACTCTCGGACATCAGGCTGGGGATGATTGTCTCAAAGTGGCAGGGCGCAGGCTTGCACGCGCGGTCCCCAAGGCCAATATGGTGGCGCGCATTGGCGGCGACGAGTTCGCCGTCATTCACGAATGCCTTTCGACCGAGGATCTCGCAAAAATCGCCGATCGCGTTGTCAGAGAGTTGAACTGGACCGTCTCCACGCCGACGAAGACCATTCGCATCGCGACCTCCGTCGGCGCGGCGATAATCGTGCCCGGTCATTCTTCCAAGGACATATTCGCCAAAGCGGATCGTGGTTTGTATGAAGTGAAATCGTCGGGAAAGAACGGCTTCCGGATCGCTCCATCTTCATGGTCCCGATGCGAGGCTGCTCTATAGAGTAAGCCCGCCACTCGGTCGCCAATCACGACATCGTGCCGCCGCACCGCTTTCCTGGAAATGAACCTCACGCATTTGTGACAGCTTTCATGATTCCCGGGATATCTTTGCGACAAATCAGGACTAAAGTGTCGGCAGTTGCCCAATCTCTTGAAGGCGGCCCGACTTTTGGAAGAGCATCCCATGCAGCAACGTAAAAGCGTATCGGTCGAAGAGCTTCCCGAGAACACTGCACTTGCAATATATGAGTTGATCGGCGGCACGTTCCGCAACTATTCCGAGGTCCTTTACATTCGCGTACCGGATGTGACCGATGACGGCAAGTCCATGGGCGGTATTGAAATTACCATTCGCAAGACGGCTTCTGCTCCATCGCTGCGTGCGGCATCACACAGGTAATAAACATCTCTCCTCAATTGAATTCCGAGCGTGTGCTCGCGATGCGCTCTCCACTTTCGTCAAATAGATGAACTGCCTCATCGGCAGGTGCGATGTGCAGCACATCGCCCGGTGCGGCTCTGATCCGTTCGCGAAAAACGCAGGTGACCGTTTGCGTACCAAGGCGGACGATGACCATAGTCTCGGATCCCGTCGGTTCGACGACGACGGTTTCCACCGCAATGCCATTCTGGACGAGCCTGATATCTTCGGGGCGAATGCCATAGGTAACGGCCGCCGCCGGATGCTGACCGCTCGGCAGCACGATCCCGTCGGTGGTACGGAAACCGGCGTTTGTCATGCTGCCCTTAATGAAATTCATCGCGGGAGAGCCGATGAAGCCCGCAACGAAGAGATTGGCCGGCTGGTCATAGAGCTCAAGCGGCGATCCGGATTGCTCGATCAGGCCGTCCTTCATGACGACGATCTTGTCCGCCATCGTCATCGCTTCGATCTGGTCATGCGTGACATAGATTGTCGTGGTCTGCAGCCGCTGGTGCATTTCCTTGATCTCGGAGCGCATCTGGACGCGAAGCTTCGCATCGAGGTTCGACAGGGGTTCGTCGAAGAGGAAGACAGCGGGATCGCGTACGATCGCGCGACCCATGGCGACACGTTGCCTCTGGCCGCCGGATAGCTGCTTCGGATATCGCTCAAGAAGGTTTTCGAGCCCGAGGATCTTTGCGGCATTGCCAACCCGCTGATCGATTTCCGCCTTCGGCATCCGCTTCAGCCGCAGGGAGAAGCCCATGTTCTTGGCGACCGTCATATGCGGATAGAGCGCATAGTTCTGGAACACCATCGCGATGTCTCGATCCTTCGGCGCGAGATCGTTGACGATATGCCTGCCGATCTGGATATCGCCTGAGGTGATCCCCTCCAGGCCGGCGATCATTCTGAGCAGCGTGGATTTGCCGCAACCAGAGGGGCCGACGAGCACGACGAACTCGCCGTCGCGGATATCGACCGACACGCCTTTGATGGCTTTGAATGCGCCATAGTCCTTACGCGCGTTGTTCACTCTGACATGTGCCATTTTCCCTCCTCCCGGATAGCTTCAAAGCCCGTTCAAGACCTTTCGGAGATAGGCAAGGCCGAGGCGCTCGCCTTCCTTTCGTTGGGCGAGGTCCTTACCCGGCCAACCGAAAGCTGCATCCTCGTGTTCGATCGAAAGCGTCCCGTCGAAGCCGTTGGCACGCGCCTGACGCAGGAAACGCGGCCAATCGAGAAGGCCATGGCCCGGCAGCTTGTACTGCCACCACCCCTTGCCGTGATAGCCGACGGCCTGCTGTACGGCCGCATCGATTGCCGTGTCCTTGGCATGAAGGATGGCGATGCGATCCTTGACCGCATCCATGGCGACATAGGGATCGACGCCGATGCGGATGAGATGGGAAGGGTCGAATTCAAGGCCGAAGCGCTTGTCGGGAATTCGTTTGAAGAGCTCCTGCCAGCCTTTCGGCGTGGTGCCGATGAAATTGTCCTTCGGGCCGGGCCAGTTTTCGATCGCGAAGACCAACCCGCTCGATGTCGTCCGGACGATCAGCCGGTTGGCGAAGTCGGCGAAATCATCATAATTGGCGTCCTCGTCCGCGCTTTCATCTCGGCCGGGAAAGATTACGAAGATCGGCACGTCCGCTTCGCCGATCGCGTCGGCGAATTCCTCGGTGATGGCTCGAAGCTCGCCGCGTTTGGCGCGATCGGTATCGAGCTGATTGCCGAAAAAGGCGATCGAGGAGACGAAGAGGTTGCGGTCGCGGGCAAGGGCGACCGCCGCCCGCACCTTGTCCGGTGTCTTGATATGGCCGCGGACATCGATTTCGATTGCGTCGAAGCCGGCGGAAGCAGCGAAGTCCACCACCTCTTCGAATGGCCTGTCGTTGAACGTCGACGTATAAAAACCGATCCTCATTAAAATCCTCCCTGCGGCCGCAGCCGCCAATTCAATTGTTCAGGCGGTCCATGAATTTGAGCGGTGAACGCGTGCGCTGGACCTCATCGGCCGAGGCGAGCATGAGGGCTGCCGCCATCGGCATTGCCGCGGCGCCGATCGCGCAGGCGTCCTCGCCGAGCGAGGCACGATGGATCGATGGCAGCGCCGTATCCTCCATATCAAGGTGGTCGTGGACATAGCGCAGCAGCTCATCGATCATGCGGATAGGCAAGCGGCCGCCAAGGATGATGGCATCGGGATCGACGATCATGCCGATGTGCTTGACCGCGACAGCGAGATGCGCGCTCATCGTCTTCAGCCATTGCGAGACCAGCTTCCTTCCACGGGCATCCAGCGTGAGGAGGTCCGAGGGCACGTTTGCCTCGATGCCGTGCTCGCCCAGGAACTTGTAGAGGAAGAAGAGCGAGAATATTTCGCCGAGAAGCTCTACTTTCTGGCCTCCCCTGTGGCGTGGATCGGCGATTGGCAGCCAGCCGATCTCGCCGCTTAGGCCCATGGCGCCGCGATGGCCGGCGCCGTCGAGTACCAGCCCGCCGCCTGGGCAGGCATTGACCGAAATATAGAAGAAGCTGCGACTTTCGGCGCCAAGCCCGTAGTCAAGCTCGGCAAGCGCTGCCGCATTGGTTTCGTTCTCGATGAAGACGGGATGCTGTGTCAGGTTTTCCAATGCGGTCCGGACATCGAAATCCATCCACTCTCCGTAATCGTCGGGCTTGCCCAGGAAGGCGATCTCGCCGAGCCAGTCCGGCATCGCAAGCCCGATACCGGCCAGATGCGCGTCGTCGATCAGACGGCTTCGCTGGAAATGCGAGATCGCATCGGCGGTCAGCTGCATGAATTCGCCCGGCAGGATGTAGCGCTTCTCATGGTGGACGCGGGCGCGCACGTTGCCGACGGCATCGACGGCGAGGATCGTCAGATGGTCACGATCGATGTTGATGCCGATCGCAAAGAAGGCGTCGGGGTTGATCTCAAGTTCGATCGCCGGCTGCCCCCTCAGGCCATGGCGCCGGCGGGCTTCGATGATCAGGCCTTCATCGAGCAGGCGATCGACGATGCGGGCGATCGCCGGCTTGGTGAAGCCGGTCTGCCGGGCGATTTCCGCACGCGAAATCGGTGCTTGCCTGTGGATGCAACGCAGAACGACGGCTCGATTATGCTCGCCCGCATCCTCGACATTGGCTCCCGTCAGGTCGGGAGACGGTTTGACACCGGTCGTTTGGTTCATCATCGGGATCCTTTATCAGTCTGGGGCGCGCAAACCGGCCTCATCCCTTTACCGAGCCACTGGTCATGGAGCCAAGGATCAGCCGCTGCAGCGACAGGAACGCGACGATCGCCGGTACGACGGAGATGAGGCAGGCGGCCGCCAGCAGCTGGATGGATGAGTCGGTTTGCATGCCACGGAAGTTAAAGATCCCGACGCCGATCGGCATCAAATTGTTTTGCGTGAGCAGCAGAAAAGGTACGAGGAATTGAGACCAGCCGGCAATGACGGTGATGATGAAGACGGAGGCAATGCCTGGTGCCGACAGTGGCAGGACGATCCGCCAGAAAACGGAGAAGCGGTTGCATCCGTCGATCATCGCCGCTTCATCAAGGCTGCGTGGAATTCCGTCGATGGTGCTCTTCAGGAGCCATGTCGCAAGCGGCACGCCAAGCGCGATATAGACCATCGTCACGGCGAAATGCGTATCGAGCAGGCCGAGACGGTTCATATAGCGGTAGAGCGGCACCATGATGACCAGCGGCGAGATCATTTGAAAGAGCAGAAGCCCCATCATCGAAAGGCCCTTGCCCCGGAACTGAAAGCGCGAGAAGGCGTAGGCCGCGGGCATGGCGACGATCAAAACGCCGAAGCCGCTCAGAGCCGCGAGCTTCAGGCCGTTCCACAGATAGAGCGGGAAGTAGCTGTTGTTGAGCACGGTGATGAAATTGTCGATGGTGGGATTGTGCGGGATATAGCGCGCCACGCCGCGATAAATCTCCCGCTTGTCGCGTAGCGCCATCGATAGAAGGTAGGTGAGCGGGCCGGCGAAGAAGACGAACATCGCCAGCATGAAGAGATAGCTCAGAAAATCGCCGAAGCGCGTGCCGGTGCGCCTGCTCATCGTTCATCCTCCTTCGGCAGGAATGACGCATAAACAACGGCCAGTCCGAGGCTGATGATGAGCATCAGCACGGAAAGCACACTACCGCCGGACAGATCGTAGTTGCGGAAGACGATGTTGAAGACGTAGAGCGATATGACTTCGGTGGCGCGGCCAGGCCCGCCGCCCGTCAAAGTGATGATCGCGTCGAAAGTGTTCAGCGTCATGATGGTGATGAGGATCATGTTGACGAGGATAGCCGCCCGCAGCTGCGGAATGGTGATGAAGAAGAACTGCTGCGAGCTCGTCGCACCATCCACTTCCGCCGCCTCGTAGAGCGAGGGATCGATTGCCTTCAACGCGGCATACATGACAACCATCGAGAAGGCCGTTCCGCGCCAGATGTTCGAGATCAGGGCCGACCAAGGCGCGATGGCGGGATCGGAAAGCCAGGCAACCGTCGGCAGATGCATGAGCCGCAGGATGCTGTTGAGCGCGCCATAGGGCGCTTCCGAAAACAGCATCTGCCAGATGATGCCGCCGGCAATGCCCGGCACGACCCAGGCGATCAGCGCCGTGGTTCTGAGGATTGTCGTGCCGAACAGGCCGCGCTTTTCTCCGCGAACGACGACGACGGCGACGGCAAGGCCGAGGATCTGCTGGCCGATGACGCTGCCGCCGACGAAGACGAGGGTAGCCCAGAGGATGTCGGGAAGCTGCGGCGAACTCAGCATGTTCGCAATGGAAGCGAGTGTATAATCCTGATTGTCACCGATCAGCGTCGCATTGGTGAAAGACAGACGGAACACGTCGATCATCGGATAGAGATAGAAGATGCCGATGACGATGATCACGGGCATGATCCAGGGTAGAGGCGCACCTGCAAAGCGGCGCATGAACGATCTGCTGTGGGGTCGGCTGGCAGCCTCGATGGCGATTGGGGTCATTGGGCTTCTCTGTCCGGGTTTGATACTGCCGGCGGCGCCCCTAAGGGCGCTGCCGTGATCGCAATCGTTAGAGACGCTTGTAAGCCTCCATAGTCGCCTTGAAAGCCGCGTTAAGGGCCTCTTCCGGCTGTTTGGTACCCGACAGGACGTCGCCCATCATGATCTGGATCTGATTTGAGATTTCCGGATAGATCGGGGCGCCGGGGCGGGCCTGGCCGTTGGCGAGAGCTTCGGCAAAGGTCTTGTTGGCTTCAGTCGCGAAGACTTCATATTTGTCGAAGAGCGATTTGCGGGTCGGCAATTGCTGCTGAAGCGCATTGCCCGGCCCCATGTAGATGTCGCGGGCAAGGTTGGCGCACATCTCGACCTTGTCCTTATCCTTGCTGAACGAGGCAATCGTCCAGCCGCCGGTACCGGTCGAGCGCTGATCGGCAGTCGGGCCTGGGATGGGCGAGAAAGTCCAGTTGGCGAACTCGTCTGCATCCAGTGTTGCCTTCAATTGGGCAAGCTGCCAGTTGCCGCCGATGAAGAGCGCCGTCGTTCCGGCAGCCGCGGCCGCGTTCAGATCATCATAGTTGCCGATCGTGGTCACACGCTTGGGTGCGGCGCCGGAATCGACGAGATCCTTGTAATAGGTCAGCGCCTTGAGGAATTTCTCCTTGTTTTCGCCCTCGCCGAAAACAGGTTTGCCGCTATCGTCGACGAGCTTGCCGCCGAGCGCCCAGTAATTGGCGAGCCAGTCGAAGGTCGAACCCTCATAGCGGCCGGCGTTGAAAAGAATACCCTCCATGCCTTCCTTGACGGAGGCGATGCCGGCCTTCTTCAGGTCGTCCCAGGTCTGTGGTGCATCGGGGACGATGGACTTGTTGCGGTAGAGAACGCGAAGATCGGTATCCCACCACCAGGCGTGGATGGTCTGATCCTTGTCGGTAATGCCGTTGCGGATGAAGGGAAAGAGATCGGCAACCTCATCCTTCGAGAAATAGGGGGTGAAGTCGGCGAGCACATGATTGACCATGAACTGTGAGAGGACGAAGGAGTCGACAGCGGCGCAGTCGGGAGCGTTGCCGGCCTTCGCCTGTTCGAGCATTTTTGCCTGTTCGGTACCGATATCCGCCGACATGAACTGCATCTGCAGCTTCCAGTCGGGATGCTTCTTGATGAAATCGACGAAGAGCTTTTGGTAGCCCTGGGCAATCGCCGGATCGGCGTTGTTGGGGCTGTCGTTCGTGAGCCGGATAGTGAGGGTTTTCGGCGCATCGGCAAGGCCGATCCTGTCCTTCGTCGCCAGTTCCTGGGCTAATGCGGCAGGCAATGAAAACAACATCGTGCTCAGCGCCAAGGCGCTGACGAACGCTCTCTTCATGATGGGTCTCCTCCCCATTTTGAACGGATACAGCCTGGCGGTCAGTTGACCTCTCCTCATTTCCATGCTGCATTAATTAGATTAAGTTACTTTGGTTTGATGTCAAGTCGCGGCTCGGGAGGATTGAGATGTTGGCGACATTCAGCAGTAGCTAGCGGCCTCAACCCGCATTTCCGATCCCATAACAGTCGAGCCATCGCGGCCATCCGCGATGGACGGCGAAGTTTTACTCTGGCTATCGAAACGGCCAAATTATCCATGGAGGATCAGATGCGCCTGCTCATTCTCGGCACCGGCGGAATGGCCAACAAGCACGCGGCAAGTTTCAAGGAGATCGAAGGCGTCAGCGTCGTGGGCGGCGTCGATGTCGTGCCCGAGCGGCTGGCCGCCTTTTGCTCGGAACACGGTATTCCCAATCGTTTTGCCTCGCTGGAAGAGGCCTTGGCCTGGGGCGAGTTCGATGCCGTGGCCAATGTGACGCCTGACGCTGTTCACCACCCGACGACGCTGCAGGCGATTGCGGCCGGCAAGCATGTCTTCTGCGAAAAGCCGCTTGCGACCGACGCAACCAAGGCGATGGAAATGACCGAGGCTATCGAGAAGGCCGGCAAGGTCGGCATGGTGAATTTCACCTATCGCAATTCACCTGCCCTGCAGAAGGGGCGGCAGATGGTGCTCGCCGGCGAAATCGGCAAGGTGAGGCATGTCGAAGCTTCGCATTTGCAAAGCTGGCTGGTGGGGAAGCATTGGGGCGACTGGAAATCCGAGAGCAAATGGCTGTGGCGTCTCAGCAAGAAGCATGGCTCGAACGGTGCGCTCGGCGATATCGGTATCCATATCGTGGACTTCGCTTCCTATGGTTCCGGTCTCGATATCGCTCATGTTTTCGCGCGGCTGAAGACTTTCGACAAGGCGCCTGGCCACAAGATCGGCGAATACGATCTCGATGCGAATGACAGCTTCACCATGAATGTCGATTTCACGACGGGAGCGATCGGCACGATCCAGGCGACGCGCACCGCTGCCGGGCAGATGGACCAACTGCGCCTCCGGATTTACGGCGAGACGGGCTCGATCGAGATCATCTATGACACAGGAAAGTCGACGCTTCGCGCCTGCCTCGCCGAAGACGTTCATACGGCAACATGGCGCGATATCCCGTTCGACGAAGTGGAAACCAATTATCAGCGGTTTGTCCAGGCGGTCAGAATGGGCAGGACACAGGAGCCTTCGTTCCGCCGCGCGGCCAACATTCAGAAGGTTCTCGACAAAGCGCTCGCCTCGGATATCAGTCATAAGGACGTGGCGCTTGCCTGAATCCGCAGTGAGCCTCAGCCGGAGACTGGCGGCAGCAGGGTATTCAGAAAAGGCAGGAGTGCCGCTCCCAGTGCCACGCCGCCGCCGCTGAAGCTTGCCGGCTTCATCGGTGAGATCCAAGGCGTGAGGAAGGGTCGCTTCGACGTATCACGGCGCTCGACGGACAGCTGATGGATCAGCGCGTCGAAGACGCCTCGCGGCAGGTCGCCGCCGATCATGATGACACTCGGCGCTATGAAGCCGGCCATCGCGATGATCGGATCAAGCAGGTGGCTTGCCGCCTCGCGGATCCATTCCGCGAGCAATGGTGATGGCGGCTCCTGTCCGTCTATCAGGCGGCTGAATTCGTCGCCGCTGAGAAATTTGCGCAGTGCGCCAAATCCGACGACCGTGTTCAAGGGAACATTGTCGGGACCAGTTCGCATATCGCCGATATTGCCCGCACGTCCGTGAACGCCCGAATAGGGAACACCGCGAACGAGGAAGCCGGCCTGCACATCCTCGTCGATGATGATCATCGCGAGACCACCTTTCAGGGGCGGCGTGCCGATCGTACGCTCGGCGAGCAGGCTTGCCGTGCATTCGTTCTCGACATAGCTGCGCGGCAGTTTCGATGTGGCATCCAGTTGCTCGCGCTCTTCCGCGCTCCAGTCGTTCGAGCCGATACCCAGGCCGATGATCGGCAGGTCGGCGTGACGGCCAATCATGCCCTCGATCGCCGATTGGATCGATGTGACCCTGCTTCTCTGCGTAAGAGGAAAATAAACGCGGTCGTGAACCTGGCCGCTGAGATCGACAAGCACCGCCTCGCCGCGATTTTGACGAGCACGGATGCCGATCGAGAAGGCCCCTTCGGGCCGCAGGGCAAATTCCGTTGATGTCGCGCCGCCACCGGCACCTTTGCGCCTATGCGATGTCACCAGCCCTTCATCGCCAAGCCGGCGCAGAATGTTGGTGATTCCCGGTCCGGTCAGCCCCGAATGTTTTCCAAGCTCCATGCGGGTCAAAGGGCCGTGGCGGCGGATCGCCTCCAGAATGACGCGAATATTTCTATCGGCGATTTCTCCAGACCGCAGACCGAGTGTCTTACCCCGCGTAACGTCCGCATCCTGCGGCTGATAGCGCCGTGGCCCGGATCGAAGATATCGCATGTTCGATTTCCTTGCGTATCCCGATGCTTGTGTATCACGGACAAAACTCTCGCAACTTATTTCTGTGCGCCTTGACGCCAAAACAAAGTTACTTAATCTAAATTCCGGCTGTGCGATCCGCTGAGAGGAGATGGGCGCGAGGCCCGCGACCTGTTTGCGTTGACGTGTTCTCTCCTCTGCCGTCAGTTGCCGATTTTCCGATAGGATCCGCCATGTCTCTTACTATTGCTCAACGCCTTGATCGCCTGAAAGTCCGCACTGCAGAGCTTGCGCATTGGCGTGACAGACAAAGCCTCGCAATCGATGGTTGGACCTTCGATGGAGAGCCGATAGCGCATCATCAGGATTGGCCGCATCGCAACGGAACGGTTCGCTTCGCTGCCAAGGCAACGGCGCCGCAGGACTGGCCGCTCGAGCAGGTCCGCCTACAGCTCGACCTTGGCGGCGAGAGCCTGCTGACGCTGCGCTACCCTGATGGCGAAGCTGAGAGCTTCGGCCTCGACCCCTATCACCAGGAATTTCCGATCAAGGGGCGCAACTTCCAGATCGCCACCGAGAGCGTTGCGCGTTTTCCGTTCGGGGAGCCGAATAGGGCGCCGAAACTCAACAAGGCGCGATTGATCTGGTTGGATGAACCGGTCCACCGGCTGCATCTCCTGTTGCAACAGATCGGCGAGGCTGCCGATATTCTGGACGGCCACGAAGTCGTGCCGCATCTGATTGATGTGGCCGAACGGGCGCTGCGCAGCCTCGATTGGCCCTCCGACACATCAGCCTATATCTCGCGCACCTCGGGCGCGGCGATGCAGCAGAAGATCTGGGAGTTGCCGGAACTTCAGGACAATCCGGCCGGTCTCAGCGAAGTGCAGAGTGCTTCGGCAGCTGCTGCCTATAATGAATTGCTTGCGCAACTGAAGGAGCTTCAAAAGCGCTTCCCACAGAATGGCGAGCTGCTGCTGACCGGTCATGCCCATATCGACCTGGCATGGCTTTGGCCCTATGACGAAACGCGCCGCAAGATGCGCCGCACCTTCAACACCGCGCTTTCGCTGATGGAACGCTCCGACAACTTCCGCTTCAACCAATCAACCGCCCAATACTATGCGCAGATAGAGGAAGATGATCCGGAATTGCTCGAGCGGATCAAGAAGAAGGTTACCGAAGGAAAATGGGAAACCCTCGGCGGCATGTGGGTCGAGCCTGATACCAACATGCCCACAGGCGAGAGCCTCGTACGCCAGGTGCTTTATGGCCAGCGTTATTTCGAAAAGCATTTTGGCCTGCGTCACAGCGTCTGCTGGCTGCCTGATTGTTTCGGCTTTTCCGGTGCCCTGCCGCAGATCCTGCGGCTTGGAGGCATCGACAGCTTCTTCACGATCAAGGTGAACTGGAGCGAAACCAATCACATTCCGTCCGACCTCTTCTGGTGGAAGGGGCTCGATGGCAGCAAGGTGTTGACCCATACGTTCGATAACCCCATGCAAGGTTACAACGGCTTCGTGCAGCCGGATTGCTTCGTGCCGACCTGGAAGAATTTCCGCGGCAAGACACAGCATGACACCTCGCTGTTGGCCGTCGGCTATGGCGATGGCGGCGGCGGCGTCACGCCGGAAATGGTCGAGCGCGAGGTACAGCTCCGCGACTTCCCGGCGATCCCGAAGGCACGCTGGGGCACCGTGAAGGGCTATTACGAAAAGGCGCACCGCACCGCTAAGGAAAAGGAGCTTCCGGTCTGGGACGGGGAAATCTACCTCGAGCTGCATCGCGCGACGCTGACGTCGCAAAGCGGCGTCAAGCGCAAGCATCGCCAGGCCGAACGCGCCCTGATCACGGCGGAGACGCTGGCCTCGCTTGCCCATATGCTGGGCGCTGCCAAACCTCTGAGCCTGGAGGCTGATTGGCGCGTCGTTTTGAAGAACGAGTTTCACGATATCCTGCCTGGATCGAGCATTCGCGAGGTCTATGCCGATGCCGAGCGCGAGCTTGACGGCGTGATCGACAATGCCAAGGCGGAGCAGGTCAGGTCTCTGACAACGCTGTCGGCCCATCTTCCGGTTGGCGAGGTCACGAATGCGCTTGTTGTGGTCAACCCATCCCTTTCGCCGCGCCCGCTGACCGCAACCCTATCGGACGGAACGGTCCTTGCATCTGCCGATCCCATCGCGCCTCTTTCCGTCGCGGTCTTCGATCGCAACTCACTGAAGCCCGCAGCTGGGCTCAAGGCAGATTCCCATCATCTCGAAAACCAGCATCTGTCCGTTACCATCGGCAAGGATGGCGCCGTATCGAGCCTTATTCACAAGGCGACGGGACGGGAAGCGATTGAGGGGGTAGCCAATCAGCTCTGGGTCTATCCAGTCGACAAGCCGCGCAACTGGGATGCCTGGGATGTCGACGCCGACTATGCCGAGAAAGGCATCCGGCTCGATCGGCCGGAGAGCACCACTCTGGTCGAGGAGGGACCGCATCGCGCCGCGATCCGTGTCATCAATCGATACCGCAGCTCGACCGTGACCCAGCTTTATGTTCTGACGGCCAATGCCCGCAGGCTGGATATCGAGACGACGATCGATTGGCACGACCGGCGCACCCTGCTTCGGACGCTGAACCCGGTTGCCGCCCGGTCGCGCACCGCGACTTTCGAATGCGCCTTCGGTGTCGTCGAGCGGCAGACGCATACCAACACCTCCTGGGAACAGGCGATGTTCGAGGCGGCTGCGCATCGCTTCGTCGATCTCAGCGAACCCGGCTTCGGCGTCGCCCTGCTCAACAACGCCAAATACGGCCACAGCGCCCGCGGCAATGTCATCGGCATGAGCCTCGTGCGCTCGCCGATCTATCCCGATCCACTGGCCGACGAAGGCGAGCAGAGCTTTACCTATGCGCTGATGCCGCATGAAGGCGCCTGGTATGACGCTGGCGTTCTAGCTGAGGCGATCGATCTCAACCAGCCGCTGCTCAGCATGGAGGCAAGCGGTCTTGCGGCCGGCACCTTATCGCCGCTTGGTATCGAAGGCATACCTGTCGCCTTCTCCGGCCTGAAGCCGGCCGAGGAAGGGGAGGGACTTATCCTGCGGCTGTACGAACCGGCCGGTCGGCGCGGCCGCTTGTCGCTGACCCTGCCGTCAGGATGGCAGGCTTCGGGGCCGCTGAACATCCTGGAGGAGCCGATCGAACGCACCGGCCCTGCCGACATCATGCCGTTTGAAATCCGGACCTGGAAATTGCAGCGGACCTGACGGCAAAGCTCGATTTTGTCGAGCCATAGCCTTTGCTCCGGAGAGCCGCCTCGTCAGCGGCTCTCCAATATCCGCATCAGCCGGCCGCGATAGCTGTCGAGAATGACGGCGAGCACGATGACGGCGCCGATAACGATCGGTTTGATGTTGTCGTCGGCACCCAGGAGCTGCAGCCCCGTGGACAGCACCTGCAGAATGCAGGCTCCAACAAGCGTTCCGATGATCGAGCCCTTGCCGCCGGAGAGACTGGTGCCGCCAATGATGACGGCCGCAATGGCGTTCAACTCATAGCCGATGCCGGCAACCGGGCTGCCGACATTGAGACGGAGCAGGTAGACCATGGCGGCGATGCCAGCGGTCAACCCGGAAATGGTGAAGACCGCGATCTTGTACTTCTTCGGCTCATGACCTGAGAGGCGGACGGCCTCCTCATTCGTCCCGATTGCGAAGACGAAACGCCCGAACACCGTGTAGCGCAGCACGAACCAGCCGATGAGGACGACGACGATCGCGATCAGGAAGATCGACGGGAGGACGCCCCAGAAAATCAGATTGCCGAAGTCGACGAAGGGCTGCGGCAGGCCGGTGATGGTGGAGTTGTCACTGACGACGCGGGCGAGGCCGCTTGCGACGTTGAGCATGCCGAGCGTGACGATGAAGGATGGAAGTTTCCATTTCTCGCAGATCCATCCGTTGATGGCACCCAGGATCGCGCCGGCCCCCATCGAGGCGAGTGATGCGAGAGCGATCGCCTGCCAGGGAGAAAATCTTGGATCGATCATGATCGTCGCGCCGATGACCGTGCAAAGCGCCAGCAGCGATCCGACGGAAAGATCGATGCCGCCGGTGAGAATGACGAAGGTCATGCCGGCGGCAAGCACCGTATTGATGGCGATCTGCACGAAGATCTTCAGGAAGTTCTCCGGCGTCGCGAAATAGGGCGCAGTCAGCGAGAAGAAGATCAAAATCAGAACGAGGGCGATGGCGACACCGGCCTCTTTCATCGAGATCCGGATGAGCTTGTCCCAGACGCTGGCTTCTTTTGCCTCGGTCGCCTTTTCAATGTTTCCGGACACGACTGTACTCCTTGTAAGCGAGCGAGAGGATCCTGCTCTCGTCAAATTGGGCTCGGGGGATTTCCCCGGCTATCTTGCCGTCCGAGAAGACGATGATGCGATGGCAAATGCTCATGAGTTCCGGCAGATCCGAAGACACGACGAGGACGCCTTTTCCCTCGGCGGCAAATTTCCCCAGAAGCTCGTAGATTTCCGCCTTGGCACCGACATCGATGCCGCGCGTCGGCTCGTCGAAGATCAGCACCTTGGGGCCGCGAAACAGCCATTTGGCGATGACAACTTTTTGCTGGTTGCCACCGGAGAATGTCCTGACGGCCTGATGGATGGACGGTGTCTTTATCCGCAATTCACGCACAAGGCGCTGCGAGGACTCGTCTTCGACTTTGCGGATGATCAGCCCCTTGCGGGAGACTTTGGCGAGATTGGTGATGGTGGTGTTTTGCGCACAGCTCATGTCGAGCATGAGCCCTTGTATCTTGCGATCCTCGGTCGCCAGGCACAGTCCGGCGGTTACGGCGTGCTTGGGCGAGGCAATCTCGACCGGTTCGCCATCTATGCGGATTTCGCCTGCAGCCTTGGCGTCGGCGCCGAATATGGCCCGGACCGCCTCGGTGCGGCCGCTGCCGACAAGCCCGGCAATGCCGACGATTTCTCCTTTGGCGACGGAAAATGACAGTTCGGGGCTATGGCTCGTCACTTTGAGACCGGAGACGCCAAGCGCCTCGCCGGAGATGGTGCTGTCGCCGCGGAAGGCGTCGTGCTGCGCAAGTTCGCGCCCGACCATGAGTTCGACGATTTTCGGAATTCCGAGTCCTTCGAGCGGCCGCGTAATCACATGCTGCCCGTCGCGCAGGATGGTGACGTCATCGCCCACCTCGAAGATCTCTTCGAGCCTATGCGATATATAGAGCGTGGTAACGCCCCGCGCCTTCAGCCGCCTGAGAATCTCAAAAAGCCGATCAACTTCCTTGGAGGTCAGGGTTGCCGTCGGTTCATCGAGAACCAGAAGCTTGCTTTCGTTGGAGAGCGCCTTGGCGATCTCGAGAAGCTGAAGCTGAGCGACGCTCAAGCTGCTGGCAAGCGTCGTCGGCGCCACGTCGAGGCCGACTTCCGCCAGCAGCTCCGCCGCCCTGGCGTTCATTTGCCTGTAGTTTACCAAGCCGTATCGGCGCGGCAGATGCTCAAAGAGCAAGTTTTCGGCGACGGTAAGATTGGAAAGCGGATGCAGCTCCTGGTGAATGACCCGGATGCCCGCCTTGAACGCCTCGAGCGGAGAGGACGGATGATAGGCTTTGCCGTCAAACAGGATGCGGCCATCGTCCGGCTTGAAGACGCCGCCAAGCAGATTGATCAAGGTCGATTTGCCGGCACCGTTTTCACCAAGAAGAATGTGGCCCTTGCCGCGACCGATCTCTATTGAGACATCCTTCAGCGCCACGACGCCCGGGAAGCGCTTGCCTATTCCTTCCAGCTTCAGGATGGCATCATCTACTGTCTCAGGCACGTCCACCTCATCAGCGTTTCCATTTCGAATTGGAGATAACGATCTTCCTCGCGTCGCCTTCCACCGGGGCCAACGCCTCACGCTAAACGGCCGGTCAGAAGATCGATCGAAAAGCGGATGCGCCGGCGAATGCCGACGCATCCCTGCCCGCAAGGCGGGTTTATCGACTATTTGAGGTCCTTGGCGGTGACGAGCGTCACGTCGGTCTTCACCCAGCCGGTGAATTTTTCGCCGGCATATTCGCGAAGGCCGTACTTGATGCCCATGGCCGCCATTTCCGCGCCATACTGCTCGACGGTGGCAAGCATCTTGCCGTCCTTGATCAACGGCTTGACCGACGGGATGTTGTCGAAGCCGACAACCTTGATCTTGCCTGCCTGGCCGGATGCATCGAGCGCCTTGACGACACCGAGGGCCATGGAATCGTTTGCAGCCATGACGCCTTGAATATCCTTATATTTCGTCAGGAAATTCGTCATGACGGTATTGGCTTCTTCGGTTTCCCAATGTGCGGTCTTGCTGTCGAGAAGCTCGAGCTTGCCGTTCTTGATGGAATCCATGAAGCCAGCCTTGCGCTCCTTGGCGTTGTCGGCCTCGGGATTGCCTTCCAGGATCACGACCTTTGCGCCGGGTCCAAGATCCTTGGCCAGCGCATCACCGGCGAGCTTGGCGCCGGCAGCGTTGTCAGGGCCGAAGAAGGCGAGATCGATACCGGCTGCCTTCTTGGCGTCGGCGTCAAGCGGCACATCGATATTGATGACTTTCACGCCGGCCTTCACTGCCTTGGCAAGCGGCGTTGCCATGGCCTTGGAATCGGCCGGTGCGACGACGATGATGTCGTATTTCTGCGTCACGAAATTCTCGACGGCGTCGACCTGCGAGGCAAAGTCACGTTCGTCCTTCATGCCGACGGCCTTGAAGTCGAACTTGTCCTTGTTTTCAGCCGCATACTTGTCCGCGCCGGCCTTCATCTGCTTGAAGAACTCGTTGGACAGAGATTTCATGATCAGCCCGACCTTGGGCTTGCTGGCCGCAAAGGCGGGCGACACGCCGCAGGACAGCGCAAGCACCAGAGTGCCGGCAAGTCCGAGCTTCAGCGCCGCGCGCCGGGGTGCGTTGATCAAGACGGATTCACGCTTTGTAGAATTGGACATTTCTTTCCTCCCGAACGGTCCTGAGCTCAGCTCCAACTGAGTTGTCTGCGACAATGAACCGTTTCCACGTATATTGGGTAGCATGCCGCCAAGAATTGTCAAGGCGCTATAAATTTCAGCTGAAACCTGGCTTAAATTTCAACTTTACCAATGCTGGAAGAGAGGTATGATGAACCGTTTCCATTGTGCGGAGCGTTTATGTGGAAGCAATGGAAGATCAGCTTGACATGAAGCCTTTGACTAAGATTGCAGAGACCATTAGCTGAGAGCCCGGATCAGGGCGCGCCGGAAGGTGAGATGAAGGGATATTGGTATCCATATGCCAAAGGTCGGAATTCGTGACGTTGCCAAGCTGGCAGGAGTTTCCACCGGGACCGTTTCGCGGGTTTTGAATGACCATCCTTCCGTGACCGGCGAATTGAGAGTGCGGGTCAGAGGCATTATCGAGCAGCTCGGCTATATGCCAGACCCATCTGCCAGAAGCATGCGCGGCAAGGTCAGCCGTCTCATCGGCATCGTCATTCCCGATCTTACCAACCCCTTCTTTTCGGAACTTGTGCAATCCGCAGAGCAGGCGGCGGCAAGGCATGGCTATAACATCATCGTCATGACCTCCTTTGATCAAGCAGCCAAGGAGACGGATCGGATCGGCCAGCTGACAAGCCGAAAGGTGGATGGCATCATCCTTGTTCCCAGCAATGATTTCCATACGCTCAAGCCGCCGAAGGGGTTGCCGATCGTCATCGTCGATCGCCTCCTTCCGGGATATTCCGGCATTGCCGCCGATCATCGAAGCGGCGTGCGCCTCGGTGTCGAGCATCTTGTGAAGCTGGGCCATCGCCGTATCGGCTTCATTTCCGGTCCAAAAGACTCAGTTCCTGCGAATGATCGTCTCAAGGGCTATATCGATGCAATGGAGCTGATCAGCGAGGGCAAGCAGAATGCGGCGCCACTGATCGCCGAAGCTGCTTTCGACTATGAAAGCGGTCGGTCTGCCGGAAACTATCTTCTCGCACGCGCGCGTCACGAGCGCCCGACCGCCATATTCGCTAGCTCCGACCAACAGGCGATCGGCTGCATGAGGGCGGCTCATGATTTGGGAATTCCAATCCCGGCTGCCCTTTCCATCGTCGGCTTTGACGGTATTCCGCTTGCAAGCATGACAATCCCACGCCTGACCACCGTCAAGCAGCCAATTCAGGACATAGCGGCGGCAGCGGTCGCTGTTTTATTGAGCAAGCAGGGTGCCCCCGAGCTCGGCAAACCACTCTTGTTGCCCTGCGCGATTTCCGAGGGGGAAACAACCTCTTCACCGCAGCCGGATTGAAAGCGGGCGATGTCGGTGACCTAGCAGGCGCTACACCGCATATCGACTGCATATATTACTCGCCGCATTTATCTGTAGCAATATCTGAACTACTGCCGTCGGAACTGCCATACCGATATGTAGCTTTATACCGCTCAAATACCGAGCGTGTTAAGCCAGTCGCCGAAGGTGGATGTCTCCGTCATCTGCGGTAGATGATCGACCTTGCATTCGCCTGTATGCCTGCGGACTTCGCTTGGGCTATAGCCGAATTCGTGTGTGAAGGCCCGGCTGAAGTTAGCTGCTGATTCAAAGCCGAGATTACCTGCTATATCTGCAATTTTCTGACCGTTGCTCAGGTCGGCAAGTGCTGCGCGTGCAGCCAGAAGTCTTCGTCTTCTCACATAGTTCAACACACCACCCGATGTCTGGAACAGTTCATAAAGCCGGGTTCGGGAGATTGCCAATTCACGGCTCAATGCTTCAGGGGTTAGATCCGCCGATCCGAGATTGTTCTGAATAAAGCGACGAGCTTTCGTCATAAGGCCGATCTCGGAGCTGCGATCGCCGGTCGTGTGGCCGTTCACCAGCGGTGCGACACTATGAAATATCATTTCCTGCAGTTGGTTGCGAACACTGTGCAGGTCGTCTTTTGTCAAACGGTCGAGGTTTGCTTCAAGAAAAGCAATGTAGTCAGCCAGCAACTTGACGCGCTCACCCCCCAGGACGATGTTGTTGCTTGCGCCAGGCAGTCCGCCGTGATCGGCAAACAGATCGCAAGGCAGAATGAGGGAGACAGATTGCGCGCTTATGGTGCGGCCGTAAAACGGACAGCCAAGTGCCCGGATTTCCATCATGCCAGGCTCGTTTTCGACCACATGCCCGTTGACGCTGGTCCATGTTCTGCCCGTGCGCAGAAAGGTGATCTGCCAATGATCTATGGCGCTGAAGCGTACTTTTTCTGCAGGGCGCTCATAACGGAAAGCCGGCGTTTGCTGCTGAACGAGAAGTGCCCCTTCCAGATTCCATACGGTTTGGCTCGCGGCAAAGCCATCGGCGGCCTCGGCGCTTTCGGGAAGATAGGCATCGATCAAGGGCGCCATATGCTTCCGCCAAGCCAGGAATTGCCGGTTAGGAGCCTCATTGGACGTGGAAAACGGCAGCGACACGAGTACCGGCAGGTCTGTGGCGTTGCCGCAAAGGGGAGCATCGGAAATGCGGGGCCATCGGCGCCTGTCGACAAGGGTCGGTTGTTCGGAGCTGGTCCCCGTTTTATCCCACATCATCGTAATAGCCTTTCGACGAAGCATTCCAACTCGGCTGGCGGTCGCCGCATTGTTCTGGCAACGGGCGGATGAAAGGGAGTGATGGACGGCCAAAATAGATCGCGCGGGGATAGTATAGATCTTGCATATCCAAGATCTTCCCCGGTCGTCGCAAAACAGCCCGAATTTCAGTCCATCCGAGCGTCCGCCGGTTGGCGGACTGACTGAAGGGACGTGATTGGATCACGTCTTGAGAAAATGATTCTGCCCTGCGATGCGCCTTGGCCAGCGAACCAAAGAAGTCTGTGGATGTCTGAGTCAAAGCTCTGTGCATCCATCGAATATCGCGCCAAGCTATATTCATTGCAGGCAGCATTGTTGCAGTTCCTCGCCGGAAGGCTGTAGGGAAATTAAGCAGATTTCGTTAATATTTTCAAGATATTTATAGAAGTTGCTTAAATATTTTCAGCTGAAATACACAAGTGAAACTTGCAAAGGAGAGTAAACTTATGAGTTTTTGGAAGAACTCTTACAATCTGAATACTGGCAATCGAAAAATTGCTATTTCCGTGCCTGTAATACTTGCGATTGCATTTTCGGCAGGAATGGTTGCAAACGCAAATGCAGCCGAGAACCTGCATGTAAAAAATAAGACGGTTCAGCTGTATATGAAGAAGTATCAAAAGAACGACGTCGTCTTCTACAGTGGAAGATCGCTTGCCAAGACCACTTCGATGTCCGCTGAGGACTACTTCAAGGGCTCTCCCTATATCTGTACGCCAAGCGGATTTGGAAGAACGTCGCATTGCTACAATCGCGGCGCGTTCTAAGGTGAGCCAGCGACTGTCGCGCGGTGTGTGCGGCAAAGAATAGGGGCATTCCCTGGATGGTGGTTCGACGGAACAAGTGGGGACGCGTACCGCCCGCTATCCAAGAAAAGCCCCTATGTGAGTATTCGACTTCAACCGGGCAGATGACTGCGAACATAATCGCCCCGTCGTAGTTTCAGAACTTCGTCATCATGTTTGATCGGATTATGACGGAACACATACCATTTTCCGCCTGATGCTCGTTTCTGATAGATGATCCCAGCCTTCTCGCGATGCAGGAAGCAGGACACATTGGATGCTGCACTTTTCTTGCTGTGCCAGACAGCGCTCATGCAGAGCCTACCGCGATCGGTCGCATACCACGTGCCCTTTGCATAGGATTTTCGAGCGCCCGTGTGCGACCAGGCCGTAAATCGGCGGTGATGGCGTGAGAAGAAGCCGGCCCCGTCTTTCCATATCCAGGAGCGTCCCGCGTAGAGCTTTTTGAGCTCCCTCGCACTCATCGGCATGGCTTGGTGGGCCGCATGCGCCGTCATTCGATCGATATGACGATGCGTCGCCGCGTTCGCGGTGCCGGCCAGCAGCATCGCGAACATGGTATTCAGGATGATGAAACGGAACCAGGACATATACTTATCCTCCACCTTTCATCGCGGTCAGTTCAGCAGGGGCGGTGTGGCGACCCGCCAGTCCGGCCTGCCCAGGCCGTCCGGCCAGGGGTAGACTTCACGATCGTTGAAATAAACTACCGCCTGCAGGTTGGGGAATTCGGAGTGCGGCTTGTTGGCATCCTCGGCCCATCCATGAACATAGGCCTCGTTGCCCTGATAGCCCAATTCCGCGATCACGATCGGCTTCTTGAAGCGCTTCACACGGTCATAGCCGGGTTTGGTCGCTTCCACGAAGGTCGAATCCCGCCCGAGCTTGCGTAGATCGAACGGTTGGTAACCGAACACCGACAATCCGACGACGTCGACGAATGAATCACCGGGATAGTAGGCTTCGAGCCCATCCTTGCCCATCGGCGACCACATGTACTTTGCCGTGGGAAGGCTCTTGCGGCAGACGGTGACCGCGTGCTTATAAGCTTTCACGTAGTCGTCCGCCTTCCAATAGGCCCAGGTGAACTGTCCGTTCTTCTCGTCCATTTCCTGAGCCCAGCGAATGGTGACGGGCGTGTTGAGCTTGGCGGCCGCGGAGCAGATCGCCGTCATGTTGGAATCGTAGTGACCCGCCAGAATTCCACTGAGGAGATCGGCTGGTGTGACCCGCCAGTTGCGGGCCCATGACCAGGGCTCGACCGTGATCAGCAGCGAGCGCCCGCGCTTGCGGGCATATTCGTCTGCCGTGCTCAGCGTCGACAGATCGACATCTTCCCAAGGCAGGAAGAGGTGCTCGATCTTTGGATTGGGGTCATTGGAAAAATCCCCGTTGGGATCATAGGCACCCCCCGGTAGCGATTGGGGAGTGATAATCGGCCTCTTGTCATTGAAGAGCGGCCGGGTCTCGGCCTTTGCATCCAAGCCGTTGCTGGCAGCATATACGCCCCCGCAGAGGGCGGCAGCCGCAAGCAAAGCCGTCGTTAGTTTCGATAGAGTTTTCATCGCATTGCTTCCTTCCTCTATTCGGTCTTGTGGACGGTCAAAGAGGTCTTCAAGGCCTCCAGTCGTTGTGAGACCAGATCATCGGCGATGAGGTTTGTCGCCTCATCGGTTTTCTCGGTAGTGGGATGGCGAAACACAATCCATGCTCCGCCAGTCTCGCGTTTCTGATAGATCGTTCCATCGAAGATGCGATGGACGAAGCAGGTCTTGGCCGGAAACTGGCCGTTTGCGGCATGCCAGGTTGCCTCCAGACACAGCCGGCCGGTGTCTGTTATAGCCCAGCGGCCCTCCGCCCAGGATTGCCCGCCGGTTCCGTCGACCCAGGCTGAGAACCTACGGTCGGTATTCTGCATTCGGCCGGCGCCATCGGGCCAGCGCCAGCTTTTGTCGTGATAGAGCATGTAAAGTTCGGCTGCCGTCATGGGCCTCGCGGCATCCGGCACCTTGGTGGTGGTCGCGGCTACGGTCGCATTGCTCGCCGTCGTAAGCCCAAGAACGATCGCGCATGCCAGCGATGCTGCGGCGAGGATGGAGGCCTGTTTCCTTGATGGTTTCATATTATTTCTCCCGTGTTCGTGATTGGCGAGCCTTGGCGCGTCTGCCCTCAAGGCTCGCTGCCGGTCTCGCCGCCTGGCAATGTCTCGCAGGTTACCCTGCGTGCTTGCCGACTTACCTATGGCGCAGATGCGAGCGCCGGTCCGACGGGCATGGCTTCGTTCCGCCAGCGCGCTGAGATCCTGCTCGGTTTCCATAACAGCCATTTTCATCTGCGTTCCGCCATAGTGTCCCTATGAAACTCAATTGTCCGTGTCGCTCACGTGCCAGTGCGGATTGAGCACCATTCTGTGCAGTCCGCGACCGCCAATTCCAGCACCTGCCACCGAAAAGCGAGTATCGAACAATACGTAGCCGTCGGTGTCCCAAATCAATGATTGTGCTCCGGCGCGGCCGTGCTCCATGATGCCGAAAAATGGCAGGGCAGTCAGAGCAATCAGACCGCTAGCGAGCGCCGGCCGGTAAAAGCGCCTGCTCGCGCTGAGCGTATTTTCACGCGCATGCTGAACGATGATGACCAGCAGCAGTAAAGTGTAGATGGTGGCATTCATCGTCGCGAAGATATAGAAGCCGCTGCTCTCTTCCGCAGCACTGACAAATAGAACCGGCAGGATCGAGACAAAAGAGAGCATGGCATAGGGTGCAAGAACTCTGAATGGCAGAGGATCGACGTCCGATGTACCCTTCGGAGTGACGCGGAAATCCACGAATGTTCCAGTCGTCCAATCGCGAATGGCTGCGAGAGAACCCATAAGCGCCCATGGCCAGCGAGCAAACAGGAACAACGTCATCTCCCAGCTCAGAATACTCGCATCGACTGGTCTGAATGTATGCGTACTGCGCCAGCGGTAGGCGAACAGGATCAGCAGAATGGACTGCGGCACGAAATGCAGCAAAAAGTCAGGATATGACACATCGACAAAGGTCTTTCCTCTAGTAAGCGCGATGATCGGCATGACGAACATCAGCGCCATGAAGAGAGAAAAGAGGGAATACCAGAGCTGCGAAAACAGGAACTGCATTTTGAGGCGTGGCGGCAGCCGTTTGATCAAGCTTGGCGAATATTGCAGCAGGATCATCATCAGGCTGCGCGACCATTGAAACTCCTGGGTGACGAGATCGGCGAAAGTGCGTGGACCGTCGCCATGAGCAATGGCATCGAGCGCGTGAGTGCCACGCCAGCCATAGGCATTCATCATTAGCGTGGTGGAGTGGTCCTCCGCCAGTTCAGGTCCCAGCCCGCCAATGCTCTTGAGGGCCTTGGTGCGGACGGCATAGTGCGAGCCGATGCAAAGTGGCGACAGCCCATGATTGAACCCGGTCTGAAGCGATCCATGCATGCTGGCTTCCGCATAGAGGCGGCCGCGAGCCGCCCAGCTCTCATGGGCATTCTGGTCGCAGATGCTCGGCGCTGACACATAGCCGACTGCCGGGTCAGCAAAGGGCCGAAGCATCTGGAAAAGATAGCCTTGTTCGGGCACATGGTCGGCATCGAGCTGCACGACGAAATCGTAGCCTTCATAGCCGTAGTGATCGTAGAAGAAGGCAAGATTGCCTTCCTTGCAGCGTGTGCGCCGCGGCCATGTCTTGCGGTGATAATCGTCCCGCCCTTTCCGGGTGGAAATCTGGACGCCATGTTTGCGGCACCAATCCAGTGTCGCGGGTGACGGATCTTCATCTGCAAGCCAGGTGTCGTGCGTCACCGCCTGCGCCAGCATCGCATCCAATGTCCGGGCGACAACTGAAAAGGGCTCCGATGGTGCTTTGGTTACCACCATGGCGATGCGACTGCCGGCGGGAAGCCGCAATTCCCCCGTCGGCTTTTCGGCCCGGAAGAAGACGATGATGAAATAGGCCGGAATGATCGTCACCCAGGCGAGCACCAAGGTCACGAGGATCGACCCCATGAGGTCGACATGATGTGCGGGCGCGAACCACCAGCTCCAGAAATAGCCGAGTGCCGCAAGCCAAAGCGCGGCGCAAACCATATATTCCGCGCGCTTGCGACCTTGCAGCACCGGCGTCATCAACGCCCGGTCCTTCATCGCTTGAGCTCGTGTTCGGATCGATGTCATCCTCGCATCTCCAGCCCGAAGAAGGGAGCTGCGGTCCGGATGATCGTGTCGATATCCGAATGCAGAGCGCGGAAGCCGAGCTTCTCGGCAGCAAGATCCGAAGCGGCATAAAGAGCTGGCGGATCGCCCGGCCGGCGGCTATGCATGGTGACAGGAACGCGGCGGCCGCAAACGCGCTCGATCGCGCCGACAATTTCCTTGATCGACGTGCCGCGGCCGCTTCCCAGATTGACGGCAAGATTGCTTCCGCCGGCCAATAGATATTCGACCGCCAGAACATGCGCCTTGGCGAGGTCGAGCACATGGATATAGTCGCGCACGCAGGTGCCATCCGCCGTGTCGTAATCGTCCCCATAGACTTCCAAGGTCTCGGTCGTGCCGGCCGCTGCTTGCAATGCACGGGGAATGAGATGCGTTTCGGGGTCATGCCATTCGCCGAGTTCCTGTTCCGGATCGGCGCCGGAGGCGTTGAAGTAACGCAGCGCCACATAGGAAAGCCCATAGGCCGCCGAATAGTCGGCAAGCATATGTTCGGCAATCAGCTTGGTTCTGCCATAGGGATTTATTGGCTGAGGCGCCTCGCATTCGCGGATCGGCAGATGCGCGGGAATTCCGTAGATCGCGCAGCTCGATGAAAAGATCAGTTTGTCCGAGCCCGTGCGACGGCACGCCTCCAGAACCGACAGCGTGCCACTCACATTGTTGGCATAGTATTTTGCGGGGTTTTCAACGGACTCCCCGACATATGCCGAGGCTGCGAAATGGATGATTGCCGCAGGCCCGTGCTCCTCGATTGTCTCGGCAAGATGGGATGTGTCGAGAATATCTCCCTCCACAAACGGTCCCCAGCGCACGGAGGTCAGGTGGCCCGTCGAGAGGTTGTCATAGACGACCGGCTCGAAGCCTTGTCGATGCAGGAGCTTCGCGGTGTGGCTGCCGATGAAACCGGCGCCACCCACGACCAGTATTTTTTGCTTGCCCATCACGCAACCTCGAAAAGCTCGCTGCTCGCACGTACCAACTGACGTTCGAAATACGCGATGGTGGACTTCAATCCATCCGCCAGCGCGATGGACGGTTCCCATCCCAACTCGCGCTTCGCCACGGTGATATCGGGCCGCCGCTGGCGGGGATCGTCGATTGGCAAGGGCTTATAGACTATCTTCGACTTGGAGCCGGTGATCGCAATGACCTGTTCGGCGAGATCGCTCACGGTAAATTCCGCCGGATTGCCGAGATTGACAGGCGTATGGATGGTCGTTTGATCGGCCATCAGGCGAATGAAGCCCTCGATCAGGTCGGCGACATAGCAGAAGGAGCGCGTCTGGGAGCCATCGCCATAGACGGTGATATCCTCACCCTTGAGCGCCTGTACGATGAAATTGGAAACAACGCGGCCATCGTCGGGACGCATGCGCGGTCCATAGGTGTTGAAGATGCGCGCAATCCTGATGTCGACGCCATGACGGGCGTGAAAGTCACGGAAAAGCGTTTCGGCGGAGCGCTTGCCTTCATCGTAGCAGGAGCGGGGGCCGAAGGAGTTGACATTGCCCCAGTAGCTTTCCGGCTGCGGATGGACGTGGGGATCGCCATAGATCTCCGACGTCGAGGCCTGAAAAATTCGCGCTTGATGATATGTGGCAAGCTCCAGCAAGTTGAGCGCGCCGAAAACGCATGTTTTCATCGTACGGACCGGATCAGCCTGATAGTGTGGCGGAGATGCCGGGCAGGCCAGATTGTAGATTTCGTCGACAGGTAGATCGAGTGATGCGATGACGTCGTGGCGGATAAAGCTGAACGTCTCGTAACGAAGCAGATGCCATAGATTGTCCATCCGCCCGGTTGAAAAATCATCCGCGCATATGACTTCATGACCATCCTGCAAAAGTCGATCGCAAAGATGTGAGCCAAGGAAGCCCGCACCTCCTGCAACGAGAATTGTACGTCTTTTGGTGTTGTTGAGTGTTATATTTGTAGATTTGAACGCTATGCCCATCAAACCCTCCCGATAATTTAGACGCGACCCAGTATTCAGGGAGAGGAGAACTTTCCTCTGTCCTGTGAAAGACTTTTTACAACAAGTAATTATTGCTGCAATTTCTGGTTATCTTTTACAAAAAATTAATAATTCTGTCGTTATCAGGGAATGCGGAAGCTTTACATTCTGTCCATTTTTATCACATGGAACAAAAATAATAGGCTCAAGTAATGTGTGGCAAGCCTAACGCATATTTTACTATTTTAACTAAGGTTTGCTGTAATATATGCCCATGATGCCGGTAGGTCGGCGTTTTTAACTAGCCAAATCAAGAAATCAATAAGCGTAAGTAGTAGCTAATCGAGATTGCTCCAGACAGACGCAGACAGCAGCTTGTTTCGCGACGCGGCTCGGCATCGAGCTTTCGACAGTGGCGATGGCGCACCTAAATAAGAGGGGTGGCTGTTTGATTGCCAAGGAGCGTCGCGCTCTTTCAGACTGGCCTTCCGCGCTTGGGGCTTTGATTTAACGCATGTCGTGGCCGCAAAACCGCTCCCCACTTGCGCGACCTGGTTCAGGTCAGCCGCAGATCCAGGCGCGGATGCAGCTTCTTCAGGTTTGGTAATGATTTCATCTGCCAGGGAATTTGCGAGGAGCCACATACTGTGAGGTGAATATCCGGATGCTTGCGTGCCTCTATCGTCAGTTTGGCAAGCAGGTTGATGCCCGAAGAATTCAAGAATTGCAGACCTGTCAGATCGAAAGTCGCTTTGCCTCCACTTCCATGAAGGACTGACCTGGCCAGCTCATAGACGGGTGCATAGGCATCGGGACCGGCCAGGCGCATGGTGCCGTCAAAATATAGGGTACTGCCTTCGGACCAGATGCGAAATGCTTCTTCTTTGATTTCCATAAAGGGCCTCTCACGGGTTCACGCCGATGATATCGCCATGGCGGCATAGGTTTGGAGTTTGACCCGCTTGTGCGGACCATCCTCGTCGAAATGCCAGGCCAACTGAACCTGGTAGTCGCTCATCAATGTCAAAAGTCCTAGCCCCGACGCGTTGCCGCCGGCAAGAACACTTGTTTCAATCTGTTCTATGAGGAGATCGCCGGGATCGCCAGTGGTAACCCTCAATAATAATTGTTGGAAGCGCGCCATCGCTTCGCGGTCGATCAAGTTCATAATCCGCATCCGGAAACAATGGCCATCCCTCAATGCCTCGATAAGGATCTCGCCCGAGGCGCGGAATTTGATCGAATTTTCGATGAGTTCGTTGGTCACATAACCAATGTCGTGCCGCACCGACTTATATTGTCGCTCGGAAGAGCGGAAGCCGAGCGCTATCGTCTCCGCGATAAAGTCGGATGTCATGGCCGAATGGCGCCATGCCAGATGCAGCGGCCCGTCGAATAGTCGTATGCGAAGAGCGTTGGTGGCATCGAACGAAGCCAGGCGTTCCTCGCCGAAAATTGCTGTCGTCATTTCCTCACCTGTGCCGCATCACCACAAGGGTAATATCGTCATGGATCTTGTGGGTCCCGATATAAGCCATCAAGTCGTCGAGTATGCCTGCGACGACTTCCTGCGCAGTCCCGCCATGCAGGCGGCGGGCGTCCTCCAAAAGCCTGTCGAAGCCAAACAGCTCTCCTTTCGAATTCTCCGCTTCCGTGACGCCATCGGTATGCAGCACAACCATGTCGCCCTTCTCGAAGGGCACTTGCCGCGTATCGATAAAGGGAGCGATATCAGGCTCAAGACCGACCGGAAGGCCGAGATCGCCCGTATCTATCCGCTCCACCTTGCCATCCTGGCGAATGATGATCATGTCTTCGTGCTGACCGGATATCGTCAATCTCTCGCCGTCGTAGTCGAGGAACGACAAGGTAATATGCTTGTCGGTCCGGGTCCGTTCGATGTTCTTGAAGATCGTCCGATTGAGATCGGTCAGGAATTTTGCCGGGTCCATCTCACCCGCCTCCTGCAGGGCGCGGGCAATCGACTGGACCATCAGCATCAGCACACCGCTTTCCAGCCCATGGCCGGTCACGTCACCGATGCCAATTTTCAGGTTCTTTCCGTTCTGCAGAACATCATAGTAGTCGCCGCCGACTTCATCTGCCGGGCGCATGTAGGCGGCGATCTCCAGATTGTTGATTGCCGTCAGTTCCTTGGCCCGCGGCAAGACCATGAGCTGGATCTGCCTGGCGACGTTGAGTTCCGCACCCAGCCGAAGGTTTTCGTTCTTCAATTGGCTATTGAGGGTTGAGATCTCTTCCTTGGCCGCCTCGATCTCGCTAGTCCGATCCGAAACGAGCTTTTCGAGGTTTTCGGTGTGGAAGCTGATATCCTCCGCCATCCTATTGAAAGCGATACCGGCATCCCCAACTTCATCCCTGGTCGAAATGTCGACCCTAACCGAATAATCCTTCGCCTGTATGCGCTTTGCGGCGCTCGCCAGCGCGCTGATGCCGCTGGTGACGCGTTTCGAGGCCGCAAAGACCGCCGCCGTGACGATCATCAGAGACACGAGAACGGCCATGATCTGATAGAGCAGAATGCGGTTGGTCGCCCGCGAGATTTCATCCTTGGCGGCGATGAGCGAGGCGTAGATCTCGCGCTCGGGCACCACAATTCCGAGCGACATGACCTCGCTCTTGACCGGTCCGTCCACCCAGAGATTGGTCGGGCGCAATTGCTTGACGACCGCGAGATAGGGAACGTCCTCTCCCTGTTCGCGGAGGCTGATGTGCTGGATCACGCCGTCGGCGTCGAGCGGAAGCTTGGTAATGGCCGTTTGCGTGCTGTTGCGCAAGGATCGGTCGAGGCCGGTAACCCCCTTGGCGGCGGCATCGTTGGCGGCGCGCAAGCCGATGACCTTTTCGCCTACAGGATTGATTGCGACCACATTCCCATTCGACATGGCGAGAAAGCCGAAGCCGGTTTGAGCGACTTTCACATGTTCGACGATCTCGGCAAGCTGTGTGAGTGTAATATCTGCGCCGGCCGCACCGGCCACCTGATGCCTATCGGGCGTCCAGAGCGGATGGAAAAAGCTGACGATCAGCTTGCCGGTGATAGCGTCGGTATAGGGAGCCGTCTGGGTGATGTAGTCGGCAACGGGGCGGGATGAGGGGCTGGAGGCCCATTGCTGCCAGGATTCGTATAGGCCTGGAAAGAAGAATGTCCAAAAATCGGAGCTGTTGTGGCCGGGATAGAGCCGGTCAAAGGTCTGCGCTTGCGTCGTATAGGGAGCAGTCCGGAAAATCGGACGCTCCCTCGGGCCGATATAATACATCTGCAGCTTCGACGCGCCGTTGTGCAGCAAGGAAGGAGCAACCAGATCGAGCACCGCGCTCCATTCTATGTCTGCCTGCACCTGAGGCAGGGGATGGTGATCCTTATCAAGCAGGTAACCCCAGACGCTGACGACCGAGGGTGTGCCGGGCAGGTTTTGTGACCACTGGCCAGCTTGGTCGTAGGTCACTGTTACCGCGCCTGGAGACGCTCTGCTCATGGCGGCACCGACATCGAGACTCCGCGCCGGATTGTCGATCTGTCCCTGCAGCACGCCCGCCAGCGCCTTCACATCGGAATGGACCTGGTCGATCAGCAAACCGACCTCTGCAGCAGTCGAATCCGCATAGGAGCCGATATAATCCTGGCTCGCTTTCTCGAGGCCTTGTCCCACTTCCATCGTGGCGTTGCGCGATAGGCGCTGGACGTTCCATAAAGCAAGGCCGCCGCTGACGAGCAGGTCGAAGAGAACGGCTCCCCCGACGACGAGGAGAAACTTGGCGCGAAATGAGCGCAATCCGAGCCGTTGCTTGGCGATTGGCGCGTCCGTCATAGCGGTTTCTGTCCCGAAGAAGCCCAGATCGGCCAGCCCGCATAGCCTCTTGGGTGGAGCGCGGCAAAAATATGATCGGCGAAACCTTGCTTGAATCGCTCGATAAATGCGGCCGAATCCCCTCTTCTTACCGCCATTTCATCGGCATAGACATTCTGCCATGCCGTGATGATGTCTGCGAAATCCTGGGGATCGCCATCGAGATTCGTGACCATGAAGCTTTCCATGCGCACATCCTTGAAGCCGGCATCCAGTAGCATGCGGCGCCCCTTGGGACCCATCTCGACATCCATATCGAAATGCGCGAACAGTTTTGCGACCTCATTATAGGTCCATTGAATGCTTTCGGCTCTGGGCTCACCAAGACAATGGGAGTTCTTCTCGTTGGTGATGTAGACCCTGCCGCCTGGCTTGCATATGCGATAGAGTTCGCGAAGCAGAACATCCGGGCGGTCGAAGATCTGCAACGAGTGCCTGCAGGTCACGAAATCGAACTGGTCGCTCTCGAACAGCATCTGGGATGCATCGCCATAGGTATATTCGATGTCGTGGACATTGAAGTCCTCCGCCACCTTGCGGGCATACTCCAGGCTGGGGATCGAATGGTCGAGGGCAACGATCCGCGCGGGTTTGAAATCCTTCCGCAGCAGCATGGCGAAATCGCCGATGCCGCAGCAGATGTCGGCGATATGCAAACCCTCGCGAAGGCCGTGCCGCGGCAATATCTCGCGCTCGTGTCGCCAGGTCATCTTCGTCTGGGTTCGCAGGATCGGGATGAAGCTCTGATTCTCCACGAATGTCTGCCCGGGATAGAAGGCGGAATCATAGATCTCGACGATAATGTTGGGTGACAGATCGCTCAAATGGCGAAACAGTCGCGATGCCCATGCAACGACACTGGAAGCTACGACCGTCAGTTTGAGATCCGGCCTCGATCGCGTGGCATCGAGCAGGACACGCGTCAGGGCACGGAACGCCGTATTGTTCATGTGGATGACGCGTTTCAGATTGACGTAGCAGACGCCGTTCACCGTTTCGATGCCGTTGCGCAGCAGGGCGAGATCATCGGCAAGCTCGGCAACTGAATGTGGTCTCAGAACTCCGGATAGAGAGAATTCTTGATTGTTGGCATCGAATTGCGCTGTGAAACGGCCAGAGGAGCGGTTGTTCAATTGAGTAGCCTTTCGAGCGCGAGGTCTACCACGAAAGTCGTTGCTCCCTTATCCCGAATGGACAGCTCGATGTCGGCATCGTAATTGACGGCAAGGCCGAGGAGGATCGCCTGCTCGGCACGCGCGGTGTCGTCGGTGATGACATCGAGATAGTTTGCGAGCGCCTGGCCGCTTCTAATGCGCTGGACGATGGTTTCATACAAATTGCGCTGCTCGGCCGAGCAGGGAAAGGCCAGTTCGATCCGCTCGATCGAGCCATTCCGGTAGACGCGAAAGGTAAGGGTACCGGTGCTTTCTCTGGTGTGGAACGACATTTCGAAAAGCTCGTTCAGGGCTGCCGAAAGCAGGTTCGCATGACGGATGGGATCGTGCCGATCGTGGCTGACCATGCGAGCCACGTAAGCGGCACATTGATCGCAATTCGACCAGTCTGCCACAAGGGTCGCCATCTCCATTTCCAGTTCAAGCAATGGCTCGAAAGCCGCGTCCACTTGCACCCGCATGGTATCCTCTCGAAAAATTCCCGAATGAAATGCGCTTCAAAAACTCACGGACTTGCGTGAAATTCGTCGAATGTCGCGGCCGACTGATCGCGTGCACCCTGCCTTATGAAATCATCAAGCTTGTCGGCGCTCAGCGGAGGGCTGATGCTATAGCCTTGCAGGCGGTCGCAGCCCTCCTGCTGGAGCCAGGCCGCCTGTTGCCGCGTCTCGACACCCTCCGCCGTCACCCGCATGCCCAGGCCATGTGCAAGGCCGATGACGGAGCGCACAATGGCCTGGCTTTTGCCGTCCTGCAAAAGATCCCTGATGAAATAGCGATCGATCTTGATCGTATCGAAGGGGAAATTCTTGAGGTAGCTGAGCGAGGAATATTCGGTGCCGAAATCATCGAGGGAAATCTGAATGCCGAGCACGTTAAGCGTGTTCAGCGTGTCGAGATTGTTGATGGTCCGCTCCAGAAGCACACCTTCGGTGATTTCCAGTTCCAGGCGTTCGGCTGGAAATCCGACGATATCCAGCGTTTGAGAAACGCGATCGGTGAGGCCCGGCGTCAGGAACTCCGCGGGAGAAAGATTGACGGCAAGCGTATAGTGATCCGGCCATGCCAAGGCCTCGCGGCAGGCTTCCTCCAGCATCCACTGGCCGATTTCACGCATGAGACCATCGGCTTCGGCCATTGGAATGAAAGCTGCCGGCGGAATGACCCCGAGGGTCGGGTGCCGCCAGCGTAGGAGCGCCTCGAATCCGACCACATTGGACGGAGGCTCCACCAGCGGCTGATATTCGATGAAGAACTCATCGCGCTGTAGTGCCACGCGCAGGCTGCGCCGCAGCAGCTCCCTTTGTTCGACCACGATCAGCATGGCCGGATCGAACGTCCGCGCCCGCCGCCGCCCTTCCTTCTTAGCGGCATAAAGGGCGACATCGGCAGCCTTCATCAGTTGTTCTCCCTCGTTGCCGTCGCGCGGCGCGATTGCGATCCCCACGCTGACGCCGACGAAAAGTGAGATGCCGTTGACCGTGAACGGCTTTTTGAATTCGGCCACCAGCGCGTCTGCCAACCGTTCCGCCTCCAGGGCCCGCTGCGGACCGATCTGGATGATGGCGAATTCATCGCCAGCGAGACGGTAGGCCGTTCCGCCGCGGCCGAGTGCTTTCGTAATCCTCTCGGCGGCGAGTTTCAGTACGATATCGCCGGCTCCGTGGCCAAGTGTGTCGTTGACGGGCTTGAAATCATCGAGGTCGAGCTGCATCAGCGCCGGCCCGACCTTGCCGGTAACCGGAAGCAGTTGCGTCAGAGCCGCGCTGAATTGGCGGCGATTGGGCAATCCGGTCAGGACATCGTGCGTTGCCTGATGGATGAGCTGTGCTTTTTCATTGTCTTCGGACGATGGGCTTTCATGTGCTCTATTGGTTTCAACGATCAGAAGCCCCACTCGAATACGGGAGGCGAGCAAGCGGCGCTTTCCCAGCGTCGGATCGTCGAACTGGATCGTGCAAGGTTCGCCTGTGTCTATGACCTTATGAATAAGCTCGGCAAGCGTCGGATTCGCAAGCGCGGGATAGGCTTCCCACAAGGATACATCGCTCCGGGGCGCAAGACCGATATGCTCTTTGAATCGCTTCGAGCAATCGAGCAGTTTGAAATCCAGATCCCAAAGCGAGACCGTCGCCTCTAAACCGTTGTCGGATTCGGACCCGTAGAGAGTTTGCTGCGACCGATCCACTCGGTTCTCGGGCATATGGCCTCGTCCTCCCAAGCCGGCCGCGCAAAATCCGGGCATTGTGCAGTTTGAACTGGTCCGTTCGCATCGGAGCACGCCTATCAATGATCGCAATCTCATCGAGCGTACGCGCGCAAGTGATAACTTACCAGAAGGCGGCAGCCGCTTTAAGCGAATATATTACGAGACCTTCATATTTAGCAATGATTGCTAAGACATATGCAGTTTAAACTGACTGCCACGACCTCGTTTGTTTCATTTTGAATGCACTGAGATTGTATTGTCGCGGTAGAGGCATTGCAGTGGTTGTGGTGCGTATCGAATGGTCCGATTACAAGATCGTTGATTCGCAGACATGAGTGCGGTCAAAGCGGCCTCCCCGATGATCGTCCCGACTTGTGCCATACGCCCGTGACGCAGATCAGGTCGCAATGCATTGATGCCCATTTGGGATGAGGCGGCGGCGGAGATTGCCTCATCAAGCGGTTTGGTGTAGGGCCTAGACCTTCAATATCCGCGGACGATCGCCCTGCTGCGGTGTTGCTCCCAGAGAATGCCAGCCTCTTATTCATAGTGATTGTCCATCAACTGCGCTCCATCATCGGGCACATATCGAAGCATCATGGTTAAACAGACAAAGCCCTTTATCATCGAAGTCAAAACCTCCCGCCGGATGAAAGCAAGATCGACTGAATCATCGAGATCCATCTGGGGAGAGCTTGCCGCCGACCTCAAGCAGACCTTGGCTTTGCAGCAGGAGATACAAGCAGGTTCGTCCGTGGATGAGGCCCAGCACCAGGGCAGCGCGGAGCGCCTGGATATTGATTCCGCGGCTCTGATGGAGCGCGATGAAGCGATAGCGCCGCAGCCCAGCTCTCAGCTTCTTGAAAAATGGCTGGCAAGGAAGGCGGAAAGGCCGAAGGCCGCCTCACAGGATGTGGTTGAGACATTCCTTGCGCGGCTTGACCAGCAAAAGATGCTGCTCGCAGAGTTTCAGTCGAACCCCGATGGTTTCAAGCGCTGGCGCTCGGCCTGGTTTCGCAAGGTAGCCAACGGCTTCGGCGTCAGCATCGGCCACGATCTGATCGATGCCGGCGGTGGTCTGCGATATGTCGTCGTCGATACGCTCGAAGATATCTCTCGTTTTCTCGACGACCTCCGTCACCATGCGAGAACCGACCTCGATTTTCGACGGGCGCTGGATGCCAACCGAAGACAGCGTGCCGCTCGCCTGTTCTCAAGAGCAATGTGATATATTTCGCGATGCGCCTGGAAAAAGCAGAGGCCTGACGCGCGAGAGGCGCCTCGCGGCGCAATCCGGCAGGCGGCCCACGGGCTCAAGCGCTTTTCCCGAGGTGACAATGAAGCGGTAGAGCATCGTGCTGCTTCTATTATGTTTTTCACGCGCACCTTCCATCGAAGATGGAACGAAATGTCGTTTGCGATGTTCCCCACTGAAATTTGCTGGTGACGCTCCCTTGGGAGGACATCGTGCCTGACCTGACCGACACTATGCCAATAGACGCGGACTGGCTGGATATCGCCCTCCGTCTGCTGCTGGTCGTCGCAGCCGGAGGGCTGATCGGTATCAATCGGGAAATGGGTGGTCATGCCGCCGGGTTTCGCACGACGATCCTGGTCGGGCTCGCCGCATGCCTGTCGATGATCCAGGCCAATCTGCTTCTATCCACTCTGGGCAAGACGTCGCAATCATTCGCTTCGATGGATGTGCTGCGCTTTCCGCTCGGCGTGCTGACGGGTGTCGGCTTCATCGGTGGCGGCGCCATTCTCAAGCGGGGCGACCTGATCACCGGCGTAACGACGGCGGCGACCTTGTGGATCATGACGGCAGTCGGCCTGTGCATCGGCGGCGGTCAAGTGATCGTGGGTTCCGCCGGGGCCATTATCGCCTTCATCGTGCTATCGCCTTTCAAACAGTTCGACAGGCTGATGCCACGCAAGCAAAAGGCGCGCCTCGTGATCGAGTTGCCTCGCGATGCAGGCGTTGCGGTCGCCGATGCGCAAGCAGCGCTGGAACCGCTTGGATATGCTTTCTCTTTTATTGGCTGCAGGACAGGGCCGAGCGACGCGACAACGCATATTTCCTACGAGGTGCGATGGCGGGAGGCAGGACCGGATGGCGGTGGTGCGCAATTGCTTGCGTCCCTTGAGGAACATTACAAGGTGGTATCCTTCGAAATGCTGACGACAGGGGCCTGACGCAAGCCCTGAGACCGGAACATTCCGGAGCGGCAAAGGTTAAGCCCTCGTCGAACAGGGAGAAAACCATGACCAAAATCAGCGATAGGACAAACGCAAGGGGTTCCCCGCATCGTGGCGATACGCGCACCGTGCAGGCACTCGACCAGGCCGCCGGTGGGTCTGGGGATATCAAGTCCGAACAGCGGGCAGGAGAGGCCTCGCCAATAGAGCTACGGCCCGAAAATGGTACCGACGATGCGCGCTGCGAAGATTCGGCTACGCATGATCTATTGCGCAGGCAGATGGCTGATGAAGTTTCCGGCAAAATCTCGGAAGTGAGGGCAGCTTCCGAATCAGAAGAGGCCAGCGAAGATACACGATCCGAACCCCCTTACGCATCGACGCCGGAGAGAACAGACGTTGAAATACGAACGGAAATCGAGAGCGGGCTTAAAGCCGATCAACTGCTCGACGAGACCAGTATCTTCGTGACCGTCAGTCACGGGCGCGTCGTTATTGAAGGTTCCGTTGAAAATCACGAGGCCAAGCAGCGTGCGGAAGCGATATCCCGGCAGGCCGGCGGCATTATCGGGCACGACAGCAACCTTGCCGTCCGCAAATCGCAGCGGGCGTAAGGCTTTCAGATGCGGATGCTATTGCTCGTCATCTTCGGCCTCATGGTCGCGTCCGTTCTGGCGATTCTCGTCATCAAGCCGTTTACGTCAAGCGACGGCCGAGATAGCGGCGCCGTTAAGAACGGCCCCATCGAGCAGCCCGAACCCAAACCCTGACGGATCAGTCTCATTTGCCCGGCTGTTGATTGTTCTGCTGTTCTGTGTTGCCAGGCTTGATGACGGGAGTGTTGCCCACCTGCGGCGCGGGCTTTTCCATCTTGCTATCGCCGACTGACGGCGGTTTCAGCACACCGCCACAGTCGGACAGTTTCCGGCTGGGATTATTCGTAGCCGGCGGCGTCTGTTCGCCTTGCGCCTGCTGGCCATCAGTCTGCCGGTTGGTTTCTTCCGCTTTGCAGCGATCATCGTTCGATTGCTGCGCGGCGGCAAAATTCCAGGACATGGCAGCCGTTATCGTCGCAATCAACAGCAGGCGGCCGCTTTCAGTCAGGTCCCAACCGTTCCACTGGCGCGGTCGACCAGCCCTCAGGCGAGCGCGCGCCGACAGGGTCGACAATTTCTGCAGCGTCACCGCGTTGACGGTATTCATGGGCATTGTTCACCCTCCTTAAATGTTGGAGGGGCTGCAGATCGGATGGATAGGAAGCTCGACTGCCGTTTCGTTGGCTATGGAGAGAAAGCGGAAAAATCTCCATATTCTTCAGCACCATCGCGTCCACTTGGCACGATCTGCAACCTTATTGGGCTAACGCTGGGCTTTCCCTGTTGTTCCGCTTCGACCCAATTCCTTGGCGCCCCTCTGGAACCATCGCCGGGTGTTTTGGTTAGGTCGATGTAAAATTTGCAATAGATAGAGGCTTGCTATGACGTTCGACGAACAGAAGAAGCCCCGGGAGCAGACGAAACCACTATCCGCGACTGAAGCCCGACAGGGCGTGCGGGGAACACATCTGTTCACCGTGCTGGTGACAGCGCTGGTTCTGGCGGCAATCGTATGGGTTGGCGTGGAAATCTGGGGTCGTTACATCGAACCAGGCAAACCTCAGAATGCGTCGCCGACGACTAGCTCCTCCAGCGGACAGCCGAAGGCGGGCACGGTAGACAACACGCCGCCAGCCGGCCAAACGGCCCAGCCAGCGCCTACCGATCGCACGGAAAACAATCAGCAGGGCACGAAGAGCACGCCGGCCCAGCCGAACCGTGACGGAACGCAGAATTAGGGGCTTTTGAATTGCGGATGAAATCGCAGGATCAATGAGTCCGTCGACAGGTTAGCTCCTGGCGCATCTGATTGTTGGCCTTATCCAGCAAAAAGCGGATGTCTATTATCCGGCGCGCCGGGCGCCGGACTGCGTTTTTTCCTCGGGTTCCTGACCGGCGTCATCGGGCTGGTGCTTCGCGGGGGCTTTTCTGAATCTTGCGAGTATTTCTTCGCCATCCGCCGATGCGCGCGTTCTCTCCATGATCTCGCGTTCCTTCGCTGCCTGCTCCCAATGATGCTGGCTGCAGCCCCAAGGGCGTCCAGCCGCTTCCCAAATCGCATAGGCCCGTCTGCTGATCCACTCGAACCGTTCATCCGCCATCTTTTCCTCCTTCGTGGATGTTCTAAACAACTGGGGCGAGCGATGGTTCCATGGGGGAACAATAGTGATTCTGATGTGTTCCACCTTAGATTCAGAGGTTCACAGGCTCATGAATCTGCGATGATAAAAGGAGGATCGAATGGCTTTGACATTGATCAGCAAGGCCTTTGCCGAGGGTACGCCCATACCGCGCAAATATGCCCTGGAAGGGGAAAATACATTCCCGCCTCTTGCCTGGGGCGGCGCGCCGGAGAAAACCCAAAGCTTCGCGCTGATCGTCGAGGATCCGGATGCGCCGAGCGGAACATTCCGTCACTGTGGTATCGCCAATATCCCCGCGCAATGGACTGGCCTGGTTGAAAGTCTAGACACGATGCAGGAACAGGCGCTGCGTTTCTACAGGAACGATTTCGGCAATGCCCGCTATGATGGTCCACAACCGCCTGCGGGCGATCCGCCCCATCGGTATATTTTCCGGCTTGCCGCGCTTGATGTACCGAGGGTGACCCTTCCCGAGGCCGCTGGCGCAGAAGCCATGTGGCAGAAGGTGAAGAAACACACGCTTGCAGAAGCAAGCCTTACCGGCAGCTACCAAGCGTAAGTCGCGCCTTGGAAGCGGACACGATCGGCGGCGGCAAATTTCAACCTAATCCAAAGGAGATGTCATCATGCCAGCAAAGTCGAAATCACAGCAAATGGCTGCCGGTGCGGCGCTCGCCGCCAAACGCGGCGAAAGAAAGAGGAGCGAACTGAAGGGTGCGTCGAAGAGCATGGTCGACTCCATGAGCGAGAAGGAGCTTCGCGACATGGCCGCCACCAAGCAAAAGGGAAAGCCGGAACATGCGTCCAAATCGTAAGGTTTGGCCGCTGCACGGCGGTGTTCCCGGCTTGTTGTCGACGTCAGACCAGTTCTATCGTTTCCAGCGCCAGTCGCGAACTTCCGGCATATCCTCGCCATGCCGCCGGACGTAATCGTGATGCGTGACGAGCTTTGCCTTCAGGCCATTCACGTCGTCGGGCATGTCAGCCTCAAATGAAGAGTGTCGACTACCGTAAGTTAGCGCGCTCCAGCCCGGAGGCAACCGGGCATAGGGCCGCATGCCATCCTTATCGACATGGCTCCGTGGCGCGGTACTTCCGTAGCCGCCCGTTCGAGAGGGCTGCGCGCTTCCGCGTGGCGTCAGATCTCCATCACATCTTCGAATGCTTCGGGGAAGCTTTCGCGCGCCACTTTCTCATTGATGACGAGCATGGCTTCATAGGAGAGCGGATCGAAATCCTTGTCTGCGGGTAGCACCTCGCGCTCGAAGAGCAGGTTGAGCCGAGCAGCGTCGAGATTGCCGCGCTCGAAAGGTTCTGCGCCGAAATAGTGCCAGAGCGCATGCAGAAACGCCGCGTCGATCCGGTGTTCCTGTGTTCCCGGCCGCGCGCGGCGTGGCAGTTTCTTGATCGGCGTCACGCCCTTGGGGTTTGCGCGGCGAATGGTGAATTGCACGCCTGTACCCGGCATGCCGGAAGGAAAGCCGCGATGTTTCGTCATGTCGGGAAGCTTGCCCATGGCTGCTGCTCCTCTCCTGTTAAGCAATCGGGTATTGCCTTTTCCGATGTCAGGCAAGCCGATGCGGTGGAGAAGGCCGTGTGGGCATCTACTCTGTCGTGATTTCCCTCCGCCAGTCAATCGCGGGACGAGGCTTTCGTTATGCCGAAGGGTCGCCATTTGGTTCGACCTCCCAAGGAAAAGATTACCGCTCGCGAGTAAGTGGAGCCACTTGTGGAGAAGAGTCATACACCGAAAAGTTCGGCTCCACGTCAACCAAATGATACATCAGCGCGGCGAGCGCGACAAAAAAGACAGTGCCTAGAATGAAACGAAGGAATGTCGGCCACAGGTAAACCATGATGATCGGTGCCAGACGCGCCAACATGAAAAGCCAATCGATAAGCGTGGGCGTCTTCTGTTTATACATGATGCTTCCCTTGAGGGGCTGCCGATGTCGTTCGTCACTATCTCCGTTCGCTCGGAAGCCCATGCCTGCTGAGGGGTCCTTTCGTGTCGACAGCGGTAACCGCATCAACAAAAAGGGCGATTGATCGCTGTCAGTGTCGGAAGACAACATGAACATCGTGCAGGTTTCGTGGAGACGAAATGCAGGCTTGGTGGATCGATTCTGGATGGTCGTCAGCTCTGACATTCGTTTTACTTTTACGTAAGCTTCATTAAGCTCTCTAATTGATATGCTATTCGCGGAGGGGGAAACGAATGAGCAGTCATGCTGATGTGGTGATCGTTGGAACAGGCCTGTCAGGCCTTGTTGCGGCTTGCGAGCTGCTAGAGCGTGGGAAACGGGTGATCCTTATCGATCAGGAGCCTCGGGCAAGTCTCGGCGGACAGGCCTTCTGGTCGCTTGGCGGGCTGTTCATGATCGATACGCCGGAACAACGGCGGATGCGCATTCGCGACAGTCTCGATCTCGCCCGTCAGGATTGGTTGGGCGCTGCGGCCTTCGACCGACCGGAGGACTTCTGGCCGCGTGCCTGGGCAGAGGCCTATCTCAATTTCGCCGCCGGCGAGATGCGCAGCTGGCTGCATGGGCTCGGCATGCGCTGGTTTCCCGTTGTCGGCTGGGCGGAGCGCGGCGGTGGCCTTGCCGACGGGCACGGCAATTCCGTACCGCGCTTCCATGTCACCTGGGGTACGGGTCCTGGCGTTCTCGATCCATTCGTAAAAAGGGTTTTGGCGGCGGAGAAGGACGGCAAGATCGAGCTCTTGTTCCGGCGGCGCGTGACACGATTGGTCGGTGATGAAGACGGCATTTTCGGCGTGGAGGGCGAGATCCTCGCCGAGGACAACATCCGCCGCGGTCAGCAATCGAACCGTGATGTTGTCGGTGACTTCCGCATCGAGGGTGCTGTGATCGTGGCAAGCGGCGGCATCGGCGGCAATCTGGAACTGGTTCGCCGCGCCTGGCCCGTCGAACGCCTTGGCGCACCCCCGGAGCGGATGCTGAGCGGCGTGCCCCATCACGTGGATGGCCTGATGATCGGTCATGCCGAGGCAGCCGGCGCGCGGCCGATCAACGGCGACCGGATGTGGCACTATACCGAAGGCATTGCCAATTGGGACCCGATCTGGCCGAACCACGGCATCCGCATCCTGCCAGGCCCGTCCTCGCTCTGGTTCGACGCCAATGGCAATCGCATGCCAGCACCTTGCCTGCCGGGTTTCGACAGCCTTTCGACGCTGCAGCACATCTGCAGGCTCGGGCATAGCTACAGCTGGTTCGTGACCACGCAGAAAATCGTCAAGAAGGAATTTGCCCTTTCAGGCTCCGAGCAGAACCCGGATCTTACCGGACGCGATATCGGGCTTCTTCTGCGCAGCCGCCTTGGGCGATTGGCTCCTCCGCCGGTGGAAGCCTTCAAGGCGATGGGCAGGGATTTCGTCGTTGCCGAAACGCTGGAAGAGCTTGTGGCCGGCATGAACCGTATCGGCGATCGTCCGCTCGATCTTATCCATCTGTGCAGGCAGATCGAAGCCCGCGACCGCGAATTGGATAACCCCTTTGCCAAGGATGCCCAGATCGTAGCCTTGCGACAGGCGCGCGGCTATCTCGGCGATCGCTTCATGCGCACGGCCCCGCCGCATAGCATATTGGATGCGAAGGCAGGTCCATTGATCGCCGTGCGCCTCCATATTCTGACGCGGAAATCTCTTGGCGGTCTCGAAACCGATCTGAAAAGCCAGGCGCTCGCGCGGAGCGGCGCACTCATCCCCGGATTGTATGTCTGCGGCGAGGCCGCAGGCTTCGGCGGCGGCGGATATCACGGCTACAATGCGTTGGAGGGCACATTCCTGGGAGGATGCATTTTTTCCGGCCGCAAAGCGGGGCGGGCGGCATAAGCCGGTCGAAATGGGCGCGGTTTTAGGGGAGGGTGTCCGACGACACTGCGAGGGCATGCAGTCTCGCCGGACGCTGCGGTAGTCGGCTCGGGGGTGGCATCCAAGCCGATAGTGAATATCATATCAGCTACCAGAGGTTTATTTAACCTGCCCGAATGGATGGCTGGAGGCTTCGGCGGGCGGAGAGGGTCCGGCAACTGATGCTACAGCGGCGGGATCATTCATGCCTCGTATTTGCTTGCGTAGCCTCATGGCCGGCCTATTTTCGCCGGTGGCGCGTCCGCAGAAGGTATAGAAGCATCCTGGCCCGTTCGAAATAGCCGGGTGGCGAAGGCGCGTTACTGTCACCACACGATGGAGCCTGACGATACTCGCCGCCGGAACCAGTCGGTACGGCATCGCCGGCAATCCTATACCCTGCAGGATCCTGTCGTTCGGACGTGAGATGACGCATGTCGGCAAACGCCCCGGGATATGGCGTGGCCATCTCGTCTGGCCGGGCGGTATGGCTTTTGAGAATAGGGAAAGCCCACCCCGTGAGTGCCAAAGCGCCGATAAAAATAGGAACGGGAAAAGCATAGCGGAGCAACATCGGGGAATCCAGATTGTTGCTAAGCCACTAGAAGCCGAAGATTGCGTCGGCATTACAAATGCTCGACCGGACCGAGCTACACGGGCAAGGGGATCGCAACTTCATTCATCCCGAAGCAATAGTCGGTTGCGATCCCGGATTAGCCTCTACGCGATGTCAGGCCGGGCATCAGGCGGTGTCATTCTTGCCGAACCAGAAGTCGAGTTCGCGTATGCGGCGTTTGTCATAGGGCTGCTCCGGCGATTTGATCTGCCAGCTGTCATCATTGGCAAGACCGGTCCACTTGGGCGCGCCGCCCTGTTTCTGAACGGATTGCCGCCAGCGATACTGGGCATAGATTTCCATGATCTTGCCGGCATATTGGCTGGCGAGATCGCCGTTGCCGGTGATGATCACCAGGTTCTCGTCGTTCACGCCGCTCGCCTTCGGGCCCATATTGTGGGAGCCGGTCATGACGACGGGATTGGGACCATATGGATCGACGATGACCACCTTGCTGTGGACCATGGCATGGGCCGTTGGCAGCTTCAGAACTTCCTTCTGCCAATAGGCAAACCGGCCGGGGATAGCGGCGGGCAGCACGACGTCGGCATTGGCATCGATCCTCTCGCCTCTGTTGAACAGCACGACAGGGTTCTTTGCTGTGCCGGGATTCTGGTTGACCACGCCCTGAATGTAGAGATCGGGTTTGAACGAAGGGCTCGACGGCGAGGCAAGCTCGATGATGTCGTTGAGAAGCGTGCCGCGAGGCCCGGGATTGAACATGGCGAACAGGATGCCCTGCTGGGCACCGCGGATCAGCTCGCTTGCCTGTTCGAGATCAAGCCCTTCGCGCATGGGCGTGAACCAGACCGTCGTATTCTTGGCCTTGGGCGTTGTTCTGGGCTCGGCATTGCTTTGATAGAGGGCGGGCGGCGAATCATTGCCGTCGGCGGCAAGTGTCTTCCACTGGTCGAGATAGAATTGCGCGACGGCCGGGTTATCGATCAGAAGCGCATTGTTCGCCTGCGTGCAAAGGCCGGTCATCGTCCAGTTCGTGCTGCCGGTCCATACGGCCTGCGGCGATTTGTCGGCGCCGCAGATGACCAGGAATTTATTATGCGCCAATGCCCGCGGCGCGCTCATGCGATCCCTGACATCGCAGGAAGACAGGTCGGATCGAGCATCTTCGTTTTCGTCCTCTCCCTTTTTCTTGACGCTGCCATTGCCAAGCACGATATGAGCGCGTTTCTTGAAGCCCTGCAGCAGGGGAATAAGCTCCGGATCATCCAGCTCGAACAGGGCCGCATAGATATGCCCGCCTCTCGACCTGATATCATTGAGGAGCGATACAAGCTTGTCGCGGATCGGCCCTGCAAGGAACTGGCGGATCGGGTCCTCGGGGTTGGCGATCGCCTTCTTGAGCTTGGTGGTGGGAGCCTCTTCGGGCAATAGGCGTGCAAGCCACTGGCTGGCGACGATGCCGCGATTGAAATAGCAGCTGACATGGCCGCTGGTTTCGGCCCCGATCTGCATGGCCTCGCTCCAGTCCGATACGTGATCGGCCGATTCCTGCAACGCCGTCTCGGGTCCGATCATGGCGGAGACCCGGTAGGCGACGATATCACCCGGATTGACGGCGAAATCGGACCAGAGATATTTCTGAATCGGCCATTCCGTGGTCGGCTTGCGCGTGCCTTCCTCGACGGGAGGCCCGTCAGCGAAGCCGACCCAGCTGGCAACGATCTCCTCATGATAGCCATCGGTGTCGACATCGGAGACCGTGTTGGGGCTTTGCGGGCTTCCAGCCGCTCGCTTGATCTTCCGCCGCAGGGCAAAGCCGCGGCACTGGTCGATGAAGTCGCTGCGCCAGGCGATAAGAGCACTATCGACACCGGGATGCACGATCAGATTTATGTTCATTATCCCTCTCCCTGGATGGTTGCTTCTGTTCCTCTTACTGCGGCGTATCGGATTTGCGCCGATACCTGACCGCGAAGCCTTAATCGGGCGCGTCTAGTGGTTTGGCCGGTTGAATGGCTCTATCCTACTTTGCGTCACGGCCGTGACGGTCTCATGAATTGCTCTGGGCATCTTAAGGACGGCGCAATGCCATCCTGATTTAGCAGTCTTTGGAGCAGCTGTGAAATTCGCGATCCATAGTCGCCTATGAAAATTCCACTCGAAGTCGAAATGTGATCTTGCGTCTCGAAGCAAGTGTGGCAAGACTTCTGGGACCCCCTTGCGCCGGCGCGGCGCGGCGCGAAAAATTTCGGCAGACTGTATGAAAGCACCCAAAAGAATCGGCATTCTGGACGTCGCCCGGTTGGCCGGCGTGTCGGCTACGACCGTATCGCGCGTCCTGAATGGTCAGGTCGACAGCCGCATCCGCCTGGAGACACAGGATCGTGTCAGGGAGGCGGCGAGCAGCCTCGGCTACGTTGTCAACCGTCTCGCAACATCGCTCAGAACACACAGAACCGGTGTCTTCGGGGCGATCGTCAACAGCCTGTCGGGCCACTATCAGCCGCATCTGACAAGCCGCCTGCAAATCGTGGCCCAACGTCGGGGCGTGGAACTCTTGGTCGCGCAAGCCAAGACGGAGGCCGGCGAAATCGCCGGCCAGCTGCGCTTGTTTCAACAGGATTTCTTCGACGGCGTCATCATGGTGAGCGACCTTCCGGGCCAGCAGGCGCTCTGCGATCACCTTGATCTCATAGGTAAGGCGCATGTGACGCTCGGTGCGGGGCTGACGGGTCCGCTTCCTGCGGTTCTAACCGATGATCGGCTTGGCATTAGACTGCTGCTTGATCACCTTGTGAAGCTCGGCCACCGCCGCATTTCCTTCGTCTACCGCGTCAGCCGTAGCGCGCTTCGCGATCGGATGTCGATTTTCCAGGATGCGATTGCCGGCAGTGCTGGCTTGATCGCCGGTGATGTCATCTCCTTTGAGAGGGGCGAGCACGACCGCACGCTCTTTGCCGATCTCCTGGCATCGTCGGAACGCCCGACGGCTCTGATCTGCGGCAGTGACGGGCTTGCCATCGAGGTTGTCGCCTTCCTGCGCGATCTCGGCCTGCAGATCCCCGCAGATATTTCCGTCGTCGGCTATGACAACGTGCCCGACACCGCCTATTGGGCTCCGCCGCTGACGACGGTCGCCCAGCCGACAGATGCGCTATGCGAAGCCTCGCTCGATCTTCTGGTTGAGCTTTCGAACCTTCCGATGGACGCACGCGTTGCAAAGCGTCCGATGCGGTTCGTCACCCCCGAACTTGTCATACGTGCGTCATCGAGCTCGCCTAGCTTGCGGCCACTTTCCCTTGCGTAAAAGAAAAGACGATCTTGAACGCAAGTGGTCGTATTTCATATGCGCAAACGTTTGTGCGGCGATTTATAAATTGCTTTAACAGGAAAGTGTGCCGATGTCCGATTACCTGCCCAGCGGCTTCAACAGCCCGGTTACCCGCCGCACAACCCTTCTGATGGGAGCCGCGGCCGGCCTCAGCGCTTTTGTCCCAGCGTTGTCGGCCTCGGCCGATGCCGGCACCGACAAGAGGCCTGAACTGCGCATCGCCGTTCAGATGAATCCGGTGTCGCAGGAGCCCGTCGATGCCGCCAGCAACGTCGCCTTCCGCAATAACTTTTCCATCCACGAGACAGTGCTTGCGCTCGACATGCGCGGCGACTTCTCGGTGAAGCCCAATCTCGCGACGTCCTGGACCTGGATTTCGCCGACCGTGCTCGAAATGAAGCTGCGCCCCGGCGTGATCTTCCATGATGGCCGCGAGATGACCGCCGAGGACGTCGCCTTCTCCTTCGGGCCTGAGCGGCTCCTGAACAAGGACGCACCGGGTTATCCGACCTATCGCACCAATTTCACCAGCCTCGACCATGTCGAAGTGGTCGATCCGCTGACCGTCCGCTTCGTCACCAAGTTCCAGGATCCGATCTTCCTGCAGCGCCTTGCATCTTACGCGGCCGTGGTCATCAGCAAAGACGCCTGGCAGAAGAATGGCGGTAACTGGACGATCTGGCGGCAGAAGCCGGTCGGCGCCGGCCCCTATAAGGTCGAAAGCTATACGGCCAATGAGAGCGTCGTTCTCGCCGCACACGATCAGGCCTATCGCGGCAAACCGGCCGCCAAGCGCGTGACCTTGCGCATCGTGCCGGAGGTTTCCTCGCGCATTGCCGGCCTGCTGGCCGGCGACTACGACATTGCGACGGACCTGCCGCCGGATCAGCTCTCGGTCGTCACAGCGAGCACCGATCACGAAATCGTCGGCGGCCCGGTGCCGAACAACCGCATCCTGTTCTTCGACAAGAACAATCCGGCGCTGAAGGACCCGCGCGTTCGCCAGGCACTCATCCTCGCCATCGATCGCCAGGCGATCGTCGACACGATCTGGAACGGTCGCACCAGGGTGCCGAACGGCCTGCAGTTCGAGCTCTACGGTCCGGTCTATCTCAAGGATTATCCTGCCTACAAATATGATCCGGACCAGGCCATGCAGCTCCTGAAGGATGCCGGCTATAGTGGCGAGGAAATCGAGATCCGCTCGCAGAACAATTATTACACAGCGGAAAACCCGGTCACGCAGGCCGTTGTTGCCATGTGGCAGGCTGTCGGCGTCAATGCCAAGATGAAGTTCGTGGAATCAGGCAAACTGTTTGAGGCCTCGTCGACCCGCGCGACCGGCAACTGGTCGAGCACTGGCCAGGTACCGGACCCCTATATCTCCTTCTTCACGCAGTTCAGCTCGGCAGGTAATCTGAGCTCGTTCAAGATCTGGCAGAATGCGGATTTCGATGCCCTCGGCGCCAAGATGGAACAGGCCGTCGATCCGGCCGACCGCGCCAAGATATTCCGCGACATGCTGCATCTGATCGAATGGGAAGACCCGGGCGAGACGGTCCTGCATCAGAATGCCGTCTTCTTCGGCATCCGCAAGGGCATCAAGTGGCAGCCTCTGCCGGCCTTCCAGATGGATCTCGGCGCCGGCAGCCTTTCCTTCGAAGAGCAGAAGAGCTGAGCCGCTTCGCGATGGGCGTTCCCGTTCTTTCCGTCGACAATCTGAGTGTCTCGTTCAGAACGGGCACCGGGCGGTTTCATCCGGTCAACAACGTGTCTTTCGACCTTGCCCAGGGCGAAATCCTCGGCATCGTTGGCGAGAGTGGATCGGGAAAGAGCCTCACCTGCCTGGCGCTTGCCGGTCTTCTCGGGCCGAGCGCCAGCGCCACGGGCTATATCTCCTTCCAGGATGCGATGTATGATGCAGCCGAGCTCGGCCCGCGGTCGCGGGTAAAGCTGCCGCCCATCGGGCTGATCTTTCAGGAGCCCGTCTCCTGCCTCGATCCGGTGCGCACGATCGGCTCACAGATAGCCGAGGCGGCTGTCAGCGCCGGCATGTCCGCAAGGGAAGCCAGGGACGAAGCGCTCCGGCTTCTGGCGGAGGTCGCCATTCCGCAACCCGAGGCGCGCTACAATGCCTATCCCGCGCAGTTTTCCGGCGGCATGTGCCAACGCGTTATGATTGCCACGGCGCTTGCCATGCAGCCGCGATTGATCATTGCCGACGAGCCGACCACGGCGCTTGACGTGACCGTGCAGGCGCAGGTCGTCGCTCTTCTGGTCAAGGCGGTGCGAGAGCGCGGGATTCCAATGATCTTCATCAGCCACGATCTCGATCTCGTCGCCGAAGTCTGCGACCGCATCGCAGTCATGTACGCGGGGTCGCTGGTCGAGATCAATCGCACTGACGATCTCTACGATAATCCGCGCCATCCCTATACAAGGCTGCTGCTGGAGGCCATGCCCGGACGCGGCAGACCGCTGGAAAGGCTTGCGGACATTCCCGGCGAGCTGAAGCTGCATGACGACCCGCCGCAGGCCTGCGCCTTTGCACCCCGTTGTCCGCGTGCAGAGCCGAATTGCGCGACAATGGTCCCGCCATTGATTGCCGGTACGGCAGCGCTTGCCTGCTTCAATCCGTGGAGCTCCCATGATGCCTGAGAAGCAAATCGCCTCCGATGCAAAAGAGGCTGGTGTCGCACTCGCGGCCCGTGATCTGCAATTTTCCTATGCGCCCGGCTTTTCCCTTTGGCCGGGACGCGCGAAGGGATTTCATGCGATCAAGGATGTGAGCCTGGAATTGAGAGCCGGCGAGACGCTAGGACTTGTCGGCGAATCCGGTTGCGGCAAGTCCACGCTTGCCTCGCTGCTCTGCGGCGATCGTATGCCAACATCAGGCGAAATCACGCTGTTCGGCCAGTCTTTCAAGAGTCTGATGAAGCCGAACCGGCGTGGTCTGGCAAAACATCTGCAGGTTATTTCGCAGGATACGATGGGCGCGCTCGATCCGCGCCGGAGCGTCGGTCATCAGATGGTGGAGACGCTCACGATTCACCGCATAGGCTATCCGGCAAGCAGGCTCGATCGCGCGGCGGAAGTTTTCAAGGCCGTCAGCCTGCCGGTTTCCGCCTTGCAGAAATTTCCGCATCAGCTCTCCGGCGGCCAGCGCCAGCGCGTCGCCATCGCCCGTGCCCTCGTGGTCGAACCGCAAATTCTGCTTTGCGACGAGCCGGTCTCGGCGCTCGACGTTTCCGTGCAGGCGCAGGTACTTAACCTCCTGCTCGAATTGCAGCGGGCACGCGGCCTGTCGCTGCTTTTCATCAGCCATGATGTGCGGGTGGTTCGGCATGTCTCGCACCGCGTCGCGATCATGGAAGCGGGACAGATCGTCGAAACCGGTCCCACGGAGGACGTCTTCGCAAAACCGGCCCATCCTTATACCGCAAAACTCCTCTCCGCCGTCCCCCGCGGACGGCGGAGCAGAGTGCGGCAGGCGGCGGCGATACTCGAAATGCTCTGAAGGAACAGGCAATGCTTCAATCCATCCTGCGGGCGTTTCTAAGGGCGCTCGTGACGCTATTCCTGGCGATGACCTTCACCTTCGTCATCTTGCGCGTCAGCGGCGACCCGCTGCATTCCCTGTTGCCCATCGAGACGCCGCCGGAAGTGGTGGCGCTGATGCGGCAGCAATGGGGTCTCGATCAGCCGCTCTACATCCAGTATTTCGCCTATCTCGGCCACCTGCTGCGCGGCGATTTCGGCACGTCGCTGCTGAATGGGCAGGATGCCCTGACGCTGGTTCTGTCGAAAGTCCCGGCCACGCTGGAGTTGATGGGAGCCGCGCTGATATTGGCGTTCGGCGCCGGTGTGCCGTTCGGCATTCTGGCTGCACGCAACCGCGGCGGCCTGATCGACCGCTTTGTCATGGCGCTTGCGGTGCTGATGCATTCGCTGCCAAATTTTCTGATCGCCATCCTCCTCATTCAGCTTTTCGCCGTCTCCTTGCGGATCCTGCCGAGCGGCGGGGGATCGACGATGGCGCATCTCGTCATGCCCGTTCTGGTCATTGGCCTTTACAATGCCGGCATTATCGCCCGCTTCGTCCGCTCGAGCGTGCTGGAAGTGCTGGGCCAGCGCTTCATATTGGCAGCGCGCGCTAAGCGCATCGGCGAAAGTGCTCTTCTGTGGCGGCATATCATGCCGAATGCAGCCTTGCCGCTTCTGACCATGCTCGGCTTTCTCGTCGGGGGCATGATCGGCGGCGCCGCCGTGGTCGAGAGCGTCTACGCCTGGCCCGGCGTCGGCCGCTTTCTCGTCTCCTCCGTCGCCCAGCGTGATCTGAACATCGTGCAGACCATCGTGCTGCTCATCACGGCGACGATGGTGACGGCCAATCTCATGATCGATTGTCTCTACATTCTCGCCGATCCGCGTCTGCGGCATAGTGCATCGGCCTGATTGGCCACCTCGAAAGGTAAAAGCCATGGCGAACGCAGCGACGGGTGCCGATGCTCTCCCTAAGAAAAGATCGGAGCGAGCGTTTCTGCCCCGCCTCCGGTTCGATTTGATGACGGCCATTTGCGTCATTGTGCTCGTGACCTTCATCGTGGTCGCGATCTTTGCCAATGTGCTTGCGCCTCATGGGTTTGCACAGATCGATCTTCATGCCCGCAAGGCGCCGCCGATCCTGTTTGGAGGCTCCTTCAAGCATATTCTCGGCACCGACGAGCTTGGTCGCGATATTCTGAGCCGCATCTTCTATGGCTTGCGCACCAGCCTGCTGATCGCGCTCGGCGCTTCGGCGATCAGCCTGACGCTTGGCACCGTGCTTGGCCTGCTTGCAGCTTTCGGCCGTGGATTTGCCGATATGCTGATCCGTGTCGCCGTCGATTTCCAGGCGTCGATGCCGTTCCTCATCATTGCGCTCGCCGTCCTCGCCTTCTTTGGCGACAATCTCTGGCTGTTCATGGCATTGCTCGGCCTCTACGGCTGGGAGCGCTACGCGCGGCTGGTGCGGGCCATGGCAGGGCTGGAGTTGGAGCGGGGCTATGTCGCGGCGCTGAGGCGAAATGGTGCAGGAACAGCGCGCATCGCCTTCCTGCATGTGCTGCCCAATATCCTCTCTGTCGTCCTCGTCAATCTGACGATCGTCCTGCCGGAAATCCTGCTGCAGGAATCGGCGCTGAGCTTCCTCGGCCTCGGCATCCAGCCGCCGCTTGTCAGCCTCGGCAGCATGGTCGGCGCCGGCCGCGATTATGTGATGACAGAATGGTGGATCGCGATCTTGCCGGGCATCGTGATCTTCATCCTGTCGCTGTCGATCAGCCTGATCGGCGATTATCTGCGCGACGTTCTCGATCCGACACTTCACTAGGTTGCCCCGTAAAGAACCGACTTCAAGGAGACTCGCATTGCCTGTGCCCCTTCACGCTGCTCGTCATGGTTCGCTCCGTATTGCCGCTCATCGCGGCTTCAGCCGACGCTTCCCGGAAAACACTATTCTCGCCTTCCAGGCGGGTGTGAACGCAGGCGCCAACGAGTGCGAAATCGATCTTATGCTGACGCGCGACGATCAGATCGTCGTGATGCACGACAGAACCCTTGATCGCACGACCAACGGCTTCGGCTTTGTTGCCGATCACGATCTCCAGCACATTCTTTCCCTTGATGCCGGCGCGAAATTCGATCCCCGGTTCGCCGGAACCCGCGTGCCGACGCTTGCTGATACGCTTCTGTGGGCCAAGCAAACGGATACCCGTCTCGCAATCGAGATGAAGGAGCCCGAGCGCGCTGAGCGCCTCATCGATCTCATGATCGGCACGCTGCGGGAGCTCGACGCGTTCGACCATGTCGCCATATCCTCCTTTGATCATATCGATTTGTTGCGCGTGAAGGAACTCGAGCCGCGCCTGCAGACGGAAGCGATCCTCCACCATCGCCCAGTAGACATCGTCGCCTCGATGCGCGCCGGCGGCATTGACGGCGTTTCGCTTGAACTGAACCGTTTTCATCGCACTGACGCTGAAGCGCTGCAGGAGTTCGGCATTGCCGTGCGTCTGAGCCTGCCGCTGCCGGAAAAGCTTGCCCCGTTCTGGCAGGGTGGCCGCGACCTGCTTCCCATGATCCGCAGCTGCATTCGGGATCGGCTGGTCGATGCCCTTATCGGCGACGATGTGGATTTCCTCCGCATGCTGGGCGCGAGCGCCTGAGAAGAGGGTATCAAAGGACGGCTATCGTCGCAGGGCGGATAGTCCTCTATTGCTTCCTGATCCGGCATATCACGGTGGCATTCCCCGTTTGGGCTTTTTTTGTTAGGGTCTATGCAGGTCAACGCACCCGGCTCGCAATCCTCCCGGAATTCGTAGGGTCCGTTGGGGCCTTGCGCGACCAGGTTGGGATTTTGGTTCGGGCAATCCACAGCCTCCGTGCCGCGTTGGTCGCAGGCGCAAAGGGTGAGGCCGATCAAAAGAAGACCAGGAAATTTGTTCATCATCTATTTTCGATTACAGGATCGTATGATGAATGCAAACCCATGAGCCCCTTGGGTCATGGGGAAACTAGGTAACTAGGCCATATGTCGAGGAGCATTGGGGCGTAAGACCAAGTTCAACCTCCCTGATTTTCATAGCGCACATGAAGTGCGCGCTGACGTCATATTATGACTTAGGAAAATCCGCGACATTTGAAAGTCCTTGGGACGGCTTTGGTACGAACAAGGAGACCAGACCCACGACAAAAGTCGCTGTGCGCGCTGCAGGCTACCAATAGAGCATATTCGCCATTCAGGCGACCTTTTATGCGCTAAACAATGCATACAAGGCGGAAGCCAGCGCCTCTGCCACACCTCCTGGCCGAACTGAGTAATAATACTCGACACGTCACAGAATTCATATTATGTCATATGATGTAGGTCAATCTCATATGGAAGCGATGCTCCGTGTATGTAGGAACGCAGGTCGAGGCGCGGGATGATGACGACTATCGCGTTTTCGCTCAATTGGGGGTGAAACATATTTGCGCGGACCCGCCGGGAAAGCCGGAAAGCTGGACCCTTTCCGATCTTGAGCGCCTGCGCGACAAGGTCGAGAGTTTCGGGCTGATTCTGGACATGATCCAGCTTCCCTTGCCGTCTCAGCCGATTGAGAAGGCGACCTATCCCGATATTCTGCTTGCCGGACGGAATCGTGATCGACAGATCGATGCGATCTGCAAGCTCATCGAAGATGTGGCGGCGGCCGGCATTCCCGCGGCGAAATATAATCTCAATCTTATCGGCATTCCACGCACACCGGAAGAACCTGGCCGTGGTGGTTCGATGAATGCGAGCTTCCGCTGGAATAAGGCGGACCACCAGGCTGCCCCGGGCCTTGCCGGTATCCTGTCGGAAGACGAAAACTGGGAGCGCATCGACTATTTCCTGGAGCGCGTCGTCCCTGTGGCGGAGAGCAATCGCGTCCGTCTCGCCTGCCACCCGCACGATCCCTATACGCCGCCGGGCTATCTCGGCGTTACCCGCGTCCTTGGCTCTGTCGAAGGTTTGAAGAAATTCGTGCTCATGCGCGAAAGCCCCTATCACGGGCTGAACTTCTGCCAGGGATCGGTCGGCGAGATGCTCGACAATCCGAGGGAGGAGATCGACGACATCATTCGCTGGTTCGGCACGCGCGGCAAGCTTTTCAACGTCCATTTCCGCAACATTCGCGGCGGCAAGCTCTCCTTCATGGAGACCTTTCCGGATGAGGGTGACATGGACATGGTTCGTTCCGCAAAGGTCTACAAGGAAGTCGGCTATCGATACATGCTGATGCCCGATCATGTGCCGACCATCAGTGGCCGGGACCCGACCGGCGTCGCTTTCGCCTTCTGCTACGGCTACATCGCCGCCCTCGTTCAGTCGCTCGAAGGCGCCTGAGAACCGTTGTCATACCAATCGACGATAGGATTTCAAGATGGACCCGATTGAACTGAAAAAGGCGGTTGGCAGCGGTCTGCTGTCCTTCCCGGTCACCCATTTCGACAGCGATCTCAAATTCGACGAGGCGAAATACCGCCGCCATGTCGAATGGCTGGCAGGCTATGATGCTGCAGCCCTTTTTGCAGCCGGCGGAACAGGTGAATTCTTCTCCCTCAATCCCGCAGAAATTCCGCAGGTTGTCCGCGCCGCGAAGGCATCTGCCGGCAATACGCCGATCATCTCCGGAACAGGCTACGGCACGTCGCTCGCCGTCGAGATCGCTAAGTCGGCCGAAAAAGCCGGAGCCGATGGGGTGTTGCTTTTGCCGCCTTACCTCATGTCTTCGGAGCAGGCCGGCCTGATCGCCCATGTCAAGGCGGTCTGCCAATCCGTGGGGATCGGGGTCATCATCTACAATCGGGACAATGCGGTGCTTAGCGCCGACAGCATCGCGCGGCTTGCCGACGAGTGCCCCAACCTCGTCGGCTGCAAGGACGGAGTCGGCGATGTCGACAAGGTGATCGAGATCACCACGACCCTCAAGGACCGTCTCGTCTATGTCGGCGGCATGCCGACCCATGAAGTCTATGCTCAGGCCTATTTCGCTGCCGGTGTCACGACCTATTCCTCCGCCGTCTTCAACTTCATCCCCGCGCTGGCCCGGCGTTTTTACAGTGCGTTGCGGAGCGCAGACCAGGCAACGGTGGACGAAATCCTCACGAGCTTCTTCTTCCCCTTCGTCGCCCTGCGCAATCGGAAGAAAGGCTATGCGGTTTCGATCATCAAGGCCGGCTTGCACGTTCTCGGCAAAGATCCCGGCCCGGTGCGGCCACCATTGACTGATCTGACGCCGGAGGAGCTGTCAGCACTCGCCAAGATTATCGAGATGGCCAAGGCAGCTTGAACCGATAGCGCAATTCCAGGAAAAGTGCGCAGCGTTTTTCCGTCGGCAATTGCGGGAAAAGAGAGAGCGGTTCAGAATTTCGGTGAGCTGCATCCCCCGGGCGAACAGTACGCTCCGGGCCGTTCGATTGTTATTCCGTCGCCCTCGCCGGCGAGATGGTCACAGAATAACTACGGCCAAGGCTCAGTCACCATCGTGAACTTCACAGGCTTTCACATCCCGTAACGATGCTTGTCACCTTGGCAAGAAACCCGCGCCGAAGCGGAACTGCTGCCATAAAGCTGTCGTTCTATCGCCAACACGTCGCCGTGCTATGACCCCATAGAAACCGTTTGAGGGCCGCATTGCCGCCGGATCGTTCCTGAAACCTAACCGGCGGTGATATCGAAACGATATGTCACCCCTAGCTCTACGCCGTCAAAGAGGTGTTCCCCCGCACGATTGAAGAGGAATTGAGATGATTGTTCGTCATATCCCCGCTGCATCGCTGACCGCCGCAGTCTTGAGCTTGATGGTTCTCGGCAATCAGGCCTTTGCGCAGCAAGCAACACAAGGGCAGCCACCTGCGCAAGCGCAGCAGCCCGACAGCAATGCTGCGGCTGCACCCGTCAGCGACCAGAAGATAGAGGCCTTTGCCGTCGCCTATCTCCAAGTGGACAAGATCAGGCAGGAATACTCGGCCAAGATCGGCGCAACGCAGGATCCAACCGCGAAGCAACAGCTCCAGACCGAGGCAAGCAAGCAGATGGTGCAGGCCGTCCAGACCTCGCCGGGCATGTCGGTGAATGAATACAACGCAATTCTGACGGCCGCAAAGAGTGACCCGGCGCTTGTGAAGAAAGTCCAGGACAAGATCCAGAAAGCCGAGCCTGCACAGCAATAGGCGTCGCACGATCTCATGCCGCTGCCACGCCAAGAGCTTCGATCTTGGCGCGGCGGCGGCATTTTTTACACAATCGTTTGAAAGCGGTCGTTGCGGCTTACCGGGCCGTTGCTTTCAGCACGATTTCGCCGAGAAATTCACCAGCACAGCAGCAGCTGAATAATCATGAGGGATCTTCAGGCGAAGTTGAGGTGAGCAGCCAGGGTTATGCTGCGTTCGCAATCGCTGCTGCGAAGTCACGATAGCTGTGCAGCGGGCGGCCGAGGATGCTGGTCAGCCGTTCGATGTCGCCGGTCTCGGGAATCATGCCGTCGCTGACATAGCGTTCCGCCATCAGCCGCATCTCATAAGCGGTCCACTTCGGCATGAAGCTCGCCATGTTCTGCTCGAACCCGCTGGGATCGTCGCCGCCGTAGACAACCGGCCGGCCGAGCAGGTCCGACCAGATCTTGGCTATATCCGGGCCGGTCAGCGTGTCGGGGCCGACCAGATTGATCGTCTCGATGGGCAGCTTGCCGGGAGCCTGGTCGCGGCGGATCAGTTCGATGGCGGCGACCTCGGCGATATCGCGGGCGTCCACCATGGCGACACCCTTGCTGCCGATCGGCATCGGATAGACGCCGTGATTGAGGATCACGTCCTTGATCATCAGCTCATTGTCGATGAAGTAGGTCGCGCGCAGGATGGTGGCACTGAAGCCCATCTGCACGAGCATGCGCTCGGCGCCGAACTTGACGGCGAAATGCGGCACATTCACCGCGCGATCGGCTTCGAACACAGAGAGATAGACGACGCGTTGGACGCCTGCCTCGCGGGCGATGTTGAGCGTGATGATTGCCTGGGCGAATTCATCGCCGGTAACGGCATTCAGCAGGAAGAGCGTGTTGACGCCAGGGAAGGCGCTGCGCAGGGCATCGATGTCGAGCAGGTCGCCTTGGGCAACTTCGACGCCGGCCGGGACATTGGCCTTCGAGGGGTCGCGGGTCAGCACGCGGACCTTTGCGCCGCGCTTGACGAGTTGATCGACGACGTGGTGGCCGACACGGCCGGTGGCGCCTGTAACGAGAATGGTCATTGTGGTTACTCCGGTTGGGGGTGTTCAGTTGACAGTCATCAATTTAATGATCCACATTGATCCCGATAGACGCCACTTTTGGACTCGCTGTCTCACTGGTGAAACACATGGATCTGCTCGCTCTCGCCGATTTCAATCTGGTCGCCCGCCACGGCGGGTTCGGAAGGGCCGCTCGTGCAACCGGTCGTCCGAAGGCAACCTTGTCACGGCGCGTGGCCGAGCTGGAGGCAAGTCTCGACCTGCGCCTATTCGAGCGCGGTGCACGGATGCTGAAGCTGACGGAGGAGGGGCGTGCACTCTTCGAGCGAACGGGCGCGCTGCTGACCGAGCTCGACGAAACGGCGAAGGCGATCGCATCGGGCGGACATAGCCCCCGCGGCCGGTTGAGGATCAGCGCGCCCTTGCTGTTCTCGCAGACGGCGTTGGGAAAGCTTGCAGCAGGATTCGTCCGGAAATATCCCGAAGTTCAGCTCGAGATCACGACGGAAGACCGGGCCGTCGACATGATCGAGGAAGCTTATGATGTGGTCATTCGCGTGAATCCGGAGCCGGATGAAAGTCTTGTCGGCCGCGTCTTCCTGTATGATCGGCTTGTTGTCGTGGCAAGTCCCGACCTGCCGCGTCCAGCAGGCCGCAATGCCGTTCCCGCCGTCAGCCGTGGAGCGATGAACCAGGCTGAATCGTGGGAGGTCACGACTTCAGCGGGAAAATTCCGCCTCGTGGCAAGGCCGGTTCTGAGCGTCTCCTCTTTCGTCATGGTTCGCGACGCCGTCCGCGCCGGCGTGGGCGCGGCGCGTCTACCCCTATCGCTCGCTATTCCGGATCTGGCCACTGGCAGGCTGGTGAGTTGGGGTGAGGTGGAAGGATTTCAGACTGCCCTTTGGGCGCTATACCCGACGCGGCGGCTGCTCAGCGCCCGCGTGTCTGCATTTCTGGATTATCTTAAGGAAGCTTTTCCTCGGGGAGCGCCCGAGGAGCTTGCGGCCTATATGGAATGACGGCGTATTGCCGAACCATAAAGCGGGTGCATGGCCCGGTGTCTGTCTGGCTGAGCGCCGATAACGCCGGGCGAAAGGCCGTTGGTCCAGACTGGAGCTATCTCGATCGCTGCAGCGCGAACGAATGCTTCGATTGCTCCCTACTTTGGATACCGAGGGCGCTTCCGATCGCTGCCGTATCTGCAGCTCGAAAGCTACCCTCGATAATCGGAGCAGACGCTGTGATCTCGCCCGTCAGCTTTGAGCGAGCGCGGTCTGTTTGCCGCCGCGTGCCGCCATCACGATGGTTCCCGCAAGGCATGCGGCCCCAAGGAACGACATGACGCCCAGCGGCCCCTGCAGATCGATCAATACACCGCCCAGGACCGCTCCGCTCGAAATAGCGACCTGGAAAGCGGTCAGAAGCAATGCTCCTGCGCTTTCAGCTTCGTCGGGAGCAGCACGCGTGATGTAGCTCTGGATGGAGACGGGAAATGCGCCGAAGGCGAAACCCCAAATAGCAACTCCGACAATCGCCGCGAGCTCGGACGCGCCTACGGTTACGAAGATAGCGCCGGCAACGGCGATCAGGCTCGACGAGAAGACGGTGCCAACAGCAGCACTGCGCTCCGCGATCATGCCACCGACAATATTGCCGAAGAAACCACTGACGCCGTAGGCGAGGAGCACCAGCGACACCATCTCGACCTTGAGGTGGGCGATACCTTCCAGATACGGGCGAATATAAGTGAAGCCGGCAAAATGGCCTGCAACGATGAGAAGTGTGGTGATCAGACCCACCCGGATCTTGGGGCGCGTCAGAACGGCGCCGAGCGTTGACAAACCTGCGTGACCGGCTGGTGGCAACGACGGCACGGTGACAGCCTGGGCAATAAATGCAAGCACGCCGACGGCTCCGGCCAGGACGAAGGAAGCTCTCCATCCAAGGGTCGACCCCACATAGGAGCCGAGCGGTGCTGCCGTGACGGTGGCGAGGGAGACGCCGGTAAAGATCATCGCCATCGCCCGGGGAAGATGTTCAATCGGGACCAGCCGCATTGCAAGCGCGCCGGCCATTGCCCAGAAACCGCCGAGCCCGACGCCCAGCAGAACTCGTGATACGAGGAGTGAAATCAAATTGTTGGCGGTTGCCGCCAGGGCGCAGGAAAGGATCAAAAGAGCAGTCAGACCGAACAGCACGCGGCGCCGATCGAAATTTCGCGTGGCTATGACGATACCGGGGCCTGCAAATGCAGCGACGACAGCCGTTACAGTCACCGTTTGGCCGGTCTCCCCGGCAGAGAGACCAAGATCGGAAGAGATTGGGGTGAGCAGACTGGCAGGCAAAAATTCCGCCGTAACGAGACCGAATACGCCGAGAGCCAGGGCGACAACGGCATCCCATCTTGGTCGGTGGGATGTCTCTGCCGTCGGCTGGTGGTGAGGAGATGAAATTGGCCTGAAATCGCTGTCTGCCATGGCGGGCGGTCCTATATTAAGATGTCTTGGCGTACGGTTGATGCCATCGAGCAAAAGGTAGTGGTGACAGTCTGTACTTTCCATGCTAGGAAATCCGAGATGCTTGACTATTCGTCCAAAGATAATGCTGGCGAGACTCATGATGCCCTGAGCGAGATGCTGAGGGGCTTGCGGCTCGATGGCGTTGAATATGGGCGCTGTCGGCTCTCGGAGCCGTGGGCGACCTATTTTGCGCCGCAGTCGTCGGCGAGATTGCATTTCATTTCGTCCGGCTCCGCCTGGCTTCAGGCTCCGTCAGGCGATTGGCTTCCGTTGGGACCCGGCGACGCTGCGCTTCTGCCGCGTGGCAATGCGCATATGATTGCAAGCGAGCCAGGCATTCCGCCGGTGCCTTTCGAGCAATTTGACCGCAAGGAAGTCTGCCGGGATGTCTTCGATCTCCAGTGCCAGGATGCATGTGGGGGAACGGTGGCTTTGACCGCGGCGATGCGCTTCAATATCGACAACCTTCATCCGCTGCTGCGGTTGATGCCCGACACCATGCTCACCAGCGATCTGGCCAAGAACGAGCCGGCGATTCCGCATTTGCTCGACGCCATGACGCGTGAAGTGCAGATGGATCGTGTCGGCGCGGGAGGTATATTGGCAAGGCTCGCGGATGTGCTGACCGCGACGTTGATCCGCACATGGGTCGAACATGGCTGCGGCGATACCACCGGCTGGATTGCCGCGGTGCGCAACCCCGAAATCGGCCGGGTGCTGGCTGCAATTCACCTCGAGCCGGATCGTGACTGGAGCTTGGCGGCGCTTGCGAACCTGATGGGCATCTCACGCTCGGGCTTTGCGGAGCGATTCCTGAAGGTCGTGGGTGAAACGCCGGCGCGCTACGTGGCGAGGGTGCGCATGTATCAAGCTCTTCAATGGCTGCGCAATGGAATGCGCGTGTCCGTAGTCGCGCAGAGATTGGGCTACGACGCCGAAGCGTCGTTCAGCCGTGCCTTCAAGCGCATTATCGGTGCGCCACCGAGCCAGTTCCGCAAGGGCAGCGGAGCTGAAACGAATTCGCTCCCTGTGGATTGAAGCTCTCACCATCGCGAGAATGTGCAACGCCGGCGGCAATCGGTTCAGAGATCGTCAGCCTTGGCCAATAACGCGTTCTTCAACGGCGATAGCGCGGGAGACAATGTAGACAGAAGCATGTCTCTTGGCACTCCGTCGGCCGCCTGCACTGATAGACCGTGAAGAAAAGCGGCGTAGAATTCCGCCAGCGCGCGCGGGTCGGCATCAGGTTTCAACTCGCCGGCCTCCGATGCCATTTTCAGACGCTCGTGTAGGGAGGCAGCGCGGTCCCGCCTGTATCGGCCGAGCCGCGTGCGAACGGCCTGGTTATTGATCGTATAGTTGGTGGCCGCCATCACGATCATGCAGCCGTGTGGGTGATTGGGGCGCGTATAGAGCAGGACCGCATCCCGCAGAAGTCGCTCGAAGGCATCGAGAATAGTCGATTCTTCAGCCAGTGCTCGAGTGGCAAATCCGCCCTCGCCGGAGGCGTACAGCATGACCGCTTCCTGGAACAGCGCCTCTTTCGATTCGAAAGCGGCATAGATGCGCGCCGACGCTATGCCCATGGCGTCGACGAGGTCGGACATCGAGACGCCTTCATAGCCTCGCTCCCAGAAGAGGTCGCGGGCTTTGGCCAGCGCCTCATCACGATCAAATTCCCGCGGCCGTCCTGCCATGCTTAACCTCAATCTTTGTCATTCAACAAATAATCACCTTGACTCGGCTGCGCAAGCTTCACATTATTTGTTGATCGACAAAGAATTGACGGAGAGGATAAATGGACCACATTGCAGAAAGACCATCAGTCGGGGCAGGTGCGGCGAATTTCAACCGGACGGCTGCGCTGGCGCTCCTCGCATTTGCACAGTTGATCATCTCGCTCGATATCAACATCGTCTTCGTCGCCTTGCCCAAAATCGGCGAGGGTCTCAACTTTTCCGGTCAGACGCTGCAATGGGTCGTCAGCGCCTACACGGTCTTTTGCGGCGGTTTTCTGCTCTTCGGCGGGCGTGCGGCGGACCTCATCGGCCAACGCCGATTGTTCATCACGGCGCTGGGCCTCTATGCGATATCCTCACTGGTGGGGGGATTGGCCTGGGAGCCCGCAGTCATCATCGCAGCGCGAGCCGTCCAAGGCATCGGCGGCGCTTTTCTATTTCCGGCCACGCTTTCGCTCGTCAACCGTTTGTTTGCGGAGGGGTCAGCGCGCAACCGCGCTCTAGCAGTCTGGGGAGGAGCAGGTGCTAGCGGTCTCACGATCGGATCGCTTGCCGGCGGTTTTCTAACGAGCGCTTTTGGCTGGCCATCGGTGTTTTTCGTCAATGTCTTCCTCGCCTTGATTGCAATCGTCGCAGCCTTTTTCGTCATCCCGCGAGATCCTCGCGTGCCCCACGGCCGCTCCTTCGACTTGTCGGGAGCGCTGACGGTTACGGGAGGCGCCACTCTGCTGGTGTTCGCACTCGTCCAGGGACCGGTGTTCGGGTGGGGTGCCGCACCGATTCTCTGGGCCTTCGGTCTAGCGGTGCTTCTACTGCTCGCGTTCATGATCATCGAATCGCAAAGCCGCGATCCATTGATGCCTCTGAGACTGTTCGGCAACCGCATGCTCGTGACGAGCATGGCCATCACCTTTCTCTACATGGGTACCTTTGGAGCCCTGCCGTATTTTCTGACGGTGCTGTTTCAGGATATCCATCACTTCACGGCCTCAGAGACAGGCCTTGCCTTCCTCGTTCCCTCGCTTGCCATTGCTGCCGGTACTCAAATCGGCGAGCGGTACGCGTCGCGCTTTTCGGCGCGATCGACATTGATCGCAGGAATGCTGGTAGGGGCAGCGGGCACCGTTATCATGGTGGCCGGGGCGTGGCCCGAAAGCAGTTATGCGGCCATCGTTCCGGGTCTGCTCGTCTCGGGGATCGGTCAGGGTGTCGTGTGGACCGCAATGTGGATCATTGCCGGTTCCGGAGTGCCGGATCGCGAACAGGGCGTTGCATCGGGGATGGCGTCGACCACGATGAACATCGGCAACGCCGTTGGTCTTGCTGTCCTTGTTGGTTTTGCCAATGCTTATGCCGGTTTTGCAGGAGGCAAGGTATCTGCCAGCGACCTGGCGAGCGGTGTTCGTCTCGCCTTTTGGCTTTGCGCGGCGGGTGGCATCATCGCCACGGCTATTGCCGTGGCAGCGCTGATCCGACCGCGGCGATCGCAGGAATGACCAGCTATCCGTCTTCGATTTAGATATCGATACGCCCAAGGGAAAGTCGCGGAATTTCAGTAAATCGTGCCCCTATCGGCAGTGAACAAATTCCGAAGATCGAGACCCTTCGCCCAACTCCTGCTCCCCTGCTGCGGCATCCCATCAATCGCAACATTTATCGTTGGAGCTGGCCCGACACCATCTGCATGATGAGTGTGATCCGGTGGGACCGGAAAGCGGGCCTTATTCTGCCGTGGCGCTCAAGCTCCGCCAATCCGTGGAGCGCTGCCCAGAAAGTCTCCGTGGCGGTATCCACGTCCTGGGCGAAGGGCGCGATCACCGTCGCCATGGCTCCGAAGCCCTCCCGGAGCTGCGTTGGCGTATCGGATCTGGCGAAGCGCAGACCGGTGGGAAGGATAAACATCGCCTCGTACATTGCCGGTCGGGCAAAGGCGAAATCGAGATAGGCGGTCGCCACGCCTTCTATTGCCTCCTCGGGCGTGGACGACGGCCGGATCGCGGCGCGGAGTATCCCGGCCAGCTCGCCGAATCCTTCGAGTGCGACTGCGCCGACGATTTCATCGCGATTTTGGAAATGCGAGTAGAGAACGGGCTGGCTGTATTCGATCTCGTCGGCGAGACGCCGGATGGTGACCGAGGCCCAGCCGTCGCGTTCCGCGATCGTCCTCGCAGCGACAACGATCCTGCGGCCTCGTTCCTCCCTTTCCCGGGCTTTGCGTTCGCTGATACCCACCTTGGCTCCCGTCTTCATTCGCACGAATTCCCTTTTCCTGAAGCTATCAAAAAGAACGTCGATTGACAAACTAGCAATGCTAGAATATATGATGACGCTATAAGAGCTGGTCGCGACGCGGCGTATCGGAGAAGAGATAGCAATGGATTCAGTTCAAATTTTCACGGGCACAACGGTGCTCAATACCGTCCTCGTTTGGCTGTCCTCAGCCGCGTTTCTCGTCGGGGCCATGGTCAACATGAGCGGCCATTCAAAAGTCCGCGCGGGCTTCGTGCAGCTCGGATTTCCGTTCTGGTGGTGCTGGATCACGGGCGCACTCGAACTCCTAACCGCAGTGCTGCTGGTTACAGCCGGCAGCCGATATATCGGGGTCGCCTTGGGCACCTGCATCATGCTCGCAGCGATCGCGGCCATTGTCCGTATCCGGAACTATCGCGAGCTACCGCCGCCAATGCTGTTCCTGCTGTTGCTGATGCTGGCCGGTGTCAGCGGTCATGCTTGAGCATCTCGCGGCACATAAGTTCATCACCCTGAGAACCTCCGCGTAACCGGCTGACTAAAACTATCCATCGCCAGACGTTGGACGTCATCCGCCCCCATCAAACTCTTTTGAAAGAAGGCACCGTACGGAGCGAAATTGCCTCCGGACTGCGCAAAGCCACGGCCCCAAGGAGGCCAGATCATCATGTCACATCGCAAAACCAATACAGCCGTCGTCTATCATTCCGGCTACGGTCACACTCAGCGAATGGCGGAAGCCGTCGCGGAAGGGGCGGGTGGTACACTCTACGCCATTGACGCTGACGGCAACCTTTCAGACGAGGCCTGGGCCGCATTGGATGCCGCTGACGCCATCATCTTCGGATCGCCGACCTACATGGGTGGTCCGAGCTGGCAGTTTAAAAAATTTGCCGACACGTCCTCGAAGGCCTGGTTTGCCAACAAATGGCAGGACAAGGTCTTCGGAGGCTTTACCAACAGCGCCAGCCTGAACGGTGACAAGCTCAACACCCTCGAATATTTCGTTCTTCTGGCGGGACAGCATGGCGGTCTGTGGGTCAGCCTGGGTATGAAGCCAGCAAACGTGAAGGCATCGAAGCGTGACGATGCCAACAGGATGGGATCGTACATCGCGCCCATGGCTCAGTCCGACGCCGATGCAGCCCCGAGCGAAATGTCGGTCGGCGATCTGGAAACAGCCCGCGCTTACGGCGAGCGCGTCGCATGGGTTGCGCTGCGGCTCGCGTTGGCTCAGGCGGCCTGATATCGGCACCGGTTCTCAAGGCGTAAACGGCTGCTGGCTCCCGTGGGCAGGCGGCCGCTTACTGCATGACCGGCTCTTGGCGTGGCGGCGTGAAGATCGACTGTGCATGTTCAATCCGGTTGGTTTTCTCGGTCATTTTCTACCTACGGATCGCGAATTCTCGCATTGATCGTCCGTCAGCCTCTTCCATACGGACGTGGCTCGGCTACGTCCCGGGAAGTTGTGCTCCCGTCTGCGGTGGAAAAATCCTGCCAGCCATTGTCGGGCGGCCTCCGTTTCAATCGTCCCTAAGATAACACGCCATAAATGGAGAGGACGATGAGCAACAAGATATCGACCATCATTACCGTCTTTGAACGATCGCCCGACCGCGGTCGGGGACTGGCGCGGGATATGCCGGTTCGCTGGGCGCTCGAAGAAGTGGGAGAGCCTTACGAGGTCCGCCTTGTGTCGTTCGAAGCGATGAAGGAGCCCGCACATCGCGCGCGTCAGCCCTTCGGGCAAATCCCGACCTATGAGCGAGGCGATCTCGTTCTCTTCGAGTCGGGGGCGATCGTGTTTCATATCGCAGAGCATTACCGGCGCCTGCTCCCGGATGACCCAAACGCCCGTGCCCGCGCGATCGCCTGGATGTTCTCTGCGCTTAACACGGTGGAACCGCCGATCATCAACCGCGGCATCCACGAGCCCTGGTACGAGCAGCGCCGTCCGCTCGTTGAAGAAGCCATCCGCGATCGACTGGGTGCCCTGTCCGCTCGCCTTGGCGATGCCGACTGGCTCGAAGGCGCATTCAGTGCCGGCGACCTGATGATGGTGTCGGTGCTGCGCAGGTTGCACGCATCGGGCATTCTGAACGAATATCCGAATCTCCACGCCTATGTCAGGCGCGGTGAAGCGCGGCCTGCCTTCAAGCGTGCTTTCGACGGGCAGTTGGCGGTTTTCACTGCCGCATCGGGCGGCTGATCGCGATTTGCCGAAAGGCTGGCTGTCGTCGCAGGTTCGCCCGCTCAGTTAATTGAGCGCTCCGAACGATTTTGAGCTGGCGCTGCCTGTCAGAGCGTGCTGTCGGCTGTGCCTGCCGATTAGTTTTATGTCCACGCCCCGATCAGCATGCGCATGAAATGCTCGGCAGCGGGCGACAGCGTTCCTCCCCGGCGGCGGACAACGCCGATAGTGCGCGAGATTTCGGGGTTTCGGATCGGACGTGTGATCAGGAAGGGATGCTCTCCCTGCGGAGTTGCCATTTTCGGCAGCACGGAAATCCCGAGCCCTGCCTCCACCAGACCGAGCGATGTGGACAGATGGGTCACTTCGTAAAACCAGTTGAGCTTGATGTTCGATCTGGCCAGAGCAGCGTCGAGCAATGTCCTGTTTGCGCTGGAGCGATGAACCGTGATCAGCGGGTAGGGTTCAAGATCCTGCCAGCGGACCTCTTTCTTTTCCGCTAGCGGATGGTCGCGCTTGGCTGCCAGGACAAACGGATCCTCGGCCAGCCTCTCGAAGACAAGATCGCTATCAGAGCTTCCCATGATATTGATCCCGAATTCGACCTCGCCGCGTGCCACCGCCTGCAGTGCGTCAGTCGCGGTCAGATCGAGAATCCGAAGCCGAATATTCGGATATTCCTGGTTGAACTGGCGAATGACGGACGGCAGGAAATAAAAGGCTGCCGTCGGCAGGCATGCAATTGTTACCAGGCCTCCACGCTTGGTTCCCAGTTCCCGCATCGAAAACAGCGAACCGTCGAACTCTTCGAGCATACGCTGCACCAGAGGCACGAGCTCGGTTCCGAGAGCTGTGGCCGCGACATGGCGCGTCGTTCTTTCCAGCAGAGGCGCGCCGATTGCCTGCTCCAGCTTCTGGATGCGCCGGCTCAGCGCCGGTTGCGACATGTTCAGCTGATCGGCCGCGCGATGAAAGCCCTGCAGTTCGACCACGGCGAGGAAGGCTCTAAGGTCAAGGATTTCGCAATTGATGTTCATTCTGTATCAATGCCCTCGATTTTAGCATTTCACATATCAATCATTAATTCCATAATAGCAATAACAAGGCTGATTGATACGCCAATCACATTATACGGCGAGAAAAACGCATGAATGATTTGCTCTCCATACCGTGCGTGCTGATGCGGGGCGGCACCTCGAAGGGCCCGTTCTTTCTGACGTCGGATTTGCCGCAGGACCCTGCCGAGCGGGATCAAGTGCTTTTGTCGGTGATGGGTTCTGGGCACCCGCTTCAGATCGATGGTATCGGAGGGGGAAATCCGGTCACCAGCAAAGTTGCCATCTGCGGTCCTGGGACGATGCCTGGCGCCGACGTGGACTATCTGTTTGCGCAGGTTCGCGTCGACAGGCAGATCGTCGATACCTCACCCAATTGTGGGAACATGCTGGCGGCTGTCGGGCCGTTCGCGATAGAGGCGGGGCTTGTGCCGGTCGCCGGAGACACCACCCTCGTCAAAATCTTCAACGTCAATACCGGCAAGATGATTGAAGCCGAGGTTCCGACACCGAAGGGCGCGGTAGCCTATCTCGGCGACGCGAAGATCGATGGCGTACCCGGCCAGGCCGCTCCGATCGCGCTTACGTTTAAGGATGCGGCAGGTGCCCGAACGGGCCAGCTCTTCCCGAGCGGCAAATCGATAGAGACGATCGACGGCATCGACGTGACCTGTATCGATTGCGCGATGCCGATGCTCCTGATTGAAGCGGCCTCGCTTGGCGTGACCGGATACGAGAGCGCTGCTGAACTGAACGGCAATCATTCGCTGATCGAGCGGCTGGAAGATCTTCGTATCCTTGCCGGCGAGAAAATGGGAATGGGCGATGTTCGCAGTCAGGTCACTCCGAAACCGGTCCTCATCTCTCCCGCCAGACAAGGCGGCGCATTGAGCGTACGGTATTTCATGCCGAATGAATGCCATCCGTCACTGGCGACAACAGGCGCTGTCGGGATTGCAACGGCCTGCGTAAGCGAAAACACCGTGGCGTCCCGCCTTATTGGCGTTCAAACACCGCCCATCGTGCTTTCCATTGAACATCCGAGCGGCCATCTGGACGTGAAGCTGCAGTTGCGAGATGGGAAGCTCGTCGCCGGAATTCTTCGCACGGCACGCAGGCTGTTCGAAGGCCATGTCTTTGCGAAGCCCGCCAAAGCGCTGGTTTGTGCAGCATAATCAATCAACCTATGGTGCCGGGAGGGTGCCAAAATGGAGGAGATCGAATGAAAAAGTTTATTCTCGTACTCGCTGCGGCGGTCGCGCTATCCGGAACGGCTTTCGCGGAACCTGTCCGCATTAGCGTTGGTTCCTACAACCTCAACAACCTGCCTTTCCCGGTCGCGCAGGGTCTGGGTCTTTATGAGAAAGAGGGCCTGGAGGTCACCGTCGAAAACTTTGCGTCGGGCGGATCGAAGACCCTGCAGGCGCTGGTCGCCGGCTCGACGGATGTTGCTGTCGGCTTTTACGACCATACGATTCAGATGCAGTCGCAGAACAAGCATGTTGTCGCCTTCGTAGAGCTCGGGCGCAATTCCGGCCTCGTGCTGGCCGGCGGCAAGGACGCGAAATTCGATCCGAAAAATCCGGAGACCATAAAAGGCGCCAAGATCGGGATCACCGCTCCGGGATCGTCCTCGGACTTCTTCATTCGCTACTATCTTCAGCGGCATAAGCTTTCCGCGAACGACGTTTCGATCATCGGCGTCGGATCGGGCGCCGCGGCGGTGGCAGCGCTTCAGCAAGGCAAGATCGATCTGCTCGTAAATTACGATCCCGCGGCGACATTCGTGGTCGAGAAGGGCGTCGGAAAGATCCTGATCGATGCTCGCAACGACGATGGCGCTAAGGAAATCTATGGTGGCATCTATCCGACATCGGTGCTCTACGCCACCCAGGACTACATTTCCAAAAATCCGGAGACCATTCAGAAGGTCACCAATGCAACGGTAAAAGCGCTTCAATGGATGAAGACGCACAGCGCCACAGAGATTGTCGAGAAGCTCCCGCCTGAATTCATTTCGGGCGACAAGGAGACATATATCAAGGCAGTTGAAAACGCCCGGCAGATCTTTTCCACGGATGGGCTGCTGGACGAACAAGATATCAAGACGCCTCTCGATGTCCTGACGTCGTTCAACGACAAGGTCAAGGCTGCCAAGATCGACCTTTCCAAGACCTATACCAACGAATTTGTAGCTAAGGTGCCGGCGACGGCATCGAACTGAGGGAGGTTAAGATGTCCGTGACAGCCTTAAAGCCGGCAGCACAGACACCGCATGCGGCGGCGTCACCCAAAGCGATGGTGGCAATCGAAAATGTCACTATGGCCTTTGGCTCCTTCGTCGCGGTCCAGGATGTGAATCTGGCGGTGGCCGATGGCGAATTCGTTGCTATCGTTGGGCCGACGGGCTGTGGCAAAAGTACGATCCTGAATGCGATCGCAGGTCTTTTGAAGCCGGCAAAGGGCTCGGTCTCCATCGATGGCAGCGTAGTCTCCGGCATCCAGAATAATATCGGCTATCTGTTTCAGCAGGATGCTCTGCTTCCCTGGAAAACCGCGATCGAAAATGTGGAGCTGGGGCCGATGTTCCAAGGCGTCGGCGCGGGCGAGCGCCGGGAGCGAGCCCTCAAATGGCTGGCGAAGGTCGGGCTTAAAGGCTTCGAGGATCGCTATCCGCACCAGCTTTCGGGCGGCCAGCGCAAGCGTGTGCAGATGGCGCAGGCGCTGATAACCGGGCCGAAGGTTATCCTCATGGACGAACCTTTCTCCGCGCTCGACATTCATACCCGGCATTTGATGCAGAATGAGCTGCTTCGGCTATGGCAGGAAGAGCAGCGGGCCGTGGTTCTGATTACCCATGATCTTGAGGAAGCGATTGCTCTGGGGGATCGCGTTGTGGTTCTGGCCTCGGGTCCCCGGTCGCGTGTCATCGACAGTTTCCCAGTCGATCTGGAGCGCCCTCGCGACGTCGCGGAGATCAAGCTCGATCCCCGCTTTACCGAACTCTATCGCAATATCTGGGCTTCCCTGCGCGGTGAAGTGGAGAAAAGCTATGAACGCCATGACTGAGAGACTTACCCAACTGGCATTGCTGCTGGTCATTGTCGGCGGTTGGGAGATCGGCGTGAACCTGGGCGTGATCGATGTCTTCTTCTTTCCCTCGCCTGTCGATATCCTGAAACAGGTATTCACGTGGGTGACCGATCCAGGCTTCTTCAAGCATGTGACCATCACCCTGACAGAAACGGTGCTCGGCTACATCATCGGCACGGCTCTCGGCGTTGCTGCAGGCGTATGGCTCGGACTGTCCCGCTCCGCAGCGCGAATCCTGGATCCGTTCATCAAAGGCCTGAACGCCATTCCGCGTGTGGTCCTTGCCCCGATCTTTGTCCTGTGGCTCGGCTTGGGCCTGTGGTCCAAGGTGGCTCTCGCCGTCACGCTCGTGTTCTTTGTAACCTTTTTCAACGCGATGCAGGGTGTGCGTGAAGTCAACCCGGTGGTGCTGTCCAATGCCCGCATTCTCGGGGCGAAGAAGTCTGAACTGCTGCGCCATGTCTATTTCCCGGCTGCGGCGAGCTGGATCCTTTCATCGCTTCGGACATCCGTCGGTTTTGCGGTTGTCGGTGCCATCATCGGTGAATATCTGGGTGCATCGGCCGGTCTGGGTTACCTCATCGCGCAGGCTGAAGGGAACTTCGATGCCGTCGGCGTCTTTGCGGGGATCTTCATCCTGGCAGTGTTCGTCCTGCTGATCGATCTCGTCCTGGATTTCGTCGAGGCTCGTCTGATCAAGTGGCGTCCCCGCGCGGCAGAACGTACCACCTGATTGCGCAAAGATAGTCGGAGCGTTCACGCATTTCTTCGAATTGCGTGAACGCTCTTTGGTTCTATGCGCATCCGGCCGGAAAGTCGGTGCGCATTTTTTCTAGAATTGCTTTAACGCTCAAACGGCTCGCCGAGGGAAGCGACACCGTTAAGCTTGAGCAGGCGGCGGTCGGCCGAGATGATGCCGAGCACGATAATCGTCACGAGGTAAGGTAGGCACGCCAGGAGTTGGGAGGGGACGGCAAATCCGGTCGCCTGGGCGGCAAGTCCCATAAGCGATACCGCGCCAAACAGGCAGGCGCCCAGGAAGATCCTCCCCGTCAACCAGGTTCCGAATACGACGAGAGCAATGGCAATCCAGCCGCGCCCGGCGATCATGCCGTCCGCCCAGAGCGGTGTATAGATCGTGGAGGCGTAAGCGCCGGCGAAGCCTGCCATCATGCCGCCGAATGCAACCGCGGCGAAACGGATCGCAATAATGGGATAGCCGATCGCATGCGCGGCTTTCGGGTTTTCACCGACCGCGCGCAGCACCAGGCCAACCTTGCCGTAGGCAAACAGCGCCCATATGGCGATCGTCGCGACAAGCGAGATCCAGACAACGATATCCTGGTTGAAGAGGCCACCGATAACCGGGATGTCCGACAGCCCGGGGATCGCGATCTTTGGCAGCGTGGTGACGGTCAGGCTCTCATAGCTCTTGCCGAACAGCGCCGAGAGGCCCTGGCCGAAAATCCCGAGAGCAAGGCCGGCCGCAACCTGGTTCGCCTTGAGACCCAGGATGATCCCGGCAAAGATCATCGAAAGGAGAGCGCTTCCTAGGCCAGCGGCGAGGAAGGCGAGAAAATGGCCGCCGCCGTGATAGACGACAATGAAGGCGATGGCTGCGCCAAGCGCCATCAGCCCCTCGACACCGAGGTTGAGGACACCGGCACGCTCTGCGACAAGCTCGCCCAGGGCTGCCAGCAGAAACGGTGTTGCAGCTGCCAGCATGCCCGCAAGAATGAACTCGACAGCACTCATGATGTGCTCCGTGCGGATGTGGGACGCCATACGATACGATAGCGCACGAAGGCCATGGCGATCAGATAGATGAGGAGCAGGCTGCCTTGGAATACGCGGACCGCAGCAATCGGCAGATTGGCGGAAACCATGGCATTGTCGCCGCCGATATAGAGCGCTGCCATGACGATCGAGGAAATGACGATGCCGATCGGATTGAGACCGCCGAGATAGGCAACGATGATTGCGGCGTAGCCATATCCGGTTGAGATCGAACGCTGCAGCTGGCCAAGCGGGCCGGCAACCTCGGCAGCACCGGCAAGGCCGGCCGCCGCTCCGCCAATGATCAGCGAGAGCCAGATTGCCCAACTCTCCTTGAAGCCGGCATAGCTCGCCGCGCGGGGCGCCAGTCCGCCGACCTGCAATTTATAGCCGGCGAAGCTCTTCTGCATGAAGATCCACGCGGCAATCGACAGAGCAAGGGCAAACACGAACGAAACATTGACCCGCGTTCCCTCAAATAGGATTGGCACCATGGCATCGTATTGGAACATGACCGACTGCGGGAAGTTGAAGCCGTTCGGATCTTTCCATGGCCCGAGAAGCAGATAATTGAGCAATTGCGCGGCGACGAAGCTCAGCATCAGCGAGACGAGGATCTCATTGGCATTGAGCCTGACACGCCAGAAGGCGGTGAGAGACGCCCAGAGCGCGCCGCCGAGGGTGCCGAGCAACAGCATCGCCGGCCAGATCCATTGGCCCGTTGCCTGCGGCATCCAGATGGGTATGGCGGAGGCGAAGATTGCCCCGAGAATGAACTGGCCCTCGGCACCGATGTTGAAAATCTTCGTTCGAAAGCCGATCGCGAGACCCTGTGCGATCAGAAGTAGCGGACCGGTCTTCAGCAATACCTCTGAGAATGATGCCCACGAGACGAACGGCTCGATCAGCATGGCGTAGATCACCGCTGCCGGGTTGCGGCCCATCGCAATGTAGAGGCCAAGATTGAGGGCGATTGTCAAGACGAGGGCAATCGGCGGCGCGAGCAATTTCGCAGTCAGCGAGGCTCGTTCCCGTCGAACCAGGGTGGGCAGGACGGCGGAGAAGGAACTGCTCATGCGGGCGCTTTCTCGCGTTGGGGCTGTACGCCGATCATGTATCGACCGATCTCTTCCGGGTGGGTGTCGCGCGTGACGAGCGGCGGGCTTAACCTGCCGTGATAAAGGACCTGGATAAAATCGCTGAGTTCGAACAGCTCCTCGAGTTCTTCCGATATGACGAGAATGGCCATGCCCTGATTGCGCAGCTCAATCAGCCGCTTGCGAATGGCGGAGGCAGCGCCCACATCGACGCCCCAGGTTGGTTGAGCCAGGAACAGCAGTTTCGGCGCCAGCATGATTTCGCGCCCGACAATGAACTTCTGCAGGTTTCCGCCGGAAAGCGAGCCTGCTTCCGCATCCGGGCCGGGCGTGCGCACGTCGTAGTTCCGGATACATTCGGTTGCGAAGGCGGTCGCCTTGCCGCTGTCGAGGAGGCCATGTCTCACGAGCCTCAAGGGATGAGCCGTTAGCAGACCATTGAGCGTCAGCGACATTTCGGGGACGGCGCCATGGCCCAGCCGGTCTTCCGGGACAAAAGCAAAGCCGAGCTTCCGGCGGCTCGCTGCGTCGAGGCTACCCACGTCGTGCCCCATCATGAAGATCTGGTCGCGCTTGTCCCGCGGCAGGGTCGTTTCCCCCGAAATCAGGGCTGCCAGTTCCTTTTGTCCATTGCCGGAAATGCCGGCAATGCCCAGAATCTCGCCGCTGCGCACCGTCAGGCTGATGGTGGAGAGCGGCATGCCAAAAGGATCGTCGGGTCGGTAATCGAGGCCAATGAGTTCCAGGCGCTTTTCGCCTTCGGCCATAGGCAATGCAGGGATTGCTTCCGGCATGTCGCGGCCGATCATCATGCGGGCGAGATCATGGGCGTCATGCTCGCGCGGATCCACATGCCCGGTCACATGTCCGGCGCGCAGGATGGTGGCGCGGTCACACAGGGACTGGATCTCCTCCAGTTTGTGCGAGATGAAGAGGATCGAGACGCCGCCGTCTCGCAGCCGGCGCAGCGTCTCGAACAGCTTCCCGACGGCCTGCGGCGGCAGCACCGATGTCGGCTCGTCGAGGATCAGCAGCTTCGGATCGGTCATCAGGCATCGGATGATTTCCACCCGCTGCCGCTCGCCAACAGACAGTTCGTGCACATGGGCGAGCGGATCGACTTCGAGACCGAATTCATTCCCCAATGTGCGGATGCGCTGCGCAAGTTCGGCCCTGCGGCCAGCCACGATCAAGCGAATATTCTCGACGACCGTCAGGTTCTCGAACAGCGAGAAATGCTGAAAGACCATCCCGATGCCGGTACGCCTCGCCTCCGCGGGGGAGGCAAGGCTCAGAGACTGCCCATGCCAGGCGATAGTCCCTTCGTCCGGTTGTTCGACGCCGTAGATTAGCTTCATCAGGGTCGATTTGCCGGCGCCGTTTTCTCCGAGGATGGCATGGATCGAGCCCGCGGCTACGTCCAGATCGATATGCTTGTTAGCATGGACCTGGCCGTAGCTTTTGGAGATGCCGCGCAGCGACAGCAGCGGAATGGTCATGACGTGATTACTTCGGCAAAGGCGTCTTCACACCTTTGACATGCCAGTCCATCGCGACGATCTGGGCATCCGTCAATGTCGCGCCCGAAGCAGCTCCCTCGCTGCCGTCAGCCTTGGTGATCGGGCCGGTAAACGGCGAGAAGCTGCCGCTTGCGATCTTGCCTTCGGTTTCTTTGATCTTCGCCATGGTATCGGCCGGGATTGCCGTGCTCCAGTCGACGACCTGGACGACCTTCTCCGCGACGCCGAGAAACGCGTTGGCGCCTTTGAACGTGCCGGCGAGATGGGCATCGACCGATGCCTTGAAGAACGGCGACCAATCCGTGGACACGCAGCCGAGGTAGGTTTTCGGCGCATATTTCTTCATCGAGGAGTTCAGGTTGAAGGCGTAGACACCGGCTTCCTCGCAGGCCGATATGACCGAGGGCGTATCCTGCGCGTTCGAGAAGATCACGTCGCAGCCTTGCGAGATCAAGGCCTTGGCCGCTTCCTGTTCCTTGGCCGGATCGAACCAGGAGTTGACCCAGACGACCGATACTTCGATGTCGGGCTTCACCGCTTGCGCGCCGAGCGTGAAGGCGTTTACCGACGTGATCAGTTCAGGAATGGCGAAGGCGGAGACCGAACCGAGCTTGCCCGTCTTGGAGACAGCCGCTGCCGCCATGCCAAGCAGGTAAGTTCCTTGAAAATACTTGGCGGCGAATGGGGAGAAATTCGGCGCGACCTGGAAGCCGGAGGCATGCAGGACGCTGACCTTCGGATTGCGGCGGGCAACCTGAAGCGCGCCGTTCTGATAGCCGAACGAGCCGGCGATCAGGAAATGGTTTCCATCGGCGACCGTCTTGTTCATGATGCGGTCCGCATCCGGACCTTCGGCGATGTTTTCGATCACCGTCACCTTGACCTTGTCGCCATAGGCGGCCTTGATCGGATCAAGGCCCGCGGCTAGCGCATGGCCCCAGCCGACATCGCCGATCGGCGAGGGCACGACGAGCGTGATGCCGAGCGGTTCGTTTGCGGCAAAGGCAGAGCGGCCGGTAAAGGCAGTTGCGAGGCCTGCAACCGCCGCGCTCTTCATCAATGTTCTGCGGGTCAGATTCTTCTGCATCCCAGTTCCCCTTTTGGTTTTTCAGAATTCTACTGTTGCAAGTGCTGCCTCGGCCGCGGCAAACAGCGCAGCCTCGTCCAGTCCGGTAAATTCACCGCCCTGCCAGACGATGCGTCCGTTGATCATGGTCAGATCGGTGGGCATGCCGATCCCGACCTTGGCAATCAGGCTCAGCGGGTCATGCCGAGTCCCGACATAGTCCATCCGTCGCGTATCGATCGCGAAGAGGTCGGCGGCCATGCCCGGGGCGAGACGGCCGATATCGGTGCGCCCGAGCAGGCTTGCGCCTCCGCTTGTCGCATAGCGCAGAAAATCGAGCGGGGCGGGGACCGAGTGCTGACGCGTCGAGGCCGTCAGGCACTGCAGCATGTAGGCGGAATGGATGCAGTGCATGAGGTTCGAGTTGTCGTTCGATGCGGCTCCGTCGCAGCCGAGTCCGATACGCAGTCCGAGGGCCTGCATCGCCGGAATATCGGTCACTTCGGCGCCGACAAGATAGACCGGCTCCGGACAATGGGAGACGCCGGTGCCGCTCGCTGCCATCTTGCGCAACTCATCGTGTGTCAGCTCCCAGCAATGGGCGTAGAAGGTATCGGGGCCGGCAAAACCCAATTCAGCGCAGTAATCGACCGTGCGCATGCCATGCCGCGCCTTGATGACCGGGCTTTCGCCTTCGCCGACATGTGTGTGCATCTGCACGCCGCGATCGCGCGCCAACGCAACCGACTCGACGAAGGTTTCGCGATAGCAATTGACCGGCTGGCAAGGTGCGACCACCACCTGGCGCATGCTGAAGGGGCCGGCATCGTGATAGCTGTCGATCAGCCGCGCGCAATCAGCGATGAATTCATCCGTGGTCTCGAGCATGGCGTCCGGGATCGTCGACCCCTCGGATTTCGGCAGGGTGTTGCCGCCGCGGCCTGCATGAAAGCGCATGCCGAGAAGGTCGGCTGCCTCGAACTGGCGATCGATCAGGCGTTTTCCCGCATGGCGGGGAAAGCAATATTGATGGTCGAAGGCGGTGGTGCATCCGTGCTTGATCATTTCGGCCATGGCGGTGACCGAGGAATGATAAAAACAGTCCTCCGTCAGCCGCGAGAAGATCGGATAGATGCGGTCGAGCCATTCGATGACGGAAAGTTTCGTCCAGTCGAGGTCGGCCCGGTTGCGCACGAAGCACTGAAAGAAGTGGTGATGGGTGTTGACGAGCCCCGGATAGACGAACCAACCGGATGCGTCCTGGGCGATCGTGCCCTCGGGCAGGGCATTCAGCGACAGGTTTTCGCCGATCGCCTGGATCGCCGGACCCTTGGTAAGCAGGTCGACGTTTCGGCGTACGCTCGGTCCCTTGCCCTCATCGACGATCACAGCGGCGCAATTTTTCAGGAGGTAGCTGGTCATTACATCACGCCTCCCCCGCCGGGTGCAGATCGGGTTTCAGCTCGTGCAGGCGGTGAATGCCGGGCATTTCGATGAAACCGGGCAGGCTGCGGATGGCGCGCATCCAGAGCCGGATCAACGGGTAGGGGTCAAGCGAGATGCCGCCGTCGGGCGCAAGCGCGACATAGGGAAAGCAGGCGATATCGGCGATCGTCGCCCGGCTTGCTGCAAGGAATTGCATGCCGCGCTCGCCCTGTTCGAAGAGGCCAGCTTCGAGCTCGCGCAGGGCAGCAACCCCTTGCGCCTGCAATGTCTTGATATCTCCTGGTCGCAGGAGCATTTCGTGGAGCCGTGCGCCACCAAGATTGGCTGTCAGGCGATGCGAAAAGGAGAGCCACTGCTGCACGCGCGCCGTCTCCTGCGGCGAATCCTGCCCCAGCCATTCCGGCGCAGCATTGGCAGCGAGATAAGCAAGCATCGCCGAGGATTCGGTGAGCACGAGATCGCCATCTTCGAGGATCGGGATGGAGCCTGCCGGATTGAGCGCCAGAAGCTCCGGCCCGCGATGCTCCGCGCCGGGGTGGAAATCGACCGGGCGAATTTCGAGCTTGATGCCGAGGATCGCGGCCATCAGCCGTACCTTGTAGCAACTCGGCGATAGAACATAATCGTAGAGCTTCATTGTGCGACCAACTGTGCGCCGTAGGTATAATTATGGCGCTTGAGCCATCGCCGGTAGGCGACCGAGGTGAGGTCGGCCCTTGTCGGAATTTCCATGCCGGGATCGAGTGGAAGAAGCGCGGGTATCTGGTTCTCGAGGATCGAGCGGTCCTGCAGGAAGATCGTCTGCTGAAAGTGGATGAGGTCCGTCATCGGCGTTTCATCATCGAAGAGCGCCATCCACGGCCATACGTCGCAGAGGTCTTCGGCAAGAGGCTGGACGAACAAGGTTATGACGTCCCATTCGCTGGGGCGCGGAGGGCATGTCTTGTAGAGGACGGAACAGGTCGGGGCTGGCACGCGGTACATGTATTCGGTGGTAATGCCGCCGGTCGCGGATTTTGCAGCCTGCGGCTGGTAGAATTTTACTTGCGTTGCCCAGACTTCATCGACACCCTCGCGGATCTCGACCTTATAGTTTTCGACTTCCGTATGCGGTTCCGCACCGAGGATGTCGGTGTGGACAAAGGGAAAATGCGCGATGTCGAGAAAGTTCTCTACGGCGCGAAGCGGCGAGCAGCGCACACGGACCACGCCGACATCGACGAAGCGCCGGCCCGGCTGATCAGCCTCCGGAATGGCGAAAAGCTCCTTCTCCGGGTTCCCGAGGGAAGACCAGACATGGCCATACCGCACCCGGACGGGGAGGGCTCTTCCCTCGGCAGTAATCACCTGCGCATTGCCATGCCGATCGCGCGCGACCTCGATCGCCTCGCCCATTAGCCAGGTCTTGCTTCCCTTCTCGCTGAGTTGGCTGAAGAGGCCGACAGGATACCATTCATCCATCATGGCGCCGCCTTTCATTCCGCGACCTCCCTATGGCGCTCTTCCGCCGCACGGCGGATGGATTCAACAATCCGAGACGCCGCAATGCGGTCTGCTGGGCTGCGATCCCTGTCGATCATGAGAAGTAGGAGCGCATGCTTTTCCTGTGGCGCCAGAAGCAACCCAATCCAGGGAAATTCCGGCAAGCGGATCAGTCCCCTCGAGTCGATCTTCGCCCCTGCCGCCGCCTCGATTGCCGCGACATCCCCTTCCACGCCCAGAGAGCGTAAAGGGACAAGCTCGTCAAGCTGTGGAGGCTGCGTCGCCGGCTGTCCGACGGCTGCCCATAAGATGCCGCCCGCTTCTTCGATTTGCTGGACGGCGACACGAATGGTTTCCGGGGGAACCAGATCCGGATGGGCGGGAATGCGAATACATCCGCCTGACACCGCATAGCTCCAACCGTGATAGATGCAGGACAGCGCTTCGCCGCGGACGAAACCATGCGACAATCTCATTCCGCGATGCGGACAGCGATCGGAAGATGCAGTTGCGCGGCCCGACTGACTGCGCCACAGGGCAATCGGGCCAACCGATGTCCAGGCCGGTATGACGGTTCCTGGCGGCAGATCAGAGGAAAGGGCGACTGGCGCCCAGGATCCGGCCCCATCAAATGGCATGGTCTCAACTCTCTAATTTCACCAATGGCTTAGCGCCGCTGGTCATAGGCAGGCACTGATGCCTGCATCCCCGTAGCGTTCAAAGATTTTGCATAAATAATTCGCATTGGCAACAATGATTAAATAAAAGGCAATAGATCAGGAATTTCTAAGATGCGATGGCTGCGGGTCATTCATGACCCTGCGCTGAATCTCATCTACCCAGACGTCGATCGGACCGAGTGAGCAGCCCATTTCCAGCATGTCGATCAGTTCCACAGGCCCGGTGACCTCAAGTTCGATCCGGTCCGCATCAGAATGGAAGAATGTCTGCGAAAGCCCAAGCTTGTTGGCGTGACGCTGGATCCAGGGGACGAACGAGGCTGCGTTAAGGTCGCCCAGTATCGTCATGCGCTCCCGAAATTCACCTTGCGGCACGTGCATTCGCCAATGATCCTTGCCTCGCATCAAGATGACAGAATAACCGCTTCGTGGGTTTGCGAAAGGGGCATCTTACAAAGCAATGCTCCGCCGCCCCTGTGGACAGCGGAGCATGGGGCCATGTCAATTCTTGACCGTATCTTCCAGGAAGAAGCGGCCGAGCGGGTTTTGATGGAAATTGTCGATATTCTTGCGTGCGACGTTGATGTAGGGGCTGTAGTAAAGGTCGATCCAGTTGACGTCGTCCTTCGCCATCTTCTGCAGATCGACATACATCTCTTCGCGCTTCTTGGGATCGAGCTCCAGGCGGGCCTTGGCAACCAGCTCCTTCACGGCCTCATTCTTGTAGTTGGTTGAATAGTTGTTGTTGGAATCGTGACCGAGCACGAAGGTCGTCTTCTGGTCCGGATCAAGGATATCGTTGGTCCAGTAGTTGACTGAGATGTCGTAATCACCGGCAACGGTCATGTCCCATTCCTGGCTCGGATCGACCTTCTGCAGGTTGGCGGTAATGCCGGCCTTGGCAAGCTGTTGCTGCACCAGGACGGCCGTCTGCTCATCCACTTCATCGCCGGCGCGAATGAGGTACTTTACAGTGAGATTGGAGACGCCTGCTGCCGAAAGCATCTGCTTGGCCTTCTCCGGATCGTAGGGGCGTTGCGGATTATCCGCATAGTAATACAAGGCGCCTTTGGGGATATAGGAGTTTGCAACCGTGCCCTGATGGAAGGTAACGGCGTCGACGATCGCCTTCTTGTCGATCGCCATGTCGAGGGCCTGGCGGACTTCCTTCTTGCCGAGGTCGCCATGGGCGTGGTTGATCAGCAGGTGATCTTCACGGGTGGAAGGATCGATCAGCACGTTGAGGTTTGGGTCCTTTTTCAGTTCTTCCACGCGCGAGAACGGAACGAAAATGGCGGTATCGAGCTGGCCGGCCTGCACGTTCAGCATCCGCGTGTTGTCGTCCGGTACCGAAATCCATTCGACGCCGTCGAGCTTGACGCGGTCGGCCTGCCAGAAATTCGGGTTCTTCTTCAGGATGATACGATCGCCGCGGCGCCATTCCTCGACGGAAAAGGCGCCGGAGGCGATCGGCTTTTCCGCATAAGCATCAGCGCCTAAGGATTGCATGCCGGCCTTCGAGATGACTGAGGCATTCGGGAGCGCAAGCGTCGACAGGAAGGGGGCCGATGCATGCTTGAGCTTGATCGTCAGCGTGTGCGGATCAGTCGCGACGGCGGTGTCGATAACCTTGTAGGAATCGCTCCAGAGCGACGCCGGATCGTCGCGGATGCGCAGAAGGCTGAAGGCCGCATCATCAGCCGTCAGCGGCGAGCCATCGGAAAATTTCGCATCGCGGATCTTGAAGACATAAGTCAAGCCGTCGTCCGAGGTCGTCCAGCTTTCCGCTAGACCCGGTTCCAGCTTCGTGCCCGTCTTGTCGACGCGCACCAGCACGTCGTAGACGTTGGAGAACACCCAGTTGTCGATATTCTGCGCCGTCTTGATCGGATCGAACGTCGTCGAATCCTCGCGGCGGCCGATGGTGAGTACGCCGGCCGCTTCTGCATAGCTCGCGCTCAGCGTCAGGCCGGCGAGAATTGCAGCAAGCCCGATTGTCTTCCACTTGTTGGTCATGAATTCGTTCCCTTCGTTGTTATCGCATGCGTTTGGCTGATTGGGTCTGCCCGGCCGGTGCCGCATCGCGTTCGCCATGCAAGGGCTTGTCCGGATCGATATCGGGAATGGCTGCAATGAGCGCCGCGGTATAGGCATGTTTCGGGTGGGAGAAGATTTCCTGTGAGCGGCCTTCCTCGACGATCTCGCCGCGATACATCACGACGGTCCGCTCACAGAGATTGCGCACGATGGCGAGGTCGTGGGCAATGAAGATCAAGGTCAGGTTCATCCTGCGCGTCAATTCGCGGAAGAGATCGATGATCTGCGCCTGGATGGTGACATCGAGCGCTGCCACGCATTCGTCGGCGATGATGAGCTTCGGGTTGACCGCGAGCGCCCTTGCAATGCCGGCGCGCTGGCATTGGCCGCCGCTCATGCTGCGCGGCTTGCGATCGGCGAACTCGCGCTCCAGTCCGACGAGATCGAGCAATTCGCTTATGCGTGCGGGGATCTCAGCCTTTGCGACCTTGCCCTGCACTTTCAGCACCTCGGCAAGCGTCTGGCCGATCGTCAGGCGCGGGTTGAGTGCGTTGAACGGGTCTTGGAAGACCGTGGCCGTTTCGCGCCGGAGCCTTGCGAGGCCGGCGCTCTTCTGCTGGGTCAGATCGATACCGTCGAAAGTCACATGACCGGAGGAGATCGGGGTAAGGCCGAGGACGGCGCGCGCAAGCGTGCTCTTGCCGCTGCCGGATTCGCCGACGATGCCGATGGTTTCGCCCGGCATGACCTGCAGGCTGACGCCGGAAACGGCGCTGACCGTCTTTGCCCCGCTGCCCTTTAAGAAACCGCCGCCGACCCTGAAGTCGACACGCAGGTCATCGATTTCGAGAAGCGGCTTGGCTGACCTCTCCGGCCTTGTGGGTTCCGGCTGCGTCATCACCGCTTCGTCGGGCAGGGAAGGGTGGCTGTTGATCAGATCGATCGTATAGGGATTTTCAGGCCGGCTGAGGATCGTCCTTTTGGGACCCTGTTCAAGCAGCCGGCCGCTGCGCATGACGGCGATCCTGTCGCAGGTCTGGGCGACGATGCCGAGATCGTGGGTGATGAGGACGATCGAAAGCCCGCGCTTGTCGCGAATGTCGATCAGCAGCCGCAGGATCTGCGCCTGGATGGTGACGTCGAGCGCCGTCGTCGGCTCGTCAGCGATGAGGACCTTAGGATTACAGGAGAGCGCGACGCCGATCATGGCACGCTGCCGCATTCCGCCGGAAAACTCGTGCGGATAGCTGTCATACTGCCTTTTGGGATCAGGAAAGCCGACCTGCGCAAGGATCTCGGTTGCGGCTGCGCGCGCCTCGCGCGTTTTGAGCCCCCGATGGTAGCGGATGCCTTCGGCGATCTGGTCGCCGATGCGCATGACAGGATCGAGATGGCTCGTCGGATTCTGGAAGATCATGCCGATCTCGCCGCCACGCACCTTAAGCATCTCGGCATCACTGATTTCTGTGAGCTCTCGCCGTTCGAGGCGAATGGAGCCGCTTTCGATCTTCAGAAGCGACGAGGGTAGCAGCCGCACCAGCGAGCGGCACAAGAGGCTCTTGCCCGAGCCGCTCTCGCCGACAAGGCCGAGAATCTCGCCCTTGCCGAGATCGAGCGAAACGCTGTCGATCAGCGTGCGGGTGCCACCATCGAGTCTTGCCTTGACCACGAGGTCTCGAACGGAGAGCAGGGAGTCGCTCATTCATGCACCCCCAGCAGCTCGCCGAGTGCATCGCCCAGCATGCTGAAGCCGAAGGCGAGGCAGACGATGGACAGGCCGGGAAACAGCGTGATCCACCAGGCCGTGGTGATGAAGCTCTGGCCTTCCGCCACCATGACACCCCATTCGGCAAGTGGCGGCTGAACGCCGAGGCCGAGATAGCTGACGGCTGCACCGCTCAGGAGCACCAGAACGGCATCCGACATGGAAAAGACGATCGAGCCGGCAATGGCGTTCGGCAGCAGGTGGCGGAACATGATCCTAGGCCGGCTGAAGCCGAGACTGACGGCAGCAACGGCATAATCGCTGCCCTTCAGCACCAGCATCTGCGCGCGGATGAGGCGGGCATAGGAGACCCAGCCGACCAGGGCCATGGCAATATAGAAGCTGCTCAGCCCCGGTCCCAGAATGGCGATGATCGACAGCATCAGCACCAGGAAGGGGAAGGCCAAGATAATATCGACGATGCGCATGAAGATCGCGTCAATAAGGCCGCCGAAAAAGCCGGCGATGGTGCCGACCGTGGTGCCGATCAGAAACGGGAAGAGCACGCCAATGACGGCGATCTGCAGATCGATGCGCGCACCCCAGATAACGCGGGAAAGAATGTCGCGTCCGAAATTGTCCGTGCCGAACGGATGCAGGAACGACGGCGCCTGCAGGCGCATATCGGCATTCTGAAAGATCGGGTCATAGGGCGCCACCATTGGCGCTGAAATCGCCAGAAGGAGGAAGAACAGAAGGATGCCGCCGCCGAGCGTCAGCGTCAGGTGCTTCCCCAAAAATCTGTTCCAGCCAAGGGATGCGGTCGCTGTTGCCTCGATGCTCATAGCTTCACCCGCGGATCAACGGCGACTGTGACGATATCGGCGAAGAAATTGACCAGCACCGTGGCGCAGGCAAACACCATCGCAACACCTTGAACGACCATGTAGTCGCGCGAGAAGATGGCGCGCACCAGCAGCTGTCCCATGCCGGGCAGGGCAAAGACGCTTTCGACGACGACCGTGCCGCCGATCAGCCAGCCGATGTTGACGGCGAGCAGGTTGATTGATGGCACCAGCGAGTTCGGCACGACATGCCGCCAGAAGACGATACCCTCCGGCATGCCGCGGGCGCGGGCCGCAGTCGCAACATCCGATTTAAGAGATTCGATCATCGCCGCCCGCAGGCTGCGGGTCAGCACCGTCGAAAGCGATAGCGCAACGGTCAGAGCCGGCAGGACGAGATGAGCGATCTTCTCGCCGATCGTCGAGCCGTAGCCCGAGACCGGCATGACGCCGAGCTGGACGCTGAAGAGGATGATCATCATCAGCCCCAGCCAAAAAGGCGGAAAGCCGATGCCGAAGGTCGAGACGACGCGCACGATATGATCCGGTGCGCGACCGACATTGCGGGCGGCAATCGCCGACATCGGCACGGCAATCAGGATCGACAGGATGACGCTCGAGACGACCAGTGCGATCGTCGGCTCGATCCGGGTCGAAATCAGCGGCAGCACGTCGATCTTGTAGAGGATCGATTTGCCCATCTCGCCATTGCCGAGGTTTTTGATGAAATAGAAATATTGCAGCCACATCGGCTGATCGAGGCCATATTGCGCGCGAATGCTGGCAAGTGCGGCCGACGTGGCGCGCGTGCCGAGGATATTGCGCGCGGGATCGCCGGGAATGAGGCGGACCAGAACGAAGGTGATGACGCTGATGCCGAAGAGGACGGGCAGGAATTGCAGCGGCCGTGTCAGTACGAATCTATAGCGATGCATGGCGGCGATCGCCCCCTTGTCGTCGGTGGGATTGGATCACCTTAACTTGCATCAGCTTGCCCTATGCCGTGACAGGAAATCGAGGAGCGCCGGATAGTAATCCCACGGGTTCTCGTAGAAGGGCATGTGGCTGGCATTGGCGAAGACCTTGAGTTCGGCATCCTTCAAGGCAAGCTTCATCCTGAGTGCGCAGGCCGGCGTCAGCTCGTCATGTTCGCCCGCCGTGATCAGCACCGGCATGGCAAGTTGCGGAAGGTCCGGAATGCGGTTCCAGTCCTTGAGATTGCCGATATAGAGAAATTCGTTCGGTCCCTGCATCGTCTCGTAGGGACCCATGTTCCAATCGTCGAGCGAACGTCGAACAGGTGCCGGCCATTCCGGCAGGCGGCAGACATGGCGATAGTTGAGGATGGTGACGGCGGCGAGATATTCGGGGTGGTTATAGGTGCCTTGCGCCTCGTGCTTCTGCATCATCGCGACCGTTTCCGGGCCGAGTGCCGCGCGCAGCCGCTCCAGCTCCGAAATCAGATGCGGCATGTCCGCGACAGTATCTTCGAGGATCAGCGTCTGCAAGCTCTCGGGATAGGTCAGCGCATAGTCGATCGCCAGCCAGCCGCCCCAGGAGTGGCCGAGCATATGGACCTTGCCGAGACCGAGCGCCTTGCGGACGGTCTCGGTCTCCTCTACGTAACGGCCGATGGTCCATAAACCCTTGTCGGTCGGGCGGTCTGAGGCGCCGGTGCCGAGCTGGTCGAAGGCAACGACCCTGTACCCCTTGTCGACCAGGCAGGAATGAGCCTCGCGCAGATAGTCGCAGGGCAGGCCGGGGCCGCCGTTCAGGCAGAAGACGGTCTCAGGGCCGCTGCCAAAGCTGTAGGCGACCACCTTATAGCCATCGACCTCGACGACATGCCGCGCCTCCGGCTCAATTTCACGCCACATTGACAACTCCGGCGAAAGATTCTGCTTGCTCAATATTTGAGCATGGCTAAATTTTTACCTTAAACCGCGCTCGGCACCAGCTATAAGAAGTGATAGGTTGGGAGGTCGCAGGCACAGATTGGAACCGCTGCATGTTCGATCAAATCGGAACCATCAGGCGCCAGTTCACGGCGCATGAGACGCTGGACGGCCGCATCGACCATATCTTCGAGGGTATGAAGGCAATCGGCTTCGAGGCTTTGATCTACGATTATTCGCCGGTTCCCTACGACCTCGACGGCAAGATCATGATCCCATCGCTTTTAAAGCTCAGGAACATCTCCGACGACATGTATGAATACTGGTTCGATCGTGGATATTTCCGGATCGATCCGGTGCAGCAGGTGGCGCTACGAACCTCGGCGCCCTTCTTCTGGAATTATGATCCCGACGCCGATACGCTGATCAAGCGCTTCATGAGCGAGGACACGGTTCCCGTTGCGCGCTACCTGAGCGAGCGCGACATGTCGACGGGTGTCACGGTGCCGGTGCACATGCCGCGCGGCGATTACGCGACGGTCACGGGAATTCGCTTTGGTGCCAACAAGGAGTTCGAGCGCGACGCCCTGCGTTATATCGCCGATTTCAACCTGCTGGCGCATGTCTTCCACGAGACGGCCTATTCGCTCTTCGACACCGCAGCGCTGAGTGTCGGCAAGATCCGGCTGACTGAGCGCGAGAGGGAATGCCTGCGCTATTCCGCCGAGGGCTATTCCGCCAAGGAGATTTCCCGCATTATCGATCGCTCGGTGCCGACTGTCGTCATGCATTTGAACGCCGCGGCAAAGAAGCTCGGCGCCAAGAACCGCACGCAGGCGGTCGTCCGCGCCACGCATTATCGGCTGCTGGACGTGCAGCCATCCTATAACTTCTGATAGCTGCCGCAGCCGTTTCGGTCGCGTTATGGTCTGCTCCATCGTAGCCTGGAGATGGAGAGACACGTGGCCGCAATCCCGACGCAGGAAGCCTTTCTGCCCTTTCGCGAATACCGGACATGGTACCGCATCACCGGTTCGCTCGATTCCGGCAGGCTGCCGCTCGTCGTCGCCCATGGCGGGCCTGGCTGCACTCATGATTATGTCGACAGCTTCAAGGGTATTGTCGAAATCGATGGCCGCGCCGTCATCCACTACGATCAGCTCGGCAACGGCAAGTCCACTCGCCTGCCTGAGAAGGGTCCTGATTTCTGGACACCGGCGCTTTTCCTCGATGAGCTGGACACGCTGCTGAGGCACCTCGGCATTCAGAATCGCTATGCCTTTCTCGGACAGTCCTGGGGCGGCATGCTGGGTGCCGAACATGCGGTGCGTCGACCGAAGGGGCTGAAGGCATTGGTGATCGCCAATTCGCCGGCCAACATGCATACCTGGGTCGCAGAAGCGAATCGCCTTCGCGAGGAGCTGCCGCAAGAGGTGCAGGACACATTATTGAAGCACGAACGCGCCGGCACGATCACCGATCCGGAATATATCACTGCCTCCCGCGTCTTTTATGATCGCCATGTCTGCCGCGTCGTGCCCTGGCCGGAGGAGGTTGCCCGCACCTTCGCCACCATGGACGAGGACAATACCGTCTACCGCAACATGAATGGCCCGACCGAGTTTCACGTCATCGGCACGATGAAGGACTGGACGATCGAAGACAGACTTCCGCTCATCGAGGCGCCGACCTTGCTGATCTCAGGCAAATATGACGAGGCGACGCCTCTGGTGGTCAAGCCCTATGTCGATCGCGTCAAGGGTTGCGAGTGGGTGCTCTTCGAAAACTCCAGCCATATGCCGCATGTCGAAGAGAAGGATCTTTGCCTGAAGACGGTCTCGGGGTTCCTGGAGCGGTATGACTGATCTTTCGGCCTTAACGGGGTATCCAATTGCGCTGCCCGCCTCGCTTCTTCCATCGTGGACCACTTCGGTCCCCGATGGAATGGCGCGGTCGTTCTAGATCGGTTTGTCAAGCATAGGGCGACCATTGTCGAAGCTCTTGCGCCCCCTTTTCCAGCCGGCAATCACACGGGCAATCTCGCGCACGGCCGTACTGGGGCCGGCGCTGTCGAGGAGCACGATCGTCGCTTCGCCGCCGGCCTGCAGACGTGTGCTGCCGTCGAATCGGCCCGCTGCCATTCCGCTCACCATGTTGAAAACCAGGACCATCTCGTCGTCACGCGAAAGCTGGGCGACGTTGGCGTAAAGATTAGCCATGCGGATTAGCGAAGCGTCGCCATAGGGCGTGAAGGGATTAAGAATATTGTTGGTCGCAATCGACGTGGCGACCCCTCTTCCGGCGAGCAGATGGGCCGGCGCTACACCACGTGGAACCAGGCGGTCTTGGCCCCGGCCCATGAGGAACAGATCGGTTGCCGGTAGCACGGATAGAGCGATCCCGGCTTTTGCCAGGTCATCTGCGATGGCAAGCAGCTGTGCCTGTGGCATAGCCGACAGATTGGTGACGTGGCCAATCGATACGCGACCCTGCCAGCCATGACGGAGCGTCGCGTCGATCACCTTGGGCAGATCGGTTCGATCCGGATCGAGACTGAAATCGAGATGAAAGTCGACCGCAACATTGTGCTTTGATGCCAATGCGAAAATCATGTCCACATGCCGGCCGGGAGAGGGATCCGTATAAGGACAGCCTCCCACCAGATCTGCACCATCGGCAAGTGCTGCGTCGAGCATGTCGTATGTTTGCGGCTCATTCGTGAGCCCGTCTTGAGCAAAGGCGCAGATTTCGATGTCGATCGCGAAAGCATAATCCCCACGGATACGCTTGATCGCTTCAAAGGAGCGGAAGCCTGCGCGCGGATCGATCTCGACGAAGGTTCGCATCCTCGTCGTGCCGTGGGAAATCGCCTTCTCGACAACACGTGCAGCGCGCGAATAAACATCGGCTTCTTTAAAGCTTACCTTGGCTTTGGCGACTTCCTGCACGGCCTCGCTTAGCGTACCCTCGCAAATTGCGCAGCGGTCGAGAATGCAGGCCTTGTCGAGATGGATATGGGTATCGACAAATCCGCCGAAGGCGAAGCTTCCCTCGCCGTCGACGTCCGATACCGCGTCGCATCGAATGCGGGGTTCTATAGCTGCGATCCGGTCGCCCCGAACTGCGATGTCGACGAAATCGCCGTCCTCCGCGATGCGAACGTTACGGATGATGAGATCGAATTGTTGATCGCTGGCGCTCAAAGTAGGATCGCGCCTCCATCGCTGCGCGGATCATGCGCGCCGTCGATCGATCCGTCGTTTCCGATGCGGATGACACCGGCTTGGCCGCCAAGCGGACTGAAAGCATCGATTGTCGAGATCTCATGCCCCATGGCGGCAAGGGCCGACACCAATTCGGCGCCAATATTTTCCTCGATCTTCAGGCTGTCGCGGCTGTCCGAGAATGTGCGGCCGAGCAAAAAGCGCGGGCGTGCAAGGGCGGCAGCGGGATCAAGGCCGTGATCGATCAGCAGGCTGAGCAGCAGCGACAGCGTCTGTGGCTGGCCGTCCGCCCCTTGCGTCCCATAGACCAGATGCGGTCGCCCGTTCTTCAGCGCAAGACCTGGATTGAGCGTATAGAAAGGACGCTTTCCAGGCTGGATATGATTGGGGCTTGCCGGATCGGTGCTGAAGGCGGCTCCCCTGTTTTGCCAGAGGAGGCCGGTGTCGCCGATTACCACGCCGCTGCCCCAGTCGAAATACAGGCTTTGCAATAGTGATGCGCATCTCCCATTGGCATCCACGGCGGCAAGCAGCGCCGTATCGCCGTGTCGATAGTCTTGCGGCCATGGCAAGGCCCATGCCGGATCGATCGCAGCAGCCTTGGCCACAAGGCGATCCGGATCGAGAAGGTGTTTCGAGACATCTGCGGCGCAGCGAGGATCGGCGATGGCGTGCCGATCGAGGAACGCCTGTTTCACGGCCTCGACCAATGCATGATAGTAGGCTGGGCTGTCGGGCCGGAAATCTGCCATCGGTAGGTGGCCGAGCACACCCATGATGCCGAGGGTGGTTATGCCTTGGGTCGGCGGTGGCGGAGCAAGAAGTATCGTGTCGCGATATGCCTGCCGGAGGGGAGCGACAATATCGGTCCGCGTGGCGGCGAGATCGGCGGCGGAGAGCGGAGAACCGACCTCGGCAAGCCCGCTCGCAATTCGCCGGGCCAGCGCACCCTCGTAGAATTCGCGGGTGCCGTGACGAGCTATGGCCTCGAGCGTCCGGGCCAAAGCGGGCTGGTGCTGGAGGCCGCCAGATCGGAAGAGCCCGGCGAAGCCCGGCCAGTCGTTCAGTTCATCGCGCCGGAATTCGTACCAGAAAGCCTGCGACTGACTGACCTGAAATCCGCCGTCGGCGAGCGCAATGGCGTCGTCGAGAAGGGCCGGCAATTGTTCGGTGCCTGCCCATTCGGCAGCGGAGTAGGCCAGCGCCTTCTCCCAGCTGTCGACGAGACATGCTGTCGTGAGCGTAGAGGCCGGCCCCCGCAGAGGTATCTCTCCCCGCGGCATGGCTGCCGCGGCCTGTCCGATGCCGAGGAAAGTCCGCGCATTGCCTTTCTCGTCTGACACCAGCCAGACGGCATCGCCGCCGAGACCGCAGAAATGAGGATAGGTAACCGACAAGGCAGCGCCGGCGGCAACAAGCGCTTCGATCGCATTGCCGCCGCGCTTCAACACTTTCGCGCCAGCTTGGCTGGCCAGCCAATGCGGTGTCGCGATCATTGCGCTGGAAGACGGCGAATTCGTTTGCGGGGTCTCTTTAGCAGAAGGGCTCATGGGTAGATTTCAGCGATGCTTCCGGTAGCGATGCGGTTTGGCGTGGAGCGACGGGGCGGCTTTCGACCGATACTCGGCCATTGGAGTCACGAAATCGTCCTTCAGACTAACGGTAATGACATGCGTTTGGCATGGGCACAATCCTGACGGCATGATCTGCACAACCGTGCATGCAATACCGATGCCATAAGGAATCCTGGTTAGCCGTACTCAGCATTTCGCCCGCTAAGCTTTTGTGTTTTATTTGGAATAAGTCTGCGGTCAACCAATCCCGGAAGAAAGCGGCCTTTGCCGGTTCTCCGAGATTGCCGCAGCCGATGCCTAACAATTCATTTCGTCATGAATAGGTGACGGAAAAAGCGGCAATCAGCTGAAGGTTCTCGAAATCACCGGCATGATGCGGTCGGCATAAGGCGGTCTTGGAAGGTCATTTTCCTTCTCATCGGGATCGGGGATCGGCGGCGGGTGCGGGCGGGACGTCGGCGCCCGCACCCTTCTCTTCGGCCGGTCTCTTGGTCCGGAGGAGGGACAGCACAAAGACGAAAAAGACCGGGACAAAGAAGACGGCAAGGACCGTTGCGGAGATCATGCCGCCAAGGACGCCCGTACCGATCGCATTCTGGCTGGCGGCACTGGGGCCTGTTGCGATCGCCAGCGGCACGACGCCAAGCGTGAAGGCAAGCGACGTCATCACGATCGGGCGGAAGCGGACGCGAGCAGCCTCGGCCGCTGAATCCAGCAGGGACTTGCCCTGTGCGTAATAATCCCTGGCGAACTCGACGATCAGGATGGCGTTTTTCGCCGACAGGCCGATGATCGCAATGAGCCCGACCTTGAAATAAAGGTCGTTCGGCATGTCGCGGAGGATTGCCGCCAATACGCAGCCGATGATGCCGAGTGGTACGACAAGCATGACCGACAGTGGGATCGACCAGCTCTCATAGAGGCCTGCCAACAGCAGGAAGACGAAGAGGATGCTGAAGGCAAATAGGATCGGCGCTTGGCTGCCGGAGGCGATTTCCTCGCGCGACTGACCGGACCACTCGTAGCCGAAACCGTCGGGAAGTTCGGATGCGAGGCGTTCCATCTCGGCAATCGCAGCACCCGAAGACTTGCCTGTTGCTGCCTCGCCGGTGATACGGATCGTCGGATAACCATTGTAGCCGACGATCTGCGGATCGCCCTTGCGCCAGTCGGCGGTCGCGAACGACGAGAGCGGCACCATTCCGCCGCTGGCGTTGCGGACGTTCAGCTTCATCATGTCTTCCACCTGCATGCGGCTGCGGCCATCCGCCTGCACGATGACCTGCTGCATGCGGCCGGCATTCGGATAGTCGTTGATATAGGAGGAGCCGAGGTTCGCGGTGATCGCATCGTTGATGTCGGTGAAGCCGACGCCGAAGGTGTTCGCCTTCTCGCGGTCGATTGCAAGCATGATCTGTGCGGCTTCCTGCATGCCCTCGATGCGGACGTTCGTCACCACGCTGCTCTTGGCCGCCTTTGCCATCAATTCTTCCGCAGCTTGCTTGAGCGCCTTCTGTCCGCGCCCGGCGCGATCCTGGAGCCGGAAGGAGAAGCCGCTCGTCGTTCCGAAACCTTCGATTGGCGGCGGCGAAAGGGCATAGGAGGTGGCGTCCTTCAATCCGGCGAGCTGTGCGTTGACGCGCTCTGCGATTTCCGGCACCGAGCTGCCCGCCGGCCGTACGGCCCAGTCCTTGAGCGTAACGAAGGCGATGGCCGAGTTCGGCCCGTTTCCGGAGAAGCTGAAACCCTGGACGGCAAAGACGTTTTCGACGGCCGGTTCGGCCTTGAAAATCGCCTCGATCTGCTTCAGCGACGCGATCGTGCGGTTGGCGCTCGCCTCCGGCGGTCCCTGGACGTCGACGATCAGAATGCCCTGGTCTTCCTCCGGCACGAAGGAACCAGGCAGGTTGACGAAGAGGTAGCCGAGGCCGACGGCAAGTACGAGATAGACGGCCATCACGCGTCCCGACCGGCGCGCAAGGCCGGCAGCCGTCTTGGTGTAGCCCGCCGTCATTCCGTCGAACTTGCGATTGAACCACCCGCCGAGCCCCTTCTTCTCATAATGATTTCCGTCGATCGGCTTCAGGAAGGTGGCGCAGAGCGCCGGCGTCAGCGACAGCGCCAGGAAGGCCGAGAAAATGATCGAGACGACCATGGTCAGCGAAAATTGGCGGTAGATGATGCCGGAAGCTCCCGGGAAGAATGCCATCGGAATGAAAACGCAGGACAGCACCAGCGTGATGCCGAGGATGGCGCCGGTGATCTGCTTCATTGCCTTCTGCGTCGCGGCTTTCGGCGGCAAACCCTCTTCGGCCATGATACGCTCGACATTCTCGACCACGACAATGGCGTCATCGACGAGGATGCCGATCGCAAGCACCATGGCAAACATGGTCAGCACGTTGATGGAGAAGCCTGTCGCATACATGATGGCGCAGGTTCCGAGCAGGGCAACGGGCACGACGAGCGTCGGGATGACCGTGTAGCGGAAGTTTTGCAGGAAGACGAACATTACGATGAAGACGAGCACGATCGCCTCGATGAGCGTGTGCACGACCTTCTCGATCGAGGCATTGACGAAGGGGCTGGTGTCATAGGGGATCGAGTACTCGACACCTTTCGGGAAGAACTTCGACAGCTCGTCCATCTTCGCCTTAACGGCCCCCGAGACGGCAACGGCGTTGCCTGTCGAGGAAAGCTGGATGGCAAGGCCGGCGCTCGGATTGCCGTTGAGCCGGCTTGCAGTCGAATAGGTTTCCGCGCCATCCTCGACACGGGCGACGTCGCGCAGGCGCACGGTCGAACCGTCGGGATTGGCGCGAAGGATGATGTCACCGAATTGCTTCGCGCTGTTGAGCTGGCCCTCGACGATCACGGTGGCGGTCAGATCCTGGCTGACCGGATTGGGCGTGGCGCCGATCTGACCGGCTGCGACCTGCGCGTTCTGGGCGGTGATTGCCGCGCTGATGTCGGCCGCAGTCAGATGGAGGCCGACCATCTTGTCCGGGTCGATCCAGACGCGCAGCGCCCGCTGCGAGGCGAAGACCTGCGCACGGCCAACACCGGGAAGGCGGCGCAGCTCTCCGAGGATATTGCGGTTGATGTAGTCGCCGAGCGCGATCTCATCCATCTTGCCGTCGGTCGAGGTCAGAGCCGCGATCAGCAGGAAGCCGGCACTGGCTTCTTCGACCTGAATGCCTTGCGTGCGAACCGCCTGCGGCAGTCGCGCCTCGATGCGCCGCACCGCATTTTGCACGTCGACGGTCGCCTTGCCGATATCGGTTCCGGAGACGAAGGTGGCGTTGATGCTCACCGAGCCGGAATTGTCGGAGGTCGACTCGAAATAGGCGATGCCGTGGACGCCGTTCAGCTCCTGCTCGATCAGCCGGGTCACGCCCTGATAGATTTCCAGCGGCGAGGCGCCGGGGTAGGAGGCGGAAATGGAAAGCTGCGGAGGAGCGACGGCGGGATATTGCGCGACCGGCAATATCGGGATGGTAATGATCCCCGCAATCATGATGAAGAAAGCAAAGACCCATGCGAGGACGGGTCGCCTGATAAAGAACTGTGCCATGATTTGATTACTTTGCGGCCTGGTCTGAGGTGTTCGGCTCGGCGCTTGGCGGCGTCCACGGTTCGGCGACGACCTTGCCACCGGGCGTGACCTTCGGGACTCCGTCCGCTATGATGGTTTCGCCATCCTTCAGCCCGGAAAGCACGATCCATTCGGCGCCGAGAGACGTGCCGAGGGCGATGTTGCGCACCTGTGCTGTTTGGTCGGCGGAGATCACGAAAATTTGCGGATTGCCCTCGGCGTCCCTCATCACCGCCCTTTGCGGAATGGTGATGCCGCTCTTCTGGACCGCCTGCTGGATGCGCACGCGGACATACATGCCCGGCAGGAGATCGCCATCGGGATTGGGAAATTCCGCACGCAATGTGACCTGTCCCGTGTTGGGGTCCACATTCGCGTTCGAAAACAGCAGCTTGCCTGGCTTGGAATAGCTCTTTCCACCGTCGAACACGAGCTCGACGGATGCCTGTCCGGGTGCCGGGCTCTGCAGCTTGCCTTCGCTGACGGCCCGCTTCAGCGCCAGGAGGTCCTGCGCGGATTGCGTGAAATCGGCATAGACCGGATCGATCTGCTGGATGAGCGCGAGATTGGACGCGCCTTCCGCGGTCACAAGCGTTCCCTCGGTCACGAGAGCGCCACCGATGATGCCGGTGATGGGCGCTTTTACCTCGGTGTAGTCCAGATTGATCTCAGCTTCGTCGAGGGCGGCTTGCTGAGCCGCGACATCGGCGTCGGCCTGTGCGAGATTGACGGCGGCTGTATCATAGTCGACGGCGGTCGAGACATTGCGCTCTCGCAACGAGCGCTGGCGTTCCAGCTGTTGCCCCGCATTGGCCTGGACGGCCTTCGCCTTCTGCAAGGCCGCCCTGGCGCTCGCCACCCGCACCTGAAACAGCTTCGGATCGATCCGGTAGAGAACGTCGCCCTTATGGACGAGGCTGCCCTGCTCGAAGACGCGCTCCTGGAGAATGCCCGAGACGCGAGCACGCACCTCGGAGACCCGGGTCGCGGCGATGCGCCCTGGAAGCTCGCTCGTGACAGGCACCGGATGCGCCTTGATTTCCAGGACACCGACTGTGGGAGCGGGCATTTCGCTGCTCTCCTGCGCGTAAGCGTGGCTGGAAATCAGCATAAGCATCGCCATTGCCGCCAATATCGCCTTCCCGCAAGGCAGTTCGATTGCAGATCGCATAAATGTATTCCCAATTGACCGGGACGCGAGGAGATCGTCGCTCCGCGTCTCGACGGCATGAACTCATTCGAAAGGAGCCGCTTCAACGCCGGGCGCGAATGGCACTTTCGTCCGAGCCTAAGCAAACATTGGGATTGTTGGCCTTCGGTCGACGTTTTGTGGAGGTTCTATGGAGGAGGGCAGAGGAATGTTGACGCGCAGGCCCTGTCTGACGTTTCTATCCGGTAAAGGAGCCTCGGATGGAAAATGCATTGATATTGATCGTCGAGGATGAGCCGGAAATCTCCGATATTCTTGAACGCTATTTTGAGCGCGAGGGGTTTCGTGTGCTGACGGCCTCGGACGGCGAGATCGGGCTTTCCCATCACCAGCGGCTGCGGCCCGATCTCGTCGTCCTCGACGTCAAGCTGCCGAAACTCGACGGTCACACCGTGCTTGCCACCATCCGCCAAAGAGGCGATACGCCGGTCATCATGGTCACGGCACTTGCCGACGATCTCGACAAGCTGCATGGGCTGCGCTCCGGCGCCGACGACTATGTGGTCAAGCCGTTCAACCCGGTCGAGGTGGTCGCCCGGGCGCGGGCGGTTCTGAGACGGGCGACGGGAAGTGCTGCGAACAAGGTGCTGCGGGTCGGCAGGCTCGCAATCGATCCGATCGCCCACATGGCCGTCGTCGAGGACGGCGAAAACCGCATGCCGTTGAACCTGACGCGCACCGAATTCCGCATCCTCGAATATATGGCTGGATTTCCGAACAGGGCCTTCGAACGCGGCGAGATCGTCGATGCCTGCCTTCCCGAAGGCGATGCGCTTGACCGCACTGTCGACAGTCACATGAGCAAACTTCGCCGCAAGCTCGATGCCGCCGGTGTCGGCGAGCTTCTCAATGGCGTCAGGGGAGTAGGTTACCGCCTTGGCGATTTCGGTTAGCAACAGCCTTAACAGGCAAATCATCTGGTCGACGACCATCGTCGCCTTCGTCGCTCTGTCGGTGATGTTTTTCGGCTTCCTGATCTACGGCTATGTCTACGAATGGCTGTTTAAGGACTCCGCTCCGCCGGACGACTGGGCCGTCAGCGATTTCGTCGTGCTCGGCATCAACGTGGCAATTGGCCAGGCCGTCGGCGCTTATGTCGGATGGCGGCTTGCCCGGCGTCTCGTCAAGCCTCTGACGGCCGTGACGGAGGCTGCGCGCCTTATCGCGGATGGAGACTTCGCGGGACGGGCGACCGGCGAAGGCAATTTCGGCGAAGCTGACCGTCTGATCAACGATTTCAATCGGATGGCAGAGGAGCTGCAAAGAGCGGAAAAGGAGCTCCAATATTCGAATTCGGCCATCGCGCACGAGTTGCGCACGCCGCTGACGATCCTGCGCGGGCGCATGCAGGGGCTGGCGGATGGGGTGTTCGAGCCGAGCCAGGAGGTATTCCGCGGATTGATCGGACATATCGATGCTCTGACGCGCATCGTCGACGACCTCAGGACGCTTTCGCTGATGAATGCCGGGCGCATGGAGCTGCAGCAATCGCGTTTCGACGTTGGAGAAGAAATCGCAGACATCATCGATTCCGTTGGGCCGGCGCTTGCCAGCCTCAGCATCAGGGTTGAAACCGACTTGCAGAAGATGCCGGTGATTGCCGATCGGGCGCGCATCCGGCAGGCAATGCTTGCGCTCATCGACAATGTCGCACGCTACGCTCCTGGCTCGAGGTTGAGTGTAGCCTCTCAGGAGGCCGGCAACCTGTGCGTCATCATGGTTTCGGATGACGGCCCCGGCATGACGGCTGCGGAAAGCGAACGGGCCTTTGAGCGGTTCTGGAGGGCCGACGATGCGAGAACGCGAAGAGGCGGCGGGTCAGGCCTCGGCCTCGCCGTCGTCAAGGCGATCGCGGAGGCGCATGGCGGCCACGCGACGATCGACAGCCGCAAGGGTGGCGGCACGACCGTCGTGCTGACAATCCCGCGCTGCTGAGATCGTGCGCAGGGCAGCAAATGGCCTGTTCCAGGCGTTCGGGAATCCTCATGCGCTGAGAATCCGCCGCAACACCTCCACCAACTCGATTGTACCTCGACGGATCTCGCCCACATCTTTTTCGACATCTATTCGGTCTGCATTGTGGGCGGTATAAAGTTCGACCAGCAGTCGCGCATAGTCTTCGGAAAGACCCGCCCGCATGAGTGCGGCTTGCCATTCGGTCTCGGGAAGCGGTTTGGGAACGACCTCGCGCCCGGCCAGCAAGCCGATGGCCGCCGCAACGTCATTCGGCGTATAACGCCGAGGACCTTCGGCATGAACAATCCTTAGCGCGGTGTCCTGCTTTTCCAAAAGCAGTTCGGCCGCGATCGAACCCACGTCATAGGCGGAGATGGTCGGAAGAAGCTTGGTCAACGGATGATAGAAGCTCGGCAATCGGCCGCTATCCGCCGCTACCTTTGCCAGACGTGCCCAGTTCTCCATGTGCTCGGCCGATCGCAGCAGGATAAGCCTTTCGGTCTCCAGCCGACGCAGCCGTGTTTCAAGCGCGTGGAAGATCAAGGTGACGCCGGTGCCAGAGCTATGCTGCGCGCCATAGTCGGAAATGGCAAGAATGGTTCGCGGCTTGGCGGCTGACAGCGCTTCGCCAATACGGTCCACCAGTCGTCTCATGCTGGAATAGGCCTCAGTGGCACGAATATCGACCGGGCAGATGATCTGGACGGCGCTCGCCCCTTCGAATGCGGCGGTCAGCGCCCGATGGTCGTGCACATCGGCAATGGCGATCTCGCAGCCGAGATCCGAAAAAGCCTGTGCTTTCGAGCCGTCGCGCAGAATTGTGCGGACCGGAACGCCGGCCTTGCGCAGGGCGGCGATGGTCGTGCGGCCAACCTTGCCGGTGGCGCCCAGAATTGCGTGCATTACATCTTCTCCTGTCGATTTTCCTGCAGTCTAGCCATGTATGCTCGCGGGATCGCACAGATCCGGATGGTCAATTGCAGGTTTGGACGATAATCGAAGTCATGAATGCATCCGGCTCAGCATGCCGGGGGTGAGGCCGAGGATGCGCCGCATCCAGTGCGTCATGTGGCTCTGATGGGCAAACCCTGTCGCCAAAGCGATTTCGGCGAGCGGCATGTCGGTGGAGAGGATGAGCAATTTGGCGCGCTCGATCCGGCGCGTCAGCACATAGTGATGAACCGGCACGCCGAAAGTGGCGCGAAAGAGTGGCTTCAAATGCGATACGCTGAGACCGACCGTCGCCGCAAGATCGGCAAGAGACAGCGACTGGTCGATATGGGCTTCGATGAAATCCACCAGGCGTCGTTGATGGCGGTTTGTCAAAGTGGCGCCTATCGCGGCTGTACCGACCGAAGTCTGTTCGCCGCCTTCTATCAGGCGGATCGACAGCGCCAATCCCAGCGCTTCCGCATAGGTTTTGTCCGACGGGACCGGCGACTCGATTTCGGCCTTGATCGCCCAGGCGATCGATTCAATCCGCGAATCCCGAAGCTGGAATTTGGGTGCCAGAGAAACCGCATCCGAATTTCTGCCGAGCGCTTCTGCGGCGGATTGAAGGAGTTCGTGCTGGATATTCAGGCGTAGAATGGTGCAGTCCCCGTCATCTTCCCACCAGCCATCGAGTCCGGCAGGAACGATATCGAGATCGCCATGCGCCTGCCGACGGCGGTATTGACGGCCGTCGCACTCACAAAAAGCATTTACGGCCCGCCCGAAATGAATGCCGAGCCGATGCGTCTGCGACCCCGGCACATGGGTTCGGCCAGCCTGAATACGAAGGAAATTCGCTTCCAGGCCCTTCCAGCCGCGATCCTTGCTGGAGAGGAGTGTCGCGGCGGTGCTGTTGAGCTGGTCCATGTTTGCGCGCTTCCGTTAATCCATCGTCCGCAACTGGGACGATCTATATCCAGAGAATATAGGTAGAGCGGCGCATCTGGTCGAGCTGTCTTCGGCAATGTGCGGCCGTCACGCCCATCGGTGTGGTTCGCGCGCCGGAGATCAGCGAATGATCAGGCAGAATGTCCGAATGAACGCGGTCCCGTTGGAGAGGCCGCGTCCATTTCTGCTGATCGAATGTCACTTCCAGCTTGTAAAGTCGGCGGCGGCGCAGCCGAACGGGGCGCGTTGATCGCCGAAACGCTTTTTCAACTGATCGCAGCCCCAGCGGTTGAGAGGCGCCGGCATCATATTGTTGAGATCCATGGCGGGCGATGTGAATTGCGAGTCGGCGCTGGTCACATACCAGATCCAATAGCCGAAAACGCCGCCGATGAAGAGAAGTATGACGAGGAGGCCCCTGGCAAGCCGTGCCATGACGGACGGCCCTCTTTTTCCTTGGATAACGAGCTCCGGCGGATGGGCGCCAAGTTCTGCTGTCAGCGGCGTAAGAATGCCTGCGCGCTCCTCCGCCGAGATGTCGATGCGTTCCAGCCGGCTGTCCAAAAGCACTGGGAGAGCCGTATTCCCATGCCAGACGGCCAGTGCCACGGCCTTGTCGCCCTTTGCGCCGACGACCAGTGGCTCCCCTCCAGGCCCGAAATTCGTATGGGCCGCCCGTCCGGTTTTTCTGCCGCCGATCTTGTCGGCATAGGTCACTATCAGTCGCTTGCCGCGTCGCTGGAAAGCGGTGATTTCCACCGGAACCGGCTCAAGCTGGGCAGGCCGGCGCAGTTGTCCGCGGGCGCGCCAGACGCGCAGGATCTGGAAGATCGCGGCAATGCAGGCGCCGCCAAGAAGGGCGACGAAGACGGCAAGCGTTATGATCCGGTTCCAGAGCATGTCCAGTCCGAGGCTGAGGGTCGCCAAGTCTGGATGATCTCTGGAGATGACGAGGTCAGTGTCATAGTCGCCGGCATGGATATCGACGAACATGATTTCGACATCCTTGTCGTAGGTCTGCCCATTATAGGCATATTTGAGGTGCGCCTCGCAGGTGGTGAAGAAGCCTCTTCGCGTTGAGCATTTTCCGTCGCGGATATCACCATCGGCGAGATTGATGGGGTTTTGGCTGATCGTCCAATCCCTCAATATGCCCGGCGCTTCGTAAACCGTCATGAAGACCGTAAGCGCGATCAGGATCGCCAGGGAGAAATAGACGGCCTTCGGCATCGTAATCACGCCTCGAGCAAGCATGATGGCTCTCGGGGGAAGCTTAATTGTCGGAAATGTCATTGTCTGCCTGAAACTCCGAATGGTCGCGTAGGCAGCCGCAAGGCGAGGAGCGAAGCATGTGCTTCGCCAGATCCCGGGGTGATTTGGCGCCCACATTAGCAGCGCGGGAAAATAGGCGTTTTGCTTGACAGCTCAATATATGGTTGTGAAGCATCCCCCGGCTTTACGATGATGTAATATCAAATGCTTGCAGCGTGTGACCTTTTTGCCTCGCAAGATCAATTGACGGGTCGAGCCCGCTGGTTTTCACTTTGAACCGGTAGTTCGAGGCCAAAGAGAAATGCAACATGATCATGTCGCCTGGAGCAGGTCTGCGGCCGCTCCGTCATGTCGCATCCAGATAGGGCTTCAGGGGCATGTCGTCGTGCCGGGGCACCGTCTGCCGTTCGATCATGTGGTGAATGACCGGCGGCCCGTCGCCACGATGCAGTCTATCCAGCTGTTCGGCGACCTCGACATCGGCATGCGTCTGGCGCTGGCCGTGGCGGACATAGTCGATCCATGTCGGCAGATGGTAGCTTTCCGTCCAGGTGTTTGGTTTTTCGAGATCGCGCAACAGCGACCATTGCTTCGCGCCATCGCGGATTCTCATCCGGCGGCGCTTCGCCATGACGGCCAGGAATTCCTCTACGTCCTCCTGCTCGATGTCGTAGTCCACCATGACGAGGATCGGGCCGCTTCTGGGGAGCAGGTCGAGCTGCAATTGCGGCTCGCTGAAGGTGTTCGTCGGATCCAGATTGAGGGATTCGAAGTCCGGCTGCTGCAACAGGAGGCCAAGCAGACCGCCAATACCGAGAGCGGCGCTTGCGATGAGAAGGGCGCCGGTCACGCCGTGGGCATCGGCCAGTTCGCCCCAGAGCCAGCTCCCCACAGCCATGCCGCCGAAGGTGGCGGTCTGATAGAGAGACAAAGCGCGGCCGACGACCCAGCGCGGCGTGGAAAGCTGAACCGTGACGTTGAAGAGAGAAAAGGCCTGCACCCATGCGACGCCGGCCGGCATGAGCAGAAGGCAGCTTAGCCATACCTGGTCGCTAAGCGCCAGGAAGAAGCAGCTGACGGCCAGCGTGAAGAAGGCACCACGGATCACCCATTCATTGCTCAGTGCATCGCGGATACGGCCGATCAGCATCGCGCCGCAGATGGCGCCGAAGCCGAAGAAGCCGAGCATGATGCCGTAGGTTATTGCGGTGCCATGCACATGATCGCGTGCAACGAGAGGTAGCAAAGCCAGAATGACGATCGCCGTCAGGCCGAAGACGAAGCTGCGGCACATCACCTTGAGCAGGTTCGGCGACATCTGGACGTAGCGAAATCCGGCAGACATTGCGCTGCCGAAAGACTCACGCGGCAGCGTGTTGCGCACAGGAGCCTTCTTCCAGCGCCATAGGGTGAAGATGAGTGCAAAATAACAGAAGACGTTGAAGAGAAACGCGAAGGCCGCGCCTGCAGCCGCCACGATGACGCCGCCGATCGCCGGCCCGATGCTGCGCATGAGGTTATAGCTCATGCTGTTGAGCGCGACCGCACCCGGCAGATGCTCGCGCGGCACGACATCGCCCATCGATGCCTGCCATGACGGGTTATGCAGCGCGCCGCCGCAGCCGATCATGAAGGTGAAGCAAAGCAGCAGCCAGGGCGTCAAGGCATTGCTGTAGGACAGGATCGCCAGCGTTGCCGATACGCTGAGCATCAGCGTCTGCGCGATCAGCATGATCCGTCTTCGGTCGTAATTGTCGGCAAGCGCGCCGGCAGCGAGCGAAAAGATCATGACAGGCAGCGTCGTGGAGGATTGAACCAGGGCGACCATGCCATGGGAGGTGGCGAGGCTGGTCATCAGCCAGGCAGCCCCAACACCTTCGACCAATCCGCCGAGATTGGAGATGAGTGTTGCCGACCAGAGAGAACGGAATGTCTTGGACTGAAACGCGACGAGCGGGGAGGTTCTCTTGGGCATGTCGGCTTTTCTTCGCAGGATTGTCTTGCTCGGCGGCAAAGCGAACTCGCTCAAAGCGTACGCACCGCCGAGTCGGTATCAACCCTATAGTGATTTGCTAAGTTCCGAAATCATTTTGGAATAATATTCTCGTCAATGAAGGCGGAATTGAGCTCTGGCCGAGGCCCTCGTTAATTCAGAGCAGCTCTATGAGCCTCGGCGCCATAAGCTTTACCCGGCATTTCGTTGACCAGGTGACATTTGGCGTCTTGATGATTCCGATCGCCTGGGTCGCCTGGCCTCAATCCAGCGGGTCTAGAAGAATGGCACGGAAGTCGTTGACGTTCGTGCCGGTCGGTCCGGTGACGAACAGGTCGTCGATCGCGGCGAAGGCCGACCAGCTGTCGTTGCGCTCCAGGAATTCGGCTGCATTCTTCTCTCGAGCCGCAAGCCGTGGAACGGTGGTGCCGTCGGCAAAGGCACCGGCATTGTCCTCGGAACCGTCGATACCGTCCGTGTCGGCGGCAAGCGCCGAAATGCCCTTTTGGCCGGAAATGGCGCAGGCGAAGGATAGGAGGAACTCGCTGTTGCGACCGCCTTTGCCCTTGCCCTTGATCGTTACCGTGGTTTCCCCGCCAGACAGAAGAAGCAAGCGCTCTTGCGATGGCAGCCCCCGCTGCAGGATCTTGGCTACGATCGCCGCATGTTGACGACCGACTTCCGATGCTTCGCCCTCGATGGCATCGGAAAGCACGATCGTCTCGACGCCGGCCTTGCGGGCGACATCGGCAGCCGCATCCAGTGCGATGGCCGCCGAAGCAACGAGCTTTATCTCGTTGCGGGCGAAATGAGGGTCCGAGGGCAGCGGCGGCTCATCCGTGCCATCCTCGAGATGACGCATCACCGCGTCAGGTAAATCGAGACCATAATGTTCTATGATCGCAAGTGCATTGGCGCGGGTCGTCTCGTCGGCAATAGTCGGGCCGGAGGCAACCAGGGCGGGGTTGTCGCCGGGAATATCTGAAACGACGAGGGAGACGACCTTTGCCGGATGGGCAAGGGCGGCCAGCCGCCCTCCTTTGATACGCGAGACCTGCTTGCGCACGGCATTCATGGCGCCGATCGGTGCACCAGAGGCAAGCAAGGCCCGGTTGACAGCGATCTCATCGGCAAGCGTGAGATCGCCGGCCGGCGCGGGCAGCAGTGCCGAGCCGCCGCCGCAGATGAGGGCGACGACCAGATCGTCTTCCGTGAGACCGCCCACCGCTGCCATCAACCGATCTGATGCGTGCAGGCCACTTTCGTCCGGCACCGGATGCGCGGCTTCGAGAACCTCGATACGCTCACACGGCACGGCGTAGCCGTAACGCGTCACAACAACGCCGGAGAGCGGTGCATCCCAGAGACGCTCGAAGGCCCGAGCCATCTGCGCCGCTCCCTTGCCGGCACCGACCACCACCGTCCGGCCCCTCGGTTTTTCCGGCAGATGGGCGGCGAGCGCCTTGTCCGGATCGGCAGCCGCAACCGCTGCATAGAAGAGCCTTTCCAGAAAGGCGCGGGGATCGGCGATGTCAGGCATCGGGTCTCTCACATGTTACGCGACGGGATGGTTCGCCATGCGCTCCAGCGCCTTGACGAGACCGGAATGATCGAGCCCGCTATCGCCATTGGCGGCGCATTGGTTGAAAAGCTCCTGCGTTGCCGCAGTGTTCGGCAGCGAGACGCCGAGAGCCTTGGCGCCTTGCAGGGCAAGGTTCAGATCCTTCTGATGCAGGGAGATGCGGAATCCCGGTTCGAAGGTACGCTTGACCATGCGCTCGCCATGCACTTCGAGGATGCGTGAGGAGGCAAAGCCGCCCATCAGAGCCGAGCGCACGCGGGCCGGATCGGCGCCGGCCTTGGAGGCAAAGACAAGTGCCTCGGACACGGCTTCGATCGTGAGCGCGACGATGATCTGGTTGGCGACCTTTGTGACCTGGCCATCGCCGCAATCGCCAACGAGCGTGATGTTCTTGCCCATCAGCTGGAAGAGCGGCAGCGCTCGCTCGAAGCTTGCCTCGGAGCCGCCGGCCATGATGGATAGCGAGGCGTTCTTGGCACCGACTTCGCCACCGGAGACGGGCGCGTCGACATATTCGGCACCCGTTTCCCGAACCTTCCTTGCGAATTCCTTGGTCTCGATCGGCGAGATCGAGCTCATGTCGATGACGAGCTTGCCCTTGGACAAGCCGTAGGCAACGCCGTTCTCGCCGAAGAGCACGTCCTTGACCTCGGGCGTATCCGGCAGCATCAGGATGATGGTGTCGACTGTTTCGGCAAGCGCCTTCGGCGTTTCCACGATTTTCAGGCCGTTGTCGAGCAGCTCCTGGCGCGGCGGGATGGAGAATTTTGAGGTGACGACGATGTGCCCGGCGTCCTGCAGATGCCGCGCCATGGGGGTGCCCATGATGCCGAGGCCGATAAATCCGATATGTGCCATGGTTGTTAGCTCCTGATATTGAGAATGGCTGCACTTTCGGCGTGGCGGCCGGCCGCGGCAAACCAGCTGAGCCCCGCCGCGGTCGTCGTGCGCGGCTTGTATTCGCAGCCGATCCAGCCCTCGTAGCCGAGCGCATCGAGCGTTTCGAAGACAAAGGGGTAGGCGATCTCGCCGGTGCCCGGTTCGTTGCGTCCGGGATTGTCGGCAAGCTGCACATGGGCAATCTGCGCCTGGTGCTTCTTGAAGGTGCCGATCAGTTCGCCCTCGGTGCGCTGCTGATGGTAGAGATCATATTGGATGAACAGGTTGTCGCTGCCGACTTCGGCGATGATCGAAGCGGCTTGGTCCAGCGTGTTGAGGTAGAAGCCGGGAATGTCGAACCTGTTGATCGGCTCGATTAACAGCCGTATCCCGTGCTTGCCGAGCTCTTCCGCCGCATATTTGAGGTTGACGAGGAAGGTGGTCCGCAGCACCTCATCGGGCACGCCAGCCTGTGTAATGCCTGAAAGGCAATTGACCTGGCTGCAGCCGAGCGTCGTCGCATAGTCGATCGCGGAGGCTACGCCGCGGCGGAATTCGTCGATACGATCGGGCAGGATCGCGATGCCGCGCTCGCCGCCGGCCCAATTGCCGGCGGGCAGATTGTGCAGCACCTGGGTCAGACCATGACGATCGAGTTCGGCGCGCAGCGCTTCCTTCGCAAAATCATAGGGAAAGAGATATTCGACGCCCTCGAAGCCCGCCTTGGCGGCAAGCGCGAAGCGATCCAGAAACGGCGCTTCAGTGAAGAGCATGGTCAGATTGGCCGCAAATTTCGGCATGGTTATTCCTCCTTCAGTCCAGCAGAGCGAGGATTGCCGTCGGGGCATCCTCACCACGTTCGGCAAGCTCCTCGAACTCGACAACCGCATTGATGTCCGCGCCCATGGCGATGTTGGTGACGCGCTCCAGAATGAACTCGATGACGACGGGAACCTGATGCTCCGCCATCAGCTGCTTTGCTGTCGTAAACGCCTCCTGGAACTCGTTCGGGCTGCGCACCCGGATAGCCTTGCAGCCAAGCCCTTCGGCAACCGCGACATGGTCGACGCCATAGCCAGGTTCGGCATCACCGGATGCGTTGATGTTCTCGAAGGCGAGGCTGACCTCGAAATCCATGTTGAAGCCGCGCTGGGCCTGGCGAATAAGGCCGAGATAGGAATTGTTCACGACCACATGCAGATACGGAAGCTTGTGTTGTGCCCCGACGGCCAACTCCTCGATGAGGAACTGGAAGTCGTAATCGCCGGATAGTGCGACGATCGGGCGGTCCGGATCGGCAGCGCGCACGCCGAGCGCTGCCGGCAGCGTCCAGCCGAGCGGACCGGCCTGGCCGCAATTGATCCAGTTGCGCGGCTTGTAGACGTGGAGGAACTGCGCGCCGGCGATCTGGCTAAGTCCGATGGTCGAGACGTAGCAGGTATCGCGGTCGAAAGCCTTGTTCATCTCCTCGTAAACGCGCTGCGGCTTCAGCGGCGTCTGGTCGAAATGCGTCTTGCGCAGCATGGTGCGCTTGCGCTCGCGGCATTCCTCCGCCCAGGTCGACCAATCGCGCAGCTTGCCTTCCGTCTTCCATTCCGTCGCAACGTCGAGGAAGAGTTTCAACGCAGCACCGGCGTCGGAGACGATACCGAAATCAGGAGCGAAGACACGGCCGATCTGGGTCGGTTCGATATCGACATGCACGAAGGTGCGCCCTTCCGTGTAGGTCGAGATATTGCCGGTGTGGCGATTGGCCCAGCGATTGCCGATCCCGAAAACGAAATCGGAGGCAAGCAGTGTCGCATTGCCGTAGCGATGCGAGGTCTGCAGCCCGCATATGCCGGCCATCAATGGATGATCATCCGGGATCGTGCCCCAACCCATCAGCGTGGGGATGACTGGAACGCCTGTGATCTCGGCGAATTCGACGAGCAGGTCGGAAGCATCGGCGTTGATGATGCCGCCGCCTGCGACGATCAGCGGCCGTTCGGCCGCGTTCAACATGGCGAGCGCCTTTTCCGCCTGCGCCCGCGTGGCGGAAGGCTTGTAGGGGTTGAGCGGCGCATAGGTTTCGATATCGAACTCGATCTCGGCGAGCTGGACGTCCACGGGCAGATCGATGAGGACCGGGCCTGGGCGACCGGAGCGCATCGTGTGGAATGCCTTCTGGAAGACGTAAGGGACGAGCGCCGGCTCCATGACGGTCACGGCCCATTTGGTGACGGGTGCTGCTATCTTGGCGATATCGACGGCCTGGAAATCTTCCTTGTCGAGACGGGCGCGCGGCGCCTGGCCGGTAATGCAGAGGATCGGGATAGAGTCGGCCGAGGCCGAATAGAGACCGGTGATCATGTCGGTGCCGGCAGGTCCAGACGTTCCGATGCACACGCCGATATTGCCCGCGCGGGCGCGGGTGTAGCCCTCGGCCATATGGCTTGCGCCCTCGACGTGGCGGGCAAGTACATGGCGGATCGAACCGCGTGCCTTCATCGCCGAATAGAAGGGATTGATCGCAGCGCCGGGAACGCCGAAGGCGCAATTGACGCCTTCCTTTTCCAGAACCAGCACTGCGGCATCGACTGCGCGCATCTTCACCATGGGAATTTCCTCCGTTTCTGGATCGAAGGTACCGCATGGGTGAACGAGTGCAATCTAAAAATGGAAATCAATCCCAGCATATGGAAATAAACATTTTCAACAAATCTGGAACAATCGAAGCGAAGAGGATATGTCATGAAGCCAAAACGAGCGGCGCCAAACTGCGCGGCGCGCCTTTAGTCAAAAGTGAGCGTCATGGCGGAAAATCGGGAAAAGACGAGGGGCAGACCAGGCCGGAAACCGGCCGGGAATGCAGCGGCCTCGTCCGTGCAGGTACTCGATCGCAGTCTGAAACTGCTGGAGCTGGTTGCCGAAGCTGATGGCGCGGTTCTGACCGATCTCGCCGATAGATCGGCCATGGCACCCTCCACCGTCCATCGGCTACTGACTTCTCTCGCCCAGCACGGCATGGTGGCGCATGACGAGGAGACCGGCGCCTGGACGATCGGGGTGAAAGCCTTCGAGATCGGAACGGCCTATTTGCGCTTCCGCAAGCTCGGTACCATCAGCCGGCCTTTCCTCAAGCAGTTGATGGAGGCGTCTGGCGAGACCGCCAATATTGCCATCGAGGAAGATGGCGACGTTGTCTTCATCTCCCAGGCGGAAAGCCATGCGCCGATGCGCGCCTTTTTCCGTCCTGGTCGGCGTGGGCCGATCCATGCCTCCGGTATCGGCAAGGCGATCCTCTCCACCTGGGCGGACAGTCAGATCGGGGCCTTGCTCGGGGAGCGTTCGCTCCAGCATTTCACCGACAAAACCCGGGATACACTGCCTATGCTGCTTGCGGATATGGCCGAGATCCGCTCTCGCGGCTGGTCGATCGACGATGAGGAACACACGCTCGGCATGCGATGCGTCGCCGCGCCGATCTTCGACGAATATAGCGAGGCTATTGCCGGAATCTCGATTTCAGGTCCGGCCGTGCGGCTGCCGGATGAAAGGGTCGCGGCGCTCGGTCCGGTTGTGCGGGCCGCGGCAGAAGAATTGACGAAGGCAATGGGCGGAAAATCGAAGCGGGTATAAAAACGCCTTCGCCATCGTCTCTCTTCCAGAGACGATGGCGTTGACGGCCCGCCGCATAGTGGGTCAGGCGAACTGCAGTTGTTCGCGTACTGCCGCTTCCGGCGTTCGATTGCTTCTGGTTTTCATCGCTTTACCCGCGACATAGACTTCGGCGACGCAGCGATCGTCGCCCATGGTCTGCAGGATAAAGAGCTCCTCGGCCAATGAGGTCGCGGTGCGCATGCGGAATTCCATCGCCGACTTGGCGCGGGAATCAAGCACGACGATATCGGCGTCCGCGCCCGCCTGCAGCGAGCCGATCTGCTTTTCGAGCCCGAGTGCGAGAGCGTTGCCGCGTGTCATGCGATAGAAGGAATTGAATGGCGTCAGCCGCTGCCCCTGCAGGTGCAGCACCTTGTAGGCCTCATCCATCGTTTCCAGCATCGAGAAGCTGGTGCCGGCGCCGACATCGGTTGCAACGGACCAGCGTGCACCGACCTTGTCGAACTGAGCGGCATTGAAGAGCCCCGAGCCTAGGAAGAGGTTCGAGGTCGGGCAGAAGACACCCACCGCGCCCGTCTCCGCAAGCACCGCGACTTCCCGTTCGCTCATGTGGATGCAATGGCCGAGCAGCATGCGGTCGTTGAGCAGACCGTAGCGGGCATAGATATCCGTATAATCCTTGGCCTCGGGATAAAGAGAGGTGGCAAAGGCGATCTCGTCCCGATTTTCCGAGAGATGCGTCTGAACGTAGCAATCCGGGTGTTCGGCAACGAGAGCCTTGCTCATTTCCATCTGCTCGGGCGTCGAGGTAATCGCAAAGCGTGGGCTGACGGCATAATGCGCGCGGCCGCGGCCGTGCCATTTCGCAATCAACCGCTTCGTCTCGTCATAGCCGCGCTGCGGCGTATCGCACAGTGCATCCGGCGCGTTGCGGTCCATCATCACCTTGCCGCCGATCATGCACATGCCGCGCGCTTCGGCTGCCGCGAAATAGGCACCGACGCTTTCGGGGTGCACCGAACAATAGGCGACGGCCGTCGTCGTACCGTTCGACAGGAGTTCGTCCATGAAACGGTCCGCCACTTCGGTCGCATGCGCGGCGCGGGCGAACTTCTGTTCCTCAACGAAAATATAGGTGTTCAGCCATTCGAGCAGCTGCGCGCCATAGGAGGCGATCGCCTGCGTCTGTGGGAAATGAAGGTGCGTGTCGATAAAGCCCGGCAGGATAAGGTTCGGGCGATGGTCCGCGATCCGGATACCGGCGTCTACCAGTTTGCGAATGTCGCCATAGGCACCGATATCAACAATCTTGCCATCGCGAACATAAACCGCGCCATCCTCGATGTAACGATAGGAGGTGGTATCGTCGATGCCTTGCGGTTCGGCAAGGAAGGTCAGCACACGGCCGCGGATCAGGACTTCATTCATCGGGTTTTCTCCCCATTGACGGCATTTTCGTACCAGGAGACGAGCAGCCGGCGCTCCTCATCGGTTATGTGCGAGGCGTTGGCGGGCGGCATGGCATGGCTGCGGCCAGCCTGCAGGTAGATCTCGCGCGCATGGGCGGCGATGTCGCGGTCGGTCTCGAACATCACGCCCTTCGGCGGCGCAACGATCCCCTCCCAGCTCGGCTCCTTTGCATGGCACATGGAGCAGCGTCCCATCACGGTGTCGCGGACCTTCGGGAAATCCTGCGCCGTGATGAAGGGCTGCTGGATGGCAGAGACCTTCGTTGTTGGTTCGCCGGTCAGGATCTTCGGCACCGTGGAGAGCCACATGATGATGATGAACAGGATGACGGTGGCAAGCCAGGTCCAGGTCGGGTTACCGGCATTGGCGTGCCGGGTATTGAACCAGTGGCGGATCGTGACCCCCATCAGGAAGACGAGCGAGGCGATGATCCAGTTGAACTGCGTGCCGAAAGCCAGCGGATAGTGGTTCGACAGCATCAGGAACAGCACGGGCAGCGTCAGGTAGTTGTTATGCGTGGAGCGTTGCTTGGCGATCCTGCCGTATTTCGCATCCGGCGTACGCCCGCCAAGCAGGTCGGCGACAACGATCTTCTGGTTCGGGATGATGATGAAGAAGACGTTGGCCGACATGATCGTCGCCGTGAAGGCGCCGAGATGCAGGAAGGCGGCGCGGCCGGTAAAGAGATGCGTATAGCCCCAGGCCACCGCGACCAGAATGAAATAGAGCGCCACCATCAGCCGCGTATTGTCGTTGCCAAAGGGCGACTTGCAGATCAGGTCGTATAGGAGCCAGCCGCCGGCAATCGAGCAGAGCGAAATGGCGATCGCCACCGGCTTGGAAACGTCAAGCACGGCCGGGTCGATCATATAGAGGTCGGCGCCGGCATAATAGACGAGACAGAGCATGCCGAAGCCCGACAACCAGGTGACGTAGCTCTCCCATTTGAACCAGACGAGATGATCAGGCATGTTGGCCGGCGCCACCAGATATTTCTGGATATGGTAAAAGCCGCCGCCGTGGACTTGCCACTCCTCGCCGTAGGCTCCCGGCGGCAGCGCCGGATGTTTTTTCAGGCCGAGGTCAAGTGCTACGAAATAGAACGACGAGCCAATCCAGGCGATGGCGGTGATGACGTGCAGCCAGCGGACGGCAAATGTCAGCCAGTCCCAGGCGATGGCATATTCATACATGGGAACTCCTCCCGGCCTTCATGGGCCCGATCTTTACGGGACTGTTTGCCATCGCGTGATTTTCCCGAAAATCCCGGTTAATCCGCCAACACTTTCAAAAAAATCTATAAGATGAACCCTGGTTTGTTCCGCGTGCCGATGTGGTAGAAAGGTGCCATGTCCTATCTCGATAATGTCCGTGTCTTCGTTCGCGTGGTCGAACTCGGTACTCTCTCGGCAGCAGGACGCGACCAGCGCGTCACGCCTGCGGTCGCGAGCAATCGCATCAAGGAGCTCGAGCGCCATCTTGGCGTGCGCCTCTTCAACCGCACCACGCGTAAGCTCTCGCCGACCGAGCATGGCCGCGTTTTCTACGAAAAGGCGGTGAAGATCATCGAGGCAGTGAACGAGGCGGAAGCCGCGATCGCCGATCTCTCACGCAATCCCAAGGGTTCGCTGAGGATCACCGCGCCACTCGGCATCGGCCGAAGGCTGATCGCCTCGGGCATTCCGGAGTTTCACGACAAATATCCGGATATCGAAGTACGCCTGCGCCTGTCGGATCACAATGTCGATATCCTTGCGGAGGGTGTCGACGTCGCCTTCAAGCTCGGCGTCTTGGAGGATTCCAACCTGCGCATGCGCGGCATCCTCAATTGCGATCGGGTGCTTTGCGCTTCGCCGACCTATCTCGCAAGTCGCGGCGTGCCGGCGAGCGCGGATGCTCTAATTGCCGACAAACACGACTGTCTTCTGCTGCGCTATCCTGGCTCGAAGGAATATTACTGGACGCTGATGACGGCGGAAGGCCATCGCAAGTTCGAGGTCGCAGGCCCCTATGACAGCGACGACGGCGACGTGCTCACCCAATGGGCGCTGGAAGATCGCGGCATCATCAACAAACCGCTGTTCGAGGTGAAGGCCTATCTGAGGGAAGGGCGGCTGGTGGAAATCCTAAAGGAGAGCCCGCCGGCTCCGGTGCAGCTTGCGGCCATCTACCCGCACAAGCGCTTCCAGGATCCGAAGGTCCGCCTGATGATCGATTTCATGGCGGAGCGCTGTCAGCGGCTGATCGGCAAGCTGCTCGAAGATGAGCCTGCCGCTACGGCTACGGGCGGTTAACGCTGCTCGCAAACCTTGCGTGATCAGCCGTCCAGCTCAGCGCCGCCGTCATGATCTCGGCGGCGGCAAGTGTCGCGATGACGGTCGGACGTTTGTCTTTCACAGCCGTTCCGCCGATCGGGCAGATGAGGCGATCGAAAAGCTCCGTCTGGCCGGTTTCGCGCGACAGCCAGTTGCGGAAGGTGGCGCGCTTCGTCTTGGAGCCGATCATGCCGACATAGGCGGCATCCGAGCGCTTGAGCGCTTCTGCGGCGATCAAGAAATCGAGCGCGTGGTCATGAGTGAGGATCACGAAGCTGCTGCCGGCCGGCGCATCGCGGACGACAGCCTCGGGCATGGCCGTGAGACAGGTCTCGACGCGCGGCAGGTTGGAGGCAATGAGCTCTTCTTCCCGCGTATCGACAAGCACCACGCGTAACGGCGCCAGCGAAAGCGCCATGGCGAGGGCATCGCCGACATGACCGGCGCCGAAAACATAGACATGTGGGCGCGCGGCCATCTCGCGGTCGCTCCGAGCTATGAGATCATTCGCAAGCCTGGGGCTGAGGGCGGTGAAGGCCAGGCCCACCCGACCGCCGCAGCACTGGCCGATCTCCGGACCGAGCGGCACGTTCATCGGCTCGGCGGCCAGACCGGAGCGCAGGGCCTGCCGCGCCTGGTCTATCGCCATATATTCCAGTGCGCCGCCGCCGATCGTCGCAAAGATTGCCCGTTCCGATACCAGCATCCAGGCATCCGCATCGCGCGGCGCGGAACCCGCGACCCCCGTCACCTCGACGAGCATCGATGCCGGTTCGCGGCGCAGGAAGTCCCGGATATCTTCACGGGCGGCAGGCATGATCTTACTCCTTCTTCGCCGCTTTGAGGCGCTCGATCGCCATCAGCACCCGTTCGGGCGTTGCCGGCGCGTCGAGACGCGGACAGATCTTATGGTCGGCGACGCTCGCCACGGCATCCGAAAGCGCATGCAAGACGGAAAGCCCGAGCGGCAGCGGCGGTTCGCCCACAGCCTTCGAGCGATGGATCGTCGGTTCATGGGCCTCCGACCAATCGGTCAGGGCTACATTGAAAATCTTCGGGCGGTCGGATGCAAGCGGGATCTTGTAGGTCGAGGGCGCGTGCGTTCGAAGACGCCCCTTGCCATCCCACCAAAGCTCCTCCGTCGTCAGCCATCCCATGCCCTGGATAAAGCCGCCCTCGACCTGGCCGATATCGATCGCCTTGTTCAGGGAGTGTCCGGTATCGTGGAGGATATCGGTGCGTTCGACCACATATTCCCCCGTCAGCGTATCGATCGATACTTCCGAGCACGCCGCGCCATAGGCATAGTAGTAGAAGGCGTGGCCACGGCCCGCCTTGCGGTCCCAATGGATCTTCGGTGTCTTGTAGAAGCCGGCGGCTGAAAGCTGGACGCGGGCCATATAGGCCTTCTTGATGAGATCAGGGAAGGACATTTCGACATCGCCAATGCGCACGCGGTTGGGCAGGAACGTCACCTGCTCGCGGAGCACCTGATAGCTTTCGGCGGCGAAGGCGATCAGCCGGTCCTTAATCTGGCGTGCAGCGTTTTGCGCCGCCATGCCGTTTAGGTCCGCGCCCGAAGAAGCCGCGGTTGGCGAGGTGTTGGGCACCTTGGCTGTCGTCGTTGCGGTGATTTTTACCCGGTCGAGATCGATCTGGAGCTCTTCTGCCACGACCTGCGCCACCTTCAGATGCAGGCCTTGCCCCATTTCGGTGCCGCCATGATTCATGTGTACGGAACCGTCGCTATAAACATGCACCAGCGCGCCGGCCTGGTTCGATTCCGTCTTGGTGAAGGAAATGCCGAATTTCACCGGGGTCAGCGCGATGCCGCGCTTGACGATACGGCTCCTGGCGTTGAATTCGGAAATGGCCTTGCGGCGCCCGGCATAGTCGGCGCTTTCCTCCAGTTCGGCGACGATGCGCTGGATGACGCAGTCCTCCACCTTCTGGTGATAGGGTGTGAGGTTGCGCTCGCCCTGAACGCCCATCGCGTCGTAGAAATTCAGCTTGCGGATGTCGAGCGGGTCCTTGCCGATAGCGAAGGCGACTTCGTCGATGACACGTTCGGCGCCCACCATACCCTGCGGGCCGCCGAAGCCGCGAAAGGCGGTATTGGAAACGGTATTGGTATAAAGCGGCGCCGATTTCGCCTGCACATGCGGAAAGAAATAGGCATTGTCGCAATGAAACAGCGCACGATCACCGACCGGGCCGGAAAGGTCGGCCGAGAAACCGGCCCGGAGCGCAAACGTATAGTCTACGGCCAAGATGCGGCCCTCCTCGTCGAAGCCGACATCGTAGTCGATGGCAAAATCATGCCTTTTGCCGGTCGCCATCATGTCTTCATCGCGGTCGAGCCGGATCTTGACGGCGCGCTTCAGCTTCTTTGCGGCGATGGCTGCGATCGCAGCACACTGGTTTGCCTGGGTTTCCTTGCCGCCGAAGCCGCCACCCATACGGCGAACCTCGATCGTAACAGCATTGCTCGGGACGCCCAGCGCGTGGGCGACCATATGCTGCGTCTCGCTCGGGCCTTGGGTGGAGCAATAGACGACGACCTCGTCATCCTCGCCGGGCACGGCAAGCGAGACCTGGCCTTCAAGATAGAAGTGATCCTGGCCGCCCAGCCGCATGCGGCCCTTCACGCGGCGCGGAGCGCTGTTGAGGGCGGCACCCGCATCGCCGCGCTTCAGCGTAAGCGGTGTAACCACCTGCCGATGGGTCGAAACGTCGAGATCCCAGATGTCGATATCGGCCGGCAATTCCTCGTATTCGATCTTTGCCAGCTTTGCGGCGCGGCGGGCCTGCTCACGTGTTTCGGCGATCACGCAGAAGATCGGTTGACCATGAAACTCGACCTTGCCGGCAGCAAGCACCGGGTCGTCGTGCATGTAGGAGGGCGAGATATCGTTGATCCCGGGCACATCCTCATGGGTGAGCACGGCGACAACGCCGGGTGCGGCGCGGACGGCGGAAAGATCGACGGATTTCAGGATGCCATGGGCGACGGTCGACAAGCCAAGTCCGGCATGGAGCGTGCCGGTCGGCTCTGTCATGTCGTCGATATAGACGGCGGCACCGGAGACATGCTTGTGGGCGGAATCATGGCGCGGGCTGGAATGGACACCGCCCACGATGGTTTCGGCCTTGATGTCTGAAGCGTGTTTGTTCATGGCCTATGCCGCCTCATATCTGGACACCTGAACCGGTGCCTCGTTGGACGTCGTTTCCAGGAAGAAGCGCAGCAGAAGGTTCCTTGCCGCCAGCGCACGATATTCCGCCGTGGCGCGCATGTCGGTCAGCGGCGCGTAATCCTCGGCATATTTCTCCATAGCCAGATTTACAGTTTGCTCGTTCCAGGGTTGGCCGAGCAATGCCTTTTCGACGGCAAAGGCTCGTTTCGGCGTGGCGGCCATGCCGCCATAGGCGATCCTGATATCGGCGACCACACCGTCGGCTGAAAGTGCCAGACGGAAGGCGCCGAGCGTGGCCGTGATGTCTTCGTCGCGGCGCTTCGTCACCTTGTAGACGGCGAACATTTCACCTGTTGCCGGAACCGGAATATGCACGGCTTCGACGAATTCGCCGGGCTGACGGTCCTGTTTGCCATAGGCGATGAAGAAGTCTTCAAGCGCAATGGTGCGCCGGACGGCGCCCTTGCGCAAGGTCAGGGATGCCCCGAGTGCGATCAAGGCTGGCGGCGTATCGCCGATCGGCGAACCATTGGCGATGTTGCCGCCGATCGTGCCCATGTTGCGCACCTGCTGGCCGCCGATACGGGTGATCAGCGGCCCGAGCGCCGGAATATGCTGCGACAGCGTCACGATCGCCTCCGAATAGGTGACGCCGGCGCCGATGGTGACGAGCCCGTCTTTCACCCCGATCGATTTCAACTCCTGCAGCCCAGCAATGAACACGACCGGTGTGATGTCGCGCATGTGCTTGGTGACCCAGAGGCCGACATCGGTCGAGCCGGCCACCACGGTTGCCGTCGGCGATGCCTCCAGAACCGATGCGAGATCATCAAGGTCCGTCGGCACAATAAGCCGATTACGACCCTCGCCGATTTCGACGCGGGCGCCGTCGCGAAGGGCCTGCAGGCGCGCGATCATGGTTTCGCGCTCTATCAGCAGCGGGTCGTCTTGTGTCCCGCCATAGCTGGAGATGGAGCGGGTAGCACGCAAGATCGGCTCATAGCCGGTGCAGCGACAGAGATTGCCCTGGAGCGCCGTTTCGATCTGCTCGTCCGTCGGGTTCGGCGTCTGCATCCAAAGTCCGTAGAGCGACATGACGAAACCTGGCGTGCAGAAGCCGCATTGCGAACCGTGAAAGTCGATCATGGCTTGCTGCACCGGATGCAGGTGCTCGTCGCTCGGGGCGAGATGCTCGACGGTGACCACATGACAGCCATCCAGTGAGCCAAGGAAGCGAATGCAGGCGTTGACGCCCTCGTAAACGAGGCCGCCCGCTGGCGTCAGCCGCCCCACAAGCACGGTGCAGGCGCCGCAGTCGCCCTCGGCGCAGCCTTCCTTGGTGCCCTTCAGCGAGCGGGAGAGGCGCAGCCAGTCGAGCAACGTCTGGTCTGGTGCCACGTCGGTAAGTGCGACGTCCCGACCGTTGAGAATGAAACGAAGTTCGGAGCGGATTGTCGTCGATGTCATCGCTCAGCTCCCGCGGTAGGTGGAATAGCTGTAGGGCGAGAGGAGGAGCGGCACATGGTAATGCGCGCCTTCGTCGGCAAGACCGAAACGGATCGGGATGATGTCTAGAAACATTGGGCCATCCGATGCGCGACCGAGATAGTCGCCGGCATGAAAGCGCAACTCGTAGATGCCGGCCTGCATGGTTTCGCCCGACAGCAGCGGCGCATCGCAGCGACCGTCGTCGTTGGTCTCCGTAGACTTCACGAGGTTCGGTGCATCGCCCTCGATCCGGTAGAGCTCGATGCGCAGGCCCCGGGCGGGCTTGCCAAGCGCCGTATCCAATACATGGGTCGTGAGCCGTCCGGCTCCTGGCGAGTGAGACTGCATGCTTTTCTCCCGAACGTAGCGGTCCTGTCTCTACTATCGGCCAGGCCCATTCCCATGAAAAGCAGCTGTAACCTTCGAGACTTTCAAAATTTCCAAGGGGAATGGCGCGCGCGATTTGCGGTTAGACATTGGGTATCGAAAACGTTTGGAGGAACGTTTCATGCGATGTCGCGGCGGGACGGATGAGCTCCACTTGCGCATTTCGCATGCACTGAGGCGTCGAAATGCGTGCCGATATCGCGATATGCATTTAAAGGCAGGTTTCCGCCGGTCTCGCTGCATGGCGGAAGTGATGAGTGCGCCGATTTTCGGCTGGCCGTGATGGGTGTCAGTTCGAGACGCTTGGCGGCGGAAAAACCTTGCCGCAGCTAGTGGGAAACCGATGTCGCGGTCTTTGCGATCAGCGTCGGTAGTGATCGATCATGGAAATAGCCGCGGCAAGGCGGCGGCCGGAGTGCCAGCCGTGCTCCGGTCGACTTCTGCTGTCCGCACCGCAGGTCAGGCATCGAACCCAAGCGAACATATCGTCGATCGAGGAAGAGGCGACTTCGAAGAATGGAAACGGGAGACCATGAATGAAAGTGATCGAAATTCAACAGCTGACGAGAGCCGCATTCGCGCCTTTCGGTGATGTGATCGAAATGGAGGGTGCGCACAGCTTTCCCATCAATGCCGGCAAATGCGTTCGCTATCACGACCTCGCAAAGGTTGAAACGATCGGTGAGGAAGCGCGCACGATGATCAGCTGGCTGCGCGGCGAGCCCTATGCGCTGCCGCTGGAACTGAAGATGGTCGAGCGGCATCCCCTCGGCAGCCAGGCCTTTGTGCCGCTGTCCGGCCATCCATTCCTCGTCGTTGCAGCGCCGCAGACGGACAATGGTCCGGGCGAGCCGGTGGCGTTCCGCACCAGGCCCGGCCAGGGCGTCAATATCTGGCGCAATGTCTGGCACGGTATTCTGACGCCCCTCGATGGTGTCTCCGACTTCATCGTCATCGATCGCGGCGGCAGGGGCGTCAATCTCGAGGAACATTTTTATGGCGAGACGTTCCTGATCCGCTGATCGGATCTCGATCGGTGCAGACAAAAATAAGGGGCACTGCGATCGCAGCGCCCCTTATTTGTCAACGTGGTTCCCGTTTTTGCATTCCGCCGTCAATCCGCGAAGAAGGCGAAGCGCACGACGAACAGGGCTGCGACGATCTGCGTTGCCGGATGCAGCATCGACCAGCGGCCGGTGAAGACTTTCACGGCCACGTAGGTGATGAAGCCGAAGGCAAGGCCGTTGGCGATCGAGTAGGTGAAGGGCATCGCAAGCGCGGTGATTGCTGCCGGTGCCGCCTCTGTCAGGTCATCCCATTCTATCTCGGTCAGTTCGCGCATCATCAGGCCTGCGACATAGAGCAGCGCCGGAGCCGTCGCATAGGCTGGCACGGACGCCGCGAGCGGCGAGAAGAAGAGGGCGGCGATGAAGAGGACGGCGATGGTGATCGCGGTCAGGCCCGTACGGCCGCCGGCCTGAACGCCTGAAGCGCTCTCGACGAAAGCTGTCGTGCTGCTCGTGCCCATCAGCGAGCCGGCGACGATGGCGGCGCTGTCGGCAAGCAGAGCCCTGCTTAAGCGGTTCGGCTTTCCGTCCTGGATCAGGTTCGCGCGTTTGGCGATACCAATCAGCGTCCCGGTGGCGTCGAAGACTTCGACCAGCACGAAGACGAGGATGATATGAACCAGACCGCCATGGAGAGCGCCGACGATGTCGAGTTGCAAAAAGGTCGGCATGATGGACGGCGGCGCCGAAACAATGCCGTGAAACTGGCTGACGCCGAAGATCCAGGAGAGAATGGTGACGGCGAGAATGCCGATAAGGATCGAACCTCTTATTTTCAGCGCATCGAGAACGGCGATGACGAAGAAGCCGAAGATTGCGAGAAGGGGGCCGGTCTGCTTCAGGTCGCCGAGGCCGATGAGGGTCGCCTTGTTGGCGACGACGATGTCAGCGCTCTTCAGCGCGATGATCGCCAGAAAGAGACCGATACCTGCGGCAATCGCACTTCTTAGCGAATGCGGGATACCGGCGATCAGCCAACTGCGCACGCCGGTCACCGTCAGCAGAACGAAGATGCAACCGGAGATGAAAACCGCGCCGAGCGCCTGCTGCCAGGTAAAGCCGAGTGCGGCAACGACGGTGAAGGCGAAGAAGGCATTGAGCCCCATGCCCGGCGCCATGCCGATCGGCCAATTGGCAACAAGGCCCATGACGATCGAACCGAGCGCGGCCGCGAGACAGGTGGCGACAAAGACCGCATTGCGGTCCATGCCAGTCGTCGACAGAATGTCGGGATTGACGAAGATGATATAGGACATCGTCAGGAACGTCGTCACGCCTGCGATGAGTTCGGTGCGCACGGACGTGCCGTGCTCACTCAATTTGAAAAGTCGTTCAAGCATTGTTCCTCCCTAAGCGTTCCCGACGCTCGTGAAATCATGGGGCTTGCCCGCATCTCCTCCAGATGTGGGCCGCGAGAAGCGTCTTTGAACGCTTCGTGGCGAGGGGGGATTGTGCGCTTTTAATGGCTTTGCGCGCTAGAGCCGGATTTCCCTGCAATTCGCGAAAGACATTCTAAATTTTCGAGCTATTTCCGCGCGAATTTCTTCCGATTTCGGAGCCGTTACTTGATGGTCGAAGCCATCCCTCCGTCCTGCACCAGCGCTTCGTGCGGCGCAGGCAAGAAGATATGTATGTATCTATAGCCGGAAGGTGACAAAGCCAACCTATTTCCATCGCCTGGCGAAAACGTAGAGGCCACACAGACAGCGGCCATGGAGGATTGCGGCGAGCCCGGTAACTAAAATGGAAGGCTACCGAAGGCGGAGCGCACTCAATCCGGCTGGACGCCGATCATATCTGACCGGCGCGATATTGATCGGCGATGTTTCTGCAGGCGCGGATGGTCAGGGCCATCACGGTCAGCGTGGTGCCGGCAATGCCGCTGCCTGGAAAGGCGGAAGCATCCGTCACGAGCAAGTTGGGTATGTCCCAGCTCTGGTTATGGGCGTTGAGGACGGATTCCTGGCTCGATGTCCCCATGCGGGCACCGCCGGTTTCGTGGATGGCGGCGCCCATGCACATGGTCTTGCGGAACCATGTGCGGAACATGAAACGGCTGAACGGATCGGCATCGGGAAAGGCGCCGCGACCCATTTCCCTGAGGCCGGTAGGCGAACCGATGAATTCCAGCTCGCCGCCGACGCCACGGATCATCTCGATCAGCACCTCTTCCTGCCGGCGCAGCAGGGTGTATTCCTCCTCGCCCATGGCACATCGGATATGAGGAACGGGGACCCCCCAGGCATCCTTCCGTCGTGCATCGAGCGTGATGCGATTGTCGGCATAGGGCAGCATACGGCCGAAGCCGAAGAAGGCCAGCCGCGAAGGCTCGTCATCCGGTGTCGGCGCCCGACCGATGCTTCCCTGGTAATCGAAATCGTCGCGGCCGATATCGCCCTCTCCAAAGCGCGGCACGAAGATGCCGCCGGAGGGATTGTAGAAGGGATCGACAGGCGCGGAATCATCGGCCGCCCATCCCTTCGCCTTGGAGAAGGAGCCGAAGGCAAGACATGGAAGCTGATCCATGAAATAGCGCCCGAGTGCGCCCGAGCTGTTGCCAAGCCCATGGGGATGGCGAGCGCTGGACGAATTGAGAAGTAGCCGCACGCTTTCGATCGGCGATGCCGAGAGCACGACAATGGCTGCTCGGGCGGTTTCGACCTTTCCAGTCGCGCGATCGATGAACTCAGCTCCCGTCGCTCGGCCGCCGGGATCGTCGGTGGTGATACGGCGCACGATGGCGTCATGGCGCATAGTCAGCCGTCCGGTCGCCAACGCCTCGCGCAGCGGCTTCGGCGTCCGCTCGGCGTCGGGCGCGATATACCGCCAGGAAACGACATGCCGCTGCGGCCAGCGTCCTTCGACTTCCGTCTTGAAGGTTTCTTCGGCAGGCGTCAGCTTTGCCGGATGGGCGTAGACGCCGTCGGGCAATGTCTCCACGCCATCCTCATTGCCATAAAGGCCAAGGCTGGTTTCGACCTCCGCATAGTAGGGAGCGAGCTCGTCATAGGAAACCGGCCAGTCGACGCCCTTGCCGGTCTTCGAACGGATCTTGAAATCATCGTCGGTCCAGCGCAGCAATACGCGGCCGAAACTATGAAGGCGGCCACCGCCCTGACGGCCGCGTATCCACAGGAACGGTGCATCCTTCGGCGTCGTATAGGGGTTCTTGCGATCGTTGACGAAGAAATGGCTGAAGCGCTCGGTAAAGAAGGCAGCGCGCGCCTGTATCGGCTGACCCTTGAGCGTGGCGCGGGCGCGCTCCCAGATGTTGATGCTGCTTGCCGGCGCCTTCTTGCGGTTCGGATCGAAATCTTTCTGCGTCACCGCGGGACCGGCTTCGAGCAGCAATACCGACAGCCCTTGGGCAGTCAATTCCTTGGCGGCGAAGGAGCCGGCGGCGCCGGAGCCGATCACCAGCGCGTCATAGACAGTCTGAGACATGGATGATTTCCGTATGCTGTGGAAGTGGTCTTAAAGGCGGGCGCCATCAGCGCCGAAGAGGGAGGCCTTGGCGATATCGAGGCCAGGTGCGATCGCCGTACCCGGCTGCAGGATGGCATCTCCCATGATGCGGTAGGAGAGGCTTTGGCCCGCCCAATCGAACCACAGCACAGTATCGGCGCCCATCGGTTCGACGACCGAGACGGTGCCGGGAATGGTGGGCCAACCCGCGTCAGCGCCATTCGGGGCGATATGCTCCGGCCGGATGCCGAGCGTCACGGGACCTGCCTTGGCGGCGCTGAGGAAAGGATAGCCCGCTAGATCGATGGCAAGCCCGTTGCTTTCGAAGACCGGCGTGCCCCCTTTCAAGACGATCTCGCCCTCGATGAAATTCATCGCCGGCGCGCCGATGAAGCCGGCGACGAAGAGATTGGTGGGGCGATGGTAGATTTCGGACGGGCTGGCGAGCTGCTGGATCACGCCGTCCTTCATGATGGCGATACGATCGGCAAGGGTCAGTGCCTCGACCTGATCATGCGTGACATAGATCATCGTATTTCCGAGGCTCTGGTGCAGCTTCTTGATCTCGACGCGCAGCTCGTTGCGAAGCTTGGCGTCGAGATTGGACAGCGGTTCGTCGAACAGGAAGACGTTGACCTCGCGCACAAGGGCGCGGCCGATCGCGACGCGCTGGCGCTGGCCGCCCGACAATTCAGAGGGACGGCGATCGAGCAGCTTGTCGAGGTGCAGAAGCGAAGCCGTGCGGGCGATGCGCGCCTCGATCTCGGCTTTGGGAAGACCCGCCACGCGCAGGCCGAAGGAGAGATTCTTGCGCACCGACATGCGGGGATAGAGCGCATAGGACTGGAAGACCATGCCGATGCCGCGGTCCTTCGGTTCTGCCCAGGTGACGTTCTTGTCCGATATCCAGATTTCGCCGTCAGTAATGTCCTGCAGGCCGGCAATGGAGTTGAGTAGGGTCGACTTTCCGCAGCCGGAAGGTCCGAGCAGTACTAGAAATTCGCGCTGAGCGACGTCGATCGACATCTTGTCGATGACGGTGTGATCGCCATAGGCGATCTTGAGGTCCTTGACCGAGACGGCAGGCTGCATGGCGTTACCCCTTGACGGCCCCGGCGGCGACACCACGCAGGAACCAGCGGCCGGAGAAAAAATAGATGGCGAGCGGAACGACGGCGGTCAGGATGGTGGCCGCCATGTTCACATTGTAGGCGCGCTCGCCCATGGTGGTGTTGACGATGTTGTTGAGCTGCACGGTCATCGGCAGATTGTCGCGCCCGGCAAAGACCAGGCCGATCAGAAAATCGTTCCAGATGCCGGTAAACTGGAAGATCGAGGCGACAACGATCATGGGCACAGCCATGGGCAGCATGATCTCGATGAAGATCCGCCAGAAGCCGGCGCCATCGACGCGAGCCGCCTTACAGAGCTCTTCGGGAATGGCGACGAAATAGTTGCGGAACAGCAGCGTCACCAGCGGCAGGCCGAAGATAACGTGAACGAGGACTACGCCTGCCACCGAATTATAAAGGCTGAGATTGGCGAGTAGCCGCACCAGCGGATAGAGGAAGATCTGGTAGGGGATGAGGCCGCCGGCCATCAGGAGCCCGAACAGCAGGTTCGAGCCTCTCGGCCGCCAAAAGGAGAGGGCATAGCCGTTGATCGCGCCGATGAAGACGGAAATCGCCACGGCCGGCACGGTGATCCTGACCGAATTCCAGAAGCCGATGCGCACGCCCAGACATTGCGTGCCCATGCAGGCGCCCGACCAGGCGGTCTTCCAGGCGCCGAAGTCGATGCTATCTGGCAAGGCAAAGATGCGGCCCTGGCGGATCTCTTCCATTGTCTTCAGCGAGGTGACGAGCATCGTGTAGAGCGGCAGCAGGAAGAAGAGTGCAGACAGAATGAGAAAGGCATAGAGCCCAATCTGGCCGGCCGTCAGCCGAGACGGCTTGGGGCCGTGGGGATGAAGAGCCGCCATCAATGTGCTCCCCTTCGTCTGGCTCGCATGGCAAGCGCATAGCGAAACGGTGCGACGGCCATGACGACCGAAAGCACGAGCACGGTGGCGCCGGCACTCGCAAGGCCGAGGTTCTGGCGCTCGAAGAGATTGTCCATGATGAATTTTGCCGGCACTTCGGTCGAGTAGCCGGGGCCGCCACCGGTCTGCGCGACGATGAGGTCATAGGTCTTGATCACGCCCATGGAGAGCAGCATGCCCGACGCGGCAAGTGCTGGCCCAAGCTGCGGCAGGATGATCGAGGTATAGATGCGCCAGACCGGAATGCCGTCGATCTGAGCCGCTTTCCATTGTTCCTCGCCGATCCCGCGCATGCCTGACAGTGCGATGACCATGACGAGGCCAGCACCCTGCCAGACGCCGGCAAAAACCACCGTATAGATCGCCATGTCGCGATTGACGATCCAGTCGAAGACGAAGCCCTGCCAGCCGAGCGCCCTGACGGTCGCCTGAATGCCGAAGGTCGGGTTCAGCATCCACTGCCAAATGAGGCCGGTAACCACGAAAGACATGGCATAGGGATAAAGAAAGATCGTGCGAAACACGCTTTCGAAGCGAACCTTGCGATCCAGCGCCGCGGCGAGCACGAAGCCCAATGCTAGGCAGCCGGCAACATAGAGTACGCCGAAGATCAGCACATTTTCCAGGGACGCGAGCCATCGCGATGTCCGGAACAGCTTGGCATATTGGGCAAAGCCGACATAGTTGGACGACGGGAAGATGGTCGAATCCGTGAATGACAGGCGCACCGACCAGACCATGGTGCCGATATAGATGAAAATGGCGGCAATCCATGTCGGCAGCAGGGCGAAGGTCGCAGCAAGGGGACGTCTGCGCTTGGCTTGCATCAGCAAACTTTCTCGAAAGGATGGGCAGAGCCGATCGACAGGGAACTCGGACGACCGGCTCGCTGAAGGTCTATTCGAAGATCGCGAAGAACTTCTCCGCCCCCGAGGCGCTATCCTCGGACGGATTGGTCCAGAACTCGTCGACGAAGTCGTTGAGTGCGCCGGCTTGTTGCGGCGAGAGGATCAGAGCCTGATCGGGCACGATCTTGCCGGCGCTCATCAGCTCAAGGCCTTTTTGTGCGCAGATGTCGAGCTTGGACTTGTCGACGTCGGTCCGCATGGGCACCGAGCCCTTCTTCAGCGAAAACTCCACCTGCACGGCCGGATCCATGGCAACCTCGGCAAGCAGGGTCTGGCCCTTCTGCGCGGTCGCATCGGCGATCTTCGGGAAGGAGAAGGAATCGGCGACATAGACCATGCCCGGCGATTGCGGCGCGAGCATGCAGCCATAGTCCTTGCCCAGTTCCTTGCCGGCGGCCACGAATTCGCCCTTGGCCCAATCGCCCATGAATTGCACGCCGGCTTTTCCGGTGATGACCATGGCGGTGGCGTCGTTCCAGTTGCGGCCCGCGGCACCTTCATCGACATAGGCGCGAAGCTTGCCGAGAATATCCAGCGTCTTCTTTACGCCCGCTGTCGATGCGTCGCCCTTGTCCTTGTCGACATAGATCTTGAGGAAGCCGTCAATGCCGACCTGGGTCAGCAGGATCATGTTGAAGACCTTGGATTCCTGCCAGGATTGGCCGCCCCAGGCGACGGGCTGAATGCCTGATGCCTTCAGCTTGTCGAGGGCCGAGAAGAATTCGTCCCAGCTCTTCGGCTCGTCAGTGAGGCCAGCCTTGGCGAAGGCATCCTTGGAATAGAACACCCAGCTCTCGCCATGGGCGCCGGTCGGAGAGAGGTAGACCTTGCCATTATAGGAGATGAGGTCGTAAATCGACTTGGGCAGGACATCGGCCCATTTGCCGGCTTTCGCCACATTGTCGATCGGGCTCATAAGTCCCTGATTGACGAAATCGGTGTTGGCAAGGCCGAGCACGGCCTGCTTGGCAGTCGGCGGGTCGCCCGCGACCAAACGGTTCTGGAAAGCCGCATCGGCCGCGCCGAAGCCGGCGATGGAAGAGTCTTTCCAGGTGCCGCCGCGCTTCTCGAACTCCTGTTTGACGACGCCGAGGGCCGCGGCCTCGCTGCCTGAGGTCCATGAGGTCATAACCTCAGCCTGCGGCTTGTCTTCTGCATGGGCAGTCATGGAGGCCGTGACGAGTGCGGCTCCCATCAATAGCAATTTCATTCGATTGTTCATTGTTCCACCTCTTCAAAAAGGCCCTCTTGGCGGGGCCATTCGTTTTTGGATTTTTGGTATCAGCGATAGATCGGCAAGAGCGCCTGCCTGACGAGCGTCAGCCCGCTGGCGATATCGCCGACCGGATCGGGTGCGGCGTCGAGCTCGAGGATGGCCCAGCCTTCATAGCCCCGGTCGCGCAGCAGCCTGGCCCAGCCCGGCCAATCGACCCGGCCGAGGCCGAAGCCGCAGAAATAGGGGCGATGGCGGTCATGGATATGCTCGTCGATGACCGTATCGGCCGGCATCGGGCCAAGCGCATCCTTCCAGTGGGCGATGATAACGCGCTCGTGGTGACGATCGACAAGCTGAAGCGGATCGGAGCCGGCAACAATGATATGCGCGGTATCCGGGCACATGTGAACGTATGCAGGATCGGTCAGTAGCATCAGCAGATCGACGTCGCGTGCTGCCGCGAAGATCGAATGCGCCTCGGTGTGGAGAGCGAGACGCACACCTTTGACATAGAGAGCAGCGCCGAGGCGATTGAGGAAATCGGCAATTTTGCGCGCCTGCTCGAAATCGAAGAAGCGTGTCGGCTGAGCGCCGAGCGTCTGGCGAAGCGGCGCACCGATGACCATGATATCGCTGCCGCAGGCTTTAAGGAATTCGGCATATTTTTCGGCCTTGTCGATGATGGCGGCCTGCGCTGATGCCTCGGTGAAATCGCCAGCGGCTTCGAGCTCGGCAAAGAAGCCGCTCGCAAGCGTCAGCCCACGCCTGGAAAGCTCGGCAGCAAACTTCTCGACCGAACCATAGGTCTTCGTCGCATCCTGCCAGTTGAAGGGCGAAAAGGTCAGCTCCACGCCGGTGACGCCGGAGGCTTGTACGGCATTCAGTATCTTATCCCAGAAGGCGCGGGGCTCATTGCGCGATAGCGCGATGATGCCGTCATAATCCTCTACGCCCCAAAATCCGGAGTGGAAAAAGGTAACGAGATCGACACCAAAGCGCAGCCGTTCCGTAGAGGTCATGAGACTATCCGTTGTTAAGGCATGGAAGATCGCTCGTGGAACCATGGCCCACGGCAAATAATCGATAATGATTTCAATGCACTGCAATTGGCAAACGTTTGCCGTGCCTAGATAGTAGACAAGTCCTTTTTATATGCAAGTGCTTTTTGGCAAACGTTTGCTAAACCACTGGAATTGCCGTAGCATCCCGCGCGATGGGCATTGGGAAGGACGCCAAAAAGTGAAGAATAACAAGGATCTGCCGGCAGAAGAGCATTCCGGCCCTCTGATGGCGGATGTCGCACGGCTGGCAGGCGTCGCGATCTCCACGGTGAGCCGGGCGCTCGCCAATCCCGGTCGCGTGAACGAAAAGACGCGCGCCAAGATCGACGCTGCCGCCAAGCAGCTCGGCTATACGCCCAATGCCATGGCGAGGGGGCTTCGTGTCGGCAAGTCCAATGTCGTCATGATCATTCTGCCAGGCTCGCTCTATTACGGTGTCTCGCAGGTCATCCCTCTGGTCCTACAGGGAATAAACAGGTCGTTGAGGCAGAATGGTTATCATCTGATGATTGCCAACCTCGATCGCGACGAGGCTTCGGAGCGCCATATCCTCGATCTGGCTTTCGGAGGCACGGTGCGTGGCGCCATCATTCTCTCCTCGGATCTGCCGGTCCATGGCGGTCGGTCACTGAAGGATTCCGCTCTGCCGATTGTCTCGCTTTTGTTCGACATGAGCCACGCAGCCCTGCCGAGTGTCGTAACCAATGATCGCCAGGCCGTTCGCGATGCCACGACCGAATTGATTGCTCTCGGCCACCGGCGTTTCCTTTATCTTGCCGGTCCGGAGGGCAATTACCATGACCGAGAACGCTATCTGGGTGCCGTTGAAGCGCTTGCCGCCGCGGGTCTGCCGGAGACGGCGATCGTCAGGTCCGGCGGCAGCCTTGATTATCAGCATGGTTTCCAGATCGGCGTCGATGCGGCGGCGGAATTTGCCGATCTCATCTTGAAGCCCACGGTCGTCATTGCCACCAGCGACGACATGGCGATTTCTTTCATGAGCTGCGTTCAACGCATGGGCTGGAAGATTCCAACCGATCTTTCTATTGTGTCCTTCGACGGCGCCCCGGTCTGTGAGTATTCGCTGCCGCCATTGTCGACCATCGAACAGCCTGTCGAGGAAATGGGGCAGATGGCCGTGAGCTTGCTGATGGAACGGATCGACGCGCCGGATAAGGCGACGGCCTTGCGTCATGTCATCGAAAGCAAGCTCATTCGGCGCGAAAGCTTTGGTCCGGCGCCGTCAAATGTTTAGGGACAGCTCTGCATTTTTCATCCGGGCGTAAAAGAGCCGCAGCTATAGGGACATCATTATAGTGAATTATAGCGAGAGCACCGACGTTCTCTCCCGCTCACCGTATGACATTCGGTATGGAGCGTTCGATCCGGACATCCAGGCGGATGACACGGGTGCCGAGTGTTTGAGATTCGCGCAAGGTCTCGAAAACAGGCAGGAAAACCGGACGGATGATGGTAAACCACGAAGCGACATCATCGATACCGGCGCTGACACTTGCGGCAGCGCCGCTTTCATCCCTGCCAACGATCAAAAGATTACCAGCCAGCGGGGAGGAGTGCCCCTTCAAATCCGTAACGCTCGAAAGGCCGTCGATAAGGCCATTGTTATCGGTATAGAGAAGATGCGCATCCTCGATGCCGATAACAGCAACCTTGCTGGCCCTCACCAACTTGCGGATGTACTCGGTGCGGTTGCCGGCGGGAAGCATTACCGAGCGAATGGTTCCATCAGCCGGATTTAAAAGATACGCCTTGGCTTCGGGCGGGGAAGTTTCTTCAGTTTGCTCTTCGACAGGGCGTGGTTCCAGCGCAGGGAGGAGTCGCAGCTTTGTTCGCGCTCTCCCCTGGGATCCAGATCGGCCATAGCTATCCGTCATTCACCGTTCCCTTGCCACATCGAGAATTAGCATTGGAAGAGACAGGGCCTTATAGGCGCGAGATTATGCAACTTTTGCAAGCATCAAAATTCGCTCGGTGTGTTGCCTTTTCTTCAACGGGAGAGCGACTCTTAATCTCCTGCGTTCGAATAATTTCACGGAGATAATCATAAGACTCGCGGCCTCGCCGTACGCCGCTTAAGGAAGAGGATGATCAGGGGAAGTCAGGTGGCAGCGGGGGATAAGCAGTGACTTGCCTCGATAGGGAACGGCTATTCAAACGTATTGGTCGATGTTTTTCCATTTTGAAGAGAAATCTCATCAAAATACCTCTCAAAGTATCTGCGCGCAATGATTGAAGTCATCGAGAGACTGCGCTTGGGATCGACGATCAGAGAAAGCACCATTGGCGGTAAGTCGTTGTCCGCTATGCGGGCGTAGCGCAATCCAACCTCATGGGCAAGAGGCCTGCCGGCAGGCATGGCCGTCACGCCGAAACCGCAGCCCTCGCGGACCATGGAACGCATGAGCGACAGGCTATTGGTGGTCAAGATTGGCTGAAAACGGATGTCCATACGGGCAGCGGCGATATCGACGATATCCCGTAGGTGGCTGCTGGTGTCTGGTACAATTATCGGCTTCTTGAAGAATTCGTCTATGGATATGCTGTCAGGCCGTTCAAGGTGGGGATCTCCCGGCAGCATGGCAATGAGATGAAAGTCGGCGGAACGCGTGACGACGACTCCCGGCAAGGGCAGGGGGCTGAAGGTAAGGCCGAAGTCTGCGCCCCCATCCCTAACCAGCTGCCGCACACGGTCGGAATCCTCCACTGCGATCGCATTGCGGATACGAGGATGATCCTTCGTGAACCGCGCAATCACTGCGGGCAGGAAATCGGGCACCGCTTCTTGCGACGAGGCTATTTTCACCTCGCCGCGGCGAAGTCCTTTCAGCTCCTCGATTTCGGATTTGATGCGGGAAAGGTCTTTATTCCATTCCCTATAGCCATTGACGAGCAATTCGCCCGCCGATGTCAGCCGCATGCCGCGCGGCAGGCGCTCGAAGAGAGTAACGCCAAACTCCTCCTCGGCGCTGATGAGCTGTTTGTTGATCGCTGAAGCCGATACGTTCAGCTTTTCGGCGGCCTTTCTGATCGAGCCGTGATTGGCGATCTCGTCGAGGTAATGCGCGAAGCGGGAAAACAGGAGCCTGCTCATTCGGAGCTATACCTCGTTGAAGAAAAGGAAACATACCAGACGAATTTTGTTGGTTGTAAAAATCGTGTGATCTGGTGTCTATTAAGACGAGAATTTGAATGCAAACAATGTGCCAAAAAGGCCGCAGTAATGTATCTTGAGATTTCTCAAACCTATCAGGTACAGGTTGCGGGCGAAAATTTCAGCCTGCCGATCATCAGGCTGAGCGAGCGGCGTGCGATCGCATTGCTGATGGTAATCGATATGGGGATCCGGTTCGGAGATCTCGTCGGCGAAGCCCTTGCCCGTCATTTCGCGCAGTCGAAACCCGATATTGTCGTCGGCAGCGCCACTTTGGGCGTGCCGGTCGCCATAGAGGTTTCGCGGCGCCTTGGTATCGATCAATATGTCATCTTGCAGAAGTCGCCCAAGTTTCATCTTGCGGATGCCTTGGTCGAGGATGTCCGTTCCATCACGACCGCAGTGCCGCAGCGTCTCCTGCTCGATCGACGTTCGATAAAGCTGCTTCAAGGCAGACGCGTCCTTGTTGTCGACGATGTTATCGCAACCGGTTCCAGCATGGCGGCTGCACTCAGGCTGGTGCGCCGTGCAGGCGCAAACATCATTGGCGCCGGCGCCATTCTGACCGAGGGTCATGCCTGGCGGAATTTGCTGGGTGATGACGCCCGTCTCGTGACCAGCCTGGGACATATTCCACAGTTCGATATTGTCGATGGGGTGGCGACGCCCGATGTCGTCACCGAAAAGGACGCTTGGACGGATGATCGGGCTTCGCCTGGCAAGAGTTTGACGCAGTTCCAGCGAAGACGCGCAGCAATCCAAAAGAGCGCAGCAGGGATGTAGGCAAGTCGCCGATCCCTAGCATGGCTATCTTGATGCAGCCGGTCCATGATGCGCACGAATGGATTGGCTGATCGATGTCCCCTATGCTAGGTGATGTTTTATATGCAATCTGAAATGGTTTTTGCGAACGGAAACACGCATAGTCATTCAATTCTTGGAAAAGGTTTTTCTGTGAGCCGGCAATCGATCCCCATCTCAATTCGATTGCTTCGCGATCTTCGTTTCAAAAACTCATCCAAGCCTCTGAAGTTCGAGACGTACTGTAACTGAGGTTGGCAGGTGGCGTGTTCACACTGCCTTTCATGATCGGATGGGCGATTATCCGAGCAAGTGCATGCATTATAGATAAAGCGCGTCCCTGCGCTTGAATGGTCGTGGAGAGCCTCTCAGCCGGTTCTCCGGCAATTTTTGGAAATTACTTTTTAAAGGAACCAAAATCATGCAGCCAGCGAGCATGTCCCAAACTGACGGCAATACTCTCTTTCCCATCGTCCTCTCGATCGTGGCGGCAGCCGCGACCGGTGTGCTTTGGGCCTATGCAAATCCGATCCAACTCGTGCCGGGGATCATTCAGTGGCGCATTTTCGCCTTCCTGCCGCCAGTGATCGGCATTCTGCTCGGCTGGCGCAGCGGCTTCATCTGCGGCTATCTCGGCACCATTGTCTGGTCGCTTCTTGCCGGCACGTTCATACCCGCACATTCGCTTATTGTTGATGGCATCATGGTCGGTCTGACCGGTCTCGTGCCGGGGCTCTTCTTCGATCCTGCCAAGACGGTCTTCGATCGCGCCGCGCTGATCAAGATTGCCGTGGTCTGCCTTGTCATCGGGCTGATCATGGTGGCGGCGGTGTCAGCAAGCCTTGCCTATCTCGGCATTTTCCCGTTCTGGTGGGGCTTCGGCTATATCGGCCTGTCCGACATCGTCCCGATGGTCGTCGGCACGCCGCTTCTGATCATCCCGGCCCTGAAAATTCTGAAGAGTGCTCATCCCGCCGGTTTCAAGCGCTTCTGAACCAATCTGGATCGACAAGTGCTCAATATTGCCAATCTGACGATTGGTTTCGGCGGCGCCGCACCGGTGTTTGCCGATACCAATTGCATGCTTGACGAGGGGCAGCGGCTTCTCGTCTGTGGTGAAGCCGGCAGCGGCAAGTCGACGCTGCTCGGCGTTGCCGCGGGTTTGATTCCGCGCCTCATTCCCGTTGCCGAATTCTCCGGGCAGGTGGAGCTTGCCGGCCGTTCGCTGCCTTCCCTCACAAAGAAGGAACTCTTCGACACGATCAGCTTCGTGTCGCAAAATAGCGAAGACCAGCTTTGGGATATCTGCGTCGAGGACGTCATCGCCTTTCCGCTGGAAAACAAGAGCGTCGAGCGGAGCGCGATCCGGGACCGGCTCACCGAACTGATGACCGAGTTCGGGCTGGAAGCACTGAGCGGCCGTCGGGTTCTGACCCTTTCGGGGGGCGAACGGCGAATGGTCACCATTGCTGCGGCGATCGTCTCCAGCCCATCGATTCTGGTGCTAGACGAACCGACGACCGGGCTCGATCCGGCTGCGCGCGTGCGGTTGTCCAATATCCTGCGCAAAGTGCTGGATAGCACTCCGACATTGCTGATTTCCGAGCAGGACCCTTTGCCGCTTCGCTCCGTAATAGACAGCATTGCCTTGTTGCGTCGCGGCGGCATCTCTCCAAGCATGCCGCCGAAGATGGTGCTCAGGCAGGATGCCGCCTGGATCGATGCCGGCATTCTGCCGCCGATGCGCGCCCCGCCCACGCGGCAGACGGTCGAGCGAGGGCGTCCGCTATTGACCGTATCCGGGCTGGCGAGCCAGCTTTCGCGCTCGCGCGGAAACCCGGTGCTGAAGGACGTGAGTTTCGATGTCCGGGCCGGAGAGGTGCTGGCGCTTATCGGCCGTAACGGCGCCGGGAAGACGACGCTGTTCAAATCAATCCTCGGGCTGACGAAAACCACCTCGGGTTCCATCCTCCTCGACGGGATGAAGGCCGATAATTGGTCGGTCGCCGCGCGAGCCCGTAAGATCGCCTATATCCCCCAAAACATGCGGCATATCTTGTTCAACATGACCGTGCTCGGTGAGGTGATCTTTGCCATCACCGCGTCGAGCGCATCGTCGAGCGACCCGGCCGTCATCGCGCGCGCCAAGGCGGCGCTGGAGCGCTACGCACTCTCCGACCTGGCCGAAGCCAATCCGTTTGCTTTATCGGCCCGCCAGCAGGCGCTGCTGGGGCTTGCCTGCGCCGATGCCACCGGCGCACTCGTTGCCATCATCGATGAACCGCTTCTAAGCAGAGACATCAAAGGCCGGCAGATGCTGGAGCTTTTCATCTCTTCAATGCAGTCCTCGGGCCGAGCCGTTATGCTGATTTCGCACGATCTGGAACTGGTCGACGATCTGGCCACTCGCCTGATGATCCTCGACAATGGCACGATCGCGTTCGAGGGAACGCCGGAAGAGGGCTGGAAAAGCGATCCCTTCCGTTCTCTCGGCTGGCAGACGCCCTATGATATGACGGCCTGGAGCATGGCATGACGCGGCTTCATGAGCTCAATTTCTTTATCAAGCTAGGCGTTGCCTTCATCATCATGCTGGCTGCCTGGTTTGCTCCGGATTGGCGGTTCGGCGTACCTCTTGCGCTTGTCTGCTTGGCCCTTCTGTGGGGCCTGAGGGTTCCCGGTCTTCGCGGCTACATCAAGGGTGCTGCTTTGCTGACGGGCATGGTCATGGTGAGCTGGATGATAAATCTCTGGCTGCAGGGTCTTTCAACGCCGCAGGCCTTGCCTGTCGCGGCGGCGATGGCCGCCAGGCTGGTGACGACAACGGCCGCCTTCTATTTCGTCATGGAAACAAGCTCGCCGGGCGAAATATTGGCGGCGGCAAGCGCCGCGCGCCTACCCTCCATTGCCACTCTCGTTCTATCGCTCACCTTCGGCGTCATTCCGATGCTGCGCGACGATTTCGAGCGCATTGCGGATGCCCAGCGTTCTCGCGGCATGGAGATTGACGATGTCGGCCTGCCGACGAAATTGCGCTTTGCATTGGCACGCGGCATCCCGCTGCTCGTTCAGGCGATCCGCATGGCGCATGCCATCTCGTTTTCGCTTACCCTTTACGGGTACGATCTGAAACACAAGCGAACAACCTGGCGCGAGGTTGGCCTGATGGTCGAGCAGCGCCTTAGCATGAAGGATAAGACCTATGAGCTCTGAGACCGCCGACCCGAGAACCGGGCAGAACTGGAAGGTCGACGTTGCCGGCTATACCGTTGATCTGCCCATCGTGGCGATCAAGCCGGATTTTGCCATTTCGCTGATGATGGTCATCGATCTCGGTGTGAAGTTCGGTGAACATGTCGGCACCAAGCTTGCCGCCAAATTCGCATCGCTCAAGCCCGATATCGTGGTCGGTACCGCGACGCTCGGCATTCCCGTCGCCATCGAGGTCACCCGGGCACTCGGCCTCAACGACTATGTCGTCCTGCAGAAGTCGCCGAAAATCCATTTGGCGAATGCACTGGAACAACGCATCTCCTCCATCACCTCCAAGGGCGAGCAGCGCCTGCTGCTGGACCGCGCCGCAATTCCCCTTCTCAACGGCAAGCGCGTGCTTGTCGTCGACGACGTGGTCGCGTCCGGATCGAGCCTCAAGGGCTCGCTGGAACTGGTGCGCAAGGCTGGAGCCGAGGTCGTCGGCATTGGCGTCATTCTGACGGAAGCCCGCGATTGGCGCGAGACGCTGGGATCCGATTGCGATCTCATTCAGAGCCTCGCCCATATCCCGCAATTCTCCACGACCGGCAATTCGACGTGGGAGCCGATCCCCGGCACTTGAACTTTCCGCAGCGACTGGAGCGGTATCTTGGATCGAGGGGTGCTCGTCGTCGACCCGAGCAGCCGACTGTCCTACACATGGAGTTTCGCACATGATGATCCAGCTTCGGGCCGGATCAGAAACAGCCCTATGGAGATGCCAAGGCGGGATGGCGTAAGTTGAGGCTATTGCTGGCAAACCCGGGATGCAATCATGCGAGCATGGCGCGGCCACTTGCTTTCATCAAGCCTTTGTCTTGTTCTGGCTGATGGCGTGGATACTTCAGATAGCCGAACTATAAAGTGGATGAGGACATGATCACCGATATCGAGGACTTCTTTGCCAAGGGATGCGGACGCTGCGAACGCTTTGCGACGCCGGACTGTTCGACGAGGTTGTGGATTGACGGTCTGAACGAACTGCGCCGAATCTGTCTGGAGTTGGGGCTCGTCGAGACGGTGAAATGGGCCCATCCATGTTACATGCACGCGGGTCGCAACATCGTCATCATCGGCGCCTTTCGCGGCGATTTTCGCCTCACTTTCTTCAACGCGGCGCTGATGAAGGACCCTGAGGGTGTGCTCGAAAAGCAAGGGCAGAATACCCAGCATCCCGATATGATCCGCTTCGTGAGTAACGCCGCCGTGGCGAAGATGGAGCCCGTCATCCGAGCCTATCTGAAGGAGGCGATGGGATATGCGGAGGCCGGCATCAAGCCTGAAAAAGAGGTGGGTGAAATTGAATTGCCGGACGAGCTGATCGAGGCGCTGGATTCCGATCCCGAGCTGGCGGAAGCTTTTCACGATCTGACGCCAGGGCGAAAGAAAAGCTATGTGATCAACCTTGGCTCCGTGAAGAAATCCGAAACGCGGGCTGCGCGGATTGCTAAGTTTCGCAATCATATTCTTGCCGGAAAGGGCGCGCTGGAGCGCTAGCCGGCAATTGATGTCTCCTGCTTCTTGATCATCATCATCGATGAGTTCGAGCCGCTGCGCAATCTCAAGTCAGTTCGGTTTGGGATAATACCAAGCATAACCAAAGTGATAACGATCCGGCTCCTTGCCGTAGTAATAGGGAAGGGCAATGTCCTGCTGCGGCGGCAGTTCTGCCGCTGTTCCGTATTTCGACGTGAGCCATAGCTGCAGTGCGTTCGGCATGGTTGATTGATGCCCGTCGCGTTCGTTCCAGACCAACAGGACCGGTCCATCGCCTATGACCTGCCGGCTGAGATCCGACGCAGGATATTCCGTCGATACGACCGATGTGTGCGGCATGTTCACACGCAGATTGCCGGCCTTGAGCCAGGTAGTCGTGACGACCGCCGAGGGTTGTTTTCCTTCCGGGGTGACGACTTTATCCACGAAGGTGGCATAGGGCGCGTTCAGATGCTCGTACGAATGGAAAAACCGCGCAAAAAGGACACCTCCGGCTATGATCAGAGGTAGCGCGATCATCATGACGATGGGTACGTAAAGGAATTTCTTTATATCGGCCTGGCTCTGCTGTCCCGCTGCATCGAGCTTCAGACAGAAGTAGGCTGGCAGCAGAAATAGGAAGGGTAGCAGCCAGCGGTCGCGAAATTCCGTAAGCGTGATCACCAGTATCAAGAGTACCAAGATAGCGGCGGTGCTTAAGAGTATCCTGCCGACGAAATCGCTCCATTCACTTCTGGCTCGCAGGGCTCGCAGAAATGATTGACGGAAGAACAGCAGAAAGATCACGCTCGTGGGAGCTATGATGGCGACGCTCGTCTTTATCAGCTCCAGAAGTCCGAAACCGATATCCGAAAGCTTTCCGCCGGCGCCTTGCTCCGACATGGTTTGGACAGTCGTTGTCAGGACCCGATCCATGTTGGACACCATCCATATCGCGTGCGGCAGGAACACGAGAACGGCGATTGCGAGCGTCAGCAGGAGGCGCCAGTCCAGGAGCCTTTTTCGCCCGACCGGATGAAAGAAGGTCGCGATGAGGACACTGCCAATCACCAGAGCAAAATTGTACTTCGTCAGCATGCCAAGCCCGGCCCAAAGCCCGATCAGCGCGTAGGAGAGGACTGTCGGGCGACGGATGGTGACGATGACGAAATAGATCAACATGAGCACCGCAAGCAGGGTGCCGACGGTATGCGTCAGGTCTCTCTGCGCCTGCCAGAACATCTGTGGCATCGTCAGGAGCGATAGCGTTCCGACTGCCGCCAGCCTTTTATCAGTCACGAGCAATCGCAGAAGTTTGTAATAGGCGAGATAGACTAGGAAAAGCAGAAGATTCTTCACGATGACGAGCGATGCGACACTCGTGCCGAAAATTTCGAAGATGCCGTACTGAATCCAATTGTAGAGCGGCGGCTGGGCGTCGTAGCCCCAGGCGAGCCATTGGCCGACGAGAAACTGCTGCGCTTCGTCGATCCGCAGCGAGCTCGATATGGCGATGCGGATGGCTGCCTGCACGATGAAATATATCGCAAGGCTCCCGGGTACCCACCAATATTCGGAGGATGACCTGCTGTCGATTGATGCAGTCTGCTGTCCGGCACCGGCAAGACTGTCTTTTCCGAGGGGATTCATCCGGTTCTCCGTGCGATTGCCAAGATCGTTGCACGGCCATCTCATAGATGTCGCGACGGCACAATCGTTTTCAGCGGGATTTCTAGGGTTGGCATGTCGAGGATAGATCTAATTCCTCAGATATCGTTCCTGAGCAGCCGGGTCATTAAAGTATCCTCGTCATTCATCGCATTCAGCTTTCCGACATCATGCCGGTCGAATTCGCATGGTCAATAATTGACTAGGGCTGCGGGAGTATGAAGGCCACACCCGGCGCCAACAATAAATTTTCTCTGAATGTTGCCATAATCTCCTTGAGATCAGTTGTCAAACATACCGAATGTATGTATATAGAATCCAGGCTTGGGCGAGGGGCGCTTTTCAAACTCCGAGTCCGACCGCCATCCGACACTCTGTGTCGGTAGCTGCAGCCCATCGTTCCAATCCGATGCGGCTGCCCACCCCGATCGGTTGACCTCCGATCAAGACGAGAAGGATTCGGCTTTCCCTCCGAATCCTTCTCTTTTTAGCAGCTTGGACTTTTGCCTTCCGTGGATGCGGAAATAGTCGCGCTCCGTCTGGAACACTGGATCCTGGCGAGGTCGACCCTAGCGAACATGTCTCTCGACATTGTAGAGGTTTACCGCGTGCTGTTCATGCCGCCGGCTGCAATTCCTCGATCTGCCCGCGGAGCCAGCGATGCGCCGCACTCGATCGCGGCGATGCCAGGTCCGGACCAATGAAAAGCTCGGCAGGACGAAGAGCACCTTAAGACATAGACGCATGGCAATACGCTCGAATTGTCCTTCGGCCAGGACATCGCGTTCGCGACGGAGCAGTTGAGAGCACTGGCCAGGCCCGCCTGCATCCATCTAAATGTTGCGGAACCTTTTGCCGTCCAGCGCTTTTCATTGGACGATTTCAGAAACCATGTGGTTGTCACTTGTCGCGCTCATCCCCCAACGACCACCACCAAGCCCGAGCTCTCGTCCCCCTTGGATTTCTGAATTTCTTCATGGCCGATGTTCAGGCGGGCATCGGACCCTTCCTCGGGGTTTTCCTCGTCGCCCATGGCTGGCAAAGCGGTTCGATCGGCTCCGTCATGACGATCGGCGGGATTGCGGGGATGGTGATGATGGCGCCTGCCGGAGCCTTCATCGATGAAACCACGCATAAGCGCACATGCGTGATCGTGCTTGGCATCTGCACGGTCCTTGCCTCGATGATCATATTGGTGTCGCAGCTCTTCTGGGTCGTGGCGCTGTCGCAGGTTGCGACCGCTATTGCCGGCGCCGCGATCGGGCCAGCGCTTAATGGCATTACTCTCGGCATTGTCCGGCAGGTGGGCTTCAATCGGCAGAATGGCTACAATCAGGCATTCAATCATGCCGGCAACCTTGTCGGTGCCGGGCTGTCGGGGTGGCTCGGCTGGATGTTCGGGCTGACTGCCGTGTTCTGGCTGTCAGCCGTCTTCGGCGTGCTGACTATCATTTCCGTGCTGATGATCCCAGCTGATGCGATCGACGATGACGAAGCGTGCGGCGCGACCCCTGTCACCGTTGGTCCGCTGGGAGAGGGGGAGCCTGCCAGGCACCGAAAACCGAGCGGCTTCAAGGTGCTTGCCGAATCGAAGCCGCTGCTCATCCTGGCCGGTGCGCTTGCATTGTTTCATCTTGGCAACGGCGCGATGTTGCCATTGTTCGGGCTGGCTGTCGTCTCCGCCGGTCAGGCCGATCCCGCGGGCTTCGTCGCGCTGACGGTGGTGGTGGCGCAGGGCACGATGATCATGACTTCTCTAATCGCGATGCATATGGCGGAAAGGAGAGGACAATGGCTCGTGCTGCTGGTCTCGTTCGCCTCCTTGCCGATCCGCGGCTTCGTGGCGGCGCATCTGATTACGTCCTGGGGGGTCTATCCCGTTCAGGTTCTCGATGGTATCGGCGCGGGCTTGCAAAGCGTTGCCGTGCCGACGCTCGTCGCCCGCATTCTGAACGGAACCGGCCGTATCAATGTCGGCCAGGGCGTCGTCATGACCATGCAAGGGGTCGGCGCATCCCTGAGCCCGGCGATCGGCGGCTGGCTGGCGCAGGAGATCGGTTACAGCACGATGTTCATGATCCTCGGCAGTTTCGCGCTCGGGTCGATTGCGCTTTGGGTCGGGTTTCATGGAGTGGTGCGGGTGGCCGCTTCCGCACCGGGGCGACCTCAGGGCGTTGTGTTGTCAGGTGATTGATTGCCTATCTCCGCCCTATTGCGGGGCCAGGAAAGCATCATCCTTTGGGCATATCCCTGAGCGCTCCGATCAATCGAGTTTTACCGTGGCGCGGCCGCTCGTGAGATCCCGAATAGTGTTAAAAACCTGTTCGGCGAGCGACGCGGCTATGGTCACGCTGAGCAGGGCTCCGGATTCGGTGAAACGCTCTTCCAGAACCTGCACGCCGGCCTCGCTATGAAGTTTCGCTTTTACGAGAGCGAGGTGCGAAAACTGCACATCGATCGTTGCCGCGATGGTCGGCAGTATTTCTCTTTTTTCCGCGCATTGCAGACATTGCGCGGCAGTGCCGCCATAGGCGCGGATCAGTCCGCCTGCACCCAAAAGAGTGCCGCCGAACCAGCGTGTTACGACGACGGCGACCATATCCAATTCGAAGCCGTCGATAGCCTGGAGGATCGGCTTGCCGGCCGTGCCGCTCGGCTCGCCATCATCGCTGAAGCGATAGTTCTGTCCGATACGCCAGGCCCAGCAATTGTGATTGGCATCCGTGACAGAGTGCTGCGCGACAAACGCCTTTGCCGCCTCGGTATCGGCGATCGGAGCTGCCGTCGCAACGAACCGGCTTCGCTTGACTTCCTGATTGGCGGTGGCGATCGAAACAAGCTCAAACATATGGCCTCTTAGCCAATTTCGTGCACGCTGCGAAGAGGCAGCTGCCGCCGCCCGAAAAGACATGCGGTGGCGCGCGGTGAGATAAAATGAATTGGATGAGCATAGCCGTGGAAAGTATCCAAGGCCTTCGATGGCGTAGCCGAAGCTCGTTGAGGCATGATTCAGGCAAGGAAAGCTCTGCCTCATTCGCATGAGGCAGAGCAGAGAGCCTTATCGGCGCCTCGTGCGAAACTTTGTTGGGGGCGCAAGTATTCGCACGCACACAGTGTACAACGGCTAGCTGAAACGTAGCTGAGGCTCTGAAGCTCCATGATCTCATGGTCTTCGATCTAAAATCCGAATTCACCTTGAAATCAAGGCGATAGAACGGGAGGTCGCCCGAAAGCCGTCCACACTTTTTGGCATTTTGCTTTAGCCGTGAGTCTCATGCACCCGCAGCCGGCGAGGCGGTCGACGTCACGTCGGCGACGTCGACCGCCTCGGCCGTGAGAGGCACGATGGAACTCTGTGACTACTTTGCCGCGGCCCTGGACATGCCGGCCTGGAGGTCAGCCTCATCGGCAACGATGGAGGCCGCCTCGTTCTGCAGGATATCCTTTGCGTTCTTGCGGGCCTTCTCGATGGCGATATCGGCGCTCAAGCTGCGCTCATTGGCCTGCAGGCCGTCGTCCTCGCCGGTATCGATGCCATCATTCGCCTGCCCGCGCGCCTTGATGCGGTTTGCCTGGGCGGTCAGCTCGTTGCGACGTTCGGCTTCGTTGAGAGAGATGACCTTCTTGTCGCGCTGCTCCTTCAGCGTGGTGAGGTCTTCCACGAAGCGCTTATATTCCGGATCGTCCTTCACTCGCGCGTCATGGCGGCTTTGCAGCTGCGGCAGCAGCGCCTGGAGGTCACCCCAGGGCTTGTAGTTCGCAGGCTTCACCTGTGTCCAAGGCAGCGCGTTGTCGTAGCTGGATTCGCCGAAGGTCTTGAGGTCCGAAATTCCGGGCAGGCTGATATCCGGCGTCACGCCGCGCAACTGCGTCGTACCGCCGTTGATGCGGAAGAATTGAGCGACGGTCAGTTTCAGCTCGCCGAATTTCGGTTTCTGATTGTGGGCCACCTGATCGAGATTGACCACGGTTTGCACCGTGCCCTTGCCGAAGCTCGGTTCGCCGATGATCACGCCGCGCCCGTAATCCTGGATCGCTGCGGCGAAGATCTCGGAGGCCGATGCCGAGCCGCGATTGATCAGCACGCCGACCGGGCCGGTCCAGGCCGGGGCGGCAAGATCATCGCTTTCGACCTCCACTTCGCCGCCTGCATCGCGCTGCTGGACGACAGGACCCTTGCCGACGAAGAGCCCCGTCAGGTCGATCGCTTCCGACAGCGAGCCGCCGCCATTATTGCGCAGGTCGATCAGGACGCCGTCGACCTTCTCCTGCTTCAATTCGCCGAGAAGCTTGGCGACATCGCGGCTGGCGCTGCGGTAATCCTTATCGCCCTTGCGCCGGGCTTCGAAATCCTCATAGAAAGCCGGCAGAGTGATCACGCCGATCCTGCGCGTCGTATTGCCGTCCTTCACGGATAGGATCGTCTGCTTGGCGGCCTGTTTGTCGAGGCTGATCTTGTCACGGACGAGACTGATGACGTGATGCTTGCCGTCCGGCCCGGCATCAGAAGGCAAAATGTCGAGGCGCACGACCGAACCCTTGGCGCCGCGTATCATCTGCACGATTTCATCGAGCCGCGTGCCGACGACTTCCTTGATCGGGCCGTTCTCGCCTTGACCGACACCGATGATGCGGTCACCGACCGCAAGCTTGCCGGACAATTGCGCCGGGCCGCCGGCAACCAGTTCGCGGATCGTCGTATAGTCGTCCCTTTCCTGCAGGACCGCGCCGATACCGACCAGGGAAAGTTTCATCGAAATATCGAATTCCGCCGAGGCGGTCGCGCCGAAATAGTCGGTATGCGGATCGACTGACGTCGTATAGGCGTCCATGAACGTCTGAAAGACATCGTCGTTTTTGTATTTATAGGCGCGCTCCAGCGAGTTTTCATAGCGCTTGTCGAGCGTATCGCGAATGGCGGCATCATCCTTGCCGGCAAGCTTCAGGCGCAGCCAGTCGTTCTTGACGCGTTTGCGCCAGAGATCATCGCTTTCAGCTTCGGTTTGTGGCCAAGGCTCCTTGTCACGCGCAAGCGCGTAGTCTTCCTTGGCGGTGAAATCCAGCTTCTGATTGAGGAGGCTGCGCGCATAGGTCATGCGATCGACGACGCGCTGCTCATAGACGTTGAAGATGGAAAACGGGATGTTCAAGTCTTCCTGATTGATGGCGTCATCGATCTTGGTGCTGCCCGCCATGAACTTGTCGATATCGCTCTGCAGGAAGATGACACGATCCGGATCGAGGGACTTGATGAAGCGATTCATGATCCGGGTGGAGAGAACGTCGTCGAGCGGAACGGGCTTGTAGTGGAAGCGCTGCAGAAATTGCGCCGTCAAATGAGCGGCCTGCGCCTGCTGCGGCAGCGGTGTCAAAACTGGCGGTGCACCGGCTTCCAGAGCATATGCCGATGACGCAAATGCCAGGAACAGGCAGAAGAAACCATATTTCGTACGCATCAAGTCTTGGCCCGATTCTCAACGTTAAATGTTCAATCTATAATCTAGGTGGAACAATTATGGTTTTTTGGCAACCGGACAGATGCTTTCCTTCGGGAAAGATTCTCGAAACATTTGTGTTACGCGAGTGCGAAGACGGTCTACACAGCCGCGAATACGAAGCTGGTCCTACCGGATTCGACCTTGGAATGCCGTAGAAGATGCTGCGCGAAACGTTTCTTGGCCATGCTGAGATGCATCGGGGATATCGTCCTCAGATTTTGAGGGGCAGAGGAGCTTTGTACGGCAACGGAGAGGCGAGCGAGAGCAATGTTATTTCCTGGGGCGCCTTCATCGCAGTAGGCGCAGGCCACCAGGCCGAAAAGTTTCGCGTCGGTAACGCGTGCGCTTCCTCTCGCATAGCGGGGAGGCGCGTATCATGCGGATTGGATATGGCAGCCGGTACGGCTTTAACGAATTGTGGAAGAAGACCCGGAGGGAAACCAGGTCTTCTTCCGTCTCTGATCGGAGGTCTAGTTCAGATCAGATCAGATCAGAAGCTGCGCTCGAAGCGGAGGATGCCAGCCCACTGGTCCTTGTTGATGGAGTCCCAGTTGGTGTAGGTGACTTCCGGCTCGATGAGCAGGTTCTTGACCGGCTTCCACTTGACGTTCGTGGTTGCCGAGAAGGTCTTGTTGTCGGTGTAGGCGAGCTGCAGGTTCCACTTCAGCTTTTCGTTGACCGGTACGCCAACGCCGCCCCAGACAGCCCAGTCGCCCCAGCTCTGGCCGATCGAATCGCCAGGCGCATACTTGTTGAGCTTCTTGCCGTCGGTGTTCCAGCCGCCCATCAAGAAGGCGTCGAATACGCCGAAGTCAGCGTCTACGCGAGCCTTGATGGCGCCTTCTTCGACGATCGAGTCGTAACCGCCAACCACCTTGAAGGACCATGCGCCAGCCTTGTAACCAGCACCGGCAACAACGTCAGGGATGTAGTGGTTCGTGCTGTCTTCGCCGTTTGCGCCGACTGCACCCTTACCGGAGTTCGAGTCTTCGACCGAGATCACAGCCGTGAAGCCGTTGCCGGCGTCGTAGTTGTAGGTAATCTGGTTCAATTCGTACGGGCCATCAGCGATCACGTCGTCGTTGATGACGTCGCCGGCGTAGCCGGTGAAGACGTTGAACTGCGAGTCTTCCTTACCAACGGTGAAGCCGCCGAGGCTGATGCTGGCGTGCAGCAGGTTGGTAGCCGTAGCGCCGCCGTCATTCCAGTCCCAACGCAGCTCGGTGTTGGTCTTCAGCGCACCGTATTCGGTGTCGGTTGCCGTCTGCAGCTGCAGCTCAGCACGCGTGTGCCAGAGAGTGCCAAAGTGAGTGTCTGGGCTGTAGGCGTCGTACCACTTGCCTTCGGTACGAACCTTACCGCCGATCTTGAGGCAGGTTTCAGTGCCCGGGATGAAGAAGTAGCCAGCACCGTATGCGTCGCAGATGCGAACGTATTCCAGCGGCTCGGGCTCAGCAGCGACGATTGCGTCAGCCGCGTGGGCGCCGGATACTGCTGCGAGCGCAGCAGCGGAGCCGAGAAGAAGGCTCTTGATATTCATTTTTTCTCCAATCGATTTGCCGGATCGGAACGTAGCCGGAGGTTTTCCACCACGTTCATCAATTAGGCGTTCCCTCTAACCGAAAGCCCGAAAGACTTTCGTATCGGCACGCTAGCGGTGCTTTTGACGCATCGGAATAGAATAATTCGAAGTGATAAAGTAATTACCGTCATAAATTCGTCAAAGATGCAAAAATACACCATAAAATCACACGATCTTAGTATGTATATGAAGTATATTATAAATCTATACGTAATAAACGTACAAGATGTATGTTATTAATCGAAATTTTGTAAAAAATAGTAAGTAAAGAATACAAACTATACAATAATTGCTGAGGTGTGCTCGAAGGGTGAATCCTGATGCAATCTCACTCAAGTCGGTTAGAGGGATTGCAGAAGGGACGGAGATCTGCGGGTGGAGAGGCAAAAGTGCCGCTCGGCAGTGCGCCTGAAGCCGAACTTGGCCGCAGGCCACTTGCGAACTCGGGCAATACTTCACCAGCCGATGTCCCCGGCCAAATGGCTGGATTGCGAGACCGGCGCGATTGTGGGACCGTCCGGCCCACAGGGTTCTCAGCCGTGCAGAATGCTTTGAAGCCGCCGAAGCAGGTCCCTCTGTGGTTTAATGGGCTTCCGCGGGGACCAACGGAACTTCCGTGCCATTGGCGTCGTAAAGCTTACCGTTCAGGAAATAATCGCCGTCATGCAGGCCGGCAATGTCCTGATAGCGGATCAGACGTTCCGTTCCCGCAACGAAGACCGATTGCTGATCCGAGTTTCCGGTCGTCAGGTGGTTGAACAGGAGGTTCAGCGTGATCGCCATCAATGCCGCCGAGCTGATACCGGAGTGGAAGATGGTGATGACCCATGCGGGAAAATGCTCGTAGAAGCCAGGCGACGCGATCGGGATCATGCCGAAGCCGATCGAGGTCGCCACGATGATGAGATTCATGTTGTTTTCATAGTCGACCTTGGCGAGTGTGCGGATACCGCTTGCCGCGACCGTCCCGAAGAGGACGAGCCCCGCCCCGCCGAGTACGGAGCTCGGAACGGCGGCGACGATGCGGCCGACGATCGGCAGCAAGCCGAGAGCGACGAGAAAAAGGCCACCGGTCGCCACGACAAATCGGCTCTTGATGCCGGTCACGGCCACAAGGCCGACATTCTGGGCAAAGGCGCTCTGCGTGAAGGAGCCGACGACCGGGGCGAGGATGCTGGACAGCATATCGGCGCGCAAGCCGTCGCCGAGCCGGCGCGCATCGACCTTGGTGCCGACGATCTCGCCGACAGCGAGAATATCCGCCGAGGTTTCGACCAGCGTCACCATGATGACGATGCACATCGAGACGATCGCGGCTGCATCGAACACAGGATAGCCGAAATGGAAGATCTGCGGCAAAGCGACAAGCGGCCCGTTCATTACCCGCGAGAAGTCGGCAATGCCGGCTGCATAGGCGATCCCCGTGCCGATGATGATGGCGAGCAGGATCGAGAGCCTTGATATGGCAGCACTCCCGAGTTTGCTGAGCAGCAGTACGATCAAGAGTGTTGCGGCGGCGAGCAGGATATTGGCTTGGCTGCCGAAATCCGGTGCATTCCTGTTGCCGCCCATGGCCCAGCCCGCTGCGACCGGCATAAGGGTGAGGCCGATAGTCGTGATGACGATGCCGGTGACGATCGGCGGAAAGAAGCGCGTGACGCGTGAAAAGACCGGCGTGATAAGGAGCCCGATGAAGGACGCTGCAATGACCGCGCCGAGAACGGCTTGTATGCCATCATGCCCGGTAATGGCAATCATCGTCGCGACGCCGGAAAAGGATACGCCCTGCACGAGGGGAAGGCGGCTGCCGAAAAACGGTATCCCGATTGTCTGCAGGATGGTCGCAAGACCGCCGGCAAACAGCGATGCGGTCACGAGCAGGCCGACGTCGGCCGGCGTCAGGCCCGATGCCTGGCCGATGATCAACGGAACGGCGACAATGCCGCCATACATCGTCAGAACATGCTGAAGGCCATAGGCCAGGTTGGCGCCGATGCTGAGTTTTTCATCTTCGGGGGGTAGGCGCGCGGTATTTTCCTCTGCTGCTGCCAAGGTAATCTCCTCCATACCTTTGCGTTTCTCGTTTCCTCCAAACGAGAGCTGCACGTTACGGCGTGCGCCGTCACAAGACTTTATAGAAAAATGCGAAACACCTTATCGGCAGGCCGCGCCCGGTTTCGTAGGCAGATACCGCTCTCCGCCGGCGGCCGTTTAAAAATGCCCGGTCTTTGTCTAACTGAGATAGGGCGAAAACTGATGTCGGCACGCATTGTCGCAGGACTTATGCATCTGCCGAACCAATACAGTCTCGGGAAAGACTGTATGTGCAGAGCCTATAGCAGAGTTGCGATTCGAATATCATTCAGAAGATTTGGATGGATTGTATGAGTGAATACCAAAATAAGGCAGTCAAGCTGCTGGCTTCGACTGTGAGCGATGGGTCTCTAATGGATTTGAATGATCGCAGGGATGCATTTCTGCACAGAGCTCTGGAGCTTTATTTTGCGGCCGGTGGCACCGAAGACGCTATCCAGCCGATGGTTGAGAAAGTCTATTCGACGAGTAAGCCACGCGTGGATATAGCCGTCGGCGATGTGCTCTACAAATTGGCCGGTATCGGTCACGCGTGCGATATTGATATCATACAGGCAGGTTACAACAAGCTCGACGACGCCAAGCAGACATTTGCGGGCGAGCATCATCATCCCTGATAGAAGTAGATTCCTTCCAGGCCAATGATGAATGTTGCAAACGAGCCCATCCGTTGTGTGGATGCCTGGGCTCTTGGCCAGCCCGCACGGGATCCCTGCACTTCAACAGTGGCATCTCCGTGCCCGTTTCACTTCAAAAGGGGTTGAGATGACACCGCACCATCAGCCTGAAAAGGGGCATGTTGAAGCATCATATCCATATCCGCATATATCGTGCACATTATTTGATGAAGCAGTGATTATCGTGCGCAGAAAGGAGATTTTAATCTCCAAATCGCGCGCCTCTTGCATGGCCTTGCTGATATTCTGAGCATCAATGATCTGCCGGGCTGCGGAAGGGGAAAATACAAAAAATGACCGACAACGCGATCTATGTGTACCAGTCGATTGCGCGTGCGGTTCGCGATCACGATGTCGGCACGATGTTCGGTCTCATGGGAGATGCCAACCTCTTTATTATCGACCATTATGTGCGCGGATGCGGCGGCCGCTTCGTGCCGGCAGCGCATGAGGGTAGTTCGGTCCTGATGGCGCTTGCCTATGCTCACGTCGCGGGCAGGGTGGGCGTGGCGAGCGTGACTCACGGTCCGGCTTTGACCAATTGCGTCACCGCACTCACTGAAGGCGCCCGCGGTTCCATCCCCATGGTGCTCCTGGCGGGCGACACGCCGGTCGTCAACCCGCACCATCTGCAAAGCATCGACCAGCGCGAGGTCGTCAAGGCCACCGGCGCCGGCTTCGAGCAGATGCGCTCACCGGAAACTGCAACCCGGGACGTTGCTCGCGCTTTCTACCGTGCCCGGGTCGAGCGACGCCCGATCGTCTTGAACATGCCGGCCGATTTCATGTGGTGCGAACAGCCTCACGAGCGGGCTGTCTTCGAAGTCTTCGATGCTCCCGGATATGTGCCCGAGGGTGACGCGCTGGACAGGGCCATCGGCATGATCGCTTCGGCAAAGCGTCCGCTCATCCTCGCGGGTGGCGGGGCTTGCGGTGCGCGCGATCAGCTTATCCGCCTGGCGGATCGGCTGGAGGCTCCGCTTGCGACGACCTTGAAAGCAAAGGGGCTCTTCGGCGGTCATCCCTATAATATGGACATTTTCGGCACGCTCAGCACGCCTGCAGCCTATGACCTGATTGCCAGGACGGATTGCCTGATCTGTTTCGGAGCGGGGTTGCATGATTTCACCACCGACCGGGGCAAGCTCCTGAAGGGCAAGCGCATCGTCCAGATCGATATGGATGCGCGCGCCATCGGCAAGAACATTCATCCGGATGCAGCCCTGGTAGCCGATGCAGGATTGACGGCAGACAATTTCGTTCATTGGCTGGACGAGGCGGAGATTCCGCCGAGCGGCTTCACGCACGAATTGGATATTGCCTCGCTCACCACCCACCCATCCGATCAGCGCGGCACGACGAATACGGGATATGTGAATTACATCTGGGCGCTCGAAGAGCTGGAAAAAGCTCTGCCGAAGAACAGGGTGCTTGTGACAGACGGCGGGCGTTTCATGACCGAGGTCTGGTGCCGGATTTCCGTCAGCGACCCGAGGAGCTTCGTGGTGACGGCAAATTTCGGCTCGATCGGCCTTGGGTTGCAGGAAGCAATCGGCGCAAGCGTTGCTGCGCCGGATCGACCGGTGGTGCTTTTCACCGGGGATGGCGGTTTCATGATGAGCGGCGTCAACGAGTTCAATACGGCCGTGCGTCTTGGGCAGGACCTGATCGTCATCGTCTGCAATGATTCCGCCTATGGTGCCGAACATATCCAGTTTCGCGATCGGAAGATGGACCCCGGCCTCACTCTGTTCAACTGGCCCTCATTTGCCGAGGTCGCGACCGCGCTCGGCGGTTACGGTATTGCGGTCAGCTCGGCCGACGAGCTTGAAAGCGCCCTGGGCGCCATCCGGAATCGCAATCGCCCGGTGCTGATCGAGCTGCGCCTCGATCCCAATGACGTGCCGCGCATGCGCATCTGACGATCTCCTGCGAGGGCACGAGAGGCAAAGCCGCTTTCAGGGCTCAACATGTCGACATCGACTTGGCCAAGAGCTGTCGTGACCTCATGGCCGAAGGATTTCTTCGGCCGTTCGATGCTTGCTTTTGATTTGCCGCAATCGAATAGTCTTCTGCGAGACGGTATATGTCTGCAATACCGTCGATCTTGCCGCGGAGGTCGGCGGATTGGCGGAAGTTTCAAGGCGCGCCTTGTCCTCAATGAGCTATAGAATTTCGATGAAATCGAGCGAGTCGATGTTGAATTCCCTCAGCCTCCGCTCTGGCGTTAATTCAGCAGGTGAGGCGTCGTGGTAGGCTTGATTCGCATCTATCGCTGTTTGCTTGCCCTGCTTGCTTTGTCGGGCATCGCGATCTCATATATCGCCATCATACCCGGCGCCCATGTTTCGCGGCTGACGATGACGGTGAATTTCTTCAGCTATTTCACCATTCAGTCCAATCTTCTGCTCGCCGCGATACTGCTTTGCACGCAAATCGCGCCGCGCTCGTCGATTGGCCGATGGACGAGCAAGCCGTCGATCCGAAGCGCTGTTCTCATTTACGTCGGGATTGCGGGCATCGTTTATGTTTTGATGCTAAGGGACGTTTGGCACCCTCGCGGCTGGCAACTGCTCGGAGACCAGATACTTCATTATTGTGTTCCGGTGCTGTATGCCCTGGATTGGATTTTTCTGAGTGAACGCGGCAGGCTTTCCTGGCGCGATGTGCTCTGGTGGCTGGCTTTTCCCGCAGCCTATTCGGCTTATACGCTTGCGCATGGATATATCTCTCACTTCTACCCATACCCGTTCCTGGACGTTCGCGATATCGGCCTTGAAGCCGTCCTGCTGAACATGGGGCTGCTGGCAGCAGCCTTTCTGGTTCTGGGAGGGGTGCTGACTTTTCTCGACTGGATCAGCACCCGGCAACGGGTCTTTCGGCGCGCATAGTTTGCGGGAATAGGCAAAGTTGTCCCGGGGCACATTTGTCGCGGAGCAATATGCCGCTGCAGGCGGCTCTCCTGTCTCCTTATTCGGCCAGCTGTGTAGCGGTGGCGGAGCTGGGCGCCCGGGTGCCGGAAAGGCTTGCCTGGCCGAGCGCTATGACGATGACGGCTGCGATGGTTGCCGCGACTGAAACCCAGAAGCCGTTGGCGGGGCCGAAACTATCCACCACCCAGCCGGAGACGAAGGCGCCGAGTGCCATGCCGATACCGATGCCGGTCATGACCCAGGTCACTCCTTCCGTCAGCATGGCCTCCGGTACGCGGCGTTCGATCAATCCGAAGGCAGTGATGAAGGTCGGTGAAATGGCGACGCCGCTGAGGAAAACGGCAAAAGCGAGCAGTGCGACCGAGCTGCTGGCTACAAGAAGCGGCAGGGAGGTGATGGCAAGGACGGTGGCGGCCACCAGCAGCTGACGTTGCAGCGGCATTTTGAGGTTCAGCGCTCCGATGATGAGGCCGACGATGAAGGAGCCGAGCGCATACACACTAATGACGATGCTTGCGGCACTCGGTTCGCCGAGCTGCTTGGTGATGGCCACGGCACTGACTTCCGCCGTAGCGAAGGTGGCTCCGACGAAGATCAGCGCGAGCGTGATGATCTGGACCGGCCGCTGCCAGATCGCCGAGTGCTGCGGCGCTTCGGCATCGATTGCACGAACCTTGGGCTCCGTCGATCGCTGCATCAGGAAGGCTGCTGATCCGATCGCGAGGAAGATGGTGCTGGCGATCATCCCGGCTTCCGGGAACAGTGAGACGGCAAGTCCAACGGAAAAGGATGCGCCGGTGATGTAGACGAGCTCATCGGCTGCCGATTCGAATGCGAAGGCCGTGTTCAACTCGGGCCGGTCTCGAAAGATTTCCGTCCAGCGCGCGCGTACCAGGGCAGGTATGCTTGGCATGACAGCCGCGAAAAAGGCCGATGCGAACAGTGTCCAGGCGGGCCAGCCCTGATTTGCCGCGACGACCAGAATGATGAAGGCGACGACCGAAACGATGGTGGTCGGCACGACAACGGCACTTTGACCGAGCCGGTCGACGAGGCGCGATATCTGCGGCGAGACGAAAGCATTTGTCAGAGCGAAGGTGGCCGAAACCGCGCCGGCCAGCCAATATTCGCCACGCGTCTGCGACAGCATGGCAACGATGCCGATCGGCGCCATGGCAAGCGGAAGACGTGCGAAGAAGGCGGCGGCTGAAAAGCCCTTGGCCCCGGGCGCTCGGAAAATCTCTCTATATGGATTGGACATCGGAACATTCCCCGAATTGAACGAGATTGCGTACGCATACGCGGCGTATGTCAATGGATAATTGCATACGTCGCGTATGTCAACTAATATACGCAGCGTATGCAAGTGAATGCAGAGAGCCGACGGAGACGCAATGCGCAAACCTCGCAGTGAAATGATTGCCGAAACGCGAGCCAAGCTGCTGACCGCCGCCCGTAAAGCATTCGGCAGCGTCGGCTATGCCGAGGCATCGATGGATGATTTTACAGCGGCGGCGGGGCTGACGCGAGGGGCTCTCTATCACCACTTCGGCGACAAGAAGGGACTGCTGCAGGCCGTGATCAACGAGATCGATGCCGAAATGACCGCAAGGCTCTGTCAGATCTCATCTCAAGCACCGTCGCGCTGGCAGGCGTTCGTCGACGAGAATGTCGGTTACGTCGAGATGGCGCTGGAGCCGGAAATTCAGCGCATCATGTTTCGTGACGGTCCGGCCGTGCTCGGCGAACCCTCAGGATGGCCGAGCGCCAACGGTTGTATCGCCACGATTACAGAAAGCCTTCGCTGTCTTCACGAAGACGGTATCATCGTCGATATTGACCCGGAAGCGGGCGCTCGCCTGATCAATGCGGCAAGCAGCTGCGCGGCGCAATGGATCGCCAATTCGGACGATCCAGAGACGACCTCGAAACGGGCGGTCGGCGCATTTCGCACCTTTCTCGAAGGATTGCGGGTCGAGAAGGGCTGATTTGCGAAGTGACGTGACGCCGTGGATGACGGCGGCGCTCGGGTTATCGCTTGTCGTCCATTGCGCGATCAGGTCTTTGCGGCCTTGGCAAAGGTCGGATCGAATGTCTTCTCAAAGGGTACGTCGGCATTGGCGAGTTCGGGATCGAGCGTTTTGAGGACGCCCATCATGGAATTATAGCCTTCCATCGTAACCATGCCGTCCGGGGAATACATTTCTTTGGAATTCTTGAAGGCCTGCATATAGAGGTCGCGATTGCCGAGCAGATATTCCTCCGGAACGACGCCCGCGACATCTTCGGGGCTTGCCGCCGCGATCCATTTCAGGGCCTTCATGAAGGCATTGACCGTCTTTTGCGCGGTGATCGGATTCTCTTTGGCAAATTCGCGCTTGATGTAGACGGTCGCGGCCGGGTTCGGACCACCGAAAAGCGCACGCGTACCGGCCTCGGTGCGCGTATCCAGAAGCACCGTGATGTCGCCGTCATACTGCAATTGCGCGATAACCGGATCGAGATGAGAAAGGCCGTCGATCTGACCGCTCTTGACCGCGGCAACCGCGCCGGCCCCCCCGCCGACGCCGATCAGCGATGCATCGTCGGTCTTCAGCCCGCTCTTCAGCATGGCATATTGGAACATCAGCGCTGTCGAGGAGCCTGGCGCGGTCACGCCGATCTTGCGGCCCTTCATGTCCGCCATCGACTTGATCTCGCCGGTGAGATCCTTGCGCACGGCGATGACGATGCCCGGGAAGCGCCCGAGATTGCAGATCGCGACGATATCCTGCCCCTTGTTCTGCATGCGGATCGTATGTTCATAGGCACCGGCGACGACATCGAGGGAGCCGCCGATCAGGCCTTCGAGCGATTTCGAACCGCCGGCGAAATCATTGATGGTGACATTCAGACCTTCTTCCTTGAAGAAGCCTTTTCGCTCGGCGATCGTCAGCGGCAGGTAATAGAGCAGCGGCTTGCCGCCGACGCCGATCAACAGATCCGGCTTTTCCGGTTTCGCATCCTGTGCCGCGGCGGGCAAGATGCCGGCAAGCGATGCGCCGATCCCGAAGCTTGCCGTCCCGATCAGAAATGTCCTGCGTTCCATGTCCTTGTTCCTCCACTTCGCTATTCTCGATGCGCTACTGGCTGCGCCAGGAGAGCAGGCGCCGTTCGACCATCGTCATGACCCAATCCACCAGCAGGACGAATGCGGTCAGAACCACCATGCCCGCAAAGACGCCTGTCACGTCAAAGACACCTTCAGCCTGCTGGATGAGATAGCCGAGGCCGGCGGCCGAGCCCAGATATTCGCCGACAACGGCGCCGACGACGGCAAAACCAACCGAAGTATGCAGGCTGGAAAACACCCAGGAAAGCGCGGAGGGCAGATAGACATGGCGCAACAGCTGTCGCTCGTTCATGCCAAGCATGCGGGCATTGGACAGCACCGGCTGGCTGACCTCCTTGACGCCCTGATAGACGTTGAAAAAGACGATGAAGAAAACGAGGGTGATGCCGAGCGCAACCTTCGACCAGATACCGAGGCCGAACCACAGCGCGAAGATCGGGGCGAGCACGACGCGGGGCAGTGCATTGGCCGCCTTCACATAAGGGTCGAAGACGGCGGCAATCAGCGGTCGGCGCGCGAACCAGAAGCCGAAGACGATGCCGCCGAAGGCGCCGAGCAGAAAGGCCAGGATCGATTCCGATAGCGTGATCCAAAGGTGATACCAGATCGATCCGGTCGCAAACCATTGAATGACGCGCTGCGCCACCTTGAGCGGATCGGCAAAGAAGAAGGATATGGTTTTCGGGTTGCCGAAAAGGCCGGTATTCGTTGCGAGATGCCAGATAGTCAGAAGGGCCACAGCCACCAGGATTTGCAGCAGGAGAAGGAGAGAACGGTTCATGCGATCTCTCCGCTGCTCTGGCGATAGGCAGTCATCACTTCATCGCGCAGCGCCTGCCAGATATCACGATGCAGCCGGTTGAATACGGGATCGTGGCGTATCTCGCCGATATCGCGGGGCCGCTCCAAAGGGACCTTGAAATCGCCAATGATGCGGGATTTCGGACCGGCCGACATGATGACGACACGGTCGGCAAGGGCGATCGCCTCATCGAGATCGTGGGTGACGAACATCACCGCCTTGCGGTCCTCGGACCACAGTTTCAGCAGCAAGTCGCCCATGATCAGGCGGGTCTGCGCATCGAGCGGCCCGAAGGGTTCGTCCATCAGCAGCAGTTTAGGATTGCGGATGAGCACCTGGGCGAGGCCGACACGCTTGCGCTGGCCGCCTGAGAGCGTGCGTGGGAAACGATCGGCGAATGTGGCAAGGCCAACGCGCCCCAGCCAATCCCGCGCAACCCGTCTTGCCTCGGCTCTATCCGCACCCGCGATCTCAAGTCCGATCGCAATATTCTCGAGAACCGTTTTCCACGGCATCAGCGAATCCTGCTGGAAGAGATAGCCTGCCTGCTTATTGATGGATTTCAGCGGCTGGCCGAAGACTTCGACCGTGCCGGACGCCGGCGTCAAAAGGCCCGCCGTCGCATTGAGAAGGGTGGATTTGCCGCAGCCCGTCGGCCCGACGATGGCCACGAACTCATGCGCTCCCACCTCCAGATTGGTCGCCGCCACGGCATCGAACCGTGTCCTGCCCGCTATTTCAAAGGAAATCGCCACCTGCTTCAGGCTGACTGCCCTCACAGCCTCCATCGTCATGCCCTGCTTCCTCCCAGATATCCGTCTACCTCCGGCGGACATCAGGCATTGTCATGTTCGGCCAACAGATCAAAGCATGCCCGGCCAGTCAATATGCGGATTGGCTCTGCTCCCGCTCTGCTGCAGGGAAAAGATGCGAAGCTCCGACAGTTGCTGCCGGGGCTTCGCAAGTTTCGTTGGAATCGGGCGGTCAGGCTGCACGCCGCCGGTGCCGGCCCTCCTGAACTTCCTCGACGATCTTGTCAACGAAGGCCGGAAGATCGTCGGGCGACCTGGACGTGATGATGCCTTCATCGGTCACGACCTTTTCGTCCTTCCAGGTCGCGCCGGCATTTTTGACATCCGTCTTGATGGACCAATAGGAGGTTGCCTGGCGTCCTCGCAATGCGTCGGCCTCGACGAGCAGCCAGGGTGCGTGGCATATGGCGGCGACCACTTTGCCGGAATTAAGGAACTCGCGGACGACACGCATGGCGTCTCCTTCGAGGCGCAGCTTGTCGGGATTGATCTGGCCGCCCGGCAGCACCAGCGCATCGAACTGGTTCACGTCGACATCCTTGGCCAGGAGATCGACGTCGACGCTGTCGCCCCAATCGGTCTTGTCCCAGCTCTTGATGCTGTGCTTCTTCACGGAGGCAATCTTGACGTCGGCGCCACGCTTGCTGAGTTCGTCGAGCGGAACGCGGAGCTCTGAACGTTCGTAGCCGTCCGTTGCCAGAATGAGAATATGTGCGGAATTGATGGAAGGCATGATCTATCCTTTCGCTGTATCGTTGATCGGATGCCCGTTTCCAAACCCCAGCGGCAGGCAATCGTTCCCAAATTTCCGCGGGAACCGCAGCGAGGTCCGGCGGTTATGATGGCAATCGACAGGGAGAGAACGGATGGAGCAGGCAATCCAATTCGAGCAGTCCGGCTGGGTTCCCAACAACAGGCGATTTCCGGTAATCGTCTATTGGCGGGTGCTTGACGGCCCCGACAGGGCAAGGGCTTTCGAACGGCTCTTTCGAACCAATGGGTGGGCGGCCTCTGGCGAAACGGCGTCTATTCCTTTCACCATTTTCATTCGACGGCCCATGAAATATTGGGCATCGCCGCAGGTCAGGCCCGGCTGATGATCGGTGGACCCGCCGGTAAGGAAATCGCGGTCCAAGCCGGCGATGCCCTGCTGCTGCCGGCCGGAACCGGCCATTGCCGGCTGGAGGCGAGCAACGACCTGCTCGTGATCGGCGGTTATCCGCCAGGTCAGGAGGCCGATCTCTGCCGGGAAATGCCAACGGCCGAGCAGCAGGCGATGATCGACGAACTTGGCATACCGGCAAAGGATCCGCTGAAAGGAGAGGCCGGTGGCCTCCGCTCCCTTTGGCATGGCAACACCTAGCGCCGGTGAAACAGAGCGTCACCAGATACCCGGCAGCAATCGGAATCGAACGCGCTTGGAATAGTCGGCATAGCCTTCCAACTCGCTATGAAGCAGCGCATCTTCCCAGCTCGTGCGCAGGATCAGCACGGCGCTTGCCCAGGCGGCGGGGATCAAGGCCCACCAGGAACCCAGTGCCAATGCCAGCCCCGCAAATACCAAGATCGCGCTGACATAGCCGGGATGACGCACGTAGGCGTAGGGACCGTCGCTGATGACGTGCTGGCCGCGTTCGCGCTGGAGGCGCACGCCGGGTTCGAAGAAGCGATTGACCGCCTGAGCCCACGTGGCGAGCGCGATGCCTGCCGCGAGCAGAAGATAACCGAGGATCACGATAAAGGTTGGCATCACCGACCATTCCATCCTGCCGGCATCCAGGGCTCCGAGTGGTATTTCGGCGATCATGCCCAGGAAGATCAGCGAGACCAGGATGAGATCCCAGCCTTTTGTTCCGGTCTGGAAGCGGCTGCGCGCCTGGAATATGACCGGGTTTACGCGCCGCATGATCAGAAACGCTATTCCATAGCTCACCACCAGGAACGCGATGAAGACCCATCCAGGCGGCCAGTCGAGACGACCGGCGGGCAGAAAGATAAGTACGAGCAGCGCCAGCGGCGGTCCGATCGCGTAGCATAAGGCCTTCGTGCGGGACATCGGCTCGGGCTCGGTAACGGTCATGTATTGGCTCCTTGCAGGACAAACCTGCTGTGCTCGTCGACAGATTCATACCGTATCGATGATGGAAGTGGACGGATCGAGCGGTTCGAAGCCTTGACACCCGATGCGCCGGGTTTAGACCGGCCGAATGTCATTATGCTCCTTCCCCCCGGAGATTCCATGAAATTCCTGGCATCCTTTTCCGCCTTCGTCGGTAAGACCTTTTCCATATGGGTCATCCTGTTTGCCGTCCTCGGCTTTTTCCTGCCCGACGTCTTCAAGCAGCTTGCCCCTTGGATCGTCGTGCTTCTCGGCATCATCATGTTCGGCATGGGACTGACCATATCCGTTGACGACTTTCGCGAGCTGGCGCGTCGTCCCCATGAGGTCGCGATCGGCGTCATCGCACATTTCGGCATCATGCCGGCGCTGGCACTGCTTTTGACGCGGATCATTCCGATGCCGCCGGAAGTCGCCGCCGGCGTCATTCTGGTCGGCTGCTGCCCGGGCGGCACCTCGAGCAATGTCATGACCTATCTTGCGCGCGGCGACGTGGCGCTGTCGGTCGCATGCACGAGTGTGACGACGCTGGCTGCGCCGATCGTCACGCCGTTCCTCGTGTGGATGTTCGCGAGCCAGTATCTGCCCGTCAATGCCTGGTCGATGTTCATCAGCATCGTACAGGTCATCATTGTGCCGCTTCTGCTCGGTTTTGTCGCCCAGAAAGCCGTGCCCGGTCTGGTTCGTGCGGCAATCCCCGTTCTGCCTCTCGTCAGCGTCATTGGCATCGTATTGATCGTTGCGGCTGTCGTCGGTGCGTCGAAGGCGGCCATCGTGCAGTCCGGCCTGCTGATTTTCGCCGTCGTTATCCTGCACAACGGTCTTGGCTATCTCTTCGGCTATTATGCCTCGAAGGTGCTCGGACTCAATTTCTACAAGCGCAAGGCGCTGGCTATCGAAGTGGGCATGCAGAATTCCGGCCTGGGTGCAGCACTGGCGACGGCCTATTTCTCGCCGATCGCCGCGGTTCCCAGCGCCATCTTTTCCGTCTGGCATAATATTTCCGGCGCGACGCTGGCAAACTGGTTTGCCTCGCGCGAAGACGCCGACGCACCGCCGCGTCCCTGAAATATCTACGCTTGCGGGAAGGCGCGGGTCCTTCTGCCACCGCCTTTCTAGCCGGGCTGCTCGCAGCCGAGGGATCGTCGCTCAGCGCATATCCCTGGCAAGGGCACAATAGACGGATTGATCCGCAGCGTTGGAAAATCGAGTCACTGCGAGCGCAATCGGCGGCAGCCGCGACCCGGCGCCAAGATGGATCGTTGTGCCATCGGTGCGGAGGAGATTCAGCTGCGCCGCCAGATCAGGTTCGTCCAAACCGTCAAAAATGCCGCGGCCGCTGATCTTCAAGGCAGCCTCCTTGGCGACCCAGAGTCGGTAACAGACCTCCAGCGCCGCTGCGCTATCGAATGTGGCCACGGCGGCCGCTTCCTTTGGCGAGAAGTGGTCGGCGGCAAAGGCCACCGGTTCGAAACCATTGATATCTTCAACCTCTATATCCACGCCGACAGCGCTTTTAGGCGAATAGCCCGCCAGCAGCACATCGGTGCGATGCGAAAGCGAAACGCCCAGTTCGTGATACGGAGGCCTTAGCGCCGGCCGCTCGCTGGGCCGGCGATAGATGGAAAGATCGTCCCGTTGTGTGGCTTCTCTCAAGGCCATTTGCGCGATCTGATCACGCTCTGCTCGTCCGCCGGGCATCGGGCGGACGAGGATGGCGATCGCATCAGCGACCGCCAGGACGACCTCGAATCGAGGGGTCGTCATACCGCGCTCACGCAGCGGCGGAGGGCAGGGTCTCTTTGTGAGCGACCGGAGCTGGCTCCTGCTCGGCTTGAACTGCCTGGGCGGGTGCGCCGACCCACGACGTCCCCTGCGGAATGGCCTCACCCTTCATGACCAGGGTCAGCAATCCGATTTCGGCGAAATCACCGACATTGGCCTCGTAAAGCACGGTGCTGCCTGAGCCGATGGAGACGCCTTCGCCGATCGTGATGCGGCCGACCTTCATGATACGGTCTTCATAGAGATGGGTCTGCGGGCAGGATCCCATATTGAGAACCGCATGGTCGCCGATATGGGTGCAATCGAATTCGCAGATATCGGTGCTGTTGATCCACGCACCCTGGCCGATCTTGGCGCCGAAGGGACGGAGCAGCCAGGGCAGGAAAGGCGTGCCGCGCAGATAGTCGAGCAGCATCTTGCTGGCGAGACCGCCGTAAAACACCGCAACGGCCTCGGTACGCATCGCCCACCACGACCACATCGGCCGGTTCATCGGCTTGTAGGTGCCAATTAGCGTCCATTTGAAGGCGACAGCGACGAGATAGAGGATGCCAGAGGTCGCCAGGCCCGCGGCCATCAGTGTCCAGAATAGGCTGCCCCAGGCACCATTGTCGATTTCGCTGGCCAGCATGTCGGACATGGCGAGTGCCATGACGATCAGGATGGCTGTCGGCAGCGATGTGTGCATGGCCTCGAACAGAATGCGCACAAGGCGCATGCGGAGCGGCGGTGCATAGGTGGTGTTCGCAGCCGCCTCCAGCCTCTCGCGCGTCGGGAATTGGAAGGCGGGGCTGCCGCACCAGGTTTCACCCGATTTGACGTGCAGGGAGTCGGGCAGGCGCGTCTTGATGCCGACGAGTGAATCGCTCTCGATCACCGCACCCTGCGAGATGACAGAGGAGTTGCCGAAGAAGCAGCGATCGCCGGTCTTCAGGCGCTTGAGTATCATCCAGCCGTTCTGGATTTCCTCGTCGCCGAAGATGGTCTCGTCACCAATGAAGTTGTCGCGGCCCATTTCGATCAGATCGTAGCGACCGGCGAAGTTTGCGGAGATCTCCGTGCCCTTGCCGATCTTGGCCCCCATCAGGCGGTACCAATTACGCATGAAGACGGTCGCGTAGAGCGAATTCAGGGTTTCGAGCATGGCCTCGGTGGTCAGGCCGACGACCCATTTGCGGAAATAAAGATTGCCGAAGATGGAATAGCGGCCCGGCACGACGCGAGGCAACAGCACCCATCTGAGCGCCACGACGACAGCCATGGACACGACGATCAGCAGGAAGGCGGCCGGCCAGGAGAGCGCGGCGATCATCCCCCACGACAAGGCCTCGTCGGAGCCGGGCGCATAGATCTGCTGCACGGCAGAGAACAGATAGAAGGCCGGGAAGATCGGCAACAGGCCGACGACGAGGCTGAGATTGTAGGCAACGAAATAGGCTGCGAACTGGAAGACGCGTCCGACGGTTCCAAGCTCCGGATGGGCGGGCATCTCTTCGTGCTCGGCATGCCCGGTCTGGCGGGCGGGCGAGCCGTCCCAGCGCGTATGGGCTTCGACATGCGTGCCAGCGGCAATCGCCGTCAGATCGCCGATGACGGCACCATCGTCAATCTTGACGTTGTGACCGATGACGGAGCCATTGCCGATCTGCACGCCTTCGCCGATATCGATCGTGCCGACATGGATCTCGTTGCCGATGACTTCGACATTGGCGAGCTTGATCTTGACGCCGAGGCTGGATCTTGCGCCGATGCGCACGAGGTCGATCGCACCCTCTTCGAACTCGTCGATCATCGCGTCCTTGCCGACCTTGGCGCCGAGTGCGCGCATATAGACGCGGATAAGCGGCGAACCTTTGAGGAATTTCGGAGCGGTGAGCTGTACGATGCGCTGCATCAGCCAGAGGCGGAAATAATAGGTACCCCAGAGCGGATAGATGCCGGGCCGCGTGCGGCCAATGACAAGCCATTTCAGGGCGACGACAACAAGCTTCTCGCCGAGATTGAGCGCGAGGTAGACGCCGCCGAGAATGAGGATTTCATTCCAGAGCGATGCACCGTCATCGATCAGCAGGATCGAGGCGAGCAGCAGGCCGATCCATTGCAGCGTTGCGATCGCGACGATGAAGGGCAATACCACGGCTTGAGCGAGACCGCAGAAAAAACGCCGGCGCAACGGCACCGGTTCGAAACTCTTACGCTCCTGTCCCGAAGTGCTCTCGGCGCGCTGCTCCAGGATCGCGGCAATGCCGCGCAAGGTTCGGCCGGCATAGACGTCGCGCAGGGCGATGCTGGCGAGCAACGGGATCTTGCGCACTTCGGAAACAAAGCGGGCCGCCAGCATGGAATGGCCGCCGAGTTCGGTGAAGAAATCCGCTTCGAAGCCGATGGAACGCAGTCGAAGCGCCTCGGTCGCGGCCTTCAGCAGCTGTGCTTCCGTCCATGTGCGCGGCGGCTCTTGTGCCTGGGTCGGCTGGTCGGCTACGAGCGGGATAGCGGCCAGCGTCTTGCGGTCTATCTTGCCGGAAGGAAGCCGCGGCAGAGAGACATGACTATGCCAGGCGGCCGGTACCATGTAGGGCGGCAGCTTGGCTGCAAGCACGGCGCGGGCCTTGTCGCGATCGAAGCTGCTACCCGTGGTAACGATGTGGGCGACCAGCATGTCCTCGCCATCCGGCGGGCGGTGCACGACGACGGATGCGGCCTTCACGTCGGGAAGTTCGCCCACGACGGTTTCGATCTCGCCGAGCTCGATGCGATAGCCGCGAATCTTGACCTGATCGTCGATGCGCCCGAGGAAATGGAGTTGCCCTTCCTCGTCCATCAGCACGGCGTCGCCGCTGCGGTAAAGCACCGGATCGTCATGGCCTGCGAAGGGGTTGGCGACGAATTTTGCGGCGGTCAGCTGCGGCAAGTTTCTGTAGCCGGCAGCAACACCCGGTCCGCCGATCAGTAATTCGCCGGTATCGCCGCGAGCAACGAGCTGCAGGTTTTCGTCGACGACGTAGGCGGTCGTGTTGGCGATCGGGCAGCCGATCGTGATCGGCCGGGATGGATCGAGTTCGGCGTAGGTTGCAACCACCGTCGTCTCGGTCGGGCCATAGGTATTGATCAGGCACCGGCCGGCCTTGGAAAAGCGGCTGACGATCGCCGGAGGGCAGGCTTCGCCGCCGACGATGATGACGCGCAGGCTTTCGACATCGCGCTCGAGCATGGTGAGCAGGGTCGGTACGGTGTCGATGACCGTGATCTTTTCCGCTTCCAGCACATCCGCGAGCCTGTCGAGCTCGGCCATGACGGCAGATGTCGCAACCTTCAGCGTCGCGCCGACCAGATAGGGAACGAAGATTTCTTCGAGAGAAAGGTCGAAGGCGACCGAAGCTTGCTGCAGAACGACGTCCGATTCGACCATGCCGAGGACGTCGTTGCCGGCCCGCAGATAATGACAGATGTTCCGATGCGTGATGACGATGCCCTTCGGCTTGCCAGTGGAGCCGGACGTATAGATGGCGTAGGCCGGATCATCGTGAGCGGCGGTGCGGGGCGCGACGCCATCATCGTCTTCTGCGAGCAGTGCCTTGAGGATCAGGGTTTGGCCGTCGAATTCGGGCGCTAGGGCAGCCTTTTCATCATGCGTCAGCAGCCATTTCGCGCCGCAATCGGCGAGACTGACGGCCACGCGGTCGGCAGGGGCAGCGGCATCGAAGGGAATATAGGCAGCGCCCGCCTTGAGAATCGCCAGAAGTGCGACATGTAGCTCGAGGGAGCGCTGGAACCAAAGGCCGACGAAATCGCCGGGACCGATACCGCGACGGCTGAGCGCACGCGCTGCCTCATCGGAAAGCCGGTCCAGTTCGGCATAGGTCATCGCCTGGTCGGTTCCGATCAGGGTCAGTGCCGTCTTGTCGGGGCTGCGGGCAACCGTTGCCTTGAAGATGTCCACCAGGGTTTCATTGCGGACGAACTCAGGCCGAATGCCGCCTGAGGAGACCGAGAGGCTGGCATTTGGGGTAATCGAAGAAATCTGGATAGTCATGGTATCTTCTGCGGAACGAAACTCGGCACAATCAGCGTGCCATCTGCCCATGCTTATACACCCTTCAATTTGCAGCTCTCTTACGGGCGTTGTCAGTGAATTGTAATGTTGGGAAAGCTATGCTTGGTTCGCTGCAGGGCGAGCCCTGTGTGCCATCTCGAAAGAAGGATTGATATCGTTGCGCATATTCGGGCGAAGAGCCGGCTGGCCCCGCTGGCTGTCCGTTCTCTTGGTAGCGGTTCCGCTAAGCTTGCCAGGCATGGAAGCATTGGCTCGCATACATAGCAATGTCCTGGTCGAAGATGCCGGCAGCTTGCGGCCGCTACGCGACATCTATGCGGTCGTTGCGCGCGAAATGCCGGGAAAGGTGCTGCGAATCAAGCGGGTTCGCCGGGCTGGGCGCCAGGCCTATGCCGTGCGTGTGTTGAAGCCGGATGGCAAACGTGGTGATATAGTGCTCGACGGCGCAACACTTGCCGTGATCGAGAGACGCTGAGAATGCGCATTCTGATTGCTGAGGATGAGCCCAGTATTGTGGCGGATATGCGCCGCTGCCTGGAGGATCAGCATTATGTCGTCTCGACCGTGAGCAACGGCGAGGAAGCATGGTATCGCGGCGATATCGAGCATTTTGATCTTGTCATCCTCGATCTTGGACTTCCGAAGCTTGATGGACTGACGGTGCTGCGACGCTGGCGCGCAGAACGCCGCGGCATGCCTGTCATCATATTGACGGCGCGAGACGGATGGCGCGACAAGGTCGACGGCATGGATGCGGGTGCCGACGATTATCTGACCAAACCCTTCCGCATGGAAGAGCTTCTGGCGCGCGTGCGCGCCCTGATGCGCCGCGCTGCCGGACAATCCTCTCCGATCCTTTCCAATGGCGTGTTGGAGCTCGACACACGCCAGCGCACGGTTTCGTTTCGCGGGCAGCCGGTTCAGGTGACGGCACTCGAATACAGGCTTCTTGCCTATCTGATGCACAATGCCGGCACCGTGCTTTCCCGAACGCAGATCGCCGACAGCATCTATGATGAAGAGACGGAGCTGCTGTCGAACGCGCTAGAAGTGGTTGTAGCGCGTCTCAGGCGCAAGTTCGACGGCACCGTCATCGAAACCCGGCGCGGCCAGGGCTACATCATTCCGCGCGAGGCGCCGCCGTCATGACACCGTTCTCGCTGCGAGGGCGGTTGCTGCTGGGTTCCGTGGTGGCGATCATCGTTGCAACCTTTCTTGCCGGGGTCGGCATCAACGCCATTTCCGGGCTGGCCGTCAGGGCGCTTGCCCTCTCGGAGATAGATGAGGAGTTGCGCGTTCTGCTGGCGGCGGTCGATATAAATTCCTCCAATCAGCTCTTCCTCGACGACACGCCAACGGATCCCCGCTTCGGCATTCCAAATGGTGGCTTCTATTGGCAGGTCGGCCGCAACGGCACCGTGGAGCTGCGCTCCCAATCGCTCTGGGAGCAGAACCTGCCCTGGCTGCGTGCCCGCCCTCGCGATGCCGGGCGAGCGACGGATATGAAAGGGCCGAACGGCAGCCGTCTTCTTGCCGTCGAGCGGTCGATTTCGATCCCCTCGGCCACGGGCGACCAGATCGTCGATATCGTCATGGCGCTCGACAACAGCGAGCTTGCGCCGGCGCGCTGGCGCTTCTTCTACGCCATGGCGCCATCTCTTGGCGTGCTTTCAGCCGCCCTCATCGTGGCTGTCATCGCTTTTCTGCGATACGGGCTACGACCCCTCAATGATCTGCGCGCAGCCCTGATGGCGGTGCAGGAGCGATCGGCACGCAAGATCACCGGTCAGTTTCCGCGGGAAGTCCAGCCTCTCGTGGACGATCTCAACGGGCTGCTCGCATCGCGTGAGACGCAGTTGACACAGGCGCGTGCGCGCGCCGGCGATCTGGCGCACGGCCTGAAGACGCCACTCGCGGCATTGGAGGCGACGGCGCGCCTTCTGTCGGAAGAGGGCATGTCGGAGCGAGCCGCCGCCATCCAGACGGAGGTCAGCCGGATGGAGGCGCAGATCAAGCGAACGCTTGCGCAAACCCGGGCCAGCCTGGCGGCCGCTCATACCGTCGGCGTCATGGACGCCAGCGCCGATCTGCAGAAGATCATCTCCGTGATGCGGCGGCTATCGAGCGAGCGCAAGATCGATTTCGAGCTTGTGGCGCCGCCCGAGATGTGGCTGGCGATCGACGAAGCGGATTTTGCCGATATCACCGGCAATCTGATCGACAACGCCAGAAAGTGGACGGCCGGTAAGGTGAAGGTCCGTCTGTCGCAGTTGCCCGAGCTCGAGGGCGTGGAACTGTGCATCGAGGACGACGGTCCGGGCCTGCCGGAGGATGCCGAGATGGCTTTCATTCGCCGCGGCAGGCGGCTGGATGAAAGCATCGCCGGAACCGGTTTCGGCCTGGCGATCGCCAAGGATCTGGTCGAGGCCTATGACGGCAAGCTGGCGCTCGCCCGCTCTAGCCTTGGCGGCTTGTCTGTCACCGTCAATCTGCCGGCGCGACTGGTCAAGGACAGACAAGCGGCGCTGGAAAATTAGGTCTACGGCATTTCCGGCGCAGGATTCTCAGTTTGCGATCGCCTTCAGGTACCTTTCCGCCGAACGCTCCACCACCTGGTTGCCGTCGCTCTCGACCGTTCGGCCGGGAAATGCGCCATAAATCGCTTCGAAACGATAGGGCCGAACCGCTTCCAATATCCTCGTCACCGCCTTGGCGTCGAGTGGAACAAGGTTCGGGTAGCTGCGCATGAAGCTCACGAATTTACGGTCCATGGTCACCTGCATCGTGTCGCCGACGAAGAGGGCGCCGCGCCCGCGTTCGAGCGAGGGGCAATGGAGCACGCAACTGCCGTCGAAATGGCCGCCGCATCGGATCATGGTCGCCGAGCCGATCGAAAGCGTCGCGCCTCTCCATGGATGCAAGGCGGCATCCGGCCTTTGCACCCATTCGCTATCGTCGGCATGGATATGGATCGGTGCGCCGCCGCAAGCGGCACTCCACTCGACCATCGACGTATAGAAATGCGGATGGGAGATCGCGATCGCGCTCAGGCTGCCCATCGCAGCAATCCGCGTCTTTGTGGCCTTGTCAATGAGGCTGAGGCAATCCCACAGAATGTTGCCATCCGGCCCTTCGATCAGAAATGCGCGCTGGCCGATACCGAAATCGGGCTTGATCTGCAGGCCATGAACGCCTTCCGCTTGCTTGGTCCAGATCACGCTATGCGTCTGGCCGATGCTTGCCATATCGGTCCATTCCTGACCTGATTGGGGTACGAATTGACGCTCATCCTCGCAGATCGGGCAGGCTCGCGGCGGTGCGTCGCTCTCGCTGAACTGCGTACCGCATGTGATGCAGACAAAATGCGCCATCTCGAATTCCTCGCCAAGCTATCGCCTCAGCCGGCGGACGGGATCTGGCGCAGGCTGAGATGGCTGTATAGGTACATTGGTCAGATATACCCTGGATTACAGGGAAAAGGCGAGGTTGTGTTGTCGTGGATAGAAACCGTCGTTTTTGGACCGATCTTTTCCGGTAAGGCGCTTATTCGTCATAGTGAGGCAATCGTATCTGTGTCGGTTTATCTCGCTGATTTTAAATGAAAAAATATTACAATAACAGTTTTACGACAATCCGCCCTTGCAAAAGGTGCAAAGACAAAGAACATAGTCGGCTAATGAAAGTTTACAATCTGCAATCTTGATTCCCGGCGCTTGTCTCGGGAGAGATCGCAGGCTTATGGAGGACCATTATGGCGCTTATCCTCGGCCTCGTTGCTCTGGCCGGCCACATCGCCCTTCTGCTCTGGGGCACGCGTATGGTCCAGACTGGCATTCAGCGCGCCTTCGGACCTGATCTGCGGTCTTTTCTGGGCCGCGCGCTTAGCAATCGCACCAAGGCGTTTTTTGCCGGGATCGGCGTCACTGCCATCCTGCAGAGCAGCACGGCAACCGGCCTGATGGCTTCCGGCTTCGCGGCCGGCGGCCTGGTGGATCTCGTGCCGGCGCTTGCCGTCATGCTGGGAGCCAATGTTGGCACGACCCTGATCGTCCAGGTGTTGTCTTTCAATGTCGCGGCGGCTTCCCCGGCGCTGATCCTGATCGGCGTGCTGATGTTCCGCCGAACCGGGAATTCACGCGTGCACGATCTTGGCCGGGTCATGATCGGGCTTGGCTTCATGCTTCTGGCGCTGCATCAACTTCTCGACCTGATGACTCAGTATGAGGGATCGACGGCGCTTGCATACGTCCTCGATGCGATTGCCGCGACGCCGGTGCTGAGCATGCTCCTTGCCGCTATTCTGACATGGGCAGCCCATTCCAGCGTTGCTGTCGTTCTGCTCATCATGTCTCTCGCGAGCAAGGGTCTTGTCGATGTCGACCAGGCTTTTGCGCTCGTTCTCGGCGCCAATCTCGGAACCGCGATCAATCCGCTCATCGAAGGGCAATCGGGGACCGATCTATCGGTGAAACGCCTACCCATCGGCAATATGATGACACGCATTGTCGGCGTCGCCGCACTGATCGGCTTTCTCGAACCGGTCACGCGCTTGTCGGCGCTGGTGGATAGCGATAGCGCCCGCGCCGTCGCCAATTTTCATACCGCCTTCAATGTCGTTTTGGCCATGGTGTTCATGCCGCTATTGCGGCCCTATGCCGATCTCCTGACCAAATTGCTGCCGCGGAAGATTGACGAGGCCGATCCGACGCGTCCCCGATATCTCGACCCGGCTGCCAAGGAGACGCCTGTCGTCGCGCTTGGCGCAGCAGCACGGGAGGCATTGAGATTGGTCGATGTCCTCTCCGAAATGCTCGCCGGCGCCAAAGCTGCCCTATCGGATACGGATCGAAAGGCGCTGACGCGATTGCGGTCGCTGGACAATATCCTCGACAGTCTGAATGCGGCCGTAAAGACCTATCTCACCTCGATCGATCCCGATGAACTCGGCGAGGCCGACAGACGACGCTTGAACGAGATCCTGCTGTTCTCGATGAATATGGAACACGCCGGCGACGTTCTCGATCAGAACCTCTTGCCGCATCTGGCCAAACGTCTGCGCCGAGGTCTGAACTTCTCGAAAGAGGGCCAGCTTGAATTGGCGCGGCTGTTCGATCGATTGCAGACGAACCTGCGCACGACGGCGGCCTTGCTCATGACCCAAAACGAGAGCACCGCTCGCATGCTGGCGGAGGAGAAGGTTATCTTTCGCAAAGCGGAACGCGAGGGTACAGAGGCTCATTTCCAACGCCTGCGGCAAGGCGGGATTGAGACCGTCGAGACCAGTTCTCTTCACCTCGACCTGCTACGTGATCTAAAACAGATCAATTCCCATCTGGTCGCCGCTGCCGCCTATCCCGTTCTGGAGGAGCGCGGCGAACTCCTGCAAAGCCGGACTCCAGGCCCGGCTCCGCAGGCCGCAGCAACGGTGCATGACTAAAAGACCTATCTCGGTCCTATGGCCAACGATCGCCTTCCGGATCAATGTTCGTGGCGGCTTTTGCTACACGCCCTGAGTAAGGAGGGCCTTCTTCAGCCGATGTATATGCCCGGCGCCAATCCCGCAGCAACCGCCTACCATCGTTGCGCCGGCATCGACCCATGAACAGGCGAAGCGCGAATAGGCGTCGTCATTCAGATCTAGCCGGGTCGCGTGAAGGCCTTCATTGGCGGCCAACTCGCCTTGTTCACCTTCGAAGGCATTGGCATAGACGCCGATCTGCAGATTATGGCCGCTCTGCTTGAAAACCTCCGCTGCGACATCGACGGCCTCTCGCATGACCTCCGGTTTGCTGCAGTTGAAAAGAAGCGCGTCGGCACCGGATGATGCGGCCCAGCGAGCCGCATCCTCGACGGCTTCGCCGGATCGGAGCTTGGGCGAGGCGCCATTTCTTTGCGCGGCATCGTCGGCCAGTGTGAAGGAGATCCAATACGGCTTGCCGGTTTCGGCGACCGCGGCCCGAACCGCCTCTCCCTCCGCGATCAGGCTGAGGGTTTCCCCGAGCCAGACATCGACATAAGGATCGAGGTTTTCTACCAGAACCTTGAGATAGTCCTGAACGCGTGACGGATCGAAATTCTGCGGCTCATAAGAGCCGAAGATGGGCGGCAGCGAGCCGGCGACCAGGATTTTTCGATCCTTGCAGGCATCGGCGGCGTCGCGAGCCAGCTGTCCGGAAAGCGCGATGAGATCGGCGCCTTCCTTCCAGAACCGCTCCTCGCCAATGTGGAAGGGGACGAGCGCGTAGCTGTTGGTGGTCACAACGTCCGAGCCGGCGGCGATGAATTCGTCATGCACCTGCCGGACAATCTCCGGCGAATCGACGAGCGCGAGCGCCGACCATTCCGGCTGCTTCAGTTCCGCGCCGAGACGCAGCAGTTCGCGGCTCATGCCGCCGTCGAGGATCAAGGGTTTGCTCATGAATGGGATCTCCAGAATGGTTCGGATCAGCGGAGAGGTTTGATCTCTCCTTCGTGCCGTGGGTTAGCGCCGCACCGGCACCTGCGCTTCCAGGAAACGGAAGCTTCGCGCGATGATGGCTGTGATGATGAGATAGAAGACGGTGACGACAACAAGCGGTTCGTAGACCAGCAGGGTGTCCTGGCGAACTTTTGTGGCAACGGCGTAGAGATCCATCACGGTGACGGTGAAGGCGAGCGGAGTGGCCTTTAGCTGCATGACGATTTCGCCGCCGATCGTCGGCAGTGCGATGCGAATGGCCCGCGGCAGCCAGATGCGCCGCGTCAGCGTGAAGGGTCGCATGCCGAATGCGCGTCCGGCTTCCAGTTCGCCCTTCGGAACGGCAAGCAATGCGCCGCGCAAAACCTCCGCCTCATAGGCCGCATAGTTGAGCGTGAAACTGACGGCCGCGAAGAAGAAACCTTCGCGCAGGATCGGCCAGAACAGACTCTGACGGATACCCGGAATCATCGGCAGAAGAGAGCCGACCCCATAGTAAAGCAGCCAGAGCTGTATCAGCAGCGGCGTGCCCCGGAAGAAGGTGCAATAACCACGGGCAAGGCTTCGCAGGATGGGGCCGCCGCTGACCTGGGCGAAGGCGAGGCCGATGGCGATCACAAAGCCGAAGACGACGGAGATCGCAAGCAGCGACAGCGTCTGCACGGCTCCCGTCAACAGAAGCGGCCAATAGGCGGATATCCATGAGAAGGTCATGCCAACACTCCTCACGCGAGCTTTGGTTGGCCGCGCCGCACACGCCGCTCCAACAGGTTGAACAGGGCGTTGGAAACGAGTGTGAGGGCGAGATAGATGAGGGCGGATGCCAGGAAAAAGATGAAGTAATGCTTGGTGCTCGCACCGGCGAGACGCGTGGCGAGAGCCAGTTCCTGGTAGCCGACCACCGCGACCAGAGCGCTATCCTTGGTGACCGACATCCATAGATTGGCAAGGCCGGGCAGTGCATTGGGCAGCAAGGCGGGCAGAATGATGCGGCGGAAGCGCAGGCGTGCGCCCATGCCGAATGCCTTTGCTGCCTCGATCTGGCCGACGGGGATCGCCAGGATCGCGCCACGCAGCACTTCCGTCATATAGGCGCCTTGCACGAAACCGAGTACGGCGACCGCGACCGCAAAGCCGTTCAGCTCGAAGGCCGGCAGATTGAGCGCGGCGAGGAGCCGATTGAGGCCATCCATGCCCGCATAATAAAGGCCGACGATCAGGATCAGCTCCGGAACGGCGCGGACGGTAGTCGTGTAGAGTTCGAGCAGTAGCCGGAGCGGCCTTATGCCCGAAAGCTTGCCCAGTGCGCCGCCCGTACCGAGTAGCAGGCCTATCAGAAAAGCGCCGGCGGAGATGGCGACCGTGGAGGCAGCCCCGGTCAAGAGCACTCCACCCCATCCCGGAGGATAGGGGGAGAGCAGGTCCAGAATGCCTTGTGAGGAAGTCGCCATCGTCGCGATCGTTTATTTGGCGCCGTAGATATCGAAGCTGAAATACTTTTTGGTGATTTCGTCGTATTTTCCGCTGGCGCGCACCGCGGCGATTGCCGCGTTGAGCTTTGCCTTCAGCTCGGTATCTTCCTTGCGAAGGCCGCCGGAAACGCCGGCTCCGAGGACTTCCTTGTCGTCGGCGACGTCACCCATCTTGGCGCAGCAATCCTTGCCGCTATCGCTCTTGAGGAAGGCATCAAGCGCAAGGGAATCGCCGAAGACATAGTCGATGCGGCCTGCAGCGAGATCCTGAAACGCCTCGTCGAGCGTCTGGTAGGTCTTCTCATCCGCGACCTTGGCGAAGTACTTCTTGTAATATTCCGACTGGATGGTCGACACCTGGATGCCGATGGTCTTGCCCTTGACGTCGTCTGCCGTGGCGCCAGTCTTTTGGTCCTTGGGGCCGATCAGCGTGCTGGGTGTATTATAATATTTGTCGGTGAAATCGATGATCTTCGAGCGCTCCGCCGTGTTCGACATCGATGACCAGATCACATCGAATTTCTTGCTCTGAAGCGCCGGGATGAGACCATCCCAGGAAAGCTCGACGATCGAGCATTTCTCTTTCATCTGCTCGCAGACGGCGTCCATCATATCGATTTCCCAGCCCTGCCATTTGCCGGCGGCATCTTTGGCGAAGAATGGCGGGTAGGATTCGTTCATGATGCCGAAGCGAACCTCGGCCTGCGCCGCCATCGAGGAAAACGCGAAGGCCAGTCCGGCGAATAATGTGGAAACCAGTCTCATATATGGGATTCTCCTAATGTGTTGTCTGCGAATTGGAGTGGATCAGGTCGTCAGCATGCCGGTAAATTCCCGGCAGCGGGTGCTGATCGGGGCGTCGAAGATCTGCCGGGGCGGACCTTCCTCCTCGATCCGTCCCTGATGCAGGAAGAGAACATGGTTCGAGACGTCTCGAGCAAAGCGCATCTCGTGGGTGACCAGCAGCATGGTTCGGCCCTCCTCGGCGAGATCGCGGATGACCTTGAGGACTTCGCCGACCAGTTCGGGATCGAGCGCCGATGTCGGCTCGTCGAAGAGCATCACGGCCGGATCGATGCAAAGCGCGCGGGCAATCGCGGCTCTTTGCTGCTGTCCCCCGGAGAGAAAGGCGGGATAGGCATCGCGCTTGTCGTAAAGCCCGACTTTATTGAGAAGAGCCTCTGCCTTCTCAATCGCCTCGCGGCGAGGAACGCTAAGGACATGCACCGGCGCCTCGATGATATTTTCGAGGACGGTCATGTGAGCCCAGAGATTGAAGCTCTGGAACACCATGCCCAATCCGCTGCGCATGCGTTCGATCTGGCGCCAGCTTTTCGGCTGCATCTGTCCATGGCGCCCCTGCCTCAGCGCGACTTCCTCGCCGTTGACGACGATGCGGCCGCGATCGGGCATCTCAAGCAGGTTTATGCACCGCAGGAACGTGCTTTTCCCGGAGCCGGACGAGCCGATGATGGAAATCACGTCCCCTTGTTTGGCGGTGGTTGAAACGCCCTTGAGGACCTGATGTGACCCAAAGCTCTTGTGGAGATCTTCCACACAAAGAGCCTGGGAGGGCAGCTCTGTCATATATAATTCCGATGAAAAACAATTTGCGGAGAATATCGCGAAGAGCAGCCGAATTTGCGCGCAATTTCCGATCAATTTGCATAAAAAAAGCAGAAATGTATTTCTTGTGCATCTTTTATGATGGAATAGAGATGTCGTCGCCTGATTTCATCGCGACTAAAGGAGTGGGGAAATGGAAAGTCCGGATCGTTTTGATCGCGATATTCTCGATATCGTCCAGCGCAATTGCCAGCTCACGGCCGAAGCGATCGCCGAGGAGGTCGGGCTTTCGACGTCAGCGGTGCAACGGCGCCTGAAACGGCTGCGTGAGGACGGTATCATCAAGGCGGAAATCGCAGTTGTCGATCGCAAGGCGACCGGGACGCCGATGGTGTTCATCGTCGGCATGGAGATCGAGCGGGACAACTACGATGCGCTTGCGAAATTCCGCCTTTGGGCGGAAAAGCAGGACCATATCCAGCAAGTCTATTATGTCACGGGCGCTGTCGATCTCATCGCGATCGTCACTGCGCGGGATGTGGAACACTATGACGATATCGCCGCCGTAATCATGGCGGAGAATCCCCAGATCCGGCGCATGCATACGAATGTGGTGCTACGTGACGTCAAGCTTGGATTGTTCGTGCCGCTGGCAAACGGTGACGATGAGGGTTGATCGAGGTGGAGCCGCGGTGCCGAGGCTCCCCCCCCCCCCCCCGCCGCGCTTTGCGGATCGTGTCAGACGGATTGCTCGATCACAAGCACGCCGTAGCCTTGAAGCTCGCTCCGTCCCGATATCGTCCTGCCGGTCAGTAGGTCAATCCCTTCAGGCAGGTCGACGATTTTCGTTTCATGCTCCGTATTGAGCACGAACAGCAGCTTCCTGTCATCGCTCTCGCGCAGCGACACTTCGACGCCGGCAGGCAGGTTCTCTACCAGCGGTGCGGCAACGCCGTTGCTGACGAGAATCTCCCCGATGACCTCTGCGAGCGGCGCGGTGAGGTAGGTGCCGAGATAATAGACTTGACCGTTGCCATACCGGCGGCGGGTCAGCATCGGCGTGCCTTCCAGGAAGCGGTCGGACCAGCGGCCGACGATTTCGATATCGGCGGTCGTTTCCAGCTTCTCGTAAAGGTGCCCGGCCTCGAGCTGACGATTGCCGATCGTATAGGCATATTTGCGCGAGGCCGAGGATGCCGGCGGACGCGGGGACGGCTGATGGCTGCCGATGCCGCCCTCACGGAAACCGCTGAACAACCCATCCGCCCCCGGAGCGGAGACTGGTCCGAATTCGTAGACGCTGACGCCGGAAAGCTTGGAAAGTGCGGTGCCCGGCGCCTGGGTGCGGATGATGTGGTTGTTGTCATCGCGGGTGCCCGTCATTGCCGATAGGATGAGCGTGCCGCCGCTGGCGACGAACTTTTCCACCGCTGCCGACCACTCTTCCTTCCACATGACCCAATGGGGAACATAGAGCGCTTTGACCCGCGAGAGATCATCTTCCGGATGAATGAAGCCGCAGGCAATACCGGCCTGATAGCATGCGCGGTGCAGATGGGCTGCATCCTGCATCGGGCTTGGCAGGCCGATCGCGTAGGTCTTGTAGGCTTCCTGATTGTCGAAATCCGCGCCGGCGATGGCAATATCCATGCGGACGGTCGTGCCAAGCAGCTTGCCCTCGATCTTGCGGATGTCGGATGCGAATTGTGTTGCTTCCTCGTAACGGCGGCGCGGAACATCATCGTGATCGATAATACCGTTCCAGTAGATCTCGGCGCCAAAATGCGCCGGGCGCCAGCGGAAGAACATAAGGCCGTCCGCGCCGCGCGACACCGAAGTCATCGCCATGCGGCGCATCTCGCCGGGCTCCGGCACGGATGAGGAGAAGCCCGGCTGACTGCCGAGGCCGGACGCCTGTTCCGGAACGATGAAATTGCCGGAATAGGCGCGGCATTGGTCGAGATGGAAGGCCTGCGTGATCGAGTGCCCGCCGCCACGACGCATCTCGTCATAGAGGAACGGGTAGATATCGAAGCCGATGAAATCGAGATCCTGGCCGAACTGGCCGCGGAAATCGATGTCCACAAGGCCGCCGAGATTATGGAAGATGAACCATGCGGGATTGGTCGCCCGCAGGATTTCCACCTGATCGTGCTGGAAAAGGGCCGTCGCGAAGGCGAGGAAGCGATGATAGTCCTGCACATGTCCGGGGCTGGAGAAGGACGGATTCATCGGCTGCGGAAAGACGATCTGGTCGAAGGTCTGATAGGCCGTCGCCCAGAAGTCGCCGCCCCAGGCAAAGTTCAGGGCTTCGATCGTGCCATACTTCGCGCGGCAGAACTTCTGGAACTCGATGAGCGCGGATGGCGAGTAGCTTTCGGAAGTCGTCGTATTGAGCTCATTGTCCGTCTGCCAGCCGATAACATCAGGATTGTCGCAATAGTGCTCGGCCATCGCGTGGGTAATACGCTGGCTGTGCCGCCGCAGCACCGGGCTCGTCGTATCGCAATGCTGGCGCGATCCGTGGCTTGCCTCTCTGCCGTTTGCATCGACGCGCAGGACTTCCGGATATTTTGCCGTCAGCCAGCGGGGCGGCGTTGCCGTCGGGGTGCAGAGAATGGTCTTGATGCCGTGCTTGGCCAGGCCGGCGATCGCCTTGTCGAAGAGCGAGAAATCGAAGTGATCCTCATGCGGCTCCATGATATGCCAGGCGAATTCCGCCATGCGAACGGTATTGAAACCGGCAGCCGCCATACGTTCGGCATCGCGGTCCCAATAGCTCTCGTCGACATGTTCGGGATAATGCGGCACACCGACCATGAAGCCATCGAGATTGAGCGTCCGCCAGACGGAGAGCGGCTTTCTTTCCAAAACTTTCATGAGGTCACAAGCTTTCTTTACAGAGAGGCAATGATGGACTTCGGTCGGCTGAGGGTTCTGCCATCAGGACCGAAGAGGTAGAGGGAGGATGTGGCGGCGGACAGTTTGATCTGCTCGTCAGCCGAAAAGCCGGTCGCGTTGCCGAGCTGAACGGTGAAATTGCGCGTGCCGCTTTCCGAGCCGATCGTTGCGAGCGGACCCGCATCGACATAGAGAATAGTTTCGCGGCCAAGCTGTTCGACCAACCGGACCTTGCCGTCCAAGGAGATAGCGACATCCTCGGTGGAGGGGCCGATCTTCAGCGATTCCGGCCGAACGCCGAGGGTGAGGCTCGCCTGTGCTTTAAGATCGCCGACGTCTGCTACGGGAACGAGGACCGTCGTGTTGCCGCCTTCGAGTGCGACTTCAGCTACACCGTCACGAAGGGAAACGAGCTTCGCATTGATGAAATTGATCCGCGGCGCGCCGAGGAAGCCAGCGACGAATTGGTTCGCCGGATTGTGATAGAGATTGAGCGGCGCGCCTTCCTGCTCGATTATCCCCTTGTTGAACACGACGATGCGGCTCGCCATGGTCATCGCCTCGACCTGATCATGCGTCACATAGATCATCGTCGAGCCAAGCTGCTGATGCAGCGTCGAAAGCTCGACGCGCATTTGCGTGCGCAATGCCGCATCGAGATTGGAGAGCGGTTCGTCGAAGAGGAACACCTCCGGCGAGCGGGTGATGGCGCGGCCGATCGCGACGCGCTGGCGCTGGCCGCCCGAAAGCTGCTTCGGGCGCTTGTCGAGCTGGTCGGATATTCTGAGGATTTCAGCCGCGCGCTTGACGGCAGCGTCGATTTCGACCTGCGGGCGCTTCGCCATCTTCAAGCCGAAACCCATGTTCTCGGCGACCGTCATGTGCGGATAAAGCGCGTAGGACTGGAAGACCATGGCAATGCCGCGATCGCCGGGCTCCTCGCGCGTGACATTGCGGCCGTTGATCCAGATCTCGCCCGAACTGATGTTTTCGAGCCCGGCAATCGTCTTCAGGGTGGTAGACTTGCCGCAACCCGACGGGCCGACCATGACGATGAATTCACCTTTGTCGACGGAAAGATTGATCGAACGCAGGGCGTGGTAGCCGCCGTAATGTTTGTCGATGTCGATCAGCTGTACATGGCTCATGAATGATACTCCAAATCTGTTCGCGCGGTGCGGGACATGTCAGCCCTTGACGGCGCCCATGGTCAGGCCCGCGATGAAATGCTTTTGCATCAGGAAGAACATCAGGACCGGCGGGACGGCGACGAACAGGGTTGCTGCCGCCACGATGTTCCAGGCGGACGTCCATTCGCCCCTGAGGTTGTTCAGGCCCGCCGTCACCGGTTTGACGACATCGCTTTGCGTCAGCACGATCGCCCAGAAATAGTCGTTCCAGACGAAGGTGAAGATCAGGATCGCAAGCGCGGCAAGGGCAGGCCGCATCAGCGGTATGACGACATGGCGCATCGTCTGCCAGGGGGAGGCGCCTTCTGCGCGCGCCGCCTGGAACAATTCGTCCGGCAGGGCCGCGATGAAGTTGCGCATGAACAGGGTCGCAAAACCGGTTTGGAAGGCGACATGGAAGATGATCAGCGCGAAATAGGTATCGTATAGGCCGACCGAAACCATGAGATCGCGCACCGGGATCATCATGATCTGCGCAGGCAGGAAGTTGCCGCCGACGAAGAGCGAGAAGAGCAGGGCGTTGCCGCGAAAATTATAGCGGGCGAGCACATAGCCGGTCAGCGTCGAGAATACGAGGACCAGCAGCACCGAGGGCAGGGTGATGATGAGGCTGTTGATGAAATAGCCCCACATGTTGGTCTGCTGGAAAACCGCCTGGAAATTCTCGACGAGATTGAAATGCTCGGGCCAGGTCCAGTATTTTCCGGCCATGATCTCATCGGCCGTCTTGGCCGCCGTCAGCATGACGGCAACGAGCGGCAGCAGCCAAAGTATGAGGATCAGGCCGACGAAGCCGGCATAAAGGCCGCGAAGCGCGGGCTTTTCTTCAGGGATTGGGCGAGGATACATCAGCGTGTCTCCCGTTCCATGCGCACCATGACGCGCAGATACCAGGTGATGAAAACGATCATGATTGCAAAGAGGACAGTGGCGATGGCAGCGCCGTAGCCGAAGCGATAGGAGAAGATTGACTGCTCGTACATCTGATAGGCCAGCACTTCCGATGAACCGAAGGGGCCGCCCGATGTCATCACCGCGATCATGTCGAAGGATCGCAAGGCGCCGACCACCGTTACGGCAAGGGCAATGAAACCCACCTGGCGCAATTGCGGCAGGACGACGTGCCAGAGCATGTTCCAGCCGCGGGCTCCGTCGACGCGCCCGGCGCCGATGATGTCGGAGCTCAGATTGTTAAGACCGGCGAGAAAAAGCACCATGCAGAAGGCGATCTGCGGCCAGAGCGCGGCGATAACCACGGCGAAGGTCACGAAATGCTCATCGGCAAGCAGGGCAGGCGCGGTCGCTCCAAAGAGACTGAAGATGAGGGCAAGAAGCCCGTAATTCGGATCATAGACCCAGCCGAACACGACGCCGACCGTGACCGTGGCGAGCACCAGCGGAATGAAGAAAAGCGACTTCAAAATCCGCATGCCGGCGATCTGCTGATTGACGAGCAATGCCAGCGCCAGTCCGAGCGGCGGTGCCGCCATGAACATGACGAGCCAGATGATGTTGTTCTTCAGCGAGACGTAGAATTGCTGATCGGCAAAGAGTTCGGAATAGTTTGCCAATCCCACCCAGCTCTTCTGCCCGACGCCATCCCAATCGAAGAACGAAATCCAGATCGATTCCACGGAAGAAGCGATGATGATCGTTCCGAACAGGATGCATCCAGGCACAATGAAGAGGACGGGCGTCAGCCAGTTCCTGTGTTTTTTCCACATGGCTCAGACTTCTTGGTTCGATAATTCAGGACATTTCTGGAAGCGCGATTCTTCAAGAGAGGCGCGACGGGACGTCGTATAAAGCCGACGCCCCGCCGCGCCCTGGTCCGGGAGGACTATTTGAAGATGCGCGCGCGGGTCTTTTCGAGCCGTGCCAGGATCTGGTCGCGCCGCTCCGGCTTGACCATGAATTCCTGGAAGCCCTTTATTCCGTCCTGCGCCATGTCTGGATCGGTATCGCGGTCGTAATATTGCGATGTTCCCCTCACGCTCTTGAGCGATTCCACGGCGATATTGACCAGGGGGTCCTTGCTCGGCGGGCAATCGTTGCGTGGCGGAATAGTGCCTTCGGCTTCGAGGAATGCGCCGAGATTGTCAGGCTGATAGAAGTAGGCGAGAAAATCGCGCGCACCTTGGCGGTTCTTCGCTTTGGCCGGAATATGCACCGAGTTGACCGAGAAGTCCTCATAACGTTCGACGCCGGAGACGATTTCCGGGAAGGGAGAGAAGGCGATCTGGCCTTCGTCGCTTGCCGGGAAGGCGGACTTGATGAAGCCTCCGAGGTCCATCATTGCAGCCTTCTTCTGCGCCAATGCCGCCCCGGCCTGTTCCCAGCCGAACGACGGTGCGCTTGCGGAGAAGAAATTGGCCTTGATGAGCTCTTCCCATTTGTCGAAGACCGGCTTCAGCATCGGGTCGGTATAGGGGATCTTGCCCTCCATCAGGGCGAGGTGCTTGTCCAGACCGTTGATGCGGAGGTTCATGTGGTCGAACCAGCCGCCGGTCGGCCAGAGTTCCTTGGTACCCATGCTGATCGGTGTCATGCCGGCGGATTTCGCCGCTTCGCCGAATTTCAGGAAATCGTCCCAGTTCTTTGGTGCCGTCCAACCCTTGTCGGCAAAAACGTCCTTGCGATAGAAAAGACCCCAGAGAATGCCGCCGAGCGGCAGGCCGTACTGCTTGCCGTTGACGGTAACTGCCGTCATTGTGGCACCGAGCTTGTCGCTGTAGCCTTCCTTGGCAAACAGGTCGGAAATATCGTCGAACAGTCCGCGGTCGACAAAAGCCTTCATTCGGTTGCCGGAGAACCAGAAGCAGATATCAGGAGCGCCGACGACGAGGTAGCTACGGATAGCCGTCTTGTGGGCCTCGTGATCCATATTGTTAATGGTGACTTTCGTCCCTGTCTTCTTGGTAAAATCAGCCGCGATGCGGTCAAGGACGGCCCGCTGTCCAGCATTGCCGATATCCGAAATGATCGTCACCTCGCCGCCATTGGCAATTGCGGGGCGATAAAGCGCCGTGGTCGCCAAGGCGACCCCCGTGCCGATCATGAACTGGCGCCGAGACGCCTTGATTGCATTGACGAGTGAAAGTTCGTTCTTCGATGCCATCTATTTCCTCCCTAGGCACATCAAATCCAGGCCCGCCCACAGATATGGGCAGCCGCTAACCTTCAGAAATTACGCAATAAACCGGCAATTCCGCTTGTGCTGATACAAGCAGACATTCCTCCATTGCCATGTGCTATTGCATACCGTATCTTCCGAGAAGCGACAATAGTTAATTTACAAAATTAATTTAAGGATCACCGTGCGCGGCAACCCTGGTACTTCCCGAGCCCTTAATCGACGGCTCATCCTCAACCTGCTCAGAAACCGGGGGGCGATGCCGCGTGCCGAAATCGCCACCGTGACGGGCCTTAGCCCCGCGGCCGTGACTTTCGTAGTCACGGAATTGATCGAGGAGAGGCTCGTCATCGAGGGAAAAGCACAGACGGGTGCGACGGGACGGCGGCCCGTGCCGGTCGATGTCAATTACGATGGCCACCTGGCTGTCGGTTTCAAGCTTCGCCACGACAGCATTGACTGTGTTCTCACCGATCTCGCCACGATGCCGATCGCCTCCTTCGATATGCCTGTGCCGGACACGCGGCCGGAAACGATGGTCGAGGCGATTGTGGCGGCGATCCCGAAACTTCTTGCCGATGCCGGCCGCACCGGATCGCCCGTTATGGGCGTCGGCGTTTCCATCCCCGGCGAGGTGGATGCGGTCAACGGCATCTGCGTCCAGAGCCCGCGCTTTGGCTGGCGCAATCTTGCCTTTCCCGAATTGCTGCGTGAACGGGTCCACGTCCCGGTCTGGATCGACGACGACATCAGCGCCTTCACCGTCGCACAGCGGCTCTTCGGTGCGGGCCGCAACTACAGCAATTTTGCAACGATCGCCGTTGGTACCGGTGTCGGGTCTTCGCTGGTTATCGGAGGGGAGATCTATCACGGAAGCCATGGCTTGGCCGGAAAGCTCGGTCACGTCATCACGGTTCCAGGCGGCCGGCTTTGCGAATGCGGGAGAAGGGGCTGCCTCCAAGCTCACACAGCCGAGGCTGCGATGATCGAGGACTGGGGCCGGCGCACAGGCGCAAAGACCAATCGCGACGAATTCGCAGCCGCGATCGATGGCGGCGATCCGGCGGCTCTCCAGGTCATGGCGGAGGCGGGGGAGCTGATCGGGCGCCATCTGGCCGATCTGGTGAACCTGTTCGATCCTGAGGTTCTCATTGCCGGCGGCGAAGCCATGCAGTTCGGCGAAGCGATTCTCGGGCCGATACGGCGTTCGATGGCGAAATATGTCTTCTTGAATATGCCGGAATTACTTCCTGACTGGGTGCCAGGTTCGTGGGCACGGGGGGCTGCCGCCCTTGCGACCCAGCATTTCTTTGATCTGGATGTTGAATGATGCTGCTCTGCGCATGATCCGCATATGCGCCTCGCGCCGTCAGGAAAATTGACCATCGGCATCCGGCTCGCATCTCATCGATAGCGCCGTCCCGTCTGCGTGATGATCACATCCATCGGAATGTCGTGAGCGAGCGGACGGATGGTGTCGATCGCCTGCGATTCGAAGCCGACGCCGATGACCAAAGGCTTGCGTTCGAGAGCGGCGAGGGTTCTATCGAAAAAGCCGCCGCCATAACCGAGACGGAAGCAATAGCGATCGAAGCCGACCAATGGCGCGATAACGATATCAGGAATGGCTTCCTTGCCTTCCGCGGGTACAGGAATGTTCCATACCCCGCGTTCAAGCCTCTCTCCCATTTTCCAGGATCGGAATACTAGCGGGGTTGCCTTCGCCACGACCACGGGCAACAGGCAATCCGCGCCGCGGGCCGTTGCGGCTGCCATCCATCCTCTAAGGTCCGGCTCTCCCAGGAATGGCCAAAACAGGCTGATATGCTTTCCGTCAACATCGGCGACGACCTGATCGAGATGCGCTGCAATCGAGCGCGTATAATCTTCACGCTGCGCGAATGGCAGTGCCTTTCGGTCATCGATCAAGCGCTGCCGCTGCATCTTTCGCCACGCGAAAATATCCGAGATCCGGCTCTCGTGGGGTGAGATGCTGCTATAAGCCGGGTCGACTTCGTGCAGCGTGCAGGCGGGCGACGCATATTCGCGGATGTCTTCGTCGGTTTCGTGTCGATCCGATTTTGCCATGCGTTCCAATGCTCCCGGTCCGGGTAGGCCAACATGCTTGAGCTGCGGGAATGATTTTTATATAGGGAATGATAAGGCAGCTTAATTCCTGAATCGAGATCTTTTCGTTGGACCTTTCATCGATCGAAATATTTCTGGCGGTCGCAAGCGATCGCAGTGTGACCAAGGCTGCGAAGGCCGTAGGACGCGTGCCGTCGAACGTGACGACGCGCATCCAGCAGTTGGAGGACGACCTCGGCGTCCTGCTCTTCAGCCGTGACGGCAAGAAGATGACGCTGACAAAAGAGGGCGAGACGTTCCACGTCTATGCCAATCGTCTTTCGGCGCTTGCTCTTGAGGCACGTCAGGCGGTCAGGCCTCGGCGCCCAACAGGCACCTTGCGCTTGGGAACGATGGAAAGCACCGCTGCAAGCCGGCTGCCCGCGGCGCTCAGCAGGTTCAATCATATGTGGCCGGATGTGTCGCTCCAGCTGACGCTTGGCGCTTCCCGCGACCTTGCCCGAGATGTTCTGCGCGATGTGTTGGATTGCGCGTTGATTGCCCGACCACCGAAGGCGATGCTGGGTGAGGATCCGGATTTCGCGGCTGAACTCAGGCAGCTCGAAGCCGAACCGGTATTTGTCGAGGATCTACTGCTGCTGTTGCCATCCGGCCATCCTGCGATCCGATCCGCCGCCGATTTGCAGGTCGGATCGATTGCCGCTTTGGAGCCCGGATGCACTTATCGCAGGATTGCAGAGGGCTGGGTACGCAGGTCGAGCGCTTTGCCGACGACCGAACTTGGTTCCTATCATGCCATCCTGGCCAGTGTAGCGACCGGCAATGCGGCAGGCGTCATGCCAAAGTCGGTTCTCGATCTCATGCACTGGCCGGCGATGTCGGCGACGCATCAGCTCGCCGTCGTCGATACGGTTCTGATCTCTCGCAAAACCGATCGCCCTAGTTCCTTCGATGCGTTTCATGAAGTCCTTAGCGCTACCAAGGGAAAGAGCGTGCCGTCGTTGCCGAACTAGTTGGCGTCCTGCCGTTCATCCTCGAGAGCTTCTTCCTTAAACTGGTTCCATCATGCAGCATTCAGAGCCCCACAAGGCTGGTTCCAGCCGGTTCCGCCTGTTTTCCCCGATCCTCGCCGGAGCCACCTTGCGCGAACGGCTGATCGCCTGCCTTGGCGCCTTGATCGGCATTGGCCTTACCGGAGTCATCAGCGGTTATCTCTTCGGGCAGGGGCCGCATCTTCCGCTCATCGTCGCGCCGATGGGAGCGTCCGCAGTGCTGCTTTTCGCGGTTCCGGCAAGTCCGCTCGCCCAGCCGTGGTCGATCATCGGCGGCAATACTATTTCGGCCATGATGGGTATTATCGCGGCCTATCTGATCCACGATCCGATCATCGCGATCGGGGTCGGCGTCTCGCTTGCGATAGGAGCCATGTCATTTACGCGATGCCTGCATCCGCCGGGCGGCGCGGCGGCGCTGACCGCCGTTCTCGGCGGCCCGGTCGTTGCGGGCTGGGGTTTCCTGTTTCCCTTCGTGCCGGTTGCCTTGAATTCCTGCATACTCGTCGGCCTCGGCCTGGTGTTTCACAAGCTATCCAGGCGCAACTATCCGCATGTTGTCGCCAAGCCAGCCGAAAACACCCATCAGACGCGCGATCTGCCGCCGCCTTTGCGGGTAGGCTTTCGTGAGGAGGACGTCGATGCCGCCCTGGGCGTGCTTGACGAGACCTTCGACATCGATCGCGCCGACCTCAGCCGCCTTCTGCGGCAGGTCGAATTGCAGGCAGCGATACGATCGCATGGAGATATAAGCTGCGCCGACATCATGTCGCGCGATGTCATCGCCATTGACGAGCACGCAGGGCCGGAGCATGCACGGCAACTTCTGCTGAAACACAATATTCGCACCTTGCCGGTGAAGGACCGGGAAGATCGCCTCATCGGTACGGTCGGTCTGCGCGAGCTCTCGGAAGATCTCGACACCATCGCGCACGCTGTATCGAAGCCGGCGGTTGCCGATGCTGCCGATCCCGCTTTGTCGTTGTTGCCCGTTCTGACGGACGGACGAACGCATGCGGTCATCGTCGTCGATGCGGATCGGCGCGTTCTCGGTCTGATATCGCAGACGGATCTTTTGAGCGCCATGGCACGGCTCCTGCCGAAGAAGGACATTCCGGCACCTGTTGTCGCCTGAATAGGGCCGAGGCTGTTATCGTTACTATCGAGCCCTGCACCTGACGCGGCGTAACACCGCCGGCCTAGTTCTTGCTGATGCCGCGAGGCCATAAACGGTCGACCAGGATACGCTTGCCGCCGCCGTCCGCGGGTTCGTAAATTCGCTTGATCCGTAGAGACATATCCATCGCCTTTCCGGCGCGGTCGACGGCAGCTGATGATAACATCAGTCTGCAGGGCTTGGCCAATGATCCGGCGACCGGCGGCTTTGCATCTTGCCTGTCGCGGCGCGGCATGATTGCCAGCGATTCGCAGTTCACCTCAATCCATCGGACGCACAGCGTTGGGGCAGGCGCGCTTGATTTCGGCGATAGATGTTCGCGGATTGGTTGACTTTCCCGCATCCGACCGCGTCGACCTGCATCAATCGCCGGCACCGTGACGCTGCGGCCATAATTATGGCTGTTTCTGGCGGTCGATCAGGATCAGAGATTTTCCGGAGTGCTTTGAAGTCCACTTGCCTGGACAGTAGAATAACTTCGACTTTTCTTTTATCTATTGCGGCTCGGCCGGGGAATTGCCCAATGATATAGAGTTAATGGCTGTAATCAAGTTTGGCTTGCCTACAGCATAGTGATAGTGTGACTTGGCGCAGGCCGATGAAAATCTGCGAGCATCCTTTCAGATTTATTTTGTGGTGAGGATGTGTTAGCTGACATATATTGCGACTGCGAGAGCGAGAATGGTAGAATTCAAATTTAGCGAACCACCTCGAGGAAATGCGGAAGACCTCTCAAAGGAATGTCAGCGCCAGTTGCGGCCTATTGTCAGTCAAATCGTCCAGGCAGCAGCAGCAGCCGGATGGGACAAAAAAGATGTGCTTCTAGCGATGGTGGACGTTGCCTGGGATCTTTATGAAAAGCGTCGGGATGATGCCTAGGGTCGCATAGCGCGCAATCGTTTTCCCACTTTTAAGGGAAATATAGACCGAATCCTGACTGCACGTTTCAATGGTTTTTTAGAAAACTCTATCTCAACCATGAGAAGAAATGGTCTGATGGCATATCATTTCATAGCTATATGGCTATTTCCCCTTCCAAACCCCGCGATTTATACTATTTAATCTTCCGCAATAAGCTGCTTGCGGCGGCAAGCGGCGGGCAGAGTTGGGAAATGAGATCTCAAATGAAAGTGGGATCTGATCTGCCTGTTAGTATTTGCCGGACTTCGTTCGGGCGGGGCGATGAAGAATGGGCTATGCGGGTGAGGTCCGGGAACGGGCCGAACGATATGTGTTCGATATAATCCCTGAACATGCAGGGCCGAGAAAGACGACCGCCCGCGGGAGCGTTATCAATTCCGTACGCAATCCCGGATCGCAGACATTTCTCGCCAAAGAGCATGCGATGGGGATTGTACTGGCTCCCATGCGTGGCTTGCGAGCCTCTCTCGGCAGCGACCGAATCACCCAATATGATGCGCCTGTCGGTTGCCTCATCATCAATCCCGCCGGTGTGGATAGCAGCCTTGCCTGGTCCGAAACCAGGAAAAATCTTGTCGTCGCCATTCCTCCCGACACTCTGTCGGAGCTGGCGCTTCAGGAGTTCGATCTCGCGAACGTAGAACTCCGGCCACCTGCTTTCGGAACCGTCGATCCGATAGCGCTCGACATTGCGCAGAGGATTTCTGTCGAATTAACCGGGAAAGCAACTCCGAATGAACTCTTTCTGGATTCATTGGTTACGCTCTTTAGTACCCATCTCATCCGCAACTATGCAAGCAATATGAAACAGCTTCCGTCGCCAAGGGGAGGGCTCTCCGCCAAAAGCGCCCGTCGCGTTGAAGAGTATCTCCGTGAACATTTTACGGAAAAGGTTCATGTCGCGGAACTGGCGGCTGTCGCCGGCATTTCACCCAATCATTTCATCGTAAGATTCGCCAAGACATTCGGCATGCCGCCACACCGCTACCTCATAAATCTGCGCCTGGACCTCGCCGAAAAATTGCTGGCCGAAGGTGAAATCGCGATCGCGGAAATTGCCTATATGGCAGGGTTTTCGGATCAAAGCCATTTGGCGACCACGATGAAGAGATACCGGGGACGCACGCCTACAGAGCTTCGATATATGCGATAACCGCATGGGCTTGAACGCAAGCCCGCTTCCGTCCCAAACCAATTCGAGTATTCCCAAATTCGCTATTTCCCGCGTCCATGCGAGAGATGTATGGCGGGGATGGGCGTCTTCCGCTCATGCGGCAGAAGAGATTTTTCGGAATGGAAAGAACCGCTTGGTGCTCATCGTCCGGCGGTTCGCCTCTTCGTGCAGAACAGCCTAAGGTTAAGTGTGGCAAAGTGGCTACACCCGCAGCTGGCTAGGCAAAAAACCGTAATTTTCTAAAAAAAATCCGGAATTTTATAAAATACGCTTGCGCTGAAATAAGGCCATCTTCCCGGACGGTAACTATCCGGTGCGGTATGGACATTCAATTCCCTGAATTTGAAATCTTTGCTCCGAAGATCGAGGTAGCCTGGACTGCCTTGCAAGACCGATATGCCAGCCGCTTGAGCGGCGCGGAAGTCGATTATCTATTTGCCTGCCTGGTCTTCGGTTTGACCTCTCCGGCTTACGGAGAAGGGGAGCCGCTATTCCATTTCGATGTCTGCCGCGCTTTGGTGACGATGAAGCTTCCCCCCGAACGGGCGGATGCCGCCTTGTATTCCGTTCCGGAGTTGACGCAGCCGTGGGTCGATACCGTCCGCGAGCAGCTCGAAAGCCAAGCCGCCAAAATGGGTCGCGCGCTTCTGCAAGCGCATAATTTCAACGACGACGCAGCCGCAGATGCGGGTTCACGCGTGCTCGCTCGTCCAGATAGCAGCGAGGAGAAGGCAGCATGAGGGAATGCGTTGGGGAACATCTGCAGACTAAATCTCGCATAGGATTGGCTGGAAACTTTGTTTCAGCCGATCGATCGCATCGGCGTCGCCTGATGGCTGTACTGCGGATGGCGTCTCGGGTGCTTGGCATGCGCCGCAAAGGCTTAGGACTTGGGTCACTGGGAATTGGCGGGGCTGTGGCTCTGGGCACGATCACATTCGGTGGCATCGCCACGCCGGCGCTGGCGCAGTATGCTGTCGACGGCGGGTCAGCGACCGCGCCCGAGACGGTGGCGATCGGAAATGGCTCAACCGCCAGCCTTAACTGGGCCATTGCGCTCGGCTTCCAGGCCAATTCGGCGGCGCAGTACTCGATCGCTATCGGGCGGACGGCGTCGGCTACAGGCGCCGGTGGCGCGATTGCGCTGGGCTCAGGCACGGTCTCAAATGGCGTCAACTCCGTAGCAATTGGCGTACAGGCTAGCGCAACTGCAGCCGGGGCCAGCGCGTTGGGCACCTTCGCTAGTGCTTCTGGAGGGAACTCCACCGCGCTTGGTGTCAGCTCCACGGCAAGCTCCAGCTTTGCGTTTGCGGGGGGCTGGTCGTCGGTCGCCAGCGGAGTGCAGAGTACAGCGCTGGGCAATTTGGCTACCGCAACGAACACTGCAGCTACCGCCGTCGGAAACGGCGCCCGGGCCACGGGAGACAGCTCGCTCGCGCTCGGCACGCAGGCTCTCGCGATCGGCAGCAGCACGGTTGCGGTCGGCCAAGGCGCCGGCGCCGGATCCACTACCGGCAATGCCAGCTCGGTTGCAGTAGGCATCGCTGCGGGCACGCTCGTCAGCGGCGGTCAGAATACCGCCATTGGCGGGGGCATCCCAAGCGTCTTGCGAGGCGCCGGCTCCGGCGTCACGGGCCAGCGCAACGTCGCCCTTGGCACCGGCGACGGTAGCGTTGCCTATGATGCTACGCTCTCCGCCTCCGCGGGCAGTCTGGTCACGGGCACCGATAACGTCGCGATCGGCACTAATGCCGGTATCGGCGTTACTACCAATAACACCACGTCGATCGGCCACAACGCTCAAGCCAGTCAGGCCAACGCCGCTGCCATTGGCCTTGGAGCGACCGCCAGCGGCGTGAACTCCGTCTATCTTGGGGCACGTACCGTTGCCGGTACGGGTGCTCTTGGCCAGAGCGCGATTGCCATCGGCACGGATGTGACCGCGTCGCAGACCGACTCTACGGCAATCGGGCGTGCAAGCAAAGCGACCGGCAGCTCCGCCGTCTCGGTCGGCGTAAGTTCCAGCGCATCGGCGGCAAACGCAGCGGCGTTCGGTCCCAACGCCAATGCTTCAGCCGGCTTCGGCCTCGCCCTGGGCAATGCGGCGGTGTCGAGCGGTGTCGGCTCGGTCGCGGCAGGGTCTGGCGCGCAGAGCACGGGCGTGTCCGCGGTCGCGGTCGGCAACAATTCCAGCGCAACGGCGGCGAATACCGTGGCGGTCGGTCTAGGCGCGGTGGCGAACTCTACCGATGCCGTAGCCGTCGGCAGGGGCTCGACCGCGACCGGCGGCAAGGCCGTCTCCATTGGTTCCGGCAACACCGCTTACGGCGACGGCGCGGTCGCGATCGGCGATCCGAGCTATGCGAGCGGCACCGGCGCCTTCACCGGCGGTGCCAACAACATCGCCAACAGCGATGGCACGGCAAGCGCCACCGCCGCCAACCAGGCACCCGGCGCGGTCGCGATCGGTAATAACAACAAGGCGATCGGCCAGGGCTCGGTTGCGCTCGGCAACGGTTCCACCGCGGGCGCTTCCGGCTTCGTCGGCAATGTCGCGCTGGGTAACGGCGCGACGGCGGCGGCAAGCTCCGGCGACGTGGCCCTCGGCTCGGGCTCGGTGACCGCCACAGCGGTCGGCACCGCCAGCGGGGTGGTCAACGGCACGACTTATGCCTATCAGGGTACCAACCCGTCTTCGACGGTCAGCGTCGGCGCACCGGGCGCCGAGCGTACCATCACCAATGTCGCGGCGGGTCGGGTCAGCGGGTCGTCCACCGACGCCGTCAACGGCTCGCAGCTCTTTGCGACCAACCAGGCAGTCGATGCGATCGGCACGACGGTCAATAACATCAACACGGGCGGCGGCATCAAGTATTTCCATGCCAATTCGACGGCAACGGACTCGTCGGCGACGGGTGGGAACTCGGTCGCGATCGGACCTCTCTCGATTGCGGCGGGGGCGAATGCCATCGCGGCCGGCACCAGTGCGACCGCCTCCGGCGTCGACTCAGCGGCTTTGGGATTCATATCCCAAGCCACGGGTGACTTTAGCACCGCCATCGGCCCCAATGCCAATGCGACAGCTACGTCCAGCACGGCGATCGGCCAGAACGCGCTTGCAAACAGCTATCAATCCACCGCTCTCGGTCTAGGGGCAAAAGCCGGCGCTCAGAACGCGCTGGCGATGGGCGCCCTTTCCGTCGCCAACAACGCAGGCGACGTGGCCCTCGGCTCGGGCTCGGTGACCGACGTCGCCGTCGGCACGCCCAATGTGGTGATCAACGGCACGACCTATGCCTTCCAGGGCATTAACCCGTCTTCGACGGTCAGCGTCGGCGCCGTCGGTGCCGAGCGCACCATCACCAACGTCGCGGCGGGCCGGATCAGCGGCTCGTCCACGGATGCCATCAACGGTTCGCAGCTCTTTGCCACCAATCAGGCGGTCGATGCCATCGGCACGACGGTTACCACCATCAACGGCAACCTGACCAATCTCGGCAATACGATCAACAATCTCGCTGGCGACACATCGACGACCTATACCGATGCAAACGGTAAGGGCATCCGATATGTGCGCACCAATGACAGCACGCTTGCCGTCAGCGATTCCTCGGCTCAGGGTGTCGGTTCCACAGCCGTCGGCTATAACGCGACCGCTGCGGCAGGCGATGCCCTGGCACTTGGAAGACAAAGCCAGGCCACCATCCAAGGCGGGGTTGCCCTCGGTTCCGACTCGGTTTCCGATCGTCCCCTGGCACCCACCAGCGGCCAAATCGCGGCCGGCCCGACGAACTTCATCCAATACAACACGACGGATAAAACGCTGCTGGGCGCGGTTTCGGTCGGTTCGAGCTCGGCCTATCGACAGATCATCAATGTTGCCGACGGCACCAACGCGCAGGACGCCGTCACCGTCCGTCAGCTCCAGGGCGCCATCGCTTCGGTAGCGACGACCCCAAGCAAGTACTTCCATGCCAACTCGGCGGCAGGCGACTCCCTTGCGGTCGGTGCGGAATCGGTGGCGGTCGGTCCGACAACAGTCGTCAACGGCGACAACGGCATCGGCATCGGCAACGGCGCGGTTGTCGACCAGGTCGCGCCTGGCGGCACGGCCATCGGCCAGAATGCCCATGTCATGCTGGCCGACGGCGTAGCCCTCGGCACAAACTCGCTGGCGGCGGGCGTGCAGTCGGTCGCATTGGGCGCCGGCGCGCAGGCAAACAATATCAACAGTGTCGCGCTCGGCGCGCAATCGGTAACGACCGTGGGTGCTCAGGCGGGCTATACCGGCTTTGCCCTGACAGGCCCGCAAACCTCCGTCGGCGAAGTGTCGATCGGCTCGGCCGGATCGGAGCGCAAGCTCACCAATCTGGCCGCTGGTTCGGCAAACACCGACGCCGTCAACGTCAGCCAGCTCAAGGGTCTCGGCACCAACATCACCAACCTGATCGGCGGCGGCACGACGGTCAATCCGGATGGCTCGATCACCGGCCCGACCTATAATGTCCAGGGCAACAACTACACCACGGTCTACGATGCCTTCGGCGCGGTCAACAACACGCTGACCAACATCACCAGTGGCGGCGGCATCAAGTATTTCCACGCCAACTCGACGCTGGCGGATTCCACCGCCAGCGGCACCGATAGCGTTGCGATCGGTCCGCAGAGTGTCGCCGGCGGCGTGAGCAGCCTTGCGGCAGGACTTGGATCTGCGGCGACGGGGCAGGGTGCGGTTGCCCTCGGCCAGGGTGCGCAGGCCAACAATGCCAATGATGTGGCCCTGGGCTCTGGTTCCACAACACAGGCTGCCGTCCCGACCACCGGTACCGACATCCAGGGTCAGCACTACAACTTTGCCGGCACCGCGCCAGTCGGAACGGTGAGTGTGGGTTCTCAAGGGGCTGAAAGAACCATCACGAACGTCGCCGCCGGCCGCATCTCTGACAGCAGCACCGATGCCATCAACGGATCGCAGCTTTTTGCCACCAATCAGGCGATCAATAGCCTGCAGACGGGGGTCGGCACGATTACCAAGAACGCCGTCACCTATGACCTCAATCCTGATGGCAGCAAGAAGAACAGCATCACGCTGCAGGGCGGTGATGTGAACGCACCGGTGGTCATTTCCAACGTCGGCAAGGGTGTCGCTCCCACGGATGCGGTGAACGTTGCCCAGTTGGGTGACAGCATCACTCAGGTCAAATCTTATACGGATACGGCTGCCGCTACTACACTGGCTTCCGCCAACAACTATACGGACCAGAAATTCGGCCAGCTGAACCAGGAACTTGGGGACGTCCGTTCCGAGGCAAGGCAGGCGGCCGCAATCGGACTTGCAGCGGCATCGCTTCGTTATGATGACCGTCCGGGCAAGGCGAGCGTGGCTCTCGGTGGCGGTGTCTGGCGAGGCGAGGGCGCGGTGGCCTTCGGCGCCGGTTACACCAGCGAGAACGGCCGCGTCCGGGCGAATTTGTCCGGTACGGCCGCCGGCGGACACGTGGGTGTCGGCGCTGGCGTCAGCTTCACTCTGAATTGAGGCTGTCATGATCAAAGGAGCGCTTTACGGCGTCCCGACTTTCCTGATGTGCATGCTCCTGTTCGGCTCGATTGCAGCCGGACAGGATGCTCCCTCTCCCGCGTTTCGTATAAAACCTTCCGAGGTGGTTGTTCCCGGGGAGGTGAAGCTTGGCGACTATCAGCGGACCATTCGTCCCTTCGAGAACTGGACGCTGATTTGCGACGAAAATCTCAAAATTCGCCAGCGGGTCTGCAACGTCACCCAGATCATCGAGAACGAGGCCGGGCAGGTCGCATTCAGCTGGTCGCTCGCAGCGACGAAAAAGGGCGATCCCTATATGATCTTGCGCGCTGCCCCGGTTGCCAAAAGCGACGGCGGTATCCTGTTGCAATTCGAGGGCCGCAAGGAGCCGATACAGGTCCCGTTCAACGGCTGCAACAACACGGTGTGCGTCGGCATGCTGCCGGTCGGACCCCTACTGCGCGAGCAGATTTCCAAAAGTACGGCGCCAACGGTTTCCTATCCGACAGCGGATGGGAGGACGATCAGCGTGACCGCAAATCTCAAAGGCCTTTCCACAGCCGTAAAGGCGATAAAGTGACGGATGGATTTCAATGACCCAGCAATCAATTCACGATCGCATCATGTCGCGAAACACCAAGGATGCCGCAATTCAGAACCTGGCGGTCGAGCAAGCCGAGCCAAAACGAAGCTGGCGAAAGACCGCCGCCCTTTCGGTGCTGGCGATCGCAATCGTCGCTGCTGGCGGCTATGCCGTCGTCCGATATGATGTCTTGGGTAATCTTCTCTCCCAGCCGGCGGTCGCTGCAGCGAACGACGCCAATCAGGCGCTGCCCGATACGCCGTTCCTGCAGCACGCCAAGCAGGCCGGACTGCATTCCTGTTCGACGATTTTCCCCGTTTTAGGGCAGCTGCTGACCAACGGCACGCAGTACAATGTCCAATCGGTGTGGAACAAGGAGGCAGCCGACAAGCATGCCGTGCAGGCACTTGTGGGCATGAACTATGCCACGCAGGGCTATAGCGGTCCGGCCGCCGGCATCGTATTTGCAGCACCGGTCGCATCCGGCTGCGAAGGAGCAATGGTTCGGGTCGCACCGTTCACAATGTCTTGCCCGGAAGTTTCGGCCAAGTTCCCGAACGGAAGCAAGCTCGTCAACAATCTCGACCAGGTCGGTGTCTACCAGCTCGGCAACGATGGTGGCGATGCCATGCTTTTGCCGACAGGAAGCGGCTGCGTCGTCATTTCCGTAGCTTCGGCAGCAGGAAAGCAAGGGAGCTAAACATGAGATTGAAATCCGCGATTTCAGCGATAGGCATGCTTCTTGTCTCCGCCGCCCATCCGTGGGCTGCCGATCTTTTCACGACTGAGCAGCCGCCGGCTCCCCCGCCTGACGAGCGCGGCATATGGGCAGCCATCGCCTATTCCGCACCTGATGAAAAATACGGCTTCTTCTGGGGAGCCGACAAACGCCAGGAAGCCATGGATATCGCCCTCAAGCATTGCGAGCGGGATAAGGGTAAAAGCTGCGTCGTCGTCAGTGTCTTCCGCAATCATCGTCACTGGGATGACGACGATAAGACCGGCTTTCCATACAATCATTGCGGCGCGCTTGCCACCGGCAAGGAAGGCGGCAAGCGCGTCACTCCGTGGGGCGCGAATTCGGCGCCGACACGTCGCGAAGCTGAAGATCTCGCGCTCAAGGCATGCGAGGGCTCCGGCTCCCGCTGCAGCGTGCGGGAATGGGTATGCACGTAAGCGCCTCCGCGCGAGATCGCCCTTGGGCGATCGGTTCGCGTCGAAGGGTGGCTGCCGACGCTAGTTCTTCATCCTGGCCTTTGCGGAAACGATTGCATAAGGTCGCATTTCAAAGCTGAGAGATCTTATCCCTTGTCAAATTCCGCATTCATTTCACTTCGGACAATCGGCCGCATTTCTTATGCGGTGCTCGCCTTCATCTCCGCGAGCTTTGCTCTGATGCTTGCACCTGCGGCCTTTGCCCAATCGGCCCTGCCGAACGGTGCATCCAGCCTGCAGGAGACGTATCAGGACTGGCATGTTGCGTGCAATCAGCGCGATAAGGCACCTTCTTGTGCGCTCTCGCAAGATCAAACTCAGCAGAACGGTCAAAGATTGCTCGCCGTCGAGATGCAGATGCGTCCCGATGGCAGTGCGCTTGCGACGCTGCTGTTGCCGTTCGGAATTGTCCTCGACTCGGGTGTCACGCCGAATATCGACGATCAGCCTCCCTTGAAGCCGGTGCGCTTTCGCACCTGCCTGCCGAACGGCTGCATAGCCTTGCTTCCGATCGATGCTCCGACACTTGCCAAATTGCGAACCGGCTCCCGCTTGAACCTCAAGGTTGTTGCCGATGGCGGCAATGCTTTGGGCTTCCAGGTGTCCCTGCAAGGCTTTTCAGCGGCTGCCGATCGCGTTGTTGCATTGGCCAGCCGATAGGAAGTGCACGGTGCGGGCGGCTCGCGCCGAAGATCCGATGAGCTATTTCCTGGGCAGCGAGCTGTCTGCCAGCAGCTAGCCGTCGAAGATGAGGCTCGCCGCGCCGATCAAGCCGGCATGGCGTCCGAGTTGTGCGGCAACGATCGGCACGTCGCGATAGGCAGGCATGGCGCGCTCGCGAACTGTCATCACCATTTGATCGTGCAGAAGATCGAAGCCATGCGAAATTCCTCCGCCCATAACAAGCACGTCCGGCGAATAGAGGTGAAGCAGGTTCGTAAAGCCGATCCCCAGCAAGCGCGCCTCGTCAGTCAGCAGCGCCAATGCATCAGCGTCGCCCTCTCGCGCGGCTTCAACGACGTGTCGTCCGGTTACATCGGCATCGGCGGCGAGCTTGCGCAGCATCGATCCGTCTGACGGCCTGGTGCAGGCCGTTGCCCGCCTGCCGAGCGCCGTGCCGGAGGCGACGGCTTCGAAGCAGCCGACCGCGCCGCAAAAGCAACGTTCGCCCTCGCTCGTGATCGTCATGTGGCCGATCTCGGCAGCCAGGCCTCGTCTTCCGTGCAGAATCCGGCCATCAGCAATCACGCCGCCGCCGATCCCAGTCGATACCGTGACGAACACCATAGACGCCGCCCCGCGACCGGCGCCATATCGCCATTCGCCGAACGCTGCCGCGTTTGCATCGTTTTCAAGCCGCACAGGCAGCCGGAAGTGGCCGTGGAGAATGTCTGCCAACGGAACCTCATGCCATCCGACGAGCGTCGGGGCGGCAATGACGACACCGGCGTCCGGATCGAGCGGGCCGGGGGCGCCGATCCCAATCCCTATCGGCGAAAGACCAGGCGTTTGCGCCAGCACCGTTTCGGCCAGCTGTTCGATCTGGCGGATGACGGCGGCGGGGCCGCCGGCCGCGTCCGTCGACAGCGACGAGAACGACAGAAGGCATCCCGCATCATCGATAAGCGCGGCGCGAAGCTCCGTTCCACCGAGATCGAATGCAAGAGCGACCTTTTTCACGAAACCCGGCTCTCCAGTCCATGCAGCCAGGCGATCCGGTCGGCAAGATTCTTGTCGCCGAATGCCAGCGATCCGAGAACGACCGTCTGCGCGCCTGCTTGGCGCAGAAGCGGCACCGTTTGTTCGCGAATGCCGCCATCGGCGGCGAGTATGATCCGATCTTCGCGGCCTGCCTTCCTCAGCAGAGAGCGCGCTTCGATCAGCCGGTCGCAGGCTTTTTCGGAAAGGCTTTGTCCCTTGACGCCGATCGAGGTTCCGAGCAGCGTCACGAAGGCGACATGATCGATGAAGGGGTCGATCGCCGATACGGGCGTTTCCAGCCGCAGCACCACGCCGGCTTCGGCACCCAGATCCCTGGCAAGTGCAATTGCGCGCAAGCCGGCGTCGCCGTTTTCAGCATGGACGCTGATCAAATCCGCCCCTGCTTCTATGAACTGGCGCGTCTGCTCCTCGACGATTTCAGCCTCGACCATGAGATGGACGTGGATCGGTTTGGCGGTCGACTTGGCGATGCGTGCAACGAAATCAGGAAAGAACAGGAAGCCCGGCGTAAAGCGCGCATCGGCGACATCGATGTGATGCAGGTCGACATAAGGCTCTATGCGCTTGAGATCGGTTTCCATATTGGCAAGATCAGCCGACCAGAGCGAGAATTCGCCCAGCAGCCTGTTGCGGGGAAGCGTTGCGATGGCCGCCGGGCCGGAAAAGAGTCTGGACGTCATGATGGAACGAAGCTCCGGATTGTTTTGGATGCGAGAAAATGCGCGATGGCGTCTTGGACCTCAGCAAAATGCCTGTCTTTGTCGATGGCCTTGGCGGTAACTTCGACAAAGCTTGCGCCGGGAATGACGTTGGCGAGCGTCTGCGCGCAGGAGAGCGGATGGATCGCGTCGTGCCGGCTGCCGATGACGAGGGTGGGCACGGCGAGGGCGGCTGCCGCTGCCTGTGGCACATCCGGTCCGTCTGCGGCGATGTCAGCCAGAACGGAGGCAAAGGCGAGAGCATCCGGTCGGTCGAAATAGCCAAGCAGGGAGGAGAAGTTGTCCGGTGCCTCCGAGGCGATCCGTCGTCCGGTCTCAGAGGCGACAAAACGGTTTTTGGCTTCCTCGATCGGATGTGAACGGATCAAAGCGGCCACGGCGCGGATCGGCGTGAGATTGCCTGGCGATGCCTCGAAGGTCCAGGCGGGGCGCACGAGAACGAGCCCGGCAACCCGGTGGCGGTGATGATGGGCGAGGTGTAGGGCAATGGCCGCTCCCATCGAAATGCCGCCGATGACGAAGCGATCGAACCCATATTCGGTGGCCGCGGCCAGAACGTCCTCGGCAAACATGCGGATCGAAAAGGGTCGCGCATTGCCGAGCGAGGATGCGCCGTGCCCGCGGCATTCCAACGTCAGTCGGTGAATAGCCGAGGTGGGGACATTCTGCGCGACCTGCGCCTCATCGCCGCCAAGACCGTGTTGGAAGATGACCGGAAGCCCCTGTCCATCCTCATAGATGGCCAGTTCCGCATCGCCGCGCTTGAACGATTTCTGTCCCATCAGATCAGCGCCTTGAGAAAGCGGGCTACGCCGGATGCTTCGGAAGCCGAAAGGCCATGTGTCAAGAGCGGTCCGTCGAAATTCACCGAACGCAGCCGCGCGATGAAATCGGCAAAATCCACCACGCCTTGGCCGACGGTCGCGAAGCGACCATCGCCGTGACGATCCTTGGCATGTGCCAGGGCGATATGATCGGCGGAGATTTCGACCGCCTCTGCGACGATCGCCCGCGCTTGCGCCCGCGTCGCCTGCTCGAAAAGATTGGCCGGATCAAGCACGATGCGCAGCCGCGGCGATCCCATCTCGTCGATCAGCCGCCGGGCGTCGCTTGCCGAGGTGACGATATTGGCCTGTTCCGGCTCGATGCCAAGATCGACGCCATGCCGTTCCGCCAGCTCCAGGGCCTTCGACATTTCAGCGGCCATGTCGGCCCAGGCGGAAGCATCGCCATTGTCGGGATGATGTGCCCATTGGTCGTTCGGGTCGCGCGTTCCGGTGCAAAGCGTCACCAGCGGAATCGAGAGTGCGGCCGCCGTTTCGATGATGACGGCGAGCTGGGCGAGGCCCGATCGGCGAGCGGCAATATCGGGGTGAGCCATATTGTAGGTGCCCGACAGAGCAGCGAGCGAGATACCCGCCGCCTCGACGGCTGCCCGGATCGCAGCGATCGTTTCTTTCGAAACGGTATCGGGCATAGACGGGAGACCGCAGCAGGCAAGATTGAACTGCGCGCATGCGTAACCGCTATCCCGCACGGCCGAGAGAACGCCGAGCGGCTCCGTTCCGGGAAAGGTCTTGGCGAATATGCCGATTTGCATCAGACCGCTCCCGAAACCGATGCGAGCTCGACACGCTCGCCTCGTTCCACCGACCGGGCGATCGCCACCATCGCGCGGATGGAGGCCAGGCCGTCGTCGACATTTGCGCCGCGCATCGGCGCGCCGTTTAGCGCCGTGTCGGCGAGCCCCTCCAACTGCCGGCGGAAGAAATGGCCGTCGGCGCCGAGCGGCTTCCGGCTTGTCGCATCCTTCTCGTGAAAGATTTCCACTTCGCTCGAGCGGAAATACCAGGGATTGAAGGTCTTTGCGAGAACGGAGCCGTTTTCGCCGTAAAGCTGGAAACCTTCATGCCAGTCCATGCGCACCGCAACCGTCAGGTCCAGATGACCGAGGGCGCCATTGGCAAATTCGGTTTCCACGAACCAGCAATAGGCACCGGCGCGTTCCAGAAGCCGGGCGCGAACGGCAATGATCTCGCCGCAGAAGAAGCGTGCGGTATCGACCAGATGCGAGCCATGCGCCAGCATGAAATATTGCCGGAGATCGGCCTTGGGATTGCCTGATGGTTTGCGTGCAAGCTTGCTGGTAACGGGCAGGGGCTGCACCGCATCCGTATTGGTGTAGCGGTGGGTGGAATCGCAATACCAGGCCTTCATCGCAAAGATCTGGCCTATATCGTCGCGCACGAAATCGCGCGCTGCCTCGAGCGCCGGATCGAAGCGTTTCATATGCCCGACCTGCAGGATCTTTCCGGACCGGCGCACGGCCTCGGCAAGCTGCTGCCCTTCCTCGACCGACACGCCGATCGGCTTTTCGCAGAGCACGTGCTTTCCGGCTTCCAGGGCCTTGATCGACATCGGCACGTGATAGGCGTCGGACGTCGCGACGATTACGGCCTCCAGCTCGGGATCGGCCAGCATGGCGTCATAATCGCCGTACATCTTCTGCGGTTCATAGGTCGCGCTCATGCGGGCCAGAAGATCGGGGGCCGCGTCGCAGATCGCATAAAGATCGGCATTCCGCGCCTTGACGCAGGATTCCAGATGCGCGAATTGCGCGATCGGCCCGCAGCCGAGGACTCCCACGCGAAGACGGCGACTTTCCTTTTCGATCATGGTTCTCTTCCTTATGCGCCGTAGCCGCGCATGGTTTGGCGATTGGCTTTGACCGCGGCGGCGGGATCGGCACCGGCCGTCTCGGATTCCTCTTCCAGCACCAGCCAGCCGTTAAAGTGCGGAGCTGCCGAGACGAGGTCGATCACGGCCGGCGTATCGAGGACGCCCTTGCCGAGCATCGCCCATCGGCCCTGCGCATCGACATCTTTCAGATGCAGGTAGCGGATACGGTCCTGATAGGTACGCATCGTATCAAGCATGTCGGCATGCCCCCGCAGGATATGACCGGTATCCGGCACCCAGCCGACCAGATTGGGGTCGAGCAGTGCGAAGATGCGGTCGTAATCGGCACGGTCGAACAGCAGCGTATTGTGATGCGAGCTCGGATGTACGGCGACCTCGACGCCCGCGGCCTTGCTCAGCTCTCCGGCGCGATTGTAGAACTCGCCGGCAATGGTGAACTTGTCGTCTCGCGGACCGTCGGAAACGACGGTCGCCGAGCCGATGGAAATGAGTGCGCCGGGAAAGTGCGCTGCATAATCGATCCAGCGCTTGGCCGTCGCCAGATCATCCTTTATCGCATCGGCCACCGTAAAGCCGCTCTTCGAACCGAAGGCGAAGGAGACGAACGTCAAGCCGCAATCTCGCAATGCATTTGCGAAAGCATGCGGGTCCGCGCCATAACGGCCGATCATGGTATCGGTTATTTCGATGCCGGAGTAACCGCCTGCGGAAATCGCCGACAGCAGGTCGTCAACCGTTCCTGTCCAGGCATTGCCGAGCATTTCCCATGTAAACGTCTGGCAGCCGACTTTTATGTCCTTGCGCATTCCCGCTATTCCTTGATTCCGCCTTGGGTCAGGCCTTCGATGATGTGTCGTTGGAAGAAGAGCACCAAGATAATGAGCGGCACAGTGACGACCGCCGATGCGGCGGCGATGTCTCCCCAGGGCACATAATATTGGTTGGTGAAATTGGCGATGCCGACCGGAATCGTCTGGCTGTCGCTGTCCGAGGTGAAGGCCAGCGCGAACAGGAACTCGTTCCAAGCGGTGATGAAGGCAAGCAGGCCGGTCGTGACAAGGCTCGGCAACGACATCGGTAGGATGATATGCCAGAGCAGGCCGAGAGGGCCGACGCCGTCTATGCGGGCTGCCTCGTCGATTTCGCGCGGAAGCGTTTCGAAATAGCCGAACAGTACCCAGGTCACCAGCGGCAATCCGAGCGCAAGATAGGTGATGATCAGCGCCGTATAGGTATCGAGCAGCCCGAGATCGGAGGCGATGAGATAGAGCGGTCCGACGAGGGCGATCTGCGGAAACATCGATACCGAAAGGATGACCGTCAGGATGCCGAAACGCCCCTTCACATCGAGGCGCGATAGCGAAAAGGCAGCGAGCGAACCGACGATCAAGCATAGGGCGGTGGTCGCAAGGGAAACGACGAGCGAATTCAGCACGTAATGATGCAGGCCTTTTTCGACGAAGGCGTTGTAGTAGTGCTCCAGAGTGAACGGGTTCGGTATGAGCGAGGGCGTCCCCTCGGTCAGTGCCTTGTCGAGCTGGAGCGATGTCGAAAATTGCCAGATGAACGGGCCGGCGGACCAGATGAGGATGAACAGGGCGCCGAGATAGATGAGGATGTTCTGGAAGACTGAGCGTTCTCCGTTCATGTCGTCCTCCTGATCTGGCGCACGAGGAAGACGCAGAAGCCGATAGCGATCAGCCCCTCGGTGATGAACATGGCGGTCGAGACCGCCGAGCCGTAGCCGAACTGAAGCGTCGAAAAGAGCACCTTGTAGGAAAGGGTCGAAAGCGTCTCGGTGGAATCGGCCGGACCGCCGCCCGTCAGCACATAGACGAGATCGAAGACGCGGAAGGCATCGAGCGCACGGAAGAGCCCGGCGATCAGCAGCGTCGGCATCAGGAGCGGCAGGCGGATATGCCAGAAGATCGTCCAGGCTCCGGCACCATCGATGCGTGCCGCCTCGATCAGCGATTTCGGGACAGTCTGCAGTCCCGTCAGCAACAGAAGCGCCATGAACGGCGTGGTCTTCCACACATCGGCAAGGATGATCGTCGTCAGGGCCGTATCGGGCGAGCCGTACCAGTTGACGTTCTGGTCAATCAGTCCGGCATGCAGAAGGATGAAATTGATGATGCCGTGCTGACCGTCGAAGAGCCAGCCGAACATTTTCGACGTCACCACGGTCGGCATGGCCCAGGGCACGAGCATGGCGGCGCGGATTATGCCCCTGCCGGCGAAGGTCTCGCAAAGGATCAGTGCCATCGCCAGGCCGATGAACGTCTCGAGCAAGGTCGAGATCAGGGTAAACCAGATCGTGTGCCACCAAGCGTTCCAGAACGGCGGATCGGCCAGCAGCTGCACATAATTGGCGATACCGATGAAATCATTGTCCTGGGTGATCAGCGAGCGGTTGGTGAAGGACAGATAGACGCCGTTGACGATCGGATAGAAGGATACCGATGCGAGCGAGAGAAATGCCGGCAGCAGCAACAGCCAGGGCCAGAGGGCGCTTGAGAGCGCCCCCGACTTGCCCGATGTTTGCCCGGAAACGGCAGCCGTCATCGTTACTGCCATGTCAGCTGACGATCTTAGTGATCTGGGCCGCGGCTGCCTGCAGTTCCGCCTTGACGTTGCCACTGACGAGTGCCTTGGAAATGCTGGACTGCAGTGCCAGCGTCACCTTGGCATATTGCGGTGTGATCGGCCGCGGCGTGGCTCCGGTGAAGACGTTCTGAAGGCTCGCCATGAACGGCTGTTCGGCCTTCAGCTTCGCGTCCTGGAAGATGGCGGGGCGCGAGGGCGCAAGACCGAAATTGAGTGCGAGTCGGGTTTGCGTTTCCGGCGAGGACATCCAGGTCAGGAATTCGATCGCTGCTTCCCGCTTCTTGGAGTTGGCATTGACGCCGAGCTGATAGCCGCCAAGGCAGGCCGAGCTCTTGCCGCCGGCAAAATGCGGCAACGGCGCGACGGCGACCTTGTCGACGACATGCGAGGCTTTCGGGTCCTGCGCGATCGGATAGACATAGGACCAGTTGCGCATGAACATCGCCTCGCCAGACGTAAACGGCTGGCGAGAGGGTTCCTCGTCCCAGGAGAGCACGTTCTGAGGGCTGATCTTCGTCTCGTTGATGGTGTCATACAGGAACTGGATCGCGGCAACGGCGGCATCGTCGCCGATGACGGAAGATTTTCCGTCGGCGGAAAGGATGGAGCCGCCATTGGATGCAATGATTTCCACGGCGTCACAGACCAGAACCTCGGCCTGCTTGCCCTGCCAGAGATAACCGAATTTGGCATCGCCGGCCTTTTGCGCCTCTGCCGCTATCGTCGCCATGTCGGCCCAGGTTTCCGGCACCTTGCCGCCGTGCTTTTCCACCAGGTCCTTGCGATAGTAGAACATGCCGGAATCGACGAACCATGGCAGGGCTGTCAGCTTGTCGCCATAGGTGCAGGCAGCCACCGTGCCGGGGAAATAATCTGCGCGCTTGTCTTTCGGGAAATATTCGTCAAGCGGCAGCGCCCAGCCGGCAGACGCAAAACCGGCGATCCAGATGACGTCTTGGCTGAAGACGTCGGGCGTTCCGTTGCGGCGGGCGAGCTGCTGGACGAGGCCCTGATAGACTTCCGTCGACGAACTCGGCGGCGGCAGCTCGATAAACTTGACGGTGATGCGGCTTTGCGACTCGTTGAACGCTTTGACGATATCGCCGAGCCCTTCCTTGCCGAAGAAGCTGGCGCTGGCAAAGCTGATTTCCGTCCGATCGTCCGCGCGCGCCGGGCGGATGCCTAGGCCTGAGGCAACGCCAAGCGTTGCCGTACCGATGGCGGCGCCGGCGGCACCCAGCACTAGCTGACGACGATCAAGCATTATCGATTGTCCGGCACTCTTGGCGTGAGCCGGCGTCTTCTTGATATCTGTCATGTTTCCCTCCCAGGAAGACCGGCGACCTGCAAACCTCCGCGCCAGTATTCGCATATGTTTTATAAAAATTTGTCGCGCGTCAAGAAATAAGATGCTTTAAATCGATCCGGGAGTCATCGTTCGGATGAGCCGAAGCGCGGCGACAGATGCGGTGGATAGGGAGGAATGGGTAATATGGCTGGCAATTCAAAAGCTAAACTCGGCATCGGCGTTATCGGCTGCGGTAACATCTCGATGACGTATCTGCGCAATGCGGCGCTGTTTGCCGGCGTCGAATTGCGCGCCTGCGCCGATATATCCGCCGATGCCGCGGCCTTGCGTGCCCGCGAATATGGCATTCGTGCCTTGAGCGTCGACCAATTGCTGGCCGATCCCGAAGTCGATCTCGTGCTGAACCTTACTGTTCCAGCCGTCCATTTCGACGTGACAATGTCGGCCCTGTCGGCAGACAAGCACGTCTTCACCGAAAAGCCGCTTGCGACGTCGGCGGCCGACGGCCGCATTCTTGTGGCGGAAGCGAAGCGGCGCGGACTGCGGCTGGGATCTGCACCCGATACGTTCCTCGGCGCGGCAGGCCGCCGGGCGCGGCGCCTGATGGATGAGGGCGCGATCGGCCGTCCCGTGAGCGGCACTGCCTTCATGATGGGGCGCGGCATGGAACACTGGCACCCCAATCCGCAATTCTACTATCAACCGGGCGGCGGCCCGGTCTTCGATATGGGGCCCTATTATCTGACGATGATGGTGAACTTGCTTGGCCCGGTCGTGCGGGTCATGGCAATGGCGACGAAAGGCCAGGAAGAGCGCCTGATCACCGCCGACGGCCCGTTCAAGAACACGCGCTTTAAGGTCGGCACGCCCACAAACATCCTGTCGCTTCTGGAATTCCAATCCGGCGCGACGGTGAATTTCGGTGCCTCCTGGGACGTCTTTCGTCACTCCAATCATCCAATCGAGCTGCACGGCACCGAAGGTTCACTGCGTTTGCCCGATCCGGACACATTCGGCGGAACCGTGTCACTGTCCGAGCATGGCGCGGACTGGCGCGATTTCGAAAGCGACGGCGAACTTTATGGCGCGAAAAACTGGCCTTTTGACTCTCCGGACCGGGCAAATTACCGGATGCTCGGCGTCGCAGACCTAGCGCGAGGACTGCAGGAGGGCAGGCCATCCCGCGCATCGGGGGAGCTGGCCCTCCATGTCCTTGAGATCATGGAGGCTATCCTCCTGTCGGGTGAAAGCCGACAGTTGGTAAGGATCGACACGCAATTCACGCCGCCCTCGCGTCTTAACGAAGACGAAGCACGCAGTTTTCTCGCCTGATCGCTGCAGAGGAGGGATGACCAATGGAAAAGCTGGATGAAAGCGCGCGGCGCGTGCTCGCCATGACCAGCGGATCGAACGATCGGCCATTTGAAACGGGTACACCTCAAGAGGCCCGTATCGACTACAATACCGCTTGCCCGACGCTCCAAGGTGCAAAAGAGGCCGTCGCTTCGGTCGAGGATCGCCAGATCGCCGGTCCCAATGGTCCGATCGCCTTACGCATCTATCGCGGTATCGGCGCAGCTTTGAAGGATGGTCCGGGCCTTATCTATTTTCACGGCGGCGGCTGGGTAATCGGTAATCTCGAATCGCACGACGAAATTTGCCGATGGTTCGCCAATATTGGCAAATGCACCGTGATCTGCCCCGATTACCGGCTGGCGCCGGAACACAAATTCCCCGTCGGCGTGAACAATTGCGCCGCGGCATTGGCATTCGCAGTTCAATTTGCTGCAGATCTCGGTATCGATCCCACGCGGATCGCCGTCGCCGGCGATAGCGCCGGCGGCAATCTGGCCGCCGTTCTGGCATTGATGTCGCGCCGCGGCGAGGCACCGCCGATAGCGGCCCAGCTGCTCATCTATCCCAACACCGACGCCACCCAGGTGGCTGATAGCTACTATCGCTATGCCGAGGGCTTCGGCTTGACCGCCGCTACGATGAGATGGTTTCGCGATCACTACGTCCGCACCACAGCCGATATCACCAATTGGAGGGTATCGCCGCTACGGGCTGAAACCCTCCTCGCCGGGGTGGCGCCGGCTTTCGTCGCAACAGCCGGGCATGACATTCTGGTTGACGAAGGCATGGCCTATGCCAAGCGGCTGCGGGAAGAAGGCGTGCCTATGGTGCATCGTCATTGGCCGGGACAGATCCATGGCTTCGTGTCGATGGGAAGGTACGTGGCGGAGGCCCGGCGGGCCGTGGAGGCGGCCGTAGCAGCCTGGCACAGCTTCGAGGCTAACTCTAGGTAGACGAACAGCAGGCGCGGCTTCAGGCCGACTGCCGCATGACAAGCGTTCCATTCAGGCTGAGCTTGTGCGGGATCGTCTGAAACGGCGCACTCGCGTCTCCGAGCAATGTCAGCAGCGTATTGACGCCGCTTGCCGTCATCGCGGCGAAGTCCTGCGCCATCGTCGTCAGCGGCGGACAGGTGTACCGGCTCAAGGGATGGTCATCATGGGCTGCTATGCGCAGATGGTCACCCTTTTTGCGCCCTACTTTGAGCCCATGGGCGAAGGCCGCCGACATCACGCCGAAGGCGAGGCGATCATTCGCGCAGAGGATGGTTTTGCGGGGAAGAGACTTTGCCCGGAGCAGGCTATCCATCTGTTCGTAACCGATCCGCTCGAACTCCCAAGTGTAGTCGGCATTGGTGCTGATGACCAGCGGCTCGCAGCCTGCGGCTTTCATGGTGGCGATATAGCTTGCCAGCCTCTCCGGCGAGTTGTGATTGACATGCGGAATGTCGAGATAGGCCGGCGCCTCTCCGGATCGGCAGAGATATTCGACGATCGTTGCAACACTCTGGTAGTTGTCATTGCCGATGAACGGCGTGCTCCCTTCGATATAGGTGTCGAAGTAGACGATCGGCAGGTTCTGCGCGAGTTTTTCAAAGGTGCGCGGGTCGGATTTCTGTCCTAATGGTGCGACAAGCGCACCGGCCACCTTCAACGACAACATCGTATTGACGGCTTCTGCTTCCAGTTCGGGTAATCCGTGCGATGAGAACACGATCGGCCAATAACCCTCGTTGCGCAGCCGCAATTCCAGGCGATTGACCATTTCGGCATAAAACGGATCGGTAAGGGCTGGAACCAGGATGCCGATATTGCGGGTTCTCTTGCGATTGAGGTTTCGCGCATACAGATTGGGTTGGTAATCCGACGAACGAAGTGCCGCCTCGATCAGCGCTCGAGTCGCCGGTTTCACGCTGGTCGGATCGTCAAAATACTTGGAAAGGGTAGGGCGGGAGACGCCACAGGACTTCGCGAAGTCCTCCATCGTCTTGTGCGTCAGTTTTTCCATCGAACCTCGGCCATTTCCTGTTACCCATCTCAGACGCCTTATGCGTCTGCAGGGAAGAGAGTGCAACCGGAAACGTAAGATCCAGGCAAGTTCTTTTGCGTTTTGCGCCGTCATAAAAGGTAACACGCGTAAATTTTATTATTTGACGCGCTAAATTTAGACAGAAGACGAAGAAACGAAACTGCAGCGAGCTGCCGGGCGGTTGTGGATTTTACGGCACTATGCCCGGCAAAAGGAAAAAGAGCGTTGCGCGTTCAACGCCGCTCAAGCAGCCCATGCAGGACGAGATCGATATGTGCCTTCACATAGCTTGCCTTGTCCAGGGTTCGCCGCTCGTCGAAAAGCAGCTTGAAGAATAGAAAGGCAATGGCCGGGGCCACGACCGCGTCGCAGAATGCCGCAGGTGCCTGGCGGAACTCCCCAAGCTTTATCCCTTCGTCGATAAGGGACTGCATCTGCCGTTCGAGCGGATCTATAAATATGTCGTGGTGCCTGTCGACGATCTGCGGAAACCGCGAACCTTCGGCGATGACGAACCTCATCAGCTCCCGCAATTTACGATCCTTGATGATAAGATCGTAGATGAGGTCGATATTTTGCTGAAGCCGCTCCGTGGCGGTCCCTTTCAGTTCATTCGCGCTTGACAAGAGGTTTTCGAGAGGCCCGGAAATGTGCCGGATCATCGCCTCGAAAAGCTGTTCCTTGTTTTCGAAGTAGACATAGACGGTCCCCTTCGTAACGCCGACTCTACTGGCGATATCTTCAACGCGTGTTGCGACATAGCCGCGTTCCACGAACTCCTCAAACGCGGCATCCAGGATTTGTACGGGGCGTCGGGCCTTCTGCTCCGCGCGCGTCAGCTTCTTTAGATCGGTCATGGCCCCACCTTGAGCGTGATTGACGGTTTGGCGTCAAGATAAATTCTATTGACTAATGGGTCAGTCAATAATATTCCTCCGGCCGACGGATGCAAGAGGTCAGATCATGAAAACTATCCTTGTCATCGCATGGCTGGGTGCGAGCGCGGTAGCGCTCTCCTCATGCGAAAAGCAGGCTGAAAGTGAAACAAAGCCGAAGAACGTGGAAACCGTCGTCGCCAAGCTCACGCCGGTCGTGGAAAACAGCGCCATCACCGGCGAAATCAGCGCACGCGTGGAAAGCGACCTTTCCTTCAGGGTCAGCGGGCGCATTGTCGAGCGCTTCGTCGATGTCGGCTCGTCAGTGAAGGCCGGACAGGTGCTTGCACGGATGGACGCCGAGGAGCAGAAGGCCGACCTGGATGTTGCCACCGCCAACCTGCAATCGACGCTAGCTCAGCAAACGCAGGCTCAGCTTGCCTTCGACCGGCAGCAGAACCTCTTCAGGACGCAGGTTACGACCCGTGCCGCACTTGATCAGGCCCAGGAAACGCTGCTGACCGCCCAGGGAAGCGTGAAATCGGCACAAGCGCAGCTCGATACGGCTCAGGATGCGCTTTCCTATACGGAATTGCGTGCGGATGCCGATGGCGTCATCACCGCCCGGAATGCCGAAGTCGGGCAGGTGGCGCAAGCCGCACAGCTGATCTTTACGCTCGCTCATGACGGTCCCCGCGACGCGGTCTTCAACGTTTTCGAGTCCCTTTATCTGGGCCGCAATCTGGAGAACAAGGTCGCCGTCAGCCTCCTTTCGGCGCCATCGCATAAGGTTGAGGCTTCCGTACGCGAAATCTCGCCCACGATCGATGCGTCGACCGGAACGATCAGGGTCAAGGTGGGGCTCGAAGGCGCGCCCGAAATGCAGCTTGGCGCTCCGGTAATCGGCTTGTTCCGGTCAACCGCTCGGGACGCAATCGAATTGCCATGGTCGGCGATGGCCTCCAAAAGCGGAAAACCGGCCGTCTGGGTCGTCGATCCCTCTTCGTCAAGCGTGTCGCTGCGCCAGATCGATGTTTCCAGCTACGAAACCGGCCGTTTCGCAGTACGGACAGGCGTGTCGCCGGGCGAGATCGTCGTCGCCGACGGCGCGAAATTCCTGCGACCGGGCCAGACCGTTGCGTATGACAAGGGAGCCGCAAAATGAACATCCGAGCCACAAGCGGCCTTGCGATCCTCGCGTTGCTGCTCCTGACGTCCTGCCAGAAGCAGGACGAAGCCCATTACGAGCCGCCGCGCCCCGTACTTTCCGTCGTCGCCCAGTCCACCGCTGCGTCCGCCCTGACCCTTCCGGGGACGGTCGAGGCCAGGATCGAGACCCAGCTTGCATTTCGGGTCCTGGGACGGGTCATCGCACGCAAGGTCAGCGTCGGCGATATCGTCAAGAAGGGCGACATCGTTGCCGCCATCGATCCGCTTTCGCTGGAACTTGCCGTCAAGAGTTCGCAGTCCGAGCTTTCGAATGCCCAGGCGCAGTTGGTCAATGCTGCATCCACCGAGGAGCGCCAGCGATCCCTGCTCGAGAGCAGATCGGGAAGTGAAGCGGCGTTTGAAGAAGCGCAGCTTGGGCGCAAGAGTGCGAGTGCTTCCGTTGCCAAGGCGCAGGCCAATCTGGACAAGGCGGAGGAACAGCTGGGCTATGCGCAGCTTCGTGCGGAATTCGATGGCGTCGTGACCGCGACTTCGGCCGAAGTGGGGCAGGTCGTCTCCGCAGGCCAAAGCATCGTCACCGTCGCCCGTCCCGACCAGCGCGATGTCATCATCGACATACCCGTGGCAAGCTTCGATGGCCTTAAGGTGGGATCGCCCTTTGAGATCGCTCTCCAGCTCGATCCGACCATTCGCGCAAGCGGCACCGTGAGAGAGATCGCCCCGGAAGCCGAGGCGACGACCCGCACGCGGCGCACGAAAATCACGCTCATCGATCCGCCGGCGACGTTTCGCCTCGGCTCCGTCGTCACCGCAACCGCGACTGTTGTTGCAGATCCAATGATCCTGCTGCCGTCGTCCTCCGTCCTGATGAAGGATGGAAAGCCGAACGTCTGGGTGGTCGATACCGCAGCTCGCAAGGTCTCCATTCGGCCGATCAAGATCGACGGCGATCTCGTCGAGGGTGGCTCCGTGAAGATCACCGAAGGCATCAACCCCGGCGAACGCATCGTTATTGCCGGCGTTCACAAGCTTGCCGACGGCCAGGCCGTCAGGGTAGATTAAGGAAAATCCCCGTGAAGAAATTCAACCTGTCCGACTGGGCGCTCGAACATCGTTCGCTCGTCTGGTATTTCATGATTGTCTTCATTCTGGCCGGCGCGTTTTCCTATGTTGGCCTCGGCCGCGAAGAAGACCCCGACTTTACCATCAAGACGATGATCATTCAGGCGCAGTGGCCTGGTGCGTCGGCCGAAGAGGTGACCAAACAGGTCACCGACCGTATCGAAAAGAAGCTCGAGGAGCTGGATTCGCTCGATTATACCAGGAGCGAGACGGTTGCCGGCAAGACGACCATTTTCGTCGAGCTTTTGCCCACGACCAAAGCCAGGGATGTCAATGCCATCTGGATGCGGGTCCGCAACATGATCGGCGACATCAAGGGGGATTTTCCGAGTGGTGTCGTCGGACCGTTTTTCAACGACACTTTCGGCGACGTCTATGGCAATATCTACGCTTTTACCAGCGACGGACTGACGCAGCGACAGCTTCGTGATCTCGTCGAGACTGCGCGCGCAAAGGTGCTGACGGTCGCAAATGTCGGCAAGGTCGACATTATCGGTGCGCAGGACGAGGCCATCTATCTCGAATTTTCTACACGGAAAATCGCAGCCCTCGGTCTTAACCAGCAGTCCGTCATCGACACGCTGCAGGCGCAGAATGCCGTCACCCAGTCAGGCTTCGTCGATGCCGGTCCCGAGCGCATCGCCTTGCGGGTCAGCGGCCAGTTCACGTCGGAGGAAAGCCTTAGATCGATCAATCTTCGCGTCAACGACCGCTTCTTCCCCTTGACCGACGTCGCGACGATCAAACGCGGCTATGTCGATCCCCCCTCGGCGCTGTTCAGATATAACGGCCAGCCGGCGATCGGGCTTGCCATCGGCATGAAGACTGGGGCGAATCTGCTTGAATTCGGCAAGGCGCTCGACAAGGAGATCGAACAGGTCACGGCAGATCTTCCCATCGGCGTGGACGTCCAGCGCGTTTCCGATCAGCCCGCCGTCGTCGACGAGGCCGTGTCGGGCTTCACGCGCGCTCTGTTCGAGGCGATCGTCATCGTGCTTGCGATCAGCTTCATCAGCCTCGGCGTCCGGGCAGGGCTCGTGGTGGCCATCTCCATTCCGCTCGTGCTGGCGATCACCTTCCTCGTGATGGCATATACCGGCATTTCCATGCAGCGTATTTCGCTCGGCGCGCTGATCATCGCCCTTGGCCTTCTCGTCGATGACGCCATGATCGCGGTGGAAATGATGGTTGCCCGACTGGAAGTGGGCGACGACCTGAGAAAAGCGGCGACACACGTCTATACCTCGACCGCCTTCCCGATGCTGACCGGTACGCTCGTGACCGTCGCAGGCTTCATCCCGGTCGGCCTCAATACCAGCGCCGCCGGTGAATTCACCTTCACTCTCTTCGTGGTCATTGCCGTTTCGCTCCTGGTTTCATGGATCGTTGCAGTCCTGTTCACGCCGTTGCTCGGCGTTTCGATCCTTCCGAAAACCATGAAATCCCATCATGAGCAGAAAGGCCGTTTTACCCGGGCCTTTGCATGGCTCTTGCGTGCCGCCCTGCGTTGGCGCTGGGTTACGATCGCCGCAACGGTTGCAGCCTTCGCTCTTTCCATCGGCGGGATGGGCCTTGTGCAGCAGCAGTTTTTCCCGTCCTCCGACAGACCGGAACTGATCGTCGACTGGAACCTGCCGCAGAACAGCTCGATTTCGGAGACCAACAAGCAGATGGCCAGGTTCGAACGCGAGATGCTGGCCGACAACAAGGATATCGATCACTGGACGAGTTATGTCGGCCAAGGCGCTCCCCGTTTCATCCTGTCCTTTGACGTGCAGACTCCCGATGTCTCGTTCGGGCAGACCGTGATCGTCACCAAGGGGCTCGACGTTCGTGACAAGGTCAAAGCCGAACTGCAGGATTATCTGACGAAGACCTTCCCCGGAACCGATGCATTCGTGAAGCTGCTCGACATCGGCCCCCCGGTCGGCAAGCCGGTGCAGTACCGGGTGAGCGGGCCGGATATCCAGAAGGTCAGGGATATTTCCCAGAAATTCGCCGGTATCGTCGGTCAGCATCCTCTATTGTCCAACATGACCTTCGACTGGAACGAACCGTCGCGCGTGGTCAAGGTCGATGTCCTTCAGGACAAGGCACGGCAGCTGGGAGTCTCCTCGCAGGACATTGCAACGGCACTGAACAGCATTGTCGAGGGATCGTCGGCCACGCAGATCCGGGATGATATCTATCTCATCGATGTAATCGGCCGCGCCCAGACCTCCGAGCGAGGTTCGATCGAGACGCTGCAGAACCTCCAGCTTGGCGGTTCCAATGGCAAATCCGTACCGTTGTCCGCAGTTGCGAATTTCCACTACGAGCTGGAGCAGCCGACGATTTGGCGGCGCACCCGCATACCGACCATCACCATCAAGGCTGCCGTGGTCGGACCGACGCAGCCGGCGACGATCGTCAACGAATTGCAGCCGAAGGTCGACGAGTTCCGCAAGACACTCCCAAGCGGCTACAGCATCGTCGATGGCGGCTCGGTAGAGGAGAGCGCCAAAGCGCAGGGGCCGATCGTGGCGGTAGCGCCGCTGATGCTGTTCATCATGGCGACGATCCTGATGATCCAGCTGCAAAGCTTCAGCAGGCTGTTTCTGGTGTTTGCTGTTGCTCCCACAGCGCTTATCGGTGTGGTTGCAGCACTTCTCTTCAGCAACGCGCCCATGGGATTCGTCGCAATCCTTGGCGTACTTGCTCTCATAGGTATCTTGATCCGCAACTCGGTGATCCTTGTCGTGCAGATCGAGCACCTCCGAAGCGAGGGTGTGCCGGCCTGGCAAGCGGTCATCGAGGCGACCGAGCATCGAATGCGGCCCATCATGCTGACAGCGGCCGCCGCAACGCTCGCGCTGATCCCGATCTCCAGGGAGATATTCTGGGGCCCCATGGCCTATGCGATGATGGGCGGCATCGTCGTCGGTACGGTTCTGACGCTGCTCTTCCTTCCGGCACTCTATGTTGCCTGGTTCCGAATTCCTCGCGACGACGCGCAACACTGAAGGGGCGTCCGATGCAGAAAGTTGGACGAAGGGACCTCGCCGGCAGCACCCGTTATGCTGCCTGCGCACAGCGCAGCTTGACCTCATTTGTTCTCAAGCGGTCTGGTCTTTCCGTTCTGATCTCCCTGTCGGTCCTGGCAGGCTGCGCGGGGCGGCTGGAGAATGTTCTCCAGCCGGTCGCAACGGCGGGACCAGGCACCAGCACCGTGGACATCATGGTGGCGACGACACGCCAGCCGACCGACAAAGCAGGCGAGCTTTATTCCGGCGAGCGTGGAACGGCGATTTCTCTCAACGATATCGTCGTTTCCGTTCCTCCCGATCGAAATCGCAAGATCGGCGAAGTGCAATGGCCATCGCATGTACCGGCCAATCCCGAGAAAGAGTTTGCAGTCCTAAAAGTCGGAAAGGTGGCATCCGAGCGCAATATTTTCGAATGGTTCGGCAAGAATCGCAATGCCAAGCGGCAGGTTGTTATCTTCGTGCACGGCTTCAACAATACCTATGCCGACGCCGTCTTCCGCTTCGCGCAGATCATGCATGATTCCGGAACGGATGCCGCGCCGATCCTCTTCACCTGGCCCTCGCGCGGCAACGTTTTCGACTATCTCTACGACAAGGAAAGCACGAATTTCTCGCGACGAGCGCTCGAAGATATGATCCTGCAGGCTGCCAAAAGTCCCGATGTCGGTGAGGTGACGATCCTTGCCCACTCCATGGGATCATGGTTGACGGCGGAGGCGTTGCGCGGCGTTGCCATGCGCAACAAGACAATTCCGTCAAAGGTGAAGAATGTCATCCTTGCATCGCCTGACATCGATATCGACGTATTCCGCCGGCAGATGATCGAGATGGGCGTGCAACGACCGCACTTTACGATTTTTTCCTCCACCAAGGACAAGGCGCTACAGGTTTCGCGGTGGCTCTCCGGTGGCGTCAATCGGGTCGGCGGCTTCGATTCAACACCCTATGCGGCAGACTTGGCCAAGCTCGGGATCACGGTCGTCGATACGAGTTCCGTAAAACCGGACGACGCGCTGGGCCACAATACCTTTGCGGACAATCGCGACATGGTCCAACTGCTCGGACGGCGGCTGGCAGGGCAGTCATTGGACGCTGGCCAGGTCTCGCTTGCGGATAGGGTAGGCATTGCGGCCGTGCGAACCGCGGATCTGGCGGGCTCGGCGGCAAAGGTCGCAGTCGCAGCTCCGATGTCGATCATCAGCGACGATGCGAGGCAGGTGTTGAAACAACAGCTTTCCTCGGGATCGTCGCCAATCGTCGATGGACGAATTTCCTACTGAACGGGCGAGACCTTTAAACGCCAGGCAACGACGTGAATCGCACTGCGTTCGCAAGAGGTTCGGCCCGGCGGGCAAGCGAGCTTTTTCCGTCTTTTCCTGATGGAGGAATACCAGCTTGTTCTCGTCGAAGATCCGGAAGAATTCGTACCAGGCGATTTCCTTCAGGTTTTTCTCCGGCGCTCCGAAATCGATCCACAAAAGGCCGCCAGCGCCCCCGGCGTTCTTCACGCGGGATGGGTGTCCGCCTCTTGATTCCACCCATTGGCGGATCAGCTTGTGATCCGTCGTTGTTTTTGATGCAGACATCGCGTCACTCCTTCGATAGTCGCCGGTTCAGCTCTGCGAATGGGCTCCTCCAGGCCTCGATATTTCGGCGAGTGCAGCGCCGGCGGATCCGTCCTCGAAGCAATATTTGACCTCCGCCGACATCACGTCGCCGATCCTGGTTTCCGGTCCTTTTCCTTGCGCGACTGCGCGTACCGCGATGTCGCGGTCCGTGATCATGCCCACGAGCCTGTCATGCTCGCCGACGGGGATAATGCCGGCATCGAGATCGGCCATCATGGTCGCAGCTTCGCGAATGGAATGGTTGGGATTTGCGACGCGCACGTCGCGTGTCATTGCTGCGTTCACTTACATGTCTCTATCCTTCTTGAAGGAAAGACCCCAACTCATGTCGGCACCCAGAGTTCCTTCATTGGAACAATAAGCGGCTGAGAAAATGCGCTGCCGGCCGCTGGGGAGAGCTACCTGCAGGACAAAGAAATTCATTTGCCCATTCAAGGGAAGGCGGCGGAACCTATTCTTTTAATCTACGAAATTTATAGATAATATCTTAGCCATCGGGAAAGCGTGCCAAGCGCACGGCCGTGTCATGAGCGGAAGAAGGTAGGGCGACATTGGATATCTCCCGGCAAGACATCGTCGCATGTTGGATCGAAATCCATCCGCCCTAAATCAGACAAAAGGAATTTATTGGCAATTCCCGCAGCGCCCGAAAGTGAAGAAGGCAAGCCATGATCTATGATGCCGTTGTCGTGGGTTCCGGCTTTTCCGCCATCTCCACCGTCTGCAACCTCGTGGAACTGCTTCCCGAAACCGCATCCATCGCCATCGTCGGAGACGATCCCGGATTTGGCCGCGGAACCGCCTATCGCACCGAGCTCTATCTGCATCGCTTGAACGTGCCCGCCGGCCGTATGAGCCTCTTCCCAGACCGGCCGAATGCATTCGTCGAATGGCTGCGGGAGCATAAGCGACCGTTGGATGCGGGGGATTTCGCCTCCAGGCAGGACTATGGCCTGTATATTCGAGACAGTTTGGCTGCTCTGCTGCGCAACAGGAAACGGCGTTGCCGGGTTGATTTCATCAAGGCCAAGGCGACCGGATGCGTTGAGCGCTACGGTTCCGCGCTCGGTTTTATTTTGGACAACGGCAATGAGATCGCCGGGCGAAGCGTCGTGCTTTGTCTGGGAGTGGGGAATGCCCAACTGCCCTTCGATTTGACCGGATTGCCTGCCGGCCTGCGCTCCCACATCATCGAAAATCCATGGCGACTGTCATGGCTGAGGCGCGTCAGTAAGACTGATACTGTCTGTATCCTGGGTTCGGGATTGACGATGATCGATCAGGTTTTGGCACTGTCTGCTCACGGTTTCACCGGCAAGATAATCGTGTTGTCGCGGCGGGGTCTGGTTCCGCGCGATCACGTCAGTCATCCGAAGCCGGTGGTCGAGATCGACGTCGGAGCCTTGCCCACGCGGATGAGTGAACTCCTGCATGTTCTCCGTCGCGAAAGCAAAGATGTGGGGGACTGGCGCAGAGTCATGGATGGCCTGCGCCCGAAAACGCAAGCTCTCTGGTCGAGATTGCCGGAGGCCGAGCGCCGCCGCTTTTTGCGCCATGCGTTACCCTGGTGGAATATCCATCGTCATCGGGTTGCGCCGGATGTGTTCCGGAGATTTGAGACGATGCTGCAAAGCGGCCAGGTTTCGGTCCGCGCCGGCTATCTCCAGAATGTCGAGAAAACCAAGGCTTTGACCGTGCATTACCGGCCGCGCGGCGAGAGCTTTACCGCATCGATTGAGGCGGATTGGATCGTGAATTGCACCGGCATGGAGCGGGCAGGCATCGCCCATTCTCCATTGCTGCAGGAGATGCAGCGCCAAGGCCTGATCGAGGCAGACCCGCTTCGTCTTGGACTGGTGGTCGATGCTCGCTCGCGCATCCCCGGTTCGAGCGGCAGCGAAGCGGTCATCTATGCCGTTGGCGCGCTGACTGCGGGCCAATTCTGGGAAATTACCGCCGTGCCGGATATCCGCGTGCAGGCAAGAAAGGTCGCCGAGGCCATTTCTGAGAGATTGCGGTGAAGGACCGATATGCGCCGACTGACGGCTGGCGGTCAGCTCTGTGCGACACGCACGACCAGTTTACCGAAGTTCCGCCCTTCCAGCAGCCCGAGGAAAGCTTCCGGAGCGTTTTCGAGCCCATCCACGATGTCCTCCTTATATTTGAGCCGCCCCTCGGAAATCCATTTTCCGGCTTCGCGATAGAAATCGGGGCGCTGATCGGCGAATTCGCGTTGTATGAAACCCCGGATGGTCAGGCTCTTTCTGAGGATGGCGCGCATGACCGCTGGCAGCTGGTCCGATCCGCGCGAAGTGGACGGGTCTTCGTTATAATGTGCAATCAGCCCGCAGATCGGAACGCGCGCGAAATCGTTCAGCAATGGAAACACCGCGTTCCAGACGTGTCCGCCGACATTTTCGAAGTAAATGTCGATGCCCTTCGGACAAGCCGATGCAAGCTGGGCTTGAAAGTCGCCGGCCCGGTGATCGATCGCGGCATCGAAACCGAGTTCGTCGTGGATATAGCGGCACTTGTCCGGGCCGCCTGCGATCCCGACCACCCTTGCACCAAAGATCTTGGCGATCTGCCCGACGGCCGAGCCGACCGCGCCGCTTGCGGCGGCAACGACCAATGTCTCTCCGGCTTGGGGTCGTGCGATATTGCGCAGCCCCGCATAAGCCGTGAAGCCGGGCATTCCCAGAATGCCGAGTGCCGTCGAGATCGGCGCCACATTGGGGTCGAGCTTGCGCAATCCCGCGCCGTTTGAGATCGCATGGCTCTGCCAGCCGGAATGGGAGAGGACGATGTCCCCCGGCGTGAATTCCGTATTGCGTGATTTGACTACGCGCGCGACGGTTCCGCCTTCCATCACGCCGCCAATTTCGACCGGCGCGGCATAGGATTTCGCGTCGTCCATGCGACCTCGCATATAGGGGTCGAGAGAAAGATAAAGGATTTGCAGAAGAACCTCGCCTTCGTCGAGATCCCGCAAGGTTTCCCGTTCAAGCCGGAAGTTCGCCGTCACCGGTTTTCCAACGGGACGGGAGGCAAGCACGATACGGGTGGTGACGGGCTGATTGGCCATGCGGAGTTCCTTGCATTGATTTCGATATCGAAGCGCTGAACGATCGCAATGCCGGATACCGGCATCTCAGTTGCCGCCGTTCGGGAGCTCCTGCCGTACTATTTGTGCGTCACCCTCAAGTATGCGCCGGCTCTTCTACTCCTTGAACCATAGCGCGACTCCATTGGCGGCATCGGCATCAACAAGCAGACCACCCTCGAAGGCGTGAGGCGAAAAGCCTCCCTGCGCCAAGACGTCTGCGGTTGCTTCAAGCGATCGTACCTTCAATCCGAGCGCCACTTTTCTTTCGTTGCCGTCAAAATCTGTCGGAATGGAAGAGCCGAATCGGGAGGCAGCATCAGCCTCGGACAGAATATGAAGTGTGACGGTGCCGGCGTGAATTGCAATGCCCTCGCTAACGATGTCGGGAGCATCGGTATTGGCGAATCCACCTAGCAGTTCGGTAATCGCTTGAGGAGCGCGGCTGACGATGAAGACATCGACGATATCGAGAACACCGTTGGGGTGACTCTGATCCTTCGGCTGCCACACCAGCTCCGGCGTATTGTGCTGGCAGAAGAAGAAGCGGCCGTTGGAGAGCGCCTCCTTACCGATCTGAAAGGTGCGGAAACTGGCTGACTTCTCTATGCCGCCCACATCGGCAGGGCGCGAGAAATCACGCCATTCGGTGACGGGTTTGCCGGCGTCGCCCAATTCGCGTTGCAGGCTGGCGGCGTCGGTGGTTCGAAAAGCAAGCCCGTTCAAACCGATCGGATAAGACCAGAGATCGGCGCGGTTCCCGTCACTGTCAGGCGGAAATCCGAGCAGCTCCAGATAGTTCTCGCCGAACACGGCAAGATGATTGATGGAGCCCAGCGTATGGTAACCGCGTGGGGTCAGCGCAAAGCCGAGTTTGCGGTAGATTGCGGCGGCCTCATCCAGCCGGTCAAGGGCGCCGATGACGGCGTGATCGAGGATGAGGGGTTGGGCAGTAACAGCCATATGAAGAGCTCTCAGTATGAGAATAGGTTAAGGCATGAAAATAGGTCGTCGCGTTGTGCGGAGAGCCGAAAGAAGCGATACAGCCTGCTCATGATATGCCTTCCTTTACGCCGCGCGGTCGAGGTCGCCGGTCGACGGGGACGCCAATTGATGGATGGCCCGCAGCACGTCCGAAGCGGCGGCAGAATGTTGGCCGTCGAGATCATAGACATGAAACTTGACTGCGATGAACTTTAGCGCGCCCTTGTCCGGAACGACGATGCCCACCGGAACGCCGGCATATTCAATCACCTGTCTGGTCATCTTCATCACCCGTTGAAATCGATTCTTCCGAACGAACGATCGGAGGCGTTCCAAGTTCGATTAGTCCATTAATTTACTGTATTATATGCGTGGTAGATGCGGCAGGCCATTCTCGGCAATGCCAAATAGTCGGGCCATAGGGGAAAACAATTCTATTAGAAAAGATTGAAGGGTATCGAGGAGCGGAAGCGCATTGGATTGCGGAGGCGTTTCTGAATGCGCGAATATTGCCCGCTCATTTTTGGTGGATGCTTGTCCCATCAAGCAGCGCGACAGGCCCATTCAACCCGAAAATATAGTCGCGTTCGTTTCCCGACTTGTGTCCAAATTAGAATATTAATTCTATAGATATATAGGTGTTTGCCGTAGGTTGATGCGCATTATCCTACAGAGGCTTACACAATGGGCATCAAAGCCAAATTCAAGGCGGCAAGTTTACTGAGCGTGTGGCTACTGGCGGCGCCGGTGGCATTCGCCGATGACCAGCCGGTCAAAGGCGGCACGCTGATTTATCTCGAACAGCAGGCGCATACGAACCTCTATCCGCCGGCAGGCGGATTCTATCCGAACGGCGGCATTCTCAACCAGATCACCGACAAGCTGACCTATCAGAACCCGAAGACGCTTGATATCGAGCCGTGGATTGCCGAATCCTGGACGGTCAACGATGCGGCGACGGAATATACGTTCAAGATCCGCAAAGGCGTGACCTTTTCCGACGGCACCCCGCTCGATGCCAATGCCGTTGCAAAGAACTACGATACGTTCGGCCTCGGCAATAAGGAGCTGAAACAGCCGGTTTCCGAAGTCATCAACAATTACGATCACAGCGAAGTCATCGATCCCTATACGGTCAAGTTCTACTTCAAGAAATCATCTCCGGGTTTTCTGCAGGGAACATCTGTCATCGGATCCGGCCTGGTCTCGTTGAAGACGCTGACGCTCCCCTTCGACCAGCTCGGCGATGCGACGAAAATTATCGGATCCGGCCCCTTCGTCGTCGAGAGCGAGACGCTCGGCAAGCAGCTCTCGCTGAAGGCGCGGACAGACTACAACTGGGGTCCGAGCAAGCTGGAGCATCAGGGCCGTGCCTATCTGGATGGCATCAAATACATCATCACCGGCGAGGACAGCGTGCGCATCGGCGCGTTGCTTTCCGGTCAGGCTGATTTCATCCGTCAGCTGCAGGCCTATGACGAGAAGCAGGTGTCCGACCAGAATTTCACGATCTATGCGGCGCCGACCCGCGGCGTGAACGACAGCGTCGCCTTCCGTCCGGACAACCCGCTCGTTGCCGATCTCAAGGTTCGCCAGGCGCTCCTTCACGCGACCAATAACAAGGAAATCGTCGACACGCTGTTTTCTGCGAATTATCCGCAGGCGAAATCGGTCATTTCGTCGGCCGCCGCCGGCTACGCGGATCTGTCGTCAAAGCTGACCTACGATCCGGCTCTCGCTGAAAAGCTCCTCGACGAGGCAGGCTGGAAGAAGGGCGCGAGCGGCGTTCGCGAGAAGGATGGCAAGCCGCTTTCGCTTGCAGTCTACGAATCCCTGCCCCAGCCACAGAACAAGGCCGTGCTACAGCTCGTCGCGCAGCAATGGGCCAAGCTCGGCGTCAAGCTGCAGGTTCTTGCCGGCACCTCGGGAAATCTGGTGACCGACAATGTCGATCCGGCAAAGACGCCGCTGGTCGTCGCCGAGGTCGGCCGTGCCGATCCCGATGTCATCAAGAGCCAGTTCTACCCCAAGAACCGCGATGCCCTGCTGCAAAAGGGCGGCCTCAATCCCAAGGCGAGTTTCTCGGATGACAAGCTGAACGGCATCCTGGAAACCGTCGCCTCCGAGACGGATCGCGACAAGCGCCTGGCGGCGGCCAAGGTGGCGCAGGAATATCTGCTCGATCGGGCCTATGTCATCCCCTTCTTCGAGGAGCCGCAGGTTTTTGCCGGCGCGCCTTACGTGAAGGGAATTGCATTCGAAGCCGTGGGACGCCCATCCTTCTACAGCACCTGGCTCGCTGAACACTGATAAAAATGGGGTTGGCCCGGCGTGGTGCCGGGCCTTCCCAACGCGAAGACGTGGTATTGGCATGGCAAGATACATACTATCGAAATTCGGGCAGGCGCTGTTCGTCCTATGGGCGGCTTTCACCGTTTCGTTCGTGTTGCTGCAGTCGCTGCCGGGCGACGCGGTGCTGATCAAGTTCCAGAACCCGGATTACGGACTGAGCCCCGAACAGCTTGCCGATATCAGGGCGGCTTACGGCGCCGACGGATCGTTCCTGCATCAATATCTCCATGCCGTCTGGAGTTTCCTGACGGGTGATTTCGGCTATTCCCTGCAGGCGGGCGTTCCGGTGAGCTCACTGCTTGCCACCAACCTGCCGCCATCGCTGCTGCTTGCAGCATTGGGCTTTGCGGTGGCGACGCTTCTTGCCGTTCTGATTGCAATTGCCTGCAATCTCTCCGGTCTTGTCTGGCTGCGCGGCCTGATCCAATCGATTCCGTCGCTCTTCATATCCGTGCCGACCTTTTGGCTCGGCATCATGCTCATTCAGATATTCTCCTTCCGGCTCCGCCTCGTGCCGGTCATCAATCCAGGCCCGTGGGAAGGTCTTTTCCTGCCCATCCTGACCGTCGCGGTGCCGATTTCCGCTCCGCTGGCGCAAATTCTGCTGAAGAACATAGACGAGGTCCTGACGAGGCCCTTCGTGCCTGTCGCGCGAGCCAAAGGCCTCTCGCATGCCAAGGTCCTGTGGCGTCACGTCGCCAAGAACACGCTGCTGCCGGTTTTAACCGTTGCCGGATTGCTGTTCGGGGAGTTGATCGCCAGCGCTGTCATCACCGAAACGGTCTTTGGCCTTAATGGCATCGGCGGGCTCACGAAGCAGGCGGTGGACAGTCAGGATGTCGCCGTTCTCCAGGCAATCGTCGTCGTCGCAGCAACCGCCTTCGTCGTCATCAATCTCGTGGTCGATCTTCTTTATCCCGTGCTCGATCCCCGTCTGAAGATCAAACTGGGAGCGGCATGATGGCAAGGATCGAACCCGCGCAACGGCATGCCGAACTGGATGCGCCAAGCCAGGAAGAAAGAGCATCGTCCGCGGCGGTCACGGCCGATCTTCGCAAGGACGCCAGCGCTGCTTGGCATCTGCCGCGCATACAGCCTGGTCTCGTCCTTGCCTGCCTCATTCTTGCACTGGCTGTGTTGTGGGCGCTCGTCCCTGGCATTTTCACGGCCTATGATCCCATACAGGGTTTGCCCGGCCAGCATCTTCGGCCGCCGAGTGCCGCTCATCTCCTGGGGACGGATTCGCTCGGGCGCGATCTCTATGCGCGCATCGTCTATGGCGCCGTGCATTCGCTTTCGGGCGCGCTTGCCGCCGTCGGTATCGCGCTTGTGGCTGGCACGACGCTCGGCCTTCTTGCCGGATCGTTCGGCGGCAGGATCGAGACTGTCATCATGAGACTGGTGGACGTCATGCTGTCCATACCGGATCTGCTTTTATCGCTTAGCATCATCGTTCTGCTCGGATTCGGCACCGTCAACGCCGCGATTGCGGTCGGCTGCACGCTGATCGCCAAATTTGCCCGATTGGTCCGCTCCGAAGTCGTCACCGTGCGCCGAAGCGAATATGTCGAGGCCGCCTTCGGCAGCGGCGGCACCTTCCTCAAGGTTCTCTGGTGCCACATCCTGCCGAATTCGCTGGCCTCGGTGATCGCTTTTGCGGCGCTGCAGGCCGGCTGGGCCATCCTGCAGCTCGCAACCCTCGGCTTTCTCGGCTACGGCGCGCCGCCGCCGACACCGGAATGGGGCCTGCTGATCGCCGAGGGACGCAATTATATCGCAACCGCCTGGTGGCTGACGGCGGCGCCCGGCCTCGTCGTGGTCCTGGTCGTCATTTCCATCAACCGTATCAGCCGAGCGCTTGGGAGTATCGGGAAATGACGGCTCCAATCATTGGAACAATTGCGGAAAAGGGTGCGCCGATCCTCGATGCTGCAGGCCTTAGGGTAGCCTATCGCGACAGGAGCGGCCTGCGCACGGTCGTTCACGATATTGACTTTGAGGTTCGCGCCGGTGAGGTCGTCGCCCTGGTCGGGGAGTCCGGTTCCGGCAAGAGTTCGACGGCGCAAGCTCTCATTGGTCTCCTGCCTGAAGGTGGACTGCTCCAGCAGGGAACCGTTCGCCTGAACGGCGAGAACATTGCCGGCTGGCCGCAAAGGCGGCTGGATGGCATTCGCGGTTCCGTCATCAGCCTCGTACCGCAGGATCCGGGCAATTCGCTCAATCCGGTGAGGACGATCGGCGAGCAGGTCGCCGAAATCCTGACGGTCCATGGCCGGGCATCCGGTGCTGCCGCTCGAGCCAAGGCAGTCGAATTGCTGAAGCGCGTCGGCCTTAGCCAGCCGGAACTGCGTGCCAAGCAATATCCGCATGAGCTTTCCGGCGGGATGCGCCAGCGTGTGCTGATCGCGATCGCCATCGCGCTGAAGCCTTCGCTGATCATCGCTGACGAGCCCACCAGTGCCTTGGACGTGACGGTGCAGAGGCACATACTCGATCTGATCGACGATCTGAGACGCGAATATGGCACCGCGGTCCTTCTGGTGACCCACGATCTCGGGATTGCCGCCGATCGATCCGACCGGCTGATCGTCCTGCAGCATGGCCGCATTCAGGAGCAAGGACGCACCGCCGATATTCTCAGAAACCCGCAAAGCAGCTACACGCGCCGTCTGCTTGCCGATGCGCCATCGCTGAACGCCCGGCCGAAGCGATCGCCGCCACATGCGAGCGTATCCGCTGCGCCGGCAGACGATATCATCGTGGTTGATAGGCTGGTGCAGGATTTCGGTACTGGCAGCGATAGTAGTTTCAGGGCGGTGGACGACGTGTCGTTTCGTGTTCGCCGCGGCAGCACGCATGCGATCGTCGGCGAATCCGGCTCCGGCAAGACGACGACGATCAGGATCGTTTCTGCCTTTCAGCGGCCGACCTCCGGGCAGGTTGTGATCGATGGGCTCGATCTGTCTTCGCTGCGTGGCGAAACGCTGAGACTGTTCCGCAAGAAGATCCAGCTTGTCTACCAAAATCCCTATGGTTCGCTCGATCCGCGTCAGACGACCGAAAGGATCGTGGAGGAACCGCTGTTGAATTTCGAACGGTTGCCCCGGCGTGAACGATTGGCGAAGGTGGCGGCAACTCTCGAAAAAGTCAGACTGCCGACTGACTTATTGCAACGCCGGCCGCACGCGCTTTCGGGAGGGCAACGTCAGCGCGTGGCGATTGCGCGCGCCCTAGTGCTCGATCCGCAGATCCTGGTACTCGACGAGGCCGTCTCCGCGCTCGACGTAACGGTGCAGGCGCAGATCCTCGATCTTTTGGACGAGCTGCAGCGCGAGCTAGGACTGACCTATCTGTTCGTCTCCCATGATCTTGCGGTGGTGCGTCAGATCGCAGACACGGTCTCGGTCCTCAACGGTGGGCGGCTGGTCGAAACAGGCGGTGTCGAAGACGTCTTCAGCAATCCCAAGAGCCCTTACACGCGTGAACTGATCGATGCGGTGCCGGGCAAAAAGTTTCCGCGGGCAACAGATCCGACCCTCGTCAGTGCAGGATAATCCTCATGAGTACATCAACATCACCGAAGAGATTGGGTTTCTTCAGCCGGGTCCTCGATCAGGCAGATGCGAAAACGCGCTACGGGCTGGTTTCCAAGCAGATCATCCATGCCGAAAAACAGGGCTTCGATTCTGCCTGGGTGGCGCAGCATCACTTTAACGGCGATGAGGGCGGATTGCCCGCGCCATTGGTATTCCTTGCTGCGCTGGCCCCGCAGACATCGCGCATTCGCCTGGGCACCGGCGTCATCACGCTGCCGATGGAAAATGCTGTGCGGGTCGCGGAAGATACTGCCGTGCTCGACAGCCTGCTTGATGGGCGGCTGGAAGTCGGCTTCGGCACTGGCGGCACTCCGCAAGCCTTTCTTCCCTTCGGCCTGGAACGCAGCCAGCGCACGGAGGTTTATGGCAATCATCTTGCTTTGGTGCGCAATGCCTGGGCGGGCGGAGAGCTTACGGGCGGCAACCGCCTCTATCCGGCAGCACCACATCTGCGCGACCATGTCTGGCAGGCGACGTTTTCCGTCGGTGGAGGTTTGCGTGCCGGCCGCGATGGCGACGGGCTGATGTTATCTAGGACGCAGCCGCGCCCGCCGGAGACACCGGACGCCAAGCTTTCGGACCTGCAGAACCCGATCATCGATGCCTATCTTTCGGCGCTGCCGGCCGGGCGACATCCGCGAATATTGGGTTCGCGGAGCCTCTTTGTCGCCGACAGCAGAAAAGAAGCTCTTCATTTCGCCGATCTCGGCCTGAGGCGGATCGTCGAGCACTTCAAGGCAGCGGGTTTTGCGGTTCCGGGCGAAACCACGGCCGACCTGATCAAAGCGTTCGACGTTCACGTCGGTACCCCCGACGACGTTATTGAATCGCTTCAGGCAGATGCGGCCTTGGCGCGTGTCACCGATCTGGTCTTTCAGGTGCACTCCATCGATCCGCCGCATGAATACATTCTGCGCTCGCTGGAACTGACCGCCGCCCATGTCGCACCCGCGCTCGGCTGGGTGCCGCAAGGCGCCGCCGAGAACGAACGTCGCTTCGCCGCGCAGGCCTGAATAGCAGCATCCGAAGAGAAGGCATCGACCATGACTTTGCAGAACAGAGATATTATCGACTTCCTTGCGGGGATAGAGCCAGGATCCCGTCTTGACGGTCTTCGGGTGCAGCGGCCCGAGACGCGCCTCAATGCGCAGAAGAGCTATAAGGCTCTCTTTGAACCCGAGCATTGGGGAAGCGTCACTCCGGCGGAGCGCTTCGCCGCCGCGGCCTTCGTTGCAGGGCTGCACAAGGCAGCCGCGATCAGGAGCTATTATTCTTCCAAACTCCAGGATGAACCCCATGGCTCCGCCCTAGTTGCCGTCATCGACGCCGAAATAGATCGGGGCAATGCACACGGGCCTTACGGCCATTATCCGGCTGGCCCGTTATCGCGTGAGGACAAGCCGGGCTTCGTTTACGAGGTTTCGGGTGAGAGCCGAAATCTTTTGGACCCAAAACTCAGCGCAGCGCTCGAACATATCCACCTTCTGGTCTTCCGACCGAGGGAGGCAAGCGCCGGGGCATTGCAGAAGTTGCTCGATGCCGGCTGGACGACCACTGGCATCGTCACCCTATCGCAACTCGTCGCATTTCTTGCGTTCCAGATCAGGGTCGTTACCGGCCTGAAGGCCCTGGCGGCAGGCTCCGCTGCCATCGGGCAGGTCGCGCAAGCCTAAATCGCACGGATAAGGAATTCTGCCATGACCGAAACTGTTGTTCATCCGGCGATCGAAAACCGGCCAAACGCCTTCACTCAAGCTGAGATCGGCTGGACGCCCTGGCTGCAGCCCCTTGACGAAGCGGAGCTGACCGAACGCCACTGGGCCGGCCTCGTGGACGCGTCCCGCGCAAAATCGCCTTACTTCATGTTGTTGGCGCGGGACCCCGATATTTTGCAGGCGCGCACGAAGACCGACAAGGATATCTTCTACAACGTCTCGGCCGGCCTTCCGCGCGCTGAACGGGAACTGGCTGCTACGGCCGCTTCGCGGGCGAATGGATGCATCTTCTGCGCATCGGTCCATTCGCGTTTTGCTTCACATCATTCCAAGCGGACTGAGGATGTGCAGCGTCTGTTGGACGAGGGCCTTCAAGCCGATCTAGGCAGGCGATGGAATGCCGTCGTCGAAGCGTCAGCTGCGCTGACGGCCACGCCATCGCAATTTGGAGCCGAGGAAATCCGCAGGTTGCGCGAAGAAGGACTGGATGATCTGGAAATCGCCGATGTGATCCATGGCGCGGCCTTCTTCAACTGGGCAAACCGGTTGATGCTTTCGCTTGGCGAGCCAACGCCGGCGGCCTGAACGAAGGTTCGGGCAATAGAGCGGTTCAGCTTTTCACGGAAACTCTGAACCGCTCTATCTTTTTGTTTTCACGCAATTCCGGATGGAAAACCGCTGCGCACTTTTCCTGGAATTGCTCCAGCCGCCGCTCTGGTGACTGAGCGGCGGACGTATTTCGAGTGGATATTCTCAGGCCTTGAAATGCGTCGTCACGCGGTGGGCGACCAGCCGAGGCTCGGGGCCACCGTCTGTACGAGATCTGCCAGGAGGCGCACGTTCTCCGCAAGACCGAAAGCGGGCGGCAGGAAGAGAACAATCTCGTCGGCGGCCGCCAGGCCCGGATCCTTGAGCACAGCTTCGATTACCTGATCGGGGGTGCCATGGAAGACCGGCGAAATCTGGACGCCCGGCGGCTGAATGGCCGGCGCGGTCGGTTCAAGGGCGCCTGCGGGCCGGGATGCCCCGATGCCCTTGGTTTGGCGCTCGAGGTCATAAGCGGCATATTTCTCACGCAATTCGGCGGTGGTGCCGACCAGGATCGACGCCGCGACAGTGACCGGCGGCGGCTCGGTGCCCTGCTTCCGGCGCCATGTCGCGCGGAAAGCCTCGATGGCGCGGGCCTGATATTCTCCAAAACCCTCGCCCTCGACGTGGTCGTGTTGGACAGTTCCGGAGATGAGCCCGATCCCGAGTTCGGCGGCCTGCACGGCTGAGCTCAGGCTCGCCGAGCCTTGCCGGATACGCGACCGCAGCGTCGGGCTGTGCGGGGTCACCCGCAGTTCGGTGCCCTCCGGGGCACCTTGGCCTGGACCATCGACCGTGTGCAGCACCTCGCCGGCAATTGCTGCAAGAAAACGCGCCTGGCGGCGCTTTGCTTCCGTTCGAGCATCGGTATCGACCGCGCCGAATACCGCGTCGAATGCAGCATTGGCGCCGGTCGAGATGGCCAACTCAAGCCTTTCGCCGATGAGCAGGTCGGCAGTGGCGGCTGCCTCGGCAAGCAGGATCGGGTCCTGGTAGCGCATCGGGATGACAGCCGATCCGAGCGTGATATGGCTAGTATGTTGGCCGACCGCAGCAAAGAATGGGATCGGAGAGGACAGGTAGTGATCGAAATGGCGCTGATAGGCCCAGCCCGACTGGTAGCCCAGCCGCTCGGCTGCCTTGAACAGTTCTATGCCGTCGCGCAGTCCCTGCGCCGGGCCGGCCTCATCGTTGAACGATACACGGGTGTTGAAGCCGAGCCGCCGCTTGGCGCGGAATGTGGCGGGCAGGGTGCCGGCGGGTGCAACGATACTCATGCGATCTGTTCCTGGCTGATGATCCGGCGGAGTTGCGGGAACGGTGCGCGGGCAGGGCTGGCGGCGGCCGGGATCGATTCCAGCAACGACACCGTGTAGGGCTCGCGTGGATTGTCGAAGATGTCCCTGACGTTGCCGTGTTCGACGATGCGCCCGCGTTGCATCACGGAGACGGTATGGGCGAATTGGCGCACGAGGGCCAGATCGTGGGAGACGAATATATAGGTGAGGCCAAGGCTTGCCTGCAGCGAGAGCAATACTCCGACGATATCAGCCTGCACGCTCACGTCGAGTGCCGAGGTCGGCTCGTCGAGCACGATCACCTCCGGCTTCAGGACCAGCGAGCGGGCAATCGCGACACGCTGCCGCTGACCGCCGGACAAGGCTTGCGGCTTGCGTGAAAGCAGGTGCTCGCCAAGGCCGACATTGGACAGTGCTTCGCGCACCCGTTCCGCCCGCTCAGCATGAGTTCCGATGCCGAACCTGTCGAGCGGCTCGCGCACAAGCTGCTCGACCTTCCAGGTCGGATCGAGCGATGTGAATGGATTTTGATAGACGAGCTGAAGATTGCGCCATACGGACCGTAGTGAGTGATGTGAGCGTCCGCTGAGTTTTTCTCCTGCGACCGAGATATGACCGGCGTCCGGTTGATCGAGCCCGAGCAGCAGCCGGATCGCTGTCGTCTTTCCGGAGCCGGACTCGCCGACCAGTGCGTGCGTAGTGCCCGCCGGAACGGTAAAGGACACGTCATCAACGGCCGGCAGAACCTTGCCGTCGACCGTGAAGCTCTTGGTGATACCCTTGACCTCGATCTTCGGCGAGTTGTTGCCCTCAGCGTCAAGGAACCGAAAGCCAGGATCCCGAAGCTTGTAGTAGCGGTTGGGATTAAGCGCCGGAACATCGGCATGCAGCTTCTTTGCGTAAGTCGATGCGGGTGAGGAGAAAACGGCCGCGGTGCTGCCGGCCTCCTGAACGATGCCATCCTTGAGAACGACAAGGGAGTTTGCCCGTTCGGCTGCGATCGCCAGGTCATGGGTGATGAGCAGCAGACTGATGTCGAGGTCTTGCTGCAACCGTGAGAGCAGGTCGAGGATTCTCTTCTGGATCGTAACATCGAGCGCCGAGGTCGGCTCATCGGCGACCAGCAACTGTGGCCGCGGCAGAACCGCAAGTCCGATCAGGACGCGCTGAAGCATGCCGCCGGACAGCTGGTGCGGGTAGGAATCATAGACACGCTGCGGGTTGTCCAACCCGACCTGGGCGAACGTCTCCAGGACGAGCGCCTTGCGGATTGCCTTGCTAGGCTCGTCGACAAGGGCTGCGGCTTCCATCGCCTGCGAACCGATTGTCCGCACCGGGTTGAGTGCGTTTCCCGGATCCTGCGGCACGAAGCCGACAGCCCGGCCTCGAAGATGGCGGAAGCGGCGCTCGGAGAGCTGCAATATGTCCTGGCCGTCGACCGCGATGCGGCCCGTCGCCTGTCCCGTGCGGGGAAGCAATCGCAGCACGGCGCGCGCAATGGTCGACTTGCCCGAGCCCGATTCCCCGATGAATGCAAGGCTTTTGCCGCGGCCGAGCTCGAAGCCGACATTGCTGACGACCTCATGCGAGCCGTATGAGACGGACAGGCCCTCCACCTGAAGCAATGGCGTTTGCCGCTGCGGCGTCGGGGCTTTCTCGGTGACAAGGGTGCGAACTGCATTTAGTCTATCTTGCGAAGCCATCGGCTGATCCTATTCACAGAGAGGACGGTCGCGATCGTGACGAAGGCGGGTGCGTAGACCAGCCATGGCCACTTGAGGTAGTCCTTGCCGATCGAGATCAGCAGACCCCAATCGGAGGCTGGCGGCGGATCGCCGTAGCCGAGGAAGGCGAGGCTGGCGATCACCAGGATCGAGTCGCCAAACTGCAGCACGGCAAGCGGGAGCACGGAGCGCGATGCGTTCGGCAGGATGTGCCGCCACAGGATGTGCCAGCGCGAGCCACCCGAAAGAAAAGAAGCCTCGATGAAGGTCGCCTGCCTGGTCTTGATGACTTCCGACCGCATGACCCGCGCAAACACGGCAACCGAGGAGATGCCGGTGGCGATGGCGGCGTTCGTGGTGTCGAAGCCGATCGCGGTGACGACGATGACGGCAAGCAGGAATTTCGGAATTGCAAGCAGGACATCGACCAGGCGGGCAAGGGCGATATCGACACGGCCGCCGAAGAAACCGGCGAGCAGGCCGATGAAACCGCCGGCGACCGCACCGATGACGACGGCGATCAGGGCACTCCTGACCGAGGCGGCCGAGCCATAGACAACGCGGGTGTAGAGATCGCGGCCCAGTTGATCCGTTCCGAACCAGTGCTGGGCGTTGGGGGCGAGCAGCTTTTGGGAGGGAATGCCGACCGCCGGATTGTGGCTGGTGAACAGGCCCGGTGCGAGCGACCAGGCGATCACGATCGCCACGATCGCGAATGAGAGCGCGGTGGTCGCCGGCAGTCGGAAACCGGCAAGTCGGCTGCCAGCAGTGATGCGCGGGGACGTATTGGTCGAGAGAAGTGTCATGACAGCACCGACTTCGAAATATCGGCGGATCCTTCGTCCGAAGTGGCCGGGCGGCGCTCGGCACCGCCGAGCAGTTTCACGCGCGGGTCGAGCAGTGGATAGACAAGATCGGCGATCAGGTTGACCAGCACGAAAACCACGGCCGCGAGCGATACGACCGCCTGCAGGACAGGCAGGTCCTGGGTGCTGACCGAGCGCTGGACCAGGCTGCCGATGCCGGTGCGCCCGAACACCGCCTCGGTGATCAGCGAGCCGCCAAGCAATTCACCGATCGTCAGCGCGACGACGGTAATGACCGGAAGCGAAGACGGCTTGAGGAGATGCCTGGCAAAAAGCTGCAGCTGGCCAAGGCCGCGGCTGCGCGCGACGGCGGCATATTCCTGCCCCGACTCATGATCGAGATTGGCGATAAGCACTTCGGCGATCTGCGCCGAGATAGGAATGCCGAGTGCGACCGCCGCGAAAAAAGTTGCCCAGAAGCTGTCGGGATTAATCACGCGGAAGAGACCGAGCTGGAAGCCGAAGATGTGGATCAGCACCAGGCCGATCACGAAATTCGGCACCGACAGGAACAGGGACGGGAAGCCCCGCAACAGGCCCTGGCCGAACCTCTTTGGCAGGAACTGGGTACCGTAGGCAATCACGATCGCCAGGATCAGCGCGACGACGAGACCCGCAAAGGCGAGAACGAGCGTCGAGGGCAGCACCTCGGCGATCATGGTCGTCACCGGACGGTTGGTTCGCATCGACAGGCCGAGATCGCCGATCAGGAAGTGGGAAAGCGATGTCGACAACTGTACGAGAACGGGCTTGTCGAGGCCCTGGGCGGCAATGATCTCCTGGATCTCCGCCTCGCTGAAGCCGTTTTGCGGGTTGCGCAGAACGTTGGTAACGGGATCGCCCGGCAGAACGCTGACGACGATGAAGGCGAAGACATAGGCAAGCAGGATGACAACGGCGGCCTGGACGAGGCGCTTTGTGGCATAGCTAAGATAGGCATTGTTCATGCTCGTCACCTCCTCGCTTTCCTTCGTTGCGCTGTGGGTCAGTCACTGATCGTAGCCGTGTAATAGCTGGCATAGGCGACGCCGTTGTATGTCTCGCCTTTGAGCTTGGGAGACTGGACATAGATGCGCTGGACCATCTGTGTGCGCGGAATGAAGTAGCCCTGCTCGAGGACATATTTCTGAAGCTCGTCGAGCAGCGGGTTTCTGGCCTCGAGAGAACCGGCGCTGGCGATCTTGTCGCGCAGCTCGTTGATCTTCTGGTCGCTCTCGCCGAGCGCGAACCAGTTCTCGCCGTTATTGGCGTTGGTCAGGATGCTCGCGACGGTGCCGGCGTCGATAAAGCTGCGCGTCACCTCATAGGCCGGGACGCCGGCGCCGCCATACTGAACCTTCTGGCCGTAGGTCACGACGTCATAGGCCCGGATATCGACCTTCCAGCCGATCTTGCCGAGCTGCTGAGCGATGAGTTCGTCGATCGACCTCGAGGTCACGAGATATGGGTTGGAATTGAGCGTCAATGATAGCTGCTTGCCGTCCTTGGTGCGTATGCCGTCAGCCCCCTTTTTCCAGCCCGCCTCGTCGAGGAGTTTCTCGGCTCTGTCTGGATTGTAGGCCAGAAGCTCGCTGTGATCGGTCGCGCCGGGAACGTTGCTCTGAATGAATGATGTCGCGAGCTTCCAGTCGGGCGTGTAGACGGTATCGATGATTTCCCGGCGATTGATGCCGGCCTGCAAGGCTTGTCGCACCTTGACGTCATCGTAAGGCGCGAGTTTCGTATTGATTGCCCAGCCATTGACGAAGCCGAGATAACGCGGCGTCGCGACGGTAAAGCCGTCCTGCTTGAGCGATGTCAGCTCCTGCGGCGAGGCGTTATAGGCAACGTCCGCCTGGCCGGATTGGACTGCGGCAACCCGCAGTGACGGTTCGGATACCAGCTTGTAGGTGATCGTATCGAGATAGGCCGGACCGGTATGACCGACGGCCGCAGGACCCCAGTTGTAATCCTTGCGTTTGACCAGCTTGACGAAGTCGCCTTCCTTCCAGGAATCGACCACATAGGGCCCGCTGCCGGAGGTCTTGCTGAGATCGGCCTGCTGCGCGGCCGGCTGTGCGATGGTCTTGGGGGAGATCAGAATGGAGCCGTGATAGCCAAGGGTCGGAATGAAGCCGAGCGTCGGCTTTTTGAAGAAGACCTTCACCGTGGTCGCATCGACCGCCTCGGCGTGGTCGTAGGTCTTCGGGAAAAGCCCAATCGGGTTGATGCCTTCCTTCTTGCGTCCGGCGTACCAGATGTCGAGATTGGCGACAGTGGCAGATGCATCGAGGGGCGTGCCGTCCGAGAAGGTCACGCCACTCTTGAGATGGAGGGTGAACTCGGTGGCACTGTCATTCTGCTCCCAGCGCTCGGCGATCCACGGGCTAGCCTTGCCGGCGGCGTCCACGTAGACGAGCTTGTCGGTTACGTGACCCCATATGTGGCCCTGGAAACTGGAAATCGCACTGTTGTTCGGGATCCAGCTGTCACCCAATGAATCGATGAGGAAGGTGATGTCGCCGCCTTTGTTCGGCTCGCTGGCACTCCGCGCCGGAGTGAAGTCCGCCATCGCCACCAAAGCACCGGTCGCCACGGCGGATGAAGTGATCAACAAGCGGCGCCGGGAAAGGGAGAGCGAGAAAAGGCGTTCGGTCATAGAAAGATCCTGATGGTTCGGGTTCTGCGAATTCTTGAAACAAAGCCTACGCAGGCAGAACCAAAAGGAGAAAGACTGGTTGTTCTTTTTCTACTAATTTTATGGATTATTTTGGCCGGTTTTGGCCTCTGCAGGGGATCAGCATTTTTCAGGCCCGGCGGGGGGAGACTTAACCGGAAAAATATTTGCTGGCGAGCAGCGTCACCGCATCGATCTCGTCACGACCGATGTATCCGAGCCAACAGGGCTCCTGGAACTGGCTGATGCAGCAAGATCGAATGCTCGAATAGGCGTAAGGCGTGGTTTATAGTCGCGAACGAGAACTTATTCGATCGCCGGCATTATTCGTGTAGATTTCTCCCGAATTTGAGGCAATATTCCCTCATATAGCTTTAGCATTGATAGTATAGTTAGAGACGAACGGACAGGTCGAAGAGGGCGCGTGCAGATGAAGGCCGCATTATCGACTGAGACGGATCAGGCTTCGCCTGCGTCCCCCAAGAGAATCCTCTATATCCAGCCGGGAACGAGTTCGTTTGCCGGTATCGAGAGAGTTGTCGATACGATATGCTCAGCCCTCTCCGATAAATATCCCGCCGATTTCGATATCGATGTTCTCTACACGTCCGAGCATAAAAATCGGCCGCACGGAACACAGAGCTACAACATAATCGACAGGATCGTGCACAACAGACGCGAGCTCGTGTCGGTCTTGCGCGATGTCATCGGCGCAAAGGACTATGACTTGGTCGTTGTTCCGCAGATCGAGCCGACAGTGATCTGCATGATTGCCTGTATCGGCATCCGGCGGAACTTTGCCATGCACCTGCATGGCAACCCGCGGTTGGAGCCAAGCCATCTGAAAGCGAAGATCCTGTTCTTCCTGATGAGGATCTATTTCATCAAGCGGCTGACCTATGTGTTCGGCACGTCGCCAAGGCAGCTTGAATCGTTCAAAGCGATGTTCAGAAGCAGCGTCCGGCAATATTGGCTGCCCAATCCTGTCAGACGCTTCGATGCCCTTCAAAAGCCCGAGGGAGAAGAGGGGTGCGTCACGTTTGTAAATGTTGGTCGCTTCTCCTTCCAGAAGGGGCAGGACATTCTCCTCACGGCATTTGCCGAAGCCTACAAGCTTCGCCCTAATATCAGGCTGAAGGTCGTGGGCTATGGAGACGGCGAGGCTGAACTGCGTAACCAGATACGGGATTTGGGGCTCGCAGCCGTGGTAAGCGTCGAACACCATCCCGACAATCCCTCACCGGCACTGGCGGCGAGTGACGTCTATGTATCGACATCACGCTGGGAAGGGTGGTCGTTGGCAATATGTGAGGCGTTGCGATTTGGGCTGCCGGTCATCTCGACCGATTGTGAATTTGGCCCGAGCGACATATTGGTCGATAGACGCCTCGGCCTTCTCGTGCCGGTTTCCGGAGGCGAGGAGCTTGTCAAGGCGATGCTTTACTATTGCGACCATCTCGAGGAAGAGCGTGCGCATGCCGAATTTCGGCAAAGCTTCATTGATATTTACGACACAGAACGCGTCGTGGATGTTCATGCAGATGCCTTGCGGATAGCCGCCATGGGACCTGCACCGCTGATTGCCTGAAGGATGACGGCATCATGAAACCCGGCGCTCGCCGAGTCTTAGGGATATCATGCGTAGACCCGCATGTAGTCGACACGCATGTGGGTTTGGCGATCCTGCGGCTGCAAAGGATCGGGGAAGGGGACATCCGAGCGCAGAGCAAGCGTCAGGAGCGGCCAAAAGACATCGTTCTGCGCGTCCATCTCTGCCGCGCGTCCGAGCGTCCACTCGATGAGCCCGCCGGTCTTTGGATCGGCGATTTGCTTACGTTCGAAATAGAAGCGGCAGCGTGCACCCTCGATGAGCAGGCCATAGCGGAAATAGCCGGTTGTAATATCGACGTCGGTGGGAACGCCCACTCCTTCGTGATGCTCGCCGGGCTTGCCCCATTCATGCAGATAGGCGCCGTATAAATCGTGCTCCCAGCCCTTCTGCTCGACTATGTCGAGTTCGTTGCTCGTTGCGGGGAACAGAATGCTTCTGCCATTCATCAGCCAGAAAGCCGGAAAGCTCAAGGGATGGGCAGGAAACCACATCCGCGCCTCGAAATAGCCTTGTCGCCAACCCTTCAGGATCGTGCCGTCAGGCTTCGCCGTCTGGATATTGCCCGATATCCATTGATATTCGGGAAGATTGTTGCCGTAATAGTTCGGTACCTGCATGGGGCGCCCAATATATTGAGCCGAGATCTGCAGTGCCTTGCCGTTGCTGGCGGATGGATCGTCGACGATCGCATAAGGATCGAACCCTTCCTCACCACCGAAGCGGCTGAAGGCCGATCTGCCATAAAAGCCGCTGTCAAAGGTGGTCGCCTTGGCCCCGGCATGCCAGATTGTCTGATCAAGCGCTGTAAAGTTTTCATCGAAGATGATGGTACGGCCTGCCGTCGGATCTTGCTGTACCTGCGCCGCGGGATGGCGGTTTGCAAGCAGCAGGCCGCCGGCCGCTGCCAACGATGCCGTGCCTATCAGCACGTTGCGCCGGGATGTCAGGCTTGGCATTGCTGCTTCTCCTCGATCGATTGCATCGTCGCTGACGGTTCCAGTCCTACGCGGCGACGGCTGCGTTCTTCGAGCCGGCTGCAAGAGCGCTGCCATAGATATCAAGCGTCTCATGGGCAACGCGGCTGATCGTCAGGCGGTCGAGATGAACTTGGCTCTTATCCTTCCACTCCTGCATTCGGGCAGGTTCTCCAAGGAGTTCGCTGAGCACGGCGGCCAAAGCGGGCGGATCGTGCGGCGGCACCAGTATTCCTGCCGCCCCATATTCCAGGAGCTGCGGGATCCCGTCTACATTGCTGCCGATAACCGCGCACCCTGCCTCGCGGGCTTCCGAGAGAACCAGTGGAGCCGGATCGGCATGTGACGGCAGCACAAAAATATCCGCCGCCGCCATCCAGGGGAATGGATCCTCTTTCGCTCCCAGAAAAGCGACAGCCGAAGCGCACTCCATCTTTGCCACCATTTCCATGTAGTTGGTCTGGAAGGGCCCTTCTCCGACGATAACAAGTCTGGCCTCGGGATGCTGTTCATGCGCCAGGCGAAAGGCCTCAAAGAGATCGGGCAGGCCTTTCCTCGGATGTAGGCCGCCGACGAAAAGGATGCTCGGAGATGGCAGATCGACCGGCGTTCTGCTGCGGCCTTCGGAGCGGACCGAGCCGATCGTCCCGTTAAGGACCACACAAAGCTTCGATGACGGTATCCCCCGCCTGAGCATGGAAGCGCGCACGGCCTCGCTGACTGCGATGACGCGGTTTCCAAGGCCCATCAAGATCGCGCTCTTTTCGAATTCATTGTGAACGGTGGTGACGAGCGGAGTGCCCGACAACCTGCAAATCGGCCACGCCAGAACTGCACTTGTCATCATATGGGCATGGACAATGTCGGGCTGCCATGCGTGGACGTGCTTGCGCAAGGCGAAGGATGATTTCAAAAGATTTACCGGCTTTCGCTGGTGGTCAACCATTACCGTTGCGACATTATTCTCGTGTAGCAGCGGGTCGAAATCACCGCCGCCGCTTGCAATACATACGTCATGTCCCAGTTGGGCCTGTGCACATGCCAGATCGACTGCTGCATGGACATGTCCATTCAGCCTATTCGTGTGATTCAGTATATGCAAGATCCGCATGAATGCACCTTATATAAGTGTGATAAATATAAACACGATATATCGAGGATGCTGACGTAGTATGCTTTAGCTGTCCTGGCATGGCAATGATAAAGCATCGCGTTTATATTATAGAATTCGCTGCTATCTCGAATGGTATTTCCAATTATACCGGAGTGCTGTTGTCAATGCCTATGGTATTGGCTTTTGCAGTGCTGCTTCTGCTTCCACCGTTGAAGCCCGTGCTGTTGGCTGATAGTTGAAGCCACCCTGGCGGCCTAAGGATTCGAGGCCGAACGCAAGGAGTTGTTGCATTGCTTGGGCAGCATGGCCTGCAGCACCCTTGCTATAAATGGGATATGCTTCTGCGAGCATGTCGCTGCCTTCCAATTTGAGATCACCCTCAAAAAGGCCGTTGGCGTGAACATGATCCCTGAAGTCGCTCTCGGCGCGTTCTATCGAGCAGCCAATCTGATTGCCGATGACCTCGACTGTGAAATATTCGCGATCATCGACCCGACCGTAGAAATCGGAGTACATCGTCAGGCGCTTCCAAGCGCCTTGATGCGAGAAATTATAGATGATCGGTTGCGAAAAGCCGCGATTGCCGGAAAAGCTGAAATAGAGGGAGATGAGGGTGATCGTCTCAAGCTTCCGGCCGGAATCGAGGCCACACAGTTTTTCGGCCATATGAATGGGTATGGTCGAGATAACGCGATGTGAGGCCACGACCCTGTCCTGCAGTTGTAGGTGAAGCTGATCGTGAACCTTGCGGATCGTCTGCATGTCCGCTGCCAAATGAAATTCCGCGCCACGCCGCTCCAACCGTTCGACTGCAGCCCGGTAGAGGAATTGAAAACCTTCCTTCGGGCGAGCCATCTGCCGGTTTTTCGGTCCTTTGTGACTGCGTCTGAATGCCCGCGCGATCTGATTTTTCAAGGAGGCATGCTCGCTGATCCAGAGCATCCGCTTGCGAGCGAGATCGATGTCTATGCTTTCGACGGCAGCTCCATAGAAACGCTTCATGTAGGATTCCAGGCCGGAGCGATGCAGCAGGCGGCTCCCGATCCAATAGCGGGCAAATTCTTTCGCGTTGCGCATCTTTCGCTGAAAGAGCCGCGCGAAAATGACCGAGGAGAAAATTCGGACTACTTCAGTGACGCCGGCGCTGAAAATGTCATCGCGTACCGAAATCGGATAGGCAGTGATCATTCCCTGAGGGTTCAAGCGCGCCCATGTCGGTTCGATCGGAACATAGAGCGGCAGCAATTCCGGAAAATGGGCAAGCAACGGGGAGTCGTCCTGAAAGATCAGGCTGCCGATATCGAATGTATATCCTCCATGCGACCAGTCGATGTGATTGCCCCCGACATGGCCGTAGGTGTCGACGATCAGGATGCGCTGATATCCCTGCTTTTGGAGGACCGAGGCGGAGACCAGCCCAGAGATGCCCGCCCCTAGCACTATGGCATCAAATCTCTCTACTTCGGCGATAACATCGTTGGCGGCATAATGACCCGCATCGTTCATGGAAGCGTCCCCTGCTGCGGCTTTTCATGCACTAGATTAAATTTTGCTTATTGAAAGTTTAAGTCGAAAAGTGCTCGGAACTCACTTCATTAACGGTGTATCACAAATCTGTGTAAGTTCTATATGGAACAAAAATTCGAGTGAATACTCAATATATATTGCAATTTTACTTGATATATCCGTATTTGTGTAGTTAGATCATCGGCGGATCGGCTCGTCTTCTGATGAGCGCCGGATTTGATTGCGAATAAATTACGACTATGTCGATTATTACTATTCCGGTGAACGCCGAGGGAGTTATCTCGTGCTGCGGCCAAGCCTCGACGATGTCTACAAGAATCTTAGCGAAATCGACCTGATTTCCACCGATGTATTCGACACACTGCTGTTGCGCCGCGGAACGTCGCAGCGTTCGCGCATTGCCGCCGGCGAAACCCGGTTTGCCCGCCTCCTGAAAGAAAAGGGACTGTTTGTCGAGAAGGCTGAACTGGTCAGGTGTCGCCTTCTCGCGCAGAAGTTCGCCTATCGCGCGCTCAACATGGGCGGAGGGGTTGGCGAAGTGCAACTGAGCGACATTATCCGCAGGCAGCTCCAATTGCTTGGCTTGCCGGACGATCTTGTCGGAGAGCGCATCGCTATAGAGCTTTCGGTCGAGAAGACGGCTCTTCGCGCAAACGCCTGGCTTGCTGCCCTGCTGCGGCAGTTTCGCCAGGCGGGAACCCGTATCGTCGCCGTCAGCGATACAGCGCTTTCCGCTGCAGAGCTTACAGTGCTGATCAATCATTTTCACGGCCCAGGCCTGATCGATCGCGTCTATTCGAGCGCTGACGCCCAGGCAAGCAAGCGCTATGGCGCATTGTTCTCCGTCATGCTCGAGAACGAGTCCGTTGCTCCATCTCGCGTCTTGCACATAGGCGATGACGATATCGCCGATTTTCGAATGCCGGACTCGATGGGATTGCGTACACTTCACCTGCCCAAGAGCCGATTGGAACGCTACGTCTCGCGCGTGGACGGAGCAAAAACCGAGGCGATCAGTCGATTGGGGAAGCAGCCTTGGCGGCACGTCCCTCCGCCCCCCACGCTAAGCGACAAGGTCTTGTTTGGCCGAGATATCTTCGGGCCGATCGTTGCAGAATTTTGTCTCTATATCTGGCTCTATGCTGCGCAGGCCAGACTTGGGCATGACACCGCGCTGCTCTTCTGCGCGCGTGGCGGCATCGGCATCCGCGAGGCGTTCGAACGCGTTGTGCAGAAGCTAGGGCTTCCCCTCGATCTCAAGCGTGACAATATTCAGATTTCGAGGCTCGTGGCCGCGCGCTCGGCGGTCGTCCTTCGAAGCCCCGCGGTCCTGGATGAGCTTGGACGCGAATTCCAGGGTGGAAGCTTTGCAGATGTCGCTCGCGCCCTAGGTGGGCGTGCCTATGAATTGCCTGATACCTGGCGCCATATATTCGATCCAGCGCGGTTCTTTGCCCTTCTGGATACGGATGCTGGGCGAGACGTTCTTGATGACATTCGCAAACAGAACGATCTCTTTGCTCGCCACCTGGAACAGATCTCTGCCGGAGCGCAGCGCATCATACTTTGCGATACCGGCTTTTACGGCAGCACGCAGCGCCTGTTGTCTGCGGGGTTTCCTCAACAGCGCTTCGAGACGATCCAGTTTGCCCGGTGCAACTACAAGGGTCTGAGTGAGGATCATTTTCCCAGGGTCGCCGGCCTTGTCGTCGAGCAGAATCTTTATAACCCTTTCAAGCCGGAAACCGTCATTCTACGGTACTGGCAGATCATCGAAAGCCTGTTCGAGCCGGCACTCTCTTCCGTTCGTCATTTCAGCGAGACAGCCGAGGGTGCCGTCATCTCCAATGCCGGAGATATCCGGTTCGGCGTCGTGGATCCGTCGATCGGAAACCCGCTTCTGTTTGGCGCGCTGCAATATATCGAACAGGCCGAGACGGGAGGTCAGGTCCTGCGGGATGCCGGGAGTGCATGGCTTCGTCTGAAGCAGGCGATCATCAATCCAAGTCCGAGTGATGTGATCGCGCTCGACGTCGGCGCCCGCTCCGTGGATTTTGGCCGGTCCGATCATGTTCAAGTGCTCAATCATTCGCAGAAAGTCGCCCTGGCCGCGAAGCTGATGTCGGTGAAATCCCATCTTTGGCGTGAGGGCGCCATCGCTCGAGATTTTCCCCGCTTCAAGCCGCCGCTGCTTGCAGCGCTGGAAATGGCGCATGTGTTGCGAGGGTTCTCGGCCCGTCTGTATCGCTGAATAATGGAGGCTGCCAAGGATATGTACATGAGTAATATGGCGCTTAGCTATCCTGGCGCCTTAAGGAAAGTTGCGGATTCTGCATCGAGGACCGAGGTGATTCCGGCCTGCAAGGCCCCGGATCGGTCGTCGGCGACGAGTTGCTTTCGACATCAGGTTCATCCGTTGCGTCGTCGCAGCCGTGGGCCGGGTCCCAGACAGACGGAGCATTAGGATCGCATGCTTGCGTTCAAAGCCTTCAAGGGAGCCGGTTGGCTCGTCGTTTCACGCTTTATCGGCCGCCTCGTCGATTTCTGCACGCTTCTTCTCTTCGCTCGCATCCTGACTCCCGCCGATTTCGGTTTGGCGGCGCTGGCGATGTCGCTTGTCGTGGTTGTCGATACGGTGTTGGAAGTGCCGGTGACGCAGGCGATGGTTCGGCTCGATATTGTCGACAAGAGCCACCTCGATACGGGCTTTACCCTGAGTGTCGTAAGAAGCGGCCTGATTGCACTCATCGTACTGGCCGCCGCGTGGCCCTTCTCGTGGATCAATCACAATCCGCAACTCACTCCGCTGATTGCCGTTCTGGCGATCGGGCCGATTGCCAGGGGTTTCTGTAGTCCGGCGATGGTACATTTCGTCCGAGAGCTCGGCTTTCGTCAGACCTTTCTTCTGGAGTTCAGCGGGAAACTATGTGCCTTTGTCATTGCGATGATCACGGTCTTTTCGGGAGGAAGCTATTGGGCAATCGCCGCGAATTTCGTCACCAATTCAGTCGCGGCTGTGGTGGTTTCCTATCTGCTTGCACCATATCGGCCGGCGTTTTCGCTGCGGCGTCTCTCGGATTTCGCCGGATTCGTTGGATGGTTTAGTTCCGCACAATTGATTTCAGCGCTCAACTGGCAGTTCGATCGCTTTCTCATCGGCGCGACGACCGATAGCACGACGCTTGGACGCTATGCAATTGCCAGCGATGTCTCGGTCGTTCCAACACAGTCTCTCATCGGTCCCGCATTGCAGCCGGTGATGGCTGCATTCTCGCTCATAACTTCTGATCGGCAGCGAATGCGTCTGGCATTTCTAAAGGCGGCTCGGTTCGCGATGCTTATTTCGATCCCCGCTTGCATCGGAATATTTTTGACGGCAGATCTCGTCACGGATCTGCTTCTAGGTGAGAAATGGAAAGACGCCGCTCCTTTGCTTAGCCTTCTATCCCTGTCCGTGATCCCAATACCTTATTTTCAGACGCTGTATTCGGTCAGCCTTGCGCTTGATCGCCCGCATGTCCTTTTCAGGTTGAACAGCATCGATTTGTGCCTGCGGGTCATACTGATATCGATCGGCTTCTATCTTTTCTCGATCACGGGCGTCAGTGCCGCAAGGGTGCTTCTTTCGACCATCATGTTCGCGTTCTATCTGGATGAGGTGCGGCGGCAACTGGGGCTTGGAATATGGGCACAGCTGAAGAATCTCTGGAAAATCGGATTTGCTGCCATTGTCATGGTCTTATGGGTCGTAATACTGCGCGACGAATTGGCAGGTCGTGCCTTGAACCATGTTCTCGAGCTTGTCTTCGTGGCTGGAACCGGTGCAGCGGCCTATGTCGGCACGCTGCTGGCGCTTGGCATGCGCTTGATCGCCGGCCAAGGACGATTTGAATTGGCCGATCGTCGGTGATGCTTCGATTGTGCCGCGCGTGAAGGATGCCTTTGTTACATCAACGCCTGTAGGAGTCCGACGGTCGAACGGTTACCGCCGTTCAGCCGGTAGGCGAGGCCGCGGCGGGCGTTCCGGTTCGGCAATATCATCGTGAGCAGGCAAAATGCCGCAATCGTCCCCTTGGTCTTCAACGGGTATCGCTGGTATTGGAGTTTTCGCAGCAGAGAAAGGAAGCACTTGATCGGGGGGCGCCTGCCTTCCGCGATCGCCAGATAGAAATTGCGCTCGATATAATAATAGGCCTCTTCCGGTCGAACGAGCGCGTCTGCGCGTCCGGTTCTCTCCAGAATTCGGCGCAAGTGCTCCATCCTCATAACAAATCGGCGCAGCTCCTGGCGCAACGGGGCTGGATCGACCGCGCGTCCTAGTCCGGAAAAATTTTTGTCGTGGATGCGGTAGCGCCCAAGCCTTTGGGGCAGGCTGACGATATCGCCCATGAAAGGGGCGACGAAGAGCGGCAATCCATCGATCGCTGGATCGTAATCCATTTCTCTCAAATATTCGCAGACGTCGCGTCTGAAGACATTTCCCGATGTCGGAGGGGTGGTATAAACACCCGTATGCAGCACGCTGTCTGCAATCACGTGGCGATCTCGAAATCCTTCGAGGGTCGTGCCGGCGCCGAGAGTGTCTCCACGGTGATCGATCCGTGTCAGAGAGAATTGAAGTTTGGCAACGTCGTCGTCCAATTCCGAGAGGATGGTCGCAAGGGAGCCCGGCGCCAGCTCGTCATCCGCATCCAGAAACAGCACGAAGGGCGCCCGCGTGCGCTCCAGGCCATAAAGGCCGGCCGCCCTCTGACCGCTGTTTTCAATGCGGTAGGCTGCAACACCTTCGCGTTGGATGACATCCCATGATGTATCGGTGGAACCGTCGTCGATGACGACAAGTTCGCATTCGTCGCAATCCTGCGATACGACGCTGCGGATCGCATTCGCCACATAGGCTTCATAATTCCAGCAGGTAATGACGACGGCAATTCTTGGCGGTTTCATGGGAATTTATCTTATTGAATGGCAGGTGCCTTGAAGCAAGTACTACCGATTTGATTTGACGTGCATCATGCCTTTGCCAGATCGATGACCGTGCCTATGACATTGGCGCCGGCGCGTCGCAATTGTAGCAAGGTATCGTTGACCTGGTCGGTCGTTGTCCTGCCGGCGCTGGCAATCACCACCACGGCATCGGCGTGGACTGACAATGCAACCGCATCCGACGAGCTGCCGACGGGAGGCAACGCCAGGAGTACGTCGCCTCTGGCCCTTGCCGTCTCCACGATCCGTCCTGCCCTTCTGTCGCGGAAATCGACATAGAGATTGGTCAGGGCATTGGTGGAATGGATCGGAAAACGGGCGATGCCTTGTCCGTCATTGCGTCCGTTGGAAAGCAATATCTGCTCGGGCCGCATATCGTCGACGAGAGCATCCGCCAGCGATGTCATCAGCAGATCGTCCGACTCGCGATTGCTGTGATTGTGCTGGCCCGCCTCGTCATAAAAGAGGGTGACATGCCGGCCGCTTCGACTGAGGAATTGCGCCAGACTGACGCCCATCTTCGAGATGCCTTGACCCGGCTCCCATCCGGTAATCGCGATGATCAGTCCTCGCTCATTTCGAATGGTCGAGCATGCGATCTCGATGGATGTCCTGAGATTGTGAATGGCCATGGCGTAGGCGCTGCCTGGCTGATTGATAGCAACCGAGGACTTTCTGCTGTAGGTCCCACGCAAGGTGCTCGCCCAGCCAGCTGGATCCGGAAGGCTTCCGAGACATGGTACCCCCGTATCCCGCGCCAGATCTTTCGCATTGCGAACCTTGCGATCGAAGGCGATATTGAGGACGATGATCGAGAAGCCGAAGAGCACGCCGAGAATACCGCCCAAAACGGTAATCAAGGTGGCGCGTGGCCCCGATGGACTGAGCGGTACGAGTGCCGCGCCAATAATTCGTGCATCGCCGTCGGGCGTCGGTACCGCAGGCAAGGCTCCCAGCTTCATGGCATCGGTCGCGGCGGTAACCTGGGCTGCCAGCGCGTCGAGGCGCCACTGAAGAACCTCGGTTCCCGCCCGGGCCATTTCGTCCTTGAAGCTCACGGCCTGCAGGATGTAGGCGGAAACGGTGGCGTTCGCGATGCGTGCCGCAAGCGTCGGATTGGACGAGGAATAGCTGATCTCGATAACATAGGATTGACCGACACGGCGAGCGTCCAGATGCTGTGTGAAATTCGAGAAGGCTGCTTGGTACGCATCGCCAGCCGAGCTATTTGCCGTTGTGCCCGACGTGGTATCGGAACGAGGGGCTTTCCCCGTGTCGGGGCTGCTTATGGCAGACCACACGTAGTTTATTGCACCCGTTATGTTGCCGATGACAAACGCACTTATGCTTGGCGGCTGCGGGCCAAGCTCCGGGTTGTTGCCAAGATTAAGGCTGCTGAATACGGCCGAGAGCAGACGCTCGGAACGGATGATTTGAAGCTCGCCGTCCGCCCTGTTGAGGTCGAAATTCTGGGCGTCCTGGCTTGAAGTCAGAGAGAGGTGGCGAGGTTCGAGCAGGACAGTGGCCGTCGCCGTGTAGGTGCGCGGCAATGAATGGGCATAGGCTGCTGCCAGGCCGACGCCAACTGCCGTGCAAAGAATAAGCTTCGTCTTGTGTCGCAGGGCGAGCATGCACAACGATCGCAGGAGCGCGACCGGCCCTTCGCTGGTCTTGTCCGCGGGCAGTTCGTCCAACCGCCAAAGCCGTGACGACCGTTCCAGTAGAGACGGGGCGTTTTGCGTCATCTAGTCCTCACCTCTGACTTGAGTTGTTCTGCCTTGCTTCGCGTCGGCAATTTTGCCGCCCGTTCGGGTTCAAGGCGCCCATAAAGGAGATCCTTGATTGCAATGAGATTGCCTTTTGCGCGCCCCCATCTGTCGACGAAAGGCTCCGGCCAGACGGCGCGCGAGAAGTTCATGGCCATGTTGGATAAGATGTGATTGGCGACCATCGGGCCTGTCATTGTTCCCTTACGCAGCATGTAAATGGGGTTGATCACCTGCGAATAGCCGAAGCGGTCCCCGCTGACGCGGCCGCTCTTCACGCCCATATGCACCCCGAAAGCTTCCCCGCATTTGACGAAGCGACCCCCTTGCTTGCCGAGAGCTGCGGCAAAGTCGCGATCCTCCAGCCAGCCATAAAGGACCAGACGTTCGTCGAAGCGTGTTTCACCGATAGCCTCCGCCCGGAAGGCCATGTTGCATCCGTAGGGGCTGTAGGGCTCTACCCAGGTCCCGTCGCTCGCCGGCGCGGTCTCGACAAGGCGCAATGCTTCCTCAAGGCCGATTCCCGGACCGCCGACGCCATCGGCCAGCACACGGCCGGTGAAGCCCACGATCTGATTATCATCGCGAAACGCCCTTGCCGCCGCCGCAAGCCAGTTCGCGTCTGCCAGGAAATCATCGTCAAAAAAGGCGACGATCTCGCATTCCTCGGGGATGTTCAACAGCGCGGTATTTCGTTGCTTCGTCAACCCACCGGGGCCTGTTACGACTGTCACGTCGGGATGACCGATGAGATTACCGGCATCGGCGGCATCGATACAGGAGACGATGACCGTTTTGGGTTTTAGCGTCTGCGTGGCCAGCAGGTGGCGCACGGTCGCGTTTACGGTCGCCGGCCGTCCTCGCGTCGCGACGATCACCGCGATATGGGGAGTTCCGATTCCGGAGGGCTTATAGGTTTTTGGCCGCGCGATGGGCTGCGCCAGCAGCTCCATATAGCCGGCCGCCGTTTGCGACCAGGAGAAATTCTTGATCTGGTCGTATCCTCGTCCCATCAGATCGATGCGCAATCCCGGAGATTCCTTCAGCGTTCTGATTTGTCGAACCCATGCCGCCGGGTCGGTCGGCGAGGCAAGCAGAGCAGCGTCGCCGCAGACTTCCGGTATGCTTGCACAGTAAGAGGCAACGACAGGGCAGCCACGCGCCATCGCCTCCACGATCGGCAGACCGAAGCCTTCCGTTAGGGATGGAAAGGCAAGGCAAAGCGCTCTTTCGAGCAGGTAAGCCAAGTCGTGATCCGAAACACGTCCTATCATATGGACGTTCGGCCGTTCCTTGAGTGCGCCCGGGACGAAAATTCCTGCATCGCCGCCGGCAATGACGATATCGATACCCATCTCGTCGAGCCCCGGTGCGGCGTCGACGAGTAGTGCAAGGTTCTTGTGTCGCGCCTTGGAGCCGAGTGCCAGGATGAACTGACGATCGCATCGCTCGAAGGTTTCGGCGACGAAGCTCGGCGCAATCTGCGCAAGCGCCGGATCCCAGCCAAAGGCATGTTCGTGACCGTTGGGAAGAACGGCGATGTCTTCGATCCGGATCGGCAGATGTCTTGTGATCTGGCGCGCCGCGGCATGCGACACGGTCACGATGCGAGCCGAGCGCTTTACGAGAAGCGGTTGAAGCGTCTGATAGACGATCCGGAAAGCCCGGCTATAGCTATCCGGCGTGGTGAAGACATTGGCGTCGTGGATGCATACGATCTGATCCGCCTTGGTCGCCGGCGCCGTGTTACAGAGATTGAGAAGGCGGCCATGCCATTGTGCCGGCAAGGTGATCTGTTCCCACGGATGGCCGGAAAGCGCTCCGGATTGCATTAGCGGCATATGACTGAACCCCGGATCCGTTGTCCCGGAAGGGGCAATGATCGCCGCCCGTTCATCGGCGGCGGCAAGCGCCGTGTTGAGCGCGCGCACCACATTCGATGCGTAACGCTGCACGCCCGTTGGATTCTGACCGAGGAAGCGGCCGTTGACCGCAAAAAGGGCGCCAGCGCTCATATGGTGACTACTCCTATAGGGCGACCGGTGCGTGTATGTTGTCTGCTGCGTTCCGGTAGGGCCGACGCCAGTCCGGCAAGCATGCAGAAGAATAGGCCCTGATCGATGACGGGGCTGACGAGCATATCGCCGACAAGGAGGCCGAAGCAGCCGTTGCAGGCCGCCAGCCGCGCATCCGCGGTAAGGCTGCCAGGGGTTCCACGCTTCCTGATCAATGCTCCGAAGGCGAAAAGCAGATAGAAAACCGTACCGGCGATGCCGACATTTGCAAGAAGGGCAAGGGCAAAGCTGGAGGTGCGAGCAGTGCCGAGGCCGACGCCTACGCCCATGGTGTCGACGACATTCTGGATTGCGGCCATATTCCAGGAACCCCGCTCAACGGCGGAGTCGGACGTGGATTTGCCGAGTGCGATGATGTCGATGTAATTATATACGGTCTTCGACACCTCAGGATCTATCGCGATCAGTAGTGCCGCCGCGGTCGCAATCGTCGGTATGAATACGATCGCCAGGGTACTGAAGCGGCGGGCATTCTTATGCCCTCCGACGGCAATTGCCGTCAGGTAAAGGATCAAACCCATCACGGGTGCGCCGACAAGGCCGGTTGAAGATGTCGACATCACAACCAGGATAAGTGACGTTACGGCGACAAAACCAGTGAGATAAGGACGGCGGCCACAGAGCCAGAGCGTGCCGGTGAAGGCAAAGACACCGAGGGTTGAGCGTGCAAAGGAAGAGGCTTCGGTGAATGATCCAACAATGCGTTTGACGCCAGCAATCTGATCGTCGGTATGGAGAACATACTGGGCATTTCGTATGAAGGCGAGCATACCTTGTGTGCCCGTGGAATAGGTGGCGACGTCAAGAAATGCAAAGGCAGTGTTGGCAACGGCATAGGCAAGAAGCCCGGTCAAGACCGCATTAAAGCCGCGCCAATTGGAGGCAATTGCAACCGTCAACGCGTAGCAAAGAAGATTGCCAACCATGTAGACACTTTGCGTAAGATTGCTTGAAACAGGAACAAGCGGAACCGTCGATCGGCTATCGTCAAATATTGTCGTGCCGAGGGGTACGATCTGGGTGACGCCCGACAGAATCCGCGGCGAAAAGTATGCGCTCAGCACGCCATAAAAGACAAGGAGGGCAAACCAGAAGCCAGGTTCGCCGAATTTCAACGCGTGGAGAAATTCGCGTGTTGCACGTTCCCGCGTCATGACACCCAATAGTAGGAAGCCGAGCATAACATGGCCGGGCTGAATATTGGCGGCTCCGACGAACATTGCCGCTGCCGATCCGAATACAGCCGCCACCCCCAGGGCTATGACGGTTGCACTATCGCCGAGGAAGAGGCAGAAGAGCCCGCATAGAATGGCAGCGATACCGATCGGCTCGATACTCATGGCAGAGCCTCGCGGCGACGAGATCGACGCTGGACAGCGTTGCGGTTCGAGGCGCCGCGCGAGGCGGAGACGTCGGGGCGAAGCTGCAAATCTGCCGCATCGCGGGCGTCGGCATGGGTTTGCGCTGATGCCATGGATGACTACTCTGCAAGAACGAGAAGAGAGTAGCCGCCAAGGATTCGCACTGCCAAATCCGGATGAATCGAATAAAGCAGCCTGCGCGGCAGCCGCATCAATGTACTGCTGAAAGCCTGATTGGGTAATTCCAGGCGGCTTGCAGTATACGCATAGTCGATAACGGAGTAGCCGCAGCCCCGCAGGGTAGCAAGCGCCGTATCCTTGAAGAAATAATGTAGATGCCCGACATTATCGCGCAAATTCGCGATCGGCCAAGCACGCAGGACGGACTGCACGGAAAGGTCGAGCGGGATATGGAAGATCTTGTAGCGACCGCAAGAGCGCAGCCCCTTGATGAAGGAAATATAGTCTTCGACATGCTCGATCACGTCGGCAATGACGACGACGTCAAAAGTACTATCCTTCTCCTCAAGTATATCGCTCAGTTGAAAGGAAACGCGGCTGGTTTCCTTCGTCTTTGCTCTTTGATAGGCGTGGGGGGAAATCTCATAGCCGGTAAAATGTGCCTTTGGAAAGGAGCGCGACAGATTCAGGAGGATTTCACCCGTACCGCAGCCGACTTCGCAAAGTGTATCGAAGTTCAGCCGATTTTTGCGAATAATCGCTTCGATCTGATGTGCTTTCCACGGGGAATCCTCCTCGTGCCACGTTGGGTTCAGTTCGGCATATTGGTCGGTGAGATAAATATCGTGCAAAGCTAACCCTTCCCTGCCAGGAGTTTATACCTCCTGTCGACTGCCGCGGAGGTTCTGGAAATCTATACTGGGTCGTTTGGCAGCTGCAGCTTACGAAAATGGAAGCTTACGCAGCTCGTATGCAATCGCATGTAATATGCATCCGAGGCAGCCTGATCAGTAGCTGCCCCGAGACGACAAGACGGCCGGAATGGTCTTGACCATGATCACGACGTCGCCCCATAGGCTCTGTTCAGCAATATAGCGCACATCAAGTGCGATGCGCGTATCATAGCTGGTGTCGCTACGGCCGCTGACCTGCCAAAGGCCTGTCAGGCCGGGCCTGACACGGATATAGTCGGCAAAATGTGCCCCATACAACTCGGCTTCACTTGCGACGATCGGCCGTGGCCCGACAAGGCTCATTTCTCCCCGTATCACATTGAAAAGCTGGGGAATTTCATCGATGCTGTTTTTGCGCAGCAGCCTGCCGAATTGCGTGACGCGCGGGTCGTCCTTGAGCTTGCGCGTCGCGTTCCACTCGGCCCTGAGAGCAGGATTGGCATCAAGATGCTGGGCTAAAACTTCCTCGCCATTTTTGACCATCGTTCTGAATTTGAGGCAGGGAAACAGGACCCCATTTTTGCCAACGCGTCGATGCGAATGGAAGATCGGTCGTCCCTGCGTTACCAAAAGAATAGCCACGACCATGACAATCATTGGCGCCAATACAACCAATGCTATCCCGGCCAGGGTGGCATCAACGCAACGCTTGGTCGTGCTGGAGGTTGGAGTTCTGTTGTTTGCCCGACGAATGGACGTGCCGCTGCGGCGACGCGTTCCCAGATCGCCCAGTGTATCGAGCTCACGTCTAACGTTAATTTCCCTCATCAGCTTGCCCCGCATTCGGAAGAAACAAAGAAATGTCGTCAGCAATGTTTAGAAAGGCGCTGTCCCGCGCCGCGATCGAATGTAGTTTGAGATTAACAAATAATAAATAATTTGACAATGTCTTTGTTGCTCTGCAATATATGTGCGTTATTTCCGATAAATTCGAGTTATTACACAACTTATTTTTGTATATCTTAATATATACGGCGGTTATCGTCTCTATATATATTTGGTTGTGTGAATGGTGACCGGAACATAAGTTCGAGTTATTTAGTGAGTACTTGTTGGCAGGGAGCTTAGCGATGGCAAATGCGACCGGACGGCCCACAGAGCCCTTGGTTTTGAGTAAGGAAGAGCGAGATTATCTGGAGCTGCAAGTGCATCGGCGTCGGGCGGCAGCGCGCGCTATGGCCGAACGATGCCAGATCATCCTTTACTGCGCAGATGGCATGACCAGCAAGGCCGTGGCGGCGAAGCTTGGAATCCATGAAAACACCGTCGGCAAGTGGCGGCGGCGCTTCTTGAAAAATCGTACAGACGGGCTTCTCGATCAGGAGCGGCCGGGTCGGCCGCGCACGATCGATGACGAACAGATTGCGGCCATTATTGAGCGCACTCTTCAATCCACGCCCGACGCTACCCATTGGTCGATCCGTTCCATGGCGGCGGCGACCGGATTTTCGCATACGACAATTCGGCGCATATGGGCGGCTTTCGGTCTTCAGCCGCATCGCATGCAGACATTCAAGCTCTCAACTGATCCGCTTTTCATCGATAAGGTCATTGATATTCTTGGACTTTACATGTCTCCGCCCAATCGCGCGCTGGTGTTGGGTGTCAACGAGCGCGGCCTTCTTCAGAAGCTTGACGACGAGCGATCCGTGGGGTCGTCAAACCGCTCGGGGAGCGAAGGTCAGGCCCATCCCGCACCTTGGCAAGGGACCGTCTCGCTGGTCGGCGCCCTCGATATTGTTTGCGGTTTTGTAATCGATAGATATCACAAGCAGCATGGCGCCGGCGAGTTTCTGGAATTTCTCAAACAGATTGATGCGAGCGCCCGGCCCGAGATCGATATTCACATCATTTTGGACAATAGCGAGGTGCATAAGAACTCATTGGTTCAGTCCTGGCTGATGCATCGCCCCCGCTATCACCTGCATTTCACACCTACACCGGTTTTCTGGTTGCGTCAGGTCGAGAGCTGGTTCGGGGAAATGAGCCGCAGGCGGTCACCGCCTGGCGCTCAGACATCAGCGAGCCAGTTGGAAGCTGATATGCGGGCTTTCATCGAGCGTCATAGTGAAAGCATAAGCCCGTATAAATGGCTGAATTCCGATACGGCTCAGCCTTCCCGGCACACGTTCCGGCAGAAAAGTGCAACGGATGTCAAAGCGCGAAGCCTGAATATATCGGAGCGGCTGAATAAATCAGTATAACTCCAGACTATACATTGAATATAGTTTAACTGTTCGGTTCATGGGGTACTTCATGCGTGTCGCAATCATACATTACTGGTTGGTTGGAATGCGTGGGGGGGAAAAGGTTCTGGAGGCCCTCTGCCGGATGTACCCCGGTGCCGATATCTTTACGCATGTCTATGATCCCTCGGCCATCTCCGACGTCATCAAGAAGCATCGTGTCTATACGACTTTCATAGATCGGCTTCCCTATGCGAAGCGGATGTACAAGAGATATCTCCCGTTGATGCCCATGGCGCTCGAGCAGGTGAATCTGAATGAATATGATCTTGTTATCAGCAGCGAATCCGGGCCGGCCAAGGGAATAATACCCAATTCGACGGCTCTGCATGTGTGTTATTGCCATTCACCGATGAGGTATATCTGGAACATGTATAATAGCTATTATGATAGTTCCGGCCTCATGACCCGCCTGATGATGCCGCCGCTCGCGCATTATCTAAGAACATGGGACGTGGCGACCGCCAATCGCGTCGATGATTTTGCTGCAAATTCGCTCACCGTTGCGCGACGTATCAAGAGCTACTACCGGCGAGATGCCGAAATCATCCACCCGCCGGTCGATACCTCTGCATTTCACCCTGTGCCCCGGTCGGAGGTCGGCGATCATTATCTAATGGTCGGCGAACTCGTCAGCTATAAGCGACCCGACCTTGCCGTAGAGGCATTCAACCGGATGAAGGCGAAGCTTGTCGTCATCGGCGGCGGCGAAATGCTGGAACGATTGCAGAAAATGGCGGGGCCCACGGTAACGATGATGGGGCCGCAGCCGTTTCGGGTTCTGCAAGAGCAATATGCGCGCTGTAGGGCGTTGGTTTTCCCGGGTGAAGAGGATTTTGGGATCGTGCCGGTCGAAGCAATGGCGAGCGGTCGGCCGGTTATTGCGTTCAATCGCGGAGGGGCAACCGAAACCGTCGTTGCCGGAAAGACGGGGATCTTTTTCGACACCCAGACTGTCGATGCATTGATCGAGGCAGTCGAGCATCTCGAGCGTATGGATCTTCGTCCGGGTGACGCCGTCGCGCGTGCCGCGGAATTCAGAACGGAAATCTTCATGAGAAGATTTGCGTCCTTCGTCAACAGATCGACCGGCGGGCAGCCTAAGGTCGTTCATGGCTAAGTATTGTCGGAGGGCGGCACCAATGAGGCGCCTTCACCCTCGAATAGGAGTGGAAGCCATGGAGCTGAATAAGTCGGTGACCGGCGAAATTAATCGGCGTTTTGTGTATCGGTTGCCTATTCTGGCTGCGGTCGGCATGACTTTCGTGCTGGGGATGTCGAGCGCTCATGCGGATGACTATATTCTCGGCCCGCAGGACAAGTTGCGCATACGCGTATATGAATGGCGCCCGATGGCCGGCTCCGCTGTCGAATGGGAGCCGCTGACCGGCGAATTTGTCATATCGGCGTCGGGTAACCTGTCGCTGCCTATCATCGGGACCGTGCCGGCAGCCGGCATGACTTCCGAGCAGGTCGCCGAGAGCATTGGCGAGCGGTTGAAGACACAGGTCGGCATGCAAAAGCGTCCCAACGCCTCGGTGGAGGTGGCGCAATACCGGCCATTCTTCCTGACCGGTCTGGTGGCCAAGCCCGGGCGTTATGATTACAGTCCTGGCCTTACGGTCATTCAGGCCCTCAGCATGGCCGGAGGGACATTCGGTGTCACTGACCCGACGCTTGTCGGTCTGCAGCGAGACGCCGTGGTGGCCCGAGGTGATCTGCGCTCTTTGGATGTCGAGCGGCTCAGCCTTCTGGCGCGGCAGGCGCGTCTGGACGCCGTCATCGACAACAGGCCCTCGATCAGCTTTCCGCCGGAGTTGATGCAGCGTGCAGACGATCCGCTTATCGCCCGCATGATGGACGAAGAGCAGGATTTGTTCGATACGCGACAGCGCTCCTTGCGCACCGAGACCGATGCGCTGAACCAGGCAAAGCTTCTCGCCAGCAATCAGATCGAAGCTCTCACCTCGAAGGCCGCTTCGCTTGCAAAGCAAATAGAACTCGCCAACAAGGATGTCGGAACGGTCAACAAGCTGATCTCCCAGGGGTTGACCGTGTCATCGCGCGAGCTTAACGCCAATCAGAACCTGGCCCAGCTCGAAAGCCAGAATCTTGACGTGGCACTTGCCAATCTCAAGGCACGGCAGGACATCGCGAAGGCGGATGGCGATATTGCCGATGTCAGCAATCGCTATCGTACGCAGGCATTGACCGAGGCGGCAGATGTGCGCGATCGCCTCGCAGCCAACAGAGAGAAGTCAGCAACGACCCAAGCTCTGCTCGACAATATTCAAGCGCGTGCCCCCGCGGCTGCGGCAAGTCTGGCAAGCGAGGATCCGCGACGCACGCTCAAGACCACGATAGATCGTATCGTCGACGGCAGCTTACATAGCATGCCTGCGAGCGACAATGACCCGGTCGCGCCCGGCGATGTCATTCGCGTCGAAGATGAAAAGCCGCAGGCGCTGACTCAAACGACAGACAATGGGTTAGGCCCGGCATTGTCCCCGTGATGACAAGACGGTTCCGTAGATTCGGGCAAATCCAAAAGGCCTGCAAGCAGAGGATGCTTTTAGAACGGTTTTCGCATTTTGCGGGTATAGATCGCAGCCAATAATCATCTCAGAGTAGTAATTTCGCTCTCGTCGTCAGTCTTTCTCTGAAAATTGGGCGTATAACCGCATAAGCTGGAAATATTCGACTTGTCCCAGAGGCACAGATCACGGATACTATGAATAGGTATTATTTTTGATCGTAGATGAACTACTCGGAGCTAGACGTTTGATGGCTTGGGGTCTCATTGTCTCTTTCGTAGTCGGGGCTTTATGTGCCCTAAGAGTACCAATTCTGCTTTTTACGATCATCGTGCTCATTGTGATGGTCGGCTACGCACTTTCCAATATCGGCTCTGGTAGCTCTGCACTCGACATTTTAGCATGGTCTTTTATTCTGGCTGCTGTGCTCGAGGCTGGGTATATTTTTCCGCGCATGTTACTTTACGTCATCTATGTAAAAGTGCTCGGACGAGATATCGGCAGGTCGAACTCGAGGAATGGGTCGGACCTCTTCACCAACAACCTCTTTCAAGCCCATTCGGATGCAAGGCTTTCTGCGAAAGCTGAGCGCGGAGGTGTCGACAAAGCTCGCCCCGGGATGCCGGACTGAAAGAAAAGCCGCGCTGATGGTCTGTGCCTTTGTTTCGCAAGGGAGGCCGTGCGTCGCTCAGGATTCAGGCGCCATAATTTGGGGCGTTTCTCCGCTTCTGAGTTTCCGCGAAACATACCAGCCGTCCCATTGCGAGAACTGCGGAAATACGCGCCTGTATCCCTTGCCCTCAAGGAGCGTCTGGATCGCCGTTTCGGTCTTGGGATTATTCTCCACGGAAATGAGCTGAAATTCACGGCTGAAACTATAGGCAGAAAGTATGTCCAGCTCACTGCCTTCCGTATCTATCGAAAAGTAGTCGATGACGGTTGGCGCGTTGTAGGTATCAAGCAGGTCGTCCAGCGATATGGTCTCTACCTCGATCTGTCTCCCCTGACTGCGAACGCCGGAAAAATGATCTCCCTGAGAAAAATCTGCAATGGAGCTCAATTCCGGGTCAGTTTCATCCGTAACGATGAACTTGACTGTTGCGCCGGAACTCGATGATACGCATCGATGCTCGATGGAGGCGGATCTGTTGGCCGCCAGATCGGAATGCCAGATCGGGTTCGGCTCGGCGAGGATCCCATTCCAGCCGAACTTCTTTTCAAGGAGCCAGCTGTTGCTATTCTTCAAGCCATTGGTCGAGCCGAATTCCACGAAAAATCCGTTTCTTTTCTCTGCCAGCTCGAAACAGACCCAGAGATCCTGCATGATCTGCGCGTGGGACCAGCTTCGCCTGGCCAGGCAATAGCTGAGGAACCTGGCATTGTCGTCCAGTATGATGTCGGCTACTTCCGCTCTGTTCAGGCGAATGGCGTTGAAAATAGCTTTTTGCAGAGTCTTATTCTTATGAAACCTGCCAACAGCAGATGATAATCCAGACAACATGAATTTCTTGGCGTCAAACATCTTGGCAATCCAAATATTCTGCAACGCTAAGTTAGCGCATTATTCGCTCTTAACCAATCGATATTCCTAGTCTGGGGTCCGGTTATATCGTTTGCCAGGCAATCTGAAGCGGAAGGAGATCATGCGTAGACATCATCAGGAGGCAATGCGCATGCTCATCGAGGCCTCGCGTCGAGCTCCGCGACGGTGCATTTCAGCTTCAGATGGCCGGGATCCGTCACATCGAGCTTGTCCCATGGCACGATGTGACCGCTCTTCAAACCCAAAGGGGCGCGAATAGCCAGGGGAATCATCTACTCTGTCGAGCAGGTGAGATTTGGCAAATGTTATCTAGAAAGGCGGCCGTGCGGCGAACACGGTGCCCTACCCTAACGGAAGAACGAACGGCGCTTCCATTGCGGTCTCTCGGCAATAAAATGAGAAAATATAGGAGGCGCGCCTCAGGTGCGTCAGCGAGCGGCGCGGTCGGATCGTCTACCCAGCAGGGAGGCTCTAATGAGTTCTGCTTTGTTCACTACCGGCGGCGGAGGCGGCTCTTCGCGCTGAGCTGCCGCCTTGGCGTGTGTTTGACGCAGCGCGATCAGGCGCTGCTGCGCGGCAAGCCTGTCCTCTGCCGAAAGCGGCTCGACGGGATTGCCGGCGAGATCGTGCCGCATGGAGTCCAATTGAGCACAGGCATGATAGTATCGCTTGGAATGCAGAAACGCGCTGGTGGCGCGACGAAGCGACATGACTGGCACATCAGGCTTCAAAAGCGGACGGAATTCATTCCAGAGACCCAGCGCAAAGGGACGAATTGGATCACCGGCTTTGACGGGCAGAATGCCGATGGGGTGAAGCAGGAGCGTGTTGATCGCAGCCGCCTTCTTGATGTCGAGCTCCGTCGCCACGATCGGCTCGCGATTGGTCGTCCAGGGTTCTTCCATCAAATCGTTCCTCTGCGTGCAATTCCATTACGGTTTGATTGTGAAATGATTTTGACGGGACGGCAACGAAATCCGCCGCCGCTTGTTCGCCCTCACGCCAAGCCGACGTCCATATATGAGGTGCGTTGTTCTGCAGCAAGTTTGGTTAACGAGATTTTCATAGTTGGCTGGCTAGTTTTTGCGGCGCCGCGATAGGTAGCGCGTACGCGGCGCATCCTCTCTCAATCCCGAATTCGTAACAAGCGGTCTTGCGAAAATGTCGCAGGGTCTGAGCCTGGGGTGACTCTTGCCGCATAGGCGGCGAAGAGGGGCAATCTTTGCAGGCTCGTCTCTGTAAGGTTCAATCCTGGCTTGCGGCGGAATGTGGGGCGCTAAGCTGACGAAAACGGCTTCGATCAGTTTCGTTGTCCGCCGGCGGTTGCACCATCAAAATAATTTTCTTCCGCTTGTCGGAATCGCCTTCTGTCGGTCGTCCTTGGAGCATCAACAGCTTCAATCTGGAGGAATATCGTGGAAAATGCTCAATCAGTTTGGCAGATTGCCGCCATTCTCGCCGCTCGCCTGATCTTCGCTGCCGTCTTCTTGATGGCTGTCTCGTTCAAATTCATGGATATGGGCGCGACCGCCGGCTATATCGCCGCCGCCGGTTTCCCGTTTCCATTATTCCTTGCGTGGTGTGCTGCGATCCTTGAAGTGCTGCTCGTCATTGCCTTCTTGACCGGTGCCTTGTTTACCCCGGCGGCACTCGTAGCAGCCGTTTATGTCATCTTCCTCGGATTCTCGTTCCACGGTCCGGCACGCTGGGCCGGCAACCAAGCCGAATTCGGCTTCTTCGTGGACCATTTCGTTTTCCTGGCAGGGCTGCTCTTTGCAGCCGTTCACGGACCAGGGAGCGTTCTTACAATAAAGTGGGCACTCTGGCCGGCCAAATATGACGCGGCTTCATCATAATTTGAAGGCTGCAGGACTATTTGCCCTTTTGACCATAGATCGTGATGCGTCGGCGCCGGAAGAGGTGGTCCGTGAAGACCGCAGCTTGCGGTGCCACTGAATACGTATGAAGCCGAGGCTCGATTTTTGTGAAGGCTCGCAAGCGCCGTTGATTTACCTGGCAGGCCCCTTTACTTCTCTCGCTGAAAGAAGAGGTCAGTCAGCCATGGATCATGAAACAAGCCTCCGAAACGAGCGCAAGCGCGGCTCCGGCGTGAAGGTTGTCTACGATATCTTGCGCGACGAGATTCTGGATCTGGAGCTGCCGCCGGGCAGCCCCATCGACGAGGTGCAGCTTTCCGAACGTTTCGGCATGTCGCGCACGCCGATCCGTGAAGCCTTGGTGCGGCTGGCGGGCGAGGGGCTGATCGATACGCTGCCCAATCGCTCGACCATGGTGTCGCAGATCGACTTCCTCAACATGCACAGCTATTTCGATGCGCTGGTGCTGATGTATCGGGTCACGACGCAGCTCGCGGCGAAATATCACCGTCCGGAGGATCTGGAAGCCGTGAGGGCTCTCCAGATTGAATTCGCCAATGCCGTCGAAGCGCAGGATGCGCTTGCCATGATCTCGACCAATGCCGCGCTGCATCTTGCGATCGCAGAGGCTGGCCGCAATCCCTATTTCACCAGCCTCTTCTTGCGTTTGCTGAACGAGGGTCGGCGCCTCCTGCGCCTCTATTATCAATCTTACAATGATCAGCTGCCGCGCCGCTTCGTCGAGGAGCACGATGAAATCATAGCCGCAATCGAAGCGCGGAATACCGAACTTGCCGAGCGTCTGGCGCGGGAACATGCCGAACAGATCGTCAGCCAGATCCAGAAACTGCTGATGCGCGAGGAGCGTCTCGACGTCAGTCTTTAGTCTGCATATTTCTTGTCGACAAATTAAATACAAGGCTGTATGAATGCTGCACAGACGGTGAGGCGTGGCGGCGAATGCGGCTGGGTGCCGATCCACTCGAGCCCAAGCCACAAGAGGATAGACAGATGACCGCAAGCATTTTCTCCGGCGTAATCCCTGCCTTGATGACCCCGTGCAAGGCCGATCGCAGCCCCGATTTCGATGCGCTCGTGCGCAAGGGTAAGCAGCTCATTGCCGAGGGCATGTCGGCTGTTGTCTATTGCGGCTCCATGGGCGATTGGCCGCTGCTGACCGATGCGCAGCGCATGGAAGGGGTAGAACGGCTGGCCCAGGCAGGCGTACCTGTCGTCGTCGGCACCGGTGCCGTGAATACCGCTTCAGCCGTTGCCCATGCTGCGCACGCTCAGAAGGTCGGCGCCAAGGGCCTGATGGTGATCCCTCGCGTGCTGTCGCGCGGCTCGGTGATCGCCGCCCAGAAGGCACATTTCAAGGCGATCCTGTCGGCGGCCCCCGATCTCCCGGCTGTGATCTATAACAGCCCCTATTATGGCTTTGCCACGCGTGCCGATCTGTTCTTTGCGCTACGTGCCGAGCATCCGAACCTCGTGGGCTTCAAGGAATTCGGCGGCCCGGCCGATATGCGCTATGCCGCCGAGAACATTACCAGCCGCAACGATAACGTATCGCTCATGATCGGCGTCGATACGGCGGTCTTCCATGGCTTCGTCAATTGCGGCGCGACCGGCGCAATCACCGGCATCGGCAACGTGCTGCCCAAGGAAGTCATCCATCTCTGCAACCTTGCCCAGGCCGCCGCCAAGGGTGACGTCGACGCACGCCAGCGCGCGCTCGAGCTGGAGCAGGCGCTTGCCGTCCTGTCTTCTTTCGACGAAGGACCGGATCTGGTTCTCTTTTTCAAGTACATGATGGTGCTGAAGGGCGACAAGGAATACGAGCTTCATTTCAATGAAAGCGATGTCTTGAACGAGAGCCAGCGCGGCTATGTCGAGACGCAGTTCAAGCTGTTCAACAGCTGGTACGCCGAGTGGAGCAGGCTTCCCGGCGCCGTGGAAAAGTACAAGGCCTAAGCTGTTACGGTCAGCTTAGGCTCGATATGCGAGAGGCCCCGAGGGGCCTCTTTCTTACTTTGGCCTTCACATGCATTTCAACGTCGCTCAGATCACAGCATCGAGGCCAAGCTCCTCTAGCCGATCGAGCTGGCGCAATTCCTCTGATGTCAGCGGGATACCATCCTTTTCCGCACGAGCGCGAGCGGCGAAACGACGCTGCGAGGGTAGGCGCGCGCCTTGGCCGACGATCGCTTCGAACAGCATTTCGGCACGGGCGAGCGGATTTCCTGGTCGGCCCGCCGCGAAGGCTTCTGGCGAGAAGGCGACGATGAGTTCGCCGTGACGTGGCGCAAACGCGGTCGAGCCGAGATAATCGAGTGCCTCGCGGCTGGTGAAATCGCCGATCATGACGCCAGCCAGAAGTTCGATCATGGTGCCGATCGCCGAACCCTTGTGACCGCCAAACGGCAGCATGGCGCCGGCGAGCGCCGCTTCCGGATCGGTCGTCGGCTGACCATCGGTATCTATCGCCCAACCCTCAGGCAAAGGCTTGCCGGCGCGCCGATGCAATTCGATCTCGCCGCGCGCCGCAACCGAAGTCGCGAAGTCGAAGACGTAAGGCGGATTGTCGAGGCGCGGCCAGCCGAAGGCGAATGGGTTGGTTCCAAGCAGCGGCGCAGTACCGCCGGCGGGCGCGACGGTGGAATAGCTCGGGCACATGGCAAAGGCGGCAAGGCCGCGCTCCGTCAGCGCTTCCACCTCCGGCCAGAGTGCTGCGAAATGCGTGCAGTCGTTGATGGCAAGTGCAGCAATGCCGAAACGGCGAGCCTGTTCGGCAAGCGCAGGTACGCCGAGCTCGAAGGCGGTATTGGAAAAGCCGCTCCTGGCATCGACGCGAACGATGGCCGAGTCGGCCCGGTGCTCCAATTCGGGCACTGCATCCGGGCGAACCTTGCCCGCCTTGACCGTGCGCAGCACGCCTTCGATGCGATAGATGCCATGCGATTTACAGGCGTCCCGTTCGCCCGCGACGATCGTCCGTGCGATCGCAGCTCCCTGTGGTGCATTGAAGCCGGCTTTGGAAAGGATCAATTCGACGCGGCTTTGCAGTGCAGCGGATGTCAGGGTGGTCACATCGGTCAATTTTGGTTCTCCCTTATTATGCTTGCTTGCATCATAAACATGGAAATTATAAATACAAAAAGAATACAAAAAATCGACATGCGGGTTCACTGTTCCGTCGCGCATCTCGGTTTGCCATAACGCTTGACGATAATTGTTTAACCTATCGATATCCGCGCTTGATCCCATACCGGGAGGAGGGATGCCCATGATCAGCCTGAGACCTGGAACAGCGTTTGCCCGCGGAGCGACGCAGATTGCGGAAATACAGAGATGAGCAGACCGGACGTTATCGTCATCGGGGCCGGCGTGATTGGTCTTTCCACTGCGATCGCGGCTCAGAAGCGCGGCTTGCAGGTTGTGGTCCTCGATCGCGAGGGACCGGCCGCAGGCGCATCGGCGGGGAATGCCGGCGCTTTCGCCTTCACCGATATCCTGCCGCTTGCCTCCCCGGGTATCCTGAAGAAGGCGCCAAAGTGGCTCCTCGATCCGCTTGGACCGCTCTCCGTTCCTCCCGCCTATGCGCTGCAGATCACGCCCTGGATGTTCCGGTTCTGGCGCGCCTGCCAGCCGTCACGCGTCGCTCATTCCATCGCGGCCCAGACAAGTCTCATGGATCTGTCCAAGGCGGAACTGGAGCCTTTTCTGGCTGCCACCGACACGCTCTCGATGCTGCGCAAGGAGGGCAATCTCCAGGTCTATGAAAGCGAGGCGGAATTCCGTGCTTCGCTGCCCGGTTGGGATGCGCGCCGCAATCACGGCATTGAATTCCAGCACCTGAAAGCCGACGAGATGGCAGCGATTCAGCCGGGGCTGGCGTCGCGCTTCACACTCGGCACCTTCACGCCCGGCTGGTATTCCATTGCCGACCCGAAGCTTTATACGCTGGCGCTGGCTGAGCATTTTCGCAGCCACGGCGGTGTCATCGAGGCGGCTGATATCTCCGCGCTCCGTGCGATCCCCGCGGGTGTCGAGGTGGCGGCGGCAGATGGAAAACTGCGCCAGAGCGGCAAGGTCGTTCTGGCTGCCGGTGCTTTTTCGCACCGGATCGCCAAAACGCTGGGTGAGCGCATCCCGCTTGAGACAGAGCGCGGCTATAACACGACGCTTCCATCCGAAGCCTTCGACCTGCGCACCCAGATAACGTTTGGCGGCCATGGCTTCGTCGTCAGCAAGCTTTCCACCGGCATCCGCGTCGGTGGTACGGTGGAGCTGGGCGGATTGGAGTTGCCCGCGAATTTTCGCCGCTCCGAGGCCCTGCTTCAGAAGGCCCGCTCTTTCTTGACCGGTCTCAAACCCGAGGGCGGCGTGCAGTGGATGGGCTTCCGGCCGTCGCTGCCGGACAGCCTGCCCGCTATCGGCCAGGCCAGGGTTACGCCGGATGTGATCTATGCCTTCGGCCACGGTCATCTCGGACTGACTCAGTCGGTGGGCACGGCGCGTCTGGTCGCCGATCTCCTCACAGGACAGAGATCAGCCATCGATCTGGCACCCTTTTCGCCGCAACGCTTCTGACAGAGCCGCAGCAACCTACCTGCCGATCTATTACGACAGACGGCGATCAATCCCTCGTTTGCCGTCTGTCGTGGATTTTCTTTCAGACTGGTCAATGCCGCCGGGACTTAGCCCAGCGCGCGAGCGCCATGTTCCTGTCTTGCAAGCAGCTTCAGCCAGGGGCCGCAATGAAACAGGCTCATAAGCAGATACATCGGTACCATCCCGCCGAGCATCGAACCGCCTTGCGCCGAGCAGATCATATCGCCGCCCGCACCGTAGGCCGACAGCCCGGTCATGAGGGCGAAGCTCGGCGCTGCCGCCAGTGCCAGCCATCGGCTGGCGGTAAGGGGCAGGTTGGGGGCGGCGAGATGCACGCCGGCCCCTTCATTGCTTTCGGATAGGCGGAACATCAGTTTGCTCCGTAGCGATCGTGATGTTTCCACCACACGCCGGTCTCGTTGCGGCCGAGCGGAGCGCGGTCTAGCCACTGATACATGCCCCAGAGCCCGTCCAGCCCGCGGGCATAGGAGGAATAGGTATGATAGACGTCTCCGTCCTGCATGGCGAAGGCGCTCACACCAGGCCGGTCACGCGTGTAAGTCGCGATATCCGTCCCCGTCATTGATGCCATCAGTTCAACCGGGCCTTCGCTGCCGCGCAGCTCCCATTGCTGTATCGTTTTGCCCGCTTGAGCATTGAGCATTGGCGGCTCGCGGCGATAATTATATTCGATTTTGCCGCCGCTCTGTTCTTCCGGTGTGAACCAGACATTGAAATCATGGTTGAAATCATTGTTTGCCGAAGAGGCCCAGTCGAAGGTCCAGCCCATGCGCCGCTTGAACTCCTGCAGCTTTTCGAGCGGTGCCCGCGAAATGGCCGAGAAGGCGACGTCGTGATTTTCAAGATGCACGGCGATGCCGTTGAAGCCGTCCGCGATCGACGAGCAGGACGGGCAACCGGCCGTATAATCCGGCCCGAACATGAAATGATAAACGAGAAGCTGCGAGCGCCCCTTGAAGAGGCCCGAGAGCGGGACGACACCGTGCTCGGTCTCGAGACGATAGTCCTTTTCCACCTTCACCCAGGGCAATTCCTGGCGGCGGGCGGCGATCTCGTCGCTGCGCCGCGTCAGCTCCTTTTCCTGCTCCAGCAGGGAAAGTCGTGCCGCAAGCCAATCTTTGCGTGTTCCAGTCGCATGCATCGTCATGATTGATCTCCTCTTGTCAGCGACATCTGTCCTGTCGGCGCTGCGTCTTGCCTGCCGATGTGCGATACCTTACGGCTGGAGTGCGAAGGGGTGGGAGTTACAAGTGTGACGGGATTTCGATGGACTCGCTGATCGTCGCGGCCGCCCAGGCGCTTGCTGCCGGAGATGTGCTGGGCGCGCTGAAGCGCGTCGCACTGCGCGACGATGCTCCGGCGCTAGCGCTTCGCGGCATCGCCATGGCCCAGCTCGGCGATCTCGCCCGCGCCAAGGTATTGCTGAAGAGTGCCGCGCGCGCCTTCGGTCCGCGCGAGGCCATCGCCCGCGCCCGTTGCGTGGTTGCCGAGGCGGAGATCGCCCTTGTCTCACGCGACCTTGGCTGGCCGGAAAAGGCGCTGGAGACGGCGCGGGCCGCTCTCGAAAAACATGGCGACCGCATCAACGCCGCTCATGCCCGCAATTTGCAGATACGCCGCCTGCTGCTCATCGGTCATCTGGACGCGGCGGAGCGCTTGCTGGCGAAGCTCGACCCATCGCCGTTGCCTCCCGCCGCAAGGGCAAGCCACGAACTGGCGGTTGCCGGCATTGCCATCCGCCGCCTGCGTATCGAGCCGGCACGTGCCGCCCTGATACGCGCGGCGGAAGCGGCACAGAGGGCAGGAATCTCAGCACTCATCGTCGAGGTGCAGGATGCGGCGCGCATACTCGACGAGCCGGCCGCACGCCTGGTGGCTAAAGAAGGCGAAAGACCCTTGTCGCTGGATGAGGTCGAGGCGCTTCTGGCGTCCGCTGCCTTGGTCGTGGACGCCTGTCGCAACGTCGTGCGCCGCGCCGGAGACATCATATCGCTTGCGAGCCGGCCCGTGCTTTTTTCCCTTGCGCGCGTGCTTGCTGAAGCGGCTCCTGCCGACGCGCCGCGGGCGCTTTTGCTTTCCCGCGCATTTGGTGCCCGCCATGCCGATGAATCCCACAGGGCACGGCTGCGTGTTGAGGTCGGCAGGCTTCGCGCCGCCTTGGAGCCGCTCGCAGAGATCAGCGCGACGGCGGAAGGTTTCGTGCTGACGCCTCGGCTGCCAGGTGATGTCGTCGTGCTGGCACCGCCGGTCGAGGTCGAGCATGCCTCCGTGCTTGCCCTGCTCTCGGATGGCGAGGCTTGGTCGAGTTCGGCGCTGTCGATTGCCCTGTCGACAAGTACGCGTACCGTGCAGCGTGCGCTCGACGCGCTTGCGGCGGCAGGGATGGTGCAAAGCGTCGGCAACGGACGGGCCTGTCGCTGGATGATGCCGCCCGTCGTCGGCTTCCCGACAACATTGTTACTCCCCGGACCGCTGCCGAGCGATTAGGCTTCTTATTATCGACACTCAACCGATCCCAACGGGAGGAGGAAGCATGAAAAAGTCCCAAGCGGAAATCATTCGCGAATACGGCCCCTTCGACAACGCGCCGCGCGTAAACGGCGTCACCTTCGACGGTCAGCACGTCTGGTTCGCCTCCGGCGAGAAGCTGCACGCGCTGAACCCCGAAAGCGGCGAGCAAGTGCGCACGATCGACGTTGCCTCGCACGCCGGCACCGCCTTCGACGGCCGTTACCTCTACCAGATCGCCGAAGACCAGATTCACAAAGTCGACCCGAAAACCGGCAAGATACTCTCCACGATACCGGCGCCCGGCCATGGCGGCGATTCAGGCCTTGCCTGGAGCGAGGGCAGCCTGTGGGTCGGGCAGCATCGCGGCCGCAAGATCTATGAAATCGATCCCGAAACGGGCGCCATCCGGCGCACCATCGAATCCAACCGCATCGTTACGGGCGTGACATGGGTGGATGGCGAGTTATGGCACGGCACCTGGGAGGGCGACGAAAGCGACGTCCGCCGTGTTGATCCGATGACCGGCGAGGTTTTGGAGCGGCTGGAAATGCCCGAGGGTACCGGCGTTTCCGGCCTGGAATCCGATGGCAGGGACCGCTTCTACGCCGGTGGCGGTGGCAGCGGCAAACTGCGGGCGATCCGCCGTCCGCGTTGAGCGGTTTGCAGTGGAGATATCTTGTGTCCGGGGCCGGACGATCGGCCCCGGACATGTCGTTTTAGGAAGAGCAGACTTACGCCTCTGGCTCAAACGATCGCATCCGGACCACGCTAGATAGCGCAGCTTTAAAACTCATTGAGCATAGACAGGGCTTCAGGCTGAGTCCTGCGAGCGCCGATATCCCATCTCATGTATGGTGAACCAACAGCAATGCCATGCGTTTCCAACATGGAAGCCATGCCTTGCTGCTTCGTGCGCTCATCGCCATATTTCACTTACCAATCGCATTCCAATCATTTCCACGTTGTGAGCCGCGCCGATACCGACCGATGCCGTGGGCAATCGTGTGCGCCAAGGAGAAGCCATGAATGAGATCGCGAAAAGTCTTGGTGAAATGAACCTGCAGGAGCGGGCCGATCTTATGGCAGCCGTTGCGGATGTACTGCAAGCCACTGCCGAAGAGGCCGAGGAGGACGGCGATACGCTTGCCGTCACCAATTCCCTGTTTCTGGCTTGCAATCTTCGCGGCTGTTCGTCCGATCTCGGCCCGAATGATCTGAAAGCGGCCGAACTGCTGCTGGAGCAGGGGATTACTTTCATTCACCTGCTGAACGGACGCAAGAAAAGCCGCGGGCTGGTGCACTGACGGTTGCGACCGTCGAAGGTCCGTGGATTGCTAAAAGCCTCAGGCGGAACATCATGGATGTCCCGCCCTTCCTGTCTGGTTGTGCTTGTGTCGGCAGAAATCTTTTCGCCGCGCCTGCTATTTCAATCTTCCTGGATGGCGCTGTCTCGGGCCGTATCCCGCATGAAGAGATAGACGATCAGCGAAATGCCGATCATCGCCGTCACATACCAGTAGAAACCCTGTTCCCAGCCGCTGCTCTTGAATTTCAGCGCCACAAATTCAGCTGTGCCGCCGAAGAGCGTATTGGCGAGGGCATAGGGCAACGCGACGCCGAGAGCTCGGATATGGGCAGGAAACAGCTCCGCCTTCACGACCGCATTGATCGATGTGTAGCCGGTGACAATGACCAATGCGCCCATGACCAGCAGGCCGGCGATGAGAGGATCTTTCGTGGTTTCGAGCGCCGAGAAGATCGGATAGGTAAACAGGACGCCACAAAGGCCGAAGCCGATCATCAGCGGCTTGCGGCCGATCCTGTCGGAGAGCCCGCCCGCAATCGGCTGCAGCAGCATGAAGATGAACAACGTGATTGCGTTGATCTCGCTCGACGTTTCCCGGCTGAACCCGGAGGTGTTGACCAGGAATTTCTGCATGTAGATCGAATAGGCGTAGAAGGCGAGCGTGCCGCCGGCCGTCAGCAGCATGACCAGCGCGGTTTCCTTGGGGTGGCGGGTGATGAGCATCCAGAAGCCGGATTTCTGCGTATCGCTCGCGCGCACATTCTTGAAGCTTTCGGTTTCGGCTAGGCCGCGCCGCAGCCAGAAAACCACGACTGCAAGCGCTGCTCCCATGAAGAAGGGAATGCGCCATCCCCAGGCGTTCAACGCTTCCGTCGTCATCACGGCCTGCAACAGGATTAGGAGCGCGATGGCAAGAAGTTGGCCCGAGATCAGCGTCACGTACTGAAAGGATGAGAAGAAGCCGCGGCACTGGCGGCCGGCCATTTCAGAAAGATAGGTTGCCGAGGCGCCGTACTCGCCACCGACGGAGAGGCCCTGCATCAGGCGAGCGAGGACCAGAAGTGCCGGTGCCACAACGCCGATGGTTTCATATCCCGGCGTTAGCGCGATAATCAGCGACCCCGCGCACATCAGCGTCACCGAAAGGGCGAGGCCGGCTTTGCGGCCTTTGCGGTCGGCATAGAGCCCCATGATCCAGGCGCCGATCGGCCGCATGACGAAACCCACGGCAAAAACCGCTGCCGAATTCAACAGCTGCGCCGTCTGGTCGCCGGCGGGGAAGAAATGCGGTGCGAAATAGAGCGCGAAGGCCGCATAGACATACCAGTCGAACCATTCGACCAGATTGCCGGTGGAACCGCCGATGATCGATTTCAGACGTTGACGCCGTGCGGCTGCTTCCGTCGCTGCCGTCGTCGTGATGGGATCCAGTGTATTCAGCATTGTTCCTCTCCTCCCGTTCTTGCTTCGGATCGTCGTTACGCAGCGATGGCGCTGCGTAACGACGGGTTCGCCAGGGAAGGCCTCGCGCATTCGGGTTGCTGGCGGCCGCTATCAAGGCGGTATCCGCAATGCCATTATCTGGCCAACAGCCGACTGTTGTGCGTATTGAAGGTCCACTCTCCCAGTGGCGCTATTGATATGCGAGGAACGCGCGGCGCACGAGATTTAAGGGCCACTCAGGATATTCTATTGATATATTTCATTTTTCTCAGGATGAGATCGTCGCTCTTGGAAAACTTCGCGCAAGATTCTGCATGGCTATTTCGTCATTTGTGCAATATTCTGCACAAATGAATGGAACAGGTCTGAAGCGAATTGTGCTGCTGGTGGTGGCCGGTTTAGCCGCTGCCGCGGGCATTTGGTATGCGGCGCTTTCACTTTCCCGTCAGGACGCACTCAGGCGACTGGATGCGGAGGCGAGCGGCCTTGCGGTCCAGCATATCCGCTTGCTCGACAGTGAGCTGGCGCGCTTCCGGCTTCTTCCAATCGTGCTCGGCGAATATCGCGATCTTGGTGAGGCGCTCGCGAGCCCCACAACGGATGCCGCCCGCCGACTTGACGACAAGCTTGGCTTTCTGGCGCGGGAAACCGGCGCCTATATCATCTATCTCGTCGATCAGAAGGGGCTTGTCATTTCCGCGTCGAATGCGGGGACCGAAGACAGTTTTGTCGGCAAGAACTTCAGCTTCCGTCCCTATTTTTCCGAGGCGCTGAAAGACGGCACGGCGGAATATTACGGCGCTGGAGCCATCAGCGGCCGGCCGGGCTTGTTTCTTGCCCGCAGGGTCGGCGATGCCGCCGCTCCGGCGGGAGTCGTCGTGGTCAAATTCGAGTTCGACGCAGTGTCGCGGATCTGGGCGAACGATCGCGGAAAAACGTTTGTCGTCGACGAACATCAGATCATCCTTGCCGCATCCGACCCGTCACAGGTGCTGACGACGCTTGCACCTCTGTCGCCTGAAGTCCGGGCCAGCATCGCCGCAAGCGGCCAATATCGCGACGCCGCCCTTGCGCAGGGGAATTACTATGTCGAGGATGCCGGTCGCATACACGGTCCGCGAGGCCGGATCATGATCGCTGCGGAGCAGCCGGTGGCCGGGACGCATCTGCGTCTCCTGCATCTTCTCGACACCCGCGCGGCGCTACAGGAGGCGCAGGCGCAGGCCTGGCTGCTGGCTTTGCCCGTCATCGTCGGTTTGGCAGTCATCGTCGCCGCGATCTGGTGGCGGATGACTCGAGCGGCCAGGGCAGCGGACGATCGGCGAGCACTTGAGGAGGCCGTCGCCGCACGCACGGTCGAGCTGCACGACGAGATGGCTGAACGTGCGCGCGCCGAGGATCGATATCGCGATGCCCGTGAGGAACTTGCCCAGGCGAACCGGCTTGCTTCCGTCGGTTCGATCACGGCGGGGTTGATGCATGAGATCAACCAACCTGTCGCGACCATCCGCACTCTCGCCGAGAATGCGCGCCACCATCTCGCGGCCAATCGCCTCGATCGCGTCGGCGCCAATCTGGATGCCGCGGTCGAAGTGACGGCGCGCATCGGCACGATCACGCAGGAGATGCGGCGTTTTTCACGCAGGGGGCGGCGCGCAGCCGGAGCGGAACCGCTCGATGCCATCATCGCGGGCGCCTTGCTGCTGGTGGGGAATCGGTTTCGCAAAGCCGGCGTGCGGCTGGAGCTGCCGGGGCAGGGCCAGCCCCATGTGCTTGCCGAGCGGGTGCGGCTGGAGCAAGTCATCGTCAATCTGCTGCAGAACGCTATCGATGCGGTTGCCGGTATCGAGGATCCGCATGTTGTTCTGCTCGTCGACGCTGCCGGAAAGGATATGGTGAAACTGACTGTCGCAGATAATGGTCCCGGTATCGATCCGGCACTGGCCAAGGAAATATTCCGTCCGTTCGTTACCGGCAAGCCCGATGGACTTGGTCTCGGGCTCGGGATTGCCCAGGATATTATGAATGATCTCGGCGGATCATTGACCATCGGCCCTTCGCCGCTCGGTGGCGCGGCTTTCGTAATGACGGTGAGGCGAGCATGACCCTAGAAGCGTCGCAGAAAGTTCTTCTGGTCGAGGATGACGGCCCCTTCAATGCCGCACTTACGGATTCCTTTGCTATAGCGGGCTTCGACGTTGAGACGCATGGTGACGGGCAATCGGCGCTGACAAGTCTTGCAACCGCATTGCCCGGCGTGATCGTCAGCGATATCCGTCTGCCGCGCATCGATGGGCACGATCTGCTGGAAGCCGTGCTGGCGCGCGATCCGGACTTGCCCGTTATCCTGATGACTGGCCACGGTGATATCGCCATGGCTGTCGGGGCGCTGAAACAGGGCGCCTATGATTTCATTGCCAAGCCCTTTGCTACCGATCATCTGATCGCATCGGTGCGCCGGGCGCTGGAAACGCGCCGCCTGGTGCTGGAAAACCGGCGTTTGCGGCAGGCGGCTGCCGAGGCGGAGGATGCATCGCCGCTTCTCGGCCAGACGACGGTCATGGCACGGTTGCGCGAAACGATCCGCCAGGTCGCAAACGCCGATGTGGATGTTCTGATCGAAGGCGAAACCGGGACCGGCAAGGAGCTCGTGGCCCGGCTCATTCACCGCTGGAGCAGGCGGCGTGCCCGCAGTTTTGTCGCGGTCGATTGTGCCGCCTTGCCGGACGTGATCGCCGACGAGGCTCTGTTCGGAAACCGCGTTCGGCGCGGACGCATTGCCGAGGCAGATCGCGGCACGCTGTTTCTCGACGAGATCGACAGCATGTCGCCCATGCTGCAGGGACGGCTTCTGCGTGTCGCCGAGGAACGCGAGCTGCCTTCGGCAAGCGGCGAGCCGACCCCTGTCGATCTCCGCATTGTCGCTGCCACCAAAAGCGATCTGCATGCTGCAGTCGCCGATGGCCTTTTTCGCGCCGATCTGCTCTATCGGCTAGAAACCGTGAGAATCCGCATTCCGCCGCTGCGGGAGCGCCGCGCCGATATCGGCCTGTTGTTCAGCGCCTTCCTCGACGAGGCCGCCCGCCTGCACGGCGTGCCGCGTCCGCCCATCGATGCTGCAATGGAGGCACGGTTTCTGACGCACGATTGGCCGGGCAATGTCCGGGAGCTGCGTAACTATGCGACCCAAGCGGCGCTAGGCCTCTCCTCCGTTCGCAGTCAGCCTGCGCTGGAGCTAGGCCTCTCCGAGCAGATGGATCATTTCGAGGTAAACATTCTCCGGGCCACGCTGGAACGTTTCGAAGGGGATATTGCCGAAGTCGCGCAGGCGCTCAGACTGCCGCGCCGCAGTCTCTATGCACGCCTGCAGCGCCACGGCATCAATCCGTCCGCTTATCGCAAATAAGTTAGCTTGCGCACCGATGGTTGCCGGCAGTTTCCGGGCCGCTCAAGGCGCTATGGTGAAACTGTAGCTCCCGTTGGTCTTGTGGCCATCCGTAGAGAGCACATGCCATTCGACCATGTACTTCCCGGGCGCAAGCTTGTCGGCTACCGGCACCATGAGCGTGGTGCCGCTATTCATCAGCATGGCCTCACCGGTCTTGATGGTAGCCTTGTCAGGTCCAGTTATCTTAATGCCGCTGAATTTCACATTGAGACCTTCCGAGAAGGTCAGGTCGAGCTCCGACGGGGCGCTCTTGACCAAGCCGTCGGCCGCTGGAACGGCGGATTTCAGATGGGCATGGGCCATAGCCTGGCCGGCAAGGGCGATACTGATTGCAGTTGCAGCGAGAAGCAGTTTCTTGATAGGGGGCATTTGATTTCCTTATCATGTTGGTGATCCGGGGAAAGCCCGCGGATCGTGTGATGGCGATCGGTCGATCACCGATATCCGTTGCCGCAAGGGCCGACGGAATTCCCATTCCCGGAGCCGATTACGCACCTCGGAATTAATCCTGCTGCAGCAGATTTCGGATCTTCTGCAGGGCGACATCGATATTTTCCTGGTAGGCGATCGTACCCCTGAGATTGCCGTCGGCATCGACGAGCAGTACGGACGCCGTGTGGTCCATGGTGTATCCGCCGTCCGGGCTGGGCACCTTTTTGGCATAGATGCGCCAGCCTTTGATCGCCTTCTGCATTTCACCGGGATCGCCCGTGATGCCGATAATCCGGTCGGTGAAATTGCCGGTGTAGCTATGCATGATCTCCGGCGTATCGCGCTCCGGATCGACGGTGAAGAAATAGGCCTTCAACCCGTCGGCTTGAGGTCCGAGCGTCTTGAACCAGCCCGCCATGTCGTAGAGCGTTGTCGGGCAGACGTCGGGGCAATGCGTATAGCCGAAATAGACAAGCGAGGGATGACCCGACAGGGCCTTTTCGGTGATGGGTTCACCGCGATCGTCCGTCAGCGTGAAGGCTGCACCGAAGTTGCCGGCGGCCCGGACCTTGGGTGCCATCAGGAAGGTTGCGTAGCCGATGGCACCAGCGCCGACGATAAGCGTCAGGGCGACGGCCGTTGCCGCAAAGCGTCGTCTATTTGACATGGGATGCCTCCTTGTTTGCCGCGATCGATCCGACGGGGAAATCGACGTCGGCCGTACCGGCTTTTTCGAATTTGAGCGATGTCCTCACCGTCTGGCCCTGAAGGAAGGGCGCGGCGACCTTCATGAACATGAGGTGGTAGCCGCCGGGTTTGAGCTCGATGGTCTTGCCGGCCGGTATTGCTAGGCCGCCGGCAAGCTCGCGCATGATCATCACGTCGTTGTCCATCTTCATCTCGTGAATCTGGACCGTTACGGCGCGCGGTGAGCTCGCAGCCACCAGCCGGTCGTCGGTGCCTCCCGTATTCGTGATGGTCATATAACCGCCACCGACGGGAGCTCCCGACACCATGGCGCGAACATAGGGTGCGGAAATGGTGAGGTTGCCGATTTTGACATCGTCGGCGGAAGCGAGAGAGGAAGACAGGAATGCCAGCCCGAAAGCAGCAAGGGCAAAGATGTGTTTCAGCATGATCGATATCCTTGATCCGGAAGAGGAGCAGGCGGGCGAAGCCTCTGGCTCCGCCTCACTTCGTCAGGAGAAGAAGCGCCGGAGAGGCGGCACGAAGCGAACCAGGAGCTGGTCGAGGAGAAGCATCGCGACGATGGCGGCGCTGGTCAGCGGGAAAGCCATGCCGAAGACGATGGCAATGAGCCAGAGGCCGACATAGACGGACTTCTGCGGCGGCATTGGCGGTACGCCAAGACGGCCCGATGGCCGGCGCTTCCACCACATGGTCGCTGCCGTCACGCAGCAAAGGATGATGGCGAGACACGCGGCCAGCATCAGAAGCTGGTTGAAAAGGCCCCACTCCTGCCCCTGATGGACATTGATGCCCCATTCGATCGCCTTGCCGAGTGCCGGATACTGATCGTAGGAAATATCGACGAGCGGCTTGCCGGAATATTGGTCGATATGGACGGTGCGTTCTTTGCCAAGGTCGCCGAAATAATGGCTTGCCGTATAGACGCCGGTCCCATCTGATGGGATCGCAAGATCCGAGCCGGCGACCATGCCCAGCCCATGCATGACGTCGACGGCCTTATCGAGACCGATCGGCTTGGCCGATTGCGCCGCGATATCGGAGAGCGGAACGGGCGCGTTTTCGACGACCCAGCCGGCGCGGCTGACGATATCCTGCGTGACCTTTGTCGATTTCGGAACGTCGTCCCAGACTGCCGCCGGTGTTCCGAAATTGTGAGCGGTCAGCCAGGCATTGACGTTGGCACCCCAGTAGCCGGACCACGGCATGCCGCTGAAGGCGAGAAAGAAGATCAGGATGCCGGCAAGCGCTCCCGTCACGGCATGTAGGTCGCGCCAGAAGACGCGGCGTGATGGGGTGCCGCGAACGGTGAGCACGCCGCCCGTCTGCTGGCGCGGCCACCACAGATAGATGCCCGTCACCACGAGGACGAGAGCAAAGCCCGCGACGATCTCGATGAGGCGATTGGTCCATTTGCCGAAATATTCTAGGCTATGGATGCGCTTGACGACCCAGCCGAACTCCTGTTTCGACCCCACTGATCCTAGAATGCTGCCATCGTAAGGATTGACGTAGACGATGGTCGATTGGCCATCCTTGGACAGCGTTATCCAGGCCGAGCGGTTCGGCGCCGACGCTTCGTGATAGGAGGTTGCGCGCGCGCCCGGAAAGGCCGAAAGCGCCGCGTCGGCGATCTGCTGCGGCCGCAGCATGGTGCCGGCCTCGGTGACGAGATAGCGATGCGAGTAGAAGGTATCGGCAATCTGGTCCTTGAATAGATACAACGAACCGGTGATCGCCAGATTGAGCATGAAAGGGATGACGAGCAGGCCGGCGAAAAAATGCCAGCGCCAGATCGCGCGATAGAGCGAGATATTGTGGATTGCTGCGGCCGCAGGCTCTGCAGCGGTAAAGGTAGACATGAAATCCTCCGAAGATCGGCGGGCTGCCGCAAGGGGCGATCTGAGGAGGGGGCGGCGAGATGGTTCGCCGTTTGGCGTGAGCCTGCTTTCCCTGAGCAGCCGACCAATCGGCCTGCTTCGTTCGGCAAGATGCAGCTGTGAACACCAATCCTCAGATGTCGCGACGTGATGGTCGCGCAAGCGGCAGCGTTGACGGCGGGCATCGCGACGAAAGCCGCAATGCCGGTTCAGCCAATGATGTCGGGGAGGGGTGGTGCTCTCGGGCCTGTATTCGGCGGATAAAGCTGGCGGTGGAACGCCTCCGATCGTGCGACGACCGTCTCTCCACGCGGGGAGGCAAGGCGCTCACAAATGTCGGTAGGAGGCGCAGGCAGCATCGCGGCGGACGCAATCCGGCATGCCTCGCATCCGGGTGCGTAGGCTTTCCCATGCACCTTGCCGTCGGCATCCTTGTAGGTGATGCAAAGGACGGGCAGGGAGCCATCCGGAAGCCGGTACTGGGCAAGCTCGATCGGGGATATTTCGTCCGCGGTTGCGACGATCGGTTGATGGGCGAAGCCGACGAGCAACAGCGCAACGGCGCAAAGAATGCGCGCGCTCCACTGAAATGTTCGCGAAATCGTCTTCCGCATGCTTGTCCCCACCACCGCATTCGCGGATAAGGTTTCAGTCATAGGGCAGGCCTATCACAAGCGCAATGCGTCAATTCGTGCCGCGATGCCGCCGCAGTGCCGATCGATGAGAAGCATATAAACTATTTTTAGAGATCGCATAGTATCTCGTAAGGACTTCGACTATGCCGCCGCAGCTCATATATCGCGGCGCGTTGCGAAGACTGGGAATCGCCATGGAAGTCGAAACACATCTGATCTCGCTAATACGTGTCCTCGGCCAGGTGGCGATTATTGTCTATGCCTATTCCTGGGTCATCCGTATCGTCGAGCGCGGCGCTTTGAAATCCGTGGCCGTCGGGCTGTTGTTCGGGCTGGTCGGCATCCTGTCCATGGGCGATCCCATCCAATGGATGCCAGGTGTGATCCAGGATGGCCGGTCGATCCTCCTTGTCCTTACGCCAATCTATGGCGGCCTTTTGGGAACCATTGTCGCTGCGGCGATGATGGCGCTGTTTCGGTACATGGTGGGCGGCATGGGCGCGGTGGTCGGCGTGGCCGGCATCGTAATCGTTGCAATCGCGGGCTATGTACTCACTCTGCTGCCGCGGCAATGGACCGGCACGGGATGGCGGCGATCGGCTCTGTTCGGTCTGGCGACCTGTTCATCCATTGTGGTTGTTTTCCTTTTTCCGTGGGCGGTTGCGCGCGCCCTTCTTATCTCGGCAACACTTCCGGTAACGATCGTCAATATCCTCGGTGTCATGCTGTTGTCGGATCTCTTGCAGCGGGAGCAATATCGCATTGGCATCCAGCGCGCGCTGGAGAATGAAGCGAGCCTCGATCCGCTGACAAGGCTTCCCAACCGCCGGGTGCTGCAGCGCGAAGGCGATCGATGCAGCAAGGAAGCGGGTATGCGGCGTATCCCCTTCTCGATCATCATGCTCGATATCGATCACTTCAAGAAGATCAACGACAGCTGGGGCCATTCCTTCGGTGACACCGTTCTGGCGCGATTGGCCGACGTCATCAGGCAAACCGTGCGCAAGACCGACATTGCCGCCCGTTATGGCGGTGAGGAGATCGTCGTGCTGCTGCCCAACACCGATACGCGGGCTGCGGCTGCCGTCGCGGAGAAAATTCGCAAGGACATCGAGGACACAACCCTGATGTTCGAGCAGGAGGCCGTCCATGTCACGGTCAGCATCGGCATCGCCTGCTCCCTCGAACCGACGACGGATTTCAAACATGTGCTTGAGGCCGCCGACAAGGCGCTTTATCGCGCGAAGGCGGGCGGGAGAAATCGCGTGGAACTGGCGGAGGCCGTATAGGCTCGCCGCCTTTCCTTCTCATGGGCATGGCGTGCTCTGTCTCATTTCTATCCAAGCGTCCTTGACGGAACGGGGCAGTCCGGAATAACTGGACGTGACGGTTCCCCAAGGAAGACTCCGCGGGGATTAATAGGGAACACGGTGAGGATGACCCAAGCGGGACCTAGACCGTGGCTGCCCCCGCAACTGTAAGCGGATTGCCGATCATCCGGGAATGACCAGCCTGCTGATTCCTTCCTGAGGCTTTGAGCCACGCCACTGCAAGCATGCTTGCGGGAAGGCCGATGATCGTCAGATATCCGCAAGCCAGGAGACCTGCCGTCGATCACGATCCAATCAGCCGGGCGGGGATGCTCGGAAAGGACAGAGAATGATTGACCTGCGCCTTCGACATTATCCGACACCTATCGGCCTTGATTGGGATCTCCGCAGCCGGCGGCCGTCTTTCTCAGCGCGATCGCGCTGACGCCGCCCCGTTTCCTTAATCCTATCGAGACCTTTCATGCGCCATTTTTTGACGACCATTGCATTTGCACTTGGGCTGACCGGTTTTGCCGGCTCCGGTTTTGCCGCCACCCAATATCCTCTCACCATCGATAATTGCGGTCAGAAGGTCACTTTTGAAAAGGCTCCGGCCAAGATCGTTTCGATCGGGCAGGGCATGACTGAAATCCTCTTTTCGCTCGGCCTTGCCGACAAGATTGCCGGAACGGCGGTCTGGGTCGGCCCGGTTCTGCCGCAATATGCCGAGGTCAACAGCAAGATCCCGCGGCTCGCCGATAACGATCCGAGCTTCGAATCCGTCGTTGGCAAGGCTCCGGATCTCGTCGCTGCCGAATTCGAATGGCATGTCGGCGCGCAGGGTTCCGTCGGCAAGCGCCAGCAATTTTCGGAACTCGGGATCAATACCTATGTTGCTCCGACCGATTGTGTCGCCAAGGTCAATACCGATGGCGGCGATGGTGTGCGCAAGGAGCTTTTCACGATGGATCTGGTCTATCAGGAAATCGCCGAGCTCTCGCAGATCTTCGACGTTAGGGATCGTGGCGATGCCCTGATCGCGGATCTGAAAAAGCGCGAGGCGGATGCAGTCGCTTCGATTGCCGCTGCCAAGGCCAAGGATCTTCCGATATTGTTCTGGTTCTCCAGCAAGGAGGTCAATGGCGATGCCTATATCGCCGGCAAGAACAGCGCGCCGGCCTATATCCTGAAGAGGCTCGGCGCCAGAAACGTGGTGACGACGGAAGAAGAATGGCCGATGGTCGGGTGGGAAACCATTTCGCAGGCCAACCCGGCCGTGATCGTCATAGCCACCATGGACCGCCGCCGCTATGCGGCCGACGATCCGAAGGTCAAAGTCGATTTCCTCGAAAAAGATCCAGTTACCAGCCAGCTCGACGCCGTTAAGAACAAGCGTTTCGTCATGATGGATGCGCAGTCGATGAACCCGACCATCCGCACCATCGACGGCATTGAAGTATTGGCCAAGGGCATCAAGTCCTTCGGCCTGGCGCAGTAAGATATGGGTCTCGCCGCAAAACGCAGGGCATGGTGGGCGCTCTTGGCGCTCGCCATGGCTGCCGTCATTCTTCTGGCATTCATGATCAGCCTCGCCGTATCGATCGGCGAGATTTCGATCCCGCTGTCGACCACAGTAAAGGCCGTCTCGAACCGGTTGTTCGGAACGAGCTTCGAACTCAGCCGGATCCATCAGGGGATCGTCTGGGACTATCGCCTGAGCCGCGCGCTCGTTGCTGCAAGCACCGGTGCGTCGCTTGCCTTGAGCGGGGTGGTCTTGCAGGCGTTGCTGCGCAATCCGCTCGCCGAACCCTTTGTGCTGGGCATTTCCGCCGGCGCCTCCACCGGAGCGGTCTGCATCATGATCCTCGGTCTTGGCTACGGCATTCTCGGCCTTTCCGGCGGCGCCTTCCTCGGCGCAGTTGCAGCCTTTCTTTTCGTCGGCCTGCTTGCCGCCGGGGTCGGTGGCACGAGCGAGCGCATCATTCTATGCGGCGTCGCCGGTTCGCAGCTTTTCAACGCGCTCACCTCCTATATCGTCACCACCTCGGCCAATGCGGAGCAGGCGAGGGGCGTCATGTTCTGGCTTCTCGGCTCCATGAGCGGCGTGCGCTGGCCGGACGTTTATCTTTCCGGGCCGGTCGCCATCATCGGCTTCGCCGTCTGCATGGCGCATGTCCGCGTGCTCGATGCCTTCATCTTCGGCACGGATGCTGCCGCATCGCTTGGCATTGCGGTCAAGCGCGCCCAAGTCGTTCTGCTCGGCGTGACGGCTTTCATGACGGCAGCGGTCGTCAGCATCGTCGGCTCCATCGGCTTCGTCGGGCTCGTCATTCCGCATGCGGCCCGCTTCGTTGTCGGGCCGAGCCATGACCGGCTTTTGCCGGCAGCGGCTCTGGCCGGCGCCATCTTCATGGTCGCCGCCGATATCATCTCGCGGGTCATCATTCCCCAGCAGATTCTGCCGATCGGCGTCGTCACGGCCTTGTTCGGGGCTCCGGCCTTCGCCCTCATTCTCTATCGCACCCGGAGGACGGCATGAGCATTGCTGTGGACATGGTAACCTTTGCAGCCGGCAATAGCCTCATCGTCAACGGCGTCAGCCTGACGGTGGAAAAAGGCAAGGTGCTCGGGCTCCTTGGGCCGAACGGCTCGGGAAAATCCAGCCTGCTCAGGCTGATCTGCCGGTTGCGGAAGGTCAAAAGCGGGGTCATCCGGCTCGGCGGTAGCGATATTGCCTCGATCTCGCGGAGCGATATTGCCCGCCGCATTGCGCTGGTCGAGCAGCAGGCGACGACCGATACGCAGGTGACAGTGATGGACGTCGTCCGTCTCGGCCGTACACCGCATCGCGGTCCCCTATCGGCCTGGAGCGCTCACGACGATGCGGCGGTTTCCGATGCGCTTGCCCGTGTCGGTATGCAAGGCCGCGCGGGTCAGCCGTGGCAAACTTTATCGGGCGGTGAACGACAGCGCGTCCATATTGCGAGGGCGCTTGCCCAGACTCCAAGCGAACTTCTGCTTGACGAGCCGACGAACCATCTCGATATCCAACATCAGCTCGATATTCTCGGCCTGGTCTCCAAGCTCGATGTCACCTCCATCGTGGCGCTGCACGATCTCAATCTGGCGGCCATGTTTTGCGACAGCCTTGCTGTTTTGCAAAATGGCGAGGTCGTTGCGGCAGGCCCGCCTGAAGAGGTGCTGACGCAGGAATTAATCGAGCGCGTTTTCGGCGTACGCGCGCATGTGCAGAAATCTTCAGTGCACGGCCGCTGCAACATTCAATACATGGCGGGTTGAGTGGCATCTGTCGCGATCGCGAAATAAAATGGATCGCCCCGGTCTGAGCAATTCCGACCGGGGCGCATCGTATTACTAGATGGTGCGAGTTCGCCTCAGCCTTCGAAGCCGAACCGCTCGACGTCGAAATCGTCGCCATCATAGCTGATGGCTCCGGCTTGGGCCTCCGCCATGTCGTCGTGCATCGGAATGGGCGCGCTGACGAGGCCTGGTAGCGTCATGTCGACGGCCATGCCTGGCGGACGCAAAGCCCAGGCGACGATCGCCCCCGTCGACATGTCTCCTACACCGGCTGAGACATCTTGCGCAGCCGCCGAGGGAAGGGCAGCGATCGGCTGCATCTTTGCCATGGCGCTCTCGGCCGTATTCTCCACATTGTCAGACACGACGAGCTTTCCAGCGTTGCTGCGTCCCACGACCAGGCTGGCGAGCACGGCAGTGGGGGCCGGTCTTTCCGGCGCGGTCGTGGGGATGACGACAATGCTGCTGGTCGGCCGCCACGCCGGCAGCGGAACGGCATAGGCCGCGAGGTCGGCAAAGGGTTGGGTCTTGCTTTCCTCAGCCACCCGCTTGCCAAGCTGAGCTTCCAGCCCATCCACGGCCCGGCTTCGGGGGGTTGGCAGCATGCTGGTCAAAAGGCTGCGGTCGGGTTCGACGTTGCGAGACGCTGTGAATGATCCGGCATCGTCGCTATCGTCATCAACGGCCGTGATTTTGCTCGCCATCTGGGAAGGGCGCTTTTTGGATTGTGCGACCGCTACGTCGTAACCGGGCAGTGGCCTGCCATCTGCCGGCACGTGAAGCGTCTGTCCATTGGGGAAAAGCCGCGCAAGCTCCTGGCGCGACATTCTCGGCCATGCGCGCACTCCGCCAACATCCAGATGCACGAAGGGCGAGCCGGAATTGGGATAGAAGCCCACGCCGCCGATCTGCATCTGCATGGCGATTGCGCGCAAGCTCGCGAGCTTTACGCCGGGAATGTAAAAATCCATTGCCTTGCCGAGCGTGTGCTGGCTGTGCTTGGCAACGCCGGAGCTGCGCGAGCGGTTGCGCAGCATGCTGTTGGTCGACGGAGAGCGGTAGGCCGAAACCACGTGAATGGCCTCCTTGGCGCCACTGCGGCGGTAAACCTCCCAGACGAGATCGAGCAATTCCGGATCAATCCTGGTCGGCTCGTTCTTTCGCCAGTCGCGCAAGAAGCGGTTGATTTGAGCAAGGCCGCGCGGGTCATATTTGCCGTTACGCTTGAAGACGATAGTCGACCTTTCCCCCGTATGCGTGAAGAAGAGCTTGAGTGCCCTGTCCTCGGCCGCCGCCGAACCGGCAAAGGCGCCGAGCATCAGCATCGCGATCAGCGCCACCCGGAAAGCGATGAACGAGAAAGTCGTGGCGAAAAATGCCGCCGGAATGGAAAAGATCACGTGATGCACGGATACGACTTTCGCCCTTGCTAAGAGAAACAGAAATCAGAGGCGCCGCGCCTGCGGCATCGCTATACCCTCCAATTATGGTCAACAAATCCCTAACGGACCGTTTAAAGGCGGAAACGGAAAAATTTCGTTGGTCCGAGCATATTCGTGAGCGGTTGAGGTCGCTTTCTCCCTTGGCATGCCTTATTTCTGAAAGCTTCAGCTTTGCCGTTGCAATCTTGTCAGCGGTCAACCCTTGCCTGTAAGGCGGTTTCTTCCAAAAGATAGGTAAAACCGGCTTTGCAAACGTTTTCGCGTGGGTTGCAAACTGTCTGCCAAGACATCATCATCCCGCCCCATGAGTGGACAGAATCGATTTGCTCCCCCGTCGAGCGGGCAGCAAACAATCAAACGTAGCGACCTATTGCGGCAGCTCCGGCGCGCTGGGCTGCGCCGTTTGACGACCATTGTCGCACCTGCCGGCTACGGCAAGACCTCGCTTGCCGTCCAATGGTACGAGCTGCTGAAGGCGGATGGGGTCAAGCTCTGTTGGGTGTCGCTCGATGCCGAACACACCAATCAGGAAGCCTTTCTGCTTGCATTGATCGATGCCTTGCAGACGCTGCTTCATGAAGATGGTGCCGACGCCGGCAACCTTCCGGCTGCAGCATTGCTTTCGGTGCTGGCGACCCGCCTGCGCAAGATCGAAGGACCGCTCGTCGTCTTTCTCGACGATTACCATTTCGCTCAGACGGATGCGACCGAGGCGCTGATGGCGAAGATCCTCGCCGACCTCTCGCTCGAACACGTCAAGCTGGTGCTGGTCAGCCGCAGCCCACCACGCTTTCCGCTCTCGGCCTTGCGGCTGCGTGGTGAGTTCAAGCAGTTCGGCGTTGCCGAGCTTGGCTTCAGCGATGCCGAAGCTGGAGAGCTTTTTGCCGGGAAGGGCACTCATCTGACGGAGGAGCAGATCGGTTCTTTCAATCGCCGGACCGAAGGCTGGGCGGTCGCACTGCAGATGGTGAGCCTGCTCGTATCGGAATCGGATGAAAGCGACAGCATCCTTGCCTCTTTCGATGGCGGCGATACGGATATGGGCTCTTATCTATCGGAGCAGGTGTTCGAGCATCTACCCGAGGATATACGCCAGTTTCTCATCGACACGGCCGCCCTTCCTGCTTTCAATCATTCTCTGCTCGAAGCAGTGCTGGACAGCAGAGAGCGTGCCGACCTCTGCGAAAGCCTGGCCGAATACGCGCTTCCGGTGACCTTGCTTGCCGGCCCCGGCAACTGGATGCGGTTTCACCCCGTCTTCAACGAGTTCCTCAAGAAAACCGCCAGTCGCAGAGGTGTCGATGCCAATCGCGCTCTTAATCGTGCGGCACACTGGTTCGAAGCCCGGGGCGACATAGACCGAGCGGTTCATCATGCGCTTTCCGCAGGCGATGCCAATCTTGCGGCGCGCATTGTCGAAACCGCCGGCGGATGGCGGCGCGTCTATGCCACCACCCGCGGCGGCGCAACATTGTTTCAGGCCCTGAGCGGACATGCCTCGGAAATCGATCTGGCCCGTTTTCCACTTGCGACCCTCGGCCTTTCGATCTTCAACGCCAAGGCGGCGCAGCTTGGAGCGGCCAATCATTATCTCGTCATCGCCGATCGGACGGCCGTCGGCGATCCGGTCCTGGCAAAGGATGTGCGCGTGGTGCGCATCCTCCTGGCGCTTTATACCGACCATTGGGCGAGTGCGGCCGACCTTTCCGCTCTTGAGGACGACCTGCGACAGCCGGATGGAATGGAGCTCATTCATCGGGCGCTGGCGCTCAACATGCTCTCCTACAATTTTCTGATCCGCAGCGAGCTTGACCGGGCTCTGCATTACGGGCATCTGGCCATTCGCGCCTTTCGCGACGGCGGCGCCGATTTCGGCGCCATGCATCTTTATACCCATATCGGCCAGGCCTTCTTTCTATCCGGCGATTGTGCGAGCGCTCTGTCGGCCTACGAGGAACTGATCCGCGAAGCCCAGACCAATATTGGTCCAGGCAGCGATCTCGATGCTGTCGGCCAAGTATTGAAAGCCGAGGTTCTGTCGATGCGCGGTGAGGGGGAAACCGCGGCGGAAATGCTTGAATGGGCGCTGCCGCATCTCGAGCTTCACGATACCTGGTTCGATCTTCTGGCTGCCGGCTTCATGGCCGAACAGCGGGTCTTGCGCATGCGTGGGGATCTGCTCGCCGCGCATGCAGCCATGGACCGCATCCGCGCCACTGCGAGACGCCGTAGTTTCGATCGGCTCACGCGGCTGATCGATGGGGAGCGCGCCATGCTGCTCATGGCCTCCGGCGATCTCGATCATGCAATCCGCCATGCCGAGGCCAATGGTTTTGGCATGCAGGCAGTCGCTTCGGATCGCGCCAATGCGCTGGCCATTCATTTGCGTGGAGCCACGCCGGCTATCTTCTGGACCCGCACCCATCTGGCCCTTGGCGACAAGGCCAAGGCGCGCGAGATCTTCGATCAATTCATGATGCGCCAGACGCAGCGCCCGCATGTTCCGCGTGCAATCGAGCTTGCCATCATCGAAATCGAAATTCTTCTGGCGGAGGGTCAAAGCGAACCTGCCGCCGCCCGCCTATCCGATCTCGTATTGACGACGCCGCTTGCCGATTATCGCAACCTGCTTCGTTTTGGCCACCCGGTAGCGCTTTCAGAGCTTCGTGCGCTTGTCAAACATCCGACTGTCGCAGCGATTACCCGCCAGCGCCTTCAATCGCTATTTACGGATGCGGACGTATCGGAAGAGCCGGCCGTCGGCAGTGAAGATGGTTCTGTTTTCACAGGCCGGGAGCGCACGGTGCTGGAATTACTGAGCTCGGGGCTTTCCAACAAGGAAATCGGCCGGATGCTCGCCTTGTCCGACAATACGATCAAGTTTCACCTGCGCAATATCTTTGCGAAGCTCAACGTCTCGACTCGGACCGCGGCCGTGACGGCGGCACGTCAAAAAGGCGTGCTTGATCGATAACCTACCCGTTCGGGTGGGTTTTGGCATCTCCGCCCACCCATCGGAGAGGCTATCGATAGACGAAAAAACACCTAATCTGCACTCGTGCGAATATAGTGATGAGAGGTAGATTCGTGATCGTCGTCGATCCGGTGACACAGGAGATTATCGAAGGCAAGCTGGCAGCCACCGTCGACGAGATGGGCGTGGTCATGGCCAGAACCTCGATGAGCCCTGTGATCTACGAGGTGCTTGATTTTGCCTGTGGTCTTCTCACCCGTGACGGTGAGCTGGTGGCGCAGATGAACGGCATCACCCTCTTTACCGGCACGTTCGGCACGCAGGTCAAATCGCTGATCGCACTTTACGGCGACGATTTGGAAGACGGCGACATCCTGCTCACCAACGATCCCTATTCCGGCGGCACGCATGCCTGCGATTTTGCCATCGTCAAGCCGATCTTCTTCGATGGCCGGATTCTGGCCTATGCCATCAATGTTGCGCACTATCTCGATGTCGGTGGCTCGGTTCCGGGCTCGCTGGCGCCCAATGCGACCTCCGTCTTCCAAGAGGGGTTGAGGCTGCCGGGCGTGAAAGTCATGCGTAGCGATCGCTTTTCGGGCGAGGTCCTGCGCATCATCCGCGAGAATGTCCGTCTGCCCGAGGTCGCGATCGGCGATCTCACGGCGCAGGTCGCGACCGTCCGCGTTGCTGCTAGGCGGATGGCGGAGCTGGCGCGCAAATATGGCACCGATGTCGTCGAAGCCGCGTTCGATCACCTTCTGTCGGTGAGCGAGAAGCAGGCGCGCGCCGCCATTGCGGCATTGCCGGACGGAACCTATGAGGCGGAGGATATCATCGACGGCGACGGCGTCACCACCGATCCTATTTCGGTCAAGGTTGCCGTCACGATTTCCGGCGATCGCTTGACGGCGGATTTCACCGGTTGCCCGCCCGCGGTCGCAGGCCCGATCAATTGCGCGGCCGGTGCGCTGCAATCGGCGGTGCGTACCATTTTCAAGGCGCTGGTCGCGCCGCAGGCGCCGTCCAATGAGGGCTGGTTCCGGCCGCTCTCCGTTATCGCGCCGACAGGTTCGGTTTTCACCGCCGAGAAGCCTTCTCCGACGGGCTGGTATTACGAGGGCTCGGTGCATGCTTCAGAACTCGTCTGGAAGGCTCTTGCCAAGCTGATGCCAGAGCGGTTCTCCGCCGGTTCCTATACGAGCCTCTGTGTCGTCTATGTCTCCGGCAAGGACGAGGCGGGGCAGCCATTCATCCATATCGAGCCGCAGCATGGCGGTTGGGGAGCCAGCAGGGACGGCGACGGCGCTAATGCGCTGATCGCGCTCACCGACGGCGATACCTACAATTACTCCGTCGAGGTCATCGAAGCGCGCTTTCCCTTGCTGGTGCGTCGCTATGGGCTCAACGTCGAAGGTGGATCAGGGGCCGGGCGCCGTCGCGGCGGTTTCGGCGTCATTCGCGATTATGAAATCCTCGGAGACGGCGCTTCCGCCTATTGCAGCTTTGGGCGAACCGAAACGCCTCCCTGGGGAATAGAAGGCGGCAAGTCCGGCAGCATCAATCTTCTGCAGGTGGAGGAGAACGGCGGGAAAGTCCGCAATTTCGGCCGCGAGCCACATATCGAGCTGAAGCGCGGCGATCTCGTGCGGATCATCACCGGCGGCGGTGGTGGTTGGGGCGATCCGCACGCTCGTGAGCCGGAGCAGGTCCGCCGCGATGTCGAGGACGGCTATATCACCAGCGAGATGGCGCGCAGCCTGTATGGATATGAAGAGGGCATGGCGTCATGATCAGACTGGCGACGGATGTAGGCGGTACCTTTACCGACCTCGTCGGTTATGATGAACGCACGGGCGAAATCTTCACCGCCAAGAGCCTGACGACCGTTCACGATCAGTCCGAAGGCGTCCTTGAGGCGATTGCACTCGCCGAGAAGAAGGACGGGCTTTCGGCGCGCGATGTGATCTTTTTCGCCCATGGCGGAACGACCGTCATCAATGCGATCACGGAACGCAAGGGCGTCAAGACGGCGCTGGTGACGACTGCGGGATTTCGTGACGTGCTGGAAATCGGCCGCGGCAATCGTCCCGATCTCTACAATCTGCAGTTCAAGAGCCCGGAAGCCTTCGTACCGCGCAGTCTGCGCTTCGAGGTGCGCGAACGCCTGGATGCCAAGGGGCGGGTGCTGACGCCCATGGAGCTTGGGGATATCGAGCCGATCGTTCGCGAATGCCGCGCTCGCAATGTCGAGGCAGTTGCCGTCGTTTTCCTCCATAGCTATGCCAATCCCGAACATGAGATCGCCTGCGCCAAGGCGATCGCTGAAGCGCTGCCGGATGTCACGGTTTGCGCTAGCCACGAGGTTTCCCGCCAATGGCGGGAATATGAGCGTTCCAATACGGCCGTGCTTAACGCCTATGTGCAGCCGATCATCAAGCGCTATTTTGCGCGGCTCGAAAGCGCGTTGACTGAGCGCGATCTCACCTGCCCCTACTATGCCATGCAGTCGAACGGCGGCATCTCCACCTTCGATCAGGCGCAGATGAGCCCGCTGACGCTGGTGGAATCCGGCCCGGCCGGCGGTGTGGCGGGTGCTGCGCGCATCGGCACGGTGCTTGGCGAATCCGAAGTCCTGTCGCTCGATGTCGGTGGCACGACGGCAAAATGCTCGCTGATCCATGACAGCCGCCCGACGCTCGATAGCGAATACAAGCTCGAACATACCCGTATCGCGCCCGGTTATCCGGTTCAGGTGCCGGTGGTCGATATCGTCGAAATCGGCGCCGGCGGCGGCTCCATCGCCCGCATCGACGAGCGTGGCGCGCTCTGTGTCGGCCCGCAAAGTGCTGGATCGACACCGGGGCCGGCCTGCTATGGCCGGGGCGGCGAGAAACCTACGCTTTCCGATGCCTTGCTGACGCTCGGTATTTTCGATCCGGCAAGCTTCGCCGGCGGCCAGATGCAGCTCGACAAGTCCAAGGCTGCGGCCGCGATTGCGACGGTTGCCAAGCCGATGGGGTTATCGGTCGAGGATGCGGCGCTCGCAATCGTCGAAATCGCGCATGCGTCGATGATCAATGCGCTGAAGCTGGTGACGGTCCAGCGTGGGCATGATCCGCGCGATGCCGCTTTCGTCATTTCCGGGGGCGCGGGACCTGCGCTTGCTGCGCGTCTCGGGCGCGATCTTGGCGTGAAGATGACTGTCGTGCCGCCGCATCCCGGCATCTTTTCGGCCTGGGGAATGCTGGCGGCCGAACCGCGCGCCGATTTCCGCAGCACGTGGTTCGCTCCCCTTGGTCCGGAAGCCGTCAGCAATCTCAAGCGCCGGTTCGACGAATTGAAGCGTGAGGCGGTCAAATATTTCTCCAAAGGTGATGCGGCGGAGGTACGGTATGTCTGCCGCGTCGAAGCCCGTTATCGCGGGCAGGAGCACGGCGTCTTCGCTCTCTTCGAAATGGAGGATGATGCCGAAAGCTTTGCGGAACGCTTTCATGCCGCGCATGAGCGTGCATACACCTTCTGTCTGCCCGGTTCGCCGGTCGAGATCACGATGATCCATCTCGAAGCGGTGCTCCACGGCCCGGTCATCGCCATCCCGAAACTCGATCGTGTCGGCCGATCGCTGGATGCAGCCTTCAAGGGGCACCGCGAAGTCTATTTCGGCGGCACGACCGGTTGGGTGTCCTGCCCCGTCTACGAGCGCGCACGACTGCCGTCTTCCGAGAGAGTTGCCGGCCCACTCATCATCGAGGAAGCGACCGCTACGTCGCTGGTGGTGGCCGGGCAGGAACTGGAAGTGAGCGAGGAGGGCTTGCTGCTCATCCGCGAACGCGACGGGGGAAGCATCTAGTATGGCGATAGCGATCGGTCTCGACCATATCGTCAGAAATTACGGGCCGACGCGTGCCGTCGACGACGTGACGCTCGACATCAGAGCCGGGGAGTTCTTTACATTGCTCGGCTCGTCCGGTTGCGGCAAAAGCTCTTTGCTGAAGCTGATCGGCGGCTTCGACAGGCCGACATCGGGACGTGTGCTTTTCGACGGAAAGGACATGGCTGATGTTCCTGCCAATCGCCGGCCGGTCAATACCGTTTTCCAGTCGCTCGGGCTCTTCCCGCATATGAATGTCGCTCAGAACGTCGGCTACGGCCTAAAGTTGCGCGGGTTGTCCGGTGCTGCCTTGAAAACGAAGGTCGATGGCGCGTTGGACCTGATCGAACTTTCGGGTTTTGCAGATCGCGACGTCAATCTTCTCTCAGGTGGCCAGCGCCAGCGCGTGGCGCTGGCGCGCGCTCTCGTCATGGAACCGGGTATCTTGCTGCTTGACGAACCTCTGACCGGGCTGGACGAACGGCTGCGCCAGCAAATGCGCGACGAGTTCGGACGGCTTCACAAGCGTACCGGTGCGACCTTCATCCTGGTCACCCACAATCAGGACGAGGCGCTCAGCCTTTCGGATCGGATGGCCGTCATGCACAAGGGGCGGATCGAGCAGACCGACGTGCCGTCGCGCTTCTTCGAGGCGCCGGCAAATGCCTTCGTTGCCCGTTTCGTCGGCATCGATACGCTCCTCAAGCCCGAAAGCATCTCGATTTCAGGCAGCACGGCTCTCGTTACGATTGCCGGACAGCACATCAGTGCCAGCTTCTCTGGAGCGGTGCCCCCAGCCGACGCGCTCGTCGCAATCCGCCCGGACCGGGTTGAACTTATCACAGCTGGCGAGGACGTGGCCGAAATAATTGAACTTAAGGTTGTCGAAAGCATCTATCGCGGACTCAGCCATGACGTTACGCTCGCTTTCGCCGACGGCCAGCGTGTGCTGTTAACGACCAGCGCGGACGCGATTCCACCCTCGCCGGGGGAAAGCGTGCGCGTTTGTTTGAAGCCGGGTGCTGCGCTCCTGATCGATCATTCCGGAAGAACGGCCTTGGCTGAAGGCGATGAGTAGAACCCGAATAGCTGAACTAAGCAAAAAATGAGGGAAGGGAATGACACGATGAATAAAAGCAATGATTTCGCCTCCTCCGCCTTGAGGAGCAACATGCAGCGCCGTGACATGCTCAAACTAATGGGTGCAGGCGCGGCTGCGCTATCCTTTGGTGGATTGGCTGCCACGCAGGCCATGGCCGATGATGCAACGGTAGCATTCTGGGCTACCGCCACGCTCGATATTGGCGACAAGTGGCAGGAATTTACCCGGCAGAGCGGCGTTTCGCCTGAGTTTACCGACAATGGCAATGATGTCGGTCCGGTGGTTGCACGTCTTGCCGCCGGCAATGCCAACGATCTCTTTGATGTCGGCGGCTTTCAGGGTGGGGCCGAACGGGAACTTGCCAAGCAGGGCCTGATTACCCCTTGGGACGTCTCCAAGATCCCGAATTTCGCGGGCATCTGGCAATGGGCCAAGGATATTCCGACCCTGACCTATGAGGGCAAACAGTACGGCATTCCCACGGTCGTCAATGCCGACTCCATCATCTATCGCCCCGACAAGCTCGGCAAGGTCGATAGCTACGGCGTCATTTTCGATCCGAAGCTCAAGGGCCGGGTCGCGATGGAAGATGCCTGGATCAACAGCGCCATCTTTACGGCCATCTACCTCAAGGAAGCCGAAAACAAGCCGATCAAGGAGCCGGGCAACCTGACGGAATCCGAGCTTGGCCTCGTCATGGAGTTCCTGATCAAGCACAAGAAGGATGGCCAGTTCCGTACCTTCTGGAACGGCTGGGAACAGGGCGTGCAACTGGTGGCGAACGAGGAAGTCGACGCCATGACCGGCTGGGAGCCGATCGTCTATGAAGGCCGTAAGCGCGGACTTCAGGTGGAGTATGCAGCTCCCGTCGAAGGCTATGAAGGCTGGGGCAACAATACGGTGCTGCTCAAGGGTGCCACGGAACGCGGCAAGGCCGACGTTGCCCACAAGTTTGTCGATGGCTTGCTTGCCGGTCTCTATGGCTGCGAACTCGGGAAGGCGCGTGGCTACCTCGTGCCGACCGACAACAACCTCGCCTACGCCAAGGCCCATCCGGATGAATACAAGGCCGATGACGTCTCCAAGCTTGCCGACCATGTGAAGGCTAAGTTCTCCGGAAAGGTCTACTGGCAGAATTGCCGGCCGGACAATTTCCAACTTTACGAAGAGTGGTGGCAGAAGCTGCGCAACGCCTGAGTTAACAAGATGGACAGGGGCTGGCGCATCTGTCGAAGGACAGGCCGGCCCCCAAGCCGATTGGATCAACGACGAGAGAAGGAGGGTTAGATGATGAAGACACCAGTTCTGTTGCTGGCTGCTCCGCTTGCGGCGATCCTCGTGCTCGGCCTTGCGCCGCTCATTCTCGTCATCGTGTGGAGCTTCTGCGCCTGGGATTCCGCCACCTATTGGATTAAGCCGGAATTCAGTCTGGCCGCCTATGGCGCCATTCTGGAAGCCGGGCGCTGGAGCGTGTTCCTGTCCACCCTTGGCAAGGCGTTGCTGACGTCAGCTATCTGCCTCGTCATAGCCTATCCCACCGCCTATGCGATGTATTTCCTGGCTGGTCGCACCCTGTCTGTCGTACTTGCGGCCTTGCTTACGATCCCGTTTTTCACGTCCTATCTCATTCGCTCCTTCTCCTGGCGGCTGCTGCTCGGCCGCACAGGGGTTATAAACACGCTTCTACAGCAGGCCGGCATTACCGATGCGCCGATCGACTGGCTGCTGTTCAGCGATTTCGCGGTCATCGTCGGACTGGTCGCCTCCTACCTGCCGTTCGCAACCTTCCCCATCCTGCTCTCGATGCGCCGTGTCGATCCGATCGCGCTGGCGGCATCGCGCGATCTCGGTGCCGGGTTCTGGACGATGGTCCGCACCGTGCTGCTGCCGCTGACCTATTCCGGCGTCTTCGCCGGCTTCCTCTTCGTCTTCGTCATGGTTGCCGGCTCCTCGACGGAGGTGCAGATGCTCGGCGGTGCCGGTGCATCGATCGTCTCGGTGATGATCAACGACGTCATGCGCGTCGCCAATTTTCCGCTCGCCTTTGCGATTTCGACGCTGATGCTCGTCATCGTCTTTGGACTGGTGCTGATCGGGGATGCCCTGTTCGGCCTCTCCTCGCTATTCGAGGAGCGTGGCCAATGATCGTCAGGGAAGGAATGGCCCCGCGCATTGTCATCTGGACGCTGACCATCTTCGGTCTCATCGTGATCTATGCGCCGCCGCTTTACCTGCTCGGTGTCTCGTTCAACCCGGCGCTGCAGCCGGGACTGCCGCATTTCTCCGACATCACCCTGAAATGGTACCTCGCACTCGGCTCGGAAAGCGCGCTCGTCGCCGCGCTCGGCCAGTCGATCGTTATCGCGCTTGCGACGGCCGTCATTGCGACGCTGCTGTCGCTCGGCGCGGTGCTGGCGCATCGTGAGCTTCATCGCGGGCGCAGCCTGTGGTTTTTGACTGTGCTGCTGCCGATGTTCGTCCCAGGCGTCATCCAGGGGCTGGCGCTTTCGACCGTGATCAGCCGCGCCGGCGTGAAGGCATCGGCTTTGACTGTCATTGCCGGCCATCTGCTATGGGCGATGCCTTTCGCCTTCATCGTCATCCTGACGAGCTTTGCCGCGGTCAGGAGGTCCTATTTGATGGCGGCTGATGATCTCGGCGCCGGTCGCTTCCGGCAATTCTGGGATATTATTCTGCCGTTGATCCGGCCCGGCCTCGTCAGTGCCTTCATCTTTTCGTTCCTGCTGTCGCTCAACGAGTTCACGCGCGCGTTCTATCTGGCCGGCCGTCAGAACACGTTGCCGGTCGTGCTCTTCGGCAAGATGAATTCCGGCGCTTCTCCGACGATCTATGCGATGTCGGGCGCAATCTTTCTTGTTTCCAGCGTTTGCGTGGTGGCTGTGGCACTGCGTTCGCTGCTTATGCAACGCCGAATGGGGTGATCAATATGCAAATAGGACTGACCAATCGCAAATTCCGCCCGCCCTTAGACCTCCACCAATGGGAGTACAGAGGATGAAACACGAGTCAAAGCTGATGGCACTGATCCGCGCGGGAAAGAGGCAGGAGGCGCTCGATATGGTCGAGCGGCTGAAGGCGGGGGCACAATCGCCGCCGACCTCCATCAAGGTGGATCGGACGGGCGCCGTCACTTATTACAAGGGAAACTGCCGTTTCGTGAGAAACATCCAGGGCGGCTGGGACCTGGTGCCGAAGAAAAAGTAGATGTCTGCTGTTGATCCGGGCATCGAAGAGGCCGGCGCCGTCGAACGTGCGGTGCGGGCAAGAAGCAACGTTGGGAAGGGAGCATTGCGCTTCACCCCCATCGTGGGGCGCCGTGGAAATTCGATTTGGCGGACGGGCAATACTTGACGTTTGTCGTCGCGAACATTTGCCATGCACGGTAATTAGGTCGAATATTCAATATCCTTTAAGATGTAATAATATTAGAAGATATCTTATTTAGAAATATAAAATTAACGTCCGAAGCCTAAGCTCTCCTCGACCGTCATCGCAAGACGATGGTCATCAAAGGAGACAGGACCATGTATCGTGTTTCTCATTTCAACGGGGAGAAAGAGGGAGCCGCAGCGGTCGAATTCGCACTCATCGCACCGCTTTTTTTCCTTCTGCTTCTGACGCTGATTGCCTTTGCCATCTATCTCACTGCCGCTCATTCGCTGCAGCAATTGACCGCCGACGCCGCCCGCACGGCAATCGCCGGGCTATCGGCAAACGAGCGAAGCCAGCTGGTTCAGAGCTTCGTCACCAACTCGACCATCAACGATGCTTTCATCGACAAGACCAAGTTGACGGTGACCGTCGCCACAGATCCGACCAATGCCAACCAGTTTACGGTCAGCGCCAGCTATGACGCGTCGGATCTTCCGATCTGGAACCTCTATACCTTCGCAATGCCGGATCCCACCATCCGCCGCTATTCGACGATTCGCCTGGGAGGTCTGTAATGAAACAGCTTCTCGGCCGGTTCGCGTCGCTTAAAGACAAGCGAGGAAACGTCGCGATCACGACCGCGCTCGTCTCGCCTTTGATCCTTTATTGCCTTGGTCTCGGCGTCGACTATGGCATGATGACGCTGCAGCAGCGACGCCTGCAGCAGTTGAGCGACATTGGCGCGATATCGGCTGCTTCCAATATTACAAATGCGCAAACTGCACTTTTGAACAATCTGCAAAGCAACGGCACCACGGCGGCCGTCGCCTCTGGCAGCAACTATATGACGAGCAACGGGCTGGTCAGTGCGGCCATGGCCAACTCCGGCCAATATGAGACCGTGGCCAATTTCGTGCTCGGCACCTATACGGCGGACACATCGGTCCCGCTGGCAAACCGCTTCTCGTCGACGGGAGCCGCGCCATATGATTCCGTAAAGGTGACACTGACTCAGAAGGCGGTGATGCCTTTCGCTTCCGCCTTTGCTACACCGCCGACCTTGAGCGCGACGGGCACCGCGTCCAGCGAGCGTCTGGCCGCCTTTTCGGTGGGATCGCGGCTTGCGAGCCTCAATGGCGGTATTCTCAACCAGTTGCTTGGCACCTTGCTTGGAACCCAGATCTCCCTGAAGGTCGTCGACTATCAGTCGCTCATCAGTGCGAATGTCAATCTATTGAGCTTTCTCAATCTGTTGGCAACGGATCTCAAGCTTACTGGCGTAAGCTATAACGAGCTTCTGGCAACCGACGTCACATATGACAAGATTCTCGGCGCTCTCGGCAAATCGACGAATCTTTCGGCCGGAGTCGTCACCCTCATCAACAATCTGGGCAAAACGCTCGGTACCACGAAATTGACCGTAAAGCTGCAGGATATCGTTAATCTCGGTCCGCTGGGGCGCAATATTGTTGGCACATCCCCCAATATGACTGCCAATATCAACGTGCTGGATCTCATTTCCACCACGGCAATGGCGGCCAACCAGCAAAGGCAGATTGCGCTTGATCTCGGAGCGGCATTGCCCGGAGTCGCCACGGCAAAATTGACACTAGCGATCGGCGAAATGTCCCAGCAGACGCCAGCTCTGGCCGTGGGTGCACCGGGCACGATCGTTCGAACGCCGCAGGTCCGTGCGGCGCTTGAAGTCGCCGTCACCGGCCTTTCGGTGATCGCCGGGCTGAAGCTCAGGGTTCCCCTTTATATCGAGCTTGCTCCTGCTGAAGCCAAGCTTGCTTCGATCACCTGTGTCGGCGGTTCCATGCCAAATGCCGTCGTCGGAATAGATGCCGTACCCGGTGTTGCCGAGGTGGATCTGGGCGACGTTAACACATCTGCCTTCGTAAATTTCGGCTCCGAACCGCGGGTCACGCCGGCTGCGATCATCGATTCCCTTCTTCTGAAAGTGATCGCGAGCGCGCAGGTCGATATCGCCAACATGAGCCCGACGCGACTGACCTTTCAGCCTCCGGAGATTTCGGCCAGCACGATCAAGACGGTTTCTACCAACAGCGTCCTGACATCCACGGTCTCCTCGCTCCTGAAAAACGCCACCATCACCATCCAATTGCTCTTCCTGACGCTCGGAACGCCGAAGGACGTGCTCTCGGCCATTGCTGACACGCTGTCGGTCGTGACCGCGCCGCTTGATCAGGTTCTATACGGCACGCTCGGTCTCCTCGGCATCGGTATCGGCCAGGCTGATGTAAGCGTCACTGACGCGAGATGTACGCAGCCCGTGCTGGTGCAGTAATAGTGTCTTGAACCGCATTATGGAGCGGCTTGCTTCTTGCGAGGCCAGCATGCAGGTCGGCCTCCTGCTGTCCGTCAAAGCCCATGGCGACTGCTCGTTGTCGCAGCCTTCAAGTCAGATAGGGACCGATGCGCTCCGCTACGGATGCAATATCCCTGACCCGCATCCCAGCCACGTTGATCCGACCGGAATCCGGCATGTAGATGCCATGCTCGGAGCGAAGCTGCCGAACATTTTCCGGACAGATCGGCAGCAGGGAGAACATGCCTTCCTGCGAACCGATATTGGTGAGCTCCGCGCGGAATTGGCCAAAAGCCTCGGCAGCAGCCTGGCGGATCTCGACGATGCGCGTGCGCATTTCGCTGAGTTCATCGACCCAGGTCCGGTGCAGTGAAGGGTCCTCAAGGGTTGCGGCGACGATGGCTGCTCCGTGCGCGGGCGGCATGGAATAGCTCGTGCGGGCATAGCTTGCGAGATTGCCTATAGCTTTGCTCAAGGATGCCTGCCGATCCCCGAAGAGATAGGCCGCGCCGGTGCGCTCCCTATAGAGCGAGAAGGATTTGGAGCAGGAGACGGCAACCATGGCCTCAGCGACTGTTTCGATGACATCAATCATGCCGGCCGCATCTTCAACGCGTCCACGTCCAAGACCTTGATAGGCATTGTCGAAGAGCGGGATCAATCCATTGGCAGCGATGATGTCGGCAATATCTCGCCAGTTTTGCCGCGATAACGCGGCGCCTGTCGGATTATGGCAGCTCGTTTGCAGCAGCACGGCATCGCCGGGAGCAGCGTTCCGCAGGGTTGCCAGCATCTCGTCAACGAGGACGGCCTGCTTTTCAATGTCGAAGAAGCGATAGGTTGCGATCTCAAGGCCGACGCTGGCAAAGATTGCCTGGTGATTGACCCAAGTGGGCGTGCCGATCCAGATTTTCCGTCGCTTGTCGAGAGCAAGCAGTTCCGCAGCCAGGCGCAGAGCGCCGGTGCCGCCCGGTGTCTGAATTCCCGCGACCGGCTTGCCACCACGGCGCTCGCCGAAGACTTCGGACGCTAATGCTCTAAGGAAAACAGGATCGCCTTCCGGACCGATATAGGATTTGGATTGCTGCGTTTCCCAGAGATGATGTTCGGCTGCCTTGACAGCTTTCATGACCGGCGTTCGGCCGGTTTCATCGCGATAGACGCCAACGCCGAGGTCGATCTTTCCGGGCCTCGGGTCGGCCGCGAACTTGGCAATCAGTTCAAGCAGGGGATCGGGCTTCTGTTCCGTAAGGCTGTCGAAAAACGCTGTCTTATTCATTGACCCATCCCTTTCCCTATTGCGGCCAATCCTGCAGAACCCGCACGAACTCCGACAACCACGCGTTCGTTTGGTGGCCGTCCAGGGAGCGATGGTCGATCGTCAGGGACACATAGGCCATCGGGCGGATCTGGATCGTATCGGCCCCATCGACCTCCCGAACGATGACACGCTTCTCCAGCTTGCCGATGCCGAGGATGGCGGATTGCGGCTGATTGATGATGATGGGAGATGCGACCAGGGAGCCGGAAACGCCATGATTGGAGATCGTAAAGGTCCCGCCTTTCATATCGTCGGCCTTGAGCGCATTGGATCGCGCCCGGTCCGTCAGATCCTGGAGCCTTGCGGCGATCGCCTCAAGTTGGAGATTCTGCGCCTGCCGAATGATCGGCGCGACCAGGCCCTTGTCGCCCAATGCGATGCCGATCCCGATATTGATATCTTCGAAGATCTCGAGATTGTCATCATGCCATTGGCTGTTGACTTCGGCGACGAGTTTCATGGCCGCAACGGATGCCGCCACGAAATAGGCAGTATAGGATAGGTTCACGCCTTTGGCCTTCAGTCGGGCCTTGTTGTTTTCGCGATGGCGCATGATCGCCGTGAAATCCGCCTCGAAGATAGCGGTGACCTGCGGCGCCGTCGCCAATGATTGAGCCATGTGCCTTGCGATCGAAAGCCGCATGGCCGAATGGGGAACGATCCGAGATTTGCCGTCAGCCGCGACTGCCGGCGGGGTCTGCCCAGCCTCGACCCGCTGTGACACCGGCGCGGATGGATGCGGCTTGGCGGCTTCCAGCGCATGATCCATATCGGCGCGTGTGACTCGCCCATCCCTGCCGCTGCCTTTCAGACTGGCCGGGTCGATCCCGTATTCCTCGGCGGCCTTGCGAACGGCGGGTGAATAATAAGCGGCGGCGGAGGCCGTGGCAGGTGAGGCCGGCTGTATCTGCAACGGAACCTCGGCCGCTTGCGCTGCAGCACCGCTCGCGTTTTCGATGCTCATGCGCCCGAGGATCGCCCCCGGCGTGGCGTCATCGCCATCCTCCATCGCAATTTCGCTCAGGATACCGTCGCATTGCGCCGCTATCTCCTGGGTGACCTTGTCGGTTTCCAGTTCGACAAGCGCATCGCCTTCTTTCACGTGGTCGCCGATCCGCTTCAGCCAGTTTCGCACAATCGCTTTCGTGCCCTCTTGCTCGATCGGAGCCCTGATCTCGATGATACCAGTCATCCTAAAACTCCAGGATTTCGGCAATGCGTTTGGCGATCCGCTCGCTAGACGGGACGGCCCAGTCGAGAAGCACCGGGTTATGGGGGCTGGGAATATCCGGCATGGTCAGGCGTGAGACGGGCGCATCGAGATCCGTGAAGGCCTTGTCTGCAATGATGGCGGCAATTTCCGCGCCGAAGCCTGCGGCTTCGAGATCTTCGTGGACGATGAGGCAACGGTGCGTCTTGGCGACCGACGCAAGCACGGCCTCCTGATCCCAGGGCATCAGTGTGCGGAGATCGAGGATATCGGCGGAGATGCCCTCGGCTGCCTCCTCACAGCGCTGCACCATTGCGCCCCAGGTGACGATGGTGATGGCGCTGCCGGTCCGCGTCAGCTTCGCCTTGCCGAAGGGCAGCGCGAAATCGTCGCCGGGGTAGGGGCGACGCGCCCAAGCGTGATCGAGCATCGCCCGATGCTCGAAGAAGATGACCGGGTCGTTGCCGCGGATCGAGGTGCGCAGCAGGCCGACGGCATCCTCTGCATTCGATGGAACGGCAACCTTCCAGCCTGGCTGATGGACGAAGGCCACTTCGTTGGTTTGGCTGTGCCAGGGATCGCCACATTTGAAGAAGCCGCCGGGCATGCGGACCACGATGGGGGCTGCGAAGCGATTGTTGGTACGCCAGCGGATGGTGCCGCAATCGTTCAGCTGTTCGGTCGCCGGTTCGGCATATTTCCGAAACTGGATTTCCGGAATGGGGACGAGCCCGGCGAGCGCCATACCGACAGCACGGCCGATGATGCCCTCTTCGGATAGCGAAGTATCGAAAACCCGCTCGCTGCCGAATTTTTCCTGCATGCCGAGGGTGACGGCATGAACCCCGCCCTTGGGGCCGATATCCTCGCCGAACATGACAACGCGCTCGTTGATCGTCATCTCGTGTTCGAGTGTTCTGCGAATGGCCGTGACCATGTTGATGCGTGGGCCGGAGGTTTCCGGTACATCCGTTGTCGCTGGAGGCTCATATCCGGATGGATGCTGCCCGCCCATCGTCTGCATATCGCCGTCGAAGAATACATGGCGGGTTACGGAGGAGGGGGCGGCGACCGGCCTGTTTTCAGCTTGCGCGCGGGCGTTTTCGGCTATATCGCGCGCTTCGCTTTCGCAAGCATCCCATTCCCGCATCGTCATCACGGCGGGAACGAGGAAATCCTTCAGGCGCGGCAGGGGATCGCGCTCCCATTCGCGCTTTACGGTTTCCTCGCTCTTGTAGGTCTGCGTGTCTTGAAAACTATGGCCCTCGAGGCGCGGAACCGTGAGCCTGAGAAGCGCCGGCTTGCGTTCGTCACGAACAAACGAGACGGCATCTTGCACCAGATGCGCGGCTTCGGCCGGGTTGCATCCGTCGCCGTCGAAGATTGCGAGATTTTTCCAGCTCGCGAGATTGGCTGCGATATTCCCTCCCGGCGTCTGCGCCGTCGAAGGCACCGAGATGCCAAATCCATTGTCCTCGATATAGAACAGCATCGGCAGCGCCTGCGTCGTGGCAGCGGTCAATGCAGCCCAGAAGCCATTCGAGGCAACGGAGCCATCGCCGCCAAGCACAACACCGATATCCCGCGCATACTCCTCGCGGCCCAATGTGGTGGCATAATATTTCATCGCCTGCGCCCAGCCGGCCGTCGGCGTGTATTGCGCTCCGACGCCACCGCACATGGGCAAGGCCGAGGCGCCGGCATGGTTCGGATAGTTGAAGACGACACCAATGTCGCGCCCGTCGGAATAGCCGCCAGCGCGGCCCATGGCCGAGCCGAGCGCATCGGCCGGATCGACGCCAAGCGAGAGTAACAGCGGTCGTGAGCGATAATAACCACAGGTCGCATCGTGCAGGCCCGTCAGCTGCATTCCAAGGAGGATCTGCGCCATGTCGTGGCCGCGTGCGGAAAACTGATAGAGAACCTTCTTTTCCGGAACGAGGCGTTTCTCCTCCATCTCGTCGAGAGCCCGGGAGAGGTGAACGAGATAGGCAACCTTGCGCCAATCGATGTGATCGTCGAGCGAGTTCCGCTCGTGGCTTTTGAAGGCTAGCTGGGCCATGTGATCCTCCTACAGATGGCCCAACTATTTTAATTCAAGGGTTAGCTCTATTCCTTTCAATTTGGCAGGTTTTGCGGTAGCTTTTGAAAGAGATGTTTCATCCATGGCGGGTTTCTGAATGGAAGATTTCGATCTTGATCACGTCGACAGAGCGATTCTGCGCGTACTGCAGGAGGAAGGCGATATCAGCCAGGCGGCACTGTCAGAAAAGGTCGGCGCGTCGCCTGCGTCCTGCTGGCGAAGGATCAAGGCGCTGGAGAGCGCCGGCGTGCTGGGTCGGACGGTTCGCCTTGTCGATCCCGACAAGATTGGTAAGGGGCTGAACGTCTTCTGCCAGGTCAAGATGAAGACCCATGATCCTGCGACCCGCCGCGATTTCGAACAGTTCATCGCCAGCTATCGCGAGGTGCTGGAATGTTACTCCATGTCGGGGGAGTGGGATTACCTGATCCGTGCCGTCGTCGCCGATGTCAGGGAATATGAAGGGCTTTTGATGCGGGGTATCCTGACCCATGAAGCCGTGCTGAGCTCATCGTCGCACTTCTCGCTGAAATGCGTCAAATACACTACGGCGTTGCCGACGAACGTGTCGCGATAAAGCCTCTGTCCGTACTCGCCTTGAATAGTGCGAGTGTCTCACGCTAATAAATCCTAACGATAAAGATGCGGAGAAGAGCTCTATTGTCGGCTGATAACGTCAAACTCGGAGACGACTTGAGCGAAGCGGTCGCAGCGCTTCTCGTCGATCTGCCGATCAAAGCGGCGAGTTTCATCGTCACGATCTATGGCGATGTCATCGAGCCGCGGGGCGGCGTCGTCTGGATCGGCAACCTTATCGAGACATGCAAGAGCGTTGGGATCACCGAAACGCTGGTGCGCACCGCCGTGTCGCGGCTGGTTGCAGCGGGCCAGCTTGCAGGAGAGCGCGAAGGGCGCCGTAGCTTCTATCGGCTGACCAAGGCCGCGCAGACCGAATTCGCGGAGGCCGCTACTCTGTTCTATGGACCGCAGTCCGCCGTCCGCTGGCAATTCGTCCTGATCAACGGACCGGCTCCGGAAGAGATCATGCAGGGCCTTGAGCGGGAGGGATTTGCCAGGCTGAACCCGCGCCTGGCGATGGGGACCCATCCCGCGCCGCCTTTGCCTGGGCGTGTCGTCGTTTTCGACGCGCAGCTGGCGACCGAGAACGGCGCTTTGCGGGAATTTGCGGAAGAAGCATGGAACCTGCCACGTTTCGCCGAAGCCTACAGCGAATTTACTGCGCGGTTCGGATCGTTTGCGCGGCGCGTCGGAAATTGTGCCGCGCTATCGCCGTTCGATTGCCTGATTGCGCGGCTGCTGCTTGTGCATCAGTATCGCCTGATCATGTTGCGCGAGCCGCATCTTCCCAAGTCCGCCCTGCCGGATAATTGGCCGGGCGAGGAGGCGCGGCGGTTGTTTGCCGAGCTTTATTTGCGTCTGTCAAAAAAAGCTGACGGCTACGTCGCTCGCCGTTTCGTGAATGAATCGGGCAAGCTTCCAGAGATGACGCCGGCAAGCCAGGCTCGGCTCGATCACCTCAAGGCACGCTGAAGGATCAATCCGCTCAGGTACATAGTGAGGGAGTTCGGCTTGCCACGTGCTTTCACGGCATTGAATGTCACAGAAAACTCTAAAAATTCATTTGCATTGTGACATATCGCATGCTAATAAATGACCGATCGGTCGGTTAATGCGTTTGCCCCGGATCGCTGTTTCGTGGAGGAGAACGAGAAACAGGCTTATACTGGCGGTGCCTTGAAGCTTCAGCTTGCCTGAAGTTTTCAAGGCGACTGCAGGCTTGCGATCATTCTCGATCGCGCGGGAGGCGCGAAGACGGAGGAAAGATCAATGTATGCACAGATGGTGAAAACCGATGGCGCCCGCATCCGTTCCCTCGACGAGATGGACCCGCAGGAGCGCGCCTTTCAGGAACGCGTCGATGCCGGCCAGAAGATCGAGCCGAAGGAATGGATGCCGGAAGGCTACCGCAAGACGTTGATCCGCCAGATCAGCCAGCACGCTCATTCCGAAATCGTCGGCCAGCTTCCGGAAGGCAACTGGATTACCCGTGCTCCGACGCTGGAACGCAAGGCGATCCTGCTTGCCAAGGTGCAGGACGAAGCCGGTCACGGTCTTTATCTCTACTGTGCCGCCGAGACGCTCGGCATCAGCCGCGACGAGATGTATGAGCAGCTGCATTCCGGCAAGGCAAAATACTCCTCCATCTTCAACTATCCGACGCTGACCTGGGCCGATATCGGCGCGATCGGCTGGCTCGTCGATGGCGCGGCCATTATGAACCAGGTACCCCTGCAGCGTTGTTCCTACGGCCCCTATGCGCGGGCGATGGTGCGCATCTGCAAGGAAGAAAGCTTCCATCAGCGCCAGGGCTTCGACATCCTGATGAAAATGGTGAAGGGCACGCCGGCGCAGAAGGCCATGGTGCAGGATGCGTTGAACCGCTGGTGGTGGCCGTCGCTGATGATGTTCGGCCCTTCGGACGATGCCTCCGTGCATTCGGCCCAGTCGATGGCCTGGAAGATCAAGCAGAATTCCAATGACGAACTGCGGCAGAAATTCGTCGACCAGACAGTGCCGCAGGCCGAATATCTTGGCCTGACCGTTCCCGATCCGGATCTTAAATGGAACGAGACAAAGGGCGGCTATGATTTCGGCGAGCCGGACTGGGAGGAATTCTTCAACGTCATCGCCGGCAATGGTCCCTGCAATGCGGAGCGGCTGAATGCCCGCAAACAGGCCTGGGACGATGGCGCGTGGTTTCGCGACGGCCTGACGGCGCATGCCGAGAAGGCTGCGGAGCGTCACGGCGCGGCAAAGGTCGCCGCCGAATAAGGCGCGCGGTATAGTCAGGGAGTGAGAAACATGTCCAGTGAATGGCCGCTTTGGGAAGTCTTCATACGTGGTCAGCATGGCCTCAACCATCGCCATCTCGGCAGCCTGCATGCGCCCGATGCCGAGATGGCGATCAACAATGCACGCGATGTCTATACGCGCCGCAACGAGGGCATCAGCATCTGGGTGGTGCGCTCGTCCGAGATCACTGCAAGCGCCCCTTCGGAGAAGGGACCGCTGTTCGATCCCTCCAATTCGAAGGTCTATCGTCACCCGACCTTCTTCGATATTCCCGATGAAGTGGGGCACATGTGATGGCGATCGCTACCCTTGAGCCGGCGGTCGATCAGGCCGCTCTTGTCGAATTCCTCCTGCGCATCGGCGATAACACGCTGATCCTCGGCCACCGCGTTTCCGAATGGTGCGGCCGCGGGCCTGCCCTTGAGGAGGATATCGCGCTTGCCAATACGGCGCTCGATCTCATCGGCCAGACGCAGCTCTGGCTCGCTCTGGCGGGCGAGGTGGAAGGCAAGGGCCGCTCGGCTGATGATCTCGCCTATCTGCGCGATGGTTTCGAGTTCCGCAACATCCTGCTTGTCGAGCGTCCGAACGGCGATTTCGGCAAGACGCTGATGCGGCAATTCCTCTTTGACGCCTGGCACTATCTGTTGCTGAGAGCTTTGAAAGGTTCGGCCGATCCGCGCATTGCTGAGATCGCTGAAAAGGCTTTCAAGGAAGTCTCCTATCACCTCGATCGCAGCCGAGATCTGATCATTCGCCTTGGCGACGGCACGGCCGAAAGTCACCGCCGCATGCAGGAAGCCCTGGACGAACTCTGGCCTTTCACCGGCGAAATGTTTGTCGGCGATGCCGTTGATGCGACATTGACGCAAGCCGGCGTGACCCCTGAGCCGCAGAGCCTCAAAGCCGGCTGGGACGAGATTATCTCCGATGCGCTGGCGGAAGCGACGCTGAAACGCCCCACAGACGGCTATATGCACAAGGGCGGCCGGCGCGGCGTTCACACCGAGCATCTTGGTTATCTCCTGGCCGAGATGCAGTTCCTGCAGCGCGCCTATCCGGGCGCGACCTGGTAGGAGGCGGAGATGGCGACCGCGTTGCATCCTTCGGTCGAAGAGGTCTGGCACTGGCTGTCGGAGGTGCCGGACCCCGAGATACCGGTGATTTCGTTGACCGATCTCGGCATCATCCGCGACGTCGGCTGGCAGGAGGATATGCTTGTTGTCACGGTGACGCCGACCTATTCGGGCTGTCCTGCCACCACGGTAATCAATCTCGATATCGAGCGGGCATTGGCCGAAAAGGGTCTCGACCGGGTACGCCTCGAGCGGCAGCTGTCGCCCGCCTGGACAACGGATTGGATCAGCGCCGGGGGACGCGAGAAGCTGCGCGCGTATGGCATCGCGCCGCCGATCGATGGCACCGCTGCCGATGGCGTGCTGATGAAGCGCATCGATCGGCTTGCGGGCCGCTCCAATCTCACGATTGCCTGTCCGCGCTGCGGATCGACGAACACGGAAAAGATCAGCCAGTTCGGCTCGACGCCGTGCAAGGCGAGCTATCGCTGCACCGAGTGTCTGGAACCCTTCGATTACTTCAAATGTATTTGACCCCAAAGGACGAGATCCGCATCCATGGCACGTTTCCATCCGCTGACTGTCACCGATGTGCGCCGCGAGACGCGCGATGCTGTTGTCGTCACGCTTGCGCCAGCCGAGGAGGATCGGGCCGTCTTTGATTTCACGCAGGGCCAGTATCTGACGTTTCGCCGCAAGTTCGACGACGAGGAATTGCGCCGCTCCTATTCGATCTGCGCGGGGAAGGACGAAGGCGTGTTGAAGGTCGGCGTCAAGCGCGTAGATGGCGGCTGCTTCTCGACCTGGATCAACGAAAACCTGAAAGCCGGCGACATGCTGGAAGCCATGCCTCCCATGGGAGCCTTCTTCACCGCAATCGAGCCGGATATCGCCAAGCATTATCTCGGCTTTGCCGGTGGCAGCGGCATCACGCCGGTTCTTTCGATCATTAAGACCGTGCTGGCGCGCGAGCCGCGCTCGGTCTTTACGCTGGTCTATGCCAACAGGCAGATCAGCTCGATCATGTTCCGCGAAGAGCTGGAGGATCTGAAGAACCTCTATCTCGGCCGCCTCTCGGTGCTGCACATTCTGGAGAGCGAGGCGCAGGAGATCGATCTTTTCACGGGGCGGATCGATGCGGAGAAGTGCAAGGCGCTCTTCAAGAGCTGGATCGACATCAAGTCGGTTGCGACAGCCTTCATCTGCGGTCCCGAGCCGATGATGCTGGCGATCGCTGCGGCTTTGCGTGAACACGGCATGCGCGACGACCAGATCAAGTTCGAGCTCTTCGCCTCCGCGCAGCCGGGCCGCGCGCGGCGCAAGGTGGAGAGTAGTGCCGCCGCCGATCATGAAACCAGCTGCGAGGCGACGGTCACGCTCGATGGCGCGACGCGCATCTTCAAGTTCCCGAAGCACGGCCAGTGCCTGCTCGATGCTGCGCTCGAAAACGCGATGGATGTTCCCTACGCCTGCAAGGCCGGTGTTTGCTCCACCTGCCGGGCCAAGGTTCTGGAGGGCGAGGTCGAGATGGAGGTCAACCACGCGCTCGAGGATTACGAGGTGCGCCAGGGCTATGTGCTGACCTGTCAGTGTTACCCGCTCACCGACCGCATCGTCGTCAGCTACGACCAGTAGGCGCGCGCATCGAAGGGAGGAACAAGATGTCCGAGACGATGCCGATCGAGCAATATCTGCAGGAGGGCGGCATGCTGTCCTCGCCCGACAACGCGCCTCCGCGCTATCGCGGCGAACTCTTGCGTCTGATGGCGAGCTTCGTCGATAGCGAACTGGCGGGTTCCGCCGGCTTTGCCGATATCATCAACGACGCGCCCGGGATTCAGGAGCGCATTTCCGCAGCACGCATCGTGCTGGAAAAGACCGACCATGCCGGCCAGGTCCTGCAGGTCATGGAGACCTTCGGCGTCGATGGCGGGCGCTATGCCATCCACCATCCCTGGGCGGCACGGCTTTCCCGCGACGCTGATATCGGCGCTGTCAGGCAGGGTGGTGATATGCGGCTTGCCGTCTTCCATTATCCCCTTGAAGGCTGGGTGGATGCGGTTGTCATGAACGTTCTGATGGGTGCTGCCAGCGTCGTGCAGTTGAAGGAGCTGGCGCGCGTTTCCTATCAGCCGCTGGCCGAAACCTTCCGTGCCATCCTGCCGCGCGAAAGACGGCATGCCGAACTCGGCGCCGCCGGGCTTGTCCGCATCGTCACCGATGACGAGGGCCGGGCGAAGGCACGGGCTTCGGCCGCTTATTGGTATCCTCGCGTTGCAGCGAGCTTTGGCCATGCCGGTTCACCCCGCTTCGAAACATTGTCACGCTTCGGCCTGCGACATACGCCCAACGAAACTTTGCTTGCCGAATGGCAGACCGAGGTTGATGCGCAGCTCTCTGCGCTCGGTTTGAATTGATCAGTTCGGGAGATGCCTGGCGGTTTTCCGCTCGGATCACCGGAAAGACGAAGGAAGGAAATTCCGATGAACATCATGGCAAACCAGCCGCGCCGACTTGAAAGCTATGTCGGGGGCACCTGGGTCGCCGGCGCCAGAGAAGGCGTGCCGCTGCTCGATGCATCGACCGGCGTGCCCGTCGCGTTCATCGATTCCTCCGGTATCGATTTTAAGCAGATCCTGGCCTATGGCCGCGACAAGGGCGGCCCGGCGCTGCGGCGTCTATCCTTCCATGAGCGCGCCGCAATGCTGAAGGCGCTCGGGCAGGCGCTGCTTGAGAGGAAGGAAGAATTCTACGCGCTTTCGACTGCGACGGGCGCCACGCGCGCCGATAGCTGGGTCGATATCGAAGGCGGCATCGGAACCTTACTGTCCTACGCTTCCAAGGGGCGGCGCGAGCTGCCGAATACGCGTGTGCTGCTCGATGGCGACGTGGAGCAGCTCTCCAAGGACAAGAGCTTTTCCGCACAGCATATATTGAGCCCGCTGCAGGGTGTCGCCGTTCACATCAATGCCTTCAATTTCCCCTGCTGGGGCATGCTGGAAAAGGTTGCGCCGACCTTGCTTGCCGGCGTCCCCGCCATCGTGAAGCCGGCGAGCCAGACGGCCTATCTTACAGAGCTGATGGTTCGCCGCATCATCGAAACCGGCCTGCTGCCGGAAGGTGCGCTACAGCTTATCTGCGGCTCGGTCGGCGATCTCCTCGATCATGTCGAAGGCCAGGATGTGGTGACCTTTACCGGCTCTGCCGCGACTGGTCAGCGCCTCAAGACGCACAGGGCGATTATCGAAAACTCCGTGCGCTTCACCATGGAGGCTGACAGCCTCAACGCGGCCGTCCTCGGGCTCGATGCCGCGCCCGGCACGGAGGAGTTCGATCTCTTCGTCAAGGAGGTCGCCCGTGAGATGACGGTCAAGGCCGGGCAGAAGTGCACCGCCATCCGTCGTGTCATCGCGCCCCGTTCCTATAGTGAAGCGTTTATTGCGGCCTTGAATGATCGTCTCGGCAAGACGGCAATCGGCAATCCGGCCGATGAGACGGTTCGCATGGGGCCGCTTGCAAGCCTCGCTCAGCGCGAGGAGGTGCGGGTGCGCATCCGGGATCTCGCCACCGAGGCCGAGATTGTCGGCGGCGATCCCGATAATCCGCATGTCATGTCCGGCGATGCGAGCGCCGGCGCCTTCCTCAATCCGGTCCTGCTCTATTGCGACAAGCCGGGCTCCGCGCGTGCCATTCACGATGTCGAGGCCTTCGGCCCCGTCAGCACCGTCATGCCCTATGACACGGCGGAAGAGGCCGTCGATCTGACGCGGCGCGGCAAGGGCAGTCTCGTTGCCTCCGTCTTCACCAACGATCCGCATTTCGCTGAGGAGGTTGTTCTCGGCCTCGCACCATTCCATGGTCGCGTGATGATCGGCAACCGCTCGAGCGCCAAGAGCTCCACCGGTCATGGTTCACCGCTGCCGGGCCTCGTTCACGGCGGCCCCGGTCGCGCCGGCGGCGGGGAGGAACTGGGCGGTATCCGCGGCGTGAAGCACTATATGCAGCGGACCGCGATTCAAGGTACACCGACCATGCTGACCGCCGTGACGGGACGATGGATGGATGGTGCGGATACCCGCCGCGACAGCGAGCACCCCTTCCGCAAGTCGCTCGCTGAGCTCAAGATCGGAGATCAGCTCGTCACCGCCACGCGCACGGTGACACTCGACGATATCGAGCACTTCGCCCATTTCACCGGCGACACATTCTATGCCCATATGGATGAGGAGGCGGCGAAGGCCAATCCGTTCTTCGAGGGACGCGTGGCGCATGGCTATCTCATCGTCTCTTTCGCGGCCGGCCTCTTCGTCGATCCGGCTCCAGGCCCGGTTCTCGCAAATTATGGGGTCGACAATCTGCGCTTCCTGACACCGGTCAATCCGGGTGATACGCTCAAGGTGCAGTTGACCTGCAAAGAGATCAATCCCCGCATCAATGCCGAGCATGGCGAGGTGCGCTGGGATTGCAAGGTAACCAACCAGCTGGACGCCGTCGTCGCGCAATATGACGTTCTGACGATGGTGGCGAAAAGGAGAGAGTGAGCGCATGACGACGACCGAGCAAGACCCGCATCGCCTGGAAATGACCGTGCTGATGACGCCTGACATGGCGAATTTCAGCGGCAAGGTGCATGGCGGCGCACTTCTGAACCTGCTCGACCGCGTCGCCTTCTCCTGTGCGTCGCGCTATTCCAAGCAATATGCGGTAACGCTGTCGGTCGATCAGGTGCTGTTCAAGGAGCCGATCAATGTCGGCGAACTCGTCACCTTTCGCGCTTCGATCAATGACACGGGCCGTACCTCCATGGAAGTCGGCATCCGGGTGGAGGCGGAGAATATTCGCTCCGGCCAGCGCCGCCACACGAACTCCTGTTATTTCACCATGGTCGCCGTCGATGAAGTCGGCCGCCCGGTCCGCGTGCCGGAACTGGTGCCAGTCACGCCGGTTGATATCCGACGGCACAAGGCCGCCCAGCTTCGCCGCACCTTGCGTCGCGAGTTCGCGCAACGGATGGAAGCGGTGGCCGAAACCGGTCGCGATGTGGAAGGTTTGGGAGCCGACTGAATGGCGCAGATCTATTCCTATGACGGCCTGATCCCGGTCATCGATCCCTCTGCCTTCGTGCATCCGGCCGCGACCGTCATCGGAGACGTTATCATTGGCCCCGCCTGCTATGTCGGGCCGGGCGCCGTGTTGCGCGGCGATTTCGGGCGCATCGTGCTGGAGCGTGGCTCGAATGTGCAGGAGACTTGCGTCGTCCACAGTTTCCCGAATCTGGAAGTGACGATCGGCGAGGCGGGGCACATCGGCCACGGTGCAGTGCTGCACGGCTGCCGCATCGGCGCCAATGTCATGGTCGGCATGAATGCCGTCATCATGGACGAAGCCGTCATCGGCGAAAACGCCATCGTTGCGGCCATGGCCTTCGTCAAGGCCGGAGCCGAAATCCCGGCAAACAGTCTTGCCATGGGAGCGCCGGCTCGCGTGGTTCGTGAGTTGACGCCGGAAGAGATCGCCTGGAAGCGCCAGGGCACCGCCATCTATCAACGGTTGGCGCTGGAGGCGAAGCAGAAACTGGTGGCCGTCGAGCCGCTGACGGCACCTGAGCCGGATCGCCGCCGCATTCGCGCGCCGGAATATGATCCGCTTGTCCTCGAACGGATGAAGCTCGGCGATTGAACGACCGCGTCAGCGGCGTCTCAACGGACGGCCTTGACCCCTTCGAGGATGAGGGTGGTGGCAATGTCGGCATATTCGTCGCGTGTGATTGGCCCGTTGGGCCTAAACCACATATAGACCCAGTTCATCATACCGAAGAGCGACATGGTGACCGGCATCAGCAACGGCCTGTTCTTGTTGAGATCCGGGTTGAGATCCTCGATGACGGTGGAGAAACGCCGGACGATGCGCCGCTCGATCGTCCGCAATTCCGACAGCTGTTCCCGCGACAGGGCATGCGTGCCGTTGAGCTGCACCTTATGTTCGTTGTCGGCGCCCTCATAGTTCTTCAGCACGGCCTTCACCAGCAGACGCAGCCGCTCTTGCGGCGTAACATCGGTGCGATCTGCCGTTTCGATCGCGCTTTCCAGCTCCATCAGATGCGTTTGCACGATGTCGAAGATCAGCGCGTCCTTGCCGGGATAGTAGTGGTAGAGCAGGGCTTTCGAGACGTTGCCATGTGAGGCGATCATTGACATGGACGCCTTTTCCATGCCCACCTCGGCGAAAACGGCCGCGGCACTCGCCAGGATGCCACGCTGCTTTTCCTCGAAATCAACTGCGCGCGTGCGTGCCATATGATCCTGCTTTGCTCATTCCCGATTGATCTGATCGTGCCTGGTGGCCGATTCTTCCCATATACAATCAAATGCTTACCAGGCTGTCCCACCAGATGCCGATCATTCTTTCGGACGGTTGTCCACGATGCGTTTGGCCTTGCCTTCCGATCGCGCAACGCCGCCTGGAGAGTGCACCATGACCTTCGTGGTGACACCGACGATGTTCTTGATGTGGTGGGCAAGTTCCTTTGCCGAAACATTTCGCGCCGTTTCGTCCGCCGCCTCCAGCGTGCACTCCACATGAACGGTCATGTCGTCCATGCGGCCGGAGCGTGTCAGTTCGATCTGGAAGTGCGGCGCGAGCCCGCGGCATTTCAGGATCTGCTCCTCGATCTGCGTCGGAAAGACGTTAACACCACGCAGGATCATCATGTCATCGGAGCGGCCCGTTATCTTTTCCATGCGGCGCATGGTGCGGGCGGTGCCAGGCAGCAGCCGTGTCAGGTCGCGCGTGCGGTAACGGATGATCGGCAGGCCTTCCTTGGTCAACGTCGTGAGGACCAGCTCGCCGATCTCGCCATCTGGCAATGCCGCGCCGGTGATCGGATCGATGATCTCCGGATAGAAATGATCTTCCCAGATGTGCAGCCCATCCTTGCTCTCGACGCATTCGCTGGCGACGCCCGGACCCATGACCTCCGAGAGGCCGTAAATGTCGACGGCGTGCATATCGAAGGCGTGCTCGATTTCCTCGCGCATGGCATTGGTCCATGGTTCGGCGCCGAAGATGCCGACGGCGAGCGAACTTTCTCTGGGGTCGAGGCCCTGGCGGCGGAATTCGTCGAGGATCGAGAGCATATAGGAAGGCGTCACCATGATGATGCGCGGCTTGAAATCCTGTATCAGTGCCACCTGCCGTTCTGTCATGCCGCCGGAGACCGGTACGACGGTGCAACCAAGTTTCTCCGCGCCGTAATGCGCGCCGAGGCCGCCGGTGAACAGGCCATAGCCGTAGGCGATATGCACCAGATCACCCGCCCGGCCGCCGGAGGCGCGGATCGAGCGGGCAACGAGGCTCGCCCAGGTTTCGACGTCCCTGGCGGTATAGCCGACGACGGTCGGCTTGCCCGTCGTACCGGAGGACGCGTGGATACGGGCAAGCCTTTCGCGCGGCACGGCGAACATGCCGAAAGGATAGGTGTCGCGAAGATCTTTCTTGGTCGTGAAAGGAAATTTGGTGATGTCCGATAAGGTCTTGAGATCGGAGGGATGCACGCCCGACTCGTCGAAACTCTTGTGATAGAAGGGTGAGTTCTCATAGGCATGGGTGAGCGTCCATTTCATGCGCTCGAGCTGCAGCACGGAAATCTCCTCGCGGGAGGCGATTTCGATTGCTTCAAGCTCACTCGCACGCGGCGAAAGGTTTTCCATCAATGTCTCCTCCAGAAAAGCCGCTACTTCCGGCGCGCGAATTCTATTCCGGTAAAAGTGCGCCCTTGACGGTTCGCGAGTGGCCACGGAATTCCGCAATCTGCTCGCCATGCTGATTGGTAATCGCGACATCGTAGATGCCGCCTCGTCCTCGGCGCGACACCTCCCGCGCCGTCGCCGTCAGCCGGTCACCATTGAAAGCCGGCACAATAAAGGTCACCGAACAGTGCTGGGCGACGGTGCGCTGGTTGTAGCTATTGCAGGCGAACGCGAAGGCGGAGTCGGCGAGCGTGAAGATGTAGCCGCCATGACAGGTGCCGTGACCGTTGGTCATGGTCGCTGCAACGGTCATGGCGATGGTCGCTTCGCCGGGCGCGACGGACACAAGCTCCATGCCGAGATGGCGGCTGGCGTTGTCTTCGTCCCACATGGCTCTCGCGCAGGCTTCCGCGAGCGCCTGCGGCGAAAGGCTCTCCGCGGCGCTCATTTGCCCTTGAACTCCGGCTTACGTTTTTCCAGGAAGGCAGTGACGCCCTCGGCATAGTCGGCGCTGCGGCCGGCTTCGCGCTGCAGGTCGCGCTCAAGATCGAGCTGCTGGTCGAGCGAATTCGTCGCCGCCGCCTGAATGGCGCGCTTCGTCAGGCCGAGGCCTTTCGTCGGGCCGGCAGCGAGCCTGGTGGCAAGCGCCGTCGCCTCATCCATCAGCTTATCGTCGTCCACCGCGCGCCAGATCAGGCCCCAGCTGGCGGCTGTTTCCGCATCGAGCGGTTCGGCCGTCAGCGCCAGTGCCTTGGCGCGGGCTTCGCCGATAAGCCGAGGCAGGTTCCAGGTGCCGCCGGAATCCGGCACGAGGCCGATCTTCGCGAAAGCCTGGATGAAGCGTGCCGAACGGGCGGCAAGCGTGATGTCGCAGGCAAAGGCGATATTGGCGCCGGCGCCGGCTGCCACACCATTGACAGCGCATATCACCGGCTTTTCCAAGCTGCGGATGAGGCGGAGCAGGGGATTGTAGAAAGTCTCGATCGTATGGCCGAGATCGGGGGTGCCCTTGCGCGGGTCGCGATCGCCAAGGTCCTGGCCGGCCGAGAAGCCGCGGCCGGCGCCCGTCAACAGAATTGCGCGGACATCTACATCCCGATGCGCGCGCTCGAAGCCGGCGCGCAGCGCAAGATGCATGTCTTCGTTGAAGGAATTGAGTTTGTCGGGTCGATTGAGCGTAAGCGTCAAAACGCCGTCGGCAAACGCCGACAGAACGGTGCCGGATTCAGACATGTTTCCTCCCCGTCGCCCTTCCCATGACGACCGTGCAACTCTTGCATAAACCGACCGGTCAATCAATTATAAAAGCAATGATAAGATACTGGCCGGCAGATTGCGACGGAGTGGCTTTGCGTCGTGCAATGGACGATGCAGCCGGCGAGCGGCTGCAACGTGGTTGGTGGCACGCACTTCTATCAGTTACCTCCTCGGAAACTATAGTTTCGCGGAAAGGTTGATAACGGATGCTCGTGTCTTCCCGCTTGCCCTGCTTTTGATATTTATCGCGATTTGATAGGTATCGCTCCGGTCGATGCCATGATTGCGGGAAGAAAACAGATGACTGATAGGCCTGAAAGCAATGTCGTCGATTTATCGGTTGACGAAGCCTTTTTCGAACTTCTGACCGGCAGTTTTCAACGCATTGTCGGCCGTCCACTCGTCAATCCGCAAGCAGGGCCTCCTTGGCTCTATAATGAGGCACCTTTCGTGGTCCTTGCCCACAACACGGATGCCGATCCGCGTTTTGTCTACGCCAACAAGGCTGCTCAGAATTGCTTCGAATATCCCTGGGATGAGTTCGTGACGCTTCCCTCGCGACTTTCAGCGGAGCTTCCCAACCGTGCGGAGCGACAGCAACTGCTGGATGCGGTGACGCGCAACGGTTTCATCTCCGACTATCGCGGCCTGAGGATTGCAAAATCCGGACGGCGGTTCTGGATTGAGGAGGGTATCGTCTGGCAGCTCGTGGATCGCGAAGGCAATTTGCGTGGGCAGGCTGCGACATTTTCCAAATGGAAAGACGCATAAGCCCGCGACAAGGTCGTACAGGCGTCAGGGCATAAGGCCACACATCGGCGACAGGGCGGCGATGTCGTAGCAGCGCGCCATCAATTGTTCCCGAATGTGAGACAGGTCCCTTAATTCATGGTGTAGGGCACGTTGGCCGCTGCCGTTGTGATGAGCCTTGCAAAAGCAGCATGGCTATCCTGCAGGCATGTGCATTTTATTTAGGCGGGTAAATGCCTATCTCTTGCGCGAAAACAAAGGAGATGGCAAAAATGAAAGTATTAGAGAAGATTAAGCGCTTTAGCGAACAGCGCAGAGCAATGCGCGAGCTTTCCGCCCTGGACGATCATGTTCTTCGTGATCTCGGCATTTCCCGCTCGCATATTCCGTTCGCCGTCAAGGGAGCTCGCGGCAACTAAACCTTCCTTTCGCGCGCATACCCTTGAGGTATGCGCCGCCGCAGGAGCTATTGGCCAGTGCCGTCGCTAGCTTTCTGCGACAAAGTCATAGCCGATAGATGCCGCGCGTAGCGTCATTGGTCGCCTCCAACCTCACGATCGGCACAATTTTCCTGTTGTTATTCTGCCGGATAACATGACGAAGATTTAGGCTGCTTGATCGCAGCTGTCCCTCGTGCCCCGTTTCGCGCAATATTCAAGTTCAATCTCGAGCAGTCTCGTTGCATTGGCAAGTGCTTCCTCTGCTTCTGCGAACGACTGTGGGCTATGGCCCATTCTGGCCTCGCCGTAATTTCTGGCACGCAGCAACACGAGTTCGGCCAATTCGGTGCACTCGGACGTCGGCCGGACGAGATTCAGGCAATACCGCAAATTGATCGCAACCTGGAGCGCGAATTCGGCTGCCGAGAAATCCAATATTGCCCCCGGCGGTATGGCCCGAGCCAGATAGATCCTCCAGTGTTGGGTCATCGCATTACCCTCTCTTGTCGGATGATTGCACGGACGACGTCGTGTGGCGTGCCGCTCTTACAGAGACGCTATTGGCTCTCGACCGGCTTATCTTGTGCCGGCGAGGCTTCGGCGTGCCCGCAGTCATATTGACAAGCTGAAGTCGGTTTCAATAACGCGATCATGCAATTGGGCTTCGGTCCGGCGCTTTCTCCGACCTTGGTCTGACACTGCCACGGCGAAAGGTCATGACGTGGATTGCTGAAGTCCAAATGCTGTACTTATCCGTGGGATAGGACTTGACCCTTCGCGATGTAGAGGCGATTTGATATGGATCGGACCCTTGCCAATCGGCGATAGCCGAGGCGCTTCGAGCCCATGGAACGTTGGGCGCTCGTCGTTGGAGCCTCAGGAGGCTTTAGGTGTTATTACGTCGAAAGCTTATTGCTGCTTTACCATGCCTGATGCTGACCTTGGTCAACACGGCACTTCCCTACACTGTCAAAATTCACGGTGCTTCCGCGATATTCGCCCAGCAAATGGCCGAGGCCAAAGGTGGCAATGGTAATGGTGGCGGCAACGGCGGCGGAAACGGCAATGGGGGAGGCAACGGTAACGGGGGAGGCAATGGGAACGGCGGTGGCAACAGCGGCAATGGAGGCGGAAACGGCAGCGGTAACAATGGAAACGGGAATGGCAACAACGGAAACGGCAATGCTAATGGCCGATCGTCCGCAACCAAGAGCGCTACCCAAAGCCAGGTCGATTCCGACCAGTCCACCGATGATGGCGGCGGCTCGATTAGCGTTCAACACAAGGATGGTATGAGCGAAAATATACAGAGCGGACGTTATGTGATGAAGGATTCAAAGGGCCGCACCATCGTCAATCGCAATGCGACAACTGCCGACGAGCAGCGGCTCAAATCACTCCTTCACTGACGCCGCTTTTCGAGTTCATCCCGGAATGCCATCGCAGCTTCCGTTCTATTGCTCACCTCCAGTTTGGCGAAGATTTGGGTCATGTGATGCTTGATGGTCTTTTCATGCAGATCGAGCTTCAGCCCAATATGTTTATTGCTCAATCCAGCAGAAGCCAGTTCCAATACTTCCCGCTCGCGATCCGTCAATGCGCTGAAAGGATTGGCCCGGGAACCGGTTCCGTTTTCGGAAATCAGACGCGCCGATAGCGTCGGTGCGACATAGCTGTCACCGGCAGCGATACCGCGAAGGATATCGGCGAGCGTCCGTGATCCGACGCCTTTCAGAACATAGCCCTTCGCGCCGCTCTTGAGCGCCGTCATCACATCGTCGCTTGCCTCGGAGACTGTCAGCATAACGATCTTCTGATCGGGTATCTGGCCGAGGATGAGAGAGAGGGCATCCAGTCCTCCTCCCGGCATGGAAATGTCGAGCAACAGGATGTCCGGGCGCTGCTGCACCGCTATGCGCAGCGCGTCCTCCTTGCTGCTGCCTTCGCCGACGATGCTAAACCCATCCATTTCTGTCAGGCTGCGGATAACGCCTTCCCTGAAGAGGGGGTGGTCGTCTACCACCGCCAAAGTGATTGCTACTGTCATGTCTGCTCCATTTCCTCGATGTTCAGGGACATGCGGACGATGGTGCCCCGGTCTGACGATAAAAGCTGGAACATGCCGCCGAGGCTTTCGACCCGATCTCTGAGGCCGGCAAGACCAAGCTTCTGCGGGCCGACGTCTTTCGGATCAAATCCCGGTCCCTCATCGGCAACCTCGATCACGACCTGGCCGTCCTTGAAGGACTGCACGACCCTTTGCCCGATTCCGCCGGCGTGACGATAGCCATTGTTCAAGGCTTCCTGCACAAAGCGATAGACGCATATTTTTGCGGAGGTCGAAAGATCTGTCGGCGCTGTCCCGACGAGAAGCGCGACGGTGACGCCGGTGCGCTGTTCGTGGGCACGGATTGCCCGTTTTAAAAGATCGGTCAAATTGTCCGTCTCGATGTGCGGCAGCATCAGGCCGCTACAGACGCTCCGGATTTCGGCCATGGCGTCATCAAGGCTGGATTTGATTGTCTCCAGCGACGCTTCGCGCTCCTCTGGCGAGACGGTGGGGCTGATGAGTGTCTGGCTGTCCAGTCGCAAGGAGGCATAAGCGACCAATTGGGCGGGACCGTCATGCAGGTCGGCACCGATACGGCGCAAATAGCTCTCGTTCAGCGCGGCGGCGCGCTGGGTCGCGCGTTGAACGCGCGCGCGTAACGCCTCGTTCTGTTGAAGAAGCGCCGACAATTCGCCGATGCGGCCGTTGAGCGCCATGCGCTGACTGTCGATGGTGCGGCTGCCGCGCAGGACGATGATCGATAGAAGAGCAAAGAATGTCAGCGTGAACACGGCAACGACAAGCCAGCTCAGCAGGCGGGCCTGCGTAAGGCTCCATTCGAAATCGTTGGCGACCTCGTAGAATTCGGAGACTGCCACGACCTTGCCCGACCAAGGTTGAAGCACCGGATTGTAGATTTCCAGAAGCGGTTTGCCGCTATTGCGTTCAGCCACGCTCTCCACATCGTCGATCCGGTTGAATTTGGCGACCATTTGGCCCGAAAAGGCCGTCTTGAGACTGTCCGAGAGCGGAAATCGCTTGCCGGAAAGATCCTTGTTATTGGAATAGAGGATTGTCCCGTCGTCGCGCCAAAGCCGGAAGGAAAACAGCCGTGTGCCAAGCGCACCTTGGCCCAGGGTCTCATCAAGGGCGCGCGTCACCGTATCGTCAAGAGCCTGAGTGGTTTGCATATCGGGCAGGAGCGGGGCGATGACGCTGTCGACATAGAGGGCTGTCGTCGCCGCGGAATTACGCGTCACTGCATTCTCGATCAGATTGGCAACGATGGACCCGACAACGAGCATAGCACAAAGAGCGACGAAGCCACCGGCGAGCAGGAACTGCCTGGCCAGGGATTGGGAGTTCCAGCGTTCGATAAGACTTGCTGGAGAGAGTTTGTATTTATGATTCGCTCGCGGCACTGGCATAATCGGCACTGATCTCCCAACCCTCTATAGCTATCCCAGCAGAATGGAGTGTCAACTGTTGGGTCGTCGACACCGGCCGCGTAGTCCCGAGCGGGGTACTGCCGTCTGGCGCCTGCAATTTAAGCGACCAAAGGGTTGGATCAATCAGACTATGGTCCTAACCCTCAAGGCATAGGTCGGAGCGGGATAGAAAGCTGGGATTTCGGCAATATTCTAGTGCGCATGATTTGCTGGATATGGCCGCTGCCATAGGCGACGGGCATGTTACGAAGGAAGTGCACATGAAAATCCATTCCATCATTGGTGCGACAAGCCTCGGCCTGGTGCTTGCCCTTGCGCCCATCGGAGGAGCTACTGTCGGTTTCGTACAGACGGCATTCGCCAAGGGCGGAAACGGCGGCGGTCATGGCGATGGTAACGGCGGCGGCCATGGTGAAGGAAACTCCGGCCATGAAAAGTCCGGGGGCGACGATACAAGCAGCCCTTCGACGAATGCGGCGGCTGCACAGGGCACTTCATCGTCGGTGCTGGGGCATCATGCGGATAAAGACTCCAAAGCCCATAGTGCAAGTTCGAAGAGCCATGTCTCAAAGCCCGGTGCAGGTAGCCTGAGCTCGCTCAAGCGGGACTATCACGCCTACTTGAACTCGAAAGATCCGAAGATGGCGGCGCTTTCCGCTTATGTGAAGGCATATGCAGAATTCGAAATCCAGTATGGAACGACGGCAGTGCCGACGGACCCGGCCCTCAGCGACAGCGCCTTGCGTTCGGCGCTGGCGCAGTTGTCTAACAAGCCGGTGACGAACCAGACGCTCACAGAAGCAAAGAGCATCCTCGGCGTTGGAACAAATATAGGAAAAATCGCGGAAGTTCGTGATGCGCTGGAAAGGAAATCCGAAACCGCAACGCCATCTGAGAGCACGCAGCTAACCGACGATTGAGGCGCCGCCTTATAGTGCTTTGATAAGCGTGGCAATCGACGGGCGCGTGGTGGCGGTCGTCCGCCACCACCTCTCACGAACTTCGATTTACGAGTTTGGCGCCAGCGGGCGCCATTCGCTAGCCGGTCCGCCCACCGGCTCTATCGCCGGGTCGGGTCTTCCGCCCCAGACGCTGCCCGATCCGGCGATAGGCAATTTGCCGCACGATCTGTATGATCAGGTACAGAATATGGTGCGCGACAGGGGTAGGCCGCGGGATGACCGCGTGCGGAAGCCAGTGCCAGGAAGTTCGGGATTTCGGGTAAAATCGGAGGCCGGCCACTCTCTCCTTGCGATCAGCAGGATGTGGCCAAGCCAGGCAGAGTGAGGGTGGAGAGCGGCTTCCCGCTCTCCACGATCGTTAGTTCAGAATCTTGATAACCTTGCGCGAGGAAGGCTCGACAATCACGCGTTCGTGGTTGACGATCGCATAGGCATATTTCGGATTTTGCGGAACCGTTCGCACGACGATCGTTTCCGGCAAGGGTCGGCCAACGACTACACGCTCGCGGACAACCGTTTCCTCTTCGGGCAGGGGCTGTTCGCGTACGTAGGTGACCACCTTCTGCGGCGGCGGATCGATGGCCGTGCCGACAATGGCGCCGGCGACACCGCCTACGGCGGCTCCAACCGGGCCGCCAACCACGGCTCCGGTAACCGCGCCACCTGCGGCGCCGGTGACGGTCGAAGATTGGGCAAAAGCACATCCGGCGGTCAGGCCAAGCGCGAGTGCCGCAACACTAAGTACCTTCGTTTTCATCAGAATCTCCTTTCACCTTCTATTCGCCCGTCGTCGACGGAGCTGTTGGTAAAACAGAGCTTCGCCGCAGTCTGTTCCTTTCCTTGGGCTTCAGTCATGTGGATTTGGGACATGGGTCGCAGTGAACATCAGACCAAAGCCCTACGCTCGTGGCTTCTATAGGGAATATGGAGGATTCGTCGCATTCAGGGCTGGGTGCGGTGACGCAAGGCAGGGATTGAGCCAATACAGCTCTCACCTTCGCAATTGCCGGAAGCCACTACGCGATGCGGCAGGTCGATCCGATAAAGGTTTTCGATCGCTTCGCGTGAGCAGTGGAGCGATCTCAATCTGTCAATGTCGAGCCTGGTTCGAAGAGGCCACCGATGTGTTTCGCTCTGCGGTCCAAGTGCTAGGCAGGTTGGCACATATGATCCCGACCAGGAGAATGACGGATATCAGACCGATCAAAGTCTCCCATGATTGCCGACGAAATGGGAGCGGCCAGCGCGATCGGGATATATTCGGATCATATTGCATTTATCAGTTCCACACCCATGGGAAAGCCGTCAACGTTCCCGTGGAGATCAATCCTGTGATCGCCGTTATTTTTCCGCTGTGTGTTCATCCAGTAAATCTATGTCCGTCGAAATCAGATTGTCTAGTAGCTTGATCGACAATATCTGGTAACGGAGACCCTGGCGATTGTTAGGGCTGCCAAATTAATCGGATTATGGAGAAAATATTTCCGACAATACCGGATGATGCAGTGGTATAGCGACAGGTATGCCCGAACTTAGTCGCACTCCGAACCAGACCGGTCGGAAGTTTTTGATTGCGTTCAAGCATCCGCCCAGGCGTCGGGTGTATCAAGTGCCGCCGATATTATGCGACTCTGCTCGTAAAGCCAGTCGCAGAATTCTTTAGGCCCTGATCTCCCGTCATCATCACGGATGAGTGCGAAGTGCCAGTCGGGACCGTCAAGCGTCTCGTCGAAGGGCGCTATCAGCACGCCTGATTTGACGATGGGCTCGAAGAAGCCGGGCGGCACGAGCGCAACGCCTTCACCCGCGCAGGCGGCATTCACATTTAGCTCATGGTTCGGATATTCCACGCGAGTGAACCTCAACCCCGGCGGGACGCGACCAATTGCGCTCACAAACCATCTTTCCCAGTCTGGATGCGGCAACAGTGGCAGAGTTGTAAGCATCTCCGGTGTGAGAGGTTCCAGCGCTGCGGCAAGCGATGGAGCCAGAAGCGGCGTTAGTTGTACGGGAAATAGTCGAAAGGCCCGCAGACCCGGCCAGTCGCCGGCGCCAGTGCGGATGGCAACGTCGAAATCTGACGGATCACGAATTTCGGTCGAAACATCGAGTTCGATCTCGCAGCGCTGATAGCCGGAAAGGCGCGGCGCAAGCCAGCGGCTTGCGAGGGTGGGAGGCGCGGTCACCCGCAAGGGAGGAGATGCCGCTCCGAAAGCCGCCAATGCGGCGTCGATTTCGTCCAAGCCGCGCCGCACACCCTTCGCAAGCAGCATGGCCTTCGGAGTAGGCACTACACGCGGTCCTCGCCGAATGAAAAGGGGCTCACCTAGTTCCTCCTCAAGGGTGCGAATGCGCAGGCTCACTGCCGTAGGGGTGAGAAACAAACGCTCGGCTGCACGGGCGAAGCTTCCGGAAGCGACGCAGATCTCAAGGACTTTCAGGGCGTCGAGTGAAGGGTGCATATGTAGTTTCACTTATGATAATAGTAAGGAATGCCCGTTTTGCGTACCGATATTATAGCAGTTTAATGCGCCCCAGAAGTGGAGGCGATCACGCTCTCCATACATGGAGAGCCTCTCATGGAGCTGCAATCGCGTCCTCTGTTTACGCTGTATCTCGAACTTCATCCAACGATCGATATAGGACCATGTCCCGCGGGCGTTCGCCGTATCTTTCCGGTCTCTGGCGGCCGTTTTGAAGGAGAGCGTCTCAAGGGCAAGGTCTCACCACTGATCGGATCGGACCTGCTGGTCACTCGGCAGGACGGAACATTCCAGCAGGATGTGCGGGTTCTGCTCGAGGTTGAGGATGGCGCCTACATTCTGATGACCTATCGTGGCGTTCGCCACGCATCGGTCGAAGTTTCCGAGCGCTTGGGACGCGGCGAAGCTGTCGACCCTTCGGAATATTATCTTCGGACAACTCCCTATTTCGAAACCGCTTCGCCTGCACACGATTGGATCAATGCGATCCTTTGTGTTGGAAAGGGTAGCCGCTTTCCGGGTGGCGTAAAATACGACCTGTTCGAAATCCTCTGATAACAGAGAAATGGACGGGATTGGCTTGATTCCACTCGGTTCTCTGTCCCACCGAGCAATCTTACGGTCGTTGTTTGACTTGCAGTCCGAAATGCCGCTGAGGCAATATTTCTAAAGTTTTCATTGCAAAATCTGAAATAGAGCCTAGTTTGGACTTATCGACCATTGCTTGTGACGTCGCTCAAGGGCCTGTGCTCTTCCTCGGATTCCCTCTCAAAAAATCGATCTAACCCCGCAAGGTATCGCGGGAGCAACAACGATTGCTATGAAAGGAAATCGTTATGAACACTGGTACAGTTAAGTGGTTTAACTCCACCAAGGGCTTCGGCTTCATTCAACCCGATAATGGCAGCACGGACGTTTTCGTGCATGCTTCGGCCGTCGAGCGAGCCGGAATGCGTTCGCTAACTGATGGACAGAAAATTCGCTATGACATCGTGCAGGACAGCAGGTCCGGCAAGAGCTCAGCCGATAATCTTCAGGCGGCGTAATTCGTCATTCATGCGCGCTGACCACGGATGTACTGGCAGTGCGGATGAATGATGCTGAGAGGTCGGGGTAACGCCCGGCCTTTTATTTTGCCCATGGGAGAACGGTATGCAGAATCCGCGCTACCAGATTGGTGACACGATCGTTTTAAAGCGTGGTACTTTTGGAAATTTCGGTCCTTCTGGAACAGGAAGAATCGTGTCGCGCCTGCCTGAAGCCGATGGCGCCATGCAATATCGCGTCCAGTTCGAAGGCGAAAATTTTGAACGCCGAGTAGTCCAGCCGGATATCGACGTTGAAGCGTCCACATCAAAAGCCCGGAATATTGGCTTCGCAGCTGAATCAAGGTCTTCCAGCTGGATCAATTCGACGATGATCACCCTGAGAAAGCGGTAATTGAAGGAGCTACCTTGCAAGTAGACGTCAGGGACAACAACGTCGATCAGGCGCTCCGGGTTCGAGAAAAAGCCGATGCGATCCGCTGCAGTCGTAAACTTGCCCGCAAACATGCACAGCGCGAAGGGCTTCTTCCCGCGTCCAAAAAGAAGGTTGCGCGGTCGGGCTGACCGTATCCTCTTATCATTCGTCAGGAGACATCATGGCCGCCACAAAAGAGAAGTTTTTCAAACAGAGTAGGCAAACTCTTCAAGACAAGGCATCGACGACGGATACGGCGGCGAGGCAGATCACCGCCGCCGAAAATGCCGATCGCGAGAAAAAGACCGAGAAGCTCCGCGCGCTTCGGTTGGCGCGGCCCGAAGCAGAGCCGATCAAGCCATCGGCGAAACGCGGGCATAAGACGAAATAACAAAAGCACGACAGCCAAAACATAGCACAGCGAAAAAAGCTGCGTTCTTTGGCGCGGTAAAACGTTACTATACAGCTACGCGGTTTGGCCGAAAATCTCGAGATGCGAAAGGTTAATGGCTTCGCTCGCTGCCGAGGTGTTGCCGATGAATTCGTCGATCAGGAATGCCACGTAGCCTCCAGTCATCTTGACGATGGCGAGTTCGCAGCTCCGTGAGGGCCTGTTGCCCATTTGGGCGGCCAAATCGTAAACCGGCACCAATTCGCCGCGATATGAGGTATGACCGAGGGCGCGGCGTGCATCGTCGCCATCGCGAAGCGGGCGCCAATTATCTGCCCGGGCGACGATCGTTCCGTCAATGAACGTGCATAAGGTGTCGTGCACGCGTACCGCCATTGCTGGGCGGCGGCGAAGAAATGCTGGTAGAGGCATTGAGCACTTTGTCCCTTCAGGGACTCCCCGTTCACAAGTGCAAACGTCTGAGGCGAAACCCGGCTGGGGAGGATGCCTTGGCACTGTCATGGTGCCGCCGAACACGGTTCGGCCGGACAAACCCAAGGTAGAGTTATTGTCTTGATGACTGCTTTTCGGTTTGCCTAAAATTCTAACGATGCCCCACTTTCAGACTGGCCATAAGGCCCAAATCCGAATGAGATTGAGGCCAAACGATCGCGTTTTAGCTGTGTCTGCCACGTCGAAAGGGCCGAATGAGAAACTCGGTCAAGTTCTGCGGCTCGCGGATATTGGGTAGGCCGACATCAGGCCATTCCTGGGCTTTCGGATAGTAGGCCGTCCCGAACAGAATGTCCCAGATGGCGGAGCCACTGCCGAAATTCCGGTTGAAATGCCGTCGTTCGATCGAATGATGAATGCGGTGAAACCGGTTGTCGGGAAAGATGTAGCGGACCCAACCCAGGTTCAGACGCGTCGAGCTATGCTCGAAATAACCTTGCCAGCGAACGAAGAATACCCAGATCCAGGGAACATAGTCCTGCTTGAAATCGAAAAGCAGCGAGACGGGAATGATCAGGAACGGGATCCTGAAGATCTCCTCGCTGAAATGATGGTTGCTGTTGAAGGCACTCATTTCCTCCAGCGAATGATGCTCGGCGTGGAAACGCCAGAAGAACCTGTTGCTATGCTGGAGCCGGTGGAACCAATAGTAGAAGAACTCGCTGACCTGCAGAACGAGAAAGGAAGCAGCTATGGCACCCAACAGATGCAGCGGCCATGCGTTCGAAAACCTCGAGAGGAATGTCAGGTCGATCGCAAACAACGGCTTTACGCCGATGCCAGCCCAAAACCAGTAGAAGAGGGTCAGGCTTGCCTTGGTTATGAGGATGTTTGTCACGCAGAAGATCATGCCGCGAAGTTTCGATACATAGCTATAGCGAGACTTCGGAAAGATGACCTCGGCGGCGAGCAACAGCAACGCGACCGGAAGAACGCGATCAGTATACTCCTCCATGAATTCAAGCAAACGAAGCAAATTTTCCATTGTCAATTTGCTATCCATGGAACGATAGGGGCGATGCTCCTCCTTAGCCGAGGATAGGTGTCGCTTCAACTTGATGATTAAAAACTGGTTAAGGGCATGATGGCCGCAGCGAGGTTGATGGTCTGAGAACCCACGCTCCAGGGCAATTAGCCTACCCACGGGCTCTCAAGGCAGCGATCAGCGGCAGCCGGCTGGCGGCCAGTGCCGGAAGCGCGCCACCAAGGAGTCCGATTGAAAGACCAAGCATACCGCCGGTCAGCATGACTTGCGGGGTGACGGTAAGCTGAAAAGCCATGCTGGCATCATTGGCCCCTATGGTGCTGGCGCGCCACCCTTCGAAGACAAGCCGCGATGCCAAGACGCCGACGCCTGCACCGGCCGCAGCCAAGAGGGCGGCCTCCAACCAGGTTGCGAGAAAAGCGGATAGGCGGCTGAAGCCGAGTGCCCGCATGGTCGCGATCTCGACCGTTCTGTCGGAGATGGAGCTCATCATCGTATTGAGTGCCCCGGCGGTTGCCCCGATCGCCATCAGCAAGGCGATGGGCCAGCCGAACAGGCGTATGAGATCGGCCATGCGCCCAGCCTGTGATGCATAAAGTCCAGCCTCGGAAACTGCCGTCAGCGGCGTCTCCGTAATCGTCGTCAGCCTGGTGTTCAACTTGGCAAGGGAGGATGGATCGGCAAGCCGCAATCGCAGGCTTTGCACCTCGCCCTGCCGGTCGAAGGCTGCACGCACCGCATCGATATCGCCCCAGATTTCCGATTCGAATGCGCTGCCATTGGCAGTGAAGTGTCCGACCACGGTCCAGTCCACGGTGCCGAGCCGCACCTTTGCGCCGAGGCCGAAGCCGGGATAATCGCGGGCGATGCCTGCTCCGACGACAATCTCTCTGGCGCCGGGCGCGAATAACCTCCCCTGCGAAAGGGAGATACCATTCCGGATCGAAAGACCGCTGCCATCCATGCCACGCAGGGCAAGGGTCCTCGAGCTTCTATCTCCTTTGCTGGTGACATCGACGGGGATCACGAATTCGCGGGATGCAACAAGATTTCCGGCCGAATCCCGAAGAACGCCGATATCGTCGCCACTGGCCTTGAGGTTGCGGATCGCATCGGCTGATATATCGGAGCCGGTCTCCTGGTTCGTGCCGCCGCCGAGCACGACGGCGACCAGCGGTGAGCCTGCGCCGCTCAAGGCCTTCTCGAAGCCGCTCGCCATTGCTAGGAAGCCTATGAGCACGATGACGACGAGCGATACCGACAATGCCATGGAGAGCGAAATCGCCAGGCGCCGCTTCATGCCGCCGAGCGCGGTTCTTGTCGCAACGATGATCTGTCTGATTTGGATGTACATATCGGTCACCTCGCTCGGAAGGCTTTCATGATGGGGGTCCGCATGGCGTTGACGGCCGGCACGAGGCCGGTTGCAAGTCCAAGGACAAGCACGATCGCCGTTGCATGCAGCAGCACGACCGGAGAGAAGACAAGACCGAGCGATGGGCCGGCAAATATCGCTCCGACTCTGGCCAAGGCCAGCCCGATGGCTCCGCCGATGATGAACATGAACAGTGTTTCACCGAGGACGAGGGTGAGGATCGTCGTGCGTGAGATGCCCAGTGTTTTCAGGACGGCAATTTCGAATGACCGCTCGCGCACGGCGAAGACCATGGTGTTGATGACGATCATCAGCAGCGTGACGAAGGCAGACCCTGTGACCAGATTGACGATGAGGCCGATATCGGCATACTGGCGCAGGAAGGCTTCGAGAAACTGCTTTTCGGACTGAGTGCGCGTGGGCGCAGCGGAGTTGGCGAATAGCGCGTCGATATGGGCAGCCAGAACGCCCGGCGAAATGCCGTCGCGCGGCTTGATGATGAAAGCATCCACGGTGTCCTTGTCTTTTGCGCGGGCGGCATTGACGTAATCGTAACGGGCGATGGTGAAGTAGGTGTCGGTGCTTGCGCTTTCGCCCTCGAAGATCCCGTCGATCACGAAGCGCCAGTCGCGGCCGCCGTCCTGCCTCGCCACCTGAAAGGCGGTGACGGTGATGTTTTGGCCAACAGACCAGCCTTCGGCTTCGGCGAGCGCACGTCCGACCAGGACCCGGTCGCGGCCTTGACCGATCGCCTCGAGCAGATCGGGCGTAAGGCCGAGTTCCCGACCGTTGGTTTCCATCAGCAACGCCGGATCGACGGCGCTGATTGGCACGACATTCTTTTCGACATCGACGAAGCCGCGCAGGCGCGTCATGTAACCGACCGCTGCGACATCGGGATCGGCCGCAATGCGGGCGCGGTGGGCCATCGGCAATGCCCGCCCGCGCCCGCTGGCACTCATGACGCCGAGAATATTGTCGCTCGCGGCCGACACGCCCTGCGAGCCGGCAAGGAGGCTGGCGGTTAGCCCGTGGATGAGAAAGGCGACGGCGATGCAGACAATGAGCAGAGTAGTGCGCAGCGGCTTTCGCCAGGCATTCTTTCGGGCGAGGTCGAGGAAGGTCATCAGGCTGCCTTTTCCGCTTCGATGAATTGTCCCTTGTCGAGATGCAGCGTCCGTCTGGCCGAGCCTGCGGCTCGCGGGTCGTGGGTCACCATGATAATGGTCTTTCCCAGCTCACGATTGAGGAAGTTGAGCATCTGCAGCACATCGTCGGCGGAGGCCCGATCGAGATCGCCGGTCGGCTCGTCGCAGAGCAGCAGGCCGGGATCGGAAACAATGGCGCGCGCAATGCCGACGCGCTGCTGCTGCCCACCCGACATGGAAGAGGGATATTGCTTTTCCCTGCCGGCAAGCCCGACGAGATCGAGGACCTTGCCGACCCGGTCACGCCGCTCCTTTGCGCTCAGGGGCTTCAGGAGGAGCGGCAGCTCGACATTCTCTGCCGCGGTCAGCATCGGCAGCAAATTGTAGAACTGGAAGACGATGCCGATATTGTGCGCTCGCCAGGACGACAGTGCTCGTTCGCCCATCCAGTCGAGCCGATGGTCGCCGATGCTTACACTTCCGGCATCCGGCCGGTCGATGCCGGCCAGCATGTTGAGCAGCGTCGATTTCCCTGATCCCGATGGTCCTATGATCGCGATGAAATCGCCCTGCGGAATGGCAAGGTCGAGACTCGAGAAGATGGAGATATCTTCCCTGCCGATACGATAGGCCTTTCGCACCTCTTTAAGCTCGATATAGGCGGCAGGGGTCATGACTTGCTGTCTCCATTCTTGGCGATCGTGTCTGCAAGGGGGATACGGATGCGGGCGGCCATGTTCGGCCGAATGCCTTCCGGCGGATCGATGAGGGAAAGGCGAACCGTGATCGTGCCCTTTTCGACCGAGGCAATGGGCGCGAGCCGCAGCACCTCGACTGCAAAGGCTCGATCGGGAAATCCGTCGAGCACGGCTTCGCCCCGCAGGCCCGGTCTGAGGGACGCGATATTGGTTTCCGCCACGTCGGCGTCGAGCGTCATGCCGGCGGTATCGGTGATGGCAAGCAGGCTCTGGTTTTCGCGCACGCTGTCGGCACGGGCAAGCACGGTGTCGCCGACATGGGCGTTGAGCCGTGTCACCGTGCCGGCAAAGGGCGCGCGGACCATTAGTTCCGTCAGGGGCTCTTCGGCGGAGCGAACACCGAGTTCGGCCGTGGCTAAATCCTGCCGGGCTTGCGCCACGGCGTTGGATGCACGGGCAAAGGCCGTTCTCGATTCTTCCAGTTGCTGCCGCGAGGCCGCATCGCGGCTGGCAAGGCTCTCGAGGCGGTCCAGCGATGCACGCGCCTGCACGAGATCGATGTCACGCGCCTTGACCGTCAGATCGGCAGCGGCGCGCGCGGCTTCAGCCTTTTCCAGCGCGATGTGGGCGACCGCATCATCGAGTGTGATAAGAACCTGCCCGGCTTCGACCCGGTCGCCGAGCTCGACGGCGACATCGGTAATTCTGGCCTCATATTTGGAGAAAACAGTCGTGCTGCGCGGAGCAACGACAATCCCGGCGCCGGTTATTTCGCCGACCGCGCTGGTCCTTGTATTCAAAGCGTACTGCTTGTGGTCCCGGTCATTTGTTTCTTCAACGCGGGAAGTTTCCGTCGCGCGTGGCTCGCTCCGCAAGGCCGGTATGGAAGAGAGAGGCGTTCCCGACGGATGGAATATGCTGGGACGATAGATGACGATGATCAGGCTGGTGGCCGCAACCAATGCCAGGCTCAGGAGAGGAATGGTCCGCCGCCTTGGGGCGTGGGGCGGATCCTGTGTTATGTGCCGCCGCTCCAGGGAGAGGGAGGTCAGCGCGGCGGCAAGTCTCTGGTCGTGATCGGTGACGGTGCTCATGAGGAAGAGCGTGGCCATCCGACGGGGAAACGGAGACCTCGAACATGATCCGGGCCGTGCTCGATCGTGATTCAGTCAGCCTTGCATGTGGCCGAAATCAGCTGGAAGGGCTGCGCGACCGGTCGCGCCATTCGAGCGGCGTCGTATCGGTAACGCGCCGGAACTCGCGATTGAAGTTCGATTTGGTCTGAAAACCGACATCGAACATGATTTCCGTCACCGGCTTTTCCGTTTCGGCGAGCAGCGTACAGGCCTCGGCGATCCGGTGCTCGTTGACATATTGCGAGACATTCTTGCCGGTCGCCCGGTTGATGGCTGCGGAAATTTGCCGGGCGGGAATCGCAAGCTTGCGCGCCAGCCGATCGAGATTGAGATCGACATCGCGATAGGCGTGCCTGTCTTTCATCAAGGCCTGCACCGCCCCAAGCGTCTGTGCGTCTTCAAGGAATTCGGGCGGACGGACGTTTTCCGTCTTCTCGGCGGGCGCATGGCTGCGGCTGGCGGCTGCAGCAGCCATGGCTAGGATAGCCAGTCCGATGAGATTTCCGAAGCTAATGACCTTCAGTGCATATGTGCCGTCGGCCCAGACAAAATCCAGCCAGATGAATATATCCACCGCCGCTGATAGCAGAAGCGCGCCTGCGGCAAAGAGGATGGCCCGGTAGGTCGGGCCGGCATTTTCGAAAGGTGCAAGACGAAGGGCGTCCGTGCCCGAGCGCATGAGAAGCAGGATTGCTGCGGCATAGCCGATATCGATAAGGATAATCCCGATATCGATCGCGTCCCGCCATATCGCGACCAGCACGACAATAAGCCCCGCCGGAAGACCATGCAGGCAGATCTGCTGAATTGGCGATAGAGGGCTTTTGCGCGCCAGCCTGGAGATCCCGAGATAAGCAAGCGGCGGCACCATCGCAGCTGCGACCGGCATGGCGTACATGACAGGCAAAACAGCGTAACCCCAGCGCAATCCGGACAGTACGGACTGAAAGGCGCTCAGAAGAATGAGCGCCTGGAAAGGAAGATTGGGTGAGGGGCTATCGTCGCGGCTCCGGACGACGCCGAAGAGAATGACGAGCAAAATGGCGACGACGAATGGAAGCGGAATGAAAATCATTGATCGTTCGGAGCAGGACCTGTCTGTATCTCCAGCCGATCATGCCGAAAGACGGGCCGCACCGCGACCTCAATCATGTTTCAGGTCGTCAAATTTCTGGGGGGAGGCCGGCTGTCGTGGCATGTCACTCCGCTGCGGCGGCAAGATATCCATCGATGATCCCTCTGATTTCCGCGCGGCAGGAGCCGCAATTCGTTCCGGCATTCGTTGTCACACCGACAGCCTCGACGCTGTGACATCCATTGCGAATGGCGCCGAATATGAAGCTAAAGTTTGAGCACTCGCCCAATTCATTTGCGCTCTCGCAGCTATCTCCGGCGCACAGGCGAGGTCTGCAAGCGTCGTGGCTTGGCGCGGATCTTTACTCCCTCATCGATCTCTCCCGGCCTCCTTCATCATGGCCATAAACCTGGAGATTCAGGAACCAACTCTATCGCGAGGCAGTTAGAAAACAGACGCGGGAAAGAAAAAGGAGAACACCATGTCGAATGTTTCGCGAACGGGAACTGACGATGTCAACAATGCAACCAGCCGAACCACCTTCGGACGGTCCGTCGAGAGCAAGGCTCAGTTGCGGGATGCGGCGGCGCTCTCCTCAGCAGCCGACGGTGCGGAGGCACTGAATATCTATCGCCTGGAGCCCATCGCGGCCCCGGACGATCCACGTTGGGACAATGCTCCCAATCAGGGCACGATCATCGTGGCGGCCAGAAGTTCGGGCGACGCGCGCATCGTGGCAACGGGCAGGGAGCTCGACTTTATGGAGGTCGATGCCGCCCCTGCCGAAGATGTGACCACCAGTAATGCAAGTGCGTTTCGCGATGACAAGCTTTACACCGTGATCGAGATCGCTCGCGGTCGAACCGATTTGAAACGGGGGGTGCTGGAGGGCGAGGTGTCCGTCGACACAATCCTTCCCACGCAAGTCGACCGCTGATTATCCGCGCTGAAGCCGGAAGGCGGAGCGTTGCGAAAAGGGCAGTGCGCTGAGCCCGGCGTGTCTTCCGTCAGCTTCGAGCCACCTTCCAATCAGCTTGCGCGGTATAGAAGATTAAGAGCTTGGCGTTCTTCCTCCGGCATGTCCCGGCTAAAAGAAGCAATTGCCGTTAAAGCGCCGAGCTGATGAAGATTGGTGAAATCGACCACGCCACTGCGATAAAGCTTGATAAGCTCCAGGGCAAAGGCCTCGCGGTTGAAATCATTCAAATCGAACCATGGTTGAGCGATCACGACGTCGAAAATCCGTTGCAGCCGATCGATCTCCTCCGGCTGGAGAATGCCTTCGACAAGATGATGGTAACGGCGCATGCCCTTACTCCCGCCATGAGGAACGGTGTGTTGTCGCGCTACATCGGATCTCGGCAAACGGACTTGCCATTCGCCGTATATAGGAAGCTCCGGTGGCGCGATCGAGCCGTTGGAACAAATCTTCCGAATCGCCGTTGCGTCAGGTGGGAGCCTTTTAACCGGCGGCCTGCATTTACTGAGCATATTCCGATTTGATCTGTTGTTAACGGAGCGAAAAATGCCCGAACAAAATCAGTCACCAGCGGTTCAATCCTTGCGAAAGGAGCAGAAGCAGCAAAGAAGCAGGCCGGCAAACGAACTGGACAAAGCGCTTGAGGATACGTTTCCGGCCTCGGATCCTGCTTCCCTGACGCATACCGCCGTCGCTGGCGGCACCGGCATCGAGGAGGACCGGTCCGGCCCTCAAGAACAATCGAGCAACAAATTTGCAGCCTTTGCAGTCGAGCGGCGAATTCGCGAAAGGCCGATCGCTTCGCTCTTGGCGGCCGCGGCCATCGGATTTGTTTTTGGAGTCACGCGTTGACGACAAGCCAGCCGATCAATAGACGGCCTCGGGTTCCAGACGCGGAGTTGCCTTGAACGAAGACTCGGCTTTCATTGAGTTTGATCGAGAGCATGCGGGGACGTCTGGCCTGGCCTTTGAGGTTCGCCGTCATAAAAGGCTATGCCGCCGATTACCAGCGCACACGCCACTACGATCAGGATAACGTACACGGTCAATGCATTGTATTTGCCGTTGTCAGACGCTGGCATTGTCGTTCTTCCTCTGCGATCTACGTGTCCGCGTCCCAACATCGGCGGCGCCCCAAGGTTCCCGCCCGCGTGAGCGGTCGCGCGATCCACATCATTTCCTGATGTGATCGACAAATTCCGGTGTTTTGGGAACATTGCCGCATATCGGCTGTTCGGCGGAGGATCCGATATCGGAGAAAATGGGAATAACGCCATGCCTCAATCGAACAATCCCGGTGAAAGGAGCAGGGGCGATCCTGCTCAGGATGCAGAGGGCCAGACCCGGCGGCTGGTGAAAAGCAGCCGCAATAACGGTGTGGCAAGCGCCAAGCCGAAGGTCATTACGGGATCGGACGATGCAACCATGAACAAAAAGCCGCCCGGAAAGACCAAGCCAGAGAGGGATTGGGATCTCAATTATGATACGCGAGACATGAACGAGGGCAAGTATCGCGGCTGAAGCACGTTCGCCGCGGATCGATAAAACGGTATCCGGATGAGGACCTGGCTGCATCTTTGCATCGATATGCAACGCATGTTCTTCGAACAGACGCCATGGCATGTGCCCTGGATGGCGCGCACCCTGGAGCAGGTGGTCGAGGTCGCCGGGCGATTTCCCGAACGTACGCTCTTTACCCGCTTCATTCCACCGGCCCGGGCGGACGCCATGCCGGGGAAATGGCAAGATTACTACGAGAAATGGGAGATGATGACCGCCAGTCGGCTTCCCCACGAGTTGATGCTGCTTATCGATCCGCTGCAGCGTTTCGTTCCGCCGGCCCGCATCTTCGACAAGCTCACTTATTCGCCCTGGACCGATGGCCGCCTTCACCGAAATCTGGCTCAAGAAGGCATCGATACCCTGGTGATCAGCGGCGGTGAGACGGATGTCTGCGTGTTGGCCGCGGCCCTGGGTGCAATCGAGCTTGGATATGGAATCATCGTTTTAAGAGACGCCGTCTGCAGTGGCGATGACGATGCGCATGATGCAGCGCTCACGCTGCTGGAGCGCCGGTTTTCCGTTCAATCCGAGATCATGACGGTCGAGGAATTTCTGTCCGCCCGATGACGGAAGCTCCCCGCTTCTTGATTTGATAGGATGGTCCGCTACATCCCGCTCCATAAAACTCGGAGGAGATTGCCATGCCTCATCGCGCTCCCAAAGGAAGTGAATGCCGAATACTCGCTGAAGCTGTATTGCAATGGTATAGCTTCTATGAGGTGGCGCCAGATGACGAGGCTTCGAGCACTCTCGTCGCAGCGGCTCTCGAATTCTTTCATGACGGTTATCACACGGCAGATGACCTGGCCGTGAGGTTGATCGGAACCTATGTCGGTATCTGGTCGACAAAGATCAATGCGCCTACTTCGGCTGCCATTCACTGATCGTTCTTCTCTCCGACCGCAAGCCAGCCGCCGAAGGCGGCTGATGCCGGTGTTTTGCCGTGACATGAGCCTGGCTATAGGCAACGAAGCGGGCTGTTCCCGGCGCGTGCGAAAGTGCGGGGAATCGTGCTTGAATTATAGCAAGTTCTAAAGCTGGCTCTGGAAGAAGGAGGATCCTCGTCAGGCTGCACAAGGCAACATATATGTTGCTTCAGCACTTCTTTTTCTGGAAAACGATGAGCCTTGCGGTGAGGATAGCGCCGGACGACTCGCTGTGGCGGTTTGAGAGCAACAGGTGGCGAAAGCAGGATTGCAATGAGTTCAGCACTGGCTCCCGATCAGCTTGGTCCGACGGTTTGTGTCGGGGAAATCCTCGTGGAAATCGTTGCCACGACGGTCGGTGATGGTTTCAGGGAGGCACAGCCGCTCATCGGTCCTTTCGCCAGCGGTGCTCCGGCAATCTTCGTTTCTCAGTGCGGGCGGCTCGGGGGCCGCGCGGCGATGATCGGCGCCGTCGGTACTGATGATTTCGGCCGCGTGAATCTCGAAAGGCTCAAGGGCGACGGGGTCGATATCTCGGCTATTTCGGTCGATCCCGATTATCCGACGGGCAGCGCCTTCGTCCGCTACCGCAAGGACGGGTCTCGCGACTTCGTCTACAATATCGCAACCTCGGCAGCCGCGCGCTTCGGCTGGAGCGATGATGTCAGCAATCTCATCGATCGTGCCGGGCATCTGCATGTCATGGGCTCGGCATTGTCGGTTCCGAGTGCGCGCGAGGTAATCGACAAGGCCGTCGACATCGTCAAGGCTTGCGGCGGCACGCTGTCCGTCGATCCCAACATCCGCAAGGAACTGAAACTCGACGACGACACCGAACGCCGGTTTTCTAGGCTTGTTGCCGCGGCCGATCTATTGTTGCCCTCCGGAGACGAACTGGAGCGTGCGGCCGGCGTCGAGGGCGAAGCCAATGCGGTCCGCCGTCTGTCCGAGATCGGCGTCAAGGAGATCGTGCTGAAGCGGGGAGCGAATGGCGCGACCTATTATGGCTGCGACGGCGAGCGCATCGATGCACCGGCCTTTGTCGTCACGGAGATCGATCCGACCGGCGCCGGCGATTGCTTCGGGGGAGCCTATCTTACCTGCCGCCGCCTGGGCATGCCCGTGGAGGACGCCTTGACCTATGCCGCCGCTGCCGGCGCGCGTAATGTCACCGTCATCGGCCCGATGGAGGGTGCCGGTACCAAAGAACAGCTCGACGCGTTCATCGCAGCCACTGAAAGGCGTTCCTAATGCAGATCCATCTGGGCGAACTGGCGAGGCTGAGGGCCGAAGGCCGCCCGACGGGAATCACCTCCGTGTGCTCGGCCCATCCGCTCGTACTCAGGGCTGCGCTCCGGCATGGCCAGCTGCATTCAAGCACAGTGCTGATCGAGGCAACCTGCAATCAGGTCAATCATCTGGGCGGTTATACCGGCATGACACCGGCCGATTTCGCAGCGCTGGTGCAACATATCGCGGAGGAAGAGGATTGCCCGTCGGAGCTGGTTGTCCTGGGGGGCGACCATCTTGGACCAAATCCCTGGCGGGATCGCCCCGCCGAAGAAGCGATGGCCGAGGCGGAAAAAATGGTAACCGCCTATGTCGAGGCCGGCTTCCGAAAGATACATCTGGATGCCTCGATGGGCTGCAAGGACGAACCGATCGCGCTCGACGACGAGACGACAGCCCGTCGCGCCGCACGCCTTGCCGCTGTGGCGGAGGCTTCGGCTAGGAGAAACGGCGGGGCTATGCCGGTCTATGTGATCGGCACCGAGGTTCCGCCACCAGGCGGCGCAGATCACGCCCTGACTACAATTGAACCGACTGCGGCCGCCGCCGCCCGCAAGACGATAGACATTCATCGCCGCGTGTTCGAGCAGGCGGGATTGAGGGAGGCGTTTACGCGCGCCATCGGATTGGTCGTCCAGCCTGGCGTCGAGTTCGGCAATCACAATGTCATCTTTTACGATCGCAGCAAGATCGCCGAACTGAAGTCGGTCCTGGCCGACCAACCGCAGTTCGTCTTCGAGGCCCATTCGACCGACTATCAAGGTACAACACCCTTGACCGCTCTCGTCGAGGACGGCTTCCCCATTCTGAAGGTTGGTCCCGAGCTGACATTCGTATTGCGCGAAGCCCTTTACGGATTGGATCTCATTGCTTCCGATCTCGTGCCCGACTATGGCGAACGGCCGCTCTACGCGGCCATGGAAGCGCTGATGCTCGCGCAGCCGAAAAACTGGAGCCAGCATTATCACGGAACAGAGGCGGAGAAGCGCTGGCTGCGGCATTATTCGCTGTCCGATCGCATTCGCTATTACTGGGCGTCATCCGACGCGCAATCCGCTGTCGAGAGATTATGCGACGCGTTGCGCGGTAAGACCGTGCCGCTTCCGTTGTTCTGGCAGCACATGCCGGCTGCACGGCACTTCGCGGATGCGCCATTGGAGCCGGAGCAGGTTTTGATATGGCGTATCACCCGCAGCCTCGCGGATTATCATGCAGCCTGCGGAGCCATCAAACGATAGCTAGCTGATCGAAGGAGGAGATCATGGAGGAACTGAAAGGGAAGATCGCCGCGGTAACCGGCGCGGCATCGGGGATCGGGCTCGCCTCGACCGAGGCCATGATTGCGGCGGGAGCGAAGGTTGTCCTCGTCGATAGAGATGAGAAAGCATTGGCATCGGTGTGCGAGCGCCTGGGCGATCTTGCCATTCCGCTTGTTGTCGATCTGCTTGATTCGGAACAGTGCGCCGCGCTACTGGAGGGCATCCTTGCCAAGGTCGAGCATCTCGACATTTTTCATGCCAATGCCGGCACCTATATTGGCGGCGATCTGGTGGAGGCCAATCTCGACGCCATAGACAGGATGCTCAACCTGAACGTCAATGTCGTCATCAAGAATGTCCGCACCGTCGCGCCGCATATGATCGGGCGCGGGACGGGCGATATCATCGTCACGAGTTCGGTCGCTGGGCATTCGGCGATCCCGTGGGAACCTGTCTATTCGCCCTCGAAATGGGCAATGACCAGCTTCGTTCAGGCCATGCGGCGCCAGCTTCTGAAGAGCGGTGTTCGCGTCGGCTCCGTTTCTCCAGGCCCGGTCATCAGCGCCCTGCTTGCCGACTGGCCGGAGGAAAACCTGCGCAAGGCCAAGGAAGCCGGCGCCCTGATCGAGCCCAAGGAGGTCGCCGACGCCATCATGTTCATGCTGACGCGCCCGCGCAACGTGACGATTCGCGACGTCGTGGTTCTGCCGAGTGCCTTCGACATCTGAGGAGCGTGGAGCTGCAAGCTGCCCGGCAGGGCGGGTGTCTCATATTCATGTAGCCCGCCCAACATGTGTGCTTGAGCCTTGATCCCGCGGATGGCGGCACCTTTGTAATCGTGATTGAATTCACTCAACCTTGATGTCGCAAATGATCTGGATATTTTACCAGATTAAGTAGTACGCTTTCGACACCGATAGGGATTCTTCGCGACCTCAGGCCAAGAATTCACCGTCGAGGAAACGATAAACAGGTAGTTGTCATGTTTCTAGAAGCAGCTCTTTCCCGTTTGATCAAAATCGGAACGCTTACGGTCACTTTTCCGGACGGTTCCACGCGCAGGTTCGGTACGGGAGCGGAACCGCGTGCAGCGATGAAAATCAATACCACCCGCGCCAAGCGGCGTCTGCTCCTCAATCCTGCCCTGGCGCTGGGTGAGGCCTACATGGACGGCGAAATCGAGCCGGGATCCGGCGATCTCTATGAAATGGTGGACCTGCTTGCCCTCAACTTGATGGAAGGGGGGACCCATCCTTTCGAGAAACTGATGGAAAAGATCCGTTGGCTGCGGCGAAATCTCGACCAATTGAATTTTGCGGATCGTTCCAAGCGCAATGTGGCGCATCACTACGATCTCGATGCTCGGCTCTATTCTTTGATGCTGGACGAAGACAGGCAATATTCCTGTGCCTATTTCCCCATTGGTGACGAGACGCTCGAGGAAGCGCAGCTCAAGAAGAAGCGGCATATCGCGTCGAAACTCATGCTCGATCGTCCGGGCCTGGAGGTTCTGGACATCGGCTGCGGATGGGGCGGCATGGCGCTCTATCTTGCGCGGGAATTCGGCGCGCGCGTCACGGGCCTGACCCTTTCGGAGGAGCAATTGCTGGCCGCAAAAGCCCGCGCGAAGGACGCCGGGCTCGAGCATTTGGTCACGTTCGAACTGCTGGATTATCGCTCCTGGACACGTCCGGTCGACCGCGTCGTCTCGGTCGGCATGTTCGAGCACGTGGGCATCAACCATTACAAGACCTTCTTCGACAAGATCCGCTCCGTGCTCAAGGAAGACGGCGTTGCGCTGATCCATGCAATCGGCCGGGCCGATGGTCCCGGCAGCACCAACCCGTGGATCGCGAAATATATCTTCCCCGGCGGCTATTCGCCGGCGGTATCCGAAGTCCTGTCCGTGGTCGAGAAATCCGGTCTCTGGACGACCGACATCGAAATCCTGCGGCTCCATTATGCCAAGACGCTCGAGCAGTGGCGTGACCGCTTCATGAAGAACAGGAGCGCCCTGGCAAAACTTTATGACGAGCGGTTCTGTCGCATGTTCGAGTTCTATCTCGTCGGGTCCGAACTTGCCTTCCGTCGCATGGGGCACATGAACTGGCAATTGCAGCTGACGAAGAATGTTTCCGCCCTGCCGCTGGCCCGAGACTACATGGTCGATATCGAGCGGGCCCGGGCGGCCATTGCCGAGCAGGGAAAGATGGGACCGATCGAGGCCGCGAGCGCGCGGGCAAAACGGGATCTGACCTTGCACGACGAGCGCAAATCCCGTCAGCAAAATCAATCCGGCGGGGAGTCTTCGCGGAACCTCTAAAGCCTGCTTGCAGGCAGTTATGAGGGACTTGGCTGGGCACGATATCTTGCCCGGCCTTTTCTTCCGTAACTATGCGGTACATGCCGCATCTTGGAGGCGATTGTGTTCTGCGTATGCAATCATAAAGTTTAAGTGTCGATGCCTCTGCGGGCGCTCGACATGCCCGCGGAAGCGCAAGGCCCTGTGGCTTCTGGCACACACTCGCCGATTGAGTTTGTATGGTCATGGTATTGGTAAACTTGTCATCATCGGTCCCGAGTGGCTATGAGGTCATCATCACTTAATGATGAGACATGTCGCCTCTTCGGCCTCATCAATCGAAGAAGCGATATTAATGTGCGGGGCTTGTTAGGATAGGAATGCGATCAATCAAGACTGAAAAGACTCTTTCCCGGCGGGCTTTCATGCTGGGGTCGATCTCTGCGACTGCGGCGCTTGCGGGCTGTGCCACCACAGCCCCTGTTCCGACTCCGATTCCAGCCCCGGTTCGCACGCCGCCGGTCGTTCCTGTGACGTCAGAACCTCAGAGCATTATTACACCGGATCCCGAGCTCGAAGCGCGCTATGCGTCCGTGGTTGATGGCGGCCATGTCATTCCGGCCGTTCCCTATCGAAAGCTGGACCCGAAGTTTTATCGTCAGCGCGTTCCCGATCCGACCGGCGAGGCGCCCGGCACGGTCGTCGTCGATACTGCATCGAGATTTCTCTATGTCGTTGAGCGCGGCGGCACGGCCATGCGCTATGGTGTCGGCATCGGCCGCGATGGCTTCGCGTGGCAGGGCGAAGGTATCATTCATTGGCGGCAGCATTGGCCGCGCTGGAAGCCGCCGGGCGACATGATTGCCCGCAAACCGGAACTCGCGAAATATTCCGTCGCCAATGGCGGCATGGACCCGGGCATCAAGAACCCGCTGGGTGCCCGTGCGCTCTATATCTTCCAAAATGGCAAGGATACGCTCTACCGTCTGCATGGCTCGCCGGAATGGCGCTCGATCGGCAAGGCAGCCTCGTCAGGCTGCGTTCGACTGATCAATCAGGATGTCATCGACCTCTATGAGCGCATCCCCTATCACGCGCGAATTGTCGTTCACCAGTCGCCACTTCAAAGCAAGGCGATTTCCGCCTGAGCGAAATCGGCTTCCTCGGGGGGGGGCGCCGATGTTCCGGGGCGGTGTAGCGCCGCACGAAATCTTGACATGTGTGCGACTGAGTAGCACTTTAGCGTCTAAAGGAGATTGTCTCGTGAGCGTCAAGTCGTCGATATCGTTGACCGATCAGCAGGATGCGTTCGCCCGTTCGCTTGTCGAGACCGGCCGCTATTCCAGCCTGAGCTCCGTTCTCCAGCAAGGTCTGGAACTGCTGCGACAGAAAACGGAAGCCGAAGCGGCCGAGACGGAAGGGCTGCGCAGGCTCATCCAGCGTCGCGTTGATGGACCGAAGATCCCTGCTCAGGAGATGGAAGAGCGGATCGAGAGCATGATCGAGCGCAAACAGCGAGCTCTTCGTGCGGAGCCTTGAATATTCCAAGGATGCCGATCTCGATTTCGAACTGACCTTCGATCATCTGTTTGCATCCTATCTCGATCTTGGAGACTCAGCTGAAGAAGCTCTGGAGCGCGCGGCTAACCGTGTTCGCGAACTCCGTCTGGAAATCAATCGGTTGGTCGAAACCCCATATATCGGAACATTGCGGCCGGATATCTATCCTGGCATCCGCTTCCTGCGGCGTGACAAGGCGGTCGTCTGGTTTCTGCCGATCGAGGAACGCAAAGCGATCATCGTTGCAGCGATTTTCTTTGGCGGTCAGGATCATATCAGGCGGATGCTGGCGCGCATGCTGCAGCGATAAGGATCCAATTGTCTGTTCGAATGGGGTTTCCGGCTTCGAGCCAACCCATCGTCTTATTGGTTGCGACCCATTGGCATCCTCCTGGTGCCACTTGTGCAATCTGCATGTAATGTAGCCGCAATCTTTGGCTGTCAGTGGGGCGAGGGATGGCGATGGCCGTCCTTTGGGGGAAGGTCATTGCGAATTCTGCTTCTTGAAGATGAGCCAGAAATGGCGCGCGCGCTGCTCGAAGCGCTGCGGCGCCGCGACGTGCTCGCCGATCACGTCCGCACCATTGCGGATGCCGACGTCATGGCGCGTGTCGGGAGCTATGATGTCCTTGTGCTCGACCGCCGGCTGCCTGACGGCGAGGGGCTGGACCTCGTGGCGGCATTGCGCCAACGCAAGCATCCCGTGCCGATCCTGGTGCTGACTGCGCTCGGCAGCGTCGACCATCGCGTCGATGGGCTCGATAGCGGCGCCGACGACTATCTTGCCAAGCCTTTCGCGATCGAGGAGCTGCTTGCCCGCCTGAGAGCACTCCAGAGAAGGGGCCCGACGGTATCCGATCGTTATCTGAATTTCGGTAATCTGAGCGTCGATCCGGCAACCAATGACATTTTCGTCGGCGGCTCGCTGGTCGAATTTCCACGCCGTGAATATCTGGTGTTGGAGACGCTGATGCGCCGCCCGAACCGCATCGTCACGCGGCCGAGCCTGGTCGAGGCCGTGTACGCCTTTGAAGACGAGATCGGCTCGAACGCCCTGGATGCGCATATTTCACGCATTCGAAAGAAGCTGCTTCTGGCTGAGGCCACGGTTGAAATAAGAGCCGTGCGCAACATCGGCTATCTGATCCGGGCCAAGGCATGAACCCGGAGCGCAGTCGATCGTTGCGCTGGGGGCTTATAAGGCGCCTGATTGCCTTGCAGGCCTTCCTTCTCGTTCTCTTCTTCGTTCTTCTCGTCGGCTGGATCTGGATCATCAATCCCGAGCTGGAAGACGCCAATGAGGAGGCCGTCCGGGTCGTCGCTCAGCAGGTGACCAGAGACGATGACGGCCAATTGCAGGTGGCGGAGACGCAGGAGGTAGCAGAGCTGAAGCGGCGCTATCCTGAACTCTGGTTCATGATCCGGGATCACAAGGGAATACTCTTTCAATATGGAGAGATACCGGCGACCGCTCTCAACGAGAACTTCCCGTGGACGATAGATCGGGCAAGGGTGGAGGCTGGCAATGGAGCCCATGCCACGGTCGAGAACAGGGAGACCTCGGTTGGCAAGCTGCAGATCGTCGCGGCCACCGAACGCGGCTTTGACAATGACGGCTTGAACGTGTGGATCAATATGCGGGTCGACGTTGCCAAAGGTCCTAATGGTGAAATCCATTGGCTCAACGTCTTGCCGGCTCTGGCATTCGTCATCTTCATCGGTGTCTTTCCGATACTGGCGGTGACCGGCGTGGCGACGCTGCTCGTCACGCCACGTGCCGTCGGCCGGTCGCTGAGCGGGCTTGTGGAAACGGCAACGCAGGCGCAAGCGATCGATTTCGACACACGCTCGGCCCGTCTCGATCGATCCAAGGTGCCGACCGAGATTATCCCCCTCGTGGATGCCTTCAACCATGCCCTCTCGAAGCTGGACGAGGGGTATAACAGGCACAATCGCTTTCTTGCCGATGCCGCGCATGAGCTGCGGACGCCGATTGCGATCGCGCGGACGCGAGCGGACCTTCTCCCCGAGGCCGAAGTCAGCCAGCAGGTGCGCGATGATATCGACCGCCTGTCTCGCGTCGCCCATCAGCTTCTGGAAATGCAGGCAATCGGGGTGGTCGAACTGCGGGCGGAGAAGAAGAACCTGAATGTGCTGGTCGAAAACATCGCTGCCGACCTTGCGCCGATTGCCATGGATGCGGGCTATGATTTCGATTTCGAGCCAAGCTCGGAGGAGGCGGTCTTCGTGATCCAGACCTCGACGATCGAAATGGCGGTTGTCAACCTGATCCGGAATGCGATCGATCATGCCGGAGGCAAGGGCTCGATCATCGTTCGTATCGGCGCTGGCGGTACGATCGACGTCTGCGACGAAGGCCCAGGCATTCCGCCGGAGGAGCGCGATCGTGTCTTCGAGCCGTTTCGCCGCATCAACACCAGTTCATCCGGTGCTGGCCTGGGATTGAACCTGGTCAAGAAGGCTGCGGAGCTCCACGGCGGACGGGTTTCGTTCCCGGACACCGGTTGCGGTTTTTGCGTGCGCCTGCAGATCGGTTCTATCCCGCCCACTGTCCTAGTCGCAGACATGGGCTGGCGGCAGAAGCCGCAAGTGCCGGGCTGAAACGGCGTGTGCCAGCTATGCCGCGCAAAATCCTGAAACTGTTTTCATTTTCACAAGCAGTCGGGGCTCGGATATTCGATTTTCCGAAGCCGAGTTCCCTGATAGGGTTTTGGGAGAGACTCCAACGGGATAAGGCATATTGAAACTTCTCTTATCGGCTTTTCTTTTCCTGGCGGCTCTCTGCATCTCTTTTCTTGCCTTCGGCGATACAATGGACCTTCGACTGCATAAGGCCGCTGCAACACGCGACGTCGCGGCCATTTACCAATTGCTGAATAACGGCGCCGCAATCGAGGCGCGGGATGCCAAGGGCGCAACGCCGCTGCAGCATGCGCGCAGTCGGGGTTACGCTGAGATCGTGAAATTGTTGGAGACGGCAGGGGCAACGTAACGCAGCATTCCAACTTCCAATGCTATGTAATAAGGCGGAAGGCACATGCCTCAGCCTTCCGAAACGATGAGAATGAAGGGCTTCGATAATGGAAAGAAAATACTACTCCTCTTTGGGTGGCCATCCGCCGCAAAGCGATCTGCTGACGGGGCGCGCCGTATTCACGGAGGCCTATGCGGTCATTCCGAAGGGCGTGATGCAGGACATCGTCACCAGCTATCTGCCCTTCTGGAACGAGACGCGTTGCTGGGTGATCGCCCGGCCGCTTTCGGGTTTTGCCGAGACCTTTTCGCAATATGTCATGGAGGTGGCTCCAGGTGGCGGCAGTGACCGTCCGGAGCAGGATGCCGAGGCCGAGGGCGTGCTGTTCGTCGTCGATGGCGAGATCGAGTTGACGCTGCCATCCGGCAAGCATGTTCTTCAGCCGGGCGGCTATGCCTTCCTGCCGCCGGGGTTGAAATGGTCGCTGCACAATCGCTCCGGCGCCCATGCCCGCTTCCATTGGGTTCGCAAGGCCTATGAGGCCGTGGAGGGGCTGGCCCATCCTGAGCCGCTTATCTTGAACGAGAAGGACATTACGCCATCAGCCATGTCGGGTACGGAGGGCCGCTGGGCAACGACCCGCTTCGTCGATCCGTCCGACCTGCGGCACGACATGCACGTGACGATCGTCACCCTGCAGCCGGGTGCCGTCATTCCTTTCGCGGAAACCCATGTCATGGAACATGGCCTCTATGTGCTGGAAGGGAAGGCCGTCTATCGCTTGAACCAGGATTGGGTCGAAGTCGAGGCCGGCGACTTCATGTGGCTGCGCGCCTTCTGCCCGCAGGCGTGTTACGCGGGAGGTCCAGGCCCATTCCGCTATCTGCTCTACAAGGATGTCAATCGTCATATGGCGCTGCGTCCATTCGGTTCGCGCCGTTGAGCCGATCGCCTCCCCGGAGCGCCTGAGTGCCCTTGGTACTGGGCGTTTCGCGAACGAGCGTTGTAACGTCGGAGATATGCTTTCACTGACCTTTGCCGTCCGGCTTTTGAGCATCGTCGCCGGCCGGTAATCCGATCTCGATTAGCGTATGGCTGATTTTCTCGCGCGCTTCGAGATAGGCCGAACCGGTGTTACGAGACGGCAAGCCAACATTGGCGGCCGTCGAACCAGGCCTCAATTGCAGCGCCGTCGCCAAAGCCTGTTTCGCTTCATCGGTCCGACCCAGTCGTTGATAGGCGGTTGCCAGAAGCATATGCGCGCGTCCTGTTCCCGGCGTAATTGCAATGGAACGCTGCAGCCATCTGACGGCGTCTTCATTGCGGTCCAAAAGCAGATCTGCAAAACCTGCCCCCAACAACCATGTCCAGCGCGAGACATCCGGCGTATCGAAGCGATCGGCCTGTTCGAATGTTGCAAGTGCATCCTCGAACCGGCCCAGCTGAACTTGCGTCAAACCGAGGTGAAACAGCGCCGTCCCATCCCACGGATTGAGGCTCAACGCCCTTGCACAAGCCACAAGGCTTTCTGCAAATTGGTTCGTTACCGTCAGAAAACGGCAATAGGTTCCAAGTACCGGAAGGAAGTTTGGCCGGGCTTTCAAAGCACGTTCCAACAGCGATCTCGCGTCATTTTCCGCCGCCCTGCTTTCGGCGGGATTGTACCAGGCAAGCTGAATTCCGCGCAGGTGCAGCGCCGCCAAGGCAATTTGCAGATCGACATTATCCGGTTGTTCGGCGAGATATTTTTCCAGTATCGACCGAGCCGTCGCAAACCGTTCATGTGTCGTCTGATTGATCGAGGTGGAGGCCTGCTTTATCGCGACACTGGCCGCGCCAGCCTGAGGGGCGCTGTCGGTTTGACCGAATTTGTTCAGGCGAACGGCAAGGTCATAGCCAGCCCCGGCAGCAAGCCGAGATGCGAGGCGCTGTTGATCGGGCTCGCTGGCATCCAGCTTGACTTCTGCGACCGATACGACCTCCCGGCTGCTCGCATTGATAAAGCGCGTTTGAAAGGTCCATGCTTGCGGACTTCTTTGCAGTTCCCCCTGTAGAAGGAAATCCGCCCCATCGGAGCGATTGAAGGTGGGCTTGCCTGATGTCATCGGCTCGCGTTCCTTGGTGAGCACGAGGCGGATACCATCGATCCTGGCAAGGCCATTGATCATTTCCGCAGCAACGCTTTGTGCTAGAGCCGCGCTTTGGGCATCGCCAACAGTATCGACGATCGGCAGCACCTCGATGACAGGTCGGCCGTTTCCTGAAATGCCGCCGAATCCCGAAGAAAAGACAGCGACACCGAAAATCATGGCAAGCATGCAAAGAAGTACGGCTACCCCGAGAACCAAGGCTTTAGGCAGGCCTAGCCAATGGCCTGGTGCGACATGATCAATTGCCGGAGCATCGGCAACCGGCGTATTGCTCAACGCCAATCGCGGGTCCGGGCCCTCCTGCCTTGGGGATACCTCAGCGGTAAACAGATAACCGCGGCCCGACACAAGCTTGATCATGTGCCGTTCCGTATCACCCAATGCCGTGCGTATTTCGCGAATACATTGAAAAAGGCTGTCTTCCCCGACATGAATCCCGGGCCAGACAGTATCCATCAGTTCCTGCTTGCCGACGGCACGCCTGTTGTTTGCGACGAGGAATTTCAGCAACTCAAAAGCTTTTGGGCGCAGCTTGATAATCGAGCCGTCAGGTCCGTGAAGCGCGGCGCGATCTGGATCGAGGACGAACCCAGCAAAACAAAACACCTACTCTCACCGATCCTCATCTGAAGTATCGAAAATACCATGAGTATAAAGAGGGCTTAACTCCCCAGTCAACGTGCCGATACCCGCCGAGGCGGAAACAGATTTTCGCTTGCATTCATGTGATGATCTCGGTCACGAGCAATCAAGTGCCTGGTGAAGCCGATAATTCAGAAAAATATCAGAAAATATCAGAAGCTCGCCGAGCCCCATCAGGACATCCAATCTTGTTCCAACTACCATCGGGCGATATTTTTTTATATACTTCATCAACCGCTGATAAGCTGAGGCTCAAGATGTGGACAAGAAGGGAACGAAGCAATCTCTCGATTGTTCGCCGTTTCTCTCCACCGATATCCGCGGCGGCCCCGATTGAGCACCGATGTGCTGGACCTCGCTCAGCCGACACAATGGAAAGAACCGTTTATGGGAAGAGTGCTTGATTTCCCCCCTCATCGACCAGCGCATCCTGCCCGGGCAATGGAGGCACCGTCTCCCGGCAAGCCGAGTGAACTGATCGAAACGGAGCAATTTTCTTCCGCCGTTTTCTTACTGGCACGTAGCTTCGCCGCTGTTTACGAATCCTTGCCTTGGACTGCGGCGCTTTTTGCCACTCAACAACGCCGGCTCTTATGTCACGCCGCATTGAGCGACTACTTTCTGGCCGTTCGCAGGGTCGGGGCGGGATTGACCAGAAACGGTTTTGGAAGTCTCGCCCGGCAGTACGGGATTGCCAGCCGCTATACCGCCTACGCATTTTTCGACGAAGCGCTGCGATACAATGTCATTCGTCCGGTCGCAGGCTCCAGAGGTGGTCCTTCGGATGAGGTCGGGCCTACGCACTCAACACTGTCGATGCTGATCCGCTGGTACAGCCTGCATTTCCAGGCGCTCGACCTTATGGACGGAGGAGGCAGGGCGGCTCGGTTCCTTATGGAGCCGCAACGCATGCTGATACTCATCGAACCGCTTGCGGCACATGCCTTGTTAATAAGCCGGGAGGTACGCAGCCCTGGGCCGCTTCATGCCATCTTTGCCAGCGGCGATACGGGGGGATTTCTGATGGATCGCCTCATCGCCGGAATAGATCCGGAAACTGTGGTGGGACAGGGACGGCTCCTGACGAATGTCAGCTCGATTTCCTCTCTCGCCTCATCGTTCGGCCTTTCGCGCGCCCATATCAGCGGCAAGCTTGCCGCAGCTGAATCGATCGGTGCCGTCGGCTGGAGCGGCCGGCGAGGGCGTTCACACATCTGGATCTCGTCTGGCTTCTACCAGGAATATGCACGTGCGCACGCCTGCAAACTAAGCATTCTGGCTGACGCCTTCACCGAAGCTTGCTCTATTTTGGCGTCTTTCCCGATAAAATCGGCGGCTACCTCCGATAGCTGAGATCCTTTGTGCAATGATCAGTTTGCAAATGAAGAACTCGGCTGATCAAAAGGCGGTTGAACGGTAGCAGCAAAGCTCCGTTCTGCAATACAACTTCAGAATAACCTGAAAGTAAGCTTTCCCGAATAAATATAGTTTCCAGGTCTCCGAGGCCCGCCGAGGCTGCTGCGGATTGGAAACGCCATGCCATCGATCGATATCATCGTTCCGAAGTCTGCGCCGCGCCGATGGCAGGAAATCGTGGTCGCGCGTCTGCAGGCCGAGGGGCACGATATCGCTGTCGTACATGAATCCGGGTCGAATGCGTGGCCGGCCGCTGTAAATACAGCCTTGGCTATCGAGCGAAAAATCTTCCGCCGGCGCGATCTGGCGCTTGCCGCTCCTCTGTCGGAGATCCCCGCCCGCAGTCGCGATAGGTCTGCAGTCCTTCGGCTGGATCTTACCGGCCACGCTGCGCCATCGGACGTTCCGACCATCACATTGCGGTTCGACGGGGCGCGGTCGGACCTGTCGGTCGCGAGGTCGCTCGCCGCTGGCGCTTTGCCTGTTATCGATGCCGTCCTGGACGGAAAAACGGTGGTAGGTCGAGCCTGGCCGATGATCGATCGGCGGGAAACCGTGTCGCTTGGCGCGGAGGATGTGCTCGCCCGTGCCGTCACGCTTGCTGTTTCCACGGTTCGTGCCTTTGCCGAAAACCGGCTCGTTATGAACGAACCGGTGTCCACAGTATCTGAGAATCTCGTCAGTGGAGCGCTGGGCTTTGCATCCGCTTGTCTGACCGGCGCCTTGCCACGCCTGGGCCGAGAAGCGATGCGACGCGCGCGCTTTCGCCACGCGCATTGGCGTGTCGGTTATCGCTTTATAGATGGGCCGGGTGTTGCGAGCAGGTGTGAGCTTGGCGATGGCTGGTCCGTGCTGCCGGATGCCGGAGATCGCTTCTATGCCGATCCCTTTCCGTTTCAATGGCAGGATCGCTTCTTCCTGTTCGTGGAAGATTATCCGCATGCGACCGGCAAGGCAGTCATCTCGGTCGTGGCATTCGATGCCACAGGGAAGCCTGGAGAGCCGCGATGCGTGCTGGAAGAGCCTTACCATCTGTCTTACCCGCAGGTCTTCGAGCACGGCGGCGCGATCTGGATGCTTCCTGAGGCAAGTTCAGGCGGAAAACTCATCCTCTATCGCTCGATAGAGTTTCCGGATCGCTGGGCTCCCGAGGCCGTGCTCATCGAAGGCGAGATTTCCGATGCGACACTGCTCGAACATGGCGGGCAACTCTGGTTGTTTGCGACCAATCGCGATGGTCACGGCAGTACGTCCGATACGCTCGTAGTCTTTCACGCACCACGGCTTGCCGGCCCCTGGACGCCTCATGTGTTGAACCCGGTTTTCATCGATCGTCGCATGGCCCGCCCGGGAGGCGCCTTCGTCCGCAAGGGGAGTAGTATCTATCTACCGGTCCAGGACGGAACGCTCGGCTATGGCGGCGGGCTCGGCATCTCGCAGTTGCTGGAACTGGATGAGAAGACGGTTCGCCTGTCGCCGCCCCGACCGATTGCGGCGCGTGGCGACTGGCCCTATCCGAAAATCCATACGCTCAATCGCTCAGGCCGACTGGAGGTGATCGACGGGATTGCAGCCGTGCGGAAGTGAGCGCGACAGAAGCAGTGCCTCATAGCCGGCGCACATGCGGGCTGGCGAATATTGTTCCTTCAGTTGCCGTCCGGCGGCGGCCAGCCGGGCGGCTAGCTCGGGCCTGGCGATGAGTTCGGTAAGTCCTTCGGCCATTCCCTTCGCATCGGCATCGACGAAGAGTGCGGCTGCTTCGCCCTCATCTATGGTCAGGACCTCCCGCAGGACATCGAGCTTGCTTGCAACCACCGGCAGCCCGGAAATGGCCGCTTCGACTGCGGCAAGACCAAAGGTTTCCGTCAACGAGGAAAAAGCATAGGCGTCTCCCGCCGCGAGGAACTCGAAAATGCGTGAGGGAGGTACTTCGCCAACGAGATGCAGCCTGTCGGTGATGCCATTGGCTTCGGCAAAAGCGACAATCGCATCCTGCTCGGGGCCGGTGCCGGCGATGGCGATATGAATGTCGGGCAGATGGACTAGGGCGCCAACGAGCGCGATCTGATTTTTCGATGGCGCCATGCGGCCCGAAGAGACGGCGAGCCAGGCTTCTTGAGGAAGACCGAAGGCCGCGCGCGCCGCTGCCTTGTCGACGGCGACCGAGGGCGCAGGAACGCCGTGGTCGATGCGTGACATCCGGCGCCGGTAGGCTTGCGGAAAGCTGTCGAACTGCGCTTCCGTCCAACTCGAATTGACGACGTTGGCGTGATAGGCGCCGAAAGTGCCCATCAGCTTGTCTATCTGCGTCAGAATCCCCCTGACGCCTCTGGTCTGCGGCGCACCGCTCTGGTTTGCGATGATCAAGTCAACGCTGGCGAGCCGCGCGCCGATGGTGCCAAAAATATTGCCATAGTGCTGGAAGGTGACGACCGCATCCGGTCGGGCGTTGCGCAGGTAACCCGCAAGTCCGATGGCAGCCCGTATCTGGCCTGGCAAGTTGCGCGGCGGCTTGGTGAGGATGAAATCGGCGTGTGGATCGCGGTCATAGACCTCGGTCTTCCGATACATGAAGACGGTGCGAACCTCATGGCCGCGCGCGCGCAATCCCTCACCGACCATATCCGAAATTCGCTGTGCTCCGCCCGCTTCCGCCTGGGTCTGGACCTGAATGATTTTCATGAACGGCCTTTCAGGAAAGAGCGGGCGGCAAGTGCGTCTTCGCCGGCGAGGAAGCCGAAGATTGACGGGTTGATGCCGATGGTGCGGCGTGCGATGAACACGGCGGTCACGCACCAAACCATGATCGTGCCGGCGATGGCGAGCGCCGCACCGATCGGGCCGAGCCAATAGGTCAGCACCGCTGTCGCACAGAGCCCGAAGGTGTTGACGATAACCAGCAGCTTGAAAAGCGCGTGCTGAAGGCCCGTCAGCTGCATCAGGATTTCGGTCGGCCCGCAGGCGGTGCCGATTGTCGCGCCGATGCCGAAGATAATCAGCGTTACCTGCATCGTCGGCGTGGCATAGGCATGATTGAAGATCGACAGGATCAGGTCGCCGAAGATCAGGAACGATACCAGCACGCACAAGGCGATGATGAAGCCGCCCAGAGCGGCAAGACTGGTGATACGCTGCACATGTGCCTTGTCCCCGGTGTAGAAGGCAGCCGAGATCTGCGGCGCAAGCGCCTGGTTGATGCCGTTGAGTGCCAATACGACCAGCCGCATCGTTCGATCCGCGACGAAAATTGCGCCGGCGGCCTCGGGGCCGAGAATGGCCGCGACCAGCAAGGTGCTTGCCTGGCTAAGCGCCGGCGGTAGCGCGGTAACGCCCCATAGCCCGAGCGTCACCGTCTTGAATTCGGTCTTCTGTTCTGCCGTAAGCGGGCCCCGCTGGGCGCGGATCGTATCGCGAAAGAGGACAAATGTCTGTGGTGCGATCATCAGGAGCAGCAACCCGGCCGTGAGATAGGTCGCGGCAACTGCGCTCATCTTCAGCTGCATGGAATGTGCGAGCACGAAAACCGGGATTGCCACTGCTCGCCAAATGACATCGCGCGGCAGCAGTGCGAAGATCAACGCATTCTTGGCGCGAAGAGCACAGGCGACGAATTCCGACCAGCCGAGCGCGAAAGCCAGCACCATGGTCGCCACACAGATCGGGAGCCATTCGGGCATCTGAGCGCCAGCGAATGGCAAGAAGCCGATGATGAGAATGAGCAGGCTGAAGCTTGCAAGCCCCATGAGTGCGACAAGGATGGAGCGGGCCATCACGCCGTTTGCGGAGTTCAGGTCGTTGTTGCCGGCATATTGCGGCCAGAACCTGAGCACGGCGCTTTGCTGGCCGACTATGGCGAAGAAGGAGACCAGGCTCGCTCCGGCATAAGCGGCGCTATAAAGGCCGAACTGCCGCTCATCGGTCGTCATGGCGACGGCGACGAACATCAGGAACGAGAGGCCGGCGCTGGCAAGCTTGATCACACCGGCAACGGCGCCGCTCCTGGCTAGAGCGCCGATCGACAAGCGCAGGTTGCTCGCTGGCGGCGGCGTTTCGGCCGATAAAGTATCGCTGCTGCCAGCTTTCTCACTCAACGACCTGTTCCCGTGTTGATTGCTGTCGACCGAATGGCCCATAGCACCTGAAATAGAATGTATCTCTAATATCGTAAGTACTCATGCTTGCGCCAGAACGAAGTCGCAACATGGTTACTTGCGATATCTGAAGTTGATCACACGCTCTGGTGTAAATTCAACGGATGATTAACATTATTCACTAATACTGAATTTAGTGATGTGTGATGAGCCGGAGACCCGCGGCCCGCGGAGAGGAACTGGATGAAGCCGTTTAACATTGACGAGCGCTCGCTTCCGCCGCTGTTCGATGTCGGTGCCGTGTGGACCATCCTGTGGCAACGCTGGCTGACCGTGCTGGCAAGCACTTTGGCAGTGCTCCTGCTGGCGCTGGCTTACCTTGTGGTGGCAAAGCCGAGCTATACCGCGACAGCTTCCGTCATGATCGATCCACGCGATCCGCGCGCGACGAATCTCAACAATGTTCTGCCCGGCATCGGCAGTGACAGCGCGGCCATCGCGAGCCAGGTATTCGTGATTGAATCGCGCGACCTGCTGATGAAGGTCTTTGAGAGCGAAAACATCGAAAACGATCCCGAATTTGCAAGCGGCGGTCTGCTGTCGCGTATCGGTCTGGCTTCGCATCCCACGAAGGATTCGATCTTCAGGAGCTTTCAGCGTGCCGTCACCGTGGAGCGTGCCGGGCTTACCTATGTCATTGATGTCAGTTTCGCATCCCGCTATTCCGACAAAGCGGCCCGGATCGCCAATGCGATTGTCAATCGCTACAGGGCCGGTCTGTCGGGGGAGCGAGAAACTGCAAACAGCGACGTAAACTCCCTGCTTGCGAGCCGGATCGGCAATCTCCAGAAGAACGTCAGCGATGCCGAGCAGGAGGTCGGAGATTTCAAGGTCTCGCATCAGATTCTGGATGCTTCCGCCGGAGGCACGCTGCAGTCCCAGATCGACAAGCTTACGGATCAGTTGATCAGCGCGCGAAGCGAGGCGGACCAGGCCAAGGATAAATATGCCCAGGCCGTTGCCGCAGGCACCTCACCGGCGGGTCTTGCCAAGCTTTCGGAAATCCTGTCTTCCGAGGCGACGGTCAAACTCCGCGAAAACTACAATCAGCGGGCGGCCGACCTCGCCAATTACGAGGCCATGTATCAGCCGCGCCATCCGATCATCAAGAGGCTGCGATCCGAACTGGACAGGATGCAGGGCCTCATGACCATCGAGGCGCAGCGGATCACGCGGGAATTGAAGGCAAAGTCCGATCTCGCCGCGCAAAACGTCACAGCACTTCAGGCAAAGCTCGATGATCTCCGCCAGAAGCTGGAAAGCTCAAATGCCGCGCAGGTGCAGTTGCGGCAGCTGGAGGCGAAGACGAAGGCGGCGCGTACGGTGCTTGACGATTTCCTGAAGCGCGCCGAGGAAACATCGCAGATGCAGGGCCTGCAGCTACAGGAGGCGCGGGTAATCAGCGCTGCCGCTCCGCCGGTGCAGCCGACCTGGCCCAAGCCGCTGCTGCTCTTGCCGGTCAGTGCAGCGCTTGGCCTTATTATCGGCTGTGGTCTTGCCCTGGTGCGCGGCCCCAAACATCAGCCGGAGCAAGATCCGACGAGCCCCATAAGAGGCAGCCTCCTCGGCGTCGAGCCTCCTCGGCATGCCGTAAAGGAGACCGTAAAACCGGAGCCGGTCAATCTTGGAGAGTATCGGCTGCCTGGTCTTGCCGGCTCCGGCGCCTATCTCAGCATCCGCGCGATGCGAAGACGCTTTTTCCAGGCCGGAAACGAAGCCTTTTCACGGGATGTGTTGCAGCTCATGCGACGCATCATTCTGCATCTGACCGAGCATCCGAAGCCTTACGTGCTGCTGGTCTCATCGCTTCATACGCCGGTTGCGGCGAGACTGGCGGGGGCAATGGTCGGCATTGGCCTGCAACAGGCCGAACAGAATGTACTTGTGGTCGAGTTTGGCGATCAGCCGGGTCCGGGAGCATCGGCGCGTAACGGCAACGGTGTCTTCGTGAGCGGTGCGAGCGGTCTGCGAACGGTCGTATACAACAGGCCAGTTGCCGAGAATGGGAAGCCACCGGGAGGTCTCGGCCTTGACGACATTTTGGCCACTGCCGGCTCCTTCGATTTCGTGCTTCTGATGGGACCTTCCATCGTTGGCAGCTGGGATCCCGCGCTTTTTGCCGAAGCGGATCTCATGCTTTTTGCGCTCAGCCCGGCCGAGGAAGCGGGGGAAATCACCAGCTTGCTTCGTCAGCGCCTCGATGCCGATCAGACCGGGCGCAGCGCCACGTTGACAATTGCACCGGAGCAGACAGAGACGCAAGGTGGCGAGGTGGTGCGAGCGATCCGATCGGCTGACGACGGAGAGCAGGGCAGCCGAATCTCTGCGAGGGGGTGACCGTGGGGCGCAGCTTGCGATCGACGTTGCTATCACGCCGAAGCGCTCTCAAGCTGGCAGGCGGCTCCATTCTGGCTGCTCTTCCGGCTGCCGGCGCGGCCCGTGCGGCGGCCAAGCCCATCGTGCCTTCATGCGGCATCAATCTGCCGGGATGGTTCGATCGCGGCGATGGCGTGGCGCCAAGCGAGCCTGTGCTCGAAAAGCTTCGTCAATTGGGCTTTCAAACGATCCGTTTGCCGATCAATGGCGATCTCTTGTCGGCAGGTGATACGACCACCCTCCGTCGCATCGAGGCTGGCGTGGCCGATCTCAATCGGCTGGGCTTCTCGGTCCTTGCCGACATGCATCCTTCCGAAAGTCTACATACGGCTCTCCGTCAGGATTTCGAGGCCGGTTCGCAAAGGGCGGCCGAGGCATGGATGGCGCTAGGCAGCGTCCTTGCGAACCTTTCGGATGAGACGGTCTATGCAGAATTGTTGAACGAGCCGCCTCTGCGAAATGACGCGTGGCTTCAACTAAGGCAACGGCTTGCCGAGGTCGTGCGATCGAAATGTCCTAACCATACGCTGATCTGGGGGCCATCACCCTCTCAGGGCATCTGGGAAATAGGCGAGACGCCGCCCCTTGCCGACGATAATCAGATTGCTGCCATTCATTTCTATTCCCCCACGGCCTTCACTCATCAATGCGAGACCTGGGATGCGTCGCCGTTGGCGCGGATTTCGAATTTGCCCTTTCCCGCGACCATCGAGACGCCGCGGGTACAGCAGAGCATCGGAAAGCTGCGAGCGGCCGGAGACGAGCAGGCGGCAAGCCTTATCGAGGAACAATTGGCGACACCCTGGACGGAGGCTGCGATCGCCGCCGAATTTATGAAGTTGAGGCGCTGGTCCGAGACATATGACTGCCCTGTCATGATGAACGAATTTGGCGTCCTCAACTTCTGCGTCGATGCCGAAAGCCGTCGGTTCTGGGTTCGGGCCGTGCGGCAGGCGGCCGAGAGCAACAAGATCGGTTGGGCCTATTGGGAGCTTGATCAAGGTTTTGGCATCATCAGGAGCAGAGGCAGCATTGAGGGCTTCGATGATGCCATGATCGCGGCACTTCTGGATAGCAGCAACGGCGGCTGAAAGGCGGCGGAATATGGCCATGTGGAACGGCAACTGATGCGGATAAATGGAGATTGGCGATGAGTATTACCGGAGGTCGCGCCGGCTTCGGGGCGGGAGGCCTGAGCGGACTTCGTTCGGACGCCCTTTTCCATCTTTTCATCGCCATCCTCGCGGTCGTCGCTTCCGTCTCTGCCTTCGCTGTCTGGACGCCGTTCGGGGTTGCCGCGACATTCGCGTTGACGCTGGTTTTGTCGATTGCTCAGCCCGGCTGTATCCCGATCGTCGTTGCCTGCTCTTTTCTCTATCAAAATCTCGTGGTCGCCTGGTTCACGCCTTTCGTGCCCGATCACAATACGTTCGATGCGCTGCGCGGTGCCAATTTCGTCATTCTCATGACTGCATTCGGCGCCTTCGTGATGGCTTCTTTCCAGTATCGGGTGAGAGCTCTGACCGAATTGCGGCCGTGGCTGACATTCAGCTTCGTGCTCTGCGGTATAGTGAGTTTTTATCTTGCGCTCGGCGCTGTTCATGGCGGGCCGAAGGATGCCGTCATCTATTTCCGCAATACGATCACCCCACTTGCATGTTTCCACATCGCCATTCTCGCAGCCAGCCTCTATCCCGTTGATCTGCGCAAGGGCATCTTTTGGCTCTGCGCCGTTGCCATCATCTACGGTTATCTGGAACAGATTTTCCGGATGGATTTCCTGAGCCTGTTTCATGGCGATCTCTATATTCACCGTGGTCTGAAGGCTCAGATCGAGGCCGGTGTATGGGAAAAGAAGCTGAGGGAGACCGGTTTCGTGCTTCGCGGTATCGAAGACACGATGATGACGACCTTTTTCAACATCAAGCTGTTCAGCGACCTGTTTCCGCCGATCTTTCGCAATGGCGGCCCGAATTTTCACCCGATCAGCTATGCCTATGGCTTGAGCATCATGTCTGCCTGGCTCCTCTTTAAGGGGCGCTGGCTGCTGCCGATTGCGGCCTTGCCGCTATTGCTTGTCATCGGCTCCAAAGGCGCGACATTCATGCTGCTTGTTGCGATCGGCGCCCGGCTGATCTATCGCCCATCGCGCGCGGAACTGACGCTGTTTGCCGTCGTCGCGCTTGCGGTCGTCTGGACGGTCGCTGCCATCCTCTTCGGCGCCACCCATGGCGACTACCATGTTCTCGGCCTGATCGCAGGCGTTCGCGAATTCCTGCACAATCCGTTCGGGCAGGGCCTGGGGATCGGCGGCAATCTTTCGAGTACGAGCCTCAATCTGGATTGGGACCGGGCACAGGATGAGGGCGTCGCCTCCGTCCCGGTTGAAAGCGCTGTTGGCGTCATGCTCTACCAGATGGGCATGGGCAGTTTCGTCTTCTTCGGCTTTCTTGCCGCATTGGCGCTGTCGGCCCGCAGGCAGCTGCTCGCCACCGGCGAGCCGGATTTCCTCTTTGCCTTCGTCGCGATCATCACGATTGCATCCAATGCGGTATTGCAGGAAGAGGCATTTTTCTCACCGCTCGCGCTCGGCTTCTGTCTTCTGCTTGTCGGTGTTTCCTTTGGAACGCGATGGCGCTTGCTTGGTATTTCGCGAGGCATGTCCAGCCAGCCGGGAGAGCATATGCCGTCGCCCTCGCTTTGAGCCTGTTGATCTTCTGTCTTGCTTGCATGGCGCCGTTCATTCGGTGGGACGAATAGCCAGATTGGACTGTGCACAGTCCTTTGCGGAAGCTGCAAAAAACCGACCTCGGCTCTTTATCAAGAATCAGGAGCCGAAGATGACGAGCTCCGTGAATGTCAGGTCTCCAAGCGAGGGCGGTTTCGGACCTTTGAAATATTTTGTCCCGCTTCCGGCAAAGTAACGTCCGACGAGACCGGACACCGGCCCGTTCGCGTCGACGACGCAGAGAAATATGCCTTTTCGCAGGAGATGGCGACCAAGTGCGCCGGCACACCGGCTGAGCTCCTCTGGCGTGCGGCTGTAAATCACCTGGGCACTCGGGACAATGCCATGGAAGATGCGGCGTGTCTTGAAAACGAAGGGAAAGGCTTCGTCGCCATCGACACAGATCAACGACAGGCATCCGAGCGCCGCATGCTGGAGAAGAATCTCCCTATCGCCCTCCGAGAGCATCGACATTTCGGTAAGGTCGGGACTTGCTTCGAGCACCCGATAAGGCTGCCTCACAGCACTCAGCATCGGCAGAAACGCCAGTTGCCCGTCCGCATAGCGGCGAAAGCCGAGCGCTTCATTGACCTTTATCGTTCCCGGCGCCGGAGAAACGTTGATGTAGGTGACATTCTTTCGTCTGAGCGCTGCGATAACCATCTTGCCGGCGAAAGCGCGGTATTCCGGATCGACAGACCAGCTTGATAGATTGCAGCGGAGCTCTTCTCCTTCCAATCCTTCATGCCGGAAATAAAGCGCCAACAGGACACCGACGATGCGTCCGGACATGTCCAGAACGAAGCCGTATTTCGGCAGATCGGGCACGAAAGGCCGTTTTTCCATCCGTGTGACGGCGCGCTCCCAATAGCTTCGATCGCGCGTCGGAAAATTTCTGCGGAGACAATCGATGATACCATCCCAATCGCTCTCCTCGATTGGTCGGCAAGTAAGTCCGGGAGGAAATGCGCCTAAAACTGCCATGATAAACTCCGTAATATTATCAATGTAGCGTCGCGTTTTTCGCATTTTGGAGACATACACTATTTCTATTAGTGAATATTTCTCGAAACAGTGTTTCTTGCTTGTCGCCCCAGCTATGCCGCGGGTTTAGAGTCCAGCACGGCGGATCGCAGCGTAGATCTGGTGCGTATCGTCTTGAGCTGATGAAGCTTTGCGGCGAGAGCAGGACTTATGCTTTCGATGCCGTATAGGATGCGTCGCCGCGTGAAATGGAACTGGCGGCGCAGACGCCACCCGACATCGGTTTTCGCGGTCAGATTGAAGTGGCGATCGGCCATTTGCACCGAACCGATATCCATATCAGCCTTTTCCGGGTCGTCGTAATAGGCGGCGATCCTGGTATGATCGATAGCTGTTTCTGTCATCCATTGCGGGACATATGTGCGGCATAGGCGCTCAACATCGGTCAGAAGCCGGCTGACGCCGAGGCCGGTCGCCGGGCAGGAGGTCAAATAGGCGTCTCCGATGAGCACGACACCGTCCTGTCGGCAATTCTCGGCCAGCGTAATTTCGGTGAGCCAGCTGTCGATTCTGCTGGCAATCTCGAAGTCGCCAAAATGATCGACGAGCGATGGGAAGGCGGCGATGAGCGCCTGCTTTGGATCGTCATGCAGTGACCTGACCCAGGAATCTCGTGGATCGCGAAACAGGAAAAGATTGGCACGTGTTGCATCGGCGACCGGAAATAGATCGAGACGATCGATGCCGTCACCGTCTCCATGATAGCGCAGGGCTGTATGGCGAAATCTATTGGATTGCAGCGGACGAATGTTGAAGCCGAATGCAAGAGGGCGCCTCTCGCCGATCGATTTGTGCGAAATGCCAAGATCCCGGTGGAGCATATCCCCCATACCGGTTGCGAGCACCAATAGGCGAGCAGTCAGTTCATCCTTGCCGAGAATTGAAATCCGCTGCTGCTTGGCGCTCGTCCGCAAGCCGGTGACTTGACCGACGACGAAATTCACCGTCTCCGGTAATGCCGCGCGCATCGCGCCAACGAGCCTGTTGTAGAAAAAGCCATAATGCTGGCCGTGTGTCCGATCCAATATGCGCCCCCTATGCAGATTGACGATGTCGTCGAAGGGCGCAGCAACCTTGAACAAGGGCGCGAGCAATTGAAGCTGCTCGAGTTTTTCGATCTCTCCACGACCGATTTTCTCAACGCGGAACTCCTGCGGAAAGACGCGATGACGGTCAATGAGCGTCACCCGATATCCCGCTCGGCCGAGCAGGCAGGCGGTAAGCGTGCCGGAAAGCCCGCCACCGACGATGGCTATGTCGGTGTCCGTTTCGGTGGCCGACGGTTCGGGATATCGCCTGTTCATCATTTCGAATACCTCAGGATCGCGTAGATGGCGTAAGGATTGGTCGTCAGGTAGCGCCAGAACAGGCGGCGGGGCTCCATCAGCATGCGCCAGCACCACTCGAAGCCGGCCCGTTGGATCCACATGGGCGCTCTCTTCGTTTTCTCCGCCAGATGATCGAAGAGCCCGCCCGAGGTCTTGATGACGCCGACATTGGCAAGCTGTGCGGCAAAATCGTGCACGAATATCTGCTCGCGCGGAACACCAAGACCGATCCATAATATGTCGGGAGCAAGTGCGTTGATTTCATCAAGTTTCTGCTCCAGAGCTTCCCCCGCAAGATAGCCGTGGCAATGACCCACGATGCGCAGGCCGGGATAACGGGTTTGCACGGCGGCAACGGCCTGATGGTTTGCGGTCTCGCTCGCTCCCAGGAGATAGAAGCTCACGCCCTTCTTTTCGGCCAGTTCGGCAACATCATGGAACAGGTCGGTCGTAGCCACGCGCTCGGGGAGCTGTACTCGGCAGAGCAGGCGAGAGGCCATGACGAGGGGTTGGCCGTCAGCCAGGATCTGATCGGCTTCCTTGAAGAGTTTGGCGATATTGGCATCGGCATGAACGCGCGCGACGACCTCGCCATTGGCCGATGTAAAGTAATAGGGCCGGCTGTTGCGGCGGCGGCGCGCCACATCGATCATGAAGGAGGCGGCATTGCGCCGATTGACGACGGTGATGGGCAATCCGCCGATCAGCACGCTTGGAAGCACAAACGGATAATCTTGAGCGGGAATGGCGGCTGCGTGTTCGGGCGCGTCGGCCGGCTGCATTTGGCTCTCCTGATTTGAAATCTGCTTTTCGGAAACAAGATGTGCACGGGTGGCCTCTGCCTCGCTGAGGTCTGATTTCTCGGCGCTATTGTTGATTGAGTAAGCTCTTTCTGAATAATTTTGAGAGTCTGTACCAATATCTTGCACATCCATTACCTCCGATTGCGTAATGGTTAGCTAATATTGGTTGGAAAGTTAAGGCGTTTATTAGTATTCAGTTAATATGTAAATTTCTAAATAAATAATATTCGTATAAACTGAACTTCTTTTCCAGGCCGGATTGCCTAGGAAGACCCGGATATTTCTGAAATAATTTCAGAGGCTTGATCGCTCGCAAGTAATTCCGTTCGCACGGGGTAATAGGAGTGATGATAGCGTTTCGCGGCTGCGAAGGAGCGGGTCGGCAGAGCTTCCTGTCGAAGTGACGCTGTCACCGCGTGCCGGATCCAAACGGAATACGACCTTGGCGTTAGCGCATTTTTGGACAGCGATACGACGCAGATGCTGGAGCTGTCCGGTGAGTGCAATCATTGAGATTGCAGGGCGCATCCTCCAACATGCGGCAGACGGGATTTGCCGAGCTTAGTGGACTCTGCAGCCACCCCAATTTTAAGGGGCGCGGCCTCGGCGCCTTGCTCTTCCATTTCGCAGCTGGTGAGATCGCGGCCTGCGGCGAGACCGCCTATCTGCATGCTTATACTATGAATGTACCGGCCATCTCTCTATGAGGCGATGGATTTTCGCATCCGCTCGGAGATGAACTTGTCAGTCGTCAAGCGGCAGCCGGTTTGATTTTCCGGTAGTCGCCGCAAAGGCGGGTTACTGCTGCTGCAGCGCGAGCCTCAGACCCAAAGCCACATAGATCGTGCCGATGACCTTTCCCTGCCATCGACCGATCGTGCGGTTGCGGCGCAGCCAGCCACCGATCGAGCCGGCGCCGACCGCCAGAAGCGAGGTGACGCCGATACTGAGGATGACGAAAATTGCTCCCAGCAGCGCGAATTGCCCGATGACAGACCCACTTTCCGGATGAATGAACTGCGGCAGGAAGGCCAGGAAGAAAAGCGCTGTTTTCGGGTTGAGGATCTCGGTGAAGAAACCCTGGCGAAACGCACGCATAGGGGTAATGGCCTGCGCAGTCGGTAGATCTATGCTGCCGCTTTTCTCGACAAAAGCCTTGAACCCCAGATAGATCAGATAGATGACGCCGGCATATTTGACGATCTCGAAGGCCAGTGCGGACGTGGCGAGCAAGGCCGACAACCCGAAGGTCGCCATCATCGTATGGAAAAGATCGCCGGCAGCGATGCCGATGCCGGTTGCCAATCCCACGCGCTTGCCGCCGCTGACCGCTCTGGCGAGCGTGAGCAATGTAGCAGGCCCGGGAATGACCATCAGGCCCAGCACCACCACCATATAAGTCGTCAAAACACCGAGGCTGACCATCGATCTCTCTGAAATTGCGTGCCGCGGCAAATCCCTTAGGCAACATAGAAACTTGGCATCCGCCATTCTTAGCTGGCTTGAAGATTAATCGATCTGGAGATCCTTGCAACAGCCATGTCGGGTTCGGGCCTCTTTCGGCGCGCTGGCTTTCCAGCGGTCGTTCTATTCCTCCGGCATAGCCATCTGGTCTATAGTACGAGGCTGATTTGGTTGTAGCTCGCAATGGAGTTTGAAGTTGAGCACTGCGTTCATGAAGGAAGAAAGCGCTGAGACGGCGGCGGAAACCGTGCTGCCCGACCGGCCCATTTCTCCACATCCGAACCTCGTCACGGAAGCGGGGTTGAAGGCTCTGGAATTTCAGCTTCAGGAGGCACGCAAAGCCTATGAAACGGCAAGCGCCATCGAGGATATCAACGAGCGCCGCCGGCAGACGGCCATTCCCTTGCGCGATGCCCGTTATTTCGCGGAAAGACTGCGAACCGCTGAAGTCATTGCGACGCCCACCTCAACCGAGATCGTTGCCTTTGGAAGCAAGGTAACCTTCAGCCGTGAAGATGGCCGCGTGCAGACGTACCGCATCGTCGGCGAAGATGAAGCCGATCCTAAGGCAGGATCGATTTCCTATGTGTCGCCCGTTGCACGGTTGTTGATGGGAAAGAGGGTGGGAGACGTCATGAGCCTTGGCAATAACGAGCTGGAAATCACCGCGATCGAATAGCCTCTCCGGTATTTGGGGGCTCTTCAGAGCCTGAATGACGCGTCTGTCGCGATGTGCTAATATTGCGGTCTATCAGGTGCACAGCGGGTGATGGCGATGTTGGAGGCAGACAAGATATTCGCCGGCTCGATTCCGGAAAATTACGACCGCTATATGGTGCCGTTGATTTTCGAGCCTTATGCGGCAGACATTGCACAACGCGCCGGATCTCTCAAGCCGCGCACAGTGTTGGAAATTGCCGCAGGCACCGGAGTTGTCACCCGCGCCTTGGCGCCGAAACTATCCTCCGATGCAAGCTACGTCGTCACCGACCTCAACCAGCCGATGCTAGATTATGCCGCTTCGCGACATCAGCCGGACGGGCGCATCACTTGGCGGCAAGCGGATGCCATGGCGCTGCCGTTCGAAAATGCGTCCTTCGATCTCGTCGTCTGCCAGTTCGGCGCTATGTTCTTCCCCGATCGCATCTCGGCGTATCGCGAGGCAAAGCGCGTTCTGAAATCAGGCGGACATTTCCTGTTCAACGTATGGGATCGCATCGAGGACAATGTTTTCGCCGACGACGTGACGAAGGCGCTGGCACAGATTTTCCCGAACGATCCGCCACGTTTTCTGGCGCGCACGCCGCATGGCTATCACGATGTGGACCGGATCCGCAGCGATCTCGAGGATGCCGGTTTCTCTGAAATCGTGATCGAAACGAGGGCAGAGCAGAGCCGCGCGTCCTCACCGCGCACTCCGGCCATCGCCTATTGTCAGGGAACCCTGCTTCGCAACGAAATCGAGGCCAGGGAAGCGGGGAAGCTGCAGGCCGCGACCGACTATGCAGCCGCCGCGATCGAAGCAAGACATGGCAGTGGCGAAGTTGCGGCCAAAATTCAGGCGCATGTCATATTGGCGACCGCGGGTGAAGCTTAACTGAAGAATAACTATAATTTAAAGCAGCGCTGCGCAATTATGCAGGCAGCGACGAGTTGTTATATCGTTTTGGATAGAAAATGCGGGATCCAAGACGATATTTGCCGAGATTTCCGGTGAGGTTTTATAGAAAAATACTTGAGAGTGAGGATGCGGGCCGAGCTGCCAGCAAATCCACCCACACGCTCGTGAATCTCCAGGTATTGCGTGCGCTCGCCGCCTCTTCCGTGGTTGTTGCCCATGCCTTGCACGAGACGGGCACGCTGGCGGCAGCAACAGGACGTGCAGTGGTCGATGGCTCCGCATGGAATCTCGGTTTCGGCGTCGATATATTCTTCGTCCTCTCCGGCTTCATCATGACCCATACGACCGCGTCGGAATTCGGCAAGAGCGGCGCTTCGCTCCGCTTCTTCCTGCGGCGCTGCGCACGTGTGATCCCGCTTTATTGGCTGCTGACGAGCGTCATGTTGCTTGGCGCGCTTGCAGCTCCCTCGCTTCTTGCCGTTCCTATCGGTTCCCTATCCCATGTCCTGGCATCCTATTTCTTCATTCCATCCGGGCGCGGCGTCGATGAGATTAGGCCGGTGCTCGCCCTCGGCTGGACGCTGAACTACGAGATGCTGTTTTACGTCTTTTTCGCCGCGGCACTTCTGCTGCCGATACGATTGGGCATCTTATGGCTGTCGGTTCTCATGGTCGGAATGGCGCTCGTCGGAAGGCTCATCGATCCCCAGCATGTGCAGATAGCGTTCTGGACGAACCCGATCATTCTGGAGTTCCTCTTCGGAGTCTATGTCGCGCTGATTTTCTGCAGTGGAGCAAGGATCGGCGGCGGCTGGGCACTCGGGTTGGTGGCCATCGGGCTCCTTGGCTTCGTGAATGTCTCGACTCTTTGGAACGATGCGGCCCTGCCGCAATTTCTGCGAAGCGGTGTGCCGGCGGCTCTGTTCGTCCTCGCGGCCGCGATCGGCCCCATGCTGCCTCAAAGGCGGCCCGTCCTTTGGGGTGTCGCGCTCGGGGACGCCTCCTATAGCCTCTATCTTGTCCATCCCTTCATCCTGCGGCCGCTGCGCGCGATATGGGAGAAAGTGATCGGGGCAGGGCTTCCTCTCGGACTGTTCGTCGTTTTTGCGACGCTTGTCGCCGCCATGTTTGCCAAGGCGCTTTTCAGATATGTCGAGAGGCCGCTTACGAGCCGCGTTCAGGGCCTCGCGCTTCGCTCTCCACGGAGCAAGCAGACAGCGGCCGCTCCTCTTTCGCGAGGTGATACTGAGAGCGCCTGATCTTTTTAGCGGGTGCTCTTGCCAAATTGCCTCGGCATTTTGTGCATCGCGGCTTGGTCGATCTTCGCTCTGTAGTATCGGTAGACTGGCGGGTGCGGCGGCGCTTAATCGGCCCATTCCGGATCGGTCGTAAATGCAATCGTCAGCCAGCGGTCCGGGCCTTCGCCACCGATCGCTTCGCCGATCTCGTCACGGATATGGTCCCATTCCTCCAGCTTCTTCGCAGGTCCATCCGGCGGCACGATGAAGTAAAGCTCGATCTGCCTGCCGCGGCCGACGCGCGCGACATAGGAGCGGTAGGACAGGAAATTGTAGCGTTGAACGATTTCAGCCGCTACGCGGTCGACATGGTCCCGCAGATCCGCGGGCGTCACGAGCAGGATATCGGCAAATGCCTGCTTGATCGTTCCGACCGGCATGGGAATGACGATGAGGCAGACGAGAGCTAGGGCGACCGGATCGACATAGGGCGACATCCACTGCAGCTTCGTTCCTTGGATGAAGAAGCCGAAGATGAAGGCGAGGAGCAATGCGGCGCTGAGGCTGCCGGTCATCACCCAGGCCTTGGCATCCAGTGCAATGAAGTTGGATCCGATGGTCCTGTTCGCTCGCGTGGCATAGGCGGCCATCAGGAAGGCGATGATCATGGTCAGGACGGCATAGATGATGGCCTGATCGAAAGAAAGATGCCGTCCGCCGCTCATGATGCTGCCGACGGCGTTGATCAAGGCATAGACTGCTGCTCCCGTCAGCAGCACACCATTGAGGCCGAGCACCATGGGCTCGAGATGCCAGAAACCCATGGTGAAATGCTTGGCGAATTTGCCGGCGGCGGTTGTGTTTGTCGCCGAAGATACGATCAGATTGGAAACGACCAGCGCAACGATCGTCATGCTCGCATCCGTCAGTGCGTAGATGCCATCGAAGACGATTGCGTAGGAGCCGGAGAGAAGGCCGAAGACAATACCGGCGACGGCGAGAACGAACGTCACGATAATGGAAATGCGCAGAACGCTTTGTTCGGTCGTCATTTTTCAATCCCTGGTTAGGGCGCGGCGTTCGTTTCGGAAAGACGCGGGTGTGAGCTGTCGCAACTCTTAGCCCGTCATATGCGCCGCGCCAATCGGGTTAGCTATGTCGAGGAGCCCTTGGCTCAGAAACCGAGAGGTATTTGATGTCTCATGTCTCTATGGCCTCGAGCTCCGGCCCTGCCGCCTGAACTCGCTGGGAGTAACGCCGACCAGCTTCTTGAAGTCGCGGGCAAAGTGAAAAGGGTCGGGGTAGCCGCATCGGGCGGCTATCCGGCTGATCTGCTCGTCCGTTACGACCAGCAACGGCTTTGCGGCATTCACACGCTCATGGCGCAGCCAATCCAGAGGCGTCGTTCCCATTCTCTGGCGAAAGCGGCGGAACAATTGCGCCTGGCTTAGATTGGCGGCGGTCGCGAGGTCTTCTATCGCCCAGGGGCGTGTCAGGTCGGCGCGGACCAATTCCATAACCCGTTGCAATCGTTGTACGGAGGCGCTGAGTTCGCTGCTTTCGGCGCGCTCGGATACAAGGAATGAAATCAACTGTGCCAGCAGGGCAAAGCATCTGTTGTCAGCAAGAAAGCTACCCGTCTCTACTTCCCGCAGGATGCCTTCGAACAGCGCCTTCGGATCGCGGGTGTTGGCCGTGTCGAAGATCGGATTGCCGATCACATCAAGGCTGTCGAACAGGGTATCGAGCCCATATCCGACGAAACCCAGCCATAGGTAGGACCAGTGCGAATGGCGCGGCTCGCAGCGATGCGAATAAAGCATCGAGGAATCGAGCCAAGCGATCGTCCTCTCATGCAGCAAGCTCGAAACCCCATTGACCTGCAGCAGGCCTTTTCCACTGAGAGTAAGGATCAGGGTGTGATGGTTGAAGCGATGGGCGATCGGCATTTCAGCAGGTGTGCAAACCCGGCGCCCGGCGGCGAGAAGCGTGTAAGGGAACGCCCGAGACAACTTGCCCGGAGTCTGAAAGAAGACGTCGTCGAGAGGGAGGGTCTCTGGTAAAATCGCTTCATGGGTCATGGCGACTTAATTCTGTTTCGGAATGAGAGTTTTATCCATATGGCTGCGGCTCGCATCCATGTCCTTTCGTCGTTTGACGCTGTATTCTATGGCCGATGAACCAGATTGGATGAGGTCCTCATCATGCCGATGGCAACTCCAGCATTTGATCCGCTCTCGCAGGCGTTTACGGACGATCCCTATGCGTCTTACCGCGTGCTGCGCGCCAGCCCGGGTCCAGTCTACTATGAGCAGTTCGACATATGGCTGCTGTCGCGCTATCAGGATGTGGCCGCCGCTGCCGCCGACAAGACGCTCGTGCGGTCTCTCGAGTTCTTTCTCTCACCGGATGAAATACGGGAGCAGAAGGTTCGGCAGAACTGGCATGACATGCCGAACCATTCCCGTTTCGTGCAATTCAGCCTGCTGGATTCCGATGGCGAAACCCACGACCGTCTGCGCCGCAAGGTCTTTCGTGAGTTTACGCCTGCGCTCGTCGCGCGCCAGCGCGGCATGATACAGGATTTCGTCGACCGTCTGCTCGACCGTCTCCTGCAGGCAGGTACGATCGATTTCGTCGAGGATCTTGCTTCGCAGGTTCCGGGCCACATTATCGGTTCGGTGCTGGGCGTGCCGGAGGAATATGCCGGGCAACTGCGCAAGTGGTCGGAAGACGTCGTGCAATATTTCGACGTCGATCGCAGCGCGGAGCGCAAGGCGATCGCCGAACGTGCGACGACGGAGTTTTACGAACTTCTCAAGGAACTCATTACCGAGCGCTTAAGCACGCCGCGCGACGATCTTCTCTGTCGGCTGACCGAGGCGCATGCCGCCGGAGAGCTTACCGAAGACGAACTCGTTTCCACTTGCATGCTAATCCTGATGGCCGGGCATGGCTCGACGATCGATGTGCTGGGCAGCGGCATGCATGCTTTGCTGCAATATCCCCATGCTTTGAAGATGTTGCGTGAAACGCCGACGGTGATGTCGACGGCCATTCAGGAAATGTTCCGTTTCGAGTCGCCGCTGCCATTCTTCCATCGCTATCTGACCGAGGAAAGGACGATTGCCGGCAAGCTGTTGCCAAAGGGCACGAAGATCGGTCTGCTCTATGGCGCGGCCAATCGCGATCCCGAACAATTCGAGTCGCCCGACGAGTTCGACGTCGGGCGCACGCCCAATCGCCATCTGGCGTTTGGCGGCGGCGCACATTTCTGTCTCGGCAATCATCTGGCCCGGCTGGATATGGAGATCATTTTCTCGACGCTTCTGCAGCGCACTCGCTCGATCGAACTGCTGGACGACAATCCCGCCTATAAGCGTGGCCTGTCGGTGCGCGGACCGAAACGTCTGGACATTCGCCTCATCGCCGCATGAGCGGATTTGCCGAAAATATGGAGAATGCAATGTGTGAAATCGTGTTCATCGATTCCGCCGGCCGCGAGACGCGCGTCCAGGCACAGGAGGGCGAGACGCTGATGGCCATCGCCGTCAGGAGCGGCATCGACGGCATCGTGGCGCAATGCGGCGGCGCCTTGGCCTGCGGCACCTGTCACTGCTACATCGAGCAGCCTCATCTCGATCGTCTGCCATCGCCTTCCGAGGAGGAAGCGATGATGATCGAATTCGTGATGGAGCCGATGCCGAATAGCCGCCTAAGCTGTCAAATCCTCGCAAGCAATGTCGTCGACGGCATGCGAGTCATCGTGCCCGATAGCCAGCACTAGGAACTAGCTTCGAGAGGACGTGGCCGATAAGCGACCTGGCCTCGATCTTGACGGTATCCTGCCTAAACCGACTGTTCCGATGCCAGGAGATCGGCATAGTGAGCGCGAGCCACATCCGGATGGGAGCGTAGTCGGCTCTTTAGCTGGTTCTGGCCGACTTCACGGAAGATCGGGTTCAGGGGATCAACCGAGATGCCGCGTTCCGATCGCTTCAACTCTTCCGGCAGTTCGATGACGGGGATCGTCGCATCAGGCCGGGAGCCAAGAAAGAAGGCGACGGAGAAGCGCTCGACGCCGGCAGGCGGTGCGACGACGTCATGCACATCGGCGCGCACGAAGCCGTTTGTCGCAAGCTCGAGCAATTCGCCGGTATTGATGACGAAGGTGCCCGGAACCGGTGGCGCATCGATCCAGACGCCGTCTTCCGTGCGTACCCGCAGACCGGGCGTGGCGTCCTGCAACAGCACGGTGACGAAGCCGCCATCCTTGTGAGCGCCGACGCCCTGATCCGTTTCGGCGACATCGCGGCCTGGATAGCGGATGATCTTCAGAAGCTGCGAGGCCTGCGGCTCATAGATATCAGCAAAAACGTTTTCCGCTTGGCCGATAGCCGCTGCGATCGCCTTCAGAATATCGATGCCGATGCGCGTCACCTCTGCCTGATAGGCAAGCAGCAGCGGCTTGAGTTCCGGCAATGCTTCCGGCCACTGGTTCGGCCCCTGCAGCCGCCGCCAGGCTGGCGTGTCCGGGCCGATCTCGAAGGGTGAGCTTTCGGTGTTGATGTCGAGCTGCTCGCGCCAATCCTGTTCGCCGCGGGTACGCTCTTGTCCGGCGCGGTTGTAGCCGCGGAAGTGGGGCGACTTCACCATTTCAATCTTGAGCTTTTCTTCAAGCGGCAATGCAAAGAAGCGCTTCGCCGTCGCAACGACATCGGCAATGAGTTTGGGGTCGACGCCATGGCCGGTCAGATAGAAGAAACCATGGTCGTAGAGCACTTTGCGAAGCTCCGCGACGAATGCCCGGCGGTCCGAGGACGAGGCATAGAAGCGCTGGAGATCGAGCGTGGGCAGTGATGTATCGGAGCCGGTCGGCGCGGTATAGGAGGTCAATGAGGTTTCCTCTTTCAAGCTCGTCTTTGTTCTCGGGTCGTAATGCCATCGCCTGCCGTGTCCGAGCTGTGATGACGCAAATCGCCCTTATGGGTTGAGACGAGGCTAGAAGCCCTTCGTAACTAAGGCAAAGAAGATAATCTCAAAGATCGCTGATCTTTTGGAATGGTTTTTGCAGCCGCCGTTCTCGCGACTGCGGCTTACATGAATAGTCATTGAGTCCGCAGTTCACCTCAATTTCTGCATAAACGTATCCAACTCATCGACGCTGCCTATTCGTATTAGCGTCTTGCCGGTTGCCTGCGCTTCGATGCACAGGCGGCGTATGTCCGGCATCCAGTCCTGTTCGATTTCCCAGATGGTCCGAAATAGATCTCGCGTCGGCGGCATGGCCGATAGTCCGCCCGGTGTATGGTCGAGTTTACCTGACTGCCAGGCGATCTGGCGCTCGGCTGCGAGCCAGAAATGCATCCAGAGCGGCATATCTATGAGGATGATCTCGGTCGCGCGATCTATCCGCATCGAGATCGAATTTTTATGCCCCAAGCCATCGATGACCCAATTCTCACCGGATAGGATCCGTTCATGCTGCTCGACATAAGTTTCAAGCGGTGCCGGAACCCAGCCTTCCTGCCAGAGCAGCCTGTCGATCTCGAAATGGGGAATTGCGTGGCGCTCGCCCAATTTGCGGGCGAGGGTGGATTTTCCGCCTCCTGCATTTCCCAAGATAGCGATGCGCGACATTGGATGATGACCTGATAATTCGAGCCTGCCGGAAACCCGGCAAATATGCCGGAGCGTTTATGAAGCTATTCTATTGCTGTTGCAATTGATGCGAACGGTCGGGAGTCAGGCCGCGTTGCGCTGCACGAAATGCTGAATGCCGGCGGGATTGGTGACGATGAGGTTGCGTATGGGAGCGGGCACCAGATCGAACCGGTCGAGCGCCGGCTGCGTGGAAGATGCCCAGCGAAATTCGAGTTCGGCGCCGCCGTCCTGCGCCCGATGTACAATGTTCGTCTCATGAAATGGAAGTGGCTGCAGCAGTTCCGCTTCATAATAGAAACCGACTTCGTGAACGCGTCGCCCGGCAAATTCGAAGAAATTCTCGATGATGAAGCGCAGGGGGCCAACCGTGGCCTTGCAGCCGATTTCCTCTTCGATCTCGCGGGCAAGCGTTTCGGCCCCCGCTTCATGAAATTCCACCCGCCCACCGGGCAAGGACCAGAAGTTGTCCGTAAGCGCACGGTGAATGAGGATATGGTCGTTGGAGCGGATCAATGCGCCGGCACGCAATTGAAAGCGGGATATTCCTGAATCCATAACGATCATAGTTCGTGCGGCTTCTGCCATGGATGGCCTCCGAGTGTGCGGCGAATGGGAAATCATGTGCCGGATATCGGCATCCGGTTCCGGGATATAGCAAAGCAGTTTAAAGGTTGTTTCTTCCTGCCCCATTTTCTAATCCAATCGGGTCCCGGCGATGCGTTTCGTAAATCCAATCCCCTTTGTCAGCGATATCGGACGCTCGAAGGCATTCTATGGCGATCTGCTGGGCCTCAGGACCCTGCACGACTTCGGCAACTTCGTGCTGTTCGAGACCGGCTTTGCGATCCATGACGGAAAGTCGCTGGAGAAAACGGTCTGGGGCGCGAACGGCGAAGCATCCGGGCCTTATGGGCGGCGGAACATCCTTCTCTATTTCGAACATGAGGACGTCGATGCGGCATTCGAAGCGATAGCGCCGCATGTCGATCTCATTCATCCGATCGAGAGGCAGGAATGGGGGCAGCGCGTATTCCGTTTCTACGATCCGGACGGCCATGCAGTGGAGCTCGGCGAGCCGCAGTTGGACATGATGGGCGGTTGATCCCTGCCGCTTTCGTCCAGTCTATTCACCATGGTCATCTGAAATGGCCGCAAAGACAGTGATGAGCGTCTTTTTGCATCATCGGAGGGGATGACAAAACCGCTTGCTCTCCTATTCTCATCGGCCAGATCACGCCTTGAGCGTCGGCCGCCGCCGGCGTTCGATCTCGGCCATTGGGAGGATATCATGACGCGCACGGTGATTATCGGTGCAACGGGCCATGTCGGCACTTATCTGGTGCCGCGGCTGGTCGAAGCCGGGCATGAGGTGGTGGCGATCAGCCGCGGCCAGGCTAAGCCCTATTCGCCGAACAAGGCGTGGAGCGAAGTGGAAATGGTCGCGATGGATCGCGCTGCCATGGAGAAGGATGGCAGCTTCGGCCCGGCCATTCGTGCCTTGAAGCCGGATATCGTCATCGACATGATCTGCTTCACGCTCGACAGCGCAAGGCATCTGACAGAGGCGCTCACCGATCATGTCGGCCATTTCCTGCATACGGGCACGATCTGGACACATGGATTTTCGACCGTGGTTCCGACGCCGGAAGAGGCGCCGAAGCGGCCCTTCGGCGATTATGGCATCCAGAAAGCTGCGATCGAAGCGCATCTGCTTGAGGAAGCGCGGCGCAGGGGATTTCCCGCAACCCTGATCCATCCCGGCCATATCGTCGGTCCGGGCTGGGAACCTCTCAATCCCGCCGGGCATTTCAACCTGTCGGCGTTTTCGACATTGGCGCGCGGTGAAACCCTGGTCCTGCCGAATTTCGGCCTGGAGACGGTTCATCATGTCCATGCCGATGATGTCGCGCAGATGTTCATGGGCGCTATCGCCAATTGGCGGGTTTCAACGGGAGAGGCTTTCCACGCGGTTTCAAGCGGTGCGCTGACGCTCAGAGGCTATGCCGAAGCCATGTCGCGCTGGTTTGGGCATGAGCCGAAGCTGGAATTTCTGCCTTACGAAAAATGGGCGGAAAGCCAATCGGCCGAGGATGCGCAGGCGACCTGGGAACATGTGGCCCGAAGCCCGAATTGCTCGATCGCCAAGGCCGAACGGCTACTCGGATACCGGCCGCGCTATACGTCTCTGCAGGCAGTCCAGGAGGCGGTCGCCTGGCTGATGGAGAAGGGCCGGCTCGGCTGAAAGGCCGGGCTTTAAGCCTCGTCAGCGGTTCTTGAGCCAGGCATCCATGCCTTTTGCCGCTGCATGCCCGGTCGCAAAGCAGGCCGTCAGAAGATAGCCGCCGGTCGGCGCTTCCCAATCGATCATTTCTCCGGCGGCGAACATGCCGGGGAGCTTCTTCAACATATAGCGCTCATCGAGCTCATCCCATCGGATGCCGCCGGCGGACGAGATGGCCTCGGCAATGGGCCTCGGCCTCAGCAACGGAATCGGCAAAGCCTTGATCAGATGGGCAAGACTTTCCGGGTGCGAGAGAACTGCGGGTTCGGCAAGCTCGCGCAAAAGGCCCGCCTTGACGCCCTCGATGCCAGCGCCCTTGCGCAGGCGACTGGAGAAACTGGCCTTGGGATCCTGCCGTCCCAGATCTCGCGCCAAACGCTCCTCGTTGCGTCCGGGCGCCAGATCGACAACGAGCGAGGCCTCGCCCGTTTTTGCCGACCGATCGCGCAGCGAGGCGGCATGGGCGTAGACCAGACTGCCCTCGATCCCCGTTTTCGAGATGACGAATTCGCCGGGGAAAGTCCCTGCCTGCGATGTCGCCGTCACAGCTTTCAGTGGTTCCCCGGCAAAGCGTTCGCTGAACGTCGCACTCCAGGTGACGTCGAAACCGCAATTGGCCGGTTGAAACGCGGCGATATCGATGCCTTCGCCCCGAAGCCAGCTGACCCATGCCGCATCCGAGCCCAGCCGGGCATAACTTGCCCCACCGAGCGCGAGCAGAACAGCGTCATGACGCACAAGTTCGCGCCCCTTTGGCGTTTCGAAGATCAGACTGCCGTCCTCGAAGCCGCACCAGCGATGCCGCGTCATGATGCTGACATCGAGTGCTTCCAGCCTTGCCAGCCAGGCCCGCAGCAGCGGCGATGCCTTCATGACTTTCGGGAAGACGCGGCCTGATGAGCCGACGAAAGTTTCCGTTCCCAGGCCTTCCGCCCAGGCTCTGATATCATCGGGCCGGAAATCGTCCAGTGCCGCGCGCAATCGGGACGAGGCAGCGCCGAAGCGGGTGGCAAAAACACTGTAGTCTTCCGAATGCGTGATGTTGAGACCGGATTTTCCGGCGAGCAGAAACTTGCGCGCAACCGTCGGCATGCTGTCATAGACCACAATGCGATGGCCAAGCCCCGATAAGGTCTCTGCAGCCATCAATCCGGCGGGGCCACCGCCAATGATTGCGATTTGGTTTCTGGTCATGCTCGCCCGATGCTGCTTTCCTGTTGCTCTCTAAGGCCTGATCGGGCCTGAAAGCAAGATCGTCACCATATACTGCCCAAATCAGCGCCTTCGTTCGGATGGCTCGACACTGGTGGCAATTTCCTGTTTCAGGGTCATAATCACAGCCGCAACCGCATTTAAATCGATATAACCATATGGTTACTATCGCCTCTGATTCACCGGGGGCTGTCAACTTATGCGATGATCGGTTACTTATCGGCGTGAGGATGGGCCGCATAAGCCTTACGAAATGCCGCCGGGAGCCATGATGTCGGAAGCCAAGACCGTGAAGCGCAGCGCAAAGAGTGCAGACCTTGCGAATGCAGAGCAAACCCCCTCGCGCACAGCTTCGGAACGGCCCCGTCTCAGGGATGCGGAACGCACCAGCAAGGCTATTCTGGCGGCCGCAACCAAGGAGTTTGCCGAGCGGGGCTATGGCGGAGCCCGCGTCGATGCCATCGCCGAACGGGCGAAAATCAACAAGCGAATGCTCTATCACTATTTCGGCGGCAAGGATGCGCTCTACGTCGCCGTTTTGGAAGGCAGCTATATCGCTATTCGCTCGGCAGAGGCGCGGCTCGATCTCTCGCATCGCTCGCCCGCCGACGGCATGCGGGAGCTGGTCGTCTTCACCTGGCAATATTTCCTGGATCATCCCGAGTTTCTGGGGATTCTCAGCACGGAAAACATGCATAAGGCCCGCTTCCTGAAGCGTTCGGCACGCATTTTCGAGCTGCACTCGCCGCTGGTCTCCGAGATCTCCGGCCTGCTCGATCGCGGCGCGGTGACAGGCGTATTCCGCAGCGATTGCGATCCGGTGAAAATCTATATGAGCATTGCGGCCCTCGGTTCATTTTTCCTGACCAACCGCTGGACGCTTTCCACGATCTTCCGCCGCAACCTCTCGGACAAGAGCGAAATTGATGCCTGGGGCGAGCATATCGTCGACGTGATTTTCGCCTATCTGCGTCCCTAAAATCCTTAAGGTAACAAGCTCCGCAACGATGGATGATTGCCGCTGCGGCCATTGACGATGGCCGTTGACAGCATTGGCTCGCCGTGTCAGTTATGTAACTATATAGTTATTTACGGGAGGAAGAAACTCATGGCAACGAAGCCGATCGGCATCATCATGCACGGCATTACCGGCCGCATGGGCTATAATCAGCATCTCGTGCGCTCCATTCTGGCGATCCGTGAACAGGGCGGGGTTCTTCTGTCGAACGGCGACCGACTGATGCCTGAGCCGCTGCTTGTTGGCCGCAATGCCGAAAAGATCGAGGCGATCGCCCGCAAGCACGGCCTGTCGAAGACGACGACGGATCTTGATGCCGCTCTTGCCGATCCCAGCAATACGATCTTCTTCGATGCCGGTTCGACGCAGATGCGCGTCGAGCTTCTCGAAAAGGCGATTGCCGCCGGCAAGCATGTCTATTGCGAAAAGCCGATTTCCGAGACGCTGGAGGAGGCGCTCTCGGTTGCAGCCTCTGCCGAGCGCCGCGGCGTCAAGAACGGTGTTGTTCAGGACAAGCTGTTCCTGCCTGGGCTGCGCAAGATCGCCATGCTGCGCGACAGCGGCTTCTTCGGCAAGATTCTCTCCGTGCGCGGCGAGTTCGGCTATTGGGTTTTCGAAGGTGACTGGGGTGTAAAGGCGCAGCGTCCGTCCTGGAACTACCGCAAAAAGGACGGCGGCGGCATGATCCTCGATATGCTGCCGCATTGGCGCTATGTGCTCGACAACCTGTTCGGCGAAGTAAAATCCGTCAGCTGCCTCGGCGCGACGCATATTCCCAGCCGCGTCGACGAGAACGGCAACACCTATGTCGCCGATGCCGACGATGCCGCCTATGCAACCTTCGAGCTCGAAGGTGGCGTCATCGCCCACATCAATTCCTCCTGGGCAGTGCGCGTCCGTCGCGACGATCTCGTCACTTTCCAGGTCGACGGCACCCATGGATCGGCCGTCTGCGGTCTGATGCGTTGCTGGACGCAGCATCGCGTCAACACGCCGAAGCCGGTCTGGAACCCCGATCAACCGCAGCCGATCAACTTTTTCGACACATGGGAAGAAGTGCCGGACACACAGGCCTTTGACAATGGCTTCAAGACGCAGTGGGAACAGTTCCTGTGCCATGTGGCCGAGGACGCGCCGTGGAAGTTCACGCTGCGCGAGGGCGCCAAGGGCGTGCAGCTGGCGGAGCTGGCACAGAAGAGCTGGGCGGAGCGTCGCTGGGTCGACGTGCCTTCTCTTTCTGCTCGCTAGGAGGCCGGCCTCATGGAGAGAAGTCTTCACTTGCCCAGGGCAGATGGTGCGATTGCCGCCTTCACGCCCGTCAATGAGCCGTTGATCGCGCCGGTGAAGCCGGCGGGCGGTCATCACTTCAATCGCGTGGCCTATGCTGCCGCGCACGTCGTGGTCGATGCGCTTGCGGACAACGATCCCTGGCTTGACCGCAATATCGACTGGGAGCGCACGATTGCCTTTCGCGAATATCTCTGGGGCCTCGGCCTCGGCGTGGCGGAGGCGATGGATACCGCCCAGCGCGGCATGGGGCTCGACTGGAGCGGCGCAAAAGAACTGATTGCGCACGCACAGTCGGCCGCCCGTGGCCGGTCGGATGCGGTGATCGCCTATGGCGCCGGCACCGATCATCTGCAGCCCGGCGCCGATGTCACGATCGATGACGTTATTCGCGCCTATGAGGAACAGATCGCCTATGTGGAAGGGCAGGGCGGCCGTGTCATCCTGATGGCGAGCCGGGCACTTGCCGCCGCCGCCAAGAGCCCGGATGATTATATCCGTGTCTACGACCGCATCCTTGGTCAGGTCAAAGAGCCTGTCATCATTCACTGGCTCGGCTCGATGTTCGATCCGGCGCTGGCAGGCTATTGGGGCTCCGCCGATGACATGAGGGCCATGGAAACCGCGACCGCGATCATCAACCAGAATGCGGCCAAGGTGGATGGCGTGAAGATTTCGCTACTGTCGGCAGAGAAGGAAATCGTCATGCGCCGGCGGCTGGATCCGTCGGTCAAGATGTATACCGGCGACGATTTCAACTACGCCGAACTGATCGCGGGCGACGACCAGGGCTATTCGCATGCCTTGCTTGGTATCTTCGATGCCGTCGCGCCGGCCGCAAGTGCGGCGCTCGCAAAGCTCGCTCAGAACGACCTCGACGCCTTCCACGAGATCCTGGCGCCGACTGTCCCGCTATCGCGCCATATCTTCAAGGCGCCGACGCGCTTCTACAAGACGGGCGTCGTCTTTCTTGCTTACCTCAATGGTTTCCAGGACCATTTTCAGATGCTCGGCGGGCAGCAGAGCGCCCGATCGATCCAGCATCTTTCGGAGCTTTTCCGTTTGGCGGATGCGGCGCGCGTGCTGCGCGACCCGGATTTGGCGACCTATCGCATGAAGACGATCCTTGCCACCGTCGGCATCGAATAGCGGAAAAGGGACCGGAGGAGGAAATCGCCATGGCCATTGAGGGTCTGTCCGTCAATTTGGCGACGGTGCGCCAGCAATATGATATGCGTCAGGCGGTCGAGGCCTGCCTGAAGCAGGATATCGTCGCGATCGCGCCTTGGCGCGATCAGGTGCATAAGATCGGGCTTTCCGAAGCCGCCCGCATCGTTGCCGATAACAGGCTGAAAGTCACCGGGCTTTGCCGCGGCGGCATGTTTCCTGCCGCAAGCGCCGAGGGCAGAGCGGCTGCAATCGACGACAACAAGCGGGCGATCGACGAAGCGGCGGCACTGAATGCCGATTGCCTGGTTCTCGTCGTCGGAGGCGTACCAGAGGGATCGAAGGATATCGTTCACGCCCGCGAGATGGTGGCCGATGGTATCGCCGCGATCCTGCCGCATGCGCGCAGCTCCGGCATTCCGCTCGCGATCGAGCCGCTGCATCCAATGTATGCGGCCGACCGTGCCTGCGTGAACACGCTGGAGCAGGCGCTGGACATCTGCGATCTTCTGGGCGACGGCATCGGTGTCGCGATCGATGTCTACCATGTCTGGTGGGATCCGAAGCTTTATGAGCAGATCGCGCGCGCCGGCGCCGGCGGACGTATTCTGGCGCATCATATCTGCGATTGGCTGGTGCCGACCACGGATCTGCTGCTCGATCGCGGCATGATGGGCGATGGCGTCATCGACTTGAAGCGTATTCGCGCGGAGATCGAGAAGGCCGGCTTCTTCGGCCTGCAGGAAGTCGAGATTTTCTCGCAGAATAATTGGTGGAAGCGGCCGGGCGCGGCGGTTCTCTCCACCTGCATCGAGCGTTTTCGCACCGCCTGCTGAGTGGCAGCACCCCAGGATCGACAACAAAAAACCGGGCCAGCAGGCGGCCCGGTTCCATTCCAAACCGATGACGTGACGGCTTACTCGGCCGAAACGATCTTGCCGCCTTCCCACTTGTAGAGCGAGAAGCTCTGCGATGTCAGGTCGCCGGTCTCGCCATAGGTGACCTTGCCAATGGCGGTATCGATCGGTTCGCCCTTCTTCAGCGCAGCGCCGACGGCTTCGGCATCATCCGCCTTGCCGGCCTTCTCGATGCCGGCCTTCAGCACCTGCACGGCAGCATAGGCATTCAGCGTGAAGGCTTCAGCTGGGATGTTGCGGGCCTTGAGGGCGGCGACGGCGCTCTGCGAATCCGGGTTCTTCAGCGCGTCAGATGCATTCGTGAAGAGCGTGCCGGCCGCGGAATCGTTGGCGATTGCCCAATATTCGGTGTTCGAAAGGCCGTCGCCGCCGATAATCTGCGCCTTGACGGAGATGTCGTGCAGCTGGCGGGCCAGAAGGCCTGCTTCCGGATGATAACCGCCGAAATAGATGACTTCGACGCCAGCCTGCTTCAACTTCGCCGTCAGGGAGCTGTAGTCCTTTTCGCCGGGGGTCAGCGAGTCGTTGACGACCTCGGTGACGCCGCCCTTGTTGATCGCTGCCTTGAAGGCATCCGCGAGGCCCTTGCCGTAAGCGCCCTTGTCGTTGAGGATCGCGATCTTCTTATCCTTGAAGTTCTTCACGACATACTCGCCGGCAACGACGGCCTGCTGGTCGTCACGGCCGCAGGTACGCAGGACGTTGGTCAGGCCGCGATTGGTCAGGCCCGGGGCGGTTGCTGTCGGCGTGACCATCAGGATGCCGTTTTCGGCAAGCGCGTCGGAAACCGGAATGGCGACGCCGGAGGTGACCGGACCGACGACGAAGCGGATGCTGTCGCCGACGAAGCTGTTGGCGACGGATACGCCCTGCTTCGGATCGCCGGCATCATCGCCGAGCTTTAGAACGAGCTTCTGGCCGAGAACGCCGCCGCTCTTGTTGATTTCTTCGATAGCGGTCTGCGCGCCGTTCTTGACCTGGTCACCGTAAGCTGCGACCGGGCCGGTCAGCGGCGCAATGAGGCCGATGGTGATGTCCGCATGTGCGAGAGGTGCGAAGGCCAGCGAAGCGACGAAGGTCGCGGCCGTCAATGTCTTCAGACTCATGTTAGCTCTCCTTGGATAGGCGCGGCAGCGCCCTTTGAACCCGCCCGCAATCGCCTGTCTCGACGCGCAAACTGCCGTAAGGCGTTCTTTTGGAAAAGACAGAGCTGATATCGAGGCCGATGGGCCCTTTCGGACATTTTTTGATCTCGAAAGCGCTCATAAGGGTATTTTCTGTAGGAATATTGGGACGATTCCGCAAGAAAATAACCGTCGCGAAGACAATTTTAGCGTTTTCCCGAAAATTTTGACGACGGATAGTTGTTGCCTGCCTGCCGCAAGGGCCTAGGTAATAGGGCGGCAAGGCGAGGCGGATCTGAAGGTGGAAATCTTCATGCCGCGGATCCACATAAGCCGCGGCGCCTATCATGGCGCGGCCCGCGCCAAGGAGATCGGTATAGCGTGAACGAGAATGACGATTCGAAGGTCTATTTTGACATCTGGCGGCTGATCCCCGACGGCGCTCCGATCGTGACGCATTCCAGCCGGCTTTTTCCCGTGCGTCGTGACGGCGAGCCAGCGATGCTGAAGATCGCGGACGCGCCGGAGGAGAAATCGGGTGCCGAACTGATGGTCTGGTGGAATGGCATTGGTGCTGCGCGCGTTCTCGAACATAAGGACGATGCCATCCTGCTCGAACGGGCGACAGGCAGCCGCTCACTTGCCGAGATGGCAAGGAATGGCGAGGACGACGAGGCAACCCGGATCATCTGCAAAGCCGTCGCTGGGCTTCATGCCTCTCGCGGGGGCGCCTTGCCGCAATTGATTCCGCTTGTCCACCGGTTTCGTTCGCTCGAAGCGATGGCTCATTGTGAAGGCGGTATTTTCGTCCAGTCCGCGGTTGTCGCCCGCGCGCTGTTGTCGGAGCCTCGCGATGTCGTAGCCCTGCATGGAGACATTCATCACGGCAATATTCTGGACTTTGCCGAGCGCGGCTGGCTCGCGATCGACCCGAAGGGGCTCGTGGGCGAACGCGGCTTCGATTACGCCAATCTCTTCTGCAATCCGGATAATGCCGTCGCCACATCTCCCGGCCGTCTTGCCCGGCAAGTGACGGTCGTTGCCGAGGTGGCGGGAATCGAGCGCGGACGCCTGTTGCGGTGGGTCATTGCCTGGGCCGGTCTTTCAGCAAGCTGGTTGATCGAAGATGCCGAGGATGAACACGTCGAACCAGCACTGCGCGTAGCCGAAATCGCGGCTGCCGAACTATCCGGGACCGGGGCTTAAACGATCAAAGCGTCGCGCCAGGCTTGTTGATAGCGGGTCAACCCGGCCAGTTCGGCGCGAACCGGGGAGTTTTCCGTTGTTGTCGTAGGGCGGATGCCCGTCAGTAACGCTGCCCCCTGGCTGGTGCCTGTCGAGCCCGCTAGCGCGATAACGTCGCTATTCGTCAAAGCGGACAGGGCTTTGAGATAGGCATGGTTGATAGCAAAAGGACCCTCGACGAAGATCGGTCCTTTAGCGCCGATCAGACCGAGACAGGCTTCCGTCATCAGCGCGAGATAGAGGCTGACGGCGGCAAGGCGTTCGGCATTGCTCGCGGCATGATCCGCGATCCAGCGCCGCCTGCGGCCGGGAAAGGGACCCGATCCTTCAACGACGTTGGGCAGCAGCATGAGGCCCTTCTCGATTACCGCCTCGATAGCGGCTTCGACTGCATCGGATGATGCCGTGCCGATTTCGGCAGCCAGAATCTCGAACTCGCGGCCACCCATGAAGCGGGCTGATGGCACGGTGCGGCCAAAGGCATCGACATTCGCAAGAGTATCGCGGGCGGGATCGAGATGGTCGAGATCGCCGCCAACGCCGAAACTGATCACCCAGGTTCCCGTCGAGACAACGGCAAAGGGGGCTTCGTTCTCAACCAGATGGGGCAGAAGCGAAGCGTTGGAATCGTGAATGCCGCAATAGACCGGCACCGGTTTCGTGAGGCCCATATCCGCAGCGAGTGCCGGCAAGACCGGTCCAAGCGCGTCGAAAGCCGAACGGATCGGCGCCATCAGCCCGCGAATGCCAAGCGCGTCGACGAGAGACGAATAGCTTTGCGTCGTCGGGTTCCAGAGATCGGTGTGGCAGCCGAGCGACGTCACTTCGTTGGAGGCAACGCCGGTCAGGCGAAACGCCCAATATTGCGGATAGGTCAGGATCGTCGCGACATGGGCGAAATCAGCCGGAAAGGTGCTTTTCACATAGTGGATTTGGGCGCCAACATTGAGGCCAACCGACAAACCGGGTGAAAACGTCTCAGCAAACTTGGGGCGCAACTGGCTGTAGGCGTTCTGAATGGCTTGCGGATAGCCATGCTCATAGTCGAGAACCGGCATAGCGAGGCTGCCAGCGGCTGAAAGCATTACAGCGGATGCGCCATGGGTGGTGATCGATATGGCGTCGAAGCCTGGCGCGCGGACAAAGCCCTTCAGTGCCGAGATGATGAAGTCCCATAACCCGTCAGTATCGTAATGCGGGTAAGGACCCGACTTCAGAACGCTGTTTGCGGTCCTGACGGCGGCGATCTCGGCACCTGTCCCGGCATCCAGCACAACGACCTTGGCGTTGGTCTTGCCGATGTCGATGACGGCGATGTGGCGGTAGGCTGTCTCGGTGTTCATGGCAGATGGAAGACCGTGATGAGATCGCTCTGAATGGGCGAATTATCGGGATTGGTCGCCATGATATCGGCCATGTGCGCCCACCATTTCTTCATGATTGGATGTTCGGGCAGACGCGCCATGGTGTGATCCTTCGGCCGCGTCAACACGCCGAAAAGCGTGTTCGTGTCGCGATCCAGATGGATAGAATAATCGCTGACGCCGGCCTGACGCAGCAGATCCACCAGCTCGGGCCAGATTTCATCATGCCGCTTCCGGTATTCCGCTTCCATGCCTGGATTGAGCGTCATCTTGAAGGCGTGGCGTTCGAGAGCAGCGGTCATTTGGAACTCATGGTCCTGATGCGGCGGGCGACGATGGGCAGCGCGATGGTGATGATGAGGAGGAGGCCGATGAAAATCGACATGACGATGCCCGGTACGTTGAGCAGGCCGAGGCCGAAGGTGACCAAGCCCATGACGAAAGCGGCGATGACGACACCGCCGATCGTGCCGGAGCCTCCGAGGATCGACACGCCGCCGAGCACGACCATGGTGACCACTTCCAACTCCCAGCCGAGCGCGATCGACGGACGCGTGGAGCCAAGGCGCGAGGTGAGGCAGACGGCGGCGATGCCGCTCATGATGCCGGTGAGCAGAAATAGGATGAACTTGACCCGCTCGACCGGAATGCCGGAGAAGCGCGCGGCAAAATCATTGTTGCCGATCGTATAGACCTGCCGGCCGAAATTCGTCGCATGCAGCAGGATTGCGAAGGCGATCGCGAGCACGATGAAGAGCACGAATTCGAAGGAGAAGACCCAGACGACATAGCCCTGGCCAAAATAGGCGAAACTATCCGGATAGTTGCCAAAGGCCTGGTCGCCGAGAACGATATAGGAAATGCCGCGAAACAGGCTCATCGTGCCAATGGTAACGACGATCGACGGCAGCTTCAGCACAGAAACCAAAAAGCCGTTGAAGATCCCGCAGACCAGGCCGACGCCGATACCGATGACAACGAGGCCGGGCGTATCGACGCCCAGTTGCGCGGCGGCCCCCATGGCCGTCGAGGCGAGCGCGATGATGGCTGCGACCGAAAGGTCGATTTCGCCAGCGATGACGAGCAGCGCCATGGCAAAGGCGATCATCGCCTTTTCGGTGAAATTGAAGGTCGCGTCCGAGAGGTTGAAGGGATCGAGGAAATAGGGCGAGGCCAGTGAATTGAAGATGAAGATCGCGACAGCGACGCCAAAAAGCAGCGTTTCCCAGCTCGCCAAGATGCGCTTGAAGGGCGTGCCGAGGCGATCCGGAATGGCGCGCTTTTCCGCGGTTGCCGCTTGCGAACCGTTGCTCATGCGTGTGCTCCCTGGCTGGCGGTGTCCTTTGCTGCCTGATCGCGCAGGATGATGCGGCCGCGGTTGCGTTCGCGCCGGGCGTTGAAGACGACGGCAAGGATGATGACGGTGCCTGATATCGCCATCTGCGTGAACGGCGAGATGCCGATGACCGGAAGGGCGTTCTTGATGACGCCGAGGAAGAGGGCGCCGAGCACCGCGCCGGCGACCGAGCCAACGCCGCCGGCAATCGAAATGCCACCGATGACGCAGGCGGCGACGCTATCGAGTTCGAAACCGTTGGCGATATCGACATAGGCGACCGCGTAGCGCGATACCCAAAGGTAGCCGCTGAGCCCGGCGAGCGCGCCGGAGAGAACGAAGGCGAGGAACCGGGTCCAGCCGACATCAATGCCGGCATAGACGGCGGCGACCGGATTGCCGCCGCTCGCATAGGCCGAGCGGCCGAACTGCGTGTAGCGCAGCACCAGATACATCATCAGCACGATTGCGATGCCGATCCAGGCTAGCACCGGTAGGCCGAGAAGCGGCGTGCGCGGCACGTTCAGGAAAATCGGCGTGAATTGGTGGGCATTGACCCAGGCACCGCCCGACAGCACGAAGGCCATGCCGCGATAGATCGTGAGGGTGCCGAGCGTGACGACGATCGGCGGGATTTCGAGCGCCCAGACGAGATAACCGTTGATGGCGCCAAGAGCCGCGCCCATCAGAATCGCCGTAATAACGAGGGCGATCAGCGGAATATCGGGATAGGCCGCGTTCAGCATCGCAACCGCCATGCCGGTCAGTGCAAGGTTTGCGGCGACGGAGAGATCGATCGATTTGGTCAGGATGACCGTCATCTGGGCAAGGGCCAGGATGATGAGGATCGACGTATCGTTGAAGATATTGGCGAGATTGGCAGGCTCGGCAAAGCCGGCCGCACGCGTTGCGAAGCCGGCGATCATCACGGCGATGATGATGGCGAGCAGTGTTTCGCGCTGTTTAAGGATGCGTGGCATCCTGTCCCTCCTTAAGCATTTCCCGTGGCGGCGCGCACCAGGGTCTCCGGCGTTAGCCCTTCGCGCTCGAACAGGCCTGCGGACAGGCCTTCCTTCATGACCAGGACGCGATCCGACATGCCGAGGATCTCGGGAAGTTCGGAAGAGATCATGATGATGCTGAGGCCTTCGGCCGCCAGCTCGCTGATGAAGCCATGGACGGCCGCCTTCGAGCCGATATCGATGCCCTTGGTAGGCTCGTCCAGAATGATGATCTTCGGCTGCGTTGCCAGCCACTTGCCGATAACCACTTTCTGCTGGTTGCCGCCGGAGAGCGTTCCCACAGGTACGGAAAGGGCGGCTGCACGCAGGTCGAGCCGTTCGGCATATTTGCGGGCGAGAGCGAACTCATTGGCCGCCTTCAGAAACCCTTTGCGGGAGGTGCGTCCGAGCGACGGCAGCGACATGTTCTGGTAGATCGGCATCGGCAGCGCCAGGCCGTGGCGGCCGCGCTCTTCCGGCACATAGACGATGCCGGCGGCAATGGCGTCCTGCGGCGAGTGCACCTTGATTTCCTGCCCGTCGAGCGTCAGACGCCCGGACAGCGGTTTGGTGATGCCGAAGAGTGATTGGCAAAGCTCGGAGCGGCCGGCGCCGATCAGGCCGTAGACGCCGAGAATTTCGCCGCGCCTGAGCTTGAAGGAAATGTCGCGGAATTCGGTGCGGTGACAGTAGTTGTCGACTTCGAGAACGGTGGAGCCGATCGTGACAGGCACCTTCGGGAAAGCATCCTTGACGTCGCGGCCGACCATCATGCGGACGATCTCGTCCTGCGGCGTCGACTTCAGTTCGCCATGGCCGACGGCGCGACCATCGCGAAAGACGACGAAATTATCGGCGATTTCATAGAGTTCATCGAACTTGTGGCTGATGAACAGAATGGCCTTACCCTTCGCCTTCAATCCCTCGACGATGCGAAAGAGATCGTCGATCTCCTTGCGCGAAAGAGCTGCTGTGGGTTCATCCATGATGACGATGCGGGCCTCGATCGACAGAGCGCGAGCGATTGCCACAAGATGGCGCTGTGCGATGGAGAGGTCTTTCAATCGGGTTGTCGGATCGATGGCGCTTTCCAGCGATTGGAGAAGCTCTTTCGATCGGCTGTTCATCGTCTTCCAATCGATGGTGCGCCAGGATGTGCGCGGCGCATGACCGAGAAAGATGTTTTCGGCAACAGTCAGCTCGTCGAAGAGCACCGTTTCCTGATGAATGGCAGTGACGCCGGCATCGATGGCCGCCTGCGCACTGGCGAAAGCCGTTGGTTTGCCGTCGACAAGGATCTCGCCTTCGTTCGGGCGATAGATACCTGTTAGGATTTTAACGAGTGTCGATTTGCCGGCGCCGTTCTCGCCGATGAGGGCGGTGACCTTACCGTGGTAAAGCGAAATGCTGACGCCATCCAACGCTTTCACGCCGGGGAAGATCTGGGAAATGCCGCGCATCTCCAGAATGGCCTGATTGTTCGCGGCTGGTGCTTCCGCGAGGGAACGTTGAAGGACTGTGGTCATCAGCAATATACCGGATCAGTGAAACCAGGTCCGGCGGCTGATGCCGCCGGAGAGCTGCGAGTTCGATTTTCGATCAGAAAACCTTGGAGAACTGATCGATGTTCGAGGCGTTGTAGACGAACGGATCGGCCATGGCGGCTTCGCCGTTTTCGCCGACCTTGATCTTGCCCATGCGGCCGGCATTGATCTCGCTGCCCGGCTTGCCGTCGGTCTCGCCCTTGACGAGGCGATAGGCAATCTGCGTTGCGGAATAGCCGAGATCGATCGGGTTCCAGATCGCGAATTCCTTCGTGGCGCCCGACTTGATTGCGCCGGCCATTTCGGACGGCAGGCCGAGACCGGTCACATAGACCTTACCGATCTTGCCGGCGTCCTTGACGGCCTGCGAAGCGGCAAGCACGCCGACGGTCGTCGGGGCGACGATGACCTTGACTTCCGGATGTGAAGTCAGGAGGCCCTGGGCTTCACGATAGCTCTTGTCCGAGAGGTCGTCGCCATAGACTGTTGTCACCAGATTGAGGCCCGGGAAATCCTTGAGCTGCTTCTTCATCTCGCCGATCCAGATATTCTGGTTGGTCGAGGTGGTCGTTGCCGACAGGATGGCGAAGTCGCCCTTGCCGCCATCGAGATGATCCTTGGCGAGCGTCAGGCACATCTTGCCGATAAGCTCGTTGGACGAGGGGTTCAGCTGCAGGATGCGACCGGCCTTGGCGACACCGGAATCCCAGGAGATGACCTTGATGCCACGCTGTGCCGCCTTCTTCAGTGCCGGGACGACTGCGTCGGGATCGTTTGCGGAAATTGCGATGGCATCGACGCCCTGCGCGATCAGCGAGTTGATCACTTCGATCTGGCCCTCGGCCGTGGTTGAGGTCGGGCCGGTGTAGATCACCTGCACGCCGCCGAGATCTTTGGCTGCTTCCTGGGCGCCCTTGTTGGCGGCCTCGAAGAAGCCGTTGCCCAGCGACTTCACGACGAGACCGATCTTGACGTCCTTTGCACTTGCCGCGCCGGCCATCAGTGTCGCGGCGAGCGCGACGCCGATCGCCAGTTTCTTTGCTATATTCATGTCACTTCCTCCCAAAGTTAATAGGCATGCTCACCCCATTTCGGCCGCGCGTCTCACGCGACCGACGGGGAATCCTCCTCCTCGGCCTGAGCCGAAACATTTGCAATAATGAGCGAAATACCCGCATCCTCGATCATGCGCACAGTTTCGGCGGTTACGCCGTCATCGGTAATGATGGTTGAGACCTGTTCGAGCGGACAAAGGATCAGGCTGGAGCGCTGGCGGAACTTGCTCGAATCCACCATGACGACGAGCTCGTCGGCCTGGCGCATGAGCTTCTGCTCGCTCTGGATGACCAGCGCGTCGGCTTCCATGATGCCGAGCGGGCCTACGCCCTGTGCACCAACGAACATGCGCCGCGCATAGAAATTTCGGATCGTGTCGTTGTCGAAGGGCGAGAGGATCAGGCTTTGTTCGCGATAGATCGCGCCGCCCGGCACCGTCACGTTGTTCTTCGAATGCTTGACCAGATGTTCGGCGATGGCGAAGGAATTCGTCATCACCTGCAGCCGGAAGGCCGAGATATAGTGAACCAGCTGGAACGTGGTCGTGCCGCCGTTGATGATGATGGCATCGCCGGGATTGCAGAGTTCGGCGGCCTTGCGCGCAATTGCGCGTTTCCTGTCGATGTTGACGGCTTCGGATACACGGAACGGTCGCGCTGCCAGATTGCCGAGCTGTGGAGGATGGATCGATTCCGCGCCGCCGCGCACGCGCCGGATCTTTCCCTGGACGTGCAGGGCAGCGATATCACGGCGTATCGTCGCTTCCGAAGCCTCGGTCAGCTCGGAAATATCCTGAATCGTCACGACAGACTTTTCCTGTACGGCGCTCAGGATAATGCGATGGCGTTCGCGTTCGTGCATTGGCTCCTCCTTGTCGGCGGTTATTTCGCAAATATGATAATGTGTCAATCATAAACGATCATAAACTTTCATATTGCATCGCAGCATTATCGAATTTGATCGTTTTCGATTGACAAGGTGACTATACGTGAGCGATACCCTGCTCACAAAGGGCGGCTCCATATGATCCGGTCCGCCTGAAAGACTTGATTTCAAGGGAGGATGACATGGCGGCTGGCGTTCAGCTTCTGAAGAACCGTTGGGATGATGCGTATGCGGCAGGCTTGGATGAGTCGGGCAAGCTGCTTTATCGGTCGAATCTGCTCGGTGCCGACAAGCGTATCACCAACTACGGCGGCGGCAACACGTCGGCTAAGGTCATGGAAACCGATCCGCTCTCTGGCGAGAAGGTCAAGGTGCTCTGGGTCAAGGGCTCCGGCGGCGATGTCGGCACCATCAAGCTCGATGGTTTCGCGACGCTCTATCAGGACAAGCTCGACAGCCTGAAGAATATCTATCAGGGCGTTGCCGACGAGGATCGCATGGTCAGCTTCCTGCCGCATTGCACCTTCAATCTCAATGCCCGCGCCGCTTCGATCGATACGCCGCTGCATGGTTTCGTGCCGTTCACCCACGTCGATCACATGCATCCCGACGCCATCATCGCCATTGCCGCCTCCAAGAACTCACGTGAACTGACGCGTGAAATCTTCGGCGACGAGATCGGCTGGCTCCCTTGGCGTCGCCCCGGCTTCCAGCTCGGTCTTGATCTCGAAGCCTTCGTCAAGGCACATCCGAATGCCAAGGGCGTCGTGCTCGAAAGTCATGGCCTCTTCACCTGGGCCAATGATGCCAAGGAATGCTACGAGCTGACGCTTCAGATCATCAACAAGGCGATCGAATGGTTTGCCGCCAAGACGGAAGGCAAGACCATTTTCGGCGGCACTGCTGTTGAGAGCCTGCCGAAAGCGGAGCGCCGTGCCATCGCCGCGCGGCTCATGCCCGAGATCCGCGGCCGCATCGGCAAGGCTGAGCGCAAGCTCGGCGATTTCGACGATCAGGACGCCGTGCTCGAATTCGTCAATTCGAAGAATCTTCGCCCGCTCGGCGCGCTCGGCACCAGCTGCCCGGACCATTTCCTGCGCACCAAGATCCGCCCGTTGATCGTCGATTTCGATCCGGCTAAGCCCGATGTCGATGCAGTGATCGCCGGTCTCGACAAGGCGCTGGAAGATTACCGCGCCGACTACGCGCGCTACTATAACGATTGCAAACATGACAACTCGCCGGCCATGCGCGACCCGAACCCGGTGATCTTCCTCGTTCCCGGCGTCGGCATGCTGTCCTTCGCCCGCGACAAGGCGACTGCCCGTATTGCCGGCGAGTTCTATGTCAACGCCATCAATGTCATGCGCGGCGCGTCGACCGTATCCGAATACCAGGGCCTGCCCGAACAGGAAGCCTTCGATATCGAATATTGGCTGCTGGAAGAGGCAAAGCTGCAGCGCATGCCGAAGCCGAAGAGCCTCGCCGGCCGTGTGGCCTTCGTCACCGGCGGCGCCGGCGGCATCGGCCGCGCCACGGCCGCCCGTCTGCTGGGCGAGGGCGCCTGTGTTGTTCTGGCTGACATCGACCAGGCGGCACTTGAGGGCACCCAGGCGGATTTTGCCAAGAGATACGGCGCTGATGCGGTGCGCAGCGCCAAGCTTGACGTAACAAAGGAAGATGCCGTCATTGCCGCCTTTGCCGAGGCCTGTGTCGAATTCGGCGGTGTCGACATTCTGGTATCGAATGCCGGCATCGCATCGTCAGCACCGATCGAAAGCACCGAGCTTTCGATGTGGAACCGCAATATCGATATTCTCGCGACCGGCTACTTCCTCGTCTCGCGCGAAGCCTTCCGGCTGTTCCGCCGCCAGAATCTCGGCGGCAATGTCGTCTTCGTCGCGTCGAAGAACGGTCTGGCCTCCTCGCCGAATGCCGCCGCCTATTGCACGGCCAAAGCCGCCGAAATCCATCTGGCCCGCTGCCTGGCGCTCGAGGGTGCTGAAGCCGGCATCCGCGTGAATACGGTCAATCCCGACGCCGTCCTGCGCGGCTCGAAGATCTGGAACGGCGAATGGCGCGAGCAGCGCGCCGCCTCCTCGAAGATCGAAGTGGACGAGCTGGAGGAACATTACCGCAAGCGCTCGATGCTGAAGCTCAATGTTTTCCCCGAGGATATTGCCGAGGCGATCTACTTCCTGGCTTCGGATCTTTCCGCCAAGTCGACGGGCAACATCATCAACGTCGACGCCGGTAACGCGCAGAGCTTTACGCGGTAGTTTGCTACATTTTTCCTTCTCCCCACCGGGGAGAAGGTGGCCCGAAGGGTCGGATGAGGGGGGCTGCACATGTGGTTCTATCTTTTGCTTACGCTCAAGATGTGAGTCGCTATGCTCCTCACTCCCCTCATCTGCCCGTTGGGCATCTTCTCCCCGGTGGGGAGAAGATGGAACAGCCAGTCGAGAGGCTGTAATGTTTCGAATGACGTATTCGGGAGGAAAGAATGGCCGAGTTTAGAATTGCGCCCGATCTGGTTGCTGCAGAAAACGACAAGCGCGCCGCTGCGCTGAAATCCGATTATGAGGCGCTCGGCGCCACGCTTGCCCGGCGCGGCGTCGATATCGAGGCCGTGACCCGGAAGGTCTCCGAATTCTTCGTTGCGGTCCCGTCCTGGGGCGTCGGCACCGGCGGCACCCGCTTTGCCCGCTTCCCAGGCACCGGCGAGCCGCGCGGCATCTTCGACAAGCTCGACGATTGCGCCGTCATCCAGCAGCTGACGCGGGCAACGCCAAGGGTTTCGCTGCATATCCCCTGGGATAAGGCGGACCCGAGCGAGCTCAGGGCGAAGGGCGATGCGCTCGGCCTCGGCTTTGACGCCATGAACTCCAATACGTTCTCCGACGCGCCCGGCCAGGCGCATTCATACAAGTTCGGTTCGCTGAGCCATGTCGATGCGGCAACCCGCGCCCAGGCCGTCGAGCACAACATCGAATGCATCGAGATCGGCAAGGCCATTGGCTCGAAGGCGCTGACGGTGTGGATCGGCGACGGCTCGAATTTCCCCGGCCAAACCAATTTCACCAAGGCATTTGAGCGCTATCTTTCCGCCATGGCCGATATCTACAAGGCGCTTCCGGATGATTGGCGGCTGTTTTCCGAGCATAAGATGTATGAGCCGGCCTTCTATTCGACGGTCGTTCAGGATTGGGGCACCAACTATTTGATCGCGCAGACACTCGGCCCCAAGGCGCAGTGCCTTGTCGACCTTGGTCACCACGCGCCGAATACCAATATCGAGATGATCGTTGCGCGCCTCATCCAGTTCGGCAAGCTCGGCGGTTTCCACTTCAACGATTCCAAGTATGGCGACGACGATCTCGACGCCGGCGCCATCGAGCCCTACCGCCTGTTCCTCGTCTTCAACGAGCTGGTCGATGCCGAGCGGCGCGGAGTCAACGACTTCAATCCGGCGCATATGATCGACCAGTCGCATAACGTCACGGACCCGATCGAAAGCCTGATTTCCAGCGCCAACGAGATCCGCCGTGCGTACGCTCAGGCGCTGATCGTCGATCGCAATGCACTTGGCGAGTATCAGGATGCGAACGACGCGCTGATGGCATCGGAAACGCTGAAGCGCGCCTATCGCGCCGATGTCGAGCCGATCCTCGCTGAAGCTCGCCGCCGTGCGGGCGGCGCGATCGATCCGGTCGCGACTTACAGGGCGAGCGGCTATCGCCGCAAGGTGGCCGCCGAGCGTCCGGTTTCCGTTGCCGGTGGCGGCGGGATCATCTGAGATTATCGGGTGCAGGCGGCCAACAGCGTCGGCACCCGATAATCACCCTTTCCGTTGAGTTTGCTGGAGTTCTGCCTCTCGCCAGGCGGACCAGCGGCGGCGAAGCTCGCCTGGGCGCAAGCCATGACCGTCATTCAGCATGTCGGCCGCGAGAATCCGTTCCGTGCGGAAATGCCGGAAGCCCTGGCGCAGCTCGCACCATGCCACCAGAATGCGGCTCGTGTCGGAATAGCCGAGAATAACGGGCCAGACGATCCTTGTGCTTTCCGCACCCGCATCGGACCGATAGCGCAGCCGAAGTTTTCGTCCTTCGCGGATTGCCGCCCGCAACAACGGCAGGTCGATGTTTCCCTCTTGGCCTCCCTGAAGAAGCGGTTTGGCGCCGACGCTCGGCTCAAGGATGAAGGGACGCAGGTGCCCGGGCACGATCGCGGTGATCTTGGCAACCACGTCGCGTGCGGCATTGGCAAGGGCCTTGTCGGCACGACCCGCAACCCATTGCGCGCCGAGGACGACAGCCTCGACCTCCTCGGGCGTCAGCATCAGCGGCGGCATTTCGTAGCCAGGCGACAAAAGATATCCGAAGCCTGCCTCACCTTCGATCGGAACCCGCTGGCTCATCAGATCGGCGATGTCGCGATAGACCGTGCGCTTGGAGACTTCGAGTTCATCCGCCAGCGCGGCAGCAGTTACCGGCCGGCTCGACCGGCGCAATATCTGTATGATCTGAAACAAACGATCGGCGCGACGCATTCCTGCTGACTCCTGCTGCCAGTATGGTGGCAACAGCCTTATGCAACAAGAGCCTTCGAGCCGCCAACAACAGAGTTGGCGGGCATTTTGAAGGAGTATGCGATGAAACTGGCATCCACACGTCTGATCGTTGCCGACATCAAGGAGATGGTTGCGTTTTATGAGATGGTCACCGGTCAGGCTGCGGAGTGGCTAGGGCCGGTCTTCGCCGAGATCGTCACCCCAGCGGCAACACTTGCGATTGGAAGTGCCGAGACTGTCGCCCTATTTCGCGAGGGCAGTGCCGAACCCGGCGTCAACCGATCGCTTGTTATCGAATTCCAGGTCGACGATGTCGATGCCGAATTCGCAAGGTTGAAGGACAAGGTAGAGGTCGTGCACGAACCGAAGCTGATGCCGTGGGGAAACCAGGCAGGGCAAATCCGCGATCCCGAGGGAACGCTCATCAGCCTTTACACGCCTGTCACGGATTTTGCGAAGCAGCGCTTTGCCGGGCGTTGAGCGGTAAGGAGCCGCCGAGATCCTATGATGGGGCGATGCCTTCTGCCTGGCGGCATGGCTCGTCTTAAGTCACGCCTTGGTCGCCTTGTGGGCACGGCTAACCGATCCAGATAGCTGCAAATTTGTCATGGTCGTCTGGCAGATTTGAAATCATCTTCCTGCACGGCGGCCGACCACGGTCGGAGCGGTGGTTTGTCGATTTGTGTCCGTCGCCTGCGCACTTTCGAGTGGTTCGGCAATGGGAATTGAGTATTGTCGCTTGCAACGGCTCGCCGTGATTTGGCGGCCGATGCTGGCAAAAAAGACAGAGCCCTGCTATCGATAGGTGAGGAAAAACGATGACGACTGACATGAACGGATTTGCCGGACGCCTGAAACGCCGCGAGAATGGCGGCATGGTCTCCGGCTGGGTCGGCATACCCGATCCGATGCTCGTCAATCATCTGGCGCAGGAAGACTTCGATACCATCGTGCTCGATATGCAGCATGGCATGTGGAACATGGAGTCCGCCGCCAACGGCATCGCCCATGTGCGCTTGGCGGGCAAGCCGGCGATTGCCCGTATTCCCGTGGGCGATTTCGCCTCCGCCTCGCGGCTTCTCGATGCCGGTGCTTCTGCCATCATCGCACCGATGATCAATTCCGCCGATGATGCGCGCGCCTTGGTGCAGGCGACGAAGTATCCGCCGCTCGGCGAGCGCAGCTGGGGGCCGTCGCTGGCCCTCAATCATTTCGGCCTGCCGGCTGAAGATTATCTGCAGAGCGCCAACAGCCTGACCGTCACCATTGCCATGGTCGAAACTCGCATGGCGCTCGACGCCATCGACGAGATCCTGGCTGTTGACGGCATCGACGGCATCTTTGTCGGCCCATCTGATCTTTCGATCGCGCTTTCAAACGGCGCACGCCTTGCACCCGATAGTGCCGCGATCGACCAGGCGCTTGCAACCGCGCTGGCGCGGTGCCGTGCGCATGGCAAGGTGATCTGTGCCTTCGGCGGCGATGGCGATCGCGCGGGCCAATATCTGAAGCTTGGTCTTGATCTGGTTATCGCCGGCACGGAAACCGCTCAGCTCAGGGCAGGCGCACGCACGGCTCTTGAGGCTGCGCGAAAAGGCGCTGAATCATAATCGGCTGAGATAAAAGCTGCCCGGGGTATCCCCCGGGCAGCGTTGATTGCGCTAGTTCACCAGCTTTACATAGCAGGGCCGGTAGGTCTCCGTCCCGCAGCCGCCACCGACGGCTTGCGCCGGCGTAATCGTGTTTTGGATGGCGATCGCCGCGAGCGCGACGGCGATGATTGTCAAAACAGTTTTGGTATATTTTTCCATGAGCTTCCCCTAATAATAGAATGGCTGACGATATGCATCCTAAGATTGCCTTTCTGAATGCCGGCTGAATATCTATGCTTAAGGTTGTGTCCTGATGTCATGCGACAACATCGGATCGACTGCCCAAACACGCACCCCTCGTCGACTTTGATCGCAGCCCGCGCTTCATCGTTACCCGCCTGCGGGCATTCTCGCGTCGACATGGCGGAAGCGGAATGATTTGTCGAAGGTGCAGGGATTGTAGGACGCGGCTTGCGTCGCGAAGTAGGTCGGCGCGTCACTGGCGAGCTCAGTTATCGGCCCAATCTCGGCGGTATCAATCTTCGCACCGGCAAGACCTACGCCATTGGCATCGTGTTATCCTTCGGACACGAGGGTGAGATGAATATTGTCGTCGCCTCGCTGATCGAGGGCGCCTCGTGCCACATGAAGGCGCGAGGAGAGTTGAGCGGAATCACTAATGCCATGCAGTTTGCCCTTTCTCCTTTTTCGCGCCAGAAAACGGGCTGTAAAACCCCAACCAAAAGCAAACCAGCTCAAAACGGCTCAATCACACGGATGGTGAAAAGCTGAAGTTAAAATATTGCTTGACCGGTTCCCGGCGCGCGATCTTCCAGTAATAACCGCCTTAATCGGTTTATTCGGCGAGTTGGCGCGGAAAGAACCGTTTTGGTGAGCTGTCGCACCCAAAACTCCGCAGTTCACGGTCATTGATTTCTCGAAAATGCTGTGCATTTCGACTGGATAACAATCGGAATTCCGTTAGGTTTCTTAGATATTGGTCGATTGCATGGCCGGACCAGGGGTGAAATCGTTCGCCAAGGTCGATATTTGCAACCGGTCGGAAATGCCTGAGGCTTGTCCGGCCCAGAAAGTCCGTATGCGCCGCGCGGCGTTACGCAATAGGGAGAATAGTATGGCTGACGAAAAGATGATGTCGCAGATGTCGGGCAAGGGTGGCTTCATCGCTGCCCTCGATCAAAGCGGAGGCTCGACCCCGGGCGCTCTCCGTCTCTATGGGATCGCCGATTCCGACTATAATGGCGACGAGGAAATGTTCCGCCTGATACATGAAATGCGCGTGCGCATCATGACGGCTCCCTCATTTTCCGGAGATAAGGTGATTGGCGCCATTCTTTTCGAGAAGACCATGGATGGTGAGGCGAAGGGAAAGCCGGTTCCCACTTATCTCTGGGCCGATCGCGGTGTCGTCCCTTTCCTCAAGGTCGATAAGGGTCTGGCGGCCGAGGAGAACGGCGCGCAGGTGATGAAGCCGATGCCGGATCTCGACGTTCTGCTTGCCCGTGCGGCGAAGAAGGGGATCTTCGGCACCAAGATGCGTTCGGTCATTGCCAACGCCGACAAGATCGGCATTGCCGCGGTGGTCAAGCAGCAGTTCGAGATAGGACACCAAATCCTCGGCCATGGTCTCGTGCCGATCATCGAACCGGAAGTCTCCATCAAGAGCCCGACCAAGCAGGAGGCCGAGGCTATTCTGCGGGACGAGATCGCTCAGAGGCTCGATGCAGTTCCGGCCGGCCAGAAGGTCATGCTCAAGCTGACGATCCCGACTGTTCCGGATTTCTACAAGCCTCTCGTCGATCACAAGGCGGTGGCGCGCGTCGTGGCGCTTTCGGGCGGCTACAGCCGTGCGGATGCCTGCGAAAAGCTCAGCCACAATCATGGAATGATCGCCAGCTTCTCCCGAGCTTTGACCGAGGATCTGCGCGTGACGATGAGCGATGCTGAATTCGACGCCAGCCTCGCAAAAACCATCGACGAGATCTATCAGGCGAGCGTCGTGAAGGCCTAATCACACGAAAGGCGCCGGGCCTAACGCGGCCCGGCGTCCGCTAGCCGGTCATGCCCTGACTTCGAAGACCATGTTGAACGGCGTTTCAGTTGCCTTACGGAAATGCGAATAGCCCGCATCCATGGCCACCTTGCGCAGCTTCAGCTCGCCGGCTTGGGCGCCGAGGCCCAGCCCTACTTCCTGCGACAGCGAAGCGGGTGTGCAGATCATCGTCGAAGCGCCGTAGAAGACCCTACCGACCGGATTGAGATTGTCCTTCAGGCAGTCATGCGCAAAGGGTTCGACAATCATCCAGGTGCCGTCGTCGGCAAGGCTTTCCTTGACGTGTTTACCGGCGCCGACCGGATCGCCCATGTCGTGCAGGCAATCGAACATGGCGACAAGATCGTAACCGGCAGCCGGGAAATCCTTGGCGCTTGCCTGCTCGAACGTGATGCGGGTATCGACGCCCGCCTGCTTGGCGGCAGCGCGCGCCCGCTCGATCGATGGCAGGTGGTAGTCGAAGCCGAAGAAGGTCGAGTTCGGATAGGCCTGCGCCATCAGGATGGTCGAGGCACCGTGGCCGCAGCCGACATCGGCGACAGCCGCGCCGGCTTGAAGCTTTTCATGCATGCCGTTCAGCGCCGGTATCCATTCCGTAATGAGATGGCTGTTGTAGCCTGGACGGAAAAACCGCTCCGTGCCGCGGAACAGGCAGGCGCTGTGCTCATGCCAGCCGAAACCGCTGCCGGTTTTGAAGGCATTGGCGATCTTCGGCTCGTCGAGCCACATGGATTGGACGACATCGAAGGCGCCGGTGAAGAAGGCGGGGCTGTTTTCCTCTGCAAACACCATGGCCTGTTCCGGCGTCAGATAGAAGCGCTCGGTCTCGTCGTCATAGCTGACATAGTCGGCGGCAGCTTGAGCCGACAGCCACTCGCGCACATAACGCTCTTTCACGCCAATCTTGTCGGCCAGTTCGGCCGACGTCATCGGCGTTCCATCCGCCATGGCCCTGAAGAGGCCTAGATGGTCTCCAAGCGTGACCAGCACACCGGAGACCGCTGCACCGAGATCGCCGACCAGCCGACCGACCAGGGCATCAAGTTTCTGCATATCAGGTTCACGCATGACATCTTCCTCCCAGATTGATGTGGCGTTTCTTCGGATATATTCGAAGACTTGAAAATACTCCTGAGCGTAGTCGTAAGCAACGACATAGCAGGGCGAAGTAATACTCGCCCTGCTTGCAAAAATAGACCTTATTATTCTGAATTAATTCGGCTTTTATCCGATTTGCCGCGGACTTCAGCCAGCGCGAGCCAGTTCTTTTTCCAGAACGGAGAGCAGGCGCGGATCGTCCGCAGTTACATCAGGCGCAAAGCGGGCAACAACGTCGCCGTCGCGACCGATCAGGAACTTTTCGAAATTCCAGACGATGCCACCGTTCTGCCCGGTCTCGAGGCCATGTTTGGCGAGCCGTTCGCGCATCGGCCCGTCTCCTACCGTCTCGACGCCGGAGGCGATCAGGCTGTCATAAAGCGGATGGCGGTTTTCACCCGTCACGGCGATCTTGGAAAACATGGGAAACTGCACATCATAGGTCAGTGTGCAGAACTCCAGAATCTCTTTATCACTGCCCGGTTCCTGGCCCTTGAAATCGTTGGCCGGAAAGCCGGCGATGACAAGACCTTCGTCCCGCTTTTCCTCATAGAGCTTTTCCAGCCCTTCATACTGCACCGTCAGGCCGCATTTGGACGCGACATTGACGACCATGATGACCTTGCCGCGATAGTCGGCAAGCGTCGTATCGCTGCCGTCGATCTTCTTTACCGGAATATCGAGCACGTTATCGGTCATATCATTCACTCCAGATGAGATGGAAACAGGACGCCGATATTTGCCCGGAATTCGGCGGCGTCAAGGTCAGAATGCGCCTCAGGCGGCCTCTTCCATTCGAACCAGATGGCCCTGCGAGACTTCGCGATAGTGTCGCGCGGGTGGCTGATAGCCGACGGGGCGCACCGGGCTCTTCAACTCGTCGACTGCGAGGTTGCGCCGGATGCCGCGTCGGGACGGATCCGGCACCGGGACGGCCGCCATTAGCTTCCTCGTGTAGGGATGCTGCGGATTTTCGAACACAGAGGCGCGCGGTCCGATTTCGACAATCTCGCCGAGATACATGACGGCGACCCGGTGGCTGACGCGCTCGACCACGGCCATGTCGTGCGAGATGAAGAGATAGGACAGGTTGAGGCTCTGCTGCAGATCCATCAGCAGATTGCAGACCTGCGCCTTGATCGATACGTCCAGCGCCGACACGCTTTCGTCCGCGACGATCACTTTCGGATCAAGGGCGAGCGCGCGGGCGATGCAGATGCGCTGGCGCTGGCCGCCTGAGAATTCATGCGGATAGCGGCTCATCATGTCGGCTTTCAGCCCGACACGTTCCAGAAGATCGGCCGCCTTCTCCCGGGCTTCGGCGCGCGAACCAAGGCGATGCTCGATAATGGGTTCCGCGACCGCAGCACCGATTGTCATGCGCGGATTGAGACTTGCGAAAGGGTCCTGGAAGATCATCTGGATGCTGCGGCGCATCCGGCGCAGTTCGAGCGCGTCCAGCTTCATCACATCATAGCCGTCGAGCCGAACTTCGCCGGACTTCGGCGTGATGAGGCGCATGATGGAGCGCCCCGTCGTCGACTTGCCGCAGCCGGATTCTCCGACCAGCGACAGGGTTTCCCCCTGAGCGAGATCGAAGGAGACATTTTCGACGGCGTGGATAGCGCCCGTCGGACGGGCAAGCAGGCCGCCGCGAAGATCGAAGCGGGTGACGAGGTTCTTAACCTCGAGAACCGGCGTCTTGCGGTGATCGACGGTGTCTGTGAGCGCCTTTGGCTCGCTGCGCTCGCCAGTGCTTGCGTCAACGATCGGGAAGCGCAGCGGCTGCGGCTGGTCCTTCATCGAACCCAAGCGCGGCACGGCTGACAGCAGGGCTCGAGTATAGGGATGCTGGCCGCGATGAAAGATATCGTCGGTCTTGCCCGTTTCCACCGCCTCGCCGCGATACATGACGATGGTGCGGTCGGATATCTCGGCCACGACGCCCATGTCGTGGGTGATGAAGAGGACGGACATGCCTTCCTCTTCCTGCAGCACCTTGATGAGATCCAGGATCTGGCCTTGGATCGTCACATCGAGCGCGGTCGTCGGCTCATCGGCGATCAGCAGTTTCGGCCGGCTGGCAAGTGCCATCGCGATCATCACGCGCTGGCGCATGCCACCGGAAAACTGGTGCGGATATTCGTCGAAGCGCGAGGACGCGTTGGGGATGCGCACCTTTTCCAGGAGGCGGATCGTTTCCGCCTTCGCTTCAGCCTTGGAAATATTGCCATGGCAGGTCAGCGCCTCGGAAATCTGCCGGCCGATGGTGAAGATCGGATTGAGAGAAGTCATCGGCTCCTGGAAGATCATCGCGACATCCTTGCCGCGCACCTTTCGCATCTCGGCCTCCGGCAATGTCAGGAGATCGCGGCCGTTGAGCCTGACTTCACCCTCGATGCGGCTACTGGCTCTGGCGAGCAGCCGCATGATCGAGAGCGAGGTTACGCTCTTGCCGGAACCGCTTTCGCCGACGATCGCGACCGTTTCACCCGGCATGACATCGAAGGAAATGTCCTTCACGACCGGGCGCCACTCGCCATCGACGAGAAATGAGGTGGAGAGATTGGAGACCGAAAGCACCGGCTGCCTGTTCGGATCGATTGTCTGCGTGGCATTGATTGTCATCGATTCCCCATTCTTGATCTTGTTGTCTCCAAGCCCCACCAGAGGCCACGCGTAATAATCGCGGCGCCTCTATCTCCCGACGGCGTAGGCCTGCATCAAACGCGGTGTTGCCGCAGCGCGCAAGAGACCATCCGCGTCACGCCGCGCTGCGGTGAGGCGTCCCACGGTCCACTCCGGCGCGACGGTCAGCTGATGGCCTTTCTTGCGGAGCGTATCCAGCACGTCGGCATTGAAATTCGCCTCTGCCGTCAGGCCGCCGGGTTCGCGCGTGCGCGGATAGAAGGAACTGGGGAAATGCGTGCTGTGGAACAGCGGCTTGTCGATCGCTTCCTGTAGGTTCAGCCCGTGATGGACATAGCGCAGGAAGAAGGAGAGCTGCCACTGTTCCTGCTGATCGCCGCCGGGCGTGCCGAAGGCGAGCGTCGGGCGTCCTTCATGCAGCGCCATCGTCGGGGTCAACGTCGTGCGCGGCCGCTTGCCCGGCGCAAGTGAAGAGGGCAGGCCGGGTTGCAGCCAGAACATCTGGGCGCGGGAATTGAGGCAGAAGCCGAGACCGGGAATGATCGGCGAGGATTGTAGCCACCCGCCGGATGGCGTCACCGACACCATATTGCCTTCGCGGTCGATGACATCGATATGCACGGTATCGCCGCGCTTTTCGGTGAGATGTGACATTGTCGGCTCATAGACCGCACCGCCCTTGGCTTCCGGCGCATCAAGCATCTGCATGGTGAGATCGTATTGGCCTTCAAAGCCGGCAAGCTTGCCGGGGCGCAAGGCGAGCGAGGCATCCGCTGAAATCAGTCGGCGGCGCTCATCGGCATAGGCGTCCGAAAGCAGGGTCTCGAGCGGTACATTCGTGAAATTCGGATCGCCGTAATAGACCTCACGATCGGCAAAGGCGAGTTTCATCGCTTCCGTGACGGTGTGCACGAAATCGGCGCCTGCCGGGTCCATTCCGGCCAGATCGAAACCCTTGAGCAGCGCCAGCGTCTGCAGGAAGACGGGGCCTTGACCCCAGGGGCCGATCTTGGCGACCGTCCAGCCATGATAATCGTAGGTCAGCGGCGCCTCGATCGTCGCCCGCCAGTTCGCCATATCGTCTGCGGTCAAGACGCCCTTGTGGCGTTCGCCGCTTGCATCCATGACCTCCGTTTTGCTGACATAGGTGTCGATCGCCTCTGCGATGAAGCCGCGGTAATAGGCGTCGCGTGCGGCTTCGATCTGCGCTTCGCGATCGCTCTTGCTTTCCGCCTCGGCAACAACCCGCTTCCAGGTTTCGGCAAGAACCGGGTTCATGAAGTTGGACCAGGGTTCGGGAGCGGAACCGCCCGGAAGCCAGGTCTCATAGGAGGTCGGCCATTCCTCACGGTAGAATTCGGCAAGTCCTGCAATGGTCGCGGAAACGCGTGGCAGGACGGGGTGGCCCTTTTCAGCATAATGGATCGCCGGCTCCAGCACGTCGCGCACCGTCAGCCGGCCGTAATCGCGCAGCATCAGCATCCAGCCGTCGAAGGCGCCGGGAATGACGGTCGCAAGCAGGCCATCGCCGGGGATGAGCTTCAGCCCCTCGCGCGTGTAATGCTCGATCGTTGCGCCTGCCGGCGCCGGTGCCTGGGCACAGATGACCTCGACCTTGTCCTTCTTCTTCGAATAGAGGATGACCGGCATGTCGCCGCCCGGCCCGCAGAGATGCGGTTCGACGATCTGCAGCACGAAGCCGGTGGCAACCGCGGCGTCGAAGGCATTTCCGCCCTTTTCGAGAATGCTCATGCCGACGGCGGATGCGATCCAGTGCGTCGACGTGACGACGCCGAAAGTTCCGAGAATTTCGGGGCGTGTGGTGAATGCGGTCATTGGGGCATCCTTTTGAGGTTATTCATGCTTCGCGCGGGTCGAGCGCATCGCGCAGGCCGTCGCCGAGGAGATTGAAGCCGATCACGACGAGGAAAATGGCAGCCCCCGGCCACATGGCCATCCAGGGCGCCTGTTCGAGATAATTCTTGGCGACGTTGAGCATCGAACCCCAGCTAGGAGCGGGTGGCTGCTGGCCGAGGCCGAGGAAGGAGAGGCTCGCTTCCGCGATGATCGCGGTCGCGATGGTGAGCGTCGCCTGCACGAGGATCGGCGCGAAGACGTTCGGCAGGATGTAACGGGTGATGATGCTGAAGTGGCGCAGACCGATCGAGCGGGCGCCCTCGACATAATCCTCCATCTTGACCGCCAGCACCTGGCCGCGTGTCAACCGTACGAAAACGGGCGTTGCCGAAAGCCCGATCGCGATCATCGCATTGGTGAGGCTCGGGCCGAGGAAGGCGGCAAGCGCAATGGCGGTGATCAGGAAAGGCATCGCCAGGAAGGCTTCGGTGACGCGCGAGATGATTTGATCGATCCAGCCGCCATAATAGCCGGAGATCAGGCCGAAAGGCACGCCGATAGCCACCGCGATGGCAACCGAGAAGACGCCGGCCATCAAGGACGCTCGCGCGCCCCAGATCATGCGGGAGAGAATGTCGCGGCCAAGGTCGTCGGTGCCGAGCCAGTGCGCGGCCGAGGGCGCTTTGCGGATTGCAGACCAGCTGGTAGCGACCGGATCCGGGATCGGCAGCAATGGTGCAAGTGCAGCGAGCACGGTAAAGAACAGGATGATCGCAAGCCCGACCAGTGCCCCCTTGTTGGCTCGCAGCTTGCGCCAGGCCCGGTTGGGAGTTCGCTTGACCGAGGCGCTTGCGGCAGTCACCTGAACGATTGTGCTCATAGGGCCGCCCTCATGCGTGGATTGAGGACGACATAGAGAATATCCGCAATGAGGTTCATGGCGATGAAGCCGACGGCCGTGCAGAGCACCACGCCCTGGACGACGGCGTAATCCCGGTTGAAAACCGCATCGACGATCAGTTTGCCAAAGCCCGGGATGGTGAAGATCTGTTCGGTCAGCACTGCCCCGGCCAGCAGTTCTCCGAACAGCAGGGCGCTGACGGTGACGACAGGCAGGATGGCGTTGCGGAAGCTGTGCTGCAGCACGACGGCCGCCTCCGGCAAGCCCTTGGCGCGGGCTGTGCGGATATAGTCGGCACTGAGCACGCTGAGCATCGAAGACCGCGTGTGGCGCATCAAGGTGGCTGCCAGTGCATTGCCGAGCACGAAGGACGGCATCAGCATCGTCTGGATCGAACGCCAGGGGTCCTCGAAGAACGGCTGGTATCCCGAGGCCGGCAGCCAATGCAGCTTCACCGAAACCAGCAGGATCAGCATGATACCAAGCCAGAAATTTGGCACTGACAGGCCGCACAAGGCGACGATATTGGCGAGAAAATCGATGAAGGTGTTCTTCTTCACCGCCGCCAAAATGCCCATGGGGATGCCGATCATGAAGGCGAAGATCATCGACATCACGGCAAGCTGGATCGTCACGGGCAGTTTTTCCGCTACGAGCGTGAGGACCGGCTGATTGGTGCGTAGCGAAACGCCGAGATCGCCCCTGGCGACACCCTGCAGCCAATAGCCATATTGGTAGATGACTGGATCGTTCAGCCGGTATTTCTCGCGAAGCAGCTCCAGCACCTGCGGGTCTCGCTCCTCGCCGGCCATGGCAAGCACCGGATCACCCGGCAGCAGCTTCTGCAGCGAGAAGACGAAGATCGAAATGATCAGCAGCGTCGGTATGGCGACGAGCAGCCTCTTTCCGATATAGCTATACATGGGCAGTTCCTCGATGCGGCACCGAATACCGGAAAAGCCATGCGGGAGAGAGCCCGCATGGCGTTGTTGGCTCAGCCACTCTTCTTTACGCCCACGAGACGGATCATGCCGTCAGGCGAGGGCACGAAGCCGGATACCTTTTTGTTGTAGGCCCAGATCCAGGCCTGGTGCCCAAGGAAGATGATCGGCAGATCCTGGCTGAGGATCGCCTCGGCCGCATCGTATTTCTGCTTGCGCACGGCATTGTCCTGCGACTGACGTGCCTCCAGCAGCAGCTTGTCGACTTCAGGATTGCTGTATTTGGAATCGTTGAGGCCGGCACCGGTCGTCACGAACTGCTGGATGTTGCCGTCCGGATCGGAGCGGCCGGACCAGTCGGAGCGGCTCAGCTGGTAGTTGCCGCTCGACTGCGCGTCGAGCAGGGTTGCGAATTCGGTCGTCTTCAGCGTCACGTCGAAGCCGGCTTCGGCAACCATCGACTGGACGATCTGCATCATCTGCATCGAAACCGGATTGTTGGCGACGGCAAGTTCGACCGGAATGCGATCGAGGCCGGCTTCTTTCACCAGCGCCTTGGCCTTGTCGACGTCGCGGGCAGGCACCGGAATATCCTTATCGTACCATGGGCTGTTAGGTGCAAACGGCTGATTGCCGGCAAGTCCGGTGCCGTCGAAGACGATCTGCATGGCGGCTTCGCGGTCGATCGCCAGCGAGAAAGCCTGGCGCAGGCGCTTGTCCTTGCCCATCGGATTGTCGGCGCGCGCACCATTGCCGACATTGGCGTAGACGCCAAGCCAGCCGGTGCCGATCGCATCGGCATAGACGAGATTGGGGTCGCCTTTGACCGTACCGACATCGGATGCCGCCACGCGCTCGATCATATCGAGATCGCCAGAGCGCAGGTTAGCGAGGCGAACGGTCGTGTCCGGGATCGGCAGGTAGGTCACCTTGTCGATGAAGATCTTGTCCTTGTTCCAGTAATCCTGGAATTTTTCGAGCACGATGCGGTCCTGCTGCACGCGCTCGACGAATTTGAACGGACCGGAGCAAACGGGATGATCGCCGAATTTCGCACCGGCAACCTTTGCCGCTGTTGGCGAGACCATCATGCCTGAGCGGTCGGAAAGCTGGGCAAGCAGCGTGACGTCAGGCGCCTTCAGGGTGAAGGTGGCTTCGTACTCGCCTGTTGCTTCGACCTTGGCGACGGAAGAAAGCTCGCTCTTGCGGCGTGATTCCGGCATGGTCTGATAGCGCTGGATGTTGTCGACGACGGCTTGCGCATTGAACGGCGTCCCGTCCTGGAATTTCACGCCCTGGCGCAGCTCCATGACGAGCTGCTTGCCGTCGGCGGACCATTTCCAGGATGTGGCAAGCTGCGGCACGAACTGCAGGTCCGGTGTTACATCGACGAGCTTGTCGCAAAGTGCGGTATAGACGATGCGGCCGACGAAGGTGCGCGATTGCGCAGGGTCCAGCGCGTCGGCATCGTCCTGCAGGCCGATCTTGAGTTCGACGGCTAGGGACGGCAGCGCGATCAGGGCGCCGGCGGCAAGCGTTGCCAGGAATTTGGCGATCTTCATTCTGTTCTCCTGTTTATCGTTTTCGTTCTTTGCGGTCCCGACCGGTTTCCTCTCCGGTCGTGGCGGGCAGGCCGGCTTTTGGGTCAGCCCACCTCCTCGGTCAGTGGCTCCTCAGCTTGCCGCGCATCCAGCGAGGTGATGCGGATCAGGCTTTCCTGCAGCATCAACAAATGTTCGCGCATGGCTTCGGCCGCCTTCATCGGATTGCGTGCAGCAATCGCATCGATGATCGTCCTATGCTGGGCATAGGAGACCGGGCGGGTCTTGTTTATGCTGCGGGCCAATTCGCGAATGGTTTGCCAGGCTTCATCCTGGCGGACGTGATTGATGACGTCGAAAATGGTGAGGAAGAACTGGTTGCCGGCGCTTTGTGCAATCAGCCGGTGCAATGCGCCATCCCAAAGCTCTCGGCTGTCGGCATCGTCGCTGGCGGTGATCTTCTTCGCCAGTTCGTACATGCGGTCGATGTCGTCGGGTTTGGCGCGCATGGCGGCGAGCTGAGCCAATTGCGGCTCGATGCGCAGCCGAACTTCCATGACCTCCATGAGATCCGTGCCGGCCACCAGCGTGCTGACATGCTGGCTCCAATCGGCCGGGCGCTGCCCGACATAGGTTCCCGAGCCCTGCCGGCGCCAGACGCGGCCTTCCGCTTCCAGCACCTCGAGTGCTCGCCGGATCGCACGCCGGCTGACGCCGAGGTTTTCCGAAAGAGCCCGCTCCGTCGGCAGCTTTCCGTCAGCCGGGAGATCTGCCGAATTCAAAAGCCCACGGAGCCTTTCCAGGGCATGGACCGAATTTTCCGGAAGGCTGTCGATTGCCATATTGAGAGCTGAACCAATTTGAAATTGGTTCGATAGAAGTTGAACTCGTTCGCCTCGTCAAGCGCTTTTTTGTGCAATTTCGGCAATGCACAATCTTTGTGCGTGATAGGGAAAGGCGACCCATAGAAACGAGCCGTCTTCTTGATATGGCCAATTGACGATAGCCGCTATTGCGGTTCTTTGACTTGAGCTTCAGCGGCCGACGGCGCGCGCGGAAATCGCTGTCTCAGGCGTAAAGTCGAAATCCTTGTCGAAGGGATAGGTTAGCTTCGTCTTGCGCAGCCGCGGCAGGCGTTCGACGAACTGATCGACGACACCGGGGGACAGAGCCATCAGGTTCGGGTTGGCGATCGGCGCCAGCTCGGGCGAAAGGTAGCCGGATTTGACGACAATGATCTTCGCTTTGTGCGGAGCGAGGCCGAGGCGGGTGAAATCGGCGATATTATGATAGGGGCGGCGCTTGGCCGACAGCACAACGTCGACGCCGCCGATGGAAACCACGGCCTGCCTGTCGGTCGCTTCTTTAGTCTCCAGCAGATACTTGACGGTGAAGCTGCCCGTCACCGGCTTACTGCCCTTGGTGTCGAGCGATGCGCCGACGGAAAGACAGAGAGTGGCGCTGAGGCCTGCGGCATAGCAGGCTTCCGTCGCAGCCCTGTCGGCGATGCCGGCAAAGATGACGCCTTGTGCTCCCTTGGCAATCAGTTCCGCCAGCACGTCGGCGCGATCACCGACGCCGCCACCCGTTGGATTATCGCCGGATTCCGCCAGAACCACAGGCGCCGTTGTGCTGGCGATTGCTCTGGCGACGCATTCCTCGATCGAACCGGTTTCCGAGCCGAAAACGAAATCCTCGCGAACGTCCCAATAGGCCTGCGCCAGTCGTTTCGCCTCGCGTTCGAGCACGGCGCGATCCGTGCCGGTCATGATGGCGGCGGCCGTTGCGCGCGGTTCGTCCGCCCAGACGTAACCGACCATGAGCGATGCATCCCAGACGCCGTCGATGGCATCGATTCCGGGCAGCATATCGTAAAGGCTCTTGGCCGGCTCGTCGACGGTGCTGGTGCGTTCGCCCGGCAGCACCACGGGGATCGGCGCCCAGAGCAGGATGGGTTTTACACCGGTCTTCAGGCTTCCCGTCAGCATCTTGACGGCGCGGCGCATGGTCTCCTCGACATCGATATGCGGCGCGGTGCGATAGGTGGAGTACATGTCGAGCGCATCGATGATGCGCTGGGTGACATTGCCGTGCAAGTCGTAGCTTGCCGAGACCATGCAATCGTCGCCGACGACGGCACGAGCCGCACTGATCCAGTCGCCTTCGGCGTCTTCCATGCCTTCGACATACATGGCGCCATGCATGGCGAGATACAGCCCATCGAGCGGCAGTAATGACTTCAATCCTTCCAGAAACTCTGTCTTGAAGGCTTCGTATGTATGACGGGCGACCGGACCGCCGGCGATCGCTCTGGCATGAATGGTTGGCAGGAACTCACCGTCGTAATCCCTAAGGAAGGCGAAGTAGGGCGAGGCAGTCAGCTCTGGGCCGCGTAAAACGCGAAAATCCTTCTCTTCGTTCAGGACGGGATTGTAGGTGCTGCATTCGATGTGAATGCCTCCGACGGCGATGCGCATGGGAACCTCAATAGGGGTTGGGACCAATCAGGAAATTATGGACGGCAATGCTGGCGGCGTCCCGTGCCCAGACATCGGCATCATCTTTCTGCGGGTACATTGTTGACCGGGAAGTTGCGTTCGTAAACTCTTACAATGTCAAAGCTCCCGTCAAGTAGCTTTCGGTTGGCGAGATAGTTGCAGGAATTACCGCCTCTTGCGCCAGCTACAAGAACCACCGCTTTCCACCGCAGATCATTGCTCGTTCGGTCTGGCTGTATTTGGGTTCCCTTTGAGCCTGCGGCTGGTCGAGGAAATGCCGAAGTGTCATCACCGACAAACTGCGCTCATACGGCGCTGCAGGCGAAATGTCATACCCGCCGTCGAACATCGATCCCACAAGGGCCTGAATAATCGTGCGGAGATCCCGATTACGCGAGATGCCGGTCGGGCGTCGTCGGCGCCCAAGGCGGATGCACCGGAAGCCATGGCCCATTAGCGCGAGGCCGGGGCACCGGGGGCAGGGTGTGATCTGTCAGAAGCCGTAGTCGCGCGCGAGCCAGGCTTCCAGCAGGTTTCGCGATGCCTTGATTGCGGCGCCCGTATCCTGTGCGAGAATGGCGTCGAGGATCGCCTTGTGGAGGGGCAGGGCGCGCTTTTGTCCTTCGGCTATGTCCTCATGGCCCGAAAGCGTGCGGTTGGCGTAGATCCCGACCGCGATCAGATCAATCAGCTGCGAATAGATCATATTGTGCGTAGCGGCGAAGATCGCCGTATGGAAGCGCAGGTCGGCATCGGCATTGCTGTTGACGTCGCCGATGGTGGACGCCATCTCTTCGTAAGCAGATTTGATGGCTGCAATGTCGCTTTCGGTGCGGCGGAGTGCTGCGCGCGCCGTCGCCTCCGGTTCGAGCGCCAATCGCAAGTCCTTGATCGATCGCATGATTTCGACCGATGGGCCGGTCTCGTAATACCAGACCATGACATCCGTATCGAGATGATGCCAGTTGGAGCGTTCCTTGACGCGCGTGCCGACGCGGGTCTTGATCTCGACCAATCCCTTGCCGGCCAGGCATTTCATCGCTTCGCGGATGACCGTGCGGCTGATACCGAATTGTTCGACGAGATCTGGCTCATTCGGCAGTGTCGTGCCGACCGGATAGTCTCCGCCGACGATGCGGCGACCGAGTTCGTGGACGAAATAGCCGAAGACGCCGCGCCGCGGGATCGTACCGTATTTTCGCACAAAGGCATCGAAGGGCGACTGCGTTACGATCAGTTTCGATTCCGGGGTAGCCCTGGAGGTCATTGCGTCCTGGCCATGTTTCATTATGCGGGGCTCTCGTTCCTTATTGATGCGCCGTTGGTAAGAACAATCGTCAGCCTATGTCGATGCGGAGGCTCCTTGCCAGTATCTCGGCCGGCTTGGGGCTGCTCCAGAGTGTTGTGGTATCGATCCCATTGTACTTCCCGCGGCATTTTCCGATGAAAACCCTAGCATGTCTTCCATATACATGCCTACTGGCAACGAATTGACTGATCTGTTCACCGATTTGAACAGGTTAGCCTCGGGCCTGTTTGGGTCGGCAACGGTATCGGCGTGGAGATCAAATTGCGTACCATTCGCTAAGCGAAACGTGATCGCTCAATCGATTGATGGGACGATTTCGGCTATCGTAAACGTTCCCGAACCGGTTAAATGCAGGCGGGATGCGAGGCGGATTCGGAGTTGCTGATCCATGAATGATATGTCCACACCTGGGCACAGGGAGGAGGTGCGGGAGGCGGGCTCGCGTTCGCTGTTGATAGCACTGCTCGTGGCTGGCGCCTTCTTCATGGAGAATCTCGACGGTACGGTCATCGCGACCGCATTGCCGCAGATGGCCATTTCCTTCGGCGCCCGCCCCGTCGATCTCAATATCGGCATGAGCGCCTATCTGCTGACGCTTGGCGTCTTCATTCCGATCAGCGGCTGGATCAGTGATCGCTTCGGCGCGCGACTGGTGTTCATGACAGCCGTCGTCATTTTCACGCTCGCCTCCGTCCTCTGCGGTTTTGCCAATGGCGCCGGCTCCTTTGTTGCCATGCGCATCCTGCAAGGCATCGGCGGCGCGATGATGGTGCCGGTGGGCCGTCTTGTCGTCTTGAACAATACGCCGAAGGACAAGCTGATCTCGGCCATTGCGACGATCACCTGGCCGGCGTTGGTGGCGCCGATCCTCGGGCCACCGCTCGGCGGCTTTATTACTGACCATGCAAGCTGGCGTTGGATATTCTTCCTCAATCTGCCGCTCGGCATATTGGCTTTCATTTTTGCGCTCATGCTCATTCCGGAAACGAAAAGCACAGCGCGCCCACCGTTTGATTGGATCGGCTTCGTCGTCAGCGGCATCGGGCTTGCGAGCCTGATGTATGGGCTGGAACTGATCGGCCGCCCTGATCCCGTCTGGCTGGAGGCCTGGACCTATGTGATCGCCGGCTTCGTCCTGCTGACCATCGCCGTTTTCCATTTTCTCCGCACGAAGCATCCGCTCATCGATCTCTCCGGGCTGAAGCTGCCGACGTTCGCTATCACCATCTCAGGCGGATCGTTGTTCCGCACGGCAATAGGCGCCGTTCCCTTTCTGCTGCCTTTGATGTTCCAGGTTGGTTTCGGGCTGAGCGCTTTCCATGCGGGCATGCTGACGCTCGCCGTTTTCGCCGGCAATCTGGCGATGAAGCCGGCAACGACGCCCATTCTGCGCCGCTTCGGCTTCAAGCCGGTGCTGATCGTCAATGGTCTTCTGAATGCCATCTTCATCGCCGCCTGCGCGCTGTTTTCGCCCGATACGCCGCTCTGGTTCGTCGTGCCGGTGCTGTTCATCGGCGGCATGTGCCGGTCGATGCACTTTACGGCACTCAACACGATCGCTTTTGCCGATATCCCACCGGGGCAGATGACGGGTGCCAACACGCTGTTCAGCACCGTCTTTCAGCTGACGATGGGCATGGGCATCGCGGTTGGCGCTATCGGCATACGTATCGGCCAGGCAATCAGTGCGCCATTGGGGGTCGATGGTGTCGTCGCCATCGAGTTCCGTCTGGCCTTCGTGCTGCTCGGCATCATCGCGCTTCTAGCCGTGCTGGATTGTTTGCCGCTTGACCGCAAGGCAGGTGACAACGTTTCGCGCAAGCCAAAGCAGAACGCAAGGAAGGCGGCGTAGCGATGTCAATATTCGAAGTGGTTAGTATGGGAATTGGATGAGATTATAATGCAGCAATATTGCTGGAATCGCCATCAGGATGATCAGAAGCATTGCGACGCTTGCCGCGCGCATCATCTTCCTCCGGCGGGCGCGCTGACCGGTCCAATCATATACTGCCATAATGAGCCCCTCCTTCTCATTAGTGATTAGAAAGACAAGAAATGGAACGCCAGTCAATATCGGCAATAGCGAGCTAAATAATAAGTATTCTCTAATATGTTGAGGATGAGGCATACTTTGATGGCCGAAGAGAGCCGTCGAACTTCATCTGCAAGAGCCTAAAGAGCGTTTTATGATGCTGGCTCAGACGATATAACGAACAAGGATTTCGTGCCCCGTGTCAGCGGGACATTGGTTGCTTTGGAAGAGGAAAAGGCAAATGAGCAAGATGCGCGCCCTGGTTTTGGAACGTCAGCATGAGCTGGCGATCCGCGATATCGATCTGCCGCAGCAGGTCGAGCCTGGCCAGGTGAAAATCAAGATCCACACTGTCGGCGTCTGCGGATCGGATGTGCACTATTACACCCACGGAAAAATCGGCCCCTTCATCGTCAACGAGCCGATGGTTCTTGGTCACGAAGCGGCGGGAACGGTGGTGGAAGTCGGCGAAGGCGTGACGCATCTGAAGATCGGCGACCGTGTCTGCATGGAGCCCGGCATTCCCGATGCCAATTCCAAAGCCAGCCGTCTCGGCATGTACAATGTCGATCCCGCCGTCACCTTCTGGGCGACGCCGCCGATCCATGGCGTGCTGACACCCTTCGTCGTGCACCCGGCCAACTACACCTTCAAACTACCCGATAATGTCAGCTTTGCGGAAGGGGCGATGGTCGAGCCCTTCGCCGTCGGCATGCAGGCAGCCACCAAGGCGCGCATCACGCCTGGCGACACCGCCGTCGTACTCGGCGCCGGCCCGATCGGTATCATGGTTGCGGTTGCAGCCCTTGCCGGCGGCTGCGCGCGGGCGATCGTTGCCGATCTCGCCCAGCCGAAACTCGATATCGCCGCGCAGTATCAGGGCGTCATTCCGGTCAATATTCGCGAGAAGAATCTCGTCGAACAGGTCGATCGCTTGACCGATGGCTGGGGTGCGGATGTCATCTTCGAATGCTCGGGCTCGCCGAAGGCGTGGGAAACGGTGATGGCGCTGCCGCGCCCCGGCGGTGTCATCGTTGCCGTCGGCCTGCCGGTCAATCCGGTCGGCTTCGACGTCTCGACGGCATCGACCAAGGAGATCCGCATCGAAACGGTCTTCCGTTATGCGCATCAGTATGAGCGTTCGATCGCGTTGATCGCCTCCGGTCGAGTCGATCTGAAGCCCTTGATATCCGAGACATTTGACTTCGAGGACTCGATCAAGGCTTTCGATCGCGCTGTCGAAGCCCGTCCGACCGACGTCAAACTGCAGATCGTCCTCGACCAATAGGATTTCGCTGTCACATCGCCTTGCCTCAAGTCCTTTGCGGGCTTCACGCATCGGCAAGGCGATGTTTTTCCTTAGGTTTCATATCTCCCGTAGACGGCCCGGCAAAAGCGATGCTAGGTAGCCTTTCAAAGAGGGAAACAGGCTTTAACGCCGTGAAACGGGAAGGACAGCCGTGCCGCACGACGTTGCACTGATCGCATTGATTGCCGCGGGCTTCGTATTCGCGGCCATTTTCGGCTATCTGGCCGACAGGCTGCATCTGCCGCCGCTGGTCGGTTATCTGGTGGCTGGCGTCATCATAGGTTCGTCAACCCCTGGTTTCGTCGCCGATGTTTCCCTCGCATCGCAATTGGCCGAGATTGGTGTCATCCTGCTGATGTTCGGCGTCGGCCTGCATTTCTCGGCCGCTGATTTGCTGGCGGTACGTGGCGTCGCCATTCCCGGAGCCATCGGCCAGATTGCGATTGCGACGCTGCTGGGTGTGGGTTTGACGTCGCTATGGGGCTGGAGCGTCGGCGCCGGCGTGGTCTTTGGCCTCAGTCTTGCCGTTGCCAGTACGGTCGTGCTGCTGAAGGCGCTGGAAGAGCGCAATCTCGTGAGTTCGACCAATGGCCGTGTCGCCGTCGGCTGGCTGATTGTCGAAGATCTGGCCATGGTGCTTGCGCTCGTGCTTTTGCCAGCCTTTGCCGGCGTTCTGGGCGGTCATGCGGATGCCGGCGGCCATGCCGCTTCCGGTTCGATCTGGCTGACGATCGGCATGACGCTGCTCAAGGTCGCAGCCTTCGCGGCTGTCGCGATCTTCATTGGCCCGCGTGTGGTGCCATGGCTCCTGACCTCGGTTGCGCGCACGGGTTCGCGCGAACTTTTCACGCTGTCGGTGCTGGCAATTGCGCTCGGCATTGCCTTCGGTGCAGCAGAAATCTTCGGAGTATCCTTTGCGCTCGGCGCCTTCTTTGCCGGCCTCGTGATGAGTGAATCGCATCTCAGTCACAGGGCGGCGGCCGACTCCCTGCCATTGCAGAATGCCTTTTCGGTGCTGTTCTTCGTGTCCGTCGGCATGCTCTTCGATCCGTCGGTTTTGATCCGCGAACCGCTGATGATCATCGGCGTGCTTGCTCTGATCATGCTCGGCAAGGCGTTGATCGCTTTCTGTGTCGTGCTGCTGCTGCGCTATCCTGCCAGCATCGGCTTTGCAGTTGCCGCCGGACTTGCGCAGATCGGCGAGTTCTCCTTCATTCTGGCCGGGCTCGGCGTCTCGCTCGGGCTGCTGACGCGGGAAGGACAGGATCTCATCCTTGCCGGTGCGATCCTGTCGATCACGCTCAATCCGCTGGCTTTCTATGCCACTGAAAAGCTGGAAAACTGGGTCTTTGCGCGCTGGCCCTTCCTGGCGAACAAATATGGCATGGCCAAGCAGGAGGCTCTTCGCCGCCAGTTGGCCGTCATCAACAAGCAGCGCGAGGAGCGGGATCGCCAGCATCATCTCGAGATCGAGCAGCTCATCGAAACTTTCCCGATGTTTGCCGAACTTGATGATAACGAGCATGAGGAGCTTCTGCTGCTCTTCCGCCCGAGATCGGCGTCGCCCGGCGACCGGGTGATCCGAACCGGCGATCGCGGCGACAGCATGTTCTTCATCGCTTCGGGCGCTGTTGAGGTACAGCTGGAGGATGACGAGATCCGGCTCGGCGCCGGGGCCTTTTTCGGCGAAATGGCACTGTTGACGGGCGCGCGCCGCACGGCCGATGTCGTCGCTGTCGATTTCTGTCAGCTTTTCGTGCTGGACCGCCGCGACTTCAATCTGTTCATGTCGCGGCATCCACAGCTGCGTGCCGCCGTCAGCCGCATGGCGCGGGAGCGGCAGGAAAGCAACGTGTCGCGCCAGCGGCGCGACCTTTCCCAGGATGCGAGCTGATATTTTATCGGTGTTTCAGCCAGGATTTCGAGACCCGGCAGGCCATGGTGTAGGCAGGGTCGAAGACGTTGCCGACATCGTAGCGCACGACCTGACCGAGCAGGTGGCTGGCCGCAGTTTTGTCGAGACCGTAATCTGAGCCGAGCCAGCGCAGCATTTCGCTGGTGGCGTGTTGCAGGGCCTGATCGAGCGGCCGGGCATTGCCAATGGTGAAAATATCCTCTGCCGTCTCGCCGCGCGGCCAGGTGATCGTCTTCTTCTTTTCCACGCTCAGGCGGACCGTCACCTCGAATGTGGTCTCAATGCCGGTGCCAACGATCTCGCCGTCCCCTTGCACCGCATGGCAATCGCCGAGGAAGAAAAGCGCGCCCGGCGCCGCGACCGGAAACCACACGGTCGTGCCAGGCCCGAGCAGGCGATAATCCATGTTGCCGCCGAACTCGCCACTTGTGGCGGTCGATATGGCCTGACCGAGAGACGGCGCGACCCCGAAGCAGCCGATCATTGGAGCAAGCGGCAGAGTAAGAGTTTCGAGACCCGCGACCGGTTCGGCCAGTCGCGCCGTAAGATTCTGGCGGTCGATCTGCCAGATCGCCTTCTCGCCTGCTGGCAGCGCGCGGACATCCTGTGGATCGATAACATTGGCGGCGACCACGCTGCGGGTAAAGCCTGTATCGCGCGTCGGCACCATTGCGAGAATCTCGACCTTGAGAGAATCTCCCGGTTCTGCGCCTTCGACGAAGATCGGGCCGTTCATTGGATTGGGGCCGGATATCTGGCGAATTTCGTTTTTGTCGTAGCCGGCGGCATCGAGCGTTTCGGTAACGACCGTATCGCCATCGGCAACATGCAAGGCCGGTGGCAGCGAGCCGATGACATTGTGATAGGTGTTGGGAACGAAACGGTGCATTGCCATCTTGCTTGAGCCTTATGTGGATTCCAGTTGCGGCAGCCTATGACGACTCTGAATGTCTGCGAAAGGGTGCAGCGACCATATTTGTGCAGAAAGGCCCACTTGGCTGAGGTGCGGGACAAATGTTTGCCGACGCAGTCAGGCCTCATCCAAAATGATCGCGAAATGCCTGCGGCGTCGTCCCGAATTTCCGCATGAAATTGCGCCGCATGGTTTCTTCCGAAGCGAAGCCGCAGCGCATGCGTGCCTGATGCACGCTCAGGCCTTCTTCCAGAAGGCGGCGGGCCGCCTCGATGCGGATTTCCTCCACGGCGCGGGCGGGTGTCCGCCCGGTCGCTTTCAGATAATGGCGCGAGAAGCTGCGTGCGCTCATATTCGCCTGCTCGGCGAGCGCCGGCAGGGAAAGATCGGAGCGCAGATTGTCCATGATCCAGCCATGCAGACGGTCGAAGCGTTCGCCGCCGTCCTGGAGCCTCAGCGCCGCACTGAACTGCGCCTGACCGCCGGGACGCTTGAGGAAGACGACGAGTTCGCGAGCCACGGAAAGTGCCAACGAGCGACCAAGATCGGCCTCGACCAAAGCAAGCGAAAGATCGATCCCGGCAGTCACGCCGGCGGAACTCCAGATCTGCCCGTCCTGGACGAAGATCGGATCGGGCTCGAGCTTCACTTGCGGAAAGCGCTTGGCAAATTCTTCGCAACGATTCCAATGGGTCGCTGCCCGCCGCCCATCCAGAAGACCGGCTTCCGCAAGCAGAAAGGCGCCGCTGCAGACGGAGGCTATCCGACGAGCATTCGCGGCTCGCCGGCGCACCCATTCGATCAGGCCGAGGTTCTCACAGGCTTTATTGACGCCCCAGCCGCCGGCGATGATCAAGGTGTCGAGCGGAATATCGCTACTGCCGAGTGGGGCGGTCATCAGCGCGAGACCAGAGCTGGTTCGGGTCTGTGGGTTTTCCGCGACAACGATGGCTTCGTAGGGTTTCGGCTGATCGAGCTCACGCGCCGCCTCGTTGGCGCTGGTGAAAACCTGCAGCGGACCCGTGATGTCAAGCAGTTGGGCGTTGTCGAAGGCAAGAATTTCGATGCGGCGCATGATTGGCAAAAAATGACGGCAGTTTGGCAAATGTGCCAGAGCATTGTCGCATAGGCTTGGAAAAGTCAATCATCGGAGACATGTCATGACCATTCGCTTCGGCCTGCTTGCGTTTCCAGGCGTCCAGCAACTCGACCTGACCGCACCCTACGAGGTATTCGCCTCGATGGATGATGCGGAGGTGCATCTCTTGTGGAAGGACACGTCGCCCATCGTGTCGGCAACGAAGCTGGCGTTGCAGCCAACAACGACGTTTGCCGAATGCCCGCCGCTTGACGTCATCTGCGTGCCAGGCGGCGTCGGCGTCAATGCATTGCTGGAGGATACGGCCGTCCTGAGCTTCGTCCGGGAACAGGCGGCCCAGGCCCGCTTCGTGACATCGGTGTGCACCGGTTCTCTCGTCCTTGGAGCGGCCGGCCTGCTCAAGGGCAAGAAGGCCACGACCCATTGGAATGCGCTTGATTTCCTCGAGAATTTCGGAGCCGTTGCCTCGCCGGGGCGCGTCGTACGGGATGGCAATCTCTTCACCGCGGGCGGCGTTACGGCCGGTATCGATTTCGGACTGACGATCGTTGCCGCCTTGCGCGGTCGAGAGGAAGCCGAAGCGATCCAGTTGTCGCTGGAATACGCGCCCGAGCCGCCATTTCATTCCGGATTGCCCGAGAAGGCCAGCGTTGAGGTGTTGGCTAGAACCAGGCAACGCCTTGCGGGCTCGAGAATGGCACGGCAGGCGATCATCGCTCGCCTCGCGGCGGCCAGACATGGGGCTGAATGAAAAGGACTTGTCCACCGGCACTGTCACCTCAATGAAACGGAGCACCGATAGGGAAGCGATCATCGGTTGATCATGTCGAGGCGATGAATGATGGGCAGGCGGATGAATGGAATTCCTGTCCCATCTTGCCCACCATACTTGACACAAATAGCTTTTCTGCGACCGTGGCATCACGATGGCGTCCACGGCCTTGCGGGGAAAAGGCTTATTTGATGAACGAGTTCCGATCATTGCGCTGCATATCCTGCTTCGTCATGGCAATGGCCGTTCTGACAAGCGCAGGGCTTGAGTCGATATCGCAAGCTACAGCCGCCGAAACCTCTGAGATCGCCCCGCAGACAAAGGCTTCAAGCGAGCAGATCGAGAAGCTGATCGGCACTTTGCGCGATAGCGGTGCGGTGTCCGGAGCCGATCTGTTGCAGCGCCGCTCCGCTTTCGAGAAGCTCATGGCGTCGACGCCAGGCCCGGCGCGTGTCCAGATACGGCGTGTCGACGCGAACGGTGTGGATGGTGATCTCATCTGGCCGGCTCGGTTGCATCATCCAATCGGCCGACGCGCCATTCTTTATCTGCATGGCGGCGGTTTCTATAGCGGCTCGCTTCGGACGCACGCCAACATAGCGGGTTCGCTCGCCAAGGCGGCCTCGGCCGATGTGCTGTTGGTCGACTATCGCCTCGCGCCCGAAAATCGCTTCCCCGCGCAAAGAGATGATGCCATTGCGGCTTATCGCTGGCTTCTGACATCGGGATACAGGGCCGGCAACATCGTTATCGCCGGCGAGTCGGTTGGTGCAACTCTGGCCATCGAAGTCGTTTTGAACCAGCTTAGGCTGAGTGGTCCGCTTCCCGCTGCTGTGGTCGCGATGAGCCCGGTCACCGACTTCGCCGCAACGGGGGCGTCCCTGGCCGCCAACGCTGCCAGCGACCCTTTCATGAACAAGGCCGAGCTCACCCTCATCCACGATGCGTTTGCGCGTGATCGTCCAGCAGTCGATCCCGACATGTCGCCGTTCTATGGCAATGTCTCGGGGTTTCCCCCACTGTTGATCCAGGTCGGCGCGCGTGAGGCACTGCTCGATGACACCTCGCGGTTCGCAGATAAGGTACGCCAGGCAGGCGGCAATGTGAGCTTGGAAGTCTGGCCAGGGATGATCCATCAATGGCAGATTTTCCCGTTCTGGCTCGACGATGCGAGGAAGTCGAACGAACGCGTCGCGCAATTCGCGATCGCGCATTTTGTCGATAAGCCCATGCAATAATTATCGTGCAATTATCAACAGTTAAGCAGCGCCTGATTTCGAAACTTTCGTTCAAGAGACCGATGTGACTTCGCAAGTCCACGAAATTAAATAATTGCCTTTCAATTGGTTATCGCAATAAATAATCGCTAGATAATTTTGTGTGGACATGAAAATCGAAATGCGCTAATCACATAGATGTCGCGATAATAAGTCGCACGATAAATTTAAGTGGAGATTGAAATGAGCCAGTCGATCCCTCAAGCTACTCGTCGGGGCGTTATGGCAGCCGGGCTCGGCCTTGCCGCCGCTGCAGCCGTCGCCCCCTTCGCTCAACCTGCACAAGCCTCTACAAAGCAGCCAACTTCGAAAGGTAAGGACACAATGAGCAGCAGCACGATCACCACCAAGGACGGCACGCAGATCTTTTACAAGGACTGGGGAACAGGCCAGCCGATCGTCTTCCATCACGGATGGCCCCTGAGCTCAGACGATTGGGACGCCCAGATGCTATTCTTCCTTCACCAGGGCTACCGCGTCATCGCCCACGACCGTCGCGGCCACGGCCGCTCCAGCCAGACGGCGACCGGAAATGAAATGGATACCTATGCCGCCGATGTGGCGGCTCTGGCCGAGCATCTTGATCTCAAGGGCGCCATCCATGTCGGCCATTCGACAGGCGGCGGCGAAGTTGCGCGCTATGTCGCCCAGTACGGCGGCCATGGTCGCGTCTCGAAGGCCGTGCTGATCGGCGCCGTACCGCCGATCATGGTCAAGTCCGACAAGAACCCGGGCGGCCTGCCGCTCGAAGTCTTTGATGGCTTCCGTGCAGCACTTGCGGCCAACCGCGCTCAATTCTTCCGTGATATTCCTTCAGGTCCGTTCTATGGCTTCAATCGTCCCGGTGCCGCTGTTTCGCAGGGCGTCATCGACAATTGGTGGCGTCAGGGCATGATGGGCGGCGCAAAGGCCCATTATGATTGCATCAAGGCTTTCTCTGAAACGGACTTCACCGAAGACTTGAAGAAGATCGAAGTGCCGACGCTCGTCATGCATGGCGACGACGACCAGATCGTGCCGATCGCGGACTCGGCCCTTCTGTCCTCGAAGCTGCTGAAGAACGGCACGCTCAAGGTCTACAAGGGCCTCCCGCACGGCATGGCCACGACGCATGCGGACGTGATCAACGCGGACCTGCTCGCCTTCTTCAAGGCCTAAGCAATAAGAAGATCATGCGCCCGCCGAAAGGCGGGCGCTTCACAGCCTGCCGGGTGCTGTTACCACCCCCAACCATTTCAGCTGTCGAGTTTCAACGAAAGCTGAACGGCGCGCGGCAAGGGCGGTAGCGGCCGGCTGATTTCGACACGGCGCGTCCATGTGGCGCGCCGTTCCTGTTCGCGCTCCCGAAGGGCCTTCGAGACAGCGACAAAGGTCATTGCACGTTCGATGACTTGCTCGGCTTTGGTCATGGATATCTCCATATGTTCACTTTATGTTCTCATAGTGATCGCATAAAGTCAAGCTTCGGGCTTTGTGCCGGTAGGTCTCCGATATTCTACCCGCGCGTTTCATGATGGCTGGAAAGCCGGAGCGGCACCTTCTATCGCGGCCGAAGGCCAACCTTATTGGCCGCCCAAGCTTGAAATTTCCCTCGTCTTCCGCCACCTGTTCGGCGCGACTTTCAACATTCCCAGGAGACTAGACGCATATGACAACCACCACCGCAGAGATGACCGCCGAGAGCCACGTCTTCGAGGCCGACGTTGCCCGCCTTCTGCATATGATGGTTCACTCGGTTTATTCGGACAAGGATGTCTTCCTGCGCGAGCTGATCTCGAACGCGGCCGATGCCTGCGAGAAGCTGCGCTATGAGGCGATTGCGCAACCCGGCCTGCTTGCGAACGATCCCGACAGCCGTATCCTGCTGACGCTCGACGCCGATGGCGGCAAGCTCATCGTGGAAGATAACGGCATCGGCATGAGCCGCGACGAGATGATCGAGGCGCTCGGCACGATCGCCCGCTCCGGCACGCGCGCCTTCATGGAGCGCATCGAGGCCAACAAGCAAGGCGAGGGCGCGCAACTCATCGGCCAGTTCGGCGTCGGCTTCTATTCCTGCTTCATGGTTGCCGATCGCGTTGACGTTATCTCACGCCGCGCCGGTGCTGAAGATGCCTGGCTCTGGTCTTCCGACGGCAAGGGCGGCTATAGCGTTGCGCCCGTCGAGGTGAACGAGGCTCCCGCGCGCGGCACCCGCATCACGCTGCATCTGATGGAGGATGCCAAGAGCTATGCATCGCGCTGGACCGTTGAGCGCATCGTCAAGGAGCAATCCGGCCATGTGCCGGTGCCGATCAAGATAGCCGAGAAGCCCGGCGAGGAGGCAACGCAGCTCACCGACGGTACAGCGCTATGGACCAAGTCGAAGAACGACATCACGACCGAGGAATATACCGATTTTTATCGCGGCGTTTCCGGCCAGTATGACGAGCCGGCACTGACCGTGCATTTCCGCGCCGAGGGCCGCCATGAATATTCGGCGCTTGCCTTCGTGCCCGGCTCGCAGCCCTTCGATCTCTTCGATCCGGATCGCAAGGGGCGCATGAAGCTTTATGTGAAACGCGTCTTTATCACCGATGAAGCCGAATTGCTGCCGCGCTATCTACGCTTCGTGCGCGGTCTCGTCGACACGTCGGACCTGCCGCTCAACGTCTCGCGTGAGATGATTCAGGAAAGCCCGATCCTGACGGCGATCCGCAAGGGTGTCACCAACCGCATCATTACGGCGATCGAGAAGCAGGCGGAGAGCGATCACGACGCCTTCCTGAAGATCTGGGAGAATTTCGGCAGTCTTATCAAGGAAGGCATCTACGAGGACTTCGAGCGTCGCTCACAGCTTCTGGCGCTTTCGCGCTTCCGCACCACGACCTCGGGCGACGGCTATCGCTCGCTTGCCGACTACATTAGGGATGCCAAGGAAGGTCAGCAGTCGATCTACTATCTCGTCGGTGGCAGCCTGGAGCAGCTGAAAGCTTCGCCGCAGCTCGAAGGCTTCCGTGCCCGCGGCATCGAAGTTCTGTTGCTCACCGATTCCGTCGATAGCTTTTGGGTGACCAATGCCCCGGAATTCGAGGGCAAGAGCTTCAAGTCGATCACGCAAGGCTCTGCCGATCTCGCCCAATTCAAGAAACAGGATGATGAGGATAAGCCGGAAAGCGAAAGCGCACCCGCCGAAGTCCAGGCCTTCCTCGACTATGCCAAGCACAAGCTTGCCGATGAGGTATCGGATGTTCGCGCATCCGATCGCCTGATCGAAAGCGCCGTCTGCCTCGTCGCGTCCGAGCAGGGTTATGACCGCCAGCTGGAGAAGATCCTGCAGGGCGCCGGCCGCCTGCAGTCCGGCGCCAAGCCGATCCTTGAAATCAACATGGATCATCCGGTCGTCAAGGCGATTGCCGCCAAGGCGGATGCGCCGTCCCTGCGCGACGATGCGGCCTTCCTGCTGCTCGATCAGGCCCGCGTTCTCGATGGCGACAAGCCGGCCGATCCGCGCGCTTTTGCCGAGCGCCTGGCGCGACTGATGGAGAAGGCGCTGCAGTAATCAATCAGGTCGGCACGGCTTTGAAAAGTCGTGCCGACCTGCTTGGCAGAGCTGGCGTCCGCGTGGGCGGTTGATGCAAAAAAACTTGTCTCTAATTATCATCTTTTCGTTGCGCAAGGGGACGTCGTCTTTTATAGAGGACGTGCACACTGGCCGGATCGCTTGGCCACGTAAGCGTTAACGTCACTCAACGCGTATGATCGAACGGCTCTGCGGCTTCGGTCTGCGCGGCTATGTCCTGCAGATCGAGATCGAAGCGCCTCGAAAGGACACCCATGGATACCCCCCATAATTCCAACACGGCCATCTCCGCCCCGAAGATCGAGCGCATGCGCCATGAACTGAAGCGGCGCTTCCTGACAGTAACAGGCATTGACAGGATCACTCCCGGCATGCTGCGCATTCGGCTGGCCGGCGAAGATCTCGCCGATTTCGTCAGCCTTGCGCCCGACGACCACATCAAGGTGATGGTGCCGGGTGCCGGCGCGGAAATGGAGCGGCGTGACTATACACCTCGCCAATACGACACCGAGGCGCGAACGCTCGTCCTCGATTTTGCCGTCCACGAGGCAGGCCCCGCTACGCAATGGGCGCTCGACGCTTGCGTCGGCGACAGGCTGGAGATCGGCGGCCCCCGCGGCTCGGCCGTTGTGTCCGCGAATATCGAGAATTGGCTGCTGATCGGCGACGAGACGGCGCTGCCGGCCATCGGTCGCCGGATTGAAGAGGCGCGAGCGGGTGCGCGTATAACGGCGATCGTCGCGGTTGCCGATGCGTGCGAACATCAGGAATTTCAGACTGATGCGCAGCTGGATATGCGCTGGGCATATCGGCCTCTCTCGGAGGCAGCGGATCCGTCCTCGCTTCTGAAGATACTTCAGTCGATCGATGTGGCCCCGGGTACTTTCGTCTGGATCGCCGCTGAAGCCTCCGTCACGCGGGCCTTGCGCTCCCATCTCGTCGAAGGGCGCGGCTATCCACTGAGCTGGATCAAGGCGTCCGGCTATTGGGTCAAGGGCAAGGCCGATACGACGGAGAAATTCGACTGAATGCGGGCACGCGGGCGGCGGGATGTCGCCCGCTTCGGCCGATGTGAGCTCAAGGCATCTTGCCGGAACCGGTGACTGCCCCATTTCATGGCGCAATTGTCCCGCAAATGGACAGGGTGTCCTATGATAAGATTGGGTTCACCGAAACTGCATTTCGAGCAGATTTCGACTTCCTAAATTATATGGGATCACCGAAGGTTAGGTACGAAGCGAGAGTGGCGGCTGTTGCCGTTGGCGATCGCCTCATAGGCTTATGGTGCCGAACGGGAGGCGGCGTCATGAACTTGACTAGAAGCCCTGCCGTACGCGACGGCCAATGTTGAGGATCGACGCAAGGTGCTTGCCGTCCCGAAAGACCCGCCACAAACATTCGCTGTGCTGATGTTGTCGGCGCTTCGCAAGGCTTTCATCGGCATCGCTCTGGCGAGCGCTGCCATCAATGTGCTGGCGCTAACCGGCTCCTTTTTCATGCTGCAGGTTTATGATCGGGTCATTCCGAGCCATAGCTTACCGACATTGTCCGGTCTCGTCATCATCGTCGTGACCCTCTACCTGTTTCAGGGCGTAATCGAATTCCTGCGCTCCATGCTGCTTGTGCGCATCGGCATGTCGCTCGACGAACGCTTGAACAGGAAGGTTTTCGGCGTGCTTCTGTTCCTGCCGAGCAAAAAACAGACGTCGGACGACGGCCTGCAATCGGTGCGTGATCTCGAGCAGATCCGTTCCTTTCTTTCCGGCAGCGGTTCGACGGCGCTGTTCGACCTGCCCTGGGTGCCGTTCTATCTGCTCCTTTGCTTTCTGTTCCACTTCTGGATCGGTTTCACCGCTCTTTGCGGTGCCTTGTTGCTCGTCGGCATTACCGTGGCTGCCGAAATGCTGTCGCGTCGACCGGCCCTGGAGGCGGCCAGGTCTTCCGCGGCGCGTCTCGGCTTCGCCCAGGCCGCGCGGCGCAACTGGGAGGCTGCCATTGCCATGGGGTTTTCCGGCCGCCTCACCGATAAATGGGTCGCCATGAATGAGGATTACCTCACGCACCAGGCAATAGCGAGCACCCGCGTCGGCGCGCTGACCATCGCCGCAAAGATCGCGCGCATGATGCTGCAATCCGGTGTCCTTGCCGTCGGCGCGATCCTCGTCATCCGCCAGGAAGCAACGGGAGGCATCATCATTGCGAGTTCGATCCTGGTCACGCGGGCGCTGGCGCCCGTCGAGCTTGCGATCGGCCAATGGAAGGGTTTTGTGGCTGCACGCCAGGGCTGGGCGCGGCTTGCCGCACTCCTCGATGCCGCGCCGCCCGCGCCGCAGGCCTTCACCTTGCCCACGCCGTTACGGGAACTCAGCGTCGAGAATATCACCGTGACGTCGCCCGGCAGCCGCGATTTTATCCTGCGCAATGTCTCGTTCAAGATATCTGCGGGAACCATACTGGGCGTCATCGGCCCGAGCGCATCGGGCAAGTCTTCGCTGGCACGTGCGATTGCTGGCTTGTGGCCGGTTGCAATCGGCTCCGTGCGGCTCGATCGTGCCGCACTTTCGCAATGGGATACCGACGAGCTTGGGCAGCATATCGGCTATCTGCCGCAGGATGTAGACCTCTTCGATGGCACGATCGCCGAGAATATTTCGCGTTTTGCCGAGGACATGCCGACGGAGCCGATCATCGCGGCGGCGAAGGCGGCCGGTGTCTACGACATGATCGTCAAGCTCGCGGACGGCTTCGATACGAAGATCGGCGAAGGCGGATCGCGCCTTTCGGCGGGGCAAAGGCAGCGTATCGCCTTGGCGAGAGCGCTTTACGGCGATCCATTTCTAGTGGTTCTCGACGAGCCGAATTCCAATCTGGATGCGGAAGGCGAGGCTGCACTGACGGCGGCGCTTGCAGTTGTGAAGGAAAGAGGCGGCATTGCAATCGTCATTGCCCACAGGCCAAGCGCTCTCGCCGCTGCCGATACGGTGTTGATCATTGCCGGCGGTCAGGTTCAGGCATTCGGGCCAAAGAAGGATATCCTTGGTCCATCGCCAAAGCAGCTCGGAACAACGCATCTGGCCATAGCCGGTGGGGAGACGCACGGATGATCGGCAAGGCCTCGTCATCGAACGAACGTATGATCCGCCGCCTGTCACTGCTGGTGGTAGCGGTCATCCTTCTATTGTTTGGTGTCATGGGCGGCCTTGCCGCCGCCACCAAGATCGCCGGCGCGGTGATCGCGTCCGGCACGCTTGTCGTCGACAGCTATGTAAAGCCGATAAAGCATCTGAAGGGCGGCATTGTCCGCGCAATCCTCGTGAAGAACGGCGAGCATGTCGCCGCGGGCCAGGTGCTCGTCCGGCTGGACGACACCCAGACCCGAGCCAATCTTTCCATCATCCGCAAGCGGCTCAACGAGCTTTCGGCCCGCACGGCGCGTCTAACGGCGGAGCGCGACGGCAAACAGGAGATCGCCTTTCCAGCAGATCTCCTTTCATCTGCCGGAAACGCGGATGTCGCGGCCATTCTGGCCGGCGAGCGGCGGCTCTTTTTCGATCGGCAGGCATCGCGCGAAGGGCAGAAATCGCAGCTGCATGAGCGCATTCAACAGCTTAACCGGGAGATCGAAGGGCTCATAGCACAGGAAGAGGGCAAGCGGCGGGAAATCGCGCTCATTGCGAAGGAGCTCGGAAGTCTCGAAGGCCTGCTCAACCAGGGCATCATCTCGGCGACAAAGGTCTACTCCCTGCAGCGGGAAAGCGCTTCGCTGAACGGCGATCTCGGAAACCTCGTCTCGTCCATCGCCCAGACCAAAGGCAAGATTGCGGAAACCGAACTACAGATCCTGCAGATCGATGCAGACCGCAGTTCGGAAGTGTCCGAGCAATTGCGTCAGGCCGAGAGCGATAGCGGCCAGTTTTCCGAGCGTCTGGTTGCGGCTGAAGATGACTTGAAGCGGATCGACATCAAGGCGCCTCAGGCTGGCATCATCGACCAGCTAAGCATCCATGCTGCAGGGGCCGTCATCTCGCCTGCAGAAGCGATCCTGCAGATAGTCCCCGATAAGGATGCGCTGGTGGCGGAGCTTAAACTTGCGCCGCAGGATATCGACCAGATTACCGTAGGCCAGGCGGTATCCCTGCGCTTTCCCGCCTTCAATCAGCGGATCACCCCGGAGCTGAACGGGCATGTGGATACGATCTCGGCGGATCTGACGACGGATCAGCGTTCGGGACAAAGCTACTATGTCGTGCGGGTCAAGGTGGCAAAGCCTGAATGGGAAAGGCTCGGAGCCTTGACGCCATTGCCGGGCATGCCGGCGGAAGCCTTTCTGCAGACGGGTGAGAGAAGCGTTCTTGCCTATCTGACAAAGCCGATGACCGACCAGATCCGGCGGGCGTTCAGGGAGGATTAGGGTGGTCTCGACTGAGCTGCGGCATTTACCCAGCGGCCGCCCGATTTGCGTCGAACGGCTGCTGCGGAATGGATCAAGTTCCGAGACCGGTCAGATATGCCAGTCCGTCGTATGGGCGGATTGCGCCGAGGTGGCAAGCTGGGTGGTGTGATCGTCCAGCGAATAGGCCTTGATATAGTCGATCTTCATCTCGGATCCGTTCGGGAGTCCATCCGTCGGAGTGCCCGCTACGCCGCCCACTGCGAGATCGACTAGCATGTACATCGGACCATGCATATCGGCCGGCGTATCGGCATGGGCAACGGCAACGTCGTCGAAATACCAGACGATCTGATCCTTGTCCCAGAGCACGCCGTAATTGTGGAAGCCGTTCGTACTCGGCACTTCCACCGGGATGGACGTCTTCGTGTGCTCGCCGGTGGCATTCGAATGGACTGTGACATTCACCGTGGTGGGGTTCTGCCCGCGCATCTCCACTACATCGAGTTCCGGTGGCCAGGAGCCATCCTCCGGCAGCAGCCAGAAGGCAGGCCAGACGCCCTGATTGTGCGGCATCTCCGCCCGCATTTCGAAATATCCATAGGTCTGCGAGAAGGTGGAGTGGGTGGTCAGAAGCCCGGATGTGTAATCATGGTTCTCGACGATCGATTTCAACGCATCCGGCGTCTGCTTTGCTGTGATCGTCAGAACGCCGTTGGAGACGGAAAACGGGTTTACCGAGGCGGTCGGCGCGTAAGAGGGGTTGATGTACCATTGCAGCTCATCGTTCAGGCTGCTGCCCTTGTCCGGCGCCCAGGAATATTTAGCATCCCAGGTGCCCTGCGTTCCCTCGTGCAGCGAGAGCGTGTTGAAATCATCCGAAAAGGTCTGCGTCAGCGACGATCTGTCGAGCCCGAGCTGAAACTGGTCTTCATGCAGATCGGAGATGGTCTTGTTGGCGAAGACGAGGCTTTCGCCATTGCCGAGATCGAGCCGGACATTGGCGCCTTCCTGCGTGGAATGGCTGACAACCTGATCGAAGGACGACAGACCATACTGATTGAGCCTGACCTTGTCGTCATCGCTGAAATCGGTGATGAGATCACTGCCGTTGCCCTTGCTGATGATGAAGGTATCGGCCCCGCCGCCGCCAATGAGCACATCGTTGCCGGCGCGTCCATCGATGGTCTGGCTGCCGCTGCCGCCGGTGATGATGTTGTCGGCGTCGTTGCCATAGGCATGGCGATTGTCGCCCGTAACGGTAAGATTTTCGACATTGGCGGGCAGCGTGTAATCCATCCATGTGTTGATGGTATCGACGCCGGCATTGGGGGCCTCAGAGACCCGATTGTTGCTCGAGTAGATATAATAGATGTCGTCGCCTGTGCCGCCCATCAGCGTCACGTTGACGGTGTTGTCGCCCCATATGGAATCATTGCCCGCGGAGCCGTAAAGCACCGGGCCGGAGCCGGTGGCGGAAAAGAAGGCTGTCGACGTGTCGCTATAGTAAAGCGGCTGTCCCAGGGCATTCAAAACTGAATTGGGCATCAGAATCCTCTTCCTTTGTGCCGGACGACCTCCTCCACAGAGCTAATATTTCTCCCCGCTCATATGCATCACATAGCGTGCATTGTTTTTCTGCCCACCCCCGCAGCCAAGTTTTTTTGCCGAGCGTGGCTGCGCCTCATTCCTTCGTAGGTGAAGGGCTTTTGACGCGCCGTGCAATCTGCATGCAGTGGTATTTCTCTCAATAGAATTCAAGTTGAAGTAAATTTTATTGTAGGAATATATAGATATATATTACATGAGGCTTATTAATGTATTTCGTATAATGCGTGAGTTCTTTCCACAGTAAATACTCGACATAATCGTTGAATATGGCCAAAAAGATTCTTAGAGTTACACCAAATGGAGGATGCGTTGGCGTAAAATTGCCAATATGAGATCGCAAGAACTCAGTCGCTGAGGGACGGAAGTTGAGATGCGACATGCGATATTGCGGCGATACGCCAGGTAAGGGGGATCGGAGATGGACGAGATAACGTCATTCAAGGTGATAGTGGGCGTCGAGGGGGACTGGTCAACATCGATATATCGACCGGATAGTGGATTGTGATGGCTGGCAAGGCGACCATCGGCGCTTCAAGTTCAGGCGCGTTGCAGGAGCGTTACGGCGACTGGATCCTTACCATCGTCAATCAGGGTACTGCCGATCTTGCCCGGCTATCTTACGCTATTTCATACACGCTGTATGATCTGCAGACGAACACGCCGGTACTGTCGATTGAACTTACTCCAGGGGGCGGGAGTCTCCGGGGCATGTTGGCTCTACCGCAGGGACTCTATCTGCGGAGCGTCGGGCTACCACCAGGCGGCAAAGCTGCACCCGGTCTGGCCTCGCCATTCGCCACCGCTTTCCCACGTGGCTGTCTTGTCGAGCTGAACCTAAATAAAGCCATGCTTGCCGGTCTGCGGCGCCGGCGCAATCTCGCGGTGACGTTGGCTGCAGCCGATACCGACCGCGAGGTGAGTTATGTCATCTCGCTTCACGGGTTTACCGAGGCTCTAAACCGGGCGCTCTCCATCGTCGATCCTTACGCAGCAAGAGCAGACACCGGGCCAGGCATGACCCTTCAATAGGCCGGGTCTGGCAGCGCGCTCGAATTCTCAAGTCTAGCTTCTCGGGTGATGCTTGCAAGCAATGTCCGGCGCGCCTCGCTGAGATGTACCGTACACGTCTGGCTGATTTTCTTCTGATCCCTTGAGAGGATCGCGTCGATATAATCCAAATGCTGATATACCGCCGCTTCGTTACGGCTGCGCTCGTCTTTCTTGTTCCATTGATAATGATAGAAGAAAATCAGCGAGATGACGTGATAAAATTCGGTGACGAAGCGGTTGCTGGAAGCGCTGTTGATCAAACGATGCAACTGCTCGTCCAAAAGCGAGAACCGGTGATAGTCGGTATCGATCGTCTCAAGCAGCTTGAGATGCTCGCCGCGCAATCTGCGCAGTTCGTTCCAGCTCGGATCGCCGTCATCGAGTTCCGCAAAGCGCATGACGGATCGCAGTTCGAAAATTTCGCGGATATCGGAAAGCTCGTTGGCGAATTCCAGCGTCATGCCGCGGAAGACCCATTTGCCGCCGGCCTCGCGCTCCATCAGGCCAAAATGTCGGAAACTCTGCAGAAATTCGCGGATCGTTGTCGACGACACGCCGAATTGCCGTGCGAGCTGAAGGGCATTGATGGTCTGACCCGGCCCGCTATCGGATTGGAGAATCCATGTCAGGAAGGCGCGTTCGACCATCAATGTCGGCGGGATGGTTTCGGCTTCGCAATAGAGCTCTGATGGTTCTACCTGTCGCAGGACTGCTCCGTCCCTGGAAATCAGGCCGCTCTCCCTAGCCGCAGCAAGGCACTTGCGGACAGTCGTTCGGCTGGTGCCAAGGGTTCGACCGATCTCGCGTTCCGAGCCAAGCGGGTGTCCATGGCCGACCGATTGCACGTGGCGCAGGAATTCGTTGAACTGTCGTTTGAAAAGATTTTCAGAACGCATGCCGCCCAATCTTGCTGGTTTTTTTAACATAAAATACCACTTTAAATCGCTTATCTCAACCGTGTAAATTCAGCGCAAGCAGGCGGTGAACGAGCGCAATCCAGTGCCGAAGTTCGAGGTGAAGATGGTGCTCAAGTTATTCCTGTACGCCATCGGCGTGCGCAAGGGCGAAGTTGCCTTGAAGCCGGTTCGATCTACCGGTCGACATTGCCGCCCTGAACTGATCTATGTTTAGTAAACTAGGCGCGAGCGTCCGGTTTACTCCCCAATCCAGGAAAGGTTTCGTCACGTGAAAGCCCTGTTGATCGAAAGTGAAGGCATCAGCCGTTTTACCGATGTCGCTCGCCCGCAGCTTGGGGAAGGCGATGTCCGTATTTCCATCCGCCATGTCGGCATCTGCGGGAGTGATCTCAACACGTTTCGAGGCCTCAATCCCCTGGTGCAATTGCCGCGCATTCCTGGGCACGAGATTGGCGGCGAGATTGTCGAGACCGGGGCGGGTGTTCCGCCGACCTATCGACCCGGGCAGCGCGTTATCGTACTTCCCTATACCAGTTGCGGCACGTGCTCCTCCTGCCGCAAGGGGCGCGTGAATGCCTGCCGCTACAATCGTACGCTCGGTGTCCAGCAGGATGGCGGGCTTGCCGAAGAGATCGTTCTTCCGGCGGAGAAGCTGATCCTCAATGATACCCTTGAGCCGCGCTTTCTCGCCTTGGTCGAGCCGCTGTCGGTAGGCTTCCACGCAGTGGCGCGCGGCCGCGTGTCGGCGAGTGATCGCATCGTTGTGCTGGGCTGCGGGATGATCGGCATGGGCGTCGTGATCGGAGCCGTTGCTCGCGGAGCCGAGGTGATTGCCGTCGACCTCAGCCCGGAAAAGACCGCGCTGGCAAAACAGTTCGGAGCCCGTCACACAATCGATGCCGGCACGGAAGATGTCGTTGCGCGCATTGTCGAGCTGACGGATGATCAGGGCGTCGATGTGGCCTTCGAGGCAGTCGGTCTTCCGGAAACTTTTCGTCAGGCCATCGACTTGGCCGGCTTTTGCGGCCGCGTCGTCTACGTCGGCTACGCCAAGGCGCCCGTTAGCTATCAGACGCAGATGTTCAATCTCAAGGAGCTTGATATCATGGGGTCACGCAACGCGACCAAGTCTGATTTCGATGCGGTCATCGCCTATCTGGAGACGATCGGCGATCGTGCCGCTTCCCTTATTTCCAAGGTCATACCCTTTACCGATGCCGAGAGCGCGTTACCCTTTTGGGACAAGAACCGAGACGTTTTGAAGGTCATCGTCGAAAGATGAATATGTAGCAAAGCATGCAATCTCCAGTCGCGCTTCCCGGCTTGTTGGGGAGCGTGCCGGCAGCCGGCGAGGCGGCGGAATGGGCCTCGCGATCGCGCATTGCCTTGTAGGCTCCGCGACTAAGCCAGTGCGCAGGCTGGTCGCGCGTTGCTTCTCAATGAGAAAGCCACCGCGTCGACCTCTGGAGAAAGTCAGGCCGTTGAAGACGCGAGCTGACGTCTGCCCTTTCCTTCGGGGCATTTGTGCGATCCACCCAGCTGGCTGCAGCATAGAAAGAGATTTTCCCATTTCCATACCTTCAGAGATCGCTGTTCCTTTTAATCTACAATTTTTATGGACAATATTTGCATTATCGAAAATGCATGCGATCGTCGGAAGGGATAAGAATGAGTGCGCCTAAACTTGTGGGCATCGCCGGCAGCTTCAACAGGCCATCGAAGACCTATTCACTGGTCCAGACTGTCGCGAATCTGGCAAGCGGGCGATATGGCTTCTCAAGCAGGATCTACGATTTGCATGATGTTGGCCCGTCTCTCGGCGCGGCCCAGCGGCGCGAGGATCTCGACGATCAGGCGAAAGGCGTGATCGATGAAATCGTCTCGGCAGATGCATTGGTTATCGGCTCGCCGACGTTCAAGGGCTCCTATCCCGGGCTGTTCAAGCATCTGATCGACCTTATCGATCCACACGAGCTGCGCGCCAAACCGATCATCATCACGGGGACCGGCGGAGGCGACCGGCATGCGCTGATGGTGGAGCATCAGCTGCGGCCGCTCTTCGGCTTCTTCATGGCACATACCCTGCCAACCGCCGTCTATGCGTCGGATCGTGATTTTACCGATTACGGGGTTTCCTCGGAGCCGCTCGCTAGCCGCATCCATGAAGTCGTCGGTGAGCTCTCCGCTTTCTTCCCGCATCCGGTAACGGTGCTAGCCGCGGCCGAATGATGGGCTGAGGACGATTTGCAGCAGCGCCTGGGATTTATCAATCAAATGGAGGGTTACATGAAATGGAATGTCATTAGCCGCCTGAAGACGATTTTCGCTGGGCGCGCGTTGCGGGATGAGGATGGACGCATCCGGTCCGTCGATCGGCCCGAGCCCGGCGAGCGAGAGCTCTCCGCGCGCGATTACGAGATCTACTATTGGTGTACATCCCCCGCGCCTTGGCATTGAAGGGATGCATTCTTGGTTTCCTGTCGCAAGCTTTGCATTCGATCGCTTTTCCTCGTGAGGCTTCCATGACCAGAATACTGATCGTGCCCGGCCTTTTCGGCTCCGCCGAGGGCCATTGGCAGCGCTATTGGCTGCAGGATCATTCCGACGTTCGGCTCGTCGAGCAGGATGACTGGGACTTTCCCAATCTCGGCAGCTGGATGGAGAAATTGGAAGCCGCGCTGGAAGAGGCCGGAGAAGCCTATGTCGTCGCCCATAGCCTTGGCTGCGTATTGACAGCGAGATTGGCTGGCCGCCAGGCCGCACGAAGGGTCAAAGGTGCGCTGCTCGTAGCGCCCTGCGATATTCCGGTGACGGAAACGCTGCATGCGGGACATCTATCCTTCGGCACCATGCCGACGGACGCGCTGCCTTTCCCAAGCATGACGATCGGGAGCTTGAATGACATCTATATGAGCCTCGACCGGCTCGGCATGTTCGGACGGCTCTGGAATTCGGATGTTCGCAATATCGGCCTTGCCGGGCATATCAACATAGCAAGCGGTTACGGGCGCTGGGCGAGCGGCTATCGCTTTCTGGACATGTTGAAGGCGCGTAGCAGGCATCGCAGGCCGCAGGGGTTTTCAGCGGCAATCGCGGCGTCCATTTAAAAGAAGGGCTTTTCATATCCGACATTCGACGCCATTGTGCGACGAATTTTTTCTCGTTACCTGGCTGTCATAAATGCGCGCCGGGGTAGGTTTGGAGGCAAGGCAATGAGTTTGCGCATCAACGATATCGCGCCGGATTTTACGGCCGAGACGACGCAGGGCGAGATTAAGTTCCATGACTGGATCGGTAGCGGCTGGGCCGTGCTCTTCTCGCATCCGAAGAACTTCACACCGGTCTGCACGACGGAACTCGGCGCAATGGCCGGCCTCGAAGGCGAATTCCGCAAGCGGGGCGTCAAGATCATCGGCATCTCGGTCGATCCGGTCGAGAGCCATGGTCGTTGGAAGAACGATATCAAGACGGCTACCGGTTTCGATGTCGACTATCCGCTGATCGGCGACAAGGAGCTTAAGGTCGCCAAGCTCTATGACATGCTGCCGGCAGGCGCCGGCGAAAGCTCGGAAGGCCGCACGCCTGCCGACAATGCCACCGTCCGTTCCGTTTTCGTCATTGGCCCCGACAAGAAGATCAAGCTGATCCTCACCTATCCGATGACGACAGGCCGCAACTTCGGCGAAATCCTGCGTGCGATCGACTCGATCCAGCTGACATCAAAGCATCAGGTCGCAACGCCGGCAAACTGGCAGCAGGGTGAGGACGTCATCATCACCGCCGCTGTCTCCAACGAGGACGCCGTTACCCGCTTTGGCTCGTTCGATACGGTATTGCCCTATCTGCGCAAGACCCGCCAGCCATCAGCCTGATCGGCCTGGTGACTGGGAGTTTTAGCTGACACGATGCGGCCCTGACTGCCGCGTCGCTTTTACAGGTGAACGTTTTCCCGCAGGAAATCTAGAAGCGCCCGCACGCGGGCCGGCAGGGGGCCGCCCTGGCCGATATAGACGGCGTGGAATTCCTCGATATCTCCAGGATTGAATTCTTCCAGCACAGGCTGTAGCCGCCTAGCCGCGATATCCGATTTCACGGTGAAGGCGGCAAGCCGCGCCAGGCCGGCACCGGCAAGCGCCAGATGCCGCATGGCTTCGCCGTCGCCCACCTGCAGGCTGCGCGCAGCGGGGATCGTTGCAACCTCGCCACTATCTAGCAAAGGCCAGCCTTCGATCGCCCGGGAATAGCTAAAGCTGATGCGGCAATGTTTTGTCAGTTCGACCGCGGAGCGCGGTGTCCCATGCCTGCGCAGATAGTCCGGCGAGGCGACGATCATATTTCGCGTCGTTCCGAGCTTGCGGGCCGTTAGGCTGGAGCTCTTCAGCGGTCCGGCGCGGATTGCAACATCGGCGCGCTCCTCCATCAGGTCGATGACCCGGTCCGTATGGAAGATCTCGAGCGAGACATTTGGGTGCAACGCCATGAAGCGTGGAACGAGCGGAGCCAGCACATGATTGCCGAAGGAGCCGCTGGTGTTGACGCGGATATGGCCGGCCACCTGCTCTCCCGCCGATGCATGGCGTTCGGCTTCGGCAATATCGGCAAGAATGGCGACGCTGCGCTCGAAGAAGGCGCAGCCCTCGGGTGTGAGCTGCAATCGCCGCGTCGAGCGGTGGATGAGCCGCGCGCCGAGGCGCTTTTCAAGTCTCGTGACGAGTTTGCTGACGGCTGAAGGCGTCATCCGGCAGGCTATGGCTGCAGCGGTGAAGCCGCCGAGTTCCACGGCGCGCACGAAGACTTCCATTTCACCGGAACGGTTGATCTCTTGGCGGCTCATGATGAATTGAAGTCATAAATGAGTTTCTTTTCGGCAATCTATATCATCTCTCTCGCCGCGTCTATCTATCTGAAGAACCAACAGGAGATAGACAATGGAATACAGAAACCTCGGTGCTTCGGGCTTGCGCGTTCCCGTGCTCAGTTTCGGCGCCGGCACCTTTGCCGGCAACGGACCGCTCTTCAGCGCCTGGGGCTCGACGGATGCGACAGAAGCGCGCCGTCTGGTCGACATCTGCCTGGAGGCGGGCGTCAATCTCTTCGACACGGCCGATGTCTATTCGGCAGGCGCATCGGAGGAGGTGCTTGGCCAGGCGATCCGGGGCAGGCGGGATGCCGTGCTGATCTCGACCAAGACAGCACTGCCGATGGGCGATGGACCGGCCGATTGGGGCAGCTCGCGCTCGCGCTTGATCAAATCCGTCGATGCCGCCTTGCAGCGTCTCGGCACCGATTACATCGACCTCTTGCAACTGCACGCTTTCGACGCCTCGACGCCGATCGAAGAAGTGCTCTCCACTCTCGATGACCTCATGAAGGCGGGAAAGATCCGCTACATCGGCGCTTCCAACTTCGCCGGCTGGGAGCTGATGAAATCGCTCGCGATCTCCGACAAGCACGGCTACGCACGCCATGTCGCCCATCAGGTCTATTATTCGCTCGCCGGCCGCGATTACGAATGGGAACTAATGCCGTTGGGCCACGATCGGAATGTCGGTGCCCTCGTCTGGAGCCCGCTGGCATGGGGCAGGCTGACAGGCAAGATCCGCCGCGGTCAGCCATTGCCCGAAAAGAGCCGGCTTCATGAGACGGCGTCATTCGGTCCTCCTGTCGATGACGAGAAGCTGTTCGATATCGTCGATGTGCTGGATGAAATTGCTGTCGAGACCGGGAAGAGCGTGCCGCGAATCGCCCTCAACTGGCTCTTGAGCCGGCCGACGGTCGCAAGCGTCATCATCGGCGCGCGCAACGAAGAACAACTGCGGCAGAATCTCGGCGCGGTTGGCTGGACGCTTTCGAAAGAGCAGATCGAGAGGCTGGATAAGGTCAGTGAGGTGACTGCGCCCTATCCCTATTTTCCGTACCGGCGTCAGGAAGGCTTCGCCAGGTTGAATCCGCCGCTCGTTTGACGCGGCAGGCGATCCCAATGACGGCGGCAAAGCAGGCAACTGCTTCGCCGCCGGATGAAACTTAACGGCCACCCTCGATCTTGCGATGGCGCTGGTTCCGGCCGCTTTCGCCGTAGGGATAGGCGGCAGGTTGCGGCGCGCTGATCTCGTTCAGCCGATCCATCTCCGCCTCCGTAAGTTTCAGCTTGGCGGCGCCGAGATTGTCGGCAAGCTGCTCACGCGTACGGGCGCCGAGGATGACTGAAGTTACCGCCGGTCGTGCTGCCGTCCAGGCAAGCGCCACCTGCGCCATGGTCACATCTCGTGCCTTGGCAATTTCCTCGACGGTGGCAATGATTGCCCAGGTCCGCTCCTGCGCATTGCGTGGCGCAAAGGATTCACTGCCGCGATTGGGGTTTTCGCCAAGCCTTGTGGCGCCGGTCGGCATTTCGTCGCGCTTATATTTGCCGGTCAGCCAGCCACCGCCGAGCGGCGACCATGGCAGCAGGCCCATGCCGGCATCAATGCAGGCATCGACGATTTCAAGCTCGATGTCTCGGACAAGCAGATTGTATTGCGGCTGCAGCGTCACCGGCCGCGTATAGCCCTGCGCCTTGGCAATCTCGGCGGCCTTGGCGATGTGCCAGCCGACATAGTTGGAGAAGCCGTAATAGCCGATCTTGCCGGCACGCACGGCGTCATCCAGAAATCGCAATGTCTCCTCGATCGGCGTCAAGGCATCCCAGGCATGCATCTGATAGAGATCGATATGGTCGACGCCGAGACGGCGCAGCGAATCGTTCAGCGCCTGGCCGAGATGGCGGCGCGACAGACCGATATCGTTCGGTCCGTTGCCCATCGGGAAGCGGCCCTTGGTGGCGATCACGGCCTGGCGCGCTTCCGTCGGACGAGCCTTCAGCCAGCGGCCGATGATCTCTTCCGACTTGCCTGCACTATAGACATCGGCGGTGTCGATGAAGTTGCCGCCCCATGCGAAATAATCGTCGAGAAGCCTGTGCGACGCGGCTTCGTCTGCTTCCGCGCCGAAAGTCATGGTGCCAAGGCAATAGGCCGTGACGACGGCCCCGCTTGGGCCGAGCTTGCGATAATCCATTCCTGCCTCCTCTGAACGGAGCGCTGATGCCCGATCGGCAAAGCGATCGGGAGAGCTGCAGGCTCCGTGATCCATAGCAATGTGGTGCTTGAGACGGCCTCCACCGTCGATGGGGTTCGACGCTCGGCGTTTGACCGCCTTGGCCGCGAGAGGAGCATAACCAATCATCCCATGATTACCAAGCGCATTCATTGCCTGAGGGGCCCGCCTTGCGTAAAATTCTCCGTGATGATTCTTCTCTCGCCGAATGCCCCCTTCATGGATGAAACGCCGACAAGCCGCATGCTTTCCTGGGCACGCAATTCCACCATCTATCGTCTCGAGCGCCGGATGATGACCGAGAAGCAGCTGTTCGATGCGATTTCCAAGAAGGCGAAGCAGAAATTCGAGGATATCAGCGGCGCACAGATCAAGGCGCTCGCCGACTTCGCCGTCAAATTCGCCTATGAACTGAAGGTGCTCGATGATGTCGCCTTTGCCGAGATCAGCACGCGCTCTGCGGTCCGTTCCGGCAAGTCGAAGAAAGCCATCGCCTTCAAGCTCGCATCCAAGGGCATCAATGGTGAAACGGTTGTCGCGGCCGTGGAGGAGGTCGATGATCTCCGTTCCGCCGTCATCTTTGCAAGGAAGCGCGGTTTCGGGCCTTTCCGGCGCGGTGAACTGGATGAGAAGCGCAAGGCAAAGGAATTGGCTGCCTTCGCGCGCAACGGTTTCAGCTTCTCCATCGGAAAAAGGGTCTTCGAGATGGAACGAGAGGATGCCGAGGAAATGCTTGAATCAAACCCTGCATTTTGAAGAGCGATGCTCGTTGAAATAGACGGGACCAACGGATAGCTTCGCGGCGCTTGAGGCCGTGGATGTGAGGACGTTGGTGACCGTAAATTTTCGATTGCTCGCTGTGGCTATCTCCATCGCTTTGTTGCCGATAGCGGCCCATGCCGATTGGCAAGCGGTCGAGATGACCAAGACCTATGCGATTACGGGAACATCGGGGCGCGAGCTCTACGATTCCATCGGTGAGCGCGGCCCGTTGCTCGGACCCAAGGTTAGAGCGATCGCGCATACCGACTTCAAGCTGACCTGGACCCGGAAATATGAGCCGCAGCCGGACGGCGCCTGCACGATCACCGTCAACATACCGAAGCTGATTATCACTTACACATTGCCGAAGCCTTCGGCGCAACTGCCGGCATCGACCCGCAAAAGCTGGCAGAAATTCATCGCCGGCGTCGAGGCGCATGAGCGGGTGCATGGTGGCTTCATCAAGGACATGGTCAAGGAGATCGAAGCGATGAGCGTCGGCTTCTCCGTGCCTGACGATCCGAAATGCAGCAAGATCCGCGTGGAACTGACGAAGCGGCTTGGCGAGTTTTCCAATAAGGAGCGGCAGAAAAACAGCGAGTTCGATAAAGTCGAATTCAGCGATGGCGGCAATCTCCAGCAACTCGTTTTGAAGCTGGTCAAGGAAGAGTAATTAAGTGAACCGCAGCCGGCCGAATGCTTCCGGCTGCGCCCGCTCGAAAATGGATCAGCGGCCCTTCTGTTTCCGCCATTCGGCGAATTTGAGTTTCGGCGCCTCGCTGGTCGCCGGATAAAGGCCGATGATAGTGGCGCCGTTCATCACTTCTTCGGTGACGAAATCCTCGTAGGCCGTCATCTCGACAGTCTCGTTGGCGATTTCATCGGCCAGATGCGCTGGGATGACGATGACGCCCTCATTGTCACCGACGAGAACGTCGCCGGGGAAAACCGCGACGTCGCCGCAGCCGATCGGGCCGTTGATTTCGATGGCCTGATGCAGCGTCAGGTTTGTCGGCGCGGAGGGGCGGTGATGATAGGAGGGAATATCGAGGGCGGCGATCTCCGGGCTGTCGCGGAAGCCGCCATCGGTGACGACGCCTGCGACGCCACGCACCTGCAGGCGCGAGATCAGGATAGAGCCCGCCGAGGCGGCACGTGCATCCTTGCGGCTATCCATGACCAGCACGAAGCCGGGAGGGCATTGCTCGACGGCGGCCCGCTGCGGATGTTCCGGGTTGCGGAAGACTTCGAGCGTGTTCAGGTCTTCGCGTGCCGGGATGTAGCGAAGGGTAAAGGCCTGGCCGACCATGTTCGCCTTCTTCGGCGAGAGCGGCCGCACATCCTGAATGAACTGGTTGCGCAGGCCGCGCCGGAAAAGCGCGGTGGCGATCGTCGGTGTTGCGACGCCCATCAGCTTGTCGCGCGTCTCTTTGCTCAGCACATAATTGCTCATGCGATATATCCTTTATGATCAATAGATGTCTGGTTCGCCCGGCGTCGGGCCGAAGCTGTTTTCCAGGAAATCGAAGTCGCAGCCGGTATCGGCCTGGGCCACATGGCGCGAGAACATCCAGCCATAGCCGCGGCCGAATTTTTCCGCCGGCTTGACCCAGGCCTCACGGCGGCGCTGCAGCTCGTCCTCGTCGACAAGCATGTCGATGCGCCGCGCCTCGAGATCGAGGCTGACGATATCGCCATTGCGCAGCAGCGCCAGCGGCCCCCCGACATGGGACTCGGGTGAGACGTGCAGAATGCAGGCGCCGTAGCTCGTGCCGCTCATGCGGGCGTCGGAGAGGCGCAGCATGTCCCTGCGGCCCTTCTTCAGGAGCGCCTTAGGAATCGGCAGCATACCCCATTCCGGCATGCCGGGGCCGCCCTGCGGACCAGCACCGCGCAGCACCATGACGTGATCAGGCGTGATATCGAGATTTTCATCGTCAACCGCCGCCTTCATCTCCGGATAGCTGTCGAAGACGAGCGCCGGACCCTGGTGCTTGTGAAAGCGCGGATCGCAGGCGGCCGGCTTGATGACGGCGCCGGTTGGCGCTAGGTTGCCTTTCAGCACCGCAAGCGAGCCTTCGTGATAGACCGGATTGTCGAGCGAGCGGATGACGTCGTCATTGTAGCATTTTGCGCCTTCGAGCGTTTCGCCGAGGGTAACGCCGGAGACGGTGAGCGCCGAGAGGTCGAGCTTCGAGGAGAGCTTCGCCATCAGGGCGCGCAGGCCGCCGGCATAGTAGAAATCTTCCATCAGATAGGTTTTGCCGGTGGGCCTGATATTGGCGAGCACCGGCGTCGTGCGTCCGGCCTTGTCGAGATCTTCGAGCGAGAGACTGATGCCGGCGCGCCGCGCCATCGCGATCAGATGCACGACGGCATTGGTGGAACAGCCCGTCGCCATCGCAACAGCGACGGCATTGTTGACCGCGGCCTGCGTGACGATTTTCGAGGGAACGAGATCTTCCCACACCATCTCGACGATCCGCCGACCGACAGCTGATGACATGCGGATATGATTGGCATCTGGGGCGGGTATCGAGCTTGCACCCGGCAGCGTTAGCCCCAGTGCCTCGGCGATTGCCGTCATCGTGCTTGCCGTGCCCATCGTCATGCAGTGACCATAGGAGCGGGCGATGCCGGCTTCGACATCGACCCATTCCTTCTCCGAAATGGTGCCGGCGCGGCGCTCGTCCCAGAACTTCCAGGCATCGGAACCAGAGCCCAGATATTCGCCGCGGTAATTGCCGCGCAGCATCGGGCCGGCCGGCAGGTAGATCATCGGCAGGCCCATGGAGAGCGCGCCCATGACGAGGCCAGGTGTGGTCTTGTCGCAGCCGCCCATCAACACGGCGCCATCGACCGGATGCGAACGCAAAAGCTCTTCGGCCTCCATCGCGAGCATGTTGCGATAGAGCATAGTCGTTGGCTTGACGTAGCTTTCCGACAGCGACAGCGCCGGCAGCTCCAGCGGAAAGCCGCCGGCCTGCAAGATGCCGCGCTTCACGTCCTCGACGCGATGCTTGAAATGCGCATGGCAGGGATTGGCGTCGGACCAGGTGTTGAGGATGGCGATGACGGGCTTATCCGTCCATTCCTCGGGCGCATAGCCCATCTGCATGGTACGCGAGCGATGTCCCGAGCTTCTGAGGTCATCAGGCGCAAACCATCTGGCGCTGCGTAAATCCTGGGGCTTCTTCGTGCTGTTCATCGTAGTTGCGCCTTGTATTCGAATGTTGGTTGAAGAGATAAAAGCATGAGCCGCATCATTCCTTCATGCCCCATTTTAGCAGGGTGCGGCGTTCGATCGTCTGGAAAACCAGGTTTTCGACAATAAGTCCGATGACGATCACCGTCAGCAGGCCGGCAAAGACCGAGGGGATGTCGAGAAGATTGCGGTTTTCGAAGATGAACCAGCCAAGCCCGCCCTGGCCGGAGGAGACGCCGAAGACGAGTTCGGCGGCGATCAAGGTGCGCCAGGAAAAGGCCCAGCCGATCTTCAACCCCGTGAGGATCGACGGGAACGCGGCGGGGATCAGGATGCGGAAGACATAGGAAAGCCCCGTGAGCCCGTAATTGGCGCCCACCATGCGCAAGGTGCGCGAGACGCCGAGAAAGCCGGCATGCGTATTGAGCGCAACCGCCCAGAGCACGGAATGGATAAGCACGAAGACGAGACTTGCCGGTCCTAGCCCGAACCAGATGAGGGCGAGCGGCAAGAGCGAGATGGCCGGCAGCGGATTGAACATCGCCGTCATGGTCTCGAGGAAATCGGTGCCGATGCGGGTGTTGATCGCAACGACCGTCAGGACGGCGGCAAGCACCGTTCCCGAGATGTAACCGGTCACCAGTATCTTCAGCGTAGTCCAGATGCGGGCCGGCAGGACGCCATCGGCGAACCGGTCATAAAGCGCGGTCAGTGTGTCGCTCAGCGTCGGGAAAAGCAGCGGATTGTCGAGATGCCGGGCATAGGCCTCCCATATGACGGCGAGGATGATGATCAGCAATGATTTGCGGAACAGGCCGGACTGCCAGAGGAGTTCCATTGTGCCGAGCTTCTGTTCGACGGCGGCTATATGGCCGGCGGCTTCCGTTGTCTGAGGAGCAAGGATGATCTGTGGCGCGCTCATGGTTTACTCCCTGTGTCCCTGCTCGGCAAACAGCATGTGGTGGATCTCATGTTCCAGCTTGGCGGCAGCAGCGGGATCGTCACGGACGGCTTCCACATCGCGCACCTCGGCCTTAACGCGGCCGGGATGCGGCGACAACAGCAGGATGCGGTTGGAGATCTTGATCGCCTCGGCGATCGAGTGGGTGACGAAGATAACGGTGAAGCGCGTATCTTCCCAGAGCTGTAGGAGTTCGTCCTGCATCTGTCGGCGGGTGAGGGCATCAAGTGCGGCGAAAGGCTCGTCCATCAAGAGGATATCGGGCTGCATCGCCATGCCGCGGGCAATTGCGACACGCTGTTTCATGCCGCCTGACAGCATGTGCGGATAGGTGTCGACCGCGCGTGTGAGCTTGACCTTGTCGATATAGTCGCGGGCGATGGCCTCGGCTTCGCCGCGCGGCAGGCGACGAGCCGTCGTCAGCGGAAACATGACGTTCTCCAGCACCGTCTTCCAGGGCAGCAGCTGGTCGAATTCCTGAAAGACCATCATGCGGTCGGCGCCCGGCTTCTTGACCGGTTGCCCCTTGATCTCAATCCGGCCCGTGGTCGGTGTCATGTAGCCGCCGATGGCCTTCAGCAGCGTCGATTTTCCGCAGCCCGAGGGACCAAGGAGGACGAAGCGGTCAGACTGGGCAACCGAGAAGCTGACGTTTTCCGTCGCGGTGATCAGCAGGTTCGGCGTCTTGTAGCGAAGCGTTACCCTGTCGACATTCAGAAGCGGTTTTACGGTCATTGTTTCCGTTACCGGTATGTCGGTGTGCGTTTTTGCCTGAAGCATGAGCCTTCTCCGAGGGTGGCTTGAAGGCGGCATTCGCGCCGCCAACAGGCGTCAGTTGCCATTGAGATCGGCTGCTTCCGGCAGGTAATAGTCGGTCCAGGCCTTGGGCATCGTCTTCAGAGTGCCGATCTTGTAGAGGTGGATCGCAAACTTCATGGTTCCCTGGGGATCCATGCGGAACTCCATCATGTGCGGCTCGTTCAGGATCGCCACGAGATCTTCGACGCTGGTTTTGTCGCCGCTGACGGTCTTGTAGGCTTCCACGGCCGATTTCGGATCCTGCTTGATGAAATCGATGGCCTCAGCCGTCGCCTCGCGCACGGCCTTGATGATGGTTGGATTGGCGGTTGCGAACTGCGTCGTAGTGAAGAAGGTGCCCTGGGTCAGTTCGCCGCCGATGATATCGCGGGAATCGATGACCTTGTGAACGCCCGGCTGCTTCAGCTCGAGATATTGGAAGGGCGGGGCGGAAAAGTGGTTCTTGACCTCATGGGTCTGGTTGGCGAGCGCCGCCATCGCATCAGGATGGCCAAGCTGCACCGTGTTGGTGTCGAACTTGTGCACCTGATCGTCGCCATACATTTGCGCGGCGGCCATCTGCAGCAGGATTGCCTGCGTCGAGACGCCGACTGTCGGCACGGCGATCTTGTCGCCGGGCTGAATATCCTTCAGCGACTGGACGCGCGGATCGCGCGAAACCATGATGACGGGTTGGGCCGAATTGGTGACGATACCCTTCACCTTGCCTCGGGTGCGGTCCCAAAGCAGCAGCAGATTGCCGGTGCCGGTATTGACGATATCGACGTTGCCGGAGAGCAGCGCGTCAGTCTGCGCGCCACCGCCACTGAAGGTGCGCCATTCAACCTTGACGCCCTGAAGGCCATCGGCGGCGGCATGCTTCTCAATCAGCTTCTGCGTCTCCATTACATGGCTGGCGAGATAAAGAATGCCCGGCTGACGCGTGATCGAAATATCGGTCTTTTCGGCCGCACCGGCTGAAAAGGTGCCGGCAATTACCACGCCGATCGCGGTCAAACAGCGAAGAAATCCTCTCATTTGCTCCTCCCAATTGATCCAACCCTTTGAGAAAGAGGTTGGCGTCGGTTCACTAAAGCACTAATGTATCAGTGCATCAAGCCCCGAACTGTGTTTAATGAGCAGATGCTCTTGATCAGAAAGGCCGCCAGTGAAGCTCAATCCGAAGGAATTCGCACTTGATCGCTCCCGTCAGGTGGGGCCTCAGATCCTGGAGATCCTGCGATCGCGCATTCTTTCGATGAGCCTGCCGCCAACGACGGTCCTGTCGCGCATCTCGCTGCAAAGCGAATTCAATGTCAGCCAGACCCCCGTGCGCGATGCCCTGATCCGGCTTGAGGAGGAGGGGTTGGTCGAGGTCTATCCGCAATATGCGACCGTCGTTTCGAGGATCGATATCCGCAACGCTATCGAGGCGCATTTCCTCCGACTGTCGATCGAGCTTGAAGCCGTCCGACGGCTGACGCTGGATTCACCCGATGAAACGGCAGCGTCTCTGGAGGCCGTTCTGGTGCGTCAGAAGCATGTCATGTCGCCTGAGACCTACGATCTTTTCGATTCTCTCGATAAGGATTTTCATCGGGTGCTTTATGAGAGAGCAGATATCCTCGGCCTCTGGTCGACCGTCCGGCGCCAGGGGGTGCACATCGACCGACTGCGCATGCTGAACCTGCCGATGCCTGGCAAGCTGGAGCAGATCATCGTCGATCATCAGTCGGTTGTAGACGCTGTCCGTTCCGGCGATGCGGAGACCGCCGTCGTCGCCCTGCGCAAGCATCTCTCCGGCACCCTGTCGATCATCGATCTCATCTGCGAACAATATCCCGACTATGTGAGCCGCTAGCCTATTGGCTTTCGCACCTATGTGAGATGTGGAGCGTGCCAGCACCCGCATTGGCTTGCGCGTTGCTTCATGCGACAAAGTTACAGGGAAACAAATCATGGAGTTCGCTTGACCATCGGGCTTGCGCATGCGGAGCTGATCGCGGTTCTGACGGCCGTTACGGGCAGTGATCCCAGGGTGATGACGGTGCGGTCGGGCGATGCCTTGCCGTCCGGTCCGTTTGAGCTCGGACATCGCACCTTGCAGAGCGGATTGCGCGAATGGGTTCAGGATCAGACCGCCCATCCCGTCGGCTATCTGGAGCAGCTTTATACGTTTGCCGATCGCGATCGAAACAATGACATTCTCGGCGGTCGCACGATTTCGATCAGCTATCTCGGGCTCGTGCGCGAACAGGCTGCCCCCGGCGGCGGGATGCCGGGCTGGCATGGCTGGTACGAATATTTCCCCTGGGAGGATCATCGAAGCGGACGGCCGCGGATGCTCGACGATATCGCCGCCCGGCTTGCGCCCTGGATCGAGGAGGATGCGATGCGCAGCGGGCAGCGCCGCCGCCGCGCCGATTTCGACTTCGGGCTGAATGGTGCGGCATGGAACGAGGATCTCGTCCTGCAGCGTTATGAACTGCTCTACGAGGCGCGTCTCGTCGCCGAGGCGGGTTGCGATCTCAAGCACAATTTCGGCAGGGCGATGTTTGCCGATCATCGCCGCATCCTTGCGACCGGGATGGCGCGCCTCAGGGCCAAGATCAAGTACCGTCCTGTCGTCTTCGAACTCATGCCCGAGAATTTTACGCTGCTGCAATTACAGAAAACCGTTGAAGCCCTGGCCGGACTGACGCTCCACAAGCAAAATTTCCGCCGGCTGATCGAGCAGCAGGAACTTGTGGAGGAAACGGGCGGCACCGAAAGCGAGACCGGCGGCCGTCCAGCCAAGCTCTTCCGCTTCCGCCGCGCAGTCCTCGAAGAACGTGAATTCGCCGGAACGAAATTACCGCTCTCCCGCAATTGACATATACTCATATTGAGAATATCTATTTGCTTACGATATACTCAAAATGAGTATAATAAGGAGCCGGTCATGAATCTTCCCATATCCGCATCCTCCATCTATGATCGCGTTAGCCGCGTCATTCCCAAGGCCGAATGGCTGACGTTCCAGGATGATGTCGAGGCGATCCTCGAATTGAAGCGACGGCACAATGCTGTCATTCTCGCCCACAACTATCAGACGCCGGAGATATTCCACGGCGTTGCCGATATCGTCGGCGACAGTCTTGCGCTCGCGCGCAAGGCCGTGGACGTCGATGCCGATATCATCGTCCTTGCCGGCGTGCATTTCATGGCGGAGACCGCCAAGTTGCTGAACCCGGAAAAGACGGTATTGATCCCCGACATGGAAGCCGGATGCTCCCTCGCGGAATCCATTACGCCCAAGGATATCGCCTTGCTCCGTCAGGCCCATCCCGGCGTTCCTGTCGTCACCTACGTCAATACGTCGGCGGCCGTGAAGGCGGCATCTGATATCTGCTGCACTTCGGGCAACGCCCGGCAGGTGGTGGAATCGCTCGGTGTGCCGAAGGTGCTGATGCTGCCGGACGAATATCTGGCCCGCAACGTCGCACGCGAAACCAATGTCGAACTCATCGCCTGGCATGGGCATTGCGAGGTTCATGAACTCTTCACCGCGGACGATATTCGCCAGCTACGCGAGAACTATCCCGGCGTGACCGTGCTTGCGCATCCGGAATGCCCGCCCGATGTTGTCGAGGCAGCGGACTTTGCCGGCTCGACTGCCGTCATGTCCGATTATGTCGGCAAGAAGCGCCCGTCGCGCGTCGTTCTCCTGACCGAATGTTCGATGAGCGACAATGTCGCCGTGCATCATCCGGATGTCGAATTCATCCGGCCCTGCAATCTTTGCCCGCACATGAAACGCATCACGCTCGGCAATATTCGCAAAGCTTTGGAGGAGGGACAACACGAGGTCACGGTCGATCCGACGATTGCGGCCGATGCCCGTCGGGCGGTTGAAAGGATGCTAGCGATATGAGCGAGATCCTCGAAGACTTGAGCGGCCGCATCGTCATCGTTGGCAGCGGCCTTGCCGGATTGATGACGGCGCTGGCACTGGCGCCTGAGCCGACCGTGATCGTCACCCGTGCCCTGATCGGCGCGGAAACGTCGAGCGCCTGGGCGCAGGGCGGTATCGCCGCCAGCATCGGCAAGGGCGATAGTGCGGCCCTGCATCTCGCGGATACGCTTGCCGCCGGTGACGGGCTCTGCGATGCGAAGGTGGCGGCAAAGATTGTCGCCGAAGCACCTGCCGCGATCGCCGCCTTAGAACGGGCGGGTGTTGAATTCGACCGCGATATGGCAGGCGAATTGTCCCTTGGCCTTGAAGCCGCACATTCACTTCGGCGTATCGTGCATTCCAAGGGCGACGGGTCGGGGGCTGCCATCGTCCGCGCGCTTGCTGAGGCGGTTGCCCGTACGCCGTCGATCACGGTGCTTGAGGGCTATCACGCGCAGCGGCTGCTGCTGGATGGGGATCGCATCGCCGGCCTTCTATGTCTGACCGACAAGGGCAGCGTCGTCTTGCCGTCCTCCCGTATCGTCCTTGCCACGGGCGGCATCGGCGGTCTCTTCGATGCCACGACCAATCCGGTCGGCAATTTCGGGCAGGGGATTGCACTTGCGGCACGAGCTGGGGCGCGGCTTGCCGATATGGAGTTCGTGCAATTTCATCCGACGGCGCTCGACAGCCGCAGGCGTCCGCTGGCGCTTGTCAGCGAAGCGGTTCGCGGCGAAGGCGCGCTTCTCGTCAATGAAAGCGGTGAGCGCTTCATGGCTGGCGTCGAAGGTGCCGAGCTTGCGCCGCGCGATGTTGTCGCGCGCGCCATTAGCGCGCAGATCGCCCGTGGCGGACGGGTTTTTCTCGATGCGCGAGGCGCGCTCGGCAACCGTTTCGCCAGCCGCTTTCCGGTGATCGAGGCCCTTTGCAACGAGGCAGGCGTCGATCCGGCGAGTGACCTCATTCCAGTACGTCCTGCCGTTCACTATCACATGGGTGGCGTTGTCACCGGCGAGAACGGCCGCAGTTCGGTTCCTGGCCTATGGGTCGTGGGCGAGGCGGCTTCCACCGGCCTGCATGGCGCCAACCGTCTTGCCAGCAATTCGTTGCTGGAGGCGGCTGTCATGGGCATGCGGGCGGCGCACGATATCGCAAGTGCCGATGCAAGGCCCGCAAGCTTGCCGAAACATTTCCCCGAGACTTTTGCGCCAGATCCGGCGCTCGTTCGGCCGATCGTCTCGCGACATCTCGGCGTGCTGCGCAATGGCGGCGCCATCCATGGCGCCATTGCGGCTCTCCTGCCGTTTTGTGAGAACGAAAGCACGGCAACCGACCCTGCGCTGGTGGCCTTGCTGATCGCCGTCTTCGCAAGTCTCCGGATGGAATCGCGCGGCGCCCATGCCCGCACTGATTTTCCGCTCAAGCTGCAGCATGCGCAGCGCCGCATGATGCATCTCACCGATGCCCTGGATATCGCCCGGTCTGTTACCCCCTATTCCATGGCAAGGAGTGCCTGATATGACACTTGCTCCCCTCCCGCGCCTGATCGTCGAGCCGCTGGTGCGCAATGCGCTGGTCGAGGATCTCGGCCTTGCCGGCGATGTCACATCCACCGCCGTCATCCCGGCGGACCATCGATCCCGCGTTGCTATGGTAACCCGCCAGCCGGGTGTGGTCGCGGGTCTCTATGCCTCCGAGTTGGCTTTCCAGCTCGTGGACCCTGCCATCGTCATGACCCGTCACGTGCCCGATGGTGCGAAGGTAGAAAAAGGCGATATCATCGCGACAATCGAGGGACTGTCTCGCGGCCTGCTGACAGCGGAGCGCACCGCACTCAATTTTCTCGGCCATCTCTCCGGTATTGCCTCCGTGACCGGCAGCATCGTCGAGGCGATCGCCGGCACGAAGGCCTCGATCGTCTGCACTCGCAAGACGACGCCGGGCCTCAGGGCTCTGGAAAAATATGCGGTGCGCGCCGGCGGCGGTATGAACCATCGCTTCGCGCTTTATGACGCGGTGTTGATCAAGGACAATCACGTCGCAATTGCCGGGGGCATCGCCGAGGCCATCCGCCGAGCCAAGGCGGGCGTGGGTCATATGGTCAAGATCGAAGTCGAGGTGGATACGCTGGTGCAGCTTCGCGAAGCGGTGCAGGAAGGCGTCGACGCCGTGCTGCTCGACAACATGATGCCGGATCAGCTGCGCGAGGCGGTCGATATCGTCGGAGGCCGGGCCATCACCGAAGCCTCCGGCCGCATCACGCCGGCAACAGCTGCCGCGATTGCTGCATCCGGCGTCGACCTCATATCGGTGGGCTGGCTGACGCATAGCGCGCCGACGCTCGATATCGGGCTGGACTGGAAGGCGGCGGCTTAGAGCCGCCGATCCCGGGTCAAACGACCACCGGCACCTGTGCGCCGTCCATGCTGATCACGACGCCGGTGACGTAGCTTGCTTTGGCCGAACTCAGGAAAGCGACGACATTGGCGATGTCGACAGGATCGGCCATGCGGCCGATCGGAATGCGCTGCAGGGCATCGGCTAGCGCTTCCTCTTCGGTCGAGCCTGAGATCTTCGCCGCCGCCTTCAGGCCTTCAGCAACGCGATCCGTCTCGGTGAGGCCCGGATTGAGGCCGACGACGCGCACGCCCTTGCCGGCATAGGCGTTGGCAAGCCCGACGCTTGCAAGCATCAGGGCGGCATTGGCCGAGCCGCCCGCCAAATGGACGGGCGAGGCGACCTTGCCGCCACTACCGATGATATTGATAATGGCACCCGTGCCGCGTGTGCCCATGCGCTTGATGACGGGATCGATCACGTTGATGTAGGAAAAGTATTTCGCGTCCATCGCAGCCCGCCAGATGGCGGGGGTCAATTCGTCGGCCGGCGTGCGCGCCGCGGCACCCGCGCTGTTGACGAGGATGTCGATCGGGCCGATCTCCGTTTCGACCTTATCAATGACTGCGAGGGCCTGTTGATCGGAGATCAGGTCGGCAGCATAGCCATGCGCGCCAGGAAGCTTCGAAAGGGCCGCATCGATATTGGACTGCGACCGGGAGCAGATCGCCACCCTTGCTCCCTCCTGCAGGAAGAGTTCGGCACAGGCATAGCCGATGCCCTTCGAGCCGCCGGTGATCAGAACGACTTTATCCCTGAGGCCGAGGTCCATGGAATGTCTCCGGAATGATTTGCTTGGATCGCCAAGCTACGTCCCGAAATCACCACCGTACAGGGCCGCGGTCGTCACAGCTTGGTTACCGGAGCCCGATCTTACGAAAGACGCTTGGCCTTCAGCACGGAAACGGCCGTCTCACTATTATGGACATAGTCGTTGGCGTCAGGCTGACGCTGCACCAGGAGAATGAACAGCAGGTCGGTCAGCATCAGCTGTGCATCGCGGGCGGTGATTGCCGACGAACGGACGCGATCCTCGTCGCCGACGGTATGGAGGCAGATATCGGCAACGCGAGCGAGTGGATTGTCCTGCAGCCCGGTGACGGCGATGACGGTTGCCTGGCGCTGGCTGGCCAATTCCGCAATCCGTAGCGTCTCGATGCTGGCGCCGGAATAGGAAAGCGCAAAGAGCAGATCATCCGGCCCTAAGGTCGATGCATTCGCCATCTGCACATGGCTATCGCTGTCATGCAGCACGTTGCGTCCAAGCTTCATCAGCTTGTAGGAAAAGTCGCGTGCGACCAGCGACGAGGCGCCGACACCTGCCAGATGGATACGCCGGGCATCATGAAGTGCCTCGAGGGCCTTTTCGATATCGGCTTCGTTGTTGACCGAGATCGTCTGCTGCATCGCCTGCATCTTGCTGCCGAGCAGCTTCTGCAGGATCGTGAGATAGCCGTCACCCACTTCGATCGTGCCGTGGATCATACCGGCCGGCGCCTGCCATTCCTGCGCTTTCGCCTCGCTGACGGCAAGTTTCAATTCCTGATAGCCGGCATAGCCGAGCTTCTGGCTGAATTTCACGACGCTCGACTGGCTGCGGCCGGTTTCGACCGCGAGAGCAGCGGAAGAAAGGCGCAGCATCTGATCGGGATTATCGATGATGAACTGTCCGATCTGGCGATCGGCGGGCGCCATGGTTTCGAGCTGCGCGCTGATTTTCTTTAAGATCGACATTTGTCCCTTCGAGCCATCGAGGCCGCTTCACCCGCCGACACGAGCGCACCGAAAATAGCATCCGGTTCTAGCTCGGCAATCTCGCTTCGTGCGATCGGACATTATCACACCAAATTGGAATAAAAAATTCCAAATCTGGTTGACACTCTGGAATGGCCGATTAGTCTTTGGAAGAAATGCGTGAAGGACTCGCGGTGTCCTCGCCTTTTCCTCGACGGATACTCATCATGGACAGACTTCGCATCTCTGGCGGCAGACGGTTGCAGGGCGCGGTGACCATCGCCGGTGCCAAGAATGCCGCCTTGCCGGAAATCGCAGCGGCGCTCTTGAGCCCGCATCCGCTGGAACTGACGAACCTGCCCGCAGTCAGCGATGTCGAGAACATGCTCGATGTCATTGCCCTTCACGGTGCCAGAGTTGAGCGCGGGCCGCATGGCACCACGATCGATGCGAATAACATCGTCTCGAAGGAGACGTCTTACGATACGGTCCGCCGCATGCGGGCGACCGTGCTGGTGCTTGCGCCGCTGCTCGCCCGCTTCGGTCACGCGCGTGTTTCGCTTCCCGGCGGCTGCGCCATCGGCGCGCGGCCCGTCGATATGCACATCAAAGCCCTGGCGACGTTGGGCGCCGATATTGCGATCGAAAGTGGCCTGATCGTCGCTTCGGCTTCAAATGGGCTGAAGGGCGCGCGGATCGTGCTGAGTTCGCCATCCGTAGGTGCGACGGAAACGGCCATGATGGCCGCCTGCGCCGCCAAGGGAGAAACCGAGATATTGAATGCCGCCCGCGAGCCGGAGGTGGCGGATCTCGCGGCCTGCCTCAGCGCTATGGGTGCGCGGATCGAAGGGGCGGGGACCCATCGCATCCTCATCGATGGTGACACCGACTGGCGTCCGGCCAAGCATCACGGCATCCCTGACCGCATAGAGGCAGGCACCTATGCGGTGGCAGCGGCGATCACCGGCGGTCAGCTCGAGCTTATTCATGCCCGGTTGGAAAATCTGGCCTCAGTCGTCCAGGCGCTTGAGGCCATGGGCGTCAGCGTCTGGCCGAGTGATCGCGGTCTGGTGGTCTCCCGGGACGGCCCGCTCAAGGGAGCCGATATCACAACCGAACCCTATCCGGGCTTCCCGACGGACCTGCAGGCGCAGTTCATGGCGCTCGCCTGCTGCGCTGAAGGCGCAACGCTGATCCGCGAGACCGTATTCGAAAATCGCTTCATGCATGTGCCGGAGTTGACGCGGCTCGGCGCCAATATCACCCTGCAGGGCACGACTGCTTTGGTGCGTGGCGGAGCGCCGCTCAAGGGCGCGCAGGTGATGGCGACGGATTTGCGCGCCTCCGTGTCGCTGGTTCTCGCCGCCCTCGTGTCCAAGGGCGAAACCATCGTCAACCGCGTCTATCATCTTGATCGCGGCTATGAGCAGCTGGACCGCAAGCTGCGTCTCTGCGGCGCCGATATTGAACGGCTGACGTCATGACCGCCGTATCGGAAAACGCTCCTTATTTCCTCGGCATCGATGGCGGCGGTACTGGCTGCCGGGCGCGCATCGAGGATGCTGAAGGCATGATTTTAGGGCAGGGATTGTCCGGCCCGGCAACGACTAGGCTCGGGATCGCCGAAGCATGGGCGTCGATTTCGCGTGCCTTTGACGCAGCAATAGAAGAAGCCGGGTTGAGTGCAGACGATATCGGGCGCATCCACGTCGGCGTCGGGTTGGCGGGCATCGGCCGTAAGGGCGCGCTTGATGCGTTGAAGGCGATAGAGCATCCATTTGCGAGCATCGAGTTCATTAGTGACGGGGAGGGCGCCTGCCTCGGCGCGCATTCCGGTCGCGATGGTGCCATCGTCATTGCCGGGACGGGCTCGATCGGGCTCGGTCTCGTCGAAGGACGGCAATTGCGGGTGGGCGGCTATGGTTTTCCGATTTCGGATGAGGGCAGCGGCGCCTATCTCGGGCTGAAGGCGGTGCAGCTTGCGCTGCGTGCCCATGATGGCCGCGAACAGAAGACGGCGTTGCTGGCCGAAATCATGCAACGCTTCCAGAATGATCCGATGGAGGCGGTCGCCTGGATGGACAGGGCTTCGGCCACGGATTATGCGGCCCTTGCACCGATGGTCCTCCGCCATGCCGATCAGGGCGATGCCGCCGCGCGGCGTATCGTGCAAAGTGCAGCTGCCCATATCGATACGCTGGTTCGCACCCTGTTCGAAAAAGGTGCGCCGCGCGTCTGCCTGCTTGGTGGTCTCGCAAGCCCGCTCGAGCCTTGGCTCTCGCCCGATGTACGCCGTCGCTTGAAACCCATCGACGGCGATGCCGTCTCAGGGGCTATCATCCTCGCCAGAAGGGCGGTTTGCCAACATTGAACGATGCGACTGAGGGCAGAGCTTTTGCGCGATCGATATGGAATATTTTATTCCTTTCTGGATTGACGAAAGGAATAAATGGACATAGTGTTAACCAAGGTAAACAGGGAATGGACGGGGAACGAAGCCAGAAAGGCCATCTTCAGTCCCGGCTGACTTTGGTCTTCCGTTTAACTGAAAGCCAATCTTTGCTGCGGCGAGCGCGATCTTAATGGATCGAGCTCGCCATCCTGACCTATTGATACTCAAGCGTTATTTCGCGAGCAGGCCCATGACAGAGCAGACGTTGATATCCGAACTGGAGCAGTTGGTTTCCGAAGGGCGCAATCCGAATACGATGCATATCGATCTGCTGCCGACCTTCGATATCCTGCGTGAAATGAACTATGAGGATCAGACGGTGCCGCTCGCCGTCGAGAAGGTCATTCCGGCGATCGCCGCCGCCGTCAATCAAATCGTCGCCGCCTTCCAGAAGGGCGGACGGCTGATCTATATGGGTGCCGGCACGAGCGGCCGTCTCGGCGTTCTCGACGCTTCTGAATGCCCACCGACTTTCAGCGTGGCGCCGGACATGGTCGTCGGCCTTATTGCCGGCGGTCCGGATGCGCTGCGGCGCTCGATCGAGGGTGCGGAGGATGATCCGGCGCAGGGGCGCCAGGCGCTGGAGGAGATCGAGCTGAGCAAGGATGATGTCGTCGTCGGCATCGCCGTCAGCGGTCGCACGCCCTATGTGATCGGTGGCCTGAATTACGCCAAGAGCATCGGCGCCTTCACCGTGGCACTTTCCTGCAATCCGAACTCCATCATCGCCGGTATTGCGGATCTGGCGATCTCGCCGGTCGTTGGTCCGGAAATCCTGACTGGCTCGACAAGGCTAAAGTCGGGCACCGCGCAGAAACTCATTCTCAACATGCTGACGACGGCAAGCATGATCCGCATTGGCAAGAGCTATCAGAACCTGATGGTCGATGTCAGCGCCAGCAACAAGAAGCTCGTGGCGCGCGCCTCGCGCATCGTCATGCAGGCGACCGGCTGCACCCAGCAGGAAGCGCGCCGCGTGCTCGATCTCACCGGCAACGACGTCAAGCTTGCCATTCTGATTGAAATTACCGGAATGGGCATTGAAGAAGCCCGCGCGGCATTGCAAAACGCTGATGGATTCCTGCGTAAGGCCATCAACGCCAGGACTGCTTGAGACAATCAATAGGCTAAAATCGGCCGGGGACATTTAAAAAAATTTGGAGGACTGAAAGTGAAAGGGAATTTTGCAAAGACGCTGATTTCGGGAGTAGCGCTGGCCGTGGGGGTTGGTCTGGCGACCGTCGCGATTCCGGCGCAGGCAGCGACGCTACGTATGGCATGGTCGCAGGACGCGACCGGGCTTGATCCGCATAAGCAGACGGCCTTCTCGTCCATTCGCCTGCTGGAACTGATCTATGAGCCGCTCGTTCGCCTCGACAGCAATCTGCAGATCGTGCCCGGCGTTGCCGAGAGCTGGCAGTTCTCCCCCGACGGCAAGCAGCTGACCTTTAAGCTCAATGCCAAGGCCAAATTCCAGAACGGCGCAGCTGTCACCTCGGCCGACGTCAAGGCCTCCTTCCAGCGTATTCTCGATCAGGCGACTGGCGCCGTTGCCCGCGCTAATTTCCTGTCGATCGCGAGCATCGATACGCCCGATGCCAATACCGTTGTCTTCAATCTGTCGCAGCCCGACGTTCCCCTTTTGACTGCCATGACGAGCCTCAATGCGGCGGTTGTGCCGGCAAGCGAAATCACCGCCGGCACCATCGGTACGAAGGCGATCGGCTCCGGTCCTTTCAAGCTCGACAGCTGGGTTCCGAATTCCAAGGAAGTCTTGAGCGCCAACAAGGATTGGGCCGGCGGCGCCACGGGCGTCGATGGCATCAATATCAGCGTCCTGCCGGATGAAACCGCGATCCTTGCGTCGCTCCGCACCGGTCAGATCGATTTCGCACTACTCAACGATCCGCTTGTCGCAACGCTGGTGCCGAAGGAGCCGAAGCTGCAGCTCACCCGCACGCCGATCCTTTCCTACAACGTCCTGCAGCTCAATCCATCGCGCAAGCCCATGGATCAGCTCGCCGTGCGCCAGGCAATTTCCTGCGCCATCGACCGCAAGGACGTGATGGATACGGCGGCACTTGGCGAGGGCAAGGTGACGGGGCCGCTGACGATGCCGCTCTATGCGACCGATCCCAGCAAGCTCTTCTGCTATACGCGCGATGTCGCCAAGGCGAAGAAGCTGATGGCCGATGCCGGCTTTGCCAATGGTTTCTCGGCGACGGTGATCGCCGCAACCGGTGAGCCGCCGACCGCCACGGCCGAGGCGCAGGTCATCCAGTCGCAGCTTGCCGAAATCGGCATCAAGCTCGATATCAAGGTGATGGAACTCAACGTCTATGTCGACACCTGGCTGAAGGGCAATTTCGACATGGCCGTTGCGCTGAACGGCGGCAGTGCCGACCCCTATTCCATGTACAACCGTTATTGGACCAAGACGGGCAACCTGCAGAAGGTCGCCAACTATATCGACGACACGCTCGACAGCCTGATGCAGAAGGGCCGCGCCGAAACCGATCCCGCCAAGCGCAAGGAGATTTTCGCCGAGTTCGAAAAGCATCTTGCCGAAGTGTCGCCCTGGATCTGGCTCTATACGGCTTATGGCTACACGGCCGAGCAAAAGAACGTGGAGGGCTTCGTACCGACGCCGACCGGCTCGCTGTTCGGTCTGAGCAAGGTCTCGATCAAGTAACGATGATTGGGACCTAGAGCATTTCCCTTTCGAGCGATTTCATGGAAATGCTCTATCTCTTTGTTTTTACGCAATTTCAGCTATCAGTTCACGTCTTGGTTTAGCTGAAATTGTTTTAGAGGAATTGCAATGTCATATCTGACGCGCCGGCTGATGACATTCCCGCTGATCATGCTGGGCGTGTCCATCTTCGTCTTCGTTGCCATCCGGCTGGTGCCTGGCGATGCGATCACGGCGATGCTCGGAACCAATGCGGGCCTGCTGACGCCGGAGCAGCGGCAGGCCCTTGCCGCCTATTTCGGCATCGACCAGGCCTGGCCTATCCAATACTGGCATTGGCTGCTCGGCGTATTCCAGGGCAATCTCGGCATATCCGTTACCTATGGCAAGCCGGTGCTCGATATCATTCTGGAGCGTTTTCCGCTGACGCTCGAGCTTGCCTTGCTTTCAATGGTGATCGCGCTTGCGATCGGCCTGCCGGCGGGCGTCTTTGCCGCCACCAGAAACGAAAAGTTCTCCGATCTTTTCGTGCGCATCGTCGCCATGATCGGGCAGTCCACGCCGAATTTCGTTCTCGGCCTTCTGCTGATCTATGCCTTGTCTGCCGGTTTCGGTGTGCTGCCGACCATGGGTGCCTTCACGCCCCTTTGGGAGAACCCGCTTGAAAATCTCGGCCAAATGATCCTGCCGGCGCTGACGCTGGGGTTCGCCTTCGCCGCCTCGGTGACGCGTGTCGTGCGTTCGGCCATGCTCGATGTCTTGAGCGATGATTATGTCCGCACCGCCCGCAGCCGCGGCGTGCCGGCGCGTGGCGTCATCTGGCGGCATGCTCTGCCGAACGCGTTGATCCCGGTGGTGACGCTGAGCGGCGTCGAATTCGGCTATCTGCTGGGCGGCGCCGTGCTGGTCGAGCAGATCTATGCCCTGCCGGGGCTGGGTCGCATGGTGCTCGATGCCATCCTGCAGCGCGATTATGCACTGGTGCAGGGCAGCGTGCTGTTCATTGCCTTCAACTTCATGATCGTCAATCTGCTCGTCGATCTCGCCTATGTCGCGCTTGATCCACGCGTCCGTCTGGGAGAAGGCTGATGCGGATCGTCAAAGCCATCTTTGGACATATGAGCGGCCGGATCGGCGGGATCATCGTCCTCATTTATGTTCTACTTGCCATTCTCGGCACGTCGGGTGTGACCCCGCATGATCCCCTGACGCAGAACCGCATCGACCGCTTGCACGCCCCGAGCCTCACCTATTGGATGGGCACCGATCTTTTCGGCCGCGATGTTGCGAGCCGCCTGATGCATGGCATCGGCGAATCCTTCACCGTCGCCTTCTTCTCCGTTGCCTTTGCGACCTTGCTCGGTACGCTGCTTGGCTTGACGGCGGCATGGTCTGGCAAGCGCTGGGATGGCATCATCATGCGCGCGATGGATGTGCTTTTAGCCTTCCCGGCGATCCTGCTGGCACTCCTGATCATCGCCATTGTCGGGCCTGGCACCTGGACCAGCGTTGCGGCGATTGCGATCGTCTATACGCCGATTTTTACCCGCGTGGTGCGAGGCCCGGCCCTTTCGCTGAAGGCACGAGATTTCGTCGATGCCGCCCGCACCTTCGGCAGCAGCCGTTCCTACATTCTGACGCGGCATCTCTTGCTCAATCTCGTCGCACCCTTGACCGTGCAGGTGACGCTGGCGCTTGCCTGGTCGCTGCTGACGGAAGCGGGCCTCAGCTTCCTCGGCCTGGGAACGCAGCCGCCTGCCTCCTCTCTAGGCTTGATGCTGAGCGACAGCCGCAATCTCATGGAGACGGCACCCTGGCTGCTGATCTTCCCAGGCGTAACCATCATGATCTCTATTCTCGGCTTCAACCTGCTCGGCGATGCCCTGCGCGATATCCTTGATCCGAAGATGCGGAGGGCGACGGTATGACACCGCTTCTTTCCGTCTCTGATCTCAGCGTCGGCTTCGGACGCAATCCCGAGGCCAATCCCATCGTGCGTGGTGTCAGCTTCGATCTCGAAGCCGGCGAAACCCTTGCAATCGTCGGCGAGAGTGGTTCCGGCAAGTCGGTAACAGCGCTGTCAATCAATCGCCTCGTCGATTTCGGCGGGGGCCGGATCACCGGCGGCTCGATCCGCCTCAAGCGTGCCGACAACAGCATCCTCGATCTTACCAAGGCGAGCGAAGCGGAACTGACGAAGATCCGTGGTGCCGAGATCGGCATGATCTTCCAGGAGCCGATGACCTCGCTAAACCCGGTCCTGACCATCGGCAGGCAGATCGAGGAATCCTTCCGGCTGCATCGCGGCCTGACGGGAAGTCAGGCAAAGGCGGCGGCCAAGGATGCGCTGGATCGCGTGCGCATTCCCGATGCCGCGCGGCGCCTGACCTATTGCCCGAACCAGCTTTCCGGCGGCATGCTGCAGCGCGTGATGATTGCAACCGCGCTTGCCTGCAATCCGCGTCTGTTGATTGCCGATGAGCCGACGACGGCGCTCGATGTCACCGTGCAGGCGCAGATCATGGCACTGCTCGCCGAATTGAAGCGTGAGACCGGCATGTCGATGATCTTCATCACGCACGATATCGGGCTTGTCGCCGGCATTGCTGACAAGGTGATGGTGATGCAGGCCGGCGAAGCGGTTGAGCAGGGCAAGCTTGATCAGGTTCTCGATCATCCCGCGCATCCCTATACCCGGCATCTGCTGCATTCGGTCCCGCATTTTTCATCGGGGCAGGCGGCACGCACCGATTTTCACAGGGATGAGGCGTCGTCCAAGCCGGCATTAAAGGTTGATGGCTTGACCGTCCGTTTTCCGGTTAAGGGCAGTTTCCTGCGTCGACCGACGGGCGCCGTTCATGCCGTCGAAGGCGTCGGTTTCGACCTGATGCCGGGCGAGACGCTGGCGATCGTCGGCGAGAGTGGATCCGGTAAATCCACCACGGCCCGCGCAATCCTCGGATTGGTGAAATCGACCCGCGGCACTTTTGCGACGAATAGCGGCAAGGCGGCGGATCGCACCAGCGCGGTGCAAATGGTTTTCCAGAATCCTTATGCCTCGCTTAATCCGCGCCTTCGTGTCGACAACATCCTCGCCGAGCCGGTGATAGCATCAAGTGCGCGCGTCTCAGTCAAGACGCGCGAACGCATGCTGATGCTGCTGAAGCGGGTGGGCCTGCCGGAAAATGCGCTTGAGCGCTATCCGCACGAATTTTCCGGCGGCCAGCGGCAAAGACTGTGCATCGCGCGCGCCCTGATGCTCAATCCGTCCGTGCTGGTACTGGACGAAGCGGTGTCCGCGCTCGACGTCTCCGTTCAGGCACAGGTATTGGAATTACTGATCGAACTGCAGCGCGAATACGGGCTTGCCTATCTCTTCATCTCTCATGACATGGCTGTCGTGGAGCGGATCGCCCATCGCATCGCGGTGATCTATGCCGGGCAGATCGTCGAGATTGGCGATGCCGCCTCAGTCTTGTCGGAGCCCAAGCATTCCTACACCAGGCGGTTGATCGCGGCGGTTCCGACGGTTGCGCGGCGAAAGGAAAACTTCACGCTCGACACCCGCCAGGTTCCGTCCCTGGTGCGCCCCTTGGGCTTCGAGCCGGCCGTTTCCGAGTGGCGCCGCTTTGCGCCGGATCACATCGCGCTGGCGGAAGCTTGAGCGAGGCCGAGGAGAGGCGAGATGGCAAGCAGGGGGAGCATGCAGTTTCAAGAGCGTTTTGATCGAGCCTTCGTGCCGATCGAGCAATCGGTTTCGGCGGCACGCATCCCCGGCGGCGTGCTTGGCATGGTCGATCTCGACGGTATCAGGCAGGTCCGAGCCGTCGGTTCGGCACAGAAGGTACCGGATGTCAGGCCGATGCTGGCCGATACTTGGTTCGATCTTGCATCGCTTACCAAGGTCATTTTCACCACGCCGCGCATCCTGACCCTGGCCGAGGCCGGCACGATCGACCTCGATGCTCCCTTGATCGAACTCCTGCCCGATCTGCGCCAGTACAGCGCCGAGGCCTGGGAACGGAAGGTGACGTTCCGCCAATGTCTCGGTCATCAGACGCCATTTCCTGCGGTCGAGCCGATCTATACCTATGGCCGCGATCCAGAGCTTCTACGCGCCTTCATCCTGCAGCGCGAATGGCGTGCCGGCCCGCCCGTCTATTCCGACATCAATTTCATTTTGCTCGGCTTCGCGCTGGAGCGGCTGAGCGGGAAGACGATCCGCTCCATGGACCCCGGGCCGGGATTTGCTTTTTCCGCGCCGCCAGAACTATCGGCGGCAACGGAAGACTGCACCTGGCGCCATCGTGTTCTGTCGGGCGAGGTCCATGACGACAATTGTTCGGCATTGCAGGGTGCCGGTCATGCCGGTCTCTTCGGAACGGCGGACGCGATTCTCGATTTTGCCAGGGGGTTGCTTGACGGTAGCGGCGCGTCGGCGCAGTCAATCGCGCTGATGCGGACACCGCTTTCCGCCACTCGTACCCATGGCTGGGAACGGCCCCATGACGGTTGGCATGGCGGCACTCTTTGCTCGCCCGGCACGATCGGCCATACGGGGTTTACAGGCGTGGCCCTCTGGGTCGATTTTGACCAAGGCAAAGCCTGGACCCTCCTTACCAACCGCATCCATCCGACGCGCCACTTCGACAGCGGCATACTGGCGCTTCGCCAGTCCGTCAGCGATCTCGTCAACGCAGCATAGGAGCCTGACCATGGAACCAATCTGGGCAGTCGGTCTGATGACCGGGACCGTCCTCGACGGCAATATCGATGTCGCCATGCTGAAGACCGATGGCGAGCGCGTAGCGGAATTCGGCCCTTACGTGCTGGCCCCCTATCCCGATTGGATCCGCAGGCTCCTGGAAGAGACGCTGGCACAGGCGCGCGTTTGGAATTTCGAAGGGCCGGAGCCGGCGATCTTCAAGCAAGCCGAGGAGGCCTTGACGCGGGCGCAATCGGAGGCGGTCAGGGAATTGGTCGAAGGGAATGGCATGACGACGGCAGACATCGGTGTCGTTGGTTTCCATGGCCAGACTGTCCTGCATCGCGCGCCACAGAAGGATCGGTTGGGGCAGACGCGCCAGCTTGGCGATGGCGAGCTGATGCGGTCCATTCTCGGCACGAAGGTCGCCTATGATTTCCGCTCGGCCGACATGCGTGCCGGCGGGCAGGGAGCGCCGCTTGCGGCAGCCTACCATACCGCGCTGCTGCGCGGTGCAGGTGCTGCGGGCGAGGCGGCTATTCTCAATCTCGGTGGTGTCGCCAATGTCACCTGGTGGGATGGAGAGGGCAATTTCGTTGCTTTCGATACCGGCCCGGCCAATGCGCCGCTCAACGACTTCATCAAGTCGCACGGGCTTGGCGAGATGGACCGCGACGGTGCGCTTGGGGCTGCCGGCAAGGTCGATGAGGCACGGCTCGAGCGGCTGCTGCAGCATCCCTATCTCACGGCGCCCTATCCGAAGTCGCTGGATCGTTTCGATTTCGGCGCCTCCATGGCGGATGGCCTCAGCCCGGAGGATGGTGCAGCTACACTTTCGGCCTTCACGGCAAGCGCTGTGGGCAAGGCGCTGGATCTCCTTCCTCGCAGGCCCACCAAGGTCGTCGTCAGCGGCGGCGGCCGGCACAATCCGACGATCATGTCGATGCTCAGGAGCCGGGCCGGGGTCGAGCCGATCTTCGCCGAAGATCTCGGCTGGCGCGGCGATGCGGTGGAGGCGGAGTGCTTTGCGTTTCTCGCGGTGCGCGTGCTGCGGGGCCTGCCGATCAGCTTTCCCGGCACGACGGGCGTGCCGGCGCCGATGCGCGGTGGTCGCCTTGCGCAATAGCCGCCCGCGAACCAGCTATCGCGTGAGAGGTTTTCGCTTCCGTCCATCGATGATATGAAGAGGCCACGAATTTGCGATCGCTTGGTCTCGGACGGATATCGCTTATATGGCAGGCAGGCAGTATAAGGCAGGCTTCGTCGGTATCATTGTCGCTTTCGCGACCGCATTTGCCATCGATGCTTTTGTTTTTAGCCCAGCAGCTGCGCAACCGGAATGGCGCGTTGCGCCTCCCGTCTGCGTTTCCGGCCCAATGACGACGGAGACGGGCGAGACGCTTTGCCTGCGCAAGGACAGCTACAATCGCGATCTCTGCACGGCCATCGAGTATTTCGCTCACAGCAATCGTCTGCCGCCGGAATATCTGGCGCGGCTGGTCTGGCGCGAAAGCCTGTTTCGCTCCGATGCAGTCAGCCCTAAGGGCGCTCGCGGCATCGCGCAGTTCATGCCGGGAACGGCGAAGCTGCGTGGCGTGCGCGACAGCTACGATGCGCTGGAAGCACTTGGCAAGGCGGCGACCTATCTCGATGAATTGCGTGACCGTTTCGGCAATCTGGGTCTTGCCGCCGCTGCCTATAATGCCGGCGAGGGCGGTCTTGCCAATTTCCTCAATTCCGGCGGTCTTCCCTATGAGACGCGCAATTATGTGAGCGCGATCACCGCCCACAGCGTTGAGGAATGGCGCGACGATCCGCCCGATATCGCTGCTCCCGTGCTGGATAAGAGCAAGCCGTTCGTCGATTCCTGCGTCGCACTTGCGCAAAGCCGTCGCCTGAAGCCCATTCCCTTGGAGCAGGAGCGGCCCTGGGCGCCCTGGGGCGCGCAACTCGCCGAACATTTTCAGGTGGATGCCGCCCGGCGTCTGTTTATTGCAAATATCCGGAAACTGCCGGCTCCGTTGAATACGGAGAAGCCGTTGATCGTGCGGCAGCGCAATGCCGACTTTGGCCGCCGTGTCCGTTATGCGGCGCGCATTCCGCGGCAAACGCGGGAAGAAGCGGATGCCGTTTGCACGCAAGTCCGGCAGCAGGGCGGCTCCTGCCTGGTCTTCAGGAACTAATGCAAGCGCATAGCTCCGGCATGCTTGGTGATTGTTTGATTCTCTGTCGCTTGATTGTGCTTTACTCCCTGATGTCGCAAGCTTATTTCTTGCAAGCCCGACCTTTGGGAGGAAGCCGTTTGGGTAGCCAAAGGAGCGTATGATGGCGCAGAAGCGTGAAGTCCCCGGTATTCGTCCCTACAACAGCCCCGCTGGCGGTTGGGGAGCCCTGAAGGCAACCGCCAAGGCGGTTCGTGACCAGATGGATGTGACTGAGGCGCCTGGTCTTCTCCTGCGCACCAACAAGCCAACGGGCTTTGATTGCCCCGGCTGTGCCTGGCCCGACAAGGAACACACCTCCACCTTCCAGTTCTGCGAAAACGGTGCCAAGGCCGTCACTTGGGAAGCGACGAACAAGCGTGTTACGCCCGAATTCTTTGCCGAGCACACCGTCAGCGAGCTTTTGACCTGGAGCGATTATGAGCTGGAAAATTCCGGCCGGCTGACGCATCCGATGGTCTATGACCACGCATCCGATACCTACCGGCCGATCGCCTGGGAGGACGCCTTTGCCCGCATCGGCGAGGTCATGCGCAGCCAGCCCGATCCGGATATGGTCGAGTTCTACACCTCGGGCCGTGCTTCCAATGAGGCAGCCTTTCTTTTCCAGATCTTCGCCCGCGAATACGGCACCAATAACTTCCCCGATTGCTCGAATATGTGCCATGAAGCGACCAGCGTCGGTCTGCCGCAATCGATCGGCATCGGCAAGGGCACCGTCTCGCTCGATGACTTCGACGAATGCGATCTCATTATCTCGATGGGACACAATCCCGGCACCAATCATCCGCGCATGATGGGCACGCTGCATGAGTGCTCGCGTCGCGGCGTGCCGATTATCGTCTTCAACCCGCTGAAGGAGCGGGCGCTGGAGCGTTTTGCCGACCCGCAGGATCCGATCGAGATGGGAACCTTCAGCTCGACCCGGATCGCCTCGTCCTATTATCAGGTCAAGATTGGCGGCGATGCCGCCGCGCTCAAGGGCATCATGAAGGCGGTTCTCGCACTGGCCGAAACGTCGCCAGATGTCCTCGATCACGCCTTCATCGCCGAACACACCACCGGCTTCGACGCGCTCGTTGCCGATATCAATCAGACGGAATGGGCCGATATCGAGCGTGTCTCTGGTCTTGCCCGCGCTGATCTGGAGCGGGTTGCCGACGCCTACGTCAAGTCAAAGGCGACGATCGTCGCCTATGGCATGGGCATCACCCAGCATGCCAAGGGAACCGCGAATGTGCAGCAGATCGCCAATCTCTTGCTGCTGCGGGGCAATTTCGGCAAGCCGGGTGCCGGCATCTGCCCGCTGCGCGGCCATTCCAACGTGCAAGGCAATCGCACCGTCGGAATTACGGAGAAACCCACTCCTGCGCTGATCGAAGGCATCGAACGTGCCTTCGGTTTCACCTCGCCGGCTCATCATGGTCACGATGCCGTTGCCGCCATGCAGGCGATGGCGGAGGGGCGCTCCAAGGTGCTGCTTTGCCTCGGCGGCAATTTCTCGATTGCGCTTCCCGATCCGGAACTTTGCGCGCAGGCGATGCGTAAGCTCGATCTCGCCGTCCATATGAACACCAAGCTCAATCGCTCCAATCTGCTTATTGGCAAGGAATCCTTCCTGTTCCCCGTGCTTGGCCGTACCGAGCAGGACGTTCAGGCAACCGGTGCGCAGTCGGTCACGATCGAGGATTCGATGTCGATGGTGCATGCGTCGCGCGGGCGGCTGAAGCCGGCCTCCGACCAGCTGCGTTCCGAGCCTGCCATCGTTGCGGGAATAGCGCAGGCGGCCCTGCCGAACAGCAAGGTTGCGTGGATGGAGCTCATCACGGACTACGATCTGATCCGCGACAAGATCGAAATCGTCTATCCGGACTTTGCCGATTACAACGAGCGCATCCGCGTGCCGGGTGGCTTCCGCCTGCCGCTCGGGCCGACGGAGCGCGTCTGGAAGACGCCTTCCGGCAAGGCGGAGTTCAAGCTGTTTTCCGGCCTCAACGAGGACATCTCGCTTTCCGACGGGACCATCCTTAAGCTCGCTACCATCCGCAGCCATGATCAGTACAATACGACGATCTATGGCCTCGACGACCGCTATCGCGGCATCTTCGGCCGCCGTGACGTGCTGTTCATGAACGATAGGGATTTGAAGGCAAAGGGGCTAGAGCACGGCGATCTCGTCGAGATCGAGACCGCACTTCCATCCGGTGGTAAGCGGCTCTTGAAGCTGACCGCCATTTCCTACGATATTTCCGAGGGCTCTGTTGCTGCCTATTACCCGGAGGCAAATTGCCTGATCCCGATCGACTACCAGGACAAGGAAAGCGGCACTCCTTCGTATAAGTCCGTTCCGGTGAGGGTCAGCAAGGCGGCATAAGTTCAGCCATCCAGCCATCTTCTGCCATCTTGATGGCTCAGCTGCGGATCGTTATATTGATCTCGGACAGGAGACAGATATGGCAGAACCACAATTGTCCGTTCGTAGTGCTAGAGCGCGCGACCTCGCGCATCGGCTCGCTCGCCGCGAAAACCGCACAATCGCCGATGTCGTCGAACGTGCGCTGGAAGCTTATGAGATTCGAGAGGCTGGTCGCGAACCAGCATCGTCTTTCTATGCTCGAATGGCGATGAGCGATGATGAGGATATCGACCTTGAATCTGTCATTCGCGAGGGGCGTCAACCCAATCACGGTATTGATCTGTGATATTTCTGGACACGAATGTTATCTCTGAAACTTTCCGGAAACTGCCTGACGAGGCCGTGATATCGTGGCTTGGTCGGTATGATGCGGAGATAGCACTTTCCACTGTGGCTATTGCTGAAATCGCCTTTGGCATTCAAAAGATTGTTCCCGATCAGCGCGCTGCGCGGCTTGAGCAGAAATTGTCCGAATGGCGGCATCGTTTCGCTGATCGGATCTTCGGTCTTACCGAAGAGGCCGCATTGGACTATGGCGAGCTTATGGGTGCGGCGAAGAGGCAAGGACGACCAATGTCGACGACGGATGGCATGATTGCAGCAATCGCCCGCGTAAATGGCGGACGTTTGGCCACCCGGAATCTACCTGACTTTCACACGACAGGGCTAAAGCTAATATCTCCTTGGGAATTCTAGCAAGTCTTCAATAGCAACGATCTCTTGTTTGCATCGCTCTCTGCTCAAAAGGAGCTAATAAGTTAGCGAAGCCTCTTTCCGTCTTCGTTGAAATAGCGGCGGCGCTCAGACGGGCAGTAAAGATGGAGCGTGTCGCCGCGCTCGATCTCCGGCCCATCACGATACTCGGCAATAACGGATTGACCATCCTCTGTCTGGCAGTAGAGATAGCGGGTGCCGCCCAGATATTCGGCGACATCGACCGTGACCCGCAACGTATCGGCCGTACCGGAAGCGACGACGAAATGTTCGGGGCGCATGCCGAGCAGGATCTTTTCGCCGGATGATGGTTTGTGCTGGCTAAGATCGACTTTGATGCTGCCATTGCCGACCTTTGCCGATCCGTCGCCTGACCATGTCGCTTCGATCATGTTCATCCTCGGCGAGCCGATGAAGCCGGCGACGAAACTGTTGGCCGGATCTTCATAGACCTCGCGCGGGCTGCCGACCTGCTCGATCCGGCCGTCCCTCAGCACGACAATCCTGTCGGCAAGCGTCATGGCCTCGGTCTGGTCATGGGTGACATAGATCATCGTATTGCCGAGCTCGCGGTGAAGCCGGGCAATTTCGATGCGCATGGAGACGCGCAGCTCCGCATCGAGATTGGAAAGCGGTTCGTCGAAGAGAAAGACATCCGGCTCGCGAACGATAGCGCGGCCGATGGCGACGCGCTGGCGCTGGCCGCCGGAAAGCTGGCCCGGCCGGCGCTCGAGCAGATGATCGATCTTGAGGATCGCCGCAGCGGAGCGCACCCGTCTTTCGATTTCGGAGGCATCGGTTCGGGCCATTTTCAGGCCAAAGCCGAGATTGTCGCGCACGCTCATGTGAGGATAGAGCGCATAGGACTGGAAGACCATGGCTATACCGCGCTCGGACGGATCGAGATCGGTGACGTCTCGGCCCTTGATGGCGATCTCGCCGTCGGTGACTTCTTCCAGCCCGGCAATCATCCGCAGCAACGTGGACTTGCCGCAGCCGGACGGGCCGACGAAGACGACGAAAGCCCCTTCCGGTATGTCAAGATCGATGCCGTGGATGACCTCCAGTCCGCCAAAACTCTTGCGGACGCCGGTCAGGCGCATGCCGTTCTTCGTCATGTCAGGCTCCGCGCTGCATCTGATCGGCGCGGATCCACACCAGCATCTCGCCCGGATCGCGATTGTCCCAGAGATGGTAGGGCACGAAACGCGCGGTGGAGGCAACGCTTTTCGGCGGTGTCGTCCGATAGAGATCTGAGCCCCAGTCCGCCTCATCGCGCATGACCGAAACATCGAGCGCCACTGCGCCCTCCAATGCGGCAATTTCCGTCGTCTCGGCGGAGGCCGGATCGCTGGAAAGCGAAATGCCGTTGAGGTCGTGACCATTGTCGGTAGTTTCAACGCAATAGACGAGCGGCCCGCGCATCAGGGCCGCACGCCCGGCGTCTTGGCGAACTTTAGGATTGGCAAACAGCGTGCGCGGGATGAGCGGAAGCGTGAGGTCGACGCTGTCGCCGGCCTGCCATTCCCGCTCGATACGGGCATAGCCGTCGACGGTGATCGTTGCCAGATCGACCGGTGCGCCATTGACTGCGAGCGTCGCGCCCTCGGCCCATTCGGGGATGCGCAGCGATAGTGCGAATTTGGCCGCGCGATCCAGATTGACCTCGAAGCGAATTGCACCGTCCCAAGGGTAGCGCGTTTTCTGGGAAAGCTGCACGGTTACGCCGCCGGCTAGAGGGACGCGGGCTTTGCTTTCGCCGTAGAGATGGACGGCGATCTCGTTGTCGGCGGCGGCATACATATAGGAGCCGACGGAGGCGAGCAGGCGTGCGATATTGGGCGGGCAGCAGGGGCAATGGTGCCAGGTCCAGCGATGATGCTTGCCGGCGCTCTCCAGAGGATTTTCGTAGAAGAAGGTCTTGCCGTCTTGCGACAGGCCGGCCATTGCACCGTTGTAGAGCGCTACTTCCATGATGTCGGCATAGCGGCGGTTCGGTCCGCGACCGAGCATGCGGTTGGCCCAGAAGACCAGACCGACCGAGGCGCAGGTCTCGGCATAGGCGCTCTCGTTCGGCAGGTCGTAATAGTCGGTAAAGCCCTCGTTGGAGGCAGCCGGCCCGATGCCGCCGGTCACATACATCTGCTTCGTCGTCAGGTCGTTCCAGAGCGTTTCAAGGGCTGAGGTCAGCGTATCGTCGTTATATTCCGTGGCGATATCGGCCATGCCGGAATAGAGGTACATGGCGCGCACGGCGTGACCCACGACCTTGGTCTGTTCGCGCACCGGCAGATGCGACTGGCTGTATTCATAGGTCTTCTGCACGAAATTTTTGGGATCACGGCCATCACGAAGTGCTTCCTCGGTGAAGAAATGCGGTTCCTGGCCGCGCTGGTCGATGAAGTATTTGGCAAGATCGAGATATTTCTTCTCACCGGTGACGCGACCCAGCTTGACGAGTGCAAGCTCCACCTCTTCATGGCCGCAATAGCCGCGCAGCTGGCCTTCGCCATGGCCGAAGACGGTGATCATGTAATCGGCAAAGCGGCTCATGATGTCGAGCAGTTTGCGCTTTCCCGTTGCCTGATAATAGGCGACGGCCGCCTCGATCAGATGGCCGGCGCAATAAAGTTCGTGATGATCGCGCAGGTTGGTCCAGCGACGGCCGGGCTGGACACGCTGGAACCAGGCATTCAGATAGCCGTCCTCCTGCTGCAGCTTTTCGTACATGTCGATGATGGCGTCTGCTCGTGCCTCCAACTCCGGGTTGGGACGGCGATAGAGGGAATAGGCGATGGTCTCGATCGACTTGCCGAGATCGCTGTCCCAGAACATCTGCGTCGAGCCCGACCATGTCTGCAAGGGGATGACGATGCCGGGGCTTGGCTGGCTGACGTCGATCGCCTGGATCATGCCAGCTTCGACGCAGCGGTCGAGCAGGGTCGCGGCGGTGGAATTGCAGATGGCATCCTGGCGGGCGCCGAAAAGCCCTCCGAGCTCGACATTTGGAACGGGCAGGGGGCGGAACTGGCGGCTTTCTCTGTCAGACATGGCTTGATCCTTATTTAAAGGGTTATTTCACCGCGCCGGCCATCAGCCCGCGCATGTAATAGCGTTGCAGAAGCAGGAAGACGATGACGCAGGGGATGGTCATGACGGCGATACCGGCCTGGACAGCTCCCCAGTTGACGGCGCCGAGGCGACCGGTCCTGACGGCGATCATCAGCACCGGCAGGGTGAATTTCTCGTTGCTCGACAGGAGTACCAATGCTGCCAGGAACTCGTTCCACGCATTGAGGAAGGCGAAGATCGCGACGGTCGCAACCCCCGGCAGCACCAATGGGAAGAGAACGCGGAACAGCAGTTTCAGATCGCGCGCGCCATCGATGCGCGCGGCCTCCTCGATTTCCTTCGGCACGGCGTCGAAGGCGTTGCGCATCATGAAGACCGAAAAAGGAAGCTGCAGCGTCACATAGACGAGCGTCAGCCCGATCAGCGAATTGTTGAGGCCGAGCCTTGCCAGGATGATGAAGAGCGGCGTCAGGATCGACTGGAAGGGGATCATCAGCGTCGCGATGATCAGGATGAAGAGCGCACCCTTGAAGGGGAAATGATAGCGCGAGAAGCCATAGCCGGCGAGCAGGCTGACGATGACGGTCAAGAGCACGGTGGCGACCGAGACGAAGAGTGAGTTCAGCGTATGCTGGACGACGCCGGCGCCAAAGCCATCGAGAGAGCGATAGGCGTCGAAGCTGAAGCCGGTCGTCGGCCACGGCGGCAGCGGCGGCAGGCTAGCCTCGGTTCCATGCCGGAACGATGATAGCAGCGCGATCGCGAATGGCGCGAAGAAAAAGATGACGATAACGACGCCGATGCCGTGATAGCCGATGCCGCCCCAGAGCTTGCGCCTTGCGCGGCGCTCCTTTGCCGTGGTCATGGCTTGTCCTCCCCGACGCGCAGCAGCCAGAGCTGGACGATGCTGATCAGCACCAGGATGACGAGGAGCGCGATCGAGAGCGCTGCGCCATAGCCGAGATTGAAGGACACGAAGGACTGGTTGAATATGTAATAGACCACCGAAATCATACGGTTCTGCGGGCCGCCTGATGTCATGATGTAGAACTGGTCGAAGGCGAGCACCGATCCGGTGATGGAGATGATGAGCGCAAGCGCGATCGTGCGGCGCATCAGCGGCAGGGTCAGATGCCGGAAGCGCTGCCAACGCTTGGCGCCATCGATTCGCGCGGCCTCGGTCAGTTCGGAGGGGATTGCCTGCAGGCCTGTCAGCAGTATGATCATGGTAAAGCCGGCGATCTTCCAGACCACCATGACGATGATGGTCGCGAATGCCATGTCGAAATCGGCAAGCAGGTTTGGCCTCTTGTCGACGAGACCGAGCGCCAGAGCGACCGGTGCGAAGAAGCCGGCGTCGACATTGGCGAGCCAGACCCAGAGCAGCGACGCCGTTGCAAGTCCGACGACGACGGGAAGGAAGATGATCGTGCGGTAGAAGCCGACGAACGGCCGGTGTTTTTCGACGAAGAAGGCGAGCGGGAAGGCTATGGCGAAGATCGCAATGGTCACGATCACCGTGTAATAGGCGGTGAAGCGCAGCGCTGCCATGAAGCGCATATCGGAGACCATGCGGATATAATTACCGAAGCCGATCCAGCGGGGATTGCCGAGCAATGGCCAGTTGTGGAAGCTCATCCAGAAGGTAAAGACCACGGGTAGCACGAAGAAGACGATCACGAGCGCCATGGCCGGCGCGATATAGAGAAACCCGTGCCAACTGGCACGCCGTCGTTTTCGGGGACGTGCGGTTGCGATAGCTCCAGGGCCAGCCATGGAATGCTCCCGATATTGCGATGGAGGAACCGGGGAACACAAAGCTCCCCGGCGCGGGTGAGTTTACTATTGTTGAGCGTTGTCGATGATCGACTGCATCTCCGATTGGGCATTGGAGAATGCGCCATCGACGTCGCTTCCGAAGATGGCTGCGTTGGTGAAGCCCGCCCACGGTCCGTTAGCGCTGTTGATCAGGTCGTTGAACTGTAGCGTGTAAGGCGTTTTGGCAACCGAGATTGCCTTCAGCCCGACCTGCATGCGCGGATCCAGGCCCTGAAGCACCTGGTCGGCGATATCGCCGCGCGTCGGCAGGCTGCCGTACTTCGCCATGATCTTCTGTCCGTCGAGCGAATAAGTGTATTCGAGGAACTTCTTCACCGCATCGAGCTTCTTCGTGCCCTTGGAGATGACGAAATTGTCGCCGCCGGCAAAAGAGGACGGCTTGCCGTCGACGCCGGGGATCAGCGTCACGCCAAAATGGATATCGGGATACTGCGTGATCAGTGTGCCGATCGAAAAGGCGCCGATGCTCTGCTGGCCGATCTTGCCGTTGCTGATGCTCAGGAAGTTGGCGCCGGTATCACTTGCGGCACCCGCCGGCACCAGATCCTTCTTGACCATGTTGCGGTAGATGTCGACTGCCTTGCGCATTTGCGGCGTGTCGAGCGTTGCCTTCTTGCCGTCCTCCGAGAGAATATCGGTGCCGGCACCCCAGACGAGCGGCGTGAAGGTGAAGATCATGCAGCCGCCGCAGCCGCCGCCGGAGAAGTAGAAGCCGTAGGTATCACTACCGAGCGCGCGAATCTTCTCGGCATTGCTTGTGATCTCCTCCCATGTGGTCGGAGCCTTTTCAGGGTCGAGGCCGGCCTTCTTGTAGAGATCCTTGTTCCAAGCGAAAACCGAGGTTTCGACGGATAGGGGCAGGCCATAGATGTGACCGTCATAGGTGCCGAGCTTCACATGCGAGGGCGACAGCGAATTGAAATAGGGCAGGCTCTTTGCCCAGTCCGTCAGGTCCTCGAGCTGACCGGCGGCGGCGAAAGCCGGCGTGTAGATGAGGTCCATCGACAGAGCGTCCGGCGCCTGGCCGCCGGCAATCGCCGTCGCATATTTCTGCACGAGTTCGGCAAAGGGTACTTCGGTCAGAGTGACCTTGTCCTCATGGCCGGCATTATAGGCCTCGACGACCTTCTTGAAGGAATCGCCAATGCCGCTTCGAACCCACATGGAGATGTTTTCGGCAGATGCACCGGATGCAAGCATTAAGGATATGAGGCCTGTTGCGGCCAGAAATCGCTTCATCATGTTCTCCTCCCATGGGGCTACTCCCGTCAGCCCCTTTCCCTTTAATCAACGACCGGGGCTTCCCCCGCATGATTGCCGCACGATAAGCTCGCAGGGCAAAGTTCTGATGCCGGGTTCGACGCTGCGTCCTTCTGCAAGCGCGAGAACCGTCAGCCCGGCCTCGCGGCCAAGCGCCTTGAGATTCATGTCGACCGTCGTCAGCGGCGGCCGGGTCTGTGCGGCGACGATTTCCCAATTATCGAAACCCACCACCGAGACATCCTCCGGCACCCGTACGCCGCGCTCGCGCAGCGCATCGACGACCGCGCGGGCAATCTGGTCGTTGCCGCAGAAGATTGCGTCCGGCTTCGCTCCGGCTTCGCTCCAGAGCCGTGCGACGGCGTCGTGTCCCCAGGCCTCGGACCATGTACCGTACATGACCGGCAGCCCGTCTCCGGCGAGGTCGCGATAGGCCTTGGCACGCTCACGCACCGAAACGAAGCTTTCAGGGCCGGTCACATGGGCGATCCGGCGTCGGCCGAGTCCCTGCAACCATTCGACCGCAAGGGCCGCCCCCTGATAGTCGTCGGCGCAGAAGGTGACGCTTCCCGGAGCCCCCTCGGTAAATGCATAGATGACCGGGATCGGCAGATTGGACAAATCGACGGGCAGACGGCGGTCGATCCGCTTTCCAGAGGCGATGATGCCATCCACATGCTTGTCCAGCATCGCGTCCACATGAACCTTTCCAAGCGCCGGATCGTCCTCAATTGTGCAGAGGAAGACCGATACCCCGTGATCGACGAGCGCTTCCGTGATGCCGGCCATGACTGGCAGCGTGAAGCGGCCATATGTATCGTTGGTCAGAAGACCGATCGTGAACGTGCGATTGCTGAGCAATCCCTTGGCCAAGGCATTCGGACGGAAGCCGATGTCGGCGGCGGCACGCTTGACCCTTTCGCGTGTGTCGTCGCCCATGCGGCCGGTATTGTTCAAGGCCTTGGATGCCGTTGAAATGCTTACGCCCGCAGCCGCCGCAACGTCGTGAATCGTCGCGCGTCCGCTTTTCGCACGCTGATTTTCCAGATGTCTTCTCCCAGTCGAGTTTTCATGAGAAAAGCTTTTCTCAGCGCAGGAGTCAACTAGAGAAAAGCTTTTCTCAAAAATTTGACGCAGGGAGGGGAAGAGGCCGCGAGAAATGGGGGCAGTCTTTCGCCACCCGCCCTTCGGGCCTCCTCACCATGAGGTCTAATCTTCTGCGCAAGACCGGACATAGAGCTGGCTTGCTACGATAGGAACCGGCCCATGTGAAGATGCTCGCCCCACTCACCCTGAGGAGCGAAGCCTCGAAGGGCGAGGATGGCCCGGGGTTTCCCATAAAAAAGCGGCGGCCGAGACCTCGCCGGGCCGGCCGCCGCGCAAATTTCAGATTGCGACCGGATATTATCCGATCGTCATCAGGCTGGCATTGCCGCCGGCCGCTGCGGTGTTGATCGACGTCGTTACCTCTTCGAGCAGCCAGTTCAGGCAATAGGCGTCGGCGTTTCTGGCGATTTCTTCGCTCGATGCCGCCTGGGTGAGAACCAGCGGGCCGGGGATAGCGGAGATCGCCTTGATCGTCTGCTGGACGCGTTCGGCATCGCCTTCGATAAGTGCGCCGGCAAAGGGTCCGTCCACCGACCAGTCCTTCGACCAGGAGATACGGTTTGCGACCTGGGCCGGCAAGTTGCGAAGTTCGTCCTGCAGGCCTGATCCGGCATCAATGACGATCGAATTGCCTGTTGCAAGCCCGGCGGCGATCTGGGCATGGAGGCCGAGAGCCGTTTGCGGAACAAGCAGGATCCTGCCGCGCGGATGCAGCGCATAGAGGTTCAACTCGCCGACCGGGCCTTGAAGCTCGGTATTGAAACCAAGCGACGATTGGGCGGCGACGGCACGGGCCTGTTTGGCTGTGTCCGCGGCACCCTTGCTTTCGAGCCAGGCGATAAACTGCTGTGCAGCGGGATCGACCTGCACGGAGGCATCGCGCAACGGTTCCGTCGAGGAGGCGACCAGACGGCGCAGATACATCGGGCCGCCGGCCTTCGGACCGGTACCGGAAAGCCCGCGGCCGCCGAAGGGCTGGACGCCGACGACGGCGCCGATGATGTTGCGGTTGACATAGAGATTGCCGGCGCGCACGCGCTCGGTCACATGGGCGATCGTATCGTCAAGCCGGGTGTGCAGGCCAAAGGTCAAGCCGTAGCCGGAGGCATTGATATCGGCGATCAGCTTGTCGAGCCCCTTGCGCTGATAGCGCATGATGTGAAGGACCGGGCCGAACACCTCGCGCTTCAGATCGCTGAGCTTCTTCAGCTCGATGATGGTGGGAGCGACGAAGGTGCCCTTGGCAGCGCTTTCGGGAAGGTCGAGCTGTTCGACATTGCAGCCGAGCTTGCGCATGCGTTCGATATGCTCGTCGATGCCGCGCTTGGCGTTGTCGTCGATAACAGGGCCAATATCGACAGCGAGCCGATCGGTCCGACCGACAGAGAGCACGCGAAGGGCGCCGCGCAGCATGGTCAGCGTACGATCGGCCACTTCCTCCTGCAGGCAAAGGACGCGCAGGGCCGAGCAACGCTGGCCGGCACTGTCGAAGGCCGAGGCGATGACGTCGCCCACGACCTGCTCGGCAAGGGCAGAGGAGTCGACGATCATGCCGTTCTGCCCGCCGGTTTCGGCGATGAGGGGAATCGGCCTGCCGAATTTGGAGAGTCGTTCCGCAAGCTGAGCCTGGATCAGGCGAGCAACCTCCGTCGAGCCTGTGAACATGACGCCGGCGGTTTCGGGAGCACCGACGAGGGCTGCGCCCGTTCTGCCGCTACCGGGGACAAACTGCAGGACATCGCGCGGGATGCCGGCCTCGTGCAGGATGCGGACGCCCTGCGCCGCAATCAGCGGCGTATTGCCGGCCGGCTTGGCGACGACCGGATTGCCGGCGACAAGCGCGGCCGCAACCTGTCCGGTGAAGATCGCCAGCGGGAAGTTCCACGGGCTGATGCAGACGACAGGGCCGAGCGGCTCGCTCTCCGGCTTCAGCACCTGGCGTGCCTGCGCGGCGTAATAGCGAAGGAAGTCGATCGCTTCCCGGATTTCGCCGACGGCGTTTGCGGCCGATTTGCCGGCTTCGCGGATGGTCAGGCCGACGAGAGCGGGCATCTCGCTCTGCATGAGATCGGCGGCGCGTTCAAGGATGGTGGCCCGCTCTGCGGGGCTCACCGCGGCCCAACGCTCGGCTGCCGCGGCGGCAAGTCGCATGACGTCGGGCGCATCTTCCGGCTCCAGTTCGACGACATGGCCAACGAGGTCCGCATGGTCGGCAGGATTGAGAACTGCACGGGCCACGCCGCGCTCGGAGCGGTCGGCGAGAAGTGGCTTGGCGGTCCAGTCTTTAGCTGCCGAGGCTTGCAGCTGCGCAGAGAGATCGTTGAGCGCCGTTTCATTTGAGAGATCGACACCAGCGGAATTCCGTCGCGCGCCGCCGAACAAATCGGCCGGGAGAGCGATCTTGTCGTGCTGCGCGCCGACAACCGTCATGCTGCGCACGATCTCGACGGGATCGGCGATCAGCTCCGATACCGGGACGGCAGGGTCGGCGATCTTGTTGACGAACGAGGAATTGGCGCCGTTTTCCAGCAGGCGGCGGACAAGATAGGCAAGCAGCGTTTCATGGGTGCCGACCGGCGCGTAGATGCGGCAGGGGCGATTAAGATTTTCGGCGCCCACGACCTCTTCATAGAGCGGCTCGCCCATGCCGTGCAGGCACTGGAATTCATATTTGCCGACCGCAAAGTCGTCGCCAGCCATGTGGTAGATGGTGGCCAGGCTTTGGGCGTTGTGGGTGGCAAATTGCGGGAAGACCACGTCGGTCGCGGCCAGCAGCTTCTTGGCGCAGGCGATGTAGGAGACGTCTGTATAGATCTTGCGGGTATAGACGGGGAAACCTTCCAGGCCGTCCAACTGCGCGCGCTTGATCTCGGCGTCCCAATAAGCGCCCTTGACGAGACGGACCATGAGGCGATGCCCGGAGCGGCGGGCAAGATCGATGATGAAATCGAGGACGAAGGGGCAGCGCTTGCCGTAGGCCTGCACCACGAAGCCGATGCCATCCCAGCCGGACAGATCCGGATCGAGGCACAGTTCTTCCAGAAGGTCGAGCGACAGCTCCAGCCTGTCGGCTTCCTCGGCGTCGATGTTCAGGCCGATATCATAACGCTTGGAGAGCAGCGCCAACGCCTTCACCTTCGGCAGAAGTTCGCCCATCACCCTGTCGGCCTGCGAACGCGAATAGCGTGGGTGCAGCGCGGAGAGCTTGATGGAGATGCCGGGGCCTTCATAGATGCCGCGGCCAGCCGAGGCCTTGCCGATCGCATGGATGGCGTTTTCATAGTCGCGATAGTAGCGTTCTGCATCGGCATGCGTCGTCGCGGCTTCACCCAGCATGTCGTAGGAGTAGCGGAAGCCCTTCGCTTCGAGCGCACGTGCTCGCTTCAATGCTTCATCGATGGTCTCGCCGGTGACGAATTGCTCGCCCATCATGCGCATGGCCATGTCGACGCCACGGCGGATGACGGGCTCGCCGGCACGGGCGATCAGCTTTGTCAGCGCGGCGGAAAGGCCGCCTTCGTTGACCGTCGAGGTCAGCTTGCCGGTCACGACGAGGCCCCAGGTCGCGGCATTGACGAACATCGAGCGGCCACCGCCGATATGCGATTTCCAGTCGCCGCCGGCGATCTTGTCACGGATCAGCGCATCGCGCGTCGCGGTGTCTGGGATGCGCAGCAGTGCCTCGGCAAGGCACATCAGCGCGACACCTTCCTGGCTCGACAGGGAATATTCGTGCACCAACCCTTCGACGCCGTCGCCCTTGTGCTTGGCGCGCAGCGCTTCGATCAGTTTCTTGGCCGTTTTCCTTGTCGCCTCGCGAGTCGTTTCCGGCAAGGTGGCCGCCTCGATCAGGGCAGGCAGACATTCGGTTTCGGGACGCCGGTAGGCGGCAGTGATTGCCTGACGAAGCGGGCTCTGCTCACGAATGGGCGGCGCGAAATGCGAAAATGGGGCAGCATCTGTGGTTGGTTCTTCAGTGGCGAGCTTGGCAGAGACAATCATGATAACCTCAAGGTGCAAGGGGCCCAATGGTTTGAGCTGAGGTTAGCGATATCGCCACCCGTAGCCCTCCCGTTGCTTCGACGAGAACATACTTCATTCCAAAAAAGCGTTCCGCCTTGAAACTGCGGCTTTCCAGTCATATTGAACTTCAATAGCGCTTATTTCAAATAGGAATGCCTGCGAAAATGACCAAATCCAGTGAAATTGACCAGTTTGACCAAAAGATCCTCGACGCCCTCGTCGAAGACGGCCGCATGTCGATCACGGAGCTTTCCGAGCGGGTCGGCCTTTCCAAGACTCCCTGCCAGGCACGCCTCAAGAAGCTAATCGATTCCGGTTATATCGACGGCTTCAAGGCCATCCTCAACCCGATCAAGCTTGGTCTCGATCACGTCGCTTTTGCCGAAGTGAAACTCACGGATACCCGTGAGGAGGCCTTGCTCAGCTTCAACAATGCCATCAAGAAAATCAAGGAAATCGAAGAGTGCCACATGATCGCCGGCCGCTTCGATTATCTCCTCAAGGTGCGAACCTCGGATATTCGCCGCTACCGCATCGTTCTCGGCGAGAAAATTTCCAGCCTGCCTTTCGTCGCAAGCACTTCGACCAATGTGGTGATGCAGTCGGTCAAGGAAAACTGGTCGTAATTCCGTTTCTCATTTCATCGCCTTTCTATCCGCCGCGTAAGGCTTCGCCGCCCGATCCATCTTGCCGGCTAAACAATGACCTAGATTTCGCCATTCGAATCGGATCATTGCAAGACGCTAAAATAAGTAGGATGGAGTATGCATGGAGATCAGTGCAGGCGACCGCGACCTTGTTGAGGTCATGAAGCGGTACTTTGCGGTGAAGGCCGAAGTCGAGGAAATGAAGCTTCGCCTGGAGGCGGCAAGGCGGGAGAGCGGCGAAGAGATTAACGCATTCTACAATCCGCGCAGCAATCTGAGCCACGCCGCCGATATTATCCGTTCGCATGCTCTCAGGCAGGAGATGGCGCGTCTGATGGATTGGGCCGAGGCCTGGGGGCGGCAGAGCCTGGCGCCAAACGAGGCCTGACGGTCGAATAAAAACCGCCAGGCCGCGATCACGAAATCGGGTCGTTTCAGCTATCCGATTTCAGCTTTCCTGCTTTCGCCCAGGACTCTTTCGAAATCTCGGTAATGATGATTTCCACCGATTCCGGCGGGCAGACGAGTGTTTCCACAGCGGCTTTGGTCGCTTCGCGAACGAAAGCGCGCTTCTGGTCTTGCGTGCGGCCGGGATGCATTTCCAAGCGCAGGATTGGCATGGTAACTCCTTGAGCAATTATCGCCGGATGTTCGGCGCCCACGGACTATCTTGCAAAACCAGTCGGCGATAAATACGCTTCCATTTGCTTCATTCCGAACCTGCGGGTATGCAATCATGGACAAGTTGGCCGGAATGGCGATGTTCGTCAGAGTGGTCGAACAGGGCAGTTTTGCCGCCGCTGCCGACATAAGCCAGGTATCGCCGGCCATGGTTGCTAAACATGTGAGGACGATCGAACAGCGGCTCGGTGCGCGCCTGCTTCATCGCACCACACGCCGTCATCAGCTGACCGAGGTCGGCAAGCTTTATTACGAGCGTTGCAAGACGGTGCTGGCGGAGGTGGAGCTCGCCGAGCAATCGGCCTCCGAACTACAATCGGCACCGCGCGGGCGCCTACGGCTCGTCGCCCCCGTCAGTTTCGGGACGCAAAGCCTCGTGCCGGCGCTTGTCGACTATCTGCATGAAAATCTCGAGGTCAGCGTCGATCTGGCGCTCGACAATAATCCGCATGATCTGATCGGCGAAGGCTACGAACTCGGCATTCATATCGGCGATCTGACGGACACCAATCTCGTGGCGCGTCCGTTGAAACCCTATCGGCGCATTCTTGCGGCGTCGCCGGATTATCTGGATCGGTGCGGCAGGCCGCAAAGCCCCGAGGAGCTTGCCAATCATATGTGCCTCGGCCATTCCTACTGGCGGCTGCAGGGACGCTGGCATCTCGTCGGTCCAGACGGGGAAAGGCGTGAGATCGCCATCAAGGGCAGGTTCACCACCAATCAGGGCGGGGCTTTGCGCGTTGCCGCTCTGCACGGAGCCGGCATCGTGCTGCAGCCGGAACTGCTCCTGGCGGCCGATCTCGATGTCGGCCGTCTTGAGCCCGTCCTGCCCCTTTGGTCGTACCAGCCGACACCGATGCACCTTGTCTATGCGCCGGACCGGCGTCCGACGGCCATGCTGCGCAGCGTCATCGATTTCCTCGTCGCTCGCTTCGGCTGAAATTCCCCCTCTTTCATCTATCGCGAATTCATGATCAAATCTGATCATCGGGTTGGAAAATGAGGAAAGCGTGGCCAAGGTTACGTTGAAGGATGTGGCGGCCGCCGCGGGTGTGGGAGCAGCCACCGTCGAGCGTGCGCTCAACGGCCGCGGCAATGTTTTGCCGGAAACGGCGGAAAAGATCTTCATCGCGGCCAAGCGGCTCGGCTACCGCACGCCGCCTGCGGGGATCAGGCATGGTCTGGTGCGCATCGAGGTCGTGCTGCTGCGGCCTGAAACCTATTTCTATTCAAGGCTCAATCGCGCTTTCGAGCGCATCGCCGCCTTGCTCGACAAGGATATCCAGATCCAGCGGACTTTCGCCAGGGAAGACGATCCTGCCGATTTTTCGCGTCATATCACCAATCCACAGGCACGGCGCTCCGCGCTGATCGTCGTTGCGCCCGATCATCCCGATGTGGTCGGAAGCATCCGCAAGGCTGTCAGCAGTGGCATTCCTGTCGTGCAGATCATGACGCGGCCAGCACTGGAGCTGCCTTACGTCGGCATCGATAATGAGGCGGCCGGTCGCACCGCCGCCTTCTACATGGCGCGCATGCAGTCGAATATCTCCGGCACTTTCGTCGCGCTCTGCCACAGCGGCGCTTACGAGAACCACAAAGCGCGTATCCGCGGCTTTTCCAACTATCTGCTCGATCATGCGAACCCATCGCATCGCTTCGTTGAAGTCATGTTCGATGAGGACGATGAAATGAAGACGATCGAGCTGCTGACCAACGCCGTCGCCCGGTATCCCGATATTATCGGCCTTTATAGCGCCGGCGGCGACAATGCCGCGATTGCGACGGTTCTGCGCCGCTATCGCCAGCGGCCGGTATTCTGGGTCGGGCACGAATTGTCCGATGCGACGCGCGGCTATCTGAAGGAGGGTTTGATGACGATCGTTCTCGATCAGGCTCCGGAGGTTCAAGCCCGCCGCGCCATCGATCTGACGCTGAAGCGGCTGGGCCTGATCGATACCGACATCGATCTCGAGCCGGTCCGTTTTCTGACCGTTACGGCCGAAGGCCTCTGAGGAAGGCATGTCGCGGCCGCGTTTTCGTATTGGGCGCGTAGACGATATTAATTTGAATCTCAGGATCTTTCTTTCTGAATGTCATCAGTATAGGCCAATTCAATGCGGTCTATATTCCTTCATTGCGGCAACGAGGTGTGATCGCTTTCTGAATTACTCAGGTGAAAGGTTGACCTTCTTCGTGCTAAGCCGAAGTCTCATTAATTCAGGGAAGATCCCCTCGCGAGACTGGGTGACGGACCTGACAAGGATGACGGAGACAAGTGCTACCAAACAGCCGGCGATCACGTCGATAAAGTAGTGATTGGCAGCGGGTACAGCCGATAAAGCCATGGCGATGTTCAAAACCAAGACGGGATAGCGTAACAGGCGCACAGGCCATATCGCCCATGCACATAGTGTCGCGACTGCTGCATGAACTGAGGGAAAGGTCACGATTCCCACGCTTTGCTCAAGGCTCCAGACGAAATCTGGGTTATCCCGGACGGCTTGGAATTGTTCAAGAAAGAAGTATCCATAGGTCGCATCCAGGTTCTTCAGCGTGCTGGCATCGAACTGATAAAATGTATACGTGCCAAGAGCTGGCCAAAAGATAGAAACGGCGCTAGCCAGGAAGCAGAGCAAACCATAGACAGATACCATCTGGTATGCCTGGTTGATCTTGTTAAACACAATCAGCACAATTGGGTATAAAATCAGCTGATAGCTGAAGGTTCTATAGGCGCGATTAAAGACCTCGGCCGCAAGGCTGTGCTCATCGACCCATCTCATTATGAAAGGCCAATCGACGCCGAGCATGCTGTCCCATCGCGCTAGCTGCGCATCTGCAAGCGGGAAGTTAAGCTTCGCGGCTATGTAGGTCGAAATCGTGATTGGTATAATGAGCAGAAATCCGCAGCCAAGACATTCGATGGTGGCACGAAGGGTCACCCATTTGAATCGTGACGCAACGACGCTTAGTACGCAGGTGAAGAATGCTACGAGTAGAATCGCGTTCCAGGTTCCATCTAATTTGAGCTTGAGGGTGGTGATGTATGCCAATAATGGGACAAGACAGTAAGACGACGCGGTACCCACCGTTAATAGAACTCGGGAACGATTGATATCCTGCATGTTGAAATCTCCGCGCCGGTAAACGTTAGGGTTTAACTCCTTCTGGTTGCAATTCGGTAAAGGCGATCAGGGCATGTGTGTAACGAAACGTGCCAGGCCGCGAATATCGGTTTGCAAATGACCGCAGCCATCGCTTCTCTGTATTCTACTTGCTAATGGAAACCAGCCAGTCGCGAAATGTCTCCGCTTCGCTGGAAAGCCGGCGCGCCGGCAGTAGCCAATAGAATTTGTCCATATCCAACGGTGTGTCGAACAGGGTGATCAACGTGCCGTTGGCCAATTCATACGAGATCAAGGCCGAGGGGCAGAGGCCCACACCTTGACCGCCGATGACGGACCCGATCATCAAGCCGAAATCGGCAAAGATCGGGCCGGCTCTTGGAGGCTGGTGGATACCTTCGAGGGCGAACCAGCGTGTCCATGCGGCCGTCGTTTCATCGTGCAGGAGGTCGAGATCAAGGAGATCGGCTGGCGTCCTGATCGGTCCGTGACGGCGCTCATATTCTCTCGAACAGGTCGGCCGCGTTTCGGCCGTCAATAGCGAGATGGCATGCGTCGAAGGCCTTGGTCCGTGGCGGATCAGAAGATCGACGCTTGCCTCCTCCGGCGTCCTCGCATCGAGTGCATAGACGATATTGATCTGGATTTCGGGGTATTCTTTCTTGAATGCGGTCAGCCGGGGTATCAGCCAACGCGTGGCGACGGAAGCGATGCAGGCCACGCTGACCGGCCGAATATTGGTGGCAAACCGCAGCCGCCGGGCGGCGATATCGATATGCCCGAGACCGTTTGCAACGGCAGCCCCGAATTCACGGCCGGCCATCGTCGCCGTGACACCACGGGCATGGCGCGTAAAGAGCTTGATGCCGAGCCATTCCTCCAAGGTACGGACATGCTGGCTAACGCCCGCGGCCGTGAGATTGAGCTCAGCTGCCGCCTTGGCAAAACTCTCATGGCGAATGGCTGCCTCGAAGGCGCGAAGGGAGGCAAGGGGGACATGTTGCATTCCAACAGGCTAAGTAAGACTTAGCCAAAGCGCAAGCGCGATCACCGTTGCGCAAGGAGCTGGTATGCTTACAGTGCTGCCGAGACGAATGTCTTCTTGTCAGATCGGTGAGGGATGAAAGCCGCCATGAACAGTATTTCCGATATGCCAGCACCCGCCGATGCCGAGGAGCGGCGCGGCAAGCCCCCCGTTGTCGTCTACCCGAACGGAACGCTGCCGTCGGTCGATATGGAAGTGCTGCGGGCGGCAAGGCAAACTATGACAAAGATTGCCGAAATCATCGTGCCTGCGCGCGAAGGCGGCAGTTTTCGCGTGCCGAAGGGACATTTCTTCCGGATCGTCAGCGTCGAGGGCGCGCAGGTGGGCGATCTCAATCTGTGGAATGCTGCCGATCTTTCTGAGCGCTTCTTCAGCGGCAAGACGCGGGCTTTGCATGCCACCCATGTCGGTGTCGGCGATCGGCTGTGGAGCACGTTGCCCTATCTGCGGCCGATGGCGACGATCACCCATGATACGCTTGGCTGGTATGGCTGGGACGCGGATGGAGCCGGCGTTCACGACGTCATCGGCACGCGCTGCGATCCCTATACGAACCGGCTGCTGAACGGCGACGACTATCACCGTTGCTGCCATTCAAACCTGTCACGCGCGCTCGCCAAGGAAATGAACATCCCTGTGCAAGAGGCCGAGTTTCACGTTCACGACGTGCTGAACGTGTTCATGTGTACCGGATTTACGCGCGACACCCACCAGTATTTTATGAAGGCGAGTCCCGTGCGGCCGGGCGACTTCCTCGAGTTCTTCGCGGAGATCGATCTGCTCGGCGCGCTTTCGGCCTGCCCCGGCGGCGATTGTGGCAGCGAACATTCGAGCGATACGGTGCCCTGCTATCCCTTGCTCGTCGAAATTTGGCGACCCGAACCGGAAACCCTTGCCGGGCGAACATTCCCGGAGCGCAATGCCTATCCGAGGACGCACGGACTATAATTTACCGCATAAAATAAATTTGCCGGCGGTTCCGGCCGCCGGCAAATCCGAATATCCATCAAACGATGCCTCCATTCGGGCGGACGCATCGTTTATTGCCTAATTACAAACGCGAATGCGCTCGTAATGCCAGCCATAGTCATACTCGTTCTGGACGCGGCGATCCTCGTACCAGCACCTGGGCGGCGGCGGGGCGACTTCATAAACCGGGCCCCTGTTGGCAAGAGCGCCGCCAACAAGCAGGCCGCCGAGAAGACCGGCAGCAACGCCGCCGGCGATCGCGCCCCCATTGCCATGGTGGTGATGACGACGCCAATCGTCATGGCCGCGCCAGTCACCGCGATGGCCGTCGTAATACTGTGCCTGTGCGCTGCTGACGGGCGCCAATGCGCCGCCTACGACCGTAGCGGCCAGCAAAACCGTAAGAACCGTCTTCTTTATCATGACTACCTCCAAAGCAGTCTTTGTGCTCAGCGAATACGCGAGTCATCTAATTAACGCCTTCAGCATGATTATGTTCAGCTGAATATTCTATGAATGGCCCGTTCATCGGGCAATAGCGGCTGAAAATAGCCCCTTGCATGGGCTCCTGAGGGGCGATCTTGTCAATTTGGAGGCGTCTGCCGGCTCGCCGCCACCCATTCGAGCGTTCGCGATTCGGGGTCGGCATTGCGGGTGATATCCGTTACGACCGCGGCGATATCGGCGCCATGCTCGAATACGCCCGCAAGACGTTCGACCGTCAGGCCGCCGATCGCAACGAGAGGCCGATTGCCGATGCGCGCCTTCCACGCGCCGATCCGATCGAGGCCTTGGGGTGCCCAGAGCATAACCTTGAGGACGGTCGGATAGATCGGCCCCAGCGCTATATAATCGGGTTCGGCAGCAAGCGCCGTCTCCAGCTCCGCCTCGTCATGTGTCGAAAGCCCCAGCTTCAATCCGGCATCCCGTATGGCGGAGAGATCGGCAGAAGCGAGATCCTCCTGGCCGAGATGGATGAAATCGCAACCCTCCTCGATTGCCAGCTGCCAATAGTCGTTGACGATCAATTGGCACTCATGCGCGGCGCAAATTGCCTTCGCCTCGCGAATTTCCGCGCGGATCTCAGGCGTTGAGCGATCCTTGATGCGCAACTGTACCAGCTTGACGCCGAGCGGCACCAATCGCCTGATCCAGGCGGCGCTATCGACGATGAGGTAGAAGGGATCGAGCGTCATGCGAACACCGGCTTTCCGATCACTGGTGTCGATGGCACCGCCATATCGCGCGGCTCAAGCATGCCGGCGCCGTATGCCTGCCGGCCGGCATCGATAGCCTTGGCGAAGGCTTCCGCCATCGCGACCGGATCGCCAGCCCCGGCAACCGCTGTGTTGAGCAGCACGGCATCGAAGCCGAGCTCCATGACGGTCGCTGCATGCGAAGGTCTGCCGATGCCGGCATCCACTACCAGTGGAACCTCAGGAAAATGTGCCCGCATCGATCGCAGAGCGGATAGATTGAGCGGTCCGGCCGCCGTTCCGATCGGCGCGCACCAGGGCATCAGCACCTTGCATCCGGCTTCCAGCAGCCGCTCGGCGACGATGAGATCGTCTGTCGTGTAGGGAAAGACCTCGAAGCCGTCATCGGTGAGGATTCTCGCCGCCTCCACCAGCGCGAAAACGTCGGGCTGCAGCGTATCGTGATTGCCGATCACCTCGAGCTTGATCCAATTGGTCCGAAAGACCTCGCGCGCCATTTTCGCGGTTAGAACCGCTTCGGATACGCCGTGGCAGCCTGCTGTATTGGGAAGGACGCGAACGCCGAGTTCGCGAATCATCTCAAAGAATGTGCCCCCATTACGCCCGCCCGCCGTTTCCCGGCGCAGCGATACAGTCGCGATCCCGGTTTGCGAACGTTTGACGGCTTCCGCCAGTACGGCCGGGGAGGGGTAGCGCGCCGTGCCGAGAAGAAGGCGCGATGTAATTTGGGTTCCGTAGAGTTCAAGCATGGTCAGCCTCCCTGCATTGGCGTCAGGATCTCGATCCTGTCATCGTCGGTTAGGATATGGTCGCCGCGTTCCTCGCTATGGACGAGTTCGCCGTTGACGGCGGTTGCCAGCCACTCGCCCTCATATTCGAGAGCCGTGAGAAGTTGCAAAAGCGTCGTTGCTTCAACAATCTGCGCTTCGCCATTGATGATCAGGCGCATTGGCGGCTCCTTTCGTCGTACCCGTAAAAGACGAGATCGGCGGCTTTCTCGGCCATGGCGGGCGCGAGCAGGAAGCCATGGCGATAGAGGCCGTTGACAAGGATGGCTTTGCCCTGCCGCGTCACGCGCGGAAGGTTATCTGTAAAGGCAGGGCGGATGCCGGCGCCGGTTTCGACCACGGCAGCTTCGGCAAAGGCCGGGTGCAGCGAATAGGCTGTGTTCAAGAGTTCCATCAGCGAACGGGCGGTGATCGGCCCTTTGAAGTCGGTCTCGATCATCGTCGCACCGACCATGAACAGGCCTTCGCCGCGCGGCACGATATAGACGGGAAAACGTGGATGCAGCAGGCGGACGGGGCGCGAAAGCACGATCTCATCGCTTTGCAGATAGAGCATTTCGCCACGCACGCCGCGCAAATCGCGGATGCGGCCGATGCGGGCAGCCCCCGTGCAATCGATGATTTCAGAGAAGCTATCGTCATCCACGAGCCCGTCGATAAAGGTGACGCCTTTTGCAGATAGATCGCCCTTCAATGATTGCAGGACCTCACGGGGATCGAGATGCGCTTCCTGCGGAAAGAACAGACCCTGGCGGAACCGGCCGGCAAGCGAAGGCTCAAGGGTGGCGATGTCGTCTTCGTCCACCCAGCGATAGTCCGTCGTGCGGCTGGCGAATCGCTTCAGCTCGTTTTGATCGCGGTTCGGCGCGACGACGAGCGTTCCATTGCGGACGATCCTGCCAGGCAGAATCGCTTCCCATCGATCGGCGGAATCACGGCCGAGCGTCAGTACAGCCTCATCGGCACTTTCGCACTCGCACCATGGCGCCAGCATGCCGCCGGCAAGCCAGGAGGCGGCATGATGAAAATTCCGGCTTCGATCTGAGATCGTGACCTCGGCTCCGCGCCGGACCAGCTCGTGGGCGACCGTGAGGCCGGCAACGCCGGCCCCTTTAACGAGAATACGCATGTCATTCAGCCGGGTGCGAGGCCGTGTCGACCGGCATATAGAGGTCTCCGCCCTCTCGATACTTGGCCGCCATGGCTTCCAGTCCTTCCTTCTGTGCTTCGGCGCGGATGTCGTGCGAAATCCGCATCGAGCAGAATTTCGGGCCGCACATCGAGCAGAAATGGGCCACCTTATGAGCTTCCTTCGGCAGGGTTTCGTCGTGGAAGCTGCGAGCCGTGTCCGGGTCGAGCGAAAGGTTGAACTGATCCTCCCAGCGAAATTCGAACCGGGCGCGCGACAGAGCATCGTCACGAACCTGCGCGGCCGGATGACCTTTGGCGAGATCCGCCGCATGCGCTGCGATCTTATAGGTGATGACGCCTGTCTTGACGTCGTTGCGATCGGGCAGACCAAGGTGCTCCTTTGGCGTGACGTAGCAGAGCATCGCCGTCCCGAACCAGCCGATCATGGCAGCGCCGATGCCCGATGTGATGTGGTCATAGCCGGGCGCGATATCCGTCGTCAGCGGCCCGAGCGTGTAAAAGGGCGCCTCGCCGCAGACGGAAAGCTGCTTGTCCATGTTTTCCTTGATCTTGTGCATCGGCACATGGCCGGGGCCTTCGATCATCACCTGACAATCCTTGGCCCAGGCGATCTTTGTCAACTCGCCGAGTGTCTCCAGTTCGGCGAACTGCGCGGCGTCGTTGGCGTCAGCTATCGAGCCGGGGCGCAGGCCGTCGCCAAGCGAGAAGGAGACGTCATAGGCACGGCAGATATCGCAGATTTCCTCGAAATGCTCGTAAAGGAAGCTCTCGCGATGGTGATGCAGACACCACTTGGCCATGATCGAGCCGCCGCGCGAGACGATGCCGGTGACGCGATTGACGGTGAGCGGGATGTAATGCAGCCGCACACCGGCATGGATGGTGAAATAGTCGACGCCCTGTTCCGCCTGCTCGATCAGCGTGTCGCGATAGATTTCCCAGGTCAGTTCCTCGGCAATGCCGCCGACCTTTTCCAGTGCCTGATAGAGCGGTACGGTGCCGATCGGCAGCGGCGAATTGCGGATGATCCATTCGCGGATGTTGTGGATGTTGCGGCCGGTCGAAAGATCCATGACGGTATCGGCACCCCAGCGGGCAGCCCAGACCATCTTCTCGACTTCCTCCGCCATTGAGGAGGTGACCGCGGAATTGCCGATATTCGCGTTGATCTTCACCAGGAAGTTCCGGCCGATGATCATCGGCTCGCTTTCGGAGTGATTGATGTTGGCCGGAATGATCGCCCGGCCGCTCGCAACTTCCTGGCGGACGAATTCCGGGGTGACATGATCCGGAATATGGGCGCCGAAGCTTTCGCCATCGCGAATCAGGGCTTCTGCCTTCGCCTTGCGGCCGAGATTTTCGCGAATGGCGATGAATTCCATTTCCGGCGTGATGATGCCGGCGCGCGCATAGGCGAGTTGGGTGACCGCCTTGCCGTCTTTCGCCCGCAGGGGCTGGCGCTTGGCCGGAAATTCCGGTGTTAGCCGTTCGCCGGTGACGAAACCATTGTCTTCAGGGCGCACATGCCGGCCTTCATAAGCCTCGACATCGCCGCGGGCGAGAACCCAGTCGCGGCGTAGCTGAGATAGACCCTCCTCGATGCGAATATCGGCGCCCTCGATCGTGTAGGGGCCGGAAGAATCATAAACAATGACAGGCGGCTCGCCCGAGGTCGGATGGACGCTGATTTCGCGCATCGGCACGCGGATGTCCGGGTGGATCTCTCCGGGAACATAGATTTTCGTGGATGCCGGCAGCGGGCCGGTGGTGACGGTCGGAGTGAGGTTCTTTGCGGCAATGTTCATGGTTTGAGGCTCCACGTTGCAGTTGGAGACCCAGTCAATCAGCCGGAATGATGAAAAGACGCCGGCATGGAATCCACGCGGGAATCCGAAGCCTTCGAGCGCTTGCACCGTCCCTACGCCAGTATGAACTGGATCAGGTTCAACGGGTCACTGCGCCACAGGAGGCAAAGCCTCATTGTCCAGCAGTATCTCAGCCCCTTGCCGGGACCCCCCTGGTGAATACGGAAAGGCTATGCCTTACCCTTGTTCTCTGTCAACCCCGCAACGACGGTCGCGTTTTCTCAATCGATTGACCAGTGTGGCGCGGGGGCGGCTTGGATTCTATAGGGGCGAGCCTCCTATAGGCGCGATCATCATCTTCGATGACGCTGCTCTTGATCTAAGCCCGTTCCCGCATAAATGGTACCGATGAAAATTCCGGATCTCGAGCCTGATTGGGGAAGGCTGTCTCGATTTGGTGCGAATTCTTGAACCTTGGCGACGGCCGACTATTCCGGCAGTAAAAGGCTCAGCCCGCCGCCAGTTGCATTTAAGCAACAGCAATCAAGTCTAATGCCGGGGCGGGTTTCACAGAATTGACAAACATACGGGCTGTTTGTAAACCAAATATAGGACATAACTGTCTTACGGACGAGCAATCGGCCGGATCGGTAGAGGCATTTCAAAACCTTTGCCGCGGGGTGAATTATGGAGGTTAGAGGGGACTCAAGCCGACATCAGGTGCGTATCTGCCGGACTGCCCGGTTGCGTTTAAACCGACGTAATCCTCAGGGTGGTGTTCCAGCTTTGTACTCGCGGTAAATTGGAATGCATATTGCAACCAGGAGTTTAAAATGAACATCAAGAGCCTTCTTCTCGGCTCCGCTGCTGCGCTGGCAGCAGTTTCTGGCGCCCATGCGGCTGACGCGATCGTCGCTGCTGAGCCCGAGCCGCTGGAATACGTTCGCATCTGCGACGCATACGGCGCTGGCTACTTCTTCATTCCAGGCACCGAAACCTGCCTCAAGATCGGCGGCCGCGTCCGTACCGAAGGCGAGTGGTACGATGCCTACAACCCGAACAGCCATAACGGTACGCTGTGGCACACCCGTGCGGAGCTGAGCGTCGACACGGCAACCGACACCGAATACGGCCCGCTGAAGACCAACACGGTCATCCGTTGGGACTGGAATGACGGCAACTCCACCTCCACGAAGCTGCTGTTCGCAAACATCAGCCTCGGCGGTTTCCTCGTCGGTAAGGCTGACTCCCAGTACAACTCCTACATCGGTTATGCCGGCGACGTCATCAACGACGACGTGATCTATGACGGTCCGTACGAACTCAACCAGTTGACCTACAACTACGACGCCGGCAACGGCTTCACGGCTGTGATCTCGGTTGAAGACTCGAACTCCAGCGGTTCTGGCGCTTCCTATGGCTCCAGCTGGTGGTCTGACGACAAGGGCAACCACTACGCTCCTGACG
>UBXG01000040.1 GCA_900469475.1 Hyphomicrobiales bacterium | reverse complement strand
CGTCAGGAGCGTAGTGGTTGGCCTTGTCGTCCGATGCCCAGCTTGCGCCGTAGCCAGCGCCCGAGCCGCTGGAGTTCGAGTCTTCAACCGAGACCACAGCCGTGAAGCCGTTGCCGGCGTCGTAGTTGTAGGTCAACTGGTTCAGTTCGTACGGGCCGTCATAGATCACGTCGTCGTTGATGACGTCGCCGGCATAACCGATGTAGGAGTTGAACTGCGAGTCAGCCTTACCGACGAGGAAACCGCCGAGGCTGATGTTTGCGAACAGCAGCTTGGAGGAAGTGGAGTTGCCTTCCTGCCAGTCCCAACGGATGACCGTGTTGGTCTTCAGCGGGCCGTATTCGGTGTCGGTCGCGGTATCGAGGCTCAGCTGAGCGCGGGTATGCCAGAGAGTGCCGTTATGGCTGTTGGCATTGTAGGCGTCGTACCACTTGCCTTCGGTACGGACCATGCCGCCGACCTTGAGGCAGGTTTCGGTGCCTGGAATGAAGAAGTAGCCAGCGCCGTATGCATCGCAGATGCGAACGTATTCCAGCGGCTCGGGCTCAGCAGCGACGATCGCGTCAGCCGCATGGGCGCCGGAAACTGCTGCCAGTGCAGCAGCGGAGCCGAGAAGGAGGCTCTTGATGTTCATTATTAAACTCCTGATTGCAACGGATCGTACATATTCCAAGGCGCGGGCACAACGGACCATCCCGGCGACACTGCTTGCAACAAGAAGCAACCACCAGGCATCTGCGAGAGACTGCGGGTATTATCCCCACCCCTTTGGAACCTCGTTAGCTGGCGGCTGAAATAACACCCCACCAGATCGCAAGCTAATTAGCTCCCGGCAACACAGCTATATACATTCTGATTGTTTGTAAATCAGCTCCGGAAGTATCCGGAAACGGAAAAAAGGGTTGTTGATTTCATGCAACACATGCCAGGCGCGAAAATTCGGGCGGGAGAGGAGCCGGCCTCCTTATAATGCCCTGCGCTGCATCTCCTGTCCGCCGCTTCAATCAGCGATCGTGAACAATTCCATCGCCTCGGCAAAGCCCTTCAGCCTCTGCCGGCCGATGGAGATTGCATCGTTGATTCCGGCCTCATCTCGAAACGCGTCGGACATCAGGAGCGCTTCGTCCCTTTCGCTGCAGACGTTCTGTATGCGGCTAACGATATTGACATCAGGACCGATCAACGTGAAATCCAGGCGATTGCCGGAGCCGACATTGCCGTAGCTCACCTCGCCATAGTGCAGCGCGATGCCGACCTTGACTGGTATGCCGCTGTATTCAAAACCGCTTAGCTCGGAGAGGATTGTCCTTGCTGCGGTGAGCGCCGCATCGCAGGCCCCGGACGTGTCGGCGCCTGGAAAGAATGCCAGAACCGCATCGCCCATGAATTTCAGTACTTCACCGCCTTCATGGGCAATCGCCGGTATCACTTTGTCGAAATAGGCGTTCAGCAGTTCGAGGACGGTGCTGCCTGGCTGGCGATTGGAAAGCTCGGTGAAGCCGCGCAGATCGCACAGCAAAAGGGCTGCCTCCATCGATTCGATTTCGCCACGACGAATGTGTCCGGCAAGGATACGGCTCGCCGTCATCGGGCCGATATAGGTGTCGAGAAGGCTGAGTTCGCATTGTCTGAGGACGCGGAGTTCGCAGGTGTTGCGCAACGCCGGCAGAATGCGCTCGATCAGGTCATGTTCGCCGGATGTGAAGCCGCCTGGTCGCCGCGTGGCGAAGACGGCGCTGCTGATCGGCCCGTCAGCGTTGCAAAGCGGCGCCACGATCAGTTGCACCAGTCCCCGGCCGGAAAATATGTCGATATGCTGCCAGCGCCCATGCGGACTTTCGCCCGGACCGACGACGAGCGGCTCGCGCATCTCCTGTGCCTTCATGAGCGGTGTATTGGCAAGCGCGAGGCGTGAGCCATGTTCGCGATCATGGATCTCGACCGGTTCGCCGGGCGCCCAGGCGAAGGTGCGGCCGATGAATTCGGGATGCAGCGTCGTCAGGTGCAGTGTCAATCGATCGACGGGAAGGCCAAGGGCCTGCAGGCGACGGCCAAGCCCGGCAACGAGGCTGGCCTCATCGAGAGCATGGCATTCGTCGCCCGTCAGCCATTCGATCAGGTTGAGGGTAGCCGCAGTGTTGAAGCCACTGTGGGCCGCTCTGGAATCGATGATTGCGGTCTTCGGCATGTCGTGCAGCAAGGTCATGGCTATCTCCTCCTCTTTGAGGCGCGGCACTTAGTGTGCTGCGCCGCCGGAAAGGTGACCGGGTTTCTTCAGAAGCAGGCTGGCGGCAAGGGCAATGACCAGCGCGACGCCGAGCAGATAGAAGGTGTCGCTGAAAGCCATGATATTGGCTTGCGTACGCACATCGGAGGCAATGGCGACGATCGCCTTGTGGGTGGCAAGCGCCTGATCGCTCACCTCATGGTTCATGAAGTAGTTGGTGAGGTTGGCAATGCGCGCGCGGGTCGCCTCTTCGAACACCGAGACTGAATTGGTGAGGATGTTGGAGTGGAACTGCTCGCGCTTGGTAAGGAAGGTCTGCAGCGCGGCAATGCCGACCGCACCGCCGAGATTGCGCATCATATTGAACAGCGCCGATGCGGATCCGGCATTTTCCTGTTCGATGCCGGCGGTCGCGATCGCCGTCAGCGGCGTGAAGGCGAGTGCCTGGCCGACCGCACGCACGATATTTGGCCAGAAGAGCTGATCGCTGGCATAGTTGCTCGTCATGTAGATGTTCATGAAGTTCGAGGCGGCGAAGAGCGCGAAGCCGACGATGATCAGCAGGCGAGCGTCGATGCGCTTCATCAGCCGTGGGACCAGCGGGATCAAGATCAGCTGCGGAATGCCGGTCCAGGCAAGCACCATGCCGATCTGCTCGGAATTGTAGCCCTGGATGCGCGTCAGATAGATCGGCAGGATGAAGACCGAGCCATAGAGGGCGACGCCCATCAGGAAGTTGGCGACGATACCGAAGCCGAAATTGCGGCGCACCAGCAGACGCAGATTGAGGAGCGGATGAGAAGCGCGAAGCTCGATGATGAGGAAGAGCGTCAACGAAACCGCGGCAATGACGGAGAGACGGACGATGAAAGGCGAGCCGAACCAGTCGTCCTTGTTGCCTTCTTCGAGCACGGTCTGCAGTGCTGCAAGGCCGACCGCCATGGTGATGATGCCGGGCCAGTCGCCCTTGGCGAGCAGTGAGAGGTTCATCGGCGCGCGGTCGAGCGAGATCCAGAGCATGCCGACCATCAGGACTCCCGGCACGAGATTGACGTAGAAGATATATTCCCAGCCCCAGTTTTCGGTGAGATAGCCGCCGATGGTCGGGCCGATGGCCGGCGCGAAGGTGGCGGAAAGGGCAAAGAGGGCAAGACCCATCGGTTGTTTGGGTTTCGGCAGCAGCGTGATGATGATCGTGAAGGCCATCGGGATCAGCACGCCGCCGGAAAAGCCCTGGATGGCGCGCAGCACGATCATCTGTTGCAGGTTTGCGGCAAAGGCGCAGGCGACTGAAAAGAGCAGGAAAAGGACAGCGTTGGTCAGCAGATAGTTGCGTACTGAAAAGACGCGAGCAAGCCATGCGCTAAGCGGAATGACGACGATCTCTGCGATCAGGTAGGAGGTCGAAATCCAGCCGCCATCGTCCGTTCCAGCGCCGATCGCGCCCTGGATGTCGGCTAGCGAGGCATTGACGATCTGGATGTTGAGAACGGCCATGAAGGCGCCAAGTGTCGAACCAACCACGGCGGTCCACATACGCAGCGGGCTCATGGCCGGTCGGACGACGGTAGCGTTTGAAGCGCCCGGTGATGCGGCTGAATTGTTGTTTGCGGCGATCTGAAGAGTGGCCACGGCGTGTCTCCTTCCGGCTCATTCCGGAACAATCTCATGACGATGCTGAGGTGATAATCGACGAAGATCGGGAAGGATCATCCAGCCTGGTTGGATGATCCCTGTGCGCCGGCTGTCGATGTCTGGGCAGCCTTGGTATCGATTTCCGGCTCCACCGACATGCCCGAGCGCAGCAATCCGGCGAGACTATCGTCGTCGATGACGATCTTAACCGGTATGCGCTGGACGATCTTGGTGAAGTTGCCGGTGGCGTTGTCAGGCGGCAGCAGCGAGAATTCGAGCCCGCTTGCCGGCGAGAGGCTGTCGACATGGCCCTTGACGGTGACGTCGGGGAAGCTGTCGACCTTGATCTCGACCGATTGGCCGGGGCGTACATAGGTCAGCTGCGTTTCCTTGAAATTCGCAACGACATAGACCGAATGCAGCGGCACCACCGCCATCAGCTGCGTACCTGCCGTCACATATTGTCCCACGCGGATCGAGCGAGCACCGACCGTGCCGTCGACGGCTGCGACGATGTTGGTATAGGAAAGATTGAGCTCGGCTTGCTGGACGGTCGCAGCGGCGCGATCGCGCTGGGCTGCTGCCTGGTCTCGCTGGGTCTGCAGCACGGGAACTTTGGTTTGAGCCGCGACGAGCGCGGCCTGGTCGCGCTCGACAGCGGCGGCTGCCTGCCTTCTGGCGGATTCCGTCTCTTCAGCGCGCGACTGTGTGCCGACGCCGTTGGTAATCAAACGAGCCGAACGGGCAGCATCCGATACAGCATAATCCAGAGAGGCTTGCGACGCGTCGACCGTTGCCTTGGCTTGCCCGATCAGCGATTGCTGCAGCTGGATCTGCGCGTCGATATTGGCGATCGCTGCATCCGCAGCCTTTAAATCGGCTTTTGCTTGGGAAAGCGCGGCCTGGAAGTCGCGGTCATCGATGCGGGCAAGCAGCTGGCCGGCCTTGACATGGTCATTGTCGTTGACAAGCACCTCCTTGATGTAGCCGGCGACCTTTGGGGCAATCGTGGTGTAATCGGCCTTCACATAGGCATCGTCGGTGGATTCGATGAAGCGTCCGACCGTCCAGTAGCGATAGCCGAAATCCGCTGCGACCGCGACGCCGGCCAGCAGCGCGGCGATCAATAAGCCACGCTTGATGAGCTTCCTATCTGCCTTGGGGCTGGCGTCAGCGACAGGCGCTTCGGCAACTCTTGCTTGCGGAACGTCGGCGGCGGGAGATTTCGCAACCTCGTTGACCGGAGCAGCATCGGCCTGGCTTGCGTTCTTGAACGCCTCGTTGCGCGGTAGTTCGACCATCGTCCGTTTCCTTCAGTGCGCTACCCCTTTTTTCGGGGTCATTTTTGATGCCATGAAGATGCGTCCGAACGATCCTTCTGATAATCTCCTCAAATCGGGAAGGATCATCAAGTCACAGTGGATAATCCGAGGACAATATGGATCGGTTGACCAGCCTCGCAGTCTTTGGCCGGGTGGTGGAATGTGGTGGTTTTTCCGCCGCCGCCCGCCGCCTCAACATGTCGGTCACCATGGTGGGCAACCATGTGCAGTCGTTGGAAGATCACCTCGGCGTGCGGCTTCTGAACCGCACGACGCGCCGGGTCAGCCTGACGGAAACCGGCAAATATTATTATGAGCGATCCTCGCAGATCATTGCCGATCTCGAGGAGGCCGACCGGACGGCGGGCGCGCTTAGCACCATGCCGCGCGGCACGCTGAAGCTCTATACCAGTGGCGCCATCGTCCGTTTCCTGCTCCCCGTCGTCAACGAGTTCATGACGCTATATCCGGCGATCTCGCTTGATTTCAACGTCGGCGAACGGTCGATCGACATGGTTGAGGAGGGCTACGATCTGATGATCCGAACCTTGCCGGCGCCGGACTCGACGCTCGTCGCGCGCAAGCTCGCGCCCTGGCGCCATATGCTCGTCTGCTCGCCCGAATATCGTGAAACGCATCCCATGCCGAAAGTGCCGGCCGACCTCGCGGAGCATAATTGCCTGCAATATACCTATTATCCCTACGGCGACGAATGGCGTTTCGAAGATGCTGACGGGAAGCAAGTGAGGGTCAAGATCTCAGGCAATGTCGTCTCGAACAATGCCGAGACGCTGCGCTTTCTTTTGGCAAGCGGACAGGGCATTTTTCTGGCCCCGAGCTTCATCGTCTTCGAAGAGGTCGCCGCCGGCCGTCTCGTGCGTGTCATGCCCGACTACCGCGCCGTGGAATTCACCATCAGCGCGATCTATCCCAACCGCAGCCATCTGCCGACGAAAGTGCGTTTGTTCATCGACCTTTTGGCAGAGCGTTTCGTTGAGCACCGCAAGTGGATGACCTGAACGCGCCTTGATTTTGCACGAATGCGCGCTTAAAAGAGGTCATAAGTGACCCCTTTTAGGAGCTTGCCATGACAATGATCAGCTTAAAGGATGCCAAGGCGTCGTTTTCCCATGTCAGGCCGCGGCCGGTGAGTTTGTAACAATTACCCGTCATGGGCGTGCCGCAGCCGTCGTTGTCAGCGTGAAGGCAGCCGAAGAGGCAAAAAAAGCGATCCGGAAGGGCCGACCGAGCCTGGTTCAATACCTGAAGACCTTTCCGGCTGATTTCGATCCCACCGAGGATGTTTTCTCCAGAAATCCCGCTCCATCTCGCGAGGTCGATTTGTGAGCTTTCTTCTCGACACCAACGCCATCTCCATGTTCGCTCCGTCCAAAGCCAGCGCGTCGAATACTTTTGCCGAATGGGTGGATGAACAGGATCGGCAGGATGCAGTCTACCTTTCAGTCCTGACGATCCACGAGATCGAAAAGGGGGTGCGGTTGTTGGAAGCAAAAGGCGCCAAAGCAAAGGCTGCGGGAATTCATACCTGGCTGCAAGGATTGATTGCAGGCTATGGTGATCACATCCTGCCGGTCGACAAGGACATCGCTCTTGAATCCGGGAGGCTCGAGGCGAAAGCAGTCATCGCGGGACATACTCCTCGCACGGCGGATGCGATCATCGCGGGAACGGCAAGCATTCATAAGCTGACCGTGATCACCGCCAATCTCAAACACTTCCTGCCCTTCGGCGTAGCCGTCAAGTCACCGAATCAGGTGGGGCGCTGACGCCGTCTCGACAGAATGTTTGGTGGCTTTATCACTGCGTCGGTGATCAGATGGCGGTAAAGCCGTTGTCGACGAAGAGATGGATGCCGTTGACGAAGTTGGACTCGTCGGAGGCAAGATAGAGGGCGGCCCGCGCTACATCCTCGGGTTCGCCGATCCGCCCTTGCTGGGCCGCGATTGCCGCATCCGAGACATCGACGCCCAGAGCCTGCAACTCCGCCACCTCGCGCAGCCCATGCGGCGTGCGGATGAAGCCGGGGCATACGGCATTGCAGCGGATATTGCGATCGCGGAACTCGACTGCGATGGCGCGGGCAAACATGTGCACCGCTCCCTTTGTCGTGTCATAGAGCACTTCCATCGGGGTTGCGGCAACGGCCGAGATCGACGAGGTGCAGACGATGGAGCCGCCGCCGGCAGCGATCATGCCCGGCAGCACGGCCTTAGTCATCAGGAACATCGAGCGGACGTTGACGCCATGCAGCCATTCCCATTCCTCAAGCGTCGTTTCGAGGAACGGCTTAATGACGATGGTGCCGGCATGATTGAAGAGCACCGTTACCGCACCAAAGCGGTCTTCGATGCTTTTGACCGCCGCATTGACGGCCGCCTCATTCGAAACATCGGCAACCCAGTGGTCGGCAATGCCGCCGGCGTCTCGGATTTCGCGCACGGTCGCAGCCGCTGCGTCGCCGTTTCTGTCGATGATCGCCACCTTGGCGCCTTCCGCCGCAAACAGGCGCGACGCTGCGCCGCCCATGCCGGTGGCGCCGCCCGAAATGATGGCAATCTTGCCCTTGAGTCTATCCGTCACGCATTTCCCCCATCCGCCGCACGCGCAAAATCGATGCCGATGCCAATCAAAACTCCCGGAGATGCCGAGGGTCATTGCGAAAGATGCGCTCGGTTGCAGTTCGAGGCAAGGATGATCAGGGGAACAGATTCCGAATTTCCCCTCAGCGCAGATAGTGAATGTGCGGCCGGGCATGGTGAGGAGAGGTCTCGATCCTTGCCTCAACGGCAAAGACATTTCTCAGCAAATCTTCCGTCAGCACGTCTTCCGGGGCTCCGGAGGCCACGACCCCGCCTTGCTGCATGATGATCAGCTGATCACAGAACATCGCCGCGTGGTTGAGATCGTGGAGAGCGATGATGCTGGTTACGGGCAGGCCGGCAACCAAGCGCATCAGACCGATTTGATGCTGGATGTCGAGATGGTTGGTCGGCTCATCGAGGATCAGTTCCTTCGGCGACTGTGCCAAAGCCCGCGCGATGTGGGTGCGCTGCTTTTCGCCGCCCGACAGGCTCTGCCATCGGTCCTCGCGTTTCTCCTTCATGCCGGCGCGCTCGAGAGCGTCTTCCACGGCCTCGTCATCTGCCGATGTCCAGCCTGAGAACATCGAGCGATGCGGAAACCGGCCGAGCTTTACGACATCGATGACCCTGAGATTGGCATTGGTCGTGCTGTGCTGCTCGACGAAAGCGACACGCCTTGCGATGGAGCGGCGGGACATCTGCTGCAGATCTTTCTCTTGCAGGGTGATGCGGCCGGAGTTCGGCCGTTTTAACCCGGCAAGCAGACGCAGAAGCGAGGTCTTGCCGGAGCCGTTCGGCCCGAGGAGACCAAGCATCTTGCCTGCAGGCGCCTCGAAAGAGACGCCGTTGAGAACGGTCTTCGCGCCGATTTTCCAGGTGATATTGTCGGCCTTTATGCTCATGATGCCCGCTGGAGCCGGTAGAGAATGATGGAGAAGAAGGGAACGCCGACCAGCGCCGTGACCACGCCGATCGGCAGAACCTGCTGCGGAATAAGGATGCGGGAGGCAATATCGGCGAGAACCATGAAGATGGCGCCGGTAATTGCACAGGCAGGCAGCAACCGGATGTGAAGCGGTCCGACGACGAAGCGCGCCGCATGCGGGACGACCAGACCGACGAAGCCGATCGTGCCGACCATGCTGACGATGGTTGCCGTGATGACCGCCGTCAGCGCAAACAGAATGATACGGGTGCGGCCGACATTTACGCCGAGCGAGGCGGCCGCCTCGTCGCCAAAAGCGAAAGCGTCAAGCAGACGCGAATAGAACAGGCAGACGATCAGACCCAATCCGACGACGATCGACACCAGTGCAAATTCCGGCCAGCGCACACCACTGAAGCTTCCAAGCAGCCAGAACATAACGTCGCGCGCCTGCTGAGCATTGCCGGAGGTGGTGACGACGTAGGATGTCGCTGCATTGAACAGCTGCGACGTGGCAACTCCCGCCAAAATCGTTCTGTCCGGGCCACCGCGTGCTCCGTTCGAAAGAACGGCGACGAGGATAAAGGCTACAAAAGCACCGGCGAAGGCACCGGCGGAGAGCGAAACGGCGCCAGCTCCGATCCCGAGAATAACGACAGCAACCGCGCCGGTGGAGGCTCCGGCGGAGATGCCGAGCACGTAAGGCTCGGCCAAGGGATTGCGCAGCATGGACTGCATGATCGCACCACAAAGCGCGAGACCTGCGCCGCAGAATACGGCGACCAAAGCGCGGCTCAGCCGATATTCCCAGATGACGGTTTCATGGATGCGGTTGAGCTCGACCGAGGTCCAGCCAAACTTGTTCGTGATGGCGAAATAGGTGGTGGAAAGCGGGATCGGCATGTCGCCGATCCCTACGCTGATGCCGACCACCAGCGCGATCGCTGCAAGGCACGCCAGAAGAAGTCCGGCAGGGGCGGCGACCCGCGGCAAAAGGCGACCGGACTTGGTGGTTTCCGCCACGATGCTCACCTAAGGCCGAGTACCTTCAACTGCTCAGCCACCTGTTCGGCGCCGAAAATTGTCTGCACGCTCGGATTCATTGCCTGCGCGGGCATGATCACCATGGCCTTGTTCTTCACCGCCGTCATCTGGCTGGTCGCTGGATCGGTCGTCAGGAACTTGATCTTTGCCTGGACTTTGTCGAGCTCCCAGCGATTGCGGTCGACCTGCGTGACCACAATGACGTCGGGATTGCTAGCGATGATGCTTTCCCAACCGAGCTGCGGCGATTCCGCATCGGTTTTGATGGCGTTGGTTCCGCCGAGAAGGTCGGCGATATAACCCGACGGGCTGTTTTTTCCGCCGACATAGGCATCTGCAGATGGGGATGGGCTGGAGAACCAGAAGACGTAGGAGAGCTTCTTGCCATCCTTCGGCGCATCCACGCGCAGTGCCTCTTCCCGCTTTTTCAGATCCGTGATCAGCGCCTGACCCTTGTCGCGGACGTCGAAAATCTGCGAGAGCTCGTCGATTTCCTGGTAAAGGGTGCTCATGTTCCAGATCTGGCTACGGGCGGCGTAGCCGTATTTGTCCTGAGAGGCTCCCTGGGCTGGGCACATACTGGGGGAAACATAGGTCGGAATATTGAGCTTTTCGAAGTCCTCGCGTTTTGCCACTTTGCTGCTTGGTCCCATAAGGGTCGGCAGGGCAGCTGTAACGAAATCAGGATTTTCCGAGAGGATCGATTCAAAGGTCGGGAACTCGACCGTCAGCAGCTTGACCTTGGAATTGGCTTCCGCAAGCTGCGGCAGAACCTTGTTGGGCCAGAAAGCGGTGCCGACCATTTTGTTTTCGAGGCCGAGCAGGAGAAGAATTTCGGCGCTATTCTGGCCGAGCCCGATCGCGCGCTCCGGAGCCTTCTGAAACGTGACCTTGACGCCGCAATTATCGATGGTCAACGGATAGCTGGTCGAAGCGGCAAAGGCTGTTGACGCGGCAAAGCCAAGGGTCGCACAAAGAGCTGAAACGGCCAAAACTGATTTCAATATGGTCACGAAAATATCCTGATGACTGTTGTCGACGAGATCGAACGAAGGCGCGTGCGCGATATAGCCGTGTCACAGGGTCAAAACAAGAGAAAAAAAGTCATATTATTTATACGACGCGCGTTTGTAAACTTTGCCCCGTCATGCATTCTCGAGAGAAGACGTAATTCTCATCGGTCTCGATCTACTATGTTGTCCTCACGCCGCGCTCTGGAAAGGAGCAGGCGATTCATCTCAGGAACAAAGCGAACGATCCCGAAACCTGCCATTTCCAGGATCTTCCTGGAAGCTGTGTTTTCAGGATGGGCAAAGGCGCGGACTTCGCCAAGCCGCAGCTCCCGGTCGGCAAAATGCAGTGCCGCGGCGACCAATTCCGATGCGTATCCATATCCCCAGGCGTCCCGACGGAAAAAGTATCCGATTTCGCAGCCCCAGCCTGGGTCAAACGGATCGTCGTACAAGCCGCCCCAGCCGATGATTCTTGCATCTTTCTTTCTGACAACGGTCCAGGGTGCATATCCATCGCGCCGCCGGCGCCATTCGTGAACCGCGATCCTGCGACGGCATTCGTCAGGCGTCACGTCCACATGCGTATGCTTCATGGCCTCCTTGTCGCCCAGAAATTCGAACAGGGCAGGAGTATCGGATAGACGCGAAGGACGGAGCAGCAGCCGCGGCGTTTCGATCTGCGATCCGATGTTTCTCATATGACCTCGTCTTTCATATTCGCGCACTTCATGAAAGGACCGGGCCGCGCACTGACTTTGTTGCAGAGCGCGCTACGAAGAATAACTCAGGACTACCGAAAGAAGAAAAGACGCGACTATTCCTGCTTCTCTAGCCTTTTCAGGGATTCTTGCGCAGTTGCAAGTCCCTGGTCGGACGCCTTACGGAACCATTTGATTGCCTCGTCTCGATCCCGCGCAACTCCATGGCCCATTGCATACATGTTGCCGAGATTGCCTTGGGCCACATCCAGGCCCTTGTCGGCGGCTTTTTTATACCAGACGATCGCTTGACCGTAATCCTGCGGAATGCCCAGACCTTGGTCGTATAAGAGACCGAGGGCGTACTGGGCCGTGGCAAAGTCCTGATCCGCGGCACGGCGGTACCAAATCAACGCTTGCGCATAGTCTTGGGGAACGCCTTGGCCGCTTTCGTAGCTGTATCCCAGATTATACTGAGCAATAGCGAGCCCCTGCTCAGCCGCTTTACGGCCCCAAATCACAGCTTGCGCATAATCTTGCGGAACACCTTGGCCGACGGCATAGAGATCACTAAGGCTGCTTTGCGCTTCCGCCCAACCTTGCTCCGCTGCCTTGCGGATATAGGTGACAGCGAGGGCGGAATCTCGATCGACACCTAAACCGAACTGATAAAGCCCGGCGAGCTTATATTGCGCGGCCGCTGCCCCTTGATCGGCGAGCGGCTTCCAGTAGCGCAGCGCGGCGGCGTAGTTGCCGCTATCATAGGCGGCCTGTCCTTCCTCGATCGCCGATCTGTCGAAAAGCTGCGACTTGGCTGTTGCAGGATTGGTACCGGGCTCTGGCTGCAGAGCAACAGTGGATGGCAGCATGGCCTGGCTGTTCCAGTTCGACAGCTCGGGCAGACTCGCCGGCAGGTCCTCGCGCCAGACATGGCTCATTGCGGTAATCTTTATGCCGCCGCTTTCCGCAGCAACTGTTTCTAGCGCTTCAAGCGTCGAGCCGTCGCGCAGGGACACGATGAATGCCATCGTCACGTTTTTGCTGGCAATTCTGGCAGCCGCCAATTGTTCGCCAGTGAGCTGCTTGGCCTTTTCACCAAAGCTTGCGATCACTCCCTCGACGGCTGATGCCTGCGATTGTTGGAATGCCACTTTGTCATAGGCTTTTTTGAGGCTGAAAGTGGCTGTTTGATTGGCCAAATCCGCGGCTTCGAGCTTCCATTCTATGGTGGCAGGAACAGGCATGCCCCGCGAATATTCCACCGTCGCCACCGTTCCCGTTTGGCCGACATCGTATGTCGCGGCGTCCTCCTGCTGTATGGTGGCGAGCAGCTCCGCTTCCGGTGCGAGATTATGAATAACCAGCAGCGGATTGCTTTTTATACCGTCAATAATATTTGTGAGGCTGCTTTGCGGTGCGACGACAAGGCCGTCTGGTCCAACTGCGGCCGCATTCTGTATGTTACGGAGGATCGCGTCGAATCCGACCAGTCTATTTGGAAAGCCGTTCAACCCCGCTTCATATTCCAGTTGACGGATACCGTAGACTGACAATGAATTTCCATAGAGGGCGTTCATTGCGTAAGAATCGGCGGCGCCTTCGGCACCTTGCGGCAGATCCGCGCTGAGCGACCAGCGAACCTGCATATTATTAGCATTTCGCGAGACGACCGTCATGCGCTGACGGAAATCTCCACGTATGATCGCGGCCGGCTTATCGAACCATAACGACATGTCGGTGGAGGTGGTCTTGCGAGAGCGATAGACGTATTCGACGCCCGTTTTGGGAGCGTATCCTGGAATCGTCACGCTATCGGCAGCGCGAGCAGTCTCCATGCAAATCAAAAGGCATGGTGAGAGGAGAAAAAGCAGGCTCTTTTGCAAGCTGTCCATTTTTTATTGTTCCCACTCTTCAACCAGATTGGCGCGAACCGAAATATCCAAAAAGTAGTTGCGGCCAGAATGCCGGCACAACCGCTTTTCGATTTCCTGCGCGTTTCCGACCCCGGAGACCGATCGTGAATTGATCGATGGCGACGGCCTCATTCCCCATCATTTACTCAAGGTTGCGGCATCTGCCAATATGTCGTCATTACAACCGCGCCGCACGCAAATTATTTCAGTCTGAGAAGGGTGCCGAGGTTACGACAGGAAAACGGTCATTGCCCAGGCGAAATGGCATCGATGAGGGTGGCGAAATCCGATCCCGCGCCTATTTCACCAATCGGGAAATGGAGAGCAGGAGGATGAGAACAATGGCAAAGAACACGATTTGCCTGTGGTACGACAAGGACGCAGAGGCCGCCGCCAATTTTTATGTCAAGACTTTTCCGGATAGCGCCATGGGTGCCGTCATTCGCGCACCGGGAAACTATCCGGAGGGCAAGCAAGGCGATGTGCTGGTCGTCGAGTTTACGGTTGCGGGTGTTTCCTGCGTCGGTTTGAATGGAGGTCCGATGTTCAAACACAACGAAGCCTTTTCATTTCAGATCTACACCGAAGATCAGGAAGAGACGGATCGCTATTGGAACGCCATTGTCGGCAATGGCGGACAGGAAAGCGAATGCGGCTGGTGCAAGGACAGATGGGGTGTCTCCTGGCAGATCACGCCGCGTGTTCTGATGGAAGCACTACGCGAGGGCGGCGATCAGGCAAAGCGGGCTTTCGACGCGATGATGACCATGAGGAAGATCGATGTGGCCGCCATCGAAGCGGCACGCCGAGGCTGACGCGCGAAGGCCTTCCTCAATACCTAGATCGCCGATGCCGCGGCAATTTAGGAGGGCGGCGGCGTCGACGCCATGATTGCTTTTATTCAAGACTCCATTAAATATGGTTTCAGGAATATGCAGCCGGCTGTTGTAGATCGGATATCGGCAACCTATCCTTGATCGAGTGAAGCGGCGGCCGTTGGCGTTTGACTGGTGAGGTTTGCAGAGGATGGCCGCACGAAACGCCGCCAGCTGGAATCATTGCAAGGTCAGTGTCGTCTTCAGCGGGCGAAATCCGCGTGACAGGCGCAGCAGCCAAGGAATTTGGCTGATCGAACCTGTCAGCCTTGATGAAGGCTACTTTCCATACAGAGATTGGCCGCGGGCTACCATATGCTTGCGATTGTCTCGGCGCCGGCGGGTTTTTGATAGAATTGCCGTGAAATCCCGTTGCGCCGACACCAATAGAATTTCTCCCGACCTGTTTCCGAAGAGTAGAGCTGACACTCATGATAAAACGCATGATCATCATGCTGATCGTCATAGGCCTGATCCTTGGCGGGATCTTCGGCTTCCAGGCATTCAAGAATCGCATGATTGCGGCCTACCTGGCTAATCTCAAGGCGCCACCGCAGACCGTCTCGACAATCACCGCGGCAGCGAGCCCATGGCAGACGACGCTGCAATCGATCGGCAGCTTCAATGCCGTCGAAGGCGCCAATCTTTCGGCGCAGGTCCAGGGCATCGTCCAGAAGATCGGCTTCGAAGACGGCCAGGACGTCAAGAAGGGCGATCTCATTGTGCAGCTGCTTGCCGATCAGCAGATCGCGACGCTTGAACAATACAAGGCGACGATGGCCAATGCGCAGATCGCCTATGATCGCGATTCCAAGCTGATCAAGGCTAATACCATCGCGCAAAGCCAGGTCGACAGTGATCTGGCGACATGGAAGGCGGCGCAGGCGCAGGTCGCGTCACAGCAGGCGTTGATCGATCAATATTCGATCCGCGCTCCCTTCGATGGCCATCTCGGCATCAGGCTGGTCAGCCTCGGTCAGTACCTATCGGCTGGGACCGCAGTCGTCACCTTGCAGTCGCTCGATCCGATCCAGTTCGATTTTTCCATGCCGCAGCAGGCTCTGTCACAGCTGAAGGTCGGCCAAGCGGTAACGGCGACGGTCGATGCCTACGGGAATCAAACTTTCGAAGGCAAGATCACGGCGATCAGCCCGCTCGTCGATACGCAGAGCCGCAACATCACCATCCGGGCAACCTTCCCCAATGCCGATCGCAAGCTGCTGCCGGGCATGTTCGGCAACATAACGGTAGTGGTCGGGGAGCCGAAGGAATACATCTCCCTGCCGCAGACCGCCGTCACCATCAATCCTTATGGCAACGTTGTCTACGTGGTGACCGATAAGGGCAACGGAGCGGATGGAAAGCCGCAGCTTGTCGCCAATCAGAAGTTCGTCAGCACCGGGCAGGCGCGGGGTGATCAGATCTCCGTGACCAAGGGCTTGAATGCGGGCGAAGTGGTGGTCACGTCAGGCCAGCTGAAACTCAACAACGGCTCGCCTGTCATCATCAACAACGAAGTCCAGCCGTCGAACGATCCCAATGCGAACCCGGCGAACCCCAACTGAGGTGTGGCGATGAATATCACCGATATCTTCATCAAGCGCCCCGTTCTCGCCCTCGTGGTCAGCGCGTTGATTATCGTGATCGGCTACCAGTCGTTCCGTTCGCTCACCGTGCGCCAGTATCCGCAGACCCAGAACGCTGTCGTTACGGTGACGACCACCTATCCCGGCGCGGCGCCCGACGTCATTGCCGGCTTCATCACGACGCCGCTCGAAAACGCTATCGCGCAGGCCAACGGCATCGATTATATGACCTCGACGAGCACCAGCGGCACGTCGACCATCACCGTCAACCTGCGGCTCAACTACAGCGCCGATGCGGCGATGACCGAAATCAACGCCAAGGTATCTTCCGTTCTCAATCAACTGCCCACGGGGACGCAGCAGCCGATCATGACGGTTTCCATCGGCCAGTCAATCGACGCCATGTATATCGGCTTCCGAAGCGACGTTCTGGCCAGCAACCAGATCACCGACTATCTGACGCGCGTCGTCCAGCCCAAATTGCAGGCGGTCAACGGCGTTCAGACGGCCGAGATCCTCGGCGCGCGAACCTTTGCCTTGAGAGCCTGGCTGCAGCCGGACAAGCTTGCCGCCTATGGCCTGTCGGCCGGCGATGTCTGGACCGCGCTCAGCGCCAACAATTATATCTCCGGCATCGGCACCACGCGCGGCCAGATGACGCAGACAGTGCTGACGGCTAGGACCGACCTGCATTCGACGGATGAATTCAGGGAAATGGTGGTCAAGCAGATCGGCAGTACGATCGTGCGGCTGAAGGATGTCGCGACCGTTGCGCTCGGATCTCAAAATCCCGACGTCCAGATCGGCTTCGATGGGCAGGACGGCGTGTTCATGGGCATCCAGATCGCCCCGACCGCCAACCTGCTCGACGTGATCGCCGGCGTGCGTGCGGTGTTTCCGGGTATTGAGCAGCAATTGCCGCAGGGGCTCGAAGGCTACATCGTCTATGATTCCAGCACCTTCGTCACGACCTCCATCGATGAGGTCGTAAAGAGCCTGGTCGAGGCTCTCGTGATCGTCATTTTCGTGGTCTTCGCCTTCCTCGGCTCACCTCGATCGGTCGCCATTCCCGTCGTCGCCATTCCCCTGTCGCTGGTCGGCACGTTCGCGATGATGTTGATCTTCGGCTTCTCGATCAATCTTCTGACGCTGCTCGCCCTGGTTCTGGCGATCGGCCTCGTCGTCGATGATGCCATCATCGTGGTGGAGAACGTCAATCGTCACATAGAAGAGGGATCGACACCCATGAGGGCGGCGCTGGATGCGGCGCACGAACTGGTCGGGCCGATCCTGGCCATGACGGTGGTGCTGATCGCGGTCTACGTGCCGATCGGTTTCCAGGGAGGGCTCACGGGCGCACTGTTTACGGAATTCGCTTTCACCCTGGTCGGCGCCGTGACCGTGTCTATGATCATTGCGCTCACGCTGACGCCAATGATGTGCTCGCGCATCCTCAAGCCGCACCTGACCGATCGCAGCGGCTGGGAAGAGCGTATTTCCGACTTCATCGACCGCCGCTTTTCGGAAATCCATCGACCCTATGTACGCATGCTGCACGGCAGCTTGAACACCGTGCCGGTGACATTGTTGTTCGCCGCCATCGTTCTGGGCAGCATCTATTTCCTCTATTCCAGTGCCAAGAACGAACTGGCCCCTAACGAGGATCAGGGCTTCCTCGGCGCGCAGGTAACCAACGCTCCCAACGCGACGCTTCAACAGAAATTGCTCAATTCCGACCAGGTCACCAAGATCTTCAAGAGCTTCCCGGAGACCGACAAGACCCTGCAGGTCGAGGCGCCAGGTACTTCATTCGAGGGTATGGTGTTGAAGCCCTGGGACCAGCGCACGAGAACGGCGGATCAGCTGCAGCCGCTGGTACAGGGCGACATGGCAAAAATTGCCGGCGGCCAGGCGGTAGTCTTCCAGATACCGCCGCTGCCTGGCGCCAGCGGTCTGCCCGTGCAATTCGCCATCGGCAGCACCAGCGGTTTCGAACAGCTCAACGAGGTCTCCACCGCCTTCCTGCAGGAAGCGCAGAAATCCGGCGAGTTCATCTTCCTGACGAAGGATCTCTACGTCGATAATCCGCAATATTCGATCCAGATCGACCGCAGCAAGGCCTCGGCCCTCGGCCTGTCTATGAACAATGTCGGCTCGGCGCTCGCCTCCATGCTGGGCGGCGGCTATGTTAATTATTTCAGTATCGACAACCGTTCCTATCAGGTCATTCCGCAGGTGGAGCAGCGGTCACGCCAGACCATCGATCAGATCATGAACTATCCGATCGCAAATGTGAACGGCAACAAGATCCCGCTTTCGGCGATTGCGACCGCGAAACTTCAGGCCACACCGCGCTCGGTCGCGCACTTTCAGCAATTGAACTCGGCCACGATCTCCGGCGTGCCGGCGCCCGGTGTTGCCGTCGGCGATGCGCTCAATACGCTGAAGTCGATTGCGGCGCGGACGTTGCCGCAAGGCTACTCGGTCGACTACGGCGGACAGTCGCGCCAATATGTGCAGGAATCGAGCGGCATGGCGACGACGTTCGCGCTCGCCCTGATCATCGTGTTCCTGGCGCTTTCGGCGCAGTTCAACAGCTTCCGAGACCCGTTCATCATCCTCGTGTCCGTGCCGATGTCGATCGCAGGCGCGCTCGCCTTCATCAGCCTCGGCATCGGCGGCGCCTCGATGAACATCTATACGCAGGTCGGTTTGGTGACGCTGATGGGGCTGATCAGCAAGCACGGCATTCTGATCGTCGAGGTGGCAAACACGTTGCAGGCCGAAGGAAAGACCAAGCGCGAAGCTATCGAAGGCGCTTGCGCCATCCGCTTGCGGCCGATCCTGATGACGACAGGCGCTATGGTTCTCGGCGTTGCGCCGCTGATCCTGGCGACCGGAGCAGGCGCTGTCGCCCGCTTCAACATGGGCCTTGTGATTGCCGCCGGTCTTGCCATCGGAACGCTGTTCACGCTCTTCGTCGTGCCTGCGGTCTATATGCTGCTCGCGGCTGACCATCACAAGAAGGCTGCGCCCGAGGCAGAGCCGGCGCCTGCACATTGAGCGTGCCGGCCGCCGAGGCAGCCGTTGCGATGATCCGGCCAATCCCGCCTGGTCGAGCGGCTCCAGTTGTCAAAGGTTTCGAGCTAGAGCGGTTTAGTTTTTCACGGAATCTCTAAACCGCTCTATCTCTTTGTTTTCATGCAATTCCGGACGGAAAACCGCTGCGCACTTTTCCTGGAATTGCTCTAGGCCTACGACAAATCGGTCGCGGCATAGATTGTCGCCAAAGTGATATTGATTCCCGTCAGGGAACCGTCACGGCTAAGTAGGAAAGGCGCTACATCGTGCAGACCGGCCCTCTTCAGGCCGGAGGCACACCCTTTACGCCGGGATTGCCATATCGAGTTCCGCCTGGCGTCCGAGGCGGGTCATCCATTCGACAAAGTCGGGCCGTCCCTTGATCTGCCGGCCATAGTGGCGGGCAAGTGCCGCCTTCAAGTCGCCGTTCCTGCCGAGTTGCTCGTCGGCAAAGCCGATCATTTGAGAGTTCGGCCAAGCCTGCGGGCGGATGGCAATCAGGCGAGCAAAGAGGCTCTCTCCCGATTCTTTAGGGTTTGATTGCGCCATCAATGAGAGCATGGCCGCGGTCGAGCGCGATACGCCCATGTGGCAATGCACCAGCAGATGGCTTGGCGCCTCAGCGTCTTGCCGAGCCTGAAACTCGGAGCCGAATTTCAAGATCGCTTCGACATGTTCCGGCTGCGGCATCACGCGACCCGGCGCTGACGCTATGATGTCGTGAAAACGCAACGTCGTGCGATGGTGCTCGGCATAGGAGTGGAAGACATCGAGCTCGGGATATTCCGGATCGAGCAGGGAAAGCACGTGGGTGACGTTTCGCACGCGCTGATCGGGCAGCTCCTCAATGCCGCAAACCGTGAGTTCGGGAGAAAGAAGCACGCTCATTGTCATATCCCTCAAATCAGCCGTCGATTCCGGTGCGCTCGATACGATAAGTGTCATCGCTCTGAAGTGGAAGCGTTTTTACTCCTTGCCAGCCACGCCCTAAGCTCGGGCGGGTTCCATTCCGACAATCTGCTTCTCGGGAACAAAACGCCTGCAAGTGCGGTTCACTCGCACCGGACGGCACGATGATGCGCTGTGCCGGTTTCTGCTGGGAGGCAGTCATGAGCGACTATCAGATGGATGACAAAAGTGAGGTCGTCGAGCCGTCAAAGCCGAGAATTTTTGAAATCCTGGGGCCGGGCTTGGTCACCGGCGCCTCGGACGACGACCCGAGCGGGATCGCGACCTATTCGCAGGCCGGAGCGCAATTCGGGTATATCGCGAGTTGGACCCTGCTCCTGACCTATCCGCTGATGGCTGCCGTGCAGATGATCAGCGCGCGCATCGGCCGGACCACGGGACGAGGTTTGGCGGGCAGCATGGCGAAGTGTTATCCCCGCTGGGTGGGGATAAGCATCACTTTTCCGCTCCTGATCGCCAATGTCATCAATCTCGGCGCCGATCTCGGTGCGATGGGAGATGCCGCACATTTGCTGCTGAGCGGCAATTCGCTGATTTACGTCGCTGCCTTCGGCATCATTTGCATCCTTCTGCAGGTGCTTCTCAAATACAAGCGTTACGTTGCAGTTCTGAAATGGCTGAGCCTGGCGCTTTTATCCTACATCGCGACCCTGTTCGTGGTGCATATCGATTGGTCGGCCCTCACCCGCGGACTGCTGCTGCCGACCTTCAAGACCGATCCGAACTACTGGTCCATGATCGTCGCAATTTTCGGAACGACGATCAGCCCCTATCTGTTTTTCTGGCAGGCGTCCCAGGAGGCCGAAGATCTGAAGGAGAAGCCGCGGCAGGAACCGCTTGTGAAACACCCTCAGGAAGCGAAAAGGGCGGACACTCGCATCACGTTGGACACCCTCATCGGCATGGCGGCATCCAACATCGTCGCGCTCGCGATCATCACGACCACAGCAGCTACGCTTAACAAGGCCGGTGCGACAAGCATCGAGAGTTCCGTCGATGCAGCGAAGGCGATTGAGCCGCTGGCCGGACAATTTGCCAAGATCATTTTTGCCACAGGGATTATCGGAACAGGCCTTCTGGCTGTTCCAGTTCTCGCAGGGTCGGCTGCATATGCTGTCGGGGAGGCGGCGCGGTGGAAGGTCGGGCTGTCGCGCGAGCCGAGCGAGGCGAAGGCTTTCTATACGACGGTGGGCTTGGCGACGGTGGTGGGCATGCTGTTGAACTTTACGCCCATCCCGCCGATGAAGGCCCTGTTCTGGAGTGCCGTCATCAACGGTGTCGTCGCGATTCCAGTTATGGTGATTCTGATGTTGATCGCCACCAATCGCGACGTCATGAAACAGTTCGTCATCCGGGGCGGGTTGAAAGCGCTTGGCTGGATCGCCTGCGCTATCATGTTCGTCGCCGTGATTGGCATGGCCGTGACCGCATTTATGTAGGAACGATCGGACCACGCAAATGGCCGTTTCGGCTGACGATGGTTCAGGCGAAACGTCGGCAGGCGCCCCATAGTGGCCGAGTGCACTACCCGAAATGTCGGGTAGTGACATATTTATAATCGTCAGAGCGGTCTGACGTTTTCCGCCTTTGTCTTGCCTGTCTTCCGGTCCTGACCGAGATCGTAGGAAACGGACTGTCCCTCCCGAAGCACGTTACCGTATTGCAGGGCGGAGACATGGACGAAAACGTCAGGTCCTCCACTTTCCGGCGTAATGAAGCCGAAGCCCTTGTCTGTATTGAAAAACTTAACCGTGCCAGTTGGCATGATATCCCCATATCTTTGCGTTTGATTGCGGCGGCAACCTAGCGGGCAACCGCTGTCAGATCAAGCATATCTGCTGCAGCTACCTAAAAATGCCTATGATCAGACCACCGAACGCGCCTCACGCTGAATTGCGCTGACGATTTCTTTGCGCCCAATTGCCCGCTTGGCCGCCTCGGCCCGCGCAGCTTATGCCCATCGGGAACCAAAGCGGAGGAGGACAGTTTGGATTGTCACCGATCGGCCGGACGCCTGCCGGACAAAATGCATGGTTCTCTCGTAACGGCAAGGCGTGCCCCGCCTGAGAGACCCCCGGGTCAGGAGGTGTAAGATGGAAATCTATCATCGATATAGCGAGAACGCGGTGGCGCCGGGTTCTATTGTCGTCAAGTTCTACCATTCTGGCAATCAGATCCGCGGATTCCTGCGCAAGGTCACGCCGCCCGGAGAGGATGATATCATCTTTCCGGGCGAGGAGATGGAGCCCGATGACGCTTTTCGGGCAGCCCGCAACAAAATGTCCGGCGAAATCATGCGGCCGATTTACGTCGAATTGTCGGAAGGCGTGAATTGGAACCCGGCATGGGGTCAGCTCGAATGAGCTGAGTTGATTACGCTGGCCGATGTTGCGGTCGGGACTTTGGGATTTCCCGCCGATGCCGCCGCAGGTGCTTCATACGGGCTCCGCTCTGCGGGGTTACTCCAAGGCACTCGTTCAGTCGCTGTGCGTCGGCCGGCGCACGTACCTTCACATCATTGTCGAAATAGACATAGACGTCGCGGCCACGCTGTGGTTGTTTCAGCGGCTTCAGGACGCGGTTGGCCTTGGTCGGCTCGCGCCCGTGCGCCCAGTCGTCGATCCGTTCTGCCCAGACCTTCAGAGCCTCGTCGTCATATCCGCTGACATATAGCTCCTCCGAGCCATGCAGGCGGCAATAGACGAAGTCTGCGGTGACATCCATGAGCAAAGGCCATTCGACGGTATCTGCGCAGACGAGCCCGATCTTATGCTTCCGTAAGAGTTCGATAAAGTCTGGGTTCACGAAGCTCTCGTTGCGGATTTCGAAGGCATGGCGGAGCGGTCTTTTTTCTTCCGTCCGCAACCAATCGCGGCCGTTCACCCGCTCGTCGTGCCGCTTGGCCAGATGAGCAGCTTCATCGGTATCTTTCGGCAGCATCTCTATAAAAGAGGAAAATAAGACCGGATCGAAGCGCAGTCGCGGAGGAAATTGCCAGAGGATCGGGCCGAGTTTTTTTCCCAGGCGCAGCACGCCGGACGCCATGAAGTTGGCAAGCGGCACCTCGACATCCCGGAGCCTGCGCAGATGGGTTATGTAGCGGGATCCCTTGACTGCGAAGACGAAATCATCCGGTGTCGCGTCCCGCCACCTGGCAAAAGTCTCGGGAGTTTGAAGGCCATAGAAAGTGCCATTGATTTCGATGGATGGAAATTGCGAGGACGCGTAGGTGAGCTCCCCTTTTTGCGGCACGTTCGTCGGATAGAAAACGCCGCGCCAGGGAGCGTAAGTCCAACCTGAAATACCGATACGGATGGTTCCAGTTCTTTTCATGTTATCTATTGCGCTTGCATCGGATTGCGTTCATGCGGGACGTTGCCGATGTCCAACGTCCTGTCGTCTCAAGTGACGTTGATGGAAGGCAGGAATGACATGACTTCGCTTCGCCGCTTAGGCGGCAGACTCTCGATTTCCCTTTTCCAGAAGGCTTCCGCTTCGAGGGGATCGGCCTCCCAACTGTTGGTCGACAGGATGTTATCGTCCATCACCAGCAGCCTTTTGCCCCCAAGCCTTAAATATTCTTCGGCAAGCTCTTGAGCACTGTTCATCATGATTCTGCTCCTCGAATGATCCGCCTGTCGCCGGCAATCCACATTATGGATGCCGGCAACGAGGGGAGTTCGTAAAATTCAGATGGCATTGTCGCATCCATCAGCTGCTGTCACTGCGGGCAATTGCTGCGTGATGTGCTGTCGCTCGACTGGCCGCTGCTTCGGGTATCCGTACCTTGCGCAGTATTCTTGCCGGTCTTCATGGCATTGCAATCCTGTGATTGACCATTGGAATTTGGGGTGCCATTGGTTCCCGTCGTATTGTTGCCGGTACCTCCATTTCCGCTGGTGGCAGTTCCGTTCTGCGAGTTGGTGCCAGCGCCGTTACCGCTGCCTGAACTACCGGTGCCGGCTGCGCCGGAGCCTGATTGCTGCGCCATGACTGCCGTAGCCATGCCGATCGAAAGGGCACATACCGCAATCATTCTTGTCAACATTGGTATTTCCTCCTTTGGCTTCGCTGCCTTCAAACTCGGAAACCGCGCCGTTGTTTCCGGATTTTTGGATTTTTCGTCCGTTGGGAGTGGATCGGGTCTACCTGCTCGAATGTCGGGAACAAGCCGTTCGTATGAAAGTTGGGGTTCCTTTTTACCAGAGGCCCCCTCATGTCTTCCTTTAAAGATCGCCCTGTCATCAGCGACTTTCAGCCGCCCGGCCAGGCTCCAAGCGGTGATCCGCTTCTGGGCACGATCGATAGCGAGCTTGCCGACAAGGGCTTCCTCGTCGCCAGCACGGACGAGTTCGTCACCTGGGCTCGCGCTGGCTCCCTGATGTGGATGACATTCGGGCTTGCCTGCTGCGCCATCGAGATGATGCAGATGTCGATGCCGCGCTATGATGTCGAACGCATCGGTGCGGCACCGAGAGGCAGCCCGAGGCAATCGGATCATTCCGATCGATATCTATGTGCCCGGGTGTCCACCCACTGCGGAAGCGCTGCTCTACGGCGTTCTGCTTCTTCAGCGCAAGATTCGGCGCAACGGGACGATCGAGCGATAGCCGGAATAGAGCGATTTCGCCTCCTTCCTGTAGTCCTGATTCGATAGACTGCAATTATTTGGTTTCTCTTGGAACAAGCTCCGGATGCAACCGTTCCCTTGAAAGATGCCAGGAGCATCCCGAGTAGGAAACGCTCCGAAGCATCCTGATATGCATCACCGCGCATAGCGAGCAGCAAATCTGCACAACTCATCAGGTCGTTTTGTTCTAACGACTCCTGAGTGTGCTGACGCGCGTCGCGCCTCGGCAGCAGCCGAGTCCCGGCATTGCGATCCAATGCCGCCGGATACCGCTATGCGCTGCTTCCCAGGGAGAAGGCTTGTGAGCGATATGTACCGAACGGCCGGTCTGCAAGATGAAATCGTTGAGCTTATTCCGGCTCTTCGCGCCTTTGCGCGTAGCTTTCACAGAAATGCCAACGACGCCGATGATCTGGTCCAGGAAACCTTGACGAAAGCGCTGGCCAATCTCGACCAATTCGATCGCGGCACCAGGCTGAAATCCTGGCTGTTCACGATCATGCGCAATACTTTCTGCACCAAATTCCGTATCAACAGGCGCGAAGCGCCCGGCGCCGACAAATGCGTTTCCGGTGAGGGAGTGGCGCAGCCATCACAGGAATGGACCGTTCGCGCGAAAGAGCTCGAGGAGGCATGTAATCTGTTGCCGGAGCATTATCGCTCAGTGCTTCAATACGTTGTCATCGAAGGGCGGTCCTACGATGCTGCCGCGGAAAGATTCGGTTGTGCGATCGGCACGGTGAAAAGCCGGATCAACCGTGCCCGCCAGCAATTGGCGGCGCGCCTCGGCGAAGAGGCTCATTGACGACCTTATTATTCCCCAATCTTGCCCCAGCACGGAGGTTCCGGACCGATGCGGAGACCTCTGCAGGGCCGCTCTATATCGGAGGATTTGAGGAACAAATGCCAATATCCAGTGTTCGATCCAACGGGAGGCGGACATCCAGAAGAAGAGGCAGGAGATGGGAGGATGGGATGTATGATGTCATTGACGTGGAATTCTCAACGCTTTGGACCAAGCCAGTCCGTCTTGCAGCCAGTGGTCGAGACGATCAGATGATCCGGGGGCCCGAGGCATCAAGAGCTGCTTTCGTGACCGCCTGCCTCGATGCACGCCTGGTGTTGGAGCAGGTATAGCCATGAAAACCGGGAGCGACGATAAGAATTCCGAAGACGAGGCCTATGAGCTCGGCAGAAGGGCCTTTGCGAAAGGGGCGTGCAGCGACAACAATCCATTTCCACAAGGCGATCAACGGCGCGATGAATGGGCGCATGGCTTCACGGATGCGCAGAAGATTCGCAGTGATCAGCATAGGCCGGGCCACCCGCCAAACTGATTGCGCGTAATCGCCAGCGGCAAGGGAGATGCCTTAGCCTCCGCTTTCCCGTTCGTTGATCTCGATCTGGCCTTTCTCCGCCAGGATGGGCAGGGCGATATTGTGTTGTGCCTCGTCCATCTCCTGGACCGTGACCAGCGTTCCTCCCTGTTCCAGCGCCTCCGCATAGGCTATGCGCTGTTCTTCATGAAAGAAGATGCCCGTCAACGCGTCGAGAAAGCCCATATGATCGATTGGCGTTGTATCGGGCCGATTACCGGGCGTCATCGTGATCGCGTCTTTCGGAATGCCAGCATCTACCAGTTCCTGGGCCGCAGCTTCCGCATCATATTCATCAGCGAAGAATGCACTGAGTGCGAAGGGGCCTGGTTTGCTTTGACCGCTCATGAGGAATTCTCCTTTTGCATGTTCCTATCGACCTAACGAATGCCGGTTGCGTGGGTTCCCCGCAGCGGCAAGGTCGGAGCGATGGAACAAACAGAAGAGCGATTAGTTGATCGTTGGAGAATCTGGAACCATTGCGAGCCCCCCATGCTGGAGAGATTTGCTTCGGCCGGCGCAGGCCCTTCGTTAGCGTATGAACATGCAGACGCAGAGACACTCGACGAGCTGCGTGACGATGCGCAATCATGCCAACGCTGCGACCTCTATCGCAACGCCACTCATCTTGTATTCGGCGAAGGGCCTCGCACCGCTGAAATCGTCCTCGTCGGCGAGCAACCCGGCGACAAGGAGGATCAGGCTGCTCGGCCTTTCGTGGGGCCTGCGGGCCGGCTGTTGGATCAATGCCTTGATGAAGCAGGGGTGGATCGCGATCGTTGCTATGTCACCAACGCCGTCAAGCATTTCAAATATCAGATGCGCGGCAAGAAGCGTCTGCACGCTCGGCCGAATGCCGGAGAGATACAACGTTGCGCCTGGTGGTTAGGCGCGGAACTCGAGCTGCTCCAGCCAAAACTGGTCGTCGCCCTCGGCGCAACCGCCGTATCCTCCCTGCTGGGGACGAAGGTGAAGGTCATGCGTGATCGCGGACATATCCTACATTCGTCCGCAAAACTCGATGTTCTCGTGACCATCCATCCCTCGGCGCTGTTGCGGATCAGGGAGGCTGACGAGAGAGAAAGAAACCGGGCCGCCTTCATCCAGGATTTGAAAAAGGTCACGCGCTTTCTATAGGGCTGACCACCTCTTCATTGAACCGCCGAAGTCAGATTGAGCAGGACAAAAGCAAAGGTCATGTCATGGCTGACAATCAATCCACAACCATGGAAACCAGGCCCGACCGGCCGACACAGCAGGTTTCAGATGAAATCGAACGTCAGAACGAGGCCCGGCAGGAAGCAAAGCGGCCTTCCTTCCTTCGCCGTCATCCCTTCTGGATCCTGTTCGCGGCCGTAGCTCTGGTGGTTCTCATTGCCGCCGGATGGTTCGCCTGGAAGGTGTATTTCTATCCCTACGAGACGACGGACGATGCCTTCGTCGGCGCTCGTAATTTCTCCGTTGCCGCCAAGGTCTCCGGCTACGTTTCCGACGTGCCGGTGACCGACAACCAGCATGTCAAGGCCGGCGATGTCATCCTGCGGATCGAGCCGCGGGATTACCAGATCGCGCTTGACCAGGCAAATGCGCAGATAGAGGCCGCCAAGGCCTCTGTCGAGAGCGCGAGTGCACAGATCGAGGCGGCTGCCGCCTCCGTCGATGTGGCAAAGGCGCAGCTGAATTCGGCCAACGCGGCTCTGCAATATGCGCAGCAGGAGGCCAATCGCCAGCAGCAGCTGGTCAAATCCGGATCGGGCAGCGTACAGGCGGTACAGCAGGCGGCGTCCACCTTGCAGCAGGATCAGGCAAGCCTTGCCCAGATGCAGGCAAACGTGACTTCCGCCTTGAAGAACAAGGCCGTGGCCGAGGCGCAGAAATCGAGCGCGCTGGCAAGCCTCAAGCAGGCGCAAGCGCAGGCCGAAGAAGCCCAGCAAAATCTCAGCTATACGACGATAACCGCTGCGCAGCCCGGCCGCGTCGTCCGTCTCACCGGCGCAAAGGGCCAGTTCATCGATGCCGGCCAGGCGATCGCGACCTTCGTCCCGGATGAAATCTGGATTACTGCGAATTTCAAGGAAACGCAGCTGACCGACATGCGTCCGGGTCAGCCGGTGGATGTGACGATCGACGCCTATCCGGATCATACGCTGCATGGCAAGGTGGCCTCCGTCCAGCCAGGCTCCGGCACAGCCTTTTCACTCCTGCCGGCGGAAAACGCGACCGGCAACTATGTGAAGGTCACGCAGCGCGTGCCGGTGAAGATCGTCGTTGACCAATGGCCCGCCGATCTCCCCATCGGCCCCGGCATGTCCGTCGTGCCGACGGTCACGGTCCGGCCGAGGAACTGAGATGAGTGGCGCAGCAACGGCAAATGGAGGCGCAGCCTCATCCGAGCGTGTCACGAACCCTTGGCTCATTGCCATCGTCGTGTCGCTCGCGACCTTCATGGAGGTGCTGGATACTACGATCGCCAACGTAGCGCTGCGCTACATTTCCGGCGGTCTTGCCGTCAGTTCCGATGAAGCCTCCTGGGTGGTGACGACGTATCTCGTCTCGAATGCCATCGTGCTCGTTGCCAGCAGCTACTTTGCGGAACGGTTCGGCCGACGGCGTTTTTATCTTCTGTGCCTCGCAACGTTCACCATCGCTTCCATCCTGTGCGGGTTGTCCTGGAACCTCGAGACGTTGCTGATCTTTCGGATGATCCAGGGCTTTGCCGGCGGCGGCATGGTGCCGACCTCGCAGGCGATCCTGGCGGATGCCTTCCCGCCGGCAAAGCGCGGGCAGGCTTTTGCGCTTTTCGGCGTCGCCGTGGTCGTCGCGCCGGTCATCGGCCCGACCCTGGGCGGCTATCTCTCGGATAATCTTTCCTGGCACTGGTGTTTTCTCATCAACGGTCCGGTCGGCGTCTTCGCCTTCATCCTCGTTTATGCCCTGCTCAATGAAACGCCGAAGACGAAGCAGATGCGTGAGGAGTTTCGGCGCAAGGGCGTGCGCTTCGACATTGTCGGTTTTCTGCTGGTTGCGACATTTCTCGGTTCGCTGGAGCTTACGCTCGATCGAGGGCAAACCGATGATTGGTTCGGTTCCAACTTCATCATCCTGACGGCGACGATCTGCCTGCTATCGTTTCTTCTTGCCATTCCATGGGTTCTGACGAAGGCCAATCCGATCATCGATGGCTGGCTGCTCGGCACACGGCAATTCGGCTCCTGCTTCATCGTCATGATGGCGGTCGGCGCGATCCTGATCGCAACGACGCAGTTCATCCCCGAAGTCGTGCAGCAGAATTACGGATATACCGCAACATGGGCGGGGTTGGCCTTGTCGCCGGGCGGTCTTGTTACCATGGTCATGATGTTCGTTGCCGGACGCGTCAATTCCGTGATTCAACCGAAATATCTGATTGCCATCGGCGCGGCGATTATTGCGGCATCCATGTGGCAATTGACCAGGCTTTATCCGGGATTGAACTTCAGTTTCTTTGTCTGGTCGCGCCTCTATATAGGACTTGGCCTACCGCTGATCTTCATTCCGATCACCTCGGCTTCCTATTTCGGTCTGAGACCGGAGCAGACCAATCAGGCATCCGCCATGATCAATGCCGCGCGAAATATTGGCGGTTCGATCGGCGTCTGCATTGCGTCGAACGTGCTTGCTCATCGCGAGCAGTGGCACCAGAGCCGGCTCGTTGAGCACATCACGCCATCTTCACCCGCCTATCACGACGCGCTGCAAACCATGACACGCTATTTTGCCGAGAAGGGAGCGACCATGGCGGATGCGAAGGCGCAGGCGACCGCCTGGGTCGGCCAGCAGGTGCAGACCCAGGCGAGCTTCCTGGCCTATATCGATGTATTCCATGTGTTGATGCTGATCGTGCTCTGCGCCATTCCACTCGCCTTGATTCTCAGCAATGTCGATCTCAAGGAGGACGGCGGCGGTGGCATGCATTGAGTCTCGGCCGGAATAGCGTCATGCCAGGGAACCAGGAAATGCCGGAGATCGTTCCCTTCCTATTGGAGAGAAAAACATGGCTCCGCGTTCTTTCTGGAAAGGCTATCTCAAGCTGTCGCTGGTGACTTGCCCGGTCGCCATGGCGCCGGCGACAAGTGATAATGAAAAGGTTCGTTTTCACACGCTCAATAGAAAGACAGGCAATCGCATCGTCAGCCAATACGTGGATTCCGTCACGGGCAAGGCTGTGGATGAGGACGATGAAGTGAAAGGCTATGAGCGCGGGGAGAATGACTATGTCATGCTTGAGGATGAGGAACTCGATGCGGTCGGCCTTGAAAGCACCCGGACGATCGATATCGAGATGTTCGTACCGCGCGACAGCATCGAATGGATCTGGTTCGATACGCCGCATTACCTCACGCCCGACGATGCTGTCGGAGAGGAAGCCTACTGCGTCATCCGCGATGCGATGGCTGCAAGCCGCATGGTGGGCATATCCCGGCTCGTCATGTATCGCCGCGAACGTGCCGTCATGCTAGAGCCTAGAGACAAGGGGATCGTCCTTTGGACCCTGCGCTTCGGCGACGAGGTGCGCGATGAACGGAACTATTTTGGAAATATCGGATCAGAGCCGGTGGACGGCAAGCTGATGAAGCTGGTCGGCGAGCTGATAGATGAACGCACGAAACCATGGGACCCAGCGATGGTTTCGGACCCAGTTCAGGAAAAGCTGCTCGATATCATCGCCGCCAAGAAGAAAGGGCGCAAGCGGCCCGCCAAGGCAAAGGTGGAAGAAGCCGCAGCACCCAGCAATGTCATCAGCATCATGGATGCCCTTCGCAAGAGCCTTTCGCAGGAAAAGGGCGCAAGGAACCGCTAGTCACCTGCGGGCTTTCGCTGTCAGGAAGAAATTTGTTCGTCAAGACTTACGCTTGGTCTTCGCGGACGCCTCGCGCAGGGGTTCGGCGGCTTTCCGGAAGTCGGCCCAGGGATCCGAACGGAGCGCGGCAAGCCGCGTCGGCACATTGAGCACGGCGAAATAGTCCGGCCCTATTGCAGGGCTCAACTCCTCCCAGGATAAAGGCATCGAGACCGCGGCGCCCGGCCGTGCGCGGGTGGAGTAAGGCGCGACGGCAGTCGAGCCGCGTTGATTTCTCAGATAATCGATCAGGATCTTGCCGCGGCGTTTCGATTTGGTGATGGTGGAAACATAGCGATCTGGGCTGTCGGCGGCCATGGCGTCGGCGATACCCTTGGTAAAGGCCTTGACGACAGGCCATTCGGCCTTGGCGACCAGCGGGCAGACGATGTGCAGCCCTTTTCCGCCCGAAGTCTTCACGAAAGGAACCAGTCCCGTCTGCCTCAGCCGCTCAGCCGTTTCTTCCGCGGCGGCGATGACCTTGCTCCAGGCGACGTCCGGACCTGGATCGAGGTCCATGATGATCATGTCAGGCTTTTCCCAATTGCCGATCATCGATCCCCAGGGATGGATTTCGAGGACTGCCGCCTGCACGAGGCCGATCAGGCCATTCAGGTCATCGATGCTGACATAGGGTTCTTCGTCCTGGGGATCTTTTGCCAATGCGATGTTCCTGTTCATGCCCTTCCAGGCATGCTTCTGGAAGAAATGCTGGCCGGCGACGCCGTTGGGACACCGTACGAGCGCGAGCGGCCGGCCGACGACGAAAGGCCCCATATAGCGCCAGACCTCGGTATAATAATCCGCAAGCCCCGCCTTCGTAACACCTTCGTCAGGCCAATAGAGGCGATCGCCGTGGGTCAAGGATACGTTGCTGCGCGCGGGCTTTTCAGTCGAAGACGTCCTCGTGGATTTCGGTGTTTCGCGAACGATCTCGAGCGGATTCTTGTCTTCTCGCAATCCGCGGAAGGAGGCGTGGCGCAAATGGCCATCTGCCGTCCAGGCGCGAAATTCGACTTCCGCAACCAGTTCAGGCCGCACGAAGCGGACACCGCGATGCTCTTCCGCGGTGAGCTTGGTTGCGAAAGGATTTTCCTTCACTTGCAGGTGGGTTAGCCTTTTGAAGAGCTGCTCGGCGACAGTGTGCGTGTAACCCGTACCGACGCGGCCGACATGTTCGAGCTTGCCATCTTCATAGACGCCGAGCACCAGCGAGCCGATCGCCTTTCGTGACGTTGTCGATGGGACCCAGCCGCCGATCACGAACTCCTGCCGGGAGGAACATTTTGATTTCACCCATGTCTTGCCGCGGCCGGGGCGATATGGATCATCGGCAATCTTCGATACGATCCCTTCCAGGCTCAATCTGCAGGCATGCGACAACAGCAGGTCGCCATTTTCATCAAAATGACTGCTGAAGCGAAGGATCCCGGTTTCGGAGGGAATGATCTTCCGCAGCAATTCCTTGCGGCCGATCAAGGGCGATGCCTTCAGGTCATAGCCGTCGAGATAGAGGAGATCGAAAGCATAGAAGACGAAACGGTCGCTGCGGCCCTCGCTGAGATCCGCTTGCAGGGCAGAGAAATCGGACGCGCCGGCCGCCGGCTCGACGACCAGCTCGCCGTCGATGATTGCGGTGCCGACGGGCAGATCCCGGAAGGCGCTGATAATCTCCTTGCCGAATTTCTGGCTCCAGTCGAGGCCGCTGCGCGTTAGCAGCTTGATGCGGCCTGCCTCGATGCGGACCTCGAGCCGATAGCCATCGAATTTGATTTCGTGAAGCCACCGGGAGCCTGAAGGTGGCTTGGATACCAATGTCGCCAAAGCGGGTTCGACGAAGGATGGCAGAGTAGCCTTGCGGGCACCCTTCAAAGACGAGGGATCAACGGGCGTTGCGTCCGTTTGCGTTGCGGTTTCGCCGGCTTCCTCCTTGGCGGCATCATGCTTCTTGCGGCTGGCCCTGCGACGGATCTTCCCGGTCTTCGAGGACCAGCCCGGCTCTTCGTTCTCGACTTCGTCTATGACACGCCCCGTTTTTGCAGATTCCGGTCGTTCCTCGAGAATATCGGCAGCGCCTTCCGGGCGGGCCGCCTCGTCTTCGCCTTTGATCAACAGCCAGTTTTCCCGCTTCTCACGTGGCTTCCCCGCCATGCGGATCAGATGCCACCGGCCGCCGAGTTTCTTTCCGTGGAGCTCGAATTCGAGATGTCCCTTCGCAAGGCCCTTATGGGGATCGCCAAGCGGCGTCCAAGAGCCCTTGTCCCAGACGATGACGGTCCCGCCGCCATATTCGCCCTTGGGGATCGTGCCTTCGAAATTACCATACTCCAGCGGGTGATCTTCGGTCTGCACCGCCAGCCGCTTTTCGCCGGCTATCAGGCTCGGCCCCTTAGTCACGGCCCAGCTCTTCAAAACCCCGTCCAATTCGAGGCGAAAATCATAGTGGAGCCGGCGCGCATCGTGTTTCTGAATGACGTAGCTGTTGCCGGATACCGCGATCTTTTTTCTGCCGGCTCGCCCTCTCGGCTCGGTGGTCTTGCTGAAATCGCGTTTGCGGTTGTAGGTCTCCAATGCCATCGTCAGCTCGCCTTGCGTTGCGGCCGCGAAGAAGACTTCGTTCGCGATTTGGCCGTCTTGCGGGAGGCCGCGCCCGATTTCCTAGCGGGTTCATTTGCGCTTGCCTTACCTTGGCCACTCATGCCGGCACTCTGGCGTAGAGCCTCCATGAGATCGGTCACCTTGGCGACCTTTGCCGGCTTGCGTTGCGGGATCTTCTTGCCCTCGATCTTGGCCTTTACGAGCTCCGCAAGCGCGGCTTCATAGCGGTCGTCGAATTCGCTCGGGTCGAATTTGCCTTTCTTGGTGGTGATGATGTGCTTGGCGAGATCGAGCATTTCGCCCTTGATTTTCATATCGGGCACATCCTCGAAGGCTTCTTTTGCCGAGCGAACCTCGTAGTCGAAATTCAATACCGTCGCGATCAGCCCTTTGCCGTGGGCACGGATCATGACGGTTCGCAGGCGGCGAAACAGAACGGTTTGGGCAATGGCAGCGACCTGCTTCTTGCGCATTCCGTCGCGGATCAATGCGAATGCCTCTTCGCTCGCAGGAGTGGAAGGGGCGAGATAATATGGACGGTCGAAATAGACGTCATCAATGTCGTCGCATGCCATGAAGGCCTTTATCTGCAAGACCTTGTCGCTTTCCGGCACCGCCGCGGCGATTTCCTCAGGCTCAAGAACGATGTAATCATCCTTGTTGAGTTCGTAGCCTTTGACCTGATCCTCGCGCGACACCGGTTTCCCGCTCGCAGCATCTATGAATTCCCGTCGGACGCGATTGCCGGTTGCTCGGTTCAGCGTGTGAAAGGAAATCCGCTCGGAAGTGGAAACTGCCGTATAGAGCGCAACAGCGCAGCCGACCTCCCCGAACTTCAGATATCCTTTCCATTGCGCACGCGCACTCATCAGCGGACTCCATGTCGACGACAGGAAACAAACGGGACCTGGCGGTCATTGTTCCCTGTTGTCCTTGTTTTGTTGGGGAAGCCGACAGAAGCGTATGGCGATTTACGGTTCTTACGCATCGTGCAGGTCTGGGTGTGGCACCTCTATCGGCATCCCAACTCTTGCGAGACTGTCGAAGACCGTGGTTTCGCGGGCACATCGGCTTTTCATGGTGGCCTCCATCATTTATGACGGATTTATGACAACACACGTTCGGAGCGCCGAGAGTGAATTGGTTCCGTAAATTGATGCCCCGGGAAGATCGCTTTTTCGATCTGTTCGGCCGGCATTCCCGTACAATCGTCAGCGCCGCGGAAGCCCTGAACGAACTGCTGAGCGGCAAAGATACCGAGCAGCACTGCAAACGCATCGTCGAACTCGAGAACGAGGCCGATGACATCACGCGCGAAGTTTTGCTTGCGGTACGGCGCAGCTTCATCACGCCTTTTGACCGTGGCGATATCAAGGATCTCATCATGTCGATGGACGATGCGATCGACATGATGCACAAGACGGTCAAGACAATCCGCCTGTTCGAGCAGGATAGCTTCGATCCCGGCATGCAGGAAATGGGCGGCGCGATCGTTCAGGCGGCAAAACTGGTGGCTGATGCAATTCCTCTTCTCGATCGCATGAGCGCCAATTCCTCCCGCCTCAGCGCGCTCACGGAAGAAATCGTTGGTGTCGAAGAACGTTCCGATGAACTCCATGAGCAGGGGCTGAAGGATCTCTTTCGCCGCCATGGCGCAACGAACCCGATGGCCTATATCATTGGCAGCGAGATTTATGGCGAGCTGGAGAAGGTCGTCGACCGGTTCGAAGATGTCGCCAATGAAATCAGCGGCATTGTGATCGAGAACGTCTGATGGAGGCCACCCTCGCTTTTCCACTGCTGGCGAGTCTCATCGCGGTGGCCTTGTTCTTCGACTTTTTGAACGGGCTGCACGATGCCGCCAATTCTATTGCGACCATCGTCTCGACCCGGGTTTTGCGACCGCAATATGCCGTGCTGTGGGCTGCATTCTTCAATTTTATCGCCTTCCTATTTTTTGGGCTTCACGTTGCCGAAACCCTAGGCACCGGCATCATCGATCCCAATATCGTTACGCCGCAGGTCATCTTCGCTGCCCTGATGGGGGCGATCGTCTGGAACATCGTGACCTGGGTATTCGGCATTCCATCAAGTTCATCACATGCACTGGTCGGTGGCCTCGTCGGCGCCGGCCTGGCTAAAATCGGCATGGGCGCCATTGTTTGGTCGGGCTTGCTGAAGACGGCCGGCGCCATCGTAATGTCTCCCTTATTGGGCTTCGTTCTCGCGCTTTTCCTCGTGCTGTGCGTGACTTGGATATTCATTCGCCAGACGCCCTTCGCCGTCGATAGCACATTCCGCGTGCTGCAATTTGTCTCCGCCTCCCTCTATTCCCTTGGTCATGGCGGAAACGACGCTCAGAAGACGATGGGGATCATCGCCGTTCTGCTCTATTCGCAGGGGCATACCGGAGCGGAGTTCCATGTCCCCCTCTGGGTCGTATTGTCCTGTCAGTCCGCGATGGCGCTCGGGACGCTGTTTGGCGGCTGGCGGATCGTGCATACGATGGGTTCGAAGATCACGAGGCTCAATCCAATGCAGGGTTTCTGTGCCGAGACGGGCGGTGCTTTGACATTGTTTGCCGCGACATGGCTCGGCATCCCGGTCTCGACGACCCATACGATCACGGGCGCTATCATCGGTGTCGGCGCTGCCCGGCGCGTCTCCGCAGTTCGCTGGGGATTGGCGGGCAATATTGTCATCGCATGGGTAATAACCCTTCCGGCTGCGGCTGCTATCTCTGCACTCACCTATTGGATGACGAATTGGGTCGGATAGAACTGTGCCTTCAGGATTGAAGACATCTTAAGCACGAATATTCTATAAATTTAGTAGAAAAAGAACGACCTGTCTTTCTGAGGCCGGAGGGTCACGCTAGCATTCTGTCCAAATCCGATGAAGGAAACCATAGGACATCGATATGCCGACCGAATTCATCAGCGTCACCTTTCCGAATGCCTCGACCGAGCTCAATCCTCTGGAAAACCCCGCGCTCGACCCGCAATTCCTAGAGCGCTATGCCCGTTCGCTCGATGATTATGGCTTCAACTATACCCTTATTCCCTACGACAGCGCCTCCTTCGACCCCTTTACCATCGGCGCAACGGTTGCGGCGCACACGAAGAATATCAAGATCATCATCGCCCTTCGTCCGAACACGATCTATCCCACCGTCGCGGCAAAATCGCTCGCCACGCTCGATCAGCTGAGCGGCGGGCGTGTGGTGGTTCACTTCATTGCCGGCGGAAGCGATGAGGAACAGGCCAAGGAAGGTGATTTCCTTGACAAGCGCCAGCGCTACGAACGGCAGGAGGAGTATATCCGCATTCTGCGACGCGTCTGGCAGTCGAGTGAAGCCTTTGACTTCGATGGCCGCTACTATCAATTCAAGCAGTTCCACAGCCGCGTGCGTCCAGTAAACGGCACCATCCCGGTGTCGGTTGGCGGGTCGTCGGACGATGCCTATCGCATCGGCGGCGCGCTTGCCGATATCTTCGGCCTATGGGGTGAGCCGCTGGCCGAAACCAAGCAGCAAATCGACCGGATCTATGCTGAAGCGGCCCGCGCCGGGCGCAAGGATCGCCCGCGGATCTGGGTGACGTTCCGTCCGATCGTTGCGGAGACTGACGAGCTTGCCTGGGCCAAGGCGCATCACACCCTCGACCTTTTGAAGGAAAATCGCGCAAGGGGCCTTGGCAAAGTGCCGCCATCAGCGCCTTCTCCGCAGAATATCGGCTCGCAGCGCCTGCTTGAGATCGCCTCGCGCGGTGATGTCCATGATCGGGCTCTCTGGTATCCGACGGTGACGGCGACGAATGCGCGCGGCGCCTCCACCGCCCTGGTCGGCTCACCAAGAACGATTGCGGACTCCATTCTCGATTATGTCGATCTCGGCGCGGATCTGATTTCGATCCGAGGCTATGACAACCTGAACGATGCCATCGACTATGGCCGCTATATTCTGCCGCTCGTCAGGGCGGATCTGGCGGCAAGAGAGGCGCCGCAGCAAGCCGTCGCCTGATCCCACATTGTCACGCACCGACAAACAGAATTGGCGAACGCCATTTGGGTTGTGTTCGCAAAGACAGGCCATCGCGCGGCAAACGCCGCGCATGGTGCTCCTGACTGCTTCAAAGAGGCTGATGTAAAGTGTCCTTTAACACCATCGATCTGACGGATGTGACCCGCGAGCTTGCCGCCGCAGCTGCGGCGGCAGATGAGTCCGGCGCCTTCCCCTGGGCCGGCATCGAGGCCGTTCATGCGGCTGGCCTACTCGAAAGCACGGTGGCGACGCGGTTCGGTGGAAAAGGTGCTGGTATTGCCGATGTCGGGCGTATTCTGGCAGCGCTTGGTCGCGGCGATCCTTCGGTCGCCCTGATCAGCGCTATGACCATATTCACCCATCTCGGACAGGCAGCGGGCAACAAATGGCCGGAGCCGCTTTATCGACGTTTGCTCGACGACGCGCGCGATCGGCCGATCCTGCTGAACGCGGCCCGCGTCGAGCCCGAGCTTGGTTCTCCCGCCCGAGGCGGCCTTCCCGACACATTGGCGCGCCGCACTGTCAGTGGATGGGTGATCACAGGGCGCAAGCGTTTCGTGACGGGTGCGCTTGGCCTGACCCACTTCCTCGTCTGGGCACGCACCGATGAGACACCGCAGCGCGTCGGCACTTTCGTCGTTCCGTCGACCCTTCGCGGCATCAAGGTGATCGAGAACTGGAGGAGCCTGGGAATGCGGGCCAGCGGCTCGCACGACGTCGAATTCAAGGATGTCGAGGTGCCGGTTGAGGATGTCCTCGATCTTGTCGATGTTTCCGTCGGCACACAGGACAATCGTGCCCATGCCGCCGCTAACGTCGCGCTTACCGCCATCTACCTCGGAGCTGCAGAAGCTGCCCAGGAGGCTTTCATCCGTTTCGGTCATGAACGCATCCCCGCCAATCTCGGCGTTCCGATCGCAAAAACGGAAAGGTTCATTTCCGCAGCCGGTGAAATCGACTTGCTCGTGGGCGGCGCGAGACAGATCCTGTTCAACGCGCTCGACCATTCGCTGGATGAACCTGAAGCGCTCATCAGAGCGCGCCTTCTTGCGGCCCGCAACATACGCGACGCAGTTCAGCTTGCCGTTCGCACGCTCGGCAATCCCGGTCTCAATGGCGATCTCGGGATCGAGCGGCATTTCCGCGACATCCAATCGGTTCTCGTCCACGCGCCTCAGGAAGACACGTCTGTTTCCATTCTAGGGCGCTCGGCCTGTGACAGATGGAGCCGAAAGGCAGAGGAATCGCCTCATCTTTTCGCGGTTGAAAAGGCGTCAGCTGTCTCCCCCAGTTCCCGGCAGACAGAAGACGCGCGGGAGCTCCTGAATGCAGTTTCCGGGCGGCGAGCATGACACGTTACATCATCATCGGAGCGGGCGCCGTCGGTGCGAGCCTTGCCGCGCAGTTTGAGCTTTCGGGGATAGACTACGCCCTTGTCGGACGCGGCGCCCAGATCAGGCATATCGTCGATCATGGCCTCGTCTACCAGCGGCCCGCCGGCACTCGGCAAATCCGGCTGAAAGCCTTCGACGCGACTGAACCGGCATCATTGAGGCAGGGAGACATCCTCCTGCTGACGGTGAAATCGCAGGATGCCGCCGAAGCTCTTGCCTTTTGGGCCTGGCGGCCCGTCGAGCATACCGAGGGACTGACCGCCTCCGCCCTGCCGATCGTCACGTTTCAGAATGGCCTGGCGACGGAAGCGGCGGCTCTTAGGCTATTTCCGAATGTCTACGGCGCCAGCATCCTGACGCCCGCCCGCTTTACGGAAGTCGGTCAAGTCGTGGTCGGGGGCGATCCGCAAGTGGCGATCGTGACTATCGGTCGCTATCCGCAAGGCTCGGACGAGACCGCGGCCAAGATCGTCGCGGATCTTAGCCGGTCGGATTACATTGCCGAGGCAACAAGCGATATCAAGCGATGGAAAGCGGCGAAGCTTCTTCACAACGTGCGCAATGTGTTGGAGCTTTTCGACGGCGCGGACAACGAAAGAGCAACATTCAGCGCGGCCCTTGTCGAGGAGTCCGAAACCGTTCTCAAGGCCGCGGGCTATCGATTTGCATCTCCCTCGGAACGTAAGGTCAGCATAGCGCACTGGAAGATCGCCGAGAATGCCGGTATTCGCCCCGGTCAGCAATCGACGTGGCAAAGTTTCACGCGCGGCGCTTCGAGCGAAGTCGACTATCTGAACGGAGAAATCGTGCTTCTCGGGCGTCTACATGGGATAGTGACGCCCTATAATCGTGCCGCCCAGGAAATTGCCGGATCGGCGGCGCAACAGGGTGGCTTCACGGCGCTCCTTCCTTTCGCTAGTCTGCGCGAGCTTGCCGAGAACTACCTGTCTTTCTCCACTCCCACCCATTCGAGGCCGAAGGCGCACCTGGCGGGCTAGTTCCGAGTTAGTGCGGTGAAGGCATCCGGACCGACGCAATGAAAATTTCAGATCATATCCTAACCACCGCCGGCACCCTTTTTTATAGGGAGGGTATTCGCGCCGTCGGCATCGATCGCATCATCGATGAAGCCGATGTTGCAAAAGCCACGCTCTACCGGCACTTTCCATCCAAGGATCATCTTGTCGCGGCCTACCTGACCGAGCGTCACGAACGCGTCCTTCTCCAGTTGAGAGAGGTCATATCCACCGCAACCCTGCAGCCGCGTGACCAGATTGCCATGATTTTCGAGCGCCTGTTCGAAAAGGCCGACAGTCCGGAGTTTCGCGGCTGCGCTTTCGCGTTGGCGGTTGCCGAGCACGGCGATTCCGAGCGGGTCGTCACTATCGCCCGCGAGCATAAGAATGCGGTGCGCGCGATCTTCCGTTCCGTCATGTCGGCGGCAAGGTGTCCGACCGAGCAGGCGGCTGCGCATCTGTCTCTGCTTTACGAAGGCGCTTTGGCTACGGTCGCTGTCGGCCGCGACCCCCGGTCTGTTCTGATCGCGCGTGATTGCGCGCTGTCCGTTTTCGATATGGCGACCATAGCATCCGGCGTCGCGTGTGACGCGTAAAGGTCGCTCTAGCAATTTAGATCTGTTTCACATTTGATCCCGTCGGGAGGAAAACTTTATGACCAAAACCATCGACTACTTCTTCGGCATCGGATCGCCATGGGCTTATATAGGCTTTGACGCGTTTATCGAACTCGCGGCGCGATCGGGCGCGGAAATCCGCCCTTATCTCATTCCGCTGATCGTCGAAAATGGCGCGATCTACTCGCGTGATCGCCCCGACGCGCGGCGGGCCTACTGGATGAAGGATCTTCGGCGATGGGCCGCTCTTCGCGGCAAGCCGCTCGACTTTACCAACCGGTCGGCGCTGTCCGATCCGACGCCCGCGGGTTTTCTTGTCTTGGCGGCCCAGCTCGATGGGCAGGATTGGACTGCTCTCGCCCGCGCGCTGCAACACGCTTTCTGGGGCACCGCGGCGGATATCGGCAATGCCGATGTGCGAAAGGCGATTGCCGAGGCTGCAGGTTTTGACGGCGCTGCGCTCGAGGCGCGCGCGGCTCGTCCCGATATTGCCGAACTCTGGAGCAGCAATCGCGATGTTGCCAAGGAGGCGGGCGTCTTCGGCCTTCCAACCTTCCGATACGAAGGCGAGCTCTATTGGGGACAGGACAGCCTCCCCTTCCTGGAGCGTCATCTCAGTGGTGAAAAGCTGGTGGCGTGACACAGGGCTGAAAAATAGCGACTTGCTATGGAAGCCGCGCTAGGCAAGAGCTGCCATCGTCCGGCCCGGATGGCTTGGGCGAGGGCAGACGTATGCAATGACATCTTATTATGGTGATCGGCGCAGATACGGGGTCTGCATGACTGGACTGTCTCATGCTGCTCGCGAGCCGGCGACGGTGCCGCTCCCACTATAGCCCTAAAATACCAGCGGCTTGAAGCAAGTGTGGCAAAGTCGATACACTCCTCGCGGGTGGAGCAAAAAAGCCGTAGCTTCCTAAAAATATTCCATAGTTTTCTAAAATACGGCCATCGAGAATGGAGGCATGCTCACGATGGTAACCATTCGGTGCGCTATGGACACTCAATTCTCAGACCTTGAAATATTGGCTCCGAAAATCGAGATGGTCCGGACTGCCTCGCGGCGGCAATTTGCCAGCCATCTGACCGTTGTGGAACCTGGAATTTACTTGCCTGCCGCATCCTGGGGAGATGAAGCTCCCTTTCGATCTCACACATGTTGAATGGAAAAAGTGCTGTCCGAATTGACGGTTTAGTTTGTTCGGTTTCCAGAAGCGAAACCCGGTCGAACGGGATCAGATCTGACAGGAATTGCATGAGATGATCGATGTCGCTGCCGGCGTGAATGTGCCGGAAGCGTCGATTTATGCGACCTGCACATGATGCAGTGCAGCTAGCCCTTACGAATTCGTCAATGCCGATGTTTCAATCGATTGGGGAGAGTCGCGTGAGTGCCGAAAAAATCACTATCTTTGACACCACATTGCGGGATGGCGAGCAAAGCCCCGGTATCAACCTCGACACCGGTGAAAAGGTGGAGATCGCGCTTATGCTCGAAGGGCTGAAGGTCGATGTGATCGAGGCTGGCTTTGCCGTCTCCAGTCCCGGAGAATTCGAAGCGATCAAAGCCGTGGCGCGTGTCGTCAAGGACAGCACGATTTGCAGCCTGAGCCGCGCGGTCGAGCGCGACATCGATCTTACGGCGGAGGCCGTTTCCGGTGCGGCATCGTCTCGTATCCACATCGTGCTGGCGACCTCGCCCATTCACATGAAATACAAGCTGCAGATGACACCGGAAAACGTGCTCGAACACGCCGTTCGCGCGGTGGTCCATGCACGACGCTATTCGGAGGATATCGAATTTTCCTGCGAGGACGCAAGCCGGTCGGAGCCGGAGTTTCTCGCCCGCTTTGTGGAACAGGTGATTGGGGCCGGTGCAACCACGGTCAGCCTGCCGGACACCGTCGGTTACGCCACGCCCGATGAATACGGCAAGCTATTCACCTATCTGCGCAATGTCGTGCCGAATGCTGACAAGGCCGTGTTCTCCGCGCATTGTCATAATGATCTCGGCATGGCTGTTTCCAACTCGCTCGAAGCGACCCGGCAGGGCGCGCGCCAGATCGAATGCACGATCAACGGTATCGGTGAGCGAGCGGGCAATGCGTCGCTTGAGGAGATCGTCATGGCACTGCATACACGCGAGGATTTTTTCCGATGCCGGACGTCCGTTGAAACCCGTCGTTTGACGGCTGCATCCAGGCTCGTCTCGGAGATCACGGGTTTCGTTGTGCAGCCCAACAAGGCGATCGTCGGCAGGAATGCTTTCTCGCATCAGTCCGGTATTCACCAGGATGGCATGCTGAAGAACCCGTTGACCTATCAGATCATGACGGCGGCGGAGGTCGGCGCCGACGAGTATCGGCTGGTGCTCGGAAAGAATTCGGGTCGGAACGGTTTTCGCATGTGCATGCGTTCGCTCGGCGTCGAGTTCGGCTCCGATGCGGATCTCGATCTCGCTTTCTCCCGCTTCAAGGATATCGCCGATCAAAAGGCATCGCTTTGCGATGAGGACCTTCTGGCGACGGTTGCCGGTACGGAAGCGTTCTCCCGCGAAAAACATATCGCGTAATTCTGCTTCCCCAACATGCAACCGGGATCGGCCTGAAGTCGGAACCGCGCTTCCTCCGAGCCCGACCGGTTCGGGGAACGAACGTCAATACGTTGCTGAATTCAGGAAAAGGCCATAGCGGAGAGATGAGCAAATGACGTTGAATCTCACAGTCGAAGCGGCAGGCGATGTTCAGGTAGTCAAGCCGAAAACGGGATATGAATTCCTGATCGATACGCTTGCGACCTGGCATGTGCGTCACTATGCCGGCGTCACGGGTGGAGGGGTCATCCATTTGCTCAAACATCTTGAGCCGATGGTTGTCCCCGACGACGGAGTCGAACGCCCGGTTTTCTTCAATGTCGGAGAGTATGTCGCCGGCTTCATTCCTCTGGGATACTATCTGGCGAGCGGGAAAATCAGTGCAGCCATTGCAACGACGGGAGCCGCAACGCGGCTGCTGACCTGCGGCCTGAGCGATGCGAAATTGCACAATATTCCGGCAATCTACCTGATTCCCCTTAGCCCCGCAGATACGCGATACCGCGCACCGCTGCAGGACACGAGCGCAGACGGGGCCGATGTCGTGGCTCAGTTGAGGGCCGAGTTACCTTCGGGCACATTCGTCTTGAACGATCCGGACAGTATCGAAGAACAACTTGAAGAGGCCCGCAAACAGCTCGATCAGGGCTCGCCGATCGCACTTCTTATGCCGCCGGAGGCACTCGGAAAGGTGGTGCCTGAGCCGGTCCTTACGCCTTGGCGCGGTGACTACGCCCATAAACCGAATAGGATCGACCATGGGTCGCTCGCCCATTTTCTGGCTGAATTTCCGCGGCAATCGGCGGGGCGTCGGGTGATCGTGCTCGCCGGGGAAGAGGCGGCCGTGTATCCGTACATGCCTGTCCTCACCACACGTTTGTGCAAAGCGCTACAGGCACCGATCGTCTGGAGCATAAACGGAGCGAATGCGGTGGCGCGCAACAATAACTTCGGTTTCGGCTATCTGGGATTTGGCGGCAATGATCGCGCAATGCAGCTCTGGAAAAGCCTCGGGCCCGACGATATCGTCATTACGCTCGGGTTTTGCCCTGACGAATATACCCTGAACTTCTCTGACATACCCGCGCATACGACATGGAATTTCACCAACCTGACAGCGCCATACGGCAGCGTTGGGGGCGAATTTCGGCATCGTGTGCGCGGCGAATATTTCGATGTTCGAGGCCCGATCGACCAGGTTCTGAGCGAAGCGATCGGCCGCCTCGAGGGTCTTCAGCTGCCGCGCCCTCCCGCGCCGGCCTTTGTGACTGATCTCAATGATCGCAAGATCTTGCCGCCACGCGCCGGGACGATCGATATCGCCCGATTTTATCAGGAGCTCGACTGCCAATGGCAGTCGGGAAGCATCGCATTCGACGATGTCTGCCTTGCCTACAAGGATCGTCAATATGTCACGCAGCGCCCGCATCCGAATGTCCGCTTCCATTCGCTCTATCGCGGTTCGGCAATGGGCGGAGCGTTGGGCGCGGCAATCGGCGCAAAGCTTGCAAAGCCGGAGGCGACAGTCTTCGCTTTTATGGGCGATGGATGCTTCCGGTTGATTGCTGGTTGCCTGGCGGAAGCGCGATCATTGGGGCTAGTTCTGTTCGTGCTGGACAACGGCGCGCTCGGCATCATGGTGCAGGGCCTGCCCGTGGTCATTCCAGACTATTCATCCGATCGCTACCACAGTGACCTCTACCGCATCGACTTTGGGTCAATGGCGCGCGCATGCGGCTGGACAAGCCGGAAGCTGATGCCGGATCTCAGCAACCTGGCCGAGATCATGCGCGAAAGCTACAGCCCCGGTCACCCATCCATCTTGGTCGAGGTGCCGGTAGATGCAGAACAGGTCGTAGGACAAAATCCGCGAGCTAACAATCTGTAGCGCCACACAAGACCATCCCCAATAAGGGCCGCAGTGCATGCGGGACGAAAAGCGTGATCAGCTGCTGCATCGGTTCGAAACGGCAGGGCGAAGCTAAGACAGATCATAACGACCACCGTCTGCCTGAGACAAAGCCCCCTGGGCGGCATGGCATCATGACAGAACATGAGATCCAGTCGGGAGCGTTGCTGTTACCGCATCCTTCGCCGATGCACCTGCCCCTTCCGTGCCGATCACGAAGTTTGTCGCAGGCGGCTAACTCGTGATGGCTTCGGATGGTAACCGAAGAGGAACATTCTATTGGCTCAGTAATTCTCCTTTCAGCTCACAAGAGCTGGAATTAAAGGAGAATGCTATGAAAACGAGACTTGTCGTTTCAATGGCCGCCTTCGGCCTTCTGGCCGGTTCGGCCTTCGCCCAGTCTTCCACCGTAACCGGCGCCGCAGGCGGTGCGGTGACCGGAGCAGTAGTAGGCGGCCCTGTCGGCGCCGCAGTCGGAGGTGTCGCCGGTGCGATTGCTGGCACCGCGATCGATCCACCGCCAGAGAAAGTGGTCACATACGTTCAGGAACAACCCCTGCCTCCATCCGAGGCAGTCGTCCAGGACCAGATCGTTGTCGGCCGCGCGCTCCCAGAGACGGTTGTCGTCACACCGGTCCCGGACAACCCGACCTATGCCTACGCTGTCGTGAACCACAAACGTATCATTGTTCAACCGAAGACGCGCACGGTTGTCCGCATCCTTGAATAATGCCGAAAGGGTGGCCCTAAGGATCGGGAAAGGCAGAGAAAGACCGAGCCCATCTTCTTGAAGATTGGCTTATGTCTGGTCGGAGACCTTTCCCGACCATGAGAGTGCGCTCGCGGCTGCCAAATCTGCTGCAGCCCGCCAGCCACAGGGCGGTGAGGATGCAGAAATCAGCTATCAGCTGTCTGACCGGCGCTAGCAGACGGAGCATGTCAGCCGTGGGCAAGGCCCGATCACGAATGTCAGCGATGATGAGGACATACCATGACGGAATCGACCGGATCGTGCCGGTGCGGGCAAGTGCGTCTCACGGTGCGCGGAACGCCGCTTCATATCGGCATTTGCCATTGTACAGATTGCCGACAGGAAAGCGGATCCGCCTTCACTTATTTCGGCCTGTGGCCGGTAAGTGAATTTCACTATGAAGGCGAGACAAGCGAGTTTGCTGGACGGGAGTTTTGCCCGCGCTGCGGCTCGCGCGTCTTTGCCATGGGTGATAACGAGGTTGAGATCAAACTCGGGATCCTGAGCGAGGCGCCCACGCGTCTCCGCCCCACCTATGAGCTGTGGACCAAACGGCGGGAACCCTGGCTTTCTCCGATCGAGGGAGCGGAACAGCACGAGGAGGATCGGCGATGAGCAGCGCATGATGGTTGGTTACTATCTTTGCTGCTCCCGCCGTCGGCTCGCGGGCATGAGCAGATATGCCAGAACTTCGCGAAAATTAACATCGCGCGCGAAAACGGGTATGCCCAGCTGATTCATAAGCGCAAGACTGGGTTGCCTGGGAGCAAGAGCCGTGGACATCAATCTCGAGACAAGACAGTATCATAGTCGCGGTTATCATTATCACGACCATATCCAGGTGCTATTTCCGTTGCGGGGCGCGATGAAGATCTCCATCGACGCGGGATCGGGCGTTATTGCAGGCGGCTCAGTCGCTGTCATCCCGACGGGGTGTTACCATGACTTCGTCCCAAGTGCGGATTGCAGTCTGTTGGTCGTAGATCTCAAACTCCACGAAAGCGATGCGGAACAAGCACCGGTTCTACTGACCAGAGGTAGCCCTTTGGTCTCGCGCATGGAGCCCTGGCTTTGGCGAATCTTCCGCCAGATCGGCATAGAGGTCAATGCGGATGGGCATCGCGCTCAAGATGCAGCCATGTTGGCGCTAACCGGACTGCATCTTATCCGTCCGGCCTCGGCCCCTAAGACAAAATCAAAAGCATCGAACAGAATAGAGCGGCTGGCGGCCGACCTTGGAACAGGCGGCGGCAAAACAAATATCAGCGCTATGGCGCGCGAGGCCGGCATTAGCCAAAGCCATTTCCATGCATTGTTCAGGGCGACGTTCGGCAGTTCTCCGAGACAGTATGATATTGAGCGGCGACTTGATGTAGCGATGGAGTGCCTGATCGCCACCAATAACACTATAGCGGAAATTGCCTATGCGGCAGGTTATGAGAATGTTTCTGCGTTCAACCGCATATTCAAGCGTCGCCTTGGGATTTCACCAGGCGAATTTCGTCTGACTGGTCGCGTGGACTGAGGCTCGGCTAAATGTCGTAGCTTTGGCATAGTCTTCCAGATTCCAGGCTCATCTCTTCTGGCACAGCAAGCGCTAGTGTAGCGCAACGAAGATCTGCGCGAGAGGATGAACGACATGGATCTGACCTGCTTTAAGGCCCTTTCTTTTGATGTTTACGGTACGCTGATTGACTGGGAGAGCGGCATCTGGAACGCCCTGCAGCCGTTGTTGAGCACGGGAAGTCGCGAAATCGGGCGCGAGGAGGCGCTGAAAGCTTACGGGGAGATTGAGACGGCGCAGGAGGCTGAGACGCCGTCCTTGCACTACGTCACGCTCTTGTCGGTCGTGCATGCAAGGCTTGCTCGGCACTGGGGCTTAACTGTCCACTCCGACCTACATGAGCGCTTCGGCGCCTCGGTACCTGATTGGCCAGCGTTCCCTGATTCTGCTGAGGCACTCGCCTATCTGAAGCAGCACTATCATCTGGTTGTGCTTTCCAATGTGGATCGCAAGAGCTTTGAGGCTTCAAACCGTAAGCTCGGTGTTTCCTTTGATGCCGTCTACACCGCAGAGGACATTGGGAGCTATAAACCGGATCCGAAGAATTTCCATTTCCTTTTCTCGCGGCTGCAGCAGGATCTAGGCGTTCTAAAGAATGAGCTTTTGCATGTGGCGCAGAGTTTATATCACGACCATGCGCCGGCCGTGCAAATGGACCTGACCAGTGTATGGATTGACAGGCGATTTGGTAAGGCGGGCCAAGGGGCGACGAAAATCCTCGACAATCCTCCGAAAGTCGCTGGTCACTTCCGTTCGCTGTCGGAGTTTGCGGCTGCACACCGAGCCGCAATCGGGTAAAGGCACTCGTTGTGCCGATCGTGCTGTGTGGCCACATAAAGCCTCAGGACTTCGAGTAAAAACTGCTATTCGGATATCGTTCGAGTTTCTTAGTGGCCTTTGACCTGCCATGGAACTT
>UBXG01000013.1 GCA_900469475.1 Hyphomicrobiales bacterium | reverse complement strand
CATGACGAGCTATGTATTGACAGTTGCGTGCAAATCGACGCGCGGGATCGTTGCGGCGATCTCGAACTATCTGGCCGGGCAGGGCTGCAACATCGCCGACTCCAGCCAGTTCGACGATCTCGACACCGGCATGTTCTTCATGCGCGTCTCCTTCATCTCGGAAGAAGGTGTCGGTGGCCCGGCGCTGGCGGAAGGCTTCAAGCCGATCGCCGAGAAGTTCGCCATGGACGTCGAGATCCACGATGCCAAGAAGCGCATGAAGGTGCTGCTGATGGTGTCGCGCTTCGGCCATTGCCTCAACGACCTGCTCTATCGCTGGAAGATCGGTGCCCTGCCGATCGACATCGTCGGCGTCATCTCCAACCATTTCGATTACCAGAAGGTGGTGGTCAATCATGACATCCCCTTCCACCATATTCCGGTGACCAAGGCCAACAAGCCGGAAGCGGAAGCCCGGATCATGGATGTGGTCGAGCAGACCGGCACCGAACTGATCGTGCTGGCGCGCTACATGCAGATCCTGTCGGATTCCATGTGCCAGAAGATGTCGGGCCGTATCATCAACATCCACCATTCCTTCCTGCCGTCGTTCAAGGGCGCGAACCCCTACAAGCAGGCCTATGAGCGCGGGGTGAAGCTGATCGGTGCGACGGCGCATTATGTAACGGCCGATCTCGACGAGGGTCCGATCATCGAGCAGGACACGGCGCGCATCACGCATGCGCAGTCGGCCGAGGATTATGTCTCGATCGGCCGCGATGTTGAGAGCCAGGTTCTCGCCCGCGCTATCCATGCGCATATCCACTATCGCACTTTCCTCAACGGCAACCGCACCGTCGTCTTCCCGGCAAGCCCGGGTTCCTATGCCTCCGAGCGCATGGGGTGAGCACCGAGGCTCGATTTGGGCCACCTTTCTTTCCTTTTCGCTCCGGCGCGCGATTTGATATCACCGCTATCGAATCGCCCGGAGACTAAGGAGGGGACATGTCATTCTACCGCAATGGAACGCTGCTGCTCGCGGCGTTCCTTTTGAGCGCGCCAGCGTCGCATGCAGCAACAACGCAAGATGACCCTTCCAAGATCGATCTCGCCAAGCTGATCGAATGCACGACATACGACGTGCCCAGCTACAATAATTTCGCTCTATGGCTGACCGGGCCAGAAAGCGCCAAAGCCATGAAGCAGTTCGGCATGAGCGAGCTGCCGTCGGACAATCCCTTTCTGCGCGAATTCCAGCTTTCGTTGCCTGTGACCGTCTTCGGACGGCGGACGAACAGGATCGTCTTTACCTCCACAGGCCCCCTCGCCGTGCTCGATGAGGCAGATTCTCATTCGCTGGCCAAACAGCTTGGCGTGACAGCCTCGGTCGATCAGCCGAACAAGTTTCTTGGCGAGAAGGTCGTCCTGTCACACAAGGATCAGCAGGCAAATTCGGACACCGTGTTGGAAACGCGCATCTCGCTCAACGTCTCCACAGTCGATACCCATCCCGGTAAGACGCTGGCCGGTTGCAGCTATTCCATCGAGGTCGAATAGGCCCTTACGGCTAGCCGGCTGCATTCCGTGGCCTATCTTCCGTCCCATCGCTCGACAGCCCTATCTGCTTTGGGTAATTTTCTTTAATATGGAATGGTTTAGTGTCGATGCAAATGAACCATCCGGGGGGATGCCATGGCCGACGCCACGCTCGTGAACCGTATGCAACTGCCGAGACCGGACGTGACGCCGGACGAGGCGGCCGAAATCCTGCAGATGCATTACGGCCTGAGCGGGACGCTGACCGAGCTCGGCAGTCAGCAGGACCGCAACTACCGCATCGATGCCGGCGATAATGCCTATGTGCTGAAGATCTGCCGGGCGGAATACGAGCTGGTCGAACTTGAGGCGCAGAACGCCGCGATCCGTCACCTACACGCCAAGCCGGACGCACCGCGCGTGCCTGAAATCGTGCCCTCTCTCAATGGCCGCGATATTCTCACCGTTACCCTTCGTGAACAGGATTATCTCGTTCGGCTGCTCGGCTTTCTTCCGGGCCAGACGCTGACGCGGCGCAAGCATCTGCCGCCTGCCGCAGCCGCAGGCTTAGGCGCGCTTTCGGCCCGGCTTGCCCGAGACCTTGCTGATTTCGACCATCCCGGTCTTCATCGAAACCTGCAATGGGACCTGCGGCGCGCCGGGCCGGTCGCCGTGCAGCTGCTGTCGGCGATCACAGACCACGAGGCGCGCGATCGCATCGCCAAGGCAATGGTGGCGGCCGTCAAGCGCATCCAGCCGCTGGCAAGCGAATTGCGCGTGCAGCCCGTGCATCACGATGTCACCGACGACAACGTCGTCAGCCATCCGGATGCGCACGGGCAACTCGTGCCCGATGGCGTCATCGATTTCGGTGATATCATTCAGGGCTGGCTGGTCGGCGATCTTGCTGTCACCTGCGCATCATTGCTGCACCATGCGGACGGCAATCCCTTCTACATCCTTCCCGCCATCAAGGGCTATCATGCGGTCTATCCGCTGACGGAGGCAGAGGGTAAGGCGCTTTGGCCGCTGATCGTCGCGCGGGCCGTCATCCTTGCTGCCAGCAGCGAACAACAGCTCGCCATCGACCCCGACAATGAGTATGTGCGCGGCAATCTCGATTTCGAACGCGAGATTTTCGATGTCGCTACCGGCGCACAGCCGGATGTGATGGAAGCCGCGATCCTCAAGGTGATCGGCTTCGATGTCGCACCAATCGCGACTGACGGCTGGGCGCCGCTGCTGCCCGACATCGATCCCTCGCAGATTGCCGCCATCGATCTTTCCGTCACCGGCCCCGACTTTATCGACGGCAACTGGCAGAAGCCGGATATGGACTGGCGGCTGCTTGCCCAGACGGCAATCGCGTCGGGGACTGCCGCAACGCGCTACGGCGAATTCCGCCTCTCCCTTGCCGCGCCGCTTAACATGATACAGCCGCAGAATTTCGCCCTGCATTGCGATATCTGCCTGCCGGCTGGGGCGACAGTTGCGGCTCCCTTTACCGGCCTTCTGCAACGGCAAGGCCAGCATTTCGTGCTGGTCGGCGACGAAGTGAGCCTGCATCTCGATGGCATCGAGAGTGCTCTTGAGGAAGGAGCGGGCATCGAGCAAGGAGCTACGATCGGGACCATCGGCAGCGAGGGCTCGGCAATCGGCGGATTGCGCATCCAGCTTTGCCGCGTGCCCGGCCTTGTGCCACCGCTCTTCGCGACGGCGGATCAGGCGGAGGGCTGGTCAGCCATATCGCCGTCGCCTGTTGCTCTCTTGAACCCGGCCTGCGAAGCGCCGCGGCCGGATCCATCCGCGCTGCTGTCATTCCGCAACGCCCGCTTCGCCAAGCCGCAGAAGCACTATTACGAGTTCCCGCCGCAGATCGAGCGTGGCTGGCGCGAATTCCTGTTCGACACGCAGGGACGCTGCTACCTCGACATGGTCAACAACGTGACGACGCTCGGACATGCCCATCCGCGCCTGACGGCAGTGATTGCCCAGCAATGGTCTCGCCTCAATACCAACTCCCGCTTCCACTATGCCGCTGTCGCGGAATTCTCCGAGCGGCTGGCGGCGCTGGCGCCTGATGGACTCGACAGCGTCTTCCTCGTCAATAGCGGCTCGGAAGCCAATGATCTTGCGATCCGCCTTGCCTGGGCGCACACGGGCAAGAGGAACATGCTTTGCCTGCTGGAGGCCTATCACGGGTGGACCGTTGCGAGCGATGCCGTCTCCACCTCGATTGCCGACAATCCGCAGGCGCTGACGACACGGCCGGACTGGGTGCATCCCGTCCTGTCTCCCAATACCTATCGCGGCCAATTCCGTGGCCCGGATTCGGGGATCGACTATCTCAACGATGTCACGGCCAAGTTGCAGGCCATCGATGAAAAGGGAGAGGGCCTTGCCGGCTTCATCGCCGAGCCGGTCTATGGCAATGCCGGCGGCATCGCGCTGCCGCATGGCTATCTTGCCGGCGTCTACGATGCAGTACGGCAGCGTGGCGGCCTTTGCATAGCCGACGAAGTGCAGGTGGGATACGGCCGTCTCGGCGAGTATTTCTGGGGTTTCGAAACGCAGGGCGTCACACCCGATATCATCACAATCGCCAAAGGCATGGGCAACGGCCATCCGCTCGGCGCCGTCATCACCCGACGCGAGATCGCCGAATCGCTGGAAAAAGAAGGCTATTTCTTCTCTTCCGCCGGCGGCAGCCCGGTCAGCTGCGTCGTCGGCCTCACCGTTCTCGATATCCTTAGGGATGAGAATCTACAGGAAAATGCCCGCGTCATCGGCGACCGGCTGAAGGCCGGGCTGATCGCTCTCATGGATCGCTTCCCACTGATCGGGGCCGTGCATGGCACGGGGCTTTATCTCGGCGTCGAATTCGTGCGCGACCGCGAAAGCCTGACGCCGGCCACCGAAGAGACGGCTGCGATCTGCGAGCGCCTGCTCGATCTCGGAGTCCTCATGCAGCCGACCGGCGATCACCTGAACGTGTTGAAGATCAAACCGCCTCTATGTCTCACACCCGAGAGCGCCGATTTCTTTGTGAAGGCCCTGGAAAAGGTGCTGGAAGATGGATTTTGACGATCCCGGCGCGCCATTAACCATTTAGGTGTTTTAGCGGCGGGTGAATTTTACTGCGTCGGGGCATTGTCGAATCTCGCGGCAGTTCCTATCTCTGTCCCGGTGATCGGCGAGCCTTACCGGCACGGGTGGCAATGCGAAGGCAATTAAGACAACCTTCCCTACAACCTCCGCGGCTCGGAATTTTATTTTACCGATCGTCGATATTTTGACATCTTTCGGAATATGTTTCTGAAGATGCAACTGCTATTATCTACTAATATAGTGGATAATAGTGCACTCACCGGGTCTCTGCTACGGGGGCCCTAACAAGTACAACGCCAATTGAGGAAGTGACATGCTGAATAGAAAAGTCATTGCTTCGTTCCTTGGGCGGCCCGTGCTTGGCAATGACCGTTCGGGCGCGCTCTCCCGCCCGTGCTGTCGAATGTGACGTTCGTCCTCCTTCCCGGAATAAGACAGTCAATTCGCCATGTCTGCGCCGTGCGTGCGCAGAGGGAGTCTATTTATGAAGAAGCAAGTCATCGAATACGCCGGCGTTCCTGTCGGCATCGTCGTTCCTGATCAGGATCGGCTCAAATTCATCGCTGTAAAATATCATGTCCATGATCTGGACGAGCAGCATTTCAGAAATGCGGACGAAGTGAAGCTTGCGATCCGCGATCTCCTTTCCCGCCAGCAGGCAAAGCCGATCCATGTTTGATGGGTCGGACTACCTGCGCTTTTACTCATTCCCATCCCCAGCCCTCACCCTTTGATAGAATCAGGGGTGGGGGCTTTTTATTTGAGGCCATCGCGCCGCTTCCTCCGAAGGAAGCGTCCGCCGGCTCCTTGTAAAACACCAAAGCTCCAAAGCCTTCAGTCCCGGACCGCTTGGGTTGAACAAACCCACCTTGTGTTTTCCGCCTCTTTACGGTCCTATCGCCATGACGACCTCGCGTTGTGAGCGGCGAAGGATTTTTTATTGGCTGACCTCCTCAATCTCCTGACCGATATCGAAGGCGTCGCTGTCGGTCACTCCACCGATCTTGCGCTCGGCTCCGGCGTCACCGCCATCGTCTTCGATGAGCCGGCAGTTGCCTCATGCACCGTTCTCGGCGGCGCGCCAGGCGGACGGGATACCGCATTGCTGGACCCTGCAATGACGGTCGGCACAGTGGATGCTCTCGTGCTCTCGGGCGGATCGGCCTTCGGGCTCGATGCCGCAGGCGGCGTGCAAGCAGGCTTGAGGGAAATCGGTCGAGGCCTAAAGGTTGGCGATGCGCTGGTGCCGATCGTGCCGCAGGCGATCCTGTTCGATCTCATCAACGGCGGCAACAAGGATTGGGGGCTGCACTCGCCCTATCGCGATCTCGGCTATGCTGCCTTCAAGGCCGCAGATAAAGGACCGTTTGCACTTGGAAGCGTCGGCGCCGGTACAGGCGCCACCACGGCAACGGTCAAAGGCGGCCTCGGCTCGGCAAGCGCCGTCAGCAGCAGGGGATACAGGATCGCCGCCATCGTCGCCGTCAATGCACTCGGTTCCGCGACCATCGGCGAGGGTCCGCATTTCTGGGCAGCTCCCTTCGAGCAAAATGGCGAATTCGGCGGCCTCGGCATGCCGCAGGTGGCCGATTCGCGCTTGCGGCTGAAGGGCACGAACATCACCGCCACGACCATCGGCGCAGTCATCACCGACGCCCAGTTGACCAAGGCGGAGGCACATCGCCTCTCCATCTCAGCCCATGACGGCTTTGCCCGGGCACTCCTGCCGACGCATCTGCCGCTCGACGGCGATACCGTGTTTGCCGCCTCTACCGGCAAGCATTCCCGCAACGATATGCCTGGTTTCATGGAGCTTTGCCACCTTGCCACTATTGTCATGGCGCGCGCCATCGCCCGCGGCGTCTACGAGGCGACGGCGCTGCCGGTCGAAGGCGGGCAAGCGGCGTGGCGGGACCGCTTCGCCAAAGCCGGCCTCTAGCGGGAGATTCGGCGCATGCAGATCCGCGCGCTGATCTATTTCGACGAGCTGGTGCGCACCAACTCGATGCGCCAGGCGGCCGAAAACCTGAACGTGGCGCCGACGGCCATCAGCCGCCAAATCGAGAACCTCGAATATCACTTCGGCACGCAGCTGGTCGAGCGCAGTGCCCGCGGCATCAAATTGACGGCTGCCGGCGAATTGCTGGCGGAGCGCGCCGGCCGGACGCTGCGCGAGCTCGACCACGTTCACCAGCTGATCGAAGATCTGAAAGGCCTGCAGCGCGGAACTGTCAGCATCTATGCCAATGGCGCGTCGGTCGCCAATATCCTCGCTCCGGCGCTGGCCGAATTCAGCCTGCGCTATCCGCGTCTGCGTTTCGAAGTGACGATCACCAGTGCTCGCGGCGCCATCGAAGCCGTCAGCAATGCCGAGGCCGATATTGCGGTGACGCTGTTTGCCCCGCCGCTTTCCGGCACAAAGGTACGCCTGCGTTCTGAACTGATTTATGACGTGATCGCTGCCGCCTCTCACCCGCTTGCGAGCGTCAGCGAGATCACGCTTGCGGAAATCTCGGCACAGGCGCTTGCCGTCCCCGATCGCTCTTTTGGCGCAAGGCAGGCCTTTGACGCGCTGTTCGAACGTGAGGGGCTGAGGCTCGATCCCGTCTTTGAGACCGGCTCGCTGGAAATGCAGAAGGAACTGGTGCTGCGCGGCGCGGCAATCACCATGCTGCCGGCACTCACCGTTCAAAGGGAGATCGAGGCGGGTCAGCTCGTCGCACGGCCCGTGGCGGGCGGCAAGGCGGTGCGAACACCTGTCGATCTCTGTGTCGCGCCCGATCGCCAGCTCTCCTTTGCGGCCGGCAAGCTACTCGACTTCATCGAGCGCTTCATGCGTCAGCAACTTTCCGCCAAGGGGAGGCAGGATTGAATCCAACATTGTAGAAGACAAACCAGTGTAGCGATTTCGGCTACACCGAGCACACATTTTCGGAATTGTGTGTGCGCCTATGAAATGACACTATCCTGAAAAAGACCGCATGCCGGAAGGGAAGCCGGACAAGCGGGCAAAAGCAAGGGAACCGACATGACCAAGTTTTCACGCCCAAGCCTGGGCGACGTCGCGCGCCGGCTTGCCTATGGCGCCGCAGTTTCTGCCGGCCTGCTGATGATAGGCCTGACACAGGCTGAAGCCGCGAAGACGACACTCAATCTCGGCATGAGCGTCGAGCCGACGGGCCTCGATCCCACGATCGCCGCGCCCGTCGCGATCGGCCAGGTCACCTGGCAAAACATTTTCGAAGGACTGGTTGCCATCGACGAAAACGGCAAGATCGTGCCGCAGCTCGCCAAGAGCTGGGAGATTTCGCCTGACGGCCTGACCTATACGTTCAAGCTGCAGACCGGCGTGAAATTCCACGACGGCGAAGCCTTCGATTCGGCCGCCGCCAAGTTCACGCTCGATCGCGCTCGCGGCGCCGATTCCGTCAATCCGCAGAAGCGCTTCTTCTCAACGATCGCCTCGATCGACACGCCGGATGCGGAAACGCTTGTGCTGCATCTGTCCTCGCCGACCGGCAGCCTGCTCTATTGGCTTGGCTGGCCGAGCTCCGTCATGGTGGGGCCGAAATCCTCGGCAAACGACAAGACGACACCCATCGGCACCGGCCCGTTCAAATTCTCCTCCTGGACGAAGGGCGACCACGTCGACCTCGTCAAGAACCCGGACTACTGGAACAAATCGGTCGACGTGAAGCTCGAGAAGGTAACCTTTCGCTTCATTTCCGATCCACAGGCCGAGGCCGCCGCGCTGAAGGCCGGCGATCTCGATGCCTTTCCGGAATTCGCCGCGCCGGAGCTCATGAGTTCGTTCGAGGGCGACGCCAGGCTGACGACCAAGATCGGCAATACCGAGCTGAAGGTCGTGGCCGGCATGAACAATACCCGCAAGCCCTTCGACGACAAGCGCGTGCGCCAGGCCCTGATGATGGCGCTCGACCGCAAGACGATCATCGAGGGCGCATGGTCCGGCTTCGGCACGGCGATCGGCAGCCATTACACGCCGAACGACCCCGGCTACAAGGATCTGACCGGCACACTGCCCTATGACGCCGCCAAGGCCAAGGCGCTGCTTGCCGAAGCCGGCTATCCGAATGGTTTCACCTTTACCATCAAGACGCCGCAGATGGCCTATGCACCGCGCAGCGCCCAGGTCATGCAGGCCATGTTCGCCGATATCGGCGTGACGATGAACATCGAGCCGACGGAATTCCCGGCGAAATGGGTGCAGGACGTCTTCACCGGCCGCAATTACGACATGACCATCGTCGCCCATGCCGAGCCGCTGGATATCGATATCTATTCGCGCGACCCCTATTACTTCAACTACAAGAACCCGGCCTTCAACGAGTTGATGAAGAAGATCCAGCTCACTGCCGATCCCACGGAACAGAACAAGCTCTATGGCGAGGCGCAGAGCATTCTTGCCGAAGATGTGCCCGCCCTCTTCCTCTTCGTCATGCCGAAGCTAGGAGTGTGGGACAAGAAGCTGAAGGGTCTTTGGGAGAACGAACCGATCCCGTCCAACGTGCTGACCAACGTTTCCTGGGAAGACTGAGTTCTTTTGCCTGCAGGCGCGGATGGGCGGATCGCTTCGCCCGCCGTAAACCATTTCGATGCCCACCATTTCGATGCCGGGCAAGATCGGCCATGGACTTGCTATGATCGTACTGCTCACCCGCCGGATTTTCGGACTTGTGCTGACGCTGATCGCGGTCTCGCTGCTGCTCTTTGCCGTCATGGCGCTGCTGCCGGGCGACCCGGCCGCCATCACGCTCGGCACCTCGGCGACGCCGGAAACGCTGGCCGCGCTCCGGCATAATATGGGGCTCGATCAACCGCTGATCGTGCGCTACGGGCATTGGCTCGCCGGCGCGCTGGCGGGTGATCTTGGCACGTCCTATACCTATGGTGTCCCGGTCGCAGGTCTCATTGCCGAGCGGCTTGCCGTCACCCTGCCGCTTGCGCTGCTTGCCATACTGTTGTCGGTTCTTGTCGCCGTACCGCTCGGCGTTGCGGCAGCGGCAAGACGCGGCGGCGTCTTCGATATCATCGCCACACTGTTTTCGCAGATGGGCATCGCCGTGCCGGGCTTCTGGGTCGGCCTCCTGCTGGTGCTTGTGTTTGCCACATCGCTCGGCTGGATGCCGGCCGGCGGATTTCCCGGTTGGGAGAGTGGATTCTGGCCTGCCGCAAAGTCGCTGGTGCTCCCGGCCGCTGCCCTTGCTCTGCCGCAGGCGGCGGTGCTGACCCGTGTGACGCGCTCGGCCGTGCTCGATACGCTGCATGAAGATTTTGCCCGCACGGCGATCGCCAAGGGCCTGTCGCGCAGCCGCGTGCTCTGGGGCCATGTGGTGCCGAATGCGCTGGTGCCGGTGCTGACCATTCTCGGGCTGCAATTCACCTTTCTCGTCGCCGGCGCCGTGCTGATCGAAAACGTCTTCACCCTGCCCGGCCTTGGCCGCCTCGCCTATCAGGCGCTCAGCCAGCGCGACGTCATCGTGCTTCAGGATGTCGTGCTGTTCTTCGCCGCCCTCGTCATCGTCGTGAATTTTCTGGTCGATCTCTCCTATCTCGTCATCGATCCGCGATTGCGAGCAGGAGGTGCGCGATGACTGCAGTCGAGACCAAAATTGCCGCGCCGTCTTCTCGCCGTCGTTTTCGGGCGCTGCGGCGGATGAATCTCATCGTCGGCGCCGTCATCATCCTTGCACTCTTCTGCGTCGCTCTCGTCTCGCAGTTCTGGACGCCAGTGCCGCCGGCGAAGATGCAAATCCTCCACAAGCTGCAGCCGCCCTTCGGCTTCGGGCTCCTCGGCACCGACCAGATCGGCCGCGACGTCCTGTCGATGCTGATGGCGGGCTGCTGGAATTCGCTTTCCATTTCCGTATCATCGGTCGCGATCGGCGGGACGATCGGAACGATCATCGGTGTCGCCGCCGCCGCCCAACGAGGGTTATTCGAGGCGCTAGTGATGCGGGCCTGCGACGTGATCTTCGCCCTGCCGCCAATCCTTTCGGCCATGATCCTCGGCGCATTTCTTGGTACCGGGCGCTCAACGGCAATTATCGCCATCGCCGTCTTCATGGTGCCGGTCTTTGCCCGTGTCGCGCTCGGTGCGGCCTTGCAGGCCTGGAGCCGCGACTATGTGCTGGCGGCGCGCGCCATCGGCAATACGCAGCTTTCCATCACGCGCCGCCATGTCCTGCCAAACATCATGGGCAGCATCATCGTCCAGGCGACGATCCAGCTCGGCCTTGCGATCCTCACGGAAGCCGGGCTCGCCTTCCTGGGTCTCAGCGTGCCGCCGCCGGCACCGACCTGGGGGCGGATGCTGGCCGATGCGCAGACCTATTTCCACGTTGCGCCGTGGCTCGCCCTGCTGCCGGGGCTTGCCATCGCGCTCTCCGTGCTTGGCTTCAACCTGCTCGGCGACGGGCTGCGCGATCTCCTCGACCCCCGCGAGGCGACGCGCTGATTGCGACATAAAGAGTATAGATCATGACCGAACCTACCGATTTTTCCATCCGAGACCTCAGGCGCCAATTTGCCGACAAGAGCCTGTCCCCCAGCGAATACTGGCTGGCGCTGGAGACGCATATCGAGGCATGGGAGCCGACCATCGCTGCCCTCTATGCCTATGATCCCGAGGATGCCCGCAAACAGGCCGCGGCCTCCACGGAGCGCTGGGCGAAAGGTGCGCCGCTTGGAACCCTGGACGGGATTCCGGTGACGTTGAAGGAGCTGATCGCCACCAAGGGCCAGCCGGTGCCGCTCGGCACGGCGGCCGTCGAGCTCATTCCCGCTGCCGAGGATGCTCCCATAGCCGCCCGCATGCGCGAGGACGGCGCGGTGATTTTCGCGAAAACCACCTGCCCGGACTACGGCATGCTCTCCTCCGGCCTTTCCAGCTTTCACAAGCTCAGCCGCAATCCTTGGGACCCCAGCCAGAATCCGGGCGGCTCCAGCGCCGGTGCGTCCGCCGCCGCCGCTGCCGGTTATGGACCGCTGCATATCGGCACCGATATCGGCGGCTCGATACGCCTGCCAGCTGGCTGGACCGGCATTTTCGGCTTCAAGCCGAGCAATGGCCGCATTCCGATCGATCCCTATTATCTCGGGCGATGCGCCGGACCGATGACCCGCACGGTCGAGGATGCCGCCTTTTCCATGGCGACGCTCTCGCGGCCCGACTGGCGCGACAGCACCAGCCTACAGCCGAACGGGATCGACTGGACGGATCTCGATATCGACGTCCGAGGCATGAAGATCGGCCTGATGCTGGATGCCGGCTGCGGCCTGCCTGTCGAGGACGAGATACGCGATGCCGTCGCTGCTGCCGCCAAACGCTTCGAGGAAGCAGGCGCCATCATCGTCGATGTCGCGCCGGTGCTGACGAGGCAGATGCTGGATGGGCTCGACACCTTCTGGCGCGCCCGCTTCTGGGGCGACATGACGGCCTTGAGCGAGGAACGCCGCAACAGCATCCTGCCCTATATCTATAGCTGGGCGAAGGGCGGCGCAGAGATCAGCGGCGTCGATGCCGTTCGCGGCTTCAACCAGACCTACGAGATGCGCAAGAGCTGCGCCAAGCTCTTCGCAGAGGTGGATGCCGTGCTTTCGCCGACCAATCCGATCGTCTCCTATCCCGCCGAATGGGCTTCCCCTACCAACGACCCGGCGCGACCTTTCGAGCACATCGCCTTCACCGTTCCGTGGAACATGTCGGAGCAGCCGGCCGCCTCGATCAACTGCGGCTTTTCCCGCTCCGGCATGCCGATCGGCATGCAAATCGTCGGCCCGCGCTTCGACGACATGCTGGTGCTTCGTCTCTCGAAGGTCTTCGAGGACTGGAGCGGCGGCGTGACGAACTGGCCGAAGCGGCCAGCGTGAACAGAACTTGAAGACAGCCAGCTAGTCCAGCGACAACGGAACGGACAGACCGACCTTCACCCGATCCATCGTGACGAGCGACTTGAATTTCGTGACATTCGGATTGTCATAAAAAAGGCGCCGGGCGACGTCCTCATAGGCAGACATGCTGGTGACGACGACGATCAACACGAAGTCTGCCTCGCCGGTGACACCGTAGCATTGCTGGACTTCGGGCGCTTCGAGGAAGCTGCGCTTGATCGCATTGATTAGGTCGTAGCGTTCGTTTGCGATATGCACCTCAACGACGATGGTAATCGGCAAGCCCACGGCCGCCGGATCGACGACGGCGATATTGCCCTGAATGACGCCGCTTTGCTGCATCCGCTTGATACGCCGCTGCACGGCGGGGGCCGACAGATTGACCCGTTCACCGATCTCGCGTTGCGGAACGGTATTGTCCTTCTGAAGAATCTCAAGAATTGCCAGGTCGAACTCATCGAGATCGGCGGGTTTGCGCATTTCAATACATCCTTACCGCAATGAGGAAACAAAATTGCATGAAAGCCGTCAAAATGGAGCCAAATCCTCTTTCCTTATGTACTAGCTTTGCGCCACACATCATCTGACTTGCAAAGGCACGAGAATGTCACAGCCGGACACCGAATACGATATGCGCAGCCAGAGCCTCGGTGAAAGCGACGATACGAAGGGCTTTCTCCTTGGTCTCGTGGCGATGATTCTCGCGGCGCTGGCCATGAGCATTTCTCCGAGCCTCGTGCGTCTTGCCGATGTCGGGCCTTTCGCCAGCGCCTTCTGGCGTGTCTTTCTGGCGCTGCCGATCCTTTGGATATGGATGCGATACGCGGAGGTCGCGGAGCCCAATGCGCCTCGCGCCAGCTTTACGATACCGACGATTCTCGCCGGCATTGCCTTCACGGGCGACCTGTTCTTTTGGCATCTCTCGATCATGCGGACGACGATTGCCAACGCCACTTTCTTCGCGACAATGGCGCCGCTATGGGTCGTGATCTTCGGCTGGCTCCTGCTGAGGCAAAGGGTCAGTCGCGCCACGCTTCTAGGCCTCCTCGTCTGCCTTGCGGGCGGCACGGCGCTCGTCGTCCAAAGCCTGGCATTCAATCCGGACCGGGCGGTCGGCGATGCTCTCGCCATCATCACCGGCGCGTTCTTCGGCCTTTATTTCCTGGCGGTCGGCGCAGCGCGGCCAGGGACCAATGCCGCGCGCGTCACTTTCGAATTGAGCGTCATAACCTCGGCGATCCTGTTCCTGATCGCCTTCTTCTTCGAGCCGCGCATATTGCCGCAGTCGATCTCGGGATGGTGCGTGCTTCTGGCGCTTGGCCTCATCAGCCACGCCGGCGGACAAGGCCTGCTTTCGGTCGCGCTCGGAAGACTGCCGACCGTATTCTCCTCGCTCGTCATTTTCCTGGAATCGATCGCGGCCGCTCTTTTCGCCTGGTTCCTGTTCGGGGAAAATGTCACGCTGCTGCAGGCTCTTGGCGGCATCGTCATCGTTGCCGGCATCTGGATAGCACGCCCTCGCACGCCGTAAGGTCGTTACTGCCGCGAATACGGCAGGCGCTGCGGCTACAGGGTTTCGGAACGCAGTCAGTCGACGAAACGGCGATAGCCGGTCGGCCTTTCATAAAGCCAGCCGATGCGCTCGATGGCGGCGGCGAAATTCTCACGGGCGACGGTCATGGTATGGCCGTTGGCGTGGACGATGGTTTCGGGATCTTCCATGATCGCCACATGCCCCTTCCAGAAGACGAAGTCGCCGCGCTTCAACTCCTCGCGCTCGATCGGCTGGCCGAGGCCGGCAGCCTGCATGTCGGTATCGCGGGGCGCGGCACGGCCCGTCATCGACAGTGCCAGCTGTACCAGCCCTGAGCAATCGATGCCGAGGCCCGAGCGGCCGCCCCAGAGATAGGGTGTCTCGATGAAGCGTAAGGCGACATCAACGAAGTCGCCGCCCTTGTTGTAACCAATCGGCTGGACGTGCTTTGCGAAGATCGCGGTTCCATCCTCCAGGACGACATAGTGATTGCCCCGCGCCTCTGCCGGGCCGGTCACATGTACGAGACTGCCCATGGAGAGGATCGCAGCATGTGGCTTGCGCAGCTCCGGCTCGGGATAGAGGAAAGTGCGCTGCGGGACGACGATATGGGTCGGAGCCGCCGCGCCCTCCTTGATCGCCGTTTCCGGAAGATAGCCGACATAGCCGTCAGACAGAGCCTTGATCCAGCACCAGCCGTCGCGGCGCTCGAATATCGTCACCTCTTCGCCCATCAAGAGCTCGGTATCGATGCCCGAGGCGAGATCTGGCTTCGGCCGGAGCGCAACGACCGGCGCGGCAACGCGCGCACCAATACCCTCGACGAAACGCTCGGCCTCAACGTTGCCCTTTAGAGAAGCCTCGGCAAGATCGGGTCTGAAAGCATTGAGACGGCGGTCGAGCATCATGGTGAAATTCCTGAGGTTACAATTTTCGGCCATGCTCGATGATGAGATCGCCGAGCTTTTCAAGATAGAGCGCGCCGGTGACTGTTCGCTTAATGATGACATTGCGGCGATCGCGATCGTCGCGCACGCGGTCGACCAATCCCATCACGCCCATGGTGTCAAGCGCCCGGGTAATGACAGGCTTGGTAACGCCGAGCGTCGCGGCCAGGCCGCGTACAGTATGCGGCGGCGGCACAAGATAGATCTGCAGCAGAATCGCCGTCTGCCGCAGCGTCAAATCATGATCCTCGCGGCGCACCTGAGCGAGCGTCACGCCATGCCAGAGGCCGAGAGCCTGCGAGGCGGTGAGTTCAAGCGGCAAGAGCAACCCCGAAATTCGTTACGCTGCCGTTCCAGTCTCGACCAAGATCGTGGCGGTTTCAAGGGGAATTCACCGCCCTTCCCCGTAACGCGCGGAGAAGGACCGGCAGCCACCTACCGTACGCTTTGCCTGATATAGTGATAGAGCGCCCGGATCGCCTGAGCCTCGCCGCCGCCGGGCGAATGCGGACGTTCGCTCGGTGCCCAGCCAAAGATGTCGAAATGCACCCAGCTCGGTGTCTTCGTCACGAAGCGCTTGAGGAACAGGGCGGCCGTAATGGCGCCGGCCATGCCGCCTGATGGAGCATTGGTGATATCGGCAAATTTGGTGCGGATATCCTTATCGTAGCCCATATAGAGCGGCATGCGCCACAGCGGATCATCCGTCTCCAGGCTCGCCTCGGTCAGATCGCTGGCAAGTTCGCTATCGTCGGTGAAGAAGGGCGGCAGGTCGGGGCCGAGCGCGACGCGAGCAGCACCCGTCAGCGTCGCCATGTCGATCATCAGGTCCGGCGCATCTTCATCGGCATAGGCGAGCGCATCGGCGAGGATCAGCCGCCCCTCGGCATCGGTATTGTCGATCTGCACGGTCAGGCCCTTGCGGCTCTTATAAATATCGCCAGGGCGGAAGGCATTGGCCGATATCGAATTCTCGACGACCGGAATGATGACGCGCAGGTCGACCTTGAGCTTGGCGTCCATGATCATCAGCGCCAGGCCCATGACGTTGGCGGCACCGCCCATGTCCTTCTTCATCAGCAGCATCGAGGATGCCGGCTTGATATCGAGGCCGCCAGTGTCGAAGCACACGCCCTTGCCGACCAGGGTGATGCGGCGATGACCCTTCTTGCCCCAGCGCAGCTCCAGAAGGCGCGGCGCATCGGCGCTCGCACGCCCCACCGTATGGACCAGCGGGAAATTCTCCTTCAGGAGATCATCGCCGATGATGACGGACATCTCAGCCTTGTAGTGCTCGGCCAGCGCACGGAAGGCGGCTTCGAGCTGTTCCGGACCCATGTCATTGGTCGGCGTGTTGATGAGATCGCGGGTGAGAAAGACGCCTGCAAGCTGGCGCTTGATATCGGCGGCATCGGCATCGCGCGGGATCATCAATGTCGGCGCCGCAGCTTTTTCGGATTTGTAGCGGTCGAAGCGATAGCTGCCGAGACCGAAACCAAGCGAGAGCCGGTTCGCCGTCAGCGGCGCCGTCTCAATATGCCAGGCGCCGGCCGGCAGGCTGCGTGCCAGCTTGCCTGTGAGGAAGGGTTGTTCGGACGGATTCGAGCCGAGGCCGAACAGAGCTCCGCCCAGATGCCCTTCAGCGGTCGGGATCAACAACAGCGAGCCGCTCTCTGCCTTGTAACCCGCCTTGCGTGCCCAATCGAGCGCGATGGGATCGATGGTACCCGTCTCGATATGCGCCGGGGTGACGGCAAAGATCGGCAGGGTCGTGCCACCCTTCGAATTGAAAGGCGTCGCGCGCTCGATGAATTGAAAGGGGGCCATGACTATCCTTTGGCGATGACTTTAAAGAATCGAGAGTTAACCGTCTGTTAGGGTTAACAGATTATTGCTGGAGCGAACATTGCGTCGAACCTTTCCCTGTTCCGATTCTAGGCCGGGCGCAAGACTATAGGAATTCAGGGATCAGCGTCATGCCCGCCGCCGCAGCTGCGTCTTCATTCAGAACCTTTCTTTTGCAGGGAGCTTCCATCGCACTTCTGGCGCTCGCGCTCGCAAGCTGCTCGACGACCGGACAGGACAGGATGACGACGGGCTCGATCCCCAAGACTTCGAAATCTGTCGATACGATGAACAGCACCGAGCTGGCTCAGGCGACCGCGACGTTTGGCAAGGCCTATGATGCCAATCCCAAGGATCGCGATGCCGGCGTCAACTACGCCAATGCGCTGCGCATGAGCGGCCGCAACAATCAGGCGCTTGCGGTCATGCAGCAGGTGGCAATCGCCAATCCAACCGACCGCGGGGTGCTGGCGGCCTATGGCAAGGCCCAGGCGGCGGCAGGCCAGCTCGACGAGGCGCTTTCGACCATTGACCGCGCCCAGCTTCCGGATCGGCCGGACTGGCGCCTGGTTTCGGCGCAGGGCGCTATCCTCGATCAGCTTGGGCGCTCCCAAGATGCGCGCGCCAAATACCGGGATGCGCTGGTACTGGCTCCAAACGAGCCGACCATCCTTTCCAATCTCGGCATGTCCTATGTGCTGACCGGCGATCTTAAGAATGCGGAAAGCTATCTCCGCACGGCCATCTCGCAGCCGGGCTCCGATAGCCGCGTACGGCAGAATCTGGCGCTGGTCGTCGGTCTGCAGGGCCGGTTTGCGGAAGCCGAACAAATTGCGCGGCAGGAACTGACGCCGCAACAGGCGAACGCCAACGTTGCCTATCTGCGCGGCATGCTGGCGCAGCAGAACTCCTGGCAGAAGCTTGCCGCCAGCGGCAACGGCAGGAAAGTCGCCCAACAATAGGGCCAGCGGGAGCGGCCATAACGGCTTGCCTGCGCACCTCTCACATAGATAAACCGGCCGCGCGCCAATTCAGGCGGATACCCGGCAGCTCGAGGCACTTAACGCCAGATGTGGCGCGGCAGCCCCTCCGCGACAAGCCGCGCTCCAAGGGCACCGATGACGGCACCCGCCACCCTGTCGATCCAGAGCTTTGATCCGACATAAAGTGCACGTGGGCGGTTGGAGGAGAAAGCCAGCGTCACCACCGTGTACCAGCCAACCTCGACCAGGAAGACTGCGGGCGGAACCGCAAAGAGCAGCCACGGAGCCGGCGCGGCCGGCAGTAGCGCGGCGAAGATACTGCCGTAGAAAATGGCCGTCTTCGGATTGCTGAGCTGCGTGCCGAGCGCAAAGAGGAAATTACGCACCACGCCGCCCTCCGCCGGCGTTGCCGGCGCGTCGATGGGAAGGTCATCCGCCGCGCTGCGCCAGATCCGGATGCCGACATAGATCAGATAGAGGCCGCCGCCGATTTTCAGCGCGAGATACAGCCATTCGACCTTCATCAGCAATGCGCTGAGGCCGAACAGGGCCAAGGTTGCGAAAATGACGCTGCCGGTTCCCATGCCGAAAGCCGCGGCAAGCCCCGCCTTGCGAGAGCGCGAAATTGCGATGCGCGAAACGAGCACGAAGCTCGGACCGGGACTGACGGCTCCGATGAAGACAGCCGCCATGACGCTGAAAAATATAGCCAGGGATGACATACGAGACCTCCAAGGATGCTCGGTACGAACGACTTGCGCTTGCCTCAACACACGCCAGACGCACTCGACGACATTACATACAACTAACCATGTCTCCGCGTGGCGGGCAAGCAGGCAATTTAGAACTTATCCATCGCCTGGATGATGGCAGGGCCGAGAATTACGGCCATCAAGACCGGCAGGAAGAAGATGATCATCGGCACTGTCAGCTTCGGCGGCAGCGCGGCGGCTTTCTTTTCCGCCTCGTTCATGCGTTCGTCGCGACCCTCCTGCGCCATGACGCGCAGCGCCTGCGAGAGCGGCGTGCCATAGCGTTCGGCTTGGATGAGCGCTTGCGTCACCGATTTGACGAGATCGATCTGCGTGCGGGCGGCGAGATTGTCAAAGGCGGTACGGCGATCCTGCAGGAAGGAAAGCTCGGCCGTGGTCAGCACCATTTCCTCGGCAAGTGCCGGGGATTGCTCGGCCATTTCCTCGGACACGCGATGCATGCCTGCCTCGATTGAAATGCCCGACTCCACACAGATCAGCATCAGGTCGAGAGCATCGGGCCAGGCGCGCTTGATCGATTTCTGGCGCTTGCTCACCAGATTGGAGATGTAAATGTTCGGCGTATAGAAGCCCAGATAGGCGAAAGCGATGACCCCGAGCAGGCGGATCGGCAGGGGCTTTGCGGCGAACCAGCCGAGAACGAAGACGACGACGATCGCAACCGCGAGAAACAGGAACGGCAGCAGGAATCGCGCCACCAGGAACATGTTGAGCGCATTTTCCGATCGCAGGCCGGCGGCCCGCAAGCGATTGACGGTATTGGCGTCGACCAGCGCGTTGCGCAGGTTGAACCGCTCGACAATCTGCCTGACGTTTCGATTGTTGTGGCTGCGCAGCGATGTCTTGCCGCCTTCCGCATTCAGCCGTGCCCGCTCGCGCGCGCGGATCTGTTCACGCTCCGTCGATACGGCCTTCATGCGCTTGCTGAGATCGCCGCGTTCCAAAAGCGGTATCGCAATCGTGTAGAAAGTCGCGAAGACGGCAATGGCGACCACGACGGCAAGAAGAGTGCCGGGATCGGTTAAACGGGCAGCGAGATCGGTCATGGGCTACGCGGCTCCTTCCCGCTCAGATCTCGAAATTGACCATGTTGCGCATGATGAAGATGCCGATCGACATCCAGATGCCGGCTCCGAGCAAGATCAGATGGCCGCGCGGATCGGCGAATAGGATCATCATGTATTGCGGCGAGGTCAGATAGACCAGCAGCATCACCACGAAGGGCAGAGTGCCAATGATGACGGCGGATGCCTTGGCTTCCATCGACAATGCCTTGACCTTCGCCTTCATCTTCTTGCGCTCGCGCAGCACCTTCGAGAGATTGCCGAGAGCTTCCGACAGGTTACCGCCCGCCTGGGCCTGGATTGCGATAACGATCGCGAAGAAATTTACCTCCTGCAGGGGCATATGGTTCGAGATGCGCGCGCAGGCATCCGCCATGCTGAAACCGACTTGTTGCGCTTCGACCACCCGGCGGAACTCCGTCTTGACGGGCTCCCGTGCCTCGCCGGCCACCAGCCGAACCGCATCATTGAGCGGCAGGCCTGAGCGAAGGGAACGCGTGATGACATCGAGTGCGTTCGGAAACTCTTCCAGAAATTTGCTTTGCCGGCGCTTGATGAGGAAGCGGACGACCCAGCGCGGCAGGCCGAAAGCAGCCGCAAAGAATATGCCCAGAATGGCCAGCGGCGGGGCGCCGACAATGAAAAGAACCAATGTGACGAAAAGACCGAACAGCACGCTGAAGATGTAGAAGCGCGCCGGCGTCAACGACAGACCGGCCTGGGCGAGGCGCGCTTTCAGCGACTGTCTCTTTTTCGTGTTTTCGGACTGGCGCCGTTCCAGATCCTTCAGAGAATCCTGCACGGATTTGCGCCGCTTCGACATTTCCTGGACGCGGTCACGCGCTGCCTTGACCTTGACGCGATCGGTTTCGGCCTGCTTGACGCGATTGACACGACCTTCCGCCTTCTTCTGGGTCTCGATCCGGGAATAGAGAACGCCATAGCAGACCGCCGCGGCGGAAACCGCCGCCAGCAGCACAATCAACAGCACTATTGGATCGATACCAAACATCGTAAATCCTATTGCGCCTTCTGTTCCATTTCATCTAAGGCGGCCGCCAGGCGCCGCTCCTCGTTGTAGTAGCGGGCACGATCCCAGAAATGCGGCTTGCCGATGCCGGTGGAGACGTGCCGACCGATGATCCGGCCGTTCGCATCTTCGCCCTCGATCTCGTAGCGCATCAAATCCTGGGTAATGATCACATCGCCTTCCATGCCCATCACCTCCGTGATCTGGGTGATGCGACGCGAACCGTCACGCAGGCGAGCGGCCTGGATGACGACGTCGACGGAGCTGGAAATGATCTCGCGCACGGTCTTGGCCGGCAGGCTGAAACCACCCATCGCGATCATCGATTCCATACGGCTCAAGCACTCGCGCGGCGTATTGGCGTGGATGGTTCCCATGGAACCATCGTGGCCGGTGTTCATCGCCTGCAGCAGGTCGAAAACCTCGGGTCCGCGCACTTCGCCGACGATGATGCGTTCGGGACGCATACGCAGGCAGTTCTTGACGAGATCGCGCATGGTGATCTCGCCCTCGCCTTCGATGTTCGGCGGACGGGTTTCGAGACGCACCACATGCGGCTGCTGCAGCTGCAGTTCGGCGGTATCTTCGCAGGTGATGACGCGTTCATCGCGGTCGATGTAGTTTGTCAGGCAGTTCAGAAGCGTCGTCTTGCCCGAACCGGTACCGCCTGAGATGACGACATTGCAGCGCACGCGGCCGATGATCTGCAAAAGCGTTGCGCCCTCCGGCGTGATGGCGCCGAAACGGACGAGCTGATCGAGGGTGAGCTTGTCCTTCTTGAACTTACGAATGGTCAGTGCGGGACCGTCGATCGCGAGCGGCGGTGCGATGACGTTGACGCGCGAACCGTCGGGCAGGCGCGCATCGCAGATGGGGCTGGATTCATCGACGCGGCGGCCGACCTGGCTGACGATGCGCTGGCAGATGGAAAGGAGCTGCGAATTGTCGCGGAAGCGGATTTCGGATTCGACGGTCTTGCCGCCGACTTCGATGAAGGTCTGGCCGGCACCGTTGACCATGATATCGGCGATGTCGTCACGGGCGAGCAGCGGCTCCAGCGGACCGTAGCCAAGCACATCGTTGCAGATATCCTCGAGCAGTTCCTCCTGCTCGGAGATCGACATCGCGAAATTCTTGATGGTGATGATATCGTTGACGATGTCGCGGATTTCCTCGCGCGCGGCCTCGTTGCCAAGCTTGGAAAGCTGCGAAAGGTCGATCGTGTCGATCAGCGCGGAGAAGACCTGCGATTTCGTATCGTAATATTCTTCGGTGCGCGCCACGCGACGGCGGCTGGGCGTCTGCATCGAGGGAGGCACGACCTGCTGACGCGGCTGCGTGGAATCATGGGACGGCTCAATCAGCACGGCCGGTGCCGTAGGACCATTGCCAGCGGCTGGCACGCGCGCCGGCGGCGGAGACATCGCGCCGCTCTTTGCAGGACCTTCATTTCCGCGCTTGCCAAACATCTTTCTGATCCAATTCTAATGCTGCTGCACGGCCTCCATGAAAAATCGGCCTTCGGAAGCCCGTGCGAAATCAAACGATCATTTTCGCTTCAGAAGGCCCAGCAGACCGCCTTTTCTGGCCTTCTTCAAAGCGACACGTCCGGTAACGATGTGCGATATCTGCGAGAAAGTCTCCGCGGTCGGCGACTTCGGATCGGTTTCGGCGATCATCTGCCCGCTGTTGGCGGCATTGCCGAACAGGTTGATGTCGAAGGGGATGATGGCGATCGGATCCGTCTCAAGCGGTGCGCAGAACTCCGAAGGGTTGATCTCCGGACGCTTCGGCATGCCGACCTGATTGAGAATGAGGTGCGGCGCCTTGTCGTTGGGCCGCAGCTTGCGCAGAGCGTCGATCAGATTCTTGGCGTTGCGCAGATTGGCGAGATCGGGCGCGGCGCAAATGACGACCTCGTCTACCGCGCCAAGTACGGAGCGTGTCCATTCCGTCCAGACATGCGGCACATCGAGAACCGCGACCGGCGCACTGCGCTGGAGGACGTCCAGCACCGGCAGGAAAGCCTGCCCTTCGAAATCATAGGCGCGATCCAGCATCGAGGGGGCCGCCAGCAGCGAGAGATGCTGGGAACATTTGGTCAGCAACCGGTCGAGGAAGACCTCGTCAAGCCGCTCAGGGGCATAGACGGCTTCCGCGATACCCTGCGCGGGATCCTGGTCGAAATCGATATTGGCGGTGCCGTAGGGCAGATCGAGATCGGCAAGAATGGTTTCGGTGGAGAAAAGGCTGGAAATTCCGAAGGCGCAATTATGGGCGATGGTCGATGCGCCTACCCCGCCCTTGGCGCCGATAAAGGCGATACTGCGCCCGAGCGGCTCGGCATCGGGATCGATAAAGATCGCCGCCACCGCAGTTAAGAGATCGACCATGTCGGTCGGCTGGACGATATATTCGGAGATGCCGTTGCGGATGAGTTCGCGATAGAGGCCGATATCGTTGTGATAGCCGACGACGATGACTTTGGTGCTCGGATCGCAGACGGCGGCGAGCGGTTCGAGTTCCGCCAACAGGCCGCGCGGACCGGCGCGCGTCTCCAGGATGATCAGATTAGGGGTCGGCGCCGAGGCGAACATGTTTGCTGCCGCTGCGACACCACCGCTGGTGATGCGGAGGCTAACCTTGGACATGCGCCGATCGTTGGCACACTGATCCATCACCTGCTGCAGCTGCTCGCTTTCACAGAAGGCATGTATGGAAATACGCGGCAGCGGCCGCAGATTGTCGAGATTGGCCGAGCGCGAAACCTCCTCGGCTTCCGGGGCAGTCGAGCCGATATCATATTCGATGGCGTTCATGATTTCATCCTGTTCCGCCGGCGCGTAACTCTCATGTTCATTGCCCCGAGCCGCCGGAACCACTGAAGCCGCCAACCGTGGCGGTACTCGTCGGGACCGAGCCATTGCGATAATTGTCGATCACCTTGCTACGCTGATCGGTATCGATCGGCGACACGGCGCGCGGCGAGATCAGATCCGTCGGATTGGCGACCTGCGCCGCCAGATTATGCTGTGTCGCGCAGCCGAAATTGTAGTAGTTCTGGTTGTCGAAAGCGTTGTCCGAAAGATCGTCCGGCCATTGACCGCATGTGTTGGTGAGCGCCGTCGTCGCTGTGAAGCGCAGACGAATTGGAGCCGCATCGCCTGGGTCGCCAGCCCCATAGTAGCTGTCGACGATGCGGGCCGACGGAATGCCGTTCGCAACCAGCTCCCTGCGGATCTGCTGACGCAACGCAGATGCCGCCAAAGAATTCATCGATCCCCTGGGGGCAAGGATTTCGACCGTTCCGCTCGCACGAGTGCGGTAATCCTGGACAAACCCGCGGATGGTATCGCGCATTCCCGTCGTCAGGCGACGGTCGCTGGCGGCAACCGGGATATCGAGATTGTGTTCTTTCTCCGTCAACACGATCGGATGACGTTGCCGATAATCGTCATTGATCGCGCTGGTGGTCATGCGATCACGTGAATCGGCGCAGCTGCTGATAGTTGCAGCCGTCACGATCAGGGCCGGCACCATCAGAGCCAGCCTGAGGGAACGGGACTGGCCGGTGCGAGGCGCTTTGTGCTCCAGGCTGGCCATTTTGGGATCTTTCATTGATCCGGTTGAAAAGGCGCGCGTCATGATCGGTCTCTCCTCACTTGTAGATGAAGCCGACAGTGCCGTGGAAATCGGCATCGGCGACCGGCGGCCCGTCCTTGCGGCCGTAGATCTTGTTGACACGATTCATGAAGACGCCGCTGATATCGTTGCTCGGCGAGAAGTTATCGTCGGGGCGGGCAAGCTGGCTACGGGCGACCGGCCGCACCAGATAAGGCGTCGCGATGATGACCAGCTCGGTTTCATCGCGCTGAAAGCTCTTTTGACGGAAGAGAGCGCCGAGAATCGGAATCTTCGAGGCGCCCGGCGTGCCGTTGGTGGTCTGCTGAATGGTATCGCTCAGGAGACCGGCCAAAGCGATCGAGCCGCCCGACGGCAACTCCACCGAAGTATCGGCGGCGCGCTGGTTGTAGGTTGCCGTACCGGCGTTGGCCGTGCCAACCGGATTGGAGACCTGGGTCTGCACATGCAGAGCGATTCGTCCGGCAGACAGCACGACAGGCGTGAAGGCCAAACTGATACCGTAGGTGAAGGGCGTGACCGTGACGGTCCCGTCCTTGTTCGTGACGGCGTATAGGGTCTGACCGCCCGAATTGAAGGTCGCGGCCTGGCCGGAGATCGCCGTCAACGTCGGCTCAGCCAGCGTACGGACGGCCCCGGCCTGCTCGAGAGCATTGAGGTAGGTGCTGATATCGTATTTGCCGATGGCGGTCTTGAACAAGCTGGCCAGGCCGCCGCCGCCGGCCGCCGCAGTCCCATCCGCGCCAGGACTGCCGAGCTGGGCAACCGTCAAGCCGGAAGAATTCCTGACGAGATTGTCGAAGCCGATCTGCTTCAGCACGCTGCGCTTGATTTCGGCGACGGTCACCTTGAGCGTCACCTGATCCTCGCCTTCGATCTGCAGCATGTTGACGATCTGTGAGGTCTGCCGTGTTTCCGCGAAAATGGCGACCGCATTGTTGTCGCCGCTGCCCGAGGCAGTCTGGTTTCGAGTGGTCGCTTCGCCGCCCTTGAGGAAAGCCTGTGCAAGCTGCTCGGCACGTGTCGCATCCTGGGGCGTGCGCACCGTACCAGTCATGACGATGTTGTCGGAAACGATCTCGACGTTGATGTCGGAGTCTGGAATGAAGCGCTTGAGATTGGCCTGAAGTCCGGCAATGTCGCGCTCGATCTGCAAATCGAGACTGACGATCTCCTTGCCGTCGGCGCCGAAGATGAAGATGTTGGTCTGGCCGACCGTCTTGCCGAAAAGATAGATGCGGCGCGAGGTTCGCGTCACTGCATCGGCCATCTTGGGATCGGAGACAAGGATATCGTGGGCATCGGCCGGCAGATCGACGACAAGAGCCTTGTTGAGGCCCAGCTTCAATGTGCGCTTCGTGCCCAGGCCGGCTATCGTTACGATGCTGTCGGAACCGCCCGCGAAGGCCGCAGGCGTGCGCAGAAAGGCCGGTCCCAGAGGCAGCCCGGCAAAGGCAACGGAGAAGGAAAGGCTTACGCCAAGGGAGAGGCTGGCTTTGTTGCTTGTCTTGAACATGGTCTCGCCCCTTCTCACTGCGGCTTCGGCCCGGTCGGGCCGTCGGTCACGATTGCTCCGGATTTGATGACCTGGATCATGCTGCCGCCATTGTCGCCGGCCAGAAGATAATCGGCAGCCGTCGTATCGGACTGCTGCGCGTCCGCAACAGAGCGCAATGCCAGCGTCAGGCGATCGGCCATCTGGTGCGCGACCGCCAGGACCTTCGTCTGGTCCGGCGTCAGCTCCAGCGTCGCGGTTGCGCCGACGACGGCCTTGCTTCCGTCCTGCTTTTCCTCGATCTGCTGATCGACTGCCAGAACGCGAACGTTGCTGAGCACGGTTTCGGTGACGAGCTGCTGCTGCGAACCCTTGCGCACCATGATGACGTCGACGCGGTCGTTCGGAAGGATGAAGCCGCCGGCACCGGTGGCGACGGAAATCTCCGTGGCGACGGCCCGCTTGCCGGCCGGCAGCAATGAGGAAAGGATACGGCTGTTGGAATCGGCAATCTTTTCCTCGCGGATGGGCTCGCCCTCGAAGATCGGCAGGCGAACAACAGCGCCTGTCAGATCTTTCAGAGCGTCGGGCCGTTCGCGTTCGGTGACGAGGCCTTTGACGAGACCGCTTTCGGGCCAAGGCATCCAATGGATCGACTGTCCGTTGAGACGAGAACCGACGGGCAGATTGGCACCGGCAACGAGGACGTTGACCGTCGCCTCCTTCTCCACGACCGCCGCGATCTGCTGGGGAACGATATCGCGCGAACCCGCCAGGCGCATCGCGAGCAGACCGGCCATCCCGGCCGCGACGGCTGCTACTGCGAGTATCATTATGCGAGCGGGTTTCATGGTCATTCCTTGAGGAACAGGATTCTTCGCCCTGCAGAATGACCGGCAATTGGTGTAATTATGGTTAATGGGTGGTTACATTTATTGTTACTTAACCATGATTACTTGGCGTATGTTAGAAATTGTCTATATGGCGGCCTGCCCTATACTCAATAGTTTTCAGCTCAAAGTGCAGTGTGGGTAGCAGCAATCAAGAGTGGCGAAGAGGGGAAAGCAAGGATGCCGCCAATGGCGATCGCGATACCGTAAGGAATTTTCTTGGCAACCAACAATGAGCCCGGCAGGGGAAGACCGATGGCCATAATGGTACTGGATTGCGCCCGAAGCAGCACGATCAAAACCGTTACCACACCACCGATAAACGCGATGTAGATGAGGAATTCCAAAAGGGACGAATCAAAGCCGAACCAGAGCGCCGCTGCGGTCAGAAGCTTCGCGTCACCGCCGCCCATAACGTTCAAAGCAAATAGTGCGAAGCAAGCGAGAAAAACGGTGCTGGCGCCAGCAACATGCATTCCGATTTCCGCGAATGACAAACCAAAGGCAGGGGCCAGCGTCAGGAATCCGACTGCAAGGATCAGGGAAATGCGATTTGGGATCGTCATGGTCAGCAGATCGGAAATAGCTGCTATCGACATGCACAGCGGAAACGTGAGTAACACCGCAATCTCGAACATGCCCCCCCCCTGTATAGGATAGGAATTATGAAAGCCACGCCGCTTTGAATGGTGGTTTCGGTGTACAAATGTTTAATTGATAACTTTATTACTGCGTGCCAACGCCCGTGCCCGACTTATTCATCTGGTTAGCGATATTCTGGAACATGCTGTTGAGTGTTCCACCAAGGGTCGTTGCACCCGCGATAATGGCAACCGAGATTAGCGCGGCGATTAGGCCGTATTCGATTGCAGTCGCACCCGACTGATCCCATATGAAACGCAAAATAAGCTTGGACACGCGTTTAACTCCACTTTGTTGACAGCATATCCGCATCGACTACTTACTGTTAGCGACGGATTAACTGTACGATACCAGAACCTACATGCAGAGTGGGAATATTAATAATACTGTATCCCCAAACGTATAACATCTAGCATTTATCAGATTTTCGAAAACCGCCCCTTAAGAACGGTTTCCGAGAGGTACTAAGCCTTGATAGCTGCCGTCTTACTTGGTGCCGATACCTGCGCCAGACTTGTTCATCTGGTTGGAAATGTTGTTGAACGTCGAGCTGAGCGTACCACCCAGCGTGGTAGCGCCAGCGATGATGGCGACAGAGATCAGGGCAGCGATCAGGCCATATTCAATTGCGGTCGCGCCGGATTCATCCTTCAGGAAACGCGAAAAAAGCTTGGACATAAGTTTAACTCCACTTTGTTGACAGCACGTCCGCCAACTGTTGCCGTTGATCGGATGGACTGCACGGTAGCTGTGCGCCGTTTCCATCGCTTTAAAGAATTAGGTTAATACACAGTAAATACAAAAGCGAAAATAGAATAGTTAATGCAAGTTTTATGTTCTTCTTTCCGTTTTAAAGAAGTTTTTCAGCCAAATGGAAATTATTAGATGTGTGAATATTAGCGCGATATACGATTTGTCTTGAAACAATACAGGATTTTCGCAATGATGGGATGATATAATGGCCGAATGAGACATTCGAGCCATAATCGAACGATGCCGGGTGAGCTTAATCGTTCATTCACCATTCTTTCCCATTCTATCCGGAATTCTTTTCACTATCGCTTTCCAAGAGGCCAAGCCATGCCAATCGGCGGCAGAACAGCATTCCTTGCCTGCATTGTTGCCGTGGCCGGCATGATGCCGCAGCTTTCCCACGCCGCCGGAGAGAGCATGCTGCGCGTCTATATGGATCACGCGCGCGTATTGAAGCTGGATCGCCCCGTCAGCAAGGTCATCGTCGGCAATTCGCAGGTCGCCGATGCAACGGTCGCCGATCCGAAAACGATCGTATTGACAGGCCGAAGCTTCGGCACGACAAATATCATCCTGCTCGATACCGACGGCAATGCGATCGTCGACGAGCAGATCCTGGTATCGATCGATGAAGGCAATACTGTCCGCGTTTTCCGCCAGACGGATCGCGCCGTGCTGTCATGCACGCCGAATTGCGAACAGCATGCCCAGCAAAACAATACGGCGACGCCGACCGCGGCCGCAGGGCCATAATAACATTCGATAACGCAAATATTCTAAAGTACTTTCAAAGAATTATATTGCGATCGATAATCCTAGTTTCCTCTAAATATGAATAGAGAAGAGAAACGGATTATCAAGAAAGCAACTCTAGTGTCCTCCGCGTTTAAACATCGCGGATGACCTATGACGCCAGACAACGCGCTTCTCGCCAATACAAGCCCTGCACGGCAGCATGCCCGGGGTAGATTGCGCGAATTCGTGCGCTCTCGCGATGGGACGGCAGCGATCGAATTCGCTCTGCTCGCGATTCCTTATTTTCTGATCATCTTCGCCATTATCGAAACCTTTGTCGCCTTTACTGCGGAACAAGTCGTTTCGAACGCCGTCGATACTCTGTCGCGTCAGATCAGAACCGGGCAGATTACTGCGGCCAATACCAGCTCGCAGCAATTCCGGCAGGCATTCTGCAATCAGATTTCCGTGCTCATTACCTGCTCATCTTCCGAACTACAGACGCCCACAAACCTTTACCTCGATGTGCAGAGCTATTCGAGCTTCGCATCCATGCCGACAACAATCCCCCGCAAATCCTCAACCGATCCCTATTCCGACCTCAGCACCACAGGTTTCGCCTTCACACCGGGCGGGGCCAAGTCGCTGAACATGGTGCGCGCCTACTATCGCTGGGGGATCATAACGGACCTGCTGCGCCCCTATCTGACCAACGTGCACCCAACTGACGGTTCGGCCTCGGTCTATCTCATCGTCGCCACGGCGGCCTTTCAGAACGAGAATTATCCGTGAGCAGGGCCGCAAACATGACCGCGAAAGAAAATGCGCCCTCGGGCATGTTGCGGCGATTCGCCCGCGACGAGCGCGGCGTGGGCGCCATCGAATTCGCCATTCTTTTTCCCGTATTGCTGATGCTCTATCTCGGTGCCTTCGAGCTTACCGTCGGCCTCAGCGCCTCGAAACGAGCCAGCCGTTCGGCCGGTTCGATCGCGGACATCGTCTCGCAGCAATCGTCGATCACAAAGTCCGTGCTTGCGACAATGCCCTCGGTCGCCGGCGCCATCTTCGCACCCTATGGCACCACCGGCCTGACGCTGAAGATCACCGGCATCACCATCGACGCCTCAGGCAAGGCGACAGTCGCGTGGTCCTGGGCGCAGGACGGAACCAGGCCATATACGGTTGGCTCGACGGTCACTTTGCCGGCCAACATGAACCAGGCAAGCACATTCCTCGTCCGCAGCGAACTTGCCCTCCCCTATCAGCTCCTCAGCTTTGGTGCCAATTTCCTGCCAAGCGGTACAAACCAGATCACCATCAGCCGGCAATATTACTATCGCCAGCGTGTCGGAACTTCGATCAGCTGCAGCGATTGCTGAGAACGCCGCCGCAGAGAGGCGCCTGGCGGGGCTTCCAAACGGAAAATTGCCAAGTCGATGCCTCCGTTATATGGGTGACGTCCAATGACCCGGAAGACCTCCCCGGGGTGACGGTATTGTTATCGGGTGATCTATGGCGCGCGCCTTTCTCTTCGTTCTGGATTCTTTCGGCGTGGGTGGCGGCCCCGATGCGGCAAGCTACGGGGATGAAGGCGCCGACACGCTTGGCCATATCGCGGAATTCTGCGCCGCTGGCGCAGCCGATCGGACAGGCCTGCGCCAAGGCCCGTTGACATTGCCGATCCTATCGGGCCTCGGCCTGTTGGAGATCGCCAAGGCGGCAACGGGCAACTATCCCGCCGGCATGCCGCTACCGGAAAAACTCTATGGTCTCTATGGCTGCGCCAATGAAGTCTCTCGCGGTAAAGATACGCCATCCGGTCATTGGGAGATTGCCGGAACGCCCGTCATGTTCGACTGGGGGTACTTTCCGGCGGAGGGCGATGCCTTTCCGCCGGAGCTGGTGAAGGCCATCTGCGAAGCCGCCGATCTGCCGGGGATTCTCGGCAATTGCCATGCCTCCGGCACGGATATCATCGCAAAGCTCGGCGAAGAGCACATCCGCAGCGGCAAGCCGATCTGCTATACCTCGTCCGACTCCGTCTTCCAGATTGGAGCGCACGAACAGCATTTCGGCCTAGACCGGCTGATCGGCCTCTGCAAGATCGTACGTACGCTGCTCGATCCCTATAATATCGGCCGCGTCATCGCCCGCCCTTTCGTCGGCGAGACGGTGGCGACATTCGAGCGAACCGGCAATCGTCGCGACTTTTCCGTTCTGCCGCCCGAGCCGACACTGCTCGACCGTCTGGTCAAGGCTGAACGCACGGTGCACGCCGTCGGCAAGATCGGCGATATCTTTGCCCATCAGGGCGTCTCCAGGGTCATCAAGGCCAATGGCAACATGGCACTCATGGATGCGACACTGAAGGCCATGGACGAAGCCGAGGACGGCGATCTTGTCTTCACCAATTTCGTCGATTTCGACATGGTCTATGGCCATCGCCGTGACGTGCCAGGCTATGCCGCTGCGCTCGAAGCCTTCGACGCGCGCCTGCCTGAGGTGCATAAGAAGCTGAAAGCCGGCGATCTCGTCATTCTGACCGCCGATCATGGCTGCGACCCGACTTGGCGCGGCACCGATCATACACGCGAGCGCGTGCCCGTCATGGCTTACGGGCCGGGCATTCGTTCCCGTTCCATCGGCGTCCGTCAGACCTATGCGGATATCGGCGAGACGGTTGCGAAACATTTGGGAATTGCGGCAGGACCGCACGGGAGGAGCTTCCTTTGACATCGCATTTGAAGAAGGTGGAGCTGCACTGCCATCTGGAGGGCGCGGCTCCACCGGCGTTGACGCTCGCACAAGCGGAGAAATACGGAGTCGACACCAGCGCCTTCCTCAAGGACGGCGTTTACCTCTGGAAGGATTTTGCCGAATTCCTCGTCTGCTACGACAAGGTTTCCGAGGTCTACCGCACCGAGGAAGACTATGCGCTTCTGACGGAAACCTATCTGGAAGAGCTTTCCGGCATCGGCACGATCTATAGCGAACTCATCGTCTCGCCCGACCATGGCGACCGCATCGGCCTCGGCGCCGACGCCTATATGGAAGGCGTTTCCGCCGGCATCCGTGCAGCCAAGGCAAAAACGGGCATCGAGGCGCGGCTGATAGTCACCGGCGAACGGCACTTCGGCCCGGAGCGCGTGGTGAAGGCGGCGGAATATGCCGCCAAGAGCGACAATCCGCTGATCACCGGCTTCAACATGGCCGGCGAGGAGCGCATGGGCCGCGTCGCCGATTACGCCCGCGCCTTTGACATCGCCCGCGAGGCGGGCCTCGGCATCACCATCCATGCCGGCGAAGTCTGCGGCGCATTTAGCGTCGCCGACGCGGTGGATCTGGTGCGCCCGCAGCGTATCGGCCATGGCGTGCGCGCCATCGAGGACTTGGATCTCGTCAAGCGCCTTGCCGATCTCGGCACCGTGCTGGAGGTGTGCCCCGGCTCCAACGTCGCACTCAATGTTTTTCCGGATTTCCAGTCGCATCCGCTGCGCAAACTGCGCAACGCCGGCGTGAAGGTGACGATCAATTCCGACGATCCGCCGTTCTTCCACACCTCGCTCGAGCGAGAATACGAGCTTGCGTCGTCAGCCTTCGGCTTCAGCGACAACGAGATCAATGCGATGACGCGCACGGCGATCGAAGCGGCGTTTGTGGACGAGGCGACACGGGCGTCGCTGCTCGCAAAGCTGTAAAATGAGGGTTTTGGCCGCAGATTGGGGATGAAATCTCGAAAACCGGCCTATTTTCTTGCACCAGAGGCGATTTCCGTGGAAGAACCATCTTATATCGCGGAATTACTGGAAGGCTGAAACCATGGACGGCGTCACTGTCATCGATCACCCGCTTGTGCAACACAAGCTCACAATCATGCGCAAGAAAGACACGTCGACGGGAAGCTTCCGCCGGCTGCTGCGCGAGATTTCGACGCTGCTCTGTTACGAAGTGACGCGCGACCTCGAACTGACCATCGAGACCATCGAGACGCCGCTGCAGCCGATGGATGCGCCGATCCTCGAGGGCAAGAAGCTGGTCTTCGCCTCGATCCTGCGCGCCGGCAACGGCCTGCTCGAAGGCATGCTCGATCTCGTGCCCTCGGCCCGCGTCTCGCATATCGGCGTCTACCGCGATCATGAAACGCTGCAACCGGTCGAATATTACTTCAAGGCGCCCGAGGATATTTCCGAGCGCCTGATCATCGTCGTCGATCCGATGCTCGCGACCGGCAATTCCTCGATTGCCGCCATCGAAAAGCTGAAGGAGCGCGGTGCGCATAATATCCGCTTCCTCTGCCTGCTGGCGGCTCCCGAAGGCATCGCCAATTTCCGCAAGGCGCATCCGGACGTTCCGGTGTTCACGGCCGCCATCGACAGCCACCTGAACGAAAAGGGCTATATCGTCCCCGGCCTCGGCGATGCCGGCGACCGCATGTACGGCACCAAGTAAATCCGCTCTAATACTTTTCAGGAAGCCCGGCAGTTATTCGACTGCCGGGCTTTTTATTGATTGCTTTAGCATCCTTTCAGCACTCTCGGCTTATAAATGGCATGGCCCGCAGGAGGGGCCTTGCCGATGCTCGTTCGCGTTCTTGCCTTTGCCGGTGTCATCGCCGTTGCGGCGACCCAGGTGCCGATGCTGGTGAGTACCTATAGCGAACATGCCGCGAAACCGACGCCGGTCGAAGCGGTTTCGCTTGCCGCACCGAAGGCGGAAGCTCCCGTTTCCTATGGCAGCGTTCAGCTGCGCGCCAATGCGGGCGGCCACTATGAAGGCGATTTCACCATCAATGGCCGCTCTGTGCACGGGATGATCGATACCGGCGCGACCTATGTGGCAATGAACGAAAGCACCGCGCGCAGCCTCGGCTTCAGCGGCGTCGATCTCGACTATCGCTACACGGTCCAGACCGCGAATGGCACGTCAAAGGTCGCCCACATCAAACTCGACCGCCTGGAAATCGGCACGATCCGGGTCCGCGATATCGAGGCCGTGGTGGCAAAGGATAACGCATTGAGCACAACGCTGATCGGCATGAGCTTCATGACGAAGCTGAACTCCTATGGTGTTCAGAACGGCACATTGCTTCTGAAGCAATAGGATAGAAGGCCTTCCCGAGACTGCGAAGTGGCCGACTGGCGCCTTCAGATCAAATCCGTCTGAGAATGACAGGCGACAAAGCGGGCGCCGTATCCATGATGCGATAGTTAGCCGACAAAGCGACCGCGGCCTTTTGCGCGCTTGCCTCGTCGGCGGCGTGCACGGTGGCGATACGATCGCCCCTGCTCACCTTCGTTCCGAGTGGCAGAATATCTGTGAAGCCGACGCGATGATCGATCTTGTCCTGCGGACGGCGGCGGCCGCCGCCGAGATCGATGACGCTCATGCCTATCTCCCGCGCATCACAGGCGCCGAGCCAGCCATCGGCGGCGGCGAGAACGGGCTTCTGCACCGGCGCACTCGCCAAGTAGCGATCGGGATGTTCGAGCAGATCCACGGAGCCGCCAAGCGCATGCACCATACGGCCGAAGATCTCTGCCGCCTTGCCGGATGCCAGAGCCTCGCGCGCCCTTCTCTCCCCATCGGCAGCACTTGCGGCAATGCTGGCTTGAACGAGCATTTCAGCTGCGAAGGCCAGCACGACGGTCTCGAGCCGCGTGCCTGCCTTGTTGCCCTTCAGGAAATCCAGGCAGTTGCGAAGCTCGACCACATTGCCCGCCGCATCGGCTAGGGGCTGGTTCATGTCGGTAATCAGGGCCGAAGTCTTGACCCCGCCGCCATTGGCCACCTCCACCAGCGAGCGCGCCAACGTCTCGGCTTCTTCCTGCGAGGTCATGAAGGCGCCGTTGCCGATCTTGACGTCGAGCACCAGCGTTTCCAGCCCCGCCGCCAGTTTCTTCGACAGGATGGAGGCGGTGATCAACGGTACGGAATCGACGGTCGCGGTGACATCGCGCACCGCATAGAGCTTGCCATCGGCGGGCGCCAGCGCGCCGGTCTGGCCGATGATGGCGCAGCCAACCTCATCGACCACCTTGCGAAAACGGGCGGCATCCGGCGTGATCCCGTAACCGGGAATGGATTCCAGCTTATCCAGCGTGCCGCCGGTGTGGCCGAGACCGCGACCCGAAATCATCGGCACGGCGAGGCCGCAGGCGGCGGCAATTGGGGCGAGCATCAGCGAAACGTTATCACCGACGCCGCCAGTCGAATGCTTGTCGGCAATCGGCCTGTCGATGCCTTGCCAGGAGAGGGTATCGCCGGAGCGGGCCATGGCGAGCGTCAGCGCCACCGTTTCCTCCCGCGTCATGCCGCGAAACCAGACGGCCATGGCGAAGGCGCCGATCTGGCTTTCGGCCAGTTCGCCACGGCCTAATGCGCCGATAAACGCATCGATATCGGCGGCCGAGAGGGTGGCGCCGTTACGCTTCTGCCGAATGATCTCCTGCGGGATCATGGATCAATAGCCTGAAGACGCCGTCTTGGACTCACCGCCGGCCAGCACGTTCAGGATATCGTCGAGCAGGCTCGATGCACCGAAACGGAAGGTCGAAGGCATAGCCCAATCAGGTGTCATGATGGTCTCGGCAAGGCTGAGATACAGGGCCGCGTCGGAGACAGAGCCGATGCCGCCCGCCGGCTTGAAGCCGACGTTGCGACCACTAGCACGGATGGCGCGCAGCATGATGTCAGCGGCTTCGAGCGTCGCGTTGACGGCGACCTTGCCGGTGGATGTCTTGATGAAGTCGGATCCGGCATCGATCGCGAGTTCCGATGCGCGCTGGATCAGTGCAACATCCTTAAGCTCGCCTGTTTCGAGGATCGTCTTCAGAAGGACCGGGCCTTTGCATTCGGCCTTCACCGCGGCAACCATATCGGTGACGGCCTGTTCATTGCCCGCCAGAAAGGCGCGATAGGGAATGACCAGATCGATCTCGTCGGCGCCATCGGCAATGGCTTCGCGCGCTTCGGCAGCAACATCGGCCACCTCCATATCGCCGGCCGGGAAATTCACCACGGTCGCGATCTTTATGGCATGATCGACACCGAGAATGCCGCGCGCCTGTGCGACGAAACGCGGCCAGATGCAGATGGCGGCCGTATTGCCATAGGGCGATTGCGCACGGGCGCACAGCGCCTCGATCTGAGCCGGGGTGCAGTCATCCTTGAGATTGGTGAGATCGAGAAGGGAAAGCGCAACGGCTGCCGTTTCTCTCAGCGAATGGCCGGTCATTGTGGATCTCCTTCGTCCGCGATCATTTCTTTCAGGATAGCGGCAAGCCGCGCGCCGCCAACCGGAGCCATGTCCTTCGTCTCCTTATGCGAGAGCTCGCCGCCGGTCATGCCAGCACCATAGTTAGTGATGACGGAGGCAGCGGCAACCCTCAAACCGAAAAGACGCGCCAGGATGACTTCCGGCACCGTCGACATGCCGACGGCATCGGCACCGAGGATGCGCGCCATGCGGATCTCGGCCGGCGTTTCGAAGCTCGGGCCGGAAAACCACATATAGACGCCATGTGACAGCTTGATCTCGGCCTTTTCCGCCGCCTTGCGCATGCGCATGATGAGGTCGAGGTCGTAGGCGCTGGTCATGCCGACGAAGCGTCTGTCGCTCTCCTCGCCGATCAGCGGGTTCATGCCGGAATAGTTGATGTGATCGGTGATCTGCATCACCGAGCCCGGCGGCATTTCTTCGCGCAGCGATCCGGCCGAATTCGTCAGGATCAGCGTATCGACGCCAAGCGCCTTTAGGGCTTCGATCGGCGCACGCATGGCATTGGCGTCGCCCTTTTCGTAATAATGCACCCGGCCGGAAAGCATGATGACGGGGACATCGCCGAGCTTGCCTGCGACCAGCGTGCCGGCATGGCCGGAGACGGCGCTGACCGGGAAGCCGGGAAGATCGGCATAGGGAATGCGCAGCGCGTCTTTGACCTCATCCACGAGAGCGCCGAGGCCGGAGCCCAGGACGATGCCATAGCGCGGCTTCAGCTCGCCGAGCTTCTCGGTGAGGATATCGACGGCCGCGCTCATCCGAGCACCTCCGTTTCGAAGCTGAAGGGCAACATTTCGTCCATGGTCATGGTCTTCTTCACGCCGGTTTCGTCGCAAAGATAGATGCGCGTCTCCTTGCTGGCAAATTCGGCGATCTTCTGCCGGCAGCCGCCGCAAGGCGGGCAGAGCGGCAGCTTCTCGGCGATGACGGCAATCTCGACGATCTTCTTGGCACCGCCCATGATCATCTGGCCGATTGCCGTCGGTTCGGCGCACCAGCCCTGCGGGAAGGAGAGGTTCTCGATATTGGCGCCGGTATAGATCTTGCCGTCCTCCGCACGGATCGCCGCGCCAACGGGAAACTTCGAATAGGGAGCATGCGCGAACGCCATCGCGCTGCGCGCAGCCTCGAACAGATCATGCGACATAGACTAGCGCTCCTTGGTATAGGGCACGCCACCGGCCTTCGGGGGCTTGGCGACGCCGATAAAGCCTGCAAGCAGGATGCAGGTGAGGATATAGGGCAGCGCCTGGAAAATCTGTACCGGCACCTCGCCGATGCCCGGAACCGCCTTGCCCTGCATGAAATTGGCGAAGGCGTCAAGGAAGCCGAACAGAAGGCAGGTGAACATGACCGGCACCGGCTTCCATTTTGCGAAGATCAGTGCGGCAAGCGCGATATAGCCCTTGCCCGCGGACATGTTGTTGATGAAGGCAGCCGACTGGGCGATGGCGAGGTAGGTGCCGGAAAAGCCGCAGAGAATGCCGGCTGCTATCAGCGAGCGATAGCGCAGCCATTCGACCGAGATGCCGGCGGTATCGACGGCGCCGGGATTTTCGCCGACGGCACGCAGCCGCAGACCGAAACGGGTGCGATAAAGAATCCACCAGGAAATCGGCACCGTCAGGAAGGCCAGATAAGTCAGGATATTGTTGCCGGAGATGACATTCGCATAGAGCGGCCCGATGAACGGAACGTCGCGAAGGGCATCGGCGCCCGGCAGGGTGATGCCGGAAAAACGTGCAGTGGCAGGCAAAGTGGGCGTGCGGCCACCCTGACCGAACCAGGCTTGACCGAGAACGATGGTCAGGCCAGCCATCAGGAAGTTGATCGCGACGCCGGAGACGATCTGATTGCCGCGATTCGTGATCGATGCGAAACCGTGCAACAGGCCGACGACGACCGAGACAACAATACCCGCGCCAAGGCCGGCCCAGGGCGAGCCGCTGATCGAGGCGACGCAGGCCGCAGCGAAAGCCGAGGCCAGCATCTTGCCTTCAAGGCCGATATCGAAGATGCCGGCGCGCTCGGAAAACAGGCCCGCCAGCGCCGTGAAGATCAACGGAATCGACAGGCGGATCGTCGAACCAAGTATGCTGATGAGAAGATCATAATAGTCCATCGTCCGATCCTCACGTCCTGGCGAATGTCTGGTAGATGCGCACGAGCGCAGGTCGGAACATATATTCGAGGGCACCGGCAAACAGGATGACGAGACCCTGGATCACCACGATCATGTCGCGCGTGATGTTCGGCATGTCGAAGGAGAGCGCATCGCCGCCCTGATAGAGAATGCCGAACAGGATCGCCGCCACGATGATGCCAAGCGGATGATTGCGGCCCATCAGCGACACGGCGATGCCGACGAAGCCCGCACCGAGCACGAACTCGACCTGCAGGCGCGCTGAAGCGCCCATGACGGGATTGAGCGCCATCATGCCGGCAAGGCCACCGGAAAGCAGCATGGCGATAACGACCGTGCGGGCATAGGGAATGCCAGCATAGACCGCAGCGGTCGGGCTGAGGCCCAGCGTGCGCATTTCATAGCCGAGCTTGGTGCGCCAGACGAGCACCCATACCAGGAAGCACATAACCAGCGCGATCAGGAATGAGACGTTGAGCGGTGCCGCACCGATGGTCGAGCCGAACATATCCATCAACCAGCCGAGCTTCGGCAGCTGACCGCCCTCCAGAAAGGTGCGGGTTTCAGGGGCCATCTTGCCCGGAACGATCAGTATATGCACCAGCAGGAAGTTCATCATCGCCGATGCGATGAAATTGAACATGATCGTGGTGATGACGACGTGGCTGCCACGCTTGGCTTGCAGCCAAGCGGGAATGAAGGCCCAGAGCGCCCCGAAGATCGCCGCGCCGATGACGGCAAAGGGCATCGTCACATACCAGGGCACATAATGGTCGAGGGTCAGCGCCACCAGGGCGCAGCCGAGACCGCCGACATAGGCCTGGCCTTCCGACCCGATATTGAAAAGGCCGGCATGGATGGCGACGGCGACCGACAGGCCGGTGAAGATAAAGCTCGTCGCATAATACAGCGTGAAGCCGATGCCTTCGCCGCTGCCAAGCGCGCCCTGCAGCAGCAGGACAAGCGCATCGAGCGGGCTCTCGCCGATGAACCAGACGACGAGGCCGGAGATCAGGAAGGCCACAATGAGATTGAGAAGGGGGATCAGACCGTAGGTGATCCAATTGGGGAGCGGAACGGACGCCGTGCTCATATACGCCTCACGCGGCAATGCCGGCCATCATCAGGCCGAGTGTTTGTTCACCGGCCTCAGCCGACTTTTCACCGACGATATGGCCGGCGAACATGACGAGGATACGGTCCGAAAGCGCACGGATCTCATCCAGCTCCACCGAAACCAGCAGGATGGCCTTGCCGGCGTCGCGCATTTCGATGATGCGGCGATGGATGAATTCGATGGCGCCGATATCGACACCGCGCGTCGGCTGGCCGATCAGCAGAGCCTTCGGATCGCGCTCGATCTCACGGGCGACGACGATCTTCTGCTGGTTGCCGCCGGAAAAATTGGCTGTTTTCAGCCGCGCGTTCGGCGGGCGGATATCGTATTTCTCGATCTTTTCGATGGCATCCTTGCGCATGGCATCGAGATCGAGCATGCCGCCGCGCCCGTATTTGCGGTCGCGGTGATAGCCGAGCATGGAATTCTCATACTCCTCGAACTTTAGGACGAGGCCCATGTGATGGCGATCTTCCGGAATATGGGCAAGGCCAAGGTCGCGAAGTGCTGCGGGATCGGCATTGCCGATCGGCTTGCCATGCAGAAGGATCTCGCCCGAGGCCGGCTTGCGGATACCGGCGATGGCCTCCAGCAATTCCGATTGGCCGTTTCCGGCAACGCCGGCAATACCGACGATCTCGCCCGCGCGAACGTCGAAGGAGACGTTGTCGACCATGGTGACGCCGCGACCGTCCTTGACGGTGAGATTGCGCACCGAGAGCAGAATCTCGCCCGGATTGGGTTCACCCTTCTCCACGCGCAGCAGCACGCGGCGGCCCACCATCAGTTCGGCCAGTTCCTCGACGGTAGTTTCCGCCGTCTTGCGCGTGGCCACCATCTCGCCGCGGCGCATGACCGACACCGTATCGGTGATCGCCATGATCTCGCGCAGCTTATGGGTGATGAGGATGATCGTCTTGCCCTGATCGCGAAGGACGCGAAGGATGCGGAAAAGATTGTCCGCTTCCGCCGGCGTCAAGACGCCGGTGGGTTCGTCGAGAATGAGGATCTCGGCGCCGCGATACATCGCCTTCAGGATCTCGACGCGTTGCTGCTGGCCGACGGGGAGCTCTTCGATCAATGCATCTGGATCGACTTCCAGGCCATAATCCTTCTCCAGCCGGTTGAGCTCGGCACGTGCCGCCGCTACCCCCTTGGCGAGAAGCGCGCCGCCTTCGGCGCCCAGCATGACGTTTTCAAGGACGGTAAAATTGTCGACCAGCATGAAATGCTGGTGCACCATCCCGATACCGGATGCAATTGCCGTTTGGCTGTCGCGGATGGCGATGGGATTACCGTTGATGCGGATTTCGCCGCTGTCGGCCTGATAGAATCCGTAGATGATCGACATGAGAGTCGATTTCCCGGCACCGTTTTCGCCGATGATCCCGTGGATCGAGCCCTTGGCGACGGTCAGGTTGATATCTTTATTGGCGTGGACAGCACCGAACTTCTTGTCGATGCCCACGAGCTCGATGGCAGAGATTTGGCTCACTATAGGGGCTCCAGAAACCGGTTTCCGGATAAGAAAAGGGCGTATGACGTTTTTGCTCCGTCATACGCCCTTATTTCATATCAGTTCTTCGGGCAGGCGTTGTCGGTCAGATAATCGTGGACCTTGATGGTGCCAGCGACGATATCGGTCCGGGCCTTGTCGACTGCAGCCTGCATTTCCGGAGTGACGAGCGACTTGTTGTTGTCGTCCATAGCGACGGCGACGCCGTCTTCCTTCAGGCCGAGTTCCTGCGTACCAGGCGTGAACTTGCCGTTCTTGGCGTCGCTGAAGGCATTGTAAACGGCGAGGTCGACGCGCTTGACGACGGAGGTCAGAACGGAACCCGGATGCAGGTAGTTCTGGTTCGAATCGACGCCGATCGACAGCTTCTTGTTGTCGGCGGCGGTCTGGAGCACGCCGAGGCCGGTTGCGCCGGCAGCCGCGTAGACAACGTCTGCGCCCTGGTCGATCTGGTTCTTGGTGAGTTCGCCACCGCGAACCGGGTCATTCCAGGCAGCGCCGGTCGTGCCGGTCATGTTCTGGAAAACTTCGATCTTCGCATTGGTGGCACGCGCACCGAGCTCGTAGCCGCATTCGAACTTGCGGATCAGCGGAATGTCCATGCCGCCGACGAAGCCGATCTTGCCGGACTTCGATGCAATGGCAGCCATGACGCCGGCGAGATAGGAGCCCTCGTTTTCCTTGAACTTGACCGAGCGGACGTTCGGCAGATCAAGGCTGTCGTCGATCAGGACGAATTCGGTCTTCGGATATTCGGCAGCAACCTTCTGAAGTGCCGAGGTCCATGCGAAAGAAACAGCGATAACCGGATTGAAGCCCTTGCTCGCGAAGTTGCGCAGCGCCTGTTCGCCCTGGGTGTCGCCCGTCGGCTCGAAGTCGCGGTAAGCGATGCCGGTTTCCTTCTTGAATTTTTCGGCGCCATTATAGGCAGCTTCGTTGAAGGATTTGTCGAACTTGCCGCCGGTTCCGTAAACGATTGCCGGCTTGATATCGGCCGCAAGCGCCGTTGCCGACATGGCAGCCAGGGCGAAAAGGGTCAAAAGGGATTTTTTCATGTGGTGCAGCCCTATTGTTTCTATCTTGTTGGGTCCTCCCGCAAGCCCGTTGACCGGGCAAGTCTGCGGAACCGCCGACCTCCCCGAGGCCAAGCTGGCGCGCATCCTTGCATGGCTGCATGAAAAATTCACGAGAAATTTTTCAGTTGGTAAAGATTTGTGGGAATTGGTGAAAACCCATCCAAACGACCCTTTTTTTAAACAATTTCGGGCCAAAACTGCAATTTTATTGGTCAGAACAGCTGCCGGTCAGCTCTCCGCAATCGCCCCTTTTGCTCACCACGGCATAGCTGCAAGCCCATCGCCAGACATTCTCCGACGTCACCAAAATCCCCAAATGGCACAGAGCGAAACGCAGCCCCTTTCAGGCGCTGAAGCGTCCGGCTGCGGGCTGACGCTTATAGGCGATCACCCACAGAAGCAGCGAGATCACCAGAAAGACCGCAAAGGCCGGCTGAAACAGCAGCCATTGCATCGCCAAGTCATAGAAGCGGGGATGAACATAATAGGCGATGGTCGAGCGAAGGCTTGCCAGCGATGAAGGGCTGACATCGTTCCACGCATCGCCCATCGGGGTCATGACCACGGCGGAAGCCGCCACGGATTGAATGGAATCGATGGTGCCCGCGATCACAGCCACCACCAGCGCGACAAGGCTGGTAAAACGCAACAGGAAACGCATAAACTCCTCCCGATACTCAACTACGTCACGCCTTTGCGGGCAGACCGGTCTTATGCCGCCTCATCCATTTCCTTAGATAAGTGGAGCGCGAAATAAGCGCAATGGGGATGAGACGCAGAGTTTTTTGTCCAGAAGTCAAAAAACTGTCAGATTCGGGTTGATCCTAGAAAATTCATCGGTATATATCGCGCCGTTCCCACAATAGCTCCTTTATCGGATGCGAAAGTGCAGATGGACAGGTGGCCGAGTGGTTTAAGGCGCACGCCTGGAACGCGTGTGTGCGTGAAAGCGTACCGTGGGTTCGAATCCCACCTTGTCCGCCATTGACCGCTGCCCATACTACAGAGATAGAGAACACCCTGCTCAAGAGGCGGATGACAACCTCTTTTCCGATCTGTTTGGCGTCCTGATCCGCGTCGGTCGCGGTTTTCCACCGAGCCATGTTCCGGATGCTTGCCCGCTCGCATAGCATCGGCCATGACCTTCGCCAACCACGCACCTTATCTCATGCTCCGGACGCAGCGCTTCTCAGGCAGATGCGCGCTCCGGTTCGCCGAACCATCGCAGCGCGGCCTTTGCGGCTTCCTCGATATCGGGTTCAGCTTTGCACACCCAGGCGACGACGCCATCTGGCCGTATCAACAAGGCATTCACGTCAAGCCGGTCCCCGACATTGTCCGCGGCGAGATAGGCGATCCGGTTACCCCAGCGACCGGCAAGCGCCTCAAGCGATGCGTTGGCGGTGAAATCGAGCAGCAGGCCTCTGCCTGCTCTCAAGAAGTCGCCAAGCCTCGCCTCGTCGGCCAACTCGAAATCGGGAGCGCTGCGACCGACAAGCGGATTGATGTCGCCGAGATCATAGCGGAGAGAAACGCCCCATACCCACTCGGCGAAATAGGTCGCGCCATCACGTGTATCGATCAGATCGCGGATGATCGCCTCGAGCGCCCGCGAGCTCCGGCTCGGCCGCATGAGCGCCACCTGCGCACGTGACCAGTCGAGCACCTGCGCTCCGACGGGATGCCGCTCGCTGGAATAGGTATCGAGCAGGCTGTCCGGCGCATCGCCACGGATCACGGCGGCAAGCTTCCATCCAAGGTTCATCGCGTCGCCCAGACCAAGGTTGAGGCCCTGGCCGCCCAAGGGGGAATGGATGTGCGCGGCATCGCCGGCAAGCAGAACGCGCCCTCTGCGATAGCTGGTCGCCTGGTAGGCGCGGTCCGTCCATGTGGTGGCAAGCTTGACTGCCGTTAGAGTGACTTCGGTGACGGAGATACGGCGCAGCACCGACTGCACATGCTCGAGCGTGATCGGCTGGGTCCGGTGGAAAGCACCGCCGTCGAAGTCGACCATCGCGATCGTCGCGGGCGGCGAAAAAGTGTACATGCCCGTCGCGGTGTAGTGGCGGCCTGTTTGAAGCTTGTCCGGGTCTGCAATCTCGACGTCAGCAGAATAGCCGGTAAATTCGGGATCGGTGCCGACAAACTCGAAGCCGCCAGCCTTACGAACGATGCTGCGGCCGCCGTCGCAGCCGACGAGCCAGTGCCCACGAAAGGTCTCGCCTCCGGTGCAGACGGAGACACCTTCATCCGACTGCTCGAAGCTCTCGACGCCGAAGCCGCGGCTGATCTCGACGCCCATCGCCTCGGCGCGAGCGGCCAGCATCGTTTCGAGGCTTTCCATCTCGACCATCATGCTGGTGCCGGCGGGGCTTGGAAGGCGATAGGGCCATTTCGAGGCATCGATATTGTCATGGAAGAACTGGATACCGGCAAAATGGCCGCCCGGGCGGCGCGACTGGTGCATCCAGTACGCGGCAGATGAAGCGCCGCTGTCGCCCGATCCATTCTTGGCGGGCTGCGCCGCCGCAATGGCCTTCAGCAGGCCGCGACGATAGAAGGCTTCGATGGTCGGCGCCGAAAGGCCGCGCATGCCGAAGGGAAGGCGCTTCAGAGGCGAGCGCGGATCCTCGGCCTGCTCCAGCACCAATACGGAGAGACCGGCGAGACGCAGCTCACAGGCGAGAAACAAGCCGACAGGTCCGCCGCCGGCAATCAGGACATCATAAGTCAAGAGAATTCCTCAAGCGAACAGCGCCGCAAGGGCGCCAGACATTCCGGCTTCCAGGAGTCCCAGCCGGCGCGAGTCGGTGGAAAAAGCCAATCTCCATTCGAGCGGGCGACGATGCAGTCACGGGAACAGCCATAAAACCTGTGCCAATTTCACCGATTTCGTGATCGCAATATTATTTTTACACTCGGTATAAATTTACTTATGGTATAAATATCTTCATGTCAAATCGAATCAAACTCCGGGACCGTAAGAAGGAGATGACGCGTCAGGCGATCTCCAACGTCGCAACACGCCTGTTCGTCGAACATGGCTTCGACAAGGTCTCCGTCGCCGACATCGCTGATGAAGCGGAAGTCGCCAGGAAGACGGTATTCAACTACTTCCGCCGCAAGGAGGATCTGGTTTTCGATCGCGAGGATGAGGTGCGGGAACTGGTGCGCAAGGCGATTGCCCACCGCGGCCGAGCGCCGCCGGTGCGCGCCTTCCAGGCGCTGATGCGGGAACTGGTGGAGACGCAGCATCCCCTGTTCAGGATCACGGAGCGGCCTATCGCATTCTGGCGCATGGTGGCGGAGAGCCCGGCACTGACGGCGCATGCATGCGGACTGCAGATGAGCCTTGCTGGCGATCTCTCGGGAATACTGTCCGACGCCGTGGGCCGGCCGCGCTCTGATGCCGATGCGCATCTCGCGGGTGCAATGCTGATGGCGACCCTGGTGGCCGCCTATCGCGAGGCACTGCGCGTCTTTCGCCAGAACGGAAAGCCCGACGCCGCTCTGCTAGGCATCATGGACCGCGGCTTTGCCGGCATTGACGCAGCACTTGCGGGTACGCCCTACATCTGACCCTTGAAATTTCCGGATCGCAGCCTGAAACGATGAAAACCCGGCCGAAGGGTCGGCCGGGTTTTCGAATACATGCTCAGCCAGACTTCGATCATCCGCGGACCGTGGCCGATGGCACCGGCATTACGCTGCGGAAACCTGCAGCTCTGCAAGATCCTGAAGCAGCGTCGGACCTTTCGGCTCCCAGCCTAGCGTCTGGCGCGTCTTGGCGCTGGAAGCCGGCATGTCATGTCCCGCGAACAGGGCGAGCCAGCCGAAATAATCCTGCGCCTCCTCCTTGGCGACGGACTTGACCGGCAGGCTCAAGCGCCGCCCGATGGTCTCGACGATATCGCGCATGGGCACGCCTTCTTCGGCGGCGGCGTGATATTTGGCGTTCGGCTCGGCCCGCTCCACGACGAGGCGATAAAGACGGCCGACATCGGTAAAATGCGCCGCCGGCCAGCGGCTTGATCCATCTCCGACATAGGCGCAGACACCCTTTTCCCGGAATATCTGGATCAAAGGCGTAATGAGCCCCTGGCTGACCGGATCATGCACCTGCGGGAGGCGCACGACCGAGACATTGACGCCGATTTCACTCGCCAATATCCCGGCTTCCTCGGTGGCGGCACGCGGATGCTTGTCGGAGCGGACGATCGGATTATCTTCCTTCGCGGGCTCGCCCGGCACCGTGTTGGCGATCGGCGTGCCCGACGTAATGACCAGAGGGCGCGCGGAACCGGCAAGCGCCGAGGCGAGCGTTGCGATGACTCGACGATCATCCTCGCAATTCTGGGCGAATCTCGTGAAGTCATGGTTGAAGGCAAGGTGGATGACGCCGTCGGATTGCGAAGCGCCGCTTTTCAGGATGGCCGCATCCTCGATCGTGCCGTGAAGGACTTCGGCGCCGGCAGCGGCGAGTTCAACCGCCTTTTCCTTCGAGCGCGAAAGGCCGAGCACCTGATGGCCCGCACCGATCAATTCCCTGACGACATGCGAGCCGACATTTCCGGTCGCACCGGTAACGAATATACGCATATGCACTGTCTCCTTATTTCGTCGGAGACAAATTTGTGCCTATCGTTTATTCTGGTAAAGTAGTGACCTTATCATAGTAAAGACACTAACAGGATGACCGATCTCATCGAAACCGAAAACGCGCTCGGGACCTATCTGAGGGACCGCCGCGCGAAACTCGACCCATCCGCCCTGGGATTTGCCGGCGAACGGCGGCGCACGCCTGGACTACGGCGCGAGGAAGTGGCGCAGCGCGCCAATATCAGTCCGACCTGGTACACATGGCTGGAACAGGGCCGTGGCGGTGCGCCTTCCGCAGACGTGCTCGACCGGATCGCCCGCGCGCTGATGCTGACGGAAGTGGAGCGCGAGCACCTGTTCCTGCTTGGCCTCGGGCGTCCGCCGGAAGCGCGCTATCGCAAGAATGATGGCGTTACGCCGCGGCTGCAGCGCGTGCTCAATGCGCTAGAGCCGAGTCCCGCCATTATTCGGACCGCCACCTGGGACGTCATCGCCTGGAACCGGGCAGCACCCGTGATGCTGATCGATTACGGATCGCTACCGCCGGAAGAACGCAATATTCTGCGCTATATCTTTCTCGATCCGCGTGCGCGCGCCGTGCAATATGACTGGGAAAGCGTCGCCCGTTTCGCCCTGGGTGCATTCCGCGTCGACGCAGCGCGCGCGGGCGCATCGAGTGAGATCGAGCCTTTCGTGGCGGAACTTTGCCGCATCAGCCCGGAATTCAGGGCCATGTGGCGCGAAAACGATGTTCCTGGCACCCATACCGAAGCCGTCAAACACATACGCCATCCCATCCTCGGCCCGCTGGCATTCGAATATTCGGCCTTTTCGGTCGATGGCCGGACGGATCTCAGCATGATCGTCTACAATCCGGCAACGCCTGACGATGCCGAGAGGATCAGGTCGCTGCTGCCTCAGCCGTAAGGCAAGTCCTGCGTCGCGCGCGTACCTATCTATTGACAGCATCCGTGAAGCCGACCTAGATATCGTCCGTCGAAAATGGCTGGCTTGGTCTCGGTAGGCCCAAGCCCTTCTCCCTCAATGGAGAAGCTCTGTTCCGCGCTTGCGCGGATACCCCGACAGTCCCTGCGCCTCGTGCGCGTTTCGGGTCTGCGCGGTGGTAGCCATTTGACGATGCTCCCTCGGCAGGCCATGTTCGAAGGAGCCGTTGTATGTCCATGATCGATCGATCCAAGCCTATCCTCGTCTATCTCGCAGCCGGCGTTCAAGGTAGCGCCGTCGTCCACGCCGCGTTGCAGCGTGGCCTCAAGGTTCGGGCGCTTGTGCGAGACCGGGAGCGCGCCGCCGCACTCTTGCCCCCTAGTGTCGAGCTTGCCGAAGGGGATCTTCGCGATGCCGCCTCGCTTCGTGCCGCCAGCACCGGCATCAGCCATGCCGTGCTGCAGATTCCGATCGGATCACAGGGGGACATGCGTATCCAGGCCGACAATGCGGTATCGGCCTCGTTCGCATCCGGTATGAAATCCATTGTCCTGAAGCTTGCCAGCGCCAGTCGCCCAGCGCCCTGTGCGGAACCGAGTTTCGCCGCCAACGCCATGATCGAAGACATCATCCGCGCGTCAGGCCTGCCCTTCGCCACAGTTCGCCCCACAATGTACCTCGACAATCTCTTGAAGCCTTCGGCGCGCAAGGACATCATTGAACATGGGATCTTTGCGCCACCGATTGCCGAATCCCAGCGGATCGCCTGGACCTCGGTCGACGATTGTGCCCGCGCCGCCGTCACCCTTTTGGAACGCCGCACTACATCCAGCGACCATCGCATTGCCGGGCCGGAAAGCGTTGATGGAAACGAGCTTGTCACGCGCATCGGTGCGGGGCTTGGTCGCCGGATTGCCTATCGCCAGCAGCCGCTCGACGAATTCGAGCGGGATGTCGATGCCGCAATGGGGCCGGGAACCGGGCGCCGCGTCGCCTCGAAATTCCGCTTCTTCGCGTCGCATCCGGAAGATGCGGATAGGATGCCGGCTGAGCCCTTCAAGCCGCAAGCCGGCCTTGAGGATTTCCAGCCGACGGGCGTCGAGGAATGGGTTCGTCAGCATCGAGCACAGTTCTTCGATACGGAACAAGCGCCATCAAGCCGGGGCTGATCGGCGGAATGCGCCTTCAATCATAATAGGCCGGGGCGTGCTTGAACCGAGGCCACGCCTCGGGATCATGCCCCGTGACCACCAGCGCATCGGTCTGTTCGGCAAGCGCACGCAGCTTGCCGACGGATCGCACCGTGTCGACGGCGGAAGCCATGAAACCGGGGAGCGCTCTTTCGTTCCAGTGATCGAGCGTATAGGCGGCATCGATCGCCAGCAATATCGCGCCTGCGTTCGACAGCAGCACGAGAAAGGATTGATGGCCGACGCTATGGCCCGGCGTGAAGATCATCCGCAGCACGCCGTCGCCATAGAGATCGTAGCCATCGGTCGCGTCGCCCTCCAGGAAGCGCCATTTCAAGCCGGGACGGTCGAAATCACGACGGACATAGGCACCGGTAGCAAACCAATCCGGCGCAAAGGCGTAGCGATATTCGCGACGTTGGGCGATATGGGTCGCGTTCGGGAAGCGGCCGATAGCACCGCTGTGGTCGGAATGCAGGTGGGACAGCACGACGAAGCGGATGTCTTCACCGGATATGCCGAGCTTTGCTAGCTGCGCGACGCATCCTTGCTCTTCGGTCATCACAGGCTGATAGCTATCGATCACATCGCCCCAATAGCCGCGCGGATCGGCCAGACCTTCCGCAGCCAGTCCGCCATCGATGACGACATTACCCTTCGGATGCGTCAGCAGAAACCAAGGAACCGGGATTTCGCAATCGGCGTCTCCACCCTGATTCATCCTGATATCGTGCGCCTTGCAGCGCTGCGTGCCCGATTGAAACATGTAAAGCCTGATGTCGCTCATGAGCCTGACCTGTGGTTGCTGTTTGAGCGCCGTTTTCGGCGATCGAATGCTTCTCTACTAGAGGGCATCATCCACTTACATATATCGGCTGAGCCGATATATTGGCGCGTATGGATCTGTTGGTGGCGATGCGCGTCTATGTCAGGGTGGTGGAAAGGGGCAGCATGTCGGCCGCCGCCCGCGATCTCGGCATGGGCCAGCCCGCCGTCAGCGAGCGGATTGATCGGTTGGAGCAATATCTCGGTGCGCGGCTGCTGCTCAGAAACACCCGCAAGCTTTCCGTCACCGATGTCGGCGCCGCCTTCTACGAGCGCAGCAAGCAAGTTCTCGAAAGTGCCGACGATGCCCTGACGGTCGCGAATGGCGATCAGTCGCTCCGCGGTACGCTCAGGATCGCGGCGCCGCATGGCGTCGGCGAGGTCCTGCTGCCATCGATCCTGCTGCAGATGCGCAAGCGCCATCCGCTGCTAAAGATCGAGCTGATCCTCAACGACAGGATCGTCGATCCCGTGACGGAAGGTGTCGATATCTCGCTGCGTCTCGGCGATCTTGGCGAAGGCAGCTTCATTGCCCGCAAGCTCGGCCATGTCGGCCGCGTGCTCGTGGCCTCGCCTGCCTATCTCGATGAGCATGGGATGCCAACGATACCCGACGAGCTTGCCGACCACCCCTTCCTGCGCGTCTCCGGCCTGTTCAATAACGGTCGGCTTCCGTTGATCGACCCGGACGAGCAGACCGAACTTGCCGTCATCGACATCGCCTTCAGCACCAGCCATTGGCGGCCGCTGTACCGCCTGCTGCTCGATGGCGCCGGCATCGGCGTCCTGCAGGAGCCGGTCTGCGCCGAAGATCTGGCGAGCGGCAGGCTGATTCGCCTGCTGCCCGAGCTCACCGTGCCGGGATTCGATCTGCATGCGCTCTATCCGGCAATAAGGCCGGTTCCGCCCCGGATTCGAGCGGTGCTCTCATTGTTGGAAGAGCAGCTGGGCTCGGCTTCCCCGCCGGAAAACTAGCTATTTTTGTGATCGACGCTCCGTGTCGCCACCTCAGGCGTTGCCCGCAAGGTCAGCGCCCAGAAGAGAAGCGTTGTGAGGCTTATAACCCCACCCGAGATGCAGACGCCCGTCCAGCCGGCATGAGCATAGATGATGGTCGCTGTCGAGGAGCCGACGGCGCTGCCGATGGAGTAGAAGACCATATAGGCAGCGGTCAGCCTGTTCTGTGCATCCGGCCTGACGCGATAGATCATGCCCTGATTGGTGACGTGCACCGCCTGCAAGCCGAAATCGATGACAAGCACGCCGAAAATCAGCCAGAGGATCGAGCGATCCAGTATGGAGATCGGTAGCCAGGCAAAGAGCATGAGAACAAGCGCGATGCCTGTCGTGCGCTGGCCATGGCCACGGTCGGCCCAGCGCCCCGCCCTGATGGCGCCGAGCGCACCCGCGGCACCGGCAAGGCCGAAAAGGCCGACTTGGGTGTGGGAGAGGGAGTAAGGCGGCGCGGTCAGCGGCAGTACGAGCGGTGCGAGCAGCGTAGTGATATTGGCAAAGATCAGCATGGCGATGACAGCGCGGATACGCAGCACCGGCTCCTCGACGAGTAGGGTGCCGAGCGAGCGGATGAGATCAAAATAGGAGAGTCCGCTCCTCGGCTTCTCCTGCCGCGGCAGCGCGCGCCAAAGGAGAAGCGCAATTACCAGCGTCAGCGCGGCCGAGACAATGTAGACGGTCCGCCAGCCGGAGAGGTCGGTCAGCGTTCCCGCGACGCTACGCGCCAGCAGGATGCCAAGGACGATGCCGCTTGTGACCAGGCCGACGATATGGCCGCGCTCGGCGGGTTGCGCCAGGCTCGCCGCATAGGCAACGAGCGCCTGTGTGACCACGGCCAGAAAACCAACCGCGGCCATGGAGGCAAGCAGCATCGCCGCACTTGAGGAAAAGCCGACACAGACCAGCGCGGCTACGCTCAAGAGCGATTGCACGATGATGAGCTTGCGCCGGTCGACAAGGTCGCCGAGCGGCACCAAGAGGATCAGGCCGAGCCCATAGCCGAGTTGCGTCGCCCCGACGATCAGTCCGGCAACCATGCGCGACAGCTTGAGATCATCGGCCATGACATCGAGAAGCGGATGGGCGAAATAGGCATTGGCGACAGCAAGGCCGCTCGCGACGGCAAAGAGGAGAATCGTTGCCCCTGTCAGCGGCGAATTGGCCGCTCCGGAGTATGCGGCTCTCTTAAACGAATCCTCTCGTGAGGAATGAAAGCGCGCAGCATCCTTCGCGCTGCCGGCTGGCGGCGCGTCCTGATCGATCGTCATTGCAAAACTCCCGATTCTTCGGTTTAATAATGAAACCAACGATCGAGTAACATTATTGGTTTAATCATGCAACCATTTCTACTGACAAAAGACCGGAAGGGCTAAGGCGATGGTCGCGCGGAAAAGCCTGAAGGGTGACTATTGCCCAAGCGCGCGTTCGCTCGACGTGATCGGCGACTGGTGGTCGCTCCTGATCGTGCGCGACGCCTTCGACGGGCTGACGCGCTTCGGCGAGTTTCAAAAGAGCCTGGGGATCGCCAAGAATATTCTCACCGAGCGCCTGCGCACGCTTGTCGCGAGCGGCATCCTGGAGCTTGTGCCAACAAGCGAAGGCGGCACGCGCATGGAATATCACCTGACAGCGATGGGAAAGGACCTCTTCCCGGTCATGGTGGCATTGCGGAAGTTCGGCGAGCGCCATCTCTTTGCACCGGCCGAGGAACATTCGCTGCTGGTGGATCGTGCCACGGGACAGCCGGTGCAGCTCGACATCCGGGCACAGGACGGCAGGTCCATCGGACCGGATGAAACGGTTATCGTGAAGGTGCCGGAAGCGGAATAAGACAAGAACGCCGGTGGCCGCCGGCCCCTTCGAAACCAGGCTTAGAACACCAGCGACCGGTGCAATTGTGCACCCGCCCACGCGCCGTCGCCGACTGCGAGCGACACTGAATGCGGGATACGGGCAGCGTCGCCACAAGCGAAAGCGCCTGAGATAGTCGTTTCTTTCATGGCATCCGTCTGGATCTGGGTGCCGAAAGGCGTTTCCTCGAGCGCGCAGCCGAGCCGTTCGGCAATCGGGCTCGAGGGCGACACGCGCGATGCGGTAAAAAGGCCGGCAAACGGCAGCAGCCGTCCATCGGTTAGCCGAACATCGGCCTTTCCTTCCAGCCTTGCGATGGGTGCCGCCTCGATCGTGACGCCGCGTGCGGCGAGATCGGCGTGCTGCGTCTCATCCGGAACAAAGCTGCCGTTGAGGAAGAACGTCACCTCGCCCCATTCCGGCAGCAATTGCGCCTGATGCAGCGACATCGGGCCGGTGGCGATGCAGCCAATACGGCCCTGACCGAGTTCGTAGCCGTGACAATAGGGGCAATGGAACACGCTCTTGCCCCAGCGTTCGCCAAGTCCCTCGATATCCGGCAAGGCGTCGGAGACGCCGGTCGCGAAGAGAAGGCGCCGACCGGCATGACGCATGCCGTCTGCCGTAGTGACCGCAAAGGCATCCTTCTCGCCCTCGGCCTGTTCGGCCATGCCCTCGACCCAGGTCAGCGTCGGATAGGCGGAAAGCTGTTCGCGCGCCTTGCGGGCGATCTCGCCGGGGTTGATGCCATCCTGGCCGAGAAAGCCGTGGGATTCCTCGGCGAAACGATTGCGCCGCTTGCCCGCGTCGATGACCAGCACCTTGCGGCGGGCACGGAGAAGCTGGAGGGCGGCCGCCATTCCGGCGTAGCTGCCTCCGATGACGATGACGTCGTGGCTCATGACGGGGTCCTTTCTGAGCGCCACTGCGCATGACGCCGCGCAAATTCGCCGGCGAGATCGGCCAGCGTGACGTTTTCGAAGCGCTGGAGGAGCAAGGCTTCGGCTTCGGCAAAAGCATCATCGAGGACGGAATTGACCGATTGCTCGACCAGACATTCTGGCGTCTCGTTGCGATTGCCGATGGCAAAGACGGCAGGCTCGCCGAGCGCTTCGTGCAGCTGGCGCAGCGTGACGCTTTTGAGATCGGCCGCAATAGTCCAGCCGCCGGTATGCCCCTTGGCGGAACGGACAATGCCCACCTCGCGCAACAAGCCCATGGTGCGGCGCACGACGACCGGATTGGTGTGCATGCATTGCGCCAAGGTTTCGGAGGTCAGCGGCCCCTCCTGCTCGGCCATATGGAGCAGAGCGTGGAGAACGGAGGAAAGTCGGCTATCGCGTTTCATGTAACTTCAATTATTACGATTCGACGCGACATTCAAGAGCGGCCTGCATTGATGAGGCGAGACCTGCGACTAAGCCCGCTCTTTGAAACGAACCTCGCGTGCCGAAGCGCAGATCTTGATCTCGTCGCCGAGCGACCATTCCGCCGCCCTTGCCGCCATGGCTGCGGGCACGCCCTGCGAACCCGGCCCAGCGGGAACATCATAGGTGGCGTGCGCATCATGCGGCAGCAGCACGCCATAGCCGCGCTCAAGCGCCGCCCGCGCCGTTGCGGCAACGCACATTTCCGAGAGCACGCCGCATATCACCAGATCCTTCACGCCGAAGGCTGTGAGAATGGCGTCAAGATCGGTGCCGTCGAAGCCGTCATCCTCCGTTTTCCTGATGACCACTTCGCCTGATAGTCGTGGAAAATGGAGTTTCCATCCCGACTGAAACGGCTCATCCAGCGCGCCCGCCGGACCATCATTCTGCAGGAAAATCACGGGGGCCCATGCTGACCGCGCCTTGTGTAGCAAGACCTCCACCGCCGACCTCAACATGGCGTAGCCCGGAACTGCACTTGGGCCTTGTACGAAGGCCTTCTGGACATCGACGACCAGCACGGCATCGGCCAATGGATTGTTATCGGAAATCTCTCGCTGCTCTTCTTCCATCAATCCTTCAGATCCTGCCATGAAACAAACTCCATATGGGTGCGCACCGGGCAGCCCGGCAAGACTGCCTCAGAAAGAGGCCTTCATCACCATCTCTGCGCCAAGCACCAGCAGACAAATCAGAAACCAGCGGCGGAAAGTGGCAGGACTGACGCGATTGCGAATGATCTGGCCGGCCCACATGCCGGCAAGTGCCGGGACGACCGCGAGGGTAGAGAGCGCGAGATTGTCGATGCGGAAGGCGCCGTGCCAGGCAAGCGCTGCGGCCAGTGCCACGGTGGACACGGTGAAGGAAAGGCCGAGCGCCTGAACCAACTCCTCCTTCTCCAGTCCGAGCGACTGCAGATAGGGTACTGCCGGCACGACGAAAACACCGGTCGCCCCTGTGAGCAGACCGGTGACCCCGCCGACGAGCGGCGATAGCAGTGGCTCGAACCTTGCGGGCACATGCAGTTGACGGGCGAACAAAGCATGGCCGGCATAGACGATGAGCGCCGCACCCAGCGCAGCGTTCGTCGGACGCGTATCGTCGGCGGCAAGAAAATATGAGCCGGCGAAGGTTCCGATGACCACGGCAAGAACCAAGAGAAGGAAACGACGGGCAAGTGAACCAAAACTAGGGCCGGCCAGCAGCTGCCAGGCATTGGTAACGGAAGACGGGACGATCAGCAGGCTGGCCGCGACGAGCGGCGAGATCAGCGCGCCCAGCACGCCCATCGCCACGGTCGGCAGCCCCATGCCGGTGACGCCCTTGACAGTGCCGGCGACGAAGAAGGTCGCGAAGATCGCCGCGACGAGCCATATCGAATGATCCATCATGCCTTTTCAGTAGCAGAGACAAAGACCGGCACAATGCGGATGATGCGAAGCCAGCCTTCGGCTTTTCCGAAGGCTGGAGATGCGATACTCTTCAGCCCATGCGCTTTGATCTGACCGACCTTCGCCTGTTCCTCGCCGTCGTCGATGCCGGCAGCATCACGCATGGAGCCGCCGATGTCGGGCTTTCGCTGCCGGCTGCCAGCGAGCGGCTGCGGGATATGGAGGTGAATGGCGGCGTAAAGCTGCTGGAGCGCGGGCGACGCGGTGTGAGCCCGACGCCCGCTGGCGAAGCGCTAGCCCATCATGCCCGGCTGATCCAGCGGCAGCTCACGCAGATGCGCGGCGAGCTTGGGGAACATGCCAGCGGCTTGCGCGCTAGCGTCCGGCTTCTCGCCAACACCGCGGCGATTGTCGAATACCTGCCGCCGCGCCTTGCCGGATGGATGGCCAGGAACCCGCGAACGGACATCGATCTCAAAGAGCGCCAGAGCATCGAGATTGCCCGGGCCGTTTCGTCCGGGCTGGCCGAGATCGGTATCCTGTCGGACGCGGCCGATACCTCCGGCCTGATATTGCGGCCCTTCGCGATCGACAGGCTCGTGGTGGTGATATCTCGCGACCATGCGCTCGCGCCGTCAAAGCAGATCGCTTTTGCAGAAATCCTGCACGAGCATTTCGTCGGGCTCGCAGGCGGAGCGCTGCAGGATCATATCGACGCGCAGGCCGCCCGCCTCGGCAGCCGATTGAAAATGCGGGTGCGGATGCGGACATTTGAGGCCATTTGCGAGATGGCAGGCCGGGGCATCGGCATCGGCATCGTACCCGAAACGGCAGCACGACGCTGCAGCCGATCCGCGAAAATTGCGGCCCTCCGTCTCACCGACCGGTGGGCGACGCGTCGGCTTTCGATCTGCGCCCGCTCCCTCGAAGAGCTGCCATCGCCCGCCCGCGATCTTTTCGAGCACCTAGCAACGATATGACCGTAGCCTGTTGAAAAGACGCGCCGGCATCGACTAGTCTCGCCGCATGGCTGTCAGGAGGAGATGGCGCAATGGGAGGTGGGTATGGAATTTCACGATGATGAGCTTCATCGCTTCGAAGCCGAAGGGGCCGCGCCCTTGCCGCAAACCGAGGTGGAAGGCCATGTCGATCATGATGGCGCGCGTATCTGGTACGCTTCCTATGGCAGCGGCGCACCGGTGATCCTCCTGCATGGCGGGCTCGGAAACAGCGGCAATTGGGGCTATCAGGTGCCGGCGCTGATCGACGCAGGCCATCAGGTTATCGTCGTCGACAGCCGGGGCCATGGCCGCAGCACACGCGACGAGCGACCATACACGTATGAGCTCATGGCCTCCGACGTTCTCGCCGTCATGGACAGGCTGAAGATCGACAAGGCCGCCATGGCCGGCTGGAGCGACGGCGCCTGCATCAGCATGGTGCTTGGAAAAACCCATCCGGAGCGTGTTTCCGGCGTCTTTTTCTTTGCCTGCAACATGGACCCGAGCGGCACGAAAGAATTCGTGGCGACGCCGATTATCGAGCGCTGCTTCTCCCGCCATACGAAGGATTACGCAGCCCTTTCCGCCACGCCGGATAGGTTCGATGCCTTCGTCGAGGCTGTCGGCCTGATGCAGCGGACCGAGCCGAACTACACCATCGCCGATCTCGCCGAGATCAATGTGCCTGTTGCCATCGTGCACAGCGAGCACGATGAGTTCATCAAGCGCGAACACGCCGATTATCTTGTCCGGCATATTCCCGGGGCGGAATTGATCTTTCTGCCCGGCGTCAGCCATTTCGCACCGCTGCAGCGGCCTGCGCAGTTCAACGCAGCTCTGCTCGCCTTCCTCGCTCGGATTGCCGCCTGAGATCAGATTCAGTTGCGCATGTCCAATCGTTGGAATAAATGATGACCATCATCTTATTCGAACTCCCGAGACCGAATCGCCGCTGACAGGCCCTTCCGCCCCGGGGAGCAATTTGGCTCCAGGCAGGAGAATTTTATGACAGCCACTTTGTTTTCGCCTCTTTCCGTCGGCCCCTATGAGCTTGCGCATCGCATCGTCATGGCGCCGCTGACCCGCATGCGGGCGAGCCAGCCCGGCAATGTGCCCTCGGCTTTGAATGCAGAATATTATGCGCAGCGCGCCAGCGAGGGTGGGCTCATCATTTCCGAGGGCTCGCAGATTTCACGCGCCGGACAGGGCATGCCGGCAACGCCGGGCATCCATACGGCCGAACAGATCGCCGGCTGGAAGGCAGTGACGGATGCGGTTCATTGCAAGGGCGGCAAGATCTTCCTGCAGCTCTGGCATGTCGGCCGCATCTCCCATTCCTCGCACCAGCCTGATGGCGCTCTGCCGATTGCTCCTTCGGCCATCGCCGCCCAGGGACAGGCCTTCACGGCCTCCTTCGAGCGCGTGCCCTTCGAGACGCCACAGGCGATCGATATCGACCTGATGCCGCTTTTGATCGACGTCTATGCTCAAGCCGCCGCCAATGCCAGGGAAGCCGGCTTCGATGGCGTCGAGATTCATGGCGCCAATGGCTATCTGATCGAGCAGTTCCTGCAGGCGCGCACGAACCAGCGCACCGACCAATATGGCGGCTCGATCGAGAACCGCACGCGGTTGTTGCTCGAGGTGGTCGAGGCGGTTTCCGAAGTCTGGGGGTCGGATCGCGTCGGTGTCCGCCTCTCGCCCTTCGGCATCGCCAATGACAGCGGCGAGGACGATCCCTTGCGCCTCTATGGCCATGTCATTCGCGAACTGGACCGGCTCAACCTTGCCTATCTGCATCTGATCGAGCCGCGCGCCAGCGGTGCCGGCCAGGCCGAGGTCGACCATAAGAACGTGCCGTCGGCTGCGGAATTGTTCCGGCCCGCCTGGTCCGGCACGTTGATCGCCGCGGGCAATTTCCGGCCTGATACGGCTGAAGCGGCACTTGCTGCGGGCCATGCCGATGCCATCGCCTTCGGTCGCCTGTTTATCGCCAATCCCGATTTGCCGGAGCGCATTCGTCGCGGTGCTCCCCTTAATCCCTATCATCGCCCAACCTTCTATGGCGGCGGTGCCGTGGGTTACACCGACTATCCGACGCTGAAGGCCAGGGAGGCTGCCGAATGAGCACGCCAAGCGCAATTATTGTCGGAGTGGGTGCCGAGCGGGGTCTGGGTGCGGCGCTCTGCCGGCTTCTCGCGGACAAGGGCTATCATGTCGTCGTTGCAGGCCGGACCGCAGCGAAGATCAATCAGGTGGCCGCTACCATCCAGGTAGCCGGCGGCAGTGCCGAGGCGATCGAAACGGATGCGACGGATGAAGCCGCGGTCATCCGGCTATTCGAGCACGCCTTTACCACTCGGAACGACATCGCTCCGCCCGATCTGGTCGTCTTCAACGCTGGCATCAATCGCCAGATCGGCTTCCGCGACCTGACGGCCGCCCAATTCGAAGAATTCTGGCGCATCTGCTGTTTCGGCGGTTTCCTCGTCGGGCGCGAGGCTGCGCGGCATCTGGCGCCGCTTGGCCGTGGCACCGTGATCTTCACCGGCGCTTCCGCCAGCTTGCGCGGTAAGGCAGGCTTTGCGCAATTCGCCGCCGCCAAGGCCGGTCTTCGCATGATCAGCCAAAGCATGGCACGCGAATTCGGTCCCCTCGGCCTTCATGTCGCTCACACCATCATCGATGGCGGCATCGACGGGGAACGGCTGCGCTCGCGTCGGCCGGATGTGGACGCCGATGGGCTGTTGAATATCGACGCCATCGCCGAGAGCTATTGGCATATCCACCGTCAGCATCCTTCCGCCTGGACGCAGGAGCTCGATCTGCGTCCCTACAAGGAAAATTTCTGAGGCTCGAAATTTCGCGCGCTCCATGGCGTAGCTCTAGCAATTCCGCGACAAAGCCTTGGCAATCGCGAGAAACTTCGGGTCTTCTAGCCCATTGCGATGCCGGATCTCGGCTTCGTTTTCGGTGTCAGACGCGTCGCTCGGAATCGTAAAGGACCATGCCGAGGGATGTTTGCGGCGGCGGCGGAAAATGTTTGCCAGTCGACCCAGCAAACCTTGTTGGCCGGCCCCGCCCTTGTCCTCCGGTGAAGGCGGTTCGACTGCATCTGGATTGCGCGGATCGCCCCATCGATCATCATAGAGATCCTTGAAGAGATAATTAGTCAGCATCGGTTTGCCTTTCATTTTGAATCGATTCAATTATAGCTTATTCTGCCTTCTTGAATCGGTTCAATCATACGCCTTAAAACTCCACCGTCAAGAACAATTGAACCGATACAACTTCGTTGCTAGTATCCGCCGGAAACATAAGGAGCATTTCATTGGCTAAGGGCACCATCAGGCTCGCGGATGTCGCCAAGGCGGCAGGCGTATCGCAGGGGACCGCCTCTAATGTTTTCAACCGGCCCGAAGTGGTGCGCGAGGAAGTGCGTGAGCATGTGCTGGAGACAGCCAAGCGGCTCGGCTATGCCGGGCCGAGCCTGACCGGCCGGCTGCTGCGGGCGGGAAAGGTCAATGCCATCGGCGTCGCCGCGGTCGAGCCGATTGCCTATTTCTTCAATGACCCTTGGGCCAGGGCTCTGCTGGCCGCGGTTTCCCGCGTGTGCGATGCCAGCGGCACCGGTTTGGCTTTGGTCTCGGCCAAGGACCGGCAGACGGTGGACTGGAACATCAAGAGCGCATTGGTGGATGGCTTCATTCTGCTCTGCGTGGAGGGCGGGGAGAAACTGGTGCAGTTGACGCGCGAGCGGCAATTGCCCTTCATCGCGCTCGCCTTGAATGACGAGGACCCGTCGATCCCTTCGATTAGCGTCGACAACGTGGGAGGCGCGGCCGTTGCGGCGCGGCATCTGGCGGAATTGGGCCACAGGCGTTTCGGCGTGCTCGCAACAGAACTTTCGGACGACAATGTGGGGCCGGTCGGAATTGCAGAGATCGAACGCGGGATCTATTCCACCTCCCGCAATCGCGCACTCGGTTATTGGCAGGCGCTCGAAGCATTCGGGATTGGCCGCGAGGACGTGCCGATCTATGAGACGCTCAACGACAAGCCAAGCGTTGAAGCCGGGCTGAACTACCTGTTTTCCCTGCCCGAACCGCCGACTGCGATCCTCGCCATGTCCGACAACATCGCGCTTCTGGCGATCAACTGGCTGCGGGCGCGAGGTCTCTCCGTGCCGCAGGACGTCTCCGTCATCGGCTTCGACGGCGTGCCGGAAGGCGGCATGGTAGAGCCCGGCCTGACGACGATGGCCCAGCCCTTTGCCGAGATCGCGGAACGCGCGGTGCAGGCCGTTCTTCACGATGCCGTGCCGGCCGAGCGCGAGATGATCGGCGTCACGCTGATCGTGCGCGGCAGCACGGCGGCGCCGAGACCCGACCGGATCTAACCTGCCTGCTGCGCGCCATCCACATTTGCCGCCCGCATCTCGATAAGCTGCCGGGCAGCGGCGGCAGCGGCGTCCTTGTCGCTTGCCACCTGCACGGTGGGGAAGGCGAACTGGATGCCGTTTTCGTCGAAGGACTGCTTGATTAAGGCCAGCGCGCTGCGGCGGATGACGGAGAGCTCGTCGGGCTTGGCGGTGATCGCCAGCCTGATCTCGATCGCGAAATCACCGAACTGTTCGACGCCTTTCATCTTCAGCGTCTGGATGATGCTCGGCTTCAGATCCTCGTCTTCGAGCAGGCGTTGGCCGATATCCTTGATGACGCGCTTCAGCTTCACGAGATCGGTATCGTAGGTGACCTTGACGATGATCTTATCGATCGCCCAGTCGCGGTTCATGTTGTTGACCGCACCGAGCGAGCCGAAGGGGATCGTCGCCAGCGGGCCGCGCTGGTGGCGCAGCTTGACTGAGCGCAGGCTGAAGGATTCCACCACGCCCTTGTAGTGGCCGCTTTCGATATATTCGCCGATACGGAAGGCATCGTCCCAGAGATAGAAGACACCGCTGATGACGTCCTTGACGACGGTCTGCGCACCAAAGCCGACCGCCACGCCGACGACGCCGGCGCCGGCGATCAGCGGCCCGATCTGAACACCGAGGCCCGACAGCACCATCATGACGGCGATGATGCCGATGACGACGGCAAGGATGTTGCGGAAGATCGGCAGCAGCGTCTGCAGCCGGGCGCGGCTCGCCCTCATCTCATCCGATTCGCCGGCGGCCGGCAGGGATTGCATGACTTTGCCGTCGATATAGGTTTTCGCCAGCTGCCAGACGAGATCGGCAACCAGAAGGATGATGATGCCGCCGAGAATGCCACGAGCGATACGGCCGACATTCGATTCACTGCCGCTCATCATCGCATGCGCCTCGACCCCCAGCATGTGGCCGAGCCATAAAGCCGCAAAGGTAATGATCAGCGCCCGCAAACCGCGGTCGAGCAGCACAGCCGCGATCTTGCCGGCACCGAAAATACCGTCGGCCGCATCATGCAGAGCCTCGATCGCCTGCGTGGATATCGACAGGACGCGCGGCAGCAATATCGCATAGATGCCGATCCACAAAAGGCCATCGAAGCCGGCCACCCAGAGACACCAGAGCACCACGAAGAAAATCGTCAGCAACCAGGAAATGGTCTTTGCCCCACGGCTTTCCGCCGGGAGCGGCCTCGACCACACGGCAGCCGTGGCGATCAGGAACAAACCGATGCCGAGCGTGTAGCCGATGAGGTCGCGCGCACCTGCGGAAAAGTCCAGCGACGTGACGGCCTGTATGATCGCCCAGCCGCAGGCGAAATAAATGGCAAACAGTGTGCATCGCCGATACCAATATGATGCGACGCGCCGCCGCTCGGCGATGCGGGCGGCCCCGCCGTCCTCATCCAAAACATCATTGGCGCGGCGCATGGCGATCAATTCCATCACAAGCTTGCCGATGGAGATCGCCAGCCTGATTGATACCATCGCAATGACGCAAGCGATGGCGAAGTTTTCGATGACCGGCGGCCAATCGAAGGCAAGAAGCGGAACGAGCGTCACCAGACCATGAATGATAGCGGGCACGACGCCGCCCAGAAACTGGAAGCGCGCTGCCTGCAGTTCCGTCTCGGTACCGGCAGCCCTCTCGGTGCGCTGCATATGCCTGGTGTTGATGAAACGGGCAACGGCGAGTTCGGCCACCAATCCGAGGAAGAACAGGAGGACAATCTGAACGATGATGCGCACGAGCCCGACCGACTTGCCCTCTCCCTCCAGCTTTTCCGATGCGGTCATGACCTCATAGGGCAAAGTCATCGCAGCGCCGGAGACCAGCTCGAGGTGATGCCGCGTGTGGCCGAGCATGCCCGACAGAACCGACATCTGATTGCCGTCGGCGGGAGCCGGATCGGTGGCGGGTGCGGGTTTATCGCTGGCGGACGCAGGCTGACTGTTGAGCTGCGTGGTAAGCCACTGCCTGACATCGGGCTCGTTCAGCAGCTGGATCAGCTCGCGAACCTTGTCGGGCGGCGGAGTTGTCGGCTGCGGTGCGGCCGCATTCTGAGCGAAGACCGCCATGGGCACAGCCAGTGCGAAAAGACAAAAAAGCAGGCCTCCGATCGTCCACCTGCCGCCCCTGACATTCCTCATCTGCGCTGCCCTTCTTGCCATCGGACCATCCGGCCCGCTCCTGCAGACTATACGCGTTTTTGACACGGGCAAGCAGGCACTTACGGCTCCTAATCCTGATCATGCCGCCATTGCCCCGCAACGGCTGTCGCGCTAGGTTCTGCTGCAATACCGTTCAGGACTCGGGGATGCGCGTGTTCAATTTCCTGAAAAGTCTCTTCGGCAGAGGCGAGCAGGCAGAGGTGCGTACCGGCCAAACCTCCCCGACGCGGGAGCCGGAGAACACGGCCGCTACCAAAACCCTCGATCTCAACATTCCCGATGAAGCCTTGCAGGACGAAGCGGTTTTCGCCGCCTATCTGCAGGAACGATTGCCGTTCTTCGGCGACCTGATCCGTGCCGATTACGATCCTGCCGTCGGCAGCCTGACGCTGCACAGCCGCAACGGCGATACGATGACAAAATTCCTGAGCAATGCGCTGCTGGCACTGCGGGAAAAGCGTGGGCCGGCGCGCGCGCAGGCGCTCCTCAACTATCTCAACATGACGGAGGCCATGGTCGACAGCGGCGATCTCGCCAAGGTCCTGCCGGTGCTGAAGGCGCGCGATTTCGTCGAGGTTGCGCGCCAGCAGATGATGCAGGCCGTCAAGGACGAGCCAAATCCGCCGCAATTCGTCTATCTGGAGGAAGCCGAGAACCTGATCAAGCTCTTCGTCGTCAACGGCGAAACGGCGGTCAACTACGTGATGGCCGAAGCACTCGACGATTGGGGCATCGATGCCAGGGAACTCGCCGAAACGGCACAGGCCAACCTGCAGAAGTTCCTTGCCAAGACCGGCGTCCAGATCGCCAAACGCAGCCGGTTCCAATATGTCGAGGTGGACGGCCAGTTCGAATCCAGCATTGCCTTCCTGCCGAATTTCTGGGCGCAGGTGCAGGAGCAATCCGGGGGCGCGGCGCCGATCGCCGCCTTCCTGTCGCGCGACAAGGTGTTCTTCACGCATGAGAACGACATTGAAGGTCTGCAGCTTCTGGAATTGATCAGCGCCGATCTCAGCGACGTGCCCTACGTTATTTCGCCGGATCAATATCGCTGGGAAAATGGCCGCTGGACGCTATTTCGCCGCGTCACCCGGATAGAAGCGGCCATTCGCCACTAGACGTTTTACGCATTCCGGACGGAAAACCGCTAGGCATTTTTCCTGGGAAACGCCTTAAACCAGCACTTCCTGATCGACGCGATCTTCCGCGCCGAAGAACTTCAGATAGCGCTCGACTTCCGCAGGCTCACCCGTCGCCTTCTGAGGATTGTCCGAGAGCTTCACGGCCGGCCGGCCGTTTGCCTCGATGACCTTGCAGACGATCGAAATAGGGTTGAGGCCCTTGAGTTCTGTCGGGGCGCAGCCGGCGAAATCGTTGGTGAGATTGGTGCCCCAACCAAAACTCATGCGGACGCGGCCATCGAAATGCTTATAGGTGTCGATGATGGCATCGACATCGAGGCCGTCAGAGAAGATCAGCAGCTTCTGGCGCGGATCGCGACCCATCTTCTTCCACCAATCGATGATCTTCTCGCCGCCTTCTATGGGGGGCGCGCTGTCTGGGCGGAAGCCGGTCCAGTCCGCCACCCATTCCGGCGCATTACGCAGGAAGGAGGCGGTGCCGAAGGCGTCGGGCAGCACGACGAGCAGATTGCCGCCATAGAGACGGTTCCAGTCGCGCAGCACCTTGTAGGGCGCTTTTCCGAGCTCTTCATCATTTTTCGCGAGGGCTGCGGCGACCATCGGCAGCTCATGGGCATTGGTGCCGACGGCTTCAAGATCGGAATCCATGGCGAGCAGCACGTTGCTTGTGCCGGTGAAAGCGTGCGGCACGCCTTCCTTCAGCGCCTCGACGCACCAGCGCTGCCAGAGGAAGCTGTGACGGCGGCGGGTGCCGAAATCGGAGATGCGCAAACCCGGCAGCTCGCGCAACCGCTCCACCTTCTCCCACATCTTCGCCTTGGCGCGGGCGTAGAGCACATCGAGCGTGAAGGGACCGAGCGCCTTCAGTGCCGTTCGCGAACGAAGCTCGTTGATGATGGCGAGCGCGGGGATTTCCCACATCGTCGTTTCCTTCCACGAACCGTGGAAGTCGAGAATATATTGGCCGTCGCGCTTCGAAAGCTCATATTCCGGCAGCTGGAAATTCGACAGCCAGGCGAGGAATTCCGGTTCGAAGATTTGTGCGCGGCCGTAGAAACTGTTACCCGCCAGCCAGATCATCTCCTTCTTGGAGAGGCGGAGCGTTCGGGCATGGTCGAGTTGCTCGCGCAATTCCTTCTCGTCGATCACTTCGGCAAGGCGAACGCTCTTGGTGCGATTGATGAGCGAGAAGGTGGCATCGACATCCGGATAGAGTTTCCAGATCATCTGCAGCATCAGAAGCTTGTAGAAATCCGTATCGATCAGGCTGCGGATGATCGGATCAAGCTTCCAGGTATGGTTATAGACGCGGGTGGCGATATCCGTCTTGGTCATGTCGTTCCTGCCCCGTCTCCTGCCCTACGGACGTCATGCTAACCGCCGACCATCCTGCCGGCATGCGGTTGTAGCGCCTTGTTATCAAAAAATGTTGAGCGAAAGTCCAGTCGCTGAAAGAAAATTGATGTGAGGGCAAACGCGCGACATTTGACCGTCGGAAGCGAAGCGCCGCAACTTTCCCCGCATCCTACCGGATTTAGTAACCCCGGTTGCGATCTACCAGATGCTGCAGCGGTTCGCCGCGTTCGAAGCGGGCGATCTGCTCCTCGACATGGCGCATCAGCGCATTTTCGTCAGACATGGCGGAATCATGCGGCGTGATGATGACATTTTCCAGGTCCCAGAGCGGATCGTCGGCTGCCAGAGGCTCGACGGCGAAGACATCGAGGGAGGCGGCGCCGAGAATGCCGGTACGAACAGCCGAAGCGATATCGGCCGCAACCTGGCTCTTGCCGCGGCCGGCATTGATGAAAACCGGCTTGCCGAGCGGGCCGTTGCGATGCAGCCTGGAAAAAAGCGAGGCGTTGTAGATACCCGTCGTCTCCGGCGTCAGCGGCAGGAGGCCGACGAGAATGTCGGTACGCGCCAGAAACGCATCGAGCCCGTCGGCATCGAAGGTTTCCATGCCGTCGATCTCTTTTTTGCTGCGGGACCAGCCGATGACATTGAAGCCCATGATCTTCAACTTGGCGGCGGCATCGCAGCCGAGAACACCGAGGCCCATGACGCCTACGGTAACTTCGGCGGCTTCAGGGCCATTCTGCTGCGCCCAGACGTGCTGCCGCTGATTCCTGAAATGCCCCTGCACATCGCGCAGATGCATCAGGCACTGCATCACGACCCATTCGCTCATGCGCACCGTCAGGCTGCGATCGACGAAGCGGACCATCGGAATGTCAGGCAGGCCGGCAATCGACATCATCGAATCGACACCGGCGCCGCCCGAGAAAATCACCTTGAGATTGGGCGCTCTCTCGAAAAGATCGGCATCCGGCTTCCACAAAAGCGCGTAGTCGACATGGGAGAGATCAGTGCCTTTATTGGCGGGATCGCCCAGATTGATGCTGCCGCGATCGGCAAAGGCCGCCTCAAGCGCCTTAGCAACGGACACAGGATCGAATTTGAGGTCGACGAGAATGGGGCTTTTGGCCGGCATGATGGTGGTCTCTATTGCTGGATCGCGGCGGTCGGCACCGCCTCGATATTGAAGGCGGCGGCAAGCAGCGCCCTGGTGTAATCCTCTTTCGGCGCCCGGAAAATATCGGCGGATGCGCCCTGCTCGACGACCTTGCCGAAGCGCATGACAATCAGCTCGTTGGCGAGCGCCTTCACCACTTTCAGATCGTGGCTGATGAAGAGATAGGCAAGATCGTGCTTCTGCTGCAGGTCGCGCAGCAGATCGACTACCTGCGCCTGCACGCTCATATCGAGCGCCGAAGTGGGCTCGTCGAGCATGACGAAACGCGGCTTCAGCACCATGGCGCGAGCAATGGCGATGCGCTGGCGCTGGCCGCCGGAGAATTCGTGCGGGAAACGCCAGCGGGTGGACGGATCGAGGCCGACTTCCTCCAGCGCCCAGCAGACGCGCTTGTCGCGCTCGTCGGCCGAAAGCGAGCGCTCATGCACCTTGAGCCCCTCAGCGATGATCTCGCCGACCGACATGCGCGGGCTGAGCGATCCATAAGGGTCCTGAAAGACGACCTGCAGCTGGTTGCGGAGAGGCCGCATCTCGCGGAACGAATAGCCGGCTATATCCTTGCCGACGAAGGCGATACGGCCCTTGGAGGAAATGAGCCTGGCGAGCGCCAGGCCGAGCGTGGTCTTGCCTGAGCCGGATTCGCCGACGACGCCGAGCGTCTGGCCGGCCCTGAGCTTCAGATCGATGCCGTCGACCGCCTTCACGTGATCGACGACCTTGCGCATGAAGCCGGCCTTGATCGGGAACCAGACGCGAATATCGCTGCCTTCCATGACGACGAGCTTGTTCGCATCGCTTGCCGGCGGCTCGCCGCGCGGCTCGGCGGCCAGCAAATGGCGGGTATAGTCATGCTGCGGTCTCGTGAAGACGTCCTCCACCGTGCCGGTCTCGACGATCTTGCCCTTGGTCATGACGCAGACACGATCGGCAAACTTGCGGACGATGCCGAGATCGTGGGTGATGAACAGCATCGACATGCCGTGCGCGCCCTTGAGATCGCGCAGCAATTCCAAAATCTGCGCCTGCACGGTGACGTCGAGCGCAGTCGTCGGCTCGTCGGCGATCAGGAGTTCGGGGCGGTTAGCGAGCGCCATGGCGATCATCACGCGCTGGCGCTGGCCGCCGGACAGTTCATGCGGATAGGCCTTGAGGCGCTTTTCCGGCTCGCGGATGCCGACCTGGTTCAAGAGTTCCAGCGTACGGCTGCGCGCGGCCTCGCCCACGATGCCCTGATGCAGCGCCAGGATTTCGCTGATCTGCTTTTCGATCGAATGAAGCGGATTGAGCGAGGTCATCGGCTCCTGGAAGATCATCGTGATGTCGTTGCCACGCACGGCACGCAGCTCGTTGTCCGATGCCTTCAGCAGATCCTTGCCCTTGAACAGGATTTCGCCGGAAGGATGGCTTGCGGACGGATAGGGCAAGAGCTTCAGGATCGAATTGGCCGAAACCGATTTTCCTGAGCCGGATTCGCCGACCAGCGCCAGCACCTCGCCCTTATGGATATCGAAGGAGACGCCATCGACGGCGATCGAGGTCTGCCCGCCCTGATGAAAGGCGACGGAGAGGTCGCGGACGGACAGCAGCGGAGTGGAGTTTTCGCTCATCGGAACGTCTTCCTCGGATCGAAGGCGTCGCGCACGGCCTCGCCGATGAAAATCAGCAGCGACAGCATGATTGACATGGTGAAGAAGGCCGAAAGCCCTAGCCAGGGAGCCTGCAGATTGGATTTGCCCTGGGCGATCATTTCACCCAGCGACGGCGAGCCGGGCGGCATGCCGAAGCCCAAGAAATCCAGTGAGGTCAGGGTGGTGATCGAGCCCGACAGGATGAAGGGCACGAAGGTCAGCGTCGCGACCATCGCGTTCGGCAGCAGGTGGCGATACATGATGGTACGGTTATTGACGCCAAGGGCGCGGGCGGCGCGCACATATTCGAAATTGCGCGCCCGCAGGAATTCGGCGCGCACGACGCCGACGAGACCGACCCAGGAAAACAGCAGCAATATGCCGAGGAGGATGAAGAAGCCGGGCGGCAGCACCGAGGCGATGATTAGCAGAATATAGAGCACCGGCATGGACGACCAAATCTCGATGAAACGCTGCATCAAAAGATCGGTCCAGCCGCCGAAATAACCCTGTATCGCACCGGCGCAGACGCCGACGACGGCCGAGCAAATGGTGAGCGCCAGGCCGAACAGCACCGAGATGCGGAAGCCGTAGACCAAGCGGGCGAGCACATCGCGGGCCTGATCGTCAGTGCCGAGCCAGTTGAAATTGCTCCAGTTGCAATTCGGATCGGCAACACCGCCGGGATAGCCCGAGCAGCGCTTTTCCTTGCTCATCGCCCAGAAAGGCGGCGTCGGCGCCGACATTCCCTTAGGCAGATTGGAGTTGGCGGTCTGATAGGAATAATGGATCGGCGGCCAGATCATCCAGCCATTGGCATTGATCTCATCCTGAATATCCGGGGCGCGATAATCCGTCTGCGCCAGGAAACCGCCGAACTTCTCCTCGGGATAATCGACAAAGACCGGCGTCAGAATCTCGCCCTTGTAGGAGACGAGGATCGGCCGGTCGTTGACGATGAATTCGGCGCCGAGGCTGAGGACGAACAGCACCAGGAAGATCCAGAGCGACCAGTAGCCGCGACGGTTCGCCTTGAAATTCTCCCAGCGGCGCACATTGGTCGGCGAGAATAGGCCCTTGCGCGGCGGCTTCACCGTTGTCGGGAGCGTCTGCTGATTGGCTGCGTCCATCACACGTCCCTCCGCTCGAAGTCGATACGCGGATCGATCCAGGTGTAGATGAGGTCTGAGACGAGGCTGACGACGAGGCCGAGCAGCGAGAAGATGAAGAGCGTGGCAAACACCACCGGATAATCGCGTTGGACGACGGAGAGATAGCTCAAGCGTCCCAAGCCATCGAGCGAGAAGATGTTCTCGATCAAAAGCGAGCCGGTGAAGAAGGCGGAAATGAAGGCGCCGGGAAAGCCGGCGATGACGATGAGCATGGCGTTGCGGAAGACATGGCCATAGAGCACGCGCCGTTCGGAAAGCCCCTTGGCGCGGGCGGTGATGACATATTGCTTCTTGATCTCCTCGATGAAGGAATTCTTGGTGAGCAGTGTCGTCGTGGCGAAGGCGGCAAGCGACAGCGAAATCAGCGGCAGCACCAGGTGCCAGAGATAATCGAGGATCTTCCGCCACCAGGTGAGGTCGGCGAAATTATCCGAGACGAGGCCGCGCAGCGGGAACCAGTCGAAGAAGGAGCCGCCGGCAAACAGCACGATCAGCATGATGCCGAACAGGAAGCTCGGGACCGCATAGCCGACGATGATGATGCCCGACGTCCAGACATCGAAGGTCGATCCGTCCTGCACCGCCTTGCGGATGCCGAGCGGAATGGAAATGGCGTAGGAGAAGATCAGGATCCAGATGCCGAGCGAGATCGATACCGGCAGCTTCTGGGCGATGAGGTCGATGACGGTGGTATTGCGGAAGAAGCTCTCGCCGAAATCGAAGCGGATATAGTTCCACATCATCTGGCCGAAACGCTCGAGCGGCGGCTTGTCGAAGCCGAACTGCTTGTCGAGCTTGGCGATCAGCTCGGGATCGAGCCCCTGCGCGCCGCGATATTTCGAGCCGCTGTCGTCGAAGGATTGCTGGGCAGCCAGGTCCGTACCGCCACCCGACAGGCGGCCGTTGGCGTTATCTCCCTGCCCGGTCAGCTGCGCGATGACCTGCTCGACCGGGCCGCCCGGCGCGAACTGCACGATGGTGAAGGAAATCGCCATGATACCGACGATGGTCGGGATCATCAGCAGGAGGCGTCGCAGGATATAGGCACCCATCAGTCCGCCGCTCCCTCGAAGAGGGGTATGTTCCGCCTCGCCTCAATCCGTCCGTCGATCAAATCACATTCCCTTCCGCCGGATCGAGACCGGCGCAGTCATATCAGCTTGAAACTACCCGAATCAGCCCTCTGCATTTGGAGCCAGCAAGCCCCTCATTGCAAGAGAGGCTCACTTTCCGGCGCTTTTCGACCACCAGACATCGGGGAAGCCGATGGAATATTCGGGCAGTTGGGCCGGATGCGCGAACTTGTCCCAATAAGCGATATGGAAGCTGGTGGTGTAAAAGAGTGGAACCACGTAGTGATGGGCGAGCAATACACGGTCGAGCGCCTTGGCGGTGGCGTCCTTCTCCTCGAGGTCTTTGGCGAAAATGACCTTGTTGACAAGAGCATCGATGCCTGGATCAGAAATGCCGGCAAAATTGCGTGAACCCTTACGATTGACGGACGCAGATCCCCAGAAATCAATCTGCTCGTTGCCGGGATTCAACGTTTGCGCCCAAACCGTCCAGATCATGTCATAGTCGAAGTTCTGAACGCGATTGATGTATTGCGATGAGTCGACCGTGCGGACGGTAGCGTTGATGCCGATTTTCTTCAAATTCTGGGCATAGGGTAGAACCCATTTTTCCACGAAAGGGCTGCCGAGCAAAATCTCGATCGAAAAGGGCTTGCCCGTCTGAGCATTCACCATCTGGTTGCCCTTCAGAACGTATCCCGCCTGCTTGAATAGATCGAGCGCTTTACGCAGATTGTCGCGGGCCTTCTGCTGATCGCCGCCAACTGGGTTGGTATAAGGCATCGTGAAGACTTCAGCCGGAACCTTGTCCTTCACTTCATTGAGAACGCCGAGCTCTTTACCTTCCGGTAGGCCCGACGAAGCGAGCTTCGTGCCGAAAAAGAAGCTATTGACGCGGCTGTACTGGTTGAAAGCGATGGCGCGGTTCAGCTCTTCGAAATCGAAAGCATAGTTCAGCGCCTCGCGAACACGCTCGTCCTTGAACTGTTCGCGACGCATGTTGGGCACGAGCGCCTGCATAACGCCGGTGGCGCGAAGCGGATTAGGCACTTCCTCGCGCTTGATACGACCGTCCTTGGCGGCGGGAAAATCGTAGCCGGTGACCCAGCGGCTTGCGACGTTATCCTGCCAATAGTCGATAGTGCCGCCGCGGAAGGCCTCGAATTCTACATCATTATCGGTGAAGTAAGTGTAGGAGATCGACTTTAAATTGTTCAAGCCGACATTGACGGGCAAGTCCTTGCCCCAATAATCGTCGCGCAATTCGTAACGGATGGTGGAACCGGGCGAGACGGAAACGACCTTGTAGGGTCCGGATCCCATAACGGGCTCGAGTGTGGTGCGGGAGATATCTCGCGGTTTACCGTCCGGCCCCGTACCTTCCCACCAGTGCTTTGGCACGATCGGGAACTGGCCAAGAATCGACGGCAGTTCACGATTGTTCTTCTCGTCGAAATAGAAGGTCACATCGCGCTCGCCGGTCTTTTCGGCGCGTGTCACATGGCTGTAATAGCTGGTGAAGAGCGGATTGAGTTCCTTCGCCTTGTCGAAACTGAAAACGACATCCTCTGGCGTCACCGGCTGTCCGTCTGCCCACTTTGCTTCGGGCCGCAGGCGGAAAGTAGCATTGGAAATATCGTCCGGATAGGAAACGCCTTCGGCTAGCAAGCCATAGGAGGAGGAAATCTCATCATCTGCCGATTTCAGCAGGCTGTCAAAGACGAGACCGGCCCCTAACGAACTTATACCTGCTACCGGATTGCCCTTATACAACACCGGATTCAGCGTATCGAAGGTGCCATTGCTCGAAAGCTTCACCTCGCCGCCCTTGGGCGCCTCCGGATTGACATAGTCGAAACGCTTGAAGCCGGGTTGATATTTCAAGTCGCCAAGAATAGCCGTGCCGATGCGGAATTCCGGCTCTTCGGCTTTCGTGGATAAAGGCATTGCCAGCAGGCAAAAAAGAGAAACGACCAAGCCTGCTTTCAACCGCGACAATGCCATTCATGATCTCCCGATGATGTCTGAGGAATCAGCATACGGCAAATGAGGGCAAAAAGCAGGACGCAACAACTCATCTCGTTGCAAAGGCTGAAAACCGTGTCCGACGCTCAGTTTTTTGCCGTAGCATCCTCAAGACGTTTGCGCAGCATCAGCCGCAGTTCCGCAAAGACGCGCCGGTCCTCGGCGGCGTCCGGGTCGCTGGAAACGACGACGGCAATGCGCAGCAATTCGAGCACGATGCCCGCCATCAGAACGATATCGTCCGTGATCGGCGGATGGGCCTGCCGCAGAAAGGCGGCAATCAGCTCTCGCAACTCCGCGCGCGAGCGCGCCTTGCGGTCCTTGGGAATATCGCGACGCCCGGCTAGTACGGGAAACTCGGGATATTGCTCGATGAAAGCGGCGAGCGCATCGAAGATTGCCTCGCCGCTACCGGCGGCGGAAAGCCCTATGCTCCGTTCCGCCATGTCACGAAGCCTCGCCTTAAGGCGCTCCAGGCGATCGATATGCAGCGCCTCGGCGAGCAGGGGCTTTGTCGGAAAGAACTGATAGAGCGAGCCGATCGACGAATGCGCCTCCGCCGCGATCTCCGTCATCGTTGCCGCATCGTAACCCCTGCGCGCAAAGACTTTTGCCGCTGCTTCGAGCAGAACGGCAACGCGATCGTGGCCCCGCTGCCGTTTCGGCGCACGCGTCTTCAATTCTTCACTTGATTTTTGTGAGGTCATCCTCATATTTTCCATTGTGAGGATACCCTCATGTTTTCTCGGAGCCCCCAGATGTCACTTTACGATCCTAAGACCACCGCTCTTGTTTCCATCGACCTGCAAGGCCTCGTGCTCAGCCGCCCGCTTGCGCCCTACTCCGCCCAGCAGATCGTCACCAATACGGTCGCCATCGCAAACAAACTGAAGGCCGATGGCGGAACGACCGTTTTCGTGACCGTCGGATTTTCCGCAGACTATGCCGACGCTGTCAATCAGCCGACCGACGAAAGCTTCCCGGTTCCCCCAGGAGGCTTGCCGCCGGCCGCGCTCGAAGCTCCGGCCGAGATGGCAGCGCTGACGCCCGATGTCGCCATCGTCAAGCGCCAGTGGAGCGCCTTCTACGGCACGGAACTCGATCTGCAGCTGCGCCGCCGTGGCATCAAAACGCTGATCGTGACTGGCGTCGCCACCAATTTCGGTGTGGAAGGCACCGTGCGCGATGCCCACGCGGAAAATTACGCCGTCATTGTCGCTGAAGATGCCGTGACGACGCTCTCGCAGGATATGCAGGATTTCGCCTGCACGAAGGTCTTGCCGCGGCTGTCGCGCATTCGCAAGACGGCGGAAATCCTGGCGAACTGATCTGTAGTAACGACGGCCATGCCGGCAAAGGCGGTCGGCCGTAGCCACCGGCGATTGCCGCGGATTCACTTCCATCCTATTTCAGGATAATCTCCCGGCAAATCACTTCGGCTAATGCCGACCGCCTTCAAGGATATGCATGGCTTCACTTCTGGCTCGCGCCTTTCGAACGATCGGCAAATTCTCTCTCGCAACCTCGATCGGGATGGGCCTTGTCGCCAGCGATGCGCTGGCGCAGCAGGCCACACCTTCGCCCGGCAGCGCAAAAGCGGTCTTCGGCGCCGTGACGCTACCGACGCAGGGGGCACCGCAATCGATCGGCTTCTATGCCAAGGGTTGCCTTGCGGGCGCAGTCGCTCTGCCGGCCGACGGCCCGACGTGGCAGGCGATGCGCCTGTCGCGCAATCGCCGCTGGGGCCGGCCGGAAACGATCGGCCTACTTGAGCGCCTGTCGCGCGACGCGGCGAAGAATGACGGCTGGCCGGGCCTGCTTGTCGGCGATATCTCGCAGCCGCGCGGCGGTCCGATGATCAACGGTCACGCCTCGCACCAGATCGGCCTCGATGCCGACGTGTGGCTGACGCCGATGCCACGGCGCAAGATGACGGCGGAAGAGCGCGAAGCCATGCCTTTCACCACGATGCTCGCCAAGGACAAGTTTCTGACGATCAATGACAAGGTCTGGACGCCGGCGCATGCGCGCCTGCTGATGCGCGCGGCGAGCTATCCCGAGGTCGAGCGCATTTTCGTCAACCCGGCCATCAAGAAGAAGATGTGCGAGACATGGACGGGCGACCGCAGCAATCTCGGCAAGCTTAGGTCGGAATACGGGCACGACTCGCATTTCCACATCCGCCTTCGCTGCCCTCCCGGCTCGGTCGGCTGCACGGGGCAGGCCCCGGTCGCCGCCGGCGATGGCTGCGACAAGTCGCTCGCCTGGTGGTTCGGACCCGAGCCCTGGGCAAAGCCGAAGCCCAGCACCAAGCCCCCGGTCAAGCCACGCGAAGTCATGGTTGCCGATCTGCCCAAGGCCTGTCAGGCCGTGTTGGCGGCACCTTCGGCTGCTTCCGCACGCTCGGCTGCCTCCGGCGATAAAGCTGCCGGCGTTTCGGCGGAGACGGACGCAATGCCGGTTTCGGGTGATACGCCGCCAGGTCAGATTCCACAGCAATAGATCCTGCACCCGTCCTTGCCGGAGGCGTCTTTCAAAACGCGCCCCCTTGGTATAGAAGGCGGATAAATCGATTGAAAGCATCGGGCGGAGCAAGGATTTCATGGCCGGCAGCAAATGCATCGCATTGATCGCGCATGATCAGAAAAAAGATGCGATGGCAGAATTTGCCCGACGCAATGAGGCCGCCCTTGCCAATTGGAACATCGTCGCCACGGGTACGACGGGCGGCCGCGTGCTGGATGCCTGCCCCGACCTCAAGGTCACCCGTCTGAAAAGCGGCCCGCTCGGTGGCGACCAGCAGATCGGCGCGCTCATCGCCACCGGCGAGATCGACATGCTCGTCTTCTTCATCGATCCTCTCACTCCGCACCCTCACGACGTCGACGTCAAGGCATTGACGCGGCTTGCCGTTCTCTACGACATTCCGATGGCGCTCAACGAATCCACTGCCGAGCGCCTGATCAAAACACTGAACCATTAATCCGCCTTGCCGGCGGCAGACCACGGACCTGGCCATGCCCGAGCTCAATCACAGTGATGCCCCCCTGCCTTTCCCAATCCTGATCGGCGATATCGGCGGCACCAATGCACGCTTCTCCATCCTCGTCGATGCGGACTCCGAACAGGAGCATTTCCCGGTCGTGCAGACGGCGAATTTCGCCACGATCGACGACGCGATCAAACTCGCCCTTGAAAACAGCAAGGTCCGACCCCGCTCGGCAATTCTTGCCATGGCCGGTCCCGTGCAGGGTGACGAGATTCCGCTGACCAATTGCGATTGGGTGATCCGTCCGAAGACGATGATCGCCAATCTCGGCATCGAGGACGTGCTCGTCATCAACGATTTCGAGGCGCAGGCGCTCGCGATCGCCGAGATTTCCGACGAGCATCGCCAAACCATCGGCCAAGCATCCGGGAACATGACCGCATCGCGCGTCGTGCTCGGGCCGGGTACCGGGCTTGGCGTCGGCGCCCTGGTTCATACCCAGCATCAATGGGTGCCGGTGCCGGGCGAAGGCGGGCATATCGATCTTGGGCCGCGCACGGAACGCGACCTGCAGATCTGGCCGCATCTGGAACCCATCGAAGGCCGCATCTCGGCCGAACAGGTGATCTGCGGCCGCGGCCTCCAGAACCTCTATCATGCGATCTGCGCGGCTGACGGCATCGAACCGAGCCTCAAGGAGCCAGCCGATATCACCAATCATGCACTCGCCGGCACCAACAGGCAGGCCGAGGAGACATTGACGCTGTTCGTTACCTATCTCGGCCGCGTCGCCGGCGATTTCGCCATGGTCTTCATGGCGCGCGGCGGCGTCTATCTCTCGGGCGGCATCCCGCAGAAGATCCTGCCCGCGCTGCAGAAGCAAGAATTCCGCGCCGCCTTCGAAGACAAGGCACCGCACACGGAATTGATGAAGACGATCCCGACGCACGTGGTCGTCAATCCGCTGGCAGCGCTTTCCGGCCTGGCGACCTATGCCCGCAAGCCGACAAACTTTGGCCTTGCGACAGAAGGCCGTCGCTGGCGGCGTTAACCGCTTACCAAACAGCTCATGGCGCGCCAAAACAGCCGGCGCGCCTCCTTTTTGAAGAGGCCGCCTTCCTCTATAGTGATTGCGGCTCCGCGATCGGCCTTAACCAGCGCGGCACGCCATGTCTAGCCAAAGCCGTGCTAACTCTTTAATAGAGCCGCGAAAGCACGTGCCAGATGCGGCTCGCTTGGTTCAAGACAGGAAGCCGATTATTGAAATTGCCTGACCCGAAAAGCAAAAACGTCGACAGCGAAGCCATCACCGGCATGCTGAAGCGCATTATCGCCGAGAACGGCCGCGATCATATTCGCGGCTACGCCATCGCGATTACCTGCCTTATCCTCGTTGCGCTTTCGACTGCTTACATCGGCTACATCGTCAAATCGGTCATCGACAGCGCCTTCATCGCCCGCAATATCGTCGATGCCTGGAAAATCTGCTTCAGCATCTTCCTCGTTTTCGTGGTGCGCGGTTTTGCCGGGTATTTCCAGTCGGTCATTCTGTCGAAGATCGGCAATAACATCATCGCTCGCTACCAGCGCCGGCTCTATTCGCATCTGATGACGCTGTCAGTTGGCTTCTTCAGCGAAGCGCGCTCCGCGCAGCTCGCCGCCCGCATCAGCCAGAACGTCTCGGGCATCCGCGATGTCATGAACCTGACGATCACGTCGACGGCACGCGACCTTCTGACCTTCGTCGCCCTGCTCTGCGTCATGGTCTTCCAGGATCCGGTGCTCAGCATCGCATTCGTCGTCATCGCGCCGCCGCTCTTCTTCGCGCTGCGCTATATTTCTAAGCGCCTGCGCGCCGCCACGCGCGATGCGATCGTCCTGAACAGCCATGTACTCGGCGCGATGCAGGAGACTATTCAAGGCGTTTCCATCGTCAAGGCCTTCACGATGGAAGAGGAGCTCGAGCGCAAGATCAACAAGCTGATCACCGCCGCCGAGCACCGGCAGAACCGCATCGCCCGCCTTTCGGAGCGCAACGGACCGCTGATCGAAACCGTCGCCGGTTTTGCGATCGCCAGCCTCTTTGCCTATGCCGCTTATCGCTCGATCTACGACAATGTCTCGCCGGGCGTGTTCTTCTCCTTCGCCACTTCGCTGCTGCTTGCCTACGATCCGGCCCGCCGCCTTGCAAAGCTGCAGGTGCAGCTGGAGCGCGCGGTCGTCAATGCACGGATGATCTACGAGCTGCTCGACATGGAGCCGCGCCAGCGCGACCTGCCGGATGCCAAGCCGCTTAACGTGACCGACGCCCGCATCGAGTTCCGCGACGTTCATTTCGCCTATGGCGATGAATCCGTACTTTCCGGTGTCAACTTCACGGCCGAGGGCGGACAGACGACAGCGCTCGTCGGGCCTTCTGGCGCCGGCAAGTCCACCGTCATCAATCTCATCCCGCGCTTCTACGACCCAAAATCCGGCAGCATCTTCATCGACGGGCAGGACATCGCGCATGTGACGAAACAGTCGCTGCGGGAACAGCTCGCCTATGTGTCGCAGCAGCCCTATCTCTTTGAAGGCACGATCCGCGACAATATCCGCTACGGCCGCCCGAACGCGACGGATGCCGAGATCGAGGAAGCAGCGCGCCTCGCCTATGCCCATGATTTCATCGAGGCGCAGCCGATGGGGTATGACACACCGGTCGGCGAAAACGGCGTGACGCTGTCCGGCGGCCAGCGGCAGCGCCTGTCGATCGCCCGCGCGCTGGTGCGCAACGCGCCGATCCTGCTTCTGGACGAAGCAACCTCTGCGCTCGACACGGAGTCCGAAGCGGCCGTGCAGAAGGCACTGGAAGAGGCGATGAGCGGCCGCACGGTCGTCGTCATCGCGCACCGCCTGTCGACGGTCATCCGCGCCGAGAAGATCGTCGTCATGCAGAACGGCCGAGTTGTCGAAGAGGGCAACCACGAGACGCTTGCGACGGCCGACAATGGCCTCTACGCTCGGCTCAACAACCTGCAGCTACCGGCGATTTCAAGCAATTCCCGCAAATAGACGATAGAGACGACATGAGCGACGATGCGATGAAGCTGGTGGTGGTTGGCGCGGCGGGCCGCATGGGACAGGCTCTCATCCGCATCATTCATGCAACCGACGGTGTGGCCCTGCATGCCGCCGTCGCTCGTCCCGGCTCCGCCTTCATCGGCAAGGATGCCGGCGAGATCGCCGGGCTCGGCCCGATCGGCATTCCCGTCACCGACGATCCGCTTTCCGCCTTCCTTCATGCCGAAGGTGTCATCGATTTCACGACGCCGGCAACCAGCGTCACCTTTGCCGGCCTCGCCGCACAGGCACGCATCGTCCATATCATCGGCACGACGGGATGCTCGGATGAGGACGAGGCGAAGTTCAAGGCGGCGGCACGCCATGCCCGCATCGTCAAATCGGGCAATATGGGCCTCGGCATCAACCTTTTGAGCGTGCTTGTCGAGCAGGCGGCGCGGGCGCTGCCTTCGAACGACTGGGATATCGAGGTGCTGGAGATGCACCATCGCCACAAGGTCGATGCACCCTCGGGCACGGCACTGCTGCTCGGTCAGGCGGCTGCGAAAGGCCGTGGCATCGATCTCAACGACAATTCCGTGCGCGTGCGCGACGGCCAAACCGGCCCGCGCCCGGCGGGTACGATCGGCTTTGCGACCCTGCGCGGCGGCGGCGTGGTCGGCGATCATTCGGTGATCTTCGCCAGCGAAAGCGAGCGATTGACGCTGTCGCACAGCGCCGGCGACCGATCGCTGTTTGCGCGCGGCGCGCTGCAGGCAGCGCTCTGGGCGCGCGACAAGAAACCCGGCTTCTATTCCATGCTCGATGTACTCGGGCTCTCCACACGTTGATCCGAACCTATCAGGGAGAAATTTTATGAGCGGTACTCTTGTCCTCGTTCGCCATGGCCAGAGCGACTGGAATTTGAAGAATCTCTTCACCGGCTGGAAGGATCCCGATCTGACCCCGCTTGGCGTCGAAGAGGCCAAGACTGGCGGCAAGGCACTGGCGGATTACGGCATCAAATACGATATCGCTTTTACCTCCGCATTGACGCGCGCCCAGCACACGCTTGATATCATCCTCAAAGAAATCGGCCAGACAGGCCTCAAAACGATCAAGGATCAGGCGCTGAACGAGCGCGACTACGGCGATCTCTCCGGCCTCAACAAGGATGACGCCCGCGCCAAGTGGGGCGAAGAGCAGGTTCACATCTGGCGCCGCTCCTACGACGTTCCGCCGCCAGGCGGCGAAAGCCTGCGCGACACCGGCGCCCGCGTCTGGCCCTATTACCTGACCGAAATCCTGCCGCGCGTGCTTGCCGGCCAGAATGTGCTGGTGGCCGCCCATGGCAATTCGCTTCGCTCGCTCGTCATGGTTCTCGATCGCCTGAGCAAGGCGCAGATCCTCGAGCTGAACCTCGCGACCGGCGTGCCGATGGTCTACAAGCTCAAGGCCGATTCCACCGTCGCCTCGAAGGAAGTCCTCGGCGACATGTCCGGCGCGCATTAAGCTATTGAACGGAAGCCACCCCTCATAGGCCTGAGATGAGGGGTGGGAAATGCCGCAATATGTGTTACATTGCACTGCGTATGTAACACATGGGCCGACATGAGCGACGCGACATTTACCTTCCGAGTTGAAGAAGAGTTGAAGGCGGCTTTCAGCGAGGCTGCGAAAGCGCATGATCAGACCGGTGCGCAGTTGCTCCGGGCTTTCATGCGCGATTATGTACAGCGCCAGCAGGATGCCGCTGACTATGACATGTGGTTTCGCCAGCAGGTGCAGGCCGGTCTTGCTTCAGCCAACGCCGGCAATCTCATTCCTGACGACAACATAGACGCTGAATTCGCTGCGTTACGAGAAGAAACACGCCGCAAACTCAGCGGGCGTTCTTCGTGAAACTTGCCTGGACTCCCGAAGCAAGAGCTGATCGACGCGCCATCTATATTTACATCGAGGCCGAGAATGCCTCCGCGGCAATCGCGCTGGACAAGCTCTTCGCCAAACGGTCGAAACAGCTCATCACCCATCCGATGACGGGCCGATCCGGCCGCGTGTCCGGGACGCGAGAACTCGTCGTGCATCGAAACTATTTGCTGGTTTATGACGTCGCCGGCGAGACGGTGCGCATAATTCGCATCCTGCATGCCGCACAGCAATGGCCGCCGAACGATTTTCAGCCGACTTCGTAGCTCGGCCTTAATTCTCAATCGTGAACCGCACCCTGTCTGCGGCGAAGCGGGAAATCGAATACTGCACCGGGACATTGTCGAGATCGGCGTTCAGCGCCTGGGCGACGAGAACAATGGCGCCCGGGGATAGCTGCAGATCGGCAAGATCGCTCTCGTCGGCATGTGTCGCGGTAATCTCGGTGACGACGCGGACGTAATCAGGAACGCCAAGCTCCTTGAATGCCTTGGTGATCGAACCGGTTGTCCGATAGACCTCCGCGATATCGCCGAAACGATCCGCCGGAAACCAGCTGGTGGCGCGCGATACAGGCCGATGGTCCGCCTGACCCAGCGTCTCGAGCCTTATCAACGGCGTTCCCGTCCTGACCTTGAGCTGTTTGGCCAATTCGGTGCTGGCGGCCTCTTCGCCGGATGCAAGCAAGACGCTGCGGGTTTCGCGCACCTGATCGCCGATCCCTTGCGAAAATCGCGTACGTCTCGAAATCGGAAAACTTAGCCGCTCCTTGCGCTCGATCAGCGTCCCGCGTCCCTGCACGGCCCTGACGATGCCTTCCTGGGCGAGTGCTGCCAGCGCGCTTCTGATCGTGTGCCTGTTGACGCCGAACTGCAGCGCCAGCACCGTTTCCGGCGGCACCATGCCCGTCTCGTCGAAGTCGCCGTGATTAATGGAGGTGCGAATGCGGTCGGCAATCTGCCGCCAGAGCGCCACGCCCGTCTGCCTCTGTATCTTCTGCCCTGCCATTTCGCCCACTCGCCCTGTCACACGCTTGTCACGACTCGCTAATAGATATAAACATATATTGTATGGTTGTCTATATCAATAGACATTTAGAGGAAGGCGCGATGAATTCAGCACAAAGGCAGGAAGCGGCGGCACAGGAGCGTCGGGAACGCAAGCGCGTCGCCGATCTCTTGGCGCAGGCAGAACGCGACGAGCTAGAGGCGGCATGGGAAGCATTGCCGAGCAAGCCGGCGGTACAGCCGGTGCGCGGCCCCGAGACCGGGCTCGTCATGGTGCGCGGCCGCATCGGTGGTGGCGGCTCTCCGTTCAATCTCGGCGAAGTCACGGTGACACGCGCTACCGTCCGGCTGGCATCCAACACGATCGGCCATGCGCACGCGCTCGGCACAGATCGGGAAAAGGCCCGGCTTTCGGCCATCTTCGATGCACTCTGGCAGCAATCGGCTACGAAAGAGTTCGTCGAAAAGGCGATCCTGCAGCCCGTGACCGAACGTATCGAAAATTATGATCGCAAGCGCGCGGAAGAGACGGCGGCGACCCGCGTCGATTTCTTCACCATGGTTCGCGGAGAAGATTGATGAGCCTTTCCAGCACCCCAACCTTCGGCAACGAAGCCCTGACCGGCGGTTTCACCGATCCGGTTTTCGACGCACAGAGTGTCTTCAAGATGACGATGGACGCCATGGCACGCCCGGGCACCCTGCAGACCATTACCGCCGACATTGCGCCGCCGGCTCCGCTCGGCATCGCCGCCGGCGCCATCGGCCTGACCCTTTGCGATCACGATACGCCGGTCTGGCTGTCCAATAGCCTTGCGCGATCCAGCCTGCCGGATTGGTTGGCGTTCCATACCGGCGCATCCATCATATCCGAGCGGCTGGAGGCACATTTTGCCTTTCTTGAAGCTGGTATGGCGCTTTCCTCCTTCAGCCAGTTCGGCATCGGCACCCAGGAATATCCCGATCGCTCGACGACGATCGTGCTTGAGATCGAAAGCCTCGAAGGCGGCAAGGAACTGGCGCTGTCGGGTCCGGGCATCAAGGATATCACCATGATCGCACCGATCGGCCTTCCGGATGCGCTGCTGCGCATCTGGAACGACAATCGCGCTCTCTTCCCGCGCGGCGTCGATCTCATCCTGACGGCGGGCCGGCAATTCCTCTGCCTGCCGCGCACCACCAAGATCATCGCGACGGAGATGTGACGTATGTATGTTGCTGTAAAGGGCGGTGAAGCCGCCATTGCCAATGCGCACCGGCTGCTGGCCGACCGCCGCCGCGGCGACCGCTCACTGCCGGCAGTTGGCATCGACCAGATCGTGGCGCAGCTAGCACTCGCCGTTGACCGCGTCATGGCAGAAGCCTCGCTCTATGACCGTACGCTGGCCGCACTTGCCGTTCGCCAGGCCCGCGGCGACATGATCGAAGCGATCTTCCTGCTCAGAGCCTACCGCACGACGCTGCCGCGCTTTGGCTACTCCCAGCCGCTTGACACATCAGCAATGAAGATCGAGCGCCGCATCTCCGCGACCTACAAGGACTTGCCCGGCGGCCAGCTTCTCGGCCCGACCTTCGACTATACGCACCGCCTGCTCGACCCGAGCCTTTTGACCGACGAACCTGTCGACGAGCCGATGCAGCGCCCGGCCGAAGACGGCCGCGTCATGCGCGTTTCCGAAATCCTCGATCAGGAAGGGCTGATCGAAGGCGACGGCACCATGCCCGTCGACCACGAGATCGGCGACCTCACGCGCGAACCACTGGAATTTCCGATGACCCGCGATCTTCGCCTGCAAGCGCTGGCCCGCGGCGATGAAGGCTTTCTGCTGGCGCTCGGCTATTCGACGCAGCGCGGTTACGGCCGCACCCACCCCTTCACCGGCGAAATCCGCATCGGCGAAGTTGAGGTCGAATTCGACGTACCGGAACTCGGCTTTGCCGTCTCGCTCGGCCGCATCCAGGTGACCGAATGTCAGATGGTCAACCAGTTCAAGGGCTCGGCCAAGGCACCGCCGCAGTTCACCCGCGGCTACGGCCTGGTCTTCGGCCAGAGCGAGCGCAAGGCCATGGCCATGTCGCTGGTCGACCGCGCGCTACGTGCCGAGGAACTCGGTGAAGACATCGTTGCGCCGGCTCAGGACGAGGAATTCGTCATTTCCCACTCCGACAACGTGCAGGCGACCGGCTTCGTCGAACATCTGAAGCTGCCGCACTATGTCGACTTCCAGGCCGAACTCGACCTGGTGCGGCGTATGCGCCGCGACTTCGAAGCCGCTCGCGATCGCGGCATGGAACCCATGACGGAGGCAGCCGAATGACCGAACTCGCCACCTACAATTTCGCCTATCTCGACGAGCAGACCAAGCGGATGATCCGTCGCGCCATCCTGAAGGCGATCGCCATTCCCGGCTATCAGGTGCCTTTTGCCTCGCGCGAAATGCCGATGCCTTATGGCTGGGGCACCGGCGGTGTGCAACTGACGGCAGCGATCATCGGCCCGAAGGACGTGCTGAAGGTCATCGACCAGGGTGCCGACGACACGACCAATGCCGTCTCCATCCGCGCCTTCTTCCAGAAGGTCGCCAATGTCGCCGTCACCACCCGCACGGACGAGGCGACCATCATCCAGACGCGCCACCGCATCCCGGAGGCCAAGCTGGGGCCTAACCAGGTGCTCGTCTACCAGGTACCGATCCCGGAGCCGTTGCGCTTCCTCGAGCCCCGCGAGACCGAGACGCGCAAGATGCATGCGCTTGAGGAATACGGCCTCATGCACGTGAAGCTCTACGAGGATATCGCCCGCAACGGGCGCATCGCCACGACCTATGCCTATCCGGTCAAGGTCGCCGGCCGCTACGTCATGGACCCCTCGCCGACGCCGAAGTTCGACAATCCGAAAATGCACTTGTCCGACGCGCTGCAGCTGTTCGGCGCCGGCCGCGAAAAGCGTATCTATGCCGTGCCGCCCTACACCGAAGTCGTCAGCCTGGATTTCGAGGACCATCCCTTCGAAGTGCAGCGCTTCGACAAGCCCTGCGCGCTTTGCGGGGCCGAGCAGGTCTATCTTGACGAGGTGATCCTCGACGACAAGGGCGGACGCATGTTCGTCTGCTCCGACACCGATTTCTGCGAAGACCGTCGCGCCCACGGCCATATCGGCTCGATGCTGGCAGCCGATGGATTGACTGGTGGCAAGGAGGCTGCCGAATGAGTGACTCACCCCTTCTCAAGGTCAAGGACATCTCGAAGTTCTACGGCAGCCGCATCGGTTGCCGCGACGTGTCCTTCGAGCTGTGGCCCGGCGAAGTGCTCGCCATCGTCGGCGAATCCGGCTCCGGCAAGACGACGCTGCTCAACTGCATCTCGACACGGCTGCTGCCGACGACGGGCAGCGTCGAATACCACATGCGCGACGAGACCTATCGCGACCTGTTCCGCATGAACGAGGCCGAGCGCCGCTTCCTGATGCGCACCGACTGGGGCTTCGTGCACCAGAACCCGGCCGACGGCCTGCGCATGACGGTTTCGGCCGGCGCCAATGTCGGCGAGCGGCTAATGGCGATCGGCAACCGCCACTACGGCAACATCCGCAACACCGCCATCGACTGGCTGGAGCGGGTCGAGATCGACGCCGACCGCATCGACGACCAGCCGCGCGCCTTCTCCGGCGGCATGCGCCAGCGCTTGCAGATCGCCCGCAACCTGGTGACCGGCCCCCGCCTGGTCTTCATGGACGAGCCGACCGGCGGCCTCGACGTGTCCGTGCAGGCCCGCCTGCTCGATCTGGTGCGCGGCCTCGTCAACGATCTCGGCCTCTCGGCCATCATCGTCACGCACGATCTCGCGGTCGCCCGTCTTCTGTCGCATCGCATGATGGTGATGAAGGACGGACAGGTGATCGAACACGGTCTAACCGACCGCGTGCTCGACGACCCGCGCGAACCCTATACGCAACTGCTGGTCTCTTCGATCCTGCAGGTCTGAGGAACAAACATGGCAACCCCACTCGTCGTTTCCGAAGTCTTCAAAAGCTTCACCATGCATCTGCGCGACGGCATTCGTCTGCCCGTCGTCGCTGATGTCTCCTTCTCCGTCGCTGCGGGCGAATGCGTCGTGCTCGGCGGCCCGTCCGGCATCGGCAAGAGCTCGCTGCTGAAGATGATCTACGGCAATTATGCCGTCGACAGCGGCCAGATCCTTGTCACTCACAAGGACAGGATCGTCGATCTTGCCACCGCCGACCCGCGCACCGTGCTCGATGTCCGTCGCCAGACCATGGGCTATGTCAGCCAGTTCCTGCGCACCGTGCCGCGCGTCGCCGCCATCGATGTCGTTGCCGAGCCGTTGCTGAGCCGTGGCGTGACCGTGAGCGAGGCCCGCGACAGGGCCGCAGAACTGCTCGCACAACTGAACTTGCCGCAGGAACTTTGGCAGCTACCGCCCGCCACTTTCTCGGGCGGCGAACAGCAGCGCGTCAACATCGCCCGCGGCTTCATCACCGACCACGCCATTTTGCTGCTGGACGAGCCGACGGCGTCGCTCGATGCCCGCAACCGGGCCGTCGTGGTCGACATGATCGAGCAGAAGAAGGGAGCCGGCGTTGCCCTTCTCGGCATCTTCCATGACGAAGAAGTGCGCGAGGCCGTCGGCAGCCGCATTCTCGACGTCTCGCAGTTCTCGCCGCGGAAGGCCGCTGCATGAGCCGCAAATTGGGCGAAACGCCCTTCATCAGCCCTTCGGCGAGCGTCAACAATTCGACGCTCGGCCGCTATACCGAGGTCTCCGACCGCTGCCGTATCGATGAAGCCGAGATCGGCGACTATTCCTACATCATGCAGGATGGCGCGGTCTGGTGCGCGACGATCGGCAAATTCGTCAACATTGCCGCCGCCGTGCGCATCAACGCCACCAACCACCCGACATGGCGCGCCACGCTGCACCATTTCACCTACCGCGCCGCCGACTATTGGCCGGATGCCGATATGGAGACGGATTTCTTCACCTGGCGGCGCGACAACCGCGTTGTCATCGGTCACGATGTCTGGATTGGCCACGGCGCGACCGTGCTGCCCGGCGTGACTGTCGGCAATGGTGCCGTCATCGGCGCCGGTGCCGTCGTTTCCAAGGACGTCGCGCCCTACACCATCGTCGGCGGTGTGCCGGCCAAGCTTATTCGCGAGCGTTTCACGCCCGAGGTCGGCGCGCGTATGGACAAGCTCTCATGGTGGGATTGGGATCACGATCGCCTGCGTACGGCGCTTGCGGATTTTCGCGCCCTTTCGGCGGAGGAATTTCTGGATCGCTACGCCGCCTGAGGACGCTTTCCGCCCAAGCCGGGCTTGCACGAGACCGGCGGCCGCTTCAGCCTCAGGCGATCTGTCTGGCTCGAATTAAGGAGGCCTCTTAATGGCAAAGCAATTTTCCAACGTTGACGACCGGCTTCGCGATTTCATCGCGCGGCAGCATATCTTCTTCACGGCGTCCGCGACATCGGAATCCCGGGTCAATGTTTCGCCGCGCGAAACGTTATGCCTGCGCATCATCTCCGCGAATACCGCCATTTATCTCGACCGCACCGGCAGCGGCAACGAGACATCGGCCCACATGAAGGCCGACGGGCGGCTGACGATCATGTTCTGCGCCGTCGAAGGGCCGCCGATGATCCTGCGTCTCTACGGCCGCGGGCGGATCATTCACCGATCGACACAGGAATATCGGGAATTGCTGAATGATTACTATGCGGGGGAAGAGCCGCTCGGCGCACGGCAGATCGTACGACTGGACTTCGATCTCGTACAGACTTCCTGCGGTTTCGGCGTGCCGCTCTTTTCCTACGAAGGCGAGAGGCCGAGCCTCGACCAATGGGCGAAAGCAAAGGGTCCTGATGGCATTGAAGAATATCGGCGCGAGAAGAATAGCTTCAGCATGGACGGCCTGCCGACAGGCATGTTTGACGGCTAAACTTAGCGGAAAGCCCTCAGCCGGCTAATCTTGCAAAAACGACGGGAATTGTAACAGCAGTTACATAAAACTGACATCGGAGCTTCATGAAGCGGGACTAATCGGTTGCCTTGTGATTGGCGCCGACCCCGTCGAAACTCCCTTCGAGGCAGGGGCATGCGCCCATTCTTAGCACCGGTACCGCTGAAATTTCTGCAGCCCGGCAGCCGCGAAAGGGAAGCACTATGTTCGAACTCAGGAATGTCTCGCGCCGGTTTGGAAACAAGCTCGCTGTCGATTCCGTGACTTTGGACATACCGCAAGGACAGATGGTCGGCGTCATCGGCCGTTCCGGCGCCGGCAAGTCGACTTTGCTGCGAATGATCAATCGCCTCGCCGATCCGAGTTCCGGTTCCATCCATTTCGCCGGCACCGAGGTTTCGAAGCTCAGCGGCCGTGCATTGCGCAGCTGGCAGCGCGATTGCGCCATGATCTTCCAGCAGTTCAACCTCGTTCCGCGCCTCGACGTGCTCACCAACGTCATGCTCGGCCGGCTGAACCAGCGTTCGACGGTACTGAGCCTGCTGTCCGTCTTTTCCCGTGAGGAACGCATTGAAGCCATCGCGGCACTCGAGCGTCTCGGCATCGAGCAGACGGCCCTGCAGATGGCCGGCACACTTTCGGGCGGCCAGCAGCAGCGCGTCGCCATCGCCCGCGCCCTTATGCAGCAGCCGAAGATGATGCTGGCCGACGAGCCAATCGCCTCGCTCGATCCCCTCAACGCCAAGATCGTCATGGATGCGCTGCGCGACATCAACGAACGTGAAGGCATCACCGTCATCACAAACCTGCATACGCTGGATACGGCGCGCAACTATTGCGAACGCATCGTCGGCATGGCAGGCGGCAAGGTCGTCTTCGACGGCAAGCCGACCGATCTGACGGCAGCCGCCGTCAAAGAAATCTACGGCACCGATAAAGACGGCGCCGGCATCGACGAGAGCATGACGTCGACATCCATCAATATCGCCGATCCGGCCGCGCAAGCCGCGGCGACTGAATCTGCCGGCCCGCAACCGCTGGCACTGGCCGGTCTCTGAGAGGGACGGCCGGGATCGAAGGCCCGCGTCAAGGGCGCATTTCTTCTATCAGATCGAAGACATCCGGGGACACCGGTTAATCAGGAGACGAACCCATGTTGAAGAAAGCACTTTTTGCCGCTACGGCGCTGGTTGCGCTCGCAGCCGGCGCTGCTGCCAACGCAGCAGACCTCAAGGAATTCCGCATCGGCATTCTCGGCGGCGAAAACGAAGCCGACCGCCTGCGCAATTACGCCTGCCTTTCCGACCACCTGAAGAAGGAATTCGGTTTCGAGAAGGTTTCGCTGTTCCCGGCTGCCGACTATAACGGCGTTATCCAGGGCCTGCTCGGCGGCACGCTCGACTTCGCCGAACTCGGCGCTTCCGGCTATGCAGCCGTCGCCATTAAGGACCCGAAGGCCGTTACCCCGATCCTGACCACGCAGCAGACCGACGGCTCCACCGGCTACTACTCGATCGGCCTCGCCCTCAAGTCTTCCGGCATTAAGACGATCATGGACGCCAAGGGCAAGAAGCTCGGCTACGCCGATCCGGACTCCACCTCGGGCTACCTCGTTCCGCTGACGCAGATTCCGAAGACCACCGGCGTGCCGAACGACAAGTTCTTCGGCTCGACCCAGTTCAACGGCGGCCATGAAAACAACCTGCTCGCCGCCTATGACGGCAAGGTCGACGTCGCTGTCGACGATTCCTCGGGCGTTGGCGATTTCAAGGACGGCTTCACCTCCGGCACCTTCCGCAAGGAAGTCGACAAGGGCGCCGTAGATCCGAACAAGCTCGTCGAAGTATGGCGTTCTCCGCTGATCCCGAACGGCCCGCTCGTCGTTCGCAACGCTCTCGGCACCGAATGGCAGACGAAGCTGACGGACTTCTTCATGAAGCTCCCGACGGCCGACGCCAAGTGCTTCAACGCCATCGAAGGCGGCGACTTCAAGGGCTACGTCAAGGTTACCCCGGATTTCTACAACGCCGTCATCGACGTTCGCAAAGCTGCCATCGGCGGCTGATCCGCATTCCGATAATTGGGCGGCCGGCAACGGCCGCCCTTTTGCTATTCACAGAGGCTTGACTTCATGACGATCGCCGATACGCACCCGAACATGCAGAGCGCGCCACAGAGCGCCAAGGAGATCGGCGACGCCTGGAGCAAGATGGTGGCCAAGCGCCGCCTCTACACCGGCATCGGCCTCGTGATCCTGCTCGCCGCCTTCGTCAGCTCGGTGCGCTTCGCCGACGAAAACAACGCCGGCCATTTCTTTGACCGCCTGCCGCATCTCTTCGATTTCCTGAGCTGGCTCATTCCAAAGGACTGGTCCGACGTCTATCGCGCGCTCTTCGACCTGCCGAGCCCGAACGGAGCCAATGGCGCCGGCGGTGAGGAGTTCAATTTCCCGCTCGGCCGCGTCTATGTCTGGGGCGATTTCTATATCCCTGAATATTTCGAGCTGATGATCATCACGATCAACGTAGCGCTGGTATCGACCATCATCGGCGTCGTCTTCGCCGTGCCTTTGAGCTTCTTTGCCGCTCGCAACATGTCGCCATCCAATCCGATTCGTCTGGTGACCAAGCGTATCATGGAACTTCTGCGGGCTTTTCCCGAGATCGTCATTGCCGGATTGTTTTCGGCGATCCTGTCGATCGGCCCGATCGCGGCCATCATCGCCGTCGGCCTGCATACGATCGGCGCGCTCGGCAAGCTCTTCTACGAAGTGGTCGAGAACATCGACATGAAACCGGACGAGGGCATGCGCGCCGTCGGCGCGAGCTGGAGCGAGCGCGTCCGCTTTGCCGCCCTGCCGCAAGTGCTGCCGAACTTCATGTCCTACGCGCTGCTGCGTCTGGAGATCAACGTTCGCGCCTCCACCATCATCGGAGCCGTCGGCGGCGGCGGTATCGGTGAAGAGCTCAAACTTGCGATTTCACGCGGTTTCGGCGCCAAGACATTGGCGCTGGTGCTGCTTCTCTTCCTGACGATCATCGCCGTCGACCAATTTTCCGCATGGCTCCGCCGCCGTCTGGTGGGCGAACATGCCTTCCTTTTGCAGCATTGAGGTTGACCATGTCCATCATCGACGCCAGCCGCATGCAGGAAATCGAAGCGCGCTATCCGGAGGTTCTTCACCGGTCCTTCCGCCAGCGCTTCGGTGCGCTGATGATGTTCATCGGCATTGTCCTCTACGGCATTTATGCAGTCTGGTTCTTCGATCTGCCGAAGGTCATTTCGGAAGCACATTGGGAGCGCGTCGGGATCTATCTTAGCGAATGGGTGAGCTATGACGTGCAGCCGGAATTCCGCATCTCCGGCGACAAGATCACCATTAAGTATCCGCGCTTTTCGCCTTTGGGCGACAATCCGCATCCTGACTGGGTCAAGACCAACCCCGATGGCAGCATGACCGTTTCCGTCAGCGGCACGAGCCGCACGGTAACCGTAACCAAAACGCAGGCTATCGTGACTGCGCACGGCATTACGATCCCGATCGATATCGCCGGCGATGCGCCGAAGATCGTCGGCTCCGAGCCCGTACCCAGCTGGATGACCGTTTATGACGACAACATCCTGGTCAATCTCGGCTTTGCCGGCGATGCCAGCATTTCCACTGATCGCGTGAAGATCCGCAAGCGTTTCCTCGGCTGGGCCAACTTCGTGTTCGACACACATTCGCCCTTCTTCGACAAGCCGGCGAGCGAAGTCATCAGCCTGATCGTTTCGGGGCCGCGGCTGGACCCTGCCCAGTCCAACCTCTCACTGGCCTTCGACAATATCTGGAACAATGGCGCGTGGCAGCATGGCGACGTCTGGACCAAGCTGTTCCAGACCATCGTCATGGCGTTCCTCGGAACACTCCTCGGGTCGCTCGTAGCATTTCCGCTCGCCTTCCTGGCGGCTCGCAACATCACGCCGAACCGGCTGCTCAACCAGATACTGAAACGCCTCTTCGACTTCCTGCGCTCGGTGGATATGCTGATCTGGGCGCTGTTCCTGACCCGCGCCTTCGGCCCCGGCCCGCTCGCCGGCAGCGGCGCAATCTTCCTCACCGAGACGGGTACGCTCGGCAAGCTCTATTCCGAAGGCCTGGAGAATATCGACAACAAGCCGCGCGAGGGCGTGAAATCCACCGGCTCGCCGACCATTCTCGTGCATCGCTACGGCATCATGCCGCAGATCGTTCCTGTCATCGTCAGCCAGACGCTCTACCAGTGGGAATCGAACGTGCGCGGCGCGACCATCATCGGCGCCGTCGGCGCGGGCGGTATCGGGCTCAAACTTTGGGAAGCGATGCGCACCAACGCGAACTGGGAAAACGTCGCCTATATGGTGCTGTTGATCCTGATCGTCGTCTTCCTGTTCGATGCCGCATCCAACGCCTTGCGTTCGCGGCTGATGGGTGCGCGAGCGAAATAAAAAAGATCGGGAAAAAATCATTACGCATCATCATTCTGTCACGGGAATCCGGTAGCGCAGGCCGGCAAGACCGCAACGGTCAAGCTGGCTTTAGCCGGATTCGGACCGTTGGTGCCTTGCTGCTCTTGCGGTTTGTCGCAAATCACCCAACAGTGTCCCGCGCAGCCGATTTTTCCAAGGAATGCAGCCTTGCGCTATGCTCTCTATTTCACGCCGCCCAAAGAAGATCCGTTGACATCGCTTGCCGCCCGCTGGCTGGGCCGTGATGCATTTTCGAATGAGATTTTTTCCGACAAGGCCATGGCGCCGCTGCCGGAAGGTCATGCCGAACTGACGGCCGATCCGCGCCGCTACGGCTTCCATGCCACGCTGAAGGCGCCGTTCGAGCTAGCCGCTTCGGTGACCGAGCGCGATCTCCTCGAAGTCGCCGCCGAATTCGCCTCGCAGACCAAGGCTTTCACCATTCCGGAGCTTGTGCTTGGCCAGCTCGGCCATTTCTTCGCGCTCGTGCCCAGCACCGTTTACGAGCCATTACAGGATTTCGCCTCGCGCGTCGTGGAAACCTTCGAGCCTTTGCGCGCACCGCTTTCGGACCATGACATCGCAAGGCGCAAGCCGGAAGGCTTGACGGAGCCGCAGCGCGCCAATCTGCTGCGCTGGGGCTATCCTTATGTCAATGACGAGTTCCGTTTCCACATGACGCTGACCGGTCGGGTTCCCACGGAGCGTCAACCCGAACTACAGGAAATTCTGCGCCATCGCTTCGCCGAACATACCGGCAAGCCGCTCGATATTTCCGGCCTCGCCGTCTTCGTCGAAGAAGAGCGTGGCGCTCCCTTTACCGTCCGTTCCTGGCTGCCGCTTGCCGGCGCCTAATATGAAAGAGCCGATATGACCAAAGAAACCGTCCTTTCCAACGCCCGCATCGTCCTCGAAGACAAGATCGTCGAAGGTTCCGTGCTGATCCGTGACGGTCGCATTGCCGCCATCTCCGAAGGCAAGTCCGATATCGGCGATGATTTCGAGGGCGATTATCTGATCCCCGGCCTGGTCGAGCTGCATACCGACCATCTGGAGGCACATTATTCCCCTCGCCCGGGCGTTCGCTGGAACAAGACGGCGGCGATCCAGGCGCATGATGCGCAGATCGTCACCTCGGGCATTACGACCGTGTTCGACTGCCTGCGCATGGGCTCGGACGAGGACGGTGGTTTCGAAAAGGGCGAGATGCGCGATATGGCCGATGCCATCCAGGCGGCCCAAAGCGAAGATCGCCTGCGCGCCGATCACCTGATCCACCTGCGCTGCGAAGTCTCCTCCGACAACGTGCTCGACCACTTCCAGGATTTCGAGAAGGACCCTTACGTCCGTCTGGTTTCGCTGATGGACCATGCACCGGGCCAGCGCCAGTTCCAGACCATGGATCAGTACATCTTCTACTATCAGAAGAAGCGCGGGCTCAGCGACGAAGCCTTTGCCAAGTTCGTCGCCAAGCGCCAGGAGGAATCGGCCAAATATGCCACGCCGCATCGCGACGCGATCTCCAAGGTCTGCGCCGAACGCGGCATAACGGTTGCCAGCCATGACGACGCGACGCTCGCCCATGTCGACGAAGCCATCAACTACGGCGTTCGCCTGGCGGAGTTCCCGACCAGTATCGATGCCGCCAAGGCTTCCCACGGTGCCGGCATGAGCGTGCTGATGGGCGCACCCAATATCGTGCGCGGCAAGTCGCATTCGGGCAATATCGCCGCCCGTGATCTGGCCGAACTCGGCGTACTCGATGTACTTTCCTCCGATTACGTGCCGCTCAGCCTGTTGCATGCACCCTTCATTCTCGCGGACGAAGTCGAGGGCATTTCGCTGCCGCAGGCGATCGCCATGGTGACGGCGACGCCCGCAAGGACCGTTAGCCTGAACGACCGCGGCCGCATCGCAGAGGGCCTGCGCGCTGATCTCGTGCGCGTCCGTCGCGATCATGGCGTTCCGGTTACGCGCTCCGTCTGGCGGGAAGGACGCCGGGTGGCATGAGCGCAAGCGCCAATCTCGAGCCGGCTAATCTCGGCCTGACGGATGCGACAGCGGGCACGCTCGCCGTCGTCGTCGGCCCGAGCGGTGCCGGCAAGGATACGCTGATGAATCTGGCCGCCCAGCATTTTGCCGGCCGGCCGGATGTCCACTTCGTTCGCCGCGTCATTACGCGCGACGGCGATGCTGGTAACGAAGACCACAGAAGCGTCTCCGACGCCGATTTCGATGCGATGGAACAGGCCGGCGCCTTCGCCGTCTCCTGGGAAGCGCACGGCCTGAAATATGGCATTCCGGCCGACGTCTTCGACGAGCTTGCGCAGGGCCATCTGGTGATCGCCAATGGCTCACGCTCGGCGCTGCATCACTTCCAGAGCGCATTTCCACGTCTGAAGGTCATCAACATCACGGCGACACGCGAAGTGCTGGCCGAGCGGTTGATGGCGCGCGGACGCGAGAGCCGCGAAGACGTGCTGAAGCGGCTGGAAAGAAGCTCGCTGACCGTTGAGGGCAGCTACGACGTCGCCGATATCGACAATAGCGGCACGCTCGAAGAGGCCGAGCGCGCCATTATTTCGGTGCTGGAAATGCTGATCGGCAAATAAGAGTATTTAAGCTGCCCAATCTCGCCCTTGGCGGCGAGAAAGCAATTTCACCGACTTAGGAATGCGACACCCGATATAGCCTCAATGCGCCTCATCCCAATTGTGGGCGGCGCGCGCATCGACCTTTAGCGGCACGGCCATATCGACCGCCGGCATGGCGGCGTTTTCCATGACCGATACGATGATCGGTGTCGTGCGCTCGACATCGGCATCCTCGACTTCGAAGATCAGTTCGTCGTGCACCTGCAGGAGCATGCGCACACGATCGCCGAGCCCGGCCGCGGCCAGAGCCGGCTCCATCTTGATCATGGCGCGGCGGATGACATCGGCGGCCGATCCCTGGATCGGCGCATTGATTGAGGCGCGTTCGTTGAAGGCGCGGACGGAGGGGTTGGACGAACGGATTTCCGGGAAATGGATGCGGCGGCCGAAGATGGTCTCGACATAGCCCTTGTCGCGCGCCGCCTGCTTGGCGCCTTCCATGTAATCGCGGATGCCGGGGAAGCGCTCGAAATACCTCTTGATATAGTCGCCTGCTTCCGAGCGCTCGATCGAGAGCTGGTTTGCCAGTCCGAAGGCGGAAATGCCGTAGATGATGCCGAAGTTGATCGCCTTGGCGCGGCGGCGCACCTCACTTGGCATCCCATCTACCGGCACGCCGAACATTTCGGATGCGGTCATCGCGTGAATGTCGATGCCGTCCTCGAAGGCCTGCTTGAGCTGCGGGATATCGGCGACATGCGCCAGAACGCGCAGTTCGATCTGACTGTAGTCGGCCGAGACGAGCTTGTGGCCCGGCGTCGAAATGAAGGCCGTTCGGATCTTGCGGCCTTCCGCCGTGCGCACCGGAATATTCTGCAGGTTGGGCTCGGAGGAGGAGAGGCGCCCGGTCGTGGTCGAGGCCAGCGAATAGGAGGTGTGGACGCGCTTGGTCTCGGGATGGACATAGCTCGGCAACGCATCCGTATAGGTGGATTTCAGCTTGGTGAGCTGGCGCCAGTCGACGATCTTGCGCGGCAACTCGAAGCCGGCCGCCGCCAGGTCCTCCAGCACCTGTGCCGAGGTCGACCATTGCCCCGTCTTGGTCTTGCTGCCACCGGCCAACCCCATCTTGCCGAAAAGGATATCGCCGAGCTGCTTCGGCGAGCCGATATTGAAGCGCTCGCCGGCCAGATTGTAGATCTCGTCTTCCAAGGCGGCGGCACCCTGCGCCAGCTCGCCGGAAAGGCGGGAAAGGATCTGCCGGTCGATGGTAATGCCGCGCTCCTCCATATGGGCAAGCACTGGCACGAGCGGCCTTTCCAACCGTTCGTAGACGACTGAAAGTTTTTCTGCCGCAAGTCGTGGTTTCAGCACCAGCCAGAGGCGCAGCGTCACGTCGGCATCTTCAGCGGCATAGGCGGTCGCGCGGTCGATATCGACGAGATCGAAGGTGACGTTGGACTTGCCGCTACCAGCGACGTCCTTGTAGGCGATCGGCTTGTGGCCGAGCCAGCGCTCGGAGAGGCTGTCCATGCCATGCGTGGCATTGGCGCCGCCATCGAGCACATAGGACAGCAGCATCGTGTCGTCGAAGGACCGCGTCTCGATGCCGTAGCGCTTCATCAGCAGGTAATCGTATTTGAGGTTCTGCGCGATCTTGAGGATGGAGGCATCCTCCAGCAGATCCTTCAATCTCGGCAGCGCATCACGCAACGGGATCTGATTGTCGGCCAGGCCGCCGCCCAACAGATCGCCGATACCGGTCTTGTGAGCGAGCGGCACATAGGCGGCACGGATGGAAGAACCCGAGGGATCGCTGCGGTTGTCGGCGATCGCCATCGAGAAGCCGACGATTTCGGCCTGCATGGCATCGAGTGAGGTCGTTTCCGTATCGAAAGCGACGATACCGGTTTCGCGCGCATCCGCGATCCAACGGTCGAGCGTGGCGATATCGCGGATGGTCACATATTTCGAATGGTCGATCGGCGCGCTCGCAAAACTTGCGGCGCGCGCCTTGGCGAGATCCTCGGGCTCTGTGGTGCCATCCAAAGCCAGACGCGCCTTGGCCGACGGCGCTGGAACCGATGCCCCTTCGGCCTCGACAACGCTGCCGGCAACAAGATTGACATTTTCGCCAACATCGAGATCGGGACCATGAGCGCCCTCGCCCCATTCGATCTTGACGACGGCGGGCTCGATTGCCGCCGCATCGCAGTCGCAGGCCTCCGCGACGCGCCGCGTCAGGGTCGTGAATTCCATGGTCTTCAGGAAGCCGATCAGCTTCGGGCCGTCCTGCGGCTCCAGCACCAGCGCGTCAAGCGCAAGTTCCAGCGGTACATCCGTCCTCAGCGTCACCAACTGGCGCGAAATGCGGGCAAGTTCGGCATTGGCGATGATGTTTTCGCGGCGCTTCTGCTGCTTGATCTCGTCGGCGCGGGCAAGCAGCGTGTCAAGATCGCCGAACTCCTCCAGAAGCTGCGCCGCCGTCTTCGGGCCGATGCCGGGAATGCCGGGGACGTTGTCGACCGAGTCGCCGGTCATGGCTTGCAGATCGATCATCTTGTCCGGCGATACACCCCACTTCTCGACCACGTCGGGAATGCCGATCTGCTTGTCCTTCATGCTGTCATACATGTGGACCATGGGGGTGACGAGCTGCATCAGATCCTTGTCGGACGAGATGATCGTCACATCGGCGCCAGCCGCCTCCGCCTGTCGGGCATAGGTCGCAATGATGTCGTCTGCCTCGAAGCCGTCAGTCTCGATGCAAGGCAGGTTGAAGGCGCGAGTCGCCTCGCGGATGAGGCCGAATTGCGGGATCAGTTCTTCCGGCGGCGCCGAGCGATTAGCCTTGTATTCCGGGAAGATATCCTTGCGGAAGGTCTTCGAGGAATAGTCGAAGATCACGGCAAAATGCGTCGGCGTCACACCCACGGAGGTATCGCGCGCCGAAGTCAGCAGCTTCCACAGCATGTTGCAGAAACCGGAGACGGCACCGACCGGCAATCCGTCGGACTTGCGCGTCAGCGGCGGCAAAGCATGAAAGGCCCGGAAAATGAAACCGGAGCCGTCGACGAGGAAGAGATGATCACCTTTTTTCATGGAAGCATGGATAGCGTGACGCACTTCCAACGTCCATATAAACTTCGGTTTTGCAGGCTAGAGCGCTTCTGCTTTTATGCAATTCCGGACGGAAAACCGCGATACACTTTTCCTGGAATTGCTTTGATGAGATGACCAGATCTCTCACCGAAACGTTACTAACTTTTAATCAATCTAATCTGCGCATTCCCTTGAAAAACCACATTCGAAACCTCAAATCCTAATCACCGGCGATTGATACGCCGCGGGTCTGACAACCGGCCTGTCCCCCGCCATGTCAGACTAGGACAAAGGCCTATCCCCTCTCCGGGCCTTTGTCCCTCTTTCATGAGCCGCCATGGCGTCCCCTCCAGGCCATGGCGGCTTTTTCATGTCAAAAAATGCAACCTGTGAAGGTGAAAAATTTACCTGAGTTGCTTATTTCAGAGGGGATCTACCCGAAGAATTGCTGATTGTCTTGCTCCTGAATTATGGGCATATTTGCAATCATGGGATTTAATCGGATGGACTCCGCCGCCTACCTTGCCAGTCAGATGGCGAAGGGATTCGCTCGCTCGCTACAACAACGCGCGGCGACGCTGGGCTTTTCCCCCGGTCAGTTTCCGATCCTGCTCGAATTGTGGTCCGAGGACGGGCTGACGCAGAAGCAGCTGCTCGAGAGGATCGACATCGAACAGGCGACGATGGCCAATACGCTGTCGCGCATGGAACGGGACGGCCTGGTGGAACGCCGCCCGCATCCTTCGGACAAGCGGGCGCAACTGGTCTTCCTGACGAACAAGGCCGCAGCCATGCAGGCGGAAGCGATCGAGGCCGCCATGGCCGCCGATACGGATCTTCTCAAGGATTTCCGGCAATTCGAACGCGAGCTGCTGCTGGAATATATCCGGCGCGTGCTGGAGAATGCCAGACAGCTTTAGAGCAATCCCAGGAAACGCATGTAGCGGTTTTCCGCAAAGCCGCTTCATACTTTTGCGCAACGCGCCTCAACCCTGGCCGACCACCTTATTCAAAGTCGACTGGAACTGGCTCGGCCCGACATCGGGCTTGCCGAAGAATATCCCCTGAAGCTGGGCGCAGCCTTCCTCGATGACGATGCGGCGCTGGGTTTCCGTTTCGACCCCTTCCGTGACCACAGGCATATTCAAGCTGTGGCCGAGGCCGATGATGGCGCGGACGATCGAGCGAGCTGCGGGATCGTGTTCGAGGGCGCCGGTGAAGCTGCGATCGACCTTGATCTTGTCGAATGGGAAGGCGCGCAGATTGCTGAGCGAGGAAAAGCCGGTGCCGAAATCATCCATGACCACGCGAACACCGAGGCGATGCAGCCGCTGCAATGTCGCGATCACAGTCGTTCGTTCGCGCATCAGCGCCGCCTCCGTGATCTCCAGTTCGAGGCGCTGCGGATCGAGGCCGGTTTTGCGCAGGATGCGTTCGATCTGGTCGTAGAGGGTCGGGATCATGAATTGCAGCGGCGAGAGGTTGACCGCGACATTCGCGGGCTCGCTCCAGCGCGTCGCCTCCTGGCAGGCCTGCTGCAGCACCCATTCACCGATCGCAACGATCGATCCACTTTCCTCGGCAATGGGAATAAACGTCTCTGGATCGATCACGCCTCGATCCGGATGCGCCCAGCGTAATAGCGCCTCATAACCGCTGACACTGTCGCTGCCGACGTCGTAGATCGGCTGATATTCCAGGAAGAGCTGACGGCGCAGGATGGCTTGACGCAGATCGTTCTCAAGCTGGCGACGAGTGCGCACGGCCTTGTCCATTTCGGCATCGAAGAAGCAGGCATGACCCCGGCCCGCATGCTTGGCACGATAAAGCGCCATATCCGCATTGGCGTAAAGCTGCTCGGCGCTCGTGCCATCACGCGGATAGATGGCGATACCGATGCTGACGCCGACGGCCGTCGGATCCCGGGCGGTATCCATCTCCATGCCAAATTCCGAAAGAACGCGTTCGGCAAGGCGCGTGGCCCCCTCAGGCTGCTGACGCCTGGGCTGGATAATGGCGAACTCGTCGCCGCCGAGCCTTGCCACCGTATCGCCCTCCTCGATCGCACGCTGCAGGATGCCGGCAACCTTGCAGAGGATGCGATCGCCTTCCGCATGGCCGAAGACGTCGTTGATGGCCTTGAAGCGGTCGAGATCCAGACAGAAGATGGCGACTTCCCCGCCCCTGCGGTTGGCCACCTGCAGCGCTTGACGCATGCGCTGGTCGAACAGCGAGCGATTGGGCAGATCCGTCAATATATCATGGTGCGCCAGATGCTCGATCATCTGCTGCGCCTGACGCCGCTCGGTCAGGTCGCGCACGACCAATACGCTGCATTCGTGGCCGCGATAGGTGATGGAGCGACGCACGGTTTCGACTGGGATCGCGTTGCCATCATAGCCGGACAGCGTTGTCTCCAGTGGAATGGCCGCATCACTTTGGGCATCTATGTCGATCGCCAGGAAGGTTTCTGGCGGGGCACCGACCACCTGCTGCTGCGACCATCCGGAAATGGTGAAAAATCGCTCGTTGGCATCGATGACCCGGCCGTCACGGATGATGAGCAGGCCTTCGAGCGAAGCATTGGCGAAGCCGCGAAGGTCGGTCAGATGACGGTCGATGAAGATGGCGCCGAGAGCGATGAGGATCAGACCCATCGCGGCAGCCATGACGATGCCTGCGAGGATGCTTCGATCCATGGCGAGGGCGGCCCCCGGTATCCCAATTTCGGGCGTCAGCGTCACGCCGCTCATCGCGGTGAAATGCAGGGAGCAAATCGCAAGCAACAGCAGAAGCGCGCCGACCATGATGCGACTGAAGCCACGAAGGCTGCGAAACACCAGGAAAGCCAGTGAAGAGAAGACGGCACCGATGGCGACTGAAGCGACGACGCGCGGTATATCGAAGGAGAGCTTTGCCGAGGCCTCGATGGCCTGCATGCCCGTGAAGTGCATAGCTGCTATTCCAAACGCCATCAGCATGCCGCCGACTGTAAAGGAAACGCGATTGTCCCATTCGAAGGCAACGGCAATCGCGAGCCATGAGCCGAGGATGGCAAAGACCACCGAAAGCGCGGTCAGCGAAACGCCGTAGGAGATGGGAAGGTTGCTCTCATAGGCGAGCATGGCAATGAAATGCGTCGCCCAGATGCCGACACCACTGGCAAAGGCCGCAGCCGCAATCCAGTAGCGACGCTGATGAGACCCGCATTCCTGTGCACGCGAAAAAAGAAGCATGGTGGCAAGGCTGCCGATGAGGCAGATGGCCGCCGCCACGAGAATAAGCCTGAAGTCATGAGCGTCGCGAATACATGCAATTACTGAAAACATTACGCGTCTCCAGAATACTTTTCTGGATTGACGTTATTTCTAATAATCTAAAAAACTTGTAAACTACATGCGCAACTAATCACATAAGAGCAGGCCTCCATCGAAAGAGGCAAGCTACGGTAAATTTTCGGTTTTAACGCCTCGAAACCGGCTGGCCTTTGGTCTATCGTCGCTCCGAATTTCACGTAAGGAGTCGGATATGACCGATCTATCGCCCGTTCTCGACCGCGCCGATCAGAACCTTCCCTCCAGCCTCGACAACCTCTTCGAGCTGCTGCGTATCAAATCCATCTCGACGGACCCGGACTATAAGGCGGAATGCCGCAAGGCGGCGGAATGGCTGGTCACCTACCTGAATTCGCTCGGCTTCAAGGCCTCCGTGCGCGACACGCCCGGTCATCCGATGGTGGTCGCCCATCACGATGCCGGCACAGCCGATGCCCCGCATGTGCTGTTCTACGGCCACTACGACGTGCAGCCCGTTGATCCGCTCGAGCTATGGGAAAGCGATCCCTTCGCTCCCGCGATCAAGGACCTGGGCAATGGCCGCAAGGTCCTGACCGGTCGCGGCACGTCCGACGACAAGGGGCAGCTGATGACCTTCGTCGAGGCGGTGCGCGCCTATAAGGAAACCAAGGGTGCGCTGCCGGTGCGCATCACCATCCTCTTCGAAGGCGAAGAGGAATCCGGCTCGCCCTCGCTCAAGCCCTTCCTTGAAGCCAATGCTGCCGAGCTGAAGGCGGACTTTGCCCTTGTCTGCGATACCGGCATGTGGGACGGCGATACGCCGGCAATTTCGGCAGGCCTGCGCGGCCTGGTGGGCGAGGAAATCGTCATCACCGCTGCTGACCGCGACCTGCATTCGGGCCTTTTCGGCGGCGCTGCCGCCAATCCGATCCACATTCTGACCGACATCCTTGCCGGCCTGCATGACGAGACGGGGCGCATAACGCTTCCCGGCTTCTATGAAGGCGTCGAGGAAACGCCTGCTAATATCAAGGCCTCCTGGGAGAAGCTCGGCATGACGGCCGAAAAATTCCTCGGCGAAGTCGGCCTGTCGATCCCCTCGGGCGAGAAGGGCCGGTCTGTGATGGAACTCACCTGGGCGCGGCCGACGGCGGAAGTAAACGGCATTTGGGGTGGCTATACCGGCGCCGGCTTCAAGACGGTGATTGCCGCGAAGGCATCGGCGAAGGTCTCCTTCCGCCTCGTTGGCCAGCAGAATCCGGCGGCGATCCGCGAGAGCTTCCGCGCCTATGTACGTTCCAAGATCCCTGGGGATTGCTCGGTGGAGTTTCATGAGCATGGCGGCTCGCCGGCCATCCAGCTTTCCTACGATTCGCCGGTACTGACCAAGGCGAAGACCGCGCTTTCCAACGAGTGGCCGAAACCAGCCCTCATCATCGGCATGGGCGGCTCGATCCCGATCGTTGGCGACTTCCAGAAGATGCTCGGCATGGAATCGTTGCTCGTCGGTTTCGGCCTCTCCGACGACCGCATCCATTCGCCGAACGAGAAATACGAGCTGCGCTCCTATCACAAGGGCATTCGTTCCTGGATCCGCATCCTTGATGCGCTAGCCAGCTAAGCGATCCGCGGGACGAACACCGCTTGCGCGCGTCCCGCGACCATCCCACCAGGGCGGCAGGAAACGCCGCCGTGCCACTTCGCTGCGACCGATGAGATAGAGTATGGGAATCTGGATCGATACCGATATGGGATTCGATGATATCGCTGCCATTCTGGTGGTGGCGCATTCGGATCTCGTCATCGATGGCGTTTCGCTCGTCAGCGGCAATGCACCCCTGTCTCATGTTAAGGCCAATGCGGCGAGCGCTGCCGCCGTCTTCAACTGGACCTTTCCGATCCATACCGGCCGCGAGCTGCCCGTTCTCCGCAAGCTAGAAACGGCGCAGAACATTCTCGGCCAGACCGGCATTCCGACCACAGGCAGAAGCCTGCCGCCGGCCGATCCACTTCCATTCAGGGACGCATTTACCGCGCTATGCGACTGGCTTTCCGACAGCGACGGGCCGAAACGCATCCTGGCGCTCGGGCCGCTCACGAATATTGCCGCTTTGGCATTGGCACGGCCGGATCTTGCCGCCCGCATCGACGAGCTGACCTGGATGGGCGGCGGGGTCACTGCGGGCAATCACACGGCATCGGCTGAATTCAATGCTTTTGCCGATCCGGAAGCACTTGCCATTGTGCTGGCGCATGAGCTGCCGTTGCGCATGATCGATCTCGATATCTGCCGCAAGGTCTTGGCCTGGCCGGAGGATGTCGCCCGCATCCGCGAGAATGATGGTGAAAAGGCGCAGCTGCTCGCTGACCTGCTCGAGGGCTATGTCAACATCGCCATCAGCCGCGGCAGACCGGCCATGGCGATCTACGACCCGACGGCTGCCGCCATTTTCGTCGAACCTGACATCACCGCCCTTCGGCATGCCCGGATCGATGCGGAATTGCATGGACGGCACACGCGTGGACGCACGGTCGTTGAAACGCGCGCCTCGCATGGGCAATTCAATGGCCATTTCGCCGCGGAAATCGATACCGAAAGGGCACGCCGGATCATATTCGACGCATTGCTGCGAGAGGCTGAACGCTGAAAAGAGGCGGTATACCGCGGTAAGGCACGTTCAGCCCTGTCTCAACCCTCTCCCAATTCCTGCTCGACCAATGTCGTCCAGAAAGCCACACCCGACGCGATTGCCTCATCGTTAAAATCATAGGCCGTATTGTGATGCAGGGCGCCGTCAACGGCGGGGCCATTGCCGAGCCAGACATAGCAGCCGGGAGCGTTCTGGCCGAAGAAGGCGAAGTCGTCGCCGGCGGTCGATGGCGGGAAGCGGGTCCGCACATTCTCGCCAAAAACAGCCGTCGCAGCCTTCAGCGCCCGCGCCGTGGCATCGTCATCGTTGATGACGGGCGGGATGCGGCGCTCGAACTGATAATCGACGGCAATGTTGAACATGCTTGCAGTCCCACGCGCCAGGCGTCCGATCTCCTCTTCCAGCTGATCGCGGACCTCCGGCGTATAGGCGCGCGCCGTGCCGCCGATCTCGACCGTATCTGGTATCACGTTCAGCGCCTTGGGATCGCCCGCCTGCAGCGAGCAGGCACTGACGACGGCCGGCTGCAGCGGATCGACGACGCGGCCGACGATGGTTTGCAGCGCGGAAAGGAAGGTCGCCGCTGCCGTGATCGGGTCCTTGCCGAGATGCGGCTTGGCGCCGTGGGTGCCGGTGCCTCGGAAGGTGATGCGCCAGCTATCCGATGAGGCAAGCTGCGGCCCTTCGACAACCGCCATCTCGTCGACCGCAAGACCGGGCATATTGTGAAGCCCGTAGACGGCGTCGCACGGAAACAGATCGAAAAGGCCATCTTCGACCATGCGCCTGGCGCCACCACGACCTTCTTCCGCCGGCTGGAAGATGAAATGCACCGTGCCGGAAAAGCCGCGCTTGGCGGCCAGATGACGGGCGGCACCGAGCAGCATCGTCGTATGGCCATCATGCCCGCAGGCATGCATCTTGCCCGGGATCGTGGATTTATAGGGACGATTGGTCTTTTCCGGCATGGCGAGCGCATCCATGTCGGCGCGAAGGCCGATACGGCGCGTGCCGTTGCCGACCTGCAGCGTGCCGACGACACCGGTTTTGCCGAGGCCGCGATGCACGGTCAGTCCTGCCTCCTCCAGCAAGGTGGCGACGATGCCGCTGGTGCGCTCCTCCTCGAAGCCGAGTTCCGGATGCGCATGAAGATTGCGGCGAAGCGAGGTGAGGAAAGCAAGATCCGGCTCGATCTCATGGGGAAAAGACATGGAGAGACTCCTTCGGCATGGGGCACGATGATGGCGCGCCTTATCTTCCCCAAAGCATCGCCTGCTTCAACTCGAATTAACGCTCAGCTGTCGAGCCTGTCGAACACATGTGCCTTTCCGATGACGCTCACCGAAACCATGCTGCCGACCTCGGGCAGGCCGACGCCGGAACTCCTGATATTCAGTGTCTCGGAGCCGTTGGAGAGCACGACTGTAACAGCGCAGACGGCGCCACCGAACTCGATTTCGGTCACCTTGCCGATGCAGGCAGCACCCGCGCCGGCTTCATCAATCGCCCGGAGGCGCAATTGCTCCGGCCGCAACATGATGTCGGTGCGACCCTGCCGGTTCCCGGCGCCGACCTGGATCTGCCCCAGGACACATTTGGCCAGACCTTGATCGAGATCGGCCGCCAATATGATGGCATCGCCGAGGAAGAGTGCCGTCTCGCGATCCCTGGGGTTGAGATAGAGCGCCTGCGGCGTGCCGGCCTGTATGAGCCTGCCCTCGCGCAGGACAGCAACCTGATCTGCAAAGGACAGGGCCTCCGCCTGATCATGCGTCACCAGGACCGCCGTGATGCCGGCGATCTGCAGCACGCGGGCGACGGCCTTTCGCATGTTTTCGCGCAAGCCGGTATCGAGGGCGGAGAAAGGCTCGTCGAGCAGCATCAGCCGCGGCTTGCGGCCGAGCGCGCGGGCAAGCGCCACGCGCTGCTGCTGGCCGCCGGAGAGCTGATGCGGCCGGCGATCGAGCATGCCGCGGTCGAGTTCGACCATATCGATGAGGGCATTGATACGCTGATCGCGGTCGCGCGCGCCGCGCTCCATGCCGAAACCGATATTCTCCGATACGCTCAGATGCGGAAACAGGGCGCCATCCTGAGAGACAATGCCGATGCCGCGCCGATGCGCGGGTACGATGGCCTCTCCATCCGCCAGTGTTTCGCCCTGAAGCACCACCTGACCGGCATCGGGAGTTTCGAAGCCGGCGATGATCCGCAGCAGCGTTGTCTTGCCGGAGCCGGACGGGCCGACGATGGCCGTGCGGCTGCCGGCAGCTATCGTGAGGTCGATATTGTCGAGCGCCTGGACGGGACCATAGCGCTTGCTGATATTCTTGATCGCCAGAAAGGTCATTGTCCGGCCGTTCGCTTTGATTGCACGTAGAGAAGAAGGGTGAGCGGCAGCGACAGGACGACCATCATGAAGGCGTAGGGCGCTGCGGAAACATAATCGATCTCGCTGGTCAGCGACCAGAATTTCGTCGCCAGCGTTTCCGTGCCGTTGGGAGAAAGCATCAGCGTCGCCGTCAGTTCGTTGGTGATGCCGAGAGCGACGAGCGCGACGCTGGCCGCAAAGCCGGGAGCGGCAAGCCGCATGGTGATCTGCCGCACCGCCTGCGCCGGCGTGCGGCCGAGCGCCATGGCGGCGCGCTCGAGTTCGACGGGTGCCTGGGCGATGCTGGCACGCAGACCGACCATGGCGCGCGGCAGAAACAGCAGCACATAGGCGAGCAGAAGGGTGGCAAACGTCTGATAGAGCGGCAGGACCAGCCGGACGGTGATCGACACCAGGGCCAGGGCGACGACGACGCCCGGCAGCGAGCCGACATAATAGTGGCAGGCTTCGAGAATGCGCTGCAGCCGGCCGGGCGCGCGTACCGACAGCCATGCCATCGGGGTCGCTGCAATGGTGGCGAGGAGGCCACCGGCGATCGCGAGAAGAATGGTCTGCAGCAAGGCCGAGCCGACCGTGTCGATCCGCCAGACGCCTGCGCCGCCGAGATAAAGCCAGCGCGCCAGGGTGACGAAAGGAACACCGAGCGTCAATGCGGCGGTGACGATGGGCAGCGCGACCGCGGGAACGACGAACCAGCCGAGACGGCGCCGATCGGCCGGCCGGGCGGCACCCGAGCCGATGCGGGCATAGCGTTCGTTGCCACGCGCCAGCACCTCGATGCCGAGCAGCAGCAGGCAGCAGAAGACGAGCACGCCGCCGAGCATGTTTGCCGCCGGACTGTTATAGGCCGATTGGAACTGGTCGACGATGGCGGTCGAGAAGGTGTCGAAGCGGATCATCACGTAGAGACCGTATTCCGCCAGGAGATGCAGGCCGATCAGCAGCGAGCCGCCGCAGATGGCGAGGCGAAGCTGCGGCAGGATCGCCCGGAAGAAGACGCGCCAGGGGTCGAGGCCGAGCGAGGCGGCGGCATCCTCAATCGCCGGATCGAGCCGGCGCAGAGCGGCTGCGACCGGCAGGTAGAGAAAAGGAAAATAGGCAAGCACCGACACCAGCACGCCGCTCCACAGCCCGCGCATGCTCGGCACGAGGCTGACCCAGGCGTAGCTGTGCACGAATGCGGGAACGGCAAGCGGTGCGGCGGCCAGCCACGACCAGAGCCGTGCGCAGGGGATATCGGTGCGCTCCGTCAGCCAGGCGAGCGTCACTGCCAGCAGGATGGAAAGCGGAATAGTGCAGACTTCGAGCAGGACGGTATTGACGAGGAGATCGCCGACGCGGCTACGAAAGATCAAGGCGCTGACTTCCGCCCAGCCCGTGTCGATCGTGATCCAGACGATGAAGCCGAGCGGCACCAGGCTCAGAAGCGCGACGATCGAAGCAAGGGCGACGACGGATGCATGCCGAACGCGGCTGCGCGGAGCAGCCGTCAACTGGGGCATTCGCATGGCGGCCGCCTCGCCGGCATATGTGTTCTTCTGCAGCAAATCTAAGCTGCCTTTCACGCCCTGAAATGGGAAGGCAACCGCCGCTGTCGGCGATTGCCCGATCGATCGGCCCTGCGGCCATTCGTATGCCCTAGCAGGGCAGGCGGACGGGATGCAAGAGCCGAGCCCACGCGAAAGCCCGCGAAACGTGCGCGCGCGGGCTTTTGCGTTAGATGAGACCTGCTTCCGTCATCAGGTCGGTAACCTTCTTACTGTTCAGCTTCGAAGGTTCGACTTTCGGAGCCTGGAGGTCGGAGAGCGGCACGAGCTTCGGATTGGAAGCCTCGCCATTGCCGACGGCATATTCAAACGAGTTACCATCGCGCAGAACGGCCTGGCCGCCCTTGCCGGTGATCCACTTCAGGAAAGCCTGTGCTTCCTTCTGGTGCTGGCTGGACGCCAGAACGCCGCCGCCGGAAATGCTGACAAAGGCACCCGGATCCTGGCTCTTGAAATAGTGCAGCGAGACATTCTTGCTGTTTTCGCCGGTCTTGGCCTGATCGCCGAACCAGTAATAGTGATAGATGACGGCGCCTTCGGTCTCGCCGGCATTGACGGCCTTCATCGCGACGCTGTTGCCCTTGTAGAAGCTCGCATTTTCCTTCATCGCCTTCAGCCAGGCGCGGGTTGCGTCCTCGCCCTTCAGCTCAAGCAGCGCACTGACGATCGCCTGGAAATCGGCGCCGGCCGGCGAAGCGCCCCAACGGCCCTTCCACTTGGGCTCGGCAAGATCGAGGAGCGATTTCGGCAGATCGGTTTCTTTCAGCTTGGTCTTGTCATAGGCGAAAACGGTGGACCGGGCGGCAACGCCAACCCAATTGCCGTCGGCTGCCTTGAAGGTTTCGGGCACCTGGGCGAGCGTCGCCGCATCGACCGGAGCGAAGAGCTTGTTGGCATCGACCAGTGCCATGCCCGGCGAATTTTCCGTCAGATAAACGTCTGCCGGAGAGGCAGCGCCTTCCTGGACGATCTGGTTGGCAAACTGCATATCGCTGCCGTTGCGGATCGTGACCTTGATGCCGGTTTCCTTGGTGAAGCCATCCGCCCACGCCTGCGTCAGCGTCTCATGCTGGGCATTGTAGACGACGATGCCATCGGATTCGGCGGCATGCGCCATCATCGGAGCGACGGCAAAACCTGCGGCAAGCGTCAGCGCGGCGGTGAGATGAGAAAAGGAAAAAGTCATTAAGTCCTCTCGCTTGAAAGCCACCGTCATCGGGCAGCGATGCGGTAGCCTATATTTTTCCTGACCGTTTTTTTCAAGTTTACGGTGGCGCCTGCTTATCACAAAAGTTTGATAATGGGAGTCAAGATTTCGTCGCGATCCCCGCAGCGAGGTCGAGCCAGGCACGATCAGCATAGGAGACCAGCCCGTCTCGCCGCCAGACTCGTGTCAGGAACATGCAGGCGAGGTGGCCCCTTCCGGCTCAAGCATTGGGCACTAATAAAAAGGCCGCGGCATCTGCATGCCGCGGCCTTTCGCTGAATTCGAAGATCGGTCTCAGTTGTCTCGCGTCTCCAGCGTCTTACTGAAGAAGATTGCGACCAGCGTGCAGACGACGCCCGACAGCAGATAGAGGCTGGTATAGACGAGGCCGAACTGGCTGGAGAGCGCAAGCGCCACGAATGGCGCAAAACCGGCGCCGATCAGCCAGGACAGATCCGACACCAGGGCCGAGCCGCTGTAGCGGTAGTTCTGGCTGAATCGGGAAGCGCTGGCGCCTGCCGCCTGACCGAAGGAGAGGCCGAGCAGCGTGAAGCCGAGAACCACATAAATGTGGCGGCCGGTCGCGCCGCCATCGAGCAGCCAGGGTGCCACGAAGGCGAAGCACGCGATGAGCACGGCGCCGATAGCGAGCTGATTGCGGCGGCCGATCCGATCGGCGAGCATACCGGAACATATGATGGCGAGAATGCCGCAGATCGCACCGAGGAATTCCACCAGCAGGAACGAACCCGAACTCTGCTCGCTGTAGAGCGTCACCCAGCCCAGCGGGAAAACCGTGACCAGATGGAAGGTCGCAAAGCTTGCCAGCGGCACGAAGGCGCCGATCAGGACGTCGCGGCCATGCACGCGCAGCAGCTCCGTCATCTTTACCGGCTCCAGCTCATGACGCTCCAAGAGCGTGCCGAATTCCTCTGTCGCCACCAGACGCAGGCGGGCGAAGAGCGCGACGACGTTGACGGCGAAGGCGCAGAAGAAGGGATAGCGCCAACCCCAATCCAGGAAGTCCGCCGTCGTGAGGCTCGTGACGAAATAGGCAAACAGGGCGCTTGCCAGCATGAAGCCAATCGGGGCGCCAAGCTGCGGGATCATCGCATACCAGCCGCGATGGTTCGTCGGGGCATTGAGCGCGAGGAGCGAAGCAAGACCATCCCAGGCGCCGCCGAGCGCAAGGCCCTGCCCAATGCGGAAGATGGCGAGCAGGATTATCGCGTAGACGCCGACTTCGGAATAGCCGGGCAGGAAGCTCATGGATGCCGTGGATCCGCCGAGCAGAAACAGGGCGATCGTCAGCTTGACGCCACGGCCATAGGTGCGATCGATCGCCATGAATATGAACGAGCCGATCGGACGCGCGATGAAGGCGAGCGAGAACACTAGGAACGAAAGCAGCGTGCCATGCAGCGGGTCGGCGAAGGGGAAGATCAGCTTCGGGAAGACCAGTACGGATGCAATGGCATAAACGAAGAAATCGAAGAATTCCGACGTGCGACCAATAATCACGCCGATGGCGATGTTGCCGGGGGCGACCGAGCCGCCCGCATGCATGCTGCGGGCATCGCTCTCCAGAGTTGAAGATGTGGGGTTCAGTGTTTCATGCGTTACGCTGACCATGCGCGGGAGCCTCCCTCTCCGAGCACGAATTCCTCCACGAACTCGCGCGTAATGAAAATGTCGATCAAACGTGCGAACATATCAAGTATCCAGCATGAAATAATTCGCAAATTAGCAATCAGTCGAGCCATTATCTGCCTTTGGCGCCGCGTTCCGGACGAAGAACAACCGCCGGTGATAGCCATTTGTTCCGATCCGGGTATATTAGCGCCGGCAAAAGCGAATTGCTCAATAGAAAACCTTCTGGATTTCTGAGGGTTTTCCCGATAGGTGGGACAGCATTCCATACCGCAATGCACTCTATCTTGCTGCGGTGCGACGAAACACCTCATATCGTTCATGACCGCCGTCCTTTAGTCGCGGTAGGGTCGAAACAAAAAGAGCTTTAAGACGTGCTAAGACTATCGAAGATTTTCAGCCGTTTGTCTGTCATCCCACTGTTTTTGCTGCTGTCGGGCTGCAATCTGGTGGTGATGGATCCCTCCGGCGATATCGCCATGCAGCAGCGAGACCTCATCATCATTTCGGTCGTGCTGATGCTGATCATCATCATTCCGGTGATCTTCCTGACCCTGTATTTCGCCTGGAGATACCGCCAGTCGAACAAGGAAGCGACCTACGAGCCGGAGTGGCATCATTCGACGCGTCTGGAACTGGTCATCTGGTCCGCTCCGCTTGCTATCATCATCGCGCTCGGCGCGGTGACCTGGATCAGCACGCATCAGCTCGACCCCTACCGCCCGCTCGACCGCATCGCCGCCGACAAGCCGCTCAGCGCCGACGTGAAGCCGCTGACGGTCGAAGTGGTGGCGCTCGATTGGAAATGGCTCTTCTTCTATCCGGAATACGGCATCGCCACCGTCAACGAGATGGCAGCTCCCGTCGACCGCCCGATCAATTTCAAGATCACGGCCTCGGCCGTGATGAACTCCTTCTTTATTCCGGCACTGGCTGGACAGATCTACGCCATGCCGGGCATGGAGACGAAGCTCCACGCCGTCATCAACCATCCCGGCGAATTCCAGGGCATGTCCGCCAACTATAGCGGCGCCGGCTTCTCGCACATGCGCTTCAAGTTCCATGGCCTCAACCTGGCCGATTTCGACCAGTGGATCCAGAAGGCGAAGAGCCAGGGCACGGCGCTCGGCCGCCAGGAATATCTGGCGCTTGCCAAGCCCAGCGAACGCGAGCCGGTACGCTACTTCAACGCCGTCGACGACGGGCTCTACAACGCCATCCTCAACATGTGCGCCGATCCGAGCAAGATGTGCATGAGCGAGATGATGCATATCGACGCCAAGGGCGGCGGCGGCAAGGAAAGCCACGAAAACCGCGAGCGCCTGATCTATGACAATCGCGATGGCGCCTCGGCCGAGGTCACACCGGTCAAGGCAGACGGCGGCGCCGGCCACACCATGCAGCATGGCGACAACTCCATGCCGGGCATGGATATGGGCAACGGCTCTTCTTCCGATTCGTCGACCGGTTCGGCGCAGCATCAGGGTCATTGATCCGGTGCGCTCAATAACAAGACATTCATAAGGGACAGAGGCAATCCATGTTTTCCAACCCGGACCTCTACAAATTCATCTTCGGTCGGCTGACGCTCGACTCCATTCCGTATCACGAGCCGATCCTCGTCGTGACCTTCCTCGGCGTCGCCATCGGTGGTATCGCGCTCCTCGGCCTGCTGACCTATTTCCGCCTCTGGGGCTATCTCTGGAAGGAATGGTTCACCAGCATCGACCACAAGAAGATCGGCATCATGTATGTCGTGCTGGCGCTGATCATGCTGCTGCGCGGTTTCTCCGACGCGCTGCTGATGCGTCTGCAGCAGGCGATCGCCTTCAACGGATCCGAGGGCTATCTGCCGCCGCATCACTACGACCAGATCTTCACCGCCCACGGCGTCATCATGATCTTCTTCGTGGCGATGCCCTTCGTCACCGGCCTGATGAACCTCGTCGTGCCGCTGCAGATCGGCGCCCGCGACGTGTCCTTCCCGTTCCTGAACAACTTCTCGTTCTGGATGACGACGGCAGGCGCGATCGTGATCATGATCTCGCTCTTCATCGGCGAATTCGCCAAGACCGGCTGGCTGGCCTACCCGCCGCTTTCCGGCATTGCCTATAGTCCAGACGTCGGCGTCGATTATTACATCTGGGGCCTGCAGGTCGCGGGTATCGGAACGACGCTTTCGGGCATCAACCTGATCGCAACCATCGTCAAGATGCGCGCGCCGGGCATGACCTTCATGAAGATGCCCGTCTTCACCTGGACGTCGCTCTGCACCAATATCCTGATCGTTGCATCCTTCCCGATCCTGACCGCTACGCTCGCTCTGCTGACCCTCGACCGCTATGCCGGTACGAACTTCTTCACGAACGACCTCGGCGGCAATCCGATGATGTATGTCAACCTCATCTGGATCTGGGGCCACCCGGAAGTCTACATCCTGATCCTGCCGGCCTTCGGCGTCTTCTCGGAAGTCGTCGCCACCTTCTGCGGCAAGCGCCTCTTCGGCTACGCCTCGATGGTTTACGCCACCTGCGTGATCATGATCCTCTCCTACCTCGTCTGGCTGCACCACTTCTTCACGATGGGCTCGGGCGCCAGCGTTAACTCCTTCTTCGGCATCACGACGATGATCATCTCGATTCCGACGGGTGCGAAGCTGTTCAACTGGCTGTTCACGATGTATCACGGCCGCATTCGCTACGAGCCGCCGATGCTGTGGACCGTCGGTTTCATGGTGACCTTCACCATCGGCGGCATGACCGGCGTCATGCTCGCGGTTCCGCCGGCCGACTTCGTGCTGCACAACTCGCTATTCCTGATCGCCCACTTCCATAACGTGATCATCGGCGGCGTTCTGTTCGGCATGTTCGCGGGCGTCAACTACTGGTTCCCGAAGGCCTTCGGCTTCAAGCTCGATCCCTTCTGGGGCAAGATGAGCTTCTGGTTCTGGCAAATCGGCTTCTGGTTCGCCTTCATGCCGCTCTATATCCTCGGCCTGATGGGCGTCACCCGCCGCGTCAGCCAGTTCGACGATCCGTCGCTGCAGATCTGGTTCATCATCGCCGCCTTTGGCGCCGGCCTCATCGCCATCGGCATCGCCTGCTTCCTCATCCAGCTCGCCGTCAGCTTCATGAAGCGCGAAGAGCTTCGCGACCATACCGGCGACCCCTGGGGCGGCCGCACGCTGGAATGGTCCACCTCGTCGCCGCCACCGGCCTACAACTTCGCCTTCACGCCGATCGTCTACGATCACGATGCGTGGTGGGACATGAAGAACCGTGGCTACGTCAGGCCGACCGAAGGCTTCATTCCGATCCACATGCCGAAGAACACCGGCACCGGCATCATCCTCGGCGTGCTCTCCATCGGCTTTGCATTCGGGATGATCTGGTACATGTGGTGGCTCGCCGCCATCACCTTCGTCGCGATGATCGTCATCACGATCGGCCATACCTTCAACTACAAGCGCGACTACCACATTCCCGCCGACGAGGTCGTCAAGACCGAGAACGAGCGTACGAAGCAGCTCGCAGGACAGGTGTAAGACTATGACGACCCACTCTGCACAAGCTCCCATGGACGGCGAAACACCCGCCTTCTATCTGAAGGAGGAGCATCATCCGGAAGGCAGCACCATGCTGGGCTTCTGGATCTACATCATGAGCGACTGCCTGATCTTCGCAGTCCTCTTCGCTACCTTCGCCGTACTCGGCCACAGCTATGCGGCCGGCCCGTCGCCGGCCGACCTCTTCGAGCTGCCGCTCGTCGCCCTCAACACGGCGATGCTGCTCTTCTCGTCCATCACCTATGGCTTCGCCATGCTGGCGATGGAGAAGGACAACAAGTCGGGCACGCTGATGTGGCTGACTATCACCGGCATCTTCGGCGCCCTCTTCATCTTCTTCGAACTTTACGAGTTCTATCACCTGATCCTCGACGGTGCCGGGCCGCAGCGCAGCGCCTTCCTATCGGCCTTCTTCACGCTGGTCGGCACACACGGTCTGCACGTCACCACCGGTATCGTCTGGCTGATCACGCTGATGGTGCAGGTTGGCCGCTATGGCCTGATTCCGGAAAACAAGCGCCGCCTGATGTGCCTTTCGATGTTCTGGCACTTCCTCGACGTCGTCTGGATCGGCGTGTTTTCCCTCGTCTACCTCATGGGAGTTCTCGGATGAGCTCGAACGCAAACCATTCGCATCATTCCGCCGACGCCCACGGCCACGATCATCATGGCGGCCACGAGGCATCACACGGCACCTTCAAGAGCTACATGACGGGGTTCATCCTCTCCGTCATCCTGACCGCCATTCCCTTCTGGCTGGTCATGGGCAAGGTCATCTCCGATCCGGCCGTCACCGGAGCGATCGTCATGATCCTCGGCGCGATCCAGATCGTCGTGCACATGATCTACTTCCTGCACATGAACACCCGCTCGGAAGGCGGCTGGAACATGATGGCGCTGATCTTCACCATCGTGATCGTCATCATCGCGCTGTCCGGCTCGCTCTGGGTCATGCATCACCTCAACGCGAACATGATGCCCATGTCGCCCGAGATGATGCGCAACATGCCGTAAATTCGAGCGGCGGGCCTTCGAACGAAGGCCCGCCCTCTTCCGGCGTGAAATCCGCCGGATGCTGCGCAGTGCATGCTTGAAATGCCGGAAGCCGCAGCCAAATCTTCCCGACCGCGCATGAGCTTCAGCGAAGAGTATTGAACCGCCCGAAATCATGCGTCAGCGCGTCCCCGGAGACCTGCGCCATGACCGATATTTCCTCGAGCACATCTCAGGGCAAGCCGCGCTCGACGCTTAACCTTATCATCTGGGTGTCGCTGCTTCTGCTCCTGACCGCCCTTCTCATCGGCCTCGGCACCTGGCAGGTGAAGCGGCTGCACTGGAAGCTGGATCTGATCGCCAGGGTCGATGCGCGCGTGCATGCGCCGGCGGTTCAGGCACCCGGCCCGGCGCAATGGGCGGATATCACGGCCGAAAACTCCGAATACAAGCATGTCCAGGCAAGCGGCAGTTTCCTCAACGACAGGCAAGCGCAAGTCTATGCCTCGACTGTGCTCGGTGCGGGCTATTGGGTGCTGACGCCGCTGAAGCTTGCAGACGGCACGATCATCATCGTCAACCGCGGCTTCGTTCCCACAGAGAAGCGCAATCCGACGACGCGCGCCGAAGGCGAGCTTTCCGGGGAGACTACGGTGACCGGCCTGCTGCGTATCAGCGAGCCAAAAGGCACGCTGCTGCGTTCGAACGTGCCGGCGGAGGAGCGCTGGTATTCACGCGACGTGACAGCCATCGCCGAGGCTCGGGGGCTGCAGAATGTAGCGCCCTACTTCATCGATGCTGACGATGCGAAAAATCCCGGCGGATTGCCCGTGGGCGGGCTAACGCAGATTACCTTCCACAACAGCCATCTCGTCTATGCCATCACCTGGTATGGACTGGCTGCCATGACATTGGGGCTGGCCGTCTATCTCGTCTATTTCGAGAGGCAGCGGGCAAAAGCGGCTCACTGAGGACTGAAGCGTCGCATTTTTGCTGGAATTGGCCTTAGATCGTCATTTTCGGGAAACGAAGCTGCCAGCGTCGGCCGTCGCTCGTCATCTCGACAATCCCGAACGGCTCGACATCAACAGCCCAGAATGCTGCGGGCGGCGACTGCAGGGCCTGCAGAACAGCAGCACGAATAACGCTCGCATGGGTGATGACAACGATGTGGCCGGTATCATCGATGTGATTCCCCATCCATTCGCCCACACGCTTCATGACCGCCGACAGGGTTTCGCCCCCATGCGGCGCAACCGACGTATCCGTCATCCAGAGCGCCAGGGAATCCGCATCCCTTTCATGCAATTCGGCAAGAGATTGCCCGCGCCAATCGCCATAATCGCATTCGCGCAGGGCGACGTCCGGGATAGCATCGAGGCCGAGGACGGCGGCGGTCTGGCGGGCACGCAAAGCCGGGCTCGCCCAAACCCGGTCGATTGCCCCGAGCCCGAAGGACAAGGATTGAGCCTGCTGAACCGCCTTCGCCTCCAAGGGCTCGTCATCCGGAAAGCAGCCGTTCCGATGGGCTCGCGTCGCCCCATGACAAATCCAGCTCAAACGCGTTTTCATAAGATTCCTCTGTTTCCATCCCCTGCCGCGCTCTTGTCGCGATTTCGCATCGCTGTGGCGCTTGATTGACAATCATATTGGCAGATAGCTATAAACTTGGACTTGCGGGTGTGGAAGCCGGTGGAATCCCGGCGCGGTCGCGCCACTGTAATCGATGACGGAAACTTCGCCCTCGAGAGCCAGACCCTTCCCGCAAAAACCCTTCCGCAAATGGAACGCGCTTTTCTTAACGAGGGAAATACAATGTCCGACACCACTTTCGCCCCATCCGCAGTTCCGCAGCCGATCCCGCTCGGCCAAATCCTGCCCTGGGCCATTTTCGCCGGCCTTCTGATGCTGCTCGCGATCTATTTCATCGGCGCAGAAGAAGGCGCGACCTCGCTCATCTCGGGCATGTATGTGCACGAGTTCGTGCATGACGCCCGTCACCTTCTCGGCTTCCCCTGCCACTAAGGGGTCAAGCACATGGTTGGACGTCTTTTGCTCCGCGGCATGATCGTCGGGGCCCTTGCCGGTATTTTCGTTTTTGCATTCGCCCACATCTTCGGCGAACCGCTGGTCGACTGGGCCATCGGTTTTGAAGAAAAGGCCGCGCAGGCAGCCGGCGAAGCGCCGGAACCGGAAATCGTCAGCCGCGCCACGCAGGCGGGCATCGGCCTTTTCACCGGCAGCGTGATCTTTTCGACCGCAATAGGCGGATTGTTCGCGCTGGTCTTCTCGTTCGTCTACGGCCGCATCAGCCCCTTGGGTGCGCGCGGCACGGCGGCGCTGCTCGCGCTCGCCGCTTTCGTGACGATCTCGCTCGTGCCCGACATCAAGTATCCGGCAAACCCGCCGGCCGTCGGCAATTCCGAGACGATCGGTGCGAGAACAGAGCTGTTCTTCATCATGATCGTTGCCTCCATCGTCGGCATGATCGTCGCGGTGGGCTTCGGACGCAGGCTGGCGGCGCGATATGGTTCCTGGAACGGTGCGATCATTGCCGGCATCGGCTACATCGTCTTCATCGCGCTGATCCAATATCTGCTTCCCTCGATCAACGAAGTGCCCGAGCAATTCTCGGCCGTCGTACTCTGGCGTTTTCGCATCACCTCGCTCGGCATGCACGCCATCCTCTGGACGACGCTCGGCCTTGCCTTCGGAGCTTGGGCGGAACGCCAACTGCCGCAGACACGCTACCGCAATGCCAGCTTGCGCCGGGCCTAGCGTGATAAGTAGATCGCATCCCGCGCGTGGCAACATGCGCGGGGCACAGCGACATCCAGGTGCCATCCTGCTTGCAGTCTTTCTCATGCTGTCGGGCTGGCCGGTTTCGGCTGCGGCGCATGGCGGTTCCTCCGGCAGCCAGGCTGGCATCCCGATTCCCAGTCTTACCCATGGCGAGATGGCAGTGATCGCTCCCTATTACGGGCGGATCATCTCGCTTGCCGAGAGCGTATCGGATACCGACGAAACCTTCCGCCGTCTCTTGAACTTTGCGCAGATCCAACGCGCTTATTGCCTATGGGGCCTGATGCCGGGCAGCGTCAGCGACGAGGAAAGCCCGTTCAACGAATGCTCCCACGCCTACCTCGCCGCGGCGAAGGCGGTGCTGCTGCAAATGCGCGTCATGAAAGTGGAGAGGGCATCGGTCGACGATCTCGTCTCCGATATCGACGCGACACTCGTGCGCAACAATCTCTCGCTCGTCCTGTGCAAATTCAGCGGCGAGAGCTTCAATACGGCCGATCTCATCCGGCCGGAGCTTGCCGATATCGCGCTTCATATGAAAAGCCTTGCTGTGATCTTGTCGGCCAGCCTACTCGTTCTTGCGGGACTCTGGCTCGGAGCGCGCGCGTTACGACTGCAAGCTCAGCCTTAAAAACCGTTCTATCTTTTTGTTTTTACGCGATTCCGGACGCAAAACCGCTGCGCATTTTTATCGGAACTGCCCTCAACAAAACACCGCCGCAAGATGCGGCGGTGCTTCTGATCTTACCAGTAGTGCGGACGATCGCGCCAGCGGCCATCGCCCCAGCCATCGCGATGATGGCGATGGCCGTGCCAGCCCCATGGCGGCGGCGGTGGCGGCCTGTAGTAACCCCAGCGCCGGGGCGGCGGACCCCAGCGATTGGGGCGGCATTCGCCCCAGCGCGTCAGGTGCCAGCCACGACCGCAGGCATAGTCAACTTTCACAATCGGCACTGAGGCCGTTGGCCCAACGGCCGGGATAGGCATTGCCTCTGCCGAAGATACAACCAGGCTGCCGAACAAGGCAGCAATGGCAATCACGGACGATCTCATATTAATGGCCCTCTATCCAAGTCCCTTACATGGGGGATTTAACCCCCGAAGATATGAACGCCGGCTGAACCGAAAATGGCCTTTTGGAGGCAAATCAAGATCAGCCCGAGAACCTGCCGGCAGTTGAACGGGCTAGGCACTGCCCGCATTTGCAGTTCGCCGCAGCCTGTTCCCGCGTCACGAGAGTTTCATGAAGGAGGCTTACACCGACGATATCAATTGCCATAAAGGAGTTTGGGATGGTCGACCTCGCTTCAAACACATCGGAGGGTGGCAATGCCAACCATCCAATTCATGGCGCAGGCAGCTCGGCAAAATGGTTTCTGCCGCTCTTCGGCATCGTCGTCCTGGCCGGTCTCGTCTATGTCGCCTACGCTCTCGGCAGCGATCTTGCGGAGGCCGCCGCAGTTCCGTGGATATTGCTCGGGCTGGCGCTGCTGATCGCGCTCGGCTTCGAATTCGTCAACGGCTTCCACGATACTGCCAACGCCGTTGCCACCGTCATCTACACGCGCTCGCTGCCGGCGGAGTTCGCCGTCATCTGGTCGGGCTTCTTCAACTTCCTCGGCGTTCTGACCTCATCGGGCGCCGTCGCCTTCGGCATCCTGGCGCTGCTGCCGGTCGAGCTCATCCTGCAGGTCGGCTCCGGCTCCGGTCTCGCGATGGTCTTCGCCCTGTTGACTGCCGCCATCATCTGGAATCTTGGCACCTGGTATCTCGGCCTGCCGGCCTCGAGCTCACATACACTTGTCGGCTCGATCATCGGCGTCGGCCTCGCCAACCAGTTCCTGGCACCCGCCGGCTCCGCCACCAGCGGTGTCGACTGGTCGCAGGCAAGCAGCGTCGGCATGTCGCTGCTCTTGTCGCCGATCATCGGCTTTGCCATGGCCGCCCTATTGCTGCTGGTCGCCAAGGTGCTGATCCGCAACAAGGAGCTCTACGAAGCGCCGAAGGGCAATGCACCGCCTCCGCTCTGGATCCGCGGCCTGCTGATTTTCACCTGCACCGGCGTGAGCTTCGCCCACGGCTCGAATGACGGCCAGAAGGGCATGGGTCTGATCATGCTCATCCTCATCGGCCTCGTACCGACCGCCTTCGCGTTGAATAAGACGCCCGACGTGAACTATCTCGAAGCTTACAAAACTGCCTCGACGCAAGTCGAGACGGTACTCGGCAAATATGTGAAGCCGGGCGTTGCCGCACCGGCCGATCCGAAGGCCACCGTCAGCAGCGCCGTAAAGACCAAGACCTGGACGGACGCGACGACACCGGCTCTTCAAGCATATATTCATGCCACGAGTGCTGAGATCGCGGCCTATCCAAGCGTCGAGAAGCTGCCGAACGGGCTCGTCGGCAACGTTCGTAACGATATCTATCTGATCGGTGAATCGCTGAAATTGATCGACAAGCAGAAGCTGCTGCCGATGAGCGCCGAGGACCTGAAGGCCGTGACCAACTATCACGCCGCCGTCGATCACGCGACCAAGTTCATCCCGCTCTGGGTGAAGGTTGCCGTGGCGCTGGCGCTCGGCCTCGGCACCATGGTCGGCTGGAAACGCATCGTCGTGACCGTCGGCGAAAAGATCGGCAAGACGCATCTGACCTATGGCCAGGGTGCTGCCGCCGAAGTCGTCGCCATGCTGACCATCGGCGCCGCCGACCATCTCGGCCTGCCGGTATCGACGACGCACGTCCTGTCCTCCGGCGTCGCCGGCACCATGGCGGCAAACGGTTCCGGCCTGCAATGGTCGACGGTGCGCAACATGCTGATGGCCTGGATCCTGACGCTGCCGGCTTCGATCACACTGGCCTTCGTGCTGTTCATCGTGCTGCGCCAGGTCTTCTGATCGACAGCAGAGATTATTCCTGAAGACGGTGGCGCCCTGACGAGGGCGCCATTTTGTTTGCAGCATTGCGCGGACGAATTCTCACGGAGCACACAAGCAGCGCCGGTCAAGCGTGTGCGAAACGCCTGTTCCGAAATTGCTCAGTCGACGGTTTCCCTCTTGTTGCCGTTCGCACCGAGGCCGGAAATCTTGGCAAGCTCCGAACGACGATTGGCATAATTCTGCGCCACCATCGGGTAGTTGGGAGCAAGCCCCCATTTCTGCCTGTATTCCTCGGGCGTCATGCCATAATGCACGCGCAAATGACGCTTCAGCGTCTTGAAGCGTTTGCCGTCTTCGAGGCAGACGATGTAGTCGTTCGTCACCGATTTCTTCAAATCCACAGCCGGCACCAGATTGGCGCGCTCGACGATGGAAGCCGACCCATCCAATGTTAGCAACACCTCATGAATGTCCTTGATCAGCCTGGGAAGGCTGTGGATGGGAACGGCATTATGGCTGACATAGGCCGAAACGATCTTCACGCAGCCATCGAACAAGGAAGGCTTCGGCAGAGCGGGGGTTTTTGTCTCGAAAGAATCCATGATCTTTTCCCGGATCTCATTGGTTCCTCGTGCGCCGCCCCGCTCGAATTGCATCATGTGCCATACCCGCGGACGGACATCGCACCGTTTCGATTTGCGCCCTGTTTCGGGGCGCTGTCCCGGTTCGATAACCGGGGCTCAATGCGTCCGCATCAAATGCGTACGCAATTACAGCCAGTAGCTTTCGCCTCCTATCTCGTATCCGCAGCAGACTGCGGCAGTTCGCCGGCAGGATCCGCGAAGTAGACCGCCAGCTTGTTACAAAGGGTGACGAGCGGCATGCCAAGCATGAACGCCGTGTGAGTGGGATCTCCGCCGCAATGCTGCAAAGTCTGGAGAATGAGCTTGCGCTCGACATCCTCCATCGTCTGGCCCACCAGTGTTTTGACGGCGGCATCCACAGGTTCGTGCAGTGATTGGCCATCGCCAAGATGGAGAGCAATCTCCTCGAGCAATCGATTTTCACTTGCGGTCACGATGACGACATCATCGGCATGACCGCCGAGTTCACACAAGACATAGAGACCCGTCTCCGCATCGATGGTGACGCGGGCCACGGCCTCGGCGGCCTGATCGCAAATGAGGACATGTGGGCCTGCTCCGCCGACGAAAGTGGCTGACAGCTCACCGCCGCTTCCGGAGAAGACGATGCGAAGCCGGCTGACCAGGGCGCGCAGCAATGTCTTCGTCTTGAGTTCGCTCGCCGCACGCGCCGCCGATATGTGATAGGCCGATGTGAAAGCCAGTCGCTGCATCATGGCATCACCTGCAGAGCGAGAATGACAGGCTCCGGTGCGCAATTGTTCATGCCACCCCCCGCAAGACAGCTTTGCGCTTATGACGTCGAAGCCGCGCCAGGGAAACCGGCCTCGAAAGCAGGAAACCCTGGACATGCGTTGCGCCCGCCTCCTGCGCGGCATTGAGTTGAGCGCCGGTTTCAATCCCCTCGACGACGACAAAAGGAGCGAAACAGGATGCAAAACCGACGATGTGGGAGAGGCTATTGCTTCCGTCGCGGCTAGGCCTGTTATCCCAGACAAAGGCTGCATCGATCTTGACGATATCCGCAGGCACCTGCAGCAGCGATGCCGGCGTGGCAAACCCAGACCCGAAATCATCGATCGCGATACGACAACCGAGAGCACGAATCATCTTCATGCGTTCGATGGATACGCCGACGACCGGATAGCTTTCGGTGACCTCAATGACGAGCCGCGAGGCAAGTTCCGATCGGTGGCTGATTCGGCCGAACACATCGGCAAACCGATCCGAATCCGACAGGCTGGTGGCGGAGAGATTGAAACCGAGAACCAGCGTCTCATCCGCAGCCAGGTCGGACAGCACCATATCCAGAATACGCAGATCGAGATCGAACCAGCGATCCTGGCGTTCAAGGAGCGAAACGAAGGTGCCGGCCGTATGCACGGTTCCGTCCGAGTCCGTTACGCGTGCCAAGCTTTCGGCATAGAACACCTTGCCGGGATTTGCGGCATCATGAATCCACTGCGCGGCAAAACCCAGCCCGCCTTCGGCAATCGCCTTCAAGATCAGGGCTCCGTGCCCCTCTTCCTCGCGGCTTGCATTACCGTTCATCGGGCCTCCCTTTCGGGGCGAAGCGGCAAAGCATCGGGAAGCCGGAAGCAGCAGCCGCGCGCGGCGCATATCGCGTCCAAACATAGGACTTCAGATAGCTATAATCTGCCTCTTCCATCTTCCAGACACCTTCAACCTCAATCATTGAGGCTTCCCTCCATCGAGCTGGAAATATTGCGCCGAAGACCGTAGTCAACCGGCGAGGATATGCGTACGAGATAGTTATTTAATAATTGCTAATAGACTAATTAACGATCACTGCAAAAGTCAATCTCCGCGCGGCACTCTTCCTTTCAACTAAATTAAAATATTAATGCTCTTCAACAATTATTCACCATTTGGGGCGGGACCACCAGCCACTTCGCTTCGCAGACTGTAGAGCCAAACCTAAATGTGACAAATCCTTGTGCCACAATCTTTCCCATTCCAGGCTCACGATACCGCTATAGCCATCGGCGTCGAGCACCGAACGCAGCGCCGCCATCGGGAACTCGCCGGTGCCGGGCTGTACATAACTGTAGGGCAGCCTGGGCCCCGGCCGGGAAACGCTGTCCTTGACATGGAGATGGTGCGTATTGCGACGAACCTGCCTCCAGGTTTCGACGGGATCCTGCCCGCCCTTGCGCCAAGTGTGATGTGTATCCCATATCAGCGCGCAATCTGGGGCTATTTCAAGGAAGCGCGGGATGGCGTCCGGCAGTGCTAGGAAATCATGGGTTTCGATGACCATATCGGCAAGAAAGCCTTCGCGCACGGCGATCTCACGCCACCATTGCAGCGTGGCCAGCGCCTCAGCCAGCTCGCCCTCATCGGCGGTTTCACCACCATCGAAAACCCTGAGCGAACGAACGCCGGCGGCCTCCGCCCAAGGAAGATAGCGCAGGAACTCCTCCTTCGCCTGGGCCGTCGCTCCGATCAGACGCAACGAAGTATTGAAGGCGCAGACGCCTACGGCAGAGCCTTCCAGCACCTTGGCCAAGCTTGCGGGAGAGCCGAATCTGTCCGTGAAATAGGCGACGAGATCGATGGTGCTCCCAAGGGCTCGGATTTCTATCGCATCGATGCCGTGGTTTGCCGCCAGTTCGAGGGCTTCGACCAGTTCCAATTCCGCACATCCCAAAGTGGAAAATGCCGATGTTATTCGCGGCGCATGACTATCAAGTGTAATCACCAGAGCCTCCTCCGCCCTGTTGCCGGCTACCGCCGCTTAACGTGCCCGTGAACACGCCCAGCCTCCACAGCTTGCCGCTCGACATAAGTAACCGGACGGATAATTAAGAAGCTGGCTTCCACCGTCAAGCGCGGATTACAGGGCCGCCCTCATCAACCTTCTATACCGCAAGGCGGATATTCCGAATGGTCTGGCGGATATCCTTACCAGACGATCGGGTGAGTTTCGCCGGTCGCGACATTGACGAAACCTTCCGGCGCCCTTCCGGAGGGAGCGACCAGCACCCAGCGCCAGGGCGCGCAGGTGAGCGTCGCAAAGGAAAGCCGTTCGGGAAAGCCCGGCCACCAGCGCGGCGAGAACGTCGGCTCATACATCCAGTCGATCTCGGCCCCGGCCTTATACAGCGCCTGCATCTCCGCATCCAGCTCCTCGGCCGAGCGTGCGGTCATCAGACCGCCGACTTCATAGCGAACGCGGGCGACGACCTTGCCGCCCGAGACCAGCACCCAGCCGCCCTGCTGCTCCTTCAGCGCGTTGGCGACCATGGCCATGGCTTCATCGGAGGAACCGACCACCCAGATATTGTGCTTGTCATGGCCGAGCGTGGCGCCGAGCGCAGTATCCGGCGTGCGCGGGCCTGTTCCCAGCCAGAACATGCGCGCGACCTTGGCCTCGCCGGAAAAGCGGTCGACGATCGCGAATTTCGTGACGTTGCGATCATGGTCACGCTCAACGGCACCATCGCGGACCGGCAGATCCATGGTGATGAAATCATCGGCCCAGTGGAACGGTCGCAGCAGGGCAGCCTTGGCCGTGGCCTCATCTGACGGAGCGGCAATGCGAAAATCTTCTGCCGTGACGATACGATCGATGCGAACCGTCTGCGTCGCCCATTCCGGCCAGTCGATCTCGGGGCGAACGCCGATGAAGATCCTGCCTTCGGATGCCGGCTTGCCATCGGCCCAGACCTTGGCGATCGATAGCGTCTTCATATCGTCCAGCAGCACGATATCGGCAAAGCGGCCGGGCGCGATGGAGCCGACCCAAGGAGTCAGGCGCATGTGGCGGGCGGGATTGATCGTCACGCATTGAATGGCGATTTCCGGCGCCAGCCCGTTTTCGATTGCCAGGCGGACATTGTAATCCGTAGCACCGATCTTCAGCGTATCGCTGGCGCTGCGATCGTCGGTAACGAAGGCGATCTGCGACCAGTCGGACAGGCCTTTCTCGATCAGGCCCTTGATGACCTCGGGCAGGGAATGCGGCCTGAGCTCGATGAACAGGCCATGCGTCAGCTTTTCCCAGATCTCCTCCAGGAACCAGCCTTCGTGATCGGAAGCGAGGCCAGCGCCGGCAAAGGCATTGATCGACGGCAGATCACGCAGGCCCGCGCCGTGACCTTCGACCACGCCGCGCTGCTCGAACGTCGCGCGGATCATTCCCCAGAGACGATCGTAAGCCGGATTCTCCGGGTTGCTGACCGAGGGCCAGTCCATGACCTCGTCGAGACCCGCGACCATGAGGCTTTCACTCAGAAACGACTTCTGCTCGTCATAACCGAAATGACCGCCGCCCCATTCGTAAGCGGTCGGCGGAACGGCCGATCCCGGCAGGGGGAATATCTTCATCGGCGAGCCGCGGCGGCGGGCCTCGAGCCAGAATTCCAGATTGCGGGTGCCATTCACGTTGGAAAACTCGTGACTTGCCTCGCAGGTCCAGGTGACACCATGCGGCATGACCAAGGCCGCTTCCCATTCCGGGGTCAGATGCGAGCTTTCGATATGCTTGTGGGCCTCGCCGAAACCGGGAACGGCTGCGAGATGCGGCTCGTGCACGCGCTCGCTCACCTCGCCCTGATAACTGCCGACCGGGCCGACATAGGCGATCCGCCGGCCCTTGATGACGACTTCCTGATCCTCCAGCCAGCTGCGGCTATGCACATCCAAAAGCCTGCCGACGCGCAGCAGGCGGTCCGCCGGACGGCGGCCGAGCGCGGTCAGCGTCAGATCCTGACGGATCAGGACTTCGTCCGCCGCATTGATGAGCAGATCGTCGGGAAGATTTGTGTTCTGGGATGTCATGAGAAGCATGCCTGCAGGATATTCGGTCGATTGAAGGTAGAGATGACCGATCCGCGTGTAAAGCTGGCTGCCCCACCGGCAGAATAATCGCATGTGAAGTGAAGGCATTGCTGCGCTACTCCGTCTCCCGAGCAGGGAGAAGAGTTCGCGGATCTCAACGAGATTCGATGGCCAGACATCGCTGCGTGACGCAACATATTCATCCTATCAAAGGCAAAAACCACCACCCTGCCCATTTGTTGGGCTTGTAAAGCCGGTGCTCGAAAAATAGTATCCTGCAAGCTTGAAACATATGCCCGATTTCATTGACCAAAAGGATTTCGAGAATGAACGGCCTCACCCTTGCCCGTGTCGCGGGATTTGCTTTCCTTGCCGCGGCAACCGCCATGCCGGCCTTCGCTCAGGCAAAGACGCTGACCGTTTCCTGGTGGGGTTATAATGGCGAGAAGATGCAGGCCAACATCATCGAGCCCTTCAAGAAGATCTGCGGCTGCGACGTGGTCTTCGAGACCGGCAACAATGCCGATCGCTTGAACAAGCTGAAGCTGCGCGGGGGTAAGGGCGTCGACGTCATCTATCTCACAGACAGCTATTCGCAGCTTGGCATCCAGCAGGGCCTCTTCCGGGAAGTCGACCGGAGCAAGATCCCGAACCTTGCCGATCTCTACGATATCGCCAAGGCGCCGCAGGGCGATTACGGCCCGGCTTACACGATCGGCCGCATCGGTATCGTCTATGATGCGGCGAAGGTGAACCCGCCGATCACCTCCTGGAATGATCTCTGGCGCGACGACCTGAAGGGCGCCATTTCGTTGCCCGGCATCACCACGACAGGCGGGCCGCTGACGGTGCTCCAAGCCGGCAAGCATGCCCGCGTCGATTCCTATGCCGATGCTGACAAGGCCTTCGACGCCATCGAGGCGCTGAAGCCAAATGTCGTCAAGAACTACAATACCGGCTCCGAGCTGGTGAACCTGATCTCGACGGGTGAGGCCAAGGTGGCGATAACGCAGGATTTTGTTCTGTCATCGTTGCGATCAGCCGTTCCTACGATGGCCTGGGCCGACTTGAAGGAAGGCGACATCGCCGTCCTCAACACGGTCAATATTCCGAAGGGCTCGGAAAACGTCGAGCTTGCGCATCAGTTCATCAACTTCATTCTATCGAAGGACGTACAACAGGCCGAAGCCGAACAGGGTGTCGATGCACCGGTCTCGACCAAGGTGGTGCTGCCGCCGGAAAAGGCCAAGCTCTGGACCTACGGCGCCGAGATGATCGCCAAGCTCAGCCGGATCGACTATCAGAAGCTGATCGAAGCGCAATCGGACTGGGTCGATCGCTGGAACGAGATCTTCGGCATGTAACAGGGCATGCCGCACACTCCCGCGGCGTTCTCACGGAATTTAGTTGATGAAGCATTTGATGAAATGGGGGTTGGCGACGCCGGCGATCGTAGCCGTAACGCTGTTCCTGCTCGTTCCCGTCGTCATTACGATCGCAGCGACCTTCGGCGAACCCAAGGGGGTGTTCTCCCCCTATGTCGCCTTCTTTTCCAGCGGCTTTCGCCGCACGGTGCTTTTCAGGACGATCGAAGTGGCGCTGATCACAACGGCGATCTCGCTATTTATCGGCTTCATCGCCGCCTATGTGATTGCGCAGATGCCGGGCCGCGCCAAGAGCGTGATGATCATCGCCGCCGTCTTTCCGCTGCTGACCGGCGTCGTCGTGCGCTCCTTCGCCTGGCTGATCATTCTCGGCAAGAACGGCATTCTCAACACCATCCTCCTGTCGATCGGCGTCATCAGCGAGCCGTTATCGATGCTTTACACCGAGGGCTCGGTGATCGTCGCGATGGTCTATCTCTTCGTGCCCTTGATGATCCTGACCCTCGTCGGCGTGCTTGAGGGCATACCGCAGGATCTTATCCAGGCGGCGACATCGCTGGGCGCCACGCCGGCCGCAACCTTCCGACAGGTCATCCTGCCGCTTGCCACGCCCGGCCTTATTGTCGGCGCAGTGCTGGTTTTCACCGGCAGTTTCACCTCCTATGCCACGCCGCAGCTGCTCGGCGGCGAAAAGCAGATGATGATGGGCACCTTCCTCTATCAGCGCGCCATGGTCACCTTCGACTGGGTCGGCGCCTCGACGATCGCCGCCATCATGGTTGTCGTCACGATCGGCATTGTCGCGATCATGAGCCGTCTCGCGCGACGGCTGAACCCGATGGCGGTGTGATCATGACAAGAACGCCCCATCCCGCGCTCATCGCTTTCACCGCCCTCGTCTTCCTCTTCCTGCTGGCGCCACTCGTCATCATTATCGGCGCCGCCTTCAGCGACACGACCTATCTCACCTTCCCGCCGCAGGGCCTGACACTGCACTGGTTCTCGAACATCTTCCGGATCGAGGCCTTCCGCACGACAGCGATCACCAGCCTGGAGCTCGCCTTCCTCGGAACGGCGCTGTCGCTGCTGATCGGCATTCCCGCCGCCTATGCCATCAGCCGCTACAGGGTCGAGTTGCCGCGCTGGCTTTCGACGCTCTTCGTGCTGCCGATCCTCGTTCCGGAAATCGTCTTCGGCTTTTCACTGATGAAATCGATCACGATCGGGCTCGGGCTGCCGATCTTTCCGAGCCTCCTGATCGGCCATGCGCTGTTGGTGCTGCCTTATTCGGTGCGCGTCGTCAGTGCCAGTCTCGCGAGTTTCGATTTCTCGATCGAGGAGGCTGCCATCAGCCTCGGCTGTCCGCCGCTGAAGACCTTCCTGACCGTGGTGCTGCCGAACATCCGCGCCGGCGTCATCGCCGCCTTCATCCTCGCCTTTATCACCTCCATCAACGATGTCTCCGTTTCGGTCTTCCTGACCGGCCCAGGCATCTCCACCCTTCCCATACAGATCCTCGCCCATATGGAGCAGTTCTTCGATCCGACCATCGCCTCGGTTTCCGTGCTGTTGATGCTCGTGACCGTCGCCGTGATGGCGATCGTCGAAGCCACCCTGGGGCTCACCTTCCTGACAAAGTAGCAGCCCGTGACCGTATCGCTCTCCATCAATTCCATCAGCGCGCATTACGGCAAGACAGCCGTCTTGCAGGATCTTTCGCTTTCGGTCGCGGCTGGTGAACTGGTCTCGCTGCTCGGCTCCAGCGGCTGCGGCAAGACGACGACGCTACGGTTGGTCGCCGGCTTCCTGCAGCCGACGAGCGGCACCATCAAGCTTGGCGATCGTGACCTGACGACGCTGCCTGCGCACGCAAGGGATATCGGCCTCGTGTTCCAGAACTATGCGCTGTTTCCGCATCTGACGGTGCTCGAGAACGTCGCCTTCGGCCTCAAGCAGCGCAGCATGCCGACGAGGGAGCGCCTCGCGAAGGCCGGCGCCATGCTGGAGCGCGTCGGTCTTTCCGGCCTCGGCGACCGCCTGCCCGGCGCCCTCTCCGGCGGCCAAAAGCAGCGCGTCGCGCTCGCCCGCGCCCTCGTCATCGAACCGCCGCTCCTCATGTTCGATGAGCCGCTTTCCAATCTCGATGCGAAGCTCCGGGTCGATATGCGCGTGGAAATCCGCCAGCTGCAGCGCGCCAACGGCACGACCTCGCTCTACGTCACGCATGATCAGGAGGAAGCCTTCTCGATCTCGGATCGCGTCGCCATCATGAATGCCGGCCGCATCATGCAGCTCGATACGCCCGAGACCCTCTACCGCAAGCCTGCCAATAGCTTCGTCGCCCGCTTCGTCGGTTTTGAGAATCTGCTGCCGTTGCGTGTTGTTGAGCGAGAGAGCGCCGTCGTCATTGCCGAGGCTGCAGGCGGCGCAAGGATCACGCTGTCTCAGAAAGATTTCGGTCCGATTCCAGACAGCTGCATTCTTGGCTGCCGCGCGGATGGTCTTTCGGTTCGGCGCGAAGGCAACGGCCTGCCTGCGGTTCTGGGAACACGCACTTATCTTGGCCGCGCCTATCAGTATCAGTGCGACACAGCGGCCGGCGCCATCGTCGCCAATGGCCCCTTATCGGAGCCGATGACGGCTGGAAGCAGCGCGGTGCTCGTGCCGGTGCCGGAGCAATGCTGTATCCTGGAGCCCGAAGGATAAGATGCACGTTGATCTGGGATCTCGAGGTACGATTGGTTTCCCGCCCACGATATTGTTCTTGGGAAGGATGCGCTTTGTTTTGGGGCAGGCTTTGGAGTTTTGTGCCTTGCGGGGTGTGTTTGACTGCTTTCGGGCCGCTGGCGAGGCGTTAAATGTTCGATGCGTTACCAAACACAAAAAGCCCGCTTGAGGCGGGCCTTTTTGTATTTGGTTTTGTAGGCAGGCTTTGAACCGTTCGCGTTGCTCACCCTTGCGGTTATGGTCCTAAGGCGGGCGGATCTAGCATCGCCTTTGAAGATGAAGTCTTCGCGCGAGCGATAGGGTATGTCCAAGATTTCGCAAATAGGAGGGAAGGAAGGACTTGGTTGCGGGGGCAGGATTT
>UBXG01000025.1 GCA_900469475.1 Hyphomicrobiales bacterium | reverse complement strand
GAGTTCCGAGGGGTGGGGCGCCAGGGGCACCCCTCGCCCTGTCCCGCGTCGCTTCGATAGCGGCTCGGGCCAGGCAAGCGGCGGAATCGACATTGACATGGCGAGGGCCGGATATGGCCTCCGCCTCGCAATGGTCCGGATTAGAAAAGCCTGAACTGACCGGTCTTTTCGACATCAAAGGAAGGTGCTTTTGGCTCGGCGGATTGCGCACGATCATATTTGGGTGCTACGGCGTTTGACATCGGTGGAGCCCCCTTCCCTTCCCGCTCGACTCTGCAGAGCTTCGCATTCCAGCCGCCCATGACGTGCGCCAATGTATGCCACTCCTCGTGGAACGTCATTGCCAGGCTGTCGCCGACGAGAACCGTTGCAGGGATATGCAAAAGCGAAAACTGGATATACGCCATGTGAACCGCGCGGCGATCGATATCCACGGCGGTGACATGAAGGTGCCGCTGGTAGTTAAAGCCGGCGTCCCGTATGGCCTCTGCCAGCGCGACGATCATAGCGCCGCTTCCAACGGCGGGCTCCTGCGCGATCAGGAAGCCGCGTCTTTCCATGGCCCTGCTGACCTCCTCCTTGCCGCCAGCAACCATGAGTGCCATCATTCGGCAAACGGTGTAGGGTGTGAAGAACTGCCCGCGCGCCTTGTTGTGTAGCTCGAGCGCATGGAACGTCTCCCCGAGGATATCCTGCGGCGCGCCCTCCATCGCCATCGTGACTTCCGCGAGGATGTGCGCAAAGGTCTCAATGGTCTGGCGGTCATAGTTTCTGAGGATTTCGAGATAGCGCGCTTCGCGCCTCTCGAAATGCATGAGATCGACGGCATTGCTCATCGAAATAGCCGCGCATTCACACCAGTCGGAAAAGACCGAATAGAGGTCGTGCTTGTAACGGCAGGTCTCGAAAAGTTTGACGATGGTATTGAGGCGGCAATTGTTCATGGGATGGCCTTGAAAGCTTAAGTTGATCCGTGAAGCGGCTTGCTGGTCCTGCAAAGGCAGGGCGCCGCTCCTGCCTTCCGGGGCCGCGAGAGTGGTGGGTTGGAAGGGGAAAACGGACTTCGCGGGGAACCGCCTGCACGGAGCAATGGCGTTGCGGAGGAAGGTGGGCGGAAGGCTGTTTGGGGGAGAGAAGGGCGAAGCCCTCGGCCCCCTGCCCTTCGAAATTGCGACGGAAGGCGTCCGTCAGCGCCCGCCGAGGCTTGACGCCGCGGCGGGCGCTCTCTGCGCTAACGTTCGCGCTCTGCGATATGCTTGATGAAGCTTGGCGGCAGGTCGAAAGCCTTGAGGGCGGCGTTCAAAGTATCCTGTACATCGCTCCAGCTTCATCACCGGCGAGGTAGGCGCGGATGAGCTTGCAGCAGATTTCAGTGGCAAGCGCCGGGTCAGGAGTTTGATCGAATATCGGATTTATCGATTGCAAGGGAGGAACCGGCCGCGCTAGCGGAGCGCGACCGGCTGGCTGGCAAGGGCGGGACTATTCCGCTGCCACGGGCAGGGATCGCGCATCGGCCTCGACTTCGCCGTTCGGATCGACAGCAATCCGAACCGGCGCCGGGAGCCAACCCGAACCCTTGATCTTCCGTTCTGCGATAAGCACAGCCTCGGCTTTCTTGGATGCCGAAGAGATCGCAAGGACGGCTTCCGGTCCCTTCGCTTCCAGAACAGCCTGCTCGATCCCGCGACGATTGACGTGGTTGAAATAGCTGTCGGCGGTCGTCTCGAACCAGTTCGTCATATCGACCTTGAGGGCACGGCCAAGCTGGTTTGCCTGCTCGATACCGTTCCGCCGGTCGGTGAATTTTACCTGCACCGCGTTGACGGCATGGGCGGCAGCGTAAGCCAACAGCGACAGAAGCTCCTCGCGGCTCTGCCCAAGGCACCAGTCGAATAGATCGGCGGGATTGCCGGGAATTTTGTGCCCGTAGTTCTCCTGCATGCTCTCGAAGGCCACGCATGCCGCGCAATCTTCCGGCTGCTTGATCCATTTGCCCATGCGCTCATGAGTGAGCGACACCTGCAGTGCACTCTGCTCGGACGCGTAGCCGCCGTAGCTGATGCGCAGCAGCATGGCGTGAACCACGGCGGCCAAGGCCACATCGGGATTGTTCGCCAGTTCCACACGCAAGGCGGCGGTCTTCTTCGCGGTCAGAACCTCGATCAAGGATTGGGAGGGCGTGAACGTCGGAATGCTCTCGCCTGCTTCGACGGCTCCAGTATTGGCATCGTCCGTTGCGTTATCGCTGTCGTCGTCCTGTGCTTCCTCAGCTTCATTGCCGTCCCTGACGATGCCAAGCGCGGTTTCCGGTTTGCCATAGCGGTTGATGAACACCACAACGCCGCTGCGCGCCATGTCGTCGGACCGATAAATCTCCTTCTTTGCGGAGATTTCGTCCAGACGTTTGTCGATGTCAGCGATACGCTGATCTGCGCTCTCGTCTGCAGCATCGTTGTCGATCAGTTCGACGAGATCGTCGTGTTCATCAACAAGCGCGTCATATTCGGCCTGATCCTCGGCAGAAAGCTCCACGTCTTCCGGGTAGATGCGTGGTCTGTCGAAAATCCAGTCCGGACGTTCGAAGGCAGTCTCCACCCATTTCCAACCCTGCTCGCGATAAGGCGCTGCAACCTCTTCCAAACGGTCCGAGACGAGCCTGTCGAGCAAGGCGACATCAAGGGCGTAACCGCCGCCCTGCTCATCGAAGAGATCGCGGCGCACCGCTCCGCCCGCCTGTTCATAGGCATCCAGCCCGTCGATCAGCAGGACGCGCCTGTCGGTGCTCGCAACTTCGCCAGTTACCAGATTGGACTTGATCCGGTGCGCCTGCCGATCCCATTGAGGCAGGTTTTCCCAGACCTGTTCCTGCCGTTCATGGTCGTCGGAAACTGTGAAGGCGGAAAGCTGCTCAAAGGTCATCTTTCCCTCACGGTGAAGTTCAAGCAGCTTGGGGGATACCTTGGCCAGTGCCAGACGGCGGCGCACGATGATTTCGCTCACGCTGAAATGGGCGGCAATATCGGCGATGGACTTGCCCTCCGCCGCCATGACCGAGAACGCCTCGAACTGGTCGACCGGGTGCATGTCCTCGCGAAAGATGTTTTCCGAAAGGCTGATTTCGGTCGCCTGCGAGCCATCGCGGACCTTGCATTCGACCGGGTGGTCCTTTGCGATCTTCCCCTGCTCCATCAGCATCAGCAGCGCCCGCCGGCGGCGTTCGCCGGCCGTCACAAAATAACGCCCGCGCTTGCCGCCGGCCCGCACGACAAGGTTTTGCAGAACCCCTTCTGCATCAATGTTGGCGGCAAGCTCGGCCAGTTTCGCAGAGCTGTATGTCTTGCGGACGTTCTTGGGGTCGGCGTCCAGCTTGTTCAGTTCAATGATGATAGTCGTCGTCATGGCTTCGATCTCCTGAGTTCGCGTTGCTTCGGGTTGTTCAGAACCCGCTGTGGCGAAGCCTTCTTCCTTTGGTCCGAAGGACGTGCTCACACGTCCTCGGGACGAAGGGAGGGGGCGGAAGCCCGCTCCCGGTAGGGCGAAGATCCGGTCATGGGTCGGACGGGGGAAAAAATCGGAAGGTTCGGCGCGAAGCGGTGAAAGCCTATTTTTTCGACGGCCGACAGCGCCCTCGGGCGCGCTTGCCCATTGGCCTGATCTTCGCCCTATCGTAAGAGCGGCAATGTGATGGAAGAGAAGCGCCTCCGCCTCGAAGCGGATGCTCCCTGCAGATGTGAGCACGCCGGCGTGCTCCCGATCTCTCGCGCAGTCCAGCCTGGGAACCGGGTGTGAGCGGCTGCATAGGTTCTCTTAGGCAGCACTGACTGGCTGACTTGCAGAGTGTCAGAAACTTGCATATATTTCTGACAGGAGAAAAGCCAATGCAACGACTGACATCTCAAATTCTTAGCTATGCCGAGCAATTGCCGGAGGGTACGGCTCTGTCCGCAAAAAGCCTGCTGCATCTCGGAAACCGGGCTGCGGTAGACCAGGCTCTGTCGCGGCTGCATGAGCGGGGAGAACTGGTCAGGGCCGGGCGTGGTATCTACATGAAGGCCATCAAAAGCCGGTTCGGGAGCAGGCCGCCCACTGTCGAGCAGGCTGTCGAGGCAGTCGCACACCAGCGGGGCGAGGTCATCGTTTCGAATGGAGCGGCGGCGGCCAACGCCCTTGGGCTCACGACGCAGGTTCCGGTTCGCTCCATCTATTTGACCTCTGGCCGCAGCCGGACAATGAGTGTCGGAAGCCAAAAGGTTGAGTTCAAGCACGTCCCTCGCTGGCAGTTGTCGCTCGCCGGCCGGCCGGCCGGCGTCGCCGTGCGCGCGCTTGCCTGGCTGGGGCCGGAGAAAGCAGAAGAGGCTCTTTCGAGCATCAAGCGGAAACTGCCGCCCGAGGCGTTCAACGAGCTTGTCGCTGCAGCACCTCAGTTTCCGACTTGGCTCGCACGAAGTGTCGGAAAAGCAGTCCATGGCTGATCAGTTCTTCGAATTATCGATCGACGACAGGCGTGAGGTTCTCGCCATTGCATCAGACCGATCGAGGCGCCCCACCTCACCTACGATATTCGCGCGCTTGCCCCTGATCTTGTTGGGGACAACGAAGAAGCACTCCCGAAAACCCGTAGCGAGGAAAAGCGCTGGTCGAGCGAGGTGCGACGACGACTACCGATCTGGGTAACCGACACGGTTGCACTGATCATCGGCGTTGAACTTGAGAAGCAATCGCTGCCCGCAGAGATTCGGATCGATGGCGACAGGCTTTACATCGACTATCAGGCCATCAGTTCAGGATCTAGTTATGTCGCGCCCAGCGTCATGTTGGAGTTCGGAGCCCGTTCAACTGGAGAGCCAGCCAGCCTTCGAGATATCGCCTTTGACGCGGCCGGTCTCGTTGAGGGGGTCGAGTTCCCGACGGCTAGCCCGAAAGTGATGCATGCCGAACGGACTTTCTGGGAAAAGGCAACTGCGATCCATGTCTTTTGTCTGCAGGAGCGGCTGCGGGGCGATCGCTTTTCACGTCATTGGCATGACATCGTACGCCTCGACGACATTGGCCTGGCAGACAGCGCAATCTCCGACTGCGAACTCGCAAACGCGGTCGCGAAGCATAAGTCGATGTTTTTCGCGGAGAAAGCCGCCGACCGATCGCCGATTGACTACGAGACAGCGGTAAACGGCAAGCTGCTGCTAACGCCGGCCGGTGAAGGACAGAAAGCCCTCAGGGAGGACTACGCCAGGATGGTGGACGACGGTCTTCTTTTCGATGACGCCGAAACGTTTGACGAGTTGCTCGAGCGATGTGCTGCCATCTGCAAAAAGGCAAACGCCGCAGCCTAGCAAATACTCGAGGAATTTTCGAATGGCAGAGCGGGGGTCGTTTGCGGGAGGGGGCGCAATCCTACGATAGCGATAGCCGTATGCGGAACGTTGATTGCGACATGGATTTTGAAACAGAAACTCCCTCGCCTGAATGGTATTTCCACCTGTATCACAAACCGCCGTTTGCGATAAACTGATAGAGATTTCTAGCTTTTGCATAAACGTACGATTCTATCCCGTCCCGCAAGTGACCAAAAATTTTGAGGGTTTGATGACTGATAAAGGAAGTGCAATCCAACGTCTAAACCCGCCGGAACTGGGGTCACCACCGGGTTATTCGCAGGTAGTGGATGTCAAGGCGAGCCGGCTAATCTTCATCGCAGGTCAGACTGCACTCGACCGAGACGGCGCATTGGTTGGCAAAGACGACTTCACCGCCCAAGCCGATCAAGTTTTTCACAACCTGAGTGAGGCCCTCAAGGCTGTCGGCTGCGATGCAAGCCACCTTGTGAAAATGACAGTCTTTCTCCGAGACGTAGGTGATCTCGGCGCATATCGCGAGAGCCGCAACCGGTTCTTCACCACGGTAACGCCTCCAGCAGCGCCTGCTGTCACTTTGGTTGAAGTTTCAAAGCTCTATGGGGCAGACTTTTTGATCGAGATCGAAGGCATCGCCGCCGTCGCCTGATCTGCTGGTCATGTTTTTCCGTTTAGATCGAAACACGTAAATCTCTCACCAGCGAATATCATCTGCCAACGCCCTAGCGTAGGATTCCCTCCCGCAAACGCCCCCGAGTGCGCCATGTCGAGAGAAGAGTTCTTCGCATTGGTATGGTGGACAGACCGCCATGCAGCGCTGGCGAACCTCATGTTGATCGCTCCGCGCTTCATCGCGGTAGACGATAGACGTCGGCATTGTCCTGCCGCTCCCGGAGACCTTTATACGAAGCGTGACGCAGTTTGCCGTCATCGGTCCAGGCACGATACTCGATCTCGGCGATCAGTGTTGGCTGAACCCAGACGACGCCGCGCTGTTTCAGCGCGATCGGCGCCCGCGCAGTCTTGAGTTTGTCCAGATCTTTGCGAAGCCTCGTGGCATCACGTTCATTAAAGCCCGTCCCCACATTGCCGACGTAGATGAGATCGTCCCCTCTATAGGCAGCGAGAAACAAATTGCGGATCCCGCCGTGTGCAACAGCAGATGGTTCATAGCCGACGATGAAAAAGCTGTCGCTCTGGACGCATTTCACCTTGATCCAGTCACCGGTACGACCGGAGCGATAAGGCCGCTCACGGTTCTTGGCGATGATGCCCTCCAGACCATAGGCACATGCGGCAGCGAGAAGTTCCTCACCATCGGCTTCGACCGCCTCGGAGAGTTTTATGACGCCGGCATGATCGGGGAGAAGCCCGTCTAGGATCTGCCGGCGCTCGGCGAGATCCAGCTTCATAAGGTCGTGTCCATCGAAATAGAGCAGATCGAAAGCATAGAAGATCGCCTCATCCGCCCGGCGATGCCCGCCCCTTCCCCCAAGGGCACGCTGAAGGGCGCTGAAGCTCGACTTGCCCTCGTCATCCAGGACGACAGCCTCACCATCGAGGATCATCGTCGTGCCGAAGTCGGCCGCCTCCTTGGCGATCGTCGGAAAGCGATCAGTCCAATCGTGCCCTCCACGGGTAAGAATGCGCACATGGCTGGGTTCAACATGGACCGCGAGCCGATAACCATCCCACTTTATCTCATAGAGCCACTGCGGCCCTTTCGGAACTTCCGACTTCAGAAGCGCTAGCGCCGGCTGGATCCGCTCCGGCATTGGATCGAGCGGCAATTGCGGTTGGTCTGGATCACGAGCTTTGCGCGCCCGGCTTCGCAGCGGCATTTCCGAGGCGGTGAGAAGGGGTTTGGATGACTTACGCGGGGACTTCGTCATGGAAAACAGTGCAACAGAGAAAGCTTGGCGAGTCGAGTCTTTCCTCACTCTGGCAACTCAGCCACTGCGGCTGGTAAGCCGGAATCGCAGGCGTTCCTCTCCAGCTCCCAACGGAATGGATGGGCTCTTGACTCAATCCAAAATGAGAACATAATAAGAACATACTGACAGAAGCGATCGCCGGTCGCGCAGTTCCATATCGACAACTCAGCAGTTCGAACCCCCGTGATTTCAGGGGTGCAGGAGACGTATTGCCTCATGATAGCCGCAGCCACTCAAACAGATGAACCGCAATTCGATCAGGTCGCATCGGCGCTCGACCTATTCGATGGCGACGCCCGCGCCACGATCGGCGCTCTGCTCGCCGAGCTGCAGTTCGTCCGCAAACAACTGGCCCTCTGCGAGGCTGGAATGAGCGTCGGCTTTACCCGCGGCTGGGTTCCAAGTTTCGAAAGCGAAGGAGGAAGCAATGTTTGAATATTCGAGAGATCCACGACCGAGAGACGGCGTTCTCACCATAAGCCAAGACGAAGCGCAGGCGCTTTATGATTTCGTCGGCTATTTGGGCCGGCATGCCTTCGATACGTTCGGAGACGATCGGCCCGGCTTCCGTGGCAAGTCGCCCGACATGCTTCGCCATCTCGACAGGATGCGCGACCTGCTGGAAAACGTCATGGACTACCCGACCTTGGACGAGGAACTTTGCTGGGACGAGCCGAAGCCGCTCGCGACGGACGAGGTTCATGGCTTACTGCTGACGGAGATCGGCAATCGGCCCGGCATACGGTTTCTCGAGATCGCGGTTTACTGGAACGACGACCACAGATGCTTCGGGACGCTTCAGCTTGCCGTCGATGACGAGGCCGGCGAAACCTGCGGTCTGTTCGAGGTCGAGGATCTTGCCGGCGAGCAGGTCAGTTGCGGTCCCGGCTGGTCCCAATCCGGCACCGATCTCGACGAGACGATCCGTATCTTCATCAGAGCCTTTCCGATGCAGCAATTGGAAGCGCGGAACGAAGATTGCATCAACGAAATGCTTGCCGCAAAAGTCGCCTGACCGTTAGCCAAGAACGACGCAGGTACATCCGAAATCAATCCGGAAGATACGACGTGGTGCGATGACCGACGCTTAGAACTGAACAATTCGTATCTTCGGGCATTGATCCTTGGTAATCCGAAAAGGAGGAATTGCCATGGATTGGAATCGCGTCGAAGGCAACTGGAAGCAGGTTAAGGGCAAGGTCAAGGAGCAGTGGGGTAAGCTTACCGACGACGACCTTGATCAAATCGCCGGCAAGCGAGATCAGCTCGAAGGTAAGATCCAGGAGCGCTACGGCCTTGCAAGGGACCGCGCCAAATCCGACGTGGACGATTGGTATGGCCGTCAGACCTGGTAAGAAGTTGAACGGGCCGGCCTAGCCGGTCCTTTCGCGAGGATCGCGACTTAGCTCAAAGGCCATCTCGTGATCACTGAAAATCCCTACTCTTCACCTTCAGCCTCTCGATAAGCCGATCCGGCTCATAAATCTCCCGCACCTTCATGACAGCCCGCTCCCGCGAATCCGGACTGCCAGGCGTGCCATGCGCGAACTCATCCCCACGACCGGTCGGTAGCTTGAACGCCTCATCGCGATCGGCAAGACCGGACAGATCGCTAGTGAGATCGAAGAGCTGCTGGGCGACGAGATGCACGACCTCCCCTTCCCGCTGGATGCGGCCATTGATCGCCATCATCGAGGATCCAAGCACGATGCGCCGGCGCCGCTCGAACAGCGTCGGCCAGACGACGACATTGGCCGGTCCGGTCTCATCCTCGACGGTCAGGAACATCACGCCCTTGGCCGAACCCGGTTTCTGGCGCACGAGCACGAAACCCGCCGCCATCAACCAGCGGCCGTCCCGAGATGACATCGCCTGCTGGCAGGTGACGATATTGCGGGCGGTGAGATCCCGGCGCAGGAAGGCCAGCGGATGCTGGCGAAGGGTAAGCCCGGTATGGCTATAATCCTGGATGACGTTATGTCCTTCGGTCATCTGGCGGAGCTGGACTTCCGGCTCCCGCTGCTCGGCGATCGTTTTCTGCTCACGCTCGGCGGCCGCGGCAAACAGCGGCAAGGGCTCGTCGCGCAGCGCTTTGATCGCCCAGAGCGCATCGCGGCGCTGCAGATTGAGGGACGGCAGAAACGCGTCCGCCTCGGCAAGTTCGACCAGGGATGCCGCCGGCACGCCCGACCGACGCCAGAGATCATCGACGCTCTCGAATGGCTGGTCGGCCCGCGCTGCGATGATGCGGGCTGCATCGACTTGAGCGAGACCATAGACCATGCGCATGCCGAGGCGCACGGCATGACGGTCGCTGCCTTCGACCGGCTCCAGCGTGCAGTCCCAACGCGAGCGATTGACGCAGACGGGCCGGACCTCGACACTATGCTTGCGGGCATCGCCGACGATCTGCGCCGGCGCATAAAAACCCATGGGCTGTGAGTTCAGGAGGGCCGCGCAGAAGGCGTCGGGATAATGGCATTTCACATAAGCTGAGGCATAGGCGATCAGGGCGAAGCTGGCGGCATGGCTTTCCGGAAAGCCATAGGAGCCAAAGCCTTCGAGCTGCGAAAAGGTCTTTTCGGCAAATTCCGGCGTATAGCCGTTCCGGACCATGCCGGAGACGAGCTTTTCCTTGAACTTCGAGACACCGCCGGTGAACTTGAAGGTCGCCATGGATTTGCGCAGCTGATCGGCCTCGCCGCCGGTAAAGCCCGCGCAGACCATCGCCACCTTCATGGCGCTCTCCTGGAAGAGCGGCACGCCAAGGGTCTTGCCGAGAACGGCCTCTAACTCGGGGGTCGGATACTCCACAGCTTCCTTGCCCTCGCGCCGGCGCAGATAGGGATGGACCATGTCGCCCTGGATCGGACCGGGCCGGACGATCGCGACCTGGATGACGAGATCATAGAAGGTGCGCGGCTTCATCCTGGGCAGCATCGACATCTGGGCGCGAGATTCGATCTGGAAGGTGCCGAGCGTGTCGGCCTTGCGGATCATCGCATAGGTCGCAGGATCTTCCTGAGGGATTTGAGTGAGATCGAGATCCAGATGCTTGTGGTCGTGGATCAAGGCGAACGCCTTGCTCATGCAGGTGAGCATGCCGAGCGCCAGCACATCAACCTTCATGAACTTCAATGCCTCGACATCGTCCTTGTCCCATTCGATCACCTGCCGGTCGGCCATGGATGCCGGCTCGATCGGCACGAGATCGTCGAGCCGGTCGTGGGTGAGCACGAAACCGCCGGGATGCTGGCCGAGATGGCGCGGCGCGCCCATCAACTGCTGCGCCAGCGTCAAGGTCAGCGCAAGCCGGCGATCCCCCGGATTGAGGTTGAGCTCGCGAAGCCCACGATCGGTCACCAGCTCCTCAGACCACGACCACATGCCCGAGGACAGCGACTTGATCACGTCCTCGGGCAGGCCGAGCGCCTTGCCGACATCGCGGATCGCCCCTTTTGCGCGGTAGCGCGTCACCGTCGCGCAGAGAGCCGCCTTGTGATGGCCATAGGTCTTGTAAATCCACTGGATCACCTCCTCGCGCCGCTCGTGCTCGAAATCGACATCGATGTCGGGTGGCTCGTCGCGCTCCTGGCTGACGAAACGCTCGAAGAGCAGATTGTTGGTCTCGGGATCGATGGAGGTAATGCCGAGGATATAGCAGACGGCCGAGTTGGCCGCCGATCCTCGCCCCTGGCAGAGGATACCCTGCGAACGAGCATGGCGGACGATCGAAAACACTGTCAGGAAATAGGGGGCGTAGTTCATGGTGCGGATGAGATCGAGCTCGTGCCGGATCACCTTCAGCACCGATGGCGGCAAGCCCTCGGGATAGCGGTTCGGAATGCACTCCCAGACATAATGCTCCAGGGATTGCTGAGCATTCTTGCCGGGTACGATCGCCTCCTCCGGATATTGGTAGGTTAGTTCCTCTAGCGAGAACCTGCAGCGCTCGACGATCTCGAGCGTGCGGGCGAGTGCTTCGGGATAGCGCGGAAAGAGACGCGCCATTTCTTCCGGAGGTTTGAGATAGCGATCGGCATGCCGCTCGCGTTCGAAGCCGATATCGTCGATGGTGGTGTTGTTGCGAATGCAGGTAACGATATCCTGCAGCTGCCGGCGTGACGGCTCATGGAAGAGGACGTCATTGGTAACGACGGTTCGAACCTTGAAGCGTGCTGCAAGATTGGAGAGCTCATGCAGCCGCAGCTGGTCATTCGGCCGCCGGCGCAGGCAGAGCGACAGATGGGCGCGATCGCCGAAGATTTCTGCCATTTTTCGAAGCTGTAAGGCACATGTCTCGTCGGCGAGATCCGGCACCAGAATGCCGATTAGGCCCTCGGCATAAAGAGCGACGTCTTCGAGATGCAGGATGCAGTTGGCCTTGCCGCCGCGGCTCTTGCCGAGGGTCAGCAGCCTGGTGAGGCGGGAATAGGCGACGCGATCGGTGGGATAGACGAGGATCGACATGCCATCGGCCAGATCGAGGCGACAGCCGACGACAAGCCGCAGGCCCGTTGCCCGCGAAGCTTCGAGCGCCCGGACGATCCCGGCCAGCGAATTGCGGTCGACGATCCCGAGCGCGCTGATGCCCAGCGCCTTGGCCGTCCGGAACAGCTCGTCGGCCGACGACGCGCCGCGCAGGAAGGAAAAATGACTAGTGACCTGCAGCTCGGCGTAGCTCATGCGAAGATCCCATGGCAAAACCAGCGATGTGAGCCCGTGGCCGCATCGACACCATCACCGGAGCGGAAGATCCACAGCCGCTCGCCGGTCTCGTCCTCGATCACGAAATAATCCCGGACCGCATCGAATTCGGAATTTTTGGTCCACCATTCCCCGAAAATGCGCTCCGGCCCATCGGCGCGTCTGACCCGCCGGCGCTTGCCGCGCCAGGTGACGGAGACGGGCGGATGATCCGGCAGCAGCGCGATGACGTCGATCGGTTCCGGCCGCGCCATGAGCCGCACCGGCCGCGGCCAGTGATGCACCCAGGTTTCCGTGACGTCTTCAGCTGCCGCCGAGATCCGCCGGACGCTGCGCTCGGGGACATCGGATGCGACCGGCGCGATGCGATAGACGCGCTGTCCGCGATTGCCGAAGGTATCGATCAGTGGCGTGATGTCCTGATCTTTCTCGTCGACCAAAGACGATCGCTGCTCCTCGGCAAGCGGTTCAGTCATGACGGCAATGAGCGTCAGCTTCTCGATGCCGAAGCCGGGCTCGATCTTTTCCGTTCGATCGCGAAACAGCTTTGTCAGCCAGGCGACATCGCGGGCCGGTTTGGCGGTGCCGGCACGGATCGCCTGCCTGCTGCCATCAACCTTTTCGACGATGAGGTCGGTGCGGCGAACACCGAGCCCCTTGCGCTGCAGTTCCGCGACCAGCCGGACGAGGAGACGGCCGACATATTTGTCGATCGTCTCGGCAGCACCAATCGGTTCGGCAAAGGCTCTGACGACCTCGATCCAGTCCGGCGCCCGGATCGGATCGATCGGTTCGGCTATCCGGCCGAACATCTGGTCGAGGCGTCGGCCGATCTCGGGACCGAAGCGCAACGCCAGCGGCGCCCGCGGCGTTGCCGATAGTTCCCCGATGGTCTTGAAACCGAGCGTGCGGAGACTGGTGACGATTTCCGGCGATAGCCGCAGCAGCGAGATCGGCAGCCGTTCGACGGCGCGAGCGGTCTCTCCAGCGGGAATGATGACGACCTCGCGACGGGTGGCGCGGGCACAGGCATGGGCCGCACCCCATGTATCGGCGATCGCGGCATGGACGGTCAGCCCCCTCGCCCGGAAGCGGTTGACGATGCCGGTCAGCATGGGAGCCTCGCCGCCCTGCAGGTGATCGGCGCCTTCCGTATCCATGACGATACCGTCCGTGCCGTCGACGGCGACGATCGGGGAATATTGCGTGAGGGCCCAGAGCGCGATCCGCTCGAGTGCTTCCGCATCGGCAGTTGGATCCGCATCGACGAACTGCAGATCCTGCACCATGGCCTGCGCCTTGGCGGCCGGCATGCCAACCCGAATACCGCATGCCTTAGCCTTTGCATCGGCCGCGGATACAAAACGCTTGGAGCCGCTCCTGGCAATCAGCAGCAGCGGCCTGTCAGGCGATAATTCTGCTTTCTGATCCATCCGCCTGATCCGCTCGATCGGCAGGTCCGGCAGATAGATGGATACGACCCGTGGCATCGCACGCTCCCACGATAAACTCAGCGCACTCACCCGCCTTCACTCTCATCAGTTCGAGCAGCCATCGCGGCCGCCCGACACCTGGAACCGGCAAGTCCTCCGATGGCAGGACGCTCACCCGCCACCTGGTCGTCGACGCCGTCGGCTGCCCGAAATCCGAGGCCTCCACCTGCCTCCGCCAACGCCGGACCACGAGGCCCATCGTGCCGGTCTTTTCCGCCGCCAGCTGCAGGCGGCGGGAGGAAACCATCGGCAGCCGCACGACCTCGCCGACGACGGCGCCAAGGCCACCGAAGGCCAGCGCCTCTTCCATGGAGGCGAGAACGTCCTCCTCGCGGTCGGCCTCGACGAAGATGACACGATCCGGGTGCAGGCCGGCCTGCGCCAATGCCGGAAAGAACAGATCCGGCCTTGTCAGGCACCAGACGATCTTGCCCCTGGTGCGCGCGGCAATGCCGGCGACAAAGAGGGCCGCGGCGGCACCATCGACGACCCCTACCCTGCCGCCTGCGAATTCGTGCACGGCGCCATAGGCAAGGCCTCCACCCGGCAGCACCGCATCGATCTCAGCCACACCGAAGGCCAGACAGCCGCTCCTCCTGCCCGCGTTCCCTTGCAGTAACGCAATGCGGTCCTTCAGATCGGATATCACCCTGTTACGGGCAGCAGTCATCATTCACGTCCTTTACAAGGTCGCGTTGGTATCGACGTCATGTCGGTCAAGTGTATATGTTCACTAAATGTTCCATGTCGGTTTGCAAGTCAAGCAACCCGAAATAGGAATATTATCCCTCTATTTTAGTGGACTTTAAGATTCGCATTGGGAATCATGGACATGACTTCGGCGGGGCACGGACGAAGCTTTGGAAAAAGTTTCGAAGCTACTCCGCCGATCGCCGCCGATTGGCATTCCGGCGCTTCGTCGGCTACCATATCAGCCTGCTTCAAGGGAGATGGAGCGTGTGCAACTTATACCGCATGGAAGACAAGGACTGGGTGAACAAGTGGGCTCAGGATGCCGAGAGCCTGATCAACCTGATGCCGGCCTATCAGATGAACCCGGACCAGATGGGACCGATCTTCCGCAACACCGCGGACGGGAAAAAGCAGCTCGTCCATGCCCGCTGGGGTCTTCCCTCCCCGCGGTTCGCCCTTGAGAAACTGGCGCAGGCCAAGGCCGAGAAGCTGCGGGCCAAGGGCAAGGACTTTGACTTCGACCAGCTGCTGCGCGAGCAGGTCGACCGCGGCGTCACCAATGTCCGCAATCTGAAGCTTGCCCACTGGCGGCGCTGGTTCGGCATTGAGAACCGCTGCCTTGTCCCCGTCACCAGCTTCGCCGAGCCCGATCCGGCAAGCCAGGAGGCAGGCGGCAATGTGCCGAATGCTTGGTTTGCACGAGACGAAAGCAAGCCGCTGATGTTTTTTGCCGGCATTCATGTTCCGCAATGGACCTCCGTGCGCAAGGTCAAGGACGGGTTCACGACCGACGATCTCTATGGGTTCCTGACGACCAATGCGAACAATCTGGTCAAACCGATCCACGACAAAGCCATGCCAGTGCTCCTGCTGACCAGGGAAGAAACCGATATCTGGATGACAGCGCCTTGGGATGAAGCGAAGGATCTTGCACGGCCATTGCCGGATGATGCGCTGATCGTCGCGTCTCAGGAGCCCTATGGATCGACCATCGTTACCAAGGAAGGCGAGCTGGTCAGCCCATCCGACTTGCTATAACGGCGGCGTTTCAGCGGCTCAATGAACAGACAGCTGCTCGGATAAGAGGAGTTCATGCACGGCCGCATCCACGATCTCCGTCAGTCTCCGCCAACCGTAGAGGTTCCGCTCGCTCACCCGTTCCTGGATCGCGGCCAGCATCCAACCGGCTGCAGAGCTTTCGCCACCTCCGTACGTGCCAGTAGACGATCACGCAGTTCGAGCGAAGTTCTCTCCTAGCCCTTTATTCGCAATATTCCGTGGGTATAGCTCGCCGGACCTATCGAAAGCTTCTCATCCGCTGAAAGACACCTTAGATTCGCGCTGATCATTTTCGTCGGATGGGCCATGACCTCTCAGCTGGACATGTTTTCGGAGAATCCGCAGTCCGTTCGCAGAACGTTAGCGCCAAGCCTGCGTGCTCGGCAGGACGGCTCCGCTCCCGACGAAGCCGAGATGGTGCGGATCCTGCAAGCAACCGGCCGCTACCAGATTCTGAGAAAGCTCGAAGCTCGCTCGATCGCCGCCAGTCCAAGGCCTGGCTATCCGCTCCGGGGCGTCATCCTTGATACCGAGACGACCGGGCTTGATGCGAGAAAGGACGAGATCATCGAAATCGGCCTGATCGCCTTCAGCTTCAATGAGGACGGCGAGATCGGCGATGTCACCGGCATCTATGGCGGGTTGCAGCAACCGAGCATCCCGATCCCGGCCGATGTCACCCGGCTGACCGGCATCACGGACGCCATGGTCCTCGGCCAGATGATCGACATGCCGGCGGTGCGTGCGCTCATCGAGCCGGCCGATCTCGTCATTGCCCACAATGCCGGCTTCGATCGGCCCTTTTGCGAGGCCTTTTCTTCGATCTTTGCCCGCAAGGCTTGGGCGTGCTCCAATTCCGAGATCGATTGGAGTGCCAGGGGCTACGAGGGAACCAAGCTCGGCTATCTCATCAACCAGAGTGGTTATTTTCATATCGGACACCGCGCTGTCGACGACTGTTTCGCACTGCTGGAGGTGCTGGCGCTCTCTAAGGGGGATAATGATCAAACACCCTTTGCGGAGCTTTACCAGGCAAGCCAGCGTTCCCGCGTGCGCATCTTCGCGGAGAACTCACCCTTCGATCTCAAGGACCGGCTGAAGGAACGAGGCTATCGCTGGTCTGACGGAAGCGACGGCCGGCCGAAATCGTGGTGGATAGAGATCGTCGAAGAGGTCCTGGAAGACGAGCTTCGCTTCCTGCGAACCGAGATCTACGGCTGGGATGCCGACCCGCCTGTCCAGCATTTGACGGCATTCGACCGGTTCAAGGGGCGAAGATAGTTCTTTAAACTCTTGAAGGGATCTGAACTAACGACCCTTTCGGGTTTCGTTACAATTCAACAATTTAGCGTTTCCGGGCGGCATTCGCTGTGATCATCGTATCAGCAAATGCCACTTACCGGTTTGTAAGTTGAACGTTGCCGTCAAACCGGCGAGTTCTGCGAAAGATTCAATCGTCATCGCGCCGACAGTATTTTCGCTCAGGCAGCTTTGAGAAGTCCACCGGCGGGCGCCTCTTGCCCCCGATTTCGAACCACCGCCGCTGCCGGAGGCGGGCGGAAATCAATCTCAGCCCCATCAGATGTGCGACGGCCGTCGGCGAGAGACCATTGTCGAACAGACGATAACACACTTCTTGTCCTCGCTTTGTCAGGCGACCATCATCATACTGATTTGCCGGATGACGCGGATCTGTCTCTTCATTTTCGATAACAACAGACCGAATCTCCTGGTTCAGGATACCGATCTGATGCTGCCTCACGCGCCATTGCTTCGCAATTTTCCGGCGGAGGAGCTTGATCTCCCTCAGGAAGACCTGTTCGGCACTACGGAATTGAAGCCCATCAAAACTGACAGTTCCGATATAATGATGCGTTCTCTGCCGCTCATCCAGTAATTTCAGGAAATGCTGCAATCGCTCAACCGCCTCATAGTCATAGCGGGCGAAGCTATCAGGCACGAATGCCAGAGATCGGCGGACAGAACGTTCCGTTGTGATATCAGCGACAAGCTCGTGGATATCGTGACCGACATTGTTGCGGTAGTCGATAAGGCGCCTGATTTCGGCCTTCTCTTCAGCCGCCAGTGCGCCGTCAGCTTGGAGCGCATCCAGACATTTTCCGACTGGATTCTTTGTTCCCTTCGGCACGCGTTCCGGCCGCCCTGTCAGAGCCATAAATCTGTCGGTCCTCTGAATGAGCGACAGCACCTTTGCTTTGAGCTGCTCGGCATAGAAAAGCACCAAAACCATCTGAGCCGAGCGCAACTTCAATAGATTCTGTTCCAGCGCTGGCAGACGTGATCCTAGAGGGTCGAGAAAGTTTGGTTCGTGCATCTTCAGCCAATAATGTTTTGGTGGGAAACGGGGTGAGGTGCGCTTTAGAGTGTGATGCCAGTGCGCTCTTCAATTTGTTTTTTGATGAAGCCCTTGGCGAGATCTTGCAGAAGATCGAGCGTGAAGCCTTTTGCAGACAGTGCGCCCTCCTTCGTCTTTTTCCAGATCTCTGGATCTCTCACGGTGTCCAAGAAATCATGTCCAGCCCAAGTCAGCCGGGTCGGCACGATGTGGTCAAATGCATATTGATCGTCCGGAACTACATCACCGTCTATTAGCCTGGCTTCCAGAAGCAATCGCAGATGCTCGGCGATTACTTGCGGCGCTCGATCCCCCGCTTCGATTTCAACATCGCCGCCGAGGCCTTGATCGAATTCCTCGATCTGCAATAGGAGATCCCGCACCAAATCCATATCGCGCTTCAAAGCTGTCCTCCAAATGTTGTTGAGAAAAGAGGCTTCTCGGTTGATCGATCAGCGCAACAAATACTACCGTAGATACATGATCAAAACACCGCTAGACAGACGCATTGCCGTGGTGCTTGAGGGTGAGACCGTCGAACTTCACCTCAGCGCCTTACGCGGCATGCCTTATGTGGTCTTGCTTGGCGAGCCAGGAATTGGAAAATCCACGGCGCTCGAATATGAGGCGAGTCAGGAGGGTTGCGAGCTTCTGACCTGCCGCGAAGCGATGAACGGGATCCCGATTGCGGCCGGCTCCACCGCGTATCTCGACGCGCTGGACGAATATCGTGCCGGAGAAAATGGCAAGGACAAACTTTTACAACTTGCCAACGCAATCACACAAAGCGGAGTCGAGCGTTGGCGCTTGACCTGCCGCGCGGAAGATTGGCGTGAGGCTGCCGACATGCTCGCTATGCGGCGAGCCGCAAAAAACCAGCCAATCGCCGTTGCGCACCTTCTGCCGCTCGACGATAGCGAGGCGGAGATCGTTTTATCCAGCTTGGGCGAAGCATATCCGGAGCGGTTCCTATCGGAGGCACGCGCTCGCGGAGCTGGAGCTTTCCTTGAGAATCCCTTGAGCTTACGCCTCCTCCATTCGGTTGTGGTATCCGGCGGGGTATGGCCGAGCACCCGATTTGAGCTGTTCGAACGTGCCATTTATGCACTTGCTCACGAGCATGATCCACAACGCGTCAACGATCGGCGGCCGCCAGTCGATGAGATTATCGATGCAGCAGGACAGTTGTCATTCTACCTGCTTGCGGCCGGCGCCCGCGCACTTTGGCGCTCGAATGCGCTGGCCGTTGGATCTCATGCCAGAGATTTCGTTATCGTCCACTCGCTTCCGATCGAGCCCGAGTTGGCAGGTTTCTCCCTGGACACGGCGATTTTCCGAGGAGAGGGTCAAAGCTTTGAGCCGTCGCACAGAACAATCGCAGAATTTCTGGCGGGCCGATTCCTCGCACAGCGAGTTACCGGGCAGCTGAATGGCATCCTTCTTCCTTTGCGCCGGGCAACTGCGCTCATCACCAGCAACGATCAGAAGGCACCAAGCGAGCTGCGCGGTCTCTACGCCTGGTTTGCGGCGCATCTCTCGCAACGGGGTGACGAGAAGGGTGCTTTGAGGCTGATCGAGCGGGACGCGGCCACGACTCTTGCCTATGGTGACGCGGCCGCCTTTACCACGAATTGCCGCAGGGCAATCCTCGCCAACCTTGATCGCGACGACCCCTTTTTCATCTCCTCGCGGGATGCAATTACCGTATTTGGTGGCCTGGCTGGTGACGATCTCGTGCCGGATTTCCTATCGGTCCTCGACAATGAGGTCACAAGCCATCTGCAGCTTACGGTCCTCCAGGCTCTTGCCGACGGGCCGCCGTTGAAAGGAATGCAGGTCAAGCTGCATGAAATCGCACTTTCTCCATCCCGTCCGCTTTGGCAACGTCAGAGAGCCGCTGAGGCGTGGGTCAAAGGAAGCTCGGATACTGATACGGCAAGGCGCGCACTGATCGCCGAACTGTGTCAAACAACCAAAACCTATGATCAGATTTCCTTGCGAGCCGAGCTCTTGTCGGACATCCCCACGCGAGAGCTATCCCATCAGGAGATCTCTGACCTGCTTTCGGACCTCAACGACCTGCCGCCCGCCAAGGTAGGTGAGAGCGAGGAAAGTGGCAATCTGTTTTCGCTTCTTTCGAAGCTCAGGAAAGACCCTCGTCCCGATCTCTTCGATCAGCCAATCATCCGCAAGTCGACTGAAGAGCACGGCCTTAAGCCGGAAGTTCGGCACTTCATGCAGGTGGCTCTCGCCTATACGATCAACGACACCCGAGAAATCGGTGCGGAACGGCTATGGTCCTGGATCAGGAACACGCGCGACTACGAGTGGGATCGGCTCGAGGAGAAGCTTGCCAAGGCGATAGGCGCCTGGATCGATGTCGATAAGGAAAAGCGCGAACTTGAGCTTTTTACCGTCCTGCTGGAAAGCAGCCCCGCCGAGGAGGGGCCGTGGATGGCGACCAATCATTACATCACGATTGCCCGGAGGGTTCCCGACGACATTCTCATAGAGAATCTCCTCGATCTCGCTAGCAAGACTAAGGTCGGCCCTCGCCGCCGACGACTGTTCGAGGTTGCAGCCTATGCGGTTCGCAGTGAATCCCAATGGCCCATATGGGAGGGCCGCATCGTTTCGGCGCTCGAAAAGGAAGAGAACTTTTCAGACTTCATAGCGGATCTGCGCAAAGATCCGAACAAAAGCTGGAAGGAAAAGGAGGAAGAGCGAAAGGCAAACGAACTCGCGAAAACCGACGCAGCCAGAACCCACAATATCGCTTCCCTTGAACCGAATCTCAATGCGATCGCGGCCGGCAGAGAGAGCGAGTTTGGTGCGCTGAAATGGGCGTCCGAACTCTATCGGAACGCCGTAATCTCCAAAAAAGAAGATCCGCTTGCCAAGATCAAGCACTTCACCAACGCCCGGATCACCTCCGCCATCGCCGAAGGGTTTGTCCAGTTCGCAATCCGTACCGACATCAAGGTCGACGCCGGCGCCCTCGGTAAAGCTGAAGCGACCAACGGATCCTACGTCCAGGAATATGTTGTTGCGGCCGGGATTCACCAGGCGCTCCTCGCGGGAAGAGAGGAGGAGATCGGCGAATGCCCATCGGTTATCGCACTCGTTGCTCTTCGGCAAAACTACTTCAGCCGTGACGATCAGCCATCGCTCGCCACTTGGGGGGTGCAGCACCTTGCGCGCGATCCCGATAAAGGAACAGAGCAGATCCTTCGCTATTGGAATTCGGCGCTTGATGCCGGGGACCAGGATCTTGATGCGATCCACGATTTGGCTTCGTCGCAAGAGCGGGACTTTGTTTCTCGCTTGTTGAAGCGGTTCCTGCAGGAGCGCCCAAATTTGCCACACACGGCATTGCGGCAAGCCCTGACGGTGTCAGCGCCACTCTTATCGAGGATCGAGATGGGAGATCTCACCGAAAGTGCTCTCGCCGGAGAGTTGGATGATCAAAGTAGGCGGCTGTGGGAATCCGTCGTCCTTATACTCGACCCGGAAACCTTCCAAGCGTCCCACACGCACGAAGAAATTCGCACAGCGCTGCTTGCTCCAGACGGCGATCTCGTGAATCGATTGCATGAAATCTGCCTGCAGCCTGATCGGCTTGACCTGCTTCGGGTCTCCTCCCTGGCTGGAGTCTACCCATCGGAAGATCGAGATTGGGCGCGATCCGATGGCCCAAGCCACATTATCCGAGCGGCGATCATCCGTCTCAGTGCATCAAGTGATCCGGACACAGGCAAAAAACTGAAATCCCTCATCGCATCGTCTGATCGGAGCTGGCGATCGCTGTTGACACATGCAGCGGCAGAACACGCGCGTCTCATGCGCGACAACCTGTTTATTTCACCATCGGTTGCTCAGCTGAAAGCGGCTCTCGCTGGCGGCCCGCCGGCGAGCCCGGCGGACCTTGCCGCTGTCGTTCTAGAAGAGATTGAAAGGTACAAGAGTACGCTACGGACCGGCAGTGAAATGCCATGGAAGCGCTATTGGAATACGGACCGCAATGGCGCGGCCGTGAAGCCACAAATTGAAAACGAAGACCGGGATCGGCTTCTCGAACTATTCAAGGTTCGGCTAGAACGATACGGCATAATAGCCTCTATGCCCGAGGCCCGTCGCGGTGAAAACACCCGGGCAGACGTGCTTCTTCTCTCTCATGCAGGAAAGAACCTGCCGATCGAGGCAAAGCGCCATTACAATGCCGAACTATGGACTGCCGCCGAAGAACAGCTCGCTGGTTACGCCGCGGATGAAGGAGCCTTCGGCTATGGTATCTATCTCGTGTTTTGGTTCGGAGCTGAACATCGTTTACCCAAAAGACGCGACGCCAAAAAACCGCCTGCCAGCGCAGGAGAATTAGAGGCGATGCTGCGGTCCGACCTGCTTTCCGCAATGGAAGGAAAAATATCGGTCGTCGTTCTGGACGTTTCACGTCCGGAAACAGCGGAAAAGAAAAAGCCCACTCGGAACAAGAAGGCGCGCCCATGATCCAGTTCAACGATTGGTGTGATACCCCACAGACGCGCAATGGGCGCTCAAGCGAGACCTCAAAACACCACCGTAACGAGCAACCGTGAAAATAGAAAGCGTCGAAATGGCTGTCGACCTAACTGCCGCAAACGCCCTACCTCGTCAGGCGAACAAGTTGTTCCGAATCTTTGCCAGATTCGAATTCGCTTTGAAGATGGCCGGCTATGCAGAGATGAAAAAAGGTAAGCTTGATATTGCCTGGGACAGGTTTGCAAACAGCGAGCCTATAGGCGGCACTTTCCTTAGCTACGTGCGGGAGCATAATATCTGTCCGACAATCTTGAACGCGCCGCCCAAGGCCGATTTCATCGAGAATGGCCTCTACGGATTTGAACAGAATGCGGAACCGCCTCAAAGCGTTCAGGAGCTATTCGGAGCGGTTCGTCGCGTCCGTAACAATCTTTTCCATGGAGGCAAGTATTTCGGCAACGATAAATCTAGAGATCGTCGCTTTGTGAGGGAGGCGATTGCCGTACTTCTGTTAGCTGCCGAAAAGCATCCGGATGTGAACTTCTTCTTTGAAGGTAGGGCATGACTGACAGGTTTCATCAACGCCGCGGAGATTGGGCGGTATGAAAGAAGACGGCGCCTTTCTGGCGCGAAAGCTAATTTACACCGAACAGGGCAAACGATGGTTAAGCCAGTTTGACGATCTCGACCAAGAGATTGCTATTCTTCTTGCGAATTCCCTGACGCTGATCTCGCACAACGAATTCAGGAGAAACCTCGAGAAGAATCTGGAAGAAGCAGCCGCCGAGATTGACGGGCCTATCGCTCTATATGCGGTCCGGGAGCTTCCGAAGAGCGCACCGGAAAAATGGATGACGCCTCAGCCAATACCATTTTTCAGTTGCACAATTCCAAGCCCCGATGGCCGTAGCGTCGGTGCGGTTGACGCAACACCCGACCTAGGCAGCGAGGCCATCGTCGCCCAGATCATCCGCCAACTTGCAAGGAGTAATCCGATTAAGTTTTTAAACCACCCCACGCTCGCCGAAATGAGGGACCGGCGCTGCAGGGCGATCTTCCTTGTCGACGACCTTATAGGTTCCGGAAACAGGGTCCGCGATTTCATCGCAAGCCTCTGGCTTGAATCGACCATAAAGTCATGGTGGTCGACGAAGCACATTGCATTTCATGTGATTGCCTATTCTTCGACCGAAAGCGGTATGAAATCCGTCCAGAGGCATAAGAGCAAGCCGACAGTCCTGGTCCACCGCGACGCGACATCTTTTGATTCTCTCCCTATAAAGCCGGAGAAGAGAGACTCCATCAGGAAGCTCTGCAGGGAATACGGAAGGCGGGCTCTCAAGGGGCGAAAGAGCATGTGGTTTGGTTACAAACAGGGCATGTGCTCGATCGTTTTCGAGCATGGGTGCCCCAACAACACACCGGCGATCCTTTGGGATTTTAAAGATGGATCCCCTGGTTGGAGGGGGCTTTTCCCCCATAGGACGGTCAGCACCGCCGTGGCGTCGGTCTTCCCTCCAGAAATCGTCCGCGGCGATACCGCGGCCTTGTTGAGGGATATGGGGCAGAGGAAACTCGCCAAGTCCGGCGCTCTCTCTCGAACTGGCGAAACCGGAAAGACTATACTGCTCGTTTTGGCGATGATCGCCAAGGGACATCGAAAGCGTTCTGCAATCTGTTTTGCAACCGGCCTTAGCTCAAAGGACTGCGAGAGGATCGTTGAGCGCTGCATCAAATGGAAATTTCTCAGCCCGCAGCGGCGAATAACGCCGGAGGGATTGGCTGAACTGAATGCCGCAAGAAAATTCAGGGTATTAGAAAAAGCAACGGTTGAGCGAGGAACTGATTATTACTATCCTCGACAACTGAGACAGACCACATGCTGATTAGTGTTAGCAAGCAACGTCAGTTGCTTACCGCCGTCTTCGGGCGGCGGTTGGGGCAAGGATTTCCTGCGCCTCGTGAGAAAGCTCAGGCTTGGCTGGAGACGAAGCACTCTGCAAGACTCCATCGTACGCCTTGGGCAGCAGAGCGCTTCGTCGCCCGCGTCGACGCATCGGAGTAACAGCAATGTGGTCGTCTCACCTTTATCGCGTCGACGCCCGGAAAATGGGCCTTCCGGAAGCTACAATCGAAGCCGCAATCGCTCAATCAGAGAGGGTCATCAATGCTGACCCTAGCTTGCCTTCGATATTGTCGCTCAAACATTTGGCGTCGCGCTGCGGCGTGCCTTACACGGACCTACGGGAATTCGTCTCGAGACGAGCGACATTTACGAGCGAACCCTCGATGCCATACAATAAGTTCTCAATACAGAAGCGATCTGGCGGCCGCAGGTTTCTTTATGTGCCGAACCGATCACTAATGACTGTTCAACGTTGGATCAACACCCACATCCTGGCCCAGATCAGACCGCACAGCGCTAGTCATGCCTTCACCAAGCGCAGCTCAATCAAAAAATGCGCGTCGATCCACTGCGGAAGTGCATGGCTGATCAAACTCGATATATCCGACTTCTTCGAATCCGTTTCTGAAATCCAGGTCTACCGATGTTTCAGGAGCATAGGATATTCCCCGCTCGTCGCTTTCGAACTTGCAAGAATTTGCACAATCCGTACGCCGCAACACAGCCCACGCGAACGTTATGAGCAATGGAAGGCGAAAGGGGTAAATCAAGAGATTTATGCCTATAATCAGCGTTTGCTCGGATATTTGCCGCAAGGTGCGCCAAGCAGCCCGCTCCTGTCGAACATCGTGATGCGCGATTGCGATAAGCTTCTTTTCCAGGTCGCGGCCAAGTTCGGTTTGAAATACACGCGCTACAGTGACGACTTGACCTTTTCCTCACTGGATCCTCAGTTTGGCCGAGACGCGTGCAGGAAGCTTATCTTCGAAGCATATGCCATCTTGTCAAAAGCCGGCTATCGTCCGAACGCGAGAAAAAGCATTGTCGTACCCCCATCGGGAAAGAAGATCGTGCTCGGCCTGCAGGTCGATGGTACCGAGCCCCGTCTGACCAAGGGTTATAAGGACCGCATCCGTCAGCATCTCTATTTTCTCGAGAAGTATGGGCCTCTTAATCACGCGCTTCAGCGAAAGTTCGATTCTGTGTGGGGAATGAAAGCGCATATAAAGGGACTTATTGATTTCGCAAAAATGATTGAACCGACCTACGCGGAAGCGTGCAGGCAACGGTTTAATCAGATTGACTGGCTGGTTTAGTGCTTATCGGCAAGCCATAAAGCTCCCGTATCGGCACCTCAGACCTTCTAGAGGGAATGGAGGGCTCGATGGTGAACAAGCCGTCATCACTTGCGCTACCATCGTTGTCTCGCACCTAGCGCTGCGGGGAGGATTGGGCACCTTTGCACTTTCACGCTTGACGAAAAGCACGTCGACGCCTATATCTCACGTAACGCACGTGAGAAAGGTGACGACTATGAGAATCTCTTTGATGCAAATTTCCGATGGCCCTGTCCTTGCCGGCGCCGTCAATGGGAAGATCGCTTTCGCCGAGATGATCAAGGGAATCCCAGACGAAATGGTCGTCCCGCAACCGCTCTTCCTGGACTTCGGCGGTATCGAGGTCGCCACAGCGAGTTATCTCCGCGAGTCTGTCTTTGCCCTCAAGACCTATCTGCGGACGAAGAGCTCGTCCTATTATCCGGTCGTCGCCAACGCGAATTCCGATGTCTGGGATGAGTTGTCGGTTATTGCCCATGCCAAGAATGACGTCATCGTAACCTGCGAGCTTGCGGCAGACGGTAGCGCATCGAAGGTAGAGCTGATTGGTAATCTTGATCCCAAGCAACAGCTGACATTCGACCTCGTCTTGAAGTTCGACGAGGTCGACGCCAACTCTTTAATGGAACAGTTTGGCGAAGCTGAGAAAACAAAAAGTACAACGGCATGGAATAACCGCTTGGCTAGCTTGGCCTCGCGCGGAATCATTCGTGAATACACCAAAGGCAGATCGAAATACTACCGTCCATTGTTAACGGAGCGCGCATATGGGAATTGAGTTTCTAACGCGAACTCGAACGACGATACGAAAGCACATAGACCGAAAGCGCGTCGAGCTCGCGACGCCAGACCTGTTTACTCAACAGCCTACCGATCAGCCTCGCTGCGCTATGATCTCGCTCAAGAAGGGAGCGGCCGTCAAAGAAGGTGACCGGCTGATTATCGAATTGAGCAAAACCGCGATCACTGTAAGCCACGGCAACAACGTCGTTGGCGTCTACGACAATCCAAGTCCCGATGTTTTGACCAACCTTTCCAGTAGTGGCGGGACGGCCGGCGGAATTGTTCGACGCATCATGAAGCTCTCGGGCAAAGCGGAGGTCTCGTTTTGCTAGATCCACCCAGCAATGAAGTGCTTGTGCGCGCGCTCACGGATGATCCATTTACCCATTCGCTTGCCCTCGGATGCGGAAACTGCACCAAATTTGAGTGGTGTGGCGGCCTGTCGGTGCGGGACTCTATTCTGGACTGCCTGGATTTCTGTTGTGGAAAGCCAAACGAGTGCACCGCTGTTTGCATGAAAAATCCAGTCCAGTATGTCGATCAGCTCCGTGAAATCCTTGGTTTCGATCTTGCTAATATACCACACATGACCGGAAACTACCGGCCTATCGTGCACGATGTCGTGCCACTGATTTACCATTGGACCGGTCGCGATCGCCCGGTATCCGGATCTGCTTTTACCCTGAGATTCCACGACGTGGTGGACTTCGCCCGTGGCGAGGTTCGGTTCGCTACACGGGATCTTCTTTGCGAGGCGTTCAAAATCGATCCGTCGGCTGATCTCATACTCAGCGGGGTCGATCACGACGAACGCATCGAACCTTGGTGGACTTTGCAAGATCGCCGCATGGAGGTCCTTCGGCAGCTTCGTAATTTGGACATCCAGCTTGTTACCGCTCCAAACTTCAGCCTGGTGCTTGACAAGCCGCGTACCGATGACCTGCACGCGATGAAGCGCATTGCGATAGTTTGGAGCGAATTCGAGGGAAATGGGATCGCCTGCGCACTCCATGTCAATTCCAGGACATTGAAAGACTTCGAGCGTTGGGCGGACTTCGTGCGTGCGCGGAGAGAGATTGGTATTATCTCCTACGAGTTCATCACAGGTTCCGGCAAAAAGGCGCGCCGGCAGTTCCATATCGATGGCTTGTGCAAGATCGCTCAAACCGCTGACCGGCCGCTCGACATCGTTGTCAGAGGTGACCCGGATGTAATAGCGCATCTTCAGCGAGATTTCCGGAAGGTGATCTACATCGATACGATGGCTTACATGAAGACGATCAAGCGCCAGCGTGCAGTCCGCTCCGGTAATTCAAAGCTTGGCTGGGTTTCGTCTCAGACAAAGATCCCCTCTGAGGTCGATGATATGCTTCAACACAACCTAAGCGAACGGAACCTCTTCCTTCGCGGACGCTTTTATGGCCAAGATATGGCGTCAGTCTAAAGGTGATTCATCGAAACGCTCACATTAGATCTCGTCGAGGATATTTCTCTGGCGTTACAGACCGGCGCTGTCGACACGGCGGACCTTCCGGCATGTGCTGCTCAATCTTTAGGAGCATTTCTTGAGCTTACCCACATCTTCCCGCAGCTTCTCCTGACACCGTCCGAGGCGGAATGGCTGGAGCAGCAGCATTTCCGGCGCTTCGTCACCGATCGAGAAACGGCTTGGCTTGACGAGGCGCCGAACCCCTACGGGTTTGCCCCCGTTTCGACCATAGTCTCCAACCGGCTCGTTTGGACAGACATGATCAACCGACTGAAGCGCCTGAGCATCAATGCGGGTTTTTCAAACGACCATAGCGGCAAGTTTCTCGCAGCTATTGATGAACTTTGGAGCAATGTCGTCGACCACAGCCAAAAGAGCGACACCGGTTATTTCGCCTTTAGTCTTGAGCCCCACAGATTCGAGTTTGTCGTAGCCGATCATGGTATCGGCGTCCTTGCGAGTTTGAAGTCAAACCCGCTCTATGCTGGCCTAACCGACCACGGACGCGCGATCGAACTGGTCCTGTCAGAAGGGATCTCGCGATATTACACGGAGGACGGACACGGCTTCGGATTCAGGCCGCTTTTCGTCGGGCTCGCCAACATTGCCCGCAGCCTGCGTTTTCGATCAGGCGATCATGCTCGGGAGGTTGTCCGCACGGCCGAGGGAAACCTCGCTTCCCGGACCTATGAACTCGCCGCACTGCCAGGCTTTTTCTGTTCGGTGACCTGCGTGGTCTAAATCATACGAGCAGAATGTCGGAGCGCGCTATGCTTGAAAACTTCTATCTGGACGAAAGCGGCAATACCGGAGACCTGTGCAAAGTTGGTGCTCACCCAAGCTTTGGAGGCCAGCGTCTCTTTACGCTGGCTTGCATCGGCATCGACGACCTTGCCGCTCTTGGCGACGAAGTGGACCGTTTGAAGGCGCTGCATCGGTTGCAGGGGACAGAACTCAAATCGACCAAGACAAAATCTAAGCCCAGGTTCGTGTCCGATCTCGCCAGGTTTTTACATGATCGCGACTGGCCGGTTTTCATCGAGCTCGTCGACAAGCACTATTATGTGATCATGAACATTGTCGAACGAATCGTCGTTCCCTATGTTTCGCCGGCCGATTTGTCGCGTGAAAGCATGTTCATGAAGAACGTGATGGCCGACTACATCGCCCTGCATGGCCCCGATGAGCTGGTGCAACTGTATGCGATTGCATGTCAGACTCAAAAGCGGCCTGACGCCCGTCAGGTCTTTAAACGCCTTATTCACTGGAGCCATCGATCCCAGGCAGATCGCGAGATTGCTGCTGGCGTCGAGAAGTTTACGCGCGCAAGCCTAAAGGATTTCGAGAAATGCCATCCGCATGCCGCAGTTAAGCAGGCACTCCCGATTCTAGACCGTAACAAGCACGACGGCCTCATTTGGCTTCTGCCTAACATCTCGTCGTTCACCAGCATCTATGCGCGGCTAAATCATTACCTAAAAGGTCAGATCGGGAGCATCACTTTCGTCCATGACGAACAGGCACATTTTGACGACATTATCGATGCAAACAAAAAGCTCGCGGAAGAGGTTCACGCGCAGGGTTCGGGGATCAAGCTCCGAAACGCAAACTATCGCTTCGCCTCACCGGCTGCCCTCAGATTCCAGAACTCCAAATCCTCCCTGGGGATTCAAGTTGCTGATGTTCTCGCGGGCTTTGCCTCGCGCTATGTCTACCAAAAGGTTTGGGAACCGAACTCTGTTGCCACTGAACACGACGAGGTCTTTGCCGAAATTAAGAAGTTCACGAAAAACGGCGGAGCGACAGGGATCAACTACGTTGCACCAGAAGCCCTCTTGCGGTTCCTTGGCCTCAATCCTCTCTCAAACTTCGACCCTCCTCGTGTCGATACGCGACAGATTTAGCCTGGTCGGCCCCTTAAGATTGAGGGGGACTCTCTGACCTCTTCAGGATTACCTGGAGTTCCCGGCTAGGTGACCACAGGGGCCGACTGCGGACGGAGTTCACCCCATCATGAGGCGTGATTTGTACGTGGGGCAAAATCGGTGGCAGCGTTTCGGTGCGCGAGCATAGAAGTGTGCATAACCCGGCGTTTTGAGAGTTGATTGCTGGCCTGGGGATTCTCCTGCAGGGGCAAATCATGATTCGATTCTGTCATGACGAAACGGCTCCCCTCCCCCGAGCATGCCGATACGCTGTCGCTGAATGCGTTGCGCAGTCTGGTGTCCGGTCTGTTGGAGCGGTCGCAGCAGGCGGAAGCCCGGCTTGAGAAGCTTGAGGCCGACAACATTCAGCTGCGCGAGGAAAACGCCGCCCTTCGGCTCGAGAACACCCGCCTGAAACTCGACAACCAGCTGCTGCGCGACGAGATCGCCCGGTTGAAGAACCTGCCGCCGCGCCCGCCGTTTCGCTCCTCCGGTATGGACAAGGCGACGGATGCCAAATCCGATAACAAAGCCCAGACAAAGAAGAAGCCGCGCGGCGCAAAGTTGGATGTGAAACGGGTGAGCCGGCAGGAGATCCTGCGCATCAATGCCCCGGCCGGCTCACGCTTCAAGGGGTACAAAAGCGTCTATGTTCGCGACCTGGTGCTCAAGGCGGAGCTCGTGCATTACCGTCGCGAATGCTGGGTGACGCCGGACGGAAAGACGGTACTGGCAGCCTTGCCGGCGGGGATCATCGGTGGCCATGGCGCCAATCTCCGGCGGCTGTGCCTGATGTTGCATGCACAAGGACAGGTAACGGCCGCCCGTCTGACGACATTGCTCAATGACATTGGTCTCGACATCTCAAAACGCCAGATCGTACGGCTTTTGACCCGGCAGCTGGATGGCTTTGTTGCCGAGGACGCGGCGGTGTTGCATGCCGGTCTGGTGTCGTCGTCTTATGTCACCGTCGACGACACCGGCGCCCGTCATTCCCATAATCCGTATTACGCCACACACATCGGCGGCCCGAATTTTACTGTCTTTCGCACCACAAAATCGAAGTCCCGCCTGAATTTCCTGTCGCTACTGCGCGGCAACTACCAGGATTATGTGCTCAACGATGCCGCGTTCGATTACCTGAAAGAACGCCGTGCGGATGCGGCCATTCCTGCTGGACTTCGCGCTCCTGAACCGCAGCGCTTCTGTAACCAGGTACCATTCATGACGCATCTGGCCGAAAAGGGTATCGACATCTTCGACCGACAGGAGATCGGCATGCATGCCGAGGCCGGCCTGTGGGGTTCCATCCGTCACCACGGCCTGATGGGCAACACGGTGATCGTGTCCGACGACGCCGGCCAGTTCCGCGTCGGCAATCACGCGCTGTGCTGGGTTCATGCCGAACGTCTCCTGCAAAAGCTGATGCCAGGAACCGCAAAAGAGGAGCGGTCGCTCACCATGGTCCGCGATCTCGTCTGGCGTTTCTACAAGGCGCTGAAAGCCTATAAGCAGAACCCTTCCCCGCGGGCCGGGCCGGCCTTCCGACGACGGTTCGACCGAATCTTCAGCCTGCGCACTGGGTATGAGGCACTCGACAAGCTGCTTGAGCGGCTGCTTCGGAGAAAGAGCGAGCTACTGAAGGTGCTCGATCATCCCGAGATTCCGCTGCACACCAACGCATCCGAAAATGATCTGCGGAGTTTTGTCACGAAGCGAAAGATCTCCGGCGGCACGATGAGCCGCGATGGCCGTGTTGCGCGCGACGTCATGCTGGGTCTTCTGAAGACCTGCCAAAAGCTTGGGCTGTCCTTTTACCACTATCTCGGTGACCGGCTTGGTATCGGCAACGTCGGCCCACCGGTTCCGCCCCTGTCGGCGATCATTCTCGCTCGGGCTTGAACACCCGGGGCCACTTCGGCTCGGCTGCGCCACCACCGTTGCCCAATGAACCGGCACCGCCACCAAATCTGCCCCACGTACCCCCCACGTACGCGTGATTTCGGATTTTCCATTCCATTAACCATATGAATTAAGGCTATTCTTTTGTCATACTGAAGCGAGTTTGGGCTTTACTTCCGTTGCTCGGACGGTGGTTTTCTGCGGCGATAGCCATCGATAACTACCTCTTATCGATGGTAGATTGACAGAGGCCCCGAATCCGCCGAATCTTGGCTAAACCACACTCACCAAAGGCTCCCAGACATGGAAGACCGCGTCCGCTTCGCCATCGAAAAGCTCCTCAACGTCGCCCACCGCGATACCGGCCAGAGCCGGCGCGTCGCCAATTTCCTGCTCGCCTGGTGGAATGCCGATGTGCATGGCGGTTTCGATCTCACCGACCTGGCCGACCTCGATCCAGAGATCTGCGAGGACATGATCACCGTCTTCACCTGGATCGCTCGCGAGGAAACGCTCTCCTATCCGGATGCCTACAAGCCGGAGATTGTTGAAATCATCCGCCGCTGGCGGCCGCATGTCGAGATCGACTGATGGCGGCACCGCGAAAGTCCGCCAGCCTGAGCGGTGTCGAGCGGCGCGCCGTCGAGCTCGACACCATTGCGTCCGTTCTGCCGATCGACCGGCGGGATGAGTTGGCCGAGCTGTTGACCGACAGCGATGTCGAAACTCTGCGCCATCTCGTCAACGAAGGCATGGGCGCCAACACGCTGCGGGCGATCACCTCCGATCTCGCCTATCTCGAGGCCTGGGCTCTGGCTGCGACGAAGAGATCGCTGCCCTGGCCGGCGCCCGAGGCGCTGCTGCTGAAGTTTGTGGCCCAGCACCTATGGGATCCGCAGAAGCGCGCGACCGATCCCGATCACGGCATGCCGGCCGATGTCGCCGACAATCTGCGCGCCCAGGGCTTCCTGAAATCTATCGGCCCACACGCGCCGGCCACCGTGCGCCGGCGGTTGGCGAACTGGTCGACCGTGACCAGATGGCGCGGACTCGACGGCACCTTCACCTCCCCTGCCCTCAAATCCGCCATTCGCCTCGCCGTGCGTGCCGTGCCCCGGACGCGTCGCCGCAAGAGCGCCAAGGCGGTGACTGGCGACGTGCTAGCAAAGCTGCTGGCGACCTGCTCGACCGACAGCCTGCGCGATGTGAGGGACCGGGCAATCCTGATGGTCGCCTTTGCCTCCGGTGGCCGCCGGCGCAGCGAGATTGCCGGACTGCGCCGTGAGCAGTTGACCGCAGAGCCCCCGATCGCAGTGCCCGACGGCCCTCCCC
>UBXG01000014.1:5000-135254 GCA_900469475.1 Hyphomicrobiales bacterium | reverse complement strand
GATTATAAACGGGGATTTGTCTTAGTGGACGGAAGGGAGGGGAAAGTTTTCCTCAGCGGCCTTAAAAATCTTGTCCAGATGGTCAAATTTTGCTCGGAGCGGCTAAATACGAGCGCCTTCCCTCTATATGCATCCTCCCGTCCAGCAAAACCCGTCCCGTCGAGCCACCGGACGGCGCCTCGGGGCTTCCATGTAACCTATTGGCCCCAAGCCTTAGAAAGGCCGAGATTTTCCATGAGGTTTCTGCTATGGTTTGAGGCAGAAAAAAGGGAAGGGAGGAAACAATGCATACAACAAGACCGGAAAGCATCATAGAAGTCAGCTTCGACAGCGCCAGTGGCCGCCGCGCGCTCGGTATTATGAGCATGCGCCAGGCATTGGATCTGCCCGACCTGCCGAGCTTTACCTATACGCATCCCGATCCGCAGAAAGCAGCCGCCGGCATCGTCTTAAACCGGCAAGAGCTGCAGAGATTCCTGACCTGTCATTGAGCAGGCCGCCCCGCGCAAGGAGACGATCGCGTACCAGATCAGCTGACGTGCGCGCCTATTTCACGCTGCCTTTCTTTCCATCATCATCGGCGGCAAAAGGACGACGGCATTCAATCCGCCTCCTTCGCGGTCTTCCAGACAGAGCGTGCCGCCATGCGCATCGAGGATCTGGCGGACGATCGCCAAACCAAGCCCGCTGCCTCCGAGATCACGGTTGCGCGATTCCTCCAGCCGCACGAAGGGTTCGAGAACCTCCTTGCGTCGCTCCGCGGGAATACCCGGTCCGCGATCGCCAACGATGATGGCATCCTGATCACCTCGGCGCCCGACGACAATATCGGCCCGGCCGCCATAGCGCAGCGCATTGTCCATGAGATTATCAAGCACTCGAACGAGAGCAGTCTCCGTCATCGCGACGGCAATCGGCTGCCCGATCGGCATGAAACCCACCAGGCCCTGGCCATCCTGCCGCTCGGCGAGGTGACCTTGGATAGCAGCGTCGAGATCGACAATGGTCTTGCCGTCCGAGATGACGGTGCTGCGGGCAAAGCCGAGCGCATCCTCCACCAGCCGCTGCATGGCCTCGACATCGGCGATCGCCCGCTCGCGATGCGGCGTTTCCGGCATCATTTCCATGCGCAGACGGAAGCGAGTGAGGTAGGTCCTCAGATCGTGCGAGATCGCTCCGAGAATAAGGGTGCGGTTGCTGACGAGCGCGGCGATGCGCAACTGCATGGCGTTGATCGCCTTGATCAGCAGGCGCAGCTCGCAGGCGCCTCTTTCGGGAATATGAACCGGCTGCAGACCATTGCCGATCGAGTTGACGGTTCGCGACAGGCGCGTCAGGGGCCGGGTTTCCCGCGCTACGGCGGCAATGGCGATGACGGCGACCAGCATGCCGAGGATGCCGGCGATGAGGCCGATGGGAATGCCGTTCAATCGCACCGTCGGCGTTTCGGGCAGGTTGAAGACGGCGATCTTGCCGCCGGCAACGCCGATCGACACCTCAACGATCCTCTCCGGCGCACCGACGGAGAACCAGCCCTGCGGCTTTTCCGAAAGCGAGCGCATGTTGAAATAGCGATTGCCGAGCGCGATCGCGGCAAATTCGCGGGCGAGCTTGTCGGTAAGCGTCAGATTGGAGGCCTCCTCCCGACCCGGAGCCGGCGGATCGGCCAAGTGGATCGCCAGGCCATTGGCATTCAGTGCCCGCACGGCTGCCTGTTGCGCCTCCGGCGGAATGGCATCGAGAAGACGGATCGCAGTCTTCACCTGCTTGGCGGGTGACCGCTCCGGATTGAACGGCGTATCCGGCTTCAGCTGTGCGGCCGCAAAGGCCGCAAGCTGAATGATGAACAGCGCCACGGCCACGATCATGATGATGCGGGCGACCAGACCGAGTTTCAGCATGGTTCAGACATCCTTCACGTCCCTTGTAAGGAGATAGCCGGCATTGCGCACCGTGGTGATGATCTGAGCGCCATCAGGAAGGCAATGGCCGAGCTTGGTGCGCAGGCGGGAGACCGTAACATCGATCGTCCGGTCGAAAGGATCGGCGCCACGGCCGCGCGTCCAGTCGAGCAATTGCTCGCGCGACAGCACGCGGCGCGGTCTTTCGAGGAAGCAGACGAGCAGATCGAACTCGGCGGTCGTCAGATGCACGACGCGCTCGCCATCCATCTCGATCACCCGGCCGTCGAGATCGACGATCAATCCGGCGAAGCTTTTGCGCCGTGATGGAATGCCGGCATCTTCCGGCCGCTCCGGGCCGGAGCGGCGGAGAATGGCGCGGATGCGTGCCAGGAGCTCGCGCGGGTTGAAAGGCTTGCCGAGATAGTCATCGGCGCCCATCTCGAGGCCGAGAATGCGATCGATATCTTCAGTCTTCGCCGTCAGCATCAGGATAGGCACCTTGCTGCGGGTGCGGATGCGCCGGCACGCGGAGAGACCATCTTCACCCGGCAGCATCAGATCGAGAATGATCAGATCGGGGAACCCCTTGGATAGAATGCGATCCATAGCTGCGGCGCTGTCGGCGGCCTGCACGGCAAAACCTTCACGGCTCAGGAACTCCTCCAGGAGCGCCCTAATCTCGCGGTCATCTTCGACCAGAAGCAGCGATGCGGAAACCATGGCTCTTCCATGCGGGGCGAGAGGCGGTTTTGGCAACAGGGAAACGACCGACGTTACAAACTGTAACAAATTTCCCTTCTTTTGAAAAATCCCAGCAAAAGAAGCGATGCAGTTTCTCCGCAGCCGGATCCCTCCGGAGCGAATGTCGGCAGCTTCGTTGCCGCCTACCCGACCCCATCGCCCGCTCCGGCCCGCGACAGGGCTCGCATCCACGAAATGCGAGCCCTGTCTGCTTTTCCAAACCGCCGATCCTTTTCGACAATGCGGGTTTGCGTCCTGCTCGCCGCCGTGCGAAAGGATTGACCTTCACCGACAGCGATGTCGGGCCAGAGAAACATGCTCATGAGGCAGGACGGTTGAGCCAAAGGCAATCACCGCAGAGATCCGGCAAAGCGACAAGGCGCACCCCAGAGCCGGAGGGCAAGCGCGTGACCTTGCCACGAGCGCTTTCGAAGCTCGGCTATTGCTCGCGCACGCAGGCGGAAGCGTTGATCGTGGCAGGCCGCGTGACCGTGGACGGCCGCCTGATCTCCGATCCTGCCATCTGGGTCGATCTGGAGCATTCGAAGTTCGCGGTTGACGGCATGGAGATATCAGCCGAAAAGAAGCTCTATTTCATGCTGAACAAGCCGCGCGGGCTGGTGACGACGCGCGACGATCCCGAAGGACGGCCGACCGTTTATGACTGCCTGAGGGAGATCGATGCCCGCCATCTCGCGCCCGTCGGCCGCCTTGACAAGGCGAGCGAGGGATTGCTGCTCTTCACCAACGACACGGTATTGGCCCAGGCCCTGCTCGACCCCGTCAGCCATGTTGGCAAGGCTTATCATGTGCAGGTCGACCGCATCATGGACCTGGAACAGCTGGCACGCATGGAGCGTGGCATCGTCGACGATGGTGAGCTCCTGACCGCGAGCTCGGCCCGGCTGCTGCGCAGCGGCGACCGCAACAGCTGGATCGAGGTGGAGCTGAAGGAAGGGCGTAATCGCCAGATCCGTCGCATGCTGGAGGCACTCGGCATCGAATGCCTGCGGCTGGTGCGCGTTGCCTTTGGCGATATCGCGCTTGGCGATCTGCCGAAGGGCGGCGTGCGCGCCTTGACCGAGGCCGAAATTCTGAGCTTGCATCGGCGCGCCGGAATGAAAGTCAATCGGTAGAAGGCTGAGCGCGATGCAACCTCATGACTTCTGGCAGGAGCTGGATGCGCCGGGCACCTTCGATCCAATGGTGGAGCGTGCGGATTTCTATGTAGCCGAGCTGCCGGATGGGCGGCAATTGCGGCTGCCGATCCGCGTGCTCGCCGACGGCGAACATGCGCTGGCATCGCTGATCGTCAATCAGGCAAGCTTCACCGTGTTGGACGCTCTTGCGGAGACGCTTGCGAAGCGAATGGCAGCATATGATATCGATGTCGTCGCCGGATTGCCGACGCTCGGACTGACGCTGGCGGCGGCAGTGGCCCGCGCACTCGGCCATACGCGCTACGTGCCGCTCGGAACATCGCGTAAATTCTGGTACCGCGAGGAGCTTTCGGTCCCGCTCTCCTCCATCACCACGCCAAACCAGGAGAAGCGCCTTTATATAGACCCGCGCATGCTACCACTGCTGGAAGGAAAGCGCGTCGCGCTGATCGACGATGTGATCTCCAGCGGCGCCTCGATCGTTGCAGGTCTTTCTCTTTTAACGTATTGCGGCATCGAGCCCGTGGTGATCGGCGCTGCGATGCTGCAATCCGAACGCTGGCGGGATCCTGTCGATCTAGGCGGCAAGCGCTGGAGCGAGAAAATCATCGGCGTGTTTTCGACGCCGATCCTCGAGTGGAGTAGAAGCGGCTGGCGTCGGCCGAGCTGACCGCATTTTGCTGTTGCGGCCATGCGATGGAAGGCAAATTGCATATTATATATGTGAAAACCGTTCCGCTTCCGGCCGCAATACGCTAAGGGTCCGCTCAAGAAGCATCCGTCGGGCGGATGCACGAGCCTGTTGGTGGACGCGTTGCGAACTCTCTCCGAAGCCTATTTTCCGGAATTGCCCAACTACTATCGCGGCAAGGTGCGCGAAAATTACGATCTGCTCGACGGCAGCCGCATCATCATCAGCACCGACCGGTTGAGCGCGTTCGACCGCATCCTCACCTGCATTCCTTATAAGGGCCAGGTGCTGACGCAGACCGCCCGCTACTGGTTCGAGCAAACACGCGACATCTGCCCCAACCACGTGATCGACTATCCCGACCCGAACGTGGTGGTCGGCAAGCGGCTGAATATCCTGCCTGTCGAGGTCGTCGTTCGCGGCTATCTCGCCGGCACCACCGGGACCTCGATCCTGACGCTCTACAAGAAGGGTCAGCGCGAGATGTACGGCATCACCCTGCCGGATGGCATGCGCGACAACCAGATCCTGCCGCAGCCGATCATTACCCCGACCAGCAAGGAATTCGACGGCGGTCATGACGAGCCTCTGACGCCGAAGCAGATCGTCGAGGGCGGGCTTCTGACACAGCAGCAGTGGCAGACGCTGACGAATTATGCTTTTGCGCTGTTCGCGCGCGGACAGGAAATCGCCCGCAAGCGGGGGCTGATCCTCGTCGATACCAAATATGAGTTCGGGACCGATGAAAACGGCACCATCATCCTTGCCGACGAAATCCACACGCCCGACAGCAGCCGCTACTGGCTCGCCGACAGTTACGAGGACCGCTTCAAAAACGGTGTGCGCCCCGAAAGCTTCGACAAGGATTTCGTGCGGGCCTGGGTCACGGAGCGCTGCGATCCCTATAAGGACGAGATCCCGGAAATTCCACGGGAGTTGGTCGAGGAGACGTCCAAGGTCTATATACGCGCCTATGAAGCGATCACAGGCATGACTTTCGTGCCCGATGATCGCGACGCAACGCCGCTTGACCGGGTTCGCGCAAGCCTCGCCCGCTATTTCCCTTAGGAGACCGTCTGAACGGTCGTTTCGCTGAATGGGCATGCCGAAGCTTCCCGGAAGTTGCGGCAGCGGCGAAGTTTTGCGCCATTCACATCCCTTGATTGTGGATGCGAGGGTATGTTTTTTGCAACACTTTAGATTTTTTTTACCGATAAGCTGATATTTCGCCCGATCCCACATATGTTCGCTGCCGAGAATTCGTAAAAGCCACTGTGCTATTGCAAAACTCGTTGCTAGATTGACGCCGACCGCTTCGGGTCGTTGTTTGTGTTGCGTAAGACTGGAGCGCCGGCATATGGGGTCAAGCCGATCCCGAAAAACACTGATCAGTAAATTGAATTGTGGGACAAAGTGATGGTTTCCATTCGTACTGCCGCCCCCGCCCTGCTGCTTGTTTTGGCAGGTTGCGTCAGCGGCCCAGACCATAAGCCACCGGAAATGCCTCTCCCGGCCAAATTCTCGGAGGGCGGTACGAAGGCGAACGGCGATATCGCCGGCTCGCAATGGTGGACCGCTTTCGGCGACACCAAGCTGAATGCCTTCGCCACACAGGGACTTGCCCAGAACTTGACCATCCAGCAGTCGCTGGAACGCATCAACCAGGCGGAAGCTGCCGTCGTCACAGCAGGTGCAGGCGGTCTCCCAAGCCTCACCGTGTTGGGTGACAATACGACAAGCGGCCAGAAGGGTGGCTCGAGGGTCTCTTCGTCTGGCGGAAGACGAAACACCACGCAAGGCACTGCTTCGGCTTCCTGGCTGCTCGACCTCTGGGGTCAGTATCGCCGCGCAACCGAAAGCGCCAATGCTTCAGTCGACGCCGCCTATTCCAGCGTCGACGTTGCACGCCTGACATATCTGCAGGATCTCGCCAACAGCTATGTCAATGCCCGCTATTACCAGAGGCTCATCTCGATCGCGCAGGAAAACCTGAAGTCGCGGCGCGATACGCTTTCGCTGACCAAGTTCCAGCTCGAAGCCGGTGCAGCTTCCCGCCTCGACGTGGTTCAGGCGGAAGGCCTTGTCAACCAGACGCTGGCGCTGGTGCCCGGTTATGAAATCAGCTATCGCCAGCAAGTGCACCACATCGCGACGCTGCTGAACGTTCCTTCGTCGACCATCATCGCGCAGATGCAGGGCGGCGGCAGGCAGCCGATCTTCCGCGGCAGCGTCCGCACCGGTGTTCCGGCCGACCTCATCCGCAACCGTCCTGATATTCGCGTTGCAGAGCGTCAGCTTGCAGCCTCGACGGCCCAGATCGGTGTGGCGGAAGCCAAGCTCTTCCCGTCTATCACCCTTAGCGGTTCGATTTCCCCGACCTATATCCATACATCGGCGGCGAGCGGCGGCCTGACCACCTGGTCGTTCGGCCCGTCGCTGAACCTGCCGATCTTCGATGGCGGCGCCCTGCGCGCCGGCGTCAAGAGCGCTGAATCGACAAGCCGCGAGAACTATCTCGCCTGGCAGCAGACTGTGCGAGAGGCTGTCGAACAGGTTGAAAACGCTCTATCCGCCGTCGCCCGTGACGCGCAGACGGTCGCTGCGCTGCAGGCTCAGGTCAAATCTTATCAGGAAGCCCTGCAGCTCTCGACGGCAAGCTACAAGGACGGCGCGTCCTCGCTGCTCGACGTTCTCGACGCACAGCGCAATGTGACCGCTGCCCAGCAGAGCCTGGCGCAGGCCGTCCAGCAGAGCGCTACCGACTACATCGCGCTGAACGTCGCGATCGGCGCAGGCTATGTGCCCGCCGATAAGGCGATCGCGGCCGCAGGACCGACCAGAGCCAAGGCCGAGGCCATCAAGGTCGCGGCCAAGAAGGCGATGTAAGCCTATAGCCTGGGCTGTAGCAGGGCCTTACCGCTTGAACTTGAAAACCGCCGCAGGGATCTGTGGCGGTTTTTCTTTTGGGCGCGCGGAGATGGCTAAAATGAAAATGGCGCGCTCCGCTTCCGCAAGAACACGCCATCGCCAAAAACAAAAAGGCCGGAATGACCCGGCCTTTCACCATCCGCCTTCACATCAGTGCCAGTACATCCGTGGTCAAAGGCAAGGGCGGAACTGCAGCCAGATTGATCATGAAAGGTCAACGAAGAGTTAACGCCACTTTCATGATATCAACGGACGAAACGGCTCGCTTTCCAGCGCGCCAGCGCCCATCGGCTGCATGACTGAAGCGTATATGAGAGGGCAAGGTGGCAATTTCAAGGCCGCATTGTTGTTTCTGCCAGAAACCTTCTAAAGCAGCCCGGCAGCCTTTATCGAAAACCTTAACGCCTTTTCGGTTCGAACTGGCGCGTTCAAGCTGTATTCATGCAAATGCTTCTACAATACATGCACAGATTGAGGAGGCACTTAGGATTCCTATCAGATCCCGTGCATGGAGAAGCCTTTATCTTGCCGAAGTTGGCTAGTGTTACCAAAGAGCGCCGGGGTAGGCGCATGAGTGTGAACAAGCGCCGGGGCGGCGAAGTGCGCGAAAGGGAGAGTGATTTATGAAATTCAAGGTTCTCGCGGCGAGTCTACTGACAGCGCTCATGGCGCTGCCAGCCATTGCAGAAGCGGCGGAAGGCTTTGCCACGGCAAACGTCAACATGCGGTCAGGCCCAAGCACCGCCTATCCGGCTGTCACGATGATTCCGGTCGGTGTGCCCCTTCAGATCAATGGCTGCCTCAATGATACGCCGTGGTGCGATGTCTCCTTCTACGGTGGCCGCGGCTGGGTTGCAGGCCGCTATATCCAGGCGACCTATCAGTCGCGCCGCATCTATGTCGACCGGCAATATTACCGGCCGCTCGGTATTCCGACAGTGGTGTTCAATTTCGACGACTATTGGGGTCGCTATTACCGCGGCCGCGACTTCTACCGCGATCGCGATCGCTGGCGCCGCGGCCCTGGCTGGGGCGATCGGCGGCCCGACAGCGGCTGGGACCGCCGCAATTCTCCGGGCTGGGACCGCGGCTCCGGCTGGAATGATGATCAGGATGGCAACTGGGACCGCCGTCCTGATCGCAATCGCGACTGGAATGACGGACAGGATCGCAACTGGGATCGCCGGCCCGATCGTGATCGTAACCGCGATTGGGACAGACAACGCGACGGCAATCGCGACTGGGGCAGACAGCGCCCGGACGACAATCGGGACTGGAGTAACCGGCCAGACCGCCAGCGCGACAACAACCGTCCGGACAATAATCGCCCGGACAACCGCCCGCGCCCGGAACCGCAGCAGGCTCAACCGCAACCACAGCCGCAGCAGCCACAGAACAATCCGCGGCCGAATGCAAGCGACCCGGGACCTTATAGCCCTAACCACAGAGATCCATGCCCCGCGTCGGAGCCCAATTGCCGGATGTCGGTTAGAGGCTCGAACCGCTGACGGCGGGCCCTGCGACCACCTAAAAAGCTAAAAGGCCGGCGACTTTGAAAGTCGCCGGCCTTTTTGGTGAAGTGCATTGCCTCCCAGAAGAATGCGCTCCCATGCGGGAGCTTCACTCAGAAGATGATTTCACGGAAGAGCACGCGCCCAAAACTCTCGACTTCTGCCGTGCTTTCGCCGGTTCGCAAGGTTCGGACAATTAATCCGATGGTAGCGGCATGCTTCAATGCATCTTTAGACGCGCTTCCCGAGTCGCCGAAATGAACATCTCGCGCGCTTCTTCGGCAGACTTGCGGCCGTCAATGGCAGCCCGGCAAAGGCTTCGAGCCGCCACATAGAGGGGACCGCGGCGGTCGGGCCATAGATTGGCCATGCAATTAAGGGCCTCGGAAGGGCCTGTCACGACCTGGAACCTATCCTGAGCAAAACCGATCTCGATCGGATTGCTCCATTTGATGTGTCGCATGAACACTCCTCCTCACGCGCTACCAATTGCTTGGAACCGTCGATCAAGACGGCCACATGACAACACTATAACCTTGTTCAAAGCATTCGAAAATATGGAAGATTGCTTGTTGTGCGTGAAGTATCGACGCAGCCTCATCCGATACGAGTGCGATAGTATCCCCAAATTGCAGGGGAACACCGGCGGCCTACTTTTCACGTGCGATCCGCCTCGCCTCATCCGGAGAGAAGCCGGCACGGCGCGCAAGCCGCTCGAGGCCGAATATCCGGTCGATCTGGTCCACCAGCCACAGTTCAAAACGTTTCCACATTGGCTCAGCCTCCTCCGCTGCGATCCGTTCGATCGCAGCGGCTCACGATGAACATCGCACTGGCCAACCACTTTATTTCAACGGAATTGGGGCGGCCGCTGCGCGTTGGAGAGCAATTCCTGCTTCGTTGCGAAGTCGCCAAACAGCTTTTTCAGCCGGGCTTCCTCCTCCTTGCAAATCCGGTGGCGTCGGACGAAATCCTCGACGCTCCAGACCTCGCGCAGCTTGCTCTCTTCAATTTGCTCTATCTTCAGTAATGAAGTCATGGGCTCGCCCTCTTTGTTTTTATGACACGATAATGCTCAGAGTGGCGAAAAGTTCCTTGCGCCCCTGCGGTTGCAGGGCGAGATCGCCGCCATTGCGGGGCGGAATGTTCTTAATCCCTCCTTAAATCGCCGCATTTACAATTCAGGCGGGATTTGATGTCTTCAGAAGAGGCGCGAACCAAGGCGGGTTGCTTTACCTCGATCGCCCATTGGCTGAAAGATCGCTACCGCCAATGCGATCAGCCTGATAGAAGGCATGGAATACAAGGGCACCGAGGTACGACCGGCCGGCAATGGCAGATAAGAAAAAATCACGCCAGAGGATAGAACCATCCTTTTCCAGCGGCCGGGAACGCATCGAGGACGGATTCAATGCCGGCGAGCGCATCATCGGCAACAGGCGCTCGGCCAAGAAATATTCATCTTCTTCCAAAACATACTACGAAGAGCCGGAACCCGACGACGATGACGACGAGGATGAGCCCGTGGTCGAAAAGCCTCGCCGCACTCGTGCCCGTAGCCGCCGCAAACCGGCACGCCGTGCGCGGCCGCGGCGCGGCTTTTTCGGCTTTATCCGTTTGACGATCTACTGGGGTCTCGTACTCTGCCTCTGGGCCGGTATCGGCCTCGCCGGGCTCGTCGCCTACTATGGCTCGCGCATGCCGAGCGCCAGCACCTGGTCGATCCCGGAGCGGCCGCCGAATGTCAAGATCAACGGTCTCGACGGAACCCTGATCGCCAATCGCGGCACCACGGGCGGCGAGGCCGTATCGCTGAGCGAGATGTCGCCCTATATTCCCGAGGCTATCGTCGCGATCGAGGATCGGCGCTTCTACTCGCATTTCGGCTTCGATCCGATCGGCCTTGGCCGCGCGGTAGTGACGAATATCGTGACGGGACATGCCGTTCAGGGCGGCTCGACGCTGACGCAGCAGCTTGCCAAGAACCTCTTCCTGTCGCCGGACCGCACGCTGGAACGCAAGGTGCAGGAAGTACTGCTGGCGCTGTGGCTGGAGCACAAGTACACCAAGGATCAGATCCTGACGATGTACCTGAACCGCGTCTATTTCGGCTCCAACGCCTATGGCGTCGAGGCCGCCTCGCGGCGCTACTTCAACAAATCGGCCAAGGACGTCAATCTCGGCGAGGCCGCCATGCTTGCCGGCCTGGTCAAGGCGCCCTCGCGGCTGTCGCCCGCCCGCGATCCTGCCGCCGCCGAGGCGCGCGCGCAACTCGTGCTGCAGGCGATGCAGGATCAAGGCTTCATCACCGAAGCCGATACCAAGACGGCGATGTCCCAGCCGCCGACACGATCGAAGAGCTACTGGAGCGGCGCCGAGAATTACGTCGCCGACATGGTCATGGACCAGCTACCGAAGCTGATCGGCGGCGATGTCAAGGAAGACCTGATCGTGGACACCACGCTCGACATGTCGCTGGAGGAGAAGGCAGAGAAGGCACTCAGCGATGTGCTCGAAAAGGAAGGCAAGAAGCTGAACGCATCGCAGGCCTCACTGGTTTCCGTCGACGCGACAGGCGCCATCCGTGCTCTCGTCGGCGGCCGCGACTATGCACAGAGCCAGTTCAATCGCGCGGTCACCGCCAAGCGCCAGCCGGGCTCCGCTTTCAAGCCGTTCGTCTATACCGCAGCGCTTGAGATGGGCCTGACACCCAATTCCATCCGCAACGACATGCCGGTCAAGATCGGCAACTGGGCGCCTGAAAATTATGAACAGCGCTATAGCGGCCCCGTCACGCTTGCCACCGCGATCGCGCATTCGCTGAACACCGTTGCCGCGCAGCTCGTCGCCGAGGTCGGGCCGGACCAGGTCATCAAGGTCGCCCGCAGGCTCGGCATCGAATCGGATTTGCAGGCCAATGCCTCGATCGCGCTTGGCACGTCCGAAGTGTCGCTGCTGGAGCTGACCTCCGCCTATGCCACCTTCATGAACGGCGGTTTCAAAGTAGCCCCGCATGTCGTCACCAAGGTAACGACCGCCTCCGGCAAGGTGCTGTACCAGGCCAATACAGACAATCCGGAGCGCGTGCTCAACCCGGATATCGTTACGAACATGAACGCCATGATGGCCGGTGTCATCACTAACGGCACCGGCAAGACAGCACGCATTCCAGGCTGGCAGGCGGCCGGCAAGTCGGGCACGACGCAATCCTTCCGCGACGCGCTGTTCGTCGGCTTCACCAGCCACCTGACCACAGGCGTCTGGTTTGGCAACGACGACGGCAAGTCGATGCGCAAGGTGACGGGCGGCGGTCTGCCGGCAAAGGCGTGGAAGGAATTCATGGTCGCCGCCCATAAGGGCATTGCGCCGACACCGATCTTCGGCGGCGGCCAGATCATCGACAACGGCCTGCCCATGGCGCAGACGGCGCCGAACGGCGACCAGCCGACCACCATCGGCAACATCATCTCCGGCGTCGCCAATGGCGGACAGCCGATGCAGCAGCCGACCTTGCAGCAAAGGCCGTCGCAACAGCCGATCCAGCCGCAGGTTGTCAACCAGGCCTCCGCGAACGACGACCCGCAGGACCTGCCGCCGGCAAATCTGGCCGACGACACCAACCCTTACAGCTCCAATCGATATGACAGCGATATACCGCCCGCCGATGTCGGCGATGGCGGCGCTCCGATCGCCACGGCGCGGCCGCACCGCTCGTCGCTGCTCGATGTCATCCTGGGGCGATAAAATCGCAATTTCGCCCTCACAGCACTGCGCGTCATATAGGCGCGCTAAGGTCACTGCGGCACTTTGGACCTGCTGCAGAATTTTATTCTTAAATCGATCCCGATTTAGAGAATTATGCAGTAGACGCTTGCATGGCCGCAGCAAGGCTGCTCTGATACGCGGTCGCGTCAAATCCTGAGGTCCCCGGCGCATATGGGGCATGTGGAATTTGAGCGACAAACCATTTGTTTTGCTGGATTTCGGGCCATTTCCTGCCTTGCAGTCAGTAAAACCGCTACTTATATACGCGGCATCACCGCAGTCATGGCTGCGCAATCCTCAAGACCATCCCGTAAGGGGCTGTCAATGGAATGCCTGACAGGGGTTCCGATAGCTTGCTTCAAGGAGAGAATGACATGGCAAAAGTAATTGGTATCGACCTTGGAACGACAAATTCCTGCGTCGCCGTCATGGACGGTAAGGACGCAAAAGTGATCGAAAATGCCGAAGGCGCCCGGACGACCCCCTCCATGGTTGCCTTCACCGACGATGGTGAACGTCTCGTCGGTCAGCCGGCCAAGCGCCAGGCTGTCACCAACCCCACAAACACCCTCTTCGCTGTCAAGCGCCTCATCGGCCGCCGCTACGAAGATCCGACCGTCGAGAAGGACAAGCACCTTGTTCCCTTCAACATCGTTCGGGGCGACAATGGCGACGCCTGGGTAGAAGCCAACGGCAAGGGCTATTCGCCCGCCCAGATTTCCGCAATGATCCTTCAGAAGATGAAGGAAACCGCCGAATCCTATCTCGGCGAAAAGGTCGACAAGGCTGTTATCACCGTTCCCGCATACTTCAACGACGCTCAGCGCCAGGCAACCAAGGATGCCGGCAAGATCGCCGGTCTCGAAGTTCTGCGCATCATCAATGAGCCGACGGCTGCAGCCCTTGCTTACGGCCTCGACAAGAAGGACGGCAAGACCATCGCCGTTTACGACCTTGGCGGCGGCACCTTCGATATCTCCATCCTGGAAATCGGCGACGGCGTCTTCGAAGTGAAGTCGACCAACGGCGATACCTTCCTCGGCGGTGAAGACTTCGACATGCGTCTCGTCGAATATCTCGTTGCCGAGTTCAAGAAGGACAATGGCATCGATCTCAAGGGCGACAAGCTTGCCCTGCAGCGCCTGAAGGAAGCTGCCGAGAAGGCCAAGATCGAACTGTCGTCCGCACAGCAGACCGAAATCAACCTGCCCTTCATCACGGCAGACGCCACCGGCCCGAAGCACCTGACGCTGAAACTGACCCGCGCCAAGCTGGAAAGCCTGGTCGACGATCTGGTTCAGCGCACCATCGCTCCGTGCAAGGCAGCCCTCAAGGATGCCGGCGTTACCGCCGCCGAAATCGACGAAGTCGTTCTCGTCGGCGGCATGAGCCGCATGCCGAAGGTACAGGAAGTCGTCAAGCAGCTGTTCGGCAAGGAGCCGCACAAGGGCGTCAACCCGGATGAAGTCGTCGCGCTCGGCGCCGCTATCCAGGCCGGCGTTCTGCAGGGCGACGTCAAGGACGTTCTGCTCCTCGACGTGACCCCGCTGTCTCTCGGCATCGAAACGCTGGGCGGCGTCTTCACCCGTCTGATCGAACGCAACACGACGATCCCGACGAAGAAGTCGCAGACCTTCTCGACCGCTGACGACAACCAGTCGGCCGTAACCATCCGCGTCTCGCAGGGCGAGCGCGAAATGGCTGCAGACAACAAGCTGCTCGGCCAGTTCGACCTCGTCGGCCTGCCGCCGGCACCGCGTGGCGTTCCGCAGATCGAAGTCACCTTCGATATCGACGCCAACGGCATCGTCCAGGTTTCGGCCAAGGACAAGGGTACCGGCAAGGAACAGCAGATCCGCATCCAGGCTTCCGGCGGTCTTTCCGACGCCGACATCGAGAAGATGGTCAAGGATGCCGAAGCCCATGCTGCCGAAGACAAGAAGCGCCGCGAAGGTGTCGAAGCCAAGAACCAGGCCGAAAGCCTGATCCACTCCAGCGAGAAGTCGCTGAAGGATTACGGCGACAAGGTCACCGAAGCCGATCGCACCGCGATTTCCGACGCGATTGCAGCGCTGAAGGCGGCAACCGAAGCTTCCGAACCGGATGCCGAAGACATCAAGGCCAAGACCCAGACGCTTATGGAAGTTTCCATGAAGCTCGGCCAGGCGATCTATGAGTCGCAGCAGGCGGAAGCCGGTTCCGGCGATGCCTCGGCAGCAGGCGGCAAGGACGATGTCGTCGATGCCGACTACGAGGAAATCAAGGACGAAGGCGACCATAAGCGGTCTGCATAAGCGCGAACCGAAAGGTTCTAGGAGACTTAAATCCGGCTGCCTTCGGGGCAGCCGGAAATCCATTTCCGGGGTCTAGTCCTTAATGTCAAAAGCGGATTTTTACGAGACATTGGGCGTCTCAAAAACAGCGGACGAGAAAGAGCTGAAGAGCGCCTTTCGCAAGCTGGCGATGCAATTTCATCCGGACAAGAACCCGGACGACAGCAATGCCGAGCGGAAGTTCAAGGAAATCAACGAAGCCTACGAAACGCTCAAGGACCCGCAAAAGCGCGCAGCCTATGACCGCTACGGCCATGCAGCTTTCGAGCATGGCGGTATGGGCGGCGGTGGCGGCTTCGGAGCCGGTTTCGGCGGCGGCGGCTTCTCCGATATTTTCGAGGATATTTTCGGCGAGATGATGGGTGGCGGACGCGCTCGCGGTCGCTCGTCCGGCGGACGCGAGCGCGGCGCCGATCTTCGCTACAATATGGAAATCTCGCTCGAGGAAGCCTTCAGCGGCAAGACGGCGCAGATCCGCGTTCCGACCTCGATCACCTGCGACGTCTGTTCCGGCTCGGGCGCCAAGCCCGGCACGCAGCCGAAGACCTGCGGCACCTGTCAGGGTTCCGGTCGGGTGCGCGCTGCGCAGGGCTTCTTCTCCGTCGAGCGCACCTGCCCGACCTGTCACGGTCGCGGCCAGATCATTCCCGACCCCTGCACCAAGTGTCATGGCCAGGGCCGCGTGACCGAGGAGCGTTCGCTCTCCGTCAACATTCCCTCGGGCATTGAGGACGGCACGCGCATCCGCCTGCAGGGCGAAGGCGAAGCGGGTCTTCGCGGTGGTCCTTCCGGGGACCTCTACATCTTCCTCTCCGTCAAGCCGCATGAATTCTTCCAGCGGGACGGCGCCGATCTCTATTGTGCCGTGCCGATCTCGATGACGACGGCGGCGCTTGGCGGCACCTTCGATGTAGCGACGCTCGATGGCACGAAATCGCGCGTCAGCGTTCCCGAGGGAACCCAAGTCGGCAAGCAGTTCCGCCTGAAGGGCAAGGGCATGCCGGTGCTGCGCTCCAGCCAGGTCGGGGATCTCTACATCCAGATCCAGATCGAAACGCCGCAGAAGCTCACCAAGCGCCAGCGCGAACTGCTGCAGGAATTCGAACAGATCTCCTCGAAGGACAACAATCCCGAATCGACGGGCTTCTTTGCCCGCATGAAGGATTTCTTCGATACGTTCAGCGACTGATTCGCCAAGCGAAGCTGTTTCACATGAATCCGGCCGATGATTCGGCCGGATTTTTTGTTTCTAAGAACGAATCACTCGTATCTTTCGAATCACCCCCAGGTCAGGGGATCGAGCCGGAGATAAAAAGCGAGACGCTCGCGGTCCGGCTCGGCGATCTCAAGGGTTTCGAACAGGATCGAAAAGGCTCGTTCGCCTTGTTCAGGCATCGCCCAGCTTTCCTCGGCATTGGCCATCATCAGCGAGAGATCGACATAGCGATCCGCCTTCCCTGCCCGGCCAAGATCGATAAGGCCAGTGCATTGCAGACTATACGGATCGACCATGAAATTGGGCATGCAGGCATCGCCATGGCAGAGAACCCTATCAATGGCCTCCTGATCGAACCGAAGTAGCAGGTCGCGCTCGACGCGATGAAGCAGTTCGCGGGCCGGCCTATCCTGATCCTCCGGCGGCAGGAAATCCGGGTTTACGGCATCTCGCGAAACTATATCCTCTGCCTTTGCGAACATCAGCGACAGGCTGCGATCGAAGGGGCATCGATCGATCGGCTGCTCGTGAAGAGATTTCAGCTGCCACACCATCGATGGCCAGGCCTTCAGCAGCGCATCTCCATCCAGCTCGGCTGCCGGTACGCCGGGAATTGTTGTCATGATCAGGCACGCGCCCTCCTCTACCTGGTGCCAATCAATGACTTCAGGCACGGGGATGCCCTTGCCCTGTAGCCAAAGCAGCCGATCACGCTCCCCAGCGAGTTCTGCCGACCGGGCTGACGTTGCGATTTTCGCGTAGGCGAGACTATCCTCGCGTCGATAGACGAGATCCCCCGATTCGCCCGCCTTTATGCGTGTCCAACCGACATGCGTATGCGCGAGCAACGCCTTTGCAAATTCCAATTGGTACCCCTATCACTTAAAAACTTATCCGAGCATGGCGATATGGGGAGCGCGGTCTGTGAGTGCCAGAGCCCAACTGTCGCCATTGCACTTTCGTCGAGAACAGAGAAAAGCTGCAAAAACCTTGCACTCCTGCAGGGTTCGGCATACGCCTCGGCCGTCGATTGCGAATCTTAAGGACCCATGCCGAACAAGGTTTCCATCTCGCGCCTGAAGCTGACCGACTTCCGCAATTATGCGGCGGCGGCGTTGACGCTTGACGAGCGGCATGTGGTGCTGACCGGCGATAACGGCGCCGGCAAAACCAATCTCATGGAGGCGGTCTCGCTTCTTTCGCCTGGCCGCGGCCTGCGCCGCGCGGCCTATGCCGATGTCACCCGGATCAATGCGGCAGGCGGATTTTCGATCTTTGCCGAGCTCGAAGGCATGGAGGGTGCCGTCGAGATCGGCACCGGCATTGATACGACCGACGAATCAGCCGCCCGCAGGCTGCGAATCAACGGTACGCCGGCCAAGACTGTCGACGAGCTGACCGATCACCTGCGCATTCTCTGGCTGACACCGGCCATGGACGGCCTGTTTACCGGCGGCTCCTCGGAGCGGCGCCGCTTCCTCGACCGCCTGGTACTATCTCTCGATCCCGCCCATGGCCGCCGCGCCAGCGATTTCGAGCGCGCCATGCGCAGCCGCAACAAGCTGCTATCCGAAAACCGGTTCGATCCCTCCTGGCTCGGCGGCATCGAGGAGCAGATGGCGAGCCTCGGCATCGCCATGGCGATCGCGCGGCAGGAAATGCTCGGTCTCCTCTCGCGGCTGATCGCCGAAACGCGCGAGACGACACCGTTCCCCTCGGCGGCGCTCGCGCTTTCCGGCTTTCTCGAGGGCCAGTTCGACCGGCCGGCCGTCGATCTCGAAGATGCCTATGCCGATATGCTGCGCGAGGGGCGTTACCGCGACGCCGCTGCCGGCCGCACGCTGGACGGACCGCACCGGGCCGACCTTTTGGTGCGGCATCGCGAAAAGGACATGGAGGCGGAACGCTGCTCCACCGGCGAGCAGAAGGCACTTCTCGTCGGCCTTATCCTTGCTCATGCGCGGCTCGTCGGTAACCTGACGGGCTATGCACCAATCCTGCTGCTCGATGAAATCGCCGCCCATCTCGACGAGGGACGGCGTGCGGCGCTCTTCGATCTCATCGACGGGCTCGGCGGCCAGGCCTTCATGACCGGCACCGATAGGTCGATGTTCTCGGCCCTTGGCGAGCGTGCGCAATTCTTTACCGTGGCGCATGGCGGCATTACGAAATCCTAGCGCCTCCTTCACCGCGATTGTGCTAAACTCCAGCACATGGATCCTTTGACCTCAGACGAAATCGCCCGCTATCACCGCCATATTCTCCTGCCGGAGGTCGGCGGCGCCGGCCAGCAAAAATTGAAGGCGGCCCGCGTGCTTGTCATCGGCGCAGGCGGCCTCGGTGCCCCGGTGCTGCAATATCTCGCCGCCGCTGGCGTCGGTACGCTCGGCATTGCCGATGACGATCGCGTTTCGCTGTCCAACCTGCAACGCCAGGTGATTCACGATACAGGCACGATCGGCGAAATGAAGACGCAGAGCGCGGCAGATGCCATCGCGCGGCTGAACCCGCATGTGCGCACTATCCGCTTCGAGGAGCGGTTCAGCCTCGATACCGCCGCGCGGCACCTTGCCGGTTTCGATCTCGTCATAGACGGCTCCGACAATTTCGACACACGCTATGCCGCGGCCGATGCGACCGAAGCGACGCGTTTGCCGCTGGTGACCGGCGCTGTCGGAAGATTCGACGGGTCCGTGACGACACTGAAGCCTTACGAAAACGATGCGGACGGCAATCCCAATCCGCGCTATCGCGATCTCTTTCCGGCACCACCGCCGGAGGGCCTGATTCCCAGCTGCGCGGAAGCGGGCATCATCGGAGCCCTTACAGGCGTCATCGGCACGCTGATGGCAATGGAGGCGATCAAGCTTATCGCAGGCATCGGCGAGCCGCTGATCGGCCGCCTGCTGCTCTATGATGGGCTTTCCTCGCGCTTCGAAACCGTGCGCTATCGCCGCAAACGCTCTCGGGTCGCCGCCGAATGAGCGAAGTTATGCTTCGTCGCCTCGATGACGGCTTCGATCGCTGGGATGCGCTGCTGGATCTGATCCTGACGTCCTTTGCTTACATGAACGGACGCATCGATCCGCCCTCCTCCGCGCTTGCGCTGACATCAGAAACGCTTAAAACGAAGGCCATTAGCGAGATCGCTTACGCGGCACTCGATGGCGAGCAGTTGGTCGGCTGCATTTTCTGCCGACCGGAGGCAGAGAGCCTTTATGTCGGCAAGCTCGCTGTGCTGCCGACAGCGCAGGGCAAGGGCATCGGCAAACGCCTGCTTGCCCTGGCCGAGACTAAAGCGCGCGAGCTCGGTCTAAAAACCTTGCGGCTGGAAACGCGGATCGAGCTCACCGACAATCACGCCACCTTCGCCGCCTGGGGCTTCCGGAAGACGGTCGAAAATCGCCACGCCGGTTTCGATCGCACGACATCAATCGAAATGCGCAAGGCGATTACCTAGCGCATCTTCAACCGTTTAGCCGCGTCGTTAGGCTTCGCGCGGCGGAATGCGTGTAATGCGCGCACCCATGGCATTCAGCCGCTCCTCGATGCGCTCATAGCCGCGCTCGATCTGCTGGGCATTGTTGATGACGCTGGTGCCCTCGGCACACATCGCCGCGATCAGCATCGCCATGCCGGCGCGGATATCTGGGCTTTCGAGCTGGGCGGCGCGCAGCTTGGAGGGGCCGGCGACGATGGCGCGATGCGGGTCGCACAGCACGATGCGGGCGCCCATGGCGATCAGCTTGTCGACGAAGAACATGCGGCTTTCGAACATTTTCTCGAACATCAGCACGACACCATCGCATTGCGTGGCGGTGACGATGGCGATCGACATGGTGTCGGCCGGAAAGGCCGGCCAGGGCTGATCTTCGATCTTCGGAATATGGCCGCCGAAATCAGGCTGGATCTTCATTTCCTGGCCGGAGCGGATGATGAGATCATCGCCGTCGATCTGGCAGCGGATGCCCAGGCGCTCGAAGGTCATCAGTGTGGAGCGCAGATGCTCGACGCCGGCACGGCGGATGGTGATTTCCGAGCCGGTAACGGCGGCAAGGCCGATCAGGGAGCCCACCTCATTGTGGTCGGGGCCGATGCGATGCGATGCACCGCCGAGCCGCTGGCCGCCGTGGATGGTCATCATATTGGTGCCGACGCCTTCGATGCGCGCGCCCATGGCCATCAGGAAGCGGGCGAGATCCTGAACATGCGGCTCAGAAGCGCAATTGCGCAGGATCGTCGTCCCCTCGGCGAACACGGCAGCGCAAAGCGCATTTTCCGTCGCTGTCACCGACGGCTCATCGAGGAAGACATCGGCGCCACGCAGCCCTTCGGTGCGGAAGCTGTAGACGCTATTGACCTCGATCCTCGCGCCGAGCTGTTCCAGCGCCAGAAAATGCGTGTCGACGCGCCGACGGCCAATGACGTCTCCACCGGGCGGCGGCAGGGTGATCTCGCCGCAGCGTGCCAGCATCGGACCGGCAAGCAGGATGGAGGCGCGAATGCGGGCGCAGAGATCGGGATCAAGATTGGCGGGGCGAAGCTCGCGCGCTTCGATTTCAAGCTCGTTGCGACCGAGCCAACGTACTTTCGCACCGACCGACTGGATCAGCTCCACCAGCGCCTCGACGTCGCGGATGCGCGGCACGTTGCTGAGCTCGACCCGCTGATCGGTCAGAAGCGATGCGGCGATAATCGGCAATGCGGCGTTCTTGTTGCCGCTCGGTTCGATCTCTCCCGACAGCTTGAAGCCGCCCTCGACCACATATTGAATCCGCTCATGCGGCAGCGCGCGCGCCATGATTTCCGCCCTTCCTGATTTGTGTTTGTGGTCACCTCTGGGCCGGCTTTGTGACATGCACGTGACCGGCGAGAGGTAAATGAGATCAAATTTGCAGCCGGGCATTCAGCCCCGTTTCAGCGGGCGAATCAGCATGCTTCCGTCATCGAAAGGGCAGCACACGATTGGGCGGGCGATGGCCGTCGATGAAGGTGCGGATGTTGATGATGACTTTGTCGCCCATGTCGATTCGGCCCTCGAGCGTGGCCGAACTCATATGCGGCAGGATCACCACCTTGCCCTCATTGGCGAGCTTCACCAACTTCGGATTGACGGCCGGTTCGTTCTCGAACACGTCGAGGCCGGCGCCGGCGATCTTGCCCTCGCGCAGGATCTTGATCAGCGCCGCTTCGTCGATAACATCGCCGCGCGCCGTGTTGACGATGTAGCTCGTCGGCTGCAGCAGCGCCAGGCGGCGGGCAGAAATCAGATGGTAAGTCGCAGGTGTCGACGGGCAATTGACCGAGACGATATCGACGCGGGCAAGCATCTGGTCGAGGCTGTCCCAATAGGTTGCCTCCAGCTCGTCCTCGGTCGCGGGATTGACGCGCTTGCGATTGTGATAGTGGATTGATAGGCCGAACGCCTTGGCGCGTCGGGCGACGGCGGTGCCGATCCGCCCCATGCCGACGATGCCGATGCGCTTGCCGTGGATGCGGCGGCCGAGCATCCAGGTGGGCGACCATCCGGCCCATTCGCCGGGGTTGTCGGTCAGCACGCGCGCACCTTCCGCCAGTCGCCGCGGCACAGCGAGGATGAGCGCCATGGTCATGTCGGCGGTGTCTTCGGTCAGCACATTCGGCGTATTGGTGACGGTGATGCCGCGGCGGGCGGCGGCCTCGACATCGATGTGATCCGTGCCGTTTGAGAAGCTGGCGATCAACTTCATCTGCGGGCCGGCTTCATCGATGATCTCAGCATCGATGCGGTCGGTGACAGTCGGCACCAGCACATCGACCGAGCGGACGGCCTCTATCAATTCGTCCTTGGTGCGTGGTCGATCATCTATGTTGAGTTCGGCATCGAAGAGTTCGCGCATGCGCGTCTCCACCGCGTCAGGCAGTTTGCGCGTGACGTAGACCTTCGGTTTTTTCTTCGTCGTCATGGCGAGCGGCGATGCCTTGTTCAGATGTTCTTAACCAAGAAGCAGGATAATTTTCCCGTTCCGGGCATTTCTACCAGACCCGCAGGCGAAGACAAACAAAACTCGCTGACGCGATCCGAGGATTTGCCGCTCACCGGAGCGAAAGGTCGCCGGAATGGCGCCTTTGTCATGACGAACGAACGGAACTCCCATGCATGGCAATGTCTTGAAGTCCTGCGCCATTTTCGCAATCGGCTTGATGATGGCCGCTGTGTCGGTCGATCTTGCCGTCGCCCAGGCCGCCAAGGGGCCGAGCGGCTTGCCGCTGCCGCGCTTCGTCACGCTGAAGTCGAAGCGAGTCAACCTGCGCATCGGGCCGAGCGCGGATTATGCCGTGTCATGGCTTTATCTCAAGCAGGGCCTGCCGGTCGAAATCATTCAGGAATACGATAATTGGCGGCGCGTACGCGATGCCGACGGCACGGAGGGCTGGGTCAACCAGTCGCTTCTGTCGGGCCAGCGCTCCGCCATTGCTGCTCCCTGGATGAAGGGCAAGGGCAAGGCCGTCTTTGTCAACATGCGCCGCGAATCCCAGCCATCCGCCGCCGTCATCGCCAAGCTTCAGCCCGGCGTGATGATGAGTGTTAAGGAATGCACGGGCGACTGGTGTCTCGTTACCGCCGACGGCACCGAAGGCTGGGTGGCGCAATCGGAAATCTGGGGTGCCTACCCCGGCGAGGCCTTCAAGTAGCGCACTCCTTGGCTTTTCACACATAAGCGATGGTACGACTTTCCGGCACAATGATGTATCCGGTATGAGAAACGGAGACCGGTTACCTTGGCGTATGTGCTCGGCGTTCTTGGCGTTGCAATCGTTACGTTCACATCGACGAACATAGACGATATTTTCGTGCTTCTCGGCTTCTTTGCCGATCCGAAGTTCCGATTGAGGCAGATCATCATAGGCCAATATCTCGGTATTGGCGTTCTTTACGGCGTCAGCGCCATTGCCTCATTGCTCGCTCTCGTCATTCCCGCAGCCTATATCGGCCTGCTCGGCCTTGCGCCGATCTATTTCGGCCTCAGCAGGCTATGGGAGCTCTGGAACGGCGGCGAGGCCGGCGACAATCCGGAAGATCACGCCAAGGCCTCGGCAGGACATGGAAACATCGTAGCGATCGCCTTGGTAACGATCGCCAATGGCGGCGACAATATCAGCGTCTATACGCCTCTTTTTGCGACGCGCTCCGCCTATGAGGTTTTGGCCATCGGCTGCACCTTTGCAGTGCTGACGGCAGTCTGGCTGGGTGCAGCACATTCTCTCGTCAATCATCCGAAGCTCGGCGCACCGATCAGGCGACATGGACACAGGGTCGTGCCCTTCGTGCTGATCGCGCTCGGCATCCTCATCCTCTATGAGGCGGGAACCGTAACGCTCTTTCGGTGATAAGCTTGCTTCGGCACTTCATAGCAAAGCCGCCCCTGCGATCTGCCGAAGGCGGCTTCGATGATCTGCTGATAGAGATAAACTTCGTCAGATAAGCCCGAATTCCTTGGCGGCTTCCGACAGCGACCGCATCGGCCGCGGGCCGATCTGCTCGATGACGATGGCAGCCGCGAGATTGCCGAGCTTGGCGGAGTCTTCCAGGCCGCGCCCTTGCGTGTAGCCGAAGAGGAAACCAGCAGCGAAAAGATCGCCTGCACCGGTCGTGTCGACACGCTCCTCGATCGGATGGGCATCGACGACATAGCGCTCATTGCCGCGCACGACGACGGCGCCATCCTTGCCCGTCGTCACGGCGGCGATCTTGCAATCGGCCGCGATCAGAGTCAGCGCCTTTTCAAAGTCGTCGGTCTCGTAGAGCGAGAGGGCTTCGTCACGATTGGCGAAGACGATATCGACGGTGCCGGAGCGCATGAGGTCGAGGAACTCGTGGCGGTAGCGGCCGACGCAGAAGCTGTCGGAGAGCGTCATCGACATTTCCCGGCCATTGGCATGAGCAATGCGGGCGCACTCGCGGATCGCTTCCTTGGCGCGTGGCGGATCCCAGAGATAGCCCTCGAAATAGGTTACCTTTGCATCGGCGACGACATCTTCCTCGACATCTTCGGGACCCAGCTCGACGCAGGCACCGAGATAGGTATTCATGGAGCGCTCGCCATCCTCAGTGACGAAGATCATCGAACGGGCGGTCGGCGGGAAGGTGCCTTTCGCCTTGGTTTCGTAATGAACGCCCTGGGCGCGGATATCATGGGCGAAGATCTGGCCGAGCTGGTCTTCGGCAACCTTACCGAAATAGGCAGCCTTGCCGCCGAAATTCGCGACCCCGGCCGCCGTATTGCCGGCGCTTCCGCCGGAGGCTTCCAGAGCCGGGCCCATGCGCGAATAGAGAAGCTCGGCGCGCTCGGCGTCTATGAGGTTCATCGCGGCTTTGGTGATGTTGTTTTCGATCAGAAACTGATCGTCGCAACGGGCGATAATGTCGACGATAGCATTGCCGACGGTCAGTACATCGAAGCGAGTCATCTATAGGAGGGTCCCGGATCCTGGTGATAGCCGGTATCCGGTATTATCGGTTTTTCTGAAGTTTTAAAGAAAAATCCGCGCCAACGCGGCCAACTTGCTTGCAATCAGTCATTTGCCTGTCACTTTCTATCTTTAAATGCTTATCACGCGACTGGGATGGGAAGTTCGAAGGACTTCCGAGCCAGTTTGGGAAGGAATGATGCCTTCCGCCTCACCGGTACGCGGGCCGACCACGGATGAACTGGCGGCATGTGCACCGGGGGGACCTCCTCACCGGGGCGAGATCGACAAGAGCGGGCCAAGCCCGCTTTTTTTGTTTTGCGGGTTTCCAGCCCCGGGCAAGCTGCTACAAGTTTCGGATCCAATTCCTCGAAATCACGAGCTTCATACCCGCGTGTCCGAAATCCTCACAGACGTTCTTCCCGTCTTCCTGCTCATTCTCGTCGGCTGGGTCATCGTGCGCACGGGTTTGCTGAAAACCGATGTCGGTGAGGCGATGAGCGAGTTCGTCTTTAAGGTCGCGGTGCCGCTCCTGCTGTTCCGGACCATCGCCGAAGCGGATTTTCGTGGTGCTTCGCCGTTTCGATTGTGGATCGCCTATTTCTCCGGCGTCGCCATCACCTGGACTGCCGGCCATATCGTGGCGACGCGGCTCTTCGGGCGCGATGCGCGCATCGGTGTGCTCGCCGGCGTTTCCTCCGCTTTTGCCAATACGATCTTCATCGGCCTGCCGCTGGTCGGGCGCACGGTGGGGCCTGACGGCGTCATGGCGATGTCGATCCTGATCGCCGTGCATCTTCCAACGATGATGATCGCAGGCACGCTGCTGATGGAGCAGGCCGAGCGCAAGGAGAATGCCGGCGCCGGCCGCAGCACCGGCGAGTTGCTGCGTCAGGTCGGCAGCAACCTCCTGCGCAATCCGCTCGTCATCGGGCTTTTCTGCGGTCTCATCGTCCACCTGACCGGCCTTCCCATCCCCGCAACGCTTGGCACGGTCGTCGACAACATTGCCAACATCGCCGGCCCGGCTGCGCTGATTTCGCTCGGGATGGCGCTGCGTCAATATGGGCTGTCGGGCAATCTCGGCGTCACCAGCGTCATTGCCGCCTTCAAGCTTTTTCTGCTGCCGGCCTGCGTGCTGGCTGCCGGACTTCTTCTCGGCCTGAGCCCGGAATGGCGGGCCGCACTCGTCCTCACGGCCGCTGTTCCTACAGGTGTGAACGCCTGGCTGATTGCCAATCGCTTCGGCGTGGGCCACAGTCTCGCGGCCTCGACGATTACCTTGACGACAGCGCTCGGCGCATTCTCGGTATCGCTCTGGGCCTATCTGCTCGGATAACCGAGGCCGAAACCCGCCGATCGTAACGACATCTCTCCGCTTTCGGAGAAGCAGGCAGGAAAATGGTCATATATTTTGCGCATCCCGGCCTTCCCACCCGGAGCGCAGCAAAGGATGGCACATGAATATTGCAGCTCCGCTCACCAATCCCGCGTCAGCCTATGCGCAGAAGGTCTTCGTGCTCCAAGGCGGCGGTGCGCTCGGCTCCTATCAGGCGGGTGCCTTCCAGGCGCTGAGAGAACAGAATATCGAGCCGGACTGGATCGCTGGCATCTCGATCGGCGCGATCAATGCCTCGATCATGGCCGGCAACGTGCCCGGCGAGCGGCTCAAGGCGCTGAGCTCCTTTTGGAACAAGGTGACCGTGCATCTCCCCGTCGATCTACTGATGGAAGATCGGCGCGAGACCAACCCTTTCTATCGCTCGGTCAGCAGCTGGTGGGTATCGACCTTCGGCGTGCCCGGCTTCTTTTCCCCGTGGCAGCTTCCAACCTGGTTCCAGACGCGCGGCTCGGCGGGCGCGACCAGCATCTACGATACGGAGCAATTGCGCCAGACGCTGCTCGATCACGTCGATTTCGACCGAATCAACCACGGCCCGGTGCGTTTGAGCCTCGGCGCCGTCAATGTGCGCACCGGCAATTTTGCCTTTTTCGACAACAAGGAGATCAAGATCGGACCCGAGCATGTGATGGCGAGCGGCGCTTTGCCGCCGGGTTTTCCAGCGGTCAAGATCGGCAACGAGCATTACTGGGACGGTGGCCTGGTCTCGAACACGCCCCTGACCTACGTGCTGCGCAACGGCGCCGATATCGATACGGTCGTCTTTCAGGTCGATCTCTTCAGCGCCGTCGGGCCGCTGCCGCAGGATCTGGAAGAGGTCGAGGAGCGGCGCAAGGACATCACCTATTCAAGCCGCACCCGGCTCAACACAGATCTCTTTCTGGAACGCCATCGTCTGCGGCGCGCAATATCAGAGCTCTATGCCCGCCTTCCCGAAGAGGCCAAAGCCGATCCGGAGATCAAGAAGCTGGAGCAGCATTGCTCCGATTACGGCGTCACCATCATCCACCTGATCTACCGCAACAAGCAATTCCGGTCGCATTCGAAGGATTACGAGTTTTCGGCACTGTCCATGCACGAGCATTGGGAGGCCGGCTTGCGCGACGCCCGCAAGGCGCTGGTCGCCGAGGATTGGCGCATGCCGCCGAGCGCCGAGGACGGGTTGAAGGTGTTCGACCTCGATCAGCGGACGCGATCCCGCCGGCATTCAATCTGAGCGAGCAACACAAAAACGCGGCCTGACGGCCGCGTTTTTCAATCGATCCGGTAATTGCCTCAGTTCGTGGCGGCCGGTGCGTTCGGGTCCGGCAGCGGCACCTGGGTATCGGCAAGCGTGCGCAGATAGGCGATCACGTTGGCGCGATCCTCTTCCTTCGGCAGGCCGGCAAAGCCCATTGCCGTTCCGGCAACGAATTTCTTCGGCGCGGCCAGGAAGTGATAGAGGTGGTCATAGGTCCACTTTTCCGTACCGCCCTTGGAAAAATCCTTCATGCCGGACGAATAGGCAAAGCCCTCGTGCTCGGCGACCGGGCGGTCGACAATACCCCAGAGATCAGGACCAACCTTGTTCGGACCACCCTTTTCTCCGGAATGACAGGCCTGACACTTCTTGAAGATCGTTTCGCCGACCTTGGCATCAGCCTTCTGCAGAAGCTGAGCGATCGGCGTATCCGGCTTGGCAGCCGCGCCCTTGTCACCGCCCGCAGCCGGTTCCTCGGTCGCGACGATGGCAAAACCGGGCTTTTCCGGCGCCTCTGAATGGAAAATAAATCCTGACGCGAGCGACACGGACTTCAACACGAACAGCGTGGCCAAAAGCGCCCCGACACCCATGTTCACGTAGGATGAATTCATCTGCTATGCTCCCCTCGCCGCCAGCATCCTCCGCTGGCCCATCTTGAATTCGCGCGAAACCTATGTCTTTTGGCTGTTTCTTGCAACTCTGTAAACGGTCTCCACCATGAGACGTTTTGACACTTTTCCCTCGGGAATAGAAGGCCCAACAATGACTGATTCAAATTTAGACAAGACGCTGGTCCTCATTCCCGCCCGCATGGCCTCCACGCGCTTGCCGGGCAAGCCGCTCGCGGATATTTGCGGTCTGCCGATGATCGTACAGGTTGCCAGGCGCGCGCGCGAGGCGGCGATCGGTCGCATCGTCGTCGCCGTCGACCATGAGGATACCTATGCCGCAGTCGCCAATGCCGGCTTTGATGTCGTGATGACCGGCAAGGATCATCAATCGGGCTCGGACCGCATCTACGAGGCGCTGCAGGCCGTCGATCCGCAGGGCCGGGCCGAAATCATCGTCAACGTGCAGGGCGACCTGCCGACGATCGATCCCGAGACCATCCGCGCCTCGCTGCGCCCGCTGGAAAATCCGGCCGTCGACATCGCCACACTGACTGTCGAGATCAAGGACGAGGAGGAAAAGACCCTGCCGAGCGTCGTCAAGGTCATCGGCTCGCCGATTTCCGAAAATCGCCTGCGCGCGCTCTACTTCACGCGTGCAACAGCGCCCTACGGCAAGGGGCCGCTCTATCACCATATCGGTCTCTATGCTTACCGCCGCGCTGCACTCGCGAAATTCGTGAGCCTCGGCCCATCGCCGCTCGAACTGCGCGAATCACTGGAACAGCTGCGGGCGCTGGAAGCCGGCATGCGCATCGATGTCGAGATCGTTGACACGATCCCGCTCGGTGTCGATACTCCCGCCGACCTCGAAAAGGCCAGACGCATCCTCTCCGCCGCTTCTCATTGACGGCATTCCCCCAAGGGCAGTCCCATGATTACCAAGACCAACAAGATCTCCTTCCAGGGCGAGTACGGCGCCAATTCCGATATGGCCAGCCGTGACATGTTCCCGACCATGGAGCCGCTGCCCTGCCAGACCTTCGAGGATGCCCTCACTGCCATCGAGAACGGCGACGCCGATCTCGGCATGATCCCGATCGAAAACACGATCGCCGGCCGCGTCGCCGACATCCATCATCTGCTGCCGGAATCGCGCCTGCATATCGTCGGCGAATATTTCATGCCGATCCGCTTCCAGCTGATGGTGCTGCCCGGTGTCAAGAAGGAAGAGATCCGCACGGTCCACAGCCATATCCATGCGCTCGGGCAATGCCGCAACATCGTGCGCGCCAATGGCTGGAAACCGGTCATTGCCGGCGATACGGCGGGTGCAGCCAAGCTGGTGCAGGAAACCGGCGACCGCAGCATGGCGGCGCTGGCGCCGCGGCTTGCGGCCGATCTCTACGGGCTGGAGATCATCGCCGAGAATGTCGAAGACACCGAAAATAACATGACGCGTTTCGTCATCCTGTCGCGCGACGAAGACTGGGCGGCACGCAGCTCACCGGACGAAAAGATCGTCACCACTTTCGTCTTCAACGTCCGCAACATTCCCGCCGCCCTCTACAAGGCGCTCGGCGGCTTTGCCACCAACGGCATCAACATGACGAAGCTTGAGAGCTATCAGCTCGGCGGCCGTTTTGTCGCAACGCAATTCTATGCCGATATCGAGGGCCATCCCGCCGATGCGCATGTGCGCCGCGCGCTGGAAGAATTGCGCTTCTTCTCCGAAAAGGTCCGCATCCTCGGCGTCTACAAGGGGCACCCGACGCGGGGCGAACTTTAGAAAGCGGTTATGGCGACACCATTGTGACGAGTTCCCCTCTTCCCTTAGCGGGAAGAGGTTAGGGTCAGAGACAAATCGCGATCACGGCTTACTTATCCGGCTCACAAACGCGCAGACGGTGGCCATCGGGATCGAGCACGACGAAGGTCGGGCCGAAATCCATGGTCGTCAGCTCCTGTGCGATCGGCAGGCCGCGTGCCTTCCAATCCCTGTAATGCTGCTCAACCGCCCCGGTGCCTTCGACCATAAAGCCCAGTTCGCCGCGATTGCCGATGGCGGAGGGCTGTGGCTCGACGCTGCTGCGGCGCCAAAGGCCGAGACTTAGACCATTGTCGAGCGCGAAGGCCACGAAGTTCGGCGACGCGAATGCCGGCTCACGGCCGAAGAGATCGCGGTAGAACGGCGTACTTTCGCTGGGATCCTTGACATAGAAAATGATGAGGTTCGGGCTGGTCATGTGGATGATCCTCTCGTTTAGGTGAATTTAAGGGCATGCGGATAGGAACCGGCGAACGGAGCAGAGTTCGCCGGGAGTGACTGTGTCATTGCCTGGTTGAAGGCGTGCGGAAATGCGGTTCCAAAGCGTATTGCACCCTTTGGATCAGTGTCTTGCGCTCGGATCTTTGATTATGCGCAGGTCGTCATCGCGAAGGTCGCGTCGATTGCCTCAGCGCATCCGATCTTCCTCTCGATACGGCTCACAGCCGTCGAGAAAGCCAAGATCCCGCTTCACGGAATCGGGCACTTCCTCAATATCGAGGCGATTCCAGCGGCGGCTGAAATAGCCGAGGGCAACCTCAGAGAGACGAGCGGGCCATGACTGATGCTTGCCTTTAGGCGCCTCAATGCCGCCGCGATGCACATGTTGCGAAATGATGGAAACGTTGCCTGCCATGATCGGTCCTCCTTCCTGATTGAATGGACCCATTATAGCCGCGCCTACTGACAGTTTCTGGCAGTAGCGTTACGCTCTGAGATCAATTATGGGCCAGGCCCTCGCGCGCCTGCCATTCTCTTGCCAGAGCGACGCGGCGGCGTGGGTAGCGCGCCTCGAGCACCGCGAAATCGACGATGCGGTCGGCGCGGAAATGGCGGAAATCCTGACGCAGCTCGCACCAGGCCATGATGATGCGGGAATTGTCAAAATAGCCGAGCGCGAAGGGCCAGATGCGCCGGGTCGAGATGGCGCCGTTCACATCGCCATAAGTTAGCTGCACCATGCGCTCGGTCTGGATCGCCTTGCGCATCAGGGAAAGATCGGCCTTGTCTTCGGTGATGCGGCGCGTGCCGACGACCACGGCCGCCTGGTCGACCGCCTCGCGAAGGTCCGCGGGCAGCACGGCGGCAATCTTGGCAAGGGCATCGGTTCCGGCGGCGGCCAGACGAGCGTCGGTTGCACGCGCCACCCATCTCGACCCCAGCACCAGCGCTTCGATCTCATCCTGCGAGAACATCATCGGCGGCAGCATGAAGCCGGGCTTCAGGACATAGCCGATGCCCGGCTCGCCCTCGATCATGGCGCCCTGCGACTGCAGGCTGGCGATATCGCGATAGAGCGTACGCAAGCTGACGCCGGTTTCCTCCGCCAGAACGGCGCCGCTCACAGGACGACGATAGCGCCGCAGCGTCTGCAACAGCGTCAACAAGCGTTCGGAGCGAGCCATGGCAGGATAGTCCTAGCGCTTCCACTCCACCCAGTCGCGCATCAGGCGATGGGCGATGGCGCCCTTGGGCGGAGAGGTATTGCCGGATGCAGAGACGCGATCGAGCATGGCAAGCGTCTCTTCCGGAGTGAACCAGCGGCAATCCTCGAGCTCGGCCTCATCCATATGGATTTCCATCGACTTGGCTTCGGCATAGCAGCCGATCATGAGGGAATGCGGCATCGGCCAGGGCTGCGAGGCGTGATAGCGTACGCGGCCGATATGAATACCGGATTCCTCGAGCGTTTCGCGGCGCACCGCATTCTCGATGGTTTCGCCCGGTTCGACGAAACCGGCGAGACAGGAATACATGCCCGGCGCGAAATGATGGCTGCGACCGAGCAGGCAGCGATTCCTTTCCTCGTCGATGCCAAGCATGATGACCACGGGATCCGTGCGCGGGAAGATCACGTGTTCGCAGGCCGTGCAGACCCGCTTGTAGCCTCCGATCCGGCTTTCCATGACCGAGCCACACCGGCCGCAGAAGCGGTTGTCGCCATTCCAGCGGATAAGGCTCATGCCCTGCGCGGCTTCACCTAGGATTTCGCCTTCCAGCAGAAGATCGCGCCAGAGCGAGCGCATGTCAGCCGGCTTGTATTGGCTGGCAAGCTCGTCGGCATTGACGCGCACGGGCACAGCAAGGCGGGGCTCGCCACTCTTGCGATAACCGAGGAGAACGGCATCGTCCCAATTCGGATCGAGATCCTTCAACTCGTAGCGGGCAAACAGAGGGTCAAGCACCTGGCCATCATGCTTCAGCACCAGCCGGTCCTGGGCGAAGGCCAGGATGTGCGTGCCTTCCTTGGCGAGCGCCTGCTTAATCGATTCCTCGTCGCGATGCTCGGCATCCCGGTTGAGCTGGTTTTCCGCGAAAGCGGTGAGACTGCTGGCTTCCGGATGCGGCGCATCCGAGGAAAAGATGGAATGGCTCATTGTGAAAGCGTTTCCCGCAACTTGGCTATGAGGCTGTTCATGTCTTCGTCCGAATAGGGTTCCGCCTTGCCATAGCCCCAGACGGGACCCGGCCAATTGGCATCACCTTCGAACCGCGCGATGACATGAACATGCAGCTGGCGGACGATATTTCCAAGTGCCCCGACATTGATTTTTGTTGCCCCCGTCACCGTCTTCAGGACGCTCGCGACCTTATCCGTTTCGAAGGTCAGCAAGATCCGGTCGAGGGGCGTCAGCTCGAAAACTTCCGATTTGTCGGGCCGGCGCGGGATCAACACGAGCCACGGCCAGCGGCAATCCTTCATCAGCCTGACGTCGCAAAGGCCAGTTATGGTGACGGAAACGCTGTCATTCGCAAGACGATCGTCGAGCGTAAACTCCTTCAAAGGGGCATCCTCCATTGTTTTATCAAATGTTTAGCAGTTTTTTTTGACCTTGGCTTGCTTTTGATGACGATATTGCCGATATGTGCATCCGGGAGGTTGGTGGTGGACGAGCCACTCGCCAACCGGGTCAGGTCCGGAAGGAAGCAGCCCTAACGAGCCCGGCACGGGTCATTCGTGCCAGCCTCCCACCCTTTCCGAAAGCAAGACCCGGCTTTCCGGGCAACAAGCAGGGCGATGAGCGACACCGAGCGACAAGCAAAAGATGCCGCTTCGACCGGCACCGGTTACCGGGTGCTGGCCCGCAAATACAGACCCAAGGACTTCACGGATCTTATGGTCGGCCAGGAGCCGATGGTTCGAACGCTGACCAACGCGTTCGAGACCGGCCGTATCGCCCAGGCCTATATGCTGACCGGCGTACGCGGCGTCGGCAAGACCACGACCGCCCGCATCCTTGCCCGCGCCCTCAACTACAAGACCGCTGACATCGATCGGCCCACCATCGACTTGCGCGAGCCCGGCGACCATTGCCAGGCGATCATGGAAGGCCGGCATGTCGACGTCATCGAGATGGACGCCGCCTCGCATACCGGTATCGACGATATCCGGGAGATCATCGAGCAGGTGCGCTACCGGCCCGTTTCGGCCCGCTACAAGGTCTATATCATCGACGAAGTGCACATGCTGTCGACGGCGGCCTTCAACGGGCTCCTGAAGACGCTCGAAGAGCCGCCCGAGCATGTCAAGTTCATCTTCGCCACGACGGAAATCCGTAAAGTTCCGATCACGGTACTGTCGCGCTGCCAGCGATTCGACCTGCGCCGTATCAGCGCTTCGGATCTCGTCGGGCTGTTCACCACCATTGCCGGCAAGGAAGGCATCGAGGCCGAGCCGGAAGCACTCGCCATGATCGCCCGCGCCGCCGAAGGCTCGGCACGCGACGGCCTGTCGCTGCTCGATCAGGCGATCGCCCATGGCAGCGGCTTCGTCGCCGCGGATGCCGTGCGCACAATGCTCGGCCTTGCCGACCGCGCCCGCATCGTCGATCTCTTCGGCCATGTCGTCAAAGGCGATGTTTCGGCAGCCCTTGCCGAATTCAACAGCCAGTACGAGGCAGGCGCCAATCCTGTTGTCGTGCTCACCGACCTTGCCGATTTCACCCATCTCGTGACCCGCCTCAAATATGTGCCCGATGCCGCCGACGATCCGTCGCTCAGCGAAGTCGAGCGCACGAAAGCGGCGGAATTCGCGCAAGGGGTTGCGGTAACCGCACTTTCCCGCATCTGGCAGATGCTTCTCAAGGGCATTGCCGAGACGGAGAATGCCTCGCGCACCGCTGGTGCTGCGGAAATGGTGCTGATCCGGCTCGCGCATGCGGCCCATCTGCCGGCGCCGGAAGATGCGGCGCGCAGGCTTGCCGAATTTTCTGATGGCAATGGCGGCGCTCGTCCGTCGCCCTCTTCGAGCGGCGGCAATGGTGGCGGCGCTGTGTCCTATCAGGGCAGCGCCGTGGCCCGCGCGGTCGAAACGCCGGCGCCAAGACCTACGCCTTCCGCACCGGTCGCCATGCTGCGCTCCGTGCCGAATACGCAGCCGGACTCGCAACCTGTCGGCCGTATCGAGTCGAAACCCGCCGAAGCGCCGAAGCCGCTCGTGCCGATCAATTCGATGGCCGACATTGCCGAACTTGCGAGCCAGAAGCGCGATCCGAAGCTGAAGGCGCTGGTGCGCACATTCGTGCGCCCCGTCAAGTTGGAGCCGGGAAGACTCGATGTTAGCTTAACGCCGGGCGCGCCGGGCACGCTGCTGAACGAGCTTGCCGTCAAGCTGAAGGAATGGACCGGCATCCACTGGATCGTCAGCCTCAGCCGGGAGGAAGGCCAGCCGACGCTTGTCGAGGCCGAGGCGAACGCCCAGAAGCAACGGGTCGCCGATGCACGGCAGGACCCCGATGTTGCGGCGATCCTGGCGCAATTTCCGGGCGCAAAGATCATCGATGTGCGGGTGCGAGCACCCGAGATGGACGAAGAGGATGAAGCCGCTGCTTCTCCGGCAATCGCCGAATCCATTGATGGCGATATTCTACCCGGCGACGATATCGAATTCTAAGGTTAGGATGGGTGCAGGCGGAACCGCTTCGACTTGAAGCGGTTGACGACCATGAAGACATATCCTGCCGCTCAAACAGAGACTTGCAGAAGAAGGACCAAAGGCGATGCGCGACATCATGGGCATGATGGGCAAAGTGAAGGAAATGCAGGCGAAGATGGAGAAGATGCAGTCGGAGATCGCCGACATTCGCGTCGAAGGCAAGGCCGGCGGCGGCCTCGTCACCGTCACCGTCAACGGCAAGGGCCTGATGGTCGGCCTCAAGATTGATCCCTCGCTCTTCAAGGAAGACGATGTCGAGATTCTCGAAGACCTGATCGTCGCCGCCAACAAAGATGCTCAGGAAAAGGCTGAGGCGATCGCCGCTGAAAAGACGCGCGAACTGACCGCCGGCCTGCCGATCCCGCCCGGTTTCAAGCTGCCGTTCTGAGCCTAGGCTATTTCTTTCAGCGGCCGGCCGCCTTGCGAATGAGATCGCGGCCGATCGCCTTTATGGGTTCGTTTCGCAGCACCAGCGATGTCGTCACCGCGCCATGGCGGGCAATGGAATCGACGATGGTTTCAAGGTCTGACGGTGTCGGCACGAGAACCTTGAGCAGGAAGCAATCCTCGCCCGTCAGTCTGAGTACCTCGATAATTTCGGGCATTTCCGAAAACTGCTTCAGATACGGCCGGATATGCTCGTGTGTCGTGCGCAGGCGGATGACTGCCATCATGCCGAGCCCGACGGCGGCGGGATCGACCACGGCACGGTAGCCGGCAATCACGCCACGCTCCTCCAGCCGCTTCAGCCGCTCCGATGCCGCCGGCTGCGACAGGCCGACACGACGGCCGAGCTCCGATACCGAGATTCGCCCATCCTGCTGGAGGATTTCGATGATCGACAGATCCGTCGGATCCAGGCCTCTTTCGATAGTGTCCATTGCTCACCTTCAATTCATCGGTTTGGATAAGTTTTATCCGATGGATTGCAATGTCAATCGGTATCCCAGCATGCGAGCTTTTCTCCATGAGAGACCATGGAGAAAGGATAGAGATGAGCGATATCATCACGCTACCGGGGCTTGGCGGCTCGGGCGAAGGTCACTGGCAGACATTGTGGGAACGGGACGATCCAGCTATGCGACGCTTCCAGCCATCAAGCTGGGACAGACCGATACTTTCGGATTGGATTGCCGCGCTCGAACGGGAAATCTCCCGTTCTAGAACGCCGCCGATCCTGATCGCGCACAGCCTTGCCTGCCAGCTGATCGCCCATTGGGCGCCTGTGAAGAAGATGGCGATCCTTGGCGCGTTCCTGGTGGCTGTGCCCGACCCTACTGGCGAAATCTACCTTGCCGAGGCTGGCAGCTTTGCCAATCCGCCACGGCAGCAACTACCCTTTCCGTCTCTGTTGGTAGCCAGCACCGACGATCCGTTCGGCTCCTTCGACCACGCACGCCATAGCGCCGAAAGCTGGGGCAGCACCTTCGTCGATGTCGGGCCACGCGGCCATATCAATGCGGCTTCCGGACTGGGCGATTGGCCGGAAGGCAAGGCAATCTTCGGGCGTTTTCGCGCCGAGCTTGGCTGAACGCAAATCCGGCATTTGGAAAAGCCGCGCCGGAATGCTATCTCTGGCGCTCTTCTTCCAGATATCGTCCAGCCTGCCCTATTGGAGGGAATACGATGAGCCTGTCGACGCTGCTTGTTTTTGCCGGTGCCTTGTTCATTGCAGCGGGATCGCCGGGACCGAACATCGCGGCACTGGTGGCGCGCGTGCTGACGAAGGGCGCGCGCAACGTGCTGCCTTTCCTCTCCGGCATGTGGCTCGGAGAAGCGATCTGGCTGACCTGCGCCGTTGCCGGACTTGCGACCATTGCCGAAACCTTCCATCTCGCCTTCGTGGTCATCAAATGGCTTGGCGTTGCCTATCTCCTCTATCTTGCCTGGAAGATGTGGTTTGCCTCCTCCGACACGGCAGGAGAAGAATTGCCGGACGAGCAATCGGCCACGCGGCTCTTCCTCGCCGGCTTCACGGTCACCATGGGCAATCCGAAGATCATGGTCTTTTATGTGGCGCTGCTGCCTTCGATCATCGATCTGCACGGCGTGACGGTTTCCGGCTGGGCCGAGCTGGTCGCGACGATGTTTGCGGTGCTCGTCGTCATCGACCTCTCCTGGGCGATGCTGGCGGCCAAAGCCAGAACCTTCCTCAAGAGCCGCCGAGCTGTGCGCGTCGCCAATCGCGCCAGCGCCGGCACCATGGCAGGCGCGGCCGTCGCGATTGCCATGCGGTGATTTCAGGCCGCTGCGTCGCTTTCGATGAACGCACGCAGCTTATAGTGGATGGGCGCCGCCAGATAGCGCGCCCGATCTTGCGGCGACAATCGCCTGCCGAAGGTCGCCATCATTTCCGGCATCGTCACCTTCGCACCTGCATAAGGCAGATAGGTGACCGGCATGTCAGCACTCACCGTGCCGCCCGCAAGAACGCGGCAGTAGATGCCGGGGCGACCGGCCCGGATATAGCGCTTGACGAATTGCGGATCACCCATCTTCGCTGCGAAGGTAGAACAAGGAATACGCGCCGATGTCACTTCCAGAACAAGATCGCCGGCTATGAATTGATCGCCGACGGCGATCTCGCGATTGTCCAGGCCTTCGATGGTGAGATTTTCACCGAAGGTGCCTGGCTCCAGCGATCCTCCAAGCTCGCTTGCCCACCAGTCCAGCGTCAGCGAACCCTCGACATACACGGCCTGATCGCGGCCGCCATGATGCTTGCGATTGCAGATGGCATCACCAAGCAGCCCCAGTTCGTCGATCATGACGGCACCGCCGACCGCGTGCTTGTTGATGCCGGTCTTCGCTTTCTTGCCCGGCAGCATTTCAGGGGCGCCACGACAAACGGCCAGAATTTTCATCGGTCAACCGTTCCTTCCGAGATTCCGTTCTTGAAGCTTATGAGCTAAAAGCCTCCCATGGCAAAGCGAGTCACCGGCCCCGAAATCGAAAAACTCATCCAGCTCCTGGCGAAAGTGCCGGGCCTTGGACCGCGCTCCGCGCGCCGCGCGGCGCTGCATCTCATCAAGAAGAAGGACCAGCTGCTCGGGCCACTGTCCCATGCCATGGGCGATGCCTATGACAAGGTGAAGATCTGCTCGCGCTGTGGCAATGTCGATACCGTCGACCCCTGCACCGTCTGCACCGACGATCGCCGCGACCAGTCCGTTATCATCGTCGTCGAGGATGTCTCCGACCTCTGGGCTCTGGAACGATCAGGCGCGATGAACGCCGCCTATCATGTTCTCGGCGGTGTCCTGTCGCCCCTCGACGGTGTCGGGCCTGACGATCTCAACATTCGCGGATTGATCGCCCGCGTCGGCGAAGGCGGTGTCCGCGAGATCATCATCGCCGTCAATGCGACGGTCGAAGGGCAAACCACAGCACACTATATAACTGACCAGCTTGATGGCCTCGAGGTCAAGATCACCCGCCTTGCCCATGGCGTGCCTGTCGGCGGCGAGCTCGATTACCTTGACGAGGGCACGCTTGCGGCAGCGCTGAGGGCGCGGACGGCGATTTGAGGCGATTGTTTTCGCGAAGACATAAGGATTAAGCATGAGGAGAGTGCATACCCCCCTCTGTCAGCTTTCGCTGACATCTCCCCCACAAGGGGGGAGATTGGTCGCCTGTAGCACCGACCTGCCTCAAGCCAATATCGTATCCGCAGAAACTTCAGACCATCGATATGGCGTGAAGCGCGCGGCCAACAATCTCCCCCCTTGTGGGGGAGCTGTCCCGAACGGGACAGAGGGGGGTATCTTTCGGCATATTCGATACCTGCTCGTCCTCCTCCTCCTCACCCTCCTTCCCCTCCCCGCTCTCGCCGCCTCGAAAGCCGATGTCGAAGCGCAGTTTCAGGTCTGGATCCAGAAGAATCTCTGGCCGGAAGCGCAAAAGGCCGGGATTTCGCAAAAGACCTTCCAGGCCGCCTTCGCCGGCGTGACGCTGAACTGGGATCTGCCGGATCTCGAGCCGCCGGGCTTCCCGAAACCGAAGCAACAAGCGCAGACACAGGCCGAATTTTCCTCTCCCGCCCCCTATTTCAATGAGGGGCGGCTGCAGAAACTGGCCGTAACCGGGCGGGGCCTCGCCTCGCAATACGGGCCGGTGCTGCGGCGGATCGAGAAGTCCTACGGCGTACCGGGACCGATCCTGCTGGCGATCTGGGGCCGAGAGACCGGCTTCGGCATCGCCAAGCTGCCGAATTCCGCCGTTCAGGTGCTGGCAACCAAAGCCTTCATGTCGACGCGCAAGGACATGTTCCGCAACGAGCTGATCGCCGGACTGCGCATCCTCGAACATGGCGACGTCACGCCCGATCAGTTCCGCGGCTCCTGGGCCGGCGCTCTCGGCCAGCCGCAATTCATGCCGACCAACTATCTGAAATATGCCGTCGATTTCGATGGCGATGGCCACCGCAACATCTGGACTTCGGTGCCGGACACGCTGGCATCCATCGCCAACTATATGGTTCAGAAGGGCTGGCAGCGTGGCCGCGGCTGGGGCTATGAAGTTACCATTCCCCAGAACGTCTCCTGCGCCCAGGAAGGGCCAGACCTAGCCAAGCCGATTTCGCAATGGGCCTCGCTCGGTATTCAGCGGGTTTCCGGCAAGTCATTTCCATCCGACGAAATGCGGGCGATCGGCATGATGCTGGTGCCGGCCGGCCGCGACGGGCCGGAATTCATCGTCACCCCGAACTTCTACGTCATCAAGGAATACAACAATTCCGACCTATACGGCCTTTACATCGGCAATCTTGCCGATCGCATTGCCAATGGCAGCGGGGCCTTCCAGGAAAGATGGGGCGATGTCGGCAAGATGCTGCGCTCCGACGTCGCAAACATGCAGAAGGCTCTAGAGCGCAAGGGCTACGATGTCGGCGGTACCGACGGCCTGCCGGGCTATAAGACGCGGCGCTCGATCGGCCAGTGGCAGGAAAAGAGCAGCGTGAAGCCGACCTGCTATCCCGATAGCTCCATGCTCGGCGTGCTGAAATAGCTGCGGAAAAGGCTTTCGGCGCGAATGCCTTGCAATTTTCCGGAAAGAGGCTTATATCCGCATCAAATTCTTGATCGTGTGATGAAGAGTGGGCCGCAAGGACCCGCTCTTTTTTATTAGCGCGATCTCCCAATGCATGAACAATGCGGAGTGAATGCTTGTCGGACGTGACAAACGCAGACAATACCAATGAACCCAGGCTGATCGTCGAAACCGGCCTTGATCAGCGCGTCGCCGCCATCATCGAGCCCGTCCTTGTGGGCATGGGCTTCCGTCTGGTGCGCGTGCGTCTCCTCAATCTGAACGGCCTGACGCTGCAGGTCATGACCGAGCGCAACGACGGCACCATGACCGTCCAGGACTGCGAAGAGGTCTCCACGGCCATTTCTCCGGTCCTAGATGTGGAAGATCCGATCGATAAGGCGTATCATCTCGAAGTGTCTTCGCCGGGCATCGACCGCCCGATGGTGCGAAAGTCGGATTTCCAGCGCTGGATCGGCCACATCGTCAAGTGCGAAACGTCGATCCTCGTCGATAACCGCAAGCGTTTCCGCGGCAAGATCGTCGCCGTCGATGCCGATGGCTTCACGATCGAACGCGATGAAGCGACCCGCGGCGAGGAACAGAAGGTAACCATTCCGTTCAGCACCCTGGCCGAGGCCAAGCTGATCCTGACGGACGATCTCATCCGCGACGCGCTGCGCGCCGACAAGCTGGCGAAAGCCGAGGCAGCGAACCAGAACGAAGCGGACGACGAAGAAGAATAACCGATCAACGAACCGCCTGACGGAACGGGAAACCTGAAGGCAGGAAGACGGAGACTAAGAACAATGGCAGTCAGTGCGAACCGGCTAGAACTTCTGCAGATCGCAGATGCAGTGGCGCGCGAAAAGGTCATCGACCGCGAGATCGTGCTTGCCGCAATGGCGGATGCGATCCAGAAGGCCGCGCGCTCGCGTTACGGCACGGAGTCGAATATCCGCGCCGACATCAACCCGAAGACGGGTGAAATCCGCTTGCAGCGTCTGCTCGAAGTGGTCGAGAAGGCCGAGGACTATTCCACGCAGATCCCGCTGGAACTGGCCCGCGACCGCAATCCGGACGCAGCCCTCGGCGATTTCATCGCCGATCCGCTGCCGCCGATGGATTTCGGCCGCATTGCTGCCCAGTCGGCCAAGCAGGTCATCGTGCAGAAGGTGCGCGAAGCCGAGCGTGACCGCCAGTTCGACGAATTCAAGGATCGTGTCGGCGAAATCGTCAACGGCACCGTCAAGCGCGTCGAATACGGCAACGTCATCGTCGATCTCGGTCGTGGCGAGGGCATCATCCGCCGCGACGAAATGATCCCGCGCGAAAACTTCCGCTACGGCGATCGCGTCCGCGCCTATGTCTACGACGTCCGCCGCGAGCAGCGCGGTCCGCAGATCTTCCTGTCGCGCACGCATCCGCAGTTCATGGTCAAGCTCTTCACCATGGAAGTGCCTGAAATCTACGACGGCATCATCCAGGTGAAATCGGTTGCCCGCGATCCGGGTTCGCGCGCCAAGATCGCCGTCATCTCGAACGACTCGTCGATCGATCCGGTCGGCGCCTGCGTCGGTATGCGCGGTTCGCGCGTTCAGGCCGTCGTCGGTGAGCTGCAGGGTGAAAAGATCGACATCATTCCCTGGTCCAGCGAGCCGGCGAACTTCGTCGTCAACGCGCTGCAGCCGGCCGAAGTCGCCAAGGTCGTTCTCGACGAAGATGCAGAGCGCATCGAAGTCGTGGTGCCGGACGAGCAGCTTTCGCTTGCCATCGGCCGCCGCGGCCAGAACGTCCGCCTCGCATCGCAGCTGACCGGCTGGGATATCGACATCATGACGGAAGCCGAGGAATCGGAACGCCGCCAGAAGGAATTCAACGAGCGTACGAACCTGTTCATGGATGCGCTCGACGTCGACGAAATGGTCGGCCAGGTTCTGGCCTCGGAAGGCTTTGCCGCCGTTGAGGAACTGGCTTACGTAGATCTCGACGAAATCTCCTCGATCGACGGTTTCGACGAAGATACCGCGCAGGAAATCCAGACCCGCGCCCGCGAATATCTCGAGAAGCTCGAAGCCGAGATGGACGAGAAGCGCAAGGCGCTGGGCGTCTCCGACGAACTGCGAGAGATCAACGGCATGACCGCACAGATGATGGTCGCCCTCGGCGAGGACGGCATCAAGACGATCGAGGACTTCGCCGGCTGCGCCGCTGACGACCTCGTCGGCTGGAGCGAACGCAAGAACGGCGAAACGAAGAAGTTCGAAGGCCTGTTCTCCAAGCTTGAAGTCTCGCGCGTCGAAGCTGAACAGATGGTCGTGCAGGCTCGCCTGCTGGCCGGCTGGATCACCGAAGCCGATCTCGCCGCTGAGACCGAAGAGGTCGCGGAGGACGAAACCGAGCAACAAGCATGACGATCACCGAGGGGCCTGGCGCACCGACCGAGGACAATGATCTCGGCGGTAACGACGCAAATGGCCGCATGTGCATCGTAACACGCGAAAGCGGATCACCCGACGAATTGATCCGCTTCGTAGCCGCTCCGGACGGAACTGTCGTTCCCGATCTGAAGCGGCAACTGCCGGGACGCGGCTGCTGGGTTAAGATAGACCGGGCACTGGTGGACAAGGCAGTGGCGAAGAAACTGTTTTCCCGCGCTTTGAAGGCGGAAGTGACGGCACCGGCAGATCTCGGTGCCGTGGTCGACCGGCTTCTCTTGGCGCAACTGGCCGGGATGATGCACATGGCTCGCAAGGCGGGCCGGTTCGTCAGCGGTTCATCGAAGGTTGATGGCGCCGTTCGCAACGGCTCGGCAATTGCCGTGTTTCATGCGATCGCCGCCGCCGCCGATGGCGTCCGCAAGATCGACCAGGCACGAAAAGCCTGGCATCTCGGTATGGAAACCGAAAAGGAAATACCTTCCTTCCGTGTCTTTACGGAAGCGGAGATGGAAGAACTGATGGGCCAGAATGCTTTTATCCATGCCGCAGCGCTTGCAGGGCAGGCGGGTGAGGGTGTAGTGAAGCGCGCAAACCTGCTCGAACGGTACCGCAACGGCGGTCAGTCCCGGGCAACGGGCGGCGCTGGCCGGCGAAAACAATGACGCGGTCACCGGCCTTTGCCGGACGCCTCATTAAGGTACATGCATTGAACGACAGGGTCTGACGGACGTTTCCGTGCCCTGTCCGAAGGAACAGGAACGGAATGACCGACAATCAAGACGACAAGACGCTGAATGTTTCAGGTAAGAAGACTCTCACCCTGAAGCCATCAGGCGTAAACCAGGGCACCGTGCGCCAGGACATGGGCCGCGGTCGCACCAAGGCGGTCGTGGTTGAGACCCGTAAGCGCCGCCCGCTACGTCCTGAAGACGAAAAGCCAATCACGCCGGTAACGACCGCCGCGCCCTCCGTGACGCGCGTCGCCGAACCGACACCGCAGCCGCCGCGCCCGCCGCAGCCGGCTCCGCGCATTCATCAGCCTGGTGGCCAGCAACAGCGGCCGGGACAGCCCAACCAGGGTAGTCAGCAGCGCCCGCAGCAGGAGCGTTCGTCGCGACCGGTGGTCTTGAACCATCTGTCGGCCGGCGAAATGGATGCTCGCCGCCGTGCGCTCGCCGAAGCCCAGGTTCGCGACGCTGCCGATGCCGTGCGCCGTGCCGAGGAAGAAGCACGCCGCGCTCAGGAAGAAGAGGCACGCCGCATCGCCGAACAGGCTGAAGCTGCACGCCGCGCCGCAGAAGAGGCCGCACGCGCCGCCGAAGCCAAGGTCGAGACACCCGCACCGGTGGAAGCGCCGAAGCCGGCAGTCCAGGCGCCTGCGGCTCCCGTCGTTGCACGTCGTCCGGATGCGGCTCCTCAGCCGGCACGCCCTGGCGCTCCTGCCGGCGAGGCACCGGCCAACCGCCGTCGCGTCAATGAAGAAGAGAGCGATCGCGGCCCGCCCCGAGGTGCTCTGGCACGCGGCAAAATCGTACGCCCGGAACCGGCAAAGCCTGTTACCACGCGTCCGAAGACCGAGGACGAGCGCCGCCGCGGCAAGCTGACGGTCACGACGGCCAATGTCGACGAAGACGGCAATGCCCGCGGCCGTTCACTTTCGGCCATGCGCCGCCGCCAGGAAAAGTTCCGGCGCAGCCAGATGCAGGAAACGCGCGAGAAAATCTCGCGTGAAGTCGTGCTCCCCGAGACCATCACCATTCAGGAACTGTCGCAGCGCATGTCCGAACGCGCCGTCGACGTCATCAAGTACCTGATGAAGGAAGGTCAGATGATGAAGCCGGGCGACGTCATCGACGCCGATCTGGCCGAACTCATCGCCGGCGAATTCGGCCACACGGTCAAGCGCGTTTCGGAATCCGACGTCGAACAGGGCATCTTCAACGTTGCCGACGAGGAAGGCGAACTGGTTTCCCGTCCGCCCGTCGTTACCATCATGGGCCACGTCGACCACGGCAAGACCTCGCTGCTTGACGCCATCCGTCATGCGAACGTGGTCGCCGGCGAAGCCGGTGGCATCACCCAGCATATCGGTGCCTATCAGGTCGAGCAGAACGGTCAGAAGATCACCTTCATCGACACCCCCGGCCACGCCGCCTTCACGGCGATGCGTGCTCGCGGCGCCCAGGCAACCGATATCGCGATCCTCGTCGTCGCAGCCGACGACAGCGTGATGCCGCAGACGATCGAATCGATCAACCACGCCAAGGCGGCGGGTGTTCCGATCATCGTGGCGATCAACAAGATCGACAAGCACGAAGCCAACCCGCAGAAGGTCCGCACGGAACTGCTGCAGCACGAAGTCTTCGTCGAATCGATGGGCGGTGAAGTGCTCGACGTGGAAGTCTCCGCGAAGAACCGAACCAACCTCGACAAGCTACTCGAAGCCATCCTGCTGCAGGCGGAAATCCTTGACCTCAAGGCCAACCCGAACCGCACGGCCGAAGGCACCGTCATCGAAGCCCAGCTCGACCGCGGCCGCGGCTCCGTCGCCACCGTGCTCGTGCAGAAGGGTACGTTGCGTCCCGGCCAGATCGTCGTTGCCGGCGATCAGTGGGGCCGCGTTCGTGCGCTCGTCAACGACAAGGGTGAGCATGTGAAGGAAGCTGGCCCGGCCATGCCGGTCGAACTGCTCGGCCTTTCCGGCGCACCGCAAGCCGGCGACAAGTTCGCCGTCGTCGAAAGCGAAAGCCGCGCCCGCGAGATCTCGGAATATCGCCAGCGCCTCACCCGCGACAAGGCGGCTGCCCGCCTGTCCGGCCAGCGCGGTTCGCTCGAGCAGATGATGACCCAGCTTCAGACGGTCGGCGTGAAGGAATTCCCGCTGGTCATCAAGGGCGACGTGCAGGGTTCGATCGAAGCCATTGCCGGCGCTCTCGACAAGCTCGGCACCGATGAAGTTCGTGCCCGCATCGTCCATTCGGGCGCAGGCGGCATCACCGAGTCGGACGTCTCGCTGGCGGAAGCCTCCAATGCAGCGATCATCGGCTTCAACGTCCGCGCCAACGCGCAGGCACGTCAGTTCGCCGAGCGTCAGGGCATCGAGATCCGCTACTACAACATCATCTACGACCTGGTGGATGACGTGAAGGCGGCGATGTCGGGCCTGCTCTCTCCGGAGCGGCGCGAAACCTTCCTTGGCAATGCCGAGATCCTCGAGGTGTTCAACATCACGAAGGTCGGCAAGGTCGCAGGTTGCCGCGTCACCGAAGGCAAGGTCGAGCGTGGCGTCGGCGTCCGCCTGGTGCGCGACAACGTCGTCATCCACGAAGGCAAGCTCAAGACCCTCAAGCGCTTCAAGGACGAAGTGTCTGAGGTCAATGTCGGCCAGGAATGCGGCATGGCCTTCGAGAACTACGAAGACATCCGCGCCGGCGACACGATCGAGTGCTTCCGCGTCGAGCATATCACCCGTACGCTGTAAGCAATCTTCGATTTGCGAGATATCAAAACCGCCGGCCAAAACCGGCGGTTTTTTATTAGGTGCAACCAGGCAAGAATGAGCTGCGGCCATGACGATAGAGCTTGAAGACGATCGTTCCATCACCGTCTCCTTCATTCGGCAGCCGGCGGAGCACGTTGACGTCATGCGACAGGCAGGGCGGCGCCTCGCCTTTCGCCGACCTACCAACGCGCATAATCAGGCGGCCTGGTTCTTCGTCTCGGCAATCGGTGTCGCCGCGGGCTTGCCCGTGCTGTTCCATTTGTTGCGCACATATATCTTTGTGCCCGTCTTCGGGATGTCGCGATCCATGGATCTCGGCGACATGGCGATCATCTGGCTCATCCCGACCCTTATCATCTATGCGCTCATCCTAATCTACTCTCGCTGGCTCACGCGCCGACGCTTGGCCGCGATGCAATCACGCATACGGCCCGACGTCACTATCACCGTGACGATCACGCCCGAGGGCGGCTCCTGGGATTCGGCACAGACATCGATTTGGCTTGGCTGGCCCGAGATCCGCAATATCGGCCGCCGCAACGGGCGTATTGAATTCGATACCGAGTCCTTCGTCACCTATATCCCGGCATCCGCTTTTGCCGATCAAGCCAAACAGGATGCCGCATTCTCGAGGATTCTCGGCTTCTGGCGGGCCGCAAAACCTGTCCAGCCTTGACCTTTGCGCCGGATCGAGTCATTTGACCCCCTTTATCGCGTCCAATGGGACGCTGCTAACGGAACAACCATGACCAAACCAACTTCTTCCGCGCCCTCGCAGCGCATGCTTCGCGTCGGCGAGCAGGTGCGCTCAGCGATCACGCAGGTTCTGCAGCGCGGCGAAGTGCGCGACGACCTGATCGAGCGCACCGTGATCTCCATTTCCGAAGTGCGCATGTCGCCCGATCTGAAGATCGCGACGGCCTTCGTGACTCCGCTCGGCGTTTCCGACCACGGCGCCGTCATCGAAGCGCTGAACCGCCATGCGAAATATATCCGCGGCCGCCTCGGCCCGCAGCTTCGCCAGATGAAGTACATGCCGGAAGTTCGCTTCCGCGACGATACGAGCTTCGACAATTACAAGAAGATCGACGCGCTTCTGCGCTCGCCCGAGGTCAGCCGCGATCTCGACGACGACAACGACCAAGATCAATAAAGAGACAGAGAATGTCCAAGCCACGCAAGCCCAAGGGCCGTCCGATTTCGGGCTGGCTCATCCTCGACAAGCCGATTGATTTTGGCTCGACCGAAGCCGTTTCCAAGATCAAGTGGCTGTTCAAGGCCCAGAAGGCCGGCCATGCCGGCACGCTCGATCCGCTCGCCTCCGGCATGCTGCCGATCGCGCTCGGCGACGCCACGAAGACGGTTCCCTACGTCATGGATGGCCGCAAGATCTATGAATTCACCGTGACCTGGGGCGAGGAACGCGCTTCCGACGACCTAGAGGGCGCAGTAACCGCAACCTCCGACAAGCGTCCGAGCGAAGAGGATATTCGCGCGCTGCTGCCGAACTATACCGGCGTCATCAACCAGATTCCGCCGCAGTTCTCCGCCATCAAAATATCAGGCGAGCGCGCCTATGACCTCGCCCGCGAAGGCGAGACGGTCGAGATCCCCTCGCGCGAAGTCGAGATTTTCCGCCTGACGCTGCTCGCCTGCCCGGATGCCAACACGGCGCATTTCGAAGTCGAATGCGGCAAGGGCACCTATGTGCGCGCGCTCGCCCGCGATTTCGGCCGCGACCTCGGCTGCTACGGCCATATTTCCGGCCTGCGCCGCAGCTTCGTCGCGCCCTTTGCTGAGGAGGCGATGGTGCCGCTTGCCGATCTTGTGGCGCTGGAGGAGATCGAAGATGCGGACGAGCGGCTCGCAGCCCTCGATGCGCTGCTGATCGATACGGCGGAAGCTCTTTCTTCGCTGCCGCATCTCGTCATCAGCGACGACCAGGCGCACCGCCTGAAGATGGGCAACCCGATCCTGGTGCGCGGCCGCGATGCACCGGTTGCCGAGACCGAGGCCTATGCCACGTCCCGCGGCAAGCTGATCGCCATCGGCGAGATCGGCCAGGGCGAATTCCGCCCCAAGCGCGTGTTCGGCTGACCTCAATCAACCGGAAATAGCGGCTATTGCGGGCAATGGCGATGCGATATGTTCCCCGACGGGCCATCATGGCCCGTCCAAAGGGGGCAAACATGCGCAGAGTTGCATTCGGAATACTTGCATTCCTTTCCCTGTTCCTGACGGTGACAAACGCCCAATCCGCCGAGCGATGGGCCGGGCTACCGCCATTTCCGCCAATGCCGCAGCCGAAGGCGAGCGGCATGGCCGATGTCAACGACATCAAGATGTATTATGCCGAATATGGCGCGGGCGACCCGATCCTCTTCATCCATGGCGGCCTTGGGAATGCCGACGTCTGGGGCGCTCAGGTCGCCGATTTCGCGAGAGATCATCTCGTCATCGTCGCCGACAGCCGCGGGCATGGCCGCTCGACGCGCAGCGAAAAACCCTTCGGCTACGATCTGATGACTTCGGATTATGTCGCGTTGCTCGACTATCTGAAAGTCGGCAAGGTGACGTTGGTCGGATGGTCTGACGGCGGCATCATCGGCATCGACATGGCGATGAAACATCCCGAAAAGCTGACGCGCGTGATCGCGCAAGCCGCCAATGTTACGACCGACGGCGTGAAGCCCGACGTCATGAGCAACAAGACTTTCAACGATTACATCAACGTCGCCGGCGAATATTACAAAAAACTATCGCCAACCCCGAACGAATATGAGGCTTTCGTCAACCAGATCTCGCAGATGTGGGCGACGCAGCCGGCATGGACCGCAGCCGACCTTGGAAAGATCACGGTGCCGGTGACGCTTGCCATAGGCGACCATGACGAGGCGGTGAAGCTTGACCATACCGAGATGATGGCGAAGGAGATCCCGGGCGCGAAGCTTGTCATTCTGAAGGATGCCAGCCATTTCGCCATGCTGCAGGATCCGGAAGGCTACAATGCCATGATCCGGGACGCCATGGCGGGGCGCTGAAAGGCGCTCAGGGAGAACCCTCTTTCAATTGGCGCTCAATTGGTTTATAGGCAGCGCCAGCATCAGGCATGCCTGATTGCATTCGCGGCCAATGCTGGACGACATCCCGGCGTTTGGCGACTTCAATCTCCTCTCATAGAAAGGACCATCCGATGTCGATCACTGCTGAGCGCAAGGCTGCGCTGATCAAGGAATACGCTACCGTCGAAGGCGACACCGGTTCTCCGGAAGTCCAGGTTGCGATCCTGACCGAGCGCATCAACAACCTCACGGAACACTTCAAGGACCACAAGAAGGACAACCACTCCCGTCGTGGCCTCCTGACGATGGTTTCCAGCCGGCGCTCGCTTCTTGACTACCTCAAGAAGAAGGACGAAGGCCGTTATACCAAGCTGATCACCAGCCTCGGTATCCGCCGCTAACGGAATTTCCGGCGGGCGTTCACCTGAACGTCCGCCGGATGCTTATGAAGGGTATGAACCCTTGAGACCAGTTTCCCTCGCGCCTTATGCCGGTGCGACGCGAAACTGTCGGCAGGCCGGATGGGCCGGTGCTGCCAACAACAACCGTTGACCTGTCATGGGGCAGGATTGCCGGATGCTTTCAGCCGAAGCCTAGCGCTTCGGCCTGATTTCGAAAGCCTCTCGTTGTCTTGCCCGTGATGCGTCACACTTCGTGCGGTCGAAGATGTGCCCTGCCGAATTCGTCGGCGACGGCGCCTTTTCCCGCATCATGCAAGGACAAGATATGTTCGATATCCATACCGTCGAAATCGAGTGGGCAGGCCGCCCGCTGAAGCTCGAAACCGGCAAGATCGCTCGTCAGGCTGACGGCGCCGTTGTCGCCACCTACGGCGAGACCGTGGTGCTTGCGACCGTCGTTTCCGCCAAGGCGCCGAAGCCGGGCCAGGACTTCTTCCCGCTCACCGTCAACTACCAGGAAAAGACCTACGCAGCCGGCAAGATCCCCGGCGGCTACTTCAAGCGCGAGGGTCGTCCGAGCGAAAACGAAACGCTCGTTTCGCGCCTGATCGACCGCCCGATCCGCCCGCTCTTCCCGGAAGGCTACAAGAACGACACGCAGGTCGTCGTCACGGTCATCCAGCATGACCTCGAAAACAATCCGGACATCCTGTCCATGGTTGCAACCTCGGCTGCCCTGACGCTCTCGGGTGTACCCTTCATGGGCCCGGTCGGCGGCGCGCGCGTCGGCTATATCAACGGCGAATACGTGCTCAACCCGCATCTCGACGAGATGGACGAATCGAGCCTCGACCTCGTCGTCGCCGGGACGCAGGACGCCGTTCTGATGGTTGAATCCGAAGCCAAGGAACTGCCTGAGGACGTCATGCTCGGCGCTGTCATGTTCGGTCATCGCGGCTTCCAGCCCGTCATCGACGCGATCATCAAGCTCGCCGAAGTCGCCGCCAAGGAACCGCGCGACTTCCAGCCGGAAGATTATTCCGAGCTCGAGAAGGAAATGCTCGGCCTCGCCGAAGCTGAACTGCGCGACGCCTACAAGATCACGCAGAAGGCTGATCGCTACGCTGCCGTCGACGCCGTCAAGGCGAAGGTGAAGGCACACTTCCTGCCGGAAGAAGGCGAAGCCAAGTACACGGCCGAAGAAGTCGGCGCCATCTTCAAGCACCTGCAGGCGAAGATCGTTCGCTGGAACATCCTCGACACGTCGAGCCGCATCGACGGTCGCGACCTGTCGACCGTTCGCCCGATCGTTTCGGAAGTCGGCCTGTTGCCGCGCACGCACGGTTCTGCGCTGTTTACCCGCGGTGAAACGCAGGCAATCGTCGTCGCCACGCTCGGCACAGGCGAAGACGAACAGTATGTCGACAGCCTGACCGGCATGTACAAGGAGCGTTTCCTGCTCCATTACAACTTCCCTCCCTACTCGGTTGGCGAAACCGGCCGCATGGGTTCCCCGGGTCGTCGCGAAATCGGTCACGGCAAGCTCGCATGGCGCGCTATTCGCCCGATGCTGCCGTCGGCCGAACAGTTCCCCTACACGCTGCGCGTCGTTTCCGAGATCACCGAGTCCAACGGCTCGTCCTCGATGGCAACGGTTTGCGGCACCTCGCTCGCCCTCATGGACGCCGGCGTGCCGCTGGCGAAGCCGGTTGCCGGCATTGCCATGGGTCTGATCCTGGAAGGCGATCGCTTCGCCGTTCTCTCCGACATTCTCGGTGACGAAGACCACCTCGGCGACATGGACTTCAAGGTTGCCGGCACTGCCGACGGCATCACCTCGCTGCAGATGGACATCAAGATCGCCGGCATTACCGAAGAGATCATGAAGGTCGCTCTCGGCCAGGCACAGGGCGGTCGTGCCCACATCCTCGGCGAAATGTCCAAGGCCATCACCGAGAGCCGTGGCCAGCTCGGCGAATTCGCACCGCGCATCGAAGTCATGAACATCCCGGTCGACAAGATCCGTGAAGTCATCGGCTCCGGCGGCAAGGTCATCCGCGAAATCGTCGAAAAGACCGGCGCGAAGATCAACATCGAGGACGACGGCACCGTCAAGATCGCTTCCTCTTCCGGCAAGGAAATCGAGGCGGCCCGCAAGTGGATCCACTCGATCGTCGCAGAGCCGGAAGTCGGCCAGATCTACGAAGGTACTGTTGTCAAGACCGCCGACTTCGGCGCCTTCGTCAATTTCTTCGGCGCCCGCGACGGCCTCGTCCACATCTCGCAGCTCGCTTCCGAGCGCGTTGCCAAGACGCAGGATGTCGTCAAGGAAGGCGACAAGGTCTGGGTCAAGCTGCTCGGCTTCGATGAGCGCGGCAAGGTTCGCCTGTCCATGAAGGTCGTCGATCAGGCCACCGGCCAGGAAATCGCTGCCGACAAGAAGAAGGACGACGCAGCCGAATAAGCTGCGCCTTCATCCAAGTTCCGGGGCGCGGGATCTCTTCCGCGCCCTTTTTATATTGAATGCCCGTTGGTTGGCTGGATCGTGGAAGCTGCGTGCCCAGCCCCTCACCCTAGCCCTCTCCCCGCACATGCGGGGCGAGGGCTAGGGTGAGGGGCAAGCACGAGATACGATAAGGCCACAGATATCTGACGGTTCAAGTCCACCTTTCAAGACGAGACCATGCCCATGAGCCGCGATGCCCTGAAGACCCTGTTCCATCCCTTTGCCTCCGGCACCATCGACGCACCTGGCGAGGGTCAGCGGATCCTGTTTCTCGGCGCGGAGGCAGGCTTTGCGCTGCCGGAGGGCTTTGCCGCTGAGCTGTCCGCCGTCCAGGGCTTCCGCCCCTTCTTTCGCCAGTTGCAGGCGCAGCGGATCAACGTGACGCCGGAAATCGAAGGCGAAGGCTATGACGGCGCGCTGGTGCTCTGCGGCAAGCACAAGGGCGAGAATGAGGATCACATCGCCGAAGCGCTGACGCGCGTAAAGGAAGGCGGCCTCATCGTCATTGCAGGCGGCAAGGAAGATGGCATCCAACCACTGCGCAAGCGCATCGAGGCCTTCGGTCTCGAAATCGAGCATATGCCGAAGTATCACGGCGTTGCCTTCTGGTTTGCGCGGCCTGCCGATATCAAGCTTTTGACGGCGCAGCTCGCGAAGCCGGCAACGCGCGTCGACGACAGCTTCACCACGGCGCCCGGTATGTTCTCCCATGACCGTATCGATGGCGGCTCCGAACTGCTCGCCTCGCGCCTGCCAACCGATTTTGCCGGCGATGCCGCCGATTTCGGCGCCGGCTGGGGTTACCTCTCCGTCGAACTGGCAATGAAGTCGCCGAGGATCGAGCGCATCGACCTCTACGAGGCCCATTACGGCGCTCTGGAGGCCGCACGCGCCAATCTGCTGTCACACTGCCCGAAAGTCGCCCAGCGCTTCTTCTGGCACGATCTGGCAAGCGAGCCGGTCAAGGACAAGTACGACCTGATCATCATGAACCCGCCCTTCCACGAAGGCCACGCCGCCGAGCCTTCGCTCGGCCAGGCGATGATCAAGACAGCCGCCTCGGCGTTGCGTGGCGGCGGCCGGCTCATGTTGGTCGCCAATCGCGGCCTGCCCTACGAGCCGGTGCTGGCCGAGAATTTCAAGGAATTCGGCGAGACCTGCCGCAACGCCCGCTACAAGGTGCTCTGGGCAAAGAAATAAGAAATGATGGCGGTCAGATGGCCGCCATTTTTTTGAGCGGGATCAGGAAGTTCGTTTCGCAGCTCTTGCGGCCCACTCGCGGCCCAGCACGGCGTAGACGCATTCATCGCCCCAGACACCATTGAAGCGATCGTTTTCGATCAAAACCGCCTCGCGGCGCAGGCCAAGCCGTTCGACGACACCGACTGAGCCGGTATTTTTCGCATCCAGCCGTGCAAAGATCCGATGAAAGCCGAATTTTTCGAAGCCAAGGGTAATCATGGCTTCCGCCGCCTCGGTAGCATAGCCCTTCTTGGCATAGGCCGGGTTGGAGGTATAGCCGAGCTCCGCTTGAAGTGCGGCCTTGTTTGCAAATGTCAGGCTGACGTCACCTACCAAAGCGCCATCCTCCCGCCGAATGACGGCGCACAGCAGCGTATCCCCATCTTCGGAGAAAGAGGAATTCAAACGGGCATCGAAACGCTCTCGCAATGCTTCCGGCGAAGGCGGATCGCGGTACAAGAAACGGTAGATTTCCCGCAGGGAACGGTAGGCGCTATAGGCTTCGAAATCCTGGGGCACGAAGCGGCGGAGGACGAGGCGATCAGTCGATGCCAAAAGTTCTGCGTCGTTTGACGTCATCGGGAATCCTCTGGAAGGATATCCGGAAATTCGATCCTCCCGGCCAAAACCGGGAGGACACGACTGAGATCGGAGCTTATTCCGCGTCGGCGCTCGACAGCGTTTCCAGCGTCGGCATAGAGGTGATGTTGTAGCCGGCATCGACAAAATGGATTTCGCCGGTCACGCCGGCCGAGAGATCCGACAGGAGATAGAGCGAGGACGAGCCGACCTGATCGATGGTGACGGACTTGCGCAGCGGCGCATTGCGCTGGTTCCACGACAGGATGGCTCGGGCGTCGGAAATGCCGGCGCCGGCGAGCGTCCTGATCGGGCCGGCGGAGACGGCGTTGACGCGAATGCCGCGCGGGCCGTAGTCGGCGGCAAGATAGCGCACGGAAGCCTCGAGGGCCGCCTTGGCGACGCCCATGACGTTGTAGTTCGGGATCACGCGCGTCGAACCGTTATAGGTCAGCGTCAGCATGCTGCCGCCTTCCGTCATCAGTTCGGCGGCACGCTTGGCGACCTCGGTGAAGGAGAAGCAGGAAATCACCATCGTGCGGGTGAAATTCTCCCGCGTGGTGTTGGCGTAGAGCCCCTTCAGCTCGTTCTTGTCGGAAAAGCCGATGGCATGGACGATGAAGTCCAGCTTGCCCCAGCGCTGCTTGATGGCGTCGAAGACGGCATCGACCGAAGCGAGATCCTCGACATCGCAAGGCAACAGGAAATCCGAGCCGACTTCGGCTGCCAGCGGCTTGACGCGCTTGCCGAGAGCTTCGCCCTGAAAGGTGAAAGCCAGTTCCGCGCCTTCGGCTGCCAGCGCCTTTGAAATACCCCAGGCAATCGAATGATTGTTTGCGACGCCCATGATGAGGCCGCGCTTACCCTGCATAATTCCCGTCATTGCCTTATCCGTTGTAGCGCTGGAATACGAGCGTGGCGTTGGTGCCGCCGAAGCCGAAGGAGTTCGAAAGAGCGATATCGAACTTGGCGTTGTCGATGCGCTTGCGCACGACCGGCACGCCTTCGAATTCCGGATCGAGTTCGGTGATATGGGCGCTTTCGCCAATAAAGCGCTCCTGCATCATCAGGATCGAATAGATCGATTCCTGAACGCCCGCTGCGCCGAGCGAATGGCCCGTCAGCGACTTGGTCGACTGGATCGGCGGGATCTTGTCGCCGAAGACTTCGCGGATCGCGCCGATTTCCTTGCTGTCGCCCACCGGCGTCGAGGTGCCGTGGGTGTTGATGTAGTCGATATCGCCCTTCACCGTGGCAAGCGCCTGGCGCATGCAGCGTACAGCACCCTCCCCCGAGGGCGCGACCATATCGTAACCATCAGAGGTGGCGCCGTAGCCGATGATTTCGGCATAGATCTTGGCGCCGCGGGCCTTGGCATGCTCAAGCTCTTCCAGAACCAGCACGCCGGCGCCGCCAGCGATGACGAAACCGTCACGCTTGGCGTCGTAGGCGCGCGAGGCGGTTTCCGGATGGTTCTCGTTGAAATCGGAGGACATCGCGCCCATGGCGTCAAAGAGGTTCGACATGGTCCAATCGAGATCCTCGTGACCGCCGGCGAACATGACGTCCTGCTTGCCCCATTGGATCATTTCGGCGGCATTGCCGATGCAGTGCGCCGAAGTCGAGCAGGCCGACGAGATGGAATAGTTGACGCCGTGAATCTTGAACCAGGTTGCAAGCGTTGCCGAGGCGGTCGACGACATCGACTTCGGCACCGCGAAGGGGCCGATGCGCTTCGGGCTGTTGTTCTTGCGGGTGATGTCGGCCGCCTCGATCAGCGTGCGGGTCGAGGGGCCGCCAGAGCCCATGATGATGCCGGTGCGCTCGTTGGTGATATCGCCTTCCTCGAGGCCGCTATCGGCGATCGCCTGCTTCATGGCGACGTGGTTCCACGCACCACCCTGCGATAGGAAGCGCATGGCGCGGCGATCCACCAGGTCGGTCGTATCGATCTTCGGCGCGCCCCAGACCTGGCACTTGAAGCCATGCTCGGCGAAATCAGGAGAGAAGGAAATACCGGATTTGGCGTCGCGCAGCGAGGCGGTCACTTCTTGAGCATTGTTTCCAATCGAAGAGACAATACCCAGACCCGTAACAACTACCCGTCTCATGTCGATGACCTTTTCTAAAACATCTGTCTTTATGGAGGCGGCGATGCCGCGGTTCAGGCAACCTTGTCCTTGGACAGGCCCACGCGCAGGTCCGTCGCCTGATAGATGGTCTCGCCATCGGCCTTCAGCCAGCCGTCGGCGGTGCCGAGGACGAGGCGGCCGCGCATGACGCGCTTGAAGTCGATGCCGTATTCGAGAAGCTTCGTGTCCGGACGAACCATGCCCTTGAACTTCACTTCGCCTGTCGAAAGCGCCATGCCGCGGCCGGGCTCGCCGAGCCAGCCGAGGAAGAAGCCGGTCAGCTGCCACATGCCGTCGAGGCCGAGGCAGCCCGGCATGATCGGGTTACCGGCAAAATGGCAGGGAAAGTACCAATCATCGGGGCGCACGTCGTATTCGGCGCGGATATAGCCCTTGTCGAAGGCCCCGCCCGTTTCGGAAATATCTGTAATGCGATGGACCATCAGCATCGGCGGCAAGGGAAGCTGTGCATTGCCCGGGCCGAACAGCTCGCCGCGGCCACAGGACAGGATTTCCTCATAATTGAAGCTGGATTGTCTCGTCGTCATAAAAATTCCGTTTCCCCCGCATGAATGCCGATGGATGTGAAGCTTTAGTGCAAGATGGACAGAAAATGAAGCGAAAGCATTGGACTCTCATTCATCCGTTCGATCGGAGGCACTAGCCGTTATGTGGTGGTCGCATACAGGAACGCCAGAGCCGCTACCAGAGCCAAATGCGGCAAAAGCCCGTTTTTTGCGGCTTTTGAGCACCTTCCCACCCCACGGAAACTATTGAAAGCAATCAAGGCAAAAGTTATATGGCTTAGTAAAGAATTATAGAGATCAGGAATCTGGAGTCCCTGGATGGCAGAACATGCCGAAATCGCGATCGAAACCAGGCTGCGTAATGTGGGCCTAAGGCCGACTAGGCAGCGGATCGCACTGGGAGACCTCCTTTTCGCCAAGGGCGACCGCCATCTGACCGTGGAAGAGCTTCACGAGGAAGCCGTTGCCGCCGGCGTTCCGGTTTCGCTCGCCACCGTCTACAACACACTGCATCAATTTACCGAGGCAGGCCTGATCCGCGTGCTCGCCGTCGAAAGCACCAAGACCTATTTCGACACCAATGTCTCCGATCACCATCACTTTTTCGTGGAAGGCCACAACGAGGTGCTGGATATTCCGATCAGCAACCTGACGATCGACAATCTGCCCGAGCCGCCGCAGGGCATGGAAATCGCTCATGTCGACGTGGTGATCCGCCTGCGGCGCAAGCAGCAGCGCTGAAATAAGCGCCGCGTCAGCTCACCTGCGACAAGATTCTCCGTCACATCACATCGTCGGGATGTCGGCCTGGCTTATGGTGATAGGTCGGAAAGGTCCAGCCGAACCAGAGTGCGCCGCCGCGCACTGCAAAAGCCGCGATCACACCCAGCCCTGCTGAGGCATAAAGCGGCAGCATCGTTGCATTGGCGGCGGTGAAGACGCTGGCGCCGACGAGTGAAGCGGTCACATAGATTTCCGGACGCAGCAACACCGAAGGTTCGTTTGCCAAGAGATCACGTAAAATGCCGCCGAAGGTCGCCGTCAGCGCGCCGGTGACGATAGCGACGGTGGGCGAGCCCGTCGCCGCCATGCCCTTGGCTGCCCCCATCACGCAATAGGCCGACAGCCCCACCGCATCGAGCCAGATGAGCAGCCGATAGCGCGATTCGAAGAGATGCGCGGTGAAGAAGACCAGGACGCCGACCACGGCGCAGATGATGATATAGGTCGGGTTCAGCACCCAGAAGACCGGCACCCTGCCAAGGACGATATCGCGCAGCGTGCCGCCCCCGATGCCGGTGACGGCCGCCAGGAACAGGAAGCCGATCAGATCGAGCTGCTTGCGCGAGGCCGCGAGCGCGCCGGTTGCGGCAAAAAGGGCGACGCCGGCATAATCAAGAAATGAGAGAAGCGACATCGAAAACTCCAGCGGAACGCCCGCGATTTTTCCGAAATGAATCATGACGGCAAGGGCCGCGCAAGCAGGCGCGTGCAAAGATGTCGCAGCGGCTGTGGCTGTTATCGCGGCCGTAACGGCGCTTCGAAAAGGAATCCCCCGTGAAATCCCTGCTGATCTTAATCCTCAACCTCTTCGCTCTCGTGGTCATGCCCGCCGCGGCCGAGGCGCAGCAATCGATCCTGCAGGACCCCGTGGCCTTCGAAAAGGACCATTTCACCAAGAGCTGCGACGGCCAGGTGAGCTTCGGCGACAAATTCGCCACCCAGCAGGACATCAACAACGACAAGCTGATGGATATCGTCGTCAATGAAGGTGAGATCACCTGCAAGGGCGAAAAGGGACCCTACTGCACGGACGAAGGCTGCCCCTACAATTTCTATGTCCAGGTGGCCGAAGGCGGCTACCTGATGATCGCCACGGCGAAGATCTACGGCTACGATTTCATCCAGCGCTTCGGCAACATGGTGCTGGTCATGAAGATGCATCCGCGCTTCTGCGACCGCAAGGATGGCGAAGCGGTCTGCGAAATCACCGTCAGGGTGCGCGGCACCAAATTCGTCACCATATCCCAGAAATAGGTTTTACGGCGCGCGCATCGTTAGGGCCTGAATACGCCGTTACGGTCCTGGATACAGGGCGGAGGTGCGGCCGGCGGCGTAATAGCCGACCAGACCGACCCATTCACGCAATCCGGTCGCCAGCAGTTGCGCATTGCGCGAGGGCTGTGTGAAATCGAAGCCGAGACTTTCCTTGCCGGTGCTGCGATAGTCGACCGGCCAGGGCACGACATTGATGCCCTGCTTGCGGAAAATGCCCATCGAGCGCGGCATGTGGAAGCCCGAAGTGATGAGCAGGCACTCCGAAAGTCCGTTCTGCGCCAGCAGCTCCTTCGTATTGACGGCATTCTCGAAGGTGGTGCGCGAGGTCTTGTCCTCGACCATGCGGCTTGTCGGAATGCCAAGCGCGGTGAAGAAACGCTCGGAAATCACGGCATCGCCCTCATAGGTGCCGCCGATCGAGCCGTCGCCGCCCGAGATCACGATGCGCGCCTGCGGGTATTTCTGCGCGAGACGCAGCGCTTCGATCAGGCGATCGCCGGCCGAATCGAGTTCGTAGCCGCCTCGGACCGTCGTCACCTCGTTCTGAGTGGCGCCGCCGAGAACGATCATGCATTTGAGATCGGCGGGATCGGCAGCCGGATGCGGAAAGCGCTCTTCGAGCGTTTGAACGACATAGGCGCCGGCCGTCGTATAAAGCGAGACGAACAGGATCAGCGCCGACAAGAGCGCCGAGGTGATGACGGTTGCTCGCCAGCGCAGCAGAGCGGCGATGAATGCCAACAGGACAAACAAGAAGGCCAGCGACAGCGGCTGACCGAAGATCCAGACAAGTTTCGAAAAAACGAACACGGCACATCCTTACGCTTGTCGGCAAAACGATTCGCTTTACTCCCTAGCAGATTTTTGTGCACTGCAATGCGGCTATTTCGCCCGCCGTGCCAGCGGCGGCGCGAAGCGCTGATTAAAGCGGCGCTGCAGCGGACGGGGGATGAAAAGCGTCGACAGCGCCAGGACAAGTGCGACCATCGACACCAGCCAGAGCGCGTGCGCGCCAAAGGCGCCGGCCAGAAGCGCGCCGATGATGGCGCCTGATATCATGCCGCTCCAGGGCACGATCTGCACCGTCCAGAGAAAATCCCGATCCCCCAGCAGGAAACGACCAAGACCACGCCCGAAGCGCGACAGCGCCCCGGTAACATAGGTGAGGCCGATCGGCAGGCCTTCGATATGCTCGACGGTGGCATTGACCATACCCATGGCAAGAACCACCAGATAGAACTGCACGAGAACCAGCGACGGCTCCGCAAAACCCGCGGCAGCGGCCAGAAGGATGCTGACGCAGGCAAGCACCACGAAAGCTCGCCGATCCGCGGCATGGGCAATGACGATGCCGAGCGCATTGCCGATGATGAATGTCAGGATGGCCGAGAACAGCACCGCCGCATGACCGAACTCGCCCATTCCGAGGGCAATCGCCGCCCGTGTCGTATTGCCGGTCATGAAGGACACGAAATTGCCCGTCAGCATCAGCCCGACGGCATCGGTCATGCCCGCCAGAAAGGCGATCGAGGCAACGAGCAGAAACCCCGTCACGGTACGGCGGGTCTTGATAAGACGACGGCGGCGCTGTCTGGTCATGGGCGATTCGGGGCGGGTTACGGAGGATGGGAGGTTAGCATGAAGTTGGGGGGATGCGGAGGATTATAGCGCCGGTTTGCAACGGAGGGCGTCTCTCCAAAGCGCGGTTACAATCTCTTTCTGGCAAAGGCGCGACCCGATCCGGATTTGAGATATTTTTCAAATGCGAACGCCTGCGCCTCATCGGAAAAGCCGATGTAGGTTTTGACCGACCACGGCGCATACTTCGATGTATGAGGCACTTCTCTGGCATTGTGCTTCGCCAGGCGAGCTTTCAAGTCTCCAGTCACGCCGATATAGTAACGATCAGGAAAATCATGGCTTTGAAGGATATAGACGTACTTCATGCACCGCATGATAGCTAATAGAAACGTCGACACAACCGATACATTATCGATCAGTTGTACAAAAACTATCTTCCAGTTTAGCTCATTGAGTCCGCTTGGAGAAAGTCCGCTTTCGTTACTGCGTAACTTCAGCGCGACAGCCTTCGTCTACTGGCTTGCCGAGCCGAAGCTCGGAGAGCGAAGGCTGGTGGAGCTAAGCGGGATCGAACCGCTGACCTCTTGCATGCCATGCAAGCGCTCTCCCAGCTGAGCTATAGCCCCATCAAGATGGTGCCGTTTGACCGGCCCTGGGTCCCTTCCGAGCGCTTCGCCCGTCGGGGTGGCGGCTTATTACTTGTGGTTTTCACAGATAGCAAGCCGAAAAATTCGGCCCGGGAAATTTTTTCTTTCACCGGGCCGATCGTCTTTCAGATCAGACGTCGTCTTCGTCGCCGGTGACGCCGATGATGTCGCTCATGTCGTCATCATCTTCATCTTCGTCGGCTTCGAGGAAGGTATCGTCGTCATCGTCGCCGATTTCGACATCGTCATCGCCGATATCCGGAATGTCATCGCCGCTTGCAGCCTCGTCGGCATCTTCGAGCGATACCAGTTCGACTTCCGTGTTTTCGGTATCGACTTCGGCCACTTCATCCTCTTCCGGAACTTCCTTGGAAGCGGAGGTTTCTTCGAAGAAGGACAAGGGCCAGGACTTGCCGGTATAGGGCGAGACCACCGGATCCCGGTTCAGGTCATAGAACTTCTTGCCGGTATCGGGGTCGGTACGTTTTGTTCCAAGTTCCGCTTTCGCCACTGTCAAAGCCTCATGAATGGCCGAATGAAAATTCGGCAATGCCGGGGAAGCCGGCGTTTTAAGGGAAATATCAGCCGGTCCCCTTAATCGTTGCGGCCGTTTCTGTCAAAGCTAAAGTTCACGCCGCTTTGCATAGGGTTTTAGTATAGTGGTCGGCAGGCCTTTGCCAAAGGGCTTTACGAAGCGGGAGGCCGTCGAGGAGATGCTCACCCGGAAAATGCAATGGCCCAGGCACGCTGAGCCATAGAGCGTGGAAAGATGCGCTGCCGGAATTCATCGCAACCCAGATGAAAGGCATCGCCGGCATCGAAATCGACATCGAGAGGATTGACGGCAAATGGAAGGTGAGCCAGAACCGGCCGCTGGCTGACCGACAGGGCGTCGCCGAGGGCCTTTCGGCGATCGATCGCACGGCGTTGGCGGAAATGGCCGGACTGGTGCGTCGCTACAGCAAACAACGCGAGACCGGTTAGGGACGGAAAAGACATGATCATCGCCATCGACGGACCAGCGGCCGCCGGCAAGGGAACTCTGGCACGCCGGATCGCCGAAGCCTATGGCTATCATCATCTCGACACTGGCCTCACCTATCGCGCCACGGCCAAGGCGCTGCTCGATGCCGGACTGCCGCTCGACGACGAAGCGATTGCCGAAGGCATGGCGCGCAAGGTCGATCTCGCCGGGCTCGACCGGGCCGTTCTGTCCCGACATGAGATCGGCGAAGCCGCCTCGAAGATCGCAGTCATGCCGACCGTGCGCACCGCATTGCGCGAGATGCAGCAAAAATTTGCGCAGAAGGAGCCCGGGGCCGTGCTCGACGGCCGCGATATCGGCACCGTGGTCTGCCCGGATGCGCCGGTAAAACTCTATGTGACGGCCTCGGCCGAAGTGCGGGCGAAGCGGCGCTACGAGGAGATTGTCGAAGCCGGCGGCAGCGCCGATTACGACGCCATTTTCGAGGACGTGAAACGGCGCGACGAGCGCGATATGGGACGCACCGACAGCCCTTTGAAACCAGCTGAAGACGCGCACTTGCTAGATACCTCAGAAATGAGTATAGAAGCGGCGTTTCAGACGGCGAAATCGATCATCGACGCCGCTCTGAGCCGAAATGCCTGAAAATTTGAGCGGCCTTCGCGCGCCTCGCGCCGGAAACCGTCGATTTCAAGATAGCCTGACATTCCGTCCAAGCGCCGGATAGCTTCCCGAAGGGAGGCGGACTGGGGTCAGGCCTGTTCAACGCGAACCACCGGCGCATCAGTGTCCAGATTGCATGATCGGGACACGCCAGGAGATTTTATGTCTGTAACTTCCCCCTCTCGCGAAGATTTCGCGGCCCTTCTCGAAGAATCCTTTGCCAAGAACGATCTGGCTGAAGGCTATGTCACCAAGGGCATCATCACCGCCATCGAAAAGGATGTCGCCGTTGTAGACGTCGGCCTCAAGGTCGAAGGCCGCATCGCGCTGAAGGAATTCGGTGCACGCGCCAAGGACGGCACGCTCAAGGTTGGCGATGAAGTCGAAGTCTACGTCGAGCGTATCGAAAACGCGCTTGGCGAAGCCGTTCTGTCGCGCGAAAAGGCTCGCCGCGAAGAAAGCTGGATCAAGCTCGAAGTCAAGTTCGAAGCTGGCGAGCGCGTCGAAGGCGTCATCTTCAACCAGGTCAAGGGCGGCTTCACCGTCGATCTGGATGGCGCTATCGCCTTCCTGCCACGTTCGCAGGTCGACATCCGTCCGATCCGCGACGTTACCCCGCTGATGCACAACCCGCAGCCCTTCGAAATCCTCAAGATGGACAAGCGTCGCGGCAACATCGTCGTTTCGCGTCGTACGGTTCTGGAAGAGTCCCGTGCCGAGCAGCGTTCTGAAATCGTTCAGAACCTCGAAGAAGGCCAGGTTGTTGACGGCGTCGTCAAGAACATCACCGATTACGGTGCGTTCGTTGATCTCGGCGGCATCGACGGCCTGCTGCACGTCACCGACATGGCATGGCGCCGTGTGAACCATCCGTCGGAAATCCTGTCCATCGGCCAGCAGGTCAAGGTACAGATCATCCGCATCAACCAGGAAACCCACCGCATCTCGCTCGGCATGAAGCAGCTCGAGAGCGATCCGTGGGATGGCATCCAGGCCAAGTATCCGGAAGGCAAGAAGATCTCCGGTACCGTCACGAACATCACCGACTACGGTGCGTTCGTCGAGCTGGAGCCGGGCATCGAAGGCCTCATCCACATCTCGGAAATGTCCTGGACCAAGAAGAACGTTCACCCCGGCAAGATCCTGTCCACGAGCCAGGAAGTCGAAGTCGTCGTTCTCGAAGTCGATCCGACCAAGCGTCGTATCTCTCTCGGCCTGAAGCAGACGCTGGAAAACCCGTGGGCAGCATTCGCCCGCAACCATCCGGCTGGCACCGAAGTCGAAGGCGAAGTCAAGAACAAGACCGAATTCGGCCTGTTCATCGGCCTCGACGGCGATGTGGACGGCATGGTTCACCTCTCCGACCTCGACTGGAACCGTCCGGGCGAGCAGGTCATCGAAGAGTACAACAAGGGTGACGTCGTCAAGGCTGTCGTTCTCGACGTCGACGTCGAGAAGGAACGCATCTCTCTCGGCATCAAGCAGCTCGGCAAGGACGCAGTCGGCGAAGCAGCAGCTTCCGGCGACCTGCGCAAGAATGCAGTCGTTTCCTGCGAAGTCATCGCAGTCAACGACGGCGGCATCGAAGTGAAGCTCGTCAACCACGAAGACATCACCTCGTTCATCCGCCGCGCCGATCTGTCGCGTGACCGTGACGAGCAGCGCCCGGAGCGTTTCTCGGTTGGTCAGATTGTCGACGCTCGCGTCACCAACTTCTCCAAGAAGGACCGCAAGATCATGCTGTCCATCAAGGCTCTGGAAATCGCGGAAGAGAAGGAAGCCGTTGCTCAGTTCGGTTCGTCCGACTCGGGCGCTTCGCTCGGCGACATCCTGGGTGCGGCTCTGAAGAACCGCAACGCCGAATAATCTTCGGTAGAAGCCTGGAAACAAAAGACCCGCCGGAGCGATCCGGCGGGTTTTTCTTTGTCAACCATGCGGTGCCCGTGCCGCCTGTCTGTTGCGAGCCGGCTATTCCCAGGCGACCATGCGCCGGTAGAAATCGAAGGCGTGGTCGTGCAGAGGGTCGCGCAGAGGCTGCGGCAAGGCAACGAGCTCCGGCCTGACGCTATCATCCCTCGCGGAGGCCGGGCCAGCTTCCGCTTCGTCAGATGCCTCGCCCTCTGACTTTGTCGATGCTTCCTCCGCATCGGCATGCTCTTCATCCTGACCTTGCCGGCTCTCCTCGTCCTGAGCTTGTCCGCCCTCCTCATCGCCGACGGGATCGACGCGATTGAGCAATTTCGATTCGCTGTTCTTGGCGGGGGCGTCTGCCGGCAGATAATTCGCCACGACGAAGGGAACGCCGAGCGGCAGGGGTGCCGGCATTGCCGTCTGCTCCGCGGCCTCATACCCCGCCATCGGCGTTACAGCCGACGTCTGCAACGTCGGCTTGCCAGAAGCGATGGCAAGAGTGTCGGATGCCTCGGGTCCTTCCGCCAACGACACCGGTATGGCCGGCGCCGCGATCGGACTCTTGAGGCCTTCATTGACGACCGGCGGCTGCGCGGATGAGGCTTGCGCGGCAGCATTGCCAGTCAGTGCCTGAGCGATGATCTTCTCGACGGAAGAGGAAGGATTGTTGATGATCTGAAGAAGATCGGAACTGGTCGCCATCGCGGGCGCGCTAATGACGACCTGCAAGCCCTGTTTGATGTCGGCTTCTATCTGCTGGATATCGCGCGGCACCGGCAGCGGCGCTAGCGGCGACCGGATCAGCGCGACTTCGGTCGGTAGTTCGGCTTCGGTGGCGATCGCCGTCAGCAGTACGCTCGCGGTCAAATCATCGACAAGAGAAGCGAGCTCGGAAGGCTGGGCAATGACGGCCGCAGGGGCAGCGGCAGCGCTACTGGCAGGCGCGGCTTGCGGGGCGGCGACAGTAGCGTTTTGCGCAACCGTCTGTGTTTGAGCCGTCTGGGCAGCAGCCGGCGCGGATTGAGATTGTACGGGAATGCCCGATTGTGGCGTCGGCTGCGCCGCAGGTGCCGGCTGTGCAGCAGGCTGAGCCGGCGGTGGTGTGGCCGGCGCAGGCGTAGGGGTCCGCATAGCGGAGGCCGGTTCTTCTGCGGCAGCTGCAAGTACCGTCGCCTGGGCGGCCAGATCGGCCACCTTCTGCAGCGGAGCCGATGTCGGTCCCTGCGCAGCCGGCGTTTCCACCTTGCCGGCATTCTGCCCATAGGAATTGACGACCGCCTTCAGGACGGCGTCCGGCTCGGTGACCGACGCCTGCTCCAGGCTAAGAGCCAGCTGCACCGCCTGCGGGCTTTCCGGATCCTGCAATGCCGCTGCCAGAAGCGGCAAGGATACCGGCGTCCTCATCTGGGCATCCATTCGCTGCTGCGCGGCGGCGAGTTGCGGCGGCGTCAGGCTGCGGATTGCGGCGGCAACACGTTGCGCATAGGCGGTATTGCTTTCGCCCGGCTCACGGGAAACATTGACCACCTTGCTGGCGGCATCGATCGCGGAAAGCAGGCTGTCGAGCATGCGTTCGCGGGCCGCGACCAGCAGCATGTTCAGCTTTCCCTCGACGCTGGCATTGACGGTACTCGACAGAACGGCGAGCGGCGTTGCCGTCGTCTGAAGCCCGGAGGTCTCGGCCGTCGCGACAATCGGCTTCTCAACGGACACACCCACAGCGGACACGGCACCAACGGGAAGCAACATGACATGCTCCTTTGTCTGGCAAGACGACGATGGAAGCGGGAAGCAGGTTCAATTGAGGTCCGCTCATGCGGCCTGTGGATTTCCTAGCGCCGGATGACCGAACTGACGAGGCGCGAACGCGCAGAACTGGAGATCATCTGCAAAATAGCAGTCGAATCCTTAACAGATCCCTAAATAAAAGGGCCAATGCCACTTCCGCGACACTGGCCCCTGGATTTCGCGCTGCAAGCGAAGCAATCAGCTATGCGCGAAGATATCCGCCTCTTCCCAGCCAAGGAGGTCGAGCTTGGCGCGCGTCGGCAGGAAGGCGAAACAGTCATCCGCATAGTCCATGCGGCCATCGCGCAGCAGGCGTTGCGTCAGCTTCTCGCGCAGCGCATGCAGATAAAGCACGTCGGAGGCGGCGTATTCGAGCTGCGCCGGGGACAGCGTTTCCGCCGCCCAGTCGGACGATTGCTGCGCCTTGGAGATATCTACCTCGAGCATTTCCTTGAGATTGTCCTTCAGGCCATGACGGTCGGTATAGGTACGGCACAGGCGCGAGGCGATCTTGGTACAGAAGACGGGTGTCGTGGTGACGCCGAAGGTGTGAAACAGCACCGCGATGTCGAAGCGACCATAGTGAAAGATCTTCTGATGCGTCGGGTCGGCCAGCATGGCGACGAGATTGGGGGCCTGCTTCTGGCCAGCCGCAATGCGGATGATGTCAGCCGTGCCGTCGCCGGGCGAAAGCTGCACGAGGCAAAGTCGGTCACGGCGTGGAACGAGCCCGAGAGTTTCGGTGTCGATGGCAATGGCGCCGGTGTAGCGGGCGGCATCCTCAGTGGAAATATCGCCTTCGTGATAACGGATGTTGGCAGCCATGAGATTCTCCGGGCTCTGTCGTTCTGAATTCGCTTTTCGTCCGTTCTATAGAACGGAGAGGATGAGAACCATACCGGCACCGCTCAAAATGTCGGCGGGGTATTGATCCAGAGCAATATGGTCTCACCATCATGACGGTTGCGCCAGGAATGATAGCGGCGGCTTTCGAAATAAAGGGAATCGCCTGGCAGGAGATCGAAGAACTGATCGCTGTCGAGCACAAGCTCCAGGTGACCGACGAGAACATGGATGAACTCTTCTCCCTCGTGGCGATAGGCACCCTCGCTCGTCGCACCGGGTGCGAGTACGAAGCGATGGCAGTCCATCATCGTCCGTCCTTCGGCGAGAAGCTGGACAGTGACGCCCGGCGTCGTTGCCGGCCAGGCACGCCATTCGCCGGATCGGACGAGCGCGGAAGCATCCTCCCGCTCCTCGCCGGACAGGCGCGATACCGTCGTGCCATAATAATCAGCCAGATCATGCAGGGTCTTGAAGCTGACGCCTTGCGAGGTGCGTTCCAGGGTCGACAGCGTCGAGGAGGTCATGCCCATGTCGGCGGCGACCTGGTCCAGCGTTTTGCCGGCGGCATGGCGCAGCGACCGGAGCCTGCGGCCGATATCGGAGGAGGCCGGTTGCTCGCCATTTTCCAATCCGGCAGTCCCCTCCTCCGTCTCGAGCGCTTCGCGAATCGCTGCAGGATTGAGGCCACGTTCGGCGCGGAACCATGCAATACGCTTCAGTCGCGCCACATCCTCGGCGCTGAACTGGCGGTGTCCGGTCTCGGAGCGGGAGGGAACCACAAGGCCCTGGCTTTCCCATAGCCGCAGCGTGGAGGCCGACACGCCGGCAAGACGCGCCGCTTCCGCCACCTTATAGCGCACCGGATATCGCTCCTGCTCGACACTGCTCATTCGCCAAGATCCCTCATTGTCGTTTTTCGATCCGTTTAGCACGGATGAAGCGACTTAGCGCGCCTTAAAGGAAAGCGGCAACCTCCTGCCAGTCTTCGGCTCATTCTTGTCTCCCTCACAAAATCCCGCTTGAAATCCTACAGGAAAAATGTAGGAGTTTTGTAAATAACTTGCAGAACTTCTGCAAGATAATTCGAAAACACCTTGTGGGAGCCACTGCAATGACCTTGACCGAACGGAAGAACGCCGCCATTTCCCGCGGCGTCGGCATGACGACGCAGATCTATGCCGACCGCGCCGAAAATGCGGAGATCTGGGACAAGGAAGGCAATCGCTATATCGATTTTGCTTCCGGCATTGCGGTGGTGAATACAGGCCATCGCCATCCCCGCGTGATTGCCGCCGTCAAGGAACAGCTCGACCGCTTTACGCATACCTGCCATCAGGTCGTACCCTATGAGAGCTATGTGCATCTGGCCGAGCGGCTGAACGCGATCGTTCCCGGCGATTTCGCCAAGAAGACGATCTTCGTGACGACTGGTGCCGAAGCGGTCGAAAATGCCGTCAAGATCGCCCGCGCCGCCACCGGCCGCTCCGCCATTATCGCCTTTGGCGGCGGCTTCCACGGCCGTACCTTCATGGGCATGGCGCTGACCGGCAAGGTCGCCCCCTATAAGATCGGCTTCGGCCCGATGCCGGGCGATGTTTTCCATGCACCCTTCCCGGTACCGCTGCACGGTATCAGCGTCGAGCAGTCGCTGGCGACACTGAAGAAGCTGTTTGCCGCCGATGTCGATCCACAGCGTGTGGCCGCGATCATCCTCGAGCCCGTGCAGGGCGAAGGCGGCTTCTATCCCGCGCCCGCGGCCTTCATGAAGGCACTGCGCGAGATTTGCGACCAGCACGGCATTCTACTGATCGCCGACGAGGTGCAGACCGGCTTTGCGCGCACCGGCAGGATGTTTGCGATGGACCACCACGAGGTGGCCGCTGATCTCGTCACCATGGCAAAGAGCCTTGCCGGCGGCTTCCCGCTCGCCGCCGTCACCGGCCGAGCCGAAATCATGGATGCACCCGCTCCAGGCGGCCTCGGCGGCACCTACGGCGGCAATCCGCTCGGCATCGCCGCCGCCCACGCCGTGCTCGACGTCATTGCCGACGAGGGCCTGTGCGACCGCGCCAATCAGCTCGGCTCGCGCCTGAAACAGCGACTGGAATCGCTGCGCGACAAGGTGCCCGAAATCGCCGATATCCGCGGCCCCGGTTTCATGAATGCCGTGGAATTCAACGACGCGACGACGAAGCTGCCGAGCGCTGATTTCGCCAATAAGGTGCGGCTGATCGCGCTCGACAAGGGGCTGATTCTTTTGACTTGCGGCGTCTATGGCAACGTCATCCGCTTCCTGTCGCCGATCACTATTCAGGATGGCGTGTTCAGCGAAGCGCTCGATATCCTCGAGGCATCGCTGCTGGAGGCAAGCGCCTCCCATTAACCGACGCGGTCCACCTATTCCCTTATCCGCCCGTGCGGTCTGCCGGGCGAAATCAGTCGGAGTGCATAGCATGTCCTTTACAACGGCAATGACCAAGCATGTTCCCTTCTCCTCGCGCTTCCTGCGCGCCGCCGGTTATATCAACGGCGCCTGGACGGCCAGCGGGGCGACGAAAACATTCGATGTCATCAACCCCGCGACCGGCGAAGTGCTGGCCTCGCTGCCCGACATGGGTGCTACCGAGACAACGGCTGCCATCGATGCTGCCTATGCCGCGCAGGTCGCCTGGGCTGCCCGTCCGGCCAAGGAACGAGCCGTGATCCTGCGCAAATGGTTCGATCTGATGGTTGCCAACGCCGACGAGCTGGCGGCGATCCTGACCGCCGAGATGGGCAAGCCGCTGCCGGAAGCCAGAGGCGAGATTCTCTACGCCGCTTCCTATGTCGAATGGTATGCGGAAGAGGCCAAGCGTATCTATGGCGAAACCATCCCCGCACCCTCCAACGACAAGCGCATGGTCGTGATCAAGCAGCCGGTCGGCGTCGTCGGCACGATCACGCCCTGGAATTTCCCGGCGGCCATGATCGCCCGCAAGATCGCACCGGCCCTTGCCGTCGGCTGCACCGTCGTCTCGAAGCCCGCCGAGCAGACGCCGCTGACAGCGATCGCGCTTGCCGTGCTTGCCGAGGAGGCAGGCATTCCCCCAGGCGTCCTCAACATCATCGTCGGCATCGATGGCCCGGCGATCGGCCGCGAGCTTTGCGGTAATGCGAAGGTGCGCAAGATCAGCTTCACGGGCTCGACGGAAGTCGGCCGCATCCTCATGCGCCAGTGCGCCGACCAGATCAAGAAGGTCAGCCTCGAGCTCGGCGGCAATGCGCCCTTCATCGTTTTCGACGACGCCGATCTCGATGCCGCCGTCGAAGGCGCCATGGCTTCGAAATATCGCAATGCCGGGCAGACCTGCGTCTGCGCCAACCGCATCTATGTGCAATCCAATGTCTATGACGCCTTTGCCGCCAAGCTCGCCGCCAAGGTGGCCGAGCTTTCTGTCGGCGACGGCTTCAAGCCAGGTGTAACTGTTGGGCCGCTGATCGACGAACAGGGTGTCGCCAAGGCTGAAGACCATGTTCGGGATGCCGTTTCGAAGGGCGCGCGCGTCGTGACGGGCGGCAAGCGCATCGAAGGCGCCGGCACCTTCTTTGCGCCAACGATCCTGACAGGCGTCGACCGTAGCATGAAGGTCGCACGCGAAGAAACGTTCGGTCCTGTTGCGCCGCTCTTCCGCTTCGACACCGTCGAGGATGTCATCGCCCAGGCAAATGATACGGAATTCGGCCTTGCCGCCTATTTCTTCGCCGGTGACTTGAAAAAGGTTTGGCGCGTGGCGGAAGCGCTGGAATACGGCATGGTCGGTATCAATACCGGCCTGATGTCAGCAGAAACGGCACCCTTCGGCGGTATCAAGCAATCCGGCCTCGGCCGTGAAGGCTCGCGCCATGGCGCCGATGACTATCTCGAAATGAAATATCTCTGCATCGGCAATTTGTAGCCGGCTATCAGGTTGAGGTGATATGAATGCGGCCCTGCCACAGGCGCGCCGCGCTCAGCCGGTCGGTGTAAAAGGCGCCGGTATCGAGATTGAGCCTGAGACCATTGACTTCGGCCCGTTGGACTGGCGTGTGGCCGTGGATGATCAGCTTCGGCAGCGGCTGCGCGCTGTCGTAGAAACGCGAGCGGATGAAGACCAGGTCGTCGTCTTGCTGGTCGGCAATCGACCGGTCGGGATCGATGCCGGCATGAACGAACAGCGCCTTGGGCGTGTCCAGCAGGATCGGCAGGCTACGCAGGAAATTGACGTGATCGTCGGGCAGCCAGGTTCGAATGAACGTATCGAGCTTCTTCCGCTTGGGATATAATTGCTGCAAACGAGGGATATCCACGCCATAGGAGGCGAGCGTCGCATCCCCGCCGAGCGCCACCCAATCCTCAAGCGATATCTCTCCGTCGACATAGGAAAGCATCTCCATCTCATGATTGCCGGTCAGGCAGATGCGGTCGAAACCGTTCGGCGGCGGCGCCATCAGCCGGCTGACGACCTGCGCCGAGGCAGGACCGCGATCGATGAAATCCCCCAGCATGATGATGAGCTTTCGGCCGGGAAGTCCCGCCGCGTCGGCAAAGATCTTGCGCTCCAGCGCGCTCAGGAGATCGTAACGCCCGTGGACATCGCCGATGACGTAGGTGGGCATGTCGAGGTGTTCGAGCCATTCCCGGCGTCGACGATGGCCGAAGCCATTGGTCATTTTTTCGCGTATCCTGGACGCCGCCATGAAACTGCCTTTCGAGCGCACACCCCGGAACGCCTCAACTGTGTCTGCAAAAAGAACTCAAAAGCGACGATTCTTTGCCAGAAAGGCGGAAATTATCGCTGGTGACGGTTCTGGCAGCAGGACCGAACCTGCAGCACCAACCCGCCTTGCGGCAAAGCGTCCCGAACGGCACCTTTATGCATGGAGAAAGTTGACAGTGCGTATCCGCAATCTTATCGCGCTACCCACGCTGGCGCGAGACCTTCCGCCGTCAACCCGGGAAACCCAGATGTTGGGGGCCTCGGCACGAGGGCTGCCGCCTCAAATTGGAACGTCCCATTCATGGCGACTGTAAACTTATCGTGAAGCCCTGATGGATACGACAACAGCGCTCCAACTCTGCCGCTTTCTGCATGATGCATCCCTGATGCTTCTATGGGGCGCATGCGCCTATCTCTCTCTCCTCGTACCAAGAGCACTTGCCGACACCGTTTGGCGCATGATTGCAAAACCGTTTGTGCTGATTGTCATGGTTGCGGCTTTAACGGCACTGGCCGCATTGCCGGTGACGACGGCGAATATCGGCAATGGCTGGAGCGATGCGCTCGATGCCGGCATGATCCATGAAGTGGCTTTCGAAACCACGGTCGGGCTCGCCTGGCAGGCGCAGATGCTGGCGGCCATCGTGATGATTTGCGCCATGCTGCCGCCACAGAACTGGCGCCGCCACGGGCTGGCCCTGGGCGCCGGCATTGGCCTTGCCTCTCTGTCATTGACTGGGCATGCCTCGATGCTGGAGGGATGGTTGCAGCAGGTGCAGCGGGCCAACGATATCCTGCACGTGCTTGCCGGCGGCGGCTGGCTGGGGGCGCTGGTGCCGCTGATCCCAATCCTCAAGCTTCTCGGCCGGCCGGAATGCAGGGCGGAAGCGCAAACGGCGTTGCGCAGGTTTTCCAATGCCGGTCACGTTGCAGTCGCACTGGTCATTCTCTCCGGCATCGTCAGCACGCTGCTGATCCTGAAACGCCTGCCGACGGACTGGTCTTCGCCGTATCAGAAGTTGCTTGCCATCAAGATCGCCCTGGTTGCCATCATGACGGTGCTGGCCATTATCAACCGCTACGTCTTCGTTCCCTGGATCGGCCGCAAGCCGGCCCGCGCACTGTTGGCCCTCCGGCTCGGAAGTATCTCTGAGATCGTGATCGGCATTATCGTCATCGCACTGGTTGCCGTCTTTGGCATGATGGAGCCAGTCTAGCCGCCGAGCGATTTCACGACCGACCGAACGGCCGCCGGATCTTGTGTCGTCGGCTTGTATTCCAGGCCCACCCTGCCGCGATAGCCTTGGGCGTACAGCCAATCCAGCCGTTCCGCCAGATCGATACGGCCGGTGCCGGGATCGTTGCGGCCGGGATGATCGGCAACATGGAGATGGACGATGCGGTCGATGCGATCGCCGACCACCTGCTGCGTGTCCTCGCCCATGACGGCTGAATGATAGAGATCGTAGACGATACCCACTTCCGGGCGGCCGACCTCGTCGACAATATCGAGGCCCTCCGCCGTCGAAGACAGGTAATAGCCGGCATGGTCTATCTTCGTGTTCAACGGCTCAAGGCCGAGCCGGACGCCGGACCCTTCGAGAATGTCAGCACCGACACGAAGGGTAGCGACGATGGCCGCGCGCTGCTCGGCGCGGGAAAATTCTGCCAGTTCATCGCCGGCCTGCGCGATCAGAACTGGCGCGCCGAGGCGCTGGGCGACAGCAACGGACTCCCGCAGCCCCTTGAGCCAGGCCTCTTTATTTGCCGGATTCGTCAACGCGATCATAGGCTCCGCAACCATGCCAGACACCCCGATGCCGGTTTCGGCGACGGCAGCTGCAATTGCGTCCAGATCCTTGTTCGTCCAGTGCCAGAACTCGACCGCATCGAGTCCCGCCGCCTGTGCAAGCCGGATACGATCGGCAAAAGCATCGCCATCGCGCGCAAACAACCACTCGATACAGGCCGAAAACTGTCGCATGAGATCCTCCTCCCTCGATTTGGTCAGGAGCAATTGCGCGAGATGATGCGCAATGGCAAGCCTCTCTAGCGATGATATTGCTGTGGCAGCCGCGGCATCGAAGGTTTGATGGCCTCTACCTTCACCGCAGAGAGCACGCGCATATCACGGCGGAAATCGGAAGGCGACATCCCGGCAATATGGCGGAAGGACTTGTTGAAAGCGCTGATCGAACCGAAGCCGCTATCCATGGCTACCTGCAGAACATTGGCGCCGTCGCGCATCAGCATCGCCTGCGCCCGCGAAAGGCGCAGCAGGTTCACATATTTGGCCAGCGTCATGCCGGTGGATTTCTTGAAAAGATTCATCGCGTATTTTGGATGCAGGTGGGCCGCCTTGGCGATGTCAACCGTATCGATGTCATGCAGAAAATTATCGGCGATGAAATCGCACATGCGCGCCAGGCTGCGCGAAGATTGCGGATGAGCCTGGTCATTGGACGCATTTCCAGTCTTTTCCGGAACCATGCGATAGGGCTCGAAAGCGATGCGCTCCAAACGCAGCAGGAGTTCCGCGACGGCATGTTCCGCCTTGGCGCCGTCGCCGGACATGACATAGCGGTGCCATCGGGCGAAGTTCTCGTCATCGGCGGCATCGGTCGCCGAGCTTATCAACGCCTGCCCACGAATAAGACGGCCGGAGATATCAAGCGGCAGGCGCAAGCGGAAAAAATGCACGAGCGGCAGATGCGCGCCAGCATAGATCGAATCGTCGGACAGTTCATCCAGCTGGTGCGGCTGGCCGCCCCAGAAAAGACAGATCTCACCGGCTCGCAAAGTAAGCTCGTGATCGCCTATGCGGTAGTGCACGGTCCCGCGGACAATGTAATTGACTTCCACCTGTGCGTGCCAATGCGGCTTTGCCATCGGCAACGGCTGGTTATGAAACATCTGCAGGACGTTTGGGAGCCCTTCGACACTGCTCGCACCCGGCTGATAAACCGCCCGTTGACCCACCTTACTTTTCGCCAAGTCGATGTTCCCTTTTTAGGAGACAGAAGCGTACCGGCGGATAGTTTAAGCGTGTTCTACTGAGGACGGCAATTGAAAAGGGAGGATTTTCAATGCGTTTAAAACTTGCTGGAGCGACGGCACTTGCTGCCCTGCTTGCTTCCGGTTCTGCCTTTGCTGAGCAAACCACCATCACCGTATGGAGCTGGAACATCGCCGCGTCGGCGCTGAAATCGACGGTCGAGGGATTCAATAAGAAAAACCCTGACATCAAGGTCGAGGTTCAAGACATCGGCAACCCAGGGGTCTTCGACAAGATGCTGGCTGCCTGCGCTGCCGGCGGCGATGGGCTGCCCGACGTCATGTCGATCGAAAACCACAAGGCTTCGATCTTCTGGAACCGCTTTCCAGACTGCCTGACCGATCTCACGAAGCTCGGCTACAAGGATGAGCTGAAGAAGCAGTTCCCGGAGTTCAAGCGCGCCGAGCTTGAGGTCGGCGATGCCGCCTATGCGATGCCGTGGGATTCCGGTCCGGTCACCATGTTCTATCGCCGCGACATGTATGAAAAAGCAGGCGTCGATCCGGCAACGATCAAGACCTGGGACGATTTCATTGCCGCCGGCAAGAAGATCTCCGCCGCCAATCCGGGCGTGATCATGACGCAGGCCGATCTCAACGGCGACACCGAATGGTTCCGCATGCTCGCCAATGAACAGGGCTGTGGGTATTTTTCAGGTGACAGCCAGAGCATCACCGTCAACCAGCCCGGCTGCGTCAAGGCACTGGAGAAGGTAAAGGAAATCAAGGACGCGGGCCTGATGAGCGCCGCGAACTGGAACGAGAAAATCCAGGCGAACACGGCAAGCAAGGTGGCGTCGCAGCTCTATGGCGGCTGGTATGAAGGCACTGTCCGCTCCACCTCACCGGATCTTGCCGGCAAATGGGGCGTCTACCCGATGCCGAGCATGACAGCCGACGGCCCGCACGCAGCCAATCTTGGCGGCTCGTCGCTCGCAATCGCCAGCGGATCCAAGCACAAGGAAGCCGCCTGGAAGTTTCTCGAATACACACTTGGCACCAATGAGGGCCAGGTGACCATGCTGAAATCCTTCGGCCTCGTGCCGTCGCTGCTGACGGCGGTCCAAGATCCCTTCGTCAATCAGCCGCAGCCCTATTGGGGCGGGCAAAAGGTCTGGGCCGATATTCTCGCCACCCTGCCGAAAATCAACCCGAGCCCGGGCACCCAGTATTTCAGTGATGCCGATGAGGTCATAAAGGCTGTCCAGACGAAATATCTCGCTGGCGGCTATCCGAATGGCAAGGCCGCGCTCGACGATGCAGCCCAGCAGATCGCTTCGGCGACAGGTCTGCCGCTCGCGAAATGAGTGACACTACCGGGCGTGCCTCCCAAGCCGCGCCCGGCATCCCCGCCGCCCTAGAATCAAAGAAGTAGCGCGTGACGTCGTCCGAAAACCGCCTGCACTTTTCGGCGTCACGCTCTAGGGGCGGCGGGGATGTGATGTCACGCATCATTTTCCTGCGCTAAAGGAGAAGGCTTTCATGCGGTTGCGAAACCGGAGCGCCTATGCGTTCCTTGCACCCTATCTTCTGGTATTCGCCGCTTTCTGGGTCTGGCCGATCATCGATTCGTTCCTGATATCGTTCCAGAATACCCGGGTTAATCCCTGGACCTTCAATCTGTCGCTCAATTGGGGGCGACTGTTCGGCGATCCGGCATTCTACAATGCGCTTGAAAATACGCTGATCATCCTGATCGTTCAGGTGCCAGTCATGATCACGCTCGCCACCGTCATGGCGGTGCTGCTGAATTCGCCGCTGCTGAAGGCACGTGGGATTTTTCGCTTTGCTTTCTTCGCGCCCGTCGTTGTCGGAGAAGTGGCTTATGCCGCCGTCTTCCGCCTGATGTTCAATGTCGACTTCGGCATCATCAACAAGCTGCTCGGCGGCGTGGGCATAGCGCCGGTGTCATGGTTTGCCGACTCGCATGCCGCAATGGTACTCATCGTTATCGCCGTCACCTGGCGCTGGGCGGGTTACAACGCCATCATCATCCTTTCCGGGCTGCAATCGATCCCGGAGGATGTCTACGAGGCCGCGACCCTCGACCGCGTCAGCCGCTTCAAGCAGTTCATCCACATCACCCTGCCACTCCTGAAGCCGATCATCCTCTTCTGCGTCGTCCTGTCCGTCATCGGCACCATGCAGCTCTTCACCGAACCATATCTGATCACCAATAGGGGGGGGCCCGGCGGCGGGACGGAAACGCTCGGCCTGCTGCTCTATCGCCAGGCTTTCCAGTCCACCAACTTCGGCTACGCCTCAGCGATCGCCTATACGATGGCGGTGCTTGCGGTGGCCATCTCTCTTCTCAATCTCTGGGTGGGGCGCGAACCGAAATGAAATCAAAGTCCAAATCCACTCTGATCCGCTCGATCGCCTTGCACGGCCTGCTGGCGCCGCTCGCCATCATCTGGCTGTTTCCGATCTGGATGATGTTCGTCTTCTCGACCATGCCCGATTACGGCATTTTCAGCCCCGGCATCGTCCTGACACCGTCGACTGGTTTCATGGACAACTTCCGGAACCTGCAGGCCGACACCAACTTCGTCGGCGCGATGACGATCTCTATCGTCGTTGCCGTCGTCTATACCTGCCTGTCTGTGCTGCTGACGTCGATGGCCGGATGGGCGCTGGCGCGCTACCAGTTCGCCGGTCGTTCGGGCGTCATCGGCATCATCCTCGGCACGATCACGCTGCCCTACTCCGTCGTCATCATCCCGCAATTCATCATGGTGGCGCGCGATTTCGGGCTGGCAAACACGTGGGTAGCGCTGATCGTGCCGCCGCTCTTCAACTCGCTCGGCGTCCTCTTCATGCGTCAAGCCTTCTCGATGATGCCGGGCGAACTCTTTGACGCCGCCCGCGTTGAGGGCGTCAAGGAATGGCAGATCTTCCTGCGCATCGCCCTGCCGCTGGCGCGGCCGACGATGGCAGCGCTCGCCATTATCCTGTTCCTGGCTTCCTGGAACAATTATCTCTGGCCGTTGCTCATCAACTCCCGGCCGGGAATGATGACCGCGCCCGTGGCGCTCGGAACGCTGATCGGCCTCACCAGGGTCTCCTGGGGCGGTATCATGGCCGGTGCCGTGATGCTGACGGCGCCGATCCTCATCATCTTCGTTCTCCTGCAACGCCACTTCATCGCCGGCATTGCCGCCGGCGCAATCAAATAATTCCGGGAGACCCGTATGGCTGAACTGTCTCTTACCAATATCGTCAAACGCTACGGTTCGCTGGAAATCATCCACGGCGCCAATCTCGAGGTGAAGGACGGTGAATTCGTCGTCTTCGTCGGGCCGTCCGGATGCGGCAAGTCCACGCTGCTGCGCATGATCGCCGGGCTGGAGGATATCTCCGGCGGCGAACTCAAGATCGGCGGTCGGGTAGTCAACGATGTGGAGCCGGCCGATCGCGGCATCGCCATGGTCTTCCAGTCCTATGCCCTCTACCCGCACCTGACCGTCGAGCAGAACCTCAATTTCGGGCTACGGATGAACGGCAATCCGAAGGCCGACACCGACCGTCGCGTCAAGCAGGCGGCCGAGATCCTGCAGATCACGGAGCTCATGCAGCGCCGGCCGAAACAGCTCTCCGGCGGCCAGCGCCAGCGCGTCGCCATCGGCCGCGCCATCGTGCGTGAACCGCAGATCTTCCTGTTCGATGAGCCGCTCTCGAACCTCGATGCCGAACTGCGCGTGCAGATGCGCGTGGAAATCTCCCGCCTTCACAAGAAGCTCGGCACCACGATGATCTACGTCACGCACGACCAGACGGAAGCGATGACGCTCGCCGACAAGATCGTCGTGCTGCGCGGCGGCAACATCGAGCAGGTCGGCGCCCCGCTCGATCTCTATGACGATCCGGCAAACCAGTTCGTAGCCGGATTCGTCGGCTCGCCGAAAATGAACTTCCTGCAGGCCGAGGTCGCGGATAGTCAGCAGGGCCGCATCGCCGTCGTGCTCAAGGGCCAGCGCGATATCCGTCTGGCCTTGCCGATCACATCCGCCAAGGTGGAGATCGGCCAGCCGGTGACGCTCGGCGTCCGCCCGGAACATTTCCTCGAGGCCGGACGGGGTGATGTGGACATGACCGTCGATGTCGACGTCGCGGAGCATCTCGGCAATACCAGCTACATCTACGCCAATGTCGAAGGCGGCGAGCAGATCGTCATCGAACGCGAGGAGTCCCGCAACACGGGCAATCGCGACAAGCTCACCGTGGCGCTATCGGCCGCCAAGACATTCCTGTTCGACAGCGCCGGCAACCGATTGCGATAGGCGCTAGAGCCGGATGAATTTAGGTCGAGTCGATCTAAAATCTGAATCCGCTCTAGAATCAAAGAAGTAGAGCGTGATGTCGTCCGAAAACCGCATACACTTTTCGGCATCACGCTCCAGCCATCCTCCCAAGACAGCATGCAGATTTAGGAAAGGATCGTTCCATGACCACTGAGACACCAATCCGCTGGGGCATCATCGGCCCCGGCAGGATCGCACAGACTTTTGCCGATGGTATCGCCCATTCCCGCAGCGGCAAGCTGGTGGCCATCGCCAGCCGCAATCCGGACAAGCCGGGCCTGGGCGACGGTTTCCCGGGCGCGCGCATCGTCAACGGCTACGAAGCGCTGCTCGCTGACAAGGAGATCGACGCCGTCTACATCGCCACGCCGCATACCGGCCATGCCGAATGGGCGATTAAGGCTATCCGTGCCGGCAAGCATGTGCTTGTCGAAAAGCCGATCGCGCTTTCCGCCTTTGATGCGGAAGCCATCTATTACGAGGCCAAGAAAGCCGGTGTCTTCGCCGGCGAAGCCTTCATGTATCGCGTCCACCCGCAGACGGCGAAGCTGATCGAGCTCGTCAAGAGCGGTGTGATCGGCGATCTACGCATCATCCGCACCTCCTTCGGCTTCAATATGGGCAAGGTCAATCCGGAACACCGGCTGTTTGCCAATGACATGGCTGGCGGTGGCATTCTCGACGTCGGCGGCTATCCGGTGTCGATGGCCCGCCTGATCGCCGGCGCGGTCGGCGGCAAGCCGTTCCTCGATCCCGAAAAGGTATCGGGCGTCGGCCATCTCGGCCAGACCGGCGTCGACGAATGGGCTTCCGCCGTCCTGAAGTTCCCCAATAACGTCATCGCCGAAGTGTCCTGCTCGATCATGGCGAACCAGGACAACACGCTGCGCATTATCGGCTCGGATGGCCGTATCGAAGTCAAGGACTTCTGGTTCGCCTCCGGCCATAAGGGCGGGGTCGGCAAGATCGAGGTCATCAAGGGCGGCGAAACTCAGACGATCGAGGTCAAGGAGGAGCGCTGGCTCTATTCCTTCGAAGTCGATGCGGCCGGCGATGCCATCCGCGCCGGACAAAAGGAATTCGCGTATCCCGGCATCAGCTGGGCCGATTCGATCGGCAACCTCAAGGTGCTCGACCAATGGCGCGCTTCGATCGGCCTCGAATATGGTGTCGAGAAGGCAGCAAAGCGGACGAAGAACATCGCGGGCGCGACCGTCACGAAGGGCAACAGCATCCCGAAGCGCAGCATTCCGGGCATCTCGAAACCGGCATCGCTCGTCACGCTCGGCTTCGAGTTTTTCCCGAATTTCGCAGCCGCTTCGCTGACGCTCGACGCCTTTTATGAAGCCGGCGGCAACGCCTTCGACACGGCCTATGTCTATGGCGGCGGCAAGACGGAGAGCATCTTCGGCGACTGGCACACCAGCCGCAACGTGCCGCGCGAGGAGATCGTGCTGATCGGCAAGGGTGCGCATTCACCGCTTTGCTATCCGGACGTGATCGCCAAGCAGCTCGACCAATCCCTTAACCGCCTGAAGACCGACTATGTCGACATCTACTTCATGCACCGCGACAACACCGACGTTCCGGTCGGCGAGTTCGTGGATGCCATGGATGCAGAGGTGAAGGCCGGCCGCATCCGCGGCATCTTCGGCGGCTCAAACTGGACGCGCGCCCGTTTCGACGAGGCGATTGCCTATGCTCAGAAGAACGGCAAGGCGGCACCGGCTGCCCTTTCCAACAACTTCTCGCTCGCGGAAATGCTCGATCCGATCTGGGCTGGATGCGTTGCCGCCTCCGACGACGAGTGGAAGGCCTGGCTGAATGCCAAGCAGATCCCGAACTTCGCCTGGTCGAGCCAGGGCCGCGGCTTCTTCACCGACCGCGCCGGCCGCGACAAACGAGACGACGAGGAATTGGTTCGAGTCTGGTATTCCGACCGCAATTTCGGCCGCCGCGATCGGGCGATCGAACTGGCGCAGAAGCTTGGCCGCAGCCCGATCCACATCGCGCTCGCCTATGTCGTCGCCCAACCCTTCCCGGTGATACCGCTGATCGGCCCACGCACGGTCGCCGAATTGGAGGATAGCCTTTCGGCGCTCGACATCAAGCTGACGCCGGAACAGGTGAAGTGGCTCGAAGGCTGAGATAGGCCTGTCGTTCAAAGGCATTATTGACGCAAAAGGCCCATCCGGAAACCGGATGGGCCTTTTGCATATGCGTCGTTGATAATTGCCAAATGATCAGGCGGCGAAATCGAATGTCTTCGTATCCGCTCTTTCGAGGCGCAGCAGATAGGCCTTGCGCTCGAGACCGCCGGCAAATCCCCTGAGATCGCCTGCCGATCCCACTACGCGATGGCAGGGCGCGATGATCGAGATCGGGTTGCGGCCATTGGCGGCGCCGACGGCACGGATCGCCTTTGCCGAGCCGATCTCGCTTGCGATCTGGCGATAGCTCCGTGTTTCGCCGAAGGGGATGGCGAGCAGAGCCTGCCAGACCTTCTGCTGGAACTCCGTTCCGGCAAAGTCGAGCGGCAGATCGAAAACCTGTCGTTCGCCGGCGAAATATTCGCGCAGCTGACGTTCAGTCTCCAGCAACACAGGATGGCTGTCATCTTCAGTGACAATCAGCAGCGGCACGCGGCCCGGGCGATCATTGTCCCAGAGGATCGCGGCAAGTCCATCATCGCTGCCGACGAGTTTCAAGGCGCCGACGGGCGAATTCACAATCCGATAGACATACTGCTTTTCCGCATTTTTCCGAGCTTTGGTCATGCCGATATCCTTTCTTTGAATTGCGCTTGCGGCATCGGGCGAGATTGCCTCCGATGGAGCGCTCATGTCCGCATTGGACCTCAAATGAGACGCTCCAGCCACCCGAAAACAGATAGGGGGCAGCGAAATCCCGGCATTTCCCGATCCCTGCTGGCAGTTCAGATGGCGCAGGCGGCGTGGTCACGCTTGGGAAACGGGCTGAATTTGTGTAAAACCAAGGGGAGACAGATCATCAGTATGCGGAGCTCGATATGACAGTTCGCCCGCCACGCAACTTCAATCCATCTCAAACCAAAGAAACCGGCCTCGGCATTCTTGAGTATGAGATGCTATCGGAACGCGCCAGCACGCTCGGCCATCATGGCATGAAGGTGGAAGCGGCGCTTGCAGCCTTGCAGGAGGGCGAAGCCAAGGGCAAGGCGGGCGTGGAGCACGAGCGGCTGGTGGATACCGCGGCGCAAGCCGTCTGGGGAATGTTCATCCATCGCGAGATCTGCGGCCTGCGCAACGGCCGCGACGTCATTCAGCGCTATGGCATTCCGAACAAGGTGCTTGCGCGCCTCGGCGCCAGCCCGAGACATCCCTGAATATCAGGATTTCAAGATCGCCTGGAAACGCGGATCGAAGGCGTGGCCGATCGGCTCCGCCGCCGCACCGCGCGCCACCGCCCAGGGATCGGTCATGCCGAGCTGCAGGCGGGGCAGCAACCGGTCGGGGCGATCGGCATTGGAGGGCAATAGCGGCTGCATGGCCGCGATCAGCCGCGTTGCGAGCGCTACGGGCGCACCGCCGCAAAGAATCACCGTTTGCGGATCGAAGATGGTTTCGATGAGCTGCATGCTCCAGCGCAGGTCAACTGCCGCCCTTTCGATCCAGGCGAGAATATCCGGATCGCCTGCCGCAGCGCGCTTGTCTATCAACGAATAGAGGTCCGGCGCCATCGGATCGACACCGAGGTGATCATACAGAGAAGCCAGCGAGGCGCGATGCTCCAGCTGGGTCTGTTTTCCGCCTGATGTCAGCAGCGCCATGCCGATTTCACCGGCATTGCCATGGGCGCCGCTATAGAGCTCGCCGCCGAGGATCAGCCCGGCACCGATACCGTAGCCGACATAGAGGCAGACGGCGTGATCGAGCCCATGCGCGGCGCCGACCATGCGCTCGGCGGTCGCGCAGGCCGCGGCGTCATTCTGCAGGGTGACGTTGAGGCCAGTTCCGGCAGACAGTGTTTCCAGCAGCGGAAAGCGCTGCCAGGCACCCATCATCCAGGGATTGTCGGCATCGTCCTGCTCGATACCGAACGGGCCCGGCATCGCCGCACCGAGGCCGACGAGCCGCTTCTCCGCCTGCGCGACACTTTGCTTCAGTTCGCTACGCACATCCTCCACCAACTGCAGGACGACGGGCGTGCCCGTTGCCGGGCCACCGGCCGGTAGGTTCGCTTCCTTGCGGATCAGCACATTGCCGACGAGATCGACGGCGATGGCACGGGTGATGTGCCGGTCGATCTGCAGGCCGATGGCGAAAGCACCTTCCGGCACGAGGCTATAGGGAGTCGAGGGCTGGCCGCGGCCGCGTCGCACCGTTTCTCTTGAAGTCACCAACCCGTCGTGCTCCAGCTCCTCGATGATGTTGGAGACTGTCTGCTTTGTCAGGCGCGTGGCGCGTGCAAGGTCGGCGCGGGAGAGCGCGCCGTTCAGCCTGAGGGCGTCGATGATCACCCGCCGGTTATGGGCGCTGGTGCCCTCGTGGTTCGTTCCGCTCGTAGCCCTGATCGGGCGAATATCGTTCATCTGCTTTTGCCTCTTGACAGCAATAGAATATTGAAGAACAAATTAGTCAAGACAATTGACTTAAAAGAAACCACAGAGTTTCATCAGGGAACAAAACGGAGCCTTATGGCTCCAGAGACGCGCCGATCGATGCTCGGCGGCCAGCCCGGCCAATTGCCTGCTCGACAACCGATGGCGACGCTTCAGCCGCCATTGGAAAAATCGCGTGACTGTCAAAAAGAACTGGAGGATGGAATGTTGAAATCATTGAACAAGACATTGCTCGGCGCAGCGCTGATCGGCGTATCCTTCGCCTCGCACGCTTTTGCCGAAACCACGATCAATGCCCTCTTCATGGCGCAGGCGGCTTATAGCGAAGCCGATGTGCGCGCCATGACGGATGCCTTTTCCAAGGCCAATCCTGATATCAAGGTCAATCTCGAATTCGTCCCTTATGAAGGCCTGCACGATAAGACCGTGCTGGCTCAAGGGTCCGGCGGCGGCTACGACGTCGTGCTCTTCGACGTGATCTGGCCGGCCGAATACGCGACGAACAAGGTTCTGGTCGACGTTTCCTCGCGCATCTCCGACGACACGAAGAAGAGCGTGCTGCCGGGCGCATGGACGACGGTCCAGTATGACGGCAAGTCCTATGGCATGCCCTGGATCCTCGATACCAAGTACCTGTTCTACAACAAGGACATCCTGGAAAAGGCCGGCATCAAGACGCCGCCGAAGACCTGGGACGAACTGAACGAACAGGCGAAGATCATCAAGGACAAGGGTCTTCTCGCCACCCCGATCGCCTGGAGCTGGTCGCAGGCCGAAGCCGCGATCTGCGACTACGCGACGCTCGTCAGCGCCTATAAGGGCGACTTCATCAAGGACGGCAAGCCGGACTTCCAGACCGGCGGCGGCCTCGATGCGCTGAAGTACATGGTCACCAGCTACAAGTCCGGCCTCACCAACCCGAACTCGAAGGAATTCCTCGAAGAGGATGTCCGCAAGGTCTTCGAAAACGGCGACGCCGCCTTCGCGCTGAACTGGACCTACATGTACAACATGGCCAACGACCCGAAGGACAGCAAGGTCGCGGGCAAGGTCGGCGTGGTGCCGGCACCGGGCGTTGCCGGCAAGAGCGAGGCTTCGGCCGTCAATGGCTCGATGGGCCTCGGCATCACGTCTGCCAGCAAGCATCCGGACGAAGCCTGGAAGTACATCACCTTCATGACCTCGCAAGCAACGCAGAACCAGTATGCCAAGCTCAGCTTGCCGATCTGGGCATCGTCCTACAGTGATCCGGCCGTAACAAAGGGCCAGGAAGAGCTGATCGCTGCCGCAAAGGTCGGCCTCGCCGCCATGTATCCGCGTCCGACGACACCGAAGTACCAGGAATTGTCGACCGCACTGCAGCAGGCGATCCAGGAATCGTTGCTCGGCCAGTCTTCTCCGGAAGATGCGCTGAAGTCGGCAGCCTCCAACAGCGGTCTCTGATAGTCTTATCGGGCGGCCAAGCGCCGCCCGCCTCTACCCTCCATGAAGAATGAAAGAAGAGGCCCGCCATGTCCGGCACCTCGATGACAACTCGCGCCTGGCTTTTGATGCTGCCCCTGCTAGTGGTGATGATCGCCGTCATCGGCTGGCCTCTCGTCGATACGGTCGGCCTTTCTTTCACCGATGCGAAGCTTGTCGGCACCGGCGGCAATTTTGTCGGTATCGACAACTATGCAAAGATGCTGGCGAATTCCAATTTCCAGCGCACCCTGATTACCACGGCGTGGTTCGCAATCGTCTCCGTCGCCGCCGAAATGGTACTCGGCGTGCTGGCCGCGCTGCTGCTGAACCAGGACTTCAAGGGCCGGGGCGTGCTGCGCGCGCTGATGATCCTGCCCTGGGCGCTGCCAACCGTCGTCAACGCGACGCTCTGGCGGCTGATCTACAATCCCGAATATGGCGCGCTGAACGCGGCACTCACCCAACTCGGCCTCATCGACGCCTATCGCTCCTGGCTCGGCGAGCCGGGCACGGCGCTGACGGCACTCATCGTTGCCGACTGCTGGAAGAATTTCCCGCTGGTGGCGCTGATTGCGCTCGCCGCCCTGCAGGCAGTGCCGCGCGATATCACCGCCGCATCACTGGTCGACGGCGCCGGGCCTTTTAAGCGCTTCCGCTTCGTGATCCTTCCATATCTTGTCGGGCCATTGATGGTCGCGTTGGTGTTGCGCACCATCGAGGCTTTCAAGGTGTTCGACATCATCTGGGTGATGACCCGCGGCGGTCCGGCAAACAGCACGCGCACGCTGTCGATCCTCGTCTACCAGGAAGCCTTCTCCTTCCAGCGAGCGGGGTCAGGCGCATCGCTCGCCCTCATCGTCACGCTGCTGGTTACGGTGCTGGCCGCCGCCTATGCCGCCCTTGTTCGCAAAACCGCAGGGAGTGCCACCTGATGGAACGCAAGAGCCCGCTCTTTACCTGCTTCATCTATATCTGCGCCATCCTGCTCGCCATCGTCATCCTGGCGCCGATCGCCTGGCTCTTCATCATGAGCATTTCGCCGGCTGCCGATCTTGCCGCCAAGCCGCTGCGCTGGTGGCCGCAGACGGCGGATTTCTCGCGCTACAGAGTGCTGCTATCAACGCTGGAAAACAGCGAGGGCGCGGCTTTCACCTCGTCGCTGCGCAACAGCATCGAAGTCGCCGGTATGGCGACCATCGCCGCTATTGCGCTCGCCATCCCCGCCGGCTGGGCCGTGTCGCGCACGCCGTCCGTCGGATGGTCGCTCTCCATGGTCATCGCCACCTATATGCTGCCGCCGGTGGCGCTCGCCGTGCCACTCTATATGGGGCTTGCCTATCTCGGCCTGCTCAACAACGTCTTCGGCCTGGCACTCGTCTATCTGACGATTCTTGCGCCGTTCACGACCTGGCTGATGAAATCCGGCTTCGATTCCATTCCGAAGGAAATCGAGGCTGCGGCGATGATCGACGGCGCCGGGCTGTTCCAGACGCTGAAGATCATCACGCTGCCGCTTGCCATGCCCGTGATGGCGACCTCGGCGCTCTTCGCCTTCCTGCTTGCCTGGGATGAATTCTTCTACGCGCTGCTCTTCACGTCAGACCAGCGCGCCAAGACCCTCACCGTCGCCATAGCGGATCTGGCCGGCGGCCGAGTCTCGGATTACGGACTGATCGCGACTGCCGGTGTGCTAGCCGCCCTGCCCCCGGTGTTGATCGGCCTTGTCATGCAACGTGCCCTGATCTCGGGCCTTACCAATGGCGGCGTCAAGGGATGACCATGACCAAAGAGAACACACGCCCCGCCGGCCTTGCCGCGATCGACCGTGAAATGGCCCGTCAGCATGCCGATGCACTTGCTTCCTTCGAGGCCGCCACCGATATGGCCGCCAAGGCCGCAGCCTCGCTGAAGCGCACCGGCAAGCTCTTGCTGCTCGGCATGGGCGGCTCGCACGCCGTCAACCGCGCCGTCGAGCCGCTTTATCGCGCCGCCGGCATCGATGCGATCGCACTGCCGCTCTCCGAACAGCTCGGCCAGCCATTATCGCCGGATGGACGCACGGTCTTCATGACCTCCCAATCCGGCGAGAGCGCCGAGGTGGTGCGCTGGTTCAACGAGACGGGCGGCACCACGGAGACTTTCGGCCTGACCCTGGAGGGCAGCTCCTTCCTCGCAAAGACCGCTCCCTCCCTCGTCGGCGTTGGCGGCACCGAGCTTGCCTTTGCGGCAACCCGCAGCCTCACCGTCACCTTCGCGCTGCATCTGGCGATCTTCGCAGCCCTCGGTCAGGATCCGGCATCTGCGCTCGCCGTGCTTCGTGCCCCAGAGACGCTCGATATTAGGCCGGCTCTCGCGGCTCTCGCCAATGTTGCGACGGTGGTTACCTCAGGCCGCCGCCTACAGGGCGTTGCGGAGGCCTTGGCGCTCGGTCTCACGGAGCTTTCCCGCCGTCCCTGCTTCTCGCTTGACGGCGGCCAGCTGCGTCACGGGCCGATGGAAATGCTCGGACCTTCGATTGGCGTCGTCCTCTTCCGCGGCAATGACGCGACGGCTGGTCTCGTGACGGCCATGGCCGTTTCTGCCGTCGAGACGGGTGCGCCCGTAATCGTCTTCGACGGTTCACAAGAAGAGCCTGTGTCTGGCTGCGTCACCCTGCGCTTCAAGCCGGAAGCCGGCATTGCCGCCATCTTCCAGATGCTGCCGGTCGCCCAGTCGCTGATGATCGCCTTTGCCGACGAGCGGGTGGAGAATGCCGGCACGCCGGTGCGCTCCACCAAGATCACCCGGAGCGAATGAATGAAGCCGCTTGCAGTCATCGGCAATGTCAATATCGATCTGATTCTTGGACCGGCGGCGCCATGGCCGAAGGCTGGCACCGAGATCATCGTCGATCATGACGAGCTGCGGGTCGGCGGCCAGGCGGGCAATAGCGCGCTTGCCTGGGAAGGCCTCGGCGTCGATTACGAGATTGCCGCCAATGTCGGCAGCGACCAGTTCGGACGCTGGCTCAGCGAAGCTTTCGGGGTGCGCAGCAGCAAATGGCCGGTGCGTCCGGAGGGCACGACACTCTCGGTCGGCATTACGCATCCCGATGGCGAGCGCACCTTCTTCACGACGCGCGGCCACCTGCCGCGCTTCAATCTCGGTGACGTTTTGGCGGTTCTCGACGGCAACAGGCTTGCCGGCGGCTATGCGCTGCTGTGCGGCGCCTTCCTCACAGAAGATCTCACGCGGGACTACGATGCCCTGTTCGACTGGGCCGACAAGCATGGGATCACCGTCGCGCTCGACACCGGCTGGCCGCTCGACGGCTGGACGGACACAAATTGCAACGCGACCCGTGACTGGCTCGCGCGCTGCGGCGTGGCGCTGATGAATGAAGTCGAGACCACCACGCTCGCCGGCATGGACGATCCAGCCGAGGCTGCACGCGCGCTCCATGCGTTGATGCCTCAAGGTGCCATCTTCGTCGTCAAGCGCGGTCCGGATGGCGCGATCGCCATCGATGCTGACGGCAATCTCGTTTCGGCCGCGGCGCCCCGCGTCACTGTCGTCGATACGATCGGCGCCGGTGATGTCTTCAATGCCGGCTTTCTGGCCGCCCTTGCCCGCGGCGAGCCGCCTGCGGCCTGCCTTTCGGCGGGGACCGCGGTCGCATCCCGCGCCATTTCCACACTGCCGCGCAGCTACGGCCCGGCCCAAGCATCCGAGGAGGCCGTTTAATGAGCGCGCTCGAAATCCAGAACATCCGCAAGAGCTACGGCGAAGTGGAGACGCTGAAGGGCATCGATATTTCGCTCGAAAGCGGCGAATTCCTGGTGCTGCTCGGCTCTTCGGGCTGCGGCAAGTCCACGCTTCTGAACATCATCGCCGGGCTTGCCGAGGCGACGAGCGGGGATATCCGCATCGGCGATCGCTCCGTGCTCGGCGTGCATCCGAAGGACCGCGACATCGCCATGGTATTCCAGTCCTATGCGCTCTATCCAAACCTCTCGGTCCACCGCAACATCGGCTTCGGCCTGGAAATGCGCAAGGTGCCTGCCGCCGAGCGCGATAAGGCGGTGCGCGAGGCGGCGAAGCTCTTGCAAATCGAAGCGCTGCTGGAGCGCAAGCCGAGCCAGCTTTCCGGCGGCCAGCGCCAGCGCGTGGCGATCGGCCGGGCGCTGGTGCGCAAGCCGGAGGTCTTCCTCTTCGATGAGCCGCTCTCCAATCTCGACGCCAAGCTGCGCATGGAGATGCGCACCGAGTTGAAGCGCCTGCACCAGATGCTGAAGACCACGGTCGTCTATGTGACGCACGACCAGATCGAGGCAATGACGCTCGCAACGCGCATCGCCGTGATGCGCGACGGCCGGATCGAGCAGCTCGGCACGCCGGACGAAATCTACAATCATCCGGCAACACTTTACGTCGCGACCTTCGTCGGTGCGCCGCCGATGAACCTTTTGAATGCGACCGCCGACCAGGGTTCGCTGCGCATCGACGGCACCTCAATCACCCTGCCGATGCCGTCGACGAAAGCGGCGATCAACCAAGGCCAGGAGCTGGTCATCGGCATCCGGCCGGAAACACTGCATCTCGATGAGGGCGGCAAGCTCGAAGCCATATGCGAAGTCGCGGAATTGACCGGCCCCGAACTGATCGTGACAGCGCAGGCAGGCTCGCAGCGGCTGATGGCCTGCCTGCCGCCGCGCACAGTGATTGCCGAAGGACAGAAATTCAAACTCGGCTTTGACGCCGGCGCGCTGCATCTCTTCGATCGCACGACTGGCCAGCGCTGCGAATAGATCTTCGCACCCTGGAGACATGATCGCTGAGGGTGCGCAGGCGGCCGCTGTGGTCCCCGCTGCAATAATTTTATTTCCGTAATGTTGCTGCAAAGCGGAGCGCCGAACCTGACGATGAAAACGATCGTCAGGAAAGAGCCATGTTTCAACTTCAACGCCGCGTGCGGTGGCCTTTCGTCGGGCTTCAATTGAGCAATATCGCTCTGAATTCCAGCCATGCCTTTGCAGCCGTCCTCTATCCCTGGATCATGTACGATCTCACCCGTAGCGTCGTTTGCATGGCGCTGATCGCTTTCGTGAACGGCATGGTTCTTCTGATCGGCATGGTCTTTGGCGGCTATGTGGCGGAGATGCTGGGCACGCGTCACACCGCGCTCATCTCCGCGAAGATCGGCATGCTGGCGTCGCTGATGATCGCGATCCTCTATATGGCGGACCTCCTGCATCCGGGCACCTTCCTCCTTCTCAGCTTCGCAGGGTCGATCCTCGACGGTCCGGCGACTGTCGCCACCGAGGCGAAGACGCCGGAAATCGCGCGGCTTTCGAGGCTGTCATCAGCCGCAGCGGTTTCCATCGACGATACGATCGATGGCCTCTTGCTGTTGACGGCTTCTGCCGCCAGCGCTTTCATCATTGCCGTCATCGGCCCGAAGGATGCGGCATGGTGGATCGTAATCGGCAATTTCATCGCCATGATGCTGCTGTCCTTCAGCCTGCCACGGTTCCGTCTGGGGCCGGCGCCGAAGCTTGGCGATATCCTCCACGCTGGCAGGCGGTTCCGCACTGCAGCCGTGTCTTTGCCATTCGCCCTTTGCGCAAGCGCGGCGCTCGGCTTCTTCATGGTGCTGCAGATTTTCATCGTGCCGGCCGCCTTGCGCCTGCAGGGTGAATCGGTGGCGTGGCTCGGGCTCTTCGTTGCAGCATCGGCGACGGGCACGATCATGATGAACCTGCATCTCGCATCGCGCCATGCCTTACCGGCGCCTACGGCTATCGTTTCCAAGGCTCTGCTAGGCCTAGCGCTTTCGATGGGCATTCTATGCATCGAGATTTCGCCGATGACGATGATGGTGGCCGGTCTCGTCGCCGGACTGGCGAACGGCTGGCTTTCACCCGCCTTCATCGCGATCCTGCAATTGAAACCGCCACGCGACTGCCGATCCCATGTGATGGGTCTTTCCTATTCGATCGCTCTGCTATTCCTGCCGGTCGAATACATGCTGACGGGCGCTGCGATGGGTCTGACCTCGTTTCGCACGGCCTGCATCTTTCTGGCATTCTTGCTGTCGCTGGGCGCGGCCGTCGGCGCGGCGTGGCTGGAATCCGTTCATGATGAGGAGCCGCATGCAGTCGACTAAAACGAAGGACGGGCAGGTAGACCGCACGCAAGGACGCTGATCGGTCAAGAAATGAACATCGCGATCGAGATTGGTAGAGACGCCATCATCAAGGCAACGGACGAAGGTCCTGCATGCCCATCGCGAGGCCCGACTGCTAGACTTTAACAAATAGTTAAGGAAATCTAATCAACTATCTTAAAATACTAGATAATTTCTGAAGATTTTTAATCCTGCAATGTACTGGCAATTCTCAGCGGCAAAATGACCTCCATCTCCTGAAGACGACCCGCTCCCCAAGGCGGTCGGTCCCGGAGAGCAGCAGGAACCGATGTTCGGTTCTCCAACGCAACTGAGACCTTGCGAGCGTCGAAAGTGGCGCGTGGGTTTCGTATGGAGTTAGCAATGTCGCTCAGCGTAAAATCGATTCTGTTCGCGGCTCTGGCCATGGCGGCCGCAAACAATGCATCAGCCGCCGATCTCACCACCTATCAGGCCCCGGATGCCTCCGCCTATGACAGGCCGGCGGCCTTTCAGTGGAGCGGCGCCTATTTCGGTGCCCATGGCGGTATCGCCTCGCCTAAGTTCAATCCTTTCGCCAGCGGCAAGGGGCTGACCGGCGGTGTGCAAGCCGGCTACAATTTCCAGGTGGGGCCAGGCATCGTCGGCGCCGAACTGGAAGGCTCCTATCTCGGAAACAACGAACTGCACGTACCGAACGGCAAGGTGGAAGAGCGCTTCCGCGGCGCCGCCAAGGCCAAGGCCGGCCTGACCTTCGACCGCACGCTGGTCTATGGCACCGCGGGTCTGACGATGACGAAATTCGAAGGCGGCAAGGGCGTTTCCACCTCGAGCGGCTGGAAGCAGGGCTATCTTGTCGGCGGCGGCGTCGAACAGGGCTTCGGCGGCGGCCTGTCGGCCAAGATCGAATATAACTACGTCATGACCAACGACGTTTCCACGACGACATCGAGCGGCAAGTCGAAGACCGATCTGCGCGATCACGTCATCAAGGCCGGCCTGAACTATCGCTTCTGATGCCCGGTTCGCCGAGGTCGGCACGGTTTTTTCAGGCCAGGGCGGGCCTGACGGAGGGCGGCGGAGGTGGCTGATCGAACCCCAAATCAGCGCTTTCGCCGCTTTCGATCATGAAAGTCCGCCGCGTCATGCGTAGGCAATCGAACCATTCGCTGCCATCGCGTTTCGCACGATCGGCGGTCTTGCAGTTGCCCGAAAGTTGCCGGACAATCCTGGTGGAGAAGTGCAGCGGAGTGATGACTGATCTGCCAAGGGATCCGACCGCATGAGACACCAAGCCCCGTGGTTCCATGTCAAAGCCTATGGTTACGGAGCCGGCCGGCCTTGCTGCTGGCAGGGCTGGATGGCGCTTGTTATCTATGCGCTGGTGCTGATGGCCTTTATCTTCGTCGGCGAGCCTAATGCGGATAGTCATCCAATCGGCTACGCCACAGCGATCATCGTCCCGACGGCATTGCTGATGTTCGTTGCCTGGTTGAAAAGCGATGCCCCATGGCGTTGGCGATGGGGCAAAATTGACGAACCAGGTCGGGATTGAGTTGGCCCCTTGCGAGCAAGGGAATCATCCGGCTTCCGCTGGGCCGCTAGAGGGATTTATTCGCATTCAAGCGAAGGTTGGCGAAAACTCGTTACATACCAATCGGGACCGGAGCCTCGGGTATAGAAGGTGTAGAAACATTCCGTATGCTCGACGTAGCCGGGCGTTTCGGTGACTTCATAACGTTTGCCGCGACGTGTATCCCGGATTTCGCCGCTGGATTGGCCTGACACCACCTGCGTCTTCTGCTTGCGCCATTGATAGGCACGCGCGCCCGGGCCTAGATCATAGACATTATCCGGCGGACCATAGTCCAGCATCACGCTGCTGATAGGCGCGCCAATATAGCTCTTCATGATCTGCGAGGCACAGGCCGGCAGGATTAGCAGGACTATGAGCGCAGCAATTCCACGGGGGAGCTGCTTCATGCGAATGGCAGTCATCAGAACGTCCTTTGCAACTGGAGAGAGATTGCTGGCAGAGGTACGTCTCATGGATTACGGCAGCATTGCGCTTTGCGGCATCAGCCGCTTTTTGTCGGGCGCCCAAGGATCTGGCGGATGCCTTCCTTGCGGAAAGGCTGCGCCAGCTGGCCGAGAAAATTTTTCGCGACCTCGCCGCGGATGCCAATATCCGTCGAAGACGGTCGATCGGGATTGAAATAGGTGCCAAACAGCAGATCGAAGAACACGACATTCTCACCGTAGTTCGTGTTGCCCTCGCGCATGTCCTTGGAATGATGCCAGCGATGCAGTCGCGGCGTGCTGAAGATATAATCGAAAATACCGGTTCGCATATCGACGTTGCCGTGGGTGAGAATGCCCATGAACGCCGTGATCGCACCAAGCCACCAGAAAACCTGGAGCGGTGCGCCCAGCAGATAGATCGGCAGCTGGCTGAGGGCTACCTTGAACAGCGAATCGGCAATGTGGAAGCGGCCTGTGTTGACGACCCATAGCCTGATAACGCTGTGATGCAGCGCGTGAAAGCGCCAGAAGAACAATCTTTCATGGGCGATCCGATGCGCCCAGTAGAGGCGAATTCCGCGACGACGACAGCGATTGCCGCTTGAAACGGCATGGGTGGTGCCGTCGGCCACAGATCGAAGCGGGCACCGGCGAACGGCTGCAGCACAGTGGCCGTCAGCATCGGGAAAACGGCGCCGACTAGTGCAAACAGTTGCACCGCCCCCTTGGTCAGCAGCGTATGGGCGATGTTATTAGCCGTCTCGCCATTAGGAAGCAGCCAATGTCGCTCATAGGGAATATAGCGTTCGAGCAGCAGGAGCAGCAGCACCTCGCCGGCATAGACAAACGCAAAGCCAAACATTGGCCGTTCGCTCTCGAAAGCGAAATGAGTGAGAAGCAGGCCAGAGAAGAACACCAAAGGCCAGGACGACAGCGAGAGGACCGTTTTCATTGCCAATCCAGCCAGTCCAGCAGCTCCCGGCAAGATCGGGGCTGGCCGTCGTTAAAACGCCCGTTGGTACATGGATTGATAAAGGATCGTCGTGTACGGCTATATTTTTCATCCGGCCAGTCGCGCCATCGGTCATGCCGCCAGGCGCGCCGCAACTCCTCGCAACTCCTCGGACGCCCGTCGCTCACGCGGCCATCGGTACATGGGTCATACCTATATTGAACGAGGAGAGGGTACCGATTTCTGCGCTCCGAACCGAGTTCGGCGGCCGATAGACAGGAGCTGACCACCGCCAGGATGCAGGCCAAAAGAAGAAAAAACCGCATAACCACCCGCCTTTGATTGCTTTGATGCACGGATGGTCTGCGAAGCAGATTACGGGAGCATTGCGTTATTTCGGGAAAATGTGCGGCTAGCTTTTCGACAGACGATTGCCAGGGCAGCTGCGGGCTTGGCTAGTATTGCCATGGCTAGGAGCTGAGGGGGATAGATTATTGGTTGCGGGGGCCTGAGCCCATGAAGACTTGTAGATTTTCAAGCCTCAGGCTGGGCTTGAGGCAATAATTTCGCTTTGTGCCGGCGGTCGGCATGACGGCGCACCGGGAACATGTTTAATCGCTTAAAGCGAGGATGATCTGACGCCGGCGGCGAGCCGCCAAGCTTCAGGTGTGATGGTCATCGATCTTGTGAAGGCGCCAACAAAATTGACGACTTCCGGATATCCGCATGCTGCGGCTATGTCCGCAAGCGAGAGCTCACCATTCCGAAGCAACAGACAGGCGCGTTCCAGACGTGCTTCTCGAAGCCATTCGTGGGGTGTCATTCCCGTCGTCTCACGGAAAGCGCGGATGAACGCAAATCTTGGCAGATCGCAAAGGAGAGCGATCTCGCTGATTGAAACCTCAGCCGCAATCCTGCTTCTCAAAAGCTCTTTTGCGAGATGCTCCTGCTTCTTCGAAAGCGTCAATCGGCGATCTGGCGTTCGAAGGCGTCCGTTCCCGTAGGTATGAGCCAGGTGAACGCCAATCGCAGTGGAGATCTGGTCCACAAAGAGGCGATTACTTTGCTGCCTTGCTCCACATCCAATCAGCGTGCGCAACAATCCGGCTAGCAGCGCATCCGGACGTGCGGTCGTAGTTGCCAGGGCAGAAACGTCTCCCAAGTCCGATTCTGCCGCGATCTCCTCAAGGTCAGAGCCCGAAATTTGCGCCAGAATAAAGTCAAACGAGCCGCTCAAATCGGCTTTGTAGGACTCGCGCAGATCACGAACATAGATGTGGCTCTCGTTAAAATCGTGAACGGTCGAGCGCTGCCCATCGAAAATCCGCCTGCGGTGACCACGCTGAACCGAAAGACCAATTAGATATCCATCTGCACCTGCGGGGGTGGTGACTCTTCCTGGTGCCGTTTTCGATGCCTTTCTGAAAAAGGTCATGTTGCCGGCGAAAAGCTGCCAGTCCTCATCGAGCCTCTCCACCGTGCATCCGAAGGAATCCCTCTTGTGTTGGACCCTGACGCCAAGTCCGTCCATCGCCATTGGTAGTGCCTCTCGGTTTCAACGAAACTCGGTAGAGCCCCGCCCCGCATTGTTCAGTTAGGTATAACTTGATGCCCGCGTCGAATCCATAGGTCGCCTCATATGCCGCTGCTCCGGGAGCTTCCGATGCCGAGCCGTGAAGTCGACATTATCGCACTTGACGCAAGGCACCAGTAATCATCGATCGATTTTTTGCAAAGATTCGCTCAGTGAGTTTTCCTGTGCCGCCAAGCCGCGGGCGTGGAGCCCGTTTCGCGTGCAAAGACCTTGGTAAAATGGCTCTGATCGGTGAATCCGCATTCGGTCGCGATATCCTTGAGCGAGTGCGCGGACGTCGGCAGAAGGTCTTTGGCATGATCGATCCGGATTTTCATAAGCCATTGATAGGGCGTTATTCCAGTTGCTCTACGGAATTCCCGAGTGAAATGATTGGGCGATAGCCCGGTTGCAGACGAAATCTCGACTACACTCAGTTCGCGTCCTAAATTTTCGATCATGTATTCTTTAGCGGCCTTCTCCTGCTCCACCGATAGAGAGCTGGGCGAAACGCCGTTGCACATGAACTTATCGCAGTAATCGTGAAGCAAGTGAGCGCAGACTGCGAGCGCCATGGACTTCAGGAGCGCCGGCAGGACGAGGCCACTTGCGTCGAACAACGACACGAGAGCCGTTGCCAAATTTGACAGAACCTCATCCGGATGCCGCCTCTTGCAAATGAGCTTGCTATTTCTCGTAAAAGTCGAAATCCTTGCAATCTCCAGAAGAAGCGCCTTGGGCAAGACGAGCGCAAGAGCGTGGAGATCGCTATGCAATTCAAAGGCCGCGCCGTCGAAAAGATCGATGAGACATATTAATCCCCGTCGATAGGAATTAACGGCAGTGCGGGTACCGTATCGGTCGATGTCGGCGTGGAGCGCATCTTCAAGGTATATCATAAGGAGATAGGCATCCGAGGTCGGAATCCTTGCCTCCTGAAATTGGCCGCCCCCCAGAGTCTTTGTCAGCTTCGCCGCATAAAAGACAGCCGATTCCACTGGCACCACTTCCAGAACCGCCGCCTCCGGTACGCCGAAATAACTCCCGATACCCGCTCCGCTGAAATGTTCAGGGCTCAACCGTCTCTCCCGTCCAACCTTAAGCACATCAGCCCAGATACCCTCCTCCAGGCTAGAACATACTGGAACGGATATATTCGACAACTACCAATCACAATCACAGCCGCCGCGCCGCGCCGAGATTGCTCTTTCGGCGTGGCGTCTTTTATGTGAGCATTTCGCGCAAATGTCGGCATCTAACGTTCTTTCCATCGCTTCTCAAGGTGCTTTCCATTGGGCCTCAGCCATGCCGACGTGACATGAAGCTCAAACGCTTAAAGCTTAGATTCAAGTCTTTGCACGCCGCGACTGCATGACCGAAGTCGCAGAACCGAAAGGGGGATTTCAAAAGGTCCGAAAGAGTACACCCGACAGACCGATCTTCGATCCGAGCGTCAAAAGGGTGATCAGTTTTGAACGAAAGGCTCGTTCTTTGACGCATAGCTCCGTCTTGTAAATTCCACCTATGGTGCGGCTAAAATCGCTGTGATAGCGTCCGGATAATTCAAAAAAACCTCAGTTCTTGCAACGGAGTTAGACGGATGCCAATCTTGACGGTCCGCGACGACACGCGCCTTTATTACAAGGACTGGGGCAGCGGTCCGGTGGTTTTTTTCAGTCACGGTTGGCCGCTCAGCAGCGATATGTGGGAAAATCAGATGATGTTTCTTGCATCCCATGGCTACCGAGTTATTGCCCATGACCGTCGTGGATTCGGCAGGTCGGATCAGCCCTGGCATGGCTATGACCACGACACGTTCGCAGACGATCTCGACGAGCTCATTCGCACGCTGGATCTAACTGAGGTCACGCTGGTGGGCTATGCCATGGGCGGCGGCGAAATCGCGCGCTACATCGGCCGCCATGGTACGGATCGGGTGGCTCGTGTCGTTCTCATTGGAGCAACCACTCCCAAGCTTGCACAGAGCGACGATTATCCATGCGGCGTTCCCGAGCCTGTCTTTGAGGGCGTGCGCGCCGGCTTAAGAGCGGATCGGGCCGAATTCATGCGCGGCTTTGCCCGGCTGTTTTTTGGTGCGGACCGTGACGGCACGATAGTTTCCGAAGGAAGTATGATCCAGTTGCACCAGATCGCCATGCAGGGTTCCTTAAAGGCGGCACATGATGCGATCACCGCATGCGCAGCCACAGACTACCGCGGCGATATCAAGCGGTTCGATGTTCCGGTGCTGATCATTCACGGCGAAGACGATGCATTCGTCCCGTTCAAGGCCACGGCCGAACAGGCTATTCAGCTCATTCCCGAGGCCGAACTAAAGGTCTATGAACGTGCCCCGCATGGCCTATTGTTCACGCACAAGGACAGGCTGAACCAAGACCTGCTTGGTTTCTTGCGGCGATGAGTATCAACGCGTCATATGAGGTGACTGCCGATGGCGGCCTCATTCATTTCATGCCGATGGGCATCCTTCGCCTCTCGGCGAAAGATGCATGGAATGTCATCGCCAACCTTCGGCCGATCGAAATAGGCAGTCAGGCGTTCGAACTTAGTCAGGACGTCAGCTGCGCCCTTGGCAACGCGTGCCTTATCGAGCAAGCCAATCCTAGTGCCTGCGCACTGCTTCAGGTCAAAAATCCAGCGATGATCCTCATGCGGCCAATCGCATCGGTTCTCGCGGAAGATGCGCTAAAGCATTTTACGGAAGGCCTCTATCAACTCTTTCAAGGTCGAGCTGCGATCGCCTATGACGGCAATCTGACGGTTGCAGGCGGAGGCGAACATCAGGTCGCTTTCAATCTCTGGCAGGTCGAGCGGGACACTGCTTCACACGACATCTATCTCAGCTTCTCGAGCCTTCGTGAGAGAATATCGCTCGAGCAGACAAAGGATGGCCTGCAAAGCGACTTGGCGCGCTCGGCTCGCATCTCGCTGCTGGGAGAGATGACCGCCTCGATTGCCCATGAGGTCAATCAGCCGCTCGGGACCATCGTCGCGAGCGCCGAGGCCGGATTGCGGTGGCTGTCCAGGGATGAGCCTGATATCGGCGAGACCAAAATCCTGCTTGAACGCATCGCCAACAACGGTAAGCGTGCAGCCGACGTCATTGCAACGATGCGGGCCATGGCTAGCAATAAGAAGTCGGAACGCCTTCCGGCCGACATCAATTCGATCATAGAGGAGGCAATCCTTCTCCTGCGCACGGATTTCGCCAAACGCCAAGTCACCTTGCGCCTCGAGCTTTCGCCTATGCTCCCGCCGGTAAAGGCGAACAAGACGCAGATCCTGCAGGTGATCGTCAATCTCGCCCTGAATGCCGCCCAAGCTATGTCGGATGGACAAGCCTGGAACAGAACCTTGTGCATTCGAACCTCGTGGGGCGCCACTGATGTCATGGTAAATGTCGAAGACAGTGGACCGGGGATTGATCCTCATGTTCGCGAGCGACTTTTCGATAGCTTTTTCTCCACCAAGGAAACTGGCATCGGCATAGGTCTTGCCATTTGCCGTTCGATCATAGAAGCGCACGGGAGCCGCATCGAGCTCCAGTCGACGCCCCACTTGGGAGCACGTTTCAGCTTTGGCCTTCCCGTGGAGCAGACGAACGCAGATGGATAGGCAGCAACAGCCTGCAGGACGGCATTGCCGAAGGACCAGCCTTCGTCTCAACCCGGTTTGGATATGAACACGACACCAATTGTGCATGTCATCGATGATGATCATGACTTGCGTCTTTCGCTCGACAGCTTGCTTCGCTCCGTCGGCTTGAAAACCGTGCTCCATGAGACGGTTCCAAATTTCTCCGTCTTCTCGGGCTCGGGCGGGCCTCGCTGCGCGCTGGTGGACGTGCGGCTGCCAGGCTTTAGCGGACTCGATTTCCAGGACCAGCTCCTGAAGAACGAGAAGTCCATCCCTTTGATCTTCATGACCGGTTTTGGAGATATCCCGATGACGGTCCGCGCGATGAAGGCTGGCGCCATCGACTTCCTTCCGAAACCTTTTAGAGATCAGGACATGTTGGACGCGGTGTCCCGAGCATTGGAGATCGACCGTCAGCGACGGTCAAAGGATTCCGAGGTGTCATCATTGCGAGCTCGCTACGAAGAGCTCAGCTCCCGCGAAAAGGAAGTGATGGCGCTGGTCGCGATAGGACTAATGAACAAACAAATCGCCGGCCGGCTATCCCTGAGCGAGGTCACGGTCAAGATCCATCGCGGCGCGGCGATGCGCAAGATGGACGCTCGCACGCTGGCCGACCTCGTCAAGATGGCTGAATCTCTCGGGCTGAACGAGGCCTAGCGCGCCCTATTCCGCAATCACGCCGATTTCTTTCAGGCTCGACGCGAGCTCTTCAAAACCGAACGGCTTGGTGACGAAGCCTCGCGCACCGCAGCCATAGGCCTTTTCCTCCAGGTTCGACGCGCCGCGCCCAGTCATCAGGATGATCGGCAGTTCCCCGGCCTCATGACGGAGGATATCGATAAGTTCCAGGCCATTCACCTTCGGCATGTTGATGTCGCTGATGACGCAGGCGAAATCCAGGAGATTGGCCCGGTTGACCAACAATTCGGCGGAATTGAAACATTCCACCTTGCACCCGAACGAGCGAACAAGGCTGCCCAGCGCCGCCAAGAACTCGGCGTCATCATCGACAATCCCTATAAGGGCGGTTGGCGGCATCTCAGCTTCTTTCATACACACCGGCCAAAGATGCTTTCCGACTGAGCATAGCGAGATATCTGTATCCTTCAATCGTTGCGCAGCGCTTTGCTAACTTCTTTCGCTTCTGACGTAGTCCGCACACAAAGCGAAGCCTCGCTACATTGTCCTTTCTTCCGCGCGTAAGACCTGTGTTATAGCAGCGCCTTGGCGGCGTCGTTCCGTCAGGCGGCGACCGCCCGGCTTTCTGGACTTGTCATGTACCGCCGCCAGGCGCTCGGGGTCGTTCCGGTCACACGCCGGAAAATTCGCGAAAGATGGGCCTGGTCCGCCAGTCCGCAATCAAGCGCGATTTCGCAGAGAGGGGCGTCGCTGTTCAGCATGCGATATTTCGCAAACTCCACCCGGCGTTCGACGATATAATTGTGCGGAGAAATGCCGAACGTCACCTTGAAGGCGGCGGAAAAGTAGCTGGTGCTGAGCTTTGCGACCTGTGCCAGTTCATCGAGAGCGATCGAATGCGATATGTGCTCCTCGATGTAGCTCTTCACGCGATTGATCTGCCAGGGAGCGAGGCCGCCGGAGGGGTTGCGCTGGCGCTCGGCGGCTTCGACCACGACTGAGAACGGCTTCAGCAAGTTGGAAGCCTGCTTCATGAGATCGATCGCGATCGTCTCGTCTTTGTCAACACAACGGATCGCGCACAAAAGAAGGGAAGATACCTCCTCCGCGGTTTCCGTCGCGACGTTCTTGAAAGTGATTGGGGAGGCATTGTGGGCGAAAACAGCGGCAGCGGACATCGTCTATCTCCAATGTGACCCTTTAAACTTCATGAGGTCATCTTGGAACGACCGGGCTGCCGACGAAATCGTACACAGATCCGGTTCCAGCACACATGCGTCTTAGCGGATCATACCAAGGTATTATCGGCGCGAAACTCTTGGAGGTAGATTCGATCGGCCACGCCTCTGAACCCGTTGAGTCCATTGACAAACTTCGCGAGCCAAACCTAGGTTCGGGCCGGAAGTATGCCAACCAAACCCTGCCCCCGAACGCAACGGGTGGCGCCGTGCGTCCACGAAACCTCGCCTCGTTTCACGAGCTCAGTACGCCGATGGTCTTCGTCCGCGCTGAGGTTGCGTTCAGTTTGCATCTGTTGGAGCGGCGTCGTAATTGGCGGGGATCCAGAAGAAATGCCCGTCCTTCGCCTTCACATGGCCGAGACCTGGGAAGGATATGTGGGCCGCTCCGATCCAGTACCCCTTCTTTGCCGCGTCCGCGAAAATCGCGAGCCGCTCGCTTTCCGCCATTTCGGCATCGCTGTCATAGGCGATCGTCACGGCAGGGTCAGGGAATTGCACGGCGCCGACATGAACGACATCGCCCCACAGCAGCAGCTTGGCACCGTTGCTCTCGACGTCGAAAAAGCTATGACCGGGCGTGTGTCCCGGGCTGGCGATCGGCTTGATGCCGGGAGCAAGTTCCTCACCATAAGCGAACGGCTTGAAGCGTCCCGCGTCGATGTAGGGCTTTAGCGATGATTTGGCGCCTTCGAACATCGATTTCAGGAGTTCCGGAGCCGCTGCTTCATTTGCGTCCTTCAGCCAGTAGTCAGCGTCGGTCTGACTCACCCTGACCAGGGCATTCGGAAAGGCCATCTCACCGTTCGGCGCCACGCCGCCGACGTGATCGGCATGCAGATGGGTGAGATAGATCTCATCGACCTGCTCGGGAGCATAGCCAGCCGCCCGAAGATTCTCGATCAGGTGGCCGCAGCATTTGCCGTAGAGGCTGCCAGCGCCGCTATCGATCAGGATGAGCTTCGGTCCGGTATTGATCAGGAAAGCGTTGATCGATCCCGCGACTGGAACGGCGAGATTGCTTTCGGCAAGCAGCGCATCAGCCTCACCTGGAGCGGACTGATCGAGCGGCACGCTCTGACCGTCGCTTAAGGATGTCTTGGTGAGGACTTTATGGACCGGAAACGGATGCGTGCCGTCGGACAGGGCGGTGATTTCGAAGTTGCCGAGCGTCATACGGTAAAAAGCTGGCGCCTGGGTGCCGACCTTTGGGGCACCGGCTGACGCATATCCACTCAGCAGGATGACAGTGAGGATCGAGCAAAGAACGAACAGGCCGAGGTTTAACGCCAGGCCCGCAGCCCTCCGCGGCCGGCCGCAAGAGCCGGCAAGCAGAACTCTGTAGTTCATAAGTTTCTCCTGTTTTTAGGGGACATGTTGGTCCAACGCGCTGTGCGGCGTCGCGCGGCGCTGCAATTTGTTCGGGAGCCGGCACGTTGCGCCGTCAGATTAACGAGAGCGGTCGACAATTCGCATTTTTGAGCGGTTCGCTTCGATGCGATATGGCGCGAGTGGAGCCTCTTCTCCGCCGTTACTCGTTGGCGACATCGACTTCGGGACGATCGTCGGCCTCGACATGCTCCCTGTGCCAGGAGCCGTCTTCGGACTGAAAGACGATCTCCGCATCGCGGCCCTCAAGCTGCTGCCTGCGCGCCGCACGCTGGGCTGCGCCGCGCGCCGCCGAGTGGCTTGGATAAGGCTCCGACCAGACATCCCCCAGCCGATAGGCCCAACCGCCATCGTGTCGGCCAATGTGATATGTAAGATGCAAGGGCGCGCTTTCTTCATTCATGATCAATCCATTTCTTGGCGTTTCGCAACGTCACAAACGCTGTGCAAATGCGGCGGCTTGCCGGTTAGTCAGCAAGCCTTCGTTCTCCGCCGCAGTTTAGGAAAAGCCGGCCAGTCCGTATTGTCTGTTTCTCCGCTCCATGGACGTTTCACCTGCCGATCTCGGCCGATAGACCAGCGGCATTCGAAAGTCTTAGCGAGACCATACGACCGTATGATTTGCGGCCATTGGCTGAGTTGCTACTGTCAATCGTCACCTCGAAAGAGGTGGGTAGCGCTCTCCTCCCCGCTACCAGCTTGCGCTTCGGTTCCCCTTCCCCAAGCCTGCGGATAAGCGTCCACCAGACCGCCCAGTCGCCCCTGGGCGGTCTTTTTCGTCGAACTATATCTTTTAATTCGAGAATGGATCGAAGGGGCAATCGCTGATGAGGTCGGCGGCACCGCCACCGTCTCAGAGGGCCGATGCGCCCAGCCGACGGCCATAATCCGCGATACTCTTTCCGACCGGCAGTCGTTCTTTCTGGTAGCGTTCGAGCGCGTCGGAGAGATCTTCGGAAGCCAGCAACGCTTCTCTCAGCGCGAGCGTGTCGCCGGCAGCCTTCGAGACACCCATCGCCGTATGGGGCCGAACGACAAACGCTGCGTCACCAATGATGGCCGTATGCGCGGATACGATATTTGTCGCTTCAAAGTCGAAGATTCCTTGAATCGAAGGAAGCGGTTCGGCTTCGATCGCCTTGACCAACGGAGGCGGCAACATCGAGGCGGCATCCGAGCGGAGCATTTGTAACCGCTCCTCCGACAATGCGCCTCGCGGCAAGGAGTAGTCGAATATTCGACCATCGGCGGAGGTGAACAACGTCTGCAGTTCGCCGGACGCAACAGGCCGGTACCAGACCCAATTATATCGGCGCTGGCCGAAACCGGTTTCACCGTTCGGGCCGGGAACGAGATAGCCGAGCACATGGATCCCACTCGTTACGTAAAAGGCGAAGCGATCCATCAGAATAGCGGCTTCCGGCGGCAATGCTGTTTCCGAAATAAGACCGCGCCAAGCCACATAGCCGGCGAACCGGTTCGACGCATCCTCGTTAAGCAGAGGGCGAACGACCGAACCGAGACCGTCCGCACCAATGATGAGATCAGCGTCTTCTCGTCGGCCATCGGCGAACAGGAGCTGAGCACCTTCGGAGCCTTCGACGACTCCGATGATGGGTTGCCCGATCAGATAGCTCTCGGCCGTCATATGGGATGCGACGGTCGCATAGAGAAAGTCCCAGGAGATCTGCATCTGCGGCGCAAGCAATGTCTCCGCAACGCTTCCGTCCCGGTCGAAATAGATCCGCTCCTTGGCGACGACACCGACGCGGGCAACGTGCTCGCAGCCGATGGCGCGCAGGATCCTGAAGAGATCATGCTGTCCGACAAGACCTGCTCCCCGTCCGGCCAGGCCGGACGGGGAGCGTTCGTAGATTTTCACGTCGTGGCCATCACGCTGGAGGAGGATGCCAGCAAAGAGGCCTGCAAGCGATCCTCCGACAATCCGAATACGCAGCCGCTTCATGGCGATCTCCTATCTGGCTCTGGCAGCCGTGGTCGAACGGGCACGATGTTCGACCGCGCGAATGGCCAGGGCGACCACCGCAAGCAGGGCGCCGAGGGCACTGACGCCGATCCAGCCGCCATAGCCCCAGGCTGCGGTCGCCAGCGCCGCGCCGATCGCGCCACCGAGGAACATCGAGGTCATGAAGATGGTATTCAGGCGACTGCGAGCATCGGCATCGAGCGCGTAGACGATATGCTGGTTCGATACGAGGGCACTCTGGATGCCGAAATCGAGGATGACGACACCGATCACCAGAGCGGCGAGCGAGGCCCAGAGACCGAAGATCACCCAGGCGACGAGTGTCAGCAAAGCGCCCATCCAAACGACGAAGTGCGGTCCACGGCGATCTGCGATCTTGCCCGCGAGCGGAGCGGCAAAGATGCCGGCTGCCCCGACGATCCCAAAGAGCCCGGCGACATCGGCGCCGAGGTTGAAGCGCGGCGTCTGCAGGTAGAGCGCCAGGATTGTCCAGAAAGCCGTGAACGAGCCGAAGAGCGAGGCCTGCATCAGCGCAGCCGTCCGAAGCGCGCGCTCCCGCTTCCATAGATGGGCAAGCGATTTGATGGCGTTATGATAGGCCATGCGCGAGGTCGGGCGATGATGAGGCAAAGCGAAATACATCAAGGCTGCTGCGCCAAGCGCCAAAGGCACGCCGATCCAGAACATCTCGCGCCATCCGGCATGCTGGCCGACGAACCCGGACAATGTTCTGCTAAATAGGATCCCGGACAGCACGCCAGCCATGACCGTGCCGATTGTCGAACCGCGCTTCTCGGGGGAGGCAAGCGAAGCGGCAAAGGGAACGATCTGCTGGGCGACCGTTGAACTGGCGCCGACGACGAGCGAAGCCAGCACGAGCGACCAGGCGGTAGGCGCTATTGCCGCGAGCGCAAGCGCGACCGAGAGAATGATAAATTGGCCGATGATCAGCTTGCGCCGATGGACGAGGTCCCCGAGCGGAAGCAGGAAGAAAAGGCCGAGTGCATAGCCGAGCTGCGTGGCAGTCGGGATAAAGCCCGTGACTGGCTGGTGCTGGAATTCGTTCTCGATGATCCCCAGCATTGGCTGATTGTAATAGATATTCGCCACGGCGATGCCGCTGGCAGCCGCCATGGCAAATAATGCCGACCTCGAAAGCTCTTTCGACTTTATCGGCCGATGTTGACTTAACGCGTCCATGATCCTTGCCTTTCTGGCTGAAAAGATATGCTGTTATCTAGCTTTTTATCGAAAATCGTTTTAGTCATCTTGGATGATCAGCCTGTATAACGTATATCGATATAATGAATACGGATGATGTATTGGTCTTCACCGCAGCGGTTTCGGCCGGCAGCCTCTCTGCTGCCGCGCGACGTCTTGGCATCACTCCCATGATCGCAACACGCCGACTGGCCGCGCTCGAGGCCACAGTCGGAGTAAGACTGCTTCACCGCACGACGAGGTCACTTTCGCTCACCCCGGAAGGCGAGAGCTTCCTGCCTTTCGCGCACGCGCTCGTCGATAACGAGGCGGCCGCCATGGCGCTCTTGCATTCCGGCACAGAGAGCGCCGCCGGCCTGCTGCGCATATCCGTGCCGATCTCGTTCGCGCTGAAATTCATCATGCCGATGGTGCCAAGGCTGTTGGAAGACAATCCCGATCTAAGGATCTCGGTCGACATGACCGACAGCCTGCCTGACCTAGTGGCGACCGGGACGGATCTTGCAATCCGCATCGCCCGGCTCAGGGACAGCAGTCTTATCGCCCGCAAACTCGCGGACAATCCGCGGGTCGTCGTCGCCAGTCCGCGCTATCTTGCCCGTCGCGGCACGCCCTCCTCCCTCGACGAACTCGCCGATCACGACTGCCTATCACTCGCCGGCGCCACTCATTGGACGTTTCGCGAGCATGGTGCTGAACGCCACGCGAGACTGAACGGACGCTTTTCCTGCAGCAGCATCGCAGGCTGCTACACGGCATGCCTCGGTGGGGCCGGCATCGCCATGTTGTCGACCTGGTACGCGGCCGACGACATCAAGGCTGGCCGCCTGACGCCGATCGATTTTCATGGCGCAGAACCTGAGCCGATCAATATCTGGGCCGTCTATCCGACGACGCGTCTCGTCCTTCCCAAAGTCCGTGTCTTCATCACCGCTCTTCGCGCCACGCTAGCGGAGGCTGGCATCGAGGGAACTAAAGAGTGACGATGGCCGCCCTCACCCTTTCCGGCGTCATCGGCATGTCGCGGAAGCGTATGCCGGTCGCGTCGGCCAACGCATTAGCAAGGGCGGCCGAAGTCGGCCCCTGCCCGCATTCTGCGACACCAAGAAACGGTTGACCGGGTTGCTCCTCGACAATCACGTCGATCTTCTCAGGGATATCGAGGAAACGCAGGATCGGATACGCGCTCCAATCGAAGCTGGTGCGGATCGCTTCGTTGTTGGTGACTTCCTCGCGCGTGCACCAACTGAGGGACTGAATGATCGCACCCTCGATCTGGTTTTGAACGCCATTGGGGCTGACGACTTCGCCACAATCGGCGGCGGCTTGAACCCGGTGGACGGTGATCCGTCCGGTATTCTGGTCGACGCTGATCTCCAGGCAGACGGTGCAGTAGGCGCCAAGGTTCTTGTATCGCGCGAAGGCCATGCCGAAGCCGTGGAAGGGGCCTCTCTTTTGACGCTTGCGCCAGCCGAAGGCATCGGTCGCCGTTTGCATGACCTGGCGCGCCCGGACGTCGGCCATGTGGTCCAGCCGAAGATCGAGCGGATCGACATTGCCGGCAAGCGCAAGCTCGTCGAACATGCTTTCGATCGAGAAGACGTTGAGATGGGCGCCGAGCGAACGCAATGCCGAGACCCTGATCGGCATGTCCTTGATGAAGTGATAAAGGACATTCATGTTCGGCAGATTGTAGAGCGGATTGGAATTGCGGCTTCCGTCTCCTTCCGGCATTGGAATTTCCTTGCCTTCGGGCTGCGAAAAGCCGGGCATGATCTGATTGCCGACGAGAACGCCGCCGGCGCCGACCGGGCGGTTGTTGTGCGGATTGCTCCAGACATCGTATTTCCAAGCCACGATGCGGTTGGAGGCGTCAAGACCGGCTTCGACCTCGGTCACCATGCCCGGACCGAGCGGCTCCCAGCCGAACTCCTGTTCGCGCATCCACTGCAGCCGCACCGGCCGGCCGGGAACCGTCATGGCGATATAAGCAGCTTCTGCGGCGACGTCATCCGCACCGTTCTGACCGTAGCAGCCCGCGCCTTCGACGTGGATGGCACGGATTTTCTCGATGGGCCGGTCAAGCAGCTCGGCGGCGACGCGGCGTACGTCGTAGGTTCCCTGGCTATGGGTCCAGATGGTCAGGAAATCGTCCTCAAGCAGTGCGATGGCACAGGAAGGACCAATCGAGCCATGACTGATCCATCGGCGCGTATAACGCGCCGACAGTGTCTTGACAGGCGCCGCGGTCGGATGGGCGACGTCGAGAATAACGATGTCGCGCGCCGGCAGCGCCTTCAGCGTATCCGTGACGCTTCCGGTCGGAAGCGCTGCTGCTGCCGCCTCGTAGTCGGACGCCTGTAGCTTGCGCATCAGTTTGACCGCGTCCCACTCCTTCTCGGCAACGATGGCCGCAAAATCACCGTTCTGCACGAACTTGACCACCTTCGGCATCGCCTCGATCTCGGCGGCGGGCGGTAGCTTCAGACGCGTCCCCTCGCTCGGGCCTCGCAGCAAGCGGGCATGCAGCATGCTCGGCAGGCGCATATCATGAAGGAAAGCCTGACCGCCGGTCGTCTTGGCGGGGATGTCGATGCGCGGAAGGTTTGTGCCCATTGTTCGAAACTCGGGCTTCTTGCGCAACGGTGCGTTGGCGATTGCTTCGACATGCAGCGAGAGCGCGGCTGCGACCTCACAATAGGAAACCACCCGGCCATCCGATACGGCAATTTGTCCTTTTCCGGTCGTCGAAAGCTGTTCGGGCTCGACCTGCAACTGCTCTGCCGCCTTCTGCAGGAGCACCATCCGGACATTGGCCGCCGCGTTGCGGATTGCCGTGCCGCTATCCTGCATCGAATGGCTACCCGCCGTCAGGCCTTCATCAGGCGTGCGCGCGGTATCGACCGTCACCATCGTCACCGAGGTCGGCGGCAGATCGAGCTCTTCCGCCGCGACCTGCAGCAATGCGGTCCTGATGCCCTGGCCGAGCTCGGCCTTGCCTGTGAAGACCGTCGCGTGACCCTTTTCGTCCAGCTGGATCCAGGAATCGAGATAGGGCCAGTTTTTCAGGCTTCCGGGAAGGTCGGGAGCGACGACGGCAGGCCCTGCCCCTCCTTCGCCGCCGCCGGCGAGCTGGGCGAAGGCCGGACGCGTAAGTGCAAATGCAACGGCTATGCCACTTGCGCTGAGGAAGGAGCGCCGGGTGAGACCGGCATTTGGAATAGCGTTCATTGCGCGCCTCCTGTCACGGAAGCGAGGGAAAGCTCGAGGCTCGCGCGATGCACCGCCCGCAATATTCTGGCATGCGTCCCGCAACGGCAAAGATTGGGCTGCATGTGCACGCGGATCTGTTCCTCGGTCGGAGATGGGTTACGGTCGAGCAGAGCCTGGGCGCGCATGATCATGCCAGCGATGCAATAGCCGCACTGTGCGGCCTGCTCATCCTGGAAGGCTTTCTGGACGACGTTCGGCTTTTCAGCTGTGCCCAGCCCCTCAATGGTGCGCACCTTCCTGCCTTCAAGCAGGCCGACAGGTGTCAGACAGGAGAAAACCGGCATGCCATCGACATGCACGGTGCAGGCGCCGCATTGCCCGAGGCCGCATCCATATTTGGCGCCATTCAGCCCGAGGTCGTCACGCAGGACGTAGAGGAGCGGCGTATCCGGATCGGCTTCGACCTCATGGCCCTCGCCATTGACGCTGATCGAGATCGTCATTCCGCATTCTCCTTGCGTATATCGCCGACGGCAGCTTCCAGATCGGGCCATGCCGGCTTATTGGTAAAGCGGGCGCGGGCATAGGCGAGCAGCTCGGCCAATTGGCGGTCGGTCACGGTGTTGGAAAAGGACGGCATGTACGGACCTTTTTCCCCTGGCGGCTCGATCCCCCGCAGCAGCGTCTGCACGGTGTTCCTCGGGTCATCGGCTTTGAGGTCGGACGTGGATGAAAGAAGCGGCCGGCCATTGACGTTCATCGGCGCACTCGGCGCATGACAGCCGGAGCAGGCGCCTTCGAAGAGAAGATCGGCCTCAGGATGCGCCGCGGCGGCGGCAGATCGATTATCGATGCCGGCTTCGGCTGCGACGGCCGCCGGAGCGCCATCACGAGATGGGTGCATCCGCGAAGCGACGTAGACGGCGATCGCCCTGACGTCGGCATCGTTCAGACGGGAGAGACCTTCGGCAACAGGCCCCATCGGGCCGCCGGCCGCGCTGTGTTCGCGATTGGATCCTGTCTTGAGATAGGCAAACAGGGAATCCGCGTTCCAGGTCGCGGCGGAAGGATTCGTTGTGTCGAGCGCAGGTGCGTTCCAGCCCTCTGCAACGCCGCCGGCAAATTCCCGCCCCTTCTCCTCGCCGCCGCCAAGATTGCGTGGCGTGTGACAGCCGCCGCAATGGGCAAGCCCGTCCACCAGATATTTTCCCCGGTTCCATTCGGCGCTTTCGTTCGCCTGAGGCTCGAACGCCGTCTGCCTGAGGAAGAGCAGCTTCCAGCCGGCAAGCAGCGGCCGGAATCCGAGACCCGGAAGCAACTGGTTTTCGGGGGCTTGCTGTGAGACCGGCTGGCGGGTCATCAGAAATGCATAGATTGCCTTGAGGTCGTCGTCGCTGACATGGGTAAAATGCTCATAGGGCAACGCCGGATAGAGATGGCTCCCATCGCGGCCGACGCCCTGCCTCATGGCGCGGCTGAACGCGGCGAGCGACCAGGCGCCGATGCCCGTCTTCTCGTCGGGCGTGATGTTGTTCGAGAAGAGTGTGCCGAAAGGCGTCGGCAAAGCGCGCGCACCGGCGAAAGGTGCGCCATTCGGCGCGGTGTGACAGACGATGCAATCGCCGACGGTGGCGAGCTGCTCGCCCTTTGCGACAAGACCACGATCGAAGCTCGAGGGTGATGGGCGCGCGATTTCTGGGAGTGCGGGCTCATAGACGATCCAGGCAGCAATCCCAATCCCGGTAACGATCATAGCCGATACGAACGCGGCTCCGATTGCCAGATGTCGCTTCGAAAGTTTCATATGAGGTGCTTCGCTGTTGCAAACGTTGCGATTATTTCGCGCATGGGTTTGAGGGGCGTCTTGTCGCCACTGCCGCTCTTTTGGACAAATCGATTGTCCCTAAAAATCTTCGGCAATTCGGAAAGCCGTGGGGCCGATCCTGCTTACTGTCGGCCCCACTCCGCTTCATGATCAGATCAATGCGTGCCAGCCTTGCGAGCACGGCGGCCGGTGACCGTGTTTCTGACGGCATCAAGAAGAAGGGTTATCAAGGCCAGCGTTGCGACCGTCGCGACGCCCAGATCCACCGCAGACGAAAGGCTCGCCCAGGTCGCTATCTTGCCCAGCAACAGGGCCACGACGGCCTGAGCTAAGTACGCGACCAGGAACAGCGCCGAGAGCGTCGCGCCTCTATGCGTCACGGGGGCGGTAGCATTAATGAGCGAAAGTCCTCCGAGGAGGAGTAGGCTGTAGGCCATCCCGCTGCCGATCTGGGCAACGGTATAGAAGACCAGCGAGTGCAGTATCGCGGCGAGTGCCAGCAACCCGGAGGAGAGGATGGCGGTGGCACTACCCACGAGCATAACCCTGCTCGGCTTTACACCCCGCGCCGGGATCGTGGCGATGGCCGAGGAAATTGCAAAAAGTGCGATGGTTCCGCCGTTTACGAGGGCGTTTTGGGAAGCAATGACATCCCGCGCCACCTGCGCACCGAGGGAAAGCGTCATTGCGCCAAGCACGTAAGAAGCCGTTACCGCCGCAGTCGCCGTGACGAAGGTCGCAAACAGGCCGTTCGGAATGGCGGGAACCCTAGGTCGCCAGCGGCCGGTGGGCCGCGATGCCGTATGGTTTGGCAGCCTCCAGGTCGCAACCATGAGCACGGCGAGGACTATGGCTAGGACGGCGAAATTTAGCCGTGTCGGTAGCGGCGCATATTCGATGAGCGCACCGCCGACAAGGCCGGCGCCGATCATTCCGAACGCCTGGGCGGCGGCCGTCGCGCTGCCGGCCTGCGCGGTTCGGCCCGACGCGCTGAACTCGACCATGGCGGCAGCCGACGGCCCCGCGGACAGCCCCACGCCGACGCCCATGAAGGCCCTGCCTATGAAGATCCAGTCGACGTCCGGCGCCAGCGCAAATATCAGCGTACCGGTGAGCGAAGCGGCAAGACCGAGCAGCATTGCTTCCCTTCGCCCGATGTAATCGGATACATTGCCGAAAACGACGAGCATGAAGACGACGAAGACCGGATAGACCGCGAAGATCGCCGTCGTCATGAATGTCGTCAGATGCCATTCCTGCGCATAGAGCGGATAAGTCAACGCCGGAGCGGCGCTGGTCCAGATCGTATGGGCAACGACGGCCGCAGTCGTCAGAAAGCTCGCTTGTCTTCCAAAAACCTTGTGGCTCATGATCGTGCTCCCGTTATAGGGCTCGACTGCAAATGATTGCTCGCGCTGACGCCAACAAGAATGACGTCTTTCGAGGTGACGATGAGCGGAATGTCGGACTGGGCATCAGCAATATTGCGACCGTCCTTGAAGGTATGAAATGCAATTGGCTTATTCATTTGCCGAACTCCTATTTCGATGAAACAAGATGTCGGCGGATTCGATTAAGATTGAAATTGCCTACGCGGACTATGCATTGTTCACTACTGCTGAACGAGAGAACGCCAAAAATCATTGAAATCGCCAAGACGCCGTCCGGAATTTGGGCTACCGGTATTGGGCTGCTTCCTGGGCTACGCGATGCAATATCTTCATGATCCCATTACGCAATTCTTGTTTCTCGTCGCCTTTGTCGCCGGGGCGCATTGGCTATTGCCGAAGCACAGGGCTTTCCGCTTCGCGATCGACGTCGCCTTTTTTGTTACGTTGACCGCCATTCTGTTGTCGAACGGCGTTGCGCCCTACTCCGAGACGCTGACATCGTCGGACCTTTGGCACCGCCTGTTCTATGGACTTGCAAAGACAATCTGGTGGCTCGGCGGGGCAATGATGATTGTCAGCAGCGTCAGGCTGTTCCTGATCTTCGAGCGACGGCCGCTCGAAGTGAGGTTCGTCCAGGACTTGATCGCTGGGATCATCTACGTCGGAGCGGCACTTTCGGTGGTGGCATACGTATTCAGCGTGCCGGTTGGCACGCTGATCGCTACATCCGGTGTCTTTGCTATCGTCCTTGGCCTGGCGTTGCAAAGCACGCTTTCCGACGTATTTTCCGGCATCGCCCTCAACCTTGGCCGTTCGTACGAGGTCGGAAATTGGATCATTCTGGAGAGCGGTGTCCAGGGTCGCGTCATCGAGACGAACTGGCGCGCGACCCATCTCTCCAACGCCACCAATGATCTCGTCGTTATTCCAAACAGCGCGCTGGCAAAATCGCAACTCGTCAATCTCAATAGTCCCGATGAAACACATGGCATTGCCATGTCGATCAAGCTTGCTCCGACACGCACGCCAGCAACCATGACAAGACTGCTAGAAACGGTCACGTTGGGAAGCAATCATATGATGCGTATTCCGGATCCCCTGATCTCGATCGTCAACCTCACCAAGGAAGTCATCGAATTCGAGCTTGCTTTCCGCATCCGTGACATATCCGAGACGACAGCCGCAAAGAACGAAATCTACGATCTGGTGTACCGGCACGCGCTGGCGGCCGGAATTCCACTCGCAAGCAACGCCATATCCAGCGCGGCGCTCAAACCAGAGGCTTTGACCGGCTCGGAGGAAGGCTCCGAGAACCCGTTGCGGCTCATCGCAATGCTGCCACTCTTTTCCGCGCTTACGGAAAAAGAACGTGAAACGCTCTTCATATCCGCGACGCGACAAACCTATGCCAAAGGGACAGAGATTATCCCGCAGGCAGAACATTCCCAGGCGCTGACGCTTGTGGAAAGCGGCGTGGTGCATGTCGTCCGCCAGGAGAATGGTCGAGATGTGGAACTCAATCGACTGTCGCCGGGGGATTTCTTCGGCGAACGTGGTGTCTTGATCGGCGCGGAAGAACCTGGCCGTATCGTTGCCCTGACGGCGGTCGTTGCCTGCGAGATCGGCAGAGATCAGCTCTGCGAAGTCCTGCGGGAGCGTCCAATTTTGGCTGATGCGATCGCCGCAACGCTTGCAGATCGGCTCGAGCAGGAAAAGCGTCTGCGCGGGGATGGCATCACACCACCGCAGCATGCGAGGACATTGGCCAATCGCATCCGCCAGCTCTTTCAGCTTTCGTACGCAAGTTCGGCCTGATCGAAGATGATCGGATCGGCCCCGACGCGGATCGAAAATGGAGCCCGGTCGATTTCGGCGACGATCAGGCTTTTGCACTGCTGAGCCGGCATGAACCATGAGACATCAACGTCTCTGCCGAAACGTGCTTCATTTATCAGGCGGAAGTCCTCATTGACGGGACTTTCGCCCGCCGCGAGCCGGCACATCTAATTGCCGACTGCTTTGGAGAGAGCGCCCTCTCAATGAGATAGATGTCTCCATTCCCGCGAAAGCATGTCTCTCCAGCACCTACCGAAGAGACAAATTGCAGCATGCTGTCCATGTCAGGCGAGGTATCTGCTTAGGGGCGATCTGATCGCTTTTCCCTAGCACGCCGCGCTATGCTCTCCGCAAACAGTGGCGTCTCGCCCTTGTTGTGATTGGACGATGCTTCAGAACGGGCTTTAGCCGCATGTGCGAAATTGATGTTATTTTTCTCGCAATAGGCCAGGAACTCCTCGGTGGCGAAGGCGCGCACGTGGTTCGTGTACTCGCAATGGTCGGCATCGATCGGCTTGACGCTGAGCTCCCAGATCACCTGCACCTTGGTGCGACCGTAAGCGGCCATCACATCGGAGATGGATACCATCTTGCAATAGTTGGGCTCAGCGATCTCGGCGACATAATGCTGGATCACCAGGCTTCCACCGATCGTTTCCACATTGATCGACATCCGACGACCGTCGTCCGTCCAAGTCGCGCCAGCGGCGATGTGATCGGGGGAGCAGCGCTGATATTCCGCATCGGGCAAGTTGAACAGCCAGTCGGCGATATCGACCTTGTCGGCACCAACATTGATGACATGGCTATAGCTGGAATCGGACATCTGACGATCAGACATTTCATTCTCCTGGGGTTCGATGGATGGTACGTTTTGGTGGTGCATGCCAATCAATCGCCCTCGGGCGTTTCAACGTGCGCAACGAGTGCCAGGACCGCTAGAACGGCAGGAACGACAAAACTCCAGACGGGCGAGAGAATGAATGCCAGCGCCCCGATGGCGCAGCCCAAGGCGAAGACGACAACGGCAAGCACCATCCGCTTCAGACGCGAGTAAACTGCAGCCGTACTCTCCGAACGCCCGCCTACAGCGATATCTGCAAGGTCGAGCATGATCTGGGTCGTCGTTCCGGTCATCAGGGTTGACGGAGGAGATTTCGCCAGATGAACGCGATGAATGCCATTCTGCACCGCCATGGCGGCAACAAGGACCATGCCGATTGCAAAAGCCGTCGGACTGTTCGGATCGCCGAAGGGTCCGTATGCCAAGGCGATCGCCGCGGCGACGATAAGCAGTACCAGCTTGACGACGAGAAGAGGACGCAGGACCGGTCGACCGCTTCGCTGCAACACTAGCCCGACGATACGGGAGACGAATACGACGGCGCAGAAAACCGGAAGTGCGAGGAGCTTGGATAGGGTGCCGCCCATACCCAAGGCTAACGATGCGCCCAAGGTCACGAAATTGCCGGTCACATGCGCGGTAAACAGCCCGCCTAAGGCCAGGAAGCCGACGGTATCGACATATCCCCCGTTGAAGCTGAGGAGGAGAGGAAGCGGGACAGCTTTCATTGGCGGAGGATCCTGGATATCTCGGTAAAGTGCTCCGGCACTCCGGACACTGCTTTAATGGGCCGCCTGCCGCTGCGCCCGAGCGCAGCGGCAGGCCGATCGTGTGCGTCAGGCCTTGATGAAGGCGAGCAGGTCCGGATTGATGACGTCGGCGTGGACCGTCAGCATGCCGTGTGGGTAGCCCTTGTAAACCTTCAGCGTACCGTTCTTGAGGAGCTTGACGGAGAGTTCGGCGGAATCGGCGATCGGAACGACCTGGTCGTCATCACCATGCAGGACGAGGGTCGGAACGGTGATCTTCTTGAGATCTTCGGTCTGATCTGTTTCGGAGAAGGCCTTGATGCCGTCGTAATGGGCCTTGGCGCTGCCCATCATGCCCTGACGCCACCAGTTCTGGATCACGCCCTGATAAACGATCGCGCCCTCGCGGTTGAAGCCATAGAACGGCCCGGCGGGGAAGTCGAGGAAGAGCTGAGCGCGGTTGTCTGCGACGGCCTTGCGGATGCCGTCGAAAACTTCCATGGGTAGCCCGCCCGGATTGGATTCGGTCTTCAGCATCAGCGGAGGAACGGCGCTGACCAGCACGGCCTTGGCGACGCGGCCTTGCGGCTGGCCGAACTTGGCGACATAGCGGGCGACTTCGCCGCCGCCGGTCGAGTGGCCGATGTGGACGGCGTTCTTGAGGTTCAGGTGTTCGGCAACCGCGGATGCATCGGCTGCATAGTGATCCATGTCATGACCGTCGCTGACCTGAGAGGAGCGGCCGTGACCACGACGGTCATGGGCAACAACGCGATAGCCGTGCTGGACGAAGAACAGCATCTGAGCATCCCAGTCGTCCGAGGACAACGGCCAGCCGTGATGGAACACGATCGGCTGGGCGTCCTTCGGACCCCAATCCTTGTAAAAGATCTGTACGCCGTCTTTGGTTTCGACGAAGCTGGTGGTCATGGGCGATATTCCTTTAGTCTTTGTGGAGGTGGCAGCGGAGAAGGCAAGAGACGGCATGGCTATCGCAGCGGAAAGGGTTGCGCCGGCCAGCAATGTTTGCCTGCGGGAAAACATTATCTCGATCGGGTTGGCGGACATTTTGGTAACCTTCAGGGTGGACGCTGATTTCATAAGCTGTAAAGGGCCGCACCTCTTGTCCGATAGTCGTCTTGTTTGGACAAAGCTCGGGTCACCGCAGGCCGGCGCTTAGGATCGCTTGAAATTCGATCACCAGGCGAAAGTCAGTTGAGCGCCCAGATAATTGCCGTCGTGACCGCCGGCTTTGCGGATGACATCGCCGATCTCGTAATGCACCGCCTCAATGGCGCCTGTCAGATTTGCATTGAAGGCATAGTCGAGCCTGATCTGCCCATAAGCCCCAGACCAGGCACCGCCGCGACCCGCCGTTCCTGCCAGAGGCTGGTTGGGCTGCACGTAAATCGCGTCTGCCGTGGTTTGCCGCCATTGAAGGCCAATTGCCGCCATCAGCGTCATATTGTCCGTCGGCTTCACCGTGATCGAGGGCTTGAGGTGAATGAGGTTTGTATAGCCGGTGTAGCCGGCGAGCGCGAAATAATAGCCGTTCGGGAAAAGAGGATTGAAGGTGCCGACAGTGCCGTCGCCGGGATGACGATCCCCTGAGGCGATATCGAACTGGAGACCCAGCCGCGGGGTCCAAGGGGCATCCTCGAAGGTGTAACCCCCACGCGCTCCGATCGCCCAGGCTCGAATATCCTTGTCGCCGACCGAACCCACCTGCCCCATCCCCTCGAGATCCCAATCGAGACCGCTCGAACTGCCTGCAAATCGGGTGTCGAATATGTGCCGGTCTTCGTCTCCCGATCCATCCAGGTAATGTGCGTTGCGCTTCTGATAGAGCGAGTAGTAAGCGGAGAGCTCGTTGGTTCCGAGGACCTGCCGTTCCACGCGCAACGTGCTGAAGCGGAAGTCGCCATTTGACGTGTCGTCGAAAGCCTTATCGTTTCGATATTGGACCGGTTGGCTGACGAAGCCGATGAAGCGCCACGGCCCCGTCTCCCAATCCACCCAGATAGCGTCGAAGGATTGCCGCACATTCGGCCCGTCGCGCGAGGAAACGAAGCGCTGCAGGTCGAAAGCAAAATCCTGCCGGCCAACACGAGCCTTGAAGGTCCCGGCATCGAAATCGTGTGAATAGGAGACGAACGCCAGCCGCAAATCCGCCTTGTCGGCATCCGCCGGGCCGACAGAGCTTTTCCCGAATGCGCGATCATCTTCGAACTGCGTGAATACCTGCCAGTCCTCGAAGAGGTGCAGATCGATGTGGAATTGTGCCCGCTGGATCACATAACTATCGCGCTCGATCCCGCCGATTCCAAAGCTTGGGGCGTTGTTTGTCTCGAACCGGTCTCGCAAATTCGCGCCGAACGATACGTAGGTTCCCGGATCACCGGACGAAAGCGGGAGATATTTCAGGCTGTCGAGCGGTCGCGTCCTCAGCGCAGGATCCGCCAGGACGGACCAATCCTCTTGCCAGCGGTTGCTCTTGATCGTGGGCCGCTTGACGGCTTTTGCCTGGTCAGCAGCAATTGCCGCTGTCGCTGACAAGGCCAGCAAGGCGGCCGCCGAGAATAGGTGGCGTTCGATCATCATTATACTCCCTCAAAGGCAGGGCGGCCGCGTCCATGCGGCCGCTGCGCTGTCATCAGGGCTTCGCGACGGCATGGATCTCCGCCACATAGCCGCCGGGAAATTCCACCATGGCGGCTTGGCGGTCACTCGACTGATAGGGTTCGACGAGGATCTTCACGCCGCTGTCCTTGGCCTTCTGCAGCGTCGCGCCGAGATCCGGGACTTCATAACCCGTCATCTCATGACCGTAGGGAAAGGGCAGATGTCCGTCGGTGACGAGCACGGTCATCCTGCCGTACACGGATTCGATGCGGACACGGCGGAACGTATCGTCGGGACGGCCGATCTCGATGCCGGGTGCCTTTCTATCGTCGGAGACAACCTTGCCCTTCGAGAAGGCGAGGAAACCCCTGACAAAGGCAGAGACGGCATCCGCCGACACATAGACGCGGTTGTCCGGGATGGTTTCGAAGGCCGCATAGTTCGGCTTGGTCGTGTGCCAGTAGATCTGCATGTTTATGCCGCCCGGCCACTGGATGACGGCATCGCGGCCGATGGGATCGGGGAATGGCGACACGATCACGCTTGCACCGGCGGCACGGGCGGCGGCAACGGCCTTGTCCATGTCGGTAACGAGATAGCCGGTGCGCTCGGCGCCGAAGGGATAGGGAATCGGCGTCTTGAATCCGAACAGCGACACGGTACCGGCGGGGGTCTGCAGGAGCTGCGACGTCGTGCTGCTCGGGGTCGGCGTCACCGTGGCGACGACCTGCTTCGTGCTTGCCCCGCCGAAAGTCGCAAGGAAGCTCTGGGTGAAGGCGTCGACCTTGTCCGGGTCCACATAAACATGCGTGGTGTCATATTGCGCGCCGACACCGACCTGTGGATAGGCATTGCGCGCCAGCGCGGGTGCGGCCGACAGCGCAGTAAGGGCGAGAAGAAGACCTAGTATTTGGAGCGGTCGTGAGATCACGTCTTAAGCCTCAGTGTTCGAGATGGGATGGGAGAGATCTAGCCAGGCGACGAGCAAAAAGCCACCGACGAGGCCAAGATGCTCGAAGAAGGAATTGGCGGCCATGAAGCGCTCCATGCCGGCCGGCAGCTCCCAGAAGCGCAGCGCCAGAAAGGTAGCAAGCAACGTGAAGGCGCCGAGCCCGAGCGCGCCGAGCCATCGGAAGAAACCGACAAGGATCATGACGGAGGCGGCAAGCTCCAAGATGATCACGAGCACGGCGAAAGGTGCCGCCGGCGACAGGCCGAAATGCGTCATTTCGCCGATCGCGCCGGGAAAATCCGTCAGCTTGTTGAGGCCGCCCTGCAGATAGGCGGCGCAGAGGCCGAGATGGGCGAGGAAGCGCATCCAGCGCGTCCCGAAGATGGGGCGCGCAAGACTGGCCAGTTTGGTTTGAAGAGTGTCCATGCCTTTGTCCTCACACGGCCCAGCAGGAGCAGCCGAGCGCACCGAAGAAGCCCTTCAGATCGGCAATCGGCAGTCTCGATGTCCAGGCACCGGCATGATCGTGGCCATGCACGCCGCAATCGTTGGCACAGCCGCAGGCGGTGATCGCTGTGCGACGCAGCGAATGCCGACCGGCACCCTCTGGCTCGCCCCAGGCGGCATAACCGCCGAATTTGCGAACCGGCGACCAGTCCGGCATGGCAGGCGGTATGTCGTTTTCGCCGAGCGCCCGGAAATCATCGGCGCCGTAAACGATCTTGCCGCCGACCATGGTCAGTTGCGAGGTCAGGAAGGAGATCTCGTCCTCGGCGCAGGCGAAGAAGTCCGTGTCAGGCACGATGAGGTCGGCGAACTGGCCTTTCTCGATGCGCCCCTTCTTGCTCTCCTCGTTGGAGAACCAGGTGACGTTTTCCGTCCACATCCGTAGCGCCGTCTCGCGGTCGAGGCAATTGGCACGGGGATAGAGCTGCATGCCGCCAACCGTCTTGCCGGTCACCATCCAGGAGAGCGAAACCCAGGGATTGTAGGAGGCGACACGCGTGGCATCCGTGCCGGCGGAGACCTTGACGCCCTTTTCCAGCATGCGGGCGATCGGCGGGGTTGCTTCTGCAGCGCCATGTCCATAGCGCTCGACGAAATATTCGCCTTGGTAGGCCATGCGATGCTGGGTCGCGATACCGCCGCCCAGGGCCGCGATGCGGTCGATCGACTGGTCGGAAATCGTTTCGGCATGGTCGAAGAACCAGTTGAGCCCTTCGAGCGGGATATCCTGGTTGACCTTCTCGAAGACGTCGAGCGCCCGGCTGATCGTCTCGTCATATGTGGCGTGCAGTCGCCAGGGCCAGCGGTTCTGCGCAAGTACTCGCACGACCCCTTCCAACTCACCCTCCATTTCGGGCGGCATATCGGGACGCGGCTGGCGAAAATCCTCGAAATCGGCGGCGGAGAAGACCAGCATCTCGCCAGCGCCGTTGTGACGGAAATAGTCGTCGCCCTGCTTGTATTTCACCGAAGCGGTCCAGTTGAGGAAGTCTTGCTTTTCCTGCTTCGGCTTCTGTGTGAAGAGGTTGTAGGCGAGGCGCACCGTCATCTGGCCCTCGTCGGCGAGCTTCTGGATGACGGCGTAATCATCGGGATAGTTCTGGAATCCGCCGCCGGCATCGATGACGCCGGTGATGCCGAGGCGGTTCAATTCCCGCATGAAATGGCGGGTGGAGTTGACCTGATAGTCGAAGGGCAGCTTCGGACCTTTGGCAAGTGTCGAATAAAGGATGCCGGCATTGGGCTTGGCGAGCAGCAGGCCGGTCGGATTGCCGCTGGCGTCGCGGGTGATCTGGCCGCCGGGCGGTTCTGGCGTGTCCTTCGTATAGCCGACTGCGCGAAGGGCTGCGGCGTTCAACAGGGCGCGGTCGTAGAGATGCAGCAGGAAGACCGGCGTATCGGGAGCGATGGCATTGATCTCCTCGATGGTCGGAAGGCGCTTTTCGACGAACTGGTGCTCGGTGAAGCCGCCGACGACGCGGACCCATTGCGGCGGCGGTGTGATCGCCACCTGCCGCTTCAGCATGTTCATGGCATCTGCGAGCGAGCGCACACCATCCCAGCGCAATTCCATGTTGAAGTTCAAACCACCCCGAACGACATGGGTATGGTTGTCGATGAGGCCGGGAAGAACACGCTTGCCTTTCAAATCGATCACCTTGGTGTTCGGACCGGCAAGCGCCATGATCTCGGCGTCGTGGCCGACGGCGAGGAATTTTCCGTCTTTGATCGCGACGGCGGTGGCGGCTGGGTTGGAACGGTCGAGCGTGGTGATCAGACCGTGATGCAGGATGAGGTCCGCAGTCGCGTTATCCATTGCATTCGTCCTTAACTGGAAAAAAGGGATCACGCCTTGTCGGCAGCCGTGTCTGAAGGCTTCTCGCCCTTGGGCAGATGGCCGAACACGTGCGGCTTGATCTGATGCATCCAGGAGACGGCAGCCGGCTCCTTATTAATCAGCGTTTTCGCGAAGGGGATGATCTGCTCGCCAACCAGGATACCGAGAAGGCCGACAAGGGCGATGACTGGCGGGGCCGGCGAACGGACGTTCAGCAGGCTATAGACGATACCGACGAGCAGGCCGGCTGCCAGGGAATACAGATAGATTTTCATGGGTGATTGTCCTTTTGGAATCCATGCCTTGGCCTTAGGCGACCGATACCTCGGAAACCGCGTCGAGGATGGCGGAAGCAACGGCCGCTGGCTGCGAAAGCAACGACATATGGCTGGCTTTGAGTTCGGTCGTACGAGCGTTCAACTTCTTCGCCAATTCGCGTTGGAGCTCGACGCTGACCGCCCGGTCTTCTGTCGAAATCACGTACCAGTTCCTGCGGTTCGCCCAAGCGGCCTTGCTCACCTTGTCGGCGAACGTGCCGGCACCGAGCGGTGGCTGGGTCGCGGCGAGAACCCGCGCGTCCTGTTCCGGAAGATCCGGCGCGACAGCGTTAATCCAGCCGTTCACGCTCATCATGTAGCTGCCGCTGCGGTCAGTGCTCACCTCCCCCAGGCCGGGTGGCGCCGGATGGGCAGCGACCTGATCTCCAGTCGATTGGCCAACATTCGGTGCGAAGGCCGCCACAAAGACCAAGGCCTTGACCTTTGGATCGTCACCAGCTTCCGTGATGACGGTTCCTCCCCAGCTGTGACCGGCGAGAACGACAGGTCCATCGATCTGGTTCAGCGCATGGTGGGTTGCCTCGACATCCGCCAGCAAGGATGACGTCGGATTCTGCACGGCGACAACCGAAACGCCCTGCTTCTGCAAAAGGGAAATAACGGATCTCCAGCTCGATGCATCCGCCCATGCCCCATGCACGAGGACGACGGTCGCGTTAATCGATGGTGAAGCGGTCATGGTGAGCTCCGTGTACATGGCAGAAAGAAAATGGTGGGCTCCGTGGCGCAGGAACGAGCGCGCCACGGAAAAGTTGGAGGAGCTGGCCGTCGCATCGCGCGTCAGCACGAGCAGCCATTCACTCGTCAATGACCTTCGGACGCGCCGAACATCGTCTTTGCGTAGATGATGCCGAGACCGTAGGAGCCGCCGAACTTCTTGGCGATACCAGTGGTCATGTCGTAGGTCTCTGTCCGTGCCCAATCGCGCTGAAGCTCGAGCAGGTACTGGAGCGATGTCATCGGCTGAGCGCCTGCTTGAACCATGCGATCCATCGCCCGGTTGTGAGCTTCATCGGAAACGTCGCCGCAGGCATCGGCCAGTACGAAGACTTCAAAGCCCTGTTCAATCGCAGACAGGGCCGGACCAACGATGCAGACGCCGGTCCACAGGCCGGAAAGCACAATGCGCGTCTTGCCGATGCGGTTGATCTCTTCGATGACTGGAGCGTCTTCCCAGGTGTTCATCGAGGTGCGGTCGAACAACTTCTGGCCGGGGAACGCGTCGGTGATTTCGGAGAACATCGGACCGGAAAAGCTCTTTTCGGCAACCGTGGTCAGAATGGTGGAAACGCCGAAACCTTTAGCGCCGTGGGCGACGAGAGCTGCATTGTTCCGCAGATTGACAGCATCAATGCTCTTCGTCGCAAAAGACATCTGCGACTGAAAATCGATCATGATCAGCGTATGGTCGTTAGGAGTAAGAAGCTTCGAGCCCGGCGTCGGTGTCGCGTTTACGGCCATTATGTTTTCCTCAAAAGCGTTGAGCTGAATTGGGTCGTCATTCAGCTAAATTGCGTTGACGGAGCGGATGATGCCCGCTGCGGCAGCAATCTTCTTGTCGCTTGGAAGGATGGTTTGGATGTTCTGACTGTTTCGGCGAACGGATATCAAACGGCGCCGGAAGGAAACGAGCCCGGCTCAGGACAGGATCTGAGGGGAAGATTTTCGCCAAAGCGCAAGCTTCTGGCCGGCTGCGATCTTATGGCGTCTTGTCGCTAGGTTTCAAGCGGTTCTGCCGGCGCCAGTTGCCAGGGGGCTCTCCCGCAATATCCGAAAACACCCGCGTCAGATGGCTCTGGTCAGCGAAGCCGCAGGCTGTGGCGATCTCTTGAATGGAAAGGCCCGACAGCAGCAGATCTTTGGCCTTTGAAACCCTATACTCCATGACCCAGCGATATGGCGTGCGGCCAAACGTTTCCTTGAACGCCCTGTTAAAGTAACTCCGGGACAAGCTGCACAATTCAGCGAGTTCGGCGATCGAAACCTGTGCGAAGGCGTTCGCCGTCATAAATTCCAGTACCCTTTTTTCCTGCCATGGCGCCAAGACGCCCGTCCTACTCGTCGGAAAGTACTGGCTGGCATAAGTATGCGTCAGATGCGTCAAAAGAACCAAGCTGATTTGCTCAAAAAACAACTGATTGGCCTCATGCCGATTGACGAGATAAGGCAGGACGGCCTGAGCAAGGCCAAGAATGACGTCGTCCTTGGTGCCGGGCCGACAGTCGAACCCGCCGAATTGCGGGCGTCCGATATCCTCCAGGAAAGAGCGCACAAAGGACAGCGGGATATTGAACCTCAAATTATCGAACGGCGAGAGATGATGGCACTGCCATTCATTTCTAAGATCGGTAATAGCAATCGCGCCCTTGGGATGCCCGCCTTCGAAAATGAGCTCGTTGTTCTTCCAAAGTCGATGCAATTTGAAATCGGTCAACTGAGTGATGACAGAGACCGCCTCGTCACGTTTGCTCGGCGGAGCGATCGGAAGATCATCCTTGTCGTAGCACAGGCGAGTGATCGTGATGGCCGAGGCCTTCATCGTCCATCGACTGGGAACAGGCGTTCCGGGCGCGTTATCACCCTCCAATTGTCTTTCCAATGTCCACCCCGGCCAGCCATCCTTACAGCCACAACGCTAGAGCATTCCTTGGTAAATTCCAACGAATTTTTTACGAAACGCTCCTTTCCGCTCAACTTAATTAGTTAAGGCACCCGGCACGCCAGACCGCCGGCGTCATACCGGTTTCACGGGAGAAAACCTTCGTAAAATGACTTTGATCCACGAATCCGCATGCGTTCGCGATCGTTTTCAACGATGATTCGCTTCCGCGTAGCAGCTCCTTTGCAGCGTCCACGCGTGCATGCATCAGCCATTGGTGGGGCGTGATGCCGGTTACCTTCTTAAATCCCTGCGAGAAATGATTAGCGGAGAGGCCAGCCGCCGCGGCTATTTCCGCGACGGACAACTCACGGGCAAGATTTTTTCTCATAAACTCTTTTGCCGCAGCCTCGCGATTGAAGGGAAGGATCGTGTCGTCCGCGCCGGCCCCCGTCTCCCCGAGAGGGTCCTCAATCAGATGAGAGCAGATCGCGATTGCCAGGTGTTTCAGAAGCGCTTCCGACGATCCGGTCTCTCGATCAAAGAGGGAAAGTATGACGTCGGTGAGATTGCTTAGAACCGGATCCCTCTCGCCTCTTCGGCACCGCAGCTCGATTGTCGGGCTTGCGCTGGATAACTCTCCGACTTCCTCCAAAAGCGTCTTTGGCAGAAAAAAAGTAACCGAGTGAAGGTCAGCATGTAAGACGATTGACGCCCCTTCGGAAAGGTCGACAAGACATACCGATCCCCGTTCGAACTTTCGCGGCAGCGTCCTGCTCCCATCGGCCAGGATATCGCAATGATGGGCCTCTTTGGTGTAGACCATCAGAAAATAGGCATCGCACACGGGAAGGGAGACGATTGGCCTCTCACCATCCGAGACATCCTTGGCTATTCTCGTAACGCAAATCGATGAATCTCTGATAGGCACCGTACGCAGCGCGGCGGCCTCGGGAAGGCCGAAGTACGGGCCGAGCGTTTTCAGTTCAAGATAATCCAGGCTCAATCCCCCTCCTCCAAGACGCCTCCGCGCCTGTGGCATCCGTGAGAACATTTCGGTTGCAGCGGACCATACTAATTCTGCTGAATATCCGCGCAATGCTCATTCTCACGGAAAATCAGGTTTCAACCGAAGAGAGAACAAGCGTTGCGATAACGACCACAATTATCTTGTACAATCTTATGGCAACAACCGAACACGCCACCAATCATCAAAAACCGGACTGATTATGGCTGATTTTCAATTCTCGGTGGATATTTGCGCAATGGTCCGACGTTAGGGTAAGGTGCGCCCTTCTATCCACAGGCCCGACAGATCAAAGCCTGTTCTCCGCAGCGATCTCCTGAAGGTCGAGCTCGTGTTCGAGATCCTGCAGGACGCGATCATGGATTTCGCCAGCCCTGTGCATCCGCAGGATTTCGGCACGACCCGCCTGAAGCGCCTCAAGAACCGCCCTGAAGTGATCGACCTTGATGCCCTCATGCATATCCCGGTCAGCTTCGTATTGCGCGGCAACCTGCGCCCGATGCCTGTACTGTTCGAGTAGGCGGGGATGCATTTCACTGCCATCCTCCTTCTGCGAGCGCTTCTGGATCGCACGATACTGTGCTTCCGCTACGCGCCTCCAGGCGGAAGCTTCATTGTCGCGCAACTGCTGTTCTTCATCGGGACTTGCCAATTTGAGGAGGGTGGCGAGCGGGCCCAAGGTCGTACCTTGGACCAAAACTGTGACGATAATCACGGCAAACGCGGCAATAAGAACTATGTCCCTTCCCGGCATCTGTTCCGGAAGCGACAACGCGCCCGTCAGTGTCACCACACCACGCATACCGGCCCAGCTCATGATTGTTGTGGTTTTAATTGATGAAGGTTCTCCGCTCCTGAAACGTCGAAATAGCAGGACCCGTTTCAAAGCTCCTGTCCCAAGCAGCCAGACAAACCGCGCGAGGATCACGGTGAAAACGACGGCTGAAACTGGAATGATAAGATCGCCAATGCCCTGTCCGACCCCGGAGATACGGTCGAGAACGCCTCGAAGTGAGAGGCCGACAAATATGAAAACAAGCGACTCCAGTAAAAAGACCATTGCCTTCCAAAACGCTTGAGCTCGCACGCGGGTTGAAGCTGAAAAGGTTTCGTGCTGATGGAATCCGAGGATGAGCCCGGTTGTGACCGTCGATAGGACCCCTGAGCTGTTAAGGCGTTCCGCGCCGATATAGGAACTCGCAGCGAGCAGGAGCGTTGCTGTAATGATCAGCTCGCTGTCGCGCAATCGACGGATCACCCAAACGCCGGACCAGCCGACGATGAGACCGACGAGCACGCCTCCGATCGCCACCCATGAGAAAGACCCGAGGGCCTCTGAAATACTGAAGGTGCCGGTCAACGTCGCGGCCACAGCGACGCGTAACAACACAAGTCCACTGGCGTCATTGACCAGGCTCTCACCTTGCAGAAGTGCCGAGATTCGGCTCGGGAGATGAAGCCTCTCGAGCACCGCTCCGGCGGCGACAGCATCCGGTGGCGAGACAATCGCGCCCAATGCGAAACCCACGGCCCATGGCAGACCAGGCAAGAGGAGATGAAACACGCTTCCGACGGTCAATGTCGTGAATATGACGGCACCAAGCGCGAGAGAGGCTATCTCAGCAAAATGCTTCTTAAAGTCGTACCATACGGTGAAATATGCGCCGCTCATCAGGAGTGGCGGCAGAAAAATCAGCATGACCATTTCCGGATCAATCTTGATCGCCGGAACGCCAGGCGTCAGCGCAAGAACGATTCCGCCGATGATAAGAGCGGCGGCCGGCGGTAGATGCAAACGCCGGGCGACAAGCTCGAGCACGATCGTCGCCATCAGCAGAACGACGAGAAATTCGTATGTCGATTCGACTGACATTTGGTTCGGGTCTTGCCTTGTCTCTAGTTATGCGTTGCGCCGGAATTGGGTCGAAACGAGCTCAGGCGGGGTGCATCGCAAGGACATTGTTTACCGAAAACGTGGTCGATTGAATTGGACGATAATACTGCTACCGGGCAAAAACATGTGACCCTGTCAATCCGTCGAGAACAGCTTACCCGCCCTGGCGCCTGACTGGGCCACATGGAGACAGGTTCCCGTGGTAGACCAACTCAGCGCGTCAGCAATCTCATGGGAACGGGGGAAGACGAAATCCCAAATAGCGATAGGGGTGTCCAAGATGCCGACCGAAATATTGGCTAGCGTCTCGCCATCCTGCAATGGAGAATCGGAAACCCACATGGTTGAGTTGCCCTTGATTACGCCGAACGATTGCACACTTCTTTTAATCGACCAGCAGGCGGGCCTCGCCTTCGGAGTCGAGTCCGTCGCTCGTCAAACGCTCCTCGGAAACGTCGTGGCCTTGGCAAAGACGGCCACGTTGTTCGAACTGCCAATCATCGCCTCAACATCCGCCTCGACGGTTTATAGCGGACCCGTTATGCCGGCGATCCAGGCCGCGATCGGCGACGTAAAGGCGGTCGAGCGCCGGAACATGAATCTCTGGGAGGACGAGACGGCACGTGCCGCCGTTGTCGCCACCGGTCGCAAGCGTCTCCTCGTTTCCGGCCTTCTGACTGAGGCGTGCGTATCGTTTCCGGTCCTATCTGCCATTGAGGAAGGTTACGATGTCTCTGTCGTTGCCGACGCCTGTGGCGGGCTGACCCCTGAAAGTCATTCCCTTGCATTACGGCGAATGGAGGCGGCAGGGGCGACGATGACGTCCTGGATTCAAGTCCTCCTCGAGCTTCAAAGAGACTGGACAAGGCACGAAACCTATGCCGGAGCCAGAGGGATTGTTGAAGCCCACGCCGGTGGCTATGGCATCGGACTTTCATACGCGCGCGATATGATCCACCCCCCGCAGCCTTAAGTATGGCTGGCCGCTGCGGTCACTAGGCGGCCAGACTTCTTGACAAATCGTTTCAGAAACAAGCGGCACCACATCATCCGCGAACATCATCGATGTGGCCGATCAATGCGTCCCGCCTGAGACTCTTCTTCGTCTGCCGGCGAAGGGAAATCTTCTGCCTTATCAAATACGATGCATCGACAGCCTTCTTCAGTGGTCGATAACGCTCACCCCATCAGGCCTTTGACGCTCGCTCAGCTGACAACGGCCATCAGCGGCAAAAGACGCGAGCACGAGCGGCGCGGCTGAGGGACACGACAGCCTATAGCGGCTTCAAATCTGGATATTGATTGCGTCATGCTGGACTTGGTTGCGGGGGCAGNNCCGCGTTGCGGTTTGTCGCGAGTAGCAAGCCGCGTTTCGGCTTGCGTCATCCGAGCAAATTGCTTTAGCAATTTGTCTCGTGTTCACTGGCCCCTTTTTCAGGAGGCCATCCAGCGTAAGCCGCGTTGCGGTTTATCGCTTGTTCCCGTGGCACCGTATTTCAGGTGTGCAGGGGTAATGTGCTCCGGAAGCGACAAAGGCCGCTTTGGTAGCGGCCTATTGTAACACGGCTTGGCCGTTTTTCAGAGTGTGATGAGAAGATTTCTATTAAACAAAGTTGCGTTTGGCAGACCTGGCAGCGACCTACTCTCCCGCGTCTTAAGACGAAGTACCATGGGCGCAGGGGCGTTTCACGGCCGTGTTCGGAAAGGGAACGGGTGCAGCCACCCCGCCATAACCACCAGGTCGGCAAAGCGCAACTTTAGGCTAAACCTTGCGGATTTAGCCCGTTTTGAGAAGCTGGTGAGACTGGAAGTCTCGTTTGTCTTATTTGAACACGTCGTTGGATGCGTTTCCGGACGAAGTCCGCAAGCGCAGAGCGCGTCGCCAGAGGTCTGGCGCGCCGTCCGCAGCATAGGGTCGAAGACCCGTACATGCGTGAGGACAAAACTCAATGCAGATGAACGTTTACGTTCGTCTGATGAGCACTGGCAATGGGAACGATCAAGCCAATCGAGCTATTAGTACCGGTAAGCTTCATGCGTTGCCGCACTTCCACACCCGGCCTATCAACGTGGTCGTCTTCCACGGCTCTGATAGGGAACACTCGTTTCCAGGTTGGTTTCCCGCTTAGATGCCTTCAGCGGTTATCCATTCCATATATAGCTACCCTGCTATGCCCTTGGCAGGACAACAGGTCCACCAGAGATATGTCCATCCCGGTCCTCTCGTACTAGGGACAGATCCTGTCAATATTCCTACACCCACGGCAGATAGGGACCGAACTGTCTCACGACGTTCTGAACCCAGCTCACGTACCGCTTTAATTGGCGAACAGCCAAACCCTTGGGACCTGCTCCAGCCCCAGGATGCGATGAGCCGACATCGAGGTGCCAAACAACCCCGTCGATATGGACTCTTGGGGGTCATCAGCCTGTTATCCCCGGCGTACCTTTTATCCGTTGAGCGATGGCCCTTCCACACGGGACCACCGGATCACTATGACCGACTTTCGTCTCTGCTCGACTTGTCAGTCTCGCAGTCAGGCGGGCTTATGCCATTGCACTCGACGACCGATTTCCGACCGGTCTGAGCCCACCATCGCGCGCCTCCGTTACTCTTTCGGAGGCGACCGCCCCAGTCAAACTACCCACCATACACTGTCCCGGATCCGGATAACGGACCGCGGTTAGACATCCATGACGATAAGGGTGGTATTTCAAGGATGGCTCCACAAGAACTGGCGTCCCTGCTTCAAAGCCTACCACCTATCCTACACATGCCGACACGAATGCCAGTGTAAAGCTAT
>UBXG01000029.1 GCA_900469475.1 Hyphomicrobiales bacterium | reverse complement strand
GCGTTAAGTTTACAGTGCCGGCGCTGGTGTTCACTTGCCGGTTTCGAGCCTCGCGTCGCCCAATATGCCGACGACATACTGACCGTGCACGCCATCGTTTCTGCCGGCCTGGGCGCGGCATTCCTGCCTTGGCATGGCGTGCGGGCATTGGCGGGGTCCATCCGCACGCAATCTCTCTCAGGACCGGAATCAAAATGGCCGGTAGGAATCTGCTGGCATCGCAAACATACGAGCCCCCTGTTAGCCGGCTTTGTAGATCATGTAACGAAGAATCTGGAATTCGACCACCCAGCCTCCGAGTGGCAGTCGGGATAAAGGCCTAGCTTGCATCGGCATTCTGCGATGCAAGCGATCGCTCTCGTTGCCGGCAATGAGGTTATGCATCCAACCCCGTTCTCCGAAAGACGCTAAACGTGAGACTGCCCGACCTCGTCGTCGGACGGTTCGAGTGCCCTGATGCTCAAAACGAACCATGCAGCCAAAGCATTGTCGGCATACCCAGCACCGCCACTGCGATCATCACTGAAACTGCCATCTTGATCGCTTTGATGCGCCGTGTCCTGACGCCGCTCCAATCATAGCTCAAAGTTACTAACCCTCACAAATCATTAATGATTCGCAAACTAGGGCCGATCCAACTTTCGACAAGGGAAGGCGGTGATTCGTCCACAGCCGATATTTCGACGTCCGTTATGTGAAACTTGTCCAGCCTTTATCCATGGCAGGCGTACAGCGCCCGGGGGGTAACAAAAGACGGCAGAGCCTGATCCGCTCAACGCTCCAGGCATGCCGAACGGCTATATGCTCGCTGCCTGCACTTGTGCCATGATCGCTGAAAGGGAAAGCCGGAGATCCTGCGTGAGAGCATCCGCACGAAGCCGACTCACACAGCCCCATTCGGTGATTCCCGTTGTCGAAATCGTTACAATCTTAGCCGGATAGAGATCGGCAGATCGGCGGCAACGACATTATGCAGTCAAAAGCGTAAGCCTTCATCCGCAGCTATTTCCAGCGGGTGGCTGCAGAAAGTGCAGGAAAGACAGCGCGTTAAACGGCCCGGCCAAAGTCTGGCTGTCACACGCTGACCGTTCATTATCCGTTAATCTCTGGACGGCCTGACAGAATCGTGTTCTATGTTCTGGCGGGCAAATGTCGGCAAACCGGCGACAGGCCGCCAAGAGGGATAAATGGCGATAGCGAACCGCACGGAGACAATAGCTCCTTCAAAGGAAAATGCAGCCAGCAAGATCGCGCGGCACGCAACTGTACTGTCTGGTCAGCTCCAGCAGCTCAGAACGCGTATGTATCCGCCGAAATCCGAGAAGATGCTACGCCAGTTCCTGACCAATGAAGTGTCAAAGCTCACGTCTATCCCGGATTCGACATTGAAGCTGATGTCGAGTGAAGGCCGCGGTCCTGTTCCAAGCCGGTTGGAGAACAATCACCGGGTCTATACGCTTGCCCAGATCAACGAATTGCGGGAACTGTTTGCCAAGCAGAAGCCTACGGAAGCGCTTCGCTTCCTGCCTCGGCGCCGACCGGGCGAACATCTACAGGTCATGGCGATTGCCAACTTCAAGGGTGGCAGCGCCAAGACGACGACCTGCGTTCATCTCGCGCATTATCTTGCGCTGCATGGCTATCGCGTGCTTGCCCTCGATCTCGATCCGCAGGCATCGCTTTCGGCCATGTTTGGCGCGCAGCCGGAAATCGATGTCGGCGCCAACGAAACCATCTATGCGGCACTTCGATATGAGGCGGTCGAAAGGCGTCCCATCCGCGAGATCATTCGCAAAACCTATTTCGACGGCATTGACCTTATTCCAGGCAACCTGGAGGTCATGGAGTATGAGCACGAGACCCCTCGCGTCCTGGCTCAAAAATCCGGCTCCGGCGTGATCTTTTTCGAGCGGCTTAAGCTAGCGCTGTCCGAAGTCGAAAGCGATTACGACATCGTCATCCTCGACACGCCGCCGTCGCTCGGATTTCTGACCCTCAGCGCTATTTATGCCGCAACGAGCATGATCATCACGGTACATCCGGCCATGCTGGACGTGGCATCGATGAGCCAATTCCTGCTCATGATGGGCGACCTGATCAGCGTGCTCAACGAAAGCGGTGCGCAGCTCGATCATGATTTCATTCGCTATCTGGTAACGCGTCACGATCCGAACGATGCACCGCAGTCCCAGGTCGTTGCGATGTTGCGCCATCTCTTCGGCACCGACGTCTTGTTGCCGACGGCGATAGAGAGCACCGCAGTCGAGGCCGCCGGACTTGCCAAGCGCTCCCTCTACGAGCTGGAAATGGGGCAGATCGGCCGAGATACGCACAAGCGCGCGCGTGAGGCCGTCGACGCCGTCAACGAGGCGATCGTGCAACTCATCAATGCAAGTTGGGGACGTGGATGAGCAAAAGCCCGAGAAAATCCATCGTCGCCAGCTTCGGTCTGCTCTCAGCGGAGTTGGAAAGCAGCGAAAACAAAACGGATTCATCGCCGCCGGCCTCTGCCCCCGCGCAAACCGGCCGTGTCGGTGCCGGCGTGATCGGGGCCGCGCATCGGGCGATCGGCGACATACGCGCCGAGCGTGACCGGCTGCGTGCCATTGTCGAATCCGGCGAAGGCTGGATACAGGACCTCGATCCTCAGGTGATCGATGCTTCTCCTTATCCGGATCGCCTGCCTGACGATGATCCTCAGGATTTCGAGAGATTCAAGCGTTCCATTGAGGAGGAAGGCCAAAAGGTTCCGATCCAGGTTCGACGGCACCCCTCTTCAAGCGATCGGTATCAGGTCGTTTACGGCCATCGCAGATGGCGGGCTGCTCTAGAGCTTGGTCGCACCGTCCGTGCAATAGAAGTCGAGATTTCCGATCTCGATCTCGTTCTGGCGCAGGGCATCGAGAATGCCAGCCGGCAGGACCTGACATGGATCGAACGCGCTTTGTTTGCCTCGCGCATGGATGATGCGGGCATCAAGGCGCGCCACATCTATGCGGCTCTCTCGATTGAGGATGCGGAACTTGCGCGAATGCGGAGTGTCTATCGCGCAATTCCGGCAGATATCATTGAAGCGATCGGCAGGGCTCCGAAGATTGGCCGACCGCGTTGGCTGGATCTGGCGAAGGCCATATCCGCAGCCTCGAATGCTCTTGATGTGGTGCGCGCCGCTCTCTTGGATGCAAACAGGGCCAATGAAACCTCGGACCAGCGCTTTCAGGTGGCGCTGAAGGCAATCAAGCCTCCGTCTGAGCCGCGCAACACGCAAATAGCGATTTCCGATACATCCGGAACTAGGTTGGGTGTGTTCATGACCTCCCCTCGGGAAGTTCGAATTTCTGCCGAGGGCAAATTGGGTACGGAATTCGTGAGATTTATCGAGGAGGAGTTGCCCGATCTTGTCGAGCGCTTCACTCGTTTCAGAGACAAACGCAACCCCTGACAGCTGTCAGGGTTTTCTGATTGGAAAGGAAACTCGCAAAAGAAAAAAGGCCCCCAAACGTTGCCGTCGTGGAAGCCTTCTCTTCAATGTAGCAACTGAAGAATCGCATTTCCCCGAATCACAGTCAAGAGTTTTTGGCACCGTTTTTGGTGATCGTATTTCTTTTGCCTCTTGAAGGTGAAGAAAATGCAGAACGGAAGTGTGACGACGCCCTTTGGGCGGCGGCCGATGACGCTTGCCTTAATGAGACGGCAGGTCGCCACGTCCGCGATCGAACCAAACAAGACGGCCGATAAATGGAAAGTCTTTCGAGACATATCCGAAGCACGAGAAAAGCTCGGTCTACAAGATCGCAGCTTGGCGGTGCTCGACGCGTTGCTGAGTTTCTATCCCGACAATGAGCTTCGTCAGGACGCCAAGCTCATCGTCTTTCCATCCAATACGCAATTGACCTTGCGAGCCCATGGCATTGCAGGCGCCACGCTTCGCAGGCATCTGGCATTTCTCGTCGAGGCTGGCCTGATCGTTCGCAAGGATAGCGCCAATGGCAAGCGCTATGCGAGAAAAGGCCGAACAGGCGAGATCGAAAACGCATTCGGCTTCGATATCTCACCACTGTTGTTGCGCGCCGAAGAACTTGCAATCATGGCTCAACAGGTCGTGGCAGATCGGATCGCTTTTCGGCGGGCCAAAGAGAGCCTGACAATTTGCCGGCGCGACGTCCGTAAACTGATTGCGGCAGCTATCACGGAAGGCGTCGAGGGCGACTGGCCTCGGATCGAAGAAACCTATAGCGCCCTCCTCGCGCGCATTCCTCGCTCCCCGACGATGTCTGAGGTCACCTCTATTCTCAGTGATATGGAGCTACTACGCGGCGAAATCATCAACCTGCTGGAAAAACAGCAGAAAATTGAAAATTATAGCACCAATGATGCCCATAGTGAGCGCCACATAAAGAGTTCGAATCCCGAATCCTTTAATGAACTTGAACCAGGCTTTAGAACAAAGTTGGAAGCAAGATCTCGGAAAGCGGACGAGCGACAAAAAGAGCCGATGCGCATCTTCCCGCTAGCTCTCGTGCTGAAGGCTTGCCCCGAAATTAGCTCCTATGCCCCTGCAGGCGTGATCAGCAATTGGCGAGATCTCATGTCTGCAGCCATCGTGGTGCGATCGATGCTCGGTGTCACGCCCTCGGCCTATCAGCAGGCTTGCGAGACGATGGGGCCGGAAAATGCCGCCGTGACGATGGCCTGCATTCTCGAGCGATCAGGGCATATCAACTCAGCCGGTGCCTATCTACGCGATCTTGCAGGCAAGGCAAAACGCGGCGAATTTTCACTTGGTCCGGTACTTATGGCGTTGCTTCGCACAAACGCGGGGTACGGCGATATCGTATTAGAAGTTTCATGACATATCAGATCGGCTTGCTGAGATGCGCTGGTTCCGAGACACCAACGGTACACGATCGGAATGAGCCTTCGGATCAACACAGCAAAGAGGCCGCAGGATATACATTCTCGCAAGCGATATGGCTGCGGCAAGCCATTCAGCTTTGGCCATCGAACCTTGCCGACGGCCAAAGCCGCGCGTTGGGTTAATGGCAGATGCGCTCCTTGCGAACCACCCAATGGCCATGAACCCTATGCTTTACGGTCTTCACAAAGCAATTGTGGTGATGACGATGAAATGGAGCGGCCTGGGAGGGAGCGCTGACGGCAACGACCGAAGCCAGGGCGATGGCAGTGGAGAGAAGCAGGCTTTTCATGTGAAACCTCATAAGCATTGGGGGTGATGCTGCGTGTTTACGCATGACTTTGATGACCGATTAAGGCTTAACCGAAAATGAATAGCACCCTTACGATTTTGTAATGAACTTTAGCGGCAGCAACTCGCTCGACGAATTTTAAAAAGGGGGTAGAATTGAGCTTCAGAGATTAGATCCCGGTTTAATCGACAATACGCAGTGCATTGTGTCTCATCATTATTCCAGCGAGATCGAGTCATTGGAACGGTCATGGCACGAATGTGGGAATGGAACCACGAATAAGTGCGCTCGGATTACTCGCTCAGAGACTTATTTTCTTCTCTACTGAAAACGAAATCGGCGCTAGTAGGTGCACATTCGCGCCGTCGCTAAAAAGTTCAGTCAACCCGGTATCGCTTATGGAAGCTAACGCCCATATAGCTTCAGGATTAGAGATTTTCGTTGAAAAATCCGGCAGTTAGACAGTGACGAATTCGGGTATGAACAACGAGGCATTCCGCTTGTTTGTGATGTATAGCAAGGCAGGGGAGGGAATAGTCAAGCAAATTGTCGATCAGCAACATCTTTCAGATAGCCTGCAAACGGAGACGTATTGTCTTGCGCAGACGGTCGATTGCTTCGGAAACGGTCGGTCCTTCGATAGGAGGCGGCAGCGCACGTTCGCAGAACTCCCGCCAGACGAACAGGGTTAGTTCGGCGCCGTCCGTTTCGCTTTCCTCCTCCCCTTCCGTAAATTGCCCGAGGAGCCGATATCGGGCGTCTCGCCAGAACAGTTTCTCGACCCACTCATAGATAGGAATGATATGGAAATGAAAAGCGAGTCCGGAGCTGTGACCATAGCGCCCGATATAGACGCGCGGAACGCGGAGCTCCTCCTTCAGGGCAGCTTGAAACAGCGCCAACAACGGACCGATTTCGCGCAAATCGTCATCGGATAAGTCTGACAGATCATCTGCAGATCTCTTCGAGGCAACGACAAGATAGCCGGGGAGGGCAGAGTTCGCGCGATGACTTACAACCCATCCGTCGGTTTCAGCGATGAAAAACTGTGAAGTGGGCCTCATTTCGGCTCTCCTGTTCCTGCGATTGTTCGCCGGCTATTTTTACCCCGCGCCTAGCGCAAAAGCGGTGTGGAATCCGGTGAGCATGAGCCGACCCCATTTATTGGTCTGAATGAAGGGGCAGACAGTATGGTCCACTCCATTTGCAAATCTTGCTTGGCGCCCGGCAGATTACACCGAGGAAATAGATGGCGATAACGATATGCTGTGAAGTTCTCTGGCGTTCGGCACCTCAAGGTCGCTTGAGCCGGCTTCGGAATAAGTTCTGTCTGGTTTCCGCGCTCACAACAATACCCTGACAGCTGTCAGGGTTTTCCAATAGGCGTATGTGGGAGGCGGTATGGAAAGATTTACCCTGCGTAAGGCGACGGGTCGGAAGACAACATATGTCATGCTGCCTATCAATAAGCTTGGACCGCAAACCCTGACAGCTGTCAGGGTTTTGATTGTACGGGATTCCTAGCATTGGGGCGCTCTGCGGCGGAGCAGAAACCTGGTCAGTCTTGCCAGGAGGATTTCGGCGGGAAGATAAACGGCAGGCTGGCTCATGCGGGTGGGTCGCCATTTTATCCCGCGTGGCTGCAGCTGTAGCGGCGTCCGTCGTCGCAGCCGCCGCGACGCTTCAGAGCGAGCGTGATCCTTAATATGCGGCCAGCAAATTCGATCCGAAATCCGGCTCGACACCGAGCAGCGGCGCGGCGTGGGCAATGATATCGTGAACCATGGGAGCTGCCGTTTCGGCAGCAAGATTCAGGTTGTGCACACCCGTCAACGGCTGGTCGATGAAGGCCAGCACCACGTATTTCGGGTTATCCATGGGGAATGCCGCGAGGAATGAATTGAAACTGAGCTTGTGCGAATAGACGCCGTGAATGACCTTGTTTGCGGTACCGGTCTTCCCGCCGACATGATAGCCGGGAACGTCGGCCGCTCGGCCCGTGCCCTGTTCGCCATTCAGCCGGAAGAGGTAACGGATCGTATCGCTGGTGCTTTTCTTGACGACCATCGTTTCGGTCTTCTCCGCCTCCTCCTGCGTGCGCGGAAGAAAGGACGGCTCGATCAGCTTGCCGCCGTCGATGAGGGCTGCGCCGGCAACGGCAGTCTGCATCGGTGTCGTGGCGACGCCGTGGCCAAAGGCAATGGTTATGGAGTTGAGCTTCTTCCAAACTTTTGGCTGGCTCGGCGCTTTCACCTCAGGCAGTTCCGTCTGCATTTTCGACAGCAGTCCGAAGCGGGTCAGATAGCTCTTCTGGATGGTCATGCCCACCTTGTCCATCATCTTGGCCGTGCCGATGTTGGACGAATAACGGAAGATTTCCGGGATCGACAGGACACGCCGCGGCACGTCGCGGTCGTCATGGATGGTGAAGCCGCCGTAGTGCAGGGGAGAGCTGGCATCGAAGGTGTCCGTCAGCTTGACCGTGCCGGTATCGATGGCCATCGCGATCGAGAAGGTCTTGAAAACCGATCCCATCTCGTCGGTGCCGTTCGACATGCGGTTCAGCCAGCCTTTGACATCAGTCTGCGGATCGTTCGGATCGAAGTCGGGTGCCGAGGCCATGGCCAGGACTTCGCCGGTGTGGATGTCGAGAATGACGGCGCCGGCCGCCTGACTCTGGTAGCGGCCGATCGCATCCGACACCACGTCGTGGACGATGTTCTGAACGCGCAGGTCGATCGAAAGCCGCACGGGCTCCAGTTGGTCGCGGCTCGTCAGGCCCGTCGATGCGAGATCCGACAGGCCCTGCATGTCGAGATATTTCTCCATGCCGGCGACGCCGTGGTTGTCGATATCGACATAGCCGAGAATATGGGCAGCGGTTCGCCCGCCCGGATAGAAGCGCTTGACCTCAGGCCGAAATCCGATCGCCGGAATGCCGAGCGCCAGGATTTCGCTCTGTTCCTTCGGCGTCAGCTGCCGGCGCAGCCAGGCAAAATGCGAGCGGCGATCGGCAAGCTTCTTATAAAGGGATTTGCGGTCGATATCGGGAAAGATCGAGGCGATTTTTTCCACTGCCTCGTCCGGATCGATTACACGGTTGGGCTCGGCAAACATCGACACGGTGCGGATGTCCGTTGCAAGCAATTCGCCGTTTCTGTCGACGATATCGGGACGCGCGGCGCTGACACGATCCGGAGGAATCGCCGAGGTGTCGGTCCTCGGCTCCATGTCGAAATAGGTAAGCCTGGCGAAGATCGCCACATAGCAGACGAGCAGCCCACCCGCGAGCATCATGATGCGCGCTTTGGCAAGTTTCGCCTGGCCCGTCGCGCGCACCGGCGGGCGCTCGCGGCCCCCAGGACCAAAGGTGATTCTGATGAGGCGACCGCTATTTGCGCCGAGTGCGTGGATGATCGACATGAACGATAATTCGCAAAAACTGGGAGGGCGGGTTTGCCTCTCGATTAACAATCTTTAAACGCAAGATGGTTAACAGGGGTCTAATCATAAGCTCCCATTACCAATCCTCGTGTGTGAAAGAGAGTGCACCAAGCGGACTTCCGGCCGGCAAGTGATAAAGCGGAAATGCTAGTGGGAAGGACACTTTCTAGAAAGCGACGATTGGCGTCCGGAGGACAACAGTACGTCCAGGCGCCTTACAGTAGTATGCGAGGCAGATTTTGGGACTGGTAGCCCCCCTCTACCAAGCGTCTACCCCTTCATCTCTCGTTCCCATGCACCGTCTTGCAATGAGCAACGAACATGCCAGAAAGGCCGTGGCATAGCCGCTGATCAAATATGGTGCAGATATCCCAGCCATCTCCGCCAGCGCGGCTCCAAGCGGTGGAGCGGTCATCATCGCTACCGCACTAAGTCCCTCGCCTACCGCGGCAACGCGCCCCAAAAGCTCAAGCGGTGTCTCCCTCTGTAGAACCACGCGGTAAGGGACAAAAAAGCCGGCGCTGGCCAAACCTGTGGCAAATAGGAGTGCGCAAAAACTTACGGCAGACATGTCGATATCGCCGCGTCCGACGTGGCCCATCACGGCAATTAACAGCCCCCCGACAAGGCCTGAACCGATCATCAGCTGAAAAGGATCGCGCCGCCCGAAGAACTGTCCCAGAAGCAAAGCGCCAATTACTCCGCCGGCTCCTGCGGACGCAACGGAGGCTCCGAGCAGGGCGCTCGAAAGCCCGATCTCCTTGACCAGGAGTGCGATCAGCCCATCGTACAGGAAGATTAGAAAATAGCCGAGAACCATAGCCACAATGGCGGTAGCTAGGACTGGCTTGCGGCGAATATGTCTCAGTCCGTCGGCAAATTCCTCGCCAAATTTTCCCTTTGTGGTTCCACTGCGATCTGCGCGCAAACCACCGGGCAAGCCCAAGAGAATCATGGCTGCGATCAGCGACAGACCAGCGTTCACCAAGAAAATCTGCTGCAGGTCGAGAAATACCGTCAGAATTCCACCCAAGGCCGGGCCGACAATCTTGGTGAGCTGATTGATGACGTGGCTGAGACCATTTGCCGTCAACAATCGATCAGGGGTCGTAAGAAGTGGAAGTGCGGCCTGCTTTGCCGGCGTGAACAAAGCGTCGGCGCTGGATTTGATGACGACGCATCCGAGGAGCACAACTAGATTTGGCGCCAGAACAAATGCCGCCGTTGAAATGGCGCGTATGAGGTTACTCGCTATCAGCAGCGTTCGTTGATCCGCGCGATCCACCAGAACGCCAACGGCGGGGGCGAGAACAACATAGGGTAACGCTAGCGCCAATGTTAAACTTGCAACCCCTATAGGTCCAAGCTGCCATTGGAATGCCACCAGCGCGTTCAACGCCACGAAGTCCAACCAATCGGCTAGATCGGAAGGGATCTGGGCGAGGAGCAGTCGTCGCAGTTTCGGCACGGTGAGCGGCGCGAGGCTATCAGGGCACCGATGCATTGCGACCGCGGTTAATATCGAACCTCGTCATGGAGCCTCTTCGTTACTCACCTCAAGCATCTGCTCTACCACAACCATGGATTATGATCGAGGATGGGGAATGGCACAATTGCCGATCTAGCGACACCGCCCCCAAATCCGCTCTTTTTACCTTGGAGTGCCAGTATCATACCTCAATGCAAGGCCTGTTAATAGATTGAAGTACATATATAATTTCTCGATATGGAAGTATAATCCATGATAGTTTCCGCTTGTGATTTTGCGCGGTATCGGGCAGAAGATCCTGACGCTGATGCGCGAGCTTCGCGACGAATTCAGCACGTCGATCCTGCTGATTACCCACGACATGGGCGTCGTTGCCGAAATGGCCGATCGCGTTGTGATCATGCAGCATGGGCGCATCGTCGAGCAGGGCGATGCGCTCGATGTCTTCGGCAAGCCCAGCCAGGCCTATACGCGCGAGCTGCTAGCCGCAGTGCCGCGCCTCGGTACCCATGCCGGCACGGATGAACCGCCGCGCATTTCAAATACTCCTGTCGTGGTTACGCCGGCCACGCCAATCGTCGAGGTCGAGAAGCTCAGCGTAACATACGGCGGCAAGACGGGATTGTTCGGCAAGGCCAAGACCGCCGCGCCCACGGTCAACGAAGTGTCCTTCACGATCAAGGCCGGCCAGACGCTCGGGTTGGTGGGCGAGAGCGGATCGGGCAAATCCACCACGGGGAAGGCCATCCTCAATCTCATCGGCTTTGCGGGAAGCGTGAAGATCGAGGGCCGCGAGGTTCATGGGCTCTCGGGCGCTAAAATGCAGCCGGTGCGCCGCGCCGCGCAGATGATCTTTCAGGATCCCTATGCTTCACTGGATCCGCGCATGAGCATCGGTTCCGCGATCGCGGAGCCGCTGGTGATCCACAATGTCGGCAATGCATCCGAGCGCAAAGATCGCGTCGCGGCGCTATTGAAGCGCGTCGGCTTAACGTCGGATGCCGCAAGCCGCTATCCGCACGAGTTTTCGGGCGGGCAGCGCCAGCGCATCTGCATCGCGCGCGCATTGGCGCTCGAACCGAAGCTGATCGTTGCTGATGAGAGCGTGGCCGCGCTCGACGTTTCGGTACGCGCACGCGTTCTCGATCTGATGCTCGAGCTTCAGGAACAAATGGGGCTTGCCTATCTCTTCATTTCGCACGACATGGCCGTCATCGAGAAGATGTCGCATCACGTCGCCGTGATGCGTAGCGGCCAAATCGTGGAAATGGGCACACGCCGGCAGGTGTTCGAAAACCCAAGCGACGATTACACGCGAAACCTGATGGCTGCCGTTCCGATCCCGGATCCGGCTTACTATCGCCAGGCACGCCGACGCTGATCATTTTCCCGACCGTCGGCGGTCTTCCGTAGCGGAAATCTCGTTAAAGCGGCTGCTTTGCGTGGGGGCAGCTCCGGCTCCAGCATCTCGGGCAAGTTTTGAGGCACAGAAGTCACCGGGAAGGTGCGGCAAACATCAAGCGGCGCAGATCTCTCGCGCGATATCTCGCGGATAGGCTCCAAGGCAGCCCTCTACCGCTGTGTTGGACATGATTGCGGCAGAAATACCTTTCACAGGATCGATGAACCAACTGTGTCCATAGACGCCGCCCCATGTTACCGATCCTTTCGACATCGGAGACTCTGCCAAAACCGGGTCCTGGATGACCGCGCCCAAAAAGGAAAATCCCTGTCCTGGTTCGCCTGGGCGTGGAATGTCATCTATCTGGTTGAGGAGTGCCGCTTTCGCCGTCTCAGACTTCAAGATGGGGGCGCCGCCTTGGCGGATGGTTTCAAGAAAGGAGATCAGATCCGGTGCTGTCCCCACCATACCAGCGCCACCGGACTGGAAAGCCGTTGGGTTGAACAGCCGGGTCGGCGCAAAGGTCAGCAAGTTGCCATCATCGTCCGGGACTAGATGATGGTCACTCATTCTAACAGCTTTGGGATCGCCATCGGCATAGGGTGTAGCAAGTCGCCGGGGATCACTGACTGAGAAACCCGTGTCGCTCATCCCGAGCGGTCCGGTTACATGACGACGCACCGCTTCATCGAGGCTACACCCTTCGATCTGCGCGATGACCGCTCCAAGAACATCGATGGCGATCGAGTAAGACCAAAGTGTGCCCGGCACTGCCAGCAGCGGGAAGGTCGATAGCCGGCTGAAGTTCTCCTGGAAATCGAGGTCTGTATCGGAGAGGCCGCTATTGAACATCCGCTCCGGTGGCGTGGTTTTGGGGTCTGCCCCATAACTGAGGCCTGCTGTATGAGTGAGCAGGTGTTTGATGGTGATATCGGCTATTTTCCCATCTGGCTGTCGGGGCCGGAAATAGGGAAGATAATCTCGCACGAGGCTGCCAAGGGCTAGCCGACCTTTATCGATAAGAGCCAGAGCAGTCGCTGCTACGAGTGGTTTGGTCACCGACGCCAGCCGGAATATGGTTCGGGTTTCAATGGGCTTTTCTATTTCCCGATCGGCATAACCGGCCGCACGGCTATAGACGGTTTCTCCATCCCTAACGACAATTACGACAGTGCCGACGATCTTGCCGGCAATGATCGCCCTCTCCACGACCGCGTCGATCCGCGTCTTCATCGCAATCATCCTCCAATGGTGCCGAGTAGCCAAGAGCAGGACTACTCATGCAGCTAATGTTCCACAAGGCGTGGGAATGGGAAAGTTGCTCTCTCCAACTGCGGTCCCCGACGGGGCGTGACTGCCCTCGTATCGAGGCTGCGTTTCCTATCGATCTCGGCAAAGCGAATAGGATGACGTCTAAGGTGATCGATTTTCAGGGCCGTATGACCCAACATTTAGCTGAGCCGCACGCAAAGCAGACTACTTAGCAAACCGAAGAAGGTTCGGCATCTCTTTGGTGTTTTTTCACGCGGGGCGGAAAGAAGCAGTCGACGGCCAGTCAGCTTTGAGATCCACGTGGCGGACCCCCACGTGAAACTGCGACTTTTGCTGGCCTGAGCGGACGGGTTCCTATGATGTAGCCAGGTTCAGCCACTATCGTGACAGTGCCATGGGGAATACTTGGATCTTCCGTTTCGAACATTGCCTCGTGAAAATTTGGATCAAATGCCTCGCCGGCGGGATTGAACTTGGTGACGCCGTGTTTTTCCAGCGTGTGCAACAGTTCCTTCTCGGTGAGCTCGACACCTTCAATCAACCTCTTTACAGGGCCTTCATGACGACGAACGTCTTCCGGAATGCTGCTGACCGCTCGCCCAAGGTAGTCGGCCACCCGTGTCATGTCGCGGGCGAATTGGGTAACAGCATATTGGCGGGCATCGTTCACATCGCGTTCAGCTCGTCGGCGCACATTTTCCGTTTCCGCCAGAGCACGGAGCAGGCGATCCTGAAGGCTTTTGTTCTCTGCCTCCAAGCTCTCTAGTCTCTCGGATACGGGCGCTTCGGACGGAGGATCGTCAGTCGCGCCGGCGCCCTGGGTCTTGTCTCTATCAGCAGGATTGATCGGTGAATGCGGGTCCTTGGTGGTTTTTGTCGATTGTTCCTGAGACTGTCTTTTCTCGTTGCTCATCTCAATGTCCTGTCACGATTTGTCACTGGAAGCTGGGGACAAAGCCCGCGTCTAGGATGCAAGCATGGGAGAAACTCATGGTATTGTTCCGAGCTGACAGGCAAAGCCGATCAACGTCATGCCCTGGAACATCAGGTCGATCGCCAGGAGCATGCCGAGGAGCCAGATGCTGTTGACCGGCCACCCGATCAGGAAAATCACTCCTGCCAGAGCCGTTACCACGCCGGATGCGATGATCCACCCCCAGCCCTGTGTCGACCTCGCGTAAATGCCGACAAGCAGTCGGAGCGAACCAGACAACAAAGTCAACGCGGCAAGTAGTAGCGTGAGGATCATGGAGGCGAGCGCGGGATTGGAGAAGGCACATGCACCGGCTATCGCATAGAGCAGGCCGCTGGCGAGCCAGAGAAAAAAGCCGCCCCACGTCCTGACGCGGAACGCGTGCAGGACCTGCAATGTCCCCGCCATGGTCATAAGGATGCCGACATAGAAGATGGCGGCGATCGTCGCATAGAACAGGTCGCCTGCAGCAATGGCGCCGAGGGCAATGAAGACGACACCAAGAAAGAGGAACCATCCCCATTTTTTGTGCGCATTGGCAAATCTCTCCCGCTTCGCGGGAATCACGCTGATCGATGTCATTTGCAGCCTCCTTTGTCCGAATGGACCGCAAGGATTTCAATCTGCTTTGAGATTGGCGATCGGGAGTTTCGCCGTTCCAAGCCCTACAGCTGTCGGAGGCAATGAACGTGCCAGTTTGAATAATGTGTAAAAACAGGATGTTGCGTCGGCGGCGAAGAGGGGAATGGACATATTGTCCGAACCTCTGGGGACAAGATGTCGGATAAGCAAGTTGGAAAAGAGATGAGGCTCCCGATGGCGATCTAGGGGTAAGGCAATCGAGGCATCTCAACTCCTATCGCGGCGTGGCTGAAAATAGATAATTGCCGAACCGTTTCCTACGAGCTCTTTCGAATTGCTCAAGCGTCTGCGGTTTGACAAACAAAGCAACGACGTCTGGATGTGCTAAGCGGACCTTTTCCTCGATCAAAGCCACGCATTCCTCAATCTGCTCGGTGAATAATGTAGGATCGAATTCAATACTCAGTGCCACCATCGCCTGATCGGGAGCGAGCTGGGCCGTCAGTGCGCTGTTTGCGTGCACAACGCCATGTTGTTCCTGAGCAATATTGCAAATGGCCTCGACCAGCGCCGGGGTTGCCCGTTCTCCTATGAGCAGGCTTTTGCTCTCGATCGCCAAAAGAATTGCCGTTATCGCGAGAACGATGCCGATCAGAATAGATGCTACTCCGTCCAATACCGGCATTTGAAGCTGTTCGGCGGCGGCGATCCCGATGATGGCAACGGCAATGCCGATCAAGGCGGCGCTATCTTCGAACAGCACCATGAATGCAGGCGGATCCTTGCTTTGGCGGAATGCTTTCCAGAAGCCGAGGTTGCCGCGTGCCTTTGCGAAGGCCCGCCAGCCGACAACCCAGGACGTGCTCTCGAACATAAAAGAAAGAGCCAGAACGATGTAGCTGATCTGCGTATATTCGAGTGGTTGCGGAGCCAGCACGTGCCGTATGCCTTGGTAGGCCGAAACACCTGCGCCAAGCGCAAACAGTAGCAACGCGACAATAAAGCTCCAGAAATATAGCTCACGGCCGAAGCCGAAGGGATGGACGAGGTCTGGCCTTCGTACCGCACGACGGTATCCGTAGAGAATAAGACCTTCATTGCCGCAGTCGACGACTGAGTGCACAGCCTCACTGAACATCGCCGCGCTGCCGGTCATGGCGGCTGCAGCGAGCTTCGTTATTGCGACGGCGATGTTGCCGGCCAATGCTGCATAGACGGCCGTTCGGGCGGAATGCCGCCCCCGCATGCCCGGATTGGAAATCGCTGTGGACACCGCCGTCTCCTATGAAAAAGTTGACGCCAGCAAAATCACATCAACCGATCGAATGGCATTAATCCATGTCACGGAATGCATGTCCGGCCGCGGCCACCCCTTCGATGACACTCGGCGGCAGGAGATCCGCTGCGTCGGTGCCATCAAAAATCCATTCCTTTGGGTCGGCAAAATCTGGAAGACTTGCTCCAGCTCGTACGTAGAGTCCGATGGCAGGCTTTTTTTCGTTGATGTAAAGATCATATTCTTGCACGACCAATCTCCTCTGCAGCCCAATTCAAAACCCATGCAAATCCGCTGCCGGGACGAAGCTTACCATTTATGAAGGGCAGCGTAATAGTTGCAACGACATTGAAGCAACGGTCGTGCCAGTTCTAAAAGATCGGCGTAATCAATCGACTATTGCTATGATGCGTTTGACTTACGACATTATGTCGGTGGGGTTTTGGACAAAATGTCCACGCCGGGGAGCACGTTTGCAAGATCCATTTCCGTTCGTCTGGGGCATCGAGTCGGAAGCGGATCTCTTTTCCAATTCAATGTAGGCGTGGTATATTAGCTGCGACTGCAAGATGCTGCTGCGGGCCAGTCGATGCAACGGCATATCTGTCAATTTTGATGGAGCCTTCCATAAAAATTCGATGTGGTGCCGGACATTTTGTCCGATCGGCGCGGGACAACCTGTCTGAGAAGTTCGACAAATCGCCTCTAAGCGATTGATATTCATGAATATCAAAAACTGGCACGGCTGTTGCTCCTCTCTTCGGCAATACCAGTTCGTCGCCCGGTGTCCTCACGGCGGCGGGGTCCGATCCGGATGACCGCCGTTGCTTCTTGAAGGATTGCGGCATGTGCGAGCTGGCACAGGGGTGATCCCGGACGGATGCTGTGCGGGGCGCGAACATCAAATCCGAGAAGAAAACAGAGGAGTAATACGGTGAGTAAAGTTATCGGAATCGATCTGGGTACGACCAACTCCTGCGTTGCTGTGATGGACGGCAAGAACACGCGAATTATCGAGAACTCGGAAGGTGCGCGAACGACGCCCTCGATCGTTGCTTTTACCAGCGATGGCGAACGCCTAGTTGGCCAGCCTGCGCGCAGACAAGCGGTCACCAACCCCACAAACACAATCTTCGCCGTGAAGCGTCTCATTGGCCGTCGTTACGATGACCCGACGGTCGAAAAGGATAAGGGCCTCGTCCCTTATAAGATCGTCAAGGCGGGCAATGGTGACGCCTGGGTCGAAGCGGAAGGCAAGACCTACTCACCGTCCCAGATTTCCGCCTTCATCCTGCAGAAGATGAAGGAAACCGCCGAAGCGAACCTCGGGGAGAAGGTAACACAGGCGGTCATCACGGTTCCTGCCTATTTCAATGATGCGCAACGGCAGGCCACCAAGGATGCGGGCAAGATCGCGGGGCTTGAGGTCCTGCGTATCATCAACGAGCCAACAGCCGCAGCGCTGGCATATGGGCTTGAAAAGAAGAAGCAAGCTAAGATCGCCGTCTATGACCTTGGCGGTGGCACCTTCGACATTTCCATCCTCGATATCGGTGATGGCGTCTTCGAAGTGAAGTCGACGAATGGCGACACCTTCCTGGGTGGGGAGGACTTCGATATGCGTCTTGTCGAATATCTCTGCTCGGAGTTCAAGAAAGAGCAAGGCATCGACCTGAAGACCGACAAGCTGGCCCTGCAGCGTCTGAAAGAGGCTGCCGAGAAGGCGAAGATCGAGCTTTCGACAACGACTCAGACCGAAATCAACCTTCCTTTCATCACCGCCGACGCCACCGGACCGAAGCATCTGCAGGTCAAAATTACGCGCGCCAAGTTTGAATCCCTGGTTGAAGATCTTGTGCAGCGGACAATCGAACCATGCCTCAGCGCCCTGAAAGACGCCGGTCTGACGGCGAAGGAAGTGAGCGAGGTCGTGCTGGTGGGCGGCATGACCAGAATGCCGAAAATCCAGGAGGTCGTCGAAAAGATCTTCGGCAAGGAGCCTCACAAGGGCGTGAACCCTGATGAGGTGGTCGCCGTCGGTGCCGCGATCCAGGCGGGTGTATTACAGGGTGACGTCAAGGACGTCCTGCTTCTCGACGTCACGCCTCTGTCGCTCGGGCTGGAAACCTTGGGTGGCGTCTTTACGCGTCTCATCGAACGCAACACGACCGTCCCCGCGCGCAAGAGCCAGACCTTCTCCACAGCCGAGGACAACCAGAACGCTGTAACGATCCGCGTCTTCCAGGGTGAGCGGGAACTCGCCGCCGACAACAAGCTCCTCGGTCAGTTCGATCTGATGGGAATTCCGCCAGCGCCGCGCGGGACCCCGCAGATCGAGGTTACCTTCGATATCGATGCCAATGGTATCGTCAATGTCTCAGCCAAGGATAAGGGGACCGGCAAGGAACAGAACATCCAGATCCAAGCCTCCGGCGGCCTTTCCGAGGCCGACATCGAGAGGATGGTCAAGGATGCCGAAACCCATGCGACCGAGGACAAGAAGCGCCGGGAAACCATCGAGGTCAAAAATGCCGGCGATGCCCTTATTCATGAAACGGAGAAAACCTTGGTCGAGCACGGCGCAAAGCTCGCAGATGCCGATCGCCGGACGATTGAAGACGCCGTATCGAATCTCCGTGAGGCATTGAAAGGCAATGATGGCGACGCGATCACAGCCAAGTTCAATGCGCTTCAGCAGGCCAGCATGAAACTGGCCGAGGCGATATATTCGCAACCTCAGCAGTCTGAAACAGCTTCACCGGCATCGGGCAATGATGATGTCGTCGATGCTGAATTCACCGAACTCGATGACGACCAGAAGAAAGCGAATTGAGATTGAAGGGGCGGAGCCTTGGCTATCCGTCCCCGATCGCCCCTCGCATGATCACGGCAAGAGCCCGCCATAGGGTGCAGCGTCTGGCTGGACTTGCGGTGACTTCTCCATGGGGATTAGTGGCCGGCTCTTCTCTATTCGTTGTCCCGCGTCGCGCAAAGGGCTCGGACGTCCGAGACGCCTCCCGCTCGATAATTGCTCAACTCAACTATATCCGGAGTAAGACGTGAAAAATCCCTATGAGGTTCTTGGGGTCAGTCCCACCGCCTCCGCATCGGATATTCAGTCCGCATATCGCAAGCTTGCAAAAAAGCTGCATCCTGACCTGAACCCCGGCGATAAATCTGCGGAAGACAAGTTCAAGGAGGTTGCCGCCGCCTATGATCTTGTCGGTGATACAGACAAGCGGAAGCGCTTCGATGCCGGCGAGATCGATGAGACCGGTGCGGAACGGCCGCAACATCACTACTACAGGGATTTTGCGCAATCCGATGGCGGTCACCCCTACATGGATACGTCCGGATTTGCAGATTTCATGGATTCCGACGATGCCTTCGCGGAATTGCTCAGACGTGGTCAACGCAGCCGGGCAAATCGCCGCGGCGAAGATTTGCACTATACGCTGCCCATATCGTTCGTTGAATCGATCACCGGTGCCAATAAGCGTCTGACGCTTCCAGGCGGAGGTACCCTTGACGTCACCATTCCGGCGGGCCTCGTCGACGGCAAGATCCTTCGTCTCAAGGGCAAAGGCGCTCCCGGCGCAGGGAAGGGTGGACCTGGCGACGCCCTTATTCAGGTCGAGGTTCTACCCGATCCCCGCTTCCAGCGCGACGGTGACAACATATCGATAGAGTTGCCGATTTCGCTCAACGAGGCCGTGCTTGGCGGAAAGATACGCGTGCCGACACCCACTGGCGACGTGTCGATGTCGATCCCAAAAGGATCGAACACGGGTACAACGCTGCGCCTTCGTGGCAAGGGTGCTCCACAGCGGGGAGGAGGGCATGGCGACGAGTTCGTCAAGCTCAAGATTGTCCTACCCAAGCACCCGGATCCAGAGCTTGAGACCTTCGTGTCGAACTGGACGGGCGGAAGAGACTTCAACCCACGCGAGGACAGGTCATGATCATCACCAAGAAGGAGTTCCTCACTCAGTCCGGTCTCAAGGTGAAAACACTGGAACTATGGATCGAGCAGGAATGGGTCATTCCGCGGGACACACCGTCCGGGCCGGGTTTCTCCGATGCCGATATCGCCCGCGTGCATCTTATTCGCGACCTGACGGAAAAGGTGGGTGCGAACGATGCTGGTGTCGACGTCATCCTGCATCTGCTCGACCAGCTACACGGCATGCGGCGCGCCTTCGAGCAGTTGCAAACGCATCTGAAGGATAAATTGCCTTAAGGCACCAGCTGAAACTGTTGACAGCATCTCCGAGGCGAGATGCTTTAGAAAGTACGGCAATGCGCAATCGTCGATACAATAGCATCCAGGAGTGGCGGTGATGTCTGAGGAAGCGTCCAACGATATATCGGAACGCGTCAAAAATCCCGAATTCGGACCATGGCTTGCTCAGGCCTCGATCCTTATCGTCGATGACGAACCGGGCATGAGAAATTTCCTGCTCAAGACCCTTGGTCCTCGCTGCAAGATAATCGAAGAGGCTGCGAATGCGGCCGAAGCGTCCCACAAGCTCGATCAGCAGCATTTCGATGTCGTGATCCTCGACAACATTATGCCGAATATGAACGGCCTCGACTGGCTGGCGGAGCAGCGTGCCGCCGGCTTTCTTGCGGATGTCATCCTCATGACGGCTTATGCCGATCTCGACACAGCTATAAATGCGGTGCGCGTCGGCGTGGTCGATTTCGTTCTGAAGCCTTTCCGATCGAACCAGTTACTGAATTCGATCGCCCGTTGTCTCGACCGCAGCCGGTTGCAGCGCGAGAATGACGTTTTGCGGCATCAACTGAAGTTTTCGGCCCATCAGGTCTATCTCCGAAACAATATTGTCGGGCAATCGCCTGCCATCGAGAAAGTGCGGGCGATGATTGCCCGTGTTGCTCCGATATCGACGTCTGTCCTGCTGACTGGACCCTCCGGGACCGGCAAGGAAGTCGCTGCCCGTTCGATACACTCACTTTCAGATCGTGCCGACAAGCTGTTCGTGCCGATCAATTGCGGGGCAATCCCGGCTGACATGATCGAGAGCGAACTGTTCGGCCATTTGAAGGGAGCGTTTACGGGCGCCAACCGCACGCGCGAGGGCCTGTTCCTGCACGCACAAGGCGGCACGATCTTCCTCGATGAAATCGCCGAGATGCCCTACTTGCTCCAGAGCAAATTGCTGCGGGTACTGGAAGATCGGCGCGTCCGACCGATCGGTTCGGAACGTGAGTTTCCGTTCGACGCCAGGTTTATCTTCGCAACGAATGCCGATCTCGAGAGCCGGGTTGCAACAGGAACCTTCCGTGCAGACCTTTATTACCGCATCAACATCGTCCAGATTCAACTGCCTCCGTTGAAGGACCGCGGCAATGACGTTTTGGAACTGGCAGGGCTGTTCATGCGCGAAGTCGCACAGCAGGTCGGTATGCCGGCAGTGGAGATCGATGAACACGTCCGATCCTATCTTTTGAGATATGATTGGCCAGGCAACATAAGAGAGCTACGAAATTTCATCGAAAGGGCCGTTATCCTCGGGAGCTTTCCCGAGGAGGCGGAAAGGTCTCCTTTGGTCCCTGCACGAGCCGGTGGGCAGAGCTTGGCGGAAATTGAAAAGCGTCATATTCTGGCCGTGCTGAGAGAGGTTGGCGGCGATCGCGAAGAGGCCGCTCGACGGCTCGGGATTTCTCGCAAGACGATCGATCGGAAATGCGTAAGCTGGAATGGGTGAGGGAACGAGCGAGATATCAAACCGCAAGGCATCGGTTCGTTATCGCCTTCTGGCAATCGCGCTCGTGCCGATGCTTGTTATCCTGCCCATATTGCTGGGTATTACGATCTATCGCTGGAACGAGCGATTTGACGCGCTGGCGATCTCCAAGGTCAACGATGATCTGACGATCGCCCATTTTTATATCGACAGAATGTTGGCGGTCACGGAAGAGCGTCTTGCCGCAGTCAGCCAATCCGCGCGCTTTCGGGATCTCACCGTCGGTGGACATGTCTCTACCGGCGATCTCGATGCTTTCCTGAAAGAGACCGCGAATGATCGCGGCCTGGATTTCCTTTATCTTATCGATGGTGCAGGCAATGTCGTTGCCACCAGTCGTCCGCTTGCCAGTGCGTCACCTCGCTGGGACTGGCCCGTCGTCAAGGCGGCTCTTGACGGCAAGTCATCTGCCGGTTTCGATGTCTTTGACCAGAACGAACTTTCCGCGCTGACACCGGACCTTGCCGAGCAGGCCCGGATCGCGCTAGTGCAACCGAGTTCGGATTCCGCTATTCAACAGGAGCGCCGGGGTCTTATTCTTCATTCCGCCACTGAGGCGACCTGGGCTGATGGGAAGCGTGGCGCACTGGTTGCCGGCGTGCTTCTGAACAAGAACACCTCGTTTATCGATACCATCAACAGATTGATTTACAACGAAGCCAGCCTGCCCGCCGACAGCCGCGGGACTGCGACCGTGTTCCTTTCGGACGTCCGGATCAGTACCAATGTGAATCTTTTCGAAGGAAGGCGCGCAATCGGAACCCGGGTTTCGCCGGAGGTAGGCGAAGCGGTCCTTAAATATGGGAAAACCTGGAGAGAACAGGCCTTTGTCGTCAATGACTGGTATATCTCGGCCTATCAACCGTTGCTGGATACTTACAATCGTCGCGTCGGAATGCTCTATGTCGGTTTCCTGCAAAAGCCGTTTACCGATGCGAAACGAGAAACGCTGATCGCGATCGTCATCGCCTTCGGCGTGGCGGTCGCAGCGACCGTCCCCCTGTTTCTTGTCTGGACAACCAACATCTTCCGACCGCTGGAGCGCATGACACGGACGATCGGTGCCGTCGAAACGGGCGACCTTACAGCGCGAACCGGCCTTCCGAAAATGAAAGACGAAATCGGTCAGGTCGCATCGGAACTGGACCGGTTGCTCGATCAGGTTCAGGAGCGCGATGCGGAATTGCGGCTATGGAATACGGAACTCAATCAGCGTGTAGAAGAGCGAGCCCGCGCGTTGCAGATGGCGAACGAGCAGCTCGAAACCACAACCAAACAATTGATTATGTCGGAGAAGCTCGCGGCGATCGGTGAAATTACGGCCGGCGTCGCTCATGAGATCAACAATCCCATTGCCGTCATCCAAGGTAATCTCGAAGTCATTCAGGATATCGTCGGAGACGAGGCTGACAAGGCCAGAGGCGAGTTCAAGCTGATCGACCAGCAACTCATGCGCATCAGCGAGATGGTCACCAATCTCCTCAAATTTTCGAAGCCTCAGGAATATGCTGGGGTTCTGGAGCGATACAATCCCGCCGATATTATCGGTGACACCTTACCTCTCGTACGGCACCTTCTGAAGAAAACCACCATAATGATAGAGCGGGAAGATAATGCGTCCCGGCTCATCGCGATGCCTCGCACCGAGCTTCAGCAAGTATTGATCAATCTGATCGTCAATGCGTTCCATGCCATGCCTCAGGGTGGCAAGCTGGTTCTGCGCACATTCGATTCAGAGACGGATCGCACACCAGGAATAACGATCGAAGTATCGGACACTGGCAGTGGCATGGAACCGGATGTCGTCAACAGAATTTTCGACGCGTTTTTTACGACCAAGCGCCGTGAAGGCACAGGTTTGGGCCTTTCCATCTGCCAGATGCTTGTGACGCGCCAGGGCGGCACGATTGCAGTCACCAGCAAACCCGGCGAGGGAACGACCTTTACGGTCTGGCTCCCGGAAGCCGCCTGAGACAGACCTGACGGCGGACAAATAGTCTTCTATCGGACGACAATTTGTCCGCAACCGGTGCCGCTTGCCGCTGCGACCCATTGAAAAGGCTTGGAAACGATAAGTGGCACGATTGTTGCGGCGTCGTTTCGCGACCCGCCAATCGAGCCGTGTGACGGACAGCGTGGTGACATTCAACGCAAAACCGAACCCTGGAGGTCCGCAATGACCGCCGTATCGACCGAACAGCTTTCGAAAGACATGCAAGCCTCGGCACAAAAGCTCAAAGAAGCCGGACTGATCCCGCAATCGCAGGACCAGCCGCTGAACGCAAATGACCTGCTCTTCTATTTGACGCAAACATCCATGCCCATGGCCGATCTTCTGCAGCAGCACGGCCTCTTTCTGGATGATCGCGGGTTGAATTACGATCTCGCGCAATTCGACGCCATCGGCCAGATCGCCAACAAGGTGATCACAGAACGACAGGCCGGCTATCTAGATGGCGTCTGGAAAGAGCTCGATCTCTCAACCGACGAGGATATGGATTCAAACGGGACCTATATCCTGACGGCGCTTGCGGCACTTGACGTCCTGTATGGCCCGCCGGCGGTCTAGGCAATAGGCAGCGACGAAAGACAATTTGTCCTGCCCAAGCCGACACATTGTCTTCTCCAGCGTTGTTTCGGGCGATCAAGCTATTGATTTTCAATAACTTTGGCATCTGGCACGATGGTTGCTCCAGTGTTCCGTGCGCGGCGCGGAATGGTTTGGAACGAGGGAGAGAGTTGTGTCCGATCTGATCGTCATCGTTTACCCGACCGAAGACAAAGCCGAAGCCATAAGGCAGAAGCTCGTGAACCTTCAGAAGGAATATTTGATCGAGCTTTCCGACGCCGTGATCGCCGTCAAACAGGACAATGGTCAAGCTCATTCAATTGATGAACACGACGGCCGTCGGCGCCATTTCCGGCGGTTTCTGGGGACTGTTGATCGGGTCCATTTTTCTCATGCCGCTCCTTGGCGCGTCGATCGGTGCCGCTTCCGGCGCACTTGGCGGCGCATTGACCGATTACGGCATCAACGACGGCTTCATGAGGGAGCTTGCAACAAATCTGAAGCCGGAGAACGCGGCGCTGTTCCTGCTGATCCGCAAGATGACCGCCGACAAGGTTCTCGACGAACTCAAGGGCACCGGTGGAACCGTCCTTAGAACATCGCTGGATCACGCGAAGGAACAGGCGCTGCGCGACGCGCTGGCGGCATCCCCCGGCTTTGGGCGGCCGGCGCCCGCCGAGACTTCTTCGCACAACTGATGCTGACTTGTTTCAGCCGTCCAATCACCGTTGCAGAAGGTGGCCAAAATGAACGTCGAAAAATTCACGGACCGCGCGAAGGGCTTCATACAGTCGGCGCAATCGCTCGCCATGCGGGACGGAAACCCGCAATTTAACAGCCTGCATATGCTGAAGGTCTTGCTAGACGACAATGAAGGTCTCGTTTCCGGCCTGATCGATCGTTCCGGCGGCAACTCCCGCACCGTTCTCGGCGCGACCGAGGATGCGCTTGCAAAATTGCCGAAGGTATCGGGCTCCGGAGCGGGGCAGGTCTATATGGCTTCCGAACTTGCCCGCATATTCGACGCTTCGGAAAAGATCGCGGAAAAAGCCGGCGATAGCTTCGTGACCGTGGAGCGTCTGTTCCAGTCATTGGTCGAGGATCGCAACAGTGATGCGGGCAAGGTGCTGTCCGATACCGGGGTGAATCTTCAGGCGATCACGGCGGCGATCAGCGCGCTGCGCAAGGGGCGGACCGCCGACAATGCTTCGGCTGAGAATGCTTACGACGCGTTGAAAAAATACGCCCGCGACCTTACCAAGGCCGCACGGGACGGAAAGCTGGATCCCGTGATCGGCCGCGACGAGGAGATCCGGCGCACGGTTCAGGTCCTGTCGCGCCGGACCAAGAACAATCCTGTCCTGATCGGCGAGCCAGGTGTCGGCAAGACTGCGATCGTCGAGGGACTGGCGCTTCGAATCGTCAATGGCGATGTGCCCGAAAGCCTGCACAACAAGAAACTTCTGGCGCTCGACCTCGGCGCTTTGATCGCTGGGGCGAAGTACAGGGGTGAGTTCGAGGAGCGGCTGAAGGCCGTACTGCAGGAGGTGACGTCTGCGGAAGGCGGCATTATCCTGTTCATCGATGAAATGCATACGCTGATCGGTGAGGGTAAGACTGATGGCGCCATGGACGCGTCCAATCTGCTGAAGCCGGCGCTGGCGCGTGGTGAATTGCACTGCGTCGGTGCGACCACGCTCGATGAATACCGCAAGCATGTCGAGAAGGACCCTGCGCTGGCGCGGCGCTTCCAGCCGGTCTTCGTGCCGGAGCCGAGCGTGGAGGATACCATCTCGATCCTGCGCGGCCTGAAGGAGAAATACGAGCTGCATCATGGCGTGCGGATTTCGGATGCGGCGCTGGTGGCGGCGGCCACCTTGTCCAATCGATACATCACGGATCGCTTCTTGCCCGATAAAGCCATCGATCTCGTCGACGAAGCCGCCGCACGTCTGAAGATGCAGGTCGATTCGAAACCGGAAGAGCTGGACACGATCGACCGCGATGTCATTCGTCTGAAGATCGAGCAGGAAGCACTGAAAAAGGAGAATGACAAAGGATCGAAGACCCGACTTCAGGCTTTGGAAAAGGAACTGGCCGACCTGGAAAAGCGATCGGCCGACCTGACATCCAAATGGCAGGCGGAAAAGGGCAAGCTTTCCGATGCGCAGAAGATCAAGAGCGAGCTTGAGCAATATCGCACCGAGCTTGCGAATGCCCAGCGCAAAGGCGAGTTCCAGCGCGCGGGCGAGCTTTCCTATAGCACTATCCCGGAACTGGAAAAGAAGCTTGCCGCCATCGAGGCAAGCGAAACCTCCTCGATCAGCGAGACGGTGACTGCCGACAGCGTCGCCCAGGTTGTATCACGGTGGACCGGCGTGCCGGTCACCAAGATGCTGGAGGGTGAAAAGGACAAGCTGCTCCACATGGAGGAAAAGCTCGGCGAGCGGATCGTCGGCCAGGCGCAGGCCGTGCGCGCTGTATCGACAGCCGTGCGCCGTGCCCGTGCCGGCTTGCAGGATCCCAATCGTCCGATCGGCTCCTTCATGTTCCTGGGGCCGACCGGCGTCGGCAAGACCGAACTCGCCAAAGCTCTTGCGGAATTTCTCTTCGATGACGAAACCGCGATGGTTCGCATCGATATGTCCGAATTCATGGAAAAACACTCGGTTTCGCGGCTGATCGGCGCGCCTCCCGGTTATGTGGGCTATGATGAGGGCGGCGTATTGACCGAAGCCGTCCGCCGGCGGCCTTACCAGGTCGTTCTCTTCGACGAGATCGAGAAGGCGCATCCGGATGTCTTCAACGTCCTGCTGCAGGTGCTTGACGATGGGCGCCTAACCGACGGCCAGGGCCGGACGGTCGATTTCCGCAACACGCTGATCATCATGACGTCGAATATCGGCGCCGAATATCTCGTCAACCAGCCTGAGGGTGAAAAGACGAGTGTGGTGCGTGAAGAGGTGATGGCAATGGTTCGCGTCCATTTCCGTCCGGAATTCCTCAATCGCATCGACGCGATCATCCTGTTTCATCGTCTCCAGAAGACCGAGATGGGCCGTATCGTCGACATTCAGTTCGCACGCCTCAAGAAGCTGCTCAGCGATCGAAAAATCAGCCTGTCGCTCGATACCAAGGCGCAGAACTGGCTTGCCGAAAAGGGGTGGGACCCGGCCTTTGGGGCGCGCCCGCTGAAACGGGCCATCCAGCGTTACGTCCAGGACCCGCTCGCCGAACTGCTTCTGGGCGGAGAGGTTCACGATGACTCGACCGTGAAGCTCTCGGTCGGAAAAGATGGGCTCACCTTCAACGGCAAGGCCGTCAAGATACTGGACGACGAAGACGAATAGGCGCCGCGGTCGACCGCGTAGCCCACCCTTGCCAACCATATCGCTGATCCCAGCGCAGTCGCCTTGGGGTCCCAGTTCAGCAGCAAAGGAGAAGAAACGTGACGGACCATAAGATCAAAGAGGGCATGGAAGTGATCGGCGCTGATGGCGTCCACGTCGGAACTGTCGACCGCGTCGAAGGCAATCGCATCAAGCTCATCAAGAGCGACAGCGGCGATGCGTTTCACAAGGGCCGGCATCATCATTATATCGAACTCGGTTTCGTTGCCGGTGTCGAAGGCGATAAGGTTCGCCTTTCCGCCAATGCCGATATCGCTGTTACGCTCGAAGAGGAGCGATCCGGCCGCCCTGTTCCGGAGAATGAGTGATCGCGGCTTTTAATCGATTGCCTCGCGGCGGCTGTCAGGGGCGATCGATCTCAATGAGGCACGCTTGAAATATTGCAGGACTATTTTGGTGGGAAGCCTATTCGCGAGGACTATCTCATTGTCGAGGGCGGTGGTCTTGCCGGCAAAGGCGCGCGCTCCTACAAATTGAGGTAGAAATTCCAAGACCAAAAACTGTGTGCGGCAATGTCGTTCCTCACCCGCATGCCAGGCGCGACATTTGAAAGATTTAACGGACGGATTATGGCGGCAGACGAAACAAAACCAACCCCACAGCCTGTTGTTGCCCGCCTCACGCGCGCGGCGATTTTTCTGGTTCTGACCATCAATCCCGGCCCGGACAACGAAAGAGCCGTACGGTCGCTGTGCGCCGATCTCGGCGGACTGCTTCGCGCGGTCGGATTCCGCGACCTGGAAGGCAGATTGTCCTGCGTGATGGCCTTTGGATCCGACGCGTGGGACCGCCTGTTTGACGGACCGAGGCCGAAAGACCTGCATCCTTTCAAGGAAATCCACGGCGTGCATCACGCGGTTTCCACCCCGGGTGACATCCTCTTTCACATTCGCGCGGCCCGCATGGATCTTTGTTTCGAGCTCGCGATGGAGATCATGTCGCGGCTTAGAGATGCGGTGGCAACCGCAGATCAGGTCCAGGGCTTCAACTATTTCGACGATCGCGATCTCATCGGTTTCGTCGACGGGACGGAAAACCCGGTCGATCAGGCAGCGGTCGACGCCGCGATCATCGACGACGAAGACCCGGCCTTTGCCGGCGGCAGCTATGTGATCGTCCAGAAATACCTGCACGACCTGAAAAAATGGAATGCGATACCTGTCGAAGTGCAGGAGGGTATCGTTGGCCGCAAGAAATTCTCCAACGTCGAGCTCGATGACAGCGTCAAACCGAGCTACGCGCATAATGCGCTGACGACGATCGTCGAGAACGGCGAGGAGCTCGATATCGTCAGGGATAATATGCCCTTTGGCGATGTCGGGAAGGGCGAATTCGGGACCTATTTCATCGGCTACGCCCGATCCCCAGCGCGTATGGAACAGATGCTCGTCAATATGTTCGTCGGCCGCCCCCCGGGAAACTACGATCGCCTGCTTGATGTCAGCCAGGCGATTACCGGCAGCCTCTTCTTCGTTCCGTCGGCAACCTTTCTTGACGGTGTCGAGCTCGACGCAGCCCCTGCACCGGTTGCCGAAGCTGAATCTGCCTCCACAGATCAATCGGACAATGCGAACTCCGCTCCCCGGAATGAAAACACGGACGGCTCCCTCGGGATCGGTTCTTTAAAGAAAGAGGTTTGACATGGACAATCTTCACAGACACCTCGCTCCTATCTCGGCCAAGGCATGGGAGCAAATCGAGGAAGAAGCGAAGAGGACGCTCAAGCGTCACCTGGCTGCGCGTCGTGTGGTGGACGTCGACGGTCCGAAGAGCGCCGAATTTTCAGCCGCCGGCACGGGGCACCTTAAACAGGTCGATAGCCTAGGCGAGGGTGTCCAGGCTTCCCTGCGCGAAGTCAAGGCGGTTGTCGAACTTCGCGTTCCCTTCGAGCTTTCGCGATCCGCAATCGACGACGTCGAGCGCGGATCGGAGGATTCCGACTGGTCGCCGGTCAAAGAAGCCGCACGCAGGCTGGCCTTCAGCGAAGACCGCGCTGTCTTCGAAGGCTTTACTGCGGCCGGGATCCAGGGAATTCGCGAGGCCAGCAGCAATCCCGCCCTGAACCTTCCTCCAAGCCTCAAGAACTATCCCGATGTCGTTGCGAAGGCCGTCAGCCAGTTGCGTCTCGCCGGCGTTCAAGGTCCCTATGCCCTGGTTCTTGGTGAAGAAGAATATACCGCCGCAAGCGGCGGAAGTGACGAAGGCTACCCTGTGTTCCATCATATCGAAAAGGTTGTCGATGGCGGGATCATCTGGGCGCCTGCAATCAAGGGCGGCTTCGTCCTGACGACCAGGGGCGGGGACTTCGAGCTCGATCTTGGCCAGGACATCTCCATCGGCTATCTCAGCCATTCGGCGACGACAGTCGAACTCTACTTCCAGGAAAGCTTTACCTTTCGGATGCTGACCGCCGAAGCGGCGATCGCTTTGCTGCCTGCGCAGGCTCAGATTGATAAGAGCGTGTAGGTTACTGATAAGGGTGATGCGACCGTGGACAGCGGCTTGCCTCATCTCGGGTTTTACGAGGCAAGCTATCCGCGCTCAATGGATTTTCGCGGGGCAGAAAACGGCGGCGTATGCACAAGCCTGACACACCGGCCGCCGCCACTACTCCAAGCCATGCAGGGTGGCATGCATCCGCAGTCTTCAAAGCATCAGAGAAGGATCGATTCCACCGGCACAGGCATTTCCGGGAGATCCTCCTCTCCTAAAGCCTCTCTCAAGGTAATTTCGATTGATTTGGCGATCGCAGCAATCGGCAGGTCATTGGGCATGGTTCCGAATGGCATCTCCAGCTCGTCTCCAAGCGCATCCAGCCCGAAAAACGTGTAGGCGATAATGCCGGCGGCCAGCGGTGTAATTGGTCCCAGCATATTGGCGAGACCGAACGGCAGGAGGAAGCAGAAGAGGTAAGCGGTTCGGTGAAGCAGAAGCGTGTAACCGAACGGAACCGGCGTGTTGCGAAGACGCTCGCAGCCGGCGATAACTTCATTCATTCCCGAGATCGTGCGGTCGAGGATGCTGAACTCGATGTCGGTGACGTAGCCTTTGGCTGAAAGACCGGCCAGACATTCGCCCATCAATTGCAGGATATAATTGGGCGCATTGGATGCTCTAAGAAGCCTAGCTCTTTCTTCATTCGAGAGCAGGGTTTCAACGTTGTCGCCTAGCCGATCCCCATAACGCAGATGGCGCACAAGATCCTCGACAAGGACGATGTTCAGCCGGATCAGCCTTTCGCGCTCTTTGGCTGCCTGATCGCCACTCGGCAGTAAGATGATAGTCTGACGCGCCAGATCACGGCTGTGGGCAAGAAGATGGCCCCAGAGCCTTCGCCCTTCCCACCAGCGATCATAGCAGGCGTTGTTGCGAAACCCGAGAAAAATGGAAAGCGTCAGGCCGATCAGGTAGAACGGCGCCCCGTCGACCAGCGGAACAAGCGCAGGGTGTCGCGTGTGCGCCCAGACGACAATAGCCGACATGAACATGACGATGAGGACGCGGGGATAGATGCGTCTGATCACCGACCCTCGAATCTCAAAGAAGAGACGGAGCAGGTTCGGAGTTTCCCGGACGATCATGTTTCACCTGATTGCTGTGGCATTGCGTTTTGCGGCGGTGAGGAACGACGTCACGGTAACAAGGGTGAGCGAAACTGCTTCATCTGGCCTCTCACGCCAGGTTCGCATGGCAAGAACCGTACCATTCCGCGCAGACAGCATTGTCAAAGGCTTAGCAGGGCGAGCCTACCGTAAAATGGACAAATTGTCCCTGGGAGTGAGACAAATTGTCCATGGAAAACAAGGAGATAACGTGTTCTACTGGCTATAGTGATACAGCGGCGGAGTGTGGGCTATGAGTGACAAGAAAGCGGAGTATAAAACCTATCACCATCCGGCGGGTGGATGGGGTGCCGCGGCTGCGACAGCGAAGGTGTTGCTGGAGCAAAGTGTCGTGACCAAAGGGTCGCGAGCGCTCCTTGCCATGAACCAGCCTGGTGGTTTCAAATGTCCAAGCTGCGCCTTCCCGGATGCCGACTGCAAGAAGACGCTCGAATTCTGCGAAAACGGTGCCAAGGCTCTGGCGCATGAAGCGACCAAATTCCGGGTCACGCGGGACTTCTTCTCCAAACACACCGTCTCCGAGCTCATGGAACAGTCGGACTACTGGCTCGAGATGCAGGGCCGTTTGACGGAGCCGATGCGCTACGACGCCGCGACCGACAAATACGTGCCCTGCGACTGGGACACCGCCTTTGCAACGATTGGCAAGCATCTGAGATCGCTCGAGAGCCCGCATCAGGCCGAATTTTATACCTCCGGGCGCACACCGAACGAAGCAGCCTTCCTCTACGCCATCTTCATCCGGGCGTTCGGCACCAACAATTTCCCCGACTGTTCCAATATGTGCCATGAGCCCACCAGCCGCGGTCTGCCGCCTGCGATCGGCGTCGGGAAGGGGACGGTGATCCTTGAGGATTTCGAACATGCCGAGGCGATCTTCGTCATCGGCCAGAACACCGGCACGAACTCGCCGCGCATGATGACGAATCTGGTCGAGGCACGAAAGCGCGGCGTTCCGATCGTCGCCGTCAATCCCATGCCGGAACGTGCGCTGATACGCTTCACCGAACCTCAGGATATGATCCAGATGGCGACATTCGGCTCCACTCCGATCGCCAGCGAATTCGTCCATATGAAAATCGGCGGCGACGTCGCTTTCCTCAAAGGCATCATGAGGGTGATGTTTGAGCGCGAGGCCAAGGGCGAAACGATCCTCGACCATGAGTTCATCGCCAAGCACACGGTTGGTCTCGACGCCATTCGCGACGAGGTGATGACCCATGATTGGCCCGAACTCGTCAAGGCGTCGGGGCTGGATGAAGACCAGATCCGCCGTTGCGCCGAAATTTATATCCGCTCACGAGCAACGATGATCTGCTACGGCATGGGCTTGACCCAGCATCAGGATGGATCGCGCCTCTTGCAACAGGTCGCAAATCTGTTGCTGCTGAAGGGCAATTTCGGAAAGCCGGGAGCCGGGATTTCTCCTATCCGCGGACACTCGAACGTTCAGGGCGATCGCACCGTCGGGATCGATGAGAAGCCGACGCAGGAATATCTCGACAAAGTCCGAGACGTCTTCGGCTTCGAACCGCCCCGCGAGCACGGCCATCATACGGTTGAATCCGTGGAGGCAATGGAGAATGGGACTGCCAAGGTCTTCATCGGCATGGGTGGGAACTTCGTTCGCGCAATCCCTGACACAGAGCGATCCTATGCGGCCATGAGCAAGCTTGCGCTCACTGTCGGGATTACGACCAAGCTCAATCGTGGCCACCTCGTTCACGGGAAGGAGGCGCTGATCCTTCCGGTGATCGCCAGGTCTGAATGGATCCGTACGTCGGCCGGTGAACAGTTCGTAACAATCGAGGACTCCATGTCGAACGTCACGGCCTCCCGTGGCGTGCTGACTCCGGCCAGCGAGCATCTGAAGCCGGAGGTGGAGATTGTATGCCGCATGGCCATGGCGACTCTTCCCGACAGCAAGATCCCGTGGGCGAGCTATATCGAGGACTATAACCTGATCCGTGACAAGATCGCAGCCGTCTATCCCGAAATCTATACCGACTTCAATGAGAAGATCAAAAATCCAAAGGGCTTCCACCTGGACGTTCCGCCGCGTCGGCTTGTCTGGCCGACACCGAACGGCAAGGCGAACTTTCTTCTGCTGCCTGGCCTGGAAGTGAATGCACCGGTCGCAGATCCGGCCATGCTGAGGCTTGCGACAGTGCGCTCGCACGACCAGTTCAACACGACCATCTACAGCTACAATGATCGCTATCGCGGCGTCTACAACGACCGCATGGTCCTGTTCATGAACGAGGATGATCGGAAAGAACGCAACCTCGAAGCGGGCGCACGCGTCTCCTTGGAGACGATCACAGAAGACGGTGTGCAGCGCCGGGTCGATGGCCTCACCGTGCTGGATTACCCGATGCCGCCGGGTTCGGTTGCCGGCTATTACCCGGAGCTCAACCCGCTGCTTCCGCTCGAATATTACGACAAGATCAGCGGCACTCCGGCAGCAAAGTCCATCCCTGTCAGGGTACTGGCGGCATAAGAAAGAAAGCGCCAGCAACAGTCATTTCGAACCGATCTTAGCCAGGGAGACGGACGTTGTTTGAGAACCTAGACGCGGTCATTTTAGCGAGAGCCCAGTTCGCATTCACTGTCTCGTTTCATTTCATGTTTCCGGCCTTTTCGATCGGGCTTGCGAGTTTCCTCATGGTGCTCGAGGCGCTCTGGCTGCGAACGGGAGACGGCGTCTATGCCAATCTCTATCGCTACTGGCTGAAAGTCTTCGCAGTCGTCTTTGGCATGGGCGTGGTCTCCGGCGTGGTGATGTCCTACCAGTTTGGCACGAACTGGTCCGTATTCTCTCAAAAGGCGGGGCCTATCATCGGCCCGCTGATGGCCTACGAAGTGCTCACGGCATTCTTCCTCGAAGCCGGATTTCTGGGAGTGATGCTCTTTGGAATAAACAAGGTCGGCAAAGGCTTGCACTTCTTCGCCACTTGCATGGTGGCGCTAGGCACGCTCATTTCGGCAACGTGGATCCTCTCGGTCAACAGTTGGATGCACACGCCGACCGGCTTTGAGATCAATGCGAACGGACAGTTCGTGCCGGCGGGTTCCTGGCTGGCGATCATATTTAATCCGAGTTTCCCCTATCGCCTCGTGCATACGGTGCTGGCAGCCTACCTGACGACGGCCTTTGTCGTTGGCGGTGTCGGAGCATGGCATCTGCTCCGGGACCGTTCCAATCGCGGGGCCAGGAAGATGTTCTCGATGGCGATGTGGATGGCGGCGATCGTCACGCCGATCCAGATTTTTGCCGGCGACGCACACGGTCTGAATACGCTGGAACATCAGCCGGCTAAGATCCTCGCAATGGAAGGCCACTATGAAGCACATGCTGAGGGGGCTCCGCTGATCCTCTTCGGTCTGCCGAGCAACGAGGAAGCGCGGGTACGCTACGAGATTGCCATCCCGCATCTCGGATCGCTGATCCTCAAGCATGACCCTTTCGCGCCGATGCAGGGGCTGAACGACTTTCCCCGTGATCAGTGGCCGCCGGCTCCCATCATCTTCTGGTCGTTCCGTATCATGGTGGCGCTCGGATTTGCGATGCTTGGCATCGGCCTGTGGAGCCTTCTCGCCCGCTACAGACGAAAGCTTTACGAGTGGGTGTGGCTGCATCGGGCCGCCGTATGCATGGGGCCTGCGGGATTTGTCGCCGTGATCGCGGGATGGGTCACGACCGAGGTCGGCCGCCAGCCATTCACGGTCTACGGGCTGTTGCGGACGGCGCAGTCCCATTCGCCGCTTGCCGCCCCCGCCGTCGCAGTGTCGCTGCTGGCATTTGTGATCGTTTACTTTTTTGCCTTCGGATCGGGCATTTTCTATCTGCTGCGGCTGATGTCCAACCCGCCGGAACCGCATGAAAGCGAGCCGCCCCAGGTCCCGCAGCGTGCTGCCGGCATCACGCCCGCTCCAAGCCTCGGCGCCCCGCTGCCTTTGGAGGATTGATCATGACCGAATATCTGGATCTCACGATAGTCTGGGCCATGATCATCGGTTTCGCGGTCTTTGCCTATGTCGTCATGGATGGTTTCGATCTTGGGATCGGCATATTGTTTCCGACATTTGCGGTGGGCGATGAGCGCGATCAGGCGATGAACTCGATCGCGCCCGTCTGGGACGGTAACGAGACATGGCTTGTGCTTGGGGGTGGTGCGCTCTTTGCGGCCTTCCCGCTCGCCTATGCGATCATTCTGCCCGCCACCTATCCGCTTGTCATCGCCATGTTGCTGGGATTGGTGTTTCGAGGTGTGGCGTTCGAGTTTCGCTGGCGTCATCCTCGGCATAGAGCATTCTGGGATGCTGCCTTTTCCCTTGGTTCCTTGGTGGCTGCGTTTTCGCAGGGCATCATGCTGGGCGCCATCCTGCAAGGGGTCCATGTCGAAAATCAGGCCTATGCCGGCGGGTGGCTCGATTGGCTGAGCCCCTTCAGTCTCCTCACGGGTGTCGCGCTCGTGATCGGATATGCCCTGCTCGGGGCCTCATGGCTGGTCTGGAAGACAGAAAGCACCAGCCTGGCGAATGCACGCAAATTGGCGTTCTGGCTTGGTATCGCAACGCTTGTTTCGCTTGCCGCGGTGAGCATTGCCACTCCCTTTCTCACCTACGACTACTGGCGCCGCTGGTTCGCGATGCCGGGCGTGCTGTTGACGGCGCAGGTTCCGCTTCTTGTCATGATTTCCGCCGCGCTGTTTTTCTGGAGCCTCAGGCGCGGCATGGAGCGGGTGCCGTTTGTCATGGCCCTGGCGATTTTCCTGCTGGGATTTGCCGGGCTTGGTATCAGCATCTATCCCTACATCGTGCCGCGATCAGTAACGATATGGGACGCCGCGGCGCCACCGCAGAGCCAGTGGTTCATGCTGGTCGGGGCGATGATCATCATCCCGATAATCCTGATCTATACAGCCTGGGCTTATTGGGTTTTCCGCGGTAAGGCGGGCGTGCACGGATACCACTGATGCAAGCTGAAACCTCCTCGATCTGGAAACGCCTCGGGTGGATGATCGCGATCTGGGCTGCCAGCGTGATGTCCCTGGCTGTCGTCGCGTTCCTGCTTCGGCTCATCCTGAAAACTGATAGCTGACCTGGCGAGCGGCGTTATGTTTGCGTGGCATCGATGATCAATCAAGCTGTTTTCAATCGCAGCTGCATCGGCGGAAATTGTTGAAATTTGATCCGCGCACCTGCGCTCTTTGATGGAAATAACTTCGCTTACATTCCACGCGAATGGATTGTTCCTTAATTTATACTGGTATGCTACAATGACACCGGGAACTTTATAGATAAATTCCGATCCATTACTGGATATATGGCTGAATGTCAGAACAATAGAAATGAAATTGACCACATTAAGCTTCATGCAGCTCGCATCTTGCTTACGAGGAGATCCATCGGGTGTGACCGATTGGGACGCGGTATTGGCACTTGCGAACAATACTTTGCTGACGCCGGCAATTTGGTCGGCCATATCGGCGAACGACCATCAAGACTTCCTGCCGGAAGACGTGCTTTCGTTCCTGGGTTTCATCCACCGCTGCAATAAGGTGAGAAATGCACGGCTGCTGGCGCAACTGCAGGAGCTAGTTGTCGCGTTGAACGTCGCAGGGATCGTACCGACGCTCAACAAAGGCACAGCGCTCCTCGCACTTACGTGCGCGGATCGCATCACGCGCGACATCGACGTCACCGTTGCCGACAATGAAAAGGAACTGGCGCAAAAGTGCCTCCTTCAGCTTGGGTATCTTCCGATCGAGGCCCTTGGTTGGGGCAGATCCAAGGATGTCGGGGCTGTCGATCTGCATTATCCGCCCGGCAGATATCCGCAATATTGGCCTTCGGACACGCGCCTTTCGAAACATTCCGAGGAAATCCGTATCGGGTCGGGAAAGGCACGCATCCTTTCGCCGACACTTCAAGCCCAGCACTGGATTGTGCACGACATGCTGAAGGACGGGCACCTTTGGGCTCTTCATATCGACCTGCGAAATCTTTTCGAGCTTTACCGGCTCACAAAAGCGCCCGAAGGGATCGACTGGCATGAATTGGATATCCTGCTCTCAGACTCCTTGGGCCGAGCAATGCTGGATACACAATTATTGGCGCTGCGTTCGATTTTCGGAACCGATATCGTGCGAGACAGGCCAATTCCAGCATGGATAAAGTGGCATCACGGTCTGCGGTCCAGGGAATATCACCCCTTGCTGGGAGGTGCCGTTCAGGCTGTTGGCCGCATCGCTTGGGGCATCCGCATTTTGCAGATTCGCTGGCGATTTCGAGGGCCATGGAGCGAACTGCCCGGACGCATTATGCGCAAGGGGCAGAAAGCCCTCAGAACCCGCGCCTCGAAAAGCGTCAAAGATCAGCCTTGGTGCGCGGATCG
>UBXG01000038.1 GCA_900469475.1 Hyphomicrobiales bacterium | reverse complement strand
GCGCCGCCAACATATCCTCGACCATCCGCAGGCTGAGGGGAAAGCGGAAATAGAGCCACACAGCTTGGGCAATGACCTCAGCTGGAAAGCGATGGCGGCGATAAAGCGGATCACGATCTGTCATGGCCTGTCATCGCACAGCCAATTCCACATTCCGTTAAGTTGACGATGCCCACCTATGAAATGCTCGGCCGCCAGCCTCATCCAAGAACGTCGCTCATATCAGCGGCGACAGGGTTTCGACTATTCGTCACCGCTGAGGAAATGCCCGATAGCGGCAAGCGGGCGAATTCCGTCGCAGACGATTTTCGTGATGGCAAGCATCGGTACCGCCAGGATCGCTCCAGGCACACCCCACATCCAGAACCAGAAGATCAGGGCTATGATCACAAGCACCGGATTGAGTGTGAACCGCCGGGCGAGAAGAACAGGCGTGACGATTTCGCCCTCGGCGACATGTATCGCCAGATAAAGCGCCGCCGGCAAAAGAGCCAGCCATAGCGTATCAATTACCAGCAAACCGGCCAGCAGGAAAATGCAGATGCCCAGAAGCGGTCCCATGATTGGGACGAAGTTGAGCAGGAAGGCTGTGACGCCCCATAGAACCGGATCACCCAGTCCGGTCAAATACATGGAAATACCGGTGGCTAAACCGACAGCTACATTCATGACCGTGATTGTCACCAGATAGGCGGAGATGTTCTTCTCGACATCCTGGGATAGCTCGACGACCTGTCGCTTTTCCTTGAAATTGGGTAGGATCTCCACCATCCGTTTCAGGAGCGTGCTTCCGGAAACAAGCAAGAAGAACAATATGACGATCATCTCGAAGAAGCTGGCTGCAAAGTGAGTTGTGCCTGCAAAAAGCGCAGCGGCTATCGTGGACCCGGAGCCGCCATTCGCTGCCGATCCCTGCTGCATAAAGCCGTCGACCTTGTGCAGGAATGTCTGCAGTGTTTCGACGGGCTCATTGAGAAATTTGAGACGCTGCTGCAACCGGGGAATGCCGTCCGGTAACTTCGCGGCCCATTCTGTCGCAGGACCGGATATCGCCGCGCCAATTCCGACAATGGTTCCGAAGACGAACAAGATCAACGCCAGTGCTGCGAGGCTTCGTGGAAGACCGAGTTTCTCCAACAATCGCATGGCGGGCTGCAATAGGAGTTTGAGAACAAGTGCCAAGACGATCGGCAGCACAATCTCGGCTGCTACATAGGCAAGACATAAGACCGCGAGCACCACCAGGACCGCCAGCAACACGACGACCGGATCTGAAGGTAGATCGAGCGACCGGCCTTGCACATCCGAAACGGGTTTCGGCTCCGTCGTTTTGATGGCCGGGGCAGTCTTGTCTTGAACCGTCATCTGCACTTCCTCGACCGCGCCTAGCGGGGCGGCATGACCGGTAGAGTTCGAACCGCTCAAAATTGAAGCGGACAAACCCTGCTCAATAGACTCCTTCTGCGGACATGCCCGTTCCCGCGCGGGGGTACGGCTTCTCGAACCGGCTTGGATGCATTGCTCGCGGAAGCTTGTTCTAGTTCGCCCGAGCAGACATTCGGGGCCTATTTCCGGCCCACCTCTGCCAATGATAAAAACTGCTTCTTGGCCGGCCGCAGTGCCGATGAACGGCGCCACCTGGTCCACAACGTCAATGCCTTTGCCCCGAGCCGAACCGGCCGAGGCAACTTACGACAAAGCTAGTCTCGTTCTCGATTGAGATATGCATGCTTGATATCATCAAGACCGTCCGCCTGGTCTTGAGCATCCTTCAATAGCTCTTCTGCGTATTCCTGAGCATCTCGTATATCGCGAATGTGAAGCCCTCTGCTGCGGCAATCAACGTCGATGTCCTTCAGAATTGCAGCGATCAGTTCGGCTTTTTCTTGGCCATCATGGAGGCGAAGCAATTTGGCTGTCGAGCTCAACGCAATCATTTCAAGCGCAAGAAGGCGCCCCTCGATTTCTCCAATTGTCGGCGCGAGGGCGGCACTCGTCCTATTTGAACCAGAGCTCTTTCTTTGTGGCATGGCTGCAATCCTCGTTGTAACGTTACTAAAGACTTGTCCGCCAGCGGAGCCAGGTTCTAACTCTGAGTTTTTCTCCCGCTTACATCGACAATTTCGAGCGCAAAGAACACATGTGTGCTCAAGGGATTATCCGCCAACTTAGCGATCGGTTTCAAAGCGCCAGGCTCCCACCAATCGGTGTGTCCCGCCAGCAATGACCAAGCCAGATCTCTTTCTTCTCGACTCTCTTCGGCGCTGAGATCGGTGAAACGCGCGTCGATAACCACGCTCTTCCATGAATGCTTGCTTTTCAGGCGATCAATCTGGAGGCAGACACGAGGGTTTCTTCTCATGATTGTCAGCTTTTTACCTGGCAAAGTAAACACGTATAGTTTGTCGTCAGCACACGCGTATTGAACAGGGACGACATATGGGACATTCCCATCCGCGCACGCTAGCCTCGCAAGCCATTCTTTTTTGACGAGCGCGATACACTCGTCGTAGGACATCTCTTGGACATTCATTGATTCAACCTCAAACAGTTCCGCGGAACCCATTCACGGCATTTACCGACTGCACGCTCATGTTGCCGGAGTTCTGCCCGTGTTGAGCGATCCCCTCCTCGAGTGAATTGCACAGAGAAGTACGTACAACGCGGTTCAGAACTTTCATCAATGAGCGTAATTCATCCCCCAAGAAAAATAGCTACGGTTGCTACGAGTGACGTCGATCAGCACGGACAGACGCTTCTTCGAACACCCCTTGAGCATATTCCAAGGCCGCGGCGATGTCGGCTTCGTCGAGGGTTGCCTGCTCACACTTCCTTTTCGTCGCACGGCGAAGCGCTGCTACCAACGTGACCCTACCTCTTTCATCATAACGTTTCAAAAGCCTCGCGAGTGCAGCGATCGCGACTACTCGCAGAACAAGGGTTTGGCCTCCAACCTTATCCATGGACGGAATTGGGTGACCCGGCGAACCGCCAAAACTGTCGCGCTTTCCTCTAAGCATAGTATCGATCCAGACTTCTGTGCGTTAATCGGAAATATATGGGCCGGGCGATGCACCATTGCATTGAGGTAGATCAAAAGCCCAGCGAGTAACTTCAACGGCGTGATCGCGCCTTGCGCACCTCGCGGATTGGCGCCTGCATTTGGAGGCGGTGCGTTGACCTTCGAAGTTTTGTATCCGCACCCCTCGCGGTCGTTGACTTTACTTCGTTGGCCACCCGATAGAGCCGAGCGCATCGATGCGCCACACCGACATTTTCATCCCGGAACCGCTGATCTGCTTATTTTGTCCGGCGCAATTCCAGTCTGGCGACGCCTGCGGCGATATTCAGCCCCGTGCCGGCTTCAGCGCTCAACGGCTGAAGGCCGAAATTTTTCGAATTACCGCCGACGAGTGCATTGGCACCCAATCCCAGCCCGACCGAAACACCCGCCGAAGCCCCGACATAGCTGCCGGTAAGAGCACCCTCGCCTGTCCGATTGGCCGCAACGCTGTAGACGATCCAACGCAGATAGGACTTGTTGGTGATACCGATGTCGATACCGAGCTTGCCGATCGAACCCGCATAGTGCTCTGGCCTGCCGGAACTCCTGGTAAACTCGCAATCGACCGCCTTCGTGGAGCCGATGAGCATTCCGACGCCCCCGGCAACGTCGCAAGACAAGGTACCCAACCGCTCTTTCTTGCCGAGAACCACCTCGGGCACTGTAAACTTAACG
>UBXG01000015.1 GCA_900469475.1 Hyphomicrobiales bacterium | reverse complement strand
AGAGGATCACGGGCAAGTCTAGTCATACCGCCAGATCCCACATTTTGCTCGACGCCCGGTTAACATTACAGTGCCGTCTTCCGGGCTTCGGCAGATCAACACAGCGGTCAATCAATTGGACCAGGATACGCAGAAGAACGCGGCTACGGTCGAAGAGGCTATAGCTGCAAACTACAGTTTGGCTAACGAGGTTCGAACACCGGAAAGCTCCCATTCAGCAAAAACCATTGAATTTCTGCCCGGCGATAAGTAATCTGCAACCTTAGCGAGGTTCAATGTCTTCCAGCCGCATGGAGACATCAATGTTACTGGGCCTGCAGAACATCATCCTCAGAATGGTTGCGCAGGGCGACGAGCTCCAAGCGACCTTGGAGAGACTTTGCGTCGAGGTCGAGCACCTCCTGCCGGGCGCTGTTGCATCGGTACTAACCTTGGATGATCAGGGACGCCTACACCCATGTGCTGCGCCGGGCTTGCCTTTAAGCTACTCAATGGCGCTCGATGATGTCGAAATCGGCCCGGCGGTCGGTTCGTGTGGGTCTGCGGCATTTTTTGGCGAAGCGGTGATCGTCGATGACATCGAGCAAGATCCTCGATGGGCTGATTTCAAGGCCCTCGCATTGCCGCACAGCCTCAGGGCATGTTATTCGAGCCCGATCTTTGGCAGCAAGGGCAAAATCCTTGGCACATTCGCACTCTATTTTCGGCATGCGCGTGCACCGTCTTTGCTTGAGCAAGCTATCGTAGAAAGCTGTTTGCCGCTTTGCATGATTGCGCTGGAGCGGCACGAGCGTCTGCGGGAGCATCGCCGACTTGCCTTCACCGACATCCTGACCGGGCTACCAAATCGCGCAAGGTTCAACGTCGCGATGGACGAAATGTCGCCGGGCGACTGGGCGCTTCTGCTTGTCGACGTCGACAACTTGAAGATCGTCAACGACACATTCGGCCATGCGGCGGGCGACGACCTGATTGCATCGGTCGCACGAAGGTTGCTGAGCGTCGTCAGCCCTCGAGCCGTCTATCGTCTGGGGGGCGACGAGTTCGCAATCGTCCTTGATCCCGCTTCGGTCGCTCAAGCGGAAGAAATCGCCACTGAATTTGCCCGGAAGGTCCATCAGCCGACTATATGCGCCGGTCATACGGTGTTTCCATCTATCACCGTCGGAATCGCGCATTCTGAGCAAAGACATTCGACTGAAGAAATCCGCCATCTCGCCGACCTCGCCCTTTACCATGCAAAGGATACAGTTCGCGGCGGCTTCGTCACCTACGACGCGGCTCTGACTTCGACAATCGCAAAGCGCTACGAAGTTGTGCAGACCGTCGCGGCGGCCTTGAGGGACGAACGAATCGAAGCCTGGTACCAACCGATCGTCCGGATCGATACCGGAGAGATCGTCGGCGTCGAAGCTTTGGCGCGCATACGTCTGGCGAACGGCGAAGTGTTGCCGGCCGCCGTTTTCCATGAAGCAACGAAAGACGCCCATGTGGCGGCATCCCTCACACGCTTGATGATCAACTGCATTTCGATGGACATCGGTCACTGGCTTAGATCGGGCATTCCAATCCAGCATGTGGGCATCAATCTCTCAGCCGCGGATTTTCAATGCGAGGATTTTCCGCAGAGTCTCCAAGCCGTGTTCGAACGGGAGGGTGTTCCGCTCCATCATGCAATTCTTGAGGTGACCGAATCCGTTTATCTCGGCGGACGAGATCAGATCGTTGCCAAGAAGATAGCCGCGATGCGTGCGGCTGGCTTCAAGATTGCGCTGGATGACTTCGGCACTGGCTTTGCCTCGCTCACACACCTGATCACAATCCCGGTCGACGTGATCAAGATCGACAAATCGTTTACCGATCGTTTGGGTGACGATGATGTCGGCATGGCAATTGTCGAAGGCATACTCCACATCGCCAGGCGAATGGGGGTCCCTGTGGTCGCGGAAGGTGTGGAAACCCCGGCGCAGGCCGACATGCTCCTGGCCCGTGGCTGCACCCTTGGCCAAGGCTATCTTTATGCCAAGGCGATGCCCGCATCCGAAATGGCTGTGCTGCTCCGGACCCACGGTCAGAAGACGGACAAGGTCGTCGGTGAAAAGCCGCAGGACGGCCTCCGGCACGGCGGCCGGTCGCGTTGACGTGGCCGTGCGCGGCAAGTCGATCCTGCTCAGACAGAATGGCTGGGTAAGAGGTTTGCGTGCTGCTGACCGAAGGCCGGTGGCATGGTGAGATCAAGTCGGTTCATCAGGCGATCGGTATGGTCCAACCGTCAATCACATAATTGGTGTCGGTGATCGATGTCGCTCGATCCGATGCAAGGGAGCGAGTAGGTCAGCGACTTGCTCGTTGTCAGGATGCGTTCGACTCCTTCGTCAGTCGTCTCACTTAACCTTCCAGTTACCGTCTCTGAACACCACCGAAGAAAGTTGCCTTCGCAATCTTGCCGGCGGTGATAGCGCAAACGCCAGCTGTTCGAACGCTTGCAGGAATAGTTATCGGCGTTGAAATACAGGAACAAAACCCCCAAGCAGCGTTGGCGAATTGTCGCGATCCAATCAGCCACAAACAGAACCTGGTGTGACGATGAAACGGACAGCTGGCGCAGCAGCAGCTCAGACACCCCTTAAGGAAGATCGCATTCGCGGCAAGGATGTCCTGAGAGTGGAGATTAATGGCTGCCCTATCGAGATCGGCCTGTTGCCCTAAACAGCATTTGAAGGGCCCGGCAGTATTTTTCGGGATCCACATTTTTCCGTCCGACCTGCCAGATATTGTCCGCAAGATCGATCTGCTTGATTGAAACAGCCAAGGGATTGATGGCCAGCCGGTCTATAAAGGCGGTCTCCGGCTCGTCCCGCCGCATTGTCAATGCGTCGACGGCCGAGAGCACCGAGGATGAAAAACCTTCCTTTCTCAACCTCTCGATACTCCAGCCGGCACCTTTCTCGACGACGTCATGGAGATAAGCGATGACCTTGCCGTCTTCATCTGAAATGAGCCTCGCGACCCGTTCGCAGTGCTCGAAATAAGGCCTGCCCGTTTTGTCGGTCTGGCCTTTATGTGCGGCAACCGCAATGCGTATGGCCCTATCAAGCGGTTTCACGATTTCTCCCATTGCTTTGAAAACGCGCCGATAATGCCAGGATCGCTTTCATTTTGGCCATCAATGCACAGCACCTTCCCCCTAATGCCCGCCTTTTTGCTTGGGGTCGTGGCTGTGATGGCGATCGGGTTCGCCGCCCCCGCCGGAAACCTTGCTGCGGTCGCGCCGATCGGGGTCGGCGGCTGGCTTAGGAACGTTCAGAGGCGCCTTGGCATTTTCATGGGACGCGCCCGGGCCGCCTTGGCGAATGCTGGCGGGAGTCTTGGTCGACGTGGACATTGGCTCCTCCTTATCGATCTTGTTGATGACCTTGATGGCTGGTGTTGATCCTGCTGTTGCCTTGCTGGCCCATTTTATCAGGATCGCGTGCAACATCAGGTTTGTGCGGATCGGCAACGGCGGGCCTGGAATGGTCTCCAACACCCTTATCGCTTCGATTGTCTGCGGGAACTGGTGGCAATTTGCTGTTCATGGCTTGCTCCTGTCATTGGCCGCTAGTCGACACAGCGCCCGTAGCCGGCAAAGCGGGTTCGCCTGGATGAAACTCGAACGCAAAATAGACTGCGATGCAGCAAGCAATAATGAAAATCGCCGCTACGAAAATCGTCATGCGGTGACGTGCTTGCGGGTTGCGTTCCATTTTGCCGTCTTGCGAGCGTTGCGATCGCGCCAAATGGCGCGACGTCCCGGACTGAAATGCGGACAAATATTCAAACCGTTTGCCATTTCGAATGTTCCGAAACAAGGGCGACCGCCGTCTATATTCGGTCAGCCGCTATAGGATCGGCTTGCCGCCCGTGACCGCGATGGTGGCGCCGGAGACATAGCTGGAGAGCGGATCGGCGAGCATGACATACGTGGTTGCAAGCTCGACCGGCTGACCGGGACGCTTCATGGGCACTTGCCTACCGAAATTCTCGACGGCCTCCGCCGGCATCGTGGATGGGATCAACGGCGTCCAGATCGGCCCGGGAGCAACGGCGTTGGCACGGATGCCCTTGTCGGCGAGCAGCTGCGCCAGGCCGGCCGTGAAGTTCTGAATAGCGCCTTTCGTCGTTGCATAGGCAAGAAGGGACGGGTTCGGAGTATCGGAATTGATCGAAGCCGTATTGATGATAGCACTCCCCGGCTTCATGTGAGGGACCGCCGCCTTGGTCAGATAGAACATGGCATGGATGTTGACCTTGAATGTCGTCTCCCATTCCTGATCGGTGATATCGCCAATCTCATGAAAACTCGCCTGGTGCGCAGCGTTGTTGACGAGGATGTCGATCCCGCCAAGCTCCGCCACCGCTTTTTCGACGATCATCCGGCAATGCTGCGGATCCTGAATATCTCCGGGGACGAGGACCGCCTTTCGCCCTGCATCTTCTATCCAGCGTTTGGTTTCCTGGGCATCCACTTCTTCCTTCAAAAAGGAAATCAAGACGTCGGCGCCCTCCCGCGCAAACGCGATGGCGACGGCGCGGCCGATACCGCTATCACCGCCCGTGATAATCGCCTTTTTGCCCGCAAGCTTGCCGGATCCGCGATAGCTCTCCTCGCCATGATCCGGCACGGGCCGCATGGCGGCTGTATAGCCCGGCATCGCCTGTTGCTGCGCTGGAAATGGAGGCTTCGGATGCATAACCATGACGTTCTCCTGTCCTGATGAGATCTTCATCTCGAACTATCTTTGGAGACTATGGTTCCCTGAATTTACTCAGAAGATTACTGCTTCTGAGCGCGCCTCTTGAGCCAGTGCCGAACGCGAATTTCCTCCAATTCCATCCATTCCAGAAGCCGGTTGCTGCTCGTCCGGGTCTTGAGGACATCGGCAAGCACTCCTGCCCGGAAATCCTCGAAAACCGCCGGGTGGATGTAAGAGGACTTGCAAACTGAGCGGGTGTTCACGAGCCGTGATGCTATTGGGTCGATCACGCTGTTGATTTGGCGGGCGATAGCCCGCTCGGTTTTCTCGACCTTAAGCGGAGCCAGCGCAGACACTGCCATGCAGGTCGCGCCCCAGGTCCTGAACTGACGCGAGCTGAAATCGCCTCCGGCCGTTTCCCGGATGTAAGCATTTACATCCTCCGATGAGATCTGACGGCATCCGCTATCATCACAGACATATTTGAACAGTTGCTGTCCCGGCAGTTCCTGCAGGCGGCGCACGATGTTGGCGATGCGGCGGTCATAGTGAACGAGGTTCCATTCCTTGCCGGATTTGCCAGTGAAACGAAACTTGACGCTTCCACCCTCGACCTGCACGTGCCGGTTCCTGAGCGTGGTCAAGCCGTAGGATCGGTTCGTTTCCGCATAGGCTGCGTTACCCACGCGAATGTAGAGATTGTCCAGCATCCAGACGACTGTCGCCAATGCCTTTTCCATGGTCAGACCTCGCGAGCGCAGATCCCGATCGACCCGTTGGCGAATGTCTGGCAAGCGGGCCGCGAAATCGACGAGGCGATCGAACTTCGTGCGCTCCCGTTCTGACTGCCAATCGGGGTGATAGCGGTATTGTTTGCGGCCACGCGCGTCCGTTCCAATGGCCTGAAGGTGTGAAAGAGGATTGGTGGAGATCACCACGTTCGTATAGGCTGGAGGAATTGCCAATGCATTCAGGCGATTGATCTCCGAAGGTTCCGTGATCCGCTTTCCCGTGGGCGAGTAGTAGAGGAAACCATTCTTTCCCTGCTTTCGGGTAATTCCAACATTGAGGCCGGGAATGTAGATCAATCCGGAGGTAAGCTTGGCCTCTGCGGCAGCCGCGGCAACGCCGACTTTGGGGAGCATCTGGTTCATGTCCGCATAACTCGGTTTTAGCCTGCCGGTTCCATCGTATTGACGCAGGTGATATTTTGCAGCAACGGAGCCCGCTCGGCGCGGCTGAAGCTCTCGTTCCGGACGCCCGCCTGCCGCGGATCGTTGCGCCGCGGCAGTCACTCCTTTGGCTGGAAACAAGTATGCCGATTTCTGACTCGAAGTTATCCCGGTTCTCTAGCGGCGACCAAAGACGGCACTCAGCGCCTGTTTCAAGGTACCCTTGACCACGCCGCTTTCCTCGGGGTCTCCTTTCAATAGGGCGGCGCTCAAGTTGCGCATCTGCTCGAAGGTGATGTGCGGCGGTATCGGCGGCACTTCCGGATCGGTCTTGACTTCGAGGACCACGGGCTGCTGGGCAGCAAGTGCCTCGTCCCAGGCCGCGCCAAGCGTCTCTGGCCGATCGACGAAGATGCCCCGCAAGCCGATCATTTCGGCAAAGCGATGATAGGGAACATCGGGAATGCGTTGCGACGCATCGAATTTAGGATCGCCTTCCATGACACGCTGCTCCCAAGTCACCTGGTTGAGGTCCTCATTGTTGAAGACACAGACGACCATGCGGGGATCGGACCAATTGCGCCAATACTTGGCGACGGTAATTAGTTCGGCCATGTTGTTCATCTGCATGGCGCCGTCACCAACCAGTGCAACGACCGGCCGATCGGGATGCGCGACTTTCGCGGCGATCGCGTAGGGCACCGCCGCTCCCATTGATGCGAGACCACCTGACAGCGATGCCATCATGCCACGCCGCATGCGCAGATCGCGTGCATACCAGTTGGCGCACGAGCCGGAATCGCTTGTCACGATGACGCCGTCGGGCAGACGCGGGGAAAGCTCCCAGGTGACGCGCTGCGGGTTGACGGGATTGGCTTCGGCATGCGCCCTTGTTTCCAGCGTTCGCCACCATTCGCCGATCCTCGCCTCGATCTGCCTGCGCCAGGAGAGATCCTGCTTTTGCTTGAGAAGCGGCAGGAGCGCCTGCAAGGTTTCCCGGGCATCGCCTGCAAGGTTGACCTCCATCGGATAACGTAAGGATAACATGTCGGGCCGGATATCGATCTGGACCCCTTTCGCGTCACCCTCCTCGGGCAGGAATTCCGAATAGGGAAAGCCGGATCCGACAACCAGCAGCGTATCGCAATCTCGCATCAGGTCCCAGGATGGTTCGGTACCCAGAAGGCCGATGGAGCCGGTTACCCAGGTCAAATCGTCCGGTAAAGCGGCCTTGCCGAGCAGGGCCTTTGCTGCCCCTGCCCCCAGTCGGTCGGCGACCGCGATCACCTCTTCGGTTGCGCCGAGCGCACCGGCACCGACCAGCATCGCAACCTTCTTGCCCGCATTCAGCACCGAGGCAGCGCGCTTCAGATCGATCTCGTGCGGCACTGTCCTCGGTGCCACATAACCGACGCCCGACATGACGGAGCCATGTTTGCGGGGCGGCGTCTCATAACGCATCTCCTGCAAGTCGTTTGGCAGGATGATCGCGGTGACCGTCTTGTTCGCCAGAGCGATGCGGGCGGCCCGATCGACCAGATGGCGCACCTGCGAGGGCGCCGACGCCTGATGGACGAAATCGCCTGCGACATCCTTGAAAAGCGACGGGAGATCAACTTCCTGCTGATAATGACCGCCGAGCGCCCGACGCGCTTGCTGGCCGACCAGCGCCAGCACCGGTTGGTGGTCCAGCCGCGCATCATAGAGCCCGGTGACCAAATGCGTGGCACCCGGCCCCGATGTCGCAATGCACACGCCAAGCTCGCCCGAGAATTTGGCGTAGGCAGAGGCCATGAATGCAGCCATTTCCTCGTGGCGAGCCTGGATGAATTCTATTTTTCCACCAGCCCGGTTCAAGGCTCCGAAGAGGCCGTTGATGCCATCGCCAGGATAGCCGAACATCCGCCGCACGCCCCAGTCGTACAGCCGCTCGACAATAAAATCGCCAACAGTCTTTGCCATGATCCATCTCCGCTTGCTGCGCATCGGTGGTGCTGAGAAATCCCCCCGCCCAACAAGTGAGATGTGCTTATGTTCCCGATCCGGGCAGGCACCGTCAGCCGAGGGCACTTCCAGCGGTCGATGCGACAGAAGCTGGCGATATGAAGGGTCAGGCGGCTGCGGCAGGAGCAGATTCGGAGCAATAGGCTTCGTCCGCGGTTCCATGGCGGACGCGACATCGCGGCGAAATATCAGACACTCCACGGAGGCCGAGAATGAAACATCAGCAACCCCAGGATGGTGCCCCAGGAACGACCGATCAGTCGCCGAGATGGGAAGGACCCAGCGGATCGAAGCCCACCGGCTACCTGCCGGCAAAGGACGGTAGAGAAGGCCCGGGACGCACATGGCGAAAACATCGATCATCCCCGCAAGCGTCGAGTTTCCGACGCGCTGAAGCAGAAGGGTGATGATTAGGATCTGTTCAGGATGCGTGTTCGATCACACAGCTCCCGGCGCAGCCTTCGCCAGAAGCACAAGCTGACATGGCATTGATCTCCGGAAGTCGCGGAGATTGGCAATGTTCAAAGGTCCGCATTTCGAGCAGTCGGTGATCTTGCTGTGCGTGCGGCGGTATCTGAGCTATGGCCTGAGCCTGCGCGACCTGAAGGAAATAATGGCCGAACGCGGCATCAGCATCGATCATTCGACGATCCATCGCTGGGTCGTCCACTTTGCGCCCCTGTTGGCGGATCGGTTCAATCGGCGCAAGCGCGCCGTCACTGGCAAGTGGCACGCCGACGAGACCTATATCAAGGTTCGCGGCCGATGGACGTATCTCTATCGCGCCATCGACAGCGCGGACGGTACGGTAGAGTTCTTCTTCAGCGAGAAGCGCAACCCGCCGGCTGCCAAATTCTTTATCCAAAACGCGCTGAAACGTCATGGTCGACCAAATAGCATCGTCATTGACGACAGCCAGCCGAACCGGAAAGCAATCATTGCCTGCGATGGCGAGAGCCGGCTTCGAGATCAATCGCAACGGTTACCGAAGCCGAGGATCTCTCCGGTACATCACGACACCCGGCAAGACCGCTCCGAAGTTCGCTTCCACCGCCAAAGTCTCAAGGAAAACATTACCGACGGTTCGCTCCCCGTCGGTCATCCCGACGACACCGTTGGATTCATTGCCGATCTCATGCTTGCCGCAGACACCGGCCGAATCCCTATCGTAGATCGATCCACCGGCAAACTTGTTGGCCTAATCGCGCGTAAGGACTTGTTGCGGCTCAGGAGTTCCTTGAAATCTGCCGAACTCGAGCGGCGTCCTTATTTTGGAGCTCATCCGAAAGCGGTCACTGACCAATGATCGTTGAGCAGACGCGAATTTTTCGGAGAGATCGCACCTATAGCTCCCGTGGGGTTTTCCGCAAGCCCGTAGGCATTTGCGGTCGTGTTTTGGCGGGCCGAAACGGCGTTACCCACTGCGATCAGGACAGGATTTTCGTAACCGACCTCCTTCATGCCCACAGCAAGATTCACGAGGCTGCCGTGCCATTGCCGTTGTGTGGCGCGGCTGACGTCGCTCATGATGACGGCAGGGGTGGACGGTTGAAGACCCCCGGCGATTAACCGATCGGCAATGAGCGAGGCCGTCCGCCCGGCCATGTAGAACACGGTTGTCGTATGCGGATCCGCGACCGATGCCCAGTCGACATCAGCTGGCAGTCCGCCATGGCGGGAGTGGCCAGTGATGAAGCGCACGGACTGGGCGTGATCGCGGTGCGTAAGCGATATGCCGAGGCATGAGGCCATGGCGCTTGCTGCTGTGATGCCAGGGATAACGTCGACGGGGATGTTCTCTCTATCGAGATGGGCAATCTCTTCGCCGGCACGGCCGAAGATCATCGGGTCGCCTGACTTGAGGCGAACGACGCGTTTGCCGGCCTTTGCGAAGGCCAACATCGTCGCGTTGATATCCTCCTGCCTGCAGCTTTCGCGACCGCCGCGTTTGCCTACCAGCATGCGCTTGGCCTCGCGGCGGGCAAGTTCCAACACCTCCCCGGAAACAAGATCGTCGAACAGTATCACGTCTGCGGCTTGCAGGGCGCGCACGGCTTTCAGAGTCAACAGTTCGGCGTCGCCTGGGCCGGCGCCTACGAGCGTCACGTGGCCGGCAGGGTTAGCATTACTACGAATTCGGTCGGCCTCTGTGATCAGGGCCGGCACTGCATCTGCGTCGGGCTCCTCGCCGGCGAAGGCGCGATCGACGAAACGTTCCCAGAAATTGCGTCGTTGAACCGACGTCAGGGCGTCCGTCACATGGGCGCGGATAGCCTGGGCGAGCAGAGCCCAGGCTTTAAGCGACTGCGGGAGGAGCGTTTCGATGCGCCGGCGGATAGCCTGGCCGAGGATAGGAGCTGCACCGTCGGTCGAGATTCCAATCACCACCGGCGAGCGGTTAACGATCGAGCCGAACTTGAACTGACAGAACGTCGGCTTGTCGATGACGTTGACGGGAACTCCGGCAGCTACGGCGTGATCGTGGAAGCACCGCGCCTCCTCTTCGGTTTTGCAGTCGCCTATCGCCAAAGCAAAGCTCTTGAAATATGCCGCCCGCCAAAATGTATCGTGATGGACAAAGTGATCGAGTGTCTCCTGAAAAGCCCCGGAAAGCTCGTCCATGGGACAGTAGACATGGACTTCAGCACCCGCTGCGGCCAAAAGCTCGGCCTTCCACGCCGCTCCGTCACTGCCGCCGGCGACCAGTACGGATTTCCCTTTGAGGTCGAAGAACACTGGCAGTGAGGCGAGCGAAGCGATACGCTCCTGCCGATCATTCCACGGCTTGACGGGGGCAACCATCGATAATCCCTTTGATTTCCATGCGGCAAGAGCCGCAATTGGTTCCGGCATTGAGCTGTTTGCCGATAGCTTCGACTGTGTGACAACCGCCCGCGACGGCGCCTACGATCTGCTTGAAGCCAACCGAAAAACAGGAGCACACGGTTGCGCCAGGATCCATCTGATCGGCACCCGGCCGACCGGCGAGCACCGCAAAGCGCGTCCGCGCAGTTTCTAGTGGTGTGCTGAGTTGCTTGACGGCCCAGTCACGCGATACGGCGACCGGTTCGGGTGCGGCGTAAAAGACGAGCAACAGTCGATCTCCATCGAAGAAGCCGTGACGTTGCTGCCGCGTCGGGTTGTCGACATAGGCGAGATGCTCGCCACGATCAAAAAGTCCGAACGTATCGCGACACCACGTTTCGATATCGTCAGGCTCCTTGTCGAAGCCGAATTCCATTCGCCAGCCGGCCTCAGTCTTCGCGATTGCCCAATACGGCGCCTCAAATCGTGCGGGGCGGGAGGCGGCGACTGCGAAACCGTAATACGCAATTTTGGCTGGCTGCAGCTTGACGCCGATGTTCTTAAGCGCAGGCTGGCCGGAGATGGGGTCCGTGCGTGGTGCTAGCAAAGCGGCCACGCGCGCATTCGCCGAATATTCGTCATTCCAATGCATCGGCACGAAGACGCCGCCGCGTGGCTGTCGCTCGGTGAGCAATGCGCGCAGCACCACGGAACCGAAGGTATTTTCCACCCGCACCAAGCCTGCCTTGTCGATACCGAATTCCGCGGCGTCCGCCGGGTTGATTTCGGCGAAAGGTTCGGCGAGATGCGATGAGAGCCGCGCCGCCTTGCCGGTGCGCGTCATCGTATGCCACTGGTCGCGAATGCGGCCGGTGTTGAGAATGAAGGGTGTATCCTTGCTCGTACGAGCATCGCGCTCGGATTTCACGGGGATGAACCTGGCCTTGCGGTCCGGCGTGTAGAATGCACCATCGGCGAAGAACCGCGTGGCGCGTTCGGGGGTGCCGTTGCGATGCGGCCATTGGAACGGTGACATAGTCTCGAAATCTTCAGGTGAGATATCGGCTTTCGCGCCTATGTCAAAGTCGCGCATGCCGTCATTTTCGAATCCAGAAAGAGCCGCGTGTTCGGCGAAGATCTTGGCGGGACTGTCGTATTCGAAGCCGTTGAAGCCCATCCGCTTGGCAACTTCGGCCATATGCCACCAGTCGGGCTTAGCGTCGCCGGGCGGATCCAGGAAATTGCGCTGGCGGGAAATGCGCCGCTCGGAGTTGGTGACGGTTCCGTCCTTCTCACCCCAGCCGGCGGCTGGCAATAGAACATGGGCGAGTGCGGCGGTGTCGGTGTTCTTTTGGATATCGGAAACGACGACGAAAGGGCAGTTGCGGATGGCTTCACGCACCCGGTCGGCATCCGGCATCGAAACGACCGGGTTGGTCGCCATAATCCACAGCGCCTTGATGCGCCCGTCCGCCACGGCCTCGAACATGTCGACCGCCTTGAGACCAGGTCTTGCTGCAATGGTTGGCGAGTTCCAGAAGCGCTGCACGCGGTCGCGGGCGGTTTCATCCTCAATATTCATATGCGCTGCCAGCATGTTGGCGAGCCCACCGACTTCGCGTCCGCCCATGGCGTTCGGCTGTCCGGTCAGCGAGAACGGTCCCATGCCGGGCCGGCCGATGCGGCCGGTGGCGAGATGACAATTGATGATCGCGTTGACCTTGTCCGTGCCAGTGGAGGATTGGTTGACGCCCTGGCTGTAGCAAGTCACCACCTTTTCCGTCGTTTCGAACAGACGATAAAAGGCATGTAGTTCGGCAGGTGATAGACCTGTTTCCTCCGAGATATCCAACCTGCTGCCGGTTTGTGCCGCTTCCAGCGCACTGTTAAAGCCGATCGTATGCGCCAATACGTAGCCGTGGTCGAAAGCCGACGTTCCCGCGAGATGGGCAAACAACCCATTGAAGAGGGCAACATCGCCGTCGCTTTTGATCATCAAATGCATGTCCGCGAGATCGGCGCTGACCGAGCGTCGCGGGTCAATCGTGACAATTTTCATGTCCGGCCGGCTTTGTCTCGCCGCTTCAATCCTTTGGTTGAGCACCGGATGGCACCATGCGAGGTTCGAACCAACGAGGACGATCAAGTCAGCAAGTTCGAGATCCTCGTAAGTGCCCGGCACCGTGTCCGAACCGAAGGCGCGGCGATGACCAGCGACGGAGGAGGCCATGCAAAGCCGTGAATTCGTGTCGATATTGGCCGAGCCGATAAAGCCTTTCATCAGCTTGTTGGCGACATAATAGTCTTCCGTCAGGCATTGACCGGAGACATAGAAGGCGACCGAGTCCGGCCCATGCTCATCGACGGCTTCGCGGAACTTTGAGGCCACGAGATCGAGCGCGTCGTTCCAGCTTGCACGCTGGGTGTGGATTTCCGGATAGAGGACACGGCCATCGAGATCGATCGTTTCGGCCAGCGCCGAGCCCTTGGAACAGAGCCGGCCGAAATTGGCCGGATGCTCCGGATCGCCTTTGACGGAAACCTTGCCATCATCATCGACCCTGGCGATGACGCCGCAGCCGACGCCGCAATAGGGGCAGGTGGTTTTGGTTTCAATGGACACCCATGGTCTCCCCGATGCTTATGCTTAGTCGCTGATGGTTTGCGCGCCCGTCTCGCAGCTTCATTGACATCTCCCCCTCAAGGGGAGGGATCGAGAGCTCGCCATGCCACTGGTCTCCACCCACTGGACAAGAACGATAGACACTTTCTTGTCCAAACGGGGCGTAGCAAACTCAAATCGATCTCCTCCCTTAAGGGGGGGATGTCTCGAATGGATAGAGGAGGATATCGCCACACACACGGACATGACCTACTCCGCCGCCATCATCATGCTTTCGAGAGCGATCGACAGCACTCCGTTCTCATTGCGGACGGGAATGGTCCGCACCTCGCCCTCATCGGCTCCAAGCGCCTTGCCGGTTTCGAGCGAGATCACCCAGTTGTGCAGCGGGCAGGTCACGGCTTTGCCGTGAACGATGCCCTGGGAGAGCGGGCCGCCTTTGTGTGGGCAGTGATCCTCGATGGCGAAGACCTCGTTCTCGGCGGTCCGGAACACGGCGATCTTGCCCTGCGGGGTTTTCACGCAGCGTGCGCCCCGAGGAGGGATGTCGGAGATGTCGCCAATTTCAATCCAGTTCATATCCATCTCCTCACTCGGCGGCCTGCGGGAAGCCGACGGTCGCCATCGGTTTGAACTCATGCTTGTCCTTACCGGAGACGCGCTCCGACCAGGGATCGACCTGTGCGAACTTCTGGCTGAAGACGAAGCGCTCGTAATATGCCTTGCGCTTTTCATGATCCTGCATGATCTGGCGGCGGATCTCGTCGAGACCGATGCGCTTGGCCCATTTGTAGATGCGTTCGAGATAGCGGCCCTGTTCGCGATACATCTGCGTCAACGCCACGATGTGTTCGAGCGCCTCGTCCTCTGTCTTGACGAGGCCCAGGACTTCCGTGCCCTTGATGTCGAGGCCGGCAGCGCCAGCGAAATGGATTTCAAAGCCACTGTCGACGCAGATGACGCCGATATCCTTGCAAGTCGCCTCGGCACAATTTCGCGGACAGCCGGAGACGGCCATCTTGAGTTTTGCCGGCGTCCACGAGCCCCACATGAATTTCTCGATGCGGATGCCGAGGCCCGTCGAATCCTGCGTGCCGAAACGGCACCAGTCCGAGCCGACGCATGTCTTTACCGTGCGCAGGCCCTTGGCATAGGCTTGCCCAGAGATGAAGCCGGCCTTGCCGAGATCGGCCCAGACGGCGGGTAGATCCTCCTTCTGCACGCCGAGAAGGTCGATGCGCTGACCGCCGGTCACCTTCACCATCGGGATCTCGAACTTGTCGACGACGTCGGCAATCGCCCGCAGCTCGTTCGAACTGGTAACTCCGCCCCACATTCGCGGCACCACGGAATAGGTGCCGTCCTTCTGGATGTTGGCATGCACGCGTTCATTGATGAACCGCGACTGATAGTCGTCTGCATATTCGTCCGGCCAATCGCAGACGAGGTAATAGTTCACAGCCGGGCGGCACTTGGCGCAGCCGCAGGAAGTCTTCCATTCAAGCTCCTGCATAACGGCAGGAATGGTCTTCAACCTCTTGGCTTTTATCAGTCTTCTGACATCGTCGTGGCCGAGTTCGGTGCAGGTGCACATCGGCTGGACGGCTTTGGGATTATAGGCATCGCCAAGGGTGATCGACATCAGTTGTTCGACGAGGCCGGTGCAGGAGCCGCAGGAAGCCGAAGCCTTCGTGTGAGCGCGCACATCGTCGAGCGATGTCAGGCCCCTGGCTGATATGGTTGAGGTGATCTTGCCCTTGCAGACGCCGTTGCAGCCGCAGATCTCAACATCATCCGGCAAGGCTGCAACGGCCGCCATAGGGTCCAGCGGCGACCCTCCCTGATAGGCCTGGCCGAAAATCAGGGTTTCGCGCATCTGCGAGATATCGGTCGCCTTCTTCTTCAGATCGTTGAACCAGGCGCCGTCGGCCGTCTCGCCGTAAAGCACGGTGCCGATGATCCTGTTGTCCTTCAAGACCAGGCGCTTGTAGACCCCGGCTGCCGCGTCGCGCAGGACGATCTCCTCGCGGTCGTCGCCATCGGCGAAGTCGCCAAGCGAAAACAGATCGATGCCGGTCACTTTCAGTTTCGTCGGCGTGTCCGAGTGCACGAAGGCGGCGCTCGTGTCACCGGCCAAATGCGAGGCGGCCACACGCGCCATTTCGTAGAGGGGGGCGACGAGGCCATAGACCATGCCGCCGACCTCGGCGCATTCGCCCAGCGCCATGATTGAGCCATCCGAGGTCTGCATGCCGTCATCGACAACGATGCCGCGGTTGACGGCAATGCCGGCTTCCTTGGCAAGGCTGACATTTGGACGGATGCCGACGGCCATGACGACGAGCGTGGCAGGGATCACGCGTCCATCGTCGAGTTCGATCCCTTCGACCTTGCCGTCGCCGATGATCGCCTTGGTGTTGGCCTTGGTGATGACCTTGATGCCGCGCTCCTCGACGGCCTTTTGCAGGAGATAGCCGGCAGCGGGATCAAGCTGACGTTCCATCAGCGTCGGCTGCACATGGAGAACGGTGACATCCATACCACGCAGGCTGAGACCGGCAGCGGCTTCGAGACCGAGCAGGCCGCCGCCGATGACAACGGCCTTTTCGCGCGACTGAGCCGCAAGCAGCATCGCCTGCACGTCGTCGAGGTCGCGATAGGTGATGACACTAGGCAGCTCCTTGCCCGGAACCGGAATGATGAAGGGGACAGAGCCGGTCGCTATGACAAGCTTGTCATAGCTCTCCGTCACGCCGTGATCTGAGGTGACCGTCTTTGCCACCCGGTCGATGGCGACGATCTTGTGTCCCTTGTAAAGCGTGATGCCGTGCTTGATGTACCAGCCGTCGCCGTGGATGATGATCTGCTCGAAGTCCTTTTCGCCCGAGAGAACCGGCGACAGCATGATGCGGTCATAATTGACGCGCGGTTCGGCATTGAAGATCGTGACCTGATAGAGATCCGGCGCTTTTTCCAGCAGGTGCTCCAGCATACGCCCTGGGGCCATGCCATTGCCGATGATGACGAGTTTCTGGGTCATGGTGTCACTCCGCGGCTTCAACGAAGCGGTGGCGTTCGTAGAGGAACTTCAGCACGGCCTCGCGGCATTTGAGGTAGGTTCTGTCGGACGCAAGCTCGATGCGGTTGCGCGGCCGCGCGATCGGCACTTCGAGGATATCGCCGATATGGGCGGCCGGGCCGTTTGTCATCATGACGATGCGGTCGGAGAGCAATACGGCTTCATCGACGTCGTGGGTAATCATTACCATCGTGCTACCGAGGCGGGTGTGGATTTCCATCACCGCATCTTGCAGATGGGCGCGAGTGAGTGCATCCAGCGCCCCGAAGGGTTCGTCGAGCAAAAGGATCTTCGGCTGCATGGCAAGTGCGCGTGCGATGCCGACGCGCTGTTTCATACCGCCGGAGATTTCCGCGGGACGCTTGTCCTTGGCATGTGCCATCTGAACGAGGTCGAGGTTGCGCATCACCCAGTCATGGCGCTCGGCCTTGGACTTCGTGCCGCGAAACACTTTCGAGACGGCAAGATTGACGTTTTCGTAGACACTGAGCCACGGCAGCAAGCTGTGGTTCTGAAACACCACGGCGCGATCCGGGCCGGGTTCGTTGACCTCACGATTTTCAAGGAGCACCGCACCGGCCGAGACCCGGGTAAGGCCGGCAATGAGATTGAGCAGGGTCGACTTGCCGCAGCCGGAATGGCCGATGATCGACACGAACTCCCCCTTGTCGATCACGAGTTCGATGCCCTTCAGCACCTCGGCGCGCTGGCCGCCGCGATCGAAATACTTGTCGATATGATCGAGCTTCAGATAGGCGTTCATCCTGTTCTCCTCAATTGCCAGTCGTGCCGCGGGTCACGACGGCGCCAAGGCCGGCGACTAGACGGTCGAGGACAAAGCCGGTGATGCCGATATAGGCCAGCGCCACGATGATGTCGGGCAGGCGCGACGAGTTCCACGCGTCCCAGATGAAGAAGCCGATGCCGACGCCGCCGGTCAGCATTTCAGCAGCAACGATCGCAAGCCAGGAAAGCCCGGCACCGATGCGGAGACCCGTGAAGATGTAGGGAGCGGCCGCCGGCACCATGATGCGGAAGAAGAATTCGATCTGGTTGAGACGCAGGACCTTGGCGACGTTGCGATAATCCTGCGGAATGTTGCGAACGCCGGTCGCGGTGTTGATGATGACGGGCCAGATGGAGGTGATGAAGATCACGAAGATCGCCGAGGGATTGGAATTCTGGAAGGCGGCGAGAGAGAGTGGCAGCCACGCAAGCGGCGGCACGGTGCGCAACACCTGGAAGATCGGATCAAGGCCGCGCATCGCCCAGACCGATTGTCCGATCAGCGCGCCCGTCAATACGCCGGCGACAGCGGCAAGGCCGAAGCCATAGGCGACGCGTTGCAAGGAGACGAGCACGCGCCAGGCAAGCCCGATATCCTGCGGCCCATTATAAAAAAACGGATTGATGATGAGGTCATAACTCTCCTGCCAGACCTGCGATGGCGGCGGCAGGCTTGCACCCGGCTGCTCGCAAAGCAGCTGCCAGGTGCCGAGCAGAAGCACCAGAACCACAAGAGGCGGCAGGGTGTTGCGCAGGATGGCAAGCCCGATTTGACGTATGTCGATGCCGCGGGCGGGGCGAGTTGAGAGGGTAACGACTTGGCCCTTGAGCGCTTCAGGCGCCGTCGGTCCGGGTGTGTGTTTGCGTGCGAGAGCCGACATTATGATGCCACCTTGATCAAGAGGCTTTCGAGATAGGCAGAGGGGTTCTCCGGATCGAAGACTTTGCCGTCGAAGAAGATTTCCTTGCCGCGGGAGGTCGATGCTGGAACATCCGAGGCGGCAACGCCGAGATCCTTGGCAGCATCTCGCCAGATATCCTGCCGGTTTACCTGCCCGACTAGCGCCTTGATGTCGGTATTGGGCGCGAACTTGCCCCAACGGATATTTTCAGTGATGAACCAGGCATCGTGGCTCTGGAATGGATAGGACACGCCACCCTTCCAGAACTTCATGTAGAGATCTGTGCCCTTGGCAAGGCGGCCGTTGCCGTAGTTGATGTCGCCCTTCAAACGGCCAAGCACGTCCTTCGGCGGCACGTTAAACCATTGCCGTTTGCCGAGAACGGCCGCCATCTCCTCCTTGTTGTCCATGCCGTCGCACCATTGCTGGGCTTCCATCACGGCCATCAGCAGGGCTTTGGCCGCCTTCGGGTTCTTTTCGATCCAGTCGGCGCGCATGCCGAGAGCTTTCTCCGGGTGGCCCTTCCAGATCTCGCCAGTCGTACAGGCGGTAAAGCCTATACCCTGGTTGACGAGCTGTTCGTTCCACGGTTCGCCGACACAGAAGACGTCCATGTTGCCGACCTTCATGTTCGCCACCATCTGCGGCGGCGGGACGACGATGGCCGAGACATCCTTGTCGGGATCGATGCCGCCGGCGGCCAGCCAATAGCGCATCCACAGATCATGCGTGCCACCGGGGAAGGTCATGGCCGCCTTGATTTCCTTGCCCGCGGCTCTTTTCGCGTCAAAGGCGGCCTTCAGTTTGGAGGCATCAAGCTGGACGCCCGTTGCCGCATATTCCTTGGCAACCGAAATGCCCTGGCTGTCGTAGTTGAGGCGTGCAAGGATCGCCATCGGCACAGGCTGGTTGTTCTGCGTTACCTTGCCTGTGTGCATCAGGTAGGGGAGCGGCGAGAGAATATGGGCGCCGTCGATGCCGTTTGCCGCCCCACCAAGCACGAGGTTGTCGCGCGTCGCACCCCAGGACGCCTGCTTGGCGACATCGACATCGGGCAGGCCGTGTTTTTCGAAGAAGCCCTTTTCCTTGGCGATAACCAACGGCGCTGCGTCGGTGAGGGCAATGTAGCCGAGCTTGACGCCCGTCACTTCAGCTCCGCCCGTGGCCGCAAAGGCGCCGGAAGGGAAGGTGGCTTTGACCGCACCGATCAGAGCCGCGGCGGCAGACGTCTTCAAAAGGTTTCGGCGTGTAACACCATTGGTCAGGATCTCTTTCACGTGCAGTTTCCCCTTGTTGGCTCACGACGGAAGAATTTCGGACATAAAAAAACGCCGCTCGATCGATGCGGCCGGGGATGGAATGGGAGTCCCGGGGCATGAACCGTGCGACGTCAATGTCTTTGCGAGCGCGTAATCAGCGCATTGCGTGCCTGGATCGCCGTTGATCGAGGCAGCCTTAACTAAGCAATCCGCGTGCCATTTTCTAAGGGTATGCGTAGCTCTATGAAAATACTGAGTTATTTCGAACTTGGCCAGGTTTGCCGGTTTTGTGCGTGGATGCGGCAATTGCTGACGTTTTAGGCGGTTGCTGCTCTGCGATCGAAGGCCTTGCGCCAATTCTGTGCATGCAGCGAACGCTGTCGCGTCTTAAATGTCGTCCGTCGAGAGCTGTGCTGCGCTTGCTGCCTTCACGGCAAATCCTCCGACATAATCGGCCATTTCGTCGGGATCGAAGACATGTCCGTCCATGAAGCGATCGCCCTCCTTATCGCCCTCAATGCGGATATCGGCCTCGTCCGGCCCCGCTCCGGCGCCGAGTGCGAGCCTGTAAAGATCCGGGCGATAGGCCGAGGCGGCGATTTTCATGTTCTGTTTGGATAGAGCAACCTGGCCCCAGCGGATCATCTGGCTGAATATCCATAGAGCCTGGCTCGGGCGCGGATAATTGGCAAAGTTACCATGAAAGGAAAAATATCGGTCGATCAAGCGCCGATTGCCCTTGGCATCCAGATTGAATTCGCCTGATAGCACGCGGCGGATGATGGCGGCGGGCGCCGCGATGTAGCGGGGATCGGCAAGCGCCTCGGCGAGCGCATCGTGATTTTCCGACCGGTCGCACCAGCGGGCGGCAGCATCAAGCGCAACGATCAGGCGTGAAACCGTTTCGGGATGACTCTCGGCCCATTCCGGGCGCATTCCGATCACTTTCTCCGGAGCGGAGGGCCATATGTCCTGCTTGGCGGCGACAATGCGCCCGACGCCGCGCTCGGACGCAACCATGTTCCAGGGAGCGCCGACGCAGAAGCCGTCGATGGCGCCGGCTGCAAGTGCGTCGGATGTCAGAGGCGGTGGAACGACGACAAGCTTCACGTCCCGGTCAGGGTCGATACCACCGGCGGCCAGCCAATATCGGAACTCGTAATTATGAGACGAGAACGGATAGGTCATTCCGAACGTCGGAGGTGCCTCGCCACGGTTCTTCCCATGCGAAAGCACGACCGCCAACGCCCTGGCGTTTTCGAGTGCGCTCGCCTGTTCAGCAATCCCTGCATGATCGCGCATGCGATCGAACAGCGTGACGGAAAGAGTGATCGCGCTGCCACCCAGGCCGAGTGAGAAGGGGGTGATCGTCGACGAAGGATTGGAGCCAAGGCCAAGCATCGAAGCCACCGGCATCGGCGACAGCATATGTGCGATGTCGAATTGGCGGAAGGCCAATCGGTCGCGGACATTGGCCCATGAGACATCCTTGACCAGTTCGAGTGCAAGTCCCTCCCTGGCGGCAAAACCGAATTCGGCCGCAGCGATCAGGACCGAAGCATCGACGAGTGGAATAAAGCCGGCGCGCAGGACCTTCTGCTCCCTGCCGCTGACCCGTTTGGGGGCGACAAGCTTGCTACTGGAGCGTTCGATTATTGTCATCTTTTCTTACCTCGGGCTTTCTCCCCGTGTCGCGATCACATCAGCAACCCGGCGGCCGTCACCACACTCTGGGCGATTTCGGAGATCTTCTTCTTCTCGTTCATGGCTGTCTGACGCAGGAGTGCAAAGGCATCCTCCTCCGACAGGCCGCGCATCTTCATCAGAATGCCCTTTGCGCGCTCGACGATCTTGCGCTCCTCCAGAGCGGATTTTGCTTCGGCAAGCTCTCTTTGAAGGCGGGAGAAAGCGTTGAAGCGGCTGACCGCCATGTCGAGGATGGATTTGACACGCTCCTTCTTCAATCCGTCAACGACATAGGCCGAAACACCTGCGTCCATGGCTGCCTCAATCTGCGCTGTATCGGATCTGTCGACGAACATCGCGATTGGCCGGCCGACGGTGCGGGTCAACTGAAATAGGTGCTCCATCATGTCGCGATTTGGATTCTCGATATCGATGACGATCACATCGGGCTTGAGTGCCTCGATGATGCGGGCAACACCATTGACTTCGTGAATGACGGTGACCTTGCCATGCCCGGCCTCGCGCAGCCCTTCCTCTATGATCGAGGCGCGGATGACGTTTTCGTCGATGACCAAAATTGTCAGTTCGGAATGAAGCATTGCCACCTTCAATCGATGACGCCATGCAGATAGATCGCGAAGCCTCCAACAGATATTAACAAGGACCAGAACGAGGACAGATTTCTGCCGAGCGCGAGGGCAATCGTCATGCCGCAAGCGACCAGTACTGTGCCGGCGAGGAGGCTGTGATCGGCGAATGACAAGCCGATCGCGCAGAGGAATATGCTGGTCGAAACCGTCACGAGCGCGAGGCGGATGCGCGACTTCTCCGGCCCCGAGACGAAGATCGACGAGCAATCCGCCCAGCTGAAGCCGATGGCAATGCACAAGAACGGCAGAAACGGTCCCACCTGAGATCCCTTTTTGAACTCACTATGCCAAGCAATTGGCGTGCCATGAGCTAACGCATTGGAAATTCAGGGGATCATCCCGTCGTGGCCGATGGAGACTCGAAGTGAGTGCCTGTTTGATAGGCATCCAACGCGGAATGCTGGGCAATCCGGGATAGGCGCACTTAGCCGTTACGGGGGTAGGTGCCAGCCTATAGGAGGTCTCTAAAGTCGCGAACGGTGGCTGCTTCGGCTTTCGGTCGTTTCTGCTTCGCTCAAGCCTGATCGATCGGCCCTGAAGTTGGCTCAACTCCACATGCTCACTGCGTGGTCCACGATCTCCCTCATGCGCGCGAACCTCTCCCAGAGGCGCCTGGGTGACGAAGCCTGCCTTCGTGGCGGAAGCACCGACCTCAGACCAGCACCATCAATGCCATCAAGGTACGCCATTCCGGTGACGTGCAGCACAAGGTCATCGAGAGCACCTATCGCATTCTTGGCGAAGCGGAGCGACCCTTGTTGCTCCACAGGACTAGTCAACCTTGCGAAGGCGAAACGACGACACCAAGGCCGAACAGTTGCTGGTTCCCCCGCGATCGTGACGACCGCGCCGACGATCTGTGGACGGTCTGGAACGTGGTGCAGGAAAACGCCATCAAAGGCGGATTGCGTGGCATTGGCCGTGACGATCTCGGCCGGCCGCGCCGCCCGATGCTGGTCTGCGTCCTGCCGGCGGAGCCATCGTCTGACGGCACCCTCCGCGGCGACGGCGCTCAAGCGCGCTTCACCGAGCCGCGCCGGTTTGCGTTAGGCCCGCAAAGAGCTCGCAAAATGCCTCGGCGAAGATCCGACAATTCGCGTGAAGGCTGTGCTGAAGGCGCTTGAAGATTGGAATCCCACAGCTAGAGCAATCTCACCAACGCTCTTCATTCCAAGGCGCAGCTCATCCTTTGCGCGCGCGATGCGCCAACGCTGAAGGTATTCTATAGGCGCCAGCCCCACTGTTTTGCGAAATCGCGTCGCGAACTTGGATCGTGATACGCCACAGAGACGAGCCAAGGCGGAAACCGTCCAGTCGTGTGCTATGTCGGCATGCATGGCCGAGAGAGAGCGCGCCGTCACAGGATCGCGGAGACCGGCCACGAGCCCTCGGCGCTGCTGGCTGATCTCCCCGGTAGCGCCGGACCGCAGGATTTCCACAAGAACCAGTTCCATCAATCGCCCCACGACGTAATCTCCTCCCGGTCTCGGACAGCGGGACTCGTCCTCGTTCATGGTCAACAGAGCGCGAACGCGCGACGATGATGTCTGACCTGCCGGGATGTGGACCAGCGATGGCAGCAACTCGACGAGTAGCTCCTCGTTGGCGGAGTCAAAGACAAACTTGCCGGCGTGCAAAGTGCTGATCGGGCCGCCACCTGAACCTATTCTAATCCTCGGATCGTTCGTGGCCGCGGTTACCGTCTCGCTGTCCGTCGGCTCGATGGCCGCGTCCGTGGTGAGAGCGAACGGAACCGTCGCGCGGATGAGAAGGAAATCGCTTGGGGCCAGCCGGATCGGCGGCAGGGGGGACGGCTGCGTCAAGAGACATTCTCCTTGCTCGAGCCAGCAGAACAGCAGGTCGTTTCTCGGTCGGAAAGAAACTCCCCACCGCCCAACGCCATCAATGCCTCCCCAGAGAGTGGCGCGCGGTCGAAGCAAGTTGATGAGATCGAGAAGCGGGTCCATATTTGGACGATAGATAAACTCTTCCGGCTTGTCAGCTATCGACCGTGCAGAGGCGCGATCTATCATTGGCCGACAATCAAGTGTTTGGCGACCGGCAGGCTCAGATCGGCCTGCTGCGCATCTCATCAAGGAGTTTATCGATGTTGCAGGAAAAGCGTGTCGTCGTTCTCGGTGGATCCCGAGGCATCGGCTTTGCCGTGGCCGAGCAGGCCGTGCGAGAAGGGGCCAGCGTCGTCATCGTCTCCAGCCAGGAGAAGGGTGTCACCGGCGCCGTGGCCAGGCTACCCCAAGGCACGGCCACGGGCAGAGCTGTCGATCTCAGATCCACCGACGCCGTAAGGGCGCTCTTTGAGGAAATTGGCTCATTCGATCATCTGGTCTATACGGCAGGGGAGCCGCTTCCGTTTGGTCCGCGTGTCGCCGACACCGATCTCACGATCGCGCGCGGTTTCTTCGAATTGCGCTATTGGGGCGCGGTTGCCGCTATCCAGGCGGCCCGGCCGTACATCCGAAGCGGCGGATCAATTGTTCTAACAAGCGGAACATCGGCCAGGCGCCCACCCGCAGGGTTTGCCTTCGCGGCGAGCATCTGCGGAGCGATCGAGTCCCTGACGCGTGCACTGGCGATCGAGCTAGCGCCGATCCGGGTTAACGCGGTGCTCCCGGGCATGGTCGTCACGGATCTTTGGTCTGGCATCCCCTCGGAAGCGCGCGAGCACATATTCCGCGAGACTGCGGCGAAGCTCCCCGTCGGCCGCGTAGGAAGACCTGCCGACGTAGCGGAAGCCTACCTCTCGTTTCTGCGGAGCGACTATACGACTGGACAATCAGTGGTTGCGGATGGAGGAGGAACCCTTGTGTAGACGCGTCTCCTCAGAAGAAGAGCATCGCCCCTCTATGGATGGCGCGAAACCCGGAGAGGAGACGTGTGCCGCGCCGTGCCAGCGGCCATATCTGCCGCGGTGCCAGGCTGCCAATGCGGAGAACCGCCCCGAGAACGATGGCAAGAACGGCAGACTTCAGGCCGAAGAACAGGACATGGAGGAAGCGTTCCTCGCCGATCCAACGCTTCTCCTCGACGATGATCCTATGCATGACCGTGATCTGGCCGGCAGGTCCGCCGAAGCTCAGCGCGGCCATCCGCGCCCAGACCTTCAAGGCCTCCGAGAACGGCAGACCGTGTTCGACCGCTTCGCGCGCGGCGGTTTCTTCCTTTTCCACGGTTGCCATATCGCTGGCCCGCCTCGGCGTTCGGCCAGTTGTGGGTTTCCCTGGCGGCGTCGCGACACCAGCGATAGAAAGCGTCGTAGAGCGTCAGGCCCGCCTCCAACTGCTCGAGGTCGTCGTGAACATCCGGGACAACCCGAGCGACGCTGCAAGCAGCCCTGCCACTTCCGGGGCAAGCTCCGGTCATCCCGTGTCCGCGCCTCGGACGATCGTCGCGAGGCGCGGAAGAGGGGCCGGAGTGGTACGACAGCCCCGGCCTATGTCGAGATCCGTTGGCCCAAGGACAGCAAAGAAGCTCCGCTTAATCTGTCCGCCTCATGCCAATTCTGCGGCCGCCGGGGTAAGTCGCTCGGAAAGAAACTCTGCAAGGAGCTTGGCTTCCCTCGAAAGCCGCATGCGACCCTTAACCAGGGCCATTTCGGATCCACGCTCAGCTCGGAAGCCATCCGCCGGCGACAGCTTGCGGTGTTCCGGTAGCAACGCATTTGACGGAAGCAGGCTGACCCCCAGCCCGGAGGCGACGGCCGCCTGAACGCCCATCAGGCCCTGGCTTGTGTAAGCGATCCGCCAGCGGCGACCCTGCGCTTCGATCGCGCGGATCGCGCGCTCGCGGTAGATGCAGCCGACCGGAAAGACCGCAAGCGACACCGGATCGGGATCAACCTTGCAGCTGCCGCCACCAACCCAGACCAGCTCCTCTTTCCAGCTCGCCAGGCAGGCGCCGTCGCCGGCCTCTCGCTTGATCAATGCTAGATCGATCTCGCCTGCATCGAGCAGTCTGCGCAACTCGACGCTCCAGCCACTCGTCGTGTCGAGCCGGATCTGCGGCGACGCAACGGAGAAACTGGAGAGCAGATCGATAAGCCGTCGACCGGCGAAATCTTCGGGGACACCGAGGCGCACTGTCTTCGGTGCCATGGGCTTGCGCATGATGTCCATCGCCTCGGCTGCCGTGGCCAGCAACCGGCGTGCGTAGCCGAGTAGAAGCTCGCCTTGCTCGGTGGTCTGTACACTGCCGGTCGATTTGTTGCGTACGAGCAGCACATGGCCGACATTCGCCTCCAGTTTCTTGATCTGCTGGCTGACGGTCGATTGTGTCAGATGCACGCGTGCGCCGGCCCGGGTGAAGCTGCCGCAATCAACCACAGCCATAAAGGTCCGTAACAGGTCAAGATCGACGATATCGCTCATTCGAATACCAACTTTATGACATTAGAACATTTAATTTCTCAATGAAGGTGATCCTTGTCAAAATCAAGTGGTAAAGGAGATACCCTGACATGACCTTTAACGGAAAACGCCCTAACTGGCTGACCTTCGACTGCTATGGCACTCTCATTCAATGGGATGAAGGGCTGCTGGCCGCCGTTGATAAAATCCTGTCTAGAAAGGGCGGCACGATCGATCCGGTTGCCTTCATCGGCGTCTATGATCGCCACGAGCACCAGCTGGAGGAGAAGCGGCCGCACCGGTCGTTCAAGACGGTGAGTGCGAAGGCGCTCGAGCGGGCAATGGCTGAGTTCGCCCTGCGCTTCGATCCTGGCGACGCCGATATCCTAACCAGTTCGATCAGCCGGATGCCACCGTTTCCAGAAGTGGTCGAGACGCTTGGTCGGTTGAAGGGTGCCGGCTTTCGCCTCGCGATCATCTCGAATACCGACGATGGCATCATTGCCGGCAATGTCGCCCAGCTGGGTGGCCACATCGATCGAGTTATTACGGCTGAACAGGCCGGCGCCTACAAACCGTCGTCGCAGATCTTCCATCATGCCTGGGACGGTCTTGGGACCGGGATCGATGATCTGGTGCATGTCTGCGCCAGCCCGCATCTCGACCTTGCGGCGGCACGCGAACTCGGATTTCGTACGATCTGGGTGGATCGTGGAACCGGCCGCAAGCCGCTCGACGATTATCGACCGGGCGCGGTGGTTGCCGCACTCGATCATGTGCCCGGCGTGCTGAAGGCCGCCGGCTGGATGTAATGCGGAGAAAAACACAGATGGCCCATGAATTGAACATTGCCGGCGCAAGGCCGGCCATCCTGCGAAACGCTTCGCTCGACACCGAGGAGATCTGGAATGCGCGGCGAGATCTCGCGGCCTGTCTGCGCACAGCGGCCAGGCTAGGGCTCGAAGAGGGTATCTGCAACCATTTCTCGGCCGTTGTGCCCGGGCATCCGGACCTCTTCCTGGTCAACCGACTGGGCTGGGCTTTTCAGGAAGCCACGGCCTCATCGCTGCTGATCTGTGATTTTGAAGGAAATGTCGTTGCCGGTGACGGCGTGCCGGAGGCAACCGCCTTCTTCATTCACGCACGCCTGCACAAGATGCTGCCCCGCGTCGGCGCCGCCTTCCATACCCATATGCCGAACGCCACGGCGCTCAGCATGGTCGAGGGCGAACCGCTGGTGTGGGCCGGTCAGACGGCTCTGAAATTCTATGGCCGCACCGGTGTCGACGAGCACTACAATGGTCTCGCACTGGACGAGCGCGAAGGTGACAGGATTGCTGCAACGCTCGGCGATAACGACATCCTGTTCATGAAGAACCACGGCGTCATGGTCTGCGCCCCGAACATTGCCGAGGCATGGGACGACCTCTACTACCTGGAGCGTGCGGCAGAGGTACAACTAAAAGCCATGAGCACCGGCCGCCGCCTGCTCGCTGTATCCGCCGACATAGCCACGGCCACCGCCCACCAGATGCGGGAAGGCGATCCGGAAAGCGCGCGCATGCATCTCGAAAGCATTCGCCGAGTTCTTGACAGGCAGGAGCCGGGCTACCGAGAGTGATTGGTCAATTCAAGCCGTCCGGCCTATGCAAATTCCTCAAGCCGATCTGATCGTTTCAGTGTCTGGCGCTTCGAGGATGCGGTTCAAGAGCAAGTGCCGGCATGCTACTCGCAATCTTAAGAAGAAAACGAAAGTATGCGGCCGTAATGCTTGTGGATAGAGCCGGTCCGCGTTTGGAGGTTCAAACAATGACTGACCTAACAAACTGGCATGGTGTGCCTGCTCCGGAAAGAGTAGCTATGGATGGGCGCTATGTGCGTCTCGAGCCGCTGAATGCCGACAAACATGGTGACCATTTGTTCGAGGCCGTCTGTGGGCCTGATGCTGAACGGCTGCATCGCTGGCTTCCAGACAAAGTGCCGGAAGATAGGAACGCCTTTCAGGGGTGGTTAGCAGAAAAGGCGGCATCTATCGACCCACTCTTTTTCGTCGTCCTTGATAAGGCTACCGGCCGGGTGGTGGGGCGGCAAGCTTTGATGGATATTAGCACCGCGCACGGTTGTGCGGAGATCGGGCATATTTTATGGGGCCCAGGAATGGCCGGCACGCGCCTCGCTACAGAAGCTTTCTTTCTGTTTGCGGACTATGTCTTTCAGCTGGGATACCGTCGTTATCAGTGGCGCTGCAATTCGCGAAATGCTCCGTCTCGGAAGGCCGCCGAACGATTTGGATACAAATTTGAAGGCATATTTCGACAGAACATGATCGTCAAAGGTGAGAATCGCGACACAGCTTGGTTTTCAATCATCGACTCTGAATGGGAAACGTTGCGCGAGGGGTATCTCAAATGGCTAGATCCCGAAAATTTTGAACAGGACGGCGGGCAAAGAATAACGCTTCGCCAGGCATTTCAACTCTAGGGGCGAGTTCCCGATGCCCATTATGTTTCAGGGAGCGTTTCGAAGCTGACCCATTTCATATCGGAGTAATAACCGGGCAGGCGAGTTCTGCTCGCCGAATTGCAACAAAGCACAAATATCGGATCTTGACCCGATGCCACCGGCAGTCCTTCATCGCCTGCGATGTCGGGCGTCCACATTCTTGCTATTCGGAATTACTGGTTCGAATCCGCTCAAGGCGGGCACTCCGGGCTTCAGGAATATCCTTGGGGCGGCATTCCATGGGCTCGAACCGCACAACAAGGCGCGCGGACAGTTCTTCACGCCCTACGCCACTTGCCGAGTAATGGCGCTGACGCTTGTGGGCAGCAAGGAGGAGATTGGCGGGACCATTGTAAGACGCGGCTTCATGATCGCACACGAGCCCGCCGTTAGCAGCGGCGCAATGATCGTGGCGCTGGCCGACGCCCTACGGGACGCCGGTTTCAACTACCAGCGTTCCCTTCATGTAACCGCCGTGGACATCGATCGCCGCGGCGCTCACATGGGGTATATCTGAATTTCACTTCCTCATATCCCCGCGACCCTTCTGGTCGGTGACAGCCTTGCTATGAGATTTCACGAGGAGTGGCACACTCCGGGCCATGTCATGGGCAGCTGGAACGCGAAGCTCCGGAGAGCCGAACAAAAAGGGAAAGGCGCTGCGCTGCGGCTACGCCCGCAGCGTCCGGACGTGATCGTGCGCAACCGACAGAACCAAAGCTACCGTCATTTGATGCTGAAAGGACTGATCAGTTCAGGCTTTTCTACTTGTACCCTTGTGAGGCGGAGGCTACGTCAGGCCTTCGCCAGATGGATATCGATCCTGCCGCTTGCCTGTCCCGGGCCGCTATCCAAGCGGCACGGAACAGGGGCGAGGGGTGCCCCGGCGCCTAACCCGTCGGAACGCCCCGCCCGCCCATGAAATACGGAGCGCAAAGAGCGAGGGCAGTTATCCCGCTTCCCCTTCGGGCCACTATGTTGAAGCTCCTGCGGCTGCCATTGTTCCGCTCCTTGCGCGCCGAGAATTCCCGAAATCCCGGCCTCGGTTAGCGCGCTCGCGCTGATTTCGCTGTTACTCTCCATCATTTCCGGATCGCGCCTCGCTCGTTTCACCTCGGCACGATCGGCGGCCGTGACTCCTTCTTGCAATTCCAACTTCGGTGAATTAAATGTGGTTACGTAACCACAAATGTCGGGCTACGAACGTTGGAGTTTGCCATGACCGTCACCACGCTTTCAGGCCGTGAACTCAATCACGATCTAGGTCGCGCAAAGCGCGCCGCAAAGGACGGCCCTGTCATCATCACTGACAGGGGACGGCCGGCGCATGTCCTCTTGTCATTTGATGAGTACAAGCGGCTTACCGGTAAAATGCGGACGCTCGGTGATATGCTGGCCGCGCCGGGAGCAGAAGACGTTGACTTGCCGCTCCCGCAGCGCACTGAACATGCCATGCCGGTTGACCTGTCCTGATGCTATTACTTGATACCAATGTCGTGTCTGAACTCCGCAAGGTCGCGAGTGGCAAGGCGGATCCCAATGTTGCCGTCTGGAACGAAACCGTCGATCCGGCCGAAACCTTCATTTCGTCCGTGGTTCTGCATGAGCTGGAGATTGGCGTGCGGCTGGTGGAGCACAATGACGCCGTCGCCGGGAAAGTACTGCGCAACTGGCTGGAAAACACCGTCCTCGGGACGTTTTCCGGCCGCATCCTGCCCCTGGACGAGGCGGCGGCTGTTCAGGCGGCGAAATGGCATGTACCCAATCCCAGGCCGATCAATGACGCTTACATCGCAGCAGCAGCCTTCACCAAGCGCATGACACTGGTGACACGAAACGTCAAAGATTTCGAGGGCATGGGAGTGAACCTCGTGAATCCGTGGGATATGCTGGCGTAACAGCTTCAGATTTCAACGGAATCTTCTCTCTCTCTCTCTCTCTCTCTATTCCCACCGGACCCGACGCAGTCACCCTTAATTTTCGGTGATTGCCTATGCGGCGCAGCTATATCTGGACCCGTTTTCGAGCCGCAGGCGAGCGGTGGCTAAGCAAACCGGATTTACGCGAGCGGGCCGCAGTGGCAGTGCCGACGGCAATGCCGACCGGCGCCGATGCGCCAATGTAGACCCGCACCGTCTGTCTTTCTAACCCACTCGCTCGGGCGAAGCATTGCCGTTTCGGCAAGGAAAGAGCCGAAAATCGGCGCTTCTTCAGAACACGCTTGTTTGCCATAGTTTGCGCGAAGCGCCCTGAGAGCGTTGAAAGGCGAACGTCATGGCTTATGTGATTACCGAGCCTTGTATCGATACAAAGGATGGCGCTTGCACCGTCGCCTGTCCAGTCGATTGCATCTATGAGGGCGGCCGGATGTTCTATATCCAGCCGGAAGAGTGCATCAATTGCGGGCTCTGTCTTTCCGTGTGTCCGGTTGACGCTATCCTGTGGGATGAAGAAATGCCGGCCGAGAGGCTGTTTCTGCGCGACGTCAACCGCGACTTTTTCGCTGACGGCGTCACCGGCTGGGGCGCGCCCGGTGGCTGGGACAAGAGCCGTACTACGAGCCTGGATCACCCCTTCGTCACGGCCTATCAGCGCCCGTCCGAAGCCCGAATATCTTGATAATGGCAGGAGCTTTCTCGTGATGCAAACCCGGATTGCCGGCGTGATCGCCGCCGTGCCGACACCAATCAATGTTCATGGCGAGATTGACGGCGATGCCTTCCTCGAGCATGCGGGCTGGTGCCTAAGCAATGGCTGTGACTTTCTAAATGTTCTTGGGACGACCGGCGAAGCAAACTCGCTTTGTGCTACCAAACGCAGCGCCTTGATGACAATGGCGGCGCGGGAATTGGATGGCAGCAGGCTTATGATCGGCACGGGCACGCCGGACCTTGAAACGACGGTTGCCCTGACGCGTAAGGCTTTCGATCTCGGCTTTGCGGCCGCGCTCGTGCTGCCGCCTTATTATTACAAACCTCTCGAGGAGGATGGTCTTTTTGCGTGGTTTGCCGAATTGGTGAGAATGACCGCTAAAACGCCGGTCCCGATTTACCTCTATAACTTCCCGCAATTGACGGGCATCGAGTTCTCGCCGGCTCTATCATCTCGGCTATCGCGAGCGTTTCCCGAGCGAATTCATGGAGCGAAGGATAGCTCCGGTAACCTCGCCTATGCGCGGGAACTCGCCAAGATTCCTGGTTTTCGTGTCTTTCCGAGCAGCGAAACGGCGCTTGCCGATGCCGGCCGCGATGGGTATGCCGGCTGTATCTCCGCAACGGTGAATATAGACCCGCGTTCGTCGCAACGTCTGTGGCACGACCAGGCCAATGCCGGCATCCTCGATCATGTCCGCAGCTTCCGGCAGACGATCGCCACCAATCCCCTCATTCCGGCAGTCAAATATCTCGTCGGCAAACGCACCGGAAATGCGATCTGGAATCGTGTCCTGCTTCCACAATTGCCGATCACCGACGCAAAGAGGCTCGAAGGTCTCAATGCATTGCGGATTGGCGCACTGGTTAAAGCATGATCTGCTTTTACCCGACTTCAGTCGATGCCGGGCCAAGTCGCATAATAAGTTCGGGTGGCCGCAGACAAGGCACTGACGAGAGGGCGTTGCCTTTCAAGCCTCGGCAAATCGGCTTTCGCCTGGGCGAGCAGCTCCGACAGCGCGGCATCGAAGTCGATGCCCGTTAGTTTCCCGTCGCGCATGACCTCTCGACCTGCAACGAACAGCTTTTTGGCAAATCTGGCACTCATACGGGTCAGCAGGACTTCCGCTTCATCAACATCGTCGAACAGTGCATCGGCAATCAGCGCCTGGTAATCGACGATGGTGAAATCCTGCACATCTGACGCATTGATGACCTGCCGGCCGACCTTGATTGCCGCATCGAAGAGCATTTGCGCCGTGAACTGTTGGGTCAGGCCTCGCCCGCCGTGCAAGAGATAGAGAAGCCGCATCTCGCGCCAGAGATCCTGATCGTCGTCCAATCCGGTACCATCAAGGCCGATTGCAAAGGCTGGGCCACCGCGCCCGATCATCGATGCGATGGGCGCGACGCCCGAGCGCAGCCGCAGATTGGCCGTGGGATTGCTGACGACCTGTACGCCGCGATCGGCAAGCAGCTCCAGCTCATCGGGGCGCAACTGAACGCCATGAGCAACGGCAAGCCTTGGTGAGAGGAAGCCAATCTTGTCGAGGTAGGTAACGACACCTTCGGGAAAGCGGCGGTCGAGCCAAGCGCGTTGGCGCCGGCTCTCAAGCAGATGCATGTGGATACGTCGATCATGGCGCGAGGAAGCTTCGGCAATCGCTTCCAGAAGTGCGTTCGAACACCATTGTGGCCCGATCGGACCATACTGCACATCGACGAGCAGATTGGTATTGGCGGCGGCGATAGTCTCGACGGCATCAAGCTGTGCGTGAATGGGCGCATAGTTCGGAATCGTGCCGGCGAGCGCCTCCCAATCGCCTTCGGAGAGAAACGGGCGCAATCGCCGCGGCCCGCCATCATAGGCCCAGGCATCGTGATCGAGTAGTGGGCAGGAGAGGCCAAGCCGAATGCCGACATCGCCTGCGGCCCGCATGACAGCGCTCGCCTCATCGACCAGACGATCGATGTTGAGAGAGTTATGGCAGTGCATCGTCGCGCCGACTCCGGTTTTGGCCAGCCGACCGAATGCGACAAGCGCCTCGAGATAGGGATCGGTGCGCGGCCGCAGCCTCAAGCCCGGTATCCACACCTCAAGCGCGTCGTCGACCGCGCCGAAATCAAGAGTGCGGATGCCGTAGCCATGGTCGTGAGCATTAACGGGCGAGGGGAGGACGAGGTCGCCGGGTTGCGCAACCATGGCGTCGAATTGCAATGGTAGGTCTGTCAATCTGTCGACGCGCGTGGCCGGGACATAGCCGGGACATTTTAACAGGCGAATCTTCTTCATGCTTTTCTCATCTGCTGACGATGGCTCTCAAATCCTCGCCGAACCTGCGCAGCTCGGTGTTGAGCAGATCAATGACCGCCTGGCTGGCATGGGTCAGATGCCGGTCGCGCGGCACGAAAATACCGATATCGACAGTGCTGAGCTTGAAGTCCCGGATCGGGATGGCAACGATTTCGCCCGTCTGGATTTCGGGCCAGAGGCCAACCGGAGTAAAAAAACCAATGCCATCTCCCGACATGATCAGTGGTTTGAGGAGGATTGGATTGTTGGATGCGACCAACGTTCGCCCTACTCGATTGAGCCCTGCAAGTTCGACTGCTATCGCTGAACTGACGACTTCACTGTCGAGCGCGAGAAGCAGCTTGTATTGGGCGCATTCTGGCAACGTCACCGATTTCGCCCGCGCCAATGGGTGCGATGAAGCCACCATGGCCATGAAAGCTGTGCGGATTGAGCCCACAAGCTTCAGGTCATGTGGGGTCGCAAGGTCAAAGCTGATGCCGATATCAATGTCGCCAGCCGCCATGAAATGGAAAATATTGTTGTAGGCTCCGGCTCGGACGCGAAAGTCGACCGCAGGATGCAGCCTATGAAACCTCTTGATGAAATCAGGAAGAAACGTAACGAGCAGACTGTCGAGGGCGGCAATGTGGACGCGGCCCGTATTCTTTCCCTGAAGGTCACCGAGATTGGACTTCATGACCTCGAAGTCCTGCAGCGTCTCCTTGGCATGGCGCAGCACGATTTCCCCGGCCGATGTCAGCCGCAGCCCATCGGAGAAGCGCTCGAACAGCGGCGTGCCGAGCTCGTCCTCCAACTTCTTGATCTGGCGGCTGACGGCGGAGGTCGCGACATGCAGCTCTTCCGATGCCTTGCGGATCGATCCGGAACGTGCGACCTCTGTGAAATATTTCAGGATGCTGGCATGCATGAATGGCCCTCGGCAATCTCGGAGCTATACCATGCCTACCTGCCGCGCCAAACGGGCGGCCGCTTTTCGCGGAAAGCCGCCACGCCTTCCATGGCGTCCTCGCTCTTCAACGCCTTGATGAGTGCCGGCGTCCGCAATGCCTGCGCCTCGGCCGGGCTCAAATGCGCGGTACGATTGACCGTCTGCTTGATGGCCCGGAGCGATAGCGGCGCGCAAGCGACGATGTCTGCGACCCAGCGATCGACGGCGGCATCCAGCTCTCCTGCCGATACGACTTCATTGACGACGCCATAGCTTGCCATCTCATTCGCGCTAAATTGCCGCCCCGTCAGCATAACGGCCATGGCGCGGTTGAACGGGATCTTGCGTTGCAGGAGCACCATACCGCCATCGAGCGGCATGCGGCCGACGCGGGCTTCCGGAAGGCCGAAGCGCGCCGTCTCCACCGCAATGACGATATCGCAGCCGAGCACCATCTCGAAGCCGCCGCCCAGTGCGTAGCCGTTGACGCGGGCGATGACGGGCACGTCGAGCGAGCGACGGAACGCAAGGCCGCCGAAGCCGTTTTCCCGGCCGATGGTCCAGTAATCGACGCCGGAACTACCGCTGCCGCCCTTGAGGTCGGCGCCTGCACAAAAAGCCTTTTCGCCTGAGCCTGTCAGAACGACGCAGCTGATATCGTCGCGCTTCTCGATCTCCGTCCAGATCGACTCAAGTTCGGCTTCCGTCTCGGCATCGACTGCGTTCATCCGGTCGGGCCGGTCCAGCGTGACGCGGGCGACGCGTTCTCCTACGGTGAAGGAGACGCTCATGCTGCATCTCCCCGCACTTGGGAAAGCGAAGCTAGAATTTCGTCATTGTGCTGGCCGAGCTGCGGTGGAGAAATTCGCACAGTGACCGGCGCGGCCGACATGTCGATCGGCGAGCCGATCAGGCGGATCGGACCGGCTGCAGTTTCGCCTGCCTCGAGAATCATCTTGTTGATGATCGTCTGCTCGTCCTTCAGCGCCTCGGGGAGCGAACGCACCGGCGCGCAGAGGATGTCGACGCCTTCCAGCCGCGCGATCCAGTGCGCGGTGCTGTTCTTGGCGAAATTATCGCGGAAGATCGCCTGCAATTCCGGCCGCCGCGCCATCTGCGCATCGAAATCCTTGTAGTGCGGATATTGCGAGAGGTCCTCGATCTCTAACGCCTCGCAGATGTCGCGCAAGGGGTTCGGCTTGAAGGCGCCGACCATGACGATCGCGCTGTCCGTTGTCTCGAAAACACCCGTCAGCGGGAAGGCGCCCCAGTTCAGGTCCTTCTGCCGCATCAGATGTGTCGTGCCCTCCTGCATCTGCATGGCGATCATGGAGTTGTAGAGGCTGACGGCGACCTGTTGGCCTTCGCCGGTCTTATCGCGTTGCAGCAGGGCGAGCAGGATGCCCTGGACGAGGTGCATGCCGGCGGAATAATCAGCCAACGGGGTGGCATAGATCGAGGTCGGGTGGCTGTTGTCCGACTTGCGGCGCATGACGCCAGAGACGGCTTGCGCCAGCACGTCCTGGCCGCCCTTATGCTGATAGGGGCCGATTAGCCCGAAGCCTGTACCGACGGCATAGATCAGGCGCGGATTGATCTTCTTGAGATCCTCGTAGCCAAAACCCATGCGTTCCATGACACCGGGCCGGAAGTTGCTGACGACAACATCAGCGATCTTAAGCAGCGCCTGCACGGTCTTGCGAGCGCTGGCATCCTTCAGATCCAACGCTAGGCTCTTCTTGTTTCGGTTGAGCGAGCAGAAGACCGGATTGTTGAGCCCATCCGGATCGGAGCCGAGTGACCAGCGCGAGAGATCGCCGATCTTGACCTTCTCGATCTTGATGACTTCGGCGCCATAGTCGGCCAGGACCTGCGTGCAGGAAGGTCCGAGCATGACCTGCGTGAAATCGATCACGCGGATTCCGTCGAGTGGCAAAGTCGTCATTCTGCAGCCTCCAAATATGTCGCGTTCTCTGAAGGGATATCGCCCGGATCGGCTCCCTGTGCCCGCATCTGCTTCTGAATTGCCTGGATATCGGCCTTGCGAACGGTCGTTCCGGCATTGAGAGCAACCGTTGCGGCGACGCCTGCCGCTTCGCCCATTGCCATGCAGGGCGGGATCTCGCGGCTGGATTTCTGCGCCTGTGGTGTTGCCGAATAGTGCCGGCCGGCAACGATCAGCTGGTCGATCTCCTTCGGCAGCATGGCGCGGTAGGGCGTGTAGTAATCGCGGCCGCGGCAGACCGTGTCGGCAAAATGCCGCCGGGTCATGACGTCGTCCTTCGTCACGACATAATCTCCCTGCAACAGCCGCGTCTGGCGCACGCCGGTCTGTGGCGCGAAATCGACGACATAGGCATTCTCGAAGCCGGGCATTTTTTCGCGCGCGAAATCGAGCAGCTTTGCGATCCGCAAGCGGCCTTCCATCTCCGCTTTGGTCAGGTCGTCGACCTTGAGACCACTCAGCGTCGGCATATGCGGGCAGTTCAGCCAGACGACGCCAGGCAGCGGCGTCTTCAGCCACCAGAAGGACCAGCAACCGCCGATCAGCCGCTTGGCTTCGTGATCGAGCGCCTTGAAGGCTTCCGGCTCCTGCTGTTCGAAACGCTCCGCTGCTTCCGTATCGACGCCACCCCAGCGCGAGACCGTCGTCAGGATGAAGTTGGATTCGACATGGGTAGCGCCCGCGCTTGCTGCGACATCGAGATCGCCCGTCGTGTCGATGACGACGTCGCCGAGGATCGCCTGCATGCCTTCCTTGGTCTGGCAGATCACGCCCTTGATTGCGCCACCCTCGACGATCGCGGAGGAGAACCAGCTATGGGTCCTGAGCTTGATCTTCGCTTCACTGATCATGTCATAGGCGGCGCGCTTGAAGGCGTCGGGATCGAAGGCGGCCGAAAAGCAGATCGGATGCGGCATCGACTGGGTGTGGAAGTCGAAGAGTCCCCAGCGCGCCCAGCGCTGCCAGGCCTCCGGCGTATCGCGGAATTCTATCAGGCGATCGCGATCGCTCGGGGTCACGCAGAGTCCCCAGCGCTTCATGCGCTCGATCATCTCCATGCAGATGCCGCGCACGGTGATTTCGAGCTCGTTGATCATGTCGTCGAGCACGAGCACCATGCCGCCGGCGGCAAGCCCGCCGACATAGGGATAACGTTCGAGAAGCGTGACGCTGGCGCCGTTGCGTGCGGCCGAGACGGCCGCGGCAATCCCTGCCGGGCCGCCGCCGACCACGACGACATCGGATCGATCGACGACACGGATATCCCGTGCAGGCTGGTGAATAACCTGTTCCATTGGAGTTCCCTCGATGTTTTCTAAGGCTTTAGTGTTGGCCAGCCGGCTTCCAGCGGATCATCTTCGCCTCGGCGACCGAGACGATGAAGAAGAGGATCACGGCCAGCAGCGCGGCAATGACCACCGTCCCGTAAAGCAGCGGTGAGCGGAAATTGTAGGTCGCCTCGATGATGAGCGCGCCGAGCCCGAAGCTGGAGCCGATCCATTCCGCGACGATCGCGCCCATGACACTGCTTGTTGCGGCAATCTTCAGTGCGGCGAACAGGAATGGCAGCGAGCTTGGCAGGCGGACCTTCCAGAGGATCTCCGAATTGCTGGCCGAAAGCACCCGCATCAGGTCGAGCATTGCGGGGCTGGCCGAGCGGAGGCCCTGCACCATGTTGACCAGCGTCGGGAAGAAGCAGATGAGGCCGGCAATGATGATCTTAGGAGCGACGCCATTACCGAAGATCAGGACCAGGATCGGCGCAAGCGCGATGATCGGGATTGCCTTGACGAAGACGGCGATCGGATAGAAGGCCCTCTCGGCCGTCGCGCTGTGGACGAACCAGATCGCCAGCAGGATGGCGACAAGATTGCCGAAGACGAAACCGAGAACGGCCTCGAGCACGGTCGGCAGGAAGTTTCGCGCCAGCGTCGCGGCATTGTCGCGAAAGGCGGAGAGAACATCGAGCGGGCTCGGCGCCATGAAGGTCGGGATCTTGAAGATCCAGATGACCGCTTGCCAGAGCACGATGCAGCCGAGTGCCGCAAGGATCGCCGGCATGTGCGAGGAGAAAACGCCGACGGTTGCGTCGAGGATGGCGACCTTGCGCGGCGCCTTGGCGATGTGGCCGATGTCGGAGTGCACGGCGTTGCTCATATGCATTCCTCCAGCAGCGCGCGCAGATGCGCGGTCACTTTGATGAAGTCGACCGTGTCGCGCATCGCAAGGGCGCGGGGATAGGGAAGGTCGACCTTCATGAACTCCTTCACCCGGCCGGGATGGGCCTGCAGCATCAGCACGTGCTGACCGAGGAAGACTGCCTCCGGAATGGAATGGGTGACGAAAACGATGGTCGTGCCCGTTTCGCGCCAGATGCGAAGCAGTTCCTCATTGAGCTTGTCTCGGGTGATTTCATCAAGAGCGCCGAAGGGCTCGTCCATCAGCAGGATGCGCGGTTTGGTTATCAGGGCACGGGCGATGGCGACACGCTGGCGCATGCCGCCGGACAATTCGTGCGGCAGGGCATTTTCGCGACCCTTGAGACCGACGAGGGCGAGCAGTTCCATGGGATCGGCGTAGGAGCTTTTGTCGTGCCTGCCGACTTCGAGCGGCAGGCGGACATTGTCGATGACGCTCCGCCATGGCAAAAGCGTTGCCTCCTGGAAGACGAAGGCAAAATCGCGGCCTTCGCGCGCCTGGCGGGGTGGTCGCCCGAACACGGAGACCGACCCGTCGCTGATGTCAACGAGATCTGCGATGCAGCGCAGCAAGGTCGACTTGCCGCAGCCAGACGGCCCGAGCATGGTGACGAACGAACCTTCGGGAATATCGACGGAGACCTTGGACAGAGCGGTGAACTCGTTGCCCTTGTCGCCGAAGCGGATGTCGAGATCGCGAATGGAAACGGCAAGCCTTGCCGTTTCGGCGACCGGTAGCGGCTGCTGCTTGATGGTGGCGGCGCTCATCATGGCATTCATCCGATCTGCTTGCGGATATCGGTCGTCGCGTCGAGGATCGCCATGGTGGCGACGTCATCGACGGTCGGTATTGCTCCCGCAAACTGCTTAAGATCGGCGTAAGCCTTGATCTGCGCTGCCCAATTGTCCTTGTTCATCGCGCCCCAGCCGGTCTGCTTGGTGCTATCGCCGAAGGAGAAATCGATGACCGGGTGGACGGCTTCAAGCTCGCTGGCCTTGTCGAGATTGGGGTAGGCGTCGACCAGCATGCCGACGGCTTCTTCCGGATGGTCGCGGACGTAACCCCAACCTTTGGCGGCAGCCTTGGTGAAGCGCACCAGCACGTCGGAATGTTTGTCGAGCTGTTCGTCGGTCGTATAATAGACGTTGGCGTAGAGCTGCAGGCCGGCATCCCAGAGCATCATGTCGACACGTTCGTCGCCGAGCACCTTCAGCGCATTGGTGTTCGTGACCCAGCCGGTGACGGCATCGGCCTGGCCGGTCATCAGCTGGTTCATGTCGGAACCCATGTTGACCATCTTCACCTTGTCTTCCGGAATGCCGTTTTTGGCGAGGAGCGCGCGCAGCAGGATGAAGGCGGTCGGCTGGGTGGCGATCGTCTTGCCGATCATGTCCTTCGGCTCGCGGATCGGCGCCTTTTTCAGCGAGAAATACGTAAAGGGATGCTTACGGTATCCAGCCAGAAACGCCTTGACCGGCATGCCGGCCGAGCGCGCGAGCATGACGGACGGGCTGGAGGAAATCTGCCCGATGGTCGATTGGCCCGCCGCAACGCCCGCAACGCCATCGACATTCGGGCCGCCGGGAACGATGGTGAGATTGATGCCCTGTTCGGTGAAAAAACCCTTCTTCTGTGCTGCGACTTCGCCGATGAGTCCGTTGGACGCAAGCCAGCCGAGCTGCATGCGCACTTCGGCAACATCGGCGGCCTTACCGGCACGGATACCGACGAAGGTCTGGCTCGCAGCAAGACCTCCGACCAAGGCAGCATTGGACAGGAAACGACGACGATTCATCATGAATTGAGACATGCTGATAGTTCCCCTGTTGATTGGGCGATCGGACTTTTCGTCTCGTTATCCACCAATGGCAGGGATGATGGGGGAATTCAGCGTTCTAATAAAGAACAATTATGCGTACTATTGATTGCCAAAAAGGCAACGATGTTTTGGGGTTCGTTTCGGTCGATGCGGAGACCGGGGTCGGGCCGCCGGCGGAGGTTCCGGACGGGACGCTGCCTTGCAGGCACCGCACGTTCTATCTGGGCGCGCTGGACAGCGGCCGGACCCATGAAAGCGGATGCAGCGCCTTCTGGACCCTGGGCGTTCGCAGGAGGTCAACGACCGAATCAAGGCGCCGATTGGGCTGTTCGGTGGGCCTGCACGCCGAGTTACCTGCCGGGACCGATAAAAATATTCTCTCGCTGGGGGATCAACTGACCGCAGACATTCGTTCTAACCCTGCGGTTCATCATCGCCAATGCTGTTTAGCCAAGGGAGATGTCCTTATGCATTTTATCGTCAATGGAGAAGCAATCGATGTCGAGGCGGATATCCGCACGTCGCTGCTTGACCTCATGCGCAACTATCTGGGCTTCACGGGAACCAAGAAGGGCTGCGATCAGGGCGCGTGTCGCGCCTGCACTGTCCTTGTGGATGGCGAGCGCATCAATTCCTGCCTGGCGCTGGCCGTTCAGTATCAGGGACGTGACATCACCACCGTCGAAGGGCTTGCTGCCAACGGCAATCTTCACCCGCTGCAGCAGGCCTTTGTCGAGCACGATGGCTTTCAATGCGGATATTGCACACCGGGCCAGCTCTGTTCCGCTATCGGGATGGCTGGCGAAATCGAGCGCAACATCCCGAGCATCGTCACGGGTGATCTCGCCGCCGCCATTATCCCGATCGACGAGCGTGAAATCCGCGAACGCATGAGCGGCAACCTCTGTCGATGCGGGGCTTACAACGGCATCGTCGAGGCCATTGCCGAAACGCTGGCGCATCAGATAGCGGCCCCCACCGAGGAAAGGCAATGGGCATGAACATCTTTTCCTACCGGCAGGCGTCGGACGCCACTTCCGCCGTCACCCTGAAGAAATCCGGTCCCGCCACAAAATATCTGGGCGGTGGCACCAATCTAGTCGATCTCATGCGCGAGACCGTCGAAAAGCCGGAAACACTGGTGGACGTCACGCATCTGCCTGGAGAGATCGATCAGCGCGCCGATGGCAGTCTGCTGATCGGTGCGGCGGCCAAGAATACGGCGCTTGCGGCGCATCCGGCCATCCGGTCCGATTTCCCCCTGCTGTCGCGTTCCATTCTAGCGGGCGCAAGTGCGCAGATACGCAACGTCGCGACGGTCGGCGGCAATATCCTACAGCGCACCCGCTGTCGGTATTTTTATGACAACGCAGCACGCTGCAACAAACGCCAGCCGCAGGCTGGTTGTGATGCGCTTGAAGGGTTCAATCGCTACCACGCCATTCTGGGTGCGTCCGATTCCTGTATCGCCACCCATCCGTCAGACATGTGTGTCGCCCTTGTCGCGCTCGGTACAGTGGTTCACCTGCAGGGCTCGGAGGGTACCCGCAGCATGCCGCTCACCGATCTGCATCGCCTGCCGGGCAATCGGCCAGAGGTCGAAACGGAACTGCAGCCGGATGAACTGATCACGGCGATCGAAATCCCGCCTCTCGGGTTTGCGCGCCGCTCGACCTACCGAAAGGTTCGCGACCGCGCCAGCTACGCCTTTGCGCTCATATCGGTCGCGGCTGCTCTGGATATCGACGACGCCGGCATCGTGCGCGATGTGCGCCTCGCCCTCGGCGGTGTGGCACACAAGCCATGGCGGGCGGCGAAGGCGGAAGCTGCGCTGAAGGGGCGGGTGGCCGGCACGGAAGCCTTCCGGGCTGCGGCAGAAGCTGAGCTCGCCGATGCCGTTCCTCTCCGTGAAAATGCATTCAAGATCGAACTGGCGAAACGCACGATTGTCGCCGTGCTCGAGGAATTGAAGGGAGAAAACGCATGAGCGTCAACCCTCAAGCCGATACCAACAAGCCGGGCCGCTGGCAGCCGGCCGTCACGCCTGATCCGCTTCTGCGCAAACATGGCGCTCTCGGGCAGCCCTTCTCACGTGTAGATGGTCCCTTGAAAGTGCAGGGCAAGGCGCGTTTTGCCGCCGAGTTTTCCTATGAGAACATCAGTTACGCAGCACTTGCCTTCAGCAGCATCGCGCGCGGCCGCATCACCGAACTCGACGTGGCGGCTGCGGAAGCAGCGCCCGGGGTCATCCTCGTTATGACCTATCACAATGCGCCGCGCATGAAGGCGCCGTCGCTGATGATGTCGTCGCCGACCGCTGCTGGCGCGAGCGATCTGCCGGTGATGCAGAATGACGAAATCCACTGGAATGGTCAGCCGATAGCACTCGTTCTGGCCGAAACGCAAGAACAAGCAGATTACGCCGCCTCCCTGATCAAGGCGCGCTACGCAAGTCTGCCAGCCGTGACGGTATTCAACGAGGCAAAGAAAACGCCAAGGCAGTTGGAAACGCTGCTTGGGCAGCCACCCGTGCTGGAAATCGGCGATGCTGAAACGGCTCTCGCCAATGCCAAGGTCAAGGTGGATCTCATCTATCGAACGCCGCGCCACAACCACAATGCCATCGAACTGCATGCGGCAACGGTGGCCTGGAGCGGTGACGAACTGCGCGTGCACGACGCCAGTCAGTTGCTTGACCTGACTGCCGGGCAGCTCTGTGATATCTTCGGTCTTGAGCCGGGTAAAGTACGCGTGACCTCGCCTTATGTCGGTGGTGGTTTTGGCGGAAAATGTCTGTGGGATCATCAGATCCTTGCCATTGCAGCCTCGAAACTGGCCAAGAGGCCGGTGCGCATCATGCTGTCGCGCGAAGGCGTGTTCCGCATCGTTGGCGGCCGTACGGTGACGGAGCAGCGTGTGGCGCTCGGTGCGCGCGCGGATGGCAAGCTGGATGCGCTCATCCACACCGGCACCGCCGCCATGACACTGCACAATTCCTGCCCGGAACAGTTTACCTTCCCGGCGCGGCATCTCTATGCGGCAAAAACCTTCAAGCTCGCGCAGGATGTCGCCGACATGGACATGCTCGCCAACACATTCATGCGCGCGCCCGGTGAGTCCGTCGGGACTTTCGCGCTCGAATGCGCGCTGGACGAACTGGCGGAAAAGCTTGATCTGGATCCGATCGAACTGCGGCGCCGTATCGAGCCGGGAAAGGACCCGACCACCGGCAAGCCGTTTTCGTCACGCCACTTGATCGAGGCTTATGAGGCGGGCGCGGAACGTTTCGGCTGGAAGAACCGCAGTCGGACGCCGCGGCAGAAACGCGATGGCGAATGGTTGATCGGCATGGGATGCGCCACCGCGACCTATCCCTATCATCGCTTCCCGGGTGGCGCTGCCAAGATCAAGCTAACGGCGGATGGTCACGTAACCGTCTCGACCGCTGTACATGACATGGGCATGGGGACGGCGACGGCTCAGGCTCAGCATATCGCCGCCCGATTGGCCGTGCCGTTGGAAAACGTCACTTTCGAATATGGCGACAGCAGCCTGCCGCGCGGGGTTATTGCCGGTGGTTCAACCCAGACGGCATCAATCGGCGGCGCTGTGATCGCGGCGACCGAAGCCTTTATCGAGGAGTTGATCAAACTCGCCGGCAACGACTCACCACTCGCCGGGCTTTCGCTTGCCGAAGTTGAACCACGGGATGGTGGTCTTGGTCGTCGCGACGATCCTGATCGCTTTGAAAGCTATCAGTCCATTCTCAGCCGGTCTGGCCGCAACGAACTGGTCTGCCAGGCGGACGCACCGGCGCCGGCGGAAATGGAAGCGTTCTCCATGCACTCCTACGGCGCGCAGTTCTGTGAGGTCAGGGTCAGCGCACTCACGGGCGAAATTCGCGTGTCGCGTTTCCTCGGTTCCTTCGATGCCGGCCAGATCCTCAATGCCAAGATGGCGATCAGTCAGTTCAAGGGTGGTATCGTTATGGGTATTGGTCTGGCGCTCACCGAGGAAACCAATTTCGACGAGCGCACCGGCCGTGTCGTGAATGCTTCGCTCGCCGAATATCATGTGCCGGTTCAGATGGATGTTCCGAAGATCGATATCCTTTACACCAATGAACCCGATCCGCAGGCGCCCATGGGCGCACGCGGCATTGGCGAAATCGGCATTACCGGTGTCGGCGCAGCCGTCGCCAATGCCGTTTACAACGCGACCGGAATTCGGGTTCGTGATCTGCCGATCACGCTAGATAAGTTGCTGAGCAAAATACCTGCCAGTGCGTAGCAGGAAATAAAAAGCGGCCTTTGTACGATGATGAACCAAGACTGGCAGCGCATCCATGTTGCTGCCTGTCGCGGTCTCACCGGTCCGCGCGCAACCCGGCGCGACAGACGCGTGAGGCAGCTTATCCTGAAGCAGCTACTAAACGTCGAAGCGTGTGAGACTTAATGGAGCCATGCAAGCCCCGGAGGCAGGTAAGCCAAGCGTTTATGACATTGAACCATATGGAGGTCGTGGCATTGCCGTGCGAATCTTGCCGCCAGGTCGGCGACAGCGGCCATTTCCGTAAAAGCGCGGCAAGGTCCCAGTTCAAGGATCGCGGTTAGGAACCCGCATCGTGGATAGGTTTCTCGCGAGTGCCTTAAGTCTTGCGGCGCGGCAACGGCGGACGCGCCACGACGCGATACTCGAGCTGGAAACCTGACGCTTGGTCCGGCAGCAACTCTGACAGGCGGCGGGAATGTTCGCAGGCGTTGCAACGGTAACGACGGTTCGCGGGTCCCCGCACCGCTATAATCCATGCAGTCGGTCGTTCCACAGGCACGCAAGATCGGGCCGGATCTCCATGCCCAGCCTACAGAGACCTCGCGTTGTGGGCCGGCATGCAGCTCGCCGAGGTTGAAAGGAGGAGTTGGTGCCGCCTGTCGCCCCACGTGACTTCTGACTCATAGTGTCGAGAACGGCGACTGCAATGATCGTGTTCAGTAACCGAGCTTCGGGTACCAGTCCGCACCGCGCCCGGCAGGCGTCATGTCAAGAATGTTCCAGAGTGGCGCGATGTCGACCGCTCCCCTTGGATCCTGGCCCGGGTCCGCCGCTTCGGTCGGCATCTCGCCATTGTAAAAGACGCGGACATCTTTCCCATCCTTCTGGTAGACGGTGAATCCGGGGTTTTCAGATCCGTTGTCATTCAGCAGGCCTAGGTCACGGGCGTAGTCGTCGCCGACGGTCTGGACGAAGTCCAGGTCGCGCCAGCCGCGTTCGATGGCGAAGGCGCGTTGCCGTGCCACCGGGCTGCGACCGATGATCTTGAAAGCAACCCGCTGCTTGACGTCAGCGCCGTTGCCGTTCGCTCCGCCAAGGAAGTTCGTGCACATGGGGCAGGGCCGTTCGCGCTGCGGGCCAAACATCCAGAAGTACGTCACCAGCGTATCGTGATGACCGAACATGTCTGTGAGACCGACCTCGTCGCCGTTCTCGTCCTTGAAGCGATAGTCCTTTTGGACCACCGGGCCTGGAGGCAGCCGCCGGCGCTGCTCCGCAAGCCTCGTGAGATGTCGCCGGACTTCGATTTCCTCCGCCAGCAGGGCCGTCCTTGCCTCGGCGTAATCCGGGGATTCATTCGTGAATCTGCTCGCGCGTTTCTCCGCCAGTTCCTTCGCCGGTCTCAACTCGCTCATGTCCATGTACTTGCTCCTTTGATCCATTCCGACCGTCCCGCGATCCAATCAGCCTTTCGGCGTTTTCGCGTCTGCTGTCTGAAGCGGGCGAGCGCGCATCGTGGTTTTTCGCGCCCTTGCCTCTATAGACGCACGAGGATATCCGTTCTCGACAAGGACAAATATTTTTTGAGGGTTCTTTCGCCACAGATCGCCGGCGCTCACTCAACCAGACCTGTGAAGCTTTCGAGAATAGGCAAGTTTGAGCTTATCGAAATAAGCGACATAGACATCAACCTTCATCGGTGCGCTCAGACTTTCCGAGTGAGCGAAAACTTACCGGCTTTGGGTCTGTGTTCTCAAAATGTGAAAAAGCGATCTCGCGAGCTCTTGCCACTCGCACGGCAATCGTGGGGACGGCTGAAAGCCTGAAGATCTGACTTATCGCCGAGGAAATCCGGCCTATCTTGCAGTGGTCTAGAGACGTCCGCTACTCAAAGCGGCGTTGTTTACCACTGGTATCGATGACTTCGCCGCGGCCGCCTTGCTCCGAAGTTATCAAAAGGACGCCCGCTTGCTCGCAACCGTCAACCAGATCGGCCGTCAGATGAGAACGACGTCGCGTCTCAACATCAAATACTTCGAACGAAGCTGATCGTCGTCTCGTACTTGAGGGCAAGAAGCGGCGTCAGTCGACGCAAAACGCGAAAAATCTCCGAATTAAAGGCAAAGCGACACCAGCGCTTTATCGACGGCCATTTCGCCAATCTTCGAAGCGTGCATGCGTCAAGGCAAGCGAGGCAACGACAGGCATGAGCCGGTGAAATGGCAGCGCCCGGCTGGACTGCAGCGGGATCGGCAGGGATTCGGCGATTTCACCCAGCGCCAGTCTCGCCAGTGTCCGGCCGAGTTGCGCCGTCATGGCGATGCCGCGGCCGTTGCAGCCGATTCCTCCGAAGAAGCCGTCGCCGAAACGGTAGAGACGCGGCAGGAAATCTGGCGTCATGATCGCCGTTCCGGTCCAGACGATCTCCATGCCGGGATGGCGCGGCAGGCGGAGTTCGGATACGAGCCGGTCGACGACAGCGCGGCCGACACGCTCGAAGGCCCCGATTGGATTGATCGCCATGCCGCCACTGATCAACCTGTTGTCACGATCGAGCCGGTAAGTGAAAAGGTTGGAGCGTGTATCGCCGACAGGCCGGCGATTTGGGGCGATCCGTGCAACGGTTTCGGCATCGATCGGCTTCGTTGCCACTTGATACACCTTTAACGGCACACCCGTTCGGCCCATGCGCGCGGCTATGCCGCTTGTGAAGGCGTTGGTGGCGAGGATGACGACATCCGTTTCGATTTCATGGCCACCGAGGCCGACGCGCCAGGCGCCGCCATGTCGCTCGACGTGTTCGACCACACTGTTTTCGTGGATATTGCCGCCGCGCCGCATTACCGCGCCCGCGAGCCCATAGAGATAATTCAGCGGATGGAGGGTGCCGCCGGAGTGATCGATCAATCCTCCGGAATAGATCTCCATACCGGTCTCGCTCCGGATGGCGCCGGCATCGAGAAATTCGACTGGACGGCCAAGCTCTGTCCAGTCCTTCGCCCTTTGGCGCAGGATCGCAGCCATGTCGTCGCCATACGCGGGCTGTAGCCAACCGGTCTGCGCGGCATCGCATGAAATCTGCTCCTCCGCGATGGTCGCAAAGATCTCGTCGGCACCCGCACCGACGAGCGACAACAGCGCGTCTGCCTTGCCGCGCGGCAGCTTCTGACGGACGGTCGCCGGATCGGCCTTGGCGAAATTGGGAACGACGAAACCGGCATTCATGCCGCTGGCACCGGCGCCCAATCGTCCGGCTTCGAGGACGATGACAGAGCGGCAGGCGCGAACAAGATGAAGTGCAGCGGTCAGGCCGGTGAAGCCACCGCCGATCACGACGACGTCTGAGCGGGAAGGCAGGCCGCGGGAAAGTTCAGGGGCGGGGTCGGCTGTCAGCGTCCACAGGGTCGGATTGGTAGGGCGAGCGGCACTGCTGGGCATCAGCGGAGGGTCTCTCAATAAACTACGCCAGATAGCTGTCACCGTAGATCAGCCGCTGAAAGGATTGCGCCAGGATGATTTCAAGCGAGGCGCGCCGATGAGTGCCCCTCGCCTTTTGCAAAGTAGAGTGTCGCCTACTTGATCTTATCCTTCAGGGCTGAAACGTCTTCCATCTTCAACTCGCCATCGGTGGTGACCTTGCCGTCGGCGATCTTCCAGAGACGGAAGGGGCCGGTGATGTCGCCATACTGATCGAAGGAGACCGGACCGATGACGCCTTCGTAACGGATCGGCTTGCCTTCCTTGATCAGGCCGAGCGCCTTGGCGAATTCTTCCTTGCCGGCATAGATCGGTGTGCCCTTGGGATCGACGACCCTGTAGATGTCATCCTTCAACTTGGATGTGTCGTCGCCGGCGATTGCCAGCGCGAGACCGACGATCGCGCCGGCATCATAGGCGCGGTCTGCGGCCGGGTTGGTCGGCTCGATGCTCGAAAAATCCTTGTAGTTCTTGTTGAAATAGTCGGTCGATGGCGTCGGCGTCGTGCCCGAGGAGGTGCCATAGGCGTCCTTCAAATAGTCGGCACCGACGGAATCGATGAAATCAGGGCTGTTCATGCCGTCATTGAGCAGGAATTTCTGTGGTCCGCCTTGCGAGATCCAGGTGCGGGCGATGGTTGCGCCGTCGACCGGTGTGCTGACGAGATAGAGGCCGTCCGGATCGCCGCCCATGCCGGCGGTAACTTCCGATGCATAGCTCGATTGCTTTTCATTGTAGGGCGTCGTCGAGACGATCGTGCCGCCGAGCGCCTTGTAGGCCTTTGAGAATTCGGCGACCATGTTCACGCCGAAATCGTTGTTGACGTGGATGATCGCGAGCTTCTTGAAACCCTTGTCGATCGCGTATTTGGCGGCGGCAATGCCCTGGAGTGAATCCGAGGTGATGGTGCGGAAGAAGATGCCGTTGGTCTTGCCGTCACGGCCGAGCGCCGTCAGTGTCGGCGAAGAGGCGGCCGGCGATATCTGAACGATCTTGGCCGGCGCGGTGACGGAGGTCAGGATCGGGATCGTCACCGAAGAAATGATGCCGCCGATAATGGCCGGCACCTTCTTGACCTGCACCAGCTGGGTCGCAGCATCTACTGCGACATTGCCCTGGCTCTGGCTGTCGCGCGTATCCGTCACCAGATCGCAGCCATGGGCGCCGCCGGCGGCGTTGATGTCGCGGAAGGCCATCTCGACGGACTTCGCGCCCGCCTGGCCGTATTCGCCGGCCGGGCCGGTCAGTTCCATCACGAGGCCGACCGTGACCTTACAGTCCGCTGCATTGGCGGCGCCGGCGGCGGCGAGAAGGGCCAGAGCGGTAGTGATTTGAAATATCGTCTTCTTCATCTTTGTTCCCCTTGTTCGGTCAACGATTTTCATTTCTGTTTTTAGAACCTGTCAGGTCTCCGGCATCTGCAGCCAGGTTTCATGCAGATGCTGCCATTCGACGCCGTTGGGTGCCGATGAACTTGCGGTGAAAAGCGCGCTCGCCTGCCGCCGGCTATATTTGCCGGCGCGCATCTGCGCTTCGACATAAGTCAGGACGATGGTATCCGCGGTTTCGTAGCTCGCGCGGATATCCGAAATCTCGATGGTGAAATTACCCCGAAACGTCGCCCGGTTTGCCCGGATCAGCTCGATGGTCTCAGTGCGGTCGAAGACGCGGCCGGTCGGCGGGATCATGTGAAAAGCCTGGCCGAAGGTGCGCTCGCAGCGGCCGAAATCGGTCCTGTCGGCGGTTGCGGCGTCATACCAGGCTTCGAAGAAGCGATGGAAATCGCGGACCTCGGCGCTGGCCTTTTGGAAGAGGGGGGATTGCTGGCTCATACCTTCCCCGCATTCAGGTTGTAATGCATGATTGAACCGTGCCTACCGGTGCGATCGCGCTCCAGCGTGTAGACATCGCCTTCAAGGCCAGGGCTTTGGGCGATGATGCTCGCAATCCGCCGGCGGTCGTCGTCCGATAGGGCGATATCCATGATCTTGGCGTTGGCGAGCGCATGTGCCTGATTACGGGCGCCGACGATGACTGCGGCCACCTGCGGCTGCTCCAGCACCCAGGCGCTGGCGATCGTGGCGATATCGACTCCATGACGATCGCCGACGGCTTTCAGCGTGCCGAGCAGTGATTGAAACAGCTCCCAGCCGCCAAAGTCATCGATGATCAGCTTGTATTTGACGAGAGAGCGGTTCTCGAGCGGCATTTCCGGTTCCGGCTGCCCCAGCCATTTGTCGCTCAGGAAGCCGCCGGCCACCGAACCGTAGCAGAGGAACTTCACGTCGTTCTCCGCCGCTAGTTTCGCGAGGCTACGCGATGGCCGCTGGTCGAGAACGGAATATTGCAGCTGCTGACTGACGAGTGGAATGCCGGCTTTCAGAATCTCGGCAATATGAGGCGTATCGAAATTGGTCGTGCCGACATTTCGGACCTTGCCTTCGCGGCGCATCTCGTCCAGCCAGCTCAGGGCTTCGAGATGGCCGGGCGTGGAGTAGTCCCACCAGTGAAACTGTACCAGATCAAGCTGTTCGGTCTTCAGCTTTCGCAACGACTTGTCGACGATGCCACGAATATAATTGCGGCTAATGGTTGCGAGCTTTTCCAGATCCGGCACCAGCTTCGTGTGGACCTTCATCGCACCTGCGGCTTGCGTGCCGCGCTCGTTGCGAAGCCGCTCGCGCGCCTCGCCGATCAGCTCCTCGACGCCCGTATAGATGTCGGCGCAGTCATAGGTGCGGATGCCGACGTCGTAAGCGGCGATCAGGTCGGTCACGGCCTGGGTACGATCGATGGCGCCATGTCCTCCGGCAAGCTGCCAGCCACCGCGGATGACGCGGGAAATCCTGTATCCGGGGCTGAGCTCAAAAATCTTGGCGGTCATACCGTTCATTCTCCTTCGGGCAACGGCACAGCCGTCGTTTCGGCATGGCTGAACCGCCGCTTGCCCGTCCTGACGATGCGCAGCCGGCTCGCGCAGTTCGGGTCGGGGCAGGCGATTTCCGCGTCCGAGGTCATCCAGTCGTTCTTGTGAGTGGGCCGTTGCTTGGCCGCCAGCAGCGGCAGGACGGCTGAAATGGAGTAGATCGAAAAGCCCTGCCCCGCAGGCAGGGACAGCATTTCGCCCTTGAGTTCGAAATAGTCGCCCGGCTTGGCGCCGCAATAGATCGGCTTGCCCTCGGGAATGACCGCTTCCACTCGAAGGTCGAAGAGCTCGAAACTGTCGTCGCTTGCAGCTGTCATCTCAGATCTCCGCGCGCTCGAAGGTGACGTCGCAGGCGCCGTTGCGGCGGATAACGCCGCAGGCTGCCGCGAAGTGCTCGCGCTCCTCGGGGCGCACCTGTGCGACGACGCTGCCGGCAAGCCAGCCGATCGGGAAGAGCAAGCGGGCGCCGGGTCCATAGAACAGACCGATATCGAAGATCGCATCTGGATTGCCGCCCCACATGCGCGGCGGCACGTAGCTCAGCACGATATCACCTGGCTGCGGCGTCAGCGTTGCGTTTTCGGCGGGCAGGGCGTTCGCATAGGAAGCACCCTTCAGATGCGCCGGCGGGATCGGGCATGAGATTTCCGGGCCGGTCCACATGGCGTGAATGCCACCGACTACGCGCGTTTCACTGAGATAATTCCAGAAAAAGGCGGCATTATCGGGCGCCTTGGCTTCCAGCAGAGGTGCCAAGAGACTGAGACCGGAGCGGGGTTCGGAGATCTTGATGGCGCGTTGGCTCATACGGATTGGCCCTTCTTGGCTTCGGCTTCCAGTTTGCTGCGCAGGAAGGTGAACGGCCGGCTGATGTCTGCCACCAGCGCATCGCGGGCTCCCTTTGCATCCTGCGCGGCGATCGCCTTGACGATCGTGCGGTGATAATGGGCGGTGTCGACCTCGCCGGCATCCGAGAAGGCGTAAATGGCGACGCGGATACAGGGGCCGGATTGCAGCCAAAGGCTTTCGATCATCGGGATCAGCACGGCCGAACCGCAGGCGCGATAGATCTCGAAATGAAAGGCTTGATTGAGTGTCACCTCGCGGTCGACGTCCTTCTTGTGCTTCAGCGCGCGCATCTCGTCCCATTCACCGAGCATGCTCTCGATCGTCGTAATCTGGCGCGGCGTCATGCGGGTTGCTGCAAGCGCGATCGCCTCGCCCTCAATCAGGATGCGGGCGCGCAGAAGGTCGTCCATGCGCTCCAGCGTGATCGGCGGTACGCGAACGGACCGGTTGGGGAGAGCTTCCAGCGCTTTTTCCGTGATCAGCCGACCGAGAGCCTCGCGCACTGGCATGGTGCTGGTCATCAGCGCGTCGGCAAGACCGCGGATCGTCAGCACCTGGCTCGGCTCGAACAGCCCGCCGATCAGCGCGCGGCGCAGCTCCAGATAGACCCGGTCCTGAACGGTTTCTCGCCCCACTGGCGCAAGCTGTGCGGCAATCGGATCGCTCTTGTCGGCGGTGGCCTTTTGCATTCGAAATCCCTTTTTCGGCTTGCGAAGAGGATTAAAGCTGATTAGCGTGATCAATGCAAGTGTGATCACAAATCAAATAATCAGGGAGTGGCAACGATCACTTCCGGCTAGAGGGATCTCATGAGTACGACAACTGAACGGCATGGGGAGGAAGCCCGGCCCGTCCTGACAGCCAGAAACGTAGTGCGGCGTTTCGGCGGTCTCGTGGCGGTCAACGACGTTTCCTTGCATGTGCGCCAGGGCGAGATCCTCGGATTGATCGGTCCGAACGGCGCCGGCAAGACGACGATGTTCGACCTTTTGGCCGGGAGTGTTGCGCCGAGCAGCGGCGAAATCGTTCTGAACGGCGCCGAAGTCGCAGGCGAGGCGGCGCATCGCCGGATTAGTCGCGGCCTCGGTCGTACCTTCCAAATCCCGCGGCCTTTCCCCAATCTGACGCTTCTCGACAATGTCATGCTGGCTGCCCAGGACCAGGCGGGAGAGCAGCTGCTGTCGAATTTCCTGCGGTCGTGGAAAGTCGTCGCGCAAGAGAAGGCTGCCCATGCCAAGGCGATGGAGTTGCTCGACCTCGTTCACCTGACGCGTCTGGCGCACGAGCCGGCCCGGGTGTTGTCGGGCGGCCAGCGCAAGCTTCTGGAGCTTGCCCGCGTCATGATGGCCGATCCTGCCCTCATCCTGCTCGACGAGCCTGCCGCCGGCGTCAACGCGACGCTTCTCGAGACGATCATCGACCGCATCCGCGATATCAATCAGCGCGGCGTCACCTTTCTTCTGATCGAACACAATATCGATATGGTCACCCGCCTGTGTCACCGCGTGCTTGTGATGGCGAGCGGCCAGCTTCTTTGCGAGGGCACGCCGGAAGAGGTCGCCCGCGATCCGCGTGTGATCGAGGCCTACTTGGGAGGCGCGGCGTGAGCGAACCGGTCTTGAGCGTTCGAAATCTCATTGCCGGCTACGAGCCGGGTGTTCCGATCGTGCGCGGTGCCTCGATTGCGGTGGGGGAGAAGGAAATCGTCGTTGTGCTCGGCCCCAATGGCGCCGGCAAATCGAGTTTCATCAAGGCGATTGCCGGTCTCGTTCCGGTCGAAAGCGGCACGGTCGAGCTGGCCGGTAGGGATATTACGAGTGCGCCTGCGCACATCATGGTGCGGCTCGGCCTCGCCTTCGTGCCGCAGACGGAGAATGTCTTTCCGCTGATGTCCGTCGAGGATAATCTGAAGGTCGCCGGCGGCATTTTGAAGCCGAAAGACGTGCCTGCTCGCATCGAAGAAATGTATGCGACCTTTCCGGATCTTGCTCGTCATCGCCGCATCGCCGCCGGCAATCTTTCCGGGGGGCAGCGGCAGATGCTGGCCGTCGCGCGCGCCCTCATCGTTCACCCGAAGCTTCTCGTGCTCGATGAGCCCTCGGCAGGCCTCTCGCCGAAATTCGTCTCGATGGTTTTCGACATGCTGAGCGAAATCCGCAAATCTGGCGTCACTATTCTGCTGGTCGAGCAGAATGCCAAGGCGGCACTTGCGATTGGCGATCGCGCTTATGTCCTCGTCGAGGGCAAGGACAGGCATGAAGGCGTGGCTTCCGAGCTTTGGAACGACCCTGTCGTTGCCGAACTCTATCTCGGTCAGCGACCAGCATCTTCCATAAAGGGAGGTTCGGCATGAATTTGCAATTCATCGTCGACGGCTTGCTGACGGGCTCGATGATCGGTCTTGGCGCCATCGGCGTGACGCTCACCTATTCGATCCTGCGTTTCTCGAACTTCGCGCACGGCGACTTCATGGCTTGGGGCACCTATGCGACGCTTGCTGTGGTGAGCGCCATCGGCGTAATCTTCGGAAAGGTCGCACCCATCGGCCCGCTGTCCTTCGGCTGGCCGCTGATCGTGGCCGTGATCGTGGCGATGGGCTTTACTGGCCTCCTTGCCCTCGCGCTCGACAAGGTGCTATTTGCGAGACTGCGCGCCAAGGGCCAGTCGATTATCGTCGTCATGGCGAGCTTCGGCGCTTCCATGGCGCTGCGCAGCCTTCTTGAGTTTCTCTTCACATCGCGCCCGACCTACTTTAGCCGCGCCATCCAGATCGCCATGCCCGTCGGCTTCGGCATTCGCATTACGCCCGATCAGATTGCTCTTTTGATCGTCACCGCGCTTCTGGTCTTCGGCGTGCATATGCTGATGACGAGGACGCAGACAGGCCGCTCCATGCAGGCGCTGAGCCAAAACCCGGCACTTGCCCGTGTCGTTGGCATCGACGTCGCCAAGGTCGTGCGCGTCACATGGTTGATCGGTGGAGGGCTCGCCTGCGTTGCCGGCGTCATGATCGGCATTCTCGTACAGATCCGTCCGCTGATGGGTTTCGACATGCTATTGCCGATGTTTGCCGCCGCCATTCTCGGCGGTATCGGCAGCGTGCCGGGCGCGGTTCTCGGTGGCTTGATCATCGGCCTTGCCGAAGCGGCCGCGGTTCAGCTTATCGGCGCGGAATGGCGTGCCGCCATCTCTTTCATCATCCTGATGGCGGTGCTGTTCATCCGGCCGATCGGCCTTTTCGGAGTGAAGGAGCGATGATGGACATTATTGGATACGGCGCTTTCTTCCTGACGACCGCGTTGATTTTTTCCTTCATTACACTCGGCCTGAACCTGCAATGGGGCCTGACCGGCCTCTTCAATGTCGGGCTCGCCGGCTTCGTAGCGATCGGCGCCTATACCTCGGCCCTGCTGACGACGCCCGATACGGCCGGGCGGTTCGGCGGGTTCGATCTGCCGATCCTCGTCGGTTGGCTCGGTGCGATGATTGTCGCCGGTCTTGCCGCCGCCGTCATCGGCGTGGCGACGCTCCGGCTGAAATCCGATTATCTGGCGATTACCACATTCGGCGTGGCAGTCGTCGTCCAGCTCGTGGCGCTGAATGCGCAGAAGCTGACCGGCGGCCCCTTTGGCATCGGCTTCATTCCTCGCCCATTTTCTGGCCTTGCTGAAACGCCACTTCTTTTCAACTTGGCGAATCTCAGCGTCGTGACTGTCGTGATGCTGATCGTTTATTTTGCGCTGGAGCATCTGGCGAAAAGCCCCTGGGGGCGTGTTCTCAAGGCGTTGCGTGAGGACGAGCGCGCCGCCATTTCTCTCGGCAAAAACGCTCGCTTCTATCGCGTACAGGCCTTTGCCGTCGGCGGTGCGATCATGGGACTGGCCGGCGCCATGCAGGCACATTTCATCGGCTTTATCGCACCGGACAATTACCTTCCTATCCTGACCTTTCAGGTCTGGGTCATGTTGATCGTCGGCGGCTCTGGCAGCAACAAGGGCGCTATCGTCGGCAGTGTTCTGGTCTGGGCGATCTGGGCCGGCTCCGGTGCGCTGACGAGTATCCTCTTTTCGCCAGAGCAGCAGGCTCGTGCGGCATCGCTGCAGATCGTAGCAATCGGCGTCATGCTCTGCATCATCCTGCTGATGCGTCCCGGCGGCCTCTTCGGCGATATGCCGCGGCGGCGCTTGGCGGCCGCGCCGCAACAAAAACCGGCAGTGGATGAGAGCAGCGCCGGCTCATAGCCCAGCGCCTGAAGGAGTTGGAGCGTTGATCCAGCTTTCGGCTTGGCGCAGGCGCAAAACGTGTTGACTTCTGGTAGGCCATGAAACAGTCGCGCTAAATTGACCTTCTTTCGTCAGGAGAGGGCAGGTGCGAGGCGGGCGGGATCATATGCTTTCTGAAGCGCACCGGTCGAAAGCGGAAGACCGCCTGGCGCCTTGCCGACTCCGAGATCGACGCGGCCCGGCGCTAGCGCCGCCAGCAGATTGAAGTTCTCAGCAACCCTATAGGCGCTGTAATGCTGCAGCATCACTCCGCCGGAGCCTATCCTCAACGCTCCTTCTCGAGGACGCTCTCGCAAACGCACGCGAGCAAAAGCATCCACCAAATGAGAGGGGCGGCCCAATGGCCGCCCCGATTTTTCAGGTGACGCTGATGCCAAGCTCACGCAAAGGCATACGAACCATCCGGACGCTTCGGCACGCGCCGCTGCCAATGAATATAGCCTTCCTCTTCCATGGCCTTCTCATCCATGTCGACGCCCCAGCCGGGTCGGTCCGGCCTCAGCTCGAGATAGCCGTCCTTCGGCAGATAGGGATCGACGACATAGCGGGTTTCCCCCTGCCGCTGCTCGACCTCGTTGCCGCCGTAGACATAAGCTTGGCCTTTCGGCAGCCGGTATTCGAGGATCTTGAAGTTCTGCGCGGCGGCGGAGAAGTGCACATTGACGGCGGTCGCGAGCGGCCCCATCGGGCTGTGTGGAGCGACGCCGACGAAATGCGCTTCGGCGATCGTCGCGATGCGCCGCATCTCGCTGATGCCGCCGACCACGCAGATATCCGGCTGGATGAGGTCGGCGCCCTTGACCTGCAGCAGACGCAGGAACTCGTTGCGGTTATAGAGGGACTCGCCGGTCGCGAGCACACAATTGAGGCCCTGTTTCAGTTCGCCCCACATCTCGATGTTTTCCGGACGCAGCGGCTCCTCGTAGAAGAGCGGGTCATAGGGCGCCAGCGCATTGCCAAGCTGGCGGGCGGCGATCGGCTCGAAGATCTTGGCATGGGCGTCGAAGGCGATCTCATAATCGTCGCGCACGGTCTCGCGCAGCGAGCGGAAATAGTCAGCCGATGCCTTCACGACATTGCCCCAGCGATGGGCATGCATGTCGATGCGCCAGGGGCTGAGCTTGAAGGCGGTAAAACCCCATTCGACGTTCAGTCGATCGAGCTCGTCGCGTGCCGCTGGCGCATCCGGTGCGGTATAAACGCCGGCATAGACCTTGATGCGATCGCGAACCGCACCGCCGAGCAGCTTGTAGACCGGGACATTGAGAGCCTTTGCCGAGAGATCCCAAAGGCAATGGTCGAGCGCGGAAATGGCCGAAAGGCCAAGCGCGCCGGGCGGGAAGCGGCTCTGCTGGATCAAGAGGTTGATGAGATAGTCGATCCGGCTCGGATCCTGGCCGGCGATGAAGCCATAGAGATAGTCGAGGATCGGCGGCAGCGCCAAATCCGGGCCGTGGTTGTAGCACTCGCCCCAGCCGGTCAGTCCGTCATCCGTATCCAGCGCCACGATAACGCGCGGGCGATCCTTGTCGCGGGTCATGAATACCCGCATGCGGTCGATCTTCATCTTACTTCCTTCTATCGGTGGTTATAAATGCGGCATGGGAGGTGCCGCAGCTGGGGAGATCCTTGCCGTGCTGCGGCGAAATCCGAGCGCGGCAAATAAGCGTTCCGGCCTGGTTGAATAAGGCCATCACGCAGCGCTTCCGTTCTTCACGGTTTCCGGCTCGACATAGCGAAAGCGTCGCGAGCGATCGCGATCGCGAGGGTCGGGGCGCGGGATCGCCGAAATCAGCGCCTGCGTATAGGCATGGTCGGGTGAATTGCAGACCTTGTCGGCATCGCCAACCTCGACCAGGCGCCCATTGTACATGACGCCGACGCGGTCGCACATGTAGCGAATGACGCCGATATCATGGCTGATGAAGATATAGGCGAGGCCAAGCTCGTCCTGCAGGCGCATCAGAAGATCGAGGACCTGTGAACGCACGGAGACATCGAGAGCCGATGTCGCCTCGTCGGCAACGATGATGCGCGGATTGAGCGTGATGGCGCGGGCAATGCCGATACGCTGGCGCTGGCCGCCGGAGAAGGCATGCGGATAGCGCTCGCGCGCCCTTGGATCGAGCCCGACCTGCTCCATCAGATGGCAGACGCGCTCATCGAGCGCGTGGCCCTTGGCGATGCCGTTGACGAGCAATGGTTCGCCGATGATCTGCGAGACGGTCATGCGCGGATTGAGCGAGCCGAACGGGTCCTGGAACACCATGCGCAGCTCGCGGCGTGCGGCCGCAAGGGACGCCCCCTTTGCGCGCGCCAAGTCGGTGATATCGCCATCGGCGCGGCGATAAAGGATTTCGCCTGCACTCGGATCGATAAGGCGCATGATCGAGCGACCCATCGTTGTTTTGCCGGACCCGCTCTCACCGACGATGCCGAGCGTCTCGCGCGGCAAGAGCGAGATCGAGACATCATCGAGGGCGCGGACCTCGCCGAAGGCCATCGAGACATTGCGCAACTCGAGGATCGGGGCCGCGCCTTTATCGAGAGGCGGTCGCGCCAGACGGATTTCCGCCTTCCTTTCGAGCTTCAGCACGGAACCGATCAACATGCGGGTATAATCGTCCTTCGGAGCATGGAATATCTGCTCGACCGGACCATGTTCCTTGACCACGCCATTGTGCATGACGAGCACGTCGTCGGCGATCTGTGCGACCACACCCATGTCGTGGGTGATGAACAGCACCGCCATGCCGGTGGCCTTCTGCAGCCGGGCAATCAGATCGAGGATTTCAGCTTGAGTCGTCACGTCGAGCGCCGTTGTCGGTTCGTCGGCGATTAGCAGCTGCGGCTTGCAGGCAAGCGCCATGGCGATCATGGCGCGCTGGCGCATGCCGCCCGAATATTGAAAGGCGTAGCGGTCTATGGCTTTTTCCGGGGAGGGGATTTCCACCTGCTTTAGAAGCGAGATCGCCTCGGCGCGTGCTTCCGCCTTGCTCATGCGCGTGTGAAGACGCAGCGCCTCCATGATCTGGTCGCCGACCGTGTGGACCGGCGAGAGCGAGGCCATCGGCTCCTGGAAGATCATGGCGATATCGCGCCCGCGGATCGATCTGATGTGCCGCCCGCGCGGATTGAGCTTGGCGAGATCGACCGAACTGCCGCCGATGCCGTTGAGAATGATCGAGCCGCCGGTGATGCGGCCGGGGGCGTCGACGATCTGCAGGATAGAGCGCGCGGTGACCGATTTGCCGGATCCGCTCTCCCCGACGACGCAGAGCGTCTTTCCCGGCTCGATGGCAAAGGAGAGATTGTCGACCGCGCGAAAGGTGCCGGTTCGCAACGGGAAGTCGACGGTGAGATTCTTGACCTGCAGCAGCGGACGAGCGGTGTTCATGGAAACGATATCGGTCATTCCCGCCTCATTTGTTGTAGGGATCGGCCGCGTCGCGCAAGCCGTCGCCGAGAAGGTTCAGGGCCATGACGGCGATGACGACGGCGACACCCGGCAGGAAGAGCCACGGTGCCGTTGCGATCGAGCGGATGTTTTGCGCCTCGCGCAGCAGCACACCCCAGGAGATGGTCGGCGGCTGGAGGCCGAGCCCGAGGAAGGAAAGCGACGTCTCGGCCAGAATCATCGCCGGCACGGCAAGCGTGATGGAAGCGATGATGTGGCTGGCAAAACTCGGCAGCATGTGGCGGAAGATGATGCGCCCCTCGCTGGCGCCGTCGAGCCTTGCGGCGGCGACGAATTCTTCCGTCCGCAGCGATAGGAAGCGGCCGCGTACGACGCGGGCAAGCTGCGCCCAGCCGGTCAAGGACAGGATGATCGTGATCATCATATATTGCAGTGCCGCCGGCCAGCCTTGCGGCAGCGCTGCCGCCATGGCGAGCCAGATGGGGATGGTGGGCAGCGACAGTACAAAGTCGATCAGGCGCTGGATGAAAAAGTCGAGCTTTCCACCGTAATAGCCGGAAACCCCACCAAGAACGATACCGAGCAGAAGCGAAAAGAAGACGCCGACGAGGCCGATCGACAGCGAAATCTGTGAGCCCTGAACGGTGCGGCTGAAGACGTCGCGCCCGAGCCGGTCTGCGCCGAACAGAAGAAGAGGCGTCGACTTGTCGGAAGATGCCAAGAGGTGGATGTTGCTCGTGAAGAGACCGAGCACGGAATACTCATAGCCTCTCCCGAACAGGCTGATGGAGACGGGCTTCGTCGTGTCCTCCTTGAAGATCGGTGCAAGTGTCTCCGGATCGCGGGTTAGCTTCAGCGGATAGTAGTGGAGCCCGAGGGAAAAGCCGTTATCCGTGTCAAATAAATGCACCCTTTGCGGCGGGTGGAAGGTTGCGCGCGCATTTTGCTGATTGGGATCGTTTATGGCAAAGAAGCCCGGCACGATCGCGACGATATACATCATCACGGTGACGACAAGGGCGACCATGGCAAGCTTGTGGCGGCGGAAGGCCCACCAGATCAGCTGCCATTGCGAGGCGACAGCGGCGCGGTCGGGGCGCAGGGTTGTGACGGCGATATCGGCCATGGGCTGCTCCTATTCCAACCGGATGCGGGGATCGACGAGGGCAAGCAGAATGTCACTGATGAGTGACCCGATCAGCGTGAGCGCGCAGATCAGCAGCACGAAAGCGCCGGCGAGATACATGTCCTGTGCCATCAGCGCCTGCAGCAGCAAGGGCGCCGCCGTTGGCAGGTTGAGGACGATCGCCACGACGACCGACCCGGAAATGAGATTGGGCAGCAGCCAGGCGATGGTGGAAATAAACGGATTGAGGGCAATGCGCAGCGGATATTTGACCAGCAGCCGGAACTCGGAGAGGCCTTTTGCCCGTGCCGTCGTCACATAGGGTTTTGGCAGCTCGTCCAGCATATTGGCGCGCATGACGCGGATGAGGCTTGCGGTCGATGAAACGGCAAGGATGACGACCGGCAGCCACAAATGCGACAGGAGATCCAGCATCTTGGCGATACTCCAGGGCGCCGTCTCGAACTGAGAGGAAAACAGGCCGCCGACATCCTGGCCGAACTCGACCGCGGCGACATACATCAGCACCAGCGCCAACAGGAAGGAGGGAATGGCAAGTCCGAGAAAGGTGAAGGCGGTAAAGAGATAATCGCCGATCGAGTATTTCTTGACAGCGGAATAGACGCCGATTGGCAGCGCGATCGCCCAGGTGGCGATCAGCGCCGCAAGCGCCAGAATGAGCGTCAGCGCCATGCGCTCCCAGATAAGGCCGGAGACCGGCTGTTGCCATTCGAACGAGATACCGAAATCGCCGCGCGAAAGAATGCCCCACATCCATTTCAGATATTGGATGAGCATCGGCTGATCGAGGCCGAAGCGCTCGCGTAGCTGCGCGGCCGTGTTTTGATCGACCACTTCATTCGAAGAGGCGAGCGTGGCGATATAGGTCGTCACATAGTCGCCGGGAGGCAGCTGGATCAGCACGAAGGCCAGGAAGCTGACGGCGAAAAGGGATGGGATCATCCATAAAAGGCGTTTACCGATGAAGACCAGCATGGCTGTTTCTCGCAGTGAGCGCTGCCGCGGGCAGCTCCGCATGAAGGAGAGCGCCGCCGATGGAAGGCGGCGCCGGATCGGTGTGATCAGCTGGTAAAGAAGAATTGCTGCGGCATGGCCGGTCCCGGATTGGGCCACGACCAGCTGTCCGGCTGCTTTTCGGGAACATTGTGCAGATTGTTGCGGATGATGCCGAACCCGCCGACGGCGAGGCACAGGCCAACGGTTTCAAATTCTTCGGCGGCGATATCAAAAATCTGCTTCATGACCGCGCCGCGCTTGTCGAGATCGGCCGTCGAGCGCGCCTCATCGAAAAGTTTCATACGCTTCTTTTGGCTTTCCGGCGGTTCCTCGCCCTGCTTGCCGTTCGAGGTGTACCAGACCGACCATGGGATTGCGTAGCGCGAGCCTTGCGGGTGGAAAGCGAAGAAGTCGCGCGGATCGAGCATCGGATCGAGGCCGCCAGGGCCTGGCCAGACTTGGGCATCATGGGCGTTGTCGTCGCCGCGCGTATAGTAAAGCGCCCGCTCGATCGTGTTGACTTTCATGTCGACGCCGATCTGTGCCCAATGTGCCTTCACCAGCTCGAGAGCATCGACCAGATCGGGATAGAGGGTCGGAATGACGTCGACGGTGAAGAACATCTTCTGACCATCCGGCCGGAGCCGGAAGCCGTTCGCATCCTTCTTGCCATAACCGGCCTGGTCCAGCATAGCGCCGGCCTTGTCCGGATCGTAGTCGGTGAACTGGCGAGCATATTTCTCGTTGTACCAGGGATGCTCCGGTCGCGGCCCGGCCTGGTAGGGTTGGCTCTGCCCGAAGTAGACGATGTCGATGATCTCCTGCCGGTTGATACCGAGCGAGAGCGCCTGCCGGACCGACTTGTCTGCAAACATCTTGCGCATGGCGGGATCTTTATGGGTGATGTTGAGGTAGATCTGGCATTGCTGCGAAGTAGAAGGAATAAGAGTTAGAAGGCGATAGTCACCCTTCTTCATGTTCTGCGAAAGCGTCGGCTTGTTGGCGAGCACGCTGATATGGCGCTCTTGAATATCGATCTTGCCGGAGATGACATTCAGCATCAGCGATTCCACATCCTGCGAGATGCCGAAATTGATCTCGTCGACATAGGGAAGCTGGTTGCCTGATGTATCGACCTGCCAGAAATATGGGTTGCGCGTCATGACGACGCGGGTTGCACCGCCGGTATAGGGTTCCTTGACGACCCAGGGATCGAGCGTCGGTTTGTCGGGATTGCCCCACCGCGAGGGGATTTCGATGTCGCCGCAGCGGGCGCGGAAGAGTTCGGGCCAATTGCTGACGCCGGCCTTCTTCGCATCCTCGGCGATGTTTGGATTGTATTTAGGCAGGAACTGGCTGCAATAGTGCTTCGGAAACAGCGTCGGGTGCTGGCCGAGCGGGGTTGCGAGATTTTCCAGATAGAGCGCGTTCGGAGCGGCAAAGGTGAATTTCACCGTATAGTCGTCAATCTTCGTGACACTGACGGCCTTGCCGGCGACGGACAGTTGCGCCGGCGCCGCGCTATAGAGATCGGTATTCTTGACGCAGTCTTCGATGGCGAAAACGACGTCGTCGGCCGTGAAGGGATGGCCGTCGGACCAGCGGGCGCCTTGAATGAGGTAGAAGGTGAATTGCGAAGCGTCGGCATTGACGTCCCAGCGTTCGGCGAGGTTCGGCAGGACCTGAGTAAACTCGAGGTTCCAGCGCACCAGGCTCTGATTGCCCACCATGCGCAGAATGCCATTATGGTCGGACGAGCCGCGCAAGCCACGCCGTAATGTGCCGCCATAGGTTCCGACCTTCTCGTAAGGGGTGATCACCATTGGCTTTTTCGGCAAGCGGTCGGCCAGCGGCGGCAGCTTGCCTTCCTTGACGAGCGCAGCCAGGGCGGGCGCCTCGCCACCGGCATCGGCAGCGTTGACACGACCGGCCAGAGACAGGGCTGCCATCCCCGCCATACCTCCCAGGACGGCGCGTCTACTCACGCCGCGGGACAATATTTCATCGCGCATCGAATCCCTCCCATTTTGATTTCGGCCGGGCTTTGCCTCGACCGATGCGACCGGCTCCCGTCCCGTCGCCATGCACCGCGTCGCGACCATATTACATTCTCAGATAATTACAATAGTTGACATATTTTTACAGATTTTGTAGTTCTGAACGCGCAGGTGCGCTATGCCTGCGCCGCCAGTCACGAAGGACGATGATGAAACTCTCTGTCGCCAACGATTCCGGTGTGGGCGTGACGCGCTTCGGCGACATCATCTATGCGAGGATCGTCGCGATGATTGCGGATGGAACCTTTCCTGTGAACGAGCGGTTGCCGGCGGAAGCCAAGCTCGCGGAAATATTCGGCGCGTCACGGCCTGTTGTGCGCGACGCTCTGGAGCGGCTGCGTGCAGATGGTTTGGTCGTTTCGAGCAAGGGGTCGGGTTCTTATGTCAGGCAAAGGCCGGATTCCTCGGTCCTGAAAATGGTGCCTGTAGGATCGCTCGCCGATGTCCAGCGCTTCTTCGAATTTCGCGCCGGGCTTGAGGCGGAGGCCGCCGAGCTTGCTGCGCGCAACTGGCAGGCTGATGACAAGGAGCGGATCACGGCGGCACTGCAGAAGATCGAGCAGTGTCTTCGCGAGGGCCGACTCGGCGCTGAAGAAGATCAGGA
>UBXG01000021.1 GCA_900469475.1 Hyphomicrobiales bacterium | reverse complement strand
AAGTTCCATGGCAGGTCAAACCTAACCGCGGCGAGCGCCGACATCAATTATCACGGATTCCAGCTTCGGCCGTACCGCCGCTTCCTGCGGACATGACAGGCCTCGTCAGTCTTCGAAGAGTGGTCGGCCGGCCTTTAACGTCAGCCCTGCTTCTGGAGAGGTCTGCACGCCAGTAAGTTCTTCCTAATATTTCTAGTGTTTACGCGTAGTCGTGACAGCGAGTGGTTGGAAAAATTATGTAAGTTCTATGTTTGTTGGCTAATATTCTTGTTGCGACGATGCAACACATAAACTGTGACGGTTAATATCCCAAAAATAGTCAATGAATTTCCAGTGAAAATGCTTGTGTTCTCCGATATTAACTGTTTCAGGAGGTTAAATATGAATCCGTTTTACAAATAAACGTGATTTCGTCTACATCCGTAGATGAACAAGATTTATAAAGTTTATCCATAAAGTATAGTTTGGGGAAGGGATATTAGATTTGTCTCATAAGACGCGATTGATGGCGGCAATCGGCATTTCGATGGCCATGATTTCTTTATCGAGTGGCTCTGCTGGCGCTATGACATTGCAGCAGGCGATCGACAAGACAATGAAAACCAACCCCCAGATCATGCAGGCTGCGCAGGATCGCGAGGCAACCGAGTTTCAATTGCGTCAGGCGCGAGGGCTTTACCTGCCTTCGGTCGACCTCGAGTCCGGTTATGGTCGCCGTAGACTGTCGGATGTCACATCCGGAGCCTTGTCGCGTACTCACGATTACCTGAATCCCTCTGATGTAAGCTTGACTATTACTCAGACGTTGTTTGACGGCGGTGACCGCAAGGCACAGAAGGACAAGCAGGCAGCTCGTGTCGACGGCGCATCCTTTCGGGTCCAACAGCGCTCGGAAGCCTTAGCGTTGGAAGTGACACAGGATTATCTCGAGTATCAGCTGCAAATGGAGATCGTTGCGGCTGCGGAAAAGAATGTCGCCTTCCACAAGCAGATGGTTGGCAACATCGAGGACAGCATCAAGGGTGGCGCGCTCACGGATGCCGATCGTCTTCAGGGTGGCGAGCGCCTGCAGGCGGCCAACGCCCGTCTTCAGGAGGCAAAGAAGGAACTCGACGCGACGAAGATTCGTTTCCTTCAGGTCGTCGGCGAGCCGATTAGCAATGCGAATCGTCCCGCTTCCGTTGCGCGTTCCCTGCCTAAGACGTTGGACGACGCGGTCTTCATCGCCCAGAAGAACAATCCGCAGATCTCGTCGGCCAAGGCTGATGTCAATGCTGCCGATGCCGACGTGCGCGGCTCCAAATCTGCATTTCTGCCGCGGCTCGACCTCGTCGGAAGCGCCCGCATCGGTGACGACGTCGACGGCAACAAGGGTAATACAAGCGACGTCCAGGTCGGTGTCGTCGCCAAGTGGAACCTCTACCATGGCGGCATCGATACCGCTCATCAACAGGAGCTAGTTCGTCGCGCCGCCGAGCAGCGCTTCGCACTGAGCCAGACTTACCGCGAGGTCGATGAATCTGTCCGCTCAGCGTGGAGCGAGCGCGCCAACCAGGGACAGCTGGCTCATATCCTGGACGGCCAGGAAAAGACCAATGCTCAGCTCGTAACGTCCTATCGCGAGCAATTCAAGGTTGGTCAGCGCTCGTTGCTGGATTTGCTGGATGCGCAGAACACCCGCTTCAACACCGAGGTTTTGGCCAAGACGGCGGAGGTTGCGTCGCTCTTTGCCGAATACAAGATCCTTGCGGCATCGGGCAGCCTGTTGTCGACGATGAAGTTGAAGCCGGTCGATCAGGCGACGCCTTATGCCCGTGATCAGTTCGCTGTTTCGTCGAATACGGCTGATCCCGGATATACCAAATACGACTCGCATCAGAAGCCCGGCTTGCCGATGGATCTGCTCGAGCCGATTCGTTAATCGTTACGATCCGAATTGGATAGTTCATGTTGAACGTAGCACCTGACGTGTCTGCGAGCGTCTCGCTGCAGACTTTCAAGTCGGCATTCAAATCGGTCGCTGCGTTTTACGGTCGCCCGAGCTCGGACACTGTACTGTTTTCAGGCGTTCCGGACGAAATTCTGGAAACCATGGAGCTGGACGATGTCGAACGGTTGTCGGAACGCATCGGTCTCCAGGTCCTGAAGCATACGCAACGAGATTGCCGGCTCGGCAATTTCGACTGTCCCGCTATCGTCACCTTTGCTGGTGGTGGCGTTCTGCCATTGCTCGAAATGACCGAAAGCGGTTCTTACGTCACCGATATTGTACCAGTCGCCGGCACGGCAACCTGTTTGACGCGGGAGGAGCTTACCGCGCTTAATCCGCAATCGGCATTTGCCTTCACCCTCTACTATCAGAATTCGTCCGAAGAAGCGCGCGTCGGCCATGCCATGGAGATCGAGAAGCGGCACTGGTTGGCAACGGCGTTGGTACCGTATTGGCGCACCTACGCCCGCGTCATGCTGGCGGCGCTGTTCATCAACGTCATCGCGTTGGCCTCACCGCTTTTTACCATGAACGTCTATGATCGGGTCCTGCCGAACAAAGCATTCCCGACACTCTGGGTACTGACCGCCGGCATTTCTTTGGCCTATCTCTTCGATTTTCTTCTGAAAACAGCCCGCGCATCGCTGATCGACTATGCGGGCCGCAAGGCGGATTTGCGGCTCTCGCAGTTGATCTTCGACAAGATCCTGAATTCAACCCTGGCGTCCCGTCCGATGTCGACCGGAGAATATGCCAATCGCGTGACACAGTATGAGTTCGTGCGCGAGTTCTTCACCTCGAACACGATCGGCGTGCTGATCGACAGTCTTTTCGTCGTGATCTTCCTGGTCGTCATCTATTTGATCGCCGACTGGCTCGTGATCATTCCGGCTGCCGCTTTCGTCCTTTCGGTGACGATCGGTCTTGTCGCCCAGTCACAGATTGGCAAGCGCATGGCGACGGCGACGAACGAAGCCTCGCGCCGCCAGTCGCTGCTTGTCGAGACCATTTCAACGATCGAGACGCTAAAAAGCTTGCGCGCAGAGGCAACAATGCTGCGCCGCTGGCAGGAGCTAACGAAATATTCGAGCCGGACTAGCGAAGACATCAAGCACATCTCGTCGAACGCCATGAACATGACGATGTTTTTGCAACAGATGGTCAGTGTACTCATCGTCGTGGCAGGCACCTACGAATTCGCCGATGGAAAAATTGCCATGGGCGCGATCGTCGCCACCGTCATGCTGGCGGGCCGCGCTGGTGCGCCGTTCGGGCAGATCGCCATGACGCTTGCGCGGTTCCGCCAGGCTACCATGTCCCTGCGTATTCTCGACAAGATCATGGAGCAGCCCGATGACCGGCCGTCGACGGTCGGCTTCGTCAATCGGCAGATCACTGGTGGTGGATTCAGCTTCCAGAACGTTTCCTTCCAGTATCCTGGCTCCGACCAGGCGGTTATCAATCAGCTTTCCTTTACGGTTGCGCCTGGCGAAAAGATCGGGATCATCGGCCGTATTGGGTCGGGCAAGACGACCCTCGGCCGGCTTCTCGATGGGCTGTTCCAGCCTTCCAACGGCCGTGTGCTGATCGATGGCGTCGATATACGGCAATATCATATGGCCGAGGTGCGCGCCGCCGTCGCCGTCGCCGGCCAGTCGTCGGACCTGTTCTCCGGCACGGTGAAGGAAAACCTGCTGCTCGGCCGCGCTGATGCCAGCGACGAGGAACTATTGGCCGTTTCGCGCATGACCGGCGTTGAAGAGTTCGTTGCCCTGCACCCACGCGGTTTCGACATGCCGGTCGGCGAGCGCGGCGCGAACCTCTCGAACGGCCAAAAGCAGGCGTTGACCATAGCTCGCCTGCTCTTGATCCGGCCGAAGATCGTCTTTCTTGACGAGCCGTCCGGCGCGATGGATTTGGCAAGCGAGCGCCATCTCATCAGCAAGCTGACCCAGGCATTCGGCCCGCAAACCACGCTGCTGGTTGCAACCCACCGTCACAGCATGCTGGAGCTCGTCGACCGGCTGATCGTCATCGAGAAGGGTCGCATCATCGCCGATGGACCAAAGAACGCTGTCATCGAGGCGATGCAGCGCAAGGCGGTGCAATAATGCGTGCCTCTCGCCATAACGTCCACGACAATCCGCCGTTCTTCGCGCGGCTAATCCTCGGTCTTTGTGCCCTGATCATCGTTGCTTTCATCGCCTGGGCGGCTTTTGCCGACATCGACGAGATCGCACGCGGCGAAGGGAAGGTGATACCGGTATCGAAGACGCAGATCGTGCAATCGTCCGAGCCTGGCATCGTCCAGGAGATCAACGTCAATCTCGGGCAGATCGTCCACAAGGGCGATATGCTGGTCCAGCTCGACAATACCACGACGGCGTCGACGCTTGGCGAATCGGTTGCCAAGGCTCGCGCGCTCGGCGCCAAGGTTGAGCGCCTGGCCTTGGAGGAGGCGGGCGCCTTAGACGCACAGTTCGTCTGCCCGGCTGATATTCTTGCCACCGCAAAAAACGTCTGCGACAACGAGGAAAAGCTCTTCGAGGCGGATCGCGCTTCCTATAAGAACAAGCTCGATGTTCTCGACCAGCGCCTGAAGCAACATCAAAACGAGCTGGAAGAAGCCCACGCCAACATAGACCGTTTGACGCAGAACATCGTCGGCGCGCAGAAGCAATATGATTTGCTGAAGCCGCTTGGTGAGAAAAAGCTCGTTGCTCAAACGGAAGTCCTCAAAGTTCAGCGAGAGCTTGTCGACCTGCAGGGGCAGCTTAAGGTCTATGTCGAAAGCCTCGATCGCCTGCAGTCAGCCATCAAGGAGGCGACGTTACAGGTTGGCGACCTCGGACTCCAGTTGCGCCAGCAGGCCTTGACCGACAAGGGCCAGGCACTGTCGGAACTTTCGGTCGTCGACGAGACGATCCGCGGTGCATCCGATCGGGTCAAGCACACGGATATCCGCTCACCGGTGGACGGCATCGTCAACACCCTGGAAGTCAATACAATTGGCGCCTACGTCGACGCCGGTAAGGTCATCGCTGGTGTCGTCCCGACAGCGGATACTCTTCTGATCGAGGCGAAGATCTCGCCCCGCGACGTCGCGTTTGTGCGTATCGGCCAGCCGGCGATCATTAAGATCTCGGCTTACGATTTCTCGATCTTCGGCGCCTTGGACGGCAAGGTCGTCAACGTATCCGCCGACAGCCTTGTCGAAAAGGACAAGAACGAAACCTATTACCTCGTACGCATCAAAACCGACAAATCGGCGCTGGAGCGAGACGGCAAGCATTATCCGATCATCCCCGGCATGGTGGCCTCAGCCGAGATTCTGACGGGCCACAAGGCAATTCTCACCTATCTGATGAAGCCGATCAACAAGGCGCGCTCCGAGGCGCTCACGGAACGGTGACAGCAGCCATGCGCAAAGGAACCGGGAAGGACGAAGCGGCAATGACACTCCGGGAGGAAGCCTTGCCCTCGGTCGATGGCGACGAGCTAGAACCGCGTTTCCGCGCGGTAACGGGCGGCGGCGAGCGTCGTGGTATTCGCCTGGAGCGCATCTATTGGGATGGTCTTGGACGAATGGCAGAGGCCGGCGGTATCAGCATCGGCGATCTAGTGTCCGCCACGGCAGCCGATATGCCCGAAACGGGTAACCTTACCTCCTTGTTGCGCGTGCTGAGCTTTAAATGGGCGCTGAGGCGTCTCGATGCCGTCGAGGATGTCGCATCGCTGACCAATCTCAATGCAGTCCTTCAAGCGTCGCCGACGCCAGCGGTGGTGCTGACAAAGGAGCGCGGGATCAAACTCTTCAACGATGCCTTCCTGAAGATGCTGCGTCATCGCCTGCCTATGATTGATGATGTCCAGCAGACGGCTCGAACGTTACGCCTGTCGATCGACACTCAGATTCAAGAGGTGCTTTCCGTCCTGTCGCTCAATCGCGGCAGGACGCTGAACACTGGATTCAAGATCGGTCTTGGTCAGCAATCGCTGACGGGCCAGATCAGTCTGGCATTGGCACCGACGCATGAGGCATTGATGTTGATCGGCTATCTGTCCGTTTAGTGAGAATGCCGTCGCTTTCGTGATGCGATGCTGCCTCCGAAACGGCTGGCAGGCGGGTTCGATTAGTGGATCTCGCCTTCGCCGGGGACCACCTTGGCGAGCGGCACAGCGGTTGCAACAGCTTGTGCGTGAGGATCGCGCGAGCCATGCAGATAGCCGCGATCTGCGACGATCGAGTATAGCGGCAGATATTCCGAAATACGTTTGTCGGACAAGACCTCGTCGCGCATGTTGTCGAGGATGAGATTGTTGCCGTTGACGGAGACCGACAGGACGGCGTGATAGAAATGCCGCTGCTGATCGAAGAGAACGACCAACGCCATGTGGTCGAGATCGACGCCTGCATTATAGAGTGCTGCCATCTTCAATATAGCATAATCCTCGCAGTCGCCCTGCTGGTGCGACAGGGCCTCGCTCGGCTTAGCCCAGTAATCCGCCACGTGATAGGTTTCCATGTCGCTGGCGTAGCGGATGGCATGGTTGACCGCGTAATTAATGTTATTGATCTTGTCGCGGATCGAGGCGCCAGCAATCTTTGTTTCAGCCGCAGCGATGGCGGTTTCGGCTGCGTTGCATCCACCTGCACCGCAATCGAGCGATTTACCCGAGCGGATTTCGGCGAGCGGGCCGGCGAAATTGTTACGTGCGGCAAGATGTTTGAAGGGAATGGCGACGGTTCCGAATACCGAGTCGCCCAAAGGAACGTTGCTTGGCTTTGCGGGACGCACCGGCTCGGATGCGGTCAGGTCATTATGCGGAAGGCCGCCTGGCGCAACGACAAGGCTCTGGTTCAGCGTAGCGAGGTCGACGCCGCTAATCGCTTTTGCGGCGTTTCCTATGGTGGGTGCAAAGAAATCGATGGCCGTATCCACCAACGGATCCTGAAGCAGCTTGACGACGGGGCGGACGGTATCGCCGTTCGCCGCCATGCTAGCGGCCGGTGACGATAGACCGAGAGCGAAGGAAGCTGCAGTAAGCGCTACAAGTATATTTTTTTTGTTCTTGCGTTCCATTGGTGCACTATTTCTCCCGTTTGAGAGAATAGTGCGAGATACTCCTGAATATGACGTTCGGAAACGTAGATAAATTAAATATAAATTAAGCGATCAAATAAGTATAAAATTCTACAGGGTCCAGTTGGAAAGTATTAAGGATGATGCAGCCAAGCGGGTGCCAAATTGGTCCAATCCCAAGGTCGCGTCGGTGAAATGGTACAATCGTGATGGCGACAGCGCCGCAAGGACGCGCAATGTCCTCTATGGGATTATCCGGCTTCAGAACGACTGTGTGGGCTGTGTGGAAACCTGCAGTTTACCGCCGTCGATCGTATTGATCACCATTTTGCGCTCCACCATGCCGGAGGTGTTGAAGCGGAAAAGTCCGGTCGTGCCGCGAAAGCCAACCTTGTTTGTCAGGTTGGCGCTAGTGATGGCTTGCGGCCCCTGGGAACGGACGAGGCCGGAGGCGATCGCCATGGCATCATAGCCATAAGAGCCGGAGGTCGTCAGTGGGTGATTGAAATGGCGTTGATAACGCTCTGCAATGAGCCCGCTGCTCTGCGTATCGTCAGTCGCGACAAATGCGCCAGCAACAGCCGGCGTCGCATATACCGCTTGCGGCCAGTTGTTGGTGCCGACCAGCGCCTGACCAGGAATGGTGGCGCTGCGTACGGCACTTGCAGCCATGCCGATTTCGGACGTGTTTCCGAGAATGACTACGATTTCGGCTGATTGGATCAACGGCCGGTTCTTGGTCAGGATATCGGCGGCCTGATCGCTTGCGCCGTAACGGCCTAGGCCCATGAACGTGTTGCCGCTGTTCCAGATGGCGGTGCCCAATCTCGTTGTATCGGATTGAGAAAAATCTGCAGGTACTAGCGCCGATACCTTCTTATGACCCGCGGGAGCTGCCGCCTTGACGCCCTCGGTTGCGCTGTCGATTTCGCCCGAGGCGAGGTTGAAGACGTCTCCGCCCGTGGTGGCGGTCGCGCTCGCAAGATTAAGCAACGGCGGGCGTTGGGTGGGAGGAATGGCAGCAATGGATGCAGTCTCGGCCGGCGGCAAATAGCTGACGATCAACGCAGCATTTCGGCCTTTGGCCGCCGCGACCTGTGCGGCAACACCAGCAAGACCCGGACCGACATCTTTGACGCGCAACCGAACCTGATTGTTACCGAGTTCGCCGACGCCAAGCACCGCCCCATCGCGGACGTCGCGGGATGCACCCTCATATAGGCCGGCCGCGCCCTTGCGCAGTAGCAATGTGATTTCCGTGCCGCTATCGCCGCCATAGGTCTCCTCAATGGCGGTGGACGGCATTTTTATGTCGTCCGTCTTGCTGTTGTTCTCAAGTCCGACACCGTCCATCTGACAGCCGGCGATGCCGGCACAAAGGATGAGGGCTGTACCGCGTGCTGGTCGCCGATGCAGTCTGCGCGGCAACCGCTCGGTTAAAAGGTCCAACGAAAGGCTGATCGCAAACGGCACAACTACTCCCCCGATTATCTATGGAAGGCCGCAACAGCCTATCGGGCCGCATTTGCACACCGCGGCTGACGTAAAGTCAAGCGATATACTTAACGACTTGTTCTTTGGTTAAGTTAACCATCGGTAAAATAATTCCGCAGTGCTGCATAACCGGCTATATCGATGGGGTTAACGAAGTATTGCAATCGTCCCGCTCCCGTAATTGATTGCGGCAAATTAAGAGACACCGGGAGCCAGACCCATGGACGACTTGCGCATTTCGACCGAAAACCACGAAGCTGCTTCGAATGATTTCGCATCAAGCGGTCGGGACGAGGGCATTGCAGCTGATGCCGGCCCCGTTTATTCGCTGCCGCTGTCGCAGAATGCTGATGTCGCTGCATTCGAGGTGGCGCAAGCCGAGGAACAACAGGCGAATGGCAAGACGGGGCGACTAGCCGCGAACGAGCCGCAAAATGCTCCCGCCTCGGCGCCGATCCAGATCGTGCCGGATCAGGGCAACGTCGTCCATCTGCCGCCGAACACCTCTATCGACGATATCCATGTCGAGGGACGCAACCTTGTTCTCATCCAGGCCGACGGAACGCGCATTGTCATCATCAACGGTGCTCTGCATGTTCCTACCTTCCTGATCGGGGAAGTGACGCTGCCGCAGCAGGCCGTCGTCGCGGCACTACAGCAGCAGGGCATCAATGTCGCTGAAGGTCCCGATGGTTCGGTTCACGCCGGCAATGGTACGGACTCCGGTCACCAGTTCACGGACGCCCAGGCCGGGAATCCGCGCACGCCGCTGAATCTGATCGGCCTTCTCGGTCCTGGCGACTTAATCGGTGGCGGGAACGGCGGCAATCTCTCCGGCACCCAGACCCGGGTTCCCTTCATCGATCCGCGGGCGACGGAAACGGCCTCGCTCGTCGAGCACGGCAGCAGCACTGGCGCCTTCCTCGCGGCAAGCGGCACTGGCCGCTTCGGTTTCGGTGGTAACAACGCCTCGATCACCACAGTCACATTGGTCGGCGAAGCAGAAATCTCCGACAGCGGCACGCAGCAGCTATCTGGTTTGACCTCCGGCGGAGTTGCGGTTGTTGTCACCCAAAACGGCCAGACCGTCACCGGCATTGCCAATGGCGTTACCGTCTTCACGCTGGTATTCAACGCCTCCACCGGCGAGTATACCTTCACCCAGCTCGCCGCCCTCGACCATCCACGCGGTGCCAATTCGGCCAGCGATGTGCTTGAACTGCAATTTCGCTACACGGTCTCCGACACGAGCGGCCACACGGTTTCGGCTGTCGCGAGCGTCGACATCACCGATAGCGTGCCGGTTGCGGCCGTCGGTACGGCGGGCTCGGTCACCGAGGCGGTGCTGGCTGCCGGCAACGCAGCCCTGACCCATGATACTGGCGCCGCGACGGCCACCGGCTCGCTCAATATCTCCTGGGGCGCTGATAGCGCCAACACTGACAAGGGAGGCCTCGGCGATCGCTCGGTCGCCTTTACCAATGCCACAGTGGCAGCGACGGGTGAGGACAATGGTACCCTGACCTCGCATGGCCTGGCCGTGCACACGGCAATTTTGGCCAATGGTACGCTGGTTGGCTACACCGGTGAGACGGCTCCGACGGCAACCTCCGCGGCCAACGTCGTCTTCTATGCCACGGTCTCCGATACCGACAATGGCCACTATAACTTCACGCTGGTCCAGTCGCTCGATGATGCCAAGGGCTCCGACGCGATCACCTTGACCTTCGGCTATACGGCCACCGATTCCGATGGTGATACGGCGACGAATAGCTTCACCATCACGGTCGCCGATGATAAGCCTGTCGCCGCCCTCGGCGATGCGGGCTCGATCACCGAAGGCGCTCTGGCTGTCGGCAACGCAGCCCTGACTCATGATACTGGCGCCGCGACGGCCACCGGTTCGCTCAACATCTCCTGGGGTGCTGACAACGCCAATACCGACAAGGGCGGAGCCGGCGACCGCTCGGTTGCCTTTACCGATGCCACAGTTTCGGCAACGGGTGAGGACAACGGCACGCTCAGCTCACATGGTCTTGCCGTTCACACGGCACTGCTCGCCGACGGCACCTTGGTTGGCTACACCGGTGAGGCGGCTCCGACGGCAACCTCGGCAGCCAACGTTGTCTTCTACGCCACGGTCTCCGATACCGACAACGGCCACTATAACTTCACGCTGGTCCAGTCGCTCGATGATGCCAAGGGCTCCGACGCGATCACCTTGACCTTCGGTTACACAGCCACCGATTCCGATGGTGATACGGCGACGAATAGCTTCACCATCACGGTCGCCGACGACAAGCCCGTCGCCTCGACCGGCGATGTGGGCTCGGTCACCGAGGCGGTGCTGGCTGCCGGCAACGCAGCCCTGACCCATGATACTGGCGCCGCGACGGCCACCGGCTCGCTCAACATCTCCTGGGGCGCCGACAACGCCAATACCAATCAGGGTGGCGTCGGCGACCGCTCGGTCGCCTTTACCGATGCCACAGTTTCGGCGACGGTTGAGAACAACGGCACGCTCAGCTCACACGGTCTTGCAGTTCACACCGCGTTACTCGCTGACGGTACGCTGGTCGGTTACACCGGTGATGTTGCTCCGACGGCTGTCGCAGATGCAAAGGGTGCGATCGGTTCGAGCATCGTCTTCTATGCGACGGTTTCCGACACAGACAACGGTCATTATAACTTCACGCTGGTTCAGTCGCTTGATGACGCCAAGGGCTCAGATGCCATCACGCTGACCTTCGGCTACACGGCCACCGATTCCGATGGCGACACCGCCACGAACAGCTTCACCGTTACTGTTGCCGACGACAGGCCTGTCGCCAGCGACGTCACGGTCGGCACAGGTAGCCTTTACGACACAACACCCACCGAGCAGACGCCGCTGCGCCCACTCGTCGAGCCGAGCGAGGGGTCAACCCCGTCGGAAGGTGCCACCGACAGCGTCAGCGGCGGATCGGGCAGCCTGTTCACCGCCGGCGCTGACGGCTTCCAACAAGTCAGCTTCACGGATCCGACCGGCCTCAAGGGGATCTACATCGATGCCAACGGTGTGGCTCACAAGGAAGGCCTGTCCTATAGCACCACGACGGACAATCTGGGCAACACCATCTACACCGCAACCGGCAAGGAATCGGGCCAGGTTCTCTTCACTCTGACCGTCGGCGCCGACGGCAGCTATACCTACGTGCAATCCGGTGCATTCGCCGATGCCAAGGGCTCCGACAACGAGAATTTCAAGATCTCCTTTGAAGTCACCGACGGCGATGGCGACAAGGCGACAGGCTCGCTGACGCTTAACGTCGCCGACAGCCTTCCGGCCGCCAACAACGTGACGGTCGAACCGGGCAGCCTCCATGACACCACGTCGACCTCCTCGGGGACGAATCCGCCCCCCGTCCAGCTGCTTGTTGAGCAGCCGAGCGAAGGCCCGACACCGCCGGATGGCGCCAAGAGCGACTCCGTCAGCGGCGCAGTGGGCAGCCTGTTTACGACCGGCGCCGATGGCTTCGCGCGACTGACCTTCACCAATCCAACCGGTCTCAGGGCCATCAACATTGATGAAAACGGCGTCGCTCACAAGGAAGGTCTATCCTACAGCACCTCGAGGGACGACTCCGGCGACACGGTCTACACCGCGACCGGAAGGGATTCCGGCCACGTCATCTTCACGCTGACCGTCCACTCCGATGGCAGCTATACCTATGTCCAATCCGGCGCGTTCGCCGATGCCAAGGGCTCCGACAACGAGAACTTCAAGATCGGCTTCGAAGTCACCGACGGTGATGGCGATAAGGCGACGGGCTTTCTGACGCTCAACGTCGCCGACAGTCTTCCGGTCGCTAACACCGTCACAGCTGAGCATCTCGTCAACGACGATATGTTGACAGGCGGTAATCCCGACCAGACCGATGAAGATAAAAGCGTAAGCGGCAACGTCGGCAGTCTGTTCAATATGGGTGCGGATGGGTTCAAGAGTGTCGCGATCGCTCATTCGGATCTGCCGAAGCTGACGACGATCTACACCGACGAAAATGGCGTCGCGCATCAGGAAGCCGCGACCTGGAGCAAAGCACAGGTCGCCGACGGCAGCACGACCTGGATCGCCAGCAGCGAGCATAATCAGACCGTTGCCACGCTGACCATTAATGCCGACGGCTCTTATAAGTTCTCCACCGGAGCGCCGCTCGCGCATCCGACGTCGCAAGACGCCGAAGAGACCCTGTCCCTGACATTCAACTTCACCGTCACCGATGGCGACGGCGACAAGGCAACCGGCTCGCTGACGGTTGGCGTCAAGGATGACGTGCCGATTGCTCACACGGTTGACAACACCGCTTCGCCGCTCAACGACGATGCGCAGGTCGGCGGAAACCTGGATGCCAACGACGCCAATGCCCACAGCGTATCGGGCGCTGCCGGCGCCCTGTTCGGCGCCGGCGCCGACGGTTTTGCCAGCGTCTCCATTGATCAGTCCAGCCTGCCGGCCTTGAAAACGATCTATGTCGATGCCAACGGTTTCGCGCAGCAGGAAGACGTGACCTGGGGCAAGCCGACGGTTTCCGGCGGCGCGACGACCTGGGTTGCCTATAGCGCCAATCACGAGACCGTCGCCACGCTGACCATCAATGCCGACGGCTCCTATGCGTTCAGCACTAGTGCACCGCTCGTCCACTCGACCTCCGGCACGACGGAGGACAGCTTGCCGCTGACCTTCACCTTCACGGTGACCGATGGCGACAACGATACATCGACTGGCTCGCTGACCCTGCATGTTACGGATGACGTGCCGCTCGCAAACAGCGTCACCGTGACCAGCGTTACGTTGAATGACGATGCCTTGAAGGGCGGAAACCCCGACACGGTCGGCGTAGCCAATACTGATACAGTCAGCGGCGCAAGCGGTACGCTCTTTGCGGGTGGCGCAGATGGCGTGCATCAGGTGACGCTCGGAACAACGACGGATTTCAGCGCCATCTATACCGGCAAGGACGGCTTTGCCCATGTTGAGTCGGTCGTCTGGGGCAGTCCGACGACGGCGGCGGGCGGCGAGACGATCTGGGTTGCGACGGGCAAGGACAGTGGCCAGACGGTCGCGACGCTGACGATCGGCACGGATGGTTCCTACAGCTTCACGCTGAGTGCGCCGGTTGCTCACGGCTCAAGCCAGACTGCAGAAAATACTCAGGATCTGACTTTCAACTTCACGGTCACCGATGGTGACAGCGATACGGCCAGCGGCGCGCTCACGATCACAGTCAAGGATGATGCACCGATCGCCTATAAGGTTGATGCGACCTCGACACCGCTCAACGACGACGCGCAGGCACATGGCAACCCAGACGGCGGCAGCGCGGACGTCAACACGATCAATGGCGCCGCGGGTGCCCTGTTCTCCGCCGGTGCCGATGGCGTCAAGAGCGTGTCGATGGACAGCCTCCCGACGTTGAAGGCGATCTACCTCGACAGCCATGGTATCGGCCACCAGGAATCCGTGACGTGGGCGTCGTCTTCGGCGAACGGCGTGACGAATTGGACGGCAACCGGCACCTCCAGCCATGCCACCGTCGCAGTTCTGACGGTTGGCTCGGACGGTTCCTATAGCTTTACCGCGGATGCGCCGCTCGTTCATTCGACCTCGTCCACCACCGAAGACAGCCTGATGTTGAATTTCGGCTTCACCATCACGGACGGCGACGGCGATGCGGCGAAGGGTTCGCTGGCGATCGCCATCACCGACGACGTGCCGGTTGCCTCCGGCACGACCGTTGCGGTCAGGGCTGACGAAGGCGACATTCACAATCTCCTGTCGCATGGCAATAGCCCGCTCGATGGCACGCATGACGGATCGTCCTCGCAGCTGGCACTGTTTGGCCTCGGCTTCGCGGCGACGGTATCCGGCTCGCTCGCCTCCACCGTCTCCTTCGGTGCTGATGGCGCAGCGGTCGGCGGCGGCTTCAGCTTCACGGCCAATGCTACGTCGACGCTTACCGGTCTGCATCTGACTTCGGGTGGCGAAGCGCTCTCCTATGCTGTCGTCAACAACGTGATCATCGGCTATGTCGATAACGACCATCACAGCGGCTACAATCCACTTGTCGACCGCCCAATCCTGTCATTGTCGCTATCTAGCGGCGGCAATTTCACCTTTCAGCAATACGATCAGCTCGACAATGTTGCCGGTCCTGGCAACGATCTGCGTTCAGGCAATGGCTCGATCTCGGCCATCGACTTCGGCTCGGTCATTCAGGCGACTGACGGCGACGGCGACAGCGTGACACTGACCGGCGCTTTGAAAGTCACGATCGTCGATGACGCGCCGAGGATCGATCTGGCCCTCACGGGCTCCATCACGATCGACGAGAGCGGCAGCGGCGACAACGATGTCAGTGCCAGCTTTTCAGTCAAGAGTCTGTTTGCCGGCATCACCGGTGGCAACGATCCCCACATGTCGACGGTCTACGGGCAGCACAATGTTGTCTCTCCGTCGGTTTCGATGGGTGCAGACGATGCGCGGGGCGCGACGAGCGGTCTGACGCTCCATATCGACAACGCCGACTCCGGCCTGACGACGACTGCAGGTCAGGCGATCACGCTGTCGCAGCTCGCCGATGGCACGGTTGTCGGCAAGATCGCCGACGGCGAAATCGCCTTTGCGATCCGCATCGACGATAGCGGCAAGGTCAGCATTGCGCAGTATATGGCGATCGCCAACCCGAACACCTCAAAGTCGGATGGCGATACGGTCGATCTCACTGGCAAGCTCTCGGCTGTGCTCGGCGTAACCGACAGCGATGGCGACACCGTCGTCAGATCCGTTTCTATCGGCGGGAGCATTCATTTCGATGACGCCGGCCCGTCGATCGGCGGTGGCGTCTCGACAAGGACGCTTGTCGAGCATGATCTTGTGACCAATTCGGGTCCGCTGTCGCCTTCTGGTATATGCACCGGCGATGTTGCGCTCAATCTCGCCTTCGGCGCTGACGGCCCTGCGGCTCATGCGGCCACCTTCGTAGCGCAATCGAACGGCAGCTATTTCACCGCAAGCTACGGTAACAATCAGACGCTTGACGCGACCAAGCTCAGCTCTGGCGGTAACGCGCTGTCCTACTCGCTCAGCGGCGACGGCATGACGCTGATCGCATATACCGGCAGCAACGCGGCCGACCAGTCGAGCTGGGTCTTCAAGGTTGCCCTGTCCCAGGACAGCAGTCATACCAGCGGTGCCTACAACTTCACGCTCTACAAGGGGCTCGACGACGTAAACGGTCAAGCCAATCTCTCGGATATGAAGCTGACCTTCCAGGTTGCCGGCCATGACGGTGACGGCGATACGACGACTGGAACGCAAAGCTTCACGATCGATGTGATCGATGACGTGCCGACTCTGGTTGATCATGCCTTTGTTTCCGCAAGTGTTTTGGAAACGGCGATCAATGCGCCGATAGTGACGACGGGATCGTATATAATTGATTTCAACACGGTCACTCCAGCGACTGCGGGACTGACGGTTACTGAAGGCAGCGTTGGCGACGGCCAGGTAGGTCAGTCGTCCAACAATGGCGATATCGTGCTCGTATCCAACGCAGGAACGACGTTCGTCGTAACCCAGATGGATATAACCGAGTCTTCCCCGGGTCACTCTCCAACGCAGCCAGTCACCATCATCGGCATCGGGGCGGATGGCAAAACTTATACCACGACGTTCACGCCAACTGATGGCAACACGACTTTCTCTGTTACCGCCGGATCTCCTCTCTATAACGTACAGCTGACGTCGATTACGGTTTCTCCGCATGACGCTGCCCGGGCGATCACGCTCGACAACATTCACGTTATCGACACGACGACAACACCCACCAATGCCCCCGCCGAAACGACACTGGATCTGACCTCGCTGGTACACGGCGGCGCCGATAGCCCGTTGACCTGGTCGGTGAATACCATCGCTGCCGGAACTTATTCCAACAGCGTGACCGGCGGAACCGGATTGACCTATAACGGTACAGCCATCACGCTTGCCAGCGCGGATGGGCACACGATCACCGGCTCGGCGGGAGGGGTCACGGTCTTCACGTTGACTATCGATCCGACCAGTGGTCATGCCACATTCGATCTCTATCACCCGATCGACGGCGGCAAGACGCTGCCGCTCGACTTCTCTAAATATCTGACGGCGACGGATTTCGACGGCGATTCGGTGACCCCGGCCAGCGGCTCTGTTACCATCGTCGTTCAGTCGGCCGCGGACAATCTGCCGACAATTTCCTCCGCGGGTGTGGTGTCAAGCGTCAGTGAAAGCGGCCTTTCGGGGGGCACGGGTACGCCAGGCGTTTCCAATGTCCATTCGGGTAGCATTGCTATTACCGCAGGCGATACCCCTTCGACCGTGATAATCAGTGGCCATACATTCAACGTTGGCGCCGCAATCGCTAACGGTGATGCCAATGCCAATATCCAGGGCACTTATGGAACGCTGCATATCGTCAGCGTCACCGCGACGGCAATCAATTATACCTACACGCTAACCGGCGCCACGAATGGCGCGGGCAATCATGACGACTTCTCTGTTAAAATCAGTGATGCGCCGATTGATGGTGAAAGTCAGACTGCAACACTGACCTTCAACATCACCGACGACAAGCCGATTGCAAGCACCGTTTCGCTTGGCTCTATGCTTGAGAACGACAATCCAACCTTTACTCTTGCTGCGGGCACCATCGCTTTCGGCGCCGACGGGGCGGCTGCGAACGGTGCGATCCATGTCGATAGCGTCAAGGCGACGGGTGATCTCGCCGGGGTGACGTTGAACCCATCGATGATCTCGATCGACGCCGGCCATGTGACCATCACACCGGGAGCAGCATTCGATGCCCTGTCAGCTGGTCACACATCGATCCTGTCAATCGGGTATACCTTGACTGACGGAGACGGCAGCAAAAGCAGCGGTACGTTCAACATCACGATCAACGGCAAAAACGATGCTGCGGTGATCACCGGTGACGTGTCTGGCAGTGTCACGGAAGCCGGTGGCGTCAACAACGGGACGGCTGGGTCGCCCGTCGCGAGCGGAGTGCTGTCGGCGACGGATGTCGACAGTGATCCTTCGTTTACGGCACAAAGCAACGAGGCGACGAGCTACGGCCACTTCACGATCGGCGCTGACGGGCATTGGAGCTACCTGCTGGATAACAGCAACAGTGCCGTCCAGGCGCTGAACAGCACCGGCAACAACACGACGCTGCACGACATCGTCACGGTCACGACGACGGATGGCACGTCCCAGCAGATCGATATCACGATTAACGGCACGAACGATGCACCGACGATCGCGCTCGTCGGTAGCGATAGCGCCACCGGCAGTGTAACCGAGGCCGGCGTCAATGTTCCTGATGACGCGGCTCATAATACGGCGACCGGTCATCTGACCGGCGCTGATGTCGACGGCCCGTCGCTCACCTGGTCGTTGGTCACCGGTAATGGTCAGACCGCCAATGCCGATGGCTCCGTGACCGGCGCTTACGGCACGCTGAGCGTCGATCAGAGCGGCAACTGGGTCTATCATCTGGATCAGTCAAAGGCCGACTCGCTGACGGCTTCCAACCATCCGCAGGAAAGCTTCACGGTTCAGCTGGATGACGGCCAAGGCGGCATCACGACGCAGACGGTCGTGGTCGCGGTCAACGGCGCGAATGATGCCCCGACGATCGCGCTCGTCGGCGGCGACAGTGCTACCGGCAGTGTAACCGAGGCCGGCGTCAATGTTCCTGATGACGTAGCCCATAACATGGCGACCGGTCATCTGACCGGCGCTGATGTCGACAGTCCGTTGCTCACGTGGTCGTTGGTCACCGGCAACGGCCAGACCGCCAATGTCGACGGCTCCGTGACCGGCGCTTACGGTACGCTGAGCGTCGATCAAAGCGGCAACTGGATCTATCATCTGGATCAGTCGAAGGCCGACTCGCTGACGGCTTCCAACCATCCGCAGGAAAGCTTCACGGTTCAGCTGGATGACGGCCAAGGCGGCATCACCACGCAGACGGTCGTGGTCACGGTCAACGGCACGAACGATGCACCGACGATCGCGCTCGTCGGTAGCGACAGTGCTATCGGCAATGTGACCGAGGCTGGCATTGGCGTTGCCAACGACAGCGCTCACAATACGGTTTCCGGCCATCTGACCGGGGCTGATATTGACAGTGCATCGCTGACCTGGTCGGTCGTTGCGAGCGGCAACCAGACGACCAACCCGGGCGGATCGGTCACCGGTGCTTATGGCACGCTGAGCATCAGTGCGGACGGTACCTGGAGCTACCACCTGGATCAGTCCAAGGCCGATTCGCTGAACGCTCCGGATCATCCGCAGGAAAGCTTCACGGTTCAGCTGGATGACGGCCAAGGCGGCATCACCACGCAGACGGTCGTGGTCACGGTCAACGGCACGAACGATGCACCGACGATCGCGCTCGTCGGTAGCGACAGTGCTATCGGCAATGTGACCGAGGCTGGCATTGGCGTTGCCAACGACGGCGCTCACAATACGGTTTCCGGCCATCTGACCGGGGCTGACATTGACAGCGCATCGCTGACCTGGTCGGTCGTTGCGAGCGGCAGCCAGGCAGCCAATCCGGGCGGATCGGTCACGGGCGCTTATGGCACGCTGAGCGTCGGTTCTGATGGAACGTGGAGCTATGTCCTGGATCAGTCGAAGGCCGATCCGCTGAACGCCTCGGATCATCCGCAGGAAAGCTTCACGGTTCAGGTGAGCGACGGTCAGGGCGGCATCACCACCCAAGCCGTCATGGTGACGGTCAACGGCACGAACGACGCGGCCTCGATCGCGGGCTCGGCGATCGGTTCGGTCACCGAGGATGGTCAGTTGACGGCCAATGGTGTGCTGACGGTCGCAGACGTGGACAATGGCCAGAACCATTTCCAGGCGCCGTCATCGCTGACTGCGACCTACGGTACGTTCACGTTTAACGCCACGACCGGCGCGTGGGGTTACACGCTCAATAACTCCACGTCCAACGTACAGGCATTGAACGGGGGACAGACGGTTACGGATAAGCTGACCGTAACGTCCGCGGACGGGACGGCTTCACAGGACATCGTGGTGACCATCCACGGCACCAATGAGTCGGTGTCGGCACCGAGCATCAGCAGCGTCACCGACAATGTTGGGCCGATCCAAGGGAACCTGGCTAATGGCGCGGTTACGGATGACACCAATCTTGATATTCGCGTAAGCTTGGCAGGAACCGGCGCCGTCAGCGGTGATACAGTGCAGCTATATAACGGCACGACCGCACTCGGTTCGGCGGTCACGCTGACGGCGGCCAACATCAGCAATGGATATGTCAATATCGCCACGCCGACACTGACGAACGGATCGACTTATAACTTCCGGGCCTCGCTCACGGATGCTGGTACCACCAGCCCGCTATCGCCGAGCGGCGCCTATGATATTAAAATCGATACGACGGCACCGACAGTCGCCATAACGCAAAGTCACGGCGGCGGATCCGGCACCTTCACCTTCACCTTCAGCCAGGCGGTGTCCGGATTCACGGCTGCTGACATCACGACCTTCAATATTCTTAGCCTCTTCAACTTCCAGCACATTGGCCTAAACGGCTCTGGCCAGGACGTTTATACGGTTAATTTCCTCTACAACACCAACAACAACGGCTGGAAGTATGTGACGGTTGACGGAAGTACCTATACGGATCTAGCCGGCAATTCGGGGACAGACGGCTCTTCGAACGCGTTCAAGCCTGCTGGCATCTCCGGCGAGGCCATCAACCTCGCGTTCTCTACGCCGTCGGATCATGTTGGCGCGGTCACGTTGACAGTTGCCGGCTTTCCCGCCGGCTGGAAGCTGAGCGAAGGCACGCATAACGCCGACGGCACCTGGACGGTCGTGACGAACAATCCGTCTTTGCTGACGGTGACCTCGCCCGATGGCATCACTGGTGCGGTGGTTGTCCAGGTCACAGAGACCTGGGTTAATGCAGACGGCTCGACGGGAATGGCTGCCGTTGCCGACAACGTCGAAGCCTATGCCAAGGGTTCGCCGATCTTTGCCTGGTCTGGCGATGACACGCTGACGGCATCCAGCGGCAACGACACGCTGGTGTTTGCAAACACCATCGGCAAAGACGTCGTGCACAACTTCGATGTGGCGCATGACAAGATCGATCTGATCGGCTTTGCGGGCTTCAACAGCTTCGCCGACGTTCTGGCCCATCTTTCGAGCGATGCCGCCGGCAATGCCATCATCACGCTCGGCAATGGCGAGACCATCACCTTGGCAGGTGTAAGCGCCGCGGCGCTGACGGCGGACGACTTCCTCTTCAACGAAGCGGTCGTGACGCACAATAACGGAGATATGGTGGTCGCCGACGGTGCCCTGATGCCGTTCAGCGGCACGCTCGACAACACCGGCAGCATCCATATCACCTCGACGGGAAGCGAGACGGCCTTCGAAATCGTCCAGCACGGCCTCACCCTGACCGGCGGCGGCGCGGTGATCTTATCCGACGATGCTTCCAACATCATCTTCGGCAGCGGTGACAACGTCACGCTGACGAATGTCGACAACACCATTTCCGGTGCCGGGCAGCTCGGTGACGGCCATCTGATGCTGGTCAACGAGGGCACGATCATCGCCCGCGGCAGCCACGCGCTCGTCATCGACACCGGCGTCAACGCTGTGAGCAATACCGGCACGCTGGAAGCGACCGGAACGGGTGGTCTCCATATCCACAGCGACGTCGTCAACAACGGCCTGTTGTGGGCGAATGGCGGCGACGTCAAGCTCGACGGCAATATCAGCGGCACCGGCACCGTGCTCCTGTCTGGTCATGCCAATCTCGAAATCGGTGGTTTGTTCAACGAGGCGATCACGCTTGGCAAGGACGCCCAGTCCACGATCACCATCGACCACGCGGCTGCCTTCACCGGCACGGTCGCCGGCCTCGATGGCAACGACGCCTTGCGGTTCGGCGACATCTCCGCCGCGACCGCCAGCTTCTCCTATGCGGAGAATGCAGCAAAGACCGGCGGCGTGTTGACCGTCACCGATGGCACCCACACCGCCTCCATCGGTCTCACGGGCGAGTATTCGGCCAGTGACTTCTTGCTCGGTCACGATAGCACATCCGCCGAGATCGATTTCAGCGGGATCGGCCACCTTTATGGCACTGGCGGAAACGATTTGCTGACAAGCGGCGGCGGCTACATCATGACGGGCGGCGCCGGTGCGGATACTTTCGTTCTCGATGCCAAGGCCCTGCACAATCTCAACATGGCGGATGCCATCACCGACTTCAGCCCGAAGGGAGACGGCGACAAGCTGGATGTCTCGAACCTGCTCAATGCGCTGATCGGCGAACATCCGGGCATGACCGAGGCGAGTGCGGTCGCGTCGATGACCGCCGAGATCGATACTGCAGCGAATTCGACGAAGATCAGCGTTAACGCTGGCTCGGAGACCCATGTGGTCGCCACGCTGCAGAACTACGCGCCGACGGGCCATGATGCGGTCCACGTGCTGTTCAACAATCACGAGGAGCAGCTTGCGACCCATGCGCAGACCGCCGGCGCCTAACGGCTTTGTGTCGGAACCTATATCTGGAAGCAACGCTTTTCATCGATGGCGCTGTCGTGCATTCTTTCCTCCGTCCGGGGCAGGATCGAAGGTGCGGCGGCGTTCAACGCTTCGAAAAAGGGCCGCCACGTTTAAGGAGGGAAGCACGGGCAGTTTCCAAGTCCTTCAACCTCGTCGCATGGAAACCCGGGCTGTTGGCCGGCACGCCGGCACGCTAAAATCAGAAAGTCCGGCCCAGATACGGCGAGGTTCGAATGTCGTTGCGCATGACCGAGGTTTTCCGGCGTGCGGAAGGGGAGTGGAAGCTCGTCCATCGCCATTCCAATATGATGGAGTCTCCCTCATAGCCGGGGCTATCCCACCCGCTTGAGTTCCTTATCCTTCGTGCGACAAAATTCGATCAACTGCTTTGAGGACATTGGTCGTGCCAGAGCGTAGCCTTGCAGCAAATGGCAGCCGAGCTCTTTCAAGATCTTCGCATGCTCCATCGTCTCTACGCCTTCAGCAACGATGTCGATGTTCTGCGATCGGCCGATTTCGATAATCGAAGAAACCAGGCGGCGCTGAGATGAAGACGTGACGATCGGTTTGATAATTTCCCGATCGATTTTAAGCCTTCGTGGCTCAAATCTAAGCAAACTGACGATGCTGGCATGTCCGGTGCCGAAATCGTCGATCTCGATTTCAATACCCAGCTCTTTGACGGCCGGAATTATCTCATCGAGAGCTGGTTGAAGATCGTCAAAAGAGATTGTTTCAAGCAGCTCAAAGCACAGGCGACCCTTGGCTATAGGAAGCTCAGCCAGTTCTGCAAGCAGATTTGGCTGCGCCAGTCGACGCGCGGAAATATTGACCGAGACGCGCGGGATGCGCATTCTCAAGCTGTCCCATCTTGTTAGCTCGAACAGCGCCTTATGTAGGATCAGCCGATCCATGTCGCCGGAGCGTCCCAAACTTTCCGCGACTGCGAGAAATTTATCCGGGGTGAGTAGACCTTTTTGCGGGTGATCCCAACGGGCAAGTGTTTCGACGCCCGCGATATCCAATGTGTCTGCATGAAACTGCGGCTGGAAGAACGCTACCAGTTCATCGCGATCGAGCGCATGATTGAATTCATCCGCCAATTCCTTCGTATGGATTGCAGCACTGCGAAGCTCCTCGGTGAATATGGCCGCCCGGCCCCGACCCGTCTTCTTTGCTTCATACAGAGCCAAATCTGCATTGAGACGCAGCTGACTGAGATCTTGCTGCACACCTTCAGTCTCCCAGGCGACGCCGACGCTTCCTCCAACCACGCACTCTAAACCGTCAACGAACAGGGGCAGCTTGAGTGTATCGACAATCTGGTCAGCCAATTCGATTGCCCTAGGCGCGGGATCGGCGCTCCAGCTAGCGAAGATGAACTCATCTCCACCGATCCGAGCCGCCACGTCGTTTGGGCCGGCCAAATTGACAAGACGCGAAGCCGCCGCCTGTAAGACCGTATCACCTCCGGCATGTCCTTTGGTGTCGTTGATCTCCTTAAATCGATCCAGGTCGATATGAAGCAGTATCAGACAATCTTTCGGACCGGGCCTCGGCGGCCGTGAGATCATCTGGTCAATAAATCGGCGATTGGGAAGCCCCGTCAGCGCGTCGTGCAACGACAGGTGCTCGAGCCTTTGCCGTGCTCGAACGAGCTTTTTCTTGTGAAGGCGAAGTTTTTCGATGGTCCTTTGACGTGATTTGGTCAGAAAGCCTACCCACACAATCGGCGCAACAACACACAAGGACAATAGGCAAGCATAGAGCTCAAAAGGGGCTATGCCCCTGTTTTGGCCCCATCCGTTCTTAGGCAATGCGACAAGTGTCCATCGGCCGTAAGTCATATCAACGGATGTCACGACCGGATTCTTCGAGAAAGTTTCCAGGCCGCCAAGAAAAACTTGTTTGGCCAACCTCGGTTCCGGTACGTCGCTGATGGCGATCTCAAGATCGGTGGATACCAGGCCGCTATCTTGGTAGAGCCTCGGTATGTCTACGATTCCGGAAACAAGACCCCAGAAGATCTGACTTGTTCTATCGGTGATATAAACCGGGCATCTGACTACGAAGGCCGTTCCGCCCTGGACGAGCTCGACAGGGCCTGTCAGGACGATATTGTGGGTATTGCGCGCCAACATTGCGCTATCCCGTTGCTTTTCGTTCGTTCGGTAGTCGAGCCCGATCGCCTTTTCGTTTCCTTTTTCTGGATAAACCCACTTGACCACCATGCCGGGGGCTGCGGCGAAGCTTCGCAGCTGTGAATCCGGCTGCAAAATCTCCGCGGCGAGTTTCGAAAAAGCACTTTGGTCCATCGTCGGATTGACGGCGATACCGGCCGCCAATCCTTGCAGCAGCTTCACATTGCTGTTGAGGTTCGTCTGAAGCCGAGATGATATGGTAGCAAGTTCGCCGGCAACGACTGAGCGTTCGTCGTCTAGTGATCGCTCCAGCCGCCAGTTGGTTGCAACATAGATGACGACTACTGCGATGATTGTCGCGAATATTGCCGGCGCAAATGCGCTAGTATGGTTTACTGCAGAACTCGCGAAGCCGCGCAATATCTTTGGGTTTCTTCGAAACTTCATTAGGTTGCCGGTATATGAGACAGACCTGCATCCTTGCACAGTTTCTTTAAAGCAACGCTAAGGTCCCCTTTTACTTTCTGTCGAGAAGGGCTGTCCGCTCTTCTTGAATCGGAAGACCGAATATTGCTATCACAGCGATCCGAGCTGTCACGAATACCACTTCCAGAAAAGCACCCGACTGCCGAAGATCCATCCCGTCTTCTTAGATCCGACGTGGTCTTGCTACAAAATCTGACGGGTGACGGCCCACCCTTATGCGATGATGCTTATCCCTTCCGCAGTTGCCATCCACACCAGCGCCTCTCGTACTGATTGCGGCGAAATACGATCACACAACCCATCGATACAAGCCTGAAGTGCTTTCTCATATACTTCGGTTTGCCTTGGTGAGGGCTCTTCTGTCAGATATTCGGAAAATCCCTCGACACTGTATATGATTTGATGCGTACCCGTCAGGCGACTTGCGATTTTTACCGGCGCAAACATCCGTTGACGGCAGTGTGTCCCGGTAACACAAAGCAGGGAATGATGGAGCGTTGCTTCCAACAAATTCCTTCGTTGGTGAACCTTCATAGGCTTTCCTCCCAAAATCGGACATCTATGTTGCTGAAAGTTCTTTTGTTGCCTGCAATCTTAGCGAGAAGCGAGGCATGTAAGAGCCACGAAGGCATGCACGGAATAGCCAAGCCAATCACGCATAGGCGAAGTATGCCGGCGTAGGTACCCACAGGGAGAACTCGGCAGTTTTCTAGGAATAGCATGAAACTGGCCAATTCGATTGCGATAGAATATTTATAGTAACTAGATTACTCGCACTGGCCGAGACCGACGGCGCGGTTGCCTGTCGTGGTAGCTCAAAATGGGGATCGATAGCATCATGCGCCAGTGAAGATTCTTCTGGGGAAGCCGACTACGGCGCTGTCTATTTGATAATCACAACGCGCTGCTGTCCAGCGTTCTCAGCAGCCCATGCACGGCAGCCTGTGCATAAGCATTGAAGAATCACCCCGTCGAGAAAGCGCTTAAGCTATTGAAATAGATTTGACTTTCCGTAATATTAGCGGGTTACGATCGGCGTCGGTTATGACCCCGCAAGCCACCTGCTTTTGCCATTAATTTCAAAATCGTTGTCGAGACTTTCAAAGGGTCAGTGTTCCGAGCCTGATCACAAGCCGCAGCACTTGTCGCAAATGCCTCATGGTCAACCTTCTCTTTGCCGGCATCAAAATCCCCTCGCTCATCACGAGGTATCGATGCCAAAAGTTGCTGACCCAGGAGGTAATCTTCAGTGCCGAAAACCGGCCGGTCTTTGATCGGAATGCCGGCCGGCTTCACGTCGGAATCCGCAATCGTCGTCCGCTGTCAATGGCTACCGGATTCGCTTCGGCATCCTTCATAGACCGCCCACGCAACATCAACCGTTGCCAGAAGAACATCGCTTTCGCTCCATCCAGTTGCAACCGCAGTTCGAACGACTTCGCTGATGATGGGCTGCAAGCGGCGCTGGCATTCTCTGGCTAAATCGTCAGCGTCCTCTAATTGAGGGGCCGGAGCAAAATTTAATTCCATCGTTGTTGCCTTCGCGTAATGTCAGCTTCATGTTTCTCAATGCGCAAGCTGCGCGCAGTAAGGGAACCTGGTGGCGTTCCTTCCTCACTTGCGCAAGAACCAATGTCGAGAGCGGAGGCCTCAAGTCAAGCAGCATGTTGCGACGAACTATTGCGATGCACGTTCGCTTATTGCGGCGATTGATCGTGATCGCGGCTCGGTACGCCCACACATCGAGGCATGCCTGAACCAGCCCGATACCTATTGGAAGGCAGCATCTTGAGGTTTTCAAGGCAAATTTTACCGCTGCGTGCGGAGCAGATTAACATTCTTGGCATTCGGCCGGCGCCGCATTATTCGTGAATATAGGTTTTTTAACTCGGCGCGTAAGCGCTAGCCGCCTGGTCAGTTGACGGAATCGTCCGGATCGGGGTCCTTGACTTTGGTGAAGAGGTTCTTCAGCGCACTGGTTTTCGCCTTCGCCGCCTTGTTGGCCTTGATCGCCCGGGTGGCGGCCTTGGCCTGTTCCAGCATCATCTCGATCTGGATCTGCTGGATCTCGGTCAGGCGCTCCCATTGGCGATTGAGGAGGTGATCTACCTTTTCATGCAGGTGGCGGATTTCGAGTTCGGCCTTCAGGTTGACCTTGTAGTCGTTGAGGGCGCGCAGGCGATCCTTCTCTTCCTGGCGGCGCTGGCTCATCATGATGATCGGCGCCTGGAGCGCCGCAATTGTTGAAAGAACCAGGTTCAGCAGGATAAACGGATAGGCGTCAAAGGCCTGCTTGTCGCCCATGATGAGATTGATCATCATCCAGACGGCGAGAAACAGACAGAAGGAAATGATGAAGGTCCAGCTGCCGCCGAAGGACGCGACGCCATCCGCCATACGGTCGCCGATCGAGCGGTGGTCTTCGTAATCCTCTTCGATGTTTTCGGCCAGCGTATCATGCGTCTTCAGGCTTTCCACGACCTCGTCCTCGAGGGTGGAAAGCTCGCCACGCTCGACCGTCAGCAACTCGGCGATATATTGGGCGCGATAGTCGTCCATGACCTTGCGGCTGATATAGTCGTCGGCGCGAAGCTCCGGGTGCTTCAGCCGCATGAAATCCGCCAGCGAGGGGCGGAGGTCATCGACATGGACGGCATCTTTTTTCTTGAGCACCTGACCGGTGATGGCGTCGATCAGCTTGACGGACTTGGCCTTCGCCTGCGCGAGACTTTTGGTATAATCGTCCATCTCCACAACGGTCGGGCTTTCGCCCTCGCCTGCGTCGAAATCGACGATACCTTCCGCCGGCTCAAAGGTCTTCGTTTCTGTCATCTAAGGGGCCTTCTTTGACGTTTTCTCGCTCATTTAGCCAATAATGCGAACAGGAATATGACTGTTAGAAGACAGGAGATATTGCGACTGATACAGGCCGCTATCTCCCATCTGCAACTTTACTCGTCCATTTGCTCCTAGCAAAATTATAGCGCCATTATCCTAAGCAACGGCAAACACCGTGCGCCGTCCTCGCGATCCGTTGCGCCGAATTTTGCCGGAACCTCTAAAAACAACCGTTCCGCGCGATTTCTTAAAGGTTTTCAAAAGCGTTACGTGTTTCTGCAGGAATTTCTACAGGTTTTGATTTTTCACCCCTTGACCGGGGCCGGCGGACTTCTATTTGCCGCAGTGCAACAGACATTCGTGAGAGCGAATAAATGTTAAGGTTTCAATGAATTATCGGCAGCGGGTTGGGGGCCTGTTGTCGCGGATCTTTTAAACGAGTGGAAAGGATCGCGATGCACAATTCCCCGGCAGAGGACCTGGAGTCCATCGCCCGACAGGGCGGCCGCTTCAAGCGTATGGCTGTCAGGATACCGACTTACCTGACCGATCTCAAAGAGAATCCAGCCTGGCTGCCCATGTTCCTGTTAGCGAGAACCCTGCCGTTTCGGCGCATCCATTGGCTGGCCACCAGGCAGCCCGTCAGACTCCCGGTTTCCGGAACCTCGATGTTTGCTGGCGCCGATCGCAGCGCCATCGTCAACGCCCTGCGGAATGATGGCATCTATCCGAGCCTGATGCTGCCGGACCATATTCATCGGGAAATCGCCGAATTCGCCGCCCATACCGCCTGCTTCGGCAATTTCAACAGGAAGCTCGAATTTGTCGCAAGCGAACATAGGCAAGCGGAGGGTCGATTCGGACGTCCGCTTTTGAGCGGACACTTCTTCGAGCGCTCGCTCGATTGCGAGGCTGTCATGGCGGTCCAGCGCGATCCGCTGCTGATCGATGTCGCCCGCCAATATCTCGGCGGGCAGGCCAAGGTAATCACCACCCGCATCTGGTGGAGCTTCCCGACGCAGGCTTCCGAGGCCGACAGAAGCCTCGCCTCGCTCGACAAATACCACTTCGATCTCGATGATTGGCGGATGCTGAAGTTCTTCTTCAATCTCGTCGATGTTGATGAGGGCACCGGCCCGCATGTCTTCGTCAAGGGAAGCCACAAGCGCCGGCGCGTCCGGCATCAGCTGACATTGCTTGTGGGGCATCCGGCGAACGAGGTGCTCGATTATTATGGGCGGGCGAACGCGCTGACGCTGACAGGCAAGGCCGGCTCCGGCTTCGTTGAAGATCCCTTCGGTTTCCATATGGGCACGGTGCCGACGCAGAAGCCGCGGCTGATGATGGAGGTCGGTTTCGGGGTCTCGAAGCCGTCGCGCCGCCGTTTCCACGGCGAACCCGTCCTGCGCTAGCGCAAGCCGCGCGAAGTCCACTGCAGTTTCGCAACAATGACAGGCGCGAAATCAAAATGCACATTTAGCTGGCATCATGGAGCGCCATTTATAATTGGCGCTCCCGTCTGACCGATCTCAGGCCGAGCGGCTGAACCGTCTGGCGATCAGGTGGTCAAGCGCGATGCGCCCCGGCCCGCCTGCGATGATTACCAGAAAGCAGGTTGCCCATGTGCCATGCGTTGGCCAGGCATCGGGATAGACGAAAATCTCGATGACCAGGGTCATGCCGAGCAGCGCCAGTGCCGACAGCCGGCTTGCGAAACCGATGACGAGCAGGAACGGGAAGAAATGCTCGCTGAAGGCGGCAATATGCGCGGCGATCCAGGGATCGACCAGCGGCAGCTTGTATTCCGTCTGAAAGAGATAGACGGCATTGTCGGTCACATGCCAGCCATCCACCTTGGTCTGGCCGGATTGCCAGAAGACGGCGGCGATCGACAGCCGCGCAATGAGTGCGATCAGGTCATGCGGGATACGGTCGAGAAGCTTTAGGCCACTATAAAGTCTTTGGGGCACGGTTTCGCGTTCGGCCGGAGCGGCCGTCATCATCCGGTTCTGCATGTCGGTTCTCCCTTGCGTTCAGCGAATGGCCATGAAAGCGCCTGCCGTGAACGCACCGGCAAGATTGGCGGAAAGATCGAAATTGGCGGCTTCGGCGAGAGCCGTCTCATAGGCCTCGCCAAGGGCGGCGCCCGAAAACAGCTCTTCCAGAAAGGTTGCGCCACCCGGCGGCATGCGATGCACCTCGACGATCATCTGCGGGCGGATGACGAGAGCATCCTCGCCTGCCCAATCGCTGATATCTGCAAGCTCGATTTCGCCGGTGTTCATCGCCCATATGGTGACGGCCGGATAGGTGGAACGTGCGACCGAGGCGGAAGGATGCGGCACGAAAGTCAGCTCCGCCATGCCGGCCGGCTCGACGGTCGCCACGAGCGCGGCATCGAGTGGCACGGCGTCGGCCGCGTGATAAGCCCGCCCCCGCAGCGCCTCCAATCGCATGACATCGGGCAGGTAGGGGATTTCCTGTGTCGGTTCGAAACTCTCGACGAAATCGGGGAAATCATCGCCATAAGCAAGCAGCAGCGGCGAGCGCGGCGGATGCAGGCGGATGAACTCACGCGCCATGGCGGCGAAGAATTCCTCACCGACGATCCTTTCCGCGGCGGGGAATCGGGAGGCGAGTGCGCTTATCAGGCCAATGGTGACATTGTTGCGATAGACGCTGAAACGCCGTCTCGGCTGTGGGCCATTCCAGGCCGTCAATCCATCAGGCACCGCGAGATCGGGATCGATAAGCGCTGCGGCGAATTGGCTTTGCGTGGCGAGAGACATCGATCCCTCCTCAGGCTGCCCGACGTGCGGCGGCGCGCTTCAGGATGGCTTCGGCGGCTTCGGCCTCGGCCCTCAAAGCCGGCCATTCCGGCACGTCGTTATCCCACTCGACCAAACTGGCCACCGGTCCGATCCGGCCGATCAGTTCCGCGTAAAGCGCCCAGACGGGATCTTTCACCGGCGTATCGTGGCTGTCGATCAGAAGCGGCGCCCCAGCATCGTCGATCGTTTCCGAGTGACCGCTCAGATGGATCTCGCGCACCCGCTGCACCGGGAAGCGCTTGAGATAGGCCCGTGCATCCATGTGATGATTGGTGGCGGCAACGAAGACATTGTTGACGTCGAGCAGCAGGCCGCAGCCGGTACGTCTGGCGACTTCAGCCAGAAATTCCGTTTCCTCGATCGTGCTTTCTTCGAAGAGCAGATAGGTAGCCGGATTCTCGAGCAGCATCTGGCGACCGAGGATTGTCTGCACCTGATCGATATGGGCGCAGACCTGCGCGAGCGTCGCTTCGGTATAGGGCAGGGGCAGAAGATCGTTGAGAAAGGTCGTATCGTGTGTCGACCAGGCAAGGTGCTCCGAAAAGCTCTCTGGCTCGTAGCGATCGCAGACGATCTTCAGGCGAGCAAGATGATCCTGGTCCAGCGGCTGCATTGAGCCGATTGAAAGGCCGACGCCGTGGATGGACACGGCATAATCCTGGCGCAGCCTGCTGAGCTGCGCATGCGGTGGACCGCCATCGCCCATATAGTTTTCGGCATGGACTTCGAAGAAGCCAATCGGCTGCGCGGCTGCATTGATCGCGGAAAAATGCTCCGGCTTGAAGCCGACGCCGGCGTGGGGGGGAAGTTCTGACGGTTTCATTGCAGGCCTCCGGGTGAGAGTATTTCCAGCAAAGTTACGAAGCGGTTTGCGTTCGGAAGGGGGCGGCGCTTGTGAAAGGCTGCGCCGCCCACGTGTTTACGGCGTCTTGTCAGACCGGCGCCGGACCCTGCGCCAGAGTGCCGTGGCCGTTCGGCGTCTTGATCGTCTCGCAGGTTCCGGCGGGAACCAGCTTCCACGAGTTGCGCTGATAGTCGACCTTCGACGTGCCGGCGCAGGTCGTGCCGGCGCCGGCGGCGCAATCGTTCTGGCCCTTGAGGGCGACGCCGTAGCATTTTTCCTTGGCATCGGCGGCAGATGCTGTCGTTGCGCCGGCAACCAGCGTCACCGCTGCTGCGACCGATGCGGCCAGGGCGAGTGCGGACATCTTGCTCATGACAAACTCCTTACGAGGGATGATTGACGATCAATCCGGTTTCGGATCAGGCCGGGGTCAGCGAGCCGTGGCCCTTCGGGGTCTTCATCGAGGTGCAGGTGCCTGTGGGAACGAGCTTGAAGGACATCTTGTCGTAGCTCATGGTCGACTTGCCGGCGCAATCATGCTTACCGGCGGCACAATCGTTCTGGCCCTTGAGGGCGACGCCATAGCATTTTTCCTTGGTATCGGCGGCCGAAGCCGGGGCGGCGACGGATGCAAGTGCCGAGGCGATCGAGCCAGCAATGGCCAGGGTGAGGATGCTGTTCTTCATGGATCTGTCTCCTAGATGGATGCGAGCCGTCATTGGCTTGCATTGAGGTCTACGGAGCGTCTGGAGCGGATGTTACAGCCGCATCGGAATTTTTTTCGAGATGGCGTCATTCATATTGTGCCGGCTATCTGCTGCGGCGGGCAGTAGTCGAGCAGGTGTGGCGGTGAGGCTGGCATGTGCATGGGTAGCGGACGCATCCGGCGGAGAATCTGTCGCGGAGACGAAAGGGCTTGAAAAATAGTTGCCGTTACCGGTAACGAAAGCTTGCGGTCCCGCGTAGAGGAGATGTCGGATGAATCATTCGGCGCGCGAAGAGGAATGGGCAGTCTGGATGCGCGCCGCCATTAGCGGCGATGCGCAGGCCTATCACCGTTTCCTCACCGCTGTGACGCCGCATCTGCGCGCCATGGCGCGCCGGCGCTGCGACCAACTGGGTGCGCCGGTAAGCGAGGCCGAGGATGTGGTTCAGGAAGTGCTGCTGGCCATCCATCTGAAGCGCGGCACATGGGATTCATCCCGCCCGATCGGACCCTGGCTGTCGACGATCGTGCGCAACAAGCTGATCGACAGCCTGAGAAGGCGCGGGCGACATATGAGCGTACCGATCGACGATGTGATCGATTTCCTGGAGGCGGAAGAGCACACCGACGCCTTGGACCGGTTCGATGTCGATCGTATGCTGGAACTGCTGAAAGACCCGCAGAAGACGATCGTGCGCTCGATTTCCGTCGAGGGAAGCAGTGTGCGGGAAACGGCGGGCCGGCTGAAGATGACGGAAGGGGCGGTGCGCGTGGCGCTGCACCGCGCGTTGAAGGCGCTTGCGGCTTTGTATCGGAGTGAGACCAGTGAAAACCGATGACCTCATCAATCTTTTGGCGCAGGACGCGCCGGTCCGCACGCGGATCGGCAAGGCCCTGACCATGGCGGTTATCGCGGGCATCCTCATCAGCGGCGGGCTTTTCTTCGCCGCGATCGGCTTTCGTGCCGATATCGACACGGCGATGGAGACCGTTCGCTTCCTATTCAAGTTCGTCGTGACGATCGCACTTGCCACAACAGCGTGCGCCGTCGTCTTCCGCATAGGGCGTCCGGGCGTTTCACTGCGCTTGTGGGGTTGGACGCTGCTTTTGGCGCCCGTCCTGCTGCTTGCCGCCGCCGCCGTCGAAATGGCCGTCATGCCGGCCAACAGCTGGAGTGCGCGGATGATCGGGCACAATGCCCGCTTCTGCCTGACGCTCATCCCGCTTTTGTCGATCGGGCCGCTTGCCTGCCTCCTGTTCGCCCTGCGCCATGGCGCGCCGGAAAAGCCGGGTGCGGCCGGCGCCGTCGCCGGCCTTGCCGCCAGCGGTATCGCGGCGACCTTCTACGCCTCCAACTGCACGGACGACAGCCCACTTTTCGTCCTGCTCTGGTACCCGATCGCGATCGCCATGGTGACGGCGGTCGGATATGTCCTCGGCAGGCGCCTGTTGCGCTGGTGAAATAATCAATCCTAAACTTCCACCAGGGGCCATCATCTTGAGCATCGACGGTGCTCCGCCAAAAAAATGCATTTGCCTGCGTTAAACTATTTGCATCTGCGACGAATTCTATTATAGAGGCCCAGCCTTCACCGCGAAGGGGTTTATCTCCTGGCGGTCGTTGGGGAATAGTTCAATGGTAGAACGACGGACTCTGACTCCGTTAATCTTGGTTCGAGTCCAGGTTCCCCAGCCAATTTTTTATCAATCTCGTGAATTATTGATTTGCCAGTCCTCTCAGAGGTTGATTGTGCATCAAAGGTGCGCCTGATGCCTGTGACAAGGATGACTTCCTGCCCTAAACATTAGGGTTAGCGGTCATATCAAACCACGATGGAAAGCGAGTAGCCGAGCTAGCCGGTCGTTGCGTGATACACGACCTGCTAATGGCCCATTTGCTCGGTGGCCTAGCGTCAATCACGTGCGACGGGGAGGGTTTCATCCGAAAAGTGCTTGGCAGTGTCGCGCTCGGTCTCCAGGCTGAGGTTGAAGCAGCCGGCACCCCGCAAGCGACGCGCTTTGCTTATTCTATGAAGACATTGCAGAACTTCACGGCAAACATCGCGCCCTCGCTTGGTGGCGGTACAAGACGCGATCTGAGCTAAACGCCCGAAGAGCCTGAAGACCCGATGGTGGCTGTTGGGCGGATTATTTACTCGACTCGCGCGAATTTGAGGGCATACTGTCTACCAGCGCTCAGGCAGAGATGGACGCGATGGACGAGGATCTTCCATATATCGAACAGGAATGGAAAAGCGCCCTGGCAGTTGTCGCTGTGGTGCTTACGTGCATAATCCTGATCGTCGCTGCTTTTTGGATTTAATCTCAAAATGTGCAGTCTGGCAAACTGCTGCAGTGAATTGCAACGTTGAGTAATTGCCGGTTACCGTGAGCAGCCTTTACGGTGAGTGATGGTACGCGTTGTGAAAATTACTCCGAAAAACCGCAGCTGCATACATAGCTCTGAACTCCTGTACGGTGTGATCCTCGGTAAATCCAGCAATCACCCTCTCTCGGCCTTTTAGCCCGCAACGCGAATCTGCTCTCTCGCCGTATTCTCTCTCTGGTTATGAAATGCTCCCTCGGTCGGTAAGGCGAAGGGAGCAATATGCTATTTCATTTAGGAGGCGAGAGACGCGCCGCCATCCAGATATAATATCTCCCGATAAGACAAACTCGTCCCAGTTTCCTCGGCTTCATAAGGCTCGCAGGCACAATGATCTGGCCTCATGATTAATTCATCCAAAAGGCCAGCGATATCATCAGTACCAATCTGAGCTTCAGTGAATGTGCCAGCGCTGCGTAGCCGGGGCGTGGAACCTACCACTGCCATATCCTTGAGACCGAAAGCGGCAGCTTTCGCTAAGAACATCGCAGCGCATTAACCCAAAACGACGAGGGAGCGGCGAAAGAACTTGACCAGGCCAACCGACACCCCAATACCTAAGGGCGAGTCAATTCTCGGCGCCAACCTCTGGGGGCATTGTAGAATAACGATCAGCCTTTGATGCTGCATGACGCAGCCGATACAGCGTTTTACAGCACATTCGTCGATCATCCCGGTGACTCGTTTTCCTCTGAGGCGATTGACTGAACGACGCTACGCACGTCAATTGTTGAAGTAAGTTTGGGCGAGGCCGAAATATATGAGTGACGAGAGAGGGCACGTATCCTTTATGTTCAAGGACGCGAATAATTCATTTTTATTCGACCGTTTGGCTGCCGCAATTTTTCGGTCCGGTGGCTTACGTTCTGTCTGCAACAGCGCGCGGGGAATTTAGACGTGTTCGATAACGCAATTAAGCCGCCCCGATCATTTCTGATGGCGGTGCTATCGTCACTGAAGATGGCCTTCCTGGGGATCGGAGCGACCAGCGCGCTTGTCAATATCCTCGCACTAACCGGCTCGTTTTTCATGTTGCAGGTCTACGACCGGGTGATCCCGGCGCGTAGTCTGCCGACTCTCGTCGGCCTTGGTATCATTGCGGCGACGCTCTATGCCTTCCAAGGATTTCTAGAGGTGGTCCGCTCAATGCTCCTGGTGCGCTTGGGACTCTCAGTCGATGAGCGCTTTGGAACAACAGTGTACGATTCTCTTGTCCTCTTTCCCGCGCGCATGCAGATGCAAGGAGATGGGCTTCAGCCCGTGCGGGATCTTGACGTCGTACGCTCTTTTCTTTCCGGGCCAGGGCCAACTGCTCTATTTGATATTCCTTGGATGCCTTTTTATCTTGGTTTGTGTTTCCTTTTTCACGTCTGGATCGGAGTCACAGCGCTTGCCGGCGCGTTGATACTTGTTGGACTTACAATCGTGACAGAACGGACGTCTCGCGAACCGGCAAAAGAGGCAGCCAAGATCATTTCAGAGCGCATGGCGCTGGCGGAAGAAACACGTAGAAACTCCGAAGCTGTGCTTGCAATGGGCTTCGGTCATATGCTTGGCGCGAAGTGGGGTGAGATCAATAGCCGCTATCTAGGCAATCATTTACGCTTGTCAAACCTAACCATTACCCTCGGGACAATTTCGAAGATCTTGCGCGTGACGCTGCAATCAGCCGTGCTCGCCGTTGGCGCGATCCTCGTCATTCGTCAGGAAGCTTCGGGTGGCATCATGATTGCGAGTTCCATCCTACTCAGCCGAGCATTGGCTCCCGTCGAATTGGCAATTAGCCAGTGGAAGGGCTTTGTTGCCGCCAGAGATAGTTGGTCGCGCCTGGTAAGGCTCGCCGACTTGATGTCTGTCGATGGGCGAGAGGTCGCTTTGCCCAAGCCGGAAAAAACCTTAAAAGTTGAAAACCTGCATCTTGCGGCGCCGAAGTCCAAGAACTCGATCGTACGAAATATATCCATGGAGCTCCAGGCGGGGGATTCTGTTGGTGTGATCGGCCCCAGCGCATCCGGCAAATCCACACTCGCGCGGGGGCTCGTCGGCCTTTGGTCACCGGTTGTAGGTGCGGTTCGTTTGGACGGAGCAGCACTGTCGCAATGGGATCCGCATGCACTTGGCAAACATATTGGATATCTGCCGCAGGATGTCGCACTGTTTAGCGGATCCATCGCCGAAAACATTGCCCGGTTTGATCCGGATGCGACCTCGGACAAGATTATTGCTGCTGCGAAGACGGCGGGCGTGTACGACATGATCCTGCAATTTCCTAAAGGCTTTGAAACGAAGATTGGCGAGCAAGGGTCCGCGTTATCGGGCGGACAGCGGCAACGCATTGCGCTGGCCCGCGCGCTCTATGGCGAGCCGTTCCTGATCATTCTCGACGAGCCGAATTCGAATCTCGACGCTGATGGAGAGTTGGCGCTATCGCGAGCTATACTGAGCGTCAAGGCCCGTGGAGGCATTGTCGTCGTCGTTGCGCATCGTCCCAGCGCGCTTGCTGCGGTCGACAAGGTTCTCGTGTTGACGAATGGCCAAATGCAGGCTTTCGGGCCGAAGGATGAGGTTCTCAGGAGGACAACGCAGCCCGGACCCCCGGGGACCCAACCCGTCCGGCTGATTGTCGGCGGTGAGGAGATGGCCCAATGAACGGCGCTCTTACGCCGCTTGCCGAACGCGCTGTGCGCCGCCTGACGCTGGTTGCGCTCGCCGCCGTTATCCTTCTTGTCGGAGTCCTGGGAGGATTGGCTGCCACCATTCGTCTTCAGGGTGCCGTTATCGCCACTGGGACGCTGGTTGTTGACAGCTATGTCAAGCCCGTCCAGCACCAAAAGGGCGGTACCGTTGGCCAAGTGTTCGTCAAAAACGGCGATCTCGTTGCAGCTGGCCAAATACTCGTGCATCTTGACGATACGCAGGCCCGTGCCAATCGTGCTATCATCTTAAAGCGTCTGAAGGAACTTTCGGCGCGCGTAGCTCGGCTCTCGGCAGAGCGAGATGCGAAAGAAACAATCACTTTTCCAAAGGACCTTCTAAACGAACAAGATATAGCCGAAGTAGCGGCGATACTTGATGGAGAACGGCGGCTGTTTGAAGACCGGCGCTCGTCCAGAATAGGTCGCAAGGCGCAATTGGCCGAACGGGTTCGTCAGCTTTCGAAGGAGGCGGATGGGCTGGGCGCTCAGCAGGAAGGTAAACGACAGGCGATCGATATCATAAATACCGAACTCGCCAGTCTTCAGCCGCTGCTTGAGCAGGGTATCATTCCCGCGACGCGAGTCTATAGCTTACGGCGTGATGCTGCTGATCTCACCGGCCAGCTTGGCAGCCTGGTCGCCTCCGCCGCTCAAACCAATGGAAAAATTGCCGAAACCCAGTTACAGATTATTCAAGTCGATGACGATCAAAGAACCGAGATATCGGACCAATTGCGCCAGGCCGAAAGTGATATCGGCGAATATTCTGAACGGCTTGTTGCTGCCGAAGATGAGCTGAAACATGTTGATATTCGCGCACCTCAGGAAGGGATCGTTCATCAGCTTGTCGTTCATGCTGCCGGAACGGTCGTCACGCCTGGTGAGGCGATCATGCAGATCGTGCCCGATAAGGATGCATTGACGCCGGAGCTCAAACTGTCACCACGGGATATCGACCAAGTGGCTGTCGGGCAGGAGGTGATGGTTCGATTTTCGGCTTTTAATCAACGCACCACGCCGGGATTAGCAGGCCGCATAACAAGTATCGGGGCCGACCTAACAACCGATCAGCGTACTGGGCAAGGCTACTATGATATAAGAGTTGCTATACCTTCGGTCGAATGGGCCCGATTGGGTAATATGGTACCAATAGCAGGCATGCCGGTTGAGGCATTCGTCCAGACGGATCAGCGAACGATGTTAGCCTATTTGACAAAACCGTTGTCCGATCAAGTGGTTCGCGCGTTTAAAGAACAGTAACGATGCGGAAATAAATGACCCTCGGGAATCGGGGATTGTGCCCAGGTGATACCACCCATACTTGCAGACTTTCCTTTCCTCGTTTATTCAGGTCAGGAAATAGGCCCTTGAAAGTCGCCATGCACCGGGAGACTCGTTGAATGCAAACTATCACCTATCCCGTCTCGGTTTTTGGAGACGATGCCGATGACTTGATCTACGGGCGGTATTGGGCGCAGACCTCACTCGATTTTTCGTTCCCGACGACTGGCGCGCAGTATGGCAGCTATAGCACTGGGGAACAGCTGACTTTTCAGCCACTCAATGTCACCATGCAGGCTGCGGTGAATTCCGCGTTGGCACAATATGCCTCCGTCTCGAATCTTTCCTTCAACGAAAAGGCCGATGCGGGAAGTGCCACAATTCGGTTTGGCATGTCGGATGAGGCGCAAGATACCGCCTATACGTATTTTCCATCGAGTTCTGATCTTGGTGGTGACGTTTGGTTTGGTACGCAGACCGGCACAAGTGCGATGACCGATCCGATCAAAGGCAATTATGCCTGGATTTCTACTCTACACGAAATCGGACATGCACTTGGCCTCAAGCATTCCTTTGAGTCTTCACCTTATAATTCCGGGCAGATGAGTATTTGGCATGACAGCATGGAATTCACTGTCATGAGCTACCGCTCCTATTTTGCGGCATGGACGGACTTTGGTTATACAAACGAAAATTTCGGCTTTGCTCAGTCATTAATGATGTATGACATCGCAGCCATACAGAAGTTGTACGGGGCAAATTTCACGACGCATTCCGGAGACACGACTTACACTTTTTCACCCACGACCGGTGAAATGTTCATCGATGGTGTCGGGCAGGGAAAGCCTGGCGACAATCGCATTTTTCTCACCATTTGGGATGGTGGCGGGAACGATACCTATGATTTCTCAAACTACACAACAAATCTGTCTATAGATTTGAGACCGGGCAGCTGGTCATTGATGTCCGCTGCACAAAGCGCCTACCTCGGGGATGGCAACTTCGCACACGGCAATGTCTATAATGCCCTGCAGTATCATGGCGATAGCCGCTCATTGATCGAAAACGCAATTGGCGGATCCGGCAACGATACGATTATCGGCAATGCCGCAAACAATACACTAAAGGGTGGCGCCGGTAACGACTGGCTAGACGGCGGAGCTGGTTTTGACACGGCCGTCTTTGACTTTAGGCTAGCACAGGCGACGGTCGACTACGGTTACCGCACAATGATAGTCAAGGGCAGCGGAGCGGTGGAAAGCTTGGTTTCGATTGAGAAACTACAGTTTTCGGACAGAGCGGTTGTTCAAAGTGACAGCCTAGTCGATGATATGTTCTATTACACCCACAATCGTGATGTTCTCAACGCAGGCATTGATGCGGACCAGCACTATGATCAGCATGGTTGGAAGGAAGGGCGAGATCCGAACGGTTTCTTCAGTACGTCCGAATATTTGGCGAAATATCATGATGTTGCGGCTTCCGGAATCGACCCCCTACAGCATTATGATCAATTCGGATGGAAGGAAGGGCGAGATCCCTCTGACCGGTTCCATACGAAGGAATATCTGCGGATCAACCCAGATATCGCCGCAGCAAAGATTGATCCGCTTGAGCATTATTTGCATTTCGGTATGTATGAAGGTCGTGCGGTCACGGCGAATGATCTGCTAATTAATGGACAATTCTACTACCAGAATAACGCGGATGTAGCGGCCGCCCATCTCGATCCACAGCAGCACTATAACCAGTACGGCTGGCATGAGGGGCGAGATCCCGACGCATTTTTTGACACCTCAGCATATTTGGCCAGGTACAAAGACGTAGCGGCTGCTGGAATCAATCCGTTCCAGCATTACTTGGAATTTGGTTGGCATGAGGGGCGAGATCCCTCTACAAAGTTTGATACTGCAGGGTATTTGAAACTTTACCCGGATGTCGCGGCTTCCGGCACCAACCCTCTTGTCCATTACTTGGAGTTTGGCATCTTTGAGGGTAGGACCTATGTAAACGATGGGGTGCTCGGATAAGCTGTACACAGGGCGCGCAGTCCGATACTTGTGCGGAGCAGTAGCAGGTGCTGTGCGCTCAGGTCGCGACGCTACACTGTGGCGGGTTACGATATGTCGGCACAGGTTTCCTATTCCTGTCCGGGATTGACTGGCGATCCGTCGTTGCCCGGTCGAAGTGTCAATTATGGGATGACCCGCCCTTCGGAGGACATCGAGTATGATGACCCGTCATTGAAGGAAGAGGAGCCGATCCATGACGATTTCAATTTTGGGCATCGACTGACCTGTGATTGGAGTGAACCCCCCGGGCTGGACTGTTTTTGGTTAGAGCTTTCCGGTGCAGTTTTCTGGCTGGGAAAGGAACGGAAGACGATGAAGGCATCGCAGTTTTCGGACGCCCAGAAGGCGTTCATTCTGAAGCAGGGTGATGAAGGGGTGATGGTGGCGGAGATCTGCCGCAAGGCAGGGATCAGTCAGGCGCTTACTTCAATTGGAAAAGGAAGTACGCTGTGATGCTGCCGCCTGAGATGAAGAGGCTGAAGCAGCTCGAGGACGAGAATTCGCGATTGAAGAAGATCGTCGCAGATCTGACGCCGGACCGCGAGATGTTGCAGGATGTCATCCGGCTAAAGCTGTAAGGCCTGCTTGCAAGCGAGACCACCACAACCGGTCCAGACCCACACGCCACCGCCGCAAAAGTTTCCAGCACGACGTAGGCGCGCGCAAAACCATCGCATTGTTTCTGGCCGTGCAAACCCTATCGAACAGATTTGCGCCAACGGTTCAAAAGAGAGCGGTTAATGCCGTATTGACGGGCTATGGCCGATGCCCGGCCTCCCCGCAAAGCTTTCCGCGACAATCCGCAGTTTCTCCGTAAGCGCGAATTTCTGCAC
>UBXG01000016.1:9406-347976 GCA_900469475.1 Hyphomicrobiales bacterium | reverse complement strand
TTGCTGCGCAGATGGCGGGAGGTGGATGAACTTTCCTCCAGCTGACGCATCGATGCCAATGACGGCCATTTCGTGAACCAAATCTGATCGGCGCCGGAGAAACTCGCTTCGGCGCCGCACTCTCCTATATCGTCGTTTACGCAGTTTCCCTTGGGTTGAGATGAAGAGATCGGCGATCGTTGAAGTCGCAATCAGAGCACCACGACCTTCGCTCCTACGCTGACCCGGCTATAAAGATCCATCACATCCGGATTTGCCATACGGATGCAGCCGGAAGATACAGCCTTGCCGATCGAGGTGGGCTCATTGGTGCCATGGATGCGATAGAGGGTGGAACCGAGATAGAGCGCTCTTGCTCCAAGGGGATTATTGAGACCGCCTTCCATGTGATCGGGTAGTTCCGGGCGACGGGCGATCATTTCCTTGGGAGGTGTCCAATCCGGCCATTCCGCCTTGCGGCTGACCGTTTCCGTGCCCTTCCAGGAAAACCCCTGCTTGCCGACGCCGATGCCGTATTTGAGTGCAGTCCCGTCATTCTGAACCAGATAGAGGCGTTTTTCCTTCGTGGAGATCACGATCGTGCCCGGCTCGTAGCCGGAGAAGGGGACCACCGTGCGCGGGATCGGCGATCGCGCCATGGCCGCACGCTGGTCATCCTTGACGCCGGGGTTGAACTGCGGGGAAGTCTCGCGCGGATCGATCGAAGCCTGCCGCGGTAGCCGTCGGGGAGGAGGCGGGAAGTCGCCGTCCTCGTCATCATAATAGTCATAGGCGTCGCCGCGATAGTAATAGCCATCGTCGAGACGCCGATCGTCCCGATAGCGCGGTGGTGCTTCTCGGAAATATCGTGGAGCAGCGTAGTCGTCGCCATAATCCGGTGAGTATCTCCATTCCTGTGCATGCGCGGCGACGCTTGCCATCAGCACTGCCACAGCGGGCAAAAGAACCAGTCTCATAGTCTTCATGTCACAACCATATTTCCCGAAATCGTGCCCCGCGAGGGTGGGCGGCTTGCGCCGACAATTCCGGAAACGGCGGGCGTAATTGTGGCAAAACGGCTGAAAGTCTCACAATCAGTGCTAGATACTGTCGATAATGAAGATATTGCGGCAGGTTTGGAAGCACCTGCAAATCCCGACAAGCCGATCGGCAGAATCGCCAGGAGGACTACGGCGCGAGCTGAATTGGGCATCCGATGGCGCCCGCATCTATAGAGTACCGTTATTTATTGTCGAACGCTGCGATTGCCGGCTGGAGCAGTTAAATTCCTGCCCCGTCGAGCTGCTCAGCGTCGTCGCCCTCCCAAGGCGAGGGCATCGAGGTCCGATTGAGATTGGCCGAGGGAAGCGGCATCCAGCACTTCAATTCCGGCTCGGCATATTCAATGATGCACCCCGGCGCAGAATCGGAAGCGCGCCAGCCTTCCGACCCAAAGCGATCCCCACTCGACCAATAGGCAAGGTCGACTTCTGCCGGCCCTTGCTCGGACGGCCGGATGGTAACGAGAATTCTGCTGCCGTCTTTCGGCGCGCTTGCCATTTGGCGCCAGCGATCTGGCTCGTCCATCATTATTCCTCCTGCCTCGCTCCAGGTTGGAAGTGTCGCCTCACCATTGGAAACGGTCAACTCAAACTTTGCGCAATCCAGCCACTGCTGATTGATCTTGGATCGAAATAGATCGCGATTTTCTGCAATCGGTGGGAGCAACCGCTGCCGATATTTTGATGGATATAGCGTCTCTTTTTATGGGAGAGAGCTGCGTTTGGCGCTGCCTTACCGGTGCGTAGCGCCTCCATAAGCAATAGCGGCTCGGATAATTCGAGGTCTTCGGCCGCGGGCAAGCTTTCGGCCGGGATCCATTTGCGCGAACGCCTCGATATTTTTCGGAACCAGCGGCCCATGTCTGCGTAGACTTATGTGACAAGCTTTGCTGGGTCCTAGCGAGCGCGCAGCGCGGTGCTTCGTGTCGTGCCCAGAAAGGGCGAATTTCATTGTACGACGATCCCTGAAGTCATGTCGAAAGGAGGCCGCATGTCCAGATGCACGCCTCTGGTGCTTTTCTTCATCTGCGCGGGATTGCTGACTTGCATGATCAGTGTCGGTTTAGCCTCCCTTCTTCAATGAATGGGGCCATCCCGGGCCACAAAATACGGCCTATGACGCCGTGCTTTGATGTGCCGCTAGTGCCCAGCGGCAATGGCTCGATAGGCCTCGCGGCCGGCGACCCAGGTGCGCCGGACGACGGGTACATCGCCCTCGGGCCATTCGACCAGGATGAGGTCGGCTCGACTGCCGACCTTGATCGTACCGCGATCGTCAAGGCCCGATGCCCGTGCGGGATTGCCGGAGACCAGCGGCCACAGATCTTGCAGCGATCCCACGCCATCTGCCTTCAGGCGCGCGAGTCCCAGCAGCATGGCGGGATAATAATAATCCGAGGCGAGGATATCGCAGAGGCCCTCGCGGATCATGTCGGCGGCCCCGATCGAGGCGAGATGACTGCCGCCGCGCGTTGCATTCGGCGCGCCGAAGACAATAAAATCACCCGCATCACGGGCGGCGCGCGCCACGCGGCGGTTCATGGGGAATTCGCAGATACGTGCACCGCGTGCGCGATAGAAATCACGCGTCTCAATCTGGCTGTCGTCATGCGAAAGCATCGGAGCGCCGGCAGCCTCGCCAAGCGCTGAGACTTCGTTGATAGCCGCCAGCACTTGCGGCCGGCGCTCCCACATGGTGCGTGCCATGGCGATCATGTCTGAGACAGGCAGCTTTGCCCTCTTCGCCCGTTCGGCCATCTTGTCCGCGAAAACCGGTGAGCCCGGATCCAGAGCTGGGAAATTCGGGTCGAGATCGAACGGCCGTTCCTGCAGCGATATCGAGGGATCAAGCAGCAGCATCGATGTGTGATCGTTGAAGGCAATGGAGGGTTGCCGAGGACCTGACAACGCATCGCGAATAAGATCGATCGCCTCAAAACAAAATGTTTCCCAGCGCAATTGGACCCGGTTGTCGACCATCAACCTGGAAGCCAGCGTATCGAGCGAGGAAACCACCGCGCGGCCGTTGTCGACGGAGCGCAGCCCCGGCTCCCAACTCAAGGTCAGTGCGTGGAAGGCTGTGGCGATGCCATTGGCAGCAAGCTGTCGATCCGTTTCGAGCAGCGCCGGCGCAACAGGCAACATCGTGCCCGGACGCGGCATGAGCTGTCGCTCGAAAGCGTCGCCGTGGACATCCACGAAAGCTGGCCCGAGAAGATGACCGCGCCCGTCGATAACGGCGGCTCCGTCGCGCGCACCGTCGATATCAGTGATACGTCCCTCTTCGATCCGTATCGATGCTGGTTGCAGGCGGTCGCCGAAGACAACGGTGGCGCCCTCGATGAGAATGGGAGAATTGTGGTGCATGGGCGGCCTGTTTCGCGACGTGACGAGGGCGGGAATCGCAGCCCCGTGGCGGCTGATTTCCAGCACGTGCTTCTAGTGACACGATATGACAGATTTGAGAATGCTGTTGCCAAATCTCCCACCCAAAACGGCTGCCGCCGCCCACCGTGGTCGAGACAATGGATATCGACACTATCGATACGTCAAAGTCCAAGCATTCTCTGCAACACCTCATCTCTCCGAATGAAATGGTGCCAGAGGGCTGCCAGTATATGCAGGCTGACAAGAACATAGAGGCAGTAAGCACCGTATTCGTGGATCTGCGCAGCGATTCTTTCCAAGCCCCTGTCAGGCGACAGCAGGTTGGGCCATTGGAAGAGACCGAACCAGGGCAGATCATGCCCCCCAGCGGCGGAGGTGGTGTAGCCGGCAAGCGGCATCAAGATCATCAGGGCGTACAGCAGGATATGCGCGCCGCGCGCTGCGTAATGGTTGAAGACGTCTAGCGGACGCCGATGGGCGGGTTCGCCAAACGAAAGTCTCAGCGGCAGCCGGATGGCGATGAGGACAAGTGCCGTCATGCCGAGCGATTTATGTACATCGAGGAGGGCGCGGCGCAGAGGCGTGCCGGGTGTGAGATAAGAACAATAGAGACCGATGAGGAGCGCGGAAATGATGATGACAGCCATTAGCCAATGCAGGAGCCGTTGCGATGGCCGGTAGCGGGCTGTTGGAACCGCGGTTGATGCTTCGTTGGTGATGGACATATGTTTCTCCGGTCGTCCTGGGGTACTGCGCGGATGCGGTGATCGGCGCGAATGTGGCTGATTTGAGGGCCTATTTATTCACCTTCTTGCGAGCAGAGTCGGATCGACAGCCGGCAAGGCTTCCCAGGGCGGCAAAACGGGTTGTCCGTTGCGTCATAGAGAATAGGCCTGCCGCCCGGCGCTTTGCTCATGCTAGATGCCGGTCGCCGATCCTATCGGTCTGCCTTCGGAGTGAGGATCTGGCCCTTGTCGCCGGGGGTAGACAGGATCTCGCAGCTCTCGGTATGGGACGGCGCTTGGCCCTCCGTGGCGAGAGCCTTGGTACAGATGCCGATCTCGTGCCCCTGGATCCGGAAGAAGGCGATGCCTCCGGCCTCGAGCGCCAGTCGCAGTTGCGCTTCCGTCGCCCGATGCAGGCTATGGCGATTGCCCTCGTAATCGCGGATCGTGCTGCGCGACACGCCCGAACGGTTGGCAAGGTCCATCTGCGTCCAATCGAGGAAGCCGCGGGCCGCCCGGCAGAGCGCTGGTGTCAAAATCATCGCCATCTTACCTTGACGCAGGGTTTCAAGCTGCCCATATTGGGCGATATCTATCATATAGGGCATAATATAGCGGATTTCTAGGGGTTTTGCCGACTGGCATGATCCGGCCAAGCGAAGGAGCAACGTTTTGGGATAACGAGCGGGCCTATTTTTATTTTAGCACTTTTGGCTCTGCCGTTTATCGGAAGTCTTCTTTCCGTATGCCTCTTGCGCACGCAGTTACGGCGTGGCCCGGCCTGGATTGCCGGAGCTGTCACATTTCTGGCGCTGTTGATTTCCGCAAGCTTCTATCCTGCCGTCAAAAACGGCGGTGTCGTCCGTTATAGCATAGAATGGCTGCCGCAGTTGGGGCTTGATTTCAGTATCAGGCTGGATGGCTTTGCGTGGCTGTTTTCGCTCGTCATCACCGCCATCGGTTTTCTCGTCATCGTCTATGCTCGCTACTACATGTCGGAGGAGGACCCGGTTCCCCGCTTCTTCTCCTTCCTGCTTGCTTTCATGGGTGCGATGCTCGGCATCGTGCTGTCGGGCAATGTCATTCTGCTCTCGATATTCTGGGAGCTGACCAGCATCTTCTCCTTCCTGCTCATCAGCTATTGGCACAATTCGGCTGCCGCTCGTGATGGTGCCCGTATGGCGCTGACGATCACCGGGATTGGCGGATTCTGCCTGCTCATCGGGCTGATCCTGCTCGGCCATGTCGTCGGCAGCTACGATCTGGACAAGATCCTGGCGTCCGGCGATATCATCCGCAATCATCCGCTCTATCTGCCTGCATTGATACTCATCCTGCTCGGTGCGCTGACCAAGAGTGCGCAGTTTCCCTTCCATTTCTGGCTTCCGAATGCGATGGCGGCGCCGACGCCCGTCTCCGCCTATCTGCATTCAGCTACCCTGGTGAAGGCAGGCGTTTTCCTGCTGGCGCGCTTCTGGCCGGTTCTCGCCGGCACGAATGAGTGGTTCTACATCGTCGGCGCCGCCGGCATCATCACGCTGCTGCTCGGCGCCTATTTCGCGATGTTCCAGCAGGATCTCAAAGGGTTGCTGGCCTATTCGACGATCAGCCATCTCGGCCTCATCACCACCTTGCTCAGCCTCGGCAGCCCACTTGCGACGGTTGCCGCCATCTTCCACATGCTGAACCACGCGACCTTCAAGGCGTCGCTGTTTATGGCGGCGGGCATCATCGATCACGAGACCGGCACGCGTGATATGCGCCGTTTGAGTGGCCTGTTCCGCTATATGCCGTTCACCGGAGCGCTTGCGATCGTCGCGAGTGCCGCCATGGCCGGCGTGCCGCTGCTCAATGGCTTTCTATCCAAGGAAATGTTCTTCGCAGAAGCGATCGAAACCCATGCTGATTCCATCCTCGATCGTATGCTTCCCTATGTGGCGACGCTCGCAAGCGCCTTCAGCGTCGCCTATTCGCTGCGCTTCATTCAGACGGTGTTTTTCGGGCCGGCGCCGACCGATCTGCCGATCGCCAAGCCGCATGAGCCGCCGCGCTGGATGCGCTTCCCTATCGAGCTTCTGGTCGTGGTATGCCTGGTTGTCGGCATCGTTCCGGCGCTTTCGGTGGCGCCCTTCCTGCAGGCAGCCGTCGTCAGCGTTCTCAACGCCGATACGCCGCAATACAGCCTCTCTCTCTGGCACGGCTTCAATCTGCCTGTTATCATGAGCATTGTCGCATTGGTCGGCGGGACGGTGTTCTATTTCGCCTTCAAGGATTATTTTTCGCGATGTGACGACGGTCCGCCCCTCTTTCGCCGCCTGAAGGGACAGCGCATCTTCGAGCGGGTGCTGGTCGAGGTTTCCTGGCACTGGGCGCGAATAGCCGAAAAGCGGATCGGCACGCGCAAGCTGCAGCCGCAGCTTCGCTGGGTGGTGGCAACAGGCTTTGCGGCTGGCCTGCTGCCGCTCTATCTGTCGGGCTTCCAGGCCAAGCATTTTGCCTTTTCAGGCGCCGATCCGGTGTTCGCCGTCGTCTGGGCGATCGGGATTTGCCTGGCGATCGGCACTGCCTTTTTTGCCAAATATCATCGGCTTGTTGCCTTGGTGATGCTGGGTGGGGTCGGATTGATCGTCTGCATGACGTTCATCTGGCTGTCGGCACCGGATCTTGCGATTACCCAACTTCTCGTCGAGATCGTCACGACGGTGCTCATCCTTCTAGGCTTGCGCTGGCTGCCGAAGCGGACAGAAGGGATTGACGATACGGTGAATTTACGCGCCCGTTTCCGACGCTTCCGCGATCTGGCGCTCGCCGTCATCTGCGGCGTAGGCATGATGTTCATTTCCTATGCCGTCATGACCATGCCGGTGCCTGACGCCATCGCGAATTACTTCCTGGAAAATGCCTATTCGAAGGGCGGCGGCCGCAATGTCGTCAACGTCATCCTGGTCGATTTCCGTGGCTTCGATACGCTTGGCGAAATCGCCGTCCTCGGTGTCGTCGCCTTGACTGTCTATGCGCTGCTGCGTCGTTTCCGCCCGGCGCCCGACAGCATGGAGATGCCGGAGCAGCAGCAGATCCAGAACCGTTTCGACGAGGAACGGCCGGAGCGCTCGGCCGGCGATACCGTGCGCGACTATCTGCTGGTGCCCTCCGTCATCATGCAATGGATGTTCCCCTTCGTGATCGCTCTTTCGGTCTATATCTTCATGCGTGGGCATGACGCGCCGGGCGGCGGCTTCTCGGCCGGTCTCACGCTCTCGATCGCCTTCCTGTTGCAATATCTGGCCGGCGGCACGCGTTGGGCGGAGGATCGCATCCGCATCCTGCCGCTGCGATGGATGGGCGCCGGGCTTCTGATCGCGACGGCAACGGGCATCGGCGCCTGGTTCTTCGGCTATCCATTCCTCACCTCGCATTTCCAGTATCTCGACGTACCGTTGATCGGCAAGGTGCCGGCGGCAAGCGCGCTGCTCTTCGATCTCGGCGTTTTCCTGCTCGTCGTGGGATCCACGGTTCTGATCCTCGTCGCGCTTGCGCACCAGTCGATCCGTATCAACCGCTTGCGTGCGCTCGATGCCGACAAGGCAAAGGGGGATTGATGGAACTCATCTTGTCCATTGCGATCGGTGTCATGACGGCGTGCGGCGTCTGGCTGATCCTGCGTCCACGCACCTACCAGGTCATCATCGGGCTGTCGCTGCTCTCCTATGCGGTCAATCTCTTCATCTTCGGCGTCGGCGGCGTGAAGACGAACGTGCCGCCGCTGCTTGGCGATGGCACGGCAACGCACGCCTTGGCAGATCCGGTGCCGCAGGCTCTGGTGCTGACTGCGATCGTTATCGGCTTTGCCACAACGGCTCTATTCCTGGTCGTACTGCTTGCCTCACGCGGCCTGACCGGTACGGACCATGTCGATGGCAGGAGTGACCGGAAATGACGGGCTGGTCGCATCATCTCATCATTGCGCCGATCCTGGCTCCCCTTGTCGCGGGTGCGTTGCTTGTGTTCATCGATGAGCGTTCGCGCACGCTGAAGGCGCTCATCAGCCTCGTTGCAACGCTGTTGCTGGTGGGCATTGCACTTGCGCTCTTCGGTGCAGAAGGCGGATCGCCGGGGCAAGAACGTGCCTATCTGCTAGGAAACTGGAGCGCCCCCTTTGGTATCGTGCTTGTGCTCGATGGCTTGTCGGCACTCATGCTGCTGCTGACATCCATCGTTGCCGTTGCCGCGTTGATATTTTCGTTGGCGCGTTGGCATGCGGTCGGTGCGCATTTCCACACCATGTTCCAGTTGCTGCTGATGGGGGTCAACGGTGCGTTCCTGACGGGTGATCTCTTCAATCTCTTCGTCTTCTTTGAGGTCATGCTGGCCGCATCTTACGGCCTTCTGCTGCACGGCTCCGGGCCGCTCCGGGTCAAGGCGGGCATGCATTACATTGCCGTCAATCTCGCAGCCGCGCTGCTCTTCCTTATCGGCGTCAGCCTGATCTATGGCACGGCGGGAACGTTGAACATGGCGGATCTTGCCATGCGCATCCCGGAAATGTCGGCAGATCGCCGCATGTTGATGCAGGCGGGTGCCGGCGTGCTCGGCATCGCATTCCTCATCAAGGCCGGCATGTGGCCGCTCTGCTTCTGGCTGCCGACGGCCTATAGCGCGGCGTCGGCGCCGGTTGCGGGCGTATTTGCCATTCTCAGTAAGCTTGGCATCTACGTCATCCTGCGGCTGACCATGCTGCTGTTCAACGCCGGTCCGTCCGCCGGCTTCGGCGCGACCGTGCTTCTCTATGGCGGGATGGCAACGCTGATCTTCGGAACGGTCGGTGTGCTGGCGTCGCAGGCGCTTGGCCGGCTTGCCGGCTTCTCGGTGCTGGTCTCATCCGGTACGCTGCTGATGGTGATCGGTATCAATGATGGCTCCATCTCGTCCGGCGCACTGATGTACCTCGTCAGCTCGACGCTGACGATCAGCGCCTTCTTCATGCTGATCGAGCTCGTGGAGCGTGGGCAGGATGCCGGCGCCAGCGTTCTCGCCGTCACGATGGAGGCTTATGGCGATGCTGAGGAGAAGGAGCCGGCAGAAGGCGACGGTGTGACCATGCCCGGCACCATGGCAATGCTTGGCATCTGCTTTGCCGCCTGCGGCATTCTGCTCGCCGGCCTGCCGCCTCTTTCCGGCTTCGTCTCCAAGTTCGCCATGCTTTCGGCGATGATGGGAACCGGCGCGATCGGCATTCCGCCGAGCACTGCGGTATGGGTGTTGATCCTGCTGGTCATTCTTTCCGGCATTGCCGCCCTGATTGCCATGACACGGGCCGGCATACGCACATTCTGGAGTTCGCTGGAGGGCACGGTTCCCCGTGTGCTTGTCATAGAGATATTCCCCGTCATGGGCCTGCTCGCATTGACGCTGGCATTGACCATCTGGGCAGGCCCCGTCATGCAATATATGGATGCGACCATTCGCATGCTCAGCGACCCCAATATCTATGTCGATGCGGTTCGCAACGCGGTAGTTGCGCCCGCAAAAGCGGGAGGTCCGTGATGCTGCCTTATCCGTTCCTGGCGCTGAGCCTGATCCTGATGTGGCTGCTGCTGAACGGCTTCACGCTCGGTCAGCTTATCCTTGGCATCATCGTCGCGGTCTTTGCCTCCTGGGGCATGGCATCGCTGCGGCCCGAAAAGCCGCGGCTGCGGAAATGGTATCTGCTGCCCAAACTCTTCTTTCGGGTCGTTTTCGATGTGGTGAAATCGAATGGACAAGTGGCCTGGATCATCCTGAGAGGGTGCTCGCGCAAGACGACGCCGGGGTTTGTGGTTCTTGAGCTCAGGGTGCGGGATCAGATTCCGCTGGCGCTGCTTGCGGTTATCCTGACCAGCACGCCGGGCTCTGCGTGGCTGGAATATGATTCCAACGACAACACGGTGCTGCTGCATGTGCTCGATTTCGAGAACGAGGCGCAATGGCGTCAAACGGTCGCCAACCGTTATGAAAACCTGCTGATGGAGATTTTTGCATGAGCGCCACGATCATCCAGATATCCGTTACGATTGCGCAGATGATGATCGTGGCAGCGATGGCGATCGCCTCCATTCGTATGTTCCGGGGACCGCGCGCACAGGATCGCATCATTGCACTCGACACGCTTTATGTGAATGCCATGCTGCTCCTGTTGATTTTCGGCATTGGAACCGCCCGCGTCGTCTATTTCGAGGCGGCACTCGTCATCGGCATGCTGGGTTTTGTCGCAACGGTTGCCTTGGCGAAATTTCTGATGCGCGGGGAGGTGATCGAATGAGCGCCTCATTTGAAAACATACCTCTGTGGGCTGCGATCCTCGTCGGCGGACTTCTCGTGGTCGGCGCTTTCCTGACGCTCGTCGGCGCCATCGGGTTTCTGAGGCTTGGAACATTCTACGAGCGCATTCACGCGCCGACATTGGGAACGAGCGGCGGCATCGGCGCGATCATGATCGCGTCGATGATCTTCTTTTCGACCACGACGCGGTCCCTCGTCGTTCATGAACTGCTGATCGGTGTTTTCATAACGGTGACGACGCCGATCACCTTCATGCTGCTCGCCCGCGCGGCTCTGCATCGCGATCGCGCCGAGCAGAACGGCAATGTTCCGCCAAAACAATCGCCTGAGTAGAAGTCGGCCGAGGGGCGTCACTCATAAACGACCAACGACTACTGCCGCATGAAGATGCGGCGCTGGGTCTTCTATGGGGTCGCGGCACTTAACGCTCAAGCATATAGCAGCACTGGACGATGGTTTCGCGACGTGCCCGCGAAAAGAGCTCCCTGTAGCTGGCTTGGCGGAAGCCCAGTTTGGTCAGCACCCGTCCCGAGGCGGGGTTGTCGGATGCGTGACCGGATTCGAGCCTGGACAAGCCGACCACCTGGAAGGCAAAGCCGATCAGTGCTCGCGCAGCCTCGAAGGCATAGCCCTTTCCCCAGGCTTGCCTTTCCAGCCAATAGCCAAGGCTGCCCTCACTCCCGGTAATGCCATCGACGTCGACGATGCCGATCATTCTTTCCTCTTGTTCGATGGCGAAACGATAGGCGGAGCCTTCGGCCCATTCGCGCCCATGGCTGGAAAACCAATCTCTGATATCGCTTTCGTCCGGAGGGTATGAGGCGTTGCTCAGCATACGTGTCACGGCCCAGTCGCTCTGGATTTCGAATGCGCGTGTAGCGTCGATGGCCGAGGTAGGGCGCAAGCGGAGGCGTGCCGTCTCGATGGAAGAGCGCTGGATTGATTTTGCTGTCATCATGGAAGTGTCTTGCCGGTAGAAAGATGGCGATGTGCGGTGAGGGCTCCTGAGTTTACTATCTCTGCGCGAGATGATGATGGGAAGCGATTTTATCAAGCTGCCGTTTTTTAGTCTTAGCCAATATATTGCCGCAATGGGCGCGCAAAAGCGCCGCCTCTTGCGGGCCTGGCCCGCGGGAATGTGGGACCGGCCGTGAGAGCGTTCCGTTTACGAGGGGCGAACCCCCTTTCGCGGTCCGGTCCTTTATCGCCGCGTCTCCCCGCAGATCCCCGCCAACCACTGAAGCCGTGCCGTAGCCTTCATTGAGGCAGCGCGACGGCACTGCCGGTACTCGCGTCTATGACGTCTTCGTCGATTGTTTCCAGAACGTTTGCTCAATCATATCCGCATTGAAGATGCGGCATACGAACATGATAGCTTCGATCAAGATGCTGCAACAAAGTTCTTGTTCGATCGGCATGGCGACCTGACGAAGGTGGTCGCATCGATGAACACCTATGAATTTGCCGGACAACAAAATAGCGGTCAGCGCTAGCTGCTATCAATAAATTGTCGAGACGGCACAAGTTTTATACTGTCGCGGGTTACTTCGAAGCGAGTATCGCAGCAGCACGAGGGTGTCGAAGTTCCAGATCGGAACGAGAGGCGGCCTGTCCCAGCGAAGGAAAAGATAGGAAATTTGCGCTTCGGGGTCGAAAAGGCGGCAATAGGGCGGCCGAAATGGCGATTTGCCCCGCAATAATAACGGATTATGTTGCCATTATACATCTATCCTTTACATATATGCGGGCATCCCTGTGGAGGAGCTCCGTCAGCTTTTTTGAAGCGATGGCGGCGTGACAAGGAACGCTAACCTGAAGAGATCAGATCAATGGCAAACTTTCTTGAGAAATGGACTTCCAAAAAGGCTGACAAGCCGAAGGCTGGTGCGCGGAACGTTGTTGATACATTTCGTGCCCGAGTAGCGGAGCAGAAGGCATATCTGGAGGAGTACGAGCGCGACGCGGCTGGCTTCAGGAAGTGGCGCTCCACCTGGTTCCAGCGCGTTCCAGGCGGATATGGTGTAACGGTCGGTCGTGACTCGATCAATGCCGGTCGCGGCTTGAGCTATGTCGTCGTCGATACCATCAAGGACGTGGCTGAGTTTCTCGATGATCTCGCCTATCATGCGGAACACGATGTTGGTTTCCAGCAGGCTCTCGAGCAGAACCGCCAGCGTCGTGTCGCACTCCTGAACGCGGCAAAGACGGGAGGCAAGGCAACAACGTCCAAAGCGAAAGCCAAGGCAAAGCCCGCAGCGGCAAAACCGGCTGCCGCCAAGCCCGCTGCCGCCAAGACGTCGACGAGAGCTACCCGGGCAAAGGCTGCTGTGGCAGCTCCCGCACCGGCTGCCGCAGAAGCTGCAAAGCCGAAGCGCACTCGCAGGACGAAGGCCGCCGGCGCGGCAGAATAAAGCTGAAGGAGCCCGCCTCGCGCGGGCTTCATTTTGTCTTCCTTCTGCATGGAGGATTATGCGTCAGTTGAGGTGAGACGCAGCATCTAGCAGCATCTATGTTGCAGATGCCGTTTCAGGGACAGGAAAGAATACTCGGATCGCGATAGGCATAGCTGCGCTTCGGTCTTTATCGCATGAATGGATCGGTGAAATTTCCATCATGTGTGTCGGTCATTCAAAAGCCATAAAACTGGTGAGGCTTGGAACGGCAAGATGGATCGGCATGATCCAATAGCCGTTGCTTGATATGTTCGTGAGGCATCAGCCTGCATCACCGCATATCTCTGTTTGCAGCGCGCTCATCCATAAGGACCTGAATGAGAAGGTTCGCCGCAACCAAAGCAGATCTGCGAGGTTCAATGCGATGCATTCCATCCAAGACCGCGTTCCCGTGTCTATCGTCATTGCGAACTATAATTACGCGCATTTTCTGAGGCGCAGTATCGATAGCGCATTGGAACAGGATTACGATGAGGCTGAAGTCATCGTCGTCGATGATGCATCGACCGATGCGACGGCTGATGTCATCGCCTCCTATGGCTCTCGAATAAAGACATGTCAGCGTGAGGTGAACGGCGGACATGGTGCCGCATTCAACACAGGCTTCGCATCCAGCCACGGCGAGATCGTGCTGTTTCTCGATGCAGATGATTATCTTTATCCGAATGCAGTATCGGAAGTTGTCGAAGCCTGGGAGGACAGGACAGCACAGGTGCAGTTCAGACTGCATATCGTTGACGAGCAAATGCGGGTGAAGGATGTATTCCCGCCTGTCGAATTGCCCTTCGATTCCGGCGACGTCACTCCGGAACTGCTGCGGAAAGGCCGCTATCAGACGACGGTCACCAGCGGTTTGGCATTCAAGCGTTCGGTGCTGGACAAGGTCATGCCGGTGCCCGAGTCGGAGTTTCGGCAGGGAGCGGATGGATATCTTGCCACGGTTGCGCCGCTTCATGGTGAGGTAACCTCCATCGAAGATTGCCTCGGCGCCTATCGTATTCATGGTGCAAATCATTCTGTCTTCGCCGAAAAGCTCGGACAGCGCGCGCGCTGGCGGATAAAACATGATTTCCGCCGGCTGGAGGCCCTGTCGGATCAGGCAAGCGAGATCGGACTGAACATGCGTGACGATGCCGGCCTCCACGACCCCGTGCATCTGGAAGAGCGTTTGGCATCGCTTTGCATCGACAGGGACCAGCATCCTGTCGCGAATGATTCCAGACTCTCCCTAGCCGCGGCCGGCGCGGCTGCTAGTCTCAAGATGAACGCGTCGCGAAAGCGCCGGCTGATGCTGGCCGGATGGTTTCTTTCCGTCGGTGTCCTGCCCAGGGATATGGCAAAGACTATCCTCTCGTGGAAGCTTGTGGCCTCGTCCCGGCCTCCGTTTCTCCTGCGCCTCTCGAAAACCATCAGGCATGCGATGGGATAGCTGGATTCCTGAAGACATGGAGTCTCTTGCGCCAATGAATTGACACTGATCCTATTCGGCCGTGCCTGATTTACGCGATGGTCCCATCAAGGCGTCGACCACGGCCTGATGATGGATATTCCTGTCATAGCGGCTGTCGGTTGCAAGCTGCATCAACCCGGAAAAGGCGGTTCTGGCGGAAGGTTTCTTGCCCTCGCCGCGGAGATAGGCAATCAGGCGACGATAATTTGCATTGGCCTTGATCTCCAGCGGATTGCCGGCGCCCATCTTCTTCAATGGCCACCACGACCAGCCGATACCATTCTTCTCCTGCAATTCTACAGCGCGGGCATACCATTCATTATTGTTTTCGCCGGATTCACCGTTCCAGAGCGGCATGTCATATTGTTCGCGCAGCTTCAGGAAAGGCTCGATCGATTCCTGCGTCGTCGGCGTCCAGTATTTGTGAAAGCTGAGCGCCGTGTTGCGGTCATCGATCGGCAGCACGCCGGCATAATTGTTGCCCCAGCAATTGCCCTCGATAATAAGCATGTGGTTCGTGTCGATCGCGCGGATCGCGCTGATAGTGCGCCGATAGATGTCGCGCAGCGGCTGGTTTTCGGTCTCCCGGCAGCCGCCTTTGTCTTTCTTGTCCTGAAAACCCCAATTCGGCTCGTTGAGCAAGTCGTAACCCGCAATCGTCGGCTCGTCCTTGTAGCGGCGTGCGACCTCGCTCCACAGTGCGATCATCATTGCCTGGTTCTCATCGCTGTGCCAGAGCGAGGGCTTGTTCGGATTGCGATCGGAAATGGCGATGTCGTGACCCTGGCCGCCAGGTGCCGCATGCAGGTCTAGGATCAAGTACATGTCATTGGCTTTCAGCCAGCGGATCAGAAGATCGATCCGCCGAAAGCCCTCTTCGTTCCAGACAATGTTCTTGGACGTGTTTCTGCCGTGCTTGTCCTCGATGAAGAGGTTCCAGTGCATCGGCAGGCGCACGCTGTTGAAGCCCCATTTGGCCATTGCGTCGATATCGGCTTTCGTTACCGCATTCTCGCGCCAGGACCGATAGAATTGCTCGGTCCTTTTCTCGCCGATGACTTCGGAAATGCGGTTGCGAATGATGTGCTGCGCCTTGAGATTGGCAAGGCCCATCATGTAGCCTTCCTGCACCATCCAGCCGCCGAGGCCGAGGCCGCGCAGGATCAGCGGATTGCCCTTGCCGTCGACGATCCGCTGATGATCGGCGCGAACGAATCCCTCGGCCTGCGCCGGTGGTGCAAATGACCCAAGGCAGATAATGGACAGGTTGGCAAGGAACAGCAAAAAATGCCTCATGAATCCCAACTCGCGTGAAACTTTGGCGCCATGTGGGCAAGGTAGCGCGCAGAGGGCCAAAGTCTCGTGACAACATCTACGCCGGCCGCTCCAATGGTACGCCGAAGATGATTTCCTGATAGGTAGCAAGCAGAGCAGGTTCCTCGATGGAGCCGTGATGGTGAAGCTGACGCCAGACGCCGTCGATCCGGGTGAACCAGCGTGTCGTTCGAATGCGAAGCTCGATACTCCCGCCGGCCGTGACACAACTTCCCCGCTCTCGGCCAACGAACAGATGCCAGTCATCGCCGCCCTGGCTGGTAAAATCATGGAATGCGACCCGGACTTTCGCCTTTCCACCAAACAGCTTCGCATAGCCTTCACGGATCGACGGCCATCCGCGCCGGATGCCTCCGATCGGATTGTCCATGCTTGGCTTGCCGCCATCGGCCCAGTTGGCAGCGAGTGCTTCCAGGTCGGCGGTATTGAAGGCGCGATAGAAGCCGATAAGGGCATCGAGTGCACTGCCTTCGCCAAACATGTTTTCGCTGCCGGCAATCTCAGTCAAAAGTTCTGCCATGTCCAATTCTCCTGCTGTTATGAATCATGATCCTGGGCGTGTTCCCGCGGAGTGCGGATAAACACTGCGACGGAGAGGTCGATCGCCAGAGCGAGAATCATTGCGCCGGCTCCGATCAAGAAGAGCACGCCGTAGTTTCCACCGGTTTGGGCGAAGACGAAGGAAAGTCCATAAGCCGCTGCCGCCTGAAACAGGGCGAAGAATACGGTTGCCAGGCTCCACGCGACTTTCTGTTGCGCCGGATCGTGTGGCAGCAGCTCTGCGATCCTGCCGAGCATCAAGGGAACCGTGCCGGTTACGAAGGCGCCGACGATCAGGCTCGAGGCGATGAGCCAAGCCTGCCCGAGGCCAAAGGCGGGAATGGCGACTGCGAAAGCCTCGAGAAAAAAGGCAAATCGCAGCGCTGCAGCAAAACCCGTGCGATCAGCCAGATGGCCGGCAAGGATCGGGCCGATGGTGGCGCCGAGCCCAAACAGCACCCAGTATTCCGCACCGACCTGCAAGCCCTCTCCCAATCCGCGGGCAACGAAATCCACGAGGAAGATCATGTGCGGAACCCAGCCGGCGGCATTCAGCGCATATTCGATGTAGAGCGCACGCAGCGTCCAGCGTTTCGGGACATGCATGGCATTATGGCTTGTGGCGGTGTGGCCAACGACATCGCGCGGCCATCCGGCCCAGGCAATGATCGTGAGCAGCAGCGATAGGACGCCGATGCCAAGCCATGTCTCGCGCAGCCCCTGTTGCAGCAGCAGGGGAACCAATGTGCCCGATAGTGCGACGCCAGCGCCGATGCCCATAAAGATTATGCCGCTGGCAAGCCCTCGGCGAGATGGTGCGATCAGCGGCAGGACGGTCGGCGCTGCCAGAACCATCAGGGCGCCCCCGGCAAGGCCGGCTGCGAAACGCCATGCGAAGAACCATGAAAAGCTGACAGGAAAGGCGCAGGCAAAGAAGGCCGCCGTTGCGGCAAGCATCATGATCCTGAGCGTCAGGACGGTGGAAGCACGTGCGGCGATCGTCCGCCCGAGCAATGCGCCGACGAGATAACCGGAAAGATTTGCGGCACCGAGATAGGCGGCTGCCGAGGCTTCGAACCAATGTGCATCGACGATGGCAGGCAGAAGCGGCGTATAGGCGAAGCGGGCAAGGCCGATGCCGATCAGGCAAGCGCAGAATGCCGACAGGATGGCACGCCATGCCATCCGGGCATTCTGATGATTCCGGTCGGTTTCATGCGCGGCAGTGTCGGTCATGGGAACTCTCTCAGCGATCTGTGCTTGAGAGAATACGCCGCATGTTATATCATAAAAACTGAATTATTATGAGAGCAGCTATCTCTATTGAAGATAAGGCGAAGATGGACGTATCCGATCTCAGGGTATTCGAAGCGGTATCGCGGCATGGCAGCATGAACCGGGCGGCGCAGGAGCTGCACACTGTTCAATCGAATGTGACGGCGCGGATCCGAGCACTGGAAGAAGAGCTGGGCGTCAGCCTGTTCCAGCGGCATGCAAGGGGCGTGTCGACCACACCGGCGGGACAACGAATTCTGCCATTCGTCGGTCGCATCACCAAGCTTCTGGCCGATGCCCGCATCGCCGCCAAAGATGATGGCGAGCCGGGCGGGACGCTTTCAATCGGCAGCCTGGAAACAACCACGGCGTTGCGATTGTCACCGCTTCTCGGTCAATTCGCCAAGACCTATCCACAGGTACGTCTTGTCGTGACAACAGGTACGACCCGCCGGCTGATCGACGATGTCGTTTCATGTCGGGTCGAGGGTGCCTTCGTGGCGGGACCTGTCAGCCACCCCGATCTCGATCGTGAGGTGATCTTTCAGGAGGAGCTCGTTCTCGTAACGTCGTCTGCCATCCGCGGAATGGAAGATTTGGTCGGCATTGTCGATCTCAAGACCATCGTCTTCCAGATCGGATGTTCTTATCGCCAGCGGCTGGAGTCGCTTCTTGCCGATATGGGTATCGTCACGTCGAAGCCGCTGGAATTCGGTTCTCTGGATACGATCATAAGCTGCGTCTCGGCCGGCGTCGGCATCACTCTCCTGCCGAGAGGTGTCGTCGCTGCCGCCGCCCGGGAGGGCAGGGTTGCAATCCATGAGCTCCCGCCGGAACGGTCACTGGTGGATACGCTTTTCGTACGCCGATCGGACGCCTATACGACGAGCGCCATGACCGCGCTTCTCGATATGCTCCGTTCGGCCCCCAGACTTAGCTCGAAGCCATGATCTCCTGCCAGGCGCTATAGGCGGAAAGCACTGTTTCCATCTGCGCGGTATGGCCGGCGATGAATGCGTCGCCATAAATGGTCTCGTCCGGATATTCGGTTATCAAGGTCATAGGCACCGTATGGCGATCGTCGATATTGGCGAGGCAGGGGAAGCCGTTGATGATGCGGAAGCCTGTTTCGCCGGCATGTATTTCATAGAGTGCGATCTGGCGGTCGTTGTAATCCAGCAGACCCGGTATGGCGCCGAGGTGTCTGGTGACCTTGTCCAGAAGCTGTTCGGCCTGAGCGGCCCAGCCGGAATGATAACGGGCAATCAGGAAAAAGCCTTTCGGCAGCGTCCACATGGCGAAATTGCGCGGGACATAGCCGGAGAGCGGCCGCGTCCACTCATGCGCCGGATAGCCATGCAGGTTGACGTGCAGCCGCGCTCCGCTCAGCCTTTCCGCCTGGAAGCGGATTTTCTTTTCAAAGAGATAGGGAGCGGCGGTCTCTTCGGTCCGATATTCGAGATCGTCGCCGAGCGCGGTATAGCGGGCGGCATGATACATGTGCCGCGGGCTGTCCAAGCGCAGACGCTGATGTAGAGCGTAGCCGTCGGGATTTTCGAGCGGCGAGATAGTGAAATGCGCGCCTTCGAGCTTGGCAAGCCGACGCGCGGCACGCAGAGCTCCCGCGCCGCCGGTCGTCTCGTTGGCGTGCTGTCCGCCGCTGATCATCACGGCTGCATCGCGGCCCTTGATATAGCGGGCTTTGACGGTGCGGCCGGAGCGAGTAAGGGCCTCAAATGCTTCGCCGCCAATCTCTTTGAGTTCGGCCTCGATCTGCTGCACGGCCACAGGTTCCGTTGCGGTCTCGATCTGCTGTTCGGCTCCATCCCAATAGCGAGACGTCAGCGGCTGCGTTTCCACTCGGACGAAAATATCGCCGGAGGAGGGCAGAATCTGCGGAACGATCTGCCCCGGCTTCAAGCCGCGGTCACCGAGCGGCCGTCCGGATTTCTTCTGGAAGAATTCGAGCAGCGAGAAATAGAAGTCCTCGTGCAGCGCCTCGCGAAGGCTCATGACTTCGTCGCCGATAGGCAAGGCCTCATCCAACGCCGGCAGGGCAACGCGAATGTTCAGTTCCTCGAAATAGGGTTCGCTTGCGCCCCAGTCGAAGTGCGTGACCGCGTTGATGGTCTCCTCGAAGAGCTGCTCATAGTCCGTGGCGAGCCGGTCGCCCGCCGCATTGCCGTTCCTCATGAGCCAGCCGGTCGGGGAAACGCTCGTTTCGCCGACGGCATCAATATGGACGCGATTAGGCGCGAGCACCTGCAATCGGCGTTCCTGGCCGGCATTGCCTTTCAGCAGAACGTCATAATGAAAGTCGCTATCGGCTCTTGCGACAAAGATGATCTCGCGATTTCCCACCATTGCAGCGAGCGGATAGGCTTCAAGGCGAAAGCGGTTATTCGGTGCGTTGGGATGAACCGGATAGCGGATCTCGATCGTATCCACATCCTGCAGGTCGATTTCCTCGATGAAGGCATTGACCAGCGGCTTGTAAGCGCTGCGGATGCGGGCCTGTACGCCTTTTTCCCTGAGTTCGCGCTCTGCCTTCTGGCGGCTTTCTCTGTCATCGAAGGTCCAGGCTTCGAAGTTCTGGCCAGGCTTGGCATCGGCAACAAGGCGCGACAGTGTGCGCTCAAAACGTCTCTCGAAAATCATAGCCATGATGTCCTACCTTGTCGTTCTGCCAGTCGGATCGAGGCTATCGCGCAGCCAGTCGCCGAGGAGATTGAGACCGAGCACCGTCAAAAGGATCGCAAGGCCAGGGAAGAGGCTCACCCACCAGGCGGTTTGTAGATAGGTTCTCCCATCGGCCAGCATGCCGCCCCAGCTCGGAATTGTCGGGTCGACACCCATGCCAAGGAAGGTGAGGCTGCTTTCCAGAAGGATGTTGTTGGCAATGTTCAGCGTCATCAGCACGATCACCGGTCCCAGAAGGTTCGGCAGCAGATGCTGGAAGATAATGCGCCAGTCTTTGACGCCGATCGCGCGCGCCGAGAGGATGAATTCGCGCTCGCGCAGGCTCAGCACCGAGCCGCGCACGAGACGTGCATATTGCACCCATTGCGAGACGATCAGCAGGCTGATCGTGTTGGTGAGACTGCCGCCGACGATGGCGATGAAGGTAATGGCCAGGAGAATGAAGGGCATGGCGAGCTGGATATCGGCGAAGCGCATGAGGATCATATCCCAGATGCCGCGATAATAGCCCGCGGCAAGCCCCACCAGCACGCCGAGCACCACGCCGCCGATCACGGAGGTGAGGCCGACACTCAGCGATATCTTGCCACCTGCGACGACGCGGGCCAGCACATCGCGGCCGAGCGGATCGGTGCCGAAGGGATGGGCGAGGCTGGCGACGGGTTTTGCAAGCCTTGCCATCAGATCGATTTTTTCGGCGCCGCCGGGAAAGAGTACATCGGAGAGAAGCACGGCAAGGCAGATGATGACGGTGATCAGGGCTCCAGCGATGAATTCGAAGCTGTAGAAACGCGAGCGGCGTGAAATCGTGGCGGCCATCAGCACTACTCCATGCGAATGCGGGGATCGACGAGGCCGTAGGCGATGTCGACGAGAAGGTTGACGCCGACGATGAACAGCGCCAGCACGGTGATCACGCCCTGCAAGATCGGGTAGTCGCGGGCGCCGACGGCGTCGAATGCCAGTGTGCCGAGGCCGGGCCAGTTGAAGACACGCTCGATGACGACGATGCCGCCGAGCAGGCCGCCGAACTGGATGCCGAAATAGGTAATGAGCGGGATGGCGCAATTTCGCAGGGCGTGCTTGTAGAGCACCTTGCTCTCGCTGAGGCCCTTGGCGCGCGCGACCATGATATATTGCGATTGCAGCGTCTCCAGCATGGCGGTGCGCACCAGGCGAACATTGGTCGCCGTCAGGATGACGCCCATCGTCACTGCCGGCATGACGTAGCTCGAAATCCCGACCATGCCGCTCGGCGGCAGCCAGCCGAGCGTGATGGAAAACAACAGCACCATCATCAGCGCCAGCCAGAAATTTGGAAAGGAAAGGCCGAGCAGCGAGAGAACGCGAATGATCTGGTCTGCTGTCTTTCCACGTGCCGTCGCCGCCTTGATACCGAGCGGGATGGAGAGCGCAATCGAGACCACCATGGAAATGAAAGCAAGCAGCAGCGTGGCGGGCAAGGCATTGGCGATCAGTTGCGAGACCGGCGTACCGCCGGTGAAACTGCGGCCGAAATTGAGCGTAAGCAGTCCCTTCAGGAAGCTGAAATACTGCACGAGGAAGGGCTGATCCGTGCCGAGGGCCGTACGGATACGCGCGAGATCCTCTTCCGTCATGCTGCCGCCGCCCTGAAACATCATCACGGCAGGGTCGCCGGTGAGGCGGATGGCAAATGAGACGAGAAGAGTGATGGCGATCACGACGAAAATCGCCTGCAGCAATCGCTTGATGAGAAAACCGGCCACGTTCTTACCCTAAGAGCTTTCTAGTGACGCCGCCGACCGAGCCGGCGGCGTCTGCTTAATGATTAGTCGACGGTGACTTCGTTCAACTTGATGCGGGTATCGGGAGCGGGCACGAAGCCCTTGACGCGCTTGCTGACGCCGTAGATCGCGTTGCTGTTGTAGAGCGGCAGTTCGAGCGCCTTGTCGGCGACATATTTGCCGATGTCCTTCAGCACCTTTTCGCGCTCGGCGCGCTCGGTGAGCGGGCGCTGCGATTCCAACAGCTTGTCCAGCGTCGCATCCTTTTCGTACGGATTCCACTTTTCGCCGGAGTGGTACATCGAATAGGCGGTGTTGTCGTAGTCGAAGGTCCAGCCGCCCCATTTCTGCTGGAACATCGCGCCGGTCTTGCCCTGCGGGATGATATCGTTCAGCAGAACGTTGGTTTCATAGGGCTTGATGGTTGCGGTGAGGCCGACCATCTGCAGATAGCTTGCTACGACCTGCGCCACCTCGTTCATCGTCGCGTCGTTGCCCCGAATGTCAATCTGCAATGCCGCGCCCGGCTTCACGCCGGCTTCGGCGAGCAGCTTCTTGGCGCCTGCCGGATCATAGGGAAGCGGCTTCAGATCGGCATCGTAGCCGAAGGACAGAGAATTCTGGAAGCTGACGATTTCTGTGCCCTGGCCAGCGAGGATCGACTTCACGATCGTGTCACGGTCAACGGCCATGATGATCGCCTTGCGCACGCGCGGATCGGCGGTGATGCCGTCGCGGGTGTTGAAGCGCAGCGCATCGACCGTTGGGCCTGGAACGCTGGCGATTTCCAGCTTGGAATCGCCCTGGATGACCGGCAGCATCCCGATCGGAATGGTCGGCGGGATGACGAGATCGACGCGGCCGGCCTGAAGCTCGGCAACGGCCGTCGCCGGCTCGCTGATGAAGCGGTATTCGAGCTCCGAAAGCTTCGGCGCGCCGCCCCAGTAATCCGGATTGGCTTCGAGCTTGATGTTCACCTTCGGCGTATAGGAAACGAACTTGAAGGCGCCGGTGCCGACCGGGTTGAGGTTGAAATAATCCTCGCCCTTTTCCTTGATGTATTTCGGCGGAACGATCATGGCGCCATAGCCGGCAAGCTTCGTCAGCAGCACGGGGTCAGGCGTCTTCAGCTTCATGTCGACCGTGTAGTCGTCGATGATGTCGACGCTTTCGATCGCCGTGTAGTTCGAGCGCTGCGGTCCCTTGGCGCCCTGTTCTCCGAGCAGGCGATCGAAAGTAAACTTCACCGCTTCTGCATTGAAGGGCTCGCCGTCATGGAACTTCACGTTATGACGCAGCTTGAAGCGGATGCGCTTGCCTTGATCCAGTTCTTCCCAGGATTCGGCAAGCCCCGGCACCAGCTTGAGATCGGGCCCGCGATAGGTGAGGCCGTCGAAGATGTTGGTCGAAACAGCGGCCCATGCCACCAGGAAGGTGTCGATCGGGTCCCAGCTGCCGGGATCCTGCGACGACGACACCGTCAGCTTGCCCGCGGCCAGCGCCGGCGAGGCGTTAATCGCGACGCCCGACAGGACGAGTGCCGTCAGAGCCGTTTTCAGTCCCCATTTCATTCTTCTCATTGAACCTGTTTCCTCTTCAGATCGATGCGATGGTTGGCGGTCGTTCAGGCGCTCTTGGCGATGAAATGGCCTGAGGTGATTTCTTCGTGAGCCAGGATCAGCGGTTCGTCGCCGACGCGACGGACCGGATTGGGGATCTCGCCCTCGATAAGCGCGGTTCTGCGCTCCTGCGTCGGGTCGGCGATCGGCACGGCCGAAATCAGGCGCTGCGTATAGGGGTGCATCGGCGTTTCAAAGACCTGCCGCCGGCTGCCGATCTCCATGATCTGGCCGAGATAAAGGACAGCGACGCGGTGGCTGATCTTCTCCACGACAGCCATGTCATGGCTGATGAACAGATAGGCGAGCCCCCGTTCGGCCTGGAGATCCATCAAGAGATTGATGATCTGGGCCTGGATCGAAACATCGAGAGCGGAAAGCGCCTCATCGGCAATGATGAGTTTCGGATCGGAGGCAAGGGCGCGGGCAATGCAGACGCGCTGGCGCTGGCCGCCGGAAAACTCGTGCGGATAGCGATCGGCATGGGCTGACGTCAGCCCGACGCGTTCCAGTAGCTCGTCCACCCGGCGGCGAACCGCCTTCGATCCGGTGATGATGCCATGCGTGTTGATCGGTTCTGCAATCGAGAATCCCACAGTCTTACGCGGGTCGAGCGAAGCGAAGGGGTCCTGGAAGATATACTGCACATCGCGGCGCAGGCGGAAACGCTCCAGCGCCGACATGGCGGCAAAGCTCTTGCCATTGAAGGTGATTTCGCCGGAGCGCGCTTTCTGCAATTGCTGGATGGTGCGGCCGATCGTTGACTTGCCGGAGCCGGATTCGCCGACGAGGGCCAGCGTCTCGCCGGGATGTATGTCGAAAGCGACCTTCTGGACGGCACTGCAGCGATGCGTGACCTGACCGAATATGTTCTTCTTGATATCGAAGCGCACGAAGAGATCGCGCACCGACAGGAGCGGCTGCTGGTCGTAGCGGGCAGTATTCTGGACCCGTTCTTCACCGACGATCTTCGGCTCACCGCCGTCGAGCACGGTCAGCGGCAGGCGTTTCGGAAAATCCTGACCGGTCATGCTGCCAAGCTTAGGCACTGCGGCGAGAAGTGCCTTCGTATAAGGGTGTTTCGGATTGGCGAATATCTCGCGAACCGGACCCTCTTCGACCTTCTTGCCCTTCCACATGACCACGACATCATCAGCCATCTCGGCAACCACGCCCATGTCGTGGGTGATGAAGATCATACCCATGCCGAGATCCTTCTGCAGGTCCCGCATGATGTTGAGAATCTGCGCCTGGATGGTCACGTCGAGCGCCGTCGTCGGCTCATCGGCAATCAACAGCTTCGGACGGCAGGCAAGCGCCATGGCGATCATGACGCGCTGGCGCATGCCGCCGGAAAGCTGATGCGGATAGCGGTTCAAAAGGGCGGCCGCATCCGGCAGGCGTACCATCTCCAGAAGGCGACGGGCTTCCGCCATTGCGGCGGATTTGCCGAGTTTCTCATGAAGAAGAAGGACTTCGCAGATCTGGTCGCCGATGGTGAAGACGGGATTAAGGGAGGTCATCGGCTCCTGGAAGATCATGGCGATCTCCTTGCCGCGAACTGCGCGCATATCCTTCTGCGAGAGCTTCAGCAGGTCCTTGCCGTTGAAGAGGATGCTGCCCGTCTCGAAGCGCGCGCCCATCATATCGGCAAGACGCATGACCGAAAGCGAGGTCACGGATTTGCCGGAGCCGGATTCGCCGACGACTGCGAGCGTTCGCCCGGGCTCGACCGAAAATGAAAGCCCTTCGACCACGCGGTTTTCGCCGAACAGCACAGTCAGATCCGTTACGGACAGAAGCGGTTTGTTGTCGCCAGCGGCCTTGGTCATGCGCTTACCTCGGTATTGGGCAGGTCGTTCATGGCATCCGGAATGATAGCCGCGTTGTTCTTTGCATCGATGATGCAGGCGCACTCGCTGGGATCGCCACCAAGTTCGGACCGCAGCATGCTCATGCCGGCACCTGTTGCAGCCTGACAAAAGCAGGCGATGTTTTTCTACAAGACAGGCGTCTCATGAACATCTGTATCTACGTTCCCATTATATTTGTTAGGCCGTGAGATAGCATCAAACGACAATCTGGTCTATATTGTTCAACAATTTTCATATTGCCAATCAAAAATGGGGACAAATCTGCGCAAAATCTTCCACCGGATCTGGCCGTCGACAGGTCGCCAGCCCCAGGCAAGCGGAATACCCGCTCGCTTTCCAGCCGGCGCCTGATTTGCGGGCGTTCGAGACGATTGAATGCAGATGCTCGGAGAGCGAATGAAGCAGACAAATCTTGCCAGCATCGAGCCGGCGACCGTCGCGGAGACGGGGCAGACGGTTGCAGAACTGACCGCCGCCCGCATCCGAGAGCGCGTGATCAGCGGCACGCTCTCGCCCGGCAGCCATTTATCGGAGGCGGCTCTTTGCGAGGAGTTGCAGGTCTCGCGCAATACGCTGCGCGAGGTTTTCCGGCTGCTGACGAAAGAGGGCGTGCTGCGCCACGAGGCCAATCGCGGCGTCTTCGTTTCCACGCCGAGCATTTCGACGATCATGGATATCTTCCAGATTCGCCGGCTGATCGAGTGCTCGGCACTCGCCAATGCACATCACCGCCACCCAAGCGTCGACAAGATGCGTGCCGCCATCGATGCTGCCGTCCAGCATCGTGAGCGTGGCGAATGGCTGGAGGTCGGCAGCGCCGATATCGCCTTTCATGCGGCGATCGTCGAGCTTGCCGACAGTCCCAGGCTTTCGGCTTTCTATGCGCAGATCTCGCTGGAGCTGCGCCTCGTCTTTGGGCTGATCCGTGATCCCGAATATCTGCACGCACCCTATGTCGGCCAGAACGCGACCATTCTTGCGCATCTGGAGGAGGGGGCGCCGGCGAGTGCCGCCGCCGCGCTGGAGAAATATCTGTTTCACGCCGAACGCTTTATTTTGGCCGCCTATTCGCGCGCGATGCCTGGCTGACGCCCAATTGCCACCATTGATATGATGAATGATGTGGACAATCCGCGTCTGAGGAGGTCAAGCGCGCTGCAATCATTTGCGTCTTGATCAGCTTTGACGGAAGGATATCCAGCGCCTCGGATAAAGGCGTAATTTGCAACATACCCGACCCCGCCAATGACCCGTCTCCTTCCCGACGTTTTCCGCGACCCGACCATCCGGGTGAGCATGCTTGCGATTTTTGCCTTCGGTTTTGCCGGAGCAGCGACCTCGCCCTATCAATCGGTCGTCGGCATCCGCGAACTCGGCCTCAGTAACGGGCTCTATTCGACGCTGATCTTCTGCGCGGCTGCGGTGAATGTCGTCGTCAGTATCCTGCTTGGAAATCTGGCCGACAGGCTCGGTCAATATCGGGTTATGATGCTGACGGTCGCCACTTTCGGCGTGCTGGGTTATGGCGCCGTCTATGTCGTTCCGGCACAGGCGACTTTCGTGCTCAGCGCCTTGTTCTTCCTGCCGATCTACGGCTCGCTCAACTCGCTGCTCTTTGCCAATGTCCGCGTTGCGACGAGGGGAATGGAGCGCAACGATATCGCCACGGTCAATTCAGGCGTGCGTGCGATGATCTCCCTTTCCTGGGTGCTGGTTCCCGGCATAACCGGAGCGCTGCTTGCAAACTCGGCGAGCATGCTGCCGGCCTATTTGTTCGCCGGTCTCGCCTGCATCGCCTGTTTTGGATTGATCGCGATTTTCCTGCCGCGCCAGGATGGCATAGACAAGGCTGCTGCCCATCATCTTTCCTATCTTGCCGCGCTGGGCGAGGTCATCTCTCCGCCTGTCTTCCTGCGCCTGATCGCCGTCGCGCTGATCAGCAGCACGCTGCATGTCAACGGCGCCATCCTGCCGCTTATCGTCACCGGTGCGGCACACGGAACCGTGACTGATATCGGCATTCTGGTCGGGATCGTTGCCCTTCTCGAAATCATCTTCATCGTCGTTTGGGGACGGGCGCAGCGGATTATGAGCCACGTCGTCGCGCTGGCGATCGGTACGGTGATCTATATCGTCTATCTGGTCCTGCTCGGATTGGCGTCTGCGCCCTGGCATGTCTATGCGCTGACCCTCATCAGCGGGGTCGGGGCGGCTGCCCTGATCAGTATTCCGATCACCTACCTGCAGGATCTGATTGCCGAGCGCCCGGGTTTGGGCAGCGCCCTGATCTCGGTCAATATCTTTCTGAGCGCAGGTCTCAGCGCTCTTCTTTTCGCCATCGGCACAGCCGTCAGTAATTATTCCGGAACGGCGCTTATCGGCGCCGCCGCCGGTTTGTTGGGGCTCGGCTTGCTGCTTTTCTTCGAAAGGGTGAGGCGGCATAGCTAGGCGGTCGTTCGTCTGGTGAAAATCATTGACGACGCATCGAGCATTGCCTAAGTGATAAAGTCATCCGATGACTTGATGAAGGTTCAGCCATGCGCGCTCTGATAAAAACGACGCTCGCGGATACCGCCGTTGAAGCAATCCGCAGCGAAATCACCGCCCGACGTTGGCTGGTCGGGGAAAAGCTGCCGAACGAAGCCTCCCTTTCATCCATGCTGTCGGTCAGCCGCGGTACGATCCGCGAGGCGGTGAGGGTGCTGGCGTCTCAGGGTTATCTCGAGACTCGGCAGGGATCCGGGACCTATGTTCGGTCTAACAAGGATGTCAACCTCCCCCTGGATATGGCGCGTCGCGCTGGATTGAGGGATCAGTTCGAAGCCCGGCTTGCGCTGGAGGTCGAGGCCGCACGGCTTGCCGCGCTACGCCACTCATCGGACGTCGTTTCACAGTTGCGTGCCTTGCTGGTTGCCCGCGGTAATTATACGGGCGGCGATAAGGCCGCGTTCGTCGAGCGCGATCTTGCCTTTCACAGGGCGGTCGTCGCAGCTTCGCAGAACAGGGCCATGATCGAAATCTACGAGTTCTTCTCTTTCTCGATCGCCGAAACCATCGAGGCGACGCTCGGTGAGGATATTCCCGAGCCGGATATGCAGGCGCATATCGCCATCGTCGATGCCATCGAAAGCGGCAGCCCCGAAGCGGCCGACAGAGCCGTGCGCCACTTCATGGCCCCCATCGTCGCTACTCTTGATCGGCTGCTTATGTCATGACCATGCCCTCGCAAAATCCCGCCTCGGTCGAGTTGATCGATGCCGAGGCCGATGAAATTCCGGCACCGCTGCCGCATGGAGGCAAATCGCCGATCGGCAGGTTTCTGCTGGGTGCGAGCCTTGTGCTTATCGCTTTCAACTTCAGGCCGGTCTTTTCCAGCGCGTCGACACTTTTGCCGGAGATACGGGCCGGACTTGGTCTCTCCGCCTTCGGCACCAGCATTCTCACGACCTTGCCCGTCATCTGCATGGGACTGTTTTCACCACTTGCGCCAGGGCTCGCACAACGCATGGGCACCGAGCGTGTTCTGCTCGGCGTCATTTTCCTTCTTGCGCTCGGTACGGCGCTGCGGGGCTTTTCCTCGATTTCGCTGCTGTTCTTGGGTACCGCGTTGGCCGGCGCCTGCATTGCTATCGGCAATGTACTCTTGCCGGGCGTGGTCAAGCGCGATTTCCCCGATAGAGCGGCGCTCATGACGGGCTGCTATACGATGGCGCTATGCGCGGGAGCTGCGAGTGCAGCCGGGTTCACGCTTCCCGTCGAACATGCCCTCGGCGATTCGCTGGGTGGCGCGCTCGCCATCTGGGCCCTGCCTGCCTTCGCAGTCGGACTTCTCTGGTTGCCGCAGGTGATCGGAATGCATAATCAGGCCCGACGTACCGGTTTTCGCGTGACCGGTTTATGGCGTGACCGCATTGCCTGGCAGGTGACGCTTTTCATGGGGCTGCAATCGGCGCTCGCCTATTGCGTCTTCGGCTGGCTCGTGCCCATTCTGCGTGAGCGTGGTCTCGACGGCGTGACGGCTGGTGTCATCGTATCTGCCTCGGTTATGGTGCAGGCGGCTGCCTGTCTGGTTGCCCCCCATATCGCCGTTAAGGGTAAGGATCAGCGCGCCATCAACGTCAGCCTGTGCGCGATCGCTGTCATCGCCTTACTGGGCCTGCTTTTCGCTCCGCTTTGGACGGTCTGGTTCTGGGCCGTGCTTCAAGGCATCGGTCAGGGTGGATTGATCGCGGTGGCGCTGACGGTCATTGTGTTGCGTTCGCCTGATGCGCATGTGGCCGCGCATCTCTCCGGCATGGCCCAATTCGTGGGTTATTTGCTCGCTGCAATCGGCCCGCTCGTCGTCGGCATGATTCATGGCTGGACGGGAAGCTTTGCCTGGTGCGCAGTGTTGTTCGTGCTGCTCGGTCTCGGGGCTGCGATCAATGGCTGGTTTGCCGGCCGCGCGATCACCGTCAATGCGAGGACAATCGAAACCCCATAATGGAATGAGTGCTTGTCGCTTGCAGAGCGATGGGTGAGGGCGCTGAAGCGCCGGGACGGATCTTATGTGGGCTCGCCAGCAGAGGGCGGCTCTATCGATGTGCCAGCAGCCGGGATGAATTTGCTCACGCAAGAGCGATCGCTCTTTAAAAACGCAGCGCACGCTCGCGGCGCCTGGCGAAGCGCCGGGGGTTATCCGATCTTGCGTTGCCGGCGGGGCGGCTCAACCACCGGAGGAATCTCGGTCGTGCTCTTGGCGTGGCCAAGGAGAGCCTTCTTGGCCAGCGTCGATCTTGCGGCGGCATAGGAGGCACACACCATTGGATAGTCCGCAGGCAAGCCCCATTTCCTTCGGTATTCTTCGGGCGTGAGACCATACTTGCTGTTCAAGTGCCGTTTTAGGGATTTGTATTTCCCACCGTCTTCCAGGCACACAAGATAATGATCCGTGATGGATTTCTTGATCGGGACTGCTGGCTTCTGAGATCTTTCCGTCGGCGCTACCGACGACACAAGTTGCTGGGAGCCTGCGAGTGCGGAATAAGTTTCCGCAATGAGCCTCGACAAATCTTTCATCGCGAGCTTATTGTTAAGGACGTAGGCGGAGACGATCTTGCTCGTCAGCGCAAGAAATCTTTCGCCAGCGACAGTATTTCCTGTTTTCATTTCCCGCCTCCCACGCTTATTTAATTATTTATGCAATATGGTTTCGGCTTTCAATAGAAGATTAATCGATTTTGGAGATTATTTTTTACGGTTTATTGTTATAGTAAATATGAGGGGCTTAGGATCTGCAAATTGTTATTTGCTCTGCATGCGCGTTTTCGAACTCACGGTCTCCGCCGTTTGACCGAAAGTCGATAGATTTCCACGAGGTAAGCCATATCGTGCTTTAGCTCTGCCGGAGTCGAATGTTAGTTGCCGGGGGATAGACTATATTGTCGATGAAATGGCAGGACGTGATGTTCGGTAAGCGGCGCCATAACGATATCAGGCGGATTTTATGGTGAAATCCAACGAATCTCCTCGATCTCGGCCGTTGCTCCGATTTCGGCGTCGCCCACGTGCAGCCGGAATATATCTGCAATGACGGTATGGTCCGGCTCGTTGGCGGCCGGCGCCTGGAAGCTGCCGATGAAAGTCAAATCGCTTGTCTCTATCGTAAGGCCGAGCTCTTCGAAAAGCTCTCTGACAACGGCTGCCTCTGCCGTTTCCTGGGGTTCGATCTTGCCTCCCGGTTGCATGAAGGCAATCGTGCCGCGCTTGCGCACAAGCAGCGTTTTCCATCCAGGCGCAGCATCAGGGCCGCTGCTATGCGTATCGTTTTTGCCATGCCGTGATCTGAGCGGATTCGCGGTTGGTTTTCAACGCTCGTGATGTCCGCGCATGGTGCCTTACGATAGCCGTTTGGCGCCCAGCAATGTGCATCGTTACGATGCTGTCAGATGCTGCCGGAAAAATGCGACGATCGCAGTACTGAACTGCTTGTGGGATGCGTCGCGTCGCTACCTTGCATAAACTGATAGCTTGTTATATCTTTTTGTAAGGCTGAGGCGTTCATGACTGACTCGATCCAAGTTCAATTGCGAAAAGGTGTGCTGGACTTATGCGTCCTGGCCGTACTCTCACGCGGAGAAAGTTATGGCTATGAAATTGCGAGCACACTTGTGGCGGCCGTCGGCATGGGTGAAGGAACGATCTACCCGCTGATGCGCAGGATGCAGAATGGCGGGTTGGTCGCGACCCGCATCGTCGAGTCGAGCAACGGGCCGCCGCGTAAATATTATCGGCTCACGCCGTTGGGGCGTTCGATTTTCGAAGCGCATCGCCGCGATTGGCGCACGTTAGCAGGCTCCGTCGACAAGCTACTTGAGGATTTGCCATGAGCAGGGAAGCCTTTTTGCGCACGCTGAGATTGGGGCTTGCGGGCCTGCCTCCGCACGAGATCGATGATATCGTGGCCGACTATGCTGCCCATTTTTCCGAATCCGAGGCGTCAGGCCGAAGCGAGGAGGAAGTTTGCTCCGCGCTCGGCGACCCTGCCAGGATCGCAAGGGAATTGCGTGCGGATGTCGGGCTGCGTCGTTTCGAGGCGCACTGGAGCGTGCCGAATCTTTTGGCCGCTACGATGGCGCTGGCGGGCCTTGCCGTCGTCGATATCTTCTTCCTGCTACCTTTGCTGTTTGCGGCGATGTTCGTGACGCTCGGCCTTGCGATCGCTTTGGTAGCCGTGGGCGCCGTCGGTCTGAAGATTGTCGTGACGACCGTGCTGTTTCACATCGGCTTGCCCTCCGTCGGCATGCTGGCTCGTCTGCTTGTTGGCGCCGGGCTGGTGAGTTGCTTCGTGGGCGGCGGGGCCCTGCTGCTGATGGGGTTGAGTTTGGGTATCCGCATGCTTGGACAATATGCCCGCCTGCATTTCCGCTTGGCGCAGGTAGACGAAAGCCGCGCTTGAACGCTGGGCCGCGAATCGTTGGAGGAAATGAGCAATGAACGGGAAATTGGCGACTATCGCGACGACCGGACTGATTTGTGCATTCGTCTTTCTGGCCCTCGGGATCGGATTTTCCGGGCCGGATTGGGCAAACGCAGGGCATTGGTGGGGTGGTACGCAATCCAGTTGCGGATCTGCGGCATCCGGCGGACAGCAGGTTATCCTGCCTTTCAGCTCCAATGGCAGCCTGACGATCGATATCCCGGCCTCTGTTCACTATCAGCCGGGCGGAAAGGCGGAAGCCGTCGTGAGCGGAGATCCAGCGCTGCTCAATCATGTGCGGCTGGAGGGCGGAAGGCTGAGCATGGATTGTAATCCGGGTTGGTCCAACTCCAAATTCGACGTCAGCCTGTCAGGACCGCTCGTCACTGATTGGAGAGTACGGGGCAGCGGCGATCTCGCTCTGTCGCAGCTCGATCAATCAGACCTGCGCCTGAGGATATCCGGAAGCGGCAGCGTCACGGCCACGGGAAGCGCACGCTCGGTCGATCTCAATGTATCCGGTTCCGGCACTGCGCGTCTAAAGGACCTGGCCGCTCAATCCGCGAAGATCAGAATTCAAGGCAGTGGCGACGCGGAAGTAGCCGCTGCCGCGGATGCCGATGTTTCGATCAGCGGAAGCGGCAATATCGAACTCTACGGGCATCCGGTGCTGCGGCGTTCCGAGATCAGAGGCAGCGGCCGCCTGGTAGAGGTGCCATAATCCATGGCGAGAAAGCGCGCCGCGCGGCGGCGATCTTTGTCATCGGCTTTGATCGATATCATGCGATCGCCTTGCTTTGAATGATTCTCATGTTAATCAGTGAGGGCCATAATCGAAGCGAATATGCAAAAGATGCAAAACAGAACAGATAGTGATGTGAGGCCGCGCGCTGAGCCGGAAACAGCGGCCACGCACCCCAAACGGCCACTGCGGGACCGTCGCCGTTCCCTAGCGATCGGACTTCTGCGCGCCCGTGAAGCGGTCATGAGCCATTTCAGGCCGATCCTGGTGGCGCATGATGTGACCGAGCAGCAATGGCGTGTCATTCGCGTTCTCTACGAAGGCGGAAAGCTCGATGCGACGGAACTCGCGGACAAGGCATCCATTCTTGCCCCGAGCCTGACGCGCATGATCCGTTCGCTCGAAGAGCGCGGCTTTATCACCAAGCATAAAGATGATGCCGATGGCCGCAGGGTATTGTTGCAGATCACAGCGGCCGGGGAGGCGGTTGTCGAGGACGTTATGCCGGAAAGCCTGAAGGTCTATGCCGATATCGATGCTCGGTTCGGCGTGGAGCGCGTGGAGAAGCTTCTCGATATGCTGGATGAATTGGCGGCATTGAAATTGGAGAATGGCTCGGTCGGCGAGGAATGAGGGCCGCTTCGGTTTTATTGATCCGCAAAATAAGCAATAGGCGAACGACGACCGCCGTGGCCCCGGCTATTAATAGACCTTGACGTCCTCAGGCGGCTTGGCTGCATCCGCCTTCTTGAAATCGTCAAGAAGCTTGATGGTAGCATTGGCAAGCAGCGTGACGTCGTTGCCTATCGCGACGAAGGTGGCGCCAAGCTCCAGATAGCGTTTTGCCAGCGAGAGATCGCCGATCAAGATGCCCGCCGCCTTGCCATGCGACTGGATTTTTGCGAGCGCCTTTTCGACTTCTGCCTGCACTTCAGAGGCACCCGGCTTGCCGAGATAGCCCATGTCTGCGGCAAGATCGGATGGTCCGATAAAGACGCCGTCAACGCCTTCGGTCGAGGCGATGTCGTCGAGCGCCGCAAGCCCCGCGCGGCTTTCAACCTGCAGCAGCAGGCAGATCTCGTCATTGGCCGTCGCAAGGTAGTCCGGAATGCGGTTGAAGGCGGAGGCGCGGGCAAGGGCCGCACCGACACCGCGCATGCCATGCGGCGGGTATCGCACCGCCTTGACCATGGTCTCGGCCATCTCCTTGCTGTCGACCATCGGGATGAGCAGGGTCTGCGCGCCGATATCGAGCATCTGCTTGATGATCCAGGTTTCGCCGATCGGCGGACGGATCACCGCGTGGCTAGCCACGCCCTTCATCGCCTGCAGCTGAGAGACGAGAAGCGGCACATCGTTCGGCGCATGCTCGGCATCGAGCAGCAGCCAGTCGTAGCCGGCGCTGGCGCAGATTTCGACCGTGTAGGCATTGGCAAGCGCTTGCCAAAGGCCGATCTGCGCCCGGCCTTCCTTCAGAGCCTGTTTGAAGAGATTCTTAGGCGCCGGCATACTTCACTCCCTCACGCAAAGAACAGGCTGACCGATCCGTATGGACCGAAATCGGCGGTGATCGTATCGCCATGCCGTGCCTCGATCGGACGGATGAAGGAACCGGCGAGCACGATCTGGCCGGCTTCGATGCCGTCGCCATATTGCGAAAGGCGATTGGCAAGCCAGGCGATTCCGCGCGCGGGCTGGTTGAGCACACCGGCGCCAAGCCCGGTTTCCTCCACTTCGGCATTGCGGCTGACGATCGCGCCCATCCAGCGCATGTCGATCTCACCCGGCCGCACAGCACGGCCGCCGGTGACGATACCGGCATTGGCGGCATTGTCGGAAATAGTGTCGACGATGGTGCGCGCCTTCTTCGTCTCCGGATCGACGCGAAGGATGCGCGTGTCAAGGATCTCGAGGGCTGGCGTCACATAGTCCGTGGCATTCAACACATCGAAGATCGAGATATCAGGCCCCTTGAGCGGCGCCTTCATGACGAAAGCGATCTCGGCTTCGATACGCGGCTGGATGAAGCGGTCGGCCGGCACCGTGGCGCCATCTTCGAAGACCATATCGTCAAGGAGCACCCCGGAATCGGGGATGTTGATGTTCAGCGCATATTGCATCGCCTTTGATGTCAGCCCGATCTTCCAGCCGATAGGCTTGCGGCCGCTCGCGATCTTCTTCTGCACCCAGGCGCTCTGGACGGCATAGGAATCGTCCATCGTCATTTGCGGATGCTTGAGCGAAAGGAGCCCTGTTTGAACGCGCGTCCGCTCGGCCTGATCGAGGCTTTCGGCGGCAGCCTGGATTTCATCTTGCGATAGCATCAGCGCACCTCGTCGGCGATCGTGTTTTTCAGGATGCCGAGGCCATCGGCCTCGACTTCGACGACATCGCCGGGCTTCAGCCAGATCGGTGGATTGAAGCGGGCGCCGGCGCCGGTCGGCGTTCCCGTGACGATGACATCGCCGGGGACGAGCGTTGTGAAGGTGGAGATATAGTTGATGATCTTGCGGAAGGAGAAGATCATCCGGCTGGTGCAGTCGCTCTGGCGCACTTCGCCGTTGACGCGAGTCGTGAGCGCTATGTCTTCAAGCTGGGCCGCATCCGTGAAGGGGATCAGCCAGGGGCCGATCGAGCCGGTATTGTCGAAGTTCTTGCCCTGGGTGACGTTGAATTTCGCATGTCGCACCCAATCGCGGATCGTGCCCTCGTTGCAGAGCGACAGGGCCGCGATATGGGAGAAGGCGTCGGCCTCCGCGATCCGGCGGCCACCCTTGCCGATGACGATGACGACCTCGCCTTCATAGTCGAGCTGCGGGCTTTCCGGCGGCCGGATCAAGGGCCGTTCGTGCCCTGTGAACGACCGCGGAAAGCGGATGAAGAGTGAGGGGTTGGAGGGGGCGGCCTGCCCATCCTTGTATTCCTCATTGCGGTCGGGGAAGTTGACCCCGACGCAAATGATCTTTTCCGGCGACGGAATGGGAATCTCGAAGCGGATGTCGTCAAGTGCGAAATCCGGCTTCAATGATTTGGCTTCTTCTGCGAGTTGAGCGAGGCGACCGGCCTCGATCACCTCACGCAGCGTCGGCCAAGTCGCGCCGTGGCGCGCGGAGAGGTCGACGACACCGTTGCCGACCGCAAGTCCATAGCCATGACGGCCGTTTCTCGAAAAGGATAGGAATCTGGGGTGGGTCATGCTTTCACGGCCTTCTCTTGACCTCAGACGACGCCGCCGAGGCAGACATATTTGATTTCGGTGAATTCCTCGATGCCGTAGCGTGAACCTTCGCGGCCGAGGCCGGAGAGCTTGACGCCGCCGAAGGGCGCTTCGGCCGTCGAGATCAGGCCGGTATTGACGCCAACCATGCCGTATTCCAGGGCTTCGGCAACGCGGAAGACGCGCGCGAGATCCTTGGCATAGAAATAGGAGGCAAGGCCGAACTCGGTGTCGTTAGCCTGGGCGATGACATCGGCCTCGTCCTTGAAGCGGAAGAGGGGCGCCACCGGCCCGAAGGTCTCTTCTCTGGCAACAGCCATGGCAGGGGTCACGTCGGCAAGCACCGTCGCCTCATAGAAGCGTCCGCCGAGCCGATGTCGGTGCCCGCCGGCAACGACCCGGCCACCCTTGGACAGCGCATCGGCAACATGCTCCTCGACCTTGGCAAGCGCCGCCTCGTCGATCAGCGGGCCGAGATTGATGCCCTCGTCAAAGCCATTGCCTGTTTTCAGCGAGCCGACAGCCTTGGAGAGTTTCTCGGCAAAGGCATCATAGACGCCCTCCTGCACGTAGAGCCTGTTCGCGCAGACGCAGGTCTGGCCATTGTTGCGGAACTTGGCGATCAGTGCGCCCTCGACGGCAGCATCGAGATCGGCATCGTCGAACACGATGAAGGGTGCGTTGCCCCCAAGCTCAAGACCGAGTTTCTTGATGGTCGGTGCGCTCTGCTTATAGAGCTCGGCGCCCACTTCGGTCGAGCCGGTGAAGGTGAGCTTGCGCACGACCGGGCTTGCGGTCATCTCGCCGCCGATGGCACGGGCCGAGCCTGTGAGAACACTGAAGAGGCCCTTCGGCAGGCCGGCGCGTTCGGCAAGGATCGCAATGGCAATCGCCGAAAAAGGCGTCTGCGAGGCGGGCTTCAGCACCATGGCGCAGCCGGCGGCAAAGGCCGGACCGGCCTTGCGGGTTATCATCGCATTCGGGAAGTTCCAGGGCGTGATCGCCGCGACCACGCCAATCGGCTGCTTCATGACCAGAATGCGTTTGTCCTTCTGGTGGCCGGGAATGATGTCGCCATAGACGCGGCGGGCTTCTTCCGCAAACCATTCGATGAAGCTCGCGCCATAGGCGATCTCGCCTTTGGCTTCGGGCAGGGGCTTGCCCTGCTCCGCCGTCAGGATGCGTCCGAGATCGTCCTGGTTTTCCATCATCAGCTCGAACCAGCGGCGCAAGATGCCGGAGCGTTCCTTGGCGGTGCGGGTGGCCCATTCCTTCTGCGTGGCTTCGGCTGCGGCAATCGCCTTCTTGGTTTCCGCAGCGCCCAGATTAGGGACGAGGCCGATGATCTTACCCGTCGCCGGATTGTCGACCTTCATCGCATTGGAGGGAACGGCCTCGATCCACTCACCGCCAACCAAGGCCGCCTGCCGGAATAATGTTGCATCTTTCAAATTCATGACTGCCTCCTCGCGCTTGCGAACGTTGATGAGGAGCGGGCGTTTTTCACCCGCTCTCAAGGGTAACGCTTACGGCGCGATAATCGGCTGTGCCTTCAGGTCAGGCTCGGCCACTTCCGCACCGGCAAACAGGCTACCATGTTCGAACCAGGATTTGGGAGCGGGTGCGCCCCAAAGTGTCTGGCGCTGCGGATCCTTGAGGTCCCATTTGATCGGCTCCAGATCGGGATCGACGGTCTGATAGTCCGAGCAGTAGATCTCGATGCGGTGGCCATCCGGATCGAGGATATAGAGGAAGAAGGCGTTGGAGATGCCGTGGCGTCCCGGACCGCGCTCGATATTGGCGACCCAGCCGGTCGTCGCCATCAGGTCGAGCAGGTCGATGATGTTGAGCGGCGTTGGCACCCAGAAGGCGGTGTGATGCAGGCGCGGGCCACGGCCGTTGGTGAAGGCGATGTCGTGGACGCCGCCCTTGCGGTGCGTCCAGGCGGCCCAGAGGCGGCCGGTTTCCTCGTCCTCGGTATATTCGGTCACGCGGAAGCCGAGCTCATTATAGAAGGCGACGCTCTCGTCGACATTGGTCGAGAAGCAGTTGAAGTGGTCGATGCGCAGCGGCTTCACACCCTTGTAGAGGGCATATTTCTGGTGGATCGGCGGCAGACGCTCCATCTTGGAATAGAATTCAAGCGGGATGCCGTGCGGGTCGCGGGTGCGGAATGTCCGGGCCTGATAGGGGCGCTCGACCCATTCAACCGGCAGGTCCTTGCCCTTGAAGAAATGCGCCGCTTTGTCGAGGTCCTCGTCACTGAACACCTTGAAGCCGAGGTCGCGGGCTTCCGCCTTGTCGGATTTCTTCAGCACGATGCAGTGATGCCCGCGCTCCTCCATTGCCCTGAGATAGATCGTGTCGGCCGTTTCATCCGTCACCTGCAGGCCGAGCGTGTCGACATAGAAGGCGCGGGACTTGGCAAGATCGGTGACGCCGAATTCGATATGGCTGAGACGCACGATGTTGAAGGGCGGATAGAGATTGGGTTTCGGCAGGGGCATTTGTTCCTCCTCTTATGCGTACTTATAGATATTGGCGGGCTCAGCCGCCGAGTTTCTGGATCGCGTGCGGCTTGGTGGCGAAGGCGACGTTCTTGGTTTCCATGTAGAAATCGAAGGACCAGTCGCCGCCGTCGCGGCCGATGCCGGAGCTCTTGACCCCGCCGAAGGGCGTGGGCAGGTGACGGACGTTTTCCGAATTGACCCAGATCATGCCGGCTTCGAGGTGATCGGTGAAACGGAAGGCGCGGGTGACGTCCGACGTCCAGAGATAGCCGGTGAGGCCGTACTGGACATCGTTGGCAAGCGCCAGCGCATCGGCTTCGTCCTTGAAGGGGATCGCGGTCAGTACCGGCCCGAAGATCTCTTCCTGCGCGATGCGCATCTGGTTGTTGGCGCCGGTGAACAGCGTGGGCGAGACGTAGCAACCGCCGCCTGGGCCGTTGACCTTCTCGCCGCCAGCGGCCAGCGTCGCACCTTCCGAACGACCGATCTGAATATACTCCAGCACCTTCTTTTCATGCACGGGATGGACGAGCGGGCCGACGACCGTTTCCGGATCAAGGGGATGGCCGACCTTGATGCGTTTCGCCTTCTCGGCGACGATCGCGGTGAATTTGTCGTAGACACTTTCTTCGACCAGCAGGCGCGAGGACGAGGTGCAGCGCTCGCCGTTCAGCGAGTAGATCATGAAGACGGCGGCATCGGCGGCGCGCTCGAGATCGGCATCGGCAAAGACGATGACCGGGTTCTTGCCGCCGAGCTCGAAATGCACGCGCTTCAGCGTATCTGCGCCCTGCTTCATGATCATCGAACCGGTGCGGCTTTCGCCGACGAAGCCGATCGCCTTGATCAAGGGATGTTCCGTCAACGCGCGACCGGCATCCTCGCCGAAACCGTTGACGAGGTTCCACACACCCTTCGGCAGACCTGCTTCCTCGGCAATCTCCACTAGCAGGCGGGCCGTCAGTGGTGAGAATTCGGCTGGCTTGTGGACGATCGTGCATCCGGCGGCAAGCGCCGGCGCGATCTTCCAGGTCGACAGCATGAAAGGGGTGTTCCAGGGCGTGATGATGCCGACCGGCCCGATCGGCACGCGGGTCGTCAGGTTCACCTGGCCCTCGGCGCGCAATGCCTTGCCATCACGGGCTTCCGGCGCGCGGTCGGCGAAGAAGCGGAAGTTCTCGGCGCCACGCAGAGCGGCCTTGGCCATGAATTTCAGTGACTGTCCGGTATCCATGCACTCGACGAAGGCGATCTCCTCGGCACGAGCCACGATCGCATCGGCAATCTTGTGCAGGAGCTTCTTGCGCGCGTTGCCGGGCATGGCGGCCCATTCGGCGAAGGCAGCTTTTGCGGCCTTTGCCGCGCGGTCGATATCGGCAGCCTTGCCGTGGGCAACGGTTGCGAGCGGCTTCAGATCGACAGGCGAGATGGTCTCGAAGGTGGAACCATCATCGGCGCGCACATCCTCGCCATTGATGCGGTTCAGTACGCCGTTATCCTTGAATCGAGCCAGAAAGCCCTCGGCCTTTGCGATGTTTTCCTGCAGTTTGGACATCGTCTATTCCTTTGGTGTTATGTCGTCCCGCGAAGGGAATGTCACTTGCCGCGAAGCCGCGGATGAATGGCGTTCTTCTTCCAGCTGAGTTCCGCATCGATCTCGCGGATCTCAAGCGAGAGGGCGAAATGCGGGGTGTCGAAGAGCGGGCCGAGAACGTCGATCGCCGCGGCGAAGATCGCCTCGCCGGTGCGTTTCTTTTCCTCATCCGTGCGGCCCTTGCCGATGCGGAAGTTCAGATCGACGAAGGCGTTCTCGGGTAGCTTGTCGGCGATGGCGTAATGCTCGGCGCGAAAGGCGCGCACCCGCACAGCCCCGACTTCGAAAAGGCCGGTGTCCAGAACCGTCTTCAGCAGCCGCTCACAGAGTGCGCCGATATCGGCGCGACCCTCCAGATTGGCCGAATATTCGATGGCGAGATGCGGCATCAAGTCCTCCCGAGACTTTAATTACTTAACACGTTAATAAATATCTCGCAGATGTCAAGCGACAAAGTCGAGCTGTCTTGCTATCTCCAGACTTTCATGGACGTAACGCGACAGACGTTCGACATTGTCCGGAATTTCCGGACGTTCCGCGAGCCATCCAATATATGTAAGGTTCCTCAGCACCATGAATAGGGGCAGGGCCGCCAGAGCCGCTTCGGAGAGTGCTCGCCGGCTGCGATAGCCTGATATCAGCGCTTGCTCGATCACCGGATAGGCGGGTTCGTTGCGGTTCTTGAGCAGGGTGGTCGCAAGATCGAACAGGCGGAAGCCGTGTCCCGCATCGTCGAAATCGATGAAGGCGACATTGCTGTCGGTTCCCGTCAGAAAGATGTTTTCTCGCACGAGATCGGCATGGATCAGCCCATAGTCGAGGCTTTGGCTATCCGCGTTCGCGAGCAGTCGGCGCAGCTGGTGGCGCAATGCCGACAGGGCGATAGTGCTCTCGGGTGAAAGGCCGCGACAATCCCAGAAGCGGCCCCAGAGCGGCGTTTCGCCGACCAGCCCATCGATGTCCCAAACCGGGCGGTGAAAATGTTCCGGTGGTTCCCACACATCGGCAAGCTCGTGCATGATGGCCATGTTTTGCCCGATGCGGAAGAAGATTGCTTCCTGCATCTCAACAGATTGCGATAGCGGCACGCCACTTTGGCCAAGCGGCACACCATCGATCCAACTCACCACATCGGCATGCTGTTCGGCAAAATGTCTGTTGGCCGGCAGTCGGACGAGGCTCTGCTTTCTGCTTGTCGGCACAGGGCCTGGCACATCGAGGCCGCCGAGCTTGAGGGCGGCCATGAAGTGCAGCTCCGAGCGCAGGCTCGTCTCGTCATGGTAGCCCGGGCGATGCAGCCGGAGCGCGGCGAACTGGCCGTCTTCCAACGTGATGCGGAAGACGGCGTTTTCCCGATATTTCATCAGGACAGGCTCGTGATCCCGAACAGGCCAATGGTCGAGGGCTTCTAGCGCTCGTTTCTGGAGCGCGTCACGGATGGTCTGTGGCAACGGGCCGGCCATATTGCCTCACAGGCCAGTCAATACGTCGTTGAAAATCGACAACATGAAGTCGGCATTTTCCCTGGTGAACGGCATGGGCGGGCGGATCTTCGTGGCGCACTGGTGAATGCCGATCTTGCCCATCAGCACGCCGCATTCGCGCATGGTGTTGATGATGCGTGTCGCCTCGGCAGTGGCCGGCTCCTTCGTTTGCCTGTCCAGAACGAATTCCGTGCCCATGAAGAGGCCGCTGCCGCGCACATCGCCGATGATCGAGTGTTTCTCGGCCAGCCGCTGGAAGGCATGGCGGGTATATTCGCCGACGTTGCGGGCATTTTCGATGAGGTTCTCGTCGTCGATGACGTCGAGCACGGCCATGGCTGCCGCGCAGGAGACTGGATTGCCGCCGAAGGTATTGAAGTAGCGGAACGCCTTGCGGAAGGCATTTATCGTGTCGACATTCGCGATGACGCCGCCCACCGGATGCCCGTTCGCCATCGGCTTGCCGAGTGTCACGATATCCGGAACGATGCCGGCGCGCTGATGGCCCCACATGTGCGAGCCTGTGCGGCCAAAGCCGGGCTGTACTTCGTCGGTAATCACAAGGCCGCCCGCCTTGCGGACAGCAGCAACCGTTTTGTCGAGAAAGCCCCGCGGCAGATCCGGAAAGCCTTCATTGGCGAAGAACGGATCGATGATGATGGCCGAAAAGCCATACGGGGTATCCTCCAGCGAGGCGATCGCTTTTTCGACTTCTGCCGCGAAGGCCGTGGCAAAGGCATCTCCGCCTTCACCGCCGAGTGGACGATAGCTGTCCGGCGCGGGCACGTGCCGGACATGGCCGCCGAAGCCGCCGACCGGCGGCATGCGGGTCGACAGCTGCGACACTGCCGCCGTGTTGCCGTGATAGGTGTGGTTCGTGGCGATGACGCCGGTTTTGCCGGTTATCGCCTGCGCCATGCGCAGGGCCACGTCGTTTGCCTCGCTACCGGTACAGGTCAGGATCGCGGCATTCAGGCTCTTGTCGAAGGTTGCCGTCAGCCGCTCCACATAGTCGAGAATGCCTTCATGCAGATAGCGCGTATGCGTGTTCAACATCGAGGCCTGCCGCGCGATCGCCTCGACCACGCGCGGATGACAATGGCCGACATGCGGCACATTGTTGTAGCAATCGAGATACTTACGCCCGTCGGCATCCCAGAGCCAGACGCCTTCGCCGCGCACGAGATGCACCGGCTCGTCATAGAAGAGCGACATGTTCCGGCCCAAAAGCCGCTCGCGGCGCGCGATGAGGGTTGCATTGTCGGACATGATCAGCCCTTTGCAGCGGTAAGGCCGGCATCGAGCGCGGTCAGGATCGTCTGGACATTCGTAGCCGTCACGATCAGCGGCGGTGACAGGATGACATTGGCACCGGAGGTGCGGACCATCACGCCGGCATCATAAGTCGCGTCATGGACTTTCTGGACGGTATCCTTGGCCGCCGCGCTCTTCTTCGCCCGGTCACTGACGAGCTCGAGGGCGCACATCAGGCCCTTGCCTCTGATGTCGCCAACCAGTTCATGCTTCTCCTCCAGCCTCTTCAGTCCGGCAAGCAGCTCTTCACCGCGGGCAGCGGCATTGGCGGCGACGTCGAGCCGTTTGGTTTCTTTCAGTGTCGCAAGCGCTGCAGCCGCACCGACCGGGTGGCCGGAATAGGTGTAGCCGTGGCCGATATTGCCAAAAGAGTTCTTGTTGCTCTCGAATGCCTCGGCGACCTTGTCGGAAATCATCACGGCGCCAAAGGGGAAATAGCCATTGGTGATCGCCTTGGCCGTCGACATCATATCTGGCTTGACGCCCCAGAGGCGCGATCCGGTCCAGGCGCCTGTGCGGCCGAAAGCGGTGATCACCTCGTCGGCGATCAAAAGGATGCCGTGCCGGTCACAGATCTCGCGCATCAGCGGCAGGAAGGTTTCGTGCGGGACAATGACGCCGCCGGCGCCGAGTACCGGCTCGACGATCAGGGCTGCGATCGTATCGGCGCCCTGGAAAGCGATCTCTTCCTCGAAGAGCCTGCCAATGGCAGCCGCGATCTCCGCGCCATCGGTGGTGTTGAAAGGGTTGCGATAAGGGAATGGCGCGGGCAGGTGGAAGACGCCCGGAAGCAATGGCTCATAGTTGCGGCGAAAGTTCTGGTTGCCGTTGACCGAGGCGCCACCGAAATGCGTGCCGTGATAACCTTTCTTTAGCGCGACGAATTTGGTGCGCTCGGGCTGGCCGTTGACCTTGTGGAATTGGCGAGCCAGCCGCAGGCAGGTCTCGACCGAGTCCGAACCGCCAGAGGTGAAGAAGGAGCGGCTGAGGCCATCCGGCTTGAACCATTCGGCAAGCTCGTAGGACAGTTCGATCAGCGGCGAATTCGTCGTGCCGCGGAAGGTCGAATAATAGGGCAGTTCGTCGAGTTGATCGCGGATCGCCTTCTTTACCGGCTCGCAGGAATAGCCGAGATTGACGTTCCAGAGGCCGCCGACTGCGTCCAGTACCTTCCTGCCCTGGATGTCGACGATCTCAACGCCTTCGCCGGAGTTGATGATGCGCGGCGGGTTGGCCTGCATCTCGGCCGGATGGGCCATCGGATGCCACAGATGGCGTGCATTGTTTTCGATGATGAAATTGGTCTCACGCATGTCAAATTCCTCTTGGTTCAGAGCCCCAGCATGGCAAGTGCGCGGGCATAGCTTTCGGCAGGGCGGGTCATGTCGAAATGCACGTGAGGCAGGTTCACGGCTTCGGCACCCTCGATGTTCTTCTTCTGGTCGTCGACGAAAACGCAGACCTCGCGCGGCAAGTTAAGCTCGGCAAGAACGAGCTCGTAGGCACGGGGATCGGGCTTCAGGATCTTCGTGTAGGTGGCGTCGACGATAACGTCGAAAAGCTCGATGAGGGGAAAACGCTGTCGAAACTCGACGCCATAGAAAAGGTCGAGTTCGTTCGACAGGATCGCCAGCTTCAGGCCGGCCTCCTTGGTGCGCAGGATGGCCTCGCGAGCTTCCGGGCGCAGGACAAGCTCCGGCTCGGCGCCGCGCGCCCGGCGCACGAAGGTCTGCATATCGGTCCAGTTTTCGCCGACCATCTTGCCGACTTCGCCCGCGCGCGTCAGCCAATAGTCGCGTTCAGTGATCTCGCGGTTCTGCATTGCGACCCAGAGCGGGTCCGTCGCCGTGTCGAAAGGGCCGAGCCAGGTCAGCGACCCCTTCGGAAGGCCAAGCGTGCGCTCGGTGATGTCATGGGTTTCGAACAGCGTGCGGGTGACGACGCCGCCGAAGTCGAGGATAAGCGCGCGGTCCCGCGTCATGGCCGTCCCTCCGGAATGACGCCTTCGGCAACCCATCGATCGAAGATGGCAAGGGCAGCAGCCGAGAAGGCCGGCGCGTTGATGTGAGCATCGACCTCCTGCAGGGTGACGCTGGGCGGAACGGCGCGGCGCATTTCATCGAAGAAGGCGTCAAGACCTTCCGGATCATGCAAGGGTTCATCCGGCTTGTCCCATTCCTGCAAGCCTTCAGTCGGCAGAAGGAAGGCGACCTTCGCTTCGGCGCGCCGCAGTTTTTCTCCGATCACACGGGCAACTTCCCGCCGCCCTTCCGGCGATATCGTTACCGACCCGATCAGCCGGTTATGGGCGTGATACGGGCGATCCACAAAGACCTCTGGCAGGGCTTGCCATGCCTGAAGATCGACCATGTCGACCGCACCGGGTGCGACGATCTGCGGAGTGCCGGTGCGTCCTGCATTTTCGAGCCGGTCCGGCCCGGAGGTGACGACGCTGCTATAATGATGATTGCTGACTTCCTGGATGCAGAAGTCGAAGACTGCGGCAAAGTCACCTTTCGCGGCAATCGCTTCATAGGCGCGGCCACCCATGCCGGTGGAATGGAAGACGGCGACGTCGTAGCCGCGCTTTTCCAACTCGGGCCGCAGATACTTCATATATTTCAGGCAGGAGGAGCCAAGTGAGGTCATTCCGACGAGCGGTCGCTCGCGATTGGGCTTGGTGCCGTGCTTTGCGGCGCCGACGACCGCGCCGCACGCCTGGGAGAGCACGGAGCGGCAAATGCTGTTGAGCCCGTAAAGACCACCCGCCCACAGGATCATCATCAGGTCGGGCGCAATGCGTTCCGGCGGGATGAGGTGAGAATAGGCAATGGTCGAGACCACGAATTTCGGCACGCCGAGCGGCAGAACGGCGGCGACATCGAGCGCCAGATCCGTGCCCATGGAGCCGCCGAGCACGATGACTCCATCCACCAGCCCATCTTCGTAAAGGCGCAGGCTCAACGCCGCTGCACCCTTCGCCATCGCGGCCATGGCGCTGTTTTCGTCGCCGCTTTCGGTAATGGCTTCGATTGTCGTTGCGGCGGCCTTCGCGATGTCATGCTTGGAATATTCAGGGCTGTAAGGTGGATCGCCGAGAATGCTGACATCCATCATGGCCGGCTGGCCGCCGGCTTGCCTGATGACGGATGCCATGAATTGCAGTTCGTCGCATTTGGTGTCACCGGTTCCGATGACGAGTATCCGTGGTGAGGGAGCCTCCGGGCTCATCAATCCGTCCTCCTGAGTTTCGCAATGGTTCCCGTGGGTCTTTCCGACCCGTAATATTTTTCTGCGATGGCGTTGGCTGCGTTGGTGGCCTGAGCGCCGAATTCGTGGATAGCGGCCTTGTTGGTGCGCGAGAGCGGAGCGGCGATTGCCACGCAACCGATCGGGCGGCCGCTAGGCGTGCGCACCGGCGCGGCGGTGCTGATGACGCCGGCCTCCAGGCCTTGGTCAATGACGGAAAAGCCCCGTACTGCGGTTTCATCGAGCATCCGACGCAGCAATTGGGGATCGGTGACGGTGTAATCGGTGAATTTTTCGAGCGGCCTTTTAAGCGCTTCGTCGATTTCTATCCGTGGACAGGAGGCCAGAAAGGCGAGACCTGAAGCTGTCGCATGAAAGGGCAAGAGGCTGCCGACATCGACGATGATGCGGTGCGCACGCGGTGAATCCTCCACGTGAATGGTCGAGAGCTGTCCACCTGAAAACTCCGAGAGATGAACGGTCTCGGTCGACGATTCGGCAAGCGCCTTGATGAAAGGAATTGCGACCCGCAGGAAGGGAAAGCGGGTTTCCCTGATGCGGGCGAGACGAACGGGTGCCGAGCCGATGCGGTAGCGGCGCGTATCTGGATCCTGCTCGACGAAGCCGTGTTTTTCCAGCTCCACCAGAAAGCGTCGCGCCGTCGCCTTGTCCAGCGCGCACAGGCGGGCGATGTCGGTCAGACCCGCCTCCTTGTCCAGCCGTGACAGGGTATCCAGCAATGCCAGCGCCTTTCCGATCGTGCTCATCATTCCTCCTCTTGGGTTGGTCAGGTTCTGATTTCGTGCGTCCAGCCTCGGCTTCCCGTCAAATCAGCTTGCTGACCCTGCGCCGCTGCACGATAGCAACGACCCAAGATACTTAACATGCGAAATAACTTGACAGAGGCCGGCAATGTTTGCAAGTCTATATTTGAAGCTACGGTTCAAATAATGAACCATAGGCGCTGACGGCGGTAAAATCAACAAAAGCATAAGCCCCGCTCGTCAGTCCGGTTTTTGGTGGAGGTCGCACGCGTGCAATCGCGGCGATGATCGGATGTTTTTAAACAAGGGGAACGAACGCAGATGAACACGCAAAATTCGCAAGGTGCCGCTGAAAACCAGCTGCGCAAGAACAGTCTCGGCGTCGGTGCCGTGACCTTCCTCGTCGTTTCGGCTGCCGCACCGCTGACGGCGGTTGCCGGCGGCGTGCCGCTTTCGATGATGCTCGGCAACGGGCCGGGCATACCGCTGACCTTCCTGCTGGTGACAGGCATTCTGCTGCTGTTTGCGGTCGGCTATGTCGCCATGGCCCGCCATATAAGAAATGCCGGCGCTTTCTACGCCTACACCGCGCAGGGCCTTGGCGGCCTCATGGGTGGTGCCGCAGCCTTGATCGCTATTCTCGCCTACAATGCGATGCAGGTCGGCGTTCTCGGGCTTTTCGGTGCTGCAACGAAAGGCTTCTTTGCCGAACAGCTCGGTCTCGATCTTCCCTGGTGGTTCTGGAGCTTTATCGGCATCGCCTTCGTCGCCGTCTTCGGCTACCGCCGCGTTGATCTTTCAGCCAAGGTGCTGACGGTGCTCGTCATTCTCGAATATCTCGTCGTGTTCGTCATCGACGCTGCAATCTTCGCCAAGGGAGGCGATGCGGGCCTCTCCGCTGCGCCTTTCACGCCAACTGCCTTCTGGAGCGGAACGCCGGCGATCGGCCTCCTGTTCTGCTTCGCGGCCTTCATCGGTTTCGAAGCGACGACCATTTACAGCGAAGAGGCCCGCGAGCCGGAAAAGACCGTACCGCGCGCGACCTATATTTCCGTCATCATCATCGGCCTCTTCTATATGCTGACCTCTTGGCTGATGGTCATCGGTGCCGGCGTCGATAAGCTTGTTCCGGCGCTGCAGGGCCTCGCCGATCCGACAACCTTTCTCTTCGGCCTCGCCGAGCGCTATGTCGGCCACTGGATTACCGTCGTGATGAGCGTGCTCTTCATCACCAGCCTGTTTGCTGGCATCCTCGCCTTCCACAACGGCGTGGCGCGCTACATGTATGTCGCCGGCCGCGAAGGCCTGCTGCCGAAGTCGGTCGGCGTGACGCATCCGGTCTTTCAGAGCCCCCATGTCGGGTCGATCATTCAGACCGTCATTGCCGTGCTCGTCGTCGCGCTCTTTGCGGTAACGGGTCAGGATCCGGTGCTGGCACTCTTCTCCTGGCTCACCAATGTCGCAACGCTGGCGATCATCCTGCTGATGGCGTTTACAGCCTTCTCGATCGTGGTGTTCTTCAGCCGCAATCAGGGGCTTGAGCGCAATGTGCTTGTTATCAAGGTGCTTCCGATCGTGACGGGTCTGATCCTCCTGACGCTTGTCTATTATATCTCGGCGAATTTCGGCGCGATTGCCGGCGCCAATGGCGTGCTTGCGGTGGTCTTGCCGGGACTTGTGCTAATTGCCGGCATCATCGGCTTTATCGCAGCGGCTCGTCTGAAGTCGGCCGATGCGGCAAGCTTTGCTCGCCTCGGCGCCGGCCAGGAAGCCTGAACCAGTTCCAATCGTGGTGGCGGGCAAGCCCCGCCACCCTCTCTGTGAGACAATGAGATGCAGGAAAAGATCGACCAGCTCCGGACATTATCCGTTTCGCCCCAGACGTTGTTCATCGGAGGCGCCTGGCGCCAACCGATCAGCGGCGCAATGATGGACGTCATATCGCCGATCGACGGAACAAAGCTGACCACGATTGCCGATGCCGGCACTCAGGACGTCGATCTGGCCGTAAAGGCCGCGCGCCATGCCTTCGAAAAGGGTAGCTGGTCGAAGGCGGCACCGGCCGAACGCAAGAAGGTGCTGCTGAAAATTGCCGAACTGATCGAGAAGAAAGCGCTCGAGCTCGCCGTGCTCGGCGTGCGCGACAACGGTACGGAAATCTCGATGGCGCTGAAGGCCGAGCCTGGCAGCGCCGCCGGCACATTCCGTTACTATGCCGAGGCGATCGACAAGGTCTATGGCGAAATCGCTCCGACGGCTGAGAACATACTCGGGCTCATCCATCGCGAAGCTATCGGTGTCGTTGCCGCCATCGTGCCGTGGAACTTCCCGATGATGATTGGCGCCTGGAAGATTGCGCCGGCGCTCGCCGCGGGCAATTCCGTCGTGCTGAAGCCCGCCGAAGGCGCGTCGCTGACGCTGCTGAAGCTTGCCGAAATTTGCGCCGAAGCCGGATTGCCCGAAGGCGTGCTCAACGTCGTGACCGGTCGCGGTGCGGTCTGCGGCGAAGCACTGGGGCTGCACATGGATATCGATGTGCTGGCCTTCACCGGTTCCGGGCCCGTCGGGCGGCGGCTCTTGGAATATTCGGCACGCTCCAACCTGAAGCGCGTCTATCTAGAGCTTGGCGGCAAGTCCCCGAACATCGTCTTTGCCGATGCGCCCGATCTCGATCAGGCGGCCAAGGTTTCTGCCTATGGCATTTTTCGCAATTCCGGCCAGGTCTGTGTCGCCGGCTCCCGGCTGCTTTTGGAGAAATCGATCCATGAGGCCTTTTCCGAGAAAGTCATCCGCATCGCCGAGGCCATGAAGGTCGGAGATCCACTGCAGTTGATGACCGACGTAGGGGCCATTTCCAGCGAGATCCAGCTGAAGAAGGATCTTGGCTACGTCTCGCAGGCACTATCGGAGGGTGCATCGCTGCGCACCGGTGGTTCGCGTATTCTTGAGGAGACCGGCGGTTATTACATGCGGCCGACCGTATTCGACGTGACGCCGTCGATGACCCTGGCACGCGAAGAGGTCTTCGGCCCGATCCTGTCGATCATCTCCTTCCAAACGGAAGCGGAAGCACTTGAGATCGCCAATAGCACGGAATATGGCCTTGCCTCCGCCGTCTGGACCTCGAACCTGTCGCGCGCCCATCGGATGGTGCGGGGAATCCGCGCCGGCGTCGTGCATGTCAACACTTATGGCGGCGCCGATAACAGCGTGCCGCTTGGCGGCGTCAGGCAATCGGGTAACGGACACGACAAGTCGTTGCATGCGCTCGACAAATACGTCGATCTGAAGACGGCATGGATCCAGCTCTGATAGCGATTTTCGCATGCAAACAGGGTGCCGCCTCGTCGCCGGCACCCTGCTTTGTTTCCCACGATCGATAGCCATTCATGCGGTACTCAGCCGCCGAAGCTGCCCGTCTGGGTCGGCACATGCACATAGTTGCGGTCGAAATAGAGTAGCGCATGCCCGTCCTTGCGGCTGCGGATATCCATCACTTCGCCTATGAAGATATGATGCGTGCCGACCAGGCGCGCTTCCGTCAGACGGCAATCGAAGGAGACGATGGCATCGGAAAGTGCCTGGCTACCGGAGCGGAAGTTGATCCATTCCGCCGCGGCGTAGCGCTCCTCCATGTCGGCGCGCTGGCCAGCGAAGTAGCCGGCCAGTTCCTTGTGCTCCTGCGTCAGGACATTGACGCAGAAGCGACGATTATCGAGGAAGAGGCTTGTTTGCGCCGAGCGGCTGTTCATGCAGACCAGCAGTGTCGGCGGCTCGTCGGTGACGCTGCACATGGCCGTCGCGGTAAAGCCGCCACGGCCGGCAGGGCCGTTGGTGGTGATGACGTTCACCGGAGCGCAGACCCGAGCCATGGCGTTGCGAAATTCGGTTTTCGAGAGTTGCTCCTCCATGGCAACGTCCTCACTCGGCGGCGTTGCGGGCAGGGGAGGTATCACCCAGCGGCGGCAGCCACGTATCTCCGGTCCAGCCGTTTTCGTCGTAATCGCTCATGCACTGATCGACGAGCGCTTCCATCTCCTTCAACCGGCCACCACGCTCGGCGCCCTTTAGCACCTGCAGGCGAACTTCCTCCGGCGCGCCGGCATAGTTGAGCTCGTAAAGGGCGTGGCGTCCGCCGAATTCGGTGCCTGTGGCGTCCCAGAGCAGCTTCATGATCTTGATGCGCTCGATATGACCCATGTCGTTGGAACCGCGCACATATTGCGCGAGGTAGCGGTCGATCTCCGGATTGCCGAAGTCCTTGGCCGAGGAGGGTAGATAGATCAGTCCCGAAGCGATGACCCTGCGCACCGTCTCGATGACGCGCGGATAGGCCTCCGACATGAAGGTGCGATAGGAAAGGGCTGCTTCCATGTTCGGCAATACAGCGCCATTGGCCCAAGGTTGCGGATTATAGGCCATGGCGTTGGAAAACGACCAGAACATGTGGCGAAGCGCGATGATTTCGCCAAGCGCCGCCTGATTGCCGCGGAAGGCATCGCCGCCGGTCGCGCGCAGCGCCTTGGCGAGCAGCCCAGCGATGAAGTCGAGCTTCACGGCGAAACGAGTGCACCCCTGGAAGCAATAGCCATGCATGAAGCCCGAGGCCGGGTGGAAGGAGAGGATCTTTGCCGCGTCGCGCAGCACGAGCACGTCCTCCCAGGGCACGAAGACATTATCAAGCACGAGGATCGCGTCGTTCTCGTCAAAGCGAGAAGACAGCGGATAGTCGAAGGGATGTCCCACGGTATTGGCAGTCTGCTCGTAGGAGACGCGGCAGAACATCTTAATGCCAGGCGCATTCATCGGAACGATGAACATGACCGACAGAGACGGGTCTTCCGTGACGGTCGCCGAGCTCTGGGCAAGGAAATTATAGTGGGTCAACGCCGAAGACGTCGCTACCACCTTGGCACCGGAGACGTAGATGCCGGCATCGGTTTCCTTAGTGATGTGGACGAAAACGTCCTTAACGGCATCGGCAGGCTTGTGACGGTCGATCGGCGGATTGACGATCGCGTGGTTCATGAAGAGCACGGATTCCTGCGCCCGCTTATGCCAGGAAAGCGCGTTCTCCTTAAACGGCCCATACCAGTCGGCGTTGGCGCCGAGCGTATTCATGAGGGCCGCCTTGTAATCGGCGGTACGGCCCATCCAGCCATAGGACATGCGCGCCCAATCGGCGATGGCGCCTTGCTGGGCGACAAGCTCGGCGGAGGATTTCGCCACCTGGAAGTATTTGTGGGTATAGCCGCCTGAACCGGTATCGGTCGGGGATGTCAGACGATCCTTGGTCTTTTCGTCGTGCAGCGCGTCGTACATGCGGGCGAGCGAGCGGACGGAATTGCGCATGGCTGGATGCGCAGTCACATCGGCGATGCGCTCGCCATTGATATAGACTTCGCGGCCGTCGCGCAGGCTTTCCAGATATTCGGCGCCGGTAAATGGGCGGGTCTTGTCGCTGCGGTGATCTTCAGCTCGCATCTCGTATTCCTCCCTTGAGATCATGAGCAATGCTACGTCGGGCGCGCCGGTCCGGCCATGGACAAAGGGGGCAATTCGCTGGTACTTTTTCCGGCATGTCGCAGAAGAACGAGATTCCGAATTTCTTTGTCTATGGCGTGCCGAGCCGGGCGCTCGATGTCGGATTCCTGCATGTGGAAACGGTCATGGACCGAAAAACGCTGCATTTCGGGCATGTGGCGCCGCACAAACATCCGCTGATGGGCCAAATCACCTATTGGTACAAGGGGGGCGGGCGCTACCGGGTCGAGGACCGAACTTGGAATTTTTCCGCTCCGACGATCAGCTTCGTGCCGAGTAACATCATTCATGGATTCGATGTTGATGATCAGTCCGATGCCATCGTCCTTTCGATATCGGACGATACCTTAAAGGCTTTGGCACCCCAGGTGGATCTAAGCCTTGACGTGCCGACCTTTCTGACAGCGCGGCCGGACGATCCTTCCTGGCAAAAGATCGATACGCTGCTGCAGATGGTGAGTGCGGAATATCGCGAGCGTAGCGGCCAGAGTGAAAAGGTCATGTTGGGGCTGATCGGCGTCGTGCTGTCGCTGATGAACAGGCTCGGCGGCAACGCGGCATTTCCATCGGCTTCGCCGACCGTGGCGCTGGCGCTCGCGCTGCGCAGCGCCATCGACCGGCATTACAAGAGCGATTGGCCGGTCGGCAACTATGTCGACCTGCTCGCCACGACGCCGCATCTGCTCGATAAGGCGGCGCGCGAGGTGTTCGGGCACAGCGTCAAAGAGATGCTTTTGGACCGGCGGCTGCTGGAAGCCAAGCGTCTGCTGATGTTCACCATCCGCTCCGTCGAGGATATCGGCCGCGAGGTGGGCTTTGAAGATCCCGCCTATTTCTCGCGCTTTTTTCGCAAACGGGTGGGGGAGGCGCCGGCGGCCTGGCGGCGCCGGAATTTGGAGCGGGAGCCATCGGGTAACCATGCGGCGTAATAAGGCCCGGTCGTTGCGACTTGTTCGACCTATCTTGATCGATCAGCTTCGCCGATAGCGGGCGCGGAATTCGCGCGGCGTGCAGTTTTCGCGCTCATGGAATAGCCGGGAGAAGTAGAACGGATCATCGAATCCGACTTTTGAGGCGATGATCTCGATCTTGTCGTCCGTCATCGTTAGCAACTCCTTGGCGCGGTCCATGCGCACACGAAGCTGAAAGCCCTTTGGCGGAAGCCCGACTTCCGCCGTGATTTTCCGCCGCAACGTTGCGGGTGACATGCCGTATTCAGCGGCAAAAGCTGCCATGTCGAGGGGTTGTATCGCTCTTTGGCGAAGCGCTTCGATTATTTCGCCGATATCCGAGCCTTGCTGAGGGGAGGGAGTGGCCTGGCTCGCCTGCCGCGCAGCCAGAATGACGATCTGATGAAGAGCGGAGGCGGCAGCGGCTCTCGACAGGTTGGTATCCTCGATGAGATCGTCTTGGATCGTGCCGAAGAGACGCTGCACGCTGTCGAGATTACGCAGGGTAATGAGCGGATTCTGCTCGCTGATGAGGCGAAGGCGCAGAAAGTCGCGCACGAGAGAGCCTTCGAAAAGCGCCCATCGTTCGCTCCAGCCTTGCGCATCGGGGCCGTACGAATGCTGGCGGTTCGGGAAGAGCCAGAAAAGCGCCGGGCCTTTCATGCTTCTGCGGCCGCCGGCATCCGTTTCGAAAAAGCCCTGGCCGCTCTCGACGAGAACCACCGCATAGCTCGGCAGCTTCCGCGCGGTGACGGCATGCATGGCGTGCTGCCTGCCGCTGCCAGTGACCGACAGTCCTCCGGCGGCTGCAAGTGGTGAGCGGTAGATGGCATGTGTTGCCGATTTCATGATGAGCGAAAAGTCCAGTATCATTTTTGTCCATGTAGTGAACCATCGCTAATAGCTAGATTCAATGGGCAATCAATTCAAACCATAGGCGAGTGAAATGTCGATTCCCATGCAGAGCATTCTCTCCGACAAGAGTGCACTCAACCTTGTTGCCAATGGAAAGGTTCTCTCCACTGCGTCCCATCGGCTCGGTTATCTCACCCCGACCGATCCGAGCATCGGTGTCGAGGCAATCCGCCGGCTTTACGAGGAGAACGGCTATGTGTGGCTCAAGGGGTTTCTGCCGCGCAAGGACGTGATCGATTTTCGCGGCTGGGTCTTCGGTCACACGGCGAAGACAGGGCTGATCGAGGCGGGAACGGACCCGAGGGATGGAATATCGTCTGCTTTAGCGCCGGAAGGCCGGGATGTCGATCGTTGCCTGATGTCGCTCGTGCGCTCGGTCGCCTATGAGGGCTTTTGCGCCCAGCCGCGCCTTTCGCGCTTCATGGACGAATTCCTCTCGGGCATCTCTTATCTGCATAAGCGCAAGATCATGCGCCACGTCCGGCCGGGAACGACGACGGCGACACCGGCCCACTACGATCTGGTCTATCTTCGCGGCGGCACCAGCCGGATCGTCACCGCCTGGATACCGATCGGCGATATCCCCGTCGAAATGGGCGGGCTGACCTATTTGGAAGGATCGCATGTCATCGGTGCCCGAATGGAACGTGAGTTCAGCGAAAAGAACAAGGATCTCAGTGCTGAGGAACGCGTTAGCGCCTATAATCGAAACATGACGGAGGGTGGCTGGGTCTCGAAGGATCTGCCCGACATGGCGGAACGCTTCGATACGCGCTGGCTGGTCGCCGACTATGAGGCAGGCGACGTCATGCTCCATTCACCATTCATGATCCACGCCTCGACCACCAATCAGGACAGGCAGCACAGATTGCGCCTTTCCACCGACATTCGCTATCAGAACGTCGAGGATGAGATCGATGTCCGATGGAGCAACCACTGGACGCTCGGGGACATGCTGTGATTCAGGTTTGATCCTGTTGCAGGGTCGTTCAAAGCGTGCCTCAATTGTCATCCTTTAGCACGCGTTCGATTTCCTCGACCCGATCGCGACGGCGCTTGAGCCGTTTGCCGATGCGGCCAAACCAGCGTTTGCGCTTGGTCGCCTCGCGGCTTGCCTGTAGCTGCTCGATGAAGACTTCGCCGACAGACCCATTTTCGAGCCGGTCGAATATCCAGCAGAAGGAGGCAGGCAATTTCGCCACCTTGAATTGCGGCTTCGCGCTTGCCGCATCCTCGGTGATGATTTCCTCCAGAACGACCTGATCCCAAACGTCGGGCTTGGCAAGACATCCTTCCCGCCAGCGCTCGATGAGTTGCGCCGCGCCAGGCGTATCGTTGATGAGAATGGTCGCGCTGATAAGGCGTTCATCGCCTTCATAATAGACGGCAATGTCGCATTCGAGCTTACGAAGCTCCGGCCAGGGATTGCGGTGGAAGACGGCGTCGACGTCGACGTAGAGCAAAGGCCCGCGCAGCCTTGCCCTTTCCTGAAGCAGGAAACCTGGTTTCAGCCCGGCATTCAATACCCAGCTGCCGGCGCTGGGCACTGCCGTTGCAGAGACCTTCAGCCCGATCCGCTCGGCCGAATGGGCCATACGCTCTTTTTCCTGTTCGTAAAAACTGCCCTCGGTAAAAAATGCCACAATCGGGCCGTCGGCGTTGGTTGCCTTGGATGTGCGTTCGGCCAGATCCCGTTTGGCTGGGAAGGGGACAATCAATGCACGCTGCTGCGGACTCCAGGGGCGAATTTTATTGAGGATATTCAAGAAGGCACCTTCGGGTTTGTAAGCTTCAATCGATATCCGCCACCTTGAAAGCGTTGCGGACGAGATTGAGAGTTTGGATGAATGGGCATTTTGGCTGGCCGATGGCGGAAACGTCACATCGCTGGCGTTCGTACCGGATTGGCAAACCGTTTGATCTTCGCTAATCGATTGTCATGTCCGATAATGTCATCAAGTTTGAACGTCGTCCGAAGCCGAAACCGCCGAAACAAACGCCTCCCTGGCTCAAGCGTTTGTTGGCGATACTGGCCATCATTGCGTTTTTCGTAGCAGCCTTTGCTTATTTCACGCTGAAGAGCGGCGCAGCCGGCCCAACATTCTGAGCAGTTCAAGACCGCTCCCCTTCTTTTCGTAGAAAGCCGTTGAGCCTGGACACAGTTCATCTCGGCAAGATTTTCTTTTGCTGGAAATGAAGGTGTTTATCTAGATACTTCAATTATTTAACGGAAATACTTTGTGTCCCCGCAGCTTGGTTGCGGGTGGAAGTTCATCCTCGCGTTTCTATATTTCAGGGATGTTCATGGTCTGACAAACAGGAAGAGGAGCAGGACATGACATTGACCTCGCAAGACGTCACCGCCGTACTCGGCCCTGTCGACGAGACCCTTATCGCCGATATCGTTGCGACAGGCGCAACGCCGACGGACCTGTCCGAGGCATGGGCTTGGGTCAACAGCGATGAGGCTTTGATCGGCGAGGGCCGCCATCTGCCGGCCGGTAAGGTGGCTGCGCTGGTGGATCTGCTTTCCGCCGACGACGAGGAATGGGAAGAGTAGCAATTGGCGTTTTCAAGGCCTGATGCTAGCCATGCCGCCACCTATATGCGGCATGGCCGCAGGCTCTAATATTCCTAAAGCTCGACCTTCGCGTTGTCACCCATGTCAGGTCTCGAATTCGAGACCGCAGCCGCCGCCATCTTAATGTAGCTGATGATGCTGCCGGGGCTATCCCAGTATTCGGCGAAAACAGGCGTTACCTTCAAAACGCGGATCGAGGGATCGTCGGCACTGTCCCACCATGCCCTGGCGCCTGTGGACCAGAGATCCCTGACGCGTTCGCGGTCGTTGCCGACTTCAGCCGTCCCGGATATCGAAACATATTTTTGACCCCGGGTGTCGGCGAAGGCGAGGCAGACATTCGGCCAGCGCGCGATCTCCTCATCCTTGTGGCCCGCGACATCCGTCAGGAAATAAATCGCATTTTCGATCGGTTCGGGATGAGCGGCCATCGGCCGTGCGCGCAGGCTTCCGGATATTTGCGTGGTCAGCATGCAAAAGCCGATCTTGTCGACCAGTTCCCAAACGCGTGCGTTCTCGTCGATATCGGTCATAGCTGTCTCCTGGTTTCGATTGCAAAGAGAGGGAGTTGAGCTGAGATCATCCGATGAGGGGCCTATGGCTGCTCGCGAGTGCCCGGTGCAGCCTCACGCTGGTCCGCATCGTCAAGGTCGTTCTTTACGACGAAGGCGTCGCCATGCTGGCGGACGGCTTCTTTTTCCGCTTCGATATTGGGCACGTCGTCAGGAGCGCGCTCTTTGACGTGTTCCGACGCCGCATCGATCTCACCTTTGGTCTGGTCGGCGGGAACCGATCCGGCGCGATTGCGGGTGGCGTCATGCTCGGCCTTCGAGTTGCCATTGTCGCGTCGCGTGTCTGTCATTTCGCTCATCCTGTTCGTCTGGTCCGCGAAGTCTCGCGTCATTTTTGAAAATGGCGCGGCAGAGAGCCTTCCGTGGTGCGGGGGCGACCGGCCATGTCGGTCAAACCGCGCGGCGCGCTCATTGTTCCGTACTCGCGAGGCAAACACCGATTTCCTTTGTCGATGGAAGCCAGAAGGTTGGGCGGAATGGAACCTTGAACCCGAATTTGCGTCTTCCTAAGTGAGTGGCAGCCGAGGCTTTATGAGCTCGGTTACAATCACGTCTGTTAGGAGTGACCAAAATGGAAGGAAGAACAAAAAGCATCGAGGAACTCAGCGTCGAAGAGCGCGAGGAAATTCTCATCGATGTTGCGAAGACATTGGAAGGCAATGCACGCGAGGCCCTCGTCGAAGGCAACAAGCAATTCGCCATCCTGTCCACCAATATGGCGGAAGCAATCCGCGTCAATGCAGACGAGCTTGCCCGCGACGATCCGGAAAATGCCGAACGGCTTTTGCAACAGGCTGTCGCAATGATCTCGCAGTTCAATGCTACTCATCCTTACCGATTGGTCAGTACGGCTGTTCACTAAGGGGGCCCACGCCTCACTTCTCGTTTCGACAACAGGAACTCCCGGAGGATTTCGATGTCAGAACTTATTGTGCTTGGTTTCGATGATGCCGACAAAGCGGACGCTGTCCTGAACCGCCTCGTTCAGCTCGAAAAAGAATATCTGATCGACCTGGAGGATGCCGTCATCGCCGTTCGTGATGAATCCGGAAAGGTTCGTCTCAAGCAGAGTGTCAATCTGACGGCGGCAGGCGCCGCAAGCGGTGGTCTTTCGGGCGCTCTCTGGGGTTCGCTCGTTGGTTTGCTTTTCCTCAATCCTCTTGCTGGGCTCGTCGTCGGCGGCGCAATCGGTGCCGGCTCCGGCGCTCTTGCCGGATCGATGGCCGATTACGGTATCGACGACGATCTCATGAAGCGTCTGGCCGAAACCATTCCGGCGAAGAGTTCCGCGCTTTTCCTCCTGATCCGCAAGGTTCAGCCGGAAAAGGTGCTTGCCGAATTCAAGGGCGAACATGCACGATTGCTACGCACCTCGCTCTCGCCCGAGCAGGAGGCGCGGCTGCGCCAGGTGCTTGTCGACGAGACCTCACCGGCGCCTGAGGCTTCCGCCACCGTCTGAACGTAAATCCGATCTCTATTCCTGTCGTCGGCGGAGCTGTGCTTTCGTCCAGGAAGCACAGTGGCTCAAGGATTGAACGGCGCGCTCGCCATTACCTGCGCGCCTTCCCTAATCGCGCAAATACTGCCATTGTAGGTCATGCGGTCATTCACTAGCGGCAGCAGGGAGAGGGCAAGCCCCGGACGGCCATTGTCAGCACACGTTTCCAGGCGAAAACTTGCGCGATGACCGATCCTGTAATTCGTCAAAGCCAGCCGCCGTCAAAACCCAAAACATCGCTGATCCAGACCAAACGCGCGGCGCTGCAGGCGCTAAGGGTCATGATCGCGTGTACGATCACCTATGCCATTTCACAGCATCTCCATCTCCAGCAGGGCTATTGGGCCGTCTTCACGGTACTGATCGTCATGCAGGCGTCGGTGGGCGCGACCGCTGGAGCGGCTTTCGACCGGCTGGTTGCGACAGTCGCAGGCGCCGTGCTCGGAGGTGTTGCGGTATTCGTCACGCCGCAGGAGCCGCTTGCGATTGGCATTGCCCTGATCTGCGTCGTCGGCGTTTCAAGTTTCGTGGCGGTGCGCGTGCCTCGTCTGCGCAACGCCGGACTGACGGCCGCGATTGTCATGCTGACACATTCCGCCGCCGTTCCCGTCGAGATTTTCGTGATCGATCGCATCGCCGAAATTACCCTGGGCGGTGTCGTCGGCGTGCTCGCCAGCCTGTTCATCCTGCCGACGCGCTCGCGGACCATGGTTTTGGATCGCTTCGGGTCGGCACTCGATGTCATGGCGCAGATCTTGCGAAGGCTCGCAGCCGGCGTCGAAAAGGGGGAGCCTGTATCGGCCACCGAGGCAAATATCGCCCTGCGTCAGTCCTTGATGGCGACAGAAGCGCTTTTGAGCGACGCGCAGCGCGAGCGCGCCTTCTGGCTGACACGACAGGGAATTTCGGAGGCCATTCCCCGTTCGCTCTGGCGCATCCGCAACGACATGACCTATCTCAGCCACATCGTGGAGACACCTTTCCCGCCGGCGATTGTCGAAGCGATCGGGCCGCAGGCAGGCGGAATGCTGGAGGCACAGGCCCGTTTTGCGGAGACATGCGGCCGGGCGTTGCGTGCCGGTGGTGAAATCGATCCGGATGTGCTTTCGGCAGGCGACGCGGCTTTCGACGCCGCGTTTAGCACTCTTCAGACTTCCGAGGCTGCCCAGTCGATGGGATTTAGCGAAACGGGCCGGTTGTTCGGTCTCGATTTCACATTGCGACGCATGCGACAGAATTTTCTCGATCTCGCCGACCGCATCCGCGAAAGCAGCGTCAATTGAAAGGCTCCAGCCTGTTTTTGGCCAGTCCCAAGTCTCTGCGTTGGGTGCGATGGTCGACATCCAGCAACGTGGAAATCCGATTGAGGCTGTCGAAGCAGTTGACGCAATTTTAACCGAGGATACTATATATAGTGTTCGAGGTTCTTCTGATTCGCAAGGATTGGAGGCTAAGATGGGAAGCCGGTCGGCGAGCATGATGCTTGCCAAGCCGGAGCTGCCCCCGCAACTGTGAGCGGCGAGCATTCGTTTGATGACGTCACTGAGGCCTTGTGTCTTGGGAAGGCAGGACGAATGTTATGACCCGCGAGCCAGGAGACCTGCCTTGAGCAACAACGTCCACGGGCGGGGTGTCCGACTGGCGAGCGATGGTTCATGCGGCAGGATCGCCGTCATCGCTTCCTTGAAGACCCCGCATGAACAACTTCGGGGTGAAGTCCATGTTCTTGAGTATTCATAGTCGCCCGCGCGAATGACGGCCGCTGAAATGCGTCCGGCCGCCGGCTAGGCTTGCCTCCACTTTTCACCCGCCGAGCGGGCATCATCCGATGCCCGAGCGATTTTCTGTGCCCATCCATACGAGGATACCTCATGAGCATTACCGTCTACAGCAAACCCGCCTGCGTCCAGTGCACTGCAACCACCCGCGCGCTTGATCGCCAAGGCATCGACTACACCATCGTCGACGTATCGACCGATGCCGCCGCCTATGAGCTGGTGCAAGGTCTCGGCTATCGTCAGGTTCCGGTTGTTGTCGCCGGGGAACTGCATTGGGCCGGCTTCCGTCCTGACATGATCAGCGCTCTCGCTTAAGGATCCTGGCGGTGGGCGAGATCGTCTATTTCTCCAGCCGATCGGAAAATACCCATCGCTTCGTTGTCAAGCTCGCATTGCCGGCTGCTCGTATCCCGCTTGCCGCGGGAGACGAGTTTCGTGCGACCTCGCCCTACGTTCTGATCGTCCCGACCTATTGCGGCGAAGGCGGCAAGGGGGCCGTGCCCAAGCAGGTGATCCGCTTCCTCAACGATGCGGGCAACCGTTCGAACATCCGCGGAGTCATCGCCGCGGGCAATAGCAACTTCGGCGCGACCTATGGGATCGCCGGCGACATCATCTCTGCCAAATGCCAGGTGCCGTATCTCTATCGGTTCGAACTTCTAGGCACGGATGAGGATGTCGCCAATGTCAGACACGGATTGGAACGATTTTGGACACGCTAAGCTCTTCTTTGTCGCGGGATTCGGGCGAAAAAACGCAGAGCACTTTTTCTGCTCCCACGAATGATCGGCCAGCCAAGGCCGCGGAAATGGCCTTGGATTATCACGCACTGAACGCCATGCTGAACCTCTATGACGAGCACGGAAAAATCCAGCTCGACAAGGATCGCATGGCGGCCAAGCAGTACTTTCTCCAGCACGTCAATCAGAACACGGTCTTCTTCCATAACCTGAGGGAAAAGCTCGATTACCTGGTGACGGAAGGCTACTACGAACAGGAGGTGCTGGATCAATATTCCTTCAATTTCGTGCGCGATCTCTTCGATCACGCCTATGCGAAGAAGTTCCGTTTCCCGACTTTCCTCGGCGCCTTCAAATACTACACCAGCTACACGCTGAAGACCTTCGATGGAAAACGTTATCTCGAGCGTTATGAAGACCGCATCTGCATGGTCGCGCTGACGCTGGCGCAGGGCAGCGAGCAACTTGCCCGCGATCTGGTCGACGAGATCATCTCCGGCCGGTTCCAGCCGGCAACGCCGACCTTCCTCAATGCCGGCAAGAAGCAGCGCGGAGAGCTGGTTTCGTGTTTCCTGCTGCGTGTCGAAGACAACATGGAATCGATTGGCCGCGCCATTAACTCGGCTCTGCAGCTTTCGAAACGCGGCGGAGGCGTGGCGCTATCGCTCACCAACATCCGTGAGGCCGGTGCGCCGATCAAGCACATCGAGAACCAGTCGTCCGGCATCATTCCCGTCATGAAGCTGCTGGAAGATTCCTTCTCCTATGCCAACCAGCTTGGGGCGCGGCAGGGGGCGGGCGCCGTCTACCTGAACGCTCACCATCCCGACATCATGCGCTTCCTCGATACTAAGCGCGAAAATGCCGACGAGAAGATCCGCATCAAGACGCTGTCGCTCGGCGTGGTCATTCCCGACATCACCTTCGAGCTCGCAAAGAACAACGAGGATATGTACCTCTTCTCGCCCTATGATGTAGAGCGTGTCTATGGCGTGCCGTTTACCGAGATTTCGGTGACGGAGAAGTATCGCGAGATGGTGGGCGACAGCCGCATCCGCAAGAAGAAGATCAAGGCGCGCGAATTCTTCCAGGTGATCGCCGAAATCCAGTTCGAGAGCGGCTATCCCTACATCATGTTCGAAGACACGGTGAACCGCGCCAATCCGGTTGCCGGCCGCATCACCATGAGCAATCTCTGCTCGGAAATCCTGCAAGTCAGCGAAGCTAGTGAATACAACGACGATCTGTCCTACAAGCATATGGGCAAGGATATCTCCTGCAATCTCGGCTCGCTCAACATCGCAGCCGCGATGGACAGCCCGGATTTCGGCAAGACGATCGAAATGTCGATCCGCGCGCTGACGGCTGTCTCCGACATGAGCCATATCTCCTCCGTACCCTCGATCGAAAAGGGCAATGACGAGAGCCATGCCATCGGTCTCGGCCAGATGAACCTGCACGGTTATCTCGCCCGCGAGCGCATTTTCTACGGTTCGGAAGAGGGCGTCGATTTCACCAATATCTATTTCTATACGGTGACCTACCACGCCATTCGCGGCTCGAACCTGCTTGCGGTCGAGCGAGGCCAGAGCTTCAAGGGCTTCGAGAATTCGAAATACGCCTCCGGCGAATATTTCGACAAATATACGAACCAGGAATGGAAGCCTGCGACCGAACGTGTCGCGGAAATCTTCGAAAAGGCCGGCATTGCCGTTCCGACCCAGGAAGATTGGCTGGAACTCAAGAAAGCCGTGATGGAAGGCGGGCTCTATAACCAGAACCTGCAGGCCGTGCCGCCGACGGGCTCGATCTCCTATATCAACCACTCGACCTCTTCGATCCACCCGATCGTCTCCAAGATCGAGATCCGCAAGGAAGGCAAGATCGGCCGCGTCTACTACCCGGCTGCCTTCATGACGAACGACAATCTCGATTACTACCAGGACGCCTACGAAATCGGTCCGGAAAAGATTATCGACACCTATGCGGCCGCGACCCAGCATGTCGACCAGGGCCTGTCGCTGACGCTTTTCTTCCGCGACACCGCGACCACGCGCGATATCAACAAGGCGCAGATCTATGCCTGGAAGAAGGGCATCAAGACCATCTACTACATCCGGCTTCGCCAGATGGCGCTCGAAGGCACGCAGGTTCAGGGCTGCGTTTCCTGCACGCTCTGAACCTTTGAGGGACGATGACAATGAACATGCAATTCAAGCCGGCAAGCCGCGTTCGCGCCATTAACTGGAACCGCATTGAAGACGACAAGGATCTCGAAGTCTGGAACCGCCTGACCGGTAATTTCTGGCTGCCGGAAAAGGTGCCGCTGTCGAATGATATCCAGTCCTGGGCCACGCTGAAGCCGGAGGAGCAGCAGCTCACCATCCGCGTCTTCACCGGCCTCACGCTGCTCGACACGATCCAGAATGGTGTCGGCGCCGTAAAGCTGATGGCTGATGCCGTAACCCCGCATGAAGAAGCGGTGCTGTCGAATATCTCCTTCATGGAAGCCGTGCACGCACGCTCCTATTCGTCGATCTTTTCGACGCTTTGCCTGACGCCCGACGTCGATGACGCCTATCGCTGGTCGGAGGAGAACGAATTCCTACAGAAGAAGTCTACGCTGATCATCGAGCAATATGCCTCCGGCGATCCCTTGAAGAAGAAAGTCGCGAGCGTCTTCCTTGAGAGCTTCCTGTTCTATTCCGGCTTCTATCTGCCGATGTTCTGGTCGAGCCGCGCCAAGCTCACCAACACAGCCGATATGATCCGCCTCATCATCCGCGACGAAGCCGTGCATGGCTATTACATCGGCTACAAATTCCAGCATGGGATTGAGCGGCTTTCGGACGGGCAACGCCAGGAGATCAAGGACTTTGCCTTCGATCTTCTGCTGGAGCTTTATGACAACGAGGCCAAATATACCGAAGCGCTCTATGACGGCGTCGGGCTAACAGAAGACGTCAAGAAATTCCTGCATTACAACGCCAACAAGGCGCTGATGAACCTCGGCTATGAGGCGCTCTTCCCCGCCGAAGCCTGCAAGGTCAATCCAGCCATCCTCTCGGCGTTGTCGCCGAATGCGGATGAGAACCATGACTTCTTCTCGGGATCGGGTTCGTCCTATGTCATCGGCAAGGCAGTCGCGACCGAGGATGAGGATTGGAATTTCTGAGGATGGAGCTTGGCGCAGCTCAGGCAGCTCGAGCCAGTACTTTCGAAACCGCCTCACGACGAAGCGGCGCTTGCGTTCGTATGAAACGGCAAATGACCGGCCCTAGCGGATAGGGTCGGTCATGAGCCTACGGGCTTTCGGCCAGAGCAGGGATTATTTGTTGAGCGCATCCTTCAGCGCCTTTGCAGGCGTGAAGGTTAGCTTCTTCGATGCCGCAACCTTGATGGTTGCGCCCGTTCCGGGGTTGCGTGCTTCGCGCTCCGGCGTATCCTTGACCTTGAACTTACCAAAACCCGGAATAGAGGTTTCGGCGCCGGAGGTCGCGGCTCCGGTGATGGCGGCAAAGATGGCTTCGACGATTGCCTTGCCCTGTGCCTTGGTCAGCTTGTGATCTGCGGCAATCTTGTCTGCAATTTCATTGGTAGTGGTCATGAGGCTTCCCCCGCATTGATAACGGCGGAATCATTTCCATTGGAGATGCCAGTTGTCACGAGGAGTTCTGACATGAAAGGGCGAGAAAGCCTGCATTTCCACAGGTTCCGACGCATTGACGCCATTTTGGAGCCTTTCCGCGGGTGATTTTCCAGGCGAAGACCTGATCATGCGGCCGATAGAGAGCGCCAACGGGTATCCGCAGAAGCCCGCGAATCTCCGGAAATGGACGAACCTTGGGGCAACGGCGCATCTTTTCACCATATGGACACCCGCTACGGCGGCGCGATCGGGGTGGCCTTTCGCTGGTTGGCTCTATAGAGGCTTGCTCACGATGGATGAATGGAACAGGTAATGGAACACGAGATCAAGATAGACAACCGCGGCGATTTCGGGCTGTGGGCAATCGAGGTCGCAAAGCAGATCATCAGCAGTGAGGGCTTTGAACTGGCAAGAGCAGCACGGGACGGCACGGACGACGATGTCCGCGCGGCCGGCAACGCACTTGGCCAGGCGATCACCAACGCAATGATGGAAATCTATGATGGCCTGATCGATAGAGCTGATGAAGGTTAGGATCGTCTTAGATCGTTGCTGCCGAGCATCCGCATACGGATAGATTGGTTTGGTTGAAATCCAAAAGTTTCGCCAACTCAAAATCGCAGCCTTACAATCACGAACAAGCATCCCCATATGAGAGCAAATTCGTCTTTCTGCCCTATGACAGGAGAGCCAATGTTCAGTGCAGTGCCGCGCTTTGCTAAGATCGCAGCCATCGTCGTCCTCGCCGCCGCGTCGTCCGTGGCGGCCTTTGATGCCGCCGATGCGCGCCGGGCTGGATCCAGCGGCTTCGGAAGCCGTGGAACGCGCACCTTCGATACCCCGGCCATTACGAGGACAGCGCCCACGCAGGCCGCACCCATTGACCGGACGATGACGCAGCGGCCGCCGCAGCAGACGACGACCCAGCCGCCGCTTGGCGCGCCCCAGCGTCCTGGCCTTTTCGGCGGCTTCGGCGGGTCGATGATCGGTGGCCTGATCGCCGGTGGCCTTCTCGGCATGCTGCTCGGCCATGGTTTCGGCGGTGGCATCGGCTTTCTGGGAATGCTGCTGCAGATCGGTCTGATCGTGCTGCTCATCAGCTTTGCGATGCGCTTCTTCGCAAACCGGCAGCGCACGCAATATGCAGCACCCGGATCCGGGTCGTCCTACAATATGAACCCGATGAACAATGCCGGCGCATCGCCGCGTCCTTCCTTCTCCATCCCGTCCATCGGCGGTGGGGCAGCGGCCGCGCAGAAGGTGCGCCAAGCCAATGACGAGATCGGGCTTCAGCAGGCCGATCTCGATCGTTTCGAGCACCTCCTCACCGAAATCCAAACGGCCTATGGCGCCGAGGATTATGCGGCGATCCGTCGGCTGACCACGCCGGAGGCGATGTCTTATCTGGCCGAGGAGCTCGGTGAGAACGCTACCAATGGCGTGCGTAACAGCGTTTCCGATGTGCGCCTGCTGCAGGGTGATATCGCCGAGGCCTGGCGTGAGGAAGATGCCGAGTACGCAACGCTTGCAATGCGCTACTCGAGCATCGACGCGATGATCGATCGCACGACCGGAAAGCTTGTGGATGGCGACGACCACAATCCTTCCGAGACGACGGAGCTCTGGACCTTCGTGTGCAAGCCGGGTTCGGACTGGAAGCTTTCGGCGATCCAGGGAACAGGCCAGCATTAATCTTGAACTGACCCCAGTTGGAGATTGCCCCGTGCGGAAGCCGGGGCAATCGGCTGATCCGGCACAGGCATGGATGCTCCCAAGGCGGGCTCGGCTTTTATTTAAGCCTTATTTCGGTCGCGGCGCTGTCCGAAGGTCATTCGTTTTTTCAAAACGTTCCAGCGCCATTGTGAGAAGACTTTCAGGAGAGTGCTTTGGTGCTTGCTCGAGCGTCTAGCGCACCGGCTATGGAGCGGCTACGCGCACCATTGAGTGCTATAGTGCGGATGGGAGCAGCGCAGTAGCGCAAGAATCAAACCTTATGCTTGGAGGAGGCGAATGAGGGCAGTCCGTTTGGAAGCGATCGGCGATATGACCATGCGCATGGTCGAGAAGCCGAACGCCGAACCGGGAGAGATCATCGTCCGGGTTCTCGCCGCCGGCATCTGTGGGTCCGACCGACACATGTACAAGGGCGAATATCCGACAGCGATCCCGGTGACCCTGGGTCACGAGTTCTGCGGCCTCGTGGAAGAGGTGGGTGAGGGTGTTTCGTCATTTGTAGGTGGAGAACTCGTCACGGTCGATCCGAATATTGCCTGCGGTACCTGCCCTGCCTGCCGGCGTGGGCGACCGAATCTCTGCGCCAACCTCACGGCTATCGGCGTAACGCGGGATGGCGGCTTTGCCGACTATGTTGCGGTTCCCTGCAACCAAGCTTTCACTCTGCCTCCGGATCTCGATCCCGTCCATGGCGCCTTTTGCGAGCCGCTGGCCTGCTGCATCCATGCCATCGACAAGGCACAAATCCGTCCGGGCGATAGCGTTGCCATATTGGGCGGCGGCGTGATCGGCCTGCTCATGGTCCAACTGGCCCGTTTGGCCGGCGCAGACCAGATCATCCTTGTCACGAGACAGCTGTCGCGGCGCGAGGCGGCGTTGCGCCTGGGAGCGACGTTGGCCCTCGACCCGACAGCGATCGATGCGGTTGCCGCCGTCAAGGACGTGACCCATGGCGGCGTTGACGTCATCATAGAATGCGCCGGCGTTCCCGAAACGCTTCAAAGCGGCGTTCGGATGGCGCGGCGCGGCGGTGCTCTCGTCCTCTTCGGTGTAACGCCGGCAGGCCTCGAAGTGCCCATTCTGCCGTTTGATCTGCTCGTCAATGAGGTTGAGATCAGGCCGGCCTATCTCAATCCCTTCACCCACGCTCGCGCCGCCGCCATGGTGGCAAGCGGGATTCTGGAGCTGGATTCGCTTGTTACGAAGACGATCGGCCTAGAAGACGTCGCAGGCGTGGTTGGCAGCGCGCCGCTGGCCGGCGAAATCAAGGTCATAGTCCGGCCCTGAGCGCCGCTCACATTCATGTGCAAACGGGACCGGTGGCCTCGTGCTCGATCAAGGTAACAGACACTTTGACAAGATGTCGTGGCCGCCATCGGTGTGGCTTCTTCGATAAGGGTTTCCAATCGGCGGACGGCGTGACTCTTCGAACGAGTTCGGCAACGCAGGCGGGCGCTTCGATAAGCGTATGAACATGTTCGTAGCCCATCATCATTCGCACAGGCATTTATAAGATTTTTATATCTTCCGCTTTCCCGCCGTCTCGAACCTTAATGCGGTTCGGTCGCATATTGTGTTCGGAAGATACACCCCAAGTGATCTTTCTGGTCGGCAGGAAAAAAGAGGCGCTCTGAGTAAAGGGCGCTCTCCATCGTTTCTGCATTCAACAATAACAATCAAGGAATCGCGATCGATGATGGACATTCTTCTTGTCGGGATCGGCGTTTTATTCTTCCTCCTTTGCGTCGCCTATACCAAGGCCTGCGACAGCCTCTAGTCGGAGAGACGGCAATGCTTCTCGATTACATTCTCGGTGGCGGCGTGACGATCTTTCTCACCGTCTACCTGGTCTACGCTCTCATTCGCCCCGAGCGCTTCTAACAGCGCTGGATAGGGAAAGTTACCTCCATGACCTTCAACGGATGGCTTCAGATCCTCATTTACATCGGGATCCTTCTCCTGCTCGTCAAACCGCTCGGCGGTTACATGACACGTGTCTTTACCGGCGAGCGCACCTTCCTCTCTTTCGTCCTCCGTCCTGTGGAACGGGGGCTTTATCGTTTGGCCGGCACGGATGAGCGCGAAGAGCAGCACTGGACGACCTATTCGGTCTCCATGCTGCTGTTTAGCCTTGCCAGCTTCCTTGCGCTCTACGCGCTGCAGCGCCTGCAGGGCAGCCTGCCCTATAATCCGGCGGGCATGACCGCAGTCGGTCCGGAACTGTCCTTCAACACGGCAACCAGCTTCGTCACCAATACCAATTGGCAGAACTACGGCGGCGAAAGCACGATGTCCTACCTCGTGCAGATGGCTGGCCTGACGGTCCAGAACTTCGTTTCCGCGGCAACCGGCATCGCCATCGCCATCGCGCTGATCCGCGCATTTGCGCGTGCCTCGGGCAAGGCGATCGGCAACTTCTGGGTCGATATGATCCGCGCGACGCTCTATGTCCTCTTGCCGATCTGCATCGTGCTGACGATTGTTTTCGTCTATCTCGGCGTGCCGCAGACGCTCGGTCCCTATGTCAATGCCACGACGCTCGAAGGTGCGCAGCAGACGATCGCCGTGGGTCCCGTTGCCTCGCAGCTTGCCATCAAGATGCTCGGCACGAACGGCGGCGGCTTCTTCAATGCCAACTCGGCGCACCCCTTCGAAAATCCGGATGCGATTTCCAACCTCCTCCAGATGCTGGCGATCTTCGCCATCGGTGCTGCGCTAACGAACGTCTTCGGCCGTATGGTCGGCAGCCAGCGTCAGGGCTGGGCGATCCTGGCAGCAATGGGAACGCTCTTCATCGCTGGCGTCATCGTCACCTACTGGGCCGAAGCAGCAGGCAATCCGCTTGTTCATGCGCTCGGTGTCCAGGGCGGCAATATGGAGGGCAAGGAAGTCCGCTTCGGGCTTGCTGCATCCTCGCTGTTCGCAGTTATCACCACGGCGGCGTCCTGTGGCGCAGTCAATGGCATGTTGGGCAGCTTCACGGCGATCGGCGGAATGATCCCGCTTATCAACCTGCAGCTCGGCGAGGTCATCGTCGGCGGCGTCGGTGCCGGTTTCTACGGCATCCTGATGTTCGTCATCATTGCGATCTTCGTTGCCGGCCTCATGGTCGGGCGCACGCCGGAATATCTTGGCAAGAAGATCGAAGCGAAGGAAGTGAAGATGGCGATGCTCGCCGTGCTCTGCCTCCCCTTCGGAATGCTGACCTTTACCGCGATCTCCGCAGTTTTGCCATCAGCAGTCGCCGCTATCGGCAATTCCGGCCCGCATGGTTTCTCTGAAATCCTCTATGCCTACAGCTCCGCGGCAGCAAATAACGGCTCGGCCTTTGCTGGTCTATCCGCCAATACCCCCTGGTACAATACCACGCTCGGTATCGTCATGCTGATCGGCCGCTTCCTGGTCATCGTTCCGGCGCTTGCGATTGCCGGTTCCCTGATCAGCAAGAAGACGGTTCCTGCCTCGGCCGGCACGTTCCCGACGGATGGCCCGCTCTTCGTCGGCCTGCTCGTCGGCACGATCCTGATCGTCGGCGGCCTGACCTTCTTCCCGGCGCTGGCGCTCGGACCGATCGTCGAACATCTGTCGATGATCGCAGGCCAGACCTTCTAAGGAATGACGGCTATGAGCCAACCGCTTCTAGGCAAGCTTAGAAAAGCCATCGATCCACGCCCCTTCGACAGGGGGCGTGGCCCGGTCGGAACAACCTGTGCGTCCGATGCCATTTTGCTGGCAATGGCCGCACTGTTCCTCGGCCTTGTCATCTTCGGATTTTTAATCGGCTGATCGGCAGCGTTCCGATCTGACGTTTTCCTCTTCACGCTGGAGCCTCTTATGAGCCAGTTAAAATCAGCGAGTATTCTGGATTCTCGCATCCTCGTTCCGGCGATCGGCGCTTCGTTCACGAAGTTGAACCCACGCACCCTTGCCAAGAACCCTGTCATGTTCGTGGTCGCCGTCGTTTCGATGTTGACGACCGTTCTCTTCCTGCGCGACCTCATCACCGGCGGCGGCAATCTCGGCTTTTCGCTGCAGATCAATATCTGGCTGTGGTTCACTGTGCTGTTTGCGAATTTCGCCGAGGCCGTTGCCGAGGGCCGCGGCAAGGCGCAGGCGGACTCGCTGCGCAAGTCGCGCACCGAAACGCAGGCGAAGCTGCTCGTCGGCAACAGCCGCACCGACTACAAGATGGTACCCGGCACCAGCCTCAAGGTCGGTGACGTCGTTCTGGTGGAAGCCGGCGATATCATTCCGTCGGACGGCGAAGTCATTGAAGGCGTCGCTTCCGTCAATGAGGCCGCCATCACCGGTGAATCCGCGCCTGTCATCCGCGAATCAGGTGGCGACCGCTCGGCTGTGACAGGCGGTACGCAGGTCCTGTCGGACGAGATCCGCGTGCGCATCACGGCGGCAGCCGGCTCGACCTTCATCGACCGCATGATCGCGCTGGTCGAAGGCGCCGAGCGTCAGAAGACGCCGAACGAAATCGCGCTTAACATCCTGCTGGCCGGCATGACGCTGATCTTCGTTTTGGCGACCGTCACCATCCCGAGCTTTGCCGCCTATGCCGGCGGTTCGATCCAGACGGTCGTGCTCGTTGCGCTCTTCGTGACGCTGATCCCGACCACAATCGGCGCATTGCTTTCGGCGATCGGTATCGCCGGCATGGACCGCCTGGTGCGCTTCAACGTGCTTGCCATGTCGGGCCGCGCCGTCGAAGCTGCCGGCGACGTCGATACGCTGCTCCTCGACAAGACCGGCACGATCACGCTTGGCAACCGTCAGGCAACCGCCTTCCGCCCGGTTCGGGGTATCAGCGAGCAGGATCTCGCCGATGCCGCACAGCTCGCCTCGCTTGCCGACGAGACGCCGGAGGGACGCTCGATTGTCGTGCTCGCCAAGGAGAAATATGCGATCCGCGGTCGCGACATGACGAGCCTGAAGGCGACCTTCGTTCCTTTCACGGCGCAGACCCGCATGAGCGGCGTCGACCTTGAAGGCTCCTCGATCCGCAAGGGTGCGGTCGACGCCGTGGTGGCTTATGTCGAAGGTGCAGCCAATGGTGCGACGGAAGGTACAGCCGTCATCTCGCGCACATCCAGCGAAATGCTGCGTGAGCTGCAAACGATCGCCGACGAGATCGCCAAGGCCGGCGGCACGCCGCTTGCCGTTGCCCGCGATGGCCGTCTGCTCGGCGTTATCCATCTGAAAGACATCGTCAAGGGCGGCATCCGCGAACGCTTTGCGGAACTGCGCCGCATGGGCATCCGCACCGTGATGATCACTGGCGATAACCCGTTGACGGCTGCCGCCATTGCCGCAGAAGCCGGCGTGGACGACTTCCTTGCCCAGGCAACGCCTGAAATGAAGCTGGCGCTGATGCGTCAGGAACAGGCGCAGGGCAAGCTGGTCGCCATGTGCGGGGACGGCACAAACGACGCGCCCGCACTCGCCCAGGCCGATGTCGGCGTTGCCATGAACACCGGTACGGTCGCGGCCCGCGAAGCCGGCAACATGGTCGATCTCGACAGCGACCCGACGAAGCTCATCGAGATCGTCGAGATCGGCAAGCAGCTGCTGATGACACGCGGCGCACTGACGACCTTCTCCATTGCCAACGACATCGCCAAGTACTTCGCCATCATCCCGGCGATGTTCATTGCCTTCTATCCGCAGCTGAAGATGCTGAACGTCATGGGGCTGGCAACGCCGCAAAGCGCCATCCTCTCGGCGATCATCTTCAACGCGCTCATCATCGTCGCACTGATCCCGCTGTCACTGAAGGGTGTCCGCTACCGGCCGATCGGCGCCGGCGCGCTGCTGAGCCGCAATCTGCTGATCTACGGCCTCGGCGGCATCATCGTTCCCTTCATCGGCATCAAGGCCATCGATATGGCGATCACCGCCATCGGCCTTGTCTAAGGAGTTTCTCTCATGTTGAAACAAATCAGACCTGCGATCGTCATGATCGTCGCCACGACCGTCCTGACCGGCCTTGCCTATCCGCTTGCCATGACCGGTGTCGCCCAGGCGCTCTTTCCCCATCAGGCCAATGGCAGCCTGGTGGAGAAGGACGGCAAGGTGATCGGTTCCAGCCTTATCGGCCAGAATTTTACGGCGGATAAATATTTCCACGGTCGTCCCTCGGCCACGACCGGCGCCGATCCGAATGACCCGACCAAATCGGTTTCCGCACCCTATAATGCCGCCAATTCCGGTGGTTCCAATCTCGGTCCGACCAATTCGGCTCTGATGACACGCATCAAGGGCGATGCCGCAACGCTGCAGGCCCAGAATCCGAACGCGCCGGTTCCGATCGACATGGTGACGACATCGGGCAGCGGTCTCGACCCGGACATCTCGCCTGAGGATGCCTATTTCCAGGTGCCGCGCGTCGCCAAGGCCCGCAGTATGGATGAGGCTAAGGTCAAGTCGCTTGTCGATGCGGCCATCGAGCCGCGTGAGCTCGGCGTTCTCGGCGAACCTGTGGTCAATGTGCTGGCATTGAACCAGGCGCTCGATGCTTCTATGACTCAATGAGTTGAAGAGGTTGAGGCGGTTAGCGCCGTCTCAACCTTATCAGGAAAGACGACCCGCGAATGGCAGATGAAAGCCGCGACATGTTGAGCAGGCCTTCTCCCGATGCGCTTCTCGAAAGGGCGCGGGCCGAGACGCGCGGTCGGTTGAAGATATTCCTGGGCGCGGCACCCGGCGTCGGCAAGACCTATGAGATGCTGATGTCCGGCAGGGCGAAGATCGCCGACGGCGTCGATGTTGTGATCGGCGTGGTCGAGACCCATGGCCGCCGCGAGACACAGGCCCTGCTCGAAGGGTTCGAAATCGTTCCGCGCGTCAACGTCGATTACAAGGGCAGGGCGCTCGAGGAAATGGATCTCGATGCCATCCTGAAGCGCCGCCCCGAACTGGTGCTTGTCGACGAACTTGCCCATACCAATGCTTATGGCAGCCGGCATCCCAAACGCTATCTCGATGTGAAGGAGCTTCTCGACCGTGGGATCGACGTCTATACGACGTTGAATATCCAGCACGTCGAAAGCCTGAATGACGTCGTCTCGCAGATTACCCGCATCCGCGTGCGCGAGACGGTACCGGATTCGATCATCGACATGGCCGACGATGTCGAGATCATCGATCTGACGCCTGATGATCTCATCAAGCGGCTGCATGACGGCAAGGTCTATGTCTCGAAGACCGCAGAACGGGCGCTGACCAACTATTTCACGCCGGGCAACCTGACGGCGTTGCGCGAACTGGCGCTGCGACGCACCGCCCAGCGCGTCGACGACCAGCTCCTGACCCACATGCAGGCGCACGCGATCCAGGGGCCCTGGGCTGCCGGCGAGCGTGTGCTCGTTTCCATCGATCATCACCCGCGCTCGGCATCGTTGGTCCGCTATGCCGCCCGCATGGCTGCGCGCCTGCGGGCCCCCTGGGCAGCCGTCTATGTCGAGACCAACCGCTCGATCAGCTTGAGCGAGGCGCAGCGCGATACGATTGCCGCAACGCTCAGGCTCGCCGAACAGCTCGGCGGTGAGGCGATTACTCTTCCGGGCCGCGAGGTGGCGGAGGAATTGCTTCGCCATTCGGCGAGCAACAATGTCACCCATATCGTCATTGGTTCGCCGAAAATCGGCTCCTGGCGCGATTGGTCGCGGCGTTCTGTGTCCTACGATCTCATCCGCAGGGCCGGGGACATCAGCGTCCATGTCATTTCCGGCAGCGAAGTGGATGGCGAGGCTGCAAGGCGGGGTGTCAAAGTGGCGCCTTCGCCGCCGCCCTTCCAGCTTCGTGGTTATGTCCTGGCAACGCTCTATGTCGCCATCGCGCTCGGTTTCTGCGTCATCCTCGACCAGGTGCTGGATGTGCGAAATCTGGCACTCGTCTTCCTGATGGCGGTTCTGGCCAGCGCGGTGACGCAGGGCCTGCGCCCGGCGCTCTATTCCTGTTTTCTCGGCGCTCTTGCCTTCAACTTCTTCTTCCTGCCGCCGCGTTACACACTGACGATCAGCGATCCGGAAAGCGTGCTTGCCTTCTTTTTCTTCCTCGGTGTCGCGGTGATCGCGAGTAACCTGACGGCGACGGTGCAGCGCCAGGCGGCGGCGGCGCGGCAACGCGCGAGAACAACGGAAGACCTCTACTTGTTCTCCAAGAAGCTCGCCGGCACCGGCACGCTCGATGATGTTCTCTGGGCGACCGCCTTTCAGCTGGCCTCGATGCTGAAGCTGCGTGTCGTGCTGCTTCTGCCGGAACATGGCACCATCGCCGTCAGGGCCGGCTACCCGCCTGACGATACGCTCGATGATGCCGATATTGCCGCGGCGCGCTGGGCATGGGAGCACAATCACGCCGCTGGCCGTGGCGCAGATACGCTACCGGGTGCCAAACGCCTTTACGTTCCACTCCGCACCGGCCGCACCGCCGTCGGCGTCATCGGCCTCGATAGCGACCGGCGCGACGGCCCGCTCTTGACGCCGGAACAGCAGCGGCTGCTCGACGCGCTCGCCGATCAGGCGGCTCTTGCCATCGAGCGCGTACAACTGGTTGCCGATGTCGATCGGGCGAAGCTTGCCGTCGAGGCGGACCGGCTGCGCTCGGCATTGCTGACGTCCATTTCTCATGATTTGAAGACGCCGCTCGCTGCCATCCTTGGGGCGGCAGGCACCTTGCGCGATTATCTGGAAACCCTGCCGCATGAAGATCGCGTCGATCTCCTCTCGACCGTCATCGACGAATCCGAGCGCCTCAACCGCTTCATCGCCAATCTTCTCGATATGACCAAGATCGAGTCCGGTGCGATGGAGCCGAATTATGCCCTGCATTATGCCGGCGATATCGTCGGCAGCGCGCTGCGGCGAGCGGAAAAAATCCTGGCACATCACCGTGTCGACGTGCAGATGCCCGTCGATCTGCCGATGGTGAAGGTTGACCCGGTGCTGTTCGAGCAGGTGCTGTTCAATCTGCTCGACAATGCTGCCAAGTATGCGCCGGAAGGATCGGCCATTCGGCTGGAGGCCTGGTCCGATATCGACAACATCGTCTTCCGGGTAATGGACGAGGGACCGGGTATTCCGCCCACCGACCTCGAGCGCGTCTTCGATACATTCTACCGCGTACGAAAGGGCGATCAGGTGCGCGCCGGAACTGGTCTTGGCCTGTCCATCTGCCGCGGTTTCATCGAGGCGATGGGTGGCACGATTGCCGCCGGTAACAGAACGGATCGGCAGGGAGCGGTCTTCACCATCCGCCTGCCGAAACCAACAGATGTCCTGAAGCTGGATGAATTGAAATGAACACTACCGCCGTCAAGATTCTCGTTGTCGATGATGAGCCGCCGATCCGCAAGTTGCTGCGCGTCGGTCTTGGTGCCCAGGGCTATGTCGTCAACGAAGCACAGAGCGCCGCATCGGCTCGGGTATCGGTCGCCGAGGATCAACCCGATCTGATCGTGCTCGATCTCGGCTTGCCCGACAAATCCGGCCAGGACCTGCTTTTGGAATGGCGTGAGGATGGGGTGCAGATTCCGGTGGTCATTCTGTCGAGCCGCACCGATGAAGCTGGTATCGTCAAGGCGCTCGAGAGCGGCGCCGATGATTATGTGACCAAGCCTTTCGGCGTCAATGAGCTTGCTGCCCGTATCCGTGTGGCGCTGCGCCATCGCCTGCAGCAGCAGGGTGAAAAGGCGATTTTCCAGACCGGCGGCCTTTCCATCGATCTCGTAAAGCGCATCGTCAAGGTCGATGGCAGGGAGATCAAGCTGTCGCCGAAGGAATACGACATCCTGCGAGTGCTTGCCCAGCATGCCGGCAAGGTCCTGACGCATCAGTTTCTGCTGAAGCAGATCTGGGGGCCGGCGGCCGATGTGCAGTATCTGCGCGTCTATGTGCGGCAGCTCCGGCAGAAGATCGAAGAAATCCCGGATCAGCCACGCTATATCACCACCGAAACAGGCGTCGGCTACCGGCTGCGCGAGCCGGATTGAGGCGGCGGAGATCTCGAGCCCATTGTCGAGGCGATTTGGCCTCGGACTTGTGGCGATGAATGCCATTTCAGAATTTATTGCCGGACCTTGAGTGCGACCATGGACCTTTCCACGATCATTCTTCCCGAACACGTCTTTGTCGGCGTCTCCACTCCGACGAAATGGCGGGCATTGCAGATGCTGTCGTCGAAGGCAGCCCATTGCTTTGGCCTGGACGAGGCAGTGGTCCTGCGCGCGCTGGAGACGCGCGAAAAATTGGGCACGACGGGGATCGGCAATGGCGTTGCGGTTCCGCATGCCGCCATCGCTGCCATGACGAGGCCTCGGGGACTGATGGTGCATTTTGCACATCCCGTCGATTTCGAAGCCATCGACGACGTGCCGACGGAATGGGCTTTCGTGCTGTTGTTCGGAGAGGGCGGTCGGAGCGACTATCTGAACGTGCTTGCCGCGATCGCGAGGCGTTTGCGCACGGAAGGCGTTCTGACGGCAATGCGGCAGACAAAGAGCGCTGACGAACTCTATTCCGTCTTTATGTCCGACACAATTTGCTGACGACGCATTTGTTGGGCATCTGATGTCATTCGGGAATGTGATTTCACTTTTGTGGATTCTATGGGATGCTGTTCTCCACGGTTGCCGAAAACGGGAACTGTCTTCGTTACTTTATACGACCAAGTTGGTAGGGTTTAAGGACAAACGAAGGGGGTGTATTCATGCAGACGATAAAGCTTTCACGGCTTCTCGCCACGGCAGTTCTGATCGGCAGTTTCTCGATCGCGGCCGTCGCGCCGACCTGGGCGGCGGACAAGACGCTTCTTAATGTTTCCTACGATCCGACCCGTGAACTCTATAAGGACTTCAACACGGCCTTTGCTGCCAAGTGGAAGAAGGACACGGGTGAAACCATCAATATCAAGGCTTCGCATGGCGGTTCCGGCGCGCAGGCCCGCTCGGTTATCGACGGTCTCGATGCCGATGTCGTGACGCTCGCCCTTGAAGGCGATATCGATGCGATCGCCAAGGCGACGCACAAGATCCCCGCCGACTGGAAGACCAAGTTCCCGAACAATTCCGTTCCCTATACCTCCACCATTGTTTTCCTGGTGCGCAAGGGCAATCCCAAGGGCATCAAGGACTGGGGGGATCTGGTCAAGGACGGCGTCGAAGTCATCACGCCGAACCCGAAGACATCGGGTGGTGCCCGCTGGAACATTCTGGCGGCATGGGCCTGGGCCAAGCAGGCCAATGGCGGCGATGATACCAAGGCGCAGGACTATGTCGGGCAGCTCCTGAAGCATGTTCCGGTCCTCGACACCGGAGCGCGCGGGGCGACGACGACCTTCGTGCAGCGTGGTCTTGGTGATGTGCTGCTCGCCTGGGAAAACGAAGCCTATCTCTCGCTCGACGAGCTCGGCCCCGATAAATTCGAGATCGTAACACCATCCGTTTCGATCCGCGCCGATCCGCCGGTTGCCGTTGTCGACGGCAATGTCGACACCAAGGGCACGCGCAAAGTCGCGGAAGCATATCTGAACTACCTGTACTCGGATGAAGGTCAGAAGATCGCTGCGAAGCACTATTACCGGCCGATCAAGCCGGAAGCAGCCGATCCGAAGGATGTCGCTCGTTTCCCGTCCCTGAAGCTCGCAACTATTGACGACTTCGGCGGATGGTCTCAAGCTCAGCCGAAATTCTTCGCTGACGGGGGCGTTTTCGATCATATCTATAAGCCGGGACAATAAGACTGAATGCATTCTATAACCCGCAAACGGTGGCGGTTACGGCAGCCGAGCGTCATTCCGGGATTCGGATTGGCGCTCGGCGTTACCTTGGCTTGGCTCATCTTCATTGTTCTCATTCCGCTGTCGGGACTGCTGTGGAAGAGCAGCGCGCTCGGCTGGCCGAATTTCTGGGCCCTCGCGCTTGACGTGCGCACGCTCTATGCGCTGCGCATGAGCTTCGGCGGCGCCTTCATCGCCGCGCTCGTCAATGCCGTGCTCGGACTTATCCTGGCCTGGGTGCTGGTGCGTTACCGCTTTCCGGGTAAGCGCATCCTGGATGCCATGGTTGATCTGCCGTTCGCCCTGCCGACGGCAGTCGCCGGTATTGCCTTGACGACGCTCTACGCGCCGAATGGCTGGATTGGGCAGTTCCTGACGCCGCTCGGCATCAAGATCGCGTTCACTCCGGTCGGTATTGTCATTGCATTGATTTTCGTCGGCTTGCCGTTCGTGGTGCGCACCGCGCAGCCCGTCATGGAAGAGATCGACCGCGAGGTCGAGGAAGCGGCAGCGACCCTCGGCGCGTCGCGTTTCCAGACGATAACCCGCGTGCTCTTGCCAGGTCTTGCGCCGGCGGCGCTGACGGGGTTTGCGTTGGCATTCGCGCGCGCGGCCGGTGAATACGGATCGGTCATCTTCATCGCCGGCAACAAGCCCTATGTTTCAGAAATCGCGCCGCTGCTCATCGTCATTCGCCTGGAGGAATATAATTATTCCGCAGCGACGGCGATCGCGACGGTGATGCTGTTCATTTCCTTCACCATGCTTTTGATCATCAATCTCATCCAGTCCTGGAGCAGAAGGAGATATGGCTATGGCGCATGATCTTTCTGCGTCAGTCGAAACCGATCATTCCGTCATCACCGAAAGCCGGCTTGCGCGCATCGTCTTCATATTGATCTCGCTCGCGTTCCTGACGCTGATGGTGCTTCTGCCTCTCGCTGCCGTTTTCGTCGAGGCATTCCGCAAGGGGATCGAGACTTTCTTCGAAGCCTTGGTTGACGAGGAAACCTTCGCGGCGATCCGGCTGACATTGATCGTTGCAGGTATCAGTGTGCCGCTGAACCTCGTCTGCGGCATTGCTGCCGCCTGGGCGATCGCCAAATTCGAATTCAAGGGCAAGGCCTTACTGACGACGCTGATCGATCTGCCATTCTCGGTGTCGCCGGTCATATCGGGCCTGGTCTTCGTGCTGTTGTTCAATTCGAACAGCATATTCGGCCCTTGGCTGCAGAGCCACGGCATTCAGATCCTGTTTGCGGTTCCTGGGCTGGTCCTGGCAACGATGTTCGTCACCTTTCCCTTCGTCGCGCGCGAACTGATCCCGCTGATGCAGGAGCAGGGCAGCGCAGACGAGGAGGCAGCACTTTCGCTTGGAGCGAATGGCTGGCAGACATTCTGGTATGTCACGCTGCCGAACATCAAATGGGGTCTGCTTTACGGCGTGCTGCTTTGCAACGCCCGCGCCATGGGTGAGTTCGGCGCCGTTTCGGTGGTTTCCGGCCACATTCGCGGCGAAACAAATACCATGCCGCTGCAGGTCGAGATTCTCTATAACGAATATAATTTCTCTGGGGCCTTTGCCGTTGCTACGCTCCTGGCTCTGCTTGCCCTTGTCACATTGATACTGAAGACGCTGCTGGAAATGCGCTATAGCGAAGAGATCGCAGCCAGCCGGCGTCACTGAAGGAATTTTTGATGGAAGTTCGCGTTCAAAACCTGCGCAAGGAATTCGGTCGCTTTCCCGCATTGCATGACGTGTCCCTGGATATCCGCTCGAGCGAACTGATCGCGCTTCTCGGGCCATCCGGCTCTGGCAAGACGACGCTGCTGCGCCTGATTGCCGGGCTGGAAACGCCGACGGAAGGCAAGATTTTCTTCGGTGAGGATGATGCTTCGTCGAAGACCGTGCAGCAACGCAACATCGGCTTCGTGTTTCAGCATTATGCGCTGTTCCGGCACATGACGGTGCTCGACAATATCTCCTTCGGCCTGAAGGTTCGCTCTGCATCGCGGCGCCCGCCGCGCGATGAAATCCGCCGCCGTGCAACGGAGCTGCTAGAACTGGTACAGCTAAATGGCCTGGAGAAGCGCTATCCAACGCAGCTTTCAGGCGGCCAGCGGCAGCGTGTTGCGCTGGCGCGGGCCATGGCGGTGGAGCCGAATGTCCTGCTTCTCGACGAGCCCTTCGGGGCTCTCGATGCGCAGGTGCGCAAGGATCTGCGCAAATGGCTGCGCGAGATTCACGACCGCACCGGCCACACCACCGTTTTTGTGACCCATGATCAGGAAGAAGCACTGGAGCTCGCCGATCGCGTCGTCGTTCTCAATAAGGGCGCGATTGAGCAGGTCGGCACGCCGGACGAGATCTACGACACGCCGAACTCGCCTTTCGTCTATGGATTCATCGGTCAATCCAATCGCCTCAAGGTGCGCATCACCAGCGGTGAGATATGGTTCGATGACAAGCCGCTGGGGCTCAGCACGCCGCATGAGCCCGATGGCGAAGCCTATCTCTATTTCCGACCCCACGATATCGAGATCCGCGACGGCGATAGCGGCGCGATTGCGGGTTTGCTCGTTGCCAGCAGGCGCGTGGCAGGTACCCGCCATCTCGAGATCAACATCGGTGCCGAGCACGATCCTATGGAGATCGAACTGCCGCCGAACAAGGCGGACGCATTGGACCGCAACCGCATCGCCTTCAGGCCGACCCGTTGGAAGCTCTTTCGCAACGGCGTCTGACGATCAGTCCTCGGGGTGAGCGGCAGAAACGAAGCCGCCGCCCTGATAGACGATTGCGGGATCGTTTGGATCCTCAGTGGGCGTTCTCGACAGAATTTCGGCCCGCCACGGCGCTGCGCTATCGCGCGGCTTCCAGCCGAGGAAGGCTGCGTTGCTGTTGTCCCACCATTGCTCGTCATTGTCCGAGACACCGTAGACGATCGTGTGGCCGAGACGCGGGGCGTTGAAGGCGCAATCGCACAGCGAGACGAAATCCCTGATGCTGAACCAGGTGGCGAGCATGCGCGTATTGCGCGGCTCCGGGAAGCACGAACCAATACGCACCGAAAGCGTTTCCTGGCCGAACTTGTCGAAGTAGAGGCTGGCGACAGCCTCGCCGAATACTTTTGAGACGCCATAGAGCGAGTCCGGCCGTGTCGGCACCTTGTTGTCGATCCGCTCGTCGCGACGGTAGAAGCCGATCGTGTGATTGGAGCTTGCAAAAACGATGCGCGGCTTGCCGGCGGCACGCGCTGCTTCATAAAGATTGTAGAGGCCGACGATGTTGCCTTGAAGGATCAGATCGAATGGCTTCTCGACCGAAATGCCGCCGAGATGGATGATCCCGTCCACGCCCTTGACCATTGCCTCGACGCCGCCACGGTCGGCGAGATCGCAAGCGACGAAACGCTCGTTCGGACGCAAGTCGCTTATCGGCGAGAGATCGGATAAAACGACACTCTCGGCAATTTGCGACAGAAGCGGCCTGATCGCCTGCCCGACGCCACCGGCGGCGCCAGTCAGCAACAAAGTCTTCAGCATGGATTGTCTCCCGGATCGGTCAATTGCGGGCAGCCTATAAGATGGTCCTTCGTCCGTCATCACATATATCGGTGGGATCAACATGAAGCATGTCGATAACGTCTAGGCTGTCTGTGGATGCCGCTGCGCTTCGTTGTCGAACGTTTCGAGACTGACGACCGCCTTGATGGGCAGATGATCCGACGCCATGCGCGCCAGTGGTGAGTCGTGCACCTCGACCGAGGAAATCATGCCGCGGCGATTTGCCATGATGCGATCGAGCGCCAGGAGTGGCAGCGTCGAGGGAAAGCTCGGAACAGCAGGCGGAAGCGGGCCGAAGGCGGCCTGGAACGTATTGAGCGTTGAGCGGTCGCCCAGCCGCCATTCATTGAGATCGCCCAGCAGAATGGTCGGCATCTCGCTGCCGTCGTTCATGAGGTCGACGATCAGGCGTGTCTGCTGGGCACGCGAGCGATGCAGCAGGCCGAGGTGCGCGGCAATGATTCTGAGGCTTCCGCCGCGCGCCAATTCCAGTTCGGCAATGAGTGCGCCGCGCGGCTCCAGCCCGGGCAGATTGATCTGATGGACATCGCGAACCGTGCCCTGCTTGAAAAGCACGACATTGCCGTGCCAGCCATGAGCCTTGGTGACGCCGGTGATCGGCACCGGAATAAGCCCCGTCTCGCGCTCGAGGCGACGCAGATCAAGGATACCCGTGCGTTCCCCGAAACGGGTGTCGGCCTCCTGCAAGCCGATGATATCGGCATCGATTTCATGAATGACGCGACTGGTGCGTTCCGGATCGAAGCGACGGTCGGCGCCGACGCATTTGTGGACATTGTAGGAGGCGATCAATGTGCCTTCCGGTCGGTCCACCTTGCCGCCAGCCGGCGTGGGGCGCGATTTCTTGCGGTTCTTCAGGCTTTCCAGAATGCTCGCACGGAGGCTTTCTTTCTTCTTTCGCATCTATCCGTCGACCGTCCCTTGATCAGACCATGTCGGGCACATGGGAAAGAGTATAAGAAGCGATCGTTGGCCTTGTCATGTAAAAAGGCTGCGACCAGGCCAGATTGTTCGGTCAAGCCAACGTCAGAGATAGGGCGAACCGAGCCAAAGCACCTTTTCGATAAGTCTGACGATGAAGGGCCGCGCCCGAAGCTTTTCGAGATCGACCGGATGCGCCGTTTCGAGGATTGCGCCGATATGCGCATCGATCGTGCCGGCAAAGCCGCGATCGAGCACCTCGAGATCCACCTCGAAATTGAGCCTCAGCGAGCGCGGATCGAGATTGGAAGAGCCGACATAGGCCCATATGCCGTCGATGGCCAAAAGCTTGGAATGGTTGAAAGCGCCTTCGGCGCGCCAGATGCGGCAATAATTCTTCAGCATCTGGTCGAATTGCGCCGTCATGGCTCGGTCGACGAGCACGAGATTATTGGCTGTCGGCACGACGATATCGACCTCGACGCCGCGCCGGGCTGCTGTCACAAGAGCGCTGATCAATTCTCGATCGGGCAGAAAATAAGGCGACATGATGCGGATGGATTTGCGCGCCACCGATAGCGCACCAATCAGCATCTTATGATTGGTCTCGACGCTGCGATCCGGGCCGGAGGCGACGACCCGCATAAAGACGGGGGCACCCGGCTCGTTGGAAGGGGCGGCAATTCGCCATTCCGGGGCGTTCAGGACCTCGCCCGTGGTAAAGCGCCAGTCTTCGGCTGCCGTATTGAAGAGATCGGCGATTGCCGGGCCTGTGACGCAGAAATGCATGTCGCGGGCGCAGTGATCGCGAGCGAATTCGCGCGTAAAACCCTGGCGTATGTTCATGCCGCCGGTAAAGGCAATTCGCCCGTCGATGCTGAGGATCTTACGGTGGGTGCGCAGATTTGCGTACGGCAACCGAAGACCGATGATGACATTGCCGTTGAAGACGTCGACCTGAACGCCGCCCTGGCGCAGATAACCCATGATACTCGGCACGGAATAGCGGGCGCCGACGGCATCGATCAGCACGCGGACGCTGACGCCGCGTTTGGTCGCGGCAATCAGGGCATCGGCGATGCGAAGGCCGATCGGGTCGCGATCGAAAATATAGGTTTCCATCAGGATGCTGCGTTCGGCGCCATCGATTGCGGCTTTCATCGCGGCATAGGCAACATCGCCGTTCGTCAGCATCTCGATCGTATTGCCGGTGCTCATCGTGTAACGGACGACCCGGTCGCCGAGCGTCTTCATCGAGCCGAAACGTTCGCCGAAGAGCCGCCGCACCTCGCCGTCATCCGCGTCGAAGCTGGAGAGCTCGCCATTCGCATCCTTGCGAAAGAGCGCATCTCGCTGCGAACTGAGGGAGGCCCGGCGGATGCGATTGATGCCGGCGACAGCATAGAGGACGGCACCAATGATGGGGGACAGGATGATGACGCCGACCCAGCCGATCGCGGCGCGGACATCCTCTTTGGTCATGGCTGCATGGATTGCAGCGGCGGCCCCCATCGCGATGGAAAGGACGGCGAGAATTTGGCCCCAATGGGCGGCCACGAGGTCGATCATGATGCAAGTATATCCTTGCGCGCAAAAGCTGCAATGAGCCGGCTTGCGGTCATCAGAAGGCTATCGGTGCGAAAATTCATCCTATTAGATAATTTTAATTGAACCCCGTTGTCACCGCCTTCATAGTTAGGGTGCTTCGGCTGCTTCGCTACCGTCCCCCACGGTAAATCTGTCTTTCGTTTGAAGCGCCACTGCGGTTCGAGAGTCGAGACCGAAGAACGCTTGACCTAGTGTCTTGACTGCTCGGGGGAGGCGTAAAGCCCGCATTTCAAGAACGGGCATTGTTCATCAAAACCATGTTCAATGATGCGAACGGAGAACAGCAGATGTTGGAACCTCGGGACGAATGGATCAAGAAACGCGCATACGCCATATGGGAAGAGGAAGGTCATCCTTCGGGACGCGACGCCGAGCACTGGGCGCAGGCGAGCAGCGAGCGTATTGCGCTTGAAAAGACTGTAGCAAACGGCAGCACGATCGATATCAAGCCAAAGGCGAAGCGCAAGACGGCGGTCGCTGCGGCGGCTGTTGCCGAGGAGAAGTCGGCCAAACCCGCGAAGAAAACGCCGAAGAAGGCTGTAGCGCCGAAGGTGTAAGGCGTGTCGGTCTTAAGAGTGTGGCGGAGACAGGAGCGGCCTGTTGGCAACGGCGGGCCCTCTCTCTTTCAAAAGACGGCGGCCGGCGGAATATTTGCAATAATTCCGGTGATTTGGCTCTCTTGCGCGACATAGTTGTCACACATCGATGCTACGAATTGCGAAGGGAGCTTAGCAATGGGTCGTAGCGACATCGATGATAGGGAAATGACTGTTGCCGCAATCGTTGCGGCGTGCTGCGCTGCCTGCTTTGCCAATGGGTTTGGAGCGATGCGATGACCTCCCTCCTTATATTGACCGCGCTCTATCTGCTGGCCGCCTTGGTCCTGATTTTGATCATCGATCGCTCAGTCGGCATCTTTTTCCCGGCTTCGGCCAAGCAATCTGCCGCCGCGCGGCATGATCGGCGCTTCCGAATGCTCCCAGCCAATCTGCTGTCCAGTAATCGCAATTCGCCCGGGCGGATCTCGGAACCTTTTCTCTGACGACGGGTTGGTTTTTCGTCCTAACAAGGAGAAAGATCATGCCCCGAGGAGACAAATCGGCCTATACGGACAAACAGAAGCGCAAGGCTGAGCATATCGAGGAAGGATATGAAGACCGCGGTATTTCCAATGAGGAGGCGGAGCGGCGTGCCTGGGCGACGGTCAATAAGGAAAGCGGCGGCGGCAAGAAATCCGGCTCCGGTCGCGGCCATCCCGAAAATCACGAATCGTCCGAAAAGGGCGGCAGGATCGGCGGACGCGCCGCCGCCAAACGGCCCGCAGCGGAGCGTTCTGCTTCCGCCAAGAAGGCGGCGGCGACACGTAAACGCCACGAGCATAATGCGCGCAGCTAGCCTCCCCGTTGGAGGTCTCGCCGGACCTTTTTCATGGGCCGAAGATCACATTCACAGGGCTTCTGGCGCATATGTGTAGCCCATACCGTCGGTCGCCACTTATCTTCTGTACCATCGGCGCTAAATTGTAGGCTTGCGATGCGCCGATGGTGACGGTGACGAGAATATGCCCGTCGCTACGACTGCCGCGGCTGACGTTTTCAATTCTCGGGAGTGAAAAACCGCATGGCTTACGAACTCTATTATTGGGATGGCATTCAAGGGCGCGGCGAATTCGTTCGGCTGGCGCTGGAGGAGGCGGGTGCGGAGTATGTCGATGTTTGTCGCGGACCGGCAGCCAAGGGGCAGGGAACGCCCGCCATGTTCGCCATCATGGGCGGAAAATCCGACTTCGATCTTCCGTTTGCGCCGCCATTTCTGAAGGACGGTGATCTGATTATTCCGCATGTGGCGAATATCCTGATGTATCTCGGGCCGAAACTAGGTCTGGCACCGAGGGACGAAGGAAAGCGCCACGTGTTGAACGGCCTGCAGTTGACCATCACCGATCTCGTCGCCGAGGTACACGACACGCATCACCCGATCGCAACGTCGAAATATTACGAGGACCAGAAGCAAGAGGCCAAAGCGCGCGCTGCAGAATTCATCGAAAACCGCATTCCCAAGTTTCTCGGCTATTTCGAGAAAGTGCTCCAGCAGAACCCCGAAGGATCGAGCCATATCTTCGGCGGCGAATTGACCTATGTCGATCTATCGCTGTTCCAGGTCTATGAGGGATTGCACTATGCCTTCCCGCGCGCGACAAAGCATTTTGAGCGCGATTATCCGCATCTGACTGCGCTGCACGCAGCTGTCATGAAACGGCCCAACATTGCTCGCTATCTTCAGTCCGATCGCCGCATTCCCTTCAATGAGAACGGCATTTTCCGGCACTATCCGGAACTGGACAAAGATGTGGCCTGAGCGATGCTGCTTTATCAATTCATTCCTGCATGCTGGATCATCTGGCTGTTGATCTGGCTTTTCGCTTCGTTCGGCGTCAAGAAGAGCGTGCGGCAGGAGGATCCGTTGTCGCGGCTTGGCAATACCGCGCCGATCTGGATCGGCGCCTTCCTGCTTTCAATCGAGCCATCCTGGTTCGGCCCCTTGCGATATCGTATTATTCCGCAAGACCCTACATCTTATGCAATCGGTGCTGCTTTGACCTTCATCGGTCTGCTCTTCGCCGTCTGGGCGCGCTATCACATCGGCAGAAACTGGAGCGGCGTGATTACCCTCAAGGAGGATCACGCGCTCGTCCGCTCCGGTCCCTATGCGCTTGTTCGGCATCCGATCTATTCCGGCCTGATGCTTGCCATCATCGGCTCGGCAATTGCGCGAGGCGACATCGCGGCGGCCCTGGCCATCGTCGCCGTTCTCTATGCCGTGCTGCGCCGTGTGCAGATTGAGGAAAGCTGGATGAGCGAGACCTTCGGCTCGGCCTATGCCGACTATAAGGCCAGCACGCCGGCGCTGGTCCCGTTTCTCGTGTAGCGTCAGACTTTGAGCGGCGATGCCGCCTTGAAGAAATCTGCCCAAGGATCGGCGCTCGAGTGGCCGAGGCGCGATGCAGCATTCTTGACCGTAAAGGAAGCCGGCCCGATCGTGTCGTCCAATTCTTCCCAAGAGACCGGCATCGAAACGGCCGCGCCCTTTCTGGCGCGTGTCGAATAGGGTGCCACGGCAGTATTGCCGCGACCGTTGCGCAGATAGTCGATGAAGATGTGACCAGCTCGTTTCGCCTTGCTGGCGACCGACAAATATGTCTGCGGACTATCGGCACTCATCGCATGGGCGATCGTTTCGGCGGCATCCTTGATATCAGGCCAGGTCGCCTGCGGTTTGACGGACGCGACCACATGCAGGCCCTTGCCGCCGGAGGTTTTGACGAAGGAGGTTAGACCCAGGGCCGCGAACCGCTCCCTGATCTCTTTCGCTGCAGTCACGACCTTGCTCCATACGATATCCTCGCCGGGATCGAGGTCCATGATGATCATGTCGGGCTTTTCCCAATGATCGATCGTGGTGCCCCAGGGGTGTATCTCCAGGGCGGCTGATTGGACGAGCGTAGCAAGCCCGTCAAAATTCTCGATCTTCAAAAGCTTTGCGGCGTCTTTGTCTCCGGGATCGGCGATTTCGGTGATGTGATGATTGATGCCTTTCCAGGCGTGTTTCTGGAAGAAGCGTGGCCCGTCGATACCATCGGGGCAGCGCAAGAGGGCGAGGGGGCGATTGATGACGAATGGCGACATGCGCTCCCACGCCACGGCATAATATTCGAGAAGATCATGCTTGGTAATATTATCGTCGGGCCAATAGACCCGCTCCGGATGGGTCAATTCCACCGACGTTTCGATGCCGTCATGAGTGGGCGTCTTTGCCATCTGCATGCGCTCCATCTTCCCCGACGCGAAGGCCCCGCGCCGGGCAAGACTAACACTGCCCGACGCACAAAGCGACCGCTGGCCGCATCTCACGGCATGAGCTGGCCGCCATTGACCTCGATGATCTGGCCGGTGATGTAGCCGGACAGGGTGGGAGAGGCGAGGAAGAGATAAGCGCCGACGCAGTCTTCCGGCGTGCCGACGAATCCCATGGGAATCGTCTTGCGCTGCAGTTCCATCTGCTCGTCGTTGGTATAGCGCTCATGGAACGGCGTCGCGATGACGCCGGGTGCGACGGCATTGACGCGGATCTTGTCGTTGACGAATTCCTTGGCATGGCCATGGGTAATGGTCGAGACGAACCCCTTGGAGGCGGCATAGAGAATTGCGCCATTGCCGCCGCCGTTGCGCGCGGCAATCGAGGTCGTGTTGATGATGAAGCCGCCTTGTTTTTTCAGGTGTGGATGAGCGGCGCGGGTCGCCGCAAGGACGGAGCGTGCATTGAGGTTCATCACCCGCTCATAATGCTCATCCGTCATTTCGGCGGTCGGCAGCCGCCCGAGCATGCCGCCGGCATTATTGATCAGGCCGTCGAGGCCACCCAAAGCGTCTACCGCATCTTTGACGACGCGCTCGGTCCCGCCTTCTTGCGAGACATCGCCCTGAATGAGATGGACGGTTCCGCCGCCAGCCTTGATTTCATCGGCCAGCTTTTCCGCCGGTTCGCGGCTTGCATTGAAGTGCAGGCCGATCTTCATGCCCTGTGCGGCAAAGGCGCGTGCCACGGCGGCGCCGATGCCGGTTGAAGCGCCCGTTATCAATACTCTCTTGCCGGCAAGATCGGGAATGCGAATGGACGCAAGCGATTGCGCGAGTTCTGCCATGACGACTCCTCCTGAACGTCAACCAATCATACGACGAAATATGTCTTTGTCTTATCAGGCTCGGGGGCGAAAAGGCAATCATGCCAAGCGCGACAAAAGGACGGACATGTCCTTTGTCGAGGAAGCGTCCTTAGTCGCCGGAAAATAAAAGGCTTTTTCTCGTTTTTGAAGTTAAGGTTTCGATCGAAGTCGCAGAAGCATCGCTCCATGTCCATCCCGCAAGCGAACAAAACGATCTGGCGTAGCGCCGTTGCGACAGATAAGGAAGCTGCTAGGAGAGTCGAACGCTTGGGCCTGTTCACGATGAATGATGGTGACTGCGACTTTCAGCAACGGGGTAAGACTGAGGATATCATGAGCAAGAACAAGCTGATCCGTTTCGACGTCGCCGACAATCAGGCCGGCGGCCAGCGTCGCCCTTTCGCCAAGGCCGTCAGGGCAGGCGATTTCGTGTACGTTTCGGGCCAGGTTCCGACCATCAACGGCGAAATCGTTACGGGCAATATCGTCACGCAGACCGAGCAGGTCATTGCCAATATCAAGGATGTCCTTGCCCTTGCCGATTGCACGCTCGAGCATGTGGTGAAGGTCAATGTGTGGCTGGATGACGCTCGTGATTTCTCGAGCTTCAATGCGGTATTCGAAAAGCATTTCATCGATCATCCGCCAGCCCGTTCGACCGTTCAGTCGCCAATGATGGTCGATGTGAAGGTGGAAATGGACGTCATCGCCTACAAACCGCTCGACTGACCGAGCGCTGTTTTTTGCCTCGATCGCGGTGCGGCAAGGGCTGCATCGCAATCCATCTCGCGCCCATTTGCGATGGCGCGCCTAGATGATTAATCTCCCGACTATCTGCCTTAAAATCCCAAAGCCTGCAGGCCGTCGCCTGCTTCGGCATTGCGGCTCCGTGCGACCGCATCTCCAAGCGCGCTGCCACCAGGCCGCAGTCCTCGATATATCCGCGCAATTTCCAGTAGCGGCGGAGTGCGTGCCGACATCGGCGACAATCCTTCAAACCTCAAAATCAATGCCTGTTGATTTCCAATCAGCGATTGACGAATTTCAAAACTCACGATTAAATCAATTTGATTGACTACTCCAAAACAACAAGAGGGGTTGGAAATGGGAATGAGGAAAAGGTCATTGCGCAATCTATTTCAGCGGACATCACTGGCAGCGGCGGCGCTTGGCGCTTCGCTGGCGTTCGGTGCAGGCATGGCATCTGCGGAATCCGTGCTGACGATGCACATCGAGGAGCAGACCAGCTGGGTCAGCAACTTCAATCCTTTCGATCTGGCCGGTCGTCGCCAGAGCACGATGGATTTCATCTACGAGCCGTTGGTCATCTTCAACGCCAATGACGGCGGCAAGCCGGTCTGGCGTCTCGCGACCAGCTACAAGTTTTCCGACGATCTGATGTCGATTACGTACGAACTGCGCCCCGGGGTGAAATGGTCGGACGGTCAGCCGCTGACTTCGGCCGACGTGAAATACACGATCGACCTGATGCTGAAGAACCCGGCTGTCGACACCGTTGGTGTCGGCCAGACAGTCGCCTCCGTCGAAGCACCGTCGCCGACAGAGGTGACGATCAAGCTCAAGGCCGTAAATTCCGAATTCCCGGAATCCCTCGCCGATCTCGCCGTCGTGCCCGAGCATATCTGGAAGGACGTGGCCGATCCGGTCGCCTTCAAGAACGAGAAGCCCGTCGGCTCCGGCCCGATGACCGAGGTTCGCCGCTTCACCCCGCAGGTCTACGAGCAGTGCCGCAATCCGAACTATTGGGATGGCGCATCGCTTCATGTCGATTGCCTGCGCCTGCCGCAGATTTCGGGCAACGACCAGATGCTGGCGCTGCTGCCGGAAGGCACCGTGGACTGGATCGGCTCGTTCCTGCCGCAGATCGACAAGACTTTCGTTGCGCTCGACCCGCAGCATAATGGCTACTGGCAGCCGCCGGCGGAAACCGTTGCCTTCGAGATGAACTTCAAATCTTCGAGTGTCGGTAATTTCGAGGCATTCAAGGATCTCAACTTCCGCCATGCGTTCAGCCTCGCGATGGACCGCAAATCGATGGTCGATATTGCCGGCTTCGGTTATCCGGTCGTCAACCTCCATGCCAGCGGCCTGCCGCCGCGCTTCGAAAGCTGGCGCAACAAGGCTGCCGAGGGCGACAAGGACGCCTTTATGGGCTTCGACACCGACAAGGCAAACAAGATCCTGGATGACGCCGGCTACAAGAAGGGCGCGGATGGCTTCCGCACCACGCCGAGCGGCAAGCCGATCACCTTCGCGGTCATCGTGCCGAACGGCTGGACGGACTGGATCGATGCCGTGCAGATCGCCGTCGAAGGGCTTCGCGCCGCGGGCATCAATGCTTCGGTCGCCACGCCGGAATACGAGCAGTGGCGCAAGCAGCTTCTCGATGGCAGCTTCGATGTCGTCATGAACTCGCGCGCCGATAGCGCGACGCCGTTCCAGGGCTATTATCAGAGTCTGTCGACGGCCTATGCCGGCAAGCTCACCGTCGCCGCGCCACGCTACTCCAACCCGAAGCTCGATGCGCTCTTCGATCAGTATCTGAAGTCGTCTTCCGATGATGATCACAAGAAGATCTTCAACGATATCCAGGTTTTGATCGCCGACGATTTCCCGGTCGTTCCCGTCTTCAACGGCCCGACCTGGTATCAGTATTCCAGTAAGCGTTTCACCGGTTGGGTCACGGACAAGGATCCGGTGATGAATCCGGAAAACCACGACAACAACCGCATGCGTCTCATGCATCTTCTGCGTCTGAAGCCGGTCCAATAAGGCCACAGCGAAGGAAGCAGACATGCGTGTTTCGAGCCGGCGCCTCGGCGTCTACGCGGTGGCATTGGCCTTCGCGATCGTCGTGAACTTCATTCTTCCCCGGCTTATGCCGGGGAGCCCCGTCGATGCCATGGTCGCCCAGCTCGGGCCGCGGGCCACGCCCGCGGCAGTCGAGGCGATCAAGGCCCGTTTCGGCGAGATCGATCAGCCGATCATGATGCAGTTCCTCGATTACCTTAAAGGCCTCGCCACCTTCGATCTTGGCGTTTCGGTCAAATACTATCCGCAGACGGTGGTCCAGGTGCTGAGCCGGGCGACGCTCTGGACCATCTTCCTTGTGGTCACCGCGATCATATTTTCGCTGTGTGTCGGTGTCGTGCTCGGCGCCATCGCGGCCTGGAGGCGGGGCGGTCGGTTCGATACGGTCGTATCGCCCTTCGCGGTCATCCTGTTTTCGATACCGCCCGTCATCGTGGCGCTCACGACCCTGTTCGTCTTCGCCGTATCGTTGCGCTGGTTTCCCGTGGGATATGCCTATGATCCCAACCTCGATCCGGGTTTCAATTTCACCTTCTTGGGCAGCGTGTTCATGCACGCGATCTTGCCGGTGCTGACGCTGTCGCCGTTCCTGATCGGCGAGTTCCAGACTACCATGCGTTCTTCGATGATCGTCGTGCTTGGCGAGGATTACGTGACGATGGGCCGCGCCAAGGGGCTGAGCAATCTTGCGGTCATGTTCGGCTATGGCGCGCGTAACGCGCTTTTGCCGGTTCTCACCAATCTTGCGCTGATACTCGGCGCCGTCTTCGGCGGCTCGATCGTCACCGAGATCGTCTTTAATTATCCGGGTCTTGGGCTGACGCTGTTTACCGCCAGTGTGGCGCGCGACTATCCCGTCATCCAGGGGCAGTTGCTGCTGATGACGCTTGCGACGCTTGGCGCAAATTTCCTCGTCGACATCATCTACGGTCTCGTTGACCCGCGATTGAGAGAGGCAGGCCGATGAGCTTCTCCTTCCGATCCATTTTCAGCCAGAAGAAGGCGCTTGTCGGTTTCGTCATCGTCGCAGCGCTATGCCTGATGGCGATCTTCGCGCCGGTCATCGCGCCGGGCGAACCAGGCGCCCGTGTCGGTCGCTCGCATCAGCCACCATCCGTCGAGCATGTCTTCGGCACGACGAAGATGGGCCGCGACGTCTACAAGCAATTCGTCTGGGGCGCCAGAAGCTCGCTGTCGGTCGGCTTCGCCACGGGCATCGCCATTACCGTGCTCGGCACCGCCATCGGCCTCATCGCCGGCTATACCGGCGGCAAGACCGATGCGGCACTCGACCTTGCCACGAATGCCGTGCTGGTCATCCCGAACATGCCGCTCCTCATCCTGCTCGCTTCCTTTGCCGGCACAGTCGGGCCGATGACGATCATGACCATCATCGCCATGACGTCCTGGCCCTGGGGCGCGCGCATGACGCGTTCCCAGACGATGGCGCTACGCAACCGCGATTTCGTCACCGCCGCCAAGATGATCGGCGAGCCCGCCTGGCGCATCATCTTCGTCGAGATCTTGCCGAACCTGACGCCGCTCATCGGCATCAACCTGGTCGGCAGCATCATCTACGCGATCGTTGCCCAGACCACGCTCGAATATCTCGGCTTCGGCGATCCGCTGAAGGTTACTTGGGGCACCATGCTTTACAACGCTCAGAATGCCTCGGCCATCATGGTTGGCGCCTGGTGGGATATCGGCATACCGGCTATCGGCATCGCGCTGACGGGGCTTGGTCTTGCGCTGATCAACTTCACCTTCGATGAAATCGCCAATCCGCAATTGCGTTCCGGCCCGGCCTTGACCCGCTGGTTCCGCCTGACACGCGCTAGCAACCGCATGATGAGGACCGAGCAATGAGCGGCAACTTGCTTGAGATCGAACATCTTAATATCGACTATCTGCTCGACAAGGGCGATTTCCGCGCGGTGAAGGATGTATCCTTCAATATCGGCCGCGGCGAAATCTTCGGTCTTGCCGGCGAATCCGGCTGCGGCAAGAGCACGATCGCCTATGCGATCACCCGGCTCTCCAAGGCTCCGGCCTGGATCAGCGGCGGAAGCATTCGGCTCGACGGGCAGGATCTGCTCAAGATGCCGGAAGACGAGCTGCAGAAGATCCGCTGGAAGCGCATCGGCATGGTATTCCAGAGCGCTATGAATTCTCTCAATCCGCTGATGCGGGTGGAGGCACAATTCCACGACGTCTTGCGTCGCCACACCGGATGCACGCGTCAGGAATCGCGTGCGCGGGCCGAAGAAATGTTCAAGCTGGCCGGCATCCCCCCGCATCGCGTCGGCGATTACCCGCACCAGTTTTCCGGTGGCATGCGCCAGCGCATCGTCATCGCCATCTGCCTGGCGCTACGTCCTGAACTCATCATCATGGACGAACCGACAACAGCGCTCGATGTCGTCGTGCAGCGTGAGATTCTCGAACAGGTTCTCGACCTGCAGCAGACCTATGGCTTCTCGGTGCTGTTCATCACCCATGACCTGCATCTGATGGCGCAGCTATGCCACCGTATCGGCGTCATGCTGAGGGGCGAACTGGTCGAGGTCGGTGATGTCACTCAGGTCAGCCAGTCGCCCGTTCATGAGTACACGCGCAAGCTTTGGAATGCCATTCCACAGCTTCCGGCCAGCGCCCATCCTCTCGGAGTTTTCGCATGAAACCGCAGATACAGGCTGTGACTGCAGAACCCGTCATCCGGCTCGATGATATCCAGCGCCATTTCGGCCCCGTGCACGCGTTGAAAAGCGTTTCCTTTTCACTATTCGCGGGAAAGGCACTGGCATTGGTCGGCGAATCCGGCTGCGGCAAGACCACCTGCGCCCGCATCATTGCCCGCCTCGACAAGCCGACTGCCGGCCGGCTCCTCTTTCGCGGACAGGATCGCACGGCGCGAGGGGCGAGCAAAGACGAGCGGATGTACCGCAAGGATGTGCAGATGGTGTTTCAGGATCCGTTCTCCTCGCTCAACCCGGCCTTCACGATCAATCATCACATCGCAAGGCCACTGCAGTTGCACGGTGGGGACAAGCCGAAGGCCGAGCGCGACGAGGATATAGCGAAGCTGCTGGAGAGTGTCGGGCTCGATCCTGCGGTGACGCGGCAGAAGTTTCCGCACGAACTCTCCGGCGGTCAGCGCCAGCGCGTCAATATTGCCCGAGCGCTTGCGGTTTCTCCGAGCGTACTGGTGGCCGACGAGCCGACTTCGATGCTCGACGTCTCGATCCGCAAGGACATTCTCGATCTGCTGGCGCGGGTAAAACGGGAAAACGATCTCGCCATGCTCTACATCACCCATGATATCGCAACGGCTGCCCATGTTGCGGAGGAGATCGTGGTCATGTTTGCCGGCCAGATGGTCGAGTGGGGCGAGACCGATGCCGTCCTTGCCAGTCCGAAGCACCCCTATACGCAGCTTTTGCTTTCTGCCGTGCCGGATGGTGGCCGTAGGTTCGTGACCGGCGGCAGTGCCCGCTTCCTGGAACAGGCGGAGAAGATCCGCGCGCTCAGCCGGCCGGTCTCGACAGTGGTCGAGGAGGTCGGCCCCAATCATTTCATGCGTGCGCTCGTCGCATCGAATTAGGAGGAATTCCCCTTGGACTACCTGGTCAATCTATCGACCCTGCCGATCGACATGCAATCGGCCGAGCGCATGGCGAAGGCGGGCGTCACCATTCGGCGGGCACTGCCGCCCGAGTTGAGGCTTATCACCGGTTGGGTGGCGGAACATTTCAGCCAGGGCTGGGCAAGCGAGACGACGGTCGCAATGACCCGCCAGCCGCCGACATGCTTTATCGCCACGCGCAATCGGGAGCTTGTTGGCTTTGCCTGCCACGAGGCGACTGCTCGCGGCTTCTTCGGCCCGACCGGCGTCGACGAAAGCGTTCGCGGCCTCGGCATCGGGCGCGCGCTGCTGTTTGCCTGCCTCAACGACCAGAAGGCTATGGGCTACGCCTATACGGTCATCGGCGATGTCGGCCCGTCGGAATTCTACGAGAAGACGGTCGGCGCGATCCAAATCCCCAATTCCGCACCCGGCATCTACGCCGGCATGCTCAAACTTTGAACGATACCTTCAGGAAGAGAGAATGCTCATGTCGACACCGCGATCCTTGGCTTTGCGGCTTGAAACAACCTGGAACCCGCCGACGGACGATAAGGAATTTTCCTATGTCCTGCGGCTGAAGAACTTGTCATCAGAGCCGCTTTCCGGATTCGCGCTCTGCGTCAGCGGCCCCGGCCGCGTTGATCCTGCCGGCATCGTCGAGGGCGCAACGGTCACGAAACGGCTGTCCAATTTCACCGAATTCCAGCCGCCGGAAGGCTTCATACTGGCTGGTGGTGAGACATGGACCATTACGGTTCATGCTTTGAGCTGGCCCTTCCGTCACTGGACGGATGGTGCCACCAGTGCTTATCTGGCGCTTTGCGATGGAACTGCCGTATCCCTTGCCACTGAGCCGACGCGCACATCGTCAAGCAATGCGCCTTTGAAGCGCGGCGCCGAAATCTATCCCGTTCCGGCCAATCCTCCTGTTCCACTAGCGATCATTCCCTGGCCGAACCGCGTTGCGGTTTCGTCGCGCCGTCCGCTGCCGGCGGGCTTTGCGCTAAAGGCGACGACACCAGAAGCACAGGCGGCGGCTGCAAGCTTCACGGCTCTCGTAGAGCATCTCTTCGCGGCCGAGGGACTTGTCCGCGCCGAGACGGAAGGCGCTGCAACGGTGGTGCTGCGTCAAACGGAAGGTCTAGGCCCCGAAGCCTATAGGCTGGAGTTTGCCTCGGAGAGCGTCACCGTCGAGGCGAGCACCCAGACCGGCTTCGTCTATGGCCTCGTTACCATCGGCCAGATCTGGCGCGGGGCACGCCTGCATCCACAGGCTTTCCATTTCCCGGCCGCCGGCGAGATCGTCGACGAGCCGTCCATGAGCTGGCGCGGCCTGCATCTCGACGTCTCGCGCCAATTCTACGGCACGGCTGAAATCAAGAAGCTGATGGCGGTTCTTGCCTGGAACAAGCTCAATCGCTTCCATTGGCACCTGTCGGACGACGAATCCTGGCGCGTCGAGATCGATGCCTATCCGGCATTGACGGAGATTGGCGCATGGCGGGGCCACGGACTGCCGTTGCCGCCGCTTCTCGGCTCCAGCCCGGCTCGCACAGGCGGCTATTATACCAAGGCGGCCGTGCGCGAGATCGTCGCTTACGCCAAAGGTTTCGGCATCGAGATCCTGCCCGAGATCGATATGCCCGGCCATTGCTATGCGATGCAGCAGGCGATCCCAGAGCTTCGCGATCCGAACGAGGTCGGCAGCTATTATTCGGTGCAAGGCTTCCCGGATAATTGCATCAATCCGGCGCGAGAGAAGACTTATGAGGTCATCGAGACTATCTTTTCCGAACTGATCGAACTCTTCCCGTTCAAGACGATCCATATCGGCGCCGATGAAGTGCCGCTTGGCGCTTGGTCCGGCTCGCCGGAGGCGCTTGCCCGTCTGCGCGAACTGGCCGGCGACGAGTTAGCGGACGCCCATGCCACGCGCCTGAACGTCATCACCAACACGCACGGGGCCGACGATATTCACGGCTCGGGTGCTGCTATCCTGCAGGCCGAATTCCTGGAGCGCATCCAGGCGTTTCTTGCCTCGAAGGGCTGCATAACTGGCGGTTGGGAAGAGGCGGCGCATGGTGACAGGATCGACAAGGACAAGAGCTATCTCTGCAGCTGGCGCAACGTCGAAGTGGCGGCTGAACTCGCTGGACGTGGCTACGAGATCGTCGTCTGCCCTGGCCAGGTCTATTATCTCGACATGGCGATGCGCCCGGACTGGGACGAGCCGGGCGGCAGTTGGGCCGGCTATTCTGATGCGGAGAAGATCTACACCTTCGATCCCGTCGGCGGCTGGACGGATGCACAGAAGGAGAAGCTTCGCGGCATCCAGGCCTGCATCTGGTCGGAACCGATGACCGACCGCGCCGTTTTCGACCGGCTCGTCTTCCCACGTCTTTCGGCGCTGGCGGAAACCGGCTGGACCAAGCCTTCGGCCAAATCCTGGGAGCGGTTCAAGGCGCTCGCGGGCACGATGCCGCTGCTTTACGGCCTGCATCAATTTTGACAGCTTGATGCACGGCCCTCAGGCGCGACCCAGCCGGGTCGCGCCTGAGCAAGGTTGCCAGAACGCAGGTCGAGCCGCTTGCCTAGCCTATGACGGCGCGGTGCGTCAGCGGCTTCTGAAGCACATCGAATTGAGGGTTGGTTTCCGAGAAAATGGGCAAGGCCGCCGCGCCGAGGATGGCGGTATCCTTGCCGGTGGCGCCGATCATCAAACGGGGAATGGTGCGCTTTTCCATCGGATTCACTGGAGTGTACAGCGGCTCCACGCGCTCGGCCAGTCCGATCATGAGGGATGTGGGAGCGCTGCCGCCAAGCACGATCGTCTGCGGATCGAAGGCCAGTTCGAGAAAATCGATCGTCTGTCGAAGCGGCTGCACAGCCTGTTCCAACCAGACCTCCAGGCCGCGGCTGTTGGCCGCAATCATCGCGTCCAGTTGATCCGGGTCCAGCTCCTGCGCATCCTCGATCTCCAGACATTCGTAGGCGACGGATGGCGAGACATAGCGGTCGAGACAGCCGCGCTTACCGCAGGTGCAAAGCCTGCCATGCGGCTCGACGATGATGTGGCCGATTTCGCCGGCATTGGCACGGCTGCCCTTGTAGAGGTGGCCGTCGAGGAACATGCCGGCGCCGATGCCGCCGTCACCCGCCAGAAAGAGATAGACGAAGCTTCCGAGGCCGCGGGCAACACCATGGAGCCGCTCGCCGATCGCCGCCGCTGTGGCATCGTTTTCGACAAGCACAGGCAGGCCGATCAGGCGTTCGAGTTCACGGGCCACGGGAAAATCCTGCCAGCCCGGCAGGTTCAGTGGGCTTAGCGAGGTGACGCCGCCATCGGCGTAGCGCCCGGGCAGGGCAATGCCGATGCCCAGCAACCGGGCGCGATCGAAGGAAAAGGCTTCCTGCAGATCCCTGACGATCTCGGCAAAGACCGGCATTGCCTCGATCGGTCCCGGCCTGTCGACATGGCGGTCAATGCGGGCGCAAACCGTGCCGGAAAGATCCGTGAGTACCCCGGCCGCACGCTGGCGGCCGAGTTCGAGGCCGATGGAGTAGGCTCCCATGGGATTGATGGTGTATGGGATGATGGGCTGGCCGCGGGCGATCTTCTGTGCCTCCATCGGGATGAGGAGGTGCGAACGCGCGAGTTCCTCCACGATATTCGAAACCGTCTGTGTGGTCAGTGCTGTCATGCGCGCAATCGCTGCGCGCGACATCGGCCCGTTGGTGCGAATGGCCTCGATCACGACACGCCGATTATGCGATTTGGCCTGTTCGAGATTCGTGCCTGAAATTGTCTTCATGGGAGGACCGGAGATGACTTTATTTTATGTTGTTGCTTGCCACGCTTTGCCATGGCGTGGAGGAGGGGCCGCATGCCGCTTCTGCGTCTATATGTAGTTTCTATGCTTTTGCCGATGCGTTCAAGCGGCGATCAATTGAGGTTGCGCCGTTTGAACGGGAGTGCATAGCGCTTTTTCTCTTCTATAGATGATCCGCGCGTCTCTTTACTGCGGCTGACATTGCGTTAGTGTCTGGTTACCTCGGCCTTTTGCCGCGGTAAGCCCCGGAGGAATTCGATGATCAGACTGCTCGGAATCGCCATTATCTCGACCTGCATTGCCGGTGGTGCGATGGCGGCGGATGCGACATGCAAGGCCCAGGCCGCCGACAAGAAGCTGGCAGGCGCCGCTTTGACCAGTTTCACCAAGAAATGCGAGAAGGATGCCGCAGCCGCCTGCGATACCCAAGCAGCATCGAAGAAGCTTGCTGGCGCCGCAAAGACCAGCTTCGTCAAGAAGTGCACGTCCGACGCCACTGGCAGCTGATCGCCCAATTTTTCGTCTTGTCTCAAGAGGCTTCGGCCGCCGTTGGCGGCCGGGTCAAAAAGCGCCTCGCTACCGACGTCGATCCGGCGATCGGTATATTCCAGTCTCGCGAGCTATGCTTCATCCAGCAGGCAACCGAGTTCGGATCATATTATTCCTTGCGGTAGGTACCTTTCAGGGTCACGCCATCGGCAAAATCACACACACCCGCCTGTGATACGCGCCATGTCCTTGCGTTGAGACGGTCGAGGCCGATCTTGCACGCTTCTCTGGTGAGTTCAGCGTGCTCCCTCGTCAGCGGGACGACACCGTCGATGCCATCGGCATTGACGTCGCCCGCGTCGGCTCCGCCGGGACCGACAAAGGTCGAGGCGAGCGAGACCGCGAGGAAGCCCCCAACCGGCCCGAAGATCGCGAGATGACCCTCATTGCCGTCAGTGCTGTTCGACTGGAAGTCCATAGATGCGCTTTGTCCACCCTTGGTCCTCAGAAGAGACGCGATCCGGTCGTCGTAGGCCTGTCGAATGCATTCAGCGTCGCTGCAGGACTGTAGCGTCGTAATCCAGTGCCGTTGCTGTTCCCGGATTTTGCCCGCATCGTCGTGCTTCAGCGCGGCAGCATAGAGATCGCTCACAATCGCATCCCGGGCCAGCAGCGATTTGTCCCGACAAATCATGTGGTCACCTGTCGAACCAGGTTTTGCGCAATCGATCCCTGCGGCCTCGACGTTCATGGCAAATAAACCGATGATGGCCACCGCCGAGGGCGATCTTGCAATCTTCATGGGTACCTCCATCCTCCGACACCGAAGCTAATTATGGCTGCTGGCGGTTTCGTAAAGGTCATCCCGGCAGACGGCCAAACTCGGCAAATGTCGCACCGGTGTTTGAAGATCGTCGATATTCTCCTAGTTTGGACAATCTGAGCGGATTGATGTTGATGGGAGGTCGCGTGGAAGGCGAAACGCAATTGTCCGGCAGGATCACGTTCCTGATTGTCGGTTCCTTGTTTCTTGCCATTGCCATAGCGATGGGAGCCTTGGCACTTCACCTTTATCGGACCTACGCAAACGCGACCGCCATGGCAGCATGCACGGTTTTCTCCTGGGGCTTCGGCAGCATGCTCATTTCGATGGTGCTCGTGCTTCTGACTTCGAGAAAGAAGGTTAGGGGCAGGCTCGCCACCAGACGCGGCAAGGTGACGGTCAGGCTCGGCAATAGGTCCCCAGGCTTCAATAGTCACGTGACGGGCGATGGCGTCGAAGCCGAAGGAGAGGCGGGGGTACCCATCACAAGCGTAATCCCCTCTCTTTTCCTGATCGCCTCCTCGATCGGCTTGGCACTTCTCGGCCTCTTCCTTTTCGGCCGGCATCGGCTCGATCTTATCGGATCGGGAATGTTCATCGCATTCGTGATCTATATTGCAAATTGGAGCAGGCTGGCTTGGCCGCGGAGATAGCTTTCTTGTGTCGACGGGGGAGAAACTTCGCCGGCTATTCTCGCCTTCCTAGATCGGTTTCAACAGATCGATCGAATGTCAGGCGGCATCCTTGCGACCGCTTTCGAACGAGGTATTTGCCTCCAGCGGATCGAGATCGACCCGATATGCGAACAATCTACGGCTAGCTCTGACGGTCATCGGAATAAGCAGAGGCAGAAGCAAATCTCGCAGAAACAGGCTAAGCCGACTGTTTTTTCGTTTCCTGGAAGCATTTTGCCGGGTGAGCTTCACCACGCGGGCAATACGCGGGCGCCGGAGGGCCTCATAGCGGGCAAAGGCTGCGCCGTAGTCGAGCGTCGCTGCGAGACAGGACGACAGGACTACCGCATCTTCTATTGCCATCGAGGCACCCTGGCCGGCATGCGGGCCGATGGCGTGCGCGGCGTCTCCGAGCAAGATGACGCGCCCGGTCGACCAGACCGGAAGCTGCGGCATATCGAAGATGGGATAGCTGCGCTCGACCTGACCGACGGCTTGAAGGATCGATCTGTTTGGTTCGGGATCGTCGGCATGCATCTGACGAACGTGAGCGGCGAGTGCTGCCGGTTCCAGTGCGCGTACGGCGTCCGGCGTATCGGCGGCGAAGGAATCGAACCAATATACGGGATGGGATGCCGTCTTGATGTAACCGAAGAAGGCTTTCTCCCCGAACGTCATGCGCATGACGCCATCCGTAGCCGGTATGTCGGCATCGACGATGCCGCCTGTGCCGATAAGGCCGGTAAATTGCGGCTGGGGATAATCCGGAAATATTTGTGTACGGACGAAGGATCGCAGTCCGTCGGCGGCGACGAGCAGGTCGACGGCAAGACCAACCCCTTCGGAGAAGTTGAGCGTTACGGCATGCGCATGATTGTCGACCTTGGTCACGCGCCGGCCAAATTGTATGGTGATGCCTTCGGCTTGGCACTTTTCGATCAGGATGCCTGTGAGAACGCCGCGCCTGATGGTGACGGCGGGCGTGCCGAATGCCGCCAAATGGTCGCTCTGGTCGATAAGCGCGAGCCTTTTTCCGCGGGCGTTGCAGAGCTCGATGGCGCGGGTTTCCAATCCCTCGCGCAATACTTCTTCGTAGCAATCCACCGCCCGCAGCCCGTTCATGCCGTTGGACGCGAGCGTCAGAAACTCTCCTTCGGACAAGGCGGCTTCCTTGGATCGGGCTTCGAACAGCACCGGATGAAAGCCAAGTCTTGCCAGCCGGAGTGCGAGCGCGAGCCCACCTACGCCAGCGCCGCATATGCCGATCGTCGCCTCGGGGGTTGTCGCTCGATTCATGGTTGCGGCTGGATCGTCAATGGGGCACATTGGTTCTTCCTTCTAATAGTTTTATAAATGAATTATTTGATGATCGAACAAAAGTCAAATGAAGAACAGCACCGCCTCGTGGAAGCGATCAGCCTCGCCTGTATGCGCTGGCAGGAGGCGACCGAGAGCTTCGACGAAACCTTCGGCAAGCTGCATGGGCTCAACAGCGCCGAGCGGCGCTGTCTCAGCGTAATCATGCGCGCGCCGCAGCCCGCAAACGCCGTCGCCAAGGCTATCGGCCTTGCACCGCCATCGGTTACTGCCTTGATCGATCGCCTTTCGGCCCGGGACCTTCTCCACCGCGTTCCCGATCCGAACGACCGGCGTCGCGTGCTGGTGGCACCGTCCGAGAAGGCGATCAGGCTGGGACAAGAAGCCTATGGCCCAATCGAGCAGGCCGGCGCGCAGATGCTTAAACAGTTTTCCGAGGCGGAAAAGCAGGTGATCTTGCGCTTCGTCACGCAAGCCATCGAGATGCAGGAGCGAGAGCTCGAGCGGCTGTTGCAGCAGGACAAGAGCTGAATTCAATCGCCGGCGGACGATGCTCCGATTTTAGGAACGCGGTACGTCTTGTCATGATCTACGACATTTCTTTACTATCCGATGTTATAATCGGGCCTGGGGATAAATTTGAAGGCCCGCTGGGAGAAGATGCTGGACGCGGAAATCGTCGCATTCCTGGAAGCGTGTCCGATGGCGGCACTTGTGCTCGACGCCGTCGGCACGATCGTCTTCGCCAATGCGGGAGCCCTGGAGCTCTTTATCCTTTCAGATGCGCCTCACGACCTATCCGTCTCGGATTTGATACCGGAGTGGCCGCTGCCGGGCGCTGCGTCGCAGCCATTGCTCGTGACAGGCGCCGGCCATCGACGGGATTGCCGGGTCAACGTCATGACTTGGCCCTCGGCGTCAGGAAGGTTGACGGCGGTTCTTATCGAACCAGGGAGCGAAGACCGCCATGCTGCGGTGGCGGCGAGAGAGGCCAATCTGCGCCTTCGATATGTGATCGAGATGCTGCCGGAAGCGGTCTGCGTCTTCGATGCGAGTGATCGCTACGTTCTGTGGAACGAGAAATATGCGGAGCTCTATCCGGATATCGCCGATCACCTCAAACCGGGTATCGCTTTCGAAGATATTCTGAAGATCAGCCTTGCAAGCGGCCGCATGCCGGAGGTTGTCGAAGACAAGGATATGTGGCTGAAGCAGCGCATGCGAAAGTTTCGCCAGCCGGTTTCACAGGAGGAGCAGCAGCTCCAGGATGGACGATGGCTTCGGCATGATGATCGGCGCACGCCTGACGGCGGGGCCATCGGAATGCGGATAGACATTAGTGAGCTGAAACAGCGCGAAGAGCGGTTGCGGCAGCTTTTCGATGCCAATCCGATGCCGATGCTCCTATGCGATGGCAGCAATCTCCAGATCCTTCAGGTCAACCGCGCAGCTATCGACTTCTATGGCTTTTCAAAAGCGACGCTGCTCTCGCGGAGGGCGTGCGACATGCATGCCGAGAGCGAGGCGGATCGCTTTGCAGATGGGCTTCTCGAACTCGAAGGCGATTGCGAGGCCAGAACCGTCTGGCGGCAGAGAGTGGCCGATGGGTCGGAACGCCACGTGCTTGTTTACGTTCGATTGCTCCACGAAGGCCTGGAACGCCGCCTCCTGCTAACCATTGCCGATGTCAGCGATCGCATTCTCGCGGAGGCCGAAGCCAATCGCCTGGCACGGCACGACATGCTCACCGGATTGCCGAACCGGATGTGCTTCTACAAGGCTCTCGATGACGCCTTGAAGGTAAATAACGGAAGGAGCGTCGCCGTTTTCTGTCTTGATCTCGATGGGTTCAAACCGGTCAACGACACTTTCGGCCATGCTGCCGGCGACGAGGTTCTCAAGATGGTGGCCGAGCGGCTGCGTGGTGCGGCCAGAGGCCACATGGTTGCGCGCTTGGGCGGTGATGAGTTTGCCATCCTGATGACCGGGGAAGTGGGCGATGTCGCTGATGTGGCGAAGGGTTGCATTGCTGCCTTCAAATCCTCCTTTCGCATTGAGGGCACCACCGTCGATATCGGTATCAGCATCGGCGTTTCGGCGGCGCCGGAGAATGGCGAGAACGGAGAAGTTCTGATTCAGGAAGCGGACCGTGCCCTCTACCGAGCCAAAGCCAACGGCCGGAACACATGGCGGATGGCGAGCAGTGACCACCGCCAACAGACTGTTTCAGCACGCGTGAGATAAGAGGCGGTTCAAAAACGCACGGGCATATGTGGCTCTTGAACTTGGCTTGATCTCTCCTCATTTCAGTAGTCACTGTTTCAATCTGTCGAACCGACAGCCTCCTGCTTTTCAACAGTTGCTGCCGTTCCTCTATGCGACGCGTCCGCGTCGGAGGAGTTTTCATGGGCTTTATTGATCGCGACATCCAGCCGTCATCCGATGCCGGGCTGCTGGATGCCTATTCTCAGTCGGTATCGAGTGCCGTCGATCTCGTCGGTCCGGCCGTCAGCCGCATCGAGCGTTTGGGCGGCCGTGCCGGACATGGCTCGGGCTTTGCCATTTCGCCTGATGGCCTGGTCGTCACCAACAATCATGTCGTCGACGATGCCAAGGCGGTACGCATCAAGACCCCGGAAGGGGCGACCGTTGAGGGTAGGGTGCTTGGGCGCGACCCGGATACCGACCTCGCTCTCATTCGCGCCAACGACTGGCCGGGCAATTGGGCGCGACTCGGCGATTCCAAATCGCTGAAGCGTGGTCACATCGCGATCGCCATCGGCAATCCGCTTGGCTTCGAATGGACCGTCACCGCCGGCATCGTCTCGGCGCTGGGTCGGTCGATGCGCGCGGCCAGCGGTCGGCTGATGGAAGATATCATTCAGACGGATGCCGCCCTCAATCCCGGCAATTCCGGCGGTCCGCTGGTTTCTTCCGCCGGCGAAGTGATTGGCGTCAATACCGCTGTCATCCAGGGTGCGCAGAGCATCGCGTTTTCGGTCGCCTCTAATACGGCGAAGCATGTGGTGTCCGAAATCCTGCGTTTCGGCCATGTCCGGCGTGCTTATATCGGCATTGCCGCTGATACGGTCGAGCTGCATCGGCGCATCGCGCTCGAGGCCGGCGTCACACATTCGACCGCCGTGCGTCTGCGTCGTGTCGAGAAGGATAGTCCGGCCGAAAAAGGCGGCTTGCAGGAGGGTGACTACCTGCTTGCCATCGATGGACACGCCGTCTCCGGCATAGATGATGTCGTCAGGCTACTTGATGGCGACAAGATCGGCATGGAGATCGAGGTCTTGATCTTCAGCGTTGCCGGCCTGATCGAGCGAAGGCAGGTCAAGCCTTCGGCACGACCTGCCATCTAACGAATGGTGCTAATCCTTGAGACGGCAGCATTGCACTCGCGGTGCTGCCGTTCTCTTTTATCCTCTTCCGACGAGTGGCATCTTCGTTGCCATGACAGTCATGGAAAGAACATTGGCCTCGAGCGGCAGGGTTGCCATATAGACGACGGCGCGGGCAACATGCTCTGCCGAAATCGTCGGCTCCGCTGCGGTCTCGCCATTTGCCTGCAGCACGCCGGCGCTCATCCGTGCCGTCATGTCGGTGGCGGCATTGCCGATATCGATCTGGCCGCAGGCGATATCGAAGGGACGCCCATCAAGGGCCGTCGATTTCGTCAGGCCTGTGATGGCGTGTTTCGTGGCCGTATAGGGTGCAGAATGGGGCCGTGGTGTGGTTGCGGAGATCGAACCGTTGTTGATGATGCGCCCACCCTGCGGCACCTGGGTTTTCATCAGGCGAAAGGCCTGCTGCGTGCACAGGAACGCGCCCGTCAGATTCGCACCGACAATCGCATTCCATTGCTCGAAACTCAGTTCCTCCATCGGCACGGCCGGCAGACCCATGCCGGCATTGTTGACCAGAAGGTCGAGGCGGCCATAGCGGTCGGCGATCATATCGAAAAGGCTGCGGACCGATGAGGGGTCACTGACATCGGCGGCAACCGCAAGAAATTCCGTTCCGGTCTCCTCGGCAAGCTCGCGGGCAGTTTTTTCTAGAACGTCAGCCCTGCGTCCTGAGATGACGACCTTGAAGCCTGCCGAGCCGAGCGCCTTGGCGATGGCTCGACCGATGCCCGTGCCGCCACCAGTCACCAACGCGATCGCATTTTTTACATCCGATGATGCCTGCGTCATACGACCCTCCCGTCCAGTTCATCTTCGATATGCGCCCGCAGGATCTCGTCGAAGCTCTGTTCGGCCTTGAAACCGAGATCGGTCGCACGCTTGGCGTCGAACTGTGTCGCCCAACCGGAAACGATGCGCTCGATCATCGGATCCGGCTCGCGGCGGATGAGCGCAACCGCCTTGTCGCCACCGACACGCCGGAGCGCATCGATCTCATCAGAAACAAGCGCCGAAAGTCCCGGCATGGTGAGATTGCGACGCGGCCCGACCTTCGCCGTATCGAGCGTTGCGGCGTGCACGAAGAAGCCGACGGCGGAGCGGGGACTTGCAAACCAGTGCCGCACCGTATCGCTGACGGGCAGAACAGCCTCCTTGCCGACCAACGGTTCACGCAGGATGTTGGAAAAGAAGCCGGAGGCCGCCTTGTTGGGAGTGCCGGGACGCACGCAGATGGTCGGCAGTCGGATGCCAATGCCATCGAAAATGCCTCGGCGCGAATAATCGGCAAGCAGGAGTTCCGTGATTGCCTTCTGCGTGCCGTAGCTCGTCAGCGGCGCGGTCAGGAATTCGTCACCGATGACATCGGGGAAGGGGGTGCCGAACACGGCAATGGAAGAGGCGAAGATGACGCGCGGGGTATAGGCCGATTTCAGGCCTTGATGGCGAATGGCTTCGAAGAGCACCCGCGAGCCATCGAGATTGACGGCGTATCCTTTGTCGAAATCGGCTTCGGCCTCGCCCGAGACGATGGCGGCGAGATGAAAGATCATATCCGGACGGTCTTCGATGAGCTTTTCCGCAACGCCAGGGCTCGCAAGATCGATCGTTAGGGCTTTTGATATGGATTGAAGCGCTTCCGGCAGCGGCGGCTGGAAGGCATCGACCAGCGTCAGGCGATCTATAGCCTTGCCGAGAATCGTCGGCTCGTCGGCGATGCGGTTGATGAGCTTGCGGCCGACCATGCCGGCAGCGCCCAGGATCAAAACATGCATATTGGATTTTCCTCCCAATAGAGCAATTCCCGGAAAAGTGCTTAGCGGTTTTCCATCCGGAATTGCGAGAAAACAAGCAGACGGAGCGGCTCAAGGATTCAATGAAAAGCTGAACCACTCCAAACTGATATCAGTCTTCGGGATCGATCCCGAGCAAATGTCTTTGATGGCCATCCGGCATTGAGGATGCCAATCACCTTTTATTTGAATGCCTGCAGCCAGGCGAGCCCTGCCTCCGTCGTGGTTACCGGCCGATATTCCGCGCCGATCGGCCTGTCATAGCCAAGCTTCTCCAGGAACTGCAGAATATGACGGTAGTCGATCTCCCCGTGGTCCGGTTCCCGTCTATCCGGAACAGCGGCGATTTGGATGTGGCCGATTGCCGCCATATGATCCTGCAGCCTGCGGGTCAGGTCGCCCTGCATGATCTGGAGGTGATAGCAGTCGAACATCAGCTTGAGGTTGGCGGCATCGATCGCGGCTATGATATCGAGTGCCTGATCGGCAGTCTGCAGGAAGTAGCCTGGCGCATCGCGATAGTTGAGCGGCTCGATCAGGATCGTCGTCCCCGTCTTGTCAGCGCGTTCGCAGGCATAACGCAGATTGGCGATGAAAGCGCCCCGTGCCTCGTCGCCGGCGGCCTTGCCCGCCATCACATGCACGTTTCGCGCGCCGATGGCGGCTGCATAATCGATCGCCTGATCGATGAGACGACGGGCTTCATCCTCGCGGCCCGGAACGGCGGCAAGTCCATTGTCACCGGCCGCGATATTGCCGCGGGCGGTGTTGAGGCCGAGCATGGAAAGACCAGTCTCCTCCAATGCCTGACGCACGGCTTCAGCGGGCGTGTCGTAGGGGTAATGGCATTCCACCGCATCGAAGCCGGCGCGCTTGGCGGCGCGGATAGCGTCGGGAAGGGAAAGCTCCTGCCATAGGAAACCCAGATTGGCCGAAAAGCGCGTCATGGTCAGTCCCATTCCACATCATAGGTGCGGATGAGATCGGCGATCTGTGCCTCCGTCAACAGCGAAGGATTGGCCCCGCGCGTCAAGATGGCAAGCTTTGCCGTCTCTTCCAGTTCTTCAATCGCATAGACAGCCGCTTCCAGATCTTTCGCAGAAACGACAGGTCCATGTGCCGCCAGCATGACGGCGCTGCGCTTGCCGGCCAGTCCGCGAATGGCATCGCCCATCGCCGGGTCGCCCGGCATGAAATAGGGCAGGAGTTTTACTTTGCCGAGCTTCATGATCGAATAGGCCGTCAACGGCGGCAGCATGTTGTCGGCATCGACGCCGGGAAGGATCGAGAGGGCCACCGAATGGCTGGAATGAAGATGGACCACGGCGCCCGTCTTCTTCGGCCGTGTCTCATAGAAGGCGGCATGCAGCGGCATTTCCTTGGTCGGCTTGTCGCCGCCGATCAGACGCCCTTTGTCGTCGAATAGCGAGAGGCGTGCCGGATCGAGGCGCCCGAAGGAACTGCCCGTCGGCGTCACCAAAAGCCTGCCGTCGCTGAGGCGTGCCGAAATATTGCCCGAAGAGCCGGCGGTCAGCCCGCGGTCGTAGAGCGACTTCGCCATCATGCATATCTGTTCGCGCAAGTTCGCTTCTTCGCTCATGCCGTCTCCAATCGGTCGAAAGCGTCCGCAAAGAAGGTTTCTTTGCCGAAATTGCCAGATTTTAGAGCTAGAGCGACTGTTTCACCTCCAAGGGTCGTGAAAGTCCAAGGCACGCCGGGTGCGATTTCCGGCCCGAGAGTCAGATGCGCCGCGCCGAGCGCCTGCGTGATTGCACCGGACGTCTCGCCGCCTGCAACGACGAAGCGGCGCGTGCCGCAATCGAAGGCCGTGCGGGCGATCACGGAAAGAGCGTCCTCGACCACTTTGCCTGCCTTGTCCCGCCCCAAACGTTCTTGCGCCTGCCGCACTTCATTAGGCTCGGCGGTGGCGTAAATGAGTTTCGGCGCGTCGGGGGATTGCTGGCGCAGCCATTCCAGCGCGGTACCGGGGCCTTCCTCTGCAAGCGCGATCGGATCGAGCCGCAGGCTGGCGACCTTGCCGGCGTAATTGGCAACCTGCTTCCGCGTCATGGCAGAACAGCTACCGGAGAGCACGATCGAACCGCCGGTGATCTTTGGCAGTGCCTGTCGATGTTCGGAAAGGCTGACGAGACCTTCCTCCATGTAGAATTGCGGAAGCTGGCCGGCAATCGCGCTGCCGCCTGTCACCAGCGGCATGTCGAAAGATGCTGCTGCGATCGTTCGAAGATCGTCGTCGGATACAGCATCGACGATTACATGCCGAATGCCGTCGTTGCCGAGTTGTGCCAACTTTGCTCTCAGCGATTCCGCTCCCTTCGAGACAATATTATGGTTGGCAAGGCCGACAGCGCCATTCACCTGCGGCATCAGAAGCCGTACAAGGCTTGAATCGCGCATCGGCGTCAGCGGATGGTCCTTCATCGGACTCTCCGACAGAAGCTGTTCGCCGACGAAAAGATGACCCATGAAGATGCTACGCCCATTTTCCGGAAAGGCTGGGCAATAGATCGCCTGGGTCGCGCCGGTCTCCGCCATCAGCATATCCGCGACCGGACCGATATTGCCTTCGGCCGTGCTGTCGAATGTCGAGCAATATTTCCAGAAGAAGCGACTCGCTCCCGCTTCCTTGAGCCAATTCAGTGCTTGCCGGGCCTGCTCCACGGCCGCCTCGACCGGCGATGTCCGGCATTTGAGGGCGATGACTTCAAAAGCCGCCGTCTCGTTCGGGTAGCGTCTGTCTTGCGGAATGCCGATCCGCAGCGAAACGGGCAGTCCGCTGCGCGCCAGCAGCGCGGCAAGATCGGTCGCTCCGGTAAAGTCATCGGCGATACAGCCAAGCAGGAGTGTCATGGCCTACCCCTTAACGCCCGGCAGGCTGGCGCCGCTCCTGGCGGCCAGAATCTTCGCAACCGCGGCGTCATCCTCCAGGCCCAGGCCCGCCTCCGATGCTTCTACGAAGAGGTTGAGCGCCGTAGCAGCAAGCGGCGTAATGGCACCGGCTTTGTCGGCCTCCGATGTCACGATGCCGAGATCCTTGACGAAGATGTTGACTGCCGAGCGCGGCGTATAATCGCCCGATACGATGTGTTCGCCGCGGTTTTCGAACATCCAGGAGGAGCCGGCGGATACGCAGATCACGTCATAGAGCGTCTTCAGATCGATGCCTGCCTTGGCGGAGAGCGTCATCGCCTCGGCCGTTGCGGCAATATGCACGCCGGCCAGCAACTGGTTGATCATCTTGACTTGCGAGCCGGCGCCGGGGCGATCCCCGAGGCGGAATACCTTGGCGGAGATAGCTTCGAGCACTGCGGATGCCTTATCGAAAACCTCGGGCATGCCGGATGCCATGACGGTAATCTCACCCGAAAGCGCACGGACATGGCCGCCGGAGACGGGAGCGTCGATGACGAGCATGCCAGCTGCCTCCAGTCTTTCGGCAATGGCGATCGTGGCGCTCGGGGCCATGGTGGTGCAGAGCAGGAACACGGTCGAGGGCCGTGCGGTCTTCAGCGCGCCGTCCTGGCCGAAAAGCACGTCTTCGACCTGCTTGCTGTTGACGACATAGACGAGGATCACGTCGGCATCTTCTGCCGCTGACGCCGGCGTCGTGCAGGGCGTACCGCCGTTCTCTGCAAAACGGGCGAGGACCTCGCTGCGAACATCGCAGCCGCGCACGGCAAAGCCCGCTTTCAGAAGGGAAAGAGCAGCGCCCCAGCCCATGGACCCCAGGCCGATAATGGCTGCCTTCTTCGTGTTCTGCACGGTGCTACCTCTGCTATTTTCAACTATGTTACCGATACCGGTATCGGTAACATAGCTTTATTTTCCCCGGAATTGTCAATAGGCTGATGTTTGCCTTTTCGCGGAAACATTCTATGAAGAAGAGCGGCATCGTGCCAGCCGCTATGGGTCATCGAGGGTTGCTTGGGGATGCGCAAACCCACTCTGGAGGAAGTCGCGATCGAGGCGGGCGTCAGCAAGATGACGGCATCGCGCGCCTTGCGTGGCGTAGCCGACGTCTCCAGCGAAACGCGTGACAGGGTGATCGAAGCGGCAACGCGGATGAATTACGTCGGCAACAGGCTGGCGCTCTCCTTGTCCTCGCAACGCACAAACCTAGTCGCTGTCGTCGTTCCCAGCATGTCGAACATCGTCTTTCCAGAGGTACTTGCCGGTATTTCCGCCGGGCTCGATGGTTCCGGCATGCAAGCCGTGTTCGGCATATCCGACTATGACATGGCAAAGGAGCGCGAGATCATCCGCGACATGCTCTCCTGGCAGCCTTGCGCCATCATCGTCACCGGGCTCGATCAACCGGAGGAGACGGTGGAGTTGCTCCGCCACGCCAATATTCCGGTCATCCAGCTCATGGATCTCGACGGCACGCCGATCGATTTCAATGTCGGATTGTCTCATGGTGCGGCGGGAGAGAATATGGCCGAAGCGTTGATTGCGGCCGGGCGAAGACGGTTCGGTTATGTCGGCAGTGCCCTGGCTCGAGATCTGCGCGCGCGCAAGCGAAAGGCCGGCTTCGAGCGCGTCCTGCATGCGCATGGCCTTGGGTTTGCCGGGCAGCGGACCGATGACGTCTTTTCCTCGATCGCGCTCGGAAAGCAGCTCACGACATCGTTGCTTGCGGCGGTACCAGACCTCGATTGCATCTATTATTCCAATGACGATATGGCGAGCGGCGGCTTGTTTGCCTGCATGGAACTGGGGGTTGCGGTTCCTGATAAAATGCTGATTGCCGGCTTCAACGGGCTGGATCTGGTCAATTCCTTGCCCGCGCCGATCGCAACCTCGCGCTCGCCCCGGCGCGCTATCGGTGAGGCTGCGGCGCAATTGGTGCGCCAAGCAGTCGGGATAGGCCGGGAACCGATGCGGAAAACAATAGTGTTCAAGCCGACGATCGTGGGAATTGACGGTTAAGGTTTAGGCCAAGACGGCATCGTCTTTTGGAGAATGCAGGGACAGGAGCAGCGCAAGAGAAAGTTGTCATTTCGGATGCGCGGCACTAATCTGTGCCGCATTGAAGGGTTGGCAATTCATGCATGACGATTCGATCCTGCCGATAGAGTTCGCCGTTTCGCTTGGCTTGTTATGCAATATCGGCGCTCCGCTTCTAGCCTTTTGGATGGCGGGAAAATTGCCTCGTTTGCGCCTGTGGATTCATAGCGCCGCTTTCCTCGCGGTCCTGGCTTCGCCGCTGACGGCGATGATGCTTGGATTGCCGGATCTGCTCCCCGAAGAGGATGACAACCCCAGCGCTCGTTTTGCCTTCCTGCCGCTGATCGTCGAAACGGCCATCATTGTGTTGCTCTATTGCCTGGCAGGGGCGATGCTTCTTTCCCAATCCGTTCATTCGGCAATCACCGACTGGCATGGGGATGCGCAGCTTTCGCAAGTGGCTTCGCGTCCACGCCGCGATGGCACATCATCCTCTTTCGCATCCAAAGGTTCCAAGTCACAATAGATGTTGTCCAGCCGAACGCCGGATCGACGCCGATCCGAAGCTCGCGCGACCCTGTGACAGGGCGCGCGATTTGGTTCTGGCTGTGTTCAGGCAGAGTTCATGCGAATCGGCGTATCTCTATTTTTATCCGCAAGACAGGAAATTGGGGGTAAGGAAAATGCTTGAAGGTTTGGTACGGATCTCGCGTGTCGCCGTGGTCGGATTGGCTGCGTTGCAGCTGATGACCTCTGCGGCATCGGCTCAGTATTACGGCGGCGACGACGGTTATGCACCGCCGCCCTGGCAGCGCGATCAAGGTCGCGACTGGAGAGGGCCGCCGCGCGATCGTGGTTGGGATCGCGACAGAGGTTGGGACCGCGATCGGGGCTGTGACAGACGTGACCTGATGCGCGCTGCGCGCGCGGAAGGCTTCCGCCGCATCGATTCGGTTGATAGCAACGGGCGCCGAATTGTCGTCCGCGGCTGGAATGACGGCGGCCCCGACCGCATGGTCTTCGCCAATCGGCGCGGCTGCCCGGTTATCGACTGACGCTCAAGTCAGCATGTGAGCGGAGCCGAGTTTGGATCGGCCTCCGCTTGCTTCGCGGCATGCTTTCGACTGGCTGAAGTTGGCGCATATGCCGCCAGCGGCGATCATTTTTCCGATGATCTTGCTTCACTCGGGCGTCAGGCGGCGGCACGTGGTTTTGCGGCAATGATATCGCCGTCATGTTCCGGTTGAGCTTTGGCTGATGTTCCAACATCGGCAGCTGGTGACTTGACCTGGAATTGCCAATATATGCCCCAGGGATCTGTCACTCCGCCGCGATCATCCGGGCAACCCTTCCCCAGCGCATAACGCAAACGGCTTGCCTCGTCTTCCGTCGCGCACTCGACGGTGACCGAAGAATTATGCTCCAGGTAGTCGAATGGCCCAGCCTCGAATCCCATGTAGGAACGGTTTCCGAGTTTGAAGCCCGCGAATTTTACGCTGCCGGCCGGTCCATTCGGTTGATCGGTCAATATGTTCGAGATCCATCCGGCGGACGAACCAGGGATAAGCGCCGTATAGAGCTCTATCGCTCTTTCCATATCCCAGCGAAACCAAAGATGCTGCCTGACCTTCATCGTAGCGCTTTCGTCAAATCCTGGATGGATGGCGATTGGCATAAAGGAGCTGCGCCTGCCGTTCGCCGAATAAAAAATCATGCCGCCGATGACCCGCTTCTTATGGAACGGTGCCGCCGGCGGCATGCTGAAGAGTTGCTTCTTACCGTTCGTGCTCACCCCTGCGGAGCGCGGACGGAGGCCGCAACACTATTTCTCCGCAACTCTACCGGCGAGAGCCATCACGTAGTCGTCGGCAATATCGGCCAAGGTCAAAGCGACCTCAGGCTCATTCCAGCCGGCGGCGACCACCGTTTGGACGAAATCGCGAAAGGCCAGTTCAAGGACCTCTTCGCGCTCGACCGCGCGGTATGAATCAGTGACGGGATGCTGGGGCTTGCTGATCTCTATTGTTTGGCGAGTAGATACCATTGCTGTTTTCCCTAAGGCTTGCCCCGATGGACGCAGGGTACATTCACCAAACATTGGGGCTTTGGTGTCTGAGCTAGTATTCCCTTTCGTTTTTAATGGTTTACCTATCGGGTGTCGTTAGCCATGCATCCCGAAACTTGCAGCAGCGTCCATTTTCGCGATTGCTGAAGTGCGGTGTTTCCGCTTGTGCATGGATGGGCGCGACGAGACGCCGCGCATCGGAGTCATTCGACTGCGTTTCATTCAGGAGATTTTGAAGCCCGCTGTGCAGAATTGTCTAATGATAATAGCCCAGGGTTTTCAGCCATTCGTCGAAAGAGTGGCTGTTGCCGGACGGCGCCGGTGAGATGATCTGTCCGACATAGCGTGGGATGGTAAGGTTTCTGGCTTCGCGAGGGCTATAGCCGAATTCCTTGCCGAATGCCCGGCTGAAATGCGCCGCCGAGGAGAAACCTACGGCAAAGGCGATGTCGACGATCTGCTCGCGATTGGCGGGATCGCTGAGAGCCGCATGCGCCGACAGGAGACGGCGGCGCTGAATATAGTGATGCACGCCGCCATATTGTTCAAATATCTGATAGAGCCTGGTGCGGGATACGCCAAGCTCGCGGCATATGCGTTCGGCGGTCAAATCGCCCGAGATCAGGTTGGCTTCGACGAACCGCCGCACCCGTTCCGTCAGGGCGAGGGCGCTATGCTGTTCTGTGCCGGTCGATTGAGCCGCTGAGGTCGAAATGGCAGCCACGATCATGTTGCGCACCGTCTGTACGACATGGGGTAGATCAGTGGCTGCAAGACGCGCGAGATTGTGTTCGACGCTATCGAGAAATTCGATCAGCATGTTGGTGAAGACGCCCGAGAGGGCAATATTGTTCTCGATTTCTACCGGTGTGGGAACGTCGAGCAACAACGCCCTCGGCAGAAAGAGCGAGAGGACCTTCGCCTCGGTCGAGCGCCCTCGAAAAGGGTGTCCTAGCGAACGCAATTCCACCTTGCCCGGCTCGCCATCCAGAACATGGCCATCGACTTCCGTCCACGTCCGGCCGCTGGACAATACGGAAATGTGCCAGTGATCGACGTGATTGGCTTTCACTTTCGCCTGCGAGCGCATGTAACTGTGAGGCGGCGCATCCTGCTGAACGACAAGCATGCCGCCCAGATTCCATGCTGTATGGTCCGCCGGAAAGCCGGCTTCCGGAGAGGCATTATCCGGCAGCCGTACGTCGGCCAAGGGAGCGACATAGGTCTGCCAAGCGGCAAATTGATCGCCTGGCTCCATACCACGTGTCGAAAATTTCAACGGTTGCAAGGCTGGCGGCGGCAGGGCGCCCTCCGTCGCTGCCTTCTCCGGCCGCGGAAAGCGCCGCCGTTCGGACTGCATGGATTTCCTATCGCCACGCCATGACTCGTCCTGCGCCTCGTCTGACGCGGATTGGGATCGGTCTTCGCGTCGCAAATCAGACAATCAAGTCTCTCCGAATGCCGTCGGGCGAAAGATAAGCATCGCTGTCAACTCTCCATCCGCCATACCGACAGGTTCCTGCTGCCTGCTTCCATCGGATAAGCCCGAAACTTGCTATGAATTGCTCTTTTCAGCGAGCCGATACGCGGCGGTCCTGGCCTTATCCCGGGTTTTTTCACCTCAATACGGTTTTCATTTGCTGCGCATTTTCGAAAAGGCAAGTCTTGCGGGTTGGCAAATCAATATTCCCGTTTCACTTGTCCCAATACATGACATCAGTTCGCATCGATCTGTGCAAATGCGTTTGCTGGCAGACGCGACAGAGGGTCGGCGTCTCCATTCCAGGAGCTTGAAACGAAAGCGCAAATCGCTCAATGCGTGCCCTCTGCAACGCTCAAGGCAACACTATCCGTTTTTATTGCACTCGACCTGACATGGCTTCCACCCCATCTTACTTTCGCAGGAGTTTTTAGCCAGGTGTCTTGCGAGCGGCCAATTCGTTTTTTGCAGAGCTATGAATAATTTGCAGTTGCCCATTCCGCCAAGCTTGCCTAGGCAGATAGCAACTGCGGTGTTTGGAATGAGACATGACCGAATCCTCAATAATTCCCGTATTCGATGGCCATAACGACGTGTTGCTCCGGCTGCGTCGCGGCGGCTTGAATTCGATCGATGCTTTCCTGAACGGCGAAGCTGCCGGACATATCGACCTGCCTCGCGCGCGTCGTGGCGGTCTTGCCGGCGGGCTCTGCGCCATCTTCATCCCTTCGCCGGATCAGCCGAAGCCTGGAAATGCGGATTTTGTGACGCCCGCCCAGCCGGACGCGCTGAACGAAACCCTGGCCATGGCGCGGCTTTTGCTTGCGATCGAGGCCCGGTCGCAAGGAGCCGTAAAGGTTTGCCGTTCGGCCGCCGATATCAGGCGGTCGATTGCCGAAGGCCAGTTCGCCGCCGTTTTCCATATCGAGGGCGCGGAGGCGGTCGCGGCCGATCTCGATGCCCTATACGTCCTGCATCACGCCGGTTTGCGCACGCTTGGACCTGTCTGGAGCCGCCCCAATGTCTTTGCCTATGGTGTGCCTTTCCGGTTTCCTTCGACGCCGGATATTGGCCCCGGGCTCACCGACGCCGGCAAAGATCTGATCCGCGCCTGCAACGAGCTCAGGATCATGATCGACCTCTCGCACATGAACGAGCAGGGGTTCTGGGATATCGCCAAATTGTCGAATGCGCCGCTGGTTGCCTCGCATTCCAACGCGCATGCCATCAGCCCGCACAGCCGCAATCTGACCGACAAGCAGCTTGACGCCATCCGCGATACCGGCGGTTTGGTCGGTATAAATTTCGGCGTGTTGTTCCTGCGTGACGATGGCGTCAGGAACACCGATACGCCTCTCGAAGTCCTCGTTCGCCACGTTGCTTACATTGCAGAGCGCATCGGCATCGAGCATGTCGCGCTGGGTTCCGATTTCGATGGTACGACCATTCCGGCAGCGCTCGGTGATGCGAGTGGCTTGCCGAAGCTGATCGACGCCTTGCGCGCGCATGGGTTTGACGCTCCCTCGCTTGCCAAGATCGCGCATCAAAACTGGCTTCGAGTCCTCGAACAGACATGGGGCGGCTAAGACGGGAATTGTCCCGTCTCAGCCAAAGGCGCGCACCTTTGTCTAAAGCCTATCCGACGCGTCTGGGAAGAGCGTTGGCTTCGCCAAGATTGCGATAGCCGGTCGCTGGATGCGGGGCTGCAAGCCGGGGTCCGCTGCCGCCAAGCTTCTCGCGCAAGGTGCCTGTGCGATACTCGGTCTTGTAGACGCCGCGCTTCTGCAGTTCCGGCACCAGAAGATCGACGGTATCCTCGAAGCTTTCGGGGGTGACGGCATAGGCGAGATTGAAGCCGTCGACGTCGGTATCCTCGATCCATTCCTGCATCAGGTCGGCAACCGTCTGTGGCGAGCCGACAAAGACCGGGCCGAAGCCGCCAATGCCGACCCAATCGGCCATTTCGCGCACCGTCCATTCCTTGTCCGGATCGATGGTGGTGAAGGTCTCGACGGCCGATTGCACTGCATTGGTATAGCGATGGCGCAGCACCTCGTCAGGCGAGAATTGGCCAAAATCGATGCCGGTCCAACCGGAGATCAGCGCCTGCGCCCCTTCGAGCGAAACATATTGACGGTATTCGTTGAACTTGCGCTGCGCCTCGGCATCGGTCTCGCCCAGGATCACCGTCTGTAGATTGAAGGAAAGGATTTCGCGGGGATTGCGCCCGATGCGCTCGGCTGCCTCGCGAACATTGGCGACATAGCGCTTCAGGACTGCCTTCGAAGGTGCCGCGACGAAAATGCATTCGGCATGTGCACCGGCGAAATCCTTGCCGCGGCTGGAGGCGCCCGCCTGGTAAAGCACTGGGGTACGCTGCGGCGACGGCTCGCTGAGATGAATGCCGGGCACGCTGAAATGCTTGCCGGAATGGCGGATCGGGTGGACTTTTTCCGGTCTCGTAAAGATGCCGCTCTCGCGGTTGCGAATGACTGCGTCGTCTTCCCAGCTACCCTCCCACAGCTTGTAGCAGACTTCGAGATATTCCTCGGCCAGCGCATAGCGATCGTCATGCTGCGTTTGGGCCGACTGGCCGATGTTAAGGGCACCGCTGTTCAAATAGGAGGTGACGATATTCCAGCCGACGCGCCCTTTCGTCAGATGATCGAGCGTCGAGATGCGCCGCGCGAATGTGTAGGGATGCTCGAAGGAGAGGGAAGCCGTCAGGCCGAAACCGAGATGCTCCGTCTCATAGGCCATGGTCGGGATGAGCTGCAGCGGATCGTTGACCGGCACCTGCGCCGAATGGCGCAAGGCCGCATCGACGTTGCCGTTCAATACGTCATAGACCCCGAGCACATCGGCGATGAACAAGCCATCGAATTTGCCACGCTCCAGCGTTTTCGCCAGATGGACCCAATAATCGAGATGCTTGTAGGTCCAGGATTTGTCGCGAGGATGGCGCCAGAGGCCTGGTGACTGGTGTCCGACGCAGTTCATGTCAAAGGCATTGAGCCTGATTTCGCGTGTCATCTTGCTATTCCTGCGATTGTATCGTTCGGTCGGCGCTCAGGCGCCAACCGCTTTCTTGTTGACGAAGCTGAAGGCGAGCACGGCGAAGATCAGCAGGCCTGTGCCGACCTGCTGCCAGTAGAAGTTCAGGCCCGTCAGCAGCAGGCCGTTGGCGACGATGCTCAAGAGCAGAACGCCAAGCACCGTGCCGGCGATGTTCGGCCGCCCCAGCGACGAAAAGGTCGTGCCGATGAAAGTGGCCCCAATGGCGTTCAGCATGAAGCCGTTGCCGGAAGAGGGGATATAAACCGTCACGGTCGCTGTCAGGATCAGGCCGGCAAAAGCGGCAATCGTGCTGGCGAGAATGAAGGTCACGGCGACATGCTTTGCCAAATTGATCCCCGAATAACGAACGGTGCGCGGCTGGATGCCGACGGCAAGCACGACGCGACCGAAGCGCATGCGGGCAAATAGCAGTGCTGCTGCCGTGATGATGACGGCTGCGATCAGAAGCGGCACCGGAAGACCCGCAAGTGTGCCATGCCCGGTAAAGCGGAACGCTGCGGGAACACCCGATGGGGGTAAATAGACCGGATTTCCGCCATCCGTGAGCAATTGCTGGATGCTGCGTCCAATGAACAGCGTTCCGAGGGTTGCGAGGAATGGCGATACGCCGATTGCCGAAATCAGGATGGCATTGAAGGCGCCGACCAATGCGCCCGCGCCAAGGCCCGCTAGGGCGGCCAGCGGCACCGGTAGACCAGCCAATATGCCGGAGACGAAGGCAAAGCTCGCGAAATCGACGGCCGTCCCGACCGAGAGATCGATGCCGCCGGCTGCAACGGCAAAAGTCATGGCGATCGAGACAATGGCAAGCAGGGTGAAGTTGTTGACGAGAATGCTCTGCAGATTACCGACACTGAGAAATGTCGGCGCCACGGTCGAAAACAGCGAGAAGACGAGCACGAGGGCGACGATGAGCCCATAGCGGGCAAGGCCAGCGAATGACCGTGTCAGGGCAATGGCAGCGATCACGGTTCAGATCTCCCGTTTGCGAAGCAGTGTGGTGGCCGAAACCACGATGAGGATCAGAAGACCTTGAACGCCGCTGACCAGCGTGCTCGGCAGATTGAGCAACTGGAAGCCATTGATGAGAAAGCCGACAAAAAGCGTCGAGATCAGCGTGCCGCCGATGGTCGGCACGAGCCGGCGGGAAAACACCGAGCCGAGCAATGCGGTGACGACGACGGGAAGCAGCATCTCGCCGGAGCCGGTGGTGCTACCGCTGAGATAGGCGACGGAGAGGATGCCAGCGATGCCGCCGCAGAACCCGCTGGCTACGAACGCCCCCGCAATCAGGCTCTTCAACGGCAGGCCGGCGGCGCGTGCGGCCTCGGGAAACTCGCCGATGGCATAAAGCCTGAGGCCAAGCGGGGTGAATTGCACAATCGCCGTGGCGATAATGGTAAAGCCGATCAGCACATAGGCGAGGATCGGAATGCCGAACCCGTCCGACGATGAAAGTGCGGTGAGAAGGTCAGTCGAGGCCGGAAGCACGGTATTCTGCGTCAGGACCAGCTCCAGCCCCGCGACCACATTCATCACGGCAAGCGTCGCGAGCAACGGCACAATGCCCGCAAAAACGATCGCCAGCGCGTTGAGGATGCCGATCGCCAGCCCGGTGGCCAGTGCAGCCGCCGCGGCGACCACATCGCTGAAGCCGAGCTGGATGAGGGTTGCGTAGACTGCGGCGCTGAGCCCCATATTGGCGGCTAGCGAGAGGTCGATGCCGCCGGTGACGACATTGGAACCGCCGGCGATCAGGACGATCGTGAGGCCGATGGCAAGAACACCCGAAATGGCCGATTGTCCGAGCACGTTGCCGATATTGCCGACCGTCAGAAAATAGGGCGCCGTGGCCGCGAAAATCACAAGAATGGCTGCAAAGGCAAGCAGCGAACCGAACCGCAAGGCGGCAGCGGCAAGCTTGCCGCTGGCCGGCGACGCCTTTGTCGTCGAAGTTTCAGCTAGGGAGGCAAATTGAACGTCAGCCGACATGGCGCAATCCTTCCAAGGCACCGGTCGATGCCGACAGAACTTCGTCCGTTGTCGTCTCGGAGGAGATCAGTTCGTGCGTCACGCGACCGCGAAACAGCACAAGGATCCTATCGGTGATGCCGACAAGCTCCTGGAGATCCGAAGACAGCACGATTACGCCGGCACCGCGGGCGGCAAGCTCGCCGATCAGTGAATAGATTTCGACCTTAGAGCCAATATCGACGCCAACGGTCGGCTCGTCGAGCAGGTAGATTTCCGACCGGCGACTCAGCCATTTGGCAATCGCCACCTTCTGTTGGTTGCCGCCTGAGAGTGTCCGCACCAGTGCCTCGCGCCCAGCCGTCTTGATCTGCAGCCGCTTGATCAGCTCGTCGGTGTCGTCGCTTTCCCGCTTGCGGTTGAGAAAGCCGAAACGCGTATACCGGCGAAGGCTCGACAGCGTAATGTTTTCACGGACGCTGAGCTCCAGGCCTACGCCGTGGCCGCGCCTATCCTCCGGCACCAAGGCGATCTGATGATCGACGGCTTCGACCGGGGTGCGCAGCTTCAGGCCACGCGCATCGACATCGATCGTCCCACCTGTTGCCGCCTGCAACCCGAAGAGGGTGCGAACCAGATCCTTTGCCCCCGAGCCAAGCAGGCCCGTAATGCCGAGGATCTCGCCGCGATGCAGTGAGAAGTTGACATCGTGAAAGCGGTCTGTTGCCGAGAGATTCCTGGCTCTGAGTATCTCATTCCCTAGTTCGACCTGCCGCTTGGGAAACATGTCGGCGATATCGCGTTCGACCATCAGGTTGGCAATCTTGCCTGCCGAGATTTCGCTTGCCCTCAGAGAAGCGACATCGACACCATTGCGCAGAACCGTAACATCATCACACAAGGCCACGATTTCATTGAGATAATGCGAGACGTAGATAATGGTCACGCCTTCGCTGCGCAGGCGGCGGATGAGGCGGAACAGGATCTCAGCTTCCTGGCGCACCAGCGCTGCGGTCGGCTCATCGAAAACGAGAATCTTCGGCTTATGCAGCAGCGCACGGGTGATCTGGACGATCTGCCGTTCCGCTGTCGACAGTTCGCTGATCAGCGCGTTCTTCGGCAAATCGACGCCGAAATAATTGGCAAGGAGTTCCGCGGCCCGCCGTTGCATAGCGCTGCGGTCGAGGAACGGTGTCTTGCCGAAGCGGGTCTCTCGCCCGAGAAAAAGCGATTCTCCGACAGTGAAGGTTGGCACCAGCAGCCGATCCTGGTGGATGAAATGAATGCCGAGCTCTTCGCACAGATGCGGCGCCAGGTGGTTATAGACCTGCCCCTCGATCTCGATCCGTCCGTCATCCGGGGTGTGCAGACCCGCCAGTAGCTTGATCAAGGTGGATTTGCCCGCTCCGTTCTGGCCGACAAGCCCATGGACGGTGCCGCGCCTGATGGCAAGCGACGCTCCGGCCAGCGCCTGCGCACCGCCGAAACGTTTAACGATGCCGTCGAAGCGCAGGATGTGCGGCGTGTTGTCTGCTTTGGTCACATGCTCGGCTGCGGTCATGAAAGAGGCCCTTCGCCTTTCGAGAGGCGATGCGGGAAAATCCGCATCGCCGGTTTGCACGTCAGCCGATGCCGAGCGTCTTGATCACGTCGGCGACATTGCTTTTGTTTGCCAAGAGGGCGGGAACATAGGTTTCGCGTGGCAGCGTCTGTCCCGAAAGCAGCTTGGCGACATTGTGGATCGCGGTACGGCCAATCTCTGCCGGCTGCTGGGCTGCATCGGCCCCGGCTGGCGAATTGGGATCCGCAACGAGTTGCAGCACTTCCGGGCTGCCGTCGACACCGTAGGTGCGGATCTCGGTACGTCCGGCGGCCGCGAGCGCCTGTGTGGCGCCGAGCTGGGGAATGTCCCAGGCCGACCAGATCGCCTTGATTGAGCCCTTCTCCGGATATTTGTTCAGGATGGCGGTGATCTGCGTGAAGGCGTCCTGAACCGTATTCGGAATGACATCCCGAAGTTCTGGTTGAATGATCTTCACCTTCGGGAAGTATTTGACCACATTGACGAGCTGGTCGTAGCGGATTGCGCAGGGCGTCACGCCATAAAAGCCGTTGAAGACGATGACATTGCCTTCGCCGCCGATATCGGAGACGAGCTGCAGCGCCAGGTCCTTGCCGATACCCCAATTGTCCGATGTGGTGTTGTTAATCGAATTGGTCGAGCCGACATCGACGGTCAAAACGGGAATGCCGGCGTCGCGGGCCTTCTTCAGCCAGGGGTCGATGACGCTCAGCGTGCCGAGGATCTGGACTATGGCGTCCGGCTTCTGCGCAATCAGCGTCTGAAGCTGCGAGACAAGCTTGCCGTCATTGCGGCCGGCATCGACGGCGATCGGCGTGCCGCCCAGCCGTTTCACCTCGTCAATCTGCGCATTGTAGGCCTGCAGGTCGAAATAGTGGTCGGTTCCCGTCGCGCTGATAGCGATCCGCTTGCCTTTCAACGACAATGCGTCGTCGGCAGCAACGGCGGTCTTCGACAGAATGCTCGAAGCCGCGAGCGCCGTTCCGGCAACCGCCGTCAGTTTAAGAATATCCCGGCGTCCGAGGCCAGTCGTCTGTCCCTTGGTCATGAAAGCATCCTCTCCAGCAACTCATAAATGCCAATAGAATATAAAATAGGTAGATTTAAATGATTTAAGGGAGGAACGTTTTTCCAAAACTGACGGTGCATGGGAAATTTCCGTCATCTGCCTTTCTAATGTACAGATCGGGTTTCCACAGCCCGCGTAATGATCGTTAGCTTTATGGTCACTTTTTCGAATGCCGGTCTATCGCCCCTCAGCCATAGACCCGCGTGGACTGCCCGCGAGATTGCGCGATCTTTTAGGCAAGCCCTTGCCGCCAAGCCTTCCCGTCGCGAACAAAGAATCTCCGAAGGCGGGTAAAATCAGATGATTTAATCTACTAAAAACATAGAGTTTATATCTAAATAATTGCATGCGTCGCAGGGTCATCATTCCGTCAGACGACGCTTCCGATTGATCGTGAGGATCGCGACAATGAAATTTCTCACACGGCTTGCCTTAACGGCCGTTGCTCCTCTTCTTCTTACGCAGGCTGCGCTGGCTGGCGGTGTGAGTGGCGCTCCCGCCCCCTTTGATAAGGGCGGCGTGAAGATCGCCTTGATCAGCTACATATCGGCCGGCGACTTCTTCCAGGCTTATCAGGCCGGGGCGGAAGCTCAGGCAAAGGTGCTCGACATCGATCTGCGCGTCTTCCCCGGCCGCCAGGATGCGGCTGCGCAGCGCGAACAGATCCTCCAGGCAATCAATCTTGGTGTCTCCGCCATCGTTATCGATCACGGCCTGCCGGAATCTCTCGGCGATGTCGTTCAGCAGGCGCTCGACAAGGGCATCAAGGTCGTTGCCTTCGACGTCAATCTCAACAATCCCAAGATCCCCCAGGTCGAGCAGAGCGATCATGAGCTTGCCGATCTTGCCCTGAAGCAGGCCGTCAAGGACAACGGCAGCAGCTTCAAGGCAGGTTATGTCTATGTAGCGGGTTTTGCGCCGCTCGATCGCCGCAACGAGGTTTGGGACGCTTTCAAGAAGCAGAATGCAGGGGTTGTTGAAAAGGCTCGCTTCGGCAATGTCAGCGATACGACGGCGACCTCGACTGCGGACCAGGCAAAGGCGGCGCTGACGGCCAATCCCGACATATCAGTCGTTTTCGCACCTTATGACGAGTTCGCGCGCGGCGTGAAGCTTGCCGCGACGGATCTCGGCATCACGGGCAAGCTGAAGATCTATTCCGCTGACGTATCGACGGCCGACATTCAGGAAATAACCGAACCGGGTAGCCCGTGGGTTGCGACGGTCGCGACCAATCCGGCCGTCGTCGGTGCGGTTTCCATCCGAGCCGCCGCTTTGCAGGTGGCGGGCCAAGAGGTTCCGCATCAGATCACCGTCAAGCCGACGCTGCTGACGCAGGAAGGGCTGCGCGCCGCCAATGTCCGGACGATCGAGGAACTGGCCAAGAAAGTCCCTGCCTTCAACACGAGCGACGCGGTAACCGCCAGCTGGATACCGGAGAAGCTTTTCTAAGCAGCTGTCCACGATCTGCTGGCGAGAATTTCTTAATCTCGCCGGACTACGTCCATGAACCGGAGTTCATATAATGAGTCAGTCCAACGTCGTCTTTGCGGGCAGTCGAAACGCCACGCGGGAAGACCTTTTTGCCCGAGCGGAAGAGATTGCCGCCGATCTTTCCAAGCGCGCTCCAGAACTTGATCGCGAAGGTCGTCCACCGCTCGGCGAAATCGTCAAGCTAAAGAATGCGGGCTTGCTGAACGCCTTGCATGCTGCGCAGGTTGGCGGCGGCGGCCTCGATTGGGTGGATGGCTTGCGGTTGGTGCGCATCCTTGCGCGCGGCGAAAGCTCCATTGGCCAGCTTCTCGGTTATCACTACGTCAACAGCCAATATGTCTATTGGGCCTTCGAGGAGGCGCGTGCGCAGGAGCTCGGCAACAAGACGGTGGCAAACAGCCTCTACTGGGGTGCTGCCGTCAATCCGCGCGATCCGGGCCTCGTATTGACGCGCCGTGGCAATGGCTATGTTCTGAACGGCCGCAAATCCTTCTCCACAGCCGCTCACGTGTCGGATTACATCAACGCCAATGCCGCCCTTGATGACAGGATCGTCGGTTTTGCCGTTCCGACCAATCGGGCGGGTTACAAGGCCAATGACGATTGGGACAATTTCGGCCAGAGACTGTCGGACAGCGGCAGCGTCGAATTCCACGATTTTCCCGTCTATGAAGAGGATCTGGATAGGGCGGCAACCGTCGGCGGCGAAGCCCCGGTGCTCGCAACCTTCAACACGCCCCTCATTCAGCTCGTTTTCGTGAACTTCTATCTCGGCACGGCTGAAGGCGCATTGCGAGAGGCGGTCGACTATGTCCGCAGCACGACTCGACCGTGGGTCACATCCGGCGTCGAACGTGCATCGGACGATCCCTATATTCTCGAGCGTGTCGGCGAGTTCACTGCGGCCTTGAAGGCTTCCGCTGCGCTGGCCGACAGCGCTGCGGCAACGGTGCAGGAGGCGCTTGCGGGAGGAAGCAGGGCAACGGCGCGCGAGCGTGGCGAGGCGGCAGCCGAAGCCTATGCGGCGAAGGTGCATGCGACCCATGTTTCGCTCGATATCACCTCGCGCGTCTTCGAGCTCACCGGAGCCCGCTCGACCGCGGAGAAATATCGTTTCGACCGCTTCTGGCGCAATGTGCGGACGCACACCCTGCACGATCCGGTTTTCTACAAGGCCAAGGAAGTTGGCGAATTCGTTTTGAACGACCGGATTCCCGAAGTCAGTCTCTACAGCTGACACGAGGGCGAGGGCGTGGCGCAGTCTAAAAAGGGCATAGGCTCATAATCTGCGCTGCGCTGGTGCCGACTCCACCTGTACTCAAGATCGGTCAGCGTCATTTATATCTGGTGTGGTGCGGGCCAGGGTTGGAACACACCACAGCTTCTAGCAGGCTCGCCGATTATGGCCTTTACCCAATGCTGGATGATTGATGTTTCAACATCCGGCTTACAAATCCTGTGCTCAACTCATTATTCTGTGGAGGGTTGCCGGCGCATGCCGCAATCCGCGCACGTTCCTCATTAGGATCTCTTCGCTCACGAATCGTTTTCAACCTCCAGAAGGGCAGGCGATCTCGATTGAGAATGAAATCGATCCAATGGAGTCCTTCATGGCTGACACGCGCGCACCACTTTCCGGGGTGATACCGAAGATTTCTGTCGTCGGTGTCGGCGGTGGCGGCGGCAACGCGATCAACAATATGATCGCGCAACAACTTCAGGGCGTTGAATTCATCGCGGCAAATACAGATGCGCAGGCGCTTGCGACGTCCAAAGCGACCAGGCGCATTCAACTTGGCGCACAGGTGACGGAGGGCCTCGGTGCAGGCTCCCTGCCGGAAATCGGACGTGCCGCCGCCGAGGAATCCATCGATGAGATCATGGATCATCTCCAGGGCACGCACATGTGCTTCGTGACGGCCGGAATGGGCGGCGGCACCGGTACGGGCGCCGCGCCTATCATCGCTCAGGTCGCGCGGCAGGCAGGCATCCTCACGGTCGGCGTCGTCACCAAGCCCTTCACGTTCGAGGGCAACCGGCGCATGCGCACGGCTGACGAGGGCATCGAGCGACTGCGCGAAAGTGCGGACACCGTTATCGTCATTCCCAATCAGAATCTGTTTCGCATTGCGGACGCCACGACCACCTTCGCAAACGCCTTTGTGACTGCGGACCGCGTCCTTTATGCTGGGGTCAGCTGCATCACGGACCTGATCATCAAGGAAGGTCTCATCAATCTCGACTTCGCCGATGTCAAATCCGTGATGCGGGGAATGGGACGTGCGATGATGGGAACGGGCGAAGCTTCAGGACCGGGCCGCGCGTTGAAAGCGGCAGATGCCGCAGTCTCCAATCCGCTTCTGGACGACATGAGCATGAAGGGCGCGCGCGGCGTGCTGATCTCCATTTCCGGCGGAACGGACATGACGCTGTTCGAGGTCGATGAGGCCGCCAGCCGCATCCGCGACGAAGTCTTTGCGGATGCCGATATCGTCGTCGGTGCCATCTTCGACAAGACCCTCGACGGTGTATTCAGGGTATCGGTCGTTGCAACCGGTCTGGAAAGTCTCGCGATGTCAGCCGGTCAGCCCATGGAAACCAATATGGATCGGCACTAATTGGCTTCAGCGTGGCGCTGTGGATCTGTGCCTTTGATTATGTGAAAGCCTCGTCGCCGGCGACGGGGCTTTCGTCTATCCGTTAAAGCGCGCCGTTTTTCGGCGGGATGACGTCGTTGAGGTGATAATTGCCGACGACGTGATATTTCCAGCGAACCGGATCGTGGAGCGTATGCGTGCGGGCATTGCGCCAGTGGCGATCGAGATTGAGATCGAGCTTGACCGAGGCCGTGCCGGCGAGCTCAAACAAGGTGTTGCTCGCTTCGATGGCAATTTCCGTTGTCAGCACCTTTGCGGCCGCTACTGCGAGCGTCGCCTCGACCACCCTCTTTTCTGTTGTCTCGACCTGGGCGGCATCGACCTTGCGGCCGGCGCGCTCGACGGTCGCTGCCGCAGCCTCCAGCCGGACTGCGATCTGCCCAACCTTGGCGATTGTCAGCGGATCGTCGCTCGCCCGCTCTACACTGCTATCCATCCAGGGGCGCGATCGGGTCTTCACGAAATCAAGCGTTTCCGCAAAGGCTGCCCGAGCGATGCCGAGATCGACGCCGGCATGAATGATCTGGCCGACGGAGCCAATCGTCGTCGGCCGTTCGAAGCCTTTGTGGTGAAGAACGACATGGTCGGCATTCACATAGACATTGTTGAGGACCGTGGTGCCGCTGCCGGTCGTGCGCTGCCCGAAGCCATCCCAATCGTCAATGATTTCGATGCCTTCCGTTCCCTTCGGGACGAAGGCCATGACCAGCTTGTCGACTTCGTCAAGCGCAAAGACGGTGACCCAATCCGCAAAGAGGACGCCAGTCGAATAGAACTTGCGGCCATTGATGCGATAGCCCGGACCATCGCGGGTGATACGCGTATCATAATGCCCGACTGTCTTCGTGCCGCGCTCGGAAAGAGCGTTGCCGAAGCGATCGCCGGCCAATGCGCGCGCGAAGAAATAGCGCTTCTGATCTTCCGAACCATCGACGCGCAAGGCTTCAAGAATGTAGAAGTGGTTCTGTGGGATCTGTCCGATCGAACCGTCGGCCTGGGCGAGCGTCGCCGTGATCTCCGCCAGGGTGGCATTGGAGACATCCAGGCCGCCATACTCCTCGGGAACCGTAATTGCCAAGAGCCCGGATTGTGCCAGCGCATCCATCTCGGCAAAGGGAAGCAGCCTCTCGCTATCACGCTCCGAGGCGGTGGCGGCAAAACGCTGGGCCAGCTCCTGCGCGATGGCCAGCGCCTGCTGTTCGGTCTCCAGCACGGTGGCCTCAGGATGCGTGGCGTTAATATGGTGCAGTTGCGCGTTCATGGGCGGGCTCCGATTTCATTTGGCGCCACGATGCCGCATTCAAAGCCGGTCTTCGAGAAAAGGCATTTCATTTTTGAAGAGGTCGTCGCTTCTTCATTCCTTTCTCTATAGAATTGATGGTCAATTGCTGCCTGAAGGTGTATCCACGTTGGTAAGCATCCACAGTCTCGCCAATCTTACCCAGCTGTCGACGCCCGGTTCGCCGGTCTTCAAAGCATTCGGCGGACGCCAACCACTCGTCGCGTCGGAACAAGCCCGGTCGCGGACGAGATGGGGCTGCGTCCTGCCTGCAGGCGTTGCCGATTGGATCGGTACTCGAAGCTGTGTGGGGTTTTGTGTTCTGCCGACGGGGCAGATAAACGACGTACCGGCCATCATGGCCGGTACGCAGTTCATTTTAGGAAGCCATACGACGCAGAGGCCGTGCAGAAATAGGCTTGGCGGGAACTCTTAAAGGGAGCTTCGTGGCGACAGGGGGCTTCCGTGCCGTGCTGGTTTTGGGCGCCCCAAGCCAGCGAAGAATCGCATCGAAGCCGGGCTGAGCGGCCCGTTTGAACTCGGGGCTCATTTCCTCGTCCATGCCGCAAAGAGAGGCTATTTCCTGGAAATCCACACGTCCTGCCCGGAGAGGAGGGCGCGATTGGAAAACGATAAGGCCGATCATGAAGCCTTTGATATTCTCGAAGCTACGCGGCTGAAGCAGCGGCTTGAGCCGCAGATCGCAAAAATCTGAAATCTTGCGCTGGAAAACGTCAGAGGCAGAGCTTTTTTTTATGGGCATTATTCATTCCTTGCAGGCGACATCATCCAATGGTCGGGGTGTGGCCCGCTAAAGCACGGAAGTTAAGGAAGCGCAAACAACCGACCGATTGGCCGCTTTCAATTCTACGATGAGCCGGGATTTGGCAAGTGGCAGATTGATCACGCTTCGGTAAACCCCGCTTGGGGTGAAATGCGATGTTGGCAAGGTCAGAGCTTCTTCGGTCGCGCCGCTAAGATCATGAAAAAACTGTAACTTGCCTCCCGCGCCATTGAGAGCGACAGTTTCCTTGCGCCGGATATATGAGGTGAAAGACATGTCAGTCTTAGAAATATTGGTCAGACACCGGATGCAGGAAGAATATGCAAAGGGTACATCACCAGAGTGCATTACCCGCCTTCTGCAGGAATTCTTCAACGGAACGGAAGCCTCCCAAGCTGATGTTGCCGCGCGACGGTCTTCCGGCAATCGATAAATGACGGTGGCCGGCCTCGATACTTCGCAAGGCCGGCCGTTTGTTGAAGCAATTAAATCCTCATAACAGCTCTTTACTGGACCGCATTGGATCCCTGCATGTCCTCGACGGCTGTCAGGATTTTGTAGGCTGCCGCGACGCGCGCGGGGATCGGAAAATTCCGGTTTGCAAGCAAAACGATGCCGACCTGTCTAGCCGGTATGAAGGCCGCGTATGCGCCAAAACCGTTCGTTGAGCCCGTCTTGTTGAGCAGGACATCCTTGCGCGGCTGCTGAGGCGGGTCGAGCCGGGTGACCTTGTGGGGCTCAAACGCCATCTCGGACGAGTTGCCCGCAAGCAGTCGGGCAAGCGTCGTTGGATAGGCATAGATCTCCCAACCGAGCGCCTGCGTCGTGTTGTCGACGCGGTAATAGCCGACATGCGTCGCGTCGATTGCCTGCTGAAGCATATCGTCGAGCTTTGCTTCGCCCATATTCGCTTCAAGAAAGGCAAGCATATCGGAGCTGGTAGTCTTGATGCCATAGGCCTGCGTATCGAAAACGCCGCCGTTGACGCGGATCGGCTTGCCCTGCTTGGAATAGCCATAGGCATAATTGGCCATCTCAGCCGGTGGAACGCGGACATAGGTGTGACGGAGGCCAAGACCAGGAAGTATTTTTTCCTGCATCAGCTTATCGAACGGCTCTCCGATGGCCTGAGCTGCCAGGTAACCGAAAAGGCCGATGCTGGGATTGGAATATTGCCGATACGTACCGGGCGCAAAGGTGGGATGCCATTTACGATAATAGGCAACCATCTTGTCCTGATCCGTCACGTCGTTGGGAAACTGCAGTGGCAGACCGCCTGCCGAGTATGTGGCGAGATCGAGCAGGCTGATCCTCTCGAAGCTGCTGCCCGCAAGTTCCGGCATATATTTCGTCGCCTTGTCGGAAAAGGACAGCTTTCCGCTGATCTGGGCGTAGGAGCCGAGCGCTGCCGTAAAGGTCTTGCTGATGGAGCCGAGCTCGAAGATCGTGTCGTTCGTCACCTTCTGGCCGCTCTCCTTCGAGGCGACGCCGTAGTTGAAGACATAACGCTTGCCCTTGACGGTCAGCGCGATCGCCATGCCCGGCACATCGTTTTCCTTCATCAGCGGGCGGACGATCTCGTTGACGGCCCGCTCCAGCCGATCTTGATCATTGCCGTCGGCAGCGTGTGCGCCGACGCCATAGAAAAGGCAGCTGGCGACGAAGCCGAGCTTCTGCAAAGAACTGGTACGTATATTCAAGATGATATCCTCATTGTGATGATCGACTGTGCAGGATCGTACGGTCGAAAAAGAGGTAATGATTGGCGGCGGTTGTTATCCGGCGCGTATGATCTCAGATCGCCGCGGCAATGCGGCCGATTTCGCCAATGATGGCATTGCGTTCGTCAGCTGCGATGGCGGGGATCTCGCAATAGGCCGTCACGATGATGGGCGCGCGCTTCGTTGGCCATAGCACCGCGATGTCGTTGGCATTGCCGTGTTTGTCGCCATTTGTTCCGGTCTTGTCGCCCACCAGCCAATCCTTCGGAAGCCCGGCGCGCAGGCGGGCGTCGCCCGTCTTGTTGGTGATCAGCCAGGCCGCGAGCTGCGATCGCGAGGCGGGCGTCAGCACATCGGTGAACAGAAGCCGCTGCAGGTTTTCCAGCATCGCCGAAGCTGTCGTCGTGTCGCGCTCATCGTTCGGAGTGTCGTGATAGTTCAGCGTGGGCTCGGTGCGGTCGAGGCGGGTGATCTCGTCGCCTATGCTGCGGCAGAAGGTCGTAATTGCCCCTGGGCCGCCAAAGCTCGCGAGCAGCAGATTGGCCGCGGTATTATCGCTGAGCGTCACTGCCGCTGCGCAAAGTTCGCCAACGGTCATGCCATTTTCTCCGGCATTGGGTTTGGTCGCCGGAGAATAGTCGATGAGATCGCTCTTCTTGTAATGAATGCGTCGGTCGAGCTTCTCTTCTCCCTTGTCGACGCGAGCAAGCACGAGAGCTGCCGCCAGCGCCTTGAACGTGCTGCACATGAGAATGCGCTCGCCGGCGCGGTGCTCGATGCGCCTGCCGCTTGCCATGTCCAGAATGCTGACACAGATGCGGCCTGGATGCTTGCTTTCGAGCGCGGCAAGCTGCGCCTCGCCTGTATTATCGTCTGCAGTACGTCCAACCGAGCTCAGCCCTGCCAGTACAGGCAGCGCAAGCAAGCTGCCGGCAAGGCTTTGCCGGCGCGACAATAAGATCGTCATCTTGTTTCCACTTCGATTTTGCGTTGGGCAACGGTGCGCCTATCAGCCCGTGGACGTCATTGGGATCTGGCAAATCACCGTGCGAGGCAGACTATGGCTCTGGTTTCTGCCCTAGACAAACGATCAATTCTGGGCTTAGACATGAGAAAAACTTGGCCTTAGGACACAAATGGACATTTCCCAACTGCCGCTGAACGCGCTGCGGGTTTTCGAGGCCTCGGCGAGGCATGGCAGTTTTACGCGGGCTGGCCTGGAGCTTCGGGTCACGCAGACGGCGATCAGCCATCAGGTCAAGGCGTTGGAAGACGTGCTGGGCGTGACTCTCTTCAAGCGCCTGCCACGCGGCCTCGCGCTGACCGACGAGGGGCATGCGTTGCTTCCGGTGCTGACGGACGCCTTCCGCCGCATGAGCGCCACGCTCAGCCAGTTGGAGGAGGGGAATTTCGCCGAGATCCTGACGGTCGGCGTCGTCGGGACTTTCGCGATCGGCTGGCTCCTGCCGCGCCTCGGCAGTTTCAAGGCGCAGCATCCCCATGTCGATCTGCGCCTGAAGACCAACAACAACCGCGCCGACATGGTGCTCGACGGACTGGATTTCTTCCTGCGCTTCGGTGACGGCGCCTGGCATGGAACCGAGGCGATCCATCTCCTGGATGCGCCGCTGTCTCCAGTCTGCACACCAGCGATCGGCGAACGCTTGCGCAAGCCGGCCGATCTTGCCGAGGTGGAGCTGTTGCGATCCTATCGGATCGACGAATGGTCGCTCTGGTTCAGGGCGGCGGGCCTGCCGCCACCGCATCTTCGTGGCTGGATGTTCGATTCGTCGCTGACGCTGGTGGAGGCTGCAGCACGCGGCGTCGGTGTCGCGTTGGTGCCGGTCGCCATGTTTTCCCATGATATCGAAGCCGGCAGGATCATGCAGCCGTTCCGGATTACCGCGATGACCGGCAGCTACTGGCTGACGCGCTTGAAATCGCGAGCGGAGACGGCGTCCATGAAGGTGTTTCGCCAATGGCTGTTGGCTGAAATCGAGGAGATGCCGTGAGGCTGTATAGTTGAAGACAGCCCCGGGTTCATATCCGGAGCCGTTTGGAATAAGTGGCAATTGGAATGCGGATGATTGCGGTGTGCGGCAACTGTTTCAGCTTGCGAGTTTCAGCCTGACGGCCCCGGTCCGCGTTCCCGAACGCACGGTCTTGAATCGTCCGACCAGACCGGCGAGCTCGTTGCTGATATCGGCGAGGTGTCGCGTCGAGGCATTCGTCTCTTCCATTAGCGCAACATTCTGCTGGGTCATCTGATCCATGTTGCGAACGGCGGAATTGATCTCGCTGATGCCGACGGCCTGTTCCTGCGCCGAACGGGCGATTGCACCGACATTCCTGTCGATGGAGGCGACCTGGTTGCCGATTAGGGCCAGTGCCTCGTCGGTCCGGTTGACCAGCTCCACGCCGCGACGCACATCGTTGGATGATCTGTCGATGAGATCCTTGATTTCCTTTGCGGCGGTCGCCGAACGCTGCGCCAATTCGCGGACTTCCTGGGCGACGACGGCGAAGCCCTTGCCCTGTTCGCCCGCTCTCGCCGCCTCGACGCCGGCGTTCAAAGCCAGAAGGTTGGTCTGGAAGGCGATGTCATCGATGACGGAGATAATATCTGTCATCTTGCGCGACGAGGTTTCGATATCGCCCATGGCGGAGACGGCCTGCTGCACGACCTCGCGCGAGCGTTCCGCCTCCGAGGCGGATTCCTTGACGATTGCCTGAACCTCGCGCGTCCGCTCAGCGGTCTGTTCGGAAATCGTGGTGATCTGGTCGATCGCAGCGGCACTTTCTTCAAGGGCAGAGGCTTGCTGTTCCGTGCGCCTTGCCATGTTGCCAGCGGCAGACGAGATCGAACCGGCTTCGTCGCGAACGCGTGTCACTGAATCTTCGATGCGCTGCATTGCAGTGCCGAGGGATGCGAGCGACTCGTTATAGTTGCTCTTCAAGACCTCGAATTCGGCCGAAAGGGCTTCTGTGATATCAGCCGTGAGGTCGCCGTTTGCAAGACCGTTCAGCGCTATGCCAAGTGCGTTAAGCGCGCGTTCCTGCTCGCGCTGTGCAGCAGCCCGCTCGGATTCCACGCGGTTGCGCTCATCGGCGAGCACCTGCAGGTAAACCGAAATGCCGTAATCCATGTCGACGAGGGCGGCCTTGACGATCGCCGACAGCCGCCGTGAGAGGGCTTGTTCATGCTTGCGCTGCATGAAACCATTGAGCTGCTGCGCGACGATCGAACGCACCATCCCTTCGAGGATCAATGCGTAACCGCCAATATACCAGCGCGGCTCGAGACCGAGGCGGGCATGGGTCCTGCCCACCGCCGAGACCGCTTCGACATAATCGGGTCCGTATTTGCCTGACGCGATCGTCTTCCAATGGTCCTGCTGCTTGGATTTGGCGTGGTATACATGCTGTTGCGACGAAAAGAATTTCGACATCGCCGGATGTTTGGTGATCTTCTCGTAAAAGGTGTCGAGAGAGCCTTTGACGGCGGATTCGATAGTCGGCTGCAGCTCTGCCAGAGCCTGCCTGGCATCCTGTCCCAGTCCAACAAAGTCGAGCCTATCGTTCAACTCGTCCATTTTCGATGCGCGCACCATAATCTGCTCCAAGAAAGAAATTACAAGTAGTTAGGGCACGATCATGGTTAAAAAATCATTAGATTTTCACCTCATTTTCGATGCGCGGCCGACAGCATTGAATGTGGTGCTGCGACCATGCCCGTCGCAACATATTGCTCGGTTCGATGTCATCTGCTAAACGCTGTGGCCATCACGTATCTCGCCACGAGGCCATCGGCATGGGGAATTCCAAGTCAGCAGATAGATAAGCCGCAACAGCTTTTCGTTGTTGCGGCGTGCTGTCGAACTCATTCCCGTTGATACCAGTGGCAGGCGCCGCCCGAACTCTCTTTCGAGCGGAATTTCTCATGTCTGATATACGCCCGTTATGGGCCTACTCGCTGCCGGCGGCACTGCTGCTGATGGCGCCTTTTGATATCCTCGCCTCACTGGCCATGGATATCTACCTTCCCGTCGTGCCGTCGATGCCTGGCATCTTTAACACGACGCCTGCGGTGATCCAGCTGACGCTTAGCCTCTATATGATTATGCTTGGTCTCGGGCAGGTGGTGTTCGGCCCGCTTTCGGATCGTCTCGGCCGCCGCCCGGTCCTGCTTTGCGGCGCGCTTCTGTTTGCCGTCGCCTCTCTCGGAGCGGCCCTGTCATGGGGTGCGCCTGTCTTCGTGCTATGCCGACTGCTGCAGGCCATAGGCGCGTCGGCAGCCTTGGTCGCGACCTTCGCGACCGTGCGGGATGTCTACGGCAATCGCCCGGAGCAGGCCATTATCTATGCCACGTTCGGATCGATACTCTCCTTCGTGCCCGCGCTCGGTCCCATAGCCGGCGCCATGATTGCCGATCGGTTCGGCTGGCGTGCCATCTTCATATTGCTTTCGCTTCTGGCGTTGGCCGCGGCCTTTCATGCTATGGCGAAGTGGCATGAAACAAGGCCCCAAGGCTCGACCGGGCTGCGCCGGTCCATCTGGCCGATCTTCAGAAGCCGATCATTCTGGACCTATACGCTCGCCTTCAGTGCCGGCATGGGGACATTCTTCGTGTTCTTCTCAACCGCTCCCCGCGTGCTGATCGGCAGGGCCGGCTATTCCGAGCTCGGTTTCAGCATTGCCTTTGCAACGGTTGCCGTCGCGATGATCGCAGCGGCACGCTTTGCCGGATGGTTTGTCGAAAGATGGGGTGTCGCAGGCTGTGTTGTGCGTGGCATGGGGCTACTTCTTGTCGGTGCGGCAGCTCTTGTTCTCGGTCAGCTTTGCGGGGCGCCGTCCTTCGCAAGCTTCGTGCTGCCGATGTGGATCATGGCGGTTGGCATCGTCTTTACGGGATCGGTGACGGCGAACGGCGCTCTGGCGGAATTCGGCGATATCGCCGGCTCGGCTGTGGCGTTCTATTTCTGTATTCAGAGTCTGATTGTAAGTGTCATCGGAACACTGGCGGTCACTGTGCTGGATGGCGATACCGCGTGGCCGCTTGTGGCGTTCTCCACCGTCATGGCGCTGCTGGTATTGTCGGCACTTCATAGCTTGCGGCGTCACAACGCCTTGACTTGATCTGCCATATGCTCCTCACGGGGAAAAATCTGAAACGACCGCCCGCGAAGGTGAGCTTCGCGGGCGGTCAGTTTTGTCTCGTCCAGTTTCAGAACCCTCCTAGCGCCACCCCAATGCCGGTGCGACATGCGTCAGGATGCTCTCGATGACATGGGCGTTGTAGTCGACCCCAAGCTGATTCGGCACCGTCAGCAGCAGGGTGTCGGCCGCGGCGATGGCTTCGTCCTTTGCCAACTCCTCGATCAGCACATCCGGTTCTGCGGCATAGCTGCGGCCGAAAATGGCGCGTGTCTTTTCATCGATGAAGCCGATCTTGTCGGCATCCTTGCCGCTCTGGCCGAAATAGGCGCGGTCGAGATCGTTCACCAGCGCGAAGATGCTGCGGCTAACAGAAACCCGCGGCTCGCGCTTGTGTCCGGCCTCTTTCCAGGCTTCGCGATAGAGTCTGATCTGGTCTGCCTGCTGGACGTGGAAGGGCAGGCCGCTTTCATCATCCTTCAGCGTCGAGCTCTGCAGGTTCATGCCGAGCTTCGCGGCCCATACGGCCGTGGCATTGGAGCCGGCACCCCACCAAATCCGCTCGCGCAGGCCCTCGGAATAGGGTTCCAAGCGCAACAGGCCTGGCGGGTTGGGGAACATTGGCCGAGGGTTGGGCTGTGCGAATCCTTCGCCGCGCAGCAGATCGAGCAGCACTTCCGTATGCCTGCGGCCCATATCGGCATCGCTTTCGCCCTCCATTGGGGCATAGCCGAAGTGGCGCCACCCGTCGATCACCTGTTCGGGCGAGCCGCGGCTGATGCCGAGCTGCAGCCGGCCGCCGGCGATAAGATCGGCAGCGCCGGCATCCTCGGCCATGTAGAAAGGATTTTCATAGCGCATGTCGATGACGGCAGTGCCGGTTTCGATGCGGCTGGTCTTGGCGCCGACAGCTGCCAGCAGTGGGAAGGGTGAGGCAAGCTGACGTGCGAAATGATGCACTCGGAAATAGGCGCCGTCCGCACCCAGCTGTTCGGCCGCCACGGCAAGGTCGATCGATTGCAGCAACGTATCGGCAGCTGAACGGGTTTGCGACTGGGGCGAGGGCGTCCAGTGGCCGAATGAAAGGAAACCGATCTTCTTCATGGTACAGTCCTACTACTATATCCGGTTAGCACGGCCCGATTTTGCATCACGCATGTCCATGCAGAGACCGGCACGTCAAAGCTGCCGCTCGCTTGCGTCTTCATGGCGTGGCTTGCAAAGGCCGTAGGTTCAGGCGGCTATATGTGCATGGATGCAGCGGATGGAACAGCGCAATCTGTGAACTGATCGTCAATGCCGACGAGGTTGTGTTCTTCGCAGATATGGTTTCGGGCCTGTTTTCCAACATGAACAAATTTTAACGAAGACATTAACAATCAGATAACGCACCGCACCGAAACTGCCGCGCGTGTGAGTGCATCTCTCGCTTTCAATGTCCTTGAAACAAGAAATGGCAGGAAACCATGTTTGCAAGAAATTTCGCCCCCGCTCTGGTCTTCGTCGCATTCAGCGCCGGTATCGCGCATGCGGAAGTGCCCGTCCGTATCGATCAATTCGATCATTGGGGCGCATATTCTTATAAGTCCGGCGACAATGTGAATTGCTATGTTCTATCGAGGCCGGTTGCGCAGCAGCCCGCAAGTGTCGATCATGGCGACAATTTCTTCATCGTCTCGCGTCCGTCTCCCGGCGATAAATTGGTTCCGGAGGTCGCGATGGGCTATGACCTGAAAGACGGTGCTCAGATGACGTCGACGGTCGGCGACAAGACATTCCCGATGTTCACGAAAGACCGGCACGGCTGGGTAAAAAACGAATCGCAGGAGCCGACCATGGTCAACGCCATGAAAGGCGGTGCGCAGTTGCAACTGCAGGCAACCTCGAAGCGAGGCACCGAGACGAGTTATTCCTACTCGCTGTCAGGCATTACCGCTGCCTTGAAGCGGATAGAGACATGCCGATAGAACTGGAGGCTGAGCGGCGATCTGGGATTCCGTCCCGCCCAGTTGTATAGCCCGCGAGCTGGCTGGCGTCTTCTCATTGCGCGCAGAAGGCGCCAGGCTAGGCCATCTCGAGTAATATCTCTTGTGAAATCAAAAATCCTGATATAAATGAAATCTATTGATGGGGAATTCAGGATTTTATGCAGCGCGGCTTTCTAACAATCTATGCGGGTGAGAACGCTGCGGTTTTCCGGGCGCTATCGGCGCCGGCACGTGTCGATATGTTGAAGCTGCTCTGCGCAAGGGGCTCGCTGAATGTCAACGAGATCGCCCGGGAGCTTGATCTGCCGCAATCGACTGTCGCGACTGGTATCATGATCCTGGAGGAGGCCGGTCTTGTCGAGACCAAGGCTGCAAAGGCGCGCAAGGGTTACCAGAAGATCTGTACCGCGCTTTACGACGAGATCCTGCTGAGCTTCGAGGATCAGGCCTTCAAGCATGATGAGGACGTGATCGAAGTCGCCATGCCGATCGGCCTTTATACGAGCTGCGAGACGCACGCGCCATGCGGCCTGTGCTCGACCGAGGGCGTCATTGGCCTGCTTGATGTTCCCGACTATTTCCTTGATCCGCAGCGCATGCAGGCAGGTCTTCTCTGGTTCGGGCGTGGCCATGTCGAATATAAATTCCCGAACAATGCCAAGATCTTGAACAGGAACGTCAATGCCATCGAATTCTCGATGGAGTTGTCCTCCGAAGTGCCTGGCACCAATCCGGACTGGCCGTCCGACATCACTGTGTGGATCAACGGCGTCGCCGTTGGCACATGGACGTCTCCGGGCGATTATGGCGATAAGCGCGGGGCTTTTACGCCAAGCTGGTGGAAGCTCGAAGGCTCTCAATACGGCAAGCTCAAGACCTGGCGAATCTCCAAGAAGGGTACCTTCATCGACGGAGTTGCCTCTTCCGATGTGACGATCGATGATCTTGCCATCAGTCAGCATTCGTCGATCCGCCTGCGGATCGGGATTGCCGACGATGCGCGCAACACCGGTGGCATCAATATTTTCGGCCGCGGTTTCGGCAACTATGGCCGCGATATCCTTATGCGCATCGATTTGGCCCAATAGTATCGTAATTTATGATACACAGTATAGCGTCGGGGCCAAATGCCGACAAGTCATATTTTTCATAAGCTGCTGAATTTAAAAGTTATTTCGTTATCTCGTGAGTGTCGCTACCATAGCTTTCGCGATATTTTCCGTCTTGAATGCGTTGACGACCTTCCAAAAGTGTATCAAGATCAAGGTATAAGAACGAAATATCTGATATATATGGGAGGAAGGCCGTGAAGGCGCATGTGATCGTCCACCGTGATTTCCGAATTGCCGACATCGATGATCGGCTTTACAGCTCTTTTCTGGAGCATCTGGGGCGGGCGATTTATGGCGGCATCTACGAGCCGGGCCATCCAACCGCCGATGAGAATGGATTTCGCAAGGATGTGATTGAGCTTGTGCGCGAGCTCAACTCGCCCTACTGCCGCTATCCCGGTGGCAATTTCGTTTCAGCCTATAATTGGGAAGATGGCGTCGGGCCGCGGTCCGAGCGCCCTGTGCGTCTCGATCTTGCCTGGCGGACGCGGGAGAGCAACCAGATCGGCGTCAATGAATTCGTCGATTGGTGCAAGAAGGCCAATACCAAACCGATGCTTGCCGTCAACCTCGGCTCGCGCGGGCTGGATGCAGCGAGAAACTTTCTCGAATATTGCAATCATCCGGGCGGTACCTATTGGTCGGATCTGCGGCGCAAGCACGGCTGGGCCGATCCGCACGGCGTGAAACTTTGGTGCCTGGGCAATGAGATGGACGGCCCCTGGCAGGTCGGTCACAAGTCCGCCTATGAATATGGACGCCTGGCCGATGAGACTGCCAAGGCCATGCGCGGCTTTGATAAATCGCTCGAACTCGTCGTCTGCGGCTCGTCCAATTCCGACATGAAGACCTATCCTGATTGGGAAGCTGAGGTCCTGGATCAGTGCTACGACAGCGCTGACCATATCTCGCTACATATGTATTTCGCCAACCGCGAGAAAAACACGCTGAACTATCTCGCCAAGGCCGAGAAGCTCGACCGCTACATCGTCACTATCGGCGGCGTCATCGACTATATCAAGGCGAAGAAGCGTTCGAAGAAGACTATCGGCATTTCCTTCGACGAGTGGAACGTCTGGTATCACTCAAACCAGCAGGACAAGGAGATTCTCGCCCGTGACGAATGGCCGGATGCGCCGCATCTGCTTGAGGATGTCTATAATTTCGAGGACGTGCTGCAGGTCGGCGGCATTCTCAACACCTTCATTCGCCGCTCCGACCGCGTGCGCATTGCCTGCATAGCCCAGCTCGTCAACGTGATTGCTCCGATCATGACGGAGGACGGCGGGCCGGCATGGCGCCAGACCATTTACTATCCGCTCTATTTCGCCTCGAAATACGGTCGCGGCTATGCGCTGCGCCTCGTCACGGATGGTCCGACCTATGACAGCGACGAGGCCGATGATGTGCCTTATCTCGATGTGTCGGCCGTTCACGACGAAATGGGAAAGATGGTTACGCTCTTTGCCGTCAACCGCCATCCTGACAGCGCGCTCGATCTAGATACACGTCTCGAAGGCTTTGCCGGAGCCCGTGTCGTCGAACAGCATGAAATCGTCAACAACGATTTGCAGGCAACCAACACTGCAGCGCATCCGAACGCGGTCGTGCCAACCAATACGGGCGATGCCAAGATCGAGGATGGCCGGCTTCGTGCCACGCTGAAGCCGCTATCCTACACGGTGATCCGGCTGGCGGTCTGACGCCGTGTCGCCGGGGCGATACGCCCGGCACTAAAAGCGGTCGAACAGTCGCGAGGAGGCGGCTGACGACCCATTGCAGGCCCGGACCGCCGCGCGCTGTTTTGAGCGGCCGGCCGGGAAAAAGGGGTGAAAATCGCGGCTTGCTCATCATCGCTTGAGTGTACCGCGCAGTCGATAAAAATGGGAGGAGATCATGAAGCAGTGGAAGAAGCTTGCCTTCGGCGTCGCGCTGGCCACGTTCGGCCTCATCGCGGCGGCCAAGGCTCAAGACTATACCTCTTTGCCCCGCAAGGAGACCTTGATTGTCGAAAATCCTGAGGGAACGATCAAGAATCCGGGCTGGTTCAACATCTGGGTCAATGGCGGCGGCGGCGTTTCGACCGGCCTCCAGCAGCTGACCATGGACACGCTCTGGTACATCGATCCGGAGAAAGGTCTGGGCGGCTCGGCCTGGGACAACTCGCTTGCCTCCGACAAGCCGCAATATAATGACGATTTCACCCAGATGACGGTGAAACTGCGCAAGGGCCTTTATTGGAGTGACGGCGTCGAATTCACCGCCGACGATGTGGTCTACACCGTCAAGACGCAGATGGACCATCCGGGCATGAACTGGAGCGCGGCCTTTTCGGTCCAGGTTGCGAGTGTCGAAGCGCCGGATCCTTATACGGTCGTCTTCAAGCTTAAGAAGCCGAATTCCCGTTTCCACGCTATCTTCACCGTTCGCTGGAACGGCGCCTGGATCATGCCTAAGCATGTCTTCGAAAAGGTCGCCGATCCCGTTCGCTATGACAATGCCAATCCCGTTTCGCTTGGCGCCTACAAGCTGAAGGCGTTCGATCCGCAGGGCAAATGGTACACTTGGGAGAAGCGCGACGACTGGCAGCGCACCTCGCTTGGCCGTTTCGGCGAACCGGCCCCGAAATATGTGACCTATGTCGATCCCGGTCCGCCGGATAAGCGCACCATCGCGCAGCTCGAGCACAATCTCGATATCATTCACGACAACACGCCGGAAGGCATGTTCACGCTGAAGGAAAAGTCGAAGACCGTCGACAGCTGGTTCCCCGGCTTCCCCTTTGCCCATCCGGATCCGACGCTACCGGCTGTGATCTTCAACAATCAGGATCGGCTGTTCCAGAATGCCGATGTGCGCTGGGCCTTGGCACTGCTCATCGATATCAAAGCTGTCGATATGGCGAGCTATCGTGGCGCGGCCACGCTTTCCGCGCTCGGCGTTCCGCCGACGGCAATCGCCATGACGGATTATCAGGCGCCGATGCAGGATTGGCTGAAGAATTTCGAAGTTGACACCGGCAAGCGCAAGATAAAGCCCTACGATCCTACGATCGGCCAGCAAATCGCCGATATCCTGCGCAAGCAGCCGAAATACAAGGATCAGATCCCGACCGATCCGGCCGCCATCAGTGCTGCCTTCGGTTACGGCTGGTGGAAGCCCGATCCGCAGGCCGCCGCTGAGCTATTGGAAAAGGCCGGCTTCAAGAAGGTGGGCGGCAAATGGATGACGCCTGACGGCCAGCCGTTCAAGATCCGTCTGACGGTCGAAGGCGATACTCGCTCCGTCTTTACCCGTGCGGGCACTCTAATCGCCCAGCAATGGGCAGCCTTCGGGATCGATTCCAAAGCTGCTCCTTCCACCAGCGTCTGGCAGGCGGGATTACAGCCCGGCAACTATCAGGTTGCGATTGCATGGAGCGTCGAGACCTGGGGTGGCGATCCCGATCTGTCCTTCTTCCTCGACAGCTGGCATTCGGAGTTCGTCGCCAAGAAGGGTGAGAACCAGGCACCGCGCAACTGGCAGCGTTGGTCCAATCCGGATCTCGACAAGATCATTGAAAATATTCGCCGCGTCAGCGCCGATGATCCGAAGGGCATCGAACTTGGCAAGGACTATCTGAAGCTGGTCGCGCAGCAGATGCCGACCATTCCGCTGATGTCCTATAACGTCTTCACCTCGATGGATACGACCTACTGGAAAGGCTATCCGACCATTGCCGACCCCTATACGGACCCCGTTCCCAATTGGGCGAACTCCCGATTGATGATGGTCAAGCTGAAGCCGGCACAGCCCTGATTTCTCCCGACCCTGCTGCGGCAACTGCCGCATCAGGCACCTTTCGCCGGACACTAGGCAGGTCCGGCGAATCTTTTGAATTGATGATGAAGCGCAAGCAGCGAGGAAGACGGCGGCATGACGTCCTATCCAGTTTTCGTATTGAGACGATTTGGCCAATTCCTGCTCGTTGTCTTCCTCGGCATTTCCGCGACGTTCTTCATCACCCACATGACACCGATCGATCCCGTCGAGGAAAGCATCGGGACCATCCAGCAGATGGGCCAATCCGATCCCCGCGCCGTCGAGCTGATGCGTCAGTCGTTGCGTGAGCTTTATGGTCTCGAGGGCACCATCTGGCAGCAATACCTGCATTTCTGGGGGCGCCTTGCGACCGGCGATCTCGGGCCGTCGCTTTCGGCCTTTCCCACGCCTGTTTCCGCCATCATCGCGAGGGCGCTGCCCTGGACGATCGGTCTGATGACTGTTTCCGTCATCCTGACCTTCATCCTCGGCAACATGATCGGCGCGCTCGCCGGCTATTATCGCAAGAGCGCGGTGCTGAAGGCCGTCAGCCTCGTTTTCATCGCCATGCAGCCGATCCCCTATTACATTCTCGCCTTCGTGCTGATCATTCTCTTCGGTTATGTCTGGCCGATCCTGCCGATCAATGGCGGCTATGAGATGAACACTAACCTCAATCTCTCGGTTACGCTGGTGCTCGATATTCTCCGCCACTCCATCCTGCCGGCGCTGTCGCTGATCCTCGTCGGGACGGGCGGTTGGCTGATCGGCATGCGGGCGCTCGTCTCCAATATCATCACCGAGGACTATGTGGTTTTCGCCGAGCTCGGCGGCGTGCCGAAGCGCAAGATCCTGCGCTCCTACATCGCCCGCAATGCCATGGTGCCGCAGTTTACCGGCCTTGCCATGTCGCTTGGCGCGGTCTTCAACGGCACGGTCATCACTGAAATCGTCTTCGGCTATCCCGGTATCGGCAATCTCCTGATTTCGGCTGTGCATGCCGGCGACTACAGCCTCGTTCTGGGGCTCAGCGCGCTATCGATCGTCGGGGTCGCGGCGGCCGTATTCATCATCGACATATTGGGTCCGCTGATCGACCCGCGCATAAAGGTGGAGTAGGCCATGCTGACGATCGTTCGCGACCTTGCTCGCCAGAATATGGAATTCCTTTTCGGTCTTCTGTTGCTCGCCATCATCGTCGGGCTGGTGATCCTGTCTTATTTCTCGCCCTATGGCCCAGCCGATCTTTATCTGCTGCCGCCCGACATGCCGCCGGATGGGCAATACTGGCTGGGTACGACATCGCGCGGCCAGGATGTTTTCTGGCAGCTCACGACAGCGCTCCGCAACACGCTCTATTTCGGCATCGGCGTCGCCATCCTCTCGCGCATCATCTCGCTTGTCGTGGGGTTGGTGGCTGGCTATGCCGGCGGCGCTGTCGATCGCGTACTGATGGCGATTAATGACAGTATCATGGTCATTCCGCAGTTTCCGTTGCTGATCCTGTTCTACTTCGTGCTCAAGGATGAAATGACCTGGACGGTGCTCATCATCGTTATGGCCTCGCTCGGCTGGTCCTACGACGCGCGCCTGATCCGCTCGGTGGCGATCAGCCTGAAGACGCGGCCTTTCACCACGCAGAGCGTGTATTCCGGCATGAGTATGCGCAAGATCCTCGTCGAGGAACATCTGCCCTATGTGCTGCCGATCGTCTTCGCCACGACGATGAACAACATGATCTGGTCGATCGGTATGGAGATCACGCTCGCGGTGCTCGGTTTCACCGATATCGAAACGCCGACTATGGGCATGATGATCTATTGGGCCAATGCGCATTCGGCGCTTATCGCCGGTACATGGTGGTGGGTTGCAGCGCCGGTCGCTGCCATTGTGGTGCTGTTCATGGCGCTCTTTCTGCTGTCGATGTCGATGAATGAATATAACGACCCCCGCAGTCGTTTGAACCGGATGGGAGGCTGAGGCATGGAGGCTGTCGTCGAGGTCAACAACCTCAAGGCTTATTACCGGGCCTTCCTTTATGGCGTCGATCGCGAGGTGCGGGCGGTTGACGATATCAGCCTGTCGATCGCCCGTGGCGAGATCTATGGCGTTGCCGGTGAATCGAGCAGCGGCAAGACGACGCTGATTAAGACGATCGCCGGCGCCATCCGCCCGCCGCTGCGCGTCGTCTCCGGCGCCGTCAAATTCCATTTCAACAATGGAACTCAGGATATTTACGCCATGACGGCGGAGCAGCGGTCATCGCTTCGCTGGCGGCATCTTTCCTATATCATGCAGGGATCGATGAATGTGCTCAATCCCGTCCGCCGTATCCGGCACTCGTTCACCGATTTCGCCTTCCGCCACATGAAGGCCGATCGCGCCACCTTTTTCGATCGGGTTGGCGCTCATCTCCAGCGGCTGAAGCTTGATGCGAATCTTCTCGATGCCTATCCGCATGAATTGTCTGGCGGCATGCGGCAGCGCATGACGATCGCGCTCGCCACCATCCTGACGCCCGAATTCATCATCGCCGATGAGCCGACGACGGCGCTCGACGTCATCGTCCAGCGCGACGTGCTGCAAATGATCCGCGAGATACAGCGCGAGATGGGGTCGTCCTTCCTGTTCGTGACCCACGACATGGGCGTGCACGCCGCCGTTTCCGATCGCATCGGCATCGTCTATGCCGGGCGACTGGTCGAGGAGGCGCCGACGCGCAAACTCTTTCACATGCCGCTCCATCCCTATACGCAGCATCTGGTCGCAAGCCTGCCGCGGATCGGGGATGTCTCCACGCGCCCCTCACTTGAGGGCAGGCCGCCCAATCTCGCCATGCCGCCGGAAGGATGCCGCTTTCATCCGCGCTGTCCGAAGCGCATGGACATCTGCAGCCGCGAAGTGCCGCCTATGGTGACCATCGAGCCGGACCGGCGTGTCGCCTGCTTCGCAGTGACGGGAGGAGCGCGATGAGCGATCTTCTTTCACTCTCGCATGTCAGCAAGATCTATCGTCAAGGTGGCATGCTCAGCCGTCGTCATATCACGGCGGTTCGCGATGTCGGTCTGAGCCTGGGAGAGGAGCCGGAAATCCTCTCTATCGTCGGTGAGTCGGGCTCGGGCAAATCGACCATTGCGGCGATGATCCTCGGCCAGACGGCGCCAACATCGGGCAGCCTGAATTTTCGCGGCAGACCGGTGGCTGTTCACGGACGGTCCGAGCGGCGCGCCTTCATGCGGGAGGTGCAGCCGGTCCTTCAGAATCCGTTCGAAGCGTTCAACCCCCTCAAGAGGGTTGATCGATATCTTTTTGAAACGGCAAGGAATTTCGCGCCGATGGGTCCAAGGCCAAGCCGAGCCGATGTCGAGCGTATTGCAGACGAGGCGCTTGCCCATATCGGCTTGACGCTTGCCGAGGTGAAGGGGCGGTTTCCACATGAGCTTTCGGGCGGTCAGCTGCAGCGAACCGCGATTGCCCGCGCGCTCATACCGCAGCCCCGCTTGCTGGTGGCCGACGAACCGGTTTCGATGGTCGATGCTTCGCTGAGAATGGCGATCGTCAATCTCTTCGGTCAGCTGAAGAAAGAGCTCGGGCTGTCGATCATCTACATCACGCATGATCTGGCGACCGCCTATTATATCAGCGATCGCATCATCATCATGAAGAAGGGTGAGATCGTCGAGCAAGGCGGCGCGCGAGCCGTCCTCGACAATCCGCAGCATCCCTATTCGCGGGCTTTGAAGGAGGCTGTCCTCTCCACCACGCCCGAGATGGAAACGGCAACGACCCTATGATCGTCTATTTTCAACGCGAGATCCGCGTCGAAAGGATGATGGACGACAGGGTACGTTCGACGCCGTCGATGGTGCCGATACCATCGATCAGCTGATCCAGCTCGGAGATCGAGGGTGCTGCGATGATGGCGATCAGATCGAAAGTGCCGCTGACGGAATGAAGCGTCGTTACCTCGGGGATAGCATTCAGCGATGCCGTCACGGCTGACAACGCTTTCGGCGCGATCGTGATCAGCACGTGTGCCCGAATAAGACCAGAAAGATAGGTCTCCGACAGCCGCACGCCATAACCCGCAATCACACCCTCCCGCTCCAGCCGTTCAAGCCTCGCCTGGACGGTGGTGCGCGACAGCGACAGCTTTTTGGCGAGCGTCGCGACAGGCATGCGGGCATTCTGGCCGAGCAAGGCGATCAGTTCGCGGTCCTTATCGGTGACCTGCATGGCGACTCCTGCATTGTGCAAATTCTATTCGTCAGTTTGTACAGATTTGTACAACGAAATGCATTTTTTGTCGCTATGAATCGTTCAACTCCTACCTACACTTATAAAAATCTTATCAATGAAATGCAGGGGAGTCATATGAAAGACATAGTGGTCATCGGCGCAGGCAAGATCGGTGGGGCGATCGCTCTGATGCTGGCCGAAACGGGCGACTACAAGGTCGTTGTCACCGACCGCAGCCAGGAGCAGCTCGACAAGATCGACCACCATCCTGCGATTTCCACCGCCGCCGTCGATATCGCCGATCGCGCCGGGCTCGTTGGCGTTCTGAAAGGCAAGTTCGCTGTCTTGTCGGCCGCACCGTTCCATCTCACCGGCTTCGTCGCGGAGGCGGCGCTTGAAGCTGGCGTCCATTATCTCGACCTTACCGAAGACGTCGCGACCACCAAGAGGGTGGAAGAGCTGGCGCAAGGGGCCAACACCGCCTTCATCCCGCAATGCGGACTTGCGCCGGGCTTCATCTCGATCGTCGCCAATGATCTTACCAAGCATTTCGACAGCCTCGACAGCGTGCGCATGCGCGTTGGCGCGCTGCCGCAATATCCCTCCAACGCTCTGAACTACAATTTGACCTGGAGCACGGACGGCCTGATCAACGAATATATCGAGCCCTGCGAAGCGATCGTCGAAGGCAAGCTCGTCACCGTGCCGGCCATGGAAGAACGCGAGGAATTCTCGCTCGACGGCGTCACCTATGAAGCCTTCAACACGTCCGGCGGCCTCGGCACGCTCGCCAAGACGCTGGCCGGCCGCGTGCGGACGATGAACTATCGCACCATCCGCTATCCCGGCCATCAGGCCATCATCAAGGCGCTGCTAAACGACCTCAACCTCAAGAACCGGCGCGATGTGCTGAAGGATCTGTTCGAGAACGCGCTGCCGGCAACCATGCAGGACGTCGTCGTCGTTTTCGTCACAGTCTGCGGTTGGCGCGAGGGCCGTTACATGCAGGAAACCTATGCCAACAAGGTTTATGCAGGCATCGTCGCCGGCAAGAAGATGAGCGCCATCCAGATCACCACCGCAGCCGGCATTACCACCGTGCTCGATCTGCTGGCTCAGGGCAAGCTGCCTGCGAAGGGCTTCGTCTGCCAGGAAGAAATCGATCTCGGTGATTTCCTCGCCAATCGCTTCGGGCAGGTCTACAGCCTTGAGAAGATCAAGGTGAAAGAAGCCGTTTAAGCGGCTAATTTACTTGATGTTTTGCAAGTGGCGCCTTCGGGCGCCACATGTGTTTCGGCCGTTGAGGAAACTTTCTGAAGGCTAGTCAATCAGCCGTTCGAGGATCTCGACTGGATGCGGGATGGCTTGATGATCGATCTTGGCGATCTGCGAACGACAGGAAAAGCCGGTCGCCATAACCACCACCGTGTGATTGCCGCTCTCAGCGATCTTGTCCTGCCAGCTCATTGCGTAGAGCTTTTCCGACATGGCGCGATTGCGCACCTCATGGCCGAAGGTGCCGGCCATGCCGCAACAGCCGACATCGGCCATATCGAGCTTGATACCTAATTTATCGAAGAGCAGGGACCATTGCTTGAGGGCAGCTGGAGCGTTCGTTTTCTCCGTGCAATGGGCAAGCAGCGTAAAACGCTCTTGCTGCGAAGTCTGTGCCGGCGACAATCGCTCGAGATTGGCGGAGAGCCATTCCTGAAGCAGCAGCACAGTCGCCTGCAGCTTGGCGGAAGGCAGGGCTGCATATTCGCTGCGATAGGTCAGCGTCATCGATGGATCGATGCCAACCAATGGAATGCCCATCTGCGAGATTTGATCGAGAGAGCCGCGCGATTTGGCTGCCGCCTTCTCGAAGCGGCCGAGATAGCCATGCACATGCAGGGCCTTGCCGTTGTTCTGCGACATAGCGAGCAACGGTTGGAAGCCCATCTTCAGGGCAAGCTTGAGCGCGGCGATGACGACGGCTGGATCGAAATAGGTGGAGAAGACATCGGCTACAATGACGACCGCTTGGACTCGCTCCTCTGCGGAGAGCTTTCCCAACCGTTCCGGAGTAGCAACCTGCACGCCGAGACGAGCGGCTTCCCTTTCCAGCGATACTGCAGGCATGACGGGAAGCGCGGTGAGACCGGCAAGCCGCATCAAGCCCTGGCCGGCGGTCGATCCGGTCAGCACATTGTAGCCTAGTTTGAAACGCGCCATTAGCGGAAGGGTCGTCTCGATGGCAGCAACGATTGGGTCCTTGAAGGGCCTGAGGTATCGGCCGTAATAGAGCTCCAGGAATTTCGAGCGGAAAGCCGGGACGCTGACCTTGACGGGACATTGGCCGGCACAAGCCTTGCAGGCGAGGCAGGTATCCATTGCCGTCTGCACTTCATGAGAGAAATCGTTCCGATTGGCTGGATTGAGCGAGTTAACTGTCCGCCGCAGGAGGTTGCCGATAGGGTTGGCTCGGCGCAGCATGTCCGCCTCTCGCCGCGGATCGACCTTACGCTCGGCAAGCAGGCGCAGCCATTCGCGCATCATTGCCGCGCGACCCTTCGGCGAATAGCGCCGATCGCCCGTCGCCTTGAAGGAGGGGCACATCGGGCTCGCGGTATCGAAATCGAAACAGGCGCCGTTGCCGTTACAATAGGCGGCATTATCGAAGGCGGCGCGGATATCGTTGCCGATAATGCGATCAAAGTCACCGCGCAGTGATACTTCGTCGATCTTCAGCAACGGGCGGGATGAGCCGGATGCGATCTTGCCGGGATTGAGGCGATCGCCGGGGTCGAATGCGCGCTTGATGTCCTGCAGGCTGGGATAAAGCTCGCCAAAATACTCAGGGACATATTCCGAGCGAACGCCCTTGCCATGTTCGCCCCAGAGCACACCGCCATACTTGCGGGTGAGGCTAACGACGCCGTCGCTGATCTTGCGGACAAGCGGCTGGTGGTCGGCGCGGGTAAGATCAAGCGCCGGGCGAACATGCAGCACCCCGGCATCGACATGGCCGAACATGCCGTAATCCAGCCCTTCGGCATCAAGAAGGGCGCGGAATTCCCTTATATAGGCAGCCAGATGCTCGGGCGGAACGGCAGTGTCCTCGACGAAGGGCACCGGGCGCACCGGTCCTTCGACATTGCCGAGCAGGCCGACCGCGCGCTTGCGCATCGACCAGATTGCTTCGATCTCGGCCTTTTCGCGTGCGATTGTATAACCCTTGTGGCGTGCTGAAGAGCGGTCATCAAGCGTGGTGGTGACATCTGCGAGCTTGCGCTCCAGCTCATCGCGATCGTCGGCCAGCACCTCGACGATATTGATGCCGTTGGCCGAGCCGGACGCATCCTCCGGAAAGAAGTGGGCGATACCGCTCCAGACGATGTCGCCCTTGGCGAGACCCAGCACTTTCTCATCGACCGTTTCGACCGAGGCGACCTTCAGCGCCACCAGCCGCCGGGCATCCTCGAGCGCCGTGTTGAAATCATCATAGCGGATGTTGATGAGGGCCGATTGCGCCGGTATCGGCAGCACGTTGAGTTCGGCCTCGGCAATCAAAGCAAGCGTGCCTTCCGAGCCGCACAGTACCGCATTGAGATCGAAGCGGCCGTCCTCTCGCCGGATATGGGCGAGATCATAGCCGGTCATGTAGCGGTTAAGCTTCGGAAAGGTCGCCGCTATCAGCTCGCTTTTGTCCCTGGCGATCGCATCGACTACCCGGTGAATTTCGCCGATCCGATCGTCACGCGCCTTGATCTCGTTCAGCTCGGTCTCGGCGAGCGGGCGCGACCACCAATCGCTGCCATCTAAGAACACCACATGCAGGCCGAGAACATGGTTGCTGGTCTTGCCGTAGAGACACGAGCCCTGGCCGCAGGCATCGGTGGAAATCATGCCGCCGATCGTGGCGCGGTTGGAGGTTGAAAGCTCGGGTGCGAAGAACAGACCGTATGGTTTCAGCGCCTTGTTCAGCTGATCCTTGACGACGCCGGCCTCGACACGGGCGATCTTTCGGACCGGATCGATCTCCAGGATGCGGTTCATATGCCTGGAGCAATCGACGATAATGCCGGAGGTCAACGATTGTCCGTTCGTTCCGGTGCCGCCGCCGCGCGGTGCGATGACGAGATCGGAAAAGGCGGGCTCGGATATGGCCTTGGCGACGAGTTTCAGATCTTCGACGCCGCGTGGATATAGGATTGCCGTCGGCTTGACCTGATAGATGGAATTGTCGGTCGAGGCGACCGTCCGCGCGCCGTCATCCGTCTCAACATCGCCTTGAAAGCCTAGTGCGCCCAGTCGGCGCTCGAAGGCGCCGATCTGATGTTGCGAACTGTCTTTCGCCGAAACGAGGCGTGGTATCATGATATGAAGACTTCCGGCGTTTTACGCGGTGATTGAAACATTCCCGCTTTTAAACGGAATTATGGAAATGCTCTATCTCTTTGTTTTCACGCAATTCCGGATGGGCAGCCGTCTTGCGCGTCTGCCGCCACTGTTCTAGCGTCGGAGCGCCGCGCAGGCGCACTCGATACGATCGAGGGCTTCGATGAGATCAGCTTCCGACGTCGCGTAGGAAATACGGAAATAGGGCGACAATCCGAATGCCGAGCCGGGCACGACGGCTACATGGGCCTCATCGAGCAGATAGGCGCAGAAATCCGCATCCGTCTCGATCATCTTTCCGGATGGTGTCGTCGTTCCGAGTATGCCTGCACAGCCCGAGAATGTGTAGAAGGCACCTTCCGGCACCAGGCAATCCAGGCCTTCAATGGCGTTAAGCCGACCAACCACCAGATCGCGCCGACGTTGGAAGCTTGCCTTGCGACCCTCAAGAAAATCTTGCGGGCCGTTGAGCGCAGCAACGGCCGCGGCCTGGCTGACCGAGGAGGGACAGGAGGTCGCCTGGCTCTGGATAACGGCCATCGCCTTGATGAGAGCCTTGGGGCCGCCGGCATAGCCGATGCGCCAGCCGGTCATGGCATAGGCCTTGGAAACACCGTTCACTGTTAGCGTCCGGCTCTTGAGAAGTGGCTCGATGGCGACGGGCGTGGTGAACTCAAAGCCCTCATAGACGATATGCTCATACATGTCGTCGACCACCAGCCAGACATGCGGATGGCGCAACAGCACATCGATCAGCGGCAGATAATCGGCCTTGGAATAGGCGGCACCCGATGGGTTCGATGGCGAATTGAGCAACAGCCAGCGCGTCTTCGGGGTAATGGCCTTCTCGAGCTGATCCGCCCTGAGGCGAAAGCCGGACTTGGCATCGCAGGAGATCAGAACAGGCACGCCGCCGCAGATTTCGACGATATCGGAATAGGAGGTCCAATAGGGCGTCGGGATGATGACTTCGTCGCCCGGATTGATCGAGGCCATGAAGGCGTTGAACAGGATCTGCTTGGCACCCGTCGCCACGGTGATTTCGTCGAGCGCGTAGTCGATGCCATTCTCGCGCTGGAACTTTCCGGCGATCGCCTTCTTCAGCTCCGGCGTGCCGTCGAGAGCGGTGTACTTCGTTTCGCCGCGATCGATGGCGGCCTTAGCCGCTTCCTTGACATTGTCGGGCGTATCGAAATCCGGTTCGCCGGCGCCGAGAATGATAACGGGCAGGCCTTCCCGCTTCATCGCACTGGCGCGAGCACCGATCTGAAGAATGGTGGAAACGCCGATGGAGGCGATCCGCGAAGCGGGCTTGAAGCCCGCCTCTTCGATTTTCGTGGCGATCGTCATGAAGCTTACTCGATGTCGAAGGAGACACCCTGCGCAAGCGGCAGGGCCTTGGAGTAGTTCACCGTGTTCGTCGCCCGGCGCATATAGGCCTTCCAGGCATCCGAACCGGATTCACGGCCGCCGCCCGTTTCCTTCTCACCGCCGAATGCGCCGCCGATTTCAGCGCCCGAGGTGCCGATATTGACGTTGGCGATGCCGCAATCGGAGCCATCGGCTGCGAGGAAACGCTCGGATTCCTGCATGTCGCGCGTGAAGATCGACGACGACAGACCGGCGGCAACGGCATTGTGCTCATCAATAACCGTATCGAAATCGTCATAAGGCATGACGTAGAGGATGGGCGCGAAGGTTTCTTCCAGAACCGGGCCAGCCTGCTTCGGCATTTCCACAAGCGCCGGCTTCGCGTAATAGCCGTCGGCATGGCCGACATCGATGCGCTCGCCGCCGGTGATGGAGCCGCCATGGGCCTTGGCCTCGGCAATCGCCTTCTGCATGTTGTCGAACGCGGCCTTGTCGATCAACGGGCCGACGAGCGCGGAGGAATGCAGGGGATCTCCGACCGAGACACTCTGATAGGCCTTCTTCAGCCGCGGCACGAGCTGATCGTAGACGCTTTTGTGGACGAAGAGACGGCGTAGCGTCGTGCAGCGCTGGCCGGCCGTGCCCATGGCGCCAAAAGCGATGGCGCGCAATGCCATGTCGAGATCGGCTGAGGCGCAGACGATGCCGGCATTGTTGCCGCCGAGTTCGAGAATGGCGCGAGCAAAACGCTTGGCAAGCCGCGGTCCGACCTCACGGCCCATGCGCGTCGAGCCGGTTGCCGAAACGAGCGGCACCTTCGGATGGTCGACCAGGATTTCGCCGATAGCGCGATCGCCGATCAGTACCTGCGAAAGACCTTCCGGCGCATCGCCGAAGCGGGCAAGCGCACGATCAAGGATAGCCTGCGAGGCAAGCGCGGTCAGCGGCGTCTTTTCCGAGGGCTTCCAGACGACGGCGTCTCCGCAGATCAGCGCCAGCGCCGCATTCCACGACCAGACCGCGACCGGGAAGTTGAAGGCGGAGATGATGCCGACGACGCCGAGTGGATGCCAGGTTTCCATCATGCGATGGCCCGGGCGTTCGGTGGCGATCGTCAGGCCGTAGAGCTGGCGGGAAAGACCGACGGCGAAATCGCAGATGTCGATCATTTCCTGCACTTCGCCGAGTCCTTCGGAGCGGATCTTGCCGGCTTCGATGGAAACCAGGCGGCCAAGATCGTCCTTGGCGGCGCGCAGCTCTTCGCCAAGCAGGCGCACCAGTTCGCCGCGCTTCGGGGCCGGCACGAGGCGCCAGGCGCGGAATGCTGCATGCGCCTTCTCGATCTTGCTCGATGCTTCGTCGGCCGAAACGGTCTTGAGGCTGCCGATCTTCTCGCCGGTGACCGGGGAGTAGGAGGGCATGTCGCCTTCAGTATAGAGCGCCTTGTCGACGCCGAGCTTTTCGAGGATGGCGGCAGCTTCCGCAGCAACGGAAGAGGTTTTTGCAGCGATGTTCATCTTTAGAAACTCCAATTATCTTTGATCCGGGGGTGAGCGGCGATTGGGGTCGCTCGGTCTCATTCGGCGGCGTCTTGCTTGGAAAGGGCGTGCAGGCAGGCATCGATCGATGCCTGTTCGATGCCGGCGTAATGGTCGAATTCGTTCAGCACCTTCATGCCGAGATCGGCTTCGAAGCGCTGCTGGTTCGGACTGGCGACGAAGTCCTGCTGCGCACCATCGCCGAGATTGGACTGGAAGATGCCGGCGGCGCTGACAGGGAGAAAGTCCTCGTAGATGATCGGATCGAACTGGACGAGACCCTGCTCGATCAGCGCGTCGATGTTCCCTTGGCTCGTCGCGGCAGTCTTGCCCTTCGCCGTCAGCGAATAGGTGAAGTAGCCGAGGCCTGCGGCGCGGATCGCGGCCCAGTCGTCCGGGAACTCGGCAAAGCTCTGTGCAAGTGCAGCCTCATAATCGCGTGCATTCGATCCATCCGCAGCCGGGCGTACGATCTTGCGCGACTGATCGAGCAGCTTGTCATAAAGCGCGCGACCCTTCGGCGTCAGCGCAATGCCGCGCTGTTCGATCTCACCGAAGCGCGCGGTGTGCGAGCCGGCTTCCCATATGCCATCGGCATTGCGGAAGGAAACGGGTTCTTCGAGCGCCTTGAACGAGGTCTGGCGCAGCAGGATCGGACAGTTGCGCGTGGGCGGCCCCTCGACCACTGCTTTTGGTGCGATGTCGTACTCCGGCATCAGCGCCTGGACGCGATCAATATCCAGCGTGCGCGGCGTCAGATGATTGATGTGCGGCCCCTTGAAGGACACGACATCGGCAATCAGGCGATGGGCATCATGGAGGCGATGGTACATGCCGGCATCGACATTGGCCTCGTCATGCCAGCGGAAGGTTTCCAAAACCTCGCCGACGAAGCGCTGGGCGTCGTCCTTGTTCAGGCCACCTTCGCGCTCGGCCTTTTCGGTGAGTGCAACGGCGCGATCGGTGAAAATCTGGCGCTTCGCGAGAATGTCTGCGGCGGCCTTGCGAAGGTCTTCGTCGGCGATGAGATCAAGCCGTAGCAGCGAGGTGAAAACGCGGAAGGGATTGCGCTTCAGCTCCTCATCGCCGGTCGGCCGGAATGCGGTCGAATGAACCGGTACGCCGGCGGTCGAGAGGTCGTAATAGCCGACCGGGTACATGCCCATGACGGCGAAGACGCGGGCCATCATCGCAAGTTCCGCCGCCGTGCCGAGCCGGATCGCGCCGTGACGCTCCTCGGAGATACGATCGAGATAATCGGTCGCTTCCAGCCGCTCTTTCAGCTTGGGCTGCGCTGTCAGTGTTTCGTCGTTGACGCGAGCGACTAGTTCCATGAGCGTGCCGTAGGCGGGCACTTCCTCGCGATACATGGCCGACATGGCGGCGGAAAAAGCGGTGCGAATATCGCTGGTCGAGACGTGATCAGGCTTCATGTGCGATCTCTTCCTGAAAGACTATGTCATTCCTATCTGGCAGAATATCTCTTGTTCGACCACCGGTCTTGTGAGAGAAAATTCTAACTTGATGCGAAAATGGAATGACCATGCGCCGCCGCCTCATCCCTGACATCGTCAATCTGCAGGCATTCGAATGCGCCGCGCGCCACCAGAATTTTTCGCGCGCCGCCGAAGAGCTCAATCTCACGCAAAGCGCCGTCAGCCGCCAGATCAGCGATCTCGAGCAGCAGACGGGCCTGAAATTGTTCGAGCGTGTTCGGCAGCGCGTCGTGCTGTCCGAGGCCGGTCTTCGGCTGTTGCCGGAGGTGAAGGACCTGCTGCTGCGCTCCGAGCGGCTGATGATAGGCGCTGTTGCTGCCGGCCAGATGAAATTATCGCTGAAGGTCGCGACGTTGCCGACTTTCGGTACGCGTTGGCTGGTGCCGCGCCTCGGCCGGTTTCTCGACGAACATCGCGATGTCGCCATCACGGTGGAATCGCGCTCCAGGCCCTTCAATTTTGACGAGGATAATTTCGATCTCGCCATCCACTACGGCCTGCCGGCCTGGGCGGGCGCTGTTGCGACCTTTCTTTGCAACGAGACCGTCTTGCCTGTAGCCAGCCGGGAACTTGCCGGACGATTGCGCCTCGTCTCACCGGAAGAGTTATCTGGAGCGCCGCTCCTGCATCTGACGACGCGTCCGAAGCTCTGGGCGCAATGGTTTGATCTTCAGGAGCTGCCGACCGAGAACGCCTATCCCGGCGCGCGCTTCGACCAGTTTTCCATGATCATCGCCGCCGCCATCGCCGGGCTCGGCGTGGCGCTTCTGCCGACCTATCTGATCGAGGATGAGCTCAAGGCCGGCACGCTTCTGCCGCTGTTTGACCTGCCGATGCCGACCGAGAACAGCTACTATGTCGTCATGCCGGAAAAGAAGCAGACCAACGAGACGGCGACATTGTTTCAGGATTGGCTGCTGAGCGAGGTCACGCCGCGACCACAAGCGATGAACCCGGAGAACCGCGTTGCGCATGAAAGGTAATGTCGTTAGGCGCAACCGGTGCGATCTCCGACCCGACGTTAGATCGCGTCGAATATGGCCGAAGCGACGATGACTTCCGTACCCGCGAGGCCCACCGAACAGAAGAGTGTCGTGTCGAGAAGCGACGTCCTGCCGGCGGTATGGCCGGCAACTATTGTCGCAAGATCGATCATTCGCTTCTCGTGCATGGTCCCGGAAAGGAAAAATGGCGACGCATAGGCGCGTGTTTGCTCCGGAGAATCCGTAGCGATGACGCCGGCGATGTCCGCGACATCCAGGCCGAGTTCATGCCCCTTGAGCGTCTTCGGACCGATTGTATTGATATGGGCGCCGGCTTTTAAATCAGAAGCATCGATCACCGGTATGTCGCTGCTTGTGGCGCATAAAACAATATCGGCATCGGCCACGGCTTTTGCGGCACTTGTGACCGGTTCAACCGCAATGCCGAGTTCTAATTGCATCTCCTCAGCGAATGCGGCGCAGTTTCTTGGGCTTCGGCTGAAGACGCGGACCGAGCTTATGTCGCGAACGGCGGCCGCGGCGACCAGCTGGGTTCGCGCCTGCGCACCACTGCCTATGATGCCGAGCGTTCTGGCGGTTGGAGCGCTGAGGTAACGGATGGCCACGCCGCCGATTGCCCCGGTCCTGATCTGGCCAAGCCGCTCGCCCAGGATGACGCCCTGCAGTTCAGCAGTGTCGGCACGCCAGACAGCGACGACTTGTGAATGCTGCCCGCCATCAAAGGTCTCATAGGCACGAAAGCCGGCAAGCGGCCGCTCACCATCGATGCCGCCGACGGTAAACACGATATCTCCACGCTTTGGAAAGGAGACATGATGCCGGGGTGGGGACACCGTCTCTCCCGCCGCCTTTGCCCGAAAGGCGATTTCCAAGGCATCGATCGCTCCCCGCATGATTGCGGCTGGGCGTAAATCTTCGTCCTTCAATATCTTCATTGCGGAACGCCCTCCTTGTTCCCGGCCACTCTGCAACCTCAAGCGCACCTGAGGTCAATAGCGGCCGGCAATAGCAGGTTTGAAAACAATGGACGCAAGGTGTCGGCAAGCATGAATCATATCGCACGGCTATCCAAGTTCACGACCACTCTTACGGTGCGGCTATTCTAGCGTTTCGCGTTGCCCAGCTTTTCAGGCGCAAGCCATTGAGTTTGATGAAGCCCTCGGCATCGCGGTGGTCGTATGCTCCGGAACTCTCCTCGAAGGTGACGAGGTCGGTCGAGTAGAGCGAAGCGGGCGAGGTGCGGGCGATCATACTGGCTGAGCCCTTGTAGAGCCTGAGCGTCACTTCGCCGCTGACATGGATTTGGCTCCGGTCTATCAATGCCTGCAGCATTTCCCGCTCGGGCGAATACCAAAATCCGTTGTAGATCAGCGCAGCATAGCGAGGCATGATCTCGTCCTTCAAATGTGCAGCGGCGCGATCGAGCGTGATGGATTCGATCCCCCGATGGGCGGCAAGCAGGATCGTGCCGCCAGGAGTTTCGTAAACGCCGCGCGATTTCATCCCGACGAAACGGTTCTCGACGAGATCGATCCTGCCGATCCCATGCCTGCCGCCCGCTTGGTTGAGCTTCGTCAGGAGCGCTGCTGCTGCCATTGCTTCGCCATTCAAGGAAACGGCATCGCCCTTTTCAAAGCCGATGACGACGATTTCCGGCTCATCGGGTGCCTCCAGAGGATCGACGGTGCGCTGATAGATATAGGATGGCGCGATCTCGGCCGGGTCTTCGAGGACTTTGCCCTCGGTAGACGTGTGCAGGAGATTTGCGTCGGTCGAAAAGGGAGCCTCGCCACGCTTATCCTTCGGCACTGGAATTTGGTGCGCTTCGGCGTATTCGATCAGCTGGGTGCGCGATTGGATGGCCCACTCGCGCCATGGCGCAATGATCTTGATCGATGGATCGAGCGCATTGGCCGCCAGTTCGAAACGCACCTGGTCATTGCCCTTGCCTGTGGAGCCGTGGGCAATGGCATCGGCACCCACCTCGCGTGCGATATTGATGAGATGCTTGGCGATCAGTGGGCGGGCGATGGAGGAGCCGAGGAGATATTGCCCCTCATAGAGCGCGTTTGCCCGGAACATCGGGAAGACGAAATCCCGAACGAATTCCTCGCGGACATCCTCGATCCTGATATCTGTCACGCCCAATTGCTCGGCCTTTCGGCGAGCAGGCCCAAGCTCTTCGCCCTGGCCAAGGTCGGCGGTAAAGGTCACGACTTCGCAGTCGTAGGTTTGCTGCAGCCATTTCAGGATGATGGATGTGTCCAGTCCTCCCGAATAGGCGAGCACGACTTTCTTGAGCTTTTTCGACATCAGCTTTCGTCTCCATGTTAATCCATGAAACGATAGGCCAATCTGTGCGCAATGAGCTTGCAAAGAGTTCAAGAATACGAGAGAATTTGGCATATTATGCCACTTTGTTGTTCATGGGAGCTATATAGTGTCATCGACTCTGGACGAGATAGACCGGCGTATTCTCAAGGTGTTGCAACGGGATGGACGCATTTCCAATGTCGATCTTGCGAAGGAAGTGGGGCTTTCGCCATCACCCTGTCTTCGCCGCGTGCGATTGCTGGAGGATGCCGGCATCATCGATCGCTATGTTGCCGTACTGGACCCGGCAAAGGTGGGTGCGGGCCTTACCGTGTTCGCCCGCGTCTGGTTCAAGACGCAGGATGCGCAGGTCACCATGCAATTTGCGGAGGCTGTCAGGCGGTTTCCCGAAGTGATGGAATGTTATCTGACTACCGGCGAGTGCGATGCCGTCCTGCGCATCGTCACGACTGATCTGCACAGCTATTGGCGGTTTCAGGCCGACCACTTGACTCGCATCCCGAGCGTATTGAACGTCAAGACCGATGTGCCGATGGAAACGCTGAAGCGAAGCTTCGAGTTGCCCTTGGCCTCGTAGCATTGCGGCCAGCTGTCAGCCAATTATGGCGGCGGCGAAGTGCCGTTCAGCTCACGGAGCCGATGCCTGCCTGCTCGGACCCTGGCGGGCATATCGGACCTGCAATAGAATTGATGTTTGGAGAGCGAAATGAGCATATTCGAAACGGCGATGCAGGCGACACGCCCGGTTCTCGCAAACCGTTTTCCGGGCTATTCCTTTGCCTTTGCCTCAGGGTCAATCATACGAGGCGAGGGAAGAAAGGGCTCTGACATCGATCTGGTTGTGGTCTTCGATCGGCTCGAAACCGCCTGGCGCGAAACCTTCATCGAGGGCGAGTTTCCATTCGAAGTGTTTGTTCACGACCCGGAGACGCTCAGCTGGTTCTTTGAGAGCGATGTTGCGCGCGGCTATCCCGTTATCATTCATATGGTTGCGACAGGCCAGATCCTCGGGCCAAATCCCGACAAGGGGCAGATCTGGAGGGACTATGCTGCCAGCATTCTCCACGCCAGCCCACCCGAGCTGGAAGGTGAGAAGCTGAATGCTCTGAAATATCAGATCACCGATCTTCTCGATGACCTTCATGGTGAGCCGACGGCTCCGGAGATACAAGCGATTGCCGCGCAACTCTACCAGCCTTTGGCCGACCTTATGCTGCTGGGACGAGGAAGATGGTCGGGCAGGGGCAAATGGATTCCCCGCCTGCTTCATGAGGTGGATCGGGACTTGGCCGATGGCTTCGACGATGCTTTCGGTCGGGCCTCAGCGGGAGATGTTGAGGCACTGTGCGACCTGACGCTTAGCGAATTGGGCCGGCATGGTGGGCCGTTTTTCGCCGGTGACAAGCGTATGGCGTCGCAACAGGCAAGACGAAAGAGCCTTGTTTCACTGAGTTGATCGTTATCCGCTGATCGTAAAATTTTAAGCTTGAAATTCTTCATGGCAACGCTAACACATTCCTATCGGGTCGCTGCGGATCTTGCAGGATGGACGCGAGGTGAACTCGGGGAGGAGGAAGCCGCCATGAAAATACACCCGCTGAAGGGGCCGAGCCGGCTGAAGCTCGGTGTTTTTTCCGCCAATGCGGATGGCGGTCTTGCCATTACCGACGTGCCGGAGCGCTGGACGGCAGGCTGGCAGGATAATCTGACTGCAGCACAAATCGCCGACCGGGCGGGGCTCGAATTCTTTCTGCCGATTGCCCGCTGGCGCGGCTTCGGCGGCAAGAACCGCGTGCGCGAATGGTCGTTCGAGACCTTCACCTGGGCTGCAGCGCTTTCGGCCGCGACCGAGCAGATTGGTCTCTTCATGACGGTGCATGTGCCGCTCGTCCATCCCCTTTATGCTGCCAAGTCGCTCGCGACTGTCGATCATATCAGCCAGGGGCGAGCGGGGCTGAACATTGTCTGTGGTTGGAACCCGAAGGAATTCGGCATGTTCGGCGTGCCGCTCGTCGAAAAGGGCTACGATCAGGCCGCCGAATGGCTCGAAATCGTCGAGAGGCTCTACGCCTCCGATGAGCCGATCGACTATGTGGGCAGCTACTATAATCTGAAAGAAGCCGTCAGCCGCCCCGCAAGTCTGCAGGCGCCGCGGCCGGTGACAATGAATGCGGCTTTCGGCGGCCCCGGCCGAGACTTTGCCGCTGCGCATTGCGACTATCTCTTCACCACCTTTACCGAGATTGATGACGCCGGAAAGCATGTGACCGACATCGCTGCACGGGCGGAAGGCACGGGCAGGCAGGTCGGCGTTTATACGGTTTGTCACGTCGTCTGCCGCGAGACGCAAGCGGAGGCGGAGGACTACTATACGCGTTATGCCGTGACCATGGCCGATCACGCTGCCGTCGACCAACACATGGCCGGCAAGAAGGAGTTCTCGCAATCCCATGATCGCGAGGCCTATGATCGCTATCGCCAGCGCTTTGCCGGTGGAGCGGGCAGCTATCCGCTGATTGGCACGCCGCAGCGAATCGCCGAAGAGATGATCGCCATCGCCGAGCAAGGCTATGCCGGCATCGCCTTGTCCTTCGTCAATTATACGCAGGAACTGCCCTATTTCTGCGATCGAGTGCTTCCGATTCTGAAGAAGGCTGGCCTCCGGGCGGAGTGAGCCACCGCTGCGATGCTTTGCACCTCACGGCTCGCGGGAATGTGATCATCCCTTTGATGGCGACATATTTGTCCTCGTAAGGCTGGTTTTTCAGGCCACTCACGGCACTGTCGCTTTCATGGGATGGTGTCGCAGGTGCGACATGTGTGCAACGCAGCAAAAAACTTGAGAACAAGGGGTTTACAAGCGTGGCCCCGGATGGGATTCTTTTAAGCGAAGGGTGCTGCTTGATTGGAAGCAGCGTTGTTCCCTTCAACCGGATGCCGTCATCCTTGGCTCCGATGTGCCGCAATTTTGCCGGCGCTTAACCGAAAAAATCAATCTGAAGCCGGAATGCGGTTGTTCCGCATCTGGCTGTTGCCTTGGTACGCCTGAATATCGTCAGGTCGGGGCATAGAGAATGCGGGCTTTAACATGGGCTTCAAGTCAAAACGCGTCCTCCGCGGCGTTCTTGGTCTTCTTGCGAGTGTCAGCTTGCCGCAGGTCACCAAAGCCAGCGATCTGATGATCTGGTCGCCGGTCAAGGTCGCTCCCAGAACATACAAGACCACTCTCGGTTTCCGGCTGCCGATGGCCTGGGATGTCAGCGCCGGCATGGATCTCGGACTTGGTAGCGCGGCCACCGGCGCGATCTTGCGAAGCAGCAGCTTGGCGACCCTCTGGGGCACGGCAATCGACGATCACAAGCGCTTTTCCACCGTATGGCGCCGCGAGGTGTCATTGAGGGTCGATGCGCTCAACAGCACGGGAACGCTTTGCCTCGAACGCTCGCGGAGCTGGACGGTATCGGAAAACCTGGACATGAGCACTTCGAGGTCGCTGAACGTCAACTACGCGGGCATGCGGAGCGCGGCAAACTCCATTGTCGCGACGCAGGCCGTTACCGTTGCCGTTCCCTGGACAGGAACTTCGATCTCCGCGATCGGCAACCTGAAGGACGTCGGCAGTGCCTTTTCCAGCACGGTCTCATTTCGGCAACCCTTGGCACCGAACCTGAATTTCTCAGCGTCTTTTGCTGATCCGCAGACTTTGACGCCAGCTGGCAATGTCCGTCTGGACTACCGCATCAAATGGTAGGGTAACCGCAGAGTTCGGGTGATGCGGAACAAATGCGGCTAGCAGAAGTTTAGACCTCGCAAGAAATCGATCTTGCTTGAGGTGTCGTGCCTCGCAAAGCCTGCCGCTTGCTCAGCTCCCTGCCGGCGGCAGGCTTGGCTTTCGTGGAGATCATTCGTCGGATCCACCCACGCCTGCGGCCGTTTTGATTGTGATGTCCGGCTCGGCAAGGCGAGCCTTCAGCTTGGACACCACGTCATGCCGGACATCCGACCAGGACGATGTGACTGTCCAATATTCTACGTCGAGCACGGCCTGATCCGCCGACAGATCATCGAGATAGACCTTCGGTGCAGGCGCGGCCTTGATGCGCTGATCCGCTTTCAGGATGTCGAGGATTGTCTCGCGGGCAAGATCGATGTCGATTTTCTCACCCATTGCAACGGACAATTGCTGGCGGCGGTCCGGCTCGCGGCTGTGGTTGAGGATGGGCGTGTTCCAGAGCGTCGAGTTTGGCGCCATGAGATAGAGACCGTCGGCCGTCCTCATCTCCGTCGCGAAGAGCCCGATCTCCTTGATATAGCCTTTGACGTTCGTCGTCTCGATATATTCGCCAACCCGGAACGGCCGCAGGATCAGCAGCATGATGCCGGCGGCGATGTTTTGAAGCGTGCCCTGCAGCGCGAGGCCGATCGCGAGACCCGCGGCGCCGAGAGCGGCGATGATGGAGGCGGTCTGCACGCCGAACTGGCCAAGTACGGTGATGAAGACAAGGATGAGCAAGCTATAGTGCAGCACATTCTGAAAGAAGCTCGCCAGCGTTTCGTCTATGCCGCGAATGCGTGAGATGACGCGATAGGCCGAGCGGCTGATAACACCCGCAAGAAGCCAGCCACCGATCAGAAGAATGATCGCGCCAAGAAGCGAGAAACCGTATTGGACCGCGAGTGCTGAGGCCTGGTCGAGCGCGGTCCGGGTTGCGACGACGATGTTGGCGGCTTGATCGTCCATGTCAAAACTCCATCTTTCCCCGCGAGCCAAATGAGAAGTCGCGATCTTTGTTCCCGGTGATCGGGCCTGTGAAAACGAATTGTTTCAATGCATTATAGGGCTCTAGCTGAGCGCAGGGCCTTAGGCGCCATTCTTTGCGCGACGGGCGCGTGTGGTAGCCGCCGCGGCGTAATGAGCCTTCTTCTGCTCGTACATGCCGATATCCGCGCGCTTGATCATGGCTTCCATGGTCTCGCCGGGTTGGCTCGTTGCAACGCCGACGGAGACGTTGAGCGGCGCGCTAGAGTAGAACTGGTTGTTGATCTTCAGCAGCTCGTTGATCGTCTCGACCATTGCGGCGGCAGTGATTTCATCGGCGCCCGGCAGGAGAACGGCAAATTCGTCGCCGCCGATGCGCGCCGCGTGATTTGGCAGCGAGACGACGCTGTTGAGCACTTCGCCCATGCGGCGCAACAGCGCGTCGCCGGCGTCGTGGCCGCTTTCGTCATTGGCTTCCTTGAGGCCATCGAGGTCGATGATGATGGCGGAGACAGGCCGAAGCGATTTGCGCTCCAGCCTGTTGAGCTCTTCCATATAGAAAGCGCGGTTGAAAAGCCGGGTGAGCACATCGTGCTTGCCGAGATATTCGAGATAGGCTTCCGCTTTCTTGCGGGCGGTAATATCCGTCAGCGCCACCTGTACGAGCGACCAGTCGTTCTCGTAACCGGGAAATACGGAAAATTGCAGGAGGACATGGCGCTCCGATCCATCGAGAGCGTAGTTCAGCACCTCGCGCTGATGGAAGAGGCGTCCGTTCCACAATTCCATCAATTGCCCGCGAAAATGCTTCTCCATATCGCCGCGGAACACTTCACCGATCCGGTGGAGCAAGGTCTGGCGATCCGGCGCACAGAAGAGATCGAGCGTTGCCTGATTGACGTCAAGGACGCTGATTTCGCTCATGCATTGCTGGACGAATTCCGGATGCACATCGAGAAAGACCTGAAAGTCGACGATGCCGCGGTCGCGGATTTTATCGAGCAGGTTTTTTACGCGGCTGAAATCCTCGACCCAGAGGGAAACGGGCGAATGTTCGAACATGCCTTCCGCATAGCGGCGCTGCCGCTCTTCCTGCCGTCTTGCCTCCTCACGAGCGGTCACGTCTTCCGTGGTCAGCAACAATCGGCTCCAGGAGCTCTCGTGACCCGGCAGGATGATGCCGCGCAGCTGGATGTCGAGCCTTTTGCCGCCGAGCGAGTAGTTGACCGCGGTGCCGGAAAATTCGGTCTTGCCCTCCCAGAGCGCCACAAGTTCGTTTACATGGCTTTGCAGCATCTCGTCCCGGAACACCTGCGAGAGATTTCCGACAAGCGTTTCGAAGGACGGCGCCTCGAAAAGCTCAAGCGTCCTGGCGTTGACGGCAAGAAGCCTGATCTTCTGCGAGCAGGTCGCAACGCGCTGCAAATCGGCAAGGAGATAGGAACGCAGGTCCGTCACGCCTTCAGCGCGCCAGAATTCGAATTGCTCCTTGACGCCGCTGAAGTCCTCCAGCCACATGGCGACGGGGGCAAGATCGAAAATGGTGCTGCTGAAGTCCTGGGCGTTCATCATGATTCCCTGCGCCGGCAATAAAAATCAGTATTCGTAATACAAAGGCCAGCAGTTCGCTAAGTTCTGGTTAGCAAGCATTCGTAAAGCTTGCATTGACATCAAGTAGCGGGTCAAGCCGGACGCTGCGCATCGATTTCTTTTCAACTCATTCTTGTTGAAAATATGCCCAGAAGAGGCTCTGGCTTGATTGCAATCGGTTTTTGTCAGCTGCAAGCAGTCACGTCCTCAAGAAGCGCTCGAAGGCTTCGAGTGTCCTTTGGCTGACGTGATGTTCAATTCCTTCGGCGTCATTTCTTGCCGTATCGGGATCGACGCCGAGACGGCAGAGGACCGCTTCCACGATCTCGTGACGTCGTCGGGTTGCGGCGGCCAGGCGCTGGCCTTCTTCGGTAAGAAAGACGCCGCGATAGGGGCGCTGTGTGATGAGGTTTTCCTCGGCTAGCCGCTTGAGCATCTTGGCAACTGTCGGCTGCGTTACTCCCAGCCTCTGTGCAATATCGGTCTGGCGTGCCTCGCCGGCATGTTCTATCAGATCGGCGATGAGCTCGACATAGTCTTCCATCAATTCCGTGCGTCGATCTTCGCGGCTTTTCTGAAAGGCCTCGGCGTGCGTCTCGATCTCGGTCGACGACAGACGGCTTTCCGCGGCGGCAGGCAATTTCGTCAAGGCGGCTCATCTCCCCATGATTAAGAACCGTGTAATGATGTTTAGCCTCGACTATAAATAATTCAGCGACGTTATGAAACCCCGACGGCCGATTTCGGCCGCCTGTGAAATCGAATTAGTCCTGCCTAAGCTGATATGGCGTCTGAGAGACTTCAGCCGCGTAAAAGCGGCAGCAGCTGCTCGCCCTGCCGTTTGATCTCCGGCAGATAGGGCGTGTCCGAGAGGACGAAGTGCGTGATGCCGAGATCGCGGTATTTGCGCAGGGAGCGGGCGACATCCTCTGCCGAGCCGACCAGCCATGTGGTGCCGGCGCCGCCACCGCCGAACTTGCCGGGCGCGGTATAGAGATTGTCATCAAGCACGTCGCCACGCGCGGCGAGATCGAATAGCCGTTTCTGGCCCACCGCGATCGATTGCCGGTGATCGTTCCAGCCGACGCCCTTATTCTCAGCCATCTCGGCGACTTTCGCCTCGGCATCGATCCAGGCCTGCTCCGTCGTGTCGCGCACCAGCGTCGTTATGCGCAGCCCGAATTCCAGCGGCGGCAGATCGCGATCAAGATCTCGGCTGAGTGTCCTGAGCCGGCTGATCCGCTCAGCGATGTCGGCGAGCGGCTCGCCCCAGAAAAGCTGCACATCGGCCTCCGTTGCTGAGACACGCTCTGCCGCATCCGAAGCGCCGCCGAAATAGAGTTTGGGATGCAGGCGTTTACCGCGAGGCTCGATGCGGGGCGCAGCCGTGGATTCGCTGACGCGAAAATGTTCTCCTTCATAGGTGACGTTCTCTTCGGTCCAGAGCCTGCGGGTGAGCCGCATGAATTCCTTGGTGCGGCCATAGCGGTGGCCTTGGTCGCCCTCGCTGTCGCCATAGGCGGCAAGATTGTCCTTGCCGGAAACGATGTTGACGCGCACCCGGCCGCCGCTCAGCTGATCCAACGTGGCGGCGGCGGAGGCGAAGTGCGCCGGCCGCCAGTAGCCGGGGCGGATTGCGATGAGCGGTTCGAAGGTCGTGGTGCGTGCGGTAAGTGCGGCCGCGACGGTGAAGGTGTCGGGGCGGCCCCAGCCGGTACCGATCAATGCGCCCTTCCAGCCGTGATCTTCCAGGGTTTTGGCATGGCTGGTCAGGGTCTCCAGGCTGTTATGATTCTCGACGGCGGAATCGCCGCGATGGCCTGGTTTGACGTCATTGGGGATGTACCAAAGAAATTCGCAATTGCTGCTCATGCTGTGCCTGTCAGTCTTCTGAACCCTACGAGGGACTTGATGGTGAGGAAAGCCCTAAGCGATCTCGGCTTCCGGCCGTTGCGACTAAAGCTTGCCCTTCCACGGAACGAGGACCGCCTCGAGGATCCGAATGGCGGCGGAAAATGCGAAGGCGCAGACCGCAATGATGCCGATGCCGACGAAGACGACATCCGTGGCAAGGAACTGCGATGCCGACATGATCATGAAGCCGATGCCGCGTGTCGAAGCGATGAGTTCCGCAGCCACCAGCGTTCCCCAGCCGATGCCGAAGGCGATCCGTATGCCGGTCAGGATTTCCGGCAGGGCCGAAGGCAGGACGACATTCAGGAAAAGCTGCAGCCGGTTTGCCCCCAGCGAACGCGCGGCATTGACCCGCTCCAGCGGCAGCGAACGGACGCCGGCCTGAGCGGATAGGCAGATCGGCGCGAACATGGCGAGCACGAGAAGGGTGATCTTCGAGGTCTCTCCGATCCCAAGCCATATGATCATCAGCGGCAGGTAGGAAAGGGGAGGCAGCGGCCAATAGAATTCGATTGGCGTATCCAGAATTCCCTTTGCCCAGCGGTTGAGACCCATCAGTAAACCAACGGGAATGCCTATCCCGATCGCGATGGCCGCAGCAACGACGATACGAAACAAGCTCGCCAATATGTGTTCGGAAAGCGAGGCGCCGGCATAGCCATCGCGGTAGACGACGCCGATCTGCGTCAGCACCTCGTCAGGTCGAGGCAGGAAGAGATGCGACACCAGCCCGAGCTTGGCGACGAGCCACCACAGCGCCAGGCAGGCGACCGCAGTGGCGATGCTGATGGCGATGGTGGGTTTTTCACCAACGCCGAAGCCGGGAATGCGAACCAGCTTCGGGCGCGTTTCCTTTTCAGGTCCGGCGATTGGACGCGTCTCGATAACATCGCTCATGCCGCACTCCTGACGTGATCGGCGCTGTGAAGGATCGCGCGAATCTCGTCCCGAAGATTGCCGAATTCGGGAGATGATAGGATCGCTCTCGTATCGCCGCTGGCGGCAAAGCGAAGTACGAAATCGAGTTCGAAACGCGCAACGACACGCCCCGGTCTCGGAGACATGACCAGAACCTCCGTTCCGAGGAAAAGCGCCTCCTCTATCGAGTGGGTAATGAAGAAAATGCGTTTGTCGGTTCTGGCCCAGACGGAGACCAGCAGTTCCTGCATCTGCTCGCGCGTCAAGCTGTCGAGTGCACCGAAGGGCTCGTCCATCAGCAATATGTCGGGATCAGTGGCAAGTGCCCGGGCGATGCCGACGCGCTGGCGCATGCCGCCCGATAATTCATAGGGCAGAGCGCTGGCAAAGTCGGTGAGGCCCACCAGCCGCAAAAGCTCGGAAGCGCGATCACGGCGTTCCCGCTTGCCCAATCCGGCAAATTGGAGGCCGAGAGCCACGTTGTCGATGACGGACTTCCATGGCAGCAGCGAATCCTTCTGGAAGACGACGCCTCGATCGGCACCTGGTCCTGAAACAGGCCTGCCGTCGAGCGTGATCTTCCCCTCGGACAATGGCAGGAAGCCGGCGATCGCATTGAGCAGGGTGGATTTGCCGCAGCCGGACGCGCCGAGCGCTACGACGATACCGCGCTCCGGAATGGTGAAGGAAACACGATCGAGCGCGTGAACGGTTCTGCCGTCACGCGCTGCAAAGAAGACGCTAGCATGGTCGACTTGAAGCATGGACTCTCTCGATATTGCGACGCCGGCGCGACAAGCGCGCCGACGCTAGGGAGGATCAGTTGCTTGCGCTGACAAGCGCGTCGGCGGTGACGAACGCGCCGTAGTTCGGCAGGACTTCGGAGACTTTTCCTTGGCTCTTCAGGAAGGCTGCCGTGTCCTTGAGGATCTTGGCCGCACCGGACTGATCGCCGCCACCGAGCCAGGCGGCCGATGCCTGCACGTCGGGCGTCAACAGTGTGAGGTTCTTGAGCGCGGCTGCCTGCTGGTCTGCCGTGCCGCCCAGAAGCTTGGCGAGCGCCTTGGCATTGTCGCTGTCCGGCCCCCAGGCGGCCTTATCGGCTGCAAACGAGGCGTAGTATTTGTTGATCACCGAGGCATAGGCCTTCAGGAATTTTGGATTGTCCGCGGCAAATTTCGAGGTTGCGACCCAGGCGGAAAACGTCGGGGCACCCTTGTCGGCCACGTCCTTGGATGTCACCAGCACCTTGCCGTTCTTCTTCAGCTCGGTGAGTGCCGGGTCCCAGACGAAACCGCCGTCGATATCGCCGCGATTGTAGCTTGCGACGATTTCCGGCTGCGGAACGGCGAAGACCTGTACGTCCTTTTCGCTCAGACCAAGGGACTTGATGAGAGCGAGCAGCTGATAGTGGTCGGTGGAAACGGGGGCTGCCGCGAGCTTCTTCCCCTTCAGATCGGCAAGTGTGTTGATGCCGGAGCCATTGCGCACCACGAGCGCTTCATCGACGCCGGAGATGGACGAGAGGTAGAATGCCTTCACCTCCAGCCCGCGCGAGGCGGCAGCGGCAAACGGGCTTGAGCCGACATAGCCGATCTGGACGTCGCCGGATGCGATGGCGGCAAAGATCTCCGCTCCGGAGTTGAACTTGCGGAAGTCGATCTTATAGCCGGTCTCTTTGGCGAACTCGCCGTTGGCGATCGCGACAGAGGAGGGCAGGGCATCGGTCTGATAGGCGACGACGACCTTCTTGTCGGCAGCGGCCGCGCCGACCGCCATCGAAATGCTGGCGAAACCCATCACGGCCGCAGTGATCAGTGTGTTGAACTTCATAACTAGTCCCCTTGGCCGGATCAGATCTGCCGGCGGTTCCGTGAATGCAATGCGCAAAACCTAGCGAAATCGGGGACTGGATCGATAGAAATAGCAAACTATTTTTATAGACTATAATAGGAATTGTTTGTCTGAATTCGTACAGACTGCGACCGTGGCATCTTTCCAGCAAGAGAAACAACCGGCTGCCATCAACATATGAACTGTAGCGCCTGCCCTCGTGAGGACAACCTACCCACGCCTCAATAGCGAAAGAGCCGAAATTTAAGGTCGCTTGCGACGTGGCCCGGATGGGGCCATCAGGTCATCCGCCGGAGCAATGCAATCAAAGCATCTGCGTTGTCATTGGTTTCAAGCGAGAGCAAGTGCTTGTCCGCAAGCTCACCAATCGCGAGAACGACCTCACGTTCAGACCATCCCGCCATGATCGCAGCGCTCACCAATTCTCGATAAGCGGCTTGAAGCGCGTCCTGGCAGCGAATGTCCCGATCAGGGTCATCATCGGTCACGAATGGTCGTGCGATATCTGGCATAGTCGAAAGGTGAACTGATTTGCGGGTTTTGGCAATCTATTGCATGCAATCGCCGTCGATTGTGCCTCTTTTGCGTAACAAGTCTGCCGCGGCCGGCGGTGTATCCAATGGATTTGTATCGCAAAAGTTGCCAATAGAGCAGATCTAACCCATCCTGTATATCTTTGACGTGATATGAATAGATCAGTTGTTTGTTGAGGTGTTTGTTACGTTATCGACCAGAATTTCGGATGTAAATCTGTATTCTAGTCGCCTAAAATATTGCTCGATAGGAGATGTATATGCTCGAAACCCAAGGGTTTAATATAAATATTGATGATACTCCACTTTCAATAATCCTACCGACATTTGGGTTAGCTCCGAGAATTGGTAATGTTTCTCTACCTATCACGCGTGTAAACGCTGAAGCTTATATACTTCATCGCTGTGCGCAGGTCTCCTCGAATATTCTTGAAATTGGCACCCAATGGGGTTTGTTTACAGCTATTATGGCGGCCTCTTGTCCGGAAGGAGGCAAAGTCATCGGTATGGACTTGCTTCCGCTCAATGTTCAAACTTCCAATGAAAATCTGCGCAGAAACAATCTGGCTCATCGCGCCATTGTACTTCATACCGCTGGCTCTACAATTGATGGCCCGACACTCGCAAAAGTTGATTTACATCCGGAAAGCCCCGGTCTTCTCGGCGAGGATGGTACGTCGCTACATAATATTGGGACGCTGGAGGTCACTCAAGCTTCGATCGGGCGATTACGAGAGTTTTTCGGCCCCTTTGACATGATAAAAATGGACGTCGAAGGTTTTGAAGCCGCGCTCGTTAAGGAGAGTATAAGTGAACTTTTGAGACCAAGGATTCTTGAAATAGAGGTGCATCCGCACTATATATGGAGGTTATTTAATGACCGCATATCAGTTATTAATAATAATTTTCCTGTAGATGAATATCTGGGATTCTATATAATACTACACAACGGCTTGTTTGCGGTCCGTGATATAATGGATCCAGAAGTGCAAAATGCCCCTACCGCCAATCTGTTTTTATTCAAGAAAGAGCTAAAAGAACTTTATACAGAGCTACGGGGTCTCGCTAATCAAGGCCTATCAGGTGACGCGTGAAGGCGTGCTAAGGCGTCGCGGGATAATGATCGATATGCCCTTTTCGAGGCAATTCGCGTGGCGTCGCTCATGCTATCGGCTGTTTTCTTAAAGCTATACATAGGTATCTTCAGATGAGTCCATAGTTACGTGTGCTCTCCTATCGACGTACCAGGTGGATAGATGATGTCGGAAAAGCGGAAAGCATTTCAGTTGATGGAGACGGGTAATGTTATCTCGGGCGCGTTTGCCGTATTTTCTCACCGGAGGATGGGCGTCAAACTCTTCGGAGGACCCCGCTATTCTTATCCAGAATACAGCCAATGGTGTGAACTTCAGTGGTATAGATATGGTCCAGCAGACGATTTACACCAGACCTAATCTACCGAGCATCCTATCCAATCCGGAACCAACATTAGAATTAAAGACAGCACTATATGTTCCTCCGGAAATTCATCGGCCGCAGCAATAGTTTATGGGGAAATGCTGCCGACGTTTCGATTCAGCGCAATCGTATTGGCCAATGCGATAATTATGCAAGTGGGTGCTTGCGACAGGTATAAGAATAGCTACCAGCAACCAGAATGTTGGGATAATTACGGGAAATAATTTTATCTACGCAACGACGCCAATTGATTGGGCACCCGCTAACAATTCAAATGCGCTTTGATTCATGATGCAGGATAATCTTGGAGTCGATGATTCTTTTATCAGCGCGATTCCAACAGCTACAAGTGTAAATATGCCGTCAACTCGATTGCGATCTTGTCGGGTAACGGTACCGTGACTACGATCAACCCGGTGTTTCAGGGACGACCTTCAACCAGACTGTAGATGGAGTTTATGATGCTGCATATGGTTGTTGGTTCCTGGCGGTAGCATCTGAATTCGGATATTGAAGCACTCGGAGAGGGTCGCCTTTTTCCTTGTATCATGAGTTCATCGAGAATGAGCTTTGCCATAATTGATTGCTGCGTAAGCTGCTTATCCATGAGATCAGTTTGCCGCCTTCAAATGACCCATGTAGTCAATCCTTCATCGCGCACGATGATGTCGTTGATCTCTTTGCCGCTGTGGCGAAGCCAGCGTGATTTCCACCGATCTGGTGAAGTTCTATCGATGATAGAAGCAGACCCATGATGCTATCCGAATCTCCGCCTTCCACGTTACCGGCAAGGAAGGCAGGTTGCCATGCTCGTGACCAAAGCGCACCTTATGTGCCGAGCTTGCCTATGCAGATGTGGCCCGAGTGACGACGCGGCTCAAGGCAAGCAAACTCGTCTAATTGTGGTGTCGCGCCCGTCGACACTCTGTCCGGGTGCTGCCGATTTTTTCCGCATCCGGCGGAAGAAAAAGAAAGCTGTTTCTTAAATAACTTAAAATCTATGTTTTTTATAGACTATAGCGCTCCGTGGTCGACATCGAGCGAAAACATGGATGAAACGGCATGTCTTATCTCCTTAGTCTTCTCGACAAAAGTCCGATTGAACAGGGGCTCAGTGCCACCGATGCGCTTGGCGCAACGACGAGGCTGGCCGTTAGGGCCGAAGAACTTGGCTATCATCGCTTTTGGGTCGCCGAGCATCATAATATGGCGAACCTCGCAAGTTCGGCGCCGGAAGTCCTGATCGCCCATCTTCTTGCCCGGACTTCGAGGATCCGCGTCGGCTCCGGCGGCGTCATGCTGCAGCATTATAGCGCCTACAAGGTTGCCGAGACTTTCAATCTCCTGGCTTCGTTGGCGCCGGGACGCGTGGATCTCGGTGTCGGCAAGGCGCCGGGTGGCTTTCCGCTCTCGACGCGGGCATTGCAGCGGGCCTTCGATCCCGAGAAGAAGCCTGACTTCGCCGAGCAGCTTTCCGATATCAACATTTATCTCGCGGCCGACTCGCATTCGGATGGCGCGCTGGCGACGCCGTTTCCGCCACGCGCGCCGGAGCGCTTCCTTCTTGGCGCCAGCGTCGAGAGTGCGAAGCTCGCCGCGGAGAAGGGCTGGAGGCTGGTGTTTGCCGGCCATCTGAACGGCGATCCGGAAAATTTGCGCAATACCTTCGAAGCCTACGGGAATGCGACGTGCGGCAAGGTGCCGATCCTGGCGCTCGCAGCCTTTGCTGCCGAAAGCGAACCCCATGCCCGTGAGCGCGTCGGCCAGCTGCGCATCGTCAAGCTCTTCCTGCCCAACGGCCAAAGCGTCAATGTCGGCACCCAGGAGCAAGCGGCGGAATTCGCGCGGCAGGCCGGCTTCTCGGACTTCCGAACCGAGGAGAAGGCACCGAGCGTGCTGCACGGTACGGCGGCGCAGATCCGTGACGAGCTCGACGCACTCCATCGACGCTACGGCGTCGAGGAATTCGTGCTCGACACGCCGGCGCTAACCGCAGCCGAACGGCTCAATTCCATAGAGCTGCTCGCCAAAGAACGCCTTTCCCTCGTTGCCTGAGCGGCCTGTCCCAGGAGGATCATCATGGCTCAAAAACACGTCACTTTCGGTATCATGCTACAGGGTCCTGGCGGCCACATGAATGCCTGGAAGCATCCGAGCGTCCCGGCGGATGCCAGCACCAATCTGAACTTTTTTGTCAAAACGGCCCGTAAGGCCGAAGAGGCCGGTATCGCCTTCGCTTTCGTCGCGGACGGCCTCTATATCAACGAGCAATCTATCCCGCACTTCCTCAATCGCTTCGAGCCGCTGACTATTCTGTCAGCGCTTGCCGCCTTCACGACCAAGCTCGGCCTGGTGGGTACGGTTTCGACCTCTTATAGCGATCCCTTCACCATTGCCCGGCAATTTGCCTCGCTCGATCTCATCAGCGGCGGCCGCGCGGGCTGGAACGCAGTAACCTCACCGCTCGAAGGCTCCGGCCGCAACTATAGCCGTGAGCACCCCGAGCACGAGCTGCGATACGAGATCGCTGATGAATATCTCGACGCCACCAAGGGCCTCTGGGACTCCTGGGACGACGATGCTTTCGTGCGCGACCGTGAGAGCGGCGTCTACGCCGACAAATCCAAGCTGCATCGCCTGAACCACAAAGGCCGGTTCTTCCGCATCGAAGGCCCCCTCAATATCGGTCGCTCCAAGCAGGGCCAGCCGGTGGTCTTCCAGGCTGGTGCATCCGATTCCGGCATCCGGCTGGCCGGCAAACATGCCGATGCCGTCTTCACCAATGGCGGGCCGCTGGAAGACGCGAAGATCTTCTACAAGCAGGTCAAACAATCCGCGATCGCGCATGGCCGCAGCGCCGCCGATATCGGCATCTTCCCCGGCATCGGCCCGATCGTCGGCGCTACGCAGGAGGAGGCGGAAGCCAAATACCAGGCGATCCGCAATCTCGTCACCATCGAGGAAGCGCTCGCCTATCTCGGCCGCTTCTTCGATCATCACGATTTCAGCGCCTACCCGTTGGACGAGCCGTTTCCCGACCTTGGCGATATCGGCCGCAACAATTTCCGCGCGACGACAGACCGCATAAAAAAGACGGCGCGCGAGAAAGGTCTCACCCTGCGCGAAGTGGCGCTCGACGCGGCAACGCCGCGAACCTCCTTCATCGGCACGGCCGAGCACATTGCCAATGAAATCATCCGCTGGGTGGACGAAGAGGGCGCCGACGGCTTCATCCTCGGTTTTCCCGTCATCGGTGAAGGCTTCGACGATTTCTCAAGGCATGTCCTGCCGATCCTGACCGAGCGGGGCTATTTCGATCCCGCTTTGAAAGGCGAGACGCTCCGCGATCATCTGGGACTGCCATATCGCGAAAGCCGTTATGCGGCAGAGGCTGCCGACATCGAACCCGCAAAGGCTGTAGGCGCTTGAGCCAGGACGATCACCATGAACGCCATCATCAAGACCGTTTCGATTACCGATCCAATCGCGACAGGGATCGCCGCCTATCTCGATGAAATCATCGCGCTTAGGCACGATCTGCATCAATATCCCGAACTCGCCTTTCAGGAGCATCGTACCGCCAAAAAGGTGGCCTCGCTGCTTGCCGAGTGGGGCTACGACGTCGCAACAGGCATAGCCGGTACCGGCGTGGTCGCGACGCTGAGGCGGGGCAATGGCAACCGCTGTATCGGCATCCGCGCCGACATGGATGCCTTGCCGATCGAAGAGGCGACGGGGCTTGATTATGCGAGTTCCAATCCCGGCGTCATGCATGCATGCGGTCACGACGGGCATACGTCGATCCTGCTGGCTGCAGCCCGCTATCTTGCCGAAAGCGGCAATTTCAGCGGCACGCTGCGGCTGATATTCCAGCCGGCTGAGGAAATCGGCGCCGGTGCGCGCAAGATGTTATCGGAAGGACTTTTCGATCGTTTCCCCGTCGATGCGGTCTTCGGGCTGCACAATTGGCCCGGCGTTGGGGCGGGGCAGTTTGGTTTCGTTGCCGGCCCGGCGATGGCCTCAGTCGACAAGGCGGTCATCACGATCGTTGGAAAAGGCGGGCATGGTGCCGAGCCGCATCGTGCGGTCGACCCGGTGCTGGCTTCGGCCTCGTTCATCACCGCCCTGCAAAGCGTCGTCTCGCGCAATATCGATCCTCAGGAGATGGCTGTCGCAACGGTCGGTTCCATTCACGCCGGTTCGGCTTCGAACGTCATCCCGGAAAGCGTGGAGATGAAGCTGACCGTGCGCGCCTACAATGAGACTGTTCGGGCGAGATTGCAGGAACGAATTTCCGCCTTGGCGCGCGCGCAGGCGGAAAGCTTTGGCGCCGAGGCGGAAGTCGACTACCGCCTAGGTTTTCCCGCGCTCGTCAATCATGCCGAAGAGACGGAATTCGCCCGCAATGTCGCCTTGCAGGCGCTTGGAGGCGCTGCCGTCGAGGCGGATTTCCGGCCGAGGACGGCGAGCGAAGACTTTGCCTTCCTGCTGCAGGCAAAGCCAGGGAGCTACCTCTTCGTCGGCAATGGCGACAGCGCGCCGCTGCACAGCGCCCGCTACGATTTCAACGACGCCATCATCGCACCGGCAGCCCGCTACTGGGTGCGGCTCGCCGAAGCTTTCCTCGCGAATGACAACGGGTGACGAACGATATGAGCGACACGTTTCTTTATACGACCACGCTGGACCCCCGCGCCAAGCCGCTGATTGACGAGCTGATCCATGAATATGACAGCCGCTACGGCAACTATTTCAATGCCGAAGGGGCGGCTGCCGAACTCAATCGCTATCCGCCGGAAGCCTTTGCGCCGCCGCATGGCAATTTTCTGCTCCTGCTCCGAAATGGTGAGACGATCGGCGGCGGCGCTTTCAAGCACGATGACGACCAAACCGCCGAATTCAAACGGATTTGGACGCGGCACGATTTCCGTCGTCAGGGATTGGCGCGTAGGCTGCTGGTCGAACTGGAGGCCCAGGCGGCGCGGCAGGGCTATCGCCGCATCTACCTGACGACAGGCTTTCGCCAGCCCGAGGCCGTCGGTCTTTACCTCAATAATGGCTACACGGCCCTGTTCGATACCTCCGTCGATCCGGAAATCTACAAGAGCCTGCCTTTCGAGAAGGATATCAGCCATTTGGCTCTGGCCTATATCGCCGAAACCTCGGGCTCGCAGCAGCGCTTGGCAGCCGCCGGCCGGTAATGCGTAGCGGATCAACGACAATCAAAAAGGGGTAAGGATCATGGCGCTGACGACGGATTTTGCGGGTGTCGATCGAGGCACTGGAGCCGCCGAGACGAAGACAGATTATTCGCGTTATCGCATCGTGCCGGCGAGGCACCCTGGACGAACCGCCGGCACGATCTTTGCCGCAGTCGTCATGGCGGTCGTCCTCTACTCCACCTTCACCAATCCGCGCTGGGGCTGGGGTGTCTTCGCCGAGTGGTTCTTTGCGGAGCCGGTGCTGGTTGGCCTTGGCAGGACGCTGCTTCTGACGGCGCTTGCGGCGGTGTCAGGCTCTATGCTCGGAACGGCATTGGCTCTGGCGCGCGTATCGAAGTCGCCGCTACTTGCGAGCCTCTCCTGGGGCTATATTTGGCTGCTGCGGTCGATCCCGATGATCGTGCTGCTGCTGGTTCTCAACAATCTCGGCTATCTCTATGAAACCATTAGCATTGGAGTCCCGTTCAGCGACAAGGTTCTGTTCGATTATCCGACCACGCAGCTCCTGACGCCGTTTGCTGCGGCCTTTCTCGGGCTGACGCTGAACCAGTCGGCCTTCTTTGCCGAAATCGTGCGCGGCGGCATTCTGTCAGTCGACCAGGGTCAGCTGGAAGCGGCCGCGTCCCTCGGCCTGTCGCGCCGCCGTCAGGCGTTCCGCATCATTCTGCCGCAGGCGATGCGCTCCATCCTGCCCACGGGCTTCAACGAGATCATTGGCCTCGCCAAAAGCACCTCCATGGTCTACGTGCTGGCCCTGCCGGAACTCTTCTACACGGTGCAGGTCATCTACCGCCGCAATCTGGAAGTCATTCCACTGCTGATGGTGGCAACCGTCTGGTATCTCGTCATCATGACGGTGCTATCGATTGCCCAGCACTATATCGAGCGCTATTTCTCCAAGGGTGCGGTGCGCAATCCGACACCTTTGCCGTTTCAGGCATTCTTCCGACGCTTCCAGCGGCCGCTGCCCGCTACTGTAGACGGTAGTTCGGACACCAGGGCATTCGCCGCTTTTCGGAGCGTGACAGATCTTCGTGCCAGGGGCGGTGCCGTGCGCATCCATGGTATTTCGAAGAGCTTCGGCACGCTGAAAGTTCTCGACGATGTCGAGCTTAACCTGCCGGCCGGCAGCGTCACGGCCATTATCGGTCCGTCGGGCTCGGGAAAATCGACGCTGTTGCGTTCGATCAATCATCTCGAGCGCGTCGACAGCGGCTTCATCTCCGTCGATGGCAAACTCGTCGGCTACACGCAGAAGGGCGAGGTGCTCTATGAGCTTAAGGAAAAGGACATTCTGAAGCGCCGGACCGACATCGGCATGGTCTTTCAGAACTTTAACTTGTTTCCGCATCTCACTGTTTTAGAAAATATTATCGAGGCACCCATCCAGGTACGTGGGGTGAGCCGCGACGAAGCGACCGCCTATGCGCAAGAGCTTCTCGCCCGCGTCGGCCTTAGCGACAAGATCGATGCCTATCCCCGCCAGCTCTCCGGCGGCCAGCAGCAGCGTGTTGCCATCGCCCGTGCCCTGGCGTTGCGGCCGAAGGTCCTTCTCTTCGACGAGCCAACCTCCGCACTCGATCCCGAGCTCGTCGGCGAAGTCCTCGATGTCATCAAGGAGCTTGCGCGCACCGGCACTACGCTCGTCATCGTCACCCACGAGATCGGCTTTGCCCGCGAGGTCGCCGATAGCATCGTCTTCATGGAGGGCGGCCACGTTATCGAAGCCGGCACGCCCACACAGATCCTCAACGATGCGAGACATCCGCGCACGCGCGCTTTCCTCGCCAAGGTTCTCTAGCAGTCGCAGGCAAGCACTCGACGCTCTGACGCAGCAGGCGTCCGGATCATTATAGCAGCATAGACAACTTATAATTGAAAAAGGAGAAGGGAAATGACATTCATTGAGAGAGCAAGATATATCGTTGCCGGCGTTCTAACGGCGGTAACGATGAGTGGGACGCCGACGATTGCGGCTGAAAAGTTCAACCTGAGCCCGGATACATCCAATCGCATCCGTGCCGAGAAGGACGAGGCAGCGATCAAGGCGATTGCGCCGGGCTTCAAGTTCGTCAATCCCGGCAAATTCACGGTCGCGATCAACCCGTGGGATCCGCCGATCGCCACCTACGCGACCGACGCGAAAACGGTCGTCGGCACCGATCCCGATATCGCGCAGTTGCTCGCCGACTCCCTCGGCCTGCAGCTCGACCTGGTGCCGGTCGCCTGGGAGGACTGGCCGCTCGGCGTCTCCTCCGGAAAGTATGATGCAGTCATTTCCAATGTGACGGTCACGGAAGAGCGCAAGCTGAAGTTCGATTTCTCCACCTATCGCAGGGACGTGCTCGGCTTCTACGTGAAGGCCGACAGCACGATCACCTCGATCAAGGAGCCGAAGGATGTTGCAGGTCTCAAGGTGATCACCGGCGCTGGCACCAATCAGGAGAAGATCATTCTCGAATGGGACCGGCAGAATGTGGCAGCCGGCCTGAAGCCTATCGAGGTTCAGTATTACGACGACCGTGCCGCCGCCGATCTTGCCTTGCAGTCCGGTCGAGCCGATGTCGAATTCAATCCGAATGCGACACAGGCCTATAAGGCCGCCATCAACGGCACGAGGAAGCTTGTCGGCACCGTCTCCGGCGGTTGGCCGCTGACGGCCGAAATCGCCGTGACGACGAAGAAGGGCGCCGGCCTTGCTGACGCGATCACCCTCGCACTCAACGATCTGATCAAGAACGGCAAGTATGGCGAAGTGCTGAAGCGCTGGAGCCTGACTGCCGAAGCGGTCGATCAATCCAAGACCAACCCTGCGGGCCTGCCGAAGAGCGGTTCGTAATGTTGGTCGGGCGGACCGGCGTCAGTGGGGCTCACGTCGGTCCGCTCCCATCCATCTCAAATGGAGATACAGGTTCCGTGATTATCCGCACTATTTTCAGAACTGCGCTTGCTGCCACAGTGATGGCTGCCCTGACCGGTCTTGCTTCGGCAATGGCAGCTGAAGATTTCGATCTGAGCCCGGAACAGCCGGGACGTGTTCACGCGTCGAAAAACGAAGCAGCGATTGCCGCTATTCCAAACGATTTCAAGTTCGTCACACCAGGCACATTCACAGTAGCAGTCGCGCCAGGCGGTCCGCCGCTTGCGACCTATGCGACTGATGCCAAGACGGTGGTTGGTGCCGATCCCGATTATGCCTATGCGGTTGCTGACGCGCTCGGCCTGAAGCTCGAGCTTGTTCCGGTCGCCTGGATCGACTGGCCGCTGGGACTAACGTCGGGCAAATATGATGCCGTCATCTCCAATGTCGGCGTCACCGAGCAGCGCAAGGAGAAGTTCGACTTCTCCACCTATCGACAGGGCCTGCACGGCTTCTTCGTCAAGAATGACAGCAAGATCACTGGTATCAAGGAGCCGAAGGATGCGGCTGGCCTTCGCATCATCGTCGGCGCCGGCACCAACCAGGAGCGCATCCTGCTCAAATGGAGCGATGAGGATGTCAAAGCCGGTTTGACGCCGATAGAGCTGCAATATTACGACGACGAGGCGGCGAGCCTTCTGGCTCTGCGTTCTAACCGCGCCGATGTCATCGTGCAGCCGCACGCCCAGCTCGTCTACATCGCCGCCCGCGACAAGAACATCAAGCGCGTGGGCACGCTGAGTGCTGGTTGGCCGGATCGCTCGGATGTCGCGATCACCACGCGAAAGGGCAGTGGCCTTGCACCGGCGCTGACGCTCGCGACGAATGGACTGATCAAAGATGGCACCTACGCCAAGATCCTCGATCATTGGCATCTTGCCGAGGAAGCCTTGCCGACGTCGGAAACCAATCCGCCAGGCCTGCCGAAATTTTGAGGAGACAGCCGCATGAGCCGCCAAGCCGCATCGATCAGTCATATAGGCTTTCTCACGCCTGGAAACTATCCGGACGAGGATCCACTCGCCGGTCTGGAACAGACCTTGCAATTGCTCGAATACGGAGAGCAGAGGGGGTTCAACAGCGCCTGGGTTCGCCAGCGGCACTTGGAGCCCGGCATTTCCTCGGCGAGTGCCTTTCTGGCGGCTGCGACGCAGCGCACGCGCCACATCGAGCTTGGCACCGCCGTCATTCCCATCGGCTATGAAAGCCCTTATCGGCTGGCCGAGGATCTGGCGACGGTGGATGTGCTCTCGCGCGGACGGTTGAATATCGGATTGAGCGCTGGTCGGCCGCTGCATGCGGATCTGATCGGGCCGCTTGCTTTCGATGGCGATTGGGAGAACCACGATTTCTCTCATCAGCGGGTGCTGCGCTTTGCCGACAATCTGAGGGGCGCCTATCTCGGCAATCAGGATACGCTCATCAAGACGCCGTTCGGCCCGCAACGGCCGCGGCTTCAGCCCTATGCGAAAGGCTTGATCGATCGCATCTGGTATGGCGGCGGCTCGTTGCGGTCTGCCGAATGGGCCGGCCGCAACGGCTTCAATCTGCTGATCGGCAACGTCACCACGGGCGAGCAGACCGACGATTTCTTCGTTGCGCAATCGCGACAGCTGGAAACCTATCGCGCCTCTGGCGGCGATACGAGGCGGGTGGCGCTTGGCCGGGTCATCGTGCCTTTCGACAGCGCCGATGCGATTACCCGCAAACGCTATACCGACTATGCCGCCGGCCGATACGAGCGCACGCTTTCGCCCCAGGGCGAGCGACGCACGCTTTTCGCGCGCGATCTTGTGGGGTCGTCGGACGAAATCCTCGAACGCCTGCGTAAGGATCCGCTCCTTCCTCATATCAGCGAATTTCGCCTGGAATTGCCTTACGAGTTCCACGATGAGGAATACCGGCAGATCATCCACGACTTCGTGACATCGATTGCGCCCGAACTCGGCTGGAAAGAGACCACGCTTCTGCGGCGGACCGCTTCCTGAGGGCCGCGACCGTCCCACATCTATGTTGGATCGATGGGCTCTATGCCGGTCAGGTCCGGTTCGCTTATGCCCTGAAGACGGTCGGGCATAGCGTCGGTTAGCAGGCGAGAGAGGTCGCGGCGTCCTTTCCTTTCAGAATCCGCTCAGCAAGAAGCAGCGCTTCCTCCCGAGACGCAACAATTTCCATTCTTATGCCGAATGCCTTCGTTGCAAGGCTCATCTGCAGCTGCATGGCGGCGCGCTTGATTGCGCTTGCCTCAATGCCGATGACTGCCTTGCAAACGGCAGCAAGCGCCGTCTTGTTCTTCTTCAGCCAGATGCCGCGGGCCTTGCGATCCTCGTGCTCTTCGGTGTGTTCGTCACCTTCCATGATCACGACGAAAGGCATCGAGAGGGCGAGCAGGGCGTCCATCTCCCGCTCCCATTGCTTCGAATAGCCCGGATGCACTGAGGCAGCGGAATGGCGCACGATCGGCCATAGAGCGACATCGTGAAAGGCGAAGTCGGTTGTATCGATTGTCATATCGGTCTCCTCAGGCGATCTTATCGGTCATGGCAGCAAACAGCATCTCGGCGCCGTGTTGCGACGAGGCGATGGCGTAAGCCGCCCGCTCACGCATATCGGTCTCGTAATCCAGCAGGGCCGTGCAGGTGGTCTTTGTCTCCTTTCCGGCTTCGGCCAGGATCTGCGCCAGCATGCGGGCATCTTCGAGGGCCGTATTGGCGCCGAGGCCGCCGGCAGGGCTCATTGCGTGGATTGCATCGCCCAGAAGCGTGATGGCACCGAACGGCCAAAGGGCGTCGGGGCGCCCGCTTCTGACGGGAAGCGCTGCCACCGCTTCGACCTTGCTCCGGCTGATGATCTGCTTCAGCTCCGGATGCCAGCCGCGCATGGCGGTTCTCAGCAAGACGGGCAGATCTTGCGTATGGTCATATGTTTCCAGTCCCAGCCTTTGGCGGGGGGCGATCAGCGCCCAATAGAGATAATCGGTAACTGACGTCAGCTTGCAAGCGGGCGCGAGACTGGCGGCAAGGTTCGGGAAGTGATCGCCGAACCGCATGAGATCGAAGATTGCCGTGCACCCATCGGCAAAGATCACGGTCGTTCCGTCTCCAAGCAGATCGGCGGCATCGCTCAGTGGTATTTCGCTCTTGCCGTAGACACAGATGGAGCCCGTGTCCACCGGCTCGGCATAGGGCGCCAACTGGCGTCGCACCTGCGAGTTCACACCGTCGGCACCGACGAGCAGGCTGCAGGAAACTGAGGCGGCACCTTCGAAATGCACCTCGACACGCCCGTCATCCATGTAGCGATACCGCGTAAAGGCATGTCCGAAATGAACGTGATCTTCGATCCCAGATAGTAGGATTTCGCGAAGGGTGAGGCGATTGACGCTCAGATCGCCGTCGTCATCATTTTCGCCGGTATCCCAGCTCGTCGGCGTGCCGCCCGTAACGGGCAGAAGTTGAGGCGTCAGGAAGCACGCGGATCGAGGGCTCGTCGAGGCGGTCGCTCGAAAGAGGTCAAAAAGAGCGGTCGGCAGGCATGATGCCAGCGCTTGCTGCCCGTTTGCGTCGATACGGATGCGATAGCCTTGCAGGCGACTATCGGCAGCCGGATCGCGCTCATACACGTCAAAACGGATGCCGGCGCGCTTCAACCCCTGTGCGAGGCACAAGCCACCGAGGCCAGCGCCAATGATGACGACATGAAAGTCCTGCATGGGTCTTCTATTCCATTCATTGGTCGATTTCGATCTTGCGAGAGAAATATAGCCGAGGGCCGCCGGAGCGTGATAACGACATTCGGTCTTTAAATGTTGCAAACCGGCCAAACGAAACATGAGCATCGAAGATATTGGCGACCGTCTCGACGGGCCGCCGCTCATCGCCTTTTGGGGATCGGACGAACCGGGCAGCGCCTTCCGTCTCGGCACTCAGGAATATGATTGGCACGCGCATAGCCGCGGGCAGCTTTTCTGCATTGAGAGCGGGCTCGTCCGTGTCGATACGCCAGGCGGTTCATGGTTGCTACCGCCGCAGCGTGCGGGCTGGATTCCGCCTGGTGTCATGCACAAGGCGGGGATCAACGGCGTGCTGAGCGGCTGGGGCATCCTGCTGACGCCAGGCGCCAGCGCCGGCTTGCCGGTGACGCCTTGTGTTCTGAGCGTCAGTGACGTGTTGCGAGCATTGGTGCGCCGGGCAACCACATGGCATTGGGAGGAAAAGTTGTCGCCGCAGCAGCGTCGCCTCGCAGCCGTTCTACTCGATGAGGTTCGGGCCGCACCGCGTGAAAGCCTGCATCTGCCGATGCCGACGGATCGGCGTGTTCTGCGCATCACGGACGCCCTACTGCAGGACCCTGCCAGCGAGGAGACCTTTCAATCACTGGTGCAGCGTGCGGGCATATCCGAGCGTTCAGCCAGGCGGCTGTTCCATGCAGAAACGGGCATGTCTTTCGCAAATTGGCGCCAGCAGGCTCGGCTGTTGCTGGCACTGGAGCATCTGAGCGCGGGAGCACCGATCGCTGAGGTGGCGGACAGCTTGGGCTATGCGAGCGCGAGCAGCTTCATCGCCATGTTCCGGAAGGCATTCGGCCTGTCGCCGCGCCGTTATCTGTCCGCCAGGAGATCCTGATCTCTTTGCAATCTCGGAATTGATATCAGGGCGCCGGCCTGTTCGTCGGCGCCCGTCAACAATTCAGACTGCGACCCGGCGCGGCTTCAAGGCGAGCAAGCGAAGCGCATTCATGGTCACCAGTACGGTTGCGCCGGTATCGGCGAGGATTGCCGGCCAGAGCCCCGTAATGCCGATAATCGTGGTCACTAGGAAGACACCCTTGAGGCCGAGCGCGATGGTGATGTTCTGGCCGATATTGCTCATCGTCCGCTTGGAAAGATCGATCATCTCGATGACATCTCCGACGCGGCCGTGCAGCACGGCGGCATCCGCCGTTTCCAGCGCAACGTCGGTACCGCCGCCCATGGCAATCCCGACATCGGCGGCTGCTAGCGCTGGCGCATCGTTGATGCCATCGCCGACCTTGGCGACCTGAAAGCCTTGCCGCTTCAGCTCACCGACGATCCGCTGCTTGTCTTCGGGCAGTAGTTGCGCGCGAACCTCTATGCCGAGCGTCTTGCCGATCGCCTGCGCCGTGCGCTGATTGTCGCCCGTCAGCATGATGGTCTTGATCCCCGCATCAGCAAGCGCCTTGAGACTCGCGGCCGCATCGGTGCGCGGTTCGTCGCGCATGGCGAGCAGGCCGGCTGCCGCACCCTCGGCAACGATGACGGAAACCGTCTTTCCTTCATCGTTGAGCGCGGCGATTCGGGCCGATTGCTCCGAAGTCAACGATAGGCGGTCGGCGGCTGCCTGCGGCGACCCGAGGAATACATCCACTCCGTCGACCGTACCGCTCACACCTTTGCCGCCGATCGTCTTGGCGTCGATGACCGGAGGGATATCCGTTCCGTCTTCAGCCGCGCGGTCGAGGATGGCGCGGGCGAGCGGGTGGCTGGAGCCGGTTTCGAGCGCGGCTGCTAGGCGCAACACGTCCGTTTCATTCATGCCGAGACCAACAATATCGGTGACCTTGGGCTTGCCTTCGGTCAAGGTGCCGGTCTTGTCGAAAGCAACGGCGGTGACCTTGCCGATATTTTCCAGCACGGCGCCACCCTTCAGCAGCAGACCGCGGCGGGCGCCTGAAGACAGTGATGCCGCAATTGCCGCCGGCGTCGAGATGACCAGGGCGCACGGGCAGCCGATCAGCAGGATCGCCAGACCCTTATAGACCCACTCGCTCCAACTGCCGCCCAGGAATAAAGGCGGGATCACGGCGACGAGCGCACCGACAACGACGACACCTGGCGTGTAATAACGCGAGAAGCGATCGATGAAACGCTCGGTCGGAGCCTTTGATTCCTGTGCCTCTTCGACCAGCTTGACGACGCGGGCGATGGTATTGTCCGATGCCGCTGCCGTTACCCGAACACGCAGCGCGGCGTCGCCATTGACCGTACCGGCAAAGACGCCTGCATCCACGCCCTTGCGCACCGGCGTGCTTTCGCCTGTCACCGGCGCCTCGTCGATGGCGCTTTCGCCGGAGAGAATCACGCCATCGGCCGGAACGCGGTCGCCGGGGCGCACCAGGATGATGGCGCCGACAGCAAGGCTTTCAGCCTGCACTTCGCGGGTCTTGCCATTCTCCTCGATGAGCGCGGTCTTGGGCACCAGATCCGTGAGGGACTGGATGCTGGCGCGCGCCTTGCCGGCCGCAACGCCTTCCAGCAGTTCGCCGATCAGGAAGAGGAAGACGACGGCAGCAGCTTCTTCGCTGGCACCGATGATAACGGCGCCGATGGCCGCGATCGTCATCAGCATTTCGATCGAGAACGGCGTGCCCATCCTTGCGGCCATGAAGGCGCGCCTGGCGATCGGTAACAGGCCGACCAACATGGCCACGCTGAAGATCCAGACGTCCAGTGCCGGAACCAGCTTGCCGATACCCCAGGCGGCGGCGAGCGCCACACCGCTTGCGATCGTCAGGCGGCCTTTGGCGGATTTCCACCATGGCCCGCTGGTCGGTCCATGATCATGACCGTGGAGGCCGGCAACCGAGGCATCGCGCTCATCCGAAGCGTGGTTGTGACCGGAATGATCATGTCGATGCCCGTCGGCGCCGTGATCGTGGTCGCCGCCGTGATCATGCTTGTGGTCGTGACCCGCATGACCATGGTCGCGGCCATCAGACTCGTGCGCGTGATGGTCGTGCCCGCAACCGCAGGCGTGATCGTCATGATTGGCTTTTTCTGTCGGAACGCTGCTTTGCGACAGTGGAAAAACCTTGTAGCCCAGTCCCGTAACCCGCTTGTTTATGTTGGGTAATAGGTCCGGGGCGCTCTGATGCTTGATCGTCATCGTGCCTGCGGTGACCGAGACGGAAACATCCTCGACACCCGGCAGCCGGCGAACGGCCGTGTCGATTTTCGCGGCGCAGGAGGCGCAATCCATGCCCTCTACGCGATAGCGGCTCTGTTGTGTTGGCGACGTCATGTTTCGGTTCCAGATTTTATCTTGGAACCATCGCTACATCCTCTAGTAACTAGAGGGACAAGAGCAATTCCGCGAATTTTTGCGTAATCGTTCGCAGGCGCTGCAATCGATCTAGCCGCGTGCCACGAAGCCGCCCCAGCTCCCTGCGGCGGCGGCTACGCCAAGGCCTAGAAAACCTATAGTAGTTTGAGCAGAACCTTGCCGGTCTTGCCGGGCGCCAGCGATGATTTCACAGCTTCCGAGATCTCGGTGATGTCGTAGGCTGCCTCCACGGGCAACTTGACTTCGCCTGAGGCGACGCGTGTGATGAGTTCGCTGATCAGCCGCCGCCGCTCTTCCGCCGGCATGGCGGCGCTGATCTTGATGCCCCAGAAGCCCTTGATCGTGAGCTGCTTGAAGATGACGGCCCTCGAGGCGATCTGCATCGGCTTGCCGGCAGCAGTGCCGAAGGAAACCAGCAGGCCGTTTTCGCCCAGCAGGTCTGCCAGGTCGTTGCTCGCAACACCACCGACGGAATCGACTGCGGCACGGATCGGCGCGTCGCCGATCATGGCGCGCACCTTCGCCTTCCAATCTGGCGCCGCGGTCGAGACGGCATTGCCGATACCAAATGCGGATAGCTCATCAATTCCACCATCTCGCCGAACGAGATTGATCATGTGTATGCCGCGGCTATGTGCCAGCATGGCAAGCGTCTTGCCGACAGCACCATTCGCCGCGTTCTGGATGATCCAGTCGCCGCGCTCGACATTGAGGAATTCCAAAAGTGAGATAGCGCTGAACGGCATGGCGATCAGCTGCGCTGCGGCCTCGTCGGAGATCACGTCAGGCACCGGAACAAGGCTTGCTGCTGGCGCCGTGAATTGCTCTGCCCAAGTGCCATGGACGCCGGCTGCAACGACGCGCTTGCCGATCAGCGCCTTGTCGACGTCAGGCCCGACGGCATCGACAAAGCCGACCGCCTCGCTGCCGCCAATGGCAGGCAAAACCGGTTTGTAGCCATAGGCGCCGCGCACGGTCCAAAGGTCATGATTGTGGATGGGGGAGAGAATGGTGCGAATGCGCACGTCTCCGGCGGCAGGCTCCGGCAGCGGCATGTCGGCCAAATAAAGGACCGAAGCCGGATCGCCAAAGACATCGTGGATGGCACTGCGCATTGTATTTTCCTTGTGTGTTGACATACTGGTCCTGCTTTGGATCAAAGGCCGCCGGGTGCCAAAAGGGCTTGCTCAGTGGCAAGCATGGCCTGGTCGAGCGGTGTCTTGTCTTTTCCTAGCTTCGCCAGGATTGCCGCCCCGAGCCATAGGCTATAGAGCGAACGAGCCGTCTTTTCCGGGATGCAGGATGGCGAAATCGAACCGTCCTCGCGTCCCTCGGTGATTGTGTTGGTGATGCGACGAATGAGGTCCTCGACACCGCCGAGGAGGATCACGCGCATATTGTCCGAGAGATCGGAGATCTCGGCGGCAAGCTTCACGACAAGGCACCGGTCGGCGAGGCTGGCCGTATTGCCGTCGGAAAGCCAGGCATTCCAATAGAGCATCAACCGCTGGCGGCCATTGCCTTTCCAGCCGAAGAGCGCGTCGAGCCGCTCCGCGTAGTCGGAGCAATATTGCTTCAGCAGGGCGCAGCCGAAGGCCTCTTTGGATGCGAAATAATAATAGAATGAGCCTTTCGGCACGGCACTCTGCTCGAGCAGCTCCTTCAGGCCCACGCCTCCGAAACCCTTGCGCAGCACCAGTTCCCGCCCGATTGCGAGAATATGGCTGCGAGTCAGCTCCGATTTCTTCTTCGTCATCATGAGCGGTCCGTAACAAATAATCGACCGGTCGTCTATAAACTCGATGTTGTTCGCAGTCAGATCAGTGCGAGGGCGGCCAGCGAGAGGATCAAAGCCGGAAACATCACGAGAGCGCCGATCCTCAGAAAGGCCAGCGCTCCCATATGCAGCCCTTCGCGGCGAAGGGCGGCAAGCCAGAGAATCGTGGCAAGCGAGCCGGTAACGGAGAGGTTGGGGCCGAGATCGACGCCGATCAGCACGGCGCCGGCAATGGAATCAGGGACATGGGCTGCCTGTACGGCGCTGCCGGCGAAAAGACCGGCCGGCAAATTGTTGACCAGATTAGAGACGATCGCAACCGAAAGCCCGGCAGCGCCGACCGCCTGTGCTTGCGACTGAGCCGCCAGCAACGCCAGCTTTTCGGACAGGAGGGCGGTGAGCCCGGTGTGGTTGACCGCCTCGACGATCACGAAAAGACCCGCAACCAGAGGTATTACGCTCCAGCTGATGCCGCGAACCGTCTCCAGTGGACTTTGCCGGGTAAGGGCGAGAACGATGACGGTTGTGAGGAGGCCCGCGATAAATGTCGGGATGCCGAGATCGACATTCACGGCCGACGCCACGATTAAAACGAGGGCGGTGACTATCAGTCCCCATCCTGCCAGTTTGGCGCTATGGGAAAGGGCGGGCTGGCCAACCTCGCGGGCGATCGTGTCTTCCGCCAGTGCATGGCGCTGCGTCCAGTAGAGGCAGGCGAAGGTGACGATGATCGACACGATGGATGGCAGCAGGAAGGTCTGCATCCAGCGCGACAGGGGTGGCATCTCGCCGCCAGCGAAGATCACCAGATTGGCCGGATTGGAGATCGGCAGCACGAAGCTCGCGGCATTGGCGATGAAGGCGCAGACCAGCAGATATGGCATGGAGTCCTTCACCCGCGCCGCACGGCAGGCTGCGTAGACGGCCGGCGTGAGTACGACGGCGGTTGCGTCATTCGACAGAAAGACCGTTACGACCACGCCGACGACATAGACGACCACGAACAGCCGGCGGGGAGAGCCCTTGGCATGCGCGGTGGCGATCGCCGCCACCCAGTCGAAGAGCCCTTCGCGCCGTGCGAGCTCCGACAAAAGCATCATGCCGATCAGGAAGAGATAGACATCGAACCCTTTGGATATGCCTGTCCATACCTCGGCTGGACCGATGAGCCGAAGCGCAACGAGAAGCGCTGCGCCGAGAACAGCCCAGATTGCTTCCGGCCATCGGAATGGGCGTGTAACGACACCGAGGGCGGTCAGGCCGGCGATGCTCCAGGTGATGGCGGATTCAGTCATTCATCTCGTCTTGGATTTGAGGTCGGAGCGGCTATGTAGCATCACCACGGGGCAGCGCAAACCGTAACCGCGCTATATTCGCAGAGAACCCAGCATGAAAGGCCACTCCGAGGGAGCGTTATGCCTTCTTCGCCGTATCCGCTTTCCCAACAATATCCTCATGCGATTTGTCGGCTCGCTCGACAAGGACGGAGCATTCCGCATGGCGGATGACGTATTCGACCGTCGAACCGAAAATGCGATCGATGATATCGGACGTATGCGTTGCGAGGATAATCAGATCGGCCTTCTTCTCCTTGGCGATGGTCAGCAGCGTCGTCGATGCCGTGCCCATGCGCACATCGATGGTCGCGGTAATGCCGAGACGCCTGCACAAGGCATTGAGCTTTTCCTCGGCTTCCGTGATCGTTGAGACAGCCCATTCGTCCGGGCTTTCCCGCCCCGAGAGGAAGCGCTCGATAACGTGAGCGACCGTCAATTCGCCGTCCGGAGACAGTAGTGCGTGGGATGTGCGCAACAGGCGCTCGGCGCGTTCGCGTGAGCCGAGCCCAATGGCGCAAATGATATTGTTATACATTGCATTCTCCCAAAACGCCCTGGCCGCAGTCGTTCTTGGCGTCACTGGCATCTGTCCGGTTAAACTTGCGACGAGCACGGCGAGCATACGAATATTCAGCACATCGATAATGGCGGGATTCGTCAAGTCTCGCTGCTGCCATGATGCAAACCAAACCATGCATATCTGCTCGCTCCGTCGCCATGTGGCGTCGGTTTATCCCGTCTTGCGCGGAAGCAGCTGCGTCATTCTGACAACTGGACTCGATCATTCCATTCATTATACATATATTGTATGCATGCAATTTACTAATTGATTGCATTCACTTGAGAGACTGAATCAGGAGTAATGTCATGGATATTGACTATCCCCCACTGAGCCCATTGCAGACTGGTCTCCGGTGCCGCTGCCCGCGCTGCGGTCAGGGGCGCATGTTCGATGGATTTCTGACCCTGCGCAAACGATGCGAGGCGTGTGGGCTTGACTATTCCTTTGCCGATCCGGCCGACGGCCCGGCATTTTTCGTCATCTGTTTCGCCTGTATCCCGAGCGTTCTTCTCGGCGTCTGGCTGGAGGTGGCCTTCTCCGCTCCGGTCTGGGTGCAGTTTCTGTTGACTGGCCCCTTCATGCTGGCGACCTGCATCCCACCTCTACGCCCGCTCAAGGGCTGGCTTGTCGCCAGTCAGTATTTTTATAAGGCCGAGGAAGGCAAGCTCGTCCGCCTGCCGGCAACCGAGACGCCGCACTCAGCGAGCTAAGTCTGTGGGCCTCATCTCGAATTGATGACCGTCTCGAGGTGGTGCTCCTCATGATAAGTAGTGTCAATTAGTCTGGAAATATCCGAAATGTGGGATTGGTTCCCTATAGTCTTCATTCTGTTCAAGGTTCTCGTCCTAGGCACGGGCATGTTCTTCGCCATCAAGTGGCATCACGATCAAGGGAAGCAGAAATAACGAGCGGATCGCAAGCGCCCGCCGAACGCCCCCTTGACGCCTCGGATCAAAGCGAAATTCTCGGCTCTCGATGCCGGATATCGACCCTTCGGCATCGCAGTGCCTATGCCGCACTGCACATTTCGCCAGATAGGTCACCCTTCAAGTCAAAAAAGTATCAGTCGAGCGTACAAGGCGTAGTAGCGGCAGGCGCTTATGAGGGGTAGGTTTACCACATAGAAGACGTGATGGCCTCTGGGAGGAGGCGCCGCAACCGTTGCAATACGGACGGATGGAAAGGAGGCTTGCCGATGAACCCCGATTTGGAAGTGGTCGCGATCGGGAGCGGAGAATCCTTCAAGGCGTGGGAACACGGTTATCCCTACCGCACGGTTCGCTGGCATTTCCATCCCGAATATGAAATCCATCACGTCGTCGCGACGACGGGCCAATATTTCATCGGCGACTTCATCGGTGAGTTCGAGCCGGGCAATCTCGTGCTGACGGGGCCGAACCTGCCGCATAATTGGGTGAGCGACGTTCCAGTTGGCGTCACCTTACCGCTGCGCTGCCGCGTGCTGCAATTTTCCGAATCCTTCTTTGCCGATGCCAGTAAAGTCTTTCCGGAGCTGTCGGCCTGCGCAGGTATTCTTGAAACGAGCCGCCGCGGTGCGCTCTTCACGCCTGAGACGGCTGTCATCGTAGGCCCGATCCTTGGCGAACTGGTCGAGGCATCAGGCATCCGCCGCGTCGAACTCTTCATGAATATTCTCGACGCCATGAGCCGCGCTGAAGGCACGCGCACGCTTGCCAGCGCCGGCTATCAGCCGGACCCATCCGGCTTCATGTCGGCGGGTGTCAACCAGGCGCTGGCTTACATCAATGCGCATCTGACCGAGCCGTTCAGCGAGTGCGATCTTGCCGAATTGACCGGCCAGAGCCCGAGCGCCTTTTCGCGCAGCTTCCGCCGCCATACCGGCATGGCGCTCGTGCAATATGTCAATCGGCTGCGCATCAACTTCGCCTGCCATCTCTTGATGAGCAAAGCCGACATGACGATCACCGACATCTGTTTTGCCGCAGGCTTCAACAATATTTCGAACTTCAATCGGCGTTTTCTGGATCTGAAGGGCATGGCGCCCTCCCGGTTCAGATCGCTCTTGGCACAGCACGCACGCGCGGTGGAGGCCGCCTAACAAAAGGGAGGACAGGGAGGAGAGACAAAATTCAGGGCAAGCGAACGGGCAGGCATTTTTGCCGTCCGAAGGAGAAGGCTTGTCCGAAATTACCGCTGCGTCGGCCCGATGGCCGTTGTTTGCGGACAACCAAACAAGAGCATCGCGTGCGGATAGCCGCGATGATCGAGGGAAACCATTACCATTTGGAACGGAGAAATTCCAATGAACCATTTCGCACTGAAAATCGCCGGCGCAGCCGTGCTTGCCGCCGGTCTTCTGGCCGGCACATCTGCCTTCGCGCAATCCGCCAAGGTCACGGACGCGACCGTCGCCTTCCTGATGCCCGACCAGAGTTCGACGCGCTATGAAGAGCATGATTTTCCTGGCTTCCAGGCGGAAATGAAGAAGCTCTGCGCCGGCTGCAAGGTCATCTACCAGAATGCCAATGGCGATGCTTCGCGTCAGCAGCAGCAGTTCAATTCGGCAATTTCGCAAGGTGCGAAGGCCATCGTGCTCGATCCGGTCGATTCCACTGCCGCGGCTTCCTTGGTGAAGCTCGCGCAAAGCCAGGGTGTGAAGGTCATCGCCTACGACCGCCCGATCCCGTCGGCCGCTGCCGACTATTATGTCTCCTTCAACAACGAAGAAATCGGCAAGATGATTGCCAAATCGCTGGTCGATCATCTGAAGGCGAAGGGCGTGAAGGCTGGCGATGGCGGCCTTCTCGAGATCAACGGCTCGCCGACGGATGCTGCCGCGGGCCTGATCAAGAAGGGCATCCATGCCGGTCTGGCCGACGGCGGCTATCCGGTGCTTGCGGAGTTCGACACGCCGGAATGGGCGCCGCCGAAAGCACAGCAATGGGCAAGCGGCCAGATCACGCGCTTCGGCAAGAAGATCCTCGGTGTCGTCGCCGCCAATGACGGCACCGGTGGTGCCGCTGTCGCCGCCTTCAAGGCCGCCGGCTTCGATCCTGTTCCGCCGGTCACCGGCAACGACGCGACCATCGCCGGCCTGCAGCTCATCATTTCCGGCGATCAGTATAATACGATCTCCAAGCCGAGCGAGATTGTAGCTGCTGCCGCCGCCAATGTCGCGATCGAACTGCTCTCGGGCGGGACGCCGAAGGCCGACACGAAGCTCTTCGACACGCCGACCAAGCTCTTCACGCCGGCCCTGGTCACGCAAGAAAACCTGAAGGCTGAGATCATCGATAAGAGCGTCAACGGCAAGCCGATCCAGACTCCGGAACAGCTCTGCAACGACCGTTATGCCGATGGTTGCAAGAAGCTCGGTATCGGCAGCTAAGGCTGCTCCTCCCAGTCTCCGGCCGCTTCGGCGGCCGGAGGCAAAACGCATCCGATTGCATTTCAACCCGAGAAGGTGGCTGGTCATGAGTGACGCTTCCGATCATAGAGCCCCGTCCGGCGAGCTTGTGCTCAGCCTCAAGGGGGTCTCCAAACACTTCGGCGCCGTCTCGGCACTGACGGATATCAACCTCGATGTGCATGCCGGCGAAGTCGTGGCGCTTGTCGGCGACAATGGCGCGGGCAAATCGACGCTCGTCAAGGTTCTTGCCGGCGTGCATCAACCGAGTGCAGGCACGATCACATTCCGCGGCAAGCAGGTGACCCTCAGCGATCCCGCAACGGCGCTCGATCTCGGTATCGCCACGGTCTTTCAGGACCTGGCGCTTTGCGAGAACCTCGATGTCGTCGCCAACATTTTCCTCGGTCGGGAACTGAGCCCGCTGAAGCTCGATGAAACCGCCATGGAGGTTCGCGCCTGGACGCTGCTCAATGAGCTCGCAGCGCGCATTCCGAGCGTGCGCATCCCGATCGCATCGCTTTCCGGCGGCCAGCGGCAAACGGTGGCGATCGCGCGTTCGCTGCTGCTCGAGCCGAAACTCATCATGCTCGACGAGCCGACCGCAGCGCTGGGTGTCGCACAAACCGCCGAAGTGCTGAACCTCATCGAGCGCGTCCGCGACAAGGGCCTCGGCGTCATCATGATCAGCCACAATATGGAGGACGTGCGCGCCGTTGCCGACCGTATCGTCGTGCTGCGCCTCGGCCGCAACAACGGGATTTTCTATCCTGATACGTCGAACCAGGAACTCGTCAGCGCCATCACCGGAGCCACGGAAAACGCCGTGTCGCGACGGGCAGGGCGACGTCAGGCCCAACAGGAACTCAGAGAAGGGGGCCAGCCATGAGCGAGAATGGCAAGCAATCCACACTGCTGCTTGACCGCAACGACGTCCGCGTCAACCATGATACCGGGCTTGCGGCCACGATCCGTTCTTCCATCGACAAGGTGCGCTCCGGCGATCTCGGATCGTTGCCCGTTGTCGTGGGCCTCGTCATCATCTGGACGGTGTTCGGCACGCTCAACCCGACTTTCCTTTCGAGCAACAACCTTGCCAACCTGCTGTTCGACGCCTCGACGGTCGGCATCATCTCGCTCGGCATCGTCTGCGTGCTGATGGTCGGCGAGATCGATCTTTCGGTGGGGTCGATCAGCGGCTTCGCCTCGGCCATGGTCGGTATGCTCTGGGTGAACGAGGGCTGGCCGGTGGCCTTAGCGATCGCGGCCGCGCTCGTCGTCGGCGGCGTGATCGGCGTCATCTATGCCGTGCTGTTCAACCGGCTGGGCATGCCTAGTTTCGTTGCCACATTGGCAGGCCTTCTCGCTGTACTCGGCATGCAACTCTATCTGCTCGGAGCGACGGGTTCGATTAATCTGCCCTATGGCTCGGCCGTCGTGAACTTCGGCCAGCTTCTGGTGATCCCCCGTCCGCTTGCCTATGTCTTCGCGCTCATTCCGGGTGCGGTCCTGCTGTTGACCGGCTTGGGCACCGTGCGGCGGCGCAAGCAGGCGAACCTCTCCGCGCCCTCCGTCGGCGGCCTGTTGGCGAAGGCGGCCGTCATTACCGTGGCCTTGGAATTCGTCGCCTTCTACCTCAATCAGGATCGTGGGATTCCCTGGATGTTTGCCCTGTTTGTGGTGCTCGCCATCGTCATGAATTATGCGCTGACACGCACGCAATGGGGCCGGTCGATGTCCGCCGTCGGCGGCAATCGCGAAGCGGCGCGGCGCGCCGGCATCAATGTACGCAGGATCTATACCAGCGCCTTCGTGCTTTGTGCCATGTTCGCAGCCCTTGGCGGTGTGCTCGCGGCAGCGCGTCTCGCCTCGGCCAGCCAGCAGGCGGGCACCGGTGACGTCAATCTGAATGCGATCGCGGCGGCTGTCATCGGCGGCACCAGCCTCTTCGGCGGCCGCGGCCGCGCCTATTCGGCACTGCTCGGCATCATCGTCATCCAGTCGATCGCCAGCGGCCTCACCATGCTCGATCTGTCGTCGGCGCTTCGCTACATGATTACAGGCGCAGTTCTTGCCATTGCCGTCATCGTCGACTCGCTCGCCCGTCGTTCCCGCGCCTCGCATGGGCGCGGCTGATTTCTTCAAGAAGGTAAGGATTGCCATGAGACAGGATTTTGCCGGCAAGGTTGCCGCCATAACCGGGGCTGCGTCCGGAATTGGCCTGGAATGCGCCAGATCGCTATTGAACGAGGGCGCCAGCGTCGCCCTCGTCGACCGGGCCGAAGATAGCCTGAAAAGCCTTTGCGCCGAACTGGGGCCGAACGCCTTTCCCGTCGTCGTCGATCTCTTGAATCCCGAGAGTGTCGCAACGATGATGCCGCAGATTCTCGGCAAGTTCGGCAAGCTCGATATCTTCCATGCCAATGCCGGCGCCTATATCGGCGGCGAGGTCGCGGAAGGCGATCCCGATGCCTGGGACCGGATGCTGGACCTGAATATCAATGCGGCCTTCCGTTCGGTCCGCATGGTGCTGCCGCACATGATCGAGCGCAAGACGGGCGATATCATCATGACCAGTTCGATCGCCGGCCTGGTGCCGGTGGTCTGGGAGCCGATCTACACGGCGTCCAAACATGCCGTGCAGGCCTTCACGCATACGGTGCGGCGCCAGGTCGCCAAGCATGGCATCCGCGTTGGCGCCGTGGCGCCGGGGCCGGTGGTGACGGCGCTGATCAGCGATTGGCCGCAGGCAAAGCTCGATGAGGCGATCGCCGCAGGCGGCCTGATGGAGGCGACCGAAGTGGCGGAGGCGGTGGTCTTCATGCTATCGAGACCGCGTAACATCGTAATCCGGGATCTGGTGATCCTGCCCTTGAGTACGGATCTCTGATGACGGCACCTTATTTCATCGGCATCGATGTCGGCACCGGCAGTGCCCGGGCCGGCGTTTTCAATGCACATGGTCATCTGCTGGCTGCGGCCAAGCGGCCGATCACCATCTGGCACGGGGCCGGCAGCATTGTTGAGCAGTCAAGCGAGCAGATATGGAAGGCTGTTTGCGACAGCGTCAAAGAGGCTGTCGCCATGGCAAAGATAGCGGCCGGTGATGTCTCAGGCATCGGCTTCGATGCAACCTGCTCGCTGGTCGCGGTCAGGGCAGATGGTCGACCCGTGGCTATGGGACCATCGGGCGACGCCAATCGCAACATCATCGTCTGGATGGATCATCGCGCGGCCGGCGAGGCGGCGGAGATCAATGCCGGAAAACATGCCGTGCTGCGCTACGTCGGCGGCCGCATCTCGCCGGAGATGGAGACGCCGAAGCTCTTATGGCTGAAGCGAAATCTGCCGGGGTCTTTCGCGACAACGGATCATTTCTTCGATCTCGCCGACTATCTGACCTGGCGCGCGACAGGTTCGCTGCAGAGATCGGTCTGCACGGTGACGTGCAAGTGGACCTATCTGGCCCACGAAAAGCGCTGGGACGCGCAATATTTCAAGGATATCGGCCTTGGTGAGCTGGCCGACGAAGGCTTTGTGCGGATCGGCACCGAGATCGTCGAGCCGGGTACGGCGCTTGGCGAGGGCTTGAACGAAAGCGCCGCCCGCGATCTTGGCCTTGTCGTTGGTACGCCGGTCGGCGCATCGCTCATCGATGCCCATGCCGGCGGTGTCGGCACGCTTGGCGGGCAGGGACCGGATGGTAAAGCCGATGTCAGGAACAGGCTCGCCTATATCTTCGGCACATCTGCCTGCTCGATGGCATCGAGCGAAGCGGCCATCTTCGTCGATGGCGTTTGGGGACCCTATTATTCGGCCATGGTGCCCGGCCTCTGGCTGACCGAAGGCGGTCAATCCGCTGCCGGTGCCGCGATCGATCATCTCGTTACCATGCATCCGGCATCCGGCGAGGCGCGTCAGAAGGCCGAGGCGGAGGGCATGTCGCTGGTCGCCTGGCTTGATCGACAGGCTATGCAGGCGAGCGGCAACGCGTCCGACGCCGTGAAGCTCGCGCAATCCATTCAGGTCGTCCCCGAATTTCTCGGCAACCGCTCACCCTATGCCGATCCCGATGCACGCGCCATCATCTCCGGCCTCGGGCTGGAAACCGGCATCGACGATCTCATCGCTCTGTACATCGCCGGCCTCTGCGGTATCGGCTATGGCCTCAAGCAATTGCTCGAAAAGCTGGCGAAGGACGGCATCGCCTGCGATCTGATCATCGCCAGCGGTGGTGCTGCCCAGAGCGGATTGGTGCGTCAGCTTCTCGCGGATACGACCGGCAGACCTGTCGCCGTCGCCGATACGGAGGAGCCGGTGCTTCTCGGTGCGGCCATGCTCGGCGCTACGGCTGACGGGCATTGCGGCTCGCTCTTGGAAGCCATGACAACCATGTCGCGACTGGCGAAGAAGTTCGAGCCGGCGGACGGTGCCGTCAAGGTGTTGCATGCACGACGTTACGAAGCTTTCGAACTGCTGCAATCGGCAGATCGCAGCATCCGGGCCTTGATGGCGTCGTAAGTCCGGCGAGAAACGACATTTATTGCTCCAATTCATAAGTCTATACGCGGATGGCCCCCTACCGCTTTGTCAATTGCGGGCTAAATTGCCCTCACGCAGCCGAGCCGTCACGGCTCATCGCAGGAAAGGATGGTCATCATGGATATCACGAGGAACGGTGCGCAGCCCTCCGGCAAAGGCCCTTCGGACTGGTTCACCGGTACAGTCCGCATCGACCCGGTCTTTGCGGCTAATGATGCGCGGCGAGCCGCAGCCAGCAGCGTCACGTTTGAACCCGGCGCAAGAACTGCGTGGCATACCCACCCGCGCGGCCAGACCTTGATTGTCACCGCGGGCCTGGGTCTCGCTCAGCGCGAAGGCGGCTCGGTCGAGGAGATCCGCCCCGGGGATATCGTCTGGTTCGAGCCGGGCGAGAAGCACTGGCACGGCGCTTCGCCGACGACAGCCATGACCCACATCGCCATCCACGAACACCTCGACGGCAAGGTGGTGGATTGGCTGGAGCATGTGACGGACGAGCAATATCACGCAAGGTAAAGGTCCAACCCCGCAGTCGGACCAACACCGAGCGGATCGCTCGCGAGCACCTAACGCTTGCCATGGCTTGGCCATAAGTCAGCCGCACGAGGTCAGTATAGACGGAACCCCGCCGCTTCCACGGCGCCGGCCTAACGATCGAATACCCCGCGACGGAACTGACCTCGCGATGGCAGCAATACGGATGGGGAAATATCATGCTTCGGCTTGTGATTGGCGCGGCTCTCGCGCTGGCAATGCTCACATGGTCCAATGCGCAATGCATGCAGATGCCAACAGGTTTTTCCCTGCTGTCGGGCACCGTATTTGCGGCCGATTGAACTTATCACCATCCTTCGATGTCGCCATCGCGGCGGTGCTGGCCGTAGGCAGATAAGCGTTCGGTTGCATCGCCGCGTAGTGTCGATGTACAGGCACGAATCGAGGATATCCAATGACCTCTGCTGAACGTCCTATGCCGAGCGAAGCCGGCATCTTGCAGTTCATGGAAATTTGCGATTCCTTCTATCCGCCGGATGCGGTAACGGCCTCCATCGCACAGCAGCGTCAATGGTATGACGCGCTCTGCGCTCGTTTCGATCGCCCTTTACCGGAGGGCATGCAGACGACGGATGGCTTCGTATCCGGAACGATACCCGTCAGGCGTTACAAGCCTGCCAATATCCGCACGGCAACGAAGCTCCTCTATCTCCATGGCGGCGGTTTCGTCGTTGGCTCGCTTGAGAGCCATCATGCCATCTGCGCCGAGATTGCCGATCATGCTGGCGCTGAACTGATCTCCGTCGATTATCGGTTGGCGCCGGAATATCGCTGGCCGGCCCAAACGGATGATTGCTTCAGTGTTCTCAAGCAAATGTTGGCCGAGAAGAAGTCGGTCGTGCTGATCGGCGACAGTGCCGGCGGCAATCTCGCGGCTGGGCTGGCGGTGCGGGCGCAAGCCGAGGGGCTTTCGGGCATTGTCGGCCAGATCTTGATCTATCCCGCACTCGGCGGCGATCTCGTCTCCGGCTCCTATGAGGAAATGGCGGAGGCACCGGGCCTGACAACGGCCGACGTCGCCTATTACCGCACTGTTCTGCAGGCGCCGGAAGGCGATCCGGTCGCAGGGCCGCTCGCCCTATCGTCAATGGCTGGCCTTCCTTCCGCTTTCATCACCGTGGCTCATTATGATCCGTTGCGCGACGACGGCCGCAATTATGCGGCGCGTCTGGCGCAGGCGGGCGTCGAGGTGTGGTTCCGCGAGGAGCCGCAGATGGTGCATGCCTGGCTGCGGGCACGGCATATGAGCGAAGGCGCGCAGGCCGGCTTTGCCGCCATATGCGCGGCGGCAAGCCGATTTGCGGGGTCGCGCTGACCTACATCAGGTCGCGGGCGACGCGCTTCTCCTCGAAGATCTTCCTGAAGATTTCGGTCTCACCCTCATAGGCGACGACCGAGGCGCTGATCACCCAGTCCTTTGCCGTGCAGGATATGGACGATGTCGCCACCGTGCGAACGAACCAGCCGGGGCGTCGCATGTCGCACGTCCATGTCGAGATACCCGTCATCGACAGCGGGTCATCCGGTGCGATCGACCAGGTTTCCTCGCGCAGCTGCCGGGTGGAAAGGCCTGTGCCGGGATGTTCAGAAAGGCCGGTATCCTCATGGATTTCATAGCGGGTGACGCCGGCTGAGAGATCGCGCACCACCTGCCGCTTCGTCGAACCAAGTGCATGTTCGATATACTTCGGCAGCGGATCGGGATTGTCGGGCTGCTTGATGTCGATAAGCTCGTGCACGCCGAGCTTGGGCAAAGCAAGACCTATGGAAGCGATGTCGATCGTTAGCCCCGGATCTTCCGGTGGCGGCAGCACCATCGGCCAATAAGCTGTCGACAGCGACAGGCGGATGCGGTGCCCCTTGCGGAAACGATAACCGCAGGCATCGAGCGTTACAGTCACCCTGACCTGCTGCCCCTTGTTCAGAGGCTCGGGCGCGGCATTGCCGTTGCGATGAGCGAGATTGAGTACGCCGAAAGAGACGCGCGTCGCGGTACCGTCCGGATGGACGTCGACGAGCCTTGCGCAGAGATTGGCGGTTTCGGCATCGCACCGCAGCGTCAAGGTGACGACGGGGCGGCCGAGATAGTCGTGGTCCTCGATCAGTGGCGCTGTCTGGAAGGTCAGCGACCCGGCATCGTCGGCGCGTTGATCGATTGCCAGTTCCGCGTCCGGCTTCAGGGTGAACCATTCGCCCGAAGCTGTGCCAGTATCGAGCGGCGAACGCAGATAGACGGGATGTTCCGGCGCATGCGGGATCGGCATGCCTTCCATCAGCGTACCGAACTGCTCGACATAGAAACACTGCATCTCCGGCTGCTGCCATTCTTGCTTCGCGATCCAGAAACCCGGGTCGAAGTCGCGGCGTTTGGCGGGCTTTATGGCGTCAAGAATATAGGCGCGCACCGATGGCACGGCCTCGACGCCGTTGGGTTCCCCGCGCAGCCAGTGGTTCCACCAGGCGATGGCCTCTCCGTGGAAATCGACCCGCGGCTTCGGCCAGGCGAAATGCGGATATTTGTGAACCCATGGGCCAATCAGCGCCTTCGCCTTATCGCCTAGCCCTTCGACGGCCAGCAGCGGCGTGTTGCGATAACCGTCAGCCCAGCCGGCGATGACGGTGGCGGGGATATCGAAGCCGGCGAAGTCTTCGCAGATGGAGCCATGCCGCCAGAAATCGTCACGACGCTGGTGCTGGAGCCATTCCTCCATGAAGAAGGGTTCCTGCTCGAGGCGCTCCAGCCACATATCGCGCCAGTCGTCACCGACGATGGCCGGATCTGGCGAGCGCGATTGATAGCCGAGCATTGTCGCCGCCCAGGAAAGCTGGGCGGAGAGGTGGCAGCCGTTCTTGTAGTGGATGTCGTCATTATAGCGGTCGACCGTGGAGGCGATCGAAATCACCGCCTTCAGCGCCGGGGGCTTCAAGGCCGCCACCTGCAGGCAGTTGAAGCCACCCCACGAAATGCCCATCATGCCGACCGAGCCGTTCGACCAGGGTTGTGCTGCGATCCACGCGATCAGCTCGCAGGCATTGGCAAGCTCCAGCTCGGTATATTCGCCATCGATGATGCCGCTGGACTCACCGGAGCCTCTGATGTCGACACGCACGCCGGCTATGCCGGCTGCGGCGAAGACCGGGTAGGTGGATTCATCACGCGGGCTCGTTCCGTCGCGTTTGCGGTAGGGCAGGAATTCGAAGACCGCCGGCACGGGATCGCTCTCCGCTCCGTCAGGCATCCAGATACGCGCGGCGAGCCGCGTGCCGTCCTTCAGGGTAATCCATTGATTTTCGATGGTGGTGAAGCTGTGCTCAGCCATGATCATATATCCCGAAGAGGTTTAGGCATTAAACCATACACGGCTGCCGATATAGCCGTTGGACATATCGTTGCCGATATCGTCGACATATCCCTTCAGCGTTTTTGAAGAGGCCATGATGTAGTCGTTGAAGACCGGCAGGATCAGACCGCCATCGTCTCGCACCATCAGAGCCAGCTGTCGATAAAGCACCTTGCGCTTGGCGTCGTCGAGTTCGGCCCTTGCCTGCAGCACCAGCTTGTCGAAGTCCGGACGCTTGAAACGCGTGTCGTTCCATTCTGCGGTCGAGAGATAGGAGGTGGAATAGCGCGAATCCTGGGTCGGGCGACCGCCCCAGAAGGAGGCGCAGAAAGGCTTGTTGTTCCAGACGTTGGTCCAGTAACCGTCTTCCGGTTCGCGCTTGACGTCGATCGCGATGCCGGCCTTGCGCGCGCTCTGCTGAAACAGGATCGCCGCATCGACAGCGCCCGGAAAGGCTGCATCGGAGGTAAGCAACTGAACTGGACGATCGAGGCCCGATTTCTTGAAATGGAAGGCGGCCTTGTCCGGATCATAAGGGCGCTGCTCGATATCGGTCGGCGCAAGCGCGTAGTTTGAGTTGACCGGATAGTCGTTGCCGATCGTACCGTAGCCGCCCAGAACCTTGTCGAGGATCGACTGGCGGTCGATGGCATATTTCAGCGCGAGACGAAGATCGGCGTTGTCGAAGGGCGCCGTGTCGCAATGCATCAGGAAGCAGTAGAAGCCCTTGCCGGCGTTGCGGAGAATGTCGACGGTCGGTGCCCGCTGCAGCATCGGGACGGTCTTCGGGTCGACATTGTTGACGAAATGAACCTGGCCGGAGGCAAGTGCTGCAATGCGGGCGGTGTTGTCGTTGATGACGAGGATTTCAACGCTGTCGACAAAGCCTCGGTCGGAGCGCCAATCCCTAGGGTTCTTCTCAAAGGTGGCGCGAACGCCCGGCTCAAAGCTTTTCAGAATGTAAGGGCCAGTGCCGACCGCCGCCGCCGGCTTGTCGACGCCACCCTTCGGCTGGATAATCAGGTGATAGTCGGTGAGAAGGAGAGGTAGGTCCGCATTGCCTTCGGAAAGCGTCAGGACAAGATCACCCGCCTTTTCCTCAATCCCGGTGATGGAGGCCATGAGCCCGAGAGCGCCCGACTGCGAGTTCTTGTCCGCATGCCGCTTCAGCGTCGCGACGATATCGGCGACGGTCATCTTGCTGCCGTCGTGAAATTGCACATCGTTCCTGATCTTGAAGGTCCAGACGGACGCGTCAGCCGATGGTGTCCAGGACGTTGCCAGCGACGGCAGGGGTGCGCCGGTCTTGGGATCGGATTCCACGAGCGTATCGCCCCAGAGGCGGCCAATGACGAACAAGACGGAGGCGCTATAGGTCGCCGGATCGAGCGCATCGCTGGTCGCGCCGCCTTTGAGACCGAGCTTCAGATGACCACCACGCTTTGCTTCCTGCGCGCGGGCATCGCGCGGCATCAGTAGGCCGGAGGCGAGGGCAGGCAAAGCGCCCAGTGCGACGGCACCGCCCAGGAAGTGGCGGCGGCCGATGCTCAGAGGCGATGATTGATCTTTTTCACGCGTCATTGCAGTTCCCTTTTTCAACTTTGTTGGGAGGGAACGTAGAGGTCAGGCTGCTTCACGCAATTTCGCGACTTGACGCATCTTTAAGCGAGTTTACGCTAGTTCATTCCAAGACGGAGTTACAGATGCCTCACCTGGCCGAGAACCTCAAAATTGCCTGCGCAACGCAACGTTCCATTTCGCATCTGTGCCGTGCAATCGATATCAACCGGCAACAATTCAACCGATATATCAATGGTCAGACGCGGCCGTCTGCCCATAATCTCGCGCGTATAGCCAAGTATTTCGATCTCGACGCAGCCGACTTTGGTCTCGCTCCGCGGCTCTTTCGCGAGCGGCTTCGCAAACCTAACCTGGACCTCAATCAAAGTTCCGAACTCTTGAAGGCGTTTCCCGGGGATCTGACCGCTCTCCGCCGCCATATCGGCTATTTTCAGACCTACCATCGCTCACCGTCCTGGCCTGGAATGGTCGTATGTTCGTGCAGCCGCATTATCGAGCAGGGCGGGCTGGTGCATGTCAAATCGATGGAGCGCCTGCGTGACCCCGGAAACGGCATCCAGCAGTTTTCCAAATATGTGGGTTTGGCAGCCTTCTATCGAAACCGGATCTTCATTACCGAGCGTGTGGTCGGCCCGAATCCCATACTGTCACAGACGATCCTCCTGCCATTCGACGAGTATCAGCGCGTCTACTTGCGCGGAACGACAATGGGCGTTTCCTGGCGAAAGGAAAACCTTCCCTATGCCTCGCGGATGATCTGGCGTCACGTCGGCACTGAGCCGGATTTTCGTGAACTTCTCTCGCGTTGCGGACCTGTGCCGCTATCCTCGCGCAGATTGCCGCCGACGGTGCGCTCGTTCCTCGCCGATCCATCCGCAGAGGTCTATGCGATACCGGCAGAGTATTGAAAACCTCGATTGTCCGCTTCGCCTGCTCATGGCCGTTAGGTCGGGGACGATGCGGCTGGCCAATGGAGAAAACTCTCAAATGCAAGAAAAAGTTGTGTCTTTACAGAATATATTAAGGGTCCCTTTATAAGATTGCAGTCTATCTCAACGTTGGTGACGCATGCTTTGACATTCGGGGGCGGTTAGATGCTTTTCTCTGCGAGGACGGATGCAGATCCCAGTGCGTGTACCTATGTCAGCGATCTGCTTCGCCGGGAAGCAAAGATTAATTTGGACCGCGACGCCGACATTCCCGATGCCGTTTCAGTCAACCGGGTCTTGAATTTCATTAAGCATTTGTGGAGCGAAACCGGGGAGGAGTTGGATGTCAATGTCTTCTATCGTCATCGCACTCTTGATGCCCTCGGCCTTGCAATTTCCAATCACGAAGATCTCTCAGTCTCGCCGAAAATCATAGAGCTCCGCGGCGGCGAAGGTAGTGCACCCTTGCTGCTATTTGCCGGCGGAGCAAGCTGCTTCCTGGAAATGCAGCAGCTCATCAAGGAAATCCGCTTTCCCGGGCCAATTCTCGGCGTAGCATTGACGGCCTTCAACCGCGATCGTCACCAACCGGCAAGGGTGGAAGACGAGGTTCAAAGCACGCTGAAAGCGTTGCAGGCAGCCGGGATTGAAGGACCCTATCGATTGCTCGGCTATTCTTTCGGCGGTGTTTTTGCCTTGGAGCTTGCGCGTGCGTTGAGGGCACAAGGGCAAAAGATCGCGTTCCTCGGCATGCTCGATACCCCCTTGGGCGAGCAAGAATGGCCGCTGATGACCTGGGGCAGCTTCATGTGGCAACGCTGGAGGCGAGCTCATACCCGAAAGAAGAATCTGAGGAAGACCGATCCTCAACCACGTCGTCAAACATCGGCTCAGGGCAGTAGGCCGATGATCGAGCGACGGGAATTCCTCGCGAAGAAACTGAAGCCACTTTCCTTCCGCTACGCCGACCCCCACACGGCCTATTATCCGGAACTGGCGCCGCAATGGATGGGCGATTATCCGCCACTTTATGATGCGGCCGCCAGACAACTTCTGCGCATGAAGGGCGTTTACAGGCCAAGCCGTTACGATGGCGAACTGACCTTCTACCGCAGCATGCAGGGCTCACCCGTCGACTGCGATCCCAAGACCATATGGGCGCGCTTTCTCGCGCACGCGGATTGGGTCGATGTTGCCGGCAACCACCAGAGCATGATCGTCGGCCGCAACGCCGGTACGCTCGCGCGCGAACTCAGCGCGCGCCTTACGCGCTGAGCCCACGGGATCGAAATAATCCAGCGCTCAATTGCCGGCGCTCTCCATCTTCCGCGTCGTCAGCACGCGCTCCAGCCACCCGATCTCCATTTCCGGCACGGATTTCAGCAGCAAGTCGGTGTAATCGTCGAAGGGCGGCGAAAGCGCTTGCGATTTCGGGCCGAAGCGAACGAGCTTACCGCGATGCATCACTGCGACGCTGTCGGCGATAGCGCGCACAATGGCAATATCGTGGGTAATGAAGACGTAGGAAAGGTGTGCCTCCTCCTGCAGCTTCAAGAGCAGTTTCAGAATGCCTTCGGCAACCAGCGGATCGAGTGCCGAGGTCGGCTCGTCGCAAAGGATGAGTTCGGGCTTGGCCGCAAGCGCTCTGGCGATGGCGACGCGCTGTTTCTGGCCGCCGGAAAGCTCGGCCGGGTAACGGTCGATGAAGCCGTTGCCCATCTCGATCTGATCCAGCAACTCTTTCACGCGCGCCGTCTTTGCCGAGCCACGCAGGCCGTCATAGAAGGTCAGCGGACGACCGATGATATCGCGCACGGTCTGGCGCGGGTTCATGGCGGTATCGGCCATCTGATAGATGAGCTGGATACGCCGCAGCTCCTGCCGCGAACGGTCTTTCAAGGCAGCCGTCAGCGGCTTGCCGTCGAAGGAAATCCGCCCGTCGCTCGGCGGCAGCAAGCCGGTAATCACGCGAGCAAGCGTCGATTTTCCGGAACCGGACTCGCCGACCACTGCCAGCGTCTGGCCTTTAGGAACATGTAGAGAAACATCATGCAATACCTTGAAACCATTGGAGTATTGCGCGCTGACATTCTCGACTTTCAAAAGCGCGCCCGTCTGATCGGCGGCTTCGGCACGTGCCTCTTGGCGAACGTTGACGAGGGCGCGGGTATAATCCTGCCTCGGCTCTTCGATAATCTGTTGGACGCTGCCATATTCCACCGTCTTGCCGTGCCGCAGCACCATGATGTCGTCGGAAATCTGGGCGACGACGGCAAGATCGTGGGTGATATAAAGCGCGGCCGTGTGCGTCTCTTCGATGGCGTGCTTTATCGCCGCCAGCACGTCGATCTGCGTGGTGACGTCGAGCGCTGTCGTCGGCTCATCGAAGACGATCAGTTCGGGATTGGAGCAGAGCGCCATGGCGGTCATGGCGCGCTGCAGCTGGCCGCCGGAGACCTGATGCGGGTAGCGCTCGCCGAATGTTTCGGGATTGGGCAGACCAAGCACGCGAAAAAGATAGAGCGCCCGCTTTCTTGCCTCCTCCTTCGTCATCAGGCCGTGTTTCACAGTCGCTTCAATGACCTGATCACCCAAGCGATGCGCCGGATTGAAGGCGGCTGCTGCCGATTGCGCGACATAACAGACCCGCGCGCCGCGAATCCTGCGGATGCCGGATTTGCCGAGCGGCAGGATGTCGGTGCCGTCCAGCAATACCTGGCCGCCGGTAATTTCCGCACCGCCGCGGCCATAGGCGAGGGCGGAGAGGCCGATGGTGGATTTGCCGGCGCCGGACTCGCCGATCAGCCCGAGCACCTTGCCTTTCTGAAGATCAAAGGAGACGCCGTCGACGATGATGACGCGCTTCGGCGGCTCACCGGGTGGATAGCTGGTCGCCTCGATCTTGAGACCGCGAACGGAAAGAAGCTCAGGCATCGCCACGCCCTCCCTTGAGGCTGGAGGTACGCCTTAGGAGCCAGTCGACCACCAGATTGACACAGATTGCGAGTGCCGCGATAGCAGAGCCCGGCACGAGGGCGGCGGAGATGCCGAAGATAATGCCATCCTTGTTGTCCTTGACCATGCCGCCCCAGTCGGCCGCCGGCGGCTGGATGCCGAGGCCGAGGAAGGAGAGGGTGGAGAGGAACAGGATCGAGAAGGCAAAGCGCAGCCCGAACTCCGCCAATAGCGGCGACAGCGTATTCGGCAAGATTTCGCGGAAGATGATCCAGATCCTGCCTTCGCCGCGAATCTTGGCGGCTTCCACGAATTCCATGACCGCGACATCGAGTGCTACGGCACGGCCGAGACGATAGACGCGGGTGGAATCGAGGATCGCCATGACGAGGATCAGCACGATCAGGTTCTGTGGCAGAACCGCGAGCACGACCAGCGCGAAGATCAGCGTCGGGATCGACATCATCAGGTCGTTGAAGCGCGAAAAGACCGTGTCGATCCATCCGCGCGAGACGGCGGCGGTAAAGCTGAGGATAATGCCGAGCGAGAAGGAGATGATCGTTGCCGCCAACGCGACGAACAGCGTCGTCCGAGTGCCGTAGATCAGACGCGATAGGATATCGCGGCCGAGATTGTCCAGTCCGAAGAAATATTGCGCATCGGCAGGCTGCCAGACATTACCGACGACTTCGGTCTCGCCGTAAGGCGCGATCCAGGGTGCGAAGATCGCGCAGACGAAGGCAACGAGGATACCGATGATGCCGATCCAGGCGGTGATGGGGATATCTCTCAATCTCATCGCGGATGCCTCAGACGGGGGTTGGCGACGATGGCGAGAATATCGGCCGTCATGTTGAGGAAGATGTAGACGGCGGCGAAGATCAGGCCGCAGGCCTGGACCACGGGCATGTCGCGCACCGTCACCGCATCGACCATGTACTGGCCCATGCCGGGATAGACGAAGACGACTTCGACGACGACGACGCCAACAATGAGATAGGCAAGGTTCAGCGCGACGACGTTGATGATCGGCGCCAGGGCATTGGGGGCTGCGTGCTTGACGATGGCGCGGAAGGCGGAGAGCCCCTTCAGTTCGGCCGTTTCCATGTAGGTCGAAGACATGACGGAAAGGATGGCCGCCCGTGTCATGCGCATCATATGCGCCAGCACAACGAGAACCAGCGTTGCCGTCGGCAGGGCGATTGCCTTCAGCCGCTCGATGAAGCCCATGCCGTCGAAGACCGTCGCCGGAAAGGTCGCGACGCCGAATTTCACGGAAAAGAACATGATGAGGAGATAGCCGATAAAGAATTCCGGCAGCGAGATGGCCGCCAGCGAAATCACATTGATGATCTTGTCGGGCATACGGTTGCGGAAATGGACCGCGAGCATGCCCAGGCAGACTGCCAGCGGCACAGAGATCAAGGCGGCAAAGCCGGCGAGAAATAGGGAGTTGCCGAGCCGCTTGCCGATCTGCTCGCCGACGGAATTCTTGCTGGCCCAGGAGGTGCCGAAATCGCCCCTGACGGCATTGCCGAGCCATCCCACATAGCGGGTGACGATAGGCCGGTTGAGGCCGAGCTCCTCGCGGATATTGGCGACGGCCTGCGGCGTTGCCGACTGGCCAAGATAAGTGGTTGCAAAATCGCCTGGCAGGGCTTCGAGCCCGCCAAAGATTAGGACAGAGACGGCAAACAGCAAAATAATGCTGAGAACGCAACGTTCGATAATGAGGGACAGCAGCGGAAAGCGCTGCTTGAGCCTCAGCCCGGGCAGAACGGTGCCGGGAGGTGAATTGGACATGGCCGATGCCTCGCACTGAGAGCGGCTCCATGTTTCATGGGAATCGCTAAGCCGCTCAATCTTGTTGTTTTACGCAATTCCGAACGGAAAACAGCTGCGCATTTTCCTGAAATTGCTTGAAACGTCGGGAGGACCGCGAAAGGTTTTCGCGGTCCCGGCTGTGTCAGAGATGAGGGCGTTTTCGCCCGGCTTCGGGCATCAGGCATCCAGCCAGACGCGGGTCGCCACGTAGCCGTTCGACATGTCGTTGCCGATATCGTGGACGTAGCCCTTCACCTGCTTGGTGGAGGCGTTCACGAAATCGTTGAACATCGGCAGGATGACGCCGCCCTCGTCGCGCACCATCATCGCCATGGTGCGGTAGAGCTCCTTGCGCTTGGCTTCGTCCAGCTCGGAACGGGCCTGAAGCAGAAGCTTGTCGAAGTCGGGGCGCTTGAAGCGCGTATCGTTCCAATCCGCTGTCGAGAGATAGGCGGTGGAGTACATCTGGTCCTGCGTCGGCCGTCCGCCCCAATAGGAGGTGGAGAAGGGCTGAACGTTCCAGACATTCGTCCAGTAGCCATCGCCCGGCTCGCGCTTGACCTCAATGTTGATGCCGGCCTTCTTGCAGCTTTCCTGATAGAGGACGGCTGCATCGACGGCGCCGGGGAAGGCGACTTCGGAGGTGCGCAGCAAGACCGAGCCGCTGTGGCCGGACTTCTTGTAATGGAAGGCGGCCTTGCCGGGATCGTATTTGCGCTGCTCGATGCCTTCAGGGAAGAGCGCATAGGTGCTGTTGATCGGGAAGTCGTTACCGACCTTGCCGTAGCCGCCGAGGATCTTCTTGACCATGGTCTCGCGGTCCATGGCGTATTTCAGCGCCAGACGCAGGTCGTTGTTGTCGAAAGGCGCCTTGTCACAATGCATGATGAAGACGTAGTGACCGCGGCCGGCGGTGGCCAGGATCTCGACGTTCGGCGCGCGTTTCAGAAGATCCACAGTCTTCGGGTCGACGCGGTTGATGTAATGGACCTGGCCGGATGAGAGCGCCGCGATGCGAGCTGTGGCATCGTTCATGCAGATGATTTCGATGCTGTCGACGAAACCGCGGTCGGTACGCCAGTCGTCCTTGTTGCGCTCGAACGTGGCGCGCACGCCGGGCTCGAAGCTGACCTGTTTGTAGGGACCGGTGCCGATCGAGGCGAGGGGATCGTCATAGCCGCCATTCGGCTGGATAACGAGGTGGTAATCGGTCAAAAGCAACGGCAAGTCGGCGTTGCCCTCGGTCAGCGTCAGGACGAGATTGTCGCCGTCGGCCTTGATCTCCTTGATCGACTTCACGACGCCGAGCGCGCCCGATTCCGATTTCGCATCGGTATGGCGCTTGAGCGTGGCGACCACGTCGTCGATCGTCAGTTCCTTGCCGTTGTGAAACTTGACGCCCTTGCGGATCTTGAAGGTCCAGGTGGCCGCATCTTTCGACGGCTCCCAGGATTCTGCGAGCGACGGAACGGCGGCACCCGTCAGCGGATGGGATTCCACCAGCATGTCACCCCAGCAGCGGCCGATGCAGAACATGACCTGCGACAGGAATTTTGCCGGGTCTTTTGAATCGGTTGCAGCGCCGCCTTCAAGGCCAAGTTTCAGATGACCGCCGCGCTTCGGTTCGGCCGCCATTGCACTTTCGGTAAAGAGTTTGTCGGCGAGCGTCAAAGTCACGCCCGCTGCCATTGCGCGTCCCATGAATTCGCGGCGGCTGAGACCGCCCGCGGTGACGCGGCTTGCAAGATATTTCGTATAGTCGTTCATTCCCCTGTTCCTTCTTCTTGCCGTGTTGACAAAGCTATCGAGCAAGCCACCTCAGGTCACGGTTCCTCTTCCGCCTGAAGCCTGTCGCCCGCGAGCATGCGGGAAATTCAGCGGTTGCCGCCGCCTCCTACCTTCCTCTCCAGATGGGGGCTCGCTTCTCGGCAAAAGCCCGTGCGCCTTCCAATTGATCTTCGCTTGAATAGAGGAGGTCGACGGTTGCAAACTGCCGTTTGGTGATCTTGTTCATGGCAGTCTGAAACGTCGAACCTTCCGCTTCACGAACGATTTCCTTGATCGCTGCGTAGACCAGGGGCGGTCCGCTTGCCAGCAGGCGGGCGAGTTCCCAGGCCCTGTCCATCAGCTTGTCGGCGATGACGATCTCGTTGACGAAGCCCCAGCGATGGGCCTCCTCGACATTGAGCCAGCGGCCGGTCAGCAGCATATCCATGGCGATATGATAGGGAATGCGCTTCGGCAGCTTGATCGATGCCGCATCGGCGACGGTGCCGGAGCGGATCTCGGGCAAAGCGAAAGTCGCGTGCGGGGCGGCGATGATCAGATCGGTGGAGAGCGCGATTTCCAGCCCGCCGCCGCAACAGATGCCGTTGACGGCGCAGATGATCGGCTTGTTGAGATCGCGCAGTTCCTGCATGCCACCGAAACCGCCAACTCCATAGTCACCGTCTACGGCGTCGCCATCAGCCGCAGCCTTCAAATCCCAACCGGCGGAAAAGAATTTCTCGCCGGCACCGGTTACGATGGCGACGCGCAGATCCCGGTTGTCGCGAAAGTCGCGAAAGATCAGCCCCATCTCGCGGCTGGTCGCCAGGTCGATGGCATTCGCCTTGGGCCGGTCGATGATGACCTCGAGGATGCCGTCTTCGGAGCGGGTTCGAATGGGGTCTTGCAACTTCCGCTACCTCCTTCGCCGGATGAGAGCATCCGCAGCAACAACGCCCCGGGATTCTGCTAGGACCATCAATGGATTAATGTCTAGTTCTTCAAGATGTGCGGCGTTCGTTACGACATATTCTGCCGCTGATAGGACGGCGTCGGCTACAATCTCCAGGTTGCTTGCCGTGCCACCGCGATAGCCTTCGATCAATTTGCGAACCTTCAGCCGCGAAATCCGCTCAAGAACCTCGGCTTTCGTTACGGGGAGTGGCAAAACGACGGAATCCTCAAGCAATTCCACGAGGATTCCGCCCGCGCCGACCGTCAGGGTCAAGCCGACGACCGGATCGCGTACTGCGCCGATGATGAGCTCGGCGACAGGGCGCTCGACCATCTTTTCGACGAGGAAGCCACGTGCCACGGAAGCCATGCCTTCCGCCGCGTCCGTGACGGCATTCCTATCCCATAGGTTGAGTTTGACGGCGCCGACATCGGACTTGTGCTCGACGCCGAGTGCCTTGAGTGCAACGGGGAAACCGAGTTGCTCTGCACATTCGGCCGCCTCGCTTGCTGCGGCGGCAATCTTGCCCCGCGGAATCGCAAGACCAGAGGCTGCAAGCTCGGCCTTGGCTTCGGCCTCGCTCAGGGTGTCGATTTCACCGGCCTCCGTGTGCGCGCTGAGGAGCGGCAATGGTTGCGGTTTCTTCCAGGCACTGGCGATGCCGCTGGCAATATCTGCCGCCGCCAGCGCTTCGTTGATGCCGCAGAGCGGCACGATGCCGGCTTGGATCAATTGCTCAGCGATCGCTTCCGGCATGTTTTCCGGCAGCGTCGCCAGAATGCCGGCGCGGGCGCCCGTCTGCTTCGCGGCCGCGGCAACCGCCGCAACAGTAATCATCCAGTCGGCGCCATCGCAACGATCCTCGCGCGGGAAGTCGAGAACGAGGAGATTGAGGGCATAGCCGCCGGCAAACATGGCGCTGAAAGCCTCCGTCTGCCGGGCCAGATTGCCCCAGACGAAGGTGTGATAGTCGAGCGGATTGGAGAGCGTCACCATCGGGCCGAGAGTTGCGCGCAAGGCGGGCAGCTGTTCGCCTTTCAGCGCGCGGAATTCGACATTGCGGCCGACGGCGGCATCGGCCATCAGCGATGCCTCGCCGCCTGAACAGCTCATCGAGGAGATCGCATCGCTTTCGAGAGGGCCGGCAACATGCAGGAGTTTCAGCGTTTCGATGAGTTCCGGCAAAGTCGCGACGCGGCCGATGCCGAGACGTTCGAGAACGGCGTCAGCAACTGCGTCGCTGCCGGCAAGCGAGGCCGTATGCGTGACGGCAGCGCGCTGCGCCTGTTCGGATTTTCCAACCTTCAGCGCGACGACGGGCTTCTTCAGTTCACGGGCGCGCATGGCGAGTGCTTCCAGCGCCCTTATATCGCCGAAGCCTTCGATATGCAGGCCGACCGCTGTGACGCGCGGGTCTTCAAGGACGGCGCGGGCGAGATCCGAGAGGCCGGTCTGCGCCTGGTTGCCCGCCGTCATCAGATAGCTGATCGGCAGGCCGCGCCTCTGCATGCTGAGATTGATGGCGATATTGGAAGATTGTGTGAGGATGGCAACGCCGCGCTCGGTTCTGACGATGCCATGCTGGTCCGGCCAAAGCAGGGCGCCGTCGAGCCCGTTGATCATGCCATAGCAGTTCGGGCCGACGATCGGCATGCTACCTGCCGCTTCGACTAGCGCGCGCTGCAAGTCCGCGCCATCAGCCAGTTCCGCCACGGCCTCGCTGAAGCCCGAGGCATAACAAACGGCACCGCCTGCTCCCATGGCTGCGAGATCACGAACAATCTCGACGGTGAGCGTCCGGTTGACGCCGACGAAGGCGGCGTCCGGCGCGTCAGGCAGGCCGACAACCGACCGGTAGCAGCGGCGGCCGAGGACGCTTTCTTGTGTCGGATGCACTGGCCAGATCTCGCCGGCGAACCCCATGCGGTCGCATTGCTCGATGACGCGCCGCGCCTCTCTGCCGCCGAAGACGGCGATCGTTCTGGGGCGAATGAGGCGGTCGAGCGAGCGTTGCGTCATGGGCTCATGCTCCGAACGGCCGAAGCAGGTCGCGGCTGATGATGTGGCGCTGTATTTCAGACGTGCCGTCCCAGATACGCTCGACACGGGCGTCACGCCAGAAGCGAGCGAGCGGCAAGTCGTCCATCAATCCCATGCCGCCGAAGATCTGGATCGCCTCGTCGGTGACGCGGGCAAGCATTTCCGAGGCGTAGAGTTTCGCGGACGCAATTTCGCGATTGGCCGGAATGCCGGCATCGAGCTTCCACGCGGCTGACAGCGTCAGCAGGTCGGCGGCATCGATCTCGGTAATCATGTCGGCAAGCTTGAACGATACGCCCTGATTGGCGCCGATCGGCTTGCCGAATTGTTTGCGCTCGGCCGCATAGGGCAGGGCGAGATCGAAGACACGGTGTGCCCGGCCGACACAGGTGGCGGCGACCGTCAGGCGCGTCCCGTAAAGCCACTGATTGGCAAGATCGAAACCGCGATGCACCTCTCCCAGTACCTGCGATTTCGGCAGGCGGCAGTCGGAGAAATTCAGAATGGAATTGTGATAGCCGCGGTGGGAAACCGAGTCATAACCCTTCAGGATCTCGAAGCCCGGCGTGCCGCGATCGACCAGGAAGGCGGTGATCTTCTTCTTGACGCCCTTGTGCGTTTCCTCCTCGCCGGTCGCCGCAAAGACGATGACGAAATCGGCGACATCGGCGTGCGAGATGAAGTGCTTCGTGCCGTTGAGCACGAAGTCGCCACCATCCTGCCGTGCCGCGCATTTCATGCCGCGCATGTCGGAGCCGGCATCCGGCTCGGTGATGGCGAGCGCATCGATTTTCTCGCCGCGCACCGCCGGCAGGAGATAGCGCTCTCTCTGCTCGCCCTCGCAAGCCATCAGAATACCGGAAGGGCGTCCGAAGAAGACGGTGAGCCCCATCGAGCCGCGGCCAAGCTCACGTTCGACGAGCGTAAAGGTGACGTGGTCGAGTCCGGCGCCACCGATTTCCTCAGGAAAATTGCAGGCATAGAAGCCGAGCTCGATACATTTGCGTCGGATCTCGTCTCCGATTTCAGGCGGCACGATGCCGGTGCGCTCGACCTCGTTTTCGTGCGGATAGATCTCCGTCTCGACGAAGTCTCTGACCGTCTTGACGATCATTTCCTGTTCTTCGCTGAGCCCGAAATTCACGATCGCTTCCTCCTAGCGTTTTTGTCCCACATGACGGCCGGCTCCCTCCGGCATGGTCAAGACTGCGTGCGCGGCAGAAAGCGGCCTGAGCTTCACCAGCACCTCCTCCGGTGCGGCCGTGGCTCTGCCTGCTTTCGCGTCGACATGCAGCAGCATTTGTTCTGCGGTGGCGATCACGTCGCCGCTGGCGCTATCGTGCAGCGCATGGAAGACATGCAGCCGCTTTTCGTCGGATGCGAGAATCTGCGCCGTCGAATGGATGGTCTGTCCGAGCTTGGCCTCGCCGAGGTGGCGGATATGGGTTTCTACCGTGTAGTAGCTATGACCGCGCTCAACATAATCGAGATCGACGCCGATCAGCCGCAGCAGTGCATCCGAGGTGTCGCCGAAGACCTGCAGGTAGCGATGCTCGCTCATATGGCCGTTATAGTCGACCCAGGCCGGGCTGACCTTGGTGTCGATCAGGCGCAGCGGCTTTGTGACGTCGAGCGTCTCTTTCTTGTCCCCGCCGGCGGCCCAAAGCTGGTGCTCGAAATCCTTCAGCAGCTTGCCGGCGCCCCAGCCCTTGCCGCCATGGCTTCCCTTCAGGCTCTGAAGGATGCCGACGAGGTTCTCGTCGCGGATACGCTCGAGTTCGCGGATCGACAGACCATCTGCCTGTTCGTCCGACTGCTGGCCGATCTTTTCGACAAGGGCATCGTCGAGGTCGACGACATCCATCAGCTTCGTCCAGTTCCACTGCAGGGCAGGGCCGAACTGCGCGAGGAAGTGACGCATGCCGGCTTCGCCGCCAGCGATACGATAGGTCTGGAACAGGCCCATCTGCGCCCAGCGCAGGCCGAAGGAATAGCGGATGACATCATCAAGCGTCTCGACGGTGCAGATATCGTCCTTGATCAGCCACAGCGCCTCGCGCCACAGCGCTTCCAGCAGGCGGTCGCCGACGAAAGCCTCGATTTCCTTGGCGATATGCACGCCCTTCATGCCGATGGGCGGCAAGCGCTCCATCGCCGCCTGGATGGTCGCGGCGCTGGTCTTTTCGCCGCCGACGATCTCGACGAGGGGCAGGAGATAGACGGGATTATAGGGATGGGCGACAAACAGGCGCTCGGGATGGAGCATGTCGCGTTGCAGATCGGTCGGTAACAGGCCGGAGGTGGATGAGCCGATCAAGGCATCGGGCCTTGCGGCTGCATCGATCTGCGTCAGCACGTTGCGCTTGAGATCCAGCCGCTCGGGCACGCTTTCCTGGATCCAGTCGGCGCCAGCGACGGCGGCTTGCAGCGTGTCCCTGAATGTGAGCTTGCCGCGCGGCGGAAGCGGAGCGCCGGTCAGCATCGCATAGGCTTTTTCCGCATTAGCCAGAACTTCGCCGACGATGCGTTTCGCCTCCGGATGCGGGTCGTAGACATCGACATCGATGCCGGCGAGCAGAAACCGGGCGATCCATCCGCCACCGATGACGCCGCCGCCAATGCAGGCCGCCTTGTTGATCTTCGTCATCGGGGCCTCAGCGCTTCGTCAGTTTCAATTTCTTGCGGACGTCTTCGGGGCCGATAATGCGGGCGCCCATGCCTTCGACCACTTGCACCGCCTTTTCGACGAGCTGGGCATTGGTCGCCAACATGCCCTTTCCGGCATAGAGATTGTCTTCCAGCCCGACGCGGACATTGCCGCCGGCAAGGATCGCCGCTGCCGGATAGGCCATGGCGTTGCGACCGATGGAAAAGGCCGAGAAGGTCCAGCTTTTGGGAACGTTATTGACCATCGCCATAAAGGTGTTGAGGTCATCGGGTGCCCCCCAGGGGATACCCATGCAGAGCTGGATGAGAACCGGGTCCTCGATCAAGCCCTCCTCGGCAAGCTGCTTGGCAAACCAGAGGTGACCGGTATCGAAGGCCTCGATCTCCGGCCGGACGCCGAGATCGGTCATCTTCTTCGCCATGGCTCGCAGCATCGAGGGCGTGTTGGTCATGACGTAGTCGCCAAGATTGAAATTCATCGTGCCGCAGTCAAGCGTGCAGATTTCCGGCAGGCATTCGGCAACGTGGCTGACGCGCTCGGTGGCGCCTGCCATGTCGGTACCCCTATCATTCAGCGGCAGGGGGCTCTCGACATCGCCGAAAATCAAGTCGCCGCCCATGCCGGCGGTCAGATTCAGCACGACATCGATGTCTGCCGAACGGATGCGGTCCGTGACTTCCCTATAGAGCTCGTTGCGGCGGCTGGCAGCGCCCGTTTCCGGATCGCGGACGTGGCAATGAACCACTGCCGCCCCAGCCTTGGCGGCATCGATCGCGGATTCCGCGATCTGCTTGGGAGTGATCGGAACGTGGCTGGATTTGGAAACCGTATCGCCGGCGCCGGTCACGGCACAGGTGATGAAGACATCGCGATTCATCGCAAGAGGCATCTTTTGTTCTCCCTCGTATTGAAGGCATTACGAGCCATGTGACGCCCACATGCTTTGCATTATCGGAAACGTTCGATACAGTTTCGGAACTCTCGGAGGATTGCTGAATGCTCACATCGGCCAATGAGACGCTCGACATCGACCTCCTGATCCTTCCGGAGACGAACCTGATCCTGATCGCGTCGGTGATCGAACCCTTGCGCGGGGCCAACCGCATTTCCGGAGCCGAGCTTTATCGCTGGCGGCTTTTCACGCCGGACGGCTCTCCCGCTGAGACGACGAGCCTTATCCCGGTGCCTGCCTGCTCCAGCTTTCGCCCGACATCGGATGCGACACCGCTTTTCGTGCTCGCCAGCTACAATTGGCGGCGCAGCGCCACGCAAGCACTGAAAATGCAATTGTCGCAAACCGCCCGTCACCGCTCGATGGTTGCCGGCATCGAGTCCGGTACCTGGTTGCTTGCCGAGGCGAGCCTGCTCGACAATGTCTCTGCTGCCGTCCACTGGGAGGATTACGACGATTTCGCGCTCGCCTATCCGCAGGTGCGCGCCGTCAAGGACCGCTACGTCATCGACGGCAAGCGGATCACCACGGCCGGCTCCTTGCCGACGGTCGATCTGATGCTGGAGATCATCCGGCGACGGCAAGGCTATTCGCTGGCACTCGAGGTCAGCCGCCTCTTCATCTACGAGCCAGCGAGCATGCCGAGCGCGGCAGAACTTTCACCATCGACGGCCGGCCTGCGTATGCGCGATCCGCGGGTGGCACAGGCGATCCGTCTGATGGAGGACCATATCGAGCAGCCGCTGGTTCTCGCGCGTCTAGCGCGCCGTGTCGGCGTCAGTGCACGCCATCTGCAGGCCCTTTTCCAGGAGAGCATCGGCGCGCCGCCGCATGTGCATTATCTGGCGTTGAGGCTCAACGCGGCGCGGCGCAAGGTCATCGAGACGAAGGCTTCGTTCGCCGAGATCGCGGCCGCGACCGGCTTCAATTCGGCATCAGCCTTTTCGCGCAGCTATCGTGCCAGCTTTTCCGAAAGCCCGTCCGGCACACGACGTCGGTTACGGCGCCGGACTACGCCTGCAGGAGAGCCGACATAGGCCGGAAGGCCTCGCGAACCATTTCTGCCAGTTCCCGGATCGCCTCGCTCGAATGATAGGGGTTGCGGCGAAGCACCACGCGGGACGAATCGACCGGCGGGAAACCGTCGTCGCTCGTCAATTCGCGGCAGCCATGCGGAATGTTGCTGCGCGACAGCGTCGTCACGGCGAGGCCCGCGGAGACAGCATTCTTCAAGCCGGAACTCGTGTCGGCGATGAAGGCGATACGATAGACGCGGCCCTGCTGCTCCAGCGAGCGCAAGGCGAAATCACGCGCCCATGTCGAGTTCCTATACGTAGCAACAGGCAGCGGCACGGCATCATGCAGGCGATGCACCATCGATGTTACCCAGACCGTGGGGTCGATGCAGAGAACTTCACCCTTGTTCTGGTTGCTCCAATCGAAGACTACGGCGAGGTCCAGTTCGTCTTTCTCGAGAGCGGCCAGATTATGCGCCGTGTAATCGCAGGAGACAGTGACTTCGACGGCCGGATGCCTGATAGCGAAGGCGGCCAGTGCCGCGGGCAGAACAGTCTGGCTGTATTCCTCCGGAATTCCAATCCGGACCGGCCCGTCGAGCGGTTTGGTGCGAATATTCGCTGCTGCCTCGTTCAGAAGCTCGATCACGCGCTGTGCATAGGGAAGCAATTGAGTGCCGGCTCGGGTGAGAACGGCCCCGCGGGCGCTTCTTTCGAAGAGCGTTTCGCCGATCGTATCTTCGAGCCGCTTGATCTGGGCGCTGACGGCCGATTGCGTGCGGCCGATCCTTTGAGCGGCCGTGGAAAAATTGGACGTCTCGGTGATGACGAGGAACGTCCGCAGAAGGTCGCTCTCAATGGGGTCGCGCATTGGGGTCACAAATATTTCTGATAGTTACTATCTCTACTATTCGTTTGCCTGATGTCAAATATCGGCGCACACAGAGGCGTTCCTTCTGCTTCGTTCCTCGAGTCCATACATGACATTCCAGCTTCCAACCCGCTCCGCTCTTGCCAGCGATTATGAGAGGGGCGTCGTACTCGTGGCAACGGCAATGCTGGCGTGGAGCTGCAGCGGCATCTACGCCCGCCTGCTAACCACGGACATATGGACGGCGATCGCCTGGCGGTCGCTGTTCGGCGGCCTGTTTCTGCTGATTCCCAGCTTTTTCCTCGAAGGCGGGTTTTCCAGGCGGCAATGGGCATCGATCTTTCATCCTGCCGGGCTGGCGATGCTGGTCTGCCAGACGATCAGCCAGGCCTGCTTCATTGGCGCGCTCTATATGACGACGGTCGCCAATGTGACCATGATCTACGCGACGGCACCGTTCATTGCCGCCTTCCTCAGCTGGACCATGCTGAAGGAACGGGTAGCAAAACGTACGTTGGTGGCCGGGACCGTCTGCCTCATCGGCGTGGCGGTCATCGTTGCCTCATCGATCGGCGGCGGTACGGGCATCGGCGATCTGCTGGCGCTCGGCATGACAGTCACCTTCGCCCTCATCATCGTCATCCCGCGCATGGACCCCAGCATTCCGATCCTGCCGTCGAGTGTCGTCAGCGGGCTTTTGACATTCGTCGTATTCGTGCCCTTTGCGTCGACGAGCTCGGTGGATGTTCAAAATTGGCTTCTGCTCGCGGCTTTCGGCGCAACGAATTTCGCGCTCGCCTTCGTCCTCTTCCTGTTCGGATCAAGGAAGATGCCCGCCGCCGACGCCGCTCTCATCAGTTCGATGGAAATCGTGCTGACGCCCTTCTGGGTCTGGCTCTTCTTCTCGGAGATGCCACCGGTTGCCACTTTCATCGGCGGAGCGATCATCTTCGCGACGATCGTTTGGCATACTGCGATCGACCTGCGGCATAGCCGCCGCCGTCGAGCGCCTATCAATGCGCTATAGCCATAACCTCTCGTCTCAGCAAAGATAGCGGCTTGAGCCTAGATCTCACAAAAGCGATGAAAGCGACATGACTTCCAACGATCCCTTGCTCCAGCCCTATCAGCTCAAGCATCTGACGCTGAAGAACCGCATCATGTCGACGGCTCATGAGCCGGCCTATTCGGAAGGCGGTATGCCGACGGATCGATACCGGCTCTACCATCGCGAGAAGGCAAAGGGCGGCATCGCGCTGACGATGACGGCGGGCTCGGCGATCGTCTCGGCGGATTCGCCGCCGGCCTTCGGCAATCTCCATGCCTATCGCGATGAGATCGTGCCCTGGCTGAAGAAGCTTGCCGACGACTGTCACGAGTTCGGGGCTGCCGTCATGATCCAGCTGACCCACCTCGGTCGTCGCACCGGCTGGAACAAAGGTGACTGGCTGCCGGTATTGGCGCCGTCGCCAATCCGCGAGCCGGCGCACCGCGCCTTTCCGAAGGCGGCTGAAGATTGGGATATCGAACGGATCATTGGAGACTTTGCCGCGGCGGCGCAACGCATGCAGGCAGCCGGCCTGGACGGTATCGAGATCGAGGCCTATGGCCACCTGACGGATGGCTTCTGGTCGCCGGCAACCAACCGGCGCGATGATGAATTCGGTGGTTCGCTTGAAAACCGCATGCGGTTCTCGATGATGGTGACAGAAGCTATTCGCAAGGCTGTCGGCCGGGATTTCATCGTCGGCATGCGCATGGTAGCCGACGAGGACTGGGAGAAGGGGCTTTCTCGGGAAGAAGGCGTCGAGATCGCCAGGCGGCTGGTGGCCTCCGGCAATGTCGATTTCCTCAATATCATTCGCGGCCATATCGATAGCGATGCGGCGCTCAACAATGTCATCCCGATCCAGGGCATGGCCTCGGCGCCGCATCTCGATTTTGCCGGCGAGGTGAGGGCAGCGACGAAATTCCCCGTCTTCCATGCGGCCCGCATCGCCGATGTCGCCACGGCGCGTCATGCGATCGCGGAAGGCAAGCTCGATATGGTCGGCATGACGCGCGCCCATATCGCCGACCCGCATATCGTCAACAAGGTAATGTCCGGGCAGGAGGCCAATATCCGCCCCTGCGTCGGCGCGACCTACTGTCTTGACCGTATTTATGAGGGCGGCGAGGCGCTCTGCATTCACAATGCGGCTACCGGCCGCGAGGCCGAGATGCCGCACCGGATCGAGCGCGCAACAGCATCACGCAAGGCCGTCGTCATCGGTGCCGGCCCTGCGGGGTTGGAAGCGGCGCGCGTGCTGGCGGAGCGCGGTCACAAGGTCGATGTGCTGGAGGCGAGCAGCAAGGCCGGCGGACAGGTGAATCTGCTCACGCGCAATCCGCGCCGCAAGGAGATGATCGGCATCATCGACTGGCGGCTGGCAGAGCTGGAGCGGTTGAGCGTCACGATCCACTACGACGTCTATGCGGGAGCTGACGATGTCCTCGCGTTCGAGCCTGATCTCGTCATCGTGGCAACGGGTGGCATCGCGCAATCCCCCGAGCTGGAGAGCGGCGACAACCTCGTCACCTCCTCCTGGGACATTCTGGCCGGCGCGGTTAAGCCCGAGGGCCAGGTGCTGCTTTACGACGACAATGGCGGACATCCGGGCATGTCGGCGGCAGAAGTCATTGCCAATGGCGGCGCTGAACTAGAACTCGTCTCGCCGGAGCGCTTCTTCGCCCCCGAGATGGGCGGCATGAACCATGTGCCCTATGCCAAGACCTTCGCCGAGAAGAATGTCCGAGTCACCATCAATACGCGCCTGAAATCGGTGCGCCGCGACGGCAATGCATTAGTTGCGGTTCTAGGGTCCGACTTCTCGGAGGAAACGCAATGGGAGCGGCGGGTGTCCCAGGTGGTCGTCGAGCATGGCACGGTGGCGAATGATGAACTTTACCTTGAGCTAAAGGCCTCGTCGCGCAATCTCGGTGCCGTCGATTATCCCGCATTGATCGCCAGGCGATCGCCGCTGCCCGTCAAGAACGAAGCTGGTTCCTTCGATCTGATCCGCATCGGTGATGCGATCGCAAGCCGCAATATACATGCCGCGATTTACGACGCGCTGCGCTATTGCTCGCTTCTGTGAGATCATCGGGATTGTCGACTTTGACCGCATTATCACGCCAGACATTTTTGCGGTTGCCAATAAAATTCATGATGTCAATGCAATATCTTGGATGTCTTAAGTGATATGTGAGATTCCGCCGCCGCGACATGGTTGTGGGAACTGCCTTAATTTTGAAACAAAATGTAACAACTTATAACACCCCGTTACCTGCCGAATCATTATATTCGGCATGTGAGTGAACGAGAGGTTGTTTGATGCTGGCTAACCATGCGCCGTCCCCTTCGCAGACTGATGTGCTGATCTGTCTGGATAATCAGCAGATTGCCTCGCGCATCAGTTCGCTTTTGTCGCAACAGGGATTGACGGTCGCAGCCATACCGACGACCGGTCTTCAGGAATGGTTCGATCCAACCGGCTGTCACCTGGTGGTGACGCATACCGCGATGATCGGGGACGTGCGGACGCGATTGAACTTGCCGATCGTCAACATAGAGACGTTCATATTCGATCGCCCTGATCATGTGACCGAGGGAGCTGCGCGGCAGTTCGACGGCGATGCCTTCGTCAAACGCGTTTTTTCGGTCATGAATGGTACCCAAAGGCGCGCAGCTGAGTGATTTAGGTCCGCCAGGCGCTGTCTCCTACAGTCGTTGCTGGCTGGTCTTGTCGAAGAAGTGCAGGTTTGGCGTCTTGAGCGATATCTGAATCGTTTGCCCCGGTGCGAGTTCGGCGCGCTCCCGCATCACCCACGTCAATTCCTTGCCTTCCAACTCAAGCGCCACGTGCGTTTCCGAGCCAGTGGGTTCGACGACGGTCACGGTTGCGGTAACGCCAGCCTCCGATGCGAAGGAAATATCTTCCGGACGTATGCCGAGAATAACCTCCCGACCCTCCGATTGAGCCGGAGCGTTGGCGAGTTGGATGGGTGTGCCGGTTGGCAATACCAATTCCGGCAAGGCACCGCCGGTAAGCTTGCCTTCGAGAAAATTCATAGCCGGAGAGCCGAGGAAGCCTGCGACAAAGACATTTCTCGGGCGGTCGTAAAGCTCGAGCGGCGAGCCAACCTGCTCGACCTTTCCGCCCTGTAGCACGACGATCTTGTCGGCCATGGTCATGGCCTCGATCTGATCGTGGGTGACGTAGACGATCGTGGTCTTCAAGCGTTGATGCAGTGCCTTGATTTCGGCGCGCATCTTCACGCGCAGCTTGGCATCGAGATTAGAAAGCGGTTCATCGAAGAGGAAGACCTTGGGGTCGCGTACGATGGCGCGCCCCATGGCGACGCGTTGACGCTGGCCGCCGGAAAGCTGGGCGGGCTTGCGATCCAATAATGGCTGTAGGCCCAAGATCTTGGCGGCTTCGCCGACCTTCTGATCGATTTCGGCGCGCTTCGCCCCGGCAAGCTGCAGCGCAAAGCCCATGTTCTGCGCTACCGTCATTTGCGGATAGAGCGCGTAGTTCTGGAACACCATGGCGATGTCGCGATCTTTCGGTGGCAGATCGTTGACGACCCGTCCGCCGATGGAGATCTCACCGCCGGTGATGTCTTCCAGCCCGGCGATCATGCGCAGCAGTGTGGACTTGCCGCAGCCCGAAGGGCCGACGAGGATGACGAATTCGCCGTCCGAGATCTCGACATCGACGCCATGGATGATGTTTACCGCGCCGTAGGACTTCCTGACGTTCTTGATGGTCAATCCGGACATGACATTCTTTCCCTGAAGATCGATCAATGCTTCTTGCGTATGCGCAGCGCCTGGTATGGCTTGCCCGGCAGTTCCACGCCGAAGGCGGCATCCGCCTTGCCGCCGCGCACGATCGCGCCATGGCGCGTCGGATGCGGGATGGGCGCTTCCACCTTCTTTGCAGGCGTGATCGTCATCTCCCATGTGTCGATGATGTCGACGTCATAGTCGGTTCCGTCCTCGGGCAGGCCGGTAGACCAGATGACCGGCTGGTGTTCGCCGAGATAGATGTAGCTGACATCACCGTCTCGCGCGCCGGAAACGCGCGTCCACGGCCATTCGCCGTAGGAGGACATGGGTTCGAGGCCGTTGACGACATCTTGCTCCAGCAGGTCGCGCAGGAAGCCGATGCGCTTCCAGGCTTCGCCGCGCAGTTCGCCGCCCTTCGCCCACCAGATCAGGTCTTGCGGATGCGAATAGGTTTCGCCGTGGCCGGCATAGCCGCCGCGCGTCACCGTGATCCAGAAGCGATGCACCAGCTCCTGCGCCGTCAAGTTGCCCCAGGACTGGATAATGTTGCCTTCATATTCCGGCTCGTCGTTGACAACAGGCTTGCCATAGGCCTCGCGCCATTCCTGTGTGCGCTTCACGTCCCAGTTCTGGATGCAGGTATGTGTCACCCATGGCTTGCGATGATCGAAGTTCATCGTCGGCTCGCCGTTGTGGATCGACTTCAGATGGCCGTAGGGATCGTTCTCCTCGAGAATGTGGAAATAGCGATCCCATTGCTGCAGCGGTTTGGTGTCGAGAAGGAAGTCGTACTCATTGGCGAGCGCCCACCAGACGTTGCGATAGACGGCAAGCCGCGCCGCGAGATAGGCGACATAGCGGAAATCCTGCTCGGCCGACATGTCGGCGTATCCCCAGCGATCGTAGGGGTGGAACATGATGATATCGGCCTCGATGCCGAGTTCGCAAAGAGCTGCGACCTGGCGCTCGAAATGGCGAAATAGAACCGGGTTCGGGCGATCGAAGTCCTCCTTGCCGTCCGCACCCTTTTCAAAGCAGGCGTAGAGTGGCTCGTTGACGTTATAAGGATAGTCCTTCGGAAAGACGCCCATGCGGATCTTGTTGAAGCGCGATTTCTTCAACGTTTCGAGCGTCTGGGTCTGCATCTCGAGCGGCTGATGCGTCCAGGCATAGCAGGTCGTTCCGAACGACAGGAAGGGCTTGCCGTCGGCATAGGCGAAGTGGAATTTGTTATGGACGTGCACGGGCCCGTGGTTGCTCTCGGAAGGCTTGGTCGCGAAGAAAGAGCCGGTTTTGCCATCTAGTTCCGATGTCTTCGAGCGCGTGCGGAACGACCAATCGCCTTCATTGTCCGGCATGAAGCGAACGCGATAGACGCCGTCGCCATCGTAGAAGCCGGGTACGCGGATCTCGCGGCTGTTCTGGCTGAAGACGGCATCGAATGCCACATCGAGATAGGGATTGCCGCTCGAAGGACCGTTGAAGGCCGCTTCGAAGACACCCCATTTTTCGACGGACGCGTTGGACATGATGTTCTCCTCGGAAGATGTATAGATGGTTCGACCGCTCAGCCCTTGACCGCGCCGGAAGTGAGACCGGAGACGAAGTAGCGCTGGAAGATCAGATAAACGATGGTTGCCGGCAGCACGGTCATGACAATTGCGGCATTCAACTGCCCGTAATCATTGGAAAACTGGCCCTGGAAGGACATGAGCCCCAGCGGCAGGGTCCACATATGCTGGTCCTGCAGCAGCACGAGCGCCATGGCGAACTCATTCCATGTCGAGACGAAGTCCAGGATCAGTAGCGCGGCAAGCACCGGCAGGCAGACGGGCAGGAAAATCCGGCGGAAGATGGTGAAATGGCTTGCGCCGTCGATCAGGGCTGCCTCTGACAGTTCCTTCGGAATGCCTTTGAAGAAGCCGTGGAGAATGAAGACCTGATAGGGCACGCCGAAGGCGATGTAAGGCAGGATCACGCCGGGATAGGTGTCGATCAGTCCGAGCGAATTGACCAGCGTAAACAGCGGCGCCAGCATGACCTGAAAAGGGATCATCGTGCCGAAAACGACGAGGAGTAGCAGCAACTTGCTGAACCTCAGCCTGATCTTGGCGAGCGCATAGGCGGCCATTGCCGAGAGGATAAGCCCGAGCGGCACTTTGATCACGGTGATGATGGTGCTGTTCAGGAAGGCGCTGGCGAAATTGCCACGACCCCAGGCGCTCGAATAATTCTCGAAGGCCGGATCGAGCGGTGGCATGAAGGCACCGGTAGACGTCACGTCTGCCTGCGTTTTCAGCGAGGTGAAGACGATGAAGACGAAAGGTGCAAGCCAGATCGCGGCGACGACCAGCAGTGCGATCCATAGGCCGATCAGGACAGGATCGCGCTTGCGCTTTGCCGGTATGATGGTCTCGAAGTCGTCCGACATGGATGTGGCCGATGTTGCCGTCATTGTTCGGCCTCCTCATGCTTCTGCGTCCAGCGCAGATAGGGAATGACGATGGCGATGGTGATGAGCAGCAGGACGACGGAGATCGCAGCACCGCGGCCGAAATCGAAGATCTGCATGGCCTGCGTGAAGGCCCAAAGCGCCAGCATTTGGGTCGATTGCGCAGGACCGCCGCCGGTCAGGCCGTAGACGATATCGAAGGCCTTCAGTGAGGAAATGACCGAGAGTACCAGCACGATGGTCAGCGTCGTGCGCAGTGCGGGCAGGGTCACGTAGCGGAAGATGTTCCAGCGCCCGGCGCCGTCGATGCGGGCGGCTTCCACCAGCGTCTGCGAGACATTCTGCAGGCCGGCGAGAAACAGCACCATGGAAAAGCCGACGGATTGCCAGAGAAAGGCGACGAAGACCGAATAAAGTGCGATATCCTTGTCGCCGAGCCAATCCTGGATCCAGCCCTGTAAGCCCATGGAAGTCAGGATTTCGGTGAAGAGGCCGAAGAACGGATCGTACATCCATTTCCACATGGTTGCGACAGCGATCGGGGCGATGATGACCGGGAGATAGAAGATGGCGCGGAAGGTATTGCGGGCAAAGAGCTTCTGATTGAGGCTCAGCGCCAGCAGCAGCCCGACCATGGGCGGAAAGATCACGCACATGATCGTCCAGATCACCGTATTGCGGAAGGCGACCCAGAAGACGGGATCCTGTGTGAAGATATATTGATAGTTCGCCAAGCCGACGAATGGGCGCTGCGGGTCGAGGCCGTTCCATTTCTGGAAGCTCAGCACCACCACGTTCAGCATCGGGTAAAGCGCGAAAATCGCGTAGATCAGCATGGCCGGCGCAAGCAGTATCGCTGCCTGAAAGCGGGGATCATGAGTACGATTGCGGAATGACATTCTGCTTGCTCCCGGCGGCAGCTGGCACGTGGGCATGAAGGTGAGGGAGCCGTCGCTACAACTGGCATTGGCGGCCCCTCGATCGATCAGGTGCGGCCGGAGATGAAGGTCTGCAGCTGCTTGGCAGCATCGGCCGGCTGGACATTGCCGGAGGCGACATCGTTGATCACCCGGAAGTATTCGGTTGTCACGTCAAGCGGGAAGGCCTGGTCGCCATTCATGTAGACCTTGCTGTAGGTCTTGAAGATCTCAAGCCACTTCGCCTCGAGTGGCTTCTGGTCGGTGTACTGGACATTCTTGTTGACCGAGATCGAGCTGATCTGGCCGACGAGATCCTGCTGCACCTTCGTCGACAGGAAGTAGTCGAGGAATTTTGCCGCAAGATCCGGATTCTTGCTCTTGGTGCTGACATAATTGTACTCGGCAAAGCCATAGAGGCGATTGGTGTTCGTCGGGAACGGCAGGACGCCGTAGTCGTCGAGATTGACCTTACTACCGCTCAGCTGGCTGACCAGCCAGTCGCCTTCGAGCATCATCGCGGCGCGGCCGGCGACGAACAGCGTATAGGACTGCTGGTTGCTGATCCCCATGAAGGGCTTCAGCGTATAATCCTTGGTCCATTTGGCGAATTCGGTGAAGGCGTCGGTCGCGCAGGGCTCCTTCGTCCAATCGGCCTTCATCGCCATCAGCGCGTCATGCTTGTCGGCGCCGCACTTGGTTTCGAGCAGCACGTCCATCAGGCGCATGACATGCCAGTTGACCGAGCCGCCGAAGGTGAAGGCCGGAATGCCTGCTGCCTTGAGTTTGTCGGCTGCAGCCAGAAGCTCCTCGTAGGTCTTCGGTTCCCCGGTGATACCAGCCTTCTGGAAGAGCTTCTTGTTGTAGTAGATCGCCTCACCCTTGAAGGTGAAGGGAACGCCATGCTTACCGCCCGGATAGAGATCGGCAAAAGCGGCAGCTGAGGGAAGCAGTTCGTCGTTCCACTTGTACTGAGTGTAGTATTTGTCCAGCGGCAGGGAGAGGCCCGCCTTCACATATTCGCCGCCGAGGCCGAGGCCGGCCCAGCTGAAATAGATATCCGGGCCTTTGCTGGAGCCCGCGGCTACGCGAAGTGCGGTCTTGTGTTCATCGACGCCGCGCTGGACGATTTCGACATGGGTGCCGGGATTGGCGGCCTCGAAGTCTTTCGCCACCTTCTTCAGCGCGCCGTTTGCCGCACCATTGTCGAAGTTCAGCGTCCATAGCGTCAGGTCTTCCGCGGCAACATTGGTTGCCGAAAAGGCCGCCGCTGCCATAGCAGCTGCCCCGAACCAACGCGCATATTTGAAGTTGCCAGCCATCTCCCGTCCTCCTCTGAGCAAAGCTGAGGGCGGTTTTGACAAATCGTTGTCAACATGTCAACTGGTATGATGAGCTTATCAGCAGTATCACATGAAGTGATCGTGAAAGCAGGCGATGACGACAACGGCGGACGCCGCGCCGGGGTCCATGTGCCCCAGGGCTCGATCGCCGAGGCGCGACGAACGGCCCTTTGCCGCGACCATATCTTTAGTGGCTTCTGCACCCGCTTCACCGGCTTTGAGGGCGGCGGCAAAACAGCCGGCAAGTGAAAGCCCTTGATCCCGGGCGGCGCGGCAGGCCGCGGCGGCGGGCGCCCAGGCATCGACCATGGTTTTTTCGCCGACCTCTGCTTTGCCCCGATCCTGAATGCCCTTGGCGAGGGCTGCGAATATCTCGACCATATCGTCGTCGTTCAGAGTGCTCTTCCCCTTGGCCACCGCGCCTGCACGCATCAGCGCTGTCGCATAGAGCGGCCCGGACGAGGCGCCGACTGCATTGAGGAAGGATTTTGCCGCCGTATTGAAGACCAGCGTTGGATCGGCTGCCGTCGTGTCCAGCTCCGAAACCGCCTTGGCTGCGGCGGCAAAGCCGAGCTCCATGGCGATGCCGTGATCGGCATCGCCGATGACGCCGTCCAGTTCGCAGAGGCGATCCTTCTCGCGGGCCATCGCTTCGGCGATCCGCGCGAAAAGCGACTTCAGCTCTTCCATTGTAACCGTCGTCATTGCAGAGCCTCGCCGGAGCGGAACATGGCGCAATCGCAGGGATAATCGATCAGCCGCTGCAGTTCGTCGTCCAGATGCATGAGCGTAATCGAGGCGCCGGCCATCTCCAGCGACGTGCAGTAATTGCCGACCAATGACAGATGGATAACAAGGCCGACATCGTCGAGCATACTCTTGAGTTTGCGCATCATGATGTAGAGCTCCATGAGCGGCGTCGAGCCAAGTGAATTGACAAGCACGGCGACCCGGTCGCCGCGCGCCGGCTTCATCTCATCGAGAATTTTGCCGACGAGCTCACTCGTCACCTCATCCGCCGATCGCATCGGCCCGCGTGCGACGCCGGGCTCGCCATGGATACCCATGCCGATCTCCATCTCGTCGGGACCGATCTCGAAATTCGGCTTGCGTGTCTGCGGCAGCGAGCAGGGCGAAAGCGCCACCCCCATGGTATAGGTGCGCTCATTCGCCCAGCGTGCCAGCCGTTCCACGTCGTCGAAACTGTACATCAGATCACAGGCGGCACCGGCGGCCTTGAAGATGAAGAGGTTGCCGGCAACCCCGCGACGGCGCTCCTTCTGATCGACTGGCGCGGAAGCGATGTCGTCCGTCGTCAGTACGGTACGCACCTCGATATCGTCCATGGCCAGCATTTCCGCCGCCATGTCGAAATTCATGACGTCGCCGGCATAGTTGCCGTACATGAACAGCACGCCTGCACCGCCATCGACGGCCTTGGCGCATTCGATGATCGGATCGGGCGGCGGCGAGGCAAAGACATTGCCGATCGCGGCGGCATCGGCCAGCCCCTTGCCGACGAAGCCGAGAAATGTCGGCTCGTGCCCGGAACCACCGCCGATGACCAGACCGACCTTGCCGGCTCGCGGGCCATGGTTTGCCACGATCGAGCGTGGCGATCCTTCAACGGCGCGGAGATGGCGCGGATGAGCCGCCAATATCCCGGCCAGCATCTCATCCACGGCGGCCGCGCCTTCGTTGATCAGCTTCTTCGTCTTCACGCAGTCCTCCAAATCATTGCGATTATTGGGACTAACATGCGCGTCTGCGATTGAAGGTCAATCCATCAACTCAGCCGAAACAGTGCTATAGGCATCAAGCATAAGCCTCTTGCTTCCGCTCTGTTCCTTAAGCGGAAACTCCCCCAGCTCCACCAGTTGTGGAATGGGCGTTATGTTGACCAGCTGGAGCGAACGCAATCCGTTGGATCGTGCCGTGATGAAGCTGAGTACGGCGCTCGGATCGGACGACAGGCACTCTTGCCATTGCTGGCCGGCGAGGTGAGACAAGGTCGAGACCGTATTGAAGAGCGGCCGCGTGGTTCCCGCCGCCGACGGTTCGTTCTCTCCGGCGATCAGCCCGAAGGACCCCGTCAGTGCCGAAAGCGTCAGGCACTCCAATCCGGCATCGAGGACGCGGGCGGCATAGCCAAACGCAAAGGCCTCGCCGAAGCGGGCGTTGGGCCGTGGATCGATATTGGCCATGGCAATGCGACCGCCGTGAGGATTGTTCATCGTCCGGCTGCCATAGGGGTTCTGCCGCATCGGTATGGTCGATGGGCCAATACGATAGGGTTTGTCGCCGTAGATGGCGCGCACGGAGCGCGTGATGAACGGCAGTGCTTCCAGCGTCTGCATGACGCTGAGATCGTCAGCCGCATGCACGATTGGATTGGTGCAATGGCTGATGAAATCGAGAGTGTCGGCGGGAACCCGTTTGCGATTGAGTTCGGTGAAATAGCTCAGCATGCCGCCGCCGACACGCATATCGGGGAAGGCCGCATGCGCGGCGGCGTAGACCTCCTCGAGCGGCGGACATTCCGGCCATTTGCTGCCCGGCGGCGTCGATTGCCGGTCGACGGAAGGCGAGATCATGATTGCATCGGGTTTGAAGCCGGCCGCCTGCATCCAGTCTGCTATTTGCTGTGTCTCGACAGGAGGTGCCTGGCGGCAGGGCAATGCGATTTCGAGCGTCGAATTGCCTGGATGGAGTGCGGCAACGGCGGCGAAGCGCCTGAAGGCGTCAGCACCGTGGCCGGCATCGGGATCGAAGTGAAACAGCAGCTCCTGCGGTCCGATTTCAGCCAGCCGGTCGCGCGCAGCTAGCGTCGCATCCGCCTCCTCCGGTGTAATGACAAGGCCGATGGACGGCATGATTCCGGACCTTGCTCCAGCGCTAAGCCCGACCGGGGGCGTTTCTTCCGAACCATAGGTGGAGGTGGGAGGCAGGCGGCGCATATCCCCGATGGTCAGAACGATGCGCTGCCGCATCGGCTTTCCAGCCGGAATTCGATAAGGCCAGGGCAGGGCAAGCGGGCGAACGTAGGTCTTGTAGGAAGCATCAGACCAGTTGCGCTGATCTTCCATCTCGAAGGTGTCGCCTTCCATGCGGCATTCGGCTGTCACGTTCGCCACCACGCTATGCGTAATCGCCCGCATATCCTTGAAGGGCTGCCAGGGTTCGATGAGGTCGGGAAAATGCGTGCTCTCGCGGCTGCCGTCGACATGCTCAACCGAGACGGGCATCCCGGCAACGCCGACGATCGGGTGCAGGATACAGAAGCCGCAGCGGTTGGTTTCGAAGCCGGTCGTCGAGAGCGCCGTCGCTTCGAAGATCAGGGCCTCATCGACTTGAGCCGTTATCCGAACGTCGACTGTAAGCTCGGTGTTCTCGGGGCCGGCGCAGCGGGCTCGATAGCTGACGAAAAAACCATCGTGACGCTGTTCGATCCGTAGATCGTCGATACCGGGCGAATAGGTGCCCCAATCGCGATCGCGGATCAGATAGGAAACAGCCCGCAGAACCTCGATGCCATCATAGCGAATGGTCCGGAGATTGCCGTCCTTGAAATCGACATCCAGCCTGCCCGCAGTCAGTCGCATCGGCGGCGTTTCGAGCTCGTGCGTGCCGTAAAGCTGAAACGGATCGATCTCGGTCTTCATCGCAGCATCGCTCCGATATCGATGGGATTCCCGTTGGCGGCACTCTCATAGGCGGCTTCGACAAGTGCCAGAGTTTTGAGATTGTCGGCACCTGACGTGGAAGTCTCGCCGCCATAGGCAAGACGGTCGATCCAATGCTGCTGGATCGCCAGAACGCTTTCCTGGATATTGTGCCAGGGACGCGAAGCCCAGGACAGAAGCCGCGGCGATGCATCGGAGACGCGCACGCCCTCGGGGCCGGTTACCTCGAGACGATACCCCTGCGACAGCCGAATGCTACCCTTCGTACCGTCGAGCTCGATAAGGGTCTCCGGGAAAGGTTCGGTCGCAAGCTTGGAGGCATAGCTGACATCGACGATCGATGTCGTGCCATTCTCATGATCGAGCAGGATGGTTGCGACATCCTCGCCCTTGATTTTCGGGTTGACCCGTTTGGTGCGGGCCGTCAGTGAAGAAACGTCGCCGAGGATGAAGCGGGCGATATCGAGCGTGTGGATACCGAGGTCCTCGATAATGAACCGTTCGCCTTCCGCCAGGTAAGGCTGGCCGGAAAAGACGTCATAGCCCGAGCGGAAAGAGAAACGTCCCCAGAAGGGCTCGCCGATTGCGCCGGATTGCAGAGCAGTCTTGACGGCTTGAATAGGTGTCTGCCAGCGAAAATTCTCATGCACCATCAGCTGCACGCCGGCCGCGGCACAGGTCGCGACCATGGCCTTGGCATCGCTCAGCGTTTCTGCGAAAGGCTTCTGGCAGATTGCGGGGATCTTGTGAGATGCGGCCATCTGCACCAGGGCGCGATGGCTTGCCACCGTTGTTGCGATGTCGACGAAATCGAAGCCACCATCGGCGAACATGGCGGCTGCATCCGTATAGCGACGCTCGATGCCGAACTGGTCGCCGACGATCTTCAGCCGCTCCGGGTCGCGGTCGCAGATCGCAGCGATGCTGGCGCCTTTGACGTCTCGCCATGCATGCATCTGATTGATCGCGAAAAAGCCGCAACCGATCAATGCGCCCTTGAGTTCTGCCATTTCAGCCTGCCTTTGCCATTTGCATGAGAGTTACGCGCTGCTGGAGACGCCGCTGCGCCTGATCCACGACCACAGCGATGATAATGACACATCCCTTGATCACCATCTGCCAGAAGGATGATACGCCCATCATCACGAGGCCATCCGAAAGAATGCCGATGACGAAGGCGCCGATGATCGTCCCGCCGATAGTGCCGCGCCCGCCGGACATGGAGGTGCCGCCAAGCACGGCTGCTGCAATGGCGTTCAGCTCGAAGCTCTCGCCGGTTGCCGGATGCGCCGCCATCAGCTCCGACGATATGACGATACCGACGATGGCGGCGCAGAGGCCTGAGAACATATAGACGAAGATCTTGACCACATCGACACGGATGCCGGACATGCGTGCGGCGCGCTCGTTTCCGCCGACAGCGAAGATGTGCCGGCCAATCGGCGTCGAGCGGGCGACGTAAGCGGCGAGTAGCGCCAACACGATCAGGATCCAGATGGAAACCGGAAGACCGAGCATACGGCCGGCGCCGAAGACGTCGAAGCCCGTCGTGTCATATTCCGGCCGTCCGACCAGGTTCGGGAAGGTCTGACCGTCGGACGACAGGAGCGCCAGGCCGCGGGCGATATAGAGCGTTCCGAGCGTGGCGATGAAGGGCGCGACGTTGAGCTTGGTGATCAGCAGGCCGTTGATGAGTCCGATCCCCAGGCCGACGGCCAGTGTGATGAGGATGATCTCGTAGATGTTGAAGTAGACCGTATATCCGATCGGCAGTTCGACGCCGTTCAGGATGAGGGCACCGGCCACCATGCCGCAAAGGCCGACGATCGAACCCACCGATAGATCGATCCCGCCGGTGACGATGACGAAGGTCATCCCCATGGCGAGAAAGGCGTTGAGCGCGACATGCTTCGACATCAGGATGATGTTGGCGGTCGAGGTGAAGTTCGGTGCAAAGATCGCAAAGAATATGACGACGGCGAACAGCGCGATGAAGGTCCTGAGCTTCATCAGCGTCAGGAGAACGGAGCCGTTCGAGCGATTGGTCGCAAAGGCGGAGGACGTATCTGCGGTCATGACGCGAGTTTCCCTGTATGTCCGTGTCCCTTGGCGGATGCCGCGATGATGGCCTCTTCCGTCGCTTCGCTTCGGTCGAGAACGGTGACGAGCTTGCCGTTGCTGAGCACGGCGATGCGGTCCGAAAGTGCCATGACCTCTTCAAGGTCCGATGTTGAAAACAAGATTGCCAGGCCCTTGCCGGCGAGCCTGCGCATGGTGCGAAAAACGTCCGCCTTGGCGCCGACATCGATGCCGCGGCTCGGCTCGTCCATCAAAAGCACCTTCGGATCGGTCATCAGCGCCTTGCCGATGACGACCTTCTGCTGGTTACCGCCGGACATGGAGGTAACCTCGAAGTCCGGATTGGGCGCCTTAATGGAAAGATCGCGGATCATGTCGCGAATGGCGTTCTTTTCGGCACCTGGATCGATATGGAAAAACAGCCGGGCGAAGCGGCCGAGGCTCGCAAGCGTCAAATTGCTGGCGATCGACAGCACCTGCACCAATCCTTCGCGCTGACGGTCCTCTGGAATCAAGGCGAGGCCATGCCGGATGCGCCGGGTGGTGTCGCGGGCGCGAACCTCCACGCCATCGATGTAGATCCGCCCGGTCGAATGCATATGCCGGCCCATCACGCATTCGAAGAATTCGCTGCGCCCGGCACCCATCAGGCCATAGATGCCGAGGATTTCGCCGGCGCGCACCGACAGCGAGACATGATCGACGGCAAGGCCGCCCGTACGTCTCGGCAGGCTGATCTCCTCGGCGCGGAAGGCTTCCTTACCGATGGCATGGCCTCCGTCCCTTGCGAAATCCTTGGCATCCGATCCGATCATCGACCGGACGATCCATTTCGTGTCGATATCACAAACCCTGGCCTGGCCGGTGATCTGCCCATCCCGCAGTACGGTGATATAGTCGCCGATACGCATCAGCTCTTCCAGCCGGTGCGAGATATAGACGATCGCAACACCCTGAGCCTTCAGTTCCGCAATCACCTTGAACAGAATGTCGACTTCCGCAGCAGACAGCGCCGATGTCGGCTCGTCCATGATGAGGATGCGGGCATCAAGTGAGATGGCCTTGGCGATCTCGACAAGCTGCTGCTGCCCGATCGGCAGGTCCTCCACCATGGTTTCGGCGCTTATGCCGGCATCGAGCCGATCCAGAAACTCGTTGGCCCTTGCGATCTGTGCCTTGTGATCGATGCCGAAGATGCCGCGGGTGATTTCGCGCGTCGCAAAGATGTTTTCGGCCACCGTCATATTGGCAAAGAGATTGAGCTCCTGGAAGATCATGCCGATTCCGCGAGCCTGCGCGTCGGCGGGGCTGCTGAAGGAGACTTCCTCGCGCTCGAGCAGGATGCGGCCGGAGGTTGGCCGTTCGACGCCGGCGATGATCTTCATCAGGGTAGATTTGCCGGCGCCGTTTTCGCCGACGAGCACGTTGACCGCGCCGCGGTGCAGCTCGAGGTTGGCGTGCCTGACGGCCACGATGCCGGAATAGACCTTGGAAACGTCCTCCAGGCGCAGGATGATGTCGTTGCTTGGCGTTTCGCTCATGGTCATTGCCCCAATGTCAGGGCCGAAGGGGTGATTAAGGGAAGCTGGCCGGATGGAGGCAGAGGAAACGCGCCGGTCACCGTGATCGTCTTTCCAATCAGCCCGTCCCGAGGTAGTGCCGCCAGAAAGGACGAGTTTGCCTTTTCATTGAAGGCTTTGCCGAATTGGGCCCACTCGATCTGGTTCCTGAATTCGTTGAAGTCCAGGAAATCCAGCGCGTCGCGCAGCGCCGTGCCGCGGACCGCCGGGCCGATCTGCACCTTCGCATCCACCTTGCCGTCGCCATCCACGTCGACGTCGAGAGTGCCCGCGCGGGAGGCTGTATCGGCAGCCACGATCTTACCGCTTAGCTTGACGGCATAGGTCCAGGGCGAGGAACTCTGCTTGCGCGGATTTCCGTATTTCGCGCCGGCATCATCGGGATTAGTTGCTACCGCCTGCAACACAGTCTTGAGGTCACTCGCGCGCTTTTCGACGCCGGGCACCACTTTCGATTGCCAAATCGCCTCGACCTTTGCCGCTGGATCGAAGGCGCTCCTTGCCGCCGCCGCTGCCTTCTCCTCGGGCGTTGGTGTCTTGATAATCTTGCAGCCGGGCAATGCCGCGGCCAATACAAAGGCCACGAGCGCGCCTCTGATCCTCAACATGCAATGCACCTCGATCTTGCAGAAAAGCTCCGGAGAGCGCGGTTTTCCCGCGCCCTCCAACGTATCTGGCCCGCCATCAGTTTTTCAGTGCGAAAGTCTCGAGCTTGTCGGCGTTGTCGGCATTGATGAGGACGCAATCCATCAATTGCTTCTCATCCTTAGGCGCCGTCTTGTTCTTGATATAGGCGTCGGCCTGTTCGACCGCCTTCTGGGCCTGGGCGTAGGCCGGCTGCATGACCGTCGCCTTGATGCCGCCCGCCTTGATCGAGTCGCGCACGTCGTTGGAACCATCGAAGCCGACGACGATCACGTCCTTGCGACCGGCGGCCTGCAGGGCGGCAATCGCGCCCATCGCCATGGTGTCGTTGCCCGAGATCACGCCCTTGATGTCGGGATTTGCCTGAAGGATGGTTTCCATCTTGGCGTAGGCCTCAGTCTGGCTCCAGTTTGCCGACTGCTTGGCGACCAGCTTCAGGTCCGGATAGTCGTCGATGACGTCGTGATAGCCTTGCGAACGGATGCCGGCATTGGTATCGGCTTCGCGGCCGACGAGTTCGGCATAATTGCCCTTCTCGCCCATCAGCTTGACGAATTCCTGCGCGCCGAGCTGTGCGCCCTGATAGTTGTTGGAAACGATCTGGGCGACAGCGATGCCGGTGACGTTGATTTCGCGGTCGATGAGGAAGGAAGGGATGCCCGCATCCTTCGCCTTCTTCAGAGCAGCGACCGTTGCGTCCGCGCCGGCATTGTCGAGGATGATGGCCTTGGCGCCGCGCCCGATCGCCGTATCGATGACTTCCGATTGCTTGTTGGCATCGTCGTCATGCGTCATGACGAGCGTCTCGTAGCCCAGTTCCTTTGCCTTGGCCTCGGCGCCGACGGCCTCCGCCTTGAAGAAGGGATTGTCGAAGGCCGGCGTGATGATGGCGATCAGGTCAGCCGCGAAGGCCGGCATTGCCGTGCCCAGAGCGAGCGCGCCGGTAAAGGCTGCAAGTGTCAGTCTGCGTCTTAGTTTCATGGTCTCCTCCCAGTTATGAAACAGGCCCTGTTCCCGGCAGGGCGGCAAAGGGAGGGCGACGCCCTCCCGGGGACGTCGATCAGGTGATGCGACGGATGCTTTCTGCGATCTCCTGTGGCTCGAAGACCTTCTTCCAGTCGTCGCGCATGAGGGCAGGGATGCCGAATTCGATCGCCTTGTTGCAGGCATCGGAGAAGACGCCGTCGACTTCCTTGAAGATGACGGCGCCGAGCACGTTCATGTGGCCGAGCAGGAAGTCGCGGGCAGCTTCGGCCGGGACGCCGCGGGCGACGCACTCATCCATGGCCTGGCGCATGATGACGAGCAGCGAGGCGCAGACCGTTTCTGAAAGACCCGGCTCCAGCATTGCCATTTGCTCGACGGTGACGCGGTGCGAGCGCATGACGGGCGCCCAGATGACCTTGGCGATTTCCTCGCCGAGAGCATAGGCACTTTCCGGACCCTGCATCAGTGCCGAAACGATATGCTGCTTGGCAAAGAGACCGCCGAAATGGTCCTTCTTGGCCTGCATCTCGGTCTCGTCGTTGAAGATCGGCGGATGGCAGGGGTGAGTAACGAAGTAGGTAAGATCTTCACGGTGCGGCAGATGGCCGGCGAAGGGGGCGGCGGCGTCGAGCGCGACGACCATCGTGCCGGGCTTCAGCTCGTCGACGATGCCGGCGGCAACCTTGCCGATAGCGGTATCCGGTACTGCAAGGATCACGACGTCCGCGCCATCCAGCGCGGCATCGACCGGGACGCAATCGACAGAGAGATCATTCTTCAGGCGCGCCTTGCCGGCATCGCTGACTTCGACGTGGCGCACATCGAAGCGCGAGCCTTTTAGGTTCTTGGCGAGCCGGTAGCCCATTTTGCCTCCGGCGCCGAAAAGAGCAATTGCAGTCATGTTAGTACCTCGTTCACTTCCAGAATGTGGTATCGCAAGTGGTATAATGAGTCAATGAGCATGCCAATGAATGCCAAAGAATGACGCGCTACGATCCCCTGCCGTCGCGGATCTGTGTGAAATAATCATCGGTGCCGACCTGGCCGCCCTTCAGCGCGATCTGCAGACCATTGGTGGGCGCGTAGCTGCCGTGGGCCGTGCAAAGCGGCGAGCCGGGGGTTTGCGGCAATGGAAGAAGCGTTGTCAGCGCTTCGACACGCAATTCCTTGAGCGCGTGGCTCGACGTGTCGCCGCCGGCGATGACGGCGCGGCCGAGATTTTCCTGTTCGATCAACCGTCGCAGGATCGTGCCGAGAGCCTGCCCCAGGCGATGGCGGGCGCCGGGAATACGGTCTATATCGCCGCCGCGATCCGCCGATGGGCCGAGTGCTGTGTGAAGGATGACGCTGCGTCCGACCTTGAGGCTGGCCACGCCCGCGGCGACCGCTGTCTCCAGCGCCTGCTCGGCATTTTCTCCGACAAGCGCCAATGGATCGAGATCGATGCCGTCAAATCCGCCGGCCGCAGCCCGGCGGATTTGACGTTCGGTCGTAGGCGATACGCTGCCGGAGACGACCGCCAGGCGATCGACCCTACCCGGAGGAGCGAAATCCGGCTTCTCTCCGATCAATCCTTCGTTGCGCCAGGCATCGAGAAGGGCATATTCGACACCGGATGAACCTGCGATGAAGGCGTTGCCCTTGCTTGTGAGACGCCATAGCTGGTGACCGGCGGCGGCCTGGGTTTCCGCACTGTCGACGTCAAGCAGCAGGATACCCTCATTGCCTCCCGTCAGCGCATCGATCCGTGCGTCGGCATCGGTTGCCCGGAGTGCGACGAGATCGGCGAGGCTGACGGGAAGGGACGTCTGCCTGCTCAGATGCACGGCCAGATCGGCCTCATCCATCGGGGTGACGGGATGCCGGCTCATGACCGGGTGCCGGTCGATGCGGAAGACCTGGCCCTGATAGGCCGCGAAAAGGTGGCCGAAAGCGGTGTAGCGCTTGAGCTGCGGCGCTCCGACCACAATAGGCACGACGGATTGCTCAAAGAGTGCCTTGCCGATCTCGATTGCCTTGCCGATGTTGCCGATCCTGGGGCTGGAATCGAAGGTCGAGCAGACCTTGTAATGGCATATCGCGGCATTGAGGCTCTTCAGCCATTCGAATGCGGGCGTCAGATGTTCATGCATCCACTGCGGTGTTTCGCTGCGGCTGGTGCCGGCAATGCCAATGGCGCGGCAATCCTTGAACCGCTCCAGCATGGTTTTGCTCGGAACGCCGAGAAAGAGAGCCGTCGGCACGCCGTTCGAGGCAAGCGCCTCCATGACGTCGGTGGAGCCAGTGAAATCATCGCCGTAATAGCTGAGAAGAAGATTGGACATTGCTGGAAGACTGGACATTGCTGTTAGGCGTCCTTGCCGTCACTGAATTTTGCGATCGAGGCGGCAAGCTCCGGATGGTCCTTGGCATAGTCGGCAAGCGGTATGTCCGAAACCGCCGCTTGCCAGGCCTGCTGGATTGCACGAACGCCGGCAGCGGGTCCGAAGGGGTGGCTGACGATGCCGCCGCCGCAGAGATAGAGAAGGTCGGTCGTCCGGCCGGTGCGCTGGTAGGTTTCGGGCGCCTGGCCGCCCCATTGACCGGAACCGGCAACGGGGAGCGGACAGTCTGTGGGATCGAAGAGCGGTGTGCGGATCGCCTTGAAGGATTCGACGAAGCTGTCATCTGGTTCCCAATATTTGACCCTGATGCCGTTGATCTGGAACTGGTCGACCCCGAGCAGGCGCCAGAATTGCTGATACACCTTGAAATCCATCCCGGCGCCGGGATGACGGGTCAGGATATCCCAGCCATTGCGATGCGCATGTAGCACCAGTCCGGAACGCTTGCGCAGGAAGCTCATGCCGCCGAATCCGATAGAGTTGATGTTGACAACGGCGCAATTGCCGCCGGCCTTCAGCACGAGATCGTGGTTGCGCATCATCTCGTCGGGATCGGCATGCGAAATGCCGAAGGCGTACATCACCTTCTTGCCGGTCTTCTGCTCATGGTCGAGAATCAGCGGCATGATGGCTTCGACGCGCTCTTTCAGAGGTGAATAGGCCGGGCTCATCAGCTTCTCATCGTCCTTGATGAAATCGACACCGGAGCCGATCAGCTCGCCGACAAGGGCGGCCGTTTCCTTCGGCCGAAGGCCGAGCGCCGGCTTGACGATGGTGCCGATGATCGGGCGACCGCTGACGCCGGTCAGGCGCATGCTGCCAGCAACGCCGAATTGCGGGCCGGGATGAGCGTCGCGAAAGGCCTCGGGCAGCTTCAGATCGACGATGCGGATGCCGGTCATGCCCTTGATGGAGAAGACGCCGCCGATCGCGATTGTCATGAGTGCCGCAAGATCGGTGCCGATCGCATCCAGCGGGAAGGCGATGTCGATATCGGCCCGATGGATCGGGCCATAGCCCTCGGCCACCTCCGGCCAAGTCGGACGCTCCGCGTCAGGAAGAGGGTGGATCGCGACGACACGCGCGGCCACACGCGCCTTGAGTTCTTCCGTCTCGCCCGGCACAGCGACGAAGGTGCCTGTCGACTGATCGCTGGCGATCTTGCGAGCCATCGCCTCGACGCTGCCTGGCGTTTCGATGCGGTAGGTGATGGTAATAGTCATGAGTGGGTGAATGCTCCTCTCGCCGACGATTTTCCGCGTGGCACAAACTGGTGGTCTGGTATAATGAGTATTCCAACTTCTGCAAACTATTTTTTGCCCGGTTGTCGGTAGGGTGGGGCTTCCGCCATGGCGGCCAAAAATGCATAAGGGGTAAAAGCTTTGGGAAAGCGGGATTCCATGGGCGAGCCAGTCGAACAAATTGTACGCCGAAAGCTATCCGATGAAGTATTCGATCGGCTGGAACGGTTGATCACGTCGGGAGAGCTCAAGCCGGGTGATGAGATGCCGTCCGAGCGTGTCCTCATGGAGCGCTTCGGTGTCGGACGTCCGGCGATCCGGGAGGCCATGCAGGCCCTTGCCAATATGGGGCTGGTCAACATTTCCCATGGCGAACGTGCCAAGGTGCTTCAGCTCACAGCGAAGTCGATCTTTCGGCAGGTCGACCTGACCGCAAAGATCATGTTGTCGCAATCACCTGATTCCCTTGAGCAGCTGAAGAGCGCCCGCATCTTCTTCGAGCGCGGCATGGCACGCGAGGCCGCACAGCGCGCGAGCAAGAAAGATGTTGCCGATCTCAGTGAAATCATCGACCGGCAGCGCGCATCTCTCGGTCATGCCGAGGACTTCATTTCTGCTGATATGCAGTTCCATACGCGCATCGCCCAGATTTCCGGCAATCCAATCTTTGCTGCCGTCAGCGAAGCGATGCTCGCATGGCTGAAAGCCTATCATACCGACATGCTGATCTGGACCGGCAAGGAAAAGTTCACGCTGGTCGAACATGAGGAAATCCTCGCGCGCCTGGCTGAAAACGATGCAGATGGCGCCGAGCAGGCGATGCTCAAGCATCTGGAAAGATCGCGTGCGCTCTATACGAAATGAACCCGTCGGCATTCGCCCGCCACGGTGCCACGGCTCTGTGCCTTTGTCGTAATTCCTCCCCAATCCTTATGGAATCTGTTGGCACTCAAAAGAGGTGTGCGTGATGATTGATTTCTTTCAGCGAAACATGGCGCTATTCCTGGCCGCTCTCATGACGGCGGTGGCCATAACCCTTTATAATTTAAGCTGCCTTCTGCTCAGGCATCACCATACGATGCTGCACAATCTGCATCATGCGGCAGGCGCGTTGGTCCTCCTCGCCGGCTTCTACACCATGATCCGCTACATGCAGGCGTTGCCGGAGGATGACGGCTAGAAATACGCCAAACTCTGAAATTCGAGCCGGCAATTTCAGATAGAGTTCAGCCTGCGCGGCTATATCCTCAGCTTGTCCCGATGTGAAATTGGCGACACCTTCGCCAGGTGTTGTCAATTTCAAATTGGGAACCAGTTTCACAGCTAGTTCGTCGCACCACTCGGTGCTAAGCCCCTGAACAACTGAGGATATCAAAACGTGGCTGATGTTTGTACGCAAGGCGTGGATACGGGCTTTGTTGCCCTGGGCTATGCCAAGATCGCAATTCTGGGCATCGTGCAGGGATTGACCGAGCTACTGCCGGTCTCGTCCACTGCCCATATGCGCGTGGTGCCCGCCCTGCTGGGCTGGCAGGACCCTGGTTCTGCCTTCTCGGCTACGATGCAGCTTGCAGCACTGGCAGCGATCGTCTCCTATTTCTGGAGCGACGTCCGCTACGTCACCTTTGGATCGCTCGATGCGATCAGGCAAAGGGACTGGAGCTCTCCTTCCATCCGGCTTGCGATCGCCATCGTGATTGCCACCATACCGATCGTGATCGCCGGCCTGCTGCTGTCATCCTCCCTGAACGCTTGCGGCACGTCTTTCCGCAGCCTCTGGGTCATCGGCATCGCCTGCGTGGTCATGGGCTTGCTCTTGGCGGTCGCTGAGCTTTACAGCCGCCATAGGAAGGATATCGGACAGATGACGCTGATGGATGCCCTTTTTGTCGGCATCACGCAGGTCGGTGCTCTTATCCCCGGTGTCTCGCGCTCGGGGTCGACCCTAACCGGCGCACTGTTCCTCGGCTTAAAAAGAGAGGAGGCGGCACGGTTCTCCTTCCTGCTCGGCTTACCGGCCATCGCTCTTGCCGGCTTGAAGGAGCTTTATGAGCTTCACAAGGCGCATATTCCGATGGAAGCCTGGTCGGTACTGCTCGTTGGCCTGATTGTCGGCAGCATATCGTCCTTCATCACCATCTGGGGGCTGATGCGCTTTCTCGAACGCTTTTCGACCTGGCCTTTCGTCATCTACCGTATCGGTCTTGGCGCCGTCATCCTTTTTGGCGTGTTTACCATGGGCTGGGCCTGAGCCGCCCGTACCATTCGATCGCCAATGAAGAGGAGGCGCCGCCCATCAGGACGGCGCTTTTTGTCTTATGCCCGATCGAGGCCGCGGCCGGCACCAGAAACGGCGACCTGATCCTTGAGTAACAGGCTCGCTACTCCTTATTTGTGGCCCACAGTGCATGGAAATGCTGAACAGGCCCATGGCCGCTTCCGACGGAAAGCTGGCCTGCGGCAGCAACCGCGGCGGCGAGATAGGCCTTGCCGACGGCGATAGCTTCGGGGAGCGGCAGGCCCTTGGCGATCTCTGCCGCGATAGCGCTGGAGAGCGTGCAGCCCGTTCCATGCGTATTCTTGGTCGGCAACCGCTGAGCTTCGAACCAGGCCACATGATCGCCGCTTGCGAGCACATCCGGGCTTTCGTCACCCTCGAGATGACCACCCTTGACGAGGACTGCTGAAGGCCCGAGCGCTGCCAGCGCACGCGCCTGGCGCGCCATGTCTTCGCGGTTCGTCGCCTCGGCGTCATGCAACAGCGCAGCCGCCTCGGGTAGGTTCGGGGTAATGACGGTCGCAAGCGGCAGCAGCCGCGTGGTCAGCACGTCAACGGCATCGGCAGCCAGCAGGGCTGCGCCACCCTTGGCGATCATGACCGGGTCGAGGACGACGGGTACATCGCGATGTCGCGCCAGAATGTCCGCGACGGCACTGGCGATGGCGGCATTGGCGATCATGCCGATCTTCACGGCATCCACACGGATGTCGGCAAAGATCGCATTGATCTGGTCTGCCACGAAATGAGGGGGCACGGGATGGACGCCGGAGACGCCCTGAGTGTTTTGCGCGGTTAAGGCGGTCAGAGCCGCCATTCCATAAACGCCGCGGGCGGAGAAAGCCTTCAGGTCGGCTTGAATGCCAGCACCGCCGGAGGGATCGGAGCCGGCGATAGATAGAACGTTGCGGATCATTGGCGAGCCTCCTTGATGGCTTTCGCGATGATGATTGTCGCCGCTTGCGGGTCCGGTTGTCCGCATATGGCCGAGACGACCGCGAGGCCATCTGCGCCGCACGAAAGGACATCGGCGGTATGAACAGCCTTCAGGCCGCCGATTGCCACTGAAGGAACCGGGCAAAGCCTGACGATGCGGGCAAGCCCGTCAAAGCCGATCGGTTGCTTGTGGTCGGGCTTGGTGGATGTGGCAAAGACCGGACCGATCCCGGCATAGTCGATGATTCCGGCATCTATGGAGGAGGCGAGAGCCTCCGTTTCCACCGAGAGGCCGAGGATCATGTCCCGTCCGATCAGGCGGCGGGCGTCGGCGGCATTCATATCTTCCTGGCCGATGTGAAGGCCATCGGCGCCGATGGCGATGGCAGCCTCGACATTGTCGTTGACGATCAGCCGGACATTCGTTCCGTGCAGGATTTGCTTGAGGGCACGGCCGGTTTCGATCATGGCGGGGGTCGAAGCCTCCTTGTCGCGAAGCTGGATCATGGTGGCGCCGCCCGCCACCGCCGCCCGCGTTGTCTCCACCATGCCGAGATCACGGCATAACAGCGGATCGAGGACGAGATAGAGCGAGAGATCGAAGTCTGTCTTCATGCTGCCGATATCCTTGCGTCGCGATCCAGTGTCTCCGGGCTCAAAGCGGCGAGTGCGTCAAGGAAGCGCCAGGAGAAGGAGCCTGGTCCCCCAGCAGCGGCCCCCGCCTGTTCGCCGGCCACGGCAAAGACGGCAAGCGCCGCTATGGTCGCATGGAACGGATCATCCGGAGCTGCCGCCGCAAACGCACCGACGAGGCAGGTTAGCGAGCATCCAAGTGCGGTTACTTGCGGCATCAATGGCGAACCGCCTGCAATGCGCTTCGCCTTCTGCCCATCCGTCACGAAATCCGTAACGCCTGTGACTGCCACTACGCAGCCGTGCTTTTCCGCGAGTTGAAGGGCGGAATCTTCCGCCTGCTCGACGGCATCGCGGCTATCGACGCCTTGGCCGCGGCTCGTCCCGCCGGCAAGCGCGATGATCTCGGATGCGTTGCCGCGAATGATTGTCGGCTTTAGTTCCAGCAAGCGCGTGATGGCATCGCGACGAAACGCGGTCGCATAATGGGCGACGGGATCGAGGACCCAGGGCTTGCCGGCATTGTTTGCCGACTGAGCGGCCTTCCACATGCCCGCAAGCCAGCCGGACGAAAGCGTGCCGATATTGATCGTCAGCGCGCCGGAGATAGCGGCAAACTCTCCGGCTTCCTCTTCGGCATGTACCATTGCCGGCGATGCGCCGGCGGCAAGCATCACATTGGCCGCGATATTCATGGCGACGAAATTGGTGATGCATTGCACCAGGGGAGGGTTCGCCCGCATGGTGCGAAGTAGATTGCCCGGTGTGATTTGGTCTTGCATATCGCCCCTTTCAGGCGGCGAGACGCGCAGGGACGACGTGCTTCAGCTTCGCGAGGTCCCGAGCGACTTCCTCCGCCAGCATGATCTGGTTCAGGTTCGAAGGGTGCTTCTCAGCCCGCCGGATAAGCGGACGCCCCTGTCTCTCATCTCTCTTCTTTTTGCAGACAAAGGCGGCGCTGTCATCAGCGAATCGCAAAGGCAGGTGTGACCGACGAATGAAGATCGCCTGCATTTCGGGCGACGCATGCAGTAGACGCATAGGTGCAGTGATTCCTTAGCTCTGCAAAAAGCCAATGGGTTCGACTATATAGTTCTTATCGAAGCGACGGGAGCGCCAAGCACGGCTGCTCAGCTTCCAAAGCCCAAGGAAAGGGGATCATCATGAACGTAGCACGCTCTTTCAACAACTGGCGCAAGTATCGTCAGACGGTCGCCGAACTGGGCCGTATGTCCACGCGCGAACTGCACGACCTGGGTATCGATCGCGGTGAGATCCGCAATGTTGCCCGCGCAGCGATCGCTCGCTAACGGCCGCGACGGCTCCTTATAAAAACTGCATTATACCAGCGCCTGTTCCCCCGAGCAGGCGCTTTTGCTTTATGGGCATGCCGCTCATTCTTCGCCGCCCTGGCTGAAGATTACGATCGACCCAGCTGCCCGATTTTCGCATGGCGCATAACTGCCTTGCAAAGAAATGCCTATGAACTGAGCAAAAGACTGGTATGTTCGTATTCATCGAAGCGATGCATCTCCTCCCGCATCCCTTCGCTTGGCAGACGTCCTTATCCTCCTCCCAGGGACGGCTGCAGGAATAGCGGAACTCCTCCTCCCATCCGCTGTTCGGTTCTTGTAAAAAGCCTGCCGCTCCTCCTCCCGCGGCAGGCTTTTTCGTTTCATGAACCTCCAGGCATTTGCCAATGGCCTAACGCGATCGAAGAGTCCGCGCCCTAACCCAGGCGGCAAGAGCGCTTCCGCGTTAAAGAGTGCGCATTCTCCTCTCGCAAAAATGGAGAGCGGCCCCTATGTGCGATCTATGTAGCGCGCTACATCGAAGATCGCCCAAATTCGATTCCCGAAAAAGGAGGATGCCCATGACCGGCCCTGCCGAATATACCCCGCCGAAAATCTGGACCTGGAACAAGGCCAATGGCGGCCAGTTCGCCAATATCAATCGCCCGATTGCCGGCCCGACTCACGAGAAGGAGCTGCCGCTAGGACGCCATCCCCTTCAGCTCTATTCGCTTGGAACGCCCAACGGCGTGAAGGTCACGATTATGCTCGAAGAGCTGCTGGCGCTTGGTCACAGCGGTGCGGAATATGATGCCTGGCTGATCAAGATTGGTGAGGGCGATCAATTCGGCAGCGGTTTCGTTGACATCAATCCGAATTCGAAGATCCCGGCTTTGCTCGACCGCAGTGGCCCGAAGCCGGTTCGCGTTTTCGAATCGGCCTCGATTTTGATGTATCTCGCCGAAAAATTCGGCGCCTTCCTGCCGACCGAGCAGCCGGCTCGGGCCGAATGCATCTCCTGGCTGTTCTGGCAGATGGGCAGCGCGCCCTATCTCGGCGGCGGTTTCGGTCATTTCTACGCCTATGCGCCGACGAAGATCGAATACGCGATCGACCGTTTTGCCATGGAGGTGAAGCGTCAGCTCGATGTTCTCGATCGTCGCCTGGCCGAAAGCGAATATATCGCCGGCAGCGACTATACGATTGCTGATATCGCCATCTGGCCGTGGTACGGCGGTTTAGCCAAGGGGTGGCAGTACGGTGCGGCCGAGTTCCTGCAGGTGCAGGACTACAAGAACGTGCAGCGCTGGGCCGAGCAAATCTACTCGCGTCCTGCCGTCAAGCGCGGCCGCATGGTCAACCGCATGTCGGGCGATCCATCCGAGCAGCTGCGTGAGCGCCACGATGCCAGCGACTTCGAGACGAAGACGCAGGATAAGCTGGAAGCTGCCGGCTGATCCGACCATTCGCTTTGCAGAAATGAGCTCGCGGCCCTCCGGATCGCGAGCTCTTTTATTGCGCTTACTGCGGGTGCTGTCGGTCCCGGCAAGTCAGCCTCGCTCCATCTTGTGAAGCGTAATGTTCGGCTGCCGAGGCTCCCCCGCTCGGCGTAGACCGCAGCGCGATTCTGCAAAGCGTGTCGACATAGGCGAAAGAGGAATGCTTCTCCATGCAGCAAGTTGCTGACGACCGCACCCTGGATAAAAATGCGACTACGGGTGCGTTGTCGAAGCAACAAAGCGAGGCGAGGGATGCGCTGCTGAAATACCTGGTGTCGGGTGGCGATGAACGGCTGGATTGCGATCCGCTCACCGGGCTCAACATGTATGGCTATGGTCCGGCACCCCGGCCCGAAGATCTCGCTTTCGGCTCGTCGACGGCATCGACCATATCCGCCGCCGCCTTTGCCACGGTCGAATCCTTTTACGCGGATCTGAGGCGGGAGATGGAAACAAGCTCGCCGACGGCTGTCTACGATCGCGAAATCGGGCGTGTGCGTGACGATCTGCTGCGCTTGCTTGGCCTCGGTCAATCGTCGCAGCCGCGGATCGATGCGATCCTGGCCACGTCAGGCACGGACATCCACCTTTTTTCGGCCGCGCTGCTGGCGGATGAGGACGAGCCTGCCCTGATGACCATCACGCTGATGGGGAACGAGACGGGCAGCGGCGTCATGATGGCGTCGGCCGGGCGGCATTTCATGAGCCGCGTCAGCAGCGCACGATCTGTCGCCAAGGGCGAAGAATTGCGGCCAGGGGACGCAACGCGCAACGCCACCATTGCCGTGCGCAACAAGGATGGTTCCCTTCGCGCCGATAGCGAGGTGGAAGAGGAGCTACGCGGCCTCATCGAGCTTGCCCGCGCAGCCGGCCTCAGATGCCTTCTCGTCGTAACAGACGTATCGAAGACCAGCCTACTGGCGCCGAGCCTTGAGACCGTCATGCGCCTGAAGGAGCGTTTCGGCACTGTGCTGGATATCATGATCGATGCCTGCCAGTTTCGCCTGTCAGCGGCAACGATCCGCGCCTATCTCGCCCATGGCTTCATGGTCGCGCTCACGGGTTCGAAATTCCTTGCCGGGCCGATTTTCAGCGGTGCGCTTTTGTGCCCGCCGCAAATGTCGGAACGCTTCGAATCGCGTGCGCTGCCCGGAGCCTTGGCCGACTATTGCGGGAAGGCAGAGTGGCCGGAAGACTGGGCCGCTCGCGACATTTTGCCGGACCGCGCCAATCTCGGCCTGCTGCTGCGCTGGAAAGCCGCGCTGTTCGAACTCGGATGCTTCCTCGATATTCCTGAAGACCGTGTAGTCAAGGTTTTGTCCATTTTTGCCGAGGCAGTCTCCGATCGTCTTGCGAACGATCCGGCTTTCGAGCCTTTGCAGAGCCGGCCGTTGGAGCGGCGTGAGCTGTGGGGCGCATCATCGGCTCTTCGCTGGGATGAAATTCCCTCCATCTTTTCGTTTTACCTGCGCAATTGCACAGATGGCGCCATGCTGACCGCAGCGGAAATGGCAGCGGTCTACAAGGAGCTGGCCGTCGAAGGCGATGGAGTTGCCTTGGTGCGTCTCGGCCAGCCCGTTCGCTGTGCCGATTTTGGTGATGTACCGGCAAGTGCTCTTAGAATTTGCCTGAGCGCGCCGCTGGTCGTGGCCGCTTCCAGGAGCGATGAAGCGCTCGCAGCGGTGGTTGCGCAAGCGATGCTGGTTCTGGATCGCACCGCCGAGGCAGCGGCCCGGCAAAGGCAAGGCAATGCCAGGGACATGCGCCGCAGCGCCTGAAGTTCACACGACGGCTTCAGCTGGCGCGGTGGCTCATCGGCAGCGGATCATGAGCCTCGGCGATCATCCCCATCAAAGCCGGCGAAATCGCCTCTGACGATGCCGTGTCGCTGGAGCTTGTCGTAGAAGGTCTTCCTGGGAATGCCGAGCGCTTCGATGGTACGGCGCACATCGCCATTGTTCTGCGACAGGGTTTCGCGGATGAGCTCGGCTTCGTAACGTTCCACCCGAACCGGCAACGGCAAACCTTCGTCCGCCGCCGGCGCCTCGTCGGATTTTGCCATTGTCGCCGATTCGAGACCGAGCACGAAGCGCTCGGCAAAATGCGAGAGTTCGCGAACGTTGCCTGGCCAGTCGTGCTGCTGCAGATGGCGGCGCACCGTTGTCGATAGGGCCGGCACCTCGCGTTTGAAGCGGCCGGCGGCGCGATCGGCGAAATGGCCGAAGAGCAACGGAATGTCATCGCGCCGTTCACGCAATGGCGGAATGGAAAGCGTGACGACGTTGAGGCGATAGTAGAGATCCTCGCGAAAATCGCCGCGTTGGCGAGGATCGGCAAGATCGACCTTCGCTGCCGCGACGACGCGAAGATCGACGGGACGAACTTCATTGGTGCCGAGCGGTGTCACCTCGCGCATTTCCAGCACGCGCAGCATCTGCACCTGGATTGCCGGCGGCATGCTTTCGATCTCGTCGAGAAACAGGGTGCCGGCGCTTGAATGTTCGATGCGCCCAACGCGCTTCTTCTGGGCGCCAGTAAAAGCGCCCGGTTCGTGGCCGAAAAGCTCGCTCTCGATCACGGTTTCGGGCAGGGCACCACAATTCAACGCAACGAAATTGCCCTTCGCTCGCCGGCTCCAGCGATGCAGCAGGCTCGCCACCACTTCCTTACCGCTGCCAGTCTCGCCCGTGACAAGCACATCGACATCCGTATCGGCGATCTGCCGCAGCGTATGGCGCAGCCGCTCAATGGCAGGAGTCTGTCCGATCAGCGGCAGATCGCCCTGTGCCTGTTCGGCCACTTGCCGCAGCACCCGATTTTCCAGCACAAGCCGTCGCTTTTCAGCTGCTCGCCGCACGCTCTGCACAAGCCGATCCGTGGCGAAGGGCTTCGCGATGAAATCATAAGCGCCATCCTGGATCGCCTGAACCGCCATCGGAATATCGCCATGACCCGTCATGAGAATGACCGGCAGATCGGCGTCGAGCGCCTTGATGCGGGCAAAGAGCTGCTGCCCGTCCATCTGCGGCATGCGGATATCGGAAACGACGACACCGGCAAAATCGGCCTTGAGAGCATGGAGCGCTTCGCTTGCGGCAGAAAAGGCGGAGACGCCAAAGCCAGCCAGTTCAAGCGTCTGCTTCGTCGCTCTCAACAGATCCTTGTCGTCGTCGATCAGGAAAACGGGGGAACTCTCATTCATGGCGTGGCCTTGCGCAAATGGACGGTGAAGCGGGTGCCGCTGTCATTGCTCTCGACATCGATCCGGCCGCCATAATCGACGACGATATCCTTCGAAATGACGAGACCAAGGCCGAGGCCTTTTTCCTTGGACGTGTTGAAGGGTGTAAACAGCGAGTCGAGGATCGCCGCGGGAATGCCGGGGCCGTTGTCAGAAACCACAATCTCGACTTCCTCTGAAGTTTCGCGCACTGACACCTCCACCTTGGCCTCGTCGCGACCTTCAAGGGCCTCTAGAGCATTTTGAAAGAGGTTGATCAGCACTTGCTCCAGCCGGATGCGGGTCCCGACAACGCCGAGCCCCGTTGGTGGCAACTCGATCTTCAGCGCATCCAGGCGGCCGGCAAAGCGGCTCCTCAGCAGGACCACGGCCCCCTCTATCACGCTTCTGAGATCAACCGGCTCCGGTGCGGTCCTTCCCTTACGGGCGAAGGCTTTCAGTTCTTCGGTGATCGTGCCGATACGCTCCGTCAGCGCCGCGATTGCCGAAAGGTTTTCCTTCACCGGCTCCGTCTGATGCCTGTCGAGAAAAATATGCGCATTCTCCGCATAGGCACGGATCGTCGCGACCGGCTGATTGATCTCATGGGCTACGCCGGCGGCGACCTGACCCAGGATGGCAAGGCGATTGGCCTGCACGAGATCCTGCTGCACACCCTGCAGCTTGGCTTCCGTCGCACGGTGGTCGGCAATTTCCGCCTCCAGCCGGTCGCGGGCCCGACTGAGATCCTCCGTGCGCTCGAGAACCCGGCGTTCCAGCTCTTCGCGCGCGATCCTGCTGACGGCGATCTGCATGGCGGAAACATCGCGGCGGCGCAGCAGGAAAGCGGCGAATGCGAGGATCGGTAGAAGCACGGTCAAGGTAAGGAAGCGTGTCTCGCGCACGGACGAGGCGATCGCCTGATCGGTCGGGATCAGATAGCCGAGCTGCCAGGGCGTCGATGGAACCGCGACCGCCAGCCGCAAATATTCCGCAGCGCTGCTTCCAGGCAGAATGGCACGCACGATGGTTGCATCCGGGCCAATTTCTTCGGGATGGCTGACCGGAAGGGGCGAAAGCGGTGCTGCGCCGAATTGCAGACTTTTTCGAATCGCGTCGGCTTCCTCGCGCGCAAGCGGAGCGGTCGTCATGAAGCGCCATGAGGGCAGGCTGGTGATGAGCACGACACCGCGTTCGTCGGTCACGTAAGCAGGGCGGCCGGTCTCGCTCCAGTCAGCCTCCAGCTGATCGAACTCCATCTTCACCACAACGACACCAAGCGCAGAGCCGACATCGCCGACACGGCGGGAAATGTAGAGGCCGGGGCGATTGCTGACGGTGCCGAGTGCATAATGCTCAGCGGTTCCCGTTTCCATGGCTTTGCGGAAATAGTCGCGAAAGGAATAGTCGTTGCCGACGAAACTCAACGGTTCTCGCCAGTTGCTGGAAGCCATGGCAACGCCGTCCTTGCCGGTGACGTAAAGGACGGATGCGCTGGTGCCCGAGACGAGACTTTCAAGCTTACGGTCCAGGGCGACAACATCGTCGATGTGCTTCTCGGCGAGCGCATCTCGCACCTGCTGATCGTCGGCCAGCAAGAGCGGCAGGGCGCGCGGACGTTCGAGGACTGCGCGCAGCAGGGCAACCTTGAGGTTCGCATCCGTGTGCCCCTGCCTCTGCAGCGTTTCTATTGCCGAGAGCCGACCATAGAAATTCGCGCCATAAAGACCAGCCGCAATGACAGCCGCACTTAGAAACGCAAACACGAGCCAGACCCGGCGTGAGCGCCGGCCCAGCTGCTCGGGCGTTAGAAATCGTTCGTTGGCCGGGCGCTGCAGCATTGCCGTATTGTGCATGATTTCGCGCGCGCCGCAATTCGATCTGTGCGAATAATCGCACAGATCGATGATCTTCGATCCGGGTCGGAAATTAAAATTCAACAAAAGCAATGTGTTAAAATCATGGCGCGCATTTGGCACGGTCATTGCAACGGATGATGAAACAGTCGGAGGCTGTTGAATTCTAGTCGTCGCCCGGAGGGCCGAGAGATCGGTTGGGCTTAACGGAGGACATCATGATTGCTCCCATCGCTGCCGCGGAAACGCGCGCCAAAGTTCCCTTCTACCGGCATCTCTATGTGCAGGTTCTCACCGCCATCGCTGCCGGCATCCTGCTTGGTCACTATTATCCGCAGCTCGGCACGTCGTTGCAGCCGCTCGGCGATGCCTTCATCAAGCTGGTGCGCATGGTCATCGCGCCCGTCATCTTCCTGACGGTCACGACCGGCATCGCCGGCATGTCGGACTTGAAGAAATTCGGTCGCGTCGTCGGCAAGTCGTTCATCTACTTCCTGACCTTCTCGACTTTGGCGCTGATCGTCGGTCTCATCATTGCCAACGTCGTGCAGCCGGGTGCCGGCATGCACATCAATCCGGCGACGCTGGATACGAAGGCCGTCAACAACTATGCGGCACAGGCCCATGACGCGTCGGTCGTCGGCTTCCTGATGAACATCATTCCGGATACCATCGTCGGCGCTTTCGCCAAGGGCGATATTCTCCAGGTGCTGTTCTTCTCGGTCGTCTTCGGTATTGCGCTTGGCGCTGCTGGCGAACGCGGCCGCCCGGTGACGGACTTCCTGCAGGCACTGACCACGCCGATCTTCCGCATGGTTGCCCTGCTGATGAAGTTCGCTCCCATCGGTGCCTTCGGCGCCATGGCCTTCACTATCGGCAAATATGGTATCGGCACGATCGCCAATCTGGCCTTCCTGATCGGCACCTTCTACGCCACGTCGCTGCTGTTCGTGCTCGTCGTGCTCGGCGCCGTCGCTCGCTATAACGGCTTCTCGATCCTGGCGCTGATCCGCTACATCAAGGAAGAGCTGCTACTCGTTCTCGGCACCTCGTCGTCCGAAGCTGCATTGCCGGGCCTGATGAACAAGATGGAGCGTGCCGGCTGCAAACGCTCCGTCGTCGGCCTCGTTATCCCCACGGGTTACTCCTTCAACCTGGACGGCACTAATATCTATATGACGCTGGCGGCGCTGTTCATCGCTCAGGCTACTGATACGCCGCTGACCTTCGGCGACCAGATCCTGCTGCTGCTCGTCGCCATGTTGAGCTCCAAGGGTGCTGCCGGCATCACCGGTGCAGGCTTCATCACGCTTGCCGCGACGCTCGCAGTCGTGCCTTCGGTTCCGATCGCCGGCATGGCGCTGATCCTCGGCATCGACCGCTTCATGTCCGAATGCCGTGCACTGACGAACTTTGTCGGCAATGCGGTTGCTACGATCGTCGTCGCCCGCTGGGAAAATGAACTCGACCAGACCAAGTTTGCCGCCGCCATGGCGGGGCAATTGGGCGAAGAAATCGAGGTGCCTGCCCTGCAGGCGGCCGAGTAAACTTCGCATTATCCTCCCAAGGATGAAACGGCCCTCTCAAGGGCCGTTTTTCCACTTCCGTGCCGTTCGATCACAGTTTCGTGTAGCACCGTCAGATGGCTGCTGCCCCTCGCATCATCAACAGCCGCCTTCATAAAACTGTCACTGCAACAGCTCACAGCATCATACTGACAGTTGTGAATTTCGACGAAACCCAAGCGGACAGGAGGGCAGCGTGTCACAGACGATTTTTGTGAGCATAAGCCAGCCAGTTTCGAGGAGCATGTGCGTCGATCGACCATGTCGCGAGTAGCGCACATGGCTTCCTCACTCTCAGCGCAGCAAAAAGCCTTGCGACGGTCGGAGAGCTTTCTGTCCGAACTTGCCTCTCATGCGGACGAGTTGCTGCACGGCCAGGTCCATGAGCAATATGCCGCCATCTGCTACAGGAAGACGCCCGACTGCGATGAAGCCGAGATGCTCGTCGTCACCAGCCGGGAAAGCGGCCGATGGGTCGTGCCCAAGGGCTGGCCGATCAAGGGCAAGAAGCCGCATGAGGTTGCTGCCATCGAGGCTTACGAAGAAGCCGGCGTACGCGGCAAGGTTAAGAAAAAGCCGTTCGGCTATTTCACCTATTTAAAGCAGCTTGCCGACGGCAATCGCGTTCCCTGCATTGTCGGATTACATCTGCTTGAGGTTGATCAGACCTTTCAGGACTTCCCGGAGCGAGGCCAGCGCCGTGTCGAGTGGGTTTCCTTCGTCGAAGCAGCCAACCGTGTGCGTGAACCGGAACTCAAGGGACTTTTGCTTGCGGCCGAGCGGAAGGTGCGCAAGGCAAAAGGCAAGAAATGATCTTCATCGTTACTGAGTGGGTTCGCAGCCGGCCGGCGGCTGTCGTCGCAAGACGGCGCGCTGCAGCGCTCGTTCCTCTGTAACCGTGACGTGTTGTCGCTATCACAGAATATTAAATCGCGAAATTAGCCGAGAGCCAGGCGATTGGCAGCTATGCGCTTCCGTGCTTGCCCTCGCCGCATTGATGCCTATATTGACGCAGCGTTCGGCCGTGTCTGTTTAGGTCGATATGCCTCATGGCTGCAATAGCTGCCTTCACCCGGCAACGATTTGGCCGGCGGACTTTGGAAGGAGAAATTTCATGTCCATTACTCCGAATAATATCGATAGTTCAAAGGTTTCTACGGTTCCTGATGGTGAGATTGCTGCTGCTGTGCGGCAGGCGCGTGAAGCCATTGGCTACACCGTTGACGACCTCTCGGAGACCTGCGGCCTCACCAGTGAGGAAATCATTGAAATTGAGGCTGGAGCCGAGGCCGATCCGGCAAAACTTCGCCGTATTGCCACCGCATTACAGGTTCCGCCATCGACTTTCTTCATCGTCTGAGCAGGCGGCGCACTTCGGTGCGCCCCTTCAACGTTCCGACGGCACTTTTCGTCGCAAAACACCGCAGATCTTGACGCGACATGCACCGGGTCGGCGCGACGACTTCCGAAAAGCGCCGGTCGCGCTCATGCATGTCTATCGGCTTTTTAAGCGAAAACTCCCATAATTATACATCGAAAATAAGCCAATATTCGCGTGATTTTATGAGTATTCGCTCTTTTTCCTGTCGCGATACTGGTCAAAATCGTTTCAAAGCTTTAACCTGTACCAATCAAATACGTTTTATTAGTCGTACTTTTATCGAAGCAGCATGATACGGCACGCCTGCCGTAAGTGAGATGTATTCGATGACGCTCATTGGGACGTACAACATGCGGCGGAATGATGAGAATGGCGGCGCCGACCTCGATCATGGTGAGCAGCTCGTTAATTCAATCCCTGTTGAAATTCCCAGTCCTCAGACGAACGCGGATGACCGCCCGCCATTACCCCAGGAGCGAACGCAAGCTGAAGGGAGTAGTTTGGATCGAGCGCCAGCTAAAGAGGACAAACTAGCAGCCCTGGACCAGATCGCTCGGGACATGACATTGCTCGCTACGCTCGTGACGAGGCGGCGACACGCGAAATCCGAAAACGCCGGGGATCAAGATCAGGCGCCGCCATTTGACGCCTCCAGCGATCCGGAAGAACTGGCGTTCGCGCCTATCGGCATTGCATCGCGTGATGGTGACGAGCTTCAATTCATCGCTTCAATTGGCCAGGCGATCGAGTATCTTACCACGCAATGGCCGATCCGCAGCGGGGATGCCTTCGAAGAAGCGCTGCAAGCCTGTATCGACGGCGTCAAAGGCAGAGCCTCACCTGAGCAGGTTCGCTCTGCTTTCCTGAAGGCCGCAGATGCGGTGAGTATACGCGTTGTTATCTCCGGCGATTAAAGCCCGGTCTGTTAAACCTTCCCGTCCCCTGAAATCCCGTCCCCTGAAATCACAGAGCACCATCGCGTGTGCAAGAAAAGACGCAACTGCACGTGAGCCGCGCATGGTGCAAACGAGGAGGCCCGACCGGTGCTTGAAGCAAGGCGACCGGGCCTCCCGTCCATCGCAAATTGGCGGTTGCGATAGCTACAAAGATGTGGCTTGTCACCGTCCCGTCGTCCATACGCAAAGCGACAGCAGAGGTCCGATTGCGCCTGACGTTGGAAAGCCGGTTTTAAAGTAAGCCGATACCTAACACCGACACGCCGCTTGTCTCGCAATGCTGCAGCCCGAGATGCCCAGTTCTTCTCCCGTTTGAATGTTATGGCAAGCACAGACCATATACGTCTGTTTTCGCGCATGCGCTGCCGGCAGGTTCTTTCCGAAAGGGATGTTGGGGCAGGGCATTGAGTGCAGTTAGGAGGCCAGACGTTCCTTCAAAGGGTCCGCCACGTCAGGCCTCCCGGCGCAGCAGATTGGTATCTGCGGTAGCGCTCGAAACCTGCAGAACAGCGCGTGGACTGTCTATATCGAAAGCGACAGGCTGCATCCAATTACGTCACCGGAAATTGACGGCGGCCTTTTGCCGACGAAAAAAGTTATTCGCATGCAGCGACGCGAAGTCCGCCTTCCGATTCTAAACCGTGTTGATCGACAACGCTAGATTCCGGAATATTTGGGTGATCCCAAAGTATAGAATCACCATTACCTCAATACATATTGCGACAGCGTTATACAAATAATGTATAGTTTATGAAAATATTTATTAGCAATCACGTATTTACAGTTATAATCACGCCGATATTATGGCTTCAACGTGAACTTTCACAAGTTACATGTTGAATCTCGTGAATTCCTTTAAGGAGAATTTTCGAATGCGCAAGTTTTTGGGATCCACCGTTTTTCTGATGGCGGCGGTTGCGGGGAGTACCGTTTATGCAGCGGATCTTGCGGTTTCCACACCGCCTCAAGCTCCTGTTGAAGCGGCGCCGGTATTTTCGTGGACCGGCTTCTATGTGGGTGTGAACGCCGGCGGCGGTTTCGGCGGCAACGACACTGTCGGTTTCCATTCGTTCGGAGATTATCTTGGCAGGTTTGGCAAGCTTGAGGGATCCGGTTTTCTCGGTGGTGGTCAAATCGGCTACAACTATCAATTCGATCCTAACTGGGTAGTCGGCCTTGAAGCTGATTTCCAGGGTGCTGATATCAGCGATTCCTTCAGAAGCGATATCGCAAGCGCATCTTCGAAGATCGATTGGTACGGCACCGTTCGTCCTCGCATCGGTTATGCCTATGACAACACCTTGTTCTACGGAACCGGCGGCTTCGCCTATGGACACGTCAAATACAAGGGCGCCTTGGCCGGCGCAAGCTTCGACGATGACAAAACCGAGGCCGGCTGGACTGTCGGTGCCGGTGTCGAACATGCTTTCACCGACCATGTGACGGCAAAACTCGAATATCAGTATGTTGATTTCGGCAGCAGCAACATGGGTGGGGACGCCCTTAACTCCAAAGCCAGCCTTGATTTCCATGCCATTCGTGTGGGTCTGAACTACAAGTTCTGACAATAGTTTGCCTTGAAGACAATGTGTTAATCTAATGGAGAGGATAATAACATGGCTTTGATTGGCATCAACCTAATCAACAACGGCACGACTACGATCGACAGCAGCAATGCTGGCTCAGCGGGAGATACAATCCAGCTCAATCTGGTTTCCAACGGCACGGTGATCGTTGATGGCGTGGACGTCAATATCAGCAGTCTTGTTGGTACTGGTGCGCTTTCGAGCACAACTATCGAAGCGATCAACGGTGCGAACGTGACGATCGATGCAGGCCTCGCCAACATTGGAGCTGGCTCGACTTATACCTATGCAATCGGTGCTGGATCCAGCATTACCGTCGACTCGAGCTTGCTGACGGTTGGATTGTTGAATGGCGTTACCGTAGACTTTGCCAACGCAAACGGTAGTGGGCTGTTCGCTTACAATCCCGGCGGGATCAATTTGAACCTCTCAACCCCGCCAAATGTGGTGAACGTTCAATCCGGCGACAAGATCGAAGTTGTTGGCTCGAATGTTGTCTCGCAATCCGGGAATACCGTTACCTTCTTCGGCGGTCTGTTGAACGCAGTGCCGCTCGGTTCCTATACGATACCGGCCGGCGTCACGTACAGCTACGATGCCAACACCGACACGCTGACCTTCACGAGCTGCTTCCTGCGCGGTACGCTCATCCGGACGCCCGAGGGAGATACTCCGGTCGAGGATTTGCGGGTCGGGGATCTTGTGGTCACGCACAATGGCGTGGCGGATATCAAATGGGTCGGTCGACGTCGGCTCGATCCGAAGGCAATCGACAAGCCCCGCGATACGCTTCCGATCCGTATCCGGGTGGGGGCATTTGCGGAAAATATTCCATCCCGGGATCTCTACGTCTCTCCGGACCACTGCATGTTCCTCGAGGAGTCCCTGATCCCCGCCAAGTTCCTCATCAACGGCACCACCGTTACCCAGGAGGCGACGCTGGCACCTTTCGAGTATTTCCATATCGAACTGGAGCAGCACTCGATCATTCTCGCCGAAGGCGCTCCGACGGAAACCTATCTCGATCTCGGTGGCCGCATGTCCTTCCTTGAACCGGGCGTCCTGCGGTTCGGCGCGATGTCGGGCACGGCAACACGCAACTGGAACGACTGGTGCTATCCTCCGGTCTATGCCGGCAAGGTGCTGGAGCAAGCCCGCGCGATCCTTGAACAGCGAGCCGAGGAACTGGGTTACATCGTTCAGGATGCGCAAGCATCCTGATACTCGAATGCAAAGCGAACTGCGGGCGGTTAAGACCGCCCGCAGGCGATTGAAGCGGGATGTTGAGGTGTCGGTCCCATCTCGACTTTCGTTTGGCCGAGAAACTCTTAGCCCCAAAGATATCGTTCATTTTTTTGTTTTCAGCGCTTGGGAGTACTGAATGCGCCATGACGATGCTGTCTCGCCCTACTTGCTCGATGCAGACCGCATCAATGAGCGATCGCTGATCGAAAAATTTGCCGGCAAGACAGTTTTCTTCGACGGGGTGTTCAAAGGCGATTACAGCCTGGCGATCGTCAATCGCCACCTTGCGCAGGCGCTCATCGATTTGGGCATCAATCTCACTTGTCATACGGCCGAAGACGATTGGCAGAGCGATGTCAACCTGGCGACAGCACCGGATATCATCCGCCGAATGCGCGATGACTACCCGTTCAAAGAGACATTCGACATCCATCTCCGCAATACCTGGCCCCCTGTGACCCATAACATGGTCGGACGGCAGAATGCCTATGTTGCCTTTGCCTGGGAGGAGCTCGAATTTCCGCAATACCTGGTGGATCGCTTCAACCGCGATCTCGACCTTGTAACCGTCATTTCGAATTTCGTTCGCGACAGTTTCGCGCGGTCCGGCGTCACAATACCGGTGGAAGTTACCGGAAATGGCTGTGATCATCTCTCGGCTCTTGCTGAAGACGTGCCATCCCCATTGCCCGAAAGCAGACGCAGACGCATTCTGCATGTCTCTTCCTGCTTTCCGCGCAAGGGTGTCGACGTCCTGATCGATGCGTTCCTGGACAGCTTCCGTGCGGATGATCCGGTCGAACTGGTAATCAAGACTTTTCCGAATCCGAATAATATCTCGGCATCTGTTCTGGCCGACAGGCGTGACAGACTCGCCGATGCTCCCCCCATCACCATCATCGACAAGCATTACAATCCAAGCCAGCTCCGCGCGCTCTATCGATCGGCCGCGATGTTGGTGGCGCCGAGCAGGGGCGAGGGTTTCGGCTTGCCGTTGGCGGAAGCTATGCTGCTCGATGTTCCCGTTGTCACCACGAATTACAGCGGCCAGCTCGATTTCTGCCGTCCCGACACGGCTTGGCTGGTCGATTGCCATATGTCGGCATCTCAGGCTCATGTGGCCGGCTCTCATAGTCTTTGGGCCGAACCCTCTGTGCAGCATCTGGGAACGCAGATGCGCGCCGTGCTCGACCATCCCGACGAGGCTCAAAGCCGAACGCAAAAGGCGAAATCACTGTTGAAAGCGCATTTCAGCTGGAGATCGGTCGCTATCCGTACCCTGAGCGCTCTTGCAAAATCCGTGCGGACAGCGGCTCAACCACGGCAGGATTGGACCATCGATCTCATCTCCTCCTGGCAACAGCAGTGCGGTATCGCCACCTATTCGCAGCACCTCTATAGCACGCCCGCATTCGAGGGCAGGATCGAGCATATCTTTGCCCGGCGGATCATGGACGATGCGCTGCCCGAAGCGCCCGTTGATATGATCGAGGCAACACCGCGCAGCATGTCGAGGCTGTGGGGCTATGATCTTGCTTCGCTGAAACGCCTGGCTGGACGGCTGGAGCAGGCACGCGGCGATGTCTTATGGATGCAACATCATCCGGGGCATTTCTCAACACCGGATATGGAATTACTGGCCCAGCCGATCGCAGCAACCAGTCATCGGCTGCGCGTGCTGACCATGCATAGCGTGAAAGAGGCGCTGCGCGGTGGGTCACTCGACTGGACACGCGCATTCGACATCATCTTCTTACATTCGGCAGAGGATGCGGCAGCCGTTTCGGCTGCCGGCCACCCGAACCCGATCGTCATACCGCACGGTGTCCTCTTGGTGCCGGAAGATGCACCCGCACCGGACCCGTCGCATTTCACCATCGGTTCCTTTGGGTTCCTGATGCCACACAAGAATATCGACCGTCTGGTATTGGCCTTTGCGGAGGCATTGAACTACGAGCCGAGACTGCGCCTCAAGTTGTTCAACTGCACGGTGCCCAACGACGAATCGCGTGCGGCACGCGCCATGATCGAAAATCTGATCGCCTATCTCGGACTATCCGACAAGATCACCGCACGTTTCGACTTCATTCCGGAAAGAGAGCTGCGTCGCGAACTTATGACCTGCGACCTGCTTTCCTTCCTGTATGGCCACTCGACCGAAACGGCGACCGGGGCAGCGCGTATCGCAATGAGCGTTGACCGCCCGCTGCTTTGCTCTCGCTCGCCAGTTCTGCGCGACTTGTGGCCGTTCAGTCACGTCGTGAGGAGTACCGAGATAGAGTGCATCGCGGAAGCGCTTCTCAGCCTTGCTCAAAATCCCTCGCTGCTCTCGATGTTGGATCGAGACCGCAGCCAGGCGGCCCACTGGTATTCCTATCCGCGCACTGCCGCGCGGCATGTCACAGCCATCGAGAAGATGTTGGGGGAAAATATTGACCATCGCCGAGTTGCATAGGCAGCCTTTGAGCTCGCTGCCGAAAGACGTGTTCTCCTTGCCCGCGGAATCCTTCATCGACGCCTGGGCAAAGGCATTGGACCTGACGGAGGTCGATCTGACAGCGGACGATCGTCTTTCGCTTGCAAACGCCATTCGCGGCGGCACCAGTCGGCTGCGTGTGGTGGACGCGCTGAAGGCTCGCCGTCCCGTCCCACAATCATTGAACGGCCTGTCCGGCCTGCATGCATTGCGTCGGGAACCGGACCAGTTCGCCATGGTGGAGAATTTCGTTCGATTCGCGAAAGACGATGACCCGGCTTTCCTGCGCCATGCATTTTCGCGGATCTGCGGCCGCGATCCGACATCCGCCGAGCGGTTAGGGATGGAGTTCGACCTTAGGCGCGGCGTCCTTAAGCGAAGAGACGTGGTGAAGCGGATTGTCGCCATTGCGCGCCGGGATGGCAAGACAGCGTATTGGGATACGCTGCTGCCTGAAAATGACGATGACACGCATGATCTGCCCGATGCCTCCAACGCAAACATCACGCCGTCGGGACTGCTGGTCAATCCGGATGGTCAGGCGATGCTCGTCCTTGTGCGTGAGGTCGAAAACGTCGGCTGGATGATCGCTCCAGATCTCCTGTGCCAGCCGCTGCAGATCAATGACGGCAACTGGACGGTGCAGTCGGGCTGGCTGTTGACAGGTCCCAAGCGCAGTATGGCGGAAGGCGACTGGTTGCTGGATCTCGACATTATCCAACCGCAAACGGCCAAGCTCGATATCGAGATCGTCGCCAATTCAGGTCTCGATTTTCTACAGGTCATGACGCTGGTCGGTTCGTTCTCCGGAACCGTGTGTATGGCCATCAAGCGGGAGCATCGTTTCATCGAATTGCGTGTTCGCATTCACGAGCGCTCTCCCGAAGACCGCTGGCTGCGTCCCCGAAACATTTCGATGCGGCGCGTATCATGAGACGAGAACTGAGATTTGCATCGACGCTCCTGCGCGTCGGCCAGGCGGAGAAAGAGGCAGCCGAAGCCGATACGCCAGTCAATGCTCTCGCCGCGGCGGATGCCGCGCGCGATCGGCGCGATTGGGCGGCGGCCGCCTTCTATTATCAGCAAGCGCTGAAGCAAAATCCCGCGCGAGTATCGCTATTCGTTCAGCTTGGGCATGCTCACAAGGAGAATGGCGATTTCGATGCGGCGCTTGAGGCATACCAGCACTTCCTCGCGGAAGAGCCCGACGATGTCGACATTCACCTCCAGCTCGGGCACCTCTACAATCGGATGAATGAGTGGGAATCCGCACTTCAATGGTACGAGCAAGCCCATGTTCTCGCGCCCGATAATGCTGATATCGCCGCTCATCTGGAGTCGGCACGTCTTCGATTTTCGCGCATCGATATAGAGCGCAAACGCCAGAACGCGATGGAATTGCTTCAATCACGACGCTGGCATCAGGCGCGGGCGCAATTGTACGATCTGGTGGAGACGGATGGCGAAATCGATCTGATTGCCGTTTACGCTAACGCGACCAAGGAAGCCGGCGATTTCGACGAAGCGCTGAGGCTCTACGATGTTTATCGTGAATATGCGCAAAACCTCGATGCAGCCTCAGTGATCGACGTCGAAATCCAGACTGCGCATCTGTATAAAGCGATGCGGGATATCGATGCTGCCTTGCGATATTACATTCGCGCACGCGATGCGGAATTCAGTCTCTATGGCCATGTTACGCCGGATTCGATCGCCAGCCGAGAAATCCGCGCCTGCATGACGGAGATTTATACCTGCTTCTGGCATCCTGATTGATTTCTGGATCAGCCGCTTTCGTGATCCCTGATGGCGGTGACCATGAGCCAGCCCAACAGGTAGCAAAGACTCAAGGACAGAAAAACGACTGCAATGTTCTTGAGCTCATAAGGCATCTCTGCCTCGTCGGGCATCTGCGGTGGAACGACGACCTCGAGATACAGCTGCTGGCGGCGCGCATCAGCCCTGGCTGCTTCGAGTGCATCAAGTGAGGCAACGAGCGCCTTGTTGGCAAACTCCCGCATCAGGACGAGACTTTCGTAATCGGCAATTCTGGGCGCGACGGATTTGTCGGATCCGACCATTTTGGCTCGTTCACTCTCGATTTGCTGCTCCAGTGCAGCAGCCTGACTCGTCAAAAACGGGATGGAGTTACTGTCCGGCGCAGTCTTGCGTGTTTCTGCAAGGCGTGCCCGCGTGTTGGCGAGAGCCGACGTCAGATTGCTGATGAGATCGATCATCGACATGGAGCTGGCATTCGGGTCGATCATCAGCTCCTTGTTCCTAAATGTGGTTATGCTTTTCTGCGCATCGATGACCCGCTGCTGCGCCTGCTGCACCTCGCCATCGGCAAAGCGAACCGCATCGCCGCGAGCGCGATTGTTGAGCCGGTCGAGAAGGTCGCCGCCGAGCGCCAGGAGTGAGGCGTTCATGTCCGCGGCATCCTGCGCGTGAAAGGCCGTCGTCCGCAGGACGGTGATACCCGTGGTGTCGTTGTGAATGACGGACACCCGGTTTGAATAATAGTTATAGAGTTGCTCCTCACTATTGGTTTCCCAGAAGCGTGGAAAGCGCGTCAGCCAGTCCGCCTGCGGGCTACCGAAAATAGCACGTACGGGAAGCCGTTCGGCAAGTTCCTTCAGCGCCTGACGCGAGCGGATATATTCCTGCACGGAAAAAGTATCGTCCTGCGAACGCGTGATCCCGCTGTTCTGCAACAGAGAGCCGAAGACGCTGGATGATGGTGGCGCCGCCATACGAACGACGAAGGAGGATTCCGATACATAGATTGGGGCGGCGATAAACGCGTAATAGGCGCTGACGGCAAGGGTAGGGGCGACAACTGCCAGTAAATAAACGCGCATACGGCCAAGGCGCTTGCGATGCCTGCGGGCTTGTGTCGGTCCGCTGATCGATTTTGCGACCATTTGACGTAAAGATTGCGAGCGCTGCTCAGTATCCACTTTCTTATTTTCGTTCTCGGAGTTTATCAGAGCCATGGCCATGCCCTTTCTGATGATCGCCTGTCGTTAGATATCCGCAAGCGGACGCTATGGACGGTAATTGTCCAAGTCCGGCGCAATGAAGGTTGAGCGGTCGCACTCCGCCGGTATCGTTGACCGACCGTCTGATGGAGACGGCGTAGCGACCAGGAGGGCTTCGAGTGCATCAGGTATCGGCAGGCACGCGTGGGAATTCGCAGTTCATTACCGGATTGAAGATTCAGGGACGCGTCCTCGGTGCGCTGATCATGCGCGAAATGCTCATACGCTACGGGCGGGAAAACATCGGATTTCTCTGGCTTGCGCTGGAACCGATGATCCTGACCACGGGCGTCATGATCATGTGGACGGTGCTCAATCACGAGGCGCACGGATTGACGGTCGCGGCCTTCGTTTTGAGCGGTTACATGCCGCTGACACTCTGGCGCCACATAAGTGGTCACGCGGTCTCTTGTCTTCGTCAGAATATGCCTCTGATGTATCATCGTCAGATCCGGCTGGCTGACGCCATAATCGCCCGCACGCTTCTTGAGACTGCCGGCACGACGGCAGCTCTGATCGTGGTCTATACGGTTGCGCGTTTGGGAAGCATCATCCCGCCCTATCAGAACCTCGGTCTGCTGCTGGCGGGCTGGCTGTTCATGGCCTGGTTCTCTTTCGCGGTGGCGCTCATCTTTGCCGCCGGTTCGGAGCGGTTCGAGTTTGTTGAGAAGCTTGTGCCGCCATTTCAATATCTCACATTGCCCATTTGTGGCATGTTCTTCATGGTGGCTTGGTTGCCGAGCGGCCCTCAGAAGCTGGCGCTCTATGTCCCGACCGTCCATTGCTTTGAGCTTTTCCGCGCTGGCGTCTTCGGCGAGTCGGTGCAAACCTTCTACAACATCGATTATCTCGTTAAGTGCTGCCTGTTCACTACCGCTGTCGGGCTTTTCCTGATCAATAGCGCACGCCACCACATCAAATTCGAATGACGCGGCGGCGGCCGAACTAATATTTGACATAGTCCATCACCTGGTGCTGGAATTCGAAGGAGCGTAACAACGTTTCACGTAACTCTTTTCGATTGGGCAAAGCATAGTGGTTGAGGAAGGTTTCGGCGGATTCAGGCTCGCGCCCGAGAATCCAGCGAAAGGCTGCAACGACGTCATGGGCATCGATAGGGTCGCCAAAGTGGCTATGGGCGGGACTGTCGATTTTTGCGAAGAGATACGGCAGCGCACCGTGCAGAATATCGAGGCTGAACCGACGGAGATTCGGGCTGGACAAAGCCGTCTTGGTGAACGCGTCCATGAGGCCGGAATAATTGGTGAGAGCGGAAACTGCATCGCTCGAACGCGGTAACCCCTCAAAGCCGCCATTTGCATGATAGCGAACCGCTATCTCCTTCCAGACCTCTACGGAATAGTGCATCGGTGCGGGTCCGTAGAGTGCAGTATCGTCAGAATAGAGGCTTGATGCCGGCGCAAGTATACGGCTGCTTTCGATACGCTCCCGGCAAAAATCGATGAGCATGCGAGAAATCGGATAACGTATCTGCCAGCGGCAGAAGTCGATCATATAGGTGTTACTGTCGATAAGTGTGCCGCGATAGTCGGATGTGGGGGGCATATCGAGCAATATTACCTTTGTATCCGGCAGGTTCGCAATCACGAACTCGCAGAACCTTCGAGCCGCGTCGATGACGAGCGTCCAGAAATCGCGGCTGCCGAACGGAATCACCTTGAAGATATTGAAGGTCTCGCGCTGCAAATTCGGCGCGGCTTCCAGAAGCTCATAGGGAACCGTGAGTAAGGTACCCTCGTAGTCCATCAGCGAGGCGCGAGTGGCCCGACTAAAATCGACCACGAGTGTCGTCGGCGCAGCCTTCTTCAATCGGTCACAAAAGCCTTTATTGGCTTCGAACTGCAGCTTCTTCCAGACCGACTCAGGCCACCCCTTGAGGCCGCTGATGCTCGCTTGCTTGTCATTCATGAAGCTGGCGACGTTAATGCCGTAGCAGAAGAAGGCGATACTGCTGTCCGCAAATACATACCGGACGAACTCCTCGCTAGGGCAAGAGCCATAATAGGCGATGCCACCCATATGATTGCCCCTTTTTGCTCAACAAGGTCTTCATTCTCGATCCCCGCTTAGGTTGGAAGCCGCAAGTCAGATGCGGCGGCTAGGCGGTGGTCCTTCTGGCGTTGCCTTTTTCGCTTGGTTGGAATCGGCAGCAACTCCAGGTGCGGAAGCCGCTGGGTTACGTCTTCCGCACGATCTTCGTGAACCGCAAATATGTTCTTCGCAGTACCAGCCGAGAAGTTCGAGTTGAACTCCTCGGACGTTGCCATCCGCGTCAGCCGCTGTTGGGAGCTGGTCCAGACGTAGTAACCGAGATCGGCGAGCTGGCGGTGGATCGCGCCTGGAGTGGTTCTGGAGACAATCGAGAGCATATCATGATTGATCTCCATCAATAGGGAAGGCTTGCTCGTGGTAATGGTTCTTAGTGCACCTTTCAAAAACAGACCTTCTGCTCCCTGTATGTCGATTTTCATAACATCAGGCCGCAGATTTCCAATGACACGATCAAGTGTCTCGACCTTGGCGATGTAACCGATCTTGGTGTCGGCGAGATCGGTAACCAATCGCGTGGCGCCAGCGTTGACCGTTTCCGCCGCGTCATTGAGCGGCAGTTCTCCTGGCGCATCGGCAAGGGCGAGCTGGCGAACGCTCACTCGGTCTCCAAGTCCGTTCTCCACGATCGATCGATTGAACAACTCCCAGAGCTTCGGCAAAGGCTCGAAGGCGAGAACCGTTCCTCTAAACGGCGAATGATGGGCTGCGACAGAGAGGGAATAGTACCCCACATTTCCACCGACATCGATGAATTGCCCGTTATCGGGCACGATGGCTTTCACGAGCTCAATGTCGAACTTCTCATACTCACCGTTCATGATGCCAAAAGAAATATGATATTGGCGAAGGTCCAGATACAATTTGAAATTGTATGTGGTTTCAAAAAGCACGACGATCGACTTCGGCACGAAATTGTGAAACAGCAATTCGCTATGACGTTGGTGAAATTCGTTGGAAGTCAGAAAACGTCTGCGGTGGTCGTCCAGCGGAAGGTCGGTGATTTGCAGGAGATGGTGGCCGATGACATTTCGCTCATCGTCGTTGATGGGACGGCCGAGAATGAATTTGTAGCAATTCTCGATGTCGTAAAAGCTTGTCACGTCGCTGCTCCTACGTCCTGCTGACGAACTTTGTTATTTGTTGCGCCTGCACCACTGCCTCTCACTGCAAAATCGGCGAGGTCGATATTCTCTCGATGCGCCGCGGAGCCCGTTGGGCAGCATGGCGTCGCGCCGAAAAATCGGCTTCGATCAGCGTCTCCAAATCATCGAAATGCGTGTCCCACCCGCTCGATAGGCCGGGTTTCATTCGGCGTTGTGGCGAGGCGGTGATCATGTCGAGCGCGGCTCTCCAACTCAGCCCATCAAGCGGGTCGAGGAAGATGGCGGGCTGTCCGGCGGCGGCTTCACGATGGGCACTGATGTTGGAGGCGATGACCGGTGTGCCGAGCGCGATCGCCTCGGCGACGGGCATGCCGTAACCCTCGGTAAAGGATGGTGCCAAAAGACCAGCTGCGCCGGCGACCAACCGCGCCAAAGCCGCATCCTCGAGCCCCGGCACCTCGATGACGAGCCCGGGCAGGGCAGGGCACCGCTCCAGCATTGCTAGGATGTGACTGTTTTCCCACCCTCTCTTGCCGACAATTACGAGCCGCGGGGCCATCGCCCCATCACGTTCGGCCAGATATTGCCACAGATGCAGCAATAGCATGTGGTTCTTGCGCGGTTCGATCGTTCCGAGCGTCACGAAGTAAGGCATCCGGGGGCGCGGCATGTCGTTTGGCGGAGAGAGGAAGCAACGCTCGATGCCTGGAGGCAGGACTGCGATCGAGGGGGGTGTCCTGTCGCTCTGCTGAGCAAACGTGCGCAGGGCCCGTGCGGTTACCTGCGAATTGCAAAGCACCAGCGATGCATGTTTCAGCACCGTCTCCATCCTGCGGCGATGCCGCTCAGGCTCCTCCGGTCGGACGAATTCCGGATGCGATAGCGGGATAAGGTCGTGGACGTAAAAGACGCCGTTGCGACCGGTTTCTCCAAGCCAGGAGAAGGCGGATGTTCGATCCAGCCGGCTGTGCGACACGTGGACAAAGGAAGCCCTGGGCGGCAGCAGCAGGCCATGCGTGAAATGGCTGGCGACAGCATGCGCGATCTTGCGCAGCTTTTGCGTATGGGCTTCGCCTGCCCTTACTTCCGCTGCGGCCTGCCACCTGATCTTGCCGTCGATAGCGGCGAAAATCCGTTCGAGAAGAGCGGCCTGCGTTGGCGATATATCTGTCGCCGACCAGCGACTATTGAGGATGGAGACCAGCCTGTCCGCCCGTTCGGACGGAATGGCAACGGCGCTGTTGCGACCGGTCTCGACAAACCAGGACGGCTGCGAAAACACATCGAAATCTGTCAAGGCAGTCCGTTTGCGGCGTTCGTTCAGCCAGTTGGCGTAATGAAGCTCATAGCGATCGATACCGGTGGGCGTCGGGCAATGCGCCCGTTCCATCAATCGAGAAATATCCATGACGACGGGCTTGGTCATAATTTTCTGGCCTCAAGCATATGGATAGCCTGCGCCAGCCAGCGCCGCCGCGATGGATTTGGAGCAATGCCCTGGCGGGAGCGATAGAGTTCGGCGACGACGTCTTCCGCCTCGCATGGAAGATTGGTGATATTCGACCAGTATCGGGGATAGAGGATGAGCGTGCCTGCAACCAGTGCGTCAAGCGTTAGCACCCGCTTTCGCCGCAAGGAGACGACCGCATCATGCGTAAGACCCCAGCCCGCGTAAAAGGGGAGGCCATGGCACCATACCGGTCTTTCGCGCAGCAGCGCCTCGAATCCGATCTGCGAGGTTGCGACATGAACTTCGTCGACCACACTCAGAAGGTTGCCCAGATCGACATTGCCGATCACCAGATCGGCGGCCTCCGCTGGCGGGGATGGAGTTGGGTGACGGCCGGTCGCCTTCGCTAGAAGATCCGGATGCTGCTTATAGACGATGAACGCCTTGGGCCTGGCGCGTCGGACGGCCCTCAGCAGTTCGATATCGGAGGAATGGCTTGCCATGCCGAAGCGCAATGAGGCGTCGTTCGGAACTTGGCCGGCCACCAAAACGATGGTGCGGCCTTCGGCCAGTGCACGATAATCCGGAGCAGGCTGCGGCGGCAGATTGTATTTGGTGATGCCCATGGAAACGATGGCTTGCCGCAAGCGTTGCGCCCGCTCGAGAAGTGCATCATCGAAATTCGTCCTGTTCAGGATTGTTTCGAGCTGGCTCGGCGCGGAGGCATCAAAATAGATGCCTTCCTCATCGAAGCAGAGCGAGGATGGCGGCACGAGCGAGCTGCCAAGGCCGGAAGAGCGGATAAACCCGTCTTCAACCCGCATGACCGGCAATCTCTTGCCATGCTTCCATAGAACTCCTTCCTCGGGAGCGGGAGCATTGCCCCAAAGAACGATCGTGTCGGCGCTTTGGATTTCCGAAGCGCTCGGATTGTTGGCGAAATGAACTTGCGACCGGGGACTGCTCAGATATCGGCGCATGACCGCGCGTTTATGAAGCGAGAAATTGACGCAAAGGTAACGGCCCGTGAGTGAGCGGGCGCGAGCGCGCGATTCAAGGAGCCGTTCCACCGCCTGCTCGGCCGTGATCGGACTGCGTGAGACGGGATCAACATAGCGCGAGTATTGAAAAAATGAAGCCGCGGCAAACTCGTCTATGCTGACATGGCGCCCTCGACGGGAGCGTGCCGTAGCCGCTACCGTGCCTTCGGCACGGTCTGCGGTCAGTCCCCAGCCGGCATAGGCGGGCATGCCGAAGGTAACGACGGGTATTTCCCGCAGGAGAGCTTCGAGGCCGAGCTGGCTTGATACCGTCCAGACCTCATCCACCATATCCAGAAGAGAGTGCGTTGAAATCGCCTTGTCCACGAATTGCACATCCACGGTTTGCGCAAGAGGCTGAAGAAAACCTCGCGCGCGGCCAGCGACGACGTCGGGATGGCATTTTACGATGATGTCGGCATTTGCCTCCGCCAGAGCCGCCGTCCACATTCTCGCGAAGGTCTCTGCATTGGCGCCGGCGCTTTCGACGGCGCTATTTCCGACCACTTCGTCGACGAGCAGGATGCGCCTGCGATGGCTTCGGCGAAGACGAAACGTTCCTTCGGGGACGTGGCCATCTTGGGAAAGTCTCTCGCGGTTGATCCAGCGCCGCAGGTCCCGCGCTCGCCGAACATCCGCATCGGAGGACGCGTCTTGAAGCAGTGCCTCGAGCCGCGAAGGTTGGCGTGCGGAAAAATGAATGCCGAGGTCGTCGGCGATAACGGAGATCGGTGAAGCGGCGTCCGGGTCGGTCGATTGCAGGAAGCCACCTTCCACCGTCCAGAAAGGCAGGCGCAGCACCTGCGCATAGAGGCGCGCCAGGCGGGAAAGCGGACCGTTTCCCCAGCTGACGACGCCATCTGCCGCACCCATCGTCAATTCGATCGGCCTGAGAGACGCGGAAAAGGCGGGACCGATAAGGGGAAAGCGCTGACGCGTCGGAAGGAAAGCAAGCAGCCGCGCGTTGATTGGCGGTAACCAGGACGGCTGCTCATTTGGTTTTACGACCGAAGATTGCGCTCCTTCGGGAAAGACCGTCGAATCCCTGTACATATAAATCCCCCCGAGATGCCGCTAGGAGCAATCACCCGTGCCGGAGCGGCGGGGCCTGCGATATCCGACCACGGCCAGCTGCATGAGCGGAACCGCTTTCGGGGGCACGAAAAGCAGTTGCAGCCGGATGACATCCGCAAATATTCCGCTTGCTGATTTGCGCCGGCGGCGGGCGAGAAATTTCAGGAGGCTTCGCTGAAGCCGGCCGAACAGCAGGTCTTCATGACCATGCGTCGCAACGTTACTGCCGACTTGCCTCAAGGTGCCTCCGAGCTTTCCCATTCCGAATCCTTGAACCAGCAATGAGGGAAAAACAGCTAATCGAATGGCAGTTATTGCCGTCGCAATCTCGCCTCGCCATACGGATCGCGTCGTCAAAGTATTAATTGCGACAGAAGGGAAATTATTCTTGCATACCCATGTAAAAATTTTCAAACGTCGGAATTATATTTGACTTTTGAAGGATATATGGGAATCTCTTGCGAGTAAATTTCCGCCTAAATCGTCCCCGCGCATTGTCGCAGAAGGGGATGCTGAACGGCGCAAGCCGCGAGATTCACGAGAGCCGATGGAATTTCGGAGAGGCAGCCAGTGGAATGGTCTTGGCAATTCCGAGAGAGATTTGATGGTCCCAGATGAGCCGCATCGAGAATAATAAGGAATTTACCGACTTCATTACACTGGTGGATGCTCGTTCGTCCGGCGTCATCATAGGCCAACCGGTTTCCTGGCCCTATTCCGTTGTGCGGTGGGTTCGATCGCAGCTGCTGCTATTGCTGATCGTCGTCGTCCCCGGCGTGTTCGGGGCGATCTATTATGGTTTCATCTGCGCTGATCAATATGCCTCGGAAACGCAATTTGTCGTGCGCAGCCCTAATAGAAATGCTGCCGGCCTGCTCAGCGGGTTCCTTCAGAGCACTGGGTTCGTTCGCGCACAGGACGATAGCTACATCGTCACCGAGTTCATCAAGTCGCGCGCAGCCGTCGACGCGCTGGCGAGCAGGGACGATCTGAAAGCGATTCTTTCCCGACCGGAAGGCGACTTCCTCAGCCGCTATCCGCTACCCTGGGCTGAGGCCAATAATGAGGAGCTGTATCAGCATTATCTTCGTTTCATCAATGTGCACACCGACAGCGGCAGCGGCGTGACCACGCTGGATGTGCGTGCATTTCGCGCTGACGATGCTTATCGCCTCGCCAATGCCCTGGTGCAGCATGCGGAAGAGCTCATCAACCGGCTCAACGATCGCGCCCGTGAGGATGCCATTCGCTATGCTCAGATCGAGGTAAATGACAGCCAAACGAGACTGTCCAAGATGCAGACAAGCCTGACCGATTTTCGCAATCGCGAGGCGCTCGTCGACCCGAACAAGCAATCAGCGGCCGCTCTGGATATGATCGCCAGGCTCTCGGACGGTCTCGCCGACAACAAGGCACGGCTTTCAGCGCTTGAGGAGCAAGCGCCGCAAAGCCCGCAGGGTGAGGCGCTGAGGGCGCGGGTGGCGGCGATGGAACGGCAGATCAGCGATGAACGGACAAGGATCGTCGGCAGCGACGGATCAATGGCGCCCCGCATCGCACAATATGAACAATTGCTGCTGGAGCGGGAAATGGCTGCGAAGATGCTGACATCGGCGACCACCTCCCTGGAAAACGCCAGGATCGATGCGCAACGCCAGCAACTGTATCTCGAACGAATCGCTGACCCGAATTTGCCCGACCATGCATTGTACCCAAAACGGCTGACTTCGTTTCTGCTTCTGGTTGCGGTTTGCTTTGCAACCTTCTGGATCGTGCGCTTTTTCGTGATCCAGGTCTACGAGCATGCGGCCCAGCAATGACTATTCTTCCTTCCAGTCTTGCGCGAATCGCGCCGTCAGACGCGCCGGGGTCGAAGCCAGAAATTCCCTGGCATGAAGATGGCATCGTCGGGGTATTCGATCTCGTCAAAGAGTATGAAGTAAATGGCCGGATGCGCCGCGTAGTTGATGGCGTGTCATTCAAGATCGGCCGAGGCGAGAAGATCGCCGTGCTTGGGCACAATGGCGCCGGCAAATCGACCCTGGTGCGCATGATTGCGGGGATAGAGGAGCCGACCTCGGGTAAGGTCGTGCGCAACATGTCGATGTCGTGGCCAATCGCCCTGAGCGGTGGCTTCGGCGGTTCGATGACCGGATTCGACTGCATGCGCTTCCTGTCGCGCATCTATGATAAGCCATTCAACGAAATTCGTGATCTGGTAGAGGATTTCAGCGAACTTGGCCGCTATCTGCGCATGCCTCTCAGAACCTATTCCTCGGGCATGCGGGCTAGGCTGGCGTTTGGAATGTCGCTTGCCATCGATTTTGATTGCTATCTCATCGATGAGGTGCTGGCCGTCGGGGACAAACGCTTCCAAACGCGTAGCTTCGAGGAGCTTTTCGTCAAGCGCAAGGATCGCTCGATGATCATTGTGGGACATAATCTCAACGTGATCAGTGATTTATGCACGTCGGCGCTTGTGTTGAAGAACGGTCGCGGTCGCGTGTTCAACGATATTGAGGCAGCGTTTCGCATCTACTCCACATTGTAGGCTGGATCGGTGTCTTGGTTGCGTTGATTGGCAACAATAGTGCATGCGACCATTGCAAATTGACACAATAACGGACGGCAGCCGGCGGCATTTCGCTACCTTTGCGTGCTCCGCCAAAGGAGAGGCGAGAGCTTCGCGTGTCGTCAGAGGCTTGCACATCTAAACCTCTAGATAAATTAGGATAATTGAAAATACCGTGATGAAGCAATCGACCCATCGGCCACGGCACCATCAAGTTTCATCGCCCCCTGCAATCCAAAGGACTAGGCCGAGTTAACTGTCTTACGGCAAGTCTATTCGCAGAAGCAGGCGACTACCTTTGCAACCTAAACCCGTAGGGCTCCGGTTATATTGTTCGGTAGGGCTGTATTTTGTCCGATCTCGTCGCTTTGGGAATTCAACGTTCAGTCGAGCTGTGAACTGGTAGGATTCTGTATAACATCGTCACTATCTGTACTGTTGCGCTAAAATTCGTCGTGCTAATTTAAAGACAGATAATGCAACTTGCGCTAAACGATCCCGCAACTTCATAGCCGCGGGAACGGGATGATGGAGTCGTCATAACGAACGCTGGAAAAAGTGTAGCCTAGATAGAAATCACGTGTTAGCAATTGCTAATATGCAACTTGAGATTTTGAGTAGGAATAGCGGATGGCGATGTTGGAAAGAGTTGTCGAGCAATGCGTGGGTACTTTCGAGGTGTATTCCCGTGATGCAATCATTCGTAATCTCGACATGCTTGAGCCAAACTGGAAATGGTCTGTTCCCTCAGAAACTTCTGGCGACTATTCCTTCAAATTCAGCAAGCAACCCCTTCAGTCAGCATCGATCATAAGCGCCGAGCATTCGGCGGGCCTGGAAGGTATCGCCAAACAGGATTTGCCGCGCGTCAGCATCGTCTTCGTTCTCGCCGGAGAAATAGAGATCAATCACCGGCGAATGCATAAATCCCTCCGGATTCCCGCCAACTATGTCGCGAGCATCAGTGATCGTGCCGGCAAGCGCATCGAAATCAAGCCGCGCAGCTCCTGGCTGCTGTTTCAGATCCCGGAAGCGGTTATTCGGCAGCACTTTGAAGAGTTGACCGGCAAGCCCTACGTGCAGGAATTCGCGCTGGCACCGGTAAGCTTCCGCCAAGGTGGTGCGCAGGGGCTCTATCAGACATTGCGCCAGGCCGAAAAGGATCTGACGACTGCGCGCCAGACGGAGCGAATGATGCTCGCCAAGGCCTACGGCGAGCTCCTGCTGGTGAAGCTGTTTGCCAAGTTGCCGCACAATCTGTCCGATGCCTTCAATCGCGGCACCTTGGATAACGCGCCGCGACAGCTCCTGAGGGCAGAGGCGTTCATGCGCGACAATCTGCATAATGCCATCATGCTGGAGGATCTCGCGCACGCCGCGAGCTGCAGCCCGCGAGCGCTGCAACGCATGTTCAAGACCTATCGCGGCGATACGCCGATGGGAATCCTTTGCAATTACCGGCTGGCCGCGGCACATGGCGCCATCAAGGGTGGTCAGGCCGAAAGCATCACCGATCTTGCCATGAGCCTGCAATTCTCCAATCCCGGGCGATTCTCCGTGCTCTACAAACACGCCTACGGCTCCAGCCCATCGTCGATCCTTCGTTTTTCCCGGGAGCGTAGCGACAATGCCGGAACGGCCTAGCCTGCCTGGCACGATGTTGCCTCGTCAAAACTGCCTCCATGCCAATCAGGATCATCGATGCCGTTGAAGTTCGGATTATTGTGCGTTCTTGCCTGCGTTCTTACGGGCTGTGGATTACCGGAGGCCGGCCCCAAGGCCTCCCGCATATTGGAGGAGGCAGCTGCGCGCGCCATGCCGCCATTTGCGGTGATCGATGTGGCATCGACGGCGATGGTCAAGAGCGTTGCGCGACCTGAAGCCAGCTTTGCCGCCTATTTCGGCCAGGGCGCACGTGATCCTGGCTTAAGGATCGCGGTGGGGGACGTAGTCTCGGTCAGCCTCTGGGAAGCACCACCCGGAAGTTTGTTCGGGATGGCCTCGAGCGCTTCGGGTCAGCAACAGGCGACCGGCAGTTCGGTGACGATCCCGCCGCAAACCATCAACAGCGATGGCACGATCAGTATTCCCTATGTGGGCCGGATCACGGCTGCCGGCCGCACGCCAGCTTCGGTGGAAAAGGCGGTGGTTTCCGGCCTGACGGGCAAGGCGGTGCAGCCACAGGCATTGGTGACCGTCCAGCAAAGCTCATCGAACACCGTCACGGTTACGGGCGAGGTGGCCGGCGGTGCACGCGTCGCACTTTCGCCCGCCGGCAGCCGGGTGCTCGATGCTATTGCCGCGGCGGGAGGATTGCGCGCCGGCGTCAACGACAGCGTCGTCTACCTGACGCGCGGCGGACGAACCATGCATCTGCCTTTTACCGCGATTGTTCAAAATCCGCGCGAAAACGTGAGATTGCGGCCCGAAGACGTCGTTACGGTGGTGCGCGAGCCGGTTACCTACACGATTCTTGGCGCATCAGGTCAGAGTGGCGAAGTCCCCTTCAGCGTTCAGCATTTGACCATGGCAAACGCCGTTGCACGTGCAGGAGGCTTGCAGGATAGCCGCGCCGATGCTTCCGGCGTCTTCCTTTTCCGCTACGAGCCGATTGAGGTTGCCCGCCGCATCGTTGCGCCGAGCAATCCGTTGCTGCGCCGTGGTGGACCTGTCCCGATCGTCTACCGGTTCAACCTGAAGAACGGCTCGACGCTGCTTGCGATGCAGAACTTCGAGGTTCAGCCGCGAGATATAATTTATATCTCCAATGCCTCGTCGGTCGATATTCAGAAGTTCATGGGCCTCTTCCAGGGGGTTACCGGGACGGCTCTGTCGGCGGCATCGGTCGGCATCTCCGCGTCGGCAGCAAACTGAAGACGAAGGAGCAAGTGCCTGGAACGGCCGGAGGCGGATGATCTCGCTGCGATCGAGGGAGTTTCCTGATGCTGCCCGGCTTGCGGAATGCGTTACGGGCATGCTGGAACGAGAGAGGTACGATGAGTTCTTCGGCACTGCTACATCTTCATGAATTGATGGCGTTCGATCGGCATCAGGCCGAAACGGCCATCTTGCAGCGCGTGAACAGCGCCTACCTTGGAAACCGCACCGCTTTGGTGCGCGTACTCGGTCGCTACAAGCTCTATGTGGACACCCGAGATAGAGGTTTCGGATCTCATGTTCTTCTGGACGGCTTTTGGGAAATCTGGCTGACGCTGTTCTGCGCGCGCAACGTCAAACGCGGCATGACCGCGATCGATGTCGGTGCGAATTTTGGCTATTACTCCCTTTTGCTTGCCGAACTCGTCGGCACAAGGGGCGAATTGATCGCCGTCGAGCCCAATCCTCATGCCGCCGATTTCCTGCGTCGCAGCGTCGAGCTCAACGGGCTGCTCGGACGGACAAGGATCGAAACATCGGCGCTCGGTGCAACGATATCGGGAGACGCCTCTTTATATGTTCCCCATAGCGAGCCGAAGAATGCGCAGATCGTTTCGGAAATGTTTCAACCTCGCCCACAGGACGGCGTTGTCATCAAGGTCCCCGTGACAACCCTCGACGGGATGAGCGCCGCCTGCTCGCGTGTCGATTTCATCAAGATCGACGCGGAGGGGGCGGAGGAGGTGATCCTCGAAGGAATGGCCGAAACCATTGCCCGCCATAAGCCGATGCTCGTGGTCGAATTCAATCCTGCCCGATATGCCGACGCATCCGGTTTTCTCGAACGGCTTGCCGGCATCTACGGAGCAATGCGGCGTCTCGATTTCAGCGGCGAGGCAGTTCCCATCACCAGCGAAGACCTGCTTTCGAAATACGGGGCCGACGATTCGCTGCTCGTTCTTTCGCGCGACAAGCCAGCTTGATCGAGAGTGGTGAGAGTTCCCAAAATGCTGAGGGAGAGATAGGAATGAGCCAGACGATCCTTTACGACGGTCTCAATCTTTCCCTCAAAAAGGGCACCGGGGTTGCGACCTATACCCGTGGTCTGATGGCGACGGCGCAGTCCCTCGGCTATCGGACGGGCGTGGTCCATGGAATTCCCGGAAACGTTCCGACGGACCCAGTTTTGCGGGAAGTGCTCCTCTTCGATGACGCCAGTGCTCAAGTCCCCGGAACGATTTCGGTCGCAAAGCGCTGGCTGCGGCGTCGCATCGCCGCCCCGTTCGGCATCGCTCCGGTTCCGATCCCTTTGAGCGGCACCGTCATTGTGAAATCGCTTCAATCGCAACTTGGTGCGGCCGACACCATTTATGCCGCCAACGATTTGTTCCAGCTCGCGCGCTATCATTTCAAGCGTTACGGCAACAATCTGAACATGAAGTTCGAGACGCAGCCCGATCTTCTTCATTGCACCTATCCGATGCCGATCGCGGCAAAACGGGCGTTGAATGTCTACACGATCCACGATTTGGTCCCCTTGCGGCTGCCTTATCTGACTGAGGACAACAAGCGCTATCACTACAAGATGCTGCGCTCTCTGGTCCGGCGAGCGGATCACATCGTGACGGTATCGGAAACGTCGCGGGCCGATATCATCAAGGTTCTCGGCGTCGACGAGGCGCGGGTCAGCAATACCTACCAGGCCGTTCAGGTGCCGGAGCGGCTTCGCGAGAAGCCGGACGACGTTGTGGCGGACGAGGTTGCCGGCATCTTCCATCTCGATTGGAAGGGCTATTTCCTTTTCTTCGGTGCCTTCGAGCCGAAAAAGAACATCTCTCGGCTGATCGAAGCCTATCTTGCCGCAAAGACGGACAAGCCGCTTATCATTGTCGGTGCCCCCGGCTGGAAGGGTGCCGAGACGCAGCAGCTGATCGATGACGACCGCTTCCGCTTCTATCTTCGCGCGGAGGACCGCATCCTGCCTCAACGACAGATCCAGCGTTTCGACTTCGTGTCCTATCCCTTGCTGATCAGCCTGATCAGGGGAGCGCGTGCGGTGCTATTTCCTTCGCTTTATGAAGGCTTCGGGCTGCCCGTACTTGAATCCATGCAGCTTGGAACGCCTGTTCTGAGTTCCACGGAGGGATCAATTCCCGAGATAGCCGGGAATGCGGCGCTGCTGGTCGATCCCTATGATACGGAAGAGATGCGCAAGGCGATCGTCAGCCTGGATCAGGACGACGGGTTGTGCGCCTCATTTGCCAAATCCGGGCCCAGGCAGGCAGCGCGTTTTTCGCCGGATCGATATCAACAGAAGGTTGGCTCGCTTTATGACAGCCTCTTCAACGGATAATCAAACGAGGAGTGCGTCGTGACCATCCTCTTTGCATTCGGAATGCCGGGGGTCATGTCTTCCTGGGGCGTTGCAGCGGTTCACGCCCTGGCCCGCGAAGCCTTCGGCGATTATGCGGTCATTGCCACCGATACTGTGGAGGATCTCAAGCAGCACGTCCTCGCGCGATCGGGCGCGCATGCCGTTCTCGTCTCGCAGTTTCCCGAAGCACGGCTATCGGAACTGATCCTCAGGGTCAACGTGCCGTTTCTGTTATTTCTCGAAGATCCCCTCGACGCTGTTTCCTACCTCGCTCGTGCGACCGGGCAGCGAGATATCGGTTTGGTCAGGGCTGTTTCGGCAAGCCTTGCCTGCCTCGAGCCGCTTGCGGGCGCTTCCGGCGCGCTGGTCTTGCGTCGCGGCGATGTCGATCAAAAGGGCAGCATAGATCTGTTGCTGAAGACCATAGACCGGCATTTCAGCACCGATCTTAAACTGGAGCAGATAGCCAACGCGCTGCTGCATGTCGGCATGGCGCCTGCCGGACAACCACCGCATAAAGCACCGAAACTGGAGGAAGCCGCCGCGGCTGTCATTGCGGGCTATCTGACACCGCAGGAGGCGGTTCCGGAGGTCAGCGAGGGACTGCGCGAGACGGCAAAGAAGGTTCTCCGTCCCCTCGAATTCGACCGCCGTAAAGCCCCGAGCACCGTCTTCTGGCCGCAAGAAGCGTTCTTATCAGGCGATAGTTTGGGGCAGGCTCTGGACGATCTTGTCGATCTCACCGGTGGCGCCCGCTGCCTCATCTATGGCCCCTATCTTCACCTGCCGACGGGGCGCTGGAATGCGAAATTCATTTTCGATGTCGACGAAGACTGCCAGGGGCAGATCTTCACCGTAGAGGTACATGCTGCCGAATTGCTCGGCCGCCTGCGCGTGTGCCCGCAAGGCACCGGCTCATTCGAAGCGGCAGTGCCGATCGATGTTGTCGATCCGCGTGCGCCGATCGAAATCCGATTGATGATGGATAGCGGCGCCATCGAGGGGCGTCTTTCCGCCTGGAGCGTCGAGTGGCTGCGAGCGGCCTGACAATCGGCTCTCGTCGTTGACAGCTGCATGCGAGCAGGGCTGCTGCGCCGCCCGCGGGCCAATGGATTCACTTTTTCACCCGCTATTTTGTTGCTCAGCGTTTCCGACGCCGGAATTTTGTAAACCAATGTTTCGCGGCGGAAATTTCCGTATTGGTGCCGCAAAGTCCTTCTTTTCTGGGAAGTCATAGTTTGTATAAGGATTGAGAAAACGGAATGAAGCCTATGAACGCGAGCGCCGCACCGGATATTCTGATAGTCGATGACGATCATGAAATACGCTCGCTCCTGAGCCGATATCTCGAGGAACAGGGCTTTCGCGTATCGACGGCGAGCGATCTTCGCGGGTGCAACGACGCGCTCAACCGGCGGAACCCCGATCTTCTCGTTCTTGACGTTATGCTGCCGGATGGGTCGGGTCTCGATCTTTGCCGCGATCTGCGAAACCGGCGCCCTCGCGTGCCCGTCATTCTGCTGACCGCCTTGAAGGAGGATATCGATCGCATTCTTGGCCTGGAGATCGGTGCTGACGACTACCTCGGCAAGCCTTTCAATCCACGCGAATTGGCTGCGCGCATCCGCGCCGTCCTGCGTCGGACGAATGAGGATTCGTCCTCGGAGCCCGAACAGAGGCGCTATCGATTTGCGAACATGATGCTCGATCCGCAGCTTCGCAGGGTTAGTAGAGACAGCGGCGAGGCGATTTCGCTGACTGGCGCCGAATTCGATCTTCTCAAGGCGTTTCTGGAGCGTGCAGGCCGGCTCCTGTCGCGCGATCAATTGCTTGATCTCACGCAAGGGCGTGATCGCGACCCCGCCGACCGTTCCATCGATGTCCTGATGAGCCGACTGCGCCGCAAGCTCGGCGAGACAGCCGGAGATCCGATCTTCAGAACGATCCGCAACGGTGGTTATCAACTGGTTGTCCCGGTGATGGCCATTAAAGGCGATTCATGAGGTCGCTTGGTGCGCGGCTGGCGCTGCTTTTAATGACGGCGATTGTGCTGGTTGTCATTTCCTCGTCCTTCGTGGCAAGCCTTGTCATGCGCGGGCCACGTCCGGATATGACCGTCGAACGGATGGCGCGGCAGCTTTCCATTCTCGCCACCTTTGCCGAGAAGGACAGAACCACAACGGCATCGGCGGGGTTGGTCGTTGCTCACAAGCCGGCTGAAGGCCAGCGCGACGAAGAGCTGTCGCGCTTTCTGATGGAGGCGCTGCTTCGAATAGCGGGCATGCGCGAAGCCACCATAGTGCGCCAATCGACAGGCGAGATGATTGCGTCCCTGAAGCTCTCCGACGGTAATTGGCTGATCATGCCGCTGCCGGAGCATGGACCCCCGCCGGGCGGATGGAAGATCCTGGTAGGCTGGCTCGGTCTCATCATAGTCGGCAGCGTGCTGGTTTCCATCTTTGCCGCCTCGAAAATCATGAAGCCGCTACGTCTGCTGGAGGAGGCCATTGCGGCGGTCAATCCTGACGGCACCCTGCCTCATATAGCGGAAAGCGGGCCAGGTGAAATTCGCGCGACGGCCCAGGCGCTTAACGGCCTGTCGGCCCGGGTGAAGGCGGCAACGGAAAGCCGCATGCGCCTTGTTGCTGCCGCCGGACACGATCTGCGGACGCCAATGACCCGCATGCGCCTGCGGGCAGAATTCATCCGGGACGACGAAGAGCGTCGCAAATGGCTTGCCGATCTCGCGGAGCTCGACAGGATCGCCGACAGCGCAATCGGGCTGGTCCGGGAAGAGATCTCCAGGGACAGCTCGGAGCAGGTCAGGCTTGACCAGATCGTCGACGATATCGTTACCGAGCTGAAGGCGATCGATATGAATGTCGCGAGCGGCGAACTGGAGCAGGCAACGATCTGCGCCGGCCCGCTCGCCATCACAAGAGCCCTGCGAAACTTGCTCATCAATGCCGCGACCCACGGCCAGTCGGCCATGGTGACGGTGACGCATCTTGGCGATAGAGCCGTTGTGCGCATTGTCGATACCGGCCCCGGCATTCCGGAGGACCGGCTGAACCAGGTGTTCGAACCCTTCTTCAGGATCGATATCGCAAGACAAAGGTCTTTTCCGGGGGCTGGTCTCGGGATGGCTATTGCGCGCGAAATCATCAACCGGTTCGGAGGCGAGATCAAGGTACGCAACCGCCAGCCACGCGGCTTGGAGCAGGTCGTATCGTTCAAAAACGCCGAGGCCAAGGTCGTCAGCTAGCGCGCGGCTCGAGCCGATTCATTGTTGCAGCGCGGTCTTTTGCGAAGCCGCGAGCAGCTGGCGGTACATTCGCGCTATCACAAGGTTTTACTTGGGTAAAACACCCGGGAACTTTACTTGAAGCAATATTGAAAATAAGGTTGCAGAACTTATCAAATAATTCGCCGCAGTGGAAAAGCCAAGACATTAAATTTCGTAGAAATGCCTCATTTCAGCAATCTTCCGAAATGTTCTGGCCGGCAACTGATGTAAAATTGCAGCCGATCAGCAGTTTGACTCGAGCAAGCTTTGGTCGCCCCGCATACCCGGCTTCGCCATTACGCCCCCAACACGAATGGCGAAGCCGGATTTGCTCTCGGCCACGGTCAATTTTTCTCGAAAATATCAGTTTCTTGATAATGTCGCTGCGAAGTCCAGCAAGACGCGTTGTGGACCCGCAGGTGCGGGAACATTGAGATGCCATAGTGTTCGGCATCCTGTTCTCAGGAAGCGGGCGATCCCAGTCTTATTGAGCGTGGAGGCAAGTTCCGGCCCGTTGATGGGGATCTATCGAAGCCATCGTTTCTTCCCTCGAAGAACGACCACACTGCTCACACGCCATTGGTCCGGGAGCGCCGGGCGGGGCGTTCCCGGACCGTTCGGCCCATTGTCGGGCCGCTCCTTCCAGCCAGCTGAGGCGTCCGGGGGGATCTCAATTGGATGGAAGCGGAGAGGACATAGTCCGCCGTAGCAAGACGAGGGGGGCTTTTCGCCCCATCTCCTCATCGATCAATGGAATGGATGCGGACCTGCGACGAGTGATCGCTCAGCATCTTCCAGCTTGGCGAGCTGATCGGCATTCAGCACGTTGCGAAGGGCAGCAGCCTTGTCCTTCAGAGCCTTGGCCTTGGTAGCGCGATCCAGCATGTGATCGGCTAGGCGCTCTCCGAAAAGCAGAACTTGGCCGTCGCCGCCACCGGCCGTCGGGGGAGCCGCAGCCCCATCCGCAGCCCGCTGCTCGGGCGGCTCATGCTTCGGAGGGGTGAGAAGATCGATCAGAGCACCGGTATAATCCCTCCATGCGTCGAGCTGGTTGCCGCGGACGCCGATGAGCGTTTCGAGCGCTGATAACTTACCGGCAATCATCACGGCGGGATTCGGCCCATGCGGGAAACCGGGCGGCATTGGCATGCCGCCGCCGAAGCCGATCATTGGCCCTTCGGGATGACGGCCCCAGAAATCCCGGCCGTCCGGTGGCGGGCCAGCTGGATCCGGCTGAGCGATCTGGACGTCCACAGGCTTTTGCTGGTCGCATGCGATATCCGGACCTGCGGCATAAGCCGAAGCGGCAGTACCGCCAATTGCCGTTGCAACCAATGCAGCAGCGATAAGTCGTTTCCTCATGATCAATGCCTTCGCTATGAGCAACTGCTGCGAAAGCTAGGGCGCTCGTATGAATGCAATACGTCGCTATATTTCTGAGTTTTTCCCGCGAAAGGAATGTTGCGAATGAATTTTGCTGATGGGTCAACAGCAATACTTTATTACAATTTCCTCTATTCTCGCCTTAATTTCACGTCCCGATGTCATGACGAACAGGCGCAGCCATTTGCAGCTTGCAGATGGGGAGGGCCTCCTTTTGATTAGAAGCTCTCCCCTGGTGTCTTATTCCTTGGCTCCGGAAGTTGCCGACGTCGATTGCCCGGCTTCCTTCAAGGCAGCCGCACATTCCTCGCAGCATACCTCGACCGATTTGCCGCCAAGGTTGACCTTGATCGTATCTGCGCCGAGTTCACAATCACAGGCAGCACATGTTGTTTTCTTCATATCATGATCCTTTCCTGATCGATCCCCTTGCCGGGGTAGGATCATAAGAGCACCGATCATTATGTCGGCGCTGTCGGAATCTTTAGCGAACCGCGTAGCGCTTCGGCTTCAGCTGCGCCGAACGCTGAAATTCCGCCGGTGTCTGCGCGTAGGTCTGTTTAAACGCAGCACTGAAATGGCTGTGGCTGGAAAAGCCGAGATCGAGCCCGAGCATGGTCAGGTCGTCATAGGCGCCGAGGAGATCGAGCGCGCGTGCCAGCCGTAGGCGCAGCTGATAGCGATAAAGCGGAATGGCTTCTACCTGTTGGAAGACTTGCGTCAGATAGACGGGTGAGACGCCGACTTCTTTTGCGATCTCTGCAAGCGTCCAGCGGCGGGCAAGATCGGAGGACAGAACGAGCTTTGCCCGATCGACAAGCTTCTGCCGGCCGGAACTTGCGCCGGCCGCATGCGACGTACGTTCGCCGAGAGAGCGGCGCACCAGGGTCAATGCCAGCGTTTCGCCCTCCAGGCTCTCGGCTATATTGCGGCTGAGCCCATGGCGAAGCATCGCCACGAGTGCCTGCGCACGTGGATCTATGCGTCGGCGCTGCCGACGGAAGATGACGCTTTCGCCGGACTGAACCTGCTCTTTCGGCGCGAGCTCGTGAAGGACGCTCTCATCTATACTGAAATCGAGACAGGAATCGCCACCATCAACGGGATGACTGATCCGATATCCCTGTCCGTTATTGAAGAATAATACCTGGTTTGCTTCCGCAACAGTATCACTCTGGTCGACGTGGCGCTTGAAAACGCCACGATAGGGATAGACGAGGCTTGTCTTGTGGGCGCATTCCTCACCGCTCTTATGTCGGCATTCGCCATTGCAGACGATATCGCGGATGAGGACGGTTTTCGTCTTCAGCAGCAAGGCGGTCGTAATTTCTGACATGCCGAACTTCCCCATCCCGGCGTTGACGCCCGCCACACCAGTGAAGCCTAACACATCCTGCGCCATCTTTTTAGTAGCGGCTATAAATATGGACATCGCTTCCATTCTGGCCGCGGGAAAGGCCAATGTCTTTCAATTGATCGTCCGACAGCCCGAGAAGCGCATTGCGATTCCTGCGCTCGACCATTTTGCGTACGAGCATACGTACAAGGTCCAGCAAGGTCGAGAAAGACGCGAGTCGAGTCTTGCGGAAGGTGCTGGCCTGTTCGGAAGAAGTGATGATGCTTGTGGCTTGCATGGTGATACTCCATCGGTTGCTTCGATGAGAGCAGTGAACCACTGGAGCCGTATTCGCGCTGTCAAATAATTTAGCTATCGAACGGGGCGGCGACCTTCGGAAAGGCAGTAGTTGTATTTTCCTTGTCGACATACGTCTTGCAGGAGCGATAGTGTCGGTACCGCTCCACATGGCGGGACGATAAGCTATGCAGGGCGAAGAGTATTGAGGAGAGTAGGAATGTCGTGGCAACACCCAGTACCCCGGATTTCAGCGGAGGAAAGACAACAGCGCCTTTCAAGGCTTCGAAAGCTGCTTGATGCGAATGGATGGGCCGGCATGCTGCTCGGGCCGACCGAAAGCCTCCGCTATTTCACCGGCCTAGTCTGGCATGCAAGCGAGCGGTTTCTCGGCGCATTGGTGACGCCGACAGACCTCTACTACATTGTGCCGGGCTTCGAGCGCAGCAGGGTTGAAACCCTGCCGCATCTGCCGGCCGAAATTCTTGAATGGCAGGAGGAGGAGAGCAGCGCGGCACTCATAGCCCGCGTGCTGGGAGATAAGGGCATCTTGGCGCTCGACGACAACATGCCGCTTTACTTCTACAATGCGTTGGCCGCCGAGCTTGGAGCTGAAAGGCTTGTCAATGGCGGGCTGATCATCAACGGCCTGCGCCGGATCAAGTCCCCAGCTGAAATCGCGCTCATTCAATACGCCATGAACCTGACACTGGACGTGCACAAACAGGCCCATGCCATGCTCAAGCCGGGAATTCGCGCATCGGAAGTCGTCAAATTCATCGACCGGCGGCATCGCGAGGCGGGCGCCGACGGCGGCTCGACCTTCTGCATCGTATCCTTCGGCGAAGCCACGTCCCTGCCGCACGGCGCGGATGGCGACCAGACGCTCGGCAAAGACGACGTCATCTTAGTGGATACGGGCGCCCGCATCGACGGCTATCATTCCGACCTCACCCGCACATACAAGTTGAAGAGCGGCGACCGCGCCTTCGAAGATGCCTGGGCGATCGAACGCGAGGCGCAGCAGGCCGTTTTCGACGCGGCAAAGCTGGGCGCTGCCTGCTCCAGCCTGGATGATGCGGCCCGCGCGGTGCTTGCCAGGCATTCGCTTGGCCCCGACTATAAGCTGCCGGGACTGCCGCATCGTGCCGGTCACGGCCTTGGTTTGGAGATTCATGAGGAGCCCTACATCTTGCGCGGCAACGCGACGGTGCTTGAGGCCGGCATGTGCTTCTCAAACGAGCCGATGATCGTCTTTCCGAAGAAATTCGGCATCCGACTGGAGGACCACATCTATATGGCGTCGGATGGGCCGCACTGGTTCACGCAGCCGTCCAGCGGGCCGACCGAACCGTTTGCGAGCTGAGAGTCTTAGTCGGGCGGCCGTCAAGCCGCCCTTTTTCCATCCTCATCGAAGACATGCAGATGCTGCGCCGGGAAGGCGACGTGGACCTGCGTGCCCGCGCTCAAAGCGGTGCGATCCAAGGTGAACACCTTGAACGGCAGGCCGTGCAGCGAAAGATGCAGGATGATGCCGAAGCCGGTAGGCTCAATCAGCTCGACATTGGCGGCCATGTCGGACGGGTTGGACGACAGCACGACATGCTCCGGCCGAATGCCGAGCGTGACCTTCGCAGCGGTTGCCGATTTTAGCGGCTCCGGAAGCGAAACGAGTGTGCCATCCTTGAGCTGGACAGCATTGCCCTCGTAAGTCGCATCAAGGAAGTTCATGCCGGGTGAACCAATGAAGCCGGCCACGAAGAGATTGGCGGGGCGGTCGTAGAGTTCGAGCGGGCTGCCGACCTGCTGAACGACCCCGCCATGCATAGCGACGATGCGATCCGCTAGCGTCATCGCCTCGATCTGATCGTGAGTGACATAGATCGACGTCGCTTTAAGATCGCTATGCAACTTCTTGATTTCAGCGCGCATCTGCTCGCGCAGGCGCGCATCGAGATTCGATAGCGGCTCATCGAAGAGAAAGGCCTTCGGCTGGCGAACGATGGCGCGGCCCATGGCGACGCGCTGGCGTTGGCCACCGGAGAGGGCCTTCGGCCGGCGCTCCAATAGCGGATCGAGACCGAGCTTGGATGCCGCGCCGGCGACAGCCTTGGCAATGCCATCCTTGGCCACCTTCCGCAACCGCAGGCTGTAGCTCATATTGCCGGCGACATTCATATGCGGATAGAGCGCATAGGACTGGAAGACCATGGCAATGTCGCGGTCTTTCGGATGCAGCTCGTTGACACGATTGTCGGCAATGCGGATTTCGCCGCCGCTGATGTCCTCAAGGCCGGCAATCATCCTGAGAAGCGTAGATTTGCCACATCCGGAAGGACCGACGAGGACGACAAACTCGCCGTCCTTGATCCTGAGATCGATGTCATGCAGCACCTGCACGTGGCCGTAGGCTTTCTTGACGTTCTGAATATCGATCGATGCCATGTGACTAACCCTTGACCGCGCCGGCCGTCAGGCCCTGCACGAGATAGCGTTGGATGAGCAGGAAGAAGAGGGCCGCCGGAATGAGCGCCATGACGCCCGCCGCCATCATCTGTCCGAAATCCACCGAGAATTTCGAGACGAAGGTGAGAAGCCCGACCGGGAAGGTCGCAGCCTGATTGCCGTTGATGAGCATCAGCGCAAAGAGAAGCTCGCTCCATGCCGCCGTGAAGACGAAGCCGAGGGTGGCTGCGATACCGGGCAGCGTCAGCGGCAGGATGATTTGCCGGAAAGCCGTGAACTGCGTTGCGCCGTCGATCATGGCTGCCTCTTCCAGATCCTTCGGAATGCCGTCGAAGAAGGACTGCATCAGGAAGGTGGCGAAGGGCACGTTGAAGGCCGTGTAGACGATGACGAGGCCGGTTAGGCTGTTGGTCAGATGCAGCGGCGTCAGGATCTTGAAGATCGGTGCCACAAGCATCACTAGCGGAAACATCTGCGTCAGCAGCATCAGCGCCACGATCCAGTATTTGGCGCGGAAATTGAAGCGCGAGAGAGCATAGCCGGAGAGCGACGCACAGATGGTCACGGCAATCGCCGTCGAGCCGGAGACGATGAGGCTGTTCTTGAAGAAGGTCGGGAAGTCGCTGTGCTGCAGCACGAAGGCGTAGTGTTCCCAGGTCGTGCGCGACGGCCACATGCGCACGCCTTCGGTATAGAGCAGATCGTTCGGCGTCACTGACACTTTCAGCAGCCAGAAGAGCGGGAAGAGCGCGAAGACGACGTAGCAAAGAATGGCTAGGCGATGCGCGATAGTGGGAAGAACGGATCGTCTCATGGCTCAATCCTTGTTCAGCAGGGTCTGCCGCAGCAGGATGATCAGCATCGAATAGCTGAGAAGGAGAACTAGCAGAACCAGGGCGATGGCCGAGGCATAGCCGAAATCCAGCCGTTTGAAGGCCTGCGTGAAGATGTAGCTGGCAACGATCTGCGTGCGGTCCGCGGGTCCGCCGCCCGTCATGACGACAATCAGATCGGCGAAGTTGGACACCCAGACAGTGCGCAGGAGGACCGTGATGGCGATGGTCGGTGCGAGGAAGGGAAGCGTGATTGAGCGGAAGCGCTCGAACCAGCCGGCGCCGTCGATCGAAGCCGCCTCATAGAGATCGCGCGGGATCGCCTGCAGTGCCGCCAGAAGCGTGATCGCGAAGAAGGGAATACCCCACCAGACATTGGCGATGATCGGCCCCCACATCGCATGGTTCGGATCGGAGAGAATGTTGCCCGGCTCGCTCGTCAGGCCCATACCATAGAGCCAATGCGGTATCGGGCCTATAACCGGATTGAAGAGCCACGACCAGTTGAGGCCGGCGAGGAAAGAAGGAACAGCCCAAGGCAGGAACACCAGCGCCTGAACGATCGATCTGCCGAAAAACGGCTTGTCCAACAGAAGTGCCAGGATCAGCCCAAAGATGAACTGCAGCACCACGGAGGCGCCCGTCCAGCAAAGTGTATTCTTCAGCGCCCAGTAAAAGGCCTTATCCTTGGAAAGATCGCGAAAATGCTCCAGGCCGATGAAGCCGCCGGAAAACGGATTGAGCAGCTGAATATCGCGAAAGGCGTAGGATATGCCGATCGCCAGCGGCACCAGCATCACGGCGATGATCAGAATGAGGGCAGGGGCGCTGTAGAGATAGGGTTCCGAGGCGTCGGCGAGGCGCTTCAGCCACGGCCTGCGGTCGTGACGCCTGTCGAGCGTGTCGGTGATCGAAGTCATCTGCAAGAGTTCCCATTCGCGGCGTTCGAACGCCGTCTGTTTCAAGTGGGCAGAGATGGCGGCGGATCGCTCCGCCGCCGCATGTACGTTCTATTTCTTCGCGAGGAATTTCTGCTGGGCCTTGGTCAGGTAATCGGCCCATTGATCGGCAAGGTCCTTCGCCGAGATATCGCCGAGCAGCGCCTGCTGCGACGTCTTGATCGCCAGCGAATCCTTGAAGAAGGCGAATTCCTCAAGATAGGTCGGCATTACGGTTGGCACCGTGTCCTTGTCGGCCAGTTCCTGGAACCAGCCCTTGAACTGATCGCCGGCGTAGAAGGGGTCCTTTTCCGCGGCCGTATAGGCCGGCAGAGCACCAATCTTCTTGTTCCACTCGAGATTGCCTTCCTTGCCTTCAAGGGTTGCAATCAGCTTCCAGGACAGATCCTTGTTCTGGCTCGTCGAGAACATCGACCAGCCGGCATAGCCAATGGTCGGGAAGGACTTGCCATCCGGACCCTTCGGCAGCGGTGCAACGCCGAAATCATCCTTTTTCATGCGTTCCGCAACGGCGATCAGAGCATCCGGATCCTGGTCGAGGAAGGCACAGGTGCCGGAATAGAAGCCGGCGACGACTTCGTTGAAGCCCCAGTTGACGCTATCCTTCGGCGCATAGCCCTTCTTGTAGAGATCGACCATCCACTCGATGCCCTTCGCCCAGCCCGGGCTGTTCATCGTCGACGTGCCGTCATCCTTGAAGTATTTGTTGTCGCCGGCCATGGAGGCAGCAAAGATCATCCAGCCGTTGAGACCGCCCGGACCGCCGCGCATGCAGTAGCCGTATTTGCCGGGCAATTTCGAGATGGCCTCGGATGCCTTGACGAATTCGTCCAACGTCTTTGGCGGTTCGGCGACGCCGGCATCCTTCAAGATCTTCTTGTTGTAGAACATGGCGCGCAGATAGAAGCCGTAGGGCAGCATATAGGCGGTGTTCTTGACATCGCGACCGAGTTGAAGCGCGCGCGGCGTCAGTTCACTCGTATGCTCCCACTTCGCGAGGTAGGGCTCGAGGCTTTCGAGCATGCCGTTATTGCCGTAGAGTGACAGCCAGGTATCAGGCATTTCCATCACGTCGGGCGTATCGCCGGCCGAAACCATGGTGGCGAACTTTTGGAAGGCTTCGTTCCAGGGCAGGGAGATGATGTCGACCTTGGTACCGGGATTCGCGGCCTCGAATTTGGCAACGATCGACTTCAGCGTCTCGGTACGCTCCGGGCTTGTGATGACTTCCACGAGTTTCAGCGTCGTATCGGCGAAGGCTGTGCCGCCCATCAAGGCGGTAAAGAGTACTGCTGTTATCAGTCTTTTCATGTTGGTTCCCCTTTTTAGGTTTTCCTCTCAGATTGACGATGTCACGAGGCGGCGGCGATTGCCTCCTCGAGTTCCTTCCACAAAGCCTCGGTTCCTTCGAGACCGACATGCAGACGTACGGAGCGCGGGTTGATGCCGAAGGTATGCGCAGAATTCGGCTGTGCCTTTTGCTGCAGCACGACTTCGCCTGGCACGATCAAGCTCTCATGCCCGCCCCAGCTCACCCCCAGCTTGAAGAGCTTGAGGTGATCCGCGAACGCACGCACGTCCACGCCTTCGCGGAAGATGAATGAAAACAGGCCCGAAGTGCCGTTCAGGCCGGCAGGCAGCCGGTTGGCTAGGCCCGGATGGCAGACCTGCTCGACGACATCGAGCTCCTGCAGCCGCTTGGCGATCATCATCGCCGCCGCCTCATGCGCCTTCATGCGGATCGGCAGCGTGCGCAGGCCGCGGATCAGGAGCCATGCGTCGAAGGGCGAAAGCTTGCCGCCGAGATAAGGATAGGCTTCGGCTTTCAGCCGCGCGATCATCTCCCTCGAACCGGCGACGACACCGGCGACCACGTCGCTATGCCCACCGAGATATTTCGAGGCGGAATGGATGACGAGATCGACACCGAGTTTCAAAGGCTGCTGGAAAAAGGGGGTTGCCCAGCTGTTGTCGATCATCGAGACGACGCCGTGCTGTTTGGCGAGTGCGGCAAGTGCACCCACATCATGCGCTTCCATGACCCAGCTCGTCGGGCTTTCCATGTAGAAAACCTTGGCGCCGGGAAGCGCCTTGGCGACAGCCTCCTCATCGCGGCCATCGACATAAGTCACCTCGACCTTCATGCGTTTCAGAACCGTGCCGAAGAGGCGGAAGGCATCGGGATAGACGTGCTTGACTGAAACGATACGGTCGCCTGGCTCGACAAAGCTTAAAACGGCCGACGATATCGCGGCCATGCCGCTGGCAAAACCGAGCGCATCCTCGGCACCCTCGAGCTTTGCCAGCATTTCCTCGAACAGACGCACCGTCGGGTTGAGGCCACGCGTATAGGTCGGCCGCACCTTTTCGCCGCGATAGGAGGCGATCATCTCGTCATAGCTGGAAAAGGTGAAAAGCGAGGTCTGGAAGATCGGCGGCACTACGGCATCGGCGAAGTTGCCGTCGTCATGGGCGGTGATGAGGGAGGCAAGTTCGAACGGCTCTAACCCGTCAGTCATTTGGACATTTCCTTGATGTCTTCCTCGACCACGTCGAGAATTTTCAATGTTTCGGCGCGCGCAGCCTCGGGATCCTGGTCGGCGATCGCGTTGAACAGCGTGCGATGATAGGGGAAGGACCGGCGGGCAAAATCCTGCCGGTCGAAAGGATGCTCCCAGAAGCGCTCGAAGGTTTCGCGCATCTGTTCGAGAAGTTGCCGGAACAGCGGATTGTGGGTGGCGTCATAGACGGCAAGATGGAAGGCGAGGTCCTCAGGCCCGGATGTGCCCTTGGCCATGTGCACGCGCTCCATCTCGTTGAGCTTCTCCTCGATGATGACGAGGTCTTCGTCGGTTCGCTTTCTCGCAGCCACCATGCCGGCTTCACATTCGATGCCGCGGCGGACCTCCAGCGTCTGCAACAGCGCATCGCGCAGGTGTGACGGGTTGAAGGAAAGCGGCATATGGATCGTCGCCTTCGAAACCGGCTTCAGCAGGTAGGTGCCGCTGCCTTTGCGCGTTTCCATGACGCCGAGCGCCTGGAAGTAGGTGATTACCTCGCGAATGGTGGAGCGTCCTACCGAAAGGGCGGCCATCAGCTCGCGCTCGGTCGGAAGCCGGTCGCCGGCTTGTAGCTTGGACGATTCGATGAAGGTCGACAGCGCCTCGATGACTTGCTGCGTCCGGTCGATGGAAGGAAGAGGGCTAAGCATGGGTTTCGTCATGGATGGTAAATTGGTCTGACATCTGCCATCTGGTCAATCCCTTTTTCTCGGCCCGGTCATTTTTCTGGCCCTTAAATTTTCAAGGACGCAAAGCGAGCAGCAGCGAAGGTTGTTTGCGGCCTTCAAGAGCGCCGGCAGCGCTGATAGAAGGAACGTGTTGTGAGTCCCGAGCTGGAAGAGAATGGCCGCTAGAGATCGATATTCACGGAAGCTGGAATGCGCGAAATGCGACCACACCGGCTTTGCCGAAGTGTCCGAAACTGACGATCGTCGGGCGATGAGCCGCGATTTCAAGATAGACGAGATGCCGCGCGGCTTTTCCACGGAACGGCCGTCGACCGATCCGCGCAAGCATATGGTCCGCTGCCGATGCGGCTCGGTGTTTCCTTTCGAGCAGGACACGGTTTATGCACCGGGCGGCGAGCCGCGGCGCTGAGTAAGCGTATCCCGGAAAGAAAAAAGCCCCGCACAGGCGAGGCTAAGCTTGTGCCGCTCCGGGGAAATCGGAAGCGACGCGGCATTGTCTAACGGTCGCCTTCTCTCCCGACTAGGTCAGTTTTGGCGATAGCGGTACGCTCAAGGAAAAAAGCATTTATTTGTAAAGCGCGGTCAGTTTGCAGACTTCCCTCACTGGCTGCAAAGCCATGGCAAAACCATCGTGCCGTGCAATCTGTTCAGCTGGCATTCATTTTCACGCGGGCAAAAAGCAATGACCGCAACGCCTTGCGGTCGTCGAGGCCCGGTTTTTATGGCTTCCGGGCCAGGTCGCCGGGCCTCGCAGACACTGAGAACCTTGGATACCCACATGCGCCTGCTTCGTGCCTTCATCGATTGGATTTGCCGGAAGCGGCAGCCGGAACAGGAAACGCTCCAGCACTCCGCCGATGATCCGTGGGTCCTGCAGCAGATCGAAAAATTCGAACGTGAGTTGAAGCGCTAGCAGCGCTTGCCGATTCGTAGCACTAGTGCTCGGTCAGCGCCGCAGGACGGCCCCGTCTCTGGCGACGAGCTTGCCCGCCTTGTAGACAGCGCGTCCTTTCGGCACTGCAACGACGGCCTCCGGAACGTGGTCTGCCTTCAGGGTAACGAAATCGGCTTTGGCACCGATCTTCAAGCCATAGCCCTCCAGGCGCAAGGCCTTGGCGCCGCCTTCCGTCACCACATCGAAGGCGGTCTTCAATTCGTCGTCGGTATAGAAGCCGGACCGATAGCCAATCATCATAGCGCGGCCCAGCATGTCGCCATCGCCATAGGGCCACCATGAATCGCGGATATTGTCGCTGCCGCTGAAAACGGTGGCACCGGCAGCCCGAAGCAGGGCGACGGGCGGGAAGGTGTGGGCGCCGGGTGCGTTGGTCATGATGGAGACACCGCTCTCGGCGATGAGAGCCGCGGCACGCTTAGCCGCCTCGATCGAGAGATCGCCAAGACCATAGGCATGGCTGATCGCGACATGTCCGCCCATGGAGAGCGCGCGGGTGCGAGCGCAGATCTGCTCGATGGTGAAGAGCCCGAGCGTGCCGCCGTCATGAAGATGGATGTCGACATCGACGCCATGCTTCTCGGCGACGCCGAAAACGACATCGAGATGTTTTTCGACATCACGATCGAAGCTTGCAGGATCGAGCCCACCGACGAGATCGGCACCCATGGCGATCGCCTGATCCAGAAGCTCGGGCGTGCCGGGGCTTTTCAGAATGCCGCTTTGCGGAAAGGCAACGAGCTGGATGTCGATCAATCCGCGGTATTCTTCGCGTACGGCAAGCACAGTCTCCAGCGACTTCAATCCAACGGAACCGTCCACCATGACATGGCTGCGCATATATGTGCTGCCATTGGCGATGCAGAGGTCGAGCTGGTTTCTGGCCCTTTCGTCCATAGGTGCGGCCTGCGCCATGTTTTGCGCCTGGAAGGCGACGCGCTCATGGACATCGAAGCCGTTGGTGCAGGGCTTGTGCGGTATCCAGGCGTCACCGTAGAAGCTGGTGTCGAGATGAATGTGCCCTTCGACGAAGCCCGGCACCACGAGGGCGCCTTCGAGGTCGATGAGCTCGGAGGCAGAGATCGGCGCTCCGGTCTCCGTGATCGTCACGATCCGCCCGCCCGTGACGCCGATATCCTTGATAATGCCATCGGCAAGCTTGGCCCGGGTGAAGAGCGTTTCGATCGTGCTCAATTTTTTCTCCTTGAATCCATGGCTACCGGTCGGGCGCGAACCGTCTGGATGACGGATATCTTACCGCTCGAACGCTTCTTTCAGGCCGAAGCTCTTGCGCTCACGTAGGTCGAGATCGGCCTCGATATGGGCGATATGATGAAGCATTAGGTCACAGGCTGTGTCGACATCCTTGCGCTCCAGTGCGGTGATGATATCGCCATGCTCGGCATGCCCGCAACTGGAGGCGCTTGATTGTCCGTAGAGCGCGATTACCAGCGAGGAGCGGGCGACAAGCTCCTCCATGAAGCGCTGCATGATAAGATTGCCCGATATCGACGCGAGCATGAGATGAAAGTCGCCCGAGGCCTTGATCTCGGCCCGGCGCGCGGGTTGACCGCGCTCTCCCATCAAGCGGCCTTCTTCCACGAGGAGCTGCCGGAGCTGTGCGAGCTGAGGTGCGGTGATACGTTCGGCTGCCGATCTCAGTATCCCCGGCTCGACCAGGCGACGCGCAGCGAATATCTGTCGCGCCTCCTCGGGCGATGGATAGGCGACGAAAGCGCCTCGGTTCTTTTCGACGCTGACGAGTCCTTCATAGGAAAGAGCCTGCAGGGCGGCACGTGCCAGAGTCCGGCTGACGCTGAAGAGAGCGCCGACATCGCTTTCGGACAGTTTCGTTCCGGGTGCGAGCCGGCGCTCGACGATCGCGTCGCGAATGGCCTCGCGGATCTGTTGCGCGCCACTGTCGGTAGCGTCGCCGGGCGTCAAAAGCGCATCTGCTGAAGAATTCATGATCGGTAGCCTGAGTAACTGGCTGCAATGATAGACAGGTTTCGCGCGGAAGTTAAACGAAATCTGATGCAAACGAGGCCAAAAGTGTATACGATATTTTGCATAAATCGCGCACAATAGCCTATTTCCTGTGCAGAATCATGATTGCCTATTGGGGAGCATAATTTCTATCCCGGGCTAAAATTAAGTAAATTCAGTCGCTTAGTCAGCCTCCGCAAAACTGGCACGATTGATGCAGTGTCTTTCCCAAACCACAGGGGAAGATGATGTCGAAAGCGGCAGAGATCGATATAGTGTCCGTTTCGAAGGTCTACGGCACGACCACGGCAGTCCATGCGATCAGTCTGAAGATACCGGCGGGCTCCTATTGCTGTTTCCTCGGCCCATCCGGTTGCGGCAAGACATCGACCTTGCGCATGATTGCGGGTCACGAGGGCATTTCCTCGGGCGACATCAGGCTTGGCAATACCGTCGTCACCGACTTCCCGCCCGCCAGACGTGGCACGGCGATGATGTTCCAGTCCTATGCGCTGTTTCCCCATCTGGACCTTATCGACAATGTCGCCTTCAGCCTGAAGATGAAGGGTGTCGACAAGGAAGAGCGCCGCGCGAAGGCGCTCGACATGCTGAAGCTCATGCAGATGGAAGCCTATGCGACCCGCCGTCCGGCCCAGCTTTCAGGCGGCCAGCAACAGCGTGTCGCGCTGGCCCGCGCCCTGATCACCGATCCGGAAGCTCTGCTGTTGGACGAGCCGCTGTCAGCGCTCGATCCCTTCCTGAAGATCCGCATGCGCGCTGAGCTTAAGAAGCTGCAGAAGTCGCTCGGCATCACTTTCGTTCATGTCACGCACAGCCAGGAAGAGGCGATGGCGCTTGCCGATATCATGGTCATCATGAATGACGGCCGGATCGAGCAGGCGGGATCGCCGCGTGAGGTTTTCGAACATCCCGCGACGGCCTTCGTTGCCCGCTTCATGGGTGACCATAACGTCTTGTCCGGTCGCATAACGTCGAGCGAAGATGGCGTGATCACCATGACCGCGCCGGAAGGGCAGGGCTTCTCGGTGAAAGGGGCAGGTCGCGCCGTCGGCGAAGCCGTCGACATCGCCGTGCGCACCGACCGCGTCCGGCTTTCGCAGCCATCGGACAAAGGGCTGGGCTTCAACGGCGTCGTCTCCAATGTCGAATATCGCGGCGCAACGCTGAAGATCACCGTCATCGGCGCCGGTAGCGACGATTTCACCGTCATCGCAAGCAACGACGATGCTGCCGCCAGATCGATCGCCGTCGGCGACGCCGTCTCACTGAGTTGGGCTCAGGAGGATGCAATCCTTCTCGGCCGTGTATCCGCATGAATCCAAACTATCAAAAAAGGGGAACTGACATGACGACTGAAACCAAGACTACCAAGACGACGAAAGGCATTTCCCGCCGCTCGCTGCTGAAGACCGGCGCTGCCGCTCTCGGCGCCATGGCCGGCTCCGGCGCCATCACCGGCTTTCCGACCATCTGGGCGCAATCGAACATCACGCTGCGCCAGTTCGGTACCGGCGTTTCGAACATCAATGCCATCGCGGAGAAGTGCAAGGCCGATCTCGGCATTACGCTCGAGATGACGGCGACCGATTCGGATGCCGCGGCACAGCGAGCCGTGACGCAGCCGAACAGCTACGATATCGCCGACATCGAATACTGGATCGCCAAGAAGGTTTTCCCGACCGGCGTCATGCAGCCGATGGATGTCAAGAAGCTCAAATATTACGACAAGATCGTGCCGCTCTTCATCAATGGCAAGCTGAAGCCCGACAGCGTCATCGCACAGGGCACGGCGCCGCACACGGTGGGCTTTGTCGAAGGGCAGGGCTCGAAGAAATTCGCCAAGGAGCCGACGCAGTGGATGACGATGGTTCCGACCATCTACAACGCCGACACGCTCGGTATCCGTCCCGATCTCACCGGTCGTCCGATCACCAGCTGGGCCGACATTCTCGATCCGGCCTTCAAGGGCAAGACCGCGATCCTCAATATCCCGTCGATCGGCATCATGGACGCCGCGATGATCATGGAAGCTGCCGGCAAGATCAAATATGCCGACAAGGGCAACATGACGAAGGCGGAAATCGACAAGACCATCGACTTCCTGATTAAGACCAAGGGCGATGGCCAGTTCCGCGCTTTCTGGAAGTCCTTTGACGAGAGCGTCAATCTGATGGCATCGGGCGAAGTGGTCATCCAGTCCATGTGGTCGCCGGCGGTTGCTGCAGTCCGCTCCAAGGGTATTGCCTGCACCTTCCAGCCGCTTAAGGAAGGCTATCGCGCCTGGGGCGGCGGCCTCGGCCTCGCCTCGCATCTCAAGGGCGCACAGCTCGACGCGGCTTATGAATATATCAATTGGTACACCTCCGGCTGGGTCGGTGGTTACCTCAACCGTCAGGGTTACTATTCCGCCTGCATGGAAACGGCCAAGAACTTCATGTCGGCCGATGAATGGGGCTACTGGATCGAAGGCAAACCGGCGCAGGGCGATATCCTCTCTCCGGAAGGCAAGGTGATGGAGAAGGCGGGCGCCGTTCGCGACGGCGGCTCCTTCGAAACCCGCATGGGTGCCGTCGCCTGCTGGAACTCGGTCATGGACGAGGACCGCTACATGGTTCGTCGCTGGAACGAATTCATCGCTGCCTAAGCTGCGATCGATCATTTCCTCTCCCCTTCAAAAACGGGGAGAGGATCCTTGCAATGGAGAGGCCGGACTATGGCGACAATCGCTTCCTCGGATGCGGAGCAAGAAACTCAGAAGCCCGGGCGTGGATTTGCCGTGCCCGGCTGGGCCGTCGCTTATCTGCAGGCAACGCCGCTGTTTCTCATTCTCGGCTTCTTCTTCCTGTTGCCGATCGCCATGATCGGCATCGTCAGTTTCTGGGATTATGATTTCGCTGGCCTCTATCCGGCATTCCTGACCGCGAATTACACCGATACGCTCGGTTCGTGGGTTACATGGAAAACCTACCTCAACACATTGAAATTCACAGCAATTGTCTGGGCGCTGACGCTCTTCATCGGCTTCTGGGTCGCCTATTTTCTGGCTTTCCATATTCGGCGCACCTCGACGCAGATGATCCTTTTCCTCGTCTGCACCGTGCCTTTCATGACCTCCAACATCATTCGCATGATCTCGTGGATACCCGTCCTCGGGCGCAACGGACTTGTCAATTCGACGCTGATCGAAATGGGCCTGATCCCAAAGCCGATAGAATGGCTGCTTTATTCCGATTTCGCTGTCGTACTTGCCATGGTGCATCTCTACACGCTGTTTATGGTGACACCGATCTTCAACACGCTGATGCGTATCGACCGTTCTCTGTTCGAAGCGGCGCGGGATGCCGGCGCCAGCGGATGGCAGGTGCTGTGGAATGTCGTCATCCCGCTTGCCAAGCCGGGCATGGCGATCGGCAGCATCTTCGTCGTCACGCTCGTCATGGCGGATTTCTCCACCGTGCAGGTGATGTCGGGTGGCCAGAGCGCATCCATTGCCCTGATGATGAAGAACCAGATGTCGCTGCTGCAATATCCCGCCGCCGCCGCCAATGCGGTCGTGCTTCTGATTGTCGTATTGCTGATGGTCGCTGCCATCCTGCGCATCGTCGACATCCGCAAGGAACTCTAAGATGAACAGTGAAAAGCGCGGCCTGGAATTCTATCTTCTCGCAATCTTCTTCACGATTTTCGTGCTGTTTCTCTATGGTCCGCTCTCGGCGGTCATCATTCTGTCTTTCCAGGGGCCTGACGGCGGCCTGACCTTCCCGTTGAATGGCGTCTCGCTGCATTGGTTCGCCAACCTCTTCGAGAAGCAGGCGGTCGGAGACTTTGGTGCATCGTTCCAGCGCTCCTTGATCCTCGGCGTGATGGTCATGATCGTAACCGTCGTCGTCTCGCTGCTTGCCGGGCTTGCCTTCCGTCGCCGTTTTCGCGGCTCGACATTCCTGTTCTATGCGACCGTCGCCAGCCTCGTCGTCCCATCCATCATCATTTCGCTGGGGATCGGCGTCGTCTTTCAGCAGGGTGGCATCGCGCCGGCGTGGTATTCCTCCGCCTTCGGCGCGCATCTCACCTGGACCTTGCCGTTCGGCGTGCTGATTATGTTTGCCGTCTTCAACCGGTTTTCGCCGGCCTATGAGGAGGCGGCTCGCGATCTCGGCGCCAGTTCCTGGCAAACCTTCCGCCATGTGGTGTTGCCGATGATTGCTCCGAGCCTGATCGGCGTCGGCCTCTTCGGCTTCACGCTGTCCTATGACGAGTTTGCCCGCACCCTGATGACATCGGGCACCTACAATACCCTGCCGCTCGAAATCTACGGCATGACGACGAATGTCACGACGCCGGTGCTCTATGCGCTCGGAACGGTGACGACGCTCTTTTCCTTCACCATTATCCTGCTGGCGCTTGCGGTCATGACCATGCTCGGCCGCCGCCAAGCCAAGAAAAGTTGAGATCATGCGCCTGCTGCTTATCAATCCGAATACGACCGTTTCCATGACGGAGAAGGCGGCAATCGCTGCGCGTGCCGTAGCAGGTCCCGGCACGGAGATCATCGCCGCCACATCGCAGATGGGACCGGCTTCGATCGAGGGCTATTACGATGGCGCGATAGCCGTGCCGGGCATGCTGCGCGAGCTGAAGGAGAGGCAGGTCGAAGGCTATGACGCCGCGATCATCTGCTGTTTCGACGACACCGGTCTGGAAGCCGCACGCATGTTCTGCGATGTACCTGTCGTCGGTCTGTGTGAAGCAGCCGTAGCCACGGCCGGCTTCCTGGCACAGCGCTTCAGCGTGGTGACGACGCTCGAACGCTCACGCATCCTCATCGACAATCTTGTCCATCGTTATGGCATGGGCGCGCGGGCGAAGGTTCGCGCCTCCGATATCCCCGTGCTCGAGCTTGAAGATTCGTCTTCGAGTGCAATCGGAAAGCTGCGGGCGGAAATCGAGCGAGCGCTCGCTGAAGACGGGGCGGAGGCCATTGTCCTCGGCTGCGCCGGCATGACGGATCTCGCAAGACAGCTGCAATCGATCTACGGCATCCCGGTCGTGGATGGTGTCGCCGCAGCGGTTAAACAGGCCGAAGCTTTGGTGTCGCTGGGCCTATCCACCAGCAAGCGCAGTTCCTACGCCTCCCCATTGCCCAAGTCTTTTTCAGGTGCGATGCAGGATTTTGCGCCGGCTGCGGCGTCGGCTTAACCTCATCACAATTCATATTTCGTGCCTCTGCTGATCGCTGCACCTTGCGAATGGCATATCTCGGCTACCGGGACTATAATGCCGCGGTAAAGTACGAGAGTTGTGGATTTGGCACAGAGAGCCGGCAAAGCTGATCTTCCCCTGCATGGCGGTCGCGTGCCGCGCTGGCTTGGGGACCGCATGACGCGCCTGGGCGCCGTCATCACCGAGGCGATCGTGCAGCATTACGGTCGCGACGAGCTCTTTCGCCGCCTCGCCAATCCCTTCTGGTTCCAGTCTTTCGGCGCCGTCATGGGCATGGATTGGCATTCCTCGGGGATCACGACGAGTGTCCTTGGCGCCCTGAAGCGCGGCCTGACGCCGCTATCCGGCGAACTTGGCATCCATGTCTGCGGCGGCCGCGGCGCGCAATCGCGCAAGACGCCGGGCGAACTGCTTGATATCGGCGATCGCGTCGGTATCGACGGCGCGTCCCTTGCCATGAAGAGCCGGCTGATCGCGAAGGTGGACAGCGCAGCCGTGCAAGATGGCTTCGACCTCTACCTGCATGGCTTCATCGTCGCCGACGACGGCAAGTGGGTCGTCATCCAGCAGGGCATGAACGACGAACGCCGGCAAGCACGCCGATATCACTGGCTATCGGAGGGTTTGACGAGCTTCCTGGATTCGCCGCACGCGGCTATCGAGGGGCGCGAGCAGGGCGAGATCGTCAATCTTGCCGATCGGCGTGCCGAGCGTTCCCGCGACGGTCAGCTGGATCTGCTTGCCTCATTAGGACCAGATAAAATCATTCGTGAATTCAATGCACTGGAAGGGAAATCTCCAGTAATTGACAAACAAGAAGCACAGCCGATGCTGCCATACCTCGTCATGCCGGCACATCATGATGTGCGCCAGGAAGACGTGAACATGCGGCGCCTGCATGGAAATCTTGCCGCCGCGGTCGAGCGTGGCCCAGTCGATTTCCAGGAATTGCTGCTGACGCCCGGCGTCGGCGCCAGAACGGTCAAGGCCTTGGCGATGGTCGCCGAAGTCGTGCATGGCGCACCCTGCCGTTTTTCCGACCCGGCGCGCTTCTCGCTCGCCCACGGCGGTAAGGACCGGCATCCCTTTCCCGTGCCGCTAAAGGTGTATGACGAGACGATCAACGTGATGAAATCCGCCGTCAGAAAGGGCCGCCTCGGTCGTGACGAAGAATTGTCGGCGCTGAAGCGGCTGGATGATCAATCGCGGATGCTGGAGCGCTACGTCACCGGCCCCGATCTCAAGGAAATCGTTGCCGGCGAGTTCGACCGCTCCTTCTCCTATGGCGGCCGCAGCGTGTTTGGTTGGGAACCTGCAACGGATGCCGAAAGCAACGTCGTCGAGGGTAACCGCCGCTCTTCAAAGAGCTAGACTGCGTACGGCAGAAGGGAGCGGCTTGGCGCCGCTCCGTCATCGACTCATGGCAGGGTGTAACCGATCACATAGTCGCCCGGTTTCGTTCCAACGGAACCGTGACCGCCGGCGACCATGACGACATACTGCTTGTTGTCGCTGGCGGTATAGGTCATCGGCGTTGCCTGACCGCCGGCCGGCAGACGTGCCTGCCAGAGCTGTTTTCCGGTCGTCACGTCATAGGCTCTGAGATAATCGTCCACGGCTGCGCCCAGGAACGCTACTCCGCCCTTGGTCACGATCGGGCCGCCAATGCCGGGAACCCCGACCTTGAAGGGAAGGGGCAGGGGCGTCATATCGTGGACGGTACCGTTCTTATGCTTGTAGGCGATCTTGCCGGTCTTCAGATCGACACCGGCGACATAGCCCCAAGGCGGTGCTTGGCAGGGAATGCCGAGCGGGCTGACGAACGGACCCATGTAGACGCCATAGGGCGAGCCTTCATTTCGATTGAGCCCCTGTTCGCTGCCCTTGTCGCCGGCTCCCTTTGGAGGAATCTCGGCGCGCGGCACCAGTCGGGAGGTAAAGGCGAGATAGGTCGGCATGCCGAACATGATCTGCCGCTCAGGGTCGACGGCGACGCTGCCCCAGTTGAAAGTGCCGAAATTGCCGGGAAAGATGATGGAGCCACGCAGCGATGGTGGCGTGTAGCGGCCTTCATATTGATGCTGGTGGAAGGCGATACGGCAGGCGAGCTGATCGAACAGCGAGACGCCCCACATGTCCTTTTCCTGCAAGGGCGGCGGCGAGAAGGTTAGATCGGAGATCGGCTGGGTCGGCGAGGCATGATCCTCCGGAATGGTGCCGCCAGGTGCCGGTATTTCCTTGAAGGGAATGATCGGCGCGCCGGTGCGGCGATCGAGCACGTATATGTCGCCCTGCTTGGTGGAGGCGACCAATGCGGGAACCGTGCTGCCGTCGGCCTTTGTCAGATCGACCAGCACGGGTTGGGCCGGCACGTCCATATCCCAGAGATCGTGATGGACGAATTGCTGCACCCATTTGAGCTGGCCGGTATTGATGTCGAGCGCGACCACAGAGGAGGAGAAGCGTTCGACATTGGCGCTGCGGCCCATGCCAAGCTGGTCTGGCGTCTGGTTGCCAAGCGGAACGTAAACCATGCCGAGCTTTTCGTCGGCGCTGGAAACCGACCAGCTGTTCGGCGAATTGGTCGTATAGGTCTGGCCGGCGGGCAGCGGCGCTGTCTGATCCGGATTGCCCGAATCCCAGTTCCAGAGCAGCGCGCCGGTCCGGGCGTCGAACGCGCGGATGACGCCGGATTGCTCCTGCGTGGAATAATTGTCGTTCACCGCGCCGCCGATGATGATCTTGTCGGCGACGATGACGGGCGGCGAGGTCGAATAATAATAGCCAGCCGGATTGTATTTCATCCCGGTTTCAAGATGCAGGATGCCCTGGTCGGCAAAGCTCGGACAAACCTTGCCGTTGGCAGCATCGAGCGCGATCAGCCGGGCATCCGAGGTCGGCAGATAGACACGATCGGCGCACGATGCCCCGGCGGCAGCCGCCTTGTCATGATAATAAGAGACGCCGCGGCAGGTCTGATGCTGTCGGTTGGGGTTCATGCCGGCATTGGCATCGTAACGCCATTTTTCCTTGCCGTCCGTCGCACCGATGGCGATCGCCAGGCTATGGGGCGTGCAGATGTAAAGCGTGTCGCCGATCTTGAGCGGCGTAACCTGATAAGTCGTCTCGCCGATGTCATCGGGGCGCTTCACATCACCTGTCTGATATCGCCAGGCCTCCTTCAGGTCCGCGACGTTCTGCGCATTGATCTGGTCGAGAGGCGAGTAACGCTGACCAAACGAGGTTCGACCATATTGATGCCACTCACCATCGGGCACATCGCCGCCCATCGGGGCATTCGCAGCCATTGTCGTCGGCAAATCGCCGGAGAGATCGTGCGGATCGGTCGTCATCGAATAGACGGCAACGAGAATGGCGATGATCAATGGGATCGCGAGCGGCCATGGATTGGCTCCATAGTGAACACCGTCGAGGCTTCGAAAGCCCAGCGGCCGCCGGACCCACGGCGTCAATAGCCAGAGACCGATCAGAATGATCAACCCGCCGCGCGGACCGAGTTGCCACCAGTCGAAACCGACCTCCCATATCGCCCATCCAAGCGCTGCCAGCACGAAGATCGCGTAGAGCCAGAGCGCGGCCTCTTTGCGCATATAAAGCAGGATCGCCGTTAGGAGGAAGGCGATGCCGGCCAAAAGATAGAAGGGGCTTCCGCCAAGTAGCACAAGCCAAAGGCCACCGCCGCCAAGCGCCAGACCGATGAGTGCAAGGATGATCGATGTGATGATGACGGCCATGATCTGCTCCAGTCTATCCGCTGATTGGACAGTGATTGATCGAAGGCATGCGAACCCGGCCAAGATCCCTTCGGACCTCAACGTCGAAGTTAAAGTCTAAACCGATATCAGTTGCTTCGCCGGCAACGAGAAGAACCGCGCCCTGGGCGATTTGGATCGATACATCAAGCCCCCCAATCAAATCAGAGACTGAACGTCATGATTGCAAGAATGTTCCAATCCGGCCAGCCATTCAAGTTCGATGCCGTGGCGCCCGATTTGATTAACGGACGTAGTTAATTTTTTAACAATTTTCCGGAATACTAATGGAACAGATATTGGAATCAAGGGTTTCCGTGCAGAGCCGGAGGACTAGAGATGAATATGAAGATCGTTACCGCCCAGTCGGAAGTCGAAACGAACGACACCGGAACCTATCCAGATGGCATGATGGAGCGTATTCTTATCGAGTTTTCCGCAAGCTCCGAGCGGCAACACCGCAAATCCCACGAGCGTGATTATGGCGCACACAAGGTGCTCCGACCCATACCGGCCGGACTTGCCTGAACGGCCCGAAACTTACTGCCTTCGTCAGATGTACAGCGGCGCCATTCGCCGCCATGCACCTGCCTGATGGGCGCGCCCATCCCACACATGCAGCCGATGATCGATCCGCTTGTCGGCGAGCAGTCGGCTCAGATGGCGATTATTGTCGAAGAAGGGATCGGCGTCTCCGATCGTCATGACGATATCGATCTGACGCAGCCTCTCCAAATGCCACTCGCAGACAAGTCCCGGCAGAAAATGCGTCGGGATGTGAAAATAGATCTCGTCGTCGTAATAGCCATCGAATAGATCCGTGAAGGATTCGACCTTTATCGTCAGGTCGTAGCGGCCGGAAAAGACGACCAGCTTGCGGAAGAGGTGAGGGTGGCGGAAAACCAGGCTCGCCGCCTGGAAGGCGCCGAGGCTGCAGCCGTGAACTATGGTGCACTCATGCCCGTTCTTCTGCGCCATCAGCGGCAGGACTTCCTTGAGAATATATTCCTCGAAAGCATTGTGCCTGCGAATGCGCTCGGCCGGATGGTGATGGAAAGCATAGAAGGTTTCGGCTGCCAGTCCCTCGATGCAATAGAGCTGAAGCTGTCCGGCATTCAGCTTGTCCGCGAGGCTGGCGACGATGCCGACCTGCTCATACTCCCAGAAGCGACCGTCGCGGGTGGGAAATACCAATACCTTGGCGCCGGCATGGCCGAACACCAGCAATTCCATGTCTCGATGCAGCCGAGGACTGTACCAGCATAGATATTCGCGGTTCATAGCACCTTGAAGAATTGCCCGACCTTGTCTCGCAGAACCGCGTTCTGCTGCTCGCTGCCAGCATAATCGAAGTGACCGGCATCCAGAATGAAGATTTCGTTAAATTTCTGCAGCGCATTTGCGACGGAGAACTGGCAGGGTGGAGCGACGGCGGGATCGAAAAGCGCGGGTGCGACGAGCATCGGCACAGTGATGCGCCGCGCGGCGATCGCGGCATCGAAGAACCGCAATATCTCGAGAACGCTACCGTGCTGTTCCTGATAGGCCTGAACCGATTGGGCGCTGCCGACGGTTGGCAGTGTCAGCCATAGTTGCCGGTGGCCGAAAGTCGGAACGATGAGGTGGCCGCGCCTGATCCGCGCATCGAAAGGAATTGCCAGGGCGCCAATGCCGCCGCCGAAACTGATGCCGCTATAGCCGATATGGCCAGCAAGCCACGGATAGAGGGTCTCCAATGTCGAGACGGCAAGCCAGATGTCTTCCACACAGCCGCCGATGACATAGGTATCGCGGCTTTCGATACCGCAAAGGACATGGCCCGATGCGTCCGAAGGGATTTTGGGGCTGGCGCTGAGGGAAAGCCCGCGGCAGCAGGGAAAAAGGATAGCCGTTTCTTCTACCGGCCAATCGAATTCCGGTTGGTCTCTTCCGCCATATCCGTGTCCGACAACGAGGCCGCGCCGCACCTGTCCGCTGCGGGGGATAAGCAGCCAGCCATTGATCTGAAACGACCCTGTCGACATGTAGCTGATATCGAAGACGTGCCAGTTGTCGTGAGGCTGCTTGCTGTGGCGAAGCTTGGGTTGCGGATCGATGGCTAGGGCCGTCTTGTAGCGCTGCTGCCAGAAGTCGTTGAAGCCCGCCGGAGCTTCCGGTGTCTCTATCGCCTGCAATTGCCCAAGCTGCATGCCATAGGTCGGATCGAAGTCGAAGGGGTGGGATGTCGGGATACTCATGGCAAGTTTTTCGCGGGAAAGCACGCCTAAGGCAAGAAGCAAGATTACCGATCCGCTAGGCTCTCGTCGCGGCTTACTCCCTTTTCATTCATGAATTTCTTGTTTGGGACGATCGATGCGATAGAGCACGTGCGGCCGCAGAATATTGCCTGGCGGCACGGTGATATCATCGAAATCGCCACCGTCGACGTGGATCATGCCAATCTTCTCCATCGTGTGGCGGGAAGGAATGTTGATCGCTGAGGTATAACCGATCACGCAATAGGCCCGTAGCTCCTGCCACGCGAAATCCAGGCAGTGTTGGCTAATTTCCGTCGCATAGCCCTGCCGCCAATAGGCACGCCCCAGAATCCAACCGATCTCCAATGGAAATTCACCCGGAACTTCCGGCCCAGGACGTGAAAGACCTGCGCCGCCAATCAGCGCGCCATCGGCTTTCCGCTCCACGGCCAGGAAGCCGAAACCTTCCTTTGCGAACCGCTCGTTGGCTTCATCGATCAGTTCATTCGTCTCGCCCGCCGTGAGCAGGCTCGGATAGTAATATTTGCGAACCTGCGCATCTGCATTCACGGCTGCAAAAGGAGCGCGGTCACTATCTTGCCAAGGCCTGAGAACGAGCCGGGAGGTTTCGAGAAATGGGCATCCTACTCCTTGGGGCAAACGGATTGATCTCGATGGCGCGCAATCTCTGGCGGGGCGGCAGGCCACGCCAGATCTCCCTCCATGAATTCGCCATGAAAGTCCACGGTTACCGGCCAATATTAGCCTCTGTGATTTCTGCCGCACAGCAGAAAAGATGAGGCGCATAGACTTGGTTTGTTGCGAACCGCTGTCACCTTCTGCCAAACTAAATTTGGCGCCAGCAAGACCCGCGGGTCGAAACAGGCGGCGGTCTGACGCGCCGTCCAGTCAGCCAGAGCATCACGCGGCAGCTTGAAATTCGAAGTCAGTAGGTGAGCGTCACAACGACCGTATCCACGTAAGTGCCTGGAGAGGGCGTCGTCTGTGGCGGGACGCGGCCATAGACCGTCAAAAGCTGCGCCGTGCCCGTTCCCGTTCCAGCAACCGTGCTGCCCGGTGTGTTGACATCGCCCCAGGGCTGCGACCGGTTGATATCCTTGTAAAGACCGTAGGTCACCGTCTCCGATCCCTTCGTCATCTTTCGCGCCGTCGGTGCCGCGTTCGTTGTGCCGCCATTCAACGAGATCGTGTAGGTCGTACCTGGCGTACAGGTTGCCGTCACCGATCCGGAGGCATCGGTATTCGCACTCAGAACACCCTGCGTTCCGAAATTGATGTTTTGGACGCTCACCAGGCAATTGGCGGCAACGCTTGCGTTGACGGTAAACGGCGCGGTTCCTGTCGTTCCGGTGGGTGCATTACAGTTCGTTGCGCTGCTGTAGCTGTAATAGAATGATGTGCCGGATGCGAAGCTGGAGGTATACGACCCGGGCAGCGCCGTCGATGGCGTTCCAAGCGCCGTGCCATAGACCGTCAGGCTACCGGTTGCGCCCACCAGCGAGCCATTCAATAGGGACATTGTCAGCGCATAGACCGGTGCCCGCGATGGATAGGGCCAGCTGCTCGATCCCCACACCACACTCCGGCCATTATCGGAATAAAGCTGATAGTTCAAAGAACTGGCACCGTTCAGCATCTGACGTGCCGCCGCCGAAGATGCGCCACCACTGCCGGCGCCGATATCCGGGCAAATGAGCAGCCGCTTGCCCAGGTCCAGGACGCCCCCGGAACAATTTACACTTATCGTGGATGTCGAAGTGACCGGGGTAGCCGACAAGATATCAACTGCCCCGAAGTTCATATTGGTGGCACTGAAGCTACAGCTTTGCGCCAGGCAAAGCGAAGGCAGCAGCAATACGAGCAAAACAATGATCGAACGCAGCATCCTTTCACCTCTCTTCAGAAGCACCTGACGTCGTCGATGACAACCTGCTCACCCCGCTGCGGCCTATAGGCGAATTCGGCATGGCATTTCGTTCCATCCTCCAGCGAGACATCGATCGCATTCCTCGCATGCAACCCGCGAATATAAGTCTGACCGTCATAGCCGACCACGAAGTCTTCGTTCGATCCTTGTAAGGTGCCGCCGAGCCCGGCACGCAGTGGCACCCCGTTCTTGTCCTTGATCGTAACCAGGGCTGCTTGCGGTGCTTCGGACACGCCGAACTTGACGACTACGCCGCTGCGGTCTGCCGGCACAACGATTTCCTTCGTCGCGGGCACGTCGGCATCGACGGGCAGGTTCTTGGGATCGATGGACACGGTGTTCGGTTCATAGGAGTTGAGATTGGGCACCAGAATGCGGCCGCTCGAATTGGTCTTGCCGGCCGGCCGGTTCTGCTGCTGAACCTCGACATCGGGAGCGCCGACATCGACGACGGCAAATGCATCGTCGATCCGATTGGTGGCAAAGACGCCGCCGCCTGCAACGGCAATGGCACCATCGAGCCTGGCGGTGGCGCTGGTCTGATGAGCCTGCTGCTGGAGGCCAGCTTCGACCTCGGCAAAGGGTGCCCGATAGCGGACTGCCGCCTCGCGATTGGTATCTTCGCCTTCGGAGGTGCGCAGCCGCCAGCCGAAACTGCCATCCTCCTGCTGCATCGACTTGGAAACGTCGGCCACGACGCCGAGGCCGTTAGGCCCGCCCTGTACGCCGGTATTGGCCGTGATATTGCCACCGAAGGGAATGGAAAGGCCGGCAAAGAACCCGAAATTGCTTCGGTTGTCGAGGTCGGTGAAGGCGCTCGCATAGACTGTCGCATGCTTGAACGTCTGACTGTAGGAAAGACCCGCGATCTTGCTCCTGGTGCCGTCCGCGCTTTCGAGGTTCGTGTAAGACAGGTTGAGACTGGAAAGATCGAGCGGCGTCGGTACGCTGAGCGTAATCTGATCGATGGCACGCGGCACACCGGCGCTGAGAATGCTTACATCTCCGGCAATGCTGGTTGTGGGCCGCGCGGAAACCGAGGCGATGTCGTCATAATCGCCAAAGGTCCGTTGCACTCGGGCATAGAGGGCCCATCTGTCGTAACTGAGCTCGAACGCGGCATTCACCAGCGCGCCGGAACGCGACCCGCTTTTGCTTGCTGCGCCCGCCATGGAAGCGACGCCGAATGAGCCGACCGGAAAAGCGGTCCCAGCGCCGCCATTCAGAAGGTCGGGACCGCCCTCGAAGTGGCCTTCCAGTGTCAGCCAATCGGTCAGGCCGTACCTAGCGGTGGCGGCGCCCATGATACGACCGTCATAGTCACTGGAATCGGTTCCGAAATTCAGACGCGGAGTGCCGAGTTCGGCGGAAAAGTCCAAAAGGCCCCGACGCAGAAGCCAATTGGAGGAATAGAACGGCAAGGTTTGCGTGGTTTCGCGCCCGAGGCTGTCGCGCAGCACGACGGTCGCTTGCCCACCTCCGGAAAAGACAGGAAGGTTGGTCACCTGGAAAGGCCCGGCGGGCACGTCGCTGGAATAGGTGCGCACGTTCTGCGTATAGATATCGAGCGTCGAAGGAACGGCGGCCGTCCCGGCAAATGAGGGCAGCGGTTCAGTCACCAGGTCCGAGCGCAGCGCAAAATTGCGCTGAAACTGAATACCGCCGAAATAGACTGGCCGAGTCCATGACAGGCCGCCGGTGGTCAGGTCGCCGGCGCGATAGGTAACAAGGTTCTTCGGATCGGAGTAGCTCCAGGTCGTGTTGAGGCGGGTTATGCCGTCAAGACTGCCTTCGGAATATCCGGCGAGGAAGGACTGGCTGAGCGTGCCATAGGGGCTGAAGAGGCGTGCATCGAAAGATCCGGATATTCCCTGGAACATGTTCGAATTGCCTTGAAAGAGACCGTTGGAACTTGCGTAGAGGGAATAGTTGAGGACGGCGCCATAGCCGGACTGGGGTGCAGGGACTGCATTGTCCTGCTGTTGCCTGACATTGATGACGCGAGCTGCGCGCCCTTCGTCGGTCGTCTGCACGTAAAGACGCTGCGTCTCTATGTCGACCTGATATGACAGGCCGGGCAAGGTGCTGAGCTCGATCAGCTTATCGTCAGCGCCGGCCGGCGGCTTAATGCCAACTTCGCGCAGCTCTTCTGCGGTTGCAGCGAGCGAGCCATTCGGACGCTGTTTGAAATTGCCGATCATCTTCATCGACGCGTTGTTGATGAATACTTCGAGGTAGACGTCCAGCGTGGCCGCCGGTTGGCCTGCCATGGCTGTGCTTTCCGGCAAATCGGGCACTTCCTGAGCACGCAGCGCCGAAACTGAGAAAAGCATGCATATGCAAACGGCGCTGGCACTACCGTTGATTAACGGCAACTTCAGCATCGAACGGCCCAAGATCGCTCTGGCCATGGAGTGTTACGACGCTGCCGGTGAGGGACTTTGCGGTTCCCATCAGCCATTGCATCGTCGCGCCAGCAAGTACGTATCCGACCAGCCCGTTACGGCTGCCAATCTTCGTTGGGCCTTGTATCAGAGTTACGTTCGACAGACGGAAGCGGCTGCCGCCATTGTTCTTGCCGGTCAGAGAGAGGCTGTTGCCCTGTCGTTTGAGGCTCCAGACGATATCGGCGGGCTTTACGTCCGGCCGCTTGAAGAAGACTGGAATGGACTGGCGCATGATGAGGGTGACCGTGCCGGAGCGTGCGCGGGTAGGGTCTGGCAGCTCATCGACGATAACACGATAAGTCTCTTCGGCCTTGACAGGAGCCTTGCTCGTACGAACCACTCTGACCACATACTGTGCGTTCGGATTCATCCGCGTCGCGGGAGGACTGGCAACGACATCCCTGGTCGGTTCCAAGGTCTCTATCCCGCCCGCCTGGCTCCACTTGAAGACACGTATCTGGACGTTGATTGGATGGTCTCCGTCATTAGCCAGATTCAAGACGGTGGCAGCAGCCGGCGCTACAAGCTCCAGGCTTGTGGGCGCTACCCGCAGCGAGGCTGCGTTTATTTCGTAAGCACTGAACAGCAAAAGCATAGTCGCGGCAATGCATGGCAACATGCGTTGCATGATGGCCTCCCGGACTTGTGAGTTTTCAGTATGTGACGGTAACCGCTACGATATCTGTGTAGACGCCCGCAGCCGGTGTGGTTTGCGGAGGTACTCGGCCATAGACATTTATGTTCTGGACCGCGCCGTTTCCTGTCCCCGAGACGGTGTCCGTCCCTATGGTCGTGCCCCAGGTCTGCGTTCGATTGGAGTCGGTATAGATCGCATAATTGATCGTCGCACTTGCTGGTCCTGTCATGACACGGACGGCCGTTGTCGCGCCAGCTCCAGCGCCGGCGCTCAGGCCGACATTATAGGTCTGCCCGGATGTGCATTGCACACCGATGGTGGTTGCTTGATCGATATTGCTGGTGATGACGCCGTTGGTGCCGAAGTTGAGATTATTGGCACTCTGGATCGTGCATTGCGCCTGGATAGTAATGGTAACCGTCATGTTGGCGCTTGTGGTGGCGGCAATTGCGGATGGCGCTGCTACGGTCATTGCGATACCGATAAGGCTGGCGCCGCGGAGCATTCTCAGCATTCACATTCCCCTTCGCATAAGCCCCAAAAATATCAGAATATAATAAAATAAGCACATATATGATTCGCTGGCAATGCAGGTCGGAACCGCGGCGGCGGCGGCGATAGTCTCGACAGAATACCTCCAAAGTAGAACTTCAATTTATTTAGTTAATACTTATGGATGAGCGAGACTTTTGAGAAACATGGTTAATATTGTCTTTCAGTGGCAACGCTCCGATCTGATCGGCCGTGTTAGCCACGACCCGATGTGCGAAACGCATTCATCAACATTTCTTTGCGAAAAGCCTGCAATTGGCCACGTTTCGGTAAAAGCCGCGCCACAGTTTTCATGAGAATGGCTGTTCGAGATTTTCCCAAAGGAGCGGTCGATGGATATGCAGCCCGTGAAGTGGTGGAATGGTCAAAGCGAAACGACTCGCAGGCTGGGTTGCGGGCTCGCGGTTTGCGGCACTGTTGTCGGCGCCCTCTATCTGATCGTCCAAACCGGCCCTGCCGACCGCTCGATCCGGCTCATCGACGAGGGTGGCCGCATCGCGATCAATGGCGCGGCATCCGCACAACAATTCGCATTGAACAGATTACAGTTGGCAGTCGACACAAGCCCTGCAAGATCGCTGGTGTCGGTGCCAATTCCGCAGCCTTCGCCGCTTGCAGCCATGATCAAGAGCAGCGCGCCGGCAAAGCGTGTTGTTCGCGCCGATGCGGGGAATACGAAGGTCGCGTCATCCGCGGAGGTGGAGCATTTTGACCGCTGCATGCCGCAATGTGAAACGCGGGATCCGCTGATAACAAACAATCCGGACTATGCAGAGGCTGCTCTGCCTGTTGCAGACGATGCTCCGTCTCCCGTGATGGAAGAAAGGGCCGGATTTCATCCCCTTGCAGACGCACGAAGCCTTTTGAGCAAAGCGGTGGATGCGCCAGGCATGATGCTGCGCCGCAGCCGGCAGGTGATCGACAATGTGGCCCGCGCGGATTGGTAGGCTGGACAGGCGTCCGCGCCCATTGGCGATATAGCAGCCGGGGCGCGGACCTTGGAACCGAAGCGAAAGAGGGACATCAAGCCCCCTTGACGCCGGCCACCTACAGGCCACCGGCGCTAGCTGTGCTGCGCAGCAGCCGGCAAAGGCTGACAAGGCCTGCATCGAAATTGCCGGATGCCGTCACCTGACGACAGGCAATCAGCATACGTTTCTGCTCGGCACTCGACATGGTACGGAAGGCGGCGAGTGTGCGGGTGCTCGATCCTGTGCCGGAACGTCCCGACCCAAGTCCTGTACCGCCCGTACCGCCCAGGCCGCCGATTGTCGTGCCAATGCCGCCCGAGCCCTTGCCTCCGGACCCGCTGCCGGTGCCACTGCCGCCGGAACCTGTGCCTCCGGATCCGCCAATGCCGACACCAACGCCGACACCCGCTCCGGATCCTCCGAGGGAAACGCCCCCACCGGCATTAATGCCGCCCGAACCGCCAACCGAAGCGCCAAGGCCAGCATTGACCCCGGAACCGTTAACCGACGCTCCCAATCCGGCATTAACGCCACTTGAGCCGCCAACGGAGGCGCCAGCACCGGCATTAATGCCGCTCGTTCCGGATACGGAAGCTCCCGCTCCGGCATTGATGCCATTGGAGCCACCAACGGAAGCCCCGACACCTGCGTTAACGCCGCTTGTTCCGGATACCGAAGTACCCGCGCCCGCATTGACGCCGTTCTTTCCGCCTATGGAAGCGCCGAGGCCGGCACCAAGCCCATTTGAACCCAGCCCGGCACCTAAGCCGGCATTGATGCCTCCGACCGATACGCCGACGCCAGCGCCCAGTCCGCCGCTTCCGGGCTGGCTGCCGCCGTGATCCGTCCCGCCACCGGGTTCCGCATAGCTCGTCGAGGCCAATAAAAGAAGTGCGGATGCAGCAATTGCCATCCGTGAAGATTGTATTCTCATGACTAAACTCCGTTTCAGCTTAGACTTTGTGACAGTCTGTTTCTGATTGCCGGAGCGCGCGCACCGTAGAGTTGGAATAAAGGGGCTTACCTATTCTCCTTTCCTCCCAAGACTAAAGTACAGAATAATCTAATTTAGCAATGCTTCAATATAAAAATTCACGGATGACTTGCATAATGACAACGAGATTAAATTTCGTGCAGGAGAAAATGCGCTATTTCACGACGGAGTTGCTGGTTTCCATGGAGGAAGCAAGGCCTATTCTGGCAAGAATTCAGGAACGTTCTTCCCAGACCTTCGCCAACTCCACGAGCGTCTTGACGGCCTTTTCCATGTCCTGTCGGCTCACCCATTCCAGTGGTGAATGAAAGGCATGACCGCCGGCAAAGATATTGGCGCAAGGCAGGCCCATGAAAGAGAGCCTGGAGCCATCCGTGCCGCCGCGAATACTGCCTCGCACCGGTGCCATGCCGGCACGACGGATAGCCTCGACAGCGTTTTCAACGATTTCCGGATGGCGATCGAGGATCACCTTCATGTTGCGGTACTGATGTCTGACGGTAAACTTATGCGAGGAGCCGGGATAGGCGGCCATGACGTCCTTGACGATCGCTTCCAGCATAGCCTCCTTGTCAGCAAGGCCGGCTTCCTCGAAATCGCGGATGATGAAACCGAGCGAAGCCTTTTCCATCAAGCCACTGATTCCGGTGGGATGGATAAAGCCGTCGCGTCCCTCCGTCGTTTCCGGCGCCATGTCCTTCGGCAGCCTGTCGATGATCGCGCCGGCTATCTTGATGGCGTTTTCCATTTTGCCTTTGGCGAAGCCCGGATGAATGGCGACGCCCTGGATGACGATCTCGACGCTATCGGCGGAGAAAGTCTCGTCTTCTATATGACCCGCCGTTTCGCCATCGACCGTATAGGCAAATTGTGCTCCCAACTTCTTCAGATCGACCTTGTCGACCCCACGCCCGATCTCTTCGTCCGTCGTGAACAGCAGCTTGATGGTGCCGTGGCGGATATCGGGATTGTCGACGAGATATTGGGCGGCTGCGACAATTTCGGCGAGACCGGCCTTGTCGTCGGCGCCAAGGAGTGTCGTGCCATCCGACGTGATGATGTCGTTGCCGATCTGATCTTGCAGGGCAGGGTGTTCGTCAACCCGAATGACCTGCTGCGCATCGGCGCTAAGGCGAATATCGCCGCCGGCGTAGTTCCGCAGGATTTGCGGCTTGACGTTCGTTCCGGCGAAATCGGGCGCTGTGTCCATATGCGAGCAGAAGCAGATGACGGGGACCGGCTTGTCGACATTCGATGGAATGGTGGCATAGACATAGCCGTGTTCGTCCAGATGGGCATCGGCAAGCCCGATCGCCAGCAATTCCTCAACCAGCATGCGCCCGAGATTCTTCTGCTTCGCAGTGGAAGGCTGCGTAACCGAAGACGGGTCCGATTGCGTATCGACAACAACATAACGAAGAAAACGATCGGTGACGGTATCGGTCATGATTCTGGCTCCGAAGAATCGCTAGGGTTTACATAGCTATAGCGCTGCGAGGGTGCATGGATAAACCGATTTCGCGCTGAAGACGCTGGTGTGCAAAGCTGGCTGTCGCCGCCACGACGGAAAAGGCCGCTCCAGCGCCAGGCAGGAGCGGCCATATCATATTGGTCAGGACTTTAACCGAATACTCAATCGGCCGACGTCAGCGTCACCGATGTACCGGTAGCCGCAACATTCAAGCCGAGCTGACCCGTAACGCTCACGGTCTGCAGCTGGATGGAGCCGGAGGTGCCGCCAACGAGAATATTCGTGCCGACGCCGGCACCGACAGTGGCTTCAACGGTAGCGCCCTGGTAAAGGCCGCCCAGAGAACCACGATGATAGCCGGCTGTCGGCGCGAAAACTAGCCAGACAAGCCGGCTGCGGGTCGTAAACCCGAGGTCGACACCCATCTTTCTGATCGCGCCGGTATAGTGATCAACGCGAGCGCGCCCGACCGTCGAATGGAAAGTGCAATCCATTTCCTTGGCCGAACCGAGCACATAACCAACGCCGCCGCCGATATCGCACTCGAGATAGCCGATCTTTACGCCATTGCGCTCATCGGGCTCCTCGCTATAGGTCGCCGGCATGTCGGCTGCACGTGCCGCAGCGGTGCCCGCAACGATCAACGATGCCGCTGAAAACGCCAGGGTCAGGATTTTTCTCATCTGTTTTCTCCTTGTCAGAGTATTATGGGTGACTGGCACCCTCGTGGTCGAGCCGATAGAATCAACCCTTAGTTAATGTTCGTACGCGCAGAACGATCCCAAAATTAAGGCAGCTACCGTCATGATCCACCTCACAATATAGGAAGATCTATATACCGGGACACCCCTTTGCCATTTCACGTTTTACTACCGACTGAATCGCGCCGTACCGAATTTACGCCCCGTCGGACCCAATCTTCACCCGGCGGTTGGCTCCGCTTTCTGCGGCAGTTTGTCTTTTGCGGCGAAAGCAAAGACGTCGACGGGTTCACCGAGACCTTTTAGAGGAAAGGAGCCAAGGCTTTCCATATCGCGTCGGCAACCAGCCATGTCGACAAAAGCCTTGGAAAGAAGCACAGGCCGCTTTACCTCTTTTGTTAGCGATTCAAGCCGTGAGGCGATATTGACAGCCGGGCCGATGACCGTGAAGTCAAGGCGCGTCCGCGAGCCAATGTTACCATACATCACGTCGCCGACATGCACCCCGACGCCATAGCGCAGCACTTCGCGTCCCTGCGCGCGGTTTTCCTCATTGAGCGTTGCAACGGCCGCCTGCGCCTCGGTGATGGCAACGAGAAGATTGTGGCAGGCATTCGGATCACTCAACGGGAAAATGGCCAACAGTCCGTCGCCCATGAATTTGAGGATCTCACCGCCGTGTTTTTCGATGGGTTCGACCATCGCGTCGAAATAACTGTTCAGCAATTCGATGACATCGTCGCGCGGCCACATGTCCGAGATGGTGGTGAAATCACGCAGGTCGCAGATGAGGATTGCGGCCCCGACGGTGGTGCCGCTGCCGCGCGTCGTGGCGCCGGCCAGGATCTTCTCGCTGGCATGCGGCCCGACATAGGTCCGCAGCAGCGTGCGGGCCATGATGTTCTTCAAACGGATTTCGGTCACCATCGTCAACGCGGGCAGCAGGTCTTTCAGGAAGGTGATATGCTCATCGGTGAAGCCGCCAGGCGCGTCCGAGGCAAAGGTCACGATGTGGCGCTTGCCGAGCGTGTGATAAATTGGCCAGGCGATATAGTCGGTCAGTCCTTCCGCATACATTTCCTTATAAAGCGGATAGTTCAGTTCCGCCTTCTCGCAGACCTCAAGATTTTTCCGGACTTCGGTCGCGCCGTTGAATATCTCATTGATGGGGCTTGCCAGAAATTGAGGCGTATTCTCGACCCCATAGCTGAAGGTCGCAATATCGGCCTCCTTCATGCCGGTGCGCCAAAGAATTCTCGCCCCTAGCCATTGCGGATGCAGCGTTCGGAAGTGCATCGTCGCTCTTGCGACCGGAACTCCGATTGCCTGCATTTTCTCACAAAGTTCCACGAGGATATTGTCGATGAACCGCTGGTCGCGGACATCATTCATAAGCCAATCGAGGATCTTGCTTTGTTTTGTCGGCCAGTTGCCCTGGTCGTCCTGGGTCGAGGCGGCAACGGCCTCAATGGAAGATTGCATTTTCTATACCCCACAGGTTCCGTCATCCGTCCTGGATCGTGAGCGCTATTCGATCCGAATAGAACTATACGCGTCTCGCCAGTGACCTGGAACGGCAATCACTTTTAATTCGCGACTTCGTAAATTATGTGCCGGGTATGGCAGAACAGCCCTGAATCGGCCATAGGCTTCATATGGTTCCGCGACTCCCGCGTTGCAATATTCGGTCAAAGAGGCAAAGCATTGAGAGCATATCTGGCAGGGCCGGAAGTTTTCCTTCCGAACGCAAGGGAAATCCTCGATCGCAAGATCGCAATGGCACGCAGCTACGGCTTCACGCCCGTTTCACCGGGTGATTTGGTGGTGCCGGAAACCGAGACACGTCGCCAGCGTGGCCTTGCCATCAGCGCCATCAATGAAAAGCTGATGACGAGCGCCGACCTCATCATCGCCAATCTCACGCCGTTTCGTGGCATAGCGGCCGATATCGGCACAGCCTTCGAACTAGGCTTCATGTGCGCCCGCGGCTGCCCGGCATTCGCTTTTTCCAACTGCCTCGATAATCACTTCGAGCGCGTGAGCAGGCTCTATGGCGGCGAGGTACTTCTCGGTGAAGACGGACGCCACCGTGGTCCCGACGGAATGGCGCTGGAAAACTTCGACATGGCTGACAATCTGATGCTCGACGGCGGCATTACGGCACGCGGCGGTGTCATCGTCACGCGCCAGGTCGCGCCGGAGCAGCTCTTTCTCGATCTGACGGCCTTCGAAGAATGCCTGAGCTTCGCGGCGGAGCAATTGTTGAAACAGACCGCCAGCGCACAATAGGCTCGGCTATTGTGCGCGTTCGAGCGTCACCACGCTCCGAGAGCCGCATCGATCGCCCGCGCTCGTATGGGAAGCTGGTCATAGGCGGCAACATCCGGTTTGGCAAAGGCGCTAAGGCCAAGCGATGCGAGGATATCGCTCCCCTCCGTATCCTGGTGCGCGCCGAGAAGAGCGGCGCGTAACGCATCGACGATATCCGCCGACTGCTGCCGCGCGGCCACCAGCAAAGGGAAGGGGGCCGGTTTTGTCGTAGCAACAATGCGCAGTGGCGCGATCATGTCCGGCTCGTGCATTGCCATCAGCTGAAACGCGTAGGCGTCGATGGCGCCGACATCTATGGTGTCTGAACGAATGGCGTCGACTACGCCACGCGGATTGAGGAGCGAGCCGACGGTTTGAGCTGCTGAAGGCCTATTCGCAAGCATGGCAAAGAATTCACGCGGGGCATTATAGCCGGACTGCGAGTCCCGCACCGTCCAGCCCCAGCGGGCGGTTGCAAGATCCGCTTCCGTAAGCTGTTTATCGCGCGCGGCGACGATGTGGCTCGTATAGACTGGCTGCCCGTTTGCCCAGTCGGCCAGCGAAACAGGCGCTGCCAATGGTTGCGGGCGCTCCGCCGGCGATAGCTGGGAGAAGGGAAAGCCGCACATGAAAACGGCGCCCATGTCCGGACGTGCCCAAAGCTCGGACAAAGGTGCCGGAGCGGCATGGGCAATGACTTCGAGTTCGACGCCCGATCGGTCGGCAAGCCAATGAAAGAGCTGATCCCAGAGAGTAGATATTCTGGGGCTGAGATTATACATTCGCGAGCAGGCGATAGCACTCGAAGTCGTCATAGCGCGTCACGCAAACCGAAGTCGTTGGCCGATATTCATGCGCTTTGCCTTTTCGACCATTGCTGCGCCGAGCGCGACGTCGGTGGTGCTCAGGCCGCGATGCCAGAAGAGGATGGTCTCGTCATCGCTTTCTCGGCCCGGCTTGGCGCCGCAGACGATCTGGCCGATTTCAGCATGCAGCGTCTCGGCCGTCACCTTGCCCTCGTCGACATGGCGGCGAAGGGCACCGAAGGGACGCCCCGGTCCGCATTGCCCCCAGTCATCGACGACGACCTTGTCCATGATGTCGGTCAGGTCGAATTCGAGCGCGCTCATGGTGCCGTAAGGCACGACAAAAGCGCCCTTCTTGACCCAGGCGGTCTTGAAGAGTGGCGTCGGCTCCGGCAGCCGGCTTGCCTCGATCATGATATCGGCGCCCTTCAGGCAATCCTCCCAATTGTCCGTCACGATGATTCTCTTGCCGAGATCCTTTTCCAGCCGTGCGGCGAAGGCGTCGCGGCTTTCCGGACGGCGCGAATGCACGCGGATTTCGTCGAAATCGAAGATGTGGTCGAGCAATCGCACGTTCCAGTAGGAAGTGCCGCGTGCGCCGATATGGCCGAGGATCTTGCTATCCTTGCGGGCGAGATGGCGCGCGCCGATAGCGGTGACGGCACCGGTGCGCATGTCGGTGATGGCAGTCGCATCGATGATCGCCTTCGGTACACCGGTGCGCGGATCGAAGAGATTGAGAACCGCCAGTTCCGAGGGCAAGCCCTGCTTGTAGTTGTCGACGAAATCGCCGACGACCTTGACGCCGGCATAGTCGAGAGGCTTCACATAACCGCGCAGCACGTTGAAATGACCCTTGTCGGAACTCTCGGGGACGAGATGAACGCGAGGCTCGATGACGGTTTCGCCGCGCCCCTGTGCATCGAGCGCCTTGGTCACGGCGTCGAGGATTTCGTCGTTGGAAAGCGCCAGCGCCTTGGCGTCGATGGCATTGAGATAGTCGATCCAGATTTCCTGCATTACCGTTCTCCAGGCATGTCACCGGCTTTCGCCGCGGTCTCTGCGATAAATTCCGAGACTCTTTGAAAATCAGGGCCTTGCGCACGGTCTTCCTCGAGCGGCGCCACCAGCTGGCGCACCTGTCGATAGGCGTCCAGCGTCCCGCTGCCGAGCTCGCCCGCCACACCGCGCAGCTCAACGGCTTGGGCGGACGCGACAAGCTCGATCGCCACGAGATAACGCATTCGCTCGATCATCGCTTCGATCTTGCTCAGGACGCTCGGCGCCATCGACGCCTGATCTTCGACACCATCGGCGACCGGGATCGGCGTGAGCGACACGGGATTGGCCAGATGGCGTATCGCGGCTTCAAGCGCCGAGACCGTTTTCTGCGCGGTGGCAAAACCCGTTCTGCTCTGCCCGCGCGGGGTCAGGAAGCGTGGTAGCGCCGACATGCCCGGAGACATGATTTTCATCGTTCTATAGGCGGTAGCCGCCGCACAATGGGCGATTGCCTGGCCGAGCCGCTCCCATGCGAGAACGAAGGCCGTCATGTCGAAATTTCCATGCGACAAAATAAGCCCTTCGTCGGCCAGTACGACGGGATTGTCGCCGGAACTCGCAAGTTCGATCTCGGTTGCCGCGCGGGCTTCGCCGATCGCATGAAGTAGGGCGCCCCACACCTGCGGGACGCAGCGATAGCTCAAAGGATCCTGCAAGCGCCGGGCGGCACCATCAATAAAAAGAGAACTTCCGGAAAGCAGCTCGCGAAGTCTCGCCGCCGCCTCGCACTGGCCGAAGGCCGGTCTTGCTGCTAGTGCCCGGTCATCGAAAGCCGAGACGTTGGCCCGGAATGCCTCGAAGTTCAGCGCGACGGCAGCAAGCGACCAATCGAACAGCCGTTCGATATCCTCGATGCAGAGGCAGGCCTTGCCAACCGACAGGCTATTGGCGACCACGAGGACATGACCATCCTTCGGAGCGATCGGCAGAGGCTTCAGGTCGGCCTCCAAGAGAGCGTCTAATGCCTGCATGACGGTGCCATCCACTTCGGCCTCGCCATCGCCCAACAAGGCTCGTGCCATGTGCGCCAAAGGCGCGAGATCGGCAGCGCCGATCGAACCGAGCGATGGCACGACCGGATGAAAGCCGGCATTAAGTGCCTCAACGAGGCCGACGAAAACCGGTAGCGACACGCCGGAGCCGCCGGCCGCCATGCCGGCGATGCGAGCCGCCATCATCGCCCTGACGGCTTCGCGGGGAAGGGCAGGCCCAACTCCGACTGCGCGGGCTTGTGGTACACGTAACTGAAAGGCGATCAGGTCGTCCGTGGCAAGGCGAGTATCGACGCCCGCGCCTAACGCTGTCGTCAAACCATAAACTGGCTGGTCGGCCGCCAGGTAGCGTTCAACCACGGCGCGCGCAGCGTTGATTCTGTCTTTGACGTTTGGCGAAATCACTATTGTGGCGTTGCGCCGTGCGATTGCGGCGATATCGCTCACTGTCGGAGGCGCATCGATAAAGGACACGATATTGTCTGCTTTGCTCATTCCTGCTTGCCTCAAAGACGTGCGCTCGGCTTTCCGCGATCTCTGGATAAATGCTCTTCCAGGCGACACTGGAGTCGCTGGAATAGATCGATATCTCCCATAGCACGGCACGTGACCAGCCACGGTCATATCGATTGAAGAACACCGCTATCTCATTGTGCGGCAATAAGCGATGCTGAGAAAAGCTCAATCAGCACCAGATGGTCATCCGATATCTTGAAGCAAACAAACAATGCGATCGCGATGACACCTATCGCGATCGCCCTTGTTAAAAAGTTGTAGCGGGTGAGGAATCAGCCGCCGATCATGAGCTTGACGACTTCCTCGTGATTGGTGTCGGCGATGTTGCGCTCGCCTGCCACAATCCCGCGCCGCAGGACGACGATGCGGTCGGAGACCGCGAAGATGTCCTGCAGATTGTGCGAGATGAAGATAACACCGCGTCCCTGTGCCTTCAGCGATTTGATGAGGGCCACGACCTTGCGCTGTTCGGGCACGCCGAGCGCAGCGGTCGGCTCGTCCATGACCAGAATGCGGGCATTCCAATAAACCGCACGCCCGATCGCGACCGCCTGACGCTGGCCGCCGGAGAAGTTGCTGACCGGCGCATCGAGCCGCTTCACATGGAAATCCAGCTCCGCCATCGTCTTGCGCGCTGCTTCGGCCATTGCCTTCCGGTCGAGCACCGGCAGGAAGCCGAAAAGCTTCTTCATCGGTTCGCGCCCGAGGAAGATGTTGGAGCCGATCGTCAGATTGTCGGCAAGCGCCAGATCCTGGTAAATCGTCTCTATGCCTTTCTCCCGCGCATCCTGCGGCGAGGAGAAGGTGACAGGCTTGCCTTCGATCAGGATTTCGCCCGCGGTCGGTGGATAGACGCCGGAGATCGCCTTGATCATCGTCGTCTTGCCCGCACCATTATCACCCGCAAGTGCTACGACTTCACCGGGCCGGACGACCATGGAGCAATTGTCGAGGGCACGCACCGCACCGAAATAACGCGAGAGATTGCGGACCTCGAGGAGGGGAGTTGCACTATTCATCCTGTTTTGCTCCGCTGAACCGGCGCTGCGCCTGGTCGATGAGCACCGAAATGATGATGACGATGCCGACCGCGATGAACTGCCAGAACGGTTCCACGTTCATGAACACGAGACCGTATTGGATGACAGCGATAACGAGAGCGCCGGCAACGGTGCCGATGATCGTGCCGGAGCCGCCAAACAGGCTGGCACCGCCGATGACGACGGCAGCCACGCTATCAAGCAACAGCGGCTCGCCGGCTTGGGCCGCGCCTGCGGTAAAACGGGCTGCATAGAGCGCGCCGCCCAAGCCGGCGCAGACGGCCGATAGAATATAGAGCCGCAAGAGATGGGACTTGATGTCGATGCCCGCGCGGCGGGCGGCCTGGGCATTGGCGCCTATGGCGTAGTTATGTTGGCCGAAGCGTGTCTGGCTCAAGAGGTAATGCATGATAATCACGAAGACGAGCGTGACGATGACCAGATAGGGGATACCGTAGAACCGGCCGTTGCCGAGCTCGGCGAAATAGGAATTCTTGACCGGCACGGTGGTGCCGCCGGCAATCAGGAAGGCCGTGCCGCGGGCGACGCCGAACATGCCAAGCGTGCCGATGAATGGCGGAACCTTGAGACGGGAGATCAAGAGACCGTTGATGAAGCCAGGCACCGCGGCAGCCAGCATGGCAACGAGAATGCCGAATACCATCGCGACCGGCAGCGGCATGTAGAGCCCGGCAATATTGGCAATATGTGCAGCGACGACGGCCGCAAGGCCCATGATGAAGCCGGTCGACAGATCGATGCCGCCGGAAATGATGACGAAGGTCTGCCCGATCGCCAGCAGCAGCGGCGCCACCGCGAAGATCGCGACGGACTGCCAGTTGAAGCTTGAGCCAACGAACGTGCCACCAAAATCGATCCGCGCCCAGATCTCGAAACTCACGATAAGTGCGGCAAGAAAGAGCCATGCACGCAATTGCGCGATGCGGTTTAGAATGGTTTTTGCTTGGTCGCCATGGTCCGCCTGCGGCGCCACGTGCTGATCCGCCTTGCGGACCTCTGCATTGTCGATTGTCATGGACTGGTCCAAACTGAAGCGTTGAAGGCGCGAAGATCACGGCGCCGTTCGCTCTATCATCGTTGGATGATGTGCCTCGCCCATCGGCGAGGCACAGACTATCTCCGTATCAATCGGAGTAGATGAACTTCGCGACGTTCTTATCCGTCACGTTCGATTTATCGATGACCGTGAAGCCGGTGCCGATCGCCGTCGGGATCGAATTGCCGGTCAGGTGCGCATAGGCTGCCATCACGCCGAAATAGCCGATTTCCGCCGGGTGCTGTGCGATCGCCAGATCGACGAGACCGGAGTTGATATTGTCGACGATCGATGTCGGCGCATCGAAGGCAACCACGCGGATCTTCCCGGTCTGGCCGGCCTGCTGCACGCCGTTGGCGGCACCGAGAGCGGAGAACAGATTGGCTCCGAAAACGCCGTCGAGATCGGAGTTGCGGGCAAAAACCGCCTGTAGCTGCGATGCCGCCTTGTTGGCGTCGTCGTCGTTATATTGCGTCTCCAGAACAGTGATGTTCGGATACTTCTTCATCTCCTCCTTGAAGCCCTGCTCGCGCTGATCGGTGGTCGAGATGCCGGGCTTGACGTTGGAAACGTAAACCTTGCCCTTTTCTCCGACAGCCTTTGCCAGTGCGCGCGCGGCAATCGCACCGCCGAGCAGGTTGTCGGAAGCGATGTAAGCCAGCGGAAAATCGGCATCGCCCTTGCCGGTCTGGTAGACGCCGGTGCCGATGAATGTATCGACAGTGATGATCGGGATGCCGGCATCATTTGCCTTTTTCAGCGGCTGGATCAGCTGATCCTTGTCGGTCGGTGCGATGAGGATCGCATCGGGCTTCTTGGCGATCACCGCATCAAGAACCGGAACTTGCGTTACCGGGTTGAAATCGGGGCCGCCCTGGAACACCAGCGTCGCACCGACGGCCTTGGCCGCTGCCTCGGCGCCTTTGCGCATGGTGATGTAAAAGGCATCGGTCGTCAGCCCCGGAATAAGGGCAATCGTAAATTTCTTATCTGCAGCCTGTGTGGTGCCGGCAATAGCGGCAACACCGGTCGCGAGCGATGCCACGGCCGAAGCCTTCAGAAATGAGCGGCGCTCCATGATTTTCCTCCTCTTGAAACCGAACCTCCCCTGTCCGGCAACGCGATAATCAGTGGGTTACTGCGGCACGTCAAGTAATTTTTTTCTGCAAAGAATTTCTTATATCCAATTGATATAATTGAGCAATTCGACTACAATCGCAATATCGCAATCCGCCGAAGACATAGCGTCGCACGGCGCTCGGCACTATTGCGAATTTGTTCCGACCATTCGGACGGCGACCGATATTATTGGCGGTTGAATACCTGCCAAACCCAAGCGAGAATTACCTCCATGTCCGGTTCTTTGGTCTGGTCGACGGTCATGACTGCGCCGCAGCCCATAGGCTCGGCCCGATCCGCCAGCGTTATCAATTCCGGCACATATTCGGCGCCCGGATGCCCAGGCAACCGCTCCTTCAGTCGGCTGGCATAACGCTCGCCCGCGACCGCTCCAGGCACCTTGCACCACAGCTCCGCGACATCCCCGACTCTCGCAGCCTCGATATAGTTTTCGAGCTGCGCTTTCGGCTGAAAACCGAACCAGGCGTCGATGATGAAGGTCGAGCCGGCCGGAGCATCCGCGATAATGGACCAGATCGCCTGGTAGCTCGCCTTTCCCAAAGTCCGGTTGAAGTCGCGATCGACTGGTCCGATATGCTGCAGGAACGGATTCTTGATGCCATCGAGGGACAGGACCGGCCAACCGGTTCGATCGGACAAAGCCTTGGCAAGGCGGCTTTTACCGGAAGCCGGCACGCCGTTGACCAGGATGACACGCTTTTCCCGTGACGGCGCATCGGCAGTGAAAATCGACAGGCCCGCGCCGATGACGCCGGCGTCATCGGCGAGTTTGGCCGGCAATATTGCGGGGCAGAACCAAGGCGCTGCCGCCGGCAGATCTGCAAGCGCACGCGCCGCGTCGCAGCCGAGCCCGCCGCCAAGCAGGATGACTTCGGGATCCATCGTCGCCGCGATATTATCGAGTGCCGCTCGTAAAGGGACTGCCCATTGGCGCAAGACGCGCACCGCCGCATCATCTCCCTCGGCAGCCATGTCGAACACCTCCTTGATTGTTACGACCGACAATCCCGCTTCAGCGATGTGTCGGCGCAAAGCGGTTCCAGAACTGAAGGTTTCGACACAGCCGCGCCTGCCGCAGGGGCAGGGCGGGCCATCCTGCGATACACAAATATGGCCGAGTTGTCCGGCCGCCTTGTGTCCGTGATAGATGCGCCCGGCATGGGCGACCGCGCCGCCAATGCCCGTTCCGATCGTCAGCATCGCAACATTTTGATAGCCCTTGGCGCCGCCGATCCGCATTTCGGCGATGAGTGCCATGCTGCAATCATTCTCGATGGCGACAGGCTTTCCAAGTGCCGCCTCAATCCGCCGTGCGAAATCGAGGCCAGAGAGATTAAGAATGCCGCCAGACAGGATTTCGCGACTGTCGACATCGACACGCCCTGGTATGCCGACGCCGATCCCCAGAGCTTCAGGAGTGTCGAGCGCGCGCGCCATCGCGATGACGCGCTCCAATGCCAACAGCGGATCGGTCGGGGTTCTTTCCGACAGCTTGGCAAGGATCTCGCCCTGAACGGAGACGAGGGTGGCACGAATATTCGTGCCGCCAATATCGACGCCGATGGCGATGTCAGCCATGGGCGCGCTGCCTTTGATCAGCGCCGTGCGAGCCAGTGCCCTTGAAGTGCGTCGCGATGACGGCCTGGATTTCGCGAAGCCTCGGCACCGCGACCGTCTCCAGCCGATCCTTCGTTACCGAACGATCGAGCGAGATGCAGTCTTTCCAGAGCGAGCGGCCGGCGATGACACCCGAAGCGCCGTTGCGCATGGCATCCTCAACCTGGGCAAGGAAGGTCGCATGGTCGACGCCGGCCGACAGCACCGCCCACGGCACGTCGCCTGAAAGACGCGTGACTTCGGCACACGCTTCCGACGAGCCCGGATAAGGGATTTTCAAGACTTTCGCGCCGAGATCGAGGCAGATCTTGCTGCCGCCGACGATCAGAGACGACAGCTTCGCCTTGTAGTCGGCCTCATCCTCGTCTTCGAACCTGTAGGTCAGGAATTCAACGACCAGCAGAAGATCCTCATGTGCGAAGTCTTCGATGCACTGTTTCAGGATCTGGATATTATGGGCATTCGCCGCATCCCGATCCGAGCGCAGATAGACCATGATTTTGCCGCCGGTTGCCCCCAACTGGCGCACGCGGCGCGCGGAAATGCCTGGAACCAGCTTCGACAGATGATAGCCTTCCGGCGATGTATCCCAGCCGGAAGCATCGAGGCCGATCAGCAGTGCTGTATCTCGCTGAAGGACACGGTCATCGACCAGCGCCGGCACGGCGCAGATGGGATCGACGAGAACACAGGACGCCTTGCTTGCCAGGAAGCGAGCGATATCAGCTTTCGTATCCCCCAGCACCTTGTCGGAGATCGCCGCCTGCTCGGCCGGGTCCTTAGCCAGAAGGCTGCGCATGCCGCCGCGCTGGTCGCAGGCAATCACCATCATGGCACCGTCGCTGCCGCAAATCTGCTGGTAGCCGCGCATCTCCGCTGTCGTCAATTTCGTCATGTGATCCTTCCTCCAACCGTTGCGAAACGGCACCCATACGAGCACGCCTTCCCCACTCCTCGAAGAGGGCAATGCTCTTGAAATTGAGGACTCTCATGCGCGGTATAAACGTTGCGAAACCGGGCTTTTTAAGCGATAACTCCTCAAGTGCCATACATGTAACACATTGCAGAAAGGAATTTCAACCTGAATTCATCTCAATCGCAGGAGGCTGCGGCAAATCGCGCGTTGCTGCACACGGTCGCCAAATTGCACTACCAATCCGATATGGCGCAGGTGGATATTGCCAGGAAGCTTGGCCTGTCGACGGCGACTGTTTCGCGGTTGCTGCAGCGAGCCCGGGCAGTCGGAATCGTCCGGATCGAAGTCATCGATCTCTCACCTGCCGAGGATCTAAGTGCTGCGCTGATCGACGGCCTGAAGCTGCGCACCGCTGCAGTGATCGATACGCCGTCATCAAACGTGCTGAGCGCGCTTGCCGCGCCTGTCGGCTCGCTTCTGCAACAGGCAGGCCTGCGTTCGGGTTCGACGCTCGGCATCGGCTGGGGGCGGGCGGTGCGCGAGGTGACATTGGCTGGTCTGCCGCAATTGCCCGGTATCGTCACGGTCGCGCTGAACGGCGGCATGCAGCATGCAGCGCCTCACTTCCAGATCAATGAATTCGTGCGCCAGGCGGCAGTCCAGATGGGCGGCGTGCCGCATTTCCTGCATGCGCCTTATATTTCCTCGACCGAACTCCGGGATGCATTTCTCGGAGATCCCACGGTCCAGCAGGTGACGTCTCTCTGGGACAGGCTGGACGCGGCAATCGTCGGTGTCGGACTGACACATGCGGCAAACCCCTCGGAAACGGCGTTACCCGGCGAAAAGGCGCTGAGCCACGCGGCCGGCGATGTGCTGCGCCACTACGTCACCGAGGAGGGCGAAATCCTGCACTGGGATGGAGAGGAAGGGATGATTGCAGCCTCTCCCCAACAGTTGCGCAAGGTGCCGCTCTGCATCGCCGTTGCCGCTACTCCCGGCAAGGCAAGCGGCATTATCGGCGCGGCACGATCGGGAATGATCAATGCGCTGGTCACGGACGCCAATACCGCGCAGGCCATTCTCGATCGCCTGTCGTCCCATCAGAAAGCCGAGGATCGATCCTGATGCTCTTCCATGGCTGCTCGTTTGACGCTTTCCTGTTCGACATGGACGAAACCCTCCAAAATTCGATTGAGGTCAACCGAACCGGTCTGGACCGCGTGGGCGGAGAGACGCGGCGTCGACGCGGTCAACCTGCTGGCGACCGTTCATCGTCCTAATGCGATCGAGACGATCGACTTCCTTGGGCTTTCAGGGATCGACCCTATCCCTATGGCAACTTTATGCAAGCAGCCGGTTTTGGCTGCGTGAATTAAGGCAATTCCTTGTTGCAAAACGTCTTTAGGGCCGGGAGGACGTGCCCGTCGCTCGTGGCGAGTTTGACTAGGGTGTCGACGTGTTTTTGAAGATGATTGTCCGCCTCATCCTCGCCCTTGCCTACGGCCTCAAATGAGTTCTGGGCGTCTTTAGATAGCTTCTCGAATCTAGCGTTGTATCTTTGAGCATTATCGGCGTCGTTTCTTTCCTCAGCTATCTTCATCCAGATGCCATACGCAGCCGCGCATCGGAACAAGTTCTCTTGTCTTTCTCTTTTTTCATTGGCTCGGTAATTCGAGAAAGGATTTGCGGTCTTGTCGTCAGCGGCAAGGGCGTTTGAGCAGGTAACGATCGCAGCAGTAAGGAAGAGAATCCTGAACATCGAACATCCGGAATAGTTTGTTGATTTTAGCCTCCGGCATCCTGGGTTTAGTCAACCGGCTGGCGTTTCAATTTTTTTGGTCATCCTCCATTTCATCATTAGGGGAAAGACGATTCTCGCTGTAACGTTAACAACAACCTTTGATTGATGGCGGTGAGGTGCGAAGCCGCGCGATTATCGCTTAGAAACGGCAAGCACTGTGTGTCTGCTCATGAGTTGACCAGGCAGCAATCTCTTACGCTGCCTTTGGCAAGAGCGATTTTAGGTTTACGCCATCCGTTAAAGCTTCGATCGGCGGCATGATGCGCTTGGCAATCAGCATCTCGCTCAGTTTGATATCCTTGGCGATCTTGTTGCCAGGCCCCACACCGCTCGCAGCGACCAGCCTTTGTTCTGCGTCGAGATGGAACAGGATGACGGCGCCGTCATCCAGATCGCGCCTGACGACGGTGCGCCCCTCGTCGACGAGGCCGGCGATTTGTAGCGTATGATCAAACTGGTCGGACCAAAAATAGGGGACGGCCTGATAGCAGCGAGCCGCACCCATCAAATTGGCCGCCGCGAGAATGCCCTGATCCTGCGCATTGCGCCAGGCTTCAAGACGCAGCCGACGTCCGCCGTAGAGCGGATGCGGAAACGAACAGCAATCGCCGGCGGCAAAGATGTCGGCGATCGAGGTTTCCAGGTGCTCGTTGACTGCAATGCCATTATCGATCGCAATGCCCGATTTTGCAGCAAGTTCGGTGCGTGGCTGCGCGCCGATCCCGACAACAAGCACATCGGCAGCGATCACCTTTCCGTCAGAAAGGGAAATGCCGACATGTCGTTCATCCGCTTCGATCCCGAGAACCGCCATGCCGCATTTTACGGTGACGCCGTTGCGCTGGTGCAGGGCTGTGATCGTTTCCGCGATCAGCTCGGGTACGCCGCGCTTAAGAATACGTTCCTGAGACTCGATGACAGTTACCTTCGCGCCTCGGCTGCGCGCCGATGCGGCAACCTCCAGCCCGATAAAGCCGCCGCCAAGCACGACTACATGCATATTTGCCCGGATATGGGAGCGAAGCGCAATCGCATCGTCCATCGTCCGCAGATAGAGGATCCGGGAACTGGCGGGCGTGTTCGCCAGCCGCCGGGGTGCAGCCCCCGTCGTCAGCAGTAACTTGTCGTAAGACAAGGCCCGATCATCCGAGAGGATGAGCCGTTTTCCAGCTGCGTCGATGGCGTCAGCCGATACGCCGCCGATATGCCGGATAGCCTTTTCAGCCAGTGCGACATCATTGAGAACGGCAGGCAGCCGAGGCTCTGCGTGATCGAGCAGGACCTGCTTGGAAAGAGGCGGTCGCTCGTAGGGAAGATGAACCTCATCGCCGATAAGGGTGATCTCCCGCCGATAGCCGTTCTCCCGCAGGCTCAATGCGGCGCGTGCGCCACATTCGCCGGCACCGACAATGATGATGCCCGCATCGCCGCTCATGCGCCGATCCCGATCATGACGCGATCGCCTTCCACTTTGACCGGATAGGTCTTCAGATTGATGCAGACGGGCGCGCCCCGTGCTTCTCCGGTCTTGTAGCTGAAGCGGCCATTGTGCTTCGGACACTCGATGGTGTCGTCCATCACGAGCCCGTCGGCCAGATGGATTTTCTCATGGGTGCACAGCCCATCTGTGGCGAAATACTCGTCGTCGGGGCTGCGGTAGATCGCGAAGGTTCGCCCGGCGTGATCGAAACGAACAACATCTTCCTGATCGATTTCGTCGGCAGCACAGGCATCAACCCAGTTCGTCATTTCTTCCTCCTCATTGCAATCGCCAAGGCGTGAAAGGCGTTATCGAGTCTTGGGAACGGGTCGACATTACGCTTTGAGCGCGCATCGTTTTTCCTCCCGCGTGGTTCCCAGCATGCGCGAAATAACCCCTCGCATTCCACGTCGATTGTGATCATTTTTCATCATGGAAGAGCTGCATGGAGAAGACACGTCGCTGGGGCGGCTAGGCTATAGGGCCGAAAACGTCGGCTTCACATCCACATATCGATAGACAATTAAGCCGGAGCCTGCGGAAGGAGGCCGCAGGCTCCGGCATTTGCCGCCATCGCCGGTCGTGAGATGACGGTCCCAGCAGCCCAGCCGAGCCCTCGATCCGCTTTAGCTCGGTGTGCCGGAGCGGCGCGCCTGCTTTTCGGCATATTTCTTGGCGCGCTCCATAAAGCGCTTGTTCATGCGGTCCTCGGCCTCCTTCGAGCCGTCATGGAAAGTGCCGAACCACTGGTCGAGCGGGATGACGCCATCGGCATAATTGCATTCGAAGAACTTGTGGTGGAGATAATGGTCATAGGCGTGGGTATCGATCCCGGCTTCCTCGCCGATCACGATCTTGTCGAAGCCGGCATGGCCTGGCGCCGGCGCAAGAGCGGCGTGCGTCAGATGGAACAGGGCGTGAATGGGATTGGAGGGCAAGATCCAATGGATGAGAACGCCCGAGAAATATAAAAGATGCTCGACGGGATGCATGGCGAGGCCTGACCAGGGGCCGGGATTGACATTGTTGTGATGCAGCTTGTGGACCGCATGATAGAGCGGCGGCCAGTGGATCAGGCGATGCACGAGATAGAAGTGCAGATCACGGAATGCCGGGATCAACAGCATGATGATGATGCAATAGATGGGGTGCTCGGCAAAGTCGACATAGGGAATGATGCCGTTCGCAAAGGCCCATAGCGTCAGAACTTCGAATGCCGTCCAGAGGGGTACGGCGCTTGCAAAGGTCCAGATCACGTTGTCGACGGTCTGGTTTTTGAAAAGGAAGGCCGAGTTATCCTTCGACGGCCATTTGATATTATATTTGAAGCGCGTGCCCTGCTTCTTCTGCATGTAGAGGCGGAGATGAAAGGCGCCGAAGAACAGGAAAACCAGCGCGGCATTGCGTAGGAGGAGATAGGCGATCCAGCCCGGCGCCAGTGTCTTCATCGTTTCCATGGAAGGTGTCGCGTAGAGCCACAGCAACGTTGCAACGGCGGCATAGACGGCATTCCAGGGCATCAGATAGCCGGGATATCCAAAGAACCATTTCAGGAAAGCGATCGGTTTGGCCGGCCAGATGAAGACGGGCGGATAGTGCAGAAGCTTGTTGGGTTTCCAATCGCCGCGTTTGTCGCGGGTGCCATAGAGCGTGTCGTCCATAATGTGCCTCCCGGTGGATGAACTATGCGGTCAGTGTCAGCGACGTCGGCTGGAAACGACAGCATTGATTTGATGAAATTTGCTCACGGCACTGGAACTTTGCTGAGCCGCAATCGGGGAGGGAAGGTGGCAATTTGGCATCCAGAGCGTCTTGATGAAAAACCCTCACGACACCGGCGCCCGGCTCGCAAATACATCCGCTTTGCAATGAAACGCGCCGATGATCAAAAGCCATCATCGCGCCGGCTGGCGAAGATCTCGGATTCATGATCTGAGCAGCGCACTGGCAGGGGAGGAACCATGCAGAACTTGCTCATATTCCAGTCGCTCTGGTCCATGGAGCGACGCAGCGCGCAATATCCGGAGCTTTCTCTGGAAGAAAACATCGAAAAGATCGCGTCTGCGGGCTTCGATGGCATCAGTACCCACTGGTACGACCGCAAGGTCGTTTCCCGCGTCGCAGGGCTGCTCAAGCAGCATGGCTTGCAGGCGGAAGGTCAGTGCTTTCCCAAGACTGTCGACGATCTGAAGCCGGTGCTGGAAATCGCGGCCGAATACAATGTTCATCATATCTGTCTGCAGCCGGACGTGCGGCTACGTCGGCTGGAGGACTGTATTCCATTGCTGGAGGGTTGGCAGCGGCTGGCGGAAGAAGCCAGCATCGACGTCTGGATCGAGACGCATCGCGACCGGATGACGACGGATCTATTCTTCACGCTCGATCTCCTCGATCGGCTGCCGGATCTGCGGCTGTTGGGGGATATCTCCCATTTCCTTGTCGGGCGCGAATTTGCCTGGCCGGTATCCGACGAGAACCATGCGCTCATCCATCGGATACTGGATAGCTCCTGGGCTTTCCATGGCCGCGTTGCCTCGCGCGAACAGGTCCAGATCGAGATTTCCTTCCCGCATCACAGGCCCTGGGTCGACCTTTTCCTCGGCTGGTGGGAATATGGCTTCAAAAGCTGGAAGAAGCGCGCCAACGAGGACGCAACGCTCGCCTTCACCTGCGAGCTCGGGCCCAAGCCTTATGCGATCACCGGCAGGGACGGTGAAGATACCACCGACCGCTGGGAAGAATCGCTGCTTATGCGGCAGGAAATACTCGATTTATGGGCAAAGGTAGCCGGCTGATAAGTCGAATTAGATGTCGATCATAGACTATTGATTTTGGAGGAATTTTCGATGGACGTAAGAGCAGCGGT
>UBXG01000016.1:0-9380 GCA_900469475.1 Hyphomicrobiales bacterium | reverse complement strand
GGCATCGTCGTCGATGTCGGTCCGGGTGTGACCTCGGTCAGGAAGGGCGATCACGTCATTCCGCTCTACACGCCCGAATGCCGCGAATGCCCATCGTGCCTTTCCCGCAAGACCAATCTGTGCACGGCGATCCGCTCCACCCAGGGCCAGGGTCTGATGCCGGACGGCACCTCGCGCTTCTCGATCGGCAAGGACAAGATCCATCACTATATGGGCTGCTCGACCTTCGCCAATTATACCGTGCTGCCGGAGATTGCCGTCGCCAAGGTCAATCCCGACGCCCCCTTCGACAAGATCTGCTATATCGGCTGCGGCGTGACCACAGGCATCGGTGCGGTCATCAACACCGCCAAGGTGGAGATGGGCGCAACGGCGATCGTCTTCGGTCTCGGTGGCATCGGCCTCAATGTCATCCAGGGCTTGAGGCTTGCCGGTGCCGACATGATCATCGGTGTCGATCTCAACAATGACAAGAAGGCCTGGGGCGAGCGCTTCGGCATGACGCATTTCGTCAATCCGAAGGAGGTCGGTGACGACATCGTGCCTTATCTCGTCAACATGACGAAGCGCGGGGCCGACCAGATCGGCGGTGCCGACTATACCTTCGACTGCACCGGCAACACCAAGGTGATGCGCCAGGCGCTGGAAGCCAGCCATCGCGGCTGGGGCAAGTCGGTGGTCATCGGCGTTGCCGGTGCCGGTCAGGAGATCTCGACGCGTCCGTTCCAGCTGGTGACGGGCCGCTCGTGGATGGGGACGGCCTTCGGCGGAGCGCGTGGCCGCACCGACGTTCCGAAGATCGTCGACTGGTACATGGAGGGCAAGATCGAGATCGATCCGATGATTACCCACACCATGCCGCTCGACGACATCAACAAGGGTTTTGAACTCATGCATTCGGGAAAGAGCGTTCGCGGCGTCGTCATCTACTGACGGCACAGGCGTCCTCGCCGGAAGTTTCTGGCGATCCAAGCGACGGATAAGCCGATCGCCATCGTTCAAGAAGAACGCCGGCCTCGTGATGGGGCCGGCGGTTTGAACATGAATGACCTTCAGGCAAAAGGATATGCCCATGACCAGCAAGTTGCTAGGTGCGACCGCCGCCGCTCTCTTCGCTCTATCTTCCGCAACCGTCGTCTTCGCCCAAACGACGGCACCTGCGACGCCAGCTCCCGCCACGACGTCTTCCACATCGGCGCCATCGTCCACCATGCCCTCGAAGGATGAGATCAAGACGGCGCGGCAAGCCTGCCGGCAGGATGCGACAGGCCAGGGCCTCAAGGGTCAGGCACGCAAGGACGCAGTCAAAAGCTGCCTGCAGCAAAAGTATCCGGTCCTGGCAAAACGCAAGACCTGCCATGACGAAGGTACGGGTAAAGGTTTGCAGAAGAAGGCGCTGCACGATTACGTCAAGCAGTGCATTACCGCGAGCTGAACAGCGACCTGCAATCGCGGCCTCTCGCCGGAGCTGCTCATCGTAACAGTCCGCTTCACGGGGCCGGACCACTACCTCGCACAATCACCGCGCACGTCACGTCGGCCCTTTTTCCCGCAGGCAAGTCGCCTTATCTCCTTAAGCAAGGACATAAACTTCAGGGCGTGGCGTGCTTTTCCATCCAGACCGACTTTCATTCGGCATAGTACTGCCGGCGCAGCCGCGAACTGCGGCCGACATTCAGTTCGCTACTCAGCTCGGCATTGCAACCCATGCCGACAAATTGGGTTTCGATGCGCTGTGGGTGAGGGATGTTCCCCTCAATAGCGAAAGCTACTCCGACCCGATCGGACATGCCGATCCCTGGGTTTTCCTGGGAGCTTTGGCGGCTGTCACCTCTAATATCCATCTTGCGACCGGCGCAATCGTCCTGCCTTTGCGGCATCCGCTCCATATCGCCAAGGCCGCGCTGTCCGTCGCCTCCCTTTCGAAAGGCCGGCTCGTCCTCGGTCTCGGTTCGGGAGACCGACCGAGCGAATATGACGTTTTCGGAGAGGATATCGAGAACCGTAAAGTGCTCTTTCAATCGCATTGGGACCGGCTCGCCGTTGCACTTAGCCCGGATCAGAAGGTCGTCGATGAAGGCGGTCGCGTGCGAAACGAGTTCGCCATCAGGCCCGCGCTGCAACAACCCTCCATTCCCCTGGTGGCGGTCGGTTCATCGTCGCAATCGCTCGAATGGATTGCCCGCCACGCAACAGCCTGGATGACTTATTACCGGCCGCTACCCGTTCAGAAAGACCGGTTGGCGCTTTGGCACAATGCCCGGGCTAAAGTCACCGCCGATTTTCGCGGCTTCGGCCAGTCCATGGTGCTGGAATTGCACGACAAACCGCAGGCCTCCTATGAGGAGATCAATCTTGGCGGCAGAACCGGCAGGCGAGGGCTTATCGACGCCTTGTCGGCAATGCGTGAAGCCGGCATTCTTCACGTCGCCTTCAATCTGGTTACTCAGGGCAGACCGGCCGGCGATGTCTTGGAAGAGATCGCAGCGGATATTTTGCCGGCTATGCGGTAGCCTCGCCAATTGCCCTCGATGGTAGCGTCGTGGAAATCCTATCCCTGTGACCCTGGCTTTTGCAGCCCTTGCCACCTATCTTTCCGCTGCAACCACAAAGGGCCGATTTTGCTTCTCGAAATTTCTATCGTCATCGTCCTCATCCTCCTGAACGGCGTGCTTGCCATGTCGGAATTGGCGATCGTCTCATCCCGTCCTGCCCGTCTGAAAGTGCTATCGGATCAAGGCAGCAGAGGCGCGGCCATGGCGATAAGGTTGGCCGAGGAACCGGGCCGCTTCCTCTCAACGGTACAGATCGGCATCACGCTCGTCGGCGTCCTGTCGGGCGCCTTTTCGGGCGCCACACTCGGCGCTCGGCTGTCGGGCTGGCTTGCCGCGCAAGGTCTTTCGGTCGCAGCCGCCGATGCCATCGGCGTTGGTTCCGTTGTAATGGCCATCACCTATCTATCGTTGATTATCGGCGAACTCGTACCGAAGCAGGTTGCTCTCCGCGCGCCGGAATTGGTCGCCAGCAAAGTCGCGCCGGCCATGGTGTTCCTTTCCCGAGCTGCAGCCCCGCTCGTCTGGTTGCTCGACCTCTCGGGACGGCTGGTTCTGAGGGCGCTTGGTCAATCCGGCAAGGTTGCCGATGGCGTCAGCGACGAGGAAATCAAGACGGTTCTGGCGGAGGCACAGAGCGCCGGCGTCATCGCAACAGAAGAGCAGGCGATGATCTCGGGCGTCATGCGATTGGCCGACCGAACCGCAAGGGCATTGATGACGCCGCGCCGCGACGTGGAGGTTATCGATATCGAAGATAGCTTCGGCGAGGTTCGCGAGCAGATTCGCCGCACCGAAAAAGCGCGGCTGCCGTTACGCAAGGACAGCTCCGACGAGATCGTTGGGGTGCTGACAACAAGGGATTTCTTCGACGCACTGGCTTCCGGCGGTCAGCCTGACATTCTGAAGCTCGCCAAGCAGGTGCCGATCGTTTCGGATCTTTCAAGCGCCCTTGATGTCGTCAAGGCTTTGCGTCGCTCCTCTTCGCACATGGTGCTCGTCTATGACGAATATGGGCACTTCGAAGGCGTCATTACCTCGGGCGATATCCTGGAGGCCATCTTGGGAGCCGTTCAGGAAGAAGCCGACGCCGGCGGCGAACAGGCAATCGTCCGTCGCCACGACGGCAGCTATCTCGTGTCCGGTTGGATGCCCATCGACGAGTTCGCCGATTTCATGAACCTCCAGATCGAAGACGATCGCGACTACCAGACGGTTGCAGGCTTCGTGCTGCAGGAGCTGCGCCATCTTCCGGATGTGGGCGAAAGCTTCACGAAAAACGGCTGGCGCTTCGAGGTCGTGGATCTCGACGGCCGCAGGATCGACAAGCTCCTGGTGAGCTCGGAAAACGGCGGCAGCGATAGTAGCCTTTGACAGCTGGATTGAGATGCATGACACGCCCCTGATCATCCAAGCACGTCTCTTTACAAAACGAACTAGTTCGTACATTATTTCCTCAGAGGAGGAGTACCTGCTGCCCGAAGCAGCACGGTGACTGCCAAGATCGGCTTGAATGCCATGCGAAGGGGGCGCGGAAGGTAGATTCGGCGTTGCCGCTCGCTGCATTTCCTTGAAATTGGAATTGTCTGGGGAGGAACAACGATGACGATATCAACTGATCATAAGACGCCTAGGCGCGCCGCTTTTGCCAGCTGGCTGGGAAGTGCCGTCGAATATTACGATTTCTTTGTCTATGGAACGGCCGCGGCGCTGATTTTTCCGAAAATATTCTTTTCAGCGGAAGATCCACAAACAGCGGCAATCGCTTCTTTTGCGACCTTCGGCGTGGCCTACATCATGCGGCCATTGGGTGCGGTGATCCTGGGTCACATCGGCGACAAGTTCGGTCGCAAAAAAGTGCTGACCTTTACGCTGCTTCTCATGGGATTCTCGACCTTTATTATCGGTTGCCTGCCGACCTACGGCCAGGCTGGCATCCTGGCTCCGATCCTCCTGGTTTTCGCGCGATTGCTGCAGGGCATTTCGGCTGCGGGAGAGCAGGCTGGAGCAAGCTCGATGACCCTCGAGCATGCTCCCGAGAACCGCCGGGCCTTCTTTACAAGCTTTACGCTGAGCGGGACACAAGCGGGCCTGATCCTTGCGACCCTCGTCTTCATTCCGTTGGGAACGCTGGACGAAGCCGCTTTGCTCTCATGGGGCTGGCGCATCCCATTTTTCCTAAGTTTCGCTGTCGTTATCGTCGGCTTCTGGGTTCGTCGAACGCTCGCGGAAACGCCCGCTTTCCTTGAGGAGACGAAGAAAGGCGATGTGGTCAGGCTGCCGCTGGTCTCGCTGTTTGCCAACTATTGGGCCGATGTGCTGCGTATCATCTTTGCCGCCTTGATTTCCGTCGTCAGCACGATTTTCAGCGTCTTCACGCTCTCCTATGCTGTCAACACCATGCATATCGATCGCTCGACGATGCTGACCGTTCTGGTGCTTGCCAACATCGTGGCGCTTGGCGCCATTCCGGCTTGGGCCATTCTGGCGGATCGAATCGGCCGCAAACCGGTCTTCATCTTCGGCGCCATCGGCTGCGCGCTTCTGATATGGCCCTATATCTGGGCAATCAGCCAGAATAACCTCACGCTCGTCTTCATCCTCGGCATTCTGCTCTCAGGTGTTGTTTACAGCGCATCCAACGGCATCTGGCCGGCGCTCTATGCGGAAATGTTCGACACCCGCGTGCGTCTGTCCGGCATGGCCGTCGGCACCCAGATCGGTTTTGCGCTTGGCGGCTTTGCTCCGACGATCAGCGCCGCCCTTATGGGCAGCGGTCCCATGGGATGGGTGCCGGTTGCCTTGTTTACTTCGATCACAGCCTTGATTGCTGCCGTTTCCGCCGCAACCGCGACGGAGACTTATAAAACGCCGATCGATCAACTCGGCAAGGATGCGCGGCGCTTCGCAGGCTCGATGAACCACGCCGATCGGACGGTCTAGACGTCAGAATCCGATCTGGACGATGACGTGTCGCGATCGCGGACAAGCTTGTTGAAAACCACCACGTGAATGGGATGAAACAATGAAAACCTCGATTGCGACCGTTTCGATCAGCGGAGACTTGAAGGAAAAGCTTCACGCCATCGCCAAAGCTGGTTTCGATGGTGTCGAGATCTTCGAGAACGATTTTCTCGCTTTCGATGAATCGCCACGCCAGGTCGGTCAAATGGTCCGCGACCATGGGCTGGAGATCACGCTCTTTCAGCCCTTCAGAGATTTTGAAGGCATGCCGGAGCCCTTGCGCAGCCGGACCTTCGACCGCGCCGAACGCAAGTTCGACCTGATGCAGGAGATGGGCACGGATCTCGTGCTTGTCTGCTCGAATGTTTCGTCGGTTGCGATGGGGGGCATCGATCGCGCAGCAGCCGACTTCTACGAACTCGGGGAGAGGGCGGCCAAGCGCGGCTTGCGCGTTGGCTATGAAGCACTTGCCTGGGGCCGGCACATTCACGACCATCGCGACGCCTGGGAAATCGTCCGTCGGGCCGATCATCCGAATATCGGCCTCATTCTCGACAGCTTCCATACGCTCTCGCGCAAGATCGATGTCAATTCGATCCGGTCAATACCGAAAGAGAAGATCTTCATCATCCAGCTTGCCGATGCGCCGTTGATCGACATGGATCTCCTCTATTGGAGCCGTCATTTCCGCAATATGCCGGGCGAGGGCGACCTTCCCGTGCTTGACTTCATGAAAGCCGTCGCGGCGACAGGCTATGACGGCTATCTCTCTCTCGAAATTTTCAACGACCAGTTTCGTGGCGGCTCGCCGACCGCCATTGCCGTCGATGGCCGGCGTTCGCTCATTTATCTCGGCGACCAGGTGCGCCGCGCGGAAAGCAGCGGCCTTACCCTGCCGCCGATGCCGGCGCGTGCCGAGGTGGAGGGCGTTGCCTTTATCGAATTTACCGTCGATGAAGCGGAGACATCCGCCCTCTCGGATCGGTTGCGTGCCCTGGGCTTTCGCCATGTCGGGCACCATAAGAGCAAGCGCGTCGACGTCTTCCGGCAAGGCAATATCAATCTCGTCGTCAATACCGATCCGGATGGGTTTGCCGGCGTGTCGTATGCCCTGCATGGGCAGTCGGCCTATGCGATGGGATTGTGGGTGGATGATGCTGAGGCTGCGGTCGCACGGGCTGTCGCCCTCGGCGCCGAACGCTTTGAGCAGCCCCTGAAGCCTGGTGAAATAAAAATGCCGGCCATAAGAGGCGTCGGCGGCGGCATCCTTTATTTCCTGGATCGAGGGAGCGTGCTCGCTCGCATATGGGAGAGCGAATTCGATCCGATCGATGACGATACTGATCTCCGACCGGTCGGACTGACGGGAATAGATCATGTTGCGCAAACCATGAAATATGAGGAGTTGCTGACCTGGCTACTCTTTTACACCGCGATCTTGAAGGCGCATAAGACACCGATGGTCGACATTATCGATCCCGCCGGTGTCGTCCGCAGCCAGGTGGTCGAAAACGAGTCGGGAACTCTGCGTATTACTTTGAACGGTGCGGAAAATCGCAATACCTTAGCGGGGCATTTCATTGCCGAGACTTTCGGCTCCGGGATTCAACACCTGGCCTTTTCTACCGACGATATTTTCGCGACAGCGGTAGCTTTATCGAAAAATGGTTTTGCGACGTTGATGATCTCGCCCAATTATTACGACGATCTCGAGGCGAGATTCGGCCTGGAGCCGACCTTCACCGATCGTCTGAAGACACATAATATTCTCTACGATCGAGACGATTACGGCGAATATTTCCAGCTCTATAGCCCGACCTATGGCGAAGGTTTCTTCTTCGAAATCGTTCAGCGCAGCGGCTATCGCGGCTATGGTGCGGCAAACGCCATCTTTCGCATTGCGGCGCTCCGGCGGCATCTGCGGCCAATTGGTGTACCGAAACTTTAGGCTCTCCCCATCAGCGCGAAGCCTATGTTAAAGCTTTGATCTTCAATGATGGGCCGGAGCGCCCAGGAAGACGGGCAGAGGGCATGACCAAATCGCAAGCGGCGAAGATAGAGCGTATTGCGCGAAAGAACGATCCAGACGCGACCAAAGAAAATATCCTCAAGATCGCAACCGAGGAATTCGTCGCGGCCGGCTTTTCCGGGGCGCGCGTCGACGAGATTGCCGAGCGCACCAAGACGTCCAAGCGCATGATTTACTACTATTTCGGTAGCAAGGAAGGGCTCTATCTCGCTGTCCTGGAGCAGGCTTACACGAAGATCCGCACGCTCGAGAGCGAACTCGATCTCGAAAACATGCCGCCCGTTCAGGCCATGGCGCAATTGATTGCAAGCACCTTTGATCACGATGATCAAAATCCGGATTTCGTCCGCCTGGTCAGCATCGAGAACATTCATCGCGCGGAGCATATGAAACGTTCGGTCGTCCTGTCGCAAATGAATATCGCAGTCATCGACATCATCTCACAAATTCTCGAAAGGGGTTATGCCGATGGCAGCTTCGTGCGCCGCGTCGATCCCGTCGATTTACACATGATGATCAGCGCGCAGTGCTTTTTTCGCGTTTCCAATCGGCATACTTTCGGAGCGATCTTCGAGCGCGACCTTTCATCAGAAGAATTGAAGAAACGGCACAAATCTTTGATAATAGATGCCATTCTTGCCTTTCTGAAGAATCCGTCTCCCGACTTGATCTGAATTCGCGTCAAACTGTTTGAGTTCCGTCGGCGGCTCCAGCCGGCATGCAAAACTGCGCCTTACGTTGACTTTACGTACTAGTTCGTACATTTTGTCGCAAAGCCACGTGGCATAACCTTATTTCGCTGCTCGGGAGGAAGAATTGAACACCCAAACCGCAATCGTTCCGCGTCAGCTTCGCGTCGGATTAATCGGCGCCGGCATTGGCCGGTCGCTCACGCCGGCCATGCATATGCGCGAAGGCGAGCATTGCGGACTGTCCTATCGCTACGATCTCATCGACCTGGATGCCCGCGGTCTATCGGTCTCGGATTTGCCTGCACTTATTGATGAAGCCGAAGCGCTGGGTTTTGCCGGTCTTAATATCACGCATCCTTGCAAACAGGCGGCTGTTGCACTCGTGGATGAGCTATCGCCTGATGCCCAGACGCTGGGATCCATCAATACGATCACCTTTCATGGAAAGAGCAGGATCGGCCATAACACCGATTGGTGGGGCTTTGCTGAAAGCTTCCGCCGCGGGCTGGCCGGCGTTGCGCTTGGTCATGTCGTACAGCTAGGAGCAGGTGGCGCAGGTGTTGCCGTCGCGCATGCAACGGCCGAGATGGGCGCGCGCTCCATAGAGATATTCGATCTGGATCCCAAGCGTGCACAGGCTCTCGTGGAGCAGCTTCAGCCGGCACACGATGCCTGTCGTTTCTCGATCGGTCATGCTCTTGTCGCCGCGCTTGATGCCGCGGATGGCCTGGTCCACGCAACCCCAACCGGTATGGATGCGCATCCGGGCCTGCCGCTCGACGGACGGCTTTTAACGGAGCGCCTTTGGGTTGCCGAAATCGTTTACTTCCCGATAGAAACCGAATTGGTGAAGCGCGCCAAGCAGGCAGGATGCCGCGTACTCGACGGCGGCGGCATGGCGGTATTTCAGGCCGTAAAGGCTTTCGAACTATTCACGGGCATGCGTCCGGATGCGAACCGTATGATGCAGCACTTCAATTCGTTGCGCTCCTGACGAAAAGCCCGTTTATCCTCATCAAGCTGCTTTTCGCACCGATGGATCATCATTTGCATTTCAGAGCATGGAGATCATGCAAATGACTGTGGCTTTAAGTTCCATAAGATAGATTATCTGATATTTACCTGTAGCGGAATTTTAGAGAT
>UBXG01000017.1 GCA_900469475.1 Hyphomicrobiales bacterium | reverse complement strand
TCTCCCCGCATGCGGGGAGAGGGGACTTTGTCCGGTCAAGCCCGCAAACCTTTCGAACCAATTCCTTACAGCGGCCGATTGATCTGCTTGTAGGTGTCGTTCAGCACCTTCAGGCGCTCCTCATAGGACGTCTTCAGGCAGACGACATCCGCCTCGCAGGCCTGCCGCTTCTTCAGCCATTCGGTCTGCTGGTCCTGCATCGTGCCGCGCGCACCCATGGCAAGCAGCCCTGAAAGCAGGTCGAAGGTCGTCACCATTCTCACGTCGGCATCGTTGAGCGCCCTCACGTCGCAGATCGTCTTCTCGTCCGGCTTCAGGTTCTGCGCCTCGCAATCGAAACTGGCGGCGTGAGAGGCACCGGCCATGCCCAGAGAGACGAGGAAAGTGGCGGCGGCAAGATGGTTCAATCGCATGTCTGGTTCCCTTTTGACGATTCCCAACGCGAAATGCATCACAGCATGTTTTTGTTCGGCGAGCCTGTTTTTTATCGTCGCCAGCTTCCATTTATGCTTCATGGTTCCGCCCTCTTTTCTTTCTAGCGTCGGGCGCTACAACGTTGTTTAAAGAGAATTAAAAAGGGAAATTTCTATGCATGTCTTCCTGAAGCGCACTGCCGTTTCGATGATTGCCCTCGTCATGGCGATGCCGCTTTCCGCTGAGGCTCAAACGGCAAAGACGCTGCCGCAAAGCCAGACGCAGATGCAGCTTTCCTTCGCGCTGCTGGTCAAGCAGACCTCCGGCGCGGTGGTGAATGTCTATGCCGAGCGTGTGGTGCAGCGTCAGTCGCCTTTCGCGGGCGATCCCTTTTTCGAGCAGTTTTTCGGTCAGCGCATGCCGAATCGCACCGAGAAGCAGTCTTCACTCGGCTCCGGCGTCATCGTGGAGGCAAATGGTACCGTCATCACCAACAACCACGTCGTCGATGGTGCTGACGATATCAAGATCGCGCTTTCGGACGGCCGCGAATTTCCCTGCAAGGTCGTACTGAAGGACGATCGCGTCGATCTCGCCGTCCTGAAGATCCAGTCGAAGAACGAGAGCTTCCCGGTTCTGCCGCTCGGCAATTCTGACGGCATCGAAGTGGGCGATCTCGTGCTTGCGATCGGCAATCCCTTCGGCGTGGGCCAGACGGTCACGAGCGGTATCGTCTCGGCGCTTGCCCGTAACCAGGTCAAGAACGAGGTTGGCTTCTTCATCCAGACCGATGCCTCGATCAACCCTGGCAATTCCGGCGGTGCGCTCGTCAACATGACCGGCGAGCTGATCGGGCTGAATACGGCGATCTTCTCCCAGGGCGGCGGCTCCAACGGTATCGGCTTCGCCATCCCCGCCAATCTGGTCAAGGTTTTCCTTGCCGCAGCCGATCGCGGCGACAAGGCCTTCGAGCGCCCCTATATCGGCGCCTCCTTCGAGCCGGTGACATCGGACGTCGCCGAAGCGCTCGGCCTCGACAAAGTGCGCGGTGCGTTGGTAACGAAGGTGGTCGATGGTGGGCCTGCGGCCAAGGCCGGCCTCAAGCCCGGCGAAGTGATCACAGCCCTGAACAATATCTCGATCGAGCATCCCGATGCGCTCGGCTATCGCCTGACGACGGCCGGCCTCGGCGCGACGGTGGCATTGACCGTGCTGGATAACGGAAAGGAACATCAGGCCACGATGACGCTGGCCGCAGCGCCCGAATCGACACCGCGCGACGAGCGGGTGATCGACGGCAACAATCCTTTCTCCGGCGCGACCGTTGCCAATCTCTCGCCGCGCGTTGCCGATGATCTGCATATGCCGCCGGATTCCACGGGCGTGGTCATCGAAAGCCTGAAGCAGAACTCGCCGGCTGACCGGCTTGGATTTGCCGCCCGCGATATCGTCATTTCCATCAATGGCGTCGCGATCAACACGACGGAAATCCTTCAGAAGACCGTCACGTCAAACCCCAGCTTCTGGCGCGTTGAGATCGAGCGTGACGGCCAGCGTATCAGGCAGTTCTTCCGATGAGCGATGATCTGTTTGCACCGCGGATACCGGAGGAGGTCGCCAACAAGCGGCCTCTCGCCGATCGCCTGCGGCCGCAAACACTGGCCGAAGTCACCGGTCAGGAACATCTGACCGGCGAGGATGGTGTATTGCGTCGGATGATCGAGGCGGGTTCGCTTGGATCGATGATCTTCTGGGGACCGCCCGGCACCGGCAAGACGACCGTTGCAAGGCTTCTTTCGGGCGAGGCGGGCCTCGCCTTCGAACAGATTTCGGCAATCTTCTCCGGCGTTGCCGATCTGAAGAAGGTGTTCGAGGCGGCGCGGTTGCGCCGCATGGATGGCCGCCAGACCCTGCTGTTCGTCGACGAGATCCATCGCTTCAATCGCGCGCAGCAGGATAGTTTCCTGCCTGTGATGGAGGACGGTACTGTCATTCTTGTGGGAGCGACGACCGAAAATCCATCCTTCGAACTCAACGCCGCTCTTTTATCCCGCGCCCGTGTCCTGACCTTCCATTCGCACGACGAGGAAAGTCTGGAAGAGTTGCTGCGCCGGGCCGAGACCGCGGAGGGCAAGCCGCTGCCGTTGACGGAGGATGCCCGTGCCAGCCTGATCCGCATGGCGGATGGTGATGGCCGCTCGGTGCTGACGCTGGCGGAAGAGGTCTGGCGTGCCGCGCGCAAGGACGAGCTTTTCGATCCCGATATGCTGGTCAAGATCGTCCAGCGCCGCGCTCCGGTCTATGACAAGGCGCAGGATGGGCATTACAATCTGATTTCTGCGCTGCATAAATCGGTTCGTGGCTCCGACCCGGACGCCGCGCTCTATTATCTCGCCCGCATGTTCGATGCCGGCGAGGATCCGCTTTATCTCGGACGCCGGCTCGTGCGCATGGCGGTGGAGGATATCGGGCTTGCCGATCCGCAGGCTCTGGTTATCTGCAATGCTGCCAAGGACGCCTATGATTATCTCGGGTCGCCTGAAGGTGAATTGGCGTTGGCGCAGGCCTGCGTCTACCTTGCCACCGCCCCGAAATCCAATGCCGTCTACACGGCCTTCAAGGCGGCGACCCAGGCCGCCAAGCAGAATGGCTCGCTGCTGCCGCCGAAACACATCCTGAACGCGCCCACGAAGCTGATGCGCACGGAAGGCTATGGCGACGGCTATCGCTACGATCACGACGAGCCGGATGCTTTTTCAGGGCAGAATTACTTTCCGGAGAAGATGGGTCGCCAGACCTTCTACGATCCGCCGGAACGGGGCTTCGAGCGTGAAATCCGCAAACGGCTGGATTGGTGGGCGAAGCTGCGCAAGGAGCGTGGCGAGCGCTAGTCCATATATCACCTGGCGGTGACGGATTGCCGCTATGCTTTTTGCATGCGTGGAACGGTTACCCTGTCCACCATTTTGACGCTCGATTCCGCCAGGCTCTTATGACCTTCCATATCGACCACCAGATGCCAATGGCCAGCCTCCGGAATGACCAGCCGTATCGGCGATTTCTTGGCAACGCCGCCGAGAAACTGATGCTTCAGCGTTTCGGTGAAGCGCTCGAAATTCGAGCCATTCATCAGCCTGACATTGGCAATGGCCGAGAGCGTGATTTCGATCACCGTTCCGGCGCGCTGTTCCCCGAGATCGTAGTGGCTATAGCGGAAGGCAGGCTTCGACATTGTCTTCTGTTCTATGGATATCTGGCGAAAGTTTACCTTGGGGCGGTTAAGGAAGCGTTCGGCGAGATATTGTCGAAGCCTGCCAAGGGCAAGTTCAGTGCAGGTTTGACGGGGCGGGGATAAAGCCATCCAGATCGAGGATGACGCCTTCGGGTGCCAGGCAGATGTCGGCGGGATTGTGGTTGCATTCCTCGGCGGCGAAGTGGAGGGCCGCCGCTTCATTGCGGAACAGACCGCCAACGAGGCCTTGCCGGTCCTGAACGATCCAGCTGCCGCGGCGGTCACGACCGATGATGAAGCGCGCCGGCGCCGGAGCGAGCGGGCTGTGGGCCAAGCGACGTTGAAGATGTTGTGCGTTTGCCATCGTTATTTCCTCTTGGATCTCTTCGATTTCACTCAGTGTCCGGTCAGATACAGCCCCATTTGCAGGGCGGCGGCGATCAGGAGGACAAGTCCGAGGCGCGGAGCGACGGAACGAATTCCGTCCAGCAATGCGTCCGAAGAGAAGTGCCGCTCGTTGCGCGCAAACGCGACGGCGCGAGGGCGTTGGAGAGGGTCGGCGGATAGGCCGACTTGCCTGTGGCGTGACATCATGGTTCCTTTCAGTGTCACCAGCACTACGGGTCCGATAAGACCATTTCGGTGCTACGCTGTTGAATCTATGAGGGGGCTGCTAGGTTTTCCATTTGCCTGAAATGGCAAAAATATAAAAATCTCATAGGGATGAAGCGATTTCACAATCCCCGGCGATAGGCATGGCGCGAGGCAAACCGGCCGCTGCCATCAAGCTGAAACGGAGCAATTGCCGCCTGGATGGCCGCGGCTGTCTCAGTGCCGACGCCAACCAATGGCAGGCGAACCTCCGCTTCGATATCTCTGGCTAGTGACAAGGCATGCTTGATCGTCGCCGGCTCACTTTCGCGGGCGAGGGCACTGAACAATGGCTGCAGACGCTCGTCGATGGATCGAGCAGCGCTGACGTTGCCGCACGCGGCCGAATACTGCATGGATCGAAAGAGGCGTGGGACGATATTGGCCGCACTGGAGAAGCAGCCATGACCGCCCGCAGCCGTGAAGCCGAGCGCATTGGCGTCGTTGGATGTGAACAGGCCGAACCCCTCCGGCAGGAGATGTCGCCAGAGATCGATGCGCGAGATATCGCAGCCGTCTTCGGCGATCCCGATAATCCCTCGAATTTCGGCAAGCCGCGCGACCGTTGTCGGAGCGAGGTCGACGGCGGTATGCGATGGCTGATTGTGGATGATGATCGGCAGTTCGGTCCGCGCCGCCAGCTGCTCGAAATGGTGGATGATCCCTTTTTGCGTCGGCTTGGAATAATAGGGCACCGTCACAAAGGCCGCATCTGCGCCAAGGCGCTGTGCCTGTATCGTTTCCTCCAGGGTCGTCTTCGTGTCGTTGGTTCCGGTCGCTACAATGACGGGCACCTTGTCTTCCGAAAGCTCGATGCAGATTTCGATGGCACGAATGCGCTCGGTCTCCGTCAGCGTCGGGCCTTCGCCGGTCAGCGAACAAACGAGAAGCCCGTCCATCCCGCTTAGCAGCTGCCATTCGATATGAGCCATCATATCGACGCCATCGAAAACGCCGTCGCGAAAAGGCGCGACGAGGGCGGTGATCGCACCGCCGACACGCCTTCGAAAAGTCGGTCTACTCATGTCTGTGAAATCTCAGAGATAATGCAGCACGATGAAAAGCTCGAGGGCGCCGAGCAGCAGGCCGAAGGCGAGCATGGCCTGAAAGGTGCGCTTTTCCCGAACCTGGCGCGAGCGAGGTTGGTTCTTACGCGGTCTCTTCGTTGTTTCAGCCGATGCCGGAATGCGATGATGCTTCTCGTCGCTGTTATGAACGAGAACACGGATGGATTCCGTGAGATTGGGTGCGTGCGTGTCGAGCATGGGATCTATCTCCATATTCCACCGCAAGTGTAGAGCCGGGTCCCATAGGAAATCCATTCAGGGCCAGAGACGAAGAAGTAAGTGGAATATAAAGAACCGACATGCCAGGAATTCCTCCGGAAGCTGGCCCGTGGATCGCTGCCGGAGGATCGAAAAATATCTGGCGTAGTCGACCGCCGCCTACTCGGCCCCTTGCTGGTTCTTGCGGTCGAGTTGCGTCACCAGCGCCAGGATGGTCGTCGAGACCGGCGTCGGTATATTCACGAGCTTTCCGAGCGAGACGACGACGCCCACGAGAGGCGTGATTTCCAGCGCCTTGCCTGCCAGCAGGTCCTGCAGCATCGAGGTGCGGACGGGTCCGATCTGACGGGAACGCTCAAGACGCTCCTCCACGGACATGGCGATGTGCGATCCCAAAGCCTCGGCAACGGCTTTTACCTCGCTCATCACCTGACCAACCATGGCGGCTAATGCCGGGTCTTCCATAATATCGGACATCAATCCGCGGGTGAGCGCGCTGATCGGATTGAAGGCGGCGTTGCCCATGAGCTTGCTCCAGATATCGTCGCGAATGCGCGAGGAAATCGAAACATTGACGCCCGCCCGCTGTAGCAGTGCTGCGATGGCTTCGATATCGCCCGTCGTTTCGCCGGAAGGTTCGCCGAGGATGAAATGTCCGTTGTTGGCGAGCTTGACCTCGCCGGGTGCGACGACTTCCGCTCCCTGATAGGCGACGCAGCCGATGACCCGCTCCGGCCCGATCAGACGCCAGAGATCGCCGTTCGGGTCGAGCTCTTCTATCTGGTGTTCGGCGTAACCGCTCCGGCTATCCCGGTGAAAATACCACCACGGTACGCCGTTGAGGATCATGACGACGCGCGTACCGGAATGCAGCAATTTCGCAATGCCCGGAGCGGCTGCGCCAAGCTGATGACCTTTGAGGCCGGTGATAACGACATCTTGCGGCGCCAACTCGCCTGAATCCGAGGTTGCTGTTATCTGCGCAACGATAGGACTGTCCGCATCCGCTTCCCACAGGCTTATGCCGCCAGCGCGAATAGCCTCCAGATGGGCTCCACGCGCCACGACGGAAATCTTGGTCTGGCTTTCTTTGGAGGAGGCGAGCTTGGCCGCGATCGCACCACCGAGCGCGCCGGCGCCGTAGACACAGATGTTCTTGATGGGAGAGGACGTCATGACTTGATGCTCCGAACGAAGTCGCATGCCCCTGCCAAGATATGGCGGGACGGTGATTTGGCGAGTGGTTTATCCGATTGCCGGCAGTTGAAACTGAAAATTACGTAGCCTTTCGACACGATACGGATCTCTCGCAATTTCACCATGCTTGTGCGGCTTGAATAAGAGGCTTTTTATTCGGCGTAGGCTTGGGCTAGTCTTTACCACAATCACATCCTAACCTCTGTCACATCGCTCTGGACCGCGGACAACCGGTGCGGTATCGATCTCTCAATTGTCCTTTCTAAGTTGATGAATTCGCCGGGGAAGATCGTTGCGTTTCGAAGCCCTCAACCGTCTCTGGGATAGCGTTCGAGAGACCAGCCATGATTTCCGTGCGTCGACGGACGTTTTTCCCGTCGTCGATATCGAAAAGCTGAGCACGACCCTCGACCTGAAGGAAAAGGGTGCCGCTGCCGGCCGTCAGAATCGGCCACCACCGGATGCGCAATCGCATGACGAGACGGAGCAGCGCATCGTCGCCTGGGTCGAGGCGGAAAAGAAAAGCTCCTACCAGATCCTCGAAGATCAGTTCCAGACCTTCGATAGCCGCTTGCGCAACCTCGATTTCGAGGGCCAGTTCGGGCTGATCCGCCAGGCGAACGCGTCAAGCGTCTCGGATTTCAAGGCGGAAGTGGCAAGCGGCGTCGACGAGCTTCACGGCCTGCGCCGCAAGCTGAAGACGGCCGAGGACGAGATGGTGGGCTTCAAGGCCAGGCACAAGCTGCAGCGGGCCGCCAAGGTTTCCAGCCGTGCGGCGTGGGGCTTCAAGGTCTCGCTGATCGTCTTCCTTGTGCTCATCGAAATGGTGATGAACGGCAGCTTTCTGGCCAAGGGAAGCGAGCAGGGTCTCGTCGGTGGTGTAACCGAGGCGGCCGCCTTCGCCTTCCTGAACATCGGCACGGCGCTGATGTTTTCCTTCTTCTGCGTGCGTTTTCTGGTGCATCGCTCCTATGCGCTGAAGCTGCTCGGCCTGCTAGGGCTTGTCGCCTATGTCGCCGTGGCCTTGGGCATCAATATTGCGCTGGCGCATTATCGCGAGGTCTCTGCAACGATCTTGAGCGGGGCCGGCGCCGAGGTGATCCAGCGGCTCAAGACCGCACCGCTCGGGCTGCAAGAGCTGAACTCGTGGATACTCTTTGCCATCGGCCTGATGTTTTCGCTCGTCGCCTTCATCGACGGCTGCTATCTGACGGACCCCTATCCGGGTTTTGCCGGCGTGCAGAAACGTCTCGATGCCGCGAGGGACAATTACATCGACCGCAAGCTTGATCTGATCGAAGATCTCCGCGAGATCCGCGACGAGCACAACAGCAAGATCGAGGAGATCATTCGCGACCTTTCGCTGCGCCGGCAGGAAACGGCTGCCATCATCGCGCATCGCGCCAGGACCGCAGGTCTCTTTGCCGAACACCAGAACCATCTTGAGCGCGCCGCCAATGTGCTGCTCACCTCCTATCGCGATGCGAACCGGGCTGCGCGAACAGAGGCAGAGCCACCCTATTTCAAAACCGCTTACAAGATGGAGCGCCTGGCACCCGTCATTCGCACCGAAGAAGAATGGGACGACAAGGTACTCGGCGCACGCATCCAGAGCGCCCAGGCGGAATTGTCGGAGCAGATCAAGCGGATCGGCGACGAATTCGAGCGCGCCATCGAGAAATACCATCAGCTCGACAATCTTTTCCCGGAGAGCATCCTTGGCTCGACGCAAGCGGCGTAGCCGGGGCGGCGGATCCGCCGGCCTCATCATCGCAACGGTTTGTCTCGCCGTCCTGTCCCTCGGGATCGTCGGCGCCTATGGCTGGCTGCGCTACAAGGCAAGCGGCAATGTCGCCGTCGACCAGGCGTCTCTTTGCCCGATTGATGGCCCGAAAGCGGAAACGGCCATCCTCCTCGATGTTACAGATCCGATCGCCGATACGACGGCGCTCGATCTGCGCAACCAGTTCCAGAAGATCGTTGCGGATGTGCCAATCGGCGGCGCGATCGATATCTATGCGCTCACTGAGCAGGAAGGGGAGCTGATCCAGACCTTCCATGGCTGTAATCCGGGAAGCGGCGCGAATGTCGACGAATGGACCAGCAATCCGCGTCTGGCGCAGGCGCGGTGGGAGAAGGGCTTCCAGAAGCCGCTCGCCGATATCGCCGGCAAGCTGACCGCAGGCGAGTCCGGCAGGCTGTCGCCGATCATGGCAGCCATCCAGAAAATCAATCTGGAGGTCTTCGCCAATGCGCCGGCAGGCTTGCCGAAGCGCCTCTACATCGCCTCCGACATGATCGAGCACACCGCCGCCTTCTCTAATTACAAGGATGGCGTGTCCTATCAAAAATACCAGAACAGCCCTGCGAACGATCGTTTCCGCACGTCACTGAGCGGTGTCACGGTCAAGATCCTCGCCTTTCAAAGGCCCAACATGAAGTTCACCATGGAGGATCTTGCAAATTTCTGGGCGCAGTGGATCAAGAACAACAAGGGTGATTTTGGCGGCTTCGTGCGGCTGGAGGGGATACGCTGATGGCCAATACCGATGCCAGATATCTCATCCGGGATTACGGGCCGATGGTGCTTTTCGCCTCCATCACCGTCGGCGGCATGATCTTCATCTGGTCATCGAAGCTCATGGGTTGGTCGCTGCCCATCGTGACCGGTGTGCCGCTCGTGCTGATGGGGGTCTACTTTATCGTGTCGCTGGCCGTTGCCGGGTTCCGGCTGCACAACGAGCAGGCGGGCGACAACCTCTATTACATGGGTTTTCTCTTCACCCTCTCGAGCCTTGGCGTATCGCTCTATCTCTTTGCTGGCGAAACATCGATCGAGACCATCGTCCGCAATTTCGGCATTGCCGTCACCTCGACCATTGCCGGCGTGACGCTGCGCATTCTCTTCAACCAGATGCGGCGAGATCCGATCGACATCGAGCGCAGCGTGCGCCATGAGCTTGCCGAGATGACGCGACGCGTGCGCACCGAACTCGATTCCTCCTCGCGTGAATTCTCGCATTACCGGCGCGTCAGCAACCAGATGCTGTCGGAAGGATTCGAGGAGATCGCGCGGCAGGCCGAACGCAACGGCCAGGAGATCAACAAGATCCTGGAAATGCTGGCGAAGCAGGCCGTGACGCCGATCAACGATGCCGCCGCGCAGCTGACGGCGACGACCTCGCAGCTGTCCGAGATCATCGGCACGTTCGGCACCGCCGTCGAGAATGTTGGCAAGAAGCTCGACGAGATCCGCGCGCCAGAGGATGTCGTGCGCGCCGAGCTGGCATCGGCGATCGCCGCCATCAGGGAGATGTCGGAGGCGCAATTGCAGCCATTGCGCAATATCGAGCTGGCGCTCGGTCGCGTGGCCGAAGCGATGGGGCAAACGCCGTTGCCGAAGCCCCATGGCGATATCGCTGCTGAGCCCGAAGTCGTGCAGCGAAAACGCTGGTGGCATCTATGGTAGCTGGAGGCTCGGACAACGCGCCGAAACTGGAGCACAGGGGCTATAATCGTGGCCTCATCCTTGGCCTGACGATGGCCGAATCCATGCTGCTTCTGGTTTTCTGCCTGCTGCTCGTGGCCGCCGCCATGATTTCCGCGGAGAGAAACAAGCGCTACGAGGTCGAGCGGAAGCTTGAGAAGGCCGAGCAGCAAGTCGCGGTGCTGGAAAAGAAGCGGGCGGAGCAGGCGGCCGAGATCGTGCTTCTCCAGTCCAAGGTCGTCTCCGGCGATCTCACAGCGGCCGACAAGGCGGTGGTAGACAAGCAATGGCGGGAGCTGGTGCTGGCGAAAGAAGCGCTAGATAGCGTGACGGACCAGGGCGCAACCCCGGCCGATCTGCAATCGCTGTCCAAGGTCGCGGCCGTTCTGAGGGAGCATGGCATCTCGCTCGCGACAGCCCCTGATGCGGTCAATAAGCTTCTGGCCAGCAATGGCGGCGGGAACGGCATGCACGACTGGCCGCCCATCATCAATCTCGACGATGCCAAGAAGAACTATTTCCAATCCGGAAGCGCCGAGCTCACAGGCACTTTCGCACAGTTGCTCAGCACGACGATTACAGATGAAATCGCCAGCAACCTGAGCCTCTACGGCGCCAATATCGTCGAGGTGATCGGCCACACCGACGAGCAGCCGGTGGCGCGCGAAAAATCCAATCTCGACGATACGATCATCAGTGCCATGGATGGCAAGCTGCCGGTATCGGCTTTGCTGCCCGCTGATAATGCCGGTCTCGGCCTTGCCCGCGCCATTGCCGTCGCCAATGTGCTGAAGGCCAATTCGAAGCTGAAGGATGCCACCATCCTGCCGATGTCCGCCGCGCAGCTGATCCTGCCCGGCGATACCGTCACTTCGGGCCAGCGCGGCGCCGTCGAGGCACGACGCCGTATCGAAATCCGTGTGCGGGGCAGGACGGCGCCCGTTGCCGTCATCAATGTCGGTGCCGCACCCTCAACGAACACGCAATAGTGCTGGTTCGGCCTATCATCAGCTTCTGAGGCCGGGTGCCTCATAGCCGGTGCGCTCCACGTACTCGGTGTAACCGCCGGCATATTGGTGTATGCCTTCCGGCGTCAGCTCCAGAACGCGATTGGAGAGCGCTGCCAGGAAATGCCGGTCGTGCGAGACGAACAGCATAGTGCCTTCATATTGCGACAGCGCCTCGATTAGCATTTCCTTGGTATCGAGATCGAGATGGTTGGTCGGCTCGTCGAGCACCAAAAGGTTCGGCGGATCGAAAAGCATGATCGCCATGACAAGCCGCGCCTTCTCGCCGCCCGACAATACGCGGCACTTCTTTTCGACATCGTCGCCGGAGAAGCCGAAGCAGCCGGCAAGGGCTCTCAGGGAGCCTTGGCCTGCCTGCGGAAAATCATGTTCGAGCTGCTGAAATACGGTGCGCTCTCCATCCAGCAGATCCATGGCGTGCTGAGCGAAATAGCCCATCTTCACGCTGGCGCCGAGCGCCACGCTGCCTTCATCCGGCTGTGCCGAGCCGGCAACCAGCTTCAGAAGCGTGGATTTGCCGGCACCGTTGATGCCCATGATGCACCAGCGCTCGCGCCGGCGTACCATGAAATCAAGCCCTTCATAGATGGTGCGGCTGCCATACTTCTTGTGAACGTTCTTCAGCACGGCCACGTCTTCACCCGAGCGCGGCGCCGGCTGGAATTCGAACGCAACGGTCTGGCGGCGCTTCGGCGGCTCGACGCGATCGATCTTTTCCAGCTTCTTCACGCGGCTCTGCACCTGCGAAGCATGCGAGGCGCGCGCCTTGAAGCGCTCGATAAACTTGATTTCCTTGGCAAGCATCGCCTGCTGGCGCTCGAACTGCGCCTGCTGCTGCTTTTCGTTCTGCGCGCGCTGCTGCTCGTAGAATTCATAGTCGCCCGAATAGCTGGTGAGATTACCTGCATCGATTTCGATGATCTTGGTGACGATGCGGTTCATGAACTCGCGGTCGTGCGAGGTCATCAGCAGCGCGCCTTCATAGCCCTTCAGGAAGGATTCGAGCCAGATCAGGCTCTCAAGATCCAGATGGTTGCTCGGCTCGTCGAGCAGCATGACGTCGGGACGCATCAAGAGGATGCGGGCCAGTGCCACACGCATCTTCCAGCCGCCAGACAGCGCGCCGACATCGCCGTCCATCATCTCCTGGCTGAAGCTCAGGCCCGCCAGCACTTCGCGAGCGCGGCCTTCGAGCGCATAGCCGTCCAGTTCTTCATAGCGTGCCTGCACCTCGCCATAGCGCTCGATGATCTCATCCATCCTGTCGGCCTGGTCCGGATCGCTCATCGCTGCTTCGAGTTCGCGAAGTTCGGCGGCAACGGCGCTGACGGGACCGGCACCTTCCATCACTTCCGCGACGGCACTGCGCCCCTCCATCTCGCCGACATCCTGATTGAAGTAGCCGATGGTGACGCCCTTATCGACGGAAACCTGCCCCTCGTCGGGCTGCTCCTGTCCGGTAATCATCCGGAAAAGCGTCGTCTTGCCGGCGCCGTTTGGCCCGACGAGACCGACGCTCTCGCCTCTGTTGAGGGCAGCGGATGCCTCGATGAAGAGGATGCGGTGGCTGTTCTGCTTGCTGATATTCTCGATACGAATCATGGTTACGCGAGGCCCGAAGAAAGTTTTTCGGGGGCCTTATGCCACGGGTCGGGCGTTCTGTCGCAGCTTTTCGGGCGGAGATGTGAGATCGATAGCGAACTGACGTTCAAGGGCGACAATTTCCGGTCCGCCTATTTGCCATACGGGAGAGAAACTTTCGCTGGGCGACGGATTCTGCCCTCGCGTTCGTTCAAGCAGCATGGCTTCCAGCAGGACCGGCGCTTGATCGGACCGCCGGCTGTCTTCCGCGTGGTTGGAAGTCGCTATATTCATTGTCATCCGTCTCAGCCGAGTTTTACAGATGAAGATTATGAGAAGCACTCAGGGCCGGGTTTGCGCCCGACTGACGATCGCAGCGCTGATCGCCATCGGCGTGTCGGGCGAAGCTCAATTGGCCAATGCGACTTCCGAACACCAGCGGCTCAACGAACCAGTCAAGGAGATAGCGGATCAACGCCTGCTCCTCGACACGCCCGATGGCAAAGGGGAGCTGCCCATCTACGCGGATCATGCGATCGAAGCGGCATCGCCCGATGTGACGAAGGTGCTGATCATAATTCATGGCACGCTCCGAAATGCCGATGCCTATTACGCCGCCGGAGAGGAGCTGCTCGCGAAGGCGGGGGATCTCGCCGACGGTACGATGGTAGTCGCGCCGCAATTCCTGATAGGGCCTGACGTGGACGCGTTCTCACTAAATGCGCAGACGCTCGCCTGGACGCAGAATGGCTGGAAAGGCGGTGAAGCCGCGCACCAGCCGGCGCCGATCAGTTCTTTTGCCGCGCTTGATGCCCTGCTCAAGCATTTCGCCGATCGTCGGTTGTATCCGTCTCTGAAGACCATCGTGGTGATGGGACATTCGGCAGGAGCGCAATTGGTCCAGCGTTATGCCGTGGCCGCAAGAGAGATCGAAGATTTGACGAGCGCCGGCATCTCCGTCCGCTACCTCGTCGCCAATCCTTCGAGCTATCTCTATTTCGACAACGAACGACCGGCCTTGCAAGATCAGCAGGCCGGGTTGGCATCGTGCCCAAAGGCGACGCAATGGCGATATGGTCTGGCCGGCGCACCGCCTTACGTGTCCACACAGGATCCGAAACTCCTCGAAAACAGATATGCCGCGCGCAATGTCGTCTATCTGCTGGGGCAGGCGGACACGAATCCCTACACCCATTTCATCGATCGCTCCTGCGGAGCAATGGCGCAGGGACCGTATCGGCTCGCGCGCGGGCTGAACTATTTCGACTATATGAGAAAGCGGCATCCATCCGAACTCAATCAGAAGGTCGTCGAGGTGCCGGGCGTGGGACATGATGACGAAGCGATGTTCACATCGGATTGCGGCATTGCTGTTCTGTTCGATCGCCCGGTGCCGCAATCCTGCCCCGTTATCGATGCGACTGCAAAAGTATCCGGAGCGGTGCCGTAAGTTTTCTAGAGTGGTCGATCCGCATCGCGATCACATGCAGGTGGTGGGGCTTTTGGGGTCCAGAGTGATCCGACCGTCCACTTTCATGCTTCAGTTGCGATAGGCCGGCCGCGGGCGCGACGATCTGATTTTTCGCTGTATCGGACGCTCGATGCCCAAGTAGAAAACGATGGCAAAGGCCAGCGAACCCAATGCGATAGGCATAGGCTGCATATCGTGCGGCACCCCGAGGCGCAAAAGCAGCGCCGTGACCAGGATGCCCGTCAGGACGTGCCAAACGTAGATGGAATAGGAGGCATCCCCCAGGAAATGCAGGAATGCCAGCTGCGGCACGCCTCGTTCCCGCTCGGCGAAAACGGCGCCCGATAGTAGCAACATTGCCGGTATGCCCCAGCGCACGGCGCGTTCCAGATGGATTAGCGGGTCACTCGCGATTAGCAGCACGACCCCGATGATCATCAAGCCCATGGCGACGCGAAAGGGCAGCCGATATCCTTGCTTCCACAGATGCCCGATGACGATTCCGGCGGCGAATTCCAGAATGATCGGCTGCGTAAAAATGCTGGCATACCCGTAGGGCAGCAGGAAATGCGCAATGACGACGGCCCCCAGGATCACGATCAGGAACCATAGCCGACGAAACTCCGGCAGGAGCAATGAAACCGAAAAGATAAGATAGAAGAACATCTCATAGGATAGGGTCCAGCCTTGTTCGACGACGGGTTGGAGCGCTTCATCCTTGATAATAGGCACGAAAAACAACGAGCCCAACAGATTGCCGACGCTCGAATTCGTGTCGAAGAAGAACTGCGGTTTCAACACGGCCACGGCGAATGTTGCCAATGTCGCAATCCAGTAAAGCGGCACGATCCTGATGATCCGGCGCCACATGAATTCCTGCGGGCCGATCGGCTTTCCAACCGTCGTAACCCACATGATAAAGCCGCTGATGACGAAGAATATATCGACGCCCGCCGCCCCGATCTTGAAGTTCAGGCCGTATGTTTCGCTCACATGGAAGCAAAGGACGGAGATCGCCGCGATGGCGCGCAGATACTGGATGCTCTTGATATCGTTGCCGGTTTTCAGGATGATGCCTCCTGCGACTGGACTACTATCGCCGATGCCCTGATGGCCGATTTAGCAATAGAATGCGTCGAAAGGCCGGATACTCATGCGAAATGGCTTGGAGTACGGCAGATATGGCTGGTGGCAACAATTTCAATCAAAATGGATGATTTCCCGCCATTTCGTGTTCGAAATCGGGACATCTGAGGTGATGTGGCATGAACGCCGACCAAGCTAAAAAGCGTCTCCCGCAGACAAGGCACCGGCAATTCCGTCGAAGCCGATCAGACCGCTCTAACTTCGGCAAGCCGCTTGACTGCGTATTCGTCCCGCCAGCAGACGGCAGCTTCCCATGCTGCAGATGCCTGTGCGGCAGCATCATAAGCACGGTCGTTCAGATCGGCAGCATTGTGGGGCAATACGAGGTCGAGGTCTGGAACGTCGACATGTGACTCGTCCCAGTCGATCAACGCGACGCGATCTGCGGTCATGCGGATATTGCCTGGGTTATTGGGGTTTCCATGGACGACGCATGTCTGACGCCCGACGAGACGCGCCCACGCTGCTCGACATCGAGCGACGCCATCGGGCGGCATCGCGGCAAGATTGATCCTCGTTCCGGCTTCGACATGCAGGAGGTCGGTCGACGATTTCCAGCCGGGCCGTTGAGGCCAGCCCTGCGTCAGCCGGTGCAGCTCGCGTAATGTTTTGGCGGCACGACGCCAATCGGCCCCTGTCTCCGGCGGTCCACCTTCCAGGTATTTCATCACCACCAGACCGTCCACGAACAGCCGACCGTCCATCATCGGGATCGGCACCGGAACGGTCATGCCTTCATGATCGAGGTGCTGGAGCAGGGCAGTTTCCCAACCAAGATCAGCATCGGACCTGGAACCGAGACGAGCGACGGCAATCCCTCCGTGGATGCGAACGCTCCATACATCGTTGGCAACTCCACCGGTGAGTGGTTCGAGGCGGACCGCGTTTTCATCCCATTGCGCGAGTGCTTCCCATCCCATTGGCGATATCCTGGCGCCTGATTGGTGCTTTGCCTGACTCATTTTGTCCGCCGGCGCGGCCAATGCCAATGGTCAGGAGCCGCCATAATAGCGCCGAAACGAACTCACCGGGCCATTGCGGACCCGGTGAGCGTTTGTTTGCGTAATGACACCGACTTTGCGCCGAACGTAACGTCGATACGACGCAGCTCACATCATTCTAGGCGATCAGCCGAATACTCAGCTGCAGCCGCTCGTTGCCCCACACGTGTCGCACTTCTCGCAAGTTCCATTCCGGACCATCGTGAAGTTCTGGCACTCGGTGCACATGTTGCCGGTGTAGCCCTGCATGATGGAACGGGCGCGTCGTTCTGATTCCAGCTTCTTGGCTTCCGTCTTGGCATTGGCAGCTTCGCTTGCCGCGTTGTCGCTGAAGAGGCCTGTCGCGGATTCGGAGATGACTTCCTCTGCGATCTCTTCGGCCAGTTCCTTCGCACGCTCCTCATAATCGCGCTTGAAGGCGACGACTTCGGAGGTCGCGACGGAGCTTGCCGGTTCCAGCTTGCGGACCGTGTTGCCGGCAAAGGCGGTAACGGTCGAGAGCGAGGCGGCGCGGGCAGGGGCAGCCGTTGCCGAACCCTTGGCGTCTGCCGAACGCTCGCCCGATGTCTGAACCAGCGTCGGCTTGTAGCCGCGGGTCAGGCCCTTGGAGACGACATCGGCCTTGCCTTCGGAAACACCGCGGCCGAGCGCCGTGTTGTTGAAGTCCGAGGTGTCGACATGGGCAAGATCGTGGCGGCCGAGATAGGAGATCGCCAGCTCACGGAACACGTAGTCGAGGATCGACGTGGCGTTCTTGATGGCGTCGTTGCCAGTCACGATGCCAGCCGGCTCGAACTTGGTGAAGGTGAAGGCATCGACATACTCTTCGAGCGGCACGCCATACTGCAGGCCGAGCGAGACGGAGATCGCGAAGTTGTTGATGAAGGCGCGCAGAGCCGAGCCTTCCTTGTTCATATCAAGGAAGATTTCGCCGAGACGGCCGTCGTCATATTCGCCGGTGCGCAGGAAGATGGTGTGACCACCGATCTTGGCCTTCTGGGTATAACCCTTGCGGCGGCTCGGCAGCTTTTCCTGCGTGCGGATGACCTTTTCGATGACACGCTCGACGATCTTTTCCGTGATGGTGACGGCCTGTGCGGCTGCCGGAGCCTGCAGGAATTCCTCCAGCGCATCCTCGTCGCTGTCATCCTCGATCAGCGAGGCGTTCAGCGGCTGGCTGAGCTTGGAGCCGTCGCGATAGAGCGCGTTGGCCTTGAGACCCAGCTTCCAAGACAGCATGTAGGCGTTCTTGCAATCCTCGACGGTTGCTTCGTTGGCCATGTTGATCGTCTTGGAGATGGCGCCTGAGATGAACGGCTGCGCTGCCGCCATCATGCGGATGTGGCTTTCGACCGAGAGGTAGCGCTTGCCGATCTTGCCGCAGGGGTTGGCGCAATCGAAGACAGCCAGATGTTCGTTCTTCAGGAACGGCGCGCCTTCCAGCGTCATCGCACCGCAGACATGGATGTTGGCGGCTTCGATGTCCTTCTTGGAGAAGCCGAGATGGTCGAGCAGGTTGAAGCTCATGTCGGCCATCTGCTCGTCGGAAACCTTCAGCGTGCCCTTCAGGAAGTCGGCGCCGAGCGTCCACTGGTTGAAGACGAACTTGATATCGAAGGCGCTCTTGAGAGCGGCGTTGACGGCATCGACCTTCTCAGCGGTAAAGCCCTTGGCCTTCAGCGTCGATGGGTTGATGGCCGGAGCCTGGTTCAGGTTGCCGTGGCCGACAGCGTAGGCCTCGATCTCGGCGATCTGGCTTTCGAAATAGCCGAGCGTCCGCAGCGCTTCCGGAACGGCGCGGTTGATGATCTTGAAGTAGCCGCCGCCGGCGAGCTTCTTGAACTTCACCAGGGCGAAGTCCGGCTCGATGCCGGTTGTGTCGCAATCCATGACGAGACCGATCGTGCCGGTCGGCGCTATCACCGTTGCCTGGGCGTTGCGGTAGCCGTGCTTTTCGCCGAGTTCCAGCGCCTTGTCCCAGGCAGCCTTGGCATGGGCGACGAGATCCTGGTCCGGATTGTCGGAGTGGATCAGCGCCACCGGATTGACCGACAGGTTCTCATAGCCCGAGGTCTCGCCATAGGCGGCGCGGCGATGGTTGCGGATGACGCGCAGCATGTTTTCGCGGTTCGGCTTGAACATCGGGAAGGTTCCGAGTTCGGAGGCCATTTCGGCCGAGGTCGCATAGGCGACACCGGTCATGATCGCGGTCAGCGAGCCGGCAATAGCGCGGGCTTCGTCCGAGTCATAGGGAATGCCCGACGACATCAGCAGGCCGCCGATATTGGCGTAGCCGAGGCCGAGCGTGCGGTATTCATAGGAGAGTTCAGCGATACGGCGCGAGGGAAACTGCGCCATCATCACGGAAACTTCGAGAACGACGGTCCAGAGGCGAACGGCGTGTTCGTAATCGGCAATGTTGATGCGCTTCGTCGCGGCGTCCTTGAAGGTTATCAGGTTCAGCGAAGCGAGGTTGCAGGCCGTGTCGTCGAGGAACATGTATTCCGAGCACGGATTGGATGCGCGGATCGGGCCGGCAGCTGGGCTGGTGTGCCAGTCGTTCATCGTCGTGTTGAAGTGCAGGCCCGGATCGGCCGATGCCCAGGCGGCGTAGGAGATGGATTCCCAGAGGTCGCGGGCCTTCAGCGTCTTGACGACCTTACCGTCCTTGCGGGCGGTCAGGTTCCAGTCGCCATCATTCTCGACGGCGCGCAGGAAGTCATCCTTGATCGAAACCGAGTTGTTGGAGTTCTGCCCGGATACCGTCAGATAGGCTTCCGAATCCCAGTCCGTGTCGTAGGTCTTGAATTCGAGATCCGTATAGCCCTGGCGGGCGAACTGGATAACGCGCTGGACGTAGTTTTCCGGAACCTGATCCTTCTTGGCAGCGCGGATCTCGCGCTTCAGGGCAGGGTTCTTGGCCGGGTCGAAGCAATCGTCATTGTCGCCTTCGCAATTGACCGTCGCCTTCATGATCGCCTTCAGGTGCTTGGCGACGATCTTGGAGCCGGTGACGAGGGCGGCAACCTTCTGCTCTTCCTTGACCTTCCAGTTGATGTATTCCTCGATATCCGGATGGTCGATGTCGACGACCACCATCTTGGCGGCGCGACGGGTCGTGCCGCCCGACTTGATGGCGCCGGCAGCGCGGTCGCCGATCTTCAGGAAGCTCATCAGGCCCGAGGAGCGGCCGCCGCCGGAGAGCTTTTCGCCCTCAGCACGCAGCATCGAGAAGTTGGAGCCAGTGCCCGAACCGTATTTGAATAGGCGCGCTTCGCGAACCCAAAGGTCCATGATGCCGCCCTCATTGACGAGATCGTCTTCGACGGACTGGATGAAGCAGGCATGCGGCTGCGGATGCTCATAGGCCGACTTGGACTTGGTGAGCTTGCCGGTGAAGGGGTCGACATAATAGTGGCCCTGGCCGGGGCCATCGATGCCATAGGCCCAGTGCATGCCGGTGTTGAACCACTGCGGCGAGTTCGGTGCGACGCGCTGCGTGGCGAGCATATAGGCGAGCTCGTCCTGGAACGCAGAGGCGTCTTCCTCCGACGAGAAGTAGCCGCCCTTCCAGCCCCAATAGGTCCAGGTGCCGGCGAGGCGATCGAAAACCTGGCGCGCATCGGTTTCCGAGCCGCTCTGCTGATCCTTGGGCAGATCCTTCATGGCGGCATCGTCAGGCACGGAACGCCACAGGAAGGAAGGAACGTCGTTTTCCTCGACCTTCTTCAGCTTGGCGGGCACGCCTGCCTTCCGGAAATACTTCTGCGCGAGAATGTCGGCGGCGACCTGCGAGAACTGCGCGGGTACATCGATGTTTTCTAGGCGGAACACGATCGAACCGTCAGGATTCTTGATCTCGCTCGTCGCCTTGCGGAATTCGATGTCCGCATAGGGTGACTGGCCGGCCTTCGTAAAACGACGTTCGATGCGCATGGTCCCAATCCTTCATTCGTTGGTGTGCGCCTGCATGAAAACAGGGCGCAAAAATTCTCATTCCGGCATCGCGAATTCAACGCGCAGCCAGCTTCCGATCCGCTCTTTGACAGGAGGTGTCACCCGGAGATGTCTTCCCTGTATCTTGTGGTGATGGTGGCTGCAAACACTAAATATAGTATTAACAGCTTGTTGCCGCCAGTCCCCGCATATATTTTTTCGGCAGCCTCGATACCGACACAAAAACCCTCACGGCGGGCCACCTGCATAGGTGAAACGCCTTGAATCCAAATCCGATTTCGAATTGAGAACCAGTCCTCGTAACCCCGCCTGGTCCAGTCGCCGCCGCAACGTCGTCCATTAACTTTGAAAGACCCGATTCCGTCAAGGGGTGGTTTGTAATGGATTGCTAACCACAATATCTTGTGGGCTTGCCTGTGGAAACTGGGGAAATGCCAGTAGAGCAAGAGATTCAAGAACTTGAGGGGGGATGCTCGCCCTTCGTGCGACCGTTGGCGCAACAACTATTATCACCGCGGGTGTCGAAAGCGACAAAATTGTGACCGTGACCCGGATGCCATTGGCAGCACGGCAAAATCATGCCGTAGAGCATCATGATTCGCGTGGAAACCCTTGAATCCCACGCATTCCCATCAAAGCGACGTCCACTAAATCTAGTGGGCGCCGCAGCGCCCACCTCTATTACCGTTATTCGAATCATATTTCGGCATCGCGATCAGATCGGACCTGATTCGCGCTGTCGGCAGCGGGCAGCTCAGCCGCGATGACCCTTGGCGATCGGCTCCTGATAGGTGAAGCCCATGTCCCAGGGGAAGTAGATCCAGGTATCCTGGCTGACCTCTGTGATGAAGGTGTCGATCGTGGGAACGCCGGTCGGCTTGGCGTAGACGCAGGCGAAATGCGCCTTCGGCAGCAGGGCGCGAACTTCGAGGGCCGTTTTGCCGGTATCGGTGAGATCGTCGATGACGAGGACGCCTTCGCCGCCGTTGACTGACAGCTCTGGTGCGATGCCTTTGAGCAGGTTCATTTCGCCCTGGCTGGAGTAGTCGTGATAGGAGGCGACACAGACCGTCTCGATCAGCCGGATATTGAGCTCGCGAGAGATGATGGCGGCCGGCACGAGGCCACCGCGGGTGATGCAGACGATTGCCTTGAATTCACGGTTGAGGCCGGCAAGCCGCCAGGCAAGGGCGCGCGCATCGCGATGGAACTGATCCCAGGATACGGGAAAGGCTTTATCGGGCAGGGACATGGCAGAAAGCTCCGGGGCATGGAATAATGACGCACCGGCAGCGCCGGCGACCCTGAGCAGACCCCGCGCTGGGCGCGGACCAAGAACCAAATCCGGAACGCGATTCGCTTGCTATCTGCTTGAACAGGATCTTATCCGGGAAAAGCCTGGGCTTTTCGGGATCATGCCCCTTAGACCGCGCGAACGGTTCCCTGGCGGGAATTCTGTCATCGGTCGCTGCTTTCTGCTGGATTTGCTGGCAAAAGGCAATAGCTGCAGGGGGCGCAACCGGTGCACATTCACACCGGTTGCCATAGGAATTGAGTTTTCAGCCGTTCAGCGGGCGAGCAGCGTCATCGCCGTCATCGATTGCAGCAGGGTGCGCGTCGTGCCGCCGAAGATCATCTGCCACAACCAGGAATGCGTATAGGCGCCCATGACCAGCAGGTCGATGCTATCATCGGCCAGCCGGTTTTCGATGACCTGCGATGGCGTCGATTTGCCGGTGCAGGCTGCCGTCTCAAACTTGGCGCGCACGCCATGGCGCGTCAGCGCCGCGGCTATACGCACACCGGTTTCCTTGGACGGATGCGGGTCCTTTTCCGATGTGCTGACGGAAAGGATCTCGACCGAATCCGCAGCCTTGAGGAAAGGCAGCGCATCAAAGGTGGCGCGGGCCACTTCCTTGGAGCCGTTCCAGGCGATCAGCACGCGGCGGACGGGCTTCGGCTCCTTGAGAATGTAGGGAATCAACAGGACCGGCCGACCGCTGTCGAACAGGAAGGTTTCGACATCGACCTGAGTATCGGCATATTTCGACGGGTCGGGCTGCACGGCCACCAGAAGATCGGCGCTGCGCGCGCTTTCGATCAGCGGTTCGGTGCCGTAGCCGACCGAGCTGGCAAAGCTATGCCACTCGTAATCGAGGCCTGCGGCCTCCATCTTCGAGCGGAACACCCGTTCGATTTCGACCGACTGATTATGGGCGACGTCCTGAAGCGCCTGAACCGCAACAGGGTCTGGAATCTCCATCGGAGCCACCAGCGGCACGGTCGAGACGATTTCCGCATGAAGCCCGACGACATGGGCGCCGTGCTCCTTTGCGAGCGCCGCGGAAAATGCGGCAGCGATGCGCGTATTGTCGGGATTGTCGAGAACGGTCACTATCGTTTTGTAGGACATGAAGAGATCTCCCATGCGGAAGGGTTGGATCGGATCATGATATCAGCATTCCGCTACGAGATAATGCTCTGAATGGTCTCAGGGTTCCCCGGAAGTACACGTCCTCGTTGAGAGTCAGGCTTCAGCCGACTGATTTTCCTTGGCTTTCGACTGCCCGATGGCCTCGATCATCGCGCGCACTTCGGCTGCGACGCTTTCAACCAGTTCGGTGGAACGCCCGCGCACGACGATCTCCGTCGAAAAGAATTGGCCGACATAGCGCGGGTAGGAGCCGATGCTGGTATCCGGATGCGCCTTCTGGATGAGGCCGAGCGGCGTGCCGATCTCGCCCTCGCCATAGGGGCAGGAAATCGCTGTTGATAGCACCTTTGCGCCGGTCTTCAGCGTCGGGATGACATTGTCGAGCATCGCCTGGAAAACCTGCGGCACGCCGGCCATGACATAGACATTGCCGATGTTGAAGCCGGGAGCGGTCGAGACCGGATTGGCGATATGCTTCGATCCCACCGGCATGCGGGCCATGCGCTGGCGTGCCTCGGTGAACTCCATCTCGCGCCGTGCATACATTTCACCCATGATCCGCATGGCTTCGGCGTCATGCTCGCAGGGCACGCCGAAGGCCTTCGCGATGGCATCGGCGGTGATGTCGTCATGGGTCGGGCCGATGCCGCCCGACGTGAAGACGTATTCATATTGGCCGCGCAGGGTGTTCAGCGCTGATACGATGGCATCTTCATCGTCAGCCACGATGCGGACTTCCTTCAGGTCGATGCCGGCCATCAATAGCACATCGGCAAGATGGCCGATATTCTTGTCCTTGGTCCGGCCGGAGAGCAATTCGTCGCCGATGGCGAGCATGGCGGCTGTGACAATGGTTTCGTTCGACATGAAGATATCCAGGACAATGCGCAGTCGGCGCGTTCAAAAAAGGTCCGAGATAGGTAGCGCTGTTTGCAGCGAATGCAAACGCTCCTTTTGCTGGGCCGCTGGTCATCACAAGACGTTGCAAGTGAATTTCTGTCTATACAGGATGAACACTGCGTTCTGAGCGTGGGGGCTGCGCCCCTGTCGCATCGCTGATACAACATTCCTCGACATTCAACGCGTCCAACAAACGGGAGACGTACTCATGGCTAAGGTTCTGGTTCTCTATTATTCCGCTTACGGTCACATCGAGAAGATGGCCTATGCCGTCGCGGAAGGCGCAAAGTCGGCCGGTGCCGAAGTCACCGTCAAGCGCGTGCCGGAACTCGTTCCTGAAGAGGTCGCCAAGGCCTCGTACTTCAAGCTCGATCAGGAAGCCCCGATCGCAACCCCGGACGAACTGGCAGACTATGACGCCATCATCGTCGGCGCCGGCACCCGCTTCGGCACGGTCGCCTCGCAGATGCGCAATTTCTGGGATCAGACCGGCGGCCTGTGGTTCGGCGGCAAGCTCGTAGGCAAGGTCGGCTCGGTCTTCACCTCGTCGGCAACGCAGCACGGCGGCCAGGAGTCCACCATCCTCGGCTTCATCCCGACGCTCCTCCACCACGGCATGGCCGTCGTCGGTCTTCCTTATGCCTTCCAGGGCCAGATGGGCACGGAAGAAGTCAAGGGCGGCTCGCCCTACGGCGCCTCCACCATCACCAACGGTGACGGCTCGCGCCAGCCCTCCGAAATCGAACTGGAAGCCGCAAAGTATCAGGGCGCACACGTCGCCAAGATTGCTGCCAAGCTCACGGCTTGATTTGAAAGCTTTGCAAACGTCGAAGAGGCGCGGCAAAAGCTGCGCCTTTTTCGTTTGGACTTTGATAAAGTTTGATCTTGGTGCGGACGACGGGGGTCGAACCCGTACAGCCAAAGGCCGAGGGATTTTAAGTCCTATACGGTTATATATAACATGCTGTAATTGCTACATAATATAGAATATTGTTTATGTATGTGTACGATACTGTGTACGAATTGAAGTGCAAATCACGAGCCGTGAAGCAGATTTCACGGCGTTTTAGCAAGGATCGGCAACAGGGCTAGCTCGTGCGCGGCTAGATATCCGCTTGGGCGCCCGCCGTTCGATCTTCACGTTCGAAGATGATCTTTTCAGGAGTATCGGAAACGAGGCGATATGGCGCCCAGGTCATGTCTTCATTCAATCGCTCTCGATCGGAGATCAAATGGCGAACCTCGGGAAAATGGGCAAAGTGACCAAGCGTCCGACGATTGAAACCCAATGCAACATTGAGTCCGATTTCCGAGTTGAAAAAGGCGCCGTCAAAATCACCCTCTACTACGGAAACAAATGTTGTGGGATTGAGCGCCAAGACTCTTTCAAATGGCACCATTCCAGGAAGCGGCAGATGCATAGCGGGATGCGCTGGGGTCGGCCATGCCATTGCCGGATTAGTCGATGTCAGTAATCTGATCGGTGAGCGAGAGACAGTAATCAGGGCACTTTCGAAACCCCGATCAAAGTATCTCGTTGAAGCAGAAATATTGAACGCAAAGGCCGCGAGATCAGGATTCGATCGTTGAAGTGCATACATTTTACGCTCTTCATCACTGAACGGCATTGAAGAGCTATCGCTGGCAGCCATGTTGGCCAACTCACGCGAAGTAGCTTGAAAATGGGGAGTCCGCACTTCCAAATGTCGCACCAAGGCGTAAAGAATCGCCCGATCCGAGGGGTCCAATTCTTCTGTCCGACCAGAGCTGATCTTTTGCCAAGTGTCGCTCTTGGAGATTGGCGTTTCGACTCGCCGATTGATGTCGGTCTCGACAGAAACGGGGCGTCCATTGACTATATGCACGTAGAAATCTCGTTCGAAGCCAATGTTCTTGATCGATCGTGATTTCCAAATCGCCATGCGTCCCTGTTTGGAGACGGTCGTTACCTTGGTTCGTTCTTCATCGGCAGCGAAATTCCTGAGAAAGAACTGGGGTACGAAATGATGATCTCGGGGTTCACCGCCTGGCATGCGTCGCTATTACCCTCAGTTGAATGCCGTTACACGAATGTTACATAAAAAGGGTTTGCGACTTCAACGTCCGCACAACCCCTTGAAATTCTGGTGCTGCTAGACAGAATTGAACTGTCGACCTCGTCATTACCAACGGGAAACAACAGTATTTCGAGCTTCTCGAAAAATCTATAATCATTTGTTATCGCATCATTTTTCTCATTCTATACTCCGTCATTACTTGAATTTTCATGTAACATTTGGTATAAATCCGTTACATGGAAGTTACATGAAATGCCCAATTTATTTTTAACTGACGACTTTGTTTTTACCGCAACCTGCCCGACCGGAAAAGACCAAGAGATCTACTGGGACCACCCTATCGGAGCAGATGGACGTGCCCGCAGCAATTCCGTTTCAGGATTGGGGCTTCGGGTGACTGCGCTGGGGCGGAAAGCCTTCGTTCATACCTACATGTTGAACGGACAGCGCTATCGTAAGGTCATCGGCTCTACCGTCCTTCATAACGTGGCATCTGCGCGCATCGAGGTCAACAATCGCAGACAGCAGCTCGAAGCAGGGGCCGACCCTGAAGCTGACCGGATCAATCCGCGCCGCAAGCACTTCCTGACGGTGGATGACGTGATCAGCCAATATTGGGAAAGCCATGTCAGCGGGCTGTCGAAAGAATCGCAAGATGCTTTCGCAAGGTTTGTGGCTGGGCGTCTGCGACGCCAACCCGCAGCCGCGTCCCGGCGAGGCAGCAACAAGCGAAAAGCCTTTTCCGATTTCGGTAAAATGTTCGGTGATCGCTCTCTTGTAACCATCAAGCCTTCAGATATTGAGCAATTCCAACGGCAGTTCTCTTCCTCTCCTTCCAGCCATAACAGCGCCCTTTCTCGCGTCTCTTCTTTGTTTAACTGGGCCATCCGCATGCAACTTGTGGATATGCGGAATCCCTGCACGCCTATCCGCATGCAAAAAGTCATCCGTCGTCGCCGCAATTACTCGACTGAGCAGATCCGTAAGATTGCCGCCTACATCTTTTATCCAGTGATGGAGGTCCCACCTGAGATCAACACTCTCGACGGGTTTGCTAAGCGCGACATGGCCCTCGTGAAGGGGCGAGTGTTAACCGCCAATGACCAAATGCAGGAACTCTGCAACTACATGGGTATCCTGTTCTTGACGATGGCCCGTCCCAGCGACCTCAACAACGCGGAATTCGGCCATTTCGATCTGGAGAAGCTTGTCTGGCACAAGCATAATACCAAGGGCATTAAGCTATCGCGTTCGCTCTATGAGTATTCCTACCGTTCGGTACCTATCCATCCCAAGGTTGCCGGGATGGTGCAGGCCCAACGCGTCCGCTGGCCTGAAAGCAAACTCTTGTTCCCGTCGCACACGGATCAGACCCAGCCCCGCGACAATTTCCGCAAGGGGCTGGATCGGTTCAAAGCCCTCCCAGGAGTGCCGGACTACTTCCAGCTTTACGACCTGAAGCGGATTGCAATTTCACTGATGCTCGCGGGCCAAGGTGTCTCGCATGAGGCCATTTCCCACTATGTCGACCACAAGGGAAACCTTGAAACTACAGCCATCTACGATCTCGGGTTGGTCGATCCCATGCGCCCCGTCACCGAAAAGCTGGGCAACCTGCTCGGGTTGTAAGACTTGACGTCAAGTTATACCGTTCGGTCTATGAATATGCGTACCGTTCGGTACCTATCCATGCCAGGGTAACCGGCATGGTAAGGGCGCAGCGGGCTCGCTGGCCTGAAGATGATCCTGTTCCTCATACTGACCGTGATAATTTCCGCGAGGAGCTGGTGCGCTCCTTGACGTCTAAACCTTGACGTCATTTTTTCGCTGTGCGGCAATGGATCTGCGGCGATCTCCACCCGCGCCAATCCCACCGATGAAAGACGTTGCCTATGGAAGCACTGAAAGCGGTCGTACTGACCGATGCGCAATTGCGCGACATGCTAATGGAAGCCGCAAAGCAAGGCGCCGCTCTCGCCGTTGGCGAGCTGCGCGCCCAACTCCAGCAGTCACCCGAAGAAGCCACCTTACGTAAGCTCCGCGCCTATCTCGCCGATCCGGCGTCGATTACCAATCCCCACGACCTGTGGGCGCATGGCGGCATCATCCGCAATATCGAGCCGACGCCACGCGGAAAGCCAAAATCATCCGCCTGGTTCATGAAATTCCAGCGCGAAACCCACCTCAACGAATGCTTCAGCCGCCCAAGCCCGGCCTATGGTCGCCGACGTGAATGGTCGTTCTTTGACATTAAGCTGGCATGGAATGCTTACTATCGTCGGCAATAATCATACCGCGGCGCCTCTATCGCTGAGATGTCGGGAGAGCAAAAGTGGGCTGACCTTTCAGCCGGCGAGTTTCTGCTACCTTCCATGATCCCGCGGCTTATGTGTCCGCTAAAGCCAGATATGGCCATATGTTATGCATCAGCAATGAAAAGCTTGGGTATGCCATGGTCGTCAAGTTTAAATAGATCGATGAGAGATTGGTCATTTAAGGGGCGGATTGGTAGACCGAGCGACGGCGCCAACATTGACCCATATCCGAAATTGGTTGGGCCACTTTCATCTTCCCAACCTTTGCTCACGACGCCATGAACATAAATTCGCTCGTCGTCGAAAATAGGGCTACCGCTCATCCCACCAGGCAATTTTATCGAAGCAGAGAAACAAGGGCCGGGTGTCGGAACCTCTTTCTTCACAGCATTCTCGGGGAATTGCTCAAGGATACTTCCCCTAGATACATGAAGATTGAACTTGAAATCTCCTGAAACGACATTTCCGCCTTCGGCGGTAAGCGAAATATCCTGCATTCCTACATAGCCGATGGCCGTAGCCATCTTGCCGACTCCAAGTCCTACTCCTCGAATGCCGGGTTGAACAATCGTAAGTGGCTGATGAGGAATGCCTTCCGCAATTGCCGCTACCTGACATATCGCCGTATCTGACGTGAGTTTCAGATCCAAGCCACGGATTGGCATGGGAGAGGCAGCCTTTTGTCCCAAAAAGCTCCCCCATAGAATATCGCGAAAAATAAACCCTCGTGCACCACTGAACGGGTTTAACGGCAACATGACCCCGAGCTTGACACCACCTAGATGCCAGTTGCCCTCCGCAATTTCCGTCACGCCATCATAAGCCCGTTCGATCGGATCTGAGATTACGTGAGCGGCAGTGATCAGGAGACCACTACAACTGATGAAAAAACCAGTGCCCAAACATCGTAGGACGGGCTCGCCGGGAACCTGCGCAACTATAGGAACGATACTTTGCCCGAGAATGGAATGAAGCGTGCCTAAGAAAGGGGGATCGCCAACAAAGATGTCGTTCTCAATCGTATAAAAATCAGAATCAGCACCCGCCAATGGTTTGATGGGCACAGATTTTACACTTTGGATTTGCCAAATCTTATCGGCTCGCTGCCCAAAGAATAGCTTTAGAATTTCCAACGGTCATCTTCCGATTTGCGTTTACGCAATGTGGTATTTTAGACGGCGCTTCACGAACGCCGGTTGAGAACCTTCCAGCACGTCCACTATCCGTTGATTGATACGCGGATTCTCAATTGCGCCGCTTTCGTAGGTGAACCGGTAGTCATCCGCCTTGTCCAACTTAACGTAGATGATCTGCTCTGCGTCAGCACCCACCGCCAGATTCGGATTGTGGGTGACAAGGACGACCTGCCTGTTCTTCTTAGCTTCCCGAATGCAGTTTGCTAGAATAGCAAAAATGCTCTCGTTATCGAGGTTGTCTTCCGGCTGATCGATGACTAGCGGGATGTTGTCTTTGTCGAGTTGCAGATAGAACACCAGGAGGAGAAGGCCTTTTTCCCCAGGAGAAAGCTCGTTCAAGTTCTTGCCGCCTAATCGTAGTTCATAGGAAGCCGCGAAATACTCCAGGGAATACAGGAAGTCGTAAAAGTCCTTCACACTGGCGACTTGGTCTTCAAGAAGCAGCGCGACGCCGCCGTCTTCAGCCGTCATCCTCGATAACACTTTTTGGATGAAGGCCTCTATGGAATCAAAATTATCCCAATCGACCTCGCCCACCAACGCCTTCAGCGTGCGCTCTGGATCGTTTGCACCGTGGAACGGGCCTTTTCGGTTTTTCTTGATAAGATTTAGAAAGGTATCAGAGAAATTCCGCTCAGGGACAAAAGAGGCCGTGATCTCGACTGAGAAGTTATCGGTGCGAACAATTTCCAACCTCTCATCGACGCTCGTCTTGATATCGCTATAGAATTTCAAGACTTTTTGTTTGCTCTCGAATATCTGCCTCGCAAGACTGGAGCGAGATGTACGCTTTTCGCTAATCTGGCGCGTTACATCATTGTCGATGAAGGCAATTTGCGCCTCGATCGCTCGGATGGTACCCGCCTGCGGCTCCGCTTCATTACCCAAGATACCAGCCCTCTGGAGGTTCCATTCGGCCAGCTTGTCGAGGTAAGTTTGATACCGCCTTTGCGGCGTGCCCAACTGCTCTTTCAAGGCATCCAATGCAGCGACATGAAATGCGATCGCACCCCGGATATCAGGAAGGCTGACAAGCGAGGCAAAATCGTATTCCGGTGAGAAAGCGATCGCCTTATCTTCCTCAAGAGTCTCAATTTGATCCCCGACGACCGTCTGTTGCGATTCGACGCCAGTTAGATCAACTTTCATTTGAACGATTGTATCGATATCCAGTCCAAACTCTTGAGCCACAGGTCGCAGCAGTTCTTTGCCCTCGGCGACGCGGGCGCTCAAACCCTCGACAGACTCCTTAAGGGAAAGCAAGCGTTGTTGACGGTTCTTCAATTGGCTGAGGGTGTCTACCGTTGACTGCTCAGCGCTGCGCAATCCGGCTAGTCGATCGGTTAGCTGTTGAAGCCGATCTGCAAGTTGCCGCTGCTCGTTTGTCTGAGAGTCTGGTGCCAGCACTTCCTCAGGTTTTGTGTCGTCAAGGGCTCGAAGTTCTTCTTGTTTCGAATTGAGTTCCGCCACGAGGCTTTTCCGAAATTGCGGATTTGCTCGGCTCTCAAGCTCGACAAGTTCGATATTAAGCTGTCTTAGGCGTACTTTGAGTGCACTCGTCTCTTCCCGGCTTTGCTGCGTCTTGAGATCCTGAAGATCTTTAAATGAAGCCATGCCCAGACGCTCAGTTTCCTCAACGTGCGAAAAAACCACATCCTCAATTTCCCGCCGAAATTCATCGATCTGAATCTCATTGGTCAGTTGCTCGAAATAATTCTGCGGCAGATAGCGGACGGCTTCGGGTCTGGTGCGATCGACGTTATCACTGAGCCGCTTTGTGACAGCAGTTTTACTCTGCCACAAAATCTCTGCCTCGAAACTGTCGGCATAGCCACGCTGGCGGAACTTCTTATTGTCAGGAGAGTCTGAAAGGAATGAGAAATACCTCTCAAGCCGACTGTCACCGAGTAATCCGATGATATCGACAAGAGCACTCTTGCCGCTACCCTTGTTGCCGATGATCGCGGTAAGCTCCGGGTTCAAGGGGATATCAACGCCTCGGAACCATTGGCCCCGGGCACCATCGTATCCCGAAGCTTGATTGACTTTGAGGTTGGTGAGCATTTTCGTAGGCTGTTGCGCTTTGCGCCGTTCCACCGGTGGTTCAATCCCAATGAAAACCCGAGACTCGGGCTCGAAACAAATCTGCTGCAAGCCACGAAAGGTTAGATCGGCTTTGATCCAGGTCGGTGGATAACCCGCAGTATTGCCATCCAATCGCTCAAGATCAGCAAAGGAGTGCGCATCACTTCCGGATACAACGGGCTTGGGTGAAGACTCACCATTCTCATATCTGCTCGTGGTAAGAAAATATTCGCGGCTGTTGGCATCGCCGAAAAACAAATCGCAATTACGATCCAGTTTGTCGGAAATCAGCATCTTTCTTTGGGATTTGCCATCGGTCGTGCGAATTCCGTCGTTCTTGGCGGGAAAAGCCAAAAGATAGGGCTCGGCTTCTCCAAAAGTGGCCCGAAGGGCCTCTCTCACGTCATCAAAAGATACGGACGCTGACGCGAAATCCTTTTCTACCTTCAAATTGGAACAGGGTATTCGCGCACCGGAATCGTCATCACCCTTGGTTTTCAGATGTGTGAGGAAGAGCTGAATCTTATTACGAGGACACTGGGTTTCATCGTTATCGAAAATGATGTGAAGGTTTGGGTTGTTGTTTTTCGCGTCTATTGAATCCGACAAGCGAAGTTCGATGTTTACGAACAAAGCCTTAGGAGAATCCGGATATCGCGCGCAGTATTTATCGATGAGCGTAAAAAGTGTATCGCAACTAAAGTAATCAGTAATGCCATACGCTTGGGGTGGCGCGGCTTCAAGGGCATCAATATACTTCGCCCAAACCTCATCATCCTTCCCCTCAAAGCCATTCGAAAGCTTGGTGCATGGGGTATGGATGTGTAAATCCCACCGGCGCCAAATAGAACCTAGCTTCCCTCCCATGAAATATCTCCGACTCGCTCCCATAAGTTGCTTTATGCAATACTACATTCTCGCTTAAGGTCCAATCAATTAGGAAGAATTCAACTTACATGACAGACTAACTTGCGACACCTTTAGCAAGTCTAATGAACTGCTGCTACATTCGATAAACAACCAAGCCGATATTACATAAGATTCACATTCGCATCCCGTAGTAGCAGAAGAGGTCTGTTCATGCTATGTACTCTTCATCACAGGAGTCGCCGATGTTCAAGAATCTTCAGCGCGAAATAAGCCGTTTAGCCAATACCACCAGCATTTCCGTGCCGCTCGAAAGCGACGCCGACGGATTCTACGACAAAGAATGCCCCGACGAAAAATGCCTGTTTCAATTCAAGATTTATGGAGATGACTGGACGAACATCGTTCGTGATGAGGAAGTATTTTGTCCTTCATGCCGCCATGTTGCACCGGCTACGAGCTGGTACACGCGGAAGCAAGTCGAGGAAGCGCGGGAATATGCGCTCAATTCAATTAAGTCGGGCATCAATAGCGCTATGCGTGCCGACGCCGCAGAATCCAAACGCCGTCAGCAGCGTAACTCTTTCCTGAGCATCACGCTCGAAGTCAAAGGCGGTCACGATGTTGCCCTACTTCCGATCGCAGCCGCAGAACCGATGCGGTTGCGAACGACATGTGAAGCCTGCCAATGCCGATATTCTTATGTCGGCGCGGCCTTCTTTTGCCCAAGCTGCGGGAAGAATTCTGCAAGCCACACATTTGCCCAGACTCTTGCGACCATTCGGACCGCTGCAAACATTGGCGAATCCCTCCGCGCCAGCCTTAACGCCGACGACGCCGAAGTCATGACACGCACGCTTCTGGAAAAGGCCATGCAGGATACCGTGATGTCATTCCAGCGTCTATGTGAACAGCTCTACGAGACCAAATCCGGACCCAAAGCCAGACGCAATGCCTTCCAAAACCTAGAGGCCGGTTCGGAGCTATGGGCACAGACAATCGGAAGCAGCTACGCTCAACTTATCGATACCGTGACCTTGCAGAAGCTCACGATGTATTTTCAGCAGCGTCACTTGCTCGCACATCAGCAAGGGATTGTTGACGCGGACTACATTAGCCGTAGCGGCGATGCTTCGTATGCAACAGGGCAGCGTCTTATTATCCGCCCCAACGCCGTTCTTGAGTTTGCCGACTTCATCGAAAAGCTCGGCCAGCAACTTATAGCAAGGTGCTAGGTAGTAGCGCACAAGCAACTCAAAGGATTTGGCCATGGCGGCGAATATTGCGAAAGTAATACGATTTATACCTAGTGATTCCCCCGAAGAATGGACCCAAGGCACTGTCGTGGAAGAAGACGAGAAGTCTATTTCTGTAATGCTCGGCGAAGGCATTTTTTACGAAAACGCTGAGGGCCAGTTCATGGTCCAAAAAGACTACAAGGTAGACGGTGAAGTATGGCAGGTCCATAAAACCGACGCAGATCCATTTCCTTCCCATCCTCATGCGCATTGCGTCGCGGGTCGGTCCAATTTTGTGGGAAACAAGCTACATCTCGGTACGCGACAAATGTTCCACAAGGCCAAAGCCCTTGATATTTATATGCCGAAGAAGCCGTTTGCCCGGTTGATCGCGCTTATTCGTCCTAAGTTTCCGGAAATTGAGCTTCCACTCAAATAGAATGTGCCACTGGAAGCAGCATCACCGCTCAGCACCGCCAATACTCCATATTTGAACACGGCTGTTGGTGGGATGCCATGAACGTCTCGACGCAGAGCATTTGAAATAGCTGCTGACGTCGCCGTATGGCTCGTCCGGCCGTTAAGGCAAAAACTGTAGAATCCTACAATTGACCAGCAGCTAATACTTTTGTGAGTTGTAAGCGGGCTGGAGCGCCAGTCATATCCCGTGCGACAGCCTTTTAAGGCTCGGGAGTCACAAGGAGACAAGGCATGTCCCAGGACGAGTCATTCACCTTCTATACCTACTCACGCGTCAATCGGGATGAAGATCGATGGGACTATACAGGCATCCCGGATGTTTTCTTTCACAACGAAGAGGAAGCGCGAGAGGCGCTTCATGAACTGCGCCATGACGTTATCAGCGACCGTGCTGACGAGTGGTGGCCGATGCAACTGGAGAAAATCGAAACCCTGCCGATCTCAAGGGACACCATTTTCGCGCTGCTGAATGACGGCGTTGGCTCTTTTATCAAGAGCTACAAGGTCATTGATATCATCGATTGATGTGAGGCTTCGCCCCCCGCAAAGGAAAGGGGCGGTTCCCGAGGCTCCGCACTGCGTTTGTGCGCCCGCCGCCTGATTCCTCGCCTTTGCTACCCCCGACCTCGCCGGTCAGGCAGGGTTGCAGGAGGTTCCTGCATCCGCCTTTCCAGATTGACGAGCAGCGTCGAATGTCCTCATCGGGTGGGAGGAGAGCGCGAGAGGAAGGGTTAAAGGGTTCCTCTCGCCCTAGCGCCGGATGGGTCGAACCCGGACAGAGCCAGCTCGGAAGCTTCTTCATACGCAAAAGCCCGAACACGAAGGCTCGGGCTTTGAACATGCAGGAAGCAGCGGCTAATCGGCGGCTACACCTGTCCGAAGTAAGGCTGGAAGCCAGCCTTTACCTGCCAATTGCTTTTCCGCCGTGGCAATCGCCTCGGCCTTCGAGCCTTTCACAATGCTGCGCGTCTGCGGAGCGCATTCGGCGTCAATCAGCACCTCGGCAATGCCCGACTTGCTCAACCGGCTGAGGAACGCGGCATCCGGCGTCCAGTAGGTTCCCATGTTGAGACCGATCGCCAAGGCAATTTGCTCCACATTCTCCAACCGGCTACGGCTCTGGTCGTGCTTCGCCTTGACGCCATTGAGGTTGGCGGCGGTCGCGAACGCTAGCAGTTCCAGCAGCTTGTCGGTGGGTTGGTCAAGCAGCCATGCCCACAGGTCGGCGGGCTGGCCGGGGAGCGTATCACCCCATGCCTCCTTCATCGCCTGCCATGCCGCAAGGGCGCGGGCTTCACCCGGCTCCTTGATGGAGGGAGCCAGTTCGTGGCGCTGGCCATGAACCTCTACGGCGGCATCATAGGGGGTGTAACCACTATGTAAAATGCGGCCCACCAGCGGATACAGCAGCGCCGCAAGCGCAATCGTCGGACGATTGGCAAGCTCGACACGCAGAGCGGCGGTGCGGATGGCGGTGAGTTCCTCCACCAGCGCGGCGGAATAGATAGCCTCCGGCTCGGCAGTTCCGGCCTCGCCATCATTTTCGCCGTCCGTAACCGTTTCGTCGGTGTCACCGCGTTGCAGTTTGGCCAGCGCCTCGCGGTCTTCCGGCTTCACATAGCCACGGTTGATTTGCAGTGCGCCGCCGTGGTCGATGGCAACGATGCATCCAGCCAGCGCCGTTTCCTGCGGGTCGTAGCTGCGGGCTCCGTTCTGAATGGCTTCCATGCGCTGTTCGATCTCGGCCAGCTTGGCTTCCTTGTCCGCAATGGCGGGGCCACCTTCCTCGTCGCCCTCAATCTGCTCCTGCAATGTGTCGAAGGTGTCGGCCAGTGCAGACAGTTCGGTCTCTTCTTCGTCCCTCAAGTCGCGGGTCAGCGGATAAATCCGCCCATAACCGCTGTTGTAGAGGGCTGAGGTTTCCAGCGAGGATTCCACCCACGCCCACCCCTCGGATTTGAGGGGTTCTGACGCCTGTTCCAAACCTGCCATGGCAAGCTGCGTGAGAAGCGCGGGGTCGGTCAGGAACGTGCTGCTGTCCTCCCCGAACAGGTCGCGGATGATACCCCCACCAGCCGCCTCGTAAGCTTCCAGCCCCACGAAACGGGCCAGCCGGTCGGTACTGCGCACATGTTCGCGCGTCAGCAAGGAACGTAGGCTGCGCGGGTCACGGTTATAGGACGGTGACTCGAACCAGACCCGTTCCTGTTCCTCGTGGCTGTCACTCAGCGCCAAAGCGCGGGCCTGCTCGATGGTCATCTCGTCGGTGCGCAACTCCTCCAGCACTTTGGGGGAGAGATTGGCGAGTTTCAGGCGCTGGCGCACCGTGACGACCGATTGCCCGAAGCGGGAGGCAATGAGGTCCGGTGCCATGCCGTCCTCGGCAAGCTGCCGGTAGCTCAGAACTTCGTCCACAACGTGCATGGCTTCCCGCTGCACGTTCTCTGCCAGCGACAGTTCGGTGTCGTTGTCGTCGCGCACGTTGCACGGGATTTCCGCATCCTCGGCCAGCCGTCCTTCCTTGACCAGCAGGTTCAAAGCGGCAAGGCGGCGCGACCCCGCCACGACTTCGTATTTGCCCTTCTTCGCCTTGCGCACGGTCAGGTTCTGGATAAGCCCATGGGCCTCGATGCTGTCGGCCAGTTCCGACACGCCGACACCAGCGTTCACGCGTCGCACATTGGCCTTGCTCGGCACCAGACGTGACAGGGTGATGGGCTCGATGGTCGCGCGGATGCTGACTGGCTCGATGATGGTTTCGGTATTCATGGCAATGGTATCCATGATGTTGTCCTTCCTTGATTGTTCAAATCGAACACGGAGCAGAACCGCGTTCTGCTTCCCGGGGCCGCGCGAGCGGTGGGGATGGAAGGGGACAACAGTCTTCGCGGGGAACCGGCTGCACGCAGCGTAGCGAAGGAAGCTGGGCGGAAGACCTGTTGGGGGGAGAAAGGGGCGAAGCCCCTTGGCCCCTTTTTAATATAGAATGGTCTGCTGAGGACCAAAAATCATCATCCGATAAAAGGCTTTGATAAAGTTAGTTGTAGCAATCTTTAATTCGGCAGAAGTGCCGACGATCAGTTCTTCACTAAATGATAGCATTTCCTTGGATACGAGCACCTGAGAGGTCTTGAACCTATCTTGTCGTCCAGCTTTTGTTGGCGAACACAACCGCGTCGAAAAGTTCATTTGAAGAGCCTCGACACGCAGCCCTGTGCACCGATGCAGCGACGGTTCGCCAACCGGCGCCGTCTACCGTTCCCGATACTCCGTCGGTCATCTCCGGTTTGCCGATATGGCGGCGCCAAGAACGCCACTGGTCGCGTTCCGCAGCAGCAATCCTGGCCGTCTTGTACGTGGTATTAATTTGCCTGTCGGACTGCGTGACATCGAGAAGTTTGTCAAACAAACCCATGTAGTCTTTGTCGTCCCAATGCACACCGAAACCCGGCTTGAAGTCGACGGAGACGCCATCTCGGAACCACGTGTGCCTTGGCCGTAGCCACGGGCTATTTTTGGGAAGACTCTTGCACTCGCCATATGCGCCTGACGAATTGCAGTAACTTTCGACAACGCTGCCAACGACAGGAAATTGAGCGCCATTGCTGACAATGATGTTATTGCGCAGCCGGTCAAGGCATTTCGGCATGGACGCATCGGTCGCACCATTCACGCGGCAGGCATTGATGCTCCACGCGGCAAGCTGTTGCGCTGATGGATCAAGTATAATGACCTGAGCCTTCAGCGCTGGAAACATGCCCACTCCTGCATCGGCGTTCTCGTAAGTGCATCGCTGGGTGGGAAAACCTTCGTAGCCAGGGACGGTCACGTCACGGCAATCGCTGGCACTCTTACCCTCGGTATAGCGCGATCTGGTTGTCTTCGACCAAGCAGCCATCTCCGAAGCGAAGAAAGCGTCACGTGTCGGCAAGGAAGCTGAAGTGTTCGCAGGAGCGCATTGAAACTCCGCAAGTGCGGGCAATGCCGTCAAAAGCGATGCCGACACTACCATCAAGCTAGTAATGTACGATGGTGTTCTCATTGCTTATGGCTCCAGGGACCAAAGGGTGCGGCTGCCGTCACCGATAGGATCGTCCGCCATGCGGCCGACGGTCGGAATATATTCTTCCGGTTTCCAATTGTAGACGGAAGCGATCGCCCGCAGCCATTTCCGGGCAGCGGTCTTGCGATCCATTTTGTTCTTGAGGTCTGTCTTGTAGGTTGCGGTCGCCTGCTCATAATACGGGGATCGCTTCAGCCGCGATGCGACGAAATCGATTGCATCAGCGCGGGATGCGAAGGCCGGGTAAATGTTACCTTTGTCCTCGGCCGGCTGGCACCACAGTTCAAACTTCTGCCTGCCTGCCGCAATCTTGTCGCCGGGCCATTTGAATGCCAAAACGTTGTTCGACTTGATCGCGATGCGCGTCAGCCCGTAACCGGACTCCACGATTGTCATTGCCGCCAGAATGGGGGCTGGCACGCCCCATCTGCGCTCGGCAGCGACCGCGGCTGGGGACACGTCTTCAACGAAAGCGATTTTTTCGGCACTCGTCGGAGACCGAATTGGACTGTAGCACCAATAACCAACACCAGGCCGGTCCAGGTCGTCAGACTTCGAAATTGACGGGTAGATCAACAGCGCACAGACACTGCCAACAATTATTGCAGCTCGCATTTTTGTACCGCCCCCCGATTGCAAAATGCTTCGAAGACCAGTTGATATTACTCTCTTAAAATTGCAAGGCGATTTTCGCGTTATGCGAGTGCAAACGGCGGAAAAACAGCAGAGGCGTTATGGAACAACCGTTTGACGCAAATGTAACCGTTCCTCGGCGCCATTCACAAAGGTGGGTCAAGCGTTACCGTTGCGACGGAATTCTTTTTTCGTCGGCTGGTGTTCGAGGCTGTTACCGGCGCATAGTCCGACTCAGAGCGGGGCTTGTTAGGCCAAATCCGCTTACTGCGCAGGATCACTTCCGCCGTTGCCATTCGGCCTCCATTTTCGTGAGATCCGATTCCAGCATGGCGCGCATCAGGATATGCGTGTCGACCAGCTGCTGATATCCGGTCTTATCCAGGAATTCCACGGCGCTGACGACGAGCCTTGCAACGGTCTGCTTCTGCCCCTCGATTTCGATTCGTGTCCGATCAATTGCCAGCAATAGATCATCATCCGACAACCTCTTGTATTTTGGCATCAGGCACGTCCTCGCTGTCCATTATGGAAGATATTATCCGGCACTGAAAAGATCGCCAATCGGTTGCAGAGAGGTCCTCGATCAAAAAAATGCAGGACATCACGAAAATGTCAAAAACATGAAAGTCGAAACGCCGCGGTCACGCTAACATCGCCCCTTCGCAACCTTGAGGTCGTCGAAGATGAGAGCCAACAATAGGCAGCGAATCCCTTTGCCACCTGGCGCGGAAAACCACCCCGTGGATCGTCACATCGGACGCCAGATCCGGCTGTTCCGCGTTCAATCCAACCTGTCTCAAGGGGACTTGGCCAAAGCGATCGGCGTCAGCTACCAGCAGATGCAGAAATACGAGACCGCCAAGAACCGCGTCAGTGCTTCGATGCTTTACGAGATCGCACGCGCCTTGCAGGTTCCACCAGGACGGTTTTTTGATGGTCTGCCGGAATCTGGTGAGGGAGATGTCCACCAGGCGGCTGCCGAGATCGACGAGCGTCTTGCCTACATCGCGTCGACCGATGGCAGGCAACTGATCAAGAATATGCTGCACCTTTCGCCGCGGCTCCAAAACCGGGTCATCGCGATCGTCGGTATTCTGGCGGCGGACCATCGGGACGGCCCAATAACGGAAGCGGGACAACAGGCGTGATAGTGCGAGAACGATAGGATACCCGACGCGGACTGATTTGCAGCAGCGAAAGGTTGTGCTTGACGGAGATTCTGAATCTGTTCGACCGCAGTACTGCTGGGTAGCAGCACTTATTCAAGCCCTAACGGTTCCATCTAAATGTTGCTTATTCATCACAGCGCCACAGAAGTTAGATAAGTTTATCTCCGATCAACGCGATCCTTGTTGCGCGAGATCAATATGGTTTACTAGAAATCACCTAAGCGTGTATTCTGTGATTGCAATATCAACTGCCTTTTTGGGCAGTTGGCCCTAAAAGGCCAACTGCGGAGCTTATATGTCGATCAAAAGACGCTATCCAAAGCACAAAGGAGCTTGTGCTCCCCTGCGCCCACCGCTCACACCGGAGCAACTTGCGCAAGTACGGAGTGACCTTGCGGATTTGTCAGCGCAAAACCGGGCTACTACCGAGCCCATGACCGGGATGCAGGTTGAACATCTTTTCAAGAGTGCGATCACCGAATTGTATTCCCCGCCGGCACGCAAAAGGTAACAGTCCTTGTACGGTGAATACGCGGGGCCGGTCTCTCTGACCTTCGATCACATGTTCTATACGATGTATGCCGACGCTGCAAAACTAACAGCGTCGGCATTACATTTTGAATATGATTTTATCAAAGAGCAGGTCGACAATCAGGGCGAGCGATCTGACCCCCGCCATGCGGCATACGAAGAATTTTTACGTCTGTATTTGGAGTCAAACTGGCGCCGACATGGTCGGCAGGAAAAGACGCGGCGCGTAGTCGCCTCATTGATACTCGCGTGTGCACGCTATGAAATCATCCGATACCGCCAGACAAATGCGATCGAGGATGAGAATGTGCGGAAACACTGGGAAGGTTTACCAATTTCATATGCGAACACCCTCGTTGCGCTTGGATTTGGTCTCGGCGTCTATAAAGTTGAATATTATCAAATGAACTTCGGTTTGAACCTACCCGACCTTCTACCCTTCGATTTTCGCGGTGTCAGGTTGAGCCGAATTAGAGAAGCTGTCGCCATTATCAATGAGTATCGCTTCCCACAGAAGAAAAAGAAAACCTTCAAGGCGCGTCGAGAAATCATTATGAGATTAAATCGTCTTCTTGATGAGACCATACATCCTGAGCCCAAGCTATAAAGCCTATCCCTCGGCGGACATTGGCTATCGTCTAATTTTTCAGACCGTAAGTTTACACGCGTCGGGATCGTCTGATATGGCTCTGGCGCCCTGTCGCGGCACACCTCAGCCCGTGCCGGCGACATGCCCTGCCGCCACCTGCCACGGTTGGTGGCAGGGCACCCCCAACGTCCAAAACAACCTAAAATGTCGGCCCGCCTATCTTCCGGCTTTCCGCCACCCGGCAGCCCTCGCATCGGCTTCAGAGCAGAACCACCGCTCGCCTTTGCTGTAGGATATCACCGTCTCAGCGTAATAGTCCTGACCCGGCATATGGTAGATCTTCTGGCCGCCGTTGTAGGAGATGTTTCCCTTGATGTTGCAAGCCGGATCATAAATCTCGCGTGGCACGAGCGTATACCCGCCCGAGGCCAGGAAGATGGCGGTCGAACTGCCGATGACGAGGAACGCGAACTTGCTCATGACGTCACGATAGCCGGACACAATTGCAGATTGCTTCCGGCTATCGTTAAATTTCGAACGAACCGATGCCCGACCGACGGCTGGCGGGATGTCTCTGCGGGGGCGCAACGCCCAAAATCGTGTATGTCACCGTGTGGGAGATCAAGGGGGCACCATACGCCCGCAGATGGTCACGCGACCGGGATATCCGAACGCCGCTGTCGGCATGAAGCTGATGGTGTACGCACGGCTGGCGGGGAGCGGCCCGAACCACGAGACTGGACCGGGGACCCTGAAGTCCGGCGCATCCATGACGGGGATACGTTGCTCGTCGCTGGCCGGAACGGGCAGGCCCGCCGCATCGAGCGTGTGCATGGTGACGCCGACATAGCTGCCAGCCCGAAAACGACCGACGAATTCGACGGCGTTGCCCTGATAGTGGAAACAGCCGTCGGCTGGGGCCAGTTGGAAGGCCTGCCGCAAAATCGGGGATGACTCCCTCTGCGCGGCAGCGGGAGCTGCCAGCAGGCAAGCCCCCGCAACACCCATCGCCCAAAAATGATGGGCGCTCATTTAGGCTCCGAGAGAGCCACGAACTGGCCGGTGAAGCCTTGTTTGGTCACGGTGGCCCCGACGGCTTTGGCTTCCGGCGCGGTGCAGCCGCAAAACACAACGTCGGCCTGCTCGACCGACCGCCAGTCCTTTTCCTGAATGCCAGCGATGTCGCCCGCCGCAAAGCTGTCGTAGAGAAAGGCGTCCTTGCCGCTCTTCCTGAGGGCCGCATAGACCTCGTCAGCCAGGCCTTGGTCTCGCGGGGTCTTGTTGTGGATGAAATAGGCCTTCCGGGCAGGGTATGTCGCGACGATGTCGGCGGCGTAGGCTTCCCATTTCCGCTGGCGGATGGCTCGGTCGGCCTCCTCGTTGGCAGCGCTCGGGGTCGCCAGCAGGGCGGCAACGGCACCGACAAGTCCGTATCGGGCAAGTTTAGGCATCATGCTCATGTCTCCGGGGTTGGCCGTGCCGGGCGGCACGGGATTCAGTTCTTGGGAGGGATGGTGCTAAGGGTCTGCAACGCCTGCTGCATTTCGGCATCGACGCTGGCGGGAAAGAGGCGACTGATGCGGGTGCTTTCGTCGTCGGATATGGCGTTCGGATCGCCTTTGCCGCCGTTGCGGAGATCGGTGAGCGCGCTGAGAAGCTCGCGTTTGATCTCAAGGGGCACGGTATCGAGTGCGGTGTACTGGTTTTCGCCCGCCTGACATTTGCCGGAGGCCGCAAACGCAATGTTGCGGCGAAGGGTTCCGGCTGCGGCGGGGTTGGTATCAAACGACAGGAACATCCACACCGGTGCCTTGTGCTTGACGATGGCGGCGTAGCTCTTCGGATCGATCGGGATGAAGTCCAATCCCACCATGTTGCTGTAAAGGTTTGGGCCGTCGGGTCCCTGATCGCCAAACGGGCTGTTCCTCGTGACCGGCAGGAGATTGATGGCGAACACGAACCGCCCGACGCTGTTCTGGCGGGTTCGCTTAACGAACGCGGCGCAGGACGTTTGAAGGGGGTCGATGGTCGGCACCTGTTCGATCATCGCGTGCGCCGGGTTTGTGGCGACAAGGAGCGCGAGCACAGCAAGCCGTTGGGCATGGGAAAGCATGAAAACCTCGTAGGGAATGGTTTAGCAACGATCGTTCAGGATCCGGCTGATATCGCTCACAGGCGTGTGAGCCGGGCGCGGAAGTCGCAGTTGTCGAGGGTGAACGCGGTGTAGCTGGTGAAGCGATAGCCGCAGACCTGTGCCAGCAGGCTCATGGAGCCGGGTTCGATCCGCAGGCGGGTCGCGTCCAGCCGCGACCATCGTCCCGTCTCGGTGGACTGGCTGGTGGTGATCACCATGGTACCGTCAGCCAAAAACTCCACCCTGGAACCGGCTACGTCCCGGTACGCGCCCTCGATCGGTGGCGCGGACACGCCCGGTACGAACAGGTAGCCGGTGCGGACGCCATAACCGGTCAGGACAACCGCGAGGATGGCCGCCCCGGCGATGATCCAGCTACGTCCGAAGCCGGTAGGTGTAGCCCTTGCAACAGGTGCAGTCTCCGCCGCAGCCGGGGCCGCCGCTGGGATGTGACCCTTGCGAAACGTACGGTAGGCGAGAAAGCCCAAGACCGGCGTGGTGAAGATCGCAAGGCCAAGGTGGTTCAGGTTAAGCCTCATCATGTCCGAGAGCGGCATGAGCAGGAAGGGAGCCACAACCATGGCGGCGACATAGAGAAGCGTCGAAAGCTTGAATGTGTTCTGCATGAAACCCCCAAAGACACATGGGCGGATTCCGGGCCGTGCATGACCGGCGGAATCCGCCGTCAGGGCCAAAACCCCCGGCGCTTTCTGGGTAGCAAAAATCACGATTTTTGACGGTCGCCTCCGGAGGTCTGTACGGCGAATACCGGCAGAACAGAATCAAGTATTTAAAGCATTGCTGAACTATAAAACCTGTAACAGAATGTGAATCCACCCCGCTTGCATAAGTCGTGATTTCTGACGGTCTGCAATTTGGGGCTATTCATAAAATAACTGAAAGACTTAGCTGACATGTTGCAGCCACTTACGCTCGTATATTTGAAGGGCGGGAAACAGCAATGATCTATGGTTATGCCCGTGTTTCCACGAAAAAGCAGGATCTCGCCTACCAGCTCGACAGGCTGAGCAAGGCGGGCTGCGACCGGATCATCCATGAAAAAAAGAGCGGCAAGGACACTAAGGGGCGGCCTGAGTTCCTACGGCTATTGGCGAGCCTCGAACCTGGGGACACGTTGCTTTCCACCGAGTCGGATCGTGTCGCCAGGGACCCATTAGATCTGGTTTTGATCCTACGCGAAGTCGAAAGTGCTGGCGCCCAGCTTCGTCTTCTGGATGAGCCGTATATCGACACGGCTTTCGATTTTGTCGACGTGATCGCCTACTTTCGTGGCTGGGTGGGTCGCATGCAGCGCCTGAAGATTCTGGCGAACACCGCCAATGGGCGTGCGATGGCGAAGGCCAAGGGGGTGAAGTTCGGGCGCAAGCCGAAGCTCACGCCCCGCCAGAAGGCGCAGGTGATCGAAAGGAAGGCTAACGGAGAGAAGTACGTACGGATTGCGCGTGCGTTCGGCGTCAGCGAGAGCACGATTTTAAGAGTACGTCTATGCAATCAATAGCAGGAACGCTGGGCATTTTCGCATCTCGGTCGAGGATGAACCGGTAGGCAGTAACAACTCAGTTCCGTTGAACTTCGTTGTAAACGAACACGCTTAGAGGGACTGGTGAATTGGCAACTCATCCGAGCAATTCGCGAACAATCTTCATTCTATAGACCGTTGAGACGTGCGGGCGGAATTCGTCTTTGTTCTGATTGTCGATTAGCCTATCGAGCACGAGGTCAACGCTCCTTCGTCCAAAAGGGCTCTTTAGCGTTCCTCGTCCGGTCTCCAGAAATCGATCGACTTGCTCCATGGCCATGCAAAGTCGAAGACCTTCATCCTCGGATGGCGGCTTAAACCCATCCCCTCCGAACTGTAAGAGCTCCTTGAAGTATGTGGTATACTGCTGCGCATCCAGCTTAAGCTTGATAAATGCCACAGCATTGTGGCAGCAATAATTTTCAGCATATATTAATGAAAGTATCTTTTGAAATTCCACAGTTTTTTCAAGTATATTACGTCCAAATGTTAAGTTTTGCTCAATGGATGCAACTGGAAAGACCTCTTCCAGAATGAGCCGGTTGACAAGATTTTCCAAACTCGCTGCAGATTCTTTGGAGAAATCAGAATTATCCAATTGCTCTTCACAGCCAAAAGAAATTGTACCTGCCTCGTAAGCAAGGCCTGGCCTTCGCTGCAAACAAAGGAAATTTTTCATGTCTTTAAAGGCAATAATGGCATGGATACCGAAAGGGTTGGGAATTCTGTTGAAGAGCGGATCAGCATGCCCCATCTCGATGCGCTTTTGTGGGTTTTTCAATAACCCTTGTTCGAGGTATTCTTTATACTCCCGGTGCTTGTAACTTTTGAAATGCAGTTCCTTTAGGTCTCCCCCTTCGTCTAGGCTCCGTGGATGGTAATCCGAGAGTTTATATTTCGTGAGATCGCCTTTTCGGTCGCTCAAATGAGACGACGCCCAATCAGCAGTGGATCCTGGTGTTCGTCTAATTAGGCACTCTGCGGGAGGGGTTCCTCCAGATCTCGTGCTCAACAAATCCGAGAATGAAAAAAATCTCTTGAGCTCGATAATTTTTCCGACGTGACCTTTAAGGCCATAAGTTTCGTATGCACCGGTAATGGGGGAGTTCAGAAAATTAATCGTTTCGTCATCGATGATTTCAGAATCTCGATGATCTGGTCCAATAATATCATCACGCGATAACCTTGCGCCAATATCAAGGAGGAGCGAGTTGATCGCTTCGAAAACGGCTATAGCAGGCCGGTAGCCAGCTCTTGGGTCTACGTTCACTACCTCGGTTACGCGTCCGTCTTCCATCTGAAATTGTAGAGGTCTGTTGTCGGGTTCGTCCCATATCTTATCTAGGATCATTCTTCGACCGCATTCTACCGTCCCGTCCTTGGCAATTCTGGATAGGGCATCGTGCAAAATGCGCCTAAGTTTCCGCCTAAGTCGCTCACTCGTTTTAATTTTCTTAAATTCCTCCCTTGTTATCCATTTCTTTTCAATAGGTTCGATCATTTCGCAAACTCCTGGCGAACCGCCCGTTTGCAGCGGGCTCATAGAAGCGTTTAGCCTCAAGTATATCCAGAAACCGCAAAATCGGAGAGGCTTGGTTATGCTTGATCTAACTATATATATGGTAATTGCTTGGGCCTACGGTACAAAGCATGGGCGCAACCGGATTTTTTACGCGTATGTTAGCGCAGTAATGATCAAACTGTTGGAAGCAATGATATTGCCGCCGACGGAGATTCCGTCGGCGGCATTGTGGGTATTCACTTAATGTATTCCTGAAAGATCGCCATCATGGCTCTGACGGACCTTGTAGTCAGATAGACCAGATCGTCACCGCCGTTGATCGAGATAAGCAGACGCTTAGGTCCATATTTTTCAGCCAACGCGATGAATTCCGGGTCATTTCTATCTTCCGGGCCAACCCAGTGATCATAACCAAAGGAAATATAGCTTACCGGATCTCCGGGCTCTTTATTGTCATGGGTGTCGAAGCACCGCAGATGAAATCCTGCGGTACTACCCCCTTCAGGAGATTCGATAAATCCAAGGATTACGCTCTCAGGAATGCCGTTCATCGTATTTCTCCGCCCCTGAGATACCCGGGGCGCGGTAGGGCAAAGCCCTTGCGCCCCAGCCTTTGGGCCGGATTTGCAAACGATTGAATGTTTCGTGGATTGATTTCCAGCTTGTAGTATTGGGCGCCTTTCGGCGTTTTCAAGTGTTCCTTTGCAAGGGGCGTTGCGGGCTCTCCCGCAGAAGGGGTGACGTAAAACCGCCGGGTTGCAGTCAGGGGAAGGCTTTCCCCACCAAACCTCAACCATACACCAACATACAAAGATGCCGCCCACGCTTCCGCCGACGCGGCGTGCAGGCCCGGACAGCCCGCAGTCCAGATGGGCAACCATCGGCAGGTGGCCCCGACAAGATCCACCGCCATCAGCGTTCCGCCAGTCTGTGCTCGGGAGACCGCCTCCGGCGGCGGCACACGACTTGCGGGTCGCTGAAGGTGGATCACGGTGCCACCTCATGCCGATGCCCATCGCAGACGCGGGCTCACCGGCACAAAGCCAAAGGCGGAACGGGTCGGACATCCCATGTCCGATGGCGCGGGCGGCGGCGGTCCGTCACTCGCCAATCCCTTGGGGAGTGACGGACCCGCCAAATCCCAATCACTCCATTCTTTTGCACGAATGACCTCACATGACGGATGAATGATGCCCATTCCGGACGGAGCGCAGCGGCATCATTTTCGACGACAAGGTGCTGGCATTTAACAGGCGCCATCGTTCACAATCCCGCCAGATCAAGCCGAAAGCATGATCCATCTTTCTCACCGTTTCCCAACCCAAAAGGAGAGCAGCATGCTTGCTCACATTCGTGCGCCGCCGCGGCGGCGCAATCCCCGATACCAACTCCCCGAGCCGGTATCGGTCGCCCAACAGGGCATACCACATCGGCCAGTCACCCGGCTGGCTCAGGACGGCTTTTACCGTACGAAAGGAGACTAACAGCATTCCGGCCCCTGCCGCGGATGTCTTTTCGCGGGGTGCCCTGATCTAAGGACAGGCATCGGCCATCAACACTCACCCTTGAAACAAAGGAGAAGAGTCTGATGGACGATCTGACCATGGACCTGGTGCGCCTTTGCAAGCGCAACCGGGACGGCTCTCACGGCACGCAGAATAACCGCCAGCGCGGACTGACCGCGATGGCCGACGACCTCGAGGAGCTTGGCTACAAGCTACCGGCGGCGTCATCGCTCAAACCCAAACATATTGAAGCCCTTGTCGAAAAATGGCTCGACGAGGACAAAACCGACGCCAGCGTGCGTAACCGGCTCAGCTGGTTGCGCTGGTGGGCCGAGAAGATCGGCAAGCCGAATGTCGTCCGCCGCGACAACGCCGCCTATGGCGTCGCAGAGCGCGGCGAGGTCACGCGCAACCGCGCGCAGACGCTCGACCAGTCCAAATTCCAGAGCATCGAAAGCCCCCACATCAAAGCCTCGATCCTGCTGCAGGTCGCCTTCGGCCTGCGCCGCGAGGAAGCCTTGAAGTTCCGGCCGCATGTCGCGATGCGTGCCGACCATATTTCACTGCAGGCCAGTTGGACGAAAGGTGGACGGGCACGAACGATTCCGATCACGACGGTGGAACAGCGCCACGCGCTGCAGCACGTCGTCACCGTGGTCAAAGGACAGGATTCCCTGATCCCGTCAGAGCTGACCTATGTCGAGCACCTGAAAAGCTATGAATACCAGACCAGCAAGGCGGGCCTGCGCAATACCCACGGATTCCGTCATGCCTATGCGCAAAGGCGCTATGCCGTCCTGACCGGCAAACCCTGTCCGCTCGCGGGCGGCAAGCGCTGGAACGAGATGGATGCCAAGGAACGGGAAGCCGACCGCGCCGCGCGGCGGCAGATCTCGGCCGAGCTCGGCCATGGCCGTCTCAAGATCACTGATACCTACCTGGGGAGTGCCTTCTGATGAAACGTGCTGAGGGGAATTTCCTGATGGCCGCCAATGTGCGAACCAAATACGCCAACAAGCTGTTCAAGCCGGAGACGATCGCCACCGCGATCGACGAAGTCGCATTCCAGGGCCACCGCCATTACCGCGTCGTTCAGGAGCTGCCATTCGATCTCTCGGATACCGATGCCGCCAAGGCATTGGAGGAATGGCTCGACCGGGAGGAATTCCATTACGTCTGGAGGCCTACCCATCTCGAACAGGATGCCAGCCGTCGCTCGATCGTCACCGAATATCCGGAATTGGAGATTTCATGGTAGTTGATGATAGTGATCATAGGATTCACCATGGAGGTATCCAATGGCACCGGTAAGTTCAAATCGAACCTCCTCTGTCGCATTTCTGAAATCTGTAACGTGACGTAACAGCGCCCTCGGGGGCGTTTTTTCATGGCGAGATCAAAACCACAAAGGTCAGAAATGCTTCACGACCCACCAGCTCAGCTGATTGCCCCTTACAATGCGCTCACATGTCCGGATAACGTGGTGATGGAAGATTCAAATTCTGGGCAAAATGTTTCGCTGTTTCGGGCCAGATAACAAAATCATTTGCTGCTTCCCGCAATACATCCGGATCGCGCACGCTGGTTACGTTGAAGATTGTATCGTAGAGATCGATAACGAACCACAATGCGGCCCTTCCGGCTAAAAAAACACTGGCAGGCTCTAGGTCGAGCGTGAACACGCATGGACTATGTTCGATAATGGTCTTGAGTAGGTCACCCAGAACATCTTCGATCAGGATTGCAAAATCTCCGTCTTTGAATGCGTAGTCCTTGTTGAGAAGACGCAACCATTTTCCAGCAATGGTTTGAGCCTCGAGCGGGTCTAGCTCAAGCTCAGCATTGAAGAAGCGATTATGCGTCTTCAAACTCCGGTTCATACGAACGGCGAAGCTACGCTTTTCGGAAAGATCGATGACTCGCTGCTTGATCGACATAAGAAAAAGGCCCCCAAGTGAGGGCCTCGACGTTAATTCCGCTGCAACCTATCACTACAAGATTCCTCAACAACTTTGTCGAGAGTGTCAAGATAGCGCAACAGTGCTGGGTTCATCGCTTCTAGGCCTTCTGACTGCGTCCGAGAAGGCTTGCGAGGTTTAGTATCGTCATTCTTTGAAATATTTTTCATGTGTTTCTTCATGTTGCCCTCCTGGTCGATCCGTCCAGCGGGCACATTTCGTGTCGCCAGAGACGACACCGTGCTTAGTATTCAATAGAACACTGGCGAGTACGACTTAAAATGTAAAGGGCTATTTTTCGATAGGTTGCCAATTCATTGAAATAACAAATTATTTTCGCTTATTTTGGACCAAATTGGACCAGAATGATTGAAATTTTTCTCATCTGCAGCTACCGAGTCACCTTTTACTTCAAGGTGCTAAGGGATTTTATGACACGCGAGCATCAGATGGCCAGCTTTCCACGACTTCGTGAGTATCGGGTTGCACTCGGATGGGAAATCACAGATTTGGCTAAAAAATTGCAGAACAGTCCACGAATATCATCGCTTTATAACCTCGAGAGGGGAAAAAAGATTCGTTTGGTAAGCGTTCGACGCGTTTTCACCATCATCAATAAGGCTCATCATGGAACATTGAAATTCGACGAAGAAGTATTTCTTGACTGATTACTGCGAAAAAATCAGCAATTGCGTTCATGCAGAGGCTTGTGCCTTCCTTCTAAACTGGGTTAGCCGACCTTATCCTCCGAGGAGGATAAGGTCATGTGCCAATTCTTCGATATCGCCGCCGAGGACCATATCCCGGCCAAGCCGCTCGAAATCGATATAAGCCACGATGGTGTCGGGAAGGTCGTAGCAATCGGCGACGATTTCCGCCGCGTAGTCGGCGGCAGTGCCGCGAAACAGGCTATAATCATCCCAGCGGTCGGCCAGTTCGTTCATCGCATAGCCGAGATCGGCCAGATGGCAGGCAATCACATAACGGTCTTCGTCCTCACCGAGTTCGTCTACAAGCTCGAACCAGTCGGCGAGGCTGGCCTGCGAGACCCGCAGGGCGTTGAACAGCGCGGCATGGTCGCCATCGATGTATTGGAGCTCGAACTCTTCGACCGGTTGGCCGAAATCGTCGACAGCGGCGGTAGCTTTGGTCATGTATTCCTCCATGTCGGCAAAATAGAAGCCGGTTGCGCTGATATTATAGGGCTGGGCGAAGTACATCGACTTCGCCCAGCCATGGATGGCTCCCGCACTCATTCTTCGGTCTCCTGGGCCTTGATCTTGCGGACAACCGTCCGGCCTTCGACCAGCGGGGAGTAGTTGATGACGAGGTTCAGTCCGTCGCCCTTGCTGTGCTCCCAGCCGACCCCGATCTTGGTCCAGCGGGCTTTGTCTTTTTCGCCGACGACGTGGAAGATTTCGTGGGTCGGGGCCTTGGGTGCAGTGGTGTTTGCCATTGGTGTTTTCCTCTTAGGTTGATCCGGCCACCCCATGCGGCCGGTCGCCGACACTCAGGCCTGATCGCCACGGGACACGCGCAATGGCCTTCTCGGGAGACCGCTTGCGGCGGAAGGTCCATTGCGCGGGGCACGGATCAGTCCAGTCTGGCGACCAATCCGGCCCGCGGGGGGACCGGCATCGGAAAGAGGGGAAAACCCCAGCAAAACCTCCCCGAGGCTCACCACGATAGCGGTTTCCAGAAGGCGAAAGCGGCAACCAAAGGAGTAAATCGGGAGGCTTGTCGGCGACGGAGGGACGGACGTCCGCCATCCACATCCCGATCAGGGCCAGGTATCTTCCGCCAAAGGCGACAGGACGAGCCAGGCAAGTGCGGCCTGAATGGCCGGCAGGCGGCACTTTCCCACAGCCCCATAAAGAAGTAGGCAACCGCTTGGCGAAAATGATAGAATGAGTCATGACCAAATCGATGAAAACAGCCCGCTCAGCCGTGACCGGTAAGGTCGTGACCCAGCCCATCGGCGGCAAAAAAGCTGCGAAGTTCGCGCAGGTCGAGGGGCTGAAGATGAATGCCGCGTCCAAGGCGCTGTCGCAGAAGCTGAGCGACAGCGGACTCAAGGGTGACGCCTACCGCAGCGAGATCGTCAAAGCCTTCAAGAAAGGCTGACGGTGGTCCGTTATAATGCCGTCGAAGATCCGCTGTGCTATCCCGGCACCCATGTCCTGCGGAATAAAGCCGACATCGAGGACCAGGACCAGCTGGATGAATTCGAGCAGTTGATGTTCGATTCCCGCGCTGGCGAGGCGCTTCCAGACGGCGAACTGGATTTCACGCATTATCGCGCCCTGCATCACCACTTTTTCCAGGATGTCTACGACTGGGCTGGTGAAATGCGGGCTATCCGCACCGGCAAGGGCGACAACTGGTTCTGCTATCCCGAATACATTGAGAGTGAAGCGGAGAAGCTTTTCGGGGAACTGGCGTCCCGCGAATATCTTGCCGGCATCGCGGACCAGGACGCCTTCGCGGAGGGAGCGGCATGGTTTCTCGGCGAACTGAATGCCATCCATCCCTTCCGGGAAGGAAATGGCCGAATTCAGCTCGTATTCCTCACCATGCTCGTCCGCAATGCCGGATACGAGTTGGATGAGGACAAACTGCGTCCAAAGCCGTTCCTGGACGCCATGATCGCCAGCTTCGGCGGTGCCATTAGCTCGCTTTCCGGCGAAATCTTGCGCATGCTTTAGGCCGCCTCAAAGACCGGACGATTTCAAGCCTCGTTCGATGTTTGCCAGAGAATACGCTTGTTCGCCCCTTCTCCAATCACGACCTGCCACTTGCTGAAACCCGCGCGCCACTCGCCAGCTGGCGGAAGATCACCATAAAGGGTGACTGCGGCTGAAGGTCCGTAGGAGTTTTCGCTTTTGGCCCGGATCGCGAGCCGCGCGTCGAGACGGATCAGGTCCCCCAATTTTCCAGACGCTTCGTTCGGATCGAAGAGGCTTGCCTCATCCATTTCGATGCGGACCTTGGGTACAATGAGCCCCTTCCAATTATCGTTTCCGACGCTGGGAAAATAGTGAAAGGCATACTGCCCCGAGAGAATGACTGCGGTCGGTTCATCATCTCTCCAGCCGACCAACATGGTGGCCTCGTATGCCTTGCGCGGTAGGATCAGACTGAGCGGCTGGGCATCGCCGAGCGTGCCAACGGTGAATTCTTCAGGCGAAAGCATGCGATTCCCCCAATACTAGCGTTTGTCTTGAAGAGGCCGGATCAAAATGTCCCATAAAAGTTCGGCGCCGCCTTCCTGCGAAAGCTTTTGGCCTCGATCACGTCCGAACGACGCCATGCCCAGACTGGTCAAATAAAGAGCCTGATCATCGGCCTCGACATTCAGGGATTCGTTCATGGAGTTGCTGGTGGTGGTTTCGCCCTGCGCATAATTGATGCCGCGTCCCCACGCGCCACCGCCCATAAAGACGGTGCCGCGGGCGACGTCCTTCCCGTCGCGGTAGACGGTGGCAAAGAACCGGTTCGCATCCACCCGCCGGAAGACACCTTCAATGCCGGGATTGCGCTCACCGAGTTCCTTGAGGGAGGTTTCGAAGAAGCGGGCGATGTACTCGAAGGTTTCGTCGCGAAAACGATCCTTGTCTCTCTGCGTGAAGGTTTTCGCGAGCCGCAGGTTGCTCGACCGTGGCGCCGGCATTGCGATGGTAGTGACACCGGGTCGCTCCTCGGCAACAGCGGGGTGCGCAGGCTGAGGGGTTTTCGTCGAACGCTGGGCGGCGTCGCGAACCGCTTTCGCAACCTGAAGAAAGGCCTCGTCAATATCGGGCCACTGGGTCACGGGCTTACCGTCCCGTGGCACCGCCATCAATGTGCCGAACGGCGCATGATGCCAGTCGCAGGCCCGCAGGATGACGGGAATAACGATAGCTTCACCCTTCGCGTGCCGTTCCATGGCACGTTCCATTTCGATGTTGTAGCAATAGTCGGAGGCGATGAAATCGGCACTGACGAGCAAAAGGATGATGTCGTCCGTATTGATGTGGTCATCGATGACGCGGTTTAGTTCCTCTCCCGCGCCGATACGCCGGTCATGCCATGTGTCGATGGCACCCTGTCGTTTCAGCATGGACAACTGCTTTTCCAGCTGATCTCTGAGATCTTCATCGGCGTGTGAGTACGAAAAGAAGACGCTAGGCATATTTCCTCCTGTGGACGAGAAATATGCGACGCTTCGAAAGTGCGAACAAGGTAATACTCCAATTATACTGGGGATAAAGGCTGGTATCTCCGGTTCCGGAGATCAGCCAAAGAAGACGTTTGCGGCGTTCACCGCGTCACGCAAGAGGCTCGCGTGTCCACGCGTGGCCTCCCTGTCCGGGGATCGCGGTCGGTTCCGACTTTGCGATCGGGGTATTTCAGCAACTTATGAAGGATTGAAACACTATTGCAATTCTAACATCGGTTGTTACTCTCGCTCTAGTTGGGCCGGGGCGACACAATGACCAACAAGTACGATCCTTTGGGCGATTTGCAGCGCGATCTTGCTTCCTCTGTGAAAGTGGGGAACTGGGCGGTAAAGACGTTTCGATATGCGAAGGGGCGTTCGGCACGCCGACGTGTGGAGGTCCTCTACGGGCCAGAGGTCGCGGATGCGGTGGAAGCCGCCATCCGGTCTGGCCGGGATCCAGGTCCCATCATTGAGCGCGCCAAGCACAATCTCACCGCACGCCAGGAGCGCGAGCGTCAGCTTGCCGATCCGCCGCCACTCTACGGTTCGGCACGATGGCCCAACTCGACGGATCTTCGGGCGTACCTGCGGGGCAAGGATGCCTTCGACGATCCCCGTTCGATCCTGCTGGGTGCGTTCAACGATGAAGGCCAGACCATGCCCGCCGGCTTTGTCCATTGGGACGGAGACGGCCACCTGCTGACGATCGCGCCGACACGCTCCGGCAAGGGTAAGACGGCCATCATTCCGAACCTTCTGCGCTACCGGGGCAGCTGCGTCGTTCTCGATCCCAAGGGGGAGTTGTTTGAAGCCACCTCGAAGTGGCGCAGCACACTGGGTCCGGTGTACCGGATCGCGCCGCTGGATGGCGGCTCCGGTAAACCCGTCCATCGCTTTGATCCCGTCAGTCGGGTTCGTCGCGAAGCAGACGCGCGATCGATCGCCCAGCAAATGTTCCCGCGTGATCCAAGGTCGTCTTCGTTTTTCTCCGAGGACGCGGTCGGCTTCATGACAGCCATCATCATGTATGTTCGCCACAAGGCTCCGCCCGATCGCCGAACGCTGGCCACCGTCTGTCAAATGGCCTCCCTCAAGGGCGAGAAACTCCTCAATCTCGCCAAGCAGATGGAGACGTTTCGTCCGTCCGCAGATGGAGCACGTTCCGTGCTCGAAAAAGACGCGCAGCGTGGGCTGAAAGTCTTGCAGGATACCTTGACGAGCAAGCTCTACGAATGGAAGGACCCGGATATCCAGCACAGTATCCGGGGAAACGATTTCAGCTTTGAAGACCTGAAAGACAGCCCTGCCACGGTGTATGTCGAGATCCCCTTCGACATGATGAAGACGTTTTCGGGGTGGCTTCGGGTCGTGCTGAAGGCCGCACTTGATGCCATGCTGGCCAACCCGCGCATTCCCGATATCCCGGTCCTCTTCGTGCTCGACGAATTCCTGAACATCGGGCCATTTCCCGAATACCGGGATGCGATCAACACGCACGCGGGCGCTGGGGTTCGGCTCTGGTTCTTCCTGCAAAACCTGTACGCCATCCAGGAACACTATCCTGGCGCCAGCTGGCAGCCGTTCCTGAATTGCGCCGTCAAGCAGTTCTTCGGGATCAATGACGACCAGACGTCCAAGCTGATCGGCGATTATCTCGGCCATGCAACCCATGCCTATCAAACGACTACCGCTACTGCAAACGTCGCATCGCATCTCGGTGGCTGGTTGGGAGAGGCGTCCACGAACACCAACTTCTCGATGACCGAAGGCATTCAATTTCTGGGTCGCCCACTGCTGACAAGCGACGAGGTCCGGGAGTTGTTGGGTGGGTGGCAGGGCGATGGCTGGCGCTACGGCATTACGGATATCGCCGGCAAGCGACCATTCAAGACATTGCTCGCCGTGCATGAGAAAAGCGAAATCTGCAGACAACGCATCGGAATGGTAGCGCAGGGGATCAATCATGGCCGACGTCAAAATCAACTACCAAAGACTTCAAAATAGCAGTGTACCGACATGGCTGGGGCTTGTGATCGGCAGCTGGTTCGGACTGGCGTGGGCCGGCCTGCTTTCCGCGCCGGTTGGAATTGGTTTTGGGGTTGCGGCGGGGACGGCGATGGGTGGCTTCCTTGCCGTGCCGGTGTGGGGAACGTTCTGGGGGCTCATCGGGCTCGGCAGGCAGCGCGAGGCCGCAGTGCGCCAGCATGGCATCACACTGCTGGAGCCCGACGATCCGCTCGCCCAGCGGGTCTACATTTTGGCCGCCCAGCTCGGACTGAAAACACGCCCGTGGGTGGGTGTGATGGCCCACAACAACGCCTATGCCATCGGCTCCAGCCCTGAAAGCGCCCTTGTTGTGATCGGGCAGCCGCTGATCGACACGCTCAATGAGGCCGAAGTCGATGCCATCATCGGTCACGAACTTGGCCACATCGCCAATAACGATATGCGCCGCATGGGTCTGGCCCGTTCGTTCCAGAACTCGCTGGTGTGGTATCTCGGCTTTTCCAAAACCCTCCAGCGGTGGGCAAGGTGGCTTCTGACCTGGCTCTCCGAGTTTCTTGTGCTTAGCCTCTCGCGCAGGCGCGAGTTTTGGGCCGACGCCATCGGAGCAGCCCTTACCAGCAAGGAGCACATGATTGCGGCGCTGGAAAAACTCCACGACAGCCCGCCATTGAGTGCCTTCGAACGCGAAAATGCCCGGCTGATGTTCCGCGGCATTCCGGGCTTGCTATTTTCGACACATCCGACCCTGCGGGAGCGGCGGGCGGCGCTGAATTCCGAGCGCTTCCTGAAGCGCATTCCCGTCAGACGGCAACAGGAAAGCTTGCCTTTGGAGCCTGCGATTGCGCTGCCGAACGTGGAAGATATTGCGTACGCGAAGCGCTGAGTGGACAGGTAGCTTCAGCTACCTCTTCCACCAATCCAGATAATCCTCCGGCTCTCGGTCCTCGCGCTGCATTTCCTCGAGCATCCGCTCCTCACCTTCATAATGATGGTGGCGATCGTCCTGGTCATGCTCTTGCGGCGAAGCGGGGGCATCGAGCGCGGGCCTAAGCCAGTCGAGGAGATCTTCCTGCGCCGCCGGCATCTCTTCCTGCCATTTCTGGTCAGCGGTACGCTCCGTCTCACGCTCGCCCTGTTCCCGGACACGGTTTTCGATATCCTCAATCCGTGCTTCGACCTTGCCAAGCTCATACATATAGCCGGCTTGGGCATTCTGGCGTTCCCGCAGAATTGACATAGAGTCGCCTACGTCACGCGAGCCTGCAATGTCATGGACAATCCGCTCCATTTCATATTCCAGACCGTCGATGGTTTTTTGCAGATCATGAGCAATGTCGAGAAGATACGACAAGGCTTCCTCGTCATTCATCGTCGCCTCCAGCGTAAGCCCGTCAGTGGGCGTAGTGATATGCGGGCAGGTGTTCGGGTTGATCCTGAAGCTCGGCGACGAGATAGGCGCGCAAGCGCTCTCCCGAATTCACCAACTCCTGGGCACGGGCATGAAAATAGAACGCGCTCTGACACAGTTCTTCGCGGATTCCGGGTATCGTCTCAGCCTGCGTCTTGCGCATTGACCAATATGCAAGGCGCTTGCGCCGACGAATGAGGTCGGTTTCCAGCCATGCCAGTTCCTTGCGTGCGGCATCGCGCTGCTTGTCCGTCATCTCGCGGATTCCCAATATGGAACCGGTGTAAACCTGTGTCATAGCCGTATGATGGGACGCGAATTGCCATCTTGCAAGTGCTACCTGCGGCTGCGCTCAGGCTCCTGCCATATTTCCTCATCTGCGGGGGTTACTGGTTGCTGGGAATCCAGCTCCAGCCAGTCCAGATGGTCTTCCCAGCGCTCCAGCGTCTGCAAATCACCCGGGTCATCCGGCAGGGCTGGCTGATCCAGCCAGTCGAGCAGGTCTTCGGGCGCGAGACGGTATGCCACAGCCTCATCCTCAGCCATCTCGCGACTGTTCTGTGCGTCAATCGCGGCTCGTGCGTGGTCAAGATCCGCGTCCCGCTCGACGTGATCGACCGGCGCCAGCCGGTGCATGTCGTCCAGCATCCGCGCTTCGGCTATGTCCAGTTCACGGGGATGGATCGGCGCACCATCGGGATCCGGCACGGGCAGGTCATTGTCGGGTTCTTCATGCCTCATCAGGTCTCTCTCCTTGCGCGCGTGGGCTCTGCGTGCGCGCCGTTCGTCCGGGTCCGGTCCGCGATGGTGGTCGGGTGTCTGGTCCAGCCTGCGTTTCGCATGACTGCGGCTGTCGATCGTGACCGACACTCCGGCAGCCTTCAATGCGCCGTTGGCGGTTCGGGCCCACAGTGCACGCGCCTCGGTTACGAATAGTCGACCATCCGCGCTGCGGATCTTCGGGCCGAAGCCTTCGGGCGTGACCACACGCGTGGTCATAAGCAGGTGGACATGGGGGTTATGCCGGGTGCCATCATCATGGATGGCGAGATCGACCACAAAGCCTTGCGTCGTGTACGCATCGGCCATGGTGCGGGCGACTGCCAACCAGGCCGCGCGCGGCAGCTCGCGCGGCAGCGCGAATTCGATCTCCTTGGCAAGCCGCGCATCTTTACGGATTTCGGCAGCCTCCACCGCATTCCAGAGCTGGGCGCGGTCGGCCATCCAGGGCGGCGCCTCAGAGGGGAGGCGGATTTCATTGGCGACGACATCACGCCGCCCGCCGAACTCCGAAAGGCGTTCCTCGGCATCATTGGGGAGCGTCTCTCCCGCGCGGTACGCGGCAGCGGCAACAATCGAGCGCCCGTCGCCCCGGCTGATGTTCTTCACATTCAGGTGGTAGATGGCCACCAGCCTCTCCTTGGCACGGACGGGGTTCAGGGGTGTCCCCTGACGCACTTGCCGGTTTTCTCCGTGCCGCCCCTTCGCGGCCGGTAAGAAAACCGTGCAACGCATCGCCTCCCTAGCTCAATGCGTACACATTGGGCGATGCGTAGGTGCGCTGTTACGCATTGATACATGGGCGCGTGCATCTTTCAAGGTGGCGCAACACTAGAGGTTGCTAGAACTCCTTTGGAAAGTCTCCCGAGCGCGCGATTAGCGGTTGAGAATGGCCCGCCACTTTGCTAGCAGAGGGAACCACGCGGACGTGGTGAAACTGGTAGACACAAGGGACTTAAACGCAATTTGAGTGCACTGGCGGAAACGCTGGCTGTAGAACTGCTCAAAGTCGGGGAAACCTGTCAGATGGCAATCCCGAGCCAAGCCTCGCCAGAGGAAGGTGTAGAGACTAGACGGGCAGCACCTAAGGCAATGCTAGGGTGAAGGTATAGTCCAGACCACAAACGCCGGATGGCGGCGGCGAAAGCCGTAGCTGGTAAGAAAATCCCTCGGCCTTTGGCTTTACGGGTTCGACCCCCGTCGTCCGCACCAACTAATCATGACCGACAATAGGGTTTGACGGTATATTGCAATTGGCGCGGAACGAGTTTCTGTCAAATTTGTGTTGGCAATTGAGCAAGTCCTAATCGGCTTTCAATACAGTTTCCACAAACTCGACTGTGCGTGGGCTGAACTGACGACTCATACATTCCGCATACGTCGCCCCAACCTTTGCGCCGAGAGCATCAGCATTCAGGTCATACATCTCTCCGACTACGGTGATGATTCCTTGTTGCTTTAATGCATCCAGGATGGCTTGTCCCACGCCCTTCGTCATTCGTGCATGATCGAGTTTATCGCGATAGCGTCGCAAGCTACCTTTTGAATGTGAACGGAATGCAATTACGAACTTCCGCAAGCGACGGAGCCCTTCTTCAATCCGCGGGTCTTGATTTGCAGCCGGGTTTGCCGAAAAGCTTGTCCAGGGAAAGACCGCTGAATTTGGCCAAGCTACTGACAAAGAGGTATTGCCTCTAATGGTCGGAACCGTGCTGACTGTGGTCCCGGATGACGAGTTGCTTTCCAGGTAGACGGAGGTTGAAGGGTCGTCCGTCAAAGCCTCGACGATGACTCGTTCGGCGTTGATTAAGAGCTGTCCACATTGAATGTTGACTGGCGCGACGAAAGTTATTTCAGCGCCTGGTCCAACCTCAACCTTTGCAAGCTGAAGTGTGATGTTTACATCTTCTACGTGAGGACTAAGGTGGATCGTTCCAACTTGTTGGGTCTTAAGCTCCAACGTATGGCTTTCCCCTGTACTGCCTCGCTCAACCGAAATTTCGGCAAGCGCCGAAAGGGCGTCTTCCTCCTGAGCATCCTCGTCCAACGGTTCTATCTGCAAACTGGCGGTGTCGCCTAGAGCAAGGGTCGCGCGGATCGACGAATATAAAATTCCCAAGTGCTCTGGCCGTATTTCCTGGGTTTGGCCAGATTTTGAATTCAAATAGAAATCGGCTAAGAAGGGGTTGGCTGCTGTGCCTCTTGGTAGTTCTACGCGCCGAGCCTGCTCTTCAAATTCCTTGGATTGCAACGCATGAACTGCTATCCGCGCCTCGAATACAGCCGATGACGGTTTTGCGGTTCCGTCGAGGAATGGATGCTCTGGAACCCAGGTATCCAGCGCTTGACCATAAGTCTTAGCGTCTTGTGGGGAGAGTTTAGGAAGTGCAGGAGCGGGTTGGCCGTAAACACGCGCGCAGATACGATCCAATTGCTCGCCAGACGTATACAGTTGGTCGTGGAGGCTAGAAGAGGTAAACTCTAAGCTGCCAAGCTTGGCGTGTTCCCGCTCGAGGATTGCGTCAACGACGGTCTCCAAGGTGACCGGCTGACCGCCTCCTTTGATTTCAGCGATTAGTCCGCTTGGGTTTGCTTCACCAGCAACCCTATCAGCAACTGCCATGAGGACAGGCGCATAACCTGCAAATCGATCCCCGTCGCGACTGGTGGATTTCTTCAGCCGCTCTAACAATAGAGTAAGAGCTTCTCGTTCCGGGCCTTCATGCGAACGGTCTGGCTTCCTATCCCTTACCCGCGCAAGCGCGAACTCGATGGATTGCGCGGGTGGATAAAAACCTATTTCCATCACCGGTGCATTCACGCCAGCTTCTGATAGCAGTAACCAAGTATCTTGGATCGCACCAGTCCGTCCGAAGAGAACAGTTGGAACTGGAGTTTGAGCTGACCGAGTTTTCGCCATCTGAACAACGTCCCCGAGGAACGATTCAAAACCGCCTTGCGTGACCCTAATGCGTGCCTCATCGAGTCCATCAATCAGCACTGCCGTTGTGTTAGCTTGCCAGGTTCCAAAAAGACCAGATTTTGCTAAGCCGCCGCTTAGAAAGTTACCTCCGACAGGTTCTGCCGTCGCAAGATCAACATAAATCGCACCGGTCAGGGCCGCGATTTGCTTAGCTAGCGTGGATTTTCCTACAGCGCCGGGAGCCGAAACGAGAATGAGTGGACTGGTGTCTGGATCAGCCGTGCCAAATTCACCGCTCTGAACTAGCGGGGCTTCAACAAATGCGCCTAACGGAAGTTGCGCAGAAACCCATCCCGGCTGCGGATTTGTTGTTTCGGCAGGTGCAATCTGAAAACGTTTCTTCCAGAACTCTTCAATAGTAAAATTCAATTTTGCCTCCAGCTATTACGAAATACAATTTAAACGACTAGGCAAAATGAAGCTATCCAAAACAAGAGATCTGTTGAAATTATAGCATCCCACCGGCTATTGCCGATGCATATTCCGCTTCTCATGATCAACAATCTGCTTCTTCGATTTCACCTTGCGCCGGACGTTCACGGCGGCGGCGCTGATGCTCGTCGCGATGTGCGAGGCATAATACTTCTCGATCATCTCGACGCTGGTGCGGCAGTTTTTGGCGACCTGATAGATGTCCGCACCTTCCATGAGCCGGAGGCAGATGTAGGTGTGACGTAGGCTGTAGGCCGTGCGGCGACTGCCCTCGCGGTCAAATTTGAGCCCTTCCTCTTCCAAGATCGTGTTGAATAACATTGGGTGAGTGTCGGCGAAAATCAGGTTATCCGCCTTGGGCGAGTTCCGCTTCACCAGCCGCTCGAATGGGAAAACGGCGCTGGGCATGCTCTTGCAATAGCCGACGCCACGTTTGCCGCGCACCTGGATCAGCAGGATGGTGTCGCCGGTTTCCTCGTCCTCAACGATCTCGACATCCCGATACTGAAGCCGTTTGGCTTCGTCGGGACGCAGACCGGTATTGGCCATGAACAGGACGAAGTCGTGCAACTGTTCGGCGTGCCACTGGAAGCGCCTGTCGCGATGCTTTTCGGCCCGGTTCCGGGTCGCGGTATAGAGCCGCTTGTATTCGTCGGGGGAGAACCATGCCCGATGGGAGATTTTCTCCGCCGACTTGTAGGGTGTGGACAGATCCGGCAGATGCGTCAGCCAGCCGTGCCGGATGGCGGTCTTGAGGACCTGCCGAAGGGTCACGATCTCCTGATGCAGGGTATTCTTGGCGGGTAGCTTCTTGACCGGCTTGGCGTCGGGATCATTCCCCGGCGCCACCTCCGGCGCAGTGGTATACCGCATGACCCGGTATTCCTGCACTTTGCCTGCCGTCACCTCCGACAAACCCAGCTCGCCGAAGAAGGGCGTAAGATACAGACGCAGCCGACGTTCGTTGCCGTCCACATAGGTCCGGTTGCGCGTACCGCCGGTCACCACGTCGTATTCTTCAAGGTAGCGCTTGGCGGCCTCCTTGAAAGTCTTCTCGTCCTTCAGGCCGCCACCCTTTTCCTTCGCCTTCATCCGAAAGAACCAGTCCTCCGCGAATTCCTTCGCGAGGGCCAGACTTTCCTCGCCAGTGCTTGTCCGCCAGTTCTTGCCGTTAATGCGGGTCGAGCACTGCCATTTCTTACTGTTCTCGCGGCGATAGACGAGAACCTTGCCGCCTAAAATCTCATGCGTGGCCATGCTTTCAATCCCATCCTAGCGTCTCGAAAACTGTGCATCAGACTGTGTATGGAATGTGTACGCCAAAAAGGCGGAGAAATTATGACTTCAAGAATTATAAGTATATGATTTTATGTGATTTTATTCGATGCCGTCGAACCCGTACGGATCACTCCGAGGGATTTTAAGTCCCTTGCGTCTACCAGTTTCGCCACGTCCGCGTGCCTTTCCCATCAAGCACTTGAGCGATTCAGTCAAGGAAATGTTTTGCAGGAAAGATATCGATAGGTGCCGGCGTGGTGTGTGGCTCAGTGCCCCTTGAGAACGCTGACGAGCGCCGGCGTTACTTTCTTTTGCTGGAACATGGCCTTGAAATCGGCATAGCCGATCTTTCCAGCGACCACACCATTCATCAACCGCTGACAAAAGAGCCGCTTTGCTTCGCTCCTTTGGGATTTGACGTAGAATGCGATTTCATCGAGCGTTTCCGGTGGCAGGTGCTGTGACATGCACTTGTCGATGACCTGTGCTCGTGCCGTCGGGCTTTCCTTCATAATGGGGATGTTCTTCTCGAAGCTTTTTTCCTGCGAGGCGCAGGAAGCAAGCACCGTGAGACTGAACGCAATGATAACTGGGCGTATAAGGCGCATGATGATGTTCTCCCCTTGAATAAAACTGGGATAAGCATCCTTCACGCGATTCTCAATCCAGGGTGCAAGTATAAGTTATTGCCCACGGATAAGGCGAAGCCCGCCGGAGCCGACGGATCGGATTTAAGGCGGGCCTCTAACCATCATCATGATGGCTGTGTCATATTGGACGCGGGGGGAGCTTGGCTGTCAACTCGCAGATTTAGGAGTTTCCGCAGTCAGGGGCATAAATAGTTAATGACTCGTCAGTGCGGCGAATACCGCTATGACAGAACTGAAAGCGCGATAAACAGGCTTTCTTTGCTCATCTTTCCTGTGCCATAGCGGATGCGGATTGAATAAGGACGGATAGACCGTGGACCAACAGATTGTTCTCGAAGCTATAGAGGCCATGCGTGGCCTCTTTCCTGCAACGCCGCTGCAGCTGAACGAGCATCTTTCTGCCCGCTATGGCGCCGATATCTGGCTGAAGCGCGAAGATCTCACGCCGGTCCGGTCCTACAAGATCCGCGGCGCCTTCAATTTCTTCCGCAAGGTGATTGCCGAGGGCGGTACGGGAAAGACATTCGTCTGCGCATCCGCCGGCAATCACGCTCAGGGCTTTGCCTTCGTCTGCCGCCATTTCGGCGTGCCTGGTGTGGTCTATATGCCCGTGACGACCCCGCAACAGAAAATCGACAAGACCCGCATCTTCGGCGGCGAGTTCATCACCATCAAGCTCTTCGGCGATTTCTTCGATCAGTGCTATCAGGCGGCGCGCGAACATGTCGAAAAGATCGACGGCGTCATGGTACCGCCTTTCGATCACGCTGATATCATCGAAGGGCAGGCGACGGTCGCAGCCGAGATCGCCGAGCAGCTGCCTGATGGCGTTATCCCCGATCACGTTCTGCTTCCCGTCGGCGGTGGAGGCCTTGCAGCCGGGATCACCGGTTACTTTGCCGATAAACTTCCCCGTGACGCCTTCACCTTCGCCGAACCCGCCGGCGCGCCGAGCCTGCGGCGCAGTATCGAGGCGGGGCATGTGGTCACACTGGCGAAGGTCGATAATTTCGTCGATGGCGCTGCCGTCGGCCGTATCGGCGAGCTGAACTTCGCTGCGCTGAAGGGTTTCGCGGCTGAGCAGGTCAAGCTCATCGAGGAAAACGCCATCTGCGTCACCATCACCGATATGCTGAATGTCGAAGGCGTCGTATTGGAACCGGCAGGTGCGCTGGCGATCACGGCGCTGGAAAAGCTCGATCGCGACAGCATCCGCGGCAAGACCATCGTCGCCGTGGTCTCCGGTGGCAATTTCGACTTCGAGCGCCTGCCTGACGTCAAGGAACGCGCCATGCGCTATGCGGGCTTGAAGAAATACTTCATCCTGCGGCTCGCGCAGCGTCCCGGCGCGCTTCGCGATTTCCTCAATATGCTCGGGCCGGAAGACGATATCGCCCGCTTCGAATATCTGAAGAAGAGCGCCCGCAATTTCGGCTCCATCCTGATCGGCATCGAGACGAAGAATCCGGATAATTTCAAACAGCTTATCGCGAACTTTGAAAGTTCCGGCATGGGCTACGAGGACATCACCGAAAACGAGATCCTGGCAAACCTGATCATTTGACTTTGCGACCCTGCAACCTTCATGCTAAAGGCGATCCATGGCTTCGTTCTTTTCAAATATCCTTTCGATTTTCACCGGTGGCGCATCGCAGGCGGGCACTGAAAAGTCTGGCGGCTCGACAGTCAGCGTCGAACCCCAGGTGCATGCCGGCTGCATGATCTATGCGACGCCGCAGCGCGAGGGCAATCAGTTCCGCCTTATGGGCCGGATTGAGAAGGATGTGAACGGCGAGATCCTGGTGCGCAATTTTATCCGCGCCGATGTTTTTACCTCCTCGGATGACGCGGTGGAATCGACTTTCCGCAAGGGCCAGCAGATCATCGATCAAAACGGTGCCGGCCTCTTCGGCGATGGCGAAAAGGTTCGTCAGGTCTGATATCTGGCGGATTTGCTTAATGCACGCCTGACGCGGGGCCGCCTCCCGCATCTGCTTAGGCGGCCCATAACACTCACTGAAATCGATGGCTGGTTAGACTTTCGCCAGGGCTTAAGCCGTGCGGAATATCTTTGCGCCAGCGGGGGCATTAACGGCGCCGCCGTCGACCGTGATTTCGATCGCCGTGACATTGGCGGAATCATCGGAGGCGAAATAGAGCGCGGCCTTGGCGATTTCATCGGCTTCGCTCATGCGGCCGAGCGCACTTAGGCCGCCAAAGCGCGCCTGCAGCGCATCCAGTGCCTCCGGCGTGGCTGCGCGCGGCTCCCAGATCGGTGTCTTGGTGGCGCCTGGCGTCACCTGGTTGACGCGGATGCCGCGGGGCGCAAGCTCGGAAGCGAGGTTGCGGGTCATGGCGCGAACGGCGCCCTTCGTGCCGGCATAGGCCGAAGCGCCGGGAATGCCGAGAACGGCATGCACGGAGCCATTCAGGATCACCGAGCCGCCATCGTTCAGATATGGTAGGGCCGCCTGCACGGTGAAGAAGACGCCGGTAAAATTGACGCGGACGATGGTTTCGAACTGCTCAAGCGTCGTTTTGCCGAGCGGGGTATCGCCGGCAATGCCGGCATTGGCAAAAACTACATCGAATTTTCCAAGCTTCTCCGCGGCTTCGGCAAAAGCCTTCTCCATGGCCGGGATATCGGTGGTGTCGGCCTGCAACGCCAGCACATCGCCGCCAAGTTGCTCGGCTGCCGCAGCCAGTGTCTTGGCGTTGCGGCCTGTTATGGCGACCTTGGCGCCTTCGCCGAGGAAGAGGCGGGCGGTGGCAAGGCCAATACCGCTGTTTCCGCCGGTGATGACGGCAACCTTGTTCTTGAGACGCATATTCGTAGCTCCTGTTGGCTTTTGTCACGATCTGGATTATGATCGTTATCTATAAGGATTATGATCGTAATCCATTTTGTCAAGCCGGGCATGAAAGGATTTTCGATGGGCCGCTCACAATTGGAAAAGCAGAAGACGCACGAACGCATCGTGACCCTTGCCGCCAAGCGTCTGCGCGAAGAAGGATTGGAAGGGATTGGTGTTGCCGACCTGATGAAAGAGGCGGGTCTCACCGTCGGTGGCTTTTACAAGCATTTTGCCTCCCGCGACGAACTCGTGGCGGAAGCCGTGGACTTGGCTATCGGGTCATGGCGGCGGCAGCAGGAGGAAAGGGGGATCGATCCGGCGAGCGTCTCGCTCGGCGAATATGTCGATACTTATCTCAGTGAGCGACACCGGGATCATTGCGGCGAGGGCTGCGCCTATGCGGCGCTGACGGCGGATTTGGCGCGTAGCAGCGACACGGTCCGCGCCGTTGCGACGGAAGGCCTGCGACGGAATTTCAATGCCATGACGGCGCGCATGCCGGAGCCGGAAACTGCCGAAGCAAGGCGAAAGGCGATCATCGCGGCGTGCCTGATGACCGGGGCGCTCGGCCTCGCGCGCGTGGCGGATGACGAGGCTCTTTCGGCCGAAATTCTGGAGACCGTGAAGCAGTTCGTAAAGGCGCTGCCGCAAGCAAAATAGCAAAGCGGCCGGTTTTAACCGGCCGCCTGTGATCATCTGAATAAGTAATTGATTAAGCGGCGAGAGCCAGCTCGGAAGCGCGAGCCTGAGCAGCGCCGATAGCCTTCTCAGCAGCTTCCGGACCGAAGGCGACACCCTCGATGTAAACGGTCTCGACATCGGTAATGCCGATGAAGCCGAGAACCGACTTGAGGTAAGGAACGGCATGGTTCAGCGGTGCAGCTGGGCCTTGCGAGTAAACGCCGCCGGAAGCGAGCACGATGTAGGCCTTCTTGCCGGTGGCAAGGCCCTTCGGGCCGGTTTCCGTATAGGTGAAGGTGCGGCCGGCGCGGGCGATGTTGTCGATCCAGGTCTTCAGCGAGGAATAGATGTTGAAGTTGATGAGGCCGGTGCCGATGACCAGCGTGTCTGCTGCGAGCAGCTCGTCGACAAGTGCGTCGGAAACCTTGACCAGTTCCTGCTGCTCGGGCGTGCGGGCGTCTGCCGGCGTGCGGATGGCGTCGGTGAACGGGCCGTCGATATGGGGCAGGTTGTCAGAAGCGAGGTCGCGCTTGACGAGCGTCTTGCCCGGGTTGTTGGACTTGATCTTCTCGGCCAGCTCGGTGGCGATCTTGGTGGAGAGCGAGTCCGGACGCGGGCTGGAGGTCAGAAGCAGAATGGAGGACATATCCGTTTTCCTTTTCAATAAGTTGCTAAATCGGCTGGGAGAGTCCGATCACGTTCGCCCCCATAAATAAGTCGTCAGTGCTATCGAGAAAAACTGTGATAATATGGATTGGAATTATCGATAGAATGGATGGCAGATGCTCCCCAATCCCACCCTTGACCAATTGCAGGTCTTTCTGACCGTCGCCGAGTCGGGCAGTTTCTCCGCCGCCTCGCGCGCGCTTAACCGCGCGCAGTCGGTCATCAGCTACACGATCGCCAATCTGGAGGCTCAGCTCGAAATGCCGCTGTTCGAGCGCTCGGGATCGCGCCAGCCGAAGCTGACGGATGCGGGCAGGGTGATGCTTGAGGATGCGCGCCGCATTCTTTCCGATCTGCAAGTGATGCGCGCCAGGGTGAAGGGTTTGAAGACCGGGCTCGAGGCGGAGGTGGCCGTCGCCATCAGCGTCATGGTGCCGGTTCATGCCACCGTCGACGTGCTGCGCGAATTCCGTGATCGTTTTCCTTATGTCTCCCTGCGGCTCGACACCGGCGAGCTCGGCTCGATGCTTGAGCTTGTCACAAGCGGCAAGTCGACGATCGGTATCGGCGGCTCGGTTGTGAAACAGGATGATGCTTTGGTGATCGAGCGCATCGGACATTCCTTCATGATGCCGGTTGCTGCCCCGACGCATCCACTCGCTTTGCTGGGACGGCCGTTGACGCTTGCCGATGTACGCGAAGAAGTGCAATTGGTCGTCACCGACGCGTCAAACCTCACCAATGGCAAGGATTTCAACGTCCTGTCCTACAAGATCTGGCATCTGAGCGACATCGCCACCAAGCATCAGTTGATCCGGGGTGGTCTTGGCTGGGGCGGTCTGCCGGCCTCGTTCATCATGGAGGATCTGCAGAAGGGCAGGCTGGTGCCTTTGGCTCTCGATGCCTACGATCAGAGCGAATACCCGCTCTATGCCGTCCGCAAGGTCGACAATCCTCCGGGGCCTGCTGCCGCATGGATGATCGAGGCTTTCCGCTCGCGCCTGGCGCGGTGCCCGAATCAGGAGGACTTCAAGTCCGCCGTCGAGATGTTCCATCCAGGCGACAAGCGTCTGGCAGCCGAGTGAAAAAAGTCCTCTCCCCGATGAGAGGAGAGGACGACAGCATTCGTGCTTACAGAAGCAGCCTGTAGTTGCGGAAGCCGTCGGCACCTTCGCCGGCATCTTCGATCTTCACGCTCTTGACCTGATCAAGGAAATCCTTGGCCTTCGGCGAGCTCTGGAACCGGACGGTCGTGTCCGCCAGCGGCTTGAAGGTCCAGTTGCCGTCGGCGGTCGGGTTGATCGTGCCCTGCTCGTGGACATAGCGCACGATGACGTCGCGGTTGGTGTCCGGCGCCTGATAGACGACCTTGTCTGCGGCGATTTCTGGGAAATTGCCGCCGCCGCCGGCGCGGTAGTTGTTGGTGACGACCAGGAATTTCTGCGCGGGGTCGATCGGCTTGCCATCGAACTGCAGGTTCTGGATGCGGTTTGCATCGGCATTCAGAACCTTGCCGTCATCGCCGAAGCGGCGTGGCTGCGAAAGGTCGATCTGGTAGGTGACGCCGTCGATGACATCGAAGTTGTAGGATGGGAAGCTGCTGTTGATCAGATCCGCACCCTTGGCGCCGGGCTGCACCTGGTTAAACATCGCAGCCGACATTTCCAGCCAGTTTTTGACCTGCGCGCCGTTGATGACGACGGCCTGCACGGTGTTCGGGTAGAGGTAGAGATCGGCGACGTTCTTGATGGCGATATTGCCGGCGGGAACGTCGGTATAATAGTCGGCGCCGTTGCGGCCGCCGCATTTGAAGGGGGCAGCCGCCGAAAGAACCGGCAAGTCCTTGTACTGCGTCTCCTTCAATATGTTCTTGATATACCAGATCTGCGCCTGGCTGACGATCTGCACAGAGGGATCGTCGGCGACCAGCGCGAAGTAGGAATAGAGCGGCGCGGAGGTCTTGCCGACAGGTGTGCGGACATAGGTCAGGGTCGCTTCATGCTCGGCCTTGGCGGCTTCCACGACTTCCTTCTTGTCTGCGACATCGGCGACAACCTTCTTCTTGTCGTCGCGGTGGTAGATCGGGCGTGCCTCGGAAGTGAAGTCGACGATCTTCCAGCTCTTGCCGTCCTTTTCGAGCAGCAGGTCGATGAGGCCGAGATGCGAGCCCCAGAAGCCGGCCATGACGGCAGGCTTGCCATGGAGCGTTCCCTTGACCGGATCGGCGTCCTTGATGCCGTCCCAGGTCTTCGGGCCGGGGAAGACGAGATGCTGGTGGCCGGTGAAGACAGCGTCGATGCCGTCGACCGCGGCGACATAGAGCGAGGCGTTTTCCATCTTCTCGCTTGGGCCGCTGCCGTCGATGCCGGAATGCGAGAGAGCGATGACGATATCGGCGCCTTCGGCCTTCATGACCGGAACCCAGGCCTTGGCGGCTTCAACGATATCGCGCGTCTGCGCCTTGCCTTCGAGGTTCTTGATGTCCCAGAGCATGATCTGCGGCGGCACGAAGCCGATGAAGCCGATCTTGATCGGGCTTTCATTGCCGGCGCCATCCTTGATCTTCTTTTCGAGGATCAGATAGGGTTTGAAGAACAGGTCGTCCTTCGTCGGGTCGGAGGCGAGCTGACCCTTGGTCAGGTTGGCGCAGACGAAGGGGAAATTCGCGCCGGCCAGCACCTTGAACATGAAATCGAGGCCGTAATTGAATTCGTGGTTGCCGAGCGTGCCCACGGAATAGCCGAGCGTATTCATCGCCTTGATAACCGGATGGACGTCACCGTCCTTCATGCCGTGCTGATAGGCCATGTAATCGCCCATCGGATTGCCCTGGAGCACATCGCCATTGTCGATGAGGAGCGAGTTGGTGGCTTCGGCGCGGATATTGTCGATGATCGTCGCCGTGCGCGTCAGGCCCATCGTGTCGTTCGGCTTGTCGGCATAATAGTCATAGGGGAAGACGTTGACGTGAATGTCAGTCGTTTCCATGAGGCGCAGATGCGCCTGGTTGCTCGCCGCACGGGCCGCGAAAGGATGCAGCACGATCAGCGCCGCCGTGGCGCTGAGGCCTTGCAGCAGGGAACGGCGCGACATGCTGGGCAAATCCAGAATGGAAGACATAAGACACTCCTTCAACGATGGGGCTATGGTCCGTCGATCATCTCTCGGGCGAGGGAGATTAGGACGATTTTTGAAGGTGTGCACCAGTAATGTGACAGGCTTATTGTGGATCGTAGCCGGCTCAAGCCGACATGCCATCAACGTTTGAGAACCGGCTTCATGTCCTTGTGGAAAAAGCGGAAATAGGACGCGACCTTAGCCGATGCATTGGACGAGCGGTCGAATTCGATGCCGATGCGGCCGTTGTGAGCCCAGCGCACGAAACCATCCAGCAGGCCGATATCGTCGCATTCGACGCGAACCTTGCTGCCAGCGGCGGCATAAAGCGGCGCCTGCAGGTCGAGCGCGATGCCGCTTGTCGAAATGTCGACCACGCGGCCGGTGACAAGCTTGGTGAAATATCGAACCTGGCCCATGAGCCGCGCATGGTGGCGCGACGAGCCGCGTGTCTTGATTTTCAGATTGCCCTGAATGGGAGATTTCGAAGAGAACTGCATGATGTTATCCCGGCTCATCCGTCTTTTCCCGTTTTGGATATCAGATGTGCCTTGCGGGATGTTTAGCATAATCGCTAAAATTGTAGCCGGGCGTACCGAATCGGTACCGCATCGCGATGGCCGCTGCGATCGGCGATCTGACTATGAGAGGTGCAGGATATGCGTATCGTTTCATTGAATGCATGGGGCGGTCGGCTGCATGAGCCGCTAATCCCCTATCTCGTTGATATCGATGCGGATGTTCTGTGCCTACAGGAAATGGTTCGCACGCAGGGAGCGGACGCCGAGTGGCTGGTCTATCGCGATCACGGCATCGAGCTCCTGCAGCGCGCCAATCTCTTCGAGGAACTGAAGGCTGCTTTGCCAGCTTACGATGCTTTCTTCCTCCCCGTAGCGCGAGGCGATCTTTTCGATAGGGACCGGCGATTCGATTCCGAGTTCGGACTGGCAACCTTCGTGCGCCGGACCTATCCGATCATCGGCCAGGCAGCCGGCTTCGTTCATGGTGAATTCTCGGCCGATGGTTATGGGCCTCATCCGCGTTCGCGCAATGCCCATTGCATCCGCCTGTTCGACTATGAGCGCGGCTATCCCATCACCATTGCGCATATGCACGGCCTGCGGGATCTCGAAGGCAAGGGCGATACGCCAGCCCGGTGCCATCAGGCGCATGCGCTGGTCGAGATCATTCGCCAGGTTCGGAAAGAGGGCGACCGGCTGGTCGTTTGCGGTGACTTCAACGTGTTGCCGGATAGCGAGACCTTCAAGATCCTCGGCAGCCTGGGCCTTGTCGATCTCGTCACTTCACGGGGACATGACGACACGCGCACCTCGCATTACAAGAAGCAGCCGCGTTTTGCCGACTACATGCTGGTGACTTCGAATGTCGAGGTCATCCGTTTCGATCCTGTAGCCGAGCCCGAGGTGTCCGATCATCGCGCATTGCTGCTGGATATGCGCTGACGAAGATCACAAGCCCACATTCGGCCGGTCGATGATCTCGCGCAGTGCAAAGCTGGAATTGATTTTTACGACGTGAGGCAGGGCGGAGAGCCAGTCGCGATGGATGCGCTCGTAGTCCTCGAGGTCGCGCGCGGCGACGCGCAATATGTAATCGTATTCGCCCGACATGAGGTAGCAAGACAGTACATTGGGGCAGCGCTTCACCGCCGTCTCGAATTCCGAAAGAGTCTTGGCGAACTGGCCTGACAGCGAGATGTGCACGAAGGCGATCATCTTGTAATCAAGCGCCTTGTGCGAGAGATGCGCGTGATAGCCGTCGATGACGCCGCTCTTTTCCAGGATATCGAGCCGCCGCGAACAGGCCGAGGGCGAAAGACCGACCTTCTCGGCCAGTTCCGCATTGGTGATCCTGGCGTTCTGCTGCAACATCCGAAGAATCGAATGATCTATGGCGTCTAGGTCGGACATTCGAAGATCTTTCGAAAAAACTCCTGTTCGCGCAATAAATCACGAAAAATGACTGCAGCGCAAATCGTCTTTGCAAGGACATTGCGGGGCGGTGGTGGTCTGATTTCAGTTGGAGAAAAAGAAAGACGCAAAAACATTCGAGGAGGAATGAAATGCGCGTTGGTTGCCCGAAGGAAATCAAGAACCACGAGTACCGCGTCGGCCTGACGCCGGCATCCGTTCGCGAATATGTCGCCCACGGCCATGAAGTTTGGGTAGAAACGAAAGCCGGTGCCGGCATCGGCGCCGATGATCACGCCTATGCGGCCGCCGGCGCCAAAATCGCCCCGAGCGCCAAGGATATTTTCGAGAAGTGCGACATGATCGTGAAGGTCAAGGAGCCGCAGCCCTCCGAATGGGCGCAACTCCGTGACGGACAGCTTCTTTACACCTATCTGCATCTCGCGCCCGATCCGGAACAGACCAAGGGCCTGCTCGCATCAGGCGTTACAGCTGTTGCCTATGAAACCGTGACAGACGAGCGCGGCGGCCTACCGCTGCTGGCGCCGATGTCGGAGGTTGCCGGTCGCCTATCCATCCAGGCGGGTGCGACAGCTCTGCAAAAGGCCAATGGCGGGCTTGGCATCCTGCTCGGCGGCGTGCCGGGGGTGTTGCCGGCCAAGGTGACGATTATCGGCGGCGGTGTCGTCGGCCTGCATGCGGCCAAGATGGCGGCCGGCCTCGGTGCAGACGTCAGCATTCTCGATCGCTCGCTGCCGCGCCTGCGCCAGCTTGACGATATCTTCAACGGCCGCGTCCATACCCGCTATTCCAGCATCCAGGCATTGGAAGAAGAGGTCTTTTCCGCCGATCTTATCATTGGTGCCGTGCTGATCCCCGGTGCTGCCGCGCCGAAGCTGGTCACGCGCGAAATGCTGTCGGGCATGAAGCAGGGTTCCGTTATCGTCGACGTCGCCATCGACCAGGGCGGCTGTTTCGAGACCTCTCATGCGACGACGCATTCCGATCCGACCTATGTGGTGGAAGGTGTCGTGCATTATTGCGTCGCCAACATGCCGGGTGCGGTTCCTGTTACTTCCGCCCATGCCTTGAACAACGCCACGATCTATCACGGCCTCGCTTTGGCCGATCGTGGCTTGCGCGCTATTGCGGAAGACAAGCACCTCCGCAATGGCCTCAACGTCCATAAGGGCCGCATCACCAACAAGGCGGTAGCCGAAGCGCTCGGTTATGAAGCCGTTGCGCCGGAAAGCATTCTGAACGTCGCGTAAAGCCCATCACGCGTACGTCAGATGGAGGCGCCGGCATCCGCGTATGCCGGCGCTCCTATTTTGTCGATCCGGCATTGGTAGCAATTGTTCCGCGCCGAGCGGACATGGACATAGGCAATGTCGGGGCGCTCAAGCAGCGAGGCCGCATAAACAGCAATATCGCCGGTCGGCGTCACTGCACCAGTCCCGTAGACGATGCGGTCGCTCCTGCCATAGCCACGCACGATGAAATCCCGGCTGCTCGCCAGCACAGGCGGCAGGATCTCTTCCGCCTCGTAGCGCCGGCACGGCGTCTTATGCAGGAAGATCGGACCTGTTTCCGCATAGGGCTGCAGTTCCGGGAAGGGGCGATAGGCGAAGACGAGCAGCTCTTCGCCGGCATCGATATTGCGCAGGCAGTGACGGCAGGGATGGCCCGGACCATCGGAAATCATGGTCTCCGGCTGGTGACCGTAGGCATCCGCGCCGCCGCTCCAAAGAGCTTCGGCGTCAGAGGTAGGCATGGCTGCAAAAGCGATGGAAGGCATGGCAAAGCTCCTTTCGAGATCTGCCATGTGATGCTCTTAAACGAGGCGCGAAACCACCCGATTCCTGCCATCTCGAAGAGTCAGCCCTTCTTCGCGAGCTCCAGCAGTTCCTTGTCGCTCAAGGGCCGCACGATGCCTTCTCCGGTCGAGATCGGCGAGAATCCGAACATCTGATAGAGCTGCAACGCCCTGGGGTGATCGAGATTGTTCGTCGTTGTCACGATGCGCTGCGGGTTCAACGTCCAGATGGCGTAGAGCGACTGCAGCAGGAACCATTTGCCGATGCCGAGGCCGAGCGCATTTTCGATGAGCCCGAAATGGCTGAGCTCGATCGTGTCCTCGTCCTGCCGGAAATATTCGAAGAATCCACCCGGAGCGCCGTTAACGTAAAGCACGCTGATATCGTTGCGCTGGTCGTGAAGAATAGCGGTCAGCTGCTCGTCAGAGAGGCGCAGACGCTCCACCCAGTGCCAGCGGGCGCCGACCTGGCGATAGAGATAGCGATAGAAGGGCAGCGGGATGCCAGGCGCCCGCATGATTGCGGTCTGGATATTGACCGGCACCGGCAAGCTTGTCTTGGGCGGAGCGGTCATTTCCAGGCGGGTGATGTGAACCTTGATGGACGAGGGCGTCTTCACGATCGGCATGCTCAATCTTGACCGGTGACGATAGGCGTATCCGCCCTGCTGCCCCATTCCGACCAGGAGCCGTCATAGAGCTTGTTGTTGCCGTGGTCGAGGGATTCGAGCGCCAGCGTGATGATGGCGGCGGTAATGCCGGAGCCGCAGGTCGTCACCACGGGCTTTTCGAGATCTATGCCGGCTTTCTCGATGGTTTCCCTCAATTCCGGCAGCGACTTGAACTTGCCGTTCGTGGCGAAGACGCCTGATGGCAGGCTTCTGGCTCCCGGCATATGACCCGAGCGCATGCCTTCGCGCGGCTCCGGCTCGGTCGCCGCAAAGCGGCCCGCGCTGCGGGCATCGGCGATCTGCAGCGAACGGTTGTCGACGATTTCTCGCATCTCGTCGAGCGAGACGACGCGGCTGGCGTTGAACTTCGGCTTGAACGTTGCGGGCGCAAAGGCAGGCGTCGCCGTCTCCAGTGGCCGCCCTTCGGCCTTCCAGCCATCCAGACCGCCATCGAGCACGAAGACGTTTGGGGCGCCCATGACGATATGGAACAGCCACCAGACGCGCGGGGAGGCGAACAGGCCTGGACCGTCATAGATAACGATGCGATCGCTCTCGCTGATGCCGAGCTGGCCGACTTCGGACGCGAAAAATTCGGGCGAGGGAACCATATGCGGCAGGCCCGTCGAATGATCTGCAATCTTGTCCTGATCGAAGCGGATCGCGCCGGGAATATGGCCGCTGGCATATTCAGCGTCGGCATCGCGCTTCTGCGCCGGCAGATAAAAAGATGCATCGAGGATGCGCAGGTTCTTGGCGCCCAGCTCGCTCTGCAGCCAGTCGGCGGATACGACGAAACGGCTCTTGTCCGCTGCCATGATGATCACTCCCTGCTTTGGTTTATTGGTCTTGATATCGAGATATAGGCGCTTACCCGGTCAATTCTCGTTGGTCGGTAGGCCGAAACGAATGCGGAAGCGGCGGTTTTCCTTGCCCTTCTTCTCGATCTTGGCGATGTGGATCGCGCCGACCTCCTGCGTTTCCGACACATGCGTGCCGCCGCAAGGCTGGCTGTCGATGGCCGAATCCTCGCCGATGCAGACGAGACTGACGCGGCCAAGGCCCATCGGCGGGCGCACATTCTTGGATTTGACGATGCCCGGATTGGCGATCAGCTCCTCGTCGGTAATCCAGCGGACGAAGACGGGATGGTTCTCATTAACGAGCGCCATCATCTTCGCCGTCACTTCATCCTTGTCGATCGTCTCGCCCATGTCGAAATCGACCCTGCTCTCATCCTCGCCGACCGCCGCGCCCGTGATCGGATAGGGGCAGACCACCGAGAGGAGATGGCAGGCCGTATGCATGCGCATCAGCTTGTAGCGGCGCGCCCAGTCGATATGCAGCACCAGCTTCTCACCGACGATGGGCAAGGGCTGATTTTCGAGCGGGACATGAATGATGATGTCCTTGATCGGCCCATGCTTCGTTTGACCGAGCATGATCCTCGAGCCGTCGCCGCGCTCGAGGAAACCGGTATCGCCAGGCTGACCGCCCGAAGTCGCATAAAAGCAGGTCTGATCGAGCTCGATGCCCCCGTCTTCGTGGATCGCGGTAACGACTGCTTCGGCCGTCGATAGATAGAAATCGTCACGATAGAGGGCATGGACGGTCATATGGTCACGCTGTTGTTTCGTAGGGGACGGCAATTTCAGTCCGCTTTTCCAAGTAGCCCGGCAGCGGCAGGCCCTTCGACTTCAGGAAGTCCGGATTGAAGAGCTTGGACTGATAGCGATTGCCGTAATCGCACAGGATGGTCACGATCGTATGTCCGGGGCCGAGATCCCTGGCGAGACGAACCGCGCCGGCAATATTGATGGCAGTCGAGCCGCCTAGGCACAGGCCCTCGTATTCGACCAGATCGAAGACGTAGGGAAGCGCTTCGGCATCGGTAACCTGATAGGCAAAATCGGGCGTGAAACCCTCCAGGTTCGCCGTGATGCGGCCCTGGCCGATGCCCTCGGTGATCGAAGAGCCGGAGGATTTCAGCTCGCCGTTCTTGTAGAATTCATAAAGGGCGGCACCTTCGGGGTCAGCAATACCGATCTTGATGTCCTTGTTAAAGGCATGCAGCCCCATAGCGACGCCGGCGAGCGTGCCGCCGGAACCGACCGAGCAGATGAAGCCGTCAATCTTGCCATCGGTATCGTACCAGATTTCTTTGGCGGTCGTCTCAATATGAGCCTGACGGTTGGCAACGTTGTCGAACTGGTTTGCCCAGATCGCGCCGTTAGGCTCGGTCTTTGCAAGCTGCTCGGCCAGGCGGCCCGAGACCTTCACGTAGTTGTTCGGGTTCTTGTAGGGGACAGCGGGAACTTCCACCAGTTCGGCCCCGAGCAGTTTCAATGCATCCTTCTTTTCCTGGCTCTGTGTCTCAGGAATGACGATGACGGTGCGGTAGCCGAGTGCCTTGGCAACCAGCGTCAGGCCGATGCCGGTATTGCCGGCTGTGCCCTCGACGATGACGCCGCCCGGCCTCAGCAGCCCCTTCTTCTCGGCGTCGCGGATGATGTAGAGCGCGGCGCGATCCTTCACCGATTGACCGGGATTGAGAAATTCGGCCTTGCCGAGAATGGTCGAGCCCGTCGCCTCGGAGGCGCCCTTGAGCTTGATCAACGGCGTATTGCCAATTGCTTCGAGGACGGACGGATGGACGGTCATTGGAATCTGCCTTCTGTTCGCAACTACTGTAAGAACGGTCTTTTCCCTTCACAAGGCGGGATAGGCAAGAAATTCTGTTCCTTGCTATCTATTCGCCTCGCAAAATTCGACTTGGCGGGCGTCTCGACCTCCCTCTTTCATCCAAGTCGTCGGTCTCCAATTGGAGACATTGTTTTCCCGATGACGCCGTCAGTCTGGCCGAAAGCGGCCACAATGATGCGCTATTTCTAAAATGCCACGGACGGCCGCAGTTTAAGCGTTTGATGTAGGCGGCCGCCAGCCAAGGAGAAGAGCCATGAGCCCGTTCATCGCACGTCCTGAAAACGGAGTCGTCTGGATTACCGGCGCCAGTTCCGGTATCGGCCGCGCGCTCGCGCTGAAGCTGGCAGAGGAAGGCTACAAGGTCGCCGTTACGGCGCGCAGCCACGACAAGCTTCTGGCGCTGCAGGCCGAGGCAAGCGCGCTTGCAGGCAGCATTGTCGCGCTCGACGGCGATGTGACCGATACAGAGGACATGGAGCACACGGTTGCGGCAATTGAATATCAGCACGGCCCCATTGCCCTGGCGGTTCTGAACGCCGGCGTCTATTTGCCGGCACGGGGCGAAGATCTTAATCACGAAGTGTTCGAACGCAGTTTTGCCGTCAATCTCCATGGCGTTGTCAACTGTCTCGTTCCGGCGGTGCGGCATATGCGGGCGCGGGGATACGGCCAGGTTGCCCTTGTCTCATCCGTCGCCGGTTATGGCGGACTTCCCGGCGGTGCGGCTTACGGAGCCAGCAAGGCGGCGCTGATCAACATGGCGGAAAGCCTGAACTTCGAGCTCGATCGCATGGGCATCCGCATCCAGCTCATCACCCCGGGCTATGTCGACACGCCGTTGACGGCTCAAAATAAGTTCGACATGCCTGAGATCGTGTCGGCACAGCAGGCGGCGGATGCGATCGCCGCCGGCTTGAAATCACCATCCTTCGACATCAGTTTCCCGAAGAGCATGGTCTATCGGGCAAAGCTGCTGAAGTTTCTGCCCTATAGCCTGTATTTCAAGGTGCTCAGGTATTTTTTGGGGAGCGGCAGCAAGCGCCGGCCGGCCGGGCCGCATATCACGGCGCATCCAGCGGAATAGCGCCTATCCATCATCTTTAAGCGATGCGTGCGCGGCGAGCGCACGCTGCCGCGCCGTGGCATGATCGACGATGGGACGGGGGTAGTGTTTGCCGAGTTCTATTCCTGCACGCTTGAGCACGTCATCAGGCGCCTCGAACGGCCGGTGGATATATTTGTTGTCGAGTTTGGAGAGCTCCGGCACGAAAGTTCGGACATAGCCGCCATCCGGATCGAATTTCTCGCCCTGCAGCACCGGATTGAAGATACGGAAGAAGGGTGAAGCATCGGCGCCGGAGCCCGCCACCCACTGCCAGTTTGCCGTATTGGCGGCCGGATCGGCATCGACGAGCGTGTCGCGAAACCAGGCTTCGCCTTCGCGCCAGTCGATCAGCAGATCCTTGATCAGGAAAGATGCCGCGATCATGCGAACGCGATTGTGCATCCAGCCATGGCGCCACAGCTGCCGCATGCCGGCATCGACGATCGGATAACCTGTTTGCCCATGCTGCCAGCTTGCCAACAGCTTGGCATCCGATAGCCAGGGAAAATCATCGTAGCGATCGTTCCAGTTGGCTGTCCGGAGCTTTGGGAAATGGAACAGCTGATGATAGCAGAACTCCCGCCAGACAATTTCCTTGCGGAAGCGAACGATATCATCGCTCGGGATCTTGCCGGATAGTCCGCGTGTCGTATGCCAGATGCGGGCAGGCGATATCTCTCCGAGCGCCAGATGTGGCGAGAGCAGGGAGGTTGACGATTTATCCGGAAAATCGCGGCCGACCGCATAACCATCAATGACGCCATCGACGAAAGTCTCGAGCTTTTCCTGTGCCGCGGCTTCACCTGGCGTCCATATGTCCGGAAACTCCGATGCCCAGTTCGGCTTGGTGGGTAGGAGTGACCAAGAGGTGAGCGCGTCCGACTGCGGCCAGCGGCTGGGTGCGAGGAGCTTTGCCGGCGCTTTTATCGGAAACGGCGGCTCGCCGGATTGCTCGAATGCGCGCCAGAACGGCGTGTAAGTCTTGTAATGGTTACCGGTTCCCGTGCGCAGGCGCGTGGGTTCGTGCAGCAGCTGACCGGCAAAGCTGTTGGCCTCGATGCCCTTGCTCCGCAAAGCCTTCTTGATTTGGGTGTCCACCTCGATACCGGCCGGATCGTATCGACGGTTCCAGACAACGGCTTCGGCCCCGGTTTCGTCAATGAGTTTTTTAAGCACCGTCAGGGCATCGCCCTGGCGAAGAATGAGCTTGTTCCCAACTGCATCAAGAGCGGTTTGCAGGGCAGCGAGCGAATGATGCAGCCACCAATCCTGTGCTCCGCCAAGTGGGCCACGCTCCGTTGCGCCCGGCTCGCGAATATAGACGGGAATTAGAGGGCGGCTCGATGTTGCCGCCGACTGCAGCGCGTGGTTGTCGTCCAGGCGAAGATCCTTGCGAAACCATAGCAGGATGGGGTTCGGCTCTTTTATCGCTGTTGTCATGGTCCTGGCCGATCGGTCATCCTCTGTTGCTTCTCGCATGCCTTGCGACGGCGGAAACCCTTATACAACGCAGACCGTCGAATGGTTTCACTACCACGCGTTACATAAGCGAATGCCACACGCAACTCTCGTAGGGAAAACTCGATCTCCTTTGTGGTATAAGGAATGCTTGTCACTGTTCTGTAATGCAAATTCGCTAGCAGTCCACCCGATTGACGTGCCGAGAATGGACAGGCGGGGAAGATTAAAATGGCGGAAATCCGCATCGAACAAGTTCGCAAGGCCTATGGACGCAATCCGGTCGTTCATGGCGTCGACCTGAATTTCCGATCGGGCGAATTTGTCGTCATCCTCGGACCTTCCGGCTGTGGCAAGTCCACACTGCTGCGCATGATTGCCGGCCTTGAGGATATCACTTCGGGCGAGATCAGCATTGACGGCAAGGTGGTCAACCAGCTCGAGCCGCGCGAGCGCGGCTGCGCCATGGTCTTCCAGAACTACGCGCTCTATCCGCACATGGATGTCGCCGCCAACATGGGCTACGCGCTCAAGGTCGCGGGTGTGCCGCGCGCCGAGCGTGACCGCCGCATCAAGGAAACCGCCAAGATCGTCGGCCTCGAGGATTTCCTCGCCCGCAAGCCGGCCGAGCTTTCCGGCGGTCAGCGCCAGCGCGTCGCCATGGGCCGCGCCATCATACGCGAGCCGAAGGTCTTCCTTTTCGACGAACCGCTTTCCAACCTCGATGCCAAGCTGCGCGTGCAGATGCGCGTCGAAATCCGCCGCCTGCACAAGCGTTTGTCGGCCACCTCGGTCTTCGTGACGCATGATCAGGTCGAGGCCATGACGCTCGCCGACAAGCTCGTCGTCATGTACAAGGGCAATGTCGAGCAGGTCGGCACGCCGCTCGAGGTCTACAACACGCCGCGCACCCGTTTCGTCGGCTCCTTCATCGGCTCCCCGGCCATGAATTTCCTGGAAGGCACTTTCGCGGCCAATGGCGAGCAATTCATCTTCGACGGCATTCCGATCGCCATCGACGCCAACATCGGCAAGCGCCATGCCGGCCAGCCGGTTGCCCTCGGCCTCCGGCCGGAACATGCACGCCTCGTTCCTGCCGGCACGCCCGGTGCTATCCCGGCAACGGTCGATTTCGTCGAAGAACTCGGTGCCGGCCGTGTCATCCATTGCGATATCAACGGTTCAAGCTTCGCTGTCGCCGTTGCCGATCATACGACAGGCCAGACCGGTCAGTCGGTTGCGCTGGAACTGCCGCAGCAGCACACGCACCTCTTCGCCCAGGATACCGGGCTGCGGCTCGACGCCGTTGCTTCGGTCACGCCGCTGAAGGTGCTGGCGAGCTGATTTCAAACATAAGTTTTCAGTAGGTATAGCCCGGAAGTTTTCCCGACTTCCGGGCTTTTTATGTGTCGGAGGTCGACGGAGCTTGCCGATCGCAAACCCGCTCACAAGCGCTTGCTCCAATGAACATCACTTGGCTGCGATTATGGAGATGAAGCCGGAGCTAGGCGTGGCAAAGCACCGGATGGAAGCCATCCGATGCTTTGTGGAGATTTGATCTGTTGCGCAGCGGGAGAAGGAGGTCTTCAAAGGCCCCCGCGCCGAGCAATGCGACGCGGCGGGTAGAATATCACTTTTCCGTAGCGATCATGCCGCGAACGACCCAACGCTGCATCAGCACGACGACGGCAAGCGGCGGAATCATAATGATCAGCGTGCCAGCCATTGCGATATGCCACTCCGGAAGGCCGCCAAAGTTCGGGATGAGTGACTTGAGCTCGTGAACCGCCGTTACGTGGGCGGGATCGGTGGTTACCAGCAACGGCCAGAGATACTGGTTCCAGGCCCAGAGGAACATGATGGTGCCGAGCGCGGCCATATTGGTGCGCGACAGCGGCAGCAGGATGTCGACGAAGAAGCGCAATGCCCCGGCGCCGTCCATGCGCGCGGCTTCAGCCAACTCGTCCGGTATCGTCAGGAAGAATTGGCGGTAAAGAAAGGTGCCAGTCGCCGTCGCGACCAACGGCAGGATAAGGCCGATCGAGGAGTTGAGTAGCCCGAGGTTCAGCGAGACTTCGATACCCGTAAGCTTTGCGATGAGCCAGGTGATGCCGGTGATGTCGAGAATTCCCTGGAAGGGCGACAGGACGTTCGCTGCGACCGCATAGGTCGGCACGATACGCACTTCAAGCGGCAGCATGAGCGTTATGAAGATGAGCCAGAAAATGAAATGGCGGCCCGGATAGCGGAAATAGACCAGGGAAAAGGCCGTTATCGCCGAAATGAGCACTTTGCCCACCGCAACGCCGGTGGCGAAGATCAGGCTGTTCAGCAGCTTGGGACCGAGACCGGCGGTCGTCCATGCCGTCTGCATGTTGACCCAGAAATCCGAGCCGGGGATCAGCGACATCGGCACTTTGTTGACGTCGGTGATGTTATGCGACGCGGCAATGGCGACGATGGCCAGCGGGCCTACAGCGACGATGAATCCAAGCAGCAGGATCAGGTGGGTGAAGAAATTAAGGATGGGGGTGCGCTCGACCATGTCAGCCTCAACGATAGTGCACGCGCTTCTCGATGAAGCGGAACTGGAAGATGGTAAGCAGGACGATCAGCAGCATGAGAATGATGCTCTGCGCCGCCGCACCGGAAAAATCGAGGCCTTTGAAGCCGTCCGAATAGATCTTGTAGACCATGAGGTTGGTCGAGTTGTGCGGGCCGCCCGAAGTCATGATGTCGACGATGCCGAATGAATCCTGGAAGCTTTCGGTGATGTTGATGACGAGCAGGAAGAAGATCGTCGGCGTGATCAATGGGAACTGGATGTCCCAGAAGCGGCGGAGCACGCCGGAGCCGTCCATGGCGGACGCCTCGATGAGCGCGCGTGGAATGGCCTGGAAAGCGGCGAGGAAGAAGATGAAGCTGTAGCCGATATATTTCCACGAGAAGGCGGCGATGACGCAGGCCATGGCGGCGTTGCCGTCAAGACCCGGGTCCCATATTCCCGGCCACCACTGATTGACCACGGCCATGAGTCCTGCTTCCGGCGCCAGGATGAACCGGAAGGCCATCGCCGATGCGGGCGCAGCAATACCGTAAGGCCAGATCAGGACTACGCGATAGATTTTCGAGCCGCGCAGCTGCCGATCGGTCAGCGCCGCAAGTATCAGTCCGCCCGCCATGGAAATACTTGTGCTGATAGCAGCGAAGATGATGCTGATCGTGACCGAGTTCCAGTAATCGGAGCTGGCCAGAATGGATTTGAAATTGTCGAGCCCGACCCAGATATTGCCGCCACCCCAGGGCTGCTGCAGCGTCAAGGACCAGAAGACCGCCTGACCCGCCGGCCAATAGAAAAAGGTGAAGATAAGGAGCAACTGCGGCACCGCGAACAGGATGCCGACGCTCCATTTGTTGAAAGTTACTCGCTTTTCCATTGTCTCTACCGGCTTGAGATCTCGATGCCACGCTTGCCTTCATAACGAACGTCCGCCGGGAAACCCCGGCGGACGCCGTTCTGTTACGAGCTTTGCCGCTTATGGCAGCTGCTTGCCCTTGTAGGTGGCTTCGAAGCGCTCAAGAACGGCGTCGCCGTTCTTGACGAGGTTGTCGATACCTTCCTGGACGCTGACCTTGTTGGCGAAGATGGCCTGCATCTGGTTGCCGAACTCAGCGCGAATCTGCGTGAAGCTGCCGAGGCGGATGCCGCGGGTGATCGCGGTCGGCTCGGAAGCGGTCAAGCTGGCGATAGCGACTTCGCGGCCCTTGAAGGGAGCCTTGTCGTAGAAGCCGGAGGACTTCATGAATTCGAAGCCGGACTTCGTAACCGGGATGTAGCCGGTGTTGGTCGACCAGAAGAGAGCGGTTTCGGGCTTGGCGATGAAGTTCAGGAACGCGGCAGCGCCCTTATATTCGTCAGCCGATTTGCCGGAGAGAACCCAGAGCGAAGCGCCGCCGACGAGCGAGTTCTTGCGCTCGGTGCCTGCGTAGACCGGAAGCTCGGCAACATCCCAGTTCATGTCGGCCTTATGGGTCTTGCCGACCGTGCCATGGTCGCCGACCGAGGTCATGATCATCTGGCAATCGCCGGCGGCGAAAGCCTGAACCATGTCCTGGCCGAGGTCCTTGGACTTGATCTTGATGAGGCCCTGGTCGTACCAGCTCTTGAGGTCCGTCACATACTTAACGAACTTCGTCTTGTTGACGGTGAGACGCGCGTCGAGGCCGTCATAGCCATTGTTCTTCGTGGCGATCGGCTGATCGTGGATGGCCGAGAATTGTTCCATCAGCTGCCAGCTTTCGTTGCCGGAGATGTTGATGGCCATCGGGCATTCATAGCCGGCACCCTTAAGCGCCTTCATGTCTTCTGCAGCTTCTTCCCAGGTCTTCGGCGCGGCGGTCTTGCCGATCTTCGCGAAGGCATCCTTGTTCCAGTAGAGCAGGGCGGTGGAAGAGTTGAAGGGGAAGGAGAGCAGCTCGCCCTTCGAGGTGGCGTAGTAGCGGGCGATACCCGGGAAATAGTTGTTCCAGTCTACCTTGTAGCCGTTTTCAGCCATCAGTTTGTTGACCGGATAGTAGGCGCCCGAAAGCATCATGGTCGCGGTGCCGACGTCGTAGACCTGAACGATCGTCGGCTGCTTGTTCGCGCGGAAGGCGGCAATGGTGTTCTGCAGAGCGGCGTCGTAGCTGCCCTGGCTGACGCAGGAAACTTCATAATCCTTCTGGGAATCGTTGAAATTCTTGCAGAGCGTCTCAACGACGCGCTGAAGGTCGCCCGACAGACCGAACCAGAAATCGAACTTGACCGGAGCTGCGGCAGCCGGCATCGCCAAGGCGACGCTCATGACGCCAGCAGCGGCGGCAGAAATGTAATTTTTAAGTTTCGACATATCCCTATTTCCTTTTGAAAGCTCGGAACCGGTGGTCTTGCGCAAGTCCGCGGTAGCGCGGGTTATAGACAAGCTGTGTGACAGTTTGTTGTGGGCAAGAATCCCGCGTTGACGGGCTTTTTCATAAGGGCAGCGGCTCTGTGGAGCAGCGTTCACTGCAGGATCGTGCATTTGAGGTTTTGCTAATCAAAGGGTGTAGGCTGCGCACCTTCACCCATAGATTGCAGTTCGATCAAGAAGGCGCGATGGTCTTCCTTGCCTGTGCCCCGGGCGGCGTTGCAAGATCGCCGCCGGGACGTTCGGAAGGCATTGGAGGAATGAGAATATGGGTCTCAGTGAGCGGCAGAAAATGGCGGCGGGGGAGTGGTACTGTTGTTTCGATCCGGAACTCGACGCCTTGCGCTGGCAGGCACGCGAGGCTGTGCATGCACATAATACAATGCCGCCCGCCCAGCGCGGCAATCTTGCGCCGGCTCTGTCTGCGCTTTTTGCCGAGATCGGCGAGAGCGTCTTCATCGAGGCGCCGTTTCATTGCTCCTATGGCATCAATATCTCGCTCGGCCGCCGAGTCTACATGAATGCCGGCTGCACCATCCTCGACAGCGCCAGCGTCCGCATCGGCGACGGCAGCATGCTGGGGCCGGGGGTGCATATCTATTGTGCCGAACATCACAAGGATGCCGAACTGCGCGGAGCGGGCATGGAGGTCGCACGGCCGGTAACGATAGGCAGAAGCGTCTGGATCGGCGGTGGAGCGATCTTGGTCGGCGGCATCACGGTAGGCGATGGCGCGATCATCGGCGCCGGCGCGGTCGTCACCAGGGATGTTGCCGCCGGTGCGACTGTTGTCGGCAATCCTGCTCGTCCCGTTCGCGCGGGATAGGATAAAAGAGTTAGTTTGCCGGGCGGCGTTTTCGTGTCCACCATACGGCGAAGCGGCGGCGCCAGCGGCGAACCATCGGCATGTCGTGCGAGAGCACGATGAAGCCCAGTGGCAGCATCCAGAAGCCGAGCACCGGCAGGAAGCCGAGCAGACCGCCGAAAATCAGCGCTATCCCCACGCCAACGCGGGCAAGGCGCGATCGGGGCAGGGGGATTCTCACAGAGCCGAAAACCAGCTCGCGGGTCGCGGGATCAATGCCAAAACGGCGGGTTTTCCGGCCATTCCGATCGGCATTTGCGGTCGTTTCACTTTGATCGGTCATCCACAGGAAATGGTGGCGCGAGGAAATAATGCAAGAGAATTCATTTTTTTTGAAAAAACCGCTTGGCAAATCGGGAAAGCATTTGTATTACCCCGCTCACACCGCGCCAAGCGCATTCCCTGGTAGCTCAGCGGTAGAGCATTCGACTGTTAATCGACAGGTCGCCGGTTCGAATCCGGCCCGGGGAGCCACTTTTTTCCACAGAACTGAAGTAGATAACGGCGCTAGAGCGCCCGGTTGAGTCTAGTTCCGCTTCTGCGGTTCTTAAGGCTGATGAACGCGGCCGAGCTTATAGCAGCGCATTTTTGCAGTTTTATTGCACCTGCCTCGCGGTAGTGATTTCCGCAGAGGCTCGTTCGGTTCGATCACCGCATCCTCGTTGACCTGTCTTTCCCACTCATGCCAGATTGCCGCCGCTTGTCAGCCAGGCACCAATGCCGGCGGGCAATTCGGGGATATCGGCCAGATTCGGCGGATTGGGGATAAAATGGCTGGGAATACGAGCTTTCGTGGTGGGGTGGCGCTGGGCTGGATTTTGAGCGCGATTGTTATTCTTGCATTGGCGGCCGATGCCGCTGTCGATCTCTTTATGCCGTCATTGATTGGCCCGCAGATGGCGGAGACGGGCTTTCCCGCCAATCTAGGCACGGTGGTGGGCTTGATCATCCTCATCAGTGTTGTTCTTTACGCAATTCCGCGCACCGCGGTTCTTGGAGCGATCCTCACGACCGGGTTCTTCGGCGGCGCCATTTGCACCCATTTGCGTCTCGGAGAAATCGGTTCTCCACCACAACTTATCAGTTTATTGCTCGGCATCATGGCATGGGGTGGTCTCTATCTTCGTGACGAACGTATTCGGCGCCTGTTGCCCCTTCGTTCGGTGGACGACTGAAAATCGAGCGCATGCCTCATCCAGGATTTTTGCGATGCAATAACAATATCTTGCGCTGCACTCTTCTTCGCACGGGATGGCGAATGGTAGCGGGCTAATGAGATTGTGCCAAGATGATGCATCCGTGCTTTTCGAGAGCGCGCGGAGGCGGCTCTCGGTTGGATATATGTGGTATTTCTGAAAAAATTAGTTCAAGGTATGGTTGCTCTCACGAATGTGATGGCATGTTCATGTGCCGTTAATGCGATGCGGCACATGAACATAATGCGCGATCCGCGCAGCATAGTCCCCCAATGCTTTAGAGGTTCGACATGAAAAATCTGATTCTTGCTTCTGCAGTAGCTGTGGCGTCGGTCTTTGCCTTGAGCGTGCCGTCCGAGGCCGCTCCGATGCATCATCGTCATTACCATCAGCACCATCATCATCACTGCCATGTGAAGAAGGTAAAGCGCAAGGTTCATGGACGCTGGGTTATCCGCCATGTGCGCGTCTGCCGCTGATCGGAAGACGCTTGGAACCGGCGCAGGTTCCTCTTAAAACAATAAGGCCGCCGCCGGAGTTCCGGTGGCGGCCTTATTGTTTGTGTTATTCCTCGAAGTGATCCGCTGCCTACCTTGTGTCCGGCGTGAGCTTGGCAGGTATCATTCCGATAAGGAAACCGGCCGCACTAAGGCCGAATCTCGAATATCACGCCGCCATGACGGCGATGATGATAGCGACGGTCGTCCCGCCATCTGTCATCCCAATGGCGGCGGCGATCCCAGCCGCGGTCACCATGCCAGTGACGGCGATCGCGATCACGCCAGCGGGGACGGTCGTCATCGCCCCATCGGCGCGATCCTTGCTCTTGCACAAGGATAAGATCCGACGCGCGCGATATAGATGGACTGCTCGGCGGCGCGGCCATCGCGGGCAGGGCGGCGGGCAGCGCGGAGCCTATAGCCAGCGTCACACTCAAGGCGAGTGAAGCAAAGTGGTGTTTCAAGTTTCCAACTCCTGTAGTCAGCCATGTCCCTTTCATCGCTAAACGCCAGAGCATCGACTAGGTTCCCCTTTTCGTTGACTGGAGATCCCTGTGACACGCGTATTGATCGCAGGAGGAGCGGCTGATTGCGGATGTTGCATAAAAAAGGGGGCCGGCAGGGAAAGCCGGCCCCCTTCCTTCTCTGATCGGAGGTCAAGTCTGATCAGGTTAGAAGTTGCGTTCGAAGCGCAGGATGCCCGAAACAGTGTCGTCATGGGCATAGTCATAATGAACGTAAGTCAGTTCTGGCTCGACCAGGAGGTTCTTGACCGGGTTGAACTTCAGGTTCGTGGTTGCTTCGAAGATCTTCGAGTCGCTGTAAGCAAGCTGCAGGTTCCACTTCAGCTTATCGTTGACCGGAACGCCGACGCCGCCCCAGACAGCCCAGTCACCCCAGCCGCACTTTGATGCATTGACGGTACCGTTCGGTGCCGTGCAAGCGGAGACGTCTTGGTTGGTGCCAGCGTACTTGTTGAGCTTGTCGCCGTCCGTGTTCCAGCCGCCCATCAAGAAGGCCGTGAATGCGCCGAAGTCGGCGTCGACACGAGCCTTGATGGCGCCTTCTTCGACGATCGAGTCGTAACCGCCGACGACCTTGAAGCCCCATGCACCGGACTTGAAGCCGGCACCGGCAACGACATCAGGAGCGTAGTGGTTCTGCCTGTCATCCGTCCACCAGCTTGCGCCGTAAGATGCCGAACCTGTTGTGGCGGAGTTGGAATCTTCGAGCGAGATCACGGCCGAGAAGCCGTTGCCGCCGTCATATTCATAGGTCAGCTGGTTCAGTTCGTACGGGCCGTCATAGATCACGTCGTCGTTGATGACGTCGCCGGCGTAGCCGATGTACAGGTTGTACTGCGAGTCCTTCTTACCAACGGTGAAGCCACCGAGGCTGATGTAAGACCACAGCAGGTTGGTGGAGGTGGAGCCGCCATCGTTCCAGTCCCAGCGAACGATGGTTTCGGTCTTCAGCGGACCGTATTCGGTGTCGGTTGCGGTATCAACGTTCAGTTCGGCGCGGGTATGCCACAGCGTGCCCTGATGGCTGTCACGGTTGTAAGCGTTGTACCACTCACCTTCGGTACGTACCTTACCGCCGATCTTGAGGCAGGTTTCGGTGCCCGGGATGAAGAAGTAGCCAGCACCGTATGCGTCGCAGATGCGGACATATTCCAGCGGCTCCGGCTCAGCTGCGACGATCGCATCAGCCGCGTGAGCACCGGATACTGCTGCAAGCGCAGCAGCGGAGCCGAGAAGAAGGCTCTTGATGTTCATAATAACTCCAATCTTTCTTGATTGGGCATGAGATATCGCGCCGAAAAACGACGTGCCCAACCCCATCCCGTTCATGTTCCCTATCAGTAGGTGCGAAGTAATAAGCTTCGCGAACCATTTCCTGAACCTGCTTCGGTGATTTGGCAAGATACTAAGGGTACGGAACTATATGTGCCCTACTTGAAAACCGGCGTTGTTGCAAAAATGACGCAATTCGCGGAGCTTCGTCGGTCACAACGCTGTCGGATCACACTTGAATAGGCCCTGCCCACGAAACGGAAAGCGTTTACGCCGCCACGCGTTAGAGTCGACGGCGGGCGATGGGGCGAGTCAGGGTAGAGACGGCTGAAGTATGATGTTAACGGCAATCGAGCTCAGCCGTTTGCCGTCTGTGTGCGTCGCGATCTCGAGACACTTTACTGAACTGTGAGTGTGAAACAGTTGTCGGGCGGGAAAACTGAGTATCATTCTGTAGCGGAGAAGAGGGCAGCTCGTCTGGCATTCCACCTCATTGCGATTGCAGCTATCTGGCCGTGGTGCGTCCGACGACATTACTGGGGGCGTAGTCTCGTCGGACGCGGCACTGTCCGGTCTGTGGGTGGCGTACAAACCGGTAGTACTAATTCTAGCATCTACCTTAGGTCCCTATAACCTACCTGAATGGGCTGGCATCGACCGCGCCTCCGGACGGGTGGCGATCCCGCTAACCGGCAATGTTCTTTTGCTCTTGAGACCCGGTTGGTTCGCGATAATTCGGGGCGATTGGCAGAGCATCCGGGTTCGCCCGTTGTCGGCAGCTGCGCCTCATGTTGCAGTCGGTCTTTGCCGATGCAAAAGAAGGATCGGGTAGGCGCCTCTGATTGTCTATATCGGGCGTGTCCCGTCGGCCTGAAACCGAGCCGCGCGTTAAGGCCGAGGGGGTCGGCATTTTGCTCGCCCGCATGAGCAAATATCTTTTCGGAATGAAAAAAGGACAGGATTCGGAATGAACCCCCTTGCGGTTTTCTTTGGATCATTCTAAATCCGCGCCACCACAACGCAAATTGCTTTCGGATGGCCTCGTGGCGGAGTGGTTACGCAGAGGACTGCAAATCCTTGCACCCCGGTTCGATTCCGGGCGAGGCCTCCATCTCTTTCAAAACTATTTATAAATATCTGATTTCGTTTTGTGTTTTCAGCTGTGGCAATCGTTGCCCCTGAGCTTTCCTTCGCATTCACCGCCTATAATGATTTCGGCGGTTCCATCCAGCTAATCAAAGCCTCGAGCAAAGGATCGCTACGCCGTGATCAAGCGAGAGCGCGGCCGGAGCATTCACTCTAACGGCTGGGCACGGCGTTTCCTTGCGGTGGGATGAACTTGGATTGCGGGTTGATGACGAAGCCGCCAGCCTGACGGTGCCGCTGAATTCGCAATCCATTAAAAGCAAAAGCGGTCCAGTCTAGGGAAAAAACTGGGCCGCCTTTTGCTGGACTAGAGGTCAATCAAATTCAGCACGCTAATTATAAGATGGACTTACTATTTGTCAACGGAGATGCGAGGCTGCGCCTTCGTGTATCGCACGCGGTGTTCTCCACTTGATGGCAATCCTATCTCGCAAGAGCGTCTCCGTTGTGCATTCGGTATGCAATATTGGCGGACAGGGCCGTCATTTGGATAGGTGCTCGAAATTCTGAGGCATGTCCGCAGCGGCGTTGTAGCATGGAACATCGGGCCTTGCTGGCGGGCCTATTCCTCAAGGCACGGAAAGGCGAATTTATAGGCGCGTGCGATTAGAGAACTGGCGGGCCGCTCGAGTTGCCAGGAGTGCTCTGCCATCCATTTGCAGGCTATCGTCGTTGCCTTTGTGTTGCTGAGCTCGGGCGGCAGACAGAAAGCGCCCACGAACTGTTGAAGGTAGCGCTCGTAGCGCGACGAGTTTTTTGGAGTTTGCTTCGTGGCCCGGATCGTCAGGTTCTTCGTTCGCTGGGCCTCATCGAGAATGCCCTGAATATAGACCGAAGCGAGCGTTCGGTCCTCCTCGCACCATTCGTCGAGCTGCTTTCCGGTAACGACATGTCCGATGATCGGGGCTGTGTCTTTCGCCTCATCCTCGCTTGATGTTTCCTCGCTCAACGCGACTTGGGGCAGGAGAAGGAGAAGCGCTGCGGCGAAGAGCGAAAGCCTCATTCGGAAAACCTACATCATCGAGGAAAGACTCGCGGCCAGAAAAACCACCAGCGGCAGCGACGTTACGACGAAAAGAACGAGAGAAACAGGCATCCCCAGCCACCTTCTATTCAAATTTAATATCTGGGCCGAATGGCTTCGGGCCGGAAGGTCGATTGGTCACCACACGGGTCCAACGCATCGAAGCGTGGTCGCGCGAAGTTAACATTTTGCTAACAGGCGTCCCGGTCCGGAGCATGGCGGATCCGCAAGATGTCGCATATCCCGGATGCGGGGACGCTGACTTGTATTTGCGGATGTCAATTGTTGTTCGTCGGCGACGTCTCGCCATGAATCTCTGCGCCCGTCGCCGCAATGCCTTGAAAGCGCGGCGTCAGGCGATTAAGACACGCGTAACAGAAAGTAGAGCCAGCTCGTTCTGGCACCAAGGGCGCAAGAGGATAAGATGGATTTCGAAGCAGCGCGCGTGAAGATGGTCGAGAACCAGATCCGGACGACGGATGTCACCTCCCATTCCGTGTTGAATGCATTTTTCGCCGTGCCGCGCGAAAATTTCGTACCGGAGAAGTCGAAGCTCCTGGCCTATGTCGATTGCGATATCGAGGTCGCTCCTGGCCGTTTCCTGATGGAAGCCTCGCCGCTTGCAAAGCTGCTGCAGCTCGGCGCCATTACCAAGGATGACAAGGTTCTCGATGTCGGCTGCGGCACGGGTTACGTGTCCGCCGTCTTGTCGCTTCTCGCCGGCAAGGTTATCGCGCTTGAATCCAACGAGGAGCTCGCGGCTCAGGCGAAGGCTAATCTTGCCGAGCTTGGCTACGACAATGTGACCGTCGTTGGCGGTGACCTTGAAAAGGGTCATGCCGCCGATGCACCCTATGATGTGATTTTCCTCAACGGTTCGATCGAACAATTGCCGCAGGGCCTGCTCGACCAGCTCGGCGAAGACGGCCGCCTTATCACCGTTATCGGCTATGGCCATGCCGCCCGCGCCACCGTTTTCATGCGCGAACGCGGTGCATTTTCGGAAAACGTCTTCTTCAACGCCTCGATCAAGCCGCTGCCGGGCTTTGCCAAGGCCAAGGAATTCGTCTTCTGATTTCGTAAAGGTCCGATGATTGAGCTTGCGACAGGCACCTTCGGGTGCCTGTTTTTTATTGTCGCGCCCTGTGGCAGAATCACGCTTAGCAGAGCGATTCGTCGTGATCGTAACAAAACTGTGCATCACCGGGTTTAGTGCTTTTCAGGTGATTTTGTTCCCGAAGACAGTCATCTAGGGTGGCCCTGATTCGGGTGCCGCCTGGCGAGTTTATGGTGCGAGTTTCCGGTCGTCGAATATGGGAAAACGGGGATGAATATGGCTCAGCCAAATGTAGTGCGTGAACCGTCCATGGAAGAAATTCTGGCGTCGATCCGCAGGATCATCGAAAGCAATGAACCCGTAGGCGTCAAGCCGACCCCCGTGACGCATTTTGCCGCTTCCGGCATGCGTGACGACGACATTCAATTGACTGTAGATGAAGAATTCGCCGCCGCCGATCGCGCACGCGCTGCCGAGCAGGATCCGCGTTTCGTTGCGGCAAATTCGCAGGCGCCCGCTGTCGAGCCGGAAGGTGCCAGCCGCGGTCTGTCGCTGGCCGATGTTGCCGCGCGCGTGCGCGCTGCGTCCGAACGCAATACCGCCGCCTTGCTGAATGCCGGACGGGAGCCGCAGCCGCGTGAGCTGCCGCCAGCCATAGCCGCACGCCTCGCCGAGGTACACGTCGAGCCGATCGCCGATCTCCCTCTGAGACAGGCCATTGGAGATGTTGCCGCACCGGTTGCTCAGCCTGTTTTGCGGGTGGCCGAGGTTGAACCCAAGATGGAAGAGCAGAAGCCGATGGCTGCCGCTATGGCGCCTCAGGTCGCAGCACCCGTCGAGGCACCTATTTTTGAGGCGCCGGAACCAGCCGTTGCTATGGAAGTGGAAGCACCCTTGCCGTCGGCCCAGGCCGTGTCTGTGTCTCCACTGCTGTCGGAAGCCGCCGGCGCACAGGTTTCCCGCTCGTTCGAGGAATTGGCCGCCATCGTTGACGGCGGTCCGCGTCGCTCCTTTGACGAGCTTGCCCAGGAGATGCTGCGCCCCATGCTGCAGGAATGGCTCGACGATAACTTGCCGACCCTTGTGGAGCGCCTCGTGCGTGAGGAAATCGAAAGGGTGGCTCGCGGTTCGCGCCGCTGACAGGCCTGAGCTTCGGGTAGCCGATCCGCCGCTCCGGGCTCCGGGGCGGCTTTTTTATTGACTTGCCCACAGCCATCCTATTTACAACCCGCATCACCCAGTCCTCTAGATCCGGTCCTAAAATGCTCGACAAAACATATGATTCCGCCACCGTCGAACCGAAGATCGCCCAAAAATGGGATGAGGCCGACGCCTTTCGCGCCGGCGCGAACGCCAAACCGGGCGCGGAAACCTTCACGATCGTCATACCGCCGCCGAACGTGACCGGTTCGCTGCACATGGGCCATGCGCTGAACAACACGCTGCAGGACATCATGGTGCGGTTCGAGCGCATGCGCGGCAAGGACGTTCTCTGGCAGCCGGGCATGGACCATGCCGGGATCGCCACGCAGATGGTCGTCGAGCGTCGTCTTGCCGAGCGGCAGCAGCCGGATCGCCACAAGATGGGACGCGAAGCCTTCATCCAGAAGGTCTGGGAGTGGAAGGACGAGTCCGGCGGGTTGATCTTCAACCAGCTGAAGCGCCTCGGCGCTTCCTGCGACTGGTCGCGCGAGCGCTTCACAATGGACGAGGGTCTGTCCAAGGCGGTTCTCGAAGTCTTCGTCACACTCTACAAGGAAGGTCTGATCTATCGCGACAAGCGGCTGGTCAACTGGGATCCGAAGATGCTGACCGCAATTTCGGACATCGAAGTCGAGCAGCACGAGGTCAACGGCAATCTCTGGTACCTGCGTTATCCGCTGGAACCCGGCGTCACCTATCAGCATCCGATCGCCTTCGACGAAGAGGGCAAACCGACGGAGTGGGAAACGCGCGATTATCTCGTCGTCGCCACCACGCGGCCGGAAACCATGCTCGGCGATACCGGCGTTGCCGTTAATCCGGAAGACGAACGCTACAAGCCGCTCGTCGGCAAGCATGTTATCCTGCCGATCGTCGGTCGCCGCATCCCGATCGTTGCCGACGAATATCCGGATCCAACGGCGGGAACTGGCGCGGTCAAGATGACGCCTGCACATGATTTCAACGACTTCGACGTCGGCAAGCGCCGCGGCCTGCGCGTTGTCAACATTCTGACGCCGGAAGCGACCATCACCATCAAGGACAACGAGGATTTCCTTGAAGGTCTCGACAACCCTGCAGCCCTGCACGGGGCCTGGGACGAGCTGGAAGGCAAGGACCGCTTCGAGGCGCGCAAGATCATCGTCCGCATTTTCGAAGAATCGGGCCTGCTGGACAAGATCGAGCCACACAAGCACACGGTTCCGCATGGCGACCGTGGCGGCGTGCCGATCGAACCGCGCCTGACGGAACAGTGGTATGTCGACGCCAAGACGCTCGCCGAACCGGCGATCGCCTCGGTCCGCGAAGGGCGTACGAAGCTCGTTCCGAAAAGCTGGGACAAGACCTATTACGACTGGATGGAAAACATCCAGCCATGGTGCGTTTCCCGTCAGCTGTGGTGGGGCCATCAGATTCCGGCCTGGTACGGTCCCGATGGCCAGGTCTTCGTCGAAAAGACCGAGGAAGAGGCACTGCAGGCCGCGATCCAGCATTACCTGTCGCATGAAGGGCCGATGAAGGCCTATGTCGAGGACCTGTTGGAGAACTTCAAGCCGGGCGAAATCCTGACGCGCGACGAAGACGTGCTTGACACCTGGTTCTCGTCGGCGCTTTGGCCTTTCTCGACGCTCGGCTGGCCGGATGAGACGCCGGAATTGGCACGCTACTATCCGACGAACGTCCTCGTCACCGGCTTCGATATCATCTTCTTCTGGGTTGCCCGCATGATGATGATGAGCCTTCACTTCATGCAGGACGAGGGTGGTGAGCCTGTCGAGCCGTTCAACACGGTCTATGTTCACGCTCTGGTGCGCGACAAGAACGGGCAGAAGATGTCGAAGTCCAAGGGCAACGTCATCGATCCGTTGGAACTGATCGACCAGTATGGCGCCGATTCGCTGCGTTTCACGCTGGCGATCATGGCCGCGCAGGGTCGCGACGTGAAGCTCGACCCGGCTCGCATCGCCGGCTACCGCAATTTCGGCACCAAGCTTTGGAACGCGACGCGCTTTGCCGAAATGAACGGCGCCAAGAACGATCCGCATTTCGTGCCGGAAGCTGCCGAGCTCACCGTCAACCGCTGGATCCTGACGGAGCTGGCGCGCGCAGAGCGTGACGTGACCGAGGCGCTAGAAAGCTTCCGCTTCAATGATGCGGCAGGCGCGCTCTATCGCTTCATCTGGAATCAGTTCTGCGATTGGTATCTCGAACTGTTGAAGCCGATCTTCAGCGGTGAAGACGAGGGTGCCAAGGCGGAAGCCCAATCTTGCGCAGCCTATGTTCTCGAAGAGACCTACAAGCTTCTGCATCCGTTCATGCCCTTCATGACCGAGGAGCTCTGGGCGCACACGGCGGGCGAGGGCAAGGAACGCGACGGCTTGATCTGCCATGCGGATTGGCCGGCACCGTCCTATGCCGATAACGTCGCCGCCGATGAAATCAATTGGCTGATCGATCTGGTCTCCGGCATTCGCTCCGTTCGCTCGGAAATGAACGTGCCGCCGGCCGCGACGGCGCCGCTGGTTGTTGTCGATGCCAATAGCCTGACGCGCGAGCGCCTCTTCCGTCACGATGCCGCCATCAAGCGGCTGGCGCGCGTGGAATCGGTTTCGCTTGCCGATACGGCACCGAAGGGCGCCGCTCAGATCGTCGTCGGCGAGGCGACGGTCTGCTTGCCGCTTGGCAGCCTTATCGATCTCTCCGCTGAGAAAGCACGCCTCGAAAAGGCGATTGCCAAGAACGATCAAGAGATTGCTCGCATTGCCGGCAAGCTTTCGAACGAGAAGTTCGTTGCCAATGCCAATCCGGACATCGTCGCCGCGGAGCGCGAGCGTCTTGGCGAGCTCGAAGGGCAGCAGGCGAGCCTCAAGGTGGCGCTCGCCCGGGTGAGTGAGGCTGGCTGAGAGGCTTCGCATAAACCAATGTTTTCGCTCAAAGGCGGATGTGCGACCAAATGTGAAAAGCGTCGCAATCGAGGCTGAGACATCGGCGTCGCGTTAGGAAACAGAGGTCGAAGAATCGAAAAAGGCATGCGGTATTCGCCGCGTGCCTTTTTTGTCTATTGCCTCGATTCGATGGAACGAACCGGATCTATGCCCCAGATCCGCCGCCAGCTTCGCACAGGCGAAACAGATTACCCCTAAAGTTGCCGGACACTCTCGAAAAGCAAAACTGTTGTCATATTGTAACAGAATTGTTGCTGTGAAGAATGAGAATCTATCGGGGACCCAAAATGCTATTTCGAAAGAAAAAATTACCTACACTGATAGATTTTCTGAAGCGGCGTTCATTTTCTTACGTAAATCAATCATTCCCTTACGTGACCTGTGCTCTTATGCGCCACATTGCCAATTCACGCGATCATCGCAACAATCGAACCACTGAATGCACATGTGGGGGAGATACAATGGCATTTTCTATTGCGCTGAGGAGCGCAGTCACACTTATTATTGGCTCGTCTTTCGCCAGTGCTGCCTTTGCGGGCGGCCTTGATCGTGGCGGCTATGATATTGATCTGCTCTTCGACAAGGGCCGTTATGTGTTCGAGTCCGGTGTTACTTATGTCATGCCCGACCGCAAGCTGAAGAATGCCAAGGACATCAATCCAGCCGATGGCAATCTCAATAACCGCAGCCGTTCGACGGATGCATCGGAAAATTACGCCATTCCCTATGCTGCCTTCAAGATCGGCATCACCGATGATCTCGACTGCATGGCCGACTATTCGCAGCCTTTCGGCGGCCACCTCAACGAAGGTGCAAATTGGGCCGGCGCCAATAACGAAACCGAAGTCAAGGTTCGAACGAACAACTATTCAGCCACCTGCTCGTACAAGTTCGATGCGGGTCCGGGGCAACTGCGTCTGATCGGCGGCGGTTTCTATCAGGAAGTCAGCGGCTACAAGTCGCGCCTCGTCTACGCCACTCCGGCCCCGATTTCTGCCATTTACAACGGCATGGGTTCGCTTGACATCGACGGTCACGGCTGGGGCTGGCGCGCCGGTATCGCCTACGAAATTCCGGAATATGCCTTCCGCACGAGCCTCGTCTACAATAGCCGGGTCAAATACGACAATCTGAAGGGTAGCGTCGACCTGACCGAAGTACCGCCGCCTGTCGTCCCCGGCTTTGGTGGCAAGGTAACCTCTGTTTTCGGCTCGGCCGATGCTCCCGATTCCCTTGAGTGGAAGGTACAGACCGGCATCGCGCCGGACTGGCTCGCCTTCGGCTCAGTCAAATGGACGAACTGGAGCGTCCTGCAAAGCATCGCGCTGTGCCCGAGCTCCACCCGAAGCATATCGTGCAAAGCTAGCGGTCCGACCGAACTGACCTCGCTCGACTTGCTCTACAAGGACGGCTGGACGATCACCGGCGGTGTCGGGCACAAGTTCAACGACAAGTGGAGCGGTGCCGTCAGCCTGACCTGGGATCGCGGCACGAGCGACGGCTATGGCATGAACTCCGATACATGGACCCTCGGCGCAGGCGTGGCCTACAAGCCGACCGAGCATGTCCAATTCAATTTCGGCGGCGCTCTCGGCCTCATGACATCAGGCAAGTCCGGACCGGTCACGCGTGGCGGTGTCGTCTATGGCAACGATGCGACCTACAGCTTCGGCAATGACTTGGTCGCCGCTCTTCAGACATCGGTGAAAGTCAGCTTCTGATGACAAGCCGCTGAATTGAAGGAGCCTAACGACAGTTCCTTCACTTTATTATCGACGTCGCGAGCTCTCACGGGTTTCGCGACGTTTTTTATAGGATCGGGAAAAGTGGAGCATAAACCGGGTCTTCTGCCTGATTTATGGTTAAAGAAATCTCAAGTCCGATAAAATTTTTGTGACGAATTAGCAACACTCTATTTCAAGACATTGCAGCCACGTGATGAGATTACAATTTGTCCATTTCCCGCCACAAATGGGGAGCAGCGATTACGCAGGCATAGGGGCAAGCCTTATAGAAAGTGCGTAAGCGGTTGATGGGTGAACTTCCACTTTGGCATAAGCAAAAATCGGAGATCGGAGCGATGATGCTTCCGACGCGGGGGAAAAATCGTTGTCTGCCAAGGGAAATCGTCAGCCGGACGATCTTTGATTTCCATTATCGGAAGACGATTGCGAACGCTGCTTCGGCGGCGGGACGTGATCGCGGCCGGACAAATGCTGGTTTGGACATAATTGCAAGCTATGCTCGCAAATGTGGCAAACAGCATCGGTTGGACGCCACAGGAGCCGCCCTCTCGAAGGGCGATCCAGTCTCGTGCGCCATCAGGGAAAACATTCGTGAAACTGGCGGCGTTTGTGCAAGCGCCGTAACAGGTCCGAATGGAGCGAAAGAAATCGACTGTTATGTTTAAGTCCGAGTTCATATCAGCGAGAGTTATGATGCTCAGCCTGTCTCTTGCCACTGCGGTGGTGCTGGCAGGGCAAGCCAAAGCATTCGACATCAATGCCGGCGTCACCAAGGAATCGGGTCCGTTCGATCTCTTCAAATTCGGCTTCAAGGCCTATAAGAACGGGCAGAAGGAAGAGGCGGTCGAAGCCTATCGGTATGCCGCCGAAAAGGGTCACACCGGCTCCCGCTGGGCCTTGGCCAACATGTATGCCGATGGCGATGGCGTGACGCAGAACGATTTCGAAGCTTTCAAGATCTATAGCGAGATCGCCCAGCAGGGCGTGGAGCCAGGTTCGGAAGACACCGGTTTCTTCATCAACGCGCTGCTGGCGCTTGCGAGCTACTACAAAAGCGGCATTCCAAATAGCCCCGTAAAGATCGACCTCAATCAGTCCCGCCAGCTTTATTTCCAGGTGGCATCCACCTTCGGCGTGCCGGAGGCGCAGTTCCAGCTGGCGCAGATGATGCTATCAGGCGAGGGCGGCGCCACCAACGTGCAGCAGGCCAAGAAATGGCTGAACCAGGCGCGCAAGAGCGGCCATCCGGGCGCCATGGCCGTTTTTGGCAATCTCTTGTTCCAGGAGGGGCAATCCATTCGCGGTCTGGCCTTCATGACGGCGGCACTCGACAAGTGCAAGCCGAAGGACTGTAGCTGGATGGAAGACATGCAGGAGCAGGCCTTCTCCATCGCCAATGAGAACGACCGCCGCGTGGCCGTTTCCATGGCTCATCAACTCGATGTTGCAGGCCCCGATTGATTGGCATTGCATCGGGCTTCCGTCCGGAAGAGACGGGTAAATTTTTCCCGATCGGGATTGAAGCTTAATTGCTGAAATCTAGGTGAGCGACAACAGGGACGTGGTCGGAAGGTTTTTCCCAGGCGCGCACATGCTTCTCGATTGCCGTTCCGGTGAGGCGATCGGCTGCCTCTGGTGACAGCATCAGGTGATCGATGCGGATACCGTTGTTTTTTGGCCAGGCGCCGGCCTGGTAATCCCAGAATGAGTAAAGCTTGATCGCGTCCGTCGTCGCACGTACCGCATCGGTAAAGCCGAGATGTTCGAGCTGGCGGAAAGCCTGACGCGTCTGCGGCAGGAAGAGTGCGTCGCTCTCCCAGACCTTGGGGTCGAAACAATCATGCGGCTCGGGGATGACGTTGTAGTCTCCAGCGAGTATCAGGGGCTCTTCAAGGGCCAGGCGCTCCAGGGCGAATTTGCGCAGGCGCTCCATCCAGGCGAGCTTGTAGGGGTATTTTTCCGTATCGACCGGATTGCCGTTCGGCAGATAAAGGCAGCACACCCGCAAGGCGCCGTGTCCTTCAACGGAGAACACCGCTTCGATGAAGCGAGCCTGTTCGTCGCTGTCGTCACCTGGCAAGCCGCGCGTCACCTCATCCGGCTTGGTTTTCGAGAGAATCGCAACGCCGTTGAAGCCCTTTTGCCCATGCGTTGCGACGTGATAGCCAAGCGCTTCGATCTCCAGCCGCGGAAAGCCTTCATCGACGGTCTTGATCTCCTGCAGGCAGACGATGTCCGGGTTCGAGTCCTTCAGCCACTGGCAGAGGTTCTCGATACGCGCTTTGACGCCGTTGATGTTCCAGGTGGCGATTTTCATGGGCGGCTCATTCCTTTGCTTCGCCCTGTTGTATCCGCAGCCGGTCGGCTTGACTACAGCCCATATGAAAGCCGGCCCGAAGCGAAGGCTCCTGGCCGGTCATCAAACTGTGGAAAAGCTGAGTGAGGATCAGATGGCAAAACTTGTGCCGCAGCCGCAACTTGCGACCGCATTCGGATTCTTGATCTGAAAGGATTGGCCGAGAAGATTGTCGACGAAATCGATCTCCGAGCCTGCCATATAGACCAGCGACAGCTGATCGATCAGGACGGTCGCATTGTTCTTTTCGACAATGATGTCGTCAGCTTCTGGGCCTTCGACGAGATCGAATTTATAGGAAAAACCCGAACAGCCACCGCCTTCGACAGCGACGCGAAGAGCGCGCTTTCCGGCATCCGCGCCGACGATAGCAGCGATTCGCTTGGCCGCGGCATCCGATAGGGTAACACTTGTCTCAGTCATATCTTCCTCCTGCCGGGGTCAAGATCCGGAGAGAACCATTAAGCCGTCGAACTTTCAAACGGCTGATATTCGTAGCCTTTAACATGAAAGTCAGGCCGGCGACAGCTATGGTTTCCTGGTTGAGCCAGACGCCATTTTGCTGTTTTCTTGTCTATAGGTATGAAGGCCGCAAAGCGGCGTCAATGGCCGGGATGTAGGAAGAGCGGACATATGTCCGCATTGCCGGGCACGGGCAGGGATCGATTGCAGGGAAACCACTGTCGCGCTGATGGCGGTGCGGGAGCCAAATGCCGGAAATGGATTGATAATGACGATTGATACGCATGCACTGGGTTTCGGGTACGGGGAAAAGGCAGCCTATGCAACGAATCCCTGGGAATCGCGCGGACGGCTCTACGAAGAAGGATCGAGCCCGACACGCTCCGAATTCCAGCGCGACCGCGACCGGATCGTCCATGCGACCGCCTTCCGGCGGTTGAAGCATAAGACGCAGGTCTTCATCGCTCAGGATGGCGACCACTACCGCACTCGGCTGACGCATACGATCGAGGTGGCGCAGATCGCCCGCGCCCTGGCGCGAGCCCTGAAGCTGGATGAGGATCTGGCGGAGGGGGTGGCGCTTGTCCACGATTTCGGCCACACGCCTTTCGGTCATACGGGTGAGGATGCACTGCATGAGGTGCTGCTGCCCTATGGCGGCTTCGATCACAACGCCCAATCCCTGCGCATCGTCACCAAGCTCGAGCGCCGTTATGCTGATTTTGACGGGCTCAACCTCACCTGGGAAACGCTTGAGGGCCTGGTGAAGCACAATGGACCGCTGATGACGCCTGATGGCAACGGCATCCAAGGTCCGGTGCCGCGGCCGATCCTCGATTATTGCGAGATCCACGATCTCGAAATCGCCTCCTATGCCAGCCTTGAAGCGCAGGTCGCCGCGATCGCAGATGACATCGCCTACAATACGCACGACATCGATGACGGCTTACGCTCTGGCTATTTGACCTTCGACATGCTGGAGGAGGTGCCGTTTCTTGCCAAGCTGATGACCGAGGTGAGGGCACGTTATCCGCATCTGGAGGCGAGCCGCTTCACGAACGAAATCATGCGCCGGCAGATCACCCGCATGGTGGAGGATGTGATCGCCGTTTCGCAGCAGGCGCTCGCTGAAATCAAGCCCCGCAATGTGGCCGACATTCGGGCTGCCGGGCGGATCATCGCGACCTTCTCGCCCGAGATGGCCGAAACCGACAAGCTGATCAAACAGATGCTGTTCAAGCGCATCTACCGTCATCCCGACATCATGCGCATCCGTGCCGGCGCGGCGCAGATCGTCACGGACCTTTTCCGCGCCTATATGGAAAATCCCAGGGAGATGCAGAGCCATTATTGGGTCGATCATATTGCCGGGTTGGCGATCGCCCCCAAGGCAAGGCATGTCGGCGACTATCTCGCCGGCATGACGGACACCTACGCCATCAGCGCCCACAAGCGCCTGTTTGACCAGACTCCCGATTTGCGGTAGGCAGCGGCGGCGTCGGGCCGATAGCGGCTCGCGAAGCTAATGCGTGGACGATATGATGAACCTTTTCACCGACTTCGAAGTAAGAATTAAGAACGCTCTCGAACAAATTGATATTGTGCGAGAAAAGCGATCTGAGCTCGATTTCGGACGTATTGGCGTGGAGCCGCCGCGCGATGCCACTCACGGCGATGTCGCCACCAATGCGGCCATGGTTCTGTCCAAGCCGCTCGGCACGAATCCGCGTGCGCTTGCCGAAATCATCGTCGCCAAGCTGAAGGAAGATGCTGATGTCGCCGAGGTTTCGGTGGCCGGCCCCGGCTTCATCAATCTCCGTCTTTCGGTCGGCTATTGGCAGCGGCTGCTGGCCACGATGATCTCTGAAGGCGAAAAGTTCGGCCGTTCCAAGCTCGGTGAGGGGCAGACGGTCAATGTCGAATATGTTTCGGCCAACCCGACCGGGCCGATGCATGTCGGCCACTGCCGCGGCGCCGTCGTCGGCGATGCGCTGGCAAACCTGCTGGCCTTCTCCGGCTATAAGGTCACCAAGGAATATTACATCAACGATGCCGGCTCGCAGATCGACGTGCTCGCACGCTCCGTCTTTATTCGCTATCGCGAGGCGCTGGGCGAGCAGGTCGGCGAGATACCCCCGGGCCTTTATCCCGGTGATTATCTCGTTCCGGTCGGTGAAGCGCTCGCCAAGGAATTCGGCACCAAGCTGCGCGGCATGCCGGAAGAGCAGTGGCTTCCGATCGTCAAGGATCGCGCCATCGACGCAATGATGGCGATGATAAGGGAAGACCTGGAGGCGCTGAACGTTCATCATGACGTATTCTTCTCCGAGCGCACCCTGCATGCCAATGGTGCGGCGCTGATCCGCACCGCGATCAATGATCTGACGTTCAAGGGCTATGTCTACAAGGGCGCGCTGCCGCCGCCGAAGGGGCAGTTGCCGGAAGATTGGGAAGATCGCGAACAGACGCTCTTCCGCTCGACGGAAGTGGGTGACGATATCGACCGCCCGCTGATCAAGTCTGATGGTTCCTACACTTACTTTGCCGCCGACGTTGCTTACTTCAAGAACAAGTTCGACCGCGGCTTCAACGAGATGATCTACATCCTCGGCGCGGACCATGGCGGCTACGTCAAGCGGCTGGAGGCGGTGGCCCGCGGCATTTCTGATGGTGCTGCGAAGCTGACGGTGCTTCTGTGCCAGCTCGTCAAGCTGTATCGAAATGGCGAACCGGTGAAGATGTCGAAGCGCTCGGGCGATTTCGTCACCCTGCGCGAAGTCGTCGATGAGGTCGGCCGCGATTCGGTGCGCTTCATGATGCTTTACCGGAAGAATTCCGAGCCACTGGACTTCGATTTTGCCAAGGTTACCGAGCAATCGAAGGACAATCCGGTCTTCTACGTGCAGTATGCTCATGCCCGCTGCATGTCGGTCTTCCGTCAGGCCAGGGAAGCCTTCCCGGATCTCGATATAGCCCCGCTGGATCTGTCGAAAGCTGTCGTCGGCGCGATCTCTGATCCTACTGAATTGCAGTTGGTTGCGAAGATTGCGGAATTCCCGCGAATCATCGAAGCTGCAGCTCAGTCTCAAGAGCCGCATCGCATCGCTTTTTATCTTTACGATTTGGCCAGTTCCTTCCACGGACACTGGAATAAAGGTAAAGATTTACCGGAATTACGTTTTGTTAACGATAAGAACCGAGAATTGAGCATTGCCAGACTTGGGCTGGTGTACGCTGTCGCGTCGGTTTTGAAGTCGGGTCTTGGTATAACCGGGACCGCTGCACCGGACGAAATGCGATAAACGTCACCATTTACCCACATTACGCTGGCATCAGTTGAAGCGTTTTCGAGTGGAACGGGTGATGGCAGAAAAACAGTTCGCGTATCGCGCAAGCGGAAACGACAAGTTCTTTGCGGATGATGATCCGCTTGCGGAACTTGCTCGTATCGTAGGTTTCGAGCCGCGCCCCGCTGCTCAGGAGAGTGCTCCGGTTCAACGGCAGGATCCCGCCTTCAACCTCGAAGACGAGCTTCTTCGCGAATTCGAGCGGTACGATACGCCGCGAATGAGTCCGGCAAATGACATTTCGGCTCCGGCGGAGCAGGTGTCGCCGCCGAGCCATGAGCAGGCCGCTCTTCCAGCTGAGCCGGTACAGGCTGAGCCCAAGTTTGAAGAGCCGAAGTTCGAAGAGCCTGTGCCGCAGCCGGTGGCTCCCATCAAGCCGACGATCGGTGCTCGCGATCTGATCGACGAGCTCGAAATGTCGATTGCGCCGGTTTTGCAGCCGGCGCAAAAGCCCGTGTCCGTCGAGCCGCAACCGGCTGCTCCGGTGCTGAAGCCGACGCCGCAATCCGCTGCCGCCACCATAAGGCTGCCGCTTGCCAACTTTACGCTGGCAACCCCGGCTGCCCCGCGTGAGCAATTCACGCCGGCTGCTGTTCCCTCACCGAAGGCCGCTTCCGACGAAGCGCTGTTCGATAGCGCCGTCGATTTCGAGGCGTTCGACCCTGTGGAGCCTGCGCGCGCGCCGGAACCAGTCGCTCAGCCCGCCATATCCCAGCCGGCTCCGTCCGTCTTTCGTGCGCCCGAGCCGCCAAAGGTGGTCAAGGCCGATCCGGCCGCACTTTCGGCTGAGATCGATGCCCTCCTGGCTGATGTGAATCGCTATCCGGTTCCATCCAAGACCGATGCGCCGGTTGCTAAGGAAGAGCCAGCTTTCGAAGATTTCAGCGCCTCCTTCTCGGAGCTTGCAGAACTGCCGGTCGCTCCGGCCCCTGTAGCACAGCGCGAAGAGGCAAAGCCTATTACCTTCGGTGCGGAAGATCCCTTCACCGATCAGGACTTCGAATTCGATCTGGCCGATATCGAGATGGAACTTGCTGGTCTCGATTTCGCTGAGGCCGATAAGTCTTCTGCCGCACGGCAGTCGGCTGCCGCCGCTCCGATGGCGGAGCCGGCCCTTTCCCGCGCAACGCCCGTTGCGCCTGCGCCTGCTGCTCCGGTATTTGCCGCCGCAGCGCCCCAGCCCGTGCAGCCTATCCAAACGTCTGCCGTAAATGCTGCGCCTGCAGCGACTATGGCCGCGCCGGTATTCGAAGCCGATCAGCCACTGCCGTTTGATCCGACGGAAATCGCCGAGACGGAGGAGCGTGTCGAAACCTTCGAGGGTTCCCATGTTCCGCATCTGCCGGCAATCGAGCCGGAGGAGCCGATCGCGGTGCCGTCGGAATTTGATTTCGATCTCGATTCGGAAATGGCGAGCCTGCTCGGTACTCCGGCCAAGGAAGCGGCACCTGAGCCGATCAAGCCGGCTGTTGCCGCCGCACTTGGTGGCGCCGCTACCGCCGCTTCCTGGTCGAAGAATGCTGCTGCCCAGCCTGCCGTGCCCGTCGCAAAGCAGCCGATCGAAGAGTTCGACGAGTTCGAGCGTGCGCTGGAAGAGGACTTCCGCCGCAGCTATCGCGAAGCCGCGACGCCTGTCGAGAATGTCGCCAGGATGACGCTGAACCCTGCGGCCAACCGTCGCCCGGTTCGCTCTGTTCGTGGAATGGTGACGACTGCCGCTGTCATCGTGGTTCTTGGCGTCGGTGCTTACGGCGCCTACAGCTGGATCCGTCACGGCGCGCCGATCTCCAGCTTCTCGGGTGAGCCGCGCGTGATTGCAGCCGACAGCGATCCGGTAAAGGTCGCTCCGGAAAATCCAGGCGGCACCGTCGTTCCGAATCAGGACAAGGCCGTCTACGACCGCGTTGCCGGCGACAGCACAGCGGCACCGAAGCAGAAGGAGCTTGTCTCCTCCAACGAGCAGCCTGTCGATGTCGTCCAGAAGACGCTGATTCCCGAAGCCGTATCTCCGGATGACGGAAGCGGCGATCAGGTCACGCCGACGCCGGTCGGTGAAACCGAAGATCCACGCCTGCTGCCGAACCAGAATGGCGGCAACACCAATGTCGCCGCCAACAACGACGAACAGGTGCCGTCGGTCTCGCCGCGCAAGGTGCGCACGATGATCGTCAAGGCGGATGGTTCACTGGTGCCGCGCGACGAACCGGTTGCCGATACGACGACTGCAGCCGCCAAGCCGGCAAACAATCCGGTCGCATCCACTAGTTCGCGTCCGTCTCCAGCAAATGCGCCGGCCGCAAACCAGTCGGATGATACCGATGCCGCTAGTGCCGAGAGCACGCCGATCCGCGTTGTCAAGACGAACCCGGTTCCGACGGCACGTCCGGAGCCCGCCGCCAAGGCGAATACGGCTGCTCCGGCCCAGGAAGCCCAGGCTCAAGCTCAGCCCAAGGTCCAGCCGAAGCAGGTCGCATCTGCTAGCCCGGCGGCTGCAACTTCGGCTGCCACCTCCGCTGCAAGCGGCGGCACCTACGGTGTGCAGATCGCATCCCTGCCGACGGAGGCCGACGCACAGAAGTCGCAGGCGAACCTCAAGGTCAAGTTCGCCAGCGTCATCGGCAACCATCCTCTGGAGATTCGCAAGGCCGATATCGCCGGCAAGGGCACATATTATCGCGTCCGCGTCGTCGCCGGCTCGAAGGATGATGCCGCTGCCATCTGCACGCGCTATCGCGCCGCCGGCGGCACCTGCCTGATTTCGAAGTAAAATCAGATACGAAACTTGGAAAACGGCGGGCATCGGCTCGCCGTTTTCATTTGGAGCGCGCTGTTCCTGTGCATCTCCGCTTGACGTCACTCGCATTTCCCGGCGCAAGCCTTATGATTCGGATATGACCGAATCGAAATCCATGATCCTCGGCTGTAGCGGCCACACCATCACCCCCGAAGAGCGATCCTTTTATCAGGGGGAACAGCCCTGGGGCTTTATCCTGTTCGGACGCAATATTTCCGAGCCGGCGCAGATCGCCGATCTCGTTGCGTCCCTGCGCGACAGCGTCGGGCGCGATGCACCGGTTTTCATCGATCAGGAAGGCGGCAGGGTGCAGCGCATCCGTCCGCCGATCCTCCAACATTATCCCTCGGGGCAGGCACTCGGCGATATCTATCGCCAGGATCGCGAACGAGGCCTGCGTGCCGCGTGGCTGATGTCGCGGCTCCACGCCTTCGATTTGCTGAAGTTTGGCATCAATGTCGATTGCTTGCCGGTGCTGGACGTGCCTGTGGAGGGATCGAGCAACGTCATCGGTAATCGCGCCTATGGCTCCGATCCGGTGACGGTGACGGAGATGGGGCGTGCTGCCGCGGAAGGTCTGAAAGCCGGCGGCGTGCTGCCCGTTATGAAGCATATGCCTGGCCATGGCCGCGGCTTTGCCGATTCGCATCATGAATTGCCTGTTGTTTCGGTTCCGCGCGCGGAGCTGGAGGCGCATGATTTCGCGCCTTTCGTGGCTCTCAAGGATGAGCTGATGGCGATGACGTGCCATGTCGTCTTCACCAATATCGATCCCGAAAATCCGGCCACGACGTCGCGCAAGGTGAACGAGGAGATCATCCGCGGCTATATCGGTTTCCAGGGGCTACTCCTGTCGGACGATACCTCGATGAATGCGCTGAAGGGCACGATTGGCGAGCGCGCAGCAAATATTGTTGCGGGCGGATGCGATATCGTGCTGCATTGCAATGGTGTCATGGACGAGATGCAGCAGGTGGTTCGCAATGTTCCCGCGCTGGCGGGTGCGCCGCTGGCAAGGGCCAAGGCGGTCGAAGCGGCTTTCGGCAGGAATGATGGTGCCGATGAAGCCTCCATTCGAGCGGAATTCGACGCGATCTTCGCCGTAGCGTAAAACCGGACTTCTAGGAACGGACGGGTGACAGAGTGAGCGGCAGCACGGACAAGCTTCAGCAGGCGGCAACGCCGATGGACAAGCTCTGGCAGGAAGGCGAGGCGCAGCGCGGCTCGCACGAACCGTCGCTTGTCGTCGATCTTGCCGGCTTTGAAGGACCGCTTGATCTTCTGCTGCATCTCGCGCGCACCCAGAAAGTCGACCTTTCCCGAATCTCCGTTCTGGCGCTTGCCGAGCAATATCTTCAGTTCATCGACAGCGCCCGGCGCATCCGTATAGAGCTTGCGGCCGATTATCTCGTCATGGCCGCATGGCTCGCCTATTTGAAATCCAAGCTGCTCATCCCGCAGCAGAGCAAGGAAGACGGGCCGACAGGCGAGGAGATGGCGGCAACGCTTGCCTTCCGCCTGAAGCGCCTTGAGGCCATGCGCGATGCCGCAACCGATCTCGTCAATCGCAACCGCCTCGGCCGCGATATCTTCGCGCGTGGCGCGCCGGAGCATATTCCGGATCGCCGCCAATCGGCCTTCGATGCCAGCCTTTATGATCTCCTGACCGCCTATGCCAGCCTGCGTCAGCGCCAGGCCGTGACCCAGGTGACGATCGAGAAGCGCCGTGTCTGGTCGCTCGCCGATGCCCGCGTCATCCTTGACCGCATGATCGGCGAAATTACCGATTGGACAGCCCTGGAGCATTATCTGCTGAGCTATATGACGACTTCAAGCGAGCGGGCGACGGCGATCGCCAGCGCCTTTGCAGCTTCGCTCGAACTGGTGCGCGAGGGGCAGCTCGAAATTCGTCAGGAAGGCGCGTTTCAGCCGCTTTACATGCGGCGCGGGCCGAAGCATTCGTCACTGGAAGCAGCTGAATAGGGCAGGGAACGCGTGACGAAACCGGACGACGAAGAGCAGCATGTTGGGCACGAGGCGGAGACGCCCGATGTGGACGATCGCCTGCTGAGCGAGGCCGAGCGCATCGCCGAAGCGCTGGTTTTCGCCTCGGCGCAGCCGGTTTCCGAAGCTTTCATTGCCGAGCGCGTGGCGCGTGGCATCGATATTCCAGCCATCATGCAGAAGCTCAAGGCCGATTACGCGATGCGTGGCGTCAATCTCGTGCAGGTGGATGGCGCCTGGGCCTTCCGTACGGCCGCAGATCTCTCCTTCGTGATCCGGCGCGATGAAAGTGAGGTACGCAAGCTGTCCCGTGCTGCGCTGGAAGTGTTGGCCATTATCGCCTACCATCAGCCCGTCACGCGTGCCGAGATCGAAGATATCAGGGGCGTGCAGACCTCCAAGGGTACGCTCGACGTGCTGATGGAAGCCGGCTGGGTCCGCTTCCGTGGTCGTCGTCGCACACCCGGACGGCCGGTGACACTCGGCACGACGCGCGATTTCCTCGATCATTTCGGCCTGGAAGAGCTGCGGGATCTGCCTGGTCTAGAAGAGTTGAAGGGGGCAGGGCTGCTCTCGGGCCGTATCCCGGCCAATTTCAACATTCCCTCGCCATTGATGAGTGATGAGCTCACCGAGGATGAAGATCCGATCACGCAGCTGGATCTGGAGGAGCTCGGCATCCTGCCACCGAGCGGCTCAAGCGATTGAACCATCGGCCTGCTCCTGAAAGGCGGCCGCAATCGCATCGGCAGAATTTTCGCGAAACGGAGCGTCAGGTCTCTCTTTCGCCATCAGCGGGTGCGAATATAATAATTATCCTCTCGGCTTGGAGACGTTCGGTCGCCCGCATCGGCGTTCGCTATCCCGATATGCGTGGATGTACTACATTTTCGTGTTTGAAAAACATCCGCAAACGTCTTACATCGAAAAGACACTGTAATTGGGAGTTAAAGCAATGGGTTCTCTAAGCATATGGCACTGGCTGATCGTCCTGGCCATCGCGCTGTTGTTATTCGGCCGTGGAAAGATTCCGGAGCTGATGGGTGATGTCGCCAAGGGCATCAAGAGCTTCAAGAAGGGCATGAACGACGACGAGGATACGTCGACATCCGCGACGACGACGTCCCGTACGGTCGAGCACAAGGCTGACGAAACGAAGTAATCATGTCGGGCAGGCGCAAGCTGAAAGGTTTGCCGTTAGCCCAGGAGCCTTTGCATGTTCGATATAGGCTGGTCCGAGCTTGTGGTTATTGGCGTCGTGGCTTTGGTGGTGATTGGCCCCAAGGAGTTACCGTCGACATTGCGGACCATCGGTAAGATGACGGCGCGGGCCAGGAAGGTCGCTGGCGACTTTCGTGCCCAGTTTGATGAAGCCATGCGCGAGGCAGATCTGGACGATGTCCGCCAGACGATTGCCGACGCCCAGAAGCTCAATCCGGTCAACTCACTGCGGGAAGCCATGAACCCGCTGCGTGAAATGGGCAATGAGATAAAGGCCGATCTGCAGCGTGCGGCGACGCCGGACAAAGCGGCTCCGGCTGCGACACCGTTGCCGTCTGAGCCGGTTCCCGGTGTCACGTCCGGCCTGCCGGAAGCTCTTGCGGCCTCATCTCCGACGTCTGCCGGTTCGAGCAACCCGTCGCCGGCGTCTGCCGAGACAGTGGCGGCAGTCGTTCCGCAGCCGGTTGCCGGTGCAAGCGAACCCGCCGAGAAGCCAAAGGCCGTGCGCAAGCCGCGCTCGAAGGCTGTCGCCAAGTTCGACGAGGTCGCAGCCGCTGCCGTTCAGACACCGATCGTGACGGAAAAACCAAAGCGAGCCCCGCGCAAGGTCGCGACCGCTGCTGCCGTAGAGAAAGCGCCTCCAGCTCCCAGGAAGCGCGCGGCTGCCACAGCCAGCAAGGCCACGCCTAAAACGCCCAAGAAGAAGGACCAGGCATGACGGGTGACATCGACGATAAGCCGCAGCCACTTATCGAACACCTTATGGAATTGCGCACGCGGCTGATCTGGTCGCTCGTTGCGTTCTTCGTTGCCTTCATCGGATGTTTCGCTGTGGCGAAGCATCTCTTCAATTATCTGGTCTATCCATACAAATGGGCCGTCGAATGGGCTCATCTCGATCTCGCGAAGTCCGAGCTGATCTACACCGCGCCGCAGGAATTCTTCTTCACGCAGGTGAAGGTCGCAATGTTTGGCGCCTTGGTGATTTCATTCCCGATCATCGCCGCGCAGATCTACAAGTTCGTGGCGCCGGGTCTCTATAAGAACGAGCGTTCCGCCTTCTTGCCGTTCCTGATCGCGTCGCCGATCCTGTTCCTCATGGGCGCTGCACTTGTCTACTTCTTCTTCACGCCCATGGTCATGTGGTTCTTCCTGAAGATGCAGCAGGCGCCAGCCGAAGGTCAGGTGGGCATCGCGCTGTTGCCGAAGGTCTCGGAATATCTGAGCCTCATCATGACGCTGGTCTTTTCCTTCGGCCTCGTCTTCCAGCTTCCCGTCATCACGACGCTGCTTGCGCGCGTCGGCCTGCTGACGTCGGCCTGGCTCGCGGAAAAGCGCAAGTTCGCCATCGTTTTCGCCTTTATCGTCGCCGCCGTGCTGACACCGCCAGATCCGATGTCCCAGATCGGCCTTGCACTGCCGACGATCCTTCTCTACGAGATTTCCATCTACGCGGCGAGACTCGTGGAGCGCCAGCGTAGCCGGCAAGCGCTTGAAGAGAGTGGCGGGACTTCCGAGATCACCAAGACGGACGACGTCTAGGCGAGGAAGGTTCAGCCTCGTTTCCCAGCTATTGCCGTTTCGACCTCCGACCGAGACCTCGGTCGGAGTTATACTTATGTCAAACGACCTGGAACGAAGATGCTTGATATCAGATGGATTCGTGAGAATGCCGAAGCTTTCGATGCAGCGCTTGCAAAGCGCGGTGCGGAGCCTCAGTCGCAAAGCCTCATAGCGCTCGACGAGAAGCGCCGCTCCGTCGTCCAGTCCGTCCAGGACATGCAGTCCCGCCGCAACGCCGCGTCCAAGGAAATCGGCGCGGCGATGGCGCAGAAGAACAGCGAGCTTGCCGAAAAGCTGAAGGCGGAAGTTGCCGACCTCAAAGTTTCGCTTCCGGCTGCGGAAGAAGAAGAGCGCACGCTGACGGCCGAGCTCAATGATGCGCTGTCGCGCATTCCGAACATCCCGCTCGAGGACGTGCCTGTCGGCAAGGACGAGCACGACAACGTCGTCAAGCATCTCTGGGGCTCCAAGCCCACATGGAACCATCAGCCGAAAGAGCACTTCGAAATCGGTGAAGCGCTCGGCTACATGGATTTCGAGCGCGCAGCAAAACTGTCAGGCTCGCGCTTTACGGTGCTGACCGCGCAGCTTGCTCGTCTTGAGCGCGCGCTTGGCCAGTTCATGCTTGATCTCCACACCAGCGAGCATGGCTATACCGAAGTCAGCGCACCGCTGATGGTACGCGACGAGGCGATGTTCGGAACAGGTCAGCTGCCGAAATTTTCCGAGGATTCCTTCAGGACCACGGACGGTCGCTGGCTGATCCCGACGGCGGAGGTTTCGCTGACCAATCTCGTTTCCGGCGAGATCCTTGATCAGGAGAAGCTGCCACTGCGCTTCACGGCTCTGACGCCATCCTTTCGCTCGGAAGCAGGCTCTGCCGGCCGCGACACGCGCGGCATGCTGCGCCAGCATCAGTTCTGGAAGTGCGAGCTCGTGTCGATCACCGATGCGGAAAGCTCCGTTGCCGAACATGAGCGGATGACGGCTTGCGCGGAAGAGGTGCTGAAGCGCCTCGGCCTGCATTATCGCGTCATGACGCTCTCGACCGGCGATATGGGCTTTGGCGCACGCAAGACCTACGATCTTGAGGTCTGGCTACCGGGGCAGGATACCTATCGCGAGATTTCGTCCTGCTCGGTCTGTGGAGATTTCCAGGCGCGGCGCATGAACGCCCGCTATCGCGGCAAGGACGATAAGAACACCAAATTCGTTCACACGCTGAACGGTTCTGGCACTGCAGTTGGTCGCTGCCTCATCGCCGTCCTTGAGAATTATCTCAATGCCGACGGCTCGGTCACGGTCCCCGACGCACTCCTGCCATATATGGGTGGTCTGAAGAGGATCGAAAAAGCAGCATAATCGGGCGGTGGGGCGATGCGTATTCTTCTGACCAATGATGACGGCATTCATGCCGAAGGTCTGGCGGCGTTGGAGCGTATCGCCCGCACTCTGTCCGACGATGTCTGGGTTGTCGCGCCCGAGACGGATCAGAGCGGACTTGCCCACTCATTGAGCCTTTCCGAGCCGTTGCGCATGCGCAAGGTTTCCGAGAAGCATTATGCACTCAGGGGAACGCCGACGGATTGCGTCATCATGGCAATCCGCCAGGTGATGGACGTCAAGCCGGATCTGGTGCTTTCGGGCGTCAATTCCGGCTCGAATGTTGCCGACGACGTCACCTATTCCGGCACCATAGCCGGTGCCATCGAGGGCACCCTGCAAGGTGTTCGTTCCTTTGCGCTGAGCCAAGCCTATCTCTATGAAAATGGCTCCCGCGTTGTGCCCTGGGATATCGCCGAAACGCATGCGCCTGCTTTGCTCAACAAGCTGATGACTGTCGATTTGCCTGACGGGACGTTCCTAAATCTGAACTTTCCGAACTGTCGCCCCGAAGAAGTCGACGGAGCGGAAGTGACCGCACAGGGCAATCTTGCCTTCAACGTGCAGGTCGAGGAGCGGGCCGATGGCCGCGGATTCCCATATTATTGGCTTCGCTTCGGCGAGCGAAACGGTATCTTCCGTCCGGGCACTGATATTCAGGCGTTGAAACAAAATCGTATTTCGGTAACGCCTTTGAAACTCGATTTGACGGATTATTCGGCGCAGGACCGCGTGGCGCGGGCGCTCGGTATGGAGTAGCGGATTGACACCTCGTTTGGTGGAAAAGGAAGGCTTTGCGGCTGTGGTTTTGCGGCTGCGAGCAGAGGGCATATTGGATATCGATCTGATGACGGCGGTCGAGCAGACGCCGCGCATGCCTTTCGTGCCGGTGCAGTTTGCCGATGATGCCTATTCCAGCCGGACGATTCCAATCGATTGCGGTGCCTTCATGGAAGGCATCGATTTGGTAGTGCGTATTCTTCACAGCCTGAAGATCAAGCCTGGCCACCGCGTGCTCGAAATTGGTACGGGCAGCGGCTTCACAGCTGCCGTCATGGGGCGGATCGTCGAGCGCGTCCTGACGGTCGATCGCTACAAGACGCTGACGACATCGGCGCAGCAGCGCATGGATGCGCTCGGCCTGCGCAATGTTATCATCCGCCAGGCGGACGGCAGCGCCGGTTTGCCGGGCGAGGGCACATTCGACCGCATTCTGGTCACTGCCGCCTTTACCACGATGCCGCGCTTCTATGCAGAACAGCTGGTGTCCGGCGGCTCGATGATAGCCCCACTTATCGTCGATGAGCATACGTGTCGTCTGGTGCGCCTGACGAAGACGGGAAGCCGATTCGAGCGCGAAGAATTATTCGACGTTCCCTACCAGCCCATCGTTCCCATGCTCGCCTCCTATCTTTGAGGCTCAATTCGGGCTGACGCCCCTATGGAAACGGGCGATTGGCACCGTTTCATTTTCTATGGTTATCAATTCCTCAAAAAAACACATGCCACGCCAGTGCTTTAACCGCATGGTAAGATTAACGCGCTTTAATCGACCCATAATCGGTTGCGTCTTAAGTGGGTCGAGTCATGGGTTTCAGTCTTTCTTCAAACGTCAGCAAATCGGCAGGGAAAGTCCTGGTGGCCGTTCTTCTGGCGAGTACTGCCACAGCTTGCAGTTCGGACACGACCCGCTTCAGCGGTCTTTTCAACAAGACGGACAATGTAACGACCGGCTCGATCAACCGGCGCGGCCTCAATGGTCCGAATGGTGATCCGGTGCCGCGCGCCGACGTTGCTCAGGCGGGCGGTTACGGCCAGCAGGATTATTCGCAGCAGAGCGCGCCGGTATCGCAACCGTACCCCAACTCTCCGGCCCGCTATAATCCGTCCTATTCCAGCGCACGGGCTTCGACCGCTCCTGTCGCAATTCAGCGCGCCGATCTCGCTCCTCCCGGCGCTTCCGCCAATGCCGGTCGTCCCCGTGCGGCATCGCAAGGGCAAGCCGAAGCGCTCGCACAGCCGTTCCCTTCGTCGCGTGGCAATGGTTCCCATGCCGCACCGGCGCTTGCTCCCGACGCGATGTCTACCGGCACGATCAAGGCCGCCGCCGCGCAGCAGATGTCTCCCGGCTGGACCACGGTCAATGCTCCGAGCGTGACGCTGCATCAGGGCGAGAATATTGCGCTGCTGTCGCGCCGCTATGGCGTTCCGGAAAAGGAGATCCTGCGCGCGAATGGCCTGCGCAATGGCGTCGCGGCGCAGCCAGGCCAGCAGATCATCATCCCGACGATGAATGGGGCAGGTGTCTCAGGTCCGGCAAAGATGGCCGCTGAAGCGACGGATCTTTCCAAGGGCGGCAAGATGCCCGGTCCGGCCAAGGCCCCGCAACAGGAAGCGCTCGCATTACCTTCCGGCAACCAGATGCGCGGCAAGTCCCAGGCCGGCCTTGCCGATCCCAATAAGCTCGCCGCCGGCAATGGCAAGGGGCCGACGCCGAAGGGCACCTACGTCGTCAAGCCGGGTGACTCGCTGGCGAGAGTTGCCAAGGAAAGCGGCGTGAGCGTCGCCGAACTGAAGCGTGCGAACAACATGCAGGCCGGCGACAGTATTCGCATCGGTCAGGCGCTCGCGTTGCCGCACGGTGGTGTCGCTGCCGCAGATCCGGTCAAGACCGCTTCGATCGAGCCGCAGAAGGCGTCGGTCAAGCCGGGCGCACTGCCTGTAGAGCCGAAGCAGGCCGCTGCCGACCCCATCGCCAAGCAAGCACCTAAGGTTACCGCCCATGCCGATGCGGCAGCTGATGCCTCCGCCAAGCCGAAGGAAGTTGCATCCGCTTCGCCGAGCCAGTCCATCAATGATGCCGCAAAGTCGGATGCGCAGGCCGATGCGCCTGAGGCGACCGGTATCGGCAAGTATCGCTGGCCAGTTCGCGGCGCTGTTGTCGCCGGCTACGGCGCCAACGTCAACGGTAGCCGCAACGACGGCATCGACATCTCCGTTCCGGAGGGCACGCCGATCAAGGCTGCCGAAAACGGTGTCGTCATCTACGCCGGCAACGGCCTGAAAGAACTCGGCAACACCGTCCTCGTCCGCCACGACGACGGCACGGTAACGGTCTATGGCCACGCGGACGCGCTTAGCGTCGCTCGCGGCCAGAAGGTCCAGCGCGGCCAGACGCTGGCGACGTCGGGCATGAGCGGCAATGTCAGCCAGCCGCAGCTGCACTTCGAAGTTCGCAAGAATTCGGCCCCGGTCAACCCAATGACGTTCCTTGAATAGGTAGTGCGTCTCAAGGACTCTGCAAAAAGCCCGGTCAATGCCGGGCTTTTTGTCGTTTATGGCGATGTTGGTCGATTGAGGATCAATCACGCTCCAGCACGATGCGCAGCCGGCCGGCCAGATCCTGGATATATTGCCAGGCGACGCGACCGGAACGGGCGCCGCGGGTCGTCGCCCACTCCAGGGCTTCGTGATGCATTTGGGTGCGATCAAGATCGAGCTTGAAGTGATTGGCATAGGCATCGATCATCTGTAGATAGTCTTCCTGGCTGCATTTATGAAAGCCGAGCCAGAGGCCGAAGCGATCGGAGAGCGAAACCTTTTCCTCGACGGCTTCCGAAGGATTGATGGCGGTCGACTGTTCGTTTTCCATCATATGACGCGGCAGCAGGTGGCGGCGGTTGGATGTCGCATAGAACAGCACATTATCAGGCCGTCCCTCGACGCCGCCGTCCAAAGCCGCCTTCAGCGACTTATAGGCAGTGTCGTCATGATCGAAGGAGAGATCGTCACAGAAGATGATGATGCGATGCGGCGTTGCCTTCAGGATATCGAGCAGCACCGGCAGCGAGGAAATATCCTCGCGATGGACTTCGATCAGCTTCAGTGAAACGCCGGTCGCCCGACGCACGTCTTCATGCACCGCTTTGACGAGCGAGGATTTGCCCATGCCGCGCGCGCCCCAGAGCAGCACGTTGTTGGCCGCGAAACCTTCCGCGAAACGCAGCGTATTTTCGTGCAAAATATCGCGCACGTGATCGACGCCACGGATGAGTGTGAGCGCCACACGGTTCGGCCGTGGTACCGGCTGCAGATAGAGTCGGGCAGGGGCCCAGACGAAGCAGTCGGCGGCATTCCAGTCATTGACGGCCGGGGCCGGTCCGGCCAGACGTTCGACAGCGTCGGCAAGGCGACGGACTTCGGAAAGGATCAGGGCGTTTTGGTCTTCAGTCACCGTTTCCTCCTGAATATTGAACAAGAAAGTCGTAAAATGCGCGCGCTGTCTCGCCGGGTATCATGCTCCTTTGGGGGCTGAAAGGCTAACAGACCGGGAAAACGGTACGGTTGACGGCTGTTTTTGTTGCATTCGCCATGCGCGTAACTATATTCCGGCCACCTGACGCGGGGCCTTGTTCCCGCTAGGAGTTCAAGGGAGTTCTCGATGTTTATCACCAACGCATATGCGCAGAGCGCAACAGATTCGGCCGCGAGCGCCTTCGGCGGTTCCGGCTTTGAAATGATCATCCTGTTTGTGCCGCTGATGGTCGTTTGGTATTTCCTCCTCATCCGTCCGCAGCGCGCGCAGGCGAAGAAGCGTGACGAGGTCCTGAAGAATATTCGTCGCGGCGATCAGATCGTCACCAGCGGCATCGTCGGCAAGGTCACCAAGGTCATCGACGAAAAGGAACTGGAAGTCGAGATCGCCGATGGCGTGCGCATCCGCGTTGTCCGCAGCGCTATTTCCGAGGTTCGCGTCAAGGGTGAGCCCGTCAAGGCGGACGCCGCGTAAGGCTCTTTCCGAGAGGCGGATCCCGCCGCCGCTGCGCATCTTCCAAATTCGAGATCGACTTTCTTGAAGGATTGTGCACAAATTCAAGGTGTTACTGCGCCCTTTGCATTTTCGTTCGAAAGGGGGGCGCAGTAGGGAAATCCTTAATTCGAGAGAGCGATGCTGCACGTCTCCTGGTGGAAGACCACCCTGATCTGGTTCGTCGTTCTCTTGAGCGTGCTTCTGGCCGCTCCAAATCTGCTTGGCGAGCGCGCGCTTTCATTCCTTCCAACATGGTGGGCACACCGAAAGATCGAGCTTGGCCTCGATCTTCGGGGCGGATCGCATCTGCTGCTGAAGATGGAACGGGGCGATGTCGAGAAGGATCGCCTGGAAAGTATTGTCGGCGATATCTCCACCCGGCTGCGTACCGTCAATGTCGCCTATTCGGGCCTGACCGGCACTGGCCGCAAGATCCAGCTTCGCATCAATGATCCCGCACAGGTCCAGGCGGCCTTGACGGCACTGCAGCCGCTGACATCAGGACCGGATAAGCCGTCCGTGGTTCTATCTCAGGGTGACAACGGTGCGCTGACGCTCGATATCACCGATACCGATATCGACAGCCATGTGTCATCGGCGATCGCACGCGCGATGAAGGTCATCCACGCCCGCATCGCACAACTCGGCGTAGGCGAACCCTTAATCCGCAGGCAAGGGTCTGACCGCATCGTCGTGCAGGTGCCGGATCTTGCCGATGCGCAGCGGCTGAAGAACCTTCTCGGCCAACCCGCCAAACTCAGCTTCCGCCTGATAGATCAGTCGATGTCGGTCCAGGACGCTATGGACAAGCAGCCACCGGCCGGGTCCGATGTGCTGTTTTCCGAAGATGATCCGCCCGTTGGCTATCTCGTGCAGCGGCAGCCGCTACTCTCGAACATCGATTTTTCCGATGCCGTCGCGGTCGTTGACAATCAAAAAGGCGAGGGCACGGTCTCCGTGAAGCTGACGCAGGAGGCGACCCACCGCTTTGCACAATCGACTGCCAACAATCTCGGCAGGGACATCGTTGTCGTGCTTGACGACCAGGTCATCTCCGCGGCCTCGCTGAAGACGGTCATAGCGACAGGCGAGATCGACATTCCCGGGGATTTCACGGCCCAGGGCGCGCAGGATCTTACCGTCATGGTCAAGAGCGGACCATTGCCCGCGACGCTGACGACGGTCGAAGAGCGGACCATTCAGCCGGGCCTCGGTGGCGAAACGGCACGTTATGGCCTAATTGCGTGCATTGCCGCCGCGGTCTTCGTCGCCGCCTTGATGATCGGTTTCTATCGCCTGCTCGGCATCATCGCGACCATCTCGCTCGTCATCAACATGATCATGGTCGCGGCGCTCATGGGCTTGCTCGGTATCACCCTGACCTTGCCCGGCGTTGCGGCAATCGTTCTCATCATCGGCATCGGCCTCGATGCGCTGGTGCTGATCTATGAGCGTGTGCGCGAGGAGGAGAAGAAGACCCATCTTCTTGTCGATGCGCTGCGCCACGGCTTCAACCGCGCAGCTGCGACCGTGACCGATGCCAATCTGACAGTGCTGATCGTTGCCGCCATTCTCTTCTACGCCAGCACGGGCGCGGTGCGCGGCTTTGCCGCGACGCTGATGGTCGGCGTTGTCTCGACCTTCTTCACCTCCTGCTTCGTCACGCGGTCGCTGGTGAATATGTGGATTTCACACCGCAGGCCGCGTACTTTGCTGGTTGGCGTCCGCAGCGGCATTTTTGATAATGCCAATATTCGCTTCATGGGCATCCGCCGCTATACATTTACGGTCTCCGCTGCGCTGTCCGTCGCCACACTCATTGCCTTCGCGACGGTCGGCATGCACCTCGGCATCGATTTTGCCGGCGGATCGATCATCGAGGTCCGCGCCAAGCAGGGTGTTGCCGACGTTGCCGATATTCAGACGCGCCTTGAAGCCGTTGTACCTGGCGACGTGCGCGTCGAGCGGCTCGCCGATCGGCTTGGTGCCCTGGTTCGTGTCCATGCGCAGGACGGTGGCGAGAACGCCGAACAGTCGGCCGTTTCCCTGGTGCAGGACGAATTGAGCAAGAACTACAATTTCTCTCGCGTCGAGGTAGTCGGCCCGGCGGTATCGGGTGAAATCACCACCACCGCCTCCCTTGCCGTCCTGGCGGCGCTGGCAGCAATTCTGATCTACATCTGGCTTCGGTTCGAATGGCAATTCGCAGTCGGCGCGATCATCGCGACACTGCACGACGTCATCCTGACGCTCGGCCTCTTCGTGCTATCAGGCATGGAGTTCAACATGACCGGCATTGCCGCGATCCTGACGATTGTCGGCTATTCGCTGAACGATACGGTTGTCGTCTATGACCGCATGCGCGAAAACCTGAAGCGCTATTCGCAGATGCCGTTGCCGATTTTGATCGATGCCTCCATCAATCAGACACTATCTCGTACCATTCTGACATCCGCGACGACGCTTCTGGCGCTGCTCGCGCTCTATATTTTCGGCGGCGAGGTGATCCGTGCCTTCACCTTCGTCCTGCTTTTCGGCGTCGCAGTCGGCACTTTCTCGTCGATTTATATTGCGGCGCCCGTGCTGATCCTGTTCAAGCTGCGGCCGGACAAGTTCCAGACCGGCGGTGAGAGCAATGGACCCGCAGCCGGCAACATCCAGTCAGGCAAACCAGCGGTGTGATACAGTGGCTAAAGGTATAGAAATCCGAAACGCGCATTTCCCCGGACGCGCGCCGATCGACGCTTACGGAAATGGTGGCTTCCGCTTTGCCGACATGTCGCATCGCGGCTCGCTGCTTTGCCTGCCCTCGGGCATCTACGGCTGGGACATGCTGCAGGGCGATGCGCTGACGCCGGATCGCTTCCAGAAGGTTCTCGATGAAGCTGCCGAGATCGAAGTGCTGCTCGTCGGCACCGGCATGGAGCTGCGACCGCTTCCCGCCGAGTTGAAGGCTGCCCTGCGTGGAAAGCAGATTTCATCCGACCCGATGAGCACCGGCGCTGCCGTGCGCACATTCAACATCATGCTGTCCGAATCGCGCGCCGTGGCTGCGGCGCTGATCGCCGTCTGATATTCGGATCCAGGTATGACGATAACAGCTGCGCCCCGTAGCAACCGGGACATCTGCCTCGCAACGCTTCGCGACACCGATCGCGATCGCTATCTTGCCTGCCTGCTGGCGCCGGAAGAGAAGCGCCCGGCACTTGCCGCGCTCTATGCCTTCAATGCAGAGCTGGCGCGCGTGCGGGATCTCGTGCACGAGCCGTTGCCCGGCGAGGTGCGCATGCAGTACTGGCGCGATCTCCTGGAGGGGCAATCTCACGGATCGAGCGAAGCCAATCCGCTGGCCTCCGAGCTTCTGACCGCGATCGAAGAATATCGCTTGCCGCGCCGGACGCTGATTAACATGATCGATGCGCGCATCTTCGATCTCTACGACGATCCCATGGAAAGCCGCAGCAGCCTGGAAGGCTATGCCGGCGAGACGGCGTCTGCTCTCATCCAGCTTGCAAGCCTGGTCTTGTCTGCCGACGAGGCGAAGCGCTCCGCCGATGCCGCCGGCCATGCGGGCGTTGCTCAGGCAATCGCCGGCCTGCTGCTTCTGATGCCGCTTAATCGCCATCGCGGCCAGGTGTACCTTCCGCTGGAGATCCTCTCTGCGACCGGGCTTGACCGCGACAGTTTTCTTGCTGGTGAAGACAAGCCGCGCATTTCGGCAGCGGTCGAAGCCTTTGCCGGTCTTGGTCGCGAGCATCTCGCCAAGGCGAGGGCGGCAGGCGCCATACCGCAGGCCGTATTCCCCGCCTTTCTGCCTGTTACCTTGGCCGAGCCTGTCCTGCAGAAGGCACAGAAGCTTGGCGCGGACATCTTCGATCGATCCCTTGTGCTGCCGCAATGGCGCCGGCAGCTGCGCATGGCGATAGCGTCGATCACAAAGAAAATCTAAAATACACCAAGCTCGCGCAAGTCTCGGCGTCTATGGAAATGGCCGGCACTTGATTTGCATTTCAGGGGGATCCGCCGTGGGTATTGTCGTCTGGTGCATATTGTTCGCGATCGTCATCTTCATTGCCTATTACGCGACGCGCATGGCATCGCAGAACAAGGAAGACGGCCTGCACGATACCGGCCTTGCCATTCTGGAATTCGGCCGCGCCTTTCCGACCGAAGCGATCCGGCAATTGCAGGCAACCGCAGACGGGCAGGCGGTCTTCGTGCGGCTGCACGATGACAAAGCCGGCTTTATGCGCAACGTGCGCAATCATTTCAGCGTCCATCTGATCGAGCCTGGTAAGGCGCGTGCCAAGATTTCAGCAACCGGACGCGGCTTGATCGTCGATTTCCTCGATGTTCCACATCACAACGGCACGTTCGAGTTCAAGACGTCGGCGGAAGCTGCGGAGGTCTCGCTCTGGCTGCTCGGCAATTATGTCGCCGGCGAAGACGCGAAGCTCGAGCACCACGCGCCGCCGGCAACAAGCTGAAGATCACGAAGCCCGCTGGAGCATTTCCAGGAAAAGTGCGCAGCGGTTTTCCGTCCGGAATGCGTCAGGAAACAAGAAGATAGAGCGTTTTCGCTATTCGAAGAAAAGCGAAAATGCTCTAGGTCAGGCGCTTTCCGCTAACACGGGCGCCGGCACGCCGAGCCAGCTGGCGCAATCGGCAAGCGCACGCTTGGCGATGAGCTGACGTTTCATGATGGTCTTGTCCTTGCCGCGGAAGCGCTTGACGCCCTCCGGCTTGACAATCGAGCCAGGTTCTAGCTCCGGGAACAGCCCGAAATTGATGTTCATCGGCTGAAATGAGCGTTTGCCCGGCTCCTCGTCCGAAACGATATGGCCGCCGGTAATGTGATTCAGCAGCGAGCCGAGCGCCGTCGTATCCGGTGGCAGCGACGGTGCTTCGCCCTTGCGCTCAGCAGCGGCGAAGCGGCCGGCGAGCAGGCCGATGCTGGCGCTTTCGACATAGCCTTCGCAGCCGGTGATCTGGCCGGCAAAACGCAGGCCCGGCCGGGATTTCAGCACCAGCGAGCGGTCGAGTAGGGTCGGCGAGTTGATGTAGGTATTGCGGTGCAGTCCGCCGAGGCGTGCGAATTCCGCATTCTCAAGGCCGGGAATGAGCCGAAAGATTTCCGCCTGCGCGCCATATTTCAGCTTCGTCTGGAAACCGACCATATTGTAGAGGGTGCCCAGCGCATTGTCCTGACGGAGCTGCACGACGGCATAGGCCTTGACCGTGGGATTATGGGCATTGGTGAGCCCCATCGGCTTCATCGGCCCATGGCGCAGCGTCTCACGCCCGCGCTCCGCCATGACTTCGATCGGCAGACAGCCGTCGAAATAGGGCGTGCCTTCCCATTCCTTGAAGCCGACGGCGTCGCCGGCGATCAGCGCATCGACGAAGGCATTGTACTGAGCTTCGTCCATCGGGCAGTTGATATAGTCCTTGCCCGTGCCGCCGGGACCGACCTTGTCGTAACGCGACTGATACCAGCAAATGTCCATGTTGATGCTATCGCGATAGACGATTGGCGCAATGGCATCGAAGAAGGCGAGCGCATCCGCGCCGGTTTCAGCCTGGATGGCGCTCGCAAGATCAGGCGCAGTCAGCGGACCGGTGGCGATGATCGCCTGGTCCCATTCCCTCGGCGGCAGGCCCTGGATTTCCTCGCGGAGAACTGTGATTAGCGGGTGGCTCTGTACCGCCCGCGTCACCGCAGCCGAAAAGCCGTCGCGATCCACAGCAAGCGCGCCGCCGGCCGGCACCTGATGCCTGTCCGCACATGCCATGATGAGCGAACCCGCCATGCGCATTTCTGCATGGATGACGCCGACGGCATTGCTGGTGGCATCGTCGGAGCGGAACGAGTTGGAGCACACCAGCTCGGCAAGATCGTCCGTCTTGTGCGCTTCAGTGCCGCGCACCCCGCGCATTTCATGCAGGATGACCGGAACGCCGGCATTGGCGATCTGCCATGCGGCTTCCGAGCCCGCGAGGCCGCCGCCGATGACGTGAATGGGAGAGTGGGAAGTGATCTGTGTCATGCGCGCGTCATTATCACGGGCAGGCCGGCGATCCAATTGATTTGCTGACAGCCGGAATCAAAAACGGCGCCGAAAGGCGCCGTCTTGAGGCAGTCTGCTTAGTCCGTTCCTATTAACGGAAAGAACGAGCAGCGATATTGCGGATTTCGTAACGGCTGACGCCGATGTCCGAAAGGGTCTGGCTGGAGAGGTTGCCAAGTTCGTTCAGAGTGCGGCGGTAGCTGATCCAGTTCTTTGCAATGCGAATCGGGTTCATGATCTTTTCCTCAGTATCTTGTTTGCGGGCGGTACAATTACCGCCTCAGCGCTTGCACTCTATATAGGCGCGAAGAGACTGATTGTGCAGTGCAAAGAAGAGGCGTCTGCCATGCATTTGTGCAATATGACGCCCAAAAAGCAGTCGATGCTCAAAATTTGTGTGCTTTGCAAATGGGGAATAGCTCGCAGCGGAATCGATTATGCTGCGTCTGCTCAGTCGATAGGCAAAAAAGAACGCCCGCCGCGGAGATCCGCAACGGGCGTTGAGAAGGCTTTCGCTGTTGGGCGAAGCCTATCCGGCTGTTAACGGCCGGTGGCTTCGCGGGCGACGCGATGGATGTCGGCGCGGTCGATGCCGAGGTCGTGCAGTTCACGCGAGCTCATGCGGCCGAGTTCGTTGACGGTCTGACGATACTTGCGCCAGTTGTTGAAAGAGCGGGTCAGGTTCATTGTAGTCCCTTTCGAGGATCAAGGGATCGAGCAGTTCCGTGATTGGTTCCGTCGTCGATCTAATGGATTTAAATATATGCTGCGCCGCGAAAACTAAAAGCGCGAAAGCTTCATGCCACCTATGCGCCACATGCAAGTCTTATGGTGCTTTGCCTAAGATGATGGCTTCTTTGTGTGCATATCACGACCAACCGGGTTCGCCGCTGGAAGTCAATTTCGAGCAAGTGTCGGGCATTCCGAAGCGTTTGCCGGCGGCGGCCCGCTTTTAGCCATCTTTTCGCCGGCCTTGCTATTTTGGAGGGCTCGAATTCTGCTGCGAGCCGCCATGCGGCCTTTCGATTGCAGCCCGCTGGCATACATGCGCATCCGCGCAGCATAAACCGATTTAGGGAGGTAAAAAAATAACGCCCACCGCGGGAGGAGGATGCGGTGGGCGTCATTTGTGGTGATTGACGACTTGGGAGGAGGAGTGTCGCCAATCGATCGGAGCGCATTGGGAGGAGGAGTATGCGGCTCCGAATGTGGTGTCGGGATATCCATCCCCAGGCTTGATCCGATCTGAATCGGCCCGGCGCGCCACCGCCGTTTTGTTGTCTGATAAATAGTATGACTTTTCGAATTTGTGCAGCGCAATAATTTCATGGGAGGCATGAGCTGCGCGCATATCTGCAGTCGGTATCTCCTTACCGGCCCCAAAGATACTGCATGATCCCTTAATTACGTATTAATATGGCACATATTCCTGTGAGCCGAAGCTTCTGCCAGAACCGCTCGGCTCGCATCGATTGTGCGGCGATTTGTGCTAACTCTGTCGCAAGCAGAATCGCAGCGAGGGGGAGCCGGGCATGTACAGGGGCAGGCTGGAGCGGGATCTGAAGATCTGGACCGACAAGGGCCTTGTCGACGCGGGGACGGCCAAAGCCATTCTCGGCGAGTATGACGGCCGCCAGACAAGTTTCAGCGCCGGACGGGTACTGACCATCATCGCCGCCGTGCTTCTCGGCCTTGCCATCTTGCTGTTCATATCTGCAAACTGGGAGACCATTCCGAGAATTGCCCGTCTGCTGGGGCTGGTCGCGATGATATGGGCCTTCTATCTCGCGGCTGCATATTTGTTAGGCCAGGGTCGCTCCATCATCGCCACTGCATTGCTGATTCTCGGCACCTTGAGTTTCGGTGGCGCCATGGCACTGGTCGGCCAGATGTACAATTTGTCCGGCGATGAACTGAGAATGATGCTCGTCTGGTTCGCTGCGGCCTGCATCGTGGCGGCCTTGTTCCGTTCCTCGGCTCAGGTCGGGCTCGCGGGTTTTCTGGCCTGGGCATTTTGCGGCGTCTATCTCTGGGGGCATTTCGACGAATGGTATGGGATCATGCCCTGGATGCCGCCTTTGATGGCTGCGGTCCTGATTGGGCTTGTCCGCTATGTCGACGCGCCCATGGCTCGACATTTGGCTTATCTCATGCTCGTCGGCTGGCTGGCATGGCTGTTCGGCCGCCATGAGGGATTGAATACCGCGATCCTGTTTGCCGCTCTCGGCATGGCGGCGTTTCTAGTCGTCAGTGTTCCCGCTTCGCCGCTGGTGCCTTTTGCCCGCACGGCCGGCGCGGCGCCCGCTTTCTACACTTTTCTGGTTGCATCGATCGGCTTCTTTCTTGTCCATGCCGAAATCAGCAACGGTTCCTTTGAAAATAATGTCTGGATCGAGGATAAATTGCCGCTTGTCGTCGTAGCCGCGGCGACACTTGCCAGCGCGGTGATCGCAATCGCCCTCAGCGGCCGCGACAATGGCGCGGTGCGCTATCTCGCCTATTTCGTCTTTTCTTGCGAGATTCTCTATCTTGCAGGCGAGACGATAGGCTCGATCATCGGCACGGCGGGATTCTTCCTCGTTGCTGGTTTGTTGGTAGCGATTGCCGCCTGGCTGGTCATCCAGCTGGAACGGCGTTTTTCCGATAATCGCGGGCAGGGGACGCGGGCATGACCGATGTCGCTGAGAAGAGCCCAACCATCGATTCCCGCCGCCTGTGGATTGCCGCCATCGTTGTTGCCGCTTTGCAGACGGCGGTTCTTGGTTACATGGTCGGCGAGCGGGCCTGGGGTCTGCGGAGCGGCGTCGAAATTCTCTTGAGGACCGCACCGGTCGATCCGCGCGATCTTCTGCGCGGCGACTACGTGACCTTGAACTACGACATCTCACGGGTTCCGTTCTCGACGATGGTCGAGGGACCGCCGAAAATGAGCCGAAGTGCCGCGATATTGTCTGTTCGCCTGAAGAGGCAGGATGACGGTTACTGGGGCATCGTCGAATCGTCCTTTGGAAAGCTCGATCAGAAACCCGATACGGTCGTGCTCAAAAGCCTGCCTGTCGAATATGTTTTCTATGGCGATGTCACCGATCCCCAGCAGGCGATTGTCGGGGTCACCTATGGCATCGAACGCTATTACGTGCCCGAGGGGCAGGGCCGCGATATCGAGAGCGCCCGCAACGACAATCGCGTCGCCATTGCGGCGCGCGTGTCCTCCGACGGTGTTGCCCATATCAGAAGCCTGCTTCTAGACGGCAAATCCGTCTATGAGGAGCCGCTTTACTGACGATATCTGCGCGAAGAGCTCCGATAAGCTTTAAGCGTCGTCGCGGAACCGTCATTTTTCCTTTGCGTGGTTTGAAACGGGTGATATAGAGACGCCGCGCTCCGGAAGGCCCCATGGGCAGGCATCGCCATGCGGTTTTGGGAACGCGGGTATGGTGAAATTGGTAGACACGCCAGATTTAGGTTCTGGTGCCGCAAGGCGTGGGAGTTCAAGTCTCTCTACCCGCACCAACACTGTCTTGTGGACAGGGGGGAGGCTAACCAAGCCTGTCTTCCAAATGCCGCAGGACGCGCCATCTTGCCCGAAGCATCCCGCTTTCGATGAGGAAAGTGGACAAGATGTTTTGGCTCGTGACGGGATAGAGCTGCCTTTTGCGCGTTTGTTTGAATGCGCGGCGCTCTTGCAAGGTGAAAGAGAATTGCATCCAAGCCACGCTCGGGATTTTCCGGCGTCGTGCTCATCGAAACGAACGGCAGGCTGGGCACGGCCGCCATGAATGAAGGTAGGACAATGCAGGTTATCGAAACGCTCGCTGAAGGGCTGAAGCGCGAAATCAAGGTGGTCATCCCGGCCAAGGACATGGAAGTGCGCATGAACGAGCGCCTGGCCGAGGTCAAGGACAAGGTCCGCATCAACGGCTTTCGTCCGGGCAAGGTTCCGGTCTCGCACCTGAAGAAGGTCTACGGCAAGTCGATCATGGCCGATCTCGTCAACGAAATCGTTCGCGATCAGCCGCCGGCGATCCTGACCGAGCGCGGCGAAAAGTCGGCCACCCAGCCGGAAATCGCGATGACGGAAGACCAGGACGAGGCAGAAAAGATCCTCTCCGCTGAGGCCGATTTCGAATTCACGCTGTCTTACGAAGTCATCCCGGCGATCGAATTGAAGCCGGTCAGCGGCATCAAGGTCACCCGCGAAGTCGCCGAGATCGGCGAAGACGAAGTGACCGAGCAGATCCTCAAGATCGCTGAGAGTGCCCGCAGCTACGAAACCAAGAAGGGCAAGGCCGCCAACGGCGACCGCGTCACCATCGATTACCTCGGCAAGGTCGACGGCGTTGCCTTCGACGGCGGCAAGGACGAAGACGCACAGCTCGTTCTCGGCTCCAACCGCTTCATTCCGGGCTTCGAAGAGCAGCTCGTCGGCCTCAAGGCTGGCGATGAGAAGGTCATCACCGTAACCTTCCCGGCCGACTATCCGGCCAAAAACCTCGCCGGCAAGGAAGCCACCTTCGACATCAATGTCAAGGAAGTTGCAGCTCCTGGCGAAGTCGAAATCAACGACGAACTCGCTTCCAAGCTCGGCCTTGAATCGGCTGACCGCCTGAAGGAAATCGTTCGCGGCCAGATCGAAAGCCAGTACGGTTCGGTCACCCGCCAGAAGGTCAAGCGTCAGATCCTCGACCAGCTCGACGAGATGTACCAGTTTGACACGCCGCAGAAGCTCGTCGACGCTGAATTCGCCAGCATCTGGCGCCAGATCGAAACCGACCTCAGCGAATCCGGCAAGACCTTCGAAGACGAAGACACCACGGAAGAAAAGGCTCGCGAAGAATACCGCAAGCTCGCTGAGCGTCGCGTTCGCCTTGGCCTCGTTCTCTCCGAAATCGGCGAGAAGGCCGGTGTCGAAGTCAGCGAAGACGAACTGCAGCGTGCTCTTTACGCGCAGCTTCAGCAGTTCCCGGGCCAGGAAAAGGAAATCCTGGAATTCTTCCGCAAGACGCCGGGCGCTTCCGCTAACCTGCGCGCCCCGATCTTCGAAGAAAAGGTCATCGACCATCTGCTGACCGAGGTTAACGTCACCGACAAGACAGTTTCCAAGGAAGCGCTGCTGGCTGACGACGAAGAAGAAGACAAGCCGGCTGCCAAGAAGGCAGCGCCGAAGAAGAAGGCTGCTGCCAAGGCTGAAGCGACTGAAGCTGCCGCCGAAGGCGAAGAAGCTGCCGCTCCGAAGAAGAAAGCCGCTCCGAAGAAGAAGGCTGCTGAAGACAGCGCCGAGTAATCGGTTCTCTTTCCGACTGAAATTGAAGCCCTGCCGTTCGCGGCAGGGCTTTTTTTGTGCCGATATCAGGAAGCTTTCTGACACCATCGGCTTAGTCAATATTGCCTGGTCCGGCTGCATATCGCCTTTGCGGTTCAGGCAGCGCTTGCAGCCTAACTCGATCGTTTGCAATGGATACTTCTCATTAGAGCCCTAGGCTCTACCAGAAGCCTAGTACGGTGAATGGCGAAGGAGACCGAACTTGATTAAAGCGGCAATGTTTGATCTGGACGAAACCCTTATCGATCGCCGCGCCGCCCTGCTGGCATTCCTACCGGATCATTTCAAACGGCTTGAAGATCAACTGAGGGGCGTTACTTTTCAGAATTTTCAAGAAACGTTCTTTGCCTTGGAGAAGGAAGGTCTCGTCGACAAACAAAAGCTTTATCCGCGGTTGGTGACTGCTCTCGGTGTGAGCGATGATTGCGGAGTTCTCTTGCTTTCCGATTTTCAAAGGCGCTACCCACATTTCGCACGGCCCTCGATAGGCGCCCTTGAAATGCTTGCCGCGCTGCGCGAGCACGGCCTGAAGACGGCCATCATCAGCAACGGCCACGGCGACGTTCAATCCGCAAAAATTGAGATCACCGGACTGAGAGATGCCGTGGATCTCGTGGTCATTTCAGAGGATGTCGGCCTGCGGAAGCCGGACGCGAGAATTTTTCAGCTTGCCGCTGAACGGCTGGGCGTGGCCCCGGCAAGCTGCATTTTTGTCGGTGACAATCCAGAGGCCGATGTCAGGGGCGCGGAGGCGGCGGGAATACGAGGTGTATTCTACGCTGCTGGCACTTCTTGGCCGGACACGCTGCCATCCCCGAAATACAGCATCTATTCCTTCGCCGAAGTCCTGCCCCTGATCGAAGCCCTTGCGTGAGGTTTCACGGACGCGCTCAAATCTCCGACTTGATGTCGCCCATGCGGTTCCAGGCGTCGAGGCCGGCGATCTTGTAGGCTTCCGCGAGCGTCGGATAGTTGAAGGTGTTTTCGACGAAATATTCGACGGTGCCTTTGAGATTCAGCACGGCCTGGCCGATGTGCACGAGTTCGGTGGCGCCTTCGCCGACGATGTGGACGCCGAGCAGGCGGCGTGTCTTCAACGAGAAGATCATCTTCAAGAGGCCGGTATCGAGGCCCATGATATGGCCGCGCGACGTCTCGCGGAAGCGGGCGATACCGCATTCATAGGGAATGTGCCGGTCCTTGACCTCTTCCTCCGAGAGGCCACAGGTGGAAATCTCCGGCACGGCATAAATGCCGTAGGGAAAGTATTTCGGCGGCTCCTTGGCGATCGCGCCGACGGCGACGCGCGCGGCAATGCGGCCCTGTTCCATCGACGTGGAGGCAAGGCTCGGGAAGCCGACGACGTCGCCCGCGGCAAAGATATGCGGGACCTTGGTTGCGAAGGTTTCGGGATTGACGTTCAGGCGGCCACGGGCATCGGCCTCAAGGCCGGCCGCGGGGAGGTTGAGCGTATCCGTCGCGCCCATACGGCCGGCGGCAAACAGCACCATGTCGGTGGTCAGACGGCGACCGTTGTCGAGCGTCAGTTCCACCTTTCCGTTCGGCAGGCGCTCCACCTTCTCGGCCTTCTGTCCAAGCAGCAGCTTCATGTTGCGGTCACGAAGCTGATAGGTGAAATCCTCGATGATCTCCTTGTCGATGAAGTCGAGCATGGTCGATTTCGGATCGATCAGCGTCACCTGCGTGTCGAGCGCGCTGAAGATTGTGGCGTATTCGATGCCGATGACGCCGGCGCCGATGACGACCATCGATCGCGGCAGATCCTGGATATCGAGGAGTTCGTCGCTGTCGAGAACCGTCTTGCCGTCGAACGGCATGTAATCCGGACGGAAAGGCTTGGTGCCGACGGCAAGCAGAATGCTGGCGGCGGAAACGGTAACGACCTCGCCATCATCCTTGACGATCTGCATCGTCTGCGGATCGACGAAGCTTGCCTTGCCTCTGATGTGCTGGACGCGATTGCGGGCGAACTGATGCTCAAGCACCTCGACTTCGTGATCGAGAGTGATCAGCAGGCGGCGGCGCAAATCTTCGGCGCTGATTTCTTGTTTGACGCGATAGGCGCGGCCGTAGAAGCCGCGTTCGCGCCAACCTGAAAGGTTCAGCGCCGTTTCGCGCAGTGTCTTCGAAGGGATGGTGCCGGTGTGGACCGAGACGCCGCCGACCCGTTTGCCTTGCTCGACGACGAGCACCTTCTTGCCGAGTTTGGCGGCCTGGATAGCGCCTCTGCGGCCGGCAGGGCCGCTACCCACGACTAGGAGATCGAATTGGTCCATCGGGAAGCCTCGGATGACTGAAATAGGGAATCAATGTCGCAATGCAACATGCACTCCGTCAACCGGTAGCGGCTCAATGTTACAGATTATCTAACGGGAAGTTTGGCGCTCAGGACGCCGAAAGGCCGAGCCAGGGTTCCAGCTTCTCGAAGGTACGGTCCATGGCATAGGCACGGGTGAAGGAGAACGGCAGGTGACCATAGATGATCGACATCTGGCCCTCCGCGGTAGCCTCATTCGTCTTGGCAATGGCGGCAAGGTAAAGTGCCGAGGCTAGGCCGGTTCTGTCGGCTCCGGCCTGGCAATGAATGAGGATCGGCTTCGGCGCATTTCGCATGATATCGACGAGTTGGGCCGCCTGCTCCTGCGTCAGTTCGCGGCCCGAAGACATGTGGAAATCGATATGGTCGATGTTGAGCGCTTTCGCCTGAGCGACTTCGGTATCATACCAATGGTGCCCGCTGTTGTCGCCGCGCAGGTTGATAATGGTTCTGATGCCGTATTGCTTCTGAAACTCGGCGATGTTGCTGGCCGAGGGCTGCGAGGAGCGGTAGAGCTCGCCGGCGATGACCGGATGGAAATTCGTCGTCCAGAGCATGTGAGCATAGAAGCCGCCGGCGATTGCCGCGAAACCGATCGAGGCAACGAACGCGCCACGGCCAAAACGGCGAAGGCGAGAGGCAAGTGTCGGCGATGTCTTCTGCATGCGATCTCCGGACCGGGTCGACCACCGAGGCGGATTGGTCAAATCAAAACAGCAGCTTCCGCCAGCAGGCCTGCCGTTGCGATAGGCGCGATCCTTCTGCCAGATGATCCTGACGCTGAACTGAAAAATGGTAACTGACGGGATCGGCGATTCACAGCCGCTTCGAAAAATCGGAAGTGTCGGATGCCTTAAAAAATATAAATATATCAAAAGTTTGAGGGGTATTTTTAACTAAAAATCTTATGAAGCGTTCGGCGATTTCAGATCAATCGCAATGCCCGGAAGCTGACGTGGCCGTTTTTTCCAATGATAACATGGTCGTGAACAGTGATGCCCAAGGGCTTGGCGGTATCGATGATGGTCTTGGTCATCTCGATATCGGCGCGGGATGGGTTGGGTCTCCCGACGGGTGGTTGTGGACCACACTCGTCAATTAAATATGTTGTTGAAATTAAAAGATAAATTTACTGGAAGGAAATCGTTGGGGTAGTTTTTTGGGATCGGAGGTTTCACTGATCCCAGCGTTTATCACCGTTGATCCCCCTCTCTCATCGTGAGTTATTTTGCCGCACAGCACTTCACGATATTCTTCTGATCCCAGCGCCCGCCACATCTCGGCGCCAACGCCGGGGAACGTGGCGTCCTTGAACGCGGTTTCCGCCGCAACGGTTGCCGCCGCGCGTTTGCTCCTTGCATCATCGGCAAGGTTTTTCAGCGCGTTAAGAGCGTCGTCCGAGTAGGCTTCCTTCACCTTCATGAGATAGCGCAGGATCTAGCTATATTGCTTTCGCGAACGTCGTATATGCCACAAGATCGACAGGATCGTATTTCGCTTCAAATTCACACCTCGCCCGGAGCGGCGAGCGGTATACTCGCTTTGGATGCAAAGTGCGATAGAAATTCGCGTAATTCTTCGTAAGCCGCTCCATAATTTGCGCGTAAAATCTGCGAGGCTTAACAGGCGTCCGTTTGATAATGACTATTTCGCAATTCTCAATCTCTGGAACGCTCTGTTTTGGGTCGATAATTTGAGCGGCCAGGCTAATTGTAATCGCGGGTCAAAGGTTTGAATCCGCTCAAGGCGAGCGAGTATCAGGTTGGCCTCGATGCGAAATTGTTAGGTGGAATGAGAAGGAATCTCAGCCGCCGTGCCCACACTGCGGCTCAGATGTAGCGGTTCTACGGACGCCGCCCCCGGCGCAGGTTTGTGGGTGCCTGCTCGCCTTCGGCAGGCTCAACCAATAGCTCACAGACTTTACAGTCGAGCACGTTGGCGATCTTTCCTAAAGAATCTATCCCCAAGTTTACCCGTTTACGTTCGAGTTGGGAAATCGACACGCGTTCCAACCCAGCTTCAAGCGCAAGGCGCTCTTGGGAGAGGCCTCGCTGAACACGAAGCTTACGTACATTCCAAGCGAGGAGGTCACGTGGCGTCATCGCCTTACATGACCATCGTGTTGCAGATAAAATAACTGGCTATTCTATACGAAAATCGTTATCTTGCTGACGACGCGAAATCCTCATACCGCTCTTCAAAGTGAGAACATCTAGCGATGCATGATCGAACGGCAAAAGTTTGCATAGGTGCCCTGATCAAGCTTGCGCCTGGCGATGACGAAGAGACGGCAGGCCAGCGAGACTTTGGCGACGCGGAAACACTTGATTGACAGTGAGGAAGCAAATCATGAGCACGAACTACATCGTGATTGAGGACTGGCACATCCTGACCGAAGCCGAGGCGATCGAGGTTGCGGTCGACCGGCATGGCGAAGATGAAACCACGTCGGTTGCCTATTGTGCGCTTGAGACATGGGGCGATCGTGGTGACCCAGAGTACCGGTTTTGGTTCGGCCTGTTTCTCAAGCTGATACAGCGGGAACATGTCGGCTGGGCCTAAACATTAGGACGACCGCTGCCCTTCTCGCGCGCCAGACATGTCACAGATGTCGTGCATCAATGCGGCTTCCGCATTCTGCTGAGCTCGGTAAAGGCTGACAAAGGATCGTCGCTGTTGAGCGCGGTCCGCAATTGTTCGACCGATATTCCTATCCTTTGGGCAAGCTCGCGTTCGGTGTTCTCGACGGCTTGTCTCAGCTCGGGACCTTTGTTCGGGACAAGGGATGTGGTCATGCGTGTGCTGGCTCCGGCTCATCGAGCAGTTTTACAAATTCAAGATCGGCACCATAGCACAGCTTGCTCGCGTCGATGGAATTGCAGTTAAAGCGCACGATTGCTGCGACGGGCGGGATCGAGTTGGCGCGCTATTCGACGCGGCAAATGGTGGAGATCGAGAACGCCATGGCCGAATATGCCGAGCGGATAGGCAAAGCATTCGGCCGTGGTGCTGATCGACGCGCTGTCGATGTGACGATCAGGATACAGCACGATGCAGTCAAGGCGAGTGTCAAGGCTGGGCTATTCGATGACCCTGGTCGAGGCTTGTCACATGCGCCTGACATCGCTCATCTGACGCGCACCGGCTAGTTCCGGGTAGCGCACGTCAAGTCTGCGGGCTGCTACCGAACGCTGCTTTTGCTGACGCACCGGCGCAATTTGAAAGTCAAATTCCTCGATCTGGAAAACGTCATCCATCACTCCCTGACGTCGTTCGGCATCCGCCTGAGCAAGGTTGGACGTGGGGCTTTGGAGCAGGCGAGGCACGCTGCGACGGCAGACGATGCGCGGGCGAGCGGACTGACGGACGTGACGATTTTGGCGCGGCTCTTCGGAAGCAATACCGTCCGGCTGCACAATACGGGCGCGAACAGAGCAAGGAAAGCCGAGCCTGCTCTGGATCGATTTCGCGATCTAGGAAAGTGGCCGGGGGTCTTCAAAGAGGAGCAAAGTTCGCCGCTGATCAGCGGGCATCATGGAGCCCTATGTTCGGGCGCAATCTGGTATGCCTTTTATGGCTGGAAGGGCGCACCCGTTTTCGATGACCATGCGGGGGGCGGACATACGATCACGCCGATGGCCCATGAGGGGCGTTTTTCTGCTCAGGCGGCAAAGACCAGCCGTTACGCTGCAGCGATCCTTTGTCTCAAGGAGGCAACCATCCTTTTAGAAAACCCACGGGCGCCAACACCGTTGTCAAAGGCGCAACGTGGAGCGTTGACGCTGCTTCCATGGTTCAACATCCACTATTCCGTCGCGGAGTGGGAGGAGGGCGATGTCGATCGCTCCCATGCCCTTGCTCGATCGATGATCGAGGCAATCGGCGGAATTGCTTTGATAGTGGTTTAGTAGGCGTAAAGCTTCAGCGGGCGCACTTAGGCCCCGAGCTTTTTCTTGGTCCGCTTTCCATCACGCCACTGCTGGGCCATCCAGTCGGCAGTCACTCGCTTCGGCATTGGTTTAAGAACCAGGACTAGGCGGTCAGTGCCGCGACCTTCACCATCGGCCAGGTTTTCCTGCTTCTGGTTGCTCTCCACTCGCTTCAGCGCTTGTCGGATGGCGGGATCGGTCAGGCTCGGCACGGCGTTTCCCTTCTCGGCAGCTGGGATCGGTCGAGGAAACAGGGATCGGCGCTCGGGATCTGGAGGCCATCCGCTACCCCTTAAACAGCCCCCAGTTTGCAAAAGACACTCCGAGTGCGCAAGCCGAAAAAACCGTGATATCTCAACGTGTTTGAGCGTGATCCAGCGTGATCAAAGCAGGGTAAGTGGGATGGTTGTGGACCAGAATCACTGCCGAGGCGGAGAGTTCGAGTGCGCGTTTGACGACCTCGCGCGGGTAGACCGGCGTATGATCGATGGTGCCGAAGCCCTGCACCTCGTCGGCGATCAGGGCATTGCGCTTGTCGAGAAACAATAGGCGGAATTGCTCGCGGGCTTCGTGCGCCATGGCGGCATGGCAATAATCGATGAGCGCCTTCCAGGAGGAGAGCACCGGCTTGCCCGTCAATTCGCTCTTCAGCATGCGCTGTGCGACGCTCGCGACCAGCTTCAGGTCGAGCGCGACCGCATCGCCGATGCCGCTGACCTCGGTCAACAGGCCGACCGGCGCGCCGAATACGCCGCCGAGCGAGCCAAAGCGGGCGAGCAAGGCCTTGGCGATGGGTTTCGTGTCGCGACGCGGGATCAGCCGAAAGAGCAACAGCTCGAGGATTTCATAGTCCGCCAACGCCGCGTCGCCACCGTCGCGATAGCGATTGCGCAACCGTTCGCGGTGACCATGATAATGGGCTTCGACGTTGGGTGGCGCGGATTTGGCTATCGAGGAGGATTTGGTGGTCTGCGAGGCCGGCTTGACAGTCTGTTGGGGGAAGAACAGCCGCTCGTCGAGCAGCGGCGCCTCTTCCAAAGTCTCCGGCTTCCCGCCTCTTTCGAGGGGCATGTCACCATGTCCATTGGAAGAAGCGGGGCGTTTCGCCATGAATTATCCCTGCAGCGGCGGCAGGCCGGGGCGGTCGAGGCCGCCGGGCGACAGGGTGAAGATTTCGCAGCCCGTGGCCGTGACGCCGACCGTATGTTCGTATTGTGCCGAAAGCGAGCGGTCGCGGGTGACGGCCGTCCAGCCGTCACCGAGTACTTTCACATGCGGCTTGCCGAGATTGATCATCGGCTCGATGGTGAAGATCATGCCTTCACGCAGTTCCGGGCCGTCATTGACGCGGCCGTAGTGCAGGATGTTCGGCGAGTCATGGAACAGGCTGCCGACGCCATGGCCGCAGAAGTCGCGCACGACCGAGCAGCGTTCGCCCTCGGCATAGGTCTGGATCGCTTCGCCGATCGCGCCCGTGCGGGCACCCGGACGCACGGCGGCAATGCCGCGCATCAGAGATTCATAGGTGACTTCGAGAAGCCGTTCGGCCGAGCGCTTGATTTCGCCGACGGGGTACATGCGGCTGGAATCGCCGTGCCAGCCATCGAGCACATAGGTCACGTCGATATTGACGATATCGCCTTCGCGCAGCGGCTTGTCATTGGGAATGCCATGGCAGACGACGTGGTTGATCGACGTGCAGGAGGATTTCATGTAGCCGCGGTAGTTCAGCGTCGCGGGATAAGCGCCGTGATCCATGCCGAATTCGAAGACGAAACGATCGATGACATCGGTGGGCACGCCGGGCCTGACGATCGCGGCGAGTTCATCGAGGCAGCGGGCGGTCAGTTGGCACGCTTTGCGCATTCCGGCAAATGCGTCCTCTCCATAGATGCGGATGGCCCCCGTATTCTTCGCCGGCGCCGTTGCCGCTTCGATGTAATTCACCATGACTAGCCTTCGATAGAGATCTTAAACTGTTCTAATGCAGCTATGCCGGGTTCGTCTATCGGGATCAACCCGGCAGGCGCGATTTCCGTCGGTGAAACCCTGCATTTCAGCGCATAGACTTCAACCCCACGCGCCAAAGCGCGATGGTAGGCCTTGGCATAGACCGGATCGAGATCACCGCAGATGCGGAAGCGATGGCAATCATTGCGCTGGATCACGAACAACATGACGGCGCGGTAGCCGGCCTCGGCCATATCGCCGAGTTCTTCCAGATGCTTGGCGCCGCGTGCCGTCGCCGTATCGGGGAACTCTGCAAGACCCGGCTGCCGCATGAAATGGACGTTTTTCACCTCGACATAGGTGGTTGTCCGCAAAGGGTCGGTCAAGAGCAGGTCGATGCGAGAGTTGCGGCCGTAATTCTGCTCGCGTTTGACCATCGTGTACTCCCCGAGATCGGAGACTTGCCCAAGCGCGATCGCTTCCGCCGCGATGCGATTTGGCATGGCGGTATTGACGCCGACCGTGGTGTCGTCGGCTTCGATCAATTCGAAGACATGACGGTATTTTCGTTTTGCGCCCTCATGTTCGGAGAGCCATATGCGCGAGCCGGGTGTCGTAAGGCCGAGCATCGAGCCGGTATTCGGGCAGGAACCGGTGATGAAGGTGCCGTCCTCCAGCTCGGCATCGAAGAGGAAGCGCTTGTAGCGGGAAATCAGGCGGGCGGGGACGAGAGGCGAAGGAAATTGCATAATTCGCGACTGTTTACGCCCGTTCCAGGACGTAGCTGCCGGGTGCTTCTTCCAGCGCATTGAGGGCCTTGCCGCCGGGTTTGCGCGCAGCCGTCATGCGATGGTCTTGCTCGAGGATCCAGGCATGCCAATGCGGCCACCAGGAACCAGGCGTCTCCTTTGCCTCGGCGAGCCAATCCTCATAGTCGCCGCCCAATGGGCCACCTGTCCAGAACTGGTATTTGTGCTTGTCGGGCGGGTTGACGACACCGGCAATGTGACCGGAGCCGGTCACCACGAATTCCACCGGACCGCCGAAACATTGGCTGCCGACGAAGACCGATTTGGCCGGCGCGATATGGTCTTCGCGCGTCGCCAGATTGTAGACGGGGATGCGAACGTCCTTCAGTGACAGCGTCTTGCCGTCGAGCACCATTTTGCCCTGGCTCAATGCATTGTTGAGGTAGCAGTTGCGCAGGTAAAATGAATGGTTGGCCGCGGCCATACGCGTCGAATCAGCGTTCCAGAATAGAAGATCGAAGGGCATGGGTTCCTGCCCCTTCAGATAGTTGTTGACGAAATAGGGCCAGATCAGTTCGGAGGCGCGCAGCATGTTGAAAGCCGTCGCCATCTTCGAGCCTTCGAGATAACCGAGCACATTCATCTGCTCTTCGAGCGCTGCGATCTGCTCCTCGTCGACGAAAACCTTCAGATCGCCAGCAAAGGTGAAATCGACCTGCGTCGTCAGGAAGGTAACCGTTCGGATGCGCTTGTTCTTTTCCTTGGCATGGAGGGCAAGCGTCGCCGCGAGCAGCGTGCCGCCGACGCAATAGCCCACGGCGTTGACCTCCTGCTCGCCCGTCGCCTTCTCGATCGTTTCCAAAGCGAAATCGATGCCTTCGCGGGCATAGGAGGTCCAGTCCTTTGCGGCATGCCGCTGATCGGGGTTCACCCAGGAGATGACGAAGACGGTGTGACCCTGCTCCACACACCATTTGATGAGGGATTTCTGTGGGTTGAGATCGAGAATGTAGAATTTGTTGATCCAGGGCGGGCAGATCAGCAGCGGTCGCTTCAGCACCTTCTCTGTCGCCGGCTCATATTGGATCACCTGGCAGACATCGCTCTGCGCAATGACCTTGCCCGGAGTGAGTGCCATGTCGCGGCCGACCGCGAATTTCGTCATGTCCGTTTGCCGCAGACGCAGCTCGCCGTGGCCGAGGCTGATATCTTCCGCCAGCATCTTCATGCCGCGCACGAGATTCTCGGCATTGGAGGCGATGGTTTCGCGGTAGACCTGCGGATTCGTCGCGATGAAATTGGTCGGCGAGAAGGCGGCTGTGATCTGCTTCGTGTAGAACGCCGCCTTGTGACGCGTGTGTTCGTCCAGTCCTTCCGCATCTCCGACCAGCTTTTCCGCCCAGTTCGATGTCAGAAGATAGGTCTGCTTCAGGAAGTCGAAGAAAGGATTCGTCTGCCAGTCCTCATCGGCAAAGCGCCTGTCCTTCACGGGTTCGGCTTCGGCTGACGAATCGCCGCTGAGGCGCTGCATGGTCTTCGTCCACAGACCAAAATAGCCGGAAAGCAGATGAGTCTGCGCCTCCAGTGTGCGGCGGGGATCGGAAAGCCAGTACTCTCCGACCTTGGAGAGTGTCTTGACCATGTCGGTGAAGGGATCGGCAACCGTATCGACCTTCTCGCCGCGCTCGCGTGGCGCAAGCCAGGCTGAGGCCGCCTTGCCGAGATTTTCCAGCGCACGGGCAAAGTTGACGGCCATCGCTTCGGGATCCCTGACGATGTAAGGCTCGACTGACTTTGGATCAAAGCCTGGAAAGCCGCCATTACCTTCATTCTTGTCCCGCTTGCTGTCGGTCACGCATCATCCTCCCGGCGGCAGCTCGTGTCTTGTTTTCCATTTGTACATCTTGCGGGAAAAGGAATACAAGTCGAATGAAACGCAACCCTGCTCTTGCTTTGCTGCTGCGACAAATTTAACAGTCGCAACCCACAGCAAGGAATAGCGCAGGAAGACAATTATGGGCGGCGGCATGGTGGCAAGACTGAACCGGTATTCCGTACTCTGCGGTGCAATGTGCGGAATTCTCGCATTGACGCTTGCGGGCTGCTCGACGCCCGAGGAAAAGGCGGCCTTCGCCAAGCGCAAGCAGCCGCCTCAGGCTGTCATAGTAAAGCCCGCCAGGGGCACGCCGGTGGTGGAAACCAGCACGCAGCAATATTACAAGGACGGCTATCCTTCCTTCAACGCGCCGCCGACCGCTGCAAACGTCCAGATCAACGATCAGCAGGCTGGCGATCTGGTCAAGCAGCTGACGGCACTTGGATCGCAGCGCAAGGCTGGCACGATCTCCGAGGCCGAGTACCAGAGGCGTGTTGCCGAAATGCGCAAGCTCGCTGCCGAACATGGCCAGGATACGCTGCAGGAAATTCAAAAAGAGGGCGGCACGCCGCCGGCACAGACGCAGAATTAGCCTTGCGTTTCAGGCGATTTGGCCGCAAAGCGTTCGGATAGGCCGAATTTGGATGTATCTGACCGGCGGATTGCACTTTGCGTGCATAAGCGCCCAAGATTCACCTTATCTTTCGAGATAGCATGAATACGGCGCCGCGAGTCCCAAGTTCGTATCGCGGCTGGCCGGGAGATCAACGAACTTCAGCGCGGTTTTGAGGGCCGCTGTCCCATGGGGAAAGAAATGGAAGAGTTTCATAAAGTCCGGCGTTTGCCGCCCTACGTTTTCGAACAGGTCAATCGTTTGAAAGCGAGCGCGCGAGCGGGCGGGGCGGACATTATCGACCTCGGCATGGGCAATCCAGATCTTCCAACCCCCAAGGCCATCGTCGACAAGCTGTGCGAAGTGGTCCAGGACCCGCGCACGCATCGCTATTCTTCCTCCAAGGGCATTCCGGGCCTTCGCCGCGCGCAGGCCGCCTATTATGCCCGCCGCTTCGGCGTGAAGCTCAATCCGGATACGCAGGTGGTCGCCACCCTCGGCTCGAAGGAAGGCTTCGCCAATATGGCGCAGGCGATCACGGCGCCCGGTGACGTCATTCTCTGCCCGAACCCGACCTATCCGATCCACGCCTTCGGTTTCCTGATGGCCGGCGGCGTCATCCGCTCGATCCCGGTCGAGCCGGACGATAGCTTCTTCCCGCCGCTGGAACGGGCCGTGCGCCACTCGATCCCCAAGCCGCTCGCGCTCATCCTGAACTATCCGTCAAACCCGACGGCCTATGTCGCGACCCTGGATTTCTACAAGGAAGTCGTCGCCTTCGCGAAGAAGCACGACATCATCGTGCTTTCGGATCTCGCCTATTCGGAAATCTACTTCGATGACGCGCCGCCGCCGTCGGTGCTGGAGGTTCCGGGCGCCATCGACGTAACGGTCGAATTCACCTCGATGTCGAAGACCTTCTCCATGCCCGGCTGGCGCATGGGCTTTGCCGTCGGCAACGAGCGGCTGATTGCGGCGCTGACGCGTGTGAAGTCTTACCTCGATTACGGCGCTTTCACACCGATCCAGGTGGCGGCGACGCATGCGCTGAACGGTGATGGCTCCGACATCGCCGAAGTGCGCAACATCTACAAGCGGCGCCGCGACGTTCTGGTCGACAGCTTCGGCAAGGCCGGCTTCGATGTGCCACCGCCGGCGGCGACTATGTTCGCCTGGGCGAAGATTCCCGAAAAGTTCCGCCACCTCGGCTCGCTGGAATTCTCCAAGCTTCTGGTTGAGAAAGCCGACATCGCGGTCGCTCCGGGCATCGGCTTCGGCGAGCAGGGCGACGATTACGTGCGCATAGCGCTTGTTGAAAACGAGCATCGCATCCGCCAGGCGGCGCGCAATCTAAAGCGCTTCCTCTCCACCGCGGACGAGACGATGCACAATGTCATTTCGCTGAACGCTCATCGTTCATAATATCGTGCGGCAGCCGTTTCCGCGGCTGCCGTCCCAATACTGATCAGGAATTTTCCATGGCAGATGCCCTCAAAATCGGCATTGCGGGCTTGGGTACCGTTGGTGCCTCGCTCGTCCGCATCATCCAGAGCCGCGCTAACGAGCTTGCCGTTACCTGCGGTCGTCCCGTCAAGATCGTCGCCGTCACAGCGCGCGATCGCACGCGGGATCGCGGCATCGATCTAACGGGCATTGAATGGTTCGGCGGTCCGGTCGATCTGGCGCAGAAGGCCGATATCGACGTCTTCGTCGAGCTGATCGGCGGTTCCGAGGGCGCTGCCAATGCAGCTGTGCGCGCGGCGCTTGCACGCGGCCTGCATGTCGTCACCGCCAACAAGGCGCTGCTTGCCTATCATGGCGTCGAACTCGCGCAGATCGCCGAAGAGAAGGGCGCTTTGCTGAATTTCGAAGCGGCCGTTGCCGGGGGCATTCCGGTCATCAAGGCGCTGCGCGAATCCCTGACCGGCAATACGATTTCGCGCGTCTATGGCATCATGAACGGCACCTGCAACTACATCCTCACCCGGATGGAGAAAGAAGGCCTGTCCTTCGCCGATTGCCTCAGGGAAGCGCAGCGTCTCGGCTATGCCGAGGCCGATCCGGCTTTCGACATCGAGGGCAATGACACGGCTCATAAGCTTGCCATCCTGACGACGCTCGCCTTCGGCAATCGCATCGCGGCCGACGACATCTATCTCGAGGGCATAACCAACGTCTCCATCGAGGATATTCGTGCCGCCGCCGATCTCGGCTACCGCATCAAGCTGCTCGGCGTCGCCCAGCGCACCGAAAGCGGCATCGAGCAGCGTGTGCATCCGACCATGGTGCCGCTCGATTCGGTCATCGCCCAAGTCGATGGCGTCACCAATGCCGTGGCGATCGAATCCGATATCCTTGGCGAATTGCTGATGGTCGGCCCCGGTGCCGGCGGCAATGCGACGGCCTCGTCCGTCCTCGGTGACATCGCCGATATCGCCAAGAGCCGCCCGGGCGAGCAGCGCGTACCTGTGCTTGGTCATCCGGCCAAGGCGCTGGAGCCCTACCGCAAGGCGCAGATGCAGAGCCATGAAGGCGGCTATTTCATCCGCCTCACCGTTCTCGACCGTACCGGCGTCTTCGCTAGCGTGGCGACCCGCATGGCGGAAAACCATATTTCGCTCGAATCGATCGTCCAGCGCTCGAAGCAGCATCTGGCACCTTCCGATCACCAGACAATCATCCTCGTCACCCATGCGACGACGGAGGATTCGGTGCGTAAGGCGGTTGCCTCGATCAAGAACGAGGGTTATCTCGTCGGCGAGCCGCAGGTCATCCGCATCGAGCGGCCGAAAGAATAGTCTGATCAGCGGCGGCGTGCCTCAAAGGGACGCCGCACTCAAATTCCGGGAGAGATGGTGGAGCAACCGGTCGATCCAGTTCAACGGGCATTTCTAGGTGTCGAGCGCTCGGTATCAGGCAATCGCTGGGTGTCCCGACTCGACCAGGCCGGCCAGAACAGGGCGCTCGCCATCGCGCAGACGCACGGCCTGCCGGAACTGATTGCCCGCGTGCTTGCCGGCCGCGGCGTCGGGCAGGACGAAGCCATGGCCTTCCTCGATCCGACCATCCGCGGCCTGATGCCGGACCCGCATCTGCTGACCGATTGCGAGAAGGCGGCACAGCGCCTTCTGCACGCGATCAGGAAGGGCGAGACCGTTGCGATCTTCGGCGACTATGATGTCGACGGCGCTGCCTCCTCGGCGCTGCTCTATCGCTTCCTGACCCATTTCGGCGCGCCGGCCAGCATCTATATTCCCGATCGCATCTTCGAAGGCTACGGGCCTAATCCGACAGCTATCGGCCAGCTCATCGATAATGGCGCGACGCTGATCGTGACGGTCGATTGCGGCTCCACCAGCTTCGAATCGCTTGAAGTGGCGAAGGCACGCGGTATCGATGTCGTCGTCATCGATCACCACCAGGTGGCGCATGAGCTGCCTCCATGCCACGCGCTGGTCAATCCGAACCGTGAAGACGATCTTTCGGGGCAGGGGCATCTCTGCGCCGCCGGGGTGGTTTTCATGGTTCTTGTCGCGGCGCTGCGGCTGCTGCGCGAGGCGGGTGATTCCCGCGTGCGATCCATCGACCTGCTTGCCTGGCTCGATATCGTCGCGCTCGCGACCGTTTGCGATGTTGTGCCGCTGAAGGGCTTGAACCGCGCCTATGTCGTCAAAGGGCTGATCGCTGCCCGCCATCAGGGCAATCTCGGGCTCGCAGCGCTCTTTCGCAAGGCGGGCCTCAATGGTCCCGTCACGCCCTATCATTTCGGCTTCCTGATTGGTCCGCGCATTAATGCCGGCGGCCGTATCGGCGATGCCGCTCTTGGCGCACGCCTGCTGACGCTGGCCGATGGGGGCGAAGCCGACACGATCGCTGCGAAGCTCGACGAGCTCAATCGCGAGAGACAGGCCATGGAAGCCGCCATGCTGCAGGAGGCGGAGGCCGAGGCGCTGGCGGAATATGGCAATGGCGATGGCGCCTCCGTCATCATCACGGCGCGCGAGAACTGGCATCCGGGTATCGTCGGTCTGATTGCCTCACGATTGAAGGACAAGTTCCGCCGGCCGGCCTTTGCTATCGCCTTTGATCCGATGGGCAAGGGCACAGGCTCCGGTCGCTCCATCAACGGCTTCGACATGGGTCGCATGGTGCGCGCAGCCGTTGATGCCGGTCTGCTGGTCAAAGGCGGCGGCCATGCGATGGCTGCCGGCCTGACGGTGGAGCGAAGCAATCTCGGAAAGCTGCGGGCCTTCTTCACGGAGAAGGCGGAGAAACAGGTAGCAGGGCTTGTTGCCAACGAAACGTTGAAGATCGACGGTGCGCTCGGCGCAAGCGGCGCAACCGTGGAGCTGATCGATAGGCTGGAGACAGCTGGTCCCTATGGCTCGGGCCATCCACAGCCCGTCTTCGCCCTTCCGAGCCACCGTCTGCGCGATTCTCGCCTCGTCGGCCAGTCGCACATCAAGATCACGCTCGAGGCGCAGGACGGCGGCCGAGTGGATGGCATCGCCTTCCGTGCGGCCGAGACCCCCTTGGGTGAGCTGCTGATGTCGTCGCGCGGCGCGCAGATCCACGTCGCCGGCACGCTCGGCGCCGATCACTGGCAGGGCAGCCGCCGCGTGCAGCTGCGGGTCACGGATGCGGCGAAAGCTCCGTAACGCAGATCACGCCAGATACGCATCTGCATAACAGCGCTTAGCGAGCAAAAACATCAAATTAAGGGGAAGAGGTAGTGGCACGCCCTAGGGGAGTCGAACCCCTCTTTACAGAATGAAAATCTGTCGTCCTAACCGATAGACGAAGGGCGCGTGCTGTGGCGCCCTTATAGTCAGCACCTTTCATTCCCGCAAGCGGAAAAACGAGAAAAATCGCAGAAAAATCCATGACTAGGCGAAGAATTTTTCGGGGAACCGTGGAAAACGTCGAGCCGCGCGATTGGTACGCCCTAGGGGAGTCGAACCCCTCTTTACAGAATGAGAATCTGTCGTCCTAACCGATAGACGAAGGGCGCATGCTGCGCGGTGTAAATAGGAATAGCCTATTGCGTCCGCAAGCGGTAGCTAAAATGATTGGCTGTGGGGGAAGAACAACAGTGGCACGCCCTAGGGGAGTCGAACCCCTCTTTACAGAATGAAAATCTGTCGTCCTAACCGATAGACGAAGGGCGCGTTCAGCTGTTGTGTGGCGCGCTTATAGCGGGGTGATTTCATTCCCGCAAGCGGCAATTTTGCTTTTTTGTGGAAAAAATGACAGATGAGTGAAACTGCCGCCGACGCTGAATAAGCAAGCCTTAACAGGCTCTTGCCAGTGACAGTGAAGAATCCTTTGAAACGCAGGCTCTTTATTGCCCGGTCGCGCTTTGCACCGGCTGCACTAGCAGCTTGCCGTTCTGAGGCTGGTTCTTCGAGGCGATGAATTGGGCGAGGGCGGCCGCTTGTCTGCCGTTCAACTCATGGACATTCGGGCTCGGCGTTGCTGCCGCTCCGGACGCCGTTACCTGGGCAATCGGCTGTGGCGAACCCGCAGCCGGCGAGGTTGCATTGCGGATGACCGGCGGTGGCAGCATGTCTGCCGAGGTGCGGCCGTTCGGCGCGGCGGTATCCATCGCCTGCGGCGCCGTTGCCTGCATCGCAGTTGGCGGTGTGCTGTAGACACTGCGCATCATCGGCGTAATGGGCTGGGCTCCGTCGGCTCCGGCCTTGGCAAGCGTCCCATCCGGATTGACGGCAATGGGCGGCGGTGCGGAAAAGATGCTGCTTCTGCTCGCATTGACGCCGGTCGGCTGCGTGACCAGCCCGGCAATACCGGTTTGCCCCTCGGGGGGAGTTTCCACAGGCGCCGGATAGAGCGCCTGATTCTGCTGCGCGACCATCTGCTGGCGCGTGCCGTTGACGCTATGCACCAGCGGGTCGCGATAGGCGAGGTCGGCGTTGCGTCGCCGGGCGTCGGCCTTATTGTTCATATCGGTCGCGAGTTGTTCGGCTGCCGTCGGCTGAACAGCGGGCGTAATGTCTGATGTCTCGGTCGGCTTTTGACCCTTGGTCGCGCAGCCCGCAATCATCACAAATGAGGCTAGAACGGCAATTGTGCTTGCTAGCTTCTTCCTGCCGTATAAAATCTGATGATCGCACATAGGACGTTCCCTGCAAAAAGGTTTGCATCGGAACGGCCTCCTGCGAGGGACGATGATATCGCGCGTGCCGATTAGGAACGATAACCGCGATATCCGATGCATGATGCTTCGAGTCGTCCAAGCATGCCGGAGGATGGGCATGGGCGGCAAGCGCGAAACGGATGGCTCCGCGCGTGCCGTAAGCCTCGCGAAAGCTTGGGCCTTACCAGGAGCCGGTATTGGCCATGGAAGCCCAGGGCTCGGCGGAGGGAAGATTGGCGCCCTTCTGCAGGATCTCGATCGAAATGCCGTCCGGAGAGCGCACGAAAGCCATGTGACCATCGCGGGGCGGGCGGTTGATCGTGATGCCGTCGTCCATCAGCTTCTGGCAGGTCGCATAGATATCGTCGACCTCGTAGGCGAGGTGGCCGAAATTGCGTCCTCCGCTATATTCTTCCGGGTCCCAGTTATAGGTCAGCTCGAGGCTGGGGGCGCCGTTGCTGCGGGATGATTCGGCATCCTCGTCGGCCGCAAGGAAAACGAGCGTATAGCGGCCTTTCTCGTTTTCGTAGCGGCGGGTTTCGATAAGCCCGAATAGGGTGCTATAAAAATGCAACGAGGCGTCGAGATCGGTGACGCGGACCATCGTATGGAGATAACGCATTCTATTTCCTCTCTTAATGTTGAGCTGGACGGATCTTCGATCGCGGCACCAGCTTCGCGCAAGTCTTGGAGCAATAATCTTAGGGTGGGAATAAACGAAAACTAGGACTTGCGCTTTTCCGTTACCAAGATGTTAATCTTGATATCAGGGAATCAGTTAACCGTAACAGTGTGACGCGTAATCGAGGGCTGACTAGGATGGGTGACAGAATTTCATCGAAGGGAGTTGTCGACTTCGAGGAGATGTCCGGCGATACCGTCGAGCTCATCGAAATCTCAGGCGTCGTCAAGTGGTTCGATGTCGCCAAGGGCTTCGGTTTTATCGTGCCTGACAATGGCATGCAGGACGTATTGCTGCATGTGACGTGTCTGCGCCGTGACGGTTATCAGACGATTCTCGAAGGAACTCGCATCGTAGCGCTGATCCAGCGCCGCGAGCGCGGCTACCAGGCCTTCAAGATCCTCTCCATGGACCAATCGACGGCGGTACATCCCTCGCAGATGCCGCCTGTCCGCACACATGTGCAGGTGACGGCGACGAGCGGCCTTGAGCGCGCGCTGGTCAAGTGGTTCAACCGCACCAAGGGCTTCGGCTTCCTGACGCGCGGCGAGGGCACGGAGGATATCTTCGTGCACATGGAAACGCTACGCCGCTTCGGTCTCGCTGAGCTTCGGCCGGGGCAGGTGGTGCTCGTCCGCTTTGGACCGGGCGAGAAAGGCCTGATGGCGGCCGAAATCCACCCGGATGCGCCGAGCCCGGTGACACGGCCGCACTGATATGAACAAAGCTGGTTTTTCCGGAATTTTGAAAAGCGCCATTTTGGCGCTTTTTCTCGTTGGGGCCGTAATCCCGGTGTCCTTTGCGGGACAAACTGTGGGCCGGCAGTCGATGGCTTTCGATTCGGAACCGCTTTCAATCGCATCGCCCAGCGGCCAGACGCATAAATTCACCGTGGAACTGGCCCTGACGCCGCCGCAGCTCGAACTCGGCCTGATGTATCGCGACAGCATGCCGGCGGATCATGGCATGCTGTTCGATTTCGGCACGCCACGGCCTGTCATGATGTGGATGAAGAACACCAAGTTGCCGCTCGATATGCTGTTTCTGGATCAAAAGGGTGTCGTCACCCATATCCAGGAAAACGCCGTCCCCTATTCCGAAGCGATCATCAGCTCCGGTGGGCCGGTTGCCTATGTCATCGAGCTGAACGCCGGCATTGTTCGCAAACTCGGCCTTGCTGTTGGCGATACGGTGACGAGTGCCACCATTTCAGGAAAGCTCGGCAAGTAAATTTTCGTCGGGGAAGATGTGCCGGCCGAGATTTTACCTGTTGCAGCGGGGAGATGAACCGTGTATCTCCCCACTCGTTCCGCAGGATCAAGCGTTCGGCGGAAATCAACTCATGATCCTGTTTGGGTCATGCTGACGGTACGGAGTGTAGCGCAGTCTGGTAGCGCATCTGGTTTGGGACCAGAGGGTCGGGAGTTCGAATCTCTCCACTCCGACCATTTAATATCCCTCATAGAAGTCGTTGAATTCGTCCTGATAGGGGCTGCCTTTTCGCTTGAAAACAAAGGGATTCGCGGCTAAGCAAAAGTCGTGTTCGCGTGACCTGCAATGGATCGCGCCAAGGCAAGAGAAGCAAGAAGGCGGATCATTCCCGCTTGATTCGGAGGCGCTGCAGCAATGCCTGCCAAGATTTATCGTCCTGCAAAAACCGCCATGCAATCCGGCAAGGCCAAAACCAATATCTGGGTTCTGGAGTTCGATCAGGAAACGCCGCGCAAGATCGATCCGATCATGGGCTATACGTCCTCGGGCGATATGCGTCAGCAGCTCAAGCTGACCTTCGAGACGCAGGAGCAGGCGGAGGACTACGCCAAGCGCAACGGCATCGATTACCGCGTCGTCCCGCCGAAGGATCCTATCCGGCAGACGTTGTCTTATTCCGACAACTTCCGCTTCAACCGCATCCAGCCCTGGACTCACTGAAGCCAGGCACTTATTGAACGCCGCCCATTGAGTTTGGCGGCGGTTTCAGGCATGTGTTGCCCGCCGCACCTAAGGCGCGGCCAGGCCTTACGGCCCCTTAGCTCAGCTGGATAGAGCACTTGCCTTCTAAGCATGTGGTCGCAGGTTCGAATCCTGCAGGGGTCGCCATTTTCCGATCAGATAGCGTGCTGCTGATCACGCGCGATCAGCCCGCTTTATGCTCAGTTCGCCGTCGTTGACCAGCCGCCGGCGCGTACGGGCCTTGTAGCATCGACCGCCATCTGAATGAGATCGTGGCCATACATTGCTCCGGCCAGTTTTATGACGATGATGGCGGCGCTTAAGAGTGCGAGCCCGCCGATGATCCTGTCGCTTTTTTTCACGGCCCGCTTCCCTCGACGTCTCGTGAATTCCGCATTATTCGCGGCTATAAAGAATATATCGCGTTTTTTGCGAAGCGCTACAGGGCTTGCGCACGCTACAAATTGCCAGGCGGCAATCAGGAGAAGACAGTCCGCGATATCCTCGCCTAACGCCGATAACAGTCACTGAACCGGCGGCCTATGAAAAAACCCGCCGGCTGCGACGCAGCGGCGGGTTTTGTTCATTCGATCTATTCCAAATCAGTGCAGGATCTGGCTGAGGAACAGCTTTGTGCGCTCATGCTGCGGGTTGTCGAAGAATTCCTTCGGCGAATTCTGCTCGACGATCTGGCCCTGGTCCATGAAGATGACGCGGTTGGCGACCTGGCGGGCAAAGCCCATTTCGTGGGTGACGCACAGCATGGTCATGCCTTCTTCGGCAAGGCCAACCATGGTGTCGAGCACTTCCTTGATCATTTCGGGGTCGAGCGCAGACGTCGGCTCGTCGAACAGCATGATCTTCGGGTTCATGCAGAGCGAGCGGGCGATCGCCACGCGCTGCTGCTGGCCGCCGGAAAGCTGGCCGGGATATTTCTTGGCCTGTTCCGGGATCTTTACGCGGGTGAGGAAGTGCATGGCGATCTCTTCCGCCTGCTTCTTCGGCATCTTGCGCACCCAGATCGGTGCCAGCGTGCAGTTTTCCAGAATGGTCAGGTGCGGGAAGAGATTGAAGTGCTGGAACACCATACCGACTTCGCGGCGCACTTCGTCGATCTTCTTCAGATCGTTGGTGAGCTCGACGCCATCGACGATGATCTGGCCTTTCTGGTGTTCTTCCAGGCGGTTGATGCAGCGGATCATCGTCGATTTGCCCGAACCGGACGGGCCGGCAATGACAATGCGCTCACCGCGCATGACCTTCAGATTGATATCGCGCAGCACGTGGAAATCGCCGTACCACTTGTTCATGTTGATCATGTCGACCGCGACCTCGGTCTCGGAGACAGTCATTTTCTTCGATTGGGCTTCAGCCATTTTGTGTTTCCCTCAATTTTATCGCTTGTGGCCGGTGTCGAGATGGCGTTCCACGAAACCTGAATAGCGCGACATGCCAAAGCAGAACAGCCAAAAAACGAATCCTGCGAAAACGAGACCCGTTACGGGGGTCACCGCAGTCGCCCAGTTGGCATCCGCGAAGTTCTGACGGACGATGCCGAGCAGGTCGAACATGCCGATGATCGCAACCAGCGATGTGTCCTTGAACATGCCGATATAGGTATTGACGATGCCGGGAATAACCAGCTTGATCGCCTGCGGCAGAATGATCAGCCGCATCTTCTGCCAGTAGCCGAGGCCGAGTGAATCGGCACCCTCGAACTGGCCCTTCGGTATCGCCTGCAGACCGCCGCGAATGACTTCGGCCATATAGGCCGAGGTGAAGATCGCGACACCGACGACGGCACGCAGCAGCTTATCGACAGTCCAGCCCTGCGGCATGAACAGCGGCAGCATGTAGCTCGCCATGAACAGCACCGTGATCAACGGCACGCCGCGGATCACTTCGATGAAGATCACGCACAGCATGCGCACGACAGGCATTTTCGAGCGGCGCCCCAGCGCAAGCGCGATGCCGAACGGAAAGGAGACCGCGATCGCGACGAAGGCAATGACCAGCGTCACCAACAGCCCGCCCCATCTTTCCGTTTCGACGATCTCAAGACCGAAACCGCCATGAAGCAGGAAGAAAGAGACGATCGGCAGCACGAAGAATGCCAGGACTGCGTTCAATCCCTTCCTGGGAACCGACGGTATCAGCAGCGGCGCGAAGCTCGCGACCATCAAGATGCAGACGAGCAGCGGCCGCCAACGCTCGTCCGGCGGATATAGGCCGAACATGAAGATGACGAATTTTGCGCGGACGAAGGCCCAGCAGGCGGCGTTCCAGCCATCTGGCTGCGTTCCGCCCTGAACCGTAGTGGCGCAGAATGTGCGGTCCGTGCCGCTCCAGACTGCGTTTATGAATAGCCAGTCGACCAGGTGCGGTATCGTCCAGGCCAGGAAGGCGACAGCAATCAAGGTCAGGACGATGTCTTTCGGCGTGGCAAACAGGTTCTTTTTCAACCAGTGCCACGGACCTCTTTCGCTGGCGGGCGCCGGCTGCGCCACCAGCAATGTCTTGCTGACGAAGTGTTGATCTACGCTCGACATCTTATCTCTCCACCAGAGCCATCTTGGCGTTGAACCAGTTCATGAACAGCGAGGTTGCGATGCTCAAGATGAGATAGACGACCATCCATAGGATGACGATTTCGACGGCTCGGCCGGACTGGTTGAGGATCACGCCGCCGACGGCGACAATATCTGCGTAGCCGATGGCGATGGCGAGAGATGAGTTCTTGATGAGATTGAGATATTGGCTCGTCAGCGGCGGAATGATGATGCGCATTGCCTGTGGTAAGACGATCAGCCGGTTGATGGCTGAGGCTCGCAGACCGAGTGCGCCCGCTGCCTCCGACTGCCCCTTTGCCACGCCGCGAATGCCGGCGCGAACGATCTCGGCAATGTAGGATGCGGTGTAAAGGGAAAGGGCGAGGAGAAGCGCAAGGAACTCCGGACCAATCACCGTGCCGCCCGTCAGATTGAATTTGCCGGCAACCGGGTAGTCGAAGGAAAGCGGCATGCCCGTCACCAGGAAGACAAGCAACGGCAGGCCGATCAAGATGCCGATCGACACCCAGATTGTGTGGAATTGCTGACCCGTTGCCGTTTGACGCCTGTGCGCCCAGCGTGCCACGAAGAACACCGCGGCGACGGCGACGAGGAAGGCCACGCCGACGGCCCACATGCCTGCACCGAAGATCGGGCTCGGGAAGGCAAGCCCGCGGTTGCTGAGATAGCTGGAAAACGGCAGGTGCACGGCATCGCGCGCCTGCGGTAGCAGTACCAGAACGCCGCTGTACCAGAAGAAGATGACGAGCAGCGGCGGGATGTTGCGGAAGATTTCGACATAGGCCTGCGACAGCTTCGCAATCAGCCAATTATGCGAAAGTCTACCCATGCCGACTAAAAAGCCGACGATTGTTGCCGCAACGATGCCCACTAGCGAAATGAGAAGCGTGTTGAGCAGGCCAACGATGAGTGCCGTGGTATTGGTCGAATCGCTGGAATAGGGGATCAGCGCTTGCCCCAGGTTGAAGCCGGCGCGACCTTCGAGAAAGTCGAAGCCGAAAGATCTGTTCAAGGCGCGCAGATTATCCATCGTGTTCGTAACGATGAACCAGCAGAAGGCCACAAGGATAATGATCGTGACGGCCTGGTAGAACACGCCCCGAACTTTAGGGTCGTACAACGCTGCCGATAAAGCTGAACGCTCGCCTTCGGGCGAGTTTGCAGTAATTGCCATGTATAAATTTTCCCCAATGTGCCCGTTTCAGGCTTGTTTTCTTGAGGGAAGAGAGGCGAAGCCGCCTCTCTCTTTAAGTTAGGCTTGGACTCTTAAGCCTCAGCGCACCGGAGGGGCGTACTGAATGCCGCCCTTGTTCCACAGAGCGTTGATGCCGCGGGCAATCTTCAGTGGGCTGCTTGCACCGATATTACGCTCGAAGATTTCGCCGTAATTGCCGACGCCCTTGATAATGTTGTAGGACCAATCGTTGGTCAGGCCCAGGTCGGTGCCGATCGTGGAACCTTGCTCCGCGCCGAGGAAGCGCTTGATGTCCGGATTGGCCGAATTCTTCATTTCGTCGACGTTCTTCTGGGTGATGCCGAACTCTTCGGCGCTCACAAGCGCATAGGCCGTCCAGCTGACGATGTTGAACCACTGGTCGTCACCCTGACGAACGGCCGGGCCAAGCGGTTCCTTCGAGATGATCTCAGGCAGAATGACGTTATCGTCCGGATTTTTCAACGTCAGGCGAACGGCATAAAGCTGCGACTGGTCCGTCGTGAAGACGTCGCAACGGCCAGAATCATAGGCCGTCGTGATTTCTTCCAGCTTGTCGAAGACAACGGGATTGTACTGCAGGTTGTTGGTCTTGAAATAGTCGGCGAGGTTCAGCTCGGTCGTCGTACCGGACTGGACGCAGATGGCAGCACCCGACAGCTCGAGCGCGGACTTCACGTTCAGTTCCTTGCGGACCATGAAGCCCTGGCCGTCATAATAGGTGACGGGGCGGAACTTGAGGCCGAGCGCCGTATCGCGGTTGATAGTCCAGGTGGTGTTACGGGAAAGTACGTCGATTTCGCCCGACTGCAGCGCGGTGAAGCGGTCCTTGGCGCTGAGAGGCGTGTATTTCACCTTGCTCGGATCGCCAAATACGGCAGACGCTACAGCCTTGCAGAAGTCGATGTCGAAGCCGGCCCAGTTGCCGGCCGCATCAGGCTGCGCAAAGCCGAGAAGAGCAGGATTCACGCCGCATTGCACGAAGCCCTTGGCTTTCACGTCGCTGAGCGTCGAAGCCGACGCACCGGACACGGTGTAAGCCAATGCTGCGGCTCCGAGGAATACGGAGAGAGCAAACTTTTTCATTTTCCCTACCTTTGTCTATTTGTTTTATAATTAAAAGAGTATCGCCTCCGAAGCAGGTCCCTTGGGAACCACGTTCCTTCCTTCCCGGAGCGAGTGGCGCTATCACAGTCGTAAAAGGTGTAGCGGTCAAGAGATCGCCCCAATTATTGCGGATTTATTCGGCATTTTCGCTCGCCCCGGCCGAAAACTGGGCATTTGGCGTCAAAATGAGCGACGTTTTGCCAAAAAACTGCGCGAAAATGCGGTTTCTTCTCTCATTTTTGTTATTTTAGCCTTCGAATAATGTGAGCGCATTGGAAGCACCGGGGTTGACCAGGCGGAGCTTGGTCGCCACAAATCCACTTTCTCGCAGCGCCAAAGGCATATCCGGACATGAAAGACAAAGACAACTTCCTGCAGAACGCCGGCATCAACACGCGTTTGTCTCACATCGGCAATTCGCCGTTCGATTTCCATGGATTCGTCAATCCGCCCGTGGTGCATGCTTCGACGGTGCTGTTTCCCAATGCGCGGGTGATGGAGACGCATGACCAGAAATACACCTACGGTACGCGTGGAACGCCGACTACGGATGCGCTTTGCGAGGCGATGAATGCGCTAGAAAGCTCCGCTGGAACGGTAATCGTTCCCTCGGGGCTTGCAGCGGTGACGGTGACGTTTCTCGCTTATCTGTCTGCTGGCGATCATGCCTTGATCGTCGATTCGGTCTACGGCCCCACGCGATTCTTCTGCGATACGATGCTGAAGCGCCTCGGTATCGAGGTCGAATATTACGATCCTATGGTGGGTGCCGGCATCGAACAGCTGATCAAGCCGAACACTAGGCTGGTCCATACTGAAGCGCCGGGCTCCAACACCTTCGAAATGCAGGATATTCCGGCTATTTCGGCGGCGGCTCATCGTCATGGCTGCGTCGTCACCATGGACAATACCTGGGCGACGCCGCTCTATTTCAAGCCGCTCGACCATGGCGTCGACGTTTCCATTCATGCCGTGACGAAATATCCGGCCGGCCACTCTGATATCTTGATGGGAACCGTTTCGGCCAATGAAGCGCATTGGAAGCAATTGATCGCCGCGCATGGGCAGCTCGGTCTCTGCGGCGCGCCTGACGATGCCTATCAGGTCCTGCGCGGCTTGCGTACCATGGGCCTGCGTTTGGAGCGTCATCAGGAAAGCGCGCTTGCGATCGCACAATGGCTCGAGGGCAGGGAAGAAGTTGCGCGCGTGCTGCATCCGGCCCTGCCGAGCTTCCCGGGCCACGACTTGTGGAAGCGCGATTTCAAGGGAGCGAGCGGAATTTTCTCTTTCGTTCTGGCCGTCGGCGATCCGCAAAAATTCAAGGTGAAGGCGCATGCCTTCCTGGATGCTCTGCGCATTTTCGGTCTCGGCTATTCCTGGGGCGGCTTCGAGAGCCTTGCACTGCACGTCAACCTCAGTGACCGGCGCGTGACCAAGGCTCCGACGGAGGGGCCTGTTATCAGGCTGCAAATCGGCCTGGAAGACGTCGCCGACATCAAGGCGGATATCGAAAACGGCTTTGCTGCCGTCCGGCAGGTCTGATCAGCCGATGGCGCGATAGCCGTAGATCCAATCCATGTCCGCCGCGAGGCTTTGCGGCGGGCGCAGCGAGAGGACGAGATCGCGCGCCAAGCGGATGGGGCCGCGTGCGTGATAGGCAAACTGGTTGAAGGCGGCGCGCTGGCGCAGGCGGGATATCCGCGGGGCTCGATGCCTCTCGTAGAGCTCGAAAGCTTCCGCGGGCTCGCGTCCCGAAAGCATGCCGGCAAGCTCGAAGGCGTCCTCTATTGCCATGGCCGCACCCTGGGCCGCAAACGGCATCATCGCATGCGCGGCGTCCCCGATCAGAATCGTATCGCTGCCATTATGCCATCGGCCCGCCTTCATCTCGTAGAGCGGCCAGAAGCTGGCCTGCTCCTGGGCTTCGAGCATTTGCAGGATCGTTCTGTTCCAGCCGGAAAAGCCGCGCAGCATCTGCTCACGTTGCGTTCTGTTGCCGGCTATGCCCCAATCGCGGCTGGTGCCGCTGCCGGAGACGATCGCGACGATATTGAAGGCGGCAGTTTCCCGAATGGGATAGCAGACGAGATGGCTCGATGGCCCGAGGAAGGCCGTAACGCTTGTCTTGCTCAGGACGGAAGGGGCGACCGCCTCAGGAATGGAGAAACGCCATGCAATATTGCCCGAAAAGAGCGGCGAGGGCGCGCCTGGCACCATCGCGTGCGCTTTCGACCAGACGCCGTCGGCACCGATGACGAGATCGAACTTCTTTCCTGCGATCTCTTCCAGCGCCAGCTTGTTTTTGATGTCGATGTGCCGGCCGAGATGCAGCCTGCATAGGGTATTGCCCGTCACCGCATCCAGAAGCGCCTTTTGCACGGTCGCCCGATGCGCGGTCCCGTAGGGCGCACCCCATCGCTCTCTTGCAAATTTTCCACAGGGAACCAACGCAACGGGACGCAGGGATGAGCCGGACACGAGCCGGACCTCCTCCGGCTCCAGCCAGAAGGATCGAAGTTTGTCGAGAACGCCGAGCGTATCGAGAACGCGGGAGGCATTTGGCGAAATCTGCAGGCCGGCGCCAACCTCGGTCAGCGCCTCTGCCTGTTCGAAAATGTCGGAGGCAATGCCATGTCGCGCCAGCGCCAGCGCCGCCGTCAATCCAGCTATTCCGGCGCCGATGATTGCGGCTGCTTTGATCGGCATTTTCTTGTGTCCGATCGGACGCTATGGCGTCAGGCAGCCTTGAAATGGAAGACGCAGCCGGCCGGATTGGTCTGATCCGCCTTCAGCGACGGATTGTAGCGATAGAGCGTCGAGCAGTAGGAGCAGACCTTCTCGTTCTCGTCTCCGAGATCGATGAAGATGTGCGGATGATCATAGGGAACCGAAGCGCCGGTGCACATGAATTCCTTCACGCCGATTTCGATGACGCGATGTCCGCCGTCGTTCTGGAAATGGGGAATATTGTGGCCGGCCATGATGATCTCCGAATGCGTCTTGCCGTGAGCGGCATGAATGTTGCGCCAGACTTGGTAGCCCCTCTTTATAATCCTTCTTCCCGATTGTGTAGTGCGAAAGTCCGGCTTGATGCAGAGATTTTCGCAAGCGCAGGGTTCATTTGATATCGCCGATAAAATATGGTCCGCCGCCAAGAGGACCCAATTTATAAAGACGAAGCCATGAATTTGAATGCTCCCAAGATGCTCCACTTTGTCCGAGATGGATTGAAGCTCGCCTTTTTCGACGAAGGAGATCCGAACGGCCCGCCGGTGTTGCTGATCCACGGCTTCGCCTCCACGGCGATTACCAATTGGGTCAATCCCGGCTGGCTGAAGACGCTCGGCGAGGCGGGTTGTCGCGTCATCGCCATCGACAATCGCGGTCACGGCTCGAGCGACAAACCTTACGATGTCGATGTCTATCACCCTTGGATCATGGCAGAGGATGCCGTGGCACTCCTTGATCATCTGGGCATTTCAGATGCGCATGTCATGGGTTATTCCATGGGCGCGCGCGTTTCGGCCTTCGTGGCGATCGCTCATCCGGATCGTGTCCGCTCGCTGGTTCTCGGCGGTCTCGGCATTGGAATGGTTGAGGGCGTCGGCGATTGGGATCCGATTGCGGATGCGCTGGTGGCGTCGTCGCTCGATGATGTCACCCATGCGCGCGGGCGCATGTTCCGTGCTTTTGCCGAACAGACGAAAAGCGACCGTCAGGCGCTGGCCGCCTGCATCCAGGGCTCGCGCGATCTGGTTTCACGGGACGATGTGGCGAAGATCGAGGCACCGACATTGATCGCCGTCGGCACCAAGGACGATATTGCCGGCTCGGGCCAGGAGCTGGCCGCATTGATGCCGAATGCGCAGGCCATCGACATACCGAACCGCGATCACATGCTCGCCGTCGGCGACAAGGTTTTCAAAGCGGCGGTTCTGGAATTCTACCAGCGCCTGGACAAGCGCTAGGTTTCAGGTCACTTGCCGGTGAAATGCGGCTTCCGCCGCTCGGCAAAGGCGGCACGGCCCTCGGCGTAATCGGCGCTGTCGAAAGTCTCGGCGCCGATTACTTCCGCCTCGCGCAACAGGTCGCCATCCTGCTCGATGACGGCCCGGATCGCGAGTTTCGAAGCGTGCAGCGCGATCGGCGCATTGGCGGCGATGGCATGGGCGAGGGCGGATACTTCCTGATCGAATACGCTTGCCTCGACTTCCTCCAGAAGAAAGCCGACGGCAGCCATCTTCTCGCTCGACATGGAGGCCCCGGTAAACAAGGCAACCTTCGCCATCTGCTGCCCGAGCGCGTTGACGATATCCTGCACGGCGTCGGCGGGATAGGCGATGCCGAGGCGAGCGGCGGGAACGGAAAACCGTGCGCCTTTTTCGGCGATGCGCAGATCGCAGGCGGCCGCGAGCCCGAAGCCGCCGCCATAGCAGATGCCGCGGATTGCGGCGATCGTCGGCACGCGGCAGTGGCGAATCGCCTCGAAAGCACGGCTGTTCAGAGCCTCGTAGGCGACTGCGGTCTCGGAATTCTTGCGAACGCTGTCGAATTCGCTGATATCGGCGCCGGCTGAAAAATCCGCGCCCGTGCCGCGCAGAACAATCACATGTGCATGGGCTTCATCGGTTAGAATGCGCGCTGCTTGCGGGATCGCACGCCACATGGCGGCCGTCACCGCATTCTTTCTGTCGGGGTTGCTGATCGCGATCATGCCTATGCCATCGCTGCATGTCGCGCGAATGAGACCGCCGGCAAAGTCATGCTCGAAAATCATATGCGACCAACCCATTTGTCTTGTGTGGCTTTTATTCTATATAATGCACCCCTGACAGAAAATCGGGAGACCGCCAATGGTCGCAGCAATGGATATTCGCCAGGTAGAGGGCTTGGGCGCAGTGAAGGTCATGGACCCGATCTGGGACAGCATGCGCGAGGAAGCACGCGCCGCTGCCGAAAAGGACCCGCTCCTTGCTGCCTTCCTCTATTCGACGATCATCAACCATCGTTCGCTGGAAGAATGCGTTATCTATCGCATTTGCGAGCGGCTCGACCATCCGGACCTGCAGGCCATCCTTCTGCGGCAAACCTTCGAGGAAATGCTGGCAGACTGGCCGGAGTGGGGATCGATTCTGCGCGTCGATATCCAGGCCGTCTATGATCGCGACCCTGCCTGCCTGCGGTTCCTGGAGCCGGTGCTCTATTTCAAGGGTTTCCATGCGCTGCAGACACATCGCCTTGCGCATTGGCTCTATAATCGCGGCCGCCGCGATTTCGCGCTCTATCTGCAGAGCCGTTCCTCCAGCGTCTTCCAGACAGATATCAATCCCGCCGCGCGCATCGGCAAGGGCATCTTCCTCGATCACGCGACCGGTCTTGTCGTCGGCGAGACGGCCGTGATCGGCGACAACGTCTCCATCCTGCACGGGGTCACGCTCGGCGGCACCGGCAAGGAGGGCAGCGACCGCCATCCGAAGATCGCCCATGGCGTCCTCATCGGCGCGGGCGCCAAGATTCTCGGCAATATCCAGATCGGCCATTGCTCACGTATCGCCGCAGGCTCGGTGGTGCTCAAGGAAGTGCCCGCCAAGACCACCGTTGCCGGCGTTCCGGCCAAGGTGGTCGGAGAAGCAGGGTGTTCGGAACCTTCTCGCTCGATGGACCAGCTGTTGGCCGAGCAATTGGTCGTGGATCAGATCATGGGCGCGGGAATCTAGAAAAATCCCGTGTGACTTTCGGAGGCTTGTGCTGCCGCTGATGGGGTATGCGCGGTTCCGGTCTTTACACCGCCGCTTTTCCTATGCAAGAAGCGGCCAACCGAGATCCTCACGGAGAAGCATTGTGAAGCCTGAAGAAATTAAGAAGCTCGACGCCTATTTCAAGCGCACGTTCAACCCTCAGGTCGTGGTGAAGGCCCGCCCGCGCAAGAACGATTCTGCGGAAGTCTATCTCGGGGAAGAGTTTCTGGGTGTCGTCTATATCGACGATGAAGATGGCGACCGCTCCTATAACTTCTCGATGGCCATTTTGGACGTCGATCTCTGATTCCATCGATCTCGTATAGTAATCGAGTATTCGGGCCGTATTTCATTGAAATGCGGCCTTTTTCTTTTGCAGTTGTCAATTTGATCATTCCGCCACCGTTTTGATCTCTTGCGGCTTCTTTCTGACCAAATGCCAATATTTTAATCAAAGCCTGTGGTTGCAGACCCGATGATATATTTTAGAAAAAACAAAATGATGCGCTGCACTCATCACTAGCGGCATTAGGGTGTTATCTAAAATACAACTAAAAGGGGTTATTGCGACGCACAAGACTACTTGACTATTTGTGCATTGCATTTAAGTTTTACCCCTGTAAACCGGCCACCGGTCGGCCAACAAGGGACGGAGAAGCATGTTCAATTTCGATGAAGCAAACAAGAAGGGCAAGGAAGCCATGGACACGGCGCTGAAGAGCTATTCCGATGTCACCAAGGGTTTTCAGGCGATCGCCGCCGAAGCTGCTGAATACTCCAAGAAGTCTTTCCAGGATGGTGTTGCGCACTTCGAAACGCTCGCCGGCGTCAAGAGCTTCGAAGCTGCCTTCGAACTGCAGAGCAGCTATGTGAAGTCCTCCTACGAAAATTTCGTTGCCGAAGCCACCAAGCTCGGTGAAATGTATGCCGATCTCGCCAAGAACGCCTACAAGCCCTACGAGGCGCCCGTCGCGGCTGCAACGAAGGCTGCCAGCAAGGCAGCAGCTACGGCGACCGCCGCTTAAGCTTTCGCCGAAAGGCAAAATTTCCAAAAAGGCCGGCTGCGCGATGCGTGGCCGGTCTTTTGCGTTTTGGTGCATCGAACCAAAGGCGAAGATATGCAGCGACTTTTTTGACCGCAGCCCGCTTTGTCAGCGAATTATGATTGCAGTGTCCCGCAAGGGGCTTAAAATCCCGCCAATATGAACTAAGTTAGAGGTTCGGATATCCGGCCCGACCAAGTGAAGAACCCAACCCCAGTGCCAAGTCGGAATGCGATAGCTTCTGCCGGATGATTTGAGGAATGAATGAAATGATCGCTGAGCCGATCCGGATGCAAAACAACAGCGAAAGGAACGGGGACAACGGAAACCGTGGGACCTCGGTGATTACACGCACCAAGCCCAAAACCAAAAAACCGAACCTGTACCGCGTGCTGCTTCTGAATGACGACTATACGCCCATGGACTTTGTGATCCATATCCTGGAGCGTTTCTTCCAAAAGGATCTCGAAGGCGCCACCCGTATCATGCTTCATGTCCACAACCATGGCGTGGGTGAGTGCGGGATATATACATATGAAGTAGCCGAAACGAAGGTGAGCCAGGTGATGGATTTTGCCCGGCAGCACCAGCATCCGCTGCAATGTGTTATGGAAAAGAAGTGAGGATCTGAACGTGCCAACATTTTCGCCTAGTCTTGAGAAGGCGCTGCATCAGGCACTGACCTACGCGAACGAGCGGCATCACGAGTATGCCACGCTGGAACATCTGCTTTTGGCGCTGGTAGACGACGCCGATGCCGCAGCTGTCATGGGCGCGTGCAATGTTGATCTCGACGCGCTCCGTAAGACTCTGACTGAATACGTCGATAATGAACTCTCCAACCTGGTCACGGGCTATGATGAGGACTCGAAGCCGACCTCCGGCTTCCAGCGCGTCATCCAGCGCGCCGTGATCCATGTGCAATCTTCCGGCCGCGAGGAAGTGACGGGCGCCAATGTTCTCGTCGCGATTTTCGCGGAGCGGGAAAGCCATGCTGCCTTTTTCCTGCAGGAGCAGGAAATGACCCGCTACGACGCGGTCAACTACATCTCTCACGGCATCGGCAAGCGCCCGGGTTCCTCCCAGACCCGCACGCCGCGCGGCGCCGAGGAAAGCGAATCCGAGAGCAAGCCGACCTCCCGCGGCGAGCAGGAGGAAGGGAATGGCAAGAAGCAGCAGGATGCGCTGAAGGCCTATTGTGTCAACCTCAATGAGAAGGCCAAGAGCGGCAAGATCGATCCGCTGATCGGCCGCCACTCTGAGGTCAACCGCACCATCCAGGTGCTGTGCCGCCGCTCGAAGAACAACCCGCTCTATGTCGGCGATCCCGGCGTCGGCAAGACGGCCATTGCCGAAGGTCTTGCCAAGCGGATCGTAGAAGGCAAGGTGCCTGAAGCTCTGGCCGATGCCACGATCTTTTCGCTGGATATGGGCACGCTGCTTGCCGGCACCCGTTATCGCGGCGATTTCGAAGAACGCCTGAAGCAGGTCGTCAAGGAACTCGAAGAGTATCCGGGTGCCGTGCTGTTCATCGACGAAATCCACACCGTTATCGGTGCGGGCGCCACCTCCGGTGGCGCGATGGATGCGTCGAACCTGCTGAAGCCGGCCCTTTCCTCCGGCGCGATCCGTTGTATCGGCTCGACCACCTATAAGGAATACCGTCAGTTCTTCGAGAAGGACCGGGCTCTCGTCCGCCGCTTCCAGAAGATCGACGTCAACGAGCCGAGCATCGAGGATGCCATCGAAATCATGAAGGGCCTGAAGCCCTATTTCGAAGAGTATCACCACCTGCGCTACTCGAACGACGCCATCAAGTCGGCGGTCGAGTTGTCGGCCCGCTATATCTCCGACCGCAAGCTGCCGGACAAGGCGATCGACGTCATCGATGAAACCGGCGCCGCGCAAATGCTGTTGCCGCCCTCGAAGCGTCGCAAGCTGATCACCGAGCGCGAGATCGAGGTGACGATCGCCACCATGGCCCGCATTCCGCCGAAGACGGTTTCCAAGGATGACGAGATGGTTCTCGCCAACCTCGAGCAGGAACTGCGTTCGGTCGTCTACGGCCAGGATACGGCGATCGAAGCACTTTCGACTTCGATCAAGCTGGCACGTGCCGGCCTGCGCGAACCGAACAAGCCGATCGGCTGCTATGTCTTCTCCGGCCCCACCGGCGTCGGCAAGACGGAAGTCGCCAAGCAGCTTGCTTCCTCGCTCGGCGTCGAACTGCTGCGTTTCGACATGTCGGAATATATGGAGCGTCATACGGTTTCCCGTCTGCTTGGTGCACCTCCCGGCTACGTCGGCTTCGACCAGGGTGGCCTCCTGACCGATGGCGTCGATCAGCATCCGCACAGCGTGGTTCTGCTCGACGAAATCGAGAAGGCGCATCCGGATATCTTCAATATCCTGCTACAGGTCATGGACCACGGCGCGCTGACGGACCACAACGGCAAGAAGATCGACTTCCGCAACGTCATCCTGATCATGACGACCAATGCGGGCGCTTCGGAAATGGCCAAGGCTGCGATCGGCTTCGGTTCGTCCAAGCGGACCGGCGAGGATGAAGAGGCTCTCAACCGCCTATTCACTCCGGAATTCCGCAATCGTCTGGATGCGGTCATTCCCTTCGCGCCGCTGCCGACGACCGTTATCCACAAGGTCGTGCAGAAGTTCATCATGCAGCTGGAAGCGCAGCTTTCCGAACGGAACGTTACCTTCGACCTGCATGAGGACGCAATCGCATGGCTGTCCGAGAAGGGTTACGACGACAAGATGGGCGCCCGTCCGCTGGCGCGCGTCATCCAGGAAAACATCAAGAAGCCGCTGGCGAACGAAATCCTCTTCGGCAAGCTGAAGAAGGGCGGCGTCGTCACCGTCACGGTCGGCAAGAAGGAAGACGGCTCGACCGGCATCCTGCTCGAGGCGATCGCCGACACCGCTCCGATCCGGCCGAAGCCGGAAGCCGAAGTGGGCGATGTGCCGGCCGAGGTGGAAGAGGATGACGGCGACACGACAGTCAAGGCCAGAAGCCGCGTCGGTAAGGCTGCGACGGCAGCCGATAGCCGCCGCTCGGCTAAAGCTGCGACATCAGGTGAAAGCGGCGAGTCCGAAGGCAAGTCACCGCGCAAGGGCGGTGGCACGGTTCCGAAGGTTCCGCGTAAGTAAGTAGTCGCCGATCGGTGATTTGAAAAAAATAAAACGGCTGCGTTAGAAATAATGCAGCCGTTTTTATATGGTTATAAGAAAAATCTCAGAGAAGACTTGAGGAGCTCGGCGCATCAAGCCAGCGCTTCGATGATCTTTCTAGCGTTTTCCGCCAGCACGGCGCCATCCTCCATCTTGCCCGAATGCGGCTTCAGCGCGACACCCTCGATGCGCGGAATAACGTGGAAATGCAGATGGAAGACGGTTTGCCCCGCGGGGGGCTCGTTGAACTGCGCGATATAGACGCCGTCCGCGTCGAAGGCTTCCCGAACGGCGACGGCGATCTTCTGTACCACAGTGATAGCCTGCTGCAACGCGGCCGGATCGGCGTCGAAAATATTGCGGGAGGGCGCCTTCGGCACGACAAGCGTATGGCCCGGCGACTGCGGCATCACATCCATGAAGGCGACTGTGTGCTCATCCTCGTAGACGCGGTAGGAAGGGATCTCGCCTTTCAGGATCTTTGCGAAGATATTGTTGTCGTCATAGGCGGGGCTGGTCATCCGGTGTCTCCTCGTCTTGCGTTTGTGTTTATGCCGAACGGTTAGATATCCTGCCGCTCACCTTTGCGGAAGGGGCTGTGCTCGGTGAGGATTTCGCTCATCTCCTCCACTTGTTCCCGCTCATGCTTCAGATAGTCCGCAACGGCGCGTCGCAGGCCCTGATGACCAATATAGTGCGCGGAATGCGTGATGACGGGAAGATAGCCACGCGCCAACTTGTGTTCGCCCTGTGCCCCGGCTTCCACGCGCTTCAAGCCTTTACTCAGCGCAAAATCGATCGCCTGATGATAGCAGACTTCGAAATGCAGAAAGGGATGATCCTCGATGCAGCCCCAATGGCGGCCGTAAAGCGTCTCGCCGCCGATGAAGTTGATGGCGCCGGCGATGTAACGTCCTTCGCGCTTCGCCATGACGAGCAGGATATCGTCAGGCATACGCTCGCCGATCAGCGAATAGAATTTCCGCGTGAGGTAGGGGCGGCCCCATTTGCGGCTGCCGGTATCCATATAGAAGGTGAAGAACTGGTCCCATATGCCTTCGGTCAGATCGCTGCCGGTCAGCCAGTCGATGGTGATGCCGTGCTCGACCGCCGCGCGCCGCTCCTTCTTCAACGCCTTCCGCTTGCGCGATGCTAGCGTCTCCAGGAACGCGTCGTGATCGGCATAGCCCTCGTTGATGAAGTGAAACTGCTGGTCGGTGCGATGCAGATAGCCGTCGGTTTCGAAAACAGAAACCTCGTCTTCCGGTAGGAAGGTGATGTGCGCCGAGGAAACGCCGAGCTGTCGGGTGACCTCTTTCAGGCTTTCGGCGAGCGCCGGCTGCAGCACGCTTCGGTCCTGTCCCTCAGCGACGAGCAGCCGCGGTCCCGTGGCGGGCGTGAAGGGAATGGAGCACTGCAGCTTCGGATAATAGCGGCCGCCGGCCCGTTCAAAAGCATCGGCCCAGCCGTGGTCGAAGACATATTCGCCCTGGCTATGGCTCTTCAGGTAGCCCGCGACGGCACCAAGCAATTCGCCGCCGTCGGTTTCGAGCAGCAGATGACTGCCGAGCCAGCCGGTCTTGTCGGTCGCGGAACCGGACTCCTCCAGCGATGACAGGAAGGCGTGCGAGACAAAGGGATTGTAGGGCAGGACGCTGCCGGTTCTGGACGCTCCGGCGAGCTTCGACCAGCTTTCCGGGGCGATGTTCCTGAAGGATCGTTCGACTCGAATGGATAATTCGTCTGTCATCAAACTCTTGCGCTTGGAAGGAAGGGAGGGGCTCTCACCGCTGCGCCATCCGCCCAATGGGCGTGCTGTCGGCGCAGCGGCAATTTGGGTATGCGCAAAGCCTCTCCTTCAATCGATGCCGATTTACGAGGCCAGGCGCGGATCAAAACCTTCGAAGGTCATCTGGTCTGCGTTGGCAAATGTATGTTTGCGGGCCGCTTCGTCGCGCACGGTCCAGGTGATGACCGGAATACCGCGCTGGCGTTGCGCCGTAACAAAGGGGTTCGGCAAGTGGCCGTAGAAATACGAAATGAAGTCTAGCCCAAGATGCATGGCTTCGTCATGCTGAAAAAACGTCTCAGGCTTGTTTCCTTCGGCCGTCAGTCCCACAGGGTAGGGTGCTTCCAGCGCCTTGAGGTCCTTGAGCAGCCAATGGTCGAAACTCATCAGGGCCACATGGCCTTTATAGCCTTCGAGCACTTCGAGAACGGATTCCGCAAAGCCTTCGTCATCGCCTTCGCGTCCTTTCAACTCAAGCACCAGCGGCACCTTGCCGCCGCAGAGCTGCAGAAGCTGCTTCAGCGTCGGGATCTTGTCCTTGGTACCGCCGATAGAAAGGAGGCCGAGTTCCGCCGAGGTGCGCTCGCGCACTTCGCCCGGCAGATTGCAGACGCGCTGGAGGTCGTCGTCATGGAAGACCACGGGAACGCCGTCCGAGGCGTAGTGGAGATCGCACTCAATGGCAAAGCCGGCTTCGATAGCGCGGCTGAAGGCGGAAAGCGTGTTCTCCCAGACTTCTTTGTTCATGTCATGATAGCCGCGGTGAGCGACGGGGCGCTCGGTCAGCCAGGCAAGCTTGCTCATTATGCAATTTCCAGAATGGCATCGATTTCAACGGCGGCATTGAGCGGCAGGGCCGCCATGCCGACGGCGGCGCGCGCATGCTTGCCGGCTTCGCCCAGTACGTTTGCCAGAAGATTGGATGCGCCGTTGATCACAAGGTGTTGTTCGACGAAATCGGGCGTTGAGGCAACGAAGCCATTGAGCTTGATCAGCCGCTTGATCCGGCCGAGATCACCGCCGAGGGCAGCTTTCGCCTGGGCGAGAATGTTGATGGCGCAGAGCTCTGCCGCCCGCTGCCCGCCGGCTACATCGACATCCTTGCCGAGATGGCCCGTCACGCCGATCTTGCCGTTTTCCATCGGCAGCTGGCCCGACAGATAGAGAAGATTGCCGCTGATGACATAGGGAACGTAATTGGCGGCCGGTGCTGCAGCCTGCGGCAGAACGATGCCGAGTTCCTGCAGGCGGCCCTCGATAGCGTCGGACATTTTCATCTCCCGTTTTGTTGTAAAAACTTCAAAAATCCGGCATCAAGACTAAATTCGGTCACTTAGGATCGGCAGCCTCGTTTCAGCCGAAAGCGTTCTTATAACATCGCGTGCGAGTCCAACAGGAGATAATGAATGTTCCGCTCGAGTCTTGCTGCTACCGTTTTTTCGGGCCTGAGCATTCTGTCCCTAGGGGCTTCGGCAGCCCATGCGGCCGGTCCGAGCGGGCTGATCGCGCATCGCGCCGTCTATGATCTCGAACTGAAGGATGCCTCCGATCGCTCCGGCATTTCCGGCATGGTCGGCCGTATGGTCTATGAGTTCGAAGGCTCCGATTGCACCGGATTCACCACCAATTTCCGCTTCGTGACGAAGATCGACACCGGCGATTCCACTCGCGTCAGCGACCAGCAGACAACGACCTTCGAGGATCTCGGCAAGCGGTTGTTTCGCTTCGAGACCAAGTCCTATACCGACAGCCAGCTCGACAAGGATGTGCGCGGCGCCGCAAGCGACGACCAGAAGGGCATCAAGGTCGACCTCACGCAGCCGCACAACAAGCAGGTCCAGATCATCGAGAGCCGTTTCCCGACGGAGCATATGCTCGACATCATCCATAACGCGAAGCTCGGCAAGAATTTCTTCGAGGCGCAGGTCTTCGATGGTTCGGATGACGGCGACAAGCCGCTGATCGCCACCACCGTCGTCGGCAAGGAACAGACGCCGGCCACCGATGATCCCGATGCTGACAAGGCTGGCGCCTTCTCCAAGACACCTTTCTGGCCGGTGACCGTGGCTTATTTCAACGAAAAGTCCACGGGCGACGCCGTACCCGTTTACCGTATGTCCTTTAAACTCTACGAGAACGGCATTACGCGCGACCTCACCATGGATTATGGTGACTTCGTGCTGACCGGTAAGCTCACCAAGCTTGAAGTTCTCGGTACGAAGGCCTGCCAGTAGCCCGCTGCGGGACGGATTGAGATAAGAATCGGCTATTTTGAGCCTCAAGCCTTGCATTCCACGCGAATCGAATGTATGGGCACCCGCATTCCACACGTAAGGCATGGGATTGTCCGGGAGAAATCCGGATTGTTCCGCCCGGTGGCATTCTCGAAGAGGATGCTGTTCGCCTTGCGGAGGTTCAACCGGAAAAGGATACAAAGGCATGGCATTGCCCGATTTTTCTATGCGCCAGCTTCTCGAAGCAGGTGTTCACTTCGGCCACCAGACGCACCGCTGGAACCCGAAGATGAAGCCGTACATTTTTGGCGATCGTAACAACATCCACATCATCGACCTCGCCCAGACGGTTCCGTTGCTGAGCCGCGCTCTGCAGGTTGTCAGCGACACCGTTGCCCGTGGCGGCCGCGTTCTGTTCGTCGGCACCAAGCGTCAGGCGTCTGAACTGATCGCCGACAGCGCAAAGCGTTCGGCTCAGTACTACGTCAACGCCCGCTGGCTCGGCGGCATGATGACCAACTGGAAGACGATCTCCAACTCGATCCAGCGTCTGCGCAAGCTCGACGAAATCCTCTCCGGCGAAGCCCAGGGCTTCACCAAGAAGGAGCGTCTGAACCTTGAGCGCGAGCGCGAAAAGCTCGACAAGGCCCTCGGCGGTATCAAGGACATGGGCGGCACGCCGGACCTGATGTTCATCATCGACACCAACAAGGAAAAGATCGCGATCGACGAAGCCAAGCGCCTCGGCATCCCGGTCGTCGCAATCATCGACTCGAACTGCGATCCGGACCTGATCGACTATCCGATCCCGGGCAACGACGACGCCTCGCGCGCCATCGCTCTTTACTGCGACCTGATCTCGCGCGCTGCCATCGACGGTATCGCTCGCCAGCAGAGCGCATCGGGCCGTGACCTCGGCGCTTCCGAAGAAGCTCCGGTCGAGCCGACCCTGGCGGACGGCACCGAAGCCTGATCGCGCCAAGAGGCGGACAATAAACTGTCCGCCTAAGCGCAATGACATCCGGGATAAGGCCGTTTGCGACTTAACAAGTTCGAGCGGCCTTATCGCGTTTTTGGTAACTGCTCGCCTGGACGGAAAATCCAGGCATGTTCCAAACAGAATTCCACAGTATGACGCTGCTTCATAACGCTGTCATACTTACGGGTACATTTCGTCCCTCAAATCGGTGCCGCTTCGGCTTGACGCCCTTCGCCGCACCGTATGAACCGACAAGAGGAAGCTTATGACCGAGATTACGGCTGCACTGGTGAAAGAACTGCGCGAAAAGTCTGGCGCGGGCATGATGGACTGCAAGAAGGCGCTGACCGAGACGAACGGCGATATCGAAGCCGCGATCGACTGGCTGCGCGCCAAGGGCATCTCCAAGGCCGACAAGAAGTCCGGCCGCACCGCCGCTGAAGGCCTGATCGCCATTGCCGGCGCCGGTCACAAGGCCGTTGTTGTCGAGCTCAACTCCGAAACCGACTTCGTTGCCCGCAACGATGCCTTCCAGGATCTCGCTCGCGGTATCGCCGAAGTTGCGCTGTCCACCGACGGCACGGTTGAAGCTATTTCGGCTGCGACCTATCCCGCATCCGGCAAGCCGGTCGCCGACGCCATCAAGGACGCGATCGCAACCATCGGCGAGAACATGACGCTGCGTCGTGCCGCCAAGCTGGAAGTCGAGCACGGCGTCGTGGCGACTTACATCCATAACGCTGCCGGTGACGGTATCGGCAAGCTCGGTGTTCTCGTCGCCCTGAAGTCGGTCGGTGACAAGGCCGTTCTGACGTCGATCGGCCGTCAGATTGCCATGCACATTGCTGCTACCAACCCGCTGGCTATCCGTGCCGAAGAAGTCGACGCCGCCGTCGCCGAGCGCGAACGCAACGTCTTCATTGAACAGTCCCGCGAATCCGGCAAGCCAGAAGCCATCATCGAAAAGATGGTCGAGGGCCGCATGCGTAAGTTCTTCGAGGAAGTCGCTCTTCTCTCGCAGGCTTTCGTCATCAATCCGGACCTGACGGTCGGTGCTGCCCTCAAGGAAGCTGAAAAGACTGCCGGCGCCTCGATCGAAATCACCGGCATGGCCCGTCTGCTGCTCGGCGAAGGCGTCGAGAAGGAAGAAAGCGACTTCGCCGCAGAAGTTGCAGCTGTCGCCAAGGGCTGATCGGAGCATTTCCAGGAAAAGTGCCTAACGGTTTTCCGTTCGGAATGCGTAAGGAAACAAAACGATACGGCTTTTCCGCAGTTTGAAGACGTGCAGAAAAGCCCGATCGAAAAGAGACATATCCCGGTTTGGTGAAACCATATCAGGGAAAACGTCAGGGCATCGCGTGACAACGCGGTGCCCTTCGTGTATCCGGCTTTCACAATCATTCCCCGGTGATCACTTCAAGGAGCTACGATGTCCCAGCCGATCTACAAGCGCGTGTTGCTCAAGGCCTCCGGTGAAGCTCTGATGGGCAGTCAGGGTTTCGGTATTGATGTCACCGTCGCGGACCGGATTGCCGGCGACATTGCGCAGGCGCGCGAAATGGGTGTCGAGGTCGGTGTCGTCGTCGGCGGCGGCAACATCTTCCGCGGGGTAGCCGTGGCTTCCAAGGGTGGGGACCGCGTGACCGGCGACCACATGGGCATGCTTGGCACGGTCATCAATGCATTGGCCCTGGCGACCTCGCTGCGCAAGCTTGATATCGATACCGTCGTGCTCTCGGCCATCTCCATGCCGGAAATTTGCGAGAGCTTCTCGCAGCGCGCCACGCTTTACCACCTCTCGCTCGGCCGCGTGGTGATCTTCGCCGGCGGTACCGGCAATCCCTTTTTCACAACCGATTCTGCCGCAGCGCTGCGTGCCGCCGAAATGGGCGCCCAAGCGATCTTCAAGGGAACTCAGGTCGATGGCATCTATTCCGCCGATCCGAAGAAGTTCCCCGATGCCGAGCGCTTTGAGCATCTGACCCATAGTCAAGTGCTCGAGAAGGGGCTGGCGGTCATGGATGTCGCAGCCGTTGCGCTTGCACGCGAAAATTCCATTCCGATCGTCGTCTTCTCCATTCACGAGAAGGGCGGTTTCGCGGAAATCTTGACCGGCGGCGGCCGCAAGACCATCGTATCAGACAATTGATATTCCTGTGACGCCGGGTCAGCCCCGGTGTCGCCTCATTACAGGGGAGCATAGACATGAGTGAAGCCAGCGATCTCAAGGAACTGAAGCGCCGTATGGATGGCGCCATTGCGGCATTCAAGAGCGATATCGCCTCACTGCGCACCGGGCGTGCATCCGCCAACATTCTCGATCCTGTGACGATCGAAGCTTATGGCTCGCGCATGCCGCTGAATCAGGTGGCCAACATCACCGTGCCGGAGCCGCGCATGCTGACCGTGTCGGTATGGGACAAGTCGATGGTCAGCGCCGCCGAGCGAGCCATCCGCGAATCCAATCTCGGCCTCAATCCGATCGTCGATGGCCAGAACCTGCGCATCCCGCTGCCGGAACTCAACGAAGAGCGGCGCCGTTCGCTGGTGAAGGTCGCCCATGAATATGCCGAAAAGGCGAAGGTAGCGATTCGCCACGTGCGTCGCGATGGCATGGATGGCCTCAAAAAGGCCGAAAAAGACGGCGTAATCGGTCAGGACGAGAGCCGCTCGTTGTCCGAACGTGTGCAGAAAATGACGGATGAGACGATTTCGGAAATCGACCGCTTGCTAGCCGACAAGGAAAAGGAAATCATGCACGTCTGATCGTACGCTGGGGAGTGTCGAGCTTTTCGCAATATTGAAAGCCGCGACCGCGCCCTAGATTACCAGACCATAGCATCTTTCCGCTGAACGAAACCGGACCCATATGTCAGCTCCTACGTTGTCTGCCGTACCTGAACACGTTGCCATTATTATGGATGGCAACGGTCGCTGGGCCAATGCGCGCGGCCTGCCGCGCACCATGGGTCATCGCAAGGGCGTGGAGGCGGTTCGGGAGACGGTGCGGGCGGCGGGCGACATCGGCATAAAATATCTCACGCTGTTTGCCTTCTCTTCGGAGAATTGGCGCAGGCCCGAGGCGGAGGTGAGCGATCTCCTTGGCCTTCTCAAGGCCTTCATCCGTCGGGACCTTGCCGAACTTCATCGCCAGAACGTACGTATCCGTGTCATCGGCGATCGTACCGGTCTGCGTGGCGATATCCTGCCCCTGCTGCTCGAGGCGGAGGAGACCACCAGGAACAATACGGCCCTGACGCTGGTCATTGCCTTCAACTACGGCTCGCGCGACGAAATCACGCGTGCCTTCGTAAGTCTTGCCAAGGATGTCGAAGCCGGAAGGCTGCGCCCGCAGGACATCACTGCGGACTTGGTCGATGCCCGTCTCGACACGGCAGGTATTCCCGATCCGGATCTCATCATCCGCACGAGCGGCGAGGAGCGGCTCTCGAATTTCCTGCTCTGGCAGGCCGCTTATTCGGAATTCATGTTCGTGCCGGATTATTGGCCTGATTTCAGCCGCGAGCTCTTCTTCTCGGCGCTGGAGAAATATGCTGCTCGCGACCGGCGTTTTGGCGGCCTTTCCGCCAAGCAGGCGGCGGCCGTGGGGTCCTGATGAGCCGCGAACTCAAGCTGCGCATTATCTCTGGCATTATTCTCGCTGTCGTCGTTCTTGCTGCTACCTGGTATGGCGGCACAGGCTTTCGCCTGCTGTCTGCCGTGATCGGGCTGCTCGTCTATTATGAATGGTCGACGATATCAGATCTGCATGGCCGCGATCCTCAGGGAAACGCGCTCGGCTGGCTTGGGCTCGTATTGATCGCCGGCGCGACCGCGTTGAGCGAATCCGTCTATTCCATAGAGGTTCTTGCTGCCTTCGTCGCTGTCACGGCGATCATGGTCGCCGCGCGCGGCAAGAGCTGGTGGCTGCCGGGCGGTATATTCTATTCCGGACTGACGGCGATTGCCCTTGCCGAGATTCGCGATGACGATTTTCGCGGCTTCGTGCTGATGCTGTTTATCTTTGCCGTAGTATGGGCGACCGATATCTTTGCCTATTTCGTTGGCCGCGCTATCGGCGGGCCGAAGCTTGCGCCACGCATATCGCCGGGTAAAACATGGTCGGGCGCAATCGGCGGCGCCGTCGCAGCCGTCGTTGCGGGAGCCGCTGTCGTCTGGAGCTTCTTTTCAGCTGAAGATCTGTGGATTCCCGTCCTTGCCCTGGTACTTTCGGTCTGCAGCCAGATCGGTGACCTATTCGAGTCATTTATCAAGCGCAAGTTTGGCGTGAAAGACTCCAGCCATCTGATTCCCGGACATGGCGGTGTCATGGATCGGGTCGATGGACTAATTTTTGCTTGTTTTGCGGCGTTTTTGTTGGCTATCGTAATATCGCTGACAATGGGCGGCGAGACCTTTTCATTGGGCGGCGTTCTGCTCGGGGTCTGATACCAGAGCAATTCCAGGAAAATCGCTCAGCGGTTTTCCGTCCGGAATTGCGAGAAAACAGAAAGATGGAGTAGTTCGGAGCTTCCGTGAAAGCTTGAACCACTCTAACACGAACAGGATCGTTGCATGGGTAGCGCGGCTGGCTTCATCGGTTTCTTGACGAACAACGTCATTACGTTTGTTTTTGTGCTGTCGCTGCTCGTTTTTGTGCACGAAATGGGCCATTACCTGGTGGGCCGTTGGTCGGGCATCCGTATTATGGCTTTTTCGATCGGCTTCGGGCCGGAGATTGCCGGATTTACCGACAGGCACGGCACCCGTTGGAAGCTTTCCCTCATTCCGCTCGGCGGTTATGTGCGATTCTTCGGTGATGAGGATGCCTCCAGCAAGACCGATGTGGATCAGCTCTCGGCGATGACGGAGGAGGAGCGCGCTCAATCCTTCGCCGGCGCCAAGCTCTGGAAGCGGGCTGCAACCGTGGCAGCAGGCCCGATTGCCAATTTCCTGCTCGCAATTGCGATCTTTGCCGTTCTTTTCAGCGTCTACGGCCGCACGGTCGCTGATCCTGTCGTTGCCATGGTGACGCGTGACGGCGCGGCCGCGGAGGCTGGCATTGAATCAGGCGACCGCCTGGTCGCTGTCGATGGCAACAAAGTGACGACTTTCGATGAAGTGCAGCGCTATGTCGGCCTGCGCCCGGGCCGTACTATCGTACTGACTGTCGACCGCGACGGTCAGAATCGCGATTTCCGAATCGTGCCAAAGCTGGTGGAGGACACGGATCAGTTCGGCAACAAGATGGAAATGGGTCGCATCGGAATTGCGCTGGTCGATCCGGTCGTCACTGCGGTGGAGTCGGCCGGACCGGCGGCAAAGGCCGGCGTGCAGGCGGGAGACCGCTTGATTGCCGTTGATGGCAATAATGTTGCCACCTATTACGATATCGGCCGCTACATCGCCGAGCACCCTGGCAAGAGCATCGTGCTGACAGTTCAGCGTAATGGGATGATCCGCGATTTCACGATGACGCCCGAAGCTTTGCCGGATACGGATGCATCCGGCAATAAGAAGGATGTCGGCAGCATCGGCATCGCGCCGATTGATCCGTTGATTGCGTCGATCGGTGCTGACAGCCCGGCCCAGGCGGCAGGCTTGGAACTCAGTGACCGCATTCTTTCTGTGGATGGAAAAGCGATCGGCTCCGTCGGCGAAGTGCAGCGTTATGCTGCAGCTCATGCCGACAAGCCCATCTCGCTCTCGGTGAAACGCAACGGTCAGACACGCGACGTGACCGTGACGCCGAAAAAGTCGGAAGAGACCGATGTCTTCGGCGCTCGGACGGAGATTGCCACGATCGGGATCGGCGACGGACAGAAGCCGATCAAGCTGCGTTACGAGGCTTATGGGCCGCTGCGGGCGCTTTCCGAAGGGGTGAAACAGACCGGCAGTATCGTTTCCGGCACCTTTGAATATCTCGGCAACGTCATCGGCGGGTACATGAAGGCCGATCAGCTCGGAGGACCTATTCGGGTTGCGCAACTGTCGGGGCAGATGGCAACCCTGGGTTTTGCCGCGGTGCTCCAATTCGCCGCCATACTTTCTGTTTCAATAGGGTTATTAAATTTGATGCCGGTCCCGGTACTTGATGGCGGCCATCTGATGTTCTATGCGATTGAAGCCGTAAGGGGAAAACCTCTGGGTGCACGGGCGCAGGATATCGCTTTCCGGATTGGATTTGCGATGGTGCTCTCGCTCATGGTGTTTGCGACCTGGAACGATATTAGTTCCCGAATAGGCTAGTGGGGCGACGAGAGGAAAATTACGATTTATTTACGATGTTTCAAAGCCGTAGTGGCGAATGGGCCACGCTTTGAAATGAAGTAAACAGAAATTAACGTGCTCCCTTGCTTGTATGTCAAAAGCGGGTAAAACGACACACGTGGCCGGAATCGGGTTCGCTCGAGGCTGGGGACGATTGAAAAAAGGTAAGAAGTGAAATGAAGGCTGGTTCAAAATTTTTGAACGCAGTGTCGGCGGTAGCGCTGTCTGCAGGTGTTGTTGCGTCGGGCGCTGGTGTGATCACCCTTGCCTCTGCTTCTGTCGCTGAGGCAGCTGTTATTCAGCGGGTTGACGTTCGCGGTGCTGGGCGCGTCGGCGAGACGGCCGTCCGGGATAATATCACGATCAAGCCCGGCAAGAGCTTCTCCGCCAGTGACATTGATGCTTCGGTGAAGCAGCTCTATGCCACCGGATATTTCTCCGATGTCCACATTACCGTTTCGGGTAGCACGCTGGTCGTATCGGTCAGCGAAAACAAGCTCATCAACGCTGTTGTCTTCAACGGCAACCGCAAGATCAAGGACGACAAGCTTCAGGGCGTCGTGCAGACGCACGCTGCAGGCCCGTATAACGAGGCGACCGTTCAGGCTGACGTCAAGACCATCAAGGATGCCTATGCATCCATCGGTCGTAATGATGTGCAGGTGACGACGCAGACCGCCGAGGTCGCGCCGGGCCGTCTGAACGTGGCCTTCGTCATCAACGAAGGCGAGCGTACCAAGATCGACAAGATCAATTTCTCTGGCAACCAGGCTTATGGCAGCGGTCGCCTTGCTTCGGTCATCGGCACGAAGAAGAGTAACTTCCTCTCGTTCCTGACGCGTAAGGACGTCTACAGCCCCGAGCGCCTGCAGGGCGATCAGGATCAGCTGCGTCAGTTCTACTACAATCACGGTTATGCCGACTTCCGCGTCGTCAGTGCCGATGCGACGCTGAATGAGCAGAGCAACGAGTACACGCTGAATTTCAACGTCGATGAAGGCCCACGTTACACCTACGGCGACATCAACGTCATCTCGACCGTCGAGGGTATCAATGCCGACGAGCTGAAGGGCCTTGTCATCACCCACAAGGGCGATGTCTACAGCGCCAAGGATATTCAGACTTCGATCGAGAACATTTCCAAGCGCGTCGCGGCTGCCGGCTATCCGTTCGCCCGTATCACGCCGCGCGGCAACCGTGATCTGTCTGGTCATACCATCGGCATCGAATATCTCGTCGACCAGGGTGAGCGCGCCTATGTCGAGCGTATCGAAATCCGCGGCAACACCCGCACGCGCGATTACGTCATCCGCCGCGAGTTCGACCTGAACGAAGGCGATGCTTTCAACCAGGAAATGATCACGCGCGCCAAGCGTCGTCTTGATGCGCTCGGCTACTTTACCAAGGTCGATATCTCGACGGCTCAGGGCAGCGCTCCGGACCGCGTCGTTGTTATCGTCAATGTCGAAGATCAGCCGACCGGCTCCTTCGGTATCGGCGCCGGTTACGCTGTCGGCAACAATGGCGGCCTGCTTCTCGAAGCCTCGGTTGAAGAAAAGAACTTCCTCGGTCGCGGTCAGTACATCCGTCTCGCTGCAGGCGCCGGCACGGAAGGCAATCGTACCTACAACATCTCGTTCACCGAGCCTTATTTCCTCGGTTATCGTCTGGCTGCCGGTTTCGATATCTTCAAGAACCAGACGTCGAGCGACGATTACTACGACTATTCGGAAGAAGGCTTCTCGCTGCGCGTCACTGCGCCGATCACCGAGAACCTGGCAACGACCCTGCGCTACAACTACAAGCGTCTGACCTATGACGGCACGAACGATTGGCAGAACAATCTTTCGGCTCCGTATCTCAACCTCGTCGAGAACGGTCCGTGGGTGCAGTCGACGGTTTCGCAGACCTTCACCTACAATACGCTGGACGATCAGAACCTCCCGCGTGAGGGCATCATCGCCAAGTTCACGCATGAGTTTGCGGGTCTCGGTGGCGACTCCGACTTCTACAAGTTGAGCGGTAAGGCTCGTTACTACCAGATGATCAGTGACGAAGCCGATATCATCGGCTCGCTGACGGTGGGTGCCGGCTATGTGATGCCGACGAATGGCAAGCTGAACGTCTTCGATCAGTTCACGCTCGGCGGCCGTGAAATCCGCGGCTTCGAGAATGCTGGTATCGGTCCGCGTTCGTCGCATGGCGATCCGCTTGGTGGCACGACTTACTTCACGGCTTCGGCTGAAGCGAGCATGCCGATGCCGGGTGTTCCTCAGGATATCGGTCTGCGTATCGCAGCCTTCGCTGATGCAGGCACGCTCTACGGCAACAAGGCGAATCTCTTCGGCGATACGCTTCACAACGACAGCTCTATCCGCGCATCGCTGGGTGCCGGTCTGATCTGGTCGTCGCCGTTCGGTGTCATCCGCGTTGACTATGCGGTGCCGGTCTTGAAGGAAGATTACGACAAGACTGAGAATTTCCGGTTTGGCATCGCCAACCAGTTCTGATATCGGCAGTCCAGAACTGCGGGCTTGAACACCGTTCTGGAGCTGGTGCTTATGGAACATACTGGTTTTTTCCCGCCCCATGGTGGCGTCAGCTTGAAACAGCTGGCTGAGCATCTTGGGGCGGAACTGGCTGACGCGACCTCTTCGGAGGTCGTCATCAGATCTATCGCTCCCGTCTACCGGGCAGGCGAAGGTGACATTTGTTATATCCTTTCCCGAAAGAATCGTGGTGAGCTGGAGACTTGCAAGGCTTCGGCGATCATTTGCCTTCCGGCGCTGAGATCTTTCGTCCCCGATCACATCCCGGTACTTCTGTCGAAGAAGCCGCATACGGATTTCGCCATTGCCGGTGCATTGCTGCATCCGCAAGCCATGAGGCCGGTTACGTTTACCGCGAATCCGGCGACGATTTCGCCCGCCGCGACGATCGATGCGACCGCTAAGCTGGAGGCCAATGTCGGCATCGAGCCGGGTGCAATTATTGGCCCGGGTGCAGAGATCGGCGAGGGGACCTATATCGGCCCTAACGCTCTCATCGGGCCGGGTGTCAAAATCGGGCGCAATTGCAGCATCGGCGGCGGTGCGAGCGTGCTCTGCGCCTATCTCGGTAATGGCGTCATCGTCCACAATGGCACGCGCATCGGTCAGGACGGTTTTGGCTATGCGCCGGGACCGCGTGGTATGGTCAAGATCGTGCAGATCGGCCGCGTCATCATCCAGGACAATGTCGAGATCGGCGCCAATACCACGATCGATCGCGGCACCATGGATGATACCGTGATCGGCGAAGGCACGAAGATCGACAATCAGGTCCAGATCGGACATAACGTCCGCATTGGCCGTCACTGCGCTATCGTCAGTCAGGTCGGTATCGCCGGCAGCACGGTGATCGGCGATGGCGTGCAGATCGGCGGCCAGGCGGGTCTCAACGGGCATATCCACATCGGCGACGGCGTGCAGATCGGCGCCAAGAGCGGTGTGATGAACAGCATCCCGGCGGGCGAGCGTTATGCGGGCCTTCCGGCGCGGCCGCTTTGGGATTTTCTAAGGGAATCGGCGGAGATCGCGAAGCGGTCAGGAGCCAGAGACAAGAAAGACGGGAGTGCGGAGCATGACTGAGGAAGCCAAGGCGTCGTTGTCGTCGGCTGACGTTCTGGAAATTATGAAGCTTTTGCCGCATCGCTATCCCTTCTTGATGGTCGACAAGATCATTGAGATTGACAGCGATAATTCCGCGATCGGCATCAAGAACGTGACAGCGAACGAGCCGCAGTTCACCGGACATTTTCCGGAATCGCCGATCATGCCGGGCGTATTGCTCATCGAGGGTATGGCGCAGACTGCGGGAGCGATCTGCGCCCGTAAGGATGGCATCGGCGGCAACCTCGTCTACTTCATGACGATCGACAACGCCCGCTTCCGTAGGCCGGTTGTTCCGGGCGACCGCGTCGAGTTCCACGTCGTCAAGCAGAAGCAGCGTGGCACCATCTGGAAGTTCCATTGCGATGCCAAGGTCGACGGTTCTCTGGTGGCCGAGGCTGATATCGGTGCGATGATCGTACGGAAGGATCAGGAACAGGCATGAGCAGCATCGCAAAGAGCGCCCGCATTCATAAGCTGGCGGTTGTCGAGGACGGCGCGGTCGTCGGCGAGAATGTTGTTGTCGGCCCGCTCTGCTATGTCGGTCCCAAAGTCGTTCTGCACGACGATATTCAGTTGCTCAATAATGCAGTCGTGACTGGCCGCACGACGATCGGTAAGGGAACGAAGATCTTTCCGATGGCCGTTGTGGGCGGTGATCCGCAGAGCGTTCACCATCACGGCGAAGAGACGACGCTTGATGTCGGCGAGAACTGCACGATCCGCGAAGGCGTGACGATCAACACCGGTACGGCCGATTACGGCGGCAAGACGATCGTCGGCAACAACAACCTCTTTCTCGCCAATTCGCATGTCGCACATGATTGCCGTGTCGGTAACAATGTCATCATGTCGAACAATGTGATGCTGGCGGGACACGTCACCATTGAAGACCGTGCAATCCTCGGCGGTGGTTGCGCTGTGCATCAGTTCACGCGTATTGGCAGGCAAGCCTTCATTGGGGGGCTTACGGCAGCCAGCTACGATGTCATCCCTTATGGCATGTTGAACGGCAATCCTGGCGTGTTGTCAGGATTGAATGTCGTTGGGATGAGCCGCGCAGGGATAGATCGCGCCGTCATTCACCGCGTTCGCCGCGCCTACAAGAGCATCTTCGAAGGCGAAGGATCCATCCGCGACAATGCAGCGGCTATCCGCGAGGAATATGCCGATTGCAAGGAAGTGATGGAAATTCTCGATTTCATTGCTGCCGAAAGCGACCGTGCGCTTTCATCGCCGAATCGCGGCAAGAGCTGAGGGTGGTTTCGGCCAGCGAAAACGCCAAGGGCAGACTGGCGATCATCGCTGGCAGTGGGCTTTTGCCGGTTTACGTCGCCGATGCCGCCCGCCAAGCCGGAGAGAATCCTGTCATTATTGCTTTGACTGACGAAGCGGACCGCGACTGGTCTGCCTTCGATCATGCCAATCTTGGCGTCGGCAATTTTGCCGGTCTCGAGGCAATGTTCCGCCGACACGGTGTCGATCGTGTTGTCATGTCGGGCGGTGTTGCACGACGTCCTTCGTGGCGTCAGGTGCATCCGACCTGGCGCGTCATCAAGGAATTACCCTCCACCATCCGCACTCTTCTTTCGGGAGGGGACAATGCCGTTCTGCAGATGGTCATACGACTGATCGAGGCCGGCGGCGTTCGCGTCGTGGGTGCGCATGAAATTGCGCCGGATCTTTTGGCGACGACCGGGCCGCTTGGAAAATTCTCACCGGCGAAAGAGGATCTGCGCGATATTGCCCAGGGCGCAAGGGCCGCCGATGCGCTGGGGCTTTTGGATGTTGGACAGGGCGCTGTCAGCGTCGGAGGCCGCGTTGTCGCGCTCGAGGGCGCCGAGGGTACTGACAAGATGATCGAGCGAGTTGCCGAACTGCGCGCGGCAGGACGCATATCCAAGCGCCGGCGCGGCGTGCTCGTCAAGCTCTGCAAGCCGCAACAGGATGTCAGGGCTGATCTGCCGTCGATCGGCGTGTCTACGGTATCGAACGCCAAGAAGGCTGGACTGGCCGGCGTCGCGGTCGAAGCCGGTAGAGCGCTGATCCTCGACCGGCAAGCGGTAATTGGCGCTGCCGACGAGGCCGGCATTTTCGTCTGCGGCATCGATCGCGGCCTCATCGCCGAGGGCTTCATGTGAGCGCCGCGCCTTTGAAGCTTGCCGTCGTTGCCGGAGAAGTCTCCGGCGATCTCTTGGGTGGCGATCTCGTCGCGGCCCTGAAGCGGCGTCACGGTGGTGCGATCGAGCTGGTGGGCGTCGGTGGCGAGGCGCTGGAGGCGCAAGGTCTGCGCTCGCTCTTCGATTACTCCGAGCTCTCGATCATGGGCTTCATTCAAGTCATCAAGCGGCTGCCAAAGTTACTGGCCCGCATCCGACAGACGGCAGATGCGATCGTTGCCGCAAAGCCCGATGTGCTTCTGATCATCGATAGCCCCGATTTCACTCATCGCGTTGCCAAGCGTGTGCGCAAGGCGCTGCCCGACCTGCCAATCATCGATTACGTCTGCCCCAGCGTCTGGGCATGGAAGGAATATCGCGCGCAGAAGATGCTCGCTTACGTCGACCATGTACTGGCCGTATTGCCGTTCGAGCCTGCTGCCATGGAGCGCCTGGGCGGTCCGGCAACTACGTATGTCGGCCACCGCCTGACGGTCGATGCTAATCTGCTGGAAACTCGCCGTCAGCGCGCCTTGCGCGGTCTGGCGGCCCCCGATGCCCAAAAGACGATCCTGCTTCTGCCTGGATCGCGTGCATCTGAGATTCGGCAGCTACTCCCGGTTTTTGAGCAGGCTATCGAAGAACTTAGCCGGAGAAATAATAATCTTCGTTTTCTGCTGCCGACAGTGCCGAAGCAGGAGGCGCTGGTTCGCTCGCTGACGGAAAATTGGCAGGTCCAGCCGGATATATTTGTTGGGCAGGATGCCAAGTGGAGCGCCTTTGCTGAGGCCGATGCTGCCATGGCCGCCTCCGGAACCGTGATCCTGGAATTGGGCCTAGCCGGGGTTCCGGTGGTTTCGACCTATAAGACCGAATGGCTGGCGAAATTCGTGCTGTCGCGGATCAAGATCTGGACGGCCGCCTTGCCGAACCTCATCGCCGACTATGCCGTCCTTCCGGAACTCATCAATGATGTTCTGCGGCCGGGTATGCTGGCCCGTTATATTGAGCGGTTGTCGAGCGATACACTGGAGCGTGCGGCGATGCTTGCGGGCTACGATCTGGTCTGGGAGCGAATGCAGACCGAGGAGCCGCCCGGCGATAAGGCGGCACAGATTGTTCTGGATGTTCTAGCCCATAAAAAAACCGGTCATCTCTGACCGGTTTTTTTGTTTCAATACCGAAGCTTAGCGCTTGGAAACAGGCACATATTCGCGCAGCGGAGCACCGGTGTAGAGCTGGCGCGGACGACCGATGCGCTGATGCGGATCTTCGATCATTTCGTTCCACTGAGCGATCCAGCCAACTGTGCGGGCAAGAGCGAAGAGAACGGTGAACATGGTGGTGGGGAAGCCGAGAGCCTTCAGCGTGATGCCGGAATAGAAGTCGACGTTCGGGTACAGCTTCTTCTCGATGAAATATTCGTCCGTCAGAGCAATGCGCTCCAGTTCGATCGCGATGTCGAGCAGCGGATCGTCCTTGATGCCGAGCTCGCCGAGGACCTCGTGCGCGGTCTTCTGCATGATCTTGGCGCGCGGGTCGTAATTCTTGTAGACGCGGTGGCCGAAGCCCATCAGGCGGAACGGGTCGTTCTTGTCCTTGGCGCGGGCGATGAATTCCGGAATGCGGTCGACCGTGCCGATTTCGTTCAGCATGTTCAGAGCCGCTTCGTTGGCGCCGCCGTGAGCTGGTCCCCAGAGGCAGGCGATGCCTGCTGCGATACAGGCAAACGGATTGGCACCGGAAGAACCAGCCAGGCGAACCGTCGAAGTCGAGGCGTTCTGCTCGTGATCTGCATGCAGGATGAAGATGCGGTCCATGGCGCGGGCAAGCACCGGGTTGACGACATATTCTTCGCACGGAACGGCAAAGCACATGCGCAGGAAGTTCGACGCATAGTCGAGGTCATTCTTCGGATAAACGAAGGGCTGGCCGATATGGTACTTATAGGCCATGGCGGCAAGCGTCGGCATCTTGGCGATCATGCGCAGGCTTGCGACCATGCGCTGGTGCGGATCGGTGATGTCGGTCGAGTCGTGATAGAAGGCGGAGAGCGCGCCGACACAGCCGCACATGACGGCCATCGGATGCGCGTCGCGGCGGAAGCCGGTGAAGAAGCGCGACATCTGCTCATGCACCATCGTGTGGTGGGTCACGCGATAGTCGAAGTCCTTCTTCTGCGCTGCCGTCGGCAGTTCGCCGTAGAGAAGGAGGTAGCAGACTTCGAGGAAATCGCCGTGTTCGGCCAGCTGATCGATCGGATAGCCGCGGTGCAGCAGAACGCCTTCGTCGCCATCGATATAGGTGATGCTCGACTCGCACGATGCGGTGGAGGTGAAACCAGGATCGTAAGTGAAAGTGGAGGTGTTCTTATAAAGGGCACCAATATCAATGACACTCGGGCCGATGGTTCCGGTCTTGACCGGCAGGTCCACCGTCTTTTCACCCCAAGTTAGTTTCGCGCTTTGTTCCGTCATGCTGATCCTCCAAGATTTGGCGGGATTGACGCCATAAAAAGCGCCAAAAGGTTAAGCGACTACCGACTAGCTATATGATCCAGAGCCTAATGCCAAGTTATCCTAACGCTGAATTGTGCAATGCAGTATCAACTTTTGGGCACTGCAGAAGCGTCTTTTTGTATGCTACGTCGGGAAACCGGTCCAATTGAGCTTTGTTCCCGCCGATTTCAGTTGAATTCACTATGTGGTGACGGCACAAATCGCGCAGAAGCTGTAATTTGGCGCGGGGGCAGTCAGCGAGTGCCTAATTTCGAGGCATCCGACCAGCAGGAAGAGAGCAGGGACGTCACCGCGTCTCCGCAACCTCACGCCTTTTCCGCCACGATTACCCTTCGCGCCAAAGCGCGACAATGGGAACGAACACAGGATCAGGCGCCGCTGACGTCGCGTTTCCTGCGTGTCCCGAAGCGTCTTGGAACCGCTGTTCTCGGTTTGATTGCGGAGGAGGCGGCCCATGGCCGTGCTGTTCTTTTCGCGCCGATCTATATGGGTTTGGGTGCGATTATCTGGTTCGAGGCGCAAGTCGATCCGCCTCCGCAGGCGTTTCTCGCAGGCCTCGTTCTGTTTGCTTTGGGCTTTTTGCTAAAGCGCGATGCGGGCAGGCTGCTTCATCACACGCTTTTCGCCGGTATGCTCATCTGCCTGGGTATGGCGCTCGCGCAGTGGGAAAGTTGGCGGGTTTCCACTGTCATGCTCGACTCGGCCGTGACGACGACTGTGACCGGGCAGATCGAGCGACGGGAATCCTATGACAATGGGCGCTGGCGCTATGTCGTCCGCGTCGAGGCAACGGAAAAACCCTCTATCCGCCGCGCGCCGCAGCGGGTTACGGTCTTCGTGCGCAAGCAGGCGGAGCCGTTCGATCTGGGAGATCGGGTCCGGGGCCGGGCGCGCCTGACGCCTCCGGCCGGACCGGCATTGACGGGTCTCAACGATTTTGCCTTCAGCTCTTATTTCAACGGCATCGGCGCGAATGGCTTTGCCTACGGAACGCCGGAATTATTATCGCCATCCGGTGACAATGCTGCCGGCTCGTTACTGGATGCGGCCGATATCTGGCTCGCTGGCCTGCGCAACAGCATAGGCGACCGCATCAGGCAAACCTTGCCCGGAGATACCGGCGCCTTTGCAGCAGCGCTTGTCACCGATGAGAGACGTGCGATCTCGAAGGATACGACCGAGGCTCTGAGAATTGCCGGCCTGACCCACATCATCGCAATTTCCGGTCTCAACATGGCGTTGTCGGCTGGCATCTTCTATGTCGGTCTGCGCTATTTGTTCAGCCTGTTTCCCGGTGTCGTCCAGGCTTGGCCGACGAAGAAGTTCGCAGCCTTCGGCGCGCTTCTAACGGTAACGGCCTATTACCTCATTTCCGGATTCGGCGTCTCCGCCGAACGCGCCTTCATCATGATGGCGATCATGCTGGTGGCCGTACTTTTCGACAGGCCATCCATCAGCTTGCGCAATGTGGCGCTCTCAGCCATCGTCATCCTAGTCTTGTCACCGTCTCAGGTACTCGGTCCGAGTTTCCAGATGTCTTACGCCGCTACGCTGGCGCTGGTATCAGGCTATTCGCTCTGGAAACGACGGCGGCATCGCGAAAACATCCTGCCGCGCATCCGTCTGTTAAGTCCGCTACTGTTCGTCACGCGCTTCTTTGGAGGTGTGATGTCGACCTCGTTCATCGGCGGTGCGTCGACGGCCATTTTCTCGATCGAGCATTTTCACCGGTTGGCGACATATGGACTTGCTGCCAACCTTGCGGCCATGCCCGTCGTCTCTTTCATCGTCATGCCCTTCGGTATGATGGCGATGCTGCTGATGCCTTTCGGAATCGATGGACCGTTCTGGAAAGTCACCGGTGAGGGACTGGAGCTTGTGATCGCTATTGCAAAAACGGTGGCTGGGTGGGGAGGTGACATTACCTTTGGCCGCCAGCCCGGCTGGCTGATGCCGACTTTCATCGCTGGCTTCCTGATCATGAGCATGCTGCGGACCCGGCTTCGCCATCTGGGCCTGTTGCTGCTGCTGTCATCTGTCGGTGTGGCCGCGTTCGGCTCTGGTGTGCCGAAGCCGGATCTGATGATCTCGGAAGATGGCATTCTCGTTGCCTTGCGCCAGGACGATATCCTCGCCACCAATCGCGAGAGACCGCAGGCCTTCATCTTCGAGCAATGGCAAAAAGCACTGGTCGCAGCCGAACATCAACCGCCGACCATGCTTCCGACCGATAGCCGGCTTCCGCAGATCAGCAAGACGGATCGGCATAAGCGACTAAATAACGAGGAGCAGAAGGCAGTCCGCATCGCAATGGAAGAAGCTTTGGACCGCACCATGCAAGGCAGCTTTGCCTGTCAGAAGGGAGCATGGTGTCTCGCCATGCTCGAAAACGGCGCGATATTGGTCACCATCGAGAACGCAGCCTATCTGCCCGCGGCTTGCGACACCGGGAATATTATCGTGACGCCAATCCGGCTGCGGCTGGACCATTGCCGTTCCGGAGCAACGCTCATAACCGGTGCGACATTGCGTAAAACCGGCTCCATCGAAATGGTGCTTACCTCAGACAAGCCTATTATATCAGCCGCATTCAACAACCCGCAGCGCCCATGGACCAGGCATCGAACCTATGATTGGCGCACCGGCAAATTTGACGCGCCAATTGCGAAGGCACCACCAGTCCTGGACAATTCACCGGTCAGTGATAGCGACGAATAAGGCCGACGAGCTTGCCCTGAACCTTGACGCGATCCGGCCCGAAGATGCGGGTTTCATAGGCTGGGTTCGCGGCTTCCAGCGCGATGGAGGCACCCTTGCGACGGAAGCGCTTCAAGGTAGCTTCTTCATCGTCGACGAGTGCAACGACGATATCGCCGGGATTGGCCGTGGTCGAATTGCGGATAATGACCGTATCGCCGTCGAAAATTCCGGCGTCGATCATCGAATCTCCTCGAACTTCAAGCGCATAATGTTCGCCGGAGCCGAGCATGTCGGCGGGAACTGTAATGTCGTGCGTATTGTTCTGGATGGCCGAGATCGGAACGCCGGCGGCGATGCGGCCCATCACAGGTACGGACGCCGAGCCGTTGTGATCGTCATTTGCCACTTTCGACGGAGCAGGCGGGGCAACGGGCTGTGGCTTGCCGAGGCTGCCCTCGATGACGCTGGGCGAAAAACCGCGGCGCTGTTGCAGGCTCGGATTATAGGCGTCGGGAAGCTTGATGACTTCGAGCGCTCTGGCCCGGTTCGGCAGTCGGCGGATGAAACCTCGCTCCTCTAGCGCCGTGATCAGGCGGTGAATGCCGGATTTGGATGCCAGATCCAGTGCATCCTTCATCTCGTCGAAGGATGGCGGAACACCGGATTCCTTCATGCGTTCGTGAATGAAGAGAAGCAGTTCCTGCTGCTTGCGCGTCAACATCGTCTTGGAACCCCAGAATCAAGAAAAGCCGTGAAACAAATCCAGAACGGACACTATATGTTCCATATGTGTTCCGCAAGTGCTTAAATTTCGGTAAAGCCTTGTGGGGTCAGTTAAATAATTACCATTTGCGAATAGATCGGATCGGAACATCGAGGCGCCATATCTGCGTTAACCCATAGAAAAATATGAGAAATGCCGCTCTGTTCGCTTCCAGGGCCTTGTCGTTCAGTCCGTGCGCCCAGCATTTGGATCAAAGTGCCACACTACTGCATAAGCCGGCTATGGGAGAGAATCAGCAATCACGTTTGCGAGATCGCCTTCAATCCATGTCGTGTGCTTCGGGATGTTCCGTCCTTCCATCTTGAATTGCTTGGGGGATGGGCGCAAATCTGCTTCCGCAAGCAAACAGGAGAAGCCATGATTTCGTCTCCGCATCCGCTGGATCATCTCGTGCTGCCGACCGTCAATATCGCTCTGGCGCGCGAACGCCTCGGCAAGCTCGGTTTCACGGTGGCTCCAGATGCGCGCCATCCCTTTGGCACTCAGAATGCCTGCGTCTTCCTTGCCGATAAAACCTATCTCGAACCTCTGGGCGTCGCATCTCCGGAGCAATGCGAGAAGAGCATCGTGGATGGCAATGTTTTCGTCGCGCGCGATCAGGCTTATCGTTTCCGGGTGGGGGATGATGGCTTCTCGGCCGTGGTATTCGGTACGGATGATGCGGTGGCGGATGACAAGCGTTTCAACGCGGCGGCGATTTCGGCGGGGCGAATGCTGGATTTCTCCCGTCCGATGAAGATGCCGGATGGAACCGAAACCACGGCAGGCTTTCGTCTTGCCTTTGCCGCCGATCTGCGCGCGCCGGATTTTCTCGCTTTCTGCTGTCAGCGCATCAATCCGCTGCCGGCTGATCGCAGCGCGCTCGAGCGTCACGAGAACGGCGTGACTGGTATCGCGCGGGTAGCGCTTTGCGCGCCGAAGCCGGCGGTCTATCGCGGTTTCTTCGAAGAGGTTGTCGGCGCCCCACGCATTATGGAGCATTCCTTTGGCCTGACAATCAGGACTGCCAATGCCGATCTGGAGATTTTGACGCCGGAAGGAATGGAGGCATTCTATGATCTGCCTGTTCGCACGAATGATCCGGGGCTCAGGGCGCGGGCAATCCTTTTCAAAACGCGCGATCTTTCCGTGACATCGTCGCATTTCACTGCTAACGGCGTCACCTATACGCGTAAGAACAATCGTCTATTGGCGAGGTTGGCGCCCGGTCAGGGCGCATTGTTCGCCTTTGAGGAGATAAAATGAGCACAAATTCCGAAGTCACCGTCGGCGAGGGTGCCTCCAAGGTCCTTTTTTCCAATACTGCAAAGCTGTCGCTGATCGCCGGTCCCTGCCAGATGGAAAGCCGCGACCATGCTTTCATGGTTGCCGGCGTTTTGAAGGAACTTTGCGGCAAGCTGGGCATCGGCCTCGTCTACAAGTCCTCCTTCGACAAGGCGAACCGCACATCGCTGTCTGGCAAGCGCGGCATCGGGCTGGAAAAGGCGCTGGAGGTTTTTGAAGACCTGAAGAAGGAATATGGCTTCCCGGTCCTGACCGACATCCACACGGAAGAGCAGTGCGCCATCGTTTCCAAGACGGTCGATATCCTGCAGATCCCAGCTTTCCTGTCGCGCCAGACGGACCTTTTGGTTGCCGCTGCCAAGACCGGCCGCGTGGTCAACGTCAAGAAGGGCCAGTTCCTGGCGCCATGGGATATGAAGAACGTGCTTGCCAAGCTGAACGAAAGCGGCAATCCGAATATTCTTCTTTGCGAGCGCGGCGCCTCCTTTGGCTACAATACGCTTGTTTCCGACATGCGCTCGCTGCCGATCATGGCGGCGATGGGCGCGCCCGTCATCTTCGACGCGACCCATTCCGTGCAGCAGCCAGGCGGACAGGGCGGTTCGACCGGCGGCGATCGCCGGTTCGTCGAGACGCTGGCGCGCGCCGCCGTTGCCGTCGGTGTCGCAGGCGTTTTTGTCGAGACGCATGAGGATCCGGACAATGCACCATCCGATGGCCCGAACATGGTCTATCTGAAGGATATGCCGCGGCTTCTGGAGAAGCTGCTGGCCTTCGACGCCATCGCCAAGGCCTGAAACGTAGCCGGCATTCAACAGGCTGACATGAACTTGCGTTACGGGCCTGCAGGAGTGCCAAATCGCGGCGCGGATCGCCATTGAAATTTCCGCGCCTTCGATTAAGACGATTTAAATCGATTTATAAACCAGCGAGCAGGGAGCTATCATGACCGCAATCACCGACATTATCGCCCGCGAGATTCTCGACAGCCGTGGCAATCCGACTGTCGAAGTCGATGTCTACCTCGAAGATGGCAGCATGGGCCGCGCGGCGGTTCCGTCGGGTGCGTCGACCGGCGCGCATGAAGCTGTCGAGCTTCGCGATGGCGGCAAGCGCTACCATGGCAAGGGTGTCGAGAAGGCCGTCGAAGCCGTCAATTCGGAAATCTTCGACGCGATCGGCGGCATGGATGCCGAAAACCAGATCCAGCTCGACAACATCATGATCGAGCTCGACGGCACGCCGAACAAGTCGCGCCTCGGCGCCAATGCCATCCTCGGCGTCTCGCTCGCCGTTGCCAAGGCTGCTGCCCAGAGCGCCAACCTGCCGCTCTACCGTTATGTCGGCGGCGCTCACGCCCGCCTGCTGCCAGTCCCGATGATGAACATCATCAACGGTGGCGCCCATGCCGACAACCCGATCGACTTCCAGGAATTCATGATCCTGCCGATCGGCGCTGACTCGATCCGCGAAGCCGTCCGCATGGGTTCGGAAGTTTTCCACGTTCTGAAGAAGGAACTGGCATCGCAGGGCCACAACACCAACGTCGGTGACGAAGGTGGTTTCGCACCGGGCCTTTCCAGCGCCCCGGCAGCTCTCGACTTCATCATGAAGTCGATCGAGAAGGCCGGCTACAAGCCGGGCGAAGAAATCGCTCTCGGTCTCGATTGCGCCTCGACCGAATTCTTCAAGGACGGCAAGTATGTTCTCGAGGGCGAAGGCCGCACGCTGGAATCCGGCGCCATGGCTGAATACCTCGCAGAACTCGCAGCCAAGTACCCGATCGTTTCGATCGAAGACGGCATGGCTGAAGACGATTGGGAAGGCTGGAAGACGCTGACCGACCTCATCGGCAAGAAGACCCAGCTCGTCGGCGACGACCTGTTCGTCACCAACTCTGCCCGCCTGCGTGATGGCATCGGCATGGGTGTAGCCAACTCGATCCTCGTCAAGGTCAACCAGATCGGCTCGCTGACCGAGACCCTAGACGCCGTGGAAACTGCGCACAAGGCGAACTACACCGCCGTCATGTCGCACCGCTCCGGCGAAACGGAAGATTCCACGATCGCCGATCTCGCTGTCGCCACCAACTGCGGCCAGATCAAGACCGGCTCGCTGTCGCGTTCGGACCGTCTTGCCAAGTACAACCAGCTCATCCGTATCGAGGAAGCGCTCGGCCCGCAGGCAAAATATGCCGGCCGCTCCATTCTTCGTGGCTGATATCCGAAGCCTTGGATCCGCACGGGTCTGCGGCCAGATTGTTTGCTAGGATCGAACCGCGCCTTCGGGCGCGGTTTTTTGTTGGTCCTGACAGTTAGAGTCAACGGACAGTTAATCTCTGCCGGTTATCTTGGCTGCAGGTATTTGATTTCATGTGATCTTGTTTGGGCCGAACGGGCTTTGAGGAGATCGCGCAAAGCCAGAGCGTGACGAGCGAGTATGTGGACAAAGTATCATAAGAAGAGAAGGTTCGGCCGTCTCATCCTTCCCGCCATCACCATCGCTTTTGTGAGCTACTTCGGTTATCATTGCATTCATGGCGATTACGGCCTGAAGGCGACTGAGGTTTTCGAGCAGCGCCGCGTCGACCGTGCCAAGGAGCTGGCTGATCTTGTCGCCAGGCGCGAGCACCTTGAAAAGGAGGTCGCGCTGTTAAGCGACGGCTCTCTGGATAAGGATATGCTCGATCAATATGCGCGCTACCAGTTGACCTATTCCAAGGCGAACGAGATCGTCATCTTCAATAAATAGCCACAATTAACCGAATTTCGGTTAATTGCATTTTTGTGAGTTATATCAATAACTTGCGGTGAATATGAGCCATGCAATTATAGCATTGCTGTGGCGGACAATCTTCCCTATGTTACGCCTCACCAAAAAACGAGGCTACTCACACAGGGAGGGTTGAATGGCGCCGCGAAAGAACGCGACCGTTTCCAGCCGTAAAACAGCATCAAGGCCTGCCAAGGAAACCAATGGCGGCCCGATCGCAGATTTCGATCGTGATGCGGAGCTCAAGGCTTATCGTGAGATGCTCCTGATCCGCCGCTTCGAAGAGAAGGCCGGCCAGCTTTACGGCATGGGCTTCATCGGCGGCTTCTGTCACCTTTACATCGGTCAGGAAGCAGTCGTCGTCGGCATGCAGCTGGCGCTGAAGGATGGCGACCAGGTCATTACCGGCTATCGCGACCATGGCCATATGCTGGCGACCGGCATGAGCGCGCGCGGCGTCATGGCCGAGCTCACCGGACGCCAGGGCGGCTATTCCCGAGGGAAGGGCGGCTCCATGCACATGTTCTCCAAGGAAAAGAACTTCTACGGCGGTCATGGCATCGTCGGCGCCCAGGTTTCGCTCGGCACCGGTCTTGGCTTTGCCAACTGGTATCGCGGCAATGACAATGTCAGCGTTGCCTATTTCGGCGATGGTGCCGCCAACCAGGGCCAGGTCTACGAAAGCTTCAACATGGCGCAGCTCTGGAAGCTGCCCGTGATCTTCGTGATCGAAAACAACCGCTACGCCATGGGCACCTCGACAGCTCGCGCCACCGCCCAGGCCGATTTCTCCAAGCGTGGCGCCTCCTTCGGCATTCCCGGTATTCAGGTCGATGGTATGGACGTTCGCGCCGTCAAGGCTGCGGCTGACGAAGCCGTTGCGCATTGCCGCTCCGGCAAGGGCCCGATCATCCTGGAAATGCTGACTTACCGCTACCGCGGTCACTCCATGTCCGACCCGGCGAAGTACCGTTCCAAGGATGAAGTGCAGAAGATGCGCTCCGAGCACGATCCGATCGAGCAGGTCCGTATTCGCTTGCTCGAAAAGGGCTGGGCGACCGAGGACGATCTGAAGGATATCGACAAGGATGTCCGCGACATCGTCGCAGACAGCGCCGATTTCGCCCAGAACGATCCGGAGCCGGATGCATCCGAGCTCTACACCGACATTCTGCTCTAAATCGGGGAGGGACACTATGCCCATCGACATTCTCATGCCCGCCCTTTCTCCGACTATGGAAGAGGGTACCCTTTCGAAATGGCTCAAGAAGGAAGGCGACAAGGTCGTTTCCGGTGACGTCATTGCCGAAATCGAAACCGACAAGGCCACCATGGAAGTGGAAGCCGTCGACGAAGGCACGATCGGCAAGCTGCTGATCGACGCCGGCACCGAAGGCGTCAAGGTCAACACCAAGATCGCCATCCTCTTGCAGGACGGTGAATCCGCAGACGCCATTTCGTCCGCAAAGGCTGCACCTGCTGCCGAGCCGGCAAAGACCGAGGCGCCTGCCGCCGCTCCGGCGCCGGCCGCTGCGCCGGTCCCGGCCCAGCCGAAGGTTGCCGCTGCGGCTGATCCGGAAATTCCGGCCGGCACGGAAATGGTGTCGATGACAGTGCGTGAAGCGCTGCGCGATGCGATGGCCGAAGAAATGCGCGCCAACCCAGACGTCTTCGTCATGGGTGAAGAAGTTGCCGAATATCAGGGTGCCTACAAGGTGACCCAGGGCCTGCTGCAGGAGTTCGGCGCCCGCCGCGTGATCGATACCCCGATCACCGAGCACGGCTTTGCCGGTATCGGCGTCGGCGCCGCTATGGCCGGCCTCCGCCCGATTGTCGAGTTCATGACCTTCAACTTCGCCATGCAGGCGATCGACCAGATCATCAATTCCGCCGCCAAGACGCTGTACATGTCCGGTGGCCAGATGGGCGCTCCGATCGTCTTCCGCGGCCCGAACGGTGCTGCTGCCCGCGTCGGCGCTCAGCACAGCCAGGACTATGCCGCCTGGTATAGCCACATTCCGGGCCTCAAGGTTGTCATGCCCTACACGGCAGCCGACGCCAAGGGCCTGCTCAAGGCTGCGATCCGCGATCCGAACCCGGTCATTTTCCTTGAGAACGAAATCCTCTACGGTCAGCATTTCGATGTGCCGAAGCTCGATAACTTCGTTCTGCCGATCGGTAAGGCCCGCATTCATCGTCCTGGCAAGGACGTGACGGTCGTCTCTTTCGGCATCGGCATGACCTATGCCACGAAGGCCGTCGCCGAGCTGGAAGCCCAGGGCATCGATGTCGAACTCATCGACCTGCGCACCATCCGCCCGATGGATCTTCCGACGATCATCGAATCGGTCAAGAAGACCGGCCGCCTGGTCACCGTCGAGGAAGGCTACCCGCAGTCCTCCGTCGGCACGGAAATCGCCACCCGCGTCATGCAGCAGGCCTTCGATTATCTCGATGCGCCGATCCTGACGATCGCTGGCAAGGACGTACCCATGCCATACGCCGCCAACCTCGAAAAGCTGGCGCTTCCGAGCGTCGCCGAAGTGGTCGATGCGGTGAAGGCCGTTTGCTACAAGTAAGGGGAGGGCTCATCGATGCCTATCAACATCACCATGCCTGCCCTCTCGCCGACCATGGAAGAGGGCAACCTCGCCAAGTGGCTGGTCAAGGAAGGCGACAAGATCAAGTCCGGCGATGTCATCGCCGAGATCGAGACTGACAAGGCAACGATGGAAGTCGAGGCTGTCGATGAGGGCACGGTCGCCAAGATCGTCGTTCCTGCCGGCACCGAAGGCGTGAAGGTCAATGCCCTGATCGCCGTGATCGCTGCCGATGGCGAGGATGTCGCGGCTGCAGCATCCGGCGCTGGTGCCGCTGCTGCTCCGGCAGCCAAGGAAGCTCCGAAGGCGGAAGCCGCACCTGCGGCAGCTCCGGCTCCGGCAAGCGTTTCGGCTCCTGCGGCTGCACCTGCACCCGTCGCATCGGCTCCGACTGCAAACGATGGTCATCGCACCTTCGCGTCTCCGCTCGCACGCCGTCTTGCCAAGGAAGCCGGCATCGATGTGACTGCGGTTTCCGGCACCGGCCCGCATGGCCGCGTGGTCAAGAAGGATATCGAAGCTGCCGTTTCCGGCGGCACCGCCAAGGCTGCTCCTGCAGCGACGCCGGCCGCACAGCCGGCAGCAGCCGCTGCTCCGGCCGCTGCGAAGGGCATGTCCGACGACGCCATGCTCAAGCTGTTCGAGCAGGGTTCCTACGAGCTCGTCCCGCACGACGGCATGCGCAAGACGATTGCAAAGCGCCTGCAGGAATCCAAGCAGACGATCCCGCACTTCTACGTTTCGGTCGATTGCGAACTCGATGCTCTGCTGGCTCTCCGCACGCAGCTCAACGATTCCGCTCCGAAGTCGAAGGATGGCGTGCCGGCCTACAAGCTCTCGGTCAACGACATGGTCATCAAGGCCCTGGCGCTGGCGCTGCGCGACGTTCCGGATGCCAACGTTTCCTGGACCGACAGCGCCATGGTCAAGCACAAGCATGCCGATGTCGGCGTTGCCGTCTCCATTCCGGGCGGCTTGATCACCCCGATCATCCGCAGCGCCGAGCAGAAGACGCTCTCCACCATCTCCAACGAGATGAAGGACTACGGCAAGCGCGCCAAGGAGCGCAAGCTGAAGCCCGAGGAGTATCAGGGCGGCACGACCGCCGTGTCCAACATGGGCATGATGGGTGTCAAGAACTTCGCCGCCGTCGTCAACCCGCCGCACGCGACCATCCTGGCCGTCGGCGCGGGCGAGCAGCGCGTCATCGTCAAGAAGGGCGAAATGGTGATTGCCAACGTGATGACCGTCACGCTGTCGACCGACCACCGCGCCGTCGACGGTGCGCTCGGTGCCGAGCTCCTGGCAGCCTTCAAGGGCTACATCGAAAATCCGATGGGGATGCTCGTCTGAGCCTTGTTGTGACACGGAGGCATGGATGACCAAGACTGTTCTGTGTTACGGCGACTCGCTGACATGGGGCTACAGTGCCGAAACGGTCGGCCGTCATGCCTATGAAGATCGGTGGCCGAGCGTGCTGCAAAAGGCGCTCGGCAACCAGGTGCGCGTGATCCCGGAAGGATTGAACGGCCGCACGACCGCTTTCGACGATCATCTCGCCGATTGCGACCGCAACGGTGCGAGGATACTGCCGACGATCCTGCAGACCCACAATCCCCTTGATCTCGTCATCATCATGCTCGGCACCAACGACATGAAGCCCGTCGTTGCCGGTTCGGCCTTTGCCGCTCTGCAGGGCATTAGTCGCCTGGTCCAGCTGGTGCGCAATCATGCCTGGGGGTTCGACTACGAGGTGCCCGATATCCTCATCGTCGCCCCGCCGGCAATCACTGAGACTGCCAATGCCGCTTTTGCGGCCAGCTTTCTCGGCGCAGTCAAGGAATCGAGCAAGCTGCCGACGCTCTATAGCGATCTGGCGGACGAACTCGGATGCGGCTTCTTCGACGCTAATACGGTCGCTGTGACCACGCCGCTCGATGGCGTTCATCTCGATGCGGAAAACACCCGGGCGCTCGGTCGCGGCCTCGAGCCGATCGTGCGGATGATGCTCGGTCTCTGATAGATTCAAGGCGCCGGCACCGATCCGCCGCCAGCAATAAGGCAGGAAACACATGGCTGAGAATTACGACGTCATTATCATCGGCTCCGGTCCGGGCGGTTATGTCGCCGCCGTGCGCGCCGGCCAGCTTGGCCTGAAGACCGCGATCGTCGAGCGCGAGCACCTGGGCGGTATCTGCCTCAACTGGGGCTGCATTCCCACCAAGGCGCTGCTCCGTTCGGCCGAAATTCTCGATCATTCCAACCATCTGAAGGATTACGGCCTCGTTCTCGAAGGCAAGGTGAGCGCGGATGTGAAGGCCGTGGTCGCCCGTTCGCGTGGCGTTTCCGCTCGGCTCAACACCGGCGTCGGCTTCCTGATGAAGAAGAACAAGGTCGACGTCATCTGGGGCGAAGCCAAGATCACCAAGCCGGGCGAGATCGTTGTCGGCAAGTCGACCAAGCCGGTCGTCGAGCCGCAGCATCCAGTGCCGAAGAACGTCAAGGGCGAGGGCACCTATACCGCCAAGCACATCATCGTTGCGACCGGAGCCCGTCCGCGCGCGCTGCCAGGCATCGAGCCGGACGGCAAGCTGATCTGGACCTATTTCGAAGCGCTGAAGCCGGATTTCCTGCCGAAGTCCCTGCTCGTCATGGGTTCGGGCGCCATCGGCATTGAATTTGCAAGCTTCTATCGCTCGATGGGCGTCGACGTCACCGTCGTTGAAGTCATGCCGACCATCATGCCGGTCGAGGATGCCGAAATCTCCGGCATTGCCCGCAAGCAGCTGGAAAAGCGCGGCCTGAAGATCTTCACCAAGGCGAAGGTCACGAAGGTCGATAAGGCTGCCAACTCGATCACTGCCCATGTCGAAACCGAAGACGGCAAGGTGCAGCAGATCGTTGCCGACCGTATGATCTCGGCCGTCGGTGTCCAGGGCAACATTGAGAACCTCGGCCTCGAGGCGCTCGGCGTGAAGACCGACCGCGGCTGCGTCGTCATCGATGGCTACGGCAAGACCAACGTGCCGGGCATCTACGCGATCGGCGACGTTGCCGGTCCTCCGATGCTGGCGCACAAGGCCGAGCATGAGGGCGTCGTCTGCATCGAGAAGATCGCCGGCCTGCCGAATGTTCACCCGACCGACAAGAGCAAGGTGCCGGGCTGCACCTATTGCCAGCCGCAGGTTGCTTCCGTCGGCCTCACCGAAGCCAAGGCCAAGGAACTCGGCCGCGATATCCGCGTCGGCCGCTTCTCCTTCGTCGCCAACGGCAAGGCGATCGCGCTTGGCGAAGACCAGGGTCTCTGCAAGGTGATCTTCGACAAGAAGACCGGCGAGCTCCTCGGCGCGCACATGGTTGGCGCTGAAGTGACCGAACTCATCCAGGGCTTCGTCGTCGCCATGAACCTGGAGACGACCGAAGAAGAGTTGATGCATACGATCTTCCCGCATCCGACCGTTTCGGAAACGATGAAGGAAGCCGTGCTGGATGCCTATGGCCGGGTACTGAACGCTTGATAATTTCCTACCATGCCCTTTATCCAGGGGGTGGAAAACAGGAAGGGAAATCAACATGTCTATCACGGCGGAAGGTTGGATCGTCTTTCTTCTCATCGGGCTGGTCGCGGGTTTCCTCGCGAGCCTGATCGTTGGAGGCGGTGGGCTCATCGGTTGCCTGGTGAGCGGTGTGATCGGGGCTTTCGTGGGCGGTTTCCTCTTCCGTTATTTCGGGATATCGCTCGGCATTGAAAATGCGCTTGTCGTGGAGATCATCCATGCCACGGTCGGTGCGATCATTGTGGTGCTGTTGGCGAGATTGATCGTCTAGAGCATCATCGTTAAGACGCAACGCGACGCCCGGCAGGACTGTCCTGAAGGGCGCCCGAAAAGAGGGTTTGATGGAAAGCGTAGGTTGGCTGGGTCTGATCATCATCGGCGGTCTTGCGGGCTGGCTCGCGGGCAAGCTGATGGACGCACGCTATGGGGTCATCCTGAACATCATCCTCGGCATTGCCGGCTCGGTCGTAGCTGCGGCGCTGATGGTGGCCCTGCATGTCGGCGTACCCGGCGGCCGGCTTGGCTTTTTCATCACCGGTTTCATCGGTGCATGCATTCTGATATTCCTCGCCAAATTCGCTCGGCGATGAAGGGCCGCATTTCAAGCGGCGGAAAGTAGACGTTTCATGGTCACCATTCTCGACACGATCAACCCGGACGCCAAGCGCGTGCGACACCCGGAGAAGGCGCATCGGCCGGATACGGAAGTCATGCGCAAGCCGGACTGGATCCGCGTGAAGGCGCCGACATCGAAGGGCTATGCCGAAACCCGCTCGATCGTGAAGGAGCACAAGCTCGTCACGGTCTGCGAGGAAGCCGGCTGCCCGAATATCGGCGAGTGCTGGGACAAGAAGCACGCCACCTTCATGATCATGGGCGAGATCTGTACCCGCGCCTGCGCCTTCTGCAACGTCGCGACCGGCAAGCCGAACGCGCTCGACATGGCGGAGCCGGAAAACGTCGCCAAGGCCGTCAAGCAGATGGGCCTCAGCCACGTCGTCATCACCTCGGTCGACCGCGACGACCTGGAAGATGGCGGCGCCGAGCATTTCGAGAAAGTCATCTGGGCGATCCGCGCCGCTTCGCCCTCGACTACGATCGAAATCCTGACACCGGACTTCCTGAAGAAGCCGGGCGCCCTGGAGCGCGTCGTCGCTGCCAAGCCTGACGTCTTCAACCACAATCTGGAAACCGTGCCCGGCAATTATCTGACGGTTCGCCCCGGCGCGCGCTACTTCCACTCCGTCCGCCTGCTGCAGCGGGTCAAGGAACTGGACCCGACCATGTTCACCAAGTCGGGCATCATGGTGGGCCTCGGCGAGGAGCGCAACGAAGTGCTGCAGCTGATGGACGACCTGCGCACCGCCGATGTCGACTTCTTGACCATCGGCCAATATCTGCAGCCGACGCGTAAGCATCATCAGGTGATGAGCTTCGTGACGCCGGAAGAATTCAAATCCTATGAGACTGTGGCTTACACCAAGGGCTTCCTTATGGTCGCTTCCAGTCCGCTGACGCGCTCGTCGCATCACGCCGGCGACGATTTCGCGCGTCTGCGTGCTGCCCGCGAAAAGAAGCTGCTGCTGGCAGCGGAATAAACGCACCAGGATTACATCTTGCCATTTGAACGAACCGCGGCGATTGTGCGGCGGTTTTTCGTTGTTCCGTCATTTATTTGTCATCGAGGCGGCCTAGGGAACACGCCGCCGTTTGTCACCGGTTTCGGCGCTTTCGATTCGATTGTGGAGCTGGAGCGTGGAGCAGATCGTCGCGCCGCAAGCGCTTGTCCGTGTCGTTAATATCGAAGAGGCGGCTGCGCTTATCAAAAGGGCGAACCGAATCCTCGTCATGGGCTGTTCCGGCGGCGGCAAGTCGACCTTATCGCAAAAAATTGCTGCCCGCTTCGGTCTTGCCTATGTGTCGATCGATCGCGACGTTTTGTGGTTGCCGGGCTGGGTTCAGCGCGACAGGGACGAGCAGCGCGCCATCATCGTTGCCAAAGTGCAGGGCGAGCGATGGATCATGGACGGGACCAATCCCTCGACATTCGATGTGCGTCTGCCGCGCACGGATTTGGTCATATGGGTGCGGATGCCTCGCTTACTATGCATCTGGGGCGCCGTTTCTCGCTGGATCAAATGGATGGGCCGCACGCGACCGGAGATGGCGCCTGGCTGCATAGAAAAAATCGATTGGGAGTTCCTGCGCTTCATCTGGACATTTGAAGAAAAATTCACGCCGCGTGTGTTGGCTGGCCTAGCACAGCATGGCCCCGATGTCCCCGTTTTGCAGCTGAAATCCCGCGGCGAAATGCGTCAGCTCCTTGATCTTCTTGGCCGTCCTGCTTAATTGCGGCTCATGCCTCAATTCGAAACCCATCGCCCCGTTCCGCATTCGCCAGACCAGATGTTCGACCTCGTCGCCGATGTGGAGCGCTATCCGGAATTCCTGCCGCTTTGCGAGGCGCTCACGATCCGCAGCCGCAAGGAGCGTGACGGCAAGAGCCTGCTCGTTGCCGATATGACGGTCGGCTATAAGGCCATCCGCGAGACGTTCACCACACAGGTGCTGCTGAACAAAGCGGAGCGCGCGATCGACGTGAAATACATCGACGGACCGTTCAAGTATCTTGATAATCGCTGGCGCTTTGCACCCTCTGAAAACGGCGGCTGCAGCATCGATTTCTTTATCGATTACGAGTTCAAGAGCCGCATCCTCGGCGCCTTGATGGGATCGATGTTCGATCGGGCTTTCCGCATGTTCACGGATGCCTTCGAGACGCGCGCGAACAAGATCTATGCTTGAAGCTACGCTCGGTCACTGACCGAGCATGACGAGCATCTCCAGCGCCGTCTTCAACGTAGCGAGCCGAACCTTGTCGCGGCCGATGTCGCCATAGCGCATTTCGTGATGGAGAAGCGCGCCGCTGCGAGCCTTGGCGGCGAGGTGGACGAGCCCGACCGGCTTTTCTGCCGAACCGCCGCCAGGGCCGGCGATACCCGTAACCGCTACGGCGAAATCAGCGTGGGAGCGGAAGAGGGCGCCATGGACCATCTGTAGCGCCGTTTCCTTTGAAACCGCGCCGAACTGCGTAAGCGTCTGCTCCTGAACGCCGAGCATCTCCATCTTGGCAGTGTTGGTGTAGGTGACGAAGCCGCGATCGACTACGGCGGACGAGCCGGGAATTTCCGTCAGAGCGCCGGCTATCAGCCCGCCGGTGCAGGATTCGGCTGTCGCGACCATCCAGCTTTTTGCTGTGAAATCCGTCACGATCGTCTGCGCGAGCGCGATAATCTCATCGGGAAAATGCATTATGCCTTGCCTCCGCGATAAACGACGGTGGCGGTCGCGATGGCCGCTATGCCTTCGCGGCGGCCGACGAAGCCGATCTTCTCGTTCGTGGTTGCCTTGACCGAGCAGCGATCGATGCTGATGCCCAGAAACTCCGAGAGCCTGGCCCGCATGGTGTAGCGATGCGGCCCGACCTTCGGGGCTTCGGCGATCAGCGAGACATCGGCATTCATGATGGTGCCGCCGCGTTCGCGCACGATCTTTGCCGCATGCTCGATGAAGATGCGCGACGGAGCGCCCTTCCATTGCGGATCGGAGGGCGGGAAATGATCGCCGATATCGCCGGCGCCGCAGGTGGCGAGCAGCGCGTCCGTCAGGGCATGCAGGGCGACATCGGCGTCCGAGTGCCCCTTCAGCTTCTGGTCGTGGGGAATGAAGACGCCGCAAAGGGTGACGCCATCGCCCGGCTCCAACTGGTGGACGTCATAGCCGTTGCCGGTGCGCACATCAGGCAGCAGGCCGGCGCTGAGCTTTTCATCGGCCATGGCAATATCCCTTTTGATTGTCAGTTTTACGTTGTCGGCGCTGCCGATCGCGAGTGTCACCGGTAGGTTACACCATTCCGCGATTGCCGCATCGTCCGTGAAATCGGTTCTGCCATTGGCAGCGGCTTTTTCATGGGCGTCGAGAATATCGGCGAAACGGAAGGATTGCGGCGTCTGCGCGGCGTGCAACCCGGTGCGGGGAATCGTGTCGATGACTAGCCCATCGGCATTGCCGCGTTTCAGCGTGTCTGTGACGGGCATAGCTGGCAGCACGGCCGGCGCACCGTCTGCAAGCGCTGCGGCGACACGATCCAGCAGATCATGATCGAAGAAGGGGCGGACAGCATCGTGGATCATCACATGCGTGACGCCGCTGTCTTTCAAAGCGCGCAGCCCGGCAAGCACGGACTGCTGGCGAGTCGCCCCACCGAAGGCGATCTTGATCTCAGGCAGGCCTGAAACCTGTTCCAGCGCCGCACGCAGCAGCTTCTCATCGTCGCGATGGATGACGACGACGATTTTCGATGCCTGCGGCCATGTCACGAATCTTTCAAGCGTATGCGCAATAACCGCTCTGCCGCCGATCGGACGATATTGCTTGGGGCCTTCTTCCGGAGAACCCGCCCGTTCGCCGCGCCCGGCGGCCACGATGACGATTCCCACCGACAACGGTTGCTTTGAATGCATTTGCGTCATAAATCCCCGAAGATGAAAGGCTCCGTCTCGGCATGGCTTTGAAAAGCGTAGAGCTTTCTTTTGAACAAGCACATGCTAAATAGATCGCCAAAACGGGACCCTGCTCAAGCAGGGTCTATCGCCTCAACTGAGTATTTTCCAGCATCTGCCCAAAAAATATCGGGATTCTTCGAAACCCCTTGGCAAACTTTCAAAGCGTGTCTAAAAATAGTGCAGACGTATGGTGTGCCCGAAAGATAATCATTTGCTGTCTTCCAAGCTTGCAGCCCCATTTTCCATCGGTTCCGTATCCATCCGGAATCGTGTGATCCTGGCACCGATGTCGGGCGTGACCGATCTGCCTTTCCGGCAGCTTGCCTTGCGCTATGGCGCCGGTCTGGTCGTTACCGAAATGGTCGCAAGCCGCGAACTCGTGCAGGATACGGCTGAATCCTGGGCGCGTCTGAGAAGCGCAGGGCTGAAGCCGCATATGGTGCAGCTTGCCGGCCGCGAGGCGCATTGGATGGCCGAGGCCGCAAAGATCGCCGCGGACAATGGCGCCGATATCATCGATATCAATATGGGCTGCCCCGCCAAGAAGGTGATTGGCGGCTATTCCGGCTCGGCACTGATGCGCGATCCGGATCATGCGCTGACGTTGATCGAAGCGACGGTCCGTGCGGTGAACATTCCCGTCACGCTGAAGATGCGGCTGGGCTGGGACGAGAATTCCATCAATGCGCCTTATATCGCGCGCCGGGCCGAAGAGGCCGGCATCCAGCTCGTCACCATTCACGGTCGTACGCGCATGCAGTTCTATGAGGGCAGGGCGGATTGGGATGCCATCTGCGCCGTGCGCGATGCCGTCTCCATACCGCTTGTGGCGAATGGCGATGTCGAAACGGCAGAGGACGCGCAGGAAATCCTGCGGCGCTCCGGTGCCGATGCGGTCATGATCGGCCGGGGCTGTCAGGGCCGTCCGTGGCACGCAGGCGTGCTGGCAGGGCATCGCGAGCCAAGCCGCCAGGAGATCGTCGAGATCGCTCTCGAACACTATCGCATGATGCTGGAGTTCTACGGCGAAGCCGTCGGCATTCGCCATGCCCGCAAGCATCTCGCCTGGTATCTCGATCGTTATGCGCCGGCAACGGCAGCTGCCGACAAGGCAAAAATCATGACGTCCAGGGAGAGCGGCGAGGTGGCTGCATCCTTCCGTGTTGCGCTGCAGGCCGGCGCCGATCTCGCCCAATGCGTTCAGGAGGCTGCATGACCTCGAAATCCAGCTCCGGCGCCGGTGATACCGCGGCCAACTCTGTCGCCATGGCGGTTCTCAACGCAATCCAGAATCCCGTCGTCATGGTCGACGAGGCGGGTTTGATTGCTTTCGCCAACTGGGAGGCGGAGGCCTTCTTCGGCGCCAGCGCCTCGCATCTGTCGCGCTACAAGATTTCGACGTTTATTCCGTTCGGCAGCCCCTTGCTGGCATTGATCGATCAGGTGCGGGAGCGCCGCGCGCCGGTCAACGAATATCGCGTCGATCTGAGTTCGCCGCGCCTGGGACAGGACAAGCTGGTGGATATCTATGTTGCGCCGATTTCCAGCGACCCCGGCTCCGTGGTGGTGGTGTTCCAGGAACGCTCCATGGCGGACAAGATCGACCGGCAGCTGACGCATCGCGCCGCCGCCCGCTCGGTCACGGGCCTTGCCTCCATGTTGGCGCATGAGATCAAGAATCCGCTGTCGGGCATCCGCGGCGCAGCTCAGCTGCTGGAACAGTCGGTCGAGGACGACGATCGCGCGCTGACGCGCCTTATCTGCGACGAGACGGACCGTATCGTCTCGCTGGTCGACCGCATGGAGGTTTTCTCCGACGAGCGGCCCGTCGATCGCGTCCCCGTCAACATCCACTCCGTGCTCGATCATGTGAAGGCCGTCGCCAAGGCGGGCTTTGCCCGCAACATCAAGATATCAGAGAATTACGACCCTTCGCTGCCGGCAGTCTTCGCGAACCGGGACCAGCTCGTGCAGGTGTTTCTCAATCTGGTAAAGAACGCCGCTGAAGCGGTGGGCGACCGTCAGGATGGCGAGATCATGCTGACGACGGCCTATCGTCCCGGCATCAGGCTCTCGGTTGCCGGCACGCGCGAGAAGATCTCGCTGCCGTTGGAATTCTGCGTCATCGACAATGGCCCGGGCGTGCCGGCCGATCTCGTGCCGCATCTCTTCGATCCGTTCATCACGACCAAGACGAACGGAACCGGGCTCGGCCTTGCGCTGGTCGCCAAGATCATCGGCGACCACGGCGGCATCGTCGAATGCGACAGCCAGAACCATCGCACCACTTTCCGCGTTTTGATGCCTGCCTCCAAAGGCATCACCTCAGAAGATGCCCCACTTCCGAACTCTACAGGGACTACTCGATGACAGCCACGATCCTTGTCGCCGATGACGATGCGGCCATCCGCACCGTGCTCAACCAGGCTTTGAGCCGCGCGGGTTACGATGTACGCATCACATCGAACGCCGCCACGCTCTGGCGTTGGGTCTCCGCCGGCGAAGGCGACCTTGTCGTAACCGACGTCGTCATGCCCGATGAAAACGCATTCGACCTGTTGCCGCGCATCAAGAAGGCGAGACCGGATCTGCCTGTTCTGGTCATGAGTGCGCAGAACACCTTCATGACGGCGATCAAGGCATCCGAGAAGGGCGCTTACGACTATCTCCCGAAGCCCTTCGATCTGACCGAGCTGATCGCTATCGTCGGCCGCGCCCTGTCCGAACCGAAGCGCAAGCCGGCAAAGCTCGACGACGACACGCAGGACGGCATGCCGCTTGTGGGGCGTTCGGCCGCGATGCAGGAAATCTATCGCGTGCTGGCGCGTCTGATGCAGACCGATCTCACGTTGATGATCACCGGCGAATCCGGTACCGGCAAGGAACTGGTGGCGCGTGCCCTGCATGATTATGGCAAGCGCCGCAACGGTCCCTTTGTGGCCATCAACATGGCCGCCATCCCGCGCGACCTGATCGAATCCGAACTGTTCGGCCACGAGAAGGGCGCCTTCACTGGCGCGCAGACCCGCTCGACCGGACGTTTCGAACAGGCCGAAGGCGGCACGCTGTTCCTCGACGAAATCGGCGATATGCCGATGGATGCGCAGACGCGTCTGCTGCGCGTGCTGCAGCAGGGCGAATATACCACCGTTGGCGGCCGCACCCCGATCCGCACCGATGTCCGCATCGTCGCCGCCACCAACAAGGACCTGAAGCAGGCGATTAATCAGGGCCTCTTCCGCGAGGATCTCTATTACCGCCTCAACGTCGTGCCGCTGCGCCTGCCGCCGCTGCGCGACCGCGCCGAGGACATCCCGGATCTCGTGCGTCATTTCATCCAGCAGGCCGAGAAGGAGGGGCTGGGTTCCAAGCGTTTCGATCAGGAAGCGCTCGAACTCATGAAGGCCTATCCCTGGCCAGGCAACGTCCGCGAGCTGGAAAATCTTATCCGCCGGCTGATGGCGCTTTATCCGCAGGATGTCATCACCAAGGAGATCATCGACGCGGAGCTGCGCGCCGACGTGCCCGACAGCCCGATCGAAAAAGGGCCGGTCCGCACCGGCTCCATGACTATTGCGCAGGCGGTGGAAGAGAATATGCGGACCTATTTCGCCAGTTTCGGCGAGAACCTGCCGCCCCCGGGTCTCTACGACCGCGTATTGACGGAGATGGAATATCCGCTGATTCTCGCCGCCCTGACCGCGACACGCGGTAATCAGATCAAGGCGGCCGATCTTTTGGGTCTCAACCGTAATACGCTGCGCAAAAAGATCAGAGAACTGGGTGTTTCGGTTTACAGAAGTTCCCGAACGGCTTGACAACGCGAGCCGATGCGTTGCATTTTCGCCACAATGCGTTGCTTAAAGGTCACGCAGTTGATTCGTCGTTTTTGCAGTGGCGATTCGTCTGGCCAGCTCTCCCAAAGGCAAGAGTTCGTCTGATTTTTCAGCTATTTGCAATGATGACCTGAAGTAAGGGTTTCGCTCCTTGGCGAAACCGGACGACAGTTCCCGCCTCTGCCTGTCACTCGCATGAAGGTCGTAATTGGCCGTGCATTTGACCAGGGCGCCGACCGTCGCTCGGGCGTGGAGATTGATGGGAATGATACAGGACGCGGTGTCGCCGGCGGCGAGCGACGAGACGGTTGTCAAGGTGACGGATCGTCGTGCTTCCTTTGCCCTACCTGGTCTGATCCTGGCCGGCGGCGCGCTTTTGTGCGCCATCGCGACCTTGCTGATGCTTCTCGGGCTGACGCCAGTCGCCCCGACATCATCCGTCGTTTTCACCTCGGTCGTTATCAACGGACTTTTCGTCCTGGGTCTGATCGCTCTGATCGCCCGCGAAGTGGCGCGCCTGATGAAGGCACGCAGCCGTGGTCGCGCGGCAGCCCGCCTGCATATCCGCATCGTCGTTCTGTTCTCGATCGTCGCGATCACACCGGCCATTCTCGTTGCCATCGTTGCCAGCCTGACGCTCAATGTCGGCCTGGATCGCTGGTTCGGCGTGCGCACACAGCAGATCATCAGCTCCTCCCAGAACGTCGCGCAAGCCTATCTGATGGAGAATGCGAGCTATCTGCAGGGTCAGACCGTGTCGATGGCAAACGATCTGGAGCGCAACCGTTCGCTCTTCAATCTCGATCGCACCGGCTTTGCCGACTTGATGACCCGTCAGGCACGCGGGCGCGGCTTGCTGGGTGCATTTCTCGTGCGCCGCGACGGCAGCGCCATTGTCCAGGCCGAGATCAAGACCGAACGTCCGCTGCCGGCCATTCCAAAAGACGCGCTTGATTCTTCGGCCAACGGGCAACCGACTCTCATCCCGCCTGGCGTGACCAATCTTGTTGGCGCTGTCATCAAGCTCGATGAAATACCCGGCGCGTTTCTCTACACCGTTCGGGCGGTCGACCCGCGCGTCATGAATGCCATGCGGATGGTGGAGGACAATACGGTCGAGTACAAGGCGATGGAAGAAGGGCGCATGTCGCTCCAGATCGCTTTTGCCGTTCTTTATATCGGCTTTGCTCTCATCGTACTTCTGGCGGCGATCTGGACAGCCATCGCAATTGCCGATCGTATCGTCAGGCCCATCCGTCTCCTTATCAGCGCTGCGGATAACGTTGCCTCGGGGAACATGAACGTGCTGGTGCCGGTGCGCTCGGCTGACGGCGACGTCGGCAGCCTGTCGCGCACCTTCAACAAGATGATCTCGGAAATTCGCACGCAGCGCGATGAAATCCTTGAAGCGAAGGACGAGGTAGACGACCGACGCCGCTTCATCGAGGCCGTGCTGTCGGGTGTGACGGCGGCCGTGATCGGTGTCGAGCACGATCGGCGCATCACCATCGTCAATACCTCGGCTGAAGATCTACTGACGCTCAAGAGCGACGAGCTCATCGGCAAGAATCTGTCTGATATCTCACCAGAGGTCGATCAAGTCGTGACGGAAGCGACCACGCGCCATCGCAGCGATTTCCGCAAGCAGATCAGCCTTGTTCGCGGCGGAACGGTACGCACGCTCAGCGTTCAGGTAACGCGTGAGGAATCGCGCGATGCCAACGAGTCCTATGTCATCACACTCGATGACATTACCGATCTTGTCATAGCGCAACGCTCGACCGCCTGGGCCGATGTCGCCCGCCGCATTGCCCATGAGATCAAGAACCCGCTGACGCCCATTCAGCTGTCGGCCGAGCGTATCCGTCGCCGTTTCGGCAAGAACATCGCCGATGCCGACCGTCCTGTCTTCGACCAGTGCACGGATACGATCATCCGGCAGGTCGGTGATATCGGCCGCATGGTCGACGAGTTCTCCTCCTTCGCCCGCATGCCGAAGCCGACCATGGAGCCGACCGATCTGCGCGATATTCTGCGCGACGCCGTGTTCCTGCGCGAAATGGGCAATACACATGTCCAGTTCGGGCGTGAGCTGGGCGACGAACGGCTCGAGGGCATGTTCGATGCGCGAATGCTCGGCCAGGCCTTCGGCAATCTCATCAAGAATGCCGTCGAGGCAATCGAAGGCGTACCGAGCGACCAGGCTCGCGAGCAGCCGAAGATCCTCGTGCGCTCGTCGCTCGATCCGGATCGTGATCGCTTCACTGTCGACGTCATCGACAATGGCCGCGGCCTGCCGGTGGAAAACCGGCACAGCATTCTCGAACCCTATATGACGATGCGCGAGAAGGGCACGGGCCTTGGCCTCGCCATCGTCAAGAAGATCATTGAAGACCATGGCGGGCAGATCGAACTCCACGACGCGCCAGCCGATTTCGACCAGGGCAGGGGGGCCATGATCCGCGTGCATCTGCCGCGCCGTGAGCAAGCCGCCGTCGCCCATACAGAAAATGACAAGGAAAGCGTCTATGGCATCTGATATTCTCGTAGTCGACGACGAGGAAGACATTCGCGAAATCGTTTCGGGAATTCTTTCGGATGAGGGGCACGAAACTCGCACTGCGCATGACAGCGACAGCGCGCTCGCCGCGATTTCCGATCGCGCGCCGCGGCTGATCTTCCTCGATATCTGGATGCAGGGCAGCAAGCTCGACGGTCTGGCGCTATTGGATGAGATCAAGGCGCGCCATCCGGAGCTGCCCGTGGTCATGATTTCCGGTCATGGCAATATCGAGACGGCCGTGTCCGCCATCAAGCGCGGTGCTTTCGATTTTATCGAAAAGCCGTTCAAGGCCGATCGCCTCATCCTGATTGCAGAGCGCGCGCTCGAAAATTCCAAGTTGAAGCGCGAAGTCTCCGAGCTGAAGCGCCGCACGGGCGACGCCGTTGAATTGATCGGCACATCGGTAGCCGTGTCGCAGCTGCGCCAGACCATCGACAAGGTTTCTCCCACCAACAGCCGCATCATGATCTTCGGTCCATCGGGCTCCGGCAAGGAGCTTGTGGCCCGGATGATCCACAAGAAATCGACCCGCGCCAATGGCCCCTTCGTGGCGCTGAACGCCGCCACAATCACGCCGGAGCGCATGGAAATCGCCCTGTTCGGCACCGAAGGCTCGCCGGGGCAGGCGCGCAAGATCGGTGCCCTGGAAGAGGCCCATCGCGGCATCCTCTATCTCGACGAAGTCGGTGAAATGCCGCGCGAGACGCAGAACAAGATCCTGCGGGTGCTCGTTGACCAGCAGTTCGAGCGTGTTGGCGGTTCCAAGCGGGTGAAGGTGGATGTGCGCATCATCTCGTCCACGGCCTACAATCTCGAGAGCCGCATTGCCGAGGGTCTGTTCCGCGAAGATCTCTATCACCGCCTAGCTGTCGTGCCCGTCCGCGTCCCGGCTCTTGCCGAGCGCCGGGAGGATATTCCCTTCCTCGTGGATCAGCTGATGCGCCAGATTTCGGAGCAGGCGGGTATCCGGCCGCGTCGCATCGGTGACGACGCCATGGCCGTGCTGCAGGCGCATGATTGGCCCGGCAACATCCGCCAGCTGCGCAACAATATCGAGCGGCTGATGATCCTGGCGCGCTCTGACGGCGCAGAAACGCCGATCACGGCGGAAATGCTGCCGACCGATCTCGGCGACATGCTGCCGAAGGTCTCCGCCAAGAATGATTACCACATCATGACATTGCCGCTGCGCGAAGCCCGCGAAATGTTCGAGCGCGATTATCTCATCGCTCAGATCAACCGGTTCGGCGGCAATATCTCGCGCACGGCGGAATTTGTCGGCATGGAACGCTCGGCACTCCATCGCAAGCTGAAGTCGTTGGGCGTCTGAACGGCCGCCCGACATTTCGAACATCACAGAATTCGGATCAGGGGCTTCTATGCCGAGAATAGCTTACGTCAACGGCCGCTATGTCAAGCACAGCGATGCCATGGTGCATATCGAGGATCGCGGCTATCAGTTCGCCGATGGCGTCTACGAGGTGTGCGAGGTTCGTCATGGCGTGATCGTCGACCTGACGCGTCATCTCGATCGCCTCAACCGTTCGTTGGGCGAGCTGCGGATCGCCTGGCCGATGACGCGCCAGGCATTGATCCTGGTGATTCGCGAGACTTTGCGCCGCAATCATGTCCGCAACGGCCTATTCTATCTGCAGGTGACGCGCGGCGTTGCCCGGCGCGATCACGTCTTTCCGCCGGCCGGCACGCCATCCTCGATCGTCGTCACCGCCAAGAGCACCGATCAGTCCGTGATCGCCAAGAAGAACGCCAATGGCATCAAGGCGATCACCGTCCGCGACAACCGCTGGGATCGCGTGGATATCAAGTCGGTCGGACTGCTTCCGAACGCGATGGCCCGTCAGCAGGCCAAGGAGGCCGGCGCGCAGGAGGCGATCTATATCGATCACAATGGCATGGTGAAGGAAGGTGCGGCGACCAACGTCTGGATCGTCGATCACGACGGGAATCTTGTCACCCGCCCGGCCGAACACGGCATCCTGCGCGGCATCACCCGCACGACGCTGATGGACGTTGCAGCCAAGCTCGACGTGACGATCGTCGAGCGATTCTTCTCGATCGAAGAGATGATGAAGGCCCGCGAAGTCTTCATCACGGCGGCGACAAGTATCTGTTTTCCGGTCGTTTCTATCGATGGAGAGACGATAGCGAACGGTCATCCGGGCAGCATGTCACAGAAAATTCGTGAAGCCTTTTTCGACGTTGCGGAAAAGACTGCGATTTGATACCAACATTCGCTGGGGGGAGAGAATGAGGGTATCTCCCGTCCGGGACCTCTGTATACCATGACATTCAACCGGCTCAGGTCGGCAAAAAAGAAAGAAGCGGCGCGATGGCGGAACGTTCTCAGAACTTGCAGGACTTGTTTCTCAATACTGTTCGCAAGCAAAAGATTTCACTCACAATTTTCTTGATTAACGGCGTGAAGCTCACAGGTGTCGTAACCTCATTCGACAATTTCTGCGTCCTGCTCCGCCGCGATGGCCATTCGCAGCTCGTCTACAAGCATGCGATCTCGACGATCATGCCGGGTCAGCCGATGCAGATGTTCGAGAGCGAAGAAGCCGCATCTTAACCGGGACTTGCCGTTATCACGACACGCGATACCAAAAATGATTCCCTCATCCCGGAGACCGTAAGACACCGGGATGACATGCGCGCTGTTGTCGTCGTGCCTGTGCTGAAACAGGCGCGCGCCGCGCGTTCCGCTCAAGCCGACAGTGCCATCTCCGTTTCACGCCCGCCCGAAAGCCGACTGGAAGAGGCAAAGGGGCTTGCGCTGGCCATCGATCTAAATGTCGTCAACGGCTCAATCGTTCCCATCAACGATCCGCGGCCGGCAACGCTGCTCGGAACTGGCAAGATCGAGGAAATCCTTGCGCTGCTCGACGAGTTCAACGCCGGCCTCGTCATCGTCGATCATCCGTTGACGCCGGTACAGCAGCGCAATCTTGAAAAGGCATGGAACGCCAAGGTCATCGACCGCACCGGCCTCATTCTCGAAATCTTCGGCCGCCGCGCTTCCACCAAGGAGGGTACGCTGCAGGTCGAGCTTGCGCATCTGAACTACCAGAAGGGCCGATTGGTTCGAAGCTGGACCCACCTTGAACGCCAGCGCGGCGGTGCCGGCTTCATGGGCGGCCCGGGTGAAACCCAGATCGAAGCCGACCGGCGCATGCTGCAGGAACGGATCATCCGGCTCGAGCGCGAGCTCGAACAGGTGGTTCGCACCCGCCAGCTTCATCGCGCCAAACGCAAGAAGGTGCCGCATCCGATCGTGGCTCTCGTCGGCTATACCAATGCCGGCAAGTCGACGCTCTTCAATCGCATTACCGGCGCCGGCGTGCTCGCGGAAGACATGCTGTTTGCGACGCTCGACCCGACGCTGCGCCGCATGAAGCTGCCGCATGGCCGCACGGTCATTCTCTCAGATACTGTTGGCTTCATCTCCGACCTGCCGACTCATCTGGTGGCCGCGTTTCGCGCAACGCTGGAAGAGGTGCTGGAAGCCGACCTGATCCTGCATGTCCGCGATCTCTCGGATGACGACAATCAGGCCCAGAGCGCGGACGTCATGCGCATTCTTGGCGATCTTGGCATTGGCGAGGCCGAAGGCGCCGAGCGCATCCTTGAGGTCTGGAACAAGATCGACCGCCTGGAACCGGAAGCGCATGATGCCATCGTCCAGAAGGCGTCGACCGCGGAAAACGTCATTGCCGTCTCAGCGATAACAGGCGAGGGCGTTGATCGTCTGATGGATGAAATCAGCCGGCGTCTCTCCGGCGTGCTGACGGAAACGACGATTACGCTGCCGGTGGAAAAGCTGGCGCTGCTGCCCTGGCTTTACAATCACGCCATCGTCGATAACCGCGAGGACAATGAGGATGGCACGGTGACGCTCGACGTCCGACTCACAGAGACCGAAGCGGCTGAATTGGAGCGGCGCATGGGCAACGGCCCGAAGCCGCAACGCGAAGATTGGGAATAAGACGGCTTTTACGCCGACTTGACACCTGCCAGCTGCCGCTCGATGGCCTTTGCTGACTGCCAGATTTCTTCCATCCGCTCCAGCGAGGCGCCTTCCAGCGTCTCGCCTTTAGCTTCGAGCGTCGTTTCGATGTGATGGAAGCGGCGGCGGAATTTGGTGTTCGTGCCGCGCAACGCCTGTTCGGGATCGGCGTTCACATGCCGGCCGATATTGACGACAGCAAAGATTAGATCGCCGAGTTCGTCGCTGACCTTGGCCTTGTCGCCGCTTGCAAGCGCTGCCCGCAATTCGCCGATCTCCTCCTCGATCTTGTCGAGGATCGGCTCCGGCGCAGACCAATCGAAACTCACCTTGGCGGCGCGCTCCTGCAGTTTCAAGGCTTCGGTAAGGGCAGGGAAAGTCCGCTGCACCGAACCCAGGAAACCGGCCTTGAAATCTTCAGTGATACCGCTCTTGGCACGGCGTTCGGCGCGTTCCCGCTTCTCTTCGGCCTTGATCCGATCCCATTGCAGCGTCACCGCATCCTCGGTCTTGGCATCGGAGACGGCAAAGACATGTGGATGGCGACGGATCATCTTGCGGGTAATGGCGTGCACGACATCACCGAAGGAAAATGCTCCGGCTTCCTCGGCGATTCGCGCGTGGAAGACGACCTGCAGCAGGAGATCGCCGAGCTCGTCGCAAAGATCGTCGTTATCCTTGCGCTCGATCGCATCCGCGACCTCATAGGCCTCTTCGATCGTATAGGGCTTGATGGTTTCGAAGGTCTGGACGATGTCCCAGGGGCAACCGCTCTCCGGGTTTCGCAGCGCCGCCATGATGTCGATCAGACGGGAAATGTCTCGCGATGCTTCCATCATTGCCTCTGGTCTTGCTCTATCAATTCAAAGGGATGTCGTTGCCGCTCTTCGACGCCTGGTAGTTGTCGGAGAGATCGGCATAGGCCTGCTTGATACGCGCTGTCTGGTCTTTGAGCTCGCCTTTGCGTGGATCCGCTTCCGTCTCCACCAGGTCGGAGATGGCAAAGCTGTTCCAGAATGCGTTTTGGCGACGATAGCCGCCCGGCTCCAGGCCGAAGACTTCCTTCAGGATCTTGAGATCGTGCGGGATTGCGAAGGCGTCCCGCGAATCCTCATGGCTAAAGAAATAGTAGAAATTATCGAAGCCGGCCCAGGTGATGGCGGACATGCACATGGTGCACGGCTCGTGCGTGGACAGGAAGATCAGATCCTTTGTCGCCGGCTTCTCGCCAAGCTCGTAGAAGCGTTTGAGGGTGTGAACCTCGCCATGCCAGAGCGGGTTTTCCAATTCATTGTTGGTTTCCGCAACGACCAGTGAGAGATCGGACTTCCGCAGGATGGCCGCGCCGAAAACCTTGTTGCCGGCAGCCACGCCTCTGCGGGTCAGGGGCAGGATGTCATGCTCGACGACATTGAGGAGGCGTGCAGCGATGCTATTGTCAGACAAGGGTTTTCTCCAGCGATTTTCGCTGCAGTCTATCGGGATTGCAAATGCGGCGGTATGCGTAAATACCTTAAAGACTATGTTTGCCACAAGCAATAAAGCAGCTCGGCAATGGGGCTAAGTCATAAAAATCTATAAATTTTATAGGCTTATTGCGATCTGCTCGCCTGGTGAGTTTTGCTCAAATCCTTGGCATGTCGAGCAAAAGAATACGCGCATGCATGGGCATTAGAATTTCTGTTTCTTCAATCTCTTGGCCGCAGGGGCGATATTCGCTAAATCTTGAAGTGGAATAGTGATGCCTCCCAGGACTGAACAGCTTTCGGTGTTTCCCGCTTTCTTCCGCGTGGAAGGAAGGGTGGCGGCTGTCTTCGGTAATGGCGACGAGGCCTTTGCCAAGGTGCGACTGCTTTTGAACACGCAGGCGAAAGTCGTTGCCTTTACGCCGGCGCCCGAGGCTGACTATCATGCTTTCCTCATCGCCAACCGCATCGAAACTGTACGTGGCGATTTTTCACCCGATCAGGTCAGGGGCGCGACGCTCGTCTTTGCCGCCACTGGCGATGCGGAAGCTGATCGCGCTATCGTCGATGTGGCTCGCGCCGAGCGAATTCCGGCAAACGCCGTCGATCAGCCCGATTATTGCGATTTCTATACGCCGGCGCTGGTCAACCGCGCGCCTGTTGCCGTTGCCATCGGCACCGAGGGTGCTGGACCTGTGCTGGCGCAGATGATCCGTGCGCAGATCGATCAGATGCTGTCGCCGTCGCTTGGCAAGCTTGCAGAATTGGCGACGCGCTTCCGCAAACCGGTCGATCGCCTCGTGCCGCGTGGCGTTGCTCGCCGCATCTTCTGGCGGGAGTTCTTTTCCGGATCCGTCGCCGACGCCGTCAATGCTGGCCATGTCGCGCAGGCGGAGCAGGCGGCCGATGAGCTGCTGCGGTCGTCACGTGAGGTCGAGGGTCGCGTATGGCTGGTCGGTGCCGGCCCGGGCGCCGAAGATCTGCTGACGCTGCGGGCGCAGCGCGTCATGATGGAAGCCGATGTCATCGTCTACGACGCGCTTGTGCCGCAGGCGATCGTCGACATGGGCCGCCGCGATGCCGAGCGCCTGTCCGTCGGCAAGCGCAAGGGATGCCATAGCAAGTCGCAGGAAGAGATCAACGATCTGCTGGTGCAGCTTGGCCGCGAAGGCAAGCGCGTCGTGCGGCTGAAGTCCGGCGATCCGCTGGTTTACGGCCGTGCCGGTGAGGAAATGGCGGCTCTGCGCGCTGCCGGCATTGGCTATGAGATCGTTCCGGGCATCACCTCGGCTTTCGCCGCCGCTGCCGATTTCGAGTTGCCGCTGACGCTGCGTGGCGTCGCCTCGTCGCTGGTCTTCACAACGGGTCACGATCTCACAGGCGATGTGCTGCCCGATTGGGCGAGTTTGGCCGTATCCGGCGCCACGATTGCGGTGTATATGGGACGTACGGTTGCCGCTTCCGTCGCCGGCCGTCTGATGCAAGCTGGCCTGCCGCCCGAGACGACCGTTGCCATCATCGAGAATGCGAGCCGGCGTGATCGCCGCCTGATGCACGGAATATTGCGGGATCTGCCCGATCTCCAACACCGCGATGAGCTGGGTGGGCCGGTCATGGTCATCATCGGCGATGCCGTTGCCGGTGCGAATTTTGAACAATCCGAGCCGCTGGTCCGTCGCGAGACCGCTGCTCAAGACTATGCAAGGAACTGATTGATGGTCGACAAGGTTCTGACCGCAAACCGGCTCACCGATGGCGTCGCCGTCTGGCTGAACGCAAATGGCGAGTGGGTGACATCGCTGCAGGAGGCGCTTGTCGCTCGCCATACCGAAGCGGAAGCCGCACTGGAAGCGATCGGCAAGCAGGCCTATGCTGACAACAAGGTTGTCGACGTCAATCTCATCGACGTGCAGGAAACCGGCGGCAAACTTTGGCCGCTGCGCCTGCGCGAGCGCATCCGCGCCGAAGGCCCCACCATGGAATACGCGCCGGGCTATGCCGCCGCCGATCCCGATTTCATTGCAGTCTGAGAAGTCCCGAGGAAGTCATGTATCGTTACGATGAATTCGACCACGCCTTTGTTGCGGAACGGGTTGCCCAGTTTCGCGATCAGGTGGAGCGACGCCTCTCGGGGGAGCTTTCGGAAGACGCCTTCAAGCCGCTACGCCTGATGAACGGCGTCTATCTGCAGCTGCACGCCTATATGCTGCGCATCGCCATTCCCTATGGGACGCTGAGCTCGCGCCAGATGCGCATGCTCGCCCATGTCGCCCGCACTTATGACCGCGGCTATGGCCACTTCACCACGCGTCAGAACCTTCAGTTCAACTGGCCGAAGCTTTCCGAGATGCCGGACGCGCTGGCTGATCTCGCTTCGGTCGAGATGCACGCCATCCAGACCTCGGGCAACTGCATTCGCAACGTGACCGCCGACCATTTTGCCGGCGCCGCGGCCGATGAAGTCGCAGATCCCAGGCCTTATGCCGAAATCCTGCGCCAATGGTCCTCCGTTCATCCGGAGTTCTCCTTCCTGCCGCGTAAGTTCAAGATTGCCGTCACCGGCGCCGAGCGCGACCGTGCCGCCATTCAGGTGCATGATGTCGGCCTGCATCTGAAGAAAAACGACAAGGGCGAGATCGGTTTTGCTGTCTATGTCGGCGGCGGGCAGGGGCGTACACCGCTGGTTGCAAAGCTGATCCGTGACTATTTGCCGGAAGCGGATCTTCTCTCCTACATCACCGCCATCATGCGCGTTTACAATCTGCATGGCCGCCGCGACAACAAGTACAAGGCGCGCATCAAGATCCTCGTGCATGAAACGGGCGCCGAGGAACTGGCACGCCAGGTCGAAGTCGAGTTCGACAAGCTGCGAGACACCGAGCTGAAGCTGCCGGAAGCCGATGTCCAGGCCATCTCGGCCTATTTCGCGCCGCCGGCGCTGCCGGAGCGCCCTGAAGGCTGGGAAAGCCTGGCGCGCTGGAAGAAGGCCGATCCGGCCTTTGCCCGCTGGGTGCAGCAAAACGTGCAGCCGCACAAGAACCCCGATTATGGCATGGTGACAATCTCGCTGAAGCCGATCGGCGGCATTCCTGGCGATGCGACGGATGTGCAGATGGACGCTGTCGCCAATATTGCCGAGGAATATGCCTTCGACGAAATCCGTGTCAGCCACGAGCAGAATCTCATCCTGCCGCATGTTGCACTGGCAGATCTCGAAGCCGTCTATCGCGGCCTCGTCGCTATCGGCCTGGAGACGGCCAATGCCGGCCTGATCACGGATATTATCGCCTGTCCTGGCCTCGACTATTGCGCGCTTGCCAATGCGCGCTCCATTCCGGTTGCGCAGGAAATCTCTACGCGTTTCGGTTCGCCCGAGCGCCAGGCGGAGATCGGCGAGCTGAAGATCAAGATTTCCGGCTGCATCAATGCCTGCGGCCATCACCATGTCGGCCACATTGGTCTGCTCGGTGTGGAGAAGAAGGGCGCAGAACTCTATCAGATCACGCTCGGCGGCTCCGGCGACGAGAATACGTCGATCGGTGAGATCATCGGCCGCGGCTTCGAGCCCGACAAGGTGACCGACGCTATCGAGACCATCGTCGACACCTATCTCGGTCTTCGTCTGGATCCCTCCGAAACCTTCCTCGCCGCTTATCGCCGTGTTGGGCCGCAGCCGTTCAAGACCGCGCTTTACGGCGCGTCCTCGTCGGCAGCCGAAGCAGCGTAAGGAGATTGACCATGACCAAGATCTGGCGTGAAACAGGCTTCGTGGAGCACGATCCGTGGGTCATCGAGACTGACGAGGTCAAGGCAACCGAGGCGCAAAAGCCACTGCTTGGCCTCGATGCGTTGATCGCAAAGGCGGAAGAGAGCAATGAGGCCGGCCTCGGCGTCGTCATCAAGCCAGCCGACGACGTGACGCGGCTGCAGCCCTATCTCGATCGTCTCGATATCGTCGCGGTTGCTTTTCCGGCATTCAACGATGGCCGCGCCTTCAGCCATGCCTCGCTGCTGCGCCAACGCCTCGGCTACGCCAATGAGTTGCGCGCTGTCGGCGACGTGCTGATCGACCAGATTCCGCTGATGCTGCGCGTCGGCATTGATAGTTTCTCGGTGACGAATGAAACAGCACTGAGGAGGTTGGCGGAGAACCGCCTTCCGGGCATTCCGCATTACTATCAGCCGACCGCGCGCCGCGCAGAAGGCGGGCAGGCCTATAGCTGGCGGCGATTGCCGGCAAAGTCGGCCTGACGTCGAAAGGCGGCCGTTGCGGCAATTTGGTGTCGGATTGCCGTATTCAAACCTTTCGAATTATGTACGCTCGGTGATATGGAAACTTGACTGGAATAGGCATATTTCACTCCCGTAGCGTCGGCTGGAATGGAATGCCTTTCAAAACCGGCTATATTGTTATATCAGCGTCGCGAAATGAGCTTGCTAGGGAATACGTGCCCAGGAAGAACGCGTAAGACTAATACGGGATTCGAGACAGAATGAACGCCCCCGCAAAGACAGATGAATTTGCTTCAGCAGTACCCGCCGGCGTCTTCGCCGAGAAGGTGCTGAGCGTCACGCATTATACCGATCGGCTCTTTCGCTTCACCATGACCCGGCCGCAGGGCTTCCGTTTCCGCTCGGGCGAGTTCGCCATGATCGGCCTCATGGTCGAGGGGAAGCCGCTTTATCGTGCCTATTCGATCGCGAGCCCTGCCTGGGCCGACGAGCTTGAATTCTTTTCCATCAAGGTGCCGGACGGTCCGCTGACCTCGCACCTGCAGAACATCAAGCCCGGCGACGAAGTGCTGATGCGCAAGAAGCCGACGGGCACGCTGGTTCTGGATGCGCTGACGCCTGGCCGTCGGCTCTATATGTTCTCGACCGGCACTGGAGTTGCGCCGTTTGCGAGCCTTATCCGCGATCCGGAAACCTATGAAAAATTCGAGGAAGTCATCCTCACCCACACGACGCGCGATGTTGCAGAGCTGAAATACGGCTTCGATCTTGTCGAGGAAATCCGCAATGACGAGATCCTCAGCGAAGTCGTCGGCGATAAGCTGCGCCACTATGCGACCGTCACCCGCGAGGAATTCCCCTTCAAGGGCCGCATCACCGATCTCATCGAAAACGGCAAGCTTTTCAGCGACCTCGGCGTTCCGCCGCTGGATCCCGCGATCGATCGCGGCATGATCTGCGGCTCCTCCGCCATGCTGAAGGACACCAAGGGCCTGCTCGAAAAGGCCGGCCTGAACGAAGGTGCCAACAATAAGCCGGCCGAGTTCGTCATCGAACGCGCTTTCGTCGGTTAAGCGAATTATTCCAATGCATGAAAAAGGCGGTTTCGGCAACGAAGCCGCCTTTTTCATGCATTATTGAGATAATCGATGAGTGCGGCCATGGCTGTGCGTGCCTTGTCGGCATCGCCGCCGCGGATGGCGTCTATCGCCTGAACATGCATGGCAATCGCGCCGCCCATGCGGTCATGCGTTCCAGTCGAATACCACAGCCGGCGCGCATGTGTTTGCACTGGGGCGAGCGCCGCTGTGATGAAATTGTTGGGGCAGGCGGCTTCCAGAATTTCATCGAATGTCTTGTCGGCGGCGAAAAAACCGGGCAGGTCGCCGGTACCGGCGCATTCCTCCATCCGTCGGGCGCATTCCCGCAATCGCTCCCGCTGCTGCGGATCGGCATAGGTGGCGGCGAGCGCGGCGGCAATCGGTTCCAGTTCGCGCCGCACCTGCATGACATATTGATGATCTTCCGGACGAATTTCCGCGATTTGCAGGCCGACGCGCGGGCGCACATGGATCAATCCCTGCCAGGCCAGCTTCTGAATGGCCTCGCGCACCGGCGTTCGTCCGTGTCCCGCCATCTCGATCAGCTGCTTTTCGGTCACAAGGCCGCCTGGCTTCAGCTCGAGCGACACGATCGCATATTCCAGCGCGAGATAGGCAAGATGGCTGAGCGAATTCTGCATCCGAAATCATGTCCGGCTTATGCGTGAGGGCACACAGTGTCATCTGGCCTCGTCGAAGGCAACGGTCGTGACACGTCAACAAGGCCGGCTTGGCGGTCCGTTCAAATCGCCGTACCGGAAATCGTCGTCCCTAAGGGCCGACGATTTCGGGATATTTCGCAAGTGGAGCAAAGGAGCCGCGTCGTTATTGGCCGATTGCGGTGGCAAGGGTGGGCGGTCTTCGTTTGGCGGCCATGAGCAGGTCCAGCTCGGTGGACGACGGGCCGAACTTGTAGAAGAGGCGTTTTGCCTCCGCATCGTCGAGACGATATTTCCGTGCAAACTCGGCAATACTGTATGGGCGGCCGCGGATAACTTTGCGGGCGGTTGTCCGATTGGTGTTTTCTATCATGTTTCCAACCTCCTTTCGGTTCCTCATCCGATAGATAGCGCCAAGGTGGAGCTTGGAAAGACCTTGAAAGTCGCGTTGCCTCCGCTAAAGGCAGCCTTCCGCCGGGGCTCACGCAACAAAAAAGGGAAGGCGATTTGCTCCGCCTTCCCTTTTTTCCTCTTCCCAATTCGGGCGTATGCAGCCCGATACGCTGCTATCGCCTGATCAATCGCCCGATGAAAATAAGAATGCAGGCGCCGATGAAGCCAGTGACCAGATAGTTCAGCCATACATGAAACGGCAGCGCGATGCCGAGGGCACGGAACAGCCAGCTGGCGACGAGCGCGCCAACAATGCCGAGGATGATGTTCATGACGATGCCGGTGTTGCTCTTCATGATCATCTCGGCGAACCAGCCAGCCAAACCGCCGATGATAATTGCTGCAATCCAACCTACGTTTGCGTCTTCCATAAAAGAACCTCCTGAGGGCCCGACAGGTTGTTAACAATAGCTGATATACACCAAAAACGATTCGCACCCCAACTGTTGCGCATGGCGAGCCGATTGATCCGTTCATTGCAAGCCTGATTATTAAGGGAAATTGTTACGGTTGTTTGGGTCTCTGAGAATCGATTGTCTTGCCTGAGCTCATTCGTCGCTGGCGCCGGAGTTCTGATTTTCCTGAAGAACGGGCGGCTTCTTCGGCCCTATGGCGTCGTTTCGTGGTAGTGAGGCGAGGAAAAGCATCCTCGGCCGCTGACAACCGCAATTTTATGGGTTGACCACAATAAGGCGTCTGCATATGTTCCGCGCACTTCCAGCCGGGGCAGCTTCTGCCAGCGGAGAGGGAGAGCGTAGCTCAGTCGGTAGAGCAACTGACTTTTAATCAGTAGGTCATGGGTTCGAATCCCATCGCTCTCACCATCGTTTCTTTGTCCAGCCCGGAGAGATAGGTCGCCAAACGCCCTTAGGCGAAGGTGCGGATTTTCGTATTGCTCGATTTTCCAGTGATATCGCCGTTACCTAGACCAGGCACCCGGCCAAGATGCGGCACGCAAACAGGAAGGGCCAATTTTTTACCGAGCAACCTAGGCACAAGAATAACCCGGTATTCGCTGCCTGCAAGGGAGATGCGCGAATCGAGATATTTAACTGAGCTCGCTGATCCAATAAATGAGCGCTCTTAAATACCAAAGGATCAAGATGTCTGACCATCCGCGTTCATTAGAGTCGACAAGGCGTTGCTTATCGGACCGAAAGCCTAAAGGCACCATTATTTACATAATGGTCGCTGCGGTTGCGGTCATCATCGGATTGACTTCCGGACGGCACGAGAGCGCAATGCAAACTGTCCCCCAGGTTGCGAAGTTGGTTCATTAGAACGATCATGAGCCTGCCCGAAGGCCACGCACAGCCCGGCAATCTTCGCAGTTTTTGCATTGCTGAATCTCGCTGATTGTCTTGCCTCTGTTCGCATCGCGCTTTCGTCCGTCAACCGGAACGCACAGGTTGTTGATGACGTTTAGTCCGAATTGGCTGGTGACGAATCTCGATTTGATAGTATCATAGCTTCATCAATAGAACTGTTGGTGAAGACGACGGGCGAATAATGGAATTCGTGGCAGAGCTGTCTCTGTGGGAGATTTATGCAATCGTTTGCGGGTTGCTGGTATCCTTGGGCCTTTTGGCCGGGCTGATCGCGGGCAGGAGGTTTTCTATAGCCTTGAGAGTGCTGCCGCTTCTCGGAATCGCGATCACCGCGCCCGCGACCGAGCGGCTTGTGATCCCCTACCTCTCCGAGCGTTATCCGGTGATCTTCGCCAACAAGGATTTGCCTAAGAAGATCGACCAGAAAACCACGCTGACGAAGATAGACCTCAGCGATCACATCTATAGCTATTTCTACGATCTCGATGACGATGATGACGATTTCGATCCGCCTCTCGTCAAATCCGCGCAGCTTACGGATCTCTGCGACTTCCTACTGCCGAAATTCAGTTCCGGCGAAGCATCTTTGGCGAATTACATCTATCAGCTGAAGGGCAGGGACTATTCGTTTTCGGTCGACAGCACCGACTGTTCCTGACGTTGGGCAGGCGCAATATCGAGCAGCAAGATTCCATATCCCCGATAGCGATATTACCGCGCTCGCCTCTGCGGAGGTCGTGACCGGTACTTACGCGATTGTTGAGAGCGCAACGACTGCGACCGCTGTCAGTCCACCGAAGATCGGCAGCAATTTGAGCATAACAAGCCGCGCGAGTTTCTTTCTTTCGATCGACGTCATGATCAGCACTCCTCGCATGGCAGCGAAGCTTAAACGGATGGAATTCAAGATTCGTTTCACGCCTGTCGTCGCATTATTATATTATATGTCGCTAAAAGTACAGAGAAGCGGCATTTGCCTAATTCGAAGACAACAAATCCGCTCGTTAGTGGGATAGGGACCGCTGAGCATAATTGTGTCGTGCCTTCGATCGGAACCTAATTTCATCAGGTGAGTTCCCTCTTTAACAAAAAGGAGGCACGCCTTGGCACAGGATCGACATGAATCGAATGGCGAACGTGAGAAGAAGCAAGCGCTGGCAAAGATACAGCACAGCAAGGCGCATCAGAGCGATCGAATGAATAGGGAAAAGGATGGAGCTTCAGTCGTTGCCGATCCCAGAAATAGGCTTGCGGAGGGCAAGACCGATCCGGCGACAAAGGAGCGCAAACCGAGAGATGCATGAGCGATAACTGCTGCTCATACATTTGGTAGCCACCTGAACGATTGAACGAAATTCAAATCCGGTTGACGCGATTTTTCGCCGAGGCCTGGCATTTCATCTGAATTTTGCGTGAGAGTAACGAACCGGTCGCGATCAACCTTACCGCCAGCTGGATGGTAAAGTTGACCGCGATTTCAGAGTGAAAAAGTCTAGGCCTTGCCGCCGTTCTTCTTGCAATCGCTTCGGAATTTGGCGCGCGCCTTTCCATGCAGGCCCTTGGCATCGGCCTGGGCCGAACATGCCTTCGAAACCGCGGTTTGAGCGGGCTTCATTGCCTTTGGCTTCATCGTGTTGGTCGTCGATGGAGCCGACGTGGTTGCACTTGGCGTAGTCGTTGTCGTCGTGCTCGGAGTAGTTGCCGTTTGTGCCATCGCGCTTACGCTGAAGAGTGCGACAAAGGCTGCAGTCGTGAACATGGTAGCAATTCTCATTGGGGCTTTTCCTCTGCTGACTAGCTTGAGTGGAATGTGCGTTGTCCGACGAACATCAACAGCTTGAACCAATATTTTTACAAATGCAATTCGCTCATCGAGCAGCTTGCGGATGCCTGTTCCCGCCCGGAAAATCGGGGAAAATCGCGGTTTTGCAACAGGCTGCAGCTTTCCCAATTCCGTCAACTTTAAGGCAAGATGCCGCCCGCTCGAAAAGGTGATTGGCTTTCCGATACCCGCGCCGTTAGGAAGGGGATCGGAATGATATAGCCGGAGTCCATCGTGTCGCTTGCCGATATTTCGCTTCTGAGTGCTTTGGTCGCCGGAGCGCTTTCGTTTCTTTCACCCTGCGTGCTGCCGCTCGTGCCGCCTTATCTCTGTTACATGGCGGGAATTTCGGTCGAGCAGTTTCGCGGCGGCGGAGTGGCCGTCGCTCAGGCACCGGGCATCCGCGGCAATGTGTTGATGTCGGCGCTGTTCTTCACGCTGGGGTTTGCCACAGTATTCATCGCGCTCGGCGCCGGTGCGTCCTCGATCGGCATGCTTCTGCGCCAGCATCTCGATATTCTCGCCAAGATCGGCGGTTTGATCATCGTCATCATGGGGTTGAACTTCCTCGGTGTCTTCCGCATCGGCCTTCTGGCCCGGGAGGCGCGCTTCCAGAGCGGCGGCAAGCCGGCGACGCTGACGGGCGCCTATATCATGGGCCTTGCTTTCGCCTTCGGCTGGACGCCCTGCATCGGCCCGGTGCTCGGCGCTATTCTCGGCATTGCCGCATCGCGCGAAACGGTCGGCGCGGGCGCTGGCCTGCTCGCCGTCTATTCGCTCGGGCTCGCCATTCCCTTCTGGATCGCCGCCGGCTTTTCCGGTGCCTTCATGCGTTTTCTCTCCCGTTTCCGCCGTCATCTCGGCACGGTCGAACGGATCATGGGTGGGCTTTTGGTGCTCACCGGTCTCGCCTTCATCTTCGGCTATATCAGCGACATGGCGATCTGGTTTCAGCAGACCTTTCCGATCCTGATGAAAATCGGCTAAGTCGGGCGATATTTTCGCCTCTCGTTCTTCTCGGCAAATGGAACATGCCCGATGGCTGACCCCCATGGCTGATATTGTTGGTCTGTTGCTGCCGTTCTTTGGGCTGATCCTGGTCGGCTACGTCGCCGCACGCGTTACGAAGCAGCCGGCCGAGGCGCTCGGCTGGTTGAACACGTTCATCATCTATGCCGCGTTGCCGGCACTGTTTTTCAAGCTTGTGTCGCAAACACCGATCGACGAGCTGACCCGGATCGACTTCATCGCCACCGATATCGCCGCGACTTACTCGATTTTCCTGCTGCTGTTTCTGATCGGCCGTTTCCTGTGTCGCAATTCGGTTGCCGACAGCACCATCCAGGGCTTTGCGGGAGCCTATGGCAACATCGGCTACATGGGGCCGGGGCTTGCGCTGTTGGCTCTGGGGGAAAGGGCCGCGGTTCCGGTAGCGCTGATCGTATGCTTTGAAAACGCACTGCATTTCATCGTTGCGCCTGCCCTGATGGCGTTGGAAGGCGGCGACAAGCGCTCGCCATGGCGCGTTGCCGCGGATATCACCCGGAAGGTGCTGTTGCACCCTTTCATCCTGTCGACGGCGCTTGGTTTCGTCGTGGCTGCGTTATCGCTGCATCAACCGATCGCCTTCGAGCGATTTGTCAATTATCTCGCGCAAGCTGCTGCTCCTTGCGCACTATTTGCCATGGGTGTGACGCTCGCGCTGCGCCCGCTCAAGCGGATTCCGGTCGAAATCGGCTACATCGTGCCGGCAAAACTCGTCCTGCATCCCCTTGTGGTCTATATCGTTTTGCAGGCGGTCGGCGGCTTTGATCCGATCTGGATCGAGGCAGCCGTGTTGCTGGCGGCATTGCCGACGGCAACGAATGTCTTTGTCATCGGTCAGCAATATGGTGTCTGGCAGGAGCGGGCCTCCGCCACTATCCTGATCACCACGGCCTGTTCCGTGGTGACGGTTTCACTGGTGCTTTACCTGATAAAGTCGGGCGTCTTACCGGCGCAGCTTTTCCCGTAACGCCGAGGAAAAATTGCGCAGGCCGCCGCCGGGTTCGATGCCCTCGCGCATGACGATGTTGCGGAGCGGCGCGATGGCCGAAAGCACATGCAGGCCTGCTGCCCGCAGCATCTGCACGGGCAGAAAATCCGACAGAAGCGAGCGATTGAGGAGATCGACACTCGCCGTGCGGCTGACAATATCGGCGCGCCTCTTGCGATCGAAATTGTCGCCCGATGTCGCCGGGATCGGAAGGTCGGCGCGCGAGCAGAGAATGTCCGACAAAGCCAGGATATCGCGAAGGCTGAGATTGAGGCCCTGCGCGCCGATCGGCGGGAAGACATGAGCTGCTTCGCCGATCAGCGCGGCGCGACCCTTGCCGAAACGGTAGGCCGTCATGCCGGAAAGCGGCCAAACCTGCAAGCTGTCCTCGATTGTGACCTGGCCGAGCATCGACTGCATCCGCTCCTCGACCAGCCGGCCGAGTTCTTCGAGCGACTTCTCCGCGTTGGCAGCGGCTTCGGTCGGCTTCTGCACCCAGACGAGACTGGAGCGTCTGCCGGGCAGGGGTACCTGCGTGAAGGGGCCGCTTTCGGTGTGGAATTCCGTGGAGATGTTCTGATGCGGCAGGCTATGTGAAAAATTCAGAACCATTGCCGATTGCGGATAGGACCAGCCCTTGGTTTTGATCCCGAGGGTCTCTCGCACCATCGAATTGCGGCCGTCCGCGCCGACGACGAATGCAGCTTCGATCGAATCACCATTGTCGAGCGTGATCGCGACACCATCGTCGCGGAAGGCGATTTCGGAAGCCGTGGCTTCGATGCGGCTGACATTGCCTTCCGCTTCGATGGCTTGGCTGAGGTTGTCCAGCAACACGGCATTCGGAATATTGTAACCGAAGGCATCCAGGTCGATTTCCGATGCCCGGAACGAGACCGTCGGCGCCCGCAGCAGCCGTGACGTGCCATCGATGATGCGCATCGTGGTCAGCGCCGCCGCCGAAGGCGCGATCTTCTCCCATAGTGTCAGTCGCTCCAGAAAGCGGATCGATTGATCCATCAGCGCCGTGGTCCGCTTGTCGGCTTTGTTGTGCGGCGCGGCCACAAGGGCGACGGATCTTCCGCCGCGCGCCAGCGCGAAAGCCGTGATCATGCCGGCGAGCCCACCGCCGATAACGGCCACTTCAATCTGCTTCATATCGATGCCTCAATTACCTTCGGTACTGAAAATAAGCGCTTAGCCTGTTGAAATCCATGGGATGAAACATCGCAACGGGTGAAAATGACAGTAAGTCGCGCTAGCGTGCCCAGATAAACGCTTTTGCGCTGGCGATGCCGACCAAAGGATGCATATTAGCAAGAAAAACCGCCTGCCGGGGCAGGTGAATAAGCTGACGAGTCGTGGGGCGGATGAAAATCTTCAATTACAAGCGGGTGCCTTATGCGGAGATGCGTGCCTTCTCCGTTCATATACTGACGGCATCCGGATCGTTTCTCGCCTTTCTCGGCGTCGTCGCGGCATCAGAACATCGCTTTGTCGATATGTTCTGGTGGCTTGGCCTGGCGCTGCTGGTCGACGGCATCGATGGGCCGATCGCACGCAAGGTCCGCGTCAAGGAAGTGTTGCCAAACTGGTCCGGCGATACGCTCGACAATATCATCGATTACGTGACCTACGTGCTCCTGCCGGCATTCGCGCTCTATGAGAGCGGCATGATCGGCGAGCCCTGGTCGTTTGTCGCAGCCGGGATGATTGTCGTTTCCAGTGCCATCTATTACGCCGATACCGGCATGAAGACGGACGAATATTTCTTCTCCGGTTTCCCGGTCGTCTGGAACATGGTGATCTTCACGCTTTTCGTCATCGGCGCCAGCGCCACGACGGCCATGATCCTTGTCGGCGTTTCCGTCGTCCTGACCTTTCTGCCGATCAATTTTCTGCACCCCGTGCGTGTCAAGCGCTTGCGGCCGCTGAACCTTGGCATATTTCTCTTCTGGTCGGCACTCGGCATCTATTCGCTGCTGATGCATTTCGTCATGCCGCAATGGGCCATTGTCCTCTTCATCATCAGCGGTATCTATCTCTATTGCATCGGTGCCGTGCTGCAGTTTTTCCCGTCGCTCGGACGTCAGTGAGGATTGTGCATCATGAAGAAGACCAAGGTTATCCGCATTCATGAAAATGGCGGTCCGGAGGTCATGAAGCTGGAGGAGGTGGATTTGCCACCTCCCGGCGCGGGTGAGGTGCAGCTTCGTCACGCCGCGATCGGCCTCAACTTCATCGATGTCTATTTTCGATCCGGCCTCTACAAGGCACCTCAGTTTCCATTGCCGCTCGGCAAGGAAGCTGCGGGCACGATCACCGAAGTTGGGCCTGGCGTGACCGATTTTGCTGTCGGCGATCGCGTCGCCTATGTCGGCAGCGATGGCGCCTACAGCGTCGAGCGCAATATCGAGACGCGTCATCTGGTCAAAGTGCCCTATGATATCACGCTCGAAACCGCGGCATCGATGATGCTGAAGGGCATGACGGCCGAATATCTGCTGAACCGCACCTTCAAGGTCGGCCCTGGAACGACGCTTTTGTTCCACGCGGCCGCCGGTGGCGTTGGCCTGATCGCCGGCCAGTGGGCCAAAGCCCTCGGCGCCGAAACCGTCATCGGCACTGCCGGTTCCGCCGAAAAGGTCGAACTGGCGCTGGCACATGGCTACGACCACGTTATCGACTACAGCAAGGAGAATTTTGCCGAGCGCGTTCGCGAAATCACCGGAGGCAAGGGCGTCGATGTCGTCTATGACTCGGTTGGGAAGGATACTTTCCCGCAGTCGCTCGATTGTCTGAAGCCGCGCGGTATGTGGGTCACCTTCGGCCAGTCTTCCGGTCCGATCGAGAATTTCAATCTCGCCATCCTCAACCAGAAGGGTTCGCTCTTTGCCACGCGGCCGAGCCTTTTCGCCTATGTCGGTACACCTGACGAGTTGAGAGCCAGTGCAAAGGCGTTATTTGCTGTTGTGCAAAGCAGCAAAGTGCGTATCAATATTCATCAAACTTATCCGCTTGTTGACGCAGGGCGCGCGCATGCGGATCTGGAAGCCAGGAAAACGAGTGGAACTACACTGCTGATCCCATAGATCCGTAAAGGGCAGGAACGGTGGGAAGGAAATGAGGGGAACGTGTCGTCATCCGATGCGCCGGCAACCGGCGCACTATTGTCGGTTCGCAAACTGACGAAACTGTTTGGCAGTTTTACTGCTTGCAACGAAATCGATCTTGAAATCCAGCCGGGAGAAATTCACGCTCTCCTCGGAGAAAACGGCGCAGGCAAATCCACGCTCGTCAAGATGTTATTCGGCGTGCTCGAACCGTCGCATGGGCAGATCGTCTGGCAGGGGCAGCCTGTGGCGATCGATGCGCCGGGCACGGCGCGCAAGCTCGGCATCGGCATGGTCTTTCAGCATTTTTCTTTGTTCGAGGCGCTGACGGTCGCGGAAAATATAGCGCTCTCGCTCGACAGCAATATCCCGCTCGCAAAAATTTCCGAGGAAGCCGCGAAGCTCTCTCACGCCTATGGCTTGCCGCTCGATCCGAATGCGCATGTGGCCGATCTGTCCGTCGGTGAACGCCAGCGCATCGAGATCGTTCGGGCTCTCCTGCAAAACCCTAAACTGATCATTCTCGACGAGCCCACCTCCGTTTTGACGCCGCAGGAAGCCGATCGACTGTTCGAAACGCTATTCAAGCTGAGGGACGAAGGGCGCTCGGTGCTTTATATCAGCCACCGGCTGGAGGAAGTGCAGCGCATCTGCTCGCGCGCCACCGTCCTGCGTCACGGCAAGGTTACAGGCGCCTGCGATCCCAGGCAGGAAACGACCGGTTCGCTTGCCCGCATGATGGTCGGCAGCGATGTCGCCAGCGTGCAGCACGAGGGGCTTGGCAACAAGGGCGATATTCTCTTGGAGATCGCAGGCCTTTCGGCACCGGCGAGAACCCCGTTTGCCATAGCGCTGAAGGACGTTTCCCTGCGTGTACGGGCCGGTGAGATATTGGCGATTGCCGGCGTTGCCGGTAACGGCCAGGGCGAATTGTTCGATGTCATTTCCGGCGAATACACCGTCCCCGCGGATGATCGAGTCCAGCTTCGCGGCAAGTCCGTCGGCACCAAGGGCATTAATGCGCGCCGGCTGATCGGCGCTGGCTTCGTGCCCGAGGAACGCCACGGTCATGCTGCGGTATCGACGTTGAAGTTGTCGGATAACCTCGTGCTTGCCCGGCATCAGTCGGATCGCAAGTCGTTCCTGAGTGGTGGCTTCTTCAATGTCATCAGGCACGGCGCGGTCAAGCAGGCGACGAAGCGCATCTGCGAGGCGATGGATGTCCGCAAGAGCGGCGAGGATCCGGCTGCCGGCGCGTTGTCCGGCGGCAATCTGCAGAAGTTCATCGTCGGCCGTGAGCTGGATCGCCAGCCGAGCGTGCTCGTCGTCAATCAACCGACCTGGGGCGTTGACGCCGGCGCCGCAAGCCGCATCCGCCAGGCACTGGTCGATCTCGCCCGCGACGGCTCAGCCGTGCTCGTTATCAGCCAGGATCTGGATGAGATTTTCGAAGTCGCGACCGATATTGCCGTCATCTCGGAAGGACGGCTGTCGCCGTCCTATCCGGCCGGTGAGCTGACGCGCGAAAAGATCGGACTGCTGATGGGCGGTCTGCATGAATCGAAGACGCATTCGGAGCCTGCACATGCGCATTGAACTTGAAAAGCGCCCGCAGGTCTCCAAGCTGTTCGGCTTGCTATCGCCCTTGCTTGCTCTCGCATTGGCGTTGATCGCCGGCACCATCATGTTCGCCGTCATGGGCAAGGATCCCGTCGAGGCGCTCGATGCATTCTTCGTCGAACCTCTGCTGGAGGTCTGGTCGCTGCACGAACTGGCGATTAAGGCCGGACCGCTGATCCTGATCGCCGTCGGCCTTTGCCTCTGCTATCGCTCCAACAACTGGAATATCGGCGCCGAAGGGCAATTCACCATGGGCGCGATCGCCGGATCATTCATCCCGATCGTCTTCACCGATTGGCACTCGCCCGTGATCCTGCCTTTGATGCTGATCGCCGGCGCCGTCGGCGGCGCGCTCTATGCCGCCATTCCGGCGCTCTTGAAGGCGCATTTCAATACCAACGAGATTCTGACGAGCCTGATGCTTGTCTATATCGCTCAGCTCTTCCTCGATTGGCTGTCGCGCGGGCCATGGCGCGATCCGCAGGGCCATAACTTTCCGCAGAGCATCGACTTTCCGCCAGAAGCGGTTTTACCGGCGATCTGGGAGGACTCCGGGCGTGCGCATTGGGGCATCGTCTTCGCCGTGGTCGCGGCGATCCTTGCCTGGTTCATTATGAAATATACGCTGAAAGGCTTTGAGATAAGCGTGCTCGGACAGTCGGCGCGGGCAGGGCGCTTTGCCGGTTTTTCCTCGCGGAAAATGGTCTGGTTCGCCTTCCTTGTCTCCGGCGCACTCTCGGGACTGGCAGGTATATCTGAAGTTTCCGGCTCCATCGGCCATCTGCAGCCGGCGATTTCGCCGGGTTACGGTTTCACCGCCATCATCGTCGCCTTCCTTGCGCGCCTTAATCCGCTCGGAGCCATTCTTTCCGGTCTGGTGCTGGCGCTGACCTATCTCGGCGGCGAAGCCGCGCAATTGTCGCCGGGGATATCAGCCAAGGCGGCCAGCGTCTTCCAGGGCTTGCTTTTGTTCTTCGTGCTCTCCTGCGACACACTGATCTATTACAAAATCCGTGTGGTTTGGTCGCGGGTCCGTGGAGGTGCGGCATGAGTGTGTTTGAAGCCATCCTGCTCACCATCATCACCGCGTCGACGCCGCTCGTCATTGCCGGCCTGGGTGAACTGGTGGTGGAACGCTCCGGTGTCCTCAACCTCGGTGTCGAAGGCATGATGATCATCGGTGCGGTCGCCGCTTTTGTTGGAGCGCAGATAAGCGGATCGCCCTATGTCGGCCTGCTGACCGGCATCGTCGGGGGCGCGCTCTTCTCGCTGCTGTTTGGTTTTCTCACGCTGACGCTGGTTACGAACCAGGTCGCGACCGGCCTGGCGCTGACCATCCTTGGGCTCGGCCTTTCGGGCATGATCGGCGAAGGCTATGTCAGCGTGCCGGGCGTGCAGCTGCATGAAATCGTATTTCCGCTGCTGTCGGACATACCGTTCCTCGGTCCGGTACTTTTTAGGCAGGACCTGACCTTCTATCTGTCGATCGCGCTGCTCGCCGGCGTCAACTGGTTCCTCTTCCACAGCCGTGCCGGCCTGAAGCTGCGCGCCGTCGGCGATAGCCATGGCTCGGCCCATGCTCTCGGCATCGACGTCATCCGCACCCGTTATCTCGCCGTCATGTTCGGCGGTGCCTGCGCGGGGCTTGCAGGCGCTCAGCTGTCGCTGGTCTACACCCCGCAATGGGTCGAGAACATGTCGGCCGGTCGCGGTTGGGTGACCTTGGCGCTCGTGGTCTTCGCCTCCTGGCGGCCGATGCGCGTGCTGGCCGGCGGTTATCTCTTTGGCGCCGTGACGATCCTGCAATTCCACGCGCAGGGCTTCGGCGTCGGCATACCCTCGCAATTCCTGTCGATGCTGCCCTATGCATCGACTATTGTGGTTCTCGTCATCATCTCTCAAAATCGCCGCGCGACCTTGATCAACACGCCAGCGTCGCTCGGCAAAGCCTTCGTTCCGGAGCGCTGATTGCAACAGCCGGACCGATTTCTGCAAAACATGTCAAACCAGTAGGGGTAACCATGAAAAAACTAGCACTCGCCCTCACAACGACAGCCGCTGCCATCATTGGTTTCGCTGCCGCCGCTGAAGCGGCACCGACCAAGGTCTGCTTCGTCTATGTCGGTTCGCACACGGACGGCGGTTATTCGCAGGCGCACGATCTCGGCCGTCAGCAGATCCAGAAGGAATTCGGCAACAAGATCGAGACGCCCTATCTCGAAAACGTACCGGAAGGCCCGGATGCCGAGCGCGCCATCGAGCGTCTTGCCCGTTCCGGCTGTTCGCTGATCTTCTCGACTTCGTTCGGCTTCATGGATGCGACCGTCAAGGTTGCCGCCAAGTTCCCGAAGGTGAAGTTCGAACATGCGACCGGCTTCAAGAGCGGCCCGAATCTCGCAACCTACAACTCGCGCTTCTATGAAGGCCGCTATATCCTCGGCCAGATCGCCGCCAAGATGTCGAAGAACCATGGCGCCGCCTACATCGCGTCCTTCCCGATTCCGGAAGTGGTGATGGGTATCAACTCCTTCGAACAGGGCGCCCGTTCGATCGATCCGAGCTTCAAGCTGAAGGTCGTATGGGTCAACACCTGGTTCGACCCGGGCAAGGAAGCCGATGCTGCCAAGGCCATGGTCGACCAGGGCGTCGATATCCTGACGCAGCACACCGACACGACGGCACCGATGCAGGTTGCCGAAGAGCGCGGCATCCATGCTTTCGGTCAGGCTTCCGATATGATCAAGGCTGGCCCGAAGGCGCAGTTGACGGCGATCATCGACACCTGGGGTAACTACTACTCCAAGCGCGTTCATGCGCTGCTCGATGGCACGTGGAAGTCCGAGCAGAGCTGGGACGGCCTGAAGGACGGCATCCTGAAGATGGGCGACTATACGAATATGCCCGACGACGTGAAGAAGATGGCTCAGGAAACCGAAGCCAAGATCAAGTCAGGCGAGCTTGCTCCCTTCACCGGCCCGATCAACAAACAGGACGGTACGCCCTGGCTCAAGGCCGGCGAAAAGGCCGATGACGGGACGTTGCTCGGCATGAACTTCTACATCGAAGGCGTGGACGACAAGCTGCCGGCTTCTAAGTAAGCAGAAGAAATAGTTTAAGTTGAAAAGGGGCGTTCAAAACGCCCCTTTTTGTTGCGTTGCAACATCGAATGATGATTTACAAAAGTATTACTATATGATTTTTAAACCTTGGCCTGAGGAAATGGCCTTTGGGAGGAAATCATGAAGTTGAAGACTGCACTGATCAGTGCGACGATGCTGGCTGCCTGCATGTTCACATCGGCATCGGCTAAAGACCTGGTCGTCGGATTCTCGCAAATCGGTTCGGAGTCTGGTTGGCGTGCGGCCGAAACGACGCTGACGAAGCAGGAAGCCAAGAAGCGCGGCATCGATCTGAAGTTCGCCGACGCGCAGCAGAAGCAGGAAAACCAGATCAAGGCGATCCGGTCCTTCATCGCGCAAGGCGTTGATGCGATCCTGCTGGCACCGGTCGTCGAAACCGGCTGGGATGCTGTCCTGAAGGAAGCCAAGGAAGCCAAGATCCCGGTCATTCTGCTTGACCGCACGGTTGCTGCACCGAAGGACCTTTATCTGACAGCTGTCACGTCCGACCTGGTTCATGAAGGCAAGGTCGCCGGTGACTGGCTTGTAAAGACGGTCGGCGACAAGAAGTGCAACATCGTCGAGCTGCAGGGCACGACGGGCTCCTCGCCGGCCATCGCCCGCAAGAAGGGCTTCGAGGAAGCCATCAAGGGTCACGACAACCTGAAGATCGTTCGTAGCCAGACCGGCGATTTCACCCGCGCCAAGGGCAAGGAAGTCATGGAAAGCTTCCTGAAGGCTGAAAACGGCGGCAAGGATATCTGCGCGCTCTACGCCCATAACGACGATATGGCCGTCGGCGCTATTCAGGCGATCAAGGAAGCTGGCCTGAAGCCGGGCAAGGACATCCTGACCGTGTCGATCGATTCGGTTCCGGATCTCTTCAAGGCCATGGCTGCCGGTGAGGCGAACGCAACCGTTGAGCTGACGCCGAACATGGCAGGTCCTGCCTTCGACGCGCTCGATGCGTATTTGAAGACCAAGAAAGAGCCGCCGAAGTGGATCCAGACGGAATCCAAGCTCTATACCCAGGCGGATGATCCGCAGAAGGTCTACGAGCAGAAGAAGGACCTCGGCTACTAAGACGAAAGCCCATCGCACCGGATCGGCAATGCCGCGCCGGTGCGATATCTTGTGCAAGATGCCGGCGCACCCACGGAATGCGCCGGCTATCGCTTTCGCAATTTGATTCATTCCAAGGAAATTCGCGCTTCATGGCTCACGACGTAGAGCGACTTCTGACGGCGACAGGTTTTTGTAAATATTTCCCCGGTTCGACCGCTCTCGATCATGTCGATTTCACATTGATGCGCGGCGAGGTCCATGCGCTTCTCGGCGAGAACGGTGCCGGAAAATCGACCCTGATCAAATGCATGACCGGCGCTTATCGTCGCGATGCGGGCTCTCTGGTGCTCGATGGGGCGGAGATCGATCCGCATGATACGCTTGCCGCTCAGAAGCTCGGTATTGGAACCGTCTACCAGGAAGTGAACCTGCTGCCCAATCTGAGTGTCGCGGAAAACCTGTTTCTGGGCCGCCAGCCGCGACGGTTCGGGATGGTCAGCAGCCGCGTCATGAATAAGATGGCCAGAGATCTGCTGTCACAATATGGCCTGGATATCGATGTCAGCCGCCAGCTCGATCGCTTTTCGGTCGCCATTCAGCAGGTGATCGCCATCGCCCGCGCGGTCGATCTCTCCGGCAAGGTGCTCATTCTCGATGAGCCCACTGCGAGCCTGGATACGCATGAAGTCGAGATGCTGTTCGGCATCGTCAGGCGATTGAAGCAGCGCGGGCTGGGAATTGTCTTCATTACGCATTTCCTGGAACAGGTTTACGAAATCTGCGATCGCATCACCGTTCTCCGCAACGGCCGCCTGGTCGGCACGCGCGATGCGCACGGTCTTCCGCGGCAGACTCTAATCGCCATGATGCTCGGCCGCGAACTCGCCGAGGCTGAAGGCACTATAAAGCAGAGCGAGACGGAAAGCGGCCCGGTCAGATATCATTTCACGAACTTCGGCAAACGCGGCAAGGTCAAGCCGTTCGACATGGAGGTGCGCGTCGGCGAAGTTGTGGGCATTGCGGGCCTGCTTGGCTCAGGGCGGACGGAGACCGCCGAAGTGCTCTTCGGCGTCGAGCGCGCCGACAGCGGCGAGGCGAAAATCGAAGGCAAGCCCATTGCGCTTTCCAGTCCGCGCGCCGCGATCAAGAGCGGCTTCGGCTTTTGCCCGGAAGACCGCAAGACCGATGGGATCATCGGTGATCTCTCCATTCGCGAAAATATCGTCATGGCGCTACAGGCAAGGCGGGGCTGGGCAAGGCCTTTGCCGCGCAGCGAGCAGAACGCCATCGCCGATCGCTATATCAAGGCGCTGGATATCCGCACGACCGACCGCGAAAAGCCGATCAGGCTCCTTTCAGGCGGTAACCAGCAGAAGGCAATCCTTGCGCGATGGCTGGCGACCAATCCAAGCTTCCTCATCCTGGATGAGCCGACGCGCGGCATCGATGTCGGTGCTCATGCGGAAATCATCCGATTGATCGAGGATCTTTGCCGGCAGGGAATGTCCCTGGTGGTCATTTCATCCGAACTTGAGGAGCTTGTCGCCTATAGTTCGCGCGTCATCGTCCTGCGTGACCGCGAACATATTGCCGAGTTGGCCGGAAGTGAGATCACAGCCGGAAATATCGTCGAGGCCATCGCCACGGCTCAAAGGACGCGGGAGGACGCATGAGCTCGCCAATCAAAACCTCCTTGCTTCGGCTGATGCCTCAGCTCATTGCACTCGCGGTTATTCTTCTCTTGAATTTCATAATGTTCCCGCATTTCTTTCATCTGGAAGTTCAGAATGGAAGGCTCTACGGGAGCTTGGTGGACGTACTCAATCGTGGTGCGCCGGTAGCGCTGCTTGCCATTGGCATGACGCTGGTCATCGCCACGAAAGGCATCGATCTGTCCGTCGGCGCGGTCATCGCGATCTGCGGTGCTGTTGCGGCGTCCTCGATCGTTGCCGGCTACTCGCTTTCCTATACGCTGCTGTTGACGATCGGCGTCGGTCTGGCATGCGGGCTCTGGAACGGTTTCCTCGTCGCCGTACTCGATATCCAGCCGATCATCGCAACGCTGGTGCTGATGGTGGCCGGCCGCGGCATTGCGCAATTGATCACTGAGGGCGCGATCCTCACCTTCAACAATGACGGACTGATCTTTCTTGGCAGCGGCTCGTTCGTTGCCCTGCCGATGCCGGTGGTGATCTGGCTTGTCGCTGCGCTTTTGGTGATCGCTTTGGTCCGGCGCACGGCTCTTGGAATGTTGGTCGAAGCCATCGGCATCAATCGCCGGGCAAGCACCTTGTCCGGTATCCGGACCCCGGTCCTGCTGATTGCGGTTTACGCATTGAGCGGCCTTTGTGCCTCCATCGCGGGTATCATCGTTACGGCCGACATTAAGGGTGCGGACGCCAATAATGCCGGTCTGTGGCTTGAGCTGGATGCGATCCTTGCGGTCGTGGTTGGCGGCAATTCGCTGCTCGGCGGTCGTTTCAGCATCGTCGGTTCGCTGATCGGCGCAATGATCATTCAATCGGTCAATACAGGCATCCTGCTCTCCGGCTTTCCGCCGGAATTCAATCTGGTGATCAAGGCGATTATCGTCATCGTCATTCTGGTCATCCAGTCTCCGGCGGTTCAATCCGCCACGTCATTCTTCTGGCGTCGCCGAGACGAGGGGCAGATGGTGCAAAAGGAGCAGGCAAAGTGAATTCGAAATATCTTCCGCTGCTTGCAACGATCCTCATCTTCATTCTGGCCTATATCGCCTGCGTGACGCAGTATCCGAACATGCTGTCGACGCGGGTGATGGGCAACCTGTTGACTGATAACGCATTTTTGGGAATTGCCGCCGTAGGCATGACCTTCGTCATCATCTCGGGCGGCATCGACCTGTCCATCGGCTCGATCATTGCCTTTACCGGTGTTTTCCTGGCCGTCATTCTGCGCGATACGGCGATCCACCCGTTGATCGCGTTCGTTCTTGTTCTTGTCATCACGACGATTTTTGGCGCCGGCATGGGCGCCATCATTCACTATCTCAGCATGCCGCCTTTCATCGTGACGCTGGCCGGCATGTTTCTGGCGCGGGGCATCGCCTTCGTGTTGTCGATCGACAGCATTCCGATCGAGCATGATTTCTACTCTCAGCTCAACGATCTCTATTGGCTGATGCCCGGCGGCGGCCGGCTGACTTTGATCGGCGGTCTCATGCTGCTCGTCTTTGCCGGCGGGATTGTGCTGGCGCAACGCACTCGCTTCGGCGCCAATGTCTATGCTCTCGGTGGCGGCGCTCAAACGGCGGTGCTGATGGGCGTGCCTGTCGGCAAGACGACGATCCAGATCTATGCCCTTTCTGGATTTCTTGCTGGCCTATCCGGAATCGTTTTTTCTATCTATACATCTGCCGGATACTCGCTTGCCACGGTCGGTGTCGAACTCGATGCGATCGCTGCCGTGGTCATAGGGGGAACACTGCTGACGGGAGGAGCGGGATTCGTCGGAGGAACACTCATCGGAATTCTCATACAGGGCTTGATTCAGACCTACATCACCTTCGATGGAACGCTTTCCAGTTGGTGGACGAAGATACTGATAGGCTTGTTGCTGTTTGCCTTTATTCTGATGCAGAAGGGACTTCTGCTGCTTTCCCGCTTAAACCGACGATATGTCTGAGGGAGGGACAGAGCTCTTGCGAAACCGAATGCTTGAGACCGGAAAATCCGAGGGAAAATCGCGCACGAGCCACGCTCAAGTGGTCGATGAGTTGGGTAAGGCGATCGTCTCGGGTGCATTTCCGATCGGAAGCATTCTTCCCGGTGACAGCGAGCTTCTGCAACGGTTCAAGGTATCCCGCACCGTCCTGCGTGAAAGCATGAAGACATTGGCGGCAAAGGGGCTGGTGGTGCCGCGCGCGCGCGTCGGGACGCGCGTGACCGAGAAGATCCATTGGAACATGTTCGATAATGAAGTGCTCAATTGGCATTTCGAGAGCGGCGTCAACAAGGAATTTCTTCTTCATCTTTACGATATACGCATGGCGTTTGAGCCTTTCGCCGCGAGTCTGGTGGCGAAAAGGGCCAGCCGAGAGAATATCGAACTGCTTCGCAATCTTGCAGCCGCCATGGCGGCGCCGCACCATACTTCCGATAGCCTCGCAGTCGCCGATTTGCATTTCCACTTGGCAATTACTGAGGCTTCGCAAAATCCGTTCATGCGATCGCTGGGTGGGCTTATCAAAGCCGCACTGGTTGGCATGTTTCGCATGAGCGCGCCGCCGTCAACCAATGGCTTCGCCAATATTGCTGATACGCATATGGCCATAGTGGACGCGATAGCGGCACGGGACGGCCTTGCTGCCCATAAGGCGATGGAATTCGTGATCATCGATGGGCGTCAGCATGTCCTCGAAGCTTTCGAGGCTCTTGCCGAGGCCTGAGGTCGCCTTGAATTTCGCCGTAGTTCATCGCTCGACTTGTTGATATGAGGGAGTCACTCGGCCTGTGCCGACGCCTGACCGTATATCTCGGAGCCTGAAATGGAACGCAGCTGCCTCGCCATCATCCTCGCCGCCGGCGACAGTACCCGCATGAAGTCATCGATGTCGAAGGTCCTGCATCCGATTGCCGGGCGCCCGATGATCGCCCATGTCATGGATGCGATCTCCAAGACCGGGATTTCGGCGGCTGCTCTGGTTGTCGGGCGCAATGCGGATGAGGTTAGTACCGCAGCGTCGATCGGCGGCATCACCATCGAATCCTATCTTCAGAAGGAACGTCTCGGCACGGGCCATGCCGTGCTGGCGGCGCGCGAGGCGATTGCTCGCGGATATGACGATATTATCGTTGCCTACGGAGACGTCCCTCTGCTGACCGATGTGCCGCTTCGTGCTGCCCGCCAGGGACTGGCCGATGGTAACGACATCGTCGTCATCGGATTTCATACGGAACATCCCAACGCCTATGGCCGATTGCTGGTCAAGGATGGCGAGCTGATCGCCATTCGAGAAGCCAAGGATGCAACCGATGCCGAACTCGCGATAAAATGGTGCAATAGCGGGCTGATGGCGATCAACGGCCGCAAGGCGCTGGAGCTTCTCGACCGCATCGGCAACAACAATGCCAAGGGCGAATATTACCTCACCGATCTCGTCGAGATCGCCCGCTCGCTTGGCGGACGCGCCGTTGCCGTCGATGCGCCCGAAGTCGAGATGACCGGCTGCAACAACCGCGCCGAACTTGCCTTCATCGAGCGCCTCTGGCAGGAGCGCCGCCGGCATGAGGTGATGCTGTTGGGCGTGACCATGATAGCGCCGGAAACCGTTTTCCTCGCCTATGACACCGTGATCGGCCAGGATGCGCTGATCGAGCCGAATGTTGTCTTCGGTCCGGGCGCGGTCATCGAGGGAGGCGCAGTCATTCATGCCTTCTCGCACATCGAGGGCGCCCATGTCAGTGCGGGTGCTACGGTCGGCCCCTTTGCGAGGCTGCGCCCGGGGGCCGATCTCGCCGGTGGCGCCAAGGTCGGCAATTTCTGCGAGGTCAAGAACGGCAAGATTGGCGAGGGCGCCAAAGTCAATCATCTGACCTATATCGGTGATGCGACGATCGGAGCAGGCAGCAATATCGGCGCGGGTACGATCACTTGCAATTATGACGGCGTTAACAAGCATGAAACGCATATCGGCGCCAACGCTTTCGTCGGTTCCAATTCGTCGCTGGTTGCGCCCATCCATATCGGCGACGGCGCATATATTGCTTCCGGCAGTGTCATCACCGAGGATGTTCCGGCCGATGCGCTGGCCTTCGGCCGGGCTCGCCAGGAAGTAAAGCCGGAGCGGGCCAAGGTGATCCGCGAGCGAGCCCTTGCCATCAAGGCAGCGAAAAAGGGCGGCCACTAAACTCTCGCGCGTTGACGTAACGGTCGGAAATCGAAAGTGACCGTTGTGACAATTGAGAAAATTGCAGGAATGATTAGGACTTGCCTTCATATCTGAGGCCAGACGGAGAGCTGTATGTGCGGTATTGTTGGGATCGTCGGAACGAAGCCTGTGGCGGAGCGTTTGGTGGACGCGCTGCGGCGGCTCGAGTACCGCGGCTATGATTCGGCTGGAGTCGCGACGATCCATGACGGCGTGATGGATCGCCGCCGCGCGGAAGGAAAGCTCTTCAATCTGGAGAAGCGGCTGGAGACGGATCCTCTGCCCGGCACGACGGGCATTGCACACACGCGCTGGGCAACTCACGGTGTTCCGAATGAAATCAATGCCCACCCGCATTTCGTGGAAGGCGTTGCCGTCGTCCATAACGGCATCATCGAAAACTTCTCGGAGCTGCGAGAAGAGCTGAAGGCCGAAGGGCAGGAATTTGCCTCGCAGACGGATACGGAAGTTGTCGCCCATCTTCTGGCCAAATATGTCCGCGAGGGCTTGGACGCACGTACAGCCATGCTGAAAATGCTGAACCGCGTGACCGGCGCTTACGCATTGGCCGTTATGTTCCAGAACGATCCTGACACGTTGATGGCGGCGCGTTCTGGCCCGCCGCTTGCCGTGGGTTACGGCAAGGGCGAGATGTTCCTCGGTTCGGATGCGATCGCCCTTGCGCCCTTCACCAATGAGATCAGCTATCTCGTCGACGGCGACTGCGCCATCGTCACCCATGCCGGCGCGACCATTCTCGATTTCAACGGCAATGAAGTGACTAGGCCGCGGCAGATTTCGCAGGCAACCGCCTATGTGGTCGACAAGGGCAATCATCGTCACTTCATGGAAAAGGAAATCTACGAGCAACCGGAAGTCATTTCCCACGCGCTCAGTCACTATGTCGATTTCGCCAGCCATCGCGTGCGCCCGGATGTTTCGGCCATCGATTTCGGCGGTGTTTCCGGCCTCGCCATATCAGCCTGCGGTACGGCCTATCTCGCCGGCCTTGTGGGTAAATATTGGTTCGAGCGCTATGCGCGCCTGCCGGTCGAAATCGATGTCGCCTCCGAGTTCCGCTATCGCGAAATGCCACTGTTGCCGTCGCAGGCCGCCCTATTCATTTCTCAATCCGGCGAAACCGCGGATACCTTGGCTTCGCTCCGCTACTGTCGGGACAACGGCTTGAAGATCGGTGCCGTGGTCAACGTCAGGGAATCGACCATCGCGCGCGAATCCGATGCCGTGTTTCCAATCCTGGCCGGCCCGGAAATCGGTGTCGCCTCGACGAAGGCTTTCACCTGCCAGCTTGCCGTTCTCGCCTCGCTGGCGATTGGAGCCGGCGTCGCTCGAGGTACCATCAGCGCCGAAAATGAACAGGAAATGGTGCGCCATCTTGTCGAGATGCCGCGCATCATGGCGAATGTCCTGAATATCATCCAGCCGCAGATGGAAAGCCTGTCGCGCGAGATCTCGAAATTCAAGGATGTGCTCTATCTCGGCCGCGGCACCAGCTTCCCGCTCGCCATGGAAGGCGCGCTGAAGCTGAAGGAAATCTCCTATATCCACGCTGAAGGCTATGCGGCTGGCGAATTGAAGCATGGGCCGATTGCACTGATCGACGAGAACATGCCCGTTATCGTCATCGCTCCGCATGACCGCTTCTTCGACAAGACCGTTTCCAACATGCAGGAAGTTGCGGCTCGTGGCGGTCGAATCATCTTCATCACGGATGAAATTGGCGCTGCCGCATCGACATTGCCGACCATGGCGACGATCACCTTGCCCGTCGTCGACGAGATCATCGCGCCGATCATATTCTCGCTGCCGATTCAATTGCTTGCCTATCATACGGCCGTGTTCATGGGCACGGATGTCGATCAGCCGCGCAATCTCGCCAAATCGGTCACCGTGGAATAGGATTCCTTTCGCCGTGCATTTGCCGTCACGTCCTCGTGAGTCGATCGCTTGTTCGGCTCACAGATGTGGCTAGCGGGTTGTATGCCGCCCCAATTTCTGGCACGATTCGCCCACGGAGATGGTGGGGAGGGTTTGCCGGGAAGCGGTAGCGACGGGACGGAGTTTTCGAGCGGCGAATGACTGAAAAACTCATCAAAATGTCCGTGACGACGCGGATCAGAAACAATTTCCTGGCCGGCCTGATTATCTGTGCCCCGATTGCCATTACACTATGGCTGACTTGGTCCGTCGTCCATTGGGCCGATAGCTGGGTTCGCCCCTATATTCCCGCGCGCTACGATCCCGAGAGCTATCTGAACTTCGCTGTGCCCGGTACCGGCCTGGTGATCGCGATGATCTTCATCACGATCGTCGGCTTTCTGGCCAAGAACCTGATCGGTCAGAGCATCGTCCGCTTCGGGGAGTCGATCGTCAACCGCGTGCCGCTGGTGCGCACGATCTACAAGAGCGTCAAGCAGATCTTCGAGACTGTGCTGAAAGAGCAGGGCAGCTCGTTCAAGAAGGTAGGGCTGATCGAATATCCAAGCCCGGGCCTCTGGTCCATGGTCTTCATATCGACGGATGCCAAAGGCGAGATCGCTTCGAAATTCAATGCCATGGGTCAGGACATGGTGGCGGTCTTCCTGCCGCCGACGCCGGTGCCGACGGCCGGGTTTCTAGTCTTCGTTCCGCGCGAAAAGATCACCGTGCTCGATATGAGCCCGGAGGATGGTGCCAAGCTGCTGATTTCGGGCGGCCTTGTGGCGCCGGAATACGAGAAGCTGGTCGCAGCCAAGGAATTGCGGCAGCCGGTTCCCGTGGCTCCTTAACCTCAATTGCTCATCTTCCAATAGTTGGATCAATGCCTTCGCGTTCTGCGCGAATTGTCATGCCTCTATCATATTGACGCCTTAGATCGTCAGTCGGGGCAGATAATCGCACGTATCTCAGCATCGTATGTTCGGGGCACAGGCACCGAGCTGCGGTTCTCCAACGCGGTCCGAAACGGCCGGAGATGGATGTCGTTGCCTTCATGAAGTTTTTAATCAGGAGGATATGGTTTTGAGATATATGCGTTCGAAGAGCTTGCCGCTGCTGTCGGCAGCGCTTGCCACATTTGTTTTCACGGCTCCAATGCTGGCGCTGGCGGATAATTCCGTGACGATTGACGGTGTTACGCTGGTCAATAAAGGCCGCGTCGCGATCGGCCGCATTCCGGCCAATCAGCGCGATAAGTTCGGTGAGACTTTCGGCTCCGGTTCAGGCATGTCGATCGATACCAAGAGCTGGGGTCGCAACGCCGACGGCACCTACAAGGGCTCGCTGTGGCTGCTGCCGGACCGCGGTTACAATGTCGCCGGCACCACCGATTACCGTGCGCGTCTCAACACCATCGATATCAAACTGACGCCGGTTGCCTCCGGTGCAACGCCTCCAGCCGGTAAGGAACAGGCGGGCGTCGAAGCCAAGCTCGCGGATACGCTGCTGTTGAAGGACAATAAGGGCAACGAAACCACCGGTCTTGACCCAGCCAACGGCGTTCGCCAGGCGGAAGGCGGCTTGCCACTTTTGCCACAGGCACCAAACGGCAAGATTTCGCTCGATAACGAAGCCATTGCCCGGCTGCCCGATGGTTCGATGTTCATCAGTGATGAGTACGGTCCCTATATCTACCGCTTCTCGGCGGGTGGGCTGATGATCTCGGCCACGGCACCACCGGCCGCGTTTCTGCCGATGCGCCACGGCGCCGTGAATTTTTCCTCGAACAATCCCGGCCCGGGCGAAACCGCTCCCGATCCGAAAGATCCGACCAGCGGACGCCAGAACAACCAAGGCTTCGAGGGCATGTCCCTGACCCCGGACGGTAAGTTCCTGATCGTCGTGCTCCAGTCCGCGACTCGCCAGGATGGCGGCGATTCCAGCTCCACGCGCCAGAATACCCGCGCGCTTGTCTATGATGCCGCCGACCCTGCAAATCTGAAGCTGGTGCACGAATATGTCGTGCCTCTGCCGGTCTTCACCAACGACAAGGGCAAGACGGCCGTTGCCGCCCAAAGCGAAATCGTGGCGCTCTCACCGACAAGCTTCCTGATGCTCGCGCGCGATAGCAACAATGGCTACGGCCAGAAGGGCGACAAGTCGCTCTATCGCAGCGTTGTGGCTGTCGATGTTTCCGCTGCCACCGATATTGCCGGCGGCAAGTTCGACGGCGACACAGCTGTCGCGCCGAAGGGCGTTCTTGATCCTTCAGTCAAGCCGGCGGCAGTCAGCAATTTCATCGATATCAACGACAGCGCCGATCTAGCGCGCTTTGGTCTGCATAACGGCGCGCCGAACGACCGCAACAACCTCTCGGAAAAGTGGGAGGCCATGTCGCTCGTCAGCGTTCAGGATCCGAAGCTGCCTGACGATTACTTCCTGTTCGTCGCCAATGACAACGACTTCATCACCCAGGATGGTTTCCAGGTCGGCGCTGCCTACAAGGATGATAGTGGCGCGGATGTCGATACCATGTTCCAGGTATTCCAGGTTACCATTCCCGGTCTCGCCGCAAAGTGATCTGATGAAACGGGGGTGGACGCGGCTAACGCGTCCATCCGCCTACCCCGCTCGCAGGAAGCGGATCGCCTCGTCGCGGCGGAAGAGATAGAGCAGGGTGCGTACCGCACTGCCACGCTCACTGGTCAGTTCCGGATCGCGCTCGATCAGATAGGCGGCATCCTTGCGGGCGATTTCTAGAAGATCGGCATGGGCTTCTAGGCTGGCGATGCGGAAGCCTGGCGTGCCGGATTGGCGTGTCCCAAGAAGCTCACCTTCGCCGCGCAGCTTCAAATCCTCCTCAGCAATTCGGAAGCCGTCTTCCGTCTCGCGCATGATCGACAACCGCGCATGTCCAGTTTCGCCGAGCGGCCCTTTGTAGAGAAGGATGCAAGTGGAAGCCTCATCCCCGCGACCGACGCGTCCGCGCAACTGATGAAGCTGTGCCAGGCCGAAACGTTCAGCATGTTCGATGACCATGATCGTCGCGTCCGGCACGTCGACGCCCACCTCGACGACCGTCGTGGCCACCAGCAGGCGGATCTCGCCGTTCTTGAACGCCATCATCACAGTGTCTTTCTCCGGGCCGCTCATCCGGCCATGGATGAGACCGATGCCTGGGCCGAGCGCCTTGGTCAGTGTCTCATGCCGCTCCTCCACCGACATTAAATCGGATTCTTCGGATTCCTCCACAAGTGGGCATATCCAATAGGCTTTTTTACCTTCCGCTAGCGCACTCCTTAGGCGCGCGACGATGTCGCCTGTTCGTTCATTCGGAATGGTGATCGTCTGGATCGGCTTGCGGCCCGCGGGCTTCTCGGTGAGCTTCGAAACGTCCATGTCGCCGAATGCGGCCAGCACCAGCGTTCGCGGTATAGGCGTTGCGGTCATAACGAGCATGTGGGGCGAAATGCCCTTCGCAGTTAGCCGCAGGCGCTGATGGACGCCGAAACGATGCTGCTCGTCGACGACAGCCAGCATCAGATTGGCATAGGCGACGCTATCCTGAAACAACGCATGCGTGCCGATGATGATCTGCGCTTCGCCGGAGGCGATGCGCTCCAGGATCGCATCCCGTTCGCGCCCCTTCGTGCGGCCTGTGAGAACTTCGACGGAAAGGTTTGCACTCGCTGCGAATTTCGAAATTGTCGCGTAATGCTGGCGGGCGAGAATTTCGGTCGGTGCCATCAGCACGGCTTGGCCGCCGCTTTCGATCACGGCGGCGATCGCCATCAGCGCCACCAGCGTCTTGCCCGCGCCGACGTCGCCTTGCAGCAGTCGCAGCATGCGCTCGGTGCCTGCCATATCCTTAAGAATATCGGCAACCGCATCACGCTGACTATTCGTCATCGAGAAGGGCAGCGATTCCAGGATCTTGCCGCTGATTTCTCCAGTTGCATGCACGGGTTGACCGGCAACCTTGCGCAACCTCTGGCGCACCAGCGAAAGCGACAATTGCCCCGCCAGGAATTCGTCATAGGCCAGCCGGCGCCGCGCCGGTGCCTGCGGATCGATATCCGCCGCATCCCTGGGCGCATGCAGCATGTGGAAGGCATCGGAGATCGAGGGAAAGCCCTGCTTCTGCGTCAGGGCGATATCATCCCACTCTGGCAGCTGCGGAATGCGCGGCAATGCTGCCTCTATCGTCTTGCGCAGGAACTTCGGCGTAAGCCCGGCGGTTAGCGGATAGACCGGCTCGACCAGCGGCAGGTTTTCCGCCTCGCTCTCGCGCATGATATAATCCGGATGTACCATAGACGGGCGGCCGTTGAACCAGTCGACCTTGCCACTGACGGTAACGGTTTCATCGATCGGCAGCTGCTTTTCGAGCCACTGTGCCTTGCCACGAAAAAAGACCAGCGCTAGTTCGCCTGTTTCGTCGTGTAGATAGACGCGATAGGGCACGTTGCTGCGCGGGTTGGGTGGCGGCTGGTGGCGATCGACGCGGCCGGTGATGGTGACGATGGCGCCCTGCGGTGCTCTCGCGATACCGGGCTGCTCGCGCCGGTCGATGATCGAATGCGGCGCGTGGAAAATAAGGTCGATGACGCGGCAATCGTCGATCGTCTCGCGATCGAGCAGCTTCACCAGCAGCTCGGATACCTTCGGCCCGACGCCTGATAGCGAAGAAATGGAGGCAAATAGCGGGTCGAGGATGGCGGGACGCATGGCCGGCAAAATGCGACGGGCAGGGCGCATTTGGCAAGGGGCAGCGGGAAACTCGGCGCCGTTGAGCCTAACACTCCCCGGAAAATTGCATCGCGGGTGCTTTTTTCTGAAAAACCGGTTCCCACCTTTGAGCGCTGGTTTTATAGAGACGCATCAACATAAAGGTGTTTTTGATGACTGGGCTGACCCTCAGCAGTGCCGATCTCGATCCTCGCCGTCGGCGCATCCTTTTCCGTTGCTGGCATCGCGGCATCCGCGAGATGGATCTCGTCTTCGGCCAATTTGCCGACAACGAGCTGCCGCGCCTCGCTGAAGCCGATCTCGATGAGCTCGAGCGCATCATGGCCGAAGAGGACAACGATCTCCTGAAGTGGATCCTCGGTAGCCAGCCGACGCCGCAGCATCTGCGCACACCGCTCTTTGAGCGCCTGGCATCCTATAAGCCCGATTTCGAAGAGATCGCCGAAAGGTTCGGATTAACGAAATGATCCCCGGTTTCGATGCGAAGAAGCTGCTCGCCGCCAGCGAGCCGACAACGATCGGTCATGTTCCGGCCGGTCTTGAGCCGTTCCTGATTGCCGAAATGGCAAAGGCCGGCCAGCCGGTCGCCTATGTCATGTCCGACGGCCAGCACATGGCCGATGTCGAGCAGATGCTCGGCTTCATCGCGCCTGAAATTCCGGTACTCACCCTGCCGGCCTGGGATTGCCTTCCCTATGACCGCGTTTCCCCAAGCTCCGACGCCTCGGCCCGGCGCTTGGCGGCTTTGTCCGGCCTGATCGCGCATCATCACAAGCCGCATGCAGCCGTTGTGCTGGTGACCGTCAACGCCATGCTGCAGAAGGTCGCCCCGCAGGATATCATCGAAAGCCTGGCGTTCTCGGCACGTCCGGGGAACCAGGTCCGGATGGACGATATTGCGGCTCGTCTCGAGCGTAACGGCTTCGAGCGCGTGGCAACCGTGCGTGAGGTCGGCGAATATGCCGTGCGCGGCGGCATTCTCGATGTCTTCGTTCCGGGCACGGAAAAGCCGGTGCGCCTCGATTTCTTCGGCGATACGCTGGAAAGCATCCGCAGCTTCGATCCGGCCAGCCAGCGTACGACAGGGCAGGTGCGTTCGCTCGATCTCAATCCGATGAGCGAAGTGACGCTGACGCCGGATACGATCAGCCGCTTCCGCAAGAACTATCTCTCCGCCTTCGGCGCCGCCACGCGCGATGACGCTCTCTATCTCGCCGTGTCCGAAGGTCGGCGATACGCCGGCATGGAACATTGGCTGCCGCTGTTCTACGAGAAGCTCGAGACGGTCTTCGATTACCTTAAAGGCTTTCGCTTGGTCACGGATCACACCGTGCGCGAGGCGGCCGAGGAGCGCTCCAAGCTCGTCTTCGACTATTACGACGCCCGCCTTCAATCCGGCCAGCAGGCCAAGGGGCAGATGGCACAGGGCACGCCCTATAAGCCAGTAACGCCCGGCCAGCTCTATCTCGATGGCAAGGCATTCGGCAATGCGCTTGACGCCTTCGACGCTATCCGTATTTCGCCCTTCAACGAGCATGAGGGCGAGGCGCGTCGCGTCATCGAGCTTGATGCCCGCCAGGGGCCGCGCTGGGCGCGGTCAGCGACCGACACAACCGATAGCGAGCGCGTCAACGTCTTCGATGCAGTCGTTAAGCATATCGCCGACAAGCGGGCTTCGGGCGGCAAGGTGCTGATTTCGGCCTGGACGGAAGGCTCGCTCGATCGCCTCCTGCAGGTGCTATCCGAACACGGGCTGGCGCGCGTCAAGACGATCGAGGCCTTCAAGGACCTTGGCGGCCTGGCGAAGGGTGAGGCGGCCGCGGCCGTGCTCAGCCTCGAAGCTGGTTTCGAAGCTGGCGATCTGATCGTTATCGGCGAGCAGGATATTCTCGGCGACCGCATGGTGCGCCGTTCGAAGCGGCGCAAGCGCGCCGCCGACTTCATTTCGGAGGTGGCGGGCCTGGACGAAGGCTCGATCGTCGTTCATGCCGAGCACGGTATCGGCCGTTTCGTTGGCCTCAGGACCATCGAGGCAGCCGGCGCACCGCACGCCTGCCTCGAGCTGCAATATGCCGACGATGCCAAGCTGTTCCTGCCGGTCGAAAACATCGATCTACTCTCGCGTTATGGCGGCGAGGGCACCGAGGCGCAGCTCGACAAGCTCGGCGGCGGCGCATGGCAGATGCGCAAGGCCAAGCTCAAGAAGCGCCTGCTGGATATGGCCGGCGCCTTGATCCGCGTCGCGGCCGAACGCCTGACGCGGCATGCGCCTGTACTCAGCACGCCGGACGGACTGTATGACGAATTTGCCGCGCGCTTCCCGTATGACGAGACCGACGACCAGATGAACGCTATCGAGGCGGTGCGTGAAGATCTTGGTGCCGGCCGACCGATGGATCGCCTCGTCTGCGGCGATGTCGGCTTCGGCAAGACGGAAGTGGCGCTGCGCGCAGCCTTCGTCGCTGCCATGAATGGCGTGCAGGTAGCCGTTGTCGTGCCGACGACGCTGCTTTCGCGCCAGCATTTCAAGACCTTCTCCGAGCGCTTCCGTGGGCTGCCGATCCGCATACAGCAGGCATCTCGCCTGGTCGGTTCCAAGGAACTGGCGCTCACCAAGAAGGAAGTGGCCGATGGCAAGACCGATATCGTCGTCGGCACCCACGCGCTCCTCGGCGCCGGCATCCAGTTCGCCAATCTCGGCCTGCTCATCATCGACGAGGAGCAGCATTTCGGCGTCAAGCACAAGGAGCGCCTGAAGGAGCTGAAGAGCGACGTGCATGTGCTGACGCTGTCGGCGACGCCGATCCCGCGCACCTTGCAGCTCGCGATGACCGGTGTACGCGAACTGTCGCTCATCACCACGCCGCCGGTCGACCGCATGGCGGTGCGCACCTTCATCTCGCCCTTCGATTCGCTGGTCATCCGCGAAACGCTGATGCGTGAGCATTATCGTGGCGGCCAGAGCTTCTATGTCTGTCCGCGCCTCGCCGATCTCGCCGATATCCATGCCTTCCTGCAATCGGACGTGCCGGAGCTGAAGGTGGCGGTCGCCCATGGCCAGATGCCCGCCGGTGAGCTGGAAGACATCATGAATGCCTTCTACGAGGGGCGTTATGACGTGCTGCTATCGACGACCATCGTCGAATCCGGTCTCGACGTGCCGACGGCCAACACGCTGATCGTCCACCGCGCCGACATGTTCGGCCTTGCCCAGCTCTATCAGCTCCGCGGCCGTGTCGGCCGCTCCAAGGTCCGTGCCTTCGCACTCTTCACCCTGCCGGTCAACAAGGTGCTGACGACCACGGCGGAGCGCAGACTGAAGGTCCTCCAGTCACTGGACACGCTTGGCGCCGGCTTCCAGCTGGCGAGCCACGATCTCGATATCCGCGGCGCCGGCAATCTGCTGGGCGAAGAACAATCAGGCCATATCAAGGAAGTTGGCTTCGAGCTCTACCAGCAGATGCTCGAGGAGGCCGTCGCCGAGGTCAAGGGCGTCGACGAGATCCAGGATACCGGCTGGTCGCCGCAGATCTCCGTCGGCACGTCTGTCATGATTCCGGACGACTATGTGCCCGATCTGCATCTGCGCATGGCGCTCTATCGCCGCCTCGGCGAGATCACGGAGCTGAAGGAGATCGACGGGTTCGGCGCCGAAATGATCGATCGTTTCGGTCCCTTGCCGATGGAGGTGCAGCACCTCCTCAAGGTCGTCTACATCAAGTCACTCTGCCGCATCGCCAATGTCGAGAAGCTGGATGCCGGTCCGAAGGGTGTCGTCGTCCAGTTCCGCAACAAGGAATTCCCGAACCCGGCTAATCTCGTCGGCTACATCGCCAAGCAGGGCACCATGGCCAAGATCCGCCCCGACCATAGCGTCTTCCTGACCCGCGACCTGCCGACGCCGGAGAAGCGGCTGCAGGGAGCGGCAGTTGTCATGACGCAGCTGGCGGAGCTTGCGAAATAGGACGTGGGCTCTGAGCCGAAAATCCGCATCTCTTCCTTTGGGCGCGGCTTATAGAGTTCCAGCAAAGGCCGCTGCGGCCAGCAACATACCCGTTAGAATATTCGCTAGAAACAGCCGGTAGCTGATCTCTGGGCGTGAAAGATTGAGGCGCCAAGTCTGCCAGCCGAGATGGGCGGCGATGACAAGCATTCCTGTCGCATAAGGCAATGACATGCCCGTCAACCATCCACCGGCGGACCATGCCGCGATGGCAATGGTATAGAACAGGCCGATACATGCCCTGCCGCGGTTGCCGAACAGGATTGCGGTCGACTTCAAGCCCAGTCGCGTATCGTCGCGAACATCGACATAGGCATAAACGGTATCGTATCCGATCTGCCAGGCGATGGCTCCAAGCCACATCAGAACCGCACCGACGGGGATCGCGCCTGTGACTTCCGACCAGGCCATCAGCATTCCCCAATTGAATGCTGCGCCAAGCACGGACTGGGGCCAGTATGTGAAACGCTTGCAGAGCGGATAAACAAAGACGAGGGGCAGGACACTGATCGCGACGAGGCGCGTAAAGGGCGTCAGAAGAAATATAAGCGAGGCGGCCAGCGCCAGTTCCGCCGCAAGAAACAGCACGGCCTGCCGCACGCCGATTTGACCGCTTGCCAAGGGGCGGAAGCGGGTTCGCTCGACATGGCCGTCGAATTTCCGATCTGCGATGTCGTTGACCGTCGAGCCTGCGCTTCTCATCAGCAATGCGCCCAGCGAGAAGATGGCCAGCTGTCTGATATCTGGAAAACCGTATGAGGCTTGAATGAGCGCTGCCCAGCAGGGAAAAAGCGTGAGCCAAATGCCGACCGGCCGGTCCAGCCGCGCAAGTCGCGTGTAGGGTCTCAACGCCGCAGGCAAACGGCGATCCACCCAGTCTCCCAGTGTTATATCGCTCAGATCGGGGCGGGTGGAAACGTTCATCATCGAAATCCGCAGTTTCATCGACGAAGAAAAGTAGCGACTTCCGCACATCTCGCAACGGCTGGAAGCGCGGCTGCACAAATTTAGCTTTGACGGCCACGCCCAGCCCGCGACGGTCATTTTCCGCCGCGAGCTGAAATCTGACCATACCCTCAAGCCGCCCGCGGCTCGCGCATCTCCCCAGAATCCGGAATGCGCGCGATGACCTTGATTTCGAAATCGAAGCCCGCCAGCCAATTGACGCCGATCGCCGTCCAGTTCGGGTAGGGTTTTTCGGTGAAGATCCGGTTCTTGACGGCCATGATCGCACCGAACTGCCGCTCCGGGTCTGTGTGGAACGACGTGACATCGATGATGTCATCGAAGGTGCAGCCTGCCGCTTCCAAAGTTGCCTGCAGGTTGTCGAAGGCGAGCTGGACCTGCTTTTCGAAATCCGGTTCTGGGCTTCCATCCGCGCGGCTGCCGACCTGACCGGAGACGAACAGCAGTTCGCCGGAGCGGATTGCGGCGGAATAGCCATGCTCCTCATAAAGCGCATGCCTGTTCTTCGGGAAGATTGCGTTACGTGTCGTCATAATGTTTGGCTTTCGTTGATGTGAAAAGATCGGAAGAACGCAAGCTCACGCGAGACTTCCAAACTGCCGCTTCGTTTGATATACGACATGTATGTGAAATATTCATATGCGCGACGTATGTCAATATTTCAAATACGAAACGTATGTGAAATTTGAGAGTGATATGGCAAAGCGCCTGGAAACCATGGAAGAAAATCGGAGCAAGCTGATTGCCGCTGCGCGGAAAGCCTTTGCGGAGAAAGGATTTGCGGCGGCCTCAATGGATGAGCTGACGGCAGACGTCGGCCTGACGAGAGGCGCCCTCTATCATAATTTCGGCGACAAGCGCGGATTGCTCGCCGCCGTCGTCGATCAGATCGACAACGAACTGGCGCTGCGGGCGAAGGAGATCGGCGCGCAGGCGGATGGGGACTGGCAAGGTCTGCTTGCGGAAGGCGAGGCCTACATCAAGATGGCTCTCGATCCGGAGGTCCAGCGCATCGTCTTGCTCGACGGTCCGGCCGTTCTGGGCGACCCCTCGAAATGGCCCAGCCAGAACAGCTGTCTCGCCGGCACCCGGCAGACGGTCTCAAAACTTCTGGAACAAGAGGTGGTCAAGCCGGTCGATCCCGAGGCGGCAGCCCGGCTCATTTCCGGTGCGGCGCTGAATGCCGCCCTCTGGGTTGCTGCCAGCGATAATCCGGCGGAAGTGCTGCCCAAGGCGATAGAAGCCTTCCGGGCGATGGCTTCGGGATTACTGGCAAAAACCTGATGCCGGTATGACGCGGCTACTTCCGCGATCTGCGATTCGCGGAAGCTCTTGCAGCTATGATCGAAAAAGCGGAATCCCGCTTAGTTCATCCCCGCCCGTGCTTCCGCTTTCATCTTGGCGATGTCGCGCAAGGCCTCGACGAGCACATCCGGTGTCTGCGCGCCGCTGATGGCATATTGCTGGTCGAAGATGAAGAAGGGAACGCCGTTGACGCCGATCTTCTGGGCGGCGTCGATCTCGCCGATGATGAGATCGCGGTCGGCGTCGGAGGCAAGCAGGGTTGATATGACGGAGCGGTCGAGGCCGGCCTTTTCGGCAATATCGAGCAGTACGGCATGATCGCCGATATTGAGGCCCTCTTCGAAATTGGCCTTGAAGAGAGCATCCACCACCTTGTCCTGCTTTTCGCGGCTTTCGGTGACCGACCAGTGGATGAGGCGATGGGCATCGAGCGTGTTCGGGCCGATCTTGATGGCGTCAAAATCGAACTTGATTCCCACTTCGCGGCCGAGCTCGGTTAACATCTTGTGCCCCTCGGCGACACGCTCGGCGCCGCCAAGCTTTTGCTCCAGCGCCTTTTTCTGGTCGACGCCTTCGGGCGGATAGTCGGGATTGAGCCGATATGGTCGCCAGTTGAGGTCGACGCCTACTTCGTCTTGCACCTCGGCAATGGCGAGCTCCAGGCGGGCCTTGCCGAGATAGCACCATGGGCAGACGACATCCGAGACGATGTCGATCGTGATGCGTTCCATGGTTTTATCCTTTCGGTTTTTCGCGCTGTTCTTCTCCATCTATGCCTTTGTGCCGATGGCTTCAACCGGTTACCGAAAGGGAACCGGCCGAGATTACTGCGCGGAAGCATCCCACCACGCAGGCAGATAGTACCCGTAAAGCGGCAGAACGCCGGGATGATTGATGCGGCTGCGCCGCGCCGCCCATTGTTGATCGATATGGTAGAGCGGCACTAGATAATATCCGGAAATCAGCATCCGATCGAAAGAACGCACGGCGTCGCGGAAATCCTCGGCCGAACGCGCCATCAGAAAATGTGATATCAGCGTATCGACATCGGGGTCTGCGACGCCGACGAAATTAAGGCTGCCTTCGGTCTTGGCGGCAGAGGAGCTCCAGCGCCCCACTTGCTCGATGCCCGGCGATAGCGACGAAGGGTAGGACTTGATGATCATGTCGTAGTCGTAGTTGATCGTCCGGAGCTGATATTGCGAATCATCGACCGTGCGAATCGTTACGGCAATGCCGAGCAATTCCAGAGATCGGCGATAGGGGATCGCCATGCGCTCCTGATCTGCATTTTGGGTCAATATTTCGAAGCTGAGCTGGCGGCCGTTCTTATCGACCATCTTCTCACCGCGGATTGTATAGCCACCCTCCTTGAGCAGGGCTACCGCCTCGCGCAGGATCTTGCGGTCACGTCCGGAGCCGTCGCTGACGGGCAGCTTGTAGGTGCCATCGAGCACATCCGGATCGATGCGGTCCTTGATCGGTCCCAGCATGGCGAGCTCATGCGGATCCGCGGGAATGCCGAACGACGAAAGTTCGGAATTTTGCCAATAGCTCTCCGTGCGCTTATAGGCGCCCGAATAGAGATTTCGGTTCAGCCATTCGAAGTCGAAGGCGAGGGTCAGTCCCTTGCGTACATTCTTGTCGGCAAACATCGGCCGCCGCGTATTGAAGACGAAACCCAACATGCCGCTCGGCGTTTTTGGCCTAAAGGTCTCCTTGATGATGGCGCCGGAAGTTACCGCAGGAAAATTGTAAGCCTGCTGCCAATGGCCCGGGCTGCCGTCGGGATAAATATCGACATCGCCTTTCTTGAAAGCTTCGAACAGCGTCGTGTCCTGCAGGAAGTAATTGACGGTGATTTCATCATAATTGTCGATGCCGACCTTCGACGGGAGGTTCTTGCCCCAGTAGTCAGAACGGCGCTCGAAGACGATGCGCTGGCCGGGATCGACGCTCTTGATCCTGTAGGGGGCGGAGCCGATCGGAATGCGCAGGGAGGTCTGATCGAAACTATCCGTGTCGATCGCATGCTTCGGCAGAATCGGCAGCGACGAGGCGATGATGAGCGGCGTTTCGCGATTGGCTTTCTCGTTGAAGCGGATCATCACGCTGTGCTCACCAACCTTCTCCATGCTGGCGATGGTCTCAAGCCACGATGAAAACGGGACGCGGCCTTTGTCGCGAAGAAGCTGGAACGTGAAGATCACATCTTCCGGCTTCACCGGCTGCCCGTCCGACCATTTGGCATCGGGATTGAGGTTGAATTGAATATGGCTTCGGCTGTCGTCCCATTCGACCGTCTGCGCCAGCAGCCCATACAGCGTAAAAGGCTCGTCGCGCGAGCGCACCATCAGCGGTTCATAAACGAGATTACCGTATTCCGGGTCCCACATGCCCCGCGCGGTCGTGCGCATGCTCTTCAGAATGAAGGGGTTGAGATTGTCGAAAGTGCCGACGACGCCATAGCTGACGCGGCCGCCCTTTTTGACATCCGGATTAACGTAAGGGAAATGCTTGAAGTCCGCCGGCAGCGCCGGATCTCCATGCATGGCGATGCCGTAAAGCGGCTGAGCTGCCGCGGCATTGCACAAGGTTGCGAAGAACAGGAAGGCAGCGATCCGGAGCGCTTGCATGGCATCCTTTCCGGGAAGGGTATGATTCGGCCGAACATTATCATGAGCGTGCCGAATTCAACACGCGACTGCGGAAATCTTAGGACTTGGCAGAAAAGGCCAAAGAAAAGCTGGATATCCGTGCCAGTGCGATGTAACAGGGGTGCCGGGTTTCTCGGGTCATGTATTTGCCTTATTCATTCGACAGGTGGACGACGGTTTGACCCGAATTGCATGGGACGGCGCGCTGTCGTCCCGCAGCGGATTTCAGGAGGCGGTTTCGCTATGATGTTCAAGACTGACAACAAAATGCGGGCAGGTCTTTCTGCTCTGGCTCTCATGATTGGCGCGGCTATGCCAGCTGCCGCTTTCGCGCAGGATGCGTCCAACGCAGCTCCGGCCGATGGCGGTGGTGATCCCAACCAGCCGCGTCTGGGCTGGTACAAGACCTGCACCAAACAGGACGATGCCGACATCTGCATCGTGCAGAACCTGATCATGGCAAACAACGGCCAGCTCGTTACGGCTGTTGGGCTCATCTCCGTCGATGGCAAGGTTAACCGCAAGATCCTGCAGATCTCAGTTCCGACGGCCCGCCTCATTCCGCCGGGCATCACCATGCAGGTCGATGGCGGCAAGGGCCAGAAGCTCGATTACGCCGTCTGCCTCCCGGACAAGTGCACCGCGGAAGTCCCGGTGACGGACGCGATGATTGCTTCGCTGAAGAAGGGCACCGACGTCACCTTCACGTCTGTGAACTTCCGTCGCGCTCCGAACCCGATCAAGATCTCGCTGACCGGCTTCGGCGCCGCTTTTGATGGCCCGGCTATCTCCGACAGCAAGCTCGCCGAAAGCCAGAAGAGCCTGCAGGACAGCATGCAGAAGAAGGCTGAGGAAGCACGCAAGAAGCTGGAAGACGCCCAGAAGGCTGCCAAAGCGCAGTAAGCTTGCGGAATTTCATTATCCTATAAAAAAAGCCCGGAGCGATCCGGGCTTTTTCTTTGCGCTGGGGAGGGCAAGCGATGCTCGGAAGCCAAATAAAAAGGGAAGGCGTTGGGAGCGCCTTCCCTTTGGAATAGGATAGGTTTTACCCACGCTTAATGGGCGAAGCTCATCTTGGGCTTGAGCTGCCCGGTCGGGGCCTGGTCGAAGATCTGAGCGACTTGCGGATTGCGCAAGGGAAGCCCGCTCTCATCGTTGATGAGGTTCTGCTCCGATACATATGCGACATATTCCGTCTCGTCGTTTTCGGCGAGAAGGTGGTAGAAGGGCTGGTCCTTATCGGGACGCACTTCCGCGGGAATGGAATTCCACCATTCCTCTGTATTTGCGAATTCCGGATCGACATCGAAGATGACACCGCGGAAGGGGAACATCCGGTGTCGAACCACGTCGCCAATATTGAATTTTGCGTTTCGTTGTTTCATGGCACGACTTCCTTTCAAGCAATCATGTGGTGACTTTCACCACTGATATCAAGGATTTTGCCCCCATTCCTTCATTGAACTGTCACACTCGGCTCGGTTCTGCTCCGAGCAGCAGCTCAATGTGAAGACGATATTTGGAGGGACGCCTGCCACCGGCTTCCTCATAATGAAGAAAGCCCCGGCAAGGCCGGGGCTTTCACAACTTATATCAGACCGAATAGTACATGTCGTATTCGACCGGATGCGGGGTCATTTCGAAGCGCATGACTTCCTGCATCTTCAGTTCGATGAAGGCATCAATCTGATCATCGTCGAAAACGCCACCGGCGGTCAGGAACTTGCGGTCCTTGTCCAGGCTTTCCAGAGCTTCGCGCAGCGAGCCGCAGACCGTCGGGATCTTCTTCAGTTCCTTCGGCGGCAGGTCGTAGAGATCCTTGTCCATGGCCTTGCCGGGATGGATCTTGTTCTTGATGCCGTCGAGGCCGGCCATCAGCATGGCGGCGAAACCGAGATAGGGGTTGGCCGTCGGGTCAGGGAAGCGGACTTCGACGCGCTTTGCCTTCGGGTTTGAGCCGAACGGGATACGGCAGGAAGCCGAACGGTTGCGAGCCGAATAGGCGAGCAGAACCGGAGCTTCGTAACCCGGAACGAGACGCTTGTAGGAGTTCGTCGACGGGTTGGTGAAGGCGTTTATCGCCTTGGCATGCTTGATGATGCCGCCGATGTAATAGAGGCATGTCTCGGAAAGACCCGCGTATTCGTCGCCTGCGAATGTCGGCTTGCCGCCCTTCCAGACCGACTGGTGAACGTGCATGCCCGAGCCGTTGTCGCCGAAGATCGGCTTCGGCATGAAGGTTGCCGTCTTACCATAAGCATTGGCGACCTGGTGGACGACATACTTATAGATCTGCATGCCGTCGGCGCTGCGTACCAGCGTATCGAACTTGATGCCGAGTTCGTGCTGGGCGGCTGCGACTTCATGGTGGTGCTTTTCGACGGTAACGCCCATTTCGGTCAGAACCGTCAGCATCTCCGAACGCATGTCCTGGCAGCTGTCGATCGGCGGAACCGGGAAGTAACCGCCCTTGACGCGCGGACGGTGGCCGAGGTTGCCGGTTTCATAGTCGGTGTCGTCGTTGGACGGCAGTTCGCTGGAATCGAGCTTGAAACCGGTATTGTAGGGATCAGCCTTGTACTTGACGTCATCGAAGACGAAGAACTCGGCTTCCGGGCCGAAGTAGGCGGTGTCGCCGATACCCGAAGCCTTGAGATAGGCTTCGGCTTTCTTGGCAGTGCCGCGCGGATCGCGGTTATAGGATTCGCCGGAGATCGGGTCTAGGATGTCGCAGAGAATGACCATCGTCGACTGCGCGAAGAATGGATCCATGTGGACCGTATCCGTATCCGGCATCAGCACCATGTCGGATTCGTTGATGGCCTTCCAGCCCGCAATCGAGGAGCCGTCGAACATGACGCCATCGGCGAACATATCTTCGTCGACACAGACCACATCCATGGTGAGATGCTGCAGCTTGCCCTTCGGATCGGTGAAGCGCAGGTCGACGAACTTGACGTCGTTGTCCTTGATTTGCTTCAAAATTTCGCTTGCAGTCGTCATGAAATTACTTCCCTTGACATAGATGACGATTGAACGAGCCGCGGCCCGAAGGGCCGGGCGGATTAGATGGCGTCGATGCCCGTTTCGCCGGTACGAATTCGGATGACTTCTTCCACGTTGGAAACGAAAATCTTTCCGTCGCCGATACGCCCTGTTTGCGCGGCCTTGCGGATGGCCTCGATCACCGCCTCCGCATTTTCGTCCGCCAATACAACTTCGACCTTCACCTTCGGCAGGAAGTCGACGACGTATTCGGCGCCACGGTAAAGCTCCGTGTGGCCCTTCTGACGACCGAAGCCCTTCGCTTCCGTGACGGTGATGCCCTGCAGGCCGACTTCCTGAAGGGCTTCCTTCACTTCGTCGAGCTTAAAGGGCTTAATGATCGCTTCGATCTTTTTCATGAGAAAATGTCTCTCCGCTTCTCCTGTTACAGCAGGCTTATTTCCCGCTCGGCCAACGTAATGCACGTATCATGCCAATTGAAAACAAGCTGCCGTAAAAATTCCCGGCGATTTCGCACCGAGACGATGAATTGATGAGGATTTTTCGGGAAAATGGAAGCGATTTCGCGTCGAAATGCGTTGGATAAGCAAAATTTCGCAAAAAAGTGCTGTGCGCGTCATGTTTGTGCTCCAGCAAGGTCTTGAATGTTATCGGTTAATTGTTGTGCAAATGCATATTTATAAACCAAAATGGCCGCCGCAATAGCGGTTGTTTTTGAGGCAGATTTCGCATCTATAATATCCGCCATGATGTTCCCGCTCGCCGATCTGCTTCTCACCCCTGACGCCATGTCTCGCGTCGACCGCGTTGCGGCCGCATCCGGCATCAGCTCCTATGGCCTCATGGAGAAGGCAGGGCAGGCGGTTGCTGCCGCTGCACTTCGGCACTTTCCCGGAGCGCTGCGTTATGTCGCCCTTTGCGGGCCTGGCAATAATGGCGGGGACGGCTATGTGGCGGCGCGGGCACTGCAACAGGCCGGAGCCGACGTACAGCTCTTTCATCTGGGCGATCCACAGCGGCTCAAAGGGGACGCCGCCCGCGCTTTCGCCGATTGTCCCATCGATGGCGCTGCGATCAGTGGTTACGCCCCTTTGACCGGAGATGTGGTGATCGACGCAATCTTTGGCGCGGGACTCTCCCGTCCCGTTTCGGATGATGTGGTGGCCATTATTGGGCGTGTCAACGAGATCGGCATTCCGGTGATTGCCGTCGATCTGCCGTCCGGGCTCGATGGGCGCAGCGGCCAGATTCTCGGCGCTGCTTTCCGCGCTGTGCGAACAGTGACCTTCATGACGCGCAAGCCGGGGCATCTTCTCCTTCCCGGTCGTGACCTTTGCGGCGAGCTTGAGGTTTTCGACATCGGCATTCCCGACCGTATCGTCCGCGCCAATGCCGATCGCTTGCTCGCCGAAAACAAGCCGGCACAGTGGCAGGCGGCCATACCCTCGGCAGGCGTCGAGACGCACAAATACAAGCGAGGTCATCTCGTTGTCTTCTCGGGCGGGCCGAACGCGACAGGTGCCGCCCGCATGTCGGCGATGGCGGGCCTGAGGGCGGGGGCAGGGCTCGTCACTATCGCATCACCCTCGGAGGCCCTGGGAGTCAACGCCAGTTTATTGACCTCAATCATGCTGCATGCAGTCGACGACGACGCTGCTTTACGGAAATGGCTTACCGATCAGCGTCTTTCGACCTTTATTCTCGGGCCGGGCTTCGGTGCCGGCGAGAAGGCGCGGCAATTCTGCCTCGCGATTGCGGATCGCCATCTGGTATTGGACGCAGACGGCATCACCTCGTTTCGCGACGAGCCGCAGCGATTGTTCGATGCTTTTGCCGAAGGACCGACACGCTTGGTGCTGACGCCGCATGAGGGGGAGTTTGGCCGCCTCTTTCCCGATATTGCCGCCGACGAGACATTGAGCAAGATCGACAAGGCGAGGGGAGCGGCAAAGAGAGCCCATGCCGTGATCATCTACAAGGGCGCCGACAGCGTGATCGCCGCCCCCGATGGCAGGGCCTTGATAAACGCGAACGCGCCGCCCTGGCTGGCGACCGCCGGTTCGGGCGATGTGCTCGCCGGCATTGTCGGCGGCCTCATGGCGCAGGGAGCGCCCGCCTTCGAAGCCGCCGCGGCCGGCGTCTGGCTGCATGGCTTGGCGGGCCATCATGCCGGCAAAGGACTGACGGCCGAAGATCTCGTAGCAGCCGTCAAGCCGCTATAGGGTTACTTTGCCACTTCTTCCTGCAATGCGATCGCGCCCGGAGGCGCGTTTACCTTGCCCTCATGGATCATGAAGGCAAAGACATCACGCGGCTCGGCTTTGATTTTGCGTTTCGCATCGATCAGCGGCAGGTCATCCGGCACCTTGCCCGCGGCCCAGATTTTCAGGCGATCCGCCCAGGCTTTCAGGTCCTTCGGCGGATAGCAGGTCTTGATGTCATCCGAGCCTTTTTGCAGTCGGGCATAGACAAAGTCCGCGGTCACGTCGGCGATCATCGGATATTCGAAATGCTCGGCACAGACTGGCGCCACATTATACTTTTCGAGCAGCGCGACGAACTCCGGCACCTTGAAGGAATCGTGTCGGACTTCGACGACGTGTCTCAGCGCAAGACCATCCTGCTTCGCCGGCAGCAGCTTGAGGAAAGCCTCGAAATCATCCGGATCGAATTTCTTCGTGGGCGCGAACTGCCAAAGCAGCGGACCGAGATGATCGCCAAGCTCGCTGATGCCGGATTCCAGAAAGCGCTGCATGGAGTCGCCCGCTTCGGCAAGCACGCGGCGGTTGGTGACGAAACGCGTCGCCTTCAGGGAGAAAATAAAGCCATCGGGAACATCGGCGGCCCATTTGGCAAACACTTCGGGCTTCTGCGTGCTGTAATAGGTGCCGTTGACCTCGATCACTTTCAGCTGGCGGCTGGCATAATTCAGCTCGTCCTTCTGCTTCAGCGTGTCGGGATAGAAGCTCCCGCGCCAAGGTTCGAAAGTCCAGCCGCCTATGCCTGTGCGGATTTCGCCCGCTTTGGTCATTCTCTCCTCCTTGGCCATTCGGCCGGGTAACCTTACTCCGCCGCCGCAACTTTCTTCACCGGACGCCGCTCCAGCAATTCTTTCAGGAATTGCCCCGTATAGGAGCGCTTCTCCTTCACGATCGCCTCCGGCGTGCCGACAGCCACGATCTCGCCGCCGCCATCACCGCCTTCAGGACCGAAATCGAGGATCCAGTCGGCAGTCTTGATGACTTCGAGATTGTGCTCGATGACCACGACGGAATTGCCCTGGTTGACCAGTTCGTGCAGCATTTCCAGAAGCTTGGCGACATCGTGAAAGTGCAGCCCGGTTGTGGGTTCGTCGAGAATGTAGAGCGTGCGGCCAGTCGATCGTTTCGACAATTCCTTGGCTAGCTTGACGCGCTGCGCTTCGCCACCCGAAAGCGTGTTGGCCTGCTGGCCGACCTTGATATAGCCGAGACCGACATCCTTCAGGCTTTGGAGCTTGTCGCGCACGGCGGGAACGGCCGCAAAGAAATCGACGCCTTCCTCGACCGTCATGTCGAGCACATCGGCGATCGACTTGGTCTTGAAGGTGACGTCGAGGGTCTCGCGATTGTAGCGCTTGCCGTGACAGACGTCGCAGGTGACGTAGACGTCGGGAAGGAAGTGCATCTCGATCTTGATGACGCCGTCACCCTGGCAGGCCTCGCAGCGGCCGCCCTTGACGTTGAAGGAGAAACGGCCGGGCTGATAGCCGCGAGCCTTGGCTTCCGGCAGTCCGGCAAACCAGTCACGGATCGGCGTGAAGGCGCCGGTATAGGTCGCCGGGTTCGAGCGGGGCGTCCGGCCGATGGGCGACTGGTCGATATCGATTACCTTGTCGATATGCTCGAAACCGTCGATGCGATCGTGATCGGCGGGGATTTCACGAGCGCCCATGACACGCCGCGCCGCCGACTTATAAAGCGTCTCGATCAGGAAAGTAGACTTGCCGCCGCCGGACACGCCAGTCACTGCAGTGAAGACACCGAGCGGGATAGACGCCGTGACGTTCTTGAGATTGTTGCCCCTTGCGCCGACAACCTTGATCTCCTTGCCCTTCTTAGGCTTGCGCCGCTCGTCCGGAACCGGCACGCCGAGCTCGCCGGAAAGATATTTACCGGTCAGTGACTTCGGGTTCGCCATGATCTCCTGCGGCGTGCCATGCGCCACCACCTGCCCGCCATGCACGCCGGCCGCAGGGCCGATATCGACAACATCGTCGGCTGTGAGGATGGCGTCCTCGTCGTGCTCGACGACGATGACGGTATTGCCGATATCCCGCAGATGCTTCAGCGTCTCCAGAAGGCGTGCATTGTCGCGCTGATGCAGGCCGATCGACGGCTCGTCGAGGACATAGAGAACGCCGGTCAGGCCCGAGCCAATCTGCGATGCCAGCCGGATGCGCTGGCTTTCGCCGCCGGACAGCGTGCCGGAATTACGCGACAGGCTCAGATATTCGAGGCCGACATCGTTGAGGAAGCGGAGGCGATCGCGGATTTCCTTGAGAATGCGGACCGCAATCTCGTTCTGCTTGTCGGTGAACGTGCCCGGCAGCGCATCGAACCAGTCGCGAGCAATGCGGATCGACATCTCCGCCACCTGGCTGATGTGCAGCTTGTCGATCTTGACCGCCAGGGCTTCCGGTTTCAGGCGATAGCCGTTGCAGGCCGGGCAGGGGGCGGCCGACATGAAGCGTTCGATCTCCTCGCGTGCCCAGGCGGAATCTGTTTCCTTCCAGCGGCGCTCGAGGTTCGGCACGATGCCTTCGAAATTCTTATGGGTGGTGTAGGAGCGCGCGCCATCGGCGTAATGGAATTCGATCTTGTCTTCTGTGCCGTTCAGGATCACATCCTTGGCCTTGTCGGACAGCTCGTTCCAGCGATTGCCGAGCTTGAAGCCATAATGCTTGCCGAGCGCTTCCAGCGTCTGGTTGTAATAAGGCGAGGTCGACTTGGCCCAGGGAGCGATCGCGCCATCGCGCAGCGTACGTTCCGGCTCCGGCACGATCAGTTCCGGATCGATCTTCTGCTGCGAGCCCAGGCCGTCGCAGGATGGGCAGGCGCCGAAGGGATTGTTGAAGGAGAACAGGCGCGGCTCGATTTCCGGAATGGTGAAGCCGGAAACCGGACAGGCGAATTTCTCCGAGAAGAGCACGCGCTCATGTGTCTCGTTCAGCGACTTGTTGGCGGAGCCGCCGGCAGCAGTCTCCTCCGGCGGCAGCGGCTTGTCGGCAAATTCCGCGACCGCGAGCCCGTCGGCAAGACGCAGTGATGTCTCGAAGCTGTCGGCAAGGCGAGCCGCCATGTCCGGACGCACGACGATGCGGTCGACGACCACGTCGATGTCGTGCTTATATTTCTTGTCGAGCGCCGGAACATCGGCAATTTCGTAGAACTGGCCGTCGACCTTGACGCGCTGGAAGCCCTTTTTCATGAGCTCCGCCAGTTCCTTCTTGTATTCGCCCTTACGCCCGCGCACGAGCGGCGCGAGAATATAGAGCCTCGTGCCTTCCTCATAGGCGAGCACGCGGTCGACCATCTGGCTGACGGTCTGGCTCTCGATCGGCAGGCCCGTGACTGGCGAATAGGGAACGCCGACGCGGGCAAACAGCAGACGCATATAGTCGTAGATTTCCGTGACCGTACCGACCGTTGAGCGCGGATTGCGCGAGGTCGTCTTCTGCTCGATCGAAATCGCCGGCGAGAGGCCGTCGATCTGGTCGACATCAGGCTTCTGCATCATTTCGAGGAACTGCCGCGCATAGGCCGAAAGGCTTTCGACATAGCGGCGCTGGCCCTCGGCATAGATGGTGTCGAAGGCGAGCGACGACTTGCCGGAGCCGGAAAGGCCGGTCATGACGATCAGCTTGTTGCGTGGCAGATCAAGATCGATGCCCTTGAGATTGTGCTCGCGCGCACCACGTATCGAAATAGTCTTCAGTTCGCTCATCGTCGTATGCAGGTCCTTTGGAGTCTGCCTTTATTTAGTGATGTCAGCCCGCGAGTCGAGGCTGAAATGAAGGGATGGAGCCGCGTTTTCGATTCTGTTGACATCATCATAGGGATAAATTAGAACAAATAAAGAACAAAATTATCGCGGCGATTTCTTTGTGGATGAACGGAACTGAGAAGGCCGCATAAATAGCACCTGACGCCCGCTATGGGTTAAGGTGCTCCCCATAGGATTTCAAAGCCGTCGATGGGCGGCAAGCAGGGTGGTATCATGGCCGGTAGTGTGAACAAGGTAATTCTGGTTGGAAATCTCGGGGCGGACCCGGAAATCCGCCGCACGCAGGACGGCCGCCCAATCGCCAACCTCAATATTGCCACGTCGGAAACCTGGCGCGACCGCAATTCCGGCGAGCGTAAGGAAAAGACCGAATGGCACCGCGTCGTCATCTTCAATGAAGGTCTCTGCAAGGTCGCGGAACAGTATTTGAAGAAGGGTGCCAAGGTTTACATCGAAGGTGCGCTGCAAACCCGCAAATGGCAGGACCAGAACGGTCAGGACCGCTACTCGACGGAAGTCGTGCTGCAGGGCTTCAATTCGACCCTGACCATGCTCGATGGCCGCGGCGAGGGTGGCGGTTCCATCGAAGGTGGAAGTCGTGGTGGCCGCGGCGGCGGTGATTTTGGCGGCGACTACGGTGGCGACGACTACGGCCAGTCCTCATCGCAAGGCTCCTCCCGTGGCGGTGGCAACCGTGGTGGCAGCAGCCAGGGCGGCGGCAACTTCTCGCGCGATCTGGATGATGACATCCCGTTCTGAGATCGGCGTGCCCGACTGACTTTGGAACCCGTCTTTTGGCGGGTTTTTATCAGCTTCGATTTGTCTTCGCTATTCTTCTAGGGCGGCTGGATTATCAATTGATTTATCCTTCGTAGCCCCTTTAATTTCTCTCAGTATAGCTTCACACGCATCGATAGTTTGAGTGAGATTTTTCTCGGTGAGAATATGTGTTCGGGTAACCTCATCGCGCAGATAGATGAACAGGATTTTCTTGTTGAGGTCATCCTCGGTGACAATGCTCATTGAAGCATATTCGCTGTCCTTATGGTCGCGCAGATACACCGTCTTGAGAAACGTATAGCCATACCTTTTGAAGACTGATCTTATTATGCTTTTTAACATCGAGAGCTCCGAGCGCTTTCAGTTACCGAGTATCCCGGCTCATCGAACAAACCGTCTGACCGACGTGCTTTTCACGAAAGCGTGAGCGCCGCTTTTGCTCCATCCACGACAAACTGCGCGGCAAGCGCCGCAAGAATAACCCCGAGCAGCCGGGTGAGAATGGCGCGGCCGGTAGCGCCGAGCATTCGATCGAGTCTATCTGAAATGGCAAGGGCTGCAAAGACGAGGGCGAGGTTGACGGCGATGACGCCGATTAGCTGCGCCCGGTCAAGCGTCGTCTGCAGCGAGCCGGCCAACAGAATGGTGGCCGAGATGGCGCCGGGACCGGCGATCAGGGGCAGAGCGAGGGGAAAGACCGCAATATTGCGGATATGATCCTTGGTGATCGCGACTTCGGTCGTCTTCTCCTTCCTGTCCTGCCGCCGCTCGAACACCATTTCGAAGGCGATCCAGAACAGCAGCAAGCCGCCGGCAATGCGGAACGCACCGATGGAGATGCCAAGCACACCAAGCACGCTTGCGCCGAACAGGGCGAAGGCCGCCAGGATGAAGAAGGCGATCAGCGAGCCGCGCAGCGCCACTTGCTTGCGCTCCGAACGATTCATGCCAGCCGTAAGTCCGATGAAAAGCGGCGCGAGCCCCGGCGGATCGACAGTGACGAGCAGAGTCGTGAAGGCATTGATCAGGGTATCCGCGCTCGCCATATAGTCCCCGAAGCTTGTTCTGTCGCTGTTAGCGAGCATTGTTATGCGAGGAACGGGCTTTCGCAAAGGGTCATGCGCTGGTGTTGATCAGTTTCGCCATGGAAATGTTCGATTCCATGGCTTAAAGGGGCAAAACCTGTTCAAAAACACCGGCCAAAATTGGCGCTCGCCAGGCCTTTCGGCTATAAATTTCGCAGTGATTCTAAAAGAGATCGTGATCTGTTTTGACTGAGCAAACACCACCCGGCGGCGGGAAGCTCCCGCCAGGCATCGAGCCGATTTCCATCATCGAGGAAATGCAGCGGTCGTATCTCGATTACGCCATGAGCGTGATCGTCAGCCGTGCGCTTCCCGACGTTCGCGATGGTTTGAAGCCCGTTCATCGGCGCATACTCTACGCGGCGCATCAGAGCGGCTATCACTGGAACCGTAAATATGTGAAGTCGGCCCGTCCCGTCGCCGACGTCATGGGTAGCTATCACCCGCATGGCGACGCCTCGATCTATGACGCCTTGGTCCGCATGGCGCAGGATTGGTCGATGCGCGTGCCGCTCATCGACGGGCAGGGCAATTTCGGCTCGATCGACGGCGATCCGCCGGCGGCGATGCGCTACACGGAATCCCGCCTGACAAAGGTCGCCCACGAGCTTCTCGAGGATATCGACAAGGAAACGGTCGATTTCCAGGAAAACTATGACGCGACGACGGAAGAACCAAAGGTTCTGCCGGCACGCTTCCCGAACCTGCTGGTCAACGGCTCGGGCGGCATCGCGGTCGGCATGGCGACGAACATTCCGCCGCACAATCTCTCCGAAGTCATCAACGGCTGTATCGCGCTGATCGACAATCCGGCGATCGAGCTGCCTGAGATGATGGAGATCATCCCCGGTCCGGATTTCCCGACCGGCGCGAAAATTCTCGGCCGCGCCGGCATCCGCTCCGCCTATGAGACGGGGCGCGGCTCCGTTGTTATGCGCGGTGTCGCGACCATCGAGCCGATGCGTGGCGATCGCGAGCAGATCATCATCACCGAGGTTCCCTATCAGGTGAACAAGGCGTCGATGATCGAAAAGATGGCCGAACTCGTGCGCGAGAAGCGCATCGAGGGCATCTCGGACCTTCGTGACGAATCCGACCGCCAGGGCTATCGGGTCGTCGTCGAGCTGAAGCGCGATGCCAATGCCGATGTCATCCTGAACCAGCTTTATCGCTATACGCCGCTGCAGACCTCCTTCGGCTGCAACATGGTGGCGCTGAACGGCGGCAAACCCGAGCTGATGAATCTGATGGACATGCTGCGCGCTTTCGTGGCGTTCCGCGAGGAGGTCATCAGCCGCCGCACCAAATATCTGCTGCGCAAGGCGCGCGATCGCGCTCACGTCTTGGTCGGTTTGGCAATTGCCGTCGCCAATATCGATGAAGTTATCCGCGTCATTCGCCAGGCGCCGGATCCGCAATCGGCCCGCGAAGAGCTGATGACGCGCCGCTGGAATGCGTCAGACGTCGAATCTCTTATCCGGCTAATTGACGATCCACGCCATCGCATCAACGAAGACGGAACCTATAATCTCTCGGAGGAGCAGGCTCGCGCCATCCTCGAACTGCGTCTGGCACGTCTAACCGCTCTCGGCCGTGACGAAATCGATGAAGAACTCAATCAGATCGGCGCTGAGATCAAGGACTATCTTGATATTCTCTCGTCGCGTGCCCGCATCCAAACCATTGTAAAAGATGAGCTTGCTGCCGTTCGCGACGAATTTGGGACGCCGCGCCGCACCGAGATCGTTGATGGCGGTCTTGAGATGGACGACGAGGATCTGATCGCCCGCGAGGACATGGTCGTCACCGTTTCTCATCTCGGCTACATCAAGCGCGTGCCGCTGACCACCTATCGTGCGCAGCGCCGCGGCGGCAAGGGCCGCTCCGGAATGACCACTCGTGACGAAGATTTCGTTACCCGGCTATTCGTTCTCAATACGCATACGCCAGTCCTGTTCTTCTCGTCTCGCGGTATCGTCTACAAGGAAAAGGTCTGGCGTCTGCCGATCGGCACGCCGACATCGCGCGGCAAGGCGCTGATCAACATGCTGCCGCTGGAGCCCGGCGAACGCATCACCACGATCATGCCGTTGCCGGAAGACGAGAGCACCTGGGACAATCTCGACGTGATGTTCACGACGACGCGCGGAACCGTGCGCCGCAACAAGCTGTCGGATTTCGTTCAGGTGAACCGCAACGGCAAGATCGCCATGAAGCTCGAGGAGGAGGGTGACGAAATCCTCTCCGTCGAGACCTGCACCGAACATGACGACGTGCTGATGACGACGGCGCTCGGCCAGTGCATCCGCTTCTCCGTATCGGATGTGCGTGTCTTTGCCGGCCGCAATTCGATCGGCGTTCGCGGTATCACGCTTGCACCAGGCGATCGCATCATTTCGATGACGATCGTCCGGCATGTGGATGCCGAGCCGTGGGAGCGCGCAGCCTATCTCAAGCGCTCCGTCAGCGAGCGCCGCTCCGCGACGGGTGACGACGAGGAGATTGCACTGGTCGGCGAAGAAGTCACCGAAGAGGGACAGCTCGGCGACGAGCGCTATGAAGAACTCAAGGCGCTCGAGCAGTTCATCCTGACGGTTTCGGAAAAGGGCTTCGGCAAGCGGTCGTCTTCTTACGATTTCCGCATCTCCGGTCGCGGCGGCAAGGGTATCCGCGCCACCGACACGTCGAAGACGGGCGAGATCGGCGAGCTTGTTGCCGCCTTCCCGGTCGAAGATGGCGATCAGATCATGCTCGTCTCGGATGGCGGTCAGCTGATCCGTGTGCCAGTCGGCGGCATCCGCGTCGCCAGCCGCGCCACCAAGGGCGTCACCATCTTCTCTACCGCAAAGGACGAGAAAGTCGTATCCGTCGAGCGTATCAGCGAGCCGGAAGGCGACGAGGATGATGTTTCGGCAGCCGAGGACGATGCTGTTGCCGGTGATGCCGGCAGCGAGGGGGGCAGCGAAGAATAGTCTTCGCTGTGCCCGCTTGGAGAGCAGTGGGGCCGGGCTGGCCCATCTGGACGCTGAAGGTTTTCGATCGCGTGAGCTTGGCAACAGGCTCACGCGATTGTCATTTGGAGCAGAGCGCATAGGATCTGGCGGCCGATTCCTAACTCTTTATTCCGGGCGTTCGTTATTTTGCGAAAAGGGCGGCAGAACCTCCAAGCTTTCCCGTTCCAGCTGCGCAAAAACCTCGTCATAGCCAAAACGGAAATGCCAGCCGAGAACCGTGCCCGCAGATTTGGATGCATAAATGCGATCGATTCTGTCCGGCAGCGACCAGTTGCGCTGTGCAAATTTCGCGGCAAGGCCTGGCGCGCGCAGCTGGATGACGGAGGCGGCATCGGCCGCGAGCGCTTCGCAGTCTTCCGGTTTGAATAACGTGCCGGCGGAAACGATATGTCGTTGAAAATCTTTGCCGCCGTTCGTCAGCGCCGCGACATGGGCATCCGCAACATCGCGGATATCGACGCCGCGATGCAGGCGATGAACAGCCATCACATTGGCTGCTTCTGGAAAACTTCGAGACATGCGTAAAACGCGGACCTGCAAATCCGGGCCAGTCATGCCTTTAAGGGTCTGCTCGGCTTCCAGTTTCGTGCGGTGATAGATGCTTTTCGGTTGCGGTGCGGTGTCTTCATCGACCCATGTGCAATGACCGGGAACGACCGCCCGACCATAAAGTGCGGTCGTACTGGTAAACACCAGTCGTCTCACGCCGGCAGTCAGCGCCGCTTCCGCCAGCCGTCGTGTCCCGTCCACATTGATGCGGCGAAATTCATCCTCGGAAACCGCGCCGACATGAGGCGCGTGCAGGGCCGCGCAATGGATGACTGCATCCGCACCCGTCAACGCCTGGCGTAGCAACGCCGCATCGGTAAAATCTCCGAGTAGATGCGTCGTCAAAAACGGCGAACGATCGATGCCTATCACCCTATGGCTTGGCGCCAACGCATTAAAGATCGCCCGGCCAAGTCGCCCGGAGCTGCCTGTCAGGACAATGCGCATCTTGATCCCTCGATGAACCGTGATCACCATAGCATGATTGAAGCAGCCGGCGCGCTTCCTCTTCCAAAATCATGCTTTGGCGTCTCGGCAGCAGGGCCTAAGGGAAGCGCCGGGACCACAAGGGCAATAAAAAACCGGACGCTGGCGGGGAAAGCGTCCGGTTCAGGGTTCATCCGAGCATGTGGCGGGGAGAGATGCTCGGTACGTGGAGATCAGAGCGTCTTGTGACGCTTATGCAGCCTCTTGCTCTCTTCGCTTTCGCGATGAAGCGCCGAAATGGTGGATGCGACTGACACGACAAACATGATGCTGATGAAAAGCGTAAGCAGCGTCAAAATTGTGAACATGATCGCTCCCTCCTTTGGTGGGACTAGCGTTCAGATCCCTTAGTACTGGCTCGAGGCAACGAACGGACGAGCCGAAGCAAAGGGACCGTAGATCTTCGACTGGTCGGGTTTCTGATCGTAAAGCGCAACGGTTGCTGCAAGCATTCCCGAAATCATGGCCATCCAAACAACGTTAATAAGGGTGATCTTGTCGGGCATACTCTTCTTCCTTCTTGCCGCAATGTGCAATCTGAGTTTCGGACTGTTAACGCGGCGTTTTCCAAATGGTTCCGCCGATATTGAGAGCTATCTAGCAATGCGTGCCTGAAGCGACCTTGAATGCCTTGTTCATCTGGCGTTCAGATTTGCGATGCGTCTTGCGCATGGCAGTGGCGATTTCTTGGGCAAAATTGATATCTTTGCCGTTTTCCGAGGCGGAATCCCATTCGATCTCATAATGGTCGGAGAAAAGATGAACGAGGTATTCGACGAAAAATGAACCGATGATGGCGCCTGCGGTGATGAAGACGAGCATGGCATGATGTCCCTGAAACCGAGATCGGCGAGCCGCTGAACCAGGCCCGTTTCGATGTTGATGCCAGTAAAGCATTGTCGAGCTGAAACAGGCTTGAACGCCGTGTTCATCTGCAGTTCAGAGGCTGCCGCCGGGTTGCAAATCACTTGCGATACGGCCTCATCCATGACAAAAGGCGTCGAAACAACGAGCCGGCTTGATAATGACGACAGCCTTCTATCCAGGGTCCTTCGACCCGATGACCAACGGACATTTGGATGTCCTCGTGCAGGCGTTGAATGTCGCCGCCAAGGTGATCGTCGCGATCGGCATTCATCCGGGCAAGAAGCCGCTTTTCTCTTTCGAGGAGCGGGCGGAGTTGATCCGCAGATCGCTCGGTGAGGCTCTGCCGCAGAAGGCGGGCGATATTTCCGTCGTCGCTTTCGACAATCTGGTCGTCGATGCCGCCCGTGCCCACGGCGCGACCTTGCTTGTACGCGGCCTGCGCGATGGCACCGATCTTGACTATGAAATGCAGATGGCCGGCATGAACAGGCAGATGGCGCCGGATATTCAGACGCTGTTTTTGCCCGCCGGCACGGCCTCGCGGCCTATAACCGCCACATTGGTGCGGCAGATCGCATCCATGGGCGGCGATGTCAGCGCCTTCGTGCCGTCGGCGGTTCTGGAAGCGCTGAACGGCAAACTCAAAAATAAGGCCAGCGGCAACAGCTGAGCCGAAATCCAATCCCGAACGGAGCATCCATGAAACTCTTTCATATTGCATTGGCAGGATTCCTGAGCCTTGCCGCCTTCGCAGGCAGTGCGTTCTCGGCCGCAGCCGCAGATCTTTTGACCATCCAGCTCAAGGACGGCCCGGTGGTTATCCAGCTGATGCCGGAAGTTGCTCCGAAGCACGTCGCCCAGATCGAAGCGCTGGCGAAGAAGGGCGCTTACGACAACGTCGTGTTCCATCGCGTCATCGATGGCTTCATGGCTCAGACGGGCGACGTTCAGTATGGTAACGCCTCTAAGGGTTTTGATCCGAACAAGGCCGGCACCGGCGGTTCCGATCTGCCGAACCTTCCGGCCGAATTCTCCAAGGTTCCGTTCACGCGCGGCGTTGTCGGTATGGCGCGCGCCCAGGACCCGAATTCCGCCAACTCGCAGTTCTTCATCATGTTCGCCGACGGCGCTTTCCTGAACGGCCAGTACACGGTCGTCGGCAAGGTCATCTCGGGCATGGAGCTCGTCGACAAGATCAAGCGTGGCGAAGGCCAGAACGGCGAAGTGAGCAACCCTGACAAGATGGTCAAGGTCACCGTCACCAAGAAATAATTCCTAAGCAAACAGAGAGAACAAGGAAACGAACATGGCTGAGATCAAGGATCCAGAAAACACCCTCATCCTGGAAACCACCAAGGGCCAGGTTGTCATTCAGCTTCTGCCGCAGGTCGCTCCGGAACATGTTGCCCGCATTAAGGAGCTTGCCCGTGAAAAGGCTTATGACAACGTTGTTTTCCATCGCGTCATCGACGGATTCATGGCTCAGACCGGTGATGTCGAGCATGGCAAGGTTGGCGGCAACACCGCTCGCGCAGGCACCGGCGGCTCGTCCAAGCCTGACCTGAAGGCTGAATTCTCCGCAACTCCCCACGTTCGCGGCACGTGCTCGATGGCTCGTTCGCAGAACCCGAATTCGGCCAACTCGCAGTTCTTCATCTGCTTCACCGATGCACCTTGGCTCAACAAGCAGTACTCGGTTTGGGGTCAGGTCATCTCCGGCATGGAGTTCGTTGACCAGATCAAGCGCGGCGAGCCGGTGAAGGATCCGGATTCGATCGTATCCGCGCGGGTTGCCGCCGACGTCTGATCGTGATTATTCCTGAAACCCGCCTCTTGCGCCTTTGGCGTGAGGGGCGGGTTTCGCTTTGCCTGGATGAACTGCCTGGACCAATTGAATGCGTGTTGACCTTTTCGATTTCGACCTGCCGGAGGAGCGTATCGCGCTCAGGCCTGCCGAGCCGCGCGACAGCGCGCGTCTGCTTGTTGTCGATCCGAACAATGGCTCGCATGCGCTGAGCGACTATCAGATACGGGATCTGCCATCCTTCCTGCGCCCAGGCGACGCGGTGGTCTTCAACGATACCAAGGTTATCCCGGCGCAGCTGGAAGGCATTCGTCACCGCGAAGGCGCGCCCGGCCAGCAGGTGTCTGCTACCCTCCATATGCGCGCCGCACCCGACCGCTGGAAGGCCTTTGCCAAGCCCGGCAAGCGTATCAAGATCGGCGATCGCATCCAGTTCGGTCACGGCGAAAATGTCTGCGCGCTCGGTTCGCTCGACGCCACTGTCGAGGAAAAGGGCGAGGGCGGCGAGATTACCCTGCGGTTCGATCTGTCCGGTCCGGCTCTCGACGAGGCGATTGCCAGCGTTGGGCATATTCCACTGCCACCTTACATCGCGGCGAAGCGCCCCGAAGACGAGCGCGATCGCGCCGACTATCAGACGATCTATGCGCGTGAAGAGGGCGCGGTCGCAGCGCCCACCGCCGGCCTGCACTTCACGCCGTCGCTCTTTGCCGCGCTCGATGCCATGGGCGTCGAGCGGCATTTCGTGACGCTGCATGTCGGCGCCGGCACCTTCCTGCCGGTCAAGGCCGACGATACCGACGACCACAAGATGCATTTCGAGATCGGCTATGTCGATGCCGCCACCGCCGAGAAGCTCAACGCCGTCAAGGCGAGGGGTGGGCGCATCGTCTGCGTCGGCACCACGTCGCTGCGACTGATCGAAAGCGCCGCCGCTAACGACGGCACAATCCAGCCCTGGCAAGGCGCTACCGGCATCTTCATCACGCCCGGCTACCGCTTCAAGGCCGTTGACATGCTGATGACCAATTTCCACTTGCCGCGCTCGACCCTATTCATGCTCGTATCGGCCTTTGCCGGCCTCGATACGATGCGCGCGGCCTATACCCATGCTATCGAGACGGGCTATCGCTTCTATTCCTATGGCGATGGCAGCCTGCTCCACCGGAAAGACTAGGACGAAATGAGCGAGAGCTTTCAGTTTCAATTGAAGAAGACCGATGGTGGCGCCCGCCTCGGGGAAGTTTCCATGCCGCGCGGCACGATCCGCACGCCGGCCTTCATGCCTGTCGGTACCGTCGGCACAGTCAAGGCGATGTATCTCGATCAGGTACGCGAAACAGGCGCCGATATCATTCTCGGTAATACCTATCACCTGATGTTGCGCCCGACAGCCGAGCGCGTCGCCCGCCTTGGCGGCCTGCACCAGCTGATCCGCTGGCCGCACCCGATCCTCACCGATTCAGGCGGCTTTCAGGTGATGTCGCTGTCCGGTCTGCGTAAACTCGATGAGCAGGGCGTCACCTTCAAATCGCATGTCGACGGCAGCTTGCATCACATGTCACCGGAGCGATCGATCGAGATCCAGGGATTGCTCGGCTCCGATATCCAGATGCAGCTCGACGAATGCGTCGCCCTGCCGGCAACGCCAAAGGAAATCGAGCGCGCCATGGAAATGTCGCTGCGGTGGGCGGAGCGCTGCAAGGTTGCCTTCGGCAAACAGCCCGGCAAGGCGATGTTCGGCATCGTCCAGGGTGGCGACGTGCCGGAGCTGCGCGTCCGCTCCGCACAGGCGCTGAGCGGTATGGACCTGAAGGGCTATGCGGTCGGCGGCCTTGCCGTCGGCGAGCCACAGGAAGTCATGCTGCGCATGCTCGAGATCACGCTTCCGGAGCTGCCGACGGAGAAGCCGCGCTATCTGATGGGCGTCGGCACGCCCGACGACATCCTGAAATCCGTCGCCCGCGGCATCGACATGTTCGATTGCGTGATGCCGACCCGCTCGGGTCGTCATGGATTGGCCTTCACGCGCCGCGGCAAGGTGAATATCCGCAATGCCCGCCACGCCGAAGACATGCGTCCGCTAGACGAGCAGTCCAATTGCCCGGCCTCGCGGGATTATTCCCGCGCCTATCTGCACCATCTCGTCCGCGCCAACGAAGCGCTCGGCGGTATGCTGCTCTCCTGGCACAATCTCGCCTACTATCAGGAACTGATGCAGGGCATTCGCCAGGCGATCGCCGAAGGCCGCTTTGCCGATTTCATGGCCGAGACGCAGGAAAATTGGGCGAGGGGTGATCTCGAGCCCGTTTGATTCAATGACGACGAGGATGCGCCACGCGATCTTGCTCCAGTGGCGGTTTCGCGCTAACAGAAGCGTGTCGAAAAAGGCAGGGTTGGTTTCGGTAGGCCCAACCCCTTCCAATCTGGAAGCACTGCTCCTAGCCGTTGGTTATGAGAGCCCGCGACGCGGAACTTGACCATTGTGGTCGAGTGTCTCGCGTTGGCGTGCCGTTTCGACCGACATGTCTCCGCGGGAAAGCCTTTTGGAGCTGTCATGAGACTGAACCACCTGGATTTGCACGTTCCCGATGTCGCCGCGACCCGGGATTTTTTTGTTTCCGTTTTCGGTCTGACGGAGGTGGAAACGCGGGGCGCAAATGGCCTTGCCATCCTTCGCGACGATGCCGGACTTGAACTTGTCATCAGCCGGCCTGTCGCGAAATTCGGTGGCGCCGATGGCGTCTCCGTCGGTCGCAATACCTATCACATCGGCTTCATGCAGCCCTCCCGCGAGGCGGTTGATCTGTTGTTCGAGCGGGTGAAATCGAGCGGCTGTGAAGTTTCGAAACCACCTTCGATCATACGCGGCAATTGGTCGTTCTATTGTTTCGCGCCGGGGCGAATCCTCGTCGAAGTCGGCTGGCGCATGGACCTTGCTCTGTTGGTAAATCATTTATTATCGATTGATTGCTATCCTTAACAAACATCATTCTGAGCCGGCTGGAACGGGCTTGCCTTGGGCAATTTCCGTTCCCGGCCGTGTTTCAAAATGAGCTCGGCGACAATAAACCATTGGGAAAAATAGCGAATCGGAATAAACGGTCCATCCGCCTTTGAAAAACGTCATTGGCAGATTTGATTGCGTGGCCGCTTGGAATTTTGAAAAAATCCGGCTAAAACGCATTCTCTTAATCGATAAGGGCTGTACTACCGAAAATAGGAGGCACTTGCCGTTGAGGGCGCAACGCAAATTCGGGGCATGTCTTTCGGGACTATTGGTTGTCGGTTTGGCCGCTACGAGCTGCACGACGACGCAGAAGACAACCCCCACCCCCAGCAATACCACCAAGCCCATTCGTGGCGCTAAAGTAACATACAATTACACGACGAAGGACAAAGACTGTCTCGAACGGGCAATGTACTTCGAATCAGAGCGTTCCGACCCGAGCGGTTACATGGCTGTCGGTACGGTCGTAATGAACCGGCTGACCTCCGGTGCTTATCCGCCTACGATATGCGGCGTCGTTGCCCAGGAAAAGCAGTTCGCTCCAGGCGTGATGACCAGGGAAGTCAAGGACCAGGCAAAGCCCGATCTTGAAGTCGCTGCCTCGAAGATCCTGCGCGGCGAACGGCATCCCCAGGTGAAGGACGCGATGTTCTTTCATACCGAAGGCCTGAGATTCCCATACGATAATATGCACTACGTCGCTTATGCTGGCGGCAACGCGTTCTATGAGAAGCGTGGTCGCGATGGCGAATTGCAGACGCCTGCGCCGCTTCCGGCCTATGAGGTTGCGATGAATTACGTGCCCGCGCAGGGCGCGCCGCAATCTCCGTTTGTCCTGCCGGAAACGCAGCCTGCGTCCATGACGTCTGCCGTAGCGGCCTTCACGCCGGTCTCGAATCCGACGGTGACCATGCCGCAGAGTGCCGTCGTCATCCCGACTGCGGTTCCGATCCCGACGCCCGCACCTACGGACATGGCAATTTCAGGACCGCTCTCGAGCGGCGAGACCACATACACGAATACGCCTATGCCGGCTTCGACAGTTGTGATTCCGCAGCCGCGGCCGGAATTCGAAGGCAACACGCCCGCAGGAAACTCGCTTAGAGTTCGCGGTTAATAAGATCAGGCCCATGCTTTATGACAGCGCGCCTCTTGTTTAGAGGTGCGCTGTTTGCATTTTGTGGCCAGCGATGCCTTAGAGCAGTTCCAGCAAAAGTGCGAAGCGGTTTTGCGTCCGGAACTGCGTAAAAACAAAAAGATAGAGCGTTTTCGCGATTCGAATAAAAGCGGAAATGCTCTAAATGCCCTCACTTGCCGTTTTGGCAAGAATCTGCACGCCGTTGATCTTATAACTGCCGTCCGGCTGACGAGTTATCTGGTAGATCGCCGTCCAGTCCTTGTCATCAGTGCCTGTGATCAACACCTCCTGATAGACGACTGCGCCATTGTCGATCGCGCGGCTTTTGCCGAAGGCATAGTTGCCGGGATGATAGACCGGCAGGTAGTTCTTCCTCACCATGGCGAAGAAGCTGTCCTTGTCGGGAAAGAGCGCCTTGATGCCAGGTGCGGCGAAGGAATAGGCCGTTGCTGCATCATCGTGCAGAAAAGCTTCGATCTGCTGCTCAATAAGGCTCTGTGCCGTTTGCACCGGATCTTCCGCGTAAGCGACCGGTGCAAAGGCAACGCAGAAGAGAAAAACGGCGAAAGAAAAAGCGCGCATGTCCGTCCCCAGCCATATGGAGAAAGCTTAGCGCGCTTTGATCGCAAGCAGAAGCGATTACTGCCAGCGGCGGAAGAGGGCGCTGGCGTTGACGCCGCCGAAACCGAAACCATTGGAGATTGCGTAGTCCATGGCCATCGGTCGCGCCGTGCCGCCGACAATGTCGATGCCCTCGGCCGCGGGATCCGGATCCTGCAGATTGCGCGTCGGCGGCGCGATCTGGTCCCGCAGCGCCATGATGGTGAAGATCGCTTCCATGCCGCCGGCCGCGCCCAGAAGGTGGCCAGTCGCCGCCTTCGTGCCACTGACGGCAATCGCACCCTCGCGGCCGAAGACGGTCTTAATTGCTTCCATCTCGCCGCGGTCACCGACTTGGGTCGATGTCGCGTGCGCATTCAGGTGTTTGACCTCGGCAGGCGAAATCCGTGCTTGGGCGAGGGCAGCGAGCATAGCCCGGCGTGCGCCATCGCCGTCTTCCGGCCCTGCCGTCATGTGATAGGCATCGGCGGCGGTGCCATAGCCGACAAGCTCGGCAAGCGGCGTGGCACCACGCGCAAGGGCATGCTCCAACGTCTCGATGACAAGCATTCCCGCGCCTTCACCCATGACGAAGCCGTCACGGCCACTGTCGAAGGGACGGGAGGCTTCCTCAGGGCGATTGCTGAAGCCTGTTGAAAGCGCACGCGCCGCAGCAAAGCCGCCAAGGCTGACCTTGTCGATGCAGGCTTCCGCTCCGCCGCAGATGGCAACATCGGCCTCTCCGGAACGGATCAGCCGCGCCGCGTCGCCGATTGCCTGCACGCTGGCTGCACAGGCGGTGACCGGCGCACCGAGCGGCCCCTTGAAACCATAGCGGATACTCACCTGGCCGGCGGCAAGATTGACGAGGAAGGAGGGGATCGTGAAGGGTGACAAACGCCGCACGCCCTTCGTTTCGGCTGTGCGCACAGCATCGGCGATGGCGGGAAAGCCACCGACGCCCGATGCAATGATCGTGGCCGTCCGCTCCAGAGCGCCGACGTCAGTCGGTTGCCAGCCTGACTGGAGGATCGCTTCCTCGGCGGCAGCCATGGCGAAGAGGATGAAGCGATCCATCTTCTTCTGGTCTTTGACGGGCACATAGCGATCGGCATCGAAGCCAGCCTCGGGATCTTCGGCGCTATCGGGAACGACGCCGCCGATCTTCGCCCCGAGATCGCCCACCATCTCCTCGGGCAACAGCCTCAGGCCTGAGCGCCCCTCGACAAGCCTCTTCCAGCTTGCATTGACACCTACGCCAAGGGGCGAAACCAGCCCCATGCCGGTGACGACGATACGATCCATCTTTTGCTCCTATTATCTCAGGCGTCGAAGCCCAGAAACCATGCTTTCATCTGGGCAATGCGTTCGTGAACCGCGTCGTCGGCGGCCGGTCCCGGCACGAGGATCGTGTCTTCGGGCTGAAAGGCGCGGCCGGTGACGCGGTCGATGAGAAGCGGGTCGCGATCTTCACCGGTGTTAGCGTCGGCTAGCCGCACAGCGACTTCTTCGGCAGGCAAGTGCCGATTGCCCCAAGTGAAGAGCGCCATCAGCACAGGGAAGAAATCTCGGCCCTTGTTAGTCAAGACATATTCGTAGCGTGGCGGCCGCTCTTGATAGAGTTGTCGCTCAAACAGGCCTTCATCGGTCAGATGCTTGAGCCGGCGCGTCAGAATATTGGGTGCAATTCCAAGGCTTTTCTGGAATTCATCAAACCGCCTCAACCCCTGAAGCGCATCGCGCAGGATCAAGATACTCCACCAGTCGCCGACACTTTCGAGCGCACGGGCGGCTGGGCATTTGAAACTGCTGAAGCTCGTTCTCTGCATGTGGAGGCAGATAGCACAAGTAGCTATCATGATGCAAGTTACTAAACTGGCGCAGCATTTATGGGAATTTGCATCAGGGTATCAGCAATAAAATGGAGCGAACCGGAATCCGCTTGCCATAATTTCAATCCAGATGTTCAGCTTCTTATAGGATTGATATTGAGAGAGAATCCCACTGGCGTAGCGATATGATAACAACCCCATATTTCATCACGGAGCGGTTACACCTACGCCAAATTCTTACTTCCGACGTCTCGTTCATCGGAGAGTTGATCAGCCATGACGAGGTGCGGCGCTTTCTCGGCGGTCCTGTTCCGACTGTTCAGCGCGAAGCGGCGATATCTGATTATCTCTCGTTCGCCGAGGGAAAGTTGGTTTGGCTGGTGGAAACCAGGGAAGTGCGACATCCTCTTGGCTTGATTAGCATTTCACGCCACACAGACGGCGAGGATTATGAACTATCTTATCAGCTTCATCCTGATGCGTGGGGCTTCGGTTATGCAACCGAAGCAGCAATGTGTGTCATCGAATTTGCTCTGAATGATCTGCAGCTCAAGCGGCTGATAGCGGAAACCCAGTCTGCCAACACTGCGTCCCGCCGTCTGCTCGAAAGGCTAGGAATGAAGGAGCTACGACGATTGCAGCGGTTTGGAGCCGAACAAGTCATCTATACGAGATAATTGTTCATCGCAAAGAGGTTTCAATAGGGAGGTGCCTTGCGGGCACGCTGCTGTTTTGCTGCCTCGGTCCACCAGGCGAGGTCCTCGGCAAAACGGGGAAATGCTTTCGCAAGGGCATCGCCTCCGTTCCCGGTAGGTTTGCCGTCAGCGTCCAACGCGGCCGAGATATTGGCGACTGCGAGGGTGCTTGAGATGACGACCATTCCCATCTCGGAAAGGGTGCCATGCCAGGAGACCGCCGCGTGGGCGCCGGAAAGGCGGCCGCCAGAATAGCTGGCAATCGCCGCCGGTCGCCAAAACCACTCCTCAAGGTAATGGTCGGTCAGGTTTTTCAGGCCGGGTTGCATGCCCCAATTATATTCGCCCGTGACGAAGACGAAGGCATCGGCAGCCAGAATTTTCTCGGCAAGCTGCTCCATGGCCGAAGGAGCGGAGCCTTTGGGATATTCCTTATACATTCGGTCCAGCATCGGCAGGCCAACTGCCTTGGCGTCGATGAGCTCCACATCGTTTCCGCGCTGACGCAGGCTGGTTACGAGATAATTCGCGAGACGGATGCCGAGGCGATCCGAGCGGTAGGAACCGTAGAGAACCAGAATACTGTCGGTCATTGTTGATTATGCCCCCAACAGTTTTGTGTGACCTTACTCTAGGTCTGCGACTCCGCAGGCACTGAAGCAGACGCCTCCTCCTCCGGAATATCGTCGAAGGACGCATAATTGAGGTTATAGAGCTTCGAGTAAAGCTTGCCGTTTGCCATCAGCTGATTGTGGTTGCCGCTTTCAAGCAGTTGACCGTTTTGCAGCACGATGATGCGGTCGGCTTCGCGGATGGTGGCCAGACGATGGGCGATGACGAGACCGGTGCGGCCTTCGAGCAGCTTCACCAACGCCTTCTGAATCAGCATTTCGGTGTAGCTGTCGATATTCGCCGTCGCTTCGTCGAGCACGAGGATCTTGGCATCGGCCACGAGAGCGCGGGCGAAGCTGACGAGCTGGCGCTGGCCGAGCGAAAGACCGCCGCCGCGCTCGCCGAGAACGGAATCGTAGCCATCCGGAAGGCGCATGATGAACTCATGCGCGCCGACGGCCTTGGCGGCTTCTATGACTTCCTCGCGCGTCGCCTCCGTCTTGTTGTAGCGGATATTCTCCAGCACCGTGCCAGTGAAGAGGAACGGCTCCTGCAGCACCATGGCGATCTGGCGGCCGAGCGAATCTTGGGTGAGGGAGCGTACGTCGTGACCGCCGACCAGTACCTGGCCCTGCTGCACATCATAGAAGCGATGGATAAGCGCCATCGAACTGGATTTGCCCGAGCCCGTCGGCCCAATCAGCGCCACCGTTTCTCCTGGATTGACCCTGAAGCTGACATTCTTCAGCACAGGGTGCTTCGGATCATAGCCGAAGATCACATCGCGAAATTCCACCGAGCCGTCCATGTCGGCCGAGAGCTCGATCGCATCGGGCGCATCCTTGATGTCGATCGGAACATCAAGCACCTCGGTCAACCGCTGGCCGGAGGCCATGGCGCGCTGCATCACCGAATATTGCATGGTGAGCGAGCGGATCGGATCGAAGAAGCGCTGGATGTAGAACAGGAAGGCGACCATGATGCCGACATCGAGCCTGTGGTTCAGCACCATCGAGCCGCCGACAATGATAACGATCGCCATAGCCATGCCGGTCAGCGTATCGACGATCGGCACCATGATCTGCGCATAGCGTGCCGCCGTCAGATGCGACTGAAGATTCGTATGTGCCTTGTCATCAAAAAGAGCGAAATTGACGGATTGCCGATGCATGCCCTGGACAGCGCGTACGCCATGGATGGCCTCCGCCAGCGCCCCATTGGTGACGGAGTTGGTCTCATGCGCGTTCATGAAGGCGACACGCGCTTTCGGCAGCCAGAACAGCCGCACGATGAAGAGGATCGGCATGACGGATAGCGTCAGCAGGCCGAGCCGGAAATCGAGCGACAGCATGACGATGACGATGCCGAAAAGCAGGGCTATATCGCCGACGGAAAGCACTGAAGTTTCAAGGAATTCCTGCATCGAGTTCACGTCGCCCTGCAGGCGCGACATCAAACGTCCGACTTCCGTCTTGTCCATGAAGGACAGAGAGACGCGCTGCAGATGCGCGAACATCGCCCGGCGGATGTCGAACAACACTTCTTCGGCGACTTGGCCGACAAAGGTTTCTTGCACGTAGCTCGCGCCGTAGTTGACGAGAATGGCCGCAGAAAAAATCGCCAGGGACAGCCAAAGCGCGGAGTAATCGATGGCACCGGGTGCCATCGCCTTGTCGATCGCATGCCGGATCACGAGCGGGATGACGATCTGCGATCCCGTGAAAAGCAGAACGGCGACGACCGAAATATAGACCTGCCGGCGGTAGGGGCTGACGAAGGCCCAGATGCGGCGGATGATCTTGCTGTCGAAGACCTTGCCAAAGATCTCTTCTTCGACACGGTGCGAGCCGACAACTGCGCGGGGAGGGCGGCGACCGTCGTCGCGCACATCGTTGCGCTCGGTTTCGGTGATGTCCGACATTGTCATACCTCCCTCTTTGCTCTTTCGAGCACGTCGCCCGACGTCCTGACGACATCGTCCTCCGGGCGAACCTGGAGATCGTAAAGCGCCTTGTAACGGCCAGCGGCGGCCAAAAGCTGCTCATGCGTGCCGCGCTCGACGATCTCGCCATCCTCGATGAAGAGGATCTGGTCGGCATGCATCAGCGAGCTCAGTCGATGGGCGACGATCAGGGTCACGCGGTCGCGGGCAAAACGCTTCATGGCGCTGCGGATGCGCTGCTCCGTCGCGGCGTCGATCGCGGCGGTGGAATCGTCGAAGACCATGACGGCGGGCTTCAGCATCAATGTGCGAGCGATCGTCAGACGCTGGCGCTGACCACCGGAAAGAGATACGCCGCGCTCGCCGACGACCGTGGTGTAGCCGGCGGGCAGGCCGAGAATATAATTATGCAACTGCGCCGACTCTGCGGCGCGCTCGATGCGGGTTTCCTTTGCCCAAGGATCGCCATAGGCGATGTTGTTCTCGATGCTTGTGGTGAACAGGAAGGAATCCTGCTGCACGACGGCAACGTTCTGTCGCAGCGATTGCAGTGTCGCCTTGCGGATATCCTGACCGTCAAGAGTGATCCCTCCGGCCGTGACATCGTAGAAGCGTGGAATGAGATGCGCGATGGTGGACTTGCCGCTACCGGGCGGGCCGACAATGCCGATCGTTTCACCGCGTCTTGCCTCGAAACAGATATTCTTCAACACTGGGCGCTCTTCAGCGCCTAGATAGCTGAAGTCCACATTCTCGAACCGCAGCGTGCCGTCGGTCACGACGAGCGGCTTGGCGTCCGGCGCATCCTTGATGGGGATATCGAGATCGAGCAGCGCAAACAGGCGCGAACCACAGGTCGATGCGCGGGCGAAGGCATTCACCATCAGGCCAAGCTGGCGCACCGGCATCTGCAAGATGGTCATGAAGGTCAGGAACGAGGCCAGCGTGCCGACGCTGATCTCGCCATTGATGACCTTGAGACCACCCAGCCAAAGCACTAGCCCCATAGACGCGAAAAAGGAGAAGTTCATGGCGCTGGTGTTAACCACGCGGATGCCGACGCGCTTGTGCGCCAGCGAAAGCGCATTGTGGGAGGCACGATCGAACTTCAGGATTTCATGCGCCTGAGCGGCAAAGGCCCGGACGACACGGATGCCGCCGAGATTTTCCTCCATGACGCGCGTCAGCACCGAGAGCCGTTCCTGTAGCTCCAGCCATGTCGAACGCAGCCGCAGCTGTGTGACGGAGGAGCGCCAAGCGACGAAGGGCACGAAACTCAAGGCCAGGAGGCCAAGTGCCACATCCGTCGTAAGCAGCATATAGGCGCCGACACCGATCAGCATGGTGAGCAGCACCATGCGCACCAGCGCGGTGGAGAAATACATGCGCACGCCTTCGAGATCGAGCAGGCCGACGGTGATAAGATCACCGGAATGGACCTTATCGTGGAAGCTGAAGGAGAGCTGCTGGATCTTCTCGTAGCAGGCAAGCCGGAGCTCATAGCCCATATGGTGACCGACCGATTCGCTGTAATAATTCTGCACCATCGTGAACAGGCCGCGCAGAACGCTGACGACGAGCAGCAGCAAAGCGGTCGTCATCAAAGCATTTTCGGCGATCTGGCCAGCGGTACCGCCAGCGACCGCTGTCTGTGTCTGATCGACCGCGCGACCGAGCAGGCGCGGGATCGTCAGCTGCAACGTTGCAGCTACGAATGTTGCCACTATGGCGAAGCTCGTCTGCCATGGGTGGCGCAGCGTCATATGGGTGATCCGGACGATCGTCGACAGGCCTTGGCCCCACCCGACCGCATTGATATGCGCACGCGAGGCCAATGGCTTCGCGGCGCTTCTTGATGAATCGCTGCTCACGCTTTTATCCAGGCATAATTGAACGAGGCGGGCCCGCTGACGGGTTCGTATCTCAAGGAAAGTATTGATAGGATGAATTTTGCCGATTCCATGGCGACGTTCAAGAGTCAATCGGTCACAAGTGCCACGCGAACGTTAGATTGCGTGTTCAAAAAATTGCCGATGAGATGTCGGGATGGAGTTTGATGAGGCGTCCTTGGGGCACCATGCCAGAAAAGGAGAGCATCATGCGCAAGATTATCGCAGCGACATTCATCAGCCTCGACGGCGTCATGCAGGCGCCCGGTGGTCCGGACGAGGATCCGACCGGCGGCTTCAAGTATGGCGGTTGGGTCTTCCCGCACTCTGACGAAGAAACCGGCAAGACGCTCTTCGAACTGTTCGAAAAGCCGTTCGATCTACTGCTCGGCCGCAAGACATATGACATTTTCGCAGCCTATTGGCCCTATATCGACAACGACAATCCGATTGCCAATAAATTCAACAGCGTCAGCAAATATGTCGCGACGCGCGGCGACGCCGAATTGAAATGGAACAGGAGCCGATCGCTCGGCAAGGATGTCGTTGCTGCAATCAAGGAACTGAAGGCGGGTGAGGGGCCGGATCTGCTGATCCAGGGCAGTGGCGATTTCATTCAGACCCTCCTCCGCCACGGGCTGATCGACGAATACCATCTGGTGATCTTTCCGCTGGTGCTGGGCGGCGGCAAGAAGCTGTTTGCCGGCGGGGCAGTGCCTTGCGCAATGAAGCTGCTGCGCAGCAAGATCTCTCCGACCGGCGTCATCTTCGCGACCTACGAACCCGATGGGCCGGTGAAGACGGGCTCCTTCGTTGGTCAGAATCCCTCTGAAGAGGAGATGGAGCGCCGCAGGCGGCTCGAATAGGCAGCCAAAGGCTGGCGGCGGGACACCGTCTAGATGTCCCGCCAAGGCTTACATCGCCTATTCCGATGTTTGAAAATCACGCAGCGCTTTCATGACTTCGCGAAGGCCTCTTGTGAGATGCTTGTCCCGGCGCAACACCATGCCGAGTTGCCGAACGAGCCTCGGCTTGAGTGGCGAGGTAACCAGCTGGCCCGACCTATCCCGTCTCAGAGCCATGTCGGGAAGGATGGACCATCCGAGGCCGGCGGCGACCAGTTCCTTGATGGCTTCGACACTGCCGAACTCCATGGCCGGCTCGGGGTGAACCCCGCCGGCCTCGAACCATCCATTCGTGGCGCGACGCGTGTTGCCGCCTTCGTAAAGCAGCATCGTCTTGGTTTTCATGAATTCTACATCTGGCCCGCCCTCCGGCATCGCGCTTCCCTTGGGTGCCACGGCCAAAAGCTCGTCTTCATGGAATGGCTCGACTTCCAGCGAACGGCCAGAGGCGGGCAGGGCAACGACCGCGAGGTCCAGCGCATTGGCTTCGAGATCACGCAGGATCTCCTCGATATTGCCGACACGGACGATGATCTCGAGATCGGGCATGCGCTTCTTTGCCATGGCGATGGCGCGCGGCAGCAGATGAATCGAAGCGGTGCCGCCGCTGCCGATCCGCACGCGTCCGACCGATCCCTCCCGAAAAGGCGTCATCGATTCCTCTGCGATCGAGCAGGCTTCGATGATGCGGCGGGCATGCGCAAGCAAATCAAGCCCGGCCGGCGAGGGCTGCGCCCGCCTGCCGACGCGCTCGATCAGCTTTACGCCGAGATGCTGTTCCAGCAGTTTCACCTGCAGGCTGACAGCCGGTTGTGTGAGCCCGACCTTGTCGGCAGCGGCTGTAAAGCTTCCGAGATCGACAACACTGACAAAGGCGGCTAGCTGATCCAGGTTGAGCAAAAAGAATTCCTTATGATTTGTATAAATATCATAAGCTTCATTCATTGTCAGCGCCAGTGCATCCTAAGCTCATGTTCAAATGAGCCTGAGGAGCAGGAAAATGACGACCGATATCAACAGACCGATGCAAGCAGCGGCCGCCGTTGCAGGTAGAGGTCGGCGAAAGCGAGAATTGTGGCGAAAAGCGCTGGAGAGATTCCTGACCTATCTTGAAAAGCGCGAGACGAGATGGAACCTGCGCGAGCTGACCGATGACCAGCTTCGAGACATTGGCATGACGCGCACCGAGGCCAGGACCGAAGTCAATAAGTCATGGTTCTGGGGATAGGGCGCTTGAAGGCGTTCAAACCATCGGCGCGCGGGTTGGAATAGCGGTATTTTGCAGCGATTGCTGGCGGAAAGCGGTTGAAAGCTTGGCATTTGGGCGAGGGCGGGCAAAATGGTCTGGGGAGTATTTTCCGATCGTCCTTTTTTCATCCCATTGTTCTTTTTTCCGCCACAGATTTGCCCGATCCATTCCGCTCGAAAGCAGGCAGCCGGTTTCCTCGGTGATCTGCTGTTTCGCCTGGAACATCAAAGTAAGAGACCGCAAAATCCATGCTCAAGACAAAATCCCTGCTCCTCGCCGCGGCGATTTCGACCCTATCGCTTCTCGGCGCAGCTTCGGCAGCGGAGGCCGGGCAGGCGAGTTATCTCGTGGATGCGCATAGCGGTCAGGTGCTGGAAGCATCGAACGAGAACGAGCTGAATTATCCGGCCTCGCTCACCAAGATGATGACGCTTTATCTCGCCTTCGAAGCGCTGCATGACGGTCGCCTGAAATGGGATCAGAAGCTGAACATGTCGGAGAATGCCGAGAGCAAGGAGCCCTTCAAATTCGCGATCGGTGCAGGCCGCAAGGTCACGACGCGCGAGGCTGTCGAAGGCATCGTCGTCCTGTCGGCCAATGATGCGGCTGTCGCGATTGCCGAGCAGCTTGGTGGCTCGGAGGAGAGCTTCGGCAAGATCATGACCGCGAAGGCGCACCAGCTTGGTATGAGCAAGACCGTCTTCAAGAATCCGTCAGGTTTGCCGGATCCGGAACAGGTCACGACCGCACACGATATGGCAACGCTGGGCGTTGCGCTCATGCGCGACTTTCCGGAAGAGTTCAAACTTTTCTCGCTGCGCGGCATGAAGTTCCGCGGCATGAAGCTGCGGGGCCACAACAATCTGATGTATCGTTACGCAGGCGCCGATGGCATCAAGACCGGCTATACCGATGCCTCCGGCTACAATCTCGTGACGTCAGCCTCGAAAAACGGCCGCCGCGTCGTCGGCGTCGTGATGGGGGAGAAGACGGCGCAAATTCGCGACGACAAGATGGCGAACCTTCTGGACACCTATCTCGCCCCCGTGGCATCAACGACCACGGTATCGACCGGCGCTCCCAAGCAAAGCTGGGCGAACTGACTTCTGCTTGATTTCAGCGTCCGGCCGACCATTGATCTTTGGGCGGCTGACGAGGGGGGGCTCCGTTTCCGAAGCCGCTCCGTGGAGAAGCTGACCTGCCACCTTCACGCAAGGCTTTTTCATGGTTGATCAGTGAGAGGGCTCTCTCATGATGAATAGTCGAACAGTGATTGCCGAACTGGCGGACTGCCCTATGTCTACTGTTGCTCGTTCGCTGCGCTTGCCGTGATTTGGTAGGAATCAGCGCCGAACTGCGAATTCGCGTAGGCGGAGATATCTGGTTTCAGTTTGTATTCTCCGAAATGAAGGATCCATCATTGGCCGCGACCGGTCTGATGCTCCTGTAAAATCTCGCAAAGCAAATATTTCAACGCATTAGGGTCAAGTTGGGAGGACCGGAATGACGTATGATGATGCACGTTTGACGCGTGAGCGCGACTTTCACAATGAACGCTTCGGTGCGGTGGAGGAGCGCAAGGAGGATTCGTTTTATTTCGCCGTCAGAGCCGCCGTGGACACCTATTGGCGGCTGGTGAGGGCGGCTTGTCCCGAAAGGGATGTGCTCGAATACGGATGCTCGAACGGCATGAGCAGTATTGGTCTTGCGCACTCCGCCGAGCGGATCACCGGTATCGACATTTCTGATGTCGCTATTCAGCAGGCCAAGAATTCGGCGGCTCTCCTCGGAATCGACAACGTGACGTTTCAGGTCGATAATGCCGAGGATATGAGCCTGCCGTCAGCGGGTTTTGACGTCGTCTTCGGCAGCGGCATCCTGCACCATCTGGTTCTGGAGAAATCGCTTAGCGAGATCCGGCGTGTGCTCAGACCCGGTGGCAAGGCTTTCTTCTTCGAACCACTCGGCCACAACCCCGTGATCAATCTCTATCGCAATCGGACGCCGGAGGCCCGAACGGTCGATGAGCATCCGCTCTTGAAATCCGACTTCGAGATCGTGCGCAAATATTTCTCGAAGTGTGATCTGGAGTTTTTCGGGCTCGCTGCGCTTGCTTCCATTCCGTTTCGCAGGAGCCCGCTCGGCGCCGCGGTCCGGGGTACAGGCGAACAGATCGACAATCTGCTGCTCAAAATCCCTGCCGTCAGATGGCAGGCCTGGATCGTTGTCATGACACTGGAGGCATGAGGGGCAGGCATGTTCAATCGCGCAAAAGAGCAGGCCATCCGGTGCTCAAGAAACCATGGCTGATGCTGTGTGTCTGTCGCACTTGAAAAAAGAATGTACCCGGCTACAACTAATGTCACAGCTATTTAGA
>UBXG01000010.1:175958-598990 GCA_900469475.1 Hyphomicrobiales bacterium | reverse complement strand
AAACTTACTCTTTGCCATTTGAATGCTTCCTGTGAACGTAATGAGTGACCCCGGCGAACCGGTTTAGTGCCGCCGTTTAAGGCTTTCATCGCATTTGCGCAAGACTTAATTGCAGGCCCTATTCCGGGCGAAGCCTGGCCGATGGCGGATGATCTAAAGCCATCAACATTCCTTCGCCGCGTAAGGTTCGCCGGCCGATCCGGAAAGACAAAAAAACATTTGCCGGTTCAGGCGCTTACATAGGGAGACACGGCGAAGAAATCCAGTGCCGCTAGTGGGGTAGGCATTCGTACGATCTCGAACGCAAAGCGCCCTCTCCCGGCAGGAAAGGGCGCAGAATTATCAAACCACAATCAATCGTCGCTTGTCACGATGCATCATTCGACGCAGCCGATCGGAGACGCCGAAGCTTTGCAGCGATCAGTCGAGAAGATCAGCCGGCACCTTGCCGCCATTGTCCGCAAGCTTCTTCAGAAGAGCCTTGTGGAGGAACATGTTCATCTTGGCGGAATCGCCGGCATCACCTATATAGCCAAGCTCCTGCGCCAGTTCCTTGCGCTCGGAAAGGCTCGCATCCATGCCAAGCGCCTTCATCAGGTCGACGATCGAATGTTTCCAGTCGAGCTTCTGGCCGCTTTTCTTGACAGCAGCATCGAGAATGGAGGCGATATCCACCGGCGCGGACGGTGCGCTGGTGGCAGGCGAAGTTGCTGCCGTCGTCGCTGAAGGAGCTGGCGTCGGCGCGGGCGCCGGATTGGCAGTTGCGGAGGTGGTCGACGGTGCCGGAGCAGCCTCGGCAGCCTTTGCCTGTCCCCAGATTGCACCCTTGATCTTGTCGAAGATACCCATTTGCGCTCTCCCGTTTCGGTTGCCTGAGCAATATGTATCGCTCGCGCAAATATAAGCAACCCTTCATGTCAAATATGCAAAGACGGAAGCCAATACGCCGGTGAGACACGCCGAGACCGAAGCCCCATCAGGACCGACAAGCATGCAAGGCACAATATCCTCTTCGCTGTAACAAAGAACGATGAAGATGCTAACAAATTGAAATTCTTGGAGCGGGTAGCGGGAATCGAACCCGCGTATTCAGCTTGGAAGGCTGCTGCTCTACCATTGAGCTATACCCGCGGGATGGTCAAGATCCGGCACGGAATGGTGGAGGGAGTTGGATTTGAACCAACGTAGGCTGAGCCAACGGATTTACAGTCCGTCCCCTTTAACCACTCGGGCATCCCTCCAGTATTCCGACTGGATCTTGCGACCAAGCTTGTCAGACCGTGACGTCGCCGCCGTGATCTGCGCCGCGTATATGGCCGGACCACTTCCGTCTGTCAACACAAGGAATTGCCAAAAATGACAAAAAAATTTCAGCCTGTGGGAAAAGCCCGGCACTGAAAGAGGCTAGGCGCTTGCGGACGCGCTGGTTATAAAGCCGCATGAGCAAAGATAAAATTTCCGGCCGCTCCGGCCCAGACAGCACCTCCGACGACAAGTCGGCCAAAGACACGCACTACGCCACTCTGCGTCGCGCGCATCGCGATGCCAAGCGCGAGCGCGGCGAAATCCCGACGCCGACGCCGCAGAAGCGCAAGAAGACTGGTGCGGACGATTGGAAGCCGCCGGCGCTCGCACCCGACCAGGTCTTTCTCTATGGCCTGCATACGGTTCGGGCGGCGCTCAGCAATCCACAACGCAAGAACGTCAAGCTGTCCACGACGCAGAATGCGCTGGTGCGGCTTGAGGTAGGCCCGGCCGACCAACTCGGCATTCCCGTCGAGATCGTCTCGCCGCAGGATATCGATAAGGTGCTCGGCCCGGAAGCGATTCACCAAGGCGTCATGCTGGAAACGCGCCCCCTGCCCGTGCGCCGTCTCGAGGCATTGAAGGACAGCCCGTTGCTCCTGGTCCTCGATCAGGTGACGGACCCGCACAATGTCGGCGCCATCATGCGCTCGGCCGTCGCTTTCGATGCGGGTGCCGTCATCACGACACAGCGCCACAGCCCGACCGAATCAGGCGTGATGGCAAAATCGGCCTCGGGCGCGCTGGAACTCATACCTTATATACAGATCACCAATCTCGCCGATGCGCTCGGCGAGCTGCACCGGCTCGGCTTCACGACCATCGGGCTTGATTCGGAAGGTCCGGCACCGCTGGAAGGCACCTTCAGCGGTGACAAGATCGCCCTCGTGCTTGGCTCCGAGGGTAAAGGCCTGCGCCAGAAGACACGGGAGACGGTGAATGCGCTCGCTCGGCTCGATATGCCGGGCGCCATCAAGTCGCTCAATGTCTCGAATGCTGCCGCGATCGCGCTATATGCCACGCGGTCCTATCTCAAATCATAGTGGCGCCCTTGGCGGCCGCAGCACGTTGGGAGAATTTGCTTTGATCCGTCTTCTTGGTCCTGCGGCGGTTGCCGCCGCCCTTGCTTTGACCATAGTCCAGCCGGCGCGCGCCGCCGATGACGAAATGATCCAGGCGCAAGCAGGCGTCTGGCTGGTTGCGCCGGAAAGCGGCGCCAAGGGCTGCCGCCTCACCTTCGGGACGAATGCGGTCTCCGGCGGCTACGAGATTACAGGGGCGGATGCATGCGCGACGCCGCTCCCCGCCCTTACCGCGGCCAAGATCTGGAATTTCACTGATGATGGCGCGCTGGCGATCGCGGACGGTGGGGGCAAGCCGCTCATGCGCTTCCAGCAGGAGGAAGGCTCGCCGTGGGAAAGCGAAGGCGGCGATCGGACCTGGCTGCTGCCGGCGCTCGGCGATGTCGATCACGTGCCGACTACCGAAAGCCTTGCAGGCGCGTGGCGCATCCAGACGCCGGACGGCAAGCCCATCTGCGATATGACGCTCACAACCGATAAGGATCAGGACGGCACCTCCAAGATGTCGCCGAGCGGTGATTGCGCCGGCGAAGTCGGTGACCTCAAGCTTTCCCTGTGGGCGACAGAAGGGTTCGGACTTGTCATGCTGGGCAGCGATGGTTCCTCGCTCTCTTTTGATATGAAGCCCGACGGCAGCTTCCAGAAGTCCGAAGAAGAGGAAGGCGAGCCGTTGCTGCTGGTACGCAAATAAGCAGAGCCCGGCTGCGGCCCGCCGTATCGCAAACATAGCCACATTTCTGATATGGGTGGCCGCCCTCATGCGACGGCGCGCCCCTTCCCGAGGCTGCTCTTTCCGCGCACCTAGCGCCGCCAATGCGCGGATAGGTGATCAGTGTATCGCAGGGTCCGCTTCGTCGAAGAACGACCTGATGCCATCGCGCGCGATCGTCGCTAGGAACTCGTCGAATGCCTCGCGATCGGTCGCGAAGGGCTCTTCCCATTCGATCAGATCCTCTTCCGGCGTGATGACCTCCATCCGCCAGTCGGCATTGGTGCCGGCCGGGCGAAAGATATCGACCAGGACGGTCACGCCATCGTCGGTGAATTCACCCGAAAGCTCGGAGTGTTCGAGTTTAGGCTTCTTGGGCTTGCTCGGCATAGGGTTCCAGGCACACGAATATAGGATTGATGACTGTTACGAGCGTTCGGAGCCCGTTAGCAACGAGATATTATGTCGTTGTCGCCGGTTTTCCATACCGGAGATGAAACGATCGACAATATTCAGGAAAAAATGGTGCCCCCGGCAGGGTTCGAACCCGCGACCCCCTGATTACAAATCAGGTGCTCTACCAACTGAGCTACAAGGGCGTATGGGCATGCCAAATAACAGACTTTGAAATCCTGTAAAGGGAAAATCGGTCGATCCACGTTAAAGCTGGGGATCGACCGATTCACTAGTTCGAGCGAAACGTCTTGTCGCGACAAGGGAATAACATTACGAAGAATCGCTATTCAGAGGACATTGCATGTCGCGCAATCTTCAATCCGTTTGTTTTCTCGCCTCCACCGCGCCAGAGGCTCAAGCGGCGCAGGAAGAGCTTATTGGCCTCTACGGCCAGACATCGCAGGAAGATGCGGATACTGTCGTGGCCCTCGGCGGCGATGGTTTCATGCTGCAGACGCTGCACAAGACGATGAATACCGGCAAACGCGTCTATGGGATGAATCGCGGCTCCATCGGCTTCCTGATGAACGATTACCGCACGGACGGTTTGGCCGAGCGCATCGAAGCAGCCGTCGAAAACGCGTTTCACCCCCTGCAGATGACCACGCGCAATGCCGACGGCAGCTCCTGCGTCGCGCTCGCCATCAATGAAGTCTCGCTGTTTCGTCAATCCTATCAGACGGCAAAGCTTAAGGTGGAAATCGACGGGCGGGTCCGCCTGCCGGAACTGATCTGCGACGGGCTGATGGTGACGACGCCGGCGGGCTCCACCGCTTACAACCTTTCCGCCCATGGCCCGATCCTGCCGCTGGAAGCGCCGCTGCTTGCCATGACGCCCGTCAGCGCCTTCCGCCCCCGCCGCTGGCGCGGCGCGCTCCTTCCCAACAGAGTGACGGTCGACATCACCGTGCTTGAGGCGGAGAAGCGCCCCGTCAATGCCGCCGCAGACAATACCGAAGTCAAATCGGTTCTCGGCATTCAGATTCGCCAGAGCGAGGATACGACGGCCCGCATTCTCTCCGATCCGGACAGGTCATGGTCGGACAGGATCCTGGCGGAACAGTTTTCGGATTGACCGAGCTATCTGCATCAGGCCCAAAAGGCCGGAAGCAGCCGGCCAGAATGCACCATGAAAAAAGCCCCGTCTCCGGGGCTTTTTTCTATGCATGAACGGATGCGACCTTATTCGACGTCGTCGACGACCGCATCGGCAGCACCGCTGATGCGATGCGCTAGGGCTGCTTCCATGAACTCGTTGAGATCACCGTCCAGAACGTCGCTCGGCGCCGTGCTGGAAACGCCGGTACGCAGATCCTTCACCAGCTGGTAGGGCTGCAGAACATAGGAGCGGATCTGATGACCCCAGCCGATATCCGTCTTGGAGGCGGCTTCGGCATTGGCCGCCTCTTCCCGCTTCATCAACTCAGCTTCGTACATGCGGGCACGCAGCATGTCCCACGCCTTGGCGCGATTCTTGTGCTGGGAGCGTTCCTGCTGGCATTGCACGACGATCCCGGTCGGTATGTGCGTGATACGTACGGCCGAATCGGTCGTGTTGACGTGCTGACCGCCGGCGCCCGACGAGCGGTAGGTATCGATGCGACAATCGCTTTCGTTGATCTCGATCTGGATCGAGTCGTCAACGACCGGGTAGACCCAGATCGACGAGAATGACGTGTGACGGCGCGCGTTGCTGTCATAGGGCGAAATGCGCACGAGGCGATGCACGCCCGATTCGGTCTTCAGCCAGCCATAGGCATTGTGGCCCTTGACGAGCAGCGTTGCAGACTTGATGCCGGCTTCTTCGCCGTCATGGACTTCCAGCAGCTCCACCTTGAAGCGCTGGCGTTCGGCCCAGCGGGTATACATGCGCAGAAGCATGTTCGCCCAGTCCTGGCTCTCGGTGCCGCCGGCGCCGGAGTGGACTTCGAGGTAGGTATCGTTCGAGTCAGCCTCGCCCGACAGCATGGCTTCCACCTGCCGTCGCGCGGCTTCCGCCTTCAAGCCCTTGAGCGCTTCTTCAGCCTCGCGGACGACATCGGCGTCGCCCTCTTCTTCGCCCAGTTCGATCAGTTCGACATTGTCGGCAAGCTGCTGCTCCAGCGCGCGCACGCCACTAATGCCATCGTCAAGCTGCTGACGCTCGCGCATCAGCTTCTGCGCCTCAGCAGCGTCGTTCCAGAGGGTCGGATCCTCTGACTTGTTATTCAACCAGTCCAGTCGTCTTACCGCCTGGTCCCAGTCAAAGATGCCTCCTCAGCAGGGTGATAGCCTGCTTGGTTTCATCGACTACTTTCTCGATTTCGGCTCGCATAGTCCCACTTCTTCATTTCACCGCTCAAGACAAGCGGTCATCCAATTCAAAGAGTGCTGGTGACATAGATATACATGCCGCTGGTGTAAAGCCCCGCGGCATGTCGATCAGACAAATAGGGTCGGATCAGAAAAGACCGCCGGATCCGGAGGTAACCGCCTGGTTCGCCTGCGGCGAAGTCCTGAGGATTTCCTCAGGCGCCACCTGCGCCGCGGCATCGCCGCCGCCGATGACCTGCAGGCTGGTAGCCGGGCCGGTGCCGGGCTTGAAGGCTTCCATAATGGCATTCGGCTCGCCGGGCTGTGCGGCCATGCCGGTCGCGCGGTTGACCGCAACCATCGTCATGCCGGCCGGAACCTGGAACTTCTCAGGCGCCTCATCCTTCGTGGCGGCCTGCATGAACTCGTTGAAGATCGGCGCGGCAAGGGCGCCGCCGGTGCCGCCGCGGCCGAGCGTGGCTGGCGTATCGTAGCCGATGTAAAGGCCGGCGACGAGGCTCGGCGTGTAGCCGACGAACCAGGCATCCTTCTCATCATTGGTGGTGCCGGTCTTGCCGGCGACATCGGTATTGAGCTTGATCTTGCCGGCGGCCGTGCCGCGGATGATGACGCCCTGCATCATCGACGTGACCTGATAGGCCGTCATCGGATCGAGCACCTGCTCGCGATTGTCGGCGATGACAGGCTCGTCCTGATTCTGCCAGGCGCTAACGTTGCAACTGTCGCAGACGCGTTCCTCATGCTTGAAGATGGTCTTGCCGTAACGGTCCTGGATGCGGTCGATGAGCGTCGGCTTGATCTGCTTGCCGCCATTGGCCATGACCGAATAGGCCGAAACCATGCGCAGCACCGTCGTTTCGCCGGCGCCGAGCGACATGGCAAGCACGGGGTTCATATGGTCGTAGATACCGAAGCGCTCGGCATATTCGGCAACCAACGGCATGCCCATATCGGAAGCGAGACGCACCGTCATGAGGTTGCGCGAGTGTTCGATGGCGAAACGAAGCGTATGAACGCCACCACCCTCGCCTTCGTAGTTCGTCGGCTTCCAGACATCGCCATTGCTCAGCGTGATCTGCAGCGGGTCGTCCAGAATGACGGAGGCCGGTGTATAGCCATTATCCATGGCGGCCGCGTAGACGAAAGGCTTGAACGACGAACCGGGCTGCCGCTTGGCCTGCGTTGCACGGTTGAATTCGGACTGCGCGTAGGAGAAGCCGCCGACCATGGCGAGTACGCGGCCGGTATGCGGGTCCATGGCAACGAGACCGCCCTGCACCTTCGGCGGCTGGCGCAGACGGTAGCTGCTCGAATCGGCATTACCGGCCTTTTGCACGTAAATCACATCACCGGGGCTCAATACGCCGCTCGGCGATTTGGCCGACTTGCCGCCGGCCGAGCGATAGGCCCAGCGCATGTCGGCGGGGGAGATCGTGCCGCGTGTCCGCTCCGTCGATACCTTGCCGGCGGCATCGACGCGCGGCTGCAGGCCGATATCAACGCCTTGATCCGATACGGAAAGGACGACGGCGACCCGCCATTCCGGCACGTCGCTCAGGCTTGGAACCTTCGCGAGCTCGACGCCCCAATCCTGTGAGGTGGCAATCTGCTTGAGCGGGCCGCGATAGCCGCGGCGCTCGTCATAATCGATCAGACCATCCTGAAGGGCCTTGCGAGCTTCGAGCTGCATCTGCGGATCGAGCGACGTACGAACGGAAAGGCCACCTTCGTAGAGGGTCTTCTCGCCATATTGGTCGATCAACTGGCGGCGAACTTCCTCGGCAAAATAGTCGGACGCGAAGAGCGACGGGCCGCTCTTCGGCGGCACGACGCCGAGCGGCTGCTTCTTCGCCTCTTCACCGTCGCTCTGGCTGACATAGCCATTCTCGACCATGCGATCGATCACCCAGTTGCGGCGGGTGAGCGCTGCTTCGGCGCGGCGGAAGGGATTATAGTTCGACGGACCCTTGGGGAGCGATGCCAGATAGGCCGATTCGGCGATGGTCAGTTCGTTGACCGACTTGTCGAAATAGGTGAGAGCAGCGCCGGCGATACCGTAGGAATTCAGGCCGAAATAGATTTCGTTCAGGTAAAGCTCGAGGATCTTGTCCTTGCTGTAGGCCTGCTCGATGCGGAAGGAGAGAATCGCTTCTTTGATCTTGCGGTCGAAAGTCTGGTCGGCGGACAGCAGGAAGTTCTTGGCGACCTGCTGCGTGATGGTGGACGCGCCGACGAAGCGGCGGCCGGAACCGATATTCTGCAGATTCACGGCCACGGCGCGGATAAGACCGCCGACATCGACGCCGGGATGGTTGTAGAAATTCTTGTCTTCCGCCGAAAGGAAAGCCGCCTTGACGCGATCGGGAATGGCCTGGATCGGCACGAAAAGCCGGTTCTCGCGCGAATATTCCTTCATCAGCGCGCCGTTGCCGGCGTGGATGCGCGTCGTAACCGGCGGCGCGTATTTGGCAAGCACCTCGTAATCGGGCAATTCCTTCGAGACCACGCTCAGATAGATGGCAGCCGCAGCCGCCACACCCAGGAACAGGAGGCAGCCTAGGCCAAAGAAATATCCAATCAGTCTGATCATCTGATACTACCGGTGCTTGTTCTTCATGCGGCATGTGCGCGAGATCATCGCATAATCACGGGCGTTTTGCACGCTCGCGGCGTGAATGCAAGACGGCAATGGGACAAAGCCGTGCTTCATACGCGAGCAAATGATACTTCGCTGTAACGGCGGGAATGTGAGCAAAATAGGGCCCAACGCCAGCATTCCAATTTCATCCAGTCCTAAAGTACATCGCTGTTACATGGAAGCCACGACGGATCGTCCAATCCGAAGCCATCAGCCGCCATTGGCGATGATGGCCACGCGATACTGCTTCACCGCCTCCGTCAAACGATCGGCGACCTTCTCCCGCCAATTGGCATCGAGCAGCAGCTTTTCATCCTCCTTGTTGGAGAGAAAACCGAGCTCGAGCAGGATCGAGGGCACGTCGGGCGCAGTCAGCACCTGGAAACCCGCATGGCGATGCGGATTGTTGATCATGGCGATCTGCCCGTTGAACGAAGACAGCACGTCCTGCGCCAGCGATATGGAGAAGGCTTGCGTTTCGCGGCGTGTCAGATCCATGAGAATATCATTGACGGCGGCGGGCTGCGCCTGTGTTTCGGCACCGGCGATCTGATCGGAATTGTTTTCACGATCGGCCACCTCGCCGGCAAGACGGTCCGACGCTTTGTCCGAGATGGTATATACGGTCGCGCCGCGGATATCCTTCTGCTTCAGCGTATCGGCATGGAGCGAGATGAAGAGCGAAGCGCGATTTTGCCGGGCGATGGTCACGCGTTCGGACAGCGAGAGATATTGATCCTTATCGCGCGTCAGGAAGGCCTTGATACCGGGCTGCGCATTCAGCTTGTCGGCAAACATCTTCGCAAATGCGAGCGTAATGTCCTTTTCCTGCGTGACGCCGTCCGTGCCGGTCGCGCCGGCATCGATACCGCCGTGACCGGCATCGACCGCAACGAGGAAGACATTCGGATCGGCTTTCTGCGCCGGCTCGACCGGACCGACGTCCTTGGCGGTATCGTCGCTCGTCCAGCTCTGCTTATTTACAAGCTCGGCAAATTGTTCGGCAGGCAGCATCTCGGCATCCAGCACGAGGCGCTGCCCCTTGCCGCTCTCATCGGCCTGAACCTTGGCCGTGACCAGCTTAACCGGTTTCTTTGCCGTCAGCACGATACGGGCGCTGTCCGCATCCATCGTGCCGTAGCGAATATCCTTGAAGAGGCCGGTCGGCTTGAGACTGCCAGCGGGGAAGCCGAATGCAGTTGATGGGAGATCGACGACGATGCGGACGGGATTGTCAAGGTAGTGAACCGTGAAGGTGGGAGCCCGGTCCATATCGATGACGATACGCGTGCGGGCATCGTCGCCGGCAATGCGGGCGCCATAGGCAAGCACAGAAGCATCCGCCGCCGCTGCGGGCGCAAATGCAGAAACCGAAACGAGAATTACCAGAGCAAAGGCCGCTGCCGCAAATCGCAAAGCCCTCACGCCACTCTCCGCCACATGCCGCAATCCCTTTACCAAGTGCCCAACGCGCCCCATATTGGTTTCGGCGTTGTTTTTGAAGTGCCAATAACGGGAACCAGGTTTGACCTGATGGCTGCATCGGTGATGCGCCGGGAGACGAATCGACAAGACATCCTCCCGCGTCCTCATCATCCGACGAATCCATCAATATTATGGCATACTTGGCTTTTCCCTTGCTATTGTGACAGATAAAACATACAACGCATATTAGGGTAGAAGTGTTGACGGGATAGAGTCGTCGCAAAGGCAGCCGCCTCGAGTACCAGGCGCCAATAAGCGGCATTCATCCGCCGTCTGCAGTACTTCTGCTCGAAACAGTGGATATCTGAATTTCCGGCTTCAAACGGGAAATTCATCGGTGGAGAGCCACCAAACGCTCTTTAGAGAGCACCTTCATCGGACCCATTTGTGGGTCTAAGGCATAGTCGATCTCGCTTGGTTACGGATGTTACCGCAGCAGCTTTTTCAGAAAGTCAACAGACCCCAGGGATATGATGCCCCGGCTGCCGTCTGGATGCTGTCATCGCCGAACCAATCGCGACTTTCATTATCCGGCGCAACAATTGCGGATCACATCCGGCCTGTCCTAGTGACAGGCAGGCCCCCGTCCGACTGTCTGCGCCGAGGAGCACAGCTTTCATGGCAGACAAAATGCTTATCGATGCGTCTCACGAGGAAGAGACGCGCGTCGTTGTCGTTCGCGGGAACCGCATAGAAGAATTTGACTTCGAGTCCCAACACAAGAAGCAGATCCGCGGCAACATCTATCTTGCAAAGGTAACGAGGGTCGAGCCCTCGCTTCAGGCCGCTTTCGTTGACTACGGCGGCAACCGGCACGGCTTCCTGGCCTTTGCGGAAATCCATCCCGATTACTACCAGATCCCACTGGCCGACCGGCAGGCACTTTTGAAGGCTGAGGCCGAAGAGCATCGCCGCGACGACGACGTCGAGCATGTCGAAACGGCGCTCGATCTTTCACAGCAGGAACAACCCGATATCGGCATTGTCCCGGCGCAGGCCGAAGAGGCCGCAGTGCCGGCCGCAATCGCGGAAGAGACTCCTGCTTCGGAGGCTGTCGAAGCCACCGAAAAGGCAGCGCCTGCCAAGAAGGCAAAGCCGCGCCGCAGCCGCAAGAAGGCCGCAGTTGAAGAAGCCCCCGCCCCTGAAGCGACGGACGCAGTCGATGCGCCGAGCGAGGACGAAGAAGGACCGTCGGGCGAAATGGCGGCGATGGTTGAAACCGATTCGATCTCGGAAGACGTCGCGACCTCCAAGCGTCGCCGCGATGACGACGACGACGATGATGACCATGAAGAGGAAGTGATCGAATCCGTCGGCGCCGAAGACGCGATGGAAGAAGTTCCCGATCGGGCCCAGCGCAAGCCGCGCAAGCAATACCGTATCCAGGAAGTCATTAAGCGCCGCCAGATTCTACTTGTTCAGGTGGCGAAGGAAGAGCGCGGCAACAAGGGTGCGGCACTCACCACCTATCTTTCGCTCGCAGGCCGCTATTCGGTTCTCATGCCGAACACGGCGCGCGGCGGCGGCATCTCCCGCAAGATCACCAATCCGCAGGACCGCAAGCGCCTGAAGGAAATCGCCAAGATGCTCGAAGTGCCGCAGGGTATGGGCGTCATCCTGCGTACTGCCGGTGCCAACCGCACCAAGGTCGAGGTCAAGCGCGATTTCGAATATCTGATGCGCCTGTGGGAAAACGTGCGCACGCTGACGCTGGCATCGACGGCTCCTTGCCTCGTCTACGAAGAAGGCAGCCTGATCAAGCGCTCGATCCGCGACCTCTACAACAAGGATATTAGCGAGATCATCGTCTCCGGCGAGGAAGGCTATCGTGAAGCGAAAGACTTCATGAAGATGCTGATGCCGAGCCACGCCAAGGTGGTTCAGCCGTACCGCGACATCCATCCGATCTTCTCGCGTTCCGGCATCGAAGCGCAGCTCGACCGCATGCTGCAGCCGCAGGTCACGCTGAAGTCCGGCGGCTACCTGATCATGAACCAGACGGAAGCGCTGGTTTCGATCGACGTCAACTCCGGCCGCTCGACCCGCGAACATTCGATCGAGGACACCGCGCTCCAGACGAACCTCGAAGCAGCCGACGAAGTGGCTCGCCAGCTTCGCCTGCGCGACCTTGCCGGCCTGATCGTCATCGACTTCATCGACATGGAAGAAAAGCGCAACAATCGCGCCGTCGAGAAGAAGCTGAAGGAATGCCTGAAGAATGACCGCGCCCGCATCCAGGTCGGCCGCATCTCGCATTTCGGCCTTCTGGAAATGTCGCGCCAGCGCATCCGCGCTTCGGTTCTCGAAAGCACGACGCAGATCTGCTCGCATTGCGGTGGCACGGGTCACGTCCGCTCGCAGTCTTCCGTTGCCCTGCATGTCCTGCGCGGCATCGAGGAATATCTGCTCAAGAATACGACGCACGACATCACCGTGCGCACGACGCCGGACATTGCGCTCTATCTGCTCAACCACAAGCGCCAGACGATCATCGATTACGAAAGCCGCTTCGGCGTCGCGATCCTCATCGATGCCGACAACGCCGTTGGCACGCAGCACTTCGCGATCGACCGTGGCGAGCCGGTCGCCAATCCGGTGAAGATCGAAAGCCTGTTCAACTTCGCAGCCATCCCGGACGATGATGACGACGATATCGTCATCGAAGCCGATGAGGATGAAGAAGAAGAGTTGGAAGAAAAGGCTGTAAGCGCCGAGCAGCAGCCTGCCGCTCGCTCTGAAAGCAATGATGGTAACCGCAAGCGCAAGCGCCGTCGTCGGCGTCGTGGCCGCGGCAATGATAACCAAGCCGCTCCTGCTTCCGAAGATGGCTCCACGGCCGATATCGCCGATGATGGAGACGAAGGCGACGATGACGAGGATGATGCCGGCGCAGATAATGCCGCATCCGCTGGCGGCGACGATGACGCGCAGCAGAAGCGTAAGCGCCGCCGCCGCGGCAAGCGTGGTGGCCGGCGTAATCGTGAAAACGAAGGCAACGAACAGACCGCTGCAGGCGAGGAAACCGGTTCCGGCGAAGCTGATGAGAATGATGCCGAGGACGGCGACGAAGCAACCGTAACGGTGGCCGAGATCGCGGTCGCCGAAGGCGAAGCTGCCGTCGAGGCGCAGCCCGCCATGGCAGCGGTCGAAACCGCAGCCGTCGTCACCGAAGACGTCAAGCCCGCCAAGGGCCGCGGTCGTCGCAAGGCAAAGGCCATCGAGGCATCGCCGGTCGAGACGCCCGCGGTCGACGAAGCGCCGGCAGCGGATGTCGAAATCGAAGCGGTCGCCGAGACCACCGAAGCTTTGGACAATTCGGCGGAAGCGGCAACGCCCGAAGCGACTGAGGATGCAGCCAAGCCGGCCCGAGCCAATCGCGAATCGAACGTTTCCTCCTCTGCTCCAGTGGTAAAGTCCACTCGCACCAATGAAGGTGGCGAGAGCGACGGAGAGTCGACGAAACCGAAGAAGGCCGGCTGGTGGCAGCGCCGCGGCTTCTTTTAAGAAGACCGACTGAGAATAATTTGACAAAAATCCGGCCGTGGCGACGCGGCCGGATTTTTCGTTTCCGTTGCACGATTTATTCGTCAGTCATGCCCAAGCACTGAACAGATCGAAGCCAAAGCGTACAGCTCTTCGACTTGCGAAAGCACTTTCGCAAGCTCGCACAAGCTATTGATTGCGGATTCTATTTCAGCCAGGCCGCCATGCGTTCGGTGGCTTCCTCGATCTCGGCATTCGAGCCGGCATAGGAGAAACGCATCGCGCGATGTCCTTCCACGGGATCGAAATCGAGGCCGGGCGTAGCGGCAACATTGATTTCCGCCAGCATCTTTTGCGCGAAGACCATGCTGTCGTTCGTGAAGCGGCTGACATCGACATAGGCGTAGAAAGCGCCATCCATGGGCGAGGCAATGTGAAAGCCGATTTCCGGCAGCCGGCGCATGAGGAAATCGCGGTTGCGGCCATAACTCTCGCGATAGACATCTAATTCGGCACCTGCGCCGAGCGCAGCCTCGGCGGCGATCTGCGACAATTCCGGCGCGGAGATATAAAGGCTCTGGGCCACACGTTCGATGGGGCGGACCAGCCGCTCCGGCAAGACCATCCAGCCGATGCGCCAGCCGGTCATGCAATAATATTTCGAGAAGGAATTGATGACGATCGCCTCGTCCGTCAGTTCCAGCGCGCTCGTCTCCTCGCCGACGAAGGTCAGCCCGTGGTAGATTTCATCGGAGATGAAGGCGATGGAGTGATCCGCACAATAGTCAGCCAGCGCTTTCAGAGCCGCCCTGCCAGTTACCGTGCCTGTGGGATTGGCGGGGCTTGCCAGCAGTACGCCCTTTAGGCGCTTGCCGCTCGCCGCTTGTGCTGCCTCCAAGCTCTCGGGCGTGAGTGTAAACTGCGTCTCCTCGGTGACCGGAACCTCGACGACATCGAGACCGAGTGCGGCAAGGATGTTGCGATAGGCCGGATAGCCCGGTCGTGCGATGGCGACACTGTCACCGGCATCGAACAAGGTCAGAAAGGCAAGGTTGAAGCCAGCCGACGATCCGGTCGTGATCGCAATGCGCTTCGGATCGATGCTGAGGCCGTGGTGTGCCTGGTAATGGGTGGAGAGTGCCTGCCGCAGGGCTAGAGTGCCGAGCGCATCCGTATAGCCGATGCGGCCATGGCCGAGAGCCGCACGCGCAGCCTCCAAGGCCGCCTGAGGTGCGGGATGAGACGGCTGTCCGACAGCCATGGAAATGACCGCATGTCCGGCTTGGCGTCTCCGCGTCGCTTCCGCCAGTACGTCCATGGCATGGAAGGGTTCGACGTCGCTGCGCTTGGATAGGGAAAACAAGGTCAATTCTCTCTCGGATCGGATAGGCAAGCGACATTTGCCGCAATATCGGCTCGTTCACAATCCTGCGATTGCGGCTTTGTCGTGAAAATTCCTGTTTCTGGAAATAAGGACGCACCGTAAATTGTCGATGCCTATTTGCGGATGTTAACCCGACGATGCTATGGCGCATCCGAGAATGACGTCTCCGATCAGATCCAAACGAGGACCCAATGACCTTTTCTCTCAAAAGCCTGCTGACGGTTTCGGCGATTGCCCTGACAGCGTCCTTCGCGACAATCCAGCCGGCCGCGGCGCTGGACGACCAGCAGAAGAAGGAAATCGGGGATTTCATCAAGGAGTATCTCGTCGAGCATCCGGAGGTGCTGCTGGATGCGCAGGCCGCGCTCGAAAAGAAGCAGGACGAAGCCCGGATCGCACAGTCGTCGCAGGTGATCACACAGAACAAGGACGCGATCTTCAATTCCAAGGATGATGTCGCCATCGGCAATCCGAAGGGCGATATCACCGTTGTCGAGTTCTTTGACTATAATTGCACCTATTGCCGGCATGCGCTTGGCGACATGGACAAGCTCCTGCAGCAGGACAAGAATGTTCGCTTCGTGCTGAAGGAGTTCCCGATCCTTGGCCAGGATTCGGTAGCAGCCTCCCGGGTTTCCAGCGCGTTCCGCTTGCTCGCTCCGGAAAAATATGCCGAGTTCCATCACAAGCTTCTTGGCAGCGACGGCCGCGCTTCCGAGGACACGGCCATCGATGTCGCCACCTCGCTTGGCGTCAGCGAAGCGGCCATCCGCGCCGAAATGGCAAAAGCGCCGAATACCGCCATGATCAAGGCCACCTACCAGCTTGCTACCGATCTCGGCGTCAACGGCACACCCGCCTACGTCATCGGCAACGAGATGATTTCCGGCGCGGTTGGCCTCGATGCCATCAAGGAGAAGATCGCCAACGTTCGCAGTTGCGGCAAGACGAGCTGCTGAGCGGCGCAAAAATGCCAAAATCGCGGCGTTTCCACATCTAGAGGCACGCAACCTTCGCACCGGGGCTTTCCTATAGGGCCTCGGGAGTCTATAGGTTGCGCTGCACTTTGACGGAACCACTGATGGCGCAAACTATTTTCGTCCTTAACGGACCCAATTTAAATGCTCTCGGCAAGCGCGAGCCGGGCATCTATGGCGGCAAGACGCTCAAGGATATCGAAGCCGACTGCAAGTCCGTCGGTGAAAGCCTGGGCTTCGTTGTCGATTTCCGGCAGAGCAATCACGAAGGCGTGCTGGTGGACTGGATCCATGAAGCCGGCGACAAGGCCGTCGGTGTCGCGATCAATCCCGGCGCCTACGGTCACACGTCGATCGCTTTACACGATGCGATCCGCGCCATCTCCATTCCCGTCGTGGAGGTGCATATCTCCAATATCCACGCACGCGAAGAATTCCGGCACAAATCGATGATCGCGCCCGCTGCAAAGGGCATGATCTGCGGTTTCGGACCTCATAGCTACATCCTGGCGCTGCAAGCGCTAAAATCCATCACCCAATAACAAAAATACAGGGCAAGAAATCCAATGGCTGAAAAGAAATCGGGTATCGACCAGGCGCTGATTCGCGATCTCGCCAATATTCTCAACGACACAGATCTGACCGAGATCGAAGTCGAACAGGAAGATTTGCGCATCCGCGTGTCGCGCGCCGGCGCGACGCAATATGTTCAGGCGCCGATTGCCGCCCCGGTCGCCTATGCCGCTCCCGCCGCCGCTGCAGCAGCACCGGCCGCCGCTGCTCCGGCAAGCAACGCCCGCAATCCCGACAACGTCGTCAGCGCGCCCATGGTCGGCACTGCCTACCTGGCGCCGGCACCGGGCTCTGCTGCCTTCATCCAGGTCGGCGCGACCGTCAAGGAAGGGCAGACGCTGCTCATCATCGAAGCCATGAAGACGATGAACCAGATTCCCGCGCCGAAGTCCGGAACGGTGACTGAAATTCTCGTTCAGGACGGTCGTCCGGTCGAGTACGGCGAAGCCCTGGTCGTCATCGAGTAAGGTCGGCCCATGCCCATTATTTCGAAGATTCTCATAGCCAATCGCGGAGAGATCGCTCTGCGCGTGCTGCGCGCCTGCAAGGAGCTTGGCATTGCGACCGTTGCGGTGCATTCGACCGCTGATGGCGACGCGATGCATGTGCGCCTGGCGGATGAAAGCGTTTGCATCGGCCCGCCGCCATCGCGCGACAGCTATCTCAACATCCACCAGATTGTTGCCGCCTGTGAAATCACTGGCGCGGATGCCGTGCATCCCGGCTATGGCTTCCTTTCGGAAAATGCCAAGTTCGCCGATATTCTCGATGCACACGGCATCACCTTCATCGGTCCGACGGCGGAGCATATCCGCATCATGGGCGACAAGATTACTGCCAAGACCACGGCGCAGCAGCTCGGCATTCCGGTTGTCCCCGGCTCCGACGGCGAAGTGAAGACCGAGGCGGATGCGCTGAAGACGGCGCGCGAAATCGGCTATCCGGTTCTCATCAAGGCAACCGCCGGCGGCGGCGGCCGCGGCATGAAGGTTGCTCGCACGGAAGAGGACCTGATCGAGGCATGGTCGACGGCCCGCACGGAGGCCGCAGCAGCCTTCGGCAACGAATCCGTCTATATGGAAAAATATCTCGGCAAGCCGCGCCACATCGAAATCCAGGTTTTCGGTGACGGTGAAGGCAACGCCATCCATCTCGGTGAACGCGACTGCTCACTGCAGCGCCGCCACCAGAAGGTCTGGGAAGAAGCCAACTCCCCGGCGCTCAACGTCGAACAGCGCATGAAGATCGGCCAGATCTGCGCCGACGCGATGAAGAAGCTGAAATATCGCGGCGCCGGCACCATCGAGTTCCTCTATGAGAACGGCGAGTTCTATTTCATCGAAATGAACACGCGCCTGCAGGTGGAACATCCGGTCACGGAAGCGATCACAGGCATCGACCTCGTGCACGAGCAGATCCGCGTCGCTTCCGGCGGTGGTCTTTCGGTCACGCAGGATGAGGTGCATTTCCAAGGCCATGCCATCGAATGCCGCATCAATGCCGAGGACGCGCGTACCTTTGTCCCCTCGCCCGGCACGATCACGCATTTCCATGCGCCTGGCGGCCTCGGAGTCCGTATCGATTCCGGCGCCTATCAGGGCTACAAGATCCCTCCCTATTACGACAGCCTCATCGGCAAGCTGATCGTGCACGGGCGCACCCGCGTCGAATGCATGATGCGCCTGCGCCGCGCGCTGGACGAATTCGTGGTGGATGGCATCAAGACCACCCTGCCGCTCTTCCAGGATCTGGTTTCCAACCAGGATATCGCCAACGGCGATTACGATATCCACTGGTTGGAAAACTACCTGGCAAACACATCGGCCTAGCCAATGCCCGGAGCGCGCGGCAGACATCCCGGCGTTACCCCGGAGATCCTGCTGCGCGCCTATTCCATCGGGCTTTTCCCGATGGCCGAATCGGCTGATGACCCGGAAATCTTCTGGGTCGAGCCGGAACTGCGGGGTATCATCCCTCTCGATACGTTTCACGTCTCCAAGAGCCTCGCCAAGAAAATCCGTCAACACCCCTTCGACATCCGTTTCGATAGCGATTTTGAGGCGGTCATCGCCGCCTGCGGCGAACAGACGAGCGATCGCCCCAGCACCTGGATCAACGAGACGATCCGCTCGCTCTACGCCACCCTGCACCACATTGGCCATGCCCATTCCGTCGAAGCTTGGGAAGGTGACCGGCTGGTCGGCGGTCTCTATGGCGTCTCCCTGGGATCCGCCTTCTTCGGTGAAAGCATGTTTTCTCGCCGCACGGATGCTTCCAAGATCTGTCTTGTCTATCTGGTGGAGCGCCTGCGCGAACGTGGCTTCACCCTGCTCGACACGCAATTCACTACCGAGCATCTGAAGACATTCGGCGCCATCGACGTGCCGAAGAATGCCTATGCGAAGATGCTGGAAAAGGCGATGGAATCGCCCAATCTCAGCTTTTCCGACGATCCGCCCTGAGCGTTTTGGGACCACTTCAAATTCCGGTTGTGGTCTGCTATCCCTTCGGGCGAAGAGCATTGGTGCATAGAGGTTCCACTTTGCCGTCGTAAATACCGGTCTCATCCAAATCACCCCGTGCCTCAGGGCGGCAAGATGCCGTCCGATGCATGTTCATGTCCATTGGGTGATGGCCTGAGACCGGTTTGGCATTGTCAAAACGCGCCTAATGCAGCCGCCGCTGTCTCAGCTCTTCAGCCGTCCCGCAATATCGCCATGCCGTGCCCCGACGGGCTTGTCTCACCGCCAGCTTGGTGGACTTCCAGACGGAAGACCAAGACGGTATGTGCAATATTCTTCAGGTCCGTTGGACCCTTACGCCTAAAACATCGCCTCAGCCATGGATCGCCTGCAGCGGCTGCGGATGCCAGAAACCCTTCCGATCGAGCGGCAAGATCAGGCTCAACGCCAATGGCAAGCGGCTCGATGCGTGGCTCGTCTACAAGTGCATCGATTGCGACAAGACATGGAACCGAACGCTCTTCGAGCGCCGGACCGTTCAAGACCTCGGCTCGTCCGCGCTCGAGGCGCTGCAGCGCAGCGATCCGGAGTGGGTGCGAGCGCAAGAGTTCGAGCTTGATGGATTGAAGCGGAAAGCAAAACGTATCGACGAGCCGCCCGACGTTATCCTCCGGAAGGAGACGATACGTGCGGCAAGCGGCTGGACCTTGCTTGATATCGAGATATCAGCCGAATTCCCGGTGAACCTTCGCCTTGATCGGCTGCTTGCATCGGAGTTGGCGATCTCGCGCTCACGGCTTCAGGCCCTCCGTGACGGAGGCAAGTTGAGAGCCCATCCGGACCGCAACGACTTGTTTCGTCATAAGGTCAAAGACGGTCTGAGGATCATTCTCGATTTGTCGGAGATTGCCGATCGTCAGGCGATAGGTGAATCCGCCGCCAATTCGGATCACTGTTAAGACGATGCCCGCAGGAGCAAGGCTTCTGCGGGCTGTTCCATCCCGCAATCTACGTCTCGAAGGCGATTACTTCGCGCCAGCGGTATCCGGCGCCGGAACGTCGGACTTTTGCTTGCACTCTTTCAGCCAGACGTCATAGATCGGATGCTCGACGGCGTTGAGGCCGGGGCTATCGGCAAACATCCAGCCGGTGAAGATACGGCGGATACGGCGATCGAGTGTGATCTCGTCGACTTCGACGAAACCGTCTACCTTCTGCTGCTCGGTATCGTCTCGCGAATAGCAGGCGCGCGGCGTCACCTGCAGCGCGCCGAACTGCACGGTTTCGTTGACATAGACATCGAAAGTGGTGATGCGTCCGGTGATCTTGTCGAGGCCGGAGAAAACGGCGACCGGATTTGCGATGCGGGCGGCCTCGGCGGTGGAAGCTGCCAAGATGCCGGCGACGAGAGCAATGCCGGCCACGGCCATTGCACGCAAAGAAGCGCTCCGCGTGAAAACCATCATATCCGCCACTCTCCGCTTGGTCTCGGTCAAGGCGCCGAGCAAAAGCCGGCCTATGTCGCGCCTAAAGCCCAATTGTGGCCAAAGGACGAGCCGGCTTCTCGCTTAGTTGCCCGGGGTCCAGGCGTCGTAGTCGCCGGTCACGCGCGGACGCTCGCCGGCAACGGCGAGAGAGCCCGGGGGACGGTAAGCCTGCGGCGAACCTGTGGGATTGGCACGATGTTCCTTCTGCCATTCCTTGGCGACATAGTTTTCCTTGGTCGGCGGAACGTCGGTGCGATGATGCATCCAGCCGTGCCAACCCGGAGGAATGGCGGAGGCTTCTGCATAGCCCTTATAGATCACCCAGCGCTTCGGGAGGCCGTAGGAAGACATGCCGCCTTCGTAATAGACGTTGCCGAATTCATCCTCGCCCACACGCTTGCCAAACCGCCACGTCGCGAAGCGCGTTCCCAAAGTTTGGCTGTTCCACCAGGTGAAGGTCTGTACGATGAAATTCCACATGTCTTTTCCTCGATACCCGCTAAGCGGCGAGCGATACCAGAATTCGATAGTTTGCTTATGCCGCCCCTAAGCCTGCTTGTCCAGTGATTCCAGCGGGCAAAAGGCTTCATTTCAATAGCATCTTGAAGCCCAGATGCGTCGGTTTGAAACCCAGTCTCTCATAGAAGCGATGCGCGTCCTTGCGGGCATTATTCGATGTCAACTGAATCATCCGCATGCCGCGGCTTTTTGCCCCGTCGATGCAGAACTTGACCATGGCGGCGCCAATCCCCTGCCCGCGCATATCGGCTCGCGTCTGGACCGCTTCAATGATCATGGCAGAGCCGCCCCGCCCGGTCAGCGTCGTCGTGATCATCGTCTGGAACGTCCCAACCACTTCGCCGGCGCGTTCGGCGACATAGAGCGTCTGCTCAGCCGACGCCGCGATGATGCGAAACGCACGGAGGTAATCGTCATAGGCAGACGGGTCGGTCGTATCGCCATGGCCGCCCACGGCATCGGCGGCAAATAGACCGATCAGAGCACGAAGGTCGGCTTCTTTCGCTTCGCGGATTAGCAGGCGGGCGGCTTCCATGAACGGTCTCGTCTATTCTTTCAGTGGGCCGTCAACGGCTTCTCGAAAATCAGCGCCGGAATGCCCGAATGCCCGTTGCCGCAGTTTTCCGTGCGGCCGACCTCGACAAAGCCATGAGCCTTGTAGAAAGCAATTGCCGGCTCGTTTTGCGGATCGACCTCCAGGCGCATGATCTCGGCGTCGGGAAAGCAGGTCTCCAGCTCAGCAAATATGTCTCGGCCGATACCCTCACGCTGATGCTTTGGGCTGACATAGAGCATGTGAAGCATGACGGTTTTCGTCATCTCCTTGGACATGGCGGCGTAGCCCATGCCGCCGATCGTCTTGCCGTTGTCGGCCACCAGAAATTCCGAGTTCTTGTTCGCCAGCCGCACCTTCAGCGCAGCCGTCGAATGCCAGGAGGCGTGCAATTCGTTGACCTTTTCCTGCCCGTAGATCCGGTCATAGGTCGCATGCCAAGTCTCGCCGAGCAGAGCGCGGACCTTTTCCAGGTCCTGCTCGCTGGCGGTGCGGACGAAGAACACCGATTATTCCTCTTCGATGCCGAGCTTGGCCTTGACCAGCGCCTGCACGGCCTGTGGATTGGCCTTGCCGCCAGTCGACTTCATCACCTGGCCGACAAACCAGCCGGCGAGCGTTGGCTTGGCCTTGACCTTGGCGACCTGATCCGGGTTGGCGGCGATGATCTCATCGACGGCCTTCTCGATCGCACCGGTGTCGGTGACCTGCTTCATGCCGCGGGCCTCGACGATCTCGGCGGGATCGCCGCCCTCGTTGAGCACGATTTCGAACAGATCTTTGGCGATCTTGCCGGAAATGGTTTCGGCCTTGATGAGGTCGATGATCGCGCCGAGCTGGGCGGGCGAAACCGGAGTCTCTTCAATGTCTTTGCCGATTCTGTTCAGAGCGCCCAGGAGGTCATTGATGACCCAGTTGGCAGCCATCTTGCCATCGCGGCCGGCCGCAACCGCTTCGAAATAATCGGCGATGGCCTTTTCCGAGACGAGCACGGAAGCGTCATAGATCGAGAGGCCGAGCTCGCGGACGAAACGTTCCTTCTTGTCGTCTGGCAGCTCAGGCAGATGCTCGGCAAGCTCCGCGACGAAGGCATCGTCGAATTCGAGCGGCAGCAGATCCGGATCGGGGAAATAGCGGTAGTCATGCGCATCTTCCTTAGTGCGCAAGGATCGAGTCTCGCCCTTGTTCGGATCGAACAGGCGGGTTTCCTGGTCGATCGTGCCGCCATCTTCCAGAATGCCGATCTGCCGGCGCGCTTCATATTCGATCGCCTGACCGATGAAACGGATGGAGTTGACGTTCTTGATTTCGCAGCGCGTGCCGAACTCGCCGCCCGGGCGGCGGACCGAGACGTTGACGTCGGCGCGCATGGAGCCTTCGTCCATGTTGCCGTCGCAGGTGCCGAGATAGCGCACGATAGAGCGCAGCTTCGTCATATAGGCCTTCGCTTCGTCCGACGAGCGGATATCCGGCTTGGAGACGATTTCCATCAGCGCGACACCGGAGCGATTGAGATCGACATAGGACATGGTGGCATGCTGGTCGTGCATCGACTTGCCTGCATCCTGTTCCAGATGCAGGCGCTCGATGCCGATCTCGATATCCTCGAACTGGCCCTGGCGATCCGGCCCAAGTGAGATGACGATCTTGCCCTCACCGACGATCGGATCCTTGAACTGCGAAATCTGATAGCCCTGCGGCAGATCGGGATAGAAATAGTTCTTGCGGTCGAAGATCGAACGATTATTGATCTGCGCCTTCAGGCCGAGACCGGTGCGCACGGCCTGCTTCACGCATTCCTCGTTGATGACGGGCAGCATGCCTGGCATGGCGGCATCGACCAGCGACACGTTGGAATTCTGGGGCTTGCCGAACTCCGTCGAGGCGCCGGAGAAGAGCTTGGAGTTGCTCAGTACCTGGGCGTGGACTTCCATCCCGATAACGACTTCCCAATCACCGGTGGCACCGGGAATGAAGCGTTTCGGATCAGGCGTACGGACGTCGACAATGGTCATGGGAAGCTCTTGTATAATGCTGTTTTCTGCTTTGGTGAGGTAGAGCAATTGGCGTGACGGCGCAAGGCTTTCGGCATCGACCGCTTGCTATATGCCCGGGCCATAGGCGCCATCGCTGTCATCGACCAACGATTTCGAAAGCCCGACCGTTGGCACGTCGCTGTCGAGCTTGGGGGAATAGACGATCGACAGCCAGCGGATTTCATAGCCGCGTGCCCTGAAGAAGGCGATGGCATCGGTGTTGCCCGCATGGCTCTGCAATGAAACCTTCTCCAGTCCCTGCCCGCGCACATCCGCTTCGATCCGCGCCAAAAGCGCCGTGCCGAGGCCGCGTCTGACGAAATCCGGATCGATCCAGAAATCGGAAATCGCCTCGTCCAGCGCCTCGCGCGCCGCCCATCCCACAGCCTCGCCGTTCAGCTCTATGACTGATATCGTCAGCCAGAGATTGCGGGTGAAATTTTCAAAGGCTTCGCTGGCACTCTCCAGCAGTTCACCCGTGCCGCCGATCGCGCTCATCGCCTTCTGCCAGGAGCGCAGGCCGATGCTCGCCAATACCGCAGTTTCACCTTCATGGGCATTGCGAATGTGGATCATCAGGCCCCCGCTATTTGGAGATAGTAAAGCACCCATAGAAAGCATTTGCCAGCGGCGAGATTGGCAAACAGCTACGAAGCAAAACGCATCGAAAGGGTTGAACTTGACGACGTGGCGCAACCTGCTTTAGAGAGAAACATCAACGGAGTTTTGATGTCTAACTTTTGTCAGTCCCGGTAGAGGCCCCGCTCGCAAGTCTTCTTGCGTGCCGGGCCTGAAAAACGAAGCCCCGACTTCCCCAAGGGAAGGCTCGGATCGTTTTTGTGCGCCCTTTGGCGCTATACGGATTTTGACAACAATGGACATTTCCCGCGCGGAACAGCGCATTCTCCACCTGCTCGCCCAGGGCGGGCGCATCGAAATTGAACGCAGCGACAATAAGAAGATCGAGACCGTCAATTGCTACACGCGGGACGGCTGGCTCTATCCCGGCTTTGACATAGAGCTCTTTCGCAAGCTCAAACGGCTGAAAGCTATCCGCTCTTCCAACGGTGACCCTTACCGGATCACCGAAAAGGGCCTTCGGCTGGTACGAGCACAGCTGGACAACCGATAAGTATTCCAGCGAAAAGAACCGCCCGGACTTCCGGGCGGCTCCCATTTTCACGATCAGATATCGCGAAGCTTGACGAGATCGTTCATCAAGCCGCTCGTGCCGTTGTGGATCGTCAGGTTATCCACCTTGGCCGCGATCGACTCGAGCGCCTCAAGTTCCTTCAGACGTAGCATGACCGGATGCTCCGCCATCACCTTGGCCGTGTTGAGCAGCGAACGCGTTGCGTTCGTTTCCTCGCGGCGACGGATGACATTGGCTTCGGCCTGCTTTTCGGCTGAAACGACCTGGTTCAGGATCTCACGCATATCGCCCGGCAGGATAACGTCCTTCAGTTCGATATCCGAGATCTCCAGACCGATCGCCATCATGTCCTCGCGCACCTTTTCGGCGGCTTCGGCATTGATGGAGACGCGGCGCTCCAGGATCTGGTCGAGCGTCATCGTGCCAAGCGTCCGGCGAAACGCCAGTTGCAACGCACGATAAAGCGCGTCCGTGAAATCCTTGACGGAGCCAACAGCCTTGACCGGATCGACCACACGGTAGTCCGCCGAGATGTTGACACGGATCGTCACGCGATCCTTGGTCAGAAGCTCCTGCCCGGCAACGTCGAGCGACTGACGCTTCAGATCAACGATCTTGACCTGCAGCGCCTTGCCGATGTTCCAGAACGCGTGCACGCCCGGCTCGAGCGTCTGCGCAAAGGAACCGTCGACAAAGAGCAAACCCACCTGCCCTTCAAGGACAACATGGTTGACCAGGTATTCAACCTTCCGCGCAAGGCTCAGACGGCGTGCCAGAGCCCGCTCGACGGCGATGTCCTGCACGGTATCAATGCGGGTTTCCGCCCACGGTCCAGTCTCCGTCCAGACGACAAGCTTCTGGCTCGGACCAAGGACCGCGTAGATCGCGCCATCGCGCTCGATCACGGCAACCTCGCCGGCGCCTGTGCGGAACACGGTCAGGTGACGCTCGGCAACCGCCGGGAGCTTTTCGAACAACACCTTCTCGTAAACCGATGCGAAAACCGGATTGGCAAGGTCATAGCGGAAAACGTCGAGATTCTTATCCCGGTTCGGCAACACGTGCTGACCCGGTCCGAAAATATCGAGAATCACACCCTTGTGCAGGGCGAGCAGACGTTCGTTTTCCTTTACGAGGACGCGCTTGCGCCCCAAGATCTTATCGAGAAATGTCATCATTGTTCTTACTCCTTCGGCATGCGCTACGTCATAAACCGATGTTCCTTTCGTGTTTCGTTTCATGTACCGATCATAAAGATCCGGGGACCGGTGACGGTGACAACGGGCGAATCTGCAAAGAGCGGATCTCGCGGCATCTCGGCGGGCATTGGAGGGTAATCCCTCCTGGCTGGCCGACATACGTCGAAATCTTCATTGCCGATCTGGCTCATTGCGCCGACGCTTCAGCCATCCACGCGAGACACCCGAGGGCTACCCGTATATTTGGCCTGGCGCATTCCGGTCCCCGGACCGTCATTGGGACTGGCCTCTCGGCCAGGGTGTGGAAAAGGATTCGAACCTTCTACCTTCAGGGTGTAAGCCTGATGCTCTAACCAATTGAGCTATCCATTGGCAGGTGTAGCGGGATTCGAACCCACAACCTCCGGGGTGAACGCCCGGTGCTCTACCGTTGAGCTATACTCCATAAGCCTTCCCGTCTCCCGACACGGCATTCGTATACAGAACGGCAAACCGCCTGCACGGGGGAAGCTTTTGAACTTCCGCCATCAACGCTCATATCGGCACGACGACCGGGAGGGCGCGTATAGCTCCAGTTAAGAATCACTTCAAGGTGGAGAAATGTAACGACGCACGTATGCCGACGTGTTGTTGCAATTATAACACGACTTATTGATGTGCAACCAAGAAGGAATGACCGCGCAGATTGATTGGCGCGGTCATGAAATGGTAGCGCTTACCACCACTTCGCCGGCGTGAACTTGCCGGCGGCCTGTTCGATGACGTGGGCTGTTTTGAAGAGGGTTTCTTCTTCGAACGGCTTGCCGATGAGCTGCAGGCCGAGCGGCAGGCCCTTGGGGTCGAGGCCGGCGGGAACGGCGATACCAGGCAGGCCAGCCATGTTGACCGTCACCGTGAAGATGTCGTTCAGGTACATCTTCACCGGATCCGAAGCGAGATCCTCGTCGGCGATGCCGAAGGCCGAGGATGGCGTAGCGGGCGTGAGGATCGCGTCGACACCAGCGTTGAAGGCCAGTTCGAAGTCACGCTTGATCAGCGTGCGAACCTTCTGCGCGCGCAGGTAATAGGCGTCATAGTAACCAGCCGAGAGAACATAGGTGCCGATCATGATGCGGCGCTTCACTTCCTGGCCGAAGCCGGCAGCGCGCGTCTTTTCATACATGTCGACGATGTCCTTGCCGTCGACGCGCAGGCCGTAACGGACGCCATCGTAGCGGGCGAGATTCGAGGATGCCTCGGCAGGAGCGACGATATAATAGGCCGGCAGCGCGTATTTCGTGTGCGGCAACGAGATGTTGACGATCTCGGCGCCGGCATCCTTCAGCCAGGCAATGCCCTGCTGCCAGAGCGTCTCGATCTCTTCCGGCATACCGTCGACGCGATATTCGTTCGGAATACCGATCTTCATGCCCTTCAGAGACTGGCCAAGCGAGGCTTCATAATCCGGCACCGGCAGATCGACCGAGGTCGTGTCCTTGGCGTCGACGCTTGCCATCGACTTCAGCAGGATGGCGGCATCGCGCACGTCGCGGGCGATCGGGCCGGCCTGGTCGAGCGACGAGGCGAAGGCGACAATACCCCAGCGCGAGCAGCGGCCATAGGTCGGCTTGATGCCGACCGTGCCTGTGAAGGCGGCCGGCTGACGAATGGAACCGCCGGTGTCGGTAGCGGTCGCTCCGGCGCAGAGATGGGCTGCAACGGCTGCGGCCGAACCGCCGGACGAGCCGCCGGGGACGAGCTGCTGGTTCGAACCCGCGGCACGCCACGGGTTGATCACGGGGCCGTAATAGGAACTCTCGTTGGAGGAGCCCATGGCGAACTCATCCATGTTGAGCTTGCCCAGCATGACGGCGCCGTCATTCCAGAGGTTCTGCGTGACAGTCGATTCATAACGCGGCTTGAAGCCATCAAGAATGTGGCTGCAGGCCTGGGTGTGGACGCCTTCGGTGCCAAACAGATCCTTGATCCCGAGCGGTATACCTTCGAGCGCGCCGGCGTTGCCGGCGGCGAGACGGGCGTCCGAGGCCTTGGCCATCTCGCGCGCCTTGTCGGGCGTAACAGCGATATAGGCATTGATCTGACCGTTGGCCGCATCGATCGCCGAGATATAGGCCTCGGTCAGTTCAGTGGCGGTAATCTGCTTGGCGCGCAGCTTGTCGCGGGCTTCGGCAATGGTCAGGCTGGTCAGTTCGCTCATTTTGTTTCGCTTCAGATCTGGAATTGGGCAACGGGTCGGAAAGGGCTCGAAGGAACCGTTATTCGACGACTTTGGGCACCAGGAAGAAATTCTGATCGGTATTCGGCGCATTGGCGACGATGTCGGCGGCCTTATTGCCATCCGTCACTTCATCGGCACGCTTCTTCATCGCCATCGGGGTTACCGAGGTCATGGCCTCGACGCCATCGACATTCACTTCGGAAAGCTGCTCGACGAAGCCCAGAATGCCGTTAAGCTCGCCCATCATCCGCTGTGCTTCGTCTTCATTGACGGCGATACGGGCAAGATGGGCGACGCGTTTGACAGTAGCGAGATCGACGGACATGGCATTCTCCGGATAGCAAGATTATCCACCGAAGTGGATTTGCTTCACGCTATAAAGGCCATGCCCGCCATACGCAACGGGTATCGTCAGGCAGAAATGCTCTCACCCGCCTTCGGCGCCGCAACCGCGGTCTTCGAACCTTCCATGCCGGCGATGAACTTTTCCGGCGTCGGATCGATGATCGGGAAAGTGCCGTAGTGGCAGGGAATGGCGGTCTTGAAGTTGAAGAAGCGCTGGCAGGCGAGTGCTGCCACCGCACCACCCATGGTGAAGCGGTCACCGATCGGCACGATGCCGATATCGGGCTGATGCAGCTCGTTGATGAGAGCCATATCCGAGAAGATATCGGTATCGCCCATATGGAACAGCGTCGGCTCATCGTCGAAATGCAGCATCAGGCCGTTCGGGTTGCCGAGCGCGTGGGAAACGCCGTCCTCGGTGATCTGGGCGGAGGAATGCAGTGCATTTGTGAAGGTGGCCGAGAAGCCGCCGAGGCCGACTGTGCCGCCGGTATTGCCCATTTCAAGCTTCTCGACGCCCTTGGTGCTGAGCCAGGAAGCGAGGTCGGCATTGGCGAGAACGACGGCGCCGGTATCCTTGGCAATCTGAACCGTGTCACCGACGTGGTCTGCATGTCCATGCGTCAGCAGGATATGGGTGACGCCTTGCGCAACGTCCTTGATGTTGAGACCGGCGGCCGCAAAGGAAGAATTGTAAGACAGAAATGGATCGATCAGTATTTTTGCCTTGGCCGTTTCGATACGAAAAGCGGCATGGCCGAGCCAGGTGATCTTCATTGGATTTCTCCTTATGACTTGATTTGAAATGAAAGGCTGGTGTCTGGAGCATTTCCGATGGAAACGCTCCTTCTATTGGCTCTTCCGCATTTCCGCAGGCAAAACCGCTGTGCGCTTTTGCTGGAAATGCTCTAGGAGATATCCCAAACCGCAGCAAAGAAAAGCGGTTAGGACTTCAATTTGTTTTGACGAGAGCGAGACCCTGATGACGACGCTGACCATCGAAGACCTAGCCGTGATGCTCCTGCCCGGCCAGCCGATCGCCGGTCTCGATCTCGGCACGAAGACGATCGGGCTTGCGATGTCCGATCTCGGGCGGCGCTTTGCCACGCCTCGCCCGGTCCTCAAGCGCGTGAAATTCACCCAGGATGCCCAAACATTGCTTGCTTTCGCCGAAAAGGAAAAGGTCGCAGCCTTCGTCATAGGGCTTCCGATGAATATGGATGGCTCTGCCGGACCGCGCGTGCAGGCAACGCGCGCCTTCGTGCGCAGCATGGCGGAAAAGACCGCCCTACCCTTCGTCTTCTGGGACGAGCGGCTCTCGACCGTTGCCGCCGAGCGAGCGCTTCTGGAAATGGACGTCTCGCGGGCCAAGCGCGCCGAGCGGATCGACTCGGCAGCGGCAAGCTTCATTCTTCAGGGAGCGTTGGATAGGCTGTCGGCACTCGGAAGAGCGACCTTGCCCGACCTCGATGCCTGACGGCGCCTCCACCATTCCATGATGGCAGCGCGGCGGCGGAAGCCGAAAATCGCGAAGACGAGCAGGCTGTCGAAAGCGATCGCGCGCGCGACCAGCGGCGGGATGGTTTCCGGCGGAATGCCGAGAATCTTGCCGTAAATGTCGAATACGAGGTCATGCATCTGCCGCGTCAGCATGAAGATGCCGAAGCTCATGTCGTAGTACGACAGGTAATACCATGCCCCGAGAAACGAGACCGGTCCGGCCCAGCAAATCAACAACCACTTCATGCGGTACCCCTTCGACGCTGAAATTGCGTCGTGCCAGCCGAAAGGACGAGCCAGTTCGACAGCGCCATGGCGCTCAAGACCATCGCGGGCAGCGTGATATCTAGTGCGAGCACGGCGAAGAACATCACCGCCGTCACGAGAAACACGAATTTAGTGGATTTCAACCCCATGGCTGCACGCTTGATGGTTAACTAATCATCTTCCAACAGTGACGAGTTAACCGCTGCGGCGCAACGTAAACCATTTGTTAAGGTTAATGGCGGAGCAAGCCTGTGGATATCCGCTGCCCCGTGGTCGATATCAGCCGTAGACGCCGCGCACGACACGCTTCAAGGCCGTTGCCGCCTTCTCCCAATCCTTTGCATTTTTCAGCGCAAGACCGGCGCATTGGTCGCTGACGGCCGCGGCCAGGACGATATGCTGGATGGCCGCAAAGATCATGGCATTGACCGCCTGAGAATCGACACCCTTGGGGGGCATGAGCGAGCCGCGCATGCGCTCAATCCAGCCGGCGAGCGCCTTCGAACGTGCTTCCGACAGGCGGCGCACCTGCTCGCTATTTTCCGAGACTTCCCAAGCGACGATGCGGCGCATCAGCGGATCGGCCCGCAAGGCATCGAGGAAGAGCATCGAAAGGCGTTCCATCAGATCCCCATAGGTCAGAAGGAACATGCCGCCGGTGTCGTCGGGAATGCGATCGGTGACCCAGCTGCCGAGATCGGTGCCGATGGCCTCCACAAGGCCATTCAAGCCGCCGTAGTAGCGGTAAATCAGCTGCTTGTCGCAGCCGGCACCGCGAGCGACCGCATTGATACCGAAATTCTGGAACCCCTCCTCCGCCAGAAGCCGCTTGGCGGCATCAAGAATCGCCTGCTCAGTCGCAGCACGATTGCGCACGCGCTTTTCCACGACGGGCACTTCCAAAGGGATTTTAACGGCAGCGTTTGCGGGGGCCATCGATTCGACTCCAATCTGTCACCGATCGGTGATTAGCAAGCCAAGTCGCCCTGAACAACAAAGCCGTAGGTCTCGCTTCAGCCAAAACGCGCGAATCCACAGATTAGAGATATTGACCAAACGACACTATCGTTCCGGGCGCTAGCCTTGGAGGCAGTTCTAAGTGGCTGGCGGATAAAGCAGATCGACGATGTAGCTGGCATCGAAGCGCGAATCGAGCATGCCATAGGTGGCGCGCCAGCCGCCAGCAAGACGGGTTTCAATGAAGGCATCGGCGATCTTGCCGGCTCCGAGGCGATAAAGCTCTGCGGCCCCGGCTGCGAGCGCCATCTGTTCCACCAGCAGGCGGGCAGCGCCCTCGTCCTGTTCGCAAAGCGCCATGGCGGCACGCAGGACATCGATGGTCTTTTTGCCGGCAGGGCCGAGATCGCGGGCAAGACCGGCAAAGACGGTCTCGAACAGGTCCCTGCCCCGGTTCAACACGCGCAGGACGTCAAGCGCCATGACGTTGCCGGAGCCTTCCCAGATCGCATTGACGGGGGCTTCGCGGTAATGGCGGGCAATCGGGCGCTCTTCGATGTAGCCGCTGCCGCCGATGCACTCCATGGCCTCATAGATCAGCGCGGGCGCGATCTTGCAGCACCAATATTTGGCGACCGGCGTCATGACGCGGGCATAGGCCGCATTTTCCGTGCTGCCGCTGGCCTTGTCGAAGGCCTCGGCCAGGCGGAAGGCGAGCGCGGTCGCGGCGGCAACATCGAGCGCCATATCGGCAAGTACGCGCGTCATGATCGGCTGGTTGACCAGCATCTTGCCGAAGACACTGCGGCCGCGAGCGTGATGCACGGCTTCGGCGAGCGAGGCGCGCATGATGCCAGCGGATGCCAGAGCGCAGTCGAGCCGCGTCAGCGTCACCATGTCAAGGATCGTGCGTATGCCGCCATCGGGCGCGCCGAGCAGAAAGCCGAAAGTGTCGGTGAACTCCACTTCCGAGGAAGCGTTCGAGCGGTTGCCGAGCTTATCCTTTAGCCGCTGAAAGTGCAGGCCGTTGGCCGAACCATCTTCCAAAAGACGTGGCACCAGGAAGCAGCCCATGCCGTCCTTGGTTTGCGCAAGCATGATGAAGGCGTCACTCATCGGCGCCGACATGAACCACTTGTGGCCCGAAAGCCTGTAGATGCCATCGCTGACCTTATCGGCACTCGTCCGGTTGGCACGCACATCCGTGCCGCCCTGCTTTTCCGTCATGCCCATGCCGATAGTGACGGCGCTCTTCTGCATGGCGGGCTTGTTGGACGAATCGTACTTGCGCGAGAGAATCTTCGGTGCCCAATCCTTCTGCACCGCCGGCGAGGCCATCATGGCTGCAACCGAGGCGCTGGTCATCGTGAGGGGGCAAAGGTGGCCGCATTCGAGCTGCGCCGTCAGATAGAAGCGGGCGGCGCGCACTTTGTGCGAATGACCCTTCGCTTCAGGGTCAGCCTGCGCATCCCAGATCGAGGAATGCAGGCCCATCGCCATGGAGCGACGCATCAGCGCGTGCCAGGCGGGATGAAACTCGACGACATCGAGACGCTCGCCGCGCGGGCCGTGGGTGCGCAGTTGCGGCGTGCCTTGGTTTGCCATGCGCGCCAGTTCCTGGGCCTCGTGCGAGGTGACGAAACGACCGTGCTGCTCCAGTTCTTCCCGTATCGAACGCGGCAGGCCGGAGGTGAGATCGACGATCAGCGGATCGGAACGATAAGCATTGATGCCGGTCCAGAGGCTCGGCTGGTTCAGGTCGGCAAAGGGGTCGTCAGTCCGGGTCGCTTGGGTCATGAATCGCTTGTAGAACAAGTGGGTTGCAAAGGGAAACTGGAAGTTACGTCTCCCACCGGCATCGCTCCTGTAGCGGGATTCGGGCGAAATTGCATGGGGAACAAACGGTCTTGGCACATACCCCCGCTTGCCCCATCGGCGCTCCCTCTTTATAGACCGCCTGACGAAATCCGGAGGCAGGTTTATGGTCTTCTTTCCCCACCGCCACCTCATTGGCATCAAGGGCCTCACCGAGCAGGATATCACCTATCTTCTCGACAAGGCCGACGAGGCGGTCAAGATCAGCCGCCAGCGCGAGAAAAAGACATCGACGCTTCGCGGGCTGACGCAGATCAATCTCTTCTTCGAAGCATCGACGCGCACGCAATCCTCCTTCGAGTTGGCCGGAAAACGGCTGGGCGCCGATGTGATGAATATGTCGGTCGGCAACTCGTCGGTCAAAAAGGGCGAGACGCTGATCGATACGGCGATGACGCTGAATGCCATGCGGCCCGACGTGCTTGTCATCCGCCATTCGAGCGCAGGCGCTGCCGCGCTCTTGGCGCAGAAGGTCTCCTGCTCCGTCGTCAATGCCGGCGACGGCCAGCACGAGCATCCAACCCAGGCCCTGCTCGACGCGCTGACGATCCGCCGCGCCAAGGGCAAGCTCTCGCGCATCATCGTCGCCATCTGCGGCGACGTGCTGCATTCGCGCGTCGCCCGCTCCAATATCCTGCTTCTCAACGCCATGGGTGCACGCGTCCGCGTCGTCGCACCCGCCACGCTGCTGCCGGCCGGCATCGCCGACATGGGCGTTGAAGTCTTCCATTCGATGAAAGAAGGGCTGAAGGATGCCGACGTTGTAATGATGCTGCGGCTGCAGCGCGAGCGTATGTCCGGCGCCTTCGTGCCTTCGGTGCGCGAATATTATCACTTCTACGGACTCGACGCCGAAACGCTCAAGGCCGCCAAGGAGGATGCTTTGGTCATGCATCCGGGGCCGATGAACCGCGGGGTGGAAATCGCCTCCGAAGTAGCGGACGGCCCGCAAAGCGTCATTGCCGAACAGGTCGAGATGGGCGTCGCCGTCCGCATGGCCGTGATGGAAACCCTGCTCGTTTCACAGAACCAGGGACCTCGCACCGAGGGAGCAGGCGCATGAGCAACTCGATCATCCTTCAGAACGTCCGCATCATCGATCCCTCGCGCAATCTCGATGAGATCGGCGCGATCGTCGTCGAAGGCGGTGTCATCGTAGCCTCCGGCAAGGATGCGAAGAGCCACGGCGTACCCAAGGGCGCGACCGTTCGCGACTGCAATGGGCTTGTCGCCATTCCCGGCCTGGTCGATGCGCGCGTCCATGTCGGCGAGCCTGGCGGCGAACATCGCGAAACGATCGCGTCTGCCAGCCGCGCGGCAGCGGCCGGCGGCGTCACTTCTTTCATCATGATGCCGGACACGGACCCGGTCATCGATGATATTGCCCTTGTCGAATTCGTCAGGAAGACGGCGCGCGATACGGCCGTCGTCAATGTCTATCCGGCAGCGGCTCTCACCAAGGGGCTGGCCGGCGATGAGATGACGGAAATCGGCCTGCTGCGCGAAGCCGGAGCCGTCGTATTCACCGACGCGCATTCCAGCGTCCACGATAGCCAGATTCTGCGCCGAGTGATGACCTATGCGCGCGAATTCGGCGCGGTGATTTCCTGCGAGACACGTGACAAATATCTCGGCGCAAACGGTGTCATGCATGAAGGGCTGCTCGCAAGCTGGCTCGGGCTCTCAGGCATTCCGAAGGAAGCTGAACTGATTCCGCTCGAGCGCGATCTTCGCATCGCCGCGCTGACGCGCAGCCATTATCACGCTGCTATGATCTCCGTGCCGGAATCGGCGGAGGCGATCCGCCTCGCCCGCTCGCGTGGCGCCAAGGTCACCTGCGGCATCTCCATCAACAATCTGGCGCTCAACGAGAACGACATCGGCGAGTACCGGACCTTCTTCAAGCTCTACCCGCCGCTGCGCTCCGAGGATGACCGCACAGGCATGATCGAGGCGCTGGCCGACGGCACGATCGACATCATCGTCTCCTCGCATGATCCGCAAGATGTGGACACGAAACGCCTGCCGTTCGGCGAGGCAGAGGACGGTGCGGTCGGGCTGGAAACGCTGCTTCCGGCAGCGCTCCGCCTCTATCACAGCGGGCAGGTCAGCCTGATGCGGCTCGTCGACGCCCTTTCGACGCGGCCGGCACAGATCTTCGGGCTGCCCGCCGGCACACTGAAGCCCGGCGCCAAAGCGGATATCGCTCTCGTCGATCTCGACGAGCCTTGGCTTGTCGCAAAAGACATGCTTTTGTCGCGCTCGAAGAATACGCCCTTCGAAGACGCGAGAATGAGCGGCCGGGCGGTTGCAACCTATGTCGCCGGCAAGCTGGTTCACAGTCTCTAAGGCAAGCGCCAGGGTTTACGGAGAATAAGACGCGATGGCTGATTTCTGGACTTGGCAGCTTACCCTGCAGACCGCGCTGGCCGCGCTTGTCATCGGCTATCTGCTCGGCTCCATTCCCTTCGGCCTCCTGCTGACCCGCATGGCCGGGCTCGGCGACGTGCGCAACATCGGTTCGGGCAATATCGGCGCGACAAACGTGCTGCGCACCGGCAACAAGGGGCTTGCAGCCGCGACCCTGCTGCTCGATGCCTTCAAGGGTACGGCCGCCGTGCTGATCACCGCGCATTTCTTTGGCGAGGATGCCGGCGTTCTTGCCGGCTTTGCCGCCTTCATCGGTCACATCTTCCCTGTCTGGATTGGCTTCAAGGGCGGCAAGGGTGTCGCTACCTATCTCGGCATCCTGCTCGGGCTTGCACCGTTGATGGCCCTGATCTTCGCCATCGTCTGGCTGGCGATCGCCTTTACCACCCGCTATTCCTCGCTTTCCGCACTGGTTGCAACTCTTGTCATCCCGGTTGTATTGTGGATATTGGGGGCCGATAAGATCGCCGCCGTCATGGCGCTAATGACCGTCATCTCCTGGTACAAGCATAGGGCCAATATTGCCCGGCTGACCGCGGGAACGGAAGGCAAGATCGGAGCAAAGGGATAATGGACACAGGCAGCGCAAGACGGACCGGAGTTGCGCTGACCGAAAAACAAAGGATCGCCTGGCTCAGGCTCATCCGCTCCGACAATGTCGGACCGTCCACCTTTCGTGACCTCATCAATCACTATGGTTCGGCCGAAGCAGCTTTGACCGCACTTCCGGAGCTTTCGCAGCGCGGCGGCTCGACGCGTGCGATCCGCATTACCGATGAGCGGGATGCCCTGCGGGAGTTGGAGGCAGCGCACCGCTTCGGCGCACGCTTCATCGGCATCGGTGAGCCGGACTATCCTCCTGCCCTTCGCGAGATCGATGGCGCGCCGCCGCTGCTTGCCGTCAAAGGCAACATGTCCGTAGCTACGAGGCCGGCCATTGGCATGGTCGGCTCACGAAATGCCTCGATCAGCGGCGCCAAATTCACCGCCATGATCGCACGCATCTGCGGCGAGGCCGGCTATGCGGTGGTTTCCGGTCTGGCACGTGGCATCGACACGGCCGCCCATCGCACAAGCCTCGCCACCGGCACGATCGCCGCCATGGCTGGTGGCCTCGACCAACCCTACCCGCCCGAGAATATCGGCCTGCTCAACGACATATGGGACGGCAACGGGCTTGCCGTCAGCGAAATGCCCTTTGGCTGGGAGCCGCGAGCGCGCGACTTTCCGCGCCGTAATCGCCTCATCGCTGGCATCTCGCTCGGTGTCGTGGTCGTCGAGGCGGCAACCCGCTCCGGCTCGCTGATCACGGCGCGCCTTGCCGGCGAATTCGGCCGGCTCGTCTTTGCCGTTCCCGGCTCGCCGCTCGATCCGCGCTGCGAAGGAACGAACGGCCTGCTGAAAGATGGCGCGATGATCGTCACGATACCGGACGATGTCGTCGAAGCGCTGCGGCCGCTCGCCGAACCGGATCTCTTTCGCCCGCGCCCCGCAACGGCACCCATCGAAAGAAGCAAGCCGCTCTCCACGCCGCCCGATGATGCAGAGCGCGACCATATCGTCGAGGCGCTAGGGCCGACGCCGGTCGAGATCGACGATATCGTCCGTCACACCGGCTTGTCGATATCGGCCGTTCATTCCGTTCTTCTCGAACTCGACATGGCCGGCCGGCTGCATCGGCATGCCGGCGGACTGGTGTCGATCTCCATGCTGGATTGAAAACTGTGATACGCGTACCGATTCTAAGCATCGCATCGTCGCGCCAAGCGCAAAAATCGCATTACAGCGCCGCGTGTCACATATGACGCGCAAAGGTCGCTGTAACACGTTAGAGGTGCTGCATAATTTTATGCTTCAATCGATTCCGATTTAAGGAATTATGCAATAGCCTCTTGACCGCGACGATTTCCCTGTCCATGTCGGAAGGCCGGGAAGACGGAAAAACCCGGTATCTCCCGCGTCTTATACCGGCGCGACCTCTTATTCAGAGACTTGATGATGAACGTTGTAGTGGTGGAATCGCCTGCCAAGGCCAAGACAATCAATAAATATCTGGGACCCGGATATAAGGTTCTTGCATCCTTCGGCCATGTGCGTGACCTGCCCGCCAAAGACGGTTCGGTGCTGCCTGACCAGGATTTCGAAATGCTGTGGGAAGTCGATGGTGCCTCGCAAAAGCGCATCAAGGACATTGCCGACGCGATGAAATCCTCCGACGGCCTGTTTCTCGCGACCGACCCGGATCGTGAGGGTGAAGCCATTTCGTGGCATGTGCTCGATCTGTTGAACAAGAAACGCGTTATCAACGGCAAGCCGGTGAAGCGCGTGGTGTTCAACGCCATCACCAAGAAGGCCGTGCTCGACGCCATGGCCGACCCGCGCGACATCGACGTGCCGCTGGTGGACGCCTATCTCGCCCGCCGCGCGCTTGACTACCTCGTCGGCTTCAACCTGTCGCCGGTTCTGTGGCGCAAGCTGCCGGGCGCACGCTCGGCCGGCCGCGTGCAATCCGTGGCGCTTCGCCTCGTCTGCGACCGGGAATCCGAGATCGAACGCTTCATCTCGGAAGAATACTGGAACCTTTCTGCGATCCTGAAAACGCCGCGCGGCGATGAATTCGAAGCCCGCCTGGTCTCTGCCGACGGCAAGCGCCTGCAGCCGCGCGCGATCGGCAACGGCGAAGAGGCCGGCAAGCTGAAGGCGCTGCTCGAAGGTGCCTCCTACGTCGTTGACACGGTCGAGGCAAAGCCGGTCAAGCGCAATCCGAGCCCACCCTTCACCACTTCGACGCTGCAGCAGGCCGCCTCCTCGAAACTCGGCTTCTCGGCTTCGCGCACCATGCAGGTGGCGCAGAAGCTCTATGAAGGCGTCGATATCGGCGGCGAAACCGTTGGTCTCATCACTTATATGCGTACCGACGGCGTTCAGATGGCGCCGGAAGCGATCGATGCGGCACGCCACGCCATCGCCAACCAGTTCGGCGACCGCTACCTGCCGGAAAAGGCACGTTTCTATTCCACCAAGGCTAAGAATGCCCAGGAAGCGCACGAAGCGATCCGTCCGACCGATTTCGATCGCGTGCCGGATCGCATCCGCAAATTCCTCGATGACGATCAGCTGAAACTTTACGATCTGATCTGGAAGCGCGGCATCGCCAGCCAGATGGCATCGGCCGAAATCGAGCGTACGACGGTCGAGATCCTCGCTGACAATGCTGGCAAGAAGGCCGGCCTGCGCGCCGTCGGCTCTGTCATCCGTTTCGACGGCTTCATCGCCGCCTATACCGACCAGAAGGAAGACGGCGAGCAGAGCGACGACAGCGAAGAAGGCGGTCGCCTGCCCGAGATCAACGCACGCGAAAATCTCGCCAAGCAGAAGATCAACTCGACCCAACATTTCACCGAACCGCCGCCGCGCTATTCTGAGGCGTCGCTGATCAAGAAGATGGAAGAGCTTGGCATCGGCCGCCCCTCCACCTATGCCGCGACGCTCGCAACGCTGCGCGACCGCGATTATGTGACCATCGACAAGCGCAAGTTGGTGCCGCAGGCCAAGGGACGGCTGGTCACAGCCTTCCTCGAAAGCTTTTTCACCAAATATGTCGAATACGACTTCACGGCCGATCTGGAGGAGAAGCTTGACCGCATCTCCGCTGGCGAGCTGAACTGGAAGGACGTGCTTCGCGATTTCTGGCGCGATTTCTTCGCCCAGATCGAAGACACGAAGGAACTGCGCGTCACCAATGTTCTGGATGCCCTGAACGATGCGCTGGCACCGCTTGTCTTCCCGAAGCGCGAAGACGGCAGCGATCCGCGCATCTGCCAAGTATGCGGCACGGGTAACCTCTCGCTGAAGCTCGGCAAATACGGCGCCTTCGTCGGCTGCTCGAACTATCCGGAATGCAATTATACCCGCCAGCTTTCGTCGGAAGGCGGCGCGGAGGCTGAATCCAACGGATTGAACGAACCGAAAGCGCTCGGCACCGATCCGGTGACCGGTGAAGAGCTGACGCTGCGTTCGGGCCGCTTCGGTCCCTATATCCAGCGCGGCGACGGCAAGGATGCCAAGCGTGCATCGCTGCCGCGCGGCTGGAAGCCGGAGGATATCGATTATGAAAAGGCGATGGCGCTGATCTCGCTGCCACGCGACATCGGCAAGCACCCCGAAACCGGCAAGATGATTTCTTCCGGCATCGGCCGCTACGGACCGTTCCTGTTGCACGACGGCAGCTACGCCAACCTCGAAAGCGTCGAGGATGTCTTCACCGTTGGTCTGAACCGCGCCGTCACCGTTCTTGCCGAAAAGCAGAGCAAGGCAGCCGGTGGAGCGCGCGGCGGAACACCCGCAGCGTTGAAGGATCTCGGCGCGCATCCGGATGGCGGCGGCTCGATCACCGTTCGCGACGGCAAGTATGGCCCCTACGTCAATTGGGGCAAGGTCAATGCGACGTTGCCGAAGGGCACGGACCCGCAGGCGATCACCGTCGAGGAAGCCCTAGCTCTGATCGCAGCGAAGGCCGGCAAGAGCGGCGGCACCACCAAGAAGGCACCCGCCAAGGCAAAGGCCGCGGCAGCCGGCGCAAAAGCCACGAAAACGACTGCCAAGCCGAAGGCTGCTGCAAAGAAGCCTGCGGCCAAGACGGCGGCGAAAAAGAAGAGTGCAGAGTGAGCAGAGAACCGCGCGGCAGGAACCCATCGTCGGAACGGCGTTCCGGTAAGCCCGGCCGCGCCGGCAAGGCAGGCGGCGAGGCCGAGCCGATGATGGCAATTATCCATGGCGAGCTGCCGCCGCGCGAGGTCATCCTGCGCTTCATCGCCGATCATCCGCAACAGGCTTCCAAGCGCGAGCTCGCCAAGGCCTTTGGCCTAAAGGGCGAGAGCCGCGTCGCGCTCAAGGAACTGCTGCGCGAGCTTGAAGAAGAAGGCATGGTGCAGAAGAGCCGTAAGTCTCTCATCCGCCCTGGCGCGCTGCCGCCGATTGCCGTTCTCGATATTACGACGCGCGACAAGGACGGCATGCTGATCGGCCGCCCCGCCGAATGGGCCGACGAAAACGGCGTCGCGCCCGCAGTCATGATCAAGCAGTCCTCCTCGCCCGCCGGCCGCAACGGCAAGGGCAAGGCGCCGGTCGCCGGCATGGGCGACCGCATTCTTGCGAAGATCTTCTCGGCTGTGGATCGCGGCGGCCCAGCCTATACGGCTCGCATCATTAAGGTCATCGACAAGCGGCGGGGCGCCTCCATGGGCGTCTTCCGCGAAACGCCGGGCGGCGGTGGCCGGCTGATGCCCATCGAACGGCGCGGCGAGGAAATGGTCATCGACCCCGATTATACCGGCGGTGCCAAGGACGGCGATCTGGTCGAAGTCGAAGTGGCGCGTCTCGGCCGCTTCGGCCTGCCGCGCGCCAAGGTTCTGTCTGTTGTCGGTTCTGTCGCCTCGGAAAAAGCGATCTCGATGATCGCCATTCACGCACATGGAATTCCGCATGTCTTCCCCACCGCAGTCATTGCGGAAGCCGATGCGGCCAAGCCCGCCACCATGTCCCATCGCGAGGATTGGCGCAGCCTGCCGCTGATCACCATCGACCCGGCCGATGCCAAGGACCATGACGATGCCGTCTATGCCGAGATGGACCCCTCGCCCGACAATCCGGACGGCGTGATTGTCACCGTCGCCATCGCCGACGTCTCCTGGTACGTGCGTCCGAACTCGCCGCTCGACCGCGAGGCGCTGAAGCGCGGCAATTCGGTCTATTTCCCCGACCGCGTCGTGCCGATGCTGCCCGAGCGCATCTCCAACGATCTCTGCTCGCTCAAGGAAGGCGTCGACCGCCCTGCCCTCGCGGTTCGAATGGCCTTCTCCAAGGAAGGCCGCAAGGCTGGACATACCTTCCATCGTGTTATGATGAAGAGCGCTGCCAAGCTTTCCTACCAGCAGGCGCAGGCTGCGATCAACGGCCAGCCCGACGATAAGACCGGACCGATGCTGGAGCCGATTCTCAAGCCGCTCTGGCACGCCTATGAGATTCTGAAAAAGGGCCGCGACCGGCGCCAACCGCTCGAACTCGACATGCCCGAGCGCAAGATCCTGCTGAAGCCGGATGGCACCGTCGATCGTGTCTTCGTGCCGCCGCGCCTCGATGCGCACAAGCTCATCGAAGAAATGATGATCCAGGCGAACGTTGCTGCGGCCGAGACGTTGGAAAAGCGCAAGCAGGTGCTGATCTACCGTATCCACGATGGCCCGACGCTCGCCAAGCAGGAAATCCTGCGCGAATTTCTGGCCACCCTCGGCATTTCGCTTGCCAAGGGCGGCAATGTGCGCGCCAATAGCTTCAACGGCATTCTGGCGAAAGCCGAGGGTACGGCGCATCAGACCATGGTCAACGAGATGGTGCTGCGCTCACAGAGCCAGGCGATCTACAGCCCCGACAATATCGGGCATTTCGGCCTGAACCTCATGAAATACGCCCACTTCACCTCGCCCATCCGTCGCTATGCGGATCTGATCGTGCATCGCGCGCTGGTCGGCTCGCTTGGCCTCGGCGAAGGTGCGATCACGCCGGAGGAAGAAGCCTCGCTCGACGATATTGCAGCCGAAATCTCGACCTTCGAGCGCCGCGCCATGGCCGCGGAGCGCGAGACGGTGGACCGGCTCATCGCCCACCACCTCGCCGGTCGTGTCGGCGCGGAGTTCGAGGCGCGCGTCGGCGGCGTCACCAAGTCGGGCCTTTTTGTCACCCTGCCGGACTATGGCGCCGACGGTTTCATCCCTATATCTACGCTCGGCACCGATTACTTCATCTATGACGAGGCGCATCAGGCGCTGACGGGCGAAAGAACGGGGCTCGGATATCGTCTCGGCGACGATGTAACGGTGAGGCTGGCGGAAGCCGTGCCGCTTGCCGGAGCGCTGCGCTTCGAAATGCTGAGCGATGGCAAGCCGATGCCGACGGCGGTGCGTTCCTTCCATAAGGCCACCCGCCGCAATAAGAGCCAGGCGCGCAAGGCACCGGGCACGAGACCGCCGCGCGGCCGCAGGTAAAGAACGGCTGCCGGCACGGAGGAAGCGCATTCATGACGGGCAGCCCATCCGACTCCCCCATCCGCTTCGGTGGCTCAGACGAAAGCGAACGTCCGCTCGGACGCTCGATTCTACGCGGCATGCTGAACCGCTGCCCGCGCTGCGGCACCGGCAAGCTCTTTCGCGCCTTTCTGAAGCCAGTCGACCGATGCGCGGTCTGTGATGAAAATATCTCTCACCAGCGAGCCGACGACCTGCCGCCCTATCTGGTGATCCTGGTTCTCGGCCACCTGATCGTCGGCGGCTATATGCTGACGGATATGACCTTCAAGCTGCCACTCTGGGCGCATCTTGCCATTTGGGCACCCATCACCATTATCGCGGCACTTGCCATCATCCAGCCGATCAAGGGTGGCGTCATCGGCCTGCAATGGGCGCTGCGCATGCATGGCTTCGGTGGCCATGACGACACCCCAGAGGATTGGGATCAAGGAAACGGCCGATCGTGACCATGCTATCCGGTTCATGCCGCCGGTCTCTATCGTTGGCAGAGATTGCTTCCGCGCATTGCGCTTCTATATCGGAAACTGCAGAGGTTTTGTCGCTTAATCGTGCTTCAGGCGAACTGCTTTGCCGGCAACCGCTTGACATGAGCAGCATTTCTTGTCTGAACATGCCGCGCGTCATAGGGACTACTCCGGAGGGGGTGATCGATCACATGAAAGCCGACCCGTTACCTGAATTTGGCCGAGCCGTGGCTTCCTGTGCTTCACATTGCGATCGATTCGCACGCCTCATGCCCCAGGGATTTTTTTATGCTTGAACCGACGAACGACAAGGCCGGCCACGTCGAAGAAATTCACTGGCCTTCGCTCGTCGCAGCCATTACCTCCGTATCCGCCGTTGGCATCGCCATCGGGCTGGGACTGCCGCTTCTGAGCATCATTCTCGAAAAGCGCGGTGTTCCCTCGAGCCTCATCGGCCTCAACACGGCCATGATGGGCGTCGCCTCGATGCTGGCAGCGGTCGTCACGACCAAGCTCGCGCACCGCTTTGGCGTCGTGCAGACAATGATCTGGGCGGTTTTCCTATCGGCTCTAAGCTCGCTCGGCTTCTACTATGCAGAAAATCTGCTTCTGTGGTTTCCGCTGCGCATCGTCTTCCATGGGGCGACGACAACGCTCTTCATCCTGTCGGAATTCTGGATCAACGCCGCCTCGCCGCCTTCCAAACGCGGATTCGTGCTCGGTCTCTATTCCACCGTCTTCTCTCTCGGATTTGCGGCCGGCCCCCTCGTCTTTTCCGTCGTCGGCAGCGAAGGCCTGATGCCCTTCCTCATCGGCGCCTGCATCATCCTGGCCGCCGCCATCCCGATCTTCATTGCGCGAAACGAGAGCCCGATCGTTGACGAGAAGCCGGAACTGCATTTCGTGCGCTACATCTTCCTCGTGCCGACGGCCACGGCTGCAGTCTTCGTGTTTGGTGCGGTTACCGTCGGCGGCGGATCGCTCTTCACCAGCTATGCGACGCGCCTCGGTTTCAACGAATCACAGGCGGCACTGCTGCTGACCGTCATGGGCGTGGGCAACTTCGTGTTCCAGATCCCGCTCGGGCTGCTTGCCGACCGCATGCGGGACAAGCGGCCGCTGCTGTCGATCATGGCCACGATCGGGTTTGTCGGAGCGCTCCTGCTACCGTCGCTGTCATCGAACTGGATCATTCTTGCCATCATCCTGCTCTTCTGGGGTGGCTGCGTTTCCGGCATGTATACGGTCGGCCTCAGCCACCTCGGCACGCGATTGACCGGCGTCGATCTCGTCGCCGCCAATGCGGCCTTCGTTTTCTGTTACGCCGTAGGCATGGTCCTCGGGCCGCCGACGGTCGGCACGGCCATGGATGTCGCCAATCCCAGCGGATTTGCCTGGGCCGTGGCGTTTTTCTTCGGTCTTTATGTCCTGCTTTCGGGGATACGACTGCTTTTCATGGGCAACAGAGGTTGACTTTTCGGGCGCGATTTGTATTTTCGCGCCAGAATTCGCCGTGGACCTCCGCACTGGCCGTCCACGGCGTTCATTTTTATTAAAGGCAGGACGACCATGGCCAAGGCTACCACCATCAAGATCAAGCTGCTGTCGACGGCCGACACCGGTTTCTTCTACGTCACGACGAAGAACAGCCGTACGATGACGGACAAAATGACGAAGACGAAGTACGACCCGGTTGCTAAGAAGCATGTCGAGTTCAAGGAAACGAAGATCAAGTAAGCTTCCTAAACTTCAGGTTACAAAAAGGCGCGACCTTCGGGTTGGCGCCTTTTTTGTTTTATAAACCTCATCTCGATCGCCGTCCGACTTTGCAACAGCGGTTGGAAACGCCTCAGTCGAACAATGCCTTGCCGGCACGGCAAAGAAAAACGCCGCCCTTCAGAAATGAAGAGCGGCGTTTTGAATGGGGGCCGGCTAGCCTGCAAAACGGCACGAGGAACCGTTATCTTCTGCCTGCCAGCCGACCGACCCCACGACCCAGGAGATGCGGCGGACCTGAGCATCATGGGGTATCTCGGATACCCTAATCGGTTGTCTGTATACGGGACTAAATTCGCGCGAAATCAAAAGAAAATCAACAAATTCTTAATGATAAAAAATGCCTGTCTGCCCGCATGGTTAAAATTCATGACTTTGACGGAAAAGAATGCCCGATAGCATTAACGAAAAATGGTCAAGAAATTATCAAGAATAAAGAGAGATCTCCTCTCTCGCTAGAAAAGATAGAATACAGATACTAAAGTAAAATTGAATATTCAATTTAGTTTCAATCAAGCTCCTGTCCTTCCAGCTCCCACCTGACCACCAAGCCACGAACAAGATAAAAACATATAGTAATATAATACGAATATTTCGCCTTGGGGCAGAAAGCGAGAATTTATTCCGAAATTGAAAGTATAAGTATTCTTATTTTCTTTGAACCAGAACTCAATTGGCTGTGGAGGTGAGATAAAGAACGGAAAGAATTGATCGCGGTTCAAAAACCTAGAAGCTACCTCAGTATTGACGGGTAATTGCCATTCTCGGCCGTTTACCCCTATGCGGCTGAAGCTACGACCCTGTTGCGGCCTGCCCTTTTGGCTTCGTAAAGCGCAAGATCTGCCTGTTTCATCAACTGCTCCGGCGTATCGATCGTCTCCAAACGGCACGAAATTCCGAAGGACGCGGTAATGTTAAGCGCCACACCAGTGTCGCGTAGTTTCACAGGCATATTTTCTACCGCAGCGCGTAGACGTTCTGCGACGGCTGCGGCGATATCGGCGGGCGTATCCGGCATGACGACTACGAATTCCTCACCTCCGTAACGACAGGCAAGATCGGCGCCGCGCACCGTTGAGCGGATCCGTGCGGCAAACTCCTTGAGAACTTCGTCGCCGGCATCGTGACCATGGGTGTCGTTTACGGTCTTGAAGCGGTCTATGTCGGTGATCAGAATCGAAAGCGGCCTGCCCCGTGCCAGGGATCGATCAAAAAGCACCTTTAAGTGGTTGTCGAGGTAGCGTCTGTTGTGCAGGCCGGTGAGTGCGTCGGTGACGGCAAGCTCGATCGTCTGCTGTACGCTGGCACGCAAACGGTCGTTATAGCGCTTGCGGCGTATTTGCGTGAGGCAGCGGGCCACGAGCTCATTCGGCTCGATCGGCCGGACAATATAATCATTGACGCCGAGATCCAGCGCGCGGACGATCATGTCATCGGCCCCCTGCTCTGTCACCAGCAGCACTGGCAGGAAGCGCGTACGCTCCAGCGAGCGCAGCTGCGAACAAAGCCGCAGCGGATCGTAATCGTCGAAATTAGAATTGACGATGACCAGCTCGAACGGCCGTTCGGCGGCTTCGAATAAAGCCGCCTGCGGATCGGACATCGCAATGACCTGGGCAATCGGCTTCAGCGTTCGGATAATCCGCTCCTGCGAATTGGCGCGGCCGTCGACCAGCAGCACCTGGCCGGCTTCCTCAGAACGACCTTCTCCGGAGCGCATCAGATCGCCGATGCCGAAGTTGCGCGCGGTCTCGTTGCGCATATGCAGCTCGTCACTCAATGTCTTCAGGCGAAGCAGGCTCTTGACGCGCGAAATCAGCTGGAGGTCATTGACCGGCTTCGTCAGGAAATCGTCGGCACCGGCCTTCAGACCACGCACGCGGTCGGCAGGCTGATCGAGCGCCGTCACCATGACGACCGGGATATGCGCAGTTCGGGCATCGGATTTCAGGCGCTCACACACTTCGAAGCCGTCCATGCCGGGCATCATAATATCGAGAAGGATCAGATCGACCTGCGTGCTCGCGCAAATGGCGAGCGCCTTCAAGCCGTCCTCAGCCGTCAGCACTTCGAAATATTCGGCAAGCAGCCGCGCTTCCAGAAGCTTTACGTTGGCTGGAATATCGTCGACTACCAGGATGCGTGCGGTCATCAGCTGCTCCCCATCATCAGGCGTCGCCCAGATAGGTTTTAATGGTCTCAATGAATTTCGGCACTGAAATCGGCTTCGAGACATAGGCCTCGCAGCCACCCTGACGAATGCGCTCCTCATCGCCCTTCATGGCGAAGGCCGTGACTGCGATTACGGGGATCATGTGCAGGTCGTCGTCTTCCTTCAGCCACTTGGTGACCTCCAGACCGGAGACCTCCGGCAGCTGAATATCCATGAGAATCAGATCTGGACGGTGCTTGCGCGCGAGATCGAGCGCTTCCATGCCATTGCGGGTCTGGATCGTTGTATAGCCGGAGGCTTCGATCAGATCGCGAAAGAGCTTCATATTCAGCTCATTGTCTTCTACAATCATTACCTGCTTAGCCATGGAACGCTGCCCCTGCATCCGGTATTGCATCCATTCTCTCGAAATATAGGGTCGCGAGGAACCGATTCCAGAAATAGTTGAATCGCAAATTACCGGCATTTGGTTGAAAAATAGGTAACTCACCCCTCAAAATGCAAAGTAACTTCAAGAACCCGAAGAAGAGCGCGGCCAACCCGCAAGAGACTGCTATTGCCGTACTCGGCTGGCTCGCCAATGAACCCGATATGTTTGGCCGCTTCCTGGCGCTCACCGGCGTGGAGCCGGCGCAGGTGCGCAACGCCATCAACGAGCCCGCCTTCCTTGCTGGCATGCTCGATTTCCTCATGAACCACGAACCGACATTGCTGGCCTTCTGCGAGGCCAGCGGCATTCCGCCGGAGGCCGTCGCCGCCGCGTCGGCGCATTTTTCGCCGCCCGGCCTTGCCTCTGGAGAATACTGATCATGGATGCCCCGATCGAATTCGACGTATCGCATATCCAGCTTCAGGAACGGCCATTGATCGTCTGCGATGTCGATGACGTTGTTCTGCATTTCTTTGCGCCCTTCCTGGCCTTCATCGACGCCGAAGGCCATGAATTCCTGCCGCGCTCCTTCCGGCTGACGGGCAACATCGTTTCCAAGGCCAATGGTTCCGTGCTGGAGGAAAAGGATGTCCGCCGGCTGATCGAGGCGTTCTTCGAGGCGCAGGAGCAATGGCAGACGCCTTTCGATCGCGTGGTGGACACGCTCGCCACGTTTTCGAAAGATGCCGATATCGTTTTTCTGACAGCTATGCCGCCACAGTTCTGGGAGCAGAGGCGGCGGCTCCTCGACAGGCTTGAGCTTGACTATCCGTTGCTCGCATCGCTGCAGCCGAAGGGGCCGATCGTACGCTCGCTGCATCGACAGCGCGAGATGCCCGTCGCCTTCGTCGACGACATGGCCCACAACCTGCATTCGGTCAGCGAATATGTTCCGGGATGCCTCCTCATCAATCTGAAACCGGCCTCCATCGTTCATCGCATGGCGCCCGCCGTCGCCGCTGGTATTCCGGAAGCCAATGAATGGGGCCAGGCAGCACCGCTGATCCAGGCTCATATCGCACGCTGACGTCATCCTACCTACCCTCAAAGAGCGAGGCGCATCAGAGGCCTGCCGTCCTTCCGCTTCGCAACTTCAAAAAATCCGGCGGCCTCGAATATGCGCTGCGAGCCGACATAGAGACCGACCGATTTCGACTGCTTCGTGCGCTCGATCGGGCAGCCCTCCAGCAGCCGCGCGCCGGAAGCACGGGCGAAATTCACGGCCTCCGACAGCATGCGATGGCTATACCCCTTGCCGCGATCCTTCGAATTTATGAAGAAGCAACTTACCGCCCAAACAGTGCTGTCTTCCGCATCGGCTGGATCGAGCGGACGAGACACCGTTTTCGGCGAGTTCCATTGCGGCAGCTCTGCACGCGGACCAACCTGCACCCAGGCGATCGGTTGCCCATCAATGTAGCCTAGAAGTCCGGGCGGCGGCCCAGCCGAGATTCGCTCCTGGATCAACTGCTTCTTTTCTGCTGCATCCATCGTCTTGCGCTGCGATGTCGCGACACGGAAATGAGTGCACCAGCAGCCATAGCAGGCACCGCTTGGTCCAAACAGTGTCTCGAAATCGCCCCAGCGATCCGGCGTCAATGCCTGCACGACTAAGTTCTGCACTCGCGCCTCCCCGGCAGTTTTCCAGCTTGAGACTCGCGAGCTTAGATCATAAAGTGGCGATGTTCAATTTTTGTTCTCACTCGATGACCCATGCGCCCGACAAGATCTCCGGCTTCTGTCGCGATTGTTTGAGCGAGCAATCGGCCACGCGCACGCGCTGCCGGAGCTGCGGAAGCCCTCGCCTCGTTTACCACCGGGAGCTCTACGCACTGACGCTGGCGCATATCGATTGCGATGCTTTTTATGCCTCCATCGAGAAACGTGACAATCCGGAGTTGGCCGACAAGCCCGTCATCATCGGTGGCGGCAAGCGCGGCGTCGTCTCCACTGCCTGCTATATCGCCCGCATCCATGGGGTGCGCTCCGCCATGCCGATGTTTAAGGCGCTGGAAGCGTGCCCGCAGGCCGTCGTCATCCGGCCGAACATGGAGAAATACGTGCGCGTCGGCCGCGAGGTCCGTGCAATGATGCAGGACCTGACGCCGCTGGTGCAGCCGCTTTCGATCGACGAGGCCTTTCTTGAGCTAGAGGGCACGCAGCGGCTGCATCACGATCCGCCGGCGCGCATCCTCGCCAAGTTCGTCAAGCGCGTCGAGCAGGAAGTCGGCATCACCATCTCCGTCGGCCTTTCCTATTGCAAATTCCTCGCCAAGGTTGCCTCCGATCTACAGAAGCCGCGAGGCTTCTCCGTCATTGGCAAGGAAGAGGCGCTCTCCTTCCTGGAGCCACGATCGGTCACCACCATCTGGGGAGTAGGCAAGGCCTTTGCCGCTACGCTCGAAAGCGACGGTATTCGCACCATCGGCCAATTGCAGGCCATGGAGGAAGGTGACCTCATGCGCCGTTATGGCGTCATCGGCCAGCGACTTTTCCGTCTCTCGCGCGGGATCGACGACCGAACCGTGCATCCTAATGAAGCGGCAAAGAGCGTGTCTTCCGAAACCACCTTCTTCGAAGACATCTGGCGCCATGAAGATCTCGTGCCGATCCTGCGCGATCTCTCCGAGAAGGTTTCCCGGCGTCTGAAGCGCAGCGGCATTGCCGGCCAGACCGTCGTGCTGAAGCTGAAGACCGCAGACTTCAAGATTCGCACGCGCAATCGTCGGCTGGAGGACCCAACCCAACTCGCGGACCGGATTTTCCGCACCGGACTGCGGCTGCTCGAACCTGAAACCGACGGCACGAAATTCCGTCTCATCGGCATCGGGGTTACCGATCTTGGCGATGCCGGGCGCGCAGATCCGCCCGATCTTATCGACGTTCAGGCCATGCGACGGGCCGCTGCGGAAGCAGCCATGGACAAACTCCGAGAAAAATTCGGCAACAAGACAGTCGAAACCGGCTACACGTTCGGTGACAAAAACCATAAATAACAATTATTTAGCACAAGTCACCAGATGGTGATTTTTGGCTGCATCGCAAATAATTGAACGACGTGCGCGATTCTTTAGCGCGAGAAAGCTCGGATTCAAACTTTTTTGGTAAATTTCCATTAGGACTTGGATTCTGTAACTTTCCGGCGGCGTGAACTCGTCGCCTCCAGTGTTTTGCGTACGGGTTCCTATGCGTCTATCGGCTGTATCGACCATTCTTCTCGCCTGCCTGACAATTTCAGGCTGCGCCGCCCGAGGTGAGCGCGAAGCCGCGCAAGCCGCCCCGCCTTCGAAAGAATTGACCGGTTCCATCACAAAGACCAGTAGGGTCGTGCCTTCGGTCGAAATCGGCGAAACCGTTTCGCGCGTCGAGCGGCAGCAGGCGCTCGCAGTCGCGATGCCAACGAATCTCCGGCCTGAGGGCCTTATGCCCTCCGACCAGAGCGGCGACGATGACGCGCCAGTCCCGCTGCAACGACCGCTCGCCATGCTCTCGCCATCGAATCCGGTGCCCCGCGCCCTGCGGCAGCAGCCGATGCAGATCTACAGCCATCGCTTCCGCGATGCCAAGCCGATCAACTTCGGTGCGTCCACCTCGCCCCGGAAGCTCGCTGTCCATGGCGTCGACGTCTCTCGCTGGCAGGGCGAGATCGACTGGGATACGCTGCGCACGCAGGGTGCGAACTTCGTCTACATCAAGGCAACGGACGGCGGCGATCACATCGATCCCATGTTCAAGAAGAACTGGCGGGCTGCCCAGCAGGCCGGCCTGAAACATGGCGCCTATCATTTCTTCTACTGGTGCCGGACTGCCGGAGAGCAGGCCGACTGGTTCATTCGCAACGTGCCGAAGGAAGCCGGAGCCCTACCGCCGGTCATCGACGTGGAATGGAACGGTGAGTCAAGTTGCAAGCGGCGGCCCTCGCGCGAGCAGGTTCTCGCCAAGATGCAGGTCTTCATGGACAAGCTGGAAAAGCATTACGGCCAGCGTCCGATCGTCTACACGGCTCCGGACTTCTATCGCGACAATCTGAGTGGCGAGCTGCTCAACTATCCCTTCTGGCTGCGCGCCGTGGCTCAACATCCGTCCAAGGTCTATCCGGGCCGTAAATGGCTGTTCTGGCAATATTCCGGCTCCGGTGTATCGCACGGCGTCGAAGGCAAGATCGACCTCAACGCTTTCCACGGCAGCGAGCAGGACTGGCACAACTGGGTGGCCTCCAGCGTCCACTGATTCCCCGTTAGTTCAAGTTTTCAATCGTCGCCGAAGCAGAGTTTGAACGCACCGCTTCGGCGATGCCGCATTGGGCGTTCGGCGAACTCACGCTTTCATGGACGCAGAAAGGCATGAGTCTTCGGCAAGTCTTCCTTAAACTTCCAAGTCTAACCTCAGGTACAACGAGTATTGCGTTTTGGTTGTGTCTATGAAGCCATTTTTGTTGCTGGGGCTGGCCCTGGTGTCAGCCACTGCCCTTTCCCATCCCGTCTTTGCTGCGCCGGATACCCGCACCCTGCAGATCGTGGTGTCGAAGGACAGGCAGTCGCTCGCAGTCTATGACGGCGATAAGGTAATCGCGACTTCGAAGGTTTCCACCGGCAAGCGCGGCCACACGACCCCCAGCGGCATCTTCTCCATTCTGGAGAAGAAGGTGTATCACGAATCCAATCTCTATTCGGCCTCGCCCATGCCTTTCATGCAGAGGCTGACCTGGTCGGGGATCGCGCTGCACGAATCCAATTCCGTCCCGAATTATCCGGCATCGCATGGCTGCGTGCGGATGCCGAAGGCCTTTGCGAAGACGCTTTATCAAATGACCGAGCGCGGCGTGCATGTCGTCATCGCCGATCAGCCGCTAGTGCCGCAGCCGTTTGAAAACGCGATGCTGTTCCAGCCGCTGCCAGCTCCACCGCCGGCGCTGTTTTCAGGCATAGAACTCCGTCCGATGACCGCAAGCTTCCTGCCGCAGGCACAACAGCTGCAGGTGGCGACGAACGACGTGACGTCGATCCAGATACCGAAGGCGCGGGAGACTCTGGCGCCACCGGCCGATCCCGCTCCGCTCAGCATCCTCATCACCCGGCGGGGCTTGCGCGAAAACGTGCGCGACCTTCAGGGCATCCTGAACGGGATGGGCTTCATCACGGGAACGCCCGACGGCATGCTGGGGCCTGCGACGGTGCAGGCGATCGAAGACTTCAAGAAGGCACATGACATCAAGACGACGGGCGGCCTCGTCAGCTCCGCGCTGATGAAGGCAGTCTATGCCGCGGCCGGCAGGGGCGAACCGCCGAACGGCGCGATCATGGTCCGGCAGAACTTCAAACCGCTGTTCGAAGGACCGGCCATCATTACCGAGCCGCAGGAGGCGCTCGGCGTACATTTCTTCACCGCCAATGCGATCGATCGGATCAGCGGCAAGGCCGACTGGTTCGGCATGACGCTCGAGGAAGATCTGAGCAAGCAGACGAAGAAGCGCTACGGCATCACCAGCGAGGAACAATCACAATCGTTCGACGCAGCCGGACAGGCGCTCAATCGCATCACCATCCCTGACGATATCCGTCACCGCATCGAGGATCTGCTGACCGCGGGATCGTCGCTGACGATTTCCGATACCGGCGTCGGACCGGAAACCGGCAACGAGACCGATTTCATCACCCTTACCAACAACGGCGCGCTGGGTAAAAAGGGCTAGAGCCTTTTTGTTTTTAGCAATTCCGGACGGAAAACCGCTATACACTTTTCCCGGAATTGCTTCAGACCAGCTCCACGTCGATCACGCCCGGCGCCGTGCGCAATGCGGCGGCGATTTCAGGCGTAATGCGATATTTCTCCGGTAGCGCCACCTCGACTTCTCGCAACCCCTCTTCCTTGATGACAATGAAGGAAACGAGGCCGTCGCCTTTCGTGTTCAGATGCGCGGCAACGGCTTTCAGCGGGCCGGAATCGCGGACATAGACGCGCAGCGCCTTCTGCATCTGCAACGACTTCTCTTCCAGCGACTGTGCTGTCTGCAGGCGCAGACTGATACCCTCGGGGCGCTCGTCCGCCTGAGCCGTGATCACGAAGGATTTGCCGACTTCGAGAACGTCGCGATACTGGTTGAGCGTTTCAGAGAAAAGCACAGCTTCGAACTGGCCGGAAGCATCCGAAAAGACGAAGATGCCCATCTTGTTGCCGGTGCGCGTCTTGCGCTCCTGCTTTGAGATGACAGTGCCGGCCAAGCGGCCGTTGCTGGCGCCTTGCTTCACCGCCGCGGAAAAATCGGCGAAGGGCTGCACCCGCATCTTGTCGAGCACGCTCTTATAAGTATCGAGCGGATGTGCCGTCAGATAGAAACCGAGCACCTGGAATTCGCGCAGCAGACGCTCCGAGGCGAGCCACGGTGTATAGGGCGGAAACACGATCTTTTCCGGACCGGAGGCAGCACTTCCGAACATGTCATGCTGGCCGCTGCGCTTGTTTTCCTGCGCCACCTGGGCATAGCCCATGACGCGGTCCAAGCCGGCAATCAGCTGCGCACGGTCGATTTCGAAGCAATCGAAAGCACCGGCGCAGATCAGGCTTTCCAGAACGCGGCGGTTGATCTGCTTGGGATCGATGCGCAGGCAGAAATCCTCGATGCTGGCAAAGGGCTGATCGCCGCGCACCTCGACGATATGGTCGACGGCGGATTCACCGACGCCCTTGATGGCGGCCAGTGCATAATAGATGCGGTTTTCGCCCGTTTCAAAATGGCGGAATGAGGTCTGCACGGAAGGCGCGATGACCTCGATGCCCAGCCGCTTAGCATCCTGACGGAAGTCATTGACCTTCTCGGTATTGGACATATCGAGCGTCATCGACGCGGCCAGAAACTCCACCGGATAATGCGCCTTCATATAGGCGGTCTGGTAGGAGACGATGGCGTAGGCGGCGGCGTGCGACTTGTTGAAGCCGTAATTCGCGAACTTGGCGAGCAGATCGAAGATGACATCGGCCTGCCCCTTCGACACGCCGTTCTTGATGGCACCGTCGACGAAGCGCTCGCGCTGCTGGTCCATCTCCGCCTTGATCTTCTTACCCATGGCGCGGCGCAGAAGATCGGCTTCGCCGAGCGAATAGCCCGAGAGCACCTGGGCGACCTGCATCACCTGCTCCTGATAGACGATAACGCCCTGAGTTTCCTTCAAGAGATAGTCGATCTTCGGGTGGATCGATTCGATCTCTTCCTCGCCGTGCTTGCGGGCATTATAGACCGGGATGTTCTCCATCGGACCTGGACGATAAAGCGCCACGAGCGCGATGATATCCTCGATGCAGTCCGGCCGCATGCCGATCAGCGCCTTGCGCATGCCCGCACTTTCCACCTGGAACACGCCGACCGTCTCGCCGCGCGAGAGCATGTCATAGGTCTTCTTGTCGTCGAGTGGGATGCTGGCAAGATCGATCGAGATACCGCGTTTCGCGACGAAATCGACCGCCGTTTTAAGGACGGTCAGCGTCTTCAGACCGAGGAAGTCGAACTTCACCAGGCCGGCTTGCTCCACCCATTTCATGTTGAACTGGGTGACCGGCATATCGGAGCGCGGGTCGCGATACATCGGCACGAGCTTCGATAGCGGGCGGTCGCCGATGACGATACCGGCGGCATGGGTGGAGGCGTGGCGATAGAGGCCTTCGATCTTCTGGGCGATATCGAGAAGACGGGCAACGACCGGCTCCTTGTCCGCCTCCTCCTGCAAGCGCGGCTCCTCCTCGATCGCTTTGCTCAGCGGGGTCGGATTGGCAGGATTGTTCGGCACCAGCTTGCAGATCTTGTCGACCTGGCCATAGGGCATTTCGAGAACGCGGCCAACATCGCGCAAGGCGGCGCGTGCCTGCAGCGAACCGAAGGTGATGATCTGCGCCACCTGCTCGCGGCCGTATTTGGCCTGCACGTAGCGAATCACCTCTTCACGCCGATCCTGGCAGAAGTCGATATCGAAGTCCGGCATGGAGACGCGTTCCGGGTTGAGGAAGCGCTCGAACAGCAGCGAGAAGCGCAGCGGATCGACGTCAGTGATCGTCAGCGCATAGGCGACGAGCGAGCCTGCACCGGAACCGCGACCGGGGCCGACAGGGATATCGTGGCGCTTGGCCCATTTGATGAAGTCGGCAACGATCAGAAAGTAGCCGGGAAACTTCATGCGCTCGATGACGCTCAGTTCGAATTCCAGCCGGTCGCGATAATCCTTCTCCTCGTAACCCGGTGCCATGCCAAGAGAGGTTATGCGCTGATCGAGGCCCTCGACCGCCTGAGCGCGCAGCTCGGCCGCCTCGGCGCGCCCGGCCTCTTCAGGGTCGTCAGTCGCCCCGGTAAAGCGCGGCAGGATCGGCGAGCGGGTCTTCAACACGAAGGAGCAGCGGCGAGCGATTTCGACCGTGTTCTCAAGCGCTTCCGGCAAGTTGGCGAAAAGCTTTGCCATGTCTGCGCGGCTCTTCAGATAGTGATCCGGCGTCAGGCGAAATCGCGTATCGTCCGAGACGATGGCATTGTGGGCCACCGCCATCAAGGCGTCATGCGCATCGTAATCGTCCCGCGTCGGGAAAAAGGCTTCGTTGGTGGCGACAAGCGGGACCTCGTGCTCGTAAGCCAGCTTGATCATCTTCTGCTCGTGACGACGATCATAGGTGCCGTGACGCTGCAATTCGACATAGAGCCTGTCATCGAACAGCTGCTTCAGCCTCAACAACCGGGAGAGCGCCTGTGCGGCATGCCCTTCTTTCAAAGCCATATCGACCGGGCCGGTGAGCGAACCGGTGAGCGCGATCAACCCTCCCGTACCGATCTCATCCAGCCATGAGGCTGTGATGTGAACGGCGTTGTTGCCCTCGCCGCCGAGATAGGCGCGACTGACGAGATCGACGAGGCGCTCATATCCCCGCTCAGTCGCGGCAAGCAGCACGATGGATGGCATCTTCGCCAAAGCTTGCTGCGGCCCGCGCTTCTCGCTCTCGCCGCCATCCTCCATATCGATCGATACCTGACAGCCAATGATCGGCTGCAGCCCCTCATCCATCGCCTTCTGCGAGAATTCCAGGGCGACGAACAGATTGTTCGTATCGGTGATCGCAATGGCCGGCTGACTGTCCCCGGCAGCCTTGGCCAATATCTTCTTGAGCGGCAATGCGCCCTCTAGCAGAGAATAGGCGGAATGAACCCTGAGGTGCACAAATTCCGGCATTTCGCCGACCGGCGCTGCCACGCCGCTGCCACCTGCATCCGCCATTTCATACCCTTCCGCACGCCTGAATGAATCAGCGACATTTTCGGCTTTGCGGACCATAAAGTCCAGAAGTTGCTCCCATCAAATATGGGAACAGCATGTGCAAACGGGAGATAAAACCTACATCGCCATCATGATGAGGGAAAAGCTGGCGACGAACATGACGATGGAAGTGAATGCTGCAACGTCTCGAATAATGTCGGTCATTTAGGCGCTCCTTACTCGTTATGTTTTCTTTTTGTTCCATTTTTGTTCGAGAGTCAATAGAAGCATCAATAAATTTCATCAGACGACTTTTAGCCTGCAATGGACGCCAGCGCGGCACGGCGCTATGCAGAGGCAAACCGGGGGATCACGATGAAGTCACTTGGCTGCGCTCTCATTCTTCTTTTGACCGCAATCGCGGCTCGCGCCGAAGACACCATTGCTTCCGACCGCATCATCGACGCGGCGATCGGCGACTGGAACAAGGACGGCAAGCCGGACCTTGCATTACTGGTGACGATGCCGCCGAATGACCAGGCCGATTATGAGATCGGGATCTATATCTATCTCCGCGATAAGGAGCACGAGCTACTCAAGCTTGCCGCCGCCGCCCCTGATAAGGTATGGGGCCGCGCTGAGCCTGGTGGCATCTACGGCCAGGAACCATCGATCGCCGCACTGCCGAACGGTTCAATCGCGATCACTTCGCAGAACGATGCGATCGGGCGCGACCGATGGCATCAGACTTTGACACTTGCCTATCGCAACAGCACATTTTTGGTTGCCGGCTATAGCTACGATTTTCGTGACAACCTCGAACCCGGTAACAGCTATAGCTGCGATTACAACGTCCTGACCGGCAAGGTGACCAAGGACGACAAGATACTGAAGGCCGATGCCAAGACCGTCAGCATACAGGACTGGCAGGATGATATCGGCCAGAAGGCTTGCGAAAGCAGCCATCGCTAGCAATTGTTCTCTTTTTGTTCTTTACAAATCTCGCATTGAATGGCATCTTGGCCGCTCACCAGAATTGGAGAGGGTCATGCCGGATCTTGCCGAGCTGAACGATTTTATTGTCGTCGCCAAAGCCGAAACCTATGTCGGTGACGGCGAGAGGTTGCCATCCTGCCGTAGCGGCTCGCATGACATTGGTTATGCGAGCGGCCGCTGGCGCTATCTCGACAGCTACTTCGGCGGCACGGACTTCGCCGGACAAGAGCTCGTATGGCATGACGGCGAGCCGGTATGGGCCATGAACTATTTCGGCCATATCGTCGAACACGACCTGATCGACGGAACGCGCGCCGGCATGGTGATCAAGGCCGCCCTCCTGCGGCTCTATCTTGACGAAAGGCGCTTTCTCGGCGGCTTCGAGTTCGAGCATGCCTATGGGCTTTACATCGATGAAAACATCGGCGACTGCCACCATTTCAGCGGCTACGAAGCTATCGTCGTCAGCGAACGCAGGGCTTACGAACTGGATTATCGCGGCGGCCTGATCATCCCGTAAAAGGATCAGACCTCCACAACCTTGCCTTCGCTCAAGGTAACACGGCGATCCATGCGGGCAGCGAGTTCGTGATTGTGCGTGGCGATCAGGGCCGCAAGACCGGATTGGCGCACCAGCGCCTCCAGTGCATCGAAGACGTAATGCGCCGTTGCCGGGTCGAGATTGCCGGTGGGCTCATCCGCCAGCAGCACCAGCGGGGCATTGGCGACGGCGCGGGCGATTGCGACGCGTTGCTGCTCGCCGCCGGACAATTCGGCGGGGCGATGATCACCGCGATGGCCGATACGCATGTAGTCTAGAAGCTGAGCGGCTCGCTCGCTGGCATCCTTCCGCGAAAGGCCGGAAATGAGCTGCGGCATCATGATATTCTCAAGCGCCGAGAATTCCGGAAGCAGGTGATGGAACTGATAGACGAAGCCGATCTCGCTGCGGCGCACGGCCGTACGTCTATCGTCAGACAAGTCCTCACAGGCCTGACCGTTGACGAGCACTTCGCCGCCATCCGGATGCTCAAGCAGCCCGGCCACATGCAGAAGCGTTGATTTGCCAGTGCCTGACGGCGCGACGAGCGCAACAATCTCGCCGCTGTGCAGCGTGAAATCCGCCCCCTTCAAGATCGACAGCCGCGTCTCGCCCTGCCCGTAGTGACGCTCCACGCCAGAGAGCTGGAGAACGACGTTGCGTTTCATCAAATGAAATATCCTTATTCGTAGCGCAGCGCCTGCACCGGATCGAGCCGCGAGGCCCGCCAGGCCGGAAAGATGGTGGCAAGGAAGGACAGGGTGAGTGCCATCACGATGACGGAGATGGTCTCACTGAGATTCATCTGGGCCGGCAATTTGCTGAGGAAATAGACCTCCGGATTGAAAATCACGGTGCCGGAAATCCAGGAGAAGAACTGGCGGATGGATTCGATATTGAGGCAGACCAGGACGCCGAGTATGACGCCGGCGAACGTTCCAACGACGCCGATCGCCGCCCCCGTCATGAAGAAGATGCGCATGATCGCGCCCGACGTCGCCCCCATAGTGCGCAGGATGGCTATGTCGCTGCCCTTGTCCTTCACCAGCATGATCAGGCCGGAAATGATATTCAGCGCGGCGACGAGAACGATCAGCGTCAGGATCATGAACATCGTGTTGCGCTCGACCTGGAGGGCTGAGAAGAAAGTGGCGTTGACCTGCCGCCAGTCCGTCAGGAAAATCTGTCGCCCCGCCGCCTCTTCGATCTTCGGCCGCAATTGATCGACTTCATCCGGATTGGTGACGAAGAGCTCGATCTTCTCGACAATGCCCTCGGCATTGAAAAAGACCTGTGCCTCCTCCAGCGGCATGAAGACGACGGAAGAATCATATTCCGACATGCCGACTTCGAAGATACCGGAGATCATGTATGCCTTGACGCGCGGGTTGACGCCGAAGGGCGTGACGTCGCCATCCGGTGCCGTAAGGGTGATCTGATCGCCGACCGTCAATCCCAGTTGCCGGGCTAACCGGCTGCCGACAAGAACGCCCTGTCCGGAAGCAAAGCCGACAATGTCACCGGAAACGATGTGATCGGAGACCGATTTGAGCTTGGTCAGATCTTCCGAACGGATGCCGCGAACCAGCGCGCCAGTGCCGGAACCGCCGCGGCCGGAAGCAAGTGTTTCGCCCTCGACGAGCGGCAGGGCCATGGTGACGCCGGGAACGGCAGAAAACTTCTTTGCCAGATCAGCATAATCGTTCAACGGCGAATCAATCGGCTGCACGACGACATGACCGTTGAAGCCGAGAATCTGCTTGAAGAGCTCGGCGCGGAAACCGTTCATCACGGCCATGACGATAATCAGGGCAGCGACACCGAGCATGATGCCGACCAACGAGAAGCCGGCAATTACCGAAATCGAGGCCTCCTTGCGCCGGGAGCGCAGATAGCGCCAGGCGACGAGCCGTTCGAAACCGGAGAACGGGCGAGACGATGGGCCGGCCTTGAACGAATTTTCCTGCTGTTCCACTGCCGCGCTCACCGCCATTCGCCTTCCATCCTTTGTATCGTCAATCAGCCTGCCAGCCGATTGATCGCTGCCTCGACCGTCATCGTCTCGCGAGCGCCGGTCTTACGGTCCTTCACTTCCACTTCGCCGCTCGCGATCGAACGCGGGCCGACGATGATCTGCACGGGCACACCGATCAGATCGGCCGTGGCGAACTTCGTTCCGGCGCGCTCGTCGCGATCGTCGTACAGCACGTCCTTGCCGGCCTTCGACAGCGCGGCATAGACCGTTTCGCAAGCTTCGTCACAGGCCTGGTCCCCAGCCTTCATGTTGATCACCACGACATCGAACGGCGCAACCGAAGCCGGCCAGATGATTCCGTTCTCATCATGCGATGCTTCGATGATGGCGGGAACAAGGCGTGTCGGGCCGATACCGTAAGATCCCATGTGGACAGAATGTTCCTTGCCGTCGGGACCCTGCACCTTCGCACCCATCGGCTCGGAATATTTCGTGCCGAAATAGAAGATGTGACCGACCTCGATGCCACGCGCAGACAGGCGATCCCCTTCGGGAATAGCGTTGAAGGCGGCTTCGTCATGCATTTCCGAGGTTGCGGCATAGACCGAGGTCCACTTGTCGAAAATCCCCTTCAGGCCGGCGGCATCATCGAAATCCGTGTCTTCGCCCGGAATGTCGAAATTGACGAAATCCTTATGGCAGAAAACTTCGGACTCGCCGGTATCGGCAAGAATGATGAATTCGTGACTGAGATTGCCGCCGATAGGACCGGTATCCGCGCGCATCGGGATTGCTCTCAGGCCGAGCCGATTGAAGGTGCGAAGATAAGCAGCGAACATCTTGTTATAAGATTGCACGGCGCCTTCCTGCGTCAGATCGAAGGAATAGGCATCCTTCATCATGAATTCGCGCGAGCGCATCGTGCCGAAACGCGGACGGATTTCGTCACGGAACTTCAGCTGGATGTGATAGAGATTCAATGGCAAGTCCTTGTAGGACTTGATGTAAGACCGGAAGATGTCGGTGACCATCTCCTCGTTGGTCGGACCATAAAGCATGGGCCGATCCTGCCGGTCCTTGATGCGCAGCATCTCCTTACCGTAAGCGTCATAACGGCCGCTTTCCTGCCAAAGCTCGGCCGACTGCAGTGTCGGCATCAACAGCTCGATGGCGCCGGAACGGTTCTGTTCCTCGCGGATGATCTTATTGACCTTGTCCAGTACGCGCTTGCCCAGCGGTAGCCAGGAATAGATGCCCTGCGACTGCTGCCGGATCATGCCGGTGCGCAGCATAAGCCGATGGGAAACGATTTCAGCCTCCTTGGGATTTTCCTTCAGGATGGGCATGAAGTAACGAGACAGACGCATGACGCTTGTTCCAGATGGTTTGACGTTCCGCTCGCGGCGGAATCGTTGGCAAATTATGTACTGGAGGCAGTTCATAACTGCTTCGGCGAAGGAAGGAAACCCGCATTCTTCAACAGAAGATTTTGGTAAAAGCCCGGAAATGCAAGGGAAAGCGCCTATTTCGGCTGGTTCGAAAAAGCACACATTTATAAGGATTTACGGCAAAAATCCGCTAACAGAAAAATTCTGCGCGACTGTAGCAAAAAAGCAAAAAAAAGGATGACAAAGCTCAATGTTTGAGCTAATTTCAGCTCACAAAAGAGGCAGGAAGGCTAAATTCTTGTCGTTTCGCGGTCAAGTCTTGGGAGGATCAGATCTTAGGCGCGCTCGCTCGCTGCCCCGGTAACGGATAAGGATCACGCGATACTTTAAAACAAGGCTTATGGCCTTGTTTTTTTTTGCTTTCTCAGCTCGATCTACTACAGATCAGTCCAATTGCGAGAAAGTGTCTTCAACCTTTCGGCAGAACAACTCAATGTCGTCCGGGATTTGATGCGCCATGCACATGACAGACGTGTGACGAATTGATGGCGATTGCGAGGCGCAAGCAAAGAGACGGCTCAAATGATTGATCCGTGTTCTACTGCGCCCTTTCCATCAATTGTAGTTCGGCACGAACCTTGGAATGGAATCTATGCTCAGCCCGAAATAATGCGATGCAACATACCAGGTGCCGTATAGGAGAGCCGACACCAGCGTCGTGATGAGAACCGCTCGCCAAGCGCGGAATTTCGTCGGTGCACTTTCGACCGTACCTAGAATCACATGCTCATCTTCGGCCTGGGTGCGCAGACCGAACGGCAGGACGGCAAAAAGCGTAATCCACCAGATGACGAAATAAACGGCGAAACTGGCGATGATCTGCTGTGCCATTATGCTCCCTTCGAGACGAGTCTGCTCGTCTCCTCCTCTTCCAAACTGCTTATAGGGGCAAAACAGTTGTCTTTCAAAGCGCAGATCAGCGCACTTAAAGCGAATTCAGATTCTGGGCCAGTTCCGGCAAAAATCATCCCGCTCCGTGTCACACCTGCTCAAGCTCGATAAGCGTTCCGAAGAAATCCTTCGGATGCAGGAAGAGCACAGGCTTGCCATGCGCGCCGATCTTCGGCTCGCCATTGCCGAGCACGCGTGCTCCCGACGCAACAAGTTTATCGCGAGCGGCGAAGATATCGGCGACCTCATAACAAATGTGGTGCATGCCGCCATCCGGGTTCTTGGCCAGGAAGGCAGCGATGGGCGAGGCTTCGCCCAGCGGCTCGAGCAGTTCGACCTTGGTATTCGGCAGCTCTACGAAAACGACGGTAACGCCGTGTTCCGACAGTGTCTGCGGCTGAGATACTGTAGCACCGAGCGTTTCACGATAGGCCTTAGAAGCCGCCGCAATATCCGGCACGGCTATCGCGATATGATTGATCCGTCCCAGCACGGTACTCTCCTCCCCGATCGGCCGTTGAACTCAGCCGCCGGTTCGCGTCACGAACACGGTCACCATCGGCTTCTTGCCCCAGCCCTGATTGGCGGCGGCGCGCACCGCGCGGCGTACCGCCTCCTGCAGCATATTCAGATCCTTGCGGCGAGCGCGCGGAATGCTTTCGATGGCGCTGACGATGGCGTCGAAGAGCGTGTCCTCCATCTCCTCACCTTCATCATCATAGGCCGGCAGGCCGATCGGCACGAGGTCGGGGTCGCCGACGATGTCGTAACGGGCATCGAGCACGACATTGACGGCGACATGGCCGACATAGGAAAGCTTCTTGCGCTCGCCGATGCCCATCTCATCGAAATCGCCGATCAGAATGCCGTCCTTGAAGATGCGCCCATGCGGGGCCTCGCCGATCACCTCGACTGGACCGGGCGCAAGGCGCACGACATCGCCGTTGCGCACGCGCGGCACGGTGGCAATGCCGCTCTGTTCGGCCAATTCCTTATGGGCGGTCAGATGCGTCGCCTCGCCATGCACGGGGATGACGACCTTCGGGCGCGTCCATTCATACATCTTCTGCAATTCGTTGCGCCGGGGATGGCCGGAGACGTGCACGAGCGCCTCAGCATCCGTCACCACATGAACGCCCTGTTCGATCAGACCGTTCTTGATGTCCTGAATGGCCTTCTCATTGCCGGGAATGGCTCGCGAAGAAAAGACGACGATATCGCCAGCCGCCAATGCGACGTTGCGCATCTCGTCCCGGGAGAGCTTGGCAAGCGCTGCGCGCGGCTCACCTTGGCTGCCGGTCAGGATCACCACGACCTTGTCGCGCGGGATATAGCCATATTCGTCTTCAGCGATGAAAGGCTTGATGCCTTCCATCAGGCCGATGTCGCGGGCGACATCGACGACACGTTTCAGCGAGCTGCCAAGCAGCAGTATTTCGCGGCCGGCAGCTTCGGCAGCTTCGGCAATGGTTCGGATGCGGCCGACATTCGACGAGAACGTCGTGATCGCCACCCTGCCCTCGGCATCCTCGATGATCTTGCGCAGGCTTTCCGAGACGTCCTTTTCCGAAGGCGAAACGCCGTCGCGCAACGCGTTGGTGGAATCGCACATCAGCGCCAGCACACCCTCTTCGCCGAGCTGGCGGAAGCGGGTCTCGTCGGTCAGCGGCCCAAGCGACGGCTCGTGATCGATCTTCCAGTCACCGGTATGGACGACATTGCCGAGCGGCGTGCGGATCATCAACGACATCGGCTCGGGGATCGAGTGGTTGACGGCCACGCCTTCGATCTCGAACGGGCCGACATTGATGCGGTCGCCGGCCTTGAACAGCGTCACCGGGATCTCGCCCATCGATTTCTCGTAATCGCGCTTTGCTTCGAGAAGGCCGGCGGTAAAAGCCGAGGCGTAGATCGGAACGTTCAGCCCGGGCCAAAGATCATTAAGCGCGCCGTAGTGATCCTCGTGCGCGTGGGTGATGATGATGCCCTTGAGGTTCTTGCGTTCCTTGGCGAGGAAACGGATATCCGGCAAGACGAGATCAACACCCGGCAGATCCGGCCCCGGGAAGGTGACGCCGCAATCGACCATGATCCACTGGCGCTGCTCCGCCGGACCGTAGCCGTAGAGCGCGAGATTCATGCCGATTTCGCCGACGCCGCCGAGGGGCAGAAACACCAATTCGTCTTGCTTCGCCATCTGATCCCCAACCATTATCTAAAGAAAACGTCGCCCGCCGCGATCGGCATAATCCTGCCGTCCTCGGTTTCGAGCATCAACAAGCCATTATCATCGATTCCCGAGAAATGGCCCAAAATCGAGCGATCCGGCAAGTTTACCGTGATCTTTTCCCCGATGCCGCACGCAAATTCACGCCAGCGCGCGGTGATCTCGCGAACGCCCTTACCACGGCTCCAGACGTCGAGCGCCTCCGACATCGCGGCATAAAGATGGGCAAACAATTCCTCCGGCGACACCATGGAACCCTGCTGCCTCAGGCATGTGACCGGATAGATCGGATTGTCAGGCATCACGGCAATGTTGATGCCGATGCCGATGACGAGCGCATACCGGCCGTCCGGCAGCGCTTCGCCCTCGATCAGGATGCCGCAGGTCTTCTTGCGACCGATCAGGATGTCGTTCGGCCATTTGATCTCGACCGGCTCGGCGGCGAGCGGCAGCACGCCGCGTACCGCCTGATGCACGGCGAGCGCCACCGCAAGCGGCAGCGAGCCAAGGCGGTCCATGGGAGCGGGATCGATCAGAAGAAGAGATGCGTAGAGATTGCCGGCTTCCGACGCCCAGGCGCGACCGCGGCGGCCGCGTCCCCCCGTCTGGCGCTCAGCGGTCACCCAAAGGTTTCCGGGGTCGCCTGCGCGCGCCCGCTCGAGGCAGACGCTGTTTGTGGACGAGGTTTCCTGAAGGGCATCATGCCGGAAGTCGGCGAGCGACTTCCGGCTATTCATGTCAGACGCCATCAAAACAGCGTCGCAGCGGCCAGATCGGCAGCACCACCGATTGCGCCGCCGAAGAAGACATAGGCGATGACGAACAGACCGGAGAGACCGAAGACGAGGCGCAGCGAACCAGCCGTGCGTGCGAATTCATCCTTGGCTTCATCGAACCACATCACCTTGATGACGCGCAGATAGTAGTAAGCGCCGACGACCGAAGCCAGAACGCCGATGATGGCGAGCGCATAGAGATGCGCCTGGATGGCGGCAACGAAGACGAAATACTTTCCGAAGAAGCCTGCGAGCGGCGGAATGCCGGCCAGCGAGAACATCAGCGCCGTCAGAACGACCGCCATGAAGGGATTGGTCGTGGAAAGGCCGGCGAGGTCTTCGATGTTTTCGACCTGACGGCCATCTTTGCGGCGCATCGCCATGATGATGGCGAAGGAGCCGAGCGTCATGACCATGTAGATGACCATGTAGAGCATGACGCCGGATACGCCGGTCTTGGTGCCCGCGGCGAGGCCGACGAGCGCATAGCCCATGTGACCGATCGACGAATAGGCCATCAGTCGCTTGAAGTTGCGCTGTCCGATTGCAGCAAAGGAGCCGAGCAGCATCGAGGCGATCGAGATGAAGACGATGATCTGCTGCCAGTCGGCAAGCACCGGATGGAAAGCGGTGACGACGATGCGGGTCAGGATCGCCATGGCAGCAACCTTTGGCGCGGCCGCGAAGAAAGCTGTAACCGGCGTCGGCGCACCTTCATAAACGTCCGGCGTCCACATGTGGAACGGAACGGCGGAAATCTTGAAGGCGAGGCCCGCAAGCACGAAGACCAGACCGAAGACGAGGCCGAGTGAACGGGTTTCGGCGCTGAGTGCGGTCGCGATCGCATCGAAGCTCGTGTGACCGGTGAAGCCGTAAACCAGCGACATGCCATAAAGCAGCATACCGGAAGACAGCGCACCGAGGACGAAGTATTTCAGGCCGGCTTCGGTCGACTTGAGGCTGTCGCGGTTGATGGCGGCAACGACGTAAAGAGCCAGCGACTGCAGTTCCAGCGACAGGTAGAGCGAGATCAGGTCATGCGCCGAGATCATCAGCAGGATGCCGAGGGTCGCAAGCACGAGCAGAACCGGGAACTCGAAGCGGTCGAGCTGCTGCTCGCGCGCATGCCCCATGCTGAGGAACATGGCGACGATCGAGCCGACCAGCGCGACGATCTTCATGAAGCGAGAGAAGCCGTCGGCGAGATAGGCGCCGCCGTAAGCCAGGCCCTCGCCCGGAACGAAGATGATCCAGAGACCTGCCACCGCGAGGACCGCGATGGCAAGACCGGTGACCGTGGGTCCCGACCGCTCGCCCGAGAAGACGCCGATCATGAGCAGCACAAGCGCACCGACCGCGAGGATGAGCTCCGGAATGGAAAGATGCAGGCTTGCAAGAATTGTGTCAGCAGTCATGTCGAATAAGTCCCGTCATCAATTCATCGACAGCGCAACATTCTGCGCAGCGTGCAGGGCAGCGGTATAATTGTTCACCAGCAGATCCACCGAAGCCGCCGTGGCATCGAAGATCGGAGCCGGATAGACACCGAATAGGATCGTCAGCGCGATCAGCGGATAGAGGATCAGCTGTTCACGCGGCGACAGATCCAGAAGCTTCTTCAGGTTTTCCTTTTCCAGCGCGCCGAAAATGACACGGCGGTAGAGCCAGAGCGCGTAGGCAGCCGACAGGATCACACCGGTCGCGGCAAAGAGCGCAACCCAGGTATTGGCGCGGAAGACGCCGATCAGGGTCAGGAATTCGCCGATGAAGCCGGAGGTACCGGGCAGACCCACATTCGCCATGGTGAAGACCATCATGGCGACGGCATATTTCGGCATGTTGTTGACCAGGCCGCCATAAGCCGCGATTTCGCGGGTATGGGTGCGGTCGTAGATCACGCCGACGCAGAGGAAGAGCGCGCCCGAGACGATGCCGTGCGACAGCATCTGGAAAATCGCGCCCTGCACGCCCTGCTGGTTCGCCGCAAATATACCCATCGTCACGTAGCCCATGTGGGCGACCGACGAATAGGCGATCAGCTTCTTGATGTCGTCCTGCATCATCGCCACCAGCGAGGTGTAGATGATGGCGATGACCGAAAGCGCAAAAACGAGCGGCGCGAAATATTCCGAAGCGTTCGGAAACATGCCGAGCGAGAAGCGGATGAGGCCGTAGCCGCCGAGCTTCAGAAGGATGCCTGCCAGGATGACCGAGCCTGCCGTCGGCGCCTGAACGTGCGCGTCGGGAAGCCAGGTATGAACAGGCCACATCGGCATCTTCACCGCGAAGGAGGCGAAGAAGGCGAGCCATAGCCAAGTCTGCAGCTGCGGCGGGAACTTGTAGGCGAGCAGCGTCGGGATATCGGTCGTGCCGGCCTGCCAGTACATCGCCATGATGGCGAGCAGCATCAGCACCGAGCCGAGCAGCGTGTAGAGGAAGAACTTGTAGCTGGCGTAAACGCGATCCTTGCCGCCCCAGACGCCGATAATCAGGAACATCGGGATGAGGCCGGCTTCGAAGAAGACGTAGAACAGCACGATATCCAGCGACACGAACACGCCGACCATCATCGTCTCAAGGACGAGGAAGGCGATCATGTAGTCCTTCAGCCGCTTTTCGACCGAGAGCCAGCTTGCCAGCACGCAGAAGGGCATCAGGAAGGTCGACAGGATGACGAACAGCATGGAGATGCCGTCGACGCCCATGTGATAGCTGATGCCGCCCGTCAGCCACTCATGCTTTTCCACCAGCTGGAAGCCCGGATTGGCGTTGTCGAACCAGATCCAGACGAACAGCGACACGATGAAGGTGACGATGGTCGTCGCTAGAGAAATGTTCAGGACGTTCCGGCGGCCGTTGGCGCCGTTCTCCTGCGTGAACAGCAGGAGGAGGACGCCCACCAGCGGCAGGAAGGTGACCGTTGAAAGAATGGGCCAATCGGTCATCAGAGGGAACTCCCGAGCATCATCCAGGTAACGAGGGCTGCGATACCAAGCAGCATCGCGAAGGCATAGTGATAGAGGTAGCCGGTCTGCAGGCGCACGACGCGGTTGGTGACATCGACGACGCGGGCGGCAATGCCGTTCGGGCCGATGGTGTCGATGACCCCGATATCGCCCTTCTTCCAGAGGAAGCGGCCAAGCGCCTTGGCGGAGCGGACGAAGAGGAAATCATAGAGTTCGTCGAAGTACCACTTGTTCAGCAGGAACTCGTAAAGGACGCGCTGCTGCTGAGCGAGGCGACGCGGCGTTTCCGGCGACCTGATGTAAAAATACCAGGCGGTGACGAGGCCGAGGAGCATGGCGATGAACGGGCTGAGCTCAACCCAGACCGGCGCATGTTCCATTTCCTCGAGGATCTTGTTGTCCGGGAGCGTGAACAGCGCATGCTTCCAGAATTCCTCGTAGGCGTGGCCGACGAAGTCCGCGTTGAAATACATGCCGGCGGCGACGGCGCCGATCGCCAGCAGGTAAAGCGGGATCAGCATGACGTTCGGCGATTCATGTACATGGTGCATGACCTCGTGCGAAGCGCGCGGCTTGCCGAAGAAGGTCATGAAGATCAGGCGCCAGGAATAGAAGCTGGTGAACATCGCAGCGATGACCAGCAGCGTGAAGGCGAAGCCGGCAGCTGCGTTGTGCGAGGCGAAGGCCGCCAGGATGATCGCATCCTTGGAGAGGAAGCCGGCGAAACCGATATGGGTCAGCGGGATACCGACGCCGGTGATTGCCAGCGTGCCGATGACCATCATCCAGAAGGTCTTCTGGATATGTGGGCGCAGCCCCCCCATGTGACGCATGTCCTGCTCGCCGTCGACGGCGTGGATGACCGAGCCGGCGCAGAGGAAGAGCAGAGCCTTGAAGAAGGCGTGGGTGAAGAGATGGAAGATTGCAGCGCCGTAAGCGCCGACGCCGAGGGCGACGAACATGTAGCCGAGCTGCGAACAGGTCGAGTAAGCAATGACGCGCTTGATGTCGTTCTGCACGAGGCCGACGGTCGCGGCGAAGAAGGCCGTGATCGCACCGATGATGGTGACGAAGGTCAGTGCATCCTGCGACAGTTCGAAGATCGGCGACATGCGGGCGACGAGGAAGACGCCGGCGGTGACCATGGTTGCGGCATGGATGAGTGCGGAAACCGGCGTCGGGCCTTCCATAGCGTCCGGCAGCCAGGTGTGCAGCAGGAACTGCGCCGATTTACCCATCGCGCCCATGAAGAGCAGCAGGCAGACAGCCGTCAGCGCGTGGCCGCGATCGAGGTGCATGCCCAGGAAATTGAGCACGATATCGGTCGGCTGACCGCCCTGCCCGGAAGCAAAGCTCTGGGCGTTGCCGAAGATGACGTCGAAATTGATCGAGCCGAAGAGGACGAAGACACCGGCAATGCCGAGCACGAAGCCGAAGTCGCCGACACGGTTGACGATGAAGGCCTTCATCGCGGCGGCCGAGGCGGACGGCTTCTTGAACCAGAAGCCGATCAGCAGATAGGAGGCGAGACCGACGCCTTCCCAGCCGAAGAACATCTGGGCGAGGTTGTCGGAGGTCACCAGCATCAGCATGGCGAAGGTGAAAAGCGAGAGATAGGCGAAGAAGCGCGGACGATGCGGATCGTGATGCATGTATCCGATCGAGTAGACGTGAACCAGGGTCGAGACCGAGTTCACGACGATCAGCATCACCGAGGTCAGCGTATCGACGCGCAGCGCCCAGGAAACGTCGATGCCGCCGGACTGGATCCAGCGCAGGACTTCAACCTTGATCGGGCCGTCGGTGTGGCCGAGCGCCACCGTGAAGAAGACGATCCACGAAAGGACGGCCGCGATGATCATCAGGCCGGTGGTTACATATTCCGAAGCCTTGGCGCCGATCGCGCGGCCGAAAAGGCCGGCTATGATCGCGCCAATCAGGGGAAGAAAGACGATAGCCTTATATAAGAACATAGCTTTATCAGCCCTTCATCACGTTGACGTCTTCGACCGCGATCGAGCCGCGGTTGCGGTAGAAGACGACGAGAATTGCGAGACCGATCGCAGCTTCAGCGGCAGCGACGGTCAAAATGAATAGAGCGAAAACCTGGCCGACGATGTCGTTGAGGAACGACGAAAAGGCGACCATGTTGATGTTGACGGCGAGCAATATGAGCTCGACGGACATCAGGATGATGATGACGTTCTTGCGGTTCAGAAAGATACCGAAGACGCCGAGCACGAAGAGGATGGCGCTGACCGTGAGGTAATGGGAAAGTCCGATGACCATGTTCTTGTTCCTTTGATCCTCGTGCCTCGCCTCAGACGCCCTGCCCCGGCTTGACCTTGACCACCTCGACGGCGGTCGCGGGCGTGCGGGCGACCTGTTGGGAAATGTTCTGGCGCTTGATATGCGTGCGATGCTTCAGCGTCAGCACGATTGCGCCGATCATCGCGACCAGCAGCACAAGGCCGGCGATTTCGAAGAAGTAAACGTAATTGGTATAGAGCACATCGCCGAGGGCGGCGGTGTTGGTCCGCTGCGTCAGCGCCGGGATCGGCATGGCGACGGTCTTGGCGATCGTCGGCGAAATCACGCTGCCGCCGATGACGACGATGAGCTCGGCCGCAAGGATGACCCCGATCAAAGCACCGATCGGCGCATATTCCAGGATGCCGGCCCTCAACTCCGAAAAGTCGATATCGAGCATCATGACGACGAAGAGGAAGAGAACCGCCACGGCGCCGACATAAACGACCAGCAGGATCATCGCCAGGAATTCAGCCCCCATCAAAAGGAAGAGGCCGGCCGCGTTGAAGAATACCAGGATGAGGAACAGGACCGAATGGACCGGATTCCGCGCCGAGATGACCATGAACGCCGACGCCACAGCGACAAAGGCGAAGATATAGAAAAAAAGAGCCTGCAGACCCATGTTGGTGCCTTTTTCGTCTTCCCCCGGGCAGCCGGGAGTTTCCCTGCCCGATGGAGCCAGGCCGGACGATAGGTCCGACAAAACTCCGGTCTAGATTCAACCGCGACGGCGACAAACGGCCGCCTGTCACGACATATTCAAAACTCCGCTCAGCGGTACGGCGAATCGATCGCGATATTGCGCGCGATTTCGCGTTCCCAGCGGTCGCCATTCTCCAAAAGCCGCGCCTTGTCGAAATAGAGCTCTTCGCGGGTTTCGGTGGCGAATTCGAAGTTCGGCCCTTCGACGATGGCGTCGACCGGGCATGCTTCCTGGCAGAAGCCGCAATAGATGCACTTCACCATGTCGATGTCGTAGCGCACCGTGCGGCGGGTGCCGTCGTTGCGGCGCGGCCCGGCTTCGATGGTGATGGCCTGGGCAGGACAGATGGCTTCGCAGAGCTTGCAGGCGATGCAACGCTCTTCGCCGTTGGGATAACGGCGCAGCGCATGTTCGCCGCGGAAGCGCGGGCTGACCGGCCCCTTTTCGAACGGGTAGTTGATCGTTGCCTTCTGCTTGAAGAAGTAACGCATCGACAAAAAGAATGCGCCGACAAATTCCTTGAGGAACAGCGAGCTGACGGCGTTGGAAATTCCGGCCATCTTCAACCTCCAAATCTGCTTGAAGCGAGGGTCGACATCATCATGCCCATCCCGTCAGCTTCAGCACGAATGCAACGATAACGACCATGGCGAGCGACAGCGGCAGGAAAACCTTCCAGCCAAGGCGCATGAGCTGGTCATAGCGGTAGCGCGGCACGAAAGCCTTCACCATCGCGAACATGAAGAACACAAAGCACGACTTCAGCAGGAACCAGATGATGCCCGGAACCCAGTTCAGGATCCAGATATCGACCGGAGGCAGCCAGCCACCGAGGAAGAGGATCGTCGTCAGCGAGCACATCAGGACGACGGCGGCATATTCGCCGAGCATGAACATCATGTAGGGCGAAGAGCCGTATTCGACCATGAAGCCGGCAACCAGTTCCGATTCCGCTTCTGGAAGATCGAAGGGCGGACGGTTCGTTTCAGCCAGCGCCGAAATGAAGAATACGATGAACATCGGGAAGAGCGACAGCCAGTGCCAGTCGAGGAACGAGGCCGGCAGGCCGAGCTTGGTGCCGAGCCCGGTCTGCTGGGACAGCACGATATCCGTCAGGTTCAGCGAACCGACGCAGAGCAGCACGGTGACAATGACGAGGCCGATCGAAACTTCGTAGGACACCATCTGCGCGGCCGAACGGAGCGCGCCGAGGAACGGATACTTCGAGTTCGAAGCCCAGCCGCCCATGATGATGCCGTAAACTTCGAGCGACGAGATCGCCAGAATGTAGAGGATGCCGACGTTGATGTCGGCGACAACCCAGTTCTGCGCGACAGGCACGACAGCCCAGGTCGACAGCGCCAATACCACCGAAACCAGCGGAGCCAGCAGGAATACGGTCTTGTTGGCGCCGGCCGGGATAATCGGCTCCTTGAACATGAACTTCAACAAGTCGGCGAAGGACTGGAACAGGCCGAAGGGGCCGACGACGTTCGGGCCACGGCGCAGCTGCACGGCTGCCCAGATCTTACGGTCGGCAAGCAGAATGTAGGCGATGAAAATCAGCAGGCAGACCAGAAGCAGCAGAGACTGGCCGATCATGATCAGCGCCGGCCAGAGATAGGTCGAAACGAATGAATCCATAGTCCTCTGCCCTTACTCTGCCGCAACGCGGAAATTGTTGCGGGCCAATGCCGAGCACTCGGCCATGACAGCCGATGCGCGCGTTATCGGGTTCGTCAAATAGAAGTCTTTGATCGGCGAAGCAAATGCCGATTTGCCCATTGCGCCGGCTTTTTTCGCAAGTGCGGCAATTTGGGCGCTATCAGCTTCGGCAATCTCGTCGATGCCGGCGAAATGCGGGAAGGCTGCATAGAGCTTGGCGCGCAATTCTCTCAGCGAATCAAAGGGAAGCTTCTTGCCGAGCACGTCGGAAAGGGCACGGATGATCGCCCAGTCCTCGCGGGCATCGCCCGGTGCGAAACCGGCGCGGTTGCCCATCTGGACACGGCCTTCGGTGTTGACCCAGGTGCCCGACTTTTCAGTGTAGGCAGCCGCCGGAAGGATGACATCGGCGTTCTGGGCACCGTTATCGCCGTGCGAGCCGATATAGACCGTGAACTTGGCGCCCTTGCGGCTGAAGTCGAGCTCATCGGCGCCCAGCAGGAAGAGGACGTCCATCGACGACAGCATGGCAGCGGCATTGACGCCCTTTGCACCCGGCACGAAGCCGAGATCAAGGCCGCCGACACGCGCAGCTGCCGTGTGCAGCACGGCAAAACCGTTCCAGTCTTCCTTGACGATGCCGACGGCGGCAGCGAGCTTGGCGGCGTTTGCCAGAACCTCGGCACCGTCTTCGCGGATCAGGGCGCCCTGGCCGATGATGATCATCGGCTTCTGAGCATTCTTCAGCACGTCGGCGAAGCTGTGCGAGCCGCTGACGAGATCTGCCAGCGTGTCCGGGCCGGCGCCGAGATAGTCATAGGAGTAGCGAAGGTCTGCAGCTTCGCCGATCACGCCGATCGGGAACTTGCCGCGACGCCAGCGCTTGCGGATGCGCGAGTTCATCACTGCAGCCTCGAAGCGCGGATTGGCGCCGACGATCAGCAGCGCATCAGCGGCTTCGATGCCTTGGATGCTCGGGTTGAAGATGTAGCTTGCGCGGCCGAGCGACGGATCAAGCGCCGTCCCGTCCTGGCGACAGTCGAGATTTTCCGATCCCAGCGACTTCAGCAATTCGCCGAGCGCGTACATTTCCTCGACCGAGGCGAGATCGCCGGCGATCGCGCCGATCTTGTCGCCGCTGGTGGCGGAAACGGCCGACTTGATAGCAGCGAAAGCGTCGCTCCAGCTTGCCGGCTGCAGACGGCCGTCCTTGCGGACATAGGGCTTGTCGAGACGCTGGGTCTTCAGGCCGTCCCAGATAAAGCGGGTCTTGTCGGAGATCCACTCTTCGTTGATCTGCTCGTTGACCCTCGGCAGAACGCGCATGACTTCACGGCCACGCGTATCGACACGGATGGCCGAGCCGAGAGCGTCCATGACGTCGATCGATTCGGTCTTATTCAGTTCCCACGGACGAGCCGTGAAGGCGAAGGGCTTCGAGGTCAGTGCGCCGACCGGGCAAAGGTCAACGACGTTACCCTGCAACTCGGAGGTCATCGCCTGCTCGAGATAGGTGGTGATTTCAGCATCTTCACCGCGGCCGATAAGGCCAAGCTCGGAGATGCCGGCAACCTCGGTCGTGAAGCGAACGCAGCGCGTGCAGTGGATGCAGCGGTTCATCACGGTCTTGACGAGCGGGCCGATATATTTGTCTTCGACGGCGCGCTTGTCTTCCTGATAGCGCGAGCTGTCGATACCGAAGGCCATGGCCTGGTCCTGCAGGTCGCATTCGCCACCCTGATCGCAGATCGGGCAATCCAGCGGGTGGTTGATCAGCAGGAATTCCATCACGCCTTCGCGGGCCTTCTTGACCATCGGCGTGTTGGTGAAGACTTCCGGGAGCTCACCGTTCGGGCCGCCGCGGATATCGCGAACGCCCATGGCGCAAGACGCCTGCGGCTTCGGCGGGCCACCCTTCACCTCGACGAGGCACATGCGGCAATTGCCGGCCACCGACAGTCGTTCATGGAAGCAGAAGCGCGGGACTTCGGCACCGGCTTCCTCGCACGCCTGGATAAGCGTGTAGTGATCCGGAACTTCGATCTCTTTACCGTCAATCTTCAGTTTAGCCATCGTCCACTCAGTCCTATGTCACGTCTCCAGCCCAACCTGGCCGCAGACAATTTCATGATCGCAAACCGGATTGCCATCGGGGCGGCTCAGACGCCTGATAGCACCAGCTTGCTCACAATAAGCTTTGCTAAGCCTTGTCCCCGCAAGACCAGCTTTGCGATCGAGCCATGTGGGGCACCCACATCGTCTCCATCGCCTTCATTCACCCTCCCCGGCCGCGATCCAGCCGAGGAAAACCTTAACTCCTGCCCTTCGGCCGCAGCGCCTTCGCCTGGCCAACCCAGTCGTCGCGCCGGATGCGGCCTTCGAAACCGAGCTCGCCATCGATCCGCTCGATATCCGCATCGCTCCAGGCGGCGATATCGGCGAAGCGCTTGATGCCGCGTCCATTCAGCACCTGCTCCAGCTTCGGACCGACGCCGGAAATTCGCTTCAGGTCGTCAGCCTTCTCGGCTGCCTTGCGGCCGCGCGCAGGAGCCGGCTTTACGGCGACGGGCGCAGCGGCTTCAACCTTCGCCGTCTTCTTTGCAGGAGCCGTAACCGCCTTGGGTGCGATAACCACGGGCTTCGGCTCGGCTTTCTTCACGGCAGCCGGCTTCTGCTTTGCAGCAACCGGTTTCGGTGCAACAGCCTTGACCGCAGCCTCCTTGACTGCAGCCTTGGGCTTTACAGGTTTGGCGTCCCCTGCCCCACCGACCACGCCCGCCGGCTTCGCAGCGACCTCAGCCTGATGCTTTTCGTCTTCAAGGGCATCGGCCAGTCGGGTGGTTGCTTCGACAGCGCCCTGGAAGGCGCCCAAAAACGCGCCGGCCAGTTGCGAGGTAAAGCCGAAACCGATTGCTGTGACCGCAGCAATAGCTGCGGCAGGATGGGCCATCAGCGGATGGATCGGCATGATCGGCGTGTTCCCAAATATATCGGCAGCAGCGCGGCCAAGATCGGCCGATGCATTACCGGCCGCTCCGCTCTCCTGCCTGATATCGTTGGTCTTCGCCATCTTCGATCCTTACTCGGCTGCTTCCAGAACAGCGCCTTGGCTCGTCGCATTGGCAGTGTACTGGTCGATGCGCTTTTCGATCTCGGGACGGAAATTGCGGATCAGGCCCTGAACCGGCCATGCGGCTGCGTCACCGAGCGCACAGATGGTATGACCTTCGATCTGCTTCGTCACCTGGAACAGCATGTCGATCTCGCGCTTCTGGGCGTTGCCACGAGCCATACGCTCAAGAACGCGCCACATCCAGCCCGTGCCTTCGCGGCACGGCGTGCACTGGCCGCAGCTCTCATGCTTGAAGAAGGCCGAGATGCGGGCAATCGCCTTGATGATGTCGGTCGACTTGTCCATGACGATCGCCGCAGCCGTGCCGAAGGACGACTTGACCTCGCGCAGGCCGTCGAAATCCATCGGGCAGTCGATGATGTCAGCAGCCGGAACGACCGGGCACGATGCGCCGCCGGGAATGACGGCGAGCAGGTTATCCCAGCCGCCGCGAATGCCGCCGCCATGCTTTTCGACCAGCTCCCGGAAGGTGATGCCCATCGTCTCCTCGACCGTGCAGGGCCGATTGACGTGACCGGAGAGCATGAACAGCTTCGTGCCGACATTGTTCGGACGGCCGAAGGAGGAGAACCAGCCGGCGCCGCGGCGCAGGATCGTCGGGGCAACGGCGATCGACTCGACATTGTTGACCGTCGTCGGGCAGCCGTAGAGACCCATATTGGCCGGGAATGGCGGCTTCAGGCGCGGCTGGCCCTTCTTGCCTTCCAGGCTTTCGAGTAGCGCGGTTTCCTCGCCGCAGATGTAAGCGCCGGCGCCGTGATGAACGAAAACATCAAAATCCCAGCCGAGCCTATTGTTTTTGCCCAGCAATCCGGCATCGTAGCATTCATCGATCGCAGCCTGCAGGGCTTCGCGCTCGCGCATGTACTCGCCGCGGACATAGATGTAAGCGGTATTCGCGCCCATGGCGAAACCAGCGATGACGCAGCCTTCGATCAGCGTATGCGGATCGTGGCGCATGATGTCGCGGTCCTTGCAGGTGCCGGGTTCCGACTCGTCGGCATTGACGACGAGATAATGCGGACGGCCGTCGCTTTCCTTCGGCATGAAGGACCACTTGAGGCCGGTCGGGAAGCCTGCGCCGCCGCGACCGCGAAGGCCGGATGCCTTCATCTCGTTGATGATCCAGTCACGGCCCTTTTCGAGGATTTGCTTCGTGCCGTCCCAATGGCCGCGCGACATCGCGCCCTTCAGGGATTTATCCTTGAGGCCGTAGATATTGGTAAAGATGCGATCCTGATCCTGTAACATGCTTCACCTCTTACCGCGGCTTCTTGCCGAAGACCTTGATATATTCCGCTTCGCCACCCTTAGCGAGTGCCTCAGCCTGCCTGACCCAGTCGTCACGATCGATCCGGCCCTTGAAATTCAGATAGCCGTCGACCCAATGGCGCTCGGCCTCGTGCCAGCTGGCAATCTGCGCGAAGGTAAAGATGCCGAGCTCATGCAAGGTCCCTTCGATCTTCGGGCCAACACCTGAAATGAGCTGCAGATTGTCCGGCTGCGCGGGTCTTTCGATACCGGCAGGACGATTCTTGTCGTCGAGCGACGGCTTTCCGGCAACAGGCTCGGCAGCCGCAGTCCCAGAAAGCGGCTGCGCTTCCGCTGCCTTGGCGTTCTTGGCTGCTTCCTTCGGCGCCGTCGCCGGCGTCTTCAGGCTCTTATTGGTTTCCGCATCCGTGCTCTTGGCACGGGCAGCTTCGGACGGCGGGATCGATACGGTATCAGCAGTAGCCTTGGCCACCTTGCTCGCCGTGCTCTTTGCCTTAGCCTCATCCGACAGGAGCGACGTTAAACCGCCTTCCGGCGCGGAGAAAACGCGATCGATCTGTGGGCCGGTCTGAATCTCATGACCCTTGCCTGCGGCGAATGCATCGATGATCTCTTCCAGGCGTGCCGGCGTGAGATCCTCATAGGTATCCTTGCCGATCACCACCATCGGTGCGTTGACGCAGGCGCCCTGACATTCGACCTCTTCCCAGGAGAGCGTGCCGTCGGCATTGCGCTCGAAAGCGTGATCGTTGATCCGGCTCTTGCAGACCTTGATCAGCCCCTCGGCGCCGCGCAGCATGCACGGCGTCGTGCCGCAAACCTGAACGTGGGCGCGCGTGCCAACCGGGTGCAGCTGGAACTGCGTATAGAAGGTCGCGACTTCGAGCGCGCGAATATAGGCCATGTCGAGCATGTCGGCGATCGTTTCGATGGCCGCCTTGGTGACCCAGCCTTCCTGCTCCTGCGCACGCATCATCAGAGGGATGATCGCGGACTGCTGGCGGCCCTCCGGATATTTCTGGATCGTCTTTTCAGCCCAGACCGAATTCTCCGCATTGAAAGCGAAGGCGGCAGGCTGGAATTGATCTTCGGCTAGTCGACGAACGGACATCTTTCACGCCTTATCTCAGTTTAAGGACCCACACCGCGTATTCGTCAGAGACGAGAATTCGCAGGCATAGGCCGACTGGTCTTTCTGCATAAACACAACGAACTTGCCGCCGTTCGGCACGGCGGCCTTGATCTGGTAGCCACGGGAGAGAAGGTCCGCAACGGTCGAATCTCCGCCCGACGTACCCTCATTTCCGCCTTTTGCAGTATTCGTGCTCGTGGCATTCGAACCCTGCATGTTGAGGGTCGGCAGGCTCGGCGTCTTGCCGGTCTGCTGTGCCGAGGCACCGCAAGTGACCAGAAGCGCCGGAACTATCGCCTGCCAGACCCGCATCAGCGATCCACCTCACCGAAGACGATATCGAGCGAACCGAGCACGGCTGCGACGTCAGCGAGCTGATGGCCGCGGCACATGAAGTCCATGGCCTGCAGATGCGCATAGCCCGGCGCGCGGATCTTGCAGCGATAAGGCTTGTTGGAGCCGTCCGAGACGAGATAGACGCCGAATTCGCCCTTCGGCGCTTCGACGGCTGCATAAACCTCGCCGGCCGGCACGTGATAGCCTTCGGTGTAAAGCTTGAAATGGTGGATCAGCGCTTCCATGGAGCGCTTCATCTCACCGCGCTTCGGCGGAACCACCTTACCATCGAGCGACGAAACCGGTCCGGTCCTGGCATCGCCGAGCAGGCGATTGACGCACTGCTTCATGATGCGGACAGATTCGCGCATTTCGATCATGCGGATGAGGTAACGGTCGTAGCAGTCGCCGTTTTTGCCGATCGGAATATCGAATTCGAGATCGGAGTAACATTCGTAAGGCTGCGCCTTGCGCAAGTCCCAGGCAGCACCGGAGCCGCGGACCATGACGCCGGAAAAGCCCCAGGCCCAACAGTCTTCCAGCGAGACTACGCCGATATCGACGTTACGCTGCTTGAAGATGCGGTTGCCGGTCAGCAGATCATCGATATCGTCGAGCGCCTTCAGGAAGGGGTCGCACCAGTCGCCGATATCCTGCACGAGCTTTTCAGGCAGGTCCTGGTGAACGCCGCCCGGACGGATGTAGGCGGCATGCATGCGCGAACCGGAGGCGCGCTCGTAGAACACCATCAGCTTTTCGCGCTCTTCGAAGCCCCAGAGCGGCGGCGTCAGCGCGCCGACGTCCATAGCCTGCGTCGTGACGTTCAGAAGATGCGACAGGATACGGCCGATTTCCGAATAAAGGACACGGATCAGCTGGCCGCGGATCGGGATATCAATGCCGAGCAGCTTTTCGACGGCCAAGGCATAAGCATGCTCCTGGTTCATCGGCGCGACATAGTCGAGGCGGTCGAAATAAGGAACGGCCTGAAGATAGGTCTTCGTCTCGATCAGCTTTTCCGTGCCGCGATGCAGCAGGCCGATATGGGGATCGACGCGTTCCACAATTTCGCCGTCCAATTCGAGGACAAGACGCAAAACGCCGTGCGCAGCCGGATGCTGCGGACCGAAATTGATGTTGAAGTTGCGAACGTTATGTTCTGTCATGACGGCGATGCTCGCGTTTTCGGAATTTCAGAGGATGGCAGGCCGAAGCCCACCACACGCCAACAATCAGGCCTTCGCCTTTTCGTCGCCCGGGAGCACGTAGTCGGTACCCTCCCACGGCGACAGGAAATCGAAGTTGCGGAATTCCTGCTTCAGTTCCACCGGCTCGTAGACGACGCGCTTGGCGGCATCATCGTAGCGGACTTCGACGAAACCGGTCGTCGGGAAGTCCTTGCGCAGCGGGTGACCTTCGAAACCGTAGTCAGTCAGGATACGGCGCAGATCCGGATGGCCGGTAAAGAGAACGCCGTACATGTCCCAGGTTTCGCGCTCGAACCAATCCGCGCCGGGATAAATACCGCAGGCGGAGGGAACAGGCTGATCTTCGCCGACGGGAACCTTGACGCGGATGCGCAGGTTCTTCTTGGGCGACAGCAGATGGTATACCACGTCGAAACGCTCGACACGCTGCGGCCAGTCGACGCCGCAAATATCCGTCATGTTGACGAAGCCGCACTTGGCGTCATCACGCAGGAAAGTCAGCAGGGCGATAACGTTTTCGGTCGTCGTCGTCACGGTCAGCTCGCCATATTTGATCTCGCTCGACGAGATCAAGGCGCTGCGGACTTCCGTGAGGTAGGCGGCAAGCTCGTTCAGGGCTTCACTCATAATACCTTGTCCCCTGCTTTACCGTTCGATCGTGCCGGTGCGCCGGATCTTCTTCTGCAGCAGAAGCACGCCGTAAAGAAGCGCTTCCGCCGTGGGAGGACAGCCCGGAATATAAATGTCGATCGGAACGACACGGTCGCATCCGCGAACGACGGAATAGGAATAGTGATAATAGCCGCCGCCGTTCGCGCAGGAGCCCATCGAAATGACGTAACGCGGCTCGGGCATCTGGTCATAGACCTTGCGGAGCGCAGGCGCCATCTTGTTGGTGAGCGTGCCGGCAACGATCATGACATCAGACTGGCGGGGCGAAGCGCGCGGCGCAAAGCCAAAGCGCTCGACGTCGTAACGCGGCATCGAAACCTGCATCATCTCGACGGCGCAGCAGGCGAGACCAAAGGTCATCCACATCAGCGAGCCGGTACGGGCCCAGTTGATCAGCTCATCGGTGGAGGTGACCAGAAAGCCCTTGTCGGCGAGCTCGTTGTTGATCTCCCCGAAGAACGGATCGTTGCTGCCGACAGGCCGGCCGGTCGCGGGATCGATGATCCCCTTCGGCTGCGGCGCAACGAGCGTCGTGTTGCTTGGAGCTACTCCCATTCCAGGGCTCCCTTCTTCCATTCATAGATAAAGCCGATGGTCAGCACCGCGAGGAACACCATCATCGACCAGAACCCGAACCAGCCGATCGCACCAAAGGATACAGCCCACGGGAAGAGGAAGGCGACTTCCAGATCGAAGATGATGAAGAGAATCGATACGAGATAAAAGCGGATATCGAACTTCATGCGGGCATCATCGAATGCATTGAAGCCGCATTCGTAAGCCGACAGCTTTTCCGAGTCAGGCGCCTTGAAGGCGACGGCAAACGGCGTGATCAACAGCGCCAGGCCAATCACCAGGGCAATACCAATGAAAATCGCTATCGGAATATAGGAACTGAGCAGTCCAGTCATCATGTCCATCCCTGCTTGCGGTCAGCGCCGGGGCGGCGCATCTGAGCAAATGCCCAGCAAGCGAAAGAGCGTTGCAACAGAGCCGTGGTTAGCGCAGGCGGAGCGCGCGCGCAAGCCTTTTGAATCTGTCGTTCGGGGTCCTGTCGAGCGGTAGATATCAATGTGTTGCGACGACAACGCGACAAATTGGCGCAAACGCGAAAAGGTCCGTTCGCAATCGCAATAAATTGACGTTTGATTGTAATGGCTTGGAGAGAATGGCGCGAGTGACGGGGCTCGAACCCGCGACCTCCGGCGTGACAGGCCGGCACTCTAACCGACTGAGCTACACCCGCGCATTGTTTGGCCTTTCAGCCAGTACGGATCCGAAATTTGCCTTGAAATGGCGCGAGTGACGGGGCTCGAACCCGCGACCTCCGGCGTGACAGGCCGGCACTCTAACCGACTGAGCTACACCCGCATTACATTTCAAGCATTCCAGATGCTTCCGCACCCATCAAAGCGGCCCTCGCCGTTCGATGAGCGGCTAACTACGGGGTTCGTGTTTGGGTGTCAAGCAGGTTTGAATACAAATCGATGACAGAATGCGAATTGTTTTGGACAAGCACTCCTGCAATTTTCGGTCCTCTCGATTTCACATGGCAGGTTCCCACTCCATGCATTTCACGAGAACCTGACATGCATGGGAATAACCTCGCGGGGCGTCGAGCGAGCATATGTTGACGAGTGCGGCCAGGAATGTGCAAAAATCAAAAAAATCAAAAAATCTTCATAAACACTCTTGCGGTTTTTCCCCGTTCCGCATAGATCACGGCCACCGAACGCGGCGGGCCAATGACCCGCTTCGCAGAAGGGCGATTAGCTCAGTTGGTAGAGCGCCTCGTTTACACCGAGGATGTCGGGAGTTCGAGTCTCTCATCGCCCACCACTTCTTCAGATTGAATGTCAGTTGATTTTGTAGCAGCTTTGTTGCGCTCTCGATGAGCGAGGTTGCGCGCTATCGCGGCGGCTCAGTAGTTGCCGAGAATAATCACGCCCAGAAGCACCACGGAGACAAGCACAAGGGCTGCTATGATTATCAGCAGCTCCTTCAACATGAATCGTTCCATCTTGCTGTCATCCATGACGTTTGCTCCCGGCAAACCGTTATTGAAATTCACTCCCAACGTCGAATCGCCGCGCCGGGTTCTCCGTCAATCCACATGTAAGCGGTCGTATTGTCAATTTCAGCCTGAAGACCTCTCGTGACGGCATTCTTCTTTCATCCCATTGCATCTTCATTGCGGCACATGAAACTTTATCGGCCGCTGCCTTGGCGGCGGGTCGATGTAGGCGTCGGGCAAATTGACTGTTCGCGATAATAGTTTCTCGGCAACCTGCGCGGCGGCGGCGCGAGCGCCCTCGCGCGAGCAAAAGTTGCCGCGTACCTGTACCGCCGCGGCCAGCAGGCGAAAAAATGCATCGCGCAGTTCCGGTGACGGCTGCGTCGGATCCAGCCAGAATCGATCCAGGTTCCCCTGGTCACTCAGTCCATCGATATCGTAGATCGCGGCTCCCAGCGCTTTGACCGGCTTTCCCGCCTGCAGCGCCGAAAGTGCCGCAGTCGAGTTGACCGTTACCATGCCCTGGCTGGCGACAATCAGCCGGTCGAGACTGCCGCCATCGATCAGATGGATGCGCGGCGACAATCCGCATGAGGCACCGATATGCTCGACATAGGCCCGCCAGTCCACGAGCCCGTTGTCGAGCGGATGAAGCTTTAGGACGAGATGTGTATCCGGCGCGGCATGCTCCGCAAAAGAACGGAGAATCAGCCGGATTGCATCCTGTTGCTGATGGAAAGGCGAATGCGCGCGGAGCTGAAAATCGGTCTGAAGCTGTAGGGGATAGACGAAGAATCGTTTGCCACCTGCAATCAGCCCCTCGATCATACCCTGCGCTTCCCGTGTCCTTCTGCCGCTTGCCGGCAGTTTCTTCAGCCATCCGGCATATTCCATCAAGGGATGGTAGAGCCCGTGCCGGCGATAGCCGGGATAGAGGAACCACAGAAAGACGGTCGGCAGATAATAGGCGAGATCGTAAAGCGCTTCCGCCAGGAAAGTCTGGTTGTAACGACGTGTCCAATCCGGCTCCGGCAGATTGGACGCGGCCTTCAGAATATGGACCGGATTGGTGGGAAAGTGCGAATTGGAAGAGAGGCCATCTCGCTCGAGGGTCACCCAGTCCGGCCGCAAATAACCCATTTCCACGACATTGACGGCAACGCCGGCGCGGCGCGCCTCCTCGATGGCGACCCGGTGATAGGGCCGCTCTTCGCCATGCAGGATCAGATCCGTGACATCCTCGGCTTCGATTCGAAGCCTGACACAGGCTCGCCATCCGGCAAAGTCGCCGCGATAGTTGAACGCCTTGCGGCGACGCCACGAAATCCAGTCCCCGGCATTCAGGTTGATGCGGATGCAGCGGCCGCCGGCCTTCTCCAATATCCTGGCAGTCTCGACGAACAAAGGCGAGGATGGGCCCTGCAGGAAGAGGAAGACGCGCGGTCGCGCGGCCCCTTCCCCACTGGGCATCATTCCGCAACCTCGGTGGCAAGGCCGGCATAGCGCAGCAATGTGCCGATCAGATTCCAAGGCGCCTCTTCTTGCGGCGGCTGCGGCTTTTGAGAATGGGCGCGCGCGCGGCCAAGCGGAACGATGACATAATCGGTGCGCGGATCCGGGAACGGATCGGCAAAGGCCTTCAGCAGGGGTGCGTGATCGCCATAGAAAAGCAACCAAACCGGGCGATCCAGCCTGTCGAGATGATGGGCAAGATTGCCGAGCGCATGATCGGCGCGCATCAGAAGTTCGCCGTAGATGTCCACCGGATTGACGAGGTCGCCGCAGCGACCCGGCTCCCAGGGGCCGTGATTCGCCATGGACGCGACAAAGAGGAAGTTCTTGTTCGTGCCGTCATCATCGATCGTCCGAATCACGCTTTTCGTCAGCGAGAGGTCGCTGACATAAGGGCCATCGCGCTCGGGATTGTGATCGAACTCGTCCAGCATCATCATCCGGTCGAAGCCAAGCTGCGGCAACGCCTTGTGACGCAGGAAAAACGTCTTGTCGTAGGGATGGATGAACTGCGTCTTCCAGCCGGCCTTTTTCAGCCGCGCCGGCCAGACGACATCCTTGTAATGGCTGGCACGCAAATAGGGGTAGCTGGCGTCGATATGCACATTTTCGGGCAGTAGCCCGCTCAAGACAGCAAATTCGGTTCGCAGCGTATAGCCACCCTCGAAGACGCTGGTCATGCGGCCCCATTGCGCGGCCTGCTCCCTCAGACGGTCGAGATTGGGAAGCTTGATATTGTCGACGCCGAAATGTCTGAGATCGATGAAGGATTCGGATTGCCAGACGACGATAAGCGGCTCGTCTTCGCCATGCTCCCAAAGCTCCTGCAGCGCCGACATGAAGCGCTCGGACAATTCCGAGACGATCGCCTCGCGTCGGACACCAACCCAGATGACGAAATGAAAAACGACGGAGGCAAAGGTGCCGAATCGCACCGTATCGCTCTTGACGTCAACCTTGCCGAGAAACTTCTGCGTGAGACGGCAGACCGGTTCGCTGACGACCCGGCTGAACAAAGCGATCCATGGCGTAAAGGCTGCAGCCAGCATCAGCAGGATCCAAAGGACACCGTGGTTGTCCGGCAGAACCGCAGGCTCCAGATACATGTAAAGACCGCTGAGGCCGAAGACGTAGGCAAAAGCGATGATCCAGAAGACGATGTTCAGCGATGTCGCGTAGAAGATCTCCTTGTATTTAAAGACATCCACGACGAGCGCGATGTCCGAAAATACCAGAGGCTCGCGGATGAACTCGAATTTCGCCCTCGATATGCCGGTGAAGATGACGAAGAAACTGATGACGGCCTGAGTGCTGTAGATCGGACGCCAGGAAATGGCGAAGAAAGCCGCATAGATCAGGATGATGACCGGGATTCTTGCCGCCCAGTCGCAGGCTATTCGCAGCCAGCTTCTTTTCGTACGGTTCTCGGCGTTGATGGCCGCCGGCATCGCCAACGGATCGGTCAGAAAGACGATGACGCAGGAAAACGCGAAGCAGGCAAGCGTCAAAAGAACAGGAAAATCGTGAAGCTTCAAGACTGCGCCATCCAAATGCCCGCTGCCTCGGCAGCATTTCCATATCAGCGAGGAACGGGCCGCCAATACCCCTGACTTGCCTTCTCTTGCACGTGTTTCGCTGGCGGTGCAACTCCTGTGCGTGTTTTGTATTACTTATCGCGATCAAAACTCTGCTTGCCGGTATCGGCAAGACCGCTATGCGCCTCGTCACCAAATATTTTTCGCGCCTTGCGTGAAAACCACCATAACAGCAATGGTTTTATCAGCGGTCCGAAGTAAGCCAGCGCCGTCAGCGAAAATCCGAAGTGAATCTTCTGCCTGCCGCGATCCATCCCACGGACGATTCTTGCTGCGACCTCCTCCGCACTCCACGGCTTGACGGCCCCCATCAAAATCTCCGCTTCGCGCGGCCTTAACGCGATTTCCCGAGCATATTGCGGCGTCATCGTATCGGGCGGGAAGCAGATCGAAATCTGCACGCCCCAAGCGCCGGCTTCCGCGCTCAAAGCCTCGGCAAAGCTCGCCAGCGCCGATTTGGATGCGCAATAAGCGCTATAGCCAAAGATACCGATCAAGGCGGCACCCGAAGAAATCATCATGATCCGGCCGCCGCGGCGGCTCTTCATGCCTTTATAAACAGCACGAACCGCGTTGGCTGTCCCAAGGAGATTGACGGAGATCTGCTCATCGAAAACCGACGCGGACATTGCATCGAAGGTACGGGGCTCGACGATACCCGCGGAAGCGACAAGAATATCGCAAGGGCCGAAGAACGCCTCGCAAAGCCTTACCGCCTCGGTAGTCTGTTCGGCAGAGGCCACATCAACGGAAGCCGTCCGGATAAAGGCACTGTCGACACCGGGAAGCATCGCGATTTCGGCGCGCGCCTCTTCGAGGCGCCCTGTATCGCGAGCAAGAAGCGAAACCCAGGCCCCTCGGGTCGCATAAAGCTTGGCTATCGCCAGACCAATTCCGCTTGAACCTCCCGTGACGATAACGTGCATGAGACGATCGCCCTGAAACTTAAGAGCCGCCTGGCGTTTGAGCCATGGGCAGCAGTTGCATCATCTTCTCCATATCCAGCGAAGCAAGACCGAAATTGCGGTCCTTCAAGCTCTTGAGTTTTTCTGCTGTCAGCCTGACCGCACGCCGGATCTGCTCCTCGGTATGATTGCAGGTGATGAAGAAACGAAGGCGCGCCATGCCCTCGGGCACCGCCGGATGGATGATGGGCAGCACGTTGATGCCTTCGGCGAGCAAGTCGTTGGAAAGCTGCGCGGCCCGAAGCGAATCGCCGACGATAACGGGCACGACCGAGTGCCCCACGCTGAGGCCGGTATCGAGGCCAGCCGCCTTTGCCTCGTCGAGAAACAGATGGCCGTTGCGCCTAAGCCGCGCGGTTCGCTCCGGTTCGGACTTGAGAATATCGAGGCCAGCGATGGCGGCGGCGGCGAGAACGGGCGAAAGGCCGACGCTATAGACGAAACCGCCGGCTTCCGCCTTCAGAATATCGGCAAGCGCACGCGTGCCGGCGATATAGCCGCCGCAGCTCGACGTCGTCTTCGAGAGCGTGCCCATCCAGATATCGACATCACGCGGATCAAGATCGAAGTGCTCGAATGTGCCGCGGCCCGTCCTGCCGAGAATGCCAAGCGCGTGCGCCTCGTCGACCATTAGCCAGAAACCATAGCGCGCCTTGAGCTCCAGCAGCGCCGGCAGGTCGGCGATATCACCATCCATCGAATAGATGCCTTCGACGATGACCAGAATGCGCCGGAAATCCGACGACAGCGTCTTCAGAATATTTTCGAGGCTATCGACATCATTATGCTGGAACAGCCGGCGGGCGGCACCGGAAAGCTTGATGCCGGCAAGCGCGCTGTTGTGAATGAATTCATCGTGGATCACGAGATCCTGCGGCCCCATCAGGCAGCCGATGGCAGCGACATTGGTCAAGTAGCCGCTGACAAAGCAGACGGCGGCATCGACGCCATAGACCTCGGCAAGCCTGCGCTCGAGCTCCACATGATCAGGCCGCTCGCCTGCGACGAGACGACTGGCCGACGCCGAGATTCCGAAGCGGTCGATCGCCTCCTTGGCGCGCTTGGCGACACGCGGGTCCGTATTGGTCGCCAGATAATCATAGGAGGCAAAATTGACGAATTCGCGCCCGCCGATGCGCGTCGTCGCACCGGCGGCGGCATCATGCGACCGATAGAATGGATTGGCGACGCCGAGCAGCTCACCTGCCATGCGCTGCGTTGCGACACGCTTATATTCAGGCAGATCCTCGAAACGGGTCGCCTGACGCGGTTGTGACTGTGGCTGCCGGTTCAGCCTTTCGGTCCGATTGCGGCCGGAGGATTCGCCGACACGACGCATTTGCTCAAGCAGCTTGCTTTTCTTCTGCTGCGCCGGTTCGCCATCATAGGTCACTGCACGGCCCTTTTTTCGTGTTCTGCGGCATGGCTGCGCGCCAGGCGCTCGACCACCTCGTCCCCGGCCATGTCACCAGCGGCGCTGTCACCGTTGCGATTCATGACCCGATCACGCAAACGGTTGACGACATCGCCTACGGTCGTACCCTCGCCTACTCCGCTCAAGGGAATATCGAAGCCGGTCTTCTGCTGGAAGCTCATGCCGAGCTCCATGGCCATCAGGCTGTCGAGGCCGATATCCTTCAAAACCTTGTCGGGCGTCACCGTGTCTTCGGTCACGCGCAGGATGGCGGCGATCTCTGCCGCGACAAGCGCATGCAGAGCGGCCTGAGCCTCCTCTTCCGATTTCCCGCTGATCAGTTCTCTGAGATCGATGCTGTCTCCCTCGTTGAGGGCCTGATGGCTGCCTGCATGGCGCATCAGCGGCTCGAACAGAGAGCGTCCGGCGATCGGCAGCAAACGAGCTGCATTCCAATCGATCTCGGCGATCATGACCGCCGCCGCATCGACATCTCCTCTGTCCGCCAGCATATAACGCTCGACCTGTTCCAACGCGTCGCGTGCCTTCAACGCCGCCTTTCCGATACGCTTGGAAAGGAGATCATTGACCTCGATGTTGCGAGCAAGGAAGCCCTTGTCGGCGATCGCGCCGAAGCCGACGGCGAGCGCGGGCTTGCCGGCCGCCCGGCGCGCCCGCGCCAGACCCTCCAGATAGCCATTTGCCATCACATAGTTTGCCTGACCGGGATTGCCGAGCATGGTCGTTGCCGAGGAGAACAGCAGGAAAAGTTCCAGCCTGTCATCTCGCGTCAGACGATCCAGATTTTCCGCGCCACGGATCTTTACCTCGAGAACGGGGCGATTGCGTTCCGGCGTCAGATTAGCAAGGAGTGCGTCATCCAGGACCATGGCGGCGTGAACGACGCCCTTCAATGCCCCTTCGGTGCGGAGCGAGACAAGAAGCGTCTCAACCGCGGCGGCATCGGTGATATCACAGGCATGCAGCGTCGTAACGACACCCCGCTTTGCCCAATCTGCTATCGTCTGCTTCGTTTCAGCGTCGGCAATGCCGCGGCGTGAGCATAGCGCTATGCGGCGCGCGCCCTTCGAAACGAGCCAATCGGCGGCGGACAACCCGAGGCCGCCAATGCCGCCCGCGACCAGGAAAACACCCTTGCCATCGACACGCAGGGATTTCGCGGGTGCGCGCAAGACGCTGTCAACACCCGCAACGGGCGGCCGCACCACGATTTTGCCGATATGGCCGGCATTCTGCATCAGCCGGAAGGCATTGCCGATCTCGTCATAAGCGAAGGCGCGATATGGCAGCGGTGTCAGCTTTTCCTCGGCGAAAAGCTGCCCGATCTCCCTGAAGATGCGCCGAGTGAGATCGGGTACGTTGACCAGAAGCTGATCCGCATCGATACCGAAATAGCTGACATTGCGCCGGAACGGACGTAGGCCAATCTTACGGTCGGAATAATAGTCGCGCTTGCCGAGCTCCAGGAAGCGGCCGAATGGCTTGACCAACTCGATGCTCCGCTCCATCGCTTCGGAAAAGAGCGAATTGAGGACAAGATCGACACCCTCGCCGCCCGTAAGCCGCCGCACGCCGGAAACGAAATCCAGAGAGCGGGAATCAAGCACATGATCGGCGCCGAGCATCTCGAGAAAGCCACGCTTCTCGACCGTGCCGGCGGTGGCGATCACCTTGGCACCCTTAAGCTTGGCAATCTGGAGCGCCGCCAGACCGACGCCGCCGGCAGCTCCATGAATCAGTATAGTTTCACCCGGCTGAATGCGCCCAAGCTCGACCATCGCATAATAGGCGGTCAGAAAAGCGACAGGCACGGTCGCAGCCGCAACGGTGTCCATCCGTTCGGGGAGCTTCGTCACTCCGTCGCGGTGAACACGGACATGAGTCGAGAACGCAGCAGGCCCGATCCCCATCACCTTGTCACCCAGCTTGAGATCGTCGACGGCATCGCCAACGGCAAGAATTCGCCCAGCGAATTCCATGCCAATGGTGGCACCGGCAAAGCCGTCTTCAAGCGCCTCTTCTGGCAGGAGCCCCATAGCCCACATCACGTCGCGGAAATTGAGGCCGGTCGCTTCGACAGAGACGACAATCTCCCTCTCGTCTGGCACTGGAAGGCCTACTTCCTCCCAGACGACGCTATCCAGACGCCCGCCCACATGTTGCCGGATCATCGCCGCGGCAAAATCCTGGCGACTTGCTTCGACGGCATCAAAGGGACCTGCGGCAGCTCTGATCTCTCGGACCTTTCCGGTCGCGCGATCCATGAACCATTCGCGGTTGTCCGTGTCCGCCGTCATGAGAGTGTCAACTGCGGAAAACACTTGCCCGTCATCCGCATCGGCATCCAGCAGGTGGACGTCAAAGGCATCATATTCGTTTTGAAGAACGCGGCCCAAAGCCCACAGACCGGCATTCGCGTCATCGACGGGGCGAGCCGACAGCGGAGAACCGCCGGGCGCCAAGATCACCAGTCGAGGTCGTGCTCCCTCGCTGTGCTGCGACAGCAGGTTCGCCAGTTCGGTGAAGATCGAGAGACGCGATAGTGAAAGTTCCGCCGCATCGCCGCGCTTCACGCCGGCAAGATACACGATCCGGCTGGTTCTCCGGTTGACCGGATCGAGAACGCCGGCAATATCTGGCGACAACGCACTGAGATCGATGACCTTTGCATTCTCACCCAGCTTGCCAAGCCCCTTCTTGCCCTGCTCCGACAAGATCAGGATGGGCTCGGCGATCTCCACGACGGCAGCTGTTTCCGGTTGCCGTTCGGATACAGCCGATACCGCTATCAACGCTCCCTCGGGGAATATTTGCTCATGGATCAGCGGCTTGGCAAAGCCCAAGTTCCCCAGGAGCTCGGCGATCTGCTGCGGCGTGCCGAGCCGCCCAACGGGAAATTCCGGCGACGAGCTATCCGCAAACCAGCCTTCGGAGAGGCCGAAGACGAAATCATTGAAAGCGCTCGGCGCACGATCGACCAGCAACAACCGCGCACCGCCGGTGGCAACCGTTCGGACAGCTCGCTTGATATCGTCATTGTGAAGCATCAGGTGCTGGCTCTGATCGCCGGAGGCGACCACGAGGTCCGCGACATAGCGATCCGTCAGTTTGGCCGGATCGGTAACGATGACATGCGCATCGCGTTCGAATGCGATCTCCAGTGCTCGGCGCACCTGCTCACGCGGCTCGGCAATCACGAGACATGCGCCCGCTGCTGCGGTGATCGTCGCCAGTTTTCGGCTGAAAGCGGCCGAAACCGAGCCGACTTCCAAAACGTATGCGATCGCGCCGGCATCGGCTTCGATGGCGGATGTCAATGCTTCCACGAGCATCGAAAGCCGCCGTTCGCTCAAGGGCGAATGAACAAGCACATGCTCCAGAGTCGCCCCACCCGGAATGTTTGCCCCCTGGGCAGCAGGCTCACGTTCCAACACGTGCGGCCGTATCGTCGCCAAATGTTCGAGCGTCTCGCGATAGGCATCGCCAACGAGAACACTTTCGGCCACGCGCCCAGCGTCCTCGCGATAGATTTCCTGAAGCAGCTCGACCACAGGCGGCAGTGTCGGCTCCAGGGGAACGTGCCACTTGCCGTCTCCAGTCTCCGCGATGCCGGCATCCTCCAGAATGTAGAGGCAATTGACCAGGAAAGACCGGAATTCGGCATCGCCGGGAAGGCCGGAAAATGCGACGGCGCCGTTACGGTCCGCAACCTTTAGTGCGATATCGTAGCAGGCGCGATAGACTGCGGCCTCAAGAAGAAGGCTTGCATTGTTGAGCGCATGGCTCGCGCCGGAACTGCCGTACGACGGAATCTGCCCTACGTTAGCGTCCGATTTGCGCGCGCCAGCGAAAAGAGCCGAAGGCACGCTCTCATAGTGAAATGCAACGGAATCGAGCGTTGCCCTGCGGCGCAGCTGCGTGCGGCGGAAACGACAATCGTCAAGAACGGCAACCGCGCTACCCTTCGCATCGAACAAGGCGAAACGGGCCTTGATCGAATTCGCGCTGAAACGCTCGATCTCAATGAAGGCTTTGACGATCGATCTTTCCTTGCCGAAAGCTCTCACGGTGCCAAAGTGAACGGGAATATAGGGAGCGTCGGTTTCGTCGCCGGAAAATTGATCGAACAATGCGACGAGACCGTGAAAGGCCGCGTCAACCGACATAGGGTTGAGATTATAGCTGGCGAAGGGATGAGACGGTGAGGCAGCCGTCTTCAGGTCCACTTCGATCGCATGATGACCGAACGCCGCAGCTTTCGATAGAAGCTGGAAATGTGGGCCGTAATGCAATCCGAAACGTTCCGCGGTTTCGTAGGCCACCTCGGACGTCATTATGGATTTACGGTCCCCGCTCGATCGCGCGGCGGCCTTGCTATCCATCTCAGCCGCCAGCGGCTTGCGGCAACGTCCGACTGCATGCACTGTCCATTCGTCTTGGCTGAGGCGCTCGCGCGACCGGATCTCGAGATCTCCCGTCTCGGGTGACAGAATGGTGGACAATTCGACCATCCTGTCTTGAGACAATTCAAGCGGCCGGAAGATTTCGAGATTGCCGACTTCGACTTCATCAGTCCCGTAATAACGCTGCGCAGCCGTTACGGCGATTTCGATAAAGCCGCTGCCCGGCAGGATTGCCTTGCCATCCACCACATGTTCGGCGAGGTCTGGAAAAAGGCGGGCGTCGAGATGGTTCTTCCAATTCGTACCATTGAGATCGGCGCGCCAGCCAAGCAGCGTATACGGGCTTTTGCGGTCGCGACCGAAAATATCGATCTCGTCCGTCGTCGCATGAGCACGAAGCTCCACCGGCTCGAAAGGCAGAGGCGGCAGCTTGACGAAGGCGTTGCGCGTGGCGCTGCTGCGCGTGCGTAGCGCAGGCGCACCGTTGGCAACCGCCCGTGCAAATGACTGTGAGACCGGATCATGGCCATCAATGGCGGCCTCGCGCAACAAAGTCGGTATTGCGATCGCCTGAACCGATGCCTGTTTTGCGATCTCCGCGACATAGTTCGACAGGATCGGGCGCGGTGAAATTTCTATAAAGAGATTGCAGCCCATTGCCAGGGCGACCTGACAGCCAGCCTTGAAAAGCACGGGATCGCGAACATTGCGCCACCAATATTGCGTATCCAGCAGGCGCCCATCGCGCAGTTCGCCGGTTACCGTCGAGATGAAGGTCCCAGTGCCGCTATCCGGCGCGAGATCGGGCAGATCTGCGAAAAACGCCTCCCTGGCACGGTCGATGATGGGATGGTGGAATGGATAGTTGATATCGAGAACATGCGCGACGATCTGAGATTTACGCGCGGCGTCCCTGTAGGCCTCTATCTCATCGGCAGGACCGGAGATCGTTACCGAATTCGGCGCGTTGACGGCCGCGATACATATATTGTCCAGGCCCCTGGCTTTCGCAAAAGCCAGCGCTGTATCCTCGCCAAGCACCACGGCGGCCATCTTGCCCTCGCCGGCAAGAAGATCCTGATGCAGCGAACGCTTCGCGACGATTGCAACCGCCTCGGCAGCCGTCAGCACCTTGGCTGCGTAGGCGGCCGCGATTTCGCCGACCGAGTGGCCGAAGACAGCATCCGGCTTGACGCCCATCGACCAGAGACAGTCCGAGAGGGAGGCCTGGATCGCGAACAGTAGCGGCTGTGCGATCTTGGTATCGGCCAGGCGGACAGCAAGATCAGAGGCGACCAGAACATCGGTCAGCTTCTCGCCGAGATAATATTCAAAGAGAGCGCTGAAGGACTGAAAGCATTGCCGGAAATGGCGGTTTTCCTGATAGGCGCCGATGCCCATTCCCGCCCATTGCGCGCCGTTGCCGGAAAAGACGAAGGCGATCTTGGTGGCCTGGGCCGGAGCTTCGCCAGCCTCGCCAGCCGAATTTCTCCCCGCAAGATGCGCGTCGATCGCGGCCAGTACGGCTGCACTGTCTTTTGCGCGGGCTGCGAAACGATGACGCATGGGTTCGCGATTGGCAGCGGCGGAAGCAACGATCTGACGCGCTTCCTTGGGCTCGGCAGTTTCAAGACGGGTCTTGTAGTCTTCGAGCAGCGCCGAAAGAGCCGAGGCCGTGTGAGCGCTGACGGCGAAAACGACCCCCTCGCCTCGGATTGACGGTTCGGGCGGTGCGATCGGATCGGGGTCACTGATGACGACGTGAGCGTTCGTTCCGCCGAAGCCGAAGGAATTGATCCCGGCAAAGCGTGCCTGCTTGGCTGGAAGAAGCTCGATCGTTGATGTATTGACCCGAACGTTCAGGCCCTCGAAATCGATGGACTCATTCGGGTGGTCGAAATGCAATGAGGCCGGTAAGAAATTATTTTCAAGCGCAATCACAGCCTTCAACAACCCGAAAAGGCCGGATGCCGGTTCGGTATGGCCGATATTCGTCTTGATCGAGCCGATCGGTACCGGCGCCCGCCGATTGCGCCCTATGACTTCGCCGATCGCCCAGATTTCGGCGGGGTCGCCGACCTTCGTTCCCGTTCCATGCCCTTCGATGAAGGCGATACGATTGACGTCGATATTGCGCCCTTCATAGATCGACTGAAGCAAGGCGGCCTGCGCCTCACGCGACGGCATGGAAATACCGTTGGTTCGTCCCGAAGAATTGACGCCTACGGCATGTATTCTAGCATAGCTGCGGTCCTTCTCGCGCAGCGCAACGTCCGTCCGGCGCAATACGATCGCCGCACCACCTTCTGCGCGAACGTAACCGCGACCGTTGTCGTCATAGGCGCGGCAGAGCCCTTCCGGCGATAGCATGCGCGCCTGCGCGAAGCCCACGAAGGACATGGGGTTGAGCAGAATATTGATGCCGCCGACGATCGCGGTATCGATCTCTCCGTTTTCGAGGGCCTTTACCGCCTGATCGAGCGCTACCAGCGAAGACGAACAGGCCGTGTCGATCGTCATGCTTGGCCCGCGCAAGCCGAATATATGCGAGATGCGGTTGGATGCGATGGAAAGCGCATTACCCGTCATGAAATACGGGCTACCCGAGGCGGGATCCTCGATCGTCAGGTTGCCATATTCAAGGGAGGATGCACCGACATAGACGCCCACGCGCTGGCCTTCGAACCCATCGATCGGCAGGTTTGCATCTTCCAAAGCTCGCCAGACAAGATTCAGAAGGATGCGCTGCTGCGGATCCATCTGCATCGCTTCACGCTGGGAAAGGCCGAAAACCGCAGGATCAAAGGCGTAGACATTCTCGAAGACGCCGGCTGCAAAACTGTAAGTTTTTCCCTGGATGCCCACAGCCGGATGCCAAAAGCGAGCAAGATCCCAGCGCTCCTCAGGTATACGGCTTACGGTGCAACGCCCCTCCTTTAGTACGAGCTGCAGTTCATCGATAGAACCCGCCCCAGGGGCAATGCTTGCGCGTCCGATAATCTCAACTGTCATGATCTCTCAGCAATATACCAAACTGACGAAATTCAATATCAGCTACTCACGCTTTCAACACCTGTAGTTGTCACTGGCAAGTATTTTGCGTGTGCAGCCAATTTGCAGCAGCGCAGCAATCAATGCGATATGTGATTACTTGGACTCTCAATTCAAATCAAAGATCGCAGTTCTTGCTTGCGGCGGCTGCAGTTCTTTCACTAAATCAATTCGCGACGAATTTCCGTTACCGACAAGGCACGATCCGTCACAATCATACAGATGTCGGCATTGATCAACGAATACGATGGATGCTGATACGCTAGGTAGACCCCCTGTCGTTCCGATTCTATTAATCACTGGCCTCGTCATGAACCGAACCGGCATCGTCGGCGCCAAACTGCTCTTCTCGAATGATAAGATGCAGCATGCCGGTTTAGTCATCGGTTTTGGCGGACTTGCCGGTCACTGGTATTTAACAAACCGAAGGAGTTCGGCGGGCCGATGAACCGGCTGCATGTGCGCAACACGATGACTTGCGTGACTGGCGCCGTGATGCTGATCTCGGGTGACTGCCTTCGCAACATCGGCCTCTTCGACGAGGAGAATTTCGCGGTCGCCTATAATGACGTGGATTATTGTCTGCGGGCGCACAAGGCAGGATACCGCGTTATCTGGACGCCCTTTGCCTGCCTTTATCACCATGAATCGCTGTCGCGTGGCTCGGACAAATCCGGCGAACGAAAGAAGCGCTTCGAGCAGGAGAAGCAGAACCTGCGCCGGCTGCACGCGACACAGGGCTTCATCGATCGCGCGCTTAACCCCGCCTATAGCCGCGATAAATCAGACCCCAAGATCGTGGTGCCCACGCGCCTGCATATCCCGTCGATGTCTTAGCCCGATCCGGGACCGCTCCTCATCAAAGCTGGATCAAATCGAGACCCCGACCGATCTCGCTCTTGGCGAGCTCGACTACGCTCCTCTCATGGGTAAACAGGATCGTCTGGAAACGATCGGCCGTAGCAGCCAGCACCTGCAGACCGGCGCTGACGCGCTCGTCGTCGAACGTCTGGAAGATATCGTCGACGATTAGCGGCGCAGGCTCATTGCGGGCGGAGTAATCCTCGAGAAATGCCAGCCGCAGCGCGAGATAAAGCTGATCGCCAGTTCCCTCGCTCAAGCCGTCAAGCGGCACACGCTCACCTGCCGCACGCTCAGCCAGCAATTGCAGCGTATCGCTTTCATCATGCGCTTCGACAAGACGGGAGAAACGACCGCCGGTCAGCTGCGAGAACAACTCGCCCGCCCGTCTGATGACGGGATCGGCCTGCTTTTCGCGATAGGCTTCCATCGAGCTGGCCAGCATTCGCGCTGCGATCTTGAGGACAACCCATTGCCGCGCGAGGTCCTTCGCCTCCTGCTCAGCTGCAAGCCTCTCGAAAACTGCGTATTCTGCGCTGACGCCGGTTTCCAGGGCTTGCCGTTGGCGGCGGTTCTCAGCCAGCCGCGCCGAAAGCTCGCCATGCATGGCGAACTGCCGCTGATCTTCCTCGGTCAACCGCTCAATTTCAAGATCGGCTGCAACCCGCTCAAAGCCGGCAAGCTCGGCGCGAAGCTCGTCTTCGGCTTTGCCGTCAGCCTGCTGGCGGAATCGATCGCGGCTTTCGGCAAGCCGTGCGGCGAGACGCGCACGTTCGCGCAGCCGCGAGAGCAGTGCGGGCAGATCGTCGACACCGCGAAGATCCGCGGTTAGCTGGTCGAGTTCGACGGCAACGGCGCCGAGCACTGCCTCCTGGCGTGTTGCCATGCCCAGCCAGCGCTGCCGCTCCTCTTCGAGGCCGTCGCGCTTTTTCACCTCTCCGCGCATGGCGTTGACACGGGTATGCAGCGCCTCGGCAGCGGCATCCGGCGGCAGATGGTCCAGCTCATAGCCGCTGTTGGCGGCAAGCGTCGCCAACCGCCGCTCGAAATCGGCCATGTCGCGGCGCATGCCGCTAACCCGGCGCAGACGGTTCTCCCGCTCCGCTAGGACATCGGGCAGTTCCTGCCATGCCTTCAAGGCAACATTCGCCATCTCCAGGGTCGTGTCGGACGGCAACCGAAACAGTTCGACGGCCTTGGCGAAGGCGGCACGCCAAGCGGCCTGCTGACGTTCCAAGAGCTGCTGCTGATCGTCGAAGCGAGCCAGCCGGTCACGCGCGGCCCCGATCTCGCCTTCCCGCGTGCGGCTTTCGCTCCAGCGCTCGGACAGAAGGCGCAGATGCTTGCGCAAGCCTTCCGCAATCGCGGCCGGCGGAAGGCGACCGCTCTTGTAGCCGGTCGCCTCGACGATATCCTGCAGAGCCGGCAAGACACGACCTTCCGCCAGTGCATTCTCATCCCGTTGATCGACTAAATCCCGCAAAGCCTTGCGCTCGCGTCGCAGCAGCTCCACTCCGCGGCGCCATTCCAGCATCGTCGATGGATCGAGGGCATCGACGCCGCAAGGCTCAAAAAGGGCTGCGAAGGCTGCCTGTGCATCCTTCAGCGCTTTCTCGTAACCCTTGTGCCGACCGGAAGCCTCCTCCCGCTCCCGCAGCAGACGCGCCTGCCGCAAACGATAGTCGGCGTGACGAGCGACCCGATCCGCATCGCTGAGGGCGACATCGGCCAAACGATCGGCCTCAGCCACCCCAACAGTCAATGCGGCAAGCGCCTTGGCTTCCGGAGCTGCGCTCTCGGTCCATTTCTGCTGGATGGAGGACCATTGCGCATCACGGCTTTCGCGCGCGGCGACGATCTGTTCGCGCGTAACAACCGGCCCGGTGCGCTCGGCATCCGCAAGGATTCGTGTTATTTCCGCCAGCTGCTCGTCATAGGTCTGCAGCTTGCTGGTGGCATCGCGCACCTTCGATCGAGCGGCGTCGATCGAATCCCGGTGTGCCGTAATCTCCGCCGCTTCCGGCAGCGGCACAGAAAACAATACATCGATGTCTCTGACCGCTGGCTGCAGCCGTCTCGCCGCCTCGTGAAGATCGGCCTCGGCGCGATGTATCTGGGTTTCCAGCCCATCAAGGCGAGCCAGGGCGGAGAGATCGCTGCCCAAAGCCTCAAGTTGGTCAATGTAAGGTCTCGGATCGATCAGTCGTCCGTTAAGGCTGTCCCTCTCCAGAGCGGTAAGCTGCCTGCGCTCGCTGTCAGCTTGCTCGGCAAGCGACTGCATCTGCCGCGCGAGCTGCCGGCCTTCGTCCACCAGTTCCGACAGGCGCGCGCGGTCGATGTCACTCGGCTGCTGCCGTTCCAGCTCAGCCTCCGCAAGACCGAGACGGCGGGCAAGCTGGGAAAGCGTCGTGTCGTAGCCCGCGAGTTCCTGATCGACGCGCGGCAGGTCTTGCCGTTGAGCGCGGTAGTTGCCGGTATCGGCAAAGAGCTGGGTGATATCGCCCGACATCTGGAGCAGCGCTTCATCAACGTGAACACGCGCGAGATCTTCCTCGACACGCACAACGGCTTGTTGAGCACGGCGCAGTTCCTCTTCGCTCGCCTGTTTATCGTGCAGCTTCTGTTCAAGCCGGTCGACGAAACCGTTCGGTATGGCGGCGAGATCGGAAAGACCGTCGAGTGCAAGGGTTTCCGCATCGATCTCGGCAAGCAACGGCTGCAGGGTCTTCAGCCGCTTCAGCCGATCCAGCGCCTCACGTGTGCCGCGGCGCTCCGCCTGTAGGCGCTCCAGCTCCGCTTCCAATTCGGACGCCTCGGCAAGAAGCTTCTTCCAGTCGCCGGATTTCAGCTCGTTGTCCCGCTCAGCCTTACGGGCATCCTCATAGCGGTCGAGAGCCTGGTAGAAGTCGCGATCCTTCGAGCGCCTGGCCGCATAGATGCCATCGGCCTCCGCTTCCAGCGATTGGCGCAGGCGCGACAGACCGGTAAGCCCGGAAGCTGCAGAAAACAGCAGGCTGCCGATCTCGCCGCCGCTGCGCAGCATGGCAGTCGCGCCCTGCCGCAGCCGTTGGGAGTCGAGGCCGAAGGCGCGCTCGAAGACATCGCGGCTCAGATTGCCGAGGAAGGGCGCAAGCGCATCGTCGGCAAGCGCCGTCTCCTTGTCATCGGGCGCGAGAAGCGTCCCCTTGCGGCCACGGCGGCGGCGAAAACTCAGCCTTACGCCATCGCGCGCGCTGAGATCGGCGCCGATCCGCAGGGTATTCGGCTCATGCAGGAAGCTTTGCTCGGCAGCGGCCGGGAAACCGAAGAGAAGATCCGAGATCGCGTTCAGAGCCGAGGATTTACCCGCTTCGTTCGGACCATAGATCACATGCAGCCGTGCATCGGGGCGAAAATCGATCGATCGATCGGTCAGCGCGCCGTAGCGGAGAATATCAAGCCGGGTGAAGCGCATCAGCCTGCCCCCTGCCCGCGCGCCAGCAGCAGTTGCCGCGCCTCTTCGATGAGGGCATCCATGCTATCGTCCAACGGCTGTTCCGTCGCGCCGAGGCCACCCGGCAGGCGCACGGCGATCTCGTCGATTAACCGGGCCGCTTCCGCCGCAATATCGGTATCGCCGGCATGGTCTGCTAGTAGCTGGCGCAGATCGAGCGCGCCGTCCGTGTCCGCTGCTCTCTCCGGCGGCGGTTCCAGCCGCAGCTCGAGCTTTTCCAGCCAGATATCCTCATGCACGCGATGACAGGCGGCTTCCACCTCGTCGCGCCATTGCTGGCGGCTGGCAGCGATCGCACCCTGCAGCGGCGTTACGCCGGAAAGCCGCACACGCAGCGCGGTCATGCGACCCGCCATCTCATCGGCAATCGGCTGCACCGCCTGCTCCACATGGCGCAGGATCGCCGCCTGATCGTCCTCCGGTCCAACCACGATATCGATCTGCGCAAAGCGCGCCTCATCGACGATCAGACGCTCATGATCGATCCGCCCGTCTTCGACTGTCACCAGCACCGCGCCCTTGGCTCCGCGCTCGCGGATGTTGCGGCCCTGCAGATTGCCGGGAAAAATGACGAGCGGGTCCTGCGCCACCACTTCAAAGTCGTGCACATGGCCGAGCGCCCAGTAGTCATAGCCGCGCGAACGCAGGTCATCGACGGAACACGGCGCATAGGGCGCATGCGGCTCGCGGCCGGTCAGCGAGGTATGGAGAATGCCAATGTTGAACCAGCCGGAGACGGGTGCCGGATAGGTAATCGCCAGATTGTCGTTGGCGGAGCGCTCGGCAAAGCCCTGGCCATGCAGCGCCACCTTCAGTGCTTCCAGCCTGACACTACCCGGCTTGCCGGTCGGAAACTCATGCACGTTTGGCGGCAATGTGATGGTTTTGGTGATAACGCTCGCCGCATCGTGATTGCCACGCAGCAGGTACACCGGAATGCCCGCCCGTTCCAGCCGGGCCATTTCGCGATTGAAGAACAGGCCGATCTTGTTGTCCTTCCAGTCGCCGTCATAGACATCGCCGGCAATGACGAAGAAATCGACGCGCTTTTCGATCGCCAAGCCCACAAGGGTCGAGAATGCCTTGCGGCTCGCTTCGACGAAGACCGCCGCAACGTCGGCATCCTTCAAGGCCAGCCCCTGAAACGGACTGCCAAGATGCAGATCGGCGGCATGGATGAAGCTGAAAGAGGGCATGAGCTCCGATAGTAGTCAGAAATCCGATCTCCCCTTTTAAGGAAACGAAGGCGCTGTGAATACCGCACCGACGGCTTCATCCAACGGTTTCGTAAGCCGGTCAGCGCCTGCCATGTTTCTCAGTCACGCGATTGCGATCCTCGATCGCCAATGTGCGCTTGTGCCCCTGTCGGACGGCTGCTACTGCGCTATCATCTTACGAACAAAAGAGAGGAGACTTTTCATGAGACATCATGCCTTTGGACGGACGCCCTTTATCGTGACGGATGTCGGCTTCGGGGCCTGGCAGATCGGCGGCGCATGGGGCGATGTCAGCGAGGCCGACGGCCGCGCAGCGTTGAACGCCGCCCTTGATGCCGGCATGACCTTCATCGACACCGCCGACGTCTATGGTGACGGCCGTTCGGAAAAGATCATTGCCGATGTACTGAAGGCACGCGGCGGCGCGCGCCCGATGGTGGCGACCAAGGCCGGCCGCCGGCTGAACCCGCATGTCGCCGACGGCTATAACAAGACCAACCTGGAGGGCTTCATCGACCGCAGCCTAAAGAACCTCGGCGTCGAGAGCCTTGATCTCGTGCAGCTTCACTGCCCGCCGACCGAAGTCCTCTATCGTCCGGAGGTTTTTGCCGGTCTCGACGAGTTGCAGAAGGCCGGCAAGATCAAAGGATACGGCGTCAGCGTCGAAAAGGTCGAAGAAGCGCTGAAGGCGATCGAATATCCGGGCGTCGTCAGCATTCAGATCATCTACAATATCTTCCGCCAGCGGCCCGACCATCTGTTTTTCAAGGAAGCCAGGCGCAATAACGTGGCTGTCATCGCCCGCGTACCGCTGGCCTCCGGCCTGCTGTCCAGCAAGATCACCCGCGATACGCAATTTGCCAGCGACGACCACCGCAACTTCAACCGTCACGGCGAGGCCTTCGATGTCGGCGAAACCTTTGCAGGCGTGCCGTTCGAAGTTGGTCTGCAGGCCGTGGAAGAGGTGCGCAAGCTGGTTCCGGCCGGCGCCAGCATGGCTGCCTTTGCACTCCGCTGGATCCTGATGAATGACGCCGTCACCGTCGTCATTCCGGGTGCGCGCAATGCCGAGCAGGCCAAGGCCAATGCCGCCGCGGCCGATCTCGCTCCGCTTTCGGCCGATATCATGGCGGCAACGCGCGAAATCTACGAGCGCCTGATTGCACCGCACGTTCATCATCGCTGGTAAGGCCATTTTGGCATGAATAGTCGGGACCCCGTTCCGGCTATTCGAAGATCAGCCAGAGGGCCAAACCGAGGAGAGGGAAGAGAATGAAAGTAGCGCTGGTAACAGGGGCATCGCGCGGCCTTGGCGCCGTAATCGCCTCGCAGCTTGCTGAGGCCGGCTGGGCCGTCGCCGTCAACTATGCGAGCGACACTCAGGGGGCCGAGAAGATCGTCGACGCTATTCGACAGCACGGCGGGCAGGCTTATGCCGCAAAATTCAGCGTGATTGACAAGGACCAGCTTGCGGACGGTCTGGAAAAGATCAAGGCGTCGCTCGGGCCGGTCGATCTCATCGTCAACAATGCGACCGGCCCTCAGCCGGAAATGCCGCTCATGGAGCAATCCTGGCGGACCTATCTCGATCAGCTCGAGTTCTTCGTCAAGGCGCCTCTGGAGCTGCTCCAAGCCGTGCTCCCCGATTGGCGGGCGCGCAAATCCGGCCGCGTCATTAACATAGGCTCAGAGGTCGCAGAACTCGGCAATCCTAATTTCGGCAATTATGCCGCTGCCAAGGGGGCGATGCTCTCGATGACGCGCTCCTGGGCAAGGGAGCTCGCGCCGGAAGGCATTACCGTCAATCTCATTGCTCCCGGCTGGATCCCGGTCGAGCGTCATGCAGAAGCGTCGCAGCAGGCCAAGGACGGCTATCTCGCGCAGACGCCGCTTGCCCATTTCGGCAGGCCGGAAGATATCGCCGATGCCGTCGTCTTCCTCGCCTCGAACAAGGCAGATTTCATCACCGGCCAGAAACTCGCGGTCAATGGCGGCCGGACGCTGCTCTGACTCTGCACTTCGGTAGCAAAGCTCATCAGCCGAAGCTGTGGTCGTGGCGCTGCCTCGCACCTCAAGCAGTCATCCGACGCCGGCTCCGCGGTTTGGAGCAGGCATCTATTTTTTCGAGGTTTGTTTTCGGCCGCGAGTTGTCGTCCTTTCGGGTATGCTTCGCCCATATTCGCTCCACCACACGGTCAAGGCTTCCATGGTAGGTCCAAGCCCCCTTGCCTTCGCCGTGATTTCATATTCCACGCGAGGCGGAACTTCGGCGAAGACAGTGCGTGAGATGAGACCATCAGCCTCCAGCTCCCGCAATTGCGTGGTCAACATGTGCTGCGTGATGCCTGGGATGGCCTTGCGCAGCTCGTTAAAGCGATAGATCCGCTGGTTGAGAAGCCACATGATTTCCAGCTTCCATTTTCCGGAGAGCAGTGTGAACGCACGGCGTATCTCCTCATGCATATTGATGCCTGGCTCATTAGGCTGGTTTTCCATACTTACCACGCCAAATTCATCCTACTTGTATAGATTCATTTAATATCACATTTTCGATCTGCAGACCGGAGAAATGGCGGATCGCCATTCCGGACATCGAAAATCTTGAAACGGAGCAAGCTGCCGGAGCCATTCGGCGGCAACGGATATCCCATGTCTGAATTCTATGTTTACTGGGCCGCAACGGCCTTGCTAATCCTGCTGTACCTGGCCTCCGCCGTGACCTACGTCGTCAAAACCGAGTGGGTACGGCAAACGATCCTCGGCTTCGGTTACCCAAGCTATCTCGTCCACCTTTTGACTTTCGTGAAGCTCGCCGCCGTTGCCGCTATCCTATCGCGGTTCAACGTCGCCATCAGCGATCTGGCCTATGCGGGCATGTTGTTTCACCTCCTGCTTTCCGGACTTGCTCACATTGGCGTTCGAAAACCCGTAGGCGCTCTGCCGGCTGTAGTCGGACTGGCATTGCTCGTAACCTCCTTCGTCACGCAGAACGCGGGACGCGAAATTCCCTCACCATACGCATTTGCGATGGCGCTCTAATTGCCGAACCCGAAAGGAAATCGAATGGGAAAGCTAACCGGAAAAGTGGCTATCGTCGCCGGTGCCGGCAGGGGCATCGGACGTGCCACGGCAGAACTCTTTGCGGCGGAAGGCGCGAAGGTCGCGGTATTGTCGCTCACCCCAGCCAACGTGAATGCGGTTGTCGCTCACATCCAATCCAAGGGAGGAACCGCGCTCGGCGTGGTCTGTGACCTCAGTTTCGGCGAGCAGATCGCCGAGGCAGTGGCAAAGGTGGTGCGGACATTCGGAGGGATCGATGTTCTGGTGAATGTCGCATTCGACCCGACCGTTGTTCACTCCTCGATCCTCGATCTCTCCGTAGAACAATTGCAACGCAACTTCGATATGGGCCCGATTGCATATCTGCGAACCATGCAGGCCTGCTATCCATACCTGAAAGCCAGCGGGGAAGGCCGTGTGATCAACTTTGCGTCTCTGGCAGGCATTCTCGGCATGTCCCCTTACGGGCCATACAACCTCGCCAAGGAGGCCATACGCGCTCTCACGAGATCGGCTGCCCGCGAATGGGGTCCGGACAATATCACCGTCAATAACCTCCTGCCCGTAGCCGACACTTGGGGCGCAAGTCCCGACACTCCTCCACCAACGAATGCCCTTGGCCGCTTCGGCTCACCCGAAGACGATGTCGCACCCGTCGTCCTGTTCCTTGCCAGCAGCGATTCGAGATTCATCACGGGTTCAAGTCTGACGCCCGATGGTGGCCAGATCATCGACAGCGCCCGATAGCTCCGGTTGGAGCACCGCATGAACACATCGGCGTTCATCTGAACCGATGCGGGATGGCGATTTCGGATCGAAAATCACCCATAAAAAAGGGCCCGCTTTTGCGGGCCCCAATCTTGTCCACCCCGCAAGGCTAAAGCCTCGCAGCGGGTGAAACGAATTAGCTGTTGACCGAGTCCTTCAGGCCCTTGCCGGGCGTGAACTTCGGTACGTTACGGGCAGGAATATCGACCTCGGCGCCGGTAGACGGGTTACGGCCCTTGGTGGCTGCACGGTGAGAAACGGTGAAGCTGCCGAAACCAGCAAGGCGAATGTCGCCGCCCTTCTTCAGTTCGGCCTGGACAGTATCGAAAACAGCGTCGACAGCGGAAGCAGCGTCAGCCTTCGTGATACCGGCCTTCTCGGCCACTGCGGACACGAGCTCATTCTTGTTCATGTTTCCACCCCTTTCTCTGGTATGAAACGACTTATCAGTAAGCGGGGCGCAAATAGCAATGCTCTTACCCGCCGCAACCCCAAAAGCCCTGCAAATCAAGGAAAAGCAAGCGTTGCCATACGCTTTTCACAAAAAAAGACCGGCAAAAATGCCGGTCTTTTCGTCCATTTATGTCAATTCGACAGAATTGAGGCGAAGGGGCTCAATGAGCGATGGTAGAACCCACTTCGTCGACACCTTCGACCGTTGCGATGACAGGCGTTTCCACGGTGCCATCCCACTCGATCGGTTCAGGACGGCGAACAAGCGCGTGCTTGATCACCTCGCCCATGCGCGACACGGGGATGATTTCCATGCTGTTCTTCACGTTGTCCGGAATCTCCGCCAGATCCTTGGCGTTTTCTTCCGGGATCAGCACCTTCTTGATGCCGCCGCGCAGTGCTGCGAGCAGCTTTTCCTTCAGGCCGCCGATCGGCAGCACACGGCCGCGCAGCGTGATTTCACCCGTCATGGCAACATCCTTGGAAACCGGGATGCCGGTCATGATAGAGACGATTGCCGTTGCCATGGCGACACCGGCCGACGGACCATCCTTCGGCGTCGCACCTTCCGGCACGTGCACGTGGATGTCGCTCTTGTCGAAGCGAGGCGGCTCGATGCCGAAATCGACAGCGCGCGAGCGGACGTAGGAGGCCGCCGCCGAGATCGATTCCTTCATGACTTCCTTCAGGTTGCCGGTGACCGTCATGCGGCCCTTGCCCGGCATCATCACGCCTTCGATCGTCAGCAGCTCGCCGCCGACTTCAGTCCAGGCAAGACCGGTGACAACACCGACCTGATCGTCGCGCTCGGCTTCGCCATGGCGGAAGCGCGGCACGCCGAGATAGTCGGAAATATTCTCCGCCGTAACGGCAACCGACTTCACCTTGCCCTTGATGATCTCGGTGACCGCCTTGCGGGCGAGCTTCATCAATTCGCGCTCGAAGTTACGAACACCGGCTTCGCGGGTATACTGCTGGCTAATCGCCATCAGGGCACCGTCGGTGACCGAGAATTCCTCCGGCTGCAACGCGTGTTCCTTGATGGCCTTCGGCAGCAGGTGCCGCTTGGCGATCTCGCGCTTTTCATCTTCGGTATAGCCGGCGATACGGATGACTTCCATGCGGTCCATCAAGGGCGCAGGGATATTCAGCGTATTCGCCGTCGTGATGAACATCACATCCGACAGGTCATATTCGACTTCCAGATAGTGATCCATGAAGGTCGAGTTCTGCGCGGGGTCCAGCACCTCAAGCAGAGCCGAGGACGGATCGCCGCGATAGTCCTGGCCGAGCTTGTCGATCTCGTCGAGCAGGAACAGCGGGTTGGACTTCTTCGCCTTTTTCATCGACTGGATGACCTTGCCGGGCATCGAGCCGATATAGGTGCGGCGGTGACCGCGGATCTCGGCTTCGTCGCGAACGCCGCCGAGCGCCATGCGGACATACTCACGGCCGGTCGCCTTGGCGATCGACTGGGCGAGCGAGGTCTTGCCGACGCCCGGAGGGCCGACGAGGCACAGGATCGGGCCTTTGATCTTCGTCGCGCGAGCCTGGACGGCCAGATATTCGACGATCCGTTCCTTGACCTTTTCCAGGCCGAAATGATCCGCTTCGAGGATCTTCTCGGCGTTGTTCAGGTCGGCCTTGATCTTCGACTTCTTGTGCCAGGGGATGCCCAGCAGCCAGTCGAGATAGTTGCGCACCACGGTCGCCTCAGCCGACATCGGGCTCATCTGCCTGAGCTTCTTCAGCTCGGCATCGGCCTTTTCCTTGGCTTCCTTCGACAGCTTGGTCTTGGAGATGCGCTCTTCCAGTTCGGCCATCTCGTCACGGCCTTCCTCGCCGTCGCCGAGCTCCTTCTGGATCGCCTTCATCTGCTCGTTCAGATAGTATTCGCGCTGCGTCTTCTCCATCTGGCGCTTGACGCGCGAGCGGATGCGCTTCTCGACCTGCAGAACCGAAATCTCGCCTTCCATGAAGCCGAGCGCCTTTTCCAGGCGAGCCTTGACGCTGGTGGTTTCCAGCATTTCCTGCTTTTCGGTGATCTTGATCGAAAGATGCGATGCAACGGTGTCCGCCAGCTTCGAATAATCATCGATCTGGCTGGCTGCACCGACCACTTCCGGCGAAATCTTCTTGTTGAGCTTCACATAGCTCTCGAATTCGGAAACGACCGAGCGGCTCAAAGCTTCGAGCTCGACCTGGTCTTCTTCCGGCTCATGCAGGACATGGCCAAGGGCTTCGTAGAAGTCTTCACGGCCGGTATATTCGTCGATTTCTGCGCGCGCACGGCCTTCCACCAGCACCTTGACGGTGCCGTCGGGCAGTTTCAGCAGCTGCAGGACATTTGCAACGGTACCGACCTTGTGGATGGCGTCCGGCGCGGGATCGTCATCGCTGGCATTGATCTGGGTGACGAGCATGATCTGCTTGTCCGAACCCATGACCTCTTCCAGCGCGCGAATGGATTTCTCCCGTCCGACGAACAGAGGCACGATCATGTGGGGGAAGACCACGATGTCGCGCAACGGCAATACCGGATAGGCAATGCTGTCGTGTGCCGCAGACGTTTTCTTACTCATGTCATTTCCTTTCCGTCGTCCCGTTCCCGGGCTCTCTGCCGGCTTGGGGAGTTAGCCGGCTCTCTCACTTGGTAAACAAGTGGAGCTTCACACTGCCTATTTCAAGTCACAGGAAACGCCCGCCACAAGGCAACGATCCCGCATATCCGCAAGGAGGAACGCAACAACAAAACACCAAAGCCCGACAACTCGAACACTGCCGGCGACGTTAAGATCCGAAGAAAAACGCCGGGCCTGCGCCCTGTCCGCCTCGTGCTCCAGAATCATGCCATCATGGCTGCAGCAGGGGCTCTTCACAACCGGTTCCGACGGCATTCCCTTAAGCTTATCCAAGACTTTATCAGCAAACCGTGCGATTTTTCAAACAGAAAGGGGCCCGTCGATGACGAGCCCCCGATTCGTGATCACAGATGATGGATCAGGCCGTTGCGTTGGCCTTCTCCTCCTGCCGGTCGGCATAGATGTAGAGCGGGCGGGCCGAGCCGCGAACCACTTCCTCGGAAATGACCACTTCGCGCACGCCTTCCAGCGCCGGTAGCTCGAACATGGTATCGAGGAGGATCTTCTCCATGATGGAACGCAGACCACGGGCACCCGTCTTGCGGACGATCGCCCTGCGGGCGATTTCGCGCAGCGCATCCTCGTGGAAGGTCAGCTCGACATCTTCCATCTCGAACAGGCGCTGATACTGCTTCACCAGCGCGTTCTTCGGCTCGGACAGGATCTGGATCAGCGCATCCGCGTCCAGATCTTCCAGCGTCGCCAGAACGGGCAGACGGCCGATGAATTCCGGGATGAGACCGAACTTCACCAGATCTTCCGGCTCCAGCTCGCGCAGCACTTCGCCGACGCGGCGGTCATCAGGTGCCTTGACGGTCGCGCCGAAGCCGATCGAGGTCTTTTCGCCGCGGGCGGAGATGATCTTGTCGAGGCCGGCAAACGCACCGCCGCAGATGAAGAGGATGTTGGTCGTGTCCACCTGCAGGAATTCCTGCTGCGGATGCTTGCGGCCGCCCTGCGGGGGAACCGAAGCCACCGTGCCTTCCATGATCTTCAGAAGCGCCTGCTGCACGCCCTCGCCCGAGACGTCGCGCGTGATCGACGGATTGTCCGACTTGCGGGAAATCTTGTCGACTTCGTCGATGTAGACGATGCCGCGCTGTGCGCGCTCGACGTTGTAGTCGGCAGCCTGCAGCAGCTTGAGGATGATGTTTTCGACGTCTTCGCCGACATAGCCCGCTTCGGTCAGCGTCGTCGCATCGGCCATGGTGAAGGGCACGTCGATGATGCGGGCGAGCGTCTGGGCAAGATAGGTCTTACCGCAGCCGGTCGGGCCGACGAGCATGATGTTCGACTTCGCCAGCTCGACGTCACCGTTCTTCGATGCGTGAGCGAGCCGCTTGTAATGGTTGTGAACGGCTACGGAGAGGATCTTCTTCGCCTGCCGCTGGCCGATGACGTATTCGTCAAGAACCTTGATGATGTCCTGCGGGGTCGGAACACCGTCACGAGACTTCACCATCGAGGATTTGTTTTCCTCGCGGATGATGTCCATGCATAGCTCGACGCACTCGTCGCAGATGAATACGGTCGGTCCGGCAATCAACTTCCGGACTTCATGCTGGCTCTTACCGCAGAACGAACAATAAAGCGTGTTCTTTGAGTCGCCGCCGTTGCTGCCGCTGACTTTGCTCATATCACTTTCCTTCCAGCACGCCGCAAATTTCCAACTTGAAATCGCGGTCCACTCTATGCGCCCGCCGGACCTGCCCCTCGTTTGCAGATCGCGGCGCCCTTCAGGGTACTGAACGCAGGCCAGGCAACCAAACCGGAACTGCGTGGCAACGATCCCCCTTCGAATGCCGAATGCTATGTCATAAAAACGCTACATAGCATTAATGCGTACTATTACCGCGTTCTGCTCCACATTAAACCCCTATTCGATCACAAATGGGATAGAACTGTGGCGTAGAAGTCACCGCCTAGTGGATAATCACGAGGCGGTTTCACCTTCTATTTCAGTACGCGACGTCAGCACCTTGTCGATCAGACCCCATTCCTTGGCCTCATCGGAGGACATGAAATGGTCGCGATCGAGCGTCTGCTCGACCTCTTCGTAGGTCCGGCCGCAATGCTTGACGTAAACCTCATTGAGACGGCGCTTCATCTTGATGATGTCGCGTGCGTGGCGTTCGATGTCCGAAGCCTGGCCCTGGAAACCACCAGAAGGTTGGTGAACCATGATCCGGGAATTCGGCGTTGCGAAACGCATGTCCTTGTCACCGGCGGCCAGAAGCAGCGACCCCATCGAGGCAGCCTGGCCGATGCAGAGCGTCGAAACGGCCGGCTTGATGAACTGCATCGTGTCGTAGATTGCCATACCCGCGGTGACGACGCCGCCCGGCGAATTGATATAAAGGGCGATTTCTTTCTTCGGGTTTTCGGCCTCAAGGAAGAGAAGCTGTGCGCACACCAGCGTCGCCATATGGTCTTCGACCGGTCCGGTCAGGAAAATGATGCGTTCCTTCAGCAGGCGGGAATAAATGTCATAAGACCGTTCCCCGCGGTTGGTCTGCTCGACAACCATCGGCACCAGAGCCATAGCTGTATCGACTGGATTTCTCATGTGCGTCCTTTATCAAACTTGTCCCGGCGACGGAAACGCCGGGAATCGGAGTAAAAATCCTTTACTCCTACATAGAGTGTCCCTGCCCTTCACTTCAAGACGCCCGAAAGCATAACGTCAAAAAGCTCTAATGACCCGCGAAGCGTTCACAAAGCATTTCTAACCGCGGCTCCTCGAATGCCAAGGTGCTGCAGCGACACGCAAGCTGCTACTCACCATATTTCCAGATCGCAAGGTGAAGGAAGCGTGAAGGCCCGGATCGGGCCGACGCACATCTTCAGCACAGGCAAAATTTACCAAGGCACTTAAGGAACTTGCCATCTTATTGGGCAAGGATGAAACGAACACGGAAATCGTCGCGCAGTTTGCGCCGATAGCCGAAAACAGCGGAGGCGTCCGATCGTGCTGAATATGACAACAGGCCTGACCATCTGGTGCTCGGAAGCCATAACGCTGGCGACCGTTCTCCTTCTCGCCTGGCGGCATGATCGCAAATCCCCAGCCTATTTGATCTGGGCACTGGGCTTCACCGTCAGCGCCATAGGATTCGCGTTGGTGGCCGCTCGAGGTCTCATCCCCGATATATGGTCGATCCAGATCGGCAATGCCGTGGCCCTGCTCGGCGAGAGCGCCTGGATCGTCGGATTCCGCTTCATGGACAAGCGTAGGCTGGAATGGTCGGCATTTCTGCCACCCGCCATCTGGGTAATCGGCGTCAGCCTTCCCTGGGTCACCGGCAATTTCGCCAATCGTGTCATCGTCTATGATCTCGCGGGCGCAGTCGGCGCGACCTTGCTAGCTTTTGCCGTGCATCCAGGCGACGGCCGACGGGAGCCGGCGCGCGGGCAACTCGGCATCGTCTTCGTGGCGCTCGCCTGCTTCTGTTTCGGTTCTGCTCTGTGGATGGTGCTTGCTGCCCCTTCACTTGAAGAGGCCATGATCTATCGCGGCTACATGGCACTCGGCTATGGGCTGCTCATCATCATCGCCATCGTTCTCAACGGCAAGCTTCTCATGGAGCGCGCCGAGCGCCGCTGGCGGGCAATATCCATCACCGATACTCTGACGGGCGTTCTGAACCGGCGCGGGCTTCAGGAAAGCTACGAGATCCTCGTCGGCAAGGGGCAGCAACAACCGCAAATGCTTGCCGCCCTGCTATTCGATCTCGATCATTTCAAGAAGATCAACGACCGCCATGGCCACCAGGCGGGCGATGCGGTGCTCGTCGAATTCGCCCGCATCGCTCGTCAGTTCGTGCCGCGCAGCGGTGCATTCGGCAGAATGGGCGGTGAGGAATTCGTCGCCTTCCTTCCGATAGACGATCAATCCCAGGCAGAAGCGCTGGCGGAAACCATCCGCGCTGATTTCTGCCGGGTACCGCTGCTTGCCGGCCGCACGCTGGTGCCGGCAACCGTCAGCATCGGCGTTTCGATCATGCCGCACGATACCGTCAGCTGGGATCGTCTTATCTCTTTCGCAGACCGTGCGCTTTATGCGGCGAAACGCGCGGGCCGCAACTGCACCATCCTCTTCAACGAAACCGAGACAGCCAGGGAGCCCGACGCAACGTCTGCGGCGGACGACGGCGAACTGGTGCCGACCCTCGACGACCAGATCCATGCCTTGCGGCGTATGGGTACGCTCGCGAGGATGTGACCGGCTTGTTCGGTAATCCGTCAGCCATAGGCCTTGAACAGACGGAGTGGCGCGGCCACCAGACAAGGCAATTATCCAAAAATGCAAAAGGCGCGCTTTAGCAGCGCGCCTTGTAAAGTGTGAGGCAAGGTTCGGCCATATCAGCCGTAACGACCGGTGATGTAGTCTTCCGTGCGCTTGACCTTCGGCGCCTGGAAGATCTGCTCGGTCTGGCCGTATTCGATCAACTCACCAAGATACATGAAGGCAGTGCTGTCGGAGATACGGCTCGCCTGCTGCATGTTGTGCGTGACGATAACGATGGTGAAGTCGCCCTTCAGCTGCGACACGAGTTCTTCGACCTTAGCGGTCGAGATCGGGTCCAGAGCCGAGGTCGGTTCATCGAGCAGCAGGACTTCGGGACGAATGGCAATGGCGCGAGCGATGCAGAGGCGCTGCTGCTGTCCACCGGAAAGGCCAAGTCCGCTCTGGTGCAGCTTGTCCTTGACTTCGCTCCACAGCGCCGTTTCCGTCAGCGCCGCTTCGACGCGGGCGTCCATTTCCGACTTGGAGACCTTCTCGTAGAGGCGGATGCCGAAAGCGACGTTCTCATAGATCGACATGGGGAACGGCGTTGGCTTCTGGAACACCATGCCGACCTTGGCGCGCAGATCGTTCAGATCGACGTCCTTGGTGAGGATATTGCGGCCATCCAGCAGAATCTCGCCCGCAACCGTTTGCCCGGGATAGAGATCGTACATGCGGTTAAAGGTGCGCAGCAACGTGGACTTGCCGCAGCCCGAAGGGCCGATGAAGGCGGTGACCGCGTTTTTGCGGATGTTCATATTCACGCTCTTCAGAACGCGATGGCCGTTCTGATAGGTGAAATCGAGGTTCTTCACCTCAAGTTTCGCCAGGCCGAGATCCGACTGGGAAGCAGCATCCTTCCCCGGCTGTGCGTTGACGCTCTGGAAATTGCTGTCGCTCATGTTCATGGTCTCATTCCTATCGTTCGGCGGCTGCGTCACTGGCGGCGCCCACTCAAGACACGGGCAAGGATGTTAAGCGCAAGGATAGCAACGGTGATAATCAGCGCGCCCGCCCAGGCAAGTTGTTTGAGATCCTCACCGGCATCGGCGGCAAGAGTATTGATCGCAACCGGCAGCGTGGCGATCGGACCGGTCAGGTCTGTATTCATGAATTTGCTGTAACCGGCCGTAAAGAGCAATGGCGCGGTTTCGCCGCTGATGCGGGCGACGGCCAGCAGGATGCCGGTGAGGATGCCGGTCCAGGCGGAACGGTAAACCACCATCATCATGGATTTCCAGCGCGGAGCGCCGAGCGCTGCAGTCGCCTCACGAAGCGCGTTTGGCACCAGCAACAGCATGTCCTGTGTCGTGCGGTTGACGACCGGAAGCGCGATCAGCGCCAGCGCAAGGATGCCCGCGATAGCGGAGTTGCCATGCATGGGCACGACCACCGCGCCGTAAACGAACACCCCGATGATGATCGAGGGCGCGGACAGCAAGATGTCGTTGAGGAACTTGGCAGCCTCGGCAAGTTTGCTGCCGTTGGCATATTCCACAAGATAGGTGGCGGCAAGAATGCCGATCGGCGCGGCGATCACGATCGCGAGACCCGTGACCAGCACGGTGCCGTAGATCGCGTTGATCAGACCGCCGCGCGAGCCCTGGGCTGGGATCGACATAGTGAACACGTCGAGGCTGAGCGCCGATATGCCGCGATAAAGCAGGGTCGCAAGGATCACGCTGAGAAAGAAGATGCCGAGGACGGCCGCGATGAAGCACAAGACCATCATCACCCGGTTCTTCCCATAACGCCTCGACACGAGGTTCTGACGAATTGCATTGTCCATGGTTTTTTTCCTCAGTGCGCGTCGCCGCGGCCGATCATCCACCTCGCCAGCGCAAGCACGCAGAAGGAAAGGACGAACAGGAGCAGGCCGAGCGCAATCAGGCTCGACAATTGCAGACCGTCGGCATCGCCGAAATTGTTCGCGATCTGGGCGGAAATGGTGGTGGACGGCGAGATGATCGACGATTGCAGACGGCTCACCGAGCCGATAACGAAGGTGACGGCCATGGTTTCGCCGAGCGCGCGGCCGAGGCCGAGCATGATGCCGCCGACGAGGCCACGGCGTGTATAGGGAATCAGGATGTGACGAGCCACTTCCCATGTGGTCATGCCCATACCGTAGGCGGATTCGCGCAGCATCGGCGGCACGGTGCTGAACACGTCGCGGGAGATCGCGGTGATGAACGGCAGGATCATGACGGCCAGCACGAGGCTTGCCGTCAGCAGGCCGACGCCCGGCGCCGGCGGCTGGAACAGCAGGCCGATCACCGGCACCTGGCCTACAGTCGCCATCAGGAAAGGCAGGATATTGTTCTGCATCAGCGGCACAAGAATGAACAGGCCGACGATGCCATAGATAATGGAGGGAACGCCCGCCAGAAGCTCGATGGCCGTGCTGATGGGACGGCGCAGGCTGCCGGGGCAAAGTTCCGTGAGGAAGATGGCGATGCCGATGCCCAGGGGAACGGCAATCAACATGGCGATGAACGAACTCACCAACGTACCGACTACGGCAGGGACGGCGCCATAAATATCGGCCGGCGCGCTCCACTTGGTGCCCCAAAGGAACGACAAGCCAAAGGTCTGAAATGTGGGTAAGGCATCGATGACAAGAACCACGAGGATTGCCAGCAGCAGAAGCACGACAAGAATAGCCGAGCCAAGCGTCATGAAATAGAAAATCCGATCCTGTATCCGGAATTTTCTGGTCGCGGCGGAGGTATTCACAGCCTGGAAGCCAGCCATCTGAGTCGCGTCAGCCATCGATTTCCCCTTGTCCTGTCACGAAAGGCGGACAGGGAAATACCCTGTCCGCCGCAACTTTTTCGCCTAGCACAAATTACTTCGTGCCGAAGTCCGTCTTCCAAGACTTCTCGACGATCTCGACAACATTATCCGGGACCGCAAGATAAGACAGCGCGGTCGCGTCCTTCTGGCCGTGCTCATAGGACCACTTGAAGAACTTCAGTGCTTCTTCGTTCTTAGCAGCATCAGCCGGCTTCTTGTAGAGCAGAACCCAGGTCGAAGCGGCAATCGGCCAGCTCTTTTCGCCCGGCTGATTGGTGATGATCAGGTTGAAGTTCTTGGCCTTGGCCCAATCGGCGTTGGAAGCGGCAGCCTTGAAGGTTTCCAGGCTCGGCTCGATAACCTTGCCGGCAGAGTTTTTCATCTTCGCGAAACCGATGTGGTTGGCGACGACATAGGAATATTCAACGTAAGAGATCGAGCCAGCCGTCTGGTTGACGGTGGTGGAAACGCCTTCCGAGCCCTTGGCGCCGAAGCCGACCGGCCATTCAACAGCCGTGTTCGAGCCAACCTTTTCCTTCCACTCCGGCGAAACCTTCGCCAGGTAGTCGGTGAAGTTGAAGGTCGTGCCCGAGCTGTCGGCGCGGTAAACAACCGAGATCGCCGTGGAAGGCAGCTTCACGTCCGGGTTGAGAGCCTTGATGGCTGCATCGTCCCACTTGGCGATCTTGCCGAGGAAGATGTCGGCCAGCGTCTTGCCGTCCAGAACGAGTTCGCCCGGCTTTACGCCTTCGACGTTATAGGAAACGACGATACCGCCGGAGATCATCGGGAACTGGGCAATGCCGTTCTTCTCGAGGTCGGCATCGCTCATCGGCTTGTCCGAAGCGCCGAATACGATGGTCTTGTCGAGGAGCTGCTTGATGCCGGCGCCCGAACCGACCGACTGGTAGTTGACGACGTTGTTCGTCGCAGCCTTGTAGCCTTCGGCCCACTTGGAGAGAACCGGTGCAATGAAGCTCGAGCCAGCGCCCGTGATGTCGGCAGCGGAGGCCGAAGCGGACATAGCCGCGATAAGGCCTGCAGTCAGGCAAAGCGAACGGAGTTTCAGGTTAAGCATAATAGACTCACTTCCTCAAGTGAATGAAAGGATGGCGAGCAGAAGACCGGCGCGAGGCTTGCCATGGTAAACGAACCTCCCCGCCTGAAATCTCCCGGCGACAGCCTTGGCTCTAAAGACGCATTGTTTCAGTTTGATGACAGTTTAATGAAGCGGCAGTGACACAACCTGCGGCAATCATTGCGGCCGTTGCGGAACGGCGTGAATCAAGCTGCGCCAAAGGGCGCATGAACGCGAACTTCATGTTCTGATTCAAGAGCATCGTCAGAGACGGATCACGTAATCCTTGCGAGTCGTTTCAATAACTTCCCAGGTCCCCTTGAAGCCCGGCCTCAAGATAAGACGGTCGCCTGCACGCAGATGGAAGGCCTTCCCATCCTCACCCGTCACAATAGAATAACCGGAGAGGATATGGAAATATTCCCATTCGTCGTAGACGACCCTCCATTTGCCCGGCGTTGCTTCCCAGATACCGGCATAGAGGCCGCCGTCGGCCTCATCCATGTTCCACGTTCGGAAGATCGGAGCTCCCGAAATGAGACGATCCGCTGCGGGCGCTCCGAGCTCGGGCTCAACGTCATCGACATTCAGTTGCACATAGCCTGCCACCCAGATCCCCCGTCGGTCACGTTCGCCACATCAAAAAATATCCGCGACCGCCAATCGGCGAGCGCAGACCGAGACAAACATGAAATTCGCCGAGATCAAAGAACCCCTGCTGCTTTTTCGGCTTCCTGCCGGTGCCGTCCTCAGATTTTCGCCAATGCCTGCTCCAGATCGGCGATGATATCCTTGACGTCCTCGATACCGATGGAGAGGCGCACCACATCCGGGCCGGCTCCGGCTGCGACCTTCTGTTCGTCGCTCAGCTGCTTGTGCGTGGTCGAGGCAGGATGGATGACGAGCGAGCGCGTGTCGCCAATATTGGCAAGATGCGAGAACAGCTCCAGGCCTTCGACCAGCCCCTTGCCCGCTTCATATCCCCCCTTCAGACCAAAGGTGAAGACGGAGCCAGCGCCCTTCGGCGAGTAACGCTGCTGCAGCGGGTGGTTGGGATCTTCCTCAAGGCCGGCATAATTGACCCATGCCACCTTCTCCTGCCCCTTCAGCCAGCGCGCAACGGCAGCCGCATTGTCGGAATGGCGCTGCATCCGCAGCGGCAGCGTTTCGATGCCCGTCAGGATCAGAAAGGCATTGAACGGCGAGATGGCCGGCCCGAGATCGCGCAGGCCCAGCACGCGGCAGGCAATGGCGAAAGCGAAATTGCCGAAGGTCGCATGCAGCACGATGCCGTTATATTCCGGCCGCGGGGAAGACAGCATGGGATAATTACCCGAGGCGGACCAGTCGAAAGTGCCGCCATCGACGATGATGCCGCCCATGGAATTGCCGTGGCCGCCGAGGAACTTCGTTAGGGAATGCACGACGATATCGGCGCCATGCTCCAGCGGTCGGATGAGATAGGGGCTTGCGAGAGTATTGTCGACGATCAACGGTAGGCCATGCTTGTGCGCGATGGCCGCGATTGCGGCTATATCGACAAAGGTGCCGCCGGGATTGGCAAGGCTTTCGATAAAGACGGCGCGGGTGTGACTGTCGATCTGCGCTTCGAAGGTCGCAGGATCGGCGGAATCGGCCCAGCGGACCCGCCAGTCGAAACTCTTGAAGGATTGTCCGAACTGATTGACCGAACCGCCATAAAGCCGTTTGGCCGCGACGAAATTGTCGCCCGGCTGCATGATGGCATGGAAGATGAGGAGCTGCGCGGCATGACCGGAGGCGACGGCCAGAGCCGCAGTGCCACCTTCGAGGGCAGCCACCCGCTCTTCCAGCACGGCCTGGGTCGGGTTCATGATGCGGGTATAGATATTGCCGAATTGCTGCAATCCGAACAGCGCGGCTGCATGATCCGCATCCTGAAAGACGAAGGATGTCGTCTGGTAGATCGGCGTCGCGCGCGCGCCTGTCGCCGGATCCGGCTGCGCGCCGGCATGGATTGCAAGCGTGTCGAAACCTGGGTTGTTTGCTGGCATATCTTTCCTCCCGCCGGATTTTGTTCGTAACGGGAAAAGCATAACGCCTGGCATATGAAAGTTAACCGCGAACTTTGCCGTGCTTTTCGGCTCGCGGAAAAAACTTGCCATCTTTCGGTGAGATCGCGCGATAAACGGCCGGATGCCGTCGATCCCCTGTGATCTCGATCAGGCGACCAGGCGCGGATATTCGATGGCCGGGCAACGATCCATCACGACCCTTACGCCCGCCGCCTCCGCTCGTGCCGCGGCGGCGTCGTCGCGCACGCCGAGCTGCCCCCAGATGACCGGCGGCCGCGGCTCGATCATGATCGTCTCCTCGACCACCGATCGGAGATATTCGGGCGCCCGAAAAACATCGACCATATCCACGGGCTCGGGGATATCGGCCAGACGCGCATAGACCCACTGCCCCAGAATTTCCTTGCCGGACTGCCCGGGATTGACGGGGATGACGCGATAGCCCCTGTTCAAAAGATAGGCCATCACGCCGTTGCTCGGACGTGCGGGATTGGGCGAAGCGCCGACGAGCGCGATGGTCCTCACGGACAAGAGGATATCGGCTATATAGGAATCGTCATAACTGTCGTGGTTCATCACGAAGCCTCCCGCTCCGATCACACTTGCGTTTTGCCATAAATACGGAAACCGCAATGGCGGTCTCTGCGTATAGTATATTATAGCAACTTCAGGGAGGATTACTCAGATGAAAAAAATCATCCTGCTCGGCCTGCTCGTTACATCGGTCGCAACGCCAGCCCTAGCTATCTCGCGCTACAATTCCATGTCCATGACCTGCGCCGAAGCGAGGACTGTCATCAACCGGGAGCGCGCGGTCATTATGCGCTATCCTGCCAAGAGAACGCCGAAAATGACGCTCTATGATCGCTATGTCGCCGACAGCGGAGCGTGCGACCAGGGCTTTTATGCCTATCAGGACTATCTGCCCACCAAAGATCGGGCCTCGTGCCCGGTTTATATATGCCGCCCGACGACCGATCTGGATGACGACGATTTGATTTTCCGGCGCTGATCAAAGTATGCCCGAACGGGATGTGGTGGACGATTCATGCGCTCGTCGCGATGACCACCGATCACAATCTATGATTGTGATCGGCACTGTGCACTTTCGGCACTATAGGCATCCTCGTATTTTCCGTGAGGCTGTCCGGAGGTCATTCTTCAAAGCGCTTTTAGTCACTTTTGTGCGCCCGGAAAGTTGCGTTCTCAGGAAATGCAATCTTTGTTCTCTGTTTATTCACATGTGATTTAGAAAATACGCATGAATAATGAATTCACATGAGAACCGATTGCGAACATGGAACATCTACATACTTCATAAGTTCTCCACAGAATAATTTTCGAACTCGCGCAATGAGATATGTAGAAAATTGTCCGCTTCTCGATCCTATACTTGGAATATAGGCGATTTTTATCGACTCTGATTGGTGATAGCAGCTATTAACTGTAATATTTTTCAACTGCTGCAGAATTATCCATCCTCGCTCATGCGAGAATTTACGGTGGCGCGGACCGCCAAACGGCAATCTTATGGCGAACACCATTGTTCCTGACGATAAGCAGCGGCGCGACCGTCCGACGCGCTCTGTCGTTTTTAAGTAAGAAGCGTCTAATGCTACTCCCGCGTTCACAGGACATGCGATATTTGTTCGCGCTTCATACTCTAATAAATTAGTTATTTATAATATCAACGCAAACAATATGGAACACAACGAGAACGCGACTCCCAATGCCGGCTATCGATCACCGCAGGTGGAACAAGCCTTCAAAGTTGCCGATATTTCGTTGCTTTTCGATGTATTGCGGATCATATGGAAGCCGCATTCCCACAAAATGCCAAGCGCTGCCCTGCGCCTGCAAATCGCGAGGTTTTCCGTGTCTCTCGACGTTATCGCGCTCGTCCTTTTCGGCGCCCTGCTGCATGCGACGTGGAACGCGATCATCAAGGCGGGAACCGATAAATCGCTCGATGCGGCACTGGTCTCGGCAGGCGGCGCAGCTGCGGCCCTTCCCCTGTTGCCATTTCTGCCTTTGCCGGCCTCAGCCGCCTGGCCTTTCATCGGGGCTTCGGCCATCCTGCAATTTGCCTATTTCCAGCTTGTGGCGGCAGCCTATCGTGCCGGCGATATCGGGCTGGTCTATCCGCTGATGCGCGGTGTAGCCCCCCTCATCATCGTCTCGACAAGCAGTTTCATCCTGAAGGAAACTCTTTCGGGCGGCGCATTGATCGGAACCATGACCATCTGCGCCGGCATATTGACGCTTGCCTTCGAGGCCCGAAAGGGCAGCCGCCGGGCGATCGTCCTGGCCCTTGCCAATGCCGTTGTTATCGCGACCTACACCTATGTCGACGGTATCGGTGCGCGGGCGTCGGGCAATTCGATATCCTATACCCTATGGATGGCGCTCCTGCCGCCCATCCTCCTATTCGCCTGGGCAATATCGCAACGCGGCCTCAATGCCGTCGCCGCCCACGTCCGCTATAATTGGTGGCGCGGGCTTATTGGCGGAGGCGGCTCGATCGCTTCCTACGGGTTGGCATTGTGGGCGATGACGAAGGCGCCGGTCGCCATGGTCGCCGCCTTGCGCGAGACTTCGATCCTCTTCGCTTTGGTGATATCCGTCGTCATTTTGAAGGAACGGTCCAGCATCTGGCGCTATATTGCCGGCGCCATTATTGCTGGCGGAGTGCTGGTTTTGCGGCTGGGCTGACGACAAATTATGTGGTTTTATTTTACCACATATATAACTCATTGATTTTACTTTATAATTTTTACAGCCTACCAATCAGGCGATATTGACCCTGGCTCTTAATCGATCTATAAGCCGCCTCAGATCGCAGCCTTTCCGGGCTGCTTTCTTTTTGGCGCGCATCCATGCGAGCCAAATCAAGCAACAAGAAACGCCCAGACGCCTTCGGGCCAAGGGTCCTAAAAGAGAGTATGCAACATGGCAACCTTCTCCCAGAAGCCTGCAGAGGTGGAGAAGAAGTGGGTTCTCATCGACGCCGAAGGGCTTGTCGTTGGCCGTCTCGCTTCTATCATCGCAATGCGTCTGCGCGGCAAGCATAAGGCTACCTTCACGCCGCACGTCGACGACGGCGACAACGTCATCGTCATCAATGCCGACAAAGTCGTCTTCACCGGCAAGAAGTACGAAGACAAGGTTTACTACTGGCACACCGGTTATGCCGGCGGCATCAAGGAGCGTACGGCTCGTCAGATCATCGAAGGTCGCTTCCCGGAGCGCGTCGTTGAGAAGGCCGTCGAGCGCATGGTTCCCCGCGGCCCGCTCGGCCGTCGCCAGATGAAGAACCTGCGCGTCTACGCCGGCTCCAACCATCCCCACGAAGCTCAGCAGCCGGTCGTCCTCGACGTCGCCAAGCTGAACAAGAAGAACGTAAGGAGCGCCTGATAATGGCTGACCTCTCCTCCCTGAAGGACCTCGGCACGACTTCGGAAGCAGCTGCTGCTCCGGTTCACGTCCGCAAGGTTGACTCGCTCGGCCGCTCCTACGCGACCGGCAAGCGCAAGGACGCCGTCGCCCGCGTTTGGGTCAAGGCCGGCTCCGGCAAGATCATCGTCAACGGCAAGGACTACACGGCTTACTTCGCCCGTCCGGTTCTGCAGATGATCCTGCGTCAGCCGATCGTCGCAGCTGCCCGTGACGGCCAGTTCGACATCATCGCAACCGTTGCCGGCGGCGGCCTCTCCGGCCAGGCCGGTGCCGTTCGTCACGGCCTGTCCAAGGCGATCACCTACTTCGAGCCGGGCCTGCGCTCGGTGCTGAAGAAGGGTGGCTTCCTGACCCGCGACAGCCGCGTCGTCGAACGTAAGAAGTACGGCCGTGCAAAGGCACGTCGTTCCTTCCAGTTCTCCAAGCGTTAATCGCTTATCCGAGATCGGATTATTGGAAAGGCCGGGGTTTCCCCGGCCTTTTTCTTTGCAGCATTGAAATGATGCAGATTTGCCAAGGCAGGAAATGCTTTTTATGGCAGAGTCCCCCTACAAGCATCTGGGGAGTTCAATGCGCAGCCTCATCTTTTCGCTTCCATTCTTGATCGGCCTAGCATCACCGGCTCTATGCGACGATGCCCAGCCAACTCCCCCAGCCGACAGGGTCGTGGACATGCAAAGCATGAAGGATTTTCTCCAGGCAAACGCGGACTGTCGCGAGTTCAACGACAGCTGCTCCTATTGTGTCGTGACCGATGGACAGGCAAATTGCTCGACGCCGCAGATCGCCTGCGTGAAAAAGGCGTATCAATGCACCGCTCGATCGGGCAAATAGTCGTCGGATCTTAGTTTACGATTCCAGCCCGAATTTCGAGATTTGACCGCTCTCCGGAGAAACACCATGAGCAAGAGTACTTCATCGCGTTTCGCCGCCACTCCCGAGCCGCCCTATTACATCGTCACATTCGCGTCGCTCCGCACCGAAGGCGACAACGGCTATGGTTCTATGGGCGACCGCATGGAAGAACTGGCAAAGGCACAGGACGGCTTTCTTGGGATTGAGAGTGTCAGGGAGCCTGGCGGCTTCGGCATCACCAACTCCTTCTGGCGTGACGAGGAAAGCATCCTCGCCTGGAAGAACGTCGTGTCGCATCTGGCCGCGCAGAAACTCGGCCGCGAGCGCTGGTACGAAGAATACAAGGTGCGCGTAGGCAGGATAGAACGGGCCTACAACTTTCATGCAAGTAAAGGAGAGGCCCTTGCCGAGCACATCGATTGACCATGCCTTCACCGCGGCAAGTCTGACCTCGGCTGCCAGCGATCCGACCTTTGCCGGCGCGCTCTCCTTCATGCGCCGCCGCTTCACCAAATCGCTCGAAGGCGCCGACGCCGTGGTCTGGGGCATCCCCTTCGATGCGGCCACCTCGAACCGGCCGGGAACGCGCTTCGGGCCGCAGGCGATCAGGCGTGCCTCCGCGATCTTCGACAACGATCCGCAATATCCATTCAACCGCGATCTCTTCGCCGAAATGGCCGTCATCGACTATGGCGATTGCCTACTCGACTACGGCAATCATCAGGATACGCCCGCTGCAATTGAAAAGCAGGCGACGGCGATCCTCGACAGCGGTGCCTTCCTGCTGACGCTCGGCGGCGATCACTTCGTCACGTGGCCGCTGTTGAAGGCTCATGCCGCCAAGCACGGGCCACTGGCGTTGGTACAATTCGATGCCCATCAGGATACCTGGTTCGATGACGGCAGGCGTATCGACCATGGCTCCTTCGTCGCGCGCGCCGTACGCGACGGGCTGATCGATCCCGACCGCTCCATCCAGATCGGCATCCGCACACATGCGCCCGACGATTTTGGTATCCAGCTCCTCCATGGCCATCAGGTTGAGGATATGAGCGCCGGCGACATCGCTTCGACGATTATCTCGCATACCAAGGGCGCGCCGACTTATCTGACCTTCGATATAGATTGCCTCGATCCGGCGTTTGCTCCGGGCACGGGAACGCCGGTCGCCGGAGGCCCTTCCAGCGCCAAGATCCTATCGGTGCTGCAGCGCCTGCATCAGCTCGACATCAGGGGTGCCGATGTCGTCGAAGTGTCGCCTGCTTACGACCACGCCGACATCACCGCCATTGCGGGAGCGACCGTGGCGATGTATATGCTCGGTCTCCACGCCGAACAACGTGCAAGCGGTCGCTGAGACATGATTTCGGGAGAGGCGCGACGGTTTTCGAAAGTCGCCCTGCCGCTCCCGAAGCGGCCGTTATGAAATTGAATCAACTGCATGGCAAATTGAGTCCGGAAACATTCTCAACCTATTGAAAGAGCAGGAATAAGATGGCACCGAAAATCTTCATCGATGGCGAACACGGAACCACGGGCTTGCAGATCCGCACGCGCATGGCCGACCGCCGCGATGTCGAGCTGCTGTCCATTCCCGAAGCCGAACGCCGCAATGCCGCCATGCGCGAAGACATGCTGAACAGCGCCGACATCGCCATCCTCTGCCTGCCCGACGACGCGTCGAAGGAAGCGGTGAAGATGGTGGCGGGCAACAACAATGTCCGCGTCATCGACACCTCGACGGCCTTCCGCATCCATCCAGACTGGGCCTATGGCTTTGCCGAGATGGACAGCAACCAGGGCAACAAGATCAAGGCAGCACGTTTCGTCGCCAATCCCGGCTGCTACCCGACGGGTGCGATCGGCGTCATCCGGCCGCTACGCGCCGCCGGCATCCTTCCGACGGACTATCCCGTGACGGTGAATGCAGTGTCCGGCTACACCGGCGGCGGCAAGCAGATGATCGCCCAGATGGAAAATCCGGACCATCCGGATGCGATCACCGCGCCGCATTTCCTCTACGGCCTGCCGCTGACCCACAAGCATGTGCCCGAGATGACGACGCACGGCCTGCTGGAGCGCGCGCCGATCTTCTCCCCCTCCGTCGGCCGCTTCCCGCAGGGCATGATCGTGCAGGTGCCGCTGCATCTCGGCGATCTCGCAGAAGGCGCGACGCTGGAGAGCATTCATGCCGCGCTCGTCGAGCATTATGCCGGTCAGGATATCGTTCAGGTCGTTTCGCTCGATGAGAGCCGCGCCCTGCCCCGCGTCAACGCCGTCGAGCTCGCCGGCAAGGACACGATGAAGCTCTTCGTCTTCGGCACGCCGGGCGGAGCGCAGGTCAATCTCGTTGCCCTGCTCGACAATCTCGGCAAGGGCGCATCGGGTGCAGCCGTACAGAACATGGATCTGATGCTGAGCGCGTAGCTCAGTCCAACGCGGATTGAAATTCGATAGGCCCGGCCTGTTTATTCAGGCCGGGCCTTTTCACGTCAAAAACAGTTTTGCGCAATTTAGGCTCCGCTGCCGTATTCGGCCTTATTTTTGCCGTTGCCCTAAATTAGCGGAACCTACACGGAAAAGTGAACAACCGTTGGGCTTGCGACCAATTGTCGGCCGGATTTGCTCTTTAACGGCTTTGCTTGCCCGAATAGGTGGGGCGTTAAAACTATCCCTTTTTTCAATGAATATCCAAGAATGAGCCATCGTAAAGGAATTGGTTACCATAATTCGGCATGCTTCCAGACAGCCGGCAAGTTGGCGACCGAACGCGATTTTCGCGTTAGGGCACGTGTGCGTTCTTGAGCCGGTTCAGTGTCTGTGTAGGTTGGATAACGAGTATCATGGCGTTCGTGACCGAAACGTTCGGTAACTTCAATTCGCGCTCCGGCTACGCCTCGCGATCGAAAAAATCCCTCAGCATCCGTCCCGGCACCCTAGCCACCGGCGTCGCAGTCGCGGCGTTCGCCTGGGTCACTGCGACGCTGATGACGACGCAATCGATGGTGCTGTCGCTTCCCGGCGCGGCGACATCGACCGACAGCTTCCTGGCGCCGCGAGCATCGGCCTTCATCGTTCCGCAAAGCCACGTGGCCCACCCTGCCCGCTATGCGAGCCAGACCACTTCGCTGCATGGGCAAAGCCGCTTCGGCAACGTCGCGGCTGCAGAGGTTCAAACGAAAGCTGGCAGGACGGATGCGGTTCGTGCGCAACTCGCATACGCACTCGCACAGCAGACGTCGGATATGAAGCAGGCTCAGATTGCGGCCGCCAGCATCAAGAGCGGCCGTCTCGAAGTAGCCGCGGCTTCGCCTGAGACGATTGACCATCTGCGCAAGGTGATCGCGATCAATTTCGCTACCGCAGTGCAATCGCTGAGTCCGGCAAAATATGCAGCCGCCCTGATGCCGGCCGCAGGCCCGCTGAAAACCACGGAGGAGCCGGCGGCGGTTGCTTCCGCGGCTCCTGAGGTCAGCCTGCCCGCCATAGCGGAAGCAAAGCCGGTGCCTGCGAAAGACGCCGACATTGCAGTGGCGGAAGCCGTGCTGAACGTCATTCCCATGACGCGCCCTGCCCGCGAAACGCCCGTGCAACGGGCCAGCGCCACAAGCGCCATCGCCAGGGCAACGGGAAGCGAAACGACCGCACAGCCGCCATCACGCATGATGGCCTATGCCGATCCGGATGACAGTTCCGTTCGCAAGGCGAAGCCCTTCATTAATCCGTTTGCCGCCATCAGCCCCGGACCAGGCACGGCGATCTACGACATCGAGGCGAAGACTGTTTACCTGCCGAGCGGCGAGCGCCTCGAAGCCCATTCCGGCCTCGGCCACATGCGTGACAATCCCCGATATGTCGATCGCAAAAACACCGGCCCGACGCCACCGGAAACTTATAACCTGACCTACCGGGAGAGCCTGTTTCATGGCGTGCAGGCGCTGCGCCTGACGCCCTCAGGCGGCGCTCGCGTCTACGGCCGCGACGGCCTGCTGGCTCACACATACATGCTCAGAGGCGGCCGTGCCGAATCGAACGGCTGCGTGGTTTTCAAGGATTACAATCGCTTCCTCGCCGCCTTCCGGCGTGGCGAAATCAAGCGGCTGAAAGTCGTCTCGCGGATGTCTTCGGCAGCAAGTGTCGCTTCCGCACGCTAAAGGGATTTGAGGCGCAAAGCGCCTCAATCTCTCACGACGATCGATGTCTGGCGCGGCAGTTCACCATAGAAACCGCGCCAGTTGGCAATCGCGAAGCCGAAGACGATCAGGGCGCCGGCCTGATGCGCCAGGGCCAAATCCAGCGGCACATGCAGCAGCAGCGTCGAAATACCAAGGATCGCCTGGATCAGCACAAGCACGAAGAGAACGACGGACCGGCGCGCATGCGTCGTTTGCGCCGCGGCGCGCAGCGAGATGATCATATTGATGGCGACGATGGCGAAGAGCGCATAGGCACCGAGACGGTGAACGAACTGGACCATCTTCGGATTCTCGAAGAAATTGATCCAGCCCGGTGACTGTATGAAGAGATCGCTGGGCACGACGGCTCCATCCATCAGCGGCCAGGTATTGTAGCTGAGGCCTGCATCGAGACCGGCGACGAGCGCGCCAAGATAGATCTGAAACAAGGCCATGAAGGCGATCAAACTGGCGAGCTTTGCCGAATGGCGAGTTGGCGGCGGCTCGTTCGAATGCGGCGACAGGGCGCGCATGAACCACATGCAGGCGGCAAAGATCAGACAGGCGGTGACGAGATGGGTGGCAAGCCGGTACTGGCTGACGTCGGTGCGTGCTTCCAGCCCCGAGGAGACCATCCACCAGCCGATCGCACCTTGAAGGCCACCGAGCACGAAAATGCCGGCAAGCGGCAGCCAGAGCTTGCGCTCGACGCGGCCGGTCAGGACGAAGAACAGCAGCGGCAGGCCGAAAATGACGCCGATGGTGCGCGCCAGCAGGCGATGCGCCCACTCCCACCAAAAGATGCTCTTGAACTCCTCGACCGTCATATCCTTGTTCAGGATCTGGAATTGCGGAATACGCTTGTAGAGATCGAATTCGTCTTGCCATTCCTGCGCATTCAGCGGCGGGATGACACCGTGGATCGGCTGCCATTGCGTGATCGACAGGCCGGAATTGGTGAGGCGCGTCGCACCACCCACCAGCACGAGAGCGAAGAGAACCAGAAGCACGCAGGCGAGCCAGATGCGGATGGCGCGGCGATTGCGGTCCTGACGGGCCACTTCCTTCAAAATTGCCTGTTCGGTCGTGAAATTAGTGGCAGCCATGGCTTCTCCCTTCGATCAGGCTGTTGATTTGCCCGATAGGGGCGTGCAAAACAAGTCCCGGGAGTTTGCGGCATGCCGTCGCGGCATGTTGTCATAATGAGGAGAAAACCCCGTGCCCCTTCGCCTGCGCAAATTCATTGGCATGATCTTGCTCGTGCTGCTGGTTGCAATCTATGCGATCGTCGCCATGATCGTTGCAGTGCGAACGCTCGCAGATCAACCCGGCTGGGTACATTTCCTGTATTTCTTTCTCAGCGGCATCATCTGGGTGCTGCCGGCAATGGGCATCATCAAGTGGATGGCCGGGCCACGCCCGCAATAGCGCTCGCCCCGACGCGATTTACATTAGGCTAACCTTGATCCGTGCCTTATCCCGCGCGAATGTCTCATATTAAGCCAAAAATAAGCCGTTGGCCGCCAGACTGCGTCCGAATACCGCCGGAGCGGAGAAGATCGGATGCAGACCCAGACGCGAGATATCGCCAGCATCACCGCCGCAGCCGGTGAGCAGATTGCGTCGATCGAGATGGAGCCTGCGCCCACCGTTCATCTGCAGGTCGACATCTTAGACAGTATAGCACCGCTTGAAGCCGAATGGCGCGCGCTGGAACAGGACGACCTTAACTCGCTGCATCAGAGCTATGACTGGTGTGCAGCATGGGCGGAGAACTTCAAACGCCCTCTCGCCATCGTCAGGGGCTCCATCGGAAATCATGTCGCCTTCATCCTGCCGCTCGAGATCATCCGCAGTCACGGGATAAGACGGGCCGAGTTCATCGGAGGCCACCACAACAATATTAATACCGGTCTGTTTTCAGCCCTGTTTCTGGCGGACGGTCCACTGACCTCCGTTCAGGTGAACGCCATATCCGCGGCTTTGCGCGGCAAGGCGGATGTTGTCATCCTGCGCAATATCCCGCTCGAATGGCGCGGTCGCAAAAGCCCCCTCGCTTCGCTGACGATGATCGAAAACCAGAACCGTGCTTTTCAGCTGCCCTTCCTCGACAGTTTCGAAGCAAGCCTGAAGCAGGTGAATGCCAAGCGTCGGCGCAAGAAGTTCAAGCATCAGAGCCGGCTTCTCGACGCAAGAGGCGGTTATGAATATCTGATTGCCGGTCCCGACCAGCAAGATGCGCTTCTCGATCTTTTCTTCCGACAGAAGGCGACCCGCTTCAAGGATGCCGGCTTGCCTGACGCGTTCAAGGATGCCCGGATCAAGGCCGCGCTGCACGCCATGTTACACCGACGCCACAGCGATGGCATCGGCGCGACACTTCAGATGCATGCGCTCCGGCTCAAAGGCGAGCATGAGGGCCATATTCCAGCCATCGCCGCCCTCTCCCGCAAGGGGGACCACGTCATCTGCCAGTTTGCTTCCATCGACGAGGCTGTGGTTGCTGACGCAAGCCCCGGCGAATTGCTGTTCTGGCTGATGATCGAGCGGCTGCATCGCGAAGGCGTCGCCCTCTTCGACTTCGGCATCGGCGACCAGACCTACAAGCGTTCCTGGTGCCCAATGGAAACTGTGCAGCATGATCTTTTCCTGCCGGTCTCAGGCGTGGGACGCCTTGCGGCAATGGCGAGCCGGAGCATGACGCGAACGAAAGTGGCGATCAAGTCCAATAGAAGGCTCTATTCCCTTATCCAGCGGCTGCGGGCGAGACATGCAGCTGGCGCGCCAGCGGCTGATGGCGGTGACACAGATTGATCAGGCGGCGTCCCGACGCGTATCCGGATCGTGCTCCTCGCGCCAGCCGGACATCAGGATGATGTGTTCGTAGCCGGCCTTTTGGAATTCCGTCATGGCTGCAATGAACTGGCTTTCATCCGGCTCCGGCATGGAGAGGACGATTTCCGTCTCCTTGCTGCGCGTCAGCCGCGCGACGCCGGAGACCTCGGCCGCCCCGCATTCCACCAGAACGATGTCATAGGCCGAGTTCAGGGCATCGAGGATCAGTGACAGGCGGTCGGCACCCCGCATGGCGCGCGCAAGATCGCTCATGCCCTGGGGCACGATATGGGCATCCGACAGGCGATCCGGATGGATCGTATCGCCAAAGGCCGCTTCGCTGCATAGCAGATCGGTTACACCGGGAAGTTCGTCGTGCTCGGCCATCAGCTTCGAGGGGCATCCTGTGCCGGTCATGTCGACCAGCACGATGCGGCAGCCTGCATCGGCGATGGTCCGCGCCAGCATCACGGTCGCTGTCGAACCATTGTCACCGGTTGGAGATATCGCGATAGCAAGTCGCGAGCCGCTGTCGATCAGATAGTCGGCGACGGATTGGATGGAGAAATCCTCCTCTTCCTCCGCTGCGTGACCAGCCTGCCTGGGTTCATGGTCCGGAGCGATTGCGGCACCCAAGGCAATTGCTGCCTCCGGAGCAACTGCGGTGTTCGCGACCTGAACCGGGATCTCTTCTGCTGGGACCGAGAGCATGCTTGTGGGCGCCTCGACACTGCTTGCTGGCGTGACTGGCCGAACCGGAGCCGACGCGGGGACGGTTTGAGCACGCTTCGCTATCTCCAGCACGGCGGCATCTTCTTTGCGGGCAGAACCGACAGGCCGCAACGCGCGGCCGCTGAACAGCTCCGAAAGCATGATGACGATGGCCGTCAGGAGAAAGGTGGCAAGAGTTGCGACGACGACGATCGGGCCGACCTTGGGGAAAGAGGGATCGACCGGCTCAACCGCCGTGGAAACGATGCGCGCATCGGCAGGGCTGGAATTCTTGTCGACGCGAGAGGCCGCCTCACGATAACGGGCGAGATAGGTCTCGAGCAATTGCCGCTCGGCCGTAGCTTCACGTTCCAGCGCGTTGAGGCCGACTTCGTCCTCCCCTGCCCGGGCGCTGTCGGCCTTCAGCGTGTTGGATTGGGCGAGGAGCTGCTGCTCGCGCAGTTGCGCCACCTTCGCTTCATTCTCGATGCTTGCCAGAATCCTCTGCGTCTCGCGCTCGATCTGCTGACGGATATCGGCGAGCTGCGCCCGCAGGCTCTTCAGTCGCGGATGTCCATCCATTAGCGTCGTGGAGAGATCGGAGATCTGCGACTCCAGATTCGACTGGGTCGCCTTCAGCCGCTGAATTGCCTGCGATCCCGCGACATCGGCAAGCGTATCCGTGGAGCGGCCGCTGGACAGCGCACTGCGCACCGCCTGCGCCCTCGCCTCAGCATTGGCCCTGTCGCCGCGCACCTGCGCCAGCTGCGTCGAAATATCTGCAAGCTGCTGCGTGGCGAAATTGCTGTTCTGGCTGGTCTGCAGAAGCCCGTTGGCGGAACGATAATCGGCAACCTTCTTTTCGGCCTCGCTGACCTTGTCGCGCAGCTTGGCGATCTCCGGCTCCAGCCAGCGGGTCGCCTCGCTGTTGGAATCGAGCTTGGCTCCGCTCTGCATCGACAAATAGACCTGCGCCATGGCATTCGGCACGCTGGCGGCAAGATCCGGATTGCGGGACGTGAAGCTGATACCGATCACGCGCGAGCTGTTGATCTGATAGACCTGCAGGCGACTGGTGAAGGCGTCCAGCATCCGTTCTTCCGGTGCCTTATCTGCCGCCGGCTGTCTCAGATGCAGCTTGATCAGGATATCCGAGATCGCGGAACTATTGTTGCCGGCGGCGAATTCCGGCCGATCGTAGAGCTTGAGATTGGTGATGACCTGTTTCACCAGATCTGCCGACTGCAGGATCTGCACCTGGCTGGCAATGTTCAGCTCGTCCAGCAGAGGTCCGGCGCCGGCATCATTGCCAGACGTCGTCGTTGCGAAGGCCGGCGCACGCTGCTCGATGAGGATGCGGGCCTCGCTGCGATATTCCGGCGCCATGACCTTGGCAATGGCAAATGCCGCGCACGCGCCTGCCAGCGTGATGGCGATGACACGCACCCGCCGCTGCCACACAGCGCGAAAGAGCTGAGCGAGATCGATGTCCACATCCTGCTGGGTGCTGTTGACACCGGACATATGCAAAACTCCGTAATAGAAAGCCGGAATTAATCGTAAACGACTATAGTAACCCAAGCGTTAATAGTATTTCGCCAGCGTTATTTTTGATGTCGCTAATTTTTTCCCGGATTTTCATTTGCTCTTTACCGACCGTTAACCCTAACGGATCGATAACGACAGCAGTGTCCTTCCCTTTCTAATGAGCGCGAAATGCCCTTCGCAAAGCCAAAGATTGTCCTTGCCCTCGGCATGGCTGCCGTGAGCGCCGCGCTCACCGGCTGCAACACCTATCAACCGGCTCCCAAGGCCTTCAACGAGGCCACGATCCAGCCCTATACCCTTGATAGCGGCGACCGGTTGCGCGTGACCGTGTTCGACCAAGCCGGCTTGACCAACACCTATACTGTTGACCAAGCCGGCTATATCGCCTTCCCGCTGATCGGCCAGGTCGCTGCCCGCGGTCGCACGCTGCAGCAGCTCTCCGGCCAGATCGCGCAGAAACTTCGCCAGGGGTATATTCGCGATCCCGACGTCACCATCGACATCGACCGCTATCGCTCCGTCTACATCATGGGTGAAGTCGGCCAGCCGGGCCAATATTCCTATGTGCCGGGCATGACCATCCAGAATGCCATCGCGGTCGCAGGCGGGTTCACCAGCCGGGCCAACCAATCCAACGCGGATGTCACCCGCAAGATCAACGGTCATGTCATGACTGGACGGGTCGGCATTTCCGATCCGGTGCTAGCGGGCGACACCATCTATGTCAGAGAGCGGTTGTTCTAACCGCGACCGCTCATGACCCGACCGCTTCGAATCCTTCATTGCTTTAGGTCGCCGGTCGGCGGGGTCTTCCGCCATGTCCGGGATCTGGCGGAGGAACAGAGCAAGGCGGGGCACGAGGTCGGCATACTTTGCGACAGCTTGACGGGCGGCGAGCACGAGGATCGCCTGTTCGACGACATAGCACCCTTCCTCGCTCTCGGCATCGTTCGCCTGCCGATCCGGCGGCAAATTACCCTTACGGATGCCACGACACTTTGGAGCAGCTACAAGGAAATCAAGAGTTTGCGGCCAGATGTGCTGCACGGGCACGGCGCCAAGGGCGGCCTGCTTGCGCGCGTTCTCGGCTCGATCCTGCGGGTCAACAGGTATCGCGTAGCCCGCCTTTACACCGCGCATGGCGGAAGCCTGCATTTTTCCCGTCGCTCCTTCCAGGGCGTACTTGTCCATAGTCTGGAACGGATGCTGGAATTTTTGACCGACGGGCTAATCTTCATTTGCGATTTCGAACGCCGCACCTATGAAGCAAAGATCGGCAAACCGCGCACCCGCTCGGTTATGATCTATAACGGCATCAGCGAAAGAGATTTCCGCATCATACCGACACGATCGGACTCCGTGCACTTCGTCTATATCGGCATGCTGCGGGACCTCAAAGGTCCCGATCTATTCGTTGACGCCTTTGCGAAAACGGAACGGCGGATCGGCAGGCCGCTTTCCGCTCTGATGATCGGCGACGGGCCGGACAGAGACAAATATCACCGGATGATGGTCGAGCGGGGGCTTGGTCACCGGATTGGAATGCTGCCGGCCATGCGCGTGCAGGAAGCCTTTGCGGTGTCCCAGAATGTCGTGGTTCCCTCGCGCGCCGAAGCCATGCCTTATATCGTTCTGGAAGCACTCGCAGCCGGGAAGACCGTGATTGCGTCGCGGGTCGGCGGCGTTGCGGAAGCGCTTGGCGATAACAGTCCCGCACTCGCCAAACCGGAAGATGCCGACGACCTCTCACGCATCATGGCTGAAGCGATCACAGAACCGCTATGGGGCGCTCGCAACATGCCCGATATCGGGACGATCCGATCGATTTTTTCCGCCTCAGCCATGGCACGGGATACTTTGCACCTGTATCAAAATATACTTGGCCTGGATAGCGACGGTTAGAATACAGCTAAGTGTTGTAAGTGTTTCTTAGCTGATATCTGGTAGGCCTTGTCCGATAACGATCGGATAAGCTGTCATGAACACTACCGAAAAGTCCGAGCAGCTCAACTTGGACAATCTTCGCAAGCAGGTTTCGGAAATCCGCACGCGCGGTGCCGCCGAAACGCCGGGCGATCGTCCCGGCGGAATGAATATCTATGCGCGCCAAATCGCCGAACAGTTTCGCGAAACCAACCAGTCCCCGTCCATCATCGTCGGACAATACCGGTTGTTCGAATTTCTATCGCTGCTCGCATTCGGGCTTGCAATTCTCCTTTTTGGCACATCGGACAATCATCCCTTCCTGTCGAAGGGCGTGGTGACGCTCGCACTCTGCGGCCTCGCCATTGCCTTCCTGCAGATTGCGGATGCCTATCAGATCCCGGTTCTGCGCTCGCCCCACCATTACCTGCACAGGATTCTCGGGGCTTGGGCGGCGGCCTTTGCGGTCATGGTCATCGCCCTGATCCCATTCGACATCAATAATATCTATTCTCTCCCCCTCCTCGGTCTGTGGTTCGCAGCCGGCGCAGGCTTCCTTCTCGTGGCACGCCTGCTCTTCGCTTATGGCATTCGCCACTGGGCCCGCAACGGCGTCATGGAGCGGCGCGCCGTCATCGTCGGCGGCGGCGAACCGGCAAAGGAACTCATTCGCGCCCTCGAACATCAGCCGGACAACGATATCCGTATCTGCGGCATCTTCGACGATCGTGGCGAAAAGCGTTCTCCCATTATGGTGGCCGGCTATCCAAAACTCGGCACGGTAGCGGAATTGGTCGAGTTCGCGCGGCTCGTGCGCATCGACATGCTGATCATCGCGCTGCCAATCAGCGCCGAAGACCGCATTCTGCAATTGCTGAAAATGCTTTGGGTGCTGCCCGTCGACATCAGACTGGCGGCGCATGCCAACAAGCTGCGCTTCCGCCCCCGCGCCTATTCGCATGTCGGCGCCGTGCCGATGCTCGACATTTTCAACAAGCCGATCCGGGACTGGGATGGCGTTGCCAAGCGCATCTTCGACATCTTCTTCAGCGTGGTCGCGCTCGCCCTTGTCTGGCCGATCATGCTGGGGGCTGCGATTGCCGTGAAGGCGACCTCGAGGGGACCGGTGTTCTTCATGCAGAAGCGCCACGGGTTCAACAACGAGATCATCAACGTGTTCAAGTTCCGCTCGATGTACACGCATATGAGCGATCCGTCGGCTCGCAATGCCGTGACCAAGAACGACCCGCGCGTGACCCCCGTCGGCCGCTTCATCCGCAAGACGTCGATCGACGAGTTGCCGCAGCTCTTCAACGTGCTGCTCGGAAGCCTCTCGCTCGTCGGCCCGCGGCCGCATGCCGTGCTTGCCGCCAGCCATAACCGCACCTATGCCGACGTGGTCGAAGGTTACTTCGCGCGCCATCGCGTAAAGCCGGGCGTGACCGGCTGGGCGCAGATCAACGGCTGGCGTGGCGAGATCGACAGCGACGACAAGATCAAGTTCCGTACGGCCTACGATCTCTATTATATCGAGAACTGGTCGCTGCTGTTCGATCTGAAAATCCTGTTCCTGACGCCATTCCGTCTGCTCAATACGGAAAATGCATATTGAGCGCGATCGACCTGCCATCACCCCGCGTCGCGCAGCCGCAGCTTGTTGCATTGCGACTGATAGGCACGGCGAGCGTCGCTGTGGGCGTATTCCTGTCGGGCTTCGTCATCGCGGAGCCCGCGCCCTACGAGCTGTGGCTCGCCTTTTTGATCGGCGCATGGTTCATTCTCGGGTTGAAAATCTCGCGCAGCGTCGCGCCGCTTCTGGCCTTGTTCCTGACGTTCAATGTCGGCGGGATGCTCTCGATCACGCAGATGCATGACCTCGCCGCCGGTAACCATCTCGGTGGCCCCATCTACATTGCCGTTTCCACCTTCCTCGCGTTGAGCTCAATCTTCTACGCGGCCATCATTGAAGATAGCGAACGACGGCTGAAGCTGATTTTCAATACATGGGTGGTGGCGGCGCTGATCACTGCCAGCCTCGGTATCCTCGGCTATTTTCATGCCGTTCCGGGCTTCGACATCTTCACCCTCTATGATCGTGCCAAGGGCGCCTTCCAGGATCCGAATGTCTTTGGGCCCTATCTGGCAGCGCCCAGTCTTTATCTGGTCCACGGCCTTTTGATCGGCGATTTGAAAAAGGCTCCCATCAAGGCGGCATGCCTTCTCGTCCTGGCCTTCGGCATCTTCCTGTCCTTCTCGCGCGCAGCCTGGGCTCTGTTTGCCTTCTCCTCGGCGATGCTGATCTTCTGCATGCTGTTGAAGCACCGCAGCAACAAGTTCCGGCTGCGCATCCTGGTGATGTCGCTGACGGCGATCATCCTCATGGTCGTCCTGCTCGTCATTGCGCTGCAGTTTCCGCAGGTCAGCGACCTGTTTTCCACGCGCCTGCAGCTGGTGCAGGAATATGACGGCGGACATCTCGGCCGCTTCGAGCGCCATAGTCTGGGCTTCTCTCTGTCGATGGAGCGGCCGTTCGGCATAGGGCCGCTGGTTTTCGGCCAGATGTTCGAAGAAGACGAGCACAATACTTGGCTGAAGACGCTGACGACCTATGGCTGGCTCGGCTTCTTTTGCTGGGTCAGCATGATCTGCTGGACCATCTATATCGGCTTCCGCAACCTGCTGAGGGAGCGTCCCTGGCAGCCCTACCTGATGATCGCCTGGATCGTCATTCTCGGCCATGTCGGCATCGGCAACGTCATCGATACCGACCATTGGCGCCATCTTTACATGCTGATCGGCATCGTCTGGGGCTGCGGCGCCCTGGAACAGAAATATCAGCGTGACTTGAGCAGAAGGGAAGCTGCGCGGTGAACATTCGCACCAACGTCAAACGCCTGTCGTTGCTGCAGGTTCTCGAACCGAGCGGCGGCGGCTCCGGACGACATTTTCTCGATCTGTGCCGGGCTATGCAGCATCGCGGCCATTTCGTGACCGCCATCTATTCCCCGGTGCGTGCCGAGCCCGCCTTCGTCGCTGAGCTGGAAAATATGGGCCTGGACAATGTCATTCCGCTTGCCATGCGGCGAGCTCCCGGCCCCTGGGACCTGACGGCATGGTGGCAGCTCCGCAAGCTCGCCGCCATTCACGGGCCGTTCGATCTGATCCACGGTCACAGCTCCAAGGCCGGCGCTCTCACGCGCTTGCGGCTGCCGGGGCGGCATGTGCCTGTTCTTTACACACCGCATGCCTTTCGCACCATGGACCCGACGCTGGGTTCGAAAGGCCGCCTGATCTATGGCGGCATCGAGCGTCTTCTCGGGACTTTTTTGACGGACCGGCTGATCTGCGTTTCCCAGGACGAATATGATCATGCCCTGTCGCTCGGCATCCCGGAAAAACGACTGCGCGTCGTCGTCAACGGCGTAAACGCGCGGCCCATCAGCCAGCGGACGGCCATCCGCAGACGCTATGGCATTCCACAGGACGCCCTGCTCTTCGGCTTTGTCGGACGGATGACGCGACAGAAGGCGCCGGAGCGCCTAGTCGAAGCTTTTGCGCGGATAGCACCCCACTTGCCGCAAGCGCATCTGCTGATGATCGGGATCGGCGAGCTCGCCGATACAACAAGAGAGATGATCAGGGCAGCCGGGCTTGAAGATCGTGCCCGCATCGATGGCAGCGTGCGTGGTGTAACCGCCATAGACGCCGTCGATGTCGTCGTCATGCCCAGCCGCTATGAAGCCATGTCCTATGTGATGCTGGAAGCGGCTGCCGCAGGCAAGCCGCTGCTGCTCGCCGATGTCGGGGGCGCGCGCACGGTGCTGGAACATGGCAGAAACGGTTATATCGTGCCAAACAGCGATGATCCTGAAGCATTGGCGGCCGCAATGGCGAGGCTTGCCGACCCGACACGGCTTGCAAGTTTCACCGCTGAAGCTCGTCGCTGCAAGGATGGCTATACGCTTGCCGGCATGGCCCATGCGACCGAGAAGATCTATTACGACCTGCTCGGCCACCCCTTCCCCGCCCCGCTGGAACTGGCAAGTTCCCACTTCAGCGATGCAATCAAAGGCCGGAGGAAAAGCGCGTCGGCCCTCTAAACTCGCATCGGATTTTCGTGCGAAATCGGTTCCGCTTTTCGAGTCGATGCGATAGACTTAACTCATGATTACTTCAGCACAATTGCGCGGCGCGCGCGCCATGCTCGGACTGACGGTGGAGACGCTTGCCAGTGAGAGTAAACTACCGGCTTCGACGATCGAAGCCTTGGAAACAGAGGGCAGTTCGGCGGACATGAGAGCGCTTGCGGCAATCCGCTCCGTCCTCGAGAACCATGGCGTGATTTTCCTCGCTGGTGGCAGCGACGGCCCGGGTGGCCCCGGCATTCGCTTCAAGCACTGGTCCGACGATGATGGCATTCGGCCTGAGAACCTGAATGCCACCAATGACGATTGAGGGCTGAGGCAGGGTTGCGACCTCCAGAGCGGATCAGCTTTTTGGGCAGGCTCCGAACCGCTTGACCTCTTTGTTTCTAGCAATTCCGGACGTAAGACGGCTGCACGATTTCGCTTATCTGCCTCAGGCTCCAAGCTTCCAGCTTTTGACAAGCTCTTCAGGCGCCGACAGCGCAGCCGGCAAGATGTAGCGTTCAGTATCGTTGGCCGGTTCCCAACCTTCAATGATCGAGCCGACGGGCAGGCCATGCCCGAGGTCGGTCAGCGTCACCAGTTCCAAAATCAGATGACCGTAGTCGTCGCGCCACTCGCGCCGTTCGCCGCCCTCGAAGAGGCGCAGCCGACCCTTGGTGCGCGGACGCTCGCGTGCGGCAAGCCATTGCGCAACGGAGGCCTCCGCATTGGCAAAGGATACCACCTCGTCGGCGTCGCCATGCCAGATGGAAACGACCGGAAAGCGAGCGGCATCGGGCGACACTTCGCTCACAAGCTCGCCCCACTTTTCGGCCGGGCGGCTTGAGCCGCGCTTCATAACGTCGAGCGCCGACATGGCGTCCCGGGCAGCGCCGAAAGGCAGACCGCCGATGATGGCACCCGCGGCAAACAGCTCCGGATAGGTCGCGAGCAATGCGGCGGCCATAGCACCCCCAGCCGAGAGGCCCATGACGAAAACCCTGCTGTCGTCGATCGCATGCAGACGGCGGCTGAAATCGATCATTTCTTTGATAGAGCCGAGTTCACCGCGATCGCGCGTGACCAGGCTCGGGCGAAACCAGTTGAAACAGAGATTGGGATTGTTCGAAGCCTTTTGCTCTGCAAAAAGCACCGCAAACCCATGCTGACGGGCAAGTGCCGTCCAGCCGCTCGCGCGATCGAAATCCTCTGCATTCTGATAGCAGCCGTGCAGAACGACAACGAGCGGCATCGGCCCCTTCACACCAGGCGGCACATATTCGAGCATGCGCAAATTGCCGGGATTGCGGCCGAACCACAGAACTTCGGTCAGCCGCTGCGCGGAAGGACGTGTGGAAACACGACGGTGTGCCGGCTGAGATTGCGGCTGCGTCATCGGAAACTGGAGCCGCGGCAGCTCAACGGAATCGACAAGCAAGCGGCGAAGCCGGCTTGGAACTTTAAAATTCATCATGGACCTTTCCATCCACGTCAGCCGCGATCGGTATTATCCCGCTGCTGGCTGACGCGCACTGTTCCTTTCCAGAATCAGTGATATCGAGAAATCGAATCTCTTTGTGCAATGCAGCAAATATAAGGAACCTTGTCCGCTTAGAACAGGCACAATGCATCATTGCAGCTATGTGAAATCAGCTTAAATCGATTAGATTTTCGGCCATAAAAAACCGCAGCTGTGTCAGAAATAAGCCCGCGCAAGGGCGAGCAGCTTTGCGTCATCCTTCACGCCCTGGCGATAGAGCTGGATGATCAGCGCGCCGAGGCGCTCTGCCTCAAGGCTGCGAGGGTTCATGCCACGGTCCTTGCAGACGGTGTCCAGTACCTTCTCGAGACGGTCCAGATCGTCTGAAAACAGCGGCAGATCTCGTGGATGTATAGGTGTGTCCAGCATTTGCGCGTCTCGTTGTCCGTTCGGGCAAAAGCACGCAGTACTTCGCCGGCACCCGTTTCACTTCCGACGATAAGGCTGGACTATGCGCCTTGCGTATTGGGTTGGCAAGGAAGCATTTCGGCGCGAAGTATTTCTGATTCGCAAATTTTACGGAAAGTCGAGCGAAGGTACAATTTTAAGTTATGGCATCACCGAGCCTTTATCTGCTTATGCGACAAGCGGAAAAACGGAGGCACAATGATGACCAAATTTCTGATTCGGACCGCTCTCGGCGTGACGCTGGCAACGATGGCCCTGCCCGCCGTCGCACAAAACTTCTCGAACCTTCCGCTACGCAATCCTCGCCAGCCGCCCGAAGGATATATTTCCGTTCAGTCCGGAATATCGATTTCCTATCCGGTGGCGGATGGAGACAGCGAGGAGCAGCAGGAGAAGGCCTTGAAATCCTTCTACAAGATTGCGGCCGGCAGCTGCGCCACCCTGCTCGACACCATTGCGGATGCCTGCGAGATCAGTGCTCTGTCGAGCAATAGCGCGGTCAACAATCTCGACAATCGCGGCGCGAGACTTTCCATCAATGGACAGGTGACGATGTCGGTGAAACTGAAGCCGCCGACAGCGGCCGCGAAGTAGCCTTGCCCATCGCAGTTCATGATCTCCGCCAAAGCCAACGGATCGGTAAGAAATGGCGGCGATAATCCCCCTCGCAATTGAGGGACGATACCATGGCGAAAGCGAAACGACGCACGCGGCGCAAGCCGCAGTCCAAGGCGGGCAATTCGATGTGGCTATGGGGCGTTGTCGGCCTGGCAACGGTAGCCGGCCTCTACGCCTATCAGCATCGCAAGGATATGCCGTCGATGCTGGCGCATGCCGGAGCAGTTGCCGGCATGCCTCATATGGCTAGGGACGCGCCGGTGCCGGCAGCGAAGCCGCAGATAAAGACGGCGGCGATCACACCCGAGCCTCGAGCCGAATCTTCCCTGCCAGTGCCGCCCGCCGCCATTCCGGTGGCGATGCCGGTCAACAAGATAGCGGTCGAACGGCCCATACCCAGCTTGCGAGCCCAGTCCGGCGGCCGCTTCGTGCTTTGCGGCGCCGGCTCCGGGACCAATTGCGTCGTTGACGGCAATACTTTCTGGCAGGACGGCATCAGAATCCAGCTGGCCGATATCGACGTCCCGGATGCCGGTACCGCGCGCTGCCCCAGCGAAAAGCAGCGAGGCGTGGCCGCAAAGCTTCGCCTCCAGGCCATTCTCAACGATGGAAATTTCGTGCTTTCCGGCAGCAACCGCCGCGACGACCCGAATGGCGGCAAGCTGCGCATTGCCATGCGCGCAGGGCGGTCGCTCGGGGACCAGATGGTGTCGGAAGGCCTCGCACGCCGCTGGACCGGCCAGGCGACATCCTGGTGTAGCTGATTTCCAAAAATTCGATTGGGAGTTCAAGGAGATAAATGGTCGGGGCGACTGGACTCGAACCAGCGACCCCTTGACCCCCAGTCAAGTGCGCTACCGGGCTGCGCTACGCCCCGACCTGCCGAAACGGCTTGTTTCGTTTAGAGTTTAGCGTTTCCCGACGCAAGCGAAAAGTAGCGGCCTGCTCAGAAAAAGTTGGCGCTCAGCGACACAGCTGCCTCGGTCCATGGCTCGGCTGATAAGTGTTATCCGAGGGGCGATACGAGCGGTAGCGGCTTGCGCAGTCACGCGCATGGCTTCCGTAATAGCTCTGCGAGCGCTGGCTGTTAAACAGAGTGCCGGTCACGAAAGATTTGAAAAGCACGCCGCTGTCCGAATCGTCGTCATAATAGCTGTCCGAGCCGTGCAGCCGGTGGCCGCTGCCCCAACGATTATGGTGGTGGTGATGCCCATGACCGTGGCCGTGATCGCGAACTTGGATGATCTCAGGCTGTTCGGTTGCAGGGACGGTCAGGGCCGGCATGGTGATGGCATTCGCCGGCATGACGGCGCCAGCCGCCAGTAAAAAACCAAAGCCAGCGGCAGTTATCGATCTGGCAATCGTAAACATATGCGACTCCTTCGAAATTCGGCGGCGCTGCGAAGTAAATCTGCATGCAAGCCTTGCTGCCGAGCACGCCGTCATTATGTCTATATAGTGATTTGAAGCCACACTCATAGATGCCCTTCCGCCTTTGTTGCGCGACAGATTGCGCAAGGTGGGAAGTGCGCGGAAAGTCAAGGCAATGAAGCCCCTCTTAGCTCTCATCATATGCGCACCGCTGCTTGCCGCGTGCAACACAACGGACACGGTGCAGCCCATTCCAGGCAGCATCACCTACGGCGGCCAACCGCATATGAAGCTGACACTTTCACCCCCTGGCTCGCAATTCCAGCACCATTTCACCAACCAGTGGGGCCAGGATGTGCTCGAAACGTACATCGTCCAGCCGGACCGAAGCGTGAAGCTCGTCAACCGCCAGGAAATGAGCCCGCCAGACTAACGGCCCCGCTGTGACCCGGACGTGAAAGCTCCGTCAGCGCGAGCCGACGGAGCATTGCATGGCGCGGATAAGGATCACACTTACCAGCAGCGATAACAGCGGCGATAGTAAGGACGACCATAATAGCCGCGATGGTGGTGATTGTCGCTGACGGCGGCGCCGACGAGAACGCCGCCGATGATGCCGGCGGCAGCCAAAGCGGCGGCCTGGTTTTCAGCCTGTTGCGCCTGGGCGCGATTGGATTGATAAGTCGCGCCGACACAGCGATTGTAACGCTGCGTTCCCGGACGGAACCCTTGCGACTGGCAGGTCATTTCCGCATTCATCGCCGATTCCTGCGGTGTCTGACAGCTCGATAGAATGGTCGATATAGCGACGAGGCTCGCCGCCATTGTGGCACGTATGCGCATGTTCCCTCCGGCAATTTTAGATACAACCCTAAGGAAAGCGAAATACAGCCAAAGGTAAGCTTTAGCAAGCCGACCCCACCAAGCATAAGATGAAAATCCGCCGAATGATGGTAAAACTGCACGCAGAGATCGTATCGTGCTTAACAGCGGGATAGCGGGTTAGCACAAAATGAAAAGGCCTCGCTGGATGACGAGGCCCGTATCCGATTAGCAAACCCGCAGACTATCCAAGCCGGGGAACGCTTTCGATCAGAAGTTCCGCTCGAAACGAAGGATGCCGGCGACCGTGTCATCCTTGATGTAGTCGTAATGCACATAGGTGAGTTCCGGCTCGACCAGGAAATCCTTCACCGGATAGATCTTGAGGTTCGTGGTCGCCTCGAACATCTTGGACTCGGTATAGGCAAGCTGGAGGTTCCACTTAAGCTTGTCGTTGACCGGAACGCCGACGCCGCCCCAGACAGCCCAGTCACCCCAGCCACATTTGGCGGCATTGACGGTGCCGTTCGATTTCGTGCAGGCCGAGATATCCTGGTTGGTGCCGGCATATTTGTTCAGCTTGTCGCCGTCCGTATTCCAGCCCCCCATCAGGAAGGCTTCGACGCCACCGAATTTGGCGTCAAGACGAGCCTTGATGGCACCTTCCTCGACGATCGAGTCATAGCCGCCGACAACCTTGATGCCCCAGTCGCCTGCCTTGTAGCCAAGGCCGGCAACGACGTCGGGAGCATAGTGGTTGGATTTGTCATCCGTCCACCAGCCGGCGCCGTAAGAGGCCTCACCGTCAGAGGTTGAATTGGAATCTTCCAGCGAGATCACAGCCGAGAAGCCATTGTCTGGCTCGTATTTATAGGTCAACTGATTAAGCTCGTACGGGCCGTCATAAATCACGTCGTCGTTGATGACGTCACCGGCATAGCCCACGTAAAGATTGTATTGAGAGTCGAGCTTGCCGACTGTGAAGCCGCCGAGGCTGATATTAGCGAACAGCAGCTTGGAGTTGGTTGCGCCTCCATCGTTCCACTCCCAGCGGAAAATGGTGTTGGTCTTCAGCGGACCGTATTCGGTGTCGGTCGCGGTATCGACGTTGAGCTCGACACGCTCGTGCCAGAGGGTGCCGACCCTGCTGCGCGGATTGTAAGCGTCATACCACTCGCCCTCGGTGCGAACCTTGCCGCCGATCTTCAGGCAGGTTTCCGTGCCGGGAATATAGAAATAGCCTGTGCCGTATCCATCGCAGATGCGGACATATTCAAGCGGTTCGGGTTGAGCGGCGACAATGGCGTCTGCGGCATGGCCAGCGCCTGCTGCAGCGACAGCAGCGGCGGAGCCAAGAAGAAGGCTCTTGATGTTCATGATATCTCCATTCGACTATTCGTCAGAGATGGAGTCTCCCGGCAGACAACAACGTGCCCCTCCATAGCCTGACTGTTCCCTCAAAACAGGGCGAAGCCATAAGCTTCGCCGTTAAACTGGACCCGCAATCTCCACTCATCAAGTTAATAAGGTTTGCGAACTAATTTTCACGGCGCAGAAGGGTGAGTGACGTGACAATAATGTCACTCACCCTTCGCGATAAGAAAACCACCGGCTGCGCGCATCCAATACGCGCATCAACCCCATCGCCGCAGTTTTCGGATATCATTTGGAAGAGGCATATGCTTCAGCAGCAATCCAGCGTGGCTGCCAGCCTCATCGCACCTGGTCAAGAAGGCGCTTGCATTCCAGAAGATCGTAAAGCGTCTCCTGAAGCAAAGCGCGATCTTCCTTGCCGACGCTCGATTTTCCGATGGAAACATCCGGCACGCCGTCGTCCCCGCTGACGAAATTGAAGAAGCGGCGGCTGATCGGCGCCTTGGCGCGGCCGACGATCTGATCTTCTTCGGAATTGGCAGAGGCAACGCGAGGCTCGACGGCGGCGGGCTCCTGCGCAGCGGCAAGCGCTTCCACACTGGCGAGATCGCCATGCCCGACGGCGATGACGAACTTGTTGCCATTGGTCTTCAGGAGCTTCTGGACGCCCTTGATCGTATAGCCGTGATCGTAGAGCAGATGGCGGATGCCATTCAGCAGGTCGACATCCTCGGGGCGATAATAGCGCCTGCCGCCGCCCCGCTTCATCGGCTTTATCTGCGGAAACCGAGTCTCCCAGAACCGTAGGACATGCTGCGGCAGATCAAGGTCTTCCGCGACTTCGCTGATCGTGCGGAACGCATCCGGGCTCTTGTCCATCATCATACTCCCACACTGCACATGCGGTGCCGTTTAGCCGGATCACACATAAGCGGATTTCGGCATTCGTATCGCTCGATGATACGACTCACCATATTTCAACGGTTTGGCGGAGGAAATTCAAGTCAGATATTCAGCCGTTACACAAGCTTGCGACAAATCGGCAAGCAGATCGGCCTAAAACGACGGCGTCACAAGGCATGTGGCCAGCCGAAATCGAAATCGCGAGGATGATCAGGAGGCGGGATTTGCCGGCTTGGTCTTTGCCTTGCGGCTCGTATGGGCCTTGAGGATACGGGTCTTCAGAACGTTCGACGCCTTGAAGGTCATGACACGCCGCGGGGAAATCGGCACTTCTTCACCGGTCTTCGGATTGCGGCCGATGCGCTCATTCTTGTCGCGCACCTGGAATGTCGCGAACGAGGAGAGCTTTACCGTTTCTCCACGCACGATGGCGTTGCAAATTTCATCGATCACAGTCTCGACGAGTTCCGCCGACTCCGTTCTGGAGAGACCGACTTTCCGGAATACCGACTCCGCCAGGTCTGCGCGCGTCACTGTCTTGCCCGTCATAGCTCCCCGCCCATTTTGCTGCGTAATCTTCTTCAAGTTTTGCGAGACTATTGCCGTTGCGCCGAACGGTCAAGCTCTTGTTCGGAACGGCTTTTAGAGATGCGGCGCTACCAGCGCAGCAGGACTGCGCCCCAGGTGAAGCCGCCTCCCATGGCCTCCAGCATCACCAGATCGCCTTTCTTGATCCGTCCGTCACCAGCGGCCACGGCAAGCGCAAGCGGGATGGATGCAGCCGACGTGTTGCCGTGAAGGTCCACGGTGACCACAACCTTCTCGGGAGCAATTCCGAGCTTCTTGGCGGAACCATCGATGATGCGGCGATTGGCCTGATGCGGCACGAGCCAATCGAGATCGTCGGGCGTGGTACCCGTTGCATCGAATGCGGCCTGAATGACGTCGGTGATCATACCGACGGCATGCTTAAAGACTTCGCGACCTGCCATATGGAGAACGCCGACCGTTCCTGTTGTCGACGGGCCGCCATCGACATAGAGCTTGTCCTTGTGCGAACCGTCGGAGCGCAGGCTTGCCGTCAGCACGCCGCGATCGGTATTGGCGCCAGTCCCCTCGCCGGCTTCCAGGATTAGCGCACCGGCACCGTCACCGAAGAGAACGCAGGTTGTACGGTCGGTCCAATTGAGAATGCGCGAAAATGTCTCGGCGCCGATGACGAGCACGCGCTTGGCAAGCCCGCCGCGAATATAGGCGTCGGCCGTGGTTACGGCATAGACGAAGCCGGTGCAGACGGCCTGAACATCGAAGGCAAAGCCATGATGCATGCCGAGCCGGTTCTGGATATTCACCGCCGTCGCGGGAAAAGTATTATCCGGCGTCGAGGTGGCAACGATGATCAGATCGAGATCATCCGGCGTCATGCCGGCATTGGCAAGGGCAGCACGCGCCGCCTGCTCGCCGAGAGAAGCCGTGGTTTCACCTTCGCCGGCGATATAGCGCTGACGGATGCCCGAGCGCTGGACGATCCAGTCGTCGCTGGTATCGACGACCTGCTCCATCTCGGCATTGGTCATGACGCGTTTCGGGAGCGCCGCCCCAAAACCGCGAACAACTGAACGGATCATTCTGCTTGTACCCCGTCTCTCATGCCGCTTCCGGCCCGATAGGGGGCAGCCGTTTGGCATGATATCTCTTCAAATCGTTTTCGATTTTCTGCGTGAGCCCATTCTTGGCCATATCATAGCCGACATCAATGGCGGCTGCGAAGGCTTCTGCATTGGCTCCGCCATGGCTCTTGATGACGATACCGTTGAGGCCGAGGAATACGCCGCCATTGACCTTGCTGGGATCGAGCTTCTCGCGCAGCAGATCGAAGGCGCCCTTGGCTAATACATAGCCGATACGTGCAAGCAGCGTGCGCGACATCGCGGCGCGCAGATAGGCGCCGATCTGCTTTGCCGTGCCTTCGGCCGCCTTCAGCGCGATATTGCCGGAAAACCCTTCCGTGACAACGACATCGACGGTGCCTTTGCCGATATCGTCGCCTTCGACGAAGCCGTAATATTCAAGCGATTCGAGATTGGCTTCGCGGATCAGGCGCCCGGCGTCCTTGACCTCTTCCTGACCCTTGATTTCCTCGACGCCGACATTCAGCAGGCCGACCGTCGGCCGTTCAATCTCAAAGAGCGCGCGTGCCATGGCGCCACCCATCAGGGCGAAATCGAGCAATTGCTGGGCATCGGCGCCGATCGTAGCGCCGACATCGAGCACGATGCTTTCGCCGCGCAGCGTCGGCCAGATCGCCGCAATTGCCGGGCGTTCGATATTGGCCATGGTGCGGAGGCAGAATTTCGCCATCGCCATCAGCGCGCCGGTGTTTCCGGCGGATACGACGACATCGGCGTCGCCCGTCTTTACCGCCTCGATCGAGCGCCACATGCTGGAGACGTAGCGACCGCGGCGAAGCGCTTGACTCGGCTTCTCATCCATACTGATGGCAACTTCGCATTCGTGAAAGACCGATTTCTCGCGAAGCTTGGGATATTTGGCGAGGACCGCCTCGCAGCGTTCCTTCTGTCCGTACATCACGAACGTGATATCGGGATGCCTATCCAGCGCCTTGGCCGCGCCGGGAACAACAACCTCAGGGCCGAAGTCGCCACCCATTAGGTCAAGAGAAATTCTGATCACGCGTCCCTAGTCCTTTTTCTCCGCCGCGACGGGCGAATTTGGCGTCAAAATACCGTTTTCTCCCCCGGTGACAACTGAATTGTGCTCGAACGGCACCGGGGCCTATTCCTTTTTCCAATCTTTCAGAACGGCAAAGGGCGAAGGCTTTCTGTCGTCTTCACCGGTATCTTCAATATGCGCTTCGAACTCGACGCCAGGCTTGCGCGGATAAGGATCTATGGCGAGAGCGGCAAATTCCGCAACGGCCGCACCAGCGTCTATCGTATCGCCGGTGAAGGTCTCCGGAAGATCCGGACCATCGGGATCAAGTATCATTTCTCCGGCATCCACAGAAGGCGCGCGCGCCAGTTTGGAATCCTCGGGCACGAAGATGTGCTCGAAGTCCTCATCGATATCAGATTCGACCGGCTCGAGTGTGACAACGCAAGCTTGAACGATCTTTGCCTTCACGTTGCCCTTGATGCGCACGCCGTCGCGCTTCCAGCGCGAAATCTTGAGATCGGCTTCGAGCTTGCTGACCGAGAGAACATTCCAAAGGGCCGCGAGCCCAACCAGTTCGCGGTCATCAGCCTCGATGTGCACATCCACCGGATTGGCCGAGATATGCCCTACCTTCACGGGATAGGAAAACGGCGTTTCATCGGAGTCGTGTCTTTTCATTTTTATCTCCTAACCGGCCTGTTGACCGACTTTGTCTGGCACGGGCAGCGTCGCCGAACCCGTGGCGATCTGATCTTCCGTGACGGTCGCCAGATGCGCTTCCGCGATCATCATCCAATCGGCCAATGCACTCATGGAAGCCGCAGCCTCATTCGCCCTGGGATAGATGTTGCGCTGTAACGCCACGGCGAGCGCGGCGCGATCATCGACATCCATGGCGCTCGCATAGCTTTCGAGGCGTCCATAGAACATGCCGGCCAGCTTCTTCATGCGCTTTGGCACGCTATTGTCGCCTATACCAAGCTCGCGGATCGAATAATCGATGTCCTCGAAGAAAGCATCCACAATTTCCTGCGCCAGTTCCTGACCGCTTGTCGCCGAAGACCGCGTGCGGCGAAAGAACAGGATCATCATGACAGACAGTAACTCGAAACGCCCCATCACCGTATCCGGCACGTTGTAATCGGTATAAAAAACCGGCTGCCGCGCCACGGAGGTCAAGGTTTCGTACTGCCTGACGACGATAATCTGATTGTGATTTCTTTTGCGGAAGAGCCCAAAAATCATGAAAATTCCCGGAATTGGCTCCCTCGGAGCGCCCCGTTTTTGCTTGGCCTTGTTGCATCCACGCAAAAGCTGGTTTACCGAAGCAGGCGCGAATTGCAATGCCGTTTGTGCCCGCTTCGAGGCTCCAGCCCTTACCGTCGTCACGTTGTGCATGATCGGTGACGAAGAGTGCCGAACAACATGATTGTGCCTTTTGCCATCGCGGAAAGGACACAATGATGTGTACAGCAAGGTCATACCGGCCGTCCGGCCATCGGATTGATTCATTAGGGGAGATGAGATGTCGTTGACCAGACGGTATTTCAAGTCTGACATTACTTTCAGCAGCACTGCCGCCATCGCCCTGGTGATTGCGACCATGGGCCTTTCCGGTTGCAAGACCAGCGAGGTCATGAACAACGGCTACATCTTCGATCCGCAGTCGCTGGCGCTTGCGCCGGTCGGTTCGAGCCGCGAGCAGGTTCTGCTTTCGCTCGGTACGCCCTCGACCACAGCGACCTTCGACGGTGAAGTCTTCTATTATATCTCCCAGAAGCGCACGCGTGCCGCCGCCTTCATGAAGCCGAAGCTGGTAGACCAGAACATTCTTGCGATCTATTTCGACAAGGACGGCGTGGTGAAACAGGAAGCCAACTATACGCTTAAGGACGGCAGGGTCTTCGACATGATCAGCCGCACGACCCCGACCGGCGGCCGCGACATCACCTTCCTGCAGCAGATCCTCCAGGGCAGCGGCAGCGGCGTCAACGGCGCGAGGAACTTCCTCAACAACCTCAACCCGGGCCAATAAGCCCGGGATACCGTTTCAACGAAAAACCCGCGAGGCATGGCGTCTCGCGGGTTTTCTTTTGCATTCAGTTTGCTCAGCCGGCGAGAATAGCAAGCAGAAGCAGGGCCACGATATTCGTGATCTTGATCGCCGGATTGACTGCCGGGCCTGCCGTGTCCTTGTAGGGATCGCCGACGGTGTCACCCGTGACTGAAGCCTTGTGTGCTTCCGAGCCCTTCATATGACGCGTGCCGTCCTTGTCGACGAAACCGTCCTCGAAGCTCTTCTTGGCATTGTCCCAAGCACCGCCGCCCGATGTCATCGAAATGGCGACGAAGAGGCCGTTGATGATTACGCCGAGCAAGGAAGCGCCGAGAGCGGCAAAGGCAGATGCCTTGGAGCCGGAAAGCAGCAGGACACCAAAATAGACGACGACCGGCGCCAGAACCGGCAGCAGCGACGGGATGATCATCTCCCGAATGGCGGCCTTGGTCAGAAGGTCGACGGCGCGGCCGTAATCGGGACGCTCCGTGCCCTGCATGATGCCGGGTTTCTCACGAAACTGCCGGCGCACCTCCTCCACGATCGAACCGGCGGCGCGGCCGACGGCCGTCATTGCAATCCCGCCGAAGAGATAGGGAATGAGGCCACCGAACAGCAAACCGGCAACGACATAGGGGTTCGAAAGCTCGAACGAGATCGTGCCGATATTGGCGAAGTACGGATATTTGTCACCGTGAGCCGCGAAATATTGCAGGTCGTTCGAATAGGCAGCGAACAGCACGAGCGCGCCGAGGCCGGCCGAGCCGATGGCGTAACCCTTGGTAACGGCCTTGGTGGTATTGCCGACCGCGTCCAGTGCGTCGGTGGATTTGCGCACCTCCGGCGGAAGATGCGACATTTCCGCGATGCCGCCGGCATTGTCCGTAACCGGGCCGAAGGCATCGAGAGCGACGATCATGCCGGCAAGGCCGAGCATGGCGGTAACCGCAATACCCGTGCCGAACAGACCGCCAAGCTGGTAGGTGGCGATGATGCCGCCAACGATGACGATCGCCGGCAGTGCCGTCGATTCCAGCGAGACGGCAAGGCCCTGGATGACGTTGGTGCCGTGACCGGTGACCGACGCCTGGGCGATGGAATTGACCGGCCGCTTGTTCGTGCCGGTGTAGTATTCGGTGATGACGACGATCAGCGCCGTAACGATCAGGCCGACGATGCCGCAAGCGAACAGCTTTGTCCCGGTGACGTCGAAGCCGGCCACCGTGCCGACAGAACCCCAACCGATGGTCAATGACGTCGCTGCGGCCAGACCGACGATCGACAAGACGCCGGTTGCGATAAGCCCCTTGTAGAGGGCACCCATGATCGAGCCATTGACACCGAGCTTCACGAAGAAGGTGCCGATGATCGAGGTGATGATGCAGGCGCCGCAGATTGCCAGCGGATAGATCATGGCCGAACCGAGGAGCGGCGAGCCGGCGAAGAAGATCGAGGCGAGAACCATGGTCGCGACAACCGAAACCGCATAAGTCTCGAACAGGTCAGCCGCCATGCCGGCGCAATCGCCGACATTGTCGCCGACATTGTCGGCGATGGTGGCGGGATTGCGCGGATCGTCTTCCGGAATACCGGCCTCGACCTTGCCGACCAGGTCGCCGCCGACATCCGCACCCTTGGTGAAGATACCGCCGCCGAGACGGGCGAAGATCGAGATCAGCGAGGCGCCGAAACCAAGGGCGACGAGCGCATCGATCACGTCACGCGAACCGGCTTCATGACCGAGGATACCGGTCAGGACGTAGAAGTAGATGGAAACGCCGAGCAGGGCGAGACCCGCAACCAGCATGCCGGTGATGGCACCCGACTTGAAGGCGATATCGAGGCCTGCGGACAGGCTCTGCGACGAGGCTTGCGCGGTGCGGACATTGGCGCGCACGGAGACATGCATGCCGATGAAACCTGCGGCGCCTGAGAGGATTGCGCCGATCAGGAAGCCGAAAGCGGCTTCGGCCGACAAGAGGAGCCAGGCCGCGATGAAAACGATGATCCCGACGATGGCGATGGTTCTATATTGGCGCGCCAGATAGGCTTGCGCCCCTTCACGAATATACCCGGCAATCTCCTGCATGCGGGCATTGCCCTGATCGGCAGCGAGCACCGACCGGGTTGCCCATACGGCGTAAATCACCGAGAGCAGTCCGCATGCGATTACTCCTAAAAGAATCGACATTTCGCTTTTTCCCTCCAAAAAAGCCGGCGGTTCACTCCTCCCCCGGCCGCCTGCAACAACGGTCGCCCCCCTCCTCCAGGAGATCGGCTGATGTGCAGTTGCGAGATTGATGGCGGGAAAACGTCGCGTCAAGACCGTCCGCGGGTAAAACACCCGCAGAAGGTTCAAAAGAATATTCGAAGATGAAATCAGGCGCGAACGAAGGAAACGAAAATGCGTTATGCCGCGATCCGAGCGTCCGGCGCGGTTTTATTTCTTCGCTTCGCCGCGAACCTGCTTGGCGATTCGGTCGAGCACGGCATTCACGAGCTTCGGCTCATCCTCCTCGAAGAAGGCATGCGCGATCTCGACATATTCAGTGACGATGACCGGGACCGGGACGTCCTTGCGGTCGATAAGCTCGAAGGTGCCGGCGCGCAGGATGGCGCGCACTGTACTGTCGAGACGCGACAGCGCCCAATCGTCCTGAAGGGCCGAGCCGATCAGAGGATCGAGCCGGGTCTGTTCGCGCACGACGCCCGCCACGATGGAACGAAACCAGGATGCGTCGGCCTTCAGATAGGTCTCGCCATCCAGCTCCTGCCCCAAGCGGTGCGCCTCGTATTCAGCCACAACCTCCAGAACGCCGGTTCCGCCGATATCCATCTGATAGAGCGCCTGAACCGCCGCTAGACGTGCGGCACCTCGCTGATTGGCGGGCTTGGCCGGTCGCTCGTTATCCTGATTGCTCATGTATTATGCACCCAACTTCTCTTTCAGCGCGATCATGGTCAGCGCCGCACGGGCGGCAAAACCGCCCTTGTCCTTGTCCGAACGGCGCACACGCGCCCATGCCTGCTCATCGTTCTCGACGGTAAGAATACCATTGCCGATCGCGAGGGATTCGCTGACGGCCAGATCCATCAGCGCCCGCGAGGATTCATTGGCAACGATATCGAAATGATAAGTCTCGCCGCGGATAACCATACCGAGAGCCACATAGCCGTCATAAACAACATTACCATTGTCGCCGCCATCAAGCGCCATGGCAATTGCCGCCGGGATCTCCAGCGCGCCGGGCACTGTCACGATATCATAAGTCGCGCCAGCCTCGTCGAGAGCTGCCTTGGCGCCATCAAGCAGGGCATCGGCCATATCGTCATAGAAGCGGGCTTCGACGATAAGGATATGAGCGTTGGAAGAGCTGGTCATACATCACCTGCGATTTGAGAGGGCGCGGCACCTTGTTAGGCCCGGGTCAAACCACGGCGGGCCTCGCTTGGCAAGTGTTTTTCAATGGCCCGCGCCGATTCCGACCCTATTTGGAAATGATCGGCGCACCGCGGAAATTGTGGCTTCCGCACACGCAACCGCTTCGATAATAATTTGAAGCCTGCAAGGGGGAGGTTCATGACGAAGAAATCCGCACCCGCCGTCAATGTCGGCGAACTCGAGCTGGAACACTGGCAGCAAGGCAGCTTCTTTGCCGGCAGCGACACCTCCTTCGGGGCGAAGCTCGGGCTGAAGCAGCTCGGCGTCAGCTACAACGAAGTGCCTCCGGGCAAATCCGGCTGTCCGTTTCACAATCATCACGTCGAGGAGGAGATGTTCGTCATTCTCGACGGTGAAGGCGAATATCGCTTCGGCGACCAGCGCATCGCAGTTGGCAAAGGCGATGTTCTTGGAGCTCCGGCCGGCGGCCCCGAAACAGCGCATCAGCTGATCAATGTCGGGCCCGGCGTGCTCACCTATCTCGCCATTTCCACCAAGGCTCGAACAGAGATCGTTGAATATCCCGATTCCGGCAAGTTCCTGGCCAAAACCTATAGCGACGGCAAGACGGCGTTCCGTGCCATCGGCCGCGCCGCTGCCACCAACCTCGACTACTGGGACGGCGAGCCCGGCGCCTCGAACGACTGACCATCACCAAAACCATTTTCAGCAAAGATTTAATCCGATGACCCATATACCGACACTGACGACCGACCGGCTTCTGCTGCGCGGCCATACGCTTGATGATTTCGACGAATTCCTCGAGCTCTGGAAACACAAGGAGATCGTCCGCTTCATCGGCGGCGAGATGCCGACACGCGAGCAGGTTTGGGCCCGCCTGCTGCGCTATGCCGGCCTGTGGCATCATCTCGGCTTCGGTTTCTTTGCCGTCGAGGAGCGTCAAAGCGGCCGGCTGATCGGCGAAGTGGGATTCCTGGACCTGCATCGTGACATGACGCCGATGACGGAAGGCACACTGGAAGCCGGCTGGGGCATCACGCCACCGATGCAGGGCAAGGGCTATGCGACGGAGGCCATGAGCGCGGCCATCGCCTGGGCGGACAGACAGTTCGCAGGACGGCGCATGACCTGCATCGTAGATCTTGAGAACCTACCGTCGTTGCGGGTTGCCGAAAAGATCGGCTTCCGGCGTATCGATGAGCTCATGCTCAAGGACAGATCCAATGCCATCTTCGAACGTTAGCCGTTGCAGGGGTGAATCATCGTGCCGGTTTCGCAGAAAAGGTTTTCTGTCAAACGCTACGAACCAAGCGACGCCCGAGCCACAATCGAGATTTTCCTGCGGGCCATTCGGGAGGTCGCATCGAAAGACTACAGTCCGGAGCAGGTCGCCGCCTGGGCAAAGGTCGATGATGCCGGAGTCTGGGCACAGTATCGGGCAAGCCGGCCGACCTGGCTTGCTATCGATGGTTCTACACCCATCGGCTTTACCGATCTAAAACCGGATGGCTGCCTGGATATGATGTTCGTTTCGCCGGATTATCAGGGAAAGGGCGTCGCCAGCCTTCTACTAGAAACGGTCGAAAGGGCCGCTCGCGAACAGGGCTTGCAACGGATTTTCACCGAAGCAAGCTTGACCGCCCGCCCCTTCTTCGAGCGCAGAGGCTTTATCATCTTAGCTTCGCAGCAGGTGGAAAAGCGCGGCCAGATATTGTCGAATTTTCTTATGGAAAAAACACTTGCTTAGGCCGGAAAGGCGCCAATCGACGCCTTCTTGCGGCGAGCTTAGGAAACTCAGGATTCGCGGACCGCGGGGAATTCCGCCAGACGAGCGGCATAGCGTGCCATGGTGTCGACTTCGAAATTGACGAAGTCGCCAGCCTTACGCTCGCCCCAGGTCGTGACCTCCAGGGAATGGCGGATCAGCAGCACGTCGAACTCCGTGCCCTCGACGGCATTGACGGTCAGCGAGGTGCCATCGAGCGCGACCGAACCCTTCGGCGCGACGAACCTGGCAAGATGTTCCGGCGCGCGCAGACGGAAGCGCGTGGCCTCACCCTCTGATGTTACCGACAGGATTTCCGCCTTGCCATCGATATGGCCGGACACGATGTGACCACCAAGTTCGTCGCCGATCTTCAGCGAGCGTTCAAGATTGATCTTGGCGCCTGCTTCCCAGGTGCCGATGGTCGTCAGGCGGAGAGCCTCTTCCCAGGCCTCGACCTCGAACCATCGTCCGTTGCTGCCCTGTTCAGGCAGACCCGTAACCGTCAGGCAGACGCCGGCGTGCGAGATAGACGCGCCCATATCGATCGTCGCGGGATCGTAATTGGTGGCAACGCGCAGCTTGATGCCTTCCTTCAACGGGGAAATGGATTCGACCGTGCCGACGTCGGTGATAATTCCGGTAAACATCAAAAACCTCTTTCGTATTCGTCGCAGAGATCGTCGCCGAAGCGGCTCTGGCCAACATGAATAAAATCAGCTGGGATATTGGATTTCAGAACCGGCGATTCAATACCACCCTCGCCGATCTCAGCAGGACCTTGAAACAGCAGGATACGGTCGACCATGCCAGCGTGAAGGAAGCGCCGTGCCGTCTTAGCGCCTCCCTCCACCAGCAGCGACGAGATACCACGGGTACCCAATGCCTCCAGTAGCTCGCCCGGCTCGCTCGAATTGGATTGCAAGACCTCGACGCCGGCAGCATCCAGCGCTGCGCGGCGTCCGAGGAATGCGGCGTCGGTATTCTCGTCAAACGGCGGCGGATGGCCGGCGACCGCGATCACCGGATATTGCCGGGCCGTGCGGACCAGTTTGCTGCCAAGCGGAAGCTGCAACTCGTCGTCAATGACGATGCGTAGCGGCGTGCGATCCTCCAGGCCGGGGAGCCGGCAGGTCAATTCAGGATCATCTGCTATCGCCGTACCTATGCCGACAAGAATGGCATCGCTTTCGGCCCGCAGCATCTGCACCTCAGCGCGTGCGGCGTCGCCGGTGATGCGAACCTGCCCCGCGCCCGTCTTGCCAATCATGCCATCGGCGGAAACCGCAAGCTTGAGAGTCACATAGGGGCGGTTTCTCGTCTGGCGCATGAGATAGCCGGCGAGAGATCGCCTGCCTTCCGTCTCAAGAACACCGGTATCGACCACAATGCCGGCCTCGCGCAGCATGGTGATGCCGCGGCCGGAGACGCGCTGGTCGGGATCGGTGACGCTGATGACGACGCGTGCCACGCCGTAAACGATCAGCGCCTCGGCGCATGGCGGCGTCTTACCGTAGTGCGAGCAAGGCTCAAGCGTCACATAGGCGGTGGCACCTCTGGCCCCCTCACCTGCCTCGGCCAGCGCCTGAGGCTCGGCATGCGGGCGCCCGCCACGCGCGGTCACACCGCTGCCGATAATCACGCCATCCTTGACGATAAGGCAGCCGACGGATGGATTGGTGGAAGTCAACCCCAGATGCTGGCGCGACAGACGGATGGCCGCGGCCATGAAATGCTCGTCCTCGGGCCGCAGCGCCATGGTCAAGGGTCCAGCGGATCGCGAGCGATCTTGGCGTTGATCTCGTCGATCACGTGCTCGAAATCCTCCGCATGCGAAAAATCGCGGTAGACGGAGGCGTAGCGCACAAAGGCGACGTCATCGAGGCTCTTCAGCGCTTCCAGCACCTGCAGGCCGATCTGCTCGGAGCTGATTTCGGTCTCGCCCGAGCTTTCGAGGCGGCGCACGATGCCCGATACGGCCCGCTCGATCCGGTCACGATCAACCGGGCGCTTGCGCAGCGCGATCTCGAAGGAGCGCACCAGCTTGTCGCGATCGAACAGCACCTTGCGGCCCGTCTTCTTGATAACCATGAGCTCGCGCAGCTGCACGCGCTCGAAGGTGGTGAAGCGGCCGCCGCAATCCGGACAAATGCGCCGACGGCGGATGGATGTATTGTCCTCCGCCGGGCGCGAATCCTTGACCTGGGTGTCTTCTGAGCCGCAATAGGGGCAGCGCATGCGCTCTCCTTAGCCCATGTAGCCGTACATCGGGAAGCGGTCGGTGAGCTTGACCACTTTCTCGCGCACGGCAGCTTCGACGGCAGCATTGCCTTCGTCGGAATTGGCGACCTTCAAGCCATCGAGCACTTCGATGATCAGATTGCCGATTTCACGGAATTCGGCTTCCTTGAAGCCGCGCGTCGTGCCAGCCGGCGTGCCGAGACGGACACCCGAGGTGACGAAGGGCTTCTCGGGGTCGAAGGGAATGCCGTTCTTATTGCAAGTGACGTAGGCGCGGCCGAGGGCGGCTTCCGCGCGCTTGCCGGTGGCGTTCTTCTTGCGCAGATCGACCAGCATCAAGTGGTTGTCGGTGCCGCCCGAGACGACGTCGACGCCGCCGGAGATCAGCGTTTCGGCAAGCGCCTTGGCGTTCTTGACGATCTGGGCAGCGTAGTCCTTGAACTCCGGCTGCAGCGCTTCACCGAGCGCAACCGCCTTGGCGGCGATGACATGCATCAGCGGGCCGCCCTGGAGGCCGGGGAAGACGGCCGAGTTGAACTTCTTCGCCAGATCCTCGTCATTGGTGAGGATCATGCCACCGCGCGGGCCGCGCAGCGACTTGTGCGTGGTCGTCGTGGCAACATGGCAATGCGGGAACGGCGACGGATGCTGACCACCGGCAACCAGACCGGCGATGTGGGCCATGTCGACCATCAGATAGGCGCCGACGCTGTCGGCGATCTCGCGGAAGCGCTTCCAGTCCCAGATGCGGGAATAGGCCGTGCCGCCGGCGATGATGAGCTTCGGCTTGGTTTCCTCGGCCTTGCGCTGCACCTCGTCCATATCGAGCAGGTTGTCGCCTTCGCGCACGCCGTAGGATACGACGTTGAACCACTTGCCGGACATATTGACCGGCGAACCATGCGTCAGGTGACCGCCCGAATTCAGGTCGAGACCCATGAAGGTGTCGCCGGGCTGCAAGAGCGCCAGGAACACGGCCTGGTTCATCTGCGAACCGGAATTCGGCTGAACGTTGGCGAAGTTGACGCCGAACAGCTTCTTGGCGCGCTCGATGGCAAGTTCCTCGGCGATATCGACATACTGGCAGCCGCCATAATAGCGCTTGCCTGGATATCCCTCGGCGTATTTGTTGGTCATGATCGAGCCCTGCGCTTCCAGCACGGCGCGCGAGACGATGTTTTCCGAGGCGATCAGTTCGATTTCGTGCCGCTGGCGACCGAGTTCCTTGCCGATCGCACCAAAGATTTCCGGATCGGTATCGGCAAGCGAGCGATTGAAGAAGGGTTCGGTGGACGCGTTGGTCATCGTGAAAGCTCCTGAACGGGCCGGAAGGGCAATGCAAACGGTATTAACGTCAGGGTCGCCGGAGAGCAATACGACCAGCGACATTTGCGCGCATAATCCCGAAATCCTGCTGGATTTCGGAAAAGATTATGCGCCATTTCAAAGCGTTACTGCGTCCTTTGCGCGTCCAGGGACGCGCGGCGCAGTAAGCATTCTACGCAGAGCGACCCCGGCAAACGAAAAAGCCGCATCCTGAGATGCGGCTTCCATGCAGATGGGATCCGAACAATGCCAATTATTGAACCGGCTGCTCCATGCCCTGGGTTGTATTGAGCGCCAACTGGGAATTGCCATCGAGATTATAGATGTCGTCGCGGAACTGGACGATGCCGTCGCGGGCGCTCCAGGCCGAAATATAGACGAAATAGACAGGCACTTCCGACGCCAGGGTGATCGGCGTGTTGACGCGGGTGGAGATGACCTGCTCGATGTGCTGACGCGGCCAGCCGGGCGTTTCGGCCAGCAGCCAGGTCGCGAGGTCGCGCACGTTCTGAACGCGCACGCAGCCTGAGCTATCGAAACGCATCAACTTGTTGAACAGGCCCTGTTCCGGCGTGTCGTGCATGTATTCGTTGTTGGGGTTGTGGAAATTGATCTTCGTGGACGCCATAGCGTTGGTCTTGCCCGGGTCCTGACGGAACATCAGGTCTGGCGCCTTGTCCGAATTCCAGTCGATCGTTTCGGGTGCCACTTCCTGGCCCTTGCCGTCAATAAGGCGAATGTTGTTCTTCGTCAGGTAGGTCGGATCCTTGCGCATCAAGGGCACTATGTCCTTGACGACGATGGAGCGCGGTGCCGTCCAGTATGGATTGAGGATGACCTCGTAGATCTTTGAATTGATGATATGCGTCGGCCGCGATTCCCGACCGACGATCGCCTGGTGGCGCAGCGCCACCTGACCGTCCTCGACGGCTTCGACACGTGTCGCCGGGATATTGACCATAACGTGACGACGGCCGAGGTCGGACGGGAACGTCTGGAGGCGGACGAGATTGGTGTTGAGCTGCTGCAGACGGACATTGGCGGGAATGTTCATCGCCTTCAGCGTGAAATCTCCGAGAACGCCATCTGCCGGCAGTCCGTGACGGGCTTGGAAACGCTTGACCGCACCGTCGACATAGGAGTCGAAGGCAGAAGATATACCAGCCTCACGCGGCAGGTCGCCGGTAATCATCAAATGCTGACGCAGCGACTGTACGGCCGGATCGGTCGCACCGAGCTGCAGCGCCTGCTGGCTTGTCGGATTGATCTGCGGCCATCCGCCGTTGGCGGCAATGTTCTGATATTGCGCGATCGCCTGCTGAATGTTCGGTACGGAATCCGGCCCGAGGATTGGCGCGTTCGACTGGACGGCGGCGGCGGTGCGCGCCGCAGCCTTGGCGTCGAACTGGTCGTCCCAATTGCCGCGGGAGCGATCGTTGATCAACGCCTCAAGCGGAGTTGCGTTTTGCGCAAGGGCCGGAGCGGCCAGTGCGGCAGCGCCAAGAGTTGCGGCCGACCGCAGGAAAGAGCGGCGCGAAAAGGGTTCAATTCCGTTTTTCTTCGACATATCCCAACCGTTCAACACTGCGATCCAAATCATGCGCAGCCAAGAGAGGAAGCAGTAAATAGCGCTAGCTCGCGCCAAGTAACGCCGCTCAGTATCAATCCGCAGCCTTAACGCACCACCAAAAACTTCGCCACGAACTATCACAATATTGCGAAGCGAAGACTTTCAGGCCTTAAGATCGAAATTCGAGAACGCCGCTTGCCGTCAGTTTCCGCTGTCATAGCAATATGGCCAATTCGTGTCGTCCGGCACGGAACTTGCCCTGCCGAGCGACCTTGAGGAAAAGCCAAACCGCATTTGCTAAAATACCACAACTGCGCGTGGTTCATAGCGCGTCTTGAACCGGCGTCAATGGCTTAGCTACTCTGGACGTTACATGTGACGGAAGGTGACGCACGGACGTGGCAAAAAACGCACAACAGCCGCGCCGGTAACGCATTAAAGCCGGACACGCAGGGAACGTGTCCAGCTTGCTTTTACCGGAAGGTCTTTGATGGATCCACCACCGCTACTTACATGCGGTAAGCGATGCTATCGTTCCAGAAGCGGTCGAGGCGCTGCAGGAGCTTGTTCATCTGGGTGAACTCGTCGGTGCCGATGCCGCCGACCTTGTCGATCGAGCCGATGTGGCGCTCATAGAGCTTGGCAACGGTTTCGGCGATATCCTGGCCGGTTTCCGTCAGGCTGATGCGGACCGAGCGGCGGTCGATGCGCGAGCGCTGATGGTTGATGAAGCCGAGGTCGACCAGCTTCTTGACGTTGTAGGAAACGTTGGAGCCGAGGTAGAAACCGCGCGAGCGCAGTTCGCCGGCCGTCAGCTCGGAATTGCCGATATTGAAAAGGAGCAGCGCCTGGACGGCGTTGACGTCGTCGCGACCCTGACGGTCGAACTCGTCCTTGATAACATCAAGCAGGCGGCGGTGCAGACGCTCGACTAGGTGAAGGGATTCCATGTAGAGAGCCCGGATGTCATCAACCTGCTGATCCCGAGCGTTTGCAACTGCCTGCGGCTTGATTTTCGTGTTCATCATGACTTGGCCTCACTCTGTTTTGTTTGGCGGTGTCGTTTTCTTCCCGCCTTGAGTGAGACCCTATCGAATACACATAAAATTCTACTTAAACTGCAGGCTTAACAGCACCTTACCAGGAAGTGTTGCTGTCTCAGGGTAAATCAACCATTACCTGCTGCTGACGGCGCCTGCGCTTTTCCTGCCATAGCAGGATGCGGAAAAGGCAATAGATCACGGCGACGCAGGCATGCAAGATCATGATCAGCGGATTGGATCCAAATATCTCCGGCCATACGCCATACATCAGTGCCTGCCCACCTGCCGCCACCACCCACATGACTGGCCCCCACGAGACAGTAAGCCATAAGCCTAGGGCAGCGACCGGGAAAACCACCGCAAGCCCGGCGCCCGCGACCTTCCAAGGGAGAGCGAGTAGATCGAAGCGCGCATGGCCGTCCAGCGAGTAACCGACCAGCATGGCCCAATATTGCAGGCCGAGCCAGAAGCAGGCGATCGCGATCAGCCGCAGGAATAGCACGAACAGGATGTCCGTCAGCGTATTCTTGGGTACGGTCGAAGAATCAGGTTCCATGCGCGAACAATACGTAGGAGGCACGTGCCTCGCCAGAATATAATGGCTGCGGCCTTTCGCCTTGTTTTGAATCCTGGGGACGGCGTGATAGGTACGCGCCCCATATAGAATGCCATAAATAGACGAAGAAGGATGGCGGCATCATGGAGAACAAGACGCATCTCGTTGACGAGATCACCGGCCACCGGCGCATGCGGCGTAACCGCAAGGCCGATTGGACGCGCCGTCTCGTGCAGGAAAACCGGCTGACGGTCGACGATCTCATCTGGCCGATCTTCGTGATCCCCGGCACCGGCATCGTCGAGCCGATCCCTGCCATGCCTGGCGTCAACCGCATGACCGTGGACATGGCGGTAGAAGCGGCGAAGGAAGCGGCCGATCTCGGCATCCCCGCGCTTGCCACCTTCCCCAACATCGAAATGGAGCTGCGCGACGAGACCGGCTCCAACAGCCTCGAGAAGAACAATCTCATCAATCTCGCTACCGCCGCAATCAAGAAGGCCGTGCCGAACATTGGCGTCATCACCGATGTCGCGCTCGACCCTTTCACCAGCCACGGCCATGACGGCATCCTGCGCGGCAATGAAATCGTCAATGACGAGACGGTCGAACAGGTGGCGCGTGCCGCGGTCTACCAGGCGGATGCCGGAGCAGACATCATCGCGCCTTCGGAAATGATGGACGGTCGCATCGGCGCGATCCGCCAGGCGCTCGATGCGGCCGGCCACCAGAGCGTGGGCATCATGAGCTACGCGACGAAATTCAGCTCGGCCTTCTATGGCCCCTATCGGGAGGCCATCTCGACCGGCGGCCTGCTGAAGGGCGACAAGAAGACCTATTACATCGATCCGGCGAACGGCACCGAAGCCGTGCGCGACGCCACGCTCGATGTCGAAGAAGGCGCCGATATGCTGATGGTCAAGCCTGGCCTGCCCTATCTCGACATCTGCTGGCGGCTGAAGGAAGCCTTCGGTCTTCCGACCTTCGCCTATCAGGTCTCCGGAGAATACGCGATGATCAAGGCTGCCGCCGCCAATGGCTGGATCGACGGCGAGAAGGTAATGCTCGAAACCCTGCTCGCCTTCAAGCGCGCCGGCTGCGACGGCATCCTCACCTATTTCGCTGTCGACGTGGCGAGACATCTGGCGAAGAAATAGCTTCGGGCTGCCGGCTTATTGTATTTGCCGCAGCTGATACCATATCTTCGGCGAATGTTTCCCAAGGAGGAAAGCAATGAGCCTAAACCCCAGCCCGCTCTATGCAGCACCGGACGACTGGCGCGCCTATAGTGGCGTGCTGAGCCGGCGCATCTTTGCATTCATCGTCGATTACATCATCGTCGCGCTACTGTGCATTCCCGCGGCCGTACTGCTGTTTTTCGTTTCGATCCTGACGCTGGGGCTCGGCTTCTTCCTTTATCCGGCGCTGTTCGTTCTCGTTGCGGGCCTCTATTTCGGCTGGACGCTCGGCGGTCCCTACCAGGCTTCGCTCGGCATGCGCGCCATGGGCCTCACCATGGTTCGTGTCGATGGCCGGCGCATGGATTTCCTGACGGCGATCGTCCATCTGGCACTGTTCTGGATTCTGAACTCCGTCCTGACGCCGCTGATCCTGCTGGTGGGCCTTTTCACCGACCGCAGCCGGCTGGTGCATGACCTGCTGCTTGGCACGGTCTTCGCACGGACGGCCTAAAACAACGCATAAGCATAGGACACCCTATGATTTCCCCCGCGCCAGATGGCCCGCGGGAGATATTTCTGTGCATGGTCCATTAGGAAACTTCGATCTTTAGCGAAGGACGTAGTTGACGTTTTCTAAACTTGGGCCATGCTGGTAGAAAACGGGTGCCGAAAGAAAGGTCAATCAACGGCAGATGAACACGCAGTCGACGCCATCTCCGCAGTTTTATCTGACGGCACCGGCTTCCTGCCCGTACTTGCCGCATGAGATGGAACGCAAGGTCTTCACGCACCTTGTGGGGCCTCGTGCCGCCGAGATGAACGATATCCTGACGCAGGGCGGCTTCAGGCGTTCTCAGAACATCGCCTATCGTCCCGCCTGCGAATCGTGCCGGGCCTGCATATCGGTCCGCATCCTGGCGCAAGAGTTCGAGCCCACCCGATCGATGAAACGGGTGCTGACGGCCAACAGCGATATCATCGCCACCGAATTTCCGGCGCAGCCCTCCAGCGAGCAATATTCGCTCTTCCGCCGCTATCTCGACTATCGTCATCAGCAAGGCGGCATGTCCGACATGACCGTGCTCGACTATGCGATCATGGTCGAGGACACGCATGTGAACACGCGCATCATCGAATATCGCCGTCGCGAGGAAGGTTCAGGGCTGGAGCAGCGTCCGAAGGGTGAACTGCTGGCCGCGGCTCTGACCGATGTGATGAGCGACGGGCTGTCCATGGTCTATTCCTATTTCAATCCCGATCTCGACGAGCGATCACTCGGCACCTTCATGATCCTCGATCATATCAAGCGGACGAAGGCGCTGGGGTTGCCGCACGTCTATCTCGGCTATTGGGTCAAGGGCTCGCGCAAGATGGACTACAAGACCCGCTTTCAGCCGCAGGAACATCTGACGCCGCGCGGCTGGGAACGTTTCGACCCCGCAGCCGACGGCGACAAAGATACCTTCCGCTGAATGTTTTCCCATCTCTCGGACCATAAGAAGGGCCTGCTGCTGACGACGCTCGGCGGTCTGGCGCTGTCGATGGATATCCCGCTGATACGGCTTTCCAGCGGTGAAGTCTGGTCGGTGCTGTCGGCTCGCAGCCTTGCGACCATCGTCGTGGCGCTGGCCGCCCTTTTCGTCATTCACCGGGTCACTGGCTCGCTGAAGACTGTGCTGCCGGGCTGGCTCGGAATTCCCGTTGGCTTCTTCTATGGGCTGACCACCATCACCTTTCTTCTCGCCGTCTATTATACCAAGGCGGCAAATGTGGTCTTCATCATCGCACTCAACCCGATGTTCACCGCGCTGCTGTCCTGGATTTTCCTGAAAGAGCGCCCTGCCCTTTCCACCTTCATTACCATGGCTGTCATGATCCTCGGTGTTGGTCTGATTGTCGGTGACGGCATGGAGGCTGGGCATCTGCTTGGCGACGCGCTTTCCGTGCTCGCATCGCTTTCCATCGCCTGCGCCATCACGATCAGTCGCGCCTCAGGCCGGGATATGGGTTTTGCTTCCTTGCTGGCGGCCGTCATTCCGGCGGCAGTCGGGCTCTATCATATGGTGCCCTCGGGCTTTTCCATCGACCATCCCGGCTGGATCCTTTTCGACGGCGCCGTGCTGATGCCGCTTTCCTTCTGGTGCCTTGCGACGGGCACGCGTTTTCTTTCGGCACCGGAAGTGGCGATGTTCTACCTCCTGGAAACGATCTTGGCGCCGATCTGGGTCTGGCTGATCTTCTCGGAGGCCCCGACCAACATGACGCTCGCCGGCGGCGCGATACTGATCCTGGCACTGGCCGCTCACTCGCTATGGCAGGTCCGGGTGAAAACCAGAGCAGCAATCGCCGCACAGAGCCTTGCGCATTGAAGTAGTCCTCTTCCAATGTTATAACTAGGTTATCACATTGGAGCTGAGACATGAACGTCACCATCCGCAAGATCGGCAATTCCGAAGGCGTTATCATTCCGAAAGAAGTCTTGGATCAGCTTGGTCTCGGAGCCGGTGACAGCTTGGAACTCAGTTTGAAAGATGGCGGATTGCTGATGCAGCCGGCTGACGCGGATTTTGCACGCCAGATGGAGCATGCGCAGCGCTTCATGGATCAATACAAAGTTGCACTGAAGAAGCTGGCAGAATAATGCCCTTTATCTTCCTGACTAGGCCGCTCATTGAGCAATTGCATAAGATGCAAATCAAAAGGTTCGGCGGCTCCTATGGTCTACGAGACGAGGGCTCCCTTGAATCCGCCTTGGCACGCTCGATTAACAAAGCTCAATGCGGCAGTGATGATATCATCGAACTAGCGGCCGCTTATCTATTCGGGCTCGCGAAAAACCACGCCTTCATAGATGGCAACAAGCGCATCGCCATCGTGGCGACAGCCGTCTTTCTTATGGAAAACGGCTACCGTATTCAAACGACAGACGCCAATCTTTACAGCTTCGTCGTAGCAGTGGCCGCCGGAGAAATCGATGAAGAGGGAGCGACACGTTTCCTGCGAGACGTCTGCGCTCCCTACACGGATTGAAGCCCTCAGGCGTCGATCCGCCCTCGTCAAGGTTCCGCCCAGACGCAGTCGAGACGACGCACCACTCGGCCCTTCGCTAGGGCTCAGGGCGTTCATCGCTACAATCGACCCGCCGGGCCGATTGCTCGGGTTTTGCCCGACTGCGCCTCACCCCGAAAACCGGCCACTTCTGGGGAAGCCCTTCGGCACTGCTCGGCCGGCGCCGGCGCGATCGCCCAGCCATTCCACCAACTCGTCCTTGGTCTTGGTGAAGGTGCGGCCGGCACTGTCTTCCCATGTCAGGCCATCGACAATCGCGAAGCACCTGACATCGGCGATGCCGCCATCCTTGTATTTCTGAAGGCGCACGCCCTTGCCGCGTGACATTTCCGGCACCTGCGCGAGCGGGAAGATGAGCATCTTGCGGTTCTCGCCGACCACGGCAACGTGATCGCCTGATATCGGGACGAGAAGCTTGGTCTCGTCGGGATAGGAGACGTTCATGATCTGCTTGCCCTTGCGGGTATTGGCGACCAGTTCCGCCTCGGCAACGATGAAGCCGTTGCCCGCCGTCGATGCGATCATCTGCTTGCGCTGGGGATCGTGGACGAAGGCGGTCAGCACGTCCTGATCGTTTTCCATGTCGACCATGATGCGCAGCGGTTCGCCATGACCGCGGCCGCCGGGCAGCTTGTCGCCGCCGAGCGTATAGGCCTTGCCGCCCGTCGTGATGATGAGGATCTTGTCCGTCGTCTGCGCCGGGAAGGCAACCTTGAGACCATCACCCTCCTTGAAGGTCAGCGAGGACGTATCGGAAATGTGGCCCTTGAGGGCGCGGATCCATCCCTTTTCCGAAACGACGACCGTGATTGGTTCCTTCTCGATCATGGCCTGCTGGATGGCGGCGTCATCCGCGTCCGGTGCTTCGGCAAATTGGGTGCGGCGGCGACCGATCTCGGTCGCCTTGGCGAATTTTTTCTTCACCTCGCCGATTTCCCAGGCAACCGTCTGCCACTGCTTCTCGTCCGAAGCGAGCAGTGCCTCGATGTCAGCCTTCTCCTTCGTCAGGCCGTCAAATTCCTTGCGAATCTCGAACTCTTCCAGCTTGCGCAAGGAACGCAGCCGCATGTTGAGGATCGCTTCGACCTGATTGTCCGTGAGGCCGAACCGCTCCATCATGACGGGCTTCGGTTCATCCTCCTCGCGGATGATGGCAATGACCTCATCGATGTTGAGATAGGCGACCAGCAAGCCGCCGAGAATTTCGAGCCGCTTTTCGATGGCCGCCAGGCGGAAGCGGGAGCGGCGCAGCAAGACTTCGCGGCGGTGATCCAGCCACTCCTTCAACACTTCGTTCAGCGCCATAACCTTTGGGATGCGGCCCATGGACAGAACGTTCATATTGAGCGGGAACCGGCTTTCCAGCTCCGTCAGCTTGAACATCGATTCCATCAGGATCGTCGCGTCGACGGTGCGGCTCTTCGGCACGAGAACGACACGGATATCCTCAGCGGATTCGTCGCGAACATCCTCGAGCAACGGCAGCTTGCGCGCCAGCAGTAGTTCGGCGATCTTTTCGATCAGCCGCGACTTCTGCACCTGGAACGGAATTTCGGTGACAACGATCTGATAACCGCCGCGACCGAGATCCTCGATCTCCCATTTGGACCGGACACGGAAGCCGCCGCGACCGGTCTTGTAACTTTCTATAATGCTCTGGCGATCATCGATAATGATGCCACCGGTCGGAAAGTCGGGACCTGGAATATACAGCTCCACCAGCTTCTCGACCGTCGCATCGCGATCCTTGATCAGATGCAGTGCGGCGTCGCAAAGCTCGTGAGCATTGTGCGGCGGGATAGAGGTCGCCATGCCGACAGCGATACCCGAAGAGCCGTTGGCGAGCAGATTGGGAAAAGCTCCAGGCAGAACGATCGGTTCAGAATTCGACTCGTCATAGGTGTCGCGGAAATCGACCGCGTCCTGATCGATACCCTCGAGCAGCAGTTCGGAAACCGCTGTCATCTTGGATTCGGTGTAACGCATCGCGGCCGGGCTATCGCCGTCGATGTTGCCGAAATTGCCCTGGCCGTTGACCAGCGTGTAGCGCTGCGAGAAATCCTGAGCCAGGCGCGCCAGCGCATCATAGATCGACTGGTCGCCATGCGGGTGATAGTTACCCATCACCTCGCCGACGATCTTGGCGCATTTGCGGAAAGCTGCATTGGGGCGTAGCCCCATCTCGCTCATCGCATAGACAATGCGGCGATGCACCGGCTTCAACCCATCGCGAACGTCCGGAAGCGCGCGTTGCGTAATCGTCGACAAGGCATAGGCCAGGTAGCGCTCTTCGAGCGCCGCCTTCAGATCGACCGGAAGGATGTTGTCGTCGCCATCACCGGGCGGCGGTGTCAGATTTTTTCCCATGATCCTTGACTATAAGAGATGGCGATTCACAGCAAGAAATCGGTGGAAAGCACCTGTGGATGAAGGCGTTTCAGCACTCTTGCGAGATGACAACCGAGACATTTTTGCCGCGCCTGCCTTCAACGTTCATTGTCATTGGATTTTCAGAGAAAGATCAATATAAGTCAGCGCAGCACACGCTCAATCTGTATGCTCCCGCCCATACCACCGGCTTAAAGAGGAAACGCCATAATGACTTTCTACCGGACTACGCGGCTGATGCTTTGCAGCGCCGCCATGCTGTCTTTCGCCAGCTCCGCTTTCGCGCTCGACGGCAATGATCTGCTGAAGAAGATCAACGACCTCTACGGCCAGCAGGGCGGTTCGATTGCCGCTACCGGCATCGATGTCGACGGCAGCACAGTGACGCTGAAGGGCGCAAGCTTCAAGGCAGCCGGCATGGACGACAGCATTCCGCTCGGCGACATCACCCTGGACGGCGTCGAGGAAAACAACGGTGGCTACACGATCGAGGAAATCGATTTTGCGGATGTCGATTTCACCAAGGACGGCGCCTCTGTTTCCGCTACCGACCTCAAGCTGACCGGTGTCGAGATTCCAGCCGACGCGAGCAAGGGTGACCTAAGCTCACTGTTCTACTACCAAAGTGCCCATGCCGGCGCCGTTTCCGTGACCAAGGATGATGTCGAGGTATTCTCGATCGAGGGCGCCGACGCCAACACGAAGAAGCGCGATGACAAATCAGGCCTCGATTTCGATGCCAAGATCAATGGCATCAAGGCGGATCTCAGCAAGGTCGACGATGCGAAGACCAAGGAAGCCATCGAAGCGCTGAAGCTGCAGCAGATCGACGGCACTGTCTCCATGAAGGGTAGCTGGGATATGGGACCCGGCACGATCAACATCAGCGAATATTCCTTCGACTTCAGGGACATCGGCAAGCTGAACCTCGCCTTCAGCATTTCCGGCTACACGCCTGCCTTCGCCAAGTCGCTGCAGGATGCGCTGAAGACGGTTCGCTCCAATCCGAACCAGCAGGAAGCACAGCAGTCCGCCGGCCTCGCCATGCTCGGCCTGCTGCAGCAGCTCACCTTCAACAGCGCCCAGATCCGCTTCGACGATGCGTCGATTACGGCACGCGCGCTTGACTTCGCTGGCAAACAGCAGGGTGTCACGGGCAAGCAGCTCGCCGACACACTGAAGGCAATGACGCCGATCATGATGGCGCAGCTCAACATTCCGGAACTGCAGAACGCCGTCTCATCGGCAGTCAATGCCTATCTCGACAATCCGAAGAGCCTGACCGTCACCGCCGCCCCCGGCAAGCCGGTGCCGGTGCCGATGATCATCGGCGCTGCCATGGGCGCGCCGACGACGATCCCGCAGGTTATCGGCCTCAAGGTTTCCTCGAACGACTAAGCCGTCGTTCGTTCCCGATACTATCGAGAAACCCGGCGATCTCGGTCGCCGGGTTTTTCCTTGCCTTGGCTCAGGCTTCCTGCCGCATCTGATAGGTTTTCAGTTCGCTGAGCGCATGAGACAAGAGGGCGAGCAATTCGTCCGTGGTCGCGCCGTCGCGGGCCTGAACGGACATGCCCTGCACGATCGCGCCCAGAAAACGCGCGAGCGACCGGGGATTAGCCTCCGGCCGAATATCGCCCTCCGCAATACCGCGTTCGATACGGGCGGTGAAGATATCCAGCGTCTGCAGGCGCATGGATGCGACATGATGGGCGATCGGCTCGTTCTCTTCCGCGCAATTCAGCACCGCCGTGGATATCATGCAGCCCTTTGGATGCTCCGGCGCCGTGAAGATTTTGGCGGAGTTCGTCAGAAAGCGCTCGAAGGCAGTCACGGTATCGATCTTGTCTTGAAAGGGATTGCCGGGTTCCGGCCGGGGCATGCGCCGATATTGATCGAGCGTCTCGCGATAGAGCTCGGCCTTAGAACCAAAGGCGGCATAGAGGCTTTGCGGCGTGATGCCCATCGCCGCCGTCAGATCGGCAATGGAGGAACCGTCATAGCCATGCTGCCAGAAAGTATCCCGGGCGGCAGCAAGAACCGTTTCGCGATCGAAGGCAGGCGGGCGCCCGCGCTTGCGTGGCGAAGAATTTTCCTTCTCTTCAATATTTTTCACAATGGTCACTCTAGAATTATTTCCTGACTTGGCTTATTCAGGAACGGTCATTGTGATTATAGAAGGTTTTGCGCCATGAGTCTTCCCCTGGAAAATTCCGTTCCTCTCGGCAACGGCAGCCTTGCTGAAGGCGTCGATGCTGCAATCGATTCCGCCCTCGCGGACAAAAGGCTGGTCGGAACCGTCGTTCTGATCGCTCAGGATGGAGAATTGGTCTACGCTCGCTCCGCCGGTCTGGCGGATCGCGAAAACAAGGTAGCAATGCGGGAAGATGCCATCTTCCGTCTCGCCTCCGTCACCAAGCCGATCGTCACTATCGCCGCCATGCGGCTCGTCGAACAAGGCCGCATCGGTCTCGACGATCCGATCACCAAGTGGCTGCCGGATTTCCGGCCGCGCATGCCCGATGGCGGCGAAGCCGTTATCCGCATCCGGCATCTGCTCACCCATACCTCCGGGTTGGGCTACACATTCGCCGAGCCGCAGGACGGCCCTTATCACCGCGCAGGCGTGTCCGACGGTCTGGACACGCCGGGCCGATCATTGGCAGACAACCTCCAGCGCCTTGCCAGCGCGCCCCTTCTCTTCGCGCCCGGTGAAAGCTGGCAGTATTCCCTGGCGATGGATGTCCTCGGCGGCATCATCGAGAAGGAAACAGGCGGACCGCTCGGCGATGCGGTTGCCGATCTTGTCATGAAGCCGCTCGGCCTTTCCGACACCGGTTTCTACGTGCGCGACCGCAGCCGCCTGGCGGCCGCCTATGTGAACGCTGCTCCCGAGCCGCAACGGATGGGTGACGAGGCGTTCGTTCCGATCTTCGATGGCACGATCCGTTTTGCACCCGACAGGATATTCGACCCCGCTTCCTACCACTCCGGCGGCGCCGGCATGGCCGGAACGGCAAGCGACATCCTTGCCATTCTGGACACGATCAGGAAGGGCGGTGCACCGCTGCTATCGGCCGACACGGTGAAAACCATGATGGCCGATCAGGCGGGCGGGCATATGCAGGCGCAGCAGGCCGGTTTCGGGTTCGGCTACGGCTGGTCCGTTGTTCTCGATCCCGTGGTCGCGCAGGTCCCCTTCTCGGCTGGCACGATCAAATGGGGCGGCGTCTATGGGCACAGCTGGTTTGTCGACGCCGAAAAGGGCCTGACGGTGGTCGCCCTGACCAATACGACCCTTGAGGGCATGTGGGGCCAGTTCACGACGGATCTGGCAAAAGCGGTCTATGCCGCAATCTAGCTGAGATCAGCGTCTCAAACAAAAACCCGGCGATTTCGGTCGCCGGGTTTTGTATTTTGACAAACCTTGGAGAACTTAGTCCTTCTTGACCGGCGGCACCGGGCGGATCGCCAGTTCGCGCAACTGCGTCGGCGTGGCAGCCGAAGGAGCGCCCATCAGCAGATCCTGTGCCTGCTGGTTCATCGGGAATAGCGAGATCTCGCGCAGGTTCTTGGCACCGACCAGCAGCATGACGATACGGTCGATACCGAAGGCAGCGCCGCCGTGCGGAGGCGCACCATACTGGAAGGCGCGGTAGAGGCCGCCGAAGCGCTCTTCGACGTCTGCCTGGCTAAGGCCCACCTTTTCGAAGGCGGCGACCATGGTCTCCGGCGACTGGTTACGGATCGAGCCCGAGGCGATTTCGAAGCCGTTGCAGACGGCGTCGTACTGGAACGCCTTGATCGTCAGCGGGTCCTGGGTCTGCAGCGCCTCGAGGCCGCCCTGCGGCATCGAGAACGGGTTATGGGCGAAGTCGACCTTCTTTTCTTCCTCGCTCCATTCGAAGAACGGGAAGTCGACGATCCAGCACAGCTCGAAACGGTCGCGATCGACCAGATTCAGCTCCTCGCCAGCCCTGGTGCGGGCCTCGCCTGCAAACCTGTAGAACTTGGCGGGATCGCCGGCGACGAAGAAGCAGGCGTCGCCGTCATCGAGGCCGAGCTGGGTGCGGATCGCATCCGTTCGCTCTTCGCCGATGTTCTTGGCAAGCGGACCTGCGCCTTCGAGCTTCTCGCCTTCCTTGCGCCAGAAGATGTAGCCGAGGCCCGGCTGGCCCTGGCTCTGCGCCCAGGCGTTCATGCGGTCGCAGAACGCACGCGAACCGCCGGTCTTGGCCGGGATCGCCCAGACTTCGACCTTCGGGTTGGAGGCGATCATGTTTGCGAAGACCTTGAAGCCGGAACCCGCAAAATGCTCGGTGACGGCTTCCATGACGATCGGATTGCGCAGGTCCGGCTTGTCGGAGCCGTACTTGCGGATGGCGACGTCATAGGGGATGCGCGGCCACTCCTTGGTGACCGGCTTGCCTTCGGCAAACTCCTCGAACACCTGGCTTATCAGCGGCCCCATCGTGTTCCAGACGTCTTCCTGGGTGACGAAGCTCATCTCGAGGTCGAGCTGGTAGAACTCGCCCGGCAGACGATCGGCGCGCGGGTCTTCATCGCGGAAGCACGGAGCGATCTGGAAGTAGCGGTCGAAGCCGGCAACCATCAGCAGCTGCTTGTACTGCTGCGGCGCCTGCGGCAGCGCGTAGAAGGTGCCGGGATGGATACGGCTCGGCACGAGGAAGTCGCGCGCGCCTTCCGGCGACGAGGCCGTCAGGATCGGGGTCGTGTACTCGGTGAAGCCGACTTCGCCCATGTGGCGGCGCATGGAGGAGATGATCTGCGTGCGCTTGACGATATTCTTGTGCAGCGTTTCGCGGCGAAGGTCGAGGAAGCGATACTTCAGGCGAACGTCTTCCGGATAGTCCGGCTCGCCGAAAACGGGCAGCGGCAACTCCTTGGCGGCGGAGAGCACTTCGATCTCCTGCGCGTAAAGCTCGATCTCGCCGGTCGGCATGTTCTTGTTGATCGTGTCTTCGGTACGCGCCTTTACCAGGCCGTCGATGCGGATGACCCATTCGCCGCGAACGGTCTCCGCGAGCTTGAAGGCCGGAGAATCAGGGTCGGCAACGACCTGGGTAATGCCGTAGTGATCGCGCAGGTCGATGAACAGCACGCCGCCATGATCTCGGACGCGATGAACCCAGCCGGCAATACGGACGGTCGAACCGACGTCGGACTTGCGCAGGGCGGCGCATGTGTGGCTGCGATAGCGATGCATAGTATATATCCTGGACTTGGCGGGCCGCGGCGAAAGGACATGCAAGCCCCTCGCCTGCCGACGAGAAAATCGGGCGGAAAAGCGCATGGCGCGCCCGATTTGTCAAGGCTCGAACACCGGAAGTCAGCTTAAAGCTGTTTCAGTCGATATCCAACACACCACGCGCAAGTAGCCGCTGCGGCGGTTTGGCTACTTCGATGCTATTGCTGAATGCTCGAGTCAACTTTAAACAAGCACTCGTATATCTTCGCCCCCCCGGAGCCCGACATGCCAACCCTCACCCGCCGCAATCTCCTGAAAGCTTCAGCCGTTGCCGGCGCCTATGGTGTCGGCTTCGGGATCGCCGGTAAGTTTGCGGGTAAGGCAGCGGCGGCCGAGCCACTCACGCTGAAGACGGCCAAGATCGAGGCCAGCCTCGCCGACGGCGGCAAGACCAGGAATGTGCTCACCTATGGCGACGCCGGCATGCCGCCGGTCGTGCGCATGAAGAAGGGCGAGCCCTTCGCGGCGAGACTGATCAACGGCATAGACGATCCGACGACTATCCACTGGCACGGCATCCGACTTCCGAACGCGATGGATGGCGTGCCGTTCCTCACCCAGCCGTATGTCTATACCGGCGATCATTTCGATTATGCCTTTACGCCTCCGGATGCCGGTACTTTCTGGTATCATCCGCACTGCAATACGCTGGAGCAGATGGGCCACGGCATGACCGGCGTCATCGTGGTCGAAAACCCCAAAGATCCGGCGTTCGATTCGGAAGTCGTGCTCAATTTGCGTGACTGGCGACTGGGGGGAGACGGACAGTTCATTGCGCAATTCAGGCCGCGGGATGCCGCGAAATCCGGCACCTACGGCACCGTCCGGACAGCCAACTGGCAACAGGAGCCGCAATATGACGCGCCTTCCGGCGGGCTGGTGCGGCTGCGCATTGCCATTACCGATGTCACGCGCATCTATTCCTTCCGCATGGACGGCGCCGAGGCGACAGTGATCGCGATCGACGGCAATCCCGTGCCACAGCGCTTTCCGCTCGATCTTCTGCAGCTCGGCCCCGGACAACGGCTGGAGCTTGCTGTTCGTATGCCCGACAGCGAAGGCGCGGTCGTCAAACTCGAGGACATCAAGGGCACCAATCCGAAAGTGCTGGCGACGCTGCGCGCCGTCGGCGCATCATTGAAGCGCGACGTGCGCGATCTGGCGCTGCTCGAAGATAATCCCCTACAGAAGGCCGACCTCGGTTCCGCCACCCATATTCCGCTGATCCTGAGCTCGACGGCGGAGAATACCGCCGACAACAGCATATGCGGCTCGCTCGGCTACAGCTTCTGGGCTATCAACAAGGTGCCGTGGCCGGGTGACACCCCCGATCCCATGGCGCCGCTTGCCGAACTCAAGCTCGGCAAGAGCTATGTCATCGACATGGAAAACGTCACGCCGCATAGCCACCCGATCCACCTGCACGGGATGAGCTTTACGGTCCTCTCATCTTCGACTCGGCAGGTGCAGCCCTTTGTCTCCGATACCTATCTGATTCAGCCGGACGAGAAAGTGCAGCTTGCCTTCGTTGCCGACAATCCCGGCGATTGGCTGCTGCATTGCCATATCATCGAGCACCAGAAGACGGGCATGACGAGTTACGTGCGGGTGGCATAGCCGATCGTAAGCCACCCCAATTGCATGCGGTTTCAATGGAAGCTGCCGCAGTCCCCGGCAATTTCAGCGAAAAGCGAAATGCGGCAAGGGCTTTGTCCGCGAAAGTATTGACATATCGGGCTGAAAGGAGAAGGAAGTTAAGGAAGTATTTTACCATTGAATGTGTTGATATGATCGAAACTACCGCCCAATTGGAGGCGGCCTGCCAAGAGCTGGCCAAGTCGGAATTCATTACCATCGATACGGAATTCCTGCGAGAAACGACCTTCTGGCCGGAGCTGTGTTTGATACAGATGGCAAGCCCCACCACCGAAGTGCTGGTGGACCCGCTGGCCAAGGGGCTGGATCTCGCGCCCTTCTTCGAACTGATGGCCAACCCATCGGTTTTGAAGGTGTTTCATGCTGCCCGCCAGGATATCGAAATCATCTTCCATCGCGGCAATCTCATTCCGCATCCGATCTTCGATACGCAAGTTGCGGCAATGGTTTGCGGCTTCGGCGATTCGGTTTCCTACGACCAGCTCGTCAGCCGCATCAAGAACGTCCATATCGATAAATCCTCGCGATTTACCGACTGGAGCCGGCGGCCGCTTTCGGAAAAGCAGCTGGACTACGCGCTTGCCGACGTGACGCATCTGCGCGACGTCTATCTCTCGCTCCAGGAGCAATTGCAGCGCGAAGGACGCGCCTCCTGGCTGCAGGAGGAGATGGCGATCCTGGAGGCGCGCGAGACCTACGACCTGCACCCCGACGATGCCTGGCAGCGGCTGAAGATGCGGCTGCGCAAACCGCAGGAACTGGCCGTCCTTAAATTTGTGGCCGCCTGGCGCGAACGCGAGGCCCGCGCACGCAATGTCCCGCGGGCACGCGTACTGAAAGATGATGCGATCTATGAGATCGCGCAGCAGCAACCGAAGGACACCGAGGCGCTTGCACGGCTGCGCACCATCCCGAAGGGTTGGGAGCGCTCTGCCGCCGGTACGGCGGTGCTTGAAGCGATCAACGCGGCGCTGGCGCTGCCGAAATCCGAAATGCCGCATCCGCCGCGCCACCAGCAGGCTCCCGAGGGCACCGCAGCGGCTGCCGAACTGTTGAAGGTCCTTTTGAAGCTGATTGCCGAAAAGCACGGCGTTGCGCCGAAGGTCATCGCCAACAGCGACGATCTCGACAAGATCGCCGCCGAGGGGGAGAAGGCCGATGTCGCAGCTCTGACCGGCTGGCGTCGAGATCTCTTCGGCGAGACGGCCCTGCAACTGATCCAAGGCCAGGTCGCCCTGCGCTTCGTCGGCAAGCGGATCGAGACCATCGCCCTCTAGCCGCGATTCCCCTTTCGCGGCGCGTTGCGATTGCGTATGATTCGCGAACCGAGATGCACGCCGCGATCACGATTGCGCCGCAAATCTCGTGGAATGAACGTCCTGTGTAATCGTTCTATTCGATGACGTTCCAGTTTGCTGGCGCAATCCCGCGTCGATGACAGGCGTCGTTTCTCGGCAGAAAAGTGAATGGGTATTCTCCATTCGATACGCAACTGGATCCTGATATCGCTGCTTGTCGCCTCGACTGGCGTCATCTACGGCAAGATATTCTTCCCGCAAGCGCCAATGTATATTGGTGCGATCTTCGCCCTGTTCTGCGGCATGCCGCTACTGGCCTTCGAACGCCGCATGATCCTGCCGCGGCTGAACGTCTGGATGCATCTCCTGCCAACGCCGGCCTTCATCCCTTCGGCTCTCATCGTCGATTTCCTGCTGATGAGCGTCGGCTATGCCACGGCGGGCAGCCTCATGAAACTGCTGGGCCTGGTCGACGGCTCCTGGGAAGATCTCACGCTGCTGAAGATCGACGTCTATCTCTATGCTGTCGTTGTGACCGCCATCATCATCTTCATCGGCCGCGTGCGGGAACTGCTCGGCCGCGACGTCTTTCTCAGCCTGCTGACCGGCCGGTACCGCAATCCAGTACAGGAAGAGCGCGTGTTCCTCTTCGTCGATCTCGTCGGCTCGACTGCCTTCGCCGAGGAGCATGGCGACCTGAAAACACAGGAATTCCTGGGCGCAGTGTTCGCCGCCATGGCTGAACCCGTACGGCGGCACAAGGGCGCGATAGACGATTATATCGGCGATGCCGCGATCATCACCTGGCCGCTTCGACGCGGTGTCAAGAATGCCAATTGCGTCCGCTGCGTCTTCAATATCCTCGACGATATCGAAAGAAACGCCGAAGCATGGCTGAAATCTTACGGCAGGGTGCCGCGTCTTAGAGCCGCTCTCCATGGCGGCAGCATCGTGACGGCGGAAATCGGCGTCGAGCACCACAAGATCGCCTATTTCGGCGATACGGTGAATACGACCGCAAGGCTGGAGTCTCTCTGCAAAACACTGGAGCGCCAGGTGCTGATTTCCAGCGACCTTGCCAGACGGATGGAGCTTCCCGAAGGGATCATCAAGGAAGAGCTCGGCGAACATGCCGTTCGCGGCCGCGATCAGCACCTTGGCGTCATCGCCCTTCATACGCAGGACCGGCAAGCGTTGAAGACCGTTCGCGGCAGATCGTAAGCAATACGAATTTTAGGTTGCATTTTGATATTGATGCACGCTTGGGCTTCACAGCCTATGGGTTGTCCACAGTCACCAAATCTTCACCTAAGCGTTAATTTGCAGATATGGGTCACCTGTTAAGCGGAGTTGTTTTTGCCACTCTCCACCACAAGGTGACACGATGACCCGAATCCTTTCCGCTTCCACGGCACTTTTCATTCTGCTTGCCGGCTCGGCCCAGGCAGACGAGCAGCAGTTCAAGGCAAAGCTCGTCGGCCAGGCGATCCTGCCGGCCAACACCATCACTGCCGCTCCTGCCGATGCACCAGATTTCCTGAAGACTTCAGGCAAGTTCACCACGCCGGATCGCAAGCGCACGGACGCTCTCGGCACCGTGCCGGGCAAGGATGGCGCCCGCGTCACCGACCTGAAGCTGCCCTTCGCCGGCCAGCCGATCCAAGGGTTCTCTGGCATCAAGACCATGCCCGACGGCACCTTCTGGACACTCTCCGACAACGGCTTCGGCTCCAAGCAGAACTCGTCGGACGCGATGCTCTTCCTGCATCAGCTGAAATTCAACTGGGATAGCGGCAAAGTCGAGGTCGTCAAGAACCTGTTCCTGTCCGACCCGAACAAGAAGGCCCCCTTCCCGATCGTCATGGAAGGCGCCGAAAAGCGTTATCTGACAGGCGCCGACTTCGACATCGAATCGGTTCAGCCGGTCGCCGACGGCTTCTGGATCGGCGACGAGTTCGGCCCCTACTTGCTAAAATTCGATACGACCGGCCAACTGACGGACGTCTTCGCAACGACGCTCGACGGCAAGCCGGTCATGTCTCCTGACAACCCGCTGATCCAGCTGCCGGGCAACCCCACGCAGAAGATGCCGGCCTTCAACCTGAAGCGCTCGGGCGGCTTCGAAGGTCTCGCCATGTCCAAGGACGGCTCCAAGCTCTACGGCCTGCTGGAGGGCCCGATCTACAAGGATGACGGCCAGATGGAGAGCGTCGATGGCAAGACGGCCATCCGTGTCATCGAATTCGACGTCACCTCGAAGAGCTGGACCGGCCGCAGCTGGCTCTATCCCTTCGCGGACAAGGGTGTGTCGATCGGCGATTTCAACATGCTCGATGAAAAGACTGCCCTCGTCATCGAACGCGACAATGGCGCCGGCACGAAGGACAAGGCCTGCGCCGATCCCAAGCAGCCGAAGCCGGATTGCTTCGAGGCCCCGGCAGAGCTGAAGCGCGTCTACAAGATCGAATTCAGCGACGCCAATGTCGGCAAGTCCGTCCGCAAGATCGGCTATATCGACCTGATGCGCATCGAAGATCCGGACCATAAGCGTCGCCAGGGCGGCGGTGAAGGCTTCTACGACATGCCCTTCGTCACCATCGAGAATGTCGACCGCGTCGATGCCACGCATATCGTCATCGGCAACGACAACAACCTGCCCTTCTCCGCCGGCCGCGCTGTCGACAAGGCTGACGACAACGAATTCAGCCTGCTGGAAGTCGGCGATTTCCTGAACGCGAAGTAAGCACAATGAAACCACCTCTCCCTGCCGTGCAGGGAGAGGCTTCAATCCCATGCAACACAAAGCCTATTCGAAGCAGAAAGCCAGGCGGCGATTGGTGAGCTTGCCGAGCTGCTGCAGGCGGCCGTCCAGCCTCTCGCCGGCAAAGTCGTGATATTCAGAGGGAACGACGAATTCGAGATCGAGATCAGGCTTTGTCGAACGGCGGAACGACAGATTGCGCACGATACCGGGCATCGACGCCGAGAAGAGATAGACGACACGCAGTAGGCCACCGAGCAGCTTGGCGCGTTCGATGTAAAGCGGCGTAGCGATCGTTGCCAGCGGCTCGGTCGCACCGTCGTCGTTCAAGCCCTCGAAGCGATAGTAATTGGCAAGTGCGATGAAGGCGCGGCCGGCATGGGTGATACCGACAAAGGACGTGTGGGCGATGATGTTCAGCGCCTGCAGGCCGCGATAATCCGGATGGGCGCGCCAGCTGATATCGGCAAGCAGACAGGCTGCCTGACGATAGCGGCTTTCCTCGTCAGTCTCGGTGATCCCGAAGAAGGGCATCATTCGTCCGGTCCAATCGGCAAGCTCGCGGGCATGTTCCGGCGAGCGCGCACGCAGGATGGCAAGCTCGCCGGCGGCGGTGAGCAGCGGGTCGCTGTTGCGCTCGGCCTCGGTCAGCAGCGAATAGAGATAACCTTCACGAACACCCTGGGCGGAGAAGGAGATGACGGACGGCTTCATGGCCGTCAGCACTTCGCGCATGGCGACTGCGCCGAAAGGCAGCAGCGAACGGCGATGCTTGGACACCGCCTGAAATGCCGGATCCTTCGAATCCTTCGCTTCGACGATCTGATCCAGAAAGCGGATCATTTCGTCGAGTGGCACTTCATAGCCCTGCATCATGTGCAGCGGATATTTGCGGATTTCCATGTGCAGCTTGGCGACGCTTCGCCATGTGCCGCCGACCGCATAGAACGTGCGGCCCTCGCCCTTGCTCAATAGTTTCGCGGTCTTGACATGCTTGCGCGCGAAGCTGCGCGCCTTATCGATCGAGCCGCCGGCATATTCGGACAGGCGAAGGCCGCCGAGCGGCAGCGTAATGCCCTTGCCGATCTCGTGGTCCTTGATGTCGATCAGCTCCAGCGAGCCGCCGCCAAGATCCCCGGCAATGCCATCGGGATGGAAAAAACCGCTGATGATGCCGAGGGCGGAGAAGCGTGCCTCTTCTTCGCCAGACAGCACGCGCACTTTGCGCTGGAGGATGGCTTCGGCCTGATGGATGAACTGTGGACCGTTGCTGGCTTCGCGGGCTGCGGCCGTTGCCAGAACGTATATGGTGGAGGCACGCGCCTGATCGGACAGCGCCTTGAAGCGATGCAGGGCTGCAAGCGCCCGCGCCACGCTTTCCTCATCCATCTTCCCCGTCAGCGCTATGCCCTTGCCGAGGCCGCACAACACTTTTTCGTTGAAGAGGATGGTTGGCGACCGCGAGTGGCCTTCATAGACGACAAGACGGACCGAGTTCGACCCGATATCGACAACGGAGACAGGGGCGATGCCCGGAAGACGCCCCTGGGCTTCTGATTCAACCATGCAGGTCCAATTTATTTGTTGCGGCCCGACAGCAGTCCAGCGATGAGTTTCGGAGCACTGGATTTCAAGGCTTCACCACGGCCAGACAGGCTGGGATTGGTCATGAAATATTGCTGCGCATTGAATGGCTCTTTTCCCTGACGCACTTCCATGCGCCGTGAAGTCCCGTCCGGCAATATCTCGTAGCTTTGCTGATTGTCAATGATATTGCCCAGCATGATCTGTGAAAGCACCTGTTCATGCACGGTCTTGTTGGTGAGCGGCACGAGGGTTTCGACGCGACGATCGAGGTTTCTCGGCATCATGTCGGCGGAGCCGATATAGACCAGCGCCTTGTCCGACGGCAGGCCCTGACCGTTGCCGAAGCAGAAGATGCGGCTGTGCTCAAGGAAGCGGCCGATGATCGACTTGACGCGGATATTTTCCGATAGACCCGGTACCTGCGGACGCAGGCAGCAGATGCCGCGCACCACCAGATCGATCTCGACGCCGGCATTGCTGGCGCGATAGAGCGCGTCGATGATGTCGGGATCGACAAGCGAGTTCATCTTCATCCAGATCGCGGCAGGATGGCCATTCTTGGCGTGCTCGATCTCGCCTTCGATATGCTGGAGGATGCGGGGACGCAGCGTATAGGGCGAGACCGCGATCTTCATGTCGTGTTCCGGCTCGCCATAGCCGGTGATGAAGTTGAAGATATTCGCCATGTCGTGGGCGATCTTCGGATCGCAGGTGAAGTAGGAAAGATCGGTGTAGATCTTGGCGGTGACCGGATGGTAGTTGCCGGTGCCGAGATGGCAATAGGTGCGCAGCTTGCCGTCCTCGCGACGGACGACCATCGACATCTTCGAATGGGTCTTGAGCTCGATGAAGCCGAAGACGACCTGCACACCGGCGCGTTCCAGATCGCGCGCCCAGCGGATGTTGGCTTCTTCGTCGAAGCGGGCCTTCAGTTCCACCAGCGCCGTAACCGATTTGCCGAGATCGGCTGCATCGATCAGCGCGCGAACGATCGGGCTGTCGTTGGAGGTGCGGTAAAGCGTCTGCTTTATCGCCAGAACGTCAGGATCCCTAGCAGCCTGGAGAAGGAACTGGACCACCACGTCAAAGGATTCATAGGGGTGGTGGACGACCATGTCCTTTTCACGGATCGCGGCGAAGCAGTCGCCGGCATGTTCGCGGACGCGCTCAGGAAATCGGGCATTGTAGGGCTCGAAACGAAGATCGTCGCGCGGCGCCTTGCAGATTTCCGACAGTGTGTTGAGCGCCAGCAGGCCGGGCAGAACCGCGATGCGGTTTCCCGGGACGTTCAGCGACTCCACCACGAACTGGCGGAGCTCGAGCGGCATTTCGGAGTCGGTCTCGATGCGGATCACGGAACCGCGGCGGCGGCGCTTCAGCGCGGTTTCGAAGAAGCGCACCAGGTCTTCGGCTTCTTCCTCGACTTCGATATCGCTGTCGCGGATGATGCGGAAGGTACCCGAGCCCTGAACCTCATAGCCCGGATAGAGCCGATGGATGAAGATGTTCACTACATCTTCGAGCGTGATGTAGCGGATGACGTTGCTGGCGTCCGGCAGGCGCACGAAGCGGTCTAGCGCCGGCGGCAGGCGCAGCAGCGCCGTCATCGGTTCGCGGCCGTTCATGCTTTTGAGCTGCAGCGCGATCGAGAAACCCAGGTTCGGGATGAACGGGAACGGATGGGCCGGGTCGATGGAGAGCGGCGTCAGGACCGGGAAGATCGCCTGCTCGAACTCGGTGTGCAGCCACTGGCGATCGGCATCGGAAAGGGCAGCCGGCCGGACGATCAGAATATCTTCCTTGGCGAGATATTGCTGCAGGACAGCCAGCGAGGCCTGCTGCTCCATCTGCAGATTGTCGATCTCGCGCAGGATATCATCGAGCTGTTCGGCGGGTGTCTTGCCGTCTGGAGTGCGCACGAGGATCTTCTGGCGCACCTGGCCTTCGAGGCCGGCGACGCGCACCATGAAGAATTCATCGAGGTTGGCGGCGGAAATCGAGAGAAAGCGGACACGTTCCAGCAGCGGGTGAGCGGTGTTCAGCGTCTCCTCAAGGACGCGGCGGTTGAACTGCAGCCAGGAAAATTCGCGGTTGATGAAGCGCTCGGGGCTGGTCATCAATTCGCTGATCGCAGGTGCCGCCTCTGGATTTTCCTGGTTGGCGTCCTGATGTTCCGTGAGTGCCGAGTCCATGTTCCACCTACCCTCTTTCCAATCTTGTGCCACCTATATCAGTTTGACGACGGAACTGTGACAGTCGCAGCCAGCTCAATCCGACTGGCCGGAACTGCCCAGCTCGTTCAGGACCTCGGCGGCCAACAGGCGCGTGATCCTTGTTCCCCGTCCAAGCGCCAGCCGGTCCAGCCTGTCGACGATCAGCTGCGCCGCGTTCAGGGAACGCTCCATGCGATTGACGATATAAAGGACGAGTTTGTCATCGATATAAAGCTGGCGGTCGGCGAAGAGCTTGACGATCACCTGCGACAGCAATTCCTCGTCCGGCTCGCCGATCTCGACCACCGTTGCCGCCTTCAGGCGGGAGCGCAGGTCGGGCAGTGTCACCGGCCAGGACATCGGCCAAAGCCTGCTCGTCATCAAAAGACTGGTGCCGTTTTCGCGAACGCTGTTGATGACATGAAAGAGTTCGGTATCGTCAAAGCCGAGGCGATCCACGTCTTCGAAGATGACGGGGCCGTTCGCCGCTGCGACTGCGGCATCGGAGCCGGCGACAGGATGAATGTGGACGGCGCCGCACCGCTCGGTCCAGATGCTGGCGAGATGCGATTTGCCCGAACCGACAGGCCCCGCCAGGATCACCACCGGCGACGGCCAGTGTGGCCAGGAATCGATGATCCTCACCGCCGCGCTCAAGGGATCGGCGACGAGCAGATCGTCGCGCCCGTTTGCGGGGTCATGCGTAAAGGCCAAGGGCAGCTGCTCGGCGGCCTTGCGCCTTAGATCAGCGTTCTTTGCGTCGGTCATGTCTAGCTATTCTCGGTCTTGCCGGCCTTGGCTCTGCGCGCCTTGCCCGCTTCCGAGCGTCCGTAATAGAGATCGCTCTGAAGGTAGCGCGAAAGGGCGAAGCGGACAAGAACGCCGCAGGCTGCAGCGGCAGGAACCGCGATCAGCAGCCCGACGAAGCCGAAGAGCGCGCCAAAGGCGAAAAGCGCGAACATCAGCCAGACCGGATGCAGGCCGACGCTTTCGCCGACGAGCTTCGGCTGCAGCACATTGCCTTCCAGGAACTGGCCGGTGAAGAAGACGACGAGCGTCAGACCGACCCAGAGATAGTCCGGCCAGAACTGAACGAGCGCGACGCCGACCGCCAGAACGAGGCCAACCATCGAGCCGACATAGGGAATGAAGCTGATCATGCCGGCAAAGAGGCCGATCAGCAGGCCAAAATTCAGGCCGACCAGCGACAGACCGACGCCATAGTAGACGCCGAGAATAATGCAAAGCGAGCCCTGCCCGCGGATGAAGCCGGCGATCGCCTGATCGATCTCGCGGGCGATTTCGCGAACGGTGGCAACATGATCGCGCGGGATCCAGTCGTCTACCTTGGCGACCATCCGATCCCAGTCGAGCAGCATATAGAAGGCGACGACGGGTGTGACGACCATCAGCGAGAGGATGTTGACCAGCGCCTTGCCGGAGCTCCAGAGCTGCGCGAACAGACCGCCGACAAAGCTCAGACCTTCGGACATGATGCTGGAGAAATTGTCCTTGATCGCGCCGAGCTGGTTGCGGATCCAGTCCGGCAGCACCATGGTCTGCGCCTTGGCGATCAGCTGCTGGATCTGCTGCACATAGGTCGGAATGTGCTGGATGAAATCGTTGAACTGATTGACGATGATCGGGATGAAGATCGTCAGAGCCAGTGCGAAGACCAGCACGAAGGAGACGAGGATCACCACCGTTGCCATAAGGCGGCTGAGGCCGATCCGTTCCAGCCGGTCGGCGACCGGATCGAGGAAATAGGCGACCGCCATGCCGGCGATGAACGGCAGCAGGATCGTGCTGAAGATATAGATAAAGGCGATGAAAACGACGAGCACGATCACCCAGAAGGTGACTTGACGCTTGAGGCTCGCCCCGCTGACCTTTTGCTCCATCGTCTTCCCCGTTACTCCGCGCCCGTTTGCCGTGTGCTTAGGACATAGGATGATGCCGCAATTATGGTCAAGTCTGCGGCCGGAAATCTGCCCTGAGCAATGGGAAGCGGGGAAAATCGAAGGGTTTGCGGCGCTTGCGCCTTGCATAAAGGCCCCTATCATGCAATGGCGACCCGATCAAAGCCCTGTCATAATGGACGGGCGCCCATCGGAGGCGGAAGCATGAGCCAGTCTGGAAAAAACGGTCTGACCTATAGCGACGCGGGTGTCGATATCGACGCCGGCAACCTGCTGGTCGAGAAGATCAAGCCTGCCGTCCGTTCGACGCGCCGGCCGGGTGCCGATGGCGAGATCGGCGGCTTCGGCGGCCTGTTCGACCTCAAGGCCGCCGGCTTTACCGATCCGGTGCTGGTCGCCGCCAATGACGGCGTCGGCACCAAGCTGAAGATCGCGATCGATGCCAATCATCACGACACCGTCGGCATCGACCTCGTTGCCATGTGCGTGAACGATTTGGTCGTCCAGGGTGCCGAGCCGCTCTTCTTCCTCGATTACTTCGCCACCGGCAAGCTCGACCCCGACCAGGGCGCAGCGATCGTCGGCGGCATTGCTGCCGGCTGCCGCGATGCAGGCTGTGCGCTGATCGGCGGCGAGACTGCGGAAATGCCGGGCATGTATTCCCATGGCGACTACGATCTGGCGGGCTTTGCCGTCGGTGCGGCCGAACGCGGCCAACTGCTCCCTTCGGGCGATATTGCCGAGGGCGATGTCATTCTCGGCCTCGCCTCGTCAGGCGTTCATTCCAACGGCTTCTCGCTGGTGCGCAAGATCGTCGAGCTTTCCGGCCTCGGCTGGGATGCGCCGGCTCCCTTCGCCGAAGGCAAGGCGCTCGGCGAAGCGCTGCTGACGCCGACGCGCATCTATGTGAAGCCGCTGCTGAAAGCCATCCGTGAAACCCATGCCCTGAAGGCTCTCGCCCATATCACCGGCGGCGGGTTCCCGGAGAATATTCCGCGCGTACTGCCGAAGCATCTCGCCGCCGAGATCGATCTGGCCGCCGTCAAGGTGCCGCCGGTCTTCTCCTGGCTTGCCAAGACGGGCGGCGTCGAGGCCAAGGAAATGTTGCGCACCTTCAACTGCGGCATCGGCATGATCGTGGTCGTCGGTCAGGAAAATGTCGACGCCGTGAAGGCCGCGCTTGAAGCTGAAGACGAAGCGGTCGTTACCCTTGGCCGCATGGTCGCCCGCGAAGAAGGCGCTCCCGGCACCGTCTACAAGGGCACGCTCGCTCTATGACCACGCCGCGCAAACGCGTCGTCGTCTTCATCTCGGGCGGCGGCTCCAACATGCTGGCTCTTCTGAAAGCCACCAAGGCAGCGGATTATCCAGCGGAGATCGTCGGCGTCATCTCCGACAAGGCGGATGCGGGCGGGTTGGCAAAAGCCGCGGCTGAAGGCATTGCGACCTTCGCTTTCGTGCGCAAGGAATTTGTCAGCAAGGAAGCCCATGAAGAGGCGATCCTTTCGCAGCTGGAAGCCCTCTCCCCCGACATCATCTGCCTTGCCGGTTATATGCGGCTGCTCTCGGGCCGCTTCATCCAGGCCTATGAGGGCCGGATCATCAATATCCATCCGTCGCTGCTGCCGCTTTTTCCCGGCCTGCACACGCATCAGCGTGCGATCGACGCCGGCATGCGCATCGCTGGCTGCACCGTGCATTTCGTCACCGAGGGCATGGACGAAGGTCCTGTCGTCGGCCAGGCTGCCGTGCCTGTCTTGACCGACGATACCGCCGACAGCCTTGCCGCCCGCGTACTTACAGTCGAGCATCAGATCTATCCGCAATCGCTGCGGCTTCTGGCGGAAGGCAAGGTCAGGATGGAAGGCGGCAAGGCCATAAGCCTCGGCAAAACGCCTGCTGTCGATGGACGGCAGGTTTTGTCACTGCTTGGGGACGTAGGTTAAATAAGGAATTCCGGCGGCAAACAGTCCCCCTCATCCGCCGCTCTCAATCGCCCTTCCTCAAGCCGCAATTGCCATCAGCGGATGCAGCGTGCCGTCGCTATAGACGATGCGGCCGCCGCGGAAGGTTGCGCGGATGCGGTGAACCGAGCCGGGCTCGACGGCGACCAGATCGGCAAGCTGACCGACAGCAATCTCACCGCGATCCGTCAGACCGGCCGAACGGGCAGCGTTGGAGGTTGCCGTCGCAACCGCCGCCGGCAGACCGCCGGCAACAACATCGGCGATCTTAAAGATCGCCGGCACAAAGGCCGCCGGGTGATAATCAGCCGCGATGATGCCGAGCAGGCCGGAGCGCGCCGCATCCAGGGCGCTGAGATTGCCGGACATGGACTGGCCGCGCAGTGCGTTCGGCGCGCCCATCAGGGTCCAGAGACCGCGACGGCAGGCTTCCTCCGCGGCAGGTCCCGTCACCGGAAACTCGCTGATCGTCACGCCGAGATCGTGCATCGCGGCGACTTTTTCGGCACTGTCGTCGTCATGCGAGGCGAGCGATAGCTTGTGCTTCAGCGCAAGTTCAACCACGTCATGCAGCTTGCGTTCGATCTCAGGGTCCTCGCGCTGTGCGATGCGCTTTGCCACGACCTCCTCGGCCGCCTCGCGCGACATGGACCGACGCTCGGACATGCTGCGGATATAGCTTTCGATGTCATTATACTGCCCCTGCCCCGGCGTGTGGTCGGTGAGCGAAATCATATCGACGGAGCCTTCTTCCAGCAGCCGCTCCAGGGTCGGCGCCGCGCCGAGATTGGTGATTTCGTAGCGTGCATGGACACGGTGGTCGATCAGGAGCTCATCGCGCAGGCTGCCAATGCCGCGGATCACCGCCGAGGTGGTTTCGAGCGAACGGACATGGCCATAGACGCTTTCGGTCGCAAAGGAGAGTGCTGCAAAGGCCGTGGTGACGCCAGCCGCCGCCAGCTTCTTGTCCAGCTCGTGAATGCCGAAATCGATCGGCATCATCGCATTCGGCCGCGGCGCGATCTCGCGCTCCACCATGTCACAATGCAGATCGACGAAGCCCGGCATCAGCAAGCGGCCACCGCCATCGAACGTTGGCTGCGCCACCGGCTCCGAGCGGATTTCGGCAATCACGCCGTCCTCGATGCGCACTGCGCCCTTCTCGACGACTTCATGAGGAAGAACGAGCGTGAAATTGCTGAGCCACATCGGCTTTCTCCTGAAACATCCATAAGCGAAGGAAGGGCGGAAGCATTCGAGTGTCTTCGGCCGCACGCCCCGGTAAGCTCGATTCGTGACAATGTGATGAATGGGAGAGCAAGCTCCCACCCACGCAGCCGCCTATTTCAGGCTGGCGACATTCAAGGCCGCCCATTGCAGCAGCATGATCGTCTTGGCGTCACAGATATCGCCCTTCTCGATCATGACAATCGCATCGGGCAGGCGAACTTCCAACACCTCTATATCCTCATGCTCTTCCGCAAGCCCGCCGCCATCGGCAACACGGTCGGACGTGTCAATCACGGCGGCGAAGAAATGAATGACCTCCGTCGAGGAGCCGGGCGAGGTCATCGCCTTGAACAGGAAGCGGACGTCGCGCACGCGAAAGCCGGTCTCCTCCATAGCCTCGCGGCGGATCGCGGCTTCCGGCTGGTCGCCGTCGAGCAATCCGGCGGGCACTTCGATCATCCAGGACGTCTCGCCGACCAGCCGCGCCGGCAGACGGTATTGCCGAACGAGCACCACGGTTTCGCGCTTGGGATCATAGAGGAGGATGCAGGCCGCCGGCGTGCGATGATAGACCTCGCGCTTCAGGCGATGTCTTTCGCCTCGTGAATCCGTGTAATCGACCTCAAAGGTACTCAGCCGCGTCCATTGGTCCGCCAGCGTCTTTTCGCTGACGATCTCGGCTTTCGCGTTTTCGAATTTACTCATGCCACGTCCTTGCGAAGCCATACCTTGTTGTCGTGGACAGCCGCGCCGCCATAGGGCGCGACCGGGTCCGCGCCGGTGAGCACATTGATCCCCTCGCCATCGACATGAGCCTTGTTCGGCCAGAGCCCCTCGGCGATCAGCACACCGGGTCTCACTTCCGTCGTCACGCGGGCGTGGAGGCGGATATCGCCGCGGCCATTGCCGATGCGGATCAGCTCGCCATTGACGATATCGAGCCGCTCGGCGTCGGCCGGATTGATCATCACCTCGGGACGGCCTTCCTTCTGCCGTGACGTCTTCGTTTCCGCGAAACTTGAATTCAGGAAATTGCGCGAGGGCGAGGTCGCGAGCCGGAAAGGATGCTCGGGGTCGGCCACCTCGATCACATCGACCTGGTCCGGAAACTCCGGCAGTTCGACGTGAGGGCCGAGCAGACCGACGGATGCTGGCGGACGGTTCGGCGCCGGCTGATTGGTCCAATCGGGGCGAAAGCGGAACTTGCCGTCGGGATGAGCGAAGCCGTTGACGAAATGTGCCTTCTCGAAATCCGGCTGGCGGTCGAACCATTTGTGTTCGAGGAAATAATCGTAATCCGGCAGACCGCTCCTCGACAGAATCCTGTCGATCATCTCGCGGGCGGAGAAGCCGAAACCGGGGCGATCCGCGACGCCGAGGCGTTTGGCGAGCTCCTCGATGACGAAGAGATTGCTGCGAACGGTCGGCGGCGGCTCGACAAGCTTGGGACCGAGCAGGATGTGGTTCTGCCCGCCGGCGCGGTAGATGTCGTCATGCTCGACGAACATGGTGGCGGGGATGACGATATCCGCCATCTCGGCCGTATCGGTCATGAACTGCTCGTGCACGGCGACGAAGAGATCGGAGCGGGCAAAGCCGCGCTTCACCAGCCGCTGCTCCGGCGCAATATTCACCGGATTGGTGTTCTGGATAAGCATCGCGGTCACCGGGCCGCGATGGCGCAGCGCCACGGCATCGCCGGTCAAAGCGCGGCCGATCTGCGACTGATCGATCATGCGGATATCCTGATCCTTCATGGCGCGGCCGGTGAGTTCGCTCGCGTCCATGCGGAAGATATCGCTGTTCGAATGAAAGGCGCCGCCGCCTTCATATTGCCAGGAACCGAGAACTGTGGCGATCGAGGCTGCCGCATGCATGGCGACCGCGCCATTGCGCTGACGGGTAAAGCCGTAGCCGAGGCGGAAGTAGGTCTTCTTCGTCGTTCCCACGAGCTTGGCGAAAGCTTCGATCTCATCAACCGAAAGGCCGGTGATGCCAGCAGCCCATGCCGGGGTCTTCGACTTCAAATGCTCTTCGAGGCCGGCGGGATCGTCGGCATATTTGGCCATGTAGTCGCGGTCGGCATAGCCGTCGCGGAAGGCGATGTGCATGACGGCGCACGCAAGGGCCGCATCCGTGCCCGGCTTAACGATCAAGGCCATATCGGCCTGCTTCATCGTCGGGTTGTCGTAAATATCGACGACGACGATCTTGGCGCCGCGCTCCTTGCGGGACTTCACCGCATGGGTCATGACATTGACCTGCGTCGCCACGGCATTCGTGCCCCATATGACGACGCAATCCGTGCGGCCCATTTCCCGCGGATCGGGGCCGCGCAGCACGCCTGTCGCCATGGTGAAGCCGGTCCAGGCCGGATTGGTGCAGATCGATGAGAAGAAGCCGGAATAGCGCTTGGCATGGCGCAGCCGCTCGATGGAGTCGCGCTGCACCCAGCCCATCGTACCTGCGTAGAAATAGGGCCAGATCGCCTCGCTGCCGTCCTTCACTTCCGCCTTCACGAAGGCTTCGGCGATTTCATCCAGTGCCGCGTCCCAGGAAAGCTCCTGCCAGCGCCCCTCGCCCTTGGCGCCGGCGCGGCGAAGCGGCTTCATCAGGCGATCCGGGTGATAGAGCCGCTCGGCATAGCGAGCGACCTTGGCGCAGATGACGCCGGAGGTATAGGAATGGTCGTTGGCCCCGCGAACCCGGCCGATCCTACCGTCTTCAGTCAGATCGACCTCCAGCGCGCAGGTGGAGGGACAGTCATGCGGACAGGCTGTGTGGCCGATGCGCGATTTGGCTTGGATGGGGGTCGCAATGTTCATGAGGTTTGTATATTTCAAGCAGTGACCGGCCACTAGAGACAATCCGGCCCATCTCAACAATTCATGCGGACTTCACCGACAATGAACTATCGGCACATCTACCACGCGGGCAATTTTGCCGATGTCTTGAAACACGCTGTTCTCGCGCGCCTCGTCCGCTACATGCAGAACAAGGACAAGGCGTTCCGCGTCCTCGACACGCACGCCGGCATCGGGCTCTACCATCTCTCCTCCGAGGAAGCGCAGAAGACCGGCGAGTGGCGCGATGGCATCGGCAAAGTACTGGAGGCGGAACTCGTGCCGCAGGTCGCCGAGCTTCTGGAGCCCTATCTTGCCGCCATCCGGGAATTGAACCCCGAAGGCGGCGTCAGGCTCTATCCGGGCTCGCCGAAACTCGCCCGCATGCTGTTTCGCCCGCAGGACCGTCTTTCGGCAATGGAACTGCATCCGGACGATTTCCAGCGGCTGCATCGCCTTTTCGAGGGCGACCACCACGCTCGTATCACCGAACTCGACGGCTGGCTGGCGCTTGGCGCGCATCTGCCGCCGAAGGAAAAGCGCGGCATCGTGCTCGTCGACCCGCCTTTCGAGGAAGAAGGCGAATATGAGCGGCTGATCGATGGGCTCGCAAAGTCCTGGCGCCGCTTTCCGGGCGGCACCTATTGCCTCTGGTATCCGATCAAGAAGGATGCGCCGATCAAGCAGTTTCATGAAGCGCTGCAGGCACTGGAAATTCCGAAGATGCTCTGCGCCGAGCTGAGCGTCAAAAGCGACCGCGGCTTCACCGGGCTTACCGGCTCCGGCCTCATCATCGTCAATCCGCCCTTCACGCTCAAGGACGAGCTGCATGCGCTGCTGCCGGCCTTGAAGGATATTCTGGCGCAGGACCGCTTCGCCTCGCAGCGCGCCTTCTGGCTGCGTGGCGAACATTGAGACTTTTCACATATATATCCGACAGGTGATTTCATGAGACTTCTTTGCTCGCCCACCTCCCCCTTCTCCAGCAAGGTGCGCATGGCGGCCCGCCATCTCGGCATCAAGCTCGAGGAAATCCACGTCGACACGAATGCCGGTCCAACACTGCTGATCGACAACAACCCGCTCGGCAAGATCCCGACATTGCTGACCGGCGACGGTGAGGCCATTTTCGACAGCCGCGCCATCATGCATTATTTCGACCGGCGCGAGGGCGGGCTCTACCCTTCGAAGAGGGGTAGACGCACCGAAATTGAGGTTCTGGAAGCGCTGATCGACGGCACCAACGAGTGCCTGCTGTCGATCGTCTACGAGCGGCGCCTTCGCGAACCCGAGAAGCAGCATCAGCCCTGGATCGACCGCCAGTGGACAAAGGTCAGCCGCGCCCTCACCCATCTCGACGCCGAGCCGCCGAAGATCGGCAAGAAGCTGCATGCGGGTCACTTCGCGCTTGCCTCCCTCATCGGCTATCTGCAGCTCCGCTTCGAAGGGCAATGGGAAGGGGACTATGCGGGATTGACGGACTGGGCACGCAAGTTCGAGAAGCATTTCCCTGATTTTCCGGCGATGAAGCCGCAAGTCTGACGCCGTCGACTCAGCCCTGGCGGGCAGCGTCGGCCTTTACGAAATCGACGAAGGCGCGCAGAGCCGTCGGCAACTGCCTGCGGCTCGGATAATAGAGAAAGAATCCGGGATAATAAGGACACCAGTCCTCAAGCACGCGGATCAGCCGGCCATCTCGCAAGGCCAGTAGCGCGTGATCTTCAAATACGAAGGCAAGACCGGAGCCATTGATAGCGGCATCCAGCATGATATCGAGATCGCCAAGCGTGAGCGGCCCCTGCACCTCGATCTCCAGCTCGATGCCCCCGCGCTCGAACTCCCAGCGATAATAGGTGCCGCTCGCGAAACGGTAGCGGATGCAGGGGTGATCCTTCAGATCGTGGGGCGTGAGCGGTTTGGGAAAACGCTGAAAATGTTCGGGCGAGCCGACGATCGCCGTCCGCTGGCGAGGCCCGATGGGGACAGCGATCATGTCGGCGGCGATGCGTTCGCCGAACCGTATGCCGGCGTCGAAACCGGAGGCAACCGTATCCACGAGCGCATCGTCCACTACGATTTCGACTTCGATGGCGGGGTAAGTCCTCAGGAACCGCGACACGATCGGCAGCAATACCATCCTGGCTGCAGGACGCGGGGCATTGATGCGCAGCTTGCCATAGGGCTGGCCGCGGAATTTATCGAGATCCTCCAGCGCATCGTCGATATCGAGAAACGCCGGGCGGATGCGATCGAACAGGCGTTCGCCGGCTTCCGTCAAGCCGACGCCACGGGTGGTGCGATTGACCAGCCGCACATCCAGCCGCTCCTCGATGGCGCGCAACGAATGGCTGAGCGCGGAGGGAGTCACCCCCAATTCCACCGCCGCTTTGCGAAAGCTACGGTGTTCGGCAATTGCAAGGAAGATCGCCAGATCTATCGAACGGATGCGTCGCATTGGTGAGATTTTCTCAGCTCTTCATGGAAGAGAAAGTAGATTATCTCAGCGATACCATCAAGCTACCTTTCTCCTGCAAGCGAATTCCATCTATGGAATTGCAAACTCACGAAGGAGAAAGCCATGCGTGTTTGGTTCATTACGGGTGCATCCCGCGGGTTCGGTGCCCTTATCACTCAAGAAGCCCTCACCGCCGGCGACGCCGTTGTCGCTACAGCTCGCAATCCCGTTGGGCTGGCGGAGAAGTTCGGCAATCACCCGAACCTCCTATCCGTCGCCCTCGACGTATGGAGCGAGGCGCAGGCCCATGAAGCCGCCGAGATCGCCGTCAAGCGTTTCGGCAAGATCGACGTCATCGTCAATAATGCCGGCTACGGGCTTCTGGGTGCCGTGGAGGAAGCAACTGCCGAGGAAATCGAAAAGCTCTATGCGACCAACGTCTTCGGCCTGCTGAAGGTCACGCGCGCCGTCCTGCCGCACATGCGCCGGCAGCGTTCGGGCCATGTTATCAACATGTCCTCGGTCGGCGGTTATCAGAGCTTTGCCGGCTGGGGCGTCTATTGCTCGACAAAGTTCGCCATCGAAGGCCTATCCGAAGCGATGGCAGCGGAGTTGCAGCCGCTCGGCATCCAGGTCACCGTTGTCGAACCCGGCTTTTTCCGCACCGACTTCCTTGATGAAAGCTCGCTTGCAGTCAGCCCGAGTTCGATTGCCGACTACAGGGACACTCCGGCCGGAGCGATGCGCGATTTCGCGGCCGACCATAATCACGCTCAGCCCGGCGATCCCAAACGTCTTGCAAAATCGATGATCACGCTTGCCCGTTCGGCCAACCCGCCTCTGCGCATGCCTTTCGGCTCGGATACGGTCGGCGCGATCGAGACCAAGAACGAATATGTCTCCAGAGAGCTGGCCGATTGGCGTGAACTGGCCGTCTCGACTGACTTCCCGAAGGAAGCCGCCTAGACATTCCGAGGCGTAATGCAAAAAGGCCGGGGTTTTCACCCCGGCCTTTTCTTCAGGCTATGCCTTCAGATGATTAGAACTTGACGCCGATACCGACCTTTACGCTCTGCTCGTCGTAACCGCGAGAGAAGCGACCGGAGTCGAGGTCGAAGTTCTTCTTGCCGTAGTCCGTGTAGCGGTACTCAAGGCGAGCGGTGATGTTGTTGGTGATGAAGGTTTCAGCACCTGCACCAACCGTGTAACCAACAGCCGTCTTGCTGTCGGACGAGGTAGCGTCTTCAAGCTTGTTCTGAGCGAGCGCCAGACCGGCCGTGCCGTACAGCATGAACGGGTTAAAGTCGTAGCCGATACGACCGCGAACCGAGCCATTGACGCCATTCTTGGCGGTCAGACCGTTGCGGGTGCTGTCAATGCCTGCATAGCCGAGGTCTGCTTCAACGCCGTATACGATCTGGCCCTGCTGCCAGTTGTAGCCGGTGAAGGCCTGGCCGCCGAAGCCATAGCCGTTGCCATTGTGGCTGAAATGACCTTTGCTCCAGTCGCCTGCACCACCGATGTAGAAGCCGGACCAGTTGTTGACGGCCGGAGCTGCTTCCTGAGCGACGGGCGGCTGCGGAATCTGCTCGACAGCGTCAGCGGCGTGAGCTGCGGTGTAGCCACCGAGGGCGAGAGTGGAGACCATGAGGGTCTTGATAAGAGTACGCATACTTTTCTCCTTTCAGGCCCGTGTGCTTCGCTTACTGTCTTCGACTGTGAAGCGCCACGAGCAATTAAACATATCCCTCCCGGATCGAGGTTGAAATTGGAATGCAAATGAGGAATTGGAAGAGCCAAAATATGATATCATTGTGGCACAGAGGTGGCTGAATTTCGATGTTGCTTCATCGCAACAGAGGAATTATTAACCATAACCAATGGTTAAAGCATGTATACTTATTTTAAACTAAATATATCGCAAGTTTTACATAAGAAATTCCGAAGCGCGTCATTTGCTCACACATCTTTTCATATGGTGTATCGACGCCCTATATGAACATCGATCGGGTAACGACGAGCAGAAGGCGATCTCTTGAGCCAGGAAAAACTACGCACGGCGCTGATAACCGGCGCGTCCAAAAGAATAGGTCTGGCAATTGCCGAGGATTTATCGGCTCATGGCTTCGCCGTGGCGTTGCATGCCCATCAGTCCCTTGCCGAGGCGGAAGAAATTGCGGCGAAACTGCGGCAAACCGGCCGAAAAGCGATTGCGATCAAGGCCGGTTTGCGAGATTTGGCCGAGACGTCAACCCTTGTCGAAAGGGCCGCGGATGCTCTTGGTCCGCTCGATCTTCTGGTCAACAACGCCTCGGCTTTCCTCGGTGATTCCGCCGATCATTTCGACGCAGAAGCCTTCGAGGCGCACTTCGCCGTGCATGTGCGCGCGCCATCCATTCTGGCTGCCGATTTCGTCCGGCAGCTTCCCGAACCCTATCCGGGCCTGATCGTCAACATGGTCGATCAGCGGGTCTGGGCGCTTAATCCCCGCTTCTATTCCTATACGCTGTCGAAAGCTGCTCTTTGGACCGCAACCCAGACGATGGCGCAGAGCTTTGCGCCGCGTATCCGCGTTAATGCGATCGGCCCAGGTCCAACGGTGCGCAGCGTGCGGCAGAGCGAGGAGGACTTTCAAGCGCAGATCGACGGCCTCATATTGAAGGCGGCGCCGAGGCTCGAAGAATTCGGCCGGACCATCCGCTTTCTTTTTGACACGCCCTCGATCACGGGCCAAATGATAGCGCTCGATGGCGGCCAGCACCTTGCCTGGGAAACGCCAGACGTGTCGGAGAGTGCGGAATGAATGGAAGAAAGCTGCCCGATGGCGGCGTTCTCTATGACGAATCAGAGGATATCGAAGACGACATCGAGGTGGAGGGCGATGCCGCCGCCTCCCCTGTTGCGCCTGTCGATTGGAATGAAGGCGGCAAGAACGAGACCGGGCTTCGCGGCGCCGAACTGATCGCCGAATTCGTCAAGCGGCTGCCGAACAATCCCGGCGTTTATCGCATGTTCAACGAAGCCGGCGACGTACTCTACGTCGGCAAGGCGCGAAACCTGAAGAAGCGCGTTTCCAACTACGCGCTGGGCAAGGTGCACTCCAACCGCATCGCCCGTATGGTGCGCGAAACCGCCAATATGGAATTCGTCACCACGCGCACGGAGACGGAAGCGCTGCTGCTGGAAGCGAATCTCATCAAACGCTTGCGCCCGCGCTTTAACGTGCTGCTGCGGGACGACAAATCCTTCCCCTATATTCTGATCACGGGCGATCGTCGCGCGCCGGCGATCTTCAAGCATCGCGGCGCCCGCGCCCGTAAGGGGGATTATTTCGGGCCCTTCGCTTCGGCTGGTGCGGTCGGGCGCACCATCAATTCGCTGCAGCGCGCCTTTCTGATCCGCACCTGTACCGATAGCGTCTTCGAGACGCGCACGCGGCCCTGTCTGCTCTATCAGATCAAGCGCTGTTCCGGCCCCTGCACGCATGAGATCAGCGATACAGGCTATGCGGAACTGGTGCAGGAAGCGAAGGATTTCCTTTCCGGCAAGAGCCAGAACGTCAAGGCGCATATGGCCGAAGCGATGAATGCCGCCGCCGAAGATCTGGATTTCGAGCGCGCCGCGATCTTTCGCGATCGGCTTGCCGCGCTTTCGCATGTGCAGAGCCATCAAGGCATCAATCCGGCCGGAGTGGAGGAAGCAGATGTCTTCGCCATCCATCACGAGGGCGGCATTTCCTGCATCCAGGTCTTCTTCTTCCGCACCGGGCAGAACTGGGGCAATCGCGCTTATTTCCCCAAGGCCGATCCATCGCTCTCGGGCGCCGAAGTGCTGAACGCGTTCCTTGCACAATTCTATGATGACAAGCCCGTGCCGCGGCAGATCCTGCTGTCGGAGACCATCGAGGAAATGGAACTCTTGGCGGCAGCGCTTACCGAGAAAGCCGGCCACAAGGTCGCGATCCTCGTGCCGCAGCGCGGCGAAAAGCGCGATTTGGTCGAGCATGTCATCGCCAATGCGCGCGAGGCGCATGGCCGCAAGCTGGCGGAAACCGCCTCGCAATCGCGGCTGCTCGAAGGTTTCAAGGAAACATTCAAGCTTCCCTATGTGCCGCAGCGCATCGAGATCTACGACAACTCCCATATCATGGGCACGAATGCGGTTGGCGGCATGGTGGTGGCCGGGCCGGAAGGCTTCGTCAAAAACCAGTACCGCAAATTCAACATCAAATCGACCGACATCACGCCGGGCGACGACTTCGGCATGATGCGCGAGGTCATGACCCGCCGCTTCTCGCGCCTCCTGAAGGAGGAAGGAAAGCCTGAGCGGATAGCTGCCGCAGAAGCATCCGGCACCGATGCAGCCGACCAGCCCTTCCCGGCCTGGCCAGATGTCATCCTCATTGATGGCGGCCAGGGGCAGATGACGGCCGTACGCGCCATTCTCGAGGAGCTCGGGATCACCGACAGCGTCATCGCCATCGGCGTCGCCAAGGGCGTCGACCGCGAGGCTGGGCGCGAGCGCTTCTTCGCTCCAGCGCGCGAAAGTTTCTCGCTGCCGCCGCGCGATCCCGTGCTCTATTTCATCCAGCGCATGCGCGACGAGGCTCACCGCTTCGCGATCGGCTCGCATCGTGCCCGGCGCAAGAAGGAGATGGTTAGAAATCCGCTGGACGAGATCGGCGGCATCGGCCCTTCGCGCAAGCGCGCGCTGCTGCAGCATTTCGGCACCGCCAAAGCCGTATCGCGGGCAGCGCTATCGGATCTGATGGCGGTGGAGGGCATATCAGAAACCGTGGCGCGGCAGGTCTACAACCATTTCCACGAGGACGCCGCGAAATAAGCAATGCCGGTCGCAAATTCCACGCAATGGCGGTGAAAAAACAGAAACAATATTGACGATAAGGTCGCCAAACCATCATCTATGACTTGATCCCAAAAAGTGCGAAGCGGTTTTTGGAGAAGATCAAGAAAATCAAATGCTCGGAGCGCGATGAAACCCGAAATCGAGGCTCATCGCGATCCGCCGAGACAACCGAAACGAAACGATTTCCATGGCTTCGCGCGCTTACAGCATCCCCAACCTGCTCACCTACGGCCGCATCCTTTGCGTTCCTCTGATCGTTCTTTGCTTCTTCGTCGAAGGCAAGCTGGAGGGTTCCGATTTCGCTCGCTGGGTCGCGCTCTGGATCTTCGTCATCGCCTCGATCACCGATTTCCTCGATGGTTATCTTGCACGCATCTGGAACCAGACCTCCAATATCGGCCGCATGCTCGATCCGATTGCCGACAAACTGCTGGTCTCGGCGATCCTGCTTCTGGTCGCTGCCGACGGCACCATTGCCGGCTGGTCGCTCTGGGCCGCCATCATCATTCTCTGCCGCGAAATCCTCGTCTCCGGCCTGCGCGAATATCTGGCGGCATTGAAGGTCAGCGTTCCCGTGACGCGGATCGCGAAATGGAAGACAACCGCCCAACTCGTTGCCATCGCTTTCCTTCTGGCTGGGCCGGCAGGCGACAAGGTGCTACCCTATACGACGGAAATTGGCATCGTCCTGCTCTGGGTCGCAGCGCTTTTGACCATCTATACCGGCTACGATTATTTCCGGGCCGGGCTGAAGCATGTCGTGGATGAGGAATGATGACGAAGCTCGTCTATTTCGCCTGGGTGCGCGAGCGGATCGGCAAAGCGGAGGAAGAGATTTCCCTGCCCGCCGATGTCGTTACCGTCGGCGATCTCCTGAGTCATTTGAAGGGCTTGGGCGAAGAATACGAGGCGGCACTTCAATTCCCCCAGGCGATCCGCGTCGCGATCAATATGGAGCACGCCGAGCACGATGAGCCGATCGCCGGAGCGCGGGAGATCGGGCTCTTTCCGCCGATGACAGGGGGATAAGTCGATGGCTATTCAGCCGGTAGTCCGCGTTCAGCGCGAGGATTTCGATCTCCAGGCGGAGATCGATCGGCTGACCGACGGGCGGCACGATATCGGCGCTGTCGTGACCTTCTCGGGCCTCTGTCGTGACGAAGGGGGCGCGCTCGGTGCCCTCGAACTCGAACATTATCCCGGCATGGCGGAAGCGGAGATCACCCGCATCGCCAAGCTCGCCATCGAGCGTTTCGAACTTCTCGGCCTGAGCGCCATTCACCGTTACGGCAAGATCGCGCCCGGCGAGAACATCGTGCTCGTCATTGCCGCGGCACCGCATCGCCAGGCCGCCTTCGACGGCGCCAATTTCGTCATGGATTTCCTGAAAACCTCCGCGCCATTCTGGAAGAAGGAACACGGCAAGGATGGCACGCAAGGCGGTTGGGTTTCCGCCAAGGATGCCGACGATGCCGCGCGGGCCAAGTGGGCTGGTAACAAGTAGGCTTCAGGGCACCACTCGTTCACGGCGGCTCAACACCAGCAGCAGCACCAGCAACGAGAAGATGACGAAATCGCGCCAAAGGAACGGACCGTAAGCTCCCCACATCGTCTCCGTCAGGCCGAGGAGCGCAGCCCCGCCGGCCGACTTCAGCGGCTCAGAATAGCCGCCGACCGCCGCAATCATCAGCACCTTCAGCCCGAACATCAGCCCTGCGCCGAAATCCATGGTTCCGTAGTAGGAAGTGGCGAGCAGACCGCAGATGGTTGCGACCATAGCGGAGGCGACATAGGCCGTCAGAAAGACACGGCTGGCGCTGGCGCCGCACAGTTCGGCTGCAAGCGCGTCGTCGGTGACGGCACGCCAGATGCGGCCCCATCCGGTGCATTTGAGGACATAGGCACCTATAAAGATAACGAGGATCATCAGCACGGTGTTAAGCAGCTGGATCTCGGTCAGTGTAACGCGGAAACTACCGCTGTCCCAGAAGACGACGGCATCGTTCAGGAAAGGCGGCAGCCAGATGCCGCGCGTATTCGAGGCAAGGCGCGCCGTTTCCATCAGGATGATCATCATGCCGAGTGCTGCGACGATAACCGTGTTCGGCGACTTGCGCGATAGCGGCAGCATGATCGCGCGGCCGATCAGAAAACTGGTTCCGATCGTATAGCTGATGGCGATGACGGCGCCGAAGGCGAAGGCTGCCTGCAGGATGAGATACATCTTCGTATAACCGACGTCCGTGAAGAGCACGAGCATCTGGCCGGCAAAGGCGAAGAGCGCGCCGTAGGTGATATCGGCTCGCTTCATAACCCCGAAGGCAATGGAATAGCCGAAGGCCAACGTCGCATAAAGTGCAGCGAGAGGAACGGCATTCGCCAGTTGCTGCAGAAGATAAGCCATTCCACTCCTCCGAAGAACCAGCAAATAGTAACTGGCAAAATTCATTTTACCAGTTATAATTTTTGTTATGAGTTTTACCTGGACCCCACATCGCTTTTCCGGTGGCGCGCTTGCGCTCGATGTCGCCAACAGCGTGATCCTGCGCCATGACGACGAGCGCCGGATCGACCGTTTCGAGGCGGCAGGACAGATGGATAGCTTTCCGAAGGCGGCAGCCAATTTCTGCGCCGAACGGGCTCTCTTCGGCGATATCCTGCCGGTGAAGCGGGAAAACCGAACCGATTTCATCGCACTCCGCGAATTGATCGATCGTTATTTCCGGGCACGCGTCCTTGGGGAGGCTGCCGATCTGCTGCTCGCCGATCTGCTTGCGGCATTGGCTGGGGTCCTGAAGCGCGCGTCCTCCGATGGGCTCGATGCCGCAACCGTGCATTCGACGCTGCGCCTCATCGCCATGCCCGATCCGGAACGAATGAAAATATGCCGCAACTGCGGCTGGCTTTTTATCGACCGCAGCAAGAACAAGAGCCGCGCCTGGTGCGACATGGCGGTCTGCGGCAACCGGGCCAAAGCCAGCCGGCACTACCGGCGCAAGAAAGAGGAGACTGCGCCATGACGATGCGAAAGATCATGCTGACGATGACAGGTGCCGGGATCGTTGCCGGCCTGGCGCTGGCCGGCTGCCAGCGGAAGGATGATGAGGGCCCGACCCAGCTCACCGGCCGCCTCTTCGTCTTCAACTACCGGGTGGCGAGCGCGAGCTACATGATCACGCTCAAGAAGATCGCCCCGATCCCGGAGGGAACAAAGGCGATCGCGGAATTCGAAAATCCGGCCGGCGGCGATCCGCTTGTCGTCAACCAGAAGATCTATACATTCTGGGACAAGATCACGCTGGAAAGTCCGGATCTCCATTGCGTCCGCAAGGACCGCCCTTACTCCGTCTCGATCAAGCTGGTCGATGCCAGCGACAAGACGATCCAGACGATCAAGACCGAGGTCAAATCCGATCTGGACCAGACCGTGCTGCCGACGAAGCCACTGGTCGTCGGCCCGGTCTATACCGCCAATCCAGATGTCTTTAAGGGCGATGGCAGCGCCGATTATGGACATGATGCCGCCTGCCCGGCGTGAAGGGTGCGGTGGGGTACTCTCCTCTCCCCGCCCGCGGGGAGAGGGGTCTCCTATATCCGGAATGAAAAAAGCCGGGACGCGAGGTCCCGGCTTTCATGAGTCATTTCAAGTCGTTCAGCGCTGAAGCTGAAGGTTGATTCAGCCGACGATTTCGGTTTCGGAGAACCAGTAGGCGATTTCGACGGCAGCCGTTTCCGGAGCGTCCGAGCCATGAACGGAATTTTCGCCGATCGACAGAGCGAAGGTCTTGCGGATCGTGCCCTCGTCAGCGTTGGCCGGGTTGGTCGCGCCCATGATTTCGCGGTTCTTCAGGATGGCGTTTTCGCCTTCGAGAACCTGGACGATGGTCGGGCCGGAGGTCATGCCTTCAACGAGTTCGCCGAAGAACGGACGTTCCTTGTGAACGGCGTAGAAGCCTTCAGCTTCGCGCTTGCTCATCCAGACACGCTTGGAGGCGATGACGCGCAGGCCGTTGTCTTCGAAAACCTTGGTGATGGCGCCGGTCAGGTTGCGCTTCGTCGCGTCCGGCTTGATCATCGAGAAAGTACGTTCAATCGCCATGGGTCCATTCCTTGTAATCAGAGAAAAGTGGGCGGTCTTTACCTGCCCCAAGGCCCGAAAACAAGGGGGATCGGCCAATTTCACGCCGCTGTCACAGTCCGGGCATCCGATTCGCAATCGACCGATGGCATTGCGACGGTTTATTCGCAAACTCGGCGGCAACATCGCCGCACCATTGAGGAGAGGTCATATGCTCAAACATTTCAGGATGCTTGCCGACTACAATCGTTGGGCCAATGTTCAGGTCTACAACGCCGCGGCAGACCTCAGCGACGCGGAATTCCACGAGGATCGCGGCGCGTTCTTCGGTTCGCTTCACGGAACGCTGAACCATCTGCTTGTCACGGATCGGCTGTGGATGCACCGTTTCAACGGCACCGGCGGGGTGCCGGCGTCACTCGAGACCGTCCTTCATGACACCCTGAAAGGACTTTGCAGCTTACGGGAGGCGGAAGATCGAAATATCATTACCTGGCTGGAAACACTCGATGCCGACGCGCTTGCCGTCGATCTCACCTATACCTCAATCCTGCGACCGGGCGCCATCACCGTTCCCCTCCATGCGGCGGTAGCACATATGTTCAACCACCACACCCACCACCGCGGTCAGTGCCATACCATCCTCACATCCATGGGCAAGCCGTCGCTGGTGCTGGACCTGCTGAACTTCCTGCGCAGTGAAGGAATACGCTGGATGTGAACGGAAAGCGAATTGCTGTTTTCCGCTTTCGCCAAAGCGTTGAGCACGTGCCTCATTTTATTGCGACGCAGCGTGAATAAGGCATTTTGTTCATGTTCCCTTAACCTGCCGACCTGCAGATTGATAAGATATATCAGCTCACGGTCAGAAGCAGGCATGAAGAACTCGCAAACAAGCGTTTCGGCATATTCCATCGATAATGATGAAACGGAAACCGAGCTTGAGATCATCGGCCGCTTCATGACGCGGCTGAAGGTCAAGAACCTGCCGCGCAACTATCAGCTCTTTCATGAGGCGCTTTACGGGCAGGATCGACGTCTTGCCGAAGAAATCGAGGCGCTTGGCCCCCTTCCCTCACAAAGCGGGCTCGACGAAATCGGCCTGAAGTATCGTCTCGTCAGCCATTGCGGGCTGGTGGCGCGCAAATCGGAAAGCGATGCTGCCGAAATGCTCCGCGAAGTCGCAGATCAGCTCGCCAAGGGGCTGATGAAGAAACAGCGATTTAGCCGCGAGACCGAAACGGCAGCGAATGCGAACCCCGCCCTCGACAGCCTCAATGCCTCTCTCAGCAATCTCATGCTCTACGAAACTGAGCTGACCGAGCGGCTGCGCAACTGCGCCAACCTCGCGAAGCCCTCGCAAAAGGCTGGCGCCTAAGCGACTTCGCGCTCTTGCCTTCGGCGTCGAGTTCGGCCAAAACCGCGCCATGATTTCGATTTCAGACCTTTCCGCCCGCATTGCAGGCCGCCTTCTCATCGATCATGCCAGCGTGACGCTTCCGGCGGGCACGAAGGCTGGCCTCGTCGGCAAGAACGGTGCTGGCAAATCCACGCTGTTCAGGATCATCACCGGCGATTTTGCTGCCGAAAGCGGCTCGGTCTCGATCCCGCGCAATGCCCGCATCGGCCAGGTTGCGCAGGAGGCCCCCGGCACCGAGGAACCCCTGATCGATATCGTCCTCGCAGCGGATAAGGAGCGCTCCGCACTGCTCGCGGAAGCCGAAACCGCGACCGATCCGCACCGCATCGCCGATATCCAGACGCGGCTTGCCGATATCGATGCGCATTCGGCCGAAGCGCGTGCCGCCAGCATCCTCGCCGGCCTCGGCTTCGACCACGACGCGCAGAAGCGTCCCGCCTCCTCGTTCTCCGGCGGCTGGCGCATGCGCGTGGCTCTTGCGGCCGTGTTGTTTTCCGAGCCGGATCTGCTGCTGCTCGACGAGCCGACAAACTACCTCGACCTTGAAGGCACGCTCTGGCTTGAGGACTATATCCGCCGCTACCCTCACACGGTCATCATCATCTCGCACGACCGCGATCTATTGAACACGGCCGTCAACTCCATCGTGCATCTCGACCAGAAGAAACTCACCTTCTATCGCGGCTCCTATGACCAGTTCGAGCGGCAGAAAGCTGAAGCCGACGAGCTGCAGATGAAGGCGAAGGCGAAGAACGATGCGGCGCGCAAGCATCTGCAGAGCTTCATCGATCGCTTCAAGGCCAAGGCCTCGAAGGCACGGCAGGCGCAATCGCGCATCAAGGCGCTGGAGCGTATGGGCACCGTCGCCGCCGTCATCGAAGACCATGTGATGGGCTTCAGCTTTCCGGAGCCGGAGAAGCAGCCCGCCTCACCGATCGTCGCGATCAGCGGCGGCGCTGTCGGCTATGAGCCCGGCAAGCCGATCCTCAAGCGCCTGAACCTGCGCATCGATGCCGACGACCGCATCGCCCTGCTCGGCTCCAACGGCAATGGCAAATCGACCTTTGCGAAATTCATTTCAGGCCGACTGGGCGCGGAGAGCGGCGAAGTCAGGCTCGCACCGAACCTGAAGATCGGCTTCTTTGCCCAGCATCAGCTCGACGATCTCATTCCGAACCAGACAGCCGTCGAGCATGTCCGCCGCCGCATGCCTGAGACACCGGAGGCGAAGGTGCGCGCCCGCGTCGCGCAGATGGGCTTGGCGACGGAGAAGATGGACACGCAGGTCAAGGATCTCTCCGGCGGCGAAAAGGCGCGGCTGCTCATGGGCCTTGCCGCCTTCGACGCACCGAACCTGCTGATCCTCGACGAACCGACGAACCATCTCGATATCGACAGCCGCAATGCGCTGATCCAGGCGCTGAACGATTATTCCGGCGCCGTCATCCTGATCTCGCACGACCGCCATCTGATCGAAGCCACCGTCGATCGTCTCTGGCTGGTGCGCGACGGCACTGTCTCGACCTTCGACGGCGATCTTGAAGAATACCGCAGCCTCGTCGTCGCCAGCCCGAAGTCGAAGGACGAGAAGACCAAGCCGAACGGCATCGACGATTCCGTTTCCAAGGCCGACCAGCGCAAGCTCAACGCCGATCGGCGCGCGTCGCTGGCGCCGCTCAAGAAGAAGATCAACGAAATCGAATCCTTGACCGGCAAGCTTGAGAAACTGATTCAGGCCCTTGATGCAGAACTTGCGGATCCCGCCCTCTACGAGAAGGCACCGGCAAAGGCTGCGGAAAAGGCAAAGCAGCGCGCAGATGCCGCCGAGAAGCTTGCGGCAGCCGAGGAGCAGTGGCTGGAACTTTCATCGGAATATGAAAGCGGCATGGCCGGCTGAAGCTGACTGCTTGTTAAGGAATTCGCGGTCGCTCCTAACCGATCATTAACCATAACTGCAGAATATGCGCTCAACTTTCATAGACATAGTGTTGAGCGATTCTGATGAACTACCGTCTGTTGCTGGCTGGCCTTGCCGTGTCCCTGGCTCTCGGAGGATGCGCCACGAAGCCAGGCAATGAAGCGTCGCTGAAGAGCAGCTATGCCGCCGAGGAGCCGCGCCACAAGTCTCTGAAAGCCAACGATCCCATCGAGATGGAGCCGAAGAAATGGCTCGTTGCCGATCTCGAAACCCGCGATGACCTGGCCGGCATGAACGGTCCGCACAATCTCGCCGGCCGCACGCTGGAAGTCTCGTCGCTCAAGGATATCAGGCTCGCCGACAAGGAGGTCATTCTGACCTTCGACGATGGCCCGGCTCCCGGCAAGACGGAACGCATTCTCGCCACGCTCGACAAATTCGGCGTCAAGGCCGCCTTCATGATGGTTGGCGAAATGGCGAAGGCTCATCCAGCGACGGCACGCGAAGTGCTTGCGCATGGCGATGCGATCGGCAGCCACACTTTCCGCCATCCCGATCTCGACAAGATGACCTTCGACGCTGCGATGACCGAGATCGCCCGCGGCAAGGATGCCGTCACCAAGGCGATCGGCACGGATGTTCCCTTCTTCCGCTTCCCCTATCTCGCTGACTCCAAGCGCCTGCGCTCCGCCATCGCGGCCCGCGACATGATCGTCATGGACGTGGATATCGACAGCAAGGATTACTTCACCTCGACGCCCGCCTCGGTGGTCGATCGCACCATGAAGCAGCTCCATCAGCGCGGTCGCGGCATCGTCCTGATGCACGACATTCACCAGCGTACCGTCAGGATGCTGCCTGCTCTCCTGAGCAGGCTGGAGAATGAGGGCTACAAGGTCGTTACGCTGAGATACAAGCGCGAACCGGGTCCGGCGACCAATCTCGTCGCGCAGGCCGGCACCAAGATGGTCCGCTGAGCCGGGTCGATACCGAAAAATCTATGACCAATACGGGGCGCGGAAGCACGGTTGCTTCAGCGTCCGTATTTTGGTTTGTTGATGCCTCATCACCATCAGCAATAGAATCCGGAGCCGCCATGCACCTCCACCTCGAACGCGACGACGATCCGCAAACCTTGCAATTCGTCGCCAAAATGGATGCGGACTCCGAGCGGCTGCTGAAGACGCCGGAATTCGAGGCGGATCGCATCGCGATCAAGGACATGATCGAACGCGAGGACCGGCTGATCACCACCACTCGGCGCGGCAACTGGCTGTTCGATTTTCATCGCAGCGCCGATCATCCGCTCGGTCGCTGGTATCGGCTGCCGGCCGATCGCACACCCCTGCCCGATGCGCCGTGGGAACCGATCTTCGATCTCGATGCTTTCTGTGCACAGGAAGACAGGAAATGGCTCTGGCGCGGCGCCATCACCTGCCCGTGGGAGCCGACGCGGGTGCTGCTTTGTCTTTCCGATGGCGGCTCCGATCCCATTCGCATGCTCGAATTCGATTGCGAGACGAAGAGCATCGTCGCAGGCGGCTTCGACACGCCGGCCGTGCGCAGTCACGCGACCTGGCTCAGCCGTGACGAAATCGCCTATTTCGGCTCGATCGACCGCGAATCCTCGACGCGTTCCGGCTGGCCGCGCGTCGGCCGCCGCCTGAAACGTGGACAGTCGCCGGCGGATGCGCCCGTGCTCTATGCCGCCGATGACAGCGACATCTATGGCTCCTGTTCGATCTTCGATCCGCAGCTCGCCGGTCTTGCGACGGGAGAGGCGGGCAAGCCGATCCGGATCTTCAGCGCAGGTCACGAAATCGGCAGCGCCAGCCATTTCATCGAGGATGGGGACGGTTCGCTGCGACGGATCGACCTGCCGAAGGATGCCGAGTTCGGGTTCAACCACATGGGGTAATCGCGGGAGCGAGTCGCCCCTGATGCAGTCCCGACAATGGAAGCTGGTGGCTGTTCCCCGATAAGATGAAATACGGGCTTACGACCAGCAGTCAGGCCCAGGCATCTAACGGAGAACAACCATGGAAGAGTATATCGGGCTTGATGTGTCGCTGAAAGAGACAGCCATTTCTATTCGGCGCGGTGGCAAAAGGATGTGGCGAGGTAAATGCAAATCCGATCCGAACTGCATCGTAACGTTGCTCCATAAGCATGCGCCTGACGCCAAACGGGTCGTCTTTGAGACTGGTCCCCTTTCGATATGGTTTTATCATGCCCTGATTGCCGCAGGGCTTCCGGCGATTTGCATCGACGCGCGGCATGCCAAGGCAGCGCTCGATATGGCTGCGAACAAAACAGATGCGAACGACGCCGACGGCCTTGCGCATCTTGCTGAGGTCGGCTTCTACCGCGAAGTCCGGGTCAAAGGCTACGACAGCATGCTCGCCCGGACGCTTGTGGCTGCACGAACGCGGTTGGTGACGATCTGCACGGAGCTGTCAAACCAGATCCGAGGTTTGATGAAGACGTTTGGCTTGATCGTTCCGGGTGGCAAGGGCGCAATCTTCGCAAGCAATGTTCGCATGCTCCTGGACGACCACCAGTCTCTTTCGCGGATCATCCTTCCGATCTTAAAAGCTTGGCACAGCACGCGGGAACAGGCGGCCGAACTCGGTCGGCAGTTGATGGCGATCGCGCGGGCGAGCCAGTCGTGCCGGCTACTCATGTCGGTTCCCGGTGTTGGTGTTGTCACGGCAACTTCCTTCGTGACAGCCATTGAAGATCCAGAGAACTTCAAGAAATCGCGGTCCGTGGGAGCGTGGTTGGGACTAACGACACGTCGGTATCAATCGGGTGATGTCGATTATGACGGTCATATCTCGCGCCGCGGCGACGCCCATTTGCGCGGTCTCCTGTTCGAAGCCGCAACCTTCATTCTCACGCGTAGCAGCGCCGATAGCAGCCTGCGCACATGGGGGTTAAAGCTAAGGGAAAGGCTGGGTTTCAAACGGGCCGCCGTCGCCGTTGCGCGCAGATTGTCTGTCACCATGCACGCGATGCTCAAGACTGGTCAGTTTTTTGATCGAGCAGTTGGAATGGATGCCACAAACGGCTAGGCGTCGCGACCACTGCCTGATCTGATCTGAATACTTTCGCCAGCGTCCTCACGCGCCGGCGCCAGAGCGTCCCTGCCGGGACGTGGGTACGGTGATTCCGCAAGATGGGGTGCAACCGCAGTTGACCGGCGGATTGCGTCAACCACATTGGAACACTCGACCTGCGAAGCCCCATCATGCGGCGACCTTGTATCGACCGCGAAGACGACCCTGCTTCCGGCAAACGCTCACTCGGCACGCGCGCAAGCCAGATGTCGGCCCCTGCATCCTTCGCTCACCGGCACTGGCTCAGTTCCGGCGGGGCAGATCTTTGAAAAAAACGCTTGCAAAACGTCGTGCGATTAGACGACTCCCATCTGATCTGGCTTGCCAAGACCGATGAGCGGCTTCCAGCCGGTAGCCTGGCCCTGCAGCCCCTGCCGCGGGAGCCCGACAAGAGCGATGCTGATGAAAGACGCATCCTGTTTTCGCCCAATGAGCGGCAATCGGTTTCGCAATTCCTGCTGCTGCGCGAATGGTGCGTCTTCGTCGTCTCGGACAATATGCAACCGCATCTCTTCGTTCTCGATCTAACCAGGACCGATGCCGAAATCCGCGAAATCGCGCTGCCGGCGGATGTTCAGACGGTGTCGGTCGCACCGCTTTATTCCGATCTGCATCTCGGCGACGATACACTGCAGGTCTATGGCGCGGGCTTTCTGCAGCCGCCCTCCTCCTACCGGCTGGATCTTGGCGATCGCCAGACTCCGCTTGAACTCAAGCACATTGCCAGCTCCCCAACCTATTTCGACAGCGAAGGCATGAGTTCCGTCCTGCTGGAAGCCACTTCCGAAGACGGCACGAAAATTCCCTATCATATCGTCCTGCCGAGAAGCCGGACCAAGGGTGAACTGCCGGTGCTGATGTATGGCTATGGCGGCTTCGACGTCTCGCTTGGCCCCTATTATTCCGGCGTCATTGGCCGCTGGCTGGTGCAAGGCAACGCCTATGTCATGGCCTATATTCGCGGCGGCGGCGAATTCGGACCGAACTGGCACCGTGCCGCCAAAGGGCACGGACGCCACAAGGCATTCGCGGACTTTGCCGCCGTCGCCCGCGATCTCGTCGCTCGCGGCTATACCAAGCCGTCGCGCATTGCCGGCAATGGCGGCAGCAATGGTGGGCTTTTGACCGGCGTCATGACGACACGCTACCCAAAGGATTTCGGTGCCATCTGGTGCCAGGTGCCTGTCCTAGATATGACCCGCTTCCATGTCTTCCCGGCCGGAAAAGCCTGGATCGACGAATATGGCGATCCCGACAATCCGGCGGACCGCGATTACCTGCTGAGCTATTCCCCACTGCACAATGTCAAGCCTACCTCCGAGATCACTTATCCGTCGATCTACATCGAAAGCTCGAGCAATGACGACCGGGTTCACCCCTCTCATGCCCGGCGTTTTGCGGCTCAATTGGAAGCGCTCGGCCATCACCCGCTGTTCCACGAATTCGGCTCGGGCGGCCATGGCGGCGACGGCGCTTCGACGGAACGCGCGACACGTACCGCGCTGGGCTACAGCTTCCTGCGGGAAACGATCGTGAAAGGCAAAAACCTCTAGGCCGCCCCTCTTCCGGGTTCGAGCAAAAATCAATGGTTGCACGAGCTTCCGATACGCTTGAAACGCGTCGAGGGGCGTGATTAGCTGCAGCCGTGATCACGAAGAGCGGGCGAGCCCGCCCGCTCGTATCCGGGGGGAGTAATAGATGGATCGTCGTTCATTTCTGCGCAAGGCCGGCGTAGCCGGTGCGGGTTCGGTGGCAGCTGCCGCAACGCTTGCTGCTCCGGCCATTGCCCAGAGCAATCCGAAGATCAATTGGCGCCTGACATCGTCGTTTCCGAAATCGCTCGATACGATCTATGGCGGCGGCGAAGTGCTGTCGAAATATGTGTCGGAGGCCACAGACGGTAATTTCAACATTCAGGTGTTTGCGGCAGGCGAAATCGTGCCTGGTCTGCAGGCGGCCGACGCGACCTCGGCCGGAACCGTCGAGGCCTGCCATTCGGTCGCCTATTATTATTGGGGCAAGGATCCGGTCTGGGCCTTGGGAGCTGCCGTTCCTTTCGCGCTCAACGCCCGCGGCATGAATGCCTGGCAATATCACGGCGGCGGCATCGACATGTTCAACGAATTCCTGGCGACGCAGGGGCTGATCGGCTTCCCGGCCGGTAATACCGGTGTGCAGATGGGCGGCTGGTTCCGCAAGGAAATCAACACGCTTGCCGATCTCAAGGGCCTGAAGATGCGCATCGGCGGCTTTGCCGGCAAGGTGGTCGAACGCCTCGGTGTCGTGCCGCAGCAGATCGCCGGCGGCGACATCTATCCAGCGCTCGAAAAAGGCACGATCGATGCGGCCGAATGGGTCGGCCCCTATGACGACGAGAAGCTCGGCTTCTACAAGGTCGCGCCCTATTACTATTATCCCGGCTGGTGGGAAGGCGGCCCGACCGTGCACGTCATGTTCAACAAGGCGGCTTATGAAGGCCTGCCGAAGGCCTATCAATCGCTGTTGCGCACGGCCGCGCAGGCGACCGATGCCAACATGCTGCAGAAATACGATTACCTGAACCCGGCTGCCATTAAGCGGGTCGTTGCCGAAGGGGCGAAGCTTAGACCCTTCAGCACCGAGATCATGAATGCCTGCTTCGACAAGGCCAACGAGGTCTATGCCGAGATGGAAGCTAACAACCCGACCTTCAAGAAGATCTGGGAATCGATCAAGGGCTTCCGCGGCCAGCATTATCTCTACACCCAGGTCGCCGAATACAGCTACGACGTCTACATGATGACGCTGCAGCGAGCCGGGAAGATTTGATCGAATAGCCGATCTCAAAAGAGGAAACCCCGGAGCGATGTTCCGGGGTTTTTCGTTGTGTCAGATCGACAAGCAGGCCGATGCGCGCCGTGTGCATCAATTAAAAGACGGAGGCTGGCTGAGATCGTTGGCTGGCGGCTTCGGCTGATCGCCGCTGCCCCGATCCGCCGGCTTGCCGTCAAGCGGATTGCCGCCTGGAAGCTGCAGCCCCGGCAGACCGAGGCCTCCGCCATTGTCCTGGCCGGGTGCGCCGAAGCCGGGGACATCGATCTTGATCGTGTTAGGATCGACACCCGTTCCCGCTCCCTTGTAGTGCATGACCATCTGCGGGAACATGATCGTCAATGCCACCATCAGGATCTGGATGCCAACGAAGGGCACGGATCCCCAGTAGATCTGCCCTGTCGTGACGGGCGCGATCTGCTTGCCCGTCACCCTGTCGAGATAGGGCACACGGGCAGCGACCGAGCGGAGATAGAACAGCGCAAAACCGAAGGGCGGGTGCATGAAGCTCGTCTGCATGTTGACGCCGAGCAGAACACCGAACCAGATGAGATCGATGCCAAGCTTATCGGCGGCAGGTGCCAGCAGCGGCACGATGATGAAGGCGAGCTCGAAGAAGTCGAGGAAGAAGGCCAGCACAAAGACGAGGATGTTGACGGCGATCAGGAAGCCGACCTCGCCGCCGGGCAGCGACACCAGCAGATGCTCGACCCAGAGATGGCCGTTGACGCCATAGAAGGTCAGCGAAAAGACGCGCGAGCCGATCAGGATGAACAGTACGAAGGCCGAAAGCCTTGTCGTGGAGGTCAGCGCCGAGCGGATGACCTCCATGTTCAGCCTGCCCTTGGCCGCGGCCATCGCAAGCGCGCCGACTGCCCCCATGGCGCCGCCTTCCGTCGGCGTCGCGATGCCGAGAAAGATGGTGCCGAGAACGAGGAAGATCAGCGCCAGCGGTGGAATGAGGACGATGATGACTTGCTGCGCCAGCCGGGACATGACGTTGAACTTCAGCCCCTTGTCCAGGACTGCAATGGCATAGATGAAGGCAACGCCGACGGTGGCACCAAGAATATCCGCATCCCCGCCATAAGTCGGGGTCAGATAGATGTGGGCGGCATAGGCCACGCCGGCACACACCAGCAATGCGATCAGCAAGGATGTGACGCCCGAGCCGAGCGAGCGGGCCTCCTTCGGCAATGCCGGCATGGAGTTCGGCTTCACGATCGACATGATCAATACATAGAGCATGTAGAGACCAGTCAGCACGAGGCCGGGAATGAGGGCGCCGGCATACATGTCGCCGACCGAACGACCGAGCTGGTCGGCAAGCACGATCAGGACGAGCGATGGCGGAATGATCTGTGCCAGCGTGCCGGAAGCGGCGATGACGCCGGAGGCAACCCGCCGATCATAGCCATAGCGCAGCATGATCGGCAGCGAGATCAGCCCCATGGCGATGACCGAAGCCGCGACGACGCCGGTGGTGGCGGCGAGCAGCGCTCCAACGAAAATCACCGCATAGGCAAGACCGCCGCGAATAGGGCCGAAGAGCTGGCCGATCGTATCGAGCAGGTCTTCGGCCATGCCGGATCGCTCCAGCACGATGCCCATGAAGGTGAAAAACGGGATTGCCAGCAGCGTGTCGTTCGACATGACGCCCCAGAACCGATCCGGCAGAGCATTGAGGAGCGGCCATGAGAGATGGATGGTGCCGCCCGAATAGGGTGCAAGCTCGACGCCGATCCAGAAGAACAGCAGACCGTTGGCAGCGAGCGCAAAGGCGACGGGATAACCCAGAAGCAGGAAAATGATCAGCGAGGCGAACATGATCGGCGCCATGTTCACGGCGATGAATTCGATCATCAGCGCGCCTCCCCGGCCGGGGTTTCGATATCGAGCGGCGCATGCGTCGGTACATAGGGCGTCGGATCATCCATATCGCCGCGCATGACTGCGATCTTCTTGATGATCTCGGAGATCCCCTGCAGCGCTAGCAGGAAAAACCCAACCAGCAGCAGCGCCTTGCCCGGCCAGATGATCAGGCCACCGGCGCTGGAAGACACCTCTCCAGACAGGAAAGATGTGCGGACATAGGGCACGAGATCGTAGACCATGAGCAGCACGAAAGGCATCAGGAACAGGCAGTGGCCGATGAGATCGATCCAGTGCTGCACCCGGCGCGGCAGCGAGCCGTAGACGATGTCGATGCGGATATGCTCGTTCTGCCGGAGCGTGTATGCGGCGGCGAGCATGAAGGCTGCGCCGAACAGATACCATTGCGCTTCCAGCCACGCATTGGACGAGGTGTTGAAGACCTTACGGACGACCGCGTTTCCGGCGCTCACCAAGACGGCGACCAAAATAAGCCATGAGACTGATTTTCCAATGATCTCAGTCACATAGTCGATGATTCGGCTGAAGCCGAGCAATGTTTTCATGATTTCCCCCCGCAGCGATTCTTCCCGGATCTTTTGGCCGCGCAGTGGAAGAGTGCCGATTTCAAGCTGTGAATCAAGAGCCCGCACCCGTTTTCCAAGCATGATGACGCCTGGACATATTCATCCAAGATTGGGCCTAACGCCTGCATTTGCGATTTGCTGCCCTTGCCCACATGCGGCATTCTGATAAAGATCGCATCAATAATCATACTAATCGAGAGACACCCATGTCCCCCATCAACCTCGCTATCGTCGGTGTCGGCAAGATCGTCCGCGACCAGCATCTTCCGTCCATCGCAAACAATGCGGATTTCAAACTGATCGCCACGGCAAGCCGTCACGGCATGGTCGAAGGCATTCCCGCCTTCACGACGATCGAAGCCATGCTCGATGCCGTGCCTGACATCGATGCCGTTTCTCTCTGCATGCCGCCGCAATATCGTTATGAAGCCGCATACAAGGCGCTTTCGGCCGGCAAGCATGTTTTCATGGAAAAGCCGCCGGGTGCGACGCTGAGTGAAGTCGCCGACCTCGAAAACCTCGCCAAGGCCAAGGGCGTATCTCTCTTTGCTAGCTGGCACTCGCGCTATGCTCCGGCGGTGGAGGCTGCAAAGAGCTTCCTCGCCAGCACCAATATCCGTAGCGCTCACGTAATCTGGAAGGAAGATGTCCGCCACTGGCATCCGAACCAGGAATGGATCTGGCAGGCCGGCGGGCTCGGCGTCTTCGATCCGGGCATCAATGCGCTGTCGATCGTCACACATATCCTGCCACCGCTTTTCCTGACCGGCGCGACACTCGAATTCCCGGAAAATCGCGATTCGCCGATCGCCGCCGACCTGCATTTCAAGAGCGGGACCGGCCTTCCGGTCCACGCCGAATTCGACTGGCGCCAGACCGGCAAGCAGAGCTGGGATATTGTCGCAGAGACGGATGCCGGCCAGATGGTTCTGGCCGAAGGCGGCTCCAAGCTTTCCGTCAACGGCGAGCTGACATTCTCGGCGCCCGAAGCCGAATATCCATCGCTCTATCGCCGTTTTGCCGAGATCGTCAAAGCCGGTACATCCGACGTCGATCTTTCGCCGCTGCGCCACGTCGCCGATGCCTTCATGCTGGGCAAGCGCAAATTTGTTGAAGCATTTTACGATTGATGAGGCTTTCCCGGTGAAGACAATGCCGCCCGCGGCGTGCTAGCGTGGCGCATCGTCTTCACTGGAGAGATGCCTATGGCATCGGAGCATGAACAATCTTTTGGCCTCGGCGTCGGCAACAAATCCGTCAAGCTCGCCGACCCGAACCAGAGCTGGCATGAAGCCTATTTGCTGGAGGAAGCTGCCATTCGCAAGGCTCTCGGAGACCTTGCCGTCGATGTCCAGCATTTCGGCAGCACCTCGATCCCAACGATAAAGGCCAAGCCGATCATCGATATTGCCGTCGGCGTGCGGCGTTTCGAAGATGGGCTTGCCTGTGTCGAGCCGATGGCGTCTATCGGCTACGTCTATGCCGGCAGCAATATCGTGCCGGACGACCATATTTTCGGTCGTGACATTCAAGGGGATACCCGCACGCACCTCGTGCATGTGGTCGAATATGGCGGCCCGACCTGGCGCAACTTCCTGATCTTTCGCGACCGATTGCGCAGGGAGCCGGCTTTGGCGCATGCCTATGAGGCACTGAAGATCGAGCTTGCGGCAAAATATGCCAATGATCGCGCGTCCTATACGGCGGCGAAGAAGGATTTCATCCAGAAGATCCTGTCGGAAGGCACGTAAAGCACTTTCCCGCAAAGCGGAAGAAGGTCACGCCTTCTTCTCCCAGCGGCCGTCCTGCGTCTGCTGCCAGTAGGTGAGGTTATGTCCCTCGCCTTTCAGGCGCTTCCATTGGGCGCGCGCGCTTTCCAACTGTTCCTGATCGTAGCCGTCGAACATCAGCACGACGCGCTGATAGGCTCCGACATCCGTTGCCTCGGCGCCGTCGATGAAGAAACGTACCGAGGCGTTATTTATATTGTCAGAGGAAATGGTCAGCAGCACCGGCTGCTTGTCTGCCATGTCGCCTTCATCCGTGCCATGCGGCAGAAAGCTGTCCTCGCGATAGGTCCATAGATGGCTATCCAGGAGATCGCGCCGGGTCGGCTCGCGCATCTGCACGGCGACCTGCCAGCCACGTTCGACACTCTTGTCGATCAGCGGCGGCAGGGCGTCTTCAAGCTTCGATTCCGTCAGATGATAGAAGAGAACGTCGGTCATGGCGCCCCTTCTATCTTACAAAATCCGGCTGGTCACGATTCGTAATTGGCACGGACCAGTTCATCGAGCAGGCGCACGCCGAAGCCGGAACCCCAGGACTGATTGATCTCATCCTGAACCGAGCCCATCGCCGTGCCGGCAATATCGAGATGCGCCCAGGGCGTGTCGCCGACGAAGCGCTTCAGGAACTGGGCGGCTGTGGTCGAGCCGGCATGGCGTCCGCCGGTATTCTTCATATCGGCGAACTTGCTGTCGATCATCCTGTCGTAGTCCTTGCCAAGCGGCATGCGCCAGAGACGCTCGTCGGTCGCAAGACCCGCCGCCGTCAGTTCGCCCGCGAGCTTGTCGTCATTGCTGAAGAGGCCGGCCTGCAGATTGCCGAGTGCCACGAGGATCGCGCCGGTCAAGGTCGCCAGATCGATCATGAACTGCGGCTTGAAGCGGTCGTTCGTGTACCAGAGCGCGTCGCAGAGAACGAGCCGGCCTTCGGCATCGGTATTGATGATCTCGATCGTCTGGCCGGACATGGAGGTGACGATATCGCCCGGACGCTGCGCATTGCCGTCAGGCATGTTTTCCACAAGACCGATAACGCCGATGGCGTTGACCTTGGCTTCGCGCGCGGCAAGCGTATGCATGAGGCCGGTAACGGCCGCAGCCCCTCCCATGTCGCCCTTCATCTCCTCCATGCCGGCAGCCGGCTTGATGGAAATGCCGCCGGTGTCGAAGACGACGCCCTTGCCGATGAAGGCGATCGGCTTGTCCTTCGCCTTGCCGCCCTTCCATTGCATGATCACGAGCCGCGGCGGCCGGGCCGAACCCTGCGCGACCCCAAGCAGAGCCGCCATGCCGAGCCGGCGCATTTCACGCTCCGTCAGGATCTCGATCTCGACGCCAAGCTTTTCCAATTCCTTGGCCTTGGCCGCAAATTCCACGGGACCGAGGACATTCGGCGGCTCGTTCACGAGATCGCGCGCGAGAATCACGCCACCGGCCACGGCTTCGGAGGTCGCGTAGAGCTTCTTGGCGGCTGCCGCTTCCTGGGTGACGATCGTGACTTTCATCGCCTTGCGGGAAGCGTTCTTCTCGTCATCATCGCCCTTCTTGGTCTTGTAGGTATCGAAACTGTAGGCGCGCAGAAGCATGCCCAGGGCAAAATCGGCCGCTTCCTTAGCTCCGACTTCGATGTTGGATGCATCGAGGAAGATCGCGACCTTCTCCGTGTTGCGGATTTTTGCAGCTGCGGTGCCGCCGAGCTTCAGCCAGTCGTGCGCTGTCAGGTCCTTGGCCTTGCCGGCACCGATGACGATGATCCGATCGACAGGCGAGGCCTCGGGGGCGATAATATCCAGACTGCTCAACGCTTTGCTCTTGAAGCCGGATACCGGCGCCGCCTTGGCGAAAACATTCGCGGGATCCGCGCTTTCGGCGCCAGCCGGCAGCTCACTGTCCGTGTCTTTCAGGAGAATGGCCAGACCGCCGCTGAGACGAGCCGACTTGGCGAAGGAAATCTCGAATTTCACAGACATTTCTGCTCCGATAAATATACGTCGTAGTGAGAGAATTTTGCACAACCATCATTCAAGGTCTCCCTAAGGAATACAAGCTTTGGACGCGGTATTCTCTTCATAAGAGATGTCCGGCCTCTTCAAATCCCTGTCATTCAGCGAGATTAGGCTGGCGCGATGGTGTTTAACCGCCTCGGCGGTTCAATTCTCGCCGGGAAGACGCCTTGATCATAGATTTCAACAGCATCAACCGCGAAGATCGGTTTCCAGAGGTTCTACGGCCACGCACGGCAGGCGATGCCTTCATTGCCCTCTTCTGTCTCTGGTGGGCTTTGCTGGGTCTGTTTTCCCTTTTTCCACAGATCGATCTCAGCATCGCGAACATGTTCTTCCAACGGCAGCAATGCTTTGGAAGCACAAGGCCTGACCAGATCTGTGGCATTTTTCCTTTTAGCAGCGATCAGCACATGCGCCTGCTGAGGGAAATCTTCTTTCAACTGCCCTATGTCGTCGCCTTCGTGCTGCTCTGGATGCTGCTCAGATGCTGGCGGGATCACGGCTCGACCTTCAATGCACGCAGAGCCCGAAATCTCAAGGTCGCGCTCGGCTCCCTGCTCGTCGGTCCGGTGCTGATCGTCAATCTGTGGCTGAAAGCATTCTCGGGCCGCCCGCGGCCCCGGCAGACCGATCTCTTCGGCGGCACGCTCGATTTTGTGCATGCCGGGTCCTTCGCCGGCAAATGTGTCAGCAACTGTTCGTTCATCTCCGGTGAGGCCGCGGCGGCCGGCTGGCTCTTTTGTCTTATTCTCATCATCCCGCAGCCGTTCCGATCGGCCGCGGCTCTGCCGATCGCGGCGGTTTCACTGCTGATCCCTGCGCTGAGAGTGGCTTTTGGCGCGCATTATCTCTCCGATGCCGTCCTCGGCTGGCTTTCTTCGCCTGTCATATTCGCCGCTCTGCTGGCTCTATCTCAAACGACACACGACAAAAAAATCTCGGAAAATTAACGAATTTTTTTCGAGTTGGTTGTCGCCAAAAAAACGCAAACAGCGTAGAGGAGGGTGAATCTCTGTCGGCTTGCACGGCAGCTGTTGCGTTTAAGGGCCGGCATGAAGTTATTCGAGACATATATCGTACGGCGTGTCGGTATGATGTTCCTGGTGGCACTGCTGCCGGTGCTCGCTATTATCTGGACCACCCAGGTTCTGCAGCGCATCAACCTCGTGACCGATAGTGGTCAGTCCATGGGCTCCTTCGCAAAGCTCGCGACGCTCATTCTGCCGACGATTATCCCGATCGTTCTGCCTTTCGCATTGGTCATCGGCATCACGCAAACCTTGACTGCGATGAACAGCGATTCCGAGCTGACCGTCATGGAAGCTGCCGGCGCGAAGCGCAGCATCATCATCCGCCCGATCATGATTCTCGCCATTGCGATTAGCGTGTTCTCCTTTTTCGTCGATAATGTCGTCGAGCCGAGAGCCCGCGTCGCTGCCCGTCAGATGGTGGCCGAGGCCTATGCGGACCTTTTGTCCACAGTGATCGAAGAGAAGAACTTCCGGCGCATCGAGGACGGGCTCTATGTCCAGATTTCGCAGCGTCTGTCGGGACGCATCCTCAAGGGATTGTTTGTGGTCGATTCGCGCGATCCCGCCTTCGATCTCATCTATTATGCGAAGGAAGGGGCGGTCGACCCAAGCGGTACGTCGCTGCTCATGAAGGACGGTGAAGTTCACCGCAAAACACCCGACAGCACTGTCTCGGTCATCAAGTTCGATTCCTACTCTTTCGACCTCTCGGACATGACGCAAAGTCGCGGCCAGCCAAATGCGCGAGCCAGCGATCGCAGCCTCGGCTTCCTGCTCAATCCGGACACGAACGATCCGGACTATAAGCAAAGGCCTGGCGATTATCGGGCCGAGTTGCATCGGCGGCTCAACGACTGGGCACTGCCGGCAATCTTCGCGCTGATATCTCTGGTGATTGCGGGCGATGCGCGGTCACATCGCGAGGCGCGGCTGCATCCGATGGTGTCGGCGCTGGGCATAGCGTTCGCGCTACGCTGGGCCGACTTCTACGCCGCCAACCAGATTGACCATTCGACCAAATTCATTGGCGTTCTCTACGGCATCAATATCATCGCAGCACTTATCGCGATTGTCCTCTTGCTGCGAAGCCGGAAGATGGCGATGCCCGTCTCGATCCGCAACCGCCTCAACAACTGGAGACAAAAAATCCAGGACCGCATGCCGACCGCACCGGGCAGCTCGAACGGGGGCGGTGCATGATTTTCGGCACGCTCTGGCGCTACTTCTTCACGCGTTACATCGTAACGACGTTCTGGTTCTTCCTCGGCGTCGTCTCGATCGTTTATCTCGTCGATTTCAGCGAGACCGCCGGGCGTCTTGCCGGACTACCCGGCTACACGGTGTCCGTCGGCTTGTTGATGACGGCGGTCAGGCTGCCGTTCATCCTGCAGCAGACGGTACCGTTCATCGCGCTCTTCGTGGGCATGACGGTGCTGATCGCCCTCAACCGCCGCCGCGAACTGGTTATCGCGCGCGCGGCCGGCATCTCCGTATGGCAATTCATGACGCCCTTCGTGATGGGCGCTTTCTGCGTCGGTCTCATGACCATGCTCGCGCTTAATCCGGTTGCGGCATGGGGTCAGCGACATGCTGAAACGATCGAAGCCGACCTGCGCGGAGACCCGTCCTATCGCAATACGCTTTCTGTTCCGTGGCTGCGCCAATCCAGCGGAAAAGACGACACGATCATCGGTGCCAAGGCCATTCTGAACAATGGAACGACGTTGACCGGTGTCGTGTTTATCCACTTTGATTCACAGGGGAATATCGTCCTGCGGCAGGATGCCGACTCGGCTAAGTTGCAAGATGGTTACTGGCTTCTTAACAATGTCGTCGAGCGGCGGCCTGGTGAAATTCCCGACCACAAGAGTTCGGTACAGGTTCGTACGAATCTGAAACAGGATTTCGTTTCGCAACGCTTGGCTCAACCGGAAACCATTGCTTTTTATGATCTTTCTAATCGAATAAAGGTCGCACGCTCCTTCGGCATATCGACCAACGCACTTGAGACACAGTTTTATTCGCTTCTGTCACAGCCATTCCTTCTGGTGGCAATGACGCTGATTGCGGCAACCGTGTCCCTAAAATTCAGTAGATTCAATCAATCGCGCTCTGTGATTCTGGGTGGAATCCTCTCCGGCTTCGTGCTTTATGTTGTCACCGTGCTTGTAAAGGCATTCGGGAGCAGCGGAGTGGTTCCTCCCTATGTGGCGACATGGATACCCGTGATCGTCGCATTGGCATTCGGAGCAACGATCCTGCTTCATCAGGAGGATGGCTAAGTGGCGGCAGGCAACCGCAAGAGTATCAGAAAGTTTGTGGCTGCCCTCGTTACGGGCACGGCCGCATGTGCATATATTTTGAGCCCGGTCGTCGCTTACGCCCAGGTCAACAATAATAATGCCAGCAATAACAATGGCGGTGCCGGCACTGCGACCTCCCCTATTAAGGTGAAGGTGCCGGACGGCGCAAAGCTAGTCCTTTCGTCCAACGAACTGGTCTATAACAAGGATACGCAGATCGTCACCGCAAGCGGTGCGGTCCAGATCAACTATGGCGGCTACAGGATGGTCGCTCAGCGGGTCGAATATAATCAGAAATCCGGACGAATGACGGCGCTCGGCAATGTCGAGCTGATCACTCCGGACGGCAATCGCATGTACGGTGACAAAATGGACGTCACCGACAGCTTCTCCGACGGGTTCGTGAACGCCCTTCGCATTGAAATGCCTGATAACACCCGAATGGTCGCCGAAAAGGGCGAGCGTGTCGGCGGCAATCAGCTGATTCTTACAAAGGGCGTTTACACCGCCTGCATGGCCTGCTCTGAACAGGGACGTGCGCCGCTGTGGCAGGTCAAAGCACAACGCGTCGTCCAGAATGGCGTGACCCATACCATTCGTCTCGAGCACGCTCGCTTCGAATTGTTCGGCCTACCGATCGCCTATATTCCGTGGGTCACGGTTCCCGACAATACGGTCAAGCGCAAATCCGGCTTCCTGTTTCCGTCGGTGAGCGTTTCGCAGCGTCTCGGCGTTGGCGTAAAGGTTCCTTACTATTACGTCATTTCGCCGAGCATGGATGCGACGGTCACTGCCACGGGCTTCAGCAACCAGGGGCTGTTGCTCGAGGGTGAATTCCGCCAGCGTTTCGAGAATGGCACGCATACCCTGCGCGTTGCCGGCATCAGCCAGATGAATCCGGACGCCTTCACGGCCGGGACGACTGATGCCGAGAACAAAACTCGCGGCATGATCAATTCCAAGGCCGATTTCAGGATCAATCCTCGCTGGACTTTCGGCTGGGATGTCATGGTGCAAAGCGATAACAATTTCTCGCGCACCTATGGACTGGACGGGCTCACTCAGAGCACCCATACGAACCAGGCCTATCTGACAGGTATCGGAAAGCGCAATTTCTTCGATATGCGCGCTTTCTACTATAACGTGCAGGATACAGACAATAATGCCACGGCACAAAAGCAGCAGGCATATGTCTATCCGAGCATCGACTATCACTACGTAGACCCGAAGTCGGTTTACGGGGGCGAGCTGTCGGCAACGATGAACTTCACGCACCTGTCGCGCGAGAAGACATCCGCACTCGACAACGTAGTCAATCTTGGCGATGCCAACTTGAACGACCGTTTCCTCGGCCTCTCCGGCGACTATACGCGCCTGAGCACCGAGGTGCAGTGGCAGCGTACCTTTACGACCGATGAAGGCCTTGTGCTGACGCCATTGGCGGCGGCGCGCGGTGACGTCTATGGTCTGGATATGAACTCGCCCAACTCTTTCGGCACATCGTTCAACTATCCCGGCAATTACGACACCAGCGACTATGCGACCCGTGGCATGGTCACGGCGGGCCTCGAAGCCAAGTATCCGTTCCTCATCACGACAAGCAACAGCACGCACGTGTTCGAGCCGATCGCGCAGATCTATGTGCGGCCGGACGAGCAGCTTGCTGGTCGGTTGCCGAACGAAGATGCACAGAGCTTCGTTTTCGACGCCACCAATCTCTTCGATCGTGACAAGTTCTCGGGCTTCGATCGCATCGAGGGTGGTACACGCGCGAATGTCGGGTGGCGTTATACGGCCAGCTTCGACAGCGGTTACAAGCTTCAGCATATCTTCGGACAGTCCTACCAGCTCGCGGGCCGCAACTCGTTTGCGACCGACGATCTGGCTGGCGTCGGTTCGGATTCGGGGCTTGAAACGACCCGTTCCGACTACGTCACCATGTTCGGTCTGACGACACCGCAAGGTATCTCGCTCGCGACATCCTATCGCTTCGACCAGAAGGATTTCGCTTTCAAGCGCGGCGATACATCCGTCGGCTTCTCGAACGATGTGTTCCAGACATCCTTGATCTACACGCATATTGCGGCCCAGCCGCAATATGGTTTCACCAGCAATCAGGATGAAATCCAGTCGCGCGCGCAGATCAAGTTCAAGGAATACTGGTCCGTCTTCGGCACAGTCAGCTATGATCTCAACAGCAATGAGATCACCCGCCAGGGCGTGGGTCTTTCCTACGAGGACGAATGCACGATCTTTACCGTGTCCTTCCTCGACAAGAAGGATTCGACGGCCAGCTCGGCAAGCAATTGGTCGATCGGCGCTCGCCTGACCTTCCGTACGCTTGGCGATGTCAACCTTGGCAGCGTCCAGGACGCGACATTCTGATATGAATCGAAACTGCAAAAGAGCCGGCTTCACCGCCGGCTCTTTTGCATGGATGCGGCTTGCTGTTTCCGACGTCATTGTTTCGCCGCAAGGATTTTGCAATTCATCGCGCTTGATGTAGACATGTGGCGCAAAGTTGCCGTATTGCGCGACAGGCGCACCAAAACGGCGCAATGCTGGCAGGAAATACCTTTGGGAAGGGGTAATTGATGTTTTCTGGAAATGCACCGATGCGCGCTCTGGTGTTTGGAGCGGCGGCCTTGGTTATGGCGAGCTTCGCCGTGCCGAGCAGCGATGTTGCTTTCGCAGCAAGCGAAGTGAAAGTTCTCGTCAATAGCCAGGTGATCACATCCGGTGACATCGCCAAACGCGTCGCCTTCCTCAAATTGCAGCGGCAGAAGGGCGATCTGAACAAGCTCGCCAAGGAGCAGCTCGTCGACGAAACGTTGAAGCGCGCGGAGATCTCCCGCCTGCGCATGTCCGTTTCAACGACGGACGTCGATGCCGCTTTCGGCCGCTTCGCCTCCAGCAACAAGATGACACCGGCGCAACTCAGCCAGATTCTGGAAAAGGCCGGCGTTGGCGTTGATCATTTCAAGTCCTATATCGCCGTTTCCATGAGCTGGCCCCGGGTTGTCAATGCACGTTTCGGCGCAAGAAGCCGAATGTCGAACGACGATCTCGTGACGCGCATGACGGAAAACAAGACAAAGCCCGTTACGACCGAGTATTTCCTGAAGCAGATCGTTTTCGTCGTACCGGCAGCAAAGCGCAACGCGATCCTGAATGCGCGCAAGGCAGAAGCCGAGGCGTCACGGTCGAAGTTCCCTGGCTGCGATCAGGCGAAGGTCTTTGCCGCTACGATGCGCGACGTTTCCGTCCAGGATCTCGGCCGTGTGCTCGCACCGGAAGTCCCGGAAATGTGGAAGCCGATGCTGGAGAAGGCTTCCGGCAATACGACCGCTCCCATCGTGACCGATCGTGGCGTCGAATATGTGGCCATTTGTTCGCAGCGCCAGGTGAACGATGACGTTGCCGCGGCTGCCGTGTTCCGCGCCGAGGATATCGGCAAAGATAAGGCCGCAGGCGTCAGCGCCAACGATAAGAAGTACATGGATGAACTGCGCTCCAAGGCGCAGATCGTCTATCGCTGATTTGACGATGCCGCCGCGCTCCTCCCTCCCCCTTGCGCTCACGCAGGGGGATCCGGCTGGCATAGGCCCCGACATCACGCTCGCCGCCTGGCTGCGCCGTGGCGAGTTGAATTTGCCGCCCTTTCTGTTCCTCGGCGATGCTGCCGTGCTTGCGGCGCGTGCGTCGCAGCTCGGCTTGACCGTACCGCTTGCGACCGCCGATCCGGCGAATGCCTGCAATATCTTTACCGATGCGCTGCCGATCCTGCCGATCGAAGCTGGCATGGATGTTATCATCGGTGAACCACATGTCCGCACCGCCAAGGGCACGATTGCCGCGATCGAAACCGCCGTTGCTCTCAGCATGAGTGGCCAGACATCCGCCGTCGTCACCAATCCGATCGCCAAATCCGTGCTCTATGATGCCGGTTTCGGCTTTCCCGGCCATACGGAATTCCTGGCGGATATTGCAACGCGCGCCACTGGAAAGCCGGTCATGCCGGTCATGATGCTTGCCGGGCCGAAGCTTCGCGCAATCCCAGTCACCATCCATATTCCGTTGAAGGAGGTTCCTGAAGCGTTGACCTCCGATCTGATCGCCGAAACCTGCCGGATCACCGATCACGACCTCCGCGTCCGTTTCGGCATCTCCAAGCCGCGCCTTGCCGTGGCAGGCCTCAATCCGCATGCCGGAGAGAATGGCACGCTCGGCAAGGAGGACGACGAAATCGTGCGGCCTGCCATCGACAGGCTCCGCAGTGAGGGTATCGACGCATTCGGCCCCCTGCCCGCCGACACCATGTTCCATGACGATGCCCGTCGACGTTACGATGTCGCCATCTGCATGTATCACGATCAGGCCTTGATCCCAGCCAAGGCCCTCGGCTTTGACGATTCCGTCAATGTCACCCTCGGCTTGCCCTTTGTCCGCACGTCTCCGGATCATGGCACGGCCTTCGGCATCGCCGGCAAGGGCATTGCCAAGGAAGACAGCCTGGTTGCCGCCCTGAAGCTGGCGAGCGAGATCAGCAGCAAGACCGGAAACAATCCCTGATGGCCGCTCTCGATGGCTTGCCGCCCCTTCGCGATGTAATCCAGCGTCATGGCCTCGACGCGCGCAAGGCGCTTGGCCAGAACTTCCTTCTCGATCTCAATTTGACCCAGAAGGTCGCGCGCACAGCCGGATCGCTCGAGGGCGTCACCGTTTTCGAAGTTGGCCCTGGACCGGGTGGCCTCACACGCGCCATCCTCGCGCTCGGGGCGGCCAAGGTCATCGCCGTCGAACGCGATGCGCGCTGCCTGCCGGCGCTGGCCGAAATCGCCGATCACTATCCGGGCCGGCTCGAGATGATCGAAGGCGACGCGCTGAAGACGGATTTCGCCGCCCTTGCCCCGCAAGGGCCAGTCAAAATCATCGCCAATCTGCCGTATAATGTCGGAACGCAGCTTTTGGTGAACTGGCTGCTGCCGGCGCAATGGCCGCCTTTCTGGCAGTCCCTGACGCTGATGTTCCAGAAGGAGGTCGGTCAGCGGATCGTGGCGCAGGAGGATGATGACCATTACGGCCGGCTTGGCGTGCTCTGCGGTTGGCGGACATTGGCTCATATGGCGTTCGACATATCTCCGCAGGCCTTCACGCCCCCGCCGAAGGTGACGTCGACGGTTGTGCATCTGACACCAAGGGAAAACCCCATTCCCTGCTCAGTCGACAAGCTGGAGAAGGTGACACAGGCCGCGTTCGGCCAGCGCCGCAAGATGCTGCGCCAGAGCCTGAAGCCAATTGGTGGCGAAGCCCTGCTGCTAAAGGCCGATATCGACCCACAGCGCCGCGCAGAAACGCTTTCGGTAGAAGAATTCTGCCGGCTGGCAAACTGCCTGTAACCGGCTTTACAGCTTCGGCGTCTCTTCCAGCAGATCGCGAACGAAATCGAACATGCCATGCCGGCGGTCGCGGCGCAGGCGCTCGGCCTTGACGATCGACTGAACGGCGTCGAAAGCAACGTTCAGATCGTCATTGACGATGACATAGTCGTATTCGCGCCAGTGAGCGATCTCGGCCCGGGAATTGGCGAGACGCATGGCGATGACCTCTTCGGAATCCTCAGCACGGCGATGCAGGCGCGACTGCAGCTCCGTCATGGTCGGTGGCAGCACGAAGATGGAGACGACATCAGCCGGCATCTTCTCCTGCAACTGTTGCGCACCCTGCCAGTCGATATCGAAAAGCATGTCGCGGCCCTCTGCCATGGCAGTCTCCACGGGCTCGCGCGGTGTGCCATAGAAATTGCCATGCACCTCGGCCCATTCCAGCAGGGAGTCTGAATCGCGAAGGCGCTCGAACTCGCGCTGCGAGACGAAATGGTAGTGCACGCCCTCGATTTCGCTCGGCCTGCGCTGCCGCGTCGTGACGCTGACGGAGAGGCTCACCTGCTTGTCCTTATCGAGCAGTGTGCGCGCGATCGTCGACTTGCCGGCACCTGACGGCGAGGAGATGGCTAGCATCAGCCCTCGGCGGGCGATTGGAATGGATGTGGATGTCGCCGGCTTCATGGCCTACTCCAAATTCTGGACCTGTTCGCGGAACTGGTCGATAACCACCTTCAGCTCGATGCCGGCGGCAGTAACCGCCGCTGCATTCGATTTCGAACAGATGGTATTCGATTCCCGGTTAAATTCCTGTGCAAGAAAATCGAGCTTTCGTCCGACAGGGCCGCCCTTGGAGATGAGATCGCGCGCTGCCGCCACATGCGCTTTGAGACGATCGATTTCCTCGCGCAGATCGGCCTTGGTGGCGAGAAGGGCCGCTTCCGCATGCAGTCTGTCGCGGTCGAGGCCGGACGAGCCATCGAGAAGCATCGACACCTGCGTGGCTAGCCTTGCAGCAATTTGCTGCGGCGAACGAGAGGGATCACGTTCGACCGTCGTCGTCAGTGCCTCGATCGTTGCCACATGGCCGAGCAGCACCTTACCGAGTGCATCTCCTTCTTGCCGACGCATGTCGCTGAGATCACCGAGCGCGGTCTCAAGGCCGATCATGATATCGGCGTCTCGGGCAGCGACCGCATCTTCATTTTCTTCGGCTTCCTTGAATTCCACCAAGCCGCGCACGGCCATCAGGCTTTCCAGTCGCAACGGCGCGGGATCGACGATGCCGGCCAGCTGATCGCGCAGCGCCAGGACCGCCGCCAGCGCATCCTGATTCACGACGACCTCGACGCGGCTCTCCTCGATGGAAAGGGAAAGGTTGACCTGCAGGTTGCCGCGCGTGAGCCGATCCGCAATCGACTTGCGGACATCAGCCTCAAGGCGCTCCAGGCCTGGTGGCAGACGCAGACGGACATCCAATCCCTTGCCGTTCACGGAGCGCAGCTCCCATGCCCAACGGCCACGACCGCTCGTTCCCTCACGCCGGGCAAAACCGGTCATGGACTGCAATGCCATGCAAGCCTCCGATAATTCTATCCCCATCCAACGAAAGTCTTCGCATTATGGGTCAATGTAAAGTGAATCCGCGCCGCGCTTCCTATGCAAGCCGCGGCGCAATGAGGATCAGTTGGTTTTCTTCTTCTGCTGTGCGCCTGAGCCGGGAGCGACGGCAGCATCGTCGGGCTGACCGTCCACGGCAATGGCGCTGGGATCTTCACCCTTTTCGGCAACCAGCTTGCGCCAGCGCCTGACATTGGCGTTGTGCTCGTCCAGCGTTGCGGCGAAGACGTGTCCGCCCGTGCCGTCAGCGACGAAATAAAGGTCCTGCGTCTTCCACGGATTGGCGACAGCCTCCAGAGCGTCCCTCCCAGGATTTGCGATCGGCGTCGGCGGCAAACCCTTGATGAGGTAAGTATTATAAGGCGTGTCCTTCTTCAGGTCGGACTGATAGATCGGACGATCGGCCGGCTTCCCTTCGCCGCCGAAGAGGCCGTAAATGACGGTAGGGTCAGATTGCAGACGCATACCCTTGCCGAGGCGGTTCAGGAAGACGGATGCGACGTGCGCACGCTCATCGGCAAGACCGGTTTCCTTTTCCACGATGGAGGCCAGCGTGACGAAATCCTGCTTATTCGCCAACTGCACGCTGGAGTCGCGCTTTTCCCAGATCTGCTCGACCAGCTTCGTCTGTGCGGCCTCCATCTGCTGAATGATTTCCGTGCGTTTGGTGCCGCGCGTGAACTTATAGGTGTCAGGCCTCAGGCTGCCCTCCGGCGGCAGCGCCGACGGCAGATCGCCTTCCAGCACGGTATCGGCCTGCAGCTTATTGAACATCTGCCGAATCGTCAGGCCCTCAGGCAGGGTAACGGAATAGAGGATCGACTTGCCGGACTTCAGCAGTTCCATGATGTCCTTCATGGAAGCACCAGCCTTGATCTCATATTCGCCGGCCCGAAGAGTTTCGCCGTCATGGAGATAGGTGGCCGTCAGCCACCGGAAAATGCGCTGATCGCTGATGATGTTATTGGATTCAAGGCGATTGGCGATCTCGCCGAGACCGGCACCATTCCGAACGATGAAATTCGTATTGGTCGTCAGCGGACCGGGGCCCTGATAGATCGAAAACGCGTAGTAGGCGCCGCCGATCGCAACGACGGCAACAAAAACTGCCAGCGTCATCAGGAAGTTCAGAAAGATGACCATCTGGCTGCGGGCTTTGCGCGAACGCTTCGGCGGGTCCGGAACACGCTCCGGACGCAAGGCTTCATTAGCCGACTTCGGGATGATCGGCCCCTTCTGCCCGTTCGGAGTTCCATTGCTCTGGTTCGTATCGCTCACCGGCAATCCCTTCCCTTTTGTGATTGCCTGCTCTTTGGCCAAGCAATGCGGCAAAAAACAGGTTCAGAAGATAAGGCGGAACCGAGGCTCCGACTTCGACCGATCAGGCGTTCCCGCACCGCATTCCCGAAAAAGACGAAGGCGCAGCAACAATCAAGAATGCGGGCGAGGTTGCCGAAAGACATCCCCGCTCTCACCGTTACGCGTTGTTATTAAGCCTCATAGCGACGCAGAACAAGCGATGCATTCGTGCCGCCGAAGCCGAAGGAGTTCGACAGCGCGACGTTGATTTCGCGCTTGCGGGCCTTGTGCGGAACGAGATCGATGGCGGTTTCGCGTTCCGGATTGTCCAAATTGAGCGTCGGCGGGGCGATATTGTCGCGGATGGCGAGCGTGGCGAAGATCGCCTCGATCGCACCGGCGGCGCCGAGCAGATGGCCAGTGGCCGACTTGGTGGACGACATGGAGATCTTCGACGCGGCATTGCCGACCAGCCGCTCGACTGCGGCAAGCTCGATCGTATCCGCCATGGTGGAGGTACCGTGTGCATTGATGTAGTCGACATCGGCCGGCGTCAGACCTGCGCGCTTCAAAGCCGATGTCATGCAGCGGAATGCGCCTTCGCCATCCTCGGACGGAGCAGTGATGTGGTGCGCATCGCCCGAGAGGCCGTAGCCTACCACTTCGGCGTAGATCTTAGCGCCGCGTGCCTTGGCGTGTTCGAGCTCTTCGAGCACGACGATGCCGGCGCCCTCGCCCATGACGAAGCCGTCACGGTCGCGATCATAGGGGCGCGAAGCCTTCTGCGGCGTATCGTTGAAGTCCGTCGACAGCGCCTTGCAGGCGGCAAAGCCGGCAAGGGAAATGCGGCAGACCGGAGCTTCGGCACCGCCGGCAACCATGACATCGGCATCGCCGAGCATGATAAGGCGGGCGGCATCGCCGATCGCGTGCGCACCGGTCGAACATGCCGTGACGACGGCATGGTTCGGGCCGCGGAGCTTATGGCGGATCGAGACCTGCCCCGAAACGAGATTGATGAGACGCCCTGGGATGAAGAAGGGCGAGATGCGGCGCGGACCCTTGTCGCGCAGCGTATAGCCGGCTTCGACAATGCCTTCGAGGCCACCGATGCCCGAGCCGATCATCACGCCCGTTGCAATCTGATCCTCGTCAGTTTCCGGATGCCAGCCGGCATCGGCCAGCGCCATATCGGCGGCCGCCATGCCATAGATGATGAAGGGATCGACCTTGCGCTGCTCCTTCGGCTCCATCCAATCGTCAGCATTGAACGTGCCGTCGGTGCCGTCGCCTACGGGGATTCGGCAGGCAATCTTTGCAGCAAGATCCTCGACCTCGAATTCAGTTACGAGGCGAGCGCCGTTGTGCCCAGCGAGCAACCGCGTCCAAGACACCTCAGTGCCACAGCCCAAAGGTGATACCATGCCGGTACCCGTGATAACGACACGTCTCATCGCCCGCAGACCCCCGTCTTTTTATGATGATATGCGTATAAATAGGTTTCGGCCGGCATCGCCGGACGAAATAGGGCGGACTCTTCAGCCCGCCCTGTCAAAAAGCGCGAATGATTAGGCCTGGGCCTTCTCAATGAACTTTACCGCGTCGCCGACCGTCAGGATCGAGTCGGCAGCGTCGTCCGGAATTTCAACGCCGAATTCTTCTTCAAAGGCCATGACCAGTTCGACGGTGTCGAGCGAGTCCGCACCCAGATCGTCGATAAAGCTTGCGCTTTCAACAACCTTGTCGGCGTCAACGCCAAGATGATCAACAACAATTTTCTTTACGCGTTCTGCGATATCGCTCATGTCGGTTTCCTCGACCTTATATCCTGATGAGAATGCCTTGTGACATCCCTATCCTAATTCAAACCTGCAGCATCTGTTCCGACGCCGCTGGCAAACCCGTTCAACCCGGCATTGAGATCCGGTCCAGCGCCTTGAATACGGCCCAGTCCGCCTGAATTTTCCGGACGACTGTTCACAGTCATGGCCCGCTTAACACGGTTTAAGTCTGTCGCAAAGCCAGAAAATAGCCGGCTCCGGGTTGCTCAACATGCTATTGGCAGGAAAGTACCCTCCAACAGCAATTCCTTTAGATCATTGCCATGCCGCCATTGACGTGGATCGTCTGACCCGTGACGTAGCTGGCTTCCGAAGATGCAAGATAGGCGACGGCGGAAGCGACTTCCGCGCCAGTGCCCATGCGCTTCATGGGAATGGCACCCATGATGGCTTCCTTCTGCTTGTCGTTCAGCTTGCCCGTCATCGCGCTTTCGATGAAACCCGGGGCAACGCAGTTGACCGTAACGTTGCGCGTCGCGATTTCCTGGGCCAGCGACTTGGTGAAGCCGATCATGCCGGCCTTGGAGGCGCAGTAGTTCGCCTGGCCCGGATTGCCGGTCACGCCGACGACCGAAGTGATGTTGATGATGCGGCCATAGCGGCGGCGCATCATCGGATGGGTCAGCTCGCGCGTCAGGCGGAAAACGGCCGTCAGGTTGACTTCCAGAACGGCGTCCCAGTCCTCGTCGCTCATGCGAACGAACAGGCCGTCCTTGGTGATGCCGGCATTGTTGACGAGAATATCGACGCCGCCAAGCTCCTCTTCGGCCTTGGCGCCGAGCGCCTTGACTTCGTCGCGGTCCGACAGGTTGGCCGGAAAGATCTTGACGCGATCGCCGAGTTCGGAGGCCAGCGTCTCGAGTTTTTCGACGCGCGTGCCGTGCAGGCCGACGATTGCACCCTGCTTGTGCAGGAGCCGGGCAATTTCTTCGCCGATGCCACCGGATGCACCGGTTACCAGGGCCTTGCGGCCGGTCAAATCAAGCATGTGTGTCCCTCGTTCCTTGAATATATCAGGCAAACAATGCGGCAAGCGCCGTATCTATATCTGCAGCATTGTTGACGGCGATGCCGTTGACCGATTTGTCGATGCGGCGGGCAAGACCCGTCAGCACCTTGCCGGCGCCAATTTCATACAATGTCGTCACGTTGTTGGCGGCAAACCATTCCACCGTCTCGCGCCAGCGCACCTGTCCGGTGACCTGCTCGACGAGCAACCGCGCGATCTCATCGGCGTCGGTAACCGGAGCCGCCTTCACATTGGCGATAACAGGCACGACCGGTTTGGTCTTGGCGACGCCGGCAAGCGCTTCCCGCATGGCGTCCGCAGCAGGCGCCATCAATGCGGAATGGAACGGCGCGGAGACCGGCAACAGGATCGCGCGTTTCGCGCCCTTGCCGGTCGCAAGTTCCGCTGCCTTTTCGACCGGGGCTTTCTCGCCGGAGATCACGATCTGGCCGCCGCCATTGTCATTGGCGATCTGGCAGGCGCCAAGCGCGGAAGCTTCTTCGCAAACCGCGATGACATCGGCATGTTCAAGGCCGATGATCGCAGCCATCGCGCCGACGCCGACCGGAACAGCCGCCTGCATGGCATTGCCGCGGATGCGCAGCAGGCGCGCTGTGTCGGCAAGCGAGAAGGTGCCGGCGGCACAGAGAGCGGAATATTCGCCGAGCGAATGACCAGCCACATAGGCGACCTTGCTCTTCAGATCGAGGCCACGCGCCTGCAGTACACGGATAACTGCCATCGACACTGCCATTAGCGCAGGTTGCGCATTGGCCGTCAGGGTCAGGTTATCTTCCGGGCCGTTGAAGATAACGTCGGAGAGCTTTTCACCGAGCGCATCATCGACTTCCTCGAAGACGGCGCGCGCCTCGGCGAAATTGTCGGCAAGGTCCTTGCCCATGCCGACGGCTTGGCTGCCCTGGCCGGGAAATGTGAAAGCAACAGTCATTATAAAGCGTCCTTTTGGGGGTCGTTTTGCTTCCCAATGACATTGTTTGCAGCGGAGTCAATAGTGCAAGCCCCGCAGCCGCGCGCTTTTGCGGCTGCGAAGTGCAATGATTTTTTTCTTGCGCTCGCTCAGATCGAGCCTAAATTTGCGCGACCTCGTTCATTTTGACCTTCTCCCATCCCCAAGGTTTTCCCATGAAATATAAGAGATTAGGCCGCACCGATATTTCCGTTTCGCAGATCTGCCTGGGCACGATGACCTGGGGCACGCAGAACAGCGAAGCCGAAGCCCATGAGCAGATGGACTATGCCGTTCAGAAGGGCATCAATTTCTTCGACACCGCCGAAATGTATCCGACGACACCGGTGGGACCGGAGACTCAAGGCCGCACCGAAGAATATATCGGCACCTGGTTCGAAAAGAGCGGCAAGCGTAGGGATATCGTGCTCGCCACCAAGGTCGCCGGCCCGGGGCGCGAATATCTGCGCGGCGGACAAGGTCCAGATGCCGCCAATATCAACGCAGCTGTTGATGCCAGCCTGAAGCGGCTGAAGACCGACTACATCGATCTCTATCAGGTCCACTGGCCGAACCGCGGCCATTTCCATTTCCGTCAGAACTGGCGCTATAACCCCTTCAACCAGGATCGCGAGAAAGCGATCGCCGATATCACCGAAATCCTGGAGACGATGGGCGAGCTGGTGAAGGCCGGCAAGATCCGCGCCGTCGGCCTCTCGAACGAGACGACCTGGGGCATTCAGAAATATCTGACGATCGCCGAGCAAAAGGGCCTGCCGCGCGTCGCCACGACCCAGAACGAATACAACCTGCTCTACCGCCATTTCGACCTCGATCTGGCAGAACTGTCGCATCACGAAGATGTTGGGCTGCTCGCCTATTCGCCGCTCGCCGGCGGTATCCTCACCGGCAAATATGTCGGCGGCGCAAGGCCGGCCGGCTCGCGCGGCTCGATCAATCTCGATATCGGTGGCCGCCTGCAGCCGCTGCAGGAACCACCGGTGAAGGCCTATCTCGAAATCGCCGCCAAATACGGCATCGATCCTTCGAAACTGGCGCTCGCCTATTGCCTCACCAAGCCCTTCATGACCTCGGTTATCATCGGCGCGACGACGATGGCGCAACTCGAGACCGATGTGGCCGCCGCTTATGTGACGCTGCCGGAAGAGGCATTGGCGGAGATCGAGCAGGTGCATCGGAAGTATCCGATGCCGATGTAAAGCGTGTGCCGGTAAGATGCAAAACAACGAATAAACGGGCGAGTTCGCCCGTTTATTCGGCCGTTGCGGTGGAAGCGCTGCAGCAGATTTCCCGAACGTAATTATTGCCGTGAGTTATGATCGCACTGAGAGGGATTTGTTTACTCCCCATAAGGTGCTGATATACCAGTGGCGCGATATTTGTGTCGTAGACGTCCTTGATGGTAACTGCATACCGGCCTTGGGCGGTTAAATGGACCGCCATGGGAGGATTTGCCCCCTTGGCCAGCTGGACAGCTGTCTTCAACACCGGATGGACAGTTATTTCGATATATTGTTTGCCAAAGCGATTTTCTTCAAATTCGCGCACCCACACCGCCGTCTGATGCATATAGCCAGACTTTTTGCCGATCGACACACGATACCAGTCGCCAATGCTCTTCTTGATCGTCAGCTCGCTCCCATTCGGGAAAGTCCCAATCGTCTTGGCGCTCATGTTCCGGCTTGTCTTCAGCGGGGCTGCACCTGTGTCGTCCTGAACAATGCCGTTTCTTGGGATCGGAACTTGCAGAAGCGGCGAATCCTCGCTCGTTGGCTGAGCCGCGTTGCGCGCTTCAGCACTCGCCACCTGAGCATCGTTAGACGACGATTTTGCCTCGAACTCCTGAAGCTCCTGGTATGACACCGTCGTTACCCGAAACTGTGTCATTTCGCTCGAGGACAGATAGCGTATATCGTTGCTGTCGTATTTGAGAGTGAGCTGCAGCAAGCCGGGATCGATGCCCATTTCATTCATATAGGCAATCACGTCGGCGGTCTGCCGCTGGACGGCTGCAACAGCGGTCTCGACATCCATCCCCTTTGTATCGCTGAACGAAGATTTGTGAACGCCGATCGAGCCCGGTTCGGCAAAACGGCCCACTCCGCCGAGAAACGATAGGGAGCAAGCCGAGGAGCATTCAGCGCTTCTGACAGCAAGAGTGCTGAGCCCCAGAGATCTGATCAGCCGACCGAGTTCCAGCGCTTTATAGACATTGCCACCGTGACTGTCGAAGCCGACATAAATAGCGCGGCTGGAAACAGCCTTATTACGGAAAAGGCTCAGATCATCATCGGCTTCGAAGCTGCCAATGACCGTGATATAGGTAATGCCATCATCCGCAGTTCGAACGTCGTAGCTCAGCCGAGCCGCGGCCTCTTGCGCAAGAAGAGCGAAGCCCAAAGCAAAACCCAGCAAAGCAAAGCTTTTCTTCACAGTCTTCACAGCCCATCCCCATCGCAGCCAAGCCATGAATTCCACAGCTCCAGCCGTTTCACAAGCCATGATTGCAAACACATTCGAGAGCCAGCTTTGCCGCTGAAATAAAAGCAGGCTCATGCAGCAGTGGAAAAGCCATGCCTACGGCAAGCAACTATTACTCCGCCTTCGGCGCAATCGCCAATTCGGAACCATAAGCCTCCTTCAATTCTTCCTGCCCTTTCACACGGTCCGTGGACTTGTGAAGCAGGATCGACCGATAACCCTCCGAATTGCGCCCTTCAATCAAGGTGACATCGGCATTTCCCGGATTGTCCGAGCGCTCGAACCAATCGACCGGGTGGTGCAGGAAGTTCATCTCGAAAGCGCGGTTGGTGACGCCGTGGCCGACGATGATGATATTGTTTCTGCCGGTTTCGGCGTCGTGCATGACGGTCTGCAGGAACAGACGGACGCGCTGGGCGACATCGGCGCGGCTTTCGCCATCGGGCGGACGCGCATAGAACTTGCCGTTGTTGTTGCGCAGCCTGGCCCATTTCTCGAACTCGTCGGGGAATTTCCGCTTCTGTTCGGCGTGGTCGTAGATTTCGGTGAAGAGCCCGAAATCCTGCTCACGCAGCAGATAATCCTCTCTGACATCCCCGATGAGCTCGGCAGACAGAACCTCCAGCAGGGCATCCTTGCTCTGCCGCGTCCTCAGGAAAGGCGAGTACCAGACGCTCAGCTTGCGCAATTCGGCTGATGGCAATGCCTTCAGATAGGCTGATATCGCCTTCCCCGCCTCCAGCACCTGTCGATAGCCCCATTCGGTCAAGGGCACATTATGATCGCCGAACTGCCGATAGGCCCGGTCGTCTATATTGCCGAGGGATTCGCCGTGCCGAACGAGAAAGATGCGCATGAACCATCCCTGTTGCTGCAATTCGCATCCCATCATATGGGAGAGCGCGGCGGGTGCAACGCTGCGGCGAACAGGAGCTCACGATTTGGCCCGAGCATCAACGCCGCTCACGGGCAAAACGGCATAATTTCGCTCGTACCCTTGCCTTTCGGAGAAAAATCCGTATAAGCCGCCCTGTTCGCAACCCGGTCTTCTGGCTGGTGGCTGAACGGAGGGCCGGTTTTCCGCAAGGGGAATCGTTCGGAACGGAAGCGTTCCAGCCTCCCGTGTCTCCGCTCTCGACCGTCTCGGAAACGCTTTTCTTGCTTGGGTTTACCCTCTCAGGAGCAGTCGTTGAGGCTTAGCCGCCGAATATCGGGTTCAGACCAACGCAAGAAAGGCAAAGCTATCCATGGCTCTTTACGAACATGTATTCCTTGCCCGGCAGGATATTTCCGCTCAGCAGGTCGACGCCCTCGTAGAACAGTACAAGGGTGTCATCGAAGCTCACGGCGGTAAAGTCGGGCGTATCGAGAATTGGGGCCTCAAGTCCCTTACCTACCGCATCAAGAAGAACCGCAAGGCTCACTACGCCCTGATGGATATCGATGCTCCGGCCGCTGCGATCCAGGAAATGGAACGCCAGATGCGCATCAGCGAAGACGTCCTGCGTTACATGACGATCGCTGTCGAGAAGCACGAAGACGGCCCGTCGGCCATGATGCAGAAGCGCGACCGTGACGACCGTCCGCGCCGCGATGGCGACCGTCCGGAGCGCAGCTTCGGCGATCGTGGTCCGCGCCCGGATCGTGGTGACCGCGAAGACCGTCCGCGCCGTCCGCGCGAAGACCGCGTATAAGGAGATTTGAGAATGTCTGAAGTTTCCTCCGCACCGGTCCGTCGTCCGTTCCATCGCCGCCGCAAGACCTGCCCGTTCTCGGGCGCCAATGCGCCGCGCATCGACTACAAGGACGTTCGTCTCCTGCAGCGCTACATTTCCGAGCGCGGCAAGATCGTTCCGTCCCGCATCACGGCCGTTTCCCAGAAGAAGCAGCGCGAACTCGCCCAGGCGATCAAGCGCGCGCGCTTCCTCGGCCTGCTGCCCTACGTCGTCGCTTAATATAAGCTGACGCCGACTGAATTAGAGGGAAGGCAGCGATGCCTTCCCTTCTCCCTTTCGCGATGGGCGCGGATCGGAACCTTGAAACCCCATGTTGGGGATAAGCTTTCACGCCCGCGTGGCGAAGGCATCCTCTAACTGCTCGATACGAAGCAGGACAGCGACGTGAAAAAGTTGAACGCAAAAGAGCTTGGCATCGGCACGCTCGCCGGTCTGACCGCCGCCCTACTCGTGTATGGCGCGACCCTTCAGCCATTGTTGTTCATCCTGTTCGGTGCGCTTTCCGCTCTCCCGATTCTGATCGTCGGCCTCGGCTGGGGCAATATCGCCGTCATCGTTGCCGTCGTGGTCGCCGGCATCGTCGGCACGATCATCGCACCCTCGGTCTATTTCGGGCTCTTCGTCGTTCTCTTGACGCTGATACCAGCATGGCTCAGCCATCTCGCCAATCTGGCGCGTCCTGCCTCTGAACTTGGCGGGCCAGATAATCTGATGGCCTGGTATCCGCTCTCCGACATCATGCTGCATCTGTGCGGCCTTGCAGCCGTCGTCATCATCGTCGCCGGCGCGGTCATGGGTTACGGTGCCGATTTAGTGGGACAAGTCGTCGACGCCTACATGGCCGCGGTAAACCAGCAGTCTCCCGATCTTCAGCTCAATCCGGTTGCGATCGCGAAGATGAAGTCGCTGATGCTCTACATGATTCCGATCGCCTGGGGCATGATCTGGGTCATGATGCTGCTGGCCGCCTATTATGTAGCGACCCGCATCGTCGCGGCCTCGAGCCACAATCTGCGTCCGCGCGACGATATCCCCTCGTCGCTGCGTATGAACCGCAATGCGATCTTCGTCTTTCTCGTGGCGATCGTCGCGATCTTCTTCGGTGGCGTTCTCGGCCTCATCGCCGCCGCCGTGCTTGGCGCCTTCGGCGCGGGCTTCATCGTTTCCGGCTTTGCTTCGCTGCACTACCGGACGCGAGGCAAGGACTGGCGTCTGCCGGTTCTAATCATCTGCTACTTGGTATGCTTCTTTGTGACGCTGCCGCTCTTCATCATCCTTGTTCTCGGCCTCTACGATACTCGCAAGGCGATATCGCTCACCCCGAACAAGAATACCGACACACCCAAACAAGACACGAAAATCTGACATCGAAAGGAACAAGAAAATGGAAGTCATTCTTCTCGAACGCATCTCCAAGCTCGGCCAGATGGGCGAAACCGTCAAGGTTCGCGACGGCTTTGCCCGTAACTACCTGCTGCCGCTCGGCAAGGCGCTGCGCGCCAACGCCGCCAACAAGGCTCGTTTCGAAGCCGAGCGCGCCACGCTCGAAGCCCGCAACCTCGAGCGCAAGAGCGAAGCCCAGAAGGTTGCCGACGTTCTCGGCGGCAAGTCCTTCATCGTCGTTCGCTCGGCTGGCGAAACCGGCCAGCTCTACGGTTCGGTCGCTGCTCGCGACGTCGTCGAAATCCTCGCCGCCGAAGGCTTCAACATCGGCCGCAGCCAGGTTCACATGAACACGCCGATCAAGGCTATCGGCCTGCACGATGTTGCCATCGGGCTTCACGCCGAAGTCGAAATCAAGGTTGAGCTCAACGTCGCCCGCTCCGCTGAAGAAGCCGAGCGTCAGGCCAAGGGCGAAACCCTCACCTCCGCAGACGCCATCTACGGCGTTGACGAAGACGCGCTGCGTCCGGAAGATTTCTTCGATCCTGAAGCTGACCGCGACGGCGAAGAAGAAGCTTGATCCTCAAGCCTTCTCCAAAACTGTGAATGAAAGAAAGCCTGGGTCCTCGACCCAGGCTTTTTGGTTATTGGCAGACGATAAAGCGAACGCCTCTGTCAGTCGTTATTCCTGGGCTCCGACAGCGGAGCCGAATCCTTGTCAATCGAAACGACGACGGACATGCCAGGCGCCAACTGGTCGGCGAGTGGCTGTCCATCCTCGATCTTGATCCTTACACCGAGACGCTGGGCGACCTTGGTGAAATTGCCCGTGGCGTTGTCGGGCCTGATGACGGCAAATTCGGAACCCGCTGCCGGAGAGAAACGCTGGATGCGGCCCTTGATCTCGCGATGCCCGAGCGCATCCACGGAAATCGTGGCGGGCTGGTCGAGCTTCATGCCATCGAGCTGCGTTTCCTTGAAATTGGCTATGACCCAGACGTCCTTCGGCACCAGGTTCATCAGCTGCGTACCTGGTGTCACATATTGGCCTAGGCGTACGCCAACTTCCCCAATGCGGCCGTCCTGCGGCGCCCTGATGGTCGTGTTGTCGAGATCGATATCGGCAAGCTGCACGGCAGCCTCCGCGCCGCTGACGCCGGCCTCGAGCGAGGCGCGGTTGACGATGATCGTCGTCAGGTTTTGCTGAGAGACGTCGAGAGCGGCCTTTGCCTGATTGACCGATGCCTGAGCCTGCTGCAGCGTCGCCTGCGCCTGTTCGGAATCGCTCGTGGTCGAGACACCTCTGGAGACCAGTGTCGTGACGCGATCGAAGGCAAGCTGGGCACGCTTCAGCGCTGCGTTGGCGCTATCGATCTGCGCCTGGCTGGAGACGATGCCGGCCTTGGCGGCCTGCTCCTGCTGCTGCGAATTGGCAAGTGCCGCCTTCTGCCCGTCCAGCGTCGCGTGGGCCTGCGCGACCTTCTGCTTGTAGATACGATTATCGATCTGGGCGAGCACGTCGCCCTCCTTGACGAGCTTGTAGTCCTTGATCGGCACGTCGGTGATATAGCCGCTGACCTGCGGGCTGATGGTCGTGACATAGCCTTTGACATAGGCGTCGTCCGTGGTCTCGACCGCGGTTTTGAACGGCGGCAGATGCCAGGCATAGAGAACCAACATGACGCCGCCGATGCCGGCGAGAACCGCGATGACTTCGATGGGGGAGCGAACGAGCCTCGACATGGAGCTATTTCATATCCTCATGGGTTGGATGTCACGACCTCAGCCCGACCGTCGGCCAGGCGAGCCCTGACGAATCGGAAGAAGACATGGATTGAGAGGCCGGCAAGCGACAGGAAGGCGATTACGGCGGCAGTGAAGAAGGCATCTCCATAGGCGAGCATATTGGCCTCGCGGCTGACCTGCGCACCGAGCAGCGCCAGCCCCTCCCCCTTCAGGAGCGCGCTATCCCCGATCACCTTGCCATAGGAGGATGAAAGCTGGCTGACGCGTGTGGCCACATGCGGATCCGTCAGCAGCACGCGCTCGGTCAGGACGGCGGAATGGAACTTCTCGCGAATGGTGATCAGCGTGCCGTAGAAGGCCGAGCCGATCAGGCCGCCGATGCTTTGCGTGAAGGTGAAGACGACAAAGAAGGTCACCAGATAGGGGGGACCCTTGGATATAGCCTCCTTGAAGCCTTGCGACATGGAGGGTGGCAGGAACAGGGCCGCGCCGGCTGCGACCAGCGCCTGGCTGAAATACATCTGCTCGGGACGAGTCAGGTTCGTCACCTGCGAATCCATCAGCGCGCCCACGCCCATCAGGATGAGCGCGACGAACTGGATCTGCCAGCTGAAGCCGTAGCTCATGAACACAGTGCAGATGAGCCCGCCTATGATGGAGAAGGCCAGGATGATCCAGTACAGAATGGAAAGCTGATCATAGAGGAGCCCGACCGCGTTCTGATAAAAGGTCATGATGACCGAGGTCTGCTCGGCGGCAATGATGCGGAAGACCAGGAGGATCGCCGTCAGATGTAGAATTTCCGGCCGAAGCAGCCAGCGAACGTCGATCAAAGGCGTCGACCGCCTCAGCTCGACGACAATGGCAATGGTCAAGGACGCGATGGCAATCACCAGGACGACCCCGAGCCATGGCACCTCCAGCCACCAGTAGAGGCGCCCGACCGACAGAGCGACAGCCAGACAGCCGAAACCGATCGCCACGAGAAGATAGCTGAAGATATCGCCCAGCACGATGACCTTGACGCGCGGCGGCGGTGTCAGCGGCAGCAGATAGATGATCGGCATGACGAGGAGCGCCAACGCCATCTCGAGCGTGTAGAGGCCACGCCATTCGCCATAGTCCAGCAGCGAGGGTGACACGAGGCGCGTGATGGGAGCGGCAAGCAGCGTGTTCATCATCGCCAGGCTGACGCCGATAGTCATCTTCTTCGCCGGTTCGAAGGCCTCCAGCATATAAAGAAAGCCGAGCGTCGACAGCGGCGCGCCGGCAATCCCGCTCAGGAAGCGGACGACGATCGCAGAATGCAGGTCGGAGACGAAGAGATTGAGCAGCGAGGCGAGCACGAAGCCGAGAATGCTGACCTCGGCGAAATTGCGCACGCCATATTGAAGGCGAATCTTCACTAGCGCGATGGCGAGGCTGACATTGGGCGCCATATAGGCGGCAGAAAGCCACGCCGATTCTGTAGTGGTCGCCGCAATGGTTCCCTGGATCTGCGTAAGGTTGGCGAAGGCAAGATTAAGACCCAGACCCTGGGTCAGGAAGAACAGAACGGATGCCGCAATATAGAGCGGCACTTTCCAGCCCGGCATAGGCGGTGGAGCGGGCGGGACGGCGTTGGCTTGCGCATTGGCGACCGGGCCCGGATCCCCGCTCATGCATTACCTCATGATTTGCCGATATTCTGAAGATTGGCAGTCATGGCGCGAATAACCTTCAGCGCCATGCCGACATCCTCGTCCGAAATCCCCTCCAAGATATCCGCGCGCACACTGGTGGCAAGAGCTTCGACCTCCGCGGCAACGACTTTTCCGGATTCCGTTATGAAGATTTGCTTGGCGCGGCGATCGGATACGGCAGCCCGACGTTCGATGAAATTCTGCGCCTCCATCGCATCAAGGATGCGTACGAGCGTCGGCGTTTCCAGCTCCAGCTCGTCGGCAAGCTCCCTCTGGTTTATCCCATCCCGGCGGGAGAGCTTGCGAAAAACCCTCGCACGGGAAAGGGTCATGCCGTGCTCGCGAACGAGGGCATCAAAAGCCGCCCTCAGCTTGCGATTGAACGAAGAGAGGTCGTCGAAAAGTTCTTGTCTTGATGGCGCACCTGGCATTATTGCAACTTTATACTATTAGCATCCTACCCTAATTTAAAGGGAATACCCGGATTTTCCCAGCTTTTCAAGCATGATAGCCGCAACAATTGATGTACACGGCGAAAGACCCGGCTAAAATATCCCCACGGATGATTTGCATATGTGATTCGTGTATCGATCTTTTCGTTGCAAAGTGGTCACAAGAGATTTTTTACGTCCCGGCAATCTGCGCCTGTGGACGAGTGGAAAAACGTTGATAGGCCGGACCTATTCGCCCCACTTCGCGTGGACGCTCATTTGCACGGTTGACCATGACATCGGATCGTCGCAAACCAGTCGACACCCTAAAGCATGAAGAGATGGAAAATGAACGAAGCTGCGCGCAAGCTCGCCGCCATTGCTCCCGCCGACCAGCATTATCGCGAAGCGCCCAATAACATTGAGGCGGAACAGGCTCTGCTCGGCGCCATTCTCGTCAATAACGATGCCTATTACCGCGTCTCCGACTTCCTGAAGCCGATTCATCTTTACGAACCGCTGCACCGCAAGATCTTCGAGGTCGCCGGCGATATCATCCGCATGGGCAAGACCGCCAACCCCGTCACGATCAAGAGTTTCGTGCCGGCGGACGAGAAGGTCGGCGACATGACGGTTGCGCAATATCTAGCGCGGCTTGCCGTCGAAGCCGTGTCGATCATCAATGCGGAAGACTATGGGCGCGCCATCTACGATCTGGCGCTGCGCCGCGCGCTGATCACCATCGGCGAGGACATGGTCAACATCGCCTATGACGCACCGCTCGACATGCCTCCGCAGACGCAGATCGAGGATACGGAGCGCCGGCTGTTCGAGCTTGCCGAGAATGGCCGCTACGACGGCGGTTTCCAGTCCTTCAACGATGCCGTGGCGCTCGCAATCGACATGGCGGCCGTCGCCAAGGAGCGTGACGGCGGCCTCTCCGGCATCTCCACGGGCATCCACTCGCTTGATAGCAAGATGGGCGGCCTGCAGCGCTCCGACTTGATCGTCCTTGCCGGTCGCCCCGGCATGGGTAAGACCTCGCTTGCGACCAACATCGCCTACAATATCGCCGCCGCTTACGAGGGCGAAGTCCAAGCGGATGGCTCGATGAAGGCGAAGAACGGCGGCGTCGTCGGCTTCTACTCGCTGGAAATGTCGTCCGAACAGCTCGCCACGCGTATCATCTCCGAGCAGACGGAAGTCTCCTCGTCGAAGATCCGACGCGGCGATATCAATGACGCCGATTTCGAAAAGCTCGTCGCCTGCTCTATGATGATGCAGAAGGTGCCGCTCTATATCGACCAGACCGGCGGCATCTCCATCGCCCAGCTTTCCGCGCGTGCCCGACGCCTGAAACGCCAGCGCGGCCTCGACGTCCTGGTGGTCGACTACGTGCAGCTGATGACCGGCTCCGGCAAATCGAACGAGAACCGTGTTCAGGAAATCACCCAGATCACCACCGGCCTGAAGGCGCTCGGCAAAGAATTGAACGTGCCGATCATCGCGCTCTCCCAGCTCTCGCGTGCGGTCGAAAGCCGCGACGACAAGCGGCCTCAGCTTTCCGACCTGCGTGAATCCGGTTCGATCGAGCAGGACGCCGACGTAGTACTCTTCGTGTTCCGCGAGGAATATTACGTTAAGAACCAGGAGCCGCGCGATCCGAACGACCCGAAATATGGGGAATGGGAAGCCCTGTTCGACCGCGTCAAAGGCACGGCCGACGTCATCATCGCCAAGCAGCGCCACGGACCGACAGGCACGGTGAAGCTGGCCTTCCAGTCGGAATTCACCCGCTTTGCCGATCTCGCCGACCCATCTTTCACGCAGTATGAGGAACATTGACACGAAGCTTGACGCGTCAATGTTCCGCTGGGACGGAGAAACGCTTCGCACTTTTCCCGGAGACGCTTCACAGTCCCGCAGCTCGCAGCAAAGCCACCGTCGCGACACCAACAACAACGCTTGCCAGCATCGGCAAGCGGCGTGAGACGATTGCGGTGGCCGCGCAGGCCAGCGCCTCCGCCCAGCCGGTAGCAAAAGCCGTCGGAGCAATGACGGCCATCAGCACGGCCGGTGGAATAGCTTCGATTGCGGTTCGCCGGCGCTCGTCGATCTTCACGTAGCGAATCAAGACAAGACCGCCAACACGGGTGAAGATCGTTGCGGCAGCCATGGCGAGGATGGCGAGCAGTGTGCTGAGATCAAGCGTCATGCCGCCTGCTCCCGCGCCCTGCCTTTCCAGAAAGCCATTGCCAGCCCCGCCAGCGCACCGGCTGCAATATGCCAGACACCGGGCACGAACTGGTGGACAACAACGGCTGCAATTCCGCTTGCGGCAAGCACCGCGCCGGTTTCCGGTCCTTTCCAAAAGCCCATGACCAGCACGATGAAGACAGCGGGAAAGGCGAAGTCGAGACCAATGACGGCGGGATCGCCGAGAAAGGCGCCAAGCAGAGCACCCGCAAGCGACGAGCCGACCCAAGCCAAGTAGAAGGGCGTGACGATGCCCGCATACCAAGCGGGTGTGAGCCGCAACGTGCCGGCGCGGAATTCCGCCATGGCCCAAATCTCATCGGCGAGAAACAGCATGGCGATGTAACGTTTGATGCCGGAGAAAGACTGCATCTTCGTGCCGATCGAAGCGCTCATCAGTAAGTGCCTGACATTGACGAGCAGGGCCGCGAAGCCGGCGCCAATCCAGCTTGCGGGATGTGTCCAGATATCCATCGCCACGAATTGCGAGCCGCCCGCGAAGACGAGCGCGCTCATCAGTGTGGTCTCCAGCGGCGAAAGCCCCTTGGTCGCCGAAACCGCGCCGAACACGAGGCCGATCGGCAGGACGGCGACGATCAGCGGAAAAATGGCACGCATCCCGGCTTTGAATTCGCCGGCCGGCCGGCTTTGCTGCAACATTGGCAACCTCCACTTCCACAATGACGAAGAGGTAGCCGACGGCATCTGGCGCTGTATTGAACGAAAGTGACTAGAGCTCCTTCCAGAATCAGCAAAGCGTTTTCACTATTCGCGGAAAAGCGAAAATGCTCCATGTTCTTATTTCCCAGCGCATTCCGGATGGAAAACCGCTGCGCACTTTTCCTGGGAATGCTCTAGCCGACGCGGAATTGACCGGGGGTGACGCCGGTGCGCGATTTGAAGTGGCGCGTGAAATGCGCCTGATCGGCGAAACCGCATTCCATGGCGACATCGGCCGGCATGCGGCCTTCCCTGAGCAATCGGCGGGCAACGATGACGCGCCGATCGGTCAGAAAGGCATGGGGTGTAATATGATATTCCCGGCGGAAAGCGCGGATCAGGTGCGCGCGGCTCAGCCCCGCGACCTTGGCCAGCTCCTCCAATCCGATATCGCTGTCGAAATTCTCACTGAGGTAGTCGCGGGCGCGCGCGACGGCGCTACGCTCCTTCGTATCGACGGGAAGGATGATAGTGCTGCCGTAGCGCGCAAAGAGCGCCGCCAGCACCGAGAACATGCCTTCATCGGATTCCAGCGCGCCGGCGCCGCTCTCGAGTGTGCGATGCGCCTTGTGGAAGGCGTCGGCAAGCTGCGGATCGCGCAACAACGAACTGGCGAAAGATGGCGTCGCGTTGAAGGCTTTGCCCGTGACGTCTTCCAGAATGTCGACGAAGAGCTTCGCGTCCGGGTAGATCATGCGGTAGCGATAGCCTTCGCCACCCGGAGCGCCGTCATGCACTACTCCAGGATTGATCATATAGAGGTCGCCCGGTCCGGCTTCTTCCCGACTGCCGAGCAGCGTGGTGATCTGGCTGCCTCTTTCAATCGTCCCGATACTGAAGGTGTCGTGCGCATGCGGCGCATATTCATGCGTCACGAAGCTTGCGCTCAGGCATTCCATGCCGCGAAAGCGACCGTCCCGCCAGAAGCGGGTCGATTCCACCTTGGCAAGCGGCATGGCGTCAGCCGCCTCTTTCTGCGAAACGTTCTGCATATCAGCACATTATCGAGCCGGCTGCCGTGCGTCTTGAACAAAAGTGATCGCATATGAGAAAGGCTGGTATCCAGCCTTTCCGCGCTTTCTCCTTGCCACAATCCTCTCTACAACTTGCTTCTCATCGCGGCGATCCATGACAGATTTTCCCTCCCCTCCTGAGGCGACGATGCCTTCACTTTCGCGACCTGATCTCGACGCGCTCGCCGAAACCGGCGCAAGCATGGGCGGTGAAGATTTGCGTAGAGAGACCCCTCTGCTTTGATGGATCACACGTCAGCCGTCCAACCATGCTGCGAGGCCATCCAGCGTCTGTAGCCCGTATTCGACCGCGCCGAAGCCGATGACGAACCGGCGCCGCTCGGGGCTGGGGTGGAGTTGGCGCAGGGTAAGAACCGTCTTGCCGTCGGCTTGCTCATCGAAGGTCACTGTGACGCGGAAACGATCGGGGTCATTGGGCTCCGGCGTGCCATGGTCCATCACAATCCGCTCGTTCGGGACGATCTCAAGAAAGCGCATGAGGTTCGCAAAGCGCTGCTTCCGGCCCTCGAACACGCCCACCATGTCGAACCGCCAGATCCCGCCCTCGCGGATGTCGGCTTCGTGGTTCTCAATTTCAAATCCGGCCGGACCGTACCATTCGGCGAGGGCCTTGGGGTCCATCCACGCGGCAAAGACCTTGTCGCGCGGATGATTCAGCAGTTTCACCAGCACGATTTCCCTATCGAGCGCCCAAGTGTCGAACGGGTTTGCCATGTTCTCAATCATCCTCTTCCTTCTTGTCCAAGTAGACTTCCAGGCGATCCAATCGTTCGGTCCAGCGCCTGCGCTCTGCCTCCATCCAGTCCGCAGCCTCGTCGAAGCGCGCCTGCACCAGTCGGCACCAGCGGCTGCGCCCCCGCTTCTCGCTAGCGATCAGTCCACAATCCTCCAGCACCTTGAGATGCTGGGCGAAGGAGGGCAGCGCCATGTCGAAAGGTTCGGCAAGGATGCTGACCGGCACCTCGCCCTCAGCCAGCCGCGATACCACCGCGCGGCGGGTCGGGTCGCTGAGAGCATGAAAGGCAAGATCGAGGGGCGTCGAATGGTAAGGCATATGACTCGGTAAAACGTCTTCAACCTTTAGTCAACAACAATAAGGTACTTGCCTTAGTGTCCGCGTCTTATATAAAGGCACTTACCTTAGTATTGAGCTCCGGACAGCTGGAGCAGCTATGGTGCAACCATTCGCAAGGAGAGCTCCAGTGGCAATACGTGTCGATCTCATGATCTCGCTCGACGGATTCGCAACGACGACGGATCAGACACCCGAAACCCCGTTTGGCGAGGATTGGCCGCGTCTCGTCGGCGCATATGTTGCAACGCGAACGTTTCACGAGCGCGTCCTCAAGGATACCAGCGGAACCGGAACCACAGGTGTCGACGATAATTACGCCAGAGAATACTTCGAGAACGTGGGTGCCGAGATCATGGGCGCCGGCATGTTCGGGCTGCACAACTTCCCCGACGACCCGAATTGGCAGGGCTGGTGGGGCGAAGAACCGCCCTTCCGCGTCCCAGTCTTCGTCCTCACTCATACTCCCAGACCTTCCCTGGAGATGGCTGGCGGCACCGTCTTCCATTTCCTCAGCGCGGCGCCGACCGATGTGCTCCAGCAAGCCGTCGAGGCGGCGGACGGTAAAGACGTAAGGATCGGCGGTGGCCCTACGGTCGTTCGCGACTTTCTGAAGGCGGGCCTTGTCGATCGTCTTCATGTCGCGATCACGCCGATTCTGCTTGGACGAGGCATACGCCTGTGGGACGATCTGCGCGGCCTGGAAGCTGGCTATGCGGTCAAATCAGAAACCGCACCGAGCGGCACTATCCATCTCACCTTCCAACGCTAGCCGCCTGCCTCTGGCCTACCAGCACGCGCACCAGAACTTCGCTGCTGCGAGGCCATCCAAACAGTCTCTGCGAACTTCGGCCGCCGCCTATAACCGGTGGCCGAAGCGAAAGTCATAGGCAGACATCTGAAGGCGTGATCGGATCCGTCGTTCTGCTGGACGATCAAAAGATGAAAACCTAAAAAGCATTAAGCCCAAACCCGCCCTTGAAGGAGGAGAAAAATTGAAGCGCATCGAGATGAAGATAAGCGGCGGCTGCCAGTGTGGTGCTGTGCGCTACCACGCAAGCGCTATGCTCGATAATTCGCATCTCTGCCACTGCCGCATGTGCCAGAAAGCCTCTGGCAACATCTTTGCCGCGCTCGTCGCCGCGCCTAATGATGCGCTCACCTGGACACGCGGCAAGCCGAGCGTCTGGAAGAGCTCGGAGCTTGTCGAGCGCGGCTTCTGTGCCAATTGCGGCACGCCATTGTTTTTCCATCACCTCGAAAACGGCCGCACCAACCTGATGATCGGTTCGCTGGACGATCCGCACGCCTTCCCGCCACATGCCAACACCTGCACCGAGAACATGGTGGCCTGGTTCAATACGATCACGGGCATAGAAAATACCGGTGCGACCGAAAATAACGGCGCCGATTGGGCTGCGGCGATCAAGACGAGCAACAACCAGCATCCTGATCGCGATACCGCCTCATGGCCGGTGAGATGGCGTGACGACTGAGTCCTATTCCGGCGATTGCCGGCGGGGTACTGTCCGTTGCCGCTATTCCGAAATAGCCATCATCCCGGAAACTAAAGCCTACGACTGCCTACTTTCAAGATAATGCGAGCTGCGTGTATGAAGGTTTGTTCTTCAGCTAATTCGAGCCTCGAAGCAGCCGGTGGTTTCAGGCGCTAAGCCGGAAGCTGTCGTCAGACATGTGGCGGCAGTTTTTGCCTAATTCTGCATACATCCCTCGCAGCACTTTTTCTTTTCATCGACGACCGGTATCCTGGCTCAAGCCAAATCACCTCCGGCCACTTCCTTATTTAGGGCGCCCCATGACAGATAATTTCAATGACGACGATGCTTTCGCTTCCGCCGGCCTGCGGCTGACGGTGGATCTCGGCGCGCTCGTCGAAAACTGGCGCGACCTCGCGCGCCGCTCGGGAAAGGCCCGCACGTCGGCCGTGGTCAAGGCCGATGCCTACGGGCTCGGGATCGAGGATGTCGGCGAAACGCTTTATGGCGCCGGCGCGCGCGATTTCTTCGTTGCGACAGCGGATGAAGGCGCGACCTTGCGGCTCTATGCCCCCGAGGCCCGCATCTTCGTGCTCAGCGGCATCTGGCCGGGTATGGAGCGGCGGTTCTTCGAAAACGATCTCGTGCCCGTAATCGCTTCGGAGGAGCAACTGACCTTCTGGATGTCTGTTCTATCCGACTATGGCGACTATCCCTGTGCGCTGCAGGTCGACACTGGCTTCAACCGGCTCGGCCTGCCGATGGACGATGCGATGGCGCTTGCCGATGACGTCTCCCGCCCGGCAAGCTTTGCGCCGGTGCTTGTCATGAGCCATCTCGCCTGCGGCGACGATCCATCCAATGCGATGAACAGGCAGCAGCTCGAGGCCTTTCGCAAGGTCAGCGCTGCCTTCGAAGGCATCGAGGCAAGCCTTGCCAATTCGGCCGGCATCTTTCTCGGCGCCGACTATCACTTCGATCTCACCCGTCCAGGCATCGCCACCTATGGCGGCGAGGCGGTGCCCGGCGTGGCCAATCCGATGCGTTCGGTGGCAACGGCGGAGGCTCGGATCATCCAGACCCGCTCGGTCAAATCGGGCGAAACCGTAGGCTATGGCCGTGCGCTGCAATTGACCCGCGACAGCCGGCTGGCGATCGTCTCGGCGGGTTACGCCGACGGCTATATGCGCAGTCAGTCGAGCGCCGGCGTGCCATTGCGCCAGACCGGCATCCCAGGCGGTCATGGCTTTATCGCCGGTCATAAGGTGCCCGTTGCTGGCCGCATCACCATGGACCTGACCATCTTTGATGTCACCGACCTGCCGGAAAACCTGGTTAGAGCCGGTGACTATGTCGAGCTTTTCGGCAGCAACATCTCGGTCGACGAGGCCGCAAGGGCGGCAGGCACGATCGGCTACGAGATGCTGAGCAGCATGGGGCTGCGGCACGAGCGCCGGTATATCTCGGAAGAGGCCGAGGAATAGCCCGGCTACTCTCAGAATATTTAGCGGGCGCTGATCGCCAGCCGGACGCCAAGGGCGACGAACAGCGTGCCGAGACCGCGATCGAGCCACAGGCCGAGGCTCCGATTGCGCCGAAGCGCCTCGCTCAGACGGCCGCCGAGCAGGATGAGCGGCGGCTCGATGAAGGCGGCGACGACAATGATGAGGCTGCCATGCAGAAGAAGCTGCGCCCAGACCGGGCCGGCACCTTCGACGACGAATTGCGGTAGGAAGGCCAGGAAGAAGATCGCGACCTTCGGATTGAGCAGCGAAACCATGATGCCCTGCCGATAGATGCGGCCAAAGGACAAGGCTTTACCAGCCTCCTTGATCCAGGCCGCCTCGCCCTTCGAGCGCAGCGCCTGGATGCCGAGCCAGATCAGATAGGCGGCACCGACCCATTTGACCGTCGAGAAGGCCAGCGCGGAGGCAGCAAGGATCGCCGAAAGTCCCGCAGCCGCCATCAGCACATGCAGGCACGCGCCGCTCCAGATGCCAAACAGCGCCGCAAAGCCCGAGCGCATGCCGCTTCTGATCGTATGGCCGAGAATGAAAGCGATATCCGGCCCCGGCGACAGATTGAGGAGGGTTGCAGCGGTGAGAAAGGCGATCCAGTGCGCAAGCGAATAGTCAAACATCGGTCATCGTCCATAAAAACCCAGCATAAAAGCTGACACGATCGCCATTGATACGGAAATCATTAGTTTTGATAGGCCGGGAAAGACATTATCTGTCAGCCGATCGCGATTCGTCGCAAAGAGCGAAGCATTTGAACTTGAGAACAGCATCCGATGGCTAAGGCCCGTACACAATTCATCTGCCAGAACTGCGGCACGGTCCACAATCGCTGGGTCGGCAAATGCGACAGTTGCGGCGCATGGAACACCATCGTCGAGGAAGATCCGATGGGCGGGATCGGCGGCGGACCGGCCAAGACACCCCGCAAGGGCAAGCCGGTGACGCTGACGACGCTTTCGGGCGAGATCGAGGAAGCGCCGCGCATTCATACCGGCATATCCGAGCTCGACCGCGCGACAGGCGGCGGTTTCGTGCGCGGCTCGGCCGTTCTCGTCGGCGGCGATCCCGGCATCGGCAAGTCGACTCTGCTGATGCAAGCCGCGGCCGCCCTCGCCCGGCAGGGGCACAAGATCGTCTATGTCTCCGGTGAAGAAGCCGTGGCGCAGGTTCGCCTGCGCGCCCAGAGGCTGAAGGCGGCTGATACGGAAGTGCTACTGGCCGCAGAGACCAATGTCGAGGACATTCTCGCCACGCTGGCGGAAGGCAAGCGGCCGGATCTCGTCATCATCGATTCCATCCAGACGCTGTGGAGCGAACTTGCCGAGTCCGCGCCCGGCACGGTGACGCAGGTGCGTACCGGCGTCCAGGCAATGATCCGCTTCGCCAAGCAGACCGGCACGGCCATGGTGCTGGTCGGCCACGTCACCAAGGATGGCCAGATTGCAGGGCCGCGCGTCGTCGAGCATATGGTCGATGCCGTTCTCTATTTCGAAGGCGATCGCGGGCATCATTACCGCATCCTGCGCACGGTGAAGAACCGCTTCGGCCCCACCGACGAGATCGGCGTGTTCGAAATGTCCGATGCCGGGCTACGTGACGTACCCAATCCGTCCGAGCTTTTTCTCGGCGAGCGCAACGAAAAATCGCCCGGTGCGGCTGTCTTCGCCGGCATCGAGGGGACACGTCCGGTGCTGGTCGAAGTGCAGGCGCTGGTCGCGCCGACATCGCTCGGCACCCCGCGCCGCGCCATCGTCGGCTGGGATTCGGCGCGCCTTTCTATGATTCTCGCCGTTCTGGAAGCGCATTGCGGCGTCAGGCTCGGCCAGCACGATGTTTACCTCAATATTGCCGGTGGCTACCGCATTTCCGAGCCGGCTGCGGACCTTGCCGTCGCTTCTGCACTGGTTTCCTCCCTAGCCGGTCTTGCTCTGCCCGCCGATTGCGTCTATTTCGGCGAAGTCAGCCTGTCGGGCGCCGTCCGGCCGGTTGCGCACACCGCCCAGCGCCTCAAGGAAGCCGAGAAGCTGGGATTTTCCGGGGCTGTTCTGCCTGCCGCTTCCGCCGATCTGCCGAAGGTCAACGGCGGACGCTGGAGCGAGATCGATAGCCTGCCGGATCTGGTGGCGCGCATTGCCGGATCGAAGGGCGCGCTGAAACGCGCGGAAGATGAAGACTGAGCCTTACTTCAGCCGTTCTTGGCGAGGAAGAGGCTCCTGATTGAGGCCGATGCCGACCAAAAGGTCTGGCAAGTCTTGAAGTGGATTATAAATGCCCATTACGATTTTCGACGGTATTGTTATCGGCGTTATTCTCTTCTCCGCCGTTCTGGCCATGGTCCGTGGCTTCTCGCGCGAAATCCTCTCGATCGTCAGCTGGGGCGGCTCCGCAGTCGCCGCTTATTATCTCTATCCGCTGCTCGTTCCCTATGCCCTGCAATACAAGGCCGACACAAAGATCGCGACGATCGCGTCAGCCGCCGTCATCTTCCTGCTGGCGCTCATCATCATTTCCTTCATCACCATCCGGATTGCCGATTTCATCATCGACAGCCGCATCGGCGCGCTCGACCGCACGCTCGGTTTCCTCTTCGGCGCGGCTCGCGGCCTGCTCCTGATGGTCGTCGTCGTGGCCTTCTGGAACTGGCTGGTGGCACCGGCCGCACGTCCGGACTGGGTCAACAACGCCAAGTCGAAGCCGTTCCTCGATTCGATGGTCGAGAAGCTGACCGCAGCGCTTCCGCAGGACATTCAGGCCAGGCTGCCGGCCGAGATCCTCAACAAGATCGCGCCGAAGCAGCAAGGAAATGGCGATAACGCCGCGCCGAGCGATACCGCGCCCTCGGATGACGCGCCGGCGCCGCAGACAAACAATTGACGGTGCGTTTACAGGCTTGACCTGCCGCTCGAGAATCGCCATTTGAGCGGCGTGACAATAGAAGATCCGGCCCGATATTTTTTCCGGCCGGATTTTGAGCTATTTTAATGGTTACTCGTGACGCCGCCCCGATCCGCCCACGTTGAGAGCAAAGGCCCGCAGCCATGAATCATTCCCTTTCCTTCGAGGACGATATCGACGGCGACACGCTGCATGAAGAATGCGGCGTCTTCGGCATTCTGGGGCATCCGGATGCGGCGACGCTGACGGCGCTCGGTCTGCACGCCCTGCAGCATCGCGGCCAGGAAGCGGCCGGCATCGTCTCTTTCGATGGTCAACGCTTCCATTCGGAGCGGCGGATGGGTCTGGTTGGCGACCACTATACCGATCCTGCGACGCTCGCGCGACTGCCTGGCGACCGTTCGATCGGCCATGTCCGCTATTCGACCACGGGCGAAACGATCCTGCGCAACGTCCAGCCGCTGTTTGCCGAACTGGAAGTCGGTGGCATCGCCATCGCCCATAACGGCAATTTCACCAACGGCCTGACCATGCGCCGTCAGCTAATCGCCGACGGCGCCATCTGTCAGTCGACCTCGGATACCGAAGTCGTCCTGCATCTCATCGCCCGCTCCAAACAGGCTTCTTCTTCCGATCGCTTCATCGATGCTATCAGGCAGATGGAAGGCGGCTATTCGATGCTCGCCATGACGCGCACGAAGCTGATCGCCGCCCGCGACCCTATCGGCATCCGGCCGCTGGTTATGGGCGAACTCGACGGCAAGCCGATCTTCTGCTCGGAGACTTGTGCTCTCGACATCATCGGCGCGAAATATGTCCGCGACGTCGAAAATGGCGAAGTCGTCATCTGCGAGATCCAGCCCGACGGCTCGATCACCGTCGACGCCCGCAAGCCGGAAGTTTCGCAGCCCGAGCGTCTCTGCCTGTTCGAATATGTCTATTTCGCCCGTCCCGACTCCGTCGTCGGCGGCCGCAACGTCTATATCGCCCGCAAGAACATGGGTATCAACCTTGCCAAGGAAGCGCCTGTCGCGGCCGACGTGGTCGTGCCGGTGCCGGACGGCGGCACGCCTGCTGCCATTGGCTTTGCCCAAGCGAGCGGCATTCCCTTCGAACTCGGCATCATCCGCAACCATTATGTCGGCCGCACTTTCATCGAGCCGACGCAGCAGATCCGCGCCTTCGGCGTGAAGCTCAAGCATTCCGCCAACCGCGAGATCATTGCCGGCAAGCGCGTGGTGCTCGTCGACGATTCCATCGTTCGCGGCACGACCTCGGTCAAGATCGTACAGATGATCCGCGAGGCCGGCGCCAGCGAAGTGCATATCCGCGTCGCCAGCCCGATGATCTTCCATCCGGACTTCTACGGCATCGACACGCCGGACGCCGACAAGCTGCTCGCCAACCAGTACAGCAGCCTGAAGGCCATGTGCGATTTCATCGGCGCGGATTCGCTGGAATTCCTGTCGATCGACGGGCTCTACCGAGCCGTGGGCGGCGAGCCCCGCAACAATGCGCAGCCGCAGTTCACCGACCATTATTTCACCGGTGACTATCCGACGCGCCTGCTCGACAAGGAAAGCACCAGCAACGTGCGCAAGCTTTCCGTTCTCGCCAGCAACGGCTGACACGCCCAAGTAACGGCCGAGGGGGGCATTTCGCTCCTCTCCCTTCCCTTACATATCCGGATCCAGGCAGCATGAGCGTCAATCTCAAGGACAAGATCGCCCTCGTCACCGGCGCATCGCGCGGTATCGGCTATTTCACGGCACTGGAATTGGCCAAGGCTGGTGCGCACGTGATCGCCTGCGCCCGCACGGTTGGCGGGCTTGAAGAGCTTGACGATGCCATCAAGGCTGCCGGCGGCTCGGCAACTCTCGTTCCTTTCGACCTTGCCGACATGAATGCCATCGACGCGCTCGGCGCTTCCATCTACGAGCGGTGGGGCAAACTCGATATTCTGGTCGCCAATGCGGGTGTCCTCGGCGTGATCTCGCCGATCGGCCACGTCGAAGCCAAGGTGTTCGAGAAGGTGATGACGATCAATGTCACCGCCACATGGCGACTGATCCGCTCCGTCGAGCCGCTGCTGATGCGCTCCGATGCCGGTCGCGCCGTCATCCTCTCCTCGGCCGCCGCTCATCGCTGCCGGCCCTTCTGGGGTCCCTATTCCGCCTCCAAGGCGGCTGTCGAGGCTTTGGCCCGCACCTGGGCCGGGGAAACGCAGAGCACGCCGCTGCGCATCACCAGCGTCGATCCCGGTGCTACCCGCACCGCCATGCGCGCCCAGGCGATGCCCGGCGAAGATCCGGATACGCTGCCGCATCCGCGAGAGATCGCCCAGGCGATCGTCCCGCTCACCGGCCCAGACGTCGCTGAAACCGGCAAGCTTTTCGTCGTGCGCGAGAACAGGCTCGTCGACTATCGGATGCCGGAATAAAAACATCCCAGGCCTTTGCGCGAGACGCCTTATCCCTACTTGACCAAATTCATCCGGCGCGCGATAAAGCCGCCCATGAAAACGGTTATCTGCATTATCTGCCGGAAGATTATTCGCTAGCGTTTCGCTGGCCTGGCCGTTTTCGTCTCCCAAAATCCAAGATGACAAACGTCCGGCCTGCCGGTGACGGTATTTTTCGGATTTATGCCTTTGGGAGAGTGACATGGCCGCCGAGCCGCAATTGAAGTTCTACAACACGCTGACGCGCGAAAAGGTCGATTTCCAGCCGATCGACCGCAACAACGTCCGCATGTATGTCTGCGGCCCGACGGTCTATGATTTCGCCCATATCGGCAATGCCCGTCCGGCGATCGTTTTCGATGTGCTGTTCCGGCTGCTGCGGCATGTCTACGGCGAGAGCCGTGTCACCTATGTCCGCAATATCACCGATGTCGACGACAAGATCAACGCGCGCGCGCTACGCGACCATCCCGGCCTGCCGCTGAACGACGCGATCCGCCTGGTGACGGAAAAGACCGAACGGCAGTACCGCGAGGATACGACGGCGCTCGGCTGCCTGGAGCCGTCTGCGCAGCCGCGGGCGACTGAAAACATCGCGCAGATGATCGCGATCATCGAAACGCTGATCGCCAAGGGCCATGCCTATCGGGCGGCCGGCGAGGTGCTGTTCGATACCAAGTCGATGGCCGATTACGGTCAGCTTTCGAAGCGCAATCTCGACGAGCAGCAGGCGGGTATCCGCGTCGCGGTCGACGAGCACAAGAAAAGCCCCGGCGATTTCGTGCTGTGGAAGCTCTCCGATGAGAACGAGCCTGGCTGGGAAAGTCCCTGGGGCCGTGGCCGTCCGGGCTGGCATATCGAATGCTCGGCCATGAGCGGGCGCTATCTCGGCGATGTCTTCGACATTCACGGCGGCGGGCTCGACCTGATCTTTCCGCATCATGAGAACGAAATCGCCCAGTCGCGCTGCGCGCACGGTACGCATGCGATGGCGAATGTCTGGATGCATAACGGCTTCGTACAGGTCGAAGGCCGTAAGATGTCGAAATCGGAGGGCAATTTCGTCACTATCCACGAACTGCTGCAGACGGACAAACTCGGCGGCCGGACATGGCCGGGTGATGTGCTCAGGCTTGCGATGCTGATGACGCATTATCGCGAGCCGATCGACTTTTCCGTCAAGCGCCTCGAAGAAGCCGAACGGCTGATCGCGAAATGGCCGGCCGCCGACGTAAGCGGGGCGGCTCCGGATGAAACAGTGCTTGCCGCACTCGGCGACGATCTCAACACCGTCGCCGCCATCCAGGCACTGCATGCTCTGGCGCAAGCTGCCAATGCCGATGCCCGCCTCCTGTCGGTCTTCGCGGCCAGCGCCGATCTTCTCGGCCTGCTGCCGAAGAAGGCGGAGATCGACGAAGCTGTAGCCGCAGAGATCGATGCCAAGGTGCGCCAGCGTCTGGAGTTGCTGAAGGCAAAGAACTTCGCCGAGGCTGACAAGCTTCGCGAGGAGCTGACGGCAAGAGGTGTTCAGCTCAAGGATGGGAAGGATGCGGCGACGGGTGAGCGCATCACGACTTGGGAGATCAAGCGGTGAGCATGACCTACACCGGCGGCTGTCAGTGCGGCGCGGTTCGCTTTCGGGTGCTAGGCGAGCTGAAGGATGCCTCCATCTGTCATTGCCGCATGTGTCAGAAGGCATTCGGCGCCTATTATGCGCCGCTGGTTTCGGTGCGCGGCGCCGAGCTTACATGGACACGTGGCCAGCGGAAGGCGTTTCAATCCTCGAACTTCGTAAAGCGCGGCTTCTGCGGGGATTGCGGAACGCCGCTGACCTATGAGGCGCCCGATGGCATTGCAGTTGCGGCCGGTGCCTTCGACGATCCCTCGCAACTGCCGCCTGTCGTCCAATATGGCACGGAAGCCAAGATCGGCTTCGTCGATCGGCTGCATCTGCTGCCTGGACACCGGACCGAAGAGGACGCCGAGCAGGCGCCTTTCGTGCTTGACATCGTATCCTACCAACATCCCGATTACGACACCCGAAGCTGGCCAGAGGAGAAGCACCATGAGTGAAGCCATCAGAAGCGGAGGATGCCAATGCGGTGCGGTGCGGTTTCGCATTCGCGGCGAGCTTGGCCGTCCGTCGATCTGCCATTGTCGCATGTGCCAAAAGCAGTTCGGCAACTTCTTCTCCGCCCTCGTTACGGCACCTGAAGATGGCCTGGAATGGACGCGCGGTGAACCGACCTATTTCCAGTCCTCCGTCAACATCGATCGCGGCTTCTGCAAGAACTGCGGCACACCGCTGACCTACCGTCATCCGGGCGGCCTCGAAATCGCCATCGGCGCCTTCGACGAACGCGACGATCTCGCCCCTCAGATCCAGGTCAACCACGCCTATCGTCTGCCCTGGGTGGAGACGATTTTCGAAAAGCCAGTCCATCAGGATCCGGATTTCTACTCGCGACAGGAGCAGATCATATCGTTCCAGCATCCCGACCATGATACGGATGTCTGGCCGGCGGAGGGACTAAAAATATGACCGAAGTCCTGCGCACATTCTATCCGGAAATCGAACCCTATGCTTCCGGTCACCTCGATGTCGGCGACGGGCATGTGATCTATTGGGAACGGGTGGGAACGCCCGGCGCCAAGCCCGCCGTCTTCCTGCATGGCGGGCCGGGCGGCGGCATCTCGCCCAGCCATCGCCGCGTATTCGATCCCAGGCTCTACGACGTGACCCTGTTCGATCAGCGTGGCTGCGGGCGCTCGACGCCGCATTCAGGCCTGGAAGCCAATACGACGTGGCACCTCGTTGCTGACATCGAGCGGCTGCGCGAAATGGCCGGCGCGGAAAAGTGGCTGGTTTTCGGCGGCTCCTGGGGCTCGACGCTGGCGCTCGCCTATTCCGAAACGCATCCGGAGCGTGTTTCTGAGCTGGTGGTGCGGGGAATTTACACGCTGACGAAAGCCGAGCTTGACTGGTACTATCAGTTCGGCGTCTCCGAGATGTTCCCCGACAAATGGGAGCGTTTCATCGCGCCTATCCCACCGGAAGAGCGTCATGAAATGATGGCCGCGTACCATCGGCTATTGACCCATCCCGACAAGGCTGCCCGCCTGGAAGCCGCCAAGGCGTGGTCGATCTGGGAAGGCGAGACGATCACCCTGCTGCCGGAGCCTGCCGTCAGTGCCCAGTTCGAGGATACGGAATATGCGCATGCCTTCGCCCGCATCGAGAACCATTTCTTCGTCAATGCCGGCTGGCTCGAAGAAGGCCAGCTGCTACGGGACGCCTATAAGCTGAAGGACATTCCCGGTGTCATCGTTCACGGACGCTATGACATGCCCTGCCCGACGCGTTATGCCTGGGCATTGCATAAAGCCTGGCCGAAGGCGGAATTCCATCTGATCGAGGGCGCGGGCCATGCCTCGTCCGAGCCGGGCATTCTGGACCAGCTCATCCGCGCCACCGACAAGTTCGCAGGCAAGGTATCGGCCACGTAAGGCCCCTCACCTTAGCCCTCTCCCCGCGCGCGGGGATAGGGAACGACCTCAAAAGCCCTTCGCCCCGTGCAAACGGGGAGAAGGTGGACTCAAACGGTTTAGCAAGGCGAAACCGAGAGAGTACGGATGAGGGGCACGCCATTATCAAACCGGTTCGCCGGAGGAAACAGTATGACACGCGAAAAAATCTATCTCTTCGACACGACGCTCCGTGACGGTCAGCAGACGCCCGGCATCGATTTCTCGGTCGAGGACAAGATTGCGATTGCGACCATGTTGGATGAGTTCGGCCTGGACTACATCGAAGGTGGTTACCCCGGCGCCAACCCGACCGATACGGCCTTCTTCAATGAGAAGCGCACGAAATCGGCCACCTTCGTCGCCTTTGGCATGACGAAGCGCGCCGGTATCTCCGCCTCTAATGATCCCGGCCTTGCGAGCCTGCTGCAGGCGAAATCCGACGCGATCTGTTTCGTCGCGAAAAGCTGGGACTATCACGTCAAGGTGGCGCTCGGCTGTACCAACGAGGAGAACCTCGAAAGCATCGCCGAAAGCGTCAAGGCGGCCATCGCCGCGGGCAAGGAAGCCCTGGTCGATTGCGAGCATTTCTTCGACGGCTACAAGGCCAATCCGACCTATGCGCTGGCATGCGCCAAGACGGCCTATGATGCCGGAGCGCGCTGGGTCGTGCTCTGCGACACCAATGGCGGTACGCAGCCGCCGGAGGTGCGCGCCATCGTCGAAGCCGTCATCGCCTGCGGCGTTCCCGGGCACTGTCTCGGCATCCATGCCCACAATGACACCGGCCAGGCGGTTGCCAATTCGCTCGTCGCAGTCGAAGCCGGAGTGCGGCAGATCCAGGGCACGCTGAACGGCATCGGCGAACGCTGCGGCAATGCCAATCTCATCACGCTGATCCCAACTCTAGCGCTCAAAAGGGCCTATAGCGAGCGTTTCGAGACGACAATCGATGCGGAGCGGCTCGTCGGGCTAACCGGCCTTTCGCATGCCTTCGACGAGCTGCTGAACCGCTCTCCGGACCATCAGGCACCCTATGTCGGCGCATCCGCCTTTGCGACTAAAGCCGGCATCCATGCCTCGGCGCTGCTGAAGGACCCGCGCACCTACGAGCACGTGCCGCCGGAAAGCGTCGGCAATTTCCGCAAGGTCATGGTCTCTGACCAGGGCGGAAAGTCGAACTTCATCAACGCCCTGAAACGGCGTGGCATCGAGGTCGGCAAGGACGACCCCAGGCTTGACCAGCTGATCCAGATCGTCAAGGAGCGTGAAGCGACAGGCTATGCTTACGAAGGCGCGGATGCGAGCTTCGAACTTTTGGCGCGCCGCACGCTCGGCACCATCCCGGAATTCTTCGCAATCGATGGTTTCCGCGTCATGGTCGAACGCCGCTTCGATTCCCACGGCCGGGTGAAAATCGTCTCGGAAGCGGTCGTGAAGATCATCATCGATGGCGAGACCATCATGTCGGTTGCCGAGGGCGACGGCCCGGTCAACGCGCTCGACCTGGCGCTGCGCAAGAATTTCGGCAAATACCAGCACGAAATCGACGACCTGGAACTGGCCGACTTCAAGGTGCGTATCCTCAATGGGGGTACGGAGGCCATCACCCGAGTCCTGATCGAATCTACCGATAGCGACGGCGTACGCTGGTGGACTGTCGGCGTATCCGAGAACATCATTGACGCATCGTTCCAGGCGCTGATGGATTCCGTCATCTACAAGCTGATGAAGAACCGGCACATGGCAGGCAAGATCGCGGCGGAGTAATCCGCCGCCCATCAAAAAGCTTGACGATGCCGTCAATGAAATGAATTAGCCATGCCGCATGCATTGGGGTAATCCCGTCTCAAATAACAGAGAATGACGGGAAAATTCATGGCCACCGACACGGTCAAACCTGAAATCAAGAATAATGACGCTATCCGCGGCTTCGGCTTTGCGATGACGGCCTATCTCTTCTGGGGCATCCTGCCACTCTATATGAAGGCGCTGGCGCATATCCCGGCTTTCGAGGTCATTGCCCATCGTATCGTCTGGTCGGTTCCCGTCGCGGGCATCGTGCTGCTGGCGCTGGGGCGCCTGGGTGACGTGAAGGCGGCGTTTCGTAATCCGCGCACGATCGCCATGGCATCGCTGACGGCAGCGCTCGTCACCATCAACTGGGGAACCTATGTCTGGGCGATCGGCGCCGGCCATTCGCTCGATGCTGCCCTTGGCTACTTCATCAATCCGCTATTCAGCATTGCGCTCGGCGCCATCCTGCTCAAGGAAAAGCTGGCGCCGACGCAGATCGTCGCGATCTGCCTTGCAGCCGCCGCCGTCATCATTCTGACGGTGAAAGCCGGCACCCTGCCCTGGGTCGCGTTGTCGCTGACCTTCTCCTGGGGCTTCTATGCCTTTTTCCGCAAGACCCTGCCTGTGGGAGCCAATCAGGGCTTCTTCATCGAGGTGCTGCTGCTCTGCATCCCGGCAGCATTTTACATCCTCTATCTGGAAGCGCGCGGGGAAGGCCACTTTTACCAGACCGGCATTTCGGATACCGCACTTCTGCTCGGCTGCGGGCTCGTGACGGCGCTGCCGCTGATGATCTTCGCCAACGGCGCGAAGCTTCTGAGGATGTCGACCATCGGCATCATGCAATACATCGTGCCGACCATGGTCTTCCTGATCGCCGTCTTTCTGTTCAAGGAACCCTTCGGCACGACGCAGCTCGTTGCATTTTCGCTGATCTGGGCGGGTCTCGTGCTCTACAGCTGGTCGATGCTGCGTCAGAGTAGAGGAGGCTAACCAGCGGGCCTGGTTAGCAGATCCTCAGTCAAAGCTTGGAAATGACGGCCTCTTCGCCGCCGCGATCTCCGGGCACCTCCGCAGCGTGCTTGCGGATGGCCGGAATAATATCGGCGATCTTGTCGATAACCAGCGGCTGGACGCGGTGGGCGGTATGGACGAAGCCCTCTTCCGTCATATGGCGGATGAGTTCCATCATCGGGTCCCAGAAACCGTTGATATTGGCGAAGACCATCGGCTTTTCGTGACGGCCGAGCTGACCCCAGGTCATGATCTCGACGATCTCTTCCAAGGTGCCGATGCCGCCCGGCAATGCCACGAAAGCGTCGGCGCGTTCGAACATGCCGTGTTTGCGCGCATGCATGTCAGGCGTTATGATGAGCTCGTCGAGCTGACCGAGCGAATGGCGCGTCGCTTCCATATCGACGAGGAATTCCGGAATGATGCCGGTAACCTGACCGCCGTGCGATAGCACGCCGCTCGCGACAGCGCCCATGATGCCCTTCGTTCCGCCGCCATAGATCAGGCGCAGGCCGTTTTCGGCAATGCTTTTGCCCAGTTCGCGGCCGGCAGCCATGTGGGAGGGATCGCGCCCCGGCCGTGAGCCGCAATAGACGCAAATGGTTCGAATTGGCGTGGAATCGTCGGTCATGGATGCAAACAACTATGCTGCAGATGCTCAGTCAAGATTTTTCAAAGGAAAACTTGTGCCGGGACATGCGAAAATGGCTGAGAAAGCTTGTAAAAGCAGCCGAAATCGCTAGCAATTTCAGGAGTTGCGACGACTTCGCCGCGTGGAGATGAATGATGATGAAGAACCGTGCCGGGTGGCTGGCTCTGTTGGTGTTGGCAATTGCGACCCTGTTGATGGTCTTCTTCGTGATGCCGCGCATCAACGGTGACAAGACCCCGATCGGCGATGCGGTCAATCAAGCCAGCAACACGGTGAAGAACACCATCGACCAGAACGCGCAGAAGGCCGGCGAGACTGCACAGAACGCGACCAAAACCGTGCAGAATGCCGCCAACACCGCAGATCTCACCAAGAAGCTGACTGAGCTTACGGGTGCGGCAACCACCTCGCTTGCCGATCTCAAGGCACAGTTCAAGGATGGCAACACACCGTCCCAGGATACCTTCACGGCCGCAAAGACGAAGGCAACCAACGCCCTGCAATCGATCGTTGGCTTCGCGCTTCCTGAGGGAATCGACGCGGCGACCACGGGGCTTGTGAAGAAGGTACAGGACGGCGCTGGCAAGGCGCTCACCATCATCCAGTCTCTCCCCAACAATGCCGCCGAAGCGAGTGCAGCGATCGACAAGGCTTTCGCAGCGCTGACAGGCCAACAAGCGCCCGAGACCAACGCGGCTGCCAATCCTCGCGTACCCTCATTCGACGTGTTGCGCGTCGAGCCGGATGGCTCGACAGTTATTGCTGGTTCGGCAGAGCCGAATGCCAAGCTGGAAATCGTCGACGGCGAAAAGGTCGTCACCACCACCAATGCCGGCCCGAGTGGCGACTTTGCCGCCGTGCTCGACAATCCGCTGCCGCCTGGGGACCACGAACTGGTGCTGCGCGCTACAGGCAAGGACGGCAAGGCTGTCAATTCCGAGGAAGTCGCCACTGTCTCCGTGCCGAAAGACAATTCCACCCAGGTCCTCGCGATGGTGTCCAAGCCAGGCGCTGCAAGCCGCATCATCACCGCGCCTTCCGCCAAGCAGGGCCGCGTGACCGCCGGCGAACAGGACGCGTCCGCAGCCGACACTCAGGCCAAAACGACGGACAAGCCAGCAGCCACGACAGATGCCAAGCTGCAACAGGATGGTACGGCGATCACATCCGCCAATCCGGCAGCTGGCACGGCAACGCCGCCAGCAGCGAAGGTGGAGGCGGATCAGGACGTCATGGTCAATGCGGTAGAGATCGAAAACGACCATATCTTCGTTGCCGGCACCGCGAAGCCGAATGCCAAGGTCCGCGCCTATGCCGACGACAAGCTGATCGGTGAGAACGTCGCGGGTGCGGACGGTCACTTCGTCGTAGACGGACCCATGCCTCTGGCCGTCGGCGATCACAAGATCCGCGTCGATGTGCTTGACGGTGCCGGCAAAGTCGTGGTGCGGACCAGCGTCAACTTCACGCGCCCCGAGGGTAATCAGGTGACGGTTGCGGCGCAGACGCCCGCCGCCAATGGTCAAGCGCAAGCGACCACGGCAAACATGGTACCGCTCGACGAGGGCGAGCTTGCCAAGCTCAAGGAAGGCGCCGGCAAGGCTTTCGCGCTGCTAAAGGGCCTCTTTACCGACGGTAAGCAACCGAATATGGAGCAGCTCGCAGCCGCCCGCTCCGGCACGGAAATCGCGTTGAAGTCGCTCTCCGAATTCCGGCCGACCATCAGCGCCAGCGCCGCGCTCAAGAAGGCTGCGGCCGATGCCTCCAGCGTGGCCGGCAAGGCGCTAGCTGCTCTCGTCGCCTTGCCGAAGGACCCGAAGTCGGTCGGCGCCGCGCTGCCTGGACTCGAACAGATGATCGCCGTTATCACGGCGCCGGCGCAGACGGCGCCAGCACAGCCGAATGCCGAAGTCTCGTCCAACGAGCCGAAAACGCTCGAGCAGGCACCGCTGTCGCAGGACACCAATGCCGTCATTATCCGTCGCGGCGATACGCTGTGGCAGATCTCGCGCCGCATCTACGGTGCGGGAGTGCGCTATACGACGATCTATCTGGCCAATGAGGACAAGATCAACAATCCGGACCGGATCCTGCCGGGGCAGGTCTTCGGTCTGCCGAAGGATGCATTGCCGAATGCCGAGGCGCTTCATCGCAAGCGGCTTTCGGGCGAGCATCTCTAGCAGCAACGACGTTGCGTTGCGAACATTGGCAGCGGCCAGGTGCATCAACGCCTGGCCGCTGCTTTTATACGGCATGAAAATAGTATAAGCGTCCCCCGACCCCATAGCCTTCGTGCAATGGCCATGTCTTGGCTGTGAAGGCTTGCCAGTCGGCTGTGCAAACGCTGCCACGCCCGGCTGCCCAATCATTCGCCGGAGACGGACATGGCAGGCCAGAAGAAAACCATATCGGCGGATTCCAGCAATCCATTGAACACAATCGTCAATCTCTGGCCCTATATGTGGCCGAGCGGGCGCATGGATCTGAAGATGCGGGTGGTCTGGGCGACCGTCTTCCTGCTAGTCTCGAAATTCTTCCTGCTGCTGGTCCCCTACTTCTTCAAATGGTCCGTCGACGCGCTGAACGGCAAGCTCGACATGCAGGGCATTCTGCCTGCCTTTTTGGTCGGCGCTGTCGCCTTGATCATCGCCACGAACGCGACGCGCCTGATTCAGCTCGGCCTCAACCAGCTGCGCGACGCGCTGTTTGCGAGTGTCGGTCAGTATGCGGTGCGCCAGCTCGCCTACAGGACCTTCGTGCACATGCACGAGCTCTCGCTGCGTTTCCATCTGGAGCGCAAGACCGGTGGCCTCTCGCGCATCATTGAGCGCGGCACCAAGGGCATCGAGACGATCGTCCGCTTCACGATCCTCAACACGTTTCCGACCTTCATCGAATTCCTGCTGACCGCCATTATCTTCTGGCGCGGCTACGGCTTTTCCTATCTCGCGGTCACGGCCGTCACGGTCTGGCTCTACATCTGGTTCACCGTCAAGGCGAGCGACTGGCGCATCTCCATCCGCCGGACGATGAACAACAGCGATACCGACGCCAACACCAAGGCGATCGATTCGCTGTTAAACTTCGAGACGGTCAAATATTTCGGCAACGAGGAGATGGAAGCCAAACGCTTCGATCAATCGATGGAGCGGTATGAAAAGGCAGCCACCAGCGTCTGGACGTCACTCGGGTGGCTGAACTTCGGCCAAGGCTTGATCTTCGGCCTCGGCACGACGGTGATGCTAGTCATGTCCGGCTTGTCGGTCCTGAACGGCCAACACACGGTCGGTGACTTCGTCTTCATCAATGCCATGCTGCTGCAGCTTTCCGTGCCGCTCAACTTCATCGGCTTCGTCTATCGCGAAATACGCCAGGGCCTGACCGATATCGAGGAGATGTTCGATCTGCTCGAGGTCAAGCCCGAGGTGGTCGATGCGCCTGACGCCAAGGAACTTGTCATCGGTAATGGCGCGATCGCGTTCAAGGACGTGCATTTCGCCTATGATCCGGCCCGGCCGATCCTGAAGGGCATTTCTTTCGAAGTTCCGGCAGGCAAGACCGTCGCCGTCGTCGGGCCTTCAGGCGCCGGAAAATCAACGTTGTCGCGCCTGCTTTATCGTTTCTACGATGTGCAAAGCGGCACGATCACCATCGACGGCCAGGATCTGCGGACCGTCACGCAGAAGAGCCTGCGTAAGGTCATCGGCATGGTGCCGCAGGATACCGTGCTTTTCAACGACACCATCGCCTACAACGTCCGCTATGGCCGGCCGGGCGCAAGCGAGGCGGACGTGACGGCGGCCGCGGAGATCGCGCAGATCGGTGAGTTCATCCGCAATCTGCCCGAAGGCTTCGAGACCAAGGTCGGCGAACGCGGTCTCAAATTGTCTGGCGGCGAGAAGCAGCGCGTGGCGATCGCGCGCACCGTTCTTAAATCGCCGCCCGTTCTGATCCTCGACGAGGCGACCTCTGCGCTCGATACGACGACCGAACGCGAAATACAGGCCGCCCTCGACGTCGTCTCCAAGAACCGCACGACCCTCGTTATCGCGCACCGCCTGTCGACCGTCATCGGCGCGGACGAGATCATCGTGCTCAAAAGCGGCGTGATCGCCGAGCGCGGCACCCATGCCGATCTGCTGGCTCGAAACGGGCTTTATGCGTCCATGTGGAACCGCCAGCGCGAGGCGACGCAGGCCGAGGAGCATCTGAAGCAGGTGCGCGAGAACGACGACCTGGGCGTTATCGACCGCCTGGCGCCGGCAAGGTGAAAAACTGCGGATGCATTGAATCCTTTCCCCATGGCAGCACCGAGGCGTAGCAGTTATGCACCGATTTTTGTCACGAGACTGAGATGACAGCTTGCTAGGTACGAGGGTCCTTTGAACGGAGCCCCCAAATGCGTACTTTTGCCAAAGCTTTAAGCCTGTTGCTCGTCGTCGGCCTGGCCTCGCCGGTTTTCGCCGAAGATGCCAAGCCTTTCGCCGATGCCAAGGAGATCAACCTTCTCGATCTGCTGCCGCCGCCACCCGCCAATGATTCCGCGCAGATGAAGGCGGAGCTCGGCGAAATCCTGACGATCCAGGTGACCCGCACGCCGGAAATGGCGGCTCGCGCCGTGGCCGATGCCGAAGAGAACGTCTGGCGCTTCTCCGACGTCATCGACAATCCGAAATTCACCAAGGAAAACCTGCCGAAGTTTTCGGCCTTCTTCGATCGCGTCGTCGAGACCGAAGGCGCCGTCGTCGATCCCGCCAAGGATGTCTGGAAGCGGCCGCGCCCGCATCTCTACAGCGATCTCGTCAAGCCGATCGTTCCGCTCTCCAAGTCCGGCTCTTATCCGTCCGGCCATGCCACTGTCGGCACGCTGATGGGCATCGTGCTTGCGAATATGGTGCCGGAAAAGCGCCCTGCCATCATGGCACGCGCCTGGGAATACGGCCATAACCGCATCGTCGGCGGTATCCACTATGCTTCCGATATCGAAGCGGGCCGCATTGCAGGCACCGTCATCGCCGAAACCATCATGACGCATGACGATTACAAGACCGAGTATGAAGGCGCCAAGGCGGAACTCCGCGCTGCTCTCGGCCTCTGATTTCCAACCTGCAGCGAATACACGAGCCGCCGGATAGTCTCCGGCGGCTTTCCTTTACTCAGTCCCCAAACCTCCCCAAATCTGCGCTTCACATCGCACCCGCCGAGGGCACTGTGTGGTTTGCGGTCGCACGATTCCCGGCTAATACACGGGAGGCGGTATGACGAAGGAGATTGAATGATGGCAGCTGCGTTAATTCAAACGAAAAGCGATCTTGCTCGGTGCATTGCCGAGGTGGCAATGTTGCAAGGCGAATTTGAACTCCGCTCGGGCCAGATCTCCAACCGATATTTCGACAAATACCGCTTTGAAGGCATGCCTTCACTGCTGAAGCCGCTTGCCAAGGCCATGGCTGAGCTAATCCCCGCTGAAACCGAAATCATTGCCGGCCTGGAACTCGGAGGCATCCCGCTCGTCACAGCGATCTCCCTGGAGACTGGCCTTCCGGCCGCGTTCGTCCGCAAACAAGCAAAGGCTTATGGGACCTGTCAAGCAATCGAGGGACAAGACGTTTCCGGCCGCCGCGTAACCTTTATCGAAGATGTGATTTCGACAGGTGGCGCCGTAAAAGATGCCTATCACCTGGCAATCAGCTCGCAGGCGCAGATTCTTGCCGTCATTTGTGCGATCTGGCGAGGAGATGGCGTACCCGCGGTCCAGGGTCTTCCCCACCTTTCCGTCTTGCCTGTCTTTACGAGAGCAGAGCTGGAAGATGCCCTGTAGGCATCCGTATCGGCCAAGAATAGGATTGCGTTGAGGACGAGTGTGCGAAAGCATTGCCCATGACAGAGTTTGCCTGTAGTCACGCTCGACTGGTATTCAGAGCAAGACCGCTTATCTTGTTCTCATTCTTTTGACTGGCATGATCTTGACGGAGAACCGGAGCCTGGTTCCTGGCGGGAATGCCCTAACGGAGTAGGCCATAGATGAGCTTGATGAACAGCGTACGCAACGTCATCGTTCCCGTACACAAGGAGGGCTATCCCTTCGTTGCAGGCTTCTTCGTCGCGTCGCTGGTGCTCGGTTGGATCTTCAAGCCGCTCTTCTGGATCGGCCTGATCCTGACGCTGTGGTGCGCCTATTTCTTCCGCGATCCCGAACGCCTGACGCCCCAGGACGATGATCTGGCGATATCGCCGGCAGACGGCAAGGTTTCGAGTGTGCAGATGGTGACACCGCCGGCTGAGCTCAACCTCGGCAGCCTGCCGATGCTGCGTATCTCGATCTTCATGAACGTCTTCGATTGCCATGTGAACCGTTCGCCGATGCGCGGCCGCATCACCAATGTCGCCTATCGCCAGGGCAGCTTCCTCAACGCTGAACTGGACAAGGCCAGCGAACAGAACGAGCGCAACGGCCTCGTGATCGAAACAAAGCATGGCGAAATCGGCGTCGTGCAGATTGCCGGCCTCGTTGCCCGCCGCATTCTTTGTTTCGTCCATCCGAACGAGCCGCTGGATGCCGGCGAGCGCATCGGCCTCATCCGCTTCGGCTCGCGCCTCGATGTCTTCCTGCCGGAAGGTGCTTCGTCGCGCGTTGCCGTCGGCCAGCGGGCGATCGCCGGCGAAACCGTTATTGCCGAATTCGGCTCGGCCAAGGGCGCAACCCTTAGCCGCCGCAGCTGAATCCGAGAGTATTTCCCCCCTAAATTGAGGTACGGAAATACTCTACACCATTGTTTTCACGCAATTCCGGACACAAAACTGCTTCGCACTTTTGCTGGAATTGCTCTAGGAACACGAGCGAGATGAAGACGCCTTTTCCGCCTTTCGAGCCACACGGGCCCAACGACGAAGCACGCGGACCGCGTCTCCGGGAAATTCCGTTGCGGCTGATCGTGCCGAACATGATCACCGTGCTGGCGATCTGCTCGGGCCTGACAGGCATTCGCCTCGCTTTTGAAAACCGCTACGAGCTCGCCGTCGTGGCCGTGCTGGTCGCTGCTTTCCTCGACGGTATCGACGGGCGCGTCGCGCGGCTGATGAAGGCCACCTCGAAGTTCGGCGCGCAGATGGATTCGCTCGCCGACATCGTCAACTTCGGCGTTGCCCCGGCGCTCGTCGTCTACGTCTTCCTTCTCGATCAGGCCCGTTCGCTCGGCTGGATCGCCGCGTTGATCTACACGATCGCCGCCGGCCTGCGGCTCGCCCGCTTCAACGTCATGGCCGAGCGCGAGCACAAGGCCTCCTGGCAGTCGGAATATTTCGTCGGCGTACCCGCGCCTGCCGGCGCCATGCTGGTGCTGCTGCCTGTTTATCTCGGCTTTCTCGGCGTGACGCCGGACCGCACCTTCGCCTTATGGGGCGCTGCCTACACCGTCCTCATCGGCTTTCTTCTGGTCAGCCGATTGCCGGTATGGTCGGGCAAATCGGAAGGCAACGGCGTAAGGCGCGATCTGGTGCTGCCAATCATGCTCGGCCTTGTCGTCTATGTCGCGCTGCTGATGAGCTATACATGGCATGTCATGGTCGTGACCGTCGTCATCTATTTGCTGTCCCTGCCCTTCGGTGCGCGCTCCTGGGCGAAGAAATACGGCACCTACACCATCAACGGCCCCGCCGATCCTAATGTCGACGATTCCAACGACGACATCGGCCGGCATATCTAACGACGGCATATTAAATTGCCGCGCGGCAGCCCTTCGGCAGCTTCGCTGCGCCGCAACCACAAGTCTGCAAGTCTTCCTTATCAATCAGAGACATGGTGATCGCTCAACGGCGCAATGGGGAGCTGGCGCGGCGCGATATTTCCGCAGATTCAAACATTGCGGCAGTGCGGATTCTACACGAGGTTTCGGCGCTAATCTCTCGAAATATGGTCGTTGTTTACAAAAGCTGATTGGAAAACGCCTTCGATTTGTCATGATTTACGACAAAACCACTACTCGACTGTGAATCGAAAAATGCTCCGGGGGAGCATGGTGAGGAGTGAAACATGACGCAGAAGAAAGACCAGCCGGCACAACCGCAGGCAAAGATCGACCCCAGCAAGCATTATCGTCCGCTGGGCCTGAAAGCCGTTCTTGCAGCACATCTGATGCTGAAGACGAAGCCTCTCAAGAAGAAGATCGCCTGAGAATAACGTTGCACTCGCCGCCGACCGATACCGGCAGGCAGCACTTCCGATCACTGGCCGCCGAATGGCGGCCGCTCAGAGAAGGCTTAGCTGGCCATCGCCCGGATCCGCCTTCTTCGGCGGTTTTCTGACCGAATCGAGCACTACGGGTGTCTGCACATCCGGCCCCATATTGGCAACTTTGTTGACGCGATCCGAAACCGGGATCGCCTCGAAAAAATCCTCCTGAACCGGCTTCATCAGATCAAGGACATCGCGCGGCTCCTGCGTCTTGCAATCGAGCCAGCGAGCGAAATCCTCCGGTTTGATAACAACGGGCATGCGGTCATGGATGGATCGAATGGCGCTGTTTGCCGCCGTCGTCAGGATCGCACCCGTATCGACCTCGGAACCGTCGGCCGACGACCAGGTTTCCATCAGCCCGGCAAAAGCGATGACGCCGCCGCTGCGAGGACGAATCCAATAGGCTTGCGACTTCTCGCCGCTTTCCTTCGGCGGTCGATGCCATTCGTAGAAACCGGATGCCGGGATGAGGATACGACGATGGCGCATGGCCGCGCGAAAGGAGGCCTTGCCGATGGCCGTTTCCGATCGCGCATTGATCAGCAGCGGGAAATCCTTGGGGTCCTTCACCCAGTCGGGCATAAAGCCCCAGCGCACGAGCAGAGCACGGCGATCCGGCAGGTTACTGCCCGGTCGCTGCCTATCGCCCGATATGACGACAAGGATCGGCTGCGTCGGCGCAATATTATAGCGCGCGGGAAATGCCTCGTTCAGCAGGACGCCGAGCGCTTCGCCCACCTGGTCTGCCGTCGATGTCAAAGCGAAACGTCCGCACATGAGGCCTGTGTTGCACCCGAGAAGCGGAGGGTCAAGTCTGATGTCAGCCGCGCGGACCGAAGAGAATGATCCCCGCGCCGGCAAGGCAGATGATGGCGCCCGAAATATCCCACCGGTCCGGTAGCCGCCCTTCGGCGAGCCAGAGCCACAGAATGGAGGCAACGATATAGACGCCGCCATAGGCAGCAAAGGTGCGCCCCGCCGCCTCGCTCGGCACCAGTGCCAGCAGCCAGGCAAAGAGCGCCAGCGAGACAAGGCCGGGTGCGAGCCACCAGACCGGCTTCGACAGACGCAGCCACGCCCAGAAAGCAAAGCAGCCTGCAATTTCGGCGAGAGCCGCCAAAGCATATAGCCCGTAGATCATCCCGGATCGGTCCCATATTCGGCGTGTTCAGAATCGCGGCTTCCGCCGGAAGCGAGTTAAGGGGCTTTCCCACGGGACAGCAAGCGGCGTTTCCTGTAGAGATTGCTCGCCGATGACCTGGCATCGTTGCACCCCCATTTTTCCATCCAAATGCAAAGCAACCTATGACTTCCAATCCTCGCCCTGCCTCCTCTGCCATTCTTCAGCGCAACGGCCGCTTTCTGCTTGTCTTGCGCAGCAATCCGCCGTCCGCCGATATGTACGCCTTTCCGGGCGGGCGGGCCGAAGACGGAGAGACGCCGTCCGACGCGGCACTGCGCGAGTTCAAGGAGGAGACCGGCATCTCAGCCCGCAATCCCCGCTTGTTCGAGACTTACGACCTGCGCTCCCACGCGGCAGACGGGACCCTGACGAGCCACTTCCTGCTCTCGGTCTTCCTCGTGGACGCCGATGAGGATGCCGTCGCCGAGGCCGCCGACGATGCGGCTGCCATCGGCTGGTACACGGTGGAGGAGGTGCGCGCCCTGCCCGCTCCGGCCAGCGTGCTCGAATGCGTGGAACGGCTGGCTGCAGAAAACGCATAGCTCGGCCCCGAAATTAACGATGCTGAGCAATATCGGGGTGGAAACCACCTGCCACGCCTTGTTCCCGTCATGCTTGTCCGGTCAACATGGTTACATGATTCATAACAACCTTGGCCGACCGCTTCTGATCTGCATCGCGCTTGCCGCCGCCTTTCCCGCTGCCGCACAGCCGGCAGCAGGTGCGCCGCCGGCACAGGTGCCTGATAGCGGGAGTGCGGAACAGCCGGTACCCTACGACGAACAGCTGTCGCGGCTCTCCGAAATTCTCGGCTCGATCGACTATCTGCGCAATCTCTGCAGTCCGACGCGGGAGGATGGCTGGCGGGGCGATATGCAGCAATTGCTCGACACGGAAACCAAGAACGAGCCGAAACGAAGAGAAAGACTGACTGCGGCTTTCAACCGTGGGTATCGGTCCTTTGCCTCGGTTTACACGAATTGCACGCCGCAAGCCCGCACTGCGGAAGAGCGATACCGTAACGAAGGTGCAACACTGGCAACAGAAATCACCGCACGCTTTGGAAATTGACGATTTATTAACCTCTTTTGACAGCGAGCCGTGTCGTTTTGAGAAAAGGCTGATAAAGTTATTAAGCAAGTGGTAAGGACATGAACGTCTCGAGGAAAGAAACAATGGAAGCCAGCCTGAACGAAATCGACGACATGATCGTTCATGAAAAGATGCAGGCAGCGCTGGAATACCAGAACGAAGCCTGGGCAGACGGTATGGCTGACGGCATCGAGCCTGAAATCATCGCCGACGCCGCCATTGCCCATGCAATTCGCGAGACGATCCGGATTCAGGGGGAACAGGGCGCCGAAGCCTTGCTCGAATCGCTGCGTGAACGCATGCTCGCTGGTGAATTCTCTCCGAACCGGACCCTGCAATAACAACCAGAGATTGCTTATGCGTATCTTTCCAGGCAATGCGCTCATCTGTTCCATTGCCTCCTTCGCTGCCGTAACCCTGTTTTTGGGCAGCGTGGCTCTGCCCATTCCGGCTAGCGCCTTTTCTCAGCTCAATCCGCCAGCCCCCCAGGCGAGAGATACAGCAAAGTCCACACAACGGAAGAACGAGAAACCGATCGAGCAGGCGCTGGAAGCACCCGCCAACAATGCGCTGCCGGCGCCTGAGCCCTTGATCAACAAGCAGGCTGCACAGAGCAGCGGTGGCGCTTCCAGTACCGGCAAATCGGTCGAATTCCTCTTCGATATCGACAAGGCGCCCGAGCCAGTAAAGAAGCTCCGTACCGCGATCGTCGAGGCTGCCGCTTCCGGCGATCTTGAGCGTCTGCGCCCGCTGATGAACATCGGAGGAGGCCTGAAACAGACCCAGGTTACGGCCGACGATCCCGGCGAAGATCCGATAAAGACGCTGCATGACCTTTCGGGCGATCCCGACGGCATAGAAATCCAGTCCATTCTCCTCGACATTATGTCGTCAGGCTTTGCCCATGTCGGCCAGGGAACCCCGGATGAGGTCTATGTCTGGCCCTATTTCGCCGAAAAGGACATCAAGACCCTCTCCACCCCGGAGAAGGTCGATCTGATGCGTATCGTGACGGCCGGCGACTATGCCGACATGCAGGAATTCGGCGGCTATAATTTCTATCGCGTCGGCATCACGCCGGACGGCCGCTGGAAATTCTTCACCTCGGGCGAATGATCCGGCCGGGGAACTTGCGGTTCTTCGCTGAAGGCCCTACCTCTGCGTGATGAAGCATGTCACGCAAAAGTGCGCAGCGGTTTTGTGACAACGACATGCGGAAGATCAAAGACCTGAAGTACAGGAAGCGAGTCTTAGAGATCGCGCCGTGCTTCAGGCCAAATCAGCGGAACCATCATGCCAGCCGTATTCCTCAGTGAACGCTCCTTCATCCGCATTACCGGCGCGGAAGCCGAGGCGTTTCTGCACAATCTCATCACGGCCGATCTCGTCTCGCTTGGCGCCGATGAGGCTCGCCCCGGCGCGTTGCTGACGCCGCAGGGCAAGATCCTGTTCGACTTCATGATCTGGCGGGATGGTGCAGGGTTTTTACTCGAAACCGACACGGCACAGCGGGAAGGTCTGCTGAAGCGGCTCACCATGTATCGGCTGCGCGCCAAGGTCGATTTCGTCGCAGAGGATACCCAGGGGGGCACGGTCGCATGGGGAGATAATGCGACGCACGGGCCAAAGGACAGCCGCTTCGCCAAGGCCGGGATTGTGCTGAGCCGGACGCCCGGCGAGCACGGCAGCGACCCCGATACGCTCTATGACGCGCTGCGGATCGCCAACGGTATTGCCGTTTCCGGCCGCGATTTCGCATTGCAGGACGCGTTCCCGCATGATGTGCTGATGGATCTGAACGGCGGCCTCGGCTTCCGCAAGGGCTGCTATATCGGCCAGGAAGTGGTTTCGCGCATGCACCACCGCGGCACGGCACGTAGGCGTGTCGTCATCGTCAGCGGCGGCGCCGAATTGCCCGCCTCCGGCACGGAATTGACCGTCGGCGGCAAGCCGATCGGAACTCTCGGCTCGACCGCCGGCAATATGGGCCTTGCCATCGTCCGTATCGACCGGGCTGGCGAAGCCATTGCCGAAGAGGCTCCGATAAGGGCTGGCGATATCGACGTCACCGTGTCTCTGCCGGCCTGGTCCGGCCTCTCCTTCCCCACTCGCGCCGATGAGGCGTCGGCATGACATCGGCAACGACTGCGCGCGCCTGGCAGCGCATGTTATCCGGGCGCAGGCTCGACCTGCTGGACCCGTCGCCGCTCGATGTCGAGATCAGTGACATTGCGCATGGGCTTGCCCGTGTCGCGCGCTGGAACGGCCAGACCTCCGGCGACCATGCCTTTTCGGTGGCGCAGCATAGCCTTGTGGTGGAAGCGATCTTTCGTCATCTCAACCCGGCAACGCCGGACGAACTGCTTGCCGCCTTGCTGCATGATGCACCGGAATATGTGATCGGCGACATGATCTCACCGTTCAAGTCCGTCGTCGGCGGCGATTACAAGGTCGTCGAGAAACGGCTCGAAGCAGCCATCTACCGGCGCTTCGCCCTGCCTCCGCATTGCGCGCCGAAGCTCAAGGAAAAGATCAAGAAGGCCGACACGATCTCTGCCTATTTCGAGGCGACGCTGCTTGCAGGCTTCACGCCCGATGAAGCCCGCAAATTCTTCGGCCAGCCGCGCGACATCACGCGCGAGATGCTGCCAATCGAGCCGATGCCGGCAATCGAGGCGCAACGGCTGTTTCTGAAGCGCTTCGAAGCGATCGAGGCGGAGCGCGCTGCCATGAGGGTTGGGGCGTGACCAGGATCGTCGTGTCGCCGCTCGCGCGCATTGCCGAAATGGCCGTTCATCATGGCGCGCGCGAAATGATCAGCATTATGGCCAAGGAGCACAGCTTCCACCGCCCAGCGGTCATCCAGGCGGATCGGCATCTGCTGCTCCATATGAACGACATCAGTTTTGCCGGGACAGGCGATCTCGTCGCTCCACAGGAGGCGCATGTTCGCGCAATTATCGATTTTGCCTCCGGCTGGGATCGAAGCGCGCCTTTGCTGATCCATTGCTGGATGGGCGTCTCCCGCTCGCCGGCGGCAGCGCTGATCGCGGCTTTGACCGTTCACCCCGAGCAAGATGATTTAGTGCTGGTGCGTCGGCTGCGGGTAAGCTCGCCATTCGTTACGCCGAATGCCCGACTGGTCGCCATCGGCGATGAGCTGCTGGGACGCCAAGGGCGCCTGGTCGCGGCAGTCAAAGAGATCGGTCGCGGCGCGGATGCCGACGGCAATGCACCTTTCACACTGTCCTTGGACAGCTAGGGCGTCGACGGTCATCAAATCATCGCCAGCAGGCACGCCCTCGGCAGAATAATCGCTGCCGGATACCGACCGCGTCAACAGCTGGATTCACTCTCGATTGTCTGGCCGCCGGCCCCTATTGAATGACGGCACATGCCAGACGCTTGCCCGCACCGCCGACGGGCTGGCTGCGGTAATCGTCGGACTCCGCATGGATCATCAGCGTGCGGCCGCGAATGCCGTCTTTGCCGTTCAGCGATACCATGCCGTTGAAGACCTGGGCGCGCAGCTTGCCATCCTGATCGACATACTGGTTGGGCATATCGCCGGCATGCGGCCCGCTGGCGGCCAGAAAGCCATGTTCCGCCTTTGTGGGATTGAAATGCCCGCCGGCGGACTCGAAGCCGTGCGTATGCTCACACCGGCTATTCTCATGGATATGGAAGGCGACCCAGCGATTGGCGGGCATGCCGGACACTTCCAATTCGATCAGCACGCCCTTTTTACCTTCAGTCAACGTCGCCCGACCGGCCTGCTTACCGTCGAGGCCGACAAAATCGGCAGTAGCGGTATTTTGACTTTGGGTTTGTGCTGCCGCGGGTGCGGCTGCGGCAAGAGCGAGAATTGCAACGATCATTATCCGCTTCATGGAACACCCTCCCTGTTCTGCGTGGCTGTTGCCGAACGCATGGCAGGCATGACGGTTCCGGTAACTGGAAAAAATGATTCTACATCAAAATCATAAGGCGGCTTGCCGGTGTGCCGGCAGGCCGCCCTTTCATCGGATGAAAGTACGTATCAGGCCGCTACGCTATCGGCATCATATTGGCCGTAGGTACTGTTGTAGGCATCCATCGGCGACAGCAGATTAAGATCGTAGACGGCATTGGATTCCGGCGACTTTGCCGTAGAGGCAGCGTCGGCGCCCGGCAATTGCATGAGCTTGGCGATCAGGTTACCCAAAGCGCTGTTGGAACCATCGGCAGCAGCACCGGGATCGTCGGCTTCGAGAATGCCGGGGCGCTCGGCCGCCGCGCGTTCCCCTTCGCTCAAAAGACCATCGTTATTCGCATCAAGGCGCGAGAGCGTGCCACGATACGGATAAGAGCTATTGGATATGGAAGAAACATGGGACATACAAACCTCCTAGGGTAGGAGCCGCCTCATGCGACGTCGTTTGTACTCAATACATTCAGAGCTAAACTAGGAACTTGTATTAAGCTGCTTCGCGCCGCCGGTAAAGACAAATTGTTAATGAGTATTAACCATAGTTCCCAAGCGGCAAATCCGGATTTTCTAATATTGGTTTTGTGATGCCTTGTCAGGCGACGGGGCATAATTCCCTGGAATCATAGGCTAATCCGGCTATCCAGCCTTACTCGATGAACAGTTTCGTATATGGTGCGACGGATTGCCCATGGAGGGGACATGATGGAATTGTTGCCGCTCGTCATCCTGATTGTCGGTATCGTGGTATTGCGGGGCCACAACCTAAGGATAAAGCAGCTTGAGGCGCGCGTTCAGGAGCTGCAAAATGCTCTCGAGGGCAAGGTGCTGACGCCGGATACGGGCGAATCGATTCCGGCGGCTTATGCCGTCGCGCAACCCATGGACGACGAACCAAAAGTCCCGATCGAAGATACTTCCGCGCCCGAAATCGAGGAGCCCGCTCTCGCTGCACGCAACATTGCGGATGCGGGCCAGGAAGAAGACGCTCCTCTTGCGAGCCAGACCTCCACCCCACCCAAGGAAAGCCTGGAGAGTACGATAGGCGCACGCTGGGCTGTCTGGGTCGGCGGCATCGCCCTGGCACTCGGCGGCATCTTCATGGTCAAATATTCGATCGAGAGCGGCCTTCTCAGCCCCGGCGTGCGTCTGGCTCTTGCGGCACTCTTCGGCCTTGCCCTGATTGCTGCAGGCGAAGTGATCCGCCGCCGCGCCGCGCCGGTTCTGAACAGCGCCTTTCAAAATGCGATGATCCCTGGCGTCTTGACGGCAGCCGGTGTCGTCGCCCTGTTCGGCTCGACCTATGCGGCGCATGCCATCTACGAATTCATCGGCCCCGCAACCGCCTTCATTCTTCTCGCGCTCATCTCGCTTGCCACGCTCGGACTATCGCTGTTGCATGGGCAGGCGCTTGCCGGCCTCGGCCTGCTGGCGTCGATGGCGACCCCTGCTCTCATCGCTTCTACCGCGCCACGTCCCTGGACACTCTTCGGCTATCTCGTTCTGACCTGGCTTGCGACCCTTTTGGCGTCGCGCCTGCGCCGCTGGTTGATCGCGCCGTCGCTCGCAAATGGGCTTCTGAGCCTGTGGCCGCTGCTCTACATTACCTTCAGCCCGGTCGTCGATCTCGCGCCGGTCACGCTTTCCATGCTGGCCATGATCGGCGGCACCATCTTCTTGTGGCCGGGACGCTATCCAGTCTCAGAAGCGGTGAAGGAAGACGCAACAACGGCGCCGGCCGAAGATACGCCCCAGCGAGTAAGCTCCGGTATGGAATGGGCGGCATTTCTCGCCCGACAGCCCCTCGGCATGACGCTGACGGCCGCGATCGGTGCGCTCACGGTATCACTCTGCATCGTCGGCTTCAGCCTTCGATATGGATATCCAATCGTCGATGCGACATTCATGTTTGCGGCGATCGTCGCAGCGGTTGCGGCCTTCGGTGCCGGCCGCCTGCATGCAGCCTGGGCAACGATCCTGTCCGCGCTCGTCGCCGTGGTCGGCACGTCCGGTATTCTGACCAACTGGATCGCCGGGATCGAATCCACGACGGATGGAACCGCCAGCCTGCAGAGCACGGTGCTCTATGAGGTCCTCGGCCTCGGCGCCCTCTTCGTAGTCATCGGCGCCTTCTTCCTCCGGCGCTTCGCCCAGGCGGAGAAGCCCTATGCCGCTCTCTGGAGCCTTGTCATGGCAGCCACGCCCTTGGCGATCGCGACGATCAGCTTCGTCAACTTCGGCAACTGGACGCTCGACTGGCTGCATGGGCTCTACGGCATCGGACTGGCGCTAGTTCTCATCGGGCTTGCGGAATGGCAGGATCGCAGCGACGAAGAAGGGTTGAAGCTGCCGACAAATATCCTCGCGGCCGGCTCCTTCGTCGCAGCAGTCTTCGCCCTGCATGCGCTTGCGCATCATGCCACCGCGACGATCCTGCTGCCGGTTCTCGGCATCGCCTATCTATTGGCGGGACGCCTGCGCAATTGGCCCGTTCTGCCATGGACCATGGTTGCCGCGCTTGTCATCACTATGGGGCGCATCGCCTGGCAACCGACGATCGTCGATCCCTCGGAGCTCGGCACGACACCGGTCTTTAACATGCTGCTTGCCGGCTACGGCATTCCGGCCGCTCTTGCCGTCTTTGCTGCCTTCATCACGCGTCATTCGCCGAACCTGCGACTGCGCAACGCTTTGCAGGCGCTCGCCTGCTTCCTCGTACTGCTAACGATCGCCATCCTCGTGCGCCACGCCATGAACGGCGGCGTTCTGAACGATGCGGCTCCAACGCTCGGGGAACAGTCGATCTATACGCTGCTGGCAATCGGTGCTTCCGCAACGCTGATGGCGCTCGATCTCAGCGCCGCGAGCCCTGTCTTCCGCTATGGTGGCATGGCCCTCGGCGTCATTTCGGTCGCAATGATCCTCACCCTGCATCTGCTGGGACTGAACCCGTTCATGACAGGCGAGAGCACGGGTCGCATCCCACTCTTCAACCTGCTGCTGCTCGCCTATCTTTTGCCTGCAGCCGCCTATGGCGGATTGGCGCTCTTTGCTCGTAACCGGCGCCCGTTCCCCTATGTCAGCATGCTGGCCGCCGCGACGGCCGTGATGGCCTTCGCATGGGCAACCTTGTCGGTGCGGCGCTTCTGGCAGGGTGAGTACATTCCCTTCTGGAACGGCTTCATCCAGGGCGAGCTCTATTCCTACTCTGTCGCCTGGTTGCTGATCGGCATCGCGCTTCTCGGGCTCGGCGCCCGCTTCGAGGCCCGGAGCCTGCGCATCGCCTCGGCGGTGCTAGTCTTCATCGCCGTCGTCAAAGCCTTCCTCATCGACATGGCGAATCTCGAAGGCTTCCTGCGGGCACTGTCCTTCATCGGCCTCGGCGCTGTCCTGATCGGTATCGGCCTGTTCTACCAAAAAATCCTGACGCGGAAGAAGGCGACGGAATGATTGCGGCGAATCCATTGACCCGATAGGACAATAAAACCTGCCGACTGATCATCCCGGAGCAAGTGCAGCTATGGACACCGACAAGATGGCGCGGGCTTTCGCCCCGTTCGAAGTGCTGGCTGCGGATCTCATTCCCCACGCCGCGGATGGCGATGACGGTTCGCACGATATTGCCCATATCCTGCGCGTCTTCCGCAATGCCATGGCCATCCAGGCCGAAGAAGGCGGCAATGCGCGCATTCTCGCCGCGGCCGTGCTGCTGCATGATTGCGTCGCCGTCGAAAAGAATTCGCCGCATCGCGCGCAGGCCTCGCGGCTTGCGGCCGAGAAAGCTTCGGGCATTCTGCGGCAACTCGGCTGGGCAGACGACGACATTGCCGCTGCTGCGCATGCGATCACCACACATAGTTTCTCTGCCAACCTGCCACCGGAAACATTGGAAGCGAAGATCCTGCAGGATGCCGACCGGCTGGATGCCATCGGCATGGTGGGCGCTGCGCGTTGTTTCTATATTGCCGGGCGTCTCGGCTCCGGCCTGTACGACCCGTTCGATCCACTTGCAACAGAGCGGCCGCTTGACGACAAGCGCTTCGCCATTGACCATTTCGAGACAAAGCTGTTCAAACTGGCGGATGGATTCCAGACCGAGACCGGAGCCAGGTTTGCCGAAGCACGGCACGACCGCCTGAAAACCGTGCTGGCAATGTTCATAGACGAAATCTGAGGGCCATCCCATGCGCGTCAGCGATCTTTTCATCTATCCCCTCAAGAGCGCCCGCGGCATCGCCATTCCGTCGGCAGCCGTCGATGCTTTCGGTCTCGCCGGCGACCGCCGCGCCATGCTGGTCGATCCCTCTGGCAATTTCATTACCCAGCGCGAATTACAGGCATTGGCCCGGATCGACATCCAGCCGGCACCCTCCCATTTGCGCCTGAAGATGGAGGGCAAGCCCGACATCATCGTGCCGCCGCCGCATTCCGACAACCGTATGGACATCGTCGTCTGGAAATCAGCCGTCAACGTCTCCGTTGCCGACGAGGACACCAACAAGGCGCTGTCGGCATGGATGGGTCGTGAGGTCAGGATGGTGTTCTTCGACAGGCTTGCCAAGCGTATCGCCAATCCGGAATGGGCGGGAGAGGATACGCCCGTCACCTTTACCGATGGCTATCAGATTCTCGTTACCACCACCGGCTCGCTGAAGGCGCTCAACGCCAATCTCGCCGCTCACGGCGAAGGCGCGGTCGGCATGGAGCGCTTCCGTCCGAATATCGTCATCGATATCGACGAGGAGTGGCCGGAAGATCGCTGGGCGGCAATCGAGATCGGTGGCATCCGCCTCGATCTCGTCAAACCCTGCTCGCGCTGCATCATGACGACGCAGGATCAGCAGACCGGCTCGCGCGACGTGCCGAACCCGATGCCCGCCATGGGCCGCATCCGCATGTCAGCCGACCGGCGCGTGCCCGGCCCGCTCTTCGGCTGGAATGCCGTGCCGCGCGGCGAAGGCACGGTAAAGATCGGCGATGCGGTGACGGTACTTGAGGAACGGCCGGAGGGTTGGGCGCTCAAGCGGCGATAGAAAGCCCCTTTTCGCGTCCTTCACTCAGCCTTTGGCCACAAGACTCGGCGATGTCATGGCATCGTCCGGCGAAGCGACGGCAACTGCCTTCAAGGCGGCTTGCATGAAGCCATCGCGAGCTGCAGCGATCTCGATGCCGCGCGGCTCGTAGACATGGCGATGCAGGAAGAAGCCGGTCAGGCGGAAAGCGGCGGAAAGGCTTTCCCTATCCGCGGCGATCAAGGCTCCGGTCGTCAAAAACGGCGGCAACGCCAGCATCTTATCCGCCCAGGGCATACCGGCTGCCCGGCAAACGGCACGCCCGGATTTCGGCGAAACGAAAGCCAGATCCTCACGCACGCCGGTTGCTGCGCATTCCGTTAAATCGAGGCCGAAGCCGAGATCGTTCAACACGGCAAGTTCGAAGCGCACGAAGAGTTCGCCGGCATCGGCAGGGTTCTGCAGGTTTTCCAGAATGACATCGAGCGCATCGTAGAGATGCGGATGCGGATCGCGCTCAGGCAAGAGCCGCAATAATGCGGCCATCGCCTGCACGCCATAGACGGCGGTCGCGGTTTCCATCAAACGTGCGGCCCGGAGCGTGACCGGCTCCATGCGAAACTCGCCGAGATGTTCATGCAGCCTGGCCCGCCAGGTCACCTCGACGAGGTTGCCCGCCTGCAGCACCGGCTGCATGGCGCGCGAGCGGCCGGATCGCACCAGCCCCATATGGCGGCCGCGGCCACGCGTCATCACCTCGGCGACGACACTGGTCTCGCCGAGACGTTTGACACCCAGAATGATCGCATGGTCCTGCCATTGCATCGGCCGGCTGCCCCGAAAAATTTCCGCGATTCGAGTTTAGGGCAAACGGCCCCGGCTGTCACATGGCAAGAGAGGAGCCGCCGGCCAGGGCCTCGACAAAGAGACGCATGGATTGCTCGTCGAAGGGCTTGTTCAAAAGCGGCACATGCCGCAGATCGGCCGGAAAATCGAGCGTATCGGAATAACCGCTGACGAAGCCGAAGGAAATGCCGCGTTCCATCAGCAATCTGGCAAAGCCGAAGCTCGTCGACTCTCCGAGATTCACGTCAAGCATCGCAAAATCATAATGTTCGGAATGGATCGCGTTGACCGCCTGTTCCAGATTCGAAGCAATCTCAATCTGCTGGATACCTACAAGACGAAGGATTTCCTCAGTCTCCATTGCAATAATGAGATTATCTTCCAGTATAAGCACGCGCTGAAACGTCATATCAGCGCCATCCCTGCACGTATGCGCCAGTTGGCGCAGCCCGTAAAAAGTCCCGCATCTATCCCTCCGGCGCCAATCATCGGCCCGTATTGAATGGATGGTTTGCCCCATCCGCCTTGGCTCAGTCTCTTGTGACATGACTTTGCCTCCAACCCGCTTCGCACTTTTCGCACTGCGGTACTATGGGCTCGTCACCATGCTCCAATCGCTTTTGTCGCCGGGGTTAGTAAAAGGTGAAACTGGTAGAAAAGTGACGATAACAGTAATCTATGCTGATACAGTTATTGCCGGCATTTAAAAAAGACATGCGTTTGCTAAAAAGGCAGTGCCTAGATGAAGGGGCGCTTGCCCGAATCAAAACCGTCCCAGCCCGCAAGTTCTGCAAGCCCTTTCCCATCCAGAACCTCGCAGCCCCTCTCCTGCCAAAGGAGCAACCCTCGAGCCGCCAGCTTTTTCAAAGTCTTATTGGTATGGACGACGGAAAGGCCGAGTGTATCGGCGACATGCTGCTGCGTGATGGGGATAACCTTGCTGCCGTTGAAAAGGCGCAGAGTGCTGGCGCGCTGGTGCAGATATGCAATGAGATAAGCGGCCCGCTCCATCGCGGAGCGGCGGCCGATGCTCAGCAGATGCTCATCGAGAATCCGCTCCTCACGCGATGCGATCCAGGTCAGATCATAGGCCAGCGAGGCATGAGAATTATAGAGCGTCATCAACTCCGTGCGCTCGAAAACACAGAGCGATATCGGCGAGAGCGCTTCCGTCGAATGCTGCATCTCCCCCATGATCGACCCCTGCAATCCGATAAGATCGCCGGGCATCACGTAGTTCAGGATCTGGCGGCGGCCATCCTCCAGCGTCTTGTATCGAAAACCCCAGCCGGAGAGGATGGTGAAAAGGTGAGCGCTATGCGCGCCTTCGAGGAAGATCGTGGCACCGGCATCGACAAGAAGCTCACCCTTCTTGAAGCCGCTGATGAAATTCAGCTCGTCGCGCTCGAATTCCCGGAAATGCGGCAGTGATCTCAGCGGACATTGCTGGCAGGGCGTGCGTCGTCCATGCACCGTCGCTGCTGCCTTCGCCATGAAACACCCCTCAAGTTACAGCGGCAAACAGAATATGCCCAATAAGCCACTGTAATATTAAGCGTTGCAGGAACGCAAACTCTCGTCAATGCGGGAAGTCGAGGCCCATTTCCCGGAAGCGCTCGGGGTCGTCTCCCCAGTTTTCACGGACCTTCACGAAGAGGAAGAGGTGCACGGGCTGCTCCAGGATCGCGGAGAGTTCCTTGCGTGATGCGGTCGAGATCGATTTGATCGCTTCGCCGCCCTTGCCGAGAGCGATCTTCTTCTGGCTTTCGCGCTCGACATAGATCACCTGTTCGATGCGCACGGAGCCGTCCTTACGCTCTTCCCACTTTTCCGTCTCGACATGAGAGGAATAGGGAAGTTCCTGATGCAGACGCAGAAACAGCTTTTCGCGGGTAATTTCGGCGGCAAGCTGGCGCATCGGCAGATCGGAAATCTGATCTTCCGGATAATACCAGGGACCTTCCGGCAAGGTCTTCGCCAGATAATCCATGACGTCGTCGCAGCCCGAGCCGCTTTCCGCCGAGATCATGAAGGTTTGCTCGAAGGCGATCTTCTCGTTGGCGGCGGCGGCAAGCGCCAGCAGGTCCTCACGGCGAACGCGGTCGATCTTGTTCAAGACGAGGATCTTCGGCTGGGAAACATCCTTCAGCCCTTCCAGGATGGCTTCGGCATCGCCGCGCAGACCACGCTCGCTGTCGATCAACAGCATGATGAGATCGGCATCCTTGGCGCCACCCCAGGCGGACGTCACCATGGCACGATCAAGACGGCGGCGCGGCTTGAAGATGCCGGGCGTGTCCATGAAAACGATCTGCGCATTGTTGTGAATGGCGATGCCGCGCACGATGGCGCGCGTCGTCTGCACCTTGTGGCTGACGATCGAGACCTTTGCGCCGACGAGCCGGTTGACGAGCGTCGACTTACCGGCATTGGTGGGGCCGATAAGGGCAACGAAGCCCGAATGCGTCGGGCCGATATGTTCAACCGCGCCGTCTTCGGCGGGCGTGTCTTGCTGATTGGTCATTTTCCACTATTCCCCGGCAGTCACTTCTCAGTCAACTGAGGCTGCCAAATACCTTCGCGCTCCAGGATCCGTGTCGCCGCCATCTGTTCGGCCGCACGCTTGGAGCGTTCTATTCCCGTTTCAGGCGCCGTTCCCTTGACTTCCACAGTCACCGTAAAGCGCGGATCATGATCCGGTCCGCTGCGATCATCAACCCTGTAGACCGGGGTGACGCCGAATTTCGCATGCGCCCACTCCTGCAGCTCCGTCTTGGCGTCGCGCCTTGCGCCCTCCGGCCGGATGGCGCGGCGCTCCCAGAAGCGCAGGATGAAGGCGCGGGCGACTTCAAGTCCGCCATCCAGATAGAGTGCCGCAATCAGGCTTTCGACGACATCGGCGCGCACGTTGAGCATGCGCTTGCCCGTCAGCTTCTTCACGTCGGCGCCGGTGCGGATATAGAGATGCAGCTCCATCTCATCGGCAACTTCTGCACAGGTTTCGGCACTCACGAGCTGGTTGAGGCGAACCGAAAGCTCGCCTTCCGTTGCCGCACCGAAGGTCTTGAAAAGCAATTCCGCGATACAGAGGCCGAGAACACGGTCGCCGAGAAATTCCAGCCGCTCGTAGTTGCCCGTCTTGTGCGTACGCGCGCTGGCATGGGTCAGCGCGCGGTCGAGACGCTCCTTCTCGGCGAATTCGTGGCCGATAACGACCTCAAGCCTGGCACGATCCGCCTGGGAGAGCGTCTGTGCCTTCGTCATTCGACAACCTTGAAAATACGGTCCCAACGCATATTGGTCGGCCATTTCCAGATTTCACGGAACGAGGTGTCGTGACCCAGCGAGAAGAAAATGACGCTGGCACGGCCGATCAGGTTCTCAGCGGGGACATAGCCGACATCGAAACGGCTATCGTCGGAATTGTCGCGATTGTCGCCCATCATGAAGTAATGGGCCGGCGGAACGACATATTCCTGGGTGTTGTCGCCACGCGAATTCGGCGAAAGATCCAGCGTGTCGAAGACCTTGCCAGTATCGGGCAGACGTTCGCTGTAGACGGCGATATGGTCACCCGGCTCCTGGCTATAGTCGGACGAGAAGGTGCCATGCGGCTCGCGCGGAACGGCCTGGCCGTTGATATAGAGAATGTCGTTCTTGACCTGGATGCGGTCGCCCGGCAGGCCGATCACGCGTTTGATGTAATCGACATCCGGATTCGGCGGGAAGCGGAAGACCACAACATCGCCACGCTTCGGCTCGCTGCCCAAAATGCGGCCGCTGAACAGATCAGGCGAGAACGGCAGCGAGTACTTCGAGTAGCCGTAGGCGAACTTGTTGACGAAGATATAGTCCCCGACAAGAAGCGTCGGCATCATCGAGCCGGACGGAATGGTGAATGGCTGAAAGAGAACCGTGCGGATGATCATGGCCAGGACGAGCGCCTGAACGATGACCTTAATGTTCTCCCACAGGGCGTTCTGCTGTTTTACGGCTTTCTCGGACACGCAGTCTTGTTCCTTTTTCGCACCCCACCGGCGCACTTATATTCAGGCACTGTCTACTCGCTTCATATCATCGCGGCAATGGCGCGGGTGCCAAAAGCGACATACAGTCATGATTCAGGCATCCACCGGCAGCGCTTCGATAATCACAAAGGCCTGAGCAAGAGGAAAATCATCCGTTATCGTCAAATGAATGGCAGCGCGGTGATTTGCCGGCAGCATGGAAACCAGCCTTTCTGCGGCACCGCCGGTCAATTGCATGGTCGGCTTTCCACTTGGCAGATTGACGACGCCCATGTCGCGCCAGAAGACGCCCTGCGCCAATCCCGTGCCCAAAGCCTTCGAGCAGGCTTCCTTGGCAGCAAAGCGCTTGGCATAGGAGGCCGCCTTATTTTTGCGGCGTTCGGACTTTGCGCGCTCGATCTCGGTAAAGCAGCGCTCGGTGAACCGGGCGCCGAAACGCTCAATCGTCTTCTCCACACGGCGGATGTCGATGAGATCACTGCCTATGCCGATAATCATGGGAAGGCCCTCCTGGCGGCCCGGACAAGGTCAGTCTGGGTCAGACGCTCGATGCGTTCTCGGCAAGCGCCAGCCGCTCGCGGGCGCGCTCCATAAGGCGCTCCTTGCGGCGGGTCTTGAAGGTCTTCACACCATAATAGGTCAGCGCGTAGACAATCACGCCCGTCACGATGGCAGGCGGAATGCCGCCGATCAGCATCGGCTTCAAAACCGGATCCCAAATTTGCGAGAGATCGCCCTTGTGCCAAAGCGCGGGCAGATCGATGCTGCCGCCCTGACCGCCGCTATCGCGTGACAGGATCAGATGGCCGATCTCCCACGTCAGAGCCCAGATGAAGGGGTAGGTAATCGGATTGCCGGCGGCCAGACAGCCCAGCGCCGAAGCGATGACATTGCCGCGGATCAGATATGCGATGATAATCGCCATGACGAAATGTACGCCAATGAACGGTGTCCAGGACACGACAATACCTGCGGCAAAGCCGGCCGCGACCGAATGCGGCGACGCGGCAAGGCGAACGAGGCGCTTGCCGAAATATTGGAACGAGCGGACAAAACCCTTGCGAGGCCAAAGGTGCTCCCGCAGTTTTTCCTTGAATGTCAGTGGTTTTCGGCGGCGAAACAGCATGCGGCTTATCTAGTGCAACGGGGGCCGTCATGACAAGAGCGGCCAAGCGTATCATGCACCGATTAAGAACCGAAAGTACGGCTCTTTTTGGGAACGTCAGCTGCTATTGAAGCAGAAAATGGACGTTCCTCTTCAGCGGCGGGCAGCAATCCCGCAAGATCGGGATGCTCCAAAGGGCGCAACAACGACGCGCCCCTTCTGGTCTTTCAAGTATTAACGGCTATTAACGTGTGCGGAACAGACCGCGGTCGACCTGACGCTGACGATATTCAAGGTCAAAACGGTCATGCGAACCATTCAGATAAGCCATTTCGCGTTCTTCAACACTCGGAACACGCAGGGCACGGGCGATTTTCTTGATCGGGCTAAACATTATCTTCTCTCATTTCAGTTTCGTTTCTTCGATGAGCAGAAGATAGGCGCAACAAAGGTTAATTACCACCGCTTTGAAATATACGCAGCCATGCGCACGGCGCATATCTATCCCGAAAGGCGCTCGAATTTGGTCATAAAATGATCACAAAATATGCAGGATGCTTTGAGATCGGCCGACATCACTCGTAGAGGCGCTTTACCGTCGCAATGCAATCGAGTTCCTTGAGCTGCACCAGAAGCTGATTGAGCTGGCGCAAATCCCAGACTTCGACGTCGAGGGCCATTTCGGTGAAATCGGCGGCAACTCGAACGGTATTGAGCACGCGAATGTTGACGTCGACATCCGCTACGGTCTGCGCCACCTTTGCAAGCGTGCCCGGCTCGTTGAGAGCATTGATCAGGATCCGGGCGGCAAAGCGGGACTTGTTGGCTTCGTCCAGATCCCAGCGCACATCGATCCAGCGCTCGGGCTCGTCGTCGAACCGCTGCAGGACCGGGGACTGGATGGGATATATGGTGATGCCCTTGCCCTTTTCCATGATGCCGACGATGCGGTCGCCAGGAACCGCGCCGGTCGGCGCGAAATGCACCTCGACGTTCGAGGAAATGCCGCGGATCGGCGGCGCATCGATATCGGCGCCATCGGAAACCTCGGCTTTGTTCTTGCCGGGGATCTTGAAGATCATGCCCGAGGCGCTGCGAACGTTGAACCAGCCCTCGTCGCCGGCAGGCTTGACCGTCACGCGTTCATCTTGATGATCCGGGTAGACCGCCCGCAAGACATCGAGCGACGACATCTCCCCTCGCCCGACAGCGGCGATCGCATCCTCGACATCCTTCTGGCCGAGGCGATGCAGGGCAGGCTTCAGGGCATCGCGCGAGAAGACCTTGCCGGCACGCTCGAAAGTGCGTTCCAGAATGCGGTGGCCGAGGCCGGCATATTGCTTGCGGATGGCAAGCCGGGTTGCGCGGCGAATGGCGGCACGTGCCTTGCCGGTGACCACGATTTCTTCCCAGGCGGCCGGCGGCACCTGCACACCCGAGCGGATGATCTCGACTTCATCGCCGTTGTTCAGCCGCGTAACGAGCGGCATGATGCGGCCATTGATCTTGGCGCCGACCGTGGTGTCGCCGATATTCGTATGGACGGCATAGGCAAAGTCGATCGGCGTCGCGCCGCGCGGCAAGGCGATCAGCTTGCCCTTGGGCGTGAAGCAGAAGACCTGATCCTGGAACAGTTCGAGCTTCGTGTGCTCGAGGAACTCTTCCGGGCTGTCGCCCTCGGCCAAGGCCTCGATCGTATGGCGCAGCCAGGAATAGGCGTTGCTTTCCCGCGACAGGAGCTCACCATCCGCACCATTGCCGTTGCTATTCGTGCCGTCCTTGTAGAGCGTATGGGCGGCGATACCGAATTCGGCGATCTCATGCATGCGCTTCGTGCGGATCTGCAGCTCGATGCGCTGGCTCGAAGGGCCGACGATCGTCGTGTGCAGCGAGCGATAATCGTTCTGCTTCGGCGTCGAGATATAGTCCTTGAAGCGGCCGGGAACGACGCGCCAGCGGGTGTGGACGATGCCGAGCGCCCGATAGCAGGACGGAATATCGTCGACGAGAAGACGGAAGCCGTAGATATCGGAAAGCTGCTCGAAAGAGAGCGACTTCGACTGCATCTTGCGGAAGACCGAATAGGGCTTCTTCAGCCGGCCCTTGACCATGGCGTTGGCCAAGCCGTTGGCAACAAGCAGATCGCGCAGTTCGGTCTCGATCTTCTTGACCAGCCCTTCATTACGGCGCGACAGCTCCTCCAGGCGCTTGGTGACGGTATCATGCGCTTCCGGATTGATATGGCGGAAGGAGAGCTCCTCCAGCTCCTCGCGCATGTCCTGCATACCCATGCGGCCGGCGAGCGGCGCATAGATTTCCATCGTCTCCTCAGAAATGCGCGCGCGCTTTTCCGGCGACATGTGATCGAGCGTGCGCATATTGTGTAGGCGGTCGGCAAGCTTGACCAAAAGCACGCGTACGTCGTCGGAAATGGCAAGCAGCAGCTTGCGCAGGTTTTCGGCCTGCTTGGCCTTCTTGGTAACGAGATCCAGCTTCTTGATCTTCGTCAGGCCCTCGACCAGGCGACCGATGTCCTCGCCGAACATCTCGTCGATTTCGGCGCGCGTCGCCGTCGTATCCTCGATCGTATCGTGGAGAAGAGCGACTGCGATGGTCGATTCATCCAGACGCATATCCGTCAGGATCGCAGCAACTTCGAGAGGATGGGAAATATAGGGATCGCCGCTGGCACGTTTCTGCTGGCCATGCTTCTGCATCGCATAAACATAGGCTTTGTTGAGAAGAGCTTCGTTGGCATCGGGCTTGTATTTCTGCACGCGCTCAACAAGCTCGTATTGCCGCATCATTCCGAAGCTACTCCCGCAAAAACAAAAGCGCGCCAGTCATCTGACCGGCGCACGCATCTTGCCATCATATCGCTCCTGCCCGGAGCATCAAGATCGACGATCAGTAATCGTCGCTTTTTTCCGGTGGAACCAGACCTTCGATGCCGGCCAGAAGTTCTTCTTCCGACATCTGGTCGAAAGTAACGGCTTCAGGAGCGTCTTCTTCCTCTTCGCTGGTGGTGGAAGCACCTGCTGCCAGGAGGCTTGCCGGATCGGGCTCAGGCTCATCCACTTCGACATGCTTCTGCAGCGAATGGATCAGGTCTTCCTTGAGATCATCAGGCGACAGGGTCTCGTCGGCGATTTCGCGTAGCGCGACGACTGGGTTCTTGTCGTTATCGCGGTCGATGGTGATCGAGGATCCCTGCGAGATCAGGCGGGCGCGGTGGCTGGCGAGCAGCACGAGCTCGAACCGGTTCTCTACTTTATCAATGCAATCTTCTACTGTGACACGGGCCATTGCCTGTCCTTTGCGGTCGTGATGTCGTCATCATGTCTCGGAGTAGCACGCCGATACAAGCAAACGATGGCAAATTCAAGTTTTTCCTGTTTCAGCGCCTTTGCAGCCCCCGGGAAAGTGCTAAAATTCCCCTAGACAAACGGCGATTTCCACCGGAAGTTGCTTGGAATATCCCATTGCGTGCCCTAAATCTCGGTTATATGAATAATTCATAAAGTAATACGAATTATTCTGCAACGCCTTACAAGGCATTGTTTTAGCTAGCGTTTGAATGAAGTGATTACGTTTTTATAACAGTGGATAAGTAAGCAATGTTTGACCCACGCGAAAAAATTGCACTCTTTATAGATGGCGCCAATCTCTACGCTGCGTCCAAGAGCCTCGGCTTCGATATCGATTACCGCAAGCTGCTGAAGGCATTTCAGAAACGCGGCTATCTGCTGCGGGCCTATTATTACACCGCTCTCATCGAAGATCAGGAATATTCCTCCATCCGCCCACTGATCGATTGGCTCGACTATAACGGCTACAAGGTTGTCACCAAGCCGGCCAAGGAATTCACGGATTCCATGGGACGCCGCAAGATCAAGGGCAACATGGACATCGAGCTGGCGATCGATGCCATGGAGCAATCCGAGACCGTCGACCATCTGGTGATCTTTTCCGGCGACGGCGACTTCACGACCCTCGTGGAAGCCCTCCAGCGCCGCGGACGCAAAGTTTCAGTGATCTCGACCATGTCGACCCAGCCGCCGATGATCGCCGACGACCTGCGCCGTCAGGCCGACCATTTCATCGACCTTGTCTCGCTGAAAGCCGAGATCGGCCGCGAAGCCTCGGAACGGCCCCCGCGCGCGCCCGAGGGAGGTCACGCCGCTGCGGAATCCGAGGAATAGTTAGGGACTGCATTAGACGGGTTCGCTGCACGCGGCAGAAAGCGTTTCGCGTTTGCCGCGGCACTGCCCTTCTCTAAGACATCCTGAGCCTGCCGAAGGGGCGTTCGTCGCTGCAATCGATTCATGCGCAGCTATCTTTGCTCAGGGATAGTTGCGCGCGGTGGAAGCATTTTGCGTTTGCCGCGACAGCCGGCCCTTCGCTAGGGCTCAGGGCGTTCGTCGCTGCAATCGATTCACTGGATCGATTGCTTGGGCGTTGCCCGATCGCTCCTCACCCTCACCCATTGTCCTTGAGCAGGCGGCTCTTCTGCCTGTTCCAATCGCGTTCCTTCTCGGATTCGCGCTTGTCATGCAGCTTCTTGCCCTTGGCGAGAGCCAATTCCAGCTTGGCGCGGCCCCGGTCGTTGAAATAGATTTTCAACGGCACCAAGGTCATGCCTTCACGGTTGATCGCCGAACGCAGCCGGCCAATTTCGCGGCTGGAAAGCAGCAGCTTGCGGCGACGGCGCGGCTCGTGATTGAAGCGGTTCGCCTGCAGGTATTCCGGCAGATACGAGTTGATCAGCCAGATTTCGTCGCCTTCATCCGAAGCGTAGGATTCGGCAATATTGGCCTTGCCTTCACGCAGCGACTTGACCTCGGTGCCCATCAGCACGAGACCAGCCTCATAGGTATCGATGATCTCGTAGTTGAAGCGGGCCTTGCGGTTTTCCGCCACGACCTTGTTCACCACGCGCTGGCTGCCTTTGGGTGCCATAATTCTTCTTCTTTTCCTGCGTCGTTCCGGCGGCAACCAGAGGTGCGCCACATCCTGGTTCCTAAATAAGCGAGACCGCCCTCCTTGTGAAGAGAGCGGTCCGGCAGAGTTTGGCAATGGCCTCGAATGGCGTCAGTTCAAGAGGCCGGCGTGGCGCAGGGCCGCATCGATCGCAGCCTCCGTGCCCGGCTCCAGGGTCGACAACAGCGGTGAGCGGACATTCCGGCTCATGCGGCCAAGCCGGGAGAGGCCGTATTTGGCGCCACAAAGGCCTGGCTCGAGGAAGATCGCCTTGTGCAGCGGCATCAATCGATCCTGATAGTCCAGAGCCTTGGCATAGTCACCGGCGAGCGTCGCCGCCTGGAATTCGGCGCAAAGACGCGGTGCGACGTTGGCGGTGACCGAGATGCAGCCGACGCCGCCATGGGCGTTGAAGCCGAGCGCCGTGGCATCCTCGCCGGAAAGCTGGCGGAAATCGCGTCCGCAGCTAATACGCTGTTCGGAGACGCGTTCGATCTTGCCGGTCGCATCCTTGACACCAACAATATTGGAATAGGACTTGGCAAGCGCGCCCATCGTTTCCGGCGTCATGTCGACAACCGAACGGCCGGGAATGTTATAGATATAGATCGGCAGCTTTACTGCCTCCGCGATCGCGGCGAAATGCGCGTAAAGCCCCTTCTGGGTCGGCTTGTTGTAGTAGGGCGTGACGACAAGAACCGCATTGGCGCCAACCTTTTCGGCATGCTGCGCCAGCTCGATCGCCTCGCGGGTATTGTTCGAACCCGCGCCCGCCATGACAGGAACCCGCTTATTGGCGATCTCGATGCAGAGCTCGACGACGCGCTTGTGCTCGTCATGCGACAGGGTCGGCGATTCACCCGTCGTACCCACGGGCACCAGTCCCTTGCTGCCCTCTTTTATCTGCCAGTCGACATGCGAGGCGAAGGAAGCCTCATCCACCTTGCCGGCGTCAGTAAAGGGCGTAACGAGAGCGGGAATGGATCCCTGGAACATGCAAGTCTCCCTAGCGGTGCGGCATTCATGCTTCAGCCGCAATCCATGGTTATGAATCCGCGCACCATAAAGCGCAGGCTTGACGGCGACAAGCACGCTTTGAATGGTAAAGGGCAGTTTCTGATATCATAATTGATTGAAATTCGGACCACCGGTAAGGTTTCGTTAATATTGCATTTGGCAAATGGAAGGGGCCTTTTGTTTTGTGAGTAGCCGGATGAAGAGACCTGTCATGATCTGGACCGCCGTGGGCTTGGCGGTCGCCTGGGGCGCCGTTGCCTCGCAACTTCCCGGCCAGCAGATACCGACGGGCGCCAATGCCTATGTTGCCATGGCGCCGGACCCCATGAGCACGGCCGCGATCCCGCGTGGCGGCGCTATCGCGCCTGTGAGCGGCGACCTGAAGGCAGGCCTAGACGCCCTTTCCAACAAGAACCCGATGCAGGCGCTCGCCATTCGCAATGGCATGGGGGAAGGCACGCTCGACCGCCATATCCTGACCTGGGCAATCGCCACTTCAGGCCAGCCCGGTATTCCCTCCGGCGAGATTGCCGCCGCCGCCCGTGAGCTTGTCGGCTGGCCGGGGCTTGGCAGCCTGCGCGCCAATTCCGAGCGGGCGCTTTACACGGAAAATCCCGCGACGGATCAGGTCCTGGTCGCCTTCGGCAACTCGCAGCCGGAGACCGTAGAAGGCAGTATCATTCTCTCACGTGCTCTTATGGCACGCGGCGCGTCGGCACAGGCCGGAAAGCTGATCCGCAAGATCTGGCGCGATGAGCCATTGGACAAGTCTCTTGAGGACAAGATCCTTGCGGAATTCTCCAGCCTGCTCTCGCCTGCCGATCACAAGGCGCGCATGGATTATCTGCTTTACCGCGACCGGACGGCACAGGCCAAACGCTTCGGCGACCTCGGCAAGGCGCAATCGCTCTATAAGGCGTGGGCGGCCGTCAATGACCGCTCGCCGAAAGCCGATGCTCTGATTGCGGGCGTCGATGCACAATTGCGCAAGGATCCCGCCTATCTCTTCATGCGCATCGAGAACCTGCGCCGCCAGAACAAATATGACGATGCCGCCAGTCTTCTGGCGCAGATGCCCAAAGACCGCAACGTGCTTGTCAGCCCCGGCGCATGGTGGGCCGAGCAGCGCATCGTCAGCCGCGGACTGGTGGATCAGGGTGAATTCAAGGCTGCCTATCGCATCGTCGACGCCAGCGTTGCGGAAAGCCCGCAGGATGTCGGCGAGGCCGAATTCCATGCCGGCTGGTACGCTCTGCGCGGCTTGCAGGACGGCGCAAACGCGTCAGCCCATTTCCGCAAGATCCTGCAGGTTTCGAACGGACCGATCTCGCAATCGCGCGGCTGGTATTGGCTCGGCCGGGCAGCTGAGGTAGGCGGACCGGGCAAGGCTGCCGATTTCTATGCGAAGGCCGCCTCCTATCCGAGCACTTTCTACGGCCAGCTTGCCGCTGAGAAGCTTGGCCGCCGTACCCTTGATGTCACCTATCCCTCGCCCTCGGCTACGGATCGCCAGCGCTTCCAGACACGCGAGGCGGTGCAGGCGATTTCGCGGCTTGAGGCGGCCGGGCACGGATGGCGAGCCGACGCGCTCTATCGCGCTCTCGCCAAACAGCTGGATAGCCCCGGCGAAGTCGCCATGCTGACTGCCCGCGCTGAGCGTTCCGGCAATCATCAGCTTTCGCTGCAGATCGGCAAGATCGCCTATGGGCGCGGCATCGACGTCGCAGCCCTCGCCTTCCCGATCGGCGTCATTCCGGACAACGCCAATATTTCGGGCTCGGGCAAGGCACTCGCCTATGCCATCGCCCGGCAGGAAAGCGCCTTTAATCCGGCCGCCGTTTCCTCTGCCAATGCCCGCGGCCTGCTGCAGTTGCTGCCGAAGACGGCAAAGGCCGTTGCAGGGCGGCACGGCATAACCTATTCCGCCGACAAGCTGACGCAGGATGCCGGCTATAACGCCACGCTCGGCGCCCACTATCTCGGCGAGCAGATCGACACCTTCGGCGGATCTTACATCCTGACCTTCATCGCCTACAATGCCGGGCCGAACAAGGTGCCGGAATGGATCAGCCGCTATGGCGATCCGCGCGGCAAGTCGCTCGACGACGTGATCGACTGGATCGAGCGCATTCCCTTCCCGGAGACCCGCAACTACGTGCAGCGCGTGATGGAAAACTATCAGGTCTACAAGGCGCGACTGGGGCAGAAAGCCGACATCGTACACGATCTGATCAGCGGTCGGGGGTAGCCGGTAACCTCAGTTGTGCGTGCTGCGGAAATGACGTTACATCCCTCGCGATATCCGAAACTTGAGGGAGTGATACATGCGCAGCGACGATGAAAGCGGCTTCCTTGCCAGAACGATCGCGGCCGAGGACGGTTTGAAGCTTTATGTGCGGGATTATGCCTGCAGCGAAGCGACGGCGCACAACCGGCCGCCTGTCTTCTGCCTGCCGGGACTAACTCGCAATTCGCGCGATTTTCACCAGTTGGCGCTGCTTCTATCGCAGGGCTCCTTAGGCGCCCACAGGGTGATTACACTCGACGCCCGCGGACGTGGCCTATCCGAGCGAGATCCCGACAAGTCCCACTACAATCTCGCCATCGAAGCGCAGGACGTCCTGACCGTTTGCGCCGCGCTCGATATCTCGCAAGCCATCTTCATCGGCACCTCGCGCGGCGGACTGGTTCTGCATATCCTCGCGGCCAGCCGACCGGACATCCTGAAAGCGGTCATTCTCAACGATATTGGCCCTGTGCTGGAGAAGACGGGGCTCGCAGATATTCGCGACTATCTAAATCGCGACCGGAAGCCCGCCAGTTGGAGCGAGGCGGTCGAAATCCTGCAGGAGAACCATGGCAATGCCTTTATCGCGCTTGGCGAAGAGGATTGGCAAGACATGGCGCGAGCGATCTACGCGATAGCCGACGATAAACCCGTCGCCGATTACGATCCCGCTATTGCCGCGCAAATGCAGGCGCTCGACCTGGAATCGCCGATTCCCGATCTATGGACGCAGTTCCAAGGATTTCAGGGCATTCCGCTGATGGTGATTCGCGGTGAGAACTCGAAGCTGCTGACGCAATTCACGACCGATGAAATGGCAAAGCGCCATCCAGGCATCGTCGTTAAAATCGCCGGCGGACAAGGACACGCTCCTATCCTGCACCTCGGCGACATTCCGGAGGCGATCGGCGCTTTCATCTCGGAGCTTTGAGGACGAAGCCCGAAATCGTTCAGTCCTCATGAAACAAGAAGGCCCGGTGGGAAACCGGGCCTTCCCTCTTCCGATCGGAGGTCTGATCGGAAGATCTGTCAAATTCGATTCGGCGACCGAATTAGAAGGTGCGCTGGAAGCGCAGGATACCAGCCCAGGTATCCTTGTTGACGGCGTCATAGTTGACGTAGGTCACTTCCGGCTCGATCAGCAGGTCCTTGACGGGGTTGAACTTGACATTCGTCGTTGCAGCGAAAGTCTTCAGATCGTCGTAGGAAAGCTGCAGGTTCCACTTCAGCTTGTCGTTGATCGGAACGCCAACGCCGCCCCATACGGCCCAGTCACCCCAGCCAAGGCCAGCACCGCCAGCACCGGCATACTTGTTGAGCTTGTCGCCATCGGTGTTCCAGCCGCCCATAACGAAAGCGGTGAGAACGCCAAAGTCGGCATCGACGCGAGCCTTGACAGCGCCTTCTTCGACGATGGAGTCATAACCACCGACAACGCGGAACTGCCAGGCACCGGCCTTGTAGCCAACACCGGCAACAACGTCAGGCAGGTAGTGGTTCGTGCTGTCTTCGCCGTTTGCACCGGTCGCGCCAGTGCCCGAGTTGCTGTCTTCAACCGAGATCACAGCCGTGAAACCGTTGCCGGCGTCGTACTTGTAGGTGATCTGGTTCAGTTCGTCGGTGCCGTTGATGCCGTATTCGATCACGTCGTCGTTGATGACGTCGCCGGCGTAGCCGGTGAAGGTCGAGTAGACCGAATCAGCCTTACCGACGAGGAAGCCGCCGAGGCTGATGTTAGCCCAAAGCAGCTTGGTCGTGGTCGCGTTGCCGTCATTCCAGTCCCAACGAACAACGGTATTGGTCTTCAGCGGGCCGTATTCGGTATCGGTCGCGGTGTCGAGAGAGAGTTCAGCGCGGGTATGCCAATAGGTGCCGCGGCCACCAGCGTCCTGGCCAGCCTTGTAAGCATTATACCAGCCGCCTTCGGTACGGACGCGGCCGCCGACCTTGAGGCAGGTTTCGGTGCCCGGGATGAAGAAGTAGCCTGCACCGTAAGCGTCGCAGATGCGGACGTATTCCAGCGGCTCGGGCTCGGCAGCGACGATCGCGTCAGCCGCATGAGCACGGGATACTGCTGCCAGCGCAGCAGCGGAGCCGAGAAGAAGGCTCTTGATGTTCATAGTAACTCCAGTTTCAATATCAATTAGGTATGAGAAATCACATCGCAAAAAACGACGCGCCCTACCCCACCTAGCTTTAAAAGTTGACCCCTGATCTGGGAGAACCAAGACGCTAAGTCTTGCTTCCGATTTGGAACCTACAGATCGTTTTTTTCAGAGCAATATCAGAGACAAACTATGAACAATTGTGACAGCTGTTTCAAAAGAGTGCGTTGCACAAAAATCACGTCGCAAATCTGTCATACTTCCGAAGCACCCAGAGCCAATTCTACCTAAAATTACATGAAAAGAACTTTCGCGCGATAGGCAATATCCGCAGAGAAAATGCGCCATACCAAGATGGTCGCGTCTATCTTCAAGATCAGAATGCCGCTGCCGATAACGCAAAAAGCCCGGCCTTTCGACCGGGCTTTTCCTCACCGAAGTGAGAAATCTCATATGACCGAAGTCAAATCAGATTAGAACGAGCGCTCGAAGCGAAGGATACCAGCCCACTGGTCCTTGTTGATGGAGTCCCAGTTGGTGTAGGAGACTTCCGGCTCGATGAGCAGGTTCTTGACCGGGTTCCACTTGACGTTCGTGGTAGCGGCGAAGACCTTAGAGTCGGTGTAGGCGAGCTGCAGGTTCCACTTCAGCTTTTCGTTGACCGGAACGCCAACGCCGCCCCAGACAGCCCAGTCGCCCCAGCCGATGCCTTCACTGCCTGCACCAGCGTACTTGTTGAGCTTGTCGCCGTCGGTGTTCCAGCCGCCCATCAAGAAGGCCGAGAATACGCCGAAGTCAGCGTCTACGCGAGCCTTGATAGCGCCTTCTTCGACGATCGAGTCGTAACCGCCAACGACCTTGAAGGCCCATGCGCCAGCCTTGTAGCCAACACCGGCAACAACGTCAGGCAGGTAGTGGTTCGTGCTGTCTTCGCCGTTTGCGCCAGTTGCGCCCTTACCGGAGTTCGAGTCTTCAACCGAGATCACAGCCGTGAAGCCGTTGCCGGCGTCGTAGTTGTAGGTGATCTGGTTCAATTCGTACGGGCCGTCATAGACCACGTCGTCGTTGATGACGTCGCCGGCGTAGCCGGTGAAGACGTTGAACTGCGAGTCTTCCTTACCAACGGTGAAGCCGCCGAGGCTGATGCTGGCGTGCAGCAGGTTGGTCGACGTCGCATTGCCGTCATTCCAGTCCCAACGCAGCTCGGTGTTGGTCTTCAGCGGGCCGTATTCGGTGTCGGTTGCCGTCTGCAGCTGCAGCTCAGCACGCGTGTGCCAGAGAGTGCCATTGTGGCTGTCTGCGTCGTAAGCATCGTACCACTTGCCTTCGGTACGAACCTTACCGCCGATCTTGAGGCAGGTTTCGGTGCCCGGGATGAAGAAGTAACCAGCACCGTATGCGTCGCAGATGCGAACGTATTCCAGCGGCTCGGGCTCAGCAGCGACGATTGCGTCAGCCGCGTGAGCACCGGATACTGCTGCGAGCGCAGCAGCGGAGCCGAGAAGAAGGCTCTTGATGTTCATATTGACCTCCAGTCAAAGTTTTATCTCGAGAATGAGAACTACCCGAAGGCATTCCCTGTCCCATCCTCGTGTTTCAAGAAGTGGACGATCAATCGCCCTCGCTTCCGAGAGTGAAAATACAAGACGCGGCCTGTCACGCAATCGACATCTTCTCCGAAAGGGGGATTTGGGTAAGCCTTCCGCAATTCCTGTTGCTGAAAGGACACAAGTCGGCGACACGGTGGCCGCATTTATTTAGACTTCGTTAAGAAACGTCTTAATCTACGGGTACTTACACCAACGGCCCGAATAGCTTCAGTCAGCTGGAAAAAGGCGGGGAAATGGCCATTCCATGGCTAACCGGCGGATTTTTGCGCGGTCCGGCAAGCTCTTTGCGGCACTGGCCTCGCTTCGTCGCCGGACAAATAGCCACTTGTGACTTCCACCCGCGTCCCAAAACGAAGCAAGGACGCGGGTGATTCCAGGATGAGCGATTCGGACAAGTGCAAGCAGCCATTGGAAAAGGAAGGGCCGCTGAGTACCAAACACCGCTCCGAACCATCATTTCCTTCGATAGAGGATCATCCCGGCATGATGGAGCACGCCATTGATAAAGTCACCATCTGCGGTGAAACCGGTGTCGTCCCAGTAGTCGATATGATCCCCAGTCAACACGTAGCGCCCCTGATAGGCACGCTCACGGCTGCCTCGCGCCTCGATATAGCGGCCGTTCGGCAGGAGTTCATGGCGGATATGACCATCTGCGGTTACCCACATGCCGGCGTAAGCGCGAGTCGGTTTCTTCATTTGGATTCGATCCTCGGAAAGTGCCGGCGAAGCGAACAGGATGCCTGCCAGGATGAGAGCAAGAGAGCGGATCAATGCGCCGCCCGCGTCGGGCGAACGACGATTTCATTGACATCGACATCATCGGGCTGCTCGACGGCGAAGCGCACCGACCGACCGATGGCATCGGGAGTCAGCGCAACGGCTCGATAGGATTTCATCGCTTCGGCTGCCACCGGATCGGTGATCGTATCGGCCAGCTCACTCTCGACGACGCCCGGGTGGATGCAGGTGACCCGGATGTCGCGGCATTCCTGCCGCAGCCCGTCGGAGATCGCCCGAACGGCATACTTGGTCGCGCAATAGACGGCGGCGGTCGGAGAGACAGCCAGCGCCCCGATCGAGGCGATATTGATGATGTGACCGGCGCCACGCGCCGTCATTTCCGGCAGGACCGCCGCAATGCCATGAAGCACGCCCTTGATGTTAACGTCGACCATTCTGTCCCATTCCTCGACCTTCATCGAGGCCATCAGCGAAAGCGGCATGATGCCGGCATTATTGACGATCACATCGACGCCGCCCCAGGCAAGGCGTGCCGCCTCTGCAAAGGCAGCTACGTCAGCCCTGTCGGTGACATCGAGCCGGCGGGTCATGACCGTGCCGCCCTTTTCTCGTATCTCGGCCGCCAATGCTTCCAATCTGTCGATGCGCCTGGCGCCCAGCATGACCCTTGCGCCGGCAGAAGCGAGTTCGCGGGCGATGCCCGCGCCGATACCGCTGGAGGCACCGGTAATGAGGATCACTTTGTCGATGGGCATTCAATCACTCCTTCTTATGTGAACGGTTCTCTTCCAGAACCGGATACGAGAAGGATACAGTGCTTCATTGTCGTGATAAAACATCCATTCAGTGACAGCTTGGAAAGTAAAAGTTACCAATGTGGCCTGATCTCAATGCCCTCTCCGTCTTCATCCTGGTCGCTCAAGAGCGCAATTTTCGCGCCGCTGCCGATAGGCTCGGCGTCACTCGCTCGGCAGTCAGCCAGACGATTCGGCGATTGGAGGAGAGCATGGGCATCGCGCTGCTGCAGCGCACAACCCGCAGCGTCAGCCTGACCGAGGCTGGCGAACGGCTTTATGCGGAGGTGGAGCCGGCAGTCTCGGACATACGCACCGCTATGGAAAAGACGGAGACTTTGCGCACCCAACCTCGCGGTCAATTACGGCTTGCCGTCTCGTCGATCGCGGAGCGTTTTCTCGCCGGCGACTTTCTCGCAGGCTTTGCGGACGCCAATCCCGAAATTCAGCTCGACATCACCGTCACGGACGAGGAATTCGACATCGTATCGGAAGGTTACGACGCGGGCGTCCGGCTTGGTGAAGTCATCGAGCAGGACATGATTGCCGTACCGGTCGCCGGTGACGAGCGGCAACTGGCCGTCTGTTCCCCGGCCTATCGCGACCGATTCGGCATCCCCACGCATCCGAAAGAACTCTCGATGCATCGATGCATAGGCTGGCGATCCTCACCGAAGGCTGTCCCCTACCGCTGGGAGTTTGCGGAGGAAGGCAAGGAATTCCGGGTGGAGGTCGCGCCGGAGGTGACGACGAATGACATGGGCGTGATGATCAGGCTGGCCGTCGCCGGAGCGGGAATCACTTTCGGAATGGAGGAAAGCTTTCGCGCCTTCATCGGCAGAAACGAACTGGTGCCGATCCTGGAGGAATATTGCCCCTATTTTCCGGGCTTCTACCTCTACTATCCCAACCGACGGAACATGGCTCCCAAGCTGCGCGCGCTCATAGCATATCTGAAGCGCTACGAAGGCTTTGCAGGCCGAAATTACCGATAATAGCTGGCCTTGATCGGCTTGGCGCAACGCCAAGATCGCGGGCCGTCGCCTGCAGGGTAGGATAATCAGGAAAATGGCGGAGAAGATGGGATTCGAACCCACGATACCATTTCTGGTATACTCCCTTAGCAGGGGAGCGCCTTCGACCACTCGGCCACCTCTCCGGTGCGGCCCTGATAGGGCCATTCATTTATCGACGCAAGCGCTTTTTCGCGCTTGTGTACGTTCTTTCCATGATTCAGCAACAGGCGATTGTCGACCGAACCATGCTCCGGCGGGCTCGAAAATTCACATCAAGCCAGCAGCTGCTTCAAATCCGCGGCCGGGTCGGCAAGGATCTCCCTGGATGGATTGGCGCCGGTTTCCAGCAGCTTCTTGCCGGTCACATAGGCCTTCGCGTCGTTTATCGCGTCGACGGCGATGAAGCGGCTCTGCTTGAAATACCAGACAGAAGCCGCGCCCTCGCGGAGGCCCGGACGCAGAAGGGTCTCGTCGTAACCCAGATTGAAGCCGGCGATCTGCAGCTTGACGTCATATTGATCCGACCAGAACCACGGCTTTGGATCATAGGCCTTTTCGCCGCCGGCTATGATTCCCGCCGCGGCCTCAGCCTGATCGACGGCGTTCTGCACCGATTCGAGCCGGATGCGGCCGCCCTCCCAGGGCAACTCTACGCAATCGCCCATGGCGAAGATCGTGGGATCGGAGGTGCGGGCGAACGAATCGACGACGATGCCGTTGCCGACCTCGAGACCGGCCTCCTTGGCGAGCCTGTCGTTCGGGGCGACGCCGATGCCGACGACGACGAAATCGACATCGATGGTAGACCCGTCGGACAATTCGGCGGCGGTGACGTGATCGTTGCGCCCGATGAGCTGCTTCAGGCCGGTCTTCTCGCGAATGACGACATCGTGCTTTTGATGAATGGCTCTGAAAATGTCGGCGGTTTCCTTGGCCGCTACACGCTGCAATATCCGGTCGCCCATCTCGATGAGCGTGACCTCAAGGCCGCGATGGCGCGCGACAGCAGCGGCCTCAAGTCCGATATAGCCGCCGCCGATGATGAGCACCCGGCGGCCTGGGCGCATTTCGCCGGCAAGAAGATCTGCATCTCGCTTGTCACGGGCAAGATAGACGCCTTCGAGCGCGCCGCCGACGGAGGGCGGCAGGCGGCGGGGCGTCGAGCCCGTCGCAAGCGCTAGGGTCTCGTAATCCAGCCTGGAGCCGTCCTGCATGACGATCTGCTTTGCGGCACGATCGATCTGCTCGACCCAGGTGGACACACGAATCTCGACATTATTGTCGGTGTACCAATGTTCGGGCCGGAACAGCAGGCGATCGAAAGCCATCTCGCCGAGCAGGTACTTCTTGGTCAAAGGTGGGCGCTGGTAGGGAAGGTTTTCCTCGGCACCGACGATGGTGATCGGCCGAGAATCACCCAGCCCGCGCAACTTGGCCGCAAGCGCAAAACCCGCCTGCCCGGCCCCGACAATGACCAATCTGCCCGTCACGATCCGTACTCCATGTTATTATGGCGCTCCTTCCGCGTTGCGCGGAAGGCTGCCTATGGACTTCAGGGGTAACGCCTGCATCCGCAAGCGTCAATCACGGCTGACCCTGCGCCCCGGATCGGGAGAAAATTAGGCCAAACGCTCAGCTTGATATTTCGACCCAGCGGCGTTCGTGGAAGGATTGGGCCATGGCGTGCACCGATTTTTCGATGCGCAGGCCGTCTTTGAAAGCCACGACTGACGCAGCCTCGCCTGATATGGCGCGGATCAGCTCTCGGCACTCGATGATCTTCAGATCGTTGAAGCCAAGACCATGACCGGGCGCCGGGATGAAACGGTCATAGGGCTTGTGCGCGGGTGCGGCCAGCACCTTGCGGAAGCCCTGCTCGCTGTCCCTGCCCTCGGCCTGATAAAGCTCGAATTCGTTCATGCGCTCCTGGTCATAGGAGATCGAGCCTTTGGAGCCGAAGATCTGCAGGGCTATCCGCCCCTTGCGGCCCCAGGCAGAGCGATTGGCCATGAGCACCGCGGAAATGCCGCCGCCAAGCCGCATCAGCACATTGGCGAGATCGTGGTTTTCGACGGCGCGGGTGCCGCCGTCCTTTAGGGGACGTTCGGCATAGGGCTTCACCATATCGGTGATCACAGCTTCCACGTGGCCGAACAGGAACCAGAGAAGCGAAAGCGGATGCACGGCGAAATCATCCAAAGCGCCGTAACCGGAAGCAAGTTCGCTCTTCCAATAGAAGAGACCGTTCGGATCGGCCATGAAATCCTCGTCCATCTCGACACGGACGTGATTGACCGCGCCGATCGCCCCTTCTGCGATCAGCGCCTTGATGTGACGCATCACCGGGTTCTGGATATAATTATAACCGAGGATGGCGACCTTGCCGGAGGCCTTGGCTGCGGCCAGCATGCGCTCGGCATCGCCATAGGACGGCGCCATCGGCTTTTCGCACCAAACGTGCTTGCCAGCTTCAAGGGCTGCGATCGCCATTTCCGGGTGGAACTGGTTGGGGGTCGTGACTGAGACGACGTCGACGTCGGGATCGGCGATGAGAACGCGCCAGTCCGCCGTTGCCTTTTCGAAGCCGAATTCGTCACCACGCGCCTTTGCCAGATCGGCATTGGCTTCGGCAAGATGCACCAGGCGCGGCCGCGCGACATCACCGAATACTGTTTTGACCGCATTCCAGGCTAGCGCATGGCATTTGCCCATATAACCGGTGCCGATCAATCCAACGCCCAATGGCTTCATTTGCCTTTCCTCCTCACATATTCTCCCGAAGTGGACGATTTTTGGAATATTTAGACCGTTTTGACAAGCGCACTCATGGTATCGACTTCAATCCGAAATGACGAAAACCCGTATTTATATGTGTAAATTCATTAGCTTAAAATTATTCGTGCCGAACGATTCAAAATCCGGTATCGTTGCAAATATGGAATATCTGTTTCATTGCGGGCATGTGGGGAGCTGAAGAACGGCGCATGGACAACAATGTCGAGACGCAAACCAGGGTGCCGCGCGACTTCGAAAGCCTGCGCAGCATCATCATCGAGCGCAAGAACGCCATGCCAAAGCGCCTCGCGCAGGTTGCCGCCTTCGCGCTCGGCAATCCCGATGAGATCGCCTTCGGCACGACGGCGAGCATCGCCACTGCCGCCGAAGTTCAACCCTCCACGCTGGTGCGCCTTGCCCATCACCTCGGCTATGAGGGCTTTTCCGATCTTCAGAGCATCTTTCGCGAACGGCTGCGCGACCGGACGCTGAGCTATGAGGAGCGGCTGGTAACGCTCGAACGCTCCGGCGTAGAGAACGAAGAGGCCACTATTCTCTCGGGCTTCCTCTCTGCGGCGAGCCAATCCGTCAACAAGCTCGCCGCAACCATCGAGACCGATACCTTCGCCAAGGCCGTCGACGTGCTTGCAGCGGCCGAGACGATCTATCTGATCGCCAAACGCCGCTCCTATCCGCTGACGGCACATATGACCTATGCCTTTTCCAAGCTCAACATACGTCACCAGATCGTCGCCTCGCCGAACGGCATCGACGGCGAGATCACCCGCTTCGCCACGGAGAAGGACGCAGCGATCGCAGCGAGCTTTTCGCCCTATGCCGCCGACAGCTTGGCGCAGGCGCAGGATCTTGCTGCGCGCAACGTGCCCGTCATCGCCATTACCGATTCGGCCTTCTCGCCGCTTACTGCCTGCGCGGATTACTGGTTTGAAGTGGCGGAAGCCGATTTTGCCGGTTTCCGCTCGCTGTCGGCGTCGATGGCGCTGATCATGGCCTTTCCGGTTGCCATTGCCGAGCGCCGGCGAAAAGCTGCGACAAAAGCTCATAAAACGAAAATGGAATAAACATTCCGAATTGACAAAATCTCGGAACCAATGTTTCACTACAACCAAGATCACGGCTGCGGGAGATGGCCGCCAGATCCATAGCAGCCGGGACGAAACGAGCACCGGCACTTTCAATAACGCATGATCTCGGCGCAGGCTGAAAAGCAGAAGAGGTCATGCCCCGACGGGAGGACATCATGGCACACGACAATCCTGGCACACAGCCGGAGACAAAACTCGATGTGATCACTATCGGCCGCTCCTCCGTCGACCTTTACGGCCAGCAGATCGGCTCGCGCCTGGAAGACATAGCCTCTTTTGCCAAGTCGGTTGGCGGCTGCCCGGCCAATATCGCCATCGGCACCGCACGACTCGGCTTGAAATCGGGTCTGATCACCCGCGTCGGCGACGAGCAGATGGGCCGCTTCATCCGCGAACAGGCAGCCCGCGAGGGCGTGGCGGTCGATGGGATCGCGACGGACAAGGAGCGGCTGACAGCGCTGGTGCTGCTGGCGGTCGAGGCAGAAGGCGTCTCGCCTATGATCTTCTATCGCTCCGACTGCGCCGACATGGCGCTGAGCGAGGATGATATCGACGAAAGCTTCATCAAGTCCTCCGGCGCAGTGCTGGTATCCGGCACGCATTTTTCCAAGCCCAATACCGAAGCGGCACAGCGCAAGGCGATCCGCATTGCCAAGGCGAACGGCCGCAAGGTGATCTTCGACATCGACTACCGGCCAAATCTATGGGGTCTTGCCGGCCATGCCGAGGGCTTCGAGCGCTATGTGAAATCGGATCGCGTTTCCTCGAAGATGAGGGAGACGCTGCCGGATTGCGACCTAATCGTCGGCACCGAAGAAGAGATCATGATCGGCTCGGGCGTCGACAACGTGCTCGGCGCGCTCAAGGAAATCCGCCGCCTCTCTCCAGCGACCATCGTGCTCAAGCGCGGCGCGATGGGCTGCATTGTCTATGACGGCCCGATCTCCGACAATCTCGAAGCCGGCATCGTCGGCCAGGGTTTTCCGATCGAGGTCTTCAATGTTCTCGGCGCGGGCGATGCCTTCATGTCGGGCTTCCTGCGCGGCTATCTGCGTGGCGAACCGCTGGAGGCCTGCGCCACCTGGGCGAATGCCTGCGGCGCCTTCGCCGTTTCCCGCCTGCTCTGCTCACCGGAATATCCGACGTGGACGGAGCTCGATTTCTTCCTGAAGACGGGCAGCAAGCATAGGGCGCTGCGCAAGGACGAGGCGATCAATCACATTCATTGGGCGACGACCCGTCGCGGCGACGAAATCCCGCTGCTAATGGCGCTTGCGATCGACCATCGTTCGCAGCTCGTCAGCGTCTGCGATGAGCTAAGCGTCGGTTACGACAAGATCGTCGCCTTCAAGCGGCTCGCGGTCGAGGCTGCGGCGCGTGTGGCCGACGGCCGCCAGGGCTATGGCATGCTGATCGATGAACGCTTCGGGCGCGACGCCTTCTTCGATGCGGCAACCAAGAATTTCTCCTGGATCGGCCGCCCCGTCGAGCTGCCGGGATCGAAGCCGCTGAAATTCGAGTTCAGCCAGGATATCGGCTCGCAGCTCGTTGAATGGCCGCTCAATCACTGCATCAAATGCCTGTGCTTCTACCATCCAGACGATCCGAAGGAGCTGAAGGCGGAGCAGCAGGAGAAGCTGCGCACGCTGTTCGAAGCCGCGCGCAAGGTTGGCCGCGAGCTTCTGGTCGAAATCATTGCCAGCAAAAACGGACCGCTGACCGACGAGACGATTCCAACGGCGATGGAAGAGCTCTACGCGCTCGGCATCAAGCCGGACTGGTGGAAGCTGGAGCCACAGGAATCGACAGCTGCCTGGAAAAAAATCGATGCCGTAATCGCCAAAAATGATCCATGGTGCCGCGGTATCGTGCTGCTTGGCCTGGAGGCACCGGCGGAGGAACTGATCCGCAGTTTCGAGGCGACGCTGGCGGCCCCTTCGGTCAAGGGTTTCGCCGTCGGGCGGACCATCTTCTCCGATGCGGCCCGCGCGTGGCTGTCGGGCGGCATGAACGACGAGGAAGCGATTGCCGATATGGCCGGCCGCTTCCGGCAATTGACGCAAGCGTGGCTTAAAACCCGCGGCCTGTAAGAAACAAGCATTTGGGAGGCGCCCGATGGGCAAGACGATCCGATTGACGATGGCACAGGCCGTCACGCATTTCCTCAAGAAGCAGATGACCGTCATCGACGGGCAGAAGCAGCCGATTTTCGGCGGCGTCTGGGCGATCTTCGGTCACGGCAACGTCGCCGGCATCGGCGAGGCGCTCTATCAGGTACGCGAGGAATTGCCGACCTTCCGTGCCCACAACGAGCAGGGCATGGCCCATGCTGCTATTGCCTATGCCAAGGCAAGCTTCCGCCAGCGCTTCATGGCCTGCACGACCTCCATCGGCCCTGGCGCGTTGAACATGGTCACGGCGGCCGGCGTTGCGCACGTCAACCGCATCCCCGTTCTCTTCCTGCCCGGCGACGTCTTTGCCAACCGCGCGCCCGATCCGGTACTGCAGCAGATCGAGGATTTCGGCGACGGCACCGTGTCGGCCAATGACGCCTTCCGCCCCGTCTCGCGCTATTTCGACCGCATCACCCGCCCCGAACAAATCATATCGGCGCTGAAGCGCGCCATGCAGGTGCTGACCGATCCCCTCGATTGCGGTCCTGTGACGCTGTCGCTGTGTCAGGACGTGCAGGCCGAAGCCTTCGATTATCCGGAAAGCTTCTTCGAGGAGCATGTCTGGGTGCCGCGCCGTCCGCAGCCGGATGCAGACGAACTTGCCAATGCCATTGCATTGATCCGCCGCTCCGAAAAGCCGGTTATTCTTGCCGGCGGCGGCGTGCTCTATTCGCAGGCGACGAAGGAACTAGCCGCTTTTGCCGAAGCTCATGGTATTCCTGTCGTCGTTACGCAGGCCGGCAAATCGGCCATCGACGAGACGCATCCCCTGGCGCTTGGCTCCGTCGGCGTGACGGGCACATCGGCGGCCAATGCCATTGCCGAGGAGACTGATCTGGTGATCGCTGTGGGAACCCGCTGCCAGGATTTCACCACCGGCTCCTGGGCGCTGTTCAAGAATGAAAAGCTGGCCATGATCGGCCTCAATATCGCGGCCTACGACGCTCTCAAGCACAATAGTCACCCACTGGTGACGGATGCGCGCGAGGGGCTGAAGGCGCTTTCCGCCGGCCTGGCGAATTGGCGCGCTCCGGCGTTGCTGGCCGAAAAGGCGACGAAAGAAAAGCAGGTCTGGATGGAGGCTGCCGCCAAGGCTATGGCGACGACCAATGCCGCTCTGCCCTCCGACGCCCAGGTCATCGGCGCTGTTACGCGGACGCTCGGCGGCAAGGACAGCATTCTCGTTTGCGCGGCGGGCGGCCTGCCCGGCGAGCTGCACAAGCTCTGGCCGGCGACCGCACCCGGCAGCTATCACATGGAATATGGCTTCTCCTGCATGGGCTATGAGATTGCCGGCGGCCTCGGCGTGAAGATGGCGCGGCCGGAGAAGGATGTCGTCGTCATGGTCGGCGACGGCTCCTACATGATGATGAATTCCGAACTGGCGACCTCTGTCATGCTCGGCCTGAAGATCACTGTCGTGCTGCTCGACAACCGCGGCTATGGCTGCATCAACCGCCTGCAAATGGCGACCGGTGGCGCAAACTTCAACAACCTCTTGAAGGACTCGCGGTTCGAAGTGATGCCGGAGATCGACTTCCGGGCGCATGCTGCCAGCATGGGTGCGATTGCCGTGAAGGTCGCTTCCATCGCTGAGCTGGAACAGGCCATCGAAGCATCGAAGAAGAACGATCGCAGCTCGGTCATCGTCATCGACACCGACCCGCTGATCACCACCGACGAAGGCGGCCACTGGTGGGATGTCGCCGTTCCCGAGGTCAGCCCGCGCGCCGAGGTCAACAAGGCCCGCGCCGCCTATGAAAAGGCCCGCGCCGCCCAGCGCATCGGCTGATTGATTTCTGTCCTATTTCTGAAGGAGCGTTTCAGCTCCTCCAACAGTGTTTTCAAGGAGACCATTGATGAAGGCCAAACTCGGCATGTCGCCCATCGCCTGGTGGAACGACGATCTTCCTGAGCTCAGCGACGACGTATCCCTTGAGGAATGCCTTCGCCAGTCGCGCGGCGCGGGCTTCACCGGCATGGAACAGGGCCGGCGCTTCCCCAGCAACCCTGATGAGATGCTGCCAATCCTGCGCGCCGCCGACGTGACACTCTGCGGCGGCTGGTTCTCGGGCACGCTCGTCAACGAGGAGCTTGCGGCAAACAAGGACCGCATCGCGCCGATGATCGAGCTATTCAAGGCGGTCAACGCGCCTTGCATCGTCTATGGCGAAGTCGGCCGCTCGATCCAGGGCGACCGCTCCAAGCCGCTCGCCACCAAGCCGCGCCTTTCAGATGACGAGATGAAGGCCTATGCCCGCCGCGTCACCGAGTTCGGCGAATGGTGTGCCGACCAAGGCATGCCGCTCTCCTACCACCACCACATGGCGGCCGTGGTCGAAACCGAGCCTGAACTCGATGCATTCATGCGCAATTCCGGTGCAGGTATTCCGCTGCTGCTCGATGCCGGCCATCTCGCCTTTGCCGGCGGCGACGTGCTGCGCGCCATCGACAATCATCACGCCCGCATCAACCACGTTCACGTCAAGGATATCCGCAAGTCCGTTGTCGATGGGCTGGATCGCAGCCGACAGTCCTTCCTCGATGCTGTCGCGCTCGGCGCGTTCACGGTGCCCGGGGATGGTTCGCTCGATTTCGGAGCGATCGTCCAGCGCTTCGCCGATTACGGCTATGAAGGCTGGTTCGTGGTCGAGGCCGAACAGGATCCGCGCAAGGCGCCGCCGCAGAAGATGGCCGAGATTGGCCATGCCGAGCTGATGCGCGTCATGACGGCCGCAGGCTACACGGTGGAAACCGAAGGCTTTCCCAAGGGATAACGGAAGACGAGCACCCCTCTCCTCCGTCACAGGTTGGCGAGGGGTACTCTCCAAGCAATGGAGCAAGACCATGCCCAATCTGAAGGTCAAACCTAGCGGCTCGCATGGCCGCGTCACCCATGTCACACCAGAAAGCGCCGGCTGGACCTATGTCGGCTTCGATCTCCACCGCCTGAAGCCGGGCGAAACCGCTTCGGCCGAAACCGGCGATCGCGAAGTCTGCCTTGTCTGGGTCAGCGGCAAGGGAAGCGCCAAGGCGGGGACTAAGGATTTTGGCTTGCTCGGCGGGCGCATGAGCCCCTTCGAGGGCGCCCCCCACGCGCTCTATACTCCAGCAGGCTCGAGCTGGTCGGTGACTGCCGAGACCGATCTGGAACTGGCCGTCTGCTCGGCCCCGGGCGGCGGCTCCTATGAAGCTCGCGCCATTCCGCCGGGCACGCATCCGGCGCTGACGCGCGGCAAGGGCACCAATGTCCGCCACGTCAACAACATCATGCCGGAAGACGATGGCGCGGCGCATTCGCTGCTCGTCGTAGAGGTGATCACGCCGGGCGGACACACGTCTTCCTACCCTCCGCACAAACACGATCAAGACAATCTCCCGAACGAGAGCTTCCTGGAGGAGACCTACTATCACCGCCTCAATCCGCCACAGGGTTTCGGCTTCCAGCGTGTCTATACCGACGACCGATCGCTGGACGAAGTCATGGTGCTGGAGGATGGCGACGTGACGCTGGTGCCTAGGGGATATCACCCCTGCGCCGCCTGCCACGGCTACGACCTCTATTACTTGAATGTCATGGCCGGGCCTAAGCGGATCTGGAAATTCCACAATTCCGTGGAACATGAATGGCTGCTCAAGTCCTGAATGACGCCTGATATAGGCTCATAGCGAAAAGGCCGTGCTCGAAAGCGCGGCCTTTTCCATTCTCATGCCGGCAACAAGCCATAGCGCCATTTGCGATCCCTTGCATTGCGCGACAATACCAGCCAGGTGAGCAGGATCATTCCCATCTCAGCGAAGATCGGCGTCATCCAGATCCCGCGTTCGCCGAAGACGAGCGGCAGGAGGAATGTCAGCGGCAAGGTGAACAGGTAGGACCGTGACAGACCGAAGATCGCGCCGCGCTTCGCATCGCCGATGGATTGGAAATAAGATGACAGGATGATCGCCTGACCGAAGAGGAAGTAGGCGCCGATCGTCCAGGGCAGGATGCGGCCGACTTCCGCGACGATCAGGGGATCGGCGACGAAGATTGAACCCAGATGTCTCGCCAGCAGCTCGACGATGAGTTCGACGGCGCCGCAATAGACCAGAGCCGAAATCAGGGCGATCAGGACGCTATGACCGACGCGGGCTGGAAGGGCGGCGCCATGATTATGGCCTGATATGGTCTGCAACGCGATGCTCAAGCCCAGCAGCGGCAGATAGGCGAAGGTCATTACTCTTGTGACGATTCCGTAGGCGCCGACTGTCGCGACATAATCCCCCTCATGCCAGATCGACACGTTGAAGAGGATCGCCGCCGAGCTCAGCGAAATGCCGATGAAACCGAGGCTCATCGGAGCGCCGAAGGCGAAGATGCCGCGCCACTCGCGAACATGCAGCGCCATGTCGATCCAAAGGCCATTCGGCCGACGCAGGCGATAGATGATGACGATCATTAGGCAGATGAATTGCGCCAGGACCGAGCCGCCGGCGGAGCCGACGACGCCCCACTGAAAGACCGCCATCAGGAGCCAGTTTGCCAGAATGTTCAGCAGCGTCGAGGCAAGCGTCACCAGCGTCATGAAGCCGAGCTTTCCTTCGCAACGCAGCCCGTCGAGATGGATCGAAAGAAAGAAGCTGATCGGCGCGAACGCGACCATGACGCCCATGAAGGCCTCGGCGCTGCGGGCAACATCGGCGTTTCCCGCCGCTGCCACGGCAATGAACTGCCGGCCTGCGAGCCAGTAGACGAAGTTGATCGCCACCACGACTGCAAGCGCCAGCGTATGGGCGCCGGTAAATACGGACTTCGCGGCGTCACGATTTCCGGCGCCGAGACGGCGGGCGAGAATGCTCGCCATGCCGTTTGAAACCAGCGTCTGCAGCGCGATCTGCAGCATCAGCGCGGGAAAGATGAGGCTGACGGCGGAGAGCGCCTCGGCGCCGACATAGACGCCGAGGAAATAGGCGTCGACGACGGCAAAGAGGCCGCTGACCGTGGTGATGACGATTATCGGCGCGGCTGTCCTGGCAAAGACGCCAGGCAGCCAGCCTGTGAGAAACATATTGTTTTCGAGGGTGTGCGTCATGGTGGTATCCGGACGGAATCGCTCGCGAGCGGCAAAGATAGCGGCGTAACAAGCAGGGATGAAGATTAAAGGTCGAGAACCAGATGCGGCACGCCGTTCGATGTCCTGCGCGGCGAAATGCCGTCGGCATCGACCTGGGCGTTGATGCGCTGGCGGAATGCCGAGAAGCTCTCGAACTCCACTACATCGACCGGTTCGTCGAAGTGGATGGTAATCTTGTAGAGCCCGCCAGACTTCGCCGACATCGCAAGAACCTTGCCGGTAAACGGCTTGTTCAGATAGCGTCCGCGCACGGCGGAGCCGACATCGAAGGGCGCATCCGGCCCGTCATTCGGTTTCGCCGCAAGCGCCGAGAGCGTGTTCCAATCGCGCAGCCCGTGCTGCTTCGCGATGAGCTCCAGCGCCGTCGAGTGGCTCATGTCGTCGCCGCGCTCGGCCATGGCCTGGCGCAGACGCCGAGCCTGAGCCTTCAATTCATCTATGGACGGATACGTCGTCATAGGATCAGCCTTTGCTAAGGCATGCAATTACGACCGTGAAACGGAGCTCGCATTACCGTCAGTCAGCATGCCCTGAATGGCCGTGACCTAAAACAGCGAGGACTTCACCTTGGATTTTCATCCGCGAGCGGCAGGCGCCTCGAACCGCTCGTTCGTATGATCGAAGCCGATGCTCCTGTCAAGACGCGCCCAAATCGGTACAAAAGACGAACCCGTTAAAATTCTACCAATGCAATTGACGCTTCTGCAAAATCTCCGTGCAAGGTTCATGCTGTAACCGAGATGAATTCGGTCTGTTTTCCAACAGGGAATGACAATGCTTCGCGCAACCCATCTGGCGAAAGTCAAATCCGAAGTCTACGAACGCAGCTGGGAACGTTTCTACGTCCAGCGGCCGGCGCGTCTCGTGGCTGTTCGTCCCTGTCTCAACGGCATTTCGGTGCGCAGCGCCGAGATTACCGACATCTCGCGTGGTGGCGCGAGCTTCACCGTCGCCACGACGGTCGGCCTGCCGACCCACTACTATCTGAACATCCTCGGTCTCGCCTACCGCATAGCCTGCGCCGAGGTCAGCCGCATCGATAATCGCGTCCATGTCCGCTTCATCAACCTGATCGAACCGGAGACGCTTCGCCGCGTCGTGCGCGCCGATTTCATGATCGGCAACGTCGAAGCGCTGGCTGCGCGCGGCAGAAGGCGGCCGGTTTAAATTCGGCTTCACGTCCTCAATCGCTTTGCACGTCCCCGCGGGCATATCGTGCAGGCGGCATGCCTGCGTATCGCGCGAAGGCGACACTGAAAGTGCTTGCTGATCCGTAGCCAACGCGTTCAGCTACCTGATTCATCCCCAATTCGCGGCTGCGCAATAGCTGCTTTGCGAGGGCCATGCGCCAAGCCAATAGATATTCCATTGGCGGCAGGCCAACGACGCGGCTGAAACGCGCAAAGAAAGCCGATCGGGACAGGGCCGCTTCGGTCGCAAGATCCGCGACAGTCCAAGGATGGGCAGGACGCGCATGCATCGCGTGAAGTGCTGCGGCTAGGCGTTCATCGGCAAGGCCGCGACTCAAGCTCGACGTGACGGTTGTTTCCGTGCCGGAGCGCAATGCCTCGATCAACAACACCTCCAGCAGCCGCTCCAGCACGAGTTCGCGCGCCGGCCGGCGCTCGCGCGTTTCTTCACCGACCAATTGCATCAGCGTCGCGAGTCGGGGCTCGTCACGAACGATAACGACATCAGGCAAGAGGGAAACGAGCAAGGCCGCATCCGGCGCGCCGAAGCTGCAATGCCCTATGCGCATACGCATATCCGGCGGCCCTTCGAGACGGCCGACGCGGAAATGACCGCCACTCAACTGCGTCGGAACCATGGCGGACAGAGTGGCCGGTGCGTCAACACTCTCACTGACGATGTCGCGCATAGCCGGCGCGAGCACGAAATCGCCGGCTTGGAGGATGAAAGGCTGATGTCCTCCGAACGTTACGCGGCAACGCCCCTCAAGGATTGCGCAGTAGAATGGCTCGCCTGTGGCCTCGCGATGAATTCGCCAGGCGCCGGCGCATTCCACCAGCTTCGAAAAGCGTGCGGCCGGCTGCAGCAGCGTGACGATTTCAGCAAGGGGATCGACGGTCATAATCAGGACTAACGCTAAAGAAATTGAGACTATAGCATATATAAAGTCTCTCTCCCGGTCACTACCATGGCATCATTCCTTTTGTTTGGAGAGACTCATGTCCACGATATTGATTACTGGTTGCTCGTCTGGCTTCGGCCTGGAGACTGCGAAACTGTTTTTTGAACGAGGGTGGGATGTCATCGCGACAATGCGCACGCCCAAACCCGAGCTGCTACCGGTTTCCAAACGCTTGCGTATTCTCGCGCTCGACATCACCAATCCGACAAGCATCGCGGACGCCGTGAAGGCCGCCGGTCCGATAGACGTATTGGTCAACAATGCCGGTTTCGGAGCGCCCTCACCGATCGAGCTGACTGCGCCGGAGACGGTGCAGTCGCTGTTCCAGACAAATACGATCGGCACATTGGCGATGGTTCAGGCCGTATTGCCCCAGATGCGTCAACGTCGGGCCGGAGTCATCGTCAACGTCACCTCTACGGTGACGGTCAAGACTCTACCGGTAATTGGGATCTACCGGGCGAGCAAGGCAGCGGTGAACGCCTTCACCGAGTCCTTGGCGGTAGAGATGGAGCCGTTTGGCGTGCGGGTGCATATTGTCCTACCAGGCCGGTCGCCGGAAACTCGCTTTGGGGAGAATGCGCGTCCACATTTGCGTGGTCTGGACGATCCTGATTATGCGCCGCTAATTCAGCAATTCGTCAAGAATGTGCAGGACGATACCGGTCCAGTAACCCACGCGCCCGACGTGGCGAAGGCAGTGTGGCGGGCAGCCACCGATCCATCCGCCCCGCTGCGAATTCCGGGCGGTGCGGATGCTGAACTCTGGATGGCTGAGGCAGGTTTGTAACCGGAATCGGTGGCAGCCCAAAAGCTGCTGCCGCTCCGACTTCGACGGTGCATTAGAGTGAACACGCAGCCGTCGATCCTGGGAGTGTGTCCGGCGACTGCGTTCGGCCTTTTGCGAACGTCTCATTTCATAACGGCAGGCGCAGTCCGCCTATTGATATGCGGCGGATGAGATCGGTGAAAAGATCGCCCTCTGCAACCATGACCCGTTGTTCCAGCGAAAGTACGCTATCGTCGGGATGGATCTGAACGGTCGTTGTGGCCACAGTTCTTCCGTGGTCATACTCTCCATCTACGAGGTGGATCGTTGCGCCTGTTTCAGTCTCGCGATTATCGAGCACGGCTTGGTGAACTCTTCGCCCGTACATCCCCAATCCGCCGTATTTGGGTAGCAGCCCCGGATGAACATTCAATATTCGCCCATCAAACGCGGCTAGCGTAAGCGGGCCAAGTTTCTTTAGATAGCCGGATAAGATAACGAGTTCAGCTCCATAGGCGACAAGCGTGTCGCGAAGCTGTTTGTCCGCCTCAGCTTCCCTGTCCTTGGTCGGAATATGAAACGAGGGAATACCGTTGGCCTCAGCATAGGCTAGTGCTGCGGACGACGCCCTATTGCTAACCAGCACGACAGCGGCAGCATTCACTGTGTTCGCTCGGATGGCTTCGTTGACCGTCCGAAATGAGGTTCCATTGTTTGATGCAAGGAACGCTATTGCGAGCTTATCCATCAGCGCCTCATTGATCGATGCTATCGCGATGACCGAGACTCCCTTTAATGGCAACTGATATGGATTTTCAATGAGTGCGGCGACGCGATCCGAAGGCCGCATCTTTCCGCTCTTGCAACCACCCGCCAAGCGCCTATTCTGCCGCACCCAGCAACCGAATTCGGGAAACAAAGCCAGCATGTCCGCCTTCTCGCGCTTCACGCCGCTGATCAGCGCCCTTCCCTCCACCGTTCCTTTCGTCGGCCCAGAAGCGCTGGAGCGTCAGCGCGGGCTGACGGTCAAGGCCCGTATCGGCGCCAATGAGAACGGCTTTGGGCCGGCGCCCTCGGTCATCGCGGCCATGCGAGAGCGGGCCGGCGATATCTGGATGTATAACGATCCGGAGAATTTCGAGCTGAAGCAGGCGCTTGCGGCGCATCTTGGCGTTCAATCCGCCAATATCGCCGTCGGCGAAGGGATCGACAGCCTGCTTGGCCTGATCGCGCGTATGGTGATCGAACCGGGTACGCCCGTCGTCACCTCGCTTGGCGGCTATCCGACCTTCAATTTCCATGTCGCCGGCTTCGGCGGCCGCCTCGTTACTATGCCCTACGTCAATGATCGCGAGGACCTCGATGGATTGCTCGAAGCGGTGAAGCGCGAGAATGCGCCGCTCGTCTATTTCGCCAATCCCGACAATCCGATGGGAAGCTGGTGGGATGCCGACAAGATCGTCGCCTTTGCCCGTGCATTGCCGGAAAACTGCCTGCTGATCCTCGACGAAGCCTATAGCGAAACGGGGCCTGCCAGCTCGCTTCCTGATATCTCGGCCCTGATCGACCTGCCGAATGTCTTGCGCACCCGCACCTTCTCCAAGGCCTATGGCCTTGCCGGCGCCCGCGTCGGTTATGTCATCGGCGCACCGGAGACCGTGCTGGCCTTCGACAAGATCCGCAATCATTTCGGCATGAACAGGCTCGCGACTGTAGCGGCGCTCGCCGCGCTGAAGGATCAGGCCTATCTTGCCGAAGTAATCGGCAAGATCCGGGCTGCGCGCGAGGAGATCGGCACGATCGCCCGCGTCAACGGGCTGCTGCCTCTCGCCTCCGCCACCAATTTCGTTGCCATCGATTGCGGCCGCGACGGCACCTATGCCCGCGCCATCGTCGATGGGCTGATCCAGCACGGCGTCTTCATCCGTATGCCGGGGGTTGCGCCCCTCAACCGCTGCATCCGCGTCAGCGTCGGCCCGAAGCAAGATCTGGAGCTGCTTGCCGAAGCGCTGCCCAAAGTGTTGAAGGCGATCGGTTAAGCTCAAAACGACGAAACCGCGCCTGCCTTGTTCCGGCTGGTCGCGGTTTTCATCATTTCGGCGTTCGCCTCCCATCGATCGCCGACATCCCCTCCTTCGAGATCAGTCAGTACGTCGAATCGTTTGCGGCATGCGTCAGTGCGTGGTCATCCATTCGCGGGCGGCGCGCAGCGCTGCTGCGAGCTGCATCTTGGTCAAGGTCGCGGCCACGTCGGCGCGAAGCTCGGCGGCGCGCTCGCTGCCACGGATGGCGGCGATATTCAACCATTTGTGGGCGGCAACGAGGTCCGCATTGCAGCCCCTGCCGGTCGCGTAGTTCACGCCCAGTTCGCAAAGGGCATCGGCGCTGTTACCACCCATCATGGCATTTCCAGACATCGGCGTTTCAAAGCGTGCCATTGCAATTATCCCTGTTTGACTTCTGTTCGTATCTGCCCTGTTTTCCGTCCGAACCTTGCCGTCATTCGCGGCTTTCCGGTTCTTCCGGCCGGCGGGTTTGCCCCGCTCGTTTGATGGCTTCACTATCGCAGACGGCTTTCAAAAAACGCCTAAAATGCATGATTAATTCGATGCAAACAAAGTGCAAATGCTTGGTAAACTTGGGATTTTGTTAAACATCGCTTCCCTTGCAAATTAAGGATTTTCGGGCGAGTTTAACCTCCCGTTAAGATTTGGATTTAAACTCTTTCTTCACCACAAAAAGAGCGCAGTTGAATTCGATGTCGTGTTTCGACGGCGTTCGGATACCCGCCGAAACGGGTATTTGAGCTCCGAAAACCATATTTACCTTTACGTTCGCGTTAGATAATCTTACAGCATTCCCGGTCACAGAACCGGATGCGCCTTGGGGGAGGAATGACACCATGATCCGCACTACCGTTCTTGCGATCGCATTGCTGATGAGTGCGAGTGCCGCTCTTGCCGAAGAGCCGATCGTCGGCAATTGGAAAACGGTTGCTGGCGACACGGCTGCCATCGCTCCCTGCGGCGACAGTTATTGCGTGACCCTGAAGACAGGCAAATATGCCGGCAAGCAGATCGGCAAGATGCAGGGCACAGGTAACAGCTATACGGGCGAGCTTACCGACCCCTCCGAAGACAAAACCTATAGCGGCTCCGGCACGGTCAGCGGCAACAAGATCAAGATGCAGGGCTGCGTGCTGAAGGTATTTTGCAAATCACAGACCTGGACGAAGCTCTAAAACAGCACCTGCCTGTCCCAGAAAGCACTCGACGTGGCTGCCGCCTGACGTCGGCGGGGCTCTTGTTATTTGCCTGCGAGGAGAGGCCGGCGACCATTCGAAACTGGTAATATTTCTGAACGCCGGATGAACCGGTATCTCAGCACCTGTTCAGCCTGACCATGGCAAAACAGTGTCCGGTATAGGGCACGGGTAGGCCAGGAATATGGATTCGATCATCATCGCACGGCGCTTCGTTGTTATCATGCTGTTTGCTGCCGTCTTCGCATTCAGCTTCTCGGTTGCGGTCGAACACGCCGGCCGCAGCGGCGCACAATCGCATTTCGGCGCAAGCTTCACCTGCGTGCAGACCGGCGCGCCTTACTGCACGACGGTACAATAACAAACGTCTGCGCGTAATCCTCGCGCCGGCCAGTGGGCGGCTCTAAAAATAGCTGCGAGAATCCGGGCCGCCTGTTGCAACGTCGTTTGCTTGTAACCAACGACACTCTATAATGGCGCATGAGCAACAGAATCTCTCCCTTTTCACCCCTCGACATTTCTTCTCCCAGCCCGTTCCAGCCGAGGACCTTCGATGATCCGGGCAAGGCCGTGGAAGCGTTGACGGAACTTTACGATCGCAACACCGCGTTCCTGATCGACAATTTCACCAAGCTCGCCAAAGGCGCGCCGATCACAGCGCGCTATCGCGCTTTCTACCCGCAGGTCAGCATTGAGACGACGAGCTTCGGCCATGTCGATTCGCGCCTCTCCTACGGCCATGTCACCGCGCCCGGCGTCTATACGACGACGATCACCCGCCCGCAGCTCTTCAAGCATTATCTCAAGGAGCAGCTGACGCTCCTGATGCGCAGCCACAATGTTCCGGTGGTCGTGTCGGAATCGACGACGCCCATCCCGATTCATTTCGCCTTCGGCGAAGGCGCTCACGTCGAAGCAACCGCCAGTATTTTCGAAGACATTCCGCTGCGCGACCTCTTCGACACACCGGATTTGAACACCACGGACGACGAAATCGCCAACGGCGAATATATCCCGCCGCCAGGCGAGCCTTCGCCGCTTGCGCCGTTTACTGCGCAGCGCATCGATTATTCGCTAGCCCGCCTCGTCCACTACACGGCGACCAGTGCGGCGCACTTCCAGAATTTCGTGCTGTTCACGAACTATCAGTTCTATATCGATGAGTTCTGCAAATGGGCGCGCGACCTGATGGCGAGCGGCGGCGATGGCTATACCGAGTTCGTCGAACCGGGCAACATCATCACGAAGGCTGGTTCCAGCCAACCCGAGGGCGATGTGACCGCGCCGCGGCTGCCGCAGATGCCGGCCTACCATCTGAAGAAGAAGGGCCATGCCGGGATCACCATGATCAATATCGGCGTCGGCCCATCCAACGCCAAGACGATCACCGACCACGTTGCCGTGCTGCGTCCGCATGCCTGGCTGATGCTTGGCCATTGCGCCGGCCTGCGCAACAGTCAGCGGCTCGGCGACTATGTGCTTGCCCATGCGTACATGCGCGAAGACCATGTTCTTGACGACGACCTGCCGGTCTGGGTGCCGATTCCGGCGCTCGCCGAAGTGCAGGTCGCGCTTGAGGCCGCGGTTGCCGAGATCACCGGCTATGAGGGCTTCGAACTAAAGCGCATCATGCGCACCGGCACGGTCGGCACCATCGACAACCGCAACTGGGAACTGCGCGATCAGGCCGGCCCTGTCAAGCGCCTGTCCCAGGCCCGCGCAGTCGCGCTCGATATGGAATCGGCAACCATTGCCGCCAACGGCTTCCGCTTCCGCGTTCCCTACGGCACGCTGCTCTGCGTTTCGGACAAGCCGCTACATGGCGAGTTGAAGCTGCCGGGCATGGCGACGGCCTTCTATCGTACCCAAGTGAACCAGCATCTGCAGATCGGCATCCGCGCGATCCAGAAACTGGCCGCCATGCCGCCGGAAGCGCTGCATTCGCGCAAGCTCCGCAGCTTCTTCGAAACGGCATTTCAGTAAGCCACGAGCCAGCAAGGCAACTGGGCTTCACCCTATTGCTTTTCTGCCGACACCGATTGCACCTGGTAAGCGGCCGCGACTTGCGGCCGTTGGTCGTTTGGGACTGCCCACAAATTCAGACCAAGGATCATCCCGGCAAAAATGGCAAATCCGATCGCCGTGCGAGCGATCACTTCGCCGGGATTTGACATTTGAAAGATCTCTTCGTCCGACAGGGTCTTCTTCTGCCAGTGGTAGATGAGGGCTGCTTCAAGATTGTACATGTCCGTTTCTCCTTTTTTGAGATGACGGAACTGGTCGACCGGGCTTAGGCTTTTTCGACAGCACCGAAAATTTTTGTCATGTTGCGGATCAGGATGTCGATTTGTTTGGCAGCCGCTCGTCTATGGCTGTCAGCAAATTGAGAGAGGAGACGCTGCGATGAAATATCTCTGCCAGGTCTGGTTCGATGGCACGACGCTCGACGTCATGTCCAAGGATGAAAAGCATAAGCTCGATTCGTATTCGCTCGGCTATGACCGCGACCTGACGGCGAGCGGCAATATGATCCATGCCGAAGCGCTGCAATCGCCGAAGTCTGCGGTGACAGTGCGGGTCCGCAATGGCGAGACGTCGGTGACAGATGGGCCTTTCATCGAGACCAAGGAGTATCTTGGCGGCTTCATCCTGATCGAGGCGAAGGACCTGAACGATGCGATCCGCGTCGCCGCCGGCATTCCGCTCGCCAAGCTCGGCGCGATCGAGGTGCGGCCAATCCATAACTTCGGCCCGGATGCTTGAGGAGGTTACGATGAAATATCTTTGCCAGGTCTGGTTCGAGACATCCGAGATCGCCAAGATTTCCGAACAGGAGGGGCGAAAGCTGACCCAGGATTCGGTCGATAACGACAACCGGCTGCGCGAGAGCGGCCACCTCATCGTCGCCAATGCCCTGTGCGAACCGGAGACCGCGAAAACAGTTCGCGTGCGCCAGGGCGAAACCGCCGTTACCGACGGCCCGTTCGCGGAGATCAAGGAACACCTCGGCGGCTTCGTGCTGATCGAGGCCCGGGATATGGAGGAAGCGACCGCGATCGCCGCCACCTTCCCCGTTGCCCGCTACGGCATGATCGAAGTTCGCGCCGCCTTCGACATCCGCTTTCCGAACGAATAGCAGCGAGAGGAGAAGACATGCGGTTTCTATGCCTGATCTACACATCCGTGGATGTCGACGGAAGATTGACGCCGAACGAGATGAACCATTTGATCGGCGAGCACTTCGTCTTCGACGAGGGCTTGCGGCGGGACGGCACCATGATCGTTTCCGATGCACTGGCGCTCCGAGACAAATCGATCATCATCCGGCCGAACGGCGGCGACGGATTTTCAGTCACGGACGGCCCCTTCGCTGAGACCAAGGAGCACCTGGCCGGCTTCTATCTCATCGAAGCCGCTGACCTCGATGGCGCTGTCGATATCGCCAAACGCATTCCCTCGGCGCGCTATGGCGCCGTCGAAATCCGTCCGGTTCGTATCTTGACCCTTCGGGGAGACCTGGCGGAGGAAGGCTGACGCCGTGTCGCTGAACCGAATCATTGAAGGCATCTATCGCAGCCACTCGCGCCGCGTGCTGGCAACGCTGATCCGTCTGCTTGGCGATTTCGACCGAGCGGAGGAAGCCCTTCATGATGCCTTTGCAGCAGCGTCGCAGCAATGGACGGAGGAGACCATCCCGGCCAATCCCTATGCCTGGCTCGTCTCCGCCGGACGTTTTCGCGCCATCGACAATATAAGGCGGCGCTCGCGTTTCGATGCGGCCCAGCTCGATATCGCCGACAGCCTCTATCCGGAGGGCGAGATAATGGAGACATCGCGAAGCGAGGAGATCGAGGACGACATGCTGCGACTGATCTTCACCTGCTGTCACCCACTTATTCCTGCCGAGGCGCGGATGGCGATGGCCTTGCGGGAGGTCTGCGGCCTGACGACGGAAGAGATTGCCCATGCCTTTCTGATTCCGGCTCCAACCGTTGCCCAACGCATCGTCCGCGCCAAGAACCGCATCCGCACCGAACATATTCCCTATGAGGTACCCGGCAAGGCCGAACTGCCGGAGCTTCTGGCGCAGGTGCTGCATGTCATCTACCTCGTCTTCAACGAGGGCTATTCGGCATCCTCCGGCTCTGCGATCGTGCGCGCCGATCTGGCCGCGGAGGCCATACGACTCGGCAGGCTGTTGCTGCAGCTATTGCCGGATTCGGAAGTCGAGGGGCTGCTGGCCATCATGCTGCTGCAGGATTCGCGGCGGCATGCCCGCACCGATACCTCCGGCGATCTCGTTCTGCTCGTCGATCAGGATCGTGCGCTGTGGGATCATGGTCAGATCCGCGAAGGTTTGGCGCTGTCAGCAAGAGCGATGGCGGCAGATAGCGTCGGCAGCTATGCACTGCAGGCGGCGATCGCCGCGGAACATGCTCGCGCCAAGACCGCAGAGGATACCGACTGGCGAAAGCTGGTGATGCTCTATGATCTGCTGCTGACGGCGAGCCCCTCCCCTGTGATCGAGCTTAATCGGGCGGTGGCAGTCTCCATGTGCGATGGTCCGGTGGCAGCGCTTTCCATCGTCGATGGGCTGCTGCAAGAGGAACGGATGGCGCGATATCACCTCACCCACGCCGCAAAGGCCGATTTTCTGCGCCAGCTTGGCCGGACGGATGAGGCGCGACAATCCTATCAAACAGCGCTTTCGCTATGCCAGCAGGCGCCGGAGCAGGCATTCCTGCGCAAGCGATTGGCCGAGCTCGGCGATCAGATCCGGCACTAAAGATGCTGCGATTTTTAAGCCACGGGTACGCGTTTGCGCGAGATCAGCAATCCGATCGCAGTCCCCGTCAACGCAGAAACCACGATCAGCAGGTGAGCGTTGATGCTCGCCTGTGCGAGATTTTCGATTGCCTCCTTGGCGCTCGAAGCACCAAAAGCCATGGCGCCGGCGGTGATCCCGGCCGGATAGGTGCCGACGCCTCCGGGCGCATGCACGGGCAGGACTGATGATAATTCGCCGCCGAGAGCGCCGCCGAAGCTTGCGGAAAGCGGCGTGACGTTCATGAGGCCAAGCGCCCAAGCGAGCACCACGACCTTGACGAGCCAGTTGACGATAGTCGTCAGCCAGGCGCGCGCAAAGGCGCTGGCATCAATCGGCAGGCCGCGCTCCAGCTCATGCACCAGCCCTTGCGCCTTCTTTGGCAGGGCGCGGGCGGCAAGGCGGATCAGCGGCCGGCGGGAGGCAAAGCCTACGACCGGCAGCAGAAGGAAAAGCGCCCATACGATCCAGGCCAAGACATGATAGGGCGAAGCAAGCGCAAGGCCGAAGCCGGCTGCGGCCAGCAGCGCATGCAGGTCGAGCAGCCGCATGACGAATAGCGCCGAAGTTCCCCGCGCCAGAGGAATGCCGAATTCGGAGCGCATCAGCACCGGGAAGCTGGTTTCCCCCGTTCGGAAGGGCATCATGATATTCAGCAGATTATGGACCTGCGTCACACGGAATAGCGCCGCAAAATGGCCCGAGGTTTCCTTCGGGAAGTAATCGTAGATGCGCCAGGTGCGCAGGAAATAGGTGCTCGTCAGGAGCGCGAGAGCGAGAAGGATAGGCCAGGCGCCGACCTTGCCCCATTGCGCCAGGATCGAGGTCCAGCCCCAAAACCATTCGATGAAGGCCGCATAGGTAAGGACGACTGCGAGCGTCAGCAGTGTCATTCGGTTGCGAATAAACCAATTCTGTCGGCTGGCAACCGTCGGAGTCTTCATGTAGTTAGGGCACCCAAATGCGAGCGGAAGGCTGAAACCGGACTTTTCGCTCGTTTCGTCCGGCAAGTACTGCCGGTCTTTTAGGAGAAAGAAGTGTTGCAGACAACGGCAGAGTCGACCCTCCCCCAGGCCGATCCGGAAAGCCCTCTCGAGCTTTCGCTGGTCGTGCCCGTCTTCAACGAGGAAGAAAGTGTTGGACCGCTCATCGAGCGTATTTGCGCCGCCATGAGCGGATTTGCCAAATCCTGGGAACTGATCCTGGTCGATGACGGCAGCACGGACGCGACACTCGTCAATGCCCGCCGGTCACTTTCGCAAGAGGGACTGACGCTGCGCATCGTCGAGCTTCAGCGCAATTTCGGGCAAACCGCGGCCATGCAGGCCGGTATCGATGCGGCCAACGGCCGCTTGATCGCCACCATGGACGGAGACCTGCAGAATGATCCGAAGGATATCCCTTCGATGGTCGACGAACTGGAGCGGCGGCAGCTCGATCTGCTCGTCGGCTGGCGCAAGAACCGCCAGGACGGCCTCCTGCTGCGCAAGATCCCCTCCTGGTGCGCCAACTATCTGATCGGCCGCATCACCGGCGTCAAGCTGCACGACTATGGCTGTAGCCTGAAGATCTATCGCGCCTCCATCATCAAGCAGGTGAAGCTGATGGGCGAAATGCACCGCTTCATCCCCGCCTGGGTTGCCGGCGTCGTGCCGAGCTCGCGCATCGGCGAAGTGCCGGTCACCCACCATGCCCGCCAGCACGGCACATCGAAATACGGGATTTCGCGCACCTTCCGCGTCATCCTCGATCTGCTGTCGGTGATGTTCTTCATGCGCTACAAGGCGCGGCCGGGGCACTTCTTCGGCTCACTCGGCCTCGGCCTCGGCGCGCTTGCCGGCATCATCCTGCTGTGGCTCTTCATCGACAAGTTCATCTTCGGCGACGATATCGGCAGCCGTCCGCTGCTGATGGTCGGCGTCGTGCTGCTCCTGTCGTCGGTACAGATGATCACGACAGGCATTCTCGCCGAAATGATCGCCCGTATCTATTATCGCGACGATCTCTCGCCGAACTATATCGTGCGCAAGATCTTCGATCGCGATCATCAGGACGCCTAGCCTATCGTGCTTAGGCCCGCGCCTATCGGCAACAGGAGCTGAGCCGCGCATGAGCTCGAAAGACGACATCAACAGCCAGCTATCGGACACGGCAGACCTGCCACCATGGCGGACAACAAGCTCGACACGCCTTGTTCATGATCGCTGGCTGAAGGTTCGTGCGGATAACTGCGTGACGGCGGAGGGTGTGGAGATCGCGCCCTACTACGTGCTGGAATATCCCGATTGGGTCGGGATCATCGCGCTCGATGCCGAGGATCATATCTATCTCGTTCAGCAGTATCGTCACGGTCTCGGCGTCGTAGCGCTCGAGCTCCCTGGCGGAGCCGTGGATGCGAATGATGCAAGTCCGGTCGAAGCGGCCGCGCGCGAGCTGCGCGAGGAAACCGGCCTTTCATCCGCCGAATGGGATTATGTCGGCAAGCTCGCGCCCAATCCGGCCACGCATAACAACCACTCGCATATCGTCATTGCCCGCAATGTCGAGCTTGCAAGCAGGCCGGCGGACGACCCGACCGAGCGCATCCGCCTGATCCGCATGCCGATCCGCCAGGCGATAGAACTGGTGCTGGAAGGCAAGATGATCCAGGTCATCCACGTTGCGGCACTGACGCTTGCCCTTCACAAGGCGGGCAAGTGGGACGTGCCGAAACCCAAGCCCTGACTACGATTTCCTTTCCGCCCAGACGGCATCGAGCGCGTCACGCGCGATCCGTACCATGGTATCTACTTCCTCATGGCTGATGACGAGCGGCGGCGAGGCCAGCATGCGGTCGCCGGTGGCGCGCAGGACCAGGCCGTTGGCGAGCGCATGATTGCGCACGGCTGATCCGATTGCATCCGGCTTCTCGAAACGCCGACGCGTGGATTTATCGGCGGCGAGTTGCAGGCCGCCCATCAAGCCGATACTGACGGCTTCGCCGACCATGTCATGATCGGCAAGGCTGCCCCAAGCCTTGGCGAAGTAAGGGCCGATATCGTCGCGCACGCGCTCGACCAGCCCTTCCTCCTCGATGATCCGGAGGTTTTCAAGGGCGGCGGCCGCGCAGACCGGGTGGCCTGAATAGGTGAAGCCGTGATTGAATTCGCCGACTTCATTGATCAGCACATCGGCGATACGATCGCTGACGAGTACGCCACCGATCGGCAGATAGCCTGACGACAGTCCCTTGGCGATCGGGGCCAGATCCGGCTCGACTCCGAAATGCTGATGGCCGAACCATGCGCCGAGGCGGCCGAAGCCGCAGATCACCTCGTCGCAGACGAGCAGGATGTTCCTCGCCTTGCAGATGCGCGCGATCTCGGGCCAATAGGTCGACGGCGGAATGATGACGCCACCGGCACCCTGCACCGGCTCGGCGACAAAGGCTGCGACATTGTCTTCACCCAGCTCGTCGATCTTGGCTTCGAGTTCGCGAGCGACCTTGAGACCAAATTCCCCCGGCGAGAGATCGCCACCCTCGGCATACCAATAGGGTTGGCCGATATGGACGACGCCAGGGATCGGCAGATCGCCCTGCTCGTGCATGTATTTCATGCCGCCCATGCTGGCGCCGGCGACCGTCGAGCCGTGATAGCCGTTCTTGCGGGCGATGATGGTCTTCTTCGTCGGCTTGCCCACGGCGCCCCAGTAAACCCTCGCCATGCGAAACCAGGTATCGTTGGCCTCGGAGCCGGAATTGGTGAAGAAGACATGGTTGAACTGCGGCCCCGCATGGGCGCAGACCTTTTCGGCGAGAAGCGTCGCCGGCGTGGTCGTGGTGCCGAAGAAGGTGTTGTAGTAGGGCAGCTCGTTCATCTGCCTGGCAACTGCGTCGGCAATCTCTGTGCGGCCATAGCCGATGTTGACGCACCAGAGGCCGGCAAAGCCATCCAGATACTTCCGTCCCTCCGCATCGAAAATATAGACGCCCTCGCCGCGCTGGATGACGCGGGCACCCTCGGCATTGAGCTTGCGCATATCGGCAAAAGGATGGAGGTGATGGGCGGCATCGAGGGCGGCGAGATTGGAGCGGCTGGACGTATCGGACATGGTTGAAACTCACCTCATTGCGATTGGTGCCTGTCAGGCAAATCCTTGAGCGCCGCGACTCTGTGCATGGCCCCTCACCCCAGCCCTCTCCCCGTCGAACGGGGAGAGGGGGTTATCCTGCCCCATGCCGCTTTGAGCACAGCTGAGCACCGGAGAGTTCCCTCTCCCCGCATGTGCGGGGAGAGGGCTAGGGTGAGGGGCTAAGCACCGGAGCGCAACGCAGCCGGACTTGACTGCAAGCTATCTTGGTTTACGACCATGCCGTGAGCATGGGGGATTTACAAGAGCATGGCGGCCGACAACGCAACCGAAGGTAACGCGCGCATCGAGGTGCTGATCTCGGACATGAACGGCCGGCTGCGCGGCAAGCAGATCCCGATTTCAGCCGAAAAGAAGGTTTGGTCCGACGCCGTGCGGCTGCCGACCTCGACGCAATCGCTCGATATCTGGGGTGACGACAATGACGACATCACCGGCCTGTCGCTGACGATTGGAGATCCCGATGGGACCTGTGTCGCCGATCAGCGAACGCTCGCCGACATGCCCTGGGCGCCAGCGGGATCGAAGCAGGTGCTCGCCACCATGCACGAGCTCGACGGCAGCCCGAGCTTCCAGGACCCGCGTGCCATTCTTTCGGCCGTGGTCGATCGCTACAAGACGCTCGGCCTGACACCCGTCATCGCGACCGAGTTGGAATTCTATCTGCTTGCCGGAGACTGGCGCGACAGAGGCATCCCCTCGCCACCGGCTGCCCTGACCTATCAGGGCGAGCCCAACGGCTTTCAGCTCTACGACATGGATGCCGTCGATCTCCTTGACGATTATCTCGAAACGCTGCGCGCCTACGCGCGGGCGCAGGGCCTGCCGGCAGACGCAACGACGGCGGAATTCGGCCCTGGCCAGTTCGAAGTCAACCTGCTGCATCGCCCGGACGCGCTGGCGGCCGCGGATGACTGCATCATGCTGAAACGTGTGGCCGAGCAAGCCGCCCGCAAGCATGGCCTGAAATCGACCTGCATGGCCAAGCCCTATACCGATCATGCCGGCTCAGGGCTGCATGTGCATGCCAGTATCATCGACGCTCAAGGGCGCAATGTCCTTGATGCTGCGGGCTGTGAGCCGAAGAGACTGAAGTCGATCTGCGCAGGGCTGCTACAGACCTTGCAGGATGCGCAGCTGATCTTTGCACCCTATGCCAATTCCTACCGCCGCTTCCAGCCGGGCTCGTTTGCCCCGGTCGATCTCACCTGGGGCTTCGGCCACCGCGGAACGGCCGTGCGCATCCCCGAAAAGGACGGGCCGGGTGCGCGCATCGAGCACCGCGTCGCCGGCGCCGATGCCAATCCGTATCTGATGCTGGCGGCGATTCTGGGCGGTATGTTGCTGGGCCTTGAGAACGACCTCGATCCCGGTGAGGAGACGACGCCGGCTTACGTGCCGGCCGATGCGCCCAAGCTGACGCATGATTTCCTGACGGCCGTCGAACGCTTCCGAGCCTCAGCCTTCATCGCCGACATTTTCGGCGAGCGGTATCAGAAGCTCTATGGCGAGACGAAGCATAAGGAAGCGCTCAGCCACCTGCGCACGGTTTCCGATTTCGATTACAGGGCCTACCTACCCCGCCTCTGAATCCATCAGATGGCGACGCTGTCGACTGCGCCCTCGCGCGCAACGCTGGCGGCCGTCCCCTCTCGGACCATCACCTTGAGCTCGCCGGGATGCACCTTGAGCGTCACGTCGCGCTCGAGAGGCAGCAACTCGCCATCCATGACGCAGTTGGCAAGCTGGCGCAGCTTCGGGAAATGCAGATGCACTTCCGGCGCGTGCATGACCATGACATCGGCATTCTCGCGAACCCGGCCGCGCAGCATGTCGATGGCAAGACGGGCGACGCCGAGTGGTCGCAGCGGCTTAGCCATGTAGAAGCCCAGCTCACCGCTGCGCAGGCTATCGGCATACAGCAGCGCATTTGCGCCGAAGGGATTGTTGGAGACGGAGATTGCCGAAACATGCCTGCGCTCGCGAATGCCGCCGGCCTCGAAGTCGACGTCGAATTCCGGCGGATTGGCGATGACGCCGAATGCCGCGCGCGTGCTGGCCGACATCTTTCCGATGCGCGAGCGATAAGTATAGCCATTGCGATAGCGGACCATGCGCGCATGCAAGCCCGCTGAAAACTGATGAATGAAAGCGCGACCGTTGGCGCTACCGATATCGACATTGTCGACCTCACCCGTCGCAAGAACGTTCAGCGTCTGCCAGATGTCGAGCGGTAGCCGCAACGAGCGGGCGAAGAGGTTCATGGTACCGGCCGGAATGACGCCGAGAGCGACGCCGTTTTTCCAGGCAATGGCGGCGGCCGCCGAAATGGTGCCATCGCCGCCACCCGCGACAATCCCGTCAATGTCGTCGCGGCGTGCAGCACGCTCCATTGCCGACACGATGTTGCGCCCCTCCACGACCACAGCCTCGAAATCATGACCGGCGTCGCGGAAAACCTGTTCCGCTTTCTTTTCATAGGCAGCCATGTCAGTCGTGCGGAACGTTCCGCCATCGCGATTGAAAAAGCCGATCAACTTCATTGGGGGCTCTCGGTCTTTCCGCAAACTGTATCAGGGGCCGAGGCCCGTGCGCTTCTTCTCAGATGGTTTTGGATGGAACGATTTCAAGCGTTATAGCCGTTTCGCCGATATCGACTGCAGCATACTTATGCGCGATCCGACATGCTGCACTGCAAAAAACGCACGCGACAGATGCGCCTCGGTCATTGATAGTATCAACGAGGCATGTCCGTGCCTCGCCAGTCCCATATTCCAGTTTGATGCACTGAACGCCGCATAACCGGAGTTTACCGTCTGATTCGCGGCATGTGATCTTCGTATGTCGCCCAAGGAGTTTTCGTGAGCGATATTGCCGTCGAGGCCCTCGACACCCAAACCGCCCTGGAAGCGCCGTCGCGCACCGCGATCGCGCTGGTGACTTTGGCGTTGGCCGTCGGCAGCTTCGGTATCGGCACGGGTGAATTCGTCATCATGGGACTCCTTCCGAATGTCGCCGACACCTTTGGCGTTACAACCCCGGAAGCGGGCCATGTCATCAGCGCCTATGCGCTCGGCGTCGTCGTCGGTGCGCCCATCATTGCCGTGCTTGCCGCCAAGATGGCGCGCCGCACGCTGCTCCTCTTGATGATGGCGATCTTTGCCGCCGGCAATATTTCCAGCGCCTTTGCGCCGACCTTCGAAAGCTTCACGGCGCTTCGCTTCATCACCGGCCTGCCGCATGGCGCCTATTTCGGCGTCGCGGCACTCGTTGCCGCCTCGATGGTGCCGGTGCATCGCCGCGTGCGCGCCGTCGGCCAGGTCATGCTTGGCCTAACGATCGCGACGCTGATCGGCACGCCGATCGCCACCTTCCTCGGACAGCTTCTGAATTGGCGCGCAGCCTTCATGATGGTCGGCGCCATCGGCCTCGCCACCATGCTGCTGATCGCCCTCTTCCTTCCCAAGGATAGGGTCGAGGAAGGCGCCAGCATCGCCCGTGAACTCGGTGCGCTGAAACGCATCCAGGTCTGGCTTTCGCTCGGCGTCGCTGCCGTCGGCTTCGGCGGCATGTTCTCGATCTTCAGCTATGTCGCGACGACGACGACCGAGGTCGCCGGCCTCGGTACCGCCATGGTGCCGGTCGTGCTGGCTCTCTTCGGCATCGGCATGAATGTCGGTAACATCGTCGGTTCGCGCCTCGGCGACATCTCGATCAAGGGCACGATCGGCGGCATGATGATCTTCAATATCGTCATCATGACGCTCTTCTCGCTGACGGCAGCCAATCCCATCATGCTCTGCATCTGCGTCTTCCTGATCGGCTGCGGCTTTGCAGCCTGCCCGGCCGTGCAGACGCGGCTGATGGATGTGGCCGCGGATGCGCAGACGCTGGCCGCCGCCTCCAATCACTCCGCCTTCAACATCGCCAATGCGCTCGGCGCCTGGCTGGGCGGGCTGGTGATCTCCTGGGGCTTTACGGCGGCTGCGACCGGCTATGTCGGCGCGGTGCTTTCGGTTGGAGGCCTCGCCGTCTTCGCCGTTTCAGTTGGCCTGGAGCGCCGCACCGGGCGCGCATGACATGCCAAGGGCGCCTACCTGCTGGCGCCCATCGCGGCAAAATACGTTCTCCTCGCCCCAAACGGCCATCGCCTTGATGATCGGCCCCAGGCTGGCGCCAAGTGGCGTCAGCGCATAATCGACGCGCGGCGGCACCACCGGAAAGACGGTGCGTGATAGCAGACCGGATTCTTCCAATTCCCGCAATTGCTTTGTCAGCATGCGCTGCGTCACCGATGGCAGCTTGCGGCGGATTTCGTTGAAGCGCAGCGTTCCATCCATCAGGTGAAACAGGATCACGCCCTTCCATTTGCCGTCGAGCACGCTCAGCGTCGCCTCGACCGGGCATCCGGGAAAATTGCCGACAAGCTTGGAGCGGGGAACCGACATTTGACAGTATCCTTTTTGTATCTACGTACAGAAAATGTGCATTCTTGCGCCTTTTGAGGATAATGCGCATCTAGCCTCTGTGCAACCAACCCAGGAGCTTCTCCCATGCGCGCAGTCGCCTACAAGCAGCCACAACCCATTTCCGCAGAGACATCGCTGATCGACATCGAGCTGCCGACGCCCGAGGCAAAAGGCCGTGACCTGCTGGTCGAAGTGAAAGCGGTTTCGGTCAATCCGGTCGATATCAAGGTCCGCGCCAATGTCGCCCCGCCCGAGGGGGAGTACAAGATCATTGGCTGGGACGCCGCGGGCATCGTCAGGGCGGTCGGATCCGAGGTCACCATGTTCAAGCCGGGAGACGAAGTCTTCTATGCGGGCGCCATCAATCGCGGCGGCTCTAACGCTGAATTCCATCTGGTCGACGAGCGCATCGTCGGCGCCAAACCGAAAAGCCTGGATTTTCCGGCCGCTGCGGCTTTACCGCTGACCTCGATCACAGCCTATGAGGTGCTGTTCGACCGGCTGAAGGTGCAGGACCCCGTACCCGGCGCCACTAATGCCATTCTCATCATCGGCGGGGCCGGCGGCGTCGGATCGATCGCCATTCAGATCGCCCGCGCGCTGACCAATCTCACCATCATCGCCACGGCATCGCGACCGGAAACGCAGGCTTGGGTGAAGGAATTGGGAGCCCATCACGTCATCGATCATTCGAAGGCGCTAGCGCCGCAGATCGAGGCGCTCGGCATCGGTGCACCCGCCTTCGTTTTCTCGACAACCAACACATCAGATCATACCGGCTCTATTGTCGAGGCTATCGCGCCGCAAGGCAGATTTGCCCTGATCGACGATCCGAAGACGTTCGATGTCGTGCCCTTCAAGTGGAAGGCGGTATCGATCCATTGGGAGATGATGTTCACCCGCCCCCTCTACAACACCGCCGACATGATCGAGCAACACAAGCTGCTGACGAAGATCGCCGAACTCGTCGATTCCGGCAAGATTCGCTCCACCCTGACGGAGACCGCGGGCACGATCAACGCCGCCAATCTCAAGAAGGCGCATGCCCTCGTCGAGACCGGCAAGATGAAGGGAAAGGTCGTTCTGGCCGGTTTCTGAGTACCAATATTCACGACAGATCAGGCCGGGCGAATGTCGTCCGGCCGCATTGTTTTAACGCATTGGCACCAGGTTTTGTTGCATCGCAAAAATTTGCAGCCGCCTAAACAAATTTTTATCGCAGGATCGAGCGTTTAGGCACGTCCGCCTCTTGACTTTTTATGCCTTCGGCGCGACTTCTCCGCACATGGGGAACAGCGTTTTCCATACCGATTAACCGGAGCCATCTTTCGATGCCTAGCGACAGTAGTAGTCGATTGCCTTTGCCGTCAGTAGCATTCGTGCACTAACCGACTCCTGTCGGCTCGCCACGATCCGCTACGACGGCGGATCGACCGGAAAGGCGAGCTATAATGAACATCAACAGCTTTCCCATGCGGGCCGGCAATGCCGCTCGCGCATTCATCAATAACAATCGCGCCGTCACCATCGCGGAACGTGTCGAGGCTCTGAACGCAACAGACGTGGCAGAGGCTGCCCGCATTCTCGCCAAAATGCCGGAAGAGCGCGCCGTGCGCATTCTCGACCGGCCGGAACTGCGCAACGCACCCGCCATTCTCGAAGTCATGGGCAATGCGGATGCCGCACGCCTGCTGCATGGCATGTCAAACGACCGCGTCGCCGACGTGCTGCTCGAAATGGATGTCGACACGCGCGCCCGTCTCTTCGCAACGTTCGACGAGCATGCAAGGCAGGCGATTCAGAGCCTGATGGGCTATCCGCCGCGCACGGCCGGCGGCATCATGACGACGGAATTTGTCAGCGTTTTCGCGAGCTGGACCGTGGCCCAGACGCTCGACCACGTTCGCCAGGTCGAGCGTTCCCGCGAAACGGTCTATGCCATCTATGTGCTCGATGACGAAACGCACGTGCTGCTGCATGTCGTGACGCTGCGCCGTCTCATCACAGGCGAGCCGGATGCCTGCATCCTGACCGTGGCCCAGAAGGGTGTGCCGGTCACGGCACCGCCGCTGATGAAGCAGGAGGACGTCGCCCGCCTGATCCGCCGCCACGATCTGCTGGCGCTTCCTGTTGTCGACGATAAGGGCCACATGCTCGGGATCGTCACGGTCGACGACGTCATCGATACGATGATCGCCGATACCACTGAGGACGCCCAGAAGTTCGGCGGTATGGAAGCCCTCGGCCAGCCCTATATGAAGATCAGCTTCGCCGGCATGATCCGCAAGCGCGCCGGCTGGCTTGCAGCCCTCTTCCTGGGCGAAATGTTGACCGCGAGCGCCATGCAGCATTTCGAAGGAGAGCTGGAGAAGGCTGTCGTGCTGACGCTCTTCATCCCGCTGATCATGAGCTCGGGCGGCAATTCCGGCTCGCAGGCGACATCGCTCATCATCCGGGCGCTGGCGCTCGGCGAACTCAAGCTCTCGGACTGGTGGCGCGTAGCCTTCCGCGAGCTGCCGACGGGCATCGTGCTCGGAGCGATCCTAGGCCTTGTCGGCTTTGCCCGCATCGTGCTCTGGCAAAATATCGGCCTCTTCGACTACGGCCCGCATTGGCAGCTGGTCGCCCTTACGGTTTTCGCTGCCCTCATCGGCATCGTCACCTTCGGCTCGCTCGCCGGCTCGATGCTGCCATTCGTCTTGCAGAAGCTGCGGCTCGATCCGGCCAGCGCATCGGCTCCGTTTGTTGCAACGCTGGTCGATGTCACGGGCCTTGTGATCTACTTCTCCATGGCATTGCTGATCCTCAGCGGCACGATGCTTTGAAGATAATCAAGCTCTCATCGTAAAGGGGCTAGCGACGGCCCCTTTTTTATTTATTCCGGCACTGGCAGCTTCAACGCACCATTGGTTTTGATGGTGCGGATTGCAAAGTTCGAACGCAGGTCGACCACGCCGGGAAGAACAAGCAGCTTTTCCGACATCACCTTTTCATAAGCCGCAAGATCCTCCACCACGACTTCCGCCAGGAAATCGGCCGTGCCCGAAATTAGATGACAGGCGACGACTTCCGGAATGGCGAGCAATGCTGCCTGCTGCGTCTCGGAATTCTCCTTTGAATGATGACCGACTTTGAGTTCCACGAAGACCGTGAGGCCGAGGCCGGCCTGCTTGCGGTCGATATCTGCGCGGTAGCCGCGCAAGAGCCCGGATTTTTCCAGATTGCGGATGCGCCTGAGGCAGGGAGACGGCGAGAGATTTACGCGCTCGGCAATCTCGACATTGGTGGCGCGCGCATCCTCCTGAAGGCAGTTGAGGATCGCAATATCGAATTTATCCAGCTTTGGCATTTCCGGGAAACTCAATCTTGAATTTTGGCAGATCATTGCTCATAGCATGATTTTTGAGCCATAACTAGCAAGGACATGCCTCGGCCTTCGGAGCTATCTTCTCTTCATTCGAAAGATAACCGGATCGTTGGAAAGGATATGTCGATGACCGCTTTGTCTCTCTCCACCCGCAAGGCAACCCCCACCATGGTCGGCTATGCAGGTGCCATCGTGACCGTCCTGATCTGGGCAAACTGGATTCTTGCCACCCGTCATACAGCCGAAACGCAGATGGGCACCATCGATCTCGGCCTGATCCGCTACGGCGTGCCGGCCTTGGTGCTGGCTCCCGTCTGGTGGCGAACAGGCCTGCTGCCGAAGGACGTACCTTTGAAGCTGCTGGCGCTGATGGTCTGCGGCTCCGGCGCCCTCTTCTTCCAGCTCACCACCTTCGCCATCCAGTTCACGCCGGCATCATCGGCCGGCATTCTGCTCGGCGGTTCCATGCCGCTGGCAGCAGCCCTGATCGGTATGGCTTTGTTCCGCGAACGGCTCGACATCACGCGCTGGCTCGGTCTTGGCGGCATCGTCGCCGGCGTCGTCATCCTGCTTGCCCGCAGCCTCTATGGCGTGCAGATTTCCTGGGAGGGCTTTACGCTACTGCCGCTTGCTGCCCTGCTCTGGGCAACCTATACCCACGCCTTCCGCCGCTCCGGGTTGAGCGCCGTGCAGTCGAGCGCCATCATCGCCGTCTGGTCGTTCCTGATCCATGTCGCACTGGCCGCCATCTTCGGCAGCTCGCTTGCCTCGGTGCCTCTGCCGGAAATCGGCCTGCAGATCGTCAGCCAGGGACTGCTCTCCGGCCTTGCCGCCACGCTTGCCTATGGTCTTGCCGTCCAGGCTCTCGGCGGCACGCAGGCCGCAGCCTTCACCGCCATCACCCCCGTTCTTGCCACGGTCGGCGGCGGCTTTCTGCTCGGTGAGGAAATCGGAATGGCCGGCATTGCAGCCGCAATCGTGACCGGCATCGGCGTTGCCCTTTCCACAGGCCTGCTCGCTCGGAAGGCCATTCAGCACTGAATCGCATCTTGCGGAGATATGGAGCGGTTCAGCCAAGTGCTGCGCCGCTCTTTCTATTTGCCCCTGCAATTTACGAAACAAGAGTCAAAATCGAAGCGCCATGGCCACACGCCTCGCCGGATCGGCACCGTGGGCAATCTCATTCTCAAGGATCTGCGTGAGAACGGCCGGCCTGTCATCGTCATTCAGTATGCGAAACCCCATCGAGGTATAGAACGGCGCGTTGAAGGCCGCTTGCCGATCTGTCGTCAGAGTGACGCCTGCGGCATTTTGAGCCCTGGCCGCTTCAATCGCAGCCTCCATCAGCCGGCGTCCCACACCTCGCTTCTGCCAACGCCTGACGACATCGACTTCGGCGATGTGAACCGAGCCATCTTTCATAACGCCGGCCAGAAAGCCGAATGGCTGATCTTCATCGTCGACGGCAACCAACAGCAAGCCTTCCGCAAGGGATTGCTCCAACACGTCGAGAGGCAGCGACGTCGGCTCGCAGGCGACCGCGCCGGCCTCATGCAGAGCCCAGAAGGCATCGATCTCGATGGCAGCGAGCAGAGGCAGTTCGTCGTCCCTGGCCGAGCGGATCGTCCAGGCGCCTTGTTCGATCTCCGTCATCGCATCTCACATATTCGGATAGACCGGTCCCTCGCCGCCCTGCGGGGGAACCCAGTTGATGTTCTGGTTCGGGTCCTTGATGTCGCAGGTCTTGCAGTGGACGCAGTTCTGGGCGTTGATGACAAAGGTTTCCTTGCCGTCTTTTTCGACCCATTCATAGACGCCGGCCGGACAGTAGCGCGTCGATGGACCGGCATAAACGTCATGTTCCGAATTCTTCTGCAACGCCATATCCCTGACCTGCAGATGCACCGGCTGATCTTCCTCGTGGTTGGTGTTCGACAGGAACACCGAGGAGAGACGGTCGAAGGTCAGGACGCCATCCGGCTTCGGATAGTCAATCTTCTGATGTTGGGCGGCCGGCTCCAGCGAGGCGGCATCCGTCTCGCCATGCTTCAGCGTGCCGAAAAAGGAGAAGCCGAACAGCTGGTTCGTCCACATGTCGAGGCCGCCGAGCGCCACGCCGACCGCCGTGCCGAACTTCGACCACAGCGGCTTGACGTTTCTGACGCGCTTCAGGTCCTTGCCGATATCGCCGGCGCGCCATTCGTTCTCGATCTCGATTACTTCGTCATTGGCACGCCCAGCCGCGATCGCCTCGGCGATCTTGTCGGCCGCCAGCATGCCGGACAGCACCGCATTGTGGCTGCCCTTGATGCGGGGGACATTGACGAGGCCGGCCGAACAGCCGATCAGCGCGCCGCCGGGGAAGGTCAGCTTCGGCACCGACTGGTATCCGCCCTCGGTGATGGCGCGCGCACCATAGGAAATGCGCTTGCCGCCCTCGAAGGTGCCGCGGATCGCTGGATGCGTCTTGAAGCGCTGGAATTCCTCGAAGGGATAGAGATAGGGGTTCTTGTAGTTCAGGTGCACGACGAAACCGACGGCGACCAGATTGTCCTCCAGATGATAGAGGAACGAGCCGCCGCCCGTCTTCATGCCGAGCGGCCAGCCGAAGGAGTGCTGCACGAGACCCTTCTTGTGGTTCTCGGGCTTCACCTGCCAGAGTTCCTTGATGCCGATGCCGAATTTCGGCACGTCGCTATCCCGCGCCAGATCGAACTTGGCAATGAGCTGCTTGGCGAGCGAGCCGCGCACGCCTTCGCCGATCAGCACATATTTGCCTAAGAGCGCCATGCCGCGCGTATAATTCGGGCCGGGCTCGCCATTCTTCTCGATGCCCATGTCGCCGGTCGCGACACCGATGACGGCACCCTCGTCATTATAGAGCACTTCGGTCGCGGCAAAGCCGGGATAGATCTCGACGCCGAGGGCTTCAGCCTTTTCGGCCAGCCAGCGACAGACGTTACCGAGCGATACGATATAATTGCCGTGATTGTTCATCAGCGGTGGCATCAGAAAATTCGGCAGGCGGACGGAGCCGGCGGGGCCTAGGAACAGGAAGTGGTCCGATGTCACCTCGGTCTTGAAGGGATGCCCCTCCTCCTCGCGCCAACCCGGCAGCAGCCGGTCGATGCCGATCGGATCGACGACGGCGCCCGACAAGATATGCGCGCCGACCTCGGCTCCCTTCTCGAGCACGACAACGGTCAGATCCGGATTGATCTGCTTCAGCCGGATCGCAGCCGACAGGCCCGCGGGACCTGCGCCGACAATCACAACGTCGAATTCCATGCTCTCGCGTTCCGGCAATTCGCTGGCGTCTGTCATTCATCTTCTCCGCTTGGCCGGCGTCCGATGATCTCGGACCACGGCCTTATCCCTTTGGGCGTCTTCCCCGTTTCGGTTATCTCTTGTCAAAATGGGAGGGGATTGTCGAGCCGGGAAGCGACAGGCAATCCCCCAATTCGCCCAACACGTAAAACAAGTTAAATTACTCTTACGTTAACGTCAATATTCCGCTGGTATTTGCGACCACCTGCGAAGGGCGCCTTCCATAGTCCTCCGATGGCTCTATAAATGCCGATCAGACAATCCGAATGGCATGAAGGGTGATCAGGATGGATCTTGGTATTGGCGGAAAGCGCGCACTGGTGCTCGCGTCGTCGAAGGGGCTGGGCCATGGCATTGCAGTGGCGCTCGCCCGCGAGGGCGCGAATGTCTTGCTCTGTGGCCGAAGCGGCGACAGGCTGGAGAACAATTGCAAGGCCATCAATGCTGAAGGCAAGGGTCGGGCAGACTGGATCTGGGCCGACCTCAATGACGAGAACTTCGTGGATGTCGTCACCAAGGCAGCCATAGAGAAGCTGGCCGGCATCGATATCCTCGTCAACAATAGCGGCGGCCCCACTCCGGGGATGACGGAAGATATGACCGCCGAACGGCTGGAGACGTATTTCATCTCGATGGTGTCACGGATCATCACCCTGACCAATGCGCTCTTACCAGGCATGAAAACACAAGGCTGGGGACGTATTCTCACCGTCGCCTCATCCGGTGTCATCGAGCCCATTCCCAATCTCGCGCTTTCCAACACGCTACGCCCGGCGCTTGCCGGCTGGAGCAAGACGCTGGCCAGCGAAGTGGCCGCGCATGGCGTCACGGTCAACATGCTGCTGCCGGGCAGCATTGCGACCGACCGGCTGGCGGAGCTCGATACCGCGACGGCCAAGCGCGGAGGCAGGAGCCTGGAAGATGTCAGCGCCGAACGCCAGCAGCGCATCCCGGCCGGCCGCTACGGACGCGTCGAGGAGTTCGCCGCTACGGCAGCATTCCTCTGCAGCCAACCGGCAAGCTACGTCACTGGCACCATGGTTCGCTGCGATGGGGGAGCTGCTCGCTCACTTTGAGGTCGCCACCGGCGAACAGTGCAGGCCCTTGCAATAGGGCCTGACAACACAATTCCGTGAGCGGCGCGACGTTTCTTTACACGCTGCAGCACGTCTCCGGAGTATAAATGCTGCCTCAGGCTGTTTTTCCTGCCGAATATTACGCAATGGCAATCAAAAAATAGTCATTTGACTGTTTGCTGCACTGCACAAACAGAACCTATTCCAAAGCTTTCCAAGCTTTAATTTTTCGCCTTCCGGAACTGTGATAAATTGCACGGCATCAGCGTTCATGAATTCGCGTAAAAAGGGACAGAATTACCGAACGTTAGCGGCGACGGCTATGTGATGAACTGCGGCGAGGCGCGCCTTTGTTGTGCGGCGCAGCAGATACACTTCACCGTCACCGCGCTTCCTGCAACAAGCCCCGACCGGTTCTTTAAATATGAAAAAACTTTGGCTTCCCCTCGGCCTTCTTGTCGTCGCAGCCCTTGCAGCATGGAGCTATCGCGACCGTATTCCTTTCCTTTCCGCCTTTGTCGATCAAGCCTCCGCAGAAACCAAAGATGCCGGAAAGGCGCCAGGCAATCAAAAGCACAAGGCGCTGTCTTCCGTCGTCAAGACGGCCGCGGTTGAGAAGAGAACTCTGCCGAACGATATTACAGCAACAGGCTCGGCTGTTGCGCAGAATACGACGACCATCGCCGCGCAGGAATCCGGCATCATTACATCGATCGAAGCGCAGGACGGCGTGATGGTGAAGGCCGGCGACCTGATCGCCAAGCTCGATGCTCGAACCGCGCAGGCCGCCGTCGACAAGGATCAGGCGACCATAGTCAAGGATCAGGCGACGCTCGTGGCGGCGGAAGCCGCGCTCACCCGAGCCAAGAGCCTGCTCAACAATGCCGGAACGCAGCAGACCGTCGATCAGGCCGTGGCGGCCCGCGATACCGCGGCGGCCGATGTCAATGCCGACAAGGCCCAGCTCGCATCCGACCAGGTTCTCCTGGAAAACACTGAGATCCGCGCCCCTTATGACGGACGTCTTGGCAATGTCGTTCCGAGCCCCGGTGCCTATGTGACGCCGGGTACTGCCATTGTGACCATTACGCAATATAATCCGATCTACGTGCAATTCCACATGCAGGAGAATCAGCTGCGGGAATTGGAGGAAGCGATGAAGGCCGGCACCGTGCCGGTCAGCACCGTTCCGAATTCGAGCAAGGGCAAATCCCGCCAGGGCGCAGTCAGCTTCTTCGACAATTCCGTGGATACCGCCTCCGGCACCATCCTCGTCAAGGCAAAGTTCGACAATGCCAATGGCGCGATCTGGCCTGGCAGATCGGTCAACGTCGTCGTTCATCTGACCGACAACGAGCCCGTGATCGTCGCTCCGACCGTTGCGATCAGCCCCGGCCCGGATGGCTTCTATGCCTATGTCGTCAAGGATAATAAGGTTCATTTGACGCCCGTCACCGTGGAACGGCAGAACGGCAGCTTCACCGCAGTCGCCAAGGGACTTTCGGAAGGCGATCATGTCGTCACTGAAGGACAGGTGCAGCTGATCGACGGACAGACGGTTGTCGAGCAGTTCAATGACGAAAAGCCTGAGAAGGTGGCCGCCGCCAACGATCAATCGAGCCAGAAGAGCGAAACGATTTCCGTTGGAGCACAGCAATGATCCCACAATTCTGTATCCAGCGACCGGTCGCGACCACACTTCTGGCGTTGGGTGTAGTCATGGCCGGCCTCGCCGGCTATCAGCTGCTGCCCGTTGCCGCCCTGCCCCAGGTGGATTTTCCCACCATCAACGTTTCGGCACAGCTGACCGGCGCTTCGCCGCAGACAATGGCGACTTCAGTCTCCACGCCGCTGATCAAGCAGTTCGAGACCATCCCCGGCATCAGTGAAATCTCGGCCACGAACTCGCTCGGCAATACGAGCATCGTGCTGCAGTTCGATCTCAACCGGAGTATCGATGCCGCCGCGGCCGACGTTCAGGCCGCGATCTCGAATGCGACGCGTCAATTGCCCAACAATCTGACGACCCCGCCGGGCTACAGGAAGACGAATCCGGCCGACGCGCCGATCATGCTGCTTGCTGTGCAGAGCGATACCATGCCGCGCAGCAAGCTGGACGAAATTGCTGAAGATATCATTTCACCGTCGCTGTCGACGCTTCCGGGTGTTGCCGAAGTGACCGTCTATGGTGCCCAGACCTATGCCGTGCGTGTCGAAGTCGATCCGGACAAGCTCTTGGCGCGCGGTATCGGGATCGATACCGTCAACACCGCCATCGTCAATGCCAACAGCCAGGTTCCGGTCGGCACTCTGCAGAACAACAAGCAGAGCATGACGCTCAATGCCAACACGCAGAATACCAATGCCGCGCAGTTCAAGTCGCTGGTCATCGCCAATCCCAATGGCGCGCCGATCCATCTGAGCGATGTCGCCAACGTTCAGGACAGCGTGCAGAACACCAATGCCGGCTCCTGGTATGACGGCAAGCAGGCGATCATTCTCGCCATCCAGCGCCAGCCGGACGCCAATACGGTCGATGTGGTCGATGCGATCAACGCCAAGCTGCCGCAGCTCCATGCGGAAATTCCGGCTTCGGTGCAGACGCATATCATGAACGACTCGGCTCAGCCGATCCGCGACGCGATCAAGGACGTCAAGTTTACCTTGATGCTGACCATCGGCCTCGTCGTGCTGGTAATCTATCTGTTCACCGGTCACGTCACGGCCACGATCATCCCCGGCCTTGCCGTGCCGTTGTCGCTGATTTCGACCTTCGGCATGATGTATGTGCTCGGCTATAGCATCGACAACATATCACTGCTGGGATTGACGCTCGCCGTCGGCCTTGTGGTGGACGACGCGATCGTCATGCTGGAAAACATATTGCGGCATGTCGAAGACGGGATGCCGGTGCTGCAGGCGGCGATCAAGGGATCGGCCGAAGTCAGCTACACCATCATTTCCATGTCCATCTCGCTGATCGCGGTGTTCATCCCGATCCTGCTGATGGGCGGCGTAGTCGGCCGAATCTTCAACGAGTTCGGCATGGTGGTCGCCATCGCTATCGTGTCTTCAGCGGTCGTGTCGCTCACGGTCACGCCGATGCTCAGCTCGCGTCTTTCGGCGGGCCATAACCAGCCCCCCTATCCGGTACGCCTGTTCAACCGCGGCTTCGACTGGACGCAGCGCGGCTATGACAAGGGCGTCGCCTGGTGCCTGCGCAATCGCGGTTTCGTTCTCCTGAGCTTCCTCGGTTCGGTCGCGCTTTCCGTCTATCTCTTCATGGTGCTGCCGGCCAGCTTCTTTCCGACCGAGGATATCGGCCGCCTGCAGATTTCCACCCAAGCGCGTCAGGACATCTCCTATCCGGCGATGCGCGACCTACAGAACCAGGCCGCAGCACTCGTCAGGCAGAACCCAGCCGTCGACCATGTCATGTCCATCGTCGGCGGCAGTGTGCGCCAGCCGCTGAACAACGGCACCATGTTTGTCCAGCTGAAGCCGAAGGAGCAGCGGGCACCGCTCGATCAGACGCTGCGTGAATTGCGGTCCAGCATCGGCACCATCGCCGGCCTGAAGGCCTATATTACGCCCCAGCAAAGCCTGCGCTTCGGCGGCCGGCAGACCGCCAGCCAATATCAGCTCATTATCCAGGCGCTGAGTGCCGACCAGACCAACCTCTGGGCCAACAAGATGCTGGATGCGATGCGCCGCGATCCGAGCTTTACCGACGTCGCCTCGGACGAGCAGAACAACGCTTTGCAGGCCAACATCGTCATCGACACCGAAAAGGCAGCACAATACGGGATCAACAACAATCAGCTGCGCACCACGCTGGAAGAAGCGTTCGGCGGCTATGACGCCGCACAGATCCAGACGACGGGCGACAGCTATGACGTTATGGTCGAATTCGACACCAGCAAGCCCTGGGACGACCAAAGGCTCCAGGATATCCACGTTGCTTCATCAAAAGGCGCGCTGGTTCCCCTGTCCGCTTTCGCTCATGTCCAGCGCACCACCGGTCCGGTCACCATCAACCAGACGGGCCAGCTCGTGTCGACGACGGTTTCCTTCAACCTGCCGGCCGGCGAAGCGCTTGGCGATGCCACGGCGAAGATCGATCAGATCAAGAAGGACATCAACATGCCGGCGGACATCTTCACGTCCTACGGCGGTACAGCACAGATCTTCCAGCAGTCGCAGGGCAGCACGCCCTACCTGATCCTGGCTGCCGTGCTGACGATCTACGTGGTCCTTGGCGTTCTTTATGAAAGCTTCATCCATCCGCTGACCATTCTTTCCGGCCTGCCGGCTGCTGCTCTCGGCGCCCTTCTCGCCTTGAAGGTGTTCGGCTTCGATCTCTCGATCATCGCGCTTATCGGCTTGCTGATGCTGATCGGCATCGTGAAGAAGAATGCGATCATGATGATCGACGTCGCGCTGGAAACGCTGCGTTCGACAACTGGCATATCGCCCGCTGAGGCCATCCATGAGGCCTGCGTGCGCCGCTTCCGCCCGATCATGATGACGACCTTCTGCGCGCTGCTCGGCGCCCTGCCGATCGCGGTCGGCGGCGGTGCGAGCTCCGAACTCCGGCAGCCGCTCGGTATCGCCGTGGTCGGCGGCCTGGTCGTCTCGCAGCTTCTCACGCTGTTCATCACACCCGTCATCTTCCTGGAGATGAATCGCCTCAACGACTTCCTTGCCCGTCTCACCAAGCGCAAGGAGGCGGACCCGCATCACAAGGATCCGCCAGCGGCCATCGCCGCCGAATAAGGTCAGCGGGCGCCACAAGGCGCCCGTTCTTTTGCCAGTTAACCGGGTGCGGAAGGGCTGCCGGCTGACGTCGCTGCGGGCAAAAATAAAAGCATCACCCCGGCTTGAAGTTGAAGCTTAGCCATGTCATGACGCGCCCTCTTTGCGACAGGGCGCGTCAGCGTCTCATAGGGGCTTGGCCCCAATCCAGACAATTTGGACGGAAGGGAGTGCGGGCATGGCTCGGGCGCTTGGTTTCGACTTCGGCACGACGAATACGGTTCTGGCGATGGCCGATGGACCCGCGACACAATCGGTCGCCTTCAACAGCGCTGCCGGCACGGCGGACAGCATGCGTACGGCGCTCTCTTTCATGAAGGATCCGGGATTGGGCGCGGCCGCACTCAAGGTCGAAGCCGGGCACGCGGCCATCCAACAGTTTATCGACAATCCCGGTGACTGTCGCTTTCTGCAGTCGATTAAGACCTTTGCGGCGAGCGCCCTCTTCCAGGGCACGCTGATCTTCGCCAAGCGCCACAGCTTCGAAGACCTGATGGAGATCTTCGTGCGCCGTCTGCGCGCCTATGCCGGAGAGGGATGGCCGGAGAATGTTTCGCGCATCGTTACCGGCCGGCCGGTGCATTTTGCCGGCGCCAATCCGAACCCTGCCCTTGCGACGGAGCGCTACAATGCCGCGCTCGCCCGGTTCGGCTTTCCGGAAATCCACTACGTCTACGAACCGGTAGCGGCAGCCTTCTACTTCGCCCAACACCTGAAGAAGGATGCGACCGTTCTGGTGGCCGACTTCGGCGGCGGCACGACCGACTATTCGCTGATCCGCTTCGAAACCCACGGCGGAAAGCTGACGGCGACGCCGATCGGCCATTCAGGCGTCGGCATCGCCGGCGATCATTTCGATTTCCGGATGATCGACAACGTCATCTCACCGGCCATCGGCAAGGGCAGCTTCTTCAAGAGCTTCGACAAGCTTTTGGAAGTGCCGACCTCATACTACGCCAATTTCGGCCGCTGGAACCAGCTCTCGATCTTCAAGACCTCGCGCGAATATGCCGACCTGAAGACGCTGGTGCGCAGCAGCCTGGAGCCGGAGAAGCTGGAGACCTTCATCGAACTCGTCGAGCATGACGAAGGCTATCCGCTCTATCAGGCCGTATCGGCGACGAAGATGGCGCTTTCGAGCGAGGAAGAGGCCGAATTCAACTTCCCGCCGCTCGGCAAGGCCGGCCGCAAGCACGTTCGCCGCGCCGACTTCGAAGGCTGGATCGCCGACGATCTCGCCCGCATCGAAGGGGCGCTGGACGACGTGCTGACAACGACGAACACATCACCCGATGCCATCGACAAAGTGTTTCTGACGGGAGGCACCTCCTTCGTGCCGGCCGTTCGGCGCATCTTCACGGAACGCTTCGGCCAGGAGCGGATCGAGACGGGCGGCGAACTGCTGTCCATCGCCCATGGCCTGGCCCTGATCGGCGAGCGCGACGATATCGCCCAGTGGACGGCCTGACATAGCGCCCACCCTGCCCTTTCGCTCGTGCGCCGCATTGGATAGAGTTCGCGCATGATTTCCGCCAGCGACCTCACACCGGCCGAGCTTGCCGCCCTTCTGCATTTCCATGCGGATGCCGGAGTCGACTGGCTGCTGGAAGATCAGCCGGTGGATCGGTTTGCCGAATTCGAGGCCATGCGCGCGGCTAGACAGGGCGCGCGGGCAGCGCAGCCTCGGCCTGAAGCTACAGCACCTGCGGCGCGGCCCCAAACCGAGCGCCGCCCGGCAGCTAAGCCAGCGGCATCTCCCGCAGCAGCGCCGCCGCGTGCGACGCCCGCCATTCCTGACGAGCAAGCTGTAGAGCAGGCCCGATTCGCCGCCGAAAGCGCGCGGTCACTCGGCGAGTTGAAAACTGCACTCGAAGCTTTCAACGGCTGCAATCTCAAGAACAGCGCACGCTCGACGATCTTTGCCAGTGGTACACCAGAGGGCCGCATCATGGTAATCGGGCCGATGCCGAGCGCCGATGACGATCGTGAGGGGGCGCCCTTTGCCGGCCGTGCGGGACAGTTGCTCGACAGAATGCTTGCCGCCATCGGCCTGAAGCGCGATGAGATCCTGCTGACCAACGTCATTCCGTGGCGGCCGCCGGGCAACCGAGCCCCTTCCCCACCCGAAATCGAGATATGCCGTCCGTTCATAGAAAGGCAGATTGCTCTGGCCGAGCCCAAGGCGGTACTTCTGCTTGGCAATTTCACCGCCCGGCACTTTTTCGGAAGTACTGAAACCATCCATGGATTGCGTGGAGAGTGGCGGGAAATAAGCGTTTCCGGTCGAACAATACCGGCCATCGCCAGCCTTCATCCCCAGGAATTACTGACCGCGCCGGTCAACAAGCGGCTAGCCTGGAGCGATCTTCTTACCTTCAAGAATTATATCGCCGCTGAAATATTAGGCTGATTCTTCCAATTACTAACGAAACATGATCATGGTCATGCATTTTTCGCATGGCAGTCCTCCTCTGTTGTGCATTGCGGAATCAATGTTGCATTGCAATATATGCTGGTGTCTTGGGAGGAATCTCGAAAGGAACCAAGGCCATGACTGCACGTTTTCGTCCTATCCACTGCGGGTTTGATACCCTGCGCCGCGCGCTGGAGCCTGTGCGCGCGTCAAATGGACATCGCAACCTCGGCATCGCTGCCAATGAGCAGATGACCGCGCGAGGCACCGGGCTGTCGGCTCGTGTGAGCCGCCCGACGACGATCTTCGCCGATTTCCGCGCCTGCTAACCGACAGGCGCGACTAGGCCAGCAATCCAGCAAAAAAGTTTGAGTATCAGGAACGACACCATGTCTTCGGGTTTGCGTCCATTCATCGCCCTGTTCGATTCCGCGCCGCCGAAGAATTCGAGCGTGCGCGCAACGTCAGCAAAGACGGCACCTTCCACGCACGAAGTGCGGCAGCCAGCATCCCACTTTAAGGATCGGGATCAGCCTCGGGAGGCTGATTGCGCCCAGGCAAAGGCCTCGTCGACCGCCGCCAATTTTATGGCCTGCCAGCCGCAATATTGATCGAGAAAATTGCGCGAGATCCACATCTGGGTCTTCTTGGATTCATACCAGCCGACATCGCCGCGATCAGCCGACTTGCGCAAGATGCGTTGCAGATGCGTTCGCGATATCATGAAATGGGTCGCCAAAGCGCGCGCATCGACGTGACCGATATCGATCCGATCGCCCGCCTTCCCGTCGAGTTCGAGCCTCGACATGATGTAATCGACGACCAGACCTCCGGATTCCGTCCAAAGAAACAGACCGACACTCTCCGGCGGTTCGCGCCAAAGATCGGCTGCCAGGCAGGTGCGCGCCATACGCGGCTGCGCTAGGTCCAGGAGCATGGGTGAGGCAACTAGCGCGGCTGCGCGGCTGCCGTCGTCAATCAGATCGAGCGCCGCCAAATTGGCGAGATACCAACCGAACATTCCCGAATAGGCGGTTTCAGTCGGCACGTAACGCCGCGGACGGCGAGCCGGCCCAGGTGCCAACTCCAGAAAGCGATAGGTCAACAACTCCTCGATAAAACTCAAGACCGTATTGCGGCTGGCAATGCGATAATGAGTGATGAGGTCACGCAGCGCGACGACAGTCAGCCCGGAGCGGGGATGCTCCGGATCATGTTCAAGATGGAGCGCATAGGCGGATTGGCTTAGCAGCCAGCGCTGATGTGAGGCGAGCATACGCGCAATCCTCGGACCGTTGTCGTAACGGTTACGCAATGTCTCGGAGAGAAAGCGCAAGGACGCTACGAACTTGGGATGGCGAGCAAGTTGCTCGATGGGAAAACTCAATCGGGCCTCCCTGGGCGCCCTTCTTAAAAAGCAGCAGAAAGTTGATGTTTCATTTTTATGAACAAACTTGCCGGAATCGATCATAATTCCGATATCTAATAGCATGCTATAGTTATGCAAGCTTGCCGATATCGCAAGAGGTTAAACGATAATTTACTTTAAATTATCGTTTCCTTACCGTAACGGTCAACATTTAACGGTAATGGAACCATGATGTTTAACCTAAACATTATGTTAGCAATTCTACTGTTGACCTGCAAATGCAGCTTCAGATTTTCTGTTTTTCATTCGAATAGCTGAAACGGGAGCGGCACATTGAGCAAATACTTACCGTGCCATAACAAAACAAATTGATGTTGCGATATGACTTTAACTTTGGTTCAGATTTCGATGTAATGATGCGGCCACTTTCGGTTCGAAGGAAAGCTTCGGACCGTGCCCGCCAAAGCATAGCCTGATCAGGATAGACCATGCGCACAGACACCGGCCAGATCATCAATCTGGCAGACTATCGCCCCACCGACTTCGTTCTGGAGCGCGTGGATCTCACCTTCGATCTCCATCCGACAGAAACTAAGGTAGAGACGCGGCTGATATTCCATCGGCGCGAGGGTGTCGATGCGAATGCGCCGCTCGTGCTTGATGGCGACGAGTTGGTTCTCTCCGGCCTGCTGCTCGATCAGAGCGAGCTTCCGGCCGGACAATATGATGCAACGCCAGAAAGCCTGACCGTTCGCAAGCTGCCGGAAAGCGCACCTTTCGAACTGACGATCACGACCGTCATCAATCCGGAAGCCAACACTCAGTTGATGGGCCTCTACCGCACCGGCGGCATCTATTGCACGCAGTGCGAAGCCGAGGGCTTTCGCCGCATCACCTATTTCCCCGACAGGCCGGATGTGCTCGCCCCTTATACGGTCAATATCATCGCCGACAAGGAAGCAAACCCGCTGCTGCTGTCGAACGGCAATTTCCTCGGTGGCGCCGGCTATGGCGAAGGCAAGCATTTTGCTGCCTGGTTCGATCCGCATCCGAAGCCAAGCTATCTCTTCGCGCTCGTTGCCGGCGATCTTGGTGTCGTCGAGGACACGTTCACGACGTTATCCGGCCGTGAGGTGGCGCTGAAGATCTATGTCGAACACGGCAAGGAACCGCGCGCGACTTATGCCATGGATGCGCTGAAGCGTTCGATGAAGTGGGACGAAGAGCGGTTCGGCCGCGAATACGATCTTGACATCTTCATGATCGTCGCCGTGTCGGACTTCAACATGGGAGCGATGGAAAACAAAGGCCTCAATGTCTTCAACGACAAGTACGTCCTGGCCGATCCCGAGACGGCAACTGACGCCGACTACGCCAATATCGAAGCCATCATCGCGCATGAATACTTCCACAACTGGACGGGCAACCGCATCACCTGCCGCGACTGGTTCCAGCTCTGCCTCAAGGAAGGCCTGACCGTCTATCGCGATCACGAATTTTCCGCCGACCAGCGCTCGCGTCCCGTCAAGCGGATTGCCGAAGTCCGTCACCTGAAGTCGGAACAGTTTCCGGAGGACAGCGGCCCGCTTGCCCACCCGGTGCGGCCGACGACATACCGTGAAATCAACAACTTCTATACGACGACCGTCTACGAGAAGGGCAGCGAGGTCACCCGCATGATCGCGACGCTGCTTGGCCGCGATCTGTTCAAGAAGGGCATGGATCTCTATTTCGATCGGCACGACGGACAGGCGGTGACGATCGAAGATTTCGTCAGGTGTTTCGAGGATGTCAGCGGCCGCGATCTCACGCAGTTTTCGCTCTGGTACCATCAGGCCGGTACGCCGCTCGTCACCGCATCGGGCTCTTATGATGCCAATGCCAAGACATTCACCCTGTCGCTCGAACAGATGGTGCCGGCAACGCCGGGCCAGACCGTCAAAAAGCCGATGCACATTCCGCTCCGCCTGGGCTTGCTCGCCGAAGACGGCGGTCTCATCACGCCGGCATCCGTGACCGGAGCAGAGCTGACCGACGACGTGCTGCACCTGACAAAGAAGGCGCAAACGGTGACGTTCCACGGTATTCCCCAGCGGCCAGTCCTCTCGCTCAATCGCAGCTTCTCGACGCCGATCAATCTGCAGTTCAGCCAGAGCACTGAGGATCTCGCATTGATCGCCCGCTATGAGACCGATCATTTCGCCCGCTGGCAGGCGCTAATCGATCTTGGCCTGCCCAACCTCTTGCAGGCGGCGCGAGATGCCCGCCAGGGTGCCGACATAACATGCAGCTCGGCCTTCACCGACGCCTTGCTGGCTGCCGCAGCCGATGAAAGTCTGGAACCGGCCTTCCGCGCTCAGGCGCTCGCCTTGCCGAGTGAATCCGACATTGCCCGCGAGCTTGGCGGCAACAATGATCCCGATGCCATCCATGCAGCGCGCCAGACAATCATCAAGCGCATCGCCGAAGCCGGAGAGGACGTCTTCACCGTGCTTTATGATGGCATGCAGACGCCGGGACCGTTCAGCCCCGACGCGGCAAGCGCCGGCCGCCGCGCCCTGCGCAATGCGGCACTGGGCTATCTGTCGCAGCTGGACAAAACGCCGGCGAGGGTGAAGGCCGCCTATGATGCGGCAAACAACATGACCGATCTCAGCGCCGCGCTGACCATTCTCGCTCAGCGGTTCCCCGACACGGCGGAGACGGCGGCAGCGCTTGCGCATTTCCGTGACCGCTTCGCGGACAATGCGCTCGTCATCGACAAATGGTTCGCCATTCAGGCGGCGATCCCGGGGGCTGGGGCGTTGGAGCGCATCCAGCTGCTCATGGAAACCCCGCTCTTCAAGCGCACCAATCCCAATCGCGTCCGCTCGCTTATTGGCACTTTTGTCTTTGCGAATCCCACGGGTTTTGGCCGGGCGGACGGCGCCGGATACCATTTCCTCGCCGACGAAATCCTCGAGATCGATCAGCGCAATCCGCAGCTTGCGGCCCGCATCCTTACCTCGATGCGCTCGTGGCGGTTGCTCGAGCCCATGCGCGCCGATCATGCTCGTTCGGCGCTGTTGCGGATCGAGCGCGCCGCCGGTCTTTCGACCGACGTGCGTGACATCGTCGAACGCATCCTCAAGGAGTGATTTCGATCACCCGGCGCACCGATTTCAAAGGCTGATTTGCATCGGCCTTTTCAGCTTCAACGAGTCCCGAACGCATGCAACTTACCGCTGCGTGTGTAAAATATGCTGAAATCGCAGATGGTTAAGAAAGTTTTACCGCACCCTCTGGACAAGCCGAATCACGAATGATTCATTAAGGCAGATTCGGGCGAGCGGCGCAGCGAATCACACGAGGGACAAGGCTAAAGCGATGGTGGACGTGCGGCGGGCAACCGCGGCCGATGGACGGCTGCGTGTTAATTTCGACGGTCTGAAATCCTGGCATAGCGGCGTTACTGATCGAACCGGAGTGCGGATGGAGACGATTTCGCGTCGTTTTCCGCAGACGGAACATATTCTCAAGCGCATCATCCCTGTCCTCATCGTTTCCTTCCTGATGGTCGTTGCCGCCTCGCATTTCTTCGGCATGATCACGGAACACAGCCGCATGGCGGCTTCCGCCCGCCGAACGACCTCGCTTTCCATCGCCGCGGCAGCCGCCGCCTTTTCGAACGATGCCAGCCTGTTCCAGGCCGGCGACCGCAACGGCGCGGAGCGGAAGCTCGCCTCCTACCTGCCGCAGGATCGGCTGGACAGCGGCGCCTTCGTCCTGCTGGTGCAGTCGAGCGGCCGTGTATTCGGCTCGTCGGCCGCCGGCTCCGGCTATATCGGCATGCTGGTTTCCGATTTCTTTCCGGAAGTAACGGCCATCCGCAGTTTCGGCGATCATGCCGGCGTGATCGAAACCATGATCGGCGGCGAGCCCTATTATGCCGCGATTTCCCTGATCGGCGACAAAGGCGATTTCATTCTGTCGGCCGCATCGATGGATGAGATCGAAAAGCTCTGGCGCGACGAGCTGACCCTGAACGTCACGCTCTTTGCCGGCATCTCCTCCATCCTGCTCGTCATTCTCTATGCCTACTACACCCAGGTAAAGCGCGCCCGGGATGCGGACGAAATCTTTCTCGAATCCAACCTGCGAGTCGAAACGGCACTGTCGCGCGGGCGCTGCGGCCTCTGGGATTTCGATTTCACCAGCCGCCAGTTCTTCTGGTCGCGGTCGATGTACGACATGCTCGGGTTGCCGGTCGCCGACAAGCCGCTCGCCTTCACGGACGCGGCGCGGCTGATGCACCCGGATGATAACAGCCTGCATATGCTCGCCCGCACCGTCACCCGCGGCAATGCCGGCCAGGTGGATCAAATCCTGCGCATCCGCCATGCCAAGGGACATTATGTCTGGATGCGCGCCCGCGCCCAGGTGATCCGGACCAATTCCGGCCGTGTCCACATGATCGGCATCGCCATGGACGTGACTGAGCAGCACAGGCTGGCCCAGCGCTATGCAGAGGCCGATCAGCGCCTGGCCGACGCCATCGAATGCACTTCCGAAGCCTTCGTGCTGTGGGACAAGAACGATCGCCTGGTCATGTGCAACGCTCATTTCCAGCAGGCATACGGCCTGCCGGACAATGTGCTCGTGCCGGGCACCGAGCGCGCCGTCGTCAATGCCGCTGCCGCACGGCCGGTCATCGAGCGCCGTATCGTCGATCCCGGCCGCTCCAATCACTCGCAGACGACGGAAGTGCAGCTTGCCGACGAGCGCTGGCTGCAGATCAACGAGCGCCGCACCCGCGACGGCGGCCTCGTCTCGGTCGGCACCGATATTACCCAACTCAAGCGCAATCAGGAGCGGCTTCGCGAATCGGAACGCCGGCTTATGGCGACCATCAACGACCTCTCGGCATCGCGGCGGATTCTGGAAAAGCAGAAGGCGGAGCTTTCGACTGCCAACACCAATTATCTTGCGGAGAAGGAACGTGCCGAAGCGGCCAACAAGGCCAAGTCGGAATTTCTGGCCAACATGTCGCATGAGCTGCGCACGCCGCTCAATGCCATTCTCGGCTTCTCGGAGATCCTGCAGGACCAGATGTTCGGTCCGCTCGGCTCGGCCCGCTACAATGAATATGCCAAGGACATTCACGACAGCGGCAAGCATCTGCTTAACGTCATCAACGACATTCTCGACATGTCGAAGATCGAAGCGGGGCATATGAAGCTCAGCTGCGAGCGGATCAATCTCGCGCCGCTTATCGAGGAATGCCTGCGCTTCACCCGCATTCCGGCCGCGCAGAAGAACATTCTCGTCGAACAGCGCATTTCTTCCGATATCAAGCTGAGCGCCGATCGTCGTGCGATGAAGCAAATTGTGCTCAACCTGCTATCCAACGCGGTGAAGTTCACCAACGACGGCGGCCGTATCTCGGTTCGCACGCGCAGGATCGGGGATGCCGTCATGCTCGTCATCGCCGATACAGGCATCGGCATTCCGAAATCGGCCATGAGCAAGATCGGCCAGCCCTTCGAGCAGGTGCAGAGCCAATATGCGAAGAGCAAGGGAGGCTCCGGCCTCGGACTCGCCATTTCGCGCTCACTGACCGCTTTGCATCACGGCCGCATGCGCATCCGCTCCCGCGAGGGTATAGGCACAGTGATCGCAATCCGCATCCCGGATCAGAGCTGATCAGCTTCCCACCGTCGCCTGGAATACTTTCCGTACCGCTTTCGACAGGCGCTTCAGCTCGGCTTCCAGCGTGCGGAGATCCGGGCAATCTCCGGCGCGGCAGACCAGTTCGATCAGGCCGGAAGGCGTGTTTTTCGGATCGAACGTACCGTCGATGCAAAGGCGGATAAGCTGCGATACTTCCGTGTAGAGCTGCAGAGCCTCCAAACAGACGTCCAGATCGTTGCGATCCATCAGGCTGCCGCCGAGCAGTTTCAGCGCTTCGGCCGTGCTGAGACCGTTTGCATCGATGCCAACGCCGCGGACCGACGCGATCAGCCGCAGATATTGCGCGATGAACTCGATATCGATCAGCCCGCCAGGGATAAGCTTCAGATCCCAAATGCTCTCCGGCGGCTTTTCCTGTTCGATCATGCCGCGCATCTCGCGAACGTCCCTAGCGATCTTGGCGACATCTCTCTTTGTCGAAAGAACCTCGCCGATGACGCGCTCCGCATCGTTCACCAGCTCCTCGTCGCCGCAGATCAGCCGTGCCCGCGAAAGCGCCATATGCTCCCAGGTCCAGGCCTCCTCGCGCTGGTACTTCTCGAAGGAATTGATGCGCGTAGCGACCGGTCCCTTGTTGCCGGAGGGCCGCAAACGCATGTCCACCTCATAGAGCACGCCCTCGGCCGTCGGCGCCGAAAGGGCCGCGATCAGGCGCTGCGTGATGCGGGTGAAATAGCGCGTCGCATCGAGCGGCTTCGGGCCATCGGATTCGCCGACCGTGTCGTCGTAATCGTAAAGCAGGATGATATCGATATCTGACCCGGCCGAGAGCTCGAAACTGCCGAGCTTGCCCATTCCGACGACAGCGACGCGGCCGCCGGGATATTCGCCATGCGCCGCTCGGATTTCCGTCATGACAGCATCCAGAGCCGCCTCGACGATCAGATCGGCAAGGTAGGTGAAGGCGCGGGCCGCCATCGTTCCGCCAATTGCGCCCGTCAGCAGGCGAATGCCGATCAGAAAGCGCTGTTCGGAGGCGAAGATGCGCAGCAGGTCGAGGGTCTCCTCATAATGTCGCGCCGGGGCAAGGAAGCTTTTCAGGCGTTCGGCGAGATAATCGCGTGTCGGCAGCTCGGCCATGAGCCTTGGGTCAAGCATGCCGTCGAAGACATGCGGCTTAGCCGCGATGATTTCGGCAAGCCTAGGTGCCGACGACATGATGTTGACAATGAGCGAGAGAAGCGCCGGATTGGTTCCGAGCAACGAGAAGAGCTGGATACCGGCCGGCAGGCCGGAGATGAAGCTGTCGAAGCGCAACAAAGCCTTGTCGGCCCGCTTGCTTTCGCCGAAGACGCGCAACAGCTCCGGCGTCAGTTCCGTCAGCCGCTCGCGCGCTTCGACGGATTGCGTGGCGCGATACCGGCCGTAGTGCCAGGTGCGGATGACATTGGCGATGTCGGACGGTCGCTCGAAGCCGAGGCGCCGCAGCGTCTCCAGCGTATCTGGATCGTCGCCCTGGCCGGTGAAAACGAGGTTGCCGGTTTCGCTCGACAGCTTTGTTTCCTGTTCGAAGAGGCGCGCATAGCGGCGCTCAACCGTCTTCAATGTCGTCACCAGTGCTTCGGAGAAAGCCGACACATCGGCAAAGCCCATCATATAGGCGATGCGCCTCAGCTCGGCATCGGTTTCCGGCAGCAGATGCGTCTGCTCGTCCCGCACCATCTGGATACGATGCTCGACATCGCGCAGGAACCAGTAGGCCGAGGTCAGCTCGTCGCGGGTTTCCGCATCGATCCACTTTGCCTCGGTCAATTCGGCAAGCGTCTGCTCCGTCGATCGGCTGCGCAAGGCCGGCATGCGACCGCCGGCGATCAGCTGCTGTGTCTGCACGAAGAACTCGATCTCGCGAATGCCGCCACGGCCGAGCTTGACGTTATGGCCTTTGACCGCGATCGCGCCGTGTCCCTTATGCGCGTGAATCTGCCGCTTGATGGAGTGGATGTCCGATATCGCGGCATAATCCAGATATTTGCGGAAGACGAAGGGAACGAGATCGCGGATGAAAGCCTGACCGGCGGCGATATCGCCACCGACGGGCCGCGCCTTGATGAAGGCGGCGCGTTCCCAGTTCTGCCCCCTACCCTCGTAATAGATCATCGCCGCGTCCACAGGGATCGCGAGCGGCGTCGAGCCGGGATCGGGGCGCAGACGAAGATCGGTGCGGAAGACATAGCCATCCGCCGTACGCTCCTGCAGGATCCGCACCAGCCGCCGCATCAGCCGCGGGAAGATGTCGATGGCATCGTCGGGATCGGGAACGATGCCCGCGGTCTCATCGAAGAAGACGACCAGATCGATATCGGAGGAATAGTTCAGTTCTTCCGCTCCGAGCTTACCCATGCCGAGCACGATTAGGCCGGAATTTTCGCTCGGAGTGGCGGGATGGGGAACTGTGATCTTACCGGCCTCATGCGACGACAGCAGCAGATGGTCGATGGCAGCTGAAATAGAGGCCTCGGCGAGCCGGCTCAGCCAACGGGTGGTCTGCTTGCCATCATAAATGCGAGCGAGATCGGCGAGTGCGACAAGGAAGGCAGCGCGGCGCTTGGCGATGCGCAAGCGGCTCATCACCTCGGATTCGGAAGGCGAAACTCCTCCGTCCTCCCCCGGCAGCCAGGCTTGCCGAGCTTCTTGGACCAATGCTTCGATCTGCGGCGACAGCGGCTTCTCGATGGCGGCGACCAGAAGAGACGGTTCGAGATTGGCGGTTTCCCGGAGATGAGGAGAGAGAGTGAGGGCAGCGACGACAAAATCCCGCAATGCGCTTTCGCCCGCTAGCAGATCGGCAATGACGGGCTCGCCTCCGGCGATCTGCTTGATATCCGCCAGTACAGACTTCGTTTCCGTCTGGTTCAACGCCCGCAGCCGCCCGGCAGAAACCTCCCGCAGCAAATCGCTTTGCGTCGTCGTCATGCAGTTCTCCCCAAACAGCAAGCGGATACTGCAGAATTAACCTATTGTTTCTGCATGGGGAAGATCATGGTGACCGTTAATCCCTTGGCGGCTGGATTTTCGGAATCGGTATCGGAAAGCTCCAGCCGGCCGCCATGCAATTCCATCACGGCTTCCACCAGCGCAAGGCCAAGGCCTGTTCCCGGCTTAGAGCGGCTTTCGTCCAGCCGAAAGAAACGCTTGACCACATCGGCACGCTGATGGGCAGGAATGCCCGGCCCATGATCGGCAACGGCGAGCGTCACCGCGTCGCTCGTGCGCGCCAGCTTGAAAGTAATCGCCGGTTTTCCGTTGCAGCCCGACGCATATTTAAGGGCATTGTCGATGAGATTGAACAGCGCCTGGCCGATCAGCTCGCGGTTTCCTTGCACTTCGACTTCCGGCTCTATCTCGGCGGTGAGCGCCAGACCCGCCTCTTCCGCCACCGGCTCGTAAAGTTCGGCCGTATCGGCGACGATGGAGGAAAGATCGACCGCGGTCATTTCTGCGGCCACGGAACCCGCCTCGACGCGGGAAATCATCAGGAGCGCATTGAAGGTGCGGATCAGCTGATCGGATTCGCCGATGATGCCCTCAAGCGCTGTGCGGCGGCCTTCGCTATCGGCATTGTCGAGCGCATCGGCCGCCTTGTTGCGCAGGCGCGTCAACGGGGTCTTGAGGTCGTGGGCGATATTGTCGGAGACCTGCCGCAGCCCTTCGTTCAGCTTCTCGATGCGCTCGAGCATGGCATTCAGCGACGCCGACATCCGGTCGAACTCGTCGCCGGAACCGCCGACCGGCAGGCGCTGAGAGAGATCGCCCGCCATGATCTTGCGGCCCGCATCCGTCATCCGGTCGATGCGTTTCAGCGCGTTCCGGCCGATACCGAACCAGATGACCAATGCGCCGAGCCCCATAATCGCCAGTGCCAGCATCAGCGCCTGGCGCACAAGCACGCGGAAGCGCTCCGGCTCGCCGAGGTCGCGGCCGATGAGGATACGCAAGCCATTGTCGAGAATGAAGATATTGGCAATTGCCAGATGACGGCGCTCCGGATCGTTGGAGGCGTCGGTGTAGCGCTCGTAGGAGAAGGGAAGCTCCGTCCAGCCAGCCTGCCCGAGCACGCCTGGCTGTACGGAAGCGACGTTGCCGGCCAGGATGTCACCGGAAGGACCCGCAATGACATAGAGATTGGCACCCGGCTGGCGGGCGCGACGCTCCATGGTGCGCAGAAGCAGGTTCAGCCCGCCGATGTCATAGGCACGCTTGACCTGGCTGACCTCCTGCTGAACGGCATCGCGGATCTGCCCCGTCAGCAGCCGTTCGGACATGGCCGTGACATAGAAGACCAGCGTCGCGGCGCAAAGCGAGAAAAGAAGGATGTAGAGGGCGGAAAGGCGAACGGCTGTGGACTTGAAGAGGACGCGGAAGCGACTCATCCCTCGTCCTTGATCATGTAGCCGGCGCCACGAATGGTCTTCAGCAGCGGCTGGCTGAAATCCTTCTCGATCTTGGAGCGCAGGCGCGAAACGTGGACGTCGATGACGTTCGTCTGGGGGTCGAAATGATAATCCCAGACATTCTCGAGCAGCATGGTGCGGGTGACGACCTGGCCGGCATTCTTCATCAGATATTCCAAGAGACGGAATTCACGCGGCTGCAGCAGGATTTCCTTACCGCCACGGCGCACCTCGTGCGAGAGGCGGTCCAGTTCCAGATCACCAACACGATAGAGGACGTCCTGCTCCGGCGTTCCCTTGCGGCGGCCGAGTACTTCGACACGGGCAAGAAGCTCGCTGAAGGCATAGGGTTTCGGCAGGTAGTCGTCACCTCCAGCACGCAGGCCGGTGACACGATCGTCAACCTGGCCGAGCGCAGAAAGGATCAGAACCGGCGTATGCACGCCCTTGCGGCGCAATTCGCTGATAACAGACAGCCCGTCCCGACGCGGAAGCATGCGATCGATGATGGCGACATCGTAGGTGTTCTCGGTGGCCATGAAGAGACCGCTCTCGCCGTCGCTCGCGTGATCGGCAACGATGCCGGCCTCGCGAAACGCCTTAGTAAGGTAAGCCGCCGCTTCAAGATCGTCTTCGATGATCAGAATCTTCATGTGAGCGACATTACCTGCCGACGCTGCCTCGGCACAACCAGAATCGGGAGAACTCACGGCATGTTGGCTAGCGGTTGTCATCTTTCACCTGCCTTGGAACCAGTCATTTGACACGTTCTAAAAGGGAAAGCCGCACAAGCCGTGGCCTGCGCGGCTTTCCCAATGCATTTCATCCGCCTGAAGGATCAACCGGCGTTGATCGGCAAAGCAACGAAGCGGCTGCCGTCACCGGACTGAATCTGGAACAGGGCGCGGGTGCGACCGTCCTTCTTCGCCTGCTCGATGATCTTGGCAATATCGCCGGCGTTGGAGACCTGCTGGTTGTTGACCGACGTGATCTTTTCGCCTTCCTTCACGCCCTTATCGGCGGCATCGGAGTCGGGATCGACGGTCGTGATCGCTACGCCCTTGCCATCATCGGAAGGGCCGACGGTCAGGCCAAGGTCAGCCAGGGCCTTCTCGGAGGACGGCTGCTGCGGCTGGCTCGGCTGCGAGTCGTCATTCGAGGCCTGATTCTGATCGGCCGGAAGCGTGCCGAGCTCAACCGTGACCGACTGCGACTTGCCAGCGCGCCAGATAGAAACCTCGACCTTGGAACCCGGCTGCATCGCGCCGATGCGACGAGCCAAATCACGCGGATCCTTGACCGGGTCGCCATTGACGGCGGTGACGACGTCGCCGTTCTTGATGCCGGCCTTCTGGCCCGGCGAGCCGTCCTGCGGGGAGACCACGAGAGCACCGCTTGCTTCGGACAAGCCGAGGGATTCGGCGATATCCTTGGTGACGGGCTGGATCTGTACGCCGAGCCAGCCGCGCGAAACCGTGCCGGTCTTGATCAGGTCGGCGACGACATCCTTGGCCGTGGTTGCCGGGATCGCGAAGGCGATGCCGACGCTGCCGCCGGACTGCGAGAAGATGGCGGTATTGATGCCGACCACCTGGCCGTTGAGGTTGAAGGTCGGGCCGCCGGAATTGCCCTTGTTCACCGGTGCGTCGATCTGGATGTAATCGTCATAGGGACCGGAATGGATATCGCGGCCCCGGGCCGAAACGATACCTGCGGTCACGGTGCCACCGAGGCCAAACGGGTTACCGACGGCAACGACCCAGTCGCCGACGCGAACCTTGGAGTCATCGGCCCAGCCGACATAGGTGAACTTCTTGCCTTTGGGGTCGACTTTCAGGACAGCGAGATCGGTACGGCTATCCTTGCCGACGAGCTTGGCGTCGAGTTCAGTGCCGTCGTTGAGGACGACGACGAAAGCTGCACCATCGGAAACGACGTGGTTGTTGGTGACGATGTAGCCATCTTCCGAAACGAAGAAGCCGGACCCTTGAGCGACCGGGCGCAGGTGGCCCTTGTCGTCAGAATTCTTCTGCTGGTTCTGGCCGCGCTGCTGGCCGCGGCCCTGCTGCTGCTCGAACTGGCGGAAGAACTTCTTCAGCGGGTGATCGTCCGGAAGGTCATCGAAGCCACGGCCGAGACCGAAAGAATCATCCTCGTCGGCAACCGAGTTGACACGGGATTCGACGCGAACCGACACGACGGCCGGCGAAACGGCATCCACTACATTGGCGAAGCTCGGAACCTGCGGCGCCTGAACGTTGACGGCATCGGCATAGGCACCCGGGACCACGGCCGGAACACCCGTTGCCAAGGCAGCAACAGCGAGGCCTGCGACGACGGAAGCCTTCATAGCAGTGCTGCGGGACAAAGTGTCCTTGATATTCCTGAACATATGCGAATTACCTTTTCGTTTCTCGTCAGATTTGCGCCGGGCGAAACCGGCTATGGTGCATCATAATGAAGATATAGGGCACGGCACCTTACAACGAACTGTCCGCCCCATGAAAAATTCGTAATGTAAGGTATCGATGCAACGTTATGACGAAAGACGACGGCCGCGTCACTTCCCGAGGATATCTTTTAACTGCGCCTCTTCATCGGCGTTCAGAGAGCTACCGGTGGGCTTGCCCGCGCGGCGGCGCGCATAGACGGCAAGGGCCAATGCGCCCGCTACGAAGAGCGCGATCGGTGCTCCCCAGAGGATGTATGTCTTTTCGCTTAGGCGCGGCTTGAGCAGCACGAACTCGCCATAGCGGGAGACGATGTAATCGAGCACCTGCTGATCAGTGTCGCCATCGGTCAGGCGTTTGCGGACCAGCAAGCGCAGGTCCCGCGCGAGATCGGCATTGGAATCATCGATGGATTGATTCTGGCAGACCATGCAGCGCAGTTCGGCCGAGATCGTCCGCGCCCGCGCCTCCAAGGCCGAATCGGGCAAAACTTCGTCCGGATTGACCGCAAAGGCACTCATTGGCGCCAGAAGTGCAACAAGGCAAAGAACCAGCCATATTGCGCCGCAAAGACTGCGGATTCCGGCAAAGCGCGATGTCTGCCGACGGCCGGTCATTCGGCCGGCTCCAGGGTCGAACGAACTGGTTTCGTCTTCCGGCTCGGAGCGCCGACGCGCAGACGACGGTCGCTGAGCGACACGAAACCGCCGATCGCCATAACCAGCGCTCCCAGCCAGATGCAAAGAATGAACGGCTTCCACCAAATGCGCACGACCATGCCGCCATCCTTGTTGGCGTCGCCGACCGATACATAGAGTTGGTTGAGACCTAGGGTGAGAATGCCGGATTCGGTCGTCGCCGTGCGGCTTGCAGTGAAGACGCGCTTGGCGGACGACATTTCTGCAAAGACAACCCCGCCACGGCTGACTGTGAAGTGGGCGCGATCCTCGGTGAAATTCGGGCCGACGCCGGGCTGCACGCCGTCAAAGCGCAGGCTGTAGCCGCCGAGCTCGGCTGTCTCGCCCGGCTTCATGCTGGTGATGTGTTCCGCCTCGAAGGTCGTCACCGCGACGATGCCGAGGACAGTGATGCCGAGGCCGGCATGGGCAAGCGCCGTGCCAAACGCAGAGCGCGGCAGCCCGCTCAGGCGGCGCCACGCGACACCAGCCGCCACCTTGCCGACGCCGGCGCGATACCAGAGGTCGGCCAAGGCGCCGAAGACCATGAAGAAGCCGGCGGCGAGGCCGAGAGCGGCAAGCACTGGCCCACCATGCTCGACATAGAACAGGACAAGGCCGGCCAGGAAGGCCAGGCCCGCAATGACATAAAGCCTCTGCAGCGCACCGAGCAGATCGCCGCGCTTCCAGGCGAGCAGCGGGCCGAACGGCACGGCAACGAGGATCGGCGTCATCAGCAATCCGAAGGTCATGTTGAAGAAGGGCGGCCCAACGGAAATCTTGTCGCCGGTCAGTGTTTCGAGCGCCAGCGGATAGAGCGTACCGGTCAACACCGTTCCGCAGGCGACCGTGAGGATCAGGTTGTTCAACACCAGCGCGCCCTCACGCGAGATCGGCGCGAACAATCCGCCGGCGGCAAGCTTCGGTGCGCGCAGGGCAAACAGCGACAAAGCCCCGCCGATGAAGATCAGGAGAATGCAGAGGATGAAGATACCGCGCGTCGGATCGCTGGCGAAGGAATGGACGGAGGTCAGCACGCCCGAGCGGACGAGGAAGGTACCGAGCAGCGACAGCGAAAACGTCAGGATTGCCAGCAGCACCGTCCAGATCTTCAGAGCATCGCGCTTTTCCATGACAACCGCCGAATGCAGCAGCGCCGTGCCGGCAAGCCAGGGCATGAAGGAGGCGTTTTCCACCGGGTCCCAGAACCACCAGCCGCCCCAGCCGAGCTCGTAATAGGCCCAATAGGAACCCATGGCGATACCAAGCGTCAGGAAGCTCCAGGCAGCCAGCGTCCAGGGGCGGACCCAGCGCGCCCAGGCGGCATCGATGCGACCTTCCAAAAGTGCGGCGACAGCAAAGGAGAAGCAGACCGAGAAGCCGACATAGCCGAGATAGAGCAGCGGCGGATGGATCGCGAGGCCGATATCCTGGAGGACGGGATTGAGATCCTTGCCCTCCGCCGGCGCCGGGTTGAGCCGAAGGAACGGATTGGAGGTGAGCAGGATGAAGACCAGAAAGGCCGAGGAGATCCACGACTGCACAGCCAGAACGTTGGCGCGCAGCACATCGGGCAGATTGCGCCCGAAGAGCGCGACGAGCGCGCTGAAGAGCGCCAGGATCAACAGCCAGAGCATCATCGATCCCTCGTGATTGCCCCAGACGCCGGAGATCTTGAAGACCAGCGGCATCAGCGAATGGGAATTGGCCCAGACGTTGAGGACGGAGAAATCAGAGGCGACATAGGCATAGGTCAGCACGCCGAAGGAGAAGGCGACCAGCAGGAACATGACGATCGCGCCGACGGGGGCGATATCCATCATGGACACGTCGCCGCGCCTGGCGCCGATCACCGGAAGGATGGAGACGATGAGTGCGGTGGCGAGCGCCAGCACCAACGCATAGTGTCCGAGCTCGATGATCATCGGGTGGCCTCCTCGCCCTTCCAGACGCCATCGGCCTTCAGCTTATCGGCGACCTGCTTCGGCATATAGCGCTCATCATGCTTGGCGAGCACGCTGTCGGCAACAAAAACGTCGCTGCCCGGCTCGAACCTGCCTTCGGTCACCACACCCTGCCCTTCGCGGAACAGGTCTGGCAGAATGCCGTCATACTTGACCTTGATCGTGTCGGTGCCGTCCGTGACGGAGAACTGCACTTGCGTACCCTGACCACGCACGATCGATCCCTCGCCGACAAGCCCGCCGAGGCGGATCAGCGTCCCGGCATTGACGGGCGTCTTGGCGAGATCCGCCGGCATATAGAAGTAGGCGACCGACTGGCTGAAGGCGAACAGCACGAGCAGCACGGCAACGGCGATGAAACCCATGCCGCCGGCGATCACAGCCAGACGTTTCTGCTTGCGGGTCATTGCTGCGTCACCTCCGTCGGCAATCCCAATTCTTTCGCCAGCGCCAGAAGTTGCTGGCCCTCCCCTCCATCGGCCGGAAAGGCCGCGAGACCGCGCTTCAACGCATCCGCTGCGCGCTCCCGATCATTCAACACCGCATAGGAGCGGATTAGCCGCATCCAGCCCTCGAAATTCTTGGGATCTTCCTTGAGCTTAGCATCGAGGCTGTCGACCATGCCGCGGATCATCTGCTGGCGATCGCCGCTGCTCAGCGCATTCGCCGCAGCGACATCCTCCGCCGTCGGATTGCCGGGCGCCTTGTCATTTGCCGACGCCATCGGCTGGCCGCCATTCTTGACGATGTGTTGATCGACGACAGCAAGCCAGGGCGCGTCAGGCGGCGATTGCTTGGCGAGAGCCTCGAAGGCGGTCTTCGCATCGGCAGCCTTGCCCTCCTGCTCCAGCGCGAGCGCCAGATAGAAAAGCGTGCGCGGATTGGCGGCATCGAGCGCAAGCGATTGCTGTAGCACGTCCCGCGCCTCCGCCGTTACTATGCCATTGGCCTTGACGACCAGCACCTCGCCCAGATCGCCAAGCCGGGCCGCATTCGGCCCCAACAGACGGATGACATTGCGATAGGCAAGCTCCGCATCGCCGACACGGTTGGTCTTGAAATAGATGGGTGCCAGGACTTCCCAGCCCTTGGCGTCATCCGGGTTCTTGGCCAGATGCTGCTCTATCTTGACGATTGAGATGGCGAGATCGTTTCCCGGCTTCTCCAGCCGCGCTTCCAGCGGCTGCGCCGGCAAGCCGGGATCGCCGTTGACAAGATAAAGACAGAGGCCAACGGCCGGAAGAAGGACGATGATGAAGGCCTGAGCAAGACGATAGCTGCCACGTGCCGGCGATTTCGCGGCCGTCTTCTCGTCTTTGGCGGCAGCAATGAGGCGCCGTCCTATTTCGGCGCGGGCATAGCCTGCCTCCTGCGCGGAGATGAGGCCGCCGGCGAGATCGCGCTCCAGTTCACGAAGCTGATCGCGATAGACCTCAGCCTCGCCGGAACGGCCGCCCTCCGCCTCCTTCGCACCACGCAGAAGAGGATAGAGCAGCACAGCGCCGACAACCGCCGTAAGAACGGCCACGAGAATCCAGAACAGCATAGACGCCCAATACTTTAACGGGGCGCTTATTCCAACCGGGAAAGGCCATCTGACGAAGATTTGAGGCGTTTGGCCGCGCCTTTCATTGCAGACGCCTATTCAAGCGGCGTCCAGGTGCCGTCGTCATTGCGGCAGGCTGCGCCCCTTGCCGTCGTCGGCTTGCCGTCGACCGTGAGGGTATGCGTATATTGCCGGCAATTCTGCGAGCCGACCTGATATGGCGCAGCGGGGACAACCTCGCCACTTGCATTCCTGCCCTTCCATGCCACGGGTTGGCCAAGCGGCGAGGTCTCAAGCGCCCGATATTCTGCCTCCAGCGCGCGCTGCTTGTCGCTGTCGCTGAGCTTGACGCCGGTGCGCTCGACGATGCCACCATCAAGAGCATTGATGAAGGTCGCGGAGGCCGGAGGCTTCGCGGACGAAAACAGGCTCTTGCCGCCTCCCAAGCTGCTCGTGGTCGAGCAACCAGAAAGCGCAAGGGCGGCGAAAAGAGAGGGGACGACCAGGAAAAAGGTACGAAGCTTCATACAACCGAACCAGTATCAAAAAGCAAAACCAATAGGTACTGCGCTGCGGCATCATCATGACCCACAACGTCTTTTGGCATCATGCCGTTCCTCACGCAACATCCTTCATAAGGCCCGGCAAAATTAGGCTTGCCCGAAGCCCGCCCCAGCTACCCCGGGAGAGCTCGAAACGGCCTTGATATTCGTTGGTGATCTCGCTGACGATCGAAAGCCCAAGCCCCGTGCCGGGCTTGCTCTCGTCCAGTCTGCGCCCGCGCTTCAGGGCTTCGCGGATCTGATCCGGCTCCAGCCCGGGACCGTCGTCCTCAACCACCAGTTCCACCCAGTGGCGCCGCGCCGGATCGATGCCCTTGATCTCGGCCGGCGCCTCGTTTGCAACCAGACGCACCTTGTGTTCGGCAAAGCGGGCGGCATTTTCGAGGAGATTGCCGACCGTCTCCTCGAGATCCTGCTGCTCCATGGCGAGCGCCAGATTGGGCGAGACGGAGAGTTCGAACTCCTTGTCGGCGTTCAGCCGGCGCATGACACGGACGAGCCGTTCCAGCGCCGGCTCGGCCTCGGTGCGTGCCAGCACGGATTCGCGCTGGGCGGCGATGCGGGCACGATTGAGATAGGATTGCACCTGCCCCTGCATGGCTTCTGCCTGGTTCTTCACCAAATCGCCATGTGAGCGCTCCAAGACGCGGGATTCGTTGAGCAGCACCGCAATCGGCGTTTTCAGCGAGTGCGCGAGATTGCCGACCTGCATGCGGGCGCGCTCGACGATACGCCGGTTGCTCTCGATCAGCGCGTTGATCTCATTGGCAAGCGGCAGGATCTCACGCGGGAAATCGCCCTGCAAGCGTTCGCTTTCACCGGCGCGGATGCGCTCCAGCGCGGCGCGCGCCTTGTCGAGCGGTTTCAGGCCGTAGAGAATGGCGAGCGCATTGACGATCAAGCTTCCGACGCCGAAGCCGACGAGTGCGAAGTAGAGGCTGTGGGAGAAATTGCGGACGTCGTCCTCGACCACGGCCACATTGCCGGTCACACGGAAGCGTGCGGCGCGGCCGTCCGTGTCGAGCACGACTTCCGTTTCGGCTACCTGGACGCGGTTTCCGAAGGCATCGGTGACGATGTAATAGCGTTCGTAATTCTTGTCGAAGGGCGCTTCCAGCACGGAGAGAACAGGCAGGTTCGATGCGCCGAGCGACGGCGAGACCAGTGGCGTCGCCGTATAGGTGCCAAGCGGCTCGACCATCCAGTACCAGCCGGTCTTCGGCTGAGCAAAACGCAAATCACCGAGCTGCGGGCTGCCTGACAATGTGCCCTGGTCGCCGATCGTCACCGAGTTGATGACGTTATAGAGCTGCGCGCGCAACAGGTCCTGGAAACCGCGCTCGGCGCTCTTGCGATAGATATTCGAGATGACGAGGCCGATCACCACCAGCGCCACGGCGGACCAAAGCGTGGTCAGCAGCAGGACGCGAGCGGTGAGCGACTTAATTCGCATTGGTCGGAGCTTGGATTCTATAACCAAGGCCGCGAACCGTTTCGATCAGGTCGACACCCATCTTTTTGCGCAGACGACCGACAAATACCTCGATCGTATTGGAATCCCGATCGAAATCCTGATCGTACATATGCTCGACCAGCTCGGTGCGTGAGACGACCTCCCCCTTGTGATGCATGAGATAGGCAAGCAGACGATATTCGTGCGAGGTGAGCTTTAGCGGCTTGCCGTCGACAGTTGCCTTCGAGCTCTTGGTGTCGAGCCGCACCGGGCCGCAGACGATTTCCGAAGAGGCATGGCCGGCGGCGCGGCGGATGAGAGCGCGGATGCGGGCGAGCACTTCCTCGACATGGAAGGGCTTGGCGACGTAGTCGTCGGCGCCGGCGTCGATGCCTGCCACCTTGTCGCTCCAGCGATCACGTGCGGTCAAGAGAAGCACTGGTACGGTGCGCCCGGCGCCGCGCCATTTCTCAAGCACTGTGATGCCATCCATTTCAGGCAAGCCGATATCGAGGATGATCGCATCGTAAGGCTCGGTATCGCCGAGGAAATGCCCTTCCTCGCCATCAAAGGCCGTATCGACCACATAGCCTGCCTCCTTCAAGGCCTCGGCAAGCTGACGGTTCAAGTTGATATCGTCTTCGACTATGAGAATGCGCATCTCTAAATCCAATTTCCCCGGTTCGATAAACAGTACCGCAAATCGTGGCGCAGTGGAATCACGGAAACAATAAGATTTCGTGTAAGATTCAAGGCGTTAGGTGGCATCAAAATGCGCGGGAATCACATCGGCACCTTCATCGTCACCTTGCGCGGACGCTGGCCGTTGCCCTGGACGAGAACAGTGATGATGCAGCTGTCACCGGATGGTTGTACCGAGAGAAGCTGACCGCCGGTCTTGGCGACCACCTCGTCAGCGGCCTCACTGCAATCGCTGTTGGCGCGCGCGACCAGGGTCGACGTCGGCGCTGGCGCCGGCAGAACAGACGAGCCGGCCAGAACGAGAGCCGCTGCTGCTATGCTTGAAAATGAGGCCATGCTTCGGGCTTCCCACAGGGATATGAACTTGGCCGATTATTTACCCAAACACGTCTGAATGGCAAATGAATGGGCTGTAATTTTCGGCCGACCATGCGTCGGGGTCACCTGACCGGTGCTCTAACCATTTGAAATTATTGAACGCGCATCTGCCGTAGCGTGACAACGGCAACCGGCTGTCGTTCCGGAGCGCCGCATCCATACAATCTATCGGCGATATGCGTGAATCGATACGTATCCGCATTCGCGGGCACCACACGCCCGGAGCCGCAGGCTTAGCCATTTTTAATCATTCTTGCTTATCATCGGTTCATAGAGGCGGGATGAAACGTCGCCTTTCGTGGCCAATGCAACCGGCCTGCAAGCGTCTTATCGACATAAGGCGTGGCGATTTCCTTGAGTCCTTTGAATCGCTTGCCGCGATCTCTTCTCAAGTTGAATCCGGAGCTTCAAAAGTTGATTCAAGAACCTCAAGCCGAGAATCCGGTTGCCGACAATCCGATTCCGCTCGCGTGCTCAATCCGTTGAAAGGACTGGCGGGAAATGGTTCTGCGGGGCCAGACGTTCAGAAAGGTTCACGGACGGCCGTCACCGTCTCATAGTCTGCCGCAATGCGCATTTCGCGCAGCGGACGAACGCGCTCGATGGAGCGCTGGTAATTCGGATGGGCCTTGTAAGCCGCCAATGCCGCCTCGTCGTCGAATTCGCCGTAGACCACCAGATCGACTTCGGTTCCGAGCTGATCGGTCTTGACGTTCGTGCCGATCTCCAAAAGCCGCGCATGCGGAATGGCCGTGAGGATCGAGAGGCCGGAACGGACCTCCTCAAGCTTGGCGCGATCGGGAACGGTGAAGAAGACGATATGACGGATCACGCGGCGGCTCCTTGTGCATATGCTGGGGCATCGCGCGATACCATGCGTATGGGTGCAATTCAATAAACGGGCCCCTTCACTTCTCGAAGCGTTTCGTCGACGCAGACGCCCATTTACGGCGTGGCGGCGCGGCGTGTTATCATCGCGGCATGATCGACGAGGACCTTATATCCCTTGCCCTTGGCCTGCCGGAGGCAGCAGAGAGCTCACACTTCGGAACCCGTGACTTTCGCGTGCGGGGCAAGATCTTCATGACACTTCGGGGACCGGATTTCTGCGTCGTCAAGTTGACGCCGGACCAGCAGCAGATGGCTTCGACCATCATGCCTGAACATGTCGCCGCCGTGCCCGGCAGCTGGGGCCGAAAAGGGTGGACGCAACTTTTCCATCGCGATGCCGGAAACGAGGAGGTCAGAATGCTGGTGCGTCAGGCTTGGCGGAATACAGCGCCGAAATCTACGGCTTTGCCGGAGGATTAGGCATCATGTCGTCCTCGACGGTCAGCGGCCAGTCGACGACATAATCCTCGAAGTCATCGAGAGCGACATCGTTTTCGCTGATGGTGCGCCCTTGGGCGGAGACACCCGCTATATGCACCGTTTCCGGATCGCCCGAGATCAACGGATGCCACCAATAGAGATCGCGACCCTCGTTGACGAGGCGGTAGGCGCATGTGGGCGGCAGCCATTCCAGCTCCGGCACTTTCTCGGGCGTCAGTTGCACGCAATCCGGCACGAAATCCCAACGATTTGGATAGCTGGTGCAACGACAGCTCTCGCCATCCATCAGCTTGCAGCGGATCGAGGTGAAATAGACGTCGCCGCTATCCCACTCCTCGAGCTTGTTGAGACAACAGAGGCCACAGCCGTCGCAAAGGCTCTCCCATTCCGACGGGCTCATCTCCGTCAGGGTCTTGCTTTTCCAGAAGGGTATCTCGTCTGTCATCATCATCGTCCTCGCCCGGCCAAGGGGAATTCGGGCTGCGGCATGCATGTCTCTTGTTCTTTTCTCTAAATCAACCAATTATTCAATTAGCCGTTCTATGAGATAATGGGCTTTGCGTGTGCCACAAGGAGACACGCGGCAGTAATGTGGTCGGGAAGTAGAGCGTGGAAGACCCATCCAATCCAGAAAACGGGCCGAAGATGGCGCCCGAGACGCCAAGGGATAACGGGGCCGAAAAGCCACGGCGTCGGAAGCGCTATTTCTTTTTGCGCCTCGATTCATGGATCGATTCCACTTTATGGAATGCCGGCTTCGGTCTCGCCGAGGCGTGGGAAGAGATCACCATCTTCTTCCGCCGCTTCCGCGTTCGCGGCTGGAAACGTATCTTTTTCGAATTGCTCGGTGAAGGCCTGACGCTGGGAACAGCCGGTTCCGTCGTCATGCTGATGCTCGCCATGCCGGCCTTCGAGGCCACACAGGGCGACTGGCGCAACCGCGGCAATTTCGCCGTCACCTTCCTCGACCGCTACGGCAACGTCATCGGCCATCGCGGCATCATTCACGAGAATTCCGTGCCGGTTGATCAGCTGCCGGACTATTTCATCAAGGCGGTGCTTGCGACCGAGGACCGGCGCTTCTTCGACCATTTCGGCATCGATGTGATCGGCCTGTTCCGCGCGGTCACCGTCAATGCGCAGGCCGGTGGTGTCGTCCAAGGCGGTTCGACGCTGACGCAGCAGCTTGCCAAGAACATCTTCCTCAGCAACGAGCGCTCCATCGAACGCAAGGTCAAGGAAGCCTTCCTGGCGATCTGGCTCGAGGCCAATCTCTCCAAGAAGGAGATCCTGAGCCTCTATCTCGACCGCACCTATATGGGCGGCGGCACCTTCGGCGCAGCGGCGGCGGCGCAATTCTATTTCGGCAAGAGCATTACCGACGTCAATCTGGCCGAAGCTGCAATGCTCGCCGGCCTCTTCAAGGCGCCGGCGAAATATGCGCCGCATGTCAACCTGCCGGCAGCGCGTGCCCGCGCCAACGACGTGCTGTCCAATCTCGTGCAGAGCGGGCTTATGACCGAGGGACAGGTCGTCGCCGCGCGGCGCAACCCGGCTTCAGTGGTCGACCGCGCCCAGATCGAATCCCCGGATTATTTCCTCGACTGGGCCTTTGACGAGGTACAGCGGCTTGCTACGCGGTTCCCTGAGCGCTCGCTGATCGTGCGCACCACCATCGATATGGGGCTGCAGAAGGCGGCGGAGGATTCGGTCCAATCCAGTCTGATGGAATTCGGCGAGCGCTATAAGGCCAAACAGGGTGCTTCCGTCGTCATCGAAAACGGCGGCGCCGTGCGCGCCATGGTCGGCGGCAGCGACTACGGTGAAAGCCAATTCAACCGTGCGACCAAGGCGCTGCGCCAGCCCGGTTCATCCTTCAAGATCTATACTTATTCGGTTGCGATGGAGAACGGCATGACGCCGACATCCACCATCGTCGATGCGCCGATCAGCTGGGGCAACTGGAGCCCGCACAATTACGAGAACCGCTACGAAGGTAAGGTGACGCTCACCCAGGCGCTGACGCAGTCGATCAACACCATCCCCGTACGGCTCGCCAAGGAGAAATTCGGCATTCAGCCGATCCGCAACATGGCCAAGGCCATGGGCGTCGAGACGCCGATCCGCAACGACAAGACCATTCCGATCGGCACATCGGAAGTGACCGTTCTCGACCAGGCGACCGCCTATGCCGTCTTCCCGGCCAACGGCATGCAGTCGCGGCGTCACGGCATCGAGCAGATCACCGGCTATGACGGCAGGGTGCTCTACGATTTCAGTCACGACGAGTTCCCTGCAAAACGGGTTCTCAGCGAAAAAGCCACATCCTACATGAACCAGATGTTGACGCAGGTTCCGGTGATCGGCACCGGCCGCAAGGCAGCCCTCGACAACGGCATCGTGGTCGGCGGCAAGACCGGCACCACTCAGGCCTATCGCGACGCCTGGTTCATCGGCTTTACGGGCAATTACACCTGCGCGGTCTGGTTCGGCAACGACGACTATACCTCCACCAACAACATGACGGGCGGCACCCTGCCGGCCATGACCTTTAAGAAGATCATGGATTACGCCAATCAAGGCATCGTGCTGAAGCCCATCCCGGGCATCGCCACGCCGTTCCCGGTACAGAAGCCGCAAACCGTTGCCGCCAAGAAGCCCGCCGACCCCGCCAGTGGCGGCCTGCCGCCATTGGTGCGTCCGCGCTCGCTTTCGGTCGACTCCACGAGCATCCTGCGCGATATCGGCGAAAGGCTGAAGGCCGCAACACCACTCGGGGCGCAGAAGGTGGCGACGGCGGAGCATCGCAACACGACAGCGCCTGAATGACCAGTTCCCCCAGAAAATGCGCCGCGGCGCGACGCAGATGACAGTGGCAAACCCGCGGTCGAACTGAAGGATGGAGGCCGGTGTTTTGCATGTCCGCTGCTATTCCCGATCTTCGCCATTGTTCTCAAGACAGCCGTAAATAGTGGCTTGCCCTTCCCCCTACCGCCAGAATCAGGAATAAATCGGCACTGATTTGTCACGAGGACGATCCTAGGTGTTCCGAGTTCCCCTTCTTGTTGCGCTTTCGCTTGTCATCGCCTTTGGCGGCGGGATCGTATTCACGCTTCTGGCGCTGGATGCCACCTCCGGCTTTGGCGCGATCAAGCTTGGCGCCTGGCAGGCTTTCCCCGAAATGCAGACGGCGGATGCGGACCCTTATGCGAAATCGCATCGAGCACGTGCGGGAAGGCTGCTTTACGGTACTGCCGAGGGGCTGGTGTTTACTGCCTCCGACGATGACGGCAAAGCGCGGCTGACCGCAAATTGCACCTACCGCATCAGCGGCCAGACGCCGCCGGCGAGACTATGGACCCTCTTCATCGCCGGCAATGACGGCCGGCCGATCGAGGATGCTGCCGGCCGTCCCTCCACAATCAATTCCTGGGTGGTGCTGCGCAAGCCGGATTCAACTTTTAACATCACCGTTTCATCCTCTGCGCAGGCGGGCAACTGGCTTGCCTTGCCGACGGCCGGGAATTTCCGTCTGGTATGGACACTCCTGGATTCGCCGGCGGCCAGCAATTCCGGCCTGATCGATCTCGGTATGCCGAAACTCGAGAAGATCGGATGCGGCAATGTTTAGATTCGTCTTTGCGATTCTGACCGGCCTATTCGGTGCGGTACTGCTGCATATCATCATCATTCTGTCGCTGCCGCACTTCTCCGATCGTGACGCCTATACACGTGTGTCGGACGAAGGTGACGAGAACCATTTCTATATGCTCGACAACAAGGACGATGACGCGGGACTTTCCAACACTGATCCCTACATCCGCACGGCCGTCTGCGCCTTCGACATCGAGGATACACCCGTTCACCTGACCGCGAAGGGCAAAGTGCCGTTCTGGTCGCTTGCCATCTATGACGCGGCATCCAATGAAGTGTTCAGCATGAGCGACCGCACATCGGTCGGCGGAGCGCTCGACTTGCTGCTAGCATCGCCCGTTCAGCTGACGGGCATACGCAAGGCACTACCGCCCGCCCTTGCCCAATCGATCCTGGTGGAAGTGCCCCGGTCTCAAGGCTATGCGGTCCTACGCACGATGGCGCCGCAGGCAAGCTTCGACGATGCGGCCAGAGAATTTCTCTCCCAAGCCGGGTGCGATGAATTCGATAATGGCTGAGATATTGCTGGGGCTGAGATATTCCTGGAACCGAAGGCCATCAATTAAGCGGCTGGAGCTAGGTTGATCCGGGATAACTGCCGGTATGAGCGCGGAACAGCTGATTGCGGCCGCAGCCGGCAAGTGCGCGCGAATGCACTGCGCACTTGCTCGTTTGAAGTGATTATTTCCCTTTTGCCCGCTTCGGTCCCGCGCCGGGCCGATGCGTTGGCGTATCAAGATGTTCGTAACGCACGCCGGTGAACAAGAGTATTCTCGCCTCCACCGGTTCCTTCTGGGCGCGCGGCGGCAGACGCAAACGCCAATCCGAAAGAGATATGATCTTTGCCATTCTCGTCTCCATTAACGTCTCGAGACGGATGAACCTGCGACTGGATTTCACCCTGCCCGCTGCTGAAGCGGGCTAGCGCTACCCTCCCATCCAGCCTCTCTGCTAGGGCTTCGATGGAGGCATCTACGCCTTCTCACGGCATTTCCCTTACACCGTGGCATGAGCACCGATTTTTGGCTCCCATGCTGTCTTTACACTCGATCACATTCTGCCAATGGCTGCTGTCAATCGGAATTCATACATATCGCAGTTAACAGAATGCTAATTCTCGTCGCGTGTCATTTCCGGTATCGTTCGTCATGCCCTATTAACGCTCCGGCGACAGTTTTGGTTTCATCACCAGCGGAAAAATTCCAACAGCCAACTTCCCAATAAAGTTTAATAATATTACATACTTAACTGTGACGCTGCGCTTCCACGCAATAGAACGAGAGGCATCGCGTTGCAGAAAAGCGTCACACAAATATTATTTGCGCTCACGAAAAATTAACGTAATGTAAGAATTGAAATTCGAGGGCAATCAATGTTTGCGACGGGCAGTTCCGTCTTTTCACCGGAGGATGTCACGGTCCTGCGTAATGCGCTGGACGGGTGGTGCCTGGAAAAGCGGATCGATATTAAAAGTACGGAAGCCCAGTTCGCGGCCACGGCGGCAATCGGCCTTTTTCAATCCGGCTACAACACCTCGGAAAAGCTGCTCGCGGCCTTGCGCGAGCATAAGGGCATCTAAAGAATCCATCAGCATCAAGAGGCCGGATCTCCGCTTTTGCAGCGAGTGACATGCTTTTGACTATCTCGGCAACGGAAGCACTCATAGGTTGAATTTCGCTATGGGCGCCTATACTGAGAAAGGTTTTCCACAGGCCCGCTTGCGCCCAAACTGCCGTCCATGCGGACAAAATGCCGCTGCACTCCTCGCGCAAGCTTAACGCGCAATTTTTATTCGGATTTTAATAAAGTTTTCACGAACCATTAACCCTGCCGGCCTTAGTCTTTCGCGAAAGCCAGATAAGGACGACCGTGTCCATACCCGTTTCGACAGTCATCGCCGAGAATGCCCTCTTTATCGAAAGAGTCGTCCGGTTCGACTGGAGTGAATTGAAGCGGAAGCCATGGTCGATCTTGGGGCTCCCTGCTTTTTTGTTCGGCGTATCAGTATGGGTGTTGGCGTGCGTGATCGGTTTCGAGACCTTGAAGAGCCTGCGACTGTCCGCAAGAAGGACGTGGTTCTGATGGCGACGATCACCAGCTTCGAGGGCATGGGCCATCCGTCCAAATCGGAGCTTCGACAGTTCGCGGAGCTTTTCACCCCCGTTTTCCAGGCATCCTCCGACGAAGCGAAGCGACAGGCAGTTGCCGCCCTTTCCCAATGCGAAACGGTGCCGCAGGCCGTTGCCCTGTTCATCGGCTGTCAGCCGATCGCGATCGCCGCTCCCTTCCTGACAAGCTCGCAAGCGATCGATGACGAAACGCTCATCACCATTGCCCGCACGCAAGGGGCCGCCCATGCGCGCGCGATCGTCCGCCGCTCGTCCCTGTCCCCGAAAGTCATAGACGCGCTCGTCGGTCTGCATCAGGCCGAGCCGGAACGTGGTATGACAGTGGCGGAGCGACCAGTTGATATGGTTTCATCGCAGGCCCAGACGTCGGAAACCGAACGGCAATCGCGTGAGGAAATCCTGCGCCAGCAGATCAAACAGGCTGCGCGCCATCTGACCCGCGACGACAGCGACCGGCTCGGTCTGCGCAGCCTCAGCGAGACGCAGGAGGCACTCCTCGTCCGCTTTGCGCGCGAGCGCGATGCGGTGCAGTTCGCAACGACGCTCGCCGATGCCCTTTCCTCCAGCTATTGGCTCGCCGAACGCATCCTGCTCGACACTTCGGGGCAACAACTCGCCGTCACGCTCGTCAGCCTCGGCATGGGCATTGCCGATGCCGTCTATTCGCTCGAGCGCTTCTATCCGCACCTGGCCGAACGGCACGGCAGCGTCAGCCGGGCATGGCTGGTGCTCGATGATATCGATGCGGAGGAAAGTCAGGCGCGCGTCGAGGCCTGGCGCCGCGCCGACAGCTACACCTACCTGCCACAGGAAAAACCTTCCCAGCGTCCTGCAACACCGCTGTTCGGGCCGAATTCGGCGTCCACGCGTGCGTTACGCGTGGCGAACCGTCGATAAGGACGGCTCAATCCAACGGATTGGCGCGGAAACCGGCCAAGGGGACGATATCGCCGATATCGTCCGTCTCAAGCTCGACGATCCACAAATCGGGATCGAACTTCAGCTCGCGATCAAGGGTTTCGCGGATTTCCTGCGGCTCCCTGCGGTCGACGCGGATTTCGAAAAGCCGCGTGCCGCTCTCCTCCTCATCGAAGAGGCTCTGCGGTGCCGGCGCGTAGAGGGTCTCTAATCCGTCGCGGAAACGCTGGCGGATGAAGATCGCGCCTGCCTGCTCCTCGCCCTTGCGCTCTACAGCAGCAAAATCGCCCCTGGCGAACAGGCGGCGGACAAGAGCGGAAACAAAGATGTCGCTGCGCAATCTCATAGGGGAGCTATAACGACGGCGGGCCGCCAAGGCAATCGAAGCCGTCCCCTACCCGATTGTGCCAACTCGAGGGATAAGCGTTCGGACGACACGCTCAAAGCGCGCCGATATCCTGCAGCTTCTTAAGGACCGCCATGTTCGGCTCCCCGGTCTCCGGCAAGCGATAGTGCTTCTGGAAACGCCGGATAGCTGCCTTCGTCTGCTCTCCGGCAACACCGTCGATGCTGACGTTGCTATAGGCGATGTTGCTCAGGCCCTTCTGTATCTGCATGACCATGTTGACCGTGTTGACCGCATCGCTGGGCGTCGCCTTGGCCGCGACGGCGCCGGTCTTAATGTTCTTCTCGGCATTCTGGATGGCGGCGGCGACCGGGTCGATCGCATCCGCCGTAGCGGAAATATTGACGGGGCGTGCGGCGGGAACAACAGCTGTCGTATTCATTTTGTAGCTTGCAGCCTGGGCGTTGGCGGCATTGCTGGCCTTAAGGGCGGCGAGAAGTTCCGGCGTCGGCGTGCCGGTCTGTGAGAGGCCCGACGCCTCCTGGAAGAAAAGGATGGCCGATGTCGTGCGCGATCCCGGCTTTCCATCGACGGCGCCGTCATAAAGGCCGTGTCGGATAAGTTCGCCCTGGATATCGGCAATGAGTTTCGACGGCGCGCTGGACGATTGTGCTGCGACCTGGTCGGTTGACGACGGCGGGGCGAGATCGGACGCCGAATCCTGCCGCTCGATCCGGAAGGTGGTGACATTGCCTGCGTCGGCCTGCTGTGCATGCAAAAAGGATTTGCGGCCGGGGATCTGATAGGGCGACGCCGGATCACGGGTCCGCAATATGGGCGATGGATGCGCGCCCGTCTGATACCAGAGCGCGTTGGCGGTGACGAAACCGAAAACCCCGAAGAAGAGCGCGACGCCGCCAGCAATGGCGGGATGACGGCCGACTGCACTGCCGATCAGAGCGGCGAGCGCACCCGCACCGCGAAGGCCAAGGCCGCCCAGCGCGGTGCTGCCGCGCAGGCTCAGGCTGCCAAGGGCAACCGCACCACGGGAAGCCAGGCCGGGCTGCTTGCGCCTGCCCTTCCCCCTTCCCTTAGGCGATTTTCGCTTTTGCGGGGCCATTCATCAGTTCCTTATTTCGCCCTTCATCTATCTCCACAATATGTTTCAGGCGCGGCGGAAAATCGACAGGGCGATTGACATCCACAGGCTGCTGCATCGTCACGGCACCAGAGCCGTCGAACGGAATGAGGATGGTAATGACTGTGCCCTCGCCCGGCGCGCTGGCGATCGAGAAGTTTCCGCCGTGCAGGCCGACGAGGCCCTTGACCAGCGACAGACCGAGGCCGGTGCCGGCGTAACGACGGGTGTAATCGTTCTGGATCTGCACGAAGGGCTGACCGAGCGAGGCAAGGCGCTCGCTGGCAATGCCGATGCCCGTGTCTCCGATCGACAATTTCAGCATGCCATCGGCCATCGCCGCGTCAATGGTGATCGCGCCGCCGGCATCGGTAAACTTGATGGCGTTGCCGACGAGGTTGATGAGGATCTGCTGGATCGCCCGCTGGTCAGCGACGATCTCGCCGAGACCGCGCTGGATACGGCTTGTCAGCGTCAACCCCTTCTCCTTCGCCTGCAGCCCCAGCATTGCTTCGCACGTCGCAATGGTGTCCTCGATCGCGAAGGATTCGAGCAGCAGTTCGTAGCGGCCGGCCTCGATCTTGCTCATGTCGAGCATGGTATTGACGACCGACAGAAGATGGGCGCCCGACTGTCGGATCAAGCCGACATATTCGCGCTGGCGGTCATTTTCCAGTTTGCCGAAATATTCGCCGCTCAGAATATCGGAGAAGCCCAGGATGGCGTTGAGCGGGGTGCGCAGCTCGTGGCTGACGGCAGCGAGGAAGCGTGACTTGGCGTCGTTGGCGGATTCCGCTTCGGCCGCCTTGCGCGCCGCATCATCGCGAAGCTGCTGGTCCTGCGAGATATCGCGCAATTGCCCGATGATCGCCGTCAGATGCCCTTCGGCGTCTCGGCGTGCACTCAATTCCATCCGCACATGAACGAACTGTTGATCGCCACCCACGACCGCGGAGCGCTCCAGCCGCAAATCGGCGCCATGGGCATCCCTGCCCTGGCGCAGCACATCGATTGCCTGCAGGAAGACGATTCTGTCCGAGACATGAATCTGCTCGACGAAACCACGCCCTGTGGGATCGCGCATCCAGCTCAGGAACTCTGCACGGTCCCGACCGCCGACCGTCGTCACATTGCCTTGGGAATCGAAGAGCAGGACGAGACCGAAGGCCGACTCCAGCATCAGATCGCGGTGCTCGACGACAACGGCCTCGGCCGGACGAGATTCGGGCCGCTGGCGCGACAGCGCGATGCTGCCGACGGCCGAGAAGAGGAAGGCCGCGCAGACTGTGGCCACACCGGCAGGCAGCGCCACGGCCGGGCTGGTAATAAAGGAAAGGCCGGCCGGAACAGCAAACAGCGCGACGGAAGAGGCAAGCGCAAGCCGGCGCAGGATCGCCAACTCCTGCCCACGGACTTCGCCATTCCCGCTCGTCCGGGAGAGCCAGCTTCGGCCTACCCGGTCCACGAGAGCTTCAGCCCCGACAGAAATGTCACTCAATACGCGCACGCTACAACCCGTCAAAACGGTCACTTATCGGACTGAACAATAGGCTCCGCCGGCTTAAGGAAAGAATAAAGAAGGAACGGGCCAGGCGGCCGAAAAGCCTTCAAAATCCCGTTTTGGCGCAGAACGAGCGACCTTTGCTTTTTGTGGTTAACAGCAGGTAAGCAACGGATTTTATTCATATTTCCGCTGCGCGTTAACTTTTGTGACGAGGCCGGCCTCCGCAAAGCCCTGCATATCAACGGCATCGGGCGAGACATGCTTAACATCAATTGCTACAATTTGAACCAAAGTGTTCTTCAAAGTCGGAAAGCTAAAATTTGAATCAAAATTGCAGAAAATGCTGCCGAGTTTTGAAAAGCGCTGTTGTCCTCTGCCGGGTAGGTTCGAACCAGATCGGGCGGGCAAGTCCGAATCGGCGATCGAGCCGATCGACAGAGAGGATGGGCTAGGCGATGTGGTTTCTGATTAGAGCAGGGTTCTGGTTTTCGCTGGTTCTCATGTTCCTGCCGATCTTTGCAAAGCCCGAGGGTGCTCCCCGGCCGGCAGGTGAAACGACGCTACAGGTTTCCGATGCGATTTCAGCCGCCTCCGGTGTCGTGCAATATGTCGGCGCCATGTGCAATGAGAAGCCGGATGTCTGCGCCAAGGGCGGCGAAACACTGACGGCGCTCGGCTATCAGGTTGGCGACGGCGCTCGCGTCGCCTACGACATGCTCGGCCGTCACTTCAAGGATCAAGCCGCAAATCCGCAGGCAGCTGCCGCCACGGCTCACACGGGCACCGATCAGGTTGCCGCCATGGCGCAGCCGATGCCGGCCAAGCGCATCACTGGTACAGAAACGGCTGACGTCGTCGTTACCGGCACGGTCAAGCTGCCGTCCTCCATTCCGCTGCCGATGCCGCGCCCACATATCTGACATTTCTTCCATTGGCCCCAACTTCAGCGCCGCCGATCCCTATGGTCGGTGGCGTTCTTTGTCGTGCTGGGTTCAAATCGGGCACCGTTTCGCCTATATCCAAGACAATGGACAATCTGGACTGCTGCAATGACACCGCTTGAGAAGATCATCGAAGACTTTTCCTTCCTGGACGAATGGGAGGACCGCTATCGCTTTGTGATCGAGCTCGGCAAGGCTTTGCCTGATCTGCCGGAGGAAAAGCGGACGCTTGAAAACAAGGTCCAGGGTTGCGCGAGCCAGGTCTGGCTCGTCACGCATGCGTCTGGCGATCCAGACAATCCGATATTGACCTTTGAAGGCGATTCAGACGCGCATATCGTACGGGGATTGGTGGCGATCGTGCTCGCAACCTATTCCGGAAAGCCGGCTTCGGAAATCGCCGCTCTCGACGCACTCGACGTCTTCGGCAAGATCGGCTTGGTGGAGCATCTCTCCTCGCAACGCGCCAATGGATTGCGCTCGATGATCAAGCGTATTCGCGAAGAGGCTCGGGTCAGGACCGCGGCGTAGGTTGGATTTCCAGCAATCATTGCGGATAACCCGGCCCGAAAGCCGGATTATCTTCTGTCTGTCATGAAGACCTTAGCGGGCGCCGCGCTTACGGCGCTGGCCGAGGCCCATTTCCTTTGCAAGGCGTGAACGGGCTTCCGCATAAGCCGGTGCTACCATCGGGTAATCGGCAGCGAGATCCCACTTTTCACGATATTCTTCCGGCGAGAGGCCGTGATGAGTCATGAGATGGCGCTTCAGGGACTTGAAGCTGCCGCCACATTCGAGGCAGGTAATCTGGTCGTCCTGTACGGATTTACGAACGGATACGGCCGGCTTCTGCTTTTCGACCACGGTTACGGCAGGTGCCGGAGCCGAGGTGCTGCTCAAGGCGGAATGTACGTCGGAAATCAAATTCGGAAGGTCGCTGACCGGTACGACATGGTTACTGACATAGGCCGCAACAATGTCGGCAGTCAGTTCAACCAGTAACTCCTGCCCGTTGCCGAGGGCCGCATCTGTCATTGTGTTCTCCTGTTCATCGGCTTGCCTGCTGCGTCCACGCCTACGAAGAGCACGCAGGACGCAACGTTGCTAAAATGATTTTGCGCCTGGCTAAAGAAATCTGTTGATTTCGCTATCTCCCAGCGCCGAGCAATCCGCGCGAACGCACTGCCCGTATTCGTAGCAGTCGACAGCAAGAAAACGGTGGATAAAGCCAAATTTCCCGCAGCATGAAATCCACCCCTAGACCTCATGCGAGAGAAAACCGCCCCTTGCCGCCTGATATCAAAATTAGTGACCCGCGATAGTGATCTTTAATCGCTTACCGGAAGAAAGTTTTGCTCAGCGTTTCATCAAAGAAAGATAAAAGCATCGAGAGCTTAAACCCGGTCGAGACTAACTTAACATCAGAACTCTACTTGAATCTGAATTAGCACTCTTTACCCAAATGTCCAGTTTTTAATCCCTACATTTCTTTGCAAAAAATTCATCTATTAAAAAGCAGGTAACTAATAACGCGAAAAGTTATTCCTAATAGAACAATTTCCGCGTTTGTTAGCCCTTTTTTCTATACCCTCGTACTGCGATTTGCTCTCTTGCGAGGAGTTCATCCCTTACCGAAGGCGGCGTTAGCCGATGGCCTGCCTTGTGTGCCGCACGCGCGAGAAGATGCGCCGCAATGGGCGCCGTCAAGATGAAAAAAACAAACCCGGCCAATGCCCGCGCCAGAATAGACATGTCCTGCGAGTGGACGCCGACGGCAAGTAACAACAGGCCGGAGCCGACGGTGCCCGCCTTCGACGCGGCATGCATGCGACTGTAGAGATCGGGGAGGCGCACGATGCCAATCGCCGCGATAAGCGAGAACAACGCACCCGAAAGTAGAAGCGCCGTTACTATGACGGCCCAAAGCATATCCACTATCGGCCTCCCTTCTTTCGCTTGCGCCTTCGTATCTTCCTGCCCTCGGCAGCGACGTCCGCACTCTGCACGGCGCCGACCCGTTCGGCCGCATTCGATTGTGCCTGCGTCAGGATAAACCGCGCGAAGGCGACGGTGGCGAGAAAGCCGACAAGACCGAGCGAAATGGCGATATCGATATACAGCGTGAACCCCGTCTTGATGGCAATGACAGCGATGAAGCCGATGGCGATCGCGACCAGCATGTCGAGTGCCAGGACCCTGTCCGGCAATGTCGGGCCGGCAACGACACGATAGACGGTCAGCAGGAACGCCACGCTCAGAATGCCGAGCGCCACCATGGCACCGGCCGAAACAACGGATGCGGCGATCATCGGAAAGCCTCCATGATCCGGCGTTCGAAACCATCCGCGATACTGCGCCGGATGGCCTCCGGATCGGAGCAATCGAGCGCGTGCACGTAGAGTATCTTACGGTCGTCGGAAACATCGACGGATAGGGTGCCGGGCGTCAGCGTGATCAGATTGGCAAGTAGAGTGATTTCGAAATCGCGGTCGACCGTCAGCGGAAATGCAAAGATCCCAGGCTTCACGTCCATCTTCGGGCTCATGACCGCCACAGCGACCGCCCAGGCCGATTTGGCAAGCTCACCCAGAAACAGCAGCAGCAGCGAAATTATCTTGCGCACCCGGCCCAGATAGAGTCCGCCTCCATAGGACGCCCGGACGATCGACAGGGCAACTGCCGCAAGGGCGAAGCCGAACAGCAGGTTGAGGAAAGAGGCGCTGCCTGTGATGGCCACCCAAACAATGGCAAGCAGCAGGTTGAAGATAAACAGGATCATTGAGCGCCTCCCGCCGCCGGAAAGACGGATTGCAGATAGGCCGTCGGCTGCTCGAGGCCGAGAGCGGCCGCATGCGTCAAGCGCAGGAGCCATTCCGGAAACAAGCCGAAGCCCACGACAAGCAGGGTCAAACCAAGAAGCGGCAGTGCAGCATGCCATTTCATCCGCTCCGCTGTGGCGCTGGCTGCGGCGGAACGCCAATAGGCAAGCAGAAACACCCGCCCGAAAACGATGGTCGTCAGGAATCCAACCAGAAGGATTGCCGCGGCGAGCCACCAGGCCCCTGCCGCAAACGCCGCCTTGACGAGTACGACCTTAGGCCAGAAGCCTGAAAATGGCGGCAGGCCGCTAATGGCGAAGAACAGGACCAGCGAGAGGCCGGCAAACCAGCCGTTTTGGCGATAGAGGCCGCCAAGAACTGTCAATGAAAAGCCTCCGCCGAGATGCGCCGCCTGCCCGGCAATCAGGTAAAGCGCCGTCATCAACACCATCGAATGCAAGGCGTAGAAGATCGTTCCGCTGAGACCGTCGACACTGCCAAGAGCCACGCCCGCCAGCATCGTGCCGATGCCGGCTATGACGATGTAGCCCAGCATTCGGCGGATATCATTTGCACCCAGCGCACCCATCACCCCGACAAGCATGGTCACGATGGCGATGATCGTAACAAGCGGGCCGAGCCCTGCCCGCTCGACAGGCAACAGCATGACCAGAATCCGGATCAGCGCATAGATGCCCACCTTGGTCAGCAAGCCGGCAAACAAAGCCGAAACGGTGATGCGCGGGGTGTGGTAGGAGGCCGGAAGCCAGAAATTGACCGGGAAGGCGGCGGCCTTCATGCCGAAAGCCAGCAGGAACAGGCCGGCGAGCGTCATCAGCGGCGCGTTACTGTCACCCGCTCGCACCTTCACCGCGATATCGGCCATGTTGAGCGTGCCGAAAACAGCGTAGAGATAACCCACGGAAACGAGGAAGAGCGTGGTCGCGATGAGGTTCAATACGGCATATTTCAGTGCGCCGTCGATCTGCTCCGGCTCCGAGCCGAGGATCAGCAGGCCGAAGGAAGAGATCAGGAGCACCTCGAACCATACGTAGAGATTGAAGACGTCGCCTGTCAGAAAGGCGCCGCTGACGCCGGCCAGCAGCAGCATCAGGAATGGAAAGAAGCCATATCGCCGGCTGCTCCCGGTGATTTCGCCAAGCGAATAGAAACTTGCCGCGAGCGCGACGACCGCCGCCGTCAAGGCCATGAGCGCGCCGAAAATATCGACGGTGAAGGCAATGCCGAAGGGCGGCAGCCATCGCCCCATGACCATGGTCACGGCGCCGTCGCTGACAACCCTATAGAGCAAGGCGGCATCGATCAGAACCAGCAGCACAAGGCCGGGAATGGCGACCGCCGCCTGCCATTCGGTGCGATTGCGCAGCATCAGAAGGATCGCACCGAGCCCGATGCACAAGACGATCGGCGAAATGACTAGCCAATGTCCCATCGGTATCGGCGCGGCAACCAGCGCTTGGGAGAGATCAACTGCGGTATCCGTGGGTCCGGCCATGGCGTCAGTACCCCAAGGGCGGCAGCGGCCGCTTCTCCGGTTCGGCGAGCCGCATTTCGTCCGTGTCGTCGGTTTTCAAGGCCTGATAGGCCCGATAGGTCAGGACAAGCAGAAAGGCCAGGAACGAGAAGGAAATGACGATCGCCGTCAGGATCAAGGCCTGCGGCAGCGGATTGGCGGCTGCAAGATCGAGCGTGGTTGCCCCTCTTTGGATGATGGGCGGGACTTCGCGCGTGACGCGGCCTGCCGTGAACAGCAGAAGGTTGACGGCATTGCCGAGGATCGCGATGCCGAGCATGATGCGGATGGAGTACCGCGACAGCATGAGATAGATGGCAGCGGTGAAGAAGATGCCGACGACGACGGCGAAGACGGCCTCCATCAATCCACCTCCCGCTCTTCGAGCGCGAGCGCGATCGAGGTGATGGCGCCGACGACGACCAGATAGACACCTGTGTCGAAGAGCATGACGGTGGAAAGCGGCACTTCGACACCGAAGAGATGCGGATAGATCCACAGCCCCGTCATGAACGGCACGCCAGCCAACAAGGACAGGATGCCTGCGATGGTGGCCGCAAGCAGCCCAAAGCCGGCAATCGACAGCGGATGGAAGACAATCGCGCGCCGGACCGCGGTCACACCACAGGCGATGCCATAGATCGCGAGCGCCGAAGCCGCGATCAGGCCGCCGATAAAGCCGCCACCGGGCTCGTTATGGCCGCGCAGCAGCACGAAGACGGAGAAGAGCAACATCAGGGCCGTCAAAAACGGCGCGGCGGTGCGGAAGATCAGCGTATTCATTAGCGCTTGGCCTCCATCCCTTCCTCGAAGCCGAGCTTCTCCTCAAGATCAGGGTCATTCGTCGCCAGTTTGCGTTCGCCGCCCGCCCGGATACGGATCAGCGCCAGGATCGCAAGACCGGTTATGGCGACGACGGCGATTTCGCCGAGCGTATCCGTGCCGCGGAAGTCGACGATGATGACGTTCACCACATTGTCGCCATGCGCGATCAGCTTCGAATATTGATTGAAGAAGGCGGTCAGCGTCAGATCGAACGGCGCCTGGGTCACCTTCAGCAGCAGGAGTGCAAAGCCGCTGCCGCAGGCAGTGGCAAGCACGGCATGGGCGATCCTGGCGAGCGGTGGCCGGCGATCGGAAGGCGAAAGCCGCAGGCGCGTCATGACAAGCGCCAGAATCACCACCGCAAGCGTCTCGACCATGAACTGCGTGAAGGAAAGATCCGGCGCGCCGAACAGCAGGAAAATGACGGCGACGGCAAAGCCCTGGATGCCGAGCGAAACGATCGCCGTCAGCCGGTCGCGCGCAAAGACCACCGCCGTAACGCCGATGACCGCGATCAGGAAGATCGTCGCCTCATGCCATTGCAGATTCGGCCAGGCTGGCATGGCGGGCAGTTCGCCATGGATCATAGGAGGAATCAGCAGCATTGCCGCCAGGCAGAGGAAGGTGACGGTGACATAGATTTCCAGCCGGCCGGGCTGCAGGAGACGGGAGACGCCATGCGACAGCCGCACCAGGCCGAAAATGAAGCCGTCAAAGCCGCGATCCGGTCCCGGCCCGAATGCGCGCAGGACAACGGACATCAGGAAGCGGGCGCGATCGAGCTGCCAATATACAAGGATACCGATCAGCACGGTGACCAGCGAAAGTGCAAGGGGCAAGCCGATATGCGGGCTCAAAGAGACAGAGATTTCCAGTGCCTTACCGCCAACGGCGCTCGCCATCGGCGAAGAGACATACGCGTGCCAAGGGGGCGAAAACAAAGCCGACAGGAGGCCGAGAAGAGCGAGCACCACCGGCCCCAGCCAGAGCAATGGTGGCGCCTCATGCGGCTGGTGAGGCGTTTCGGTTCGCGGCCCTATGAAGGGCTTCAACGCCACGGCAAAGGCGATGGCAAACATCAGCGCATTGCCGGCCACGGCGATGATGGTGAGGATGATCGCGGCCGGCGATGACTGCGCGAGCGCGGCATAGATTTCTTCCTTAGCAAGGAAGCCGAAAGCCGGCGGCAGACCACCCATCGACACCGCCGCAGCAAGCGCGGTTGCAAAGGTCAGCGGCATGGCCGAACGCAAGCCGCCAAGCCGGGTGATATCGCGCGTCCCGGTTTCATGATCGACGATGCCGGCGACCATGAACAGGGCGCCCTTGAACAGCGAATGCGCGACGAGATAGAGGACGGCGGCCTCGACGGCATAATCCGTGCCGAAACCGGTGAGCATCACGAGCAGGCCGAGCGAGGAGACTGTCGTATAGGCAAGCTTCAGCTTCAGATCGGTCTGGCGAATGGCAAGCAGAGTTCCGACGAGCAGTGTCGCCGCGCCGAAGGCCGGCAGGATCGTCTGCCAGGCCATTGTCCCGCCCATGACCGGATTGAGTCGCATGAGAAGGTAGACGCCTGCCTTTACCATGGTTGCGGAGTGCAGATAGGCCGAGACCGGGGTCGGCGCTTCCATGGCATTCGGCAGCCAGAAGTGAAACGGGAACTGCGCCGATTTGGTAAAGGCGCCGCCGAGCACAAGAATGAGGGCTGCAAGATAGAACGGGCTTGCGCGCATGATATCGCCGGCCTTCAGGAGATTGGACATTGCGCCGATACCGGTCACCTGCCAGATCAGCAGCAGGCCAGCCAGCAGCAGAAGCCCGCCGCCGCCAGTGACGACGAGCGCCTGCAGCGCCGCCCGCCGTGACGCTTCCCGATGATGATCGAAGCCGATCAGCAGGAAGGAGGTGATCGAGGTCAGCTCCCAGAAGACGAAGAGCGTCAGGAAACTGTCCGAAACCACGAGCCCGAGCATCGAGCCCATGAAAAGAAAGATGAACGAGAAGAATCGGCCGAGATCGACATGCCCCTTCAGATAGCCGCCGGCATAGAGGACGATCAGCGTGCCGATGCCGGTGATGAGCAGAGCGAAAGTGAGCGACAGGCCGTCAATCAGCCAGGAAAACCTAAGATCAAGGCTCGGCACCCAATCGAAACCACCAAGCTGGACGCGACCGGCGGCGACAGTGGGAAGGAGGCTCGCAAAATGAAGGAAGGCGAAGCCGGGAAGCAGCGCCAGGAGCCACGCTGCATTGTGGCCCAAACGCCGAACGACAACCGGCGCGATCAGCGCACCGAGAAAGGGCAGGCATAGAGCCAGGAATGTCAGGCCCGCGGCGGCGGCGGCCATGTTCCCCCCAAACTGAACGTTTATGCAGAATCCGGCAAAGCCGTAGCGGTCTTGAAGGGATAGGCGAAAGGGCACATGGCCTCAAGCCCTGCCGAGGGAAAACCGGACTTAAACCACTGAAATCGATTTTTGCTGCCAGCGGCCTTAGCGGTTGCGGGACATAACGGATCGTCCGGAAGCCTACGATGCCGGTTTGGACATCGCACCATTGCCGAATTCCCGTCATTACTGCATGGCTCGCAATGAAGTTGTAATGAATTTGCGCTAATTTATCGGTATTTTCTGAACCGCTATGGAAATTGCGCTCAAAAAAGCGCTACTCTTGACCGGTTTGCAGACCCTGCCTCCCGGAAACCGCAATGCTCACCCGCGTCATTAGCCTCCTGCTCCTTTCGACCATCCCGGTCTCTGCCGCGGACTGGTGGTCCTATGACAATGCAGGTCTTGGCTATGCGATCGAGCTGCCGTCGGAATTCCGTCTTACCGCCCCTTCCGAGGATACCGACCGGCTTTCGCTATCGCCGGCAGATCGCTCGGCTTCGCTGCAGGTCTTCGGCACGATGATCGCCAATGGCGATTTCATTTCAGAGGCGAATGGGCGCGTGGCGCTCGCCAGGGACCAGGGCTGGAAAATTTCCTATTCGAAATCGAACTCGCGCGGCATCAGCTTTTCCGGCACGAGGCAGGGGCGCATCGTTTATGTGCGTGGGGTCGCGCTCTGCAACGGAGGCGCCGCCTTCTTCCAGATGGACTATTCAAAGGCTGATATGCAGCGCTACGACGCCGTCGTCATGCGCCTGGTGCGCAGCCTGCGTTCGACGAAGAAATGCGCGCCCACAGCTGAGATCGTCAAAAATTTTCCGGCGACAGGCTGAAACAGGTCAGCACCGCAGAATAGTGTACGGCGGCCGCGGTAACGACGAAGCCATGCCAGATGGCGTTCTGGAAACGCAGCCTTTCCCAGACGTGAAAGACCACGCCGAGCGAATAGATTACGCCGCCGATGACGATGAGCAGCATCGAGGCAAACGGGATATGCATGGAAACGGGCTTGGCGACGAGGATGCCGCTCCAGCCCATCGCAAGGTAGAGCAGGATCGCCAGTCGATCGAAGCGTCCCGGAAAAAGGACCTTCAGGATGATGCCGAAGGCCGCAAAGACCCAGACGGCGATCAGCACCCCCAAAAGCAGCGGATCTTCGGCCCCCCGCTCCAGAAAAGGCGTATAGGTGGCGGCGATGAGGACATAGATGAAGGAATGATCGAAGCGGCGGAGAAACCATTTCGTCCTAGACACGGGCCATAAATTGTAGGTGAAGGACATCCCGAGCGTCAGCACCAGACCGACGCCATAGATCCAGGCGGCGGCGATACCGCCGTAGGAGCTCCAAACCGTCGCATAGAAGATCAATACGGTGGCGCCGATCAGCGCGAAGACCACGCCGACACCATTGACGATGCCGTCCGCGATAATCTCATATCGGTCATAGGCCCAACGGATGCCTCTGTACTCGGTCATTTCATCCGGTTCCGTTTCCGTAGCGCATCGATCCTTGCACCGGAGCGAAGAGGACGCAACTGCGCCAAACGCGCGCATCGATCAATCTTCGTGAATGGCGTGCTGCCGGCCTGCTCGCCCCCGTCAATGGAAAGCGAACGCTCAATCCGCAATTTATGGCCTTCTGTGAACAATCGAAATCCGCCATATGAATGTGCAAGTACAGCGGGCCAGGGGATCAAAGAGGCATATCAACCGGCGAAACCCTCCTGCCCGCCGCTGGCGGCCATTGCCGCCGACGCCGGTTGCCTTTTTCAAGATTATCGAGGTTGGAACTCACCCCATGACCGAAGCCGCCCCCTCCTACGCCTTGACCCGTCCTGCCTATGTCGGCGGATCCCATCTTGTCGTTACCGATCTACCGCTCGTGTCGCGCTTCTACCAGGATATGCTTGGCCTGAAGGTCATCGAGAAGACGGCAAGCGGCGAGGTTTTGGGCGTCACCGGTCATCCCCTTCTGACGCTGACGACGGATCGGGCCGCGACGCGTGCACCGGCAACGGCCGCCGGCCTGTTCCACACCGCCTTCCTGATGCCGAGCCGCATCGAGCTGGCGCGCTGGCTTCGCCATGCCGCCCAAAACAATGTCGTGCTGGAAGGCGCTTCGGACCATATCGTCAGTGAAGCCATTTACCTGTCCGACCCGGAAGGCAATGGCATCGAGATCTATGCCGACCGGCCGCATGAGCAATGGACGTTTCACGATGACGGCACGGTCGAGATGGCAACGCTCCGGCTCGATCTGCAGAAGCTCTACGAAAGCGCCCCGCAGGATCGCTGGGACGGCATGGCAGACGGCTCGGCCATCGGCCATATCCACCTGCAGGTCGGCGACGTGGCCGAAGCGAACGCCTTCTATCGCGACGTGCTCGGCATGAAGGTCATGGCGGCGCGCTATCCGGGCGCGACCTTCCTTGCCACCGGCGGCTATCACCATCATCTCGGCGCCAATACCTGGAACAGCCGGGGCGCCGGCGTGCGCAGCGAGCATATGACCGGCCTTTCCGACTATACGCTGCGGTTCAACGACAAAGCTGCGCTCGACAAGGCAGCAGCGGCTCTGGAGAAGCACGAAATCAAGACCGAGAAACGTGATGGCGGCATATCGCTGCGCGACCCCTGGGGCATTGGGCTGAACCTGATCGCCTGATTTGCTTCTATTCGCTATCGCCTCATGCCCGTTACGGAACCGGAACAAGCCTTTCCGCGTTTAAATGGTGAGGCGATCGTGCCTTCAGGAACCCGCAGGGCATGGAAGTCGATAAGTTCGTCACGCAGCGATCGGAAGCAACAATTGTACGCGAAGGCAGGCCCGACGCGGAACGCAATGCATCCAACGATGACGGCGGCGAGGACAGTATTTTCGGCATGTCCCATGGCTCGAGGCGCAGCAGGCTTGATGTCGCCGCCTCCTGGGCTACCATAGGCATCTTCCTCATGTTCGCCTTGGCGGGCGTCTACATGATGTCGCTGATCCTCATTCCGGTGACGCTGGCGGTCGTCGTCGGCATGATTCTTGGGCTTGCGGCAGAAAAGCTCAGCAAGCTCGGCGTGCCTCGCGTTTTGAACGCTGTCCTCCTTTCATCGGGCGTCGCGCTGGTTATCTTCCTCATTGTCAATGCGCTTGCCGGACCTGTGGCCACGCTCGCACAGGAGCTGCCCGATTTCGTCCAACGGACCTCCGACCGGCTGATGCCCTATCTTGGCCGTTTCAAATGGCTGCATATCTCGTCCGAAACATTTCAGGGCAGCCCTGTCTCGATCAGCACCGTGCTCGAAAACAGCGGCAATGTGCTGCACCTCGTATCCACGAGCCTCACGCCCGCAATCGTACAGATCCTGATCTTCTTTGCTGCCTTGCTGCTGTTCCTCGCCGGCAGGGTGAGCTTGCGCAAGACCATCATCATGACCTTTTCTACGAGAGCATCCCGCCTCGCTGCAATCCGCATCATCAATGCCGTAGAGCGGGTGCTCGGATTTTACTTCGCAACCGCTTCGTTAATCTATGTCGGGATCGGCGTGGCCATGACTGTTATCGCCTATGTCGGCGGCATGAGCCTGCCGATTCTCTGGGGCGTTTTCGCCTTTGTATCCAGCTTCATTCCGTTCCTTGGCGTGACCACGATGACGCTCTCGCTCGCGATCGCGGGCATCGTCACCCATTCGGATATCATTTTCGGTCTGGCACCGGCCGTAGCCTTCTTCGGGGTGCATATGGCCGTGGAAAACCTCGTCTTTCCCGCAATCATGGGACGCCAATTGGAGCTCAATCCCTTTATCGTCTTCCTTGCCATCATCTTCTGGACATGGATGTGGGGCGCCGTCGGCGCCATGCTCGCTCTGCCGCTGTCGCTGATCGTCATGACCGTCATCGACGAGCTTTTCATCGAGGAAAAAGCCCAGCCGCAATTGCCGGGTTAGAGCATTGTCTTTTGCCGCTCCGCACGGAAAAGTGCCGCGCACTATTCCTGGAAATATTCGGGCCGGTCTGGCGATTAGTTCGTCGTGTCGTCATCGCCTTTTTCAGCGATATCCTGCAGGCGAACGAAATTAACGCCCTTTGCCTTTAGCGCAAGGATGCTGGCCGCTACCCCCTCACCCGCCGCGTGCGTCGGCTGATTGATATGGGAGATGATGACATCGCCATCCCTCGCGGAGGCATATTGCTTTTCCACCATCTTGGCCGGCAGCAGCGACCCACTGTCGCCATTTACGGAATAGCCAGCAATCCGATAGCCCATGCCACGGATCTGCATGATGGCAGCGGGTGTGTATTTCGCGGTCGCGCCGCGGAACCAGCGCGGCTGCGGGATGCCTGCGGCAGTCATCGCATCGGCGCCGCCCTGAACTTCCTGGGCAACCGCCTGCGGCGAACCGGCGGCGGCAATGCCATAGACCTTGGTCGGGACATCCACAGCCGGGATATGGTTCTGCCCGTGGTTTTCCAGTTCAAAGAGATCGGGATGGGCGAGGAAAACCTTCAATGCGTCCGGATTGGTCCGAAGCCAGCGCGCGGTGACGAAGATGGTTGCCGGGATGCGCTGATCGACAAGCGTGCTCAAGATGCGCGGATCCGTCTTGCCCATGCAGGCATCGAAGGTAAGCGCAATGCGGGGTGTGCCCTTGCCGGCACGATCGACGTGCAGATGTGGCTCGACGAGCTTGACCTTCGAAACCGGGGCCTTCGGCGGCAGCTGCGGCCAACCGGCAGGCGGCTGCTCCGGCTGGGCGGCAAAAGCAAGCTTTGCGGCAAACAAGAGCATGGATGTCAGCAAAAGGCGTTTCATCAGGCGGCCACCGGATCGATCAAGCAAACGAAATCTGGCGGCAGGAAGATGATGCCATTCCCAGCCGCAATGCCCGCCATCATCCGGCAACACGCCGGAAATATGGCAGACTGGCGGCATTATGCCATTTCACATCGGAAATGCATCTAGCGTGAAACGGGCTTCAACCTCATCGCGTCTATGCTACGATTGATATGAGATTGGCGTGACACTATCTGCATATTTTTCCGTGCTCCCAAAGAGAGACATGTATGAGTCGCGATCCCTATGAAGTTTTGGGCGTAAAGCGGGACGCCCCGCAAAAGGATATTCAAAGCGCCTATCGCAAGCTTGCCAAGAAGCTGCATCCGGACCTCAACCCCGGCGACAAGCAAGCCGAGGACAAGTTCAAGGAGGTCTCCTCAGCCTACGGCATTCTCGGCGACGAGGAGAAGCGTGCACGGTTCGACCGCGGCGAAATCGACAACAGCGGTGCCGAGCAGGCGCCGCGCAACTACTACCGCGATTATGCGGCACAGGAAGGCCATCGCGGTCCCTATCAGAATGCGGGCGGCTTTGCCGATTTCGGCGATGCCGACGATATATTTTCCAGCTTCTTCTCGCGGCGCAGCCGGGGCCAATCGCAAATGCAGGGTCAAGACCGTCATTACACGATGGAGGTCGATTTTCTCGACGCCATCAACGGCGCCAAGAAGCAGATCAGTCTGCCGGACGGCCCCGCCCTGGACGTTCAAATCCCGCCGGGAACACGTGATGGGCAGACGCTTCGGCTAAAGGGCAAGGGCGATCCAGGCTTCAACGGTGGCAAGCCCGGAGACGCACTGATTGCGGTGCGTGTCCGCCCGCACAGCGTCTACACTCGCGATGGCGACGATATCCGGATGGAAGTGCCGATTTCGCTGAGCGAGGCAGTGCTTGGCGGCAAGATCCGGGTTCCGACGCCATCCGGCGCAGTTACGGTGACGCTGCCGCCGAACTCCAATACGGGCAAAGTACTGCGTTTGAAGGGCAAGGGTGCCCCTGTCCGCGGCAAAGACAATGGCGATGCCTATGTCTCGCTGAAGATCGTCCTCCCAGAGGCGCCGGACCCCGAGCTGACGCGCTTCGTTTCCGAATGGGAGGCAGGCAAGGCGCAAGATCCCAGAAAGACCATGGGAGGATAAGCGATGAACGAGAACGAGTTTCGACTTCACCTCCGGATCGAAACCACGGTGTTGGAAGTCTGGATATCTCAGGGCTGGGTTGTCCCCGAAGTCACCGATCAGGGCCGCAACTTCCGTGACGCCGACATTGCCCGCGGCCGGCTCATCCTCGATCTCGCCAGCGCGATGGGCGTCAATGAGCCGGGCGTCGATGTCGTCATGGATCTAGTCGATCAGCTTCACAGCCTCAGGGCGACACTACGCGACCTGACGGATGCCGTATGCCGGCAGCCGCCCGATGTGCAGGACCACATCCTAGCGGAGCTAACCCGTGAGGAATCGCTGAGACGGCGATAAGGCAGCGAGCTAGCTCAGGATAGAACATGGCCGCCATGAAGTGATGTCCGGAGGCCCTTGGTGTCTCACCCGGACGCTCAATCGTAAAGATAATGCTCCTGCCAGGCGTCGCGCGGCACCTTGTCACCGATCTGATAGCTCAGATCGCGGACATGAATGTGCTGCGGCCCGGTCACGCACGTATATGAGAGGTGATACCAGTCACCCTTGCTGCGAAAGACGGCGCCGGGCGCATTCATGGCATCCGGCTGCATATCCGGATCGCCGAATGTATAGGCGATCACCTTGTCCGGCTTGAAACCCGTCTTGTCCGTGCCGATCCGCTTCATGGCCTCTGCATCGCACGCCTGCTCCATTCGTTCCGAGGGATCGAGCTTCTCCAACTGCTTCTTGATAGCCGCATCGACCGCGAAGGCGGAGGTGGCAATACTGGCCAATGGAATCAGGATGGCGAAGAGTTTCAGCATGAAGACCGGTCCCTTGCATTGTTTTGGATTTGAGTGCGTTCGCTCCATCGGAGAAGGCTGATTGCCTTCGTGTCGACGCACTGTATGCCGACTTCGAGAAAGAATGTGGTCTCATCAAGGCACGCCCCGATGCGGCCTCCCACAAGCTGCACGGTTCAGCAAGACTAATATCAGCTGCTTGCATGGAGCTTGAGGAACAGACTTGCCGCTTGAACCTCACGTCGCTGCCCTCTATTTCTCTCTTCACTTCACATCCGACTTTCACTCCAGAGAAAGCGCCCCTCGTGTCAGTTTTCAAGAATCTTCCCACCCCGCCTGCCGCTCCGAAGAAGCCGTTTACGGATACACGTCACGGCATCACCCGCACCGACGATTATGCGTGGCTGCGGGCCGACAACTGGCAGGCCATGTTCAAGGACCCGTCGATCCTGGCGGCGGAAATCCGGTCGCATCTGGAGGCGGAGAACGCCTACATGAACGCGGCGATGGCGGACACGAAAGAGCTACAGAAGGTTCTCTTCGGCGAAATGAAGGGTCGTATCAAGGAAGACGACAGTTCGATACCGATGAAGGATGGCCCCTATGCCTACGGCACGCTCTTCGTCACCGGCGGCGAGCAGCCCCACTTCTTCCGCGAACCGCGCAACGGCGGCGAACGCAAGCTGCTGCTGAATGGTGACAAGGAGAATGAGGGAAAATCCTATTTCCGTCTTTCAGGCCTCGATCATTCCTCCGATCACAGCCTCGGCATCTGGGGCTATGACGACAAGGGTTCGGAATATTTCACGCTGAAAATCCGCAATTTCGAGACCGGCGCAGATCTGCCCGACGTGATCGAGAATACCGGTGGCGACGCCGTATGGGCGCCCGACGGCAAGAGCTTCTTCTACACGCATCAGGACGAGAACCATCGCCCCTCGAAGATCTTCCATCACATCATAGGCACGCCGCAGTCGGACGACCGGCTCGTCTACGAGGAGGAGGATCCGGGCTTCTTCATGGGCGTCGGCGGCTCGCTGCTCGACGATTACATCTTCATCGATATCCACGATCACGAGACCAGCGAATACCGCATCATCCCGACCTCGGATCTCACCGCCGAGCCCAAGATCGTGGCCGAGCGCGAAACCGAGATCGAATATGAGATCAGCGAAGGCGGCGACGTCTTCTACATTCTCACCAATGACGGCGACGCCAAGGATTTCAAGATCATGGAAGCGCCGGCGAAGAACCCAGGCAAGGAAAACTGGCGTGAAGTCGTGCCGCATAAGCCGGGCACGCTGATCCTCAGCCATCTCGCCTATGCCCGCCATCTCCTCTGGCTGGAGCGCAAGGACGGCCTGCCGCGCATCATCATCCGCGACCGTCGTACCGGCGAGGAACACGCGATCGCCTTCGAGGAGGAGGCCTATGCGCTCGGCCTGCAGGGTGCGGCAGAATACGATACGGATGTCATCCGCTTCTCCTACTCCTCGATGACAACCCCGAGCCAGCTCTACGACTACAATATGGTGACGCGCGAGCGCACCCTGCTGAAAACGCAGGAAGTGCCCTCTGGCCACAATCCGGAAGACTATGTGACGCGCCGCGTCTTCGCACCCGCCTGGGATGGCGAGACCGTGCCGGTAACGCTGCTTTATCGCAAGGACACGCCTCTCGACGGCTCGGCCCCCTGTCTGCTCTATGGTTATGGCGCCTATGGCGTTACCATCCCGGCCGGCTTCAATACCAATTGCCTGTCGCTCGCCGATCGCGGCTTCGTCTATGCCATCGCCCATATCCGCGGCGGCAAGGACAAGGGCTTTGCCTGGTACGAAGACGGCAAGATGGAAAAGAAGACCAATACCTTCAAGGACTTCATCGCGGCCGCCGACTATTTGAATCAGGAGAAGTTCACTTCTTACGCGAAGATCATTGCCGAGGGCGGATCGGCCGGCGGCATGCTGATGGGGGCGATCGCCAACATGGCGCCGGAGAAGTTCGCCGGCATCATCGCCGCCGTGCCCTTCGTCGACGTGCTGAACACCATGCTCGACGACACGCTGCCGCTGACGCCGCCGGAATGGCCGGAATGGGGCAATCCGATCGAGAGCAAGGAAGAGTACGAGCAGATCGCCGCCTATAGTCCCTACGACAATGTCGGCGAGAAGCCCTACCCGCCGATCCTCGCGCTCGGCGGCCTCACCGATCCGCGCGTCACCTATTGGGAACCGGCCAAGTGGGTCGCCAAGCTGCGTGAGAAAACCACCAGCAATGCGCCTATTCTCCTGAAGACGAACATGGATGCCGGCCATGGCGGCGCTTCCGGCCGCTTCCAGCGGCTGGAGGAAGTGGCGTTCGAATACGCCTTCGCCGTCAAGGTCGCTGAAAAGATGTAAACGGAACGGCGGGAGGAAATCATGACCATCTTCGTCGCCCTGCTACGTGCCGTCAATGTCGGCGGTACCGGCATGCTGTCCATGACCGATCTCAAGGCGCTCTGCGAAGAGATCGGCCTCAAGGATGTGCGCACCTACATCCAGAGCGGCAATGTGGTCTTCCGCGCCGACGAGGACGAGGCAACGGTGCAGGCTCGGCTTGAAAAGGCACTGGCGGACAAGATGGGCAAGTCTCCGGGCGTGATCCTACGCAGCCGCGAGGCTCTGGAAAGGGCGGCTGATACTTCGCCCTTCCCGCATGCCAAGCCGAACTACCTGCTGGTGACTTTCCTGCAGGAGGCGGCACCGGAAGATGCACTCACCAAGCTCGTCGCACCCGGGGGCGAGGAAGTGCATATCGCCGGCCGCGAAATCTACGTGCATTACCCCGATGGCTCCGGGCGCTCGAAGCTGAAGCTGCCGGCCTTGAAGGCGGGCACGTCCAGAAATCTCAATACGGTGCGCAAGCTTGCGGAGATGGCACGGGAGCTGGAGGACAGCGGACTTTGAAATCGGCAACAGCAAAGCCGATTACGATATCCGCCTTGCGCCTCCCACGCACCGGCCCTACCTTAGGAGCATGAGCTCTCCTCTTCACGATGACACCGCGCTTCGGGCGCCTCCGATCGCCTTCGACAACAGCTACGTGCGCCTGCCGCCGCAGTTCTTTGCGGACCAGGCGCCGACGCCGGTTGCTGCGCCGCAGTTGATCAAGTTCAACGAGGTGCTGGCACGGGAACTCGGGCTGGATGTGGAGACGCTGAAGCAAAATGCGGCGGCAATCTTTTCGGGCAACGAGCTGCTGCCGGGATCGCAACCGATCGCCATGGCCTATGCCGGCCACCAGTTCGGCAATTTCGTTCCGCAGCTTGGCGATGGCCGCGCGATCCTGCTTGGCGAGGTGAAGGATCGCAACGGCAAGCGCCGGGACATTCAGCTCAAGGGTCCGGGACCGACGCCGTTTTCCCGCCGCGGCGATGGACGCGCCGCGCTTGGCCCGGTTCTGCGCGAATATATCGTCAGCGAGGCCATGCATGCGCTCGGCATTCCGACGACGCGGGCGCTCGCGGCCGTGACATCAGGCGAGCCTGTCTATCGCGAGGAAGTATTGCCCGGTGCGGTATTTACCCGCGTGGCGGCGAGCCATATCCGCGTCGGCACTTTCCAGTTCTTTGCGGCGCGGGGCGATACGGAGAGCGTGCGGACCCTGGCGGATCACGTCATTGCCAGGCATTACCCGGAAATCAGAGACCGCAAGAACCCTTATCTTGCACTGCTAGAAGCCGTGGCCGATCGGCAAGCTTCATTGATCGCGCGCTGGCTGCACGTCGGCTTCATCCACGGCGTGATGAACACCGACAACATGACCGTATCTGGCGAGACGATCGATTTCGGTCCCTGCGCCTTCATGGATGCCTACGATCCGGCGACCGTGTTCTCATCCATCGACCGCAACGGCCGCTATGCCTATGCCAATCAGCCAGCTATCGGCCAATGGAATCTTGCGCGCCTCGGCGAGACGCTGATCCCGCTGATCGACTCGTCCGTCGATGCGGCGATCGATCTGGCAAACACGGTCATCAAAGCCTATGGCGAACGCTTTCAGGCCTATTGGCTTGCCGGCATGCGCGCCAAGATCGGGCTTGTGAGCGAAGAGGACGGCGATCTGGACCTGATCCAGTCGCTGCTGGCGACGATGCAGCAGCAGAATGCGGATTTCACGCTGGCGTTTCGCCGCCTAGCCGCACTTGCCGGCGACGGGGACGGGGACGGGGACGGCGGCGATTTCGCCGCCACTTTCAACGATCCGCAATCTGTTGCGCCATGGCTGGAACGCTGGCGCGAGCGGCTTGCTCGCGATCCGCAGGCGCCGGCAGCGCGAGCTGAAGCGATGCGCAAGGTCAATCCGGCCTTCATTCCCCGCAATCACCGAATCGAGCAGGCCATCGAAGCTGCCGTTGAGGATGGTGACTTCTCGTTGTTTGAGGCCCTGCTGAAGGTGCTGGCAACTCCTTACCAGGATCAGCCTGCTTTTGCGCCTTATGCCGAACCGCCATTGCCGGCGGAACGAGTGCTCCAAACCTTTTGCGGCACCTGAGAAAGCTTGAGCACATAAGCTCCGGACAGGTTTGCAGAGTCATCGTCCCCGCAACCCATCGGGAGATATGACGATGAAAGTGCACAGCAGCACCCAAAATTATTTCAGCACGCCGATCCGCAGCCAGCAAAGCAGCGACAGTGATGACAGCACACCCTTCTCGCTGCCGGACGACGGCGACGGCCAGCAGGAGGATTCGCAGGGACCGTCCATCTCGTCCAGCGGCGTCCCCTCCTCGATTTCATCCGGCTTCTGGCTCAGCCAGTTCGGCAGCACGTCGTCTTCGACCTCGGCCGACGGCGGCGAGCAGGATAGCGTGGCGGCCGCGGACGGAAGCAGCTCGGCATCGTCAAGCGGGCAATCCGATCAGGACATTCTCGACGAGTTTGCCAAATGGGCGAACATGACGCCGGCTCAGAAGATCCGCGCGCAATATCTCGAGGCGCATGGCCTGACGGAAGATTCGTTCAAGTCCTTGCCGGCCGACGAGCAGAAGGCAATCAACGACCAGATTGCCGATGAGATCAAGCAGAAGCTCGGAGCCGGCAACACTGATGATGATAGCGATCAGGAAACGGACAGCGCAGCTGCGGCATTGGCGCTGGTCTAAGTCAATTGCCAAACCACTTGAAGACGATACGGACCTGATTCACATCTCTCTCTTATCGTCTTGTTTTCATTATCGATATCTCGCTATTGTCCGACCATGTCGACGACAATCTTGCCGATCTCAGCAAACACTGCCTCGACGTCCTTTGCAGGCGCAGTCGCCTCGGCAACAAAGGTCGTGACCAGGATCGCACCTCGGTCCGGCGGCCAGATGACGGCGATATCGGCATAGGAGCCGTTATTGCCGGTACCGGTCTTGTCGCCGACCTTCCATTCCTTCGGCAGGCCGGCCCGCAAGCGATTATTTCCCGTCGTATTGGCGACGAGCCAGTTGACCAGCTGCTCCCTCGATGTTTCCGACAACGTATTGCCGAGTGTCAGAAGGCCGATCGAATCCAGCATCGCATCCGGGGTCGTCGTGTCGCGCGGGTCGTCCTTGACGGCCTGGTTGACATCCGGCTCGTTGCGATCAAGGCGGGTCTCGGTGTCGCCTGTGGTGCGCAGCCACGAGGTTAAAGCGGCGGGTCCGCCGAAACTTTCGAGCAGAAGATTGCCAGCCGTATTGTCGCTCAGCGTGATTGCGGCTGCGCACAGCTCGGCAATGGTCATCCCATCGCCGTCGGCGTGCTTTTCTGTTTCCGGCGAATAGGTGACGATCTTGTCCTTGCCGTAGGTGACGCGGCGGTCGAGCTTTTCCGTGCCCTGATCGACGCGCGCCAGCACAAAGCCGGCAGCAAGCGCCTTGTAGGTGCTGCACAGGGGAAAATGCTCCTCCTCGCGATGGCCGAGAGAAATATTGGTTTCAGTGTCGAGCACGGAGACTCCGAGGCGGCCGCCGGTCTTCTTTTCCAGATCGGCAAGCTGCTTGTCGACATCGTCGGACAGCTGCGAATTATCCGGCGCTGCGCTGTCGCTTTCCATTCCCTGGCTGCCGGCGCCGGGTGCCGCCGAATTATCCGTTGTCGCAGGCGTCTGGGGTGATGTGCCGCTAGCCTGTGCAAAAAGCGCATCGGGGCCGAGCGTCAAGGCAGGAAGAAGCAGCGCCGAGCCTGCCATGAGGCGGCGGCGGGTTAGCAATGTGGGCATGCGAGAGGCCTCCAGCAGAATCGGGCAGATTTTGGGCTATGCGAGGAATATGGCAAGCCTCTGACCTTACCGATTGCTAGCGGATTTTATGCAGCCTTGTCGACGGTAACTTCGACCGTTACATGCGAGAGCTCGTGAATACTGGCAAGCCGCGCCTTATAGAAAGAGGGCTCGCGCGAGACGGCTGTTGCGACCGCAACGATGGCCGCATGATGCCCGGGCCCAACCTGCCAGACATGCAGATCGGTAATCCGATCCTCGTCCGTTTCGATCGCCTCGCGGATCTCCTCAGGCAGATCCTCGCCTTGCGGAATGAAATCGAGGAGAACCGCGCCGGAAGCGCGCAGCAGGCTCCAGGCCCATTGCAGGATGACCAGGCCGCCGACGATGCCCATGACGGGATCGAGGAAGGTCCAGCCGAAACGGCTGCCAAGCAGCAGGGCAGCGATCGCCAGAACCGAGGTCATCGCATCGGCGATGACATGGACATAGACCGAGCGCAGATTGTTATCCCTGCCACCTTTTTGGCCATGGTCGTGATGGTGATCGTCATGATGCTCATGATGATGGGCGTGATCGTGAGTATGGGCGTGGCCATGGCTGTGCCCATGGCCGGCGTGACCGTGGTGATGATGGCTGTGGTCGTCGCGCAGAAGCCATGCGCTGACGAGATTGACGATAAGGCCGACAACAGCAATTGCGATGGCCTCGCGGAAATTGATCGCCACCGGATCGAGCAATCTCAGTATGCTCTCCCAGCCCATGATCAGCGCGATCAGCGCCAGCACGATCGCGCTGGCAAAGCCCGCGAGATCGCCGAACTTGCCGGTGCCGAAGGTGAAGCGTGCATTGTGCGCATGTCGGCGCGCGTAGAGATAGGCGAGCGCCGAGATCAGCATGGCGCTGACATGGGTCGACATATGCCAGCCATCGGCGAGCAGCGCCATCGAGCCGTAAATCGTGCCCGCGCCGATCTCGACCACCATCATGACCGCTGTGAGTGCGATGACGAGCCAGATGCGGCGTTCGTTGCGCTGGTGGTCGGAGCCCAGAAAAACGTGGCTGTGTCCCGCTTCGGAGGAAATACTCATGACATTGGTCTCTCTTTGAACGCCTGAAATCATAAAACGCGTCGCGATCTTTCAGATGCACTCCTGGCGTTTTATGTCTTCGATTTTTCACATGTCGTTATCGCAAAACCGCCGCACACTTTTGCCCGACATGCTCTGGTCACCGTAGATAGGTCTTCAGCACGTCGGCTATCTCATCGACTGCCTGCCGGCGGGCCTCATCAGTTTCGGCATGGAGCACATGCTCCTGCAGATGGTCCTCCAGCACCTCTCCGGTCAGCCCCGTCAGGGCACCGCGAATGGAGGCAATGAGCTGCAGGATTTCCCCGCACGGCCGCTCGGCCTCGAGCGCGCGCTCCACCGCTTCCATCTGCCCCTTGAGGCGACGGACGCGAGAGAGAAGCTGCGCCTGCTGACGAATGGTATGGGACATCGTAGCCTCGATTTATAATATAGGGGGGTATACTATTTATGATGATGAATTGGAAGCCAGATTTCGTGGCGACGACCGGACAATGAGGTGGGCCGACGGTATCCCAGCCGGCTGTCATAGCTTACCTGGCCTTGCAATTTCGACGAATGGCCTCATATATTGCTCTAGAGACTAGAGGTATGGAGCATGCAATGTTGACCATCGGCGATCTATCCAAGCGGACCGGCGTGAAAGTGCCGACAATCCGCTATTACGAACAGATGGGTCTGATATCGGAGCCGGAGCGCAGCGAAGGCAATCAGCGGCGTTATTCCAAAGCCGATCTTGAACGCCTCGCCTTTATCAGACATGGCCGCGCCTTGGGTCTGACGATCGATGCCATCAAGGAGCTGATCTCGCTCAGCCAGCACCCGGACCGCCCCTGCGTCGGCGCCGACCGCATCGCCAAGGAACATCTGGATGACGTTCGTACCAAGATCGCACGGCTGAAGAAGCTGGAGCACGAGCTGGAGCGTATCGTTTCGCATTGCGACGGCCATAGCATCGAAGACTGCTATGTGATCCGCGCGCTTTCCGATCACGGCCTATGCGAACACGAGCACTGAGCCCCCATTGACAAATACGCCGAACCGGATCATTGATGCGCCCATGATCACGAACGCGCTCCATGATTGCTCGTATTTTTGGCTGTACCTGTAACGGGCGGCCAAGACAGATCATATTGTCAACAAGCCGCCGTCAGGCGGCTTTGTTGTATCAGCAGCGTCCTGACGGCTCCTTCAAAAAACAAGGACGCAAAATGCCATGCTAGACGATAGCGACATCTCACTTCTCCGCCCTCCGGTTCTGACCATCCGCAATGCCCAGCCACGCGACCTGCCTGAGCTCAACGACATGATCCGGCTGCTCGCCGCCCATCATGGCGACCCCTCCGGCACGACACCCGAACAGCTCGAGCGCGATCTCTTCGGTCCTATGCCGTGGATCACGGCGCTTGTTGCCGAAGGCGAACAGGGGCTGATCGGCTACGCCATCCTCGTGCCGCTCTACAAGGCGCAAGAGGGACAGCGAGGCATGGATCTGCACCATCTCTTCGTGCGCGACGGCCATCGCGGCCATGGCGTCGGGCAGCATCTCGTCGACCGCGCCCGCGATATCGCCCGCAAGGCGGGCTGCAGCTATCTTTCGGTCGGCGCTGCGACGGGGAATTTCCAGGCCCACCGCTTCTACGAAAACATGGATTTCAAGCCGCGTCCGGTCACCGGCATGCGCTACCTTCAGGCTCTGGCCTGATGCGGCCTTTAAGAGGATCGCCGTCTGAGGCTCGATGTTAGCGATCGATGGCGATCCCGCGGCCGGCAAAGAACCTCTCGAATATCTCCAGCGGCATTTCGGCATTCTCGCGCGTCGCATCGATGTGGCCGGATGGATTGTGGAAGCGGATATTATTGCCGTCGATGGCCGTCACCAGCACCAGGTGGCCACCCTTGGCCGGCGGCTCGGTCTCTGGCCAGCGGATCGAATGATGCACCGACGCGATGAAATACTCCGATTGCGCGAGGATATCGGCGATGTCAGTGACGGAAATGCCGGTGACGACGCGAGCATTCAGATCGAAGCGATCACGAACGAATGGGACGAACGGCGCATAGATCAATCCCTTGATCCGGCCATCCGCCTCCTCGACATAGCCGCCATATTCCCGACAACCCATGGCCAGATCCATGATCGGGATGATTTTGCCGGTGCGGGCGGCGAGCACCATCTTCAGGCAGGCCATGCCGCAGAGATTGCCGGCCCAGCGCGCATAATCCTCGACGCTGCTTGCGCCGGATGACGCCCAGAGCGGGTCCTTCAGCAAGGCTGATTGTGCACCCTCGGCGACGACCGCCAGCGTCATGTCAGGCGTTTCCCATTGGCTGAAATAAGGAACCTTCCGCGCCACCCTTGCGTCCACGACCACCCTCTCCTGTTGCCGAATCCCATGGCTACAAGCTTGATCGGAAATGCGCTAGAAAAATGGCTGTCGACTTCGATCTGCAACTGGAGATGCGACTTGGAACAGCGGTTCACATTCGATGGCGTCGCCGGCCTCTACAATGCTTCCCGCCCGCTCTATCCCGATGCGCTTTTTGCCAATGTCATCGATTTTGCCAGGCTGGAAGCCAAGGATCGGGTCCTCGAAATCGGCTGCGGCACCGGACAAGCGACAGAGAGCTTTGCTCGCCGTGGCCTCTCCGTTCTCGCGCTTGATCCCGGCGCGGAACTGATTGCAGTTGCCCAGGAAAGATTGGCGGAATTTCCGCGAGTGCGGTTCGAGCAAACCACCTTCGAAGCATGGCCGGGCGAGCCGGAGAGCTTCAGGCTGATATTCGCGGCACAATCCTTCCATTGGGTTTCGCCGGAACTGCGCTTCGCCCGGACGGCCGCCCTCCTCGCGCCGGAAGGAACACTCGCCGTCTTCGGCAATGTGCCGATGAAGCCGGAATCGCCGCTGTCAGAAAAGTTCGCGGGGATCTACGCCCGCCATGCCCCGCAACTCGCCAGTCCGCCCGTGGAAGCCTGGTATCTGCCCGATGGTCCCTTTGCTTGGGAGCTGCGGCAGTCCAACCACTTCGAAGCTCCTGCGCATCATTGCTATTCCTGGAGCCGCTCGCACACGGCACAAAGCTATACCGACCTTTTGCGGACGCTCTCAAGCTATCGGCTTTTGACCGAGGATCAGCGGGAAACGCTGCTTTCCGAGCTTGCTGATGCCATCAACGCGCATGGCGGCGTATTCGAGCGGCATTATGCAACGCACCTCTATCTCGCCAAGCATTCAGGCACGGCTTGAGCATCTTGCGGCTTTACTTCGCCGGTAGCGCCTTGAGATAGGCCGCGATCGCCTCGCGGTCGGTTGTCGGCAAGTGGGCGATGTTTTGCTGGACTTCGGCCATGGAACCGCCGGCCGAGTCATAGTCCGGGGTGAAGCCGGTCTCGAGGTAGTTGGCGATATCGCCGGCGCTCCAGTTGCCGATTGCCTTGGAGCCCGGGGTAATATCTGGGATGTGGCCCTTGCCCTCCGGATTGGGCGCGCCCGCCAGCCATTGGCCGCTCACGAAGCCGCCGAGGCTGTCACGTGGCGTATGGCATTCGCCACAATGTCCCGGCCCTTCCACGAGATACTGACCACGCTTGACCTTTTCGTCGGCATTGGCAAGCACGACGCGCGGCTGATCGTTGAGATATAGGAACTTCCAGCCGCCCAGCGCGAGCCGGATATTGAAGGGAAAGGGCAGCTCATGCGGCGGAGCGACATTGTCGCTCTTCGGCAGCGTCTTCAGGAAGGCCCAGAGGTCGTTGATGTCCTTGTCGCTCATGCGGGTATAGGAGCCATAGGGAAAGGACGGGTAGAGATGCTCGCCGTTTCTGCCGACGCCGCGCTTCATGGCATTGCCGAAATCGGCGAGCGTCCAGCTTCCGAGCCCCGCCTTCTCATCCGGCGAAATATTCGGGACATGGAAGGTGCCGAACGGGCTGGTAAGGGCGAGGCCGCCCGAAAGCACCAACTTGGCGTCGCCTTGCGCGCCGGGAGCCGCATGACAGCTCGTGCAGCCGCCGGCCCAGAAGACCAGCTGACCGTTCTTGATGTCGGGATTGCCGAGATTGGCCCAATGACTCGTCGGAAAGGGCGACGGCGCGGTGATGACGTAAAATGCACCGCAGCCAAGGATGATCACGCCGAACAGACAAAGCAGCCATCGAATAAACCGCGCCATCATTCCACCCCTTAGCCCAGCTCCAAAGCCAAAAGCCTCCGCAGCGGTAGAATTGTGCGGAGGCCAAAATCGATATTCAAACTAGGCCGACCTACCGCTAGTCCTTCTTGATGCGATAGGCCTGGTGACAGGCACCACAGCTGCCGCCGAGCGTCTTCAGCGTCGCGCCGACGCCGGCCTTATCGGCGGGGAGCTGGGCGAGCGCCGTCTCGGCATCGGTCGAAAGCTTGGCGGCATGCGCCTTGAAGTCATCGAGATTGTCCCAGATCTTCGGGTTGACCTCGGGATCGGTCTTGTCGCTCTGCGGATTGAACTGATCCGGAAACGCCTTGGCGGTTTCGGCGATCGTCGTCAGAGATGCCTTGACGATGTCGGCGTCATAGGGCTTGTCGCCCTTGGCAATCGCGCCGAGAGCACCCGTTGCGCCCCCGATCTTCTTCATCATGCCGATGCGGGAGTCATGCGTGCCGTCGGCCGCGACGACCGAACCCAGTGCGATGCCGGCCAGAGCCGTCGCCATCACAATCGCTTTCCACTTCATTTCGTTCTCCTACCTCTTCGCAAATGGTGCGGACCGCTTGCGCGGCCGGCGCATGATTACGGCGACATGTTTGCCGGTTTCCTTTCCGGCAATGAAGTCACAAAGTGGTGAGATGCAAGTGAAATCAGTGTCATGCTACCGACATACTCATTCGCCGCTTCAGCCCTCACGCTAATTTCAAGCCCTCCCAGACAGTAAACACTGAAACTGCGACAAGCAGCAGCCCGGCTGCGCGGCCCGCAAAGGCAGTTGCTCTGGGATTGGAAACCAGCAGCTCGCGGCTGCGCCCGGCAGTGATGGCAAGTCCGCCGTAAACAGCAAATTGGGTCGCGATGGTCATGGCTCCCATGATGACGGCCTGTATCCACACCGGCCCGTAATCCGGCTTCAGGAACTGCGGATAGACGGCAAAGATGAAGAGATAGGCCTTGGGATTAATGAGGCAAGTGACCGCTCCCTGCCGGAAGGCTTTCCAGGCGGAGCGGCTGCCGCCAGGCCCGCTCTCCCCAACGGTTATGGAGCTGCGCATCAGCGTATAGCCGATGTAAGCCATGTAAGCTCCGCCGATCACAAGCAGCGGATTGAAGAGAACGGGCACGAAATGCATGAGCAGCCCGATGCCGATGGCGCCGTTCAGCGAATGCACCGCGCCGCCCAGCATGATGCCGCCCGTCGCGGCAAGGCCGCGGTTGCTGCCGCCGGTGAGGGAATTGGCGAGCACGAACAGCATGTCCATGCCCGGTACGATTATGATGCCCAAAAGAAGGATGAAGAAGAGCCAGAGATTTTCTGCGTAACCCATGTCAGTTGCCTATCGAGCTCTCCATGGAAACAGGAGAGGAAATGGTTGATTTTCAAGTGAATAGGCGGCTTTATAAATCGAGCCAACTGACGGGGTATTGTCAGTAGCCTTTATCTTTAGGGCAAGAAATGCGTAAGGCATCGCGCCTGTTCGAGATCATCCAGATCCTCCGGCTCGCTAGGCGACCGGTGACGGGGGCCGATATTGCCGCCCGGCTGGAGGTGACGGTGCGTTCGGTTTATCGCGATATCGCCGCGTTACAGGCGATGCGCGTGCCGATCGAGGGCGAACGCGGCATCGGCTATATCCTGCGGCCCGGCTTCGACCTGCCGCCGCTGATGTTCTCGATCGAAGAAATGGAAGCGATCGTGCTGTCGCTGGCGCTATTGGAGCGCACCGGCGACGCCGAGCTGAAACAAGCGGCCAAGCGCGTCACCGCCAAGATCGCCGGCGCGGTGCCTCCACCGCTTCGCCAAACGCTCGATGCCAATGCGCTGCATGCCTGGGGCTTTGCCGCACCTTCGGTCTCGGCCATCGATCTTTCGCTGGTGCGCCGCGCCATTCGCGACGAGGAAAAGCTTGACCTTGCCTATCGTGACGAGCTCGGCCGCGCCACCGAACGCATCATCCGGCCGATCGCGTTGATCTATTATGCCGAAACGGCCAACATCGTCGCCTGGTGCGAGCTGCGCCAGGCTATCCGCAACTTCCGCAGCGATCGGATCGAAGGCTGCGAGGCGACGGGATTATGGTTCAAGGGCGAAGGCGACGGTTTGAGGCAGATCTGGGTGAATGGCTGGCAGACAAACACCCCAGCCGCGGCCGGCTGAGGCGTTGGCAACATCGATCGCAAGGCCAGATCCTGTAAACCAGGCAACCTCACCTCCCATCCGCATGCCGCAGCGGAATAAGTTCAGCGTAGCGCCAGGGTTCGGCTCGTCTCGCGGCCAAAGCCGCTGATTTCGAGCCGGTCCTCACAGACCGAGACAATCGCGTAGGCGCTCGTGTCTTCGGTGTCCACCATGCCCTTGAAGTTGACGAAGTAAGTGCCATCCGACACGCCGAAATTGCCGGCATGATTGTGACCGTTAAGGTAAGCGACGACGTGGTCGTGCTCGGCCAAAAGCGAAAGCATGCGGTCGCTGTCCAGCGCATTATGCGCATTCTCGGGGAAGATCGGGTAGTGATTCAGCACGATGACCTTCTCGCCTGCCGCCTTTGCTTCCTTGAGTTTCGCGGCGAGCCAGTCATATTGTTTGTCGCCGGTCGCCCCGTTCCAGCGCTGGCCATTGAGCGCGCCGGCGATCTCCAGCGCCTTCATCAGATCCTTCGCCTCCTGCCGCCGCGGATCGCCTTCCGGCGGGGCAAAGACGCTGATTTCATTGCCGTCAAGCGCGATGAAGCGATAGCCGGAAAGGCTGAAATCGTAATAGGGCGACGGCATGCCGACCCGCGCCGGCACCGTGCCGAGATGTTGCGGAGCAACGGCGAAATCATGGTTGCCGAGCAGGAAATGCTTGCGATGACGCAAGGCTTGGTAGACCGGCAAAACGGCGTCGAAGCTCTTCCATTCGCGGTCGATGATATCGCCGAGCGTGACGACGAAGGCGAGATCGTGCCGATTGAACTCCTCGATCGCCGCTCGAAGTTTGTCGAGACTGTTCGCGGGATAGCGATTGAGGGTGAGATTGGGCGCGAGATCGGCATATTGCGGATCGGCGATGACACCAAAGCGGAAGAGCGGTGCTGATGGCATTCAGCCTCCTGTGGCGATCTCCTGGGCCGCCAAGCGGCACACGGATATATCAATAAGGCTGCTCATAAGAAAACACCCGACGCCAGAAAGACGCCGGGTGCGAAAGCCAGCCTGTGCGGCGAACTTACTTCGTAGCGGCTTCGTAGCGCTCCAGGACGTAATCCCAGTTGATAAGGCTGTCGATGAAGGCTTCGAGGTACTTCGGACGCAGGTTTCGGTAGTCGATGTAGTAGGAATGTTCCCATACGTCGACGCCGAGGATTGGGTCGGCGCCGTGAACGAGCGGGTTTTCGCCGTTCGGGGTCTTGGAGATTTCCAGCTTGCCGTTCTTAACGGAAACCCATGCCCAGCCGGAGCCGAACTGCGTTGCGCCGGCAGCAGCGAAATCGGCCTTGAACTTGTCGTAGCCGCCGAGATCGGAAGCAAACGCTGCTTCGAGCTTGCCCGGCAGCTTGTTGCCGCCGCCGCCCTTCTTCATCCACTTCCAGAAATGGATGTGGTTGTAGTGCTGGGCAGCATTGTTGAAGAGGCCGGCATTGGTGCCGAAGGACTTCTTCACGATTTCTTCGAGCGAAAGATCGGCAAGACCTGCTTCTGCAGCGAGCTTGTTGCCGTTGTCGACATAGGCCTTGTGGTGCTTGTCGTGGTGATATTCGAGGGTCTCACGCGACATGAAGGGCGAAAGTGCATCGTAATCATAAGGAAGTTCAGGCAATTCGAAAGCCATGGTCATATCTCCTCTTGGCAAAAAATTGCGTCGGCAGGTGAAGCGGAACATAGGAGCCGTCGCCTGGAAGAGCAACCGGCGACATGCCAAAAAAGTTGCACGTAGGAGCAAAAATTGCCCTACTTTTCAAATAGGTATAGCATCGGCTTAGAAGTTTACCTTATTGTATATGATGATGTTTCGATACAGGGCGGGCTGCCGCGGCAAAACATCGACAAGGCATAGCCCCAAGGCTAGTTTACGGATCTCCTGTCGTGATGAGGAACATCTGTGACGATCGCCTGCCTGCACACCGCCGAAAGCAATATCACCGTCTATGAAGCGGCGGCGAAAGCGCTCGGGTTGCCTGATGGCATGCTGCGTCATCATGTCCGCGCTGATCTCCTTCTCGCCGCCGAAAAGGTGGGACGCCTGACGGATGAGATTTCGGCCGAAACGGCAGCGCTTCTCTGGCATCTGGCGGAGGATGCCGATGCCGTCGTGCTCAACTGCTCGACACTAGGCCCAGCAGCGTCGAAGATCGCGGCCGGCGCCGGAGCCCCGATCATCCAGGCAGATGCAGTGTTGGCAGAGCAGGCGGTCAAGGCGGGCGGTAAGGTTATCGTGCTGTGCACCGTCGAAACGACCATCGCCCCGACGACTGCACTTTTCGAAGCAGCGGCTAAGGCGACGGGTGCCGAAATCGAGGTTCGGCTAGTGCCGGGCGCATGGACGCACTTCCGGGCCGGGGATCTCTCGGCCTATCTTGCGGCTATTGCCGATGCGATGAAAGCGTTCAGCGGCGAAAGCGCTGTCACGATCGCTTTCGCTCAAGCCTCGATGACGGATGCAGTTCACCTTCTTCCGGAAAACTGCCCGCAACCTATGACTGGTCCGGCGACCGCACTTGCAGCCGCGATGGCGAAGATTACGGGCAGCTGAAGCATTACAAATTCCGCCCGAAATAGACATTCACCTCGGCTATGCGGTCGCCGGCAAAGCGGATCAGCTCGACATTGCGAAAGCTGGCGCCATCCATCTTCTCGGCGCGATAGCCGACGATCACATCGTCACCATCCGCGACCAGATGTTCGATATGAATATCGCGAAACACCTTCTCCTTCGGCCAGCAGTGTTCGAAGTACCGCTTCCGGTCGATGTGATCGTCGCGCGGGCTGGAAAAGGTGAAATCCCGGGTCAGCATCGGGCCGACGCTATCGGGATGCTGAGCGACATAGGCTGCAAACAGCCGCTTGACCGTATCGCAACGGGCATTTTCGAGAGAGTTCATAATCTGCCTCCTCCTTTGCATCAGGACGGGGTTTGATCCGCCAACCATAAACTGATTGTATAATGCAATCAGTTTATAACATTAGCCGGGCGAACCAACAAGGCGCTTTGCGGACTTGGCATTGCCGCCCGCGTGGTCCAAACTCCTCCGGCACCCCAATCAGCAGAAAGCCATCGCAAGTGTCCGAGGCTCATCACCACATGTTGGAAAAGCTGCGTCGGCTGGCGGCTAAAGACAATCGTCCGGCGGTCGAGCCAACCGGCATCGGCAGCTATTCCACGCTTTTTGCCTTCGTGACGCGCGAACGCGAGCGCATTGCCGGCTCGGCCTTTTCTCAGGTTTCAATCGTCGCCATCCTCGAAGGTTCCAAGGAAATCGTCAGCATGGGACGGCAGCGGCATTTTTCGGCCGGTACGGTGCTCGTGCTGCCGGCTGGGTGGAGCGGCGATGTCGTCAACGACCCCGATCCGCAGACCGGCGTCTATCGGGCGATCTTCATCACCTTTCCCGAAGAATTGACACGGCGGGCGGCAAAAGCCTTTCCGCCAGCCCAAACCGCATCGCAGATCGACCTGCCGCTCGATTCGTTACTGGCCGCTGCCATCGGCCATGCCGGCGAAGGCATTGCCAGTGGAAGCCTGCCGATCCCACTGATCGAGCACAGACTCGTGGAAGTACTCATGGTGCTCGGCATGCGCGGTGCCCTGCCCGGTTTGCCGGAGACAACCGCCGAGGCGGTACGGGCGCTGGTGCGCTGGCAGCCGGACCGTGCCTGGACAGCCGATCTCATTGCCGCCGAACTCTGCACGAGCAACGCCACATTGCGCCGTCGCCTGTCACGCGAGGGCGCTTCCCTGCGAGAGGTACTGGCAAGCGAACGTGTGGCGCTGGCAACCACCCTTCTCGCGGAGGACGGGCTGTCGCTGCGGGAAGCCGCCCTTGCGACAGGCTATCGCTCACCGCGCCGTTTCGCCGATCGACTTCGCAGCGCGTGAGCGTTTCCGACAACATTTTGAGCGTTTGCGTGCGCAGCCGCTCGGCACGAATTTGTTACATCCTGCCCTCGAAGGCTCATAGGAGCCGCAACATGAAAGGGCAACATCATGAAAACCATGCTCAAAATTCTGAATGCCACCGTCATCGCAGCAGTTGTCGCCACCCCAGCCCTATCGGCCGATCTCAAAGTGACATTCGCAAAGAGCAACGGCCAGACGCTACTGCCGGAAAACGCCTCCTGCGTTTCGACAGGGTCCGACAAATCGGCGCCCGGTCCCAACAAGAGCCCTGCCGTCTCCTGGTCGAAAGGGCCGAAGGGCACGCGATCCTATGCGCTGACGATGGTCGATCCCGACGTGCCCGCCGATTTCTCGTTGTTCAACAAGGCGGACAAAACCATCCCGAAGGATTTCAAGCGGATGGAATTCGTTCACTGGGTGCTGGCCGACATCCCTGCAACGCGCACCAGCCTGACCGAAGGCATGGATGGAAACGGCCCCTCCTCTAGCGGCCTACCGCTTGAGCGCACGACCTATGGACGGCGCGGTCAGAATGGCGCCGGTGGTGGCAATTTGAAGGACGGGCCGCATGGCGGCTACATGGGCGCTTGCCCGCCCTGGAATGACGAACGCATTCACAGCTACCACGTCACCGTCTATGCGCTGGATGTCGATCGGCTGAACCTTCCTCACCTCTTTACTCGCGCCGACCTGCTCGCCGCTGCGAAGGGTCATATCCTGGCATCTGGCAGCCAGGAACTGTTTTACACATTGAATGCAAAGGCCGCGAAATGACCGAGACGAGATGGGATGCAGCCGTACCGGCCGAGCCGGAAACCGCACATTGGATGCGGAACCTGATCATCTGCCTCGCCGGCTCGTTCACGACGATCGTGGCGATGACGCTGCTGCTCCCGTTCCTGCCGCTCTATGTCGAGGAACTCGGTGTCAGCGACAAGGCCGCGATCGTACAATGGTCCGGCATTGCCTATGGCGCGACCTTCTTCGCCGCCGCTTTCGTCGCGCCGCTCTGGGGGCGGCTCGGCGATATCTATGGCCGCAAGCTGATGCTGATCCGCGCCAGCCTCGGCATGACGGTCGCCATCTCTCTGATGGGCATGGCCGGCAATGTCTGGCAACTGGTGGCGCTGCGCCTGTTCACCGGTCTCGCCGGCGGCTATGCCTCGGGCTCGATGGTGCTGGTGGCTGCGCAGACGCCGAAGCATCGCTCGGCCTGGGCGCTGGGTACGCTTTCGGCTGGTATCATGGCGGGTAATCTCGTCGGGCCGCTGACCGGCGGCGCGCTGCCGCCTGTTATCGGTATTCGCGGCACTTTCCTGCTGGCCGGCGGCGTGATCTTCCTGACCTTCCTGGCGACGACCTTCCTGATCAAAGAGGAGAAATCCACGGCACGGAAGAAGGCCGCGAAGGCCAGCGGCAGCTGGGCCTCCGTTCCGGACAAACGCCCCGTCCTCGCTATGCTGTCGCTCGGCCTGCTGCTGATGCTCGCCAATATGTCGATCGAGCCGATCATCACGGTCTATGTCGCGCAGTTCGTTAGCGACGCCAGGGTGACGATGGTATCGGGCGTTGTGATGGCCGCTGCGGCGCTCGGCAGCATCCTGTCGTCCTCGTGGCTCGGCAAGCTCGCTGATCGCATCGGATACTGGAGCGTCATCATGGCTGCCCTCGCCGCCGCTGCGCTGCTGCTGATACCGCAGGCTTTCGTCACTTCTGCGTGGCAGTTGATCGGCTTGCGCTTCCTGATGGGCGTGGCGCTCGGCGGCCTCTTGCCCTGCATCACCGCCGTTATCCGGCATAACGTACCCGATGCGGCGACGGGCAGCATTCTCGGGCTCTCCATCTCCTCGCAATATGTCGGTCAGGTGGCAGGCCCGGTCCTGGGCGGCTTCGTCGGCGGCCATATCGGCATGCGCGCCGTCTTCCTCGGCACCTGCGTGCTATTGGCGATCGGGGCGGTCTATTGCTGGTGGGTCAGCCCGAAGAAAGAGGCGGAATAGTCTCGTCAGCGAAAATCGCTAGCGGTCAGGACGTACAGGCGCCGTCGGGCATGGCCGTAGGCTCTGGCGGCGACCTTCTGGATCGCGTCTCGTCCGTCATCGAAGGCGGCAAGATATCCGGCTTCGGTATGCGAACCCGGGAAAACATCCGCGTCGACCAGAAACGAAACCTCGAACATGCCGTCATAGCCGGTGAAACGGATACGCCTCGCCGAAGCGTCGTAACTGCGGCTGCGATTGGGAAAGCTCAGGCTCATCGTCGACTACCTCTAAACAAAACGGACCCGGCGGCCTGATGAAGGCCGACGGTTTCAATTGCTTCCGACTTCACCAGGTCAATCCGAACAGCGTCGAATAGACGACGAAGGCAATCGCCAACACGACGCAGAGCTGGAGGAAAGCCCTGTAATAGTCGAAGAGATAGACAGACGCAGGAAGAGAGATTTTCATGGCGGCCTCCTTAAGGGTTTTGCCAACCGAGATCACAATATCACAAAAGCCCCCTTCGCGCCGTTTAATTTGGATTGGGTTTGCGCTTCAATAATATCTGTCTGGGATCTTCGCCTTATCTCGATAGTCTTGGAGAACAGCAGTGCTTCCGACTTTTGAAACTGGCCGCCTGATCCTGCGCCCGCGCACCTTGGCGGACATCGACGATTGCCTCGCCATGGATCGCGATCCGGAGGTGACGAGATTCATTCCGGGGCCGTGGGGCGATCCGGAGGCACACCGACTATTCCTGACGAGCCGCATGGAGGCTGATTTCGGTGATGGCCTCGGCTATTGGTCAATCTTCGCCAAGGAGGATCCGAAGCAATTTCTCGGCTGGATTTTACTGATCCCTGTCGACGCAGTAGGGCCAGACATCGAGATTGGCTGGCGGTTAAACAGGTTCTCCTGGGGTAAAGGCTATGCCACGGAAGCGGCAAGGCCGGTTCTCACGCATGCTTTCGGAACACTTGGCCTCGAACGGCTGATTGCCGATATCGCACCCGGCAACACCGCTTCGATGCGCGTCGCCGAAAAGCTCGGCCTGTCCCCGACGCGCGAGACAACGTATCTCGGCCAGCCCTTTGCGTCCTATCAGATGACCAGGGACGCTTTCGAAGCTCGATAGATTGTAACCTGTCAGGCCTGACTATTCTTCGCTGGCGCTGCGTCCGTGCGCCCAATCCATATAGAGTTCCAGCGCCTTGCGGGCGACTGGCCCTTCCTGGAATTCGCGATCATCCAGGCGATTGACGCTGACGACCTTGGAATAGTTGCCGGTCGTGAAGATTTCGTCGGCGCCCATGAACTGCTCGACGGACAAGGTTTCCTCGCGCACGTCGAAGCCTTCCTGGCGCAGCAGGCCGATGACGCGGGCGCGGGTGATGCCGGCAAGGAAGGTGCGATTGGCGACCGGCGTATAGACGATGCCGTCCTTGACCATGAAAACGTTCGACGATGCCGTCTCGACGACGTTGCCGTTCATGTCGCGCACGAGCGCATTGTTGAAACCGCGGCCCCTCGCCTCCAGGATCATGCGGCCGCTGTTCGGATAGAGCGAGCCGGCCTTGGCGTCGGTCATCGCCGTCTCCGGCGATGGGCGGCGGAAGGGCGAGACGGTGAGCGTGATGCCGCCATTGCCACCAAGCGGCGCCTCGAACAGGCAGAGCGCGAAACGCGTCGATTCCGCATCGACGGCAACGACACTGCCCGGCGAACCATGCTCGCCCCAATACATCGGCTTGATATAGATCGGCGTCTTGCCGTCGAATTTCTTGATGCCTTCCCAGGCGAGCACCTCGATCTCTTCAGCCGTCTTCACCGGCTTCAGGCCCATCGCAATGGCGGAGCGGTTAATGCGCTGGCAATGGAGGTCGAGATCAGGGGCGATGCCATCGAACCAGCGGGCACCATCGAACACGGTCGAGCCAAGCCACATGGCATGCGAAGTCGGCCCGATCAGCGGCGGATTGCCGGAAAGCCATTCTCCTTCGACATAGGTCCAGGTGGTGGTTCGGGGCGACGTATCGACTGCCATGGTGGTTTCCTCCCTTTGATCGGTTCAGCTTTCGCCGGATCGCGGAACCGCTCCATCTTTTTGTTTTCTCGCAATTCCAGGAAAAGCGCTCAGCGCTTTTCCTGGAATTGCTCTAGGTGGCAAAGACCAAATAGCCGCATAATCCTAGGGTCAAGCGGAAACTACGCGGTAAAATTCATTTGCAACAAAGCGCCCGATACCGCATTCATAACGCAATTTTCATGCGTCGAAACAACAACTTGACGAATAGATCCATCAGGAAAAATGATGAACCGTAGGAAACGTCAAGAGACAGGAAGAACCCCATGAAAGCCATGTATTACGAGGCCTTCGAGGCAACGCCCGAAATCCGCACCCTGTCAGATCCGACACCGGGCGAAGATGGCGCGGTTATCGCCGTGGGCGCGACGGGGCTCTGCCGCAGCGACTGGCATGGCTGGATGGGGCATGATCCGGATATAAAGCTGCCCCATGTGCCGGGCCACGAGCTTGCCGGCAAGGTGGTCGCGACCGGGCGCGGCGTCGTCCGTTTCAAGGTCGGCGATCGCGTCACCGTTCCCTTCGTGTCGGGTTGCGGCCATTGCGCCGAATGCCATTCCGGCAACCAGCAGGTCTGCCCGAGCCAATTCCAGCCCGGCTTCACCCATTGGGGCTCCTTTGCCGAATATGTCGCGATCGACTATGCCGACACCAATCTCGTCCATCTGCCAGACACAGTCGATGACGCAACGGCGGCGAGCCTCGGCTGCCGCTTCGCCACCTCCTTCCGCGCTGTTGCCGACCAAGCCAAGACCCGTCCCGGTGAATGGATCGCCGTTCATGGCTGCGGCGGCGTCGGCCTGTCGGCGATCATGATCGCGAGCGCCCTTGGCGCCAACGCCATCGCCATCGACATTTCCGACGGGAAGCTCGCCTTCGCGCGCGAATGCGGTGCTGTCGCCACGATCAATGCGGCCGAGGTCGCCGATGTGGCCGAGGCCGTACGCGAGATCACCAAGGGCGGCGCGCATGTCTCAATCGACGCGCTCGGCCATCCCACGACCTGCTTCAATTCCATCAAAAACCTGCGTCGCCGCGGCCGGCATGTGCAGGTTGGTCTCATGCTCGGTGATTATGCGACGCCGCAGATTCCGATGGCTCAGGTCATCGGCCACGAGCTGGAAATCTACGGCAGCCACGGCATGCAGGCCTGGCGCTATGATGCCATGCTCGACATGCTCGCCGCGGGCAAGATCGCGCCGCAGAAGCTTATCGGCCGCAGGATCAGCCTGGAAGAAGCCGTTCCGGCGCTGATGTCGCTCGATAAGGCTGAGGGCAAGGGGATCAGCGTCATTACACGGTTCTGATATATCCCGGTGCTATGCGCATCGAGAGAAACGGCAATCCAGAAAGAGGAAACGCTCATGGCATGGTCTGCCGGCCAATATCTGAAATTCGAAGATGACCGCACGCGCCCGGCACGCGATCTCTTGGCGCAGGTGCCGCTGGAGCGTATCGAACGCGCGATCGACCTCGGTTGCGGCCCAGGCAATTCGACCGAGCTGATCATCGAGCGCTATGGTGCTGCCGTCGTCTCCGGCCTCGATAGCGACGACAACATGCTGGAGGCGGCGCGCAAGCGCTTGCCCGCCACGAGCTTCGTCAAGGCGGATCTCGCCACATGGCGGCCGCAAAAACCCGTGGACCTGCTTTTCGCCAACGCCGTGTTTCAGTGGCTTCCGAACCACCTCAATATTCTCGATCATCTGATGGACGGGTTGAAGCCTGGCGGCGTGCTTGCCGTGCAGATGCCCGACAATCTGACCGAACAGAGCCATCTGATGATGGAGGAAACGGCCAAGAATGGTCCCTGGAGCGAGGCCTTTGCGAAGAGGAGCGTACGCCGCAATCCTCTGCCTGCGCCCTCGGTCTATTATAACAGGCTGATCGGCAAGTCCGTCCGGGTCGATATCTGGCACACCAACTACAATCACGTGCTGGAAAACGCAGCAGCCATTGTCGAATGGGTGAAGGGCACGGGCCTGCGCCCCTATCTCGACCATGCCGGCGACGAGCATCGCGATGCTTTCAGCGCCGAATATCTGAAGCATATCGAAAAAGCCTATCCGCCGCTTGTCGACGGCAAGGTGCTGTTGCGCTTCCCGCGGCTCTTCCTGGTCGCGGTGAAGAAATAGGTTATCTATCAGCCCCGAAATGCGTGTTGGCGGCGGTGCGTCGATCCCATCGACAACCAGCGCCAGCCCGCGCTAGAACATGACAAGCCAAAGCTGAAACAGCAACAGCTCCGAGGAGATAGTCGATGTCGTCCAGAAGCCCCGAATATGGCCGCCAGAAGGAGATGCGCGCATGACCACCCCCGACGTCGCACCGGCCCCGCCGCTGACATTCGTGATCTTCGGTGCTGCCGGCGATCTCACCCGGCGCCTGCTGATCCCGACGCTGATCAACATGACCCGCAGCGGGCTTATCGGAGAGGATCTCCATGTCCTCGGCGTCGGCATCGAGACCGGCGGCGTCGACATGCTGCTCGATCGTCTGGAATCCTTTCTGAAGACCTCCGGCGACATGGAGGACGCCGAGCGGCAGGCGGCGTGGCAGAGCCTACGCAAGCGCATCAGCTACATCTCCGGTGATTTCACCCAGAACGGCGTCTACAAGGAGATTTCGGATTATCTCTCGCATGCGCCGAGCGCCAACGCAGCCTTTTATTTCGCCGTGCCACCGCGCTTCTTCGGCGATATCGCCGAGAAACTCTCCGAAAACGGACTGATGAATGAAGCAACCGGGGCTTTCCGTCGCATCGCGATCGAAAAACCCTTCGGCCACGACCTTGCCTCGGCACAGGCTTTGAATGCGCGGCTGCTGAACCATGTGTCCGAAAGCCAGATCTATCGCATCGACCATTTCCTCGGCAAGGAAACGGTGCAGAACATCATGACGACGCGCTTCGCCAACATGATGATCGAGGCACTGTGGAACAACAACTATATCGACCACGTGCAGATCACGGCGGCCGAGCTTGTGGACGTCGGCACGCGCGGCAAATTCTACGATGCGACCGGCGCGCTGCGCGACATGGTGCCGAACCACCTCTTCCAGCTGCTGGCGATGGTGGCGATGGAACCGCCGAACAGCTTCGATGCCGAATCCATCCGCAATGAGAAGGGCAAGGTCCTGAAGGCCTTGCGCGTGTACTCGCGGGATGAGGCAATCAAGAACGGCGTACGCGGCGCCTATACGGCCGGCCCGATTGCCGGCAGGGATCTGCCGGCCTTTACCCAGACACCCGATGTCGCGCCCGACAGCAACACCGAAACCTTCGTGGCGCTGAAACTCCTAGTCGATACCTGGCGCTGGGCCGGCGTGCCCTTCTACCTGCGCACGGGCAAGGCGATGAAGGCGCGGGACACGGAAGTGGTCATCACCTTCCGGCCGGTGCCCTTCGCCCAGTTCCCGCGCCACGAATCCCGTCCCGAGCTGCCGCCGAACAGGCTCATCATCCAGGTGCAGCCCGACGAAGGGCTCGATATGGAAATCTCGATCAAATCGCCGGGGCTGGTGCTGAAAACCGCGCCCGTTTCGCTCGATTTCCGCTATGCCGACAGTTTCGACATCGGCAAGCAGACCGGCTACGAAAGCCTGTTCTACGAACTCTTCGTTGGCGACCAAACGCTCTTCCAGCGCGCCGACGGCATCGAAGCCGGCTGGGCGGCAGTGCAGCCCTTCCTCGACCTCTGGGCAGAAGGCGGCAAACCCGATCCTTACGCCCCCGGCAGCACAGGCCCCGCCTGCGCCGACGAACTTATCGAGCGCGACGGCCGCAAATGGCATGAGATCGATGGGACACCGAAGGGCAGGAAATTCTAACGCTGAAGAAGATCAGCGGATAGAGGCCGACTGCCTGCCTTTTATGGGGCGCAGCGTGGCGAGGTCGGTCCTGCTTTCTGAACAACAAAAAGCCGCCGGGATTTGGCCGGCGGCTTTCTTTTCAAGGCAATAGCGGCCTCAAATGAACTGGTGCAGGCCCGGGACGGAATTGACGACCTGGTCGACTACCTCGTCGCCGGCGTGCTGCCGGGCGGTTGCGATCGTTTCCTTGGCGAGCGAGCTGATCTCACCCATGCTGAGACCACTGCTCATCAGCTGCTGGCCGAGCGCCATCAGGCCGCCACCGCCGCCGACTGCGCTGAGGAGGCCGCCGAGCAGGCCACCGCCACCCGTTTCCTCGCCATTATATTGCGCAACGAGATCGGAGGCGCCGGGAATGGATTCGATCATCTTGGTGACGGGACCATCCGGAGCTTCGCGCTGCAGGAAACCGAGAATCATGCCAACGGCCTTTTCCGCAAGGTCGGGAGCGATGCCGGCTTTGGTCGCAATCTGATCAATAACTTCGTTCACTGTGGCCTCCTGCCTTTATAACGTTAACGTCAACGTAACTGAATGAAGCAACCGACACAAGCCGCGCCGGAGGTCAACATTCTACCAGAAGCGGAACCTTGAAGCGAATGGTTGTCCCTCTTCATGCGAGTTCTTATAACAGTGTCAGGACAAATCGATGAATGGCCCTGGCAGCCTTGAAACGCTGCTGTGCCGCCGCCCTAGTACCGGATGATCTTGG
>UBXG01000010.1:0-175951 GCA_900469475.1 Hyphomicrobiales bacterium | reverse complement strand
CCAAGATCATCCGGTACTAGAATCAAATAGGTAGAGCATGATGCCGAAAACTAGTGACATTTTTCGGCATCATGCTCTAAGGGAGACGACACTATGCAGCAGCAGGATGGACAGATTTTCGTCGGCGCGAGCCGCAACCCCGATGAAAGCATCAATAAGGACGAGTTCCTGACGCTGAAATTCGGCAACCGCCACGGTCTTGTCACCGGCGCGACCGGCACCGGCAAGACGGTAACGCTGCAGGTGCTGGCGGAAGGATTTTCCAAGGCAGGCGTGCCCGTTTTCTGTGCCGACATCAAGGGCGATCTCTCCGGCATCGCCGTCAAGGGCGAGCCAAAGGATTTCCTGCTGAAGCGCGCCGAAGAAATCGGTCTCTCACCCTATGAATTCGATCAATTCCCGGTCATCTTCTGGGATCTTTATGGTGAAAAAGGCCATCGCGTGCGCACCACCATCGCCGAGATGGGGCCGCTGCTGCTGGCGCGCTTGATGGATGCGTCCGAGGCGCAGGAAGGCGTGCTCAACATCGCCTTCAAGATCGCCGATCAGAACGGCCTAGCGCTGCTCGATCTCAAGGACCTGCAGGCGCTGCTGAACTATATGGGCGACAATGCCAGCGAGCTTTCCAGCAAATACGGCCTGATCTCGAAATCCTCTGTCGGCTCGATCCAGCGCGCAATGCTCGTGCTCGAGCAGCAGGGCGCGGAAAACTTCTTCGGCGAGCCGGCGCTGAAAATCTCCGACATCATGCGGGTCAGCAACGCTGGCTACGGGCAGGTCTCGGTACTTGCAGCCGACAAGCTGATGATGAATCCGCGCCTCTATGCCACCTTCCTGCTGTGGCTGCTCTCAGAACTGTTCGAGGAATTGCCCGAAGTCGGCGATCCGGAAAAGCCGAAGCTGGTCTTCTTCTTCGATGAGGCGCATCTGCTCTTCAACGACGCGCCGAAGGTGCTGATCGAGCGTGTCGAGCAGGTGGTGCGCCTGATCCGCTCCAAGGGCGTCGGCGTCTATTTCGTCACCCAGAACCCGCTCGATGTGCCGGAAACGGTGCTGGCGCAGCTCGGCAATCGCGTGCAGCATGCGCTTCGCGCCTATACGCCGCGCGAGCAGAAGGCCGTGCAGACAGCAGCCTCGACATTCCGGCCCAATCCGGCTTTCGATTGCGCCACCGTCATCACCACGCTCGGCACTGGCGAGGCACTGGTGTCGATGCTTGAGGGCAAGGGTGCGCCCTCCATCGTCGAACGCACGTTGATCCGCCCGCCATCGGGCCGTATCGGCCCCGTCACCGATGGCGAGCGCCAAGCCATCATCAACGGCAGTCCGGTTGCCGGCGTCTATGACGAGACGATCGACCGCGAATCCGCCTATGAGATCCTGACCGAGCGGGCACGCAAGGCGGCTGCGCCGCAGAGCGAGAGTGCCGGCGACGGCTGGACCTTGCCCGGCTTCGGCGGCGACAGCAGCAAGCCGGCAAGCCGCGGCCGTTCGGGCTATCAGCGCGAGACGATCCTGGAAGCGACGATGAAAAGCATGGCCCGCACGGTGGCAACGCAAGTGGGACGGGCGCTGGTGCGCGGCATCCTCGGCAGCCTGAAGCGGTAGGTCAATACCTCCCCCTTGAGGGTAACGCCGCGGGTGGGGGTGACACACCGCAAACTTGGTGATCACCCCACCCCGGCCCTATGGGTGAACCCTCCCCCTTAAGGAGGAGGGTAAAAACTACCGCACCGGCGCAACCAACGAGAAGAACGCGCCCTGAGGATCGGTCGCCTGGACGATCCAGCTGCCGCCGGGGACCTCCATAGGGCCGTTGACGATCCTGCCGCCGCCTTCCGTGATACGGGTGATTGCAGCGTCGATCGCCGGGACGTTGATATAGAAATTCCAGGCAGCCATCGGCATTTCCGCGGGCTTGGTCATGATCCCGCCGAAGTCGCGATCGCCGATCTTGAAGATCTTATACTTGCCCATCGGCCCCATGTCGAAATCGGAGCTCAGCTCCCAGCCGAACATCTCGCTATAGAAATCGAAGGCCTTCGGGCCATCGTTGGAATAGAGCTCGTGCCAGCCGAAATAGCCCGGTGTCGCAGGAGCAGGCGGCTCCCAATCCTGGCCCGGCAGCGGCGTGAACAGGCAGAAGGCTGCGCCATAGGGATCGGAGACGACGGAGAATCGGCCGACGCCCGGAATATCCATGGGCTCGCGATAGGTCTTGCCGCCCTTCGCGACTACGGCCTTGGTGGCTTCATCGACATTGGGAACGCCGATATAGCCGGTCCAGCAGGGCGGCGTGCCCATGGCCTTCGCCTCGTCGGGTAGGATCATCAAACCGGCAACGGGGCCGGCGCCGGCGCTAAACAATGTATAGTCCATGCCGACTTCCGGCATGCCCGCGTCCGCCGCATCCCAGCCGACGACTTTGGTATAGAAGGCTTCCGCCGCCTTCATGTCCGTCGTCATCAGCTCGTACCAGACAAAATATCCCTTCTCTGCCATGATCTCTCTCCCTACTGTGATTGTGACGGTCATCCGTCTCATCCTGAGCCTGATGTCGACGCAGGTACATGATGGCCGATGAACGTGACGGCCGAACGATGGTCAATCAGTTGATCCGTCGCTTCCTGGCGAGCAGGCTCCAGGTCTTAACTAGGCGCAAGGAGAAATAATTCGACCCCTTGCGCCGCATAGCGTAAATTTGGCAGTCTCGTCATGCTTCAATGGCAGCAGGAGCCCGCCTTCGCCGCCTCCTGATATTCGTCGTGGCGTCGCACGAAATCCATGGTGTGGCCTTCATTCCGGCCCTTCGGCGCATTGTCGAGGATCATCAGCGTACCGATCATTTCCTCGCCGCCGCGGGCATAGCTGGAATAGGTGTGGAAGATATTGCCGGCTTCATCCTTGTAGAAGGCGCTGAGACCAGGCAACTCGTCGTTGCCGTCGGCGGCGTTCATATCGTTGAAATTATAGAACACCTTTTCACCGGCAAGCTGCTCTTTGGTGAAAGAGACGTGATAGTCGAAATTGAAATCGTTGGAGAAGGACGACACCCATGGGAACTTCCAGCCCATGCGTTTCTTGTAGGCCTCTATCTTTTCGATTGGCGCGCGGGCAACGGCGACCAACGTGACATCGTGATGGTTGAGATGCGGAAGCGTTCCATCGAAATGATCGGCAAGGAAGGAGCAGCCGGTGCATCCGGCATCCCAGTCCGGGCCGAGCATGAAGTGATAAATGATGAGCTGGCTGCGGCCGTCGAAGAGATCTGCAAGTGTCCTCTTGCCGGCCGACGTGTCGAAAATATAGTCCTTCTCGACCTTTACCCAAGGCAAGGCCAGGCGTTCCGCATTGACGCGATCGCGAAGATGCGTGGCCTCCTTTTCCCTGGCGAGCAGTTGACGGCGGGCTTCCAGCCACACGTCCCTGGAAACGACCTGGTTCATTGTCCGCGCCCTCCTCCGGCGTTTTCATTCCCAAATCTTGACAAATATATTGATATCAATATTAATGAATCATGTCAAACGCAGTCGAAATCCCCTTTGAAACCACGCTGTTAGTGCGCGACACCTGCCTATGCCTGCATGTTCAGCGAGCAGCGCGCGCTCTTGCCCGTCGCTTTGACAAGGCGCTGCGGCCGTTGGGCCTTACCAACGGCCAGTTCTCCCTGATGATGTCCCTGAACCGGCCCGTGCCGGCATCCATGGGATCGGTCACAGCACTCCTGGCAATAGACCAGACGACGCTGACGGCGGCCTTAAAGCCACTGGAACGGCGGGGGTGGGTCAATATCATGCCGAATCCAAAAGATCGACGCGCCCGCCTGCTCAGCCTCACCCCATCCGGCAAGGCAGCACTCGCCGCCGCCGTGCCAATCTGGAAGACGACGCACGCCGCGCTCGAAGAGCGGCTGCCCGACGGCAGCGGTGACCGCCTGCGCAGCGATCTTGCTATTCTGCTTTGAATTGCGCCTCAGATAGACGTGGATCGCCCTCGAAATCCTGTCTTTCGAAGCCGATGCGGCGTCGTGGGAATTCGCACAGCGCCTGTACCCCGACGCGCGACAGCCGGATGCGCCAGGTCTGGCGTTCAACGGGTTCGCGGGCAGAGAAGGCTCTGGCCGTGAGCAGCGCTATGTTCATGCCTTCGCGAGGATCGCGAACGGAACGATAGAGGATTGCCTCGATGCCGCCGGCTCGCGCAGCCTCTGCAAGCGACTGGCAAGCCTCGTAGTCGATCGGATCGGTCCACAGCTTCCGATCGCGATCCAAGGGAGACGCGGTCAGATCGATCGCCGCATTCGTCGCAATCGCAGCAGCAAAGGCGGTATATTCCGCGGCATTGGCGGGCAACGGCGTGTCGGGGGAATCACGGAAGAAGAGCAGCCGATAGAAGCTCATTTCAGCCAGGGCCGTCTCCACCTGCTCCGAGGCATAGAAGACTCCGAGCGTGCGGCCGGCGCGACGGAAACGGGAACCGTGGGGATAGATCGCGCCATAGCGGAAGGGCGTGGCAAGGAGATAGTCAAGCCCGGCGCATTCAGGCGGTAGAACCGGCTTGCTTTCTTCCAGGATGCTTTCTAGGAGCGCCTGCTCCTCCAACGTGTCCACGAGCTTCAGCGTCGAGACCTGATGCTGCGATTCCACCAGCCGCCAATATTGGCCGGAAATAGCCCTTGCCTCAGACGAGAGCGCGGCGGGCGTCCAGATAGGCAAGGACATCGGTCAAACCAGAAATCGAGACGATCTTGTCGATCGGCGCTGCACCAAAGGCGACATTGCCGTTACGCAGCCATTGCCGCGCCACAGCCTCGTCGCCGCCGACGATAGCGTCGAGCGAACGGAAGAGACGAACAAGAAGCACGGCAAGTTCAAAAGGCTTGCTATCGCGCTCTAGCAGATGATCCTGTCGCTTCATGCGCGACACCGTCGCCTCCGACACGCCGATGATGGCCGCCAGGATACGGGCGTTCAATCCCAGCCTTTCGGCAGCATTGACGACGGCCTTGGTCATGACGAGTGCTTCGCCGGGCATCGTCTGGCCTATTGCCTGGGTTTTCATCATGGCTACTTCCTTTCTTAAGAAAAAATATAGCATTTTTCTTGCAAAAGAAAAGGAGCGACAGATCAAACTGCCGCTCCTTTTCAATATGCTCCGTATTTCCGGCCTTCAAACGACCGGCGGCGCGTTTCGCGTCAGACAACAGCAACCGGCACTTCGGTCGAGGTGCGCATGGCGTGGCTATAGGGGCATACGATATGGGCGGCAGCGGCGAGCTTTTCAGCCTCGGCCTTGTCCATGCCGGGGATATGAACGGCCAGAGACACTTCGATGCCGAAGCCGGTGCCATCTGCGCGCGGGCCGATACCGACAGTGGCCGTGACCTTTGCGTCCTCCGGAATCTTGACCTTCTGCTGGCCTGCGACAAATTTCAAAGCGCCCAGGAAGCAGGCGGAATAGCCGGCTGCAAAAAGCTGCTCCGGATTGGTGCCGGTAGCGCCATCACCGCCGAGCTCCTTAGGAACAGTAAGCGTAACGTCAAGGACGCCATTTTCGGAAACTGCATGGCCGGCGCGGCCACCGGTGGCGGAAGCTTTGGTCGTATAGAGAATAGGCATGTCATATCTCCTTCGGTTGGATGGATTTTATATACATCGCGATTTAATCGCGCGCAATATATATTTTGCAATTGTCTCGAGAAAGTGAATGCGACAATGCCGTCAATACGAGGATAGCGATGGTGTGATATAACGGAGAGCCGGTCTACGCGACCAGCGCCTGCAGCCGAGGGTCAAGTTGGCAGTGGTTTTGGGGCACCGGGTAATTCCGGTCAGGGCGGCAAACAAAAAAGGGCGCCAGTGACGCCCCTTTTTTCAATGATGCGGTATCAGGCAGTGACCAGGATCGGCGCCCGCTCTGGAACGCGATCATAGAGATCGATGACATCCTGGTTCAGCAGACGGACGCAGCCAGAGGAAACGGCCTTGCCGATGGAGCGCCAGTCGGGGTTGCCATGCAGGCGGTAAAGCGAGTCCTGTTTATCTTCGAAAATATAGAGAGCACGCGCTCCTAGCGGGTTCTTCAGGCCCGGGTCCATGCCGCCGTTGGCGATGGAATATTTCACAAGCTCCGGCTGGCGGGCGACCATTTCATCCGGCGGATTCCAGCGCGGCCATTTCTTGCGCCACTGGATGACGCCCCGGCCCTGCCAGGCAAAGCCTTCGCGGCCAACGCCGATGCCGTAGCGCATCGCCGTGCCCCCTTGCTCTGTGACGTAGAGCATGCGCTGGGTTGTGTTGACGATCACGCTGCCGGGTGCCTCGCCGGTGGGGTCGACCACCCGCTGACGATAGAAGCGCGGATCGATCTGCTGGTAGGGAACCGCCGGAATGATGAAGCCGCCATCCTCGACGGAAGCGTAGATTACGGCCGGATCGGGTTGCTCGCCGTCATAGCTGGAGAACCAGGTGCGGAACGGCCTCGGCGAGCCGGTATATTGAACCGGGCTGACGACGGGGCCGCTGTTGATGGTGGAGGCGCAGCTGGCAAGCGTCGAAACAGCGCCGAGACCAGCAAGAGCGAGGAAATTACGTCGGGATAAGGATGAAGGAAGGCTCATGTCGACAGCATAGTTCCTTTGGTGGAGGAAGCGAAAACCCGCATCAACAGGCTGATTCGGTTCCCCGAGAGGTTCGCAGAGACAGAGGCAAAACTAAAGAGCGCTAATCATCCCGACTATCGCACTTATGCAACATCACGAAAATTTGTGGTAAAATACTGCTACAGAACGACAATTTCCGCCTTTTCAGGCACTCGATTGTAGAGATCCATCACGTCCTGGTTGAGCATACGAACGCACCCAGAGGATGCGGCCTTGCCGATCGACTGCCAATCCGGCGTACCGTGAACCCGATAAAGCGTATCCCGGCCGCCCTGATAGATGTACAGAGCACGCGCGCCAAGCGGGTTGGTCGGCCCCGGATTCATGCCGCCGCGCTCGGCCGATAGCGGCCTGATCTGCGGGTCGCGCGCGACCATTTCGGCTGGCGGCGTCCAGCGCGGCCATTTCTGCTTCCACTGGATCACGCCCCTGCCATGCCAGGCATATCCGGCAGCACCGAGGCCGACGCCATAGCGCATTGCCTTGCCACCCGGCTCGACGAAATACAGGAAATGGTCGCGCGTATCGACAACGATGGTGCCGGGGCGCTCCTTGGTCTGGTAGTCCACTTCCTGCCGTAGGAAGCGCGTGTCGATGCGCTTATACGGGATGGCCGGCAGCGTGAAATCGTCCTCGCTGCGCTGCGCATACATGGCCTGATGCACCGGATTGAAGGTCGGCAGACCATAGGTCTGATGGAATTGCGTCTGGAAGAGATCGCGCGCCTGCGGCACAGGCTGCACCGGCAGGCGTTTTACCCTGTTCGGCTCGATACCCTCGGGACGATAGAAGACCGGGGTGGTTTCCTGCACGAAACGATCAGGGTCGGTGGCGCCCGTGTCAGGAATGATGCTGCAGGCGGACAATGCTGCCAGAGAGGCAAGAGCGAGCAGGCGATAGGAAACGGGCAGCAGATCGACCATTCTCGGAAACCAGTTGGGACACATCGGATCGGCCGCATAATGACGGCCGCGGCTGGAGCGAGGCTGGCGTCGAGCACCAGATAGCGCGAGCGAAGATATTGCACGGATCGACCAAACTTCTGTTTTCCCATGCGGCATCATGAGCTAGATCATTGTTGGACGGAGGATCGCATGAATATCGACAGTCTCGACCCGAGCATCTTCGGCCACACCGACCAAAAGACCTGGCTGAAGCTGGTGGAACGGGCGTTGAAAGGCAAGGATTTCCAGGAAGCGCTGGTATCGCGAACGGACGATGGCATCGCCATCCAGCCGCTTTATGAGCGGCGGCGCGATTATGCTCCGCTCTCGCGCCGGCGGGCCGACCTTCCCTGGACGGTGACGCAGCGCATGGACGATCCGGAGCCCGAGCGAGCAATGGCGCAGCTCAGCGATGATCTTGCCAACGGCGCAAGCGGTATCAGCCTCATCTCCAAAGCCTCTGCTTCGGCCTTCGGCATCGGCATGGATGCTCAGTTGCCAATCTTTTCCGAAGTGTTGGCAGCAGCATCCGCCAAGACTCCAACTTTGCGCCTCGATGGCTTTTCTTCCAGCGTCGCGAAAATGATGGCAGCCTCGATTGTTGATGGGGGTGCCCAAAGTTTGCATCTTGGACTCGACGCTTTCTTGGCAGCCGAAAATTTTGCCAATTTTTCGAGCGGCATCAAATACTTCAAAGAAGTGAAGCCGACTGGGACGATCGTCAATGCAGACGGTCGCGTGGTGCATAATGCCGGCGGGACCGAAGTGCAGGAGTTGGCGGTCATGGCCGCAAGCCTCGTCGGTCATCTGAGATTGCTCGAAGAGGCCGACCTTTCGCCGGAAGCAGCGCTTGCGGCAACCAGCCTTTGCCTTTCGGCCGATCAGAACCAGTTCACGACGATTGCGAAGATGCGCGCCGCACGGCTGATCTTTACCCGGATCGCCGAGGCCTGCGGCGTCGCCAATCCACAGCCGGCGCATCTCTTTGCGGAGACGAGCTATCGCATGCTGACCCGCCTCGATCCGGAGACGAACATTCTGCGCAATACGATCGCGGTCTTTTCAGCCGGCGTCGGCGGCGCCGACGAGATCTCCGTTCTGCCGCACAGCCTGACACACGGCATTCCCGATCCACTGGCGCGGCGTCTGGCGCGCAATACGCAGACGATCCTCGTGGCGGAGAGCCACCTCGATCATGTCGTCGATCCCGCCGCTGGAGCCGGTGGCATCGAGACGCTGACCGGCGCACTGGCCGAGCGGGCCTGGGATATCTTTATCGAGATCGAAGGCCAGGGTGGATTGGCGAAGGTCATTTCCAGCGGTCGCCTGGCGGCGATGGTTGCGGAGGCGCGCGAGAGCCGCATCGCCAAGCCGATCGTGGGGACGACGCTGTTTGCGATGAAGACCGAACGGCCGGTGACGGTTTTGAGGTCTTTGGGTTCGATTGCCGGTGGGATGGGGTTGATGCCGGTACGGTTGGATGAGGGGGTGGAGGGATGAGAATGAATATCGCATCCGCGGAGACTGCGCACCCCCGTCTGTCGCTGCGGGACATCTCCCCCACAAGGGGAGAGATCGTTTCACGTTTGAATTTAATCCCAGCGGGAATGACAACCTTCGCTGTCGCAGATGCGGTATTTTTCTGCGGCAGAAACGCTCCGCAGGCTTCTGATCTCCACCCATGCGGAGGAGATGTCGCGAAAGCGACAGAGGGGGGTAACGCAGCCTCCATATTCACGAAGGCACCGGTTCAATGACCCGTATCCCCGACTTCACCACCATCCCCTGGGCCAAGCCGCGGGCAACGGCGCCAACAATCGACGCCCCAGCCTGGGAAACTCCCGAAGGCATCAGCGTCAAGCGCTCCTACCGCGAAAGCGACCTTGCCGGCCTGAAGTTTTTGGACACCTATCCTGGCGCTGCACCATTTGTGCGCGGCCCCTATCCGACCATGTATGTCCAGCAGCCCTGGACCATCCGCCAATATGCCGGCTTCTCCACGGCGGAAGAATCCAACGCCTTCTATCGCCGCAACCTTGCGGCCGGACAGAAGGGCCTTTCCGTCGCCTTCGATCTTGCCACCCACCGCGGTTATGACAGTGATCATCCGCGGGTGGCGGGCGATGTCGGCATGGCGGGTGTGGCGATCGATTCCATCCTCGACATGCGCCAGCTCTTCGATGGCATTCCGCTCGACGAGATGAGCGTCTCGATGACCATGAACGGCGCGGTACTGCCGATCATGGCGCTTTATATCGTCGCAGCGGAGGAACAGGGCGTTTCCGAGGACAAGCTGTCGGGCACGATCCAGAACGACATCCTCAAGGAGTTCATGGTCCGCAACACCTATATCTATCCGCCGCAGCCCTCCATGCGGATCGTTTCGGACATCTTCAGCTATACCAGCCGGCGCATGCCGAAGTTCAACTCCATCTCGATCTCCGGCTACCACATGCAAGAGGCTGGCGCGACGGCGGATCTGGAGCTCGCCTACACGATTGCCGACGGCATCGAATATGCGCGGGCCGGCGTCGCAGCCGGGCTCGATATCGACAGCTTCGCCCCCCGCCTCTCCTTCTTCTGGGCCGTCGGCATGAACTTCTTCATGGAGGTCGCCAAGATGCGCGCCGGGCGGCTGATCTGGGCGACGCTGATGCAGAAGAATTTCGCGCCGAAGGATCAGAAATCCCTCGCGCTCAGGACCCACAGCCAGACCTCCGGCTGGTCGCTGACGGCGCAGGATCCGATGAACAACATCATCCGCACCATGGTCGAGGCGATGGCGGCCACACAGGGGCACACGCAGTCGCTCCATACCAATTCCTTCGACGAGGCGCTGGCGCTACCGACGGATCATTCCGCCCGCATCGCCCGCAACACGCAGATCCTGCTGCAGAAAGAATCAGGCACGACAGATATCATCGACCCCTGGGGCGGTTCGGCCTATGTCGAGCGGCTGACCCATGATCTCGCCGCGCGCGCCCTCGCCCATATCGAGGAGGTCGAGGCGATCGGCGGCATGGCGAAGGCGATCGAGAAAGGCATTCCGAAGCTTCGGATCGAGGAAGCCGCGGCCCGAACGCAGGCCCGCATCGACAGCGGCCATCAGACCGTGGTCGGCGTGAATTTTTCCAAACCGACGCAGGATATCGAAGTCGATGTCCTGAAGGTCGAGAATTCCGAGGTGCGGGCACGCCAGCTTTCCAAGCTGCAGCAGCTGAAGGGCACCCGCGAGACGGCCGTCGTCGAAACAGCCCTGGATGCCTTAACGGATGCCGCGCGAAACGGCACCGGCAATCTGCTCGATTTTGCCGTCAAGGCAGCGAGGGCGAGAGCCACCGTCGGCGAAATATCGCTGGCGCTGGAAAAGGCCTATGGCCGGCATGTCGCCGAGATCAGGACCATCTCAGGCGTCTATCGCCAGGAAGTCGGCGACGCCGACCCCGCCTTCAACAAGGCTGTCGCCAAGGTCGAAGCCTTCCGCAAGATGCGCGGCGAAAAGCCCCGCATCCTCATCGCCAAGATGGGCCAGGATGGGCACGATCGCGGCCAGAAGGTCATCGCCACGGCCTTTGCCGATCTCGGCTTCGATGTCGTCGTCGGCGCGATGTTCCAGACGCCTGAGGAAGTCGCCGACGTCGCCGTGCGCGAAGGCGTCGACATCGTCGGCGCATCGTCGCTTGCCGCCGGTCATCTGACGCTGGTGCCGGAATTGAAGGAGGCGCTCATCCGGCGTCATGCCCGCAACATTCTGATTGCGGTCGGCGGCGTCATTCCGCCGCAGGATTTCGCGGCGCTGGAGGCCGCCGGCGCCGACGCGATCTTTCCGCCCGGAACCGTGATTGCGGAAGCGGCGACGGCACTGATCGAGAAGCTGATGGCGTAAAAGCGACGTGCGGAGAGGTTCGGTTATCTCCCGTGCCGCTTTTAAGGGCTAGTTTAGACGGCCACGCTCTTGAAGAATTCGATACTTTGAGCGATCTCACCCGGCAGTGCCGAATTATGGCTGCCCGGCACGGTCGCCATCTCCATCTTCACGCCTGCGGCTGTCGCTCGCTTCGAAAGCAATGCCAAGCGCGAATCAAAATGCGCCTCTTCGGTCCCGTGGAACAGCTTTACAGGGCTTTTGAAACTGTGCGCATAGCAGAGCGGCGAGCGCATCTGGTATTCACGCGGGTTCCCGGTGTTGAAGCGGATATCCTGCGGATAGCGGCCGAAGAAGGCATAGGCATCCGGATTGCCTGATATGGGCGTGACCGCCCGGAAGCGATGGGTCGACATTGCTGCCAGCATGGCGAGCGTGCCGCCGATGCTGTGCCCGGCCAGGAACATGCGGTGTGGATCGACACCCGGCAGATGCCGCAGCCGGTTGGAAGCGGCCAGCACATCGGCAACTTCGTCGTAAAAACCCGAAAAATTGCCCTTCTGGCCGTTTTCTCCACGCATGGAGGGTATCATGACGACGTAGCCGGCCTCGACATAAGGCTTCATCAGCTGCCAATGCCCCTGGCCGATGGCGTTGCCGCCATGCAGGAACAATACGGCCGGCTTCGGCTTCTCCGAGCGCGTATAGCGGGAAACCCAGGCAACGAGCTCCAGTTCCTCGCCGACGCCGCTGCGATAGAAAAGCCGTTCGGCCGTCGATGGCGTAACGAGCCTCTCGTAGATATCGGGGGCCGGTCCCTTGCTCAGGAGATCGGTTCGAAACAGGTGGCGCTCCTTGGCATAGTCGCCCGAAAGCAGCGGCGGGGCATCCTCGGCCTTTTCATCGCTCCGGGCGATCGCCTTTGTCTCGGCGGGCTTGCTGCCTGTGGTGCTGTCATCAGCCGCCCTGACGATTGCGGGCGCAAAAAGCGTGACGGCGATGCCGGCAAGAACGCCGCGGCGATTGGGACGAAATGCGTTGTCGTCAGACATGGTCATGAGCTCTGTCTAATTGTCCCGGCGCAGCGCAAATCTGCACGGGTTGAAAGGCAAGGCCAACTCACTTTGTGGTGAGGAATCGCCCTCGCCTATTCATCGACAACCGGAGCCTTGGCGTCAATCATCGCGATCAAAGTTTCCAGCCTGTCGGCCTCGTAGGGCGGCTTGTCGGGCCGTAGCCTTGCAATGCGGGGAAAGCGCATGGCAACGCCAGATTTATGGCGGGTGGAACGATTGATGCCTTCGAAGGCAACCTCGAGCACGAAACCGAAATCGCGATCGGCACGCACGGCACGCACCGGGCCGAAACGATCGACCGTATTATTGCGCACGAACTTGTCGAGCACTTCCAGCTCGGCATCGGTAAAGCCGAAATAGGCCTTGCCGACCGGAACCAGCTGCTCGCCCTCGGGCGTCATCGCCCAGACGCCGAAGGTGAAATCGGAATAGTAGCTGGAGCGCTTGCCATGGCCCCGCTGTGCATACATCAACACGGCATCGACATTGTAGGGATCGCGCTTCCACTTGAACCATGGGCCTTTGGCGCGGCCCGCGAGATAGGCGCTGTCCCTGCGCTTGATCATCACACCTTCGATCACCGGATCGGGCGGCGAGGAGCGCAACCGGTCGAGCTCCTCCCAGGAGGAGAAATCGACGAGCGGCGACAGATCGAAACGGTCGTGCGGTGCTGCTTCGATAATCTCCGTCAGTCGCTCGCGCCGATCGAGGAAACCGCGGGCGCGCACGTCCTCCGCGCCGTCAAAGAGGAGATCATAGGCACGGATGAAGGCCGGAAACTCGTCCAGCATTTTCGAAGTCACGGTCTTGCGGTTGAGGCGCTGCTGCAGATCGGAAAAGCTGCGCGTCGGGTTGTTGGAACGCACCGTGCCGCCGACAAGCAGCTCGCCATCCATCACGCCTTCGAAGTTCATGATATCGACGATATCCGGGAAGGCGCCTGAAATATCGTCGCCGGAGCGGGAATAGAGCTTGCTCGTGGCGCCCGAGCGCGAAAGCTGGACGCGGATGCCATCCCATTTCCATTCGGCGGCGAAATCACCGGGGTCGAGACCCTCAAGATCGCCCGGTTCGACAGGGTTGGCAAGCATGACGGAATGGAAGATCGCCGGCGTCGCCAAAATCGGCTTCTCGCCCTTGCCCTCAAGCCAGTGGAATAGGCTTTCATAGGGCGGTTGCAGGCCATGCCACAACGTCTCGATTTCCGTTACATCCTTACCACTCATCTCAGCCAGCGCCTGCTTGGCAAGCCGAGCCGAGACGCCGATGCGCATCGCACCCGTCGCGAGCTTTAAGAATGCGAAACGGCCCGAAGTATCCAGCCGATCAAGCAGATCGCGAACGAAGCTGCGCACCTCCGTCCGCCCAAGCGCATTCATGTTGCGGACGACTTCGCCAAGCTTCGGCTGCTCGCCGGCAGGGCGCTCGATGTCACTCTCCTTGTCCCATACCAGCGAGATCGTCTCAGCGAGATCACCGACATAATCGTAGGAGTAGCGGAAGAGCACCTCGTCCATACGCTCGAGAACAAGCTCGCGCAGCATGGCGGGCTTGACGTTGCGCACCTCGAGGGTACCGGCAATGGCGGCCAGACCATAGCCACGGTCGGGGTCTGGCGTATCGCGAAAATAATCGGTCAGCAGCTTCAGCTTGCCGTTGCGGCTCGGCGTCAGCACCAGGCGGTCGAGAAGATCGGCAAAGGCTTTCATCAATCGCCCTCGTCTTCATAGCCGATGAGATGCAGCGGCTTGGCGGCGATACCCTGCAGCTCGCACCAGCGCACCAGGGCCTCTTCGCGGCCGTGGGTGACCCAGACCTCGCTCGGCTTCAGATCGGAGATCGTCTCGGTCAGTTCGGGCCAGTCGCAATGATCCGATACGACCAGCGGCAGCTCGACGCCGATCTGCTTGGCACGCTGGCGCACCATCATCCAGCCGGAAGCGAAAGCCGGCAGAGGATCGTGAAAGCGCCGCGCCCAGCGATCCTGAAACGCGGAGGGCGGGCCGACGACGACGGCGCCTTGGAAGATCGACTGATCGCGGCTTTCGATGGTGGCCGGCTTGAGTTCGCCGAGCGCGATGCCCTGGCTCACATAATAATCGCAGAGTGTTTCCAATGCGCCGTGAATATAGATCGGCTTGTCATAGCCGGCATCGCGCAGCAGGCGGATGACGCGCTGCGCCTTGCCGAGCGCATAGGCGCCGATCAGATGCGTTCGTTCCGGAAACTGGCGAAGCGAACCCAGGAGCTTGCGCGTCTCAGCCATCGGATCCGGGTGATGGAAAACCGGCAGCCCGAAGGTCGCCTCGGTGATGAAGACGTCGCAGGGGACCGGGACATAGGCTTCACAGGTCGGGTCCGGCCGGCGTTTGTAATCGCCTGAGACCACGATGCGCAGCCCATCCTTCTCCACGGCGATCTGCGCCGAGCCGAGCACATGGCCGGCCGGATAGAACTGCACCTTGACGCCATTGATCGTCACTTCCTCGCCGAAGGCAACCGCCTGCTCCGAGCCGGCAAAATCATCGCCGTAGCGGATGCGCATGATATCGAGCGTCTGGCGCGTGGCGAGCGCATGGGCATGGCCGGAGCGGGCATGATCCGAATGACCATGTGTAACAAGAGCCCGCTCGACCGGTTGCACGGGGTCGATATGGAAGCCGCCGATCGGGCAGAACAAGCCCTCGGGCGCCGGATAAAGCAGTTGATCGGGTCTCATGAGTAAAGAGGATAGCGCGATTTGCACGATTAGGTAGCGATGGCGGCAGCTTTTTGATCGAATCCGGGTATCGGTTGCCGATACGGCAGATCGAAGACGAGCACGGAACACTCTCTAAGCCAGTAAATGCAATGGAATCGTTCTGCTCTTTGACCGCTCAATGCAGGGATCAGCGCCATCTGTATCAAAACGGCACAGGCAGGGTTGGCACGATTTCTGCTTCGTAAGAGCCGTTCCAGGAGCTCGCAATGATCCAACGCCGCACCTTCGTCGCTTCCCTCGCCGCCTCGGCAGCGACCGGCCTGCTTGCGCCGCGCGTTTTCGCCGCGCCGCTGGCCAAGATGGCCGGTGCCGAGCTACGCGGACCAATCGACGCCATTGCGCTGAAAACGACGCCGGGCGCCGGCGATTTCAAGAGCGGCAAGCTGCAAGCGATGATCGACAATGCGGCACGGGCCAACATGCCGCTCTTCCTGCCGCCGGGCACATACAACATCTCCAACCTGACGCTGCCGGACAATACCCGCATCACTGGCGTTCCCGGCGCCTCGCGGCTCATCTATAGCGGCGACGGCCATCTGATGAATGCGGATAAAGCCAGGCGTATCGAGCTTTCCGGCCTCGTGCTCGATGGCGGCAATCGCTGGCTTGCCGATTATGCCGGCGGCCTTCTGCAATTTACCGGCGTCGACGAGGTGCTGATCGACAATTGCGAAGTTACCGGCAGCCGCAAGCATGCTCTGCAGCTCGAACGTTGCGGCGGCCGGATCGAGCGCAACCGCATCTCCGGCGCGGCAGAAGCCGGCATCTATTCCGTCCAGTCAACCGGATTGACGGTAGCAGGCAATCGCGTCGAGGATTGCGGCAATGGCGGTATTCTGATCCATCGTTGGGACAAGGCCGAGGATAGCAGCAGCGTCATCAACAATCGCATTGCCCGCATTCGCGCCAATGGCGGCGGCACCGGCCAGAACGGTAATGGCATCAACGTCTTCCGCGCCGATGGCGTCACGGTTTCTGGCAATCAGATCACCGATTGCGCCTTTACCGCCATCCGCGCCAATTCGGCCTCGAATGTGCAGATCTCGAACAATCAATGCCTGCGTTCGGGCGAAACGGCCATCTACTGCGAATTCGAATTCGTCGGCGCCACGATCAACAACAACCTTGTCGATGGCGCAACGAACGGCATCTCGGTCACCAATTTCGACAAGGGCGGAAGGCTCGCCTCGGTAACGGGCAATGTCATCCGCAATCTTTCGCTGACAGCGCCCTACGCGCAGGATGGCGGCTTTGGCATCGGTATATCGGCGGAAGCCGATACGCTTGTTGCCGACAACGTCATCGAGAATGCGCCGCTCTGGGGCATGCGGCTCGGCTGGGGGCAATATCTCCGCAATGTCGTCGCGACAGGCAATATCGTCAGACATGCCGGCATCGGCTGCGTCGTCTCGGTTGCGGATGGTGCCGGCTCGGCGGTGATTACAGGCAATCTCTTCCAGGAGATGCAACAAGCCGCGATCATGGGCTTTCGCTGGGACAAGCCTGCATCGGGCGACCTCACCAAGGGAAGCGCGCAGTTCCCGCAATTGACCATCGAAAACAACAGACTGGCTTAACGCATGCCGCGCAAAAATATGCAGCGGTTTTGCGATAACGGCATGCGCTTTAACCCGTTCGCCAGTTCGGCTGCCGTTTTTCGAAGAAGGCAGTGATGCCTTCCTTCGCCTCGTCGGTCTCCCAGGCATCCGCCAGTTGCTCGACGACGTGATCGATCATGCTATCGGTAACCGGCCTGCCGACAGAGCGCGCCAAGGCCTTGGCACGGGCCGCTGCCTGCGGTGACGCCGCTAGAAAATGGCGGACCTCCGCCTCCACGGCCTCGTCCAACGCCTCCTCCGCCACGACTCGTGACAGAAGACCTGTTGCATGTGCCTGCCAGGCATCGATGATCTTGCCGGAGAGGAAGAGCGGGCGGGCATTCGTCTCGCCGATCCGGGCGACGACATAGGGGCTGATGGTGGCGGGAATGATGCCGAGGCGTACTTCTGTCAGACCGAAGCGGGCTGTCGATGCCGCGATCACCATGTCGCAGACGCTGAGGATTCCGATGCCGCCGCCGAAGGCATTGCCGTGAACGCGGGCGATCAGCGGCTTGGGGAGCTCGTTCAACGCCTTGAACAACATGGCCAGCCGCCGCGCTTCCACCATGCGTCCGTCCCGCGTGGCGTCGAATTGGGCGCGCATCCAGCCGAGATCGCCGCCGGCGCAGAAGCTGCCCCCCTCACCGATGAGCACGACGACACGCACCGCTTTGTCATGGGCAAGCTCATTCGTTGCAGCTGTGAGATCATCGATCATCTCGGCCGACAGGGCATTGTGCTTTTCGGCGCGCGTCAGCGTCAGATGGGCGACACCGCGTTCGTCGGTGGTGATGCGGATCGTTTGCGATATCATGCGGCACTCCCGAGGCTGCGGGCGAAGGCGGCGGCCGCCGCAAGCTTGTCTTTATCAAGACCGGTTTCGTATCCCTGCGTCTCCAGATAGTCGCAGACCGCCACGGTATCGACATTGCCCTTGGCACCGGGGGCAAAGGGGCAACCACCGAGGCCGCCGGTCGAAGCATCGAAGACGCGCAGGCCGCGCTCCAGAGCGACGGCGATATTCTCCAGTGCGCGCCCCGACGTATCGTGAAAATGCCCTGCCAGAACCCTGGCGGGCAATTCGCCCAGCACTGCGGCAAGCATCCGGTCGACAGCCCCAGGCGTACCTTTGCCGATCGTGTCGCCAAGGCTGATTTCATAGCAGCCAAGGGCACGAAGCTGCCAGGCAACGCTGACGACATTCTGCGGCGGTATGGCACCCTCATAGGGGCATTCGACGACGCAGCTGACATAGCCGCGCAACGGGACACCGCGATCCCGGCTGGCAGCGGCAACCGGCCGGAAGCGCTCAATGCTCTCGGCGATCGAGCAGTTGATGTTGTGCATGGAGAAGGTTTCGGAAGCGGACGCAAAGATCGCGACCTCATCGGCGCCGGCGGCGAGGGCGGCTTCGAAGCCCTGCATGTTGGGCGCCAGCGCTGCATAGCGGATGCCGGAACGCCGCTCTATGCCGGCCATGACATCGGCGGCATCGGCCAGTTGCGGCACCCATTTCGGACTGACGAAGCTCGTCACTTCGATGCGCTCAAAACCGCAATCGGAAAGCCGGTTTACCAGCTCGATCTTCCGCGCGGTATCGACCAGCTGCTTTTCATTCTGCAGACCGTCGCGCGGCGCCATCTCGACGATGGTGACATGATTGGAAGGCTTGTTGATCATGGCGCATCCTCCGGTCGAAGCGACAGAAGCACGGCGCTTTCGCTGGTCTGATCGCCCTCGCCGACATGCAGACTTTCGACGATGCCGTCGCGGGCGGCCGTCAGAGTCAGCTCCATCTTCATGGCCTCCATGACGATCAGGGCCTGGCCTTTGGTCACCGAGTCGCCTTCGCGCACGCGGACGATCTTGACGAGACCCGGCATCGGCGCGATGACGCGGTCACCGCCGCTGGCCGCCTCTTCTCCACCGTCGAGAAGATCGAGGCGATGGAAATGATGCGTCTGCCCATCAAGGAACAAAGTCACACCTGACGATATCTCGAAGACATCCAGTTGAGATTGACGGCCGTCGATCTCAACGTGACGAGAACGGCCCTCACCCGCGAGCATGCGGAGGGAAATGGTGCGATCATCAAAGGCGACGCCGAACAGCGACCGACCCCTTGCAGTCACGCGGCAAGTCTGATGACCGCCGGCAAAATGCACCGTGACGGGCCGGCTCGCCTCGCCCCAGAGCTGCCAAGGGCCGAGCGACAGCCACGGGTCATTGCCAGCGGCTTGCGCGAACCCACCCGCCTCAACAATGGCGGCAATGGCAAGAGCCGCATCGTCGGGCTGCCGCGCCGAAGTCAGCGCCTCCACGTCACAGTCGATCAATCCAGTGTCCGGATGGCCGGCGGCGAAATCCGATTGACGGCTGAGGCGAATGAGGAAATCGAGGTTGGTCGTGGTCCCGGCGACCTGCGTCTGCTCCAGGCCTCGCGTGAGCTTCGCCAGGGCGGCTGCCCGATCCGGCGCATGCACCGTCAGCTTGGCGATCAGCGGATCGTAATGCGGGGTGATGGTATCGCCCTCGCGCACGCCCGCATCGATGCGGACATCGCCTTCGGGAAAGCGTAAGCGAGAGAGCGTGCCGGTTGCCGGCAGGAAGCCGCGCGCCGGATCCTCCGCATAGATACGCGCTTCGAAGGCCCAGCCGTTTATGGTGAGCTCATCCTGAGCCTTCGGCAGCGGCTCGCCGCTCGCGACGCGCAATTGCCATTCCACCAGATCGACGCCGGCGATCGTCTCGGTGACGGGATGCTCGACCTGCAGGCGTGTGTTCATTTCCATGAAGAAGAAGCGATCCGGCGACAGCCCGTCGGAGACATCGACGATGAATTCAACCGTGCCGGCGCCGCGATAATCGATGGCGCGGGCGGCGCGAACAGCCGCTTCACCCATGGCGGTGCGCATCTCCTCTGTCATACCGGGGGCCGGTGCCTCCTCGATCACCTTCTGGTGCCGGCGCTGCAGCGAGCAATCGCGCTCGAAAAGATGCGCGGCATTGCCATGACTGTCGCCGAAGACCTGGATCTCGATGTGGCGCGGTCTAACGAGATATTTTTCGATGAGCACCGCATCGTCGCCGAAAGCGGATTTCGCCTCGCGCTTCGCCGCCTCCAGCGAAGCCTCGAAATCCTCCGGACGGTCGACGCGGCGCATGCCCTTGCCGCCGCCGCCTGCCCGCGCCTTGATGAGAACGGGAAAGCCGATTGCGGCCGCCTGATCGGCAAGGAAGCCGGCCTCCTGCCCATCGCCGTGATAGCCGGGCACGACAGGCACGCCCGCCCGCTCCATCAGCGCCTTGGCTGCATCCTTGAGGCCCATGGTCCGGATCGAGGCCGGCGATGGGCCGATGAAGACGAGACCGGCAGCCTCGACCGCCTCGGCGAAATCGGCATTTTCCGAAAGAAAGCCGTAGCCTGGATGAATGGCCTCCGCTTGAGTGCGTTGAGCCGCCGCAATGATCTTCTCTTTCGAAAGATAACTTTCGATCGCCGCCGCGGGGCCGATATGGACAGCCTCGTCGGCTAGCGCCACGTGCAGCGCATCCCGATCGGCGTCGGAATAGATGGCGACCGTGCGGATGCCGAGGCGCCTCGCCGTGCGGATGACGCGGCAGGCGATTTCGCCGCGATTGGCGATCAGTATCTTCGAAAACATCGGCAGACCCTATTGCGCGGCAATGACTTCGACTTCGAGCAGCCAGGCCGTATCGAAAATACCGGCGATCACCACAGTCATGGCCGGCGCGAGCGAGCCGAGATATTCGCTGCGAATCTCGCGGTTCTCAATCGTATGATGTCGATCGGCGAGAAAGGTGGTGACCTTGACGATATCGTCCTTCGTCATGCCGGCCGCCTTCAGCTGGGCGTCGATGTTGTGCCAGACCTGACGGGCCTGCGCCTTAAATCCCTCCGGCAAGGCATCATCGACATCGGTCGGTATCTGTCCGCTGATAAAAAGTAGTCGCTCGAAATTCTCAAGCTTCACGGCCTGAGCATAGCCGCCGCGGGGCTGCGGCGCATTCTTGGCATTGATGGCATCGCGTTTCATCTCCGTCTCCTCACATCCTGAACAGACCGAAGCGTGTGTCTTCGATCGGTGCGTTGAGTGCTGCTGAAAGCGATAGAGCCAGCACGTCGCGGCTCTTACGCGGATCGATGATGCCATCGTCCCAAAGGCGGGCCGAGGCGTAGAGCGGGTGGCTCTGGGTTTCGAACATCTTGAGCGTCGGCGCCTTGAAGGCGGCCTCTTCTTCCGGCGCCCAAGGCTTGCCGGCACGCGCCAGCGCCTCGCCGCGCACGGTGGCGAGCACACCCGCCGCCTGCTCCCCGCCCATGACGGAGATGCGGCTGTTGGGCCAGGTCCAGAGGAAGCGCGGCGAGTAGGCGCGACCGGCCATGCCGTAATTGCCGGCGCCGAAGGAGCCGCCGATCAGCATGGTGACCTTCGGAACCCTGGTTGTGGCCACAGCCGTCACCAGCTTGGCGCCGTTCTTGGCGATCCCTTCCGTCTCGTATTTACGGCCAACCATGAAGCCGGTGATGTTCTGCAGGAAGACCAGCGGGATCTTGCGTTGCGAGCAGAGCTCGACGAAATGCGCGCCCTTCAGCGCCGACTCCGAGAAGAGAACGCCATTGTTGGCGATGATGCCGACTGGGATGCCATGGATATGGGCAAAGCCGCAGACCAGCGTCGTGCCGTAGCGCGCCTTGAATTCATCGAGACGGGAACCGTCCACCATGCGGGCGATAACCTCGCGCACGTCATAGGGCGTGCGCAGATCCGAGGGGACGATGCCGAGAATTTCTTCAGGATCGTAGAGCGGTGCCTCGGGCGTGTGACGCTCGACGCTCTCGGGTTTGCGGCGATTGAGATTGGCGACCGCCTGGCGGGCGAGCGCAAGTGCATGAGCATCGTCGCGTGCCAGATGATCGGCAACACCGGAGAGGCGCGTGTGAACATCGCCGCCGCCGAGATCCTCGGCCGAGACCACCTCCCCCGTCGCCGCCTTGACGAGCGGCGGACCGGCGAGAAAGATCGTCCCCTGCTTCTCGACGATGATGGTTTCATCCGACATGGCCGGCACATAGGCGCCGCCTGCCGTGCAGGAGCCCATGACGACGGCGATCTGCGGGATGCCGGCGGCCGACATATTGGCCTGATTGTAGAAGATGCGGCCGAAGTGATCGCGGTCCGGAAACACCTCGTCCTGGTTCGGCAGGTTGGCGCCGCCTGAATCGACGAGATAGATGCAAGGGAGATTGTTTTCGGCGGCGATCTCCTGCGCCCGCAGATGCTTCTTCACCGTGATCGGATAGTAAGTGCCGCCTTTGACCGTGGCGTCGTTGCAGACGATCATGCAATCGCGGCCGGAAACGCGGCCGATACCGGCGATCAGGCCGGCGCCCGGCGCCTCGCCGCTGTAGAGACCGTGCGCGGCAGTCATGCCGATTTCCAGAAACGGCGTGGCGGGATCGATCAAGCCGGCAACGCGATCGCGCGGCAGCATCTTGCCGCGGCTGACATGGCGCTCACGCGCCTGCACGCCGCCGCCTTCTGCCGCCTGCGACGCCGCAGCCTCGGCAATGCCGATCGCCTCCAACATGGCGGCGCGATTTTCCCGGAAGCGATCCGAATGCGTCGATATCTCTGATTTCAAGACGGTCATGCGCTTCACCGGTTGATGGGAATGGAATTTCGCAGTCAGGCCGTTTCGCCGAACAACTCGCGACCGATCAGCATGCGCCGGATTTCGGACGTGCCGGCACCGATCTCGTAGAGCTTGGCGTCGCGCAGCAGCCGTCCGGCGGGATAGTCATTGGTATAGCCATTGCCGCCAAGGGCCTGGATGCATTCGAGCGCCAGCGCCGTCGCCTTCTCGGCGGAATAGAGGATGCAGCCGGCTGCATCCTTGCGCGTCGTCTCGCCGCGATCGCAGGCGGCCGCCACCGCATAGACATAGGCACGCGCGGCATTCATGGTGACATACATGTCGGCAAGCTTACCCTGCATGAGCTGGAACTCGCCGATCGATTGGCCGAACTGCTTGCGCTCATGCATGTAGGGCAGCACCACATCCATGCAGGCGGCCATGATGCCGACGGGGCCGCCGGAGAGGACGACGCGCTCGTAATCGAGACCCGACATCAACACGCGCACGCCGCCATCCACCTGCCCCAGAACATTCTCCTCCGGCACTTCACAATCGAGGAAGATCAGCTCCGAAGTGTTCGAGCCGCGCATGCCAAGCTTGTCGAGCTTCTGGCCGACGGAGAAGCCGGGGAAGCCTTTCTCGACGAGGAAGGCTGTGATCCCCCGCGGGCCGGCATCCGGCGAAGTCTTGGCGTAAACGACGAGAACGTCGGCATCGGGACCGTTGGTGATCCACATCTTGCTGCCGTTCAGCACATAGCGATGACCGCGTTTCTCCGCTTGCAGCTTCATGGAGACGACATCGGAGCCCGCGCTCGGTTCCGACATAGCGAGAGCCCCCACATGCTCGCCCGAAATCAGCTTCGGCAGATAGCGCTCCTTCTGCGCGGTCGTGCCGTTGCGGTAGATTTGGTTGACGCAGAGATTGGAATGGGCACCGTAGCTCAGGCCGACGGAGGCGGACGCGCGGCTGATTTCCTCCATCGCCACCGTATGGGCGAGATAACCGAGACCCGCCCCGCCATAGGCTTCATCGACGGTGATCCCCAGTAAGCCGAGGTCGCCCATCTCCTTCCAGAGATGCATTGGGAAACTGTTGTTGCGGTCGATCTCATCGGCAAACGGCGCGATGCGGTTATTGGCAAAACGGCGCACCTGCTCGCGCAATGCGTCGATGTCCTCTCCCAGCGCGAAGTTCAATCCCCCTGCAAACATCCGGCTTCTCCTCCCGATATTCCCGAACGCGCGATCCTTACGAACCTATACCTCTTTATGCCCGCTTCAAGTTTCGGCCATCGCCATCATGCGGCGTCGGCAGGCATGGGCTGTTTGCCCTGGGTCTCCACAGGCGCCTCATAGGCCTTCAGCTTGTCAGCAATTCTCACCATGATCTTGCGGGCGGCCTCCTCCTTGACCGGTCCGAAGCCTCTTATCTCATCAAATAGCGAGAGGATGGCAAGGGCCTCGGCCTCGTTGTCATGGCGCAGACCGGCAAGTACCCGCTCGGCAACCCCTTCATAATCAGCGATCAGGCGACGCTCCAGCCGGCGTTCCGCCATATAGCCGAAGGGGTCGAAGGGCGTGCCGCGCAGACGCTTCATCGGCGCAAGGCCGCGGAGCAATGGCAGGATCCACGCGCCGAACTCGCGCTTCTTCGGCCGGCCGTTCGGATCCTTACCGCCAAGGATGGGCGGCGCGAGATTGAGGGCCAGCTTGAAATCCCCTTCCATCTCCTCGCGCAGATGCGCCTCGAAGGCGGGATCAGTCAGGAGACGCGCGACTTCGTATTCATCCTTGTAGGCGAGAACGCGTGCATAGGTGACGGCAACCGCAAAAGGCACCTTATCCGAAAGCCGCTCTTTTGCAGCCAGAGCATTGGCGTGGGCCACGAAGGCAGCATAGCGTTCGGCAAGCGCCGCATTCTGATAGGCGGTCAGATGCGCCTTGCGGTGTTTGATGATTTCATCGAGGCTCATCTCCGTCAGCGTCTTACCCGTCCGGGGTTCAGCCATCATGGCATGTACGGCCTGCGGGTCGTGCGCCAGAAGCCGCCCCCACCGGAAGGCGGAAAGGCTCGCCTTGACGGCGACACCGTTGAGCTCGATCGCCTTTTCGATCGCTTCCAAAGAGAGAGGCAAAAGGCCGCGCTGCCAGGCAAAGCCGGCCAGCAGGATATTGGTCGACATGGCATCGCCGGTCACCTCCGTCGCGACATGGCCGAAGTCGAGGAAAATGGACTTGTCGCTGACGGTCTTTGCGATCGCGTGCTGGATCGAACCGGTCTTGAAATCGAAATCGCGGTTGCGAACGAAATCGGCGACCGGCATCAGCCCGGTGTTGACGATGGCCGTGGTGCGCGTCGGCGAGCAGAGCGTGATCGCATCCTTGGAGGCACCCACCACCTCGTCCGCTGATAACAGGAGATCCGCGCCGCCATTGACGATACGCGAGGAGGTGACATCGGCCTGATTGTGGCCGATGCGCACGTGGCTCATGACCGCGCCGCCCTTCTGGGCAAGGCCTGCCATGTCGAGGATCATCGGCACCTTGCCGTCGAGATGCGCGGCCATGCCGAGGATCGCGCCGATCGTCAGGATGCCCGTGCCGCCGACCCCGGCAATCGCGATATTCCACGGCCGATCGCCGATGACGGGGATTTCGGGCATAGGGACATCGACATCGGCGTAATCAAGCGCTTTGCGCTTGCGGCGCTTGCCGCCATGAACGGTCACGAAGGACGGGCAGAAGCCTTTGACGCAGGAGAAATCCTTGTTGCAGCTCGACTGGTTGATCTGGCGCTTGCGGCCGAATTCGGTTTCCAGCGGCTCGACTGAGATGCAGTTGGACTGCACCGAGCAATCGCCGCAGCCCTCGCAGACGGCCGGATTGATGAAGACGCGCTTGGCCGGGTGTTCCATCAGCCCGCGGCTGCGGCGACGACGTTTCTCGGCCGCGCAAGTCTGGACATAGACGATCGCCGAACAGCCTTCGGTCTCGCGCAGCGTCAGCATTACCTGATCGATATAGTCGCGATGCAGCACCTTGACGCCGGGCGCGAGGTCGGAAGCGTGATAGGCATCGGGATTGTCCGAGAGCAAATAGATCGGCTTGACGCCCTCATCATGCAGCTGCTTCGTCACCAGCTGCGGCGTCAGGTAGCCGTCGATCGGCTGGCCGCCGGTCATGGCGACGGCATCGTTGTAGAGCAGCTTGTAGGTGACGTTGACCTTGGAGGCGACGGACTGGCGGATGGCGAGAATGCCGGAGTGGAAATAGGTGCCGTCACCGAGATTGACGAACATATGCTTTTCGTCGGTATACCGGGCGATCGCCGTCCATGGCACGCCTTCGCCGCCCATCTGGGTGAAAGTCTCGGTGTTGCGGTCCATCCAGGTGACCATGTAGTGGCAGCCGATGCCGGCAATGGCGCGGCTTCCTTCGGGAACGCGGGTGGACGTATTGTGCGGACAGCCGGAGCAGAAGAAGGGTGTGCGGTTCAGCGGCGCCACATGGCTGCGGCTGATCTGGCCGCGCTCGGCGAGATATGCGAGCTTGGCGGCGATGCGGTCATGCAGGCCCTGATCGAGATCGAGCTTGACGATACGCCCCGCAATCGCTCTGGCGACGGCGCCGACAGTCAATGCCGCCGAGAGGCTGAGATAGGGCTTATCGTGTTCGTCGAACTTGCCGACGATTCGCGGACGGACATCGGCCCGCCAGTTGAAGAGCTGCTGCTTGATCTGGTTCTCGATAATCTCGCGGCGCTCCTCGACGACGAGAACCTCGTCCAGCCCTTCGGAGAAATGCCTGACAGCCTCGGGCTCCAGCGGCCAGGGCATGCGCACTTTCAAGATACGCAGGCCGATCGCTGCCATTTCCTGTGGGCCGATCTCCAGCTCGCGCAGTGCCTGCAGCACATCCTCATAGGCCTTGCCGGACGAGATGATACCGAGGCGGGCGTTCGGCACATCGTGCGTGATTTCGTCGACGCGATTGGCACGGGCAAAGGCGATGGCCGCATAGGCCTTGTAGGTCTGCAGACGATCGTCCTGTACCAGCGGCGGATCGGGCCAGCGCAAATTCAACCCACCGGGCGGCATTTCGAAATCGGTCGGCAGCACGAATTGCCGCCTCTCGCCTGACAGATCGACAGCCGCCGTCGTCTCGATGGTGTCGGCGATGAACTTCATGCCGACCCAGCAGCCGGAATAGCGCGACATGGCGATGCCGAGGAGGCCGTATTCGAGGAATTCGTGGATGGACGAGGGATAGATGACCGGGATGACTGCAGACATGAAATCATGGTCGGTCTGGTGCGGCATGGTGGAGGATTTGGCGGAATGATCGTCGCCGGCAATACAGAGGACGCCGCCATATTTGGAGGTGCCCGCAGCGTTTGCGTGCTTCAGCACGTCGCCGGAGCGATCGACACCAGGGCCCTTGCCATACCAGATGCCAAGTACGCCATCCTTACGGGCGCCGGGGGAAAGGCCGACCTGCTGCGAGCCCCATACGGCCGTCGCAGCAAGATCCTCGTTGATCCCGGGCTGGAAGGTGACGTCATATGCGTCTAGGTAAGTCTTGGCTTTCAAGAGCTGCTGGTCGTAGCCGCCGAGCGGCGAGCCGCGATAGCCTGAAATGAAGGCCGCCGTATTGAGGCCGGCAGCGCGGTCGCGGCGCATCTGCGTCATGGGCAGCCGCACCAGCGTCTGCAAGCCGGTCATGAAGACGCGGCCTTCCTCTGCGGTATATTTGTCGTCTAGCGATACACTGGTCGCAAGCATCTGCTCTCCTCCCGAGATCGCAGTCACCAATTGCGCTTTCTTCTCGCCGGAAACCTCCTACCGCTTCCAACGAAAATCATAGCGGAATTCTAACATGCACCCGCGCTAATTTCCGAACGAAGGCTGGGCGTCGGCCGCATGATTTGTAAAGAATTTGGGCTGCTGACAGATATTTTCGTGCTTAGACCCGTCGCATACGAGCATCCATCACGAGCTTTCATCGGAGATATCAGCCACAAGGGGTTTTATGCATGCGACTCACCCCCTAAGGTCGCGCTCACTCGAATCTGGGAGACGCATATGCTGACGATCTACGGTGTCTATCGCTCGCGCGCTTCGCGCAACTATTGGATGGCTGGGGAGCTCGGCGTCGAGTTCAAATCCGTGCCCGTCATCCAGGCCAGCCGGCTTGCCAATCCGCTGGCTGCCGATGCGCCAATCAACACGATGTCGCCAGAGTTTCTGGCAGTCAATCCGATGGGTATGATCCCCTGCATCAAGGACGGCGACCTCGTCCTGCATGAATCGCTCGCCATCAATCTTTACCTCGCGCGCAAGTATGGCGGTCCTCTGGCCGGCAAGACGGTGGAGGAAGAAGGGCAGATGTCGATGTGGACCATGTGGGCCGCAACCGAAGTCGAGCCCTACAGTGTTGCGCTCGTTCGCATCTACGACAATGCCCAGGAAAACAGCGAGGCCGGCAAGGCCGGGATCGCCGTTGCCTGCCGCTCGCTGAAGAAGCCGCTCGACGTGCTGGAAAAGCATCTGCAAAACCACGATTATCTCGTCGGCAATCGTTTTACCGCCGCCGACCTCAACCTGGCCGAGGTGCTGCGCTACGCCCAGACGGAACAGGAATTGTTCGACGCGCGTCCGAAGATGAAGGCCTGGATCGAGCGCTGCCAGGCACGCGACGCCTACAAGGCCATGCAGGCGACCCGCGGTCACGAGCCGGTCTGATAGACCCTATCGGAAGAGACGCATGCTCTCTTCCATCTCCTCGCGAATCCAGGCCTTGAAGGCGGTCACCTTCTTCGGCTCCCGCACGCCGGGGGCGGTGACGAAATAATGGCCGAAGCCCGTCTTTACGCGGATACCGAAGGGATCGACGAGGCATTTCTGCTGCAGAGCATAGCCAGCCAGCGTCTGCCAGGCGAGCATCACCCCCTGCCCTGCTATGGCCGCATCCAGACAGAGCGACGCGTCGTTGAAGATGTGCCGCTCTTCCATGCAATGGCCCGATAGTCCCACCTTGCGCAGCCAGACCTCCCAGCCGAACATCGCATGTCCATCGATGACGGCAGGGACTTTCAGAAGATCGGCGGGCTCCCGGAGCGTGGCGGCCATCTGCGGCGTGACGACCGGGAACACTTCCTGCGCCAAAAGCAGCTCAGACTTGACGCCGGACCATTGCCCGCTGCCGACCCGGATGCCGATATCGACATCCGATGTCGCCGGATTGATCAGGCGCGTGGTGGCATCGATGCGTAGACGGATATCCGGGTGGCGGCTGGCGAAGCGATCCAGCCGATAGACCAGCCAGCGGGCCGCAAAGACCGGCGCGACCGAAATCGTAAGGATATTCTCATCCTCGTGCTGCGCAAGGGCGACTGCGGCCGTAAGCGCTTGGAAGCCCTCGTTAAGCCTCGTCAATATCGCCAGCCCCGATGCCCTGGCCATCATGCCTTTTGGAGTTCGCTCGAACAGCGACCGACCGAGCTGCGCCTCCGCCTTGATGACCTGCTGGCTGACCGCACCGACCGTTACACCGAGTTCGTCGGCGGCCGCCTGCAGCGAACCGAGCCGCCCGACCGCCTCGAGGGCGCGCAAGCCATTCAGATGAACGTTGTTTAGGTTTCTCATTATAGAATATCTATATCAGTATCTCCGCATTCTCAATTGCATTGAGCGCATGCTCGCGCGATTATCACACCATGAAATTGAAGACCGTCGCCGCTTGCTCAGCTGATGCCCTCATGGTTGCATCGATGCGAGCATCCAAGGAGGCATACCATGTCGATCTTGAAGCTTTTCTTCAGTCATCTTCTCGAAGAGGATCGCAAACCGGACAGCGATCCGTTGCAGCATCCCATACTTGCGGCCATGTCGCTTGAGGAATTGGCCGACCTGCCGCTGATGCCGGAAAATCTGGGGGGGCCTATGGACAAGCGGACCATTCAGCCGGAAGAATGCGCATAAGAGAGTTAATCATCGCACTCAAACGCGCATGACGTTAAATGTAGGCATGGACGCCATAGCGGAACGATTGCAACGGCTGGTGGCGCAAGCCCGGCTGCCTGAGGTCGAACCTGGCCTTCATTACGGCCTGCCGGCCTTCAAAGTTGGTGGCAAGGCGTTCGTGACCGTCAAGAACAACGAGACCATCGTGCTGTCGCTGCCGATCGACCGGAAGGAGCAGCTGATGGAAATGGCGCCGGAGATCTACTACCAGACGGATCACTATATCGGCTGGCCCTCCCTGCCGCTGCGGATCAAAGCAATCGGCGACGAGGAACTGGAGCTACGCTTGATCGAGGCGTGGCGATACCGCGCCCCGAAAAAACTTCTGGCAATGTTCGGCTGATCGATCAGCCCTGTTCGATGGCAAGCGCCTTCTGAACGGCCGGGCGCTCAAGCATGCGGTGATAATGCGCGTTGACCTTGGGGAACTGTTTGATATCGACACCGTCTCCCGGCAGCCACTTCTCCATGGTAAAGAGATAGCCGTCCGCGACGGTATATTGCTCTCCCATTACCCAGGGACCCTTCAGCATCTTGTCTTCGATCAGCGCGAAGCTTTCGGCCATGGTCTGCGGCACCTTGGCCTTCATCGTCTCGATGGCTGCCGCATCGTCGGTCCAGCGGTAGCCGCGCCCCTTGTGCGAATGGTTCACATGAACGGTGGAGACGATGTAGCTGTTGAAGGATTGCATCTGCGCGAATTCGAAGGGGTCGTCGAGCGGTGCCAGCTTCGCGGCCGGCACGATCTGGGCGATGTAGGCCATAATCGCGATATTCTCGGTGAGGACGCCGCGATCGGTCACCAGGGCCGGAACGCGACCTTTGGGATTGATGGCCAAATAATCCGGCTGACGCTGATCGCCATTGGCGAGGTTGAGGCGACGGCGCTCGTAGGCGAGACCAGATTCTTCCAGAGCGATGAGACTGGCGAGCGCGCAGCTTCCGGGCGCGAAATAGAATGTCAGCATGTTCCGTTCCTCGATTGAAGTCCGTGAGGAAGCTAGAGCGAACCCGGCCGATACGGAAGTGGCTGACGCTGATAGGCGCTACAAAAGGTTTTGATCGGTCGGGCCGGTATGCCCATCCCCATTGGCTGGCTCAATGGGAATGGGCGGTCGATCTCAGGCGCAGCCGGGCACGTCTTCCAGCCTGTACCAGACGGGAATGCCGCGCTCGCGGGCAATACGGACATCATTGTCGGCGCCCTTGGAATCACCGGGCAATCTCAAAACGCCCTCGCAAAGCTGCAACAGGCGGCCGGCCGTTGGGTGGAAAATCTCCTCATAGAGATCGTCGCCGATGCTCTTGCCGCCGGCGGCGTGCCAGACCGGCAGGGCAACCCATTCGCCGATCATCGGCAGATGCCCGGCCTTGAACAGTGCGTAGGACGGCTCCTCAAGGCGTTTGAGGTTTTCAGCCATCCTTTTCGGATCATCACCAGTGCCGGAGCGATAAGGCCCCGCGATCAGGATCAACATGTCTTGTCTCCGTTTTTAGCTCCTGCTTGCTGCAGGAATTTGCACGAATATGCGTATATTTTCTTGAATGTCGAATCGATTCTGATAAATTCACGATTATTCGTGATGTATCGTGCAGGGATCGGCATGCTGACCAGCCAACGGAAAACACTCATCCTCGACAGATTGCGCCACGACGGCCAGGTAATCGCCAAGGCATTGGCCGATGATCTCGGGCTATCCGAAGATACGATCCGTAGGGATCTGCGGGAAATGGCGACGGAAAAATTGCTGAAGCGGGTGCATGGCGGCGCACTGCCGCTGTCACCGGAGCTGCCCGATTTTACCGCGCGGCAGACGGTCTCATCCGATGAGAAGCGCCGGCTCGGTGCGCATGCGGTCACCATGATCCAGCCGGGCCAGACCGTGTTTCTCGATGGCGGCACCACCAATGCCGAGATCGCCCGCCAGCTCCCGAAGGATCTCCCCGTCACCATCGTCACCCACAGCCCGACGATCGCAGGCGAGCTGGAGCATCATCGACTGGCCGAAGTGATCCTGATCGGCGGCAAGCTCTACAAGCATTCGATGGTCGCGACGGGTGCCGTCGCCATGGCGGCCGTCGCATCGATAAGGGCCGACATTTTCTTTCTGGGCGTCACCGCCATCCATCCCGCCCGCGGCTTTTCGACCGGCGATTTCGAGGAAGCGGCCATCAAGCGGCATATCGCGCAATGCTCGGCGGAAACCTACGTATTATCGACGACCGAGAAGCTCGACGCCGCCTCGCCATGCCAAATCCTGCCCTTGCACGGCGTTTCCGGTCTGATCGTATCATCGGATGTTCCGGAGGAAAGCCTGGCCCCCTACCGGCATGCCGAGCTGCCGATCTTCCTGGCCTGAGGCCAACGCTACATCTGTCCACCTTGCCGCCATCGCCGATCGGGCCTACCTCCATATGCGCCACAGGTTACGATCACCCATGAACGAACGCCGCATTCACCAGCTTTTTGAAATCAGCGTCCTGTTGAAGGGTGCGCATGCCTTGATCGAATGTCTTGGCGGCATAGTGCTGGCGCTTGTCAGCACCGAGTCGATCCTTCGGCTGGCGAACCGGATCACGCAGCCCGAGCTGCTCAACGACTCGCATGATTTCATCGCGACGCACCTGCTCATGTGGGCGCAGGATTTCTCGGTCGGTACGAAGAATTTCTATGCCTATTACCTCTTGAGCCATGGGCTGGTTAAGGTGCTGCTGGTCATCGGCCTGCTCCGGGGCAAGATGTGGGCCTATCCGGCATCGCTTGCCGCCTTGGGGCTTTTCATCGCCTACCAGCTTTACCGCTTCACCGACACGCATGGCATCGGGCTCATCATCCTCACCATCTTCGACCTCGTGGTGATGGTTCTTATCTGGCAGGAATACAAGGTCGTCCGGCACCATGTACCGGCTCGTAAAACGAGCGGCTGAGGCGAGGAGTAAGCTATGCCCCCAACGCCGCTGCCGACCTGATATCGCCGACCTGGATGCCGTTCCAGTTTTTGAAGGATCGGTCGGCCATCGCCATCAGGCCGGCATGGACAGGGCCGTCCTTCTCGAAGAAGCGGGCCAATGTTGCGGCCACCATGACTTCCGCCGCGCGAGTGGTGCCGTCGTCGCATTTGATCGCGATGGCAATACCCTGCTCGGGGATGGCGGCGCAAAACACGCCCTCGGCGCCGGTCTTGGCGAAGATGCGGCCGGGAGCGATCTGCATCAGCTTGGTGCAGGCGCGGTCGGTGCCGGCGACGTAGAAGGGCTCGGCCATGCAGGCCTCGAACAGCCGGCGTGATGCCTTGGCGCGCAGCGGCTCCAGACCGGCGCCGGTCGCCATCCTGGCAAAACCATGCGCCAGCCCCTTGAGCGGCACAGCATAGGTCGGGATCGAGCAGCCGTCCGTGCCGCAATTGTCGTGCGCCAGAACAGCGCCGGTCAGGCTCTGCATCGTCTCGCGGATCTGCTGCTGCAGCGGGTGGTCATAACCGACATAGCCCTTGGGATCGATGTCCTGATGGCAGCAGGCGCAGACGAAGCCGGCATGCTTGCCGGAACAATTGTTGTGCAGCGCCGTCGGCTTGTCGATGGCGCGGACCTGATGAATCAATGTCTTCTGATCGAAAGACCAATGTGCGCCGCATTCGAGCGTGCCGACATCGCGGCCGGCGCGCGCCAGCATGGAGGCGGCGAGCGCCACATGCTCATCCTCGCCATTGTGGGATGAGCAGGCGAGCGCCAATTCCTTATGACCGAAACCATAGGCATCCGCGGCACCGCTTTCGACCAACGGCAGGGCCTGCATCGCCTTGCAGGCCGAGCGTGGAAAGACGCCGCTTTCGATATCGCCGAGCGAGAAAACCAGCTTCCCATCGCCATCGACCACAACGACGGAACCGCGATGGCGGCTCTCAACCAGATTGCCACGGGTGACTTCGACGCAGACGGGATTGGACATGACGGAATGCAGCCTCTGATTTGCTAGACGGCCTGTGATAGCCGCTGCCCCCGAGATTGCCAATCGCCGATGCCGGCGGGGAGCATCAAAAAACGATCTCTCAGGCTGCGTCGCGGATCCTGTAGGCGCAACGCCGGGCGCCGAGCAGGATATGCTCCTCCCGTTCGACATCAGCACCAAGCACCATGCGGAAAGTCTCCAGCTCCGATCGGCAGAAGCCGGCGCAGGCAGATGCGGCAGCACAAATGGGGCAATGGTTCTCCACCAGCACCAGCGAGCCATCCTTATCCTGCCAGTGATCGGCCATATAGCCTTCCTGCGTGCGGATGGCGGCGAGGCTTGCGACGCGCGACGACAGATCGGCCGAAAGGTCGATTTCGCTTCGATAGCGCCGAAGCGTCTCTGTTTCACGTGCCGAGATGACCGTATCGACGGCACCCTGCCCCAATTGGCTGACCATGGTCGCAAGCAGGGTGGCGGTCAGATCGGCATGGCCATCGGGAAATTGCCTGTTGCCGGCCGCCGTCAGATGCCAGAACTGGCGCGGCCTGCCTCTGCCGGCGGCAGCCTCCGCCACCGGCTCGACCAACCCCTCCTCAGCCATCTTCGTCAGCTGCTGGCGTGCCGCCTCCGACGATATGCCGAGCACATCACCGACGGCGGCAGCCAGTTGCGGCCCGTCGGTTTTCAACAGGATCAGAATTCGATTTGCGGGTGACTGGCGCATTTTCCAAGTTTTCTCTTGTTTTAATCCGGCAAGGATGTAATTTTCCAAATTATAACTTGGAAAATAATCAACCGCTAGGGAAAATACCGAGGATCGCCCGATGTCCAGCATCGAAAACACCGCTCCCCTCAAATCAGCCTCCATCTTCACGCTGTTCTCACCAAGACTTCTGCCTGCGACTCTGATGCTTGGCGGAGGGGTCACGCTTTATGCCGTCGAATCCTACGTCACCGCCACGATTGCCCCCTCGATCGTCCGCGACATCGGCGGCCTCGAATTGTTCTCCTGGATGACGACGCTTTTCGTCGCCGCAGGCGTGCTCGGCTCGATCACTGTTGCGACCCGGCCGAAGGGAATAGGCTTGCGTGCCATCTATGTTGCCGCGGCGCTCATCTTCGGCGTCGGCAGCCTCGCTTGCGCCATCGCGCCGACCATGCCCGTGCTGCTGATCGGTCGCGCCGTTCAGGGGTACGGCTCAGGCATGCTGTCCGGCCTCGCCTACGCCTTCATTCGTTTTATCTATCCCGAACCTCTGTGGCGCAGGGCCTCCACGCTCTACGCTGCCATCTGGGGTGTAGCGACCGTACTCGGGCCGACGCTCGGCGGCCTCTTCGCCGCAGGGAGCGCCTGGCGGGAGGCCTTTCTCATCCTCGTGCCGGTGGCTGTTCTCATGGCGCTCTCGGGGCGCTGGCTGCTGCCCAATGTCGCGGACGATCGGATCGACACCAGAACGCCGCTCATCCAGATCATACTTTTGCTTGCCGCAGTTCTATTCGTCAGCATTGCCGGGACGATCGAACATGGATCCTACAAGACGATGCTGATCGCAGCTTCGATCGTACTCGTCGCAACGATGGTGCTGATAGAGCGCAAGAGCGAAGTGCGCCTTCTGCCCTATGGCGCCGTCATGCTCAGCAACCCCATCGCGCGGCTCTATCTGACGATATTCACGATGATGCTCGTGTTGACGAGCGACATCTATATCCCCTACTTCCTGCAAACCCTGCATGGCGTCACGCCGCTCGTCTCCGGTTATCTCGTTGCGCTCGTCGCATTGGGTTGGACCATAGCGGCCTTCTTCAGCGCCTCTTTTTCCGGCAGGCAGGCCGCCATTGCCATCATCAGCGGCTGCATTTTGGAAACGACCGCGACCGCATCACTGATCCCCTTCCTGGCAACGAACACGCCCTTTGATACCGTCGCCAGGTTTGCGCCCGCCGTCATCACGATGTTCCTGATGGGATTCGGCGTCGGTCTCGGCTGGGCGCATCTTGTGACCAGGATCATCGGCATCGCCCGCAGGACCGAACAGGACAAGGCTTCGGCGGCGATCTCTATGACGCAGTCGCTAGGCGGCGCATTCGGTGCAGCGCTCGCAGGCGTCATCGTCAATGGAGCGGGCCTGACATATCCTGGTGGTATCAGCGGCGGCCTCTCTGCAGCAATATGGCTCTATGCGCTGATGGCGATACCCGGCCTCATCGCCGTCGCCCTGTCGCTGACGATCAAGCCAGCTTCAGCATGATCTTGCCGATGTGGTCGCTGGTCTCCATCAACCGATGCGCCTCGACCACATCGTCGAAAGAGAAGGTCCGATAAATGACCGGGGCGACGGTGCCCTGGTCGAGCAGCGGCCAGACCTGGGAAAGAAGGTCGTCGCGAATGGCTCGCTTTTCCTCAGCCGTGCGTGGACGCATAGTCGATCCGGTCACCGTCAGGCGCTTGACCATGATCGGCGCAAGGTTGGCCTTCTCCGCCACCGCGCCGCCAAGGAAGGCAATGATGGAAAGGCAGCCGTCACGGGCAAGCGAGGCGAGGTTCTTCTCCAGATAGGCGGCGCCGATCATGTCGAGAATGATATCGACGCCATGTTCCGTCTCGGCCTTGATGACCTCGGCGAAATCTTCCTCTTTATAATTGATCGCCCGCTTGGCGCCGAGCTTCTCGCAGGCCTCGCATTTTTCCTTCGACCCGGCGGTCGCATAGACCGTCGCACCGAAAGCGTGGGCAAGCTGGATCGCCGTCGTGCCGATGCCGCTGGAGCCGCCGTGGATCAATACGCTTTCGCCTTCGGTCAGCCCCGCCATCTGGAAGAGATTGGCCCATACGGTGAACAAGGTCTCGGGGACGGCGGCCGCGCGGACGGCGTCATAACCGTTCGGGAAGCGCAGCGCCTGGCCGGCGGGAAGCACGCAATATTCGGCATAGCCGCCGCCATTGGCTAGGCCGCAGACCTTGTTGCCGATGGCAAATTCGGTCACGCCAGGCGCGACATCGACGACCTCGCCGGATATTTCGAGACCCAGGATCGGGCTTGCTTCCTTCGGCGGCGGATAGATCCCCTGCCGTTGCGCCACATCCGGCCGGTTGACGCCGGCAGCCTCGACGCGGACCAGGATCTCGCCTGGCTTCAACACCGGAAGGGGCTTTCGGGCGATGGTCATGACTTCAGGTCCGCCAAAGGATGGCAAATCCACGAAACGCATTTCAGACGGCAAGGGCATGGCGCAATCTCCTCTCCCAGCAAAGCAGTGGAGATAGTTTAGCGCAGCGCGCTTGAAAAGATGGCACGGCGGAAAGGCGTCAATTCGTCTCGGCCAGACCGAGGAATGCGACGCCGGCAGTGCTTTCCTTCGCCTTGGTCTTGATGCCGGCGATGGAGGTGCTGACGCGATTGATATTGTCGATCACCAGTCCCTCCGCCAGCTGCAGGATACCGATCGAGCAGCGCATCAGCGGGAACTCGGCCTCGGCGCCGGCGCGGTCGTGGCCGCGAATGCGGCCTGCGGCACGATCTTCGGCCGAGTAAAGATCGAGCACGTCAGCATGGAAATCGGCAAGCAGCCGGTCCAGAACTTCGCGCAGCTCCTGCATGCTCCAGCCGGTGACACCGATGAAGAAATCGTCGCCGCCGACATGACCAAGGAAATGGCGCTCGGCAAAGAAATAGCGGCGCATCAATGCGGCAAATAGCGAAATGGCATGGTCGCCGAGATGGAAACCATAGGCATCGTTGAACGGCTTGAAATTATCGAAGTCGCAATAGCAGAAATGCCTGACTTCATCACCATCGCGGCCGGCGCTCTGCATGAAATCATGGATCGCCCTGTTGCCGGGAAGGCCGGTCAAGGGGTTCTGGTCCTGGGCAATCTTCAGCTGCTTTTCGTTGATGACCTTGATGAGAGAGGCAGCGGAGACGATGCCCGCATAATGCGTGCCTTCGGTGACGATCAGGCAATCGCTGCTTTCCATATTGGCGAAGATCGTCATCAGCGTGTCGGCATCGGAATCAAGGCCGACGATCGGCGCCATTTCAACGAAATGCGAGATCGACCGGTTATAAACCTTGTTCTTCAAAAGGTCGCGGCCGAAGGGCTGATAGATATATTCCTTCAGCTGGTATTCGTGGATGATCCCGCGCGGCTCGTCATTGGCATTCACGACCGGGAAATAAGCTCGGCGCGGATTGCGGCGAAAGAGCTCGAAGACGCTGTCGATGCTGTCGCTCTCGCGGATGGTCGGCAGCACTTCAATCTGCTTGCGGATAAGGATTTCATCGAGCGACTGGCTGTTGCGCGCCGTCTTGCCGAGATCCTGCAAATGCGGAAAGCTCGGCTTCAACTCGTTGACCAGTACGGTCGGGCGGGCAATGAACCAGCCCTGGACGAGATCGACGCCGAATTCGCGGCAGGTCAGGAATTCCGCCTCGGTCTCTATGCCTTCGGCGATGACGCGCGTACCGAGGACATGGGCGATGTTGACGAGATTTCGAAGGATATGGCGCTTGCGGGCGCTGCGATCGATATCGACGATGAAATGCCGGTCGATCTTCAGATAGTCGACCGGATAATCGGACAGCAGTTTCATTTCGCCGTGGCCGACGCCGAAGTCGTCGATGGCGAGCTTGAAACCGGCATCGCGCATCTTGGCAACCAGCGTCGAAAACTCCGGCACGAGGGTATTGTCGAAACGTTCCGAGAATTCGAAGCAAACAGAGGAAGGGGCGATGCCGGCCTTTCTCATATGCTGCAGCAGGCCATCGACCAAGGCGGCGCCCTGCGGGATCAACCGGACATCCAGGTTGAGGAAAAGCGTAGCGGCAACCATATTGGGGAGAGTGGCAAACTTCGCAAGCGCGCGGCTGCTGACCATCTGCTCGAGCCCAAGAAGCTGGCCGTTGCGCTCGGCCTCGTCGAGAATATCGACCGGGCTGTCGAAACCGATGCGCTCTTGGCCGCGCATGAGGGATTCATAGCCGAAAACGGCGCCCGTGCCGGCCTCCACGATCGGCTGAAATGCATTTTCGATCACGAGTTTGGCGAGAGTAACGATCTGATCGCTGGCGTATCGGCGCAAGACGCCCGGTTCGGCTGCGGCAGTCAGGGACATGCCCATCTCCACTTGCGGATTCTAATCTAATTTATTTGAGTAAAACTTTGGGTTTACCGCATTTTCGGCCGAGGATGCGTCATAAAGCGTCAACGAAACCTTTCCCCTATGTGAAAGTTTCATGAATGGTAAAGCAATATTAACCATTTGTCGGGCCGCAGACCCGGCATACGGCAGCCAAGAGGCTGCCGTGATGAGGGGGTTCAGTGCTGATTGCTCGAGTGCTGCTCCGCCTCGTAGTCGGCAAACATATCGGCAACGCAGCGGCCGCTCTTTGCCGTCTCCCCGCCATCGTTGGCGGCATGAGGCACATCGCAAATGTCGCCGCGCCTGCGGGCTGCATCCCACATGCGCAGGGCTTCCCGCACGACTTCGCTGCTCGAGGCATAAGTGCCGGTATCGACCGCTGCCCGGATGCCCGCAGCCTGAAGCGGCGAGATGGAAACCGTTACCATCGGCATGATATTCCTCCCTTGACGTCGTTACGCGGAAATTTGTCTGGAAGCATGTTCCGCGGCTTTGACCGGTTTCTTCACGCATGTCTGTCGACACACGCATTTCGGATGAAGATACTGTCGTTACATCAACGCAACGCCGGTCTGCCCGACATGGCAGAGGCGGTAAGAGTAACGCCGCTCACGCTCCTTGTCAAAAAGTAGCAGTCCGTTACCCCTTTCGGGCGGTGCTCTACCGCCTAAGCACAAGGCCGAAGGCCACCAGCGTCCATCCTTGGAAAATCAGGTCAAAGGCCAGGAAAAGGCCAAGAATCCAGAGGCTGTTGACCGGCCAGCCAACTGCAATGGCAATGCCAGCGGCGGCGGTTGCAAGGCCGCTGATGACAATCCAGACCCAACCACGCTCCGGCTTCAACTTGCGGCCCACCCAGACGCGAAACGTGCCGGCAATGAGCAGTGCGATGGCGAGGAATAGCGTCAAGGCTTCCGACGCCAATAGTGGATTGGCGAAGGCAAGCACGCCGGCAACCGTATAGAGCAGGCCGCTGAGAACCCAAAACAAAATGTGCTCCCAGCCCCTTACCTGAAAGGCATGGGCCAGATGCACGATGCCGCCGATCAGCATCAGCATGCCGACATAATAGACCGAAGCGACGGTGGCGATGAACAGATTGCCAAGGGCAATGCCGCCGCAGATCAGCAGCAAGATCCCGAGCCCGAGGAACCATCCCCATTTGTCGCGCATCGCGGATGGGGGAACTTCATCAAGAATATCGACCATGACTGCACCTCCTCCTCTTCGGAATTATGGCACAGAAATGCTTTGCGGAAAGAGGTTGCGGATTTTTCCTGAGGGAGGGCTGGTCACGTGATTTTTTTATTGATTGATCAGTCAATCAAAAATACACTCATCTTCAGTCTTGGAGATTGACGCAATGCCGAAAGTCGGAATGGAACCGGTGCGCCGAAAGGCGCTGGTGGATGCTGCAATGCGCGTGATCGGCGATCACGGCTCGCTGACCGTCACCATGTCCGAAATCGCCAAGCAGGCCGGCGTTTCTCCCGCCCTTGCGCATCATTATTTCGGCAGCAAGGAACAGCTGCTGATCGAAACCGTCCGCGTCCATCTACAGCGGCTGCGCGACAGCGTCGTGACGGCGCTTCGGGCCGCCACGACACCCCGCGAAAAGCTTTCCGCCGTCATCCGCGTCAGTTTCCAGGCCGACCAGTTTGCGCCGGAAACGATCGCGGCGTGGCTCGCCTTTTATGCCGAGGCGCAGCGTTCGGAAGAGACGCGGCGCTTTCTCGTCATCTACGCGAGACGGCTGCATTCGAACCTCGTCGCCAACCTCAAGGCCCTGTGCCCGGCCGAGGATGCCGGGCGGATTGCGGAGGGCGCGGCCGCGATGATCGACGGGCTCTATATTCGTCAGAGCCTCAAATCGGCGCCGATCAGCACCGAAGCGTCGATCGCGCTGACCGAAGGCTATCTGACGACCCATCTCAACGCGTTGAAAGGCTGAAGACCATGCTGACCGTCTGGGGCCGGAAGTCGTCATCGAATGTACAGGCGCTGATGTGGTGCATCCGTGAGCTCGGTCTTGCCCATGAGCGCATCAATGCAGGCTTTACCTACGGCGTCAACGACACGCCTGAATTCCTGGCGATGAACCCGAACGGCACCGTACCGGTGCTGCGCGACGGTGATGACGAGCCGCTCTGGGAAACGGGCGCCATCCTGCGTTACCTCGCCACACAATATGGCGACGATGCCTTCTGGCCGAAGGATGCGCGCCATCGCGCTCAGATCGACAAATGGGCTGAGTGGGCCAAGATCAACATTGCCCACGGTTTCACCGGCCCGATCTTCTGGTGCGTGGTGCGCACGGCCCCTGCTCTCAAGGACGAGAAGGCGATCGTTGCGGCTGTTGCAGCACTCGGTGCGAAGCTTGACATCGCCGAGTCGCAGTTCGGACGGCATCGCTTCCTTACGGGCGATAATCTGACGTTGGCCGACATCCAGTTCGGGCACGTTCTCTATCGCTATTTCGACATCGATATCCAGCGCCCTGCCCATCCACGGCTTGAGCGATACTATGAAAACCTCACCGAACGACCTGCTTTTCAAGAGCATGTCATGGTGTCCTATGAAGAACTGAGGGTTCTATAATGCGCGCACAACCGAAAGCCTCGCATTTCATCGACGGGGAATATGTCGAGGACACCGACGGCACTCTTATCGAAAGCATCTATCCGGCGACCGGCGAGGTGATCGCCCGCCTGCACGCGGCAACGCCTGCCATCGTCGAAAAGGCGATCGCGGCCGCAAAGCGGGCGCAGCCCGAATGGGCAGCCATGAGCCCGACGGCGCGCGGTCGCATCCTGAAGCGAGCGGCGGACATCATGCGCGAGCGTAACCGCGAGCTTTCCGAACTGGAAACGCTGGATACCGGCAAGCCGATCCAGGAAACCATTGTCGCCGACCCGACTTCGGGCGCAGACAGCTTCGAATTCTTCGGCGGCATCGCGGCGGCCGGTCTCAACGGCTCCTATATCCCGCTCGGCGGCGATTTCGCCTATACCAAGCGCGTGCCGCTCGGCGTCTGCGTCGGCATCGGCGCATGGAACTACCCGCAGCAGATCGCCTGCTGGAAGGGTGCACCGGCCCTCGTCGCCGGCAACGCCATGGTGTTCAAGCCATCGGAAAACACGCCGCTCGGCGCTCTCAAGATCGCTGAAATCCTCATCGAGGCCGGTCTGCCGAAGGGCCTCTACAATGTCATCCAGGGAGACCGCGAAACAGGGCCGCTGCTCATCAACCATCCCGACGTGGCGAAGGTATCGCTGACGGGCTCGGTGCCGACCGGCCGCAAGGTGGCGGCTTCGGCCGCCAGCAATCTCAAGCATGTCACCATGGAGCTCGGCGGCAAGTCGCCGCTGATCGTCTTCGACGATGCCGATATCGACAGCGCCATCGGCGGCGCGATGCTCGGCAACTTCTATTCGACGGGCCAGGTCTGCTCCAACGGCACCCGCGTTTTCGTCAACCGCAAGATCAAGTCCGAATTCCTGGAGCGCCTGAAGGCTCGCACCGAAGCCATGCTTATCGGCGATCCGATGGACGAGGCAACGCAGATCGGCCCGATGGTCTCCTGGGCGCAGCGCGAGAAGGTGCTTTCTTACATCGAAAAGGGCAAGGCCGAAGGCGCGACACTGCTGACCGGCGGCGGCATCCCGAACAATGTCTCCGGCGAAGGCTATTACATCCAGCCGACCGTTTTTGCCGACGTCACCGACGACATGACGATCGCCCGCGAAGAGATCTTCGGGCCAGTCATGTGCGTGCTCGATTTCGATGACGAGGCCGAGGTGATCGCCCGCGCCAATGCGACCGAATTCGGCCTCTCCGGCGGCGTCTTCACCGCCGATCTCACCCGCGCCCACCGCGTGGTCGATCAGCTGGAGGCCGGCACGCTCTGGATCAACACCTACAATCTTTGCCCGGTCGAAATCCCCTTCGGCGGCTCCAAGCAATCCGGATTTGGCCGCGAGAATTCGCTGGCGGCACTGGAGCATTATTCGGAATTGAAGACCGTCTATGTCGGCATGGGGCCGGTACAGGCGCCTTATTGATCCACCTCCCCCTTTGAGGGGTCGCCGCTTAGCGGCGGGTGGGGTGACCAGCCGCAGCGCGTGTAGCAGCAATCACCCCATCCCGGCCTGCGGCCGACCCTCCCCCTCAAGGGGAGGGTGCAGAACCGCCTCGATTTACGCCCCTTACCACTTGGAGCACATGGTCATGCAAGCAGATTTCGTCATCGTCGGCTCGGGCTCGGCTGGCTCCGCCATGGCTTATCGCCTGTCAGAGGATGGCAAACATTCGGTCATCGTCCTGGAATTCGGCGGCAGCGATTTCGGGCCGTTCATCCAGATGCCGGCAGCACTTGCCTGGCCGATGAGCATGGACCGCTACAATTGGGGCTATCTCTCCGAGCCTGAGCCGCAACTCAACAACCGCCGCATCACCGCCCCGCGCGGCAAGGTGATCGGCGGCTCGTCCTCGATTAACGGCATGGTCTATGTGCGCGGTCATGCGGAAGACTTCAATCGCTGGGAAGAGCTGGGCGCCCAAGGTTGGGCCTATGCCGATGTGCTGCCCTACTTCAAGCGGATGGAGCATTCGCATGGCGGCGAAGAGGGCTGGCGCGGCAAGGATGGCCCGCTGCATGTGCGCCGGGGCGATGCCCGCAACCCGCTCTTCCACGCCTTCATCGAAGCCGGCAAGCAGGCGGGTTTCGAGGCGACGGAGGATTATAATGGCAGCAAGCAGGAAGGCTTCGGCCTGATGGAGCAGACGACCTGGATGGGCAGGCGCTGGTCTGCGGCGACAGCCTATCTCAAACCTGCCCTGAAGCGGTCGAACGTCAATCTCATCCGCTGCTTTGCCCGCAAGATCGTCATAGAAAACGGCCGCGCGACCGGCGTCGAAGTCGAGCGCAATGGCAAGATCGAGATGATCCGCGCGAACCGCGAGGTCATCATCTCCGCCTCCTCGTTCAATTCGCCGAAGCTGCTGATGCTGTCCGGCATCGGGCCTGGGCAGCATCTGCAAGAGATGGGCATCGAGGTGAAAGTCGACCGGCCGGGCGTCGGCGCCAATTTGCAGGACCATATGGAATTCTATTTCCAGCAGACCAGCCTGAAGCCGGTGTCACTCTATTCCTGGCTACCCTGGTATATGCAGGGGATTGCCGGTGCGCAGTGGTTGTTCTTCAAGAAAGGCCTTGGCACCTCGAACCAGTTCGAAGCCTGCGCCTTCCTGCGCTCGGCACCCGGCGTCAAGCAGCCGGATATCCAGTACCACTTCCTGCCTGTCGCCATCAGCTATGACGGCAAGGCGGCGGCCAAGAGCCACGGCTTCCAGGTGCATGTCGGCTACAACCTGTCGAAATCGCGTGGGAACGTCACGCTGCGCTCCTCCGACCCGAAGGCCGATCCGGTGATCCGCTTCAACTATATGAGCCATCCGGAAGACTGGGAAAAATTCCGCCACTGCGTTCGCCTCACCCGCGAGATCTTCGGGCAGAAGGTCTTCGACGAGTACCGGGGCACGGAAATCCAGCCGGGGGCGAATATTCAGACCGACGATCAGATCGACGCCTTCCTCCGCGAGCACCTGGAAAGCGCCTATCATCCCTGCGGCACCTGCAAGATGGGCTCGAAGGATGATCCAATGGCGGTGGTCGATCCCGATACCCGCGTCATCGGCATTGACGGCCTGCGCGTCGCCGACAGCTCGATCTTCCCGCACGTCACCTACGGCAATCTGAACGGGCCTTCGATCATGACCGGTGAGAAGGCGGCCGACCACATTCTCGGCAAGCCGCGGCTGGCGCGTTCGAACCAGGAGCCCTGGGTCAATCCGCGGTGGGAGACGAGCGATCGGTAAGGTGGGCAGGTATCAGTGATAGTCTTCTTCGCGCTGATGCCTGATCGCCAATATCGTTATCGTCTCGCTGTCTTCGATCTCGAATAAAGCGACATAACCGGAAGAGCCGAAAGCGATGACGAGTTCGCGGAGAAATGCGTTGTCAGTCAACACCTTGCGGCAACTGAATGGAAAATTCTCCAGAAATTCCGTTGCCTTGACGATGGCGTGATAGGCTTTTTCCGCAAGCTCGATATCTCTCAAAAGCAGATAATCATACAGCCGTTCGAGATCTTCGAGCGCGCCTTGGGAGTAGCGTACGGCAAATGTCATTTGTGCTTGGAAGCTTTGGCGGCTTCAAGCTTGCCCTTCAGCATGCCAAGTACGTCGTCAGCGCTGTGATACATGCCGGTCTTTTTCGCATCCTCTCGCGCAGCAAGACCGCGAGCAATGAATTCAGACTTCGTTCGGCGGTGTTCAATCTGCGCACGCAGCGAACTTTCCACAAATGCGGACAAGGTCTCACCTTCTCGCAGCACGCTTTCAGCAGCGGCGCGTAAGGCGGGATCGACCCTCAAGGGAGGAATGGAAGCGGATTTCATTCACCGACTCCTTCGCATTGCAATTGCGATACATTCTATTCGATCGCTCGAAACGGTCAACACGTGGATTAAGCCTTGGCCGCAAAAGGAAATTCTGCAAGAAAGATCGATATCGCAATTCTCCCCACGAGGTGAGCGGCCCGGAAAAATGCCTCCAAAGGGCATGCGGGCCAGTATAACGGTCACACGTTCCATGCCCCCTATCTACCGCAAGTCCAAGCTGCTCCGCCGTTCCCGTGTCATCTGGGGCTCCTTCAATCTTTGGCGGCCACGTCTGGTGTTCTGGACGGGCGCTCTGGCGATCGGCGTTATCAGCGTCGGCTTTGCCAAGCTCGCCGATCTGGCGCAGCGGGCTTTTACCGGCGTGACGCAATCGGGTGAGTGGATGTGGCTTCTGCCGCTGCTTTTGACGCCACTCGGTTTCGTGTTGTCGGCCTATCTTGCAGCGACGCTGTTTCCCAATTCGCAGGGGAGCGGCATTCCGCAGGCGATCGCCGCGCGGCACCTGCATCATGAAGAGGATCGCACGAAGCTGCTGTCGCTGCGGCTCGCCTTCGGCAAGATCGTGCTGACCATATTAGGGCTCTCAAGCGGCGCCTCGATCGGTCGCGAGGGGCCGACGGTGCAGGTCGGCGCGTCCTTCATGCTGGCGGTTGCCCGCTTCGGCGGCATGGCACAGGCGAAAGGGCTTATCCTCGCCGGCTCCGCCGCCGGCATCGCCGCCGCTTTCAACACACCGCTTGCCGGTATCGTTTTCGCAATCGAGGAGATGAGCCGCACCTATGAATCCCGCGCCAACGGCCTGGTCCTGACCGCCGTCATTCTTTCCGGCCTTGCCGCACTCGGCCTTTCCGGCAGCTACAATTATTTCGGCACGGCCGACGCCGCGCCGACGATGTTTCGGGACTGGATCGTCATGCTGATCTGCGGCGTGGGCGGCGGCGCGCTCGGCGCCACTTTCAGCGGATTGGCGCTCTATGCCGGCATCCGCATCCGCCGCTGGGCGCAGCCTCAGCCGTTGAAACGCATGCTGATCCTTGCCGGCCTCTGCGGCCTTGTCGTTGCCGCTGTCGGCGTGCTCTCCGGCGGCCAAACCTTCGGCACTGGTTACGAGCAAGCCCGCGGCGCCGTGGAAGGACATGCCCTCCCCCCGCTCTTCTTCGTCGAGAAGCTACTGGCAAGCTTCCTGTCGATGATATCAGGCATTCCCGGCGGCATATTCGCGCCTTCGCTTGCCGTCGGCGCCGGTTTCGGCAGCACGGTCGGCACGCTGGTCGGCGGCAGCATCGCACTTGCGGCGATCCTCGGGATGGCCGGCTATTTCGCCGGTGTCGTCCAGGCACCGATGACCGCCTTCGTCATCATTCTGGAAATGACCGGCGATCACCAGGCTGTCATCCCGATCATGGCTGTATCGATGATCGGCTATGTGACGTCGCGGCTGCTCTCGCGCGAGCCCTTGTATCATGGGCTGTCCCGCGTCTTCATCGCCGCAGCAATCCGCGCCCGGCGCGCCATGGACAAGGAAAGCGGCGAGGAACACGCCGCCCACTGATTGTCGAAGCGCTGCGAGGAAGACCCGTTAGCTCCCTTGGACCTGATCAGTTAGGCCATCAGCCTGGCAACTTCCGTGTCCTCCGGCTGAGCGATGGCATCGGCAATGGTTGTCGAGAAGAGAACCTTGCGGGTCGCATCTGCCACCCGGGCAAAGACGTGGCGGATTTCGCAGGTCTGCTCGCCGTCGCAGTCGTCGCAGCGGCGATAGGCTGTCAATGACAGACAGGGCAGCGGCGCCAGCGGCCCGTCGATGACCCGCAGGATTTCGCCGAAGGTGATTTCGTTTGCCGGCTTGCGCAGGAGGTAGCCGCCCTGCTTGCCGCGGCGGCTGATGACGATACCCTGATGCTTCAGGTCGAGAAGGATCTGTTCGAGGAATTTCTTCGGGATCTTCTGCTGGGCGGCGATGTCGGAAATCATCATCGGCTCACCCGCCTCGGATTGGGCCAAGGCAGACAGCGCCCGCAGCGCGTATTTTGCTTTCTGAGTAATCATTTCGAACCGCTTCACACACACATGCGATACGTCCGGTCGAGCAATTCGGCCGGTCCGTTATAGAACTCCTCAGCCCTCGTCCCCCGGGGCAATTTCAAAGCACTCACACCCTTGGCGCACGACCAGGAAACGTTAGCAACCCAGACTTGTTATCATTCTTCGTCGCTATGCCCATGGTTTAGCATAAAATTCGCCGCAACGCATCATTTTGGGCATCACTTCCGATTTCCATTTGACAAGCTATGTGTAACTCTACTATTTCTATAGACATTAAAGCAAGCACTTAAACATGGCGAGCCATATCAAGTGCTTCCGAAGGGCCACCATCGGTGGCAAATCGCCTTGGTTAGGAGCCGAGGCGGTCGCTTTTCCTTATCGGCGCTGCTTCATGGAGATATTTACTCTCCAGCCGCTCCCTTTCGAAATCTATTTTTCTGTCCGCTGCCGTTGCGAACTGCGATACTCCCGGCAACATCAGGACAGGATCCCCCATGACTGCCATTACCCTTATTGAAGATGCCGCGACGCTCAACAGCCAGCTTGCATCGCTCGATCTTGCCGGCCGTCTATCTCTCGTGGCCGGGCTCGGTGGCCGTGCCGTGTTCACGACATCGCTCGGGATAGAGGATCAGGTGATCACGGCGGAGATCGGTAATCACCGCCTGCCGATCGAGGTGGCGACCCTGCAGACCGGTCGCCTCTTCCCGGAAACGCTCGCCCTGATCGACGAGACGGAAAGCCAATATGATATCAAGATCGTCCGCTACGAGCCGGAGCAGGCCGATATCGACGCCTATGCGGAAAAATACGGTCTGAACGGTTTCTATGAGAGCGTCGAAGCCAGGCATGCCTGTTGTGGCGTGCGCAAGCTGAAGCCGCTTGCAAGGGCACTTTCGGGCGCCAGCATCTGGATCACCGGCCTGCGCCGCGGCCAGGCCGCCAACCGCGCCGATACGCCCTTCGCCGAATTCGATCCTGAGCGCAACCTGATCAAGATCAATCCGCTTGCCGATTGGGATATCGATGTGATCCGCGCTTACGTCGCCAACAACAGCGTGCCGGTAAACCCGCTGCATGCACGAGGCTATCCCTCGATCGGCTGCGAGCCCTGCACCCGCGCCATCAAGCCCGGCGAGCCTGAACGCGCCGGCCGCTGGTGGTGGGAAAACGACGAAAAGCGCGAATGCGGCCTGCATGTCCACGAAGAAGGCGCTGCCGCAACACAATGAACCACCCGCCGGATCCCGGCATCGATCCCAAGCGCGTCCCCTACGCCGCCGATCAACTGGGAACCAACGCATCTATTCTTTCCGACCAAATTCCGGTCGGGACATTTGAAAGTTCTGGAGTCATCAATGCCCGATAGCCGTCCGGATACGGAAATCTCCAATCCGCAAAGCGTCAAGCCGCCGCTCGATCCGCATCTGAAAGCGCTGGAAAACGAGGCGATCCATATTTTCCGCGAGGTCGCCGCCGAATTCGAGCGTCCCGTGATGCTCTATTCGATCGGCAAGGACTCGTCGGTGCTGCTGCATCTAGCACGCAAGGCCTTCTATCCCGGCCGCGTCCCCTTCCCGCTGCTGCACGTGAACACCGGCTGGAAATTCGCCGAGATGATCACCTTCCGCGACGAGATCGTGAAGAAGTATGATCTCGACCTGATCGAGCACATCAATCCGCGTGGCAAGGCGGAGAACATCACGCCCTTCACCTATGGCTCGGCGCGCTACACCGATATCATGAAGACGGAAGCGCTGCGTCATGCGCTGGACGCAGGGCAATTCGATGCCGCTTTCGGCGGCGCGCGCCGCGACGAGGAAGCCTCGCGCGCCAAGGAGCGCATCTATTCCTTCCGCACGCCGGATCATCGCTGGGACCCCCGCAACCAGCGCCCGGAACTGTGGAACATCTACAACGGCCAGATCCGCAAGGGCGAAAGCGTTCGCGTTTTCCCGCTCTCCAATTGGACGGAAGTCGATATCTGGCGCTACATCCAGGCCGAGGAGATTCCGATCGTGCCGCTCTATTTCGCGGCGAAGCGCCCAATCGTCGAGCGTGACGGCATGATGATCATGGCGGCCGACCCTCGGCTGGAGCTGCTGCCCGGCGAGACCAAGCGCGAGGAGCTCATCCGCTTCCGCACCCTTGGCTGCTTCCCGCTGACGGGAGCCATCCGCTCCACCGCCACGACCCTTGAAGAGATCATTGCAGAGCTGGAAATCGCCACGGTTTCCGAACGTCAGGGCCGCGCCATCGATCGCGACCAGTCCGGCTCCATGGAAAAGAAGAAGCGCGAAGGATATTTCTGAGATGACTGTCAACGCAAACGTCGTCACAATTCCCGCTGTCGGGCCTGCTGCCGAAACGGCCAAGGCTCTCCGCGATTCGCGCCCGCTTCGCCTGATTACCTGCGGCAGCGTCGATGACGGCAAATCGACGCTGATCGGCCGTCTCCTCTGGGATACCAAGGCGGTCAAGGAAGACCAGGCGGCCACCCTTCAGCGCGATTCCACCGGCAAGCAGAACGATCTCGGCCTCCCCGACTTTGCACTGCTGCTCGACGGTCTGCAGGCCGAGCGCGAACAGGGCATCACCATCGATGTCGCCTATCGCTATTTCTCGACCGACAAGCGCTCCTTCATCGTCGCGGATACGCCCGGCCACGAGCAATATACGCGCAACATGGCAACTGGCGCTTCGACGGCTGATCTCGCCGTGCTGCTGGTCGATGCGCGCATGGGCATCCTCGAGCAGACCCGCCGCCATGCGACGATCGCGTCGCTGCTCGGCATCAAGCAGTTCGTGCTCGCCGTCAACAAGATCGATCTGACGAACTACGACCGCGCCGGCTTCGAGAAGATCTCCAACGACTTCCGCGAATTCGCACTGTCGCTCGGCGTCAAGCAGATCACCGCCATTCCGATGTCGGCGCTGAAGGGTGAAAACGTCGTCTATTCCGCCCAGGCCGCCATGCCGTGGTACACCGGCCCGACTCTGGTCGAGACGCTGGAACTGGCGACTGTTCGCTCGGCGCAGACGGTCGGCTTCCGCCTTTCGGTGCAGCGCGTCTCCCGCCCCGGCGAAAGCTTCCGCGGCTATCAGGGCACGGTCGCTGGCGGCTCGGTGAAGCCGGGCGACAGCGTCATGATCCTGCCGTCGGGTATGGTCGCCAATGTCTCGAAGATCGTCACCTTCGATCTCGTGCGCAACGCGGCGGTCGCCGGCGATGCCATCACGCTCGTTCTTGACCGCCAGGTCGACGTATCGCGCGGCGACATGATCGTCGCCATCGACAGCCAGCCGCAGACCGGCCTCTCCTTCGACGCGCAAATCGTCGCGCTGCAGCCGGAAGGCATCGAGCCTGGCAAGCGCTACTGGTTGAAGAGCGGCAGCCGCCGCCAGCGCGTGCAGGTGCAGCCGATCGCCCAGCTTGAGCTGAAGACCGGCGCATGGGCTCCGGCGCAGGCGCTGTGGATGAACGCGATCGGCAAGGTTCGCCTGACCTTTGATGAGAGCGCCATCTTCGATCCCTATGAGCAGAACCGCTCGACCGGCTCCTTCATCCTGATCGATCCGGAAAGCAACAACACGGTTGCGGGCGGCATGATCACCGGCAAGCGTTCCGATGTCGGCGGCATTCACAAGGATGGCCAGCGCGTTCTCCTGTCCCTGCCCGCCGATCTCGCCGAGCAGATCATGGCAAGCGAACTCTTCGCCAGCCGCCGCGATGAAACGGATGTGCGTCGGGTGACCGCAGCACAGGCCGCGGAAATCTGGGCGAACGCCGCAAGCGACATCTGATCGCTATTGCATCTGAAAAGAAAGGCGGCGGGCTCGGCTCCGCCGCCTTTTTCATTTGCTGCTTAGTGGCACCATTGCGGCCACGGTAGAGGCCACTCGTTCTTTTTTGACCGTCTTGAAGCAATCCTTCGAGCTGCCAGTGTCACTGCAATATCTCGCCGAGAGCCGCCACCAGGCGGTCGCACTCCTCATCCGTTCCAATCGTGATGCGCAGGAAGTCGTCGATACGCTCGGCGGAAAACCGTCTTACCAGAATGTTCCTGCTCCGAAGCTCTGCCGCCAGTTCCACACCCGGCCTGCTCGGATGCCGCGCGAACAGAAAATTGGCGGATGAGGGCAGAACGTGAAAGCCCAGATCTCCGAGTTCGGCGGCCAGCCGTTCCCGGCTGGCGATGATCATGGCGCGATGGCGTTCGAACCAGTCCCGATCCTTCCAGGCCGCTACCGCACCTGCCTGCGCAAGCCGATCGAGAGGATAGGAATTGAAGCTGTCCTTGACCCTTTCCAGTGCCTCGATCAGCGGCCGTTGCCCGACAGCGAAGCCGACACGCAGGCCGGCAAGCCCGCGCGACTTCGACAGGGTCTGAATTACCAAGAGGTTCGGATATGTCCGGACAAGTGGAACCGCGCTCTCGCCGCCGAAATCGACATAGGCCTCGTCGATGACGACGACCTGATCGGGATGATCCCTAAGAAGAGTTTTAATATCAGTCAGAGGTAGGCCGATGCCTGTCGGCGCATTGGGATTGGGCAGAATGATTGCACCGCAGGGCTGGCGATAATCCTCGAGGCGGACCCGCATTTCGGCATCGACCGGAACTTGCCGGTACGCCACGCCGAAGAGGCGGCAATAGGTCGGATAGAAGCTGTAGCTGATGTCGGGGAAAAGCAAGGGCTCATCATGGTTCAGCAGCGCCTGGAACGTGTGGGCCAAAACCTCGTCCGATCCATTGCCGACGAAGACCTCGTCCTTGTCGAGCCCGAAACTCTCGGCGATTGTAACACGCAACTCCCGCGCCGTTGGATCCGGATAGAGCCGCAGTGTGTCGGATGTAGCCTTCGAGATCGCCTCCAGGGCAAGCGGTGAAGGACCGTAAGGGCTCTCATTGGTGTTGAGCTTGATTATTCCGCCGGTGGCCGGCTGCTCGCCGGCGACATAGGGGATCAAGGAATGAACAATAGGGCTCCAGAAGCGGCTCATCGTGATTTCCAAAGTTAGCGATTGCAGACCGATCGTGCGGCAAGTCTGCATATGAGCAAACACCGTCGCAAACTCGAGCTCCCGCGACAACTGCCTCCCGAGCAATTCTGAAATTATCTCGCTTGGCAGGCACGCGGACCTCAAGCCGATACGATGATCTGTGTCTCAGGCAGCGGTCGTCGCCGGCAAATCATCACAGCTCCTTGCAAACAACCGCTCGCTCAGAAAATCGACAAAAACCCGAACCTTGGGCGACATATGGCGATTGGACGGCCAAAGCAGATGAAAATGGCCGGGTTCGTCGATAAAATCATCGAGAACGGTTCTGAGCTTTCCTTCCGCAAGCGTACTGCGCACGAGGAAATCCGGCATGCAGCCGATGCCGAGGCCGGCAACGGTCGCGCCGCGCACCGCCTCCATATTGTTGCAGGAGAAGGCCGTTCGCATGCGCAGATCCGGCTCGCCTTCGGGCATCGTCAGCGGCCAATCCTGCAGCTTGCCGCTGTTGGGAAAGCGAAACCTGACAGCCAGATGCTCGTTGAGATCACGCGGGCAACCGGGAATACCGAAGCGTTCGAGATAGCTGGGCGCGGCGCAGAGCAACATCTGAAACGGACGCAAGGTGCGCGATATCAGCCGGGAATCCGGCAGGTCGCCGCTGCGGATCGCAACATCAACCCCCTCCTCGATCATATCGACGATACGGTCGTTGAAATCGATGTCGAGCTCAACCTCGGGATAACGGGCCACGAATTCCGGCACGACGGGCAAGAGGAAGTGATAGCTGACGATCGGCACACTGACGCGCAAACGCCCGCGTGGCACGGCAACCGCCTGCGCAAGCGAGGCCTGCGCATCCTCGAGATCGTCGAGCACCCGCCGGCAGCGTTCGTGAAAGAGACGCCCCTCCTCCGTCAGCCGGATGCTGCGTGTGGAGCGCTGCAGCAGCCGGACGCCAAGCTGATGCTCCAGATTGCTGACCGCCTTGCCGACGGCGGATGCCGAAAGGTCGAGCACGCGTCCAGCAGCGGCAAAGCTGCCGAGATCCGCAGTGCGAACAAAGGCCGTCAGGCCGCTCAAACGATCCATGCGCGCATTCCATTCGAGAGTTTTATTCCGGTATATATGGAAAACTAACGCAATTATCATCCGATTACAGCAAATATATCCTGCCCGAGTCATTTGAAGCGCGCGGGCGCCGGCCTTTGGCCAGCACCACTCCCAGGATTGCCCGCCACTTCCCCTTTGCTCAAACCTCACGGTAATCCGATGACTTCTCCCCAGACAAAGGTCGCAAGTCCGACCGAGAAATTCTTCGTCCTTGTCGCCGTCTGCTGCGCTGCAGCGGCGATGCCGCTGACATTCACCGGCCCCGCTGTTGCCTTACCGGCCATCAGCCGCACGCTCGGCGGCAGCCCGATCGCACTCAATTGGGTCACCAACGCCTTTATGCTGACCTTCGGCAGCTGCCTGATGGCATCCGGCGCGCTGGCAGACAGCTTTGGCCGACGGCGTATCTTCCTGGCTGGCGTCGGCTGCTTCGCGCTCTTCTCAGCCGGCTTGGCGCTAGCCGGCAACATCGTCTGGTTCGATGTATTGCGGGCACTGCAGGGCCTTGGCGCAGCCGCCGCTTTTTCCGGCGGCATGGCCTCGCTGGCGCAGGAGTTCGACGCCACGGCGCGGATGCGTGCTTTCAGCATCGTCGGCTCCAGCTTCGGCGTCGGTCTCGCCTTCGGGCCAATCGCGTCCGGCCTGATGATCGATGCCTTCGGCTGGCCGTCCATCTTCATTCTCGTGGTCGCCCTCGCGTTGCTCGCTCTTGGCCTCGGCGCCTGCTTCCTGCGCGAATCCAAAGATCCCGACGCGGCGGGGCTGGATTGGCCGGGCGCACTGAGCTTCACGCTTGCCTTGACGCTCTTCACCTATGGCGTGCTGCGCGCGCCGGAAACCGGCTGGAGCGATCCGCTCGTCCTCGCCCTGCTGGCCGGCGCAGCACTGTTCTTCCTTGCTTTCGGCATCGTCGAGCGCGTCGTGAAACGGCCCATGCTGGATCTCAGCCTCTTTCGCTATCCGCGCTTCGTCGGCGTACAGCTTCTGGCGGCAGCGCCCGCCTATGCCTTCGTCGTTTTGCTGATCCTGCTGCCCGTGCGGTTCGTCGGCATCGAGGGCATGAGCGAGATCGCCGCCGGGCGGATGATGGTCGCGCTGTCGGCACCGCTGCTCATCCTGCCGATCGTTGCAGGACTTCTCACCCGCTGGTTCAGCCCCGCAACGATCTGCGGCACCGGCCTCATCATCTCGGCGGCAGGCCTTTTCTGGCTCAGCCATTTTGCAGCAGGCTCGGCTCCATTTGTCCTCATCGGCCCGCTGCTGACGATCGGCGTCGGCATCAGCCTGCCCTGGGGCTTGATGGATGGGCTCGCCGTCAGCGTTGTTCCCAAGGAGCGAGCCGGCATGGCAACCGGCATTTTCAGCACCACCCGCGTCGCCGGCGAAGGAGTCGCGCTTGCCATCGTCAGCGCCGTTCTCTCCGCCTTTATCCAGTCGAACCTAAGCACATCGTCAGGTACGTACGCCGCGAGCGCTGCGCAGCAGCTCGTGACAGGCAATTTGGCCGCCGCAGCATCGAGTATTCCGGCAATAGGACGCGACGCTCTCATCCAGGGGTATGGCGACGCCTTCAGCACGCTGCTCTGGCTCCTGACCGGCATTACCGTTCTGACGGCCGTCGTCGTCTTCTCCTTCCTCGGCCGATCGTCGGCAAGCGCCGTCGCAGAAGATGCCGAACAACCGGGAGAGGAAGAGGATACGATGAGCGTATCGAACGCCTAAGCAATGTTGGCGGCTGACCGGAAAATTACTCGGTCAGTCCGCCCCAACCCGGCATAACAAGAAGGCCGATCGAAAGCTGAAAAACCTGCCACGCTGCAACAGAATGTTTCGAGGCCACATAAAATGTGCGCGCCGTATCCATCTACAAACGCTCCCCTGGGCAGCGCCCGGCTGGCGTTTATATCCGCCGCTGCTATATCATATCCGCATGATATCAGACCGGTTTTTGAAGATTATTGCCTGGACCTATATAGCGGCGCTCGTCGGCGTGACGCTCGCACATTTCAATTGGCAGGCCGCATTCGGCAATCCGTTCGACATTTTTCGCGCCGCCGCACTCTGTGTCGCAGGCATGCTGGCCCGCCTCGCTTATCCGCAATCCCCCTCTTTCACCTGCCTTTTGATGATCGGTAGCGTACTGGCGCTTTCCGTTTCGCATCTCCTGGCGAACGGGAATTTTGGTTCGACGCTAGACATTATCGTTGGCATGACCAGCGGGCTTTGGGGCATCATGATCGGCTCAATGCTGAGCAAGCTCCTTACCTCAGCTTCCAAGCGACCCGCCTGATACTGCCGGCACGGGAAACGCAATATCAATCGCGAGCATATGCCTCGTGGCGGTAATGCTCCGGCGGTCAAATTGACAATTGCGCTCGAATATCCGGACGCCGGCAATATTATCAAATAATGTTATCATAAAATAATATTCGAAGAGGACACAGCCTTCTATCGTACCTCGAAGTGACTATTACGCAGCCAATATTATGCTGCTCTTATTATGTTTGTGCTTGAATGTTGCTTTCTTGCAACTGAAACTTAAATTTCACGAAAAAGTCATCCCGAGAAAAATATATCATATAACTTTGCAGGAAATCGCTTTTAATAGCGACCAGAAGCGGGTGGGGCCCGTTTCTCCCGAGTCGGGGTTTTAAACAGGGATAGGGTAAGGGCACGTCGATTTTCGGCGCGATAGCCTATGCCCAATCTATATTGGATTGGAGTTTTTATGAACATCAAGAGCCTTCTTCTCGGCTCCGCTGCTGCCCTGGCAGCAGTTTCTGGCGCTCACGCAGCCGACGCGATCGTCGCTGCTGAGCCCGAGCCGCTGGAATACGTTCGCATCTGCGACGCATATGGCGCTGGCTACTTCTTCATCCCGGGCTCGGAAACCTGCCTCAAGATCGGCGGTTATGTCCGTACCGAAGGCAAGTGGTACGATGCCTACAACCCGGACAGCCATAACGGTACGCTGTGGCACACGCGTGCTCATCTGAGCCTCGACACGGCAACCGACACTGAATACGGTCCGCTGAAGACCAACACGGTCATCCGCTTCGACTGGCAGGATGGCGGCGCGACCACCACGAAGCTGCTGTTCGCAAACATCAGCCTCGGCGGTTTCCTCGTCGGTAAGGCTGACTCCCAGTACAACTCGTACATCGGTTACGCTGGCGGCGTCATCAACGACGACGTGGTCAATGACGGCCCGTACGAACTCAACCAGTTGACCTACAACTACGACGCCGGCAACGGCTTCACGGCTGTGGTCTCGGTTGAAGACAGCAATTCCGGTTCGGGCGCTAAGGGCGTCAACGGCGAAGACAGCACCAACCACTACATCCCTGACGTTGTTGCCGGTGCTGGTTACAAGGCTGGCAACTTCGGCTTCAAGATCGTCGGCGGTTACGACTCGATCGTCGAAGAAGGCGCCATCAAGGCTCGCGTCGATGCCGACTTCGGCGTCTTCAAGGCCTTCTTGATGGGCGGCTGGAACACCGATGGCGACAAGCTGAACAAGTACGCAAACGCCAACGGTGCCGGCCCTGCCAAGAATATCGGCTGGGGCGACTGGGCTGTTTGGGGCGGCGTCACCGTTCCGATCAACGAAAAGCTGCAGGCTAACGCTCAGGTTGCCTACACCGACTCGAAGATCTTCGCAGCGACGGCAAACGTCAAGTGGAACCCGGTCAAGAACCTCCAGATCACGCCGGAAGTTTCCTACACCAACTGGGACTCCATCAATCAGGACCAGTGGGCTGGCGTTCTCCGCTTCCAGCGCAGCTTCTAATAGCTCGTTTACGAGATCTGATCTGACTTGACCCCTGATCGGATGGGGATCGGCCTGACTTCCAGCGAAGTCGGGCCGATCCTTCCGAGCTAGGGGTTCGTTATTTCTCTCCGGCGAGCCTGGGGATTAACTTACCGGGGCTTCGGCGAGAAGGGTGCGGGAGCGGGCAGACAGGCATTTCGTTCCCGAATGAAGGCGTCTTGACGCTGCCCTCTCAATTCTCATTCTCCCTCATCGACATCAGGCATTTTTTATCGTAGAGACGACCCATGTCTTTGACCTTCGCATATGCCTCGCGATTTTATTCGTACCGCTGCTCTCAGCGGAGGCGGGCCTGTGCGTAGTTAGAAGAGACACGACAGCAAAAGACCCGAACCAGCCGCTAGTCTACCTGGCGGCTTTTTTGTCGCCACGGTATGACCCCAAAAGGAACCGATACCGTGTTGAATTCCACCGACGACTTGCGCATTGTCGAGATCACGGCGCTGACGCCGCCCTCTCGGATCATTAACGAAATCCCTCGCGACGAAGCCGTGACGGCGACCGTTACCGGCGCGCGCAACGCCGTTCACAACATTCTGCGTGATGAAGACGACCGGCTGATCGTCGTCATCGGCCCCTGCTCCATCCACGATCCGGCCGCAGCGCTCGATTACGCGGCGCGACTGAAAGAACAGCGGGATCGCTTCGCCGACGATCTCGAAATCATCATGCGCGTCTATTTCGAGAAACCGCGCACGACGGTGGGCTGGAAGGGCCTGATCAACGACCCGCATCTCGACGGCAGCTATCGCATCGAAGAAGGTCTGCGCATTGCCCGCAAGCTGCTGTTCGATGTCAACGAGATCGGCTTGCCGGCAGGCTGCGAATATCTCGATACGATCACGCCGCAATATATTTCCGATCTGGTGAGCTGGGGGGCGATCGGCGCGAGGACAACGGAGAGCCAGGTGCATCGTCAGCTGGCATCCGGCCTCTCCTGCCCCGTCGGTTTCAAGAATGGCACGAATGGCGATGTGCGCATCGCGCTCGACGCGATCGTCGCAGCATCACAGCCGCATCACTTCCCCGCCGTGACCAAGGAAGGTCTTGCTGCGATCGCCTCGACCCGCGGCAATGAGGACTGCCATATCATCTTGCGCGGCGGCAAAGAGCCCAATTATGATGCCGCAAGCGTGCAGGCAACGGCGGAACAATCCCTCAAGGTCGGGCTCGAGCCGCGCATCATCATCGATGCCAGCCATGCCAACAGCAGCAAGAATCCGGAAAACCAGCCGCTCGTCGTCACGTCAGTCGCCGAGCAGGTTGCAGCCGGCGACCGGCGGATCAAGGGCATGATGATGGAGAGCAATCTGGTGGCCGGCCGCCAGGATCTCGTGCCGGGCAAGCCGCTGGTCTATGGCCAGAGTATCACCGATGGCTGTATCGACTGGCCGACCTCGGTTCGTACGCTGGAAGACCTGGCAAAGGCCGTTCGAGCATGGCGCCAGGCACGCTAACGCCGTCTCTCATTCGGGAGACAGGTTCAGGTTAAACGCGCCGGTAGTGCGCGAGGCTCAGATAGTTTTTTCTAGGCCCGCGCACATGCCACACCTCCGCCCAAGCATCCGGCGAGCGAAAGAACAGATGGCCCCGATAGAGATCAGGACCGCAATGATGGGTGACGCGCTGCGAAGCACTGTCTCCGATGCGAATGAATTCCGAAAGATTGGGGAAGCGCACGACGAGATGGTCGTACGCGTCATCGAGCCGATATGTGCGGCTACTTCTCAGTGTTGCGTGATCGCTTCGCGTCTCACCGTGCTCCTCGAACTGGACAGGCGTGACAAACGCCTGCCCTTCGAATGTGAGCAGGGAGCAGTTGAAGCGATCGAGGATTCGCCGCTTCACCTCCCATGTGCCGAGATAGAGGTTCAGCCGGTCAGTACCGGCCGATCCTTTCATCATGAGGCCGCGCGCTGTGCTGCGTCGGCCTGCCGGCGGGGCAGTTTCCAGCCCGGCCGGACAAAATGGCAGGTATAGCCGTTCGGATAGCGCTCCAGATAATCCTGGTGCTCCGGCTCTGCCTGCCAAAAGTCGCCGACTGGTGCGACCTCGGTGACGACCTTGCCAGGCCACAGGCCGGAAGCGTCGACATCAGCGATGGTATCCAGCGCAACCTGCTTCTGCTCTTCGCTGGTGTAGAAGATCGCCGAGCGGTAACTCAAGCCGACATCGTTTCCCTGGCGGTTGCGCGTGGAGGGATCATGGATCTGGAAGAAGAACTCCAGCAGATCGCGATAGCTGATCTTCTGCGGATCGAAAATGATCTCGATCGCCTCGGCATGGGTGCCATGGTTGCGATAGGTGGCGTTGCGGACATCGCCGCCGCTGTAGCCGACGCGCGTCGAGATGACGCCATTGTAACGGCGGATGAGATCCTGCATACCCCAGAAGCAACCGCCGGCGAGAACTGCACGTTCCGTTGTCATCTTACATCCTCCACTTGATCGATATAGGCACCATAGCCCTCTGCCTCCATGCGGTCACGCGGCACGAAGCGGAGCGAGGCGGAATTGATGCAATAGCGCAGGCCGCCGCGATCGATCGGCCCATCCGGGAAAACATGGCCCAGGTGGCTATCGCCATTGGCCGAGCGTACTTCGACGCGGATCATGCCATGCGACTTGTCGGTCAATTCGCTGACATTGGCGGGTTCGATCGGTTTGGTAAAGCTCGGCCAGCCGCAGCCGGAATCGAACTTGTCGGCCGAGGCAAAAAGCGGCTCGCCGGAGACGATGTCGACATAAATGCCGGATTGCTTGTTGTAGAGATATTCACCGGAGCCAGGACGTTCTGTGCCGCTCTGCTGCGTCACGCGATACTGCTCAGGGGTAAGCTTGGCGATGGCCTCTGCCGTCTTGCTGTATTTGCCCATTGTTGTTCTCCTTGCCCCTTGGCACGCCTTCCGAGCTTGGCCTGACGCCCTCAATGAGGACTGGAGAAGGCCGGAATAAGCTCGATCAGCGCTAAGGGAGTGGTTGCAGAGCCAATATAGGCATCGCATGATCTATTTGCCATATCGATCACGACGGCGTGACGCCTCACCCTTCCCGCGCTTTACCTATTCGCTTCGCTTGAGGCAGCATAAATCGCGGCAAGCGCCTCGATGCCGGCCTGATCGTCACCATCAAAGCGGCCGGGAAGCGGGCTGTCGAGATCGATGACGCCGAAGACCTTTCCATTGCGAAGGAGCGGCACGACCAGCTCCGAGCGCGAGGCCGCATCGCAGGCAATGTGACCGGGAAAGGCATGCACGTCCTCGACGAGGATCGACTGCGCCCTTTCGACCGCCGTACCGCAGACGCCGCGACCGACGGCAATGCGGACGCAGGCTGGCTTGCCCTGGAACGGCCCCAGCACAAGCTCGTCTTCCCGCTGAAGGAAATAGAAGCCCGCCCAATTGAGGTCCGGCAGCATCTGGTAGATCAATGCAGAAGTATTGGCCGCGTTGGCAATCCAATCGTGCTCACCGTCAAGCAAGGCCTTCAGCTGATCCGCAAGTTCTCGATAGAATTCGGATTTGCTGTCGTGCTGGACCGCTTTTTCTGCAAACATTGACTTGGTCTTTCAAAGTTCCGTCCTGGAGAGACTATCAGTCCTTATCGTCGGGAGGGCAAGGCCAGCTGGACGGCGCCTTCAGCCAAGACGGCAATATGGTCGTATTGTCCCCGCAAGCCAGATTGATCTGGGCCTGCTGCAGACCGCTTGCGTTCGACAGATCGAGACCCTCGATGCGCGTCAGATACATGAAGGCGCCGCTGAAGGAGGTCGATCCGTCCATCACCGCACCGTTCAAGGTCGCGCGCGAGAGATTGGCGAAGGAGAAATTCGCCCCCGTCAGTACGGCCTTGTCGAAATCGGCGCGGCCGAGTTCCGCTTTCTGAAAATCAGCGTTCTTCAGCTGTGCGCCGGCAAATTCGGCCCGCTGCAATTCGGCATTGGCAAAGGACGCGCCGTTGGCATTAGCGTTGCTGAAATCGGAGCGGTATGCCTCGATCTTGGCGAAGTTGGCGCCATCGGCCTTGGCATTCTTCAGCCAGGCACGCACGAGGGTAGCCTTTTCGAGGTTGGCCGAGGTCAGGTTGGTGTCGCTGAGATCAGTGCTGTCGAAATGCGCGCCGGCCAGATTGGCGCCTTTCAGGTCGCTGCTCTGCAGCATGATATTGGCCTTGCTGCAGCCACTCCAATCCAGTCCCGGCCCGGCGACATTGCCGCAATCGCCGGCGCGCAGGGCACTACCGCCGGAACCCAGAAGAAATGCGGCGCTCAACGCCGGCACCCCAAAGAAGGTTGCGATTCCCGATCTCTTTCCGACAGCATCACCGCGCAAAGCATCGTTACGCCGGCGCCACCCCATGATCGTCTCCCCAACCAATCTGGCCACCCCGTCCACAAGATCCATTCCGTTACTCCGCTCCAACACCTGCCAGCCGAACTCTCGCCCTGAGTCGGATGCACGTCCCTCTTCCTTGTACATGGTGCTTCGGGCGACAAAAAGAGCCGGTTTTGCAAAAGCATATCTAAGACGTGGTTTGGATGTGAGCCGATGGAGTGGGGAAACGGCCGACGGGCACCAGAAGAATTGTAGCAAAACTCCATACGGCCCGCAGCGGGGAGCGGGACGGCGTAATAGAAATGCCGCGACGATATTAGCGGAACCACTCCGGCCTTGCGCAAGCCAGCCAGACAGTATTCTTAAACGGGGGATTTTTCGGGAACAGGATCAGTATTTTAAGCTGGTCGGAGTGGAGTGATTCGAACACTCGACCCCCACGTCCCGAACGTGGTGCGCTACCAGACTGCGCTACACTCCGTGACCAGCGGCGCTTCTATAGACCAGCCATTTTTGATGCACAAGCACCAATCTCAAAAAACCCTTTGATTTTTGACGAAAAAATTACACCCGCATCTGCCTAGAAAATCGGCAGGAAACAGCGGCCGAAAATGCCGGCGTGCAAAAGACGCAACAGATCAAGTAAAATCCCGTTTGTACACAATGATAGGAATTTTCTTTTGCCGGCTTTGGCGCTAAAGCCCTAAGCGGGACAGGTGGAAATGTCGTGGGACAGCGCGGCTTTTCCGCGACCTTTGCGTGACAGAAGCTCAAGGACGACACGATGAATATCCGCATGATCACCGCGGCTGGACTGTTGCTGGCGCTGGCCGGTTGCAGCACCACGACGACAACAACGACAGCAGCCCTGCCGCTGCTTGCGAAGAACCCCGTTCAGGATCGCTGGCAGGGCCAGTCTGCAGGCCGCTTCTTCGCGGCTTACGGACCGCCGCTCTCCGACCGCGACGAAGGCGGCAATCGCGTCTACACTTGGCGTGGCGGCTACAAGAACGTCACCGTCGTCAACAAGGAAGGCAAGAAAGCCGGCAAGCGCTCCCTCAGCTGCAAGGCCGACATCGTCACCAACCAGAGCTACGAAATCCGCTCGGTCAAGATTCTCGGCGACCAGCCTGGCGTCAGCGGTTCGTCCTATTGCGCCGAGCTTCTGGCTCCGCCGGAAAAGACTGCAAAAGCTGAACAAGCGGACTAAGGCCAAAAGCTTCATCCCGAGACAATATAAACGGGCGGCCTGAAAGGTCGCCCGTTGCGTTTGGAGTCGCGCACCTAGCGACCACTGTCTCAGTACAAAGAGGATAGGATGTGGCTGGGGCGCCAGGATTCGAACCTGGGAATGCCGGTACCAAAAACCGGTGCCTTACCGCTTGGCGACGCCCCAACATGGGAAATGGCTGTCATGCCAGCCAAACCGGCGTCTGATTAGCAAAGGTCGCATCGCGCTACAATGACTAAGTGATGCACGGACGCATATTTCTGTGTGCTTTCCAGGCGGCTATGATAGGTCTTGTTGCACTGCATTCCAAATAAGGAGGCTTGATGAGCCAGTTTCGCGCCCGCCCTCCGGCTGTGCCTACCGTGCTTCTCGATGACGCGGTTTGCCGCATCACGCGCTGGGATTTCGAGCCGGGCGCCGATACCGGGCATCATGTCCATGGCCTCGGCTATGTCGTGGTGCCGATGACCGATTGCCAGTTTCTGCTGGAGGAGCCGGGCGGCGACAGGCGGGTCGATATCGCCAAGGGTGCCGCCTATCGGCGTGAGGCAGGCGCCGAGCACAATGTCGTCAATGCCGGCACCGAGCCGATGTCCTTTATCGAAATCGAATACAAACAATCATGAGTACGCCTGACTTCGACCTCGCCTTCGAACCCGCCTATGGCCGGGCCGTTCCCATTGCGCCCGGTATCGAGCGGATGACGGTCAACAATCCCAGCGCCTTCACGTTCCACGGCACCAACAGCTACATCGTCGGCGGCCCTTCCGTCGCCGTCATCGATCCCGGTCCGGAGAATGACGAGCATTTCGCTGCCCTGATGGCGGCGCTGAAGGGGCGCGAGGTCACGCATATCTTCGTCAGCCACACCCATCGCGATCACTCGCCGCTGGCCAAGCGATTGAAGGAGGCAACGGGGGCGCTGACCGTCGGCGAAGGGCCGCACCGTGCTGCGCGCCCGCTCCATCAGGGCGAGGTTAATCCTTTTGCCGAAAGCTCCGACATGGAGTTTCGGCCTGACATCGTGCTTGCCGATGGTCAAAGCGTCGCCGGAGACGGCTGGCAGCTGACGGCGCTGCTGACGCCGGGCCATACGGCCAACCACGCCTGCTTCGCACTCGACGGCACCGGCATCGTCTTTTCGGCCGACCATGTCATGGCCTGGGCGACCTCGATCGTCGCGCCGCCGGATGGTTCGATGGCGGATTATATGACCTCGCTGGAACGTCTTCTTGCACGCGACGACCGGTTGTTTCTGCCCGGTCACGGCGGTCCGGTAAAGGAGCCAGCCTCCTTCATGCGCGGCCTCAGAACCCACCGCCGCATGCGCGAGCGCGCCGTGCTGGAGCGCATCAAGGCCGGCGACCGGCTGATCCCGGACATGGTGAAAGCCATCTATCGCGATACGGACCCGCGCCTGCATGGCGCAGCCGCCCTTTCGGTGCTGGCACACCTGGAAGACCTGATCGAGAAGGGTCAGGTGGAAACCGATGGACCGCCGGCGCTCCTGGGCGCCTATCGTCCTGTGTGAGCTGAGACGGGTGATTATCCGCGATTTCAGAAGTTTGATGGCGGGCACGGTTCCCCCTCTCCCCTCGGGGAGAGGGCAGGGTGAGGGGGTGTCAAGAGCACGAAAATTCCCGCATCCAAAGCGGCAAGCCCCCTCATCCGACCCTTCGGGCCACCTTCTCCCCGAGGGGAGAAGGAGAGATTGGGAAACTCAGCTTCCGGCAATGCCGAGCAGTTCCGCATCCAGTGCCTTTAAATAGTCATCGGCCAGATCGGCGCTGACGCCGAGATCATCCTGGCCGTAGCGGGAGGCGACGCGAATATCGACGAGCGTCGTTTCCGCCTCCTCGCGAATGCGGATCAATATATCGCATGGCAGGCCGAAAATGCGGGTTCGCGTTTCACCCTGCAGGATGACGTCGGTATTCTGGCGGATGAGTTCCGCAACTCCATCGCGGAAGGGACGCGGGGTCGGCACGGGAACAATGGCGGGCACATCACCGGCGGCGCTGCCGTCCTGCGCCGGATTGGCGGTCTGCGGGCGTGTACGGCGTTTCGGCTTCACGTTGCCGTTCGGATCCGCGACATCGGCGCCTTCAGCCTTGATGATGGTGATGTGGCGATCATGCGCGACCTTGCGCACCGCTTCCAACACGCGGTCGGACGCACCCTCGTAACGACGGCTGATCAAGGCGGGATAGGCCTCGAACTGCGCCTCGCGTTCCTGCTGCGTCACTAGATGGCGCGGCGGCAGCCACAGTTGCCGCGCATCCGGGGTCGTCAGCCATTCCGGCGGATCGTTGAGGTCGGTCGAAATCTCATAAATATGCGGGCGCGTCCAGTAGCGCTCGGTGCCGAGGCCTAGAATGGCGAGCGGCAGAGCGGCATAGACAACCGCCTTGACGGCGGAGACGCCGCCAATGGCAGCGCTCTGCCATAGTTGGGCCAAACCGACCAGCGCCAGTAGCACCGCCAGGATCGCGCAGCCGGCAGAAATCAGTAGCAGCAGGACGAAATAAGGCGTTTCCAGCGGCGCAAAACGGTGGCCGATCAGCGTCACGCCACAGAGCACCAATGCAAATGAAGCGATCAAACGCGCGGCACGGGCGGCATGTGAAACAGGACGGTCGAAACGAATGGTCATCAAGGGCTCGTCGGCGCGTCGGATCGGAAGCCGGATGCACCGAATCCCGGAAAGCGACTTATGTTTAGATCAAGAAATGCCGAAAATAAATCGAATGTCACGGCATCGTCGTCCAATGTTTTGTCGAAGCTCAAACCAGTAACGCCTAGACCAAAAACGTGAGCACTTGCTTAAATTCCTAAAAAAGGCCATTCTTTAGCGTTTTATCGAGGCTGTGAAAGGACTTGATGAGATGGAACCGATGCTTTCTCAAGACGTCGCGGCCCAGTCGCTGCCGGGAGCAACGATTACCGGAGCCGAAGCGAGCGACCCGTTTCTGCCGCTGGAACTGCTGGAACTGGAGCTTTCGCTCGAGGGTTTTTCCGGTGGCGAGCCCGGCTTCTGCGAAGCCGTGCGCAAGGCGGCTTCGGCCGTACAGGGCGATTTCCTGTTCGATCTGCCGGCTGAAGGGCTGATACCGGATTGCCGCAGATTGGCGGTGCTGCGAATTCCGGAAGGAGACGCGACGATGCGCACCCTCTTTGCCGCGCTGGACGAAGATGGCGCGGAAATCCGCCTCCTGCAACCCGACGGGGAGACCGAGCACCTGCTGCGCTTCGCCGATGCCTTCGTCGATCTCTTGCAGCGGATGCCGGCAAAGCCGAGGGAAGCGGCGTAAGCAACCCTGCCTGCGGCGGAATACGCCTTTCGCGCCACCACGCGCGGCGCTATAGTTTTTGCCTGTAAATCCGCATTCAGGATAACATGTCATGCGTATCGCAGCTTCCGTACTATCTCTCCTCGCCATCATGCTTGCGCTTTCCTCCTGCCAGACGGCCGAGCAAATTCGAGCAGCCGACGAGTCCAGATGCAGTGGCTATGGCTTCAAGCCAGGCAGTCAGAATTTTGCCAATTGCCTGATGAATCAGGATCTTAGCCGACGCGCGGATCAGCGAGCTTTCATGGAAAGCAACGATGATTTCTTCTGGGGTCCAACCATCGTCGTTGGCGGTCCTGGATATTACTATCATCGCGGCTACTGGCGCCACTGATCCACGAACATCCAGATTTGGAAAATCAAGCCCGCCCTTTGATCGCCGCCTGCGCCGCCGCAAGCCGCGCTATCGGCACACGGAACGGCGAACAGGACACGTAGTCCAGCCCGATATCCTCGCAAAAGTGAATCGAGGCGGGGTCGCCGCCATGCTCGCCGCAGATGCCGAGCTTCATGTCGTTGCGCGTGCGGCGGCCACGCTCCGACGCGATACGGATGAGTTCACCGACCCCATCGAAATCGAGCGAAATAAAGGGGTCATGCTCGATGATGCCCTTGCGCTGATAGGTCGGAATGAAGGCGGCGGCATCGTCGCGTGACATGCCGAATGTCGTCTGGGTCAGGTCGTTCGTGCCGAAGGAGAAAAACTCGGCAGCCTCAGCGATGATGTGGGCGCGCAAGGCCGCGCGCGGTAGCTCGATCATCGTGCCGACGAGATAGTCGATCTTCATCTTCGCTTCGGTCATCACGGCGCGCGCCACCTCGTCGATGCGGGCCTTGACGTAATCCAGCTCCGAGCGCAGGCCGACCAGCGGCACCATGATTTCCGGCACGACCGCCGCGCCTGTTTCGCGCGCAGCGAGAACCGCGGCCTCGAAAATCGCGCGTGCCTGCATTTCGACGATCTCCGGATAGGAAATCGCCAACCGGCAGCCGCGATGGCCGAGCATGGGATTGAACTCGTGCAGCGCATCGACCCGCTGGCGCAGCGCAGCCGGCTCCATGCCCATGATCCCGGCCACTTCGGCAATCTCCTCATCCGTCTTCGGCAGGAATTCGTGCAGCGGCGGATCGAGCAGGCGGATCGTCACCGGCAGGCCATGCATGATGGTGAACAGGCCGGTGAAATCGAGCCGCTGCATTGGCATGAGTTTGGCAAGGGCGGCACGGCGCCCCGCTTCGTCCTCCGCAAGGATCATCTCGCGCATCACATGGATACGGTCGCCTTCGAAGAACATGTGCTCGGTGCGGCAAAGGCCGATGCCCTCGGCGCCGAAAGAGCGAGCAGCCCGTGCATCGGCAGGCGTGTCGGCATTGGTGCGCACCGTCATGCGGCGCGAGCGGTCTGCCCAGGCCATGATGCGCCCGAAATCGCCCGAAAGCTCCGGCTGGATCATGGGCACTTCGCCCTTCAGCACCTGGCCGGTAGATCCGTCTATCGTGACGATGTCGCCCTTCTTCAAGGTGACGCCGATGCCGATCAGCTTTTCGTTGCGAATGTCGATGCGCATGGTGCCGGCGCCGACGACGCAGGGAATGCCCATGCCGCGGGCAACGACGGCCGCGTGGCTCGTCATGCCGCCGCGGGTGGTCAGGATCGCCTCGGCGGCATGCATGCCATGAATATCTTCAGGGCTCGTCTCGATCCGTACGAGAATAGCCTTGCGGCCTTCTTCCTCGGCAACGATCGCCTCTTCTGCGGTGAACACGATTTCGCCCGTCGCCGCACCCGGCGATGCTGGGAGACCGGAGCCGATGACCTCGCGAGGGACGCGCGGATCGATCGTCGGATGCAGAAGCTGATCCAGCGACGTCGGATCGATGCGGGAAACCGCCTCATCCTCGGTAATCAGCCCCTCGTCGACCATGTCGACGGCGATCTTCATCGCCGCCTTGGTGGTACGCTTGGCATTGCGGGTCTGCAGCATCCAGAGCTTGCCGCGCTCGATGGTGAACTCCAGATCCTGCACGTCGCGGTAATGCGCTTCCAGCTGCGCGCAGATGCTGCGGAACTCGGCAAAGGCTTCCGGCATCAGCTTTTCCATCGACGGCTTTTCATAGCCGGAGGCGATGCGGGCGACTTCCGTGATGCTTTGCGGCGTGCGGATGCCGGCAACGACATCTTCGCCCTGCGCATTGACGAGGAATTCGCCGTAAAGCTCCTTCTCCCCCGTCGATGGATTGCGCGTAAAAGCAACGCCTGTCGCGGACGAATTGCCGAGATTGCCGAACACCATCGCCTGAATGTTGACGGCGGTTCCCCATGCCTCGGGAATATTGTGCAATTGGCGATAGGTGACGGCGCGCGCATTCATCCAGCTGGCAAAAACGGCACCGACAGCGCCCCAGAGCTGAACCTCCGGCTCCTGCGGAAAGGCTTCGCCCAACTCTTCCTCGATGACGCTCTTGTAGATCGAGACGACGTGCTGCCATTCGACGGCGGTGAGATCTGTATCGAACTCATGGCCGAACCGCGCCTTTTCATCCTCCAGAATCTCTTCGAAGACCTCGTTGTCGAGGCCCATGACGACATCGGCATACATCTGGATGAAGCGGCGGTAGCTGTCCCAGGCAAAACGAGCGTCGCCGGCATCATGGCCGAGAGCCTGCACCGTGGCGTCGTTGAGGCCGAGATTGAGGACGGTATCCATCATGCCCGGCATCGAGGCACGGCCGCCGGAACGCACGGAAACCAGCAGCGGCCGCGCGGTATCGCCGAACCTGCGTCCGGTAATGGCCTGCATCCGCTGCAAACCCCGCATGACCTGCGGCTTCAGCTCTTCGGGAATCTTGCGGCCGTTCTTGTAATAGAAGGTGCAGACGTCGCTGACGATCGTCAGGCCCGGCGGAACCGGCAGGCCGAGATTGCACATTTCCGCAAGATTAGCGCCCTTGCCGCCGAGCCGCTCAAAATCGCCGGCGCCCCCCTCGGCCTTGCCGTCGCCGAATGTATAGACCCAATTCGTCATCGTCTCCGTCCAACTCCTCCGGTTGAACTTAATTCACTGCAACACAAATGAAAATCGACAAATACGGCAAAATGTTGCACTGCACAATAAATATGACCTGAATGCTCCCGATTTCAATCGATTGATCGAAATCGGGAGCCTCCGGGTCCATCCAGAGCGACTTGATGGCTAAGCTTGCGGTTCGCGCCGGGCCAGAATCTTGTCGATGCGCATGCCGTCGAGATCGACGATCTCGAAATGCCAGTCGCCGAAGGAGAAGCTTTCGCCCACCTCGGGCAGATGGCCGAGCTGATAGAGTGCAAAGCCCGCGAGCGTATGGAAATTGACCTCCTCCTCGCTGAAGCGAAGCCCCAGCCGTGCAAAGGCGTCATAGACGGGCATCATGCCTTCCATCAGCAGCGATCCGTCGGCCCGCTCGACGACATCGGGCGTGTCGTTGTCCATATCGGGCAGGTCGCCGGCGATCGCTTCCAGGAGGTCCGTCTGTGTGACGATGCCTTCGAGGCTGCCATATTCGTCGATCACCATGGCTAGGCGGACTGGCGCGCGCTTGAAGTTTTCAAGCACCTTAAAGACGGCCGTGGATTCATGAACGACCAGCGGCTGGCGGATGACGGCCATGGGGTTCAGCGGTTCCCCGTTCAGAAGCTGGTCGAGCAAATCCTTCTTCAGGATCATGCCAATCGGCTCGTCGATCGAGCCGCGGCCGACGAGAAGCTGCTCGAAGCGGCTTTCGCGGATAGTCTTCTGCATTTCCTCCGGCGGGTCCTCGGCATCGATCCACTCGACCTCGAGCCGCGGCGTCATGATATCGGAGACGTCGCGATCGCCGATATTGAAGACGCGCTCCACCAGATCCTGCTGCGCCTGCTCCAGCAAGCCAGCTTCCTGGCTTTCGGCAATCAGAAGCTTGATTTCGGCCGGCGAATGCAGCGAACCCTCGCCCGCGCCGGGACGCAGGCCGAAGAGCCGAAGCACGAGATTGCCAAGGCCGTTCAGCACGCTGATTGCCGGGCGCAGCAGGAAGAGAAACAGGCCGAGCGGACGCACGACGCCGAGAGCCGTGCCTTCGCTGCGCTGTAATGCCAGGCTCTTTGGGGCAAGCTCGCCAAGGACGATATGAAGCGCGGTGATGATGATGAAGGAAATAGCGACGGCGATCGCATGCGATCCGGCCGCGGCCCATGTTCCAGGCAGAAAATCGAGCAGCGGCTCGAGCAGATGAGCAAGAGCGGGTTCACCGACCCAGCCAAGCGCCAGCGACGAAATGGTGATGCCGAGCTGCGTGGCCGCGAGATTGGCATCGAGATTGTCGACCGCCTTTTGCAGTGCCTTGGCGTTCATCCGCCCTTCGGCAACAAGCTCCGTCACGCGACTGCGGCGGACGGACACCAGAGAGAACTCCGCCGCAACGAAAAAACCGTTGGCAGCGACGAGCAGCAATACGGCAAGTATTCCGAGGATATCGAAAATACCGCCAGTCGAACCAGACATACTTCCCTTCCGGGCGGATCAGCGCCCATGTTGTTGATCGAAAAACGAAACTAGCACGCTTTCATGAACCGCGGCAGCCGACGCAGCAATTTCTTGTCGAAACGGGAACAGTTTTCTCAATCCAGACGTGGAACGACGCTCAAGCGATTTCGCGCAGCCGTTCAGCGGTCTGCAGATCCACGGAGACGAGCTGCGAGACGCCCTGCTCCGCCATGGTGACACCGAAGAGCCGGTTCATGCGGGCCATTGTGATCGGATTGTGGGTGATGACCACGAAGCGCGTCTCCGTGGAGGCGGCCATCTCATCCATGAGATTGCAGTAACGCTCGACATTGTGGTCGTCGAGCGGCGCATCGACTTCGTCCAGAACGCAGATCGGCGCGGGATTGGTAAGGAACACCGCAAAGATCAGCGCCATGGCCGTCAGTGCCTGCTCGCCGCCAGAAAGCAGCGTCATGGTCTGCGGCTTCTTGCCCGGTGGGCGGGCGAGGATTTCAAGACCTGCCTCCAGCGGATCGTCCGACTCGATCAGCTGCAGCTCCGCGGTGCCGCCGCCAAAGAGATGGGTGAACAGGCGCTGGAACTGTGCATTGACGACGTCGAAGGCCGCGATCAGACGTTCGCGCCCCTCGCGATTGAGGCTCTGGATCGCGCCGCGCAGCTTCCGGATGGCATCGATGACGTCATCACGCTCCTTGATCAGCGCCTGCAGCCGCTCCGTCAGCTCCTTGCTCTCTTCCTCGGCGCGCAGATTGACGGCACCGAGGCGCTCGCGCTCGATCTTCAGCCGCTCCAGCTCGCGTTCGACTTCACGGAGGTCAGGTACATTCTGCGATGGCGAAAGGCCGGTCAGGCGCATGGCCTCATGCGGCTCGACGTTGAGGGACTGGCGGATGCGCAATTCGCTTTCCTGCCGCCGCTCGCGAGCCGACACCAGCCGCTCCTCGACGCGGCCGCGCTTCTCACGGCTTTCCGCCAGTTCGGAGAGGGCCGTGGTCGCATGACGATCGGCCTCGCGCTGAACGACCTCCGCTTCGGCAAGACGATCGGCAGCATGGCGTCGAGCCTCCTCCGCCTTCTGAAGCTCATTCATCAAGGCGCGACGCTTGTCATCGAATTCATCGGGTGCCAAATCGAGTTCGGCCGCTTCCTCGCGCGCTTCCTCCTCACGGTCGCGCAGCGTCTGAATGTGCTCCTCGGCGCTGGCAGCGCGCTGGCGCCAGGTATCGCGTTCCTGCCGGATCGCCAGAAGACGGCGCTGCCGCGCCTCGTTTTCGCGGTTCAGGCCTTCGTGGCGCGCCCGAGCTTCGGCCAGGACGCCGCGATCCGTCGCAACTTCAGCCTGCTGGTCGCGCAGCTTCAGATCGATAGCGTCGAGATTCGGCGCATCTTCCAGTTCGATGCGGGCATTCTCATCCTGCACGGCCACATCTTCCAGCTGCTCCCGCAGCCGGCTGACGGCCTCGACAATCACATCGCGGCGGCGGATGAGATCGCCGGACGCGCGCTCCGCTGCAGCGAGCGCTTCGCGCGCCTCGGCCAGATGCCGGGCGGCAAGGCGGCTGGCGTCGCGGGCGGTCGCGAGACGGCCCTCTTCGGTCCGGATCGCATCGGCGGCTGCCACAAGGCGCTCCTCGGCCTCGGCTAGCACATCACGCGCAAGCTCGGCTTCGGCCTCCAACTCGGAAAGACGGTTCTTCTGGGCGAGCCGCAGGGCAGCCGCACTCGGCGCATCGGCGCCGGTTACATGACCATCCCAGCGGAACACGGCGCCGTCCCTGGTCACCAGCCGCTGCCCCGGCTTCAGCTCGGGCATCAGTCGCAGCGCATCTTCCACCGAAACAATGCCGATCTGACGCAGGCGCCGCGTCAATGCCGCCGGCGCGCCGACATGGGTAATCAGCGGCGCGGCACCTTCCGGCAAGGCCGGGTCGTTGGCACCGCTGCCATTGTCGGACCAATAGACCGGCGCCTTGGAATCAAGCGAGGACTCCAGATCATCCCCAAGCCCTGCGCCAAGTGCCGTCTCAAAGCCGCGGTCAACGCGCAGCTCTTCAGCCACGGATGAAAAAGCACCGGAGGTATCACCCGCCGCCAGCATCTTGGAAATGGTGCGCGCTTCGGTTTCCAGCGCATTCAGGCGCGCCCGCGCCTGCTCGACCGGACCGCGGGACAGCGCCTCGGTTTCGCGCGCCCTGGCGAGAACCGCTTCGATACGCTGGATTTCGCCCTCCGCATCGGCGACGACATTCTCAGACGCCTCGACCATGTCGCGCTTTTCGCTTGGGTCGGGCAGATCCGCCATCTTTTCGTCGATGGCGGCAAGCTCGTTGTTTGCTTCGTCGACCTGCCGCTCGAGCCGCATCTTGCGATCGGCGAGATCGCGGATGGCGCGCTCTAGCTGATTGCGGGCGGCAGCGGCTTCGGCGCGTTCTGCGGTCAGAACAGTAAAAACCCGCTCGCTGTCGGCGAGCTTGGCAGTGGCTCCCTCGAAGGCGATACGCGTCTCTTCCGCGAGCCGGCCGGAATCGGCGAGGATGTCAGCAAGATCAGCCTCTTCTGCGTCCAGCTTGGCAAGGATGGACGCGTTATCGGCCACCAGGCGCTGTTCGCGGCTGATGTCCTCCGCCAGCTGTGCCAAGCGACGGGTCAATTCATCCCGCCGCCGCAGGATACGGTTGACATCCTCCTCCAGTTGCGAGCGGGCGATCTGCAGACGCTGCAAAGCGGCCGCAGCCTTCGCCTCTTCGTCTCGCAGTTCCGGCAGCTTGAAACTGGCAATGCCCTGCGCCTTTGCCGCTTCCATCTGGATCTGCGCCTTTTCGGCGACCAGCACGGTTGCCTGGTTCAGCGCGCTATCGGCCTCGGCCTCGGCCTCCTTAGCCTGCACCCAGCGGATATGCAGCAACATGGCCTCGCGGGCGCGGATATCGGCCGAGAGCATCTTGAAACGGTTGGCCTGGCGCGCCTGGCGCTTCAGGCTTTCGATCTGGCTTTCCAGCTGCGACGTCACATCGTCAAGCCGCTCGAGGTTGCCTTCGGCGGCACGCAGGCGCAGCTCGGCTTCATGCCGGCGCGAATGCAGGCCGGAAATACCCGCCGCCTCTTCCAACAGCTGGCGCCGTGCCTGGGGTTTTGCCTGGATCAGCTCACCGATGCGCCCCTGCCCGACCATGGACGGCGAACGTGCACCAGTCGAGGCATCGGCAAAGAGAAGCTGCACATCCTTGGCGCGCGCTTCCTTGCCGTTGATGCGATAGACCGACCCCTGTTCGCGCTCGATGCGTCGCGTCACCTGGATCTCGTCGCTGTCATTGAAGGCGGCAGGCGCTGTACGGTCGCTATTATCGAGATAAAGGCCGACTTCGGCGGTGTTGCGCGCCGGACGATTGCCCGATCCGGAGAAGATGACGTCGTCCATGCCGGAGGCGCGCATGTTCTTGTAGGAATTCTCGCCCATCACCCAGCGCAGCGCTTCGACAAGATTAGACTTGCCGCAGCCATTCGGCCCGACGACGCCGGTCAGGCCGCGCTCGATGACGAATTCCGCCGGTTCGACGAAGGATTTGAAGCCGACGAGTCTCAGCCTGTTGAATTTCATAGGCTGATCTCCACCCTTCCCTTGAGAGGGCGGGTCGGACTGGAGGTGGGAGGTGGAACGATCAAGCGTTCACCCCGGAAATCATCCTCATTCGCGCGGTCCGCGCAACCTCCTCCGCAGAGGGGGAGGTCATAAAAAACAGGCGTGCGGCCCCAGCCGCCCGCCTGTGATGTAAAAAGGCGCGGATCAGAGCAGGCTGTCGATAAGCTTCGACATGGCAGCAATAGACATGTCCCCTGCATAGCGCTTGCCATTGATCAGGAAGGTCGGCGTGGCGTTGACGCCGAAATCCTTGGCTGCGCGTTCCCGTACAGAGTTGACATCATCCAGAAGCTTCTGGTTCGTCAAGCATTTCGTGAAGCTATCCTCAGTAAAACCAGCGAGTTTCGACATCTGGAGCAATGCGGCGCGGCCGTCGACGTCGGGCGAGGCCCAGGCGATCTGCTGCTTGAACAGCATTTCGACCATCGGCATGTATTGTTCCTGCGGGGCGCAACGCGCCAGCATGAAGGCGGCGGCAGCGCGCGGATCGAACGGGAATTCGCGGATGATGAAGCGAACCTTGCCGGTATCGATGTATTTCTGCTTGATCGTGTCGAAAGTCGTGACGGCAAAATGCGCGCAGTGCGGGCAGGTCAGCGACATGTATTCGACGATCTTGACGGGCGCATCTTCCTTGCCGAGCGCAATCTCCGGCAGCGGGCCGGGCTTCAGCACTTCGTTCATGTCGACATTGCCGTCGGACGGCGGCACTTCATCTTCGGCAGTCGCGGCGGATGCGGTGCCGGCAAAGGCGGAGAACGCCACGGAGAGGGCGGCAACGGCAGAGCCGCCCAGCAGGTGGCGTTTGGTCAAGAGCATGTCGGACATCGGCATAGAGTCACCCGTCGTTGAAAGAGGTCTTCGAATGTTTCATGCGATATAACGGCAGCTTGCCGCTAACAAGGCACGGTTGGCCAACTTTCTTCAAAGAATTGTGACCTGGGAAAGACAAAAAGCTAAAATTGTCATCGGAATTGATAGAGACGCACGCGAGTTCAGTGCTCGTCGAGCAAGGTCGATGGGATATTCTGACCAGCATAAAAGAGACGCAGAATAACGACTTGCTCGTTCTTGATATGGTAAGCGGCGGTAACCCGCCGCTCAAACACCAATATCCGAACACCCGGCCCTAAATTCTCACGTTGAGGACCTCGATCGGCCATCGTCTCAAGTGTTTTGCACTGCTGCTGGAGCCGTTGGATAAACGACAATGCGCGGCTCGGGTTATCTTTCGCTATGAATTCATAGATACCTACGAGATCGTCTTCGGCAAGAGCGCTGAAAACAATCCTATAATTCACGTCCAGCTGCTTTCATTCGTTCAGCGTGTATTCTTTTAATTCTATCGAAAACCTCGTCGGCATCTCTGCCGGGCCGTGGGTCATCAAGCGCTTCCTGGATCTTTGCGCGCATGATTTGATTTATGACTTCTTCTTCGCGGTCCAATGCTCTCAAAGCAGCACGCAGAACTTCGCTGGCAGAATCGTATGCTCCAGATTCCAGTCTCGCATCGACGCCGCGCTGCTGATTACCCAGTGTAACCGTTATCGGCCTACTGCTTCGCATATCCAGTTCCCTTGCAAATACTCCGCCTGAGTATGACAGTGTCATTAACAAAAGCAAGTCTGGATCAGGCCTTACCCCGCTTCCACACCATGGCCGTGCCCAAACGCTGAACGGCGGCCCTGATCTTCTCATCCTCGATGCCGTCCATCATGTCGGCCAGCTTCCGCGCCGCTTCGCCTTTCAAGGGCGGCGGTGTGCGGGAACGCTTGGAGGCGACCGATACCGGCTTCTGCACGATGCGGATCTGATTGACGGCATAGAAGCCGAAGAAGCTGTTGATGCGCTGGATGAGTTCGCCTTGTGCATGGGTCAGGAAGAGTGCCCGCGCGCCCTCGCAGGCAATCGTCAGCACACCGGGCTGATAGCGGTCGTCCATGCCGGGGCCGGTTCGCTTCGCCCATGCGATCTTTTCCGGCCGCGTGCAGTCGGCAAAGTCCTCGCCGGCGATTTCGTCCCAGCAGCCGAGCAGCGTCGTGTTGATGCCGGCGCGCTTTGCCAGCACCGGATCGACGATGCCGTTGGTCAGCTCGGAAATCTGCTTCTCGCCTTTTCGGGGATAACTCATCTCAATCGGCTTCCGGTGTATGCTTTGTGCATCGCGGACCTTGATCGCCCGACGCAGCTTGGCCAAGTATAGAGCACTTCCCCTCGACGCGGCAAATCATGACCACGACTTTAGAATCCCCCACGGCCGCATCCCTGCTTGCCTGGTACGACCGCCACCACCGCGACCTGCCCTGGCGGGTCTCGCCGCCGATGGCCGCGCGTGGCATCAAGCCCGATCCCTATCGCGTTTGGCTGTCGGAAGTGATGCTGCAGCAAACGACCGTGCCGGCGGTCAAATCCTATTTCGCCAAATTCCTGGAGCGCTGGCCGACGGTCGATGATCTCGCCGCCGCCGCGAACGAAGACGTCATGGCGGCTTGGGCGGGGCTCGGCTACTACGCGCGCGCGCGCAATCTGAAGAAATGCGCCGAGGCGGTGGCAGCCGATCATGGCGGCCGCTTTCCAGATACCGAGGAAGGCCTGCGCGCGCTGCCCGGCATCGGCGATTATACATCCGCCGCCGTCGCTGCTATCGCCTTCAATCGCCAGGCAGCCGTGATGGACGGCAATGTCGAGCGCGTCATTTCCCGCCTCTATGCGATTTCGGCACCGCTGCCGGGTGCCAAGCCGCTGATGAAGCAGAAAGTGGCGCTACTGACGCCCGCCGACCGACCGGGCGATTTCGCCCAGGCGATGATGGATCTCGGCGCGACGATCTGTACCCCAAAGCGTCCGGTCTGTTCGCTCTGTCCCTTCAACGGCGCCTGTCAGGCGCTGGCTGGGCATGATCCCGAGCAATTCCCGGTCAAGGCGGCAAAGAAGGAAAAGCCGGTGCGCCAGGGTGCGGCTTTCGTTGCCGTCAATGACGAGGGCGAGATCTTCCTGCGGCGGCGTGTCGAAAGCGGGTTGCTGGGAGGCATGACGGAAGTGCCGACGACGGGATGGACGGCACGCATCGATGGCGAGACCGGCATCGAGGCAGCCCCCTTCCCGGCCGATTGGCAGCCGGCGGGCACGGTGACGCATGTCTTCACGCATTTCGAACTGCGGCTGTCGATCTGGCGCGCGAAGTCGGTCTCGCAGAATGACAACCATGACGGATGGTGGGCGCCGGTTACAAATCTTGAAGACCAGGCACTGCCCACAGTCATGAAAAAAGCGATCGCACAGGCTATTCCCAATGCGTTCGCAAAAATGCGTTTGAGCTAAAAATTAGGAATTCATTCATGACGACGGAAATACGGCATATCGTTTTCGATATCGGCAAGGTTCTCCTCCACTATGATCCAAACCTTCCCTACAGCCGGATCATTCCGGACCATGCCGAGCGCGAATGGTTCTTCGCCAATGTCTGCACTCATGAATGGAACCTCGAGCAGGATCGTGGCCGCACCTGGAGCGATGCCGAGGCATTGCTGATCGCCGATCATCCGGAGCGCGAGGAGCAGATCCGCAGCTTCCGCAAATACTGGCACGAGATGGTTCCGCATGCCTATGACGACAGCGTCGCCATTCTAGAACAGCTTATCGCTGAGGGACGCGACGTCACCTTGCTCACCAATTTCGCCTCGGACACCTTTCGCGAGGCGCAGGAGCGTTATCCCTTCCTCAAGAAGCCACGCGGCGTGACGGTTTCCGGTGATATCGGGCTGATCAAGCCGAATGTCGAGATTTATGATACCCACGCCAAGAGCTTCGGTCTCGATCCGGCCTCGACGATTTTCATCGACGATTCCTATCCGAACGTCGAAGGCGCGCGGGCTGCCGGCTGGCATGCAGTTCACTTCACAGGCGCCGAGAAGCTGCGCAGCGATCTCGCCGCCCATGGCATAAAGGTTTGAGCCAATGACCTTCGATCCCGCACAACGCATCGATCTATTCCATGATGCAATCAATCGCCTCGACTATGAGGCGATCGAGAACTTCTTCGCAGAGGATGCCACCTATGTCTCCAACGGCGTCGGCAGCCTTGCCGGCCGTGCGGCAATCATGGAAGCCTTCCGCGGCTATTTTGACACCTATCCGAACCAGACGGCATCGAATTCCCTCGTGGAAACGCTGACGCCCCTGTCGGGCCGCGCCGTCTGGTCTGTCCGGGCCACCAACAGCAAAACGGGCAAGCCGCTGATTCGCGAAGGCGAGGAAACGATTACCTTTAACGAGGACGGCCGTGTCGTGCGTGTCGACGTCACGGATTATCAGGAGTTCTGAGATCCGAAGCTGAAAAACCCAGGGCCTTGCCGTACAATATATCCGATAAGGCCCTGGGTGTTTCGTCTTCTTCCCAACTGGAGGTACACGACGGAAGAAGACGGATATGTCGATCTGAAAGGCATCCGGCAGTCGTGGGGCGGCTTTGAAACCGGGCCTGTTTAGCGGTTGAGACTACTCAACCTTGGCCAGATCGTTGCGGATGATGGCTCTGAGTTCGTCGATCGGGCGCAGGGAACGCCCATCGTCGAAATGCCAGAACATCCACCCATTGCATGCATCAAGGCCCTGGACCTTCGCGCCAAGGCGATGAATGGAGCCGGCCTCGCCGCCGGAAGCGACCGTGCCGTCGGCGCGGACGATGGCGCTATGGCGGCGCTTGGCATCCGTCAGCACCTGGCCGGGCTTGATGAGGCCGCTTTCGATGAGCACATTGAACGCCACGCGTACTTCGGCCTTCTTGCCGGTCATGACGGTCAGTTCCGCCTTGCCGAGCGGTTCTACGGCGGCGATGCGGGCGCTTGCCGCGTCGATATAATCCTGCTCGCGCTCGATGCCGACGAAGTGGCGGCCGAGACGCTTGGCAACGGCACCGGTCGTGCCCGATCCGAAGAAGGGATCGAGAATGATGTCGCCGGGCTTGGACGAAGCCATGATGACACGGGCCAGCAGCGCTTCCGGCTTCTGCGTCGGATGCACCTTCTTGCCGTCGTCGCCCTTCAACCTCTCATTGCCGTTGCAGATCGGGAACAGCCAGTCGGAACGCATCTGCACGTCGTCGTTGGCGGCCTTCATGGCATCGTAGTTGAAGGTATAGCCCTTCGCCTTGGCGTTCGGACTTGCCCAGATCATCGTCTCATGCGCGTTCTGGAAGCGGCGGCCCTTGAAATTCGGCATCGGGTTGGTCTTGCGCCAGACGATGTCGTTCAAGATCCAGAAGTTCAGATCCTGCAGCGTCGCGCCGACGCGGAAGATATTGTGATAGGAGCCGATAACCCAGATCGTGCCCGTCGGCTTCAGCACGCGGCGGCAGGCGAGCAGCCAGGCGCGGGTGAAGGCATCATAGGCTTCGAAGGAGGCGAACTGATCCCATTCGTCATCGACGGCATCGACCAGCGACTGATCCGGACGGTGCAGCGTGCCGCCAAGCTGGAGATTGTACGGCGGGTCGGCGAAGATGACGTCGACGGATTGATTGGGCAGTGCCTCAAGAGCGGCCACGCAATCGCCCTTGATGATCGTGTCGATCCAGGACCCCGGAACGGCTGAAGTCCTGAGGTCGGCAAGCGGGAAAACTGACGCCATGTGATACTCGCTGTTACACTTACTCGGTGCTCTTAATTGAGTGTTATGGTTACCTAACTTGGTTACCAAAGACTAAAGCGGCGTCATATTTTCTGCATTCCCGACGAAGCCGCCGGGAATGCAGGCCTCGTAAAAAGGCGCTATCGCGTTGAAAGCCCTAGATATCGTGCACTGCGTGGCTATCGTCGGGCGCTTCTGCGCGTTCGCTCATCCCGTAATCGCGAAGCACCTGCGCGACACGCAAACGATAGTCGACAAACACCGTCTTGCGCCCCGCTTTCTGGGCGGCGCGATGCGCCTCGCGGTTTCGCCATTCGCGAACGGCTCCCTCGTCGCGCCAGAAGGACAGCGACAGGATCTTGCCCGGCTGAGTGAGGCTCTCGAAGCGTTCGATGGAGACGAAACCGTCGATGGCCTCCAGTTCCGAACGCAGCCTTGCAGCAATGTCAAGATAGCGCTGACGTTCGTCGGAATGGGGGACGACTTCGAAAATGACTGCGATCATGGCGATATCCTTGGAGCGTGCGGCAGGGAGATATTTTTCAGGAAGATGCGATCCTCCTGCAAGATGAAACGCTCGCGGCGGGCAAAATCGAGATTGGCCCGCGCCAGCGGATCAGCAGCGAGGCTCTTGCGATAGGCCTCATAGGCGGCGAGATTCTCGATATTGTAGATGCCGTAGGCTGTCGTCAGCGATCCCTCGTGCGGGCCGAAATAGCCGATCAGGTCGGCGCCGTTGCGCGGGATGACCTGACCCCAGGCCTTGCCGTATTCCGCGAAGGCTTCTTGCTTGAACGGGTCGATCTGGTAGCGGATGAAACAGGTAATCATGGGTCTTCTCCTTTGCTGATGCCGCTGTTTTCGCGCATTGCAGGACGGAGATGGTTCGGTTACGATCGAAGTATGAAGGAAGGTCCAGACATAGCACAGATCGGCTCGCTGATCGGCGATCCGGCGCGAGCGAATATTTTGACAGCGCTGATGGGCGGTCGTGCGCTGACGGCGACGGAACTGGCGGCGGCTGCCGGCGTGACGCTGCAGACTGCGAGTGCGCATCTTTCCAAGCTTGAAGCTGGCGGTCTGCTGGCACAGCGCAAGCAAGGCCGGCATCGCTATTTCACGCTGGCCGACGATCGGGTCGGCAAGCTGCTCGAGGGCATCATGGGCTTTGCCGCAAGCCGCGGCCATCTGCGCCATCGTCCCGGCCCGAAGGAACCGGCGCTGCGAAAGGCGCGCATCTGCTACGATCATCTGGCCGGCGACTATGGTGTGCGCATGCTCGATAGCTTGATCGAGGCCGGGTCGATCTCCGCCGTGGGCGAAGGTCTGAGCCTGACGGCGAACGGCGAAAAGCATCTGGGATCGATCGGCATCGACCTCTCCGGGTTGCGCTCGAGCCGCCGCCCGCTTTGCCGATCCTGCCTGGACTGGAGCGAGCGGCGCGCGCATCTCGCCGGCAGCCTCGGCAAGGCGCTGCTTTCGAATTTCCTCGACAAGGGTTGGGCGCGGCGAACCGAAAACAGCCGCTCGATCTTCTTCACGCCCGAAGGCGAGCGCCGCTTTCTGGCGCTCTTTCCGCTTGAGCTAAGCGATGGCGCCTCGCAGCCTGAGCCGGATGATAAGCCCTAGGCTGCTTTGATCAGGACACCGCTGAAATTGGTTGCAGCAATGCGGCTGCAGAGCTCACCCCATTCGCAGCCGAGGCAGGCGTGACGGATTTCACCGCCGGCGAAATTGCGACGGAGTTTTGCAAGCAAGCCGGCATCAGGCACCAGCACCGCACCTATGCCGATCTCCTCGCCCAGCAATGTCGAGATATCGGCGAGAGCTACCGCATCCCGCTCGATGACCGAAGCCTTGAGGCAGTGCGGCTCTTCCTCGCCGAGCAGCGGCGCGCAGATGTCATCGGGGCCGGAGACCAGTTTGATCTCCTCCCCTTCCGACAGCCGCTCGGCGATGCGGCGATAATTGTCGGTGAAGGCCGAGGTATAGCCTTCACCGACGAAGGTCAGCATGCAGAGCAGATGATGGGCGCGAAGCCTGACGGTCAATTCAGACGCGCCTTGCCGCTATAGACCTGGATGGTCTTCAGCACGGCAGCTGCAAGCGCCGACTTGAGCACGGCGCCGAGGATGAAGGGCGCTACGCCAAGCAGCCAGCCCTTTTCCGCGCCGATCAGCGCTGCAAGCCATGCACCGCCGATGGCAAGGCAAAGAATGTTGGCCGAGAGATGGGCGATGAAGCTGCGCACGATGCGGTTGCCGCTCCAGCCGCGCTCCGCAAGCCAGCCGACAAGGGCTGCGATAATCGGGAAGGAGACCAGATAACCCGCCGTTGGACCCATGAAGGGCGCAACGCCGCCTGCCCCGCCGGCAAGCACCGGAAAGCCGATAGCGGCTTCGCCCAGCCAGGCAAGAACCGTGACCGCACCAAGACGCCAGCCATAGAGCGCGCCGATCATGGTGATCGCGAATGTCTGCATGGTGATCGGCACCGGCACCATCGGCACAGAGATTCGCGATGCGAGCGCCAGTATCAGCGTTCCGGCGAGAACGAACACGGTCTTGGCAACAAGCGAACGCTGGCCGAGACGGAGCGGATCGAAAGCGACTTCATCATGATGCTGCAACAGGGACATGGGCTCTCCTTTTAAAATTATAGATAATTTTTGAGTCTCATCTATTTTATGAGAGAGATCGCGAAATCAGGCAAGTAGCAGCAGTACAAAATTCCGATAAAGTTCGGGATTTCGTTGAAAAATAAGACTAATAAAATTCGGGAGAGGCAGCGAACGACAACCGAGCATCGAACAAAATACCGGGACATTGACGCAGCAAACATTCCCTTGGAGCACCGCTTCCAGAGCACTTCCGGCTATTCACCTTAAGATTATCTATAATTTTTAGCCGACGATTGCGAAGGCGTCGCGTGTCGATCCCGAAGGCGTGCGCACTGGCGCACGGCCGATCCATTGCACATGCTTCTGCAGGATCGCGGCAGCCTCTTCGGCCCGCCCCTGACGGAGCGCGGCCAGAATGGCGCGGTGGTCGTGATCCGTGCGCTTCTCCCAGCCGGATTGCCAGGCGGAGAAGAGAAAGCGGGCGCTCACGGCATGCAGATCGTCGATCGCGGCAAGAAGGCGCGCCATGCCGCAGGGCGCCAGGATCAGGCGATGGAAGCGCCGATTGGCCTCCTCCCAGGCGTGGACGTCACCGGCGGCATCGCCATCGCGCGTCGCCTGTTCCGCCTCATCCAGAATAGCTGAAGTCAGATGCGGGGCTGCATGCTTGAGTGCAAGACCTTCGAGGGCTGCGCGCATTTCCGCAACCTCGCGGACTTCCTTCAGATCGAAAGAGGCGACACGGACGCCACGACGCGGCAGGCTGATTGCCAGCCCCTGCGCCTCCAGCCGGCGGAACGCCTCGCGCACGGGCACGTGGCTCGTGCCGAACTCTTCGGCGATGTGATCCTGCCGCAGGCGGGCATCGGGCGCGATCTCGCCGCGGATGATGCGGTCGGCAAGCACCCGGCTGATGCGGCTGGCAATGGTGTCGTCGCGCTCCTTGGCCATGGCCGATCCTTAAAGGCGGCCCCATCCGATGTCGAGGGCCGATGTCGAGCGACAAGAAACCCTCGTCACCTCTTTTGTGCATTTCGACCCTTTCGCTCACTGCAGCGCAGCCATGCCCGCCAATTGGTTGAGCTTTGCCGACATATCGTGTAAAGCCCGGCGGTCGTTTTTCAGAGTACCTCCCGAAACACCGATGGTTTCCTGGAGCGTGCCGATCCCAGCCAGATCAAAGGCAGTAATTTCATGAGCAATGGTTTCGACCTCATCATTTTCGACTGCGACGGCGTTCTGGTCGATTCGGAAATCATCGCGGCCGAGGTCGAATCGAAGCTGCTGACCGATGCCGGCTATCCGATCAGCACCGAGGAGATGGGCGAGCGCTTCGCCGGAATGACCTGGCGCAACATCTTGTTCGAAGTCGAGCGCGAAGCCAGCATTCCGCTCTCTGCATCGCTGCTCGACAAATCCGAGAAGCTGCTCGACCTGAAGCTTGCCAGTGATGTCCAGGCTATCCCGGGCGTGCCGCAGGCGTTGTCGCGGCTGCCGATGCCGCGCTGCATCTGCTCAAATTCCAGCTCCGCCCGCCTCGAGATGATGCTGACGAAGGTCGGCTACATCAAGCTGTTTGCTCCGAACATCTTTTCCGCCAAGGACCTCGGTGCCGACCGCGTGAAGCCGAAACCGGACATCTTCCTGCATGGCGCCAAGCAGATGAATGTCAGCCCGGCCAATACGATCGTCGTCGAAGATTCCGTCCACGGCGTTCAGGCCGCGCGCGCCGCCGGCATGCGTGTCATCGGCTTTACCGGGGCATCGCATACCTATCCGTCGCATGCCGATCGTCTGACCGACGCTGGTGCCGAGACCGTTGTCAGCCGTATGGCCGACTTGCCGGGCGTCGTCATGGCGCTCGCCGAATGGGACGGCGTCCTCTAGGACGGATTGAAATACAGACCAAAAGAAAAGGCCCTGCCAATCGGAGGGCCTTTTCTTTTCAACCGTCGCTCACCCTCGCATCGCGGCGCAAGGGTCGCAATCAAAAGCTTAGTGACGCTTCTTGCGCACCGGCTTTGCGCCCTTCACGGGCTTCTGCGGGCCTTGATCGAAACCGATCTGCACAATAGTGAAGCCGCCGGAGCCCCCGGCCACCTGGATATCATTATCGGTAAAGAGGAACTGCGCCGTCGTCTCGCCCGGCGGGATTTCCGCCGTATACATAACGGTCTTGCTATAGAGCGCGTTGTCGTTATCCATGACAGCAACATGGATAGGCAAGGTTACCTTGCCGGAGCTGCCCATGGGGCCAGCAACCAGGCGTCCCTGCGCCACGACGTGAATGCCGAGGCTGGTGCCGTCCGTGGTGCACTGGCGGGTCGCCTGAGCCAGCGAAGCTTGGTAGATCAGCTGGTTCGGGTCGTCCTTGGCGCCTTTGGCGTAGGTGCGATAGACGGAATCCTCGTCGCGGATAACGGCCTGCGGGCACTTGCCCGCGACGTAAGACTGGCCGCCAGTCGGAGCGGCGGTTGCGGCTCCCGTTTGCGGCGCCACCGTTACATCCGTTGCCGGCTGTTTTTCACTGTTGCCGCCGATGCCGAGAGTGCTGCAGCCCGTCAGCAATGCCAGAAGCGAAGCGGAGAAAAGACGACGCGAAACCTTGCCAAACACTATAATTCCACCCTCTCCATATATTTCACATTATCGGCCAGCAGCCTGTCAAACGGGCCTTTTATGACACTTGGCGATGGTCTATACCAGCGACGCAGCGAAAAATCGATTGGGTAGACACCGTTTTGGCTCACTTTTCGAGATCGACAGATTGCCACAAACGGCCTCCGCCCGGCGCTGATCCCACGCGCCTTGCGCAAACGCGAAAACCACGCGGCTGATCCGACGCAAAAAGACCGGCCGCCGTCGCTTCGTTCCTCTACCCTCTCAATCGATCACTCAGGCAATTTTGCGACCAAAGGAATTCTAGACCGTGGACTACATTTCAACGCGGGGAGAAGCCCCTGCCCTTGGCTTCTGCGACGCCCTCCTGGCCGGCCTTGCTCGTGATGGCGGGCTTTATGTTCCCCGTGAATGGCCTGTCCTGACGAAGAAGGAAATCCGCGCGTTCCGCGGCAAAAGCTATCAGGATGTCGCTTTCGCCGTCCTTTCGCCCTTCACCAACGGCGAAATCCCGGCCGATGTCTTCCGCGGCATGATCGATGATGCCTATGCCACCTTCCGGCATCCGGCCGTGGCACCGCTCGTCCAGACGGGAGCGAACAGCTTTGTCATGGAGCTTTTCCATGGCACGACGCTCGCCTTCAAGGATGTCGCCATGCAGCTGCTGGCGCGGCTGATGGACTATGCGCTGGAGAAGCGCGGCCAGCGAGCCACCATTGTCGGCGCAACCTCGGGCGATACCGGCGGCGCTGCAATCGACGCCTTTGCCGGACGCGAGCGCACCGATATCTTCATTCTCTTCCCGCATGGAAAAGTCTCGCCGGTACAGCAGCGGCAGATGACCACCTCGACGGTAGCAAATGTGCATGCTCTGGCGATCAAGGGCAATTTCGACGATTGCCAGAACCTCGTCAAAGCCATGTTCAACGATGCAGCCTTCCGCGACAAGGTCAAGCTTTCGGGTGTCAATTCCATCAACTGGGCGCGAATCATGGCGCAGGTGGTTTACTACTTCACGACAGCTGTCGCCCTTGGCGGTCCGGACCGGAAAATCTCGTTCACTGTGCCAACAGGCAATTTCGGCGATATTTTCGCCGGTTACGTCGCCAAGCGCATGGGCCTGCCGATCGAAAAGCTGGTCATCGCCACCAACGAGAACGATATCCTGGCACGCATGCTGAAGACCGGCCGCTATGAGATGCGCTCGGTCAAGGCAACGACCTCGCCGTCGATGGATATCCAGATATCCTCCAACTTCGAGCGGCTCCTGTTCGAAGCGAACGGTCGGGACGCCTCCAAGGTGCGCGCCGCCATGGAAAGCCTGAAGCAGTCGAACGGATTTTCGGTCAGCGAAGAGGCTCTGAAGTTCATCAAGAAGGACTTCCGCGCCGGCCGCGCCAGCGAGAAGCAGGTGGCCGAGACGATCCGCAAAACCCTTGCCGATACGGGGTATCTGCTCGATCCGCATACGGCGATCGGCGTCTTCATTGCGAACAAGAACGAGCGTCCCAGCAGCCCGATGGTGACACTGGCGACCGCCCACCCGGCAAAATTCCCTGCCGCAGTAAAATCCGCATCCGGTATTGACCCGGCGCTTCCGACGTGGCTTGCTGGTCTGATGACCAGGGAGGAGCGTTTCGACATTCTCGATCCGGAACTTAAAGCCGTCGAAAGCTTTATCGGCAAGCATATCCGGACCGGCGAATAGCAGACGCGGAAAGACAGGCGATGACAGTGGAGTGCACCCGGCTAGCGTCCGGGCTGACAGTAGCGACCCAATCGATGCCACACCTCGAAAGCGTGGCTCTCGGAGTTTGGATCAAGTCGGGTTCGCGTAACGAGACCGAAGCAGAACACGGTATCGCGCATTTGCTCGAGCATATGGCTTTCAAGGGTACGGCGCGGCGCACGGCCCGGCAGATCGCCGAGGAAATCGAGAATGTCGGCGGCGAAGTCAACGCCGCCACCTCGACGGAAACCACCTCCTATTATGCCCGCGTGCTGAAGGACCATGTGCCGCTCGCCGTCGATATCCTTGCCGATATCCTGACGGAGTCAGCCTTCGACGAGGAAGAACTGGCGCGCGAAAAGCAGGTCATCCTGCAGGAAATCAATGCCGCCAACGACACGCCCGACGATGTCGTCTTCGACAAGTTTTCCGAGGTCGCCTATCGCGGTCAGACGCTGGGACGCGCCATTCTCGGCACGCCGGAAACCGTTGTCTCCTTCTCGCCGGAACAGATCCGCCATTATCTCGGCCGCAACTATACGACCGATCGCATGTTCGTGGTGGCGGCGGGTGCTGTCGACCATGAAAGCTTCGTGCGTCAGGTCGAGGAGCGCTTCTCCAGCCTTCCGACCAAACCGTCCGCTCCGCCCGTTATCGAACCGGCGCGTTATATCGGCGGCAACATTCGCGAAACGCGCGACCTGATGGATGCGCAGATCCTGCTCGGCTTTGAAGGCCGCGCCTATCACACCCGCGATTTCTACTGTTCGCAGATTCTCGCTAACATCCTCGGCGGCGGCATGTCCTCGCGCCTTTTCCAGGAAGTGCGCGAATTCCGCGGCCTCTGTTATTCGGTCTATGCCTTCCATTGGGGCTTCTCCGATACCGGCATTTTCGGCATCCATGCCGCGACCGGTGGCGAGAACCTGCCGGAACTGCTGCCCGTCATCGTCGACGAGCTGCACAAATCCTCCCATGACATTCAGCAGCAGGAAATCGAGCGCGCCCGCGCCCAGATCCGTGCGCAGCTGCTGATGGGCCAGGAAAGCCCGGCCGCTCGCGCTGGCCAGGTCGCCCGGCAGATGATGCTTTATGGCCGCCCCATCCCGAACCAGGAGATGCTGGAGCGCCTGGAAGGTATTACGATCGAGCGTCTGACGGATCTTGCCGGCCGCCTGTTCTTCGATACAGTACCGACGCTTTCTGCGATCGGGCCGCTGGAGCAGCTCGCGCCGATGGAGGACATCGTCACTTCGCTGTCGTCGCCGGTCCCTGCTTCCAGAAGCGCAAGCGGCTAAGGGCACGCCGCAGGCCTATGGGTGCAATTCTCGGGGGAGTGCTTGGCGGCATGCAAAAATCTGTCTTTCGGTTTCTCTCACGTCATTCGGACGCGGTTGAACTCGAAAACGACAATTATTTGCTGCGGCTGCCGCGCTACTCCGATTTCAACCAATGGCACAGGCTTCGGGCTGAAAGCCGCCGTTTTCTGGAACCTTGGGAGCCTACCTGGCGACATGACGAGCTGACCGAAGCCGCCTATCGGGCGCGCATCATTCGGGGCAAGCAGGAATACAGCTCCGGCCAGGCCATACCGCTCTTCATTTTTCTCAGGGAAAACACGACGCTGGTTGGCGGCATCACGATCGGCTATATTCGCCGAGGTGCCGCGCAGAGCTGCATGATCGGGTATTGGATGGGCGAGCGCTACTCCGGTCAGGGCCATATGTTCGCCGCACTTCAGTTGGTTATACCCTATATCTTTTCCGGACTTGAGTTGCACCGAATTGAAGCAGCCTGTATTCCGGATAACGAGCGTAGCATGCGGCTTTTGCAAAAAGCCGGTTTCCAACGGGAAGGTCATTTGCGCGGTTATCTTAAAATCAACGGTCAGTGGCGCGACCATGTGATGTTTTCAAGGTTGGCATCCGACACCAACCCGAACCGAAGCTTCGACCAGCGATGATCGCCGGAATGATGCAGACGTGGCCGATGGCCCGGCGGCTATGCGCGTTGATCGCAACGCTCGCAGCCGTGATGTTGCTGCTGCTCACCGGAGTGGCTGACGCAGCCGAGCCTGTGAAGATCTCGCGCGACGATACCGCTCTCGACCTGACGGCGACGACGGAGATCTATACCAATCAGGGTGAAGCCTTTCAGGTCTCCACAGCCGCAGGCGCCGACGGCATCCGACGCCGCATTGAGGTACGATCCTCTTCGCCGAACCATCAGGGTGACTGGGCCGTCTTTGCACTGGCTAATGTGTCCGAAGAGCAGCTGGAGCGTGTCATCGTCGCCCCGCATTTCCGCCTGGTGAATTCGAAAGTCTTCTGGCCGGATCTCGGCTCGCAGCGCATCGTCGCGATCACGCCGAGCGAAGGGTTCGCGCTCGATCGTCAGCCGAGCGACGAAGCCGATGTCTTCCGCATCACGCTGAACCCCGGCGCGGTCGTCACCTTCGTTGCCGAACTTTCGTCACCAAACCTGCCGCAGCTCTATCTTTGGGAACCGAACGCCTACAAGGATACGGTCAACGCCTTCACGCTCTATCGCGGCATCGTGCTCGGCATTGCCGGCTTGCTGGCGGTGTTCCTGACCATTCTTTTCGTGGTCAAGGGAACCTCGATGCTGCCGGCGACGGCGGCGCTTGCCTGGGCGGTGCTCGGCTATATCTGCGTCGACTTCGGCTTCCTCGGCAAGCTCATCAGCATCACATCAAGCGACCAGCGAGTATGGCGCGCCTGTGCGGAGGTGGCGCTCGCGTCGAGCCTGGTGATCTTCCTGTTCACCTATCTCAATCTCAATCGCTGGCACGCCCATCTCGGCTATGTGACGCTTGCCTGGGTACTCGGTCTCGCGCTGCTCTTCGGTGTGGCGATCTACGATCCGTCGATTGCGGCCGGCATCGCGCGGCTGTCGCTGGCGCTGACCGCGACGGCAGGCCTGCTGCTTATCATCTATCTCGGCTTCAGCCGTTATGATCGGGCCATCCTGCTCGTGCCCGCCTGGGCGCTGATCCTCGTCTGGCTGTTCGGGGCCTGGATGACCGTCATGGGCAAGCTCGACAACGACATCATCCAGCCGGCACTCGGCGGCGGCCTTGTTCTCATCGTCCTGCTGATCGGCTTCACCGTCATGCAGCACGCCTTTGCCGGCGGCGCATTCCAGCAGGGCCTGTTCTCGGATCTGGAACGGCAATCCCTGGCGCTTACAGGGTCGGGCGATACCGTCTGGGATTGGGACGTGGCACGCGACCGCGTGGTGACGACGCCCGACATCTCGATGAAGCTCGGCCTTTCGCCCGGCACTATGCATGGCGCTGCGCGCAACTGGCTGCCGCGGCTGCATCCCGACGATCGCGACCGCTTTCGTGCCACACTCGACGTGCTTCTGGAACATCGACGCGGCCGGCTGAACCATGAATTCCGCATTCGTGCCGAAGACGGGCATTTCCACTGGCTGTCGATCCGCGCACGGCCGGTCCTTGGCTCCAACGGCGAGATCATTCGCTGCGTCGGTACGATCGTCGACATCACCGAGCAGAAGAATTCGATCGAGCGGCTGCTGCACGATGCAGTGCACGACAATCTCACGGGACTGCCGAACCGCCAGGTCTTCCTCGATCGCCTGCAGGCGGTTTTAACACTTGCCTCGGATGGCAATCAGCTCAGGCCGACGGTCATCGTTATCGATATCGACCGGTATAAGCTCGTCAACGATACCCTTGGCTTTGCCGCTGGTGACAATATCCTGATCGCGCTGACGCGGCGTCTTCGCCGGCTGATGAAGCCGCAGGATACGCTCGCTCGCCTTTCGGGCGACCAGTTCGGCCTCATCCTCGTTTCCGAACGCGATCCAGCCAAGGTCGCCGACTTCGCCGATGCAATCAGCAAGGCGATCATGGTGCCGATCAATTTCGCCAACCGCGAGATCATCCTGACGGCTTCGGTCGGACTGACGTCCTGGGTCGATCAGCAGGAGAATGCGACTGGTATGCTGAGCGATGCGGAGCTCGCCATGTACCGCGCCAAGCGCGCCGGCGGCAATCGTGTCGAACCCTTCCAGCCGGCCTTCCGCAGCTTCGGTACGGACCGGCTGCAGCTGGAAACCGACTTGCGCCGGGCCGTCGAACGCAAGGAACTCTCGCTCGTCTATCAGCCGATCGTTCGGCTCGAAGATGCGGAGGTTGCCGGCTTCGAGGCGCTGATGCGCTGGGAGCATCCAAAGCGCGGCAATATTCCGCCATCGGAATTCATCCCGATCGCCGAGGCTTCCGATATCATTGGCCCGCTTGGCATGTTTGCGCTCGAGCAGGCAACGAATGATTTGATGGCATGGCAGCGACAGACCGGCGACCTGCCGCTGTTCGTCTCCATCAACCTTTCCAGCGTCCAGCTGCTCAACAACGAGCTTTACGACGATATCCGCGCCCTGCTCGCCAAAACCCATTGCGATCCGCACCGGATCAAGCTGGAGCTGACGGAGTCGCAGGTGATGGAAAATCCGGAACAGGCACGGCTCGTGCTCGACAAGCTGCGAGATGCCGGCATCGGCCTGGCGCTCGACGACTTCGGCACCGGCTATTCCTCTCTCGCCTACCTCACCCGTTTCCCCTTCGATACGATCAAGCTCGACAAGGCGATGGTCCGCGACGATAGCGACAAGAAGGCGGTTCTGTTGCGTTCGGTCATCTCCATGGCGCGTGAACTCAACATGCGCGTGGTCGCCGAAGGCATCGAATCGGAAGAGGATGCGCTGGAGCTCGCCAAGATCGGCTGCAGCTACGGCCAAAGTTTCATCTTCGGCCCGCCGATGGGTTCGGATTCGGTGATACGCCTGCTGAAGGAACGCTTTCCGCTGACGAAGCGCGCCTGAGTAGTCGATCACGCGCTGTCGATCAATTCCCTGATATAGTCGAGCTTAGCGACTACCGGCGGCGAGAGGATAAAGGGATAGGAATCCGGCTGCCCCATGCTGCGCTGGATGGAATTGATCGCCACGCTCAAAGGGATCCAGGCGCTGACGAGCTGCTCGGCGCTTTCCGCCCTGTAAGGATTGAAATCTACCTCGGCCGCCATGTCGTGATAGCGATGGGGATCGATCACCACGCCGAAGGAGCGTGCCGTTTCCAGCGTGTCGACGACGTGCAGATAATGCGCGAAGCATTCGGCAAAATCCTCCCAGGGATGGGAGCTGGCATAGGCGCTGATAAAGCTTTCCTGCCAATTCGCCGGTGGCCCGTTCTCGTAGTGAGCCTGAAGTGCTGCACCATAATCGGCGCGCTCGTCGCCGAAGACAGCGCGAAAGGCATCGAATTGCCCGCGGTCGCGGACAAGCTTGTTCCAGATGAAATGGCCGGTCTCATGGCGGAAGTGGCCGAGCAAAGTACGATAAGGCTCGTTCATTGAGGTGCGCGCCTGTTCGCGCGTGACATCGTCCGCCTCGGCGGCACGGATGGCGATCAGTCCCTCCTCATGACCCGTCATCGCCGGGACCACGGTATCGCCCTGCACCTCGTCCTCGAGGAAATCGAAGACGAGCCCACCCTCGGGGTCCTGCTGACGATCGGGATGCGGCAGGTTCCAGCGCAAGAGCGAATAAAACAAATGCCGCTGCGCCTGGCTGATGCGCCGCCAGCGGTCTATGCCCTGTTCCGTGCCGGTATTCGGCACGAGACGATTGTGCCGGCAGGCGACGCAATAGGGTTGCGGGTCGTCCGCATCGATCAGCCAATTGCATATATCGAGTTCGGCATTCGCGCAAAACCGAACGTGTTGTGCCGGCTCGGACACCGGATGCCAGCTGACAGCATTTTCAGCTTCCAAGGCGTATATCGCCAAGCGGTCGGGGATAAAACCAAGCTGATGGCCGCAACGCACGCACTGCCTGTTATCGAAGTGGACGGGCTGGCCGCAATGGTCACAAGTGAAAAGCCGCATGTCTCCCCTCGAAAAATCATTGGCCGATAGTAAAGAGCCTGCCACGTTTCCGTAACAGGCCCTTCCTCCCAACATCGCCGCTACAACATCAATTCCGATGGAGCGGCGACCATGGATTTGAAAAATTCAGCAGTCACATCCGGTCGACTGCGCCCTTGACCTTATCCTTGGCCTTGCCAACGGCGGTCTGCACCTTGCCCTTAGCTTCCTGGGCAGCGCCCTTCGCGCGCATTTCCCTGTCATTGGTTGCCTTGCCGGCTGCCTGCTTTGCCTTGCCGGCGATTTCATTCACCTTACCGGATACCTTGTCGGTCGTGCTGCTCATATCTGGCGCCTCCTGGTCTGGCTCGGCGGAATTGCCGATGCTCTGTCAGGAAAACGTCACCACAGCTATTTCGTTCCAAAGTAACGCAAATCGGCTTAGCTATGGCCCGCCTGCAGCGACAGCATCGCAGGATTGATGCCCATCAGAGCCAGCGCGCGATCATATTTATTGTCGAGGCTGCGATCGAAAATCATTTCTTCGTTTGCCGGGCAGTTCAGCCAGCCATTATTGCCGATCTCGGCTTCGAGCTGGCCGGCCCCCCAGCCGGCATAGCCGAGCAACATGGTGGCGCGTTTCGGGCCGCTCCCTTTGGAAATCGCCCGCACGATGTCGAGCGTCGCCGTCAGGCTGATGTCATCACTGACCGGAATGCTGCTGTCGCTGATGTAATCGTCCGAATGCAGAACGAAGCCGCGGCCGCTTTCGACGGGGCCGCCGGTCTGGATGGGGAAATCGCGCGCCCTTTGCGGCAACACGATGGCATCGTCGTCCTTGATCATTTCGAGATGCAGCAGAACATCGGTGAATGTCAGCTTCTGAGACCGATTGATGACGAAGCCCATGGCACCGGCATCGGAATGGGCGCAGATATAAATCACCGTTCGATGGAAGTTCCGATCCTCCATGCCCGGCATGGCGATCAGGAACTGACCGTCGAGAAAACCTCTTTCGCGTCTATTCTTCAGCGTCGATAGGGACATCGTGCCTCCTGACCGCAGTCCGCAACTGCACCGCCTGTAATCAAGATGGGGCAATGTCATAAATCAATCAACTGAAAATGATCATTTGCTTCTTCGGCCGTGCTGGCTCCAGGCAGCTCAATCGGCTAAATCCTTGTCGCATGATCGAATTCAGTACCGTTGGCCGGCTGTCGGTCCTTCTCGCTACTTTGTTTTTCAGCGCCGCGGCAGTCCATGCCGCGACGAGCGACTGGGTAGACAATGAGGGCGGTAGGATGCGTCTGATCGCGCTGGCGCCGGACGCCGAAGGGCATATCCGCGCCGCCTTGCAGATCGAACCGGAGCCGGGCTGGATCACCTATTGGCGCGAGCCAGGTCAGGGTGGAATTCCGCCGCAAATTACGCCGGCACCTGGCAGTGGCGTGACATTGGAAAGGGCGGCCTACCCGGCACCAAAACCGATCAGCGTCGGCCCTATCCAGGAAATCGGCTACGACGCGCCGGTGACGTTTCCGCTCGATCTTCGCGTCGCCGGCAAGGCGCCGGAAAAGCTTGAGCTGACAGCTTTCATCGGCCTGTGCAAGGATATCTGCATCCCTTTCCAGGCCGAATACTCCCTGCCCTTGCCGATCAATGCACAGCCGACCTCGCGTGAGCTGGCCTTGCTCGATGCGGCAAAGGCGGTGCTGCCCCAAGCTCCTTCTGCGGATTTCGCCATCCAGAGCCATCAGATCTCCGCCGACGCCAAGAGCCTTTCGCTGCAGCTGACACTGCCGGAGGCGAGTGGAAAGGCACCTGAAATCTACGTCACGGGGCCGTCAGGCTATGTGTTCTTTCAGCAAGCGAATGCAAAGCGGGAGGGAACCGCCTTCTCGGCCGATATCGAGATCGGCAAGCTGCCGAAGGATTATGATCCGAAGGGCAAGAGCTGGGGCATCCTCGTCGTCGATGGCGATCGGGCGATGGAAACCACCCTTGCACTTGAATAGGCGCGGCCTATAGTTCCCTGATCCGTCTTCAAGCCATCGGCGGCCATTCGGGCGCCCCGAAACACGACCCAAGGAGAGAGCCATGACCATCGCGATCGGCGACACACTGCCTGCCGCCACCTTCAAGGAAAAGACCGCCGACGGCCCGGTCGAGATCAGCACCGAGCAGCTCTTTGCCGGCAAGCGTGTCGTTCTCTTCGCCGTTCCCGGTGCGTTTACGCCCACCTGCTCACTCAATCACCTGCCGGGTTTTCTCGAAAACCGCGACGCCATTCTTGCCAAGGGCATCGATGACATCGCCGTCGTTTCCATCAATGACTGGCACGTCATGGGCGCCTGGGCGCAATCGTCCGGTGGCCTCGGCAAGATCCACTTCCTCGCCGATTGGGACGGCTCCTTCACCAAGGCGCTCGGTCTTGAAGCCGACCTTTCCGCCGGCGGCCTTGGCATTCGTTCCAAGCGTTATTCCATGCTGGTGGAAGACGGCGTGGTGAAGACGCTGAACATCGAGGAAAGTCCCGGCCAAGCAACGGTTTCAGGCGCCGCGGCGATGATCGAGCAGCTTTAGGATTTTGAAGGACGGAAAAACAGGGCGCCTCAAAAGCGCCCTTAGTTTTATTCTTCCTCATTGAAATGAGTGTCGAAATCTCGATGTCCTTCGGGCACATTCAAAATTTTGAAGACGTCGTCGACATAGCGGAAAAAGATCACGTACCCGCGAAATGCGACGCTTCGCATATCGTCTCTCAGCTCTGGGCGCAGGCGGCCCATTTGACCGGGTAAGGCCGCAAGACTTGCGCATTTGCGGAGAGCGCCAATTACCGGTGGTCAAAACCCTCAATTCACCGCCCGCCTCTTTTTCGCCCCATTTCATCGGTTACAACATGTTATGTTATTACATAATTGAAAGCCCCGAAATGCCTTTTGATCGTGATCCCTTCGCGTCGTCCCTCATGGGGCGCTCGGCCTTGATGCGCCTTGCCTATGTGGCGGTTGGCATTGCAGTGCTTTGGGCGGCTATCGGCTGGGCGGTGGCTCTGGCATGAACGATCTGATCCGCCTCAACAATCTCACCGTTACCTATGAACGCCATCCGGCCGTTCATCACATCTCGGGCGGCTTTGCCGCCGGCAGCCTGACGGCGATTGCCGGGCCGAACGGTGCCGGCAAGTCGACCTTGCTCAAGGCGATCGTCGGCGAATTGCGGCCGGCGGAAGGCTCGATCGATCGCGGGGCGCTAACGCGCAACGATTTCGGCTATTTGCCGCAAGCGGCCGATATCGTCAGACGCTTTCCAATTTCGGTGGCCGATACCGTCATGCTCGGCGCCTGGAAGAATGCCGGCGCCTTTGGCCGGTTCTCGCGCAAGGATGCCGAGCGGGCGCAAGAGGCGCTCGGCATCGTCGGACTTTCGGGCTTCGAAAAAAGGCATATCGGCTCGCTTTCAGCGGGCCAGTTCCAGCGCGTGCTGTTCGCGCGGCTACTGCTGCAGGATGCCCGCGTGATTCTCCTGGACGAACCCTTCACCGCGATCGACCAGCGGACAACGCGCGATCTTCTCGAACTCGTGCTGCGATGGAACCGGGAGGGACGCACGGTCATCGCCGTCCTGCACGATTTCGAGCAGGTGCGAAGCTATTTTCCCGAGACACTGCTGATCGCCCGCGAACTCGTGGGATGGGGCAGGACGGAGGATGTCATGAGCCCAAAGAACCTCATCAAGGCGCGCGCCATGGCCGAGCGCTGGGATGAGGAGGCCGCGACATGTCTGCCCGAAGAAGAGCATGACGAAGGCGGCCTCGTGAAGCGGGAGCCGGCCGAATGACCGTCTACGACATCTTCCTCGCACCCTTTGCGGACTACGGCTTCATGCGGCGCGCCCTGATTGCCTGCGTCTGCCTCGGCCTCGGCTCCGGCCCGATCGGCGTCTTCCTGATGCTCAGGCGTATGAGCCTGATGGGCGATGCCATGAGCCATGCGGTCCTGCCCGGTGCGGCCATCGGTTATCTCATTGCCGGCTCTCTTTCGCTGACCGCCATGGGGCTCGGCGGTCTTGTCGCCGGCCTTTCGGTGGCGCTGCTGTCCGGCCTCGTCAGCCGCGCGACTGTGCTGCAGGAGGATGCGAGCTTTGCCAGCTTCTACCTGACCTCGCTGGCGCTCGGCGTCCTTATCGTGTCGTTGCGTGGCTCCAATATCGATCTGCTGCATGTGCTCTTCGGCACCATTCTCGCAATCGATGCGCCGGCTCTCTACCAGATCGGTGCGATTACGACGGTGACGCTGCTGGCTCTCGCTGTCATCTACCGGCCGCTGGTCATGGAATGCTTCGATCCGGGCTTCCTGCGCGCCGTCGGCGGGCGCGGGCCGCTCTATCACTTCCTGTTCCTGCTGCTGGTCGTGCTCAATCTCGTCGCCAGCTTCCAGGCGCTCGGTACGCTGATGGCCGTCGGGCTGATGATGCTGCCGGCTGCCGTGGCGCAGCTATGGTCGCGCAGCCTGCCTGCCATGATGATAATCGCGACAGGTACTGCGATGGCGTCGGGCTATATCGGCCTCATCGCCTCCTATCACCTCGAATTTGCCTCCGGCCCGACCATCATCATCACCGCCAGCCTGATCTACGGCTTCTCCATTCTCTTCGCGCCCTCGGGCCTTGCCCGGCGGTTCTTCCCCCGTCCCCATCTCCGGGGCTAATCCGAACAAGGAGACTCGCATGAACAAACAGAGACTGCTTCTCTCGGCGGCATCAGCAGCCTTCGTCGCCTTCGGCGTCGCCGCACCGGCTTCCGCCGAAACCCTCAATGTGGTCGCGTCCTTCACCGTGCTTGCCGATGTGGTCAAGCATGTCGGCGGCGACCATGTGAAGGTCTCGAGCCTCGTCGGCCCGAACGGCGATCCCCATGAATTCGAGCCCTCGCCGGCCGATGCCAAGACGCTGAACGCCGCCAAGGTCGTCTTCGTCAGCGGCGAAGGGCTGGAAGGCTGGATGGACCGGCTGATCAGCGCATCCGGCTACAAGGGAACGCCTGTTGTCGCCTCAGACGGCATCAACACGCGCACCATGGTCGACGACGGCAAGACGGTCACCGATCCGCATGTGTGGAACAGCCCGGTCAATGTGAAGGTCTGGGTCGCGAATATCGAGAAGGCGCTTTCTGCGGCGGATCCGGCCGATGCGGCTGACTTCAAGGCCAATGCCGAGCGCTATAACAAGGTGCTGACCGAGCTTGATGCCTATGCCCACAGCAAGTTCGACAAGATCGCCGACGATCGCCGCAAAGTGCTGACGAGCCATGACGCCTTCGGCTACTTCGGCCGCGAATACAAGGTTAGCTTCCTCTCGCCGCTTGGCGTTTCAACTGAGACGGAAGCCTCAGCTGCCGACGTCGCCAAGCTGATCGAGCAGATCAAGACCGAGCATGTGAAGACCTATTTCTTCGAAAACTCGAACGATCCGCGCCTCGTCAAGCAGGTCGCCAAGGCAACCGGCGCCGAGCCTGGCGGTGAGCTCTATGTCGAATCGCTGTCAAAGGCCAACGGACCGGCTTCGACTTACGAAAAAATGTTCCGTTATAACGTTGATCAACTCGCCACAGCCATGGCCAAGTCGAGCTGATCACTCAATGATCAAGGTCGCGGGCGTATACTGCCTGCGACCACTCACTTAAATGTTGAAATCGAAGACCATCAGGCCGGCCAGACCGCCGTCGGTGGACGAAACGATCCGCTCGCCGACGGCGACATGATCGGGATGCACCAGATAGGCATCGCGCGCTTCGACACTCTCGAAGGTGACGACAAATCCATCGGCGAAGCCACCATGCAGGCCCTCAGGCGAGACGTTCGGCCCATATTTCACGTCAACAATACCCGGAATGACCTTCTGCAAGGCGACGACGGAGTCGAAGAGCGCCGCCTTCTCGTCCTGTGGCAGGGCGGACTTGAGTCTAAGAAAAACGCAATGCAGGATCATAAAGCAATCTCCCTGGAAGTTGGCGGCAGCATAGAGGGAAAGGGCAACCGGGCAAGGCATCAATTCGCGAACATTGCGTTCCGGCAGCCAAGCGAATGGCAACGCGTTCAGCGCGAAGCACAGCTCACGCTGACAAATGGGCTTTGGCTGTGGCAGTGATTTCGCGTGTCAATTCCGCAAGCCGGTCGGCTGCGAGACGATTCACCTGCCAATATAATGGAATGTCCAGCGGCGTGTCGGGGATCAGCTCGACCAAGCGTCCGGCCTCCAGATGCTCCCGCACAAGCTGGATGGGATTCATGCCCCATCCCATGCCCGCAAGGCTGGCATCGACGAAGCCTTGTGTCGAAGGCAGCCAATGGCTCGGATAGGCAAAATCCTCTCCGAATGTCTGGCGTATCCAGCGGCTTTGAAGCCTGTCCTTCTGGTTGAAGGTCAGGGCTGGCGCGTTCTGGATCGCTTCCGGGGTAACACCTTTTGAAAAATGCCGGGCAATGAAAGCGGGGCTTGCCGTCGCATGGTAGCGAAGCGCGCCGAGGGACATACGCCGGCAGCCTTGAATTGGCTTTTCCAGGCCGGTGACGGCCGCGATCACCCGCCCCCGCTGCAGCCATTCGGCCGTATGATCTTGGTCGTCGATGGCGATATTCAGCAGATAGGAAGAGCGTTTGGCAAAACCGGATATGGCTTCTACGAACCACGTCCCGAGACTATCGGCATTCGTGGCAATATGAAGTGTGACCCTTTGTTTGGGCTCGCCGGGATCGACGAGCGCCGGCAAACGTCCGAACAGCTCGTCTTCCAGCATGCCGACATTCTCCATATGGCGGCAGAGCCATTCGCCCTTTTCCGTCGCGGTGCAGGGATTGCCCCTGACGATCAGGACGATGCCCAGGCGTTCTTCAAGCTGCTTCACCCGCTGCGAGACGGCCGAAGGCGTGACGTTGAGAATGGCTGCCGCCTTTTCGAAGCTGCCGGTCTGGACGACCATGGAAACGGCACGGAGAGCGGAATAATCGAGCATGGATTAGTTTTTCTTAATCAGGGTTAGCAACATTAAGTAGCCTAAATCTTCACATGCCGATACCGGAAATGCTCATTCGTTTTGGAGCATTTCGCTAGAGCCTTTCGTTCTTGCGCAATTCCGGACGGAAAACCGCTTCGCACTTTTCCTGGAATTGCTCTGAGCATGAATTTTTCGATCTATCTAACCGGCCTGATGATGGGGCTCAGCCTGATTGTCGCGATCGGCGCGCAAAACGCCTTCGTCCTGCGTCAGGGCCTTCGCAACGAGCATGTATTCGCCGTGTGCCTTGCATGCGCGCTCTCCGATGCAGCACTCATCATCCTCGGGGTGACGAGCTTCCGCCAGATCTCCGCGCTGCTGCCCTGGCTCGATCCAGTCATGCGCTATGCAGGAGCGGCCTTCCTGATCTGGTACGGAGCCAGGAGCCTCTACTCCGCCTTTCGTTCGTCCGCGGTGCTGGCCGCCGGAGAGGCGAAATCATCAAGCTTCCGGCAGACGCTCGCCATGTGCCTCGCGCTCACCTGGCTCAACCCGCATGTCTATCTCGATACTGTCGTATTGCTTGGCACGATCTCGACCCGATTTCCAGGAAACGAAGTTTCATTTGCGGCGGGTGCCATGACGGGCTCCTTTCTGTTCTTCTTTTCGCTCGGCTTTGGCGCGAGGTGGCTGAGGCCGATCTTCGCGAAACCCGCGTCCTGGCGCATTCTGGAAACGCTCATTGCTCTTACGATGTGGATGATCGCCACCAAGCTGCTGCGCGGAGTATGATTTCTGCGGCATATTCATGGACAGTCCCACGACGCTCAGCGTAGGACGATTTCAGCCTCTGCTTTTCGAGCGCTATCGCGGGTCGGAGCCTGACAGAGAAGGAAAACAAACGTGACACTCTTTACCGGCCTTTCGGCCTTTCCGATTACCCCCACCGATGCTTCCGGACACGTTGATATTGTAGTGCTCGCCCGCCTGCTCGAACGCATCCAACTGGCGGGCGTTGATTCCATCGGGTTGCTTGGCAGTACGGGCGGTTACGCCTTCCTGTCACGCGACGAGCGTCGGCGGGCCGTACAGGCGGCAATGACAAGTGTCGGCGGCAAGATCCCCGTCATCGTTGGGGTTGGAGCGCTGCGAACCGACGAAGCGCAGGCATTGGCGCGTGACGCCAAGACGGCTGGCGCAGATGGGCTGCTGCTGGCCCCGATGTCCTATACTCCACTCACGGAGGAAGAAGTCTACCAGCACTTTACAGCCGTCGCAGAGGCCGGCGATCTGCCACTCTGCATCTACAACAATCCCGGAACGACGAAATTTACATTCAGCGATGGTCTGATCGCCCGACTGGCAAAGGTGACGAATATCGTGGCGGTGAAGATGCCTCTGCCGCAAGGAGGCGATTTCGAAGAAGAGATGGGGCGTCTGCGTCAGGAAACGCCAAAGGGTTTCGCCATCGGCTATAGCGGCGATTGGGGAGCGACGGCCGGACTGCTGGCCGGTGCCGATGCCTGGTACAGCGTGGTCGCTGGCCTTCTGCCCGTCGAAGCGCTGGCGCTCACAAGGGCGGCCCAAGCAGGCAACACCGCCGAAGCCGAACGGCTCGATCAGAAATTCCAGCCGCTATGGAGCCTGTTCAAAGAGTTCGGCAGCTTCCGCGTTATGTATGCGATTGCGGAAGCGCTCGATCTTTGCAGGATCGATCCACCCCGCCCAATCCTGCCTTTGCCCGCCGCCGAAAAGCTGAAAGTAAGAAGCGCGCTCGATCACATTCTGATGTGATCGAGTCCTGTGCGACGCGGCAATCTCTGCCTTATATCCGCGCCTCTAGGGGTATCCACTCGATGACTCTCGCCGGGATTGCAGCGGAATCGTCATCTGCTTTGTTGCCGGCCTTCCAGATGCCATTTTTCAGCGCGAAGGGTTCTTTCACGAAGGCAAATTGATCAAAAACTTTCAATCGGTTCCGGGGATGGCATGAAGAAACTGATAGCCGCCGCGATCCTGTGCGTCTGCCTTGTCGCAGGAACACTCTATGCCACTGCTGGTGGCAACTATCCACCGCTCAAGGATGGTGATCTGATTTTTCAGACATCGACCAGCGACCAATCAAGCGCCATCATATTCGCGACCGGTTCAGCCTTCTCGCATATGGGCATCATAAAGAATGAGCATGGCGTTATCACGGTCATCGAGGCCGCAGCAAAGGTCAGGGAAACGCCCCTACACGCTTGGGTAAATCGCGGTCTGCTGAAGCGGGTTGCGATCTATCGTGATCAACGCCTCACGCCTGAAATAGCTCGGCAACTCCTATCCTATTCCAGCACGCTTTACGGCAAACCCTACGACCTTTTCTTCTCCTTCAACAACGACGCGATCTACTGCAGCGAATTGCCCTATCTCGCTTACAAGGCCGTAGGTATGGAGATCGGCAAGGTGCAGAAAATATCGGAGCTGAACATCAACAATATGCTTGTCAGAAAGCTGGTCCAGTCACGATGGAAGCGTGACAGCGAATGCACGGAGCGCGATTTTGATTTCGATCAGTGCTACCGATATATTCTCAACCAGAGCCTGGTCACTCCGGTCAGCATCGCCAATGATCCAAGTCTCAAGATGATCTATTCGAACTATCCGCTTTGATGGCTATGAGCGTGGAAAGTCGTGCCGTCCGCTCTGGTCACAGCCAGCATCAAGTCGCGCTGAAGCCCTCATGATAGTCGACGCGTCCCGAGAGCGCGGCGCGCCCATTCAGGACCAGCCTCATGAAATATTCGGCAGGTACTCCATTGAGTACCAGGCCGGGATCATTGTCGAAACCGAAACGCTTGTAGTAATCCGGATCACCAAGAACGACGCAGCCTCTGGCATCTATCTTCGTCAGACGCGAAAGACCTTCGCGAACAAGCGCACCGCCAATGCCGTGTTTCTGGCGACTAGGCGTCACCGAGAGCGGGCCAAGCCCGTACCAGCCGCAATCTTTTCCATCGATCGTAACAGACGAGAAAGCGATATGTCCGAGGACTTCTCCATCCTCGATCGCGACGAGGGAAATCGTCAGCGCCCCGGCGTTGCGAATAGCGTCGACGATTTGCGCTTCGGTTTGACTGCTGTGCTCGATCGAGGCGAAGGCCATCTTCGTTATACGGCGGATCGCTTCCGCGTCTTTCGGCTGCTCTGAGCGGATTTCCATTTTTCATCTCCCGTCGGTTGGCAATTCCGTACTTGCAGACGCGTAGGCGGCTGTGCACTTGCGAGCGGGAACGGAGGATACAAGAGACCTATTTCCGCTTAAACGGCGCCATGCCCTGGCGCGCCAGCTCGTCGGCCCGCTCGTTCTCCGGGTGTCCCGCATGGCCCTTGACCCAATGAAGCGTCACCTTGTGCCTGTTATAAGCCTCGTCCAGCGCCTGCCAGAGCTCGGCATTCTTCACCGGTTTCTTGTCCGCGGTCTTCCAGCCGTTCTTCTTCCAGCCGAAAATCCATTTGGTGATGCCGTCCTTGACGTAGACGCTGTCGGTATAGAGATCGACCTCGCATGGGCTCTTCAGGGCACCGAGTGCCGAGATCGCCGCCATCAGCTCCATGCGGTTGTTGGTCGTCTCCGCCTCGCCGCCGGAAAGCTCCTTCTCTACCTCGCCATAGCGAAGCACCGCCCCCCAGCCGCCAGGTCCGGGATTGCCGGAGCAGGCGCCATCGGTAAAAATATCGACGTGCTTCATGCCTTCAGCCCATATTCCGCGGCTGAAGCAATCTGGCGGTGGAAGCGCAGCTTGCGCAGATATTCGATCGGGTCTTTCTTCGTGACCATTGCGCCGGCCGGGGTCGTCAGCCAATCGTAAAGTCGGGTCAGGAAGAAGCGCAGGGCCGAGCCGCGGGCAAGCGTCGGCAATGCAGCGATTTCGGCAGTGCTCAGCGGCCGCACGCTCTGATAGCCCTCCAGCAGTGCCATGCCCTTGGTGATGTTGTAGGCGTGATCCTTCTCGAAGCACCAGGCGTTCAGGCAGATCGAGACGTCGTAGGCGAGCTGGTCGTTGCAGGCGAAATAGAAGTCGATCAGACCAGATAGCGTATCGCCGAGGAAGAAGACATTGTCCGGGAAGAGATCAGCATGGATGACACCCTCGGGCAGGTTCTTCGGCCAATGCTTTCCAAGGAAATCGAGTTCGCTGCGAATTTCGTCCTGTAGACCTGCCTCGACTTCGTCGGCGCGTGCCTCGGATTTTTCCCAGAGCGCCTGCCAGCCGTCGAGCGATAGTGCGTTCGGGCGGCGGATGTCGAAACCTTCGCCAGCGATATGCATGGCGGCCAGCGCCTTGCCAACTTCGCGGCAATGATGTGCCTCAGGCTTGCGCAGCCACATGCCCTCAAGAAATGAGATCAGGGCGGTAGGACGGCCGGAGAGATGGCCGAGCAACTCGCCGTCGCGGCGCGGCAGAGGCAGCGGGCACGACAGGCCACGGCTCGCCAGGTGCTGCATCAACCCCAGGAAGAACGGCAGATCGCCCTTATCGACGCGCTTCTCGTAAAGCGTCAGGATCAGCGGATCGCGGCTCGTGTGCAGCAGGAAGTTCGAATTCTCGACGCCTTCGGCAATGCCCTTGTAGGAGAGCAACTCGCCGACATCATATTCGGTCAGGAACCACTTCAAATCGTCTTCGGTAATATCGGTATAAACGGCCACGAAACAGTCCTGAACTTGAGCGCCTTGGGTCGGCTATTCGCCGTTGACGAAAGCCATGTCTGCTGTCGTCAGCTCTATACTGCGAAGCTCGCGATTGACGAGGAAATTCTCCGTTTCCTTCACAGTTTCAGCGAGTTCCACCACGGCATTGTAGCGGGCGCGGAAAGCTTCGATGATCTCGTTGACGATGACTTCTGGCGCAGATGCACCAGCCGAGAGGCCAACCGTCTGGATATCGCCGATATTGTCCCAATCGATCTCGGCCGCGCGCTGGACGAGAACGGATTTCTTCGCTCCTGCTCGGAGCGCCACTTCGACGAGACGCTTGGAATTGGAGGAATTGGGCGCGCCGACGACGATGAAGAGATCGCAGCCCGGAGCGGCTTCCTTCACTACTTCCTGGCGGTTCGTCGTGGCGTAGCAGATCGAATCGGCAGCCGGTGCCGTGAGATTGGGGAAGCGCTCCTGCAGCCGCGCGATGACGCCGGCGGTATCGTCAACCGAGAGCGTCGTCTGCGTCACGAAACCGAGATTATCGGGATCGGCAGGCTCGTAGACATCGGCATCCTCGACCGTTTCGATCAGCGACACGGCGCCTTCGGGCAGCTGGCCCATCGTGCCGATCACTTCCGGATGGCCGGCATGGCCGATCAGGACGACGTGGCGGCCGAGACGATTGTGGCGCATGGCCTGCTTATGCACCTTCGAGACCAGCGGACAGGTGGCATCCAGATAGAAGAGATTGCGCGCATCGGCATCGGCCGGCACGGATTTCGGCACGCCATGCGCCGAGAAGACGACGGGCTGGGCGCGATGTTCGGCCGGGATTTCATCCAGCTCCTCGACGAAGATGGCGCCCTTGGCCTCCAGCCCCTCGACGACATAGCGGTTATGGACGATCTCGTGGCGGACATAAACCGGCGCGCCATAGGCCTTTAGCGCCAGAACGACGATCTGGATAGCGCGGTCGACGCCGGCGCAGAAGCCGCGCGGCCCGCAAAGCCGGATGGTCAGGTCAGGTTTGGAAACAGCTATGTTCATGTCTCTTCCGAAATGCGCGACGATGGCTGAGCCATAGATACGGCGGCCGCGCCGCCTGCTCCATTCAGTCCGCATGATCTTATCTAAAAACCGCTGCGCACTTTTTGGGATCATGCTCTAGCGTAATATTCCGCCGAAATGAAGCTATTCTATTGCATGCCTCTATTGTCGGGGCGCGTCCGGATGGCGCTTGCGCCACCAGGATATGGCGACGATCGCTGCCAGCGCCGCTGCCAGCCCATACCAGGTCACCGCATATTGCAGGTGATTGTTCGGCAGATCGATGATGGTGACGCCGCCGATCGGCAGACCTGCCGGATTGGGCGTCCTGTCCGCGTCGATGAAGAAGGGCAGCACCTTGTCCTTCGGTAGGCCGACGCTGGAGGCCATGGCGTCCAGATCCTTCCAGAAGAAGATGTTCTTGCCGAGATCATTGTCCGGCATGCCGTCGGGCCGGTCGACGAGTTTTGCCCGAGCGAGGCCGATAACGGTCTGTTCGCCGGTCAATTCACCCTGTTTGCGCTTTTCGGGGTCCTTCGCCTCGGTGGGGACGAAGCCTCGATTGACGAAAATAAAGCGGCCATCGTTGAGCTGCAAAGGCGTGTAGATGTGATAGCCGGGATCGCCATCGTGGGTAGCGAGGAAATGCCGCTCCTTGTCGTTGAGGTAATGGCCAATCGCCGTGACGACGCGATATTCGATATCGCCGCCGGATGCCGCCATGGTCTCGATCGCCGACAAAGGTATGGCGGATGCATCCTTGCGTGCAGCGATGTCGGCCAGCAGGCCTTCCTTCCACTGCAGTCGCTCCACCTGCCAGGTGCCGAGCCCGATCAGGATGACGAAGGCGACGAGCAGAAGCAGTGCCTTGGCGATCTGCCACAGGGGATTGGCGCGGCGCACAGGCATTGCCGACTCAATCACGGTGGACGCGCCCTTCGGCTGCATTATTGCGATATTGCAGGGCGATCAGGATGCCCTTGCACCAGCGCAGGGACAATAGCGAAAGAATGATCGTCAGCGGAGCGAACAGCACTATGTAGACCCAGATCGGCGGCGCATAATTGATTTGCATCCACAAGACCGAACCGATGACGATGAAGCCGACGATCAGGATGACGAAGACGGCTGGCCCATCACCGGCATCAGCGAAGGCATAGTCGAGATCACAGGCGGCGCAGCGCGGCTTCAGCGACAATAATCCGTCGAAGAGCTTGCCCTGGCCGCAACGCGGACAACATCCCTGTATGCCGACCTTGAATGGATCGACGGGCGCAAAGAGAGCGCTATCATCATGGGATATCTTGTCCGGCGTCTTGTCTTGCTCTGAGGTCAAAGTTCTGTCTCGATCGGCTGCCATTGCGAGCGAACCTATCGATCTCGCCCCTGTCACTATCAGTAACCGCGATGTGCGCGTCCGTCCAATCGAAAAGCGCAGATACGCCGCGCCAGCAGCCCGGGAAAAGCATGCAGAAAGGATTGGATTCATGGCAACCAGCGAAGGCTCGCCTCTTGGTCAGATCATCATTCTCAACGGCGCGCCGCGATCCGGAAAAAGCAGCATCGTCGAGGTGATACAGGCTGATTTCGAGGGCGTTTGGCTCAATCTCGGCGTCGACACCTATGTGCGGCATGTCACGCCTCCACGCTACCGTCCTGGTATCGGCTTGCGTCCCGGCGGCGAGCGGCCTGATCTCGAGCCGCTGGTTGGGCGCCTTTATGCCGCACTCTATGCGTCGATCGCCGCGCATAGCAGCATGGGGCTCAATGTCATCGCCGAGTTCGGTCATCACGACAGCTATTCGCAACCGCTCGGCATTCTCCCCGACTGCGCCCGGCTTCTGGTAGGTCTGCCCGTCCTGTTCGTCGGCGTACGCTGCCCCCTCGATGTTGTGCTGCAGCGGCGGCTGGTGGAAGGACCAGAAAGACAGGGCACTTACGTTGCTGTCGGAGCGGATAAGCCCATCCCCGCGCCGGTCATTGCATGGCAGGAAGAGGTCCACCGACCGGGGATCTACGATCTGGAGATCGATACATCAGTAAAGAGCTCTAAGGCCTGTGCCGAGGAGATCCAGCAATTGCTCGCCAAGGGCCCGCCCCATCCCACTGCATTTGAAAGAATTGCCTCAATGTATTGAGGGTACAAAACAAAAGGCGGACGCTGAGCGCCCGCCTTTTGTTTTCGAAAGATCGATACCGATCAGCCCGCCGCAAGCGGTGCGCCCCAGCTGCCCCAGATGTAGATGCAGAAGAACAGGAACAGCCAGACCACGTCGACGAAGTGCCAGTACCAGGCGGCCGCCTCGAAGCCGAAATGCTGCTTCGGCGTGAAATCACCCCGGATGGCGCGGACCAAGCAAACCAGCAGGAAGATCGTCCCGATCAGAACGTGGAAACCGTGGAAGCCGGTCGCCATGAAGAAGGTCGCACCATAGATCGAGTTTTTGAAAGCGAATGGAGCGTGGGCATATTCATAAGCCTGGACGCAGGAGAACAACGCGCCAAGCAGCACGGTCAGCGTCAGACCCTGGATCAGCCCCTTGCGGTCGCCGTGCAGCAGCGCATGGTGTGCCCAGGTGACCGTGGTGCCCGACAGCAGCAGGATGATGGTGTTGTAGATCGGCAGGTGCCAAGGGTCGAGAACCTCAACGCCCTTCGGCGGGAACTGGCCGCCAAGGAAGGCCGTGCGTGATGCCTGGATCGCCTCGTTCGGGAACAGGCTGACATCGAAATAGGCCCAGAACCAGGCAACGAAGAACATCACTTCGGAAGCGATGAACATGATCATGCCGTAGCGCAGATGCAGCGAGACGACGCGGGTATGCGCGCCCTCATGTGCTTCCTTGATCGTATCGGCCCACCAGCCATACATGACATAGAGGACCACGGCGAGACCGATGAAGAACAGCCAGGGCTGGGCGAAATTGATTCCGAACAGATGCAGCGCGCCACCGTTCAGGTAACGCATGAAGCAGACACCGCCGAAGGTGATCACGAAGGCCCCAAAGGCCGCAATGATCGGCCACGGGCTGGGATCGATAATGTGATAATCGTGTTTTCTCTGATGCACTTCGGCCATATCAGCAATCCCCGAATAACTTTTTCCCATATTGCTTCCGGTCAGACCGAAAAGCACTCTCCATCAAAGCTTTTTTTCCACCGGCTTCGTAACGCCGTCATTGGATGCCACGGGCTTTGCGCCTTCCCGTGGATAATAGGTATAGGACAGTGTCAGCGCGTTGATCGTCTTGGTTTCCGGAGCCTTGGCGATCTCGGGATCGACATAGAAAACCACTGACATTTCGCGCTTTTCGCCGGGCGCGAGATCCGTCTCGTTGAAGCAGAAGCACTGGACCTTGTTGAAATAGACCCCGGCTTCGAGCGGCGTGACGTTGAAGATCGCCTGGCCGCGCTCCATCTTGTCCGACTTGTTCTCGATCTGGAACTTGACCTCGACCGTCTCGCCGATCTTCGGGCTTACAGATTTTTGCAACGGCTTGAAATCCCATGGCAGGCCGGGCGCGACGTTGGCATCGAAGGAAACCTGGATCTGCTTGTCGAGGATGAGGTTCGACACCTGCTCGACGCGCTGCGTCGTGCCGTTATAGCCCGTCACCTGACAGAACATGCGATAGAGCGGCACGGCGGCGGCGCACATGGCGCTCATGCCGACGACGAAGCTCAGGCACATGGCAACGATCATCCCGTTGCTACGGGTGCCGTTCCTCGTGCTTTTTGTGACCTCCCCCTCCATGACGCCTCCTCAAACGTGTCCGGAACCGACCTTGATGATGGTGATCGCGTAGAACAGCACCACCAGACCGGCAAGTACGAGGCCGAGCGCGATGTTGCGCCCTCGCCGCGACTTCTTCTGCGCCTCGGTCAGCTTGACGAGCTCTATCATAGCCAGCCTCCGGCACCACCCGAAATCAGCACGGCAACGAGCCGGTCGATCAGCAGCGCGGAAAAGATCGCAAAGAGATAGAAAATGGAAAAGCCGAAGAGCTTCTTTGCCGGCACCATCTTCACGTCGCCATCGGCCATGCGCCAGACGGCGATGGAACAGTGCACGAAGATCGCGCCGAGCACCGCTGCAACGACGCCATAGCCGAAGCTCGCAAAGCCCATGAAAGCCGGCACGACGCCGAAGATGGCGGTCAGCACCGCATAGACGACGATCTGATTCTTCGTTGTTGGGATGCCGGAGACATTCGGCAGCATCGGTACGCCGACGGCCTCGTAATCCCCCATCTTGAAGAGTGCCATTGCCCAGAAATGGGCCGGCGTCCAGAGGAAGATAATGAGGAAGAGCACGATGCTCTCGACTGGCACGCTGCCGGTGACGCAGGCCCAGCCAATGACGGGCGGGAAAGCGCCGGCAGCACCGCCGATGACGATGTTCTGCGGCGTCGAGCGCTTCAGCCACATCGTGTAGACGACGGCATAGAAGAAAATGGTGAAGGCGAGAATGCCGGCGGAAAGCCAGTTGATCGCAAGACCGAGGATCGTCACCGAAAAGCCCGACAGCACCAAGCCGAAGGCCAGGGCTTCCGAGGGATTGATACGGCCCGAAGGTATCGGCCGGCTCTTGGTGCGGGTCATGACGGCATCGATATCGGCGTCGTACCACATGTTCAAGGCACCGGATGCGCCGGCACCGACCGCAATGCAGAGGATCGCGATGAAGCCGAGAACGGGGTTGATATGGCCGGGAGCCAATACGAGGCCGGTAAAGGCCGTGAAGACGACCAGCGACATCACGCGCGGCTTCAGAAGCTCGAAATAATCGCGCGCACCCGCTTCCGACAGGCCGGTATCGCCTTGCTTTGCGAGTGCTTCGTGATTGTCGATGACCGTCATTCTTTCTTCCAATTATCCGTTGAACCGGACGCCGCTTATCACGGCGTCCGGAAATGAGCTACTTGATGCGCGGCAGCTCTTCCCACTGATGGTGCGGCGGCGGCGACGACAGCTGCCACTCGAGCGTGGTTGCGCCCTCACCCCAGGGATTATCGCCTGCGACGCGCTTCTTTGCGAAGGCATCTATAACGCCCCAGAAGAAGAAGCAAAGGCCAACGGCTGCGACATAGGAGCCGATGGAGGAGACAAAGTTCCAGCCGGCATAGGCATCCGGATAGTCGATGTAGCGGCGCGGCATGCCCGCACGACCCAGGAAGTGCTGTGGGAAGAACACCATGTTCACACCGACGAAGGTGATCCAGAAGTGCCAGTTGCCGATCCGTTCATTGTACATGTAGCCGGTCATCTTCGGGAACCAGTAGTACCAGGCGGCGAAGATGGCGAAGACGGCGCCAAGCGACAGAACATAGTGGAAGTGTGCCACAACGAAGTAAGTCGCATGCAGTTCGCGGTCGAGGCCGGCATTGGCGAGCTGGACGCCGGTGACGCCGCCGAGCGTGAACAGGAAGATGAAGCCGAGCGCCCAGATCATCGGCGTGCGGAACTGGATCGAACCACCCCACATCGTCGCAATCCATGAGAAGACTTTGACGCCTGTCGGAACGGCGATGACCATTGTGGCGAAGACGAAGTAACGCTGCGTGTCGAGCGACAGGCCGGTCACATACATGTGGTGGGCCCAGACGACGAAGCCGACGGCGCCGATCGCGACCATGGCATAGGCCATGCCGAGATAGCCGAAGATCGGCTTGCGCGAGAAGGTCGAGATGATGTGGCTGATCATGCCGAAACCGGGCAGGATCAGAATGTAGACTTCCGGATGGCCGAAGAACCAGAAGAGGTGCTGGTAGAGCAGCGGGTCACCGCCGCCTTCCGGCGCAAAGAAGGTCGTGCCGAAATTGCGGTCGGTCAACAGCATGGTGATGGCGCCGGCAAGAACCGGGAGCGACAGAAGCAGCAGGAAGGCGGTGATCAGAACCGACCAGGCAAACAGCGGCATCTTGTGCAGCGTCATGCCGGGAGCGCGCATGTTCAGGATCGTGGTGATGAAGTTGATCGCACCGAGGATCGAGGAGGCACCGGCGATATGCAGCGCGAAGATAACCAGATCAATCGCCGGGCCGGGATGGCCGACCGTACCTGACAGTGGCACATACATCGTCCAGCCGCCGCCCGCGCCGTAAGCGCCTGCCGGGCCTTCGACGAACATCGAGAGGATGAGCAGCAGGAAGGCCGGAACGAGCAGCCAGAAGGAGATATTGTTGAGGCGCGGGAAAGCCATATCCGGCGCGCCGATCATGATCGGCACCATCCAGTTGGCAAAGCCGCCGATCATGGCAGGCATGACCATGAAGAAGATCATGATCAGCGCGTGGGCGGTGACGAAGACGTTGTACATCTGTTTGCCGCCATCGATGGCGGCATCGCCCGAAAAGCCGTAGACCATCGATGCCAGACCGCTGAAGATCTGGATGCCGGGCTCCTGCAATTCCATGCGGATAGCAACGGAAAGGAGGAAGCCGATCACGCCCGCAAAGATCGCGAAGATCAGATAAAGCGTGCCGATGTCTTTGTGATTCGTCGAAAATAGCCAACGATCAGCGAAAGATTGCTTGTGTGCATGATGATCGTCGTGCGCGTGGGCGTCGTGAAGATCATGCGAGTGATCGTCGTGTGCCTTGGATCCAGCCATTGTTCCTACCCTCTTACTTCGCCGTGTTTTCCGCCACCTTGACGGTCGTCGGTTGATCGACGGCGGCCATCAGAGCCTTGTTCGCCTTGCCGACATCGGTTGCAGCAGCGGCAAGCCACTGCTTGTACTGATCGTCGGAGACGACACGGATGGCGATCGGCATGAAGGAGTGATCCTTGCCGCAGAGCTCGGAACACTGTCCATAGTACAGGCCTTCGCGGTCGGCATTGAACCAGGTTTCGTTCAGACGGCCCGGAATGGCGTCAATCCTGACACCAAATGCAGGCAAGGCGAAGGAATGGATGACGTCGGTCGGTGCGGCGGTGATGAGAAGGCGCACGTTCTTGCCGACGGGAACGACCATTTCGTTATCGACGGCGAGCAGCCGCGGATATTTCGACTTATCGTCCTTGCCGGCGGCGGCGCGGTCCTGCTCCTTCAGCATGAAGGAGTCGAAGGCGACCGGCGTCGCGCCACTGCCCTCATATTCATAATTCCACTGCCATTGCGTCGCCGTCGCCTTGACGGTGACATCCGTCTTTTCCGGGAACGTCAGCTGATCGGTCAGAAGATTGAAGGAGGGAATAGCCAGGAAGAGAAGAATGAGGACCGGTCCGATCGTCCAGACGACTTCGATCAGCGTGTTGTGGCTCGTCTTGGACGGAACCGGGTTCTTGGACGCCCGGAACTTGACCATGACCACCACCAGCAGGACCAGAACAAGCAGCGTGATCGGAATGATAAACCAAAGCGTGTATGCCTCAAACCAGCGGATTTGATGCATGTTGCCGGTCGCCGCCTGCTGCATACCGGTTTCCCAAGGTCTCGGCTGATCGGCGTAGCTACCTGTCGCAAAAAGCAGACAGATCATAGCCGCCAGAGCCGCGTAAGCTCTCTTAATCACGATGTCTCTCCCTCCAGCGTTTGATCCCAGATCTTCCTCAAACGCAGTATCCCTACAATCCATTGCGCTTCAAACCACAGTTTGGGGTGCTCCGCAACAACTCACGACATTTGTTAGTGCGGCATTTTTGCGCGAATATCCCCCCAAGCTTGTCGCGGACATGGCAAGCATTTCATCATCATACGAAAAATTGCATCGCGGTCCATGGCGCCGCCGGGACAAAATGGAGTAGAGGTCGTATTTCCGCCGTAGTCGGTTGGAATCCAGCAGCCGGGGCTTTTCATTTGCCGGCCTGGGCTTCAACAATAGCGGCACTGATTCGAATCTAGAGGTTTCCATGGGTTTTCGTTCCCTCGCCCGGCTTTTGCTCGTTACCGGCAGCGTCGCTGCCGCAGTTGCCGCACCCGCATGGGCGCAGCAGGGCCAGCAGACTCAGCCGCCGGCGCAGCAGACCCAACAGTTGCAGCCGGACCAGCCGGGCCAGCAGCAGCCGCATACGCAGCAGGTGCCTACAAGCCAGGTTCCGCAACCGCCGGGTACGGTCCGGTCCAGCCACGGTGCATGGTCCGTCGTGTGCGACAAGCCGGCAGGCGCGGCGACCGAGCAGTGCGCGCTGATGCAGAACGTGATCGCCGAGGATCGTCCGGAAATCGGTCTGTCCGTCGTCGTGCTGAAGACGGCTGACCGCAAGTCCAAGATCCTGCGCGTGCTGGCGCCGCTCGGCGTGCTGCTGCCAAACGGTCTCGGCCTCAATATCGACGGCAAGGATATCGGTCGCGCCTATTTCGTGCGCTGCTTCTCCGATGGCTGCTATGCCGAGGTTGTGCTGGAGGACCAGTTGCTGAAGACGCTGCGCAGCGGCGCCACAGCAACCTTCATCGTCTTCCAGTCGCCGGAAGAAGGCATCGGCATCCCTGTGGATTTGAAGGGCTTTGCGGACGGCTACGACGCCCTTCCCTGACCGGATGGGCTTGCTCTTGCGCGGTGCGAAGCCTACATCGGCTCTGAACGGAGCACCTGATCCATGAATACCGATCTCCTTACACTTTTTGATGCCGATGAAGCCAAGCTGCGCGGTATCGTTGCCGAGGCGCTGTCCGGCGCCGATGACGGCGAACTCTTCGTCGAGCATGTCCAGGCGGAATCGCTGACATTCGACAATGGCCGGATGAAGGGCGGCAGCTTCAACACCGAGCAGGGCTTCGGCCTTCGTGCCGTCGCCGGCGAAGCGGTGGGCTATGCCCATGCGGGGGATCTTTCCGAGGCTGCATTGAAGCGCGCCGGCGACGCGGTGCGCGCGGTGACATCGGGCTATGCCGGCTCCTACGCGGCCGCGCCCCAGCGCACCAACAAGGTGCTCTATGGCGACGAGAACCCGATCGGCACGCCGAGTTTCGAGGAGAAAGCAAAGCTCCTGCAGCGGATCGACAACTATCTGCGCGACAAGAACGACAAGGTGCGCCAGGTGACGGCATCCATCGCCGCAAGCTGGCAGATGGTCGACATCCTGCGCGCCGATGGCCATCGCGTTCGCGATGTGAGGCCGATGACGCGTGTCAATATCTCCGTGATCGTGGGTGACGGCGACCGGCAGGAATCCGGCTCCTTCGGCACAGGCGGCCGGATCGGCTTTGGCGACTTTGTCACAGCGGACAATTGGCACCACGGCGCCGACGAGGCCCTGCGTCAGGCGCTTGTCAATCTGGAGGCGATCGAGGCGCCTGCCGGTACGATGGATGTCGTGCTCGGCTCCGGCTGGCCGGGCGTCATGCTGCACGAAGCCGTCGGGCATGGGCTCGAAGGCGATTTCAACCGCAAGAAGACGTCGGCCTTCGCCGGCCTGCTGGGCCAGATGGTGGCCGCTCCCGGCGTCACCGTCGTCGATGACGGCACGATCGAGAACCGCCGGGGCTCGATCACCGTGGACGACGAAGGCACGCCATCGGCCTACAACGTGCTGATCGAAAACGGCAAGCTGGTCGGCTACATGCAGGACCGGCAGAATGCGCGGCTGATGGGCATGAAGGCGACCGGCAACGGCCGCCGCCAGGGCTATGCCCATACGCCGATGCCGCGCATGACCAACACCTACATGCTCGGCGGCGACAAGACGCCGGAGGAAATCATCGCCTCGGTGAAGAAGGGCATCTATGCCGTTTCCTTCGGCGGTGGCCAGGTGGATATCACCTCAGGCAAGTTCGTCTTCGGCTGCACGGAAGCCTATCTCATCGAGGACGGCAAGGTCGGCGCTCCGATCAAGGGCGCGATGCTGATCGGCAACGGCCCGGATGCGATGAAGCGCGTTTCGATGATCGGCAACGACATGAAGCTCGATACCGGCATTGGCAATTGCGGCAAGGCCGGCCAATGGGTTCCTGTCGGCGTCGGTCAGCCGCATCTCAGGATGGACCAGATCACGGTGGGCGGCACTAAGACCTAATCGTTCTTGAGGCGCTTATCACGCCTCGGGACGAAAACGCCATTTGCGCTCCACCGCAGCGGTCAAATCCAGGCCGTTGCGATGCGCGAATAAAAGAATGTGGCCGAGCACATCGGCCGTTTCGTCGGCAAGTGCGGTTGCCAGTTCCGCATCGCTCATGCCCTTGCGCCGTCCACGGCCGGTGACCTTGTTCCAGATCTGGATCAGCTCGCCCATCTCCTCCTGGAGTTTCAGCACGAACCAATCGTCGTCGCGCGCCATGCCGTTATCGGCAGCATAGCGCGCCGAAGCCATTTCGAATTGCTCCATCAGATCTTTCAACATTGCGATCGTTCCCTTTATGTTCCAGACATCAATGAACGATTTCCGCAAAAAAGTCGAGCCGGCGGAGATGGCTCCGCCGGCTCGCCGTTATCCCAATCGAGATTATGCTCAGCCCTTGCTGGGCAGCAGCATGCAATCGAAGTCCTTACGCTTCAAAGCAGAGCAGGCGGAATTCGCATCGTCGCGGCTTGCAAAGCCGGTGAAGCGGGCGCGATAGACCGTGCTGGCACCCTTGCCGACGGCCTCGGTATAGGGCGAGGCATTGGCGAGCGCATTGCCGGCCTTGGACTTCGCTTCCGAGAGAATATCCTTGGCAGCCTGGGCGGTCGGCGTCGCCGCGATCTGCACTTGCCAGCTTCCGGATACCACCGGCTTGCTGGCGGTTGCCGTCTGCTTTTTGTCGACGAGGATCTCGTCCATCGCAGCCGGGCGATCCATCGGCACGGTGACGTTCGAGGCGGCAGCGAATGCCATCGGAACGACCTCCGCGCGTTTGCGTGGGGTGGCTGCGGTGGTCTGCGTATCGACATCCACGGCAACATCGTCCGATGCAGACGCCACTTCAACCTGCTTGGCCATCTTGCCACCGCCGACGCTCGCCATCAGACGCGATGTCGCGACGGGGCTTGCCCTGGGCACATAACGATCCAGCAGCGACGCCATCATCGCATCGCGGCCACGCGCGGTGGCGCCGCCCATGACGACGCCGATCACGCGGCGATTGCCCTGGCGCACGGCGCTGACGAGGTTGAAGCCGGAGGCATTGGTATAGCCGGTCTTGATACCATCCATGCCTTCATAGCGATACATCAGGTTGTTATGGCCGCGCACGTAATGGCCGCGGTAGTTAAAGCTCGTCTGCGAGAAGAGCCGGTATTCCTGGGGATAGTTGTTGATGAGCGCGACGGCGAGCGTCGACATATCTCGCGCCGTCGTCCACTGCTGCATGTTCGGAAGACCCGAGGCATTCAGGAAGGTGGTGCGGCGCATGCCGAGTTCGCGCGCCTTCTGCGTCATCATCCGCGCAAAGCCGCTTTCGCTGCCGCCGAGCGCTTCCGCCATGGCGGTTGCGGCGTCGTTGGCAGACTTGATGATCATGCCATCGACGGCTTCGCGGACGGTCACCGTGCCGCCGGGCTTGAGGCCCAGCTTGGTGGGCGGCTTGGCAGAGGCGAAGCGCGAAACCGGGATCCGGGTATTCCAGCTCAGCTTGCCGCGGTGGATCGCTTCGAAGGTCATGTATAGTGTCATCATCTTGGTAAGCGATGCCGGATGGTTGAGGTCATCCGCATTGCTGGATGCGAGCACGTTGCCGGTCTTTGCATCCATGATGAAATAGGCGCTGCCAGCGAAGCTCGCTACGGGAGCGCTCAGCAGCAAGACGGCCGCAGACAAAGCCATCAGAAGTCGTTTCATAATTGTCCCCAACCGAAAGAATGCCAACACACCGCATCAATCCCTGTACGATTTTGCGACAAAAAGCCTGATACCGGTGCGATATTGAGGCAACAGCCTCGATAGTTCTTCAATTTTGCCTTTCCTGGTAAAATAAGCATTAACGCATTGGAAATTATGACAAAGATTCAGTAAGGATTAACGGGGATGCGCTACAGCGTTGACATTGGTCAACCGGGTCGAGCCGCATGGAACAGGGCATCAAGGTCCGCCTCAAGCGCACGATGATCTCAAGCGGACTGGAAGCCGCCGCAATCTTGAAGGGTGCGGGGCTAATGCGCGACGTTGCCGGCCTCGGCACTATCTTCACCCTTCATCACGTCCGCCCTGCCCTCCCCCGCCGTTTTGCGCCCAATGCGCATCTGGAGGTCTCGCCCGACTTTCTCGATCAGGCGATCGCACGGTTGAAACAAGACGGTTACGAGTTCATCGCACTCGACGCTCTTCCGTCACGGGCAAAAGAGGCTTCCGGCAGACCACCCTTCGTCGCCTTCACGCTCGATGACGGCAACCGGGACAATCTCGATTATGCCCTGCCGATCTTTGCGCGCCACAATGTGCCCTTCACCGTCTTCGTCGCCCAGGGGCTTTCGGAGCGGATCCATAGCATATGGTGGGAGACGCTAGCCGAGCTGCTTGGCCGGCTGGATCGGGTGACATTCGATTTCGGGTCGGGAGACGAGTTTCTGCCACTCGGCAAGGACAGCCAGAAGCATGCCGCATTCGCCCGCTTCGCCGCTTTCGTCCACAGCGACGAAGAAAGCGAAGCTGTCGGCCGGATCGATGAGCTTGCCCGGCGTCATGGCCTGGAACCACTCGACATCGTCCGCGCATCGATCATGGACAGGAACGAATTGCGGCGGCTCGCACGCCATCCCCTTGCCTCGCTCGGCGCTCATACGGTGAGCCATCGAGCGTTGGCAAGGCTCCCCGAGGCGGAGGCGGCCGCGGAAATAGCACTCTCGGCCGATTATGTCGCCGACATCACCGGAAAGCGGCCCACCACAATCGCCTACCCCTATGGCACGAACGAAGCCGCCTCGCCGCGCGAGGGCCGGCTTGCGGCAGAGCTCGGCTTTTCCGTCGGCGTCACCACGCGCCCCGGCACGATCACGACGACAAACGGCAATGCACCGCTGCTGCTGCCGCGGCTATCGCTGAACGGCCATTATCAGAAGCCTCGCTATGCGTCGGCGCTTGCATCCGGCATCCCCATGCGGCTGATGGGGCGCCGGGAAACGGCATAAGGTTTACGGATACATCCGCACCTTTTGCCAGGCGCCTTCAGGCATATCGCGACGAAATTCGATACGATCATGCAGTCGGAACTGGCGATCGTGCCAAAATTCGATCGACAGCGGCCGGATGCGGAAGCCGGACCAGTAGGGCGGGCGCGGAATATCGCCGATCGCGTAACGGGCGGTATATTCGGCGACGGCCTTTTCCAGCGCGAAGCGGCCTTCCAGAGGGCGCGACTGCTTTGACGCCCATGCCCCGATGCGGCTGCCGCGAGGCCTTGTCTTATAATACTCGTCGGCTTCCTTATCGCTCACCACTTCAACCAGGCCACGCAAACGCACCTGGCGACGCAGCGACTTCCAGTGGAAACACATGGCGGCTTTCTTCTGGGAAAGAATTTCTTGGCCTTTCTGGCTCTCGAAATTTGTATAGAATACGAATCCGTCGCTATCGAAACCTTTCAGAAGAACCATGCGGACATTTGGCAAACCATCCTTATCCACCGTTGCCAGCGCTACCGCATTCGGATCGTTCGGTTCGGTGGTCTCCGCCTCACGCAGCCAGGACGCAAAGAGACTGAAAGGTTCATTCTGCTCGGTGAAGTCACCGCTTGTTAACTCGTTTTCCGACATATTAATTCAAAAGCTCCGCAATTCCTAATAACCGCCGGCCCCTCTGGCTGGCCAAGAAGTTCGGGTGGAAGTCATAGCAAAGTCGATCGTTCATACAAAGCGCAAGCTTGCAAAAGGCGTGACGATGGCTGTCGCCCTCATCTCCCTTTTCACCCTTGGCGGCTGCGTCGGCGGCGGCATGGACTACCTGAGCTCGGCCAAAGTGGATCGCAGCGTATCGACGGGCACTGTGCCGACGGCACCGGTGACAGCGGACAGCATCTCCGACGAGACCACAGTGCGCAATGCCGTCACCTCGGCGGATCTCAATAAGCTCAACGGACAGCCCATACCCTGGGCAAACACCTCGACCGGCAGCGCCGGCGTCATCGACACGATTGTCGAAAGCAATGCATCCGGCGTGGTCTGCCGCCAATTCCGCACGAGCCGGCATTCCTATCAGGGCGTTGCCAACTTCTCTGGCAGGACTTGCCTTGTCGGCCTCGGCGAATGGCAGTTGCTGAGCTTTCAGCAGGCGGGCTGATCGCCTTTCTCCTGTTTCCATCGCCTCCAAAACATTTGTGCTTCCGCACGCGTGATGTTGACATCTACGCTCTCCGTCCGACTGCGATTTTGGCACCGCTTGTTAGCGATTGGCTAACCATGCCCCGAAATGGGGATCTGCTGCCCCTCTTCGCCGTAACGCCTGATTAGCAACTCTTCCCGCAGGATCGGCTCATCGGCGCATCACCCTTGCCTCCCATGACAGGAAGCAGGACGGCGAAGCGCTATCAATTGGTTCTTTGCTTGGGGTGCTGCGATGGGGCTGGGCACACCCACGAATGATGGCGGGAAAGATGCGGGATCCGTATAAGGTGCTGGGCGTTAGGAAGGATGCGGGGGCGGACGAAATCAAATCCGCCTGGCGCAATCTGGCAAAGACTGCTCATCCCGATCACAATCCTGGCGATCCGACGGCTTCGGAGCGATTTGCCGAAATCGGCCGTGCTTACGAGACGTTGAAGGATCCCCAGAAGCGCAGCCGCTACGATCAGATCGCGCGTATGGCCGAGGCGAAGGGCCAGAGCCAGGAACAGACGATCATACAGCAGCGGCAGGCGGCACGGGAGGCCGCCGAACGAGCCAAGGCTGCGCGTGCCAATGCCGACAAGATCATGGAAGAGCTCGCCCGGGCCAATGCCCGCAAGGCAGCAGCCTCGGCGGCATCCGGCCAACATGGTAATGCCGCCGAATCGCCGGAAGATATGGTCGAGCGTATTTTCGGAGTGAAGACCGGCCAGGCGCAGCAGGCACAAGCCACGGCTGATGTCGGCGCACAACAGGCGGAAAAGCCGCGGGAACAGCCCACTACCGCAGCATCGGAAGAGCTGCAGATGGAAGAAGAGCAGTACGCAGCGGTCTCCGCGTCGGCCGGCTCGCGCTCGGCCTTCGGCATCCTCGGCTCTCTGGTGCGGCGCATCACGGGCGGCAATGTGCCCGAAAAGCCACCGGAAAAAACCCCGGAGGTCGCTGCCGAAGCCACGGTGACGCTCGACGACATGCTGAAGAGCCGTTGGATCATCGTGCCGCTGCCCGATGGCCGCGAGGCGCGCTTTCAGGCAACGACGGATATCTCCAACGGTCAGGTGCTGCACCTCAAGGGCCAGGGGCTGAAACTGCAGGGCATGCTGCGCGGCGATGTCGCCGTCACTGTGCATCTGTCGACCGACGGGCGCTTCACGCTCGAAGGCAGCGATGTGCGCACCATATTGCCTGTCAGCATCGAAAATGCGGTCCTTGGCTGCGAGACAACCGTCGAGGGATTGAACGGGCTGGTCAGGATCACGGTGCCGGCATGGTCCGGTTCGGATCAGATCATTCGCATTTCCGGTGAGGGATTGCCCAACGGCAATGGCGCAAAAGGCGATCTCATTGTCGAATTGCGGCTGATGCTCTGGGAAAAACCCGACGACAAGGTCACGGATCTCATGCGGAGTATGCGCGAAGGTCTTTTCCTGTGAAATTTTGGTGACAACAGCACCCTTTGTTACGATCCCTAACAGTTGATGATCTTTACGATGCTTGAACCGGGGGTCGGCCTATGCCATAGGCAGGTTCATCTAAAGTTCAAGGGAGCATAATATGGCTCAAGCCACTGGCCTCATGGCAGGCAAACGCGGCGTCATCCTCGGCGTAGCAAACAACCGTTCGATAGCGTGGGGTATTGCCAAGGCCTGCTCGGATGCCGGAGCCGAAATCGCATTGACATGGCAGGGCGATGCCCTGAAGAAGCGCGTCGAGCCGCTCGCTCAGGAACTCGGCGCCTTCATGGCCGGCCATTGCGACGTGACCGAGCCGGCAACGATCGATGCCGTCATGGACACGCTCGAGGCGAAATGGGGCAAGATCGATTTCGTCGTGCATGCCATTGCGTTTTCCGACAAGGACGAGCTGACCGGCCGTTATCTCGATACCAGCCGTGACAATTTCACGAAGACGATGGACATCTCCGTCTATTCCTTCACGGCGGTTGCACAGCGCGCCGAGCGAATCATGAATGACGGTGGCTCCATGATTACCCTCACCTATTACGGTGCGGAGAAGGTCATGCCGCATTACAACGTCATGGGCGTCGCCAAGGCCGCTCTCGAAGCAAGCGTACGCTACCTCGCAGTCGATCTCGGCAGCCGCGGCATCCGCGTCAACGCGATCTCGGCAGGCCCGATCAAGACGCTCGCAGCGTCCGGCATCGGCGACTTCCGCTACATCCTGAAGTGGAACGAGTACAACGCGCCGCTGAAGCGGACTGTCACGATCGACGAAGTCGGCAATTCCGCCCTCTACCTGCTGTCGGATCTGTCGACGGCCGTGACCGGCGAAATCCACCACGTCGATTCCGGCTATCACACGGTCGGTATGAAGGCCGTGGACGCGCCCGACATTTCCGTCGCGAAGGACTGACTAACAGGAATCTGACCGTGTCGCCCATCCTCTATGTGATACGCCACGGTCAGACCGACTGGAATGCCGAGCGCCGGCTGCAGGGGCAGAAGGATATCGATCTGAACGCCATCGGCCGCGAACAGGCGCGGCAAAACGGCGTCGATCTTGCGGAAATCCTTGCCTTCGAAAACATCCCCTTCGATTTCGTCGCAAGTCCGTTGCGGCGCACCCGAGAAACCATGGAAATTGTTCGGCAGGCCATGGGGCTGCCGCCCAAGGACTATAGCACTGACGACAGGTTGGTCGAAGTGTCCTTCGGGGCCTGGGAAGGCTTTACTCTCAAGGAATTGAAGGCGACCCAGCCTGACCGTCTTGCCGAGCGCAAGGCCAACAAATGGGATTTCATCCCGCCCGGCGATGATGCCGAAAGCTACGAAATCCTCTCCTGGCGCGTTGGCGCCTGGCTGACGTCCATCGACCGCCCGACGGTCTGCGTCACGCATGGCGGCGTCATACGCACGCTGTTTCGCCTGATCGGGGATGTCGAAAAGGAAGAGGCAGCCGAAATCCCCATCCATCAGGACCAGATCCTGAAAGTCGATCCGGAAATGAAGATTATCGGCTGGATGTAACGCGGTTTGGGATTAGGCCCGGGACCGTTATTTCGGAGAACGCTTAAAATCGATCGATCGAAAACTCTGGATTTCACCCGCGCCGGGTGAGTGCCTGGCCAAGCCGGGATTTATTGGACGATATCGAGATCGTTGACGACGCGCTTGCCGTCGACTTCCGTATAGAAGACCACGACCTTCACACCGGCCTGCAGGCCGCTGAAATCGAAATCCTCCGGCACCTGATAGCTCTTGCCATCGTCCAGCGTGATATTGAAGTTCTTCGCATCGACCTTCTTGATGACGGCCTCGACATCCGCGCTCTCAGCAAAACCAGCGACAGGAGCAAGCAGGCTTGCCGTGGCCAAAAGCGTCGCTACAAAGAAGCGCATCGTCGTCACCCTTCAGGTAAATTGATTATGATTTCTTATGCGGCCTAGAAAACACGTCGAATATGGCGGAAGTTGCCCCCAATAATGACTTCGCCCGCCCAATTGGTGAATGCATCGTCACAATCCACAATTCGGATTAATCTTTGTTTACCATGCCGATGCCTGAGGAAGAAAATGGCTGAGCGCCGTTTCCGAGGCAACTGAAAGAAAGATTTTGTCTTGTCGACATTTTGGCCTATGAGTGGGCCGCAATTGCAAGTGACAAGACGCGGCCTGCCGTCAGGCTGCGCTAATCCGGTCGTTTTACATGTCGCATAATACATTCGGTCACCTCTTCCGCGTCACCACCTGGGGCGAAAGCCACGGCCCGGCGCTCGGCTGCGTCGTCGACGGCTGCCCTCCGGGCCTCCGTTTCAAACTGCAGGACATTCAGACCTGGCTTGACAAGCGCAAGCCGGGGCAATCGCGCTTCGTCACGCAGCGGCGCGAGGACGATCTCGTGAAGGTTCTGTCCGGCGTCATGCTCGATGAGGACGGCGAGACGATGATCTCGACCGGAACGCCAATCTCGATGCTGATCGAGAATACCGACCAGCGTTCGAAGGATTATGGCGAAATCGCCCGACGCTATCGTCCCGGCCATGCCGACTATACCTATGACGTCAAATACGGCATTCGCGACTATCGTGGCGGCGGGCGCTCCTCGGCGCGCGAGACCGCAGCGCGCGTTGCCGCCGGCGGCATCGCCCGTCTCGTCATGCCCGGCGTGACCATCCGTGGCGCGCTGGTGCAGATCGGCAAACATAAGATCAACCGTGCCAATTGGGACTGGGCTCAGGTCGACCAAAATCCTTTCTTTGCGCCTGATCCGGACATCGTGCCGGTGTGGGAAGAGTATCTCGACGGCATCCGCAAGGCAGGCTCCTCGATCGGCGCAGTTGTCGAAGTCGTGGCCGAAGGCGTGCCGGCCGGGCTTGGCGCTCCGATCTACGGCAAGCTCGATCAAGACATCGCCTCGCTGCTGATGTCGATCAACGCCGTCAAGGGCGTCGAAATCGGGGAAGGCTTTGCATCCGCCGAACTCACAGGCGAGGAAAATGCCGATGCCATGCGGATGGGCAATGACGGCAAGCGCATTTTCCTGTCCAATCACGCCGGCGGCATCCTGGGCGGTATTTCCACAGGCGAGCCCATCGTCGCACGGTTTGCCATCAAGCCGACTTCGTCGATCCTGACGGAACGCCAGTCAATCGATGCCGATGGCAACAACGTCGATGTGCGCACCAAGGGCCGCCACGATCCATGCGTCGGCATTCGTGCGGTGCCAATCGGCGAAGCCATGGTTGCCTGCGCGGTTGCCGACCATTATCTGAGAGATCGCGGCCAGACGGGCCAGCAGAGATAGGAATTTCGAGATGCCGTATGACCAGAAGCGCGTTGTCGATGCCATCCGGGCTTTCGAAGCCGGCGAGATCGTCGTCGTCATGGACGATAACGACCGCGAAAACGAAGGCGACCTGATCGTTGCCGCCGTACACTGCACGCCCGACAAGATGGCCTTCATCGTTCGCCACACCTCCGGTATCGTCTGCACGCCGATGCCGCGCGAAGAAGCCAAGCGGCTCAACCTCAATGCCATGGTCGCAGAAAACGACTCAGCACATACGACGGCCTTCACCGTTTCCGTCGATTTCAAGCATGGGACCACGACCGGTATTTCCGCCGACGACCGGACGCTCACCGTGCGCAACCTCGCCAATCCGAATGTCGGTCCCACCGATTTCGTCCGCCCCGGCCATATTTTCCCGCTCGTTGCCCGCGAAGGCGGCGTGCTGATGCGTTCGGGCCATACGGAAGCTGCGGTCGATCTTTGCAAGCTTGCCGGCCTGCCGCCGATCGGCGTCATCTGCGAGCTCGTCAATGACGATGGCACCGTTACCCGCGGTCAGCAGGTGGTGAGCTTCGCCGAGCAGCACGGGCTGAAGCTTGTTTCGGTCGCCGATCTCATCGCCTATCGCCAGCGCAAGGAAACGCTGATCGAACTCGGCGCCAGCTTTGATGTCGAGACTCCGTTCGGCAAGGCGCGCGCCCATACCTATTCGCTGCCCTGGGATCCAATGCAGCACCTTGCCGTTGTCTTCGGCGACATCCGCGACGGTATCGACATTCCGGTCCGCCTGCATCCGGAGAACGTTGCCGAGGATATTTTCGGCAAGAATAGCCCGGTCGATTTCTACATGAAAAAGATCGCCGAAGAGGGCCGCGGCATCATCGTCTATCTGCGCGAAGGCTCCGTCGGCGTCGGCCATATCGATAACGGCCGCAAATCACGCCAGGCCGGCCGCGAGGCGCATGCCGAAGCGCAGACGCGGGATAGCGAATGGCTGGAAATCGGCCTCGGTGCTCAGATCCTGAAGGATCTCGGCGTCAGCTCGATCAAGCTGCTCACCAGCCGCGAGCGGCACTATGTCGGCCTGGAAGGTTTCGGTATCAAGATCGCAGCGACGGAGATCTGCTGATCTTCGATCTACTCTTGAGTCGAACGGTCGGAGCGAAGCTCCGAGGGGCAGCGTGATGCCTCTTCGAACTCAGGATCATTTCGTGCCCCTCACTATGCGCCCCCCCCGTTCACGGGGAAGGTGCCGAAAACTCGCGATCGAGCAGCCCCATCATGATGTCATCGTGCCAGCTGCCGTTGACATAGGCCGTCTCCCGCTCCCTTCCCTCGACAACGAAGCCGCATTTCTCATAGGCGCGGATGGCACGCTGGTTGTAGGCGAGCACGCGTATTCCGATGCGGTGCAGCTCCATCTCGCCGAAAGCATGACACAGTAGAAGCATGATCGCTTCCGTGCCAAAGCCTTTGCCAAGCAACGCCGGATCATAAATCCCGATCGCCATCGTCGCACGCTTGTCCTGGGGATTGACGTTGTCCAATCTGATCACGCCGGCAAAGGCGCCCTTGATCTCGATAACCCATGCGTGGGGGTGATCGGCAATACCCTGAACCCATCTGACCGCAGTCTCCCGAGTGATGGGCTTGATGTCCTCTCTGTTGACGCCATACATCTCCGCGATCTCGGCATTGGTGCCCAAGAGGAGGCGCTCATCGGCGTCCTCAGCACATGGCGGGCGGAGCCTGACATTGCGGCCTTTTAGAATCAGCGACGACAATGAACTCTCCTCCTCGGGTGCTCTTCTGCCTATTGGACTTAGTTAGCCATGTCCTCTCAAGGAGGAGGTGACAAAGCTCATGATCGATCCGGCCACGTGAGGCTGAACACGCGAAGCCAATTGTCATATGCTAATTTTCGCAAGGTCAGCTCGTCGAAACCACTTTTGCGCATGGCGTCGAGGAGACGCGGCAAGCCGCTTGCGTCCTTGATCTCGCGGGGCATGACGGCACCATCGAAATCCGATCCCAAAGCGACCCCCTCGGGTCCAACGCGAGCGATGAGGTAATCGATCTGGCGAATAACGGCGTCGAGCGGGGTGTCCTCGTCAAGATTGGCATCCGCGCGGATATCGTTGACGGCAAGATTCAACCCGATGACGCCACCTGTATCGCGGATAGCATCCAATTGCCGGTCGGTGAGATTTCGCGTCGACGGACATATGGCATGGGCGCAGGCGTGGGTGGCGACGAGCGGAGCGGTACTCAATGCGGCCACGTCCCAAAATCCGCGCTCGTTCAGATGGGAAACATCGATCATGATCCGTAATTCATTGCATCTTCTGACCAGATTCTTTCCCAAATCCGTGAGGCCGGGTCCCGTGTCGGGCGATCTCGGATAGGCAAACGGAACGCCGTAACCAAAGATATTCGGGCGGCTCCACACGATGCCCAGAGATCGAAGGCCGGCACTGTGCATGCTATCCAAATAGCCGAGATCGGGGCCGATGGCGTCGGCGCCTTCCATATGAAGCACGACGGCAAAGACGCCGGCATGTCGTGCCGCCTCGATCTCGCTAACGCTCGTTGCCAGACGGATTTTATCGCCCGAACGTCCAATCAGCTTCTTTATGGCCGAAAGCTGTCCGTCGATTTGCCGGCGGGCATGGTCCGGATGCAAAGCTTCAGCATAGCGAACTTCGTAGCCATCATGGGTGATCGTCAGGTCATCCACCGGCTCTTGGCCCGGCGCGGCGTACATCGCAAACAATCCGCCGGTCAAACCTCCTTCGAGTGCTCTTGGAAGATCGATATGCCCGGCCTCGGACCGAGCCAGAAAATCACGGCCGTCGGGTTTATAATCCAGCATGAACTGGACCGTATCATTGTGCCCGTCGAAGATCCGAACATTATCCATGCGATCGCTGTCCCCAAAAATCAGCGGCCGTTCCCTGGATGCCGCTCACCACCGATCTCTCGAAAAGCAAGGGTCATCCCCGCCAGCCTTCGAGAAACACGACCTTCTCGACGCCGGTGAAACGGGCGATACGCTCCAGTTCTGCCTCCAGCTTCTCCAGCCGGCCGGCCGATGCCTTGACGCCCGGTTCGAGCCAGAGGCGCTTGACGTCAAGCGTTCCCGCCTTGCGGTCGGCCTTCATATCGATCCGTCCGATCAGACGGTCTCCTTCGAGGAGCGGAAAAACGTAATAGCCGTATTCACGCTTCGGTTCGGGCACGAATATCTCGATGCGGTAGAAAAAGCCAAACAGGCGTTCGGTACGGTTGCGATCGCGCAGCGTGGGATCGAAGGGGCTAAGCACACGGATACGCGCCGGCGCTTCGGCATGGCTGTCGAGCGTGTCATGAAAGTCGAGGAAAGCAAGCGAAGATCGAGGCTTGCCGCCGCCGGCAGGCTCGATCAACACTTCGGTCAGTTCGTCGCGATGCGTTTCGACCCAAGTCTTGGCCTCCTGCGGCGTCACCAGATCCCAGAAGGCGGCAATCTCGCCTGAGGTCGCAAAGCCGAGACGCTGCAGCGCGCTGCGGCAGGCCCAATCGACAAATTCGTCATGCTCGACTTCCGGCTCATGGAAATGGGCCGGCAGCACACGCTCCACGAGGTCATAGACCTTCTGGAAATTGGTGCGGCCGGCAATCGCGAACTTGCCGGTGCGCCAGAAATATTCGAGCGCCGTCTTGTTGGGGTGCCAGTTCCACCAGCCACCGGAGACATGATCTTCCGCCTTGACCTCGCGGGCGGTGATCGCGCCGTTCTTCAGCACGCGCTCGTAGGTTTCCTCGAAAGCCGCCTCGAATCCCTCGCCGCGCCATTTCCGCCAGCGTTCGATGATCGCCGCTTCCTCGCGGCGAAAACGGTGCTTCCAATAGACGAAGAATGCGCTCGGTAAAATGGAGGCGTCGTGCGTCCAGTTCTCGAAGAGCGCGCCGTCCTTTTCCAGAAGTTCCGTCAGGTGCTCGCGCCGATAGGTCTGGTTGCGCGAAAACAGGATCTGGTGATGGGCACGCTCGACGGTGCCTATGCTATCGACCTGCACGAAGCCGATGTCATGGATGAGCTGCAGCAGGCCGGCCTTGGTCAAGGCGCGGTTCGGCGGATTGGCAAGCCCCTGTTTAGCAAGGAACACGCGGCGGGCGTCACGATTCGAGAGCAGATTCGTCATACGCGGATCATAGGCATAAATTCCCATGCTTTCAAAGAGGCCCCGATTTGATAAATCGAGGCGATGCGCTATAGCTCCGCGATAGAGCAACTCCAGGAAAAGTGCGTAGCAGTTTTCCGTCCGGGATTGCGAGACAATAAAAGGCTGGAGCGGCTCTGAGGTTCCGTGAAACGCTGAACCGCTCCAGCTTACCGAACAAGGAAGCCGCTTGGACATCCGCTTCGAAAATGCCGGCGTCGATTACGGCAAGCGCACTGCGCTGTTCCCGCTGAGCCTGACGCTTCAAGAGCGTCGTATTGGCGTCATCGGCCTCAACGGCTCCGGAAAGACAACCTTTGCGCGGCTGATCAACGGGCTTGTCAAGCCGACGAGCGGGCGGGTCGTGGTCGACGGGCTCGATACGGTCGGTGACGCTGCCAAAGTGCTCGGCAAGGTCGGCTATATCTTCCAGTCGCCGCAGAACCAGATCATCCTGCCCGTCGTGCGCGACGACATCGCCTTTGGGCTCAAGGCGCGCGGATATGACAAGGCGCAGATCGAAACCGCGGTCGAGGGCATTCTTGACCGTTTTGGCGTTAGCCATCTCGGCGCGCGGCGGGCACATGAGCTTTCCGGCGGTGAGTTGCAGATGGCCGCACTCTGCTCGGTACTGGTCACCGGCCCGGATATCCTCATTCTGGACGAACCGACAAACCAACTCGATCTGAAGAATCGGGCGCTCGTTCAGAAGACCATGGCAACGCTTCCAGAGAATGTCATCGTCATCAGCCACGACCTGCCGCTACTTGAGGATTTCGACCGTGTACTGCTGTTCGACCAGGGCCGGCTTGTTGCCGATGCTCCGGCAGAGGAAGCGATCGCTCGCTACAGGGAGATTGCCGGCTGATGCAGACGCTGCATGTGGATGCGGATACATGGATGCATCGGCTCTCGCCGCGCGTGAAGCTGCTTGCGCTGACCGCATTCGGCGTATTGCTGTTTCTGACGCAGTCCATCGTGCTGCTCGCCTGCGCAAACCTTGTCGGCGCCGCCCTTTATCTTCGCTGCGGCCTGCCAGTTGCAGAGGCGCTCAAGCGGCTGCGACCTATCCTCGTTTCGATTGCCGTCCTGGCCATATTCGCGGCAATCGTCGGCCCGCTGCACGCAGCCATCGTTACGGCGCTGCGATTGACCGCGCTGGCGCTATTTGCCGCCACGGTGACCGCGACAACATCGATGGCTGCTTTCATTGATGAGATCACCGCCCTTGCCACGCCGCTCGAAAGGCTAGGCCTGCTGAAAGCCGCTGATATCGGCCTTGCGATCGGCCTCGTCATCCGTTTTGTGCCTGAAATTCTCGATCGCTACCGCGCAATCCGCGAAGCGCATCAGGCCCGCGGGATCAAGATTCGCCTCGCAACCACGCTCGCGCCGCTGATCATTCTGACACTGCGCGATGCGGACAATATTGCTGCTGCGATTGACGCGCGCGGCATTCGGCGTCAATGAACATGGGACTTTGTTGGAAGGAACCGCCATGAACACCCGCGATCTCGTCCTCTCGGCGCTGTTTGCCGCCATCATCGTTGCGCTCGGCCTCTTGCCGCCCATCCCGATCGGCATCATTCCGGTTCCGATCACGGCACAATCTCTCGGCGTCATGCTTGCCGGCGTCGTGCTAGGCGCAAGGCGTGGCGCGATCGCGGTATTGCTCGTGGTCGTTCTTGTCAGCATCGGCCTACCGGTGCTGTCGGGCGGACGCGGCGGTCTTGCAGTGTTTGCCGGCCCGACGGCCGGCTTCTTCGTCGGCTGGATATTCGCAGCCTTCGTCACCGGCTATCTCTCCGAACGGCTGGTGAAGCCGGAACAGAGCGGCCTCGTTCAAGGCGTCGGCTTCTTCATCGCTGCCGTCATTGGCGGTGTCGTGGTGCTCTATGCATTGGGCATTGCCTGGCTAGCCATCAATATCGGCTTCGGCAAGGCGTTTATCGGGTCTCTGGGCTTCGTGCCGGGCGATATCGTCAAGGCCGTGGTCGCGGCCCTGGTCGGCCGCGCCGTCATGGTCGGCTATCCGCTTCTGCCGCAGCGCAGCTAAAACTCGGCTCAGGCCAGATATTTATAGAGCCAGTCGCGCGTGTCTTCTGGCAGCGGCACGGGATCATGCTCGTCGCCGCGCACCGCAAGCCAGAGGATTTCCACTTCTGCCGCCAGTTCGTTGCCGGTTTCGACCGCCACGACGAAACCGACCGACTTGCCGCCGATCTTGTTGACACTGATCGAGTAGCGGGCGAGTTCATCATAGTGCAAGGCACGGTGCAGCGAACAGGATACCTTCTTGGCGATGTAGACCGGCTCGTCGTCGACAAGCGGCCGCGTGCGCCAGAAGTTCGAGAGTGCGGTCTCTGCCTGTGAGATATAGGATGCGATAAACATCTGGCCGTGCCGGTCGACATCGCGCGGCGGCACCCTTACCTCGATGACATCGGATCTTTCTACTCTTGCCATGACGCAATAACCCTGGCCGACGCCATACTGACCTTAATGAAAGCTTAACACCACGCTTCGATAAGTAAACGGGCGCCATTCCAAAGTGGTTAAGATGGATTGTTGACATTGTAGTGACATGGTCCATGTCCTGTAATAGGCGTCACACCTCATTTATAGATTGGCCCCATGAGCACACGTCTTTACGAACATCCGATCTTCCTTGAACACATCGTTCCGGCAGGCCACCCCGAACGGCCGGATCGGCTGCGGTCGCTGAACATCGCGCTGGAGCATCCAAATTTCGAGCGGCTGGATCGGCGAAAAGCGCCTGCCGCGCATGAGGATGCAGTCCTGCTTGCCCACCCCGAGGAGCATCTGGAGTTCGTGCTGCGTTCGATGCCGGACAGGGGTGACGACGGCGAGATCAACCAGCTGGAAGCCGATACCTATGCCAGCCCGAAGACGCTGCAGGCGATCATGCACGGCGTCGGCGGCGCCATGGCGGCGGTCGACGACGTCTTCTCCGGTGCGGCCGACAATGTCTTCGTCGCGTCCCGCCCGCCCGGCCACCATGCCGAGAAGACCAAGGCCATGGGCTTCTGTTTCTTCAACAATGCCGCGATTGCCGCCCGCCATGCGCAAAAGGCCCACGGCGCCGAGCGCGTCGCCATCGTCGATTGGGACGTGCACCACGGCAACGGCACGCAGGACATCTTCTGGGACGATCCGTCCGTGCTCTTCTGCTCCACCCATCAGATGCCGCTCTATCCGGGCACGGGCAAGAAGGAGGAGCGTGGCGCGCACAACACCATCGTCAATGCGCCGCTGTCGCCCAATACCGGCGGCGATCATTTCCGCGAGGCCTTCAAGTCGCGCATCCTGCCGGCGCTCACCGACTTCAGCCCCGATCTCATCATCATCTCGGCCGGCTTCGATGCCCACCACCGCGATCCCCTGGCACAACTGAACCTGACGGGCGAGGATTTCGACTGGGCGACGGGACGGCTGCTCGAGATCGCTGACCGCAGCGCCAAGAACCGGGTCGTCAGCCTGCTCGAAGGCGGCTATGATCTGGAAGGCCTCGCCGAGTCGGCGGGGATGCATATTCTACGCATGATGAGAGGTTGACGATGAGCGAGAACGCCAAGGCAGATGTTTCGGGCTATTCCTTCGAGAAGGCCGTGGCGGAGCTTGAAAGCATCGTTGCACGGCTTGAGCGCGGCGACGTGGCGCTCGATGAATCCATTTCGATCTATGAGCGCGGCGAAGCGCTGAAGAAGCATTGCGAGGCGCTGCTTTCGGCCGCGGAAAACCGCATCGAGAAGATCAGGCTCGACCGCGCCGGCAAGCCGCAGGGCACGGAAGCTCTTGATGGCGCCTGAGACCCGACAGGAAAATTTGAGTTTGGGTGACATTGCCGGTAGGTTGGCCCGGTAGGTTGCGTTCCGACCGAAAGGAGAGCCGTTATGTCCTTCTTCCCAGGCAACGATCCGCAGGCCGGTGATGCCTTCGCCTGCGACGCGATCGAAAATCTGATTATACCGCGCACCAGCGACCTCGGCGGCTTCTCTGTGCGGCGCGCACTTCCGAGCAGCCGGCGGCGGCTGGTGGGGCCGTTCATTTTCTTCGATCGCATGGGGCCCGCCATTTTACGGCCGGGTCAGGCGCTCGACGTGCGCCCGCATCCGCATATCGGCCTTTCCACCGTCACCTATCTGTTCGACGGCGAAATCCGCCATATGGATAGCCTCGGCACCGCCAAGGTGATCCGCCCCGGCGACATCAACCTGATGACGGCCGGGCGCGGCATCGTGCATTCCGAGCGCACGCCGGAGAACCTGCGCGACCATCCGTTTTCCATGTCCGGCTTGCAGACGTGGCTGGCGCTGCCCGACGACAAGGAGGAGATCGATCCCTCCTTCGCCCATACGGAAAAGGATGACTTACCAACGATCGCCGATGGCGGCGTGAGCGGGCGCGTTGTCATCGGCGATTTCGAAGGCCTGAAATCGCCGGTGAAATCATTCACCGATACGCTCTATGTCGATCTTCAGCTCCAGCCGAACACGACGTTTCCTTTTGGGGCAGCGCATGAGGAGCGTGCCGTCTATATTCTCTCCGGTTCGCTTGTCGTCGCCGGCGACCGTTTCGAACAGGATCAGCTCCTCGTCTTCCGACCCGGCGATGCGATAACGCTGGAGGCCGCCGAAAAAGGCTGTCATCTCATGCTTTTTGGCGGTGCAGCGCTCAATTCGAAGCGCTATATCTGGTGGAATTTCGTCTCGTCCTCAAAGGAGCGTATCGAAAAGGCCAAGGAAGAATGGCGTACAGGCCACTTCGATATCGTGCCGGGCGACGAGGAAGAGTTCATTCCCCTGCCGGAGGGCTAACGGGTTCATAACATTCCCACATGTTTCTTGTTCGGGAGTACCTTGAATTCGGCGCCTTTTGTCGCAATCTGTTTTGACGTAAAGGCGGACAACCGCCCAAGAATAGCAAGAAAGAGGCTTCAGCCTTGACACAAATGCCACAGACGCCGCTGCTGGACCGGGTCCAATATCCTTCCGACCTGCGAAAGCTGGAGGACCGGGAATTGCCGCAGCTCGCCCGCGAAGTCCGCGATGAGATGATCGATGCGGTATCGCGCACCGGCGGACATCTTGGCGCCGGCCTCGGCGTGGTCGAGCTGACCATTGCAATCCACAGCGTCTTCAATACGCCGAACGACCGCCTCATCTTCGATGTCGGGCACCAGTGTTATCCGCACAAGATCCTGACCGGGCGCCGCGACCGCATTCGCACGCTGCGCCAGGAAGGCGGTCTTTCCGGCTTCACGCGACGGGCCGAGAGCGAATATGATCCCTTCGGCGCCGCGCATTCCTCGACATCCATTTCGGCCGGTCTGGGCATGGCGGTTGCCGCCGAGCTCGATAATACCGACCGCCGCGTGATCGCCGTCATCGGCGACGGCGCGATGTCGGCCGGCATGGCCTATGAAGCTCTGAACAATGCCGGCGCGCTCGATGCGCGGCTGATCGTCATCCTCAACGACAACGACATGTCGATTGCCCCGCCGACGGGAGCGATGAGCGCCTATCTCGCGCGCCTCGCCTCCGGCCGCACCTATATGGGCTTCCGGGACTTTGGAAAGAAACTGACCGCCTATCTCGGCAAGAAGGTTGACCGCGCCATCACCCGGGCGGTCGAGCACGCACGGGGCTATGTGACCGGTGGCACCATGTTCGAGGAAATGGGCTTCTACCATATCGGCCCGATCGACGGCCATTCCTTCGAGCATCTGCTTCCGGTGCTGCGCAATGTGCGCGACAATGCACAGGGCCCGGTGCTGATCCATGTCGTGACGCAGAAGGGCAAGGGCTATGCACCCGCCGAGGCGGCCGCAGACAAATATCATGGCGTCAACAAGTTCGACGTCATCACGGGTGCACAGACGAAAGTGAAGCCGAATGCGCCAAGCTACACAAGCGTCTTTGCGGACGCTTTGGTGCAGGAGGCGACCCTCGATGACAAGATCGTCGGCATTACCGCTGCCATGCCGAACGGCACCGGCCTCGACAAGCTGCAGGAATTCTTTCCGAAGCGCTGTTTCGACGTCGGTATCGCCGAGCAGCATGCCGTGACCTTCGCTGCCGGCCTCGCCGCCGAAGGTTACAAGCCCTTTGCCGCCCTTTACTCCACCTTCCTGCAACGCGCCTATGACCAGGTGGTGCATGATGTGGCTATTCAGGGCCTGCCGGTGCGCTTCCCGATCGACCGCGCCGGCTTCGTCGGCGCCGATGGCCCCACGCATGCCGGCTCGTTCGACACCGCTTTCCTGGCCACCCTGCCCGGTTTCGTCGTCATGGCCGCGGCCGATGAGGCGGAACTTAAGCATATGGTGCGCACAGCCGCCGCCTATGATCTCGGCCCCATTTCCTTCCGCTATCCACGCGGTGAAGGCGTCGGCGTCGATCTGCCGGAGCGCGGTCAGATTCTCGAAATCGGCAAGGGTCGCGTCATCAAGCAGGGCACGAAGGTCGCCCTGCTCTCCTTCGGTACGCGCCTGGCCGATAGCCTTGCCGCCGCCGAAGATCTGGACGCTGCCGGGCTTTCGACGACGGTTGCGGACGCACGCTTCGCCAAGCCGCTCGACCACGATCTCATCCGCCAGCTTACCGCCCATCACGAGATCCTGATCACCATCGAGGAAGGCTCGGTCGGCGGTTTCGGCAGTCAGGTCATGCAGTTCCTTGCCAATGAAGGTCTGCTCGACAGCGGCCTGAAAATCCGCTCGCTGGTCATGCCCGATATCTGGATGGAACAGGCCAAGCCCGAGGCCATGAATGCCATGGCAGGCCTCGATCGTGCCGGCATCGTGCAAACGGTATTCCGTGCGCTCGGCCGCGGCCGCATCGTTGGAGCAGCGGGATAAGACGCGAAATTAGACAGCGCGCCTAAGCCTGCCTGATCCCAAGTATCTTCGCATATCAGGCATTGAGTGCATTGAAGACCGCTACGCGGTCTCGACCTTCTGCCTTCGCCCGATAGAGGGCAGAATCAACATTCTTCAGCAGCGTCACGCGCGTTGCGCCATCATGCGGCGCGAGGGCCGCGCCGATGCTGAGCCTCGCAAAAACGGATACTCCATCGACTGCGAAGGGCGTTCTGAAAGCGGCGAGCAGCCGCTCGGACAGGGACACAAGCGCATGCTTGTCAGGCGAATCCGGGACGAATATCGCAAACTCGTCGCCGCCCATGCGCACGACGATGTCGTCCGCGCGGAGGACCGAACGGATACGCAGCGATGCCTCGCACAGAACTTCGTCGCCGACATTGTGACCGAAGCGATCGTTGATCGATTTGAAGCCGTCCATGTCGAGATAGAGGACGCCGAAATTGCCGCCTTTCGTGATGGCAGTGCTCAATGCACCGTCAACGATAGATTCCAGCGCCGACCGATTGAAGAAACGGGTCAGCGGATCGGTCATAGCCGCCGCGCGCAGATCATTCTCGGCTATTCCCATCAGCAAGTTCGTTTTCTGCAGGCGCAGAAGCGCGCTTGCGATCTGGGCAAAGCGCCTCAGACTTTGCTCCTCACTCGAGGAAAACTGCCTCGGCCTCTGATCGAGGATACAGAAGGCTCCTACCGGCAAACCGTTCTCCAGTCGCACTGGAGCGCCTGCATAAAAGCGGAAATAGGGATCATCGAGAACAAAGGGGGCAGCCTTCAGCTCCGGTTCTTCCATAAGGTCCGGAAGGACCAGCAGTTCGTCATCGAAAACCACCCGCGTGCAGATCGACATATCGCGCGAACATTCGGCGATCTTCAGCCCCGCCTGGCCTGCTATGCGTTGCCAGTCCTCGTCGATAATGTTGATTGCCGCATAGGGTGTCTCGAACACGCCTCTTGCCAATTCGGCGAGGGTCGCAAGCTCCGGCGTCGGACTGCTATGAACTCCATTCAGGGAGCGCACGGCCAAAAGTCTCTGTGTCTCATTGGCCGGAACTCGGACGAGCTGTCCCATTCAGATCTCCCTCAGCATCACCATGCGTTCTATAACAAGGAGGTTCGCCGCCCACGGCAACCCTGCCGCCGATCAAATATTTAATAAATCTTGACCAAAGGATGGTCCGCCGAGAAGCAGACGATAGCCAGGAGCCTTTTCCTCAAGAAAAGAGCGCTCTAGCGACAGCGCGCTGTCGCAAAGTCGGACAGGTCGCCGAAAATGATGCTCTTCTGAAAGCTGTGAAAAAAGCGGCCCGCCGCAAAGGGACGGGCCGCCGATAGGTCTACGAGGGTAATTCGCCGTGAAAGCCTCCGGGGGGCGCCACGAAGCCGCCGTGGAGCGATCAGAATTCTTCCCAATCATCCCGTGCGGCGGCAGCGTTAGCACTTGTCTTTCCGGCAAAAGCCTGGGCAATGGTGCGACCCAGGGCGCGAGCCGGAGAGGCTGCGGGTTTAGAACGCACCGTCGCAGCAATGGGCCTGGCGGGTGCAGCCTTGGCGGTATTGCCGAGACGGAACTGCTGAAGCAGCTCGTTGAGTGCTGCAGCTTCGCGGGCGAGCGCATGGCTGGCCGCCGTCTGCTCCTCAACCATGGCGGCATTCTTCTGCGTGCCTTGATCCATGTTGTTGACGGCGGTGTTGATCTCCTGCAAGCCAGTCGACTGTTCGCGGGTCGCAGTCACGATTGCGCCGACATGGCGGTTGATCTCCTGCACCTCGGATACGATCAGTTCCAGCGCCTTGCCGGTCTCGCCGACCAGCGACACACCGGTATTGACCTGATCGCTCGACGTCGTGATCAGCGACTTGATTTCCTTGGCGGCATTGGCCGAGCGCTGCGCAAGCTCGCGTACTTCCTGGGCAACGACCGCAAAGCCCTTGCCTGCATCCCCGGCACGGGCGGCCTCGACGCCGGCATTCAGCGCCAGAAGATTGGTCTGGAACGCGATGTCGTCGATGACGCTGATGATGTTGCTGATCTCGCCCGAGGATTTTTCGATCTGCTGCATGGCCGAAACGGCTTTGCGAACCACTTCGCCCGATCGTTCCGCGCCGAGGCGGGCGCGTTCGACAAGATGGCCGACATCCTCGGCGCGCTTGGCGGAGTCGCGAACCGTGATCGTGACCTCTTCCAGTGCTGCGGCAGTCTCCTCGACGGCGGCGGCCTGCTGCTCGGTGCGGTGCGCCAGATCGTCGGCGGCCGAACGGATTTCGTCAGCACCGGCATTGATGGCGGAGGCATTTTGGCCAACGGACCGCAAGGCCGCTTCGAGCTTTTCGACCGCATTGTTGAAATCGGCGCGGACGCTGTCGAACTGCGGCGCGAGGCTATCATTAAGACGGGTTGCGACATTTCCCGACGACAGAGCCGCGAGGCCGCTGGCGAGCGCTTCCATGGCGAAACGGATTTCGCCCTCTTCACGCGCCTTCTGCTCGTCGTTCATCAGGCGCTGACGTTCGGCGTCGCCACGCATACGCTCGGTCTCGCCGGCAAGACGCAGCTTCTCGATGCCAGCCTGCTTGAAGACGAGGACGGCATCCGCCATGCGGCCGATTTCATCGCCGCGGCCAACAGCCGGGACTTCAACGTCATGCTCGCCGTTTGCCAGACGGCCCATGGCCGCCGTCATGCCGACGATTGGACGGACAATAATGCGCGAAAGCAGCCAGGCAAGTACAGCGGCGGCAAGCGAGGCGAAGACGCCGCCGATGATGAGGGTCAAGCGCAGATCGCCGTTGGCATCGTCCTGCATGGCTGCGAGACTGCTTGCCTTGGCGCGGGCAGCCTGCTTGATCTTGGCGGCGGCATCGCGAAAGCCGTCAAGCTGGCCCTTGGTTTCGTTCTGACCGATCTTGACGATCTGGTCGAGCGGCATCTCGGTTTCCTTACGCGCCTTGGCCTGCGGCTCCGCAAGCTGGTGGAAATAGAGATCGGCCGCCTTCTGCATGTTGTCGATCGCCTGCAGCAGATCCGGCGAATCGGCAGCCGACTGCTTTGCAGCAGCGATACTCTTCAGCATCCGCTCGCGATTGTTGAAGATATCGTCATAGGTGCTGTTGCTGCGCAGAAGCAGAAAGCCCCGCAGATTGACGGCCTGTTCCAGCATGGCCTGCAGCGAATCATCGATCAGGCTGACGAGCTGCTGCGACCTTTCCTGCTCGACGGCAGCACCGGCGGAAACCTCTTGCTTGGAATAGACGAATGCGGAAACGCAGGCGAAAATGGCAATCAGGGCCGTAAATGTGATGGCAAGCTTGCCATTCAAAGAGAGCTTTTTCGCGGACATAAGCGGGCGCCTCCGGAGCGCAGGTCCTGGCGAGCATGTTTAAGGACCGCGCGAGGAAGAGGCGCGGCTATGCTCGAAGAATTCAGGGAGGGGGCATGATTGGGACGCTGACGCGCGAAGCCTTCATGGCAGGCGGCGATCTTGAAACGGATCGCCGCAATCACGGGCATCAATAGAGGCTTCGGCTTTAAATTTATTTAATTTGAGAGACAGTGAGTGCGCTGCTAGTTCACGGCAGCTGCAGCTAGGATCAGGATATCCAGGTCGTGCTCCGGGTAAAAATCCTGCGCCGTCATCTGGAATGTCGTCGCGCCGATCTTCTTTATATTCGTACCGCAAAAGCTGATGTAGTTTTCAGGACTGCCCTTATCGACCGTCAACTCGAAATGCTTGATCGGACCGGACCAGTTAGCTCCGGTCGTCAGCACATAGGAGATCCAGCTCTCCGTATAGCCGCGGCCACCCTTGTCGGCCACCGCGGCAAGTTTCACCGCCGTCCTCAGAAAAGTCTCGTCGAGACAATATTTGCCACGATAGGCCTGGAGCTGCTGCTTCTGGTAATCTTCGTCGCCGGCGAAGGTGATGGCGACCGTGCCGCCGACACTTGGCTTGTAGCGATGCTCGACCGCAATCTTCGCCTTGGCCGGAAATTTCGTACGCCACCAATAGGTGGTATGCAGCGTCCACATCGGCGTCGGATGATGCTTCATGCCCTGGCCGTCATTGTCGTATTCGTCGTCGGCGATCAAACCGCGGGCAGTCCAGTCCTCGAGTAGATCTATGGGCAGCTTGGCGACGGCATCCATGGCCGCCTTGCTGAGCGGCAACAGCGGCACGCCATGAGCCTTCAATTCATCCGTCATGTCGACGCCGGCCACCGATACGCGCTGCTGCAGGGTCGGCGTAATGGCTTTACCATCCTGGGTCACAGTGAAGCCGAGGAAATTGTCGGAATCAACATTTCCCGTATCGACCATGCTGTCTATGTCACCCTTGATATCGGGCATCGGGAAGGCGACGACGCTTTCGACATCCTTGTCGGAGGTGTTTTCGAATACGTAATCGACGCGCACTTCGGTCTGCGAAATGAACAGTTTTTCCTGATCCATGCTGATATCGCCGGTGCGGACATAGGCAAGACCACCCGTCTTCAGCTCGGCCATCGTATCATTTGCCATAGCCGGAACGGCGATCGTCGCCATCAGCGCTGCATAGCCACAGATCGTTCGCATGGTGCCCCTCACCGTTGATGTCGGTGATTATCGCCTGTCGCAATCCTGCGTCAACGCCGATATCAGTATAAAAGGCTTGCAACACAGCCGATTGCCCGGCATGGACAGCCCATGTCAGAACCACAACGCCTCGACCAGCTTCTCGTCACCCTTTCGCTCTTCGCCAGCCGCTCGCGCGCTCGCGATGCGATCCAGCGCGGCACGGTCACCGTGAACGGCAAGATCGTGACGAAGCCCGGGGCACTCTTCACCGAAGACGCACAGATCAGCATCGACGATCCGGCGCAGGATTATGTTTCCCGCGCAGCGCTGAAGCTGGTGGCGGCGCTTGATCATTTCGACCTCGATCCGCGCGGACAGCATTGTCTCGATGTCGGCGCATCGACCGGCGGTTTCACCGAGGTGCTGCTTGAGCGAGGCGCTGCCCATGTCACGGCGATCGACGTCGGTCACGACCAGATGCATCCGCGCGTAGAAGCCGATCCGCGCGTGACCAATATCGAAGGGCTGAATGCGCGCAATCTGACCGCCGGGGATATAGGCGAGCCCTTCTCCTTCATCGTTTCCGATGTCTCGTTCATTTCGCTCAAGCTGGCTCTCGCGCCGGCGCTTGCGCTTGCCGAACCGGGCGCGCGGGCGGCACTGCTCGTGAAACCGCAATTCGAGGCGGGCCGCGATGCGATCGGCAAGGCCGGGCTTTTGAAGGACCCCTCCTCCGCTCCGGCGGTGGCGTCGGAACTCGAGCGCTGGTTCACCGAAGACATGGGCTGGCAAAGCCTCGGCCTCATCGCCTCGCCGATTACAGGCGGCGACGGCAACCAGGAATTTCTTCTCGCAGGGATCAAGCCATGAGCACTGAAACCGTCACCATCCAGAAGCTCGGCGCCCAGGGCGACGGCATCGCGCAGGGCGCCGATGGACCGATCTATGTACCCTTCACGCTGCCGGGCGAAAACGTCGCCATCGCGCGGGTGAAGAGCCAGGGCACGCTGATGTCGGTCGCGTCCGCCTCGCCGGATCGCCAGGAGCCACACTGTCGGCACTTCGGCCCGCATGGCGTCAACGGCGCCTGCGGCGGCTGCACCCTGCAGCATTATGCCGATGCGCCCTATCGCGCCTTCAAGCGCCAGCTCGTCGTCGACGCGCTTCGCTCCAAGGGCCTGACGCCCGAAGTGGACGATATCGTCGCCGCGCATCCAGGCGAGCGGCGCAGGGTCGTCTTCGCCGCGCGCAAGACTGAAAAGGATATGCTGATCGGCTTCAATCAAGCCGAAAGCCACCATATCGTCGCCATCGAGGAATGTCCCATCGCCTCGGCCGGCATCATGGCCCGCCTGCCAGCGATCAAGACGATCGCCGCTGCAATGGCCGTCAATGCCGAAGCCTTCCGCATTTCCGTGTTGGAAACGCAGACCGGCCTCGATCTTGCGGTCGATGGCATCAAGTCGCTTTCGGACAAGCAGCGCCGCAGCACCATCGAAACGGTTCTGTCGCTTCGCGGCATCGCCCGTGTTTCACTGAACGGCGAAATCCTGGTCGAACCGGTAAAGCCGATGATCGATTTCGGCGGCGTCCAGGTCGCACCGCCGCCTGGTGCCTTCACGCAGGCAACCAAGCAGGCCGAGGACGCCATGGCCGAGCTGGTTGCAGGTCATGTCGGCAAGGCAAAGCGCATTGCCGATCTCTTCGCCGGCAGCGGCACCTTCTCGCTTCGCCTGGCGCGGATCGGCCGCGTGCATGCGGTGGAAAGCGAGGAAAAGCCGCTCGCGGCACTGGACCAAGCAGCGCGCACGACACAGGGGCTGAAGTCCGTCAGCGTCGAGCGCCGCGATCTCTTTCGCCGACCGCTGATGACGCAGGAACTGAAGGTCTACGACGCCGTCGTGTTCGACCCGCCGCGCGCCGGCGCGGAATTCCAGAGCAAGGAACTGGCTCGATCGCAGGTCAAGAAGATCGTCGCCGTCTCCTGCAACCCGCTGACCCTCGCCCGTGACCTCGCTATCCTCGTCGAGGGCGGCTACCGCATTACCCGGGTAACGCCGATCGACCAGTTCCTGTGGACCTCGCATGTCGAGGTGGTTGCGGCGCTGGAGAAGTAAGCCTTCACCGCTTCATGAAGGCCTCGAAAGCCGCACGGGCTTCGGCGCTTTTCAGTTGGGCGGCGAAATGCTCGGCCTCTTTCTGGATGTGGTCGAGAACGGCATCCGGAGGTCCCCGCATCAGGTCGCGTGCGATCCGAAGGGCCTCTGGCGGCTTGGCGGCGAGTTTTGCGGCCAGAGACAGCGTTTCAGCCTCCACCGCGTCGGGTGACGTCACCTTCCAGATCAGGCCGGCTTCCTTGGCGTCAGCAGCGGAAAGGCCTTCGCCGAGCGCAAGCAGTGCGAAGGCGCGTTGATGGCCCATGGCGCGCGGTGCAAGCAGGCTCGAGGCCGCTTCGGGAACCAGCGCAAGATCGACGAAGGGTGTCTTGAACAGACTGCGGTCGGAGGCAACAGTCAGATCGCAATGCAGATGGATCGTTGTGCCGATGCCGATCGCCAGGCCATCGACGCCGGAGACGACGGGCTTCCTCGTACTCGCCAGCGCGACGAGAAAATCAATGACTTCGCGCCCCATATTGCCGCTCATGGCGAAAGCGAGGAAATCGGCGAGATCATTGCCGGCAGAGAAGCAGCCTTCCGTGCCCAGGAAGGCATGGACGCGGATATCCGGCGCAGCTTCCGCCGCCTTCAGCGCATCGGTCATCGTCTGATACATGGCGCGGGTGATGGCGTTCTTCTTTTCCGGCCGGTTGAACCGGATGATCTGGATATGCGGCGCGGACTCGGGGCGTTCGATGAGGATGTGGTCAGTCATGGCTTTCCCTTAGGCTAATGCGGCGCGGGCGGCTTCGAGGCTGGATGCGCCGGCGATGACCCGATCGGAGAGAGCGGCAGTCTCGGCCAGAAGATTTTCGGCAACGAAACGACAGAGTGCGATGCGCTTGGCCCCCTCGCCGTCGCCTGCATCGGCAAGGCCACCTTTGGCCAGATAAGAGCCTGTTAGCACGAGGCCGAAAAGCCGCTGGTAAGGCGTGGCGCCCGCCAGAGCTTCGGCAACGGCGCCTTCTGCCTGTTTCGACAGGAGCCATTCGCTCGTCTTTTCCAGATCGGCAATGGCCGCCTGTAGCCGCGGCGCCGTTTCGCCGAAACCATCAAGATTGGACTTGGCGACGGAATCGGCGATCTCGCGCAGTTCGGTAATGAAGCCGCGCATGTGGTCGCCGTTGGCGATCGTCAGCTTTCGCGTCACCAGATCGATGGCCTGGATACCGTTCGTGCCCTCGTAGATCGGTGCGATGCGCGCGTCCCGCAGCAGGCGCGCGGCGCCTGTCTCCTCGATAAAGCCCATGCCGCCGTGGACCTGGATGCCAAGCGAGGCGACATCGACGCCGGCATCGGTGGAGAAGGACTTGGCAATCGGCGTCAGCAATGCGGCGCGCTCCTGCCAATATTTTGCTCTCTCGGGATCGCGATGCGACATGTCGATCGCCTGCGCACAGGCGTAGCAGATCGCACGCGAGCCCTGCGTCAAAGCCTTCATTGTCAGCAGCATACGGGCGACATCGGGATGCTCGATGATCGGGCTCATGCCCGAGGATGTCGTACCCGGCGCGCGGCCCTGGGTCCGCTCCTGGGCATAGGCGATGGCCTTCTGGGTCGCGGCTTCAGCAATCGCGACACCCTGGATGCCGACAGCCAACCTGGCATTGTTCATCATCGTGAACATGCAGGCGAGGCCTTTGTTTTCCTCGCCCACCAGCCAGCCGACGGCGCCCTTTTCCGCACCATGTTTGCCATCGCCATAAATCATCGTGCAAGTCGGTGAACCATGGATGCCGAGCTTATGTTCCAGCGAATGCACGAAAAGATCGTTGCGGGCACCGAGCGAGCCGTCCTCATTCACAAGGAATTTCGGCACGAGAAAGAGCGAAATGCCACGCGTGCCGGCAGGCGCATCCGGAAGGCGGGCGAGGACGAAATGGATGATATTGTCGGCTGCCTCGTGATCGCCCCACGTGATGAAGATCTTCTGACCGAAGAGACGATAGGTGCCATCATCGCGACGTTCGGCGCGGGTGCGCAAAGCGCCGACGTCGGAACCGGCCTGCGGCTCGGTCAGGTTCATCGTACCGGACCATTCACCGGAAACGAGCTTTGCGAGATATGTCTTCTTGAGATCGTCGCTGCCGTGGGCGTGCAAGGCCTCGATCGCTCCCATGGTCAACGTCGGGGCAAGACCGAAAGCCATGGAGGCGGAATTCCACATTTCCAGGGTCGCTATGTTCAGCATGTGCGGCAGGCTTTGACCGCCGAACTCCTCCGGTGCTGTAAGGCCGTTCCACCCCCCGGCGATCCAATCGCGATAGAGCTTTTCCCAACCCTCGGGAAGAACCACCTTACCGTCCACCAGCCTTGCGCCCTGCCTGTCGCCATTCTCGGCGAGCGGCTGTACCTCCTCGCTCGCGAAACGACCGGCCTCCGACAGGATGGCATCGACAACATCAAGGCTCAGATCGCCGAGAATGCTCTCTTCCATGGCGCGTTCCATGCCCGCGACATGCTTCAGCGTGAATGCGATTTCTTCGACTGGCGTCTTGTACATGCTGCTTCCTCCGCACTTGTGCTGACAATGAGCCGCCTCACCCGGATCATCGATGATATTCTGGTTACAGCTAGTTTATTTTTACGTAAACGTCAATTTTCTCAAACCGGCGAAGGTTGATTTCCATCCCCCGCGAACCCCGCTCTCAGATAGGTCTTACGCGCGCCGCATCACTGTGACATTGCCGCCAATGTCCGCGATTATTCCATCGGAGCTCGGACTTGCATAAACAACCGTCATGAATGAAGACTATGGCAACTGTTCAGACAAAGCGAACGATGCCCCCATGAACACGCTCACGTCAGTCAATATCATACCCGGTTTTATCTGGGCATACCGTCTCCGTTCCGGTGCAGCAAAGCCGGAGCGTCTGCCCGACGATACCCATCGCTCGACTCTCTTCAGCGATGACGGTTTTCTCTGGCTGCATCTCAATCTCGTCGATGCGCGCGTGCCCGCCTTTCTCGAGGATGCACCCGGATTGAACGAAGCCGCCCGCATCGCTCTGACCACGCATGAGACCCATGCGACCATTACCGTCGATGAGCAGATGCTTTTCGGCACGTTGGTCGATTTCCAGCGAGACTTCGCCCACAATACGCACGATATCGGCTGGCTGCATTTCGCCCTCACCGATCGCATGCTGATCACTACCCGGCTGCAGCCGCTACGCAGCCTCGACCGGACCCGTGTGCTGATCGAGAAGAATGCTGCGCGATTTTCAGGCCCGATCGATATCTTCGAGCTGATCGTCGTCGAGTTCCAACGAACCCTGATCTCCGTCGTCATCGAGATCAGCGAAGAGTTGAATGCCATCGAGGATTTCGTCCACGGCAATACGTCGCGCGACGAGCGCGCCAAGCTTCCGCCCATCCGCCGGACCATCGTGCGTCTGCATCGCCATCTGCGCACCGTTCTCTCGCTGATGCGCCATGCCGCCGCCTCGGACGATGAGGAAATGCCGCTCGGCTTCGAGGATGTCGCGGGCCGGCTGACCGGGCGGCTGGAAGCAGTCGAACACGACGTCTATGCGCTGCAGGAACGGGCGAGGCTGTTGCACGAAGAAATCGATTCCAAGCTCGCCTCCGAGATCAATCGGCATCTCTATATCCTGTCGATCATGACAGCATTTCTGCTGCCGCCGACGCTGGTGACCGGCTTCTTCGGCATGAATACATCGGGCCTGCCGCTGGCGGGCGGCGCAAGCGGCACCGGATATGCGGTTGGGTTCATCATCGCCTCCATGCTGCTGGCATGGTGGCTGCTCAAACGGGTCAATATTCTCTAACGTCGAATCATGCAAAAAGCCGCCCGGCGGGAAACCTCATGCAAAAAGCCGCCCGGCGGGAAACCGGACGGCTGGCATTGGCAGTTCTGGAAGCGCCGCTTAGAAATACGGCGAGTAGCACTGACGGCGCGGGCCGGAGTTCGGCTGGAACGTATTGTCGTAAGCGCGGTAGGAACGATAGCGTCCCTCACACCATTCGACATGACGCGGATTGATGCCGGCGCTCGGGGCCGGAGCCGGCTCGTAATAGCGCGGCTGGCTCGCAATCGCACCGCCGATCAGCGCGCCTGCGCCGAAGGCTGCCAGCGGAAACCAATAGCCGTCATGATAGCGATAACCATGACGATAGCCACCGCGATAACCGCGGTAGCCGCCATACCAGCCGCGGCGATAGTAACCACCATGACGCCACTGCACCTGTTCGACATTATCAGGCGCGGCCTGGGTGGGCGCGGACTGTTTTACGACCGGTGCGGCGGGCATCTGCATGGCGAAAGACGGTGTGAAGCTCGTCAGGGCGACGGCAGCAGTTAAGGCGACTGTCGCGATTTTTGCACGGAAAGCAAGCATTTTCATCTCCATTCCCTGGTTCGGCTTGGTACTCAAGCCTGTAGGCGTTTCATGTCGGGAATGCTTCCCGAGCAAGGTTTCGCTGCCTGCTTCGTCGCATATCCGAATAGACGACAAGAAACGCGGCGGCGCGTTGTTTAGTTCCTCAAATCCCTACCGATTTAAGGAGTTACGAGGGGCTCCATGACGAATTTATAGTGATTGCTTTCTTAACCCAAGATTAACCAGCAATCCTTACTATTATTTCATGAAAGGATACCGAAAGAGTAACCTCCTCATTTACAGCTTGTTGACGATCCTGGCCCTGATGGGGTCGGTCTCCAAGCCTTCGGCCGGTGAGAGCCAGCCCTGGGGCGACCCGAAAAACGCCCTGATTGTCGATGCTTACGAGCTGAACACCATCGACTGGGCCGCATTCCTGCAGGACAAGCGGATTGCCGGTTTCATCTCAAAGGCGTCCGACGGACTTCCTGAAAGCTTCAGTTGCACCGGCGACCATGGCGGCGATACCGTGGCCCATTGCAGGACGATGTGGCGCAAATACGCCGTCAGCCGCGAACTGTTTCAAACGCGCCGCATGCTGGCAAAATCGAATGGCCTGTTATGGGGCGCCTATCATCTGGGGCGGCCCGGCAATCCGATCGACCAGGCCAATCATTTTCTCGATTATGCCGATCCGCAACCCGATGAGCTGATGGTGCTCGACATCGACGGCATGGATGCGACGCAATTCATGTCGCTCGACGATGCGCAGATCTATGTCGCCCACATCAAGGTCAGAACCGGCCGCTACCCCATCCTTTACGTCAATCACAACACGGCGCGATACATAGCCGACCACCGGGGCACCTATCCGCTGCTGTCGCGGCTGCCCTTGTGGTATGCGCGCTACAAGCCTGATGTCAAAGGCACTTTCCCGCTCGGCAATTGGGACAATTATGCCATCTGGCAGTTTGCTTCGTCGGACAATTGTTCGGAGAAAAGCTGCCCCTATCGGGTCCCGGGCACGCTTACCGATATCGATGTCAACGTCGTGCCGATGACGAAGGTTCAGCTCGCTAGGATCTGGCCGCAGGGCGATCTCCTGCCGGCGAAACCGCTGCCCGCGCCGGACCTGACGATCGCGCTCGCACAGATGTGCAGCGGGCCGCGGCAGATGCTCGTTTCCCTCATGCTCGAGATCGACCCCGTCGTCACGGCCTCGACCCCGCAAACCAAGCCGGTCGAGATCAACGAGCTAAACTACCAGGATTTCTAGAGCGTGATGCCGAAAAGTTTGGGCGGTTTTCGAACGACATCATGCTCTACTTCTTTGGCGCTAGAGCGGATTCAGATTTTAGGTCGAATAGACCTAAAATCATCCGGCTCTAGGCCTCGATCTGCACATCCGTCTTCGGGCGCGAGCAGCAGGCGAGGATGTAACCCTCGTCGATCTCATCATCGAGGATGCCGCCATTGTGGCTCATCTCGACTTCGCCCGAAAGCTTCATGACCCGGCATGTGCCGCAGAGGCCGGATTCGCAGGCTGCACCGATGCGCACGCCGGCGCCCCGCGCCGCCTGAAGCACGGTCTGGCCCGCCGCACAGGCCACATCCTTGCCCGCCATCGTGAAGCGGATCGTGGTCGCGGCTTCGTCGGAAGCATCGTCGGAGACTTCCGCAAGCGGTGTCGCCGCAGAGGCCGGCTGGAAGCTTTCCTGATGGTAGCGTGACATGTCGAAGCCATGCGCTTCAAGCATCGAGCGCACGGCATCCATGAAGACTTCCGGGCCGCAGCAGAAAATGGTGCGATCCATGAAATCAGGCGCCAGCAGGCCGATCTTCGCCTTGTCGATGCGGCCCTTCAGCCCCGACCAGAGATCGGTGCGGCCGCAGCCTTCGACGATGAAGCCGAGATCGAGGTTCGGCATGAAGCGGGCAAGATATTCGAGCTCGGAGCGGAAGATGATGTCCGTCGGGCTGCGCGAGCAATTGACGAAAGTAATGTCAGACAGCGGTGCTATGTCCGACATATACCGCGTCATCGACATCATCGGCGTGATGCCGGAGCCGGCCGAGACGAAGAGATATTTCTCGCCCGGATGACGGATGTGGCTGAAATCGCCGAGCGGGCCGAAAGCCTTGATGCGCATGCCCGGCTTCAGGTTCTCGAACATCCAGCGCGTGCCGATGCTATCTTTCTGCGCCTTCACCGTCACGGCGACCGAGAAGGGCCGCGACGGCGTGGACGACAGAGTATAGGTGCGCATGACCGGCTCCGGAGCCGCCGGCAGCTCCAGCGTCACGAACTGGCCCGGCAGATAGCGGAACCAGTTGTCCTTATCGGACCCGAAGGTGAAGGTCATCACATCGGGCGCTTCGGGCGTGACTGAGAGACATTCGAGCAGATGCTGCCTGTCGCTCCAAGGCTGCATTTGGTCGAGATGGCGATGCGGAAGGGAGACGGCCATGTTCATGCTCAGGCAACCGCCGACAGCTTGGCCTGGTCGCCTTGCAGCCGGTTGATCATGAAAGTCGTGTACCATTCGACGAACTGCATGACGCCGCCTTCATGGATTTCCGAATAGGGACCGGGCTCATAGGCAGGCGAGCGGATGCCGAAGGCATTTTCCTCGACGATCCGGCGGTCCTGATCGTTGGTTTCGGTCCAGACGTGCGTCAGTTCCTCGAGATTGTAGTCGACGCCTTCGACCGCATCCTTGTGAACGAGCCACTTCGTGGTCACGGCGGTTTCCTCGGCGCTGATCGGCAGGACACGGAAGGAAATCGCGTGGTCGCCGAGCATGTGGTTCCATGTCGTCGGATAGTGGAAGAGCAGCATGGTGCCGATGCCGTTGATCGTCACGTCGGGCGAGAGCGGCCGCCTGACGGCATTCTGGCCGGACATGGTGTAGCTTTCGGCGCCTTCGATCAGCGGCATGCGGGCGGTGCGGAACTGTCCGTCAGGAGAGATCTTGAATTCGCTCGGCAGGCCTGCAGCTTCGCAGCGCGCCCAGTGCTCGGTGATGACGGGATCGCTCATCGCGCCCTGCACGCCGGTAACCGTCGGAGCTTCCGGGAAGGTGCGGCAGAGTTCGGGGTGATTGGCCGCACAGTGATAGCACTCGCGGTTGTTTTCCCAGACGAGCTTCCAGTTGCCCTTTTCGATGATCGTGCTCTGGAAGGCGACCTTGGCTTCGCTGATGCGATGCGGGGCCATGTAGGGCTCGACCGTGGCGCGAACCGGCGCGAAATCGGGAGCGTTCTGCGCGAGGCAGATGAAGATGTAGCCGCCGACACTTTCGCAGTGAACCGGCTTCAGCGAATACTGGCTCTTGTCGAAATCCTCGGCCATCTGTCGGGCAAAGAGTAGCGAGCCGTCGAGTTCGTAGGTCCATTGGTGATACGGGCAGACGAGCTTTGCCGACGATCCGCGCTCGGTCGTGCAGACGCGCGAGCCGCGGTGACGGCAGCTATTGTGGAAGGCGCGGATGACCTGATCGCGGCCACGGACGATGACGACGGGATAATCACCGATCTGGACGGTGAAGTAATTGCCCGCACGCGGCACTTCGCAATCATGGCCGATGAACAGCCAGTCGCGATAGTAGATCGTCTCCATGTCGAGCTTGAAGTATTCCGGATCAGTGTAGAAGGGTTGCTCCAGGCTGAAACCCGTCCGGTGGTTCTTCAGTTGCCGCAGAACTTTGCTGCCGATATCCATTTGCCTATCCTTGCGCAATACCGGAAGACGAGCAGAGGACATGCAAGGCCGTTGGGAACGGCCGAAAGCAATCCCCCGACCGCCCGCCGCGGTCAGTAAACCATATGTGCCCAAGGCTGGTTTCCGGGCTCTGGAGCGGCCCTGTTGCCAGGACCCCATGGCACCTTCCCAGACCAATCGGCCCAGTGGCTTTATCCGCCATGCCTCACTCCACCACCGTTGCGGGGGCAGCGCCGGATTTTGACCGGCTTCCCAATTCTCCGTCTCCCTAGCAGACGGCACCTTGAGATTGATATCATCATAGCTCTCGGCCGCGTCTGCCGCTGCGCTGCAATGCGACATCGGCTTCGAATTTGACGACAGGTGAAACCGGACGATAGGACGGTTGCATAGCGTGAGAATATTGACAGGCAATTCAATTACTTGGGCGCTTGCATCGGAGATGGTCAAAGCATCGCATATCCATTCCGCCAATGACGCTTTATCCTGATTGCGACAAGTCAGCGAATGGCCGGTAATCAGGGGAATAATTGGGCGGCAGAAAGCGCCAACGGAGCCGCTATCGGGGCGCCTTCAATCCGGCACGATCAAGCTCGGCTCAAGCTCCGTGGTTCATCATATCGCCAAAGAGTTTTATAGCGAGATCCGGCATGGCCAAACTCAGATATTTCGACGCTGGGAAGCCCGCCGAGCCCGAACCGGCGCAGCCGGTATCGACGACGGGGTACACCGAATTCCTGCGCACCGGCCGTATCAACCGCAACAGGCCGCATTGGCTGGCGGAAGAGCGGGAATACCTCACCCACGAACAGGTGGCCGAACGCACGGCGCTGAAGCTCAGGGACGCCGGCGAGAAGACCCACGACCGGCTTAACAATTTCCATAGGTCCATCCGCTTCCCGAAACTCATCTTTCATCACACGCTGAAGGACACGCCGCATCTCGGCTATTGCCACGTGACCGCGGCGCGGACGCAGTTCGCGCATTATGAGGACGTGAACTGGGCTTTCTATATCGCCAACTTCTTCGCCCGGATCGGCCAGGAAGAGAACTTCTTCGAAGACATCAGCCTCAAATATTCGCGGATGTATTTCGCCGTCGCGATCCATCCGGACAAGGAAGCCGAAGACAAGAAGCTGACGATCAACCGCGACGTCAGAGGCAACGGCGTGCTGTTCCACACCCACGATCCGCAGATCGCCATCCGCAATGTTCTTCTCCTCGGCGCCCGCAACGAGCAGCTCCGCGACATCATTCGCCAGCTTTGACGATTGATCCGAAAACTCGAAGAGCATAAGAAACGGCCTGAACTGCAAGCAGGCAGGCCATGGCACGACACATAGACATTCTCGAACATCCGCAAATGGCAATAGAAGTGGCGACGGCGACCCTTGCCGAGGGTCTGCCGATCGGGCTGCCGACGGAGACGGTCTACGGGCTTGCCGCCGATGCCACTAATCCCGCCGCCATTACCCGGATCTACGAGACGAAGGGCCGGCCGCGCTTCAATCCGTTGATTTGCCATATGAGCGATCTCGCCATGGCCGAGCTCTATGCGATCTTCGACCCCATCTCGCGCAAGCTCGCGGAAGCCTTCTGGCCCGGGCCGCTGACGCTGGTGCTGCCGCTCCAGCCCGATAGCGGCATTCATCCGCTGGCAACCGCCGGCCTCGACACGGTCGGCATCCGCGTGCCGCAGGGCTTTGCCGGCGAGCTGATCCGAGCCTTCGGCCGCCCGCTTGCAGCACCGAGCGCCAATACCTCGGGCAAGATCAGCGCCACCAGCGCCGATCACGTGGACGACGACCTTGGGGAGCGGATTACTCTTATTCTCGACGCCGGATCATCGGTCGTCGGCGTGGAGTCGACGATTGTCAAGGTCGAGGATGGCGAGATGCGCCTGCTGCGGCCCGGCGGGCTGGCGGCAAGCGAGATCGAACGGGTAGCCGGCAAGGCGCTGAAGCGCAAGAAGAAGGCCTCCGCTGCCATCGAGGCGCCAGGCATGCTTGCTTCGCATTATGCGCCGGGAGCGGCGGTGCGGCTCGACGCCACGGAGGTTTCCGCAAGCGAGGCGCTGATTCGCTTCGGCACGCCAAACATTCCCGGCAGCGAGAACGCCGTTGCCGTGCTGGATCTGAGCGTCAGCGGCGATCTTTCGGAAGCTGCCGCAAACCTTTTCGACTTCATGAAGCGCGCCGATGCCACCGGTGCAACGACAATTGCCTTTTCGCATATTCCCGACGAGGGCCTCGGCGAGGCTATCAACGACCGGCTGCGCCGCGCGGCCGCACCTAGAGACTAAATCGGCCCGACACCATCAGGCAAAGGAAACGCCATGAGCAGCTCCGCCTCCTCTTCCGACCTCCTCGATCGCTTCGCCGCCATCGTCGGCGAAAAACATGCCGTGCGAGACCCGGCGGAAATTGCGCCGCATCTGGTGGAAAACCGTGGGCTCTATCATGGCGCTTCGCCTATGCTGCTGAAGCCCGGCTCGGTGGAAGAGGTTTCGGCTATCCTCAAGCTTGCCAGCGAAACCGGCACGGCCATCGTACCCCAGACCGGCAATACCGGTCTTGTCGGCGGACAGACGCCGCGCGAGGGCGGCTCAGACATCATCCTCTCGCTGGAACGCATGAACCGCATCCGCGATATCGATCCTGTCGGCAATACGATGATCGTCGATGGCGGCTGCATCCTGGCCGATGTTCACAAGGCGGCAGCCGAGCATGGCCGCATGTTTCCGCTCTCGCTCGGCTCGGAAGGCTCTTGCCGCATCGCCGGCAATCTTTCCACCAATGCCGGCGGCACGGCCGTTCTTGCCTATGGCAACATGCGCCAGCTCTGCCTCGGCCTTGAAGTCGTGCTGCCCACGGGCGAGATCTGGAACGGATTGCGCCGCCTGAAGAAGGACAATACCGGCTACGACCTGCGCGATCTCTTCATCGGCGCGGAAGGTACGCTCGGCGTCATCACCGGCGCGGTGCTGAAACTCTTTCCGCAGCCGCTTGGCCATCAGGTCGCCTTTGCCGGCCTACAATCGGTCGATGACGCGCTGACGCTATTCAAGAATGCCTCCAGCCTCTGCGGCACGGCGCTGACCGGTTTCGAGCTGATGCCGCGCATCGGCGTCGAATTCACCACGCGGCATATTCCGGGCGTGCGCGATCCGCTGGAGACGGTGCATCCCTGGTATGTGCTGATCGACATCTCCACCTCCGATTCGGTTGAGACGGCCGAGCGGATGATGACGGCGCTGCTCGAACAGGGCTATGAGGCCGGCCTGATCCAGAACGCCACCATCGCCAGCTCAGAGACGCAGCAGAAGGCCATCTGGCATATGCGCGAGAGCATGTCGGACGCGCAGAAGCCGGAAGGCGGCTCGATCAAGCATGACGTTTCCGTGCCAGTGGCGCAGATCCCGCAATTCATGGCGGAAGCCGAAAAGGCCGTTGTCGCCGCTATGCCTGGCGCCCGCGTCTGCGCCTTCGGCCACATGGGCGACGGCAATATCCACTACAACATCTCGCAGCCCGTCGGCGCCGACAAGGCCGAGTTCATCGGCCGCTGGCGCGAGATCAACAAGATCGTGCATGGGCTTGTGTTGCAGCATGGCGGCTCGATCTCGGCCGAGCACGGCATCGGCCAGCTGAAGCGCGATGAACTGGCTTCCATCCGCTCGGAGATCGAGATCGACCTGATGCGCCGGATCAAGACGGCCTTCGACCCGGCAGGCATCATGAATCCGGGGAAGGTCCTCAAGGTCTGAGGTTTAGACCGTGACGACGACCCGCTCGGAAGCGAAGCAGCCGATCTGGCAGGAAATGACCGTACCATCGGCATCGATGTCCTCGCCAGCATAGGCAAGCACCGGCGTCAGCCGCGATTGCTGCAACAAGCGCGCTTCGGTCTCTGTGGGCATGCGCGCCGTGATGTCAGTGGAGCGGCGCCAATAGTCGGCCACGCCATACCCCTTCAATGCCGCTGTGAATGAGCTCGTTGTGGCGAATTTCTCCGTCAGGCCCGGAAAACGCTCAGCCGAGCAGCTGCGCATGACGACCGAGACGGGAAGCGCATCAGCATAGGCGACCACGCACATTTCAAGCACCGTCTCACCCGGCTGCAAATTCAGCCTCGCGGCGATATCGGCGGTTGCCGGAACCTCCTTCGCCGAGAAAACCTTGCGCGTGAGGTTTGCGTCCGTTGCGGTCAAATTCTTGCTGAACCGCACCTTATTGCCGAGTTTGAAGCGAACGGGCATGTCGGCGCGGACATAGGCGCCGCTTCCGCGCGCAATCCGTAGCAAGCCCTCCCCTTCAAGCTGCGCAATCGCGCGCCGCATCGTCACCCTGGAAACGCCGAATTGTTCGGACAAGGCCCGCTCGCTCGGCAGGCGGCTGCCAGGCGCATGTCTGCCCGCATCGATGGCGTTTCGCAGCTCCGCGGCGACAGTCGCCCAGCCTCCAGCAGTTTTTACACCTTCGGCCTTTCGATTTTTCTCTTCCATCATAAATCTGTCGCCTTGAAATTGGTATATACCAATTTATAAAGATCCAGATCGTTTATGGAAGGGTTCGGCATGGGCGACAAGCGCATATATGTGACAACGGTCAGCAGCAGCGGCGTGCACGGGTTCAGCAAGCAGACCAAGGATCATATTCAACTACTGACTGGGCTTGGGGTGGAAGGCGACGCACATATGGGAGTGACGGTGAAACATCGCTCGCGCGTCGCGGTCGACCCGACCCAGCCCAATCTGCGTCAGGTGCACATCATCCATGAAGAGCTCTTCGACGAGCTTGCCGAAAAGGGATTTTCGGTCGCTCCGGGCGACATGGGTGAGAATATCGCGACCCGAGGGATCGACCTTCTTTTCCTGCCCCAAGGGACACGCCTGCATATCGGCGCGGAAGCGATCGTCGAGGTGACGGGCTTGCGCAATCCCTGCAAGCAGATCGACAATTTTCAGAAGGGACTGCTGCACGCGGTGCTCGACAAGGATGCCGATGGCGGTCTGGTCCGCAAGGCGGGGATCATGAGCATTGTCGTGCAGGACGGCCGCGTACAACGAGATGACGCCATTCGCGTCGAATTGCCGCCGATGCCGCATGTCAAGCTTGAGCGTATTTGATAAAAAAGAGGCGGCCTCCGTTGGAAAGCCGCCTCATACCCTGGTTCCCATGTCGCGCCGGCTTTGCGGCGTGCCCGATCAATCGAAATCGTCCTGACCCGAATTGCCACCGCCATTGCGGTTACCGGAGATGATCTCACGTTTGCCGACATGGTTGGCGGGGCCGACCAAGCCGTCTTTTTCCATGCGCTCGACGAGCGAGGCAGCGCGGTTGTAGCCGATGCCGAGGCGGCGCTGGATGTAGGAGGTCGAGCACTTCTTGTCGCGCATGACCACCTTGATCGCCTGTTCGTAGAGATCGTCGCCGTCTTCCGAGGCAATCGCGCCCTTGTCGAAAACGGCCGTATCCTCTTCCTCGTCTTCTTCGTCCTCGTCGGCGGTGACCGTGTCGAGATATTCCGGACGGCCCTGCAGCTTCAGGTGCGCCACGACCTTTTCGACTTCCTCGTCGGACACGAAGGGGCCATGGACGCGGGAGATGCGGCCGCCGCCGGCCATGTGCAGCATGTCGCCCTGGCCGAGGAGCTGTTCGGCACCCTGTTCACCGAGGATGGTGCGGCTGTCGATCTTCGAAGTCACCTGGAAGGAAATGCGCGTCGGGAAGTTTGCCTTGATCGTCCCGGTGATGACATCGACGGACGGACGCTGCGTCGCCATGATCAGGTGGATACCAGCGGCACGCGCCATCTGCGCCAGACGCTGGATCGCACCTTCGATCTCCTTGCCGGCGACCATCATCAGATCGGCCATCTCGTCGACGATGACGACGATATAGGGCATCGGCGTCAGATCCATTTCCTGTTGCTCTTCGATCGGGGCACCCGTGCCCTTGTCGAAGCCGGTCTGGACCATGACATGGATCGTCTCGCCCTTTTCCTTGGCGGAGGCAACGCGGCTGTTATAGCCGTCGATGTTGCGAACGCCGAGGCGCGACATCTTCTTGTAGCGATCCTCCATTTCGCGCACCGCCCATTTCAGCGCCATAACGGCCTTCTTCGGATCGGTGACGACAGGGGTCAGCAGGTGCGGGATACCGTCATAGACAGAGAGTTCCAGCATCTTGGGATCGACCATGATCAGGCGGCACTGTTCTGGGGTCATGCGATAGAGCAACGACAGGATCATGGTGTTGATCGCGACCGACTTGCCCGAACCGGTCGTACCAGCGACGAGCAGATGCGGCATCTTGGCGAGCTCGGCGATAACGGGTTCGCCGCCGATCGTCTTGCCGAGACCGAGCGCCAGCTTATAGCCACTCTTCTCGAAATCGGGCGAATCGATCATCTCGCGGAAATAGACGGTCTCGCGGTTGACGTTCGGCAGTTCGATGCCGATGACGTTGCGGCCGGGGACCACAGCGACACGGGCCGAGAGGGCCGACATCGAACGGGCGATATCGTCGGCGAGGTTGATGACGCGCGAGGATTTGACGCCTGGCGCCGGCTCGAACTCATAGAGCGTGACAACCGGGCCGGGACGGACATGGATGATCTCGCCCTTGACGCCGAAGTCCTCCAGCACGCTTTCCAGAAGGCCGGCATTCTGCTCCAGCGTTTCCTGCGTCATGATGACGCCGGAGCGGATGGCGGGCTCCTGCAGCAGTTCGCGCGGCGGCAGCTCGTATTCGCCGTCAGCGGAGCGGGCGATCGGCCGCCATTCGGGCGGCGTCAGCGATGCAGGCCGGCGCGGCGAGATCCGCGATGGCGGTGCGTCGATCAGGCGCTGCGCCGCGGCTTCGACCGCGGGGATCGTCGGCGCAGCCTTGGCGACCGGTTGGGCAGCAGCCGGCGCGGTGGCCTTCGTCGGCATCGGCGCCACGACCATGACAGGTGCGGGCCGGGTTTCGGCGTCGGCACCATAGACGGCGGTTACGAAAGCGGGCGGCACGAACGTTTCGGCTGGCGCCACCACAGTCTGCGGCTCGGCAGCAGGTGCTTCGACGATGACGGGGGCCGCCTCGACGACGGGGGCCAGAACGGCAGCCTCAAGCGCGGCAAGCTCGTCCATGGCCGGCGTGCTGATATCTACCACTGGCAGTCTGGAAACGGTTTCGACGTGAGCTACGATCTCGATTGCTGGAGACGGCACCACAATGGGCTGCGGCTCGACGGCGGCAGCCGGGCGGCGGCACTCGACGACGCGGAACTTGGCGATGATCGATTCGGCGTCGACTTCCGGCTTGGGTACCGCCGGCTGCTTCGGCTCGCCCTTGAGGGCAGAGACGAATTCGCCATCGAACGGCATCGCATCCCAGAAAGCGAAATCGGAAAGATGGGCAAGACGCGACTCGACCACAGGCGCGGCTAGGGACTCGGGAACACTTGACTGAACAGGGGAAGCATCCAGCGCGATCGCAGGAGCTTTCGAGAATGCGGTAGCGATAACGGTCATCTCCAATGCGTCCGGCTCGGTTGCCGGGGAATTCTGAATTACTGTCGGAATATAGCCTTCCACCACCAGCGGCATGTCTTCGAGCGCTGGCAGATGGAACTCTGATGATTGCATCGGCTGCTGAATGACGGCGGCGATCGGAGCCTCGACGGCGGGCGGCTCCATGACCCGCATCGCGGCGTGCGCGGAAGCCTGCGGCCGGATCTCAGCCTTCGGCTCGACAGGCGGACGGCGGCTGATAATTTCATTTTCACGGGTGCGGGTGAAGCGCACGTTCGGCCCCATCAGGAAGGCATTCTGCCAGCCGGGCGATGCGAGATCTTCCGCGGAGATTCCCTGCGGTAGAATCGGCATTTCCTGTTCGCTCGTAACGGCGGCAGCCTGAAGCGCCTCCACAACAGGCGGCGGGGCCGCGGCGGTGCGCTTCCTCACCTCTTCGGCAAGGCGCTTTTCCTCGGCGTGACGCTGCTCTTCAGCCTTGCGCTTGGCTTCGCGGGCGTTGCGGATCTTCTCTTCCAGAAACGCGCGGCGAGCCGCGATCTGCTCGGCGCGGCGCGCCTCTTCGGCCGCCTGCTCCGGGTCGAGATCGCCCTCCGGCTGGACGCCTTGCGAGGCATTGGAAAGTGTCGTTCGGGAAAGACGCATGAGACCTGCAACCCAGTCATTGATATTGCCGTTGGCTTCTCAAATCGAATAGGGCAAGGATGGTTAATAAGTTCCTTCCTGCGCTTGTGGAAAGCAACCATTCCGCACCCGGAAAACATGTCCGAATATTCTCGAAATCTCTGTGGAAACAAGGGCATGACGCAGCTCAGCCGCACAGAAGTGCGGCAATGAGACAGGTTAAATTTTTTGTCGGACCCGTTAGCGCGATGAGGACAGCTGCGCGATGGAAAGCAGCGTGTCGGCACTGATACCCACGCCCGGGGAGGAACTCGTCAGAATCGAAAGCGCAGGGGATGTCGAGGAGGTCGTATTGTTCTGCAGGTCGTACATGGCCGAGAATCGCTGCAGCAGCCGATTGAGCTTGTCGGGATCGTGCAGGTCGCTCACATTGATGAAATTGCCGAGCATCTTGGCCTGGGTATCGACGTCCATGTTGGAGATCGAGCTCGGCAGATTGAAGGTGGTCGTAACGACCTCATAAAGGGCGGCATCACCCATGATGTCGTAGATCGAGTTGATATCAGGCGCCTTGCGCTGGAAATAAAGCGCCAGGCGCACGCCGGGATTGCTGTCACCTTGCTGATCTTCCAGCGTCTGATGCAGGAAGAGATCATTGGTCGCTGAAAGCGCGCCCTGGTTTTGCGCCGTGCCGAGCTTGCTGTCGGTCAGGTTTCCGTCAGTGCCGAAATTGAACGCCTCGACGATACTCTTGAACTTGGCGCCGTCAGCCGTGTTGATGAAACTCTTCGCATCGGACGGATCGGAGGCAAAAGCTTTCTTCAGCGTCGCCGTATCGACCGTCTTCGGATCGATACCGTTAGCCGTCAAGATGAAATTCGTAAGTTTGCTGTCGGCGAGCAGATCCGTGACGCTGGTCACCTTGACGATGTTGGTGGCGAAATAAGTAGCGGCTGTCTTGGCGTCGTTGTTGGCCTTAGTCAGTTCGGCACCCGACAGCCCCGCCGTGCTGTGGCGGGAATATTGCGAGATATAGCTGTTGATCTGCGTCTGCGACAGAGCCTGCACCGGCGCTTTCAGATTGCCCTTGCTGTCGAAATTGAAGGCCTTGGCAAGGGCCGTGAACCGGGAATCCTTCAGCGAGTTGACGTAGCTCTTCGGATCATAGGGATCGCTTTCGAGGATCCTGGTCAGCTGTGACTTTGTGACTTCGTTCTCGCCGATACCGTAGGCGCGCAGCGCCATCTGATAGAGCTCCGGCGCGCTGTCATTGGCGGCGCTGCTGTCGGAGGTGTTGCTCGCAAAGAAATCCTTGATGGTCTTCACGTCAGCGATGCGGTTTTTATAGTTGTTGACCGCATCCGTATTCAGGTTCGACTGCGACGACTGGTAGTTGCTCATATAGGCCTTGGAGGCCGCGTCGATCTCGCTTTGGGACTGCGCCGTCTGGCCGGAAGCTAGCGTCCCGTCCGACTGGAAATTGAACTGGGAGACAGCGTCGGTCAGACCGAAGATGGCGGCGGTCGTCGGATCGGCGAAGGCATTCTTGAAGACGGCGGCGGGCGTCGTCGGATCGATGCCGTAAGCCGTCTTGACGTAATCGAAGAGACGCGTGTCCGATGTCAGCTGGTCGACCGACGTAATGGAGCCGATATGATTCTTGTAATAGAGATCGTTATCGGCCGCGCCGACGCTCGTAACGAACGAGGGCACGGTGAAATTATAGGCGCTCATCACATCGGCCTGCTGGCTGAGCGTCTGCGGCCCACCCGGGTAGTTCGCGGTATAGCCGGCCGTGGTGGCGCTTATCTGGCCGGACGTCTGCACCTGCGAGCCGGATGCGACGGTGCCATCGCTCTGGAAATTGAACTCGGCCATGACGGCGGTCAGCCCGTTCGAACTCGCGGTAGCGGCATCCTTGGCCGATGCATTGAACTGATCCGCGGTGATGTAGGACGGGATATTGAAAGCCGTCTTGACGTATTGAAACAGTTGCGGATTGGACGTCAGCTGATCGACCGACGTGATGTTGCCGATATTGGCCTGGTAATAGGCCGTGTCGCCGTCCGGCGTCGATGTCTTGACCGTGCCGTCGGCATTGAAATTGAATTCCGCCACCAGAGCCTTGTCGGCGGCGCTGCCGTTCTGATTGACGTAGCTGTTCGGATCGCTGGGATCGCTCGTCAGCATCTGCTTCAGAGCCGAATTCGATACATAGGTCGGATCGACGCCGTAGGCCTGCAGCACGTAATTGCGCAGGCGGGTATTGCCTAGGAGATCATCGACCGTCTTTACCGAGCTGATGTTCTGGCTGTAATAGCTCGTTTCGGTCGCCGCCGACGTCTCCTCATTCGTAAACGACTGTTGGTAAAGCCCGATGAGGTCGTCTTCCTGCGTGCTGGTTTGCGCGGTATTCGTCGAGCCCGTCGCGCTCGTGCCGAAATTGAACGCCGCAGCGAATTCCTTATAGCGCGGATCGGTGAGCTTATTGGCGAAACTGCTGGAGTCGCTGAGGTCGCTGGTCAAGACCTGTTTCATAAAGGCCTTGGCATAGGTCATGTCGGAAAGCCCGTAGGCTTCCATCGCATAACTGTATAACTGATAGTCATTCAGGAAGCTGTCGACGTCTTTTACTTTGCCGATGTTGGCATTGTAATAGTCGATCGAACGCTTGTTTTGCGACTGCTGCGCCACCTGATTGAGCGACGTCGTCATATCTCTGGTTGCGATCGTATAACCAAGATAAGTGGAAATCATCAGCAGAATCCCAATAGATCTCTAATAAAAGCGGCGAATCTAGCTGACATTATTTCATATAAACCTTACCTGAGACTTACAGGCACTCATCCAATGCGTGCACTATATTGATGCACCACCCTGCCCTGTATTCACCTTATGGAAACCCTGATGCATTCAACTTTGCTAACCATTTGAGGACGCAAAGTTTTCTTAACCTCGATTTTTAAGCTGTCTGGAAGGGACGGCGCCTAATCTGCCCAACAACGAGAGGACAAAAGTTCTCCGAGAGAAGACCGGAACAACCGGCTCTCAGGTAAAGCAAGGGTAGAGAAATCGATGACTAATACCGTCCTGAAGCCCGACTGGGCTGGAACCACACTGCGGCTTGATCCGGCGCGCTTCCCGCAACAGGTCAGCTATGCCATGCGAGGTGCCGAGGGTGACGTCACCATTACGATCGATGAGCGCGGCGCCGTGCTGCGCAAGATCCTGCCGTCCAGCGGTCTGCCGCTGTCCGTCGCCTTGCCCAAGCGTGCATTCAAGGGTGTTGCAGCCCGCGCCATCGACCATGGCGATGGCGAAGTTACTGTCACGCTGGAACTGCATCACTCCGATCCGGATCTCTGCATCCCCCTTCTCGTCGCTCATGACTTGAGCGATATCGCCGCCGACTGGCGCTCCTGGTCGGAAGCCTTCCGTATTCCAATGCTGATGATCGAAGCCGACGGCGTGGCCCGTCCGCTGGAAGAACATCTCGGCGGCGTCCGCTCGCAGGACAGCCAGCCGCGTCGTCGCCATTCCTACTTCGCAAACCGCCGTCCCCGCTTCCTCGTGCGCCGCACGACGGGCAAGCTTGGCATCAAGATGAAGATCCAGGGCCGCGAGATCATCGCCAGACATTAAGCCGATAGGGCTCGAAAACCGAATATCACCAAAAACCGGCCGTGGGAAACCAATCCCGCGGCCGAAATCTTTGCGTTTTCAGGGAGTAAGAAGCAGGAACGACAGGAAGAGCCCGGCAAAAATGATCAAGCCGACGCGGTTATTAGATTTGAATAGCGCAAGGCATTGGGCACCGTCGTTGATGTCGAGCACGGCGATCTGATAGGCGAACATGCCGCCGGCGACGATCAGGCCGAGATAGGCCAGCCAGCTTGTACCCACGAGCGCAAAGGACAGCAGCATCAGGAGCAACGTCACCCCATAGAGCCCGACCAGCCAGAGGCGCGTCTGATCGCCGAAAAGCCGGGCGGTCGAGCGCACACCGATCAGCTCGTCATCCTCCTTGTCCTGATGCGCGTAGATCGTATCGTAACCGATGGTCCAGAGGATGGCGGCGAGATAGAGCACGATCGGGGCAAGCGACAGGCTGCCGAAGAGACCTGCCCAGCCCATCAGGGCGCCCCAGGAAAAGGCAAGGCCGAGGAAGAATTGCGGCCAGTCCGTGAAGCGCTTGGCAAAGGGATAGAGCGCGACGATGCCGAGCGACAGAACACCGAGCACGACGGCAAACCAGTTGAACTGCAGCAGCACCAGCAGGCCTACCAGAGCCTGCAATGCGATGAATACCTTGGCCTGCAGGCGCGTTACGCGGCCCGATGGCAGCGGGCGCGAGCGCGTGCGCGCCACGGACATGTCGATCTCGTGGTCGACGAGGTCATTATAGGCACAGCCGGCGCCACGCATTGCGACGGCGCCGACGAAATAGAGGAAGAGGTGATAGATCACCACGAATCCGGGAGAGCCCTGCCCCGAGGCGACGGAGGCATTGGCCGCAAGCGCCACGGACCAGAAGCATGGCCACATCAGCAGCTGCCAGCCGATCGGCCTGTCCCAGCGTGCAAGCTGAGCATAAGGCCATAGCGTCGGGGGCAGAACGCGGTAGACCCAGTTGCCGGATGGCGCGTCAGCGACGCGCCCGTTGATGTCGCCTGTCTTTTGCATAGGCGAGTAGTAGTGACATCCGGCACCGGAGGTCAAGCGGCGAGGCCATAACGAAACATGACCTCGCCCGTTGCTCAGTTCATGGTGAAATTGAACTTGTAGCTGGCGGAAACGCCGATCAGCAGCTGGTTGCGGTCGCCGCGCTCGCGCACTAGGCTGCTGTCGGCGGCGGGACCAGTAAGCCGGGTATATTCGAGGAAGGTGCTGGTCGTCCAGTTCTGCGAGGCCTTCCAGGTCAGTGCGCCGCCGAAGCCGACGGATTTGACGCCGCCGCCCGGCTTGTAGCCGCTGAGGCCGGAGGCAGCCGATTGGCGTGCATTGACGCCGTAATAGGTGTCGAAATAATCGCTGCTGGCGAGTGTCACGCGTGGACCTGCGGAGGCGCGAAGCTCCGGCGTGATGTCGGTAAAGGCATCGACCGCGGCATCGGCGACGATGCCGCTATGGGCACGAATACCCTGGCGAACTTCGACGCGAGCGCGCAGCCAATCCGTGGGATAGGCTTCGGCAAAACCGCCGGCTTCCACACCCCACTTGACCTTCTTCAATCCCCTCAGCTCGCGGCCATCGCTGCTGTCGCGGCTCGGCACGAACTTGCCGACGATGCCGATGCGAAATGCATCGCTTTCGATCAGGGCAAAGGAGGGATTGTCGTTACGCGAGGAAAAGCGCGGGCCTGGGCCTTGCCGGCCGATGGACACAAGCGGCGACCATTGCAGCTTGTTGTGCTTGCCGCCTTCGAATTTCGGTGCCGAGAAACCGGCCGCACCGACGCTTAAGTACCAGTCACCCGACCACAAATGCTGGCCATCTCCCGCCTCGGCAGCGCCGGCACAAGCGACGGCGGAGAGGCCACCAATGAAAAGGAACCTTAACTTTGCAAACACAACGAAACTCCATGATACGCAATACAAAGGGCCGTCCGACCCAAGAGTTGCTGCAAATTATGCTGATCGCGTTACCGCTCCCTTAACCACAAGACGGCGAATTCGATCGGAACATCAAATTCAGGTTGCTCCAATCCGGCCCCCGCTCGACATGTGGCAGCCTATCGCGTTGATTTAATTTCTGTATAGATACTCAATCGTGGGTAATGGTCGCAATGACCAAATGCCCGCCATCTCATAGCCCCCCATTTCAAAAGATGAGAAACGAATGAAGAGCATATCCCTGATCTCCCTAGGTCTGATCCTAACCGCCAGCATGGCGCTTTCCGGCTGCGTCGGCACTCCGATCGGCGGAGCAAAGCAAAGCCAGTTTTCGGGAAGAGCGGCGCCTGGCAAAAAGACGAAGGTGACCACTGCTTCGCTTGTGAAACAAGACTGCACCTTTGCAGGATTTCCCTATACGGGCGTCATCAAGCAGCCTGCCCACGGCAAGGTTGACGTCGAGCACGGGCCGGTCACAGCGAAGTTTTCGAAAGACAGCACTGCCTACCTATGCTCGGGCAAGACGGTTCAAGGCAACATCGTCTACTACACGCCGAACCCTGGTTTTGCGGGCACCGATCAGTTCACCCTGCGCCTTACGGGACTGAATACGGATGGTACGGTGCAAGACGGCACCTTCACCGTCCATGTCGGCGGATAGCAAGTTTGACGACGTGCAGGCGTGAATAAAAAAGGCCGGACCGTAGTTTTCCACGGTCCGGCCCCGTCAAACGGCGCGATGACGGAGGCTCAGAACGTCACCTTCTCCAAAGGCGCGCGCCCTGCCTCGAATTCCTTCAGTTTCGCCTCGCGTTCCGCGATGTAATTGCGGTTGTCCGGTACGGCGAACTGGTTCTTGGTGATCTGGAGCTGCATAATGAACAGCTCGTCCCAGCGGAAGCCCATTTCGGAACCGGCCAGATAGAACTCCCACATGCGGAAGAACTTCTCGTCGTAGAGAGCGACGGCGTCGGCCTTGCGCGCCACGAAGCGGTTGCGCCAATGCCTCAGCGTATAGGCGTAGTGCATTGGCAGAGTTTCGACGTCCCTGGTCAGCAAACCTGCCTTTTCCAGTGGCGGCGTGGTCTCGCCGATCGAGGGGATGTAGCCGCCGGGGAAAATATACTTTTCGATGAAGGCGTTGGTGGCAAAGCTCGGCTTCGGACGTGCAATCGAATGCAGCAGCATGACGCCGTTGTCATCCAACAGCTCCGAAACCTTGCGGAAGAACTTGCCGTAGTCGCCGATGCCAACATGTTCGAACATGCCGACCGAGACGATGCGGTCGAACGTCTTGCCCGTCAGGTAGCGATAGTCCTGCAGCTCGAAGCGCACGCGATCGGAGAGGCCGCGCTTGGCTGCCCGTTCGCGCGATACCTTCAGCTGTTCTTCACTGAGGGTGATGCCTGTCACGTCGAGGCCTGGATAGGCTTCGGCAAGATACATGGCCATGCCGCCCCAGCCCGAGCCGATCTCCAATACCTTCTGGCCAGGCTCGACCAGCAGCTTGGCGGCGATATGGCGCTTCTTGGCGACCTGCGCTTCGAAGAGGCTGATGCCCGGCGGATTGAAATAGGCGCAGGAATATTGCCAGTCCTCATCGAGGAAGAGATCGAAGAGCTTCGCCGACAGATCGTAGTGATGCGCAACATTGTATTTGTTGCGATTGATTGGCGAGCGGCTCTTGATCTGCTGCCAGGCGATGCGGCCGAGCAGCAGCGCCGCCATGCGGAAATCGAAGATCTCATTGGTGGTATTCTGCTTCACCAGCGACAGGAACTCGTAGATGTCCCCCTGCTCGAGGATGAAGCGGCCCTCCATATACATTTCGCCGAGCTTGAGCGTCGGATCGCGGGCAACCGCATCTTCCGCCTGCTGATCGGCAAAACGGACGGCCACCGTCTCTCCGGTTCCGTCGCCGACCATATGGGTCTCGCCGGATGCGAGCGTAAGCCTGAGTGAACCTTTACGGATGATTTTCTTGACGAGAGAAAAGAGTGTCGACGCCATGGACGCCCCGAATGTTATGACATGACATTAAGGCAACTTTAACGCCTCACAGCATTGTGGCAAGCGCACCTTTCCACAGTCATTGGCACTCTGACAACAACGCTGCCAGAGTGTGACATTCTTGCACGAAGTTCCGCTAAGTCCTTATTTTCGTTTGAGTGCGTCCGCCAACGCTGCCCCAAAACTACCCTGTTGTTCGGCCTTCGGAGGGGTATTTCCCTTAACGCCAGCGCTGCGCGGACCACCCTGTTCGCGTGTGTCCCGCCCGGACGGGGCCGCCACAGTGCTGCCATCTTTGCGCATGGAGAGGCCGATTCGCTTACGCTTCGCATCGACTTCCACGACCCTGACCTTGACGACGTCGCCAGCCTTCACAACCTCATGGGGATCCTTGATAAAGCGATCCGCCAGCTGTGAGACATGCACCAAACCGTCCTGGTGGACGCCTATATCGACGAAGGCGCCAAAGGCGGCGACGTTGGTTACGGTTCCCTCCAGCAGCATTCCCGGCTTGAGGTCACCGATCTCGTTGACCCCCTCCGCAAAGGTCGCGGTCTTGAAGCTCGGGCGCGGATCTCGGCCCGGCTTTTCCAGTTCGGCGATGATGTCGCGCACGGTCGGCAGGCCGAATTTGTCGTCGATGAACTGACGGGGGTCGACCGCCTTCAGCGTCGCGGTGTCGCCCATCAGCGTGCGCAGGTCACGGCCACAGGCGGCTACGATCTTCTTGGCGACGCCATAGGCTTCCGGGTGTACCGAGGAAGCATCGAGCGGCTCCTTGCCGTTCGGGATACGCAGGAAGCCGGCGCATTGCTCGAAGGTGCGCTGGCCGAGACGGGCGACCTTCAGGAGATCGCGCCGCGTCTCAAAGGCGCCTTCGCCATCGCGATGTCGAACGATCGCTTCGGCAATCGCAGGCCCAAGGCCCGAAACACGGGCAAGCAGCGGTACAGACGCCGTGTTCAGATCGACACCGACGGCATTCACCGCGTCTTCGACCACGGCATCCAGCGAGCGCGACAGCTTCTGCTGGTCGACATCGTGCTGGTACTGGCCGACGCCGATCGACTTCGGCTCGATCTTTACCAGCTCGGCCAGCGGATCCTGTAGGCGGCGGGCGATGGAGACGGCGCCGCGCAACGAGACGTCGAGCCCGGGGAATTCCAGCGCCGCCGTTTCCGACGCGGAATAGACCGATGCGCCGGCTTCGGAAACAATGACCTTGGTCGGCTTCGGCGCCGGCAGTTCGGCCAGCATGTCGGCCACCAGTTTTTCCGTTTCGCGGCTGCCTGTGCCGTTGCCGATCGCGATCAGTTCGACCTTGTGCTTGCGGATAAGTGCGGCCAGTGTCACCTGCGTGCCGCGCACATCGTTCTTCGGCGGAAAGGGATAGACGGTCGTCGTTTCCAGCAGCTTGCCCGTGCCGTCCACCACCGCGACCTTGACGCCGGTGCGGATGCCCGGATCGAGACCCATGGTGGCGCGCGAACCCGCAGGCGCTGCCAGCAGCAGATCCTTCAGATTGCGGGCGAAAACATGGATCGCTTCTTCTTCGGCGCGTTCGCGCAGTTCCCGCATCAGATCGAGCGACAAAGACATGGAGAGCTTTACACGCCAGGTCCAACTCGCGACCTCCGTCAGCCAGCGATCGCCGGGTCGGCTGGTGCCGATATCATAGGCCGCAGTGATCATGCGTTCGACCGGCTTGTTGGGTGAGACGGCGTCGGCATCGATTTCGATATTCAGTGTCAGGACTTCCTCGTTCCAGCCGCGCAGCATGGCAAGCGCGCGATGACCGGGAGCCGTCGCCCAGCGCTCCTGATGCGCGAAATAATCCGAGAACTTGGCGCCCGCTTCCTGCTTGCCGTCGACGACTGCAGCCTTCAGTGTCGCGTTGGTCTTCATGTAATTGCGCAGCTTGCCGAGCAGGTCGGCATTTTCGGCAATGCCTTCGGCGATAATATCGCGCGCGCCTTCCAGCGCCGTCTTCACGTCGGGCACATCGGCCGTGATAAAGCCTTCGGCGAGAACTGCTGGCTCTTTGAAGCGATCCGCAAGGATCGTGTCGGCCAATGGGCCGAGGCCGCGTTCCCTCGCAATTTCGGCGCGCGTGCGGCGCTTCGGCTTGTAGGGCAGATAAAGGTCTTCCAGCTCAGCCTTGGTGCCGACGGTTGCAACCTTGCTCATCAGCTCGTCGGTCATCTTGCCCTGGCTGGTGATGGATTCGATGATAGCGGCGCGGCGCGCTTCCAGCTCACGCAGATAGACCAGACGTTCCGACAGAGTACGAAGCTGCGTATCGTCGAGGCCGCCGGTCACTTCCTTGCGGTAGCGGGCGATGAAGGGCACCGTTGCACCTTCGTCCAAGAGCTCGATGGCGGCCTTGGCCTGATCCGGGCGGGCATTGATCTCAGCGGCGATGGTAGCAGCAAGGGAACGGATATCGGCGGACATGTGTCTCTCTGAACTGGACAATCGTAAAGGGGACCATAAGCATGATCCCGCGGACATAAGAAGCGGTTTCGGCACGGAACACGCCAATCCGGGCGGGGAGATGGCGTGAGGCAGAAGCCGCCTCCGCTTTAACGGGATAAAAAGGCATGGCAATGTTAGCGGCCCGGGCTCCACAGGATTTGCCGCTTGACCTTTGGCTCATCCCCGCTTAACCGCGCAAAAGGACGCAACGAAAGGGCAAGCCATGAGAGTTCTGTTGATCGGATCGGGCGGACGCGAGCACGCACTGGCCTGGAAACTGGCGCAATCGCCTCTCATGACGGAATTCTATGCCGCACCCGGCAATCCCGGCATTGCTGAGCATGCGACGCTTGCGCCGATCGATATCGACAACCATGACGCTGTTGTCGCCTTCTGCAAGGACAAGGCCATCGACTTCGTCGTCGTCGGCCCGGAAGCGCCCTTGGTCGCCGGCATTGCCGATGCGCTACGCGCCGCCGATATTGCTGTTTTTGGCCCTTCTGCAGCCGCCGCCCAGCTCGAAGGGTCCAAGGGTTTCACCAAGGATATCTGCGCCCGTTACAATATTCCCACAGGCGCCTATCAGCGCTTCAACAATGCACCGAAGGCGAAAGCCTATGTCCGCGCTCAAGGCGCGCCGATCGTCGTCAAGGCGGACGGCCTTGCGGCGGGTAAGGGCGTCACCGTCGCGATGACGATCGACGAAGCGCTGGCCGCGATCGACGATTGCTTCGAGGGTGCATTCGGCGAGGCCGGCACGGAGGTGGTGATCGAAGCCTATCTCGATGGCGAAGAGGCAAGCTTCTTCTGCCTTTGCGACGGCAAACATGCGCTGGCGCTTGCGACCGCACAAGACCACAAACGCCTCGGCGACGGCGATACCGGCCCGAACACCGGCGGCATGGGCGCCTATTCCCCTGCCCCCGTGATGAAACCCGAATTGGTCGAGCGCACCATGAAGGAGATCATCGAGCCGACGATGCGCGGCATGGCGGAAAGCGGCCATCCTTTCAGCGGTGTCTTCTTCGCTGGGCTGATGATCACCGCCAAGGGTCCCGAACTCATCGAATACAATGTCCGCTTCGGCGATCCGGAATGCCAGGTGCTGATGATGCGCCTGAAAAGCGACCTGCTGCCAATGCTCTATGCCTGCGCCAACGGCACGCTGGATCAGGTGACGGCAGAATGGAGTGAGGATCCGGCGCTAACCGTCGTCATGGCCTCGAAGGGCTATCCCGGCTCCTACGCCAAGAACACACCAATCGCGGCGCTGCCTGCCGACGACGAAGGCGAGAAAGTGTTTCATGCCGGCACAGCCTTGAAGGACGGCGCACTCGTTGCGACGGGTGGGCGAGTCCTCAACATCACTGCAACAGGCAAGACCGTAGGCGAAGCAAAAGAACGGGCCTATGCCCTTGCCGGCGAAGTGAAATGGGACAACGGCTTCTATCGCAATGATATCGGCTGGCGTGCAGTGGAGCGCGAAAAGTAAACATCACTTCGGCTCTGCAATCGCAAGTCCATTAAATTTTTACCTAATCTCCTGACGGGATGGAAATAAAGCCGCACTAATGTCTTCGTCACTATAGGCGGAGTTCTTGGTTATGCGTTCCATCTTTGTGACCTTGGCGTGCGTACTGGCCGGCGGTTCCGCCATGGCCTCGTCGATCCAGCCGATTGACGGCACGATGATCGGCGGCAGGGGCAGCATTATCAACAAAAGCTGCGCCGAATGCCCTCCGCTGAAGCCTCCCGCCACAGAAAGAGAATACACCGTGCCGACGCTGGAGCCCGGCACGCAATCCGTCGTCGTGCGCAATATCGACGGACAGAAAAAGGTTGTCCGCACCGAAGCGTGGATGGGTGGCTCCCCCGTTAACTTCGTCAGCAAGCCCACGCCCGAAGCGCTTGCCGCCGCCGGTGAGCCCGTCGACGGCATCGACATCACGGCTCGGACGGCGGCCTTGCCGAACTCATCCACAACTCGCGAACCCGCGCCGCTCGATATCTCCGGCTTCCAGCTTCGCCAATAAGCCCCGCCGCCGTCTTGGTAACGCTTGGCCGCTTGCGGAATGCTGACTATATTCAAACTTATGAATATATCCTCATAATATTCGATAAATCTAAATAATTGCCGGAAATCTCGAAGTCTCCTCGACGGCATAACCAAGTAAAATTTCGTATTACTTACAATTCCCGCACACATCTCCGGTTTAATTCAAAATTAAATACAACCAAATCCCTACAATTAAAGCTTTCTTAGACATAAACAGCGATTTTACTGCCACCGGACAGCAGCATGTCATTTAAGCGGCGGCAAACGTATTGAGTATCTCTCAGGCGATCGCACAGGCGGTAGGATACCGCACCGGTATTCAGCTACCTGTGGGAGACGCTATGAAGAATCTCAAGATTGCGCATCAATTATTTGCCCTGCTTGGCGTCCTGATGGCCGCCTTCGCCGTGGCGACCTATTTCCAGATCCGGTCGCAGGCCGATTCTATCTATAGCGACCGTTTCGACATGCTTCGCACGCAGGTCGAATCTGGCATCTCGGTTCTGAACCAGTATTATCAGCGCGAAAAATCCGGCGAGATGACCCATGAGGCAGCCCAGGCCGAAGCCTTCAAGGTCCTGTCGCATGTGAGCTTCGCGCCGGCAGGCTATCTCTTCGGTTTCGATTATAATGTGATCCAGCGCATTCATCCGAGCCCGGTCAATATCGGCAAGGACATGTCTTCGCAGGTCGACAAGAACGGCACCCATTTCAGCAAGGAAATGGTCGAGAAGGGCATCAAGGGCGGCGGACGCACCATCTATTACTGGAACAAGCCGGGTCGCTCCGAAAGCGAGTTCTTCCTCAAGGGCAGCTATTCGGCCGCCTTCGCACCTTGGCAGATCGTCCTGGGGTGCGGCGTCTACATGGATGACCTCGAGGCGCAGATCAACGCCACTATGTGGCGTGCGCTTATGATCTGCGGCATCGTCTTCCTGATCGGCATTGGCGCCGCCTTCTACTTCATCCGCGGCATCACGAAGCCGCTGACCGACGTCCATGCAGCCCTGAAGGCCGTGGCCGACGAAGATGTGAAGATGGCCATTCCGCATGCCGAGATGCGCAACGAAATCGGCCTGATGGCGAAAGCGACCCAGGCCCTGCAGGAAAAGATCCGCGAGCGCCACGTGCTGGCCGACCGCCAGGCTGCACAGGAACTCGAAATCAGCAATGAGCGCGAACAGAACCTGCGCCAGCAGCAGGACGAGGCCCACGAACAGGCGCGCGTCGTCTCGGTCATCGGCCGGGCGCTTGAAGACCTCGCCCAGGGGAACCTGACGATACGGTGCGGCGATCTCGGCGCCAGCTATGCCGGCCTTCGCAACAACTTCAACGAGGCGCTGTCGCACCTCGAAGCCGCGATGGGCCGCGTCAACGCCAAGGGCAATGACATCGGACTCAGCAAGGAGGAGATCCGTCGCGCCTCCAACGAACTGTCGCAGCGCACCGAGCGCCAGGCCGCCAGCCTGGAAGAAACCTCGGCAGCGCTCGATGAACTTACCGTCGCTGTCCGCCAGACTGCGGAAGGCGCCGGCGAGGCCAGCAAGCGCGTTCATGCCGTCAGCGCCGAAGCATCGCGCAGCGATGCCGTGGTTGCCCAGGCGATCGAAGCCATGAGCGGCATCGAGAAGTCCTCGGCGGAGATCAGCAAGATTATCGGCGTCATCGACGAGATCGCCTTCCAGACCAACCTTCTGGCGCTCAATGCCGGCGTCGAAGCAGCGCGAGCAGGCGAATCCGGCAAGGGTTTTGCCGTCGTCGCCCAGGAAGTGCGTGAACTCGCCCAGCGCTCCGCCGCAGCCGCTAAGGAGATCAAGGACCAGATCGCCCGCTCCTCCGGTCAAGTCGACCAGGGCGTCCGCCTCGTCGGTGAGGCCGGCGAAGCGCTGAAGCGCATTTCCGGTCAGATCAAGGCTGCCAACGAAATCGTCTCGAAGATCGCTCACAGCGCCTCCGAGCAGGATACGACGTTGCGCTCGATCTCCTCTTCGATGAACCAGCTCGATGCCGCCACGCAGCAGAACGCCGCCATGGCCGAAGAGACGACGGCATCGGCCGAGACGCTCGCGGCCGACACGGAAGATCTCCTCGCCCTCATCCGCGGCTTCCGTGTCAACGACGGCCACCCGGCTGCGGATCATCGTCGCCGGGCCGCCTGAGCCACATAAGGCAGAAAACACAAAACCGCCGGGCATGCGTCCGGCGGTTTTTTATTTGGCTATGATGGTTGTGTCAGTCGGTCGCCGCCAGCCGTTCGACCAACCTGTCGATCTCGCGATCGGAATAGACCTCGATACCGGCCTGCTGCAGCAGCGCCGCCGTGACGCCTCGGCCACTCTGCCGACTACCGGAAAACGTGCCGTCGTAAATGAAACCAGAGCCACAGGATGGGCTGCCATCGATGAGCAGAGCATAACGGCAGCCTGTTTGCTCTGCGAGCGCCAGCGCGTTTTCCGCCGCCTGACGAAATTCCGCCGTGACATCACCGCCGGTGATCTCCATCACCCTTGCGGTGCCGGCAAGCACGTCCTCGCCGGTGGCACCGCCAGCAATCTCGGCCGGCGGTCTTGGAACCGTCGTGCCGGCGGACATTTCCGGGCAGATCGTCACCAACAGCCCCTCCTCGCGCCAGCGATCGATCGCCGGATGGACAAGAGGCTTGGAGCGTCCGTCATAGCGGACGGCATGGCCCATGAGGCAAGCGCTGACGAGGATCTTTCCGGTCATCGCGCCCACATGTGTTATCCCGCGATCTTCGAGAAGTCGGCGACAGTGCCGGTCGCCTCGCGGATCAGGCGCAGCAGCGCCAGACGATTGGCGCGGATAGCGGCGTCTTCGTCATTGACGAGCACGTCCTCGAAGAAGCGGTCGACGGGGGCGCGCAGCTTGGAAAGGGCTGACATGGCCGAGCGGAAGTCTTCCTTGGCGATCGCATCGGAAGCCTCAGCCGAGGCAGCCTTGACGGCAGCGAAGAGATCCTTTTCCGCATCGAGCTTCAGCAGGGCTTCCGAAACGCTATCGGCAACGACGGTGCCCTTCTTCTCCTCGGCGGCCAGGAGCTGTGTGGCGCGCTTGGTGCCTGCCAGCAGGTTCTTGCCATCTTCGGAGGTGATGAAGGCGGTCAGCGCCTCGACACGGCGGGCGACCATCAGCAGATCGTCAGCCTCCGGCGTCAGCACCGCGTCGATCAGGTCATGGCGGGCGCCGAGATCGCGCAGATAGACCTTGAGGCGATCATGGAAGAAGGCGAGCAGATCGGCATCCCTGGTGGTCGCAAGCAGCGGCAGGCGCACGCCCCGCTCCAGCAAAATACGGACGACACCGAGGGCAGCGCGGCGCAGCGCGTAAGGGTCCTTCGAGCCTGTGGGCTTCTCGTCGATCGCCCAGAAGCCGACGAGCGTATCCAGCTTGTCGGCAAGCGCGACTGTGATCGCAACCTTGTCCTCGGGGACGCGGTCGGACGGGCCTTGCGGCTTGTAGTGATCTTCGATCGCCGTCGCGACCGAGACGTTCTCGCCCTGCAGCGATGCGTATTTGCGGCCCATGACGCCCTGCAGCTCGGGGAATTCGCCGACGGCTTCGGTGCGCAGGTCGGCCTTGGCAAGCACGACGGCACGGTCGACCAGGGCGGCATCGGCGCCGGTGATCTTGGCGAGGTCAGCGGCCAGCGCGCGGATGCGAGCGACGCGCTCGCCCTGGCTGCCGAGTTTTGCATGGAAGGTGACGTTCAGAGCGTCGAGCTTCGCCATGCGCTGATCGAGCGGCTTCTTCAGATCGAGGCCGAACTTTTTAGCGGAGGCTTCCAGCGTTTCGAGATCGGGCAGATCGCCCTGGTCACGCTTCCAGAAGTGCAGCGCGTCGGACAGACGGGCGCGCACGACCTTGCCGTTGCCGTGGATGATTTCCTTGCCGCCGTCCGTCGCCTGGATATTGGCAACGAGAATGAAGCGGTTGGACAGCGTCTCACGGGCCGATGGCCGCGTGACGAAACACTTCTGGTTGGTCTTGATGGTCAGGCGGATGATCTCCGACGGGATCGAGAGATAATCCTCCTCGAAGGAGCCCATCAGTACCTGCGGCCACTCGACAAGGCCGGAGACTTCCTCAAGCAGACCATCATCTTCGACCAGCTCGAGGCCATTGGCGAAAGCGACATCGCGGGCATCATGCAGGATGATGTCCTTGCGGCGTTCGGCATCGAGAACGACATAGGCCTTTTCCAGGCTCGACGCATAATCCTCGAAACGCTTGACCGTGATCGGGCCGGGCGCATGGAAGCGATGGCCATAGGTCACGTTCGAGGCGACGATGCCGTCGATCTCGAAAGGGATGGCCACGGTCTCTTCATGCTCGGTGCCGAAGGTGCAGACGATCGACTGCAGCGGGCGCACCCAGCGCAGCGAGCCGGGCTTCACCGAGGCCTTGCCCCAGCGCATGGATTTCGGCCAGGGGAAATTTTTTATGATGTCGGGCATCACCGCAGCGACGATTTCCTCCGCGGCACGGCCGGGCTTGGAAATGATCGCAACGTAGAAGTCGCCCTTCTTCGGGTCGCTCTGCACCTGGGCTTCGGCAATGGAGGAAAGACCGGCGCCGCGCAGAAAACCTTCGATCGCCTTCTCGTTGGCATCGGTACGCGGACCCTTGCGCTCTTCACGCACGTCAGCCGAGCGCGCCGTCAGACCGCGAATATCGAGCGTCAGGCGACGCGGCGTCCAATATTCCCTGGCACCTTCGTAGGAAAGACCTGCTTCGACCAGGGCATCGGTCACCAGCTTCTTCAGGTCGCCGGCAGCCTTGCGCTGCATACGGGCGGGAATTTCCTCGGAGCGGAGTTCGAGAAGGAGATCGGGCATGTCAAGGTTCCTCACCCTCCCCTTGAGGGAGAGGGTCGGCACGGCGTGCCGGAGTGGGGTGAAAACGGTCGGCCTCTGCTAGCAAAATTTGCCGCTGCTGCACAATGGCAAATATCGTATCCAGGACAGCCTCGACCTCATCTATGACCTCGGCATTCCAGAATCGGACGACATGATAGCCTTGGCTTTCGAGATAGGCCGTGCGCTCAGCATCATAACATCTTGCCGCACCCTCCGCATGCTGGCTGCCGTCGAGCTCGATGATGAGACCGATCTGATGACAGGCGAAATCGGCGAAGTAGCGCCCGATCGGAACCTGCCGCCGAAAATGCGTGCCCTCAATCGGAATGCGCCACAAGTGTTTCCAGAGCTTGGCTTCCGCATCGGTCGCATCAGCGCGCAGACGCCGGCCGTTGGCGATTTTGAAGCGGTCGAGCTTGGAGGGCTTTTGGGGCACAGGATCTCCGTGTTGCTGAGACAGCGAAGTTGATGCGTCGCGAGGTACACTCTCCCCTTGGGGGGGAGGGTCGGCACGTAG
>UBXG01000018.1 GCA_900469475.1 Hyphomicrobiales bacterium | reverse complement strand
ACCTTGGCGAGGACAGACCGCAAGCGCCCCCAAATCGGACATCCCAATCGGGCAAAAGCCGGTATCTGTTACTTAGGAAATTCAGACGGATGGGGTTTGTACCAATGGGGTGGCCGGTTCGAATTGGTTCAAGGCGATGCAGCGAGGTAGTTCAAATCGTGGCGGTCAATCAGGGCGCGTGTCCGCATCTCTCAGTTTTATTTTTGTCGTGTTGCTATCTTCGGCCACCCTTAAGGAGCGTTGAGGATTGGTCCTCGAGCCAGAGATAGAGCGGTCTCGAGCAGGACCTTTGCGCCTATCTCGATATGCTCTGAGGTGACGAATTCAGCTTCGTTGTGACTGATACCGTCTCGGCATGGAACGAAGATCATCGCAGTCGGTGCAACTTTGCTGACGAAAAGTGCATCGTGAAAAGCGCCTGAGACCAATTTCATGTTGGAAACGCCTAGCCTTTCGCATGCGTTGTCGATCACATCGACAATTGCCACGTCAAACTTTCCGGGTGCCAAGTCGAAGTGTTTTTCGATATGCACTTCCACCATATGATGCGTCGCCGACGCGCGGCATTCTGCATCGATCTGAGCCTCGATGGAAGAAAGTACGTCTTCCTGCGGGTGTCGGATATCGATCGTGAATGTAACCCTGCTCGGAATGACGTTGACGGAACTGGGTTCGACACTCATTCGGCCAACGGTCAGCCTCGCCATCGGATCGGCTGGCATGACGACCAGCTGCAGTTGCGCAATCGCCGCGACGGCGGCCGCCATGGGATCTTTACGGAATTCCAGCGGCGTCGTGCCAGCATGGGCCGCCTCGCCGCTGAAGGAAACCACGAGCCACCTAGTTCCCTGTACGCCGGTGACGAGGCCGATCGGGATGCCCGCGCGCTCGAGCACGGGTCCCTGCTCGATATGCACCTCAACGAAGGCAGACACGGCATGGCCGACCGGCCGCATCCTTGCTTCCGGCAGTGCCTTCAATGTCGCCGCCAATTCATCGCCAAGTCTTGCCCCGTCGGTGCCGCGCGTATCCTGCCATCCGGCGATGTCTCCCGCACCAATAAAGGCCATGGATCCCATGCAGCCGGGAGAGAAGCGGCTACCTTCCTCGTTGGTCCAAGACACAACTTCGACGGATCGTTCTGTATCGACTCCGGTATCCTCAAGGGCTTCCAATACCTCGAAGGCGGACAGCGTGCCAAGCGCACCGTCAAACCTGCCTCCCGTGGGCTGACTGTCAAGATGGCTGCCGATCAAGACGGGTGGCGATGAAGGATCACGTCCCTCACGCCGGATGAACAGATTGGCAATCGCATCCTGGTGGACGTTGAAACCGCGGGCAACGGCCAGTTCCGCAAGTCGGCGCCGGGCCGTCCTATCCCCGATGCTCAACGCTTGCCGGTTCACCCCTCCCGCTGGCGTTGCTCCTATCGTTGCAAAATCGGCAATGCGCTGCAACAGACGCCGCGCATTGATTTTTGGGTATGACGTCATCGATGGATGCCTGTCACGAAGTTTTTTACCCGTTGCGGATCGACCGGGTTCCACCAGACGCCATCATATTTCAGTGAGCTTGCTATGATCACGCCATCGGCTACCGACAGAATGTCGTTACCATTTTCCGGCGTCACACCGCTGCCGACGAGCGTCGGCAGGCCCGCCGCCTGCTTGATCATTCTGATGTAATCGAGATCGGCTGCATGCCCTGTCCTTTGCCCTGTGGCGATAATTACATCCGCGTCAAAGAAGACGAGATCCTTGACCTGTTCCTCGACCGGTCGGTCCGCAACGATGGCATGCGCTCCATGTTTGACATGGGCATCGGCGAAGATGCGGATGCCATGGGCATTGAGCCGTGCGCGATAGCGCATTGCGCGTGCGGCTTCTCCCTCGATGAAGCCTTCATTGGCGACATAGGCGTTTGCCCATTGATTGACGCGCACGAAGCCCGCACCTGCCGCACTGGCGATTGCAAGCGCCGGAATGGCGGCATTGGCAAGAACATTGATGCCGATCGGGCCGCCGAGTTCGCGGCGAATGCGATCGGAGATGACGGCCATGTAGGCCGAGGTTTCCGGGCCGATATCATCGGGCTTGGAAAAAGGAATATCGCCATGGTTCTCGATAATCACGGCGTCGCAGCCGCCTGCAAGGTAGGCGCGGGCATCGTCAAGTCCACGTTGGTAGACAGTCTCAATCTCCTCGCTGGAGTAGCGCGGCGCACCGGGAAGCGGCGCCAGGTGAACGACACCGATGATCGCCTTGTCGCGCCCGAAAAGATCGATGAGCGCGTTTCCAGCTACCTGCCCGATGGGCTTCATTGTCCCACTCATGTGTTTTCCAGTTCTGATCTCTTGATGATTTCCGAAATTTCCATCCGCGAGGGATAGGAGGCGAGCGTTCCAAGACGGGCGACGGAGATGGCGGCGGCCTTGGTCGCCAACTTTGCAGCTGCGATCAGGGTTTTTCCCTGCGCGAGCAGGCCGACGAGGACGCCCGCAAAGCAGTCACCGGCACCGCTGGTATCAACGACCGCGCTCTTGGCAGCTGCGAGGATAGCAGGTGCGTGATCCGCCCGATCCCATACGATGCTGCCTTGGCTTCCCAGCGTCACGACGACGCTTCTCGCTCCGTTGTCGAAAAGCAGGTTTGCCGCTGCCGTTGGGTTTTCGATGCCCGTCAGCGCCGAGGCTTCGCCTTGATTGACGATGACAAGATCCACATCGGCAAGATCCTCGACCGTCATGTCCGACAGCGGACTGGCATTGAGCACCGTCTTGAGACCTGACCTGCCGGCAAGTTCCAGACAGGCGGCGGTGACCTCCCTGGACAGGTTGCCCTGCATCAGAAGGATGTCGCCCTCGCGCCAGGTCTGCGTCAGGGCCGATTGCCGCATCGGATCGAAGGCTCGCGCACAGGCGACGGCGCTGACGATGGCGTTTTCGCCGTCTTCTTCCAACAGGATCGTCGAACGGTCCGTGGAAAGAGGCAGGCGGATCAGTCGATCGACCTCAAGGTCGCTCTTCAGCATCTCGCTCACGCCACACGCCATATCGTCGTCGCCAAGCGCGCTCCAGAAGCACAGAACTGCCCCGCTTCGCGCCGCCGCGACGGCTTGATTGGCACCCTTGCCTCCGACGCCTTCAACGATCGAGGTCGCGTTGAGCGTTTCCCCCTGACGCGGAAGTCGCTGCAGGCGAAAGCTCGTATCGACGCAGACATTGCCGACGACATGGAGGCGCATGGGCGTCAGTCCTTGAGCGTTGCCCAGGCCAGCATCTGCTCGAAGAGCGTCTTGTAGCCGTTCCAGGCAATGAACTCCGGCGGCAGCCAGTGTGGACCGACATCCGAAGTCCAAACGAGTGTCTTTCCGGCGCCATAGGTGCCGGTTACCAAAAGTGGCTGCGAACCATATTCGCTCGAAACCGTCGCAAGCGTTTCAGCTCCTTGTTTCACCTTCACCTCGTTGAAACCGAGAAGGTAGGGCCAATCTTTTCCGAGGCCCTTGAGAACCGGGTGGGTGTCATTGCCCGTTACGATGGGCGAAAATCCCTCGGGAACTTCAACGCGGTCATCGATGGCAAGGCAGGTTACCGGCAGCACGTCCTCCACCGGCGTCTTATGATAGCGCGCGCCGCCATTGATGCCTTGGAAGCTGTAATAGCCGCCGAACATCAGCAACGCGCCGCCATTTGTCACGTAATCGCGCAGCAGCTTCAGCCGGTTGGGGGTCCTCCTGGAATGAATCCAGGTATCGGGATGCAATAGCAGCGTGTTTGCGCCGATATCGGACAGTACGATCGCGTCATAGTCTGCGAGTGCTTCGGCTGTCAGCGGAAAATCGCGCTGCGCCTCATGGGCCGGCATGAAGGTGACGTCAAAGGCACTGTCCTTCAATGCCTTCAGCAATTCGTCGGCGCCGGTATGATAGGTCACCGTTGGAAACTGATCGAAACCCTTGATATGGGTGGCGGTCGAAACCCATGATTCACCCGCCAGAAGAACCTTTTTCTTGCTCATGTCTGCTCCTTGAATGCACCCGACCTTCAGGCCGAGGCGGAAAATACCGATTGGGGATTGGTGATCAGCATTTGGTCGATTGCCTGCTGATCGACACCGTGGCGCTTCAGTCGCGGCAGGAAATGCTTGAGAATATAGCCATAGCCGAAGCCGCCGTAACGGGTCAGCATGATCTTGAGAAAGACGTCCTGAGACAGAAGCAGCCGATCGGCAAAGCCCAGCTCCACGAGCGCTCTGATCGCCCTTGCGTTCTCCTCGTCCGATGGCGATTGAGCATCCTGATCGGCGTAATAATAATCCATGCCGATCATGTCATATTCCAGGAAAGCACCGCGTTGCGCCAGGCTCTTTTGATATTGAAGATCGTTATGACTGGGGTTCATGTGGCAGAGCACGGTGTGACGAAGATCCGCGCCTTCTTCCTCGACCACATCCAGCACCCGATGGGCAAGGCGCTCCCATCCCGGCAAATGGATGGATAATGGCAGGCCGGTCAACCGCGAGGCTCGCGCCGATGCCCTCAGGGATTTTTGCTCCTGGGCCGTAAAGTCCTTGCTGACGCCGACCTCACCGATGATGCCTGCCATGATGTCTGGCTGGGTTTCGCCACCACCGACGTCGTTGACGATGAAGGCGGTGACCTCGTCCAGATCCATGTCCTTCAGCCACAGGGGATGCGTATGCTCGAGATAGAAGCCGGTTCCCATGATGATCTTAAGGCCGGACATGCGGGCGATACGGCGCAACTGTTCAGGATTGCGCCCTATGCCAAAGTTGGTGGTTTCCACAACGGTATGGCCACCAAGCTTCTGGAAGCGAGAAAGCTCGGCAAGGGCGAGATCCTGATCGTCCAGCGAGACGTTGTCGCGGTTCATATAGGGGTTCATCCGCAACTCGCCGATGATCTCTATTCCAACCGGCTGTTCGGCGATCGCCTTTTCGTCAGGATGGCAAGGACATTTCCATGAGATCGCTCCATCCAGGAAGATGTGCTCATGCATGAGCGTCACGCCCATATCGGCGACCGCAATGGGGCCGAGCACGGTCATTGCGCATCCGGTGTGAACGCCAATGGCATGACGCGGTCTGGCCCCCTCGGCAAAGAGATGATCCATCATGCTCAGCGGCCCCTTGCCGCGCCCTTGAAAAGGCGGAAGTTCAACCAGATCGCCACGAGGATGATCACCCCGGTTACGATCGGCGTGAAGAAGGGCGACATGTGCGAAAGGATCAGGCCGTTGGCGATAACGGCAACGGTCAAAGCGCCGAGCACCGTTCCGACGACCGAACCGCGCCCGCCGAACAGGCTCGTACCGCCCAGGACAACCGCGGCAATGACATCAAGCTCGAAGCCTTGCCCGGCATTTGAGGAGCCGGAACCCAGGCGCGCGGCAAGGATGATGCCGGCGATGGAGGCTGCGACACCCGATATCACATAGACGAATAGGGTGACGCGCCGCGTGTTGACCCCGGCGCGGCGCACCGCCTCGGCATTGGCACCGATACCGGTGACATAGCGGCCGAAGGGCGTTTCGTTGAAGGCGATATAGGCCGCGAAGAGGGCAACGATCGCGATGATCGCGGGGGCAGGAATGCCAACGAACCAGGCTTGGCCGATCGCGGTGAACGGGCTCTGCGGATCGACCGGAATCGAGTAGCCACCGGTGATAAGCAGTGCCAGGCCCCTGATGACCGATAGTCCAGCCAGCGTGACGATGAAGGCGGGGATCCGCTCATAGGCGATGAAATATCCCTGGATTAATCCGGTCGCCGCCCCAAGAAGCATCATCAGAACGACGACAATCGGCCACGCGATTCCAGCCTGAAGGCAGGCGGCCGAAAGCGTTGCGGCAAGGGCCAATACGGATCCGACCGAAAGATCGATACCGCCTGTCGTGATGACGAAAGTCATGGCCGCCGCCACGATCAACAAGGGGGCGGATTGTCTGACCACGTTCAAGAGATTGGGAGCCGTCAGAAAAACGTTTGTAAAGACGGAGAAGAAAATACAGACCGCGATGAAAAACAGGGCGATCGAAACGATGCCGCCATTGGCTATCGCCTTGTCATAAAGGCGAGCCTTGCGCAGCCGGGACGACGGGCTGGTTTGGGCGTGAGAGGATGTCATGGTCATATGGAAGCGCCTCGCTCGGTATGCTGGCCGGCCGAGCGCGCGGAGAACTTGCGACCGACGATCAGGTTGACGACTTCTTCGATATTCGTTTCGGCGATGAGGCGCTCGGCGACGTTCTGACCCTCATACATCACCTGGATGCGATCGCAGACGAGAAAGAGATCCTGCAGCCGATGCGTAATCAGAATGACGCTGACGCCGCGGCCGCTGACCGTGCGGATGAGCTCCAGCACCGCCTCGACCTCAGCAACTGCCAAGGCAGCCGTCGGCTCGTCCATGATCAGGACCGAAGGATTGAATGACGCCGCACGTCCGATCGCGATGGATTGGCGTTGGCCGCCTGAGAGATTCTCGACCTTCAGATGCGTGTCCGGAATGACGATCCCGAGCCCGTCCAGCATATGGCGCGCCCGTTCATGCATGGTCTTCTTGTCGAGGATTGGAACGCCCGCAAGCTTCCATTTCGGCTCACGCCCCAGAAAGAGATTTCCTGCCACATCGACGGTGTCGCAAAGGGATAGATCTTGGTAGACCATCTCGAGATGCGCGGCGCGCGCATCGGCGGGCGAGGCAAAGGAAACTGGTTTTCCGTCGATCTCGATCGTTCCCGAATCCGGGATCACCGCGCCCGAAAGAACCTTGCTCAAGGTCGATTTGCCGGCGCCGTTGTCGCCGACGAGACCAAGAACCTCGCCCGGCTTCAGGGTCAACGATACATTGTCCAATGACTGCATCGTGCCATAGCGTTTGGAAATACCGGTCATCCTGACGCGGTAGGTATCAACGGTTGTCATATCAGTGCTGCCTTGCGGAAATGGCCTCGGCCATGATGCCACAACGTCACGGTCGATGCGATCCGATCGACCATGACGTGACGAGATGCGGGGGCTATTTGAACATGCCCCGGAACTTGTCGACATTTTCCTTGGTGACGATGGATACCGGCACATTGATGATCGGATCGATCTTCTCGCCCTTTTTCACCTTGACGAGCGCTTCGACGGCCGCCTTGCCTTCGCCGGCCGGATCCTGCTGGATAACGGCTGTCACCCAACCCTGATCGATCCCTTCGATCGCCTGCTTGGTCAGATCCCAGCCGAAGACCTTCACATTGCCTGTTTTACCCTGGCTGGTGACGGCCGCAACGGCGCCGAGGAGTGCCGGCTCGCCGGTCGCATACAGCGTCGTCATATCGGGATTGGCGGTAATGAGATTTTCCGCCGCACTGAGCGCGACGTCCTGGACGTTCTGACCGTCCACGGTATCGAGGAAGTCGACCTTCTGGCCGCCGGCCTTTACCGCCGCCTTGAAACCATCAAGACGCTGATTCTGGATGAAGGAATTGAGTGCGCCAACGACGCCGACTTTGGCGCTGCCGCCCATCTTGTCCTTAACGTAATCGGAATAGAACTTGCCGATCTCCTCCCCCGCCTTGGTATTGTCGACACCTACGAAGGCGATGTTGTCGCCGTTCGGAATCTGTGCATCGATAGCGATGACCGGAATGCCGGCCTTCTTGGCGGCGGAGATTGCAGGCTTCACGCCGTTTACGTCGATGGCGACCAATATGATGCCGTCGACTTTCTGGGTGATGTAGTTTTCGATGGCGTCATTTTGCGCGCTGGGCACGTTGTTGGCGTTGAATATGACGAGATCGGCGCCGGCTTTCTTTGCCGCCTCCTTGGCGCCGTCATTGATCTGGTTGAAGAAGAGAGCCTGCTGGTTGATCGTCACGAGAGCCAGCGTATTCGCCATCGCGGCGCCGGCACTGCAGGCAATTGCGACGGTTGCGCCAATCGCGCAGCCGAACAGGTATTTCTTGAGATGCATGATCGTTCCCCATGTTTTTGGATTGCAAGGGGAGTATTCAAGTAACTTGAATAATTGTCAAGCAACTTGAATTGGTGGTTTTGAAGATGATCGCGAGTTCGTTTTCAGGACAGTGGCGGCGCTAGAAGGTCGCCGGCGTATTGACCCAGAAAATGCTTGCGCGCTCCGCTCCCACATTGCGATACCAATGGGGCAGTTCGGAGTTGAAGACGAAGCTGTCGCCGACGGAAAGCCGGAATGTCCGTTCGCCGACCATAAGTTCGATTTCGCCTGCAAGAACGTATCCAACCTCCTCGCCGACATGCTGGATCGGCCCGGCGCTTTGGCCACCAGCCTCGATATGGTGGATGTTGCATTGAAGCAGATGACCTTGCGAATAGGGGATTATCCGTTCGAGAGAGATGCCTTCCCCTCTACGCAAAGGGTCGAGTCCAATCAATGGCCTCGTCCCGGAACGGAAGACAATGCCCTCTTCACCGTCGGCCTCCTCGAACATCCAGCCAATATTCGTACCCAGAACACCGACAAGTCTATGCAACATAGGCAACGAGGGCGAAGCCTTGCCGTTTTCAATTTTCGATAGCAGGCTTTCAGAGCAATCCGCAGCCAGGGCGAGAGCCTTGAGTGTCAAGCCCCGGGTTTGCCTGGCAAGCCTCAGACGGCCTCCAAGCCGCGCCGGATTGGTCAGTATCTTTTCCTCGTTGTCTTCTCCCGATTTCCCGGGGGATCCAATCATGTTCATGGTTCTGGTATCGCCGTTACAAAGCCAGAGCTTAACGCCAGCCCTCCGCGTCTGTCTAGGGACATGGATAGCGGTACCGTGCGTGCCCAGTTGGCGCTTTCGAGCAATGGCGCGCCTAATTCTTCGCGGAATAACGCACACTGAGCCTCTCGCGACCACATACGCCTTGAACGCTTAGATTTCCTTGGGAGTTGTTAAAGCAGGCGAGAAAAAATAATTCGTCGCCCTGATGCATATTACATCAGTAGAAAGTAGGGAGCGGAATTCCGCCAGCCTTCCGGTTTGCCTGAGGTTACCTAAAGGCCGGAAGCACAGTTCGGGATGGCTCCACGTGCCAGCGCCAACAGCTGTCACCCGGCAGCGCCGGGGGACAGATCCTCTGTCGTGGATGACGGCCGCGGTCCGGTGGATGTCGTCAAGATTTGATGAACGAGAGCAGGTCGGGGTTGAGGACATCCGCATGCGTGGTCAGCATGCCATGGGGGTAGCCGGGGTAGGTTTTCAGCGACCCGTTCTTGAGCAGATCGACCGCACGCGGCACGGAACTTGCGAAAGGGACGACCTGATCGGCCTCGCCATGCATCACCAGCACCGGCACGGTGATCTTCTTGAGGTCTTCAGTATAATCCTCGAGCCAGGAGTCGATAGTTGCGTAGTGTGCCAAGGCGCCGCCGGCCATGCCCTGACGCCACCAGTTCGCAATCACTGCCTCCGAAGGTTTGGCCCCATCCAGATTGTAGCCATAGAACGGATTCTCGGGGACGAAGCGGAAGAACTCTGCCCGGTTGCCCAGCACGCCTGCACGGATCGCTTCGAACCATTCCGGCGGCTGACCGGCGGGATTGTTCTCGCTCCGATACATGTTCGGCGTCAGGGAGGCCACCAGGACGGCCTTCGCGACGCGCTCCTGGTGGCGGGCGACGTAGCGAGCCACCTCACCACCACCAGTCGAGTGGCCGATGTGGATCGCATCGCGCAGGTCGAGGTGCTCGGTCAGGGTCGCGAGGTCTGCAACCCAATGGTCCATGTCGTTGCCGGTGCCGGGCTGGTCGGACCGGCCGTGGCCGCGCCGGTCGTGAGCGATTACCCGATAGCCGTGGCTAAGGAAGAAGGTCATCTGGGCATCCCAGTCGTCCGCTGAGAGCGGCCAGCCATGGCTGAAAACGATCGGCTGGCCTGAGCCCCAGTCCTTGTAGAAGATGTTTACGCCGTCTGCGGTAGTGATTGTAGGCATCGAGTCGCTCCTTCTCCGATTGGACACAGTTGATTGGGAAATACCTCCATTGAGGCGCGTTTGATCATATCCCAAAATTGCGACGTCAACTAAATCTCCCCTTATATCAAAGACAAATACCTTGTATGTTCGAGCTATGCCTTAAAGGTATAGCGAGGACCGGATGGAACTGAGGCATTTGCGCTACTTCATTGCGGTTGCCGAGGAGGGCGGCTTGTTGACCGCCGCCCAGCGGCGACTGAACACCTCGCAGCCGTCGTTGAGCCGGCAAATTCGCGACCTCGAATCTGAAGTCGGCGTTCAGTTATTGGAGCGGCAGCCGCGTGGCGTGACGCTCACCGCCGCCGGTAAGGTGTTTCTGGATCATGCTCGGCTGGCACTTCTGCAAGTTGAGGCTGCGATCGAAGGCGCCCGACGGACGGCAGAGCCGAAAAGGCCCACAATCGCCATGGGGTTTCTAGTTGGGCTAGAGGTCACGTGGCTGCCTCACCTATTGCGCATGATCCGTGAGGAAGCGCCGGAGACCGAAGTCACGTTATGTAGTCTATCCTCTCCAGAGCTTGCTCTTGCTCTCATGCGCGGGAGGTTGGACCTAGCTTTCCTTCGTCCCGAGAAACAGAGCTTGGGTCTATCCTTCAAATTGCTGGCGAAGGAGCCTCTGCTCGCCGTGCTGCCGGCGAGTCACCGTTTGGCATCGCGCAAAAAGATTCGGCCGGAAGATCTCGCCCGCGAAATTTACGTCAGTTCCGCGAGAACATCTCCGGTATTGCAAGCTGCGATCGAGGACTACGCATCGAGTGCGGGGATCGTGCTCAAGGCAAGATACGAAGGCGAGAATATATCGTCGGCAATGTCGCTCGTCGCGTCCACGGGGGGAATTACTCTTGTCCCGCTCTATGCGCAGAATATGCTGGCACCAAACGTCGTTGCCAGAGCACTGGAAGGTGTGCCGCCGACGGTTGATCTCACTCTGGGATACAACGAGGCAAATCCCTCTCCGCTGCTCCGCCGGCTTTTATCGCGTGCGGATGAATTGGTCGAAAATGTGCAAAATCAGAGCATCATCCGATATGCGGAGGCTCTGTCGTAAAATCACTAACTTGTCCAGCCGCGTCCCTCGCCAATACGCTCTACAGCAGAAGACTTGCCCGACGCCCGCGAGCCGTGTTGACGAGTCTAGACCAACAGGTCGCCGCAAAGATCGGGAAGGCGCAAACGGAAATGCCGGCTGGAACACCAGGAGTCTGGAAACTACATGCGGGCCACCTTCCGTGCGAGCGCCAGAAACCTGACCAGGTGGGGAGAGCGATTGTCGCGTCGATAGTTTAGCGAGAGTTTGGTGCCCGGATTGAATCCTTCAAAAGTCCGGTAGACGACACCGGTCCGCTCGTTGAGGGCCACCGACTGGGGAACGATGGACACACCCACGCCGACGGAGACGAGACTGATGGCAGTCAGAAAGTCCTGGGCCATGACCTGTGAAGCTGGGATGAAGCCGTTCCGCTTGCAGACGTCGAGCACGTAGTCCGCATAGCTTGGCCTCGGCCGGCGCGGAAAAAGCACGAACGTCGTTTCTCGCAGGTCTTCCAGTTTCATTGAACCTTGAACGTCAAGGTATATGTCTGGCAGCGCAAGGACCAGCGGCTCCTCGATCAACGTCTCGGATTTCAGCTCCGGATCCTCGATCGCGGGACGCGCGACAGCAATGTCGATCTCCCGTTGGATCAGTGCGCGCTGCAACTCGGCATTGTTCATGGCAGAGAGAGCCAGCTCGATGTCTGGATGGGCGAGTCGAAACGCCTTGATGATGTTGGGGAGGATACCGAACGTGGCAGTGCCGACGAAGGCGATCCGAAGACGGCCTGCCACCCCCTCGCCGATGCGCCTCACCTCGCGCTCCGTCTGGTCGACGCGCTCGAGTATCTCTTTTGCCCGTTCCTGAAGCAGCTCGCCGGCTTGGGTGAGCCTGATCTGGCTGCGGCTTCGATCAAACAGGACCGCGCCGATCTCCTTTTCGAACTGAGCGATCTGGCGACTGAGCGGGGGCTGGGCAATGCCGAGCCGCGCGGATGCCCGGCCGAAATGCAGCTCTTCCGCCACCGCCAGAAAATAACTCAGCCGTTTGAAGTCCATTATCGTCCCTCAGATATGAGCCAGCTCCGCCCTGGAGTGCCTCATACGCTCCAGCGCCTCCTCAAAATAGGGCCGGAAAGCAGAAGGGTTCTCGCTCATCGGAAAATGTCCAAGATCCTTCATGATGGCAAGGGTGGCGCCGTCAATCGCTTCCGCCGTACGGCGGGCGTCCTCGGGTGTGCAGGTCAGGTCGTATTCTCCGCACATGATATGTACCGGCGTTTTTTTCGTGTCGATCATTCCCAGCCTGCCGGTGAGGCTGTCATCCTTCGTGTAGAAACTGAGATCGCCGCGGAACACACCCGGCCCCGATTGCATGAACATCCACTGGGTGTTCCAGCGTTCGACAGACGGCGCCTGGGGAGCAATATTGGCCGACACGAGGGCGGCGCCCATCTCTCCGCCGTGGGCGTCGGGACGATGGAACCAGTCGATGTCATACCAAGCGGGCTGGAAATCGGACGCCTCGATGGCGATGAACCCGGCAAAGCGATCGGGATGCAGCGCCGCCAGTTGCAGAGCGATCCGGCCTCCCATGGAGCACCCCGCGAGCAGTGGCTTCTCCAGCCCCAGCGCACTGCAAAACGAGAGCACTGTTTCAATGTAGGTTCCGCTGGTCAGCAGGTATTCCGCCGTCTCGAAGCCTTCCGGCGGCAGGGACTTGCCGTGCCAGGGCATGTCGAATGCCAGGAAGCGGTGCGAACTGGTGAACGCCTCATCGTTGAGAATGAACCGCCATTGGCGGGTATCGGCTCCGGCGGTATGCAGGCAGACAACCGGGCGGCCCTGGCCGGCTTCCTCGAAGTAAACCCGCAATGGTGTGCCATTGACGGTCAGGCGGACATACCGGCCGGTGATCGGTTCGATCGACGATGTCATGGGCGTTCCTCCCGTCGGCCCAGTGCCATGAATTCCTTGAAATAGCGCAGGTTCTTCACGAGAGTCAGAATGTCTCCGTCGATGCGGCCGTGCCCATATTTCACGAGGCCGAAGATGTCATGGTACCCAGGCTCTGGCAGCGGGTGCCAGAATTTGTCCAGCGCCTCACCTTTGACCCTGAGCGCGAAGCGCCACGGCAGCTTCTTGCTCGGACCTTCCTTGATCTCAACCACGCGGCCCTTCTCGAAGGTGAGGTAGAATTCATCCCGGTCTATTTCGAGCAGCACGGTCTCGTTGAACAGGCGCCCGAGGCGCAGGAGATGAGGGATGGCGTTGAGCCTCTCCGCCATGTCTTCGAGTTTGAACCGATGGAGTGCGTACGGCATTTCCGGTGTCATTGGCTTCCTGCCTTGCGCGTCATGAAGCGCACCTTGTCTTCGTCGAGGGTCACGCCGAGGCCTGGACCAGTCGGCACATGGATCTCGAACTCCTCGAAGACCAGCGGCTCCGCGACCAGATCGTCCACGAGAATACGGGGACCGAAGTGCTCGCTTCCCCATTCGAGCCTGGGAAGCGTCGAAAACACAGCCATGTGCGCTGCTGCGCCGATGCTGCTTTCCAGCAGGCATCCGCCGTAAAGCTCGATGCCGAATGCCTGCGCGATGCCGGCCGCTCGCTTGAGCTCAAGGAGCCCGCCGCTTTTCACCAGCTTGAGGGAATAAACGCTTCCGCAGGCCTGCGAGGCGACGCTCGCCAGTTCCGTGTTGGTGAACGCCGCCTCGTCGATGAGAAGCGGGATGCGGGTTCGGGAAGCGACGCGCGCCATGGCATCGCGTTGGGATGCCGGAACCGGTTGCTCGATCAGCGCCACGCCAAGTTCCTCGAGCGCCGGAAAGAGCCTGATGCACAGAGCTTCCGTCCACGCTTGATTGACATCGACGATCAGCCTCACGTCGTCGCCCAAGCCGCCGCGCAAGTGTTGCAGTCGCTTGACATCGGCATCCGGCGTGTTGAAGCCGAGTTTGATCTTGAAGTCCCTGTGCTGACGCAGACGTAGCTTCTCGCGTGCTTCTTCCAGTTCCTGCCCGGCATCGCCGGAGGCAAGCGCCCAGATCACGCCGATTCTGTCGCGGACCTGCCCGCCGAGCAATGCACTGGCGGGCAGGCCGAGCGTGCGTCCGACGGCATCGAACAGTGCCGACTCAACGGCCGCCTTCGCAGCGAAATTGCGCGTCGCCGCCTTTGACATGCGCACCGCATTGGCCTCGAACAGCATGGCATCCTGATCGGCGAGTGCGGGGGCGAGATAGTTTTCGATGACCGCCTGTATCGACTCCACGCTCTCCTCAGCCCAACGTGGCCCGCCGAGCGTGGATGCCTCGCCGATGCCCGTGACGCCGTTCTCAAGGCGAACCCGCACGAGGACGAATCCCTGGTGGGCAATCTCCGTATTCGAAAGCTTGTGCCGCCGAACGGTAGGAGCCTCGAGAATGGTCGCCACAATGGAGCGAACCCGTATGTCCCGGGCGTTGACCGCAGAGTGGTCCGGAATTGAGGCTGGTTCAGCGCTGGCGAGGGGCATTTTCCTATTGCCTTTCGAGCTGATCCGCTGAGACATGTCTCGGCGGATCGATGCTTGAGTGCTTGTTTGGTGATTACTCGGCGGCGACAGCGATAGCGCCCGCGGCCGGCTTGAGCTTGAAATCGAATTCCATGACAAGGTCGGTATCTGCATCGGCTGGGGCCTTGTCCATCTTGCCGATGAGGCTTTTCTTGACTGCGAACACCGAGTCGTTGTCGAGATACTGGGTGTCAGCGTCATAGATCTGCGAGACGAGGCTTTGATAGCCATCCTTCTTGAGCATGAAGTGGATATGGCCTGGCCGCCACGGGTGGTGGCCCATATAGTTCAGCAGCTCTCCGGCGGCTCCATCATAGGGGATCGGATAAGGAACCGGCCGAATGCCGACGAATTCGTATTCGCCTCTTTCGTCGGTCAAGAAGCGGCCGCGAAGATTGTAGTCGGGCTGCTCAGGATCCTGCTGTTCATAAAGCCCGTTCGGAGCATCCTCCCAAACGTCGATCGTCACGCCCTCAACCGGACGCCCGGCGGTATCGCGCACGGTTCCGCGGACACGCACGGTCTCGGAGCCTTCGAAGCTCTTCTGAACAATGGAGGCGCCTTTCGGCAAAACCGGCGGGTTGTCTCGATAGAACGGCCCGAGGACAGTAGATTCGCTCTCACCATCCGTCACGGTGTGGTCGAGCATGTCGACCAGAACTTCGACGCCCAGGATGTCGGAAAGCAGAATGAACTCGTTGCGAGCATCATCAGAGATGTGTCCGGCGCGGACGAGGAATTGACAGACTTCAATCAGCTCCGCGTGGGTGATCTTCGCTTCGATGCAGAAGCCGTGGATATGACGGATGAGGCTCTTAAGAATCTCACGGTTTCGGGCCGGGATATCCGAAGACAGCGCGGCGATTACAACATCCGAGATGTTTTGCTGGGTTACGTTTCGCATTTTCTCCTCCTTGCAAACTGTAAGTATGCGGTTCATCCTCACCACATAAACCCGGTCTCGACCTGCAGCAGGCCAGCCATAGTCTTTCGCGTATTTTCCATGGCGCCGAATTTGCCTTTGAAGAAAAGCAGTGGTTCGTCGCCTCCGCTTCCCGCGAGCGACTGAACATGGCCCACGAAAATCGTGTGATCGCCGGCGAGGATTTCGTCGTGGACGATGGCCGAGAACGTGACGATCGCGCCGCGGATCACTGGAAGGTCATCGAGAGTGTCGAACAGATCATGCAGGTCAGCGTTTGGCTTGCCTGCGAAATGCCAGGCCACGGCGTCCATGCCGGACGCAAGAACGCTGACGGCGAAGCGGCCCGATTTTTGGATCTTCTCCAGCATTCGAGCCTTCTCGGCGATTGAGATGGCAATCAGTGGCGGATCGAGAGAAATCGACATGAACGCGTTCGCGGTCATGCCGTGATCGTGGCCGTCGCAGTGGGTCGTGATGATGTTCACACCGGTCGCGAAGACACCACAGGCGTCGCGAAACGTGCGGGGATCAAGCAGTCGCATGGTGCCCTCCATTGTCATTGGATCCTCGAAACGGCGGAAGCTCCGACCATCCTTCCAGTCGTTCCGCCTCCAGGAAGCGTCCTGCGGCCCTAAGGGCTCGAATCCGGGTGCTCGATACGACCTCTCCAGACTCGCAGCATACGGCCGGAAGGATGCGAGTATCGAAGTGGCTGCCGAGCAACGCCGGGTTTCCCTTCTTGCAGGAACCGAAGTGAAAATCCGAGCCGAGCCAAATGACCCGCGGCGAAATCCGACCAATTTCGCGAATGAAATCATTTGCTGTGCGGGCCCGATAGGACGCGTCGAAACGGGCGACGACGATGTGATCGGGGCCGAGGGCGCTTATCCGCTCGATTTTCTCATCGATCGAAGTGAGGGGGCGGGCACCGCACAGCAGAGCCTTGGGAGGTGGATCGAATGTGTAGACGACAGAGGGAACGCCGAGACTTTGCGCATTTAGCACAGCTGACCGGATCAACGCCTGATGGCCACCATGAACCCCGTCGAAGGCTCCGATCGTCAGGGCCGATCCGCAAAGCGTCAATTCTGTCTCATCTTGAATCTGCACATGAATGCGGGGGTGATGATCCATGGTCTCCTCCCATGTTCCCAGCCGTAGCGCCTTCTCCAGCGCCATCGATGAGTATATCTAGCGCCTGACGGCATGCTCTGCGATGCCTGAAGCGGTATCGCATGATACCTATCAATCGCTCCCTTTAAGCGCATAGTTCTCTTTCTCGGAAAGGGAAGGAGTGCCCTTTCGGATCAAAGCGCCGGCACGCAGCCCACCCGGCCAAAATGGAGGAGTGAACGACATGCACAATCTGGCTATCGCGTCCGAGGAGAACGCAAACTCGACCGACGCCTACACCGGTTCGGAGTTCCTGGAGAGCATTCAGGACGGCCGCGAGATCTACATCTATGGTGAGCGCGTCAAGAACGTCACCGAGCATCCGGCATTTCGGAATTCCGCGCGCATGGTGGCGCGCTGGTACGATCGCTTCCATGAAAAGAAGCAGGAAATCGGCGTGCTGACCGACACAGGGTCGGGCAAGTTGACGCATCCCTTCTTTCTCGGCTCCAAAACGAGCGAAGACCTCATCAAGTCACGAGACGCTATTGCCGAGCTGCAGAAGGTCTCCTACGGCTGGATGGGCCGGTCCCCGGACTACAAGGCCTCGTTCCTCGGAACGCTGGGTGCGAATTCCGACTTCTACGGCGAATACGCCCAGAATGCGCATGCCTGGTACGCCCGCACGCAGCAACGGCTCGACTATTGGAATCACGCTATCGTCAATCCGCCGATCGACCGTGACCGCCCGATCGAGGAGGTTCGCGACGTCTTCATGCATGTGGAGAAGGAAACGGACAAGGGGCTCATCGTCTCGGGAGCCAAGGTTGTCGCGACCGGCTCCGCCCTCACGCACTACAATTTCATCGCCCACTACGGCATCCCGATCAAGGACAAGTCCTTCGCGCTGATCTTTACCGCGCCGATGGACTCGCCAGGCATCAAGCTCATTGCCCGCTCGTCATACGAGTTCAACGCGGCCGCGACCGGATCGCCGTTTGACTACCCGCTTTCGAGCCGTATGGACGAGAACGACTCCATCCTCGTCTTCGACAAGGTCCTGGTGCCCTGGGAGAACATCTTCATCTATGGAGACGTCGACAAGATCAACCAGTTCTTCCCGGCATCGGGCTTCGTCCCGCGCTTCACGCTGCATGGCCTTACGCGTCTGTCGGTGAAGCTCGACTTCATCGCAGGCCTCTTCTCTATGGCTGTCGAAGCAACGGGTTCGAAGGATTTTCGCGGCGTGCAGGCCGGCGTCGGCGAGGTCATCGCGTGGCGCAACACATTTCATGCACTGGGTGATGCGATGGTGAAGTCGCCCGTTCCGTGGCAGGGAACCGAGGGCTACAACCTGCCGAACCTCAATGCCGGTCTTGCCTATCGCGTGCTGGCGCCGATGGCGTATCCGCGCATCAAGGAGTTGATCGAGCGTCACGTCGCGAGCGGCCTCATCTATCTGCCGTCGAGTGCTGCCGATTTCGAAAGTGAGGCTATCCGTCCTTACCTCGACCGCTTCGTCCGTGGCTCGAACGGCTATGCCGCGCTCGACCGCGTCAAGCTCCTGAAGCTTCTATGGGATGCCATCGGCACGGAGTTCGGCGGTCGCCATGAGCTCTATGAGCGCAATTACGCTGGCAACTATGAAAACCTCAGGATCGAGACCTTAGGGGCGGCGACGGTAACCGGCGATCTCGAGTCCATGCAGTCCTTGGTGAAAGACTGCATGAGCGAATATGACCTGTCCGGATGGACGGGTTCTGATTTGATAAATCCGGATGACATTAGCCTGGTCGGCCGGGGTACAGTCCAGGCTGCCTAGTGGTTCCATGGCAAGCTTGGTTCGGCTTCGCCTTACCGCAGTTCCAAATACTTGTCGCATGCCTCCAACCCTTGAGAACTGGGTTGGAGGCATGGGGATTTTGAGGCCGACCAGATCAAGGAAGCGGTCGACACGGTCGGGGGCAGCCCTCTACCATCAATTCGTTCGCCGTGATCCGCTTTTCCGACGGATTTCTGGCGGCTGACCGGTTCGAGTAGAACGACCCGAGATATCAGCCACTGCGGACCTTTGCGCCCTTGACAAGCAATGGCCGACTTGGGTCGCACTTTGCCGTCACAGGGAGACTATCCAACGGCTGTTGTGTCGCGAAACCCGCCAAAAATCCCTATCGTATGAAGGTTGTCATGGTCGCTAGTGTAAGCCGCCTGATCGCTTAAGGTAGTCTTTCGCCCCCTCCCGCAAACGACCCCTTATTGCTGAAGGACGCAGCTATCGCTGGATCGCACGCGATCTCGGGATCAGCAAGAACACCGTCAGCGACGTCGTCAGACGCAATCGCGCACCCGTCGAATGATTGGTTTGTTAGCGCCGGTTGCAGGGTCAGCAAAAGTCTCTATCGTGCATCTCAACGTAGTCGTGGAATACCAAGATGAACACATTAAGCCGACCAGACCTCAGCGATATTAAAAAGGAGACTGGGTAGATCAGCGTTTGCCTAAGGCATGGCGACACTACACAAGGCTTGCACGGCTAGACCGTCCAGTAGGAATATGGCTCACACTGTTCCCTTGCTGGGCGGCGCTCGTCCAAGCGTCGCACGGGATTACCGAGCTTCGACACTTGATCGTCTTTACTCTCGGCGCATTGCTGATGAGAAGTGCTGGTTCGACCGTGAACGACATCGCTGATCGAAAGTTCGACGGACACGTTGAACGAACACGATTTCGCCCCTTGGCGATACCTGTTTGCTTGCGCGCTCTCAAGTCGTAGCCAGCTGATAACAAGGGGAGTGATCACCTTGAGAACGCTGTCCAGTGAACTTGTGGCGTTGTTTGACCAACCTCCTCTTCGCGGAGGTTGCATACGGCGGTCGCCGCGCGTCACATGCCGTTGACGTCACGCCGGCATTGACTTCATTTCAACAATGGATGATTTTGGTACGCCATATTATGGCATCCGAAGATCGAGGGTGTGGAAATGAATGATGATGCGCATGGCGCCGCAATTCGCGTGGAGCGTCCGACGAAGACGTTGCGGGAGCTCGCCCTCGACAAGGTGCGAGAGGCGATCATCAACGGCTACTTCCGCCCGGGCGACCGCCTGGTGGAACGCGATCTTTGCGCGCAGCTCGGCGTCAGCCGCACGATCGTGCGCGAGGTCCTGCGCCATCTCGAATCCGAAGGCCTCGTCGCCAATCTTCCGAACAAGGGGCCGATCGTCGCGCAGCTCAATCATGACGAAGCCAAGCAGATCTACGAGATCCGCGCCGCGCTCGAAGGGATGGCGGCACGGCTTTGTGCCGAGCAGAACAACCCCGCGATCGCCGATGCCCTGGACAAGTCGCTCGAGGACATAAGGCATAGCTATCGCGAGAAGGACATGGCCGGCGTACTCGCCCACACATCGTCCTTCTATCAGACGCTATTCAGCATGGTCGACCGCCATGTGGCCTGGGGCGTCGTCAACCTTCTGACCGTGCGCATCAATCACCTGCGCTCCATGACGATCAAGACGCAAGATCGCGATGTTCAAGGGCCTGCGCAGATGGCGCGTATCGTCGATGCCATTCGGCGCGGTGATGGCGATGGCGCCTATCAGGCAGCGATGGATCATGTCACCAGCGCAAGCGCCATCGCCCAGGCCGTGCTTACCGGGCGGCAGCTGACCGATTGATTTCTCGCCAAGGCAATGAAGATGACGGCTTCCTCTTCCTTTCTCGGCTTTTCGGACCGCCTCGATGGTGGTCGCCTGCCGCGTGTGGTGATCTTCGGGGCGGGTCACGGCAGCACCTATCCCGGCAAGGACAGCAGCGGCTATGCCTTATCGCCCGGGGCAATCCGAGACGCCAGCCAGGGTGATGCCGGGCTTGTCGAACACTGGGATTTCGATCTCGGCGGCCCGCTGTTCGACGGCAAGCCGATTTCCTGCATCGACGTGGGGAATATTGAGACCGTCATGCATGACAATGCCGGCAACCGAAGCCGGATTGAGGCCAAGACACACGACGTTCTGGCATTGTCAGCCGTGCCGATCTTGCTCGGCGGTGACTGCTCGGTAACGATCCCTTTTATTGCAGGCTTTGCGGATCACGGACCAGTCTGGGTCCTGCAGCTCGACGCCCACATCGACTGGCGTGACGAACTGCATGGCGAGCGCTACGGCTATTCAAGCCCGATGCGGCGGGCAAGCGAGATGCGGCATGTCGCCGGCATGGTGCAGGTCGGCCTGCGTAGCGTCGGTAGCGCTCGTCCTTCAGATGTCGAGGCAGCGCAACGCTATGGCAGCCGTTTTGTCACGGCCCGCGAGATCCATGCCCAAGGGGCCGAGGCCGCTCTTCGGCATATTCCGGAGGGAGCTCGGGTCGTCGTTACCCTGGATTGCGACAGCATCGATCCCGGCATCATGCCGGGTGTGGCGGCGCGGACGCCCGGCGGTCTCACCTATACGCAGGTCATCGACCTGATCGCCGGCCTCGGCCGGCGGGCGAGGATCGCGGGTTTAGATCTCGTGGAGCTCTATCCTCCCGCCGATATCGACGGCCTTTCGGCCTTGACCGCCGCACGCATTGTCGTCAATGCGATCGGCACCATCGTCCGCCAGGGGTAACGCCGGCGAAATTCTCGCCGTGTGACGAGCCGGCGTGCATGATGCCGATGAGCGTCACGCCGCATCAAATTGTTCGTTTGCCTTCGTGAAGCGGGTTGACTTCGCCGCCTCTTCGGTATGACGGTATACCATAATAACGAGTACAAAAAGCAAAATACTGACGGCTGAAGATGCGCGATGACAAGCACCGCTTTCGCCGGCGCTTGTTCGTTCCTATTCATAACGCACTGATATAGCTGACTATTTTAGAAAACGGCAGGTTTTTCAGTTCCGGTCGTTCAAAGCTGCTTGACAGCGATGTATTATGGCATACCATCATACGCATTCCTAGATGAGAGCGAGCCATGAGCCTTCAGATCCGAAAAACTGTCCTGCAGATCGAAACGACGCTTGTTGAAGGGGAGAAGGCAGCGGCCACGCCGTTAAAGCTCTTCTCGGCATGCGCGATCGTCAAAAACCCTTGGGCCGGTCGGGGCTTCGTCGCGGATCTGAAGCCCGAGATTCATGCTGCCGCGCCTATTCTTGGTGAATTGCTCACCAAGATGATTATCGATGCGGTCGGATCGGGCGAGGCGGTCGAGGCTTATGGCAAATCCGCCGTCGTCGGTCTCGATGGCGAGATCGAGCATGCCTCCGCGCTTATCCACACCCTTCGCTTCGGCAATCATTATCGCCACGCCGTCGGCGCCAAATCCTATCTCGCCTTCTGCAATACGCGCGGACCGGCCAATGCGCCGATCATGATCCCGCTCATGGACAAGAACGATGAAGGTCGTCGTTCGCATTATCTGACGATCCAGACGTCGGTCCCCGATGCGCCTGCCGCCGATGAGATCGTCGTGGCTCTTGGCGCCTCTGTCGGTGGACGGCCGCATCATCGCATCGGCGATCGTTATCAGGACCTTAGGGATCTGGGACAGGACGTCTCCAATCCGGCCGGCGTATAAGGATCGGATGCTTGGATGCCGGCGATGGAAACGATGGATCAGAAAAAGGCCGGTCATCTGACTGTGGGAGGCTTGCTCCGCAAGCACACGGCGCATGGCACCGCCTATCATGAAGTCGGCAAGGGCGAGCCGCTGGTTCTGATCCATGGTGTCGGCATGCGGCTTGAAGCCTGGACGCCACAGATCGAGGCTTTTTCCGGAAGCTATCACGTCATCGCCGTCGATATGCCGGGTCATGGGGAAAGCGTTGGCTTGCCCCCTGGCAGCAAGCTGGAAGCCTTTGTCGCCTGGTTCGGCGGCTTTCTCGATGAGATGGCGTTCAGTAAGGTCAATGTTGCCGGCCATTCGATGGGTGCGCTCGTTGCCGGAGGGGCTGCCGCCACCTTCGGTGAGCGGATCAAGCGGATCGCCTATCTCAATGGCGTCTATCGGCGCGATCCGGAGGCCAAGGGGGCGGTACTTGCACGCGCAGCGGCAATACCGCTTGTCGGCGTGGATACGGAGGGCCCGCTGTTGCGCTGGTTTGGCAGCGACGCGCAAAGCGCGGCCGCGCGAGAACTCACCAGCAACTGGCTGAGCCTGGTCGATCCGCAAGGCTACTCCACCGCCTACGCGGCTTTCGCCGGCGGTGACGAGACCTACGCCGATCGCTGGCCCGATGTCGGGGCACCGGCTCTGTTCCTGACGGGATCCGACGATCCAAACTCGACGCCGCGGATGGCGGAGCAGATGGCCGCGGCTGCACCCAAGGGCTGGGCACGGATCGTCGAAGGGCACCGCCATATGGTGAACCTGACGGCGCCGGATATCGTCAATGAGCTGCTTGCCGAGTGGCTTTCATGCGGGGAGGACGCAAGATGACGACACAAGCTTTCGATCCAAGGGCGCTGCGCGACGCCTTCGGCGCATTTCCGACCGGTGTGACGGTCGTGACGGCGCGCGATCAGGCTGGTCTTCCGATCGGCTTTACGGCCAACTCCTTCACGTCGGTGTCGCTTGAGCCGCCGCTTCTTCTTGTCTGCCTCGCCAAGACCTCGCGTAATTTTGCTGCCATGACGAGCGCGAAGCACTTTGCCATCAATGTGCTCTCGGAGACGCAGAAGGCCGTCTCCAACACCTTTGCGCGGCCTGTCGAAGACAGGTTTGCCGCCGTCGAGTGGAGTTCCGGGGCGGATGGCTGTCCGATCCTTGCCGATGTCGCCGCCTGGTTCGAATGTGCCACGAGCGAAGTCATCGACGCCGGCGACCATGTCGTCCTGATGGGACGGATCGTTTCGTTCGACAACAGTGGCCGCAATGGACTTGGCTATGCTCGCGGCGGCTATTTCACGCCAATCCTGGCAAGCAAGGCGGTCTCTGCCGCTGCGGAAGGCAATATTGAGCTTGGAGCAGTCGTCGAGCGCGATGGCGAAATCCTGCTGCTTGGGGAAGAAGTGCTTGCTCTTCCGAATTGTGAGGGCAGCGAAGGAAGCCCCGCCGACATTCTCGGTCAGTATTTGCAAACGCTGACAGGCCTTACCGTGACCGTCGGCTTCCTCTATTCCGTCTATGAAAGCAGGAACGATGGCAAGCATCACATCGTCTATCGTGCCTTTGCTTCACAAGGCGAACCGCGAGAGGGCAGGTTCCTCAAGCCGGATGCACTGACGACGGCGCACTTCAAGACCAGTTCCACTGCCGATATCGTCGCCCGCTTTGCGCTGGAAAGCCAGATCGGCAATTTCGGGGTCTATTTTGGCGACGAGACGTCCGGCATGGTGCGGCCGGTTTCCGGAAAGGCGGTGCAGATATGAAATTCTCTCTCTTCGTTCACATGGAGCGCCTCGACGCGAACCAGACGCATAAAAGCCTCTATGAGGAGTTCGTCGCGCTCTGCGAGATCGCCGACAAGGGCGGCATGTACGCGATCTGGACGGGCGAGCATCATGGGATGGACTTTACCATCGCACCGAACCCTTTCGTGACCATCGCCGATCTGGCGCGGCGGACATCGCGGGCAAGGCTCGGCACGGGAACAGTGATCGCGCCCTTCTGGCATCCGATCAAGCTTGCCGGCGAGGCCGCCATGGCCGACATCATCTGCGACGGGAGGCTCGATATTGGCATCGCCCGCGGCGCCTATTCCTTCGAATACGAACGCTTGCTGCCGGGTCTCGACGCCTGGGGCGCCGGCCAACGCATGCGCGAGCTGATCCCCGCCGTCAAAGGCATCTGGAAGGGAGACTACGCCCATGACGGCGAGTTCTTCAAATTCCCGTCGACCACCTCGGCGCCGAAGCCGCTGCAGCAGCCGAACCCGCCGATCTGGGTTGCCGCGCGCGACCCGAATTCGCATGAATTCGCTGTCGCCAATGGCTGCAATGTCCAGGTGACGCCGCTCTGGCAGGGCGATGATGAGGTCGAGGCGCTGATAGGGCGGTTCAACGATGCCTGCGCCAAGAGCCCGCATATGGAGCGACCGAAGATCATGCTTCTGCGCCATACCTATGTCGGCTCTTCGGAGGATGACATCGCACGGGCCACGCATGAGCTCAGCGTCTACTACAATTACTTCTTCGCCTGGTTCAAGAACGAGAAGCCGATCCATCAGGGCCTGATCGAGCGCATCCCCGAAGAGGATATTCGCGCCAATGGCATGCTGTCCGATGCGGTCATGCGCAGCAACAATGTCGTCGGCGATGCCTCGACCGTGATTGCTCGGCTGAAGACCTATGAGGCGATGGGTTACGACGAATATTCCTTCTGGATCGACACCGGCATGTCGTTCGAGCGCAAGAAAGCTTCGCTCGAACGCTTCATCGCCGAGGTCATGCCGGCATTTGCGGAGTGAACGCCATGCAGCGCTTCCAGTATTATATCGATGGCGAGTTTCTGGATGGGGAAGCCCGCTTCCAGAGCATCGATCCCGCGACCGGAGACGTCTGGGCAGAGATGCCGGAAGCACGGGAGGCTGATGTCGACCGCGCCGTCGATGCCGCCGAGAGGGCGCTATACGACGGCCCCTGGGCGAAGACGACAGCGACGCAGCGTGGCAAGCTCCTCTACAAGCTCGCCGACCTCGTTGCAGCCAATGCGCAAAAGCTCGCCGAGCTGGAGACGCGCGATACCGGCAAGATCATCCGCGAGACTTCGGCGCAGATCGCCTATGTCGCCGACTATTATCGCTACTATGCCGGCATCGCCGACAAGATCGAAGGCTCCTATCTGCCGATCGACAAGCCCGACATGGATGTCTGGCTGCGTCGCGAACCGGTCGGCGTCGTCGCCATGGTCGTGCCCTGGAACAGCCAGCTCTTCCTGTCCGCCGTCAAGATCGGGCCGGCGCTTGCGGCAGGCTGCACGATGGTCGTCAAGGCTTCGGAGGACGGGCCGGCGCCGCTTCTGGAATTTGCGCGCCTGGTTCAGGAAGCCGGTTTTCCAGCTGGCGTCGTCAATATCATCACTGGGTTCGGCCCTTCCTGCGGCGCCACGCTGGGGCGCCATCCGAAAGTCGCGCATATCGCCTTTACCGGCGGGCCGGAGACGGCACGTCATGTCGTGCGCAATTCGGCCGAGAACCTTGCCTCGACATCGCTGGAACTGGGCGGTAAATCACCCTTCATCGTCTTTGCCGATGCGGATCTCGAAAGTGCCGCCAATGCACAGGTTGCCGGCATTTTCGCGGCAACCGGCCAAAGCTGCGTTGCCGGCTCGCGCCTGATCGTCGAAGCCAGCGTCAAGGACACCTTCCTGTCGATCCTCAAGCGCAAGGCCGACGCGATCCGCATTGGATCGCCGCTCGACATGGCAACCGAGGTCGGCCCCCTTGCCACGAAGCGGCAGCAGGATCATGTGGCCGCGCTCGTTGAGAAATCCATTGAAAGCGGTGCTCGGCTTGTGACGGGTGGCCAAAGGCCTGAAGGTGCGGGCTATTACTTCCCGCCGACGATCCTCGATTGCGATGGCGTCTCCTCGCCTTCGCTTACCGAAGAATTCTTCGGACCGGTTCTGTCGGTCGTCTCTTTCGAGACGGAAGCCGAAGCCCTGAGGCTTGCAAACGATACACGCTATGGCTTGGCATCCGGTGTCTTTACCCAAAACCTCACGCGCGCCCATCGCCTGACGAAGGGCATCCGCGCCGGTGTCGTCTGGGTCAACACCTATCGCGCGGTATCGCCGATCGCGCCGTTCGGCGGCTTCGGCCTTTCCGGTCATGGCCGGGAAGGCGGTCTTGCAGCCGCGCTCGACTACACCCGCACCAAGACCATCTGGTTGCGGACGTCGGATGACCCGATCCCCGATCCCTTCGTCATGAGGTGAGAGCGATGTTTTACGAGATCCGCACCTACCGGCTGAAGAACGGCACGATCCCGCAATATCTGAAGGTCGTGGAAGAGGAGGGGATCGCTATTCAGAAGGCGCATCTCGGCAATCTTGTCGGCTACTTCCATTCGGAAATCGGCGTGATCAACGAGATCGTGCACATCTGGGCCTACGCAAGCCTCGACGATCGCGAGGCGCGGCGCGGGCGGCTGGCGGCGGACCCCAAGTGGCAGGCTTTCCTGCCCAGGATTCGCGACCTGATCGAACAAGCGGAAAACAAGATCATGAAGCCCGCCGGTTTCTCCCCCTTGGGGTGAACTGGCGGTGTGTAAGGCATGCCTCCAAGAACTGAAAAACAAGGACAAGGGAACATGAAAGCAAGAATTGCACTCGCGGCCTTTGCCGCAATAATGGCCGCATCCATGCCCGCCAAGGCCGATACCATGGTCTTTACGAGCTGGGGAGGAACGACGCAGGATGCGCAGAAGGTCGCCTGGGCCAACCAGTTCACGGCAAAAACCAACATCGGCGTCATGCAGGACGGCCCGACTGACTATGGCAAGCTGAAAGCGATGGTCGAAGCCGGCCAGGTCAGTTGGGACGTCGTCGATGTCGAGGGCGATTATGCCGCGCAGGCCGGAAAGGCCGGTCTGCTCGAAAAGCTAGACTTTTCCGTCATCGATAAATCCAAGCTCGATCCGCGCTTCGTCAGCGATTATTCGGTCGGAAGCTTCTATTATTCCTTCGTCATCGGATGCAACGCCGATGCCGTCAGCGCCTGCCCGAAGACCTGGGTGGATCTTTTTGACACCAAGAAGTTTCCCGGCAAGCGCACCTTCTACAAATGGTCCGCCCCTGGCGTGATCGAAGCGGCGCTGTTGGCCGATGGCGTTCCCGCCGACAAGCTCTATCCGCTCGATCTCGATCGGGCCTTTAAGAAGCTCGATACGATCAAGTCAGATATCGTCTGGTGGTCGAGCGGCGCGCAATCGCAGCAGCTGCTGGCGTCGGCCGAGGCACCTTTCGGCAGTCTCTGGAACGGCCGCATGACGGCGCTTGCCAATAGCGGCGTCAAGACGGAGACGTCCTGGAGCCAGAATATTACGGCGGCGGATTCCCTCGTCATTCCCAAGGGCGCCCCGAACATGGAAACGGCGATGAAGTTCATCGCGCTGGCGACTTCCGCGCAGGCGCAAGCAGACATGGCGAAGACGACCGGATACGCGCCGATCAATGTTGACTCGGCAAAGCTGATGGATCCGGAGACGGCCAAGACCCTGCCCGACCAGCAGACGGCAAGCCAGGTCAATGCCGATATGAGCTATTGGGCCGCAAACCGGGATGCTATCGGCAAGAAGTGGTACGCCTGGCAGGCGCAATAAGCTCTGCAGATGACTAGGCCACCGCGGGCCTCGGTCTGCGGTGCGGCAATGCAAGGTGCGGGCCTGTCGGCAGCCAAGGCGGCCCGCTAGTGCCCCGATGGGAAGGAATTGCCATGTCGACATATATGGACATTGCGGACGAGGCCGCACCGGCGCGCAAAGTGGCAAGGCCCACGGGATTTGCGCAGGTGGCGCCGGCTTTCGCCTTCGTGGCGATTTTCTTCATATTTCCCGTCATCGCGCTGCTCCTGCGCAGCGTGCTGGAGCCGGCATTCGGCCTAGGCAACTATGCCGAGCTGCTGGGCTCCGCGACCTATATCAAGATATTTGCCAACACGTTCATCGTGTCGGCCCTCGTGACCATCATATCGCTCCTGATCGGCTTTCCTGTCGCGTGGACGTTGGCAATCATGCCGTCGCGATGGTCTTCGGTCGTCTTTGCGATCCTGCTGTTGTCGATGTGGACCAACCTGCTTGCCCGCACCTATGCCTGGATGGTGCTTTTGCAGCGCACGGGATTGATCAACAAGATGCTCATCGGCATGGGCCTGATCGACAAGCCGCTTGCCCTCGTCAATAACCTCACAGGCGTGACGATCGGCATGACCTATATCATGCTGCCCTTCATCATCCTGCCGCTCTGCGGCGTCATCAAGAAGATCGAGCCGGCCGTGCTGCAGGCGGCAGCGCTCTGCGGCGCCAGCCGTCTGCAGTGCCTCACTCGCATTTTGATACCCCTTGCCGCACCCGGCATGATGGCGGGGGCCTTGATGGTGTTCGTCATGTCGCTCGGCTACTACGTCACGCCATCGCTGCTTGGCGGCACCGCGAACATGATGCTTGCCGAACTCATCGCCCAGTTCGTGCAATCCCTCGTAAACTGGGGCATGGGTGGCGCGGCGGCCTTCATCCTGCTCGTCGTCACGCTGACGCTCTATGCGGTCCAGCTGCGGTTCTTCGGCGCTCAAAGCACGGGAGGGCGCTGAGATGCTGCTGAATTTCGATCGCCTCGGCTGGTGGAAATATGTGCTGCTCGTCATCACGGCCCTGACAGCGGCTTTTCTTCTGCTGCCGATCCTGTTCATCGCGGCCCTGTCGTTCGGCTCGTCGCAATGGCTGATCTTTCCGCCGCCGGGCTGGACATGGCGCTGGTACGCGGAACTACTGTCCGATCCGCAATGGCTGGCCTCCGCCTGGACGAGCTTCAAGATCGCTGTGATGGTCACCGTGCTTTCGGTGCTGCTCGGCCTGGTGACATCCTTCGGCCTCGTGCGTGGAAAATTCCTGTTTCGCGACGCGCTGAAGGCATTGTTCCTGACGCCAATGATCCTCCCGGTCGTCGTCTTCGCCGTGGCGCTTTATGCCTTCTTCCTGCGAATTGGCCTTGGAGGCACCTTGATCGGCTTTGTGGTGTCCCACCTTGTGCTGGCGCTGCCCTTTTCCATTCTGTCCATCTCCGGCGCGCTCGAAGGCTTCGACAAATCGATCGAGGATGCCGCCGTGCTTTGCGGCGCGTCTCCGTTCGAGGCGAAGATCAGGGTCACGCTGCCCGCCATCAGCCACGGCTTGTTCTCGGCCGCCGTCTTCTCGTTCCTGACATCGTGGGATGAAGTGGTCGTTGCGATCTTCATGGCGAGCCCGACGCTGCAGACGCTGCCGGTGAAAGTCTGGGCGACGCTCAGGCAGGATTTGACCCCTGTCGTCGCCGCTGCCTCCACGCTTCTCATTCTGTTGACGGTCACGTTGATGACGCTGGCCGCGATTGTACGCAAGGTTCTGAAATCATGAGCGAATCCTTCCTGAAGATCAAAGGCATCCGCAAGGAATATGGCCCCGTGGTCGCAGTCCATGACGTCAATCTCGAGGTCGAACGCGGCGAATTCCTGACCTTCCTCGGCCCCTCCGGCTCAGGCAAGAGCACGACGCTTTATATCCTCGCCGGTTTCGAGAACCCGACCAAGGGCGATATTCTGCTGAACGGCGAGACGCTTATGTCGACGCCATCGCACAAGCGCAATATCGGCATGGTGTTCCAGCGCTATACGCTGTTTCCGCATTTGACCGTCGGAGAGAATATCGCCTTTCCGTTGAAGGTTCGCCGCAAATCCAAGGCAGAGGTCGACAGCCGGGTCAGGGAAATGCTGCGTCTCGTCCGCCTGGAAGGCTTCGAGGATCGCAAGCCGGCGCAGATGTCGGGCGGCCAGCAGCAGCGCGTCGCTCTTGCGCGGGCGCTTGCCTATGATCCGCCGGTGCTTTTGATGGACGAGCCGCTATCGGCGCTCGACAAGAAGCTGCGTGAAGAGATCCAGCATGAGATCCGCCGCATCCACCAGCAGACGGAAGTGACGATCCTCTACGTGACCCACGATCAGGAGGAGGCGCTGCGGCTCTCGGATCGCATCGCCGTTTTCTCCAAGGGCGTCATCGACCAGATCGGAACCGGCCGGGAACTCTACGCCAATCCCAAAACTCGCTTCGTCGCCGAGTTCATCGGCGATAGCGATTTCATCTCGTGCCATCTGCTTTCATCGGACAATGGCCAGGCGACGATCTCGCTCAGTGACAAGACCGTTTTCGACAGCATCCCGGTGCACGGACGGCCGACGTCAGGGAGCAAAGCGGCATTGATGTTGCGGCCGGAACGCATTCGGCTCGGGCGCAACGCAGGCTCAAGCCAAGGCCTCAGCGCGACGGTCAACGATATCACTTTCCTCGGCAACCACGTACATGTGACGACGCGGATTGCCGCCGGCGAAACCCTGTCCGTGCGCCTGCCCTTTGGCCACGAAGCCATCTCGGGTCTCAGCCGCGGCGATAATGTGCATCTGGAGTTCGATCCCGACGCCGCGCATGTCTTCTGCTAGCGCTGGCCGGTACTCTCACTGCGCAATGAAGGCAACGACGGCAATTCCGCCAGCCCAAGTTCTTGGCTCGCCTCATGAATTTGTTAGATACGGATCTTCTAATAGAAGAGTCGTTGATTGTGATCCCATTCAAGAGCAGCCCATCTCGTTGCATTTTCGAAAAAATTCCTCTCAGATTTAGGAACCGAAGAGGCGGCCTTTCGATGATCGGAAGCCGAGCTTTTCGGAGATTTCGTGAGCAGCTTTCAAGAGACTGTCGAGATAGGCGGTGCGATTGCGCAAGCCATCTTCACGCGGGGTAACCAGGCAAAGCGTCGCAATGCTGGCCCCGTCGGCCTGCCGGATCGGAACAGCGAAGCAGTGGGTGAAATTTTCCACTTCGCTATTGAAGGTGAAATATCCGTCTTCGGCGGCCTGGCGCACTTGAGCGATAAAATCGGCAGGCTCCAGGCGCCTGCCATTCGGCAGGATGAAATCTTCCGGAGGAATGAAATCGAGGATTTCCTGATCGGAAAGATGCGCGACAAGCAGGCGCCCCGAGGCTGTCCACGGAATGGCAACAAGTTCGCCGACATTCGAAGAAATGCGAAACGGCCGGATACCTTCGCGCATCATGGCGACCGTATATTTATTGCCTTCCAGCAGGCACATTTGCGCGGTCTCGCGTGTCTCCTCCGCCAGCACGCCCAGCATGCGGCCGCACTCGCGCATCAGATCAAATTGTTCGGCATAGGCGGTTCCGAGAAAGTAGAGGCGGCGGCCGAGAAAGACCCGGCCATCGCCGCCCTGATAGTCGAGCATGCCATGGCCAAGCAGAAGATTGACGAGTTCGTAGGTGGAAGAGCGTGGTGCGCCGATTTCCGTAGCGATCTCGTTCGGACGCATGGGCTGGCGTTTCACCCGCAAAAACTCCAGGATCTCAAACGCGCGATCCAACCCTCGCATGCGTCGGGATACAATGTCGTTTTCGTTCTCGGCCATGCTTTTCTCCGAATATTCAAAAACCAGCCGCAACCGGCGCGCCACGACGCGCCGGTACATGCCGACTATACGGCGCTGGTGCCGCCAGATCTCGGCAAGACGCTGCGATAACATTCACGCGTGCGATGACGCAACGCTTGCGCCGCGCTCTTGTTTCTCTCAATTGAAACTCGAGGTCTTGAGAAATTCAGCAAGCCGCTCCGTCTTCGGGCGCACGAACATATCTTTCGGATCTCCTTCTTCGCAGATGACGCCCTGGTTCATGAAGATGACGCGCGACGAGACTTCATAGGCAAAGCGCATCTCGTGGGTGACCAGCAGCATCGTCATGCCGTCGGCTGCGAGCCCCTTGATGACTTGAAGAACCTCGCCAACCAGTTCGGGGTCAAGGGCCGACGTCACCTCGTCGAACAGCATCAGCCGTGGCGTCATGGCGATGGCTCGGGCAATCGCGACACGCTGCTGCTGACCGCCCGAGAGCTGGCCTGGATAGTGGTTGGCGCGGGCGGCCAGACCCACACGGTCGAGCCATTTTTCGGCGACGGCGCGCGCATCCGCCTTCGACATCTTCTTCACCTTTACGAGGCCGAGCATCACGTTCTCGGCGGCGGTCATATGCGGAAAAAGATTGAACTGCTGGAAGGCCATGCCGGTGAGTGCGCGCTGGCGAGCGATCTCCTTCTCATTCTTGCGGCGGCGGATGTTGCCATCGACATGATAGCCGATTTCCTCGCCGTCAAGGCTGATTTTGCCGCCCTGAAACTCCTCCAGCATATTGATACAGCGCAGCATCGTCGTCTTGCCGGAGCCCGACGAGCCGATGATGGAAATGACCTCGCCTTCCTGCACCATGCAGTCGACGCCCTTCAGAACCTCATGCTGGCCATAGGTCTTGCGCAGACCCTGAATGTCTAGAATTGTCTTGCCCATCGGTCCGATCTCCTCAAGACGGCAGTGCGGTCTTGCGTTCGACATATTTGCCGAAGCGCTCGATACCGAAGTTGACGATAAAATAGAGAGCGCCAGCCAGGAAATAGAACTGGAGACTCATGAAATTACGAGAAATGATCTCCTGCGTGCGCAGGAGCAGTTCGGCGACGCCGATCACGGAAAGAAGTGTCGAGGCTTTCACCATCTCGGCGGCCGTATTCACCCAAGCCGGCAGGCACTGGCGCATCGCTTGCGGCCACAGAACTGAAGTGAAGGTTTGGGTGAAGGTGAGGCCGATCGCCTTGGCTGCCTCCGTCTGACCTCTGGGGATGGCTTGAAGGGCACCGCGCACGATCTCGCCCACATGCGACGAGCAGAAGATTGCCAGGGCAAGAACGCCTGCGGAGAACGGCCCTAAATCAAGACCTACCGCGGAAGAAACGTAATAGCTTGCCAGCACGAGCACGAGGACCGGCGTACCGCGGATGATATCGGTATAGGCTCTCATCACAAGGCGCAGGATGGCGCCGGCATAAACAAGCGCCAAGCCGACGAAAACGCCGAGCACGGACCCCGCAAGAATGGCGAGTAGCGAGATCGACACAGTCACGCCGATGCCATTCAAGATGACGTATCGGGCGATCCAGAGTTGTTCGAGAAATGTATGCGACATTCGATCTTACCTCGGCAGAGCCAGACGGCGCTCGACGAAGCGCATCAGTGCAGCGATGAGGAAACAGGTTGCGACATAAAGAGCCGAGGTGACGAGCCACGTTTCGATGACGCGGAAGCTTTCGACATTGATCTTGCGGGCGGCAAAGGTCAGTTCCGGAACGGCGATCGCTGCCGCCAGTGACGTGTCCTTGAACAAGGAGATGATCGTCGAAGACAATGACGGCAGCACGTTGCGCAGCATCAAGGGGGCGATGATGGATCCGCGGATCTGCATGGATGTCAGTCCGATGGAAAGACCCGCCTCGGTCAGGCCCTTCGGAATCGATAGCAACCCTGCCCGGAATACCTCTGCCAGATAGGCTCCTGAATAAACGGAAAGCACCAGGACGAAACTTCTCACCTTATCCAGGCGAAAGCCCAACTGCGGCAGGGCAAAGAAGACGAAGAGCACCAGGACGAGGATCGGCAGGTTGCGAATTATGGTGACGTAGACCTGTGCCGGCATGACAGCGATACGGTTTTTCGACGTCAACGCAAAGGCCAGCACAAGGCCGATCAGAGCGCCAATGACGATCGAGACAACCGCAAGGCCGAGGCTGAGCGCCAAGCCGCTCAGAAGAAAATCGAAGTTGCGCCAGACGGCGGCAAAGTTCAGCGTGTAACCCATGGCGGGCTATCCCTTTTCAGGCTGGCGGAGCGGGGAATACCCGCTCCGCTATGCTGTTACTTGTATTCGACCGGAAAGCCGATCTGCGGCGGGGCGAGGTCTTTGCCGAACCAGGTCTTGTATGACTTGGCGTAGCTATCGAATTCGACGCCGGTCATGGCTTCATGCAGAGCGGTATTGACGAAATTCAGCCAGTCCTGATCGCCCCGCTTGACGGCGCAGGCGTAGGTCTGTGGGTTCCATCCAAAGCCTGCATCCTTATAGCGGCCGGGGTTCTGCGTCATATACCAGGCGAGCGACGACTGATCGGTGGCGACGGCATCGGCGCGTCCTGATTCCAATGCCTGATAGATGAGATCGACGGACTCATACTGGTCGACCTTCGCGTCGGGCAGGGCGGCGTGAACCATGGATTCCGCGTAGACGTTTTGAAGAACCGAAACGGTGACGGAGGAGCCCGCCGCCTTTAGCGCACCATAATCCGCATATTGCCCATCCGCCTTCAGCATCAGGCCCACGCCTTCGCGATAATAGGGAATGGTGAAGGCAACCTGCTGGGCGCGTTCGCCAGTAACCGTCATGAACTGGCAGGTAATATCGACTTTGCCCGTAGTGATGTTCGGAATACGGGCGTCAGACGATTGATTGACATATTCGATCTTGTCGGGATCGCCAAAGAGGGCCTTGGCAATGATGTGGCCCATGTCGACATCGAAACCCTGCAGCTTGTCATCGGCGCTTTTGAAGTGCCACGGGGCGTTCGTGCTGCCGGTTCCAAGAACGAGGTGGCCGCGCGCAAGCACCTCATCGAGCTTGCTGCCGTCGGCGAGAACGGGCGTGGAAGAGAGGAAGGCGGCGGCGACCAGCGATATCAGGCCGGCGCGAAAAGGAATGCTCATGGTTGTTCCCCTTGGTCAATGGCTTTAGGATCCGATATTGTGGACATCTGTCTGTTATCTCGGATAGCGCATCAAGGGATATGCGGGGCAGCTTGTCAATAGTGGCTGTCGCCACTGATCGTCCGAGATCGGGAATGGTAAAGCGCTGTCGACACAAATGTCGTCGGCGGCAATCGCAACGCGATACCCCAGGAGCGCCATGAACCAGCCTTGGTGCGCGGATCG
>UBXG01000031.1 GCA_900469475.1 Hyphomicrobiales bacterium | reverse complement strand
TAAAGCGGACGCGCGCTAGAGCAATCGAAGAAGTTCGGAGCCGTGTCCCTAAGTTTCCTGGTAGGAGCGGGTTTAGGTGCCGTCGCGACGAATCTCTTTGGAAACGCTGCGACGGCGGGCGCTGCCGTTCTACTGATCCTTGCGCTCCCGCTGTGCCTAAGTGGTGAGAGACGCGGTATTGGGACTGGATGGCCGTTCTAGCGCTTCTGCGGTTGCCGCCCGTTAGTATGATCCCTCACCTGTAAGGGGACTGCTTCAACGTAATGGCCATGCACAAGAACACCGTGGTAACGCCCGCCGTGGATGTTCCATTTAAGAAATAACCCGTTAAGGGCATTCGCAGTTCATTAAGTATTTTACTGCAATCTCGATTATCTGAGGTCCAGTGCAATATTTTCCGATGATGGAAGTGCTTTTTAGCATCTTCCATTGTGCGAATAGTAAGTAAAATGGATCTATTTGGTTTGGCTTGGCAAAAATATACTTATTGCCTGTGCATGAGCAATGTTTTTCTTGCGGCCGATGAAGCGCGGCCCAGTGTCAATAATTGGGAGCTCCTTGTATGAAGCGTTTATCCATCGGGTTTCTGATCACTTTGCTGCTCTGTCTTATCCTGGCCGTCGTTATCGGGCAGGGCGCTTATTCTATCATATCTCTGCAATCCATAGATCGAGGTTCAACGCAGATCGTCGCCAAACGCGTGCCGTCGTTCATTGCTCTTGGACAATTGAATGCCGACATTGGCGATGTGAGGATTGCGCAGGGTGCTTTGCTGACGTCGAGTAAGGACCATGCAGTCGACCTTGCCGGTGCGCTTGCCAAGGCAGAGCAGGATGTTGCCGACGACCGGGCTAAATATGAACCCTTGATGATCGATGAGGGCGACAGGCAACTCTACGGCAAGTTTGCCGCCTCGTGGGCTGCGTCGCAGGCGCTATGGAGTAAGGCACTTGGCGCCAAACAGGCCGATCAGCAGGATATGGCATTGGCATTGTTCTATGGCGACTCTTTCAAAGCCTACACGCAGGCGTCGAACGATATTCAGGCTGCAGTGGATGATCTTTCTCAGAATGTAAAGGACGAGGGCGCCGCGAGCCAGCAGACGATTTCGTCAACTGAGAACACGGCCTACATTGGGCTTTCGATCACAGCCGTACTCGGTCTCTTCGCCGTCGTGACGATTTCCTTCCGCGTCGTGCGTCCGATTAAGGACATGACCAGTTTCATGACCCGGTTGGCAAAAGGTGATACGACAACCGAGGTTCCCTCCTTGGGGCGGCGCGACGAAATCGGCGCCATGGCGATTGCCGTCGAAATCTTCCGGCAGGCGACGATCGACAACAAGCGCCTGGAAGCGGAGGCGGAAGCCAACCGCATCAAGACCGAAGCTGACCGTCAGCGGCTGACCGCGGAGGCCGAGGCAGCTGCCCAGCGCCGCCTGCAGGAAGCAACGTCGGGCCTTGCATCCGGCCTGAAGCGCCTTGCGGCGGGCGATCTTTCCTTCGAGCTTACCGAGTCCTTCGCACCTGATTTCGAAGCCCTGCGCCACGATCTCAACGGTGCCGTGGCACAGCTGGCCGAGACGCTTCGCTCGGTCGCCCAGGCAACCAATGCCATCGACAGCGGTTCGCGCGAGATCAGCCAGAGCGCCGACGACCTGTCGCGCCGCACGGAGCAGCAGGCTGCCTCGCTGGAGGAAACGGCTGCCGCTCTGGACCAGATCACCGTCAATGTCACCAACTCCTCCAGACGCGTCGATGAGGCCCGGACGATCGCCATCCAGGCCAATTCCAGTGCTGCGCAGTCTGGAACCGTTGTCGCCAATGCCGTCGATGCCATCGAGCGGATCGAAGCCTCCTCGACGCAGATCTCCAACATCATCGGCGTCATCGACGAGATCGCCTTCCAGACGAACCTGCTGGCGCTGAACGCCGGCGTCGAAGCTGCCCGTGCCGGTGAAGCCGGGCGCGGTTTCGCCGTCGTCGCTCAGGAAGTCCGCGAACTGGCGCAGCGCTCCGCGAAGGCTGCCAAGGAAATCAAGGGCCTGATCAGCAACTCGACATCGGAAGTGGAAAGCGGCGTGAAACTGGTGCGGGCGACCGGGGATTCGCTGAAGACGATCGAGCAGTACATCGTCACCATCAACCAGCACATGGACGCGATCGCCACCTCGGCGCGCGAGCAGTCCACGGGACTTGGCGAAGTCAACACGGCCGTCAACCAGATGGACCAGGTCACACAGCAGAACGCGGCCATGGTGGAGGAAACCAATGCCGCCGGCGCTACGCTTGCCGGAGAAGCCGGACGTCTTCGCGAACTGATCGCGCAGTTCAATCTCGGTGGCGGAACTGCCCGTGCTGCAGCGAGTGCTTCCGGTTCGGCAGAAGCGGTCTCCGTCTCCGCGCCCCGGCCGACAGTTGCACCCCGCGCTGTACCGCGCCCGGGCCTGGCAAATGCGGTGAACGCCGCCAAGAGCCCACCCGCGCACCGACCCGTCGCTTCGCCCGCCCGGCAGATGGTCGCCGATATCGCCAAGAGCTACGGCGCCGCTGCCCCTTCGCAGGATAACTGGGAAGAGTTTTAAAATATCTACCGCCTTCTTGCGCTGCATTCGTTGAGGTCACCGCGCTTACTTGCTTTGCTCGGTGACGACGCGGAGGACGAGGCCAAGCGCCAACCTCGAATCTGCGGCTGCCACCCCAGTTCGTGTATCAGTACGAGCGGCTTCTCGGATCCTTGGGGTTCCCTTATTGCCTCCGCGCGCTGTTAACTAAGGTCGAGATCGTAATCGGCCGCTTCCCTCTGAGGTTACTTCGGTGAGAGGTGGACAGGCCAGTGAGATTTCCTGCTATGTTTCACTAACACCCTGCTATCGCGAAATGGAAATTGGGGCCGCATTTCGTAAGTAATTTTACATCCGAGGCCTAATACCGCTGCACAACTATCGATATGAAGATGAGGTCTGCGACTAAAGATTGATCTGCGATTGAACATTCCGGGAACACAGAATATCTCGGTTCCAATTATTACCTTTAAATTTGTTCCTTTGTCCGCCAAGTGGTTACGATCTTAATATATTGTATTTAGAAGTCCCATGGCCGTCCTGTATATCGGTTTTAAGTTCCAAGGATTCTACCATGAAGAAAATCTTTGCATTGGCCTTGCTTGTATTAGCGTCTCCTTTCGCGGCGCAGGCCGCGACCTTGACATTTCCCAGTGACAAGCCCGTCGCAAGTATCACCATTCCGGATAGCTGGAAGCCGGAGGAAACCGACGGTGGCGTCCAGGGAACCTCCGACGATTCCGCGGTCTACCTTTCGGTCGAGGTCGCCAGCGGCAAATCCATGGAGAAAGTTGTTACCGGTGCAATCGATTTTCTCGCAAAAAACAAAGTGACGATCGACCCGTCTACCCAAAAGGAGACGCCTGCAACCGACGTCAACGGTATGCAGATGGCCACCCTGGAATGGGATGGCAAGGATGAAGACGGTCCCGTTAGCGTCGGCTTGCTAATCGCGCAGGTGAGCGCTGACAACGCTCTCATCGTGACGTACTGGGGAGATAAGGGCGAGGAAGATAAGCACGATGCTGAAGTCAAGGCGATCATCGCCTCGATCAAGCCGGTTGAGTGATCGTATCTGTGGCAGCGGTGAAGTTATCGCCGCTGCCATCTAATCTCATCACATTTTGTCCTGATCCATTCCGGGTCGTAGAACAAATAATCGATAACTGGCGCGCGCAATTCAGGTGCCACGGACCAAGGGAACGGTGATTTTGAACGAACCAAAGGTAGCGTCCGCGGCCTCGCAGGGCAAAACGCGAGCGAAGGCGCAGGAGGTGTATGAAGTGGTGCCGAGGAAACGACCGACTTGCTGATGGCTCTGCTCTTTGCCGTCAGGAAAATCGTCGAGAGCGGAGTGGAGGGTAAGCAGCGTATAGCGAAGACCTACCGCGAGGCACGTTCACTGATAGAGACGATAGATCGTGACCGCGGTTCGGCTCGCCCGCGGATCGAGGCATGTCTAAAACGCTTCAACAGCCATAAGAACGCCGACGACGCAGCTGCAGCGGGGTGGATGCTGGCTGCTATCCAGGAGCGGGTGAGCGAACGTGACCTTTACGGTTGGCGTAGGTTGAAGGAAATCGTGGATGCGGCCGTGCACGAGCTCCTCTTGTCCGAACAGGCGCCGCCGCATTGAGTTGTCGAAACGTCGCTCGTTACAGCAAGCCTGATGGACTGACCAGCTCACCTTCCTTGGTAACAATGGTCGAGCCATAGGGCTCTTGGGAGGTGACGGTCAGTGCGTCATCCGGCAATGGGCGGGCCAGCTCTTTTGCCTCCTCCCATGGCGCCGTCATCCAGACAGCGGTCTCTTCCCTGGTCAGCAGCAGCACTGGCACGGCCTTGCCATGAATGGGTTTGACCTCATCGCGTGCGAACCAGGTGTTCGGGACGTTGCCGCCTTCTTTCTGGCTTGCCGGATCCGGCTCGGCAAAGCTGGTGACAGAGACAGCGGTTCTCGACACCGAACCACCGCTTCCAGTGTGGCAGCTTGAGATTACAAACATTGGTGACGCCGCGGTCGACCTGGTCGCGAATGGTCTCTCGAGCGAAGACCTCATGACCGGGAGCGGGAAGATCGTCACGATCAGCGGTGTCGACCGATGCTGGTCGAGCACTCGGACACACGCCGGTCGCTACCTCTCTTTAAAGGCCGCCGTCTGATCGTGGAGAAACTCCATTACCGCTCGCACTCGGGTTGGAAGCAGGGTCTGTTCACGTCGCAGGATGGACATTGGCATTTTGTTGCCGCGCCAGTCCGGCAACACCTCGATTACCGTTCCCGAGGCGAGGGCATCGGCCGCCAGCCACCTTGGCCCCCACATAATTCCCACGCCATTCTCCGCGGCCAACAGAGCGGATTCAGCATCGTCGGTAATGAAATGCCAGGGTGGCGACCGTGGAAAACTATCGGCGCGGAGCCGCCAGTGTTCGACCAACCCGGTGCGGGTGTTGCGGAAACCGATCAGGTCATGTGTGGCAAGGTCGGATGGCGTCCGAGGTGCCCCATACCGCTCCACGTAGCCAAGCGACGCGCATACGACCCAATCGAATTCGAACCACGGCAGACGAACGTGGCCGAGCAACCCGTCAAGCCGCCCGCTGCGGATCGCAAGGTCCAGCCCGACTTCTGCAAGGTCGACGATCACGTCGCTCGCCCGCAAATCGAGAGCGATGTCGGGATGCTGTTCTTTGAATGCCGGTAGAAGTGGCACGAGGCAGCGGCGAACAAAGGCGGGAGACGCGCCGATCCTGACGTTTCCCGCTGCGGCGCCCTTACTCGCATGCGTCAGGATGGCATCGATGTTCGCGGCTCCGTTCAGCACGTCGCGCGCAGGTCCGATCAACTGCTCACCGGCGTCAGTCGGTGAGATCGAGTGGGTTGAGCGATGCAAGAGACGCAGTCCGTAAACGGCCTCCAGCCGCGAAATCGTTTTTGAAACTCCGGAGGTCGTCAGTGCCAGTTGGCGGGCGGCGCCAACGAATGATCCGGCATCGATCACGGCAATGAAGCATCGGAGCTGGGATAGGGATATGCCGTCAAGGGGCGTGGACATAATGTCAACACTATCCTGCCGAGCGCCCCGATACCAGTGGCTTCCTCCTAAGCTCATATTGGCGGTGTAAACGAGCGCGCGGTGACAATCGCGATGCTCCCATCAATGCCCCGGGTCCTTATTCGTCAACTTCCAGGAGTTGCCGATAGTCGATTTGGGCGAAGAACAATGCAACCAGTGTGAGATGATGAAATGAACACCCATCACGTCGAAGCTTACTTCAAGGCCATGAGTGGCAAGGAAACCACGAAGCTCGCAGAGCACCTGTCTGAGAGCGTCATACTGCAAAGCCCTGTTTTCCCGGATCCTTTCGAAGGGAAGGAGACGGTCGTCAAAATCCTGTCTGGTCTGCTTGCCACGATAGACAGCCTCGACGTTGACTTGACGTTTGCCTCTGATCGAGACGTCGCCGTGTTCTTCACCATCCAATGCGACGGGATCACGGTCAAAGGAAACGAACATATTCACCTGGACGAAAACGGTCTGATCGATTTCTTCGAAGTCGCGTGGCGCCCGCTCCCCTCGGCGGTGCTCATTCAGGAAAAACTCGCGAATAAACTGGGTGGGCAGCCAATGCGGCTGGTTCCTGCAACATGACGTGTGCAGGGCGACGCTGAACGCAATGGCCGAGCCGTAGCCGGCGCGCCCGGCAACGCCAGCTCACTTCTCTGAGGCGCTGGGGCCGGTTAGCGGATCGGCGCACCGAGATCTGGAGGGGCCGACAGGAGGCAGACCAGCATCAGGATGGAGGCTCCCGTCCTCAAGCCGAAATCCTCTTCACCCCCAACCGTGGACGTTTCATTCCGCGGCGGTGAGAAAGTCGATGATGCTGAATGGCGTCTGAACTTACGCATGGCTCGCATTCCGACGCATCAGTCGTATACAAGGCTTTCGAGGGGGCATCCGCCGTCTTCTGGCTCTGCCCGCCGACACGGCAGGAAACATCCGAAGCTGCAACGGTCGAATTCTCACGACCTGCAGCCGATGCTACCCAGCGGCACGGCATTCGCCATGTCGTTGCCGTAACGACTCTCGGCCGGGATACGCCCTGGCAAGATCGCGCAGACATGGCAACCGCTTCGATACGCATGGTCGATTTGTTGCGAACAAACAGGCGCAGCCGTGCGCGGACTTGCTCTACCAG
>UBXG01000007.1 GCA_900469475.1 Hyphomicrobiales bacterium | reverse complement strand
TTCGATTCCGTTCAAGGCGAAGCCTAGGGATATTTGAATACAATGCTCCTTTCTCCATGCGTCAGACGCTGTGACAGGGTCAATCTACCAACTTGCCTGGAAAATCCTTCAGACCTCCAGTGAAATATCCCGGTGCAACGTAATGAGATCACGCAACTTCTAATTCTGCATCGATCGGGACACGTTCCAGACGAACCGTGCCCTTGTATTTCATCACCTGCCGCCATCTGCCCGGCGCAACCCCGGTTCTGCGCTTGAACACCCGGCTTAGCGACAAGTCGCTGTCGTAGCCGACCAGGTTGGCGATGCGCAGGAGGCTTTCGTCCGTTCCGGTCAGCAGCATCTTGACCCGGTAGACACGCCATCCCGTGAGGTAATCCAGCGGCGCTTCACCGACCACCGATTTGAATAGCGCCGCAAAGCTCGAACGCGAAAGCCCCGCCTCCTGTGCCATGTCTTCGACGGTCCACCGGCGGGCGAGATCAGAGTGGACAGCGTGGATCGTGCGCGCCAGCCGCCGGTCGCCGAGGCCTGCTAGCCAACAACTCGTCTTGCCCGTGTCGTTGCTGCACAGCGCACGCAGCGCCTGCACGAACAGTGTGTTGACCAGGCGATCGACCACAAACCCTGAACCATGCTCACCGGCATTGGTCTCCAATCCAATGAGATCGAGGGTCGCCTTGATCAAAGCGGAATGCGTTTCGTTCAGCGGGAAATGAACCAGAGCCGGTATGGAGCGAAACAGAGGCTCGGCCGCGACCGCATCAAACGAAAAGCGAGCTGAGACGATCTCGGTTTGCAAGCCGCTTCCGCCGTATGTCACCGCGCCGTGCGTTTCCGACGCCACCAGTGTTTCACAGGCGATCACACGCTGATCAGGCACATCCGACAGATCGAAGGTGACCTGTGGCTGCACAATCATGCAGGTGCCAGGGGTCAGCCTGACGGGATCGGTTATCCCCTCCCAGCGCAGAAAGCAGTCGCTTCCGGATATGACGACCAGTCGAGCGTGCTCGCCAGTGTGGAACCGGATGCCCCAAGGCGCGCCGAGATGCAGACGAGCGTATAGCGATGTCTCGACCTGCATCTGGTGGATGATTTCATCGAACGGGTTCATGACAGCTCCAGATTTGGACGATCGGATATAAATAGCAGACTGCGCGGCATTATTCATCCGAAATCTCAGTGCTACGTTGGCTCACAGTCAAACATGGAGTTGAAGATGAAAGTTTACCGCCACACAAAAGTAGGCGACATGAGCACTCTGAAGGTCCGAGAAGAAGCTCTTCCGGAGGTCGGTTCCGGTCAGGTTCTGGTTCGTGTCCAGGCCAGTTCGCTGAACTACCGCGACATTATCATTGCGCAGGGGCACTATCCCTTCGGCATCGTGCAGAACCATGTGCCACTATCGGATGGGGCAGGTATCATCGAAGCTGTCGGCGACGGGGTCCGGCGGTTTGCCGTTGGCGACCGCGTGATGAGCAGCTTCTTCACGAACTGGTTCGGAGGGCGCATCCCACCCCACCGCGAGCAGTACCAGATGGAGCAGGATGGCTGGTTGACGGAATACCTTTTGATCAGCGCGGAAGCTTTGACCTCCGTTCCCGATCATCTGACCTTTGAGGAAGCATCCGCGTTACCTTGCGCCGCCCTGACCGCATGGTCGGCCGTTTCGGGTGTCGGGCCTGGCGACACGGTTCTGACGCTTGGGACGGGCGGCGTTTCCATCTCCGCGATCCAGTTTGCAAAGGCATTGGGTGCGCGCGTCATCGCTACCACGTCGTCCAGTGACAAGTTCGAGAAGCTCACGGCACTCGGTGCGGACGCGCTCATCAACTACCGCGAGACACCGGACTGGCACCAAGCGGTGCGTGATTTGACGGGTGGCCTGGGGGCCGACCGTATCGTCGAGGTGGGCGGACCGGCAACCATTGCCCAGTCCGTTCGCTCGATCCGCGAAGGCGGCCAGGTCTCGATCGTCGGCGCGCTCGGCATGGAAGGGGAAGCGATCGACGTCATGAAACTATTCTTCAGCCAAGCGACCTACAAGGTTATCAGTGTCGGCAATCGCAGCGACCTGGAGGAGATGAACCGTGCCGTTGCCGCCCACCAGATCCGTCCGGTGATCGACAGCGTCTTTGCGTTCGAGGACGCCCACTCGGCCTATGAGCGCCTTGGAAGCCGAAATGTCTTCGGTAAGGTCGTCATTCGCAACTGATCGTGGCGCCACTCTCAAGGAGATTTTAGTATGACCGCCTATGCAATTTTCATTCGGGAGCGCAGTCGGAACGCCGCTGAACTGCAGATTTATGCCGAACTGGTGACGCCACTGCTCGGTGAATCGGGAGCGACCGTGCTCGCCGCCTACGGCGCTCTGGATCCACTCGAGGGCGCTGCTCCCGAAGGTGTCGTCATGGCCAGCTTCCCGAGCATGGAGGCAGCTCGCGCCTTCTATGACAACCCCGAATACCAGGCGGCCGTGAAGCATAGGTTCCTGGGCGCAGACTATCGCTCCTTCATCATCGACGGGGTCAGCTAGGCCTGCAAGGTTACGGGACCTCAATATGAATTGCCCGCCTCATCCCGGGCGGGCAATTTATTTGAACAGACACGGTGGTTCCTGAAGAACGTCTGCAGGGCTCGAGCTTTCAGAAGCGGTCGTAGCTGACGCGCCAACCTTCTGCAGCATCGACCGGGGAAATCACCAGCTTGTCACCTGTGACCTCGAACTTGCGCTCAAGTCTCTGACCGATCAGGTCGCGGACCAGGGAGGACTCCACGGTGATCGCGAATATGTTCTTGGCATCGTCGATCTCAACGGGGCCGTAATAGGCCTCGTATGCTTTCGTGGTGTAGGGCGTGTCCGCGGCATTCGCATCGGGATTCATCGCCTGCACCGACAGGGTGCCTGCTTGGGTGAATACAAGCTGGCCTGAATACGGAATGGCCTGAAGATTGCCCGCAGCGCCGACCTCCAGTGCGGTCATGCGCCAGGCGCCGATGATCGGAGACTTTGAATCGCTGGCGAACGCCGGGGAGGTGAACGCCAGCGTCATTGCTGCAGCCAAGATCTTGAAACGGTTCATCGAAATGTCCTTTGTTGGGTGGGCCGGAGGTAGAGGATCTGTCAAATCCGTTCGATACGAACGGGATACTCGCCGCGTACCAGCAGCGCGTCGAAACTGTTGTCAAACCGGCCAAGACGGATCAGCCCGTCCCAGCGATAGTCCGCATAGAAAAGAGCCAGGTTGCCCCAGGGCTTGAAGTAGCAGAGGTCGCCGGACCTCTCGTTGGTGAACGGGCCGCTCGCTTCCTCGGTAAGTTTGCGAGGTAGGCGAACGATCTTCTCGTTGCCTCCGAAGTCCTCGATCCTCAGATCGAGCGGAAGCATCGACGCAAGGTCGCGCGCCGAGGGGTTCTCGTAAAGTGTCGCTGTCAGCACCAAGCCATTGAACTTCAACCTGATGCGAACGTCGGTCGGGTCTTGGTTGTTTCGATCGCGCGTCTGCTGTGCAATGGCCACACGCGGAACTGCCGCAGCCGCCAGCGCCGTGCCCAGAACTTGTCGTCGGCTGATCGGACGAGACATGGCGGTTCCGTCAGACCGGCTGTGCTGTGGGCCGGAAGAGGATTTCGTTGATATCGACGTCATCAGGCTCGCTGATGGCGAACGCGACGCTCCGGGCGAATGTACCTGGTCCGATGGCGATCTTGCTGACGAAATCTCTGGTGCCCGTCTGGATATCCTTTTCGCTGATATGATCGAGGAGTTCGGTGCTGACCGCGCCGGGCGAGATGATCGTCGTCCGGATGTTGTAGGGCTTCACCTCCTTGCGCAGGCCCTCGGACAAGGCGCGGACGGCATGTTTTGTGGCGCAATAGACGGTCGCACCCGGATCGACGACATGGCCGTATACCGAGGACACGTTGATGATGTGTCCTGACTTCCGGGCCTTCATGTGAGGGAGGGCCGCAGCAATACCATAGAGCACGCCCTTGATATTGACGTCGATCATGCGGTCCCATTCGTCGATTTTCAAACGCTCAAGTGGTGCAAGCGGCATGAGGCCGGCGTTGTTGAGCAGGACGTCAATTCGTCCGAACCGTTCGACAGCGGTATCGACGAGTGTCTTGACCTGATCCCGGTCGGTCACGTCAGTCTCCACCGCAACGACCTCGGAGCCCGTCGCAATAAGTTCTGCAGCCAAAGCCTTGATACGGTCGACCCGCCGCGCGCCGATGACCACGGTCGCGCCGCGCTCGGCGAGATGGCGTGCGGTTGCCTCGCCGAGGCCGCTGCTGGCCCCGGTGATGACGACGACCTTGTCTTCGATTCCATGTGACATGACGGTTTCCAGTCTTTGAGTGTGAGGAGTCAGTTGTGAGGCCGGGCGAGGGCGGCCAGAACCGCCGACCCGACGAGCAAGATTGCGGAGAGGGCAAAGGCGCTCCACCATCCGACGGTATCGAACAGGACGCCGCCTGCGGACGCGCCGCCTGCTATGGCGAGCTGGATCAGGGCGACCTGCAGGCCGCCGCCGGCTTCGAGATCGTCCGGGATGATACGTGCCATCCAAGTATTCCAGGCGACGGGCACCGGTGTCGACACGATACCCCAGAGAACGAGCAAGGCTGCCGTCAGCCACTGGAATGGTCCGGCTGCGATCAGGAGGAGGGCGATGACGGCAAGGACGACGGGCATGCCGACAAGAGCGACACCGAAATGCCGACGGAGCACAAACCCGATCGCGAACAGTCCGGCCAGTCCGCCCGCACCCAGGCCGAGCAGTGCGATGGACAGTGTGTTGATATCGAGCCGGGTCACATGCTCGAGGAACGGCCTCAGGTAGATCGAGAGCGAATTCATGCCGATGAACGTCAGCGCAGTCGCCGCCATGCCGATCGCGAAGGTTCGGTTGCGTAGCAATCTGAACATTGTCCCAACGGATGCAGCCTTGGCACACGGCATGTTCGGCAGGACAGTCTTTTGCCATACCAGCGCCGCGAGGCCGATAGGGACAGTGACGAGAAACGTATTGCGCCAACCAATGAGGCTGCCGAGAAAACTGCCCAACGGTGCGGCGGCCACGATTGCCATTGCCGTTCCGCCCTGAAGCAGCGCAATCGCCCTGGGAAGATCGCGGCCAGATGCGAGACGCGCGAGAATGGCGGTCGACAGTGACCAGAAGCCGCCGATCGCCATACCCACCATGGCTCTCCCTGCCAGGAAGATGAGGTAGCTTGGGGCAAGGGCGACCGTGAGGCTGGAGAGCGTCAGGATGGACGTGTAGAAAAGGACGACCGTTTTCCGGTCCAGTTGGCCCAAAACCCTGTTTCCGAACAGGCTGGTCACAACTGCAAAGAAGCCCGAGACCGCGATTGCCAGTCCTGCCTGACCTTCCGTGATCGACAAGTCCTGCGCAATCGGCGTCAGAAGGCTGACAGGCATGAATTCCAGGCTCACCAGAAGGAAAGTCAGGAGCGACAGGCAGGTGACGGCGCTCCATGGCGTTCTCTGATGCAGGCCCTCAAATCCATCTTCTACGGTCAGTTCAGTCATGTCGTACTCGCTCTCGTTGCGAGACTAGATAACGGTGTTGAAGTCGTGTCACTAGACGGCATAAACTGCATGTCGTGATGAGAGAGATTCAACAATGCGTCGAGATGAATTTACCGAGATGCGGGCCTTTCTTGAGGTGGCGAGAGAACGCAGCTTTACGCGCGCGGCAGTCAAGCTTGGGGTGACGCGATCTGCGCTTAGTCACACCATCCGAGCGCTTGAGGAGAGGCTCGGTGTGCGTCTACTGGCGCGCACGACCCGCGATGTCGCGCCGACTGCCATGGGGCAGAGGCTAGTGCAGAGTATCGAGCATCATTTCGAGGGGATCAATGCCGAGATTGCAGCGCTGAAGGCGCTCAGCGACAAGCCTTCTGGCCATGTCCGGATCGTCTGTCCCGATGATGCCATCGAGTTGGTGTTTCGAAAAAGGCTAAAGACGTTCCTGCGAGAATACGCGGACATTCAGGTTGAACTCATCGTTGACAACGGGTTCACCAATATCGTTGAGCGCCAGTTCGACGCCGGGGTGCGGCTGGGCGAGGCAATCGCCCGAGACATGGTCGCGGTTCGTATTGGTCCTGATGTCAGCTATTCCGTAGTTGGGTCGCCAGAATATTTCGGTCGATATTCGGTACCGGAGAGCCCGCAGGATCTCACGGCGCACAATTGCGTCAACCTGCGGCTTCCCACATCGGGTGGCCTCTACGCCTGGGAATTCCAGGAGGACGGGCGTGAGTTCAGCGTCCGCGTCGATGGCCAGCTGGTTTATAGCAATATTGGCTCAGCAATCGATGCCGCTCTCGACGGGATGGGTATTGCTTACGCGCCGACCGATCTCATTCGCGGATATATCGACGACGGCAGTCTGCGAGAGGTCATCAAGGACTGGTGCCCGACCTTCCAAGGCTACCATCTCTACTATCCCAACAAGCGAAATCATTCCCCCGCGTTCTCGACATTTGTCGATGCATTCAGGTTTCACCCTCGCATGGGCTATTGAAAAAATCGTGCTCCGGTGGGGCCCGCAGCTGAAGCGTTTTGAGACTGTAAGTTATGTATTGGTGGAACGTCGGTTCGTGTCTGTTCTAGGCGAGGGGCGGAAGCTAATTCGGTTTCCGGCCTTGGTCAGTCATAATGGCGTAGCGCGTCCACCAGCATGGTGAAGGCAGGCGAGGGGTGGCGCCGTGACGGGTAGTAGAGGTGGTACCCTGGGAACGGTGGGGTCCACTCCGCCAGCACCTGAACAAGCTGGCCATTGTCCAGATATTGCCGAACCGTGTCCTCATGGATAAACGCAAGCCCGAAGCCGTCCAGGGTCGCCCGGACCAGCTGGGGCACCCCGTTGAAAGCAACCTGTCCATCTACCCTGACGCGCACGTCGTGCCCGTCGCGTGAGAATTCCCAGGCATAAAATCCGCCATAGCTCGGCAGACGCAGGTTGATGCAGCGATGTGCGGCCAGCTCCTGCGGCGTGGAAGGTCGCGGCTGGTCCTGGAAACACGACGGTGCGGCCACCACGATCATCCGGGCGGGCGGCCCGATCCGGACCGCAATCATATCCTTTTCCACCTGGTCACCCAGCCGCACCCCGGCGTCGAAACGCTCGGCCACGATATCGGTGAGGGCGGATTCCGCGTTGAGTTCGACTTTAATGTCCGGATACTCCACCAGCAGCTTCGACAGTTTCGGCCACAGGATCGTGTCGATGGCATGCTGCCCGGCTGTGATCCGGAAATTGCCCGCAGGCTTGTCCCGGAAGTCGCTCAGCCTTGAAAGCTGCGCATCAATCGCACCGAATGCCGGGCCTAGCGCGAATAGAAGCTGTTCGCCAGCATTGGTAGGCGCGACACTGCGTGTGGTCCGCGTGAGCAAACGAATGCCCAGCCGGCTTTCCAGACGCTTTATGATCAGGCTCAGCGACGACTGGGACATGCCCAGGCGGGCGGCGGCCTTGGTAAAGCTTTTCTCTTCCGCAACCACCATGAAGGCCAGCAGGTCGCCCAGTTCTTCTCGCTGCATTTATTGATCCTCAATATAAGTTCAATGACATATTACCGTCTAATCGAAACAAATGGCGAGGTTTATCTTCACCTCACAAAGGATCACCAGGTTGCGCGAAGAGGACAGCACACATGCGCGTATCGATTGTCTTTGACAGCGGCTTTGGCCATACCGCCAGGCTTGCTCAGGCAGTAGCTGAAGGCGTCGCCGAGGTGACCGGAGCCGAAGCGGTCCTGATAGCCCTGGGTGACGGGCCGGTCGCCTGGGACGTGCTGGAAGCGAGTGACGCCATCATTTTTGGGTCGCCCACCTACAACGGCCTGGTGAGCGCCCGGTTCAAGCAGTTCATGGAAGACGCGACCAAGACGGCCTGGACGCCCCAGACGTGGCGCGACAAGGTCGCAGCCGGCTTCACCAACTCCGGCGCTCACAGCGGCGACAAGCTCAATTCGCTGGTCTCGATGGCCCTGTTTGCGGCCCAGCACGGCATGATCTGGATCGGCCTTGATCTCATGCCCGGCAACAGCCGCAGCACCGGCAGCGGGGATGAGCTGAACCGCCTCGGCAGCTGGCTCGGTGCCATGGCCCAGTCCAACATGGACGAGGGACCGGATGTCGCCCCGATCGGAAGCGATCTGCGCACCGCGGCCCACCTCGGCCGTCGTGTCGCCGAAATCGCGCATCGCCTCATGCCTACAGCCGCGCCGGAATCGCCGGATCTCGTCCCGGCTTAAGCGACAATAACGACGATAGAAGGAAAGCTCTGCCATGACAGCACCTGTTGCCGGCCATAGCGCCTTGAGCAACGACGACGTCCGCGCCGTCTCGCCCGCCCTTGCCAACTACACCCGCGACACCATCGTTGGCGATCTCTGGAATCGGCCGGGGCTCTCGCCGCGCGACCGCAGCGTCGTGACGGTTGCCGCGCTCATTGCGCGCGCTCAGACGATCGGTATGTCCCACTACTTCAACCTGGCGCTGGAAAATGGTGTAAAGCCGGCCGAAATTGCGGAAATCATCACCCATCTCGCTTTCTACAGCGGGTGGTCGAACGCCTTCTTTGCGGTTCAGGTCGTCAAGGACATCTTTGCGGAGCGGGACATCGGCGCCGAGCAGCTGCCGCAGGAGCCGGTCCAGCTGCTGCGGCTCGACGAGGCCTCGGAGAACCAGCGCGCCAGTGCGGTGCAGGCTAACTTCGGCGAGGTATCGCAGGGTGCCGTCGATTACACCCGTGACGTCTTGTTCCGCGACTTGTGGCTCCGGCCGGATCTCGCACCGCGTGACCGCAGTCTGATCACGGTGGCTGCCCTGGTGGCGTCGGGTCAGGTGGCCCAGATCACCTACCACCTCAACCGGGCGATGGATAATGGCCTGACGCAGGCCGAGGCCTCCGAGATGCTTGCGCACCTGGCCTTCTATACCGGCTGGCCCTGCGTGTTCTCAGCGATGCCAGTGGTCAAGGACGTCTTCGCCGACCGCAACAAGTGAGGCATGGGATCAAACTCAACACACTGTGCCTGGTGGCCGCAGCGGCGATAGCGACCCTTAGCGCTCCTGCAGTCCGGGCGCAGGACGCCACGGCCCGGGTCATCCGGACCGCCGAACTGGGTGAGGCCAATCCGCCACCAGACGGCGACGTCACGCGCCTACATCGTCGACGGCCTTCCGCTTTGACAGAAAAGCAAGGGCCGAAGCCCCCGCCTTGGCTTTTAGAGCCCGACGCGTTTCATATGCTCTTCCGGATAGCGGGCGCCCTGAATTGCGATATTAGCCTGCGCGATCTCTTCAAGATCCTCCGCGGTCAGGGTCACGTCCAGAGCCCCGATGTTCTCCTCAAAGCGCTCCAGCTTGCGCGTACCGAACAGGGGCACGATCCATGGTTTCTGCGCCAGCAGCCAGGCCAGCGCCACCTGTGCCGGCGTCGCACCTCGCCGATCGCCGATCCGCCGGATCAGGTCGATGAGCCGTTGGTTGGCTTCGCGGGCCTCCGGCGCAAAGCGCGGGATGCTGTTACGCATGTCAGAGGCATCCAGCTCAGTCGCCACATCGATCTTGCCCGTCAAGAAGCCCTTGCCGAGCGGGCTGAAGGGAACCAGGCCTATACCCAGTTCCTCCAGGGTCGGCAGGATCTCTGCCTCGGGTTCCCGTGTCCAAAGCGAGTATTCGCTTTGCAAGGCAGCGACGGGCTGGACGGCATGAGCCTTGCGAATGGAGCCGGCTCCCGCCTCCGACAGCCCAAACCAGCGCACCTTCCCCTCCGCAATCAGATCCTTCACCGTCCCCGCCACGTCTTCCATCGGCACCTCGGGGTCCACGCGGTGCTGGTAGTAGAGATCGATATGATCGGTGCGCAGGCGTTTCAGGCTGCCCTCGATCGAACGGCGGATCTGCGCCGGCCTGCTGTTGACGCCGCCGCGGTGTTCGCCGGTTTCCTGATCGATATCCCAGCCGAACTTGGTGGCGATCTTGACCTCGTCGCGGAGGGGTGCCAGCGCTTCGCCGACCATCTCTTCGTTGGTCCAGGGGCCGTACACCTCGGCCGTGTCGAAGAAGTCCATGCCGCGCTCGACGGCGGCGCGGATCAGCGCGATCATCTCGGCGCGATCGGGTAATTCCCGGGCCTTGCCGTAGCCCATGGCGCCCAGCGAAAGCGCCGAGACCTCCAGGCCCTGTCCAAGCATACGTGTCTGCATTGCCTTGTCTCCTGTTGTCGCTCAGTCTTGCGGAAGGATGCGCACGATGGCGCTCCGGGCCCTGTCACCGATCATCGACGCCAGGTAGCGGCTGCTCGCGTATTTGGCGCGGTAGGCCGCATCGATCGCATCGTTGATGACGCCGTCCACCGGCTCGAAACGAACATTCTTGTTCATGCCGGCCACCTGGATGCGGCCCGCCTTCTGGCCCATGGCCGACTTATACCAGCGCGACGCCTGGCCATTGTAAGCGCAAACGTAAAGGTCGCCGTCGACGACGACTGACCAGATCCACGTGGGGGTGCCGTAGGTAACCCCGTCATCTCTGAAGGGAGAGATGTGCAGGTCGTCGCTCGCTGCGATCCTGTTCACCTCGTCATCGAGCCAGCTCATGTGCCTCACCTTTCGCTTGTTGAATGGTTACCTCGAGGGGGCCGGTTTGCTGCAGGATCTCCAGACCATTCCGGATCCGGCCGAGTTTCACCAGACCTTCGGAATAGCGGAAGCTCTTAATGAAGATCGCGAGGTTGCCCCAGGGGGCATAATAGGTGAGGTCTCCCACGACGGGTGTGATGCCGGGCGGCGCACCGTCAGTGACAAGCCTTTCCGGCAAATCGCTGATCTTTTCGGTGGCGGCGTAATCGGTCAGTGTCAGCTTCAACGGCAGCAGGTCGGCGAAGCTTCTGGCGGTCGCATTGTCTTCGAGTGTAGCTTCGATCACCTGATCGCCGGCTTCGATCCTGATGTTCATGGCTTTCTCCGCCGCTTCTGGTGAACCCGCCAGTCCGGCCGAGAACAGCCCGGCAAGGACATTGCTACGCAAACGGGTCATAGCCGGGCTTCTTGTAGATCTGTGTCGCGTTCTCCTGGATGTCGGGAACGTACACCCGGGCGATCCAGTCGGCCTGCGCGACGTCTTCGATGGCCACGGAAATACTGGCTGCGCCCACGCCCAGCACATCCATAACCGTCTGTGTCAGCCGCGCCGCCAATTCCTGCTTGAGGGTCTCTGGCCGGCCGCTGATCATCTTGATGACGATATGCGGCATCACGCACCCTCCTGCTGACCCAGGTACTGGCTGTCGCTGACGTGCTCCATCCAATCCACCAGCTTTCCGTCCAGATGCTCATGGATCGCGATATGCGTCATCGCAGTCGTCGGCGACGCCCCGGGCCTATGCTTTTCCTCCGGCTCGAAGAATACGACGTCGCCCGGCCGGATCTCTTCGATCGGACCGCCCTCGCGCCGCACCCGCCCAAGGCCGGCGGTCACGATCAGGGTCTGGCCAAGTGGATGCGTGTGTCACGCTGTGCGGGCTCCCGGTTCGAATGTTACCAGGCCCGCCGCGGCGCGCCGTGCGTCATTGGAGGCGAACAGGGGATCGACCCGGACTGCGCCAGTAAACCAGTCTGACTGGCCTTTCCCCGAAGGCTGGCTGCCATTGCGTGTGATCTGCATGATATCTCCTTCCCGGCCGGCTGATGGGAAGCAAAAATGGCCGACGTTCGGTCAGAGAGTATCACCTTCGGATAAATGCATAATCCCAATCAGACTGCATGGACTTATTTCATAGACTAATAAATGGCGTGCAGGAAAACCGACCGGACTGCAGGATCCGGGTGGCAAGCATTCTTTCAAGAAGGGATTCTGACTGCCACCGGTCATCGGCAGCTTCGAGCACGCGCCATGGTGACCTGGCGTGAAATTGCCTCGTCGATCGAGGCTTGAAATTCATCTCCGAGTCCTGCTCCCGAACTAAATGCCGTTAAGGCGACGCTACCTTATGACTGACTGGGAAATGCCGACGGTAAAGCGCCAGCGCTAAGATACCTGCAACGATGTCGACTAATGTATCTGGCTCCGACGGACGGTCGTCGGGGTTGAATGCGAGCCCGATGACAGCATCCTGGCCCACCGCCGTTATCACGGGCCAAAAGTCAAAGCGCGAGTCCAACGCCGGATAAATGCCGGCGCGCACGGCGGTTCCAGTCGTCAACGATGATCGCGCCGCCTCCAACTCGCCCTCCTGGGGCTCCACGCCGCCAACTCTATTGGCGGAAACTACCTCGCCCCCCGTTACGAATATCACGGCGACGGGAACTTGGAACAGCGCTGCAAGCGCTTGGGACGTGATTGAAATGATGGCCTCCGTATTGTCGGCCGCCACGACGTCGCGGCTGTAGCCTTGCAGCACAATCGCCTGCCGTCTCAAGTGTGCCGCATCGGTCGCCCTTCGCCCGGAGGTATAGGCAACGCCACTCACGATAAGTCCGACGACAAAAAGCAGTCCGATCGCCCAGATGTTTGCCGGGTCGTCGACGGCCAGTGAATAGCGAGGCTCAGTCAGGAAGAAATTGTAGGCGAGCGCACCAAGCACGGCCGAGAAGAGTGAAGGCCCCAAGCCGAAGCCAACACCCGTGATGATCACCGGCACTACAAAAATGAGGGAGAGGTTCGGGATCGTCACCTCGCGGTCGACACCGACAGCCACAAACGTCGCGAGGGCCGTTATTGCAAACGAAGCAAGATAGCCAACGACAGCGGGAGCCTCCAATGGCGGCGAGCCCAGGAGCGGATCGGCATCCGGCTTCGGTGTGATGTCCCGTCGCAGCTTCGAATTAGCACCGGCCATGGGTTCAACTCCTGCCCAATGATTGCCGTCCCGCCGCCCGAGGAGTGCTCGCGGCCACGACAAGCGAACCGAGTATACACCAGTCCATTCGTGCGTGGGCGGCAAGAATCGCAAATTCCACGTATGCTCGGGGTGTTGACGGTTCGAAAATCTTCCTGACGAACTAGGAAGTGAAACGCGCCGCTCGCAGCGAGTAATCGACGGTCAACAAGTAGGCCAACACGCAACGCGACCGCGGCTCTCAAATACGCCAGAACGCTGCGCGACAGGTTGAACTCCGTCAGCGCCGAGTGTTTGCGCTCGCGGCGCTGGTGTAGAATACTAAATCGACGTACATCATAGGAGGAAACTTGCCAGACTGATATGCGATCGCTTACGGAAACCGTTTAGGGGGCGTCCATGATGACGGCTGTCCAAATGCGCGAAAGGGCAGATTACTATTTCCGTCGTGCCCGCGATGAGGGTGATGAACAGCATCGCGAGACACTCATCGATCTCGCAATCGACTTTGACAAGATTGCGCTTGATCTTGAAGCTTGGGAAAGAGGGAGAGTTTCGCCTATTTCGACTTCGAGGAACGAGCAATACCCCCAGGCAAGCTTGCTGGGCCTATTCAGGTTTGGATTTTAGCGAGTTACCTTTCTCTACAAAGTTGGGCTGGAATGACCATGTGAGAGCCTTGACAGGACCGAAAGGCTGCCGGGGTATGCAGAAGGATTGGCTTTTGTGGATTTCTCTTCGATGGGCAGCTTATGCTCGCGCCTGCGAATCTCGATTTCGAACCGGTCAGCAAGCTGGCGCGAAGGAATAATAGTGGATCAGGCTGCCCTCATCCGTTGGGATGTCAAAAGTGCCTGTCGATCCTGAGTTTTGAATTCCGCTTGGCCGCTAGCTACTTCAATGAAAGAACACAAGGGGCAAAATACCTCCATTTGGCGGCTTTCCTTTGTGTTTCCGGCAGTACCGCCATTGGGCGTCGCCGTGGCTTTTCCCGGCCGATGGACCGGTTGGATCGTCACGAAGCTGGATCGGCTCGGCCGAGACGCCATCGATGTCGGCACCACGGTAAGGACGTTGTCTTTGGTTGACAAAAACCGCGTACGATTTGGAGTCGTACTTCCTCTGACCCCATCTACCGAAGCGACTGCGCCTTGATGGCTGATTTTGGATAACGTGCTGCAGCAACTTGCGTTTCCGGAATATCTGTCTTCGTCCGTCTCCTGGGGACGGGCGTCCACCTTTGCGTTCGGTTTGGAGAGCTGGGGTTGTGTTTTGATTACCCTCAAGAGATGGTCGCACGAAGGGAGTGGTTTCCGCTGCGGTCCACTTGTCGCCATTGCGGAGGACACAATGAAAAGCGAGCCGCACCCACCCGCGTCGCCCAAGCTCAAACTTATGTTGGGCGCCACCGGTGTTGTCTTCGGCGATATCGGCACCAGTCCACTCTACGCATTCAGGGAAAGCTTCATTGGCCATCATCGCCTGCCACTAGATCAATTTCATGTGCTCGGCGTGCTTTCGATGCTCGTCTGGGCGTTGATCCTCGTCGTCACAGTCAAATATCTCTTCGTGACCATGCGCGCGGACAACCGTGGTGAAGGCGGAAGCTTCGCTCTCCTTGCGCTTGTGGAGCGTGTAGCGAAGCGCTCGTGGGAATTGCCGTACATTGCAGGAGCCGCGCTGATCGCAACGGCGCTATTCTATGGCGACGCGGTGATCACGCCGGCGATCTCCATCCTCTCGGCGGTCGAAGGCCTGACGCTTCTCAACAGCAGCTTCTCCGACTATGTTATCCCTCTTTCGATCGTAATCATCGCCGGGCTGTTTGCCATCCAGCGGTTCGGGACGGGGCTTGTGGGAGGCCTGTTCGGCCCGGTGATGGCGATCTGGTTCCTGACGATAGGCATTCTCGGTGCCGTCCATGTCGTCGCCAACCCGGTCGTGCTGCGGGCAGCAAGCCCGACCTATGCGCTCGGATTTTTGGCGGCCGATCCCGTCCGCGCCTTCTTTACGCTCGGGACCGTTGTGCTGGCTGTCACGGGTGCAGAAGCGCTCTATGCGGATATGGGCCACTTCGGGCGCTCGGCCATTGCACGGGCCTGGCTGTGGCTGGCGCTACCCGCACTGTTACTTTGCTACGCCGGGCAGTCCGCACTTGTACTGGCAGACCCCACAGCAATTGAGTCGCCCTTCTACCTTATGGCCCCGGTTGGACTGCTGATCCCCCTCCTTTTTCTGGCTGCTGCCGCGACCGTCATTGCCAGCCAGTCGATCATCAGCGGTGCATTCTCGGTGACGCAGCAGGCCGTTCAGCTTGGATACCTGCCGCGCGTCAGGATCCATCACACCTCGTTTGAAGCGCGGGGGCAGATCTACGCACCGACCGTAAACGTCATGCTGTTCCTTGCCGTCATCGCGCTTGTTCTTGCTTTCCGTAGCTCGAGCGCTCTTGCCGCGGCCTTTGGCCTAGCCGTGACCGCGACCATGGTACTGACGACACTTATCATCGGCTTCATGATTTTTCGCGTCTGGCGCTGGAACCCCATCTGGGCCATACCGCTATACGCCATTCTACTCATATTCGACCTTGGCCTTTTCGCTGCCTCGGCCACCAAGTTCACCGATGGCGGTTGGTTGCCGGTCACCATCGCCGTCGTACTGATCATCATCTTCTCGACCTGGCGACGCGGGCGCGCGCTCCTCAACCGCAGGCTCGCATCCGACACGATGCCCGTCGAGACCTTTCTCAAGTCGACCGCCAATGTTACTCGAGTTCCGGCAAGTGCCATTTATCTGACAACAAACCGGGAAGGCGTTCCTCCGGCGCTGCTTCACAACCTCAAGCACAATCTTGTGCTCCACGAAAACGTGCTTCTCGTCACCATCGAGACGACACTCACACCCGTCGTCGAGCAAGTCGAAAGGTTGGCGGCAAGAGATCTGGGCGGCGGCTTTACTCGGGTCATCATTCGCTACGGCTTCGCGGAGCATCCCGATGTGCCGTTAGCGCTGGCGCCGATCTTCGAGCGCATGCCGCATTTCAATCCTCTGACCGCTGGCTATTTCCTCAGCCGTCAGACGCTCGTTCCGTCAAAAAGGCCTGGGATGGCCGTGTGGCGGGAAAAGCTCTTCGCAGCGATGATGCGCAACTCGGAAACACCAATGACTTTCTTCAAGCTCCCTGTCGACCGCGTGGTCGAACTGGGCAGTCAGGTCGAGATCTGAAGAGCGAAATCTGGAGATATTGGCGGCGCGCGACGGCGGACGGGTGTGCTGGCTCATCACGGCGCAGCCATAAGCTTCAACCATCTTCTTGTTCGCTCGACCAGAGGCACGTTCCTGGCCGCGATTGGCGATCAAGCGGAATAGATGGAAAGAAGCCGTCACGGCCAAAACCAGAAAATATTATAAATTTCTTATAATTATCAGCCGCAATTGCCCTGGATTTCATACAGCCTCGCTCACAAGTTATCGCATTGGATACGGTCTCGATCTTTGATGATTTGATGACCGCCAATAGCAAGCTGAAGGAGCTGGTCCTTGACCACACGACACTATCATCAGCATCGAACAGGTGTTTCAAGCCGGGAGGTAGCGCGAAATAGACTTATCGGTCGTATCCTCGCTTGGACTGTCATTTGTTTGATTGCCGCCATTTTCATCGTCGCCTTGTACCTCGGCGCATGAGGATAGCAGCAGAATCGGGGAGAGCACCGGCCTCCGCTCCACCAACACTCCGATAGTCTCGCTCGCCACAGATAGACAATTTGGACGACCCCGTCATGGTGGACATCACCATTGTGGACTGTTGTCGCGATAAGACGAAATCCCAACCCTAAGCGCAGGAGGATCTTCTCAGAAGCATCCGCTGAGTCTGTCTGAAATCCTGATCAGGCCGGCGAGGGTTCCTGCCTGCATCTTGCGCATGACCTGGCTGCGCCGGACTTTCACCGTGACTTCGCTCACGCGAAGGGCTGCGGCGATCTGCTTGTTCAACAGGCCGCGGACCACCAGCCGCATGCAGATTCAAATCGTACTACTCGTACCAATACCGATGTAAATCAATGCCTTGGTGCGGAAAGACGGCTACGAGATGATCCACCGGCTCGGCGATCACGTAAGTTGATCTTGACTTATGCGGTCAGTTGCTCGTCATATCGCATCAGCCGTCCGGCATTCGCGAGCACCAGCAGGGTGCTGAAATTATGGAGGAGGGCAGCAACGACGGCTCCCGCGCTTCCAAGAAAGCCAAATCCCGCCAATGCGATGATCGCCACGGTCCAGCCGAGGCCGATGATGACGTTGGTTTTCAATGTCCGGCGGCAAAGCCTGCTGAGGCGGATGCATGTGCCGAGCCGTCGCAGATCGCTGCCGATCAGGATGATGTCTGAAGAGGCGAGCGCGATATCGGCGCCGCCCGCACCCATGGCAATCCCGACGGCACCGGCCTTGAGGGCAAGCGAGTCGTTGATCCCGTCGCCGACGACCAGAGGTCTGAAACCGTTCTTCGTCTCGCTCAACACGCGTTTCAGCTTGTCGGCGGGCAGGGCCTGAGCCGCGACATCAGTTATGCCGATCTGTAGCGCCAGGGCATGTGCGACCGATTGACGGTCGCCGGTGAGCAGAAGCTGCCGGTTGAGTCCGAGCGCCCGCAACTCCGTCATCGCGTCCGCGGCTTCCGGCTTGACCGTGTCAGACAGGAGAAGCCAGGCGACAACGTCCCCATCGATGGACATTCCGGCAAGCGGCCCGTCGTGTGAGGGAACCGGGGGAATAGGGACGGACAGGCGCTCGAACAATTCGGGACGTCCAAGAGCCACTTCGCCCTTTTGCGTGCTGGCAATGACACCCAGCCCTTGAAGTTCGCGGACGTTGGTCAGTGGATGGTAGGCGTCATGGGAAACAAGTGAGGCTAGCGCCCGGCTGACCGGGTGGCTGCTGGCAGCGCCCAGAGAGGCGGCCAAGGCCAGAACGGCTTCCCGGTCCGTATTGCCCGTCAGTCTAATATCTTGCAGCCGAAGCCGGCCGAAGGTGAGGGTGCCGGTTTTGTCGATGACCAGGGAAGTTAGATCTGCCAGTTCTTCGAGAAATGCCGAGCTGCGGATGAGGATCCCATGGCGCGCGGCGACCGCGATACCGGCAATCGCCGTTGCTGGCGCGGACAGAACCAGGGCGCAGGGGCAGGCCGCGACCAGGATCGCGAGCATGATCTGGTCATTATAGGTGAGGAACCAGGCAATGGCCGCTATCGTCAGCACGAAGCCCAGATATTGCTGGGCGTAGCGCTCCAAGAGCCGGGTGATCGGCGGCTTTGAATTTTCCGCGCGCTGCATCAGTGCGATCACTTTTCCAAGCGTCGAATCCTCGCCGGTTCGGGTCACCTCTATCTCGAGACGACCGTCCAGATTGATTGCACCGCCGAAGACCTCCATCCCGGCTGCGACTTCGAGAGGCACGGATTCGCCAGTGATCGGCGCGGTGTCGAGGCTCGCCTGTCCCTGCCTGACGCGACCGTCGGCGGGAACGCGGTCTCCTGCTCTCACCTCCACCAGATCGCCTGGCTTCAGCGTGACATTGTCGATTTCACGCGTCGAGCCGTCCGGCGTGATCAGCCGTGCGTGGCTACGGGTCAGACGCGCCAACGCCTCCATCGCTTCCTTCGATCCGATGACGCTGCGCTCCTCCAGCACATGGCCGAATATCATGATGATCGGGAGGAGGGCCGAGGTCAGCAGATCGCCCGTCGCCCAGGCGGCCAGCATTGCAAGAGCGATCAATTGGTCGGTGATGCCATGCAGGCTTGGATGGCGCAGGCTATGCCAACCGGACCGGATGACCGGAACCGCGACGATCAGCGAGGCAGCTGCCAGCAGAAGCTGGCTCACGCCCTCTTCATCCGGCGCAAGCCAGCGCCATGCGATGCCGAGCGCAAGCAGGCTCAAGGCGATCATGGCGAGGGTCAGCTGAACGGCCACCGCCTGCTTTTCGTTGGCGGTCAGAAGGCCGGCAATGAGCATGTGGCCATGATGATGCGCGTGGCCATGGGAGCCGTGGGAATGATCGGTCGCGACACTCATTTGTCGGCTCCCTGCAGGATGAGGCGTGCGTCGTCCCTGGGGTCGACCGTGACCACCGAGCCTGCCTTCGACAGGATTTTGGCAACGCGATCGCGATAGAGGCGCCAGAGAAGGCCGGGGTCGCTATCGGACCCTTGCGCGCTTGCAAAGCCGGCGACGATGGCCGTGTCAGCACGCGCCTTTGCCAGACGTTCGCTGGATTGGGCTTCCGCCACCTGCACGATCCGATCGGCTTCCTGATCGGCGGCCTGTCTGTCCTTTTCCGCATCGTTCTGTGCCGACGCAATCGCCTGCTCTGCCTGCTGGCTTGCAGTCAGCACCCCGTCGAATGCGCTTATGGCCGTCGCCGGAAGTGCGGATTGGACATCTGCGCGATCGATCTCGATTCCCAGGTTCAGGCCCTTCGACTTCAGCGAGCCCAGGCTTGCGTTGATGCTCTTGACCAGATCGGCGCGCAGGCGTTCGCGGCGCTCGGCGACATCGCTCTCCGCGGAGACCAGCTCGGGGCGCGCGACCAGAATACTGTCCAGATCGCGGGAAGCGCAGATTACGACGGCGCTGCGGGTCACGAGGCGGTCGAGTGCCGGCAGGACATGATCCTGCTGCAGGGCATAGGCAGAGGGGTCGGTCACCCGATAAAAGACGCGGATGTCGAGTTGAACGACACTGGCGTCGGCGGTCAGCAGATATCCCGATCCCGCAAGCGTATCGCTTTCTATCTCAGCCCCGGTCTCTCCGGTCTGCGCGGCGGGCGAGCGAAGCAATCCGTCGATCCGGCGTTCCAGAACCGTTGCGCCGTCGGGCAGCAGCAAGACCTTTTCGAAAGGCGCGGGTAAGGCCCATAACAGGCCGGATTCCTGCACCCGGTTCAAGGCGCCCAGGCGAAAGACGACGGCCCGGTTTTGCGGTGCGATCTCCCGGATATTGGAGGTTGCCCAGCCGACGGCCGCAAGCACCGTAATCGCGGACAGCAGCATCGACACCAGGCGAACGGCCTGATGCTGCGCCGCCGAATTCCTATCCCCAACGGCACCCATCTCTAATGTGCTCCGCCAGCTGATGCGGCCCTGGGCGGTCCATCGACCAAGGCCCGGAAAGGGGCTGCATCGGTGCGCAGGACAAGGCGCGTGTTGGAATTGACGATGGTGCCGAGCGTGTCGAGGGAGCGGAGCAGTTCGTAAAGCTCAGGCGCGCTTTTATAAGCCGTTCCATAGATCTTCGCCGCCTCGACGCGGGATTTCGCTTCTATACCGGCGGCCTTCACGGTCGCGTCCGCTTGAAGGACGCGCGCGTCGCGCTCGGCTGCGGAGCGGATTTCCGCGGCCTGGCGCTTGCCGACTGCCGCACGTTCGGTGGCGATCGTCTCACGCTCGGCCCGCATGCGGTCGACAGTGGCGCTCAACGTCACCGAAGGCAGGGTCAGGCGCTCGATACCGACATCGACAACCTGCAAGCCGTAAGTATCGAACAATTGCTGTGCGATCTGGGCCTTGAGCTGTGCTTCCAGCGCGTCGATCCGCAGCTTGTCCGGATCGGGGTTGATCAACGACGACAGGTCGAAATTGCTCGCCGCCGTCTCGAGCGACGATCCAAGAAATGTGCGGATTTGTGCTGCTGCCTGATCTGGCTGGTTCTGAACTGACCGCACAAAGCGCTTGATGGCTTCCGGATCGGCTGAAACCTGCCAGATCGCATAGGCCTGCGCGATGATCCGCAGCCCATCCTTGGTTCCGACATCCTGCAGGCCGCTGGACGTCGATTTGGCGCGCAGATCGACGTCGATGGTCTTTTCAAGGGGAACGGGAAGCCGGAAGGCGAGACCTGGATTGATCAGAACGCGTGTCGGATTGCCAAACCTCGTGATGATGGTCGCGGCCCCCGATCTCACCTGGACGAGGCAGGCAGCGACCAGAATGATGGCGACGACGATCATTGCGACGATCAGGCGGGACCACCGAAAGGGCATTGTGTCCTGGTGATCATCGCCGTGATGATGATCGTGCTCGTGATGGTCCGAGCGCGGATGGGCGTGCGCGTCAGTCATGGGCCGGTTTCTTCGCTTTTGTATGGGGTGCTAGGTTCGGCACTTGTGTCGGGATCGACTAGTGGCATCACGCTCCGGAGATCAAGGGTTGGAGCGATGTTTCCGCCAATGCGGTGATCGAGGACGAGAGCCTTCGAGTGGGATAGCCCCATCGTCAGTCGGTTGAAGTATTCTTCTGTCAAGAACGCCTGTCCAGCCTCTTGGAAAGCCGATTGTTCGGCCTGGAAGCGGAGCTTTGTGACCTCCGAAGCCGCGACACCTTCCCTTGCCGTCGCCGTCGCATTGTCCTGTGCGAGGCGGGCGTTCAATTGTGCCTCATTCGTCTGTTGTGCCGCCGTTCCCCGCTCGCGTGCAACCAGCGCCTCCGCACTGATCTGCGCCGCCTGGACGCCGTGAAAGGCGTTGGCCGCGCCGGCGGGCGGGTGAATGGCCTCGACGACGACGGCCAGGATTTCGACGCCGCTGTTCAGCTCATCCATGTTCTTCTGGACTGCCGAGGCGATATCGTTTGCGAGCGACAATCGGCCTTGGCTCAAGACGTCGTTGAGTGTTCTTCTGGCAAAGTCATGGACCAATACGCGGTTTGCAGTGCTTTCGATCAAGGCTGGGAGATCGGCGACACGATAGGCTGCCTTTATCGCCGCCTGGTCCGAAAGACCGATGCGGTAGACGAAACGGACATCCATGTTGACGATCTGAAAGCTCTGCGCGCCGCCGGTGCCGCTGGCGATAAGCTGAGATTTCTCGCTGATATGTGAGGCGTCCCACAGCCGGTTCGCGCTTTCCGGCGCTGGCCCTTCGGCATCGGCCAGCTTTTCGCCATCACCGCTCGTGCTGACGGAGGTTGCCAGCTCGTGCACGCTGCCGTTCTCGATGGGAATAACTCGGCCAAACGGCCAAGGAAGGCCGATGTGCAGGCCGGAATGCAGGATGCCCTCGGCCTTGCCGAACCGCTCGTAGATGCCTCGGCCGGTCATCGGAACTTCGTGCACGCTGCTCAGCAGCCAGCCTAAAAGGAGCGTTCCGAGTATGATGGCTGGAGCGGCCTTACGAATGAACGAAAAGGCCCAGATCTGTCGAAGATCAATGCCATGTTTGGTCCGCAGCTCTGATTGAATGCTGACCAATGGCTGGGGCGGCCACTGGAGAGTGCCCGCGACAAGGCTTGTGGCGATCAATGCCGGTTCGCGGCTGTCGTTTTGCGGGCGGAACATGGAGGCGACCGCGCGCAACAGGAACTCAAGCCCGACAAGTGCGACAAAGCCCCCCAGTGCCGCCAGGAGTTTGATTGAGAGCCCGGATCCGCGCGTGCTGAGAAACAGGCAGAAGCAAGACAATACAAGCACGAAAATAGGCAAGCGCGCCAATTGCGAAATCGCTTTCGCCTCGGGCCACTCCGCCGCATCGATCGCTGCAAGCCGCCTTTCCGTCACAAGCAGAAGAAAGGCGAAAGCCAGACAGACTGCGATGATGACGAGAGACGGCGTTCCGATCGCTGTGCCATCCGCCTCCAATGTCCAGCCGGCGTAGACGATCAAGCATGCGAGCATAGATAGACCGGCGACCCAGAGCGGGCGGGCTCCGATCCGCGACAGGAGTGACCGCCCCGCGAAGAAAGCGCTTCCCGTCCATCGCTCGATCCGATCCGGCTCTTCCGTCTCCTGCTGCGACCATGGCGACGTCACGAAAGCAATGAGCCATTGTGCTGGTTTCCCGAGCGGCATACCGGCGAGACCGGCGTTCTTTCGACGCCACTCTGCAACGTCGTAGGCAGATCGAAGCCCGGTGCCAAACAGGATAAGTGCAGCGGCGTTATTGCAAAAGATAGCCACCCAAATTGGGTTAAGGCTGAACGTATTTGCAATCAGAGCGCAGAGCAAAAGCAGGGCCGCGAAGATTGAAACGCTGAAGCCCTGACTTGCAAGATCATGGGCTTGAGCCGCGGCAAGCTGGAAGTCTGCTCGGTTTTTGATCTCAGGAAGCTGCTGTGTATCGTCGGAACTAGTTTTCGGCATTCCCATACTTTATGCGCTCTTCCACGCCGCATTAGAGAAAGGTTTTTTATCTATCTCGCCAGCCCCGCGACCATTTAGGCGTGAAGATACGTTATTACGTATCATCGTCTTACTTGCAAGGCTTGGTCTTGTTCAAGGAAAACCGGCTGATTGGCATCACTTGCGCCGCGTTGCATGGCAACCATGCATTGACTTAGCTACGACNNGTCGTAGCTAAGTCAATGCACGCATGTCAATCAGCGCAAACGGATGCCCCTTGGTCATCTGTATCTAGTCATTTGAAATAATTGACGAATCTTGAAGCAAGACCAATGTCGTGAGCGGCACCGGTCGCGGCCACATTCTCTGCCTCGTCAGTTAAATTATTGAAGCTACTTTTGGGAAATCCGCTGGAAAGGGCGTGGAGACTATCTGGATTAAGCCCTTATTGGTCAAAACCGGATGACCGCTTTCAACGCTCCATAATCATTCGAAAAGGGTCGTGGGTTCGACTCCTTTCAAGAGCAGTATACGTTCGTAAATCGGGACGGCCCTTCGTGGGCGAGGCCCGCCAGTAGTGGACGCCTTCGGCAGCTTTACGCCGTCATATCGGTCGTTCAGCAGAGCTAAGCCGTTCCCCGAAACCCGTCATCCAGCGGACCATACCAGGGCGCGAAGCGCAAGAAGAGACGCTCAGAAGCATCTCAGTGAAGACCAGAGATTCTCGGAAGACCACGTGCTCCCGTCCAGGTCTGCCGGTGCAGGCGTTGTCGCGTGCTTCGCAATGCTTCGAGGCTCGCGCCGCCTCTTCCGCGTCATTCGCTGAATGCCGGCAATATTCGGCGCAAAATACCGAAATGCTGATGCAGTAGGTGCATTCTGCGGCACCAATTGCCGATACTGCCAGTTCCTGTTGATCGTCGAGGCGCCGATGTCCCCTACAATCCACCACATCTGCAGTGATGAAGCGCTGCCCAAGTCTGCGGACGTTGTAGTGATCGGCGGCGGGATTGTCGGCGCCAGCGCGGCCTACTTTCTGGCGCGGCGCGGCCTGTCGGTGGCGCTGATCGAAAAGGGATATGTCGGTTGCGAACAGTCGAGCCGGAACTGGGGCTGGTGCCGCCGGCAGAACCGCGATGCGCGTGAGTTGCCGATCGCCAATCTGGCGCTGCGGCTGTGGGAACAGCTCACCAAAGAGATCGGGCATGACCTTGGCTTCCGCCGTTGCGGGCTCGTCTATGCGAGCTCCGATCAAAAGCAACTCGCCGAATGGGACAAATGGCGCGAGGTTGCCGGACGGTTCGACGTCAATACGCGGATGCTTACGGCCGATGAGGCCACCGCCGCCGTTCCTGCGGCTAGCGGCCGCAAGTGGCTGGGCGGTGTCCATGCGGCAGACGACGGCAAGGCCGAGCCATGGCTCGCCGCCCCCCGGATAGCTGAGGGCGCGCGCATGCATGGCGCGACCATTCATCAGAACTGCGCGGCACGCGGACTGGACATCACTAATGGGCAAGTGAGTGGCGTCGTCACTGAGAATGGCACCATCCGCACCAGCGCGGTACTCTGTGCAGCCGGCGCCTGGGCTTCCGCTTTCCTGCGCATGCACGCGGTTTCGCTGCCCCAGGCCAGCGTCCGTCAGACCGCCTTACGGACTGGCCCTGCGCCGGATTTGGGCGGGGCAATCTATACGTCTGACTGTGCCCTGACGCGCCGGATCGATGGCAGCTACACGGTAGCCGTCAGCGGCAGGGCGAAGCTCGAACTCACACCGCAGAGCATCCGCTATGCCCGCCCGTTTATGCCCATGTTCATCAAGCGACTGAGTACCATCGAGATCGGCATGGGCCGCTCGTTCTTCCAGGGTCCGGAAACACTCGAGCGCTGGCATCTCGACAGGCCAACCCCGTTTGAACGTATCCGCGTACTCGATCCGGCTCCGGACATGCGGCTGGTGGCAACCATAATGACGCGGGTAAAAGCCTTGTTCCCCGCCGTTGCCGATGCAGGCATCGTGTCCTCTTGGGGTGGATATGTCGACTGCACACCGGACGCCATCCCCGTGATTTCACCGGTGGACAGCATTGGAGGCGTGTACGCCGCGGCAGGCTGTTCCGGACATGGCTTCGGGGCTGGCCCTGGCATTGGCCATCTGGCGGCGGATCTGGTCGCGGGCGACGCTCCATGCGTCGATCCGACCCCATTCCGGTTGTCGCGTTTTACGGACAGATCAAAAATTGAAGTGGGCGCCATCTGATGCGATTTGGCCGTAGATGAGCGAGATCTTCGTAGAAGCTATATGGAAATCATATGTCGATACCAAGCGCTCCAGCCAGAAACCTGGCGTTCATCCATACCGTTTCGGGCCCTGTTTCCGAGTTTGAGGGCCTCGCGAAACAACATCTGCCCGACTGGAAGCCATTCGCGGTTCTCGACGAGAGCCTCTTGAGGGATACGATCGAGCGCGGGTCGTTGTCCGATCTGACCATACGGAGGCTCGCGATCTACATATGGTCGGCAGTCGACGCCGGGGCAGATGCGATTGTCGTCACCTGCTCGACGCTCGGACCGGCAGTCGATGCGGTTGCGCCGCTTTGCCCTGTGCCGCTGTTCCGCATTGACGAAGGCATGGCCAAAGCCGCCGTCGAGCATGGAAATCGCATAGGCGTCATGGCGACCTTATCCACGACGCTGGTCCCGACGGTGGATCTGCTGAAGCGCCAGGCACATGAGGCGGGCAAGGACGTGATGATCGACTATGTGCTTGTTCAGGGCGCGTTTCAACTCCTCGCCGGCGGGGACGTCCAGACCCATGATGCGCAATTGCGCCAGGCTCTCGAAGAGCTATCGCAGAAGGTCGACGTAATTGTCTTGGCGCAAGCATCGATGGCGCGTGCGGTGCGGGGAATGACACACTGCATTCCAGTTCTGACAAGCCCTGTGTTTGGGATCGAAAACGTGAAACGGCGTTTAGAGCAGTGATAGGACGAGAGGATGCAAATGCCTCGCCGTCCTCGAATACTATCGATGCCACACCTGTAGCGGAACTGACTAGGATATGACCGACAGCCAAAGCCGTTGCAACGACGAGGCACCTGTTGGGTGACCATGTTACAAGGATGGTTCATATCCGCGATCGGAAAATCATCGGGGACGCCCACCTATTCGCTGGTGAGCCAGGCGCTCGGCTAGAGCCGCTGCGAGCCACACCTCAAGTGCGAGGCTTGAAGTCAAGACTGCTTGGTAACGACGTTCCGCCTCCGTCGGTTGCCCGCCCTTTTTACCCTTTAGGCCACTTTAGCCCCCGCGAAATGGCCGTCATGTTGTAGCGCAAGGAAACCCTTATGATTGAGAGAGAAAGCAGTTTCTACATTGACGGCCAGTGGCAGGAATTCAGGGATGTGGCCCGTCTACCCGTCATCGATCCGACGTCGGAAATGGTGACCGGGCAGATTGCAGCGGGAGGAGCCCGCCACGTGGACATCGCCGTTGCGGCCGCGCGCAAGGCATTTCCGAAATTTTCGCAAATGCCTGTGCCGGAAAGGAGTAGTCTGCTTGGCAGGATGCATTCCCTTCTGAAGGAGCGCGCCGAGGCTTTTGCGCAGACCCTCGTCACGGAAATGGGAGCCGCGATCAGCTTCGCACGCGCGTCACAGGTGCCTTTTGCAGCCGAGCATATACGGGTTCAGATGGAGGTTCTCGAGAAATATCCCTTCGTTACGGTCGATGGGACACGAGCGACGACTAGGGAAGCCATCGGCGTCTGTGCCTTGATCACGCCCTGGAACTGGCCGCTTTATCAGATCACCGCCAAGGTGGCCCCGGCCATCGCTGGTGGCTGCACGATCGTGCTCAAGCCCAGCGAGCTCTCGCCTTACAGCGCCCTCCTTTTTGCACAGCTGATGCATGATGCAGGTACGCCACCGGGAGTGTTCAATCTGGTCAATGGCACAGGCGAGAGCGTCGGAGCGGCTCTTGCCAGCCATCCGGAGGTCGACATGATTTCCATTACCGGCTCGACGCGCGCGGGCGTGCTCGTCGCACAGGCCGCTGCACCCACCGTCAAGCGGGTCGTTCAGGAACTCGGCGGCAAATCGCCCAATATTCTTCTTGATGATGCCGATTTAGACGAGGCAGTTGCGAAGGGCGTGCTGGCCGGCATGCGCAATGTCGGCCAGTCGTGTAGTGCGCCGACCCGGATGCTCGTTCCCGCGCATCGGCTTGCCGAGGTCGAAGATTTGGCAGCGAAGACTGCGCGCGCACTCGTTGTTGGTGATCCGCGTGATCCGCAAACCCACATGGGACCTATTGCCAATCGCGCCCAGTTCGAGCGTGTCCAGGCGATGATCCAAGCCGGCATCGATGACGGCGCCAAGCTGTTGTGCGGCGGCCTAGGGCGCCCAAACGGGCTGAACCATGGTTTCTTTGCCAGGCCGACGATCTTTTCCGAGGTGACGCCCGACATGCGGATCGCGCGGGAGGAAATCTTCGGCCCCGTGCTTTCCATCATGTCCTATAGGGATGAGGATGACGCAGTCTCGATTGCCAATGACAGCGTCTATGGTCTCGGTGCCCATGTGCAGTCCTCCAATTTAGAACGGGCGCGAAGGGTCGCAGCGCGGATCCGGGCGGGCCAGGTTCACATCAACTATCCGGCCTGGGACGGAGCAGCCGCCTTCGGCGGCTATAAGCGATCGGGGAATGGACGCGAATACGGCATCTACGGGCTCGAGGAATATCTCGAGACCAAGTCCATCCTCGGCTACTGATCCAGCTGGCCGGAGGCGATTATTTGCCAGGGTAAGGGCTTCAGCGACTGGCGCAACATGGACAAGAACGCAGTCGTGCGCGCGCTTCGTCCATGTCGCGATCCGAGCATGGCCACGACATCGGCCGACGGCAGCCTCCACTCGGGCAGGAGCTGCCGTAGCCGCCCTGCGACCAGATCGTCCGCCACGTTCCATTCGGATCGGATCATGATGCCCTGATGGGCCAATGCCCATTCGCGGATCACGGCGCCGTCATTGCTCGACATGACTGGACCCACGCGGACGGTCACGCTTTCCTGTGCAGGCCCCGTAAATCGCCAAAGGGTCACGTCCTCTTCGTTCTCCCGAATGGCCAGACAACGATGTTTTGCGAGGTCTGCCGGCGAAAGGATAGGGAGTGCGCTGTCGAGATACTGCGGAGTGGCGCAGAGTATCCGGCGGTTCGCCGCCAGCGTCGTGACCACCTGATCCAGATGTCCTGGCTCGCCGATATGGACGACAACGTCATAGCTTTCAAGCAGAAGGGCCGCCGGATGATCGGAGAGCTGCAACGTTGCGGTTGCGCCGTCATGTTCGCGCGCGAATGCCTCAACAACCGGCGCGACATGGACCCGTCCGAACCCGTGGGGCGCTGCGACGCGTAGGTGGCCGCGAACGACACCCCTACGGTCGGCCAATGCCTCCACCAGCGAATCGATCGCTTCACTGACAATCACGCTCTGTGAGGCGACCAGTGACCCTTCCTCCGTCAGAAGCAGCCGTCGCCCCGACCGGTCAATCAGTCGCACGCCAACCTTTTCTTCAAGCGCCCGCAGACGTTGGGTTACGGCCGGGGGCGTCACATTCAGCTTCCTCGCGCTTTCGGCAAGCGATTTGGATTCAGTCAGTACCGAAAAGAAAGCAAGATCGTCCGAGGTTATCATTAATTCCTGCCTGAATCTGATATTCAGAAATCATTAATTGGCACCTTTATGATGCGAGGACAAGATCGAAGGTGAAGGGAGATTGAAGTAATGGAACATAAAACGGCTGAAGCGGTTGCCGCTACAGAGATCGCAATGACTCTTGATGCGTTGGAAACACCATGTCTCGTGCTTGACGCCGAGCGGATGGAGTGGAACATCAAGCGGCTCAGGAGCCGGCTCGATGGCCTAGGTGTCTCGCTACGCCCGCATCTGAAAACCGCCAAGTCCGTCGATGTTGCCCGCGGGGTCATGACCACGCCCGCTGGCCCGGCGACTGTCTCCACGTTGAAGGAAGCCGAACAATTTGCGTCCGCGGGCGTTCGCGACATGATTTACGCTGTCGGCATCACCCCTTCCAAGATTGCCCGTGTTCTGGCGTTGCGAGAGAAGGGGGTCGATCTGGTCGTCGTTCTCGACAGCGTTGATCAGGCCCATGCGATCGTCGAGGCGTCCCTGAATGCGGGAATACCCATCCCGGCCATGATCGAAATCGATTGCGACGGGCATCGGTCCGGGATTGCGCCAGCCAATCGGGCCTTGCTTCTGGAAGTCGGGCAAGCGCTGGCGGCAGGTGCCGAATTGCGGGGGGTGATGACCCATGCCGGCGACAGTTACAAGGGTGGCGGCGCCGAGGCGCAAGAGCGCTATGCCGAAGCGGAGCGGTTGGCCGTGGTGGAGGCCGCGCGGGTCCTGCGCGCCGCCGGTCTATCTTGCCCGGTCGTTAGCGTTGGCTCCACCCCAACCGCGCATCATGCGACGGATCTTTCCGGTGTGACGGAAGTCCGCGCCGGCGTGTTCGTCTTCTTCGATCTGGTCATGGCCGGCATCGGCATCTGCCAGGTCAGCGACATCGCGCTCAGCGTTCTTGCGACGGTAATCGGACATCAGCGTGAAAGGGGCTGGATCATCACTGACGGCGGGTGGATGTCGCTTTCGCGTGATCGCGGCACGGCCAAGCAGGCCGTCGATCAGGGCTACGGTCTAGTCTGTGACATCGATGGCAACCTTTATGGCGACATTTTGGTTGCTGACGCCAATCAGGAGCACGGAATTATCGCAGTTCGTCCCGGGTCTGGTGCGCAGCTGCCCGATCTTGCGGTGGGAGACCGGGTGAGGATTCTGCCGAACCACGCTTGTGCAACCGCTGCGCAGCATGACGCATATCATGTCGTGCGCGGGCATTCGCAAGTGGTCGAGGCCCGCTGGCCGCGCTTTGGAGGTTGGTGATGTCCGCACCTATTAACGTCAGTACAGATCACGCTCCGGCCCCGGCAGGGCATTATGTGCAGGCAAAGATCGCTTTTCAATATATCTTCATCTCCGGCCAGCTTCCTATCCGGCCGGATGGAGCGCCGCTCCATGACGACAGCTTCGAGACGCAGGTCGAACAGGCAATCGACAACGTGTTGGCAATCTTGAAGGCCGCGGGTGGTGCCCCGGCTGACCTCGTCAGAGTGACAGCCTACATAGTTGGGGTCGGCAACTGGCCGCGCTTCAATCAGATCTATGCGCAGCGACTGGGGGACGCAAAACCGGCCCGCACCGTTGTGCCAGTGCCTGAACTTCACTACGGATATCTGGTCGAAATCGACGCAATCGCATTCATTGGCAACAGACAAAGCTCGGCATGATGCTGTCCCGCGGTAATCTTGCGAAATTCCTGATCGATCAGGTCGCAGCTAGGGAGTTCGTGCGCGGAGGACGCAGCAAAGACGAGATTGCATCCGCTATCCGTGAGGCTGCTGGTGTCGCTACGTCTGCCTACTGGTTCATATCCGTTCAAGA
>UBXG01000019.1 GCA_900469475.1 Hyphomicrobiales bacterium | reverse complement strand
AAATTACCCGTGGCAGGTCAACTCTGATCGACATCACGTGGCGGCTCTATATGTTCTCTCTCGACCATGATGATTTTGTCGTGACGATGGACGAGCCGGAAAATCACCTACATCCAACCATGCAGCGAACATTAATGGGGCGCTTGCTTCAAGCTTTTCCAAATGCCCAGTTTATCATCGCAACGCATAGCCCCTTCATGGTCTCGTCGGTCAAAGATTCGTTCGTCTATGTACTCCGCTATGTGGACCAAGCCACTGGAAAAGTAGAAGGCGAGCAAGTGATGCCGTCTCAAACCAGTCGGGTTGTGAGCGAAAAGTTGGACACATTGAACAAAGCCGGGAACGCCAGCGAGATCTTGAGGGACGTCCTCGGAGTAAGCGCCACAATACCGGAATGGGTCGAGGAAGGTTTGGAGAGAGTAGTAAATCAGTATCGAGATAAAGCGATTTCCGCGGAGCTGTTGCAGGAGCTTAGGCGAGAATTGGCCGATCTCGGTTATCACGAACTTTATCCGACCGCCTTAGCAGCGATTACTGAGGGAAGATGATTAAGCTATCTAAAGGCGCGGTGCCCGCTGTTCTCCAAGCGAATGCCGAAGCTTGGACAAAGGCGGTTGTTGACAAGCTAGCGCGTGGAGAAAAACCAACTAAGGCCGAGAAAGGTCGATACGGCCATGCGGACATCAAAGGCGCGCTTGTCGCTGAAACAAACGGAAAATGTGCCTACTGTGAAAGCAAAATCAGGCATGTAACTTATGGAGATGTCGAACACATCACTCCCAAATCGCCTATTCCCAGCCGCTGGTTCGACTGGTCAAATCTGACCCTTGCCTGTGATGTGTGCAATACTGAGAAGGGCAATTTCGTTGGCGATCACGAGAGTTTTATTGACCCATATAATGTCGATCCTGAGGAACATTTTTGGCACATGGGTCCCACCATTTTTCCGAGACCCGGATCAGACGCCGCGATTAAGACAGAGAGCTTGCTAAAGTTAAATCGTCCCGAGCTCGTCGAGCGGCGAGACGCAAGATTGAAGGGTCTTTTAAAACACCTCGACGCAATTGCACGCGTCATAGACGCGGAAACTCGGCGAATTATGCTGGCGGACTTTCTGGAAGAAACGCGAGCTAATAAGGAATTTGCTGCTTTGGCCAGGGAAATCGCATCAAGAGCGGGTATTCACGCTGCGGCGTGATCGAGCATTGTCTTCTCTAATTTGCATTTGCTAGTTCACTCAGACAGCACCCACGGCCAAAAGCCTATCTCTGCTCATCGACTGTCATCATTTTAAAGATCTCACCCGATACCTTGTCTGCCGCCGCGATCAACACGCTATCTAGAGCACGTCCATTTTACTCGGGGTCATATCCGCATGCCATGAAGTAGTTGGCGCATTCTTGGGGTTTGAAGAGCGCAACGATCTCGCCGACTGTGTCCCATAGTGCTTCGACGGTGCGCTTTGCTCTGGCTCTCAGGAGCGCTTTGAGCTTGGAGAAGGCCTTCTCGATGGGGTTGAAGTCCGGGCTATAGGGTGGGAGGTAGAGTAGCTGGCAACCGGCCACTTCAATAGCTTGCCGCACGCCTTCGGCTTTATGCGCAGGCAGGTTGTCCATTACAATAATGTCGCCGGGTATCAGTGTTGGTACGAGAACCTGTTCGACATAGGTAAGCGCGATTTTCGCTGCACGTTGACGCCAACCCGTTGATTGGCATCGGATCAACGTTTGGAACGTTATTGTTTCAGCCGGCTTCGGTTCTGGCGAAGTTGAACGGCAGCAGGTCGACAATGTCGGCGGCTTCTTCGCGCTGAGGCAACTCAGTGAGTACGTGGCGCAGCCAAGTGAGTGGATCGACGCCACAGGCCCTGCAAGTCAGCATCAGACTGTAGATCACGGCACTGGCCTTGGCTCCGTCGGCGGTATCGCTGAACAGCCACGATTTTCTTCCGGTGGCAAAAACTCTGATTTCGCGTTCCAGAATGTTGTTATCGATCGGCATCCTTCCGTCGCCGGTATAGCGTGTCAGGTAATCCCATTGGTTCAGGGTGTAGGACACGGCATCGCCGAGCTTGGTATCCGGCATGACCTTAGGCGCGATGGTATCGAGCCATGCCTTTAGGGCGTTGAGGACAGGCAAGCTGTGCTGTTGCCGGAAACGGCGAATGCAATCGGCCTGCGTTTCGCCGGCGTCGGGCTTTCTGTCTCTTGCCTGCTTTTCGATCCGGTAGAGCTGCTCGAAGAACCGGAGTGCCTGTTCCGGCGGTCCGCCTCCATTCTTCCTGGTTTTGAGAGCCTCGACGAAGCGCCGCCGTGAATGTGCCATGCACCCCAAATGGATTGCGCCATGCAATGTGCGCCATGCGCTGTAGCCGTCGGTCACCAATATGCCGCGGTAATCACCGAGAAAGGTCTGCGGGTAAATCTGACCACGGCCTGGCTGGTAGTCGAGCAATACAATCGGCTGGTTACTATCCTCGCCGCTGCGGTAGGCCCACATGTACGACGTGCTGGTGGCTTCCTTGTCCTTTTCCTTCAGGACCTGAACGGTCGTCTCATCGCCATGAATGAGAGGCTGCGATCGCAGCCGCAATCTCAACGCATCATAGATGCGATGCAGGTGCCTCTCGCTCGAACCGATCACCCAGTGCGCGAGAGCGCCCCGGCTGATCGGAACGCCGGCGCGTTCGAACGTTTGCGCCACGCGGTAGAGCGGCGTGCCGTCGACGTATTTGTGGACGAGTGCGAAGGCCAGCGTCGAGGCGGTAGCGATGCTGCCCGGCAAGGGTTGGGGCGGCATCGGTGCGATTACCACAGGCGTGTTGATCCCGGTGCGATCGCAGTGGCGGCAAGCGTACTTGAACCGCACATTCTGCAGAACCTTTGCCTTGACCTCGATATGGAGCTGTTCAGTAACGGCCTCGCCCATGCGGTGCATTTGACTGTTGCAGCACGGGCAAGCCTTCTGATCGTCAGCAAGGTCGTATTCGACACGCTCGCGCGGCAAGTCTTCTGGCAGAGGTCTGCGGCCCCGCTTTTTACCCGCGGCGCCATCGACTGCTGGCAGGCCTGTATCCGGGAGATCGGCGACGTCGTCGCCATAATCAGGATCATCCTCGTCTGCGGCCTCTTCGGCTTCGTTGAAGAGGCGATCAATATGCTTTTCGCTGCGGGGCGCAAAGCGATGAAGCCTTGCCAGCGCCAGTTCTTCTTCCAGCTTGACCACCCGTCGCGAGAGCGCTTCCTTCTCAGCTTTGAGCGCAGCGATTTCGGCGGCATTTGCCGCCAACTGCGCCATCAGTTCTGCAACGCTTGGTTCGTCGGCCCGAGTCATCAGATTCTTGAATCTGAACCGCCCCCGCGCGTCAACAGCTCAATTCGCCATCTTCAGCCGGCGATCTGATATTGCCGCACCGGATGGCGGATCATCGCGTCGATATCAATGCCGTCGAGAATCCAATGCAGCTGTTCCGTCGTCAGCACAACGACCGGCACCTCACGGCGGGGCCATCGGAATTTGTCCTCGGTCAATCGCGTCAGGACCAGCACGAACCCGGACCGATCAAAGAACAATAGCTTCATCCGGTCACGACGGCGATTGCAAAAGGCAAATACCGCAGGAGCAAAAGGATCCATCGCCATCGTCTCCTGCACCAGGACCGCAAGGCTGTTGATGCCCGCACGAAAGTCGATCGGTTCGCGATGCAGGTAGACCTTGAGATCAGCGCCAAGTCTGAACATGACCCAGAGCTCCGATGATTGCCGTCAATGCATCTACGTCACCGCATTCCAACGTCAGCTTCACGCCGTTCGGCAGTGACGCGCTCACCTTCGCTGGAGAGGGCAGCGGCCGGTTCCTCTCTGCTTTCCGAGGCAGCTCTTCACCAAACTCAAACTCGTCGCTGGCCGCGGTGATTTGCACCGGAATAAAAGACGATGTCGAAGACGGCGGCGACGCAAGCGGCTGGGTGTGCTTCCGTATCCATTTCCAAACAAGGTTCGCGTTGACCCCGTGTTCGCGCGCGAGTTTCGATACCGATGCGCCAGGTTCAAGGCAGGCTGCCATCCCGATCCATTAGCCGGCTTTGCTGAAACCCATCCGGTTTTGCCCGCTGCAAGAAATCTATGAATCCAGAACTATTTGCCGAAGCTCTGAGGTAAACCGACACCGCTTTCTGAATTATATTGCCGCGGCGAGAGTATAACAGTTCGCGGTTTCATTCTCTCCGGCGCACTATTTTTCTCTTCAGAAAAAAGATACTTCCGCGTTAGCAATTACTATGTATGTCGCTAGGTGTAGCCAGGAAACGCCGGAATGAACGGCTCGCAAGAAATATCAAGCCGGTCCCGCATGCGAAGATATAGAAAAGAGCCGATAGCGCTGCGGCAGGAGGATAGATCTCCCACCGCAGCGATGTTTTTATAGGGTTGATTGACCCTGCGATCCTGTTCAGTGATTCTTGTTCGGCCCCTTGCCGGTCGCAAAGCTGCAGGTCTTGATCTTGCAGCTGGGATCGTCGCTCGTGGGCACGCTGGCGCTGGCCATCGAGCCCTGACCCAGGCAAGCCATCGAATTCGAAACGGTCCGATGGTACATCATCAGACCCGGATGGTGTGAGGGATATCGCAGCACGATCGACCCTTCCTGAGCCATCTTTTCATGCACGGCCGCGCAGGTCATCGACTTGGAATTATAGGCCGACATGGCCATCGCGTTCGTGGAGAACATTCCGATTGCGGCAAGTATGATGATCGTCTTCATGGGGCTTCCTTTGGTCGCGCCGAAGGGCGCTATCGAAAATGAGATAGTCGTTGATTAGCATTGGATTTGTGACAGTGAACCGACTTCCCTTTATCGGCTGTTTGACCACTGCCAAGGGTGACCTGGCGCCCGTTTGGGTACGATTGCGCTGGAGGTCATTAAGCACCGCATGGTGCCTGTCGGCAGGATGCAGTGCGGACGGAGATTTAGAAATCGTCCGTCACGCCAGATAGGGCCCGATATGAAGACCGGGCCTCATTTCTGTGAAGATCAGCCGAGACCAGAAGCCTCAGAAGGTCCGCTCGAAGCGCAGGATACCCGAGAAGGTATCGTCGCTCGGCAGATCGTAGTGAACGTAGGTGAATTCCGGCTCGACCAGCAGATTCTTGACCGGATTGAATTTGACGTTCGTGGTCGCTTCGAAGATCTTCGAGTCGGTATAGGCGAGCTGCAGGTTCCACTTCAGCTTGTCGTTGATCGGAACGCCGACGCCGCCCCAGACTGCCCAGTCGCCCCAGCCGCAATCCGCGCCGTGAACGACGCCGTCGGAAGTCGTGCAGGCCGAGACGTTCTGGTTCGAGCCGGCATACTGGTTGAGCTTGTCGCCGTCGGTGTTCCAGCCACCCATCAGGAAGGCGGAGAAGACGCCGAAATCGGCGTCGATACGCGCCTTGATGGCACCCTCTTCGACGATGGAGTCATAACCGCCGACCACGCGGAACTGCCAGGCGCCGGCCTTGTAGCCGAGACCGGCAACAACGTTCGGAGCGTAATGATCGCTCTTGGAAAGCTGCCAGCTTCCGCCATAGGCGCTGGTCGTGGTTCCGGAGTTGCTGTCTTCGAGCGAGATCACGCCTGTGAAGCCCGTGCCGCTGTCGTAGTTGTAGGTCAGCTGGTTCAGTTCATACGGACCGTCATAGATGACGTCGTCCTGGATAACGTCGCCGGCATAGCCGATGAACTGGTTGTACTGCGAGTCCGTCTTACCCACGCTGAAGCCGCCGAGGGTGATGTAGGCCCACAGCAGGTTCGTGCCGGTGGAGCCACCGTCGTTCCAGTCCCAACGAACGATGGTTTCGGTCTTCAGCGGACCATATTCGGTATCGGTCGCGGTATTGAGGTTGAGCTCGGCGCGGGTGTGCCACTTGGTCCCGAAGTTGCTGTCGCGATTGTAGGGATCCTTCCACTGGCCCTCCGTGCGGACCTTGCCGCCGACGCGCAAGCAGGTCTCCGTGCCGGGAATGAAGAAGTAGCCGGCGCCGAACGCATCGCAGATGCGCACATATTCCAGCGGCTCCGGTTCCGCGGCAACGATAGCATCGGCAGCATGCGCGCCGGATACGACGCATAGCGCAGCAGCAGAACCGATAAGCAAGCTCTTGATGTTCATGGTAACTCCATCCGTCGAATGAACTTGCGCGATGGACGAACCTGGGGGTCGCTCGACATCAAGTTCCAGTGCCTAATTCGAAGCATAAGCTTCACTTCGATTAGTAAGCTGCATTTACTATTTTGTTCTGACAAGGGTTTAGAGAGGCCCCAAACATATATGACAGCAGCTTCATATGGCGTGTTGCGCAAACGACGCACATGCGCATGAACGATGACAACCGAGTGACAACTAGATGACAAAAACAGGCAGCTAAGCCCCGTTTGCCATGCTCTGCCGAGATACATTGCTGGACTGATAGCGATGAGTCTTGCTAGACTTCCAACGACAAGCAGCTCATCCTTCCCTAGCAAATCGCAGGCAGGATCGTCATGCCGAAGATCGATATTGCAGCCATACCCGAAATCAAGGGTACACGTTATCCCGCTCCCTTCAACGACCCTTGCGCTGAACGCATACGCCAGCGGCTGGGTGATGCGGGAGGCCTCAAGGATTTCGGTATCAACCTCATGCGGCTGCCGCCGGGCAATTGGTCGAGCCAACGGCACTGGCATTCGGAGGAAGATGAGTTCGTCTATGTGCTGGAGGGCGAACTGACGCTGATAGAAGACGACGGCGAAACCGTGCTGCGTGCAGGCGATTGCGCCGCCTTCCCGAAAGGCTCGGGTAACGGGCATCATATGATCAACAAATCCACCAGGACGGCTGTTTATCTCGAGGTCGGAACGCGCTCTCCGACCGACCTCATCACCTGTTCCGATGTCGATATGATGAGCTCGAGCACGGATGGGCGTTTCGTGCACAAGGATGGCATGCCCTATCCGGACGGCTAAGCCGGTCGGTCGATGTCAGCCGCTGCCATCCGATAGGAAAGCAGATGAGTCGGCGCTCCATGGAGTATGACTTCCCGCTCGAAACCGAAACCGCACTTTTCCAGCACGCGCCGGGAGGCGATATTGACGGGCCGGACAAGTCCGATGACGCGCTTTGCCTGCAGATCGCCGCGGGCGAAAGCCAGCGCCTCGGTCACCAGTTCTGTCGCATAGCCATTTCCCCAATAATCAGGATGCAAATGATAGGAGAGATTGAGTCCTTCAAATTCCATTGAAACGGTAACGCCTCCGAAACCGATCAGCTGCCCCTCCGCTTCGATCGCCCAGCGCCCGAATCCATGCAGGCGCCAATGCGTCCGGTCACGAGCCAGACGCCGAGCGCTCTCTTCGGGAGAATCCGGTCTGGGATCAGGCCTATGGGCGACCAGTTCCGGCCGTAAGAACAAGGCTGTGAGGAAGCCGATGTCCCCCTCTTCCGGCATCCGCAGGGAAAGGCGTGAGGTAAGACGGATCATGGCGCCTCCGCTCGAAGGGTCACACAGCTTCTGCGAGTTCAGGCGGATCGTAGCAGCAAGCATCCGTGGAAACGCCTATGCGGCACCCGCTGGCCTCGAGCGCTTCCTTGACAACCTCAACGAAAAGCCGGCGGAACCATACCGAACGGCTGTCAGCCTGATCGACGCGGCGATAGAGCATCGTCACCGGGTCGGCCGGCAGTTCGAACGGCGGCTCCGAAATCGTCAAGTCGTGCAGTTGCGCCATGCAGCGGGCGATGGCCTCCGGAACCGTCGCAATGGCCGGGATCGCTCGCAACGTCGACGGCAGTGCGGAAAAACGAGGAACAGTCGCCACGACTTGCCGGCGATGGCCGAGCCGCGAGAGAGCGACATCGACACTGGTGGATATGGCACCCTCAAGCGAAACGGTGACATGCGGCGCGTTGGCGAAATGCTTCAGGCTCAGCGGCGCAGCGCATTTCAGATGCCGGCCGTCGTAGATGCAGAGCGACGCCTGTTGGAACAGCGGCGCGCGAACATGCCAGGAGGCCGGTTCGTCATGCACCGAGATGCTGAAGTCGAAGACGCCCTCGTCCAACAGACGCACGGCGTCGCGCCGGTCGAACGCCACGCTGGTCAGCCGCGCATTCGGCGCAAGCTGACGCAACCGCGCCACCAGCGGCCCGAAGAAGGACGATTCGAGATTATCGCAGAGCCCGATGCGGAACTCGCCGTGCCAGTTTTCAGGCTCGAAGGCTGCCGGCGGGCGAATGGCGCGCTCGATGCCGGAGAGCGCATCCTCGATCGCCGGCGCGATGGATAGCGCCCGCGGCGTAGGCTGCAAGCCGCGTCCGACGCGCACGAACAATTCATCATCCAGTGTCTCGCGCAGGCGCTTAAGTGCGGCGGAAAGACCAGGCTGACCGAGCAGCAGCCGCTCGGCCGCACGGCTCACATTCCGCTCCTGCATCAGCACGGAGAAGGCGAGCAGCAGATTGAGATCGATTTTTCGAAGCGTGGCATCATTCATCATTATGAGTAATACCTGACATGGTTACTATCAATTTGCAATAGGGTTTGAAGATGTACATTTTCTCGTTCCCTGCCGCTTTCACCCTCCCAAGAGGTGGCAGCCTAGAAAGGAACGATCCCGATGAATTCTTCCCAAACCCGAAGCGGGGCGGGATTGGCGTTGCTGCTGCTATGCGCCGCCAATTTCCTCGACGCCATGGACGTCTCCACCATTGGCGTGGCCCTGCCCGCAATCCAGAAAGAGCTAGGCATGCAGGCGACCTCGCTGCAATGGGCCGTCAGCGCCTATGTGCTCGGCTATGGCGGCTTCCTGCTGCTCGGCGGCCGTGTTGCCGATCTCTTCGGCCACCGCCGCGTCTTCCTCTGGTCGCTCGGCGTCTTCGCCGCCGCCAGTATTGCCGGCGGTTTCGTCGACAGCGCCCCGACCCTGATCGCCGCTCGTCTGATCAAGGGCATTGCCGCGGCCTTCACCGCGCCGGCGGCGCTGGCCCTCCTTCTCTCCGTCTTTGGAGAAGGCAATGCCCGCGCGAAGGCCCTAGGCGTCTTCTCCTCCACCGGTGCTGCCGGCTTCGTGCTCGGCATGGTGCTGGGCGGAGCGGCAACGCTCATCAGCTGGCGCGCGACGCTCGTCATGGGGGCTCCCGTCGCCATCCTGGCGCTGATCATCGCCCCGCTCGTCCTGCCTGCCGATCATAAGCGAAACGGCCCACGCGCCCGCTTCGATTGGGCCGGCGCCCTGACGATCACGCCCGGCCTGCTGCTCTTCGTCTTCGGCGTCACCAATGCCGCCGCCGATGGCTGGCAGGCCTTCGCGACCTGGGGTTCGCTCCTCGCCGCGTTGATCCTGATCGTGCTGTTCCTGATCGTGGAATCGCGCCATCATGATCCGATGGTGCCGCTTGCCATGTTCCGCCGCACCAAGCTCAGCCATGCCAATGCCATCGCTGCGCTGTATCAGGGAGCCTATGTCGGCTTCCAGTTCATCGCGACACTCTATTATCAGACCGTCGTCGGCTGGTCGGCTTTCGCTACAGGCTTTGCCTTCGCCATCGGCGGCACCTGCGTGATGTTCCTGGCACCACGCTTTGCGACGATAGGCCAGAACCGCGGCACGACACTTCTCATGACCTTCGGCGTGGGACTGCAGGCCATCAGCTATCTCTTCTGGGTGCTGTCGGCCGGGCATATTGATACGATAATGCTCGTCGCCATCTCACAGCTCCTGCTCGGCGTCGGTTATGCCATGACCTATCCGTCGATCCAGGTCGCGGCCCTTTCTGACGTCGGCGACGACGAATCCGGCCTGGCTTCGGGCATGCTGTTTGCCTCCTTCCAGATCGGCGGCGGCATCATCCTGGCGGCGGCCTCAGCCGTCTTCAGTGCAGCTCCGAACTTCGGTTGGAATCCCTATGTCGCTGGCATCGGTTTCGTGACGATCCTTGCTGCCGCCATCACGCTGCTCGCAGCGGTCGGCCCGCGTTCGTCCGCCGCCAAGGCCCCAAATTATCAGGCTGCGGAATAGCTCGAAGTAGGATGACCCGCCTCGCCGGCGGGTCAATTCTTCTCGACGCCAGCGGCTTCGGCGGCGCGGCGCAGGAGGAGATCACGCTCCCTCTGATTTTCAGCTAGCGCGGCTGCCGTCTCGAAGGCTTGCCGCGCTTCATCATATCGGCCGAGCTTGTAAAGAAGATCGCCGCGAACGCTCGGCAGAAGATGATAATCCTTTAATGCAGGCTCATCGCGGAGACCATCGATGATCTCCAATGCCATCTCGGGACCTACGGCCATGCCGACCGCGACAGCGCGATTGAGTTCGACGATCGGGGAAGGAACAAGCAAGGCAAGCTTCGCATAGAGATCGGCGATCCGCCTCCAGTCGGTTTCATCGGCCGTTCCCGCTTTTGCGTGACATGCGATGATCGCGGCTTGCAACGCGTAAACTCCACCGGCACCGCCGAGTTCATGCACCCGCATCAGCGCTTTCAGGCCGCGCTGGATCTGCAGCCGATCCCAGCGGTCACGATTTTGATCGAGCAGCAAAATCGGATTACCGTCGGCGTCCATCCTAGCCGCCGCTCGGGACGCATTCATCTCCATCAGCGCCAGCAAAGCATGTGCCTCCGGCTCCTGCGGTGCCACAGACGTCAATATTCGCCCGAGCCGCAGCGCCTCGCCGCACAATTGCAGCCGCATCCAATTCTCGCCGCGCGCAGCCGTATATCCCTCATTGAAGATCAGATAGACGACCTCCAACACCGAGGCGAGGCGCCGCGACAGCTCCTCTCCGTGCGGAGTCTCGTAGGAAAGCCCGGATTCCGACAAGGTCTTCTTGGCGCGGACAATGCGCTGGGCGATCGTTGCCTCAGACACCAGAAACGCCCGGGCGATTTCCTCGGTCGTCAAGCCGCAGATCATTCGCAGGGCAAGCGCCACCCGTGCCTCGCGCGAGATCAGCGGATGGCATGCCGTGAAGATCAAGCGCAGCATTTCATCGCCGATATCGTCGTCGAGAGGAGTATCTAGATCGGGCATGATCTGCTCGTCCTCCTCCATCTCCCGAACGATCATTTCGTGTTTCTGGTCCAGCATCCGACGCCGCCGCAAATGGTCGAGCGCCCGGCGCTTAGCTGTGGTCATAAGCCACGCGCCAGGTCGCTCGGGGATGCCCGTCTTCGGCCATCGTTCCAAGGCGACAATCAACGCTTCCTGCGTCAGATCTTCAGCCAGCGGCACGTCGCGCAGCAACCGTGCGAGACTGGTGATCAGCCGCGGCTGTTCGATCCGCCAGACGGCCAGGATCGCCTGATGGGCGCCGGCGGCTTTCAAGGCCGCCCGCCCCGATGACAGATTGAAAGCATTATGCCCTTGCTTCGGCGAGCGGGTCGCATACACCCTCGGCATTTGGCTCGAAGTAGGCACGTACTTCACATGTGCCTTCCCAGCCTGGCATGAAATCCTTGTGCAATTGCATGAACTCGACCGCGAGCGCTACGGCCTCTTCCTTGCTTTGCAGCTCGAAGATGGCATAGCCGCCGACAACCTCCTTGGCCTCGACGAAGGGGCCGTCGACCACGCTCAACTTGCCATCCTTGATCGTGACGCGGGCGCCCGTCGCAAGCGGCATCAGCCCCGCCGTATCGATCATACGGCCGGCCTTGATTTCCCGATCGGCGATCTTGTGAATGGCCTCGGCAAGCTCCGGCGTCGGATGCATGAAATCCTTGGCAGTGACGATAGACATGAAACGCATCGAAAGTGTCCTCCGGAAGCGAGGTGCCGGCACCATTGCCGCTCAACAAACCCGCTCATATTGACGACGAAGCAGCGCTCTGGAAATCGACAGTCGTTGCAAAAAATCAGATCGCAGCCGCACAGCTGTAAATTCGACACCCATCCGTTTATCTCGGCGGCGCGGCGGCACCGGACCGCTTTATAGAAGAAGCAGCCGGATCAAGCGACCAGACAAACCCTCCCTTCGTTTTGTTGACTTCCCATGATCGTTGCAAGATGGTGAGACGAAATCGATCCGCGGAGTTTCGAAAGCCGACGCTTCCCCAGGAGCGGGCCTTCCGTAAAGCTTCGCAGACAATACGGCAGGAGCTTGTTTCATGTTCGACCATATTTCGATCGGCGTCAAAGATCTGGCGCGGGCGCAGAAATTTTATGACGCGGCCCTTTCTCCTCTCGGCTATGAGCGCGTCACCAACTTCGACGGTACGGTCGGATATGGCGCGGAACGCGCGCAATTCTGGGTGAGCGAGGTGGAACATCCCGTGCCGGCCGATCGCGGCTCCGGGCTGCATTTCTGTTTCGTAGCCCCGAGCCAGGCAGCCGTCGACGCCTTCTATGCCGCAGGCATCGCCAATGGCGGCGAAGACAACGGCAAGCCGGGCATCAGGCCGGACTATAGCCAATTCTACTATGCCGCCTTCGTCATCGATCCCGACGGCTATCGGCTGGAAGCCTATTTCAAGACCGGCGAATAGATCGCCGCCCGGGACAAAAGAGAACGCAAACACTTTGCCGCATGCATCCGGCGCGGTTGTGCGGCCTTGATAGGCCTTCCCGATCATTGCCTTTCAGCCTGGCTTAAGGCTTCTGTCATAATAGTCGCTCGATTGTGGTTTCCTGACGCCTTCACAACGCGGGCGGGCATCCACTTTGAACGTGTTCAGACAGCGGCCGACTTTTAGATGTACGACAACTCCATTGCCTGCACAAAACGGAACGCTCCGGTAAGCAGATACTTTTTTGTGTTTGTCGCGCTGTTCGTGCTTTGGTGGACACTGCTGTTTGTCTTCTATCGATTTCCAAGCATCGATCTCGCCGTTGCAAAAAGCGTCTTCACGGCGGAGCCTTGTGCATCGACCTCCCCCGTCGGCAACGTCTGCGGTACCTTTGCCCTCGCCAAAAATCCTCTTCTTCGCATGGTGCGAAACGTGACGCTCGCCCTGCCATACATCGCCATTCTTGTCCTGTTCGCGGCCTTGATTTCATCTCGGTATAAATACGGCGCAGGCTGGCGGACATTGAAAGCAGATCGGTATATCGCCGCACTGATATCGCTCGGCGTCGGCTGCGGCCTCATCGTGAACGCGCTGCTCAAAACCTATGGCGGCAGGCCAAGACCGCGCACCACGGATCTCTTCGGCGGTTCGCTGGATTTCGTTCAGGCAGGTTCGTTCGCCGGTCGATGCCTTGCAAACTGTTCCTTCGTCTCGGGCGAAGCGTCGTCTGGCGGCTGGCTGCTTTGCCTTGTGCTGCTTCTGCCGCCGCGGCTGCGCTTCTCCGTTGGTATCCCGCTCGCCATCATCTCGATCATGATGCCGGTCATGCGCGTAATGACAGGAGCCCATTATCTGTCCGACGCGGTGCTCGGCTGGCTCTTGTCTCTGGTGGTCTTTGCCGCGGCGATGGCTAGCATCGATTTCCTGCGGTCGGGAACGCAGGCTAAATCCTGAAGCCGGGTCGGTTCAGCTGGCAGTGCGCATCCGCATCAAGCGGCCGCGCCTTGCCGCCTTGCGAACACGAACCGCCATTTCGCTCAGTGCAAAAGGCTTCACCAGATAATCGACGGCACCGATATTCATGGCCGTCATCTGATCCGACAGCTGATCATAGGCCGACATGACAATGATGGGGGTTCTATCCCCGCGCGCTTCCATGAGCTTGAGCAGATCGAGGCCGCTGCCATCGGGCAATCGAAGATCGAGAAGCATGACGTCGTGGGCTTCGGCTGCAGCGGCAAGCTTGGCGGATTCCAGATCCACGGACCAGTCCACCGACCAGCCGTCCGCATTCAGATGATCCTGCACGGCATTGCCTATCAGTGTGTTATCTTCGACCAATAGAAGCCGCACGATTGCATCCCCAATTGCAATCGGGAACCTATGGGATGTATTTCTGACGACAACCTGAACTTTCGACACAACATCGACAAAAAGGAAAGACAGCTTGAATTCGAGTCAAACCGGCTCCGCGCGGCAAATCGCCGTTCAGGTAAATGTCAGGATTGATCACCATGGTGGCGTGCTTTGACCGCCAAAGCACACCTGTAGTGATGGGCTTTTCTGCGTCAGCCGCCAGCCCATGCCTCGGAGACAATCATTGACCAACGAAAAAATAGCACCTGGCCGACAAAAGTTCGCGCCAGCAATCGGCAGCATTACGCTATGCCTTGTAGCGACGCTTTATGTACTTCTTGTGACAAACCGGATGTTCTGGACCAAGGCTTACGGCTATTTCATCGCCGAGCCGGCCGCCTTTGCCGCTTTCGTCGTTGGTATCTCCGCGGCGATCATGGCGCTCTTCACGTTCTTCTCCGCCAGATACGTCACGAAGCCGGTTCTTATCTTCTTCGTGCTGGTGGCTTCGGTATCTTCCTGGTTCAACGACCAGTTCGGCGTCATTATCGACAAGGAGATGATCCGCAACGCGGCTGTTTCGACAGGCGCGGAAAGCAGCCATCTGATCACGACGCGCTTCATCACCTATGTTTTGCTGACGGGTGTCTTGCCATCTCTAGTCATCGTGTGGATTCGGATCGTCCATCGCCCGATCCTCAAGAAGCTCGCCTACAATACCACCGTCATCCTTGCCTGTTCGGCGATCTTCATCGCCGCCGGAACGACGTTCTACAAGACCTATGCCGGCATCGGCCGCGCTCACCGAGACATGATGGATACGCTCAATCCTGTGATGCCGATCACAAGCGCGGTGCGATACGTCATCGATGCGCAAAGGAATGCAAATGTCGTGGCTGAGCCACTGGGCACGGATGCCCGCAGGGTCGGCGCCGTCGACAACGGCAAGCCGCGTGTGACGATCATCGTTGCCGGAGAGACGGCCCGCGCGCAGAACTTCTCGCTTGGCGGCTATGCCAAGATGACCAATCCGGAGCTGGCAAAGCGCAACGTCGTCTATTTCCCGAATACGAGCAGCTGCGGTACCGCGACGGCCACCTCGATACCTTGCCTGTTCTCGGTCTACACGCGCCAACAATATAGCCATCGCAAGGGGCTGGAGACGGAAAACCTGCTCGATGTGCTGACCCACGCCAAGGTCGATGTGACCTGGCTCGACAACGACACAGGCAGCTACGACGTCACCAATCGCGTTTCATACACCTTCCTGCCACACTCTGCCGATCCGCGCTTCTGCCAGGACGGCGAATGCAAGGACGAGATCCTCGTCGATAAAGTTGACGGCTGGTTGGACAAGGTGAAGGGCGACAGCGTGCTGGTGCTGCACCAGCTCGGCAGCCATGGCCCGGCCTACTATCAGCGCTACCCGGAAGAATTCCGCCGGTTCCAGCCGGATTGCCGCTCCAACGACTTCAGCTCCTGTTCGCAGGAGGAAATCGCCAACGCCTATGACAATACGATCCTCTATACGGATCACATCGTCGCCATGGTTATCGACAAGCTGAAGCAGCGCTCGAACTCGATATCCGGCTCCGTGCTCTATTTCTCCGATCACGGCGAGTCGCTCGGCGAAAACGGCATCTATCTACACGGCACGCCCTATATCATCGCCCCTTCACAGCAGACGCGTGTGCCGATGCTGGTATGGATGGCTGACGATCTCGCCAAGGTCGCCGGCTTCGATATGGCCTGCCTCGCCAAGCAGGCCGCCGAGGGTACCTACTCTCACGACAACATCTTTCACAGCGTTCTCGGCATGATGGACGTCTCGACGAAGGTCTATGATCCGAAGCTGGATGTTTTCGCCACCTGCCGCACGCCGTCGAATAAGCTGGCGCTGAAATGATGGGCTAGATGATGTCCGGCGGCCTTTTTTAAGGGTCGCCGGAGCATCGGGATCGCTCAAAGACGCTTGGGCTCGCGGATCGTCCGCTCGTTTTCGACATTGCCGGTATTGAGCGTCGTATTGCGCTCGAACAACACGACTTCGCAGGTCGGCTCGGCGACCGGACAATGTTCTACCCCATGCGGAACGATGATGTATTCGCCCGGCCCGAGCACGACGTCACCGCCGTTTTCCTCGCGCAGCTTCATGCGCAGCGTGCCTTTGACGACCAGGAAGAGCTCGTCCTCCTCTTCATGATGGTGCCAATGGAAGGCACCCTCCAGCTTCGTGAGCTTCACCTGGAAATCGTTGATATCGCCGCCGACGCGCGGACTCCATGTCTCATCGAAGGCGGCAAAAGCTTTGGTAAGATTGACCTTTTTCAGTGCGACCATGTGTTTCCTCTCCTGATCCGACTGTGCTGACGTCGAAGTAATATCGGATTGAGTGCCACTGATCGCAACGGCGGCGTTGCCGAATATCGTCGGTTGCCATCGGCATATCGAATTCTTCGAAGATTTCAGCCGAAACTTTCCGGGTAGTGGATGGTCGGGAGCGGCACTACATGCTGTCTCAACATTATCATTTCGACACATGACAGGAAAAATCATGACGACAAACAATGTCGAATTCGGCCTGGATACTTTCGGCGACGTGACCTTTGACGACAAGGGCACGCCGCTGCCGCATGCGCAGGTGCTGCGCAATGTCGTCGAGGAAGGCGTCCTTGCCGATCAGCTCGGCATCGACTTCTTCGGCATAGGCGAGCATCACCGCGAGGATTTCGCCGTCTCCTCGCCCGAGACGATCCTGGCCGCCATCGCCAGCCGCACATCAAAAATCCATCTGGGATCCGCCGTTACCGTGCTGAGCTCGGACGATCCGATCCGTGTGTTTCAGCGCTTCTCCAGCCTGAACGCGGTTTCGAACGGCCGCGCCGAGGTCATTCTCGGCCGTGGCTCGTTTACGGAGTCCTTTCCACTGTTCGGTTTCGAGCTGTCGCAATACGAGCAGCTCTTCGAGGAAAAGCTCGATCTGTTCGCGGCTCTCCTTAAAAACGAGCCTGTGAACTGGGAGGGCAGCATCCGCCCGCCGCTGCGCAACCAGAAGGCCTTCCCGACCATCGAAAGCGGCCAGCTGAAGACCTGGATCGGCGTCGGCGGCAGCCCGGAATCGGTGGTGCGTGCCGCTCACTACGATCTGCCGCTGATGCTGGCGATCATTGGCGGAAGCCCCTATCGCTTCCAGCCCTATGTCGACCTCTACCACCGCGCCTTCGAACAGCTCGGCAAGCCCGTGCGGCCCATCGGCATCCACTCACCGGGCTATATCGCCGAAACGGACGAACAGGCCCGCGAGGAGCTGTGGCCCTGCTTCAAGGCAATGCGCGACCGCATCGGCCGCGAGCGCGGCTGGCCGCCCATGACGCGCGCGGAATTCGACAACGAGATCGAAAAGGGTTCGCTCTATGTCGGCTCGCCGGAAACGGTCGCGACCAAGCTTGCTCCAATGGTCAAGACACTCGGCATCAGCCGCTTCCAGCTGAAATACAGCGCTGGCGCGCTCGGCCACGAGAAGATGCTGCGTTGTATCGAACTCTACGGCCAGAAGGTGATCCCGGCGGTGCGCGCAGCATTGGCGGCATAGTCGCAGCAAGCTCTCTGCGCTTGCCTTTCAGCGCGATCAAAACGGGCGCTTTGCAATACAGCGAAGCGCCCTTTGTTTTGCGCTGTCATTCTCTTGCAGCAAATGCTACAGATAATGCAATTGGTAGCATTCACTACAAAAGATATCCCATGGCAGAAACGACGCAGAAATCTCGCGCTTTCAAAGATCGCGTTCTCGATTTAATCGAAACGCTGGCACCGGCCGAGCAACGCATCGCGCGTTTCTTCGTCGATCAGAAGCAGGCCGCACTGTTGAATTCGGCCGCTCAGATCGCGCAGCTCGCCGGTACCAGCGACGCGACGGTCGTCCGCACGGCGCGCAACCTCGGCTTCGAAAGCCTGTCGACGCTGCGGGCCGCCCTGCTTGAGGAGCTGACCGGAACGCCGTCACCCGGAACGCGACTGCAACGCACGTTGGCTGAAACCGGCAGCCAGTCTAGCGATGCGCTTCACCATGTCATCGGGATACACGAGCAGGCTTTGGAGGTCCTGCGGCGCGAGGAATTCGCCGTAAGCTTCGAGCGCTGTGTCGATATTCTTGCCAAGGCAGCGCGACGTCATGTCTTCGGCATCGGCCCCTCGGGCGCCATTGCGGACTATGCCAGCCTGCAGTTCAACCGCATCGGCCTGCCGACTAGCGCGCTCTCGGCCTCCGGCATCGCGCTCGCCGATCGCCTGCTCTGGATCGGCGAGGGCGACGCGGTGCTGATGATCGCTTATGCGCCGCTCTACCGGGAGGTCGAAGTGCTGCTCGACCAGGCCGGCAAGCTCGATGTACCGGTCATTCTGATCAGCGACGATCTCGGCCTGCTTGTTACCGACAGGGTGGCTGAAATCCTGCCCGTTCCGCGCGGCAATGCCGGCCACCTCGCCATGCATGCTGGCACGATGGTGCTGATTGAATCCCTGATCGTCGCATTGGCCGCCAAGGGCAAGGATATCGCCATCGACAGCCTTGACCGACTCAGCCAGCTGCGCGGCGCCATCGACAAGACATGGAGCAAGCGCGGCACGAGGAAACGCAAGTGACGACGCCGAAGTGCAGCGCGCACGCAATATCGGCATATGGCCAAGCCTCGGCTCATCCAAGACATGAAGAATAATCGTCCGGAAAATACCATTCGCATTCAACGCCCTAACCGTCATTCGGGAATCAATTCATGAACAGCCTCACGCCCATTCTCTCCACCGTGACAGCATCTTTCCTCGGCTCGTTTGTCGAGGTCGTGGAAGCCTTCACCATCGTCCTTGCCGTCGGCGTCACGCGAAGCTGGCGCCCGGCACTGACCGGCGCCGCGCTTGCGCTTGCTGTGCTGGCGGCCCTCGTTCTCATCTTCGGACCGCTGCTGGCGCTGATACCGATCGAAATCCTGCAGTTCGTCGTCGGCGTTCTCCTCATCCTGTTCGGCATGCGCTGGCTGCGCAAAGCCATCCTCCGGTCGCTCGGCGTCATCGCCCTGCACGACGAGGAAGCGGCCTTCTCGAAGGAGACGGCCGCCTTGCAGGCGCAGTCCACGGACCGCCGGGCCGATTATCTCGCCGGCCTTGCCGCCTTCAAGGCGGTGCTGCTCGAAGGTGTCGAAGTGGTCTTCATCGTGATTGCCGTCGGCGGTGCCCATGGCCTGACGCTCTATGCCGGCCTCGGCGCCCTTGCCGCCTTCGTGCTGGTCATGCTGATCGGGCTGCTGGTCCATCGTCCGCTCGCCACCGTGCCGGAAAATACCCTGAAATTCGTGGTTGGCCTGATGCTGACAAGCTTCGGCATATTCTGGACCGGTGAAGGTATCGGCGCGCATTGGCCGGGCGAGGATCTCGCCCTGATCGCCATCTTCGCGATCGTCTCGCTCGCCTCCTACGCCATCATCCGCGCCATGCGCGGCAACCCAACAGCAAAGGCAGCCCAATGACCGTCCTGCGCATCGCCCTCTCCGAGCTTATCGGCATGTTCATCGATGATGGCAGTCTCGCCACGCTCTGCCTCATCCTCATTCTCGTGATTGCCGGAGCGGTGGAGTTTTTCGCTATGCCACCGCTCGCGGGCGGCCTTCTCCTGCTGATCGGCTGCCTCGCCATTCTGCTCTACAGCGTCCGCCGCGCCGTGAAACGATGAGATTCACAACTCTCTGCAACAGCTTGGATTTGCAGAGGGTTGTCGCGATACTTACCGAACAGCCTTAACTCTCGACAGAACCCTTCGCAGATGCGAAGAATTTCGCACGCGAGAGCGCCGTGCGTCCGTACGGACGCACAAAGGATGCTCTCAATGTTTGAATCTACGCATCAGGCTTTCCGAAAATCGATCCCGATTTTCGGGCCGATGCTGTAGCGAAAAGGAGAAACGGCATGAGCAGCGCCTATCCCGAAGTCTATCTGGTACGCCACGGACAGACGGAGTGGAGCCTCTCCGGCAGGCATACCGGCCGGACCGATATTCCCCTGACCGCTGCAGGCGAGGAAGCCGCCCGCAAACTCGCGGGCCGCCTACCCCTCATCGATTTCGCCGCCGTCTGGTCGAGCCCCTCGCAGCGCGCGCAAAACACCTGCGCGCTGGCCGGCTTCGGCGACCGCCGCGTCGTCAAGGACGATTTGGCGGAGTGGGATTATGGCGCCTATGAGGGCATCACCACGAAGGCGATCCTTGCCGAACGCCCCGGCTGGCAGGTCTTTCGCGACGGCTGCCCGAATGGCGAATCTGCCGCCGATGTCGGTGCCCGCGCCGACCGGATCATCGGCGAACTTCGCAACATCGACGGCTCCGTTCTGATCTTTTCCAGCGCCCATTTCCTGCGCGTCTTCGCCGCCCGCTGGGTCGGCCTGCCGCCGGAAGGTGGCGCGCATCTGGTTCTCGATACCACGAGCATCAGCGTGCTTGGTTATGAGCACGACCTGACCGAGCCGGTCATCCGCCGCTGGAACGAAATCTGACGGCCGCGCACTGATCCCCGCATCGGCATAACTGAATCGAGCGGCCACAAGCCGCTCGATATTTTTTTGAGAGGTTAGTTGTGGTCGCTCACCAGCTCTTGAGACCCAGCAGCTTTTCACCGAGCGGCGTGAGTTTGGCCGTCGTGGCGTTGTGCTTTTCCCATTCACGGGGATCGCCAGGAAAGGCGTCGCGCTTCGGAGAGTCCAGCTCCCGCCATAGGCGGATACGTTCCTCGCGCTCGCCGACATTGTCGTATTCCGCCGGATGCATGGAGATATATTGCGCCATGCGAACGCGGTTATCCGAATGGTTGGGGCGGACGCCGTGCGCGAGCAGCGAATTGAAGATCATCAGATCACCGGGCTCCATGTCGATGTTGACGACCGACAGGCCCGTCATGTCGGGATGCATCGGATCGCGATCGGCCGGCTGAGTCTTTTCCCATTCCTCGAAATGCTCGAAGAGTTCCGGCACGCACTGAAACCCACCGACATCGCCATCCTGCTTCTTCAGGCTTAAGACACCCTGGACGCCGATCGGCAGCGGCCGGATCGAAGTGTCGACATCCCAATGAATGAAGCCATTTGGGTTGCCCTTCACCTTCTTCGGCGGATTGAGATTGGCACGATCGATGGTGACCCAGAGATCCTCCCGATCCCAGATGTCGACGAAGACATCGTAGATGCGCCTTTCCATGCGGTTGTCCCAGAGATACTGATGATTGTAGATCTCCAGCATGCCGGTATTGTTGAGCTCCTTCATCTTGTGCTCGCGCCGCTGCGGCGCATACCAGGTGGAGGGATCGTTCGGGTCCTTCTCGTCAAAACGCCACAAAAGGTCGACAAGCCGCTCGACATTCGCTGCCGGCACAGCCTGCCGCACGATCACATAGCCTTTCGTGATCCAATGCTGCCAATCGTCCTTCGACAGCACCCTGAGCGGCAATGTCTTCTGGATATCTTTCAATTGCGTTGTGACTGCTGACGCGGTCGGGTGCGCGTCTCGTTTCAAGGCAGGCTGCATAAGTTTCCTCCATCTTGCTGGCCCTTTTGGTTTCGGGTGACGGCGGAAGTTGTAACTCTAACCAGAGTTTCCATGTTGCCTAGCTTTGGCCAATTCTGATACTATTCTGGCTCCAATGACACTGCGGACGCCCCATGAGGCCCTATCTCGAAGTTCTGCCCCGTTCGCCGGAAGCCTCCTGGAGCATGCTGAACCGCAGGCTTGACGACTGCATTCCGTTCCAGTGGCATCACCATCCGGAATTCGAGCTGACGCTGACGCTGAATTCCATCGGCCAGCGCTTCATCGGCGATCACAGTGGCGACTATGGTGACGGCGATCTCGTTCTCGTCGGCCCCAACCTGCCGCATAGCTGGGTTTCGCGCGCCAAGATCGAGGAAGAAAAGCCGCATATTGCCTTGGTTCTCTGGTTCAATCGCGACTGGCTATTGCAGATAACAGGCGGCGCCGTCGAATTCCGGTCGATCGAAACGATGCTGCAGCGTGGAGATAACGGCCTGCGCTTTTCGCAGACAACCTCCGCTGCCGTCCGCTCCTCCTTCGAAACCATTTTCGAAAAGCCTCCCGTGGAGCGCCTTCTGGCTTTGCTCGGCATTCTGGTGAGGGTCGCGGAAGACCGGCACGCGACACCGCTCGCAAGCGCGCCGGCGCAGGCGCCGGATCTCAAGGAAAGCCGCGAGCGCATCGACCGCGTGCTGACGCATATGCATCTGCACTATGCCCGCGCGATCAGCCTCGATGAGCTGGCCGATATTGCGGCGCTCAGCGTCTCCGGCCTGCACCGCATGTTTCGCCGCCATACCGGCGGAACGATATCGGACTATCTCATGCGCATGCGTATCGGCGACGCCTGCGCCCGCCTCTCTTCCACGGATCAGGCCGTGCAGCACATCAGCGATGCCGTCGGCTATGCCTCGCTTGCCAATTTCAACAGGCAGTTCAAGGCGCTGAAAGGCATGACACCGCGCGAATACCGGGCGATGTTTCTCAGGCGCTGACAGGCACCGTTGCAAGCAGTCTGGCAATTTTGGCAGCCGCCCCATCCGCAGCCTGGGCCTCCATACGGGCAATGCCGAGCAGCAGTCCGGGTCGCGCAGGGCCAAGATACAGCGCCGATATCGGCCGAACTGCAAAACCACTGGCGTTGATGATCCGCGCGAGGGCAACATCATCGGTCTTTCCGTCGCGGAACCAGCTTGCCAGTTGCAGCCCGCCGCCACCCTCGCCCACATCAAGCCAATCGCCGCAATGGCGACGAAGCGCTTCGACGGTTGCCGCCATGCGCTCGGCATAAATGCCGTTCATCTGCCGCAAATGGGCGCGAAACCGCCCTTCTCGCATGAAATCGGCAAGAGCCGCCTGAATGTGAACGGGCACAACGGCGCCCCTCAGCCGTTGTGCCGCTTCGGTGGCCGCCAGAAGCCGCGAGGGAATGACGGCATAAGCGACGCGCAGACCGGGCGCGAGAGTCTTCGAAAAGGTGCCGATATAGGCGACCACTTCACCGTGATCGATGCCCTGCAGGGCGGCAATCGGCCGCGATGCATATTGAAACTCGCTATCGTAATCGTCTTCCAGCACGATCGCACCATTGGCGCGGGCAAATTCCAGCAAGGCGAGACGACGCGGCAGGCTCATCGTGGCTCCGGTCGGATATTGATGTGACGGCGTGACATAGATCAGGCGCGGCGATGGCCCGGCCCCTTGCGCGATATCGATACCCTCGGCATCGCAAGGCACCGGCACGAGGCTGGCCCCAGCCATCCGCAGGATCGCCTGCGCGCTGGCATAGCCCGGGTCCTCCATCCAAACGATGTCGCCTGGATGATCCGGCTGAAGCAACACGCTCGCTAGCAGCCCGATTGCAGCACCCGTCGACGGCACGATCACGATCTGCTCGGGCCGGGCGACCACGCCACGCGTCGCCGAGATGTGTTCGAGGATCGCCTCGCGCAACTCGCGAATGCCGCCATGATCGCTGTAGCCGAGATCATGCACCCGCAACGATCGACCCCGAGCACCGAGACAGCGCGCCCAGGCGGCATGGGGAAAGGTGGAGACATCGGGCACGCCGGGTTCATACAATCCCCCGGTCTTGAATTCCGTAACACGCGGCAAATTTGGGGGCGGTGGTGCAGCCTGACCCGACAACGGCGTCGTCGGGAACGCAGCGACGCGTGTCGCCGCGCCAGATGTCGCGTGAAGATAGCCTTCCGCCTTGAGCCGATCATAGGCGTTGACCACGGTCGAGCGCGCAACGCCGAACGAGACGGCCATTACCCGCGTCGACGGCACCCGTTGCCCTGCCGGCATCTGCCCGCGCAGGATACGATCGCGCATCAAGCGGTAGACTTGCCCCTCTAGGTCGCCCGAAGACCGGTCCAGTGCCGGCCACTGCGCCACCGATGTCATGAAACCTCAACTGGTCTGCTAAAAATCAAAAAACTGGCCGTTTATAGCCTACCTCTTTTCTGGCAGAGATCAACGTCCGATCTGTGAGGAAGACATGGCCGATCACTATCCGCCCGACGCCAAGACCTACCCGACCACCGAGCGCACCCGCGTGCGGCGCAGCCCGAAGCGCGGCAGCCACGCCCATGCCGATGTCCACGCCATTCTGGATGCCTCCCCGCTCTGTCACGTCGGCTATGTCATCGACGGTGCGCCCTATGTGACGCCGACCCTGCACTGGCGCGAAGGCGATTACGTCTATTGGCACGGCTCGTCTGCCAGCCGCTTCCTGCGCGCCGCCGAAGACACGCCGGTCTGTCTGACCTGCAGCATCATCGACGGCTATGTGCTGGCCCGCTCGGCCTTCAACCATTCGGTCAACTATCGCTCGGCCATGGTTTTCGGCACGGCCCGTCTCGTCGATGACATCGAGGAAAAGACCGATGCACTGCGCCGCCTGATCGAAGACCTGTTTCCCGGCCGCTGGGATAGCCTGAGACCGATGACCAAGCAGGAGGTCAAGGCGACTTCGGTCATGCGGATGAAAATCGACGAGGCCTCCGCCAAGATCCGCAATGGGCCGCCGGGCGATATGGACGAAGCGGATCATCCCGTCTGGGCCGGCATCCTGCCCATCGAAAGCCGCCTGGTATCACCACGGCCCGCCCCCGGCTTGCCCGACGGAATGGAACTGCCACAATCCCTTGCGGACCTGATACAATCCGGCCGGCTTCGCTGAACTACATTTGATGACCAAAGGACTTTGATATGGATCTGACGAACTGGAAGGGCGTCGCCCGCCCCGAGCGCATCGCCCTTGAAGGCCGCTACACCCGGATCGAGCCGCTCGACGCGGCCCGTCATGGCGACGATCTCCTTGCCTCGGCCCGCGCACCCGGCGCGGAAGATCGCTTTCGCTATCTTTTCGAGGATGCCCCGGCCGATCGCGCCGCCTTTTCGCCCTGGCTCGAGAAAGCCGTATCCAGCGCCGATCCGCTCTTCTTCGCGACGATCGACAAGCGGACCGGACGCGCCGAGGGCCGGCAGGCATTGATGCGCATCGACAACGCGCATGGCGTCATCGAGATCGGCAGCATCCTGTGGGGACCTGCGATCGCCCGCAGCCGCGTGACGACCGAAACGCTCTATCTGTTCGCATCCTACGTCTTCGACACGCTCGGCTATCGCCGCTTTGAATGGAAATGCAACAATCTCAATGAACCTTCGAAGCGGGCAGCCGAGCGTTTCGGCTTCGTTTACGAAGGCATTTTCCGACAGCACATGGTCGCCAAGGGCCAGAACCGCGACACCGCCTGGTTCGCCATGATCGACGCCGACTGGCCGCGCCATAAGGCCGGCTACGAGCGCTGGCTGAGCCCGGAGAATTTCGACGAGGCTGGCCAGCAGAAGACGAAATTGACATTCGGCTAGGCACAGTCCTGTGGCTTCGGCCTAAAGCAGCTTTCGGAAGTAGACCACGCGCCTGGTTTCGACGAAACCGAGCGCGGCATGAAAGGCGTGGCTCGCAAGATTGTCGATTAGTGCATCCGAGGCAAACTCAGTGCAGCCAGCCTCCCGCCCCCATGCGGCGACAGCCTGGCAAAGCGCCCGCGCCGCCCCTCCGCGCCGATCTTCGGGACGCACATAGATGCCCTCCAGGAACAAGACCGGCGAAGTCTCGCAGCCATTGACGTAATCGTGCCGCAATGTCGCTTCGGCAAAACCGACGACATGACCGGCAGAATCGATCGCGACAAACGCAGAAGCATTTTCATGAGCGCGAAATTGCGCCAGTTCCGCCCGATGATGTTCGAGCGAACTATGGGGCCAAAGTTCGAAGCGCAACCGAGCCCACGCCTCCAGATGTTCGTCTGCCGCCTGCTCTATGCGCATGTCTCGATCTCCTATCCAACTGTCTGTTGCCGGCCAACGGAAAAATTTCGCTTTCGACTCCACAATCATCGCGCTACATATCGCGCGTATTCACGCGCTATTTCGCCGATCAGAATCTGAGGATGATGGAATGACATTTCAAAGCAGTTCGCGTCTTTACGCTGCTGTTTCCTCCCTGTTGTGGCCAGCCATCCTATGCGGTGGACTAACGGGAGCCTATTTCGCCTTCCGGTCGGATATGCATCTTCTCTGGTTCAATGTCGTCTATCTTTCGACGGTAGCCATCATCGCCCTCTTCGAGCGGTTGATGCCTTACGAGAAGACTTGGCAGAAGCGCGATGGCGAGACCTTCAACGATATCGCCCATACGCTGCTAAGCAAGGGCGGCGTGCAGATCGCCGCTGCGATCGGGACCTCCTTCCCGATGGCCGTCGCGACGGTCGCGCAGCCGGCGCTCAGCTACCATTCGCATTTCTGGCCGGATCAATGGCCTATGGCCTTCCAGGTGGTGCTCGGCCTCGTTATCGCCGAGTTCGGCCTCTACATGGCGCATCGCCTAGCGCATGAGCATCTGTCGCTGTGGCGCTTCCATGCCCTTCATCACAGCGTCGAGCGTCTTTGGGTCATCAACACCGGCCGTTTCCACTTCATCGATACACTCTTCAAGATCGCGCTCGGCCAGATCCCACTTTATTTGCTCGGTGCGCCGTTACCGGTCTTCCTCTGGATCGGCGCGGTCACGGCCTTCATCGGCCTCTTGACGCATTGCAATGTCGATATGCGCACCGGCCCGCTCGATCTCATATTCTCGACTCCCCGCCTGCATCGCTGGCATCATTCCAAGGTGCTTGCTGAAGGCAATACGAATTATGGGGAAAACCTCGTGATCTGGGATCAGCTTCTCGGCACCTTCCATAACCCGCCGCGCCCCTCCTCCACGGATATCGGCATCACCGGCAAGGTCGCCAAGGGTTTCCTCGCTCAACTCGCGCAGCCCTTCTCCCGGAAAGGCCGCAAGGAGATCATCGGCAAGAAGCCGAAGGAACTGATCCTTCAGGAAGAACAGGCCGCAAAGGCCGCTGCGGCAAGGCGGAACGCCAACGCTAAAATCCGCAAATCAGGCTAGGATCGCTTTCGATAAACGGTGCCAATCGCGCCGCGCGCGGACGGGTGCATTTACGGGCGCGTGGCCATGGATAGAAACATCGCGAAAATTTGCAGCCTGGCAATTCACTTATTTCCGTTTCAAACCGAGAAAATATTGTCATTTAACGTGTATTGAAAAAGGCAGCCTAGGGGTCTACCTAGGTCCCTCCAGCGGTTTTAGACGAAAGATTAGGAAAATCATTGAGATGGAAGGGAGGTTTACAACAGAATACCTCAAGCAACTTCACAGAATATTTTTCGTTTCCAGAGAAATAGACCGTCTTGAGCGAGAATTCATCAAGCAGGGCATAGCACATTTCCATGTTTCCGGCGCCGGACACGAGTCCACGGCGCTTCTCAACGAATTCCTTCAGGACGACGACTGGCTGCATCTGCATTATCGCGACAAAGCCCTCATGCTGGCACGCGGCATGCCCATTCGTGAGTTCTTCTCCAGCCTGCTTGCGACAGCCAATTCCCATTCCGCCGGCCGGCAGATGAGCGCGCATCTTTCCTCCCGCGCCCTCAATATCACATCGATCGTCGGACCGGTCGGCAACAATGCTCTGCATGCCGTTGGCGTCGCAGCATCCCTGAAGCACAAGCCGGGAATGCCGATCGCCATCTGTTGCGTTGGCGACGGCACCACGCAGCAGGGCGAATTCCTCGAAGCCGTCGCCGAAGCCGTGCGCAGCCAATATCCTGTCGTCTTCGTCATCGAGGACAACAGCTTCTCCATCTCGACACGCACCGGCAAGCAGACCTTCTTCGATTTGCCCGCCGGCCCCGCCTCCTCTTTCTACGGCATCGATATCATCCGCACGGATGGCGACGATCTCACCGCATCGCGCGACGCCTTCCACAACGCCGTGCGCCATAGCCGCAACAACCGCACGCCCAGCATCGTGCTTTTGAACGTCGAGCGCCTTTCCGATCATACCAACGCCGACGATCAGAAGACCTATCGCACCCTGCTCGAAATCGAGGCAGGCTCTTCGCGCGATCCGCTGCCGAACCTGCGGGCAATGCTGCACAAAGCCGGTGTCGACGCCGATGCGCTACAAAAGATCGAACAGGAACTGATTGCGGAAGTGCAGGCGGAAGCGGCCCTTGCCCGCAAGGAAGACGCTCCGAAGGTGGAGCCGGAAGCTAAGGCTCCCTACCCCGCATCGTTCAATGGCAAGGCGGAATATCGCGGCAACGAGACCGCATCGACACTGACGATGCGCGAGGCGCTGAATGTCGTTCTAGACAAGCAGCTGGCCGCAAATCCCGACGTCGTCCTGTTCGGCCAGGATATCGAGGATCCGAAGGGCGACGTTTTCGGCGTCACTCGCGGCCTCAGCACGAAATATCCCGACCGCGTGCGCAACGCCGCCCTCACCGAATCGACAATCGTCGGCACTGCCGTCGGCCGCGCATTGGCCGGCCAGCGCCCTGTCGCCTTCCTGCAGTTCGCAGATTTCCTGCCGCTTGCCTATAACCAGATCGTCTCGGAAATGGGCAGCATGTTCTGGCGCAGCAATGGCGCCTGGGAAGCACCCGTCATCCTGATGGTGAGCTGCGGCGGCTACAAGCCCGGTCTCGGCCCCTTCCATGCCCAGAGCTTCGAGGGAATGCTGGCGCATACGCCCGGCATTGATGTCGTCATGCCCTCCAGCGCCGGCGATGCTGCCGGTCTGCTGAATGCCGCCTTCGAGTCGCGACGTCCGACGGTCTTCCTCTATCCGAAGGCCGTACTCAACAATTCCGACGGCCGCACCTCCGAGGATCTGCACAAGCATTTCGTCCATCCCGGCCTGTCGCGCCATGTTACCCGCGGTCGCGACATTACCCTCGTCAGCTACGGCAACACCGTTTCGCTCTGCGCCAATGCCGCAAGCGCTTTCGAGGCTCAGGGCTTCTCCGTCGAGGTGATCGATCTGCGCTCGATCTCGCCCTGGGACGAGAAGGAAGTGTTGGCGAGCGCGCGGCGCACCCGCCGCCTGATCGTCGTGCATGAAGACAACCGCACTGTCGGCATGGGTGCGGAAATCATCGCGACCGTCACCGAAAAGACCGATGTCCCGGTTGTCGTGCGCCGGCTTGCCCGCTCGGACGCTCACATTCCCTTCAATTTCCGCAATCAGCTCGAGACCCTGCCCTCCTATCGCAAGCTGGTGGACCTGATGGCAGAGGTTCTCGAATGCGAGGTCACCTGGCACGAAGAGGATGACAGCGGCCCGACGGCAGCGATCAAGGCGATCGGCTCCGGCCCCGCCGACGAGAACGTCCTGGTGACCGATATGCTCGTCAAGCCCGGCGACAAGATCGAAGTCGGCCAGCTCGTTGCCGTCGTAGAGGCGACGAAAGCCTCGGTCGAGATCTGCGCTAATATCGGCGGCGTCGTGCAGGAAGTCTTCGCCAAGATCGGCGACCACATCGCCACGGACAGCCCGCTTCTGACCGTCGATGCCAATCGCGACCTGAGCGAGCAGAACTTCGCGCTCGCCTCCGAAATCCAAAACAAATTCGTGCTGCGGCGGCTGAAATCGCATGTCATCCCGGCGCTACGCCGCCATACCGGCAGCTTCTCGGAAGTCGTCATCAACGGCATTGGCATCGCGACCGGTGCCCGCCGCGTCACCAACGAAGAAATCATCCACAATTGGCCGAACCGCCGGGCCGACGAAATCCTCGCGCTGACGGGCATCAAGAGCCGCTTCTGGATCGGACCCGACGAAGGCACGTTGAGCCTTGCCACCAAGGCGGCGCGCGATCTCCTCAGGCAGAACCAGATGTCGATCCACGATGTCGATCTGGTGATCGCCGCCACCGGCACGCCTGACATCGCCACGCCATCGCTCGCAAGCCGCGTCGCGGTTGCCGTCGCCGAAGACGGCGTGCGGCCTTCGCTTGCGGCCTATGACATGGGTGCGGCCTGCTCCGGCTATCTCTACGCCCTGCAGCAAGCCTATGATTTCATTGCCCAGCAGAACGACGCCAAGGTGCTCATAATCACTTCGGAAGTCCTGTCGCCGCTGCTCGACATGAATGATTTCTCCACCGCGATCCTCTTCGGCGACGCCGCGACCGCCAGCCTCGTGACCAGCCGCGACATGGCGCGCAACCCGCTCTTCACCGCAAGCCGCCCGATCGTCAGCGGCCGCCCGGAACCGGGGGACCTGCTCTATGTTCCGCTGCCGGACGATGGCGTCATTGCCATGAACGGCCGCTCGGTCTTCACCGAAGCCGTACATTCGATGACCCGCTCGATCGAAAACGCCTGCGTCGATGCAGGTATCGAGCTTGCCAACCTCGATCTTCTGGTGCCGCATCAGGCCAACCAGCGCATCATCGATACGATCGCCAAGCGCAGCGGCCGCCCGGCCCTCAGCGTCATTGAAACCTATGGCAACACCAGCTCGTCAAGCATTCCGCTTGCCATGCTGCATGTCGCCAATGAGCGCTCCGAGCCATTGAACCTTGGGCTCGTGGCCTTCGGTGGCGGCATGACGGCAGGCGCTGCAATCGTGCGAACGGTGAAATAGGCAGGGTTTCACTCTCTCGACTCCTCCCTGCGGCTGCGCGTGACTGAATAAAACAAAACCCCGGCCTCCCTCAGAGAGACCGGGGTTTATGAAGCTAAACAGTCGACGCGATCAGGGCTTCGGACGGTTTCTGAACGCCTCGGCTTCGGCGTAGAACTTCTTTTCCCATTCCTTGTGATTATCGAGACCTTCCTTGATGAAGGGTGTGAAGATCGCCAGGTTCATCAAGGCCCAGTTGACGAAACGGGCCGGGAATTTCAGCGGCTTGACGAAATCGACGAAAAGCACCACGCGGGTCTTGTCGGTGTGGTTCCAGGCTTCGTGCTCATAGGCGTCGTCGAAAATCAGCGCCTTGCCTTCCTGCCAGTGGCAAACCTGCTTGTCGACGCGGATGGCGAGCTTGTCATTCGGCTCCGGCACGATGAGGCCGAGATGCAGGCGCAGCACGCCATTATAGGGGCCGCGATGCGCGGGGAGATGCTTGCCCGGCTCGAAGATCGAGAACATCGCCGTCGTCAGCCCCGGAATCTTCTGCACGGCCGCCCAGGTATTCGGGCACGCCTTGATGTTCTGCTCGGATTTCACGCCGAAACCGAGAAGGAAGAACGTCTTCCAACGCGTATCGGTGGAAATGGTCTTCACGTCAGTAGAGATGTCCTGGAAGGTCGGCAGCTCGCTCTGGCGCAGCAGAACCTTTTCGAGCTCGGCGCGGATGGCCGGATAATCCTTCTCGATCTCGGCCGCCCAGGGGAAAGTCGCGGTGTCATAGACCGGCGGATTGCCGAGCTTGGCATATTTCAGGTTGAGGCTTTCGGCCCAGGCAACGATGCCCATGAAAAAGCGGGTCATGGCGCTCGGGCGGTCCATCGGCGCGATGCCGGCGGTGCCGAAGGTCTGTTCCGGAGCAGGAGATTGGTTGGAAGTGGGAGCAGGTGCGCTCAAGGGACTCTCCGTCATGTCTGTCTTTTGGGGCGGTGCGGTCCGGGAGGAAGTTGCCCGGGGAATCCGCATGCGAATCCCGGAGCGAGAACAGGCTTGTCATTGGGAATGCTTTGCCGGTGCTTATCCTGATCGACGCCCGACTCCTTGTGTTATGCTGTGATCTTAATAGGCGATTATATGAGTTGATTAGTCGAATTTCGCAAGAGAGTCCGTTCGCAACGAGCGGTGGTTTGTCGTGGAATAAATCTCCGCGATTCTCGAGAGGGATTCACCTCAGAATCGGCAAAAATGCGGCGAAATCTGCCGATCTCCAATCACTATGCCATTTGAGCCTGAATTATTAGCCGGACAATTGCAAGTCCTGCCATCAGAGCCTCGATCGACAGGAAAACGGACGGCCGATATAGGCGATGGCCGGCATCCATCGGCCGCGCTCCCAGAGAGCACGACAACCTCCAACCGCCCTTGCGTCAAACCTCTTCGGTCTTATTGGCATTTCCCCGCCGCGTCTTCACACCGTGTTCGCGAATATGGCGAATCGGCATGTCGGCTGGGATATTATCGGAAGCACTTTTGGCGATGCCGAGACGCTGGGACAGGTAGATGCTGGTATGGCCGCTGCAGATATAGGCAAGGAAGCACGCGACAGCGAGGTAGACCGTGTGCGTCGCGCCGAAGAGCTCGATGCCCATGATCATGCAGGCAAGCGGCGTATTGGTCGCACCAGCAAAAACGGCGACAAAGCCCAACGCGGCAAAAAGATCGGCCGGCGCACCGAGAATGGCGGCAAGCGCATTGCCGAGCGCGGCACCGATGAAGAACAACGGCGTCACCTCGCCGCCCTTGAAGCCGGCGCTCAGCGTTACGATGGTGAAGACTGCCTTCCAGAACCAGCTCCAGTAATCGACGCGGGCCGGATCGAAGAAGCCGAGGATCGTCGCATCGTCTGGGTTGGGCGACCACACGCCAAGCCCGAGATATTGCCGCGTGCCGAGCAGGTAAACGAGACCGATCAAGATCGCACTGGCGATGATGGGCCGTAACGGCGCGTAGGCGCAGAACCGTTTGAACGCCGCAGACGCAGCATGAGAGAGCTCACTGAAGCAACGTGCGGCCAAGCCGAAGATGACGCCGGCAAGTCCGACTTTGATGAGCAGCAGCGCATCGAGGTGGAAGGTGCTGGCCGGAGTGCCGGTGAGATAGCCGATGTGGTACTGGATATGCTCGATGCCCCAGGCATGGCAGGTCCAGTCGGCCGCGATTGCCGCAGCGAGGCTCGGGATCAGCGCCTCATATTGCATCCGCCCGATCGTCAGGACTTCGAGAGCGAAGACGGCGCCGGCGATCGGTGTGCCAAAGACCGCACCGAAGCCGGCGGCGATACCCGCCATGAGGAGGATGCGGATCTCGGCGTGACTGAGCCGGAAAACTCTCGCAAAGGCGCTGGCAATGCTACCGCCAAGCTGCACCGCCGTCCCTTCGCGTCCCGCAGAACCACCGACCAGATGCGTCAGAACCGTCGAAACCAGGATGAAGGGCGCCATGCGCAGCGGCACGCCGCCGCCGGGCTCATGGATCTGATCGACGATCAGATTGTTGCCGCCCTCCGAGCCTCGGCCGAAGCGCTGGTAAACCAGCACCATCAGGAAACCGGCAACGGGCATAAGAAAGATCAGCCAGGGATGATCGAAGCGCGCGGCTGTCGCCTTGTCTAGGCTCCAGAGGAATAGCGCGCAGAGCGAACCGACGACCACAGCCATCGGCACCACGAGAACGATCCATTTGAACAGGCTACGGAATTGCTGAAAACGATGATGAAAATAGGCGGATGCGGACATCAGTTTGCCCCTCCCGCGAAGCCAGCATACGGTCTTCCGGGGACAGTGAACAAGAAACAGTGGGATAACGGTAAGATAACAGGCATGACTCTACTCTTTCGCCTTTCAGGCGTGTTGAGTAGGAGTCATCAGCTTCTCTGAAAAAATCAGAGCAGCGGTTCGGCCACCATGGCCCGGCAGAAATCCATTACCGTTGTATTTTCCATACAGAAACAGGCCCGCCGCTGTCAACGTGCGGCAGACTTCACACCGCCCGGGCAATCATCTCGATCGGCGCAAGCAGGCCGCCCTCGACCGACACGTTGACGTTGCTCATGCGCTCGCCAGCCCGTGGACCCATCAGCGTACGGACACTTTGGTCTCGCCCCTCGCCAGCCGCAGCGGCCCTGGCGCGCGCTTCATGCGCCAGCCGGATTACGAGAGCACTGCGGTCCTGCTCAAGCTCAACCGTGAAGCCGGCTTCATCAAGCAGATGACGATAGACATCGGGGCTACGGACGAAGCTCGTCTCCTGCTCCATAGCCCAGGGCATGGGAAAGGGGAGTGTGCCGTCACGCATCTGCATGATTTCATAGAGACCGAAACGGCCGCCCGGCTTGAGAATGCGCCTGATCTCCCAGAACAGTCTCGCCTTGTCCTCGATATTCATGCCGACATGAATGAGCGTCGCCCGATCGAAACTGCCGCTATCGAAGGGCAATGCCAAGGCGCTGCCTTGCCGGAAGGAGACTTGGTCCGCAAGACCGCAGCGAACCGTCAGCGAATTGGCGACTTGAACGAATTCTTCGGTGAGATCGATGCCCGATACGATGCATCCGTACGAGTCGGCAAAATGGCGGGCAGGCCCGCCGAGCCCGGAGCCGATATCGGCGAGGCGCAGGCCGGCGGAAAGATCCAGATCCCTCGCGAAATCCACCGTCGCCGCATGTCGCCCCAGATGGAATTCATCGATATCAGCCAGATCGCGGATGCGAAGATTGTCGATATCCTTGCCGTCGGCCGCAAGGCTTTGCAGGATCGCCGCTTCCAGCGATCCGTGCGTATAGTGGCTGGCCACTTTTTCCTCGGTAGACATGCATGCACTCCCCAAGGCCCTGCCTGAAGGCTGACTGTGATATCAGACCTTCAGTTCGCGCCGTTCAACTTCCGTCACCATGGCAAGATCCAGCACGCGCTGCAAGTTGGCTGCGTGACGGAAGCTCGGGTCCTGGCTGCTGCCGGTCATCACAGCCTCGGCGAAGCGCTGGTAGTTGGTCGGCACCGGAGGCACTTCAAGAACACGCCAGGTCGCCGTTTCCGTATCATCACCCAGGCAACCCCGCAGTTCGGAACCGTTCGGGCTATGGTTCACTTCCAGGCCGCCGCGCTCGCCATAGATGCGGAGCTTCAGCTCGTTCAAATGTCCCGTCGCCCAGCGGCTCGCATGCACGACGCCAAGCGCGCCGTTGGCGAAATCGACCGACATCGAGAAGCTGTCATTCGCATCGAGCGTATATTCGCCGATGCGCTCGCCCGGCGCCTTGGCGAAGGTCTTGAGACGAGCAAAGACGTGATCGATATCGGTCGCGGCGCCATAGGCGGCGAAATCGAGGATATGGATGCCGATATCGCCGAGAACGCCGTTCGAGCCATGACCGGTCGACAGACGCCACAGCCACTTGGATTCGCTGCGCCAGTCGCCCCAAGCCTTGGAGACGAGCCAGCTCTGCAGGTAGGACGCCTCCACATGCTTGACGGTACCGATCTCGCCCGAAATCACCATCTCGCGCGCCTTCTGCAGCTGCGCGACATTGCGATAGGTCAGGTTGACCATGTTGACGACCCCCGCCCTTTCGGCAGCTTCCGTCATCTCGAGCGCCTTTTCATAATTCTCCGCAAGCGGCTTTTCGCAGAGAACATGCTTGCCGGCGGCAAGCAGCGGCAGGGTCGTCGGATGGTGCGCCTTGTCCGGCGTGACATTCGTCGCCGCATCGAACTCGCCCCAGGTGAGCGCCTCGTCGAGCGACGAGAAGCGCTTCTTGATATCGAACGTGTCGCAGAAGGCGGTGAGCCTCGTCGCATCCGTATCGACGGCGCCGACGATTTCGACGCCAGGAATGCGGGCGAAATGCTCCACATGGTTCTTCGCCATGCCGCCCGTGCCAACTACTATGAGACGCATCTGATACCTCAGCGATAACCGGCTTCGCCGGCCTGGTGCAGTTTCGGACCACGTTCGACGATCGGCTCCAGTGCCTTTTCGACCGGCACATTCGGCGCATCATGGATGCTGACCTGAGTGCCGAGCGGGTTATGGGCCCACTTCACGGAATTGATCAGAACCTTCTGAACGGTGCCGTTGTGATAGGTCGGATAGGTCTCGTGGCCTGGACGGAAGTAGAAGATGTTGCCGGCGCCACGGCGCCAGGTCATGCCCGAGCGGAAGACCTCGCCACCCTGGAACCAGGAGATGAACACGGTTTCCAGCGGCTCCGGAACGGAGAACTGCTCACCGTACATTTCCTCATTCTCAAGCTCGAAATGCTCGCCGAGGCCGGCTGCGATCGGATGGCGAGGATTGATGACCCAGAGGCGCTCGCGCTCGCCGGCTTCGCGCCACTTCAGCGCGCAGGGCGTGCCCATCAGGCGCTTGAAGACCTTGGAGAAATGGCCGGAATGCAGGACGATGAGGCCCATGCCTTCCCACACGCGCTTTGCCACGCGCTCGACGATTTCGTCCTTGACGGCGCCATGGTCCTTGTGCCCCCACCACAACAGGACGTCGGTATCCTTCAGACGGGCTTCGCTGAGACCGTGCTCCGGCTCCTGTAGCGTCGCCGTGGTCGCCTCGATACCCGCATCGGCATTCAGTGCCTTGGCGATGGTGTTGTGCATGCCCTCCGGATAGATCTCGGCGACGACCTTGTTTGTCTGCTCATGAATGTTCTCGCCCCAAACGACGGCACGAATAGTCATTACGGCACTCCTCTTATACCATTGAAATTGAATGGGTTACGCGATCCAAAGCGCTTTGGGAAAGCGCCGCACTTCAAGCCTCCATCAGCCCGTTCGGGGCAAGAGATAAAGCCTCCCCGCGAATTTGACAAAGACAAAAACGACCATAGACAACACCTGTGTTTTCAGTGCGACACGGATTTTGAAAAGAGATTGACGACGAGCACGCCGGCAATGATCAGACCCAGGCCGATGACGGCAGCAAGGTCGAGTTTCTGGCGGAAAAGCACGACCCCCACCATCGAAATCAGCACGATGCCGAGCGCGCTCCAGATAGCATAGGCGATGCCCACCGGGATGACCCGCAACGTCACCGAAAGACAATAGAAGGCGGCCGTATAGCAGATCACCAAAACCACTGTCGGGCCGAGGCGGGTGAACTGCTGAGACATCTGCAACGCCGTCGTGCCGATCACTTCCAGCACGATCGCGACCAGCAGCATTGCATAAACCGATGCGTTCGCCATTCCATTGTCTCCGATAAGGTTAGAGCTGCGTCAGCTCGATCAACCGGTCGATCAGCCTTTGGCGGGCGCTCTCGTCCAACTCGTGGCTGCCGAGCAGGTCGGCAAGCCATATCCCGTCGGCCGCCAATCTGACGATTGCCGCATCCACCGAGGAGTCCGTACCGACATATTCCTCGCTGCGCTCGCGCACCCACTCCTGCCACCGCTGCCGCAATTGCGGCTCGGTGAGCAGCACCATCGTCACCTGCGCCCAATCCTTGGCGCCCTGCGGCTGGTCTCGCAGCGCCAGACAGGCATGCAGATAAGCGCGGGTAAAGCGGCCATGCGGCAACGGATCGGCGCGCATCGCTTCCTCGATCGCAGCATCCAGCCGCTCCAGCAGGCTGTCGAACAGCGCTTCCAGTAGCATGTGCTTGCTGGGGAAGTGATGCAGCAATCCACCCTTGCTGACACCGGAGGCGCCGGAAACGGCATCCAGCGTCACCGCCGTCATCCCCTTTTCGGAAGCAAGCCGCGCCGCGACCTCCAGCAACTGCTGGCGGACGAACAAGGGCTGCTTCTTTCTATGGTGCGCAGTGGACATGGTGGCATAACATACCAGTTGGACGGTTTCGTCAACGACCTACTTGATCGCCTCTGAAGCTTATCGAAAATGGCTGATCTTGTGTCCTCCCTCCTTAGTTTACGGAATGATGGGCGGCATCGTTCTCATCGAAGATGCTCACCTTTGCTGCGTCAACGGTAAAGGCAATCGGCGAGCCGGTCGTGATCGTCGTCATGCCGGGATCCGTGCCGATGATCTTCGAGCCATCCTTGAGCCGGACGTGAACAAGCGAACGGTCGCCCAAGCGTTCGATGGTCTCGACCTGACCACCGATATCACCCTTCTCCGCCGCCGTAACGACCAGATGCTCCGGACGGATGCCGAGCGTCAGTCCGGAATTCGCAAGGCCATTGAGCGCAACCGCCGTTTTGATGACAGAGCCATCCGGCAGCGTTGCCGTCGCCAGCCCGCCCGCTTCATTCAGGCCGGCTATATTGATAAAGTTCATGCCGGGTGAGCCGACGAATTGGGCGACATAGCGCGTCGCCGGGCGCGTGTAGATCTCGACGGGGGTCGCCACCTGCTCGATCTTCTTGTTGTTGAGCAACACGATACGGTCGGCGAGTGTCATCGCCTCCACCTGGTCGTGCGTCACGAACACCATCGTCGCGCCGAGCCGCTCATGCAGCTGCGCCAATTCCACGCGCGTACGTGTGCGCAGACCGGCATCGAGGTTGGAAAGCGGCTCGTCGAAAAGGAACACATCCGGCTCTCGCACGATGGCGCGGCCGATCGCGACACGCTGGCGCTGACCGCCGGAGAGAGCCGAAGGTTTGCGATCGAGAAGGTGCGGCATTTCCAGGATTTTCGCGGCTTCTTCGATGCGCCTGGCAATCTCGTGCTTGGGCGTTTTGATATTTTTCAGGCCGAAGGACATGTTATCGCGAACCGTCATGTGCGGATAGAGCGCATAAGACTGAAAGACCATCGACACGCCGCGCTCGCCGGGCGGCAGTTGGTCGACCCGCTTTCCGCCGATCCAGATTTCGCCGCTGGTGATCGTCTCCAGACCAGCGATCATGCGCAGCAAGGTCGACTTGCCGCAGCCCGAGCCGCCGAGGAAGACGACGAACTCGCCGCGCTCGATCGTCAGATCGATGTCGTTCAGAACCTGCACGGCACCGAAATGCTTGGTGAGGGATTTGATGTTGATACCTGCCACTTTACGCCTCCTGCGGAACATCGAATTTATCGAACTTGCCATTCGTCGCGCCCCGCCCGGCGGCTTTCGCCGAACGGGGCTTCCGCATTGGTTATTTGACGGCACCGACCGCGACACCGCGCGTCAGGGTCCGTTGAAAAATAAGGAAGAAGATAATCGTCGGCGTTATGCCAAGCAGAGAGGCCGCGGCAATTGCCGTCGGGTCCTGGGTATTGGCGCCCGACAGCACGCCCATAGCGACGGAGACCGTCTGGTTGTTGTTGGAAACGAGAAATACCAGCGGGATCAGAAACTCGTTCCAGGTCCAGATGAAGAAGAAGGTCGCAAGCACTGCGAGCGTCGGTCTGAGCACCGGCACGATCACCATCCAGAGGATTTGCCAGCGGCTGGCATTATCGATCTGCGCCGCCTCGATGATCTCGCGCGGGAAGGTTGCCAGCACGGAAGACAGAAGATAGGTACCGAATGCGGTATGCAGCACGCCGATGATCAGGATAACCGAGAGCATCGAGTCGAACAGTCCGACCTGCTTCGACATATAGTAAAGCGGATAGACCAAAGCCTCCTGCGGCGCCATGATGGATATCAACAGTAGGACGAGAAGCCCTTGCCCGCCACGCACGCGGCCTATGCCGATGGCATAGGCATTCAGCAAGCTGAGAACGACGGCCAGAATGGCGGTGCATCCGCTGATGAGGATACTGTTGAAAAGCTTGCGGGGGAAATCGACGGTGGCCCAGAAGTTCTTAAGCGCCGTCAGATCAAAGCTGTGCGGAAGAGCAAGCGGACCATTGGCGGCATAGTCGGAGGGCGTCTTGATAGCGTTGACTGCCGCGAGAAAGAACGGAAAGAGCGTGCCTGCAAGGAAAACCAGCAGGATGCCCAGAACGACCCAGCGGCCGACCCCCCTTCTTGCGCGATGTTCCGTTGAAACGATGTGTGTGGAAATCGAGGATGCCGTTGCCATCTCAATGCCCTCCTTCGGCCTGTTTCGACTGCATACGCAGGAAGAGGATGCCGAGTATGATGGTCATGACCGTCTGCAGCGTCGCGATGGCTGCCGCGTATCCGACGCGGTTTGTCGTGAAGAAATGATAGTATGACAGATAGGATGGGACCGTCGTTGCATTGTCCGGTCCGCCCGACGTCAGAACATAGATCGGCGCGAAGACCTTGAGCGCCGCAATCAGCGTCGTCAGCGCGACGACGAAAATTTCAGGCATCAGCATCGGAATGGTGATGGCGCGGAAACGCGCGAACCAGCTTGCATTATCGAGCTCCGCGGCCTCGTAAAGCGAAGGATCGACGCGCGCCAGTCCGGACATGAACACGACCAGACAATAGCCGACCTGCACCCAGACGATGACGGCCGAAACCGCCCATAGCGCATAGGTGGCGTCCCCCAGCCAGTTCTTCGCCATGAAATCCAGGCCGATCGCCTTCAGCACTGCATTGATGATGCCGATGGGGTTGAGAATCCACGCCCACAGCACGCCGGCGGCTGTCAGCGGCAGGATCTGCGGCAGGTAGAAGCCTGCGCGAAAAAAGCTCGACCACGTCTGGCTGAATTGCGCACTGATATAGTCGAATAGCACCGCCGCCAGCACCAGCCCCAATATGATGGGCACGATCGTCATCGAGATGATGAACAATAGGGTATGCTGGATGGAACCCCAGAAAGCCGCATCGTGAAGCAGCCGCTGATAATTCTCAAAGCCAACATATCGCGGCGGAATGACGCCGCCCTTCCATGTCGTGAAGCTGATGACGAAATTGGCAATCAGCGGAACGAGCACGACGAGAACAAACCCGAGCACGCCGGGGATCATGTAGAAATAGTACCCCGCCCTGCCGGCGCTCTTCGACTTATCCATCGAAATCCTCCAGTCCGATACGGCAAGGCGGCATCAAAGCCGTCTTGCCGTTGTGATTGTCGCCGATGGTGTTACTGCGCTGCCTGCACGTCGTCGTAGGCCTTCTTCAGGCGCGCCGCGAACTGATCAGGCGTGGTCGAGCCGTTGACAAGACCCGTGGTCGCCTGGATCAGCAGTTCGTAGTAACCAGGCACCGGCCAGTCCGGGTAGAAGCCGAGGCCGCCCTTGCTGGAGATCTGGTTGAAGAGCTCGACGTTGCGCTTGCCGACTTCGTCAGTGACTGAAGCCGGATCGGCGGCGATGGCAACACCACCAAGATTGGCCTGCTGGTTCTGGTTTTCCTTGCTCAGAACAAGATCGATGAACTCGTAGGAGAGATCCTTGTTCTTCGCGCTCTTCGGCACCATGAACAGGTTGCCGGTCGAACCCACGCTGTATTTCGTGGTCGGGAAGATGAACTGGCTCCACTTGAAGGTCTTGATCGAGCTCGCGAAGTTGCCGTTGTTCCAGGTGCCGCTGACAAACATCGGAGCTGTGCCCGACGAGAAGAGATTGTCGGCGCCGCCGGTACCCTTCAGGCCGGTCGAATCCTTCGAAATATAACCCTTGCTCACCCAGTCGGCGATCTTCTGGGCGGCAAACAGGAAGGGCTTGGTATCAAGCGGTGCCTTCAGCCCCTGATAGTTCTTGACCCAGGTATCGTCAGCCTGCGTCAGTGCAAGCGTATAAACCAGGTGCTGCGCGTTGGAATCCACCGTACCATAGGCAAGCGGCGTAATGCCCTTCTTCTTGAAAGTGTCGAGCGCAGCTTCGAACTCGTCCAGCGTGGTCGGCACTTTCACGCCATTGGCCTGGAACATGTCGATATTGTAGAAAACCGAAACGAATTCGCCATAGACGGGAATACCGATAATCGGACCGGAACCGTAGATGCCGTTGCCATCGTATTTGCTGAGCTGGCTGTTGGTTTCGTTTAGGATTTTATCCCAGCCGCGCGATTTGAATTGATCGTCGAGCGGTGTCAGCAGACCCTGCGAGGCAACGAGGCCAGCCGTGGCATTGCCCTTGTTGTACTCCAGAACATCCGGGGCCTGATCCGAATTGAGGATGAGACTGCCTGCCTTCTGCAATTGCTCGAAGGTCTTCTGCTCGAAATTGATGGTAACGTCAGGATGCTTGGCTTTCAGCTCTTCGAGCGCCTTGGTCCATGCCTTGGCCTGCGAAGTATCCGGCAGTTCGAACCACCAGACGTTAAATGTCTTGCCCTGCGCTTGTGCCACACCGGCGGCAAGCAGAAGCGACATGCCGGCGGAGATCGCCAGCTTCGAAAAAATATTCATACATTCTCCTCCACCATGCGAACCGTGACGGTATCTGTCCGATGACATGGCCCGCGCTGCCATCGGCGTTTTCCTCTTACCTGCGCCAAGCGCCCGCCTGTCCCATGGGGCAAGGTGCGGACGCTCGGGTTCCTCCGTTCGGGTTTCCGTCATGCCCTAAGCGTCGATCACTCAGGGCATTTCATTAACGCACAACTTGCCTTCTAAATCGATGCAGTTCTGCAAATGCATGCATTACTCGACGAAGTCCCCGCCCCGGCTTGCCTTGAGATAGTTCAGGCCGTGAACCTGGCCAGTCATTTCGAGTGCATCGCGATAGACCGGGTCATGCCAGCCTTCGATGTCGATGGAGCCGGACCAGCCGGCCAAGCGCAGTTCGGAGATGATGTCGGTCCAGTTGCTGTCGCCGAAGCCCGGCGTGCGCATGAAGACGAACTTCTCCTTGCCGAAGATGCCGTGCTCCTTGATGACATCCCAGCGGATCGTCGCATCCTTGCCGTGGACGTGGAAAATCTTTTTCGCCCATTTGCGAATCTGCGGCAGCGGCTCGATCAGATAAACCATCTGATGGCACGGCTCCCATTCCAGGCCGAGATTGTCGTCCGGAGTTTCGTTGAACATCAGCTCCCACGCATCCGGGTTATGCGCGATGTTCCAATCGCCGGTCGCCCAATTGCCGTCCATGGCGCAATTTTCGAAGGCGATCTTGATGCCCTTGTCGGCCGCACGCTTGGCAAGCTCGCTCCAGATCTGCTTGTAACGCGGCAGGCTGTCTGTGAGCGGCTGGTTGCGGATACGGCCGGTGAAGCCGGCAACGCAGGTCGCGCCAAAATGATGGGCGTTGTCGATGCAATCCTTCCAGCCCTGCAGCGTCTGCAGGTCCATCTCACGCTCTTCGAGCGGGTTGCCGAACATGCCGAGAGTCGAGATCGTGATGTCGCGGTCGCCGATGGCCTCGCGGCAGCGCTTGCCGAGTTCCGCAAGGTTCTGACCGTTGGTGCTCTGCCAGAAGAAGGGCTCGAAGCTCTCGAAGCCAAGATCGGCGATCTTGGCGATGTTCTGGGCAGCATCCTCGTTCGTCGCCCTGATCATCGTGCCGATGCGGATGGCCTTTGCCGGATTTGTCATGATGTCATTGTCCTTGTGCTGAAATGTCGACACGCCGGCCGGTCTTGGCGCTCTCAATGGCGCCTAAGACCATCGCCAGGCTGCGAATGTTGTCGGAGCTCGCGGTTTCCGGCGACTTGCCCGTCTTGATTGCTTCGATGAAGGATGCGATGACGCTGGCGTGGCCGTGCGTCTCCTCCTCATGCCTCGGTCCAGGGACCCCGATCGGCGTAAAGCCGTGCAGCAGGCCGGGCTCGTTGCCGGCAACGGCAGCCTCGAAATTCTCTTCGCCGTCCCAGGTCAGCATGCCCTTGCTGCCGGTGAGCCGCCATTGACTCTCCCAACTCGTGCGCCGACCCTCGGCGCACCAGGAACCGCGATAGCTGAAGACGACGTCATCGGAAAAGTCGAAGAGCGCATGCGCCGATGCGCCATGCTTGTACCAGGAGCCTACCGGGTTCTTTTCAAGGCAATAGACCGAGAGCGGCACCTTGCCGGACACGAAGCGAGCGGCATCGAAGGTGTGGATCGCCATGTCGAGCAACAGCACATTGTCCATCTCCTCGCGGAAGCCGCCGAAATGCGGACCGAGGAAGAAATCACAATGGACGCCCGTCAGCTCGCCAATCGCCCCCTCCTCCACGAAACGTCGCAGACGACGGATGCCGGAGATGAAGCGGCGATTCTGGATGATGGCATGAACTTTACCCGTCTCTGCCGCAAGCTTGATCAGAGCGGTACCTTCGGCCAGCGACGTCGCCATCGGCTTTTCGCTCAGCACATGGCAGCCGGCCTTCAGTGCCGTCGACACCACGCTGAAGCGCGCAGCCGGAATGACGATATCGAAGACCAGATCCGCCTTGGTCGCAGCAATGACCTCGGCGAGGTCGGAGCCGATGACGGCACCGTCGAGAGAGAATTCTTTCGCAAGGCTTTCGGCGGTCGCCCGATTGAGATCGACCAGGCCGACAATCTGAATGGATTCGGCAAGCGCCGGCGTCGAGGCGATAGCCCTGAGCCAGCCTTTGGACATAGCTCCGCACCCGCACAAAATGGCATTAAATTTCACGTTATCCTCCTGCGGGCCGTGCATTACCCCTCATGACACGCGCTCCGTAAACGTTTACGATACTATGCGAAAAGATTTTCCTGTGTCAATAGAGGAGGACTACGGAAAATGGCGCATGGAGGAAAAACGCGGCCGATGAAGGGAATTCGTCAGCTTGCCGAGCATCTCGATATCTCGATCGGCACAGTATCACGCGCATTGAACGGCAAGCCTGATGTCAACGAGGAGACCCGCAAGCGCGTTCTCGCCGCTGCCGAGCAGCTCGGCTATGTCGCCAACCAGTCCGGGCGCAGCCTGCGGCAGGGCACGACCAATGTCATCGGCCTGATGATCCAGTCCAGCCGGGAAACGGTTGAAAACAGCGACAATTTCTTTCTGACCGTGACGGGCGGCCTGCAGAGCGTGTTTTCACGGCACAAGCTCGATCTCATCATGCTCCCCTGCCCGCATGACGAGGACCCTTATGAATATCTGAAGCGCATGGTGGCGAGACGGATCGTGGATGCGCTGATCATCTCGGAGACGCAGCGCGTCGACAAGCGCTTCGACCTGCTTGCCAAGGCGAAAATCCCCTTCGCAGCGCTTGGCCGCAGCCTGTCAGGCACGCAGCACCCCTGGGCCGACCTCGATTTTGACGGCGTCGCCAATGCCGCCGTAGACCGGCTCGTCGCGCATGGACATCGCCGCATCGCGGTCAGCGCACCCTCAAGCGACATCAATCTCGGCTTCATCTTCGTCGATGGCTATCGCCGGGCGCTGGAGCGGCATGGCATCGACTATGATCCCGCGCTCGTCATTCGTGCCAAATCGAGCGAACAAGGCGGCTATCAGGTTGCCGACGAGTTGCTGCGCCTCGAAAACGGGCCGACGGCTGTGATCTTGATCTATGAATTGATGGCGATCGGCTTCTATCGGCGCGTGATGGAAGCCGGCATCATCCCTGGGCGCGATATAGCGGTCGTCAGCTTCCGCGAGGCGCCGCGCGCCAAATTCCTGCAGCCGGCGCTGACCTGCTTTCGCACGTCCGTGCACGATCTTGGTGTCGAGTTGGCGGAAATCCTGCTTTCCAGCATGCCCGCCTACAGCCACGAGTATCCAAGAAAGGCGCGCCAGACCGTTTGGCCGCTCGAGCTCATCCCTGGGGAAAGCGATGCTTTCCAGCTGACTGTCAAAAAATAGTAGCGCCGAAACGCCGCACCGGCCGCTTGCACAGTTGCGACAGCGCTCCTGAGTTGCCATCTAGGACATCGCAAACAGGGGCCTGGGCTTGAGCGAAGAAACCATCACACTCTACGAAGCGATCGGCGGCGACCGAACGGTGCGGGCGCTGACATCACGCTTTTACGAATTGATGGATACGCTGCCGGAGGCCGCAAATTGCCGCGCCGTGCACCCGCCGAGTCTCGAAGGCTCGCAGGAGAAATTCTACGAATATCTGAGCGGTTATCTCGGCGGGCCGCAGCTCTACATCGAAAAGCGCGGCCACCCGCGCCTGCGCAGCCGGCATTTCGTCGCCGCCATAGGTCCAAAGGAGCGCGACGAATGGCTGCTTTGCTTCCGCCGCGCCATGGACGAGACCATCGAAAACGAAAAGCTGCGGGCCGTCATCTGGGAGCCGGTCGAACGTCTGGCTTTCCACATGCAGAACAGGGAATGAGGAAAACATGAGCATCGGCGCCATAATCCGTCCGGCCACCCTGTTTATCGCCGGCATTCTCGGGGGCGGCGGTGTCGCGCTGGCCGCAGCCGCAACTCATGGCGGCGACACGCATTTCCTCGGCGCAGCCTCCACTATGAGCCTCGCCCACGCCCCTGCCCTACTGGCGCTTTATGCCGGCTATGACCGTATCCACACAGCGCCTATTGCTGCAATCTTGCTCGGATTGGGAACGCTGATCTTCGCCGGCGATCTCATCAACAGGCATTTCGGCGGCGGCTCGCTCTTTCCAATGGCTGCTCCGACGGGCGGAATGGGCATGATTGCCGGCTGGGCGGCGATAGCGCTCGGCGCCTTTTTCAGAACCGGTACGGCCAAGGCCTGAGAGAAAACTATTTTACCAAGGTAAGGGACGCTGCTTCAAATCCCCGGAACGACAGCAAAACCTTCGAATTGCGGCGGCCCCCAATAGAGCCGTTTGTTATCGGCCGCATTGCGATGCGCCATGCGAAAATGCTCGGATTTCGTCCAGTTGATGAAATCATCTTCGCTGTGCCAGGTCGTGTGCGAGGAAAACAGCGTATAGCCCTCCTCCACGCTTGATTTTCCGCGCAGGAGACGGAACTCGAGAAAACCGGGCACTTCCGATAGCCGGGAATCGCGGCCTCTCCAGACCTCTTCGAATTCGCCCTCCAAACCGATGACGACCTTGAAGCGGTTCATGGCGATGTACATGGCAACCTCGTTCGACGATCAGACCTTCTTGCGACGGGCGACAGTCTTATCCGCCTCGGGCGCAAAGGCAACGACATTTGCGCCATTGCGGCTCGCTGCATCGAGCGGTTGCTCCGGCACCTCTCCCGGCTGCCGCGTCTTCCAGGCGGGAAATGTCGCGACATTTGCTGCCCGCCGTTGGTCATTGGCGCGGCGCATCAGCAATTCATAGAGTTCGGGCACAAGCCCATCACCATTCTGTGCGGCCAGCTTGTGCAGGCCGATCAGCGCAAACCCGTCAGGGCCATTATCGATCATCTTCAAGCGTCTCGTTCATTCATGGTCTGCAGTGCCCGTTCGAGGCTGGACTTGCTGCCATTGCGCAAGGGGATGAAGGCCTTGCCGAATTTCTTGCAGCCTGTCTTGACCCGCAGGCAGGCATCATGGCTGATGCAATCGATCGGGCAGAACACACAGTCGACCGATGGCAGCACGGTGTCGATGCGCGAAACCGCCTCGCGCAGGCCGCCATCGTGATGGATCAGTTCGGCACCAAAATTGCTGGCGATCTGGCGCAGATGCGCCACCTGGCAATCGCGGCCGCCGACATAGAGGAAGCTGCGTCCATCGAGAGTGGATTTCCCGGAAGCCTGCGCCGTTGTCTGCACTTCGCGGCTCTCGCGACCAGAACCCCTCTTCCCCTTACGCGCCATACATCACCCGTTTGCTGGTTGCTCTTCCACGCTCGATTCCATCGAGCGAGAGGCGACCTTAATAAACATGAGTTTTGTAGTAAAGTATAAAGTTGAGAGTTTTCATCATATTTTAGACGAGAGAAGCGGCTATTATCGCCCTCCGACCTGAACCGCCTGCGTGAACGGCCAAGTCGGCTTACCCCATTCGGAAGGCAGCGAGGGAAATGGGGCGGCCTTCCGCACTTGCTCGATCACAGCCTGATCCAAGCCGGAATCTCCGGAACTGCGCGCCACGGAAAGAGACCGAAGTTCGCCGTTCGAACCAATCGTCAAACGCACGACGAGTGTCAGGCCCTTTTCATACTTCGACGGTACGCGTTGCACGTAGCGTTTAATGCGGGCCTGCACTTTGCCGGTATAATTCGCAATTGCCGCATCGCCAGAGCCTGCCTTACGCGCATTCAACTGAGAATTTTGATCGGATTGCGCTGCCTCGGTGCCATCGGCGGACCCCCGCTTGGAATCCTGCTCGCTCTCACCGCGTGAACCTGACTTTGCCTTAGCGACCTTTGCAACAGGCTTCTTCACTTCCTTCGGCCGTTCAACCGGCTTCGGCTTCTCCACCGGCGTCACAACCTCAGGCGGAGGCTCTGTCGGCTGAACTTCGGCAACCTGACTATCGACAGGCTGCACCGGTTCGGCGGACTGGATGACCGTCGTCTCGGCCGGCACCTGCGTCGCCAAAATCTGCGGCTGCTCAGGCGCGACTGCGGTGGGCTGGGTCTGCTCCACGGGCTCAACCGTTTGAAGCTGCTGCGTCTCTACTGTCTGCGGTTGAACGACATCCGGTTGGGGCGATTGTGCCTGTTCGGGCGTGACTTCGGTCGGCTGCGGCTGCACGGCCTCAGCGGTCACTTGCTCCGGCTCCGTCTGCGGGTTTTCCTCGCCCGTAGCCATCTGATCGGCATCGGAATTGCCGATCATGATGACACTGACGGTATCGCCCGCCTCCTCCTGCGCTTCTTCCGGCGTGGCAACGAAGGTAAACAACAGCGCAATAACGATAGCGGCATGAAACAGGCAGGATCCCACGCCGGAGAAAAGCAGCGACGTCCTGCGCCCGGCAACCGTTTCTCGCGCCCTTTCAGGCAGCGCGTCCATCGGTAGATGCTCCGCTACCTCAATCGGTGCAGTCTCGCTCGGATGGTCCGGATAGGAGCTGATCTGCGTAAAGCGGCTGTAATGCACCACAGCCTCGCCGGCCGGCGGTCGCGGCACGCCCTCGAGGCCGGCCAGTTCGTGGCCGGGCAGCACGCTCGGATAGTTGTCATTCATGCCGCCATCCGCGCGGCGTGCGATGGAAACTTTCGCCGAGCGCATTGCCATGGCTTCAGCCCTCGAAAAGAACTGAGGTCTGCGAGCGGGTCGTTAATGCGGCCTTGCACTCACCTGCGGCCGGACCATCGCAGACCGGCGTATCATTGATGATGATGCGGGAGACCGTTTCGCATTTGACGCCTGGCATGTCGAATTGCCGCACCCGCTTCTTGCCGAGCGGCAGGTCGCGGAAATCAAGCACGGTAACCCGGTCGACGGCATTCTTGTCGTTGAAGAAAGCAAGCTCGAAAGAGATCTTGTTGATCGGTGTCGCCATATCGTTTTCGGCAACGAAGGTCATCATGCATCCCTTCTGCGAGGGAGCCAATGCATTAAGCTCGACGGTGAGCTTGTGCGCAGCCGATGCGGGTGCCGCGGAATTCGCATCCTGAGCGAAAGCAGAGACAAAAGACGCCGCTGCAAACAGCCCCGAGGCGGCGAGCGCCAAGATCGTTTTCGTCAGCATCGGCATGTCTCCTGTATGTGCTTGACGCCGCTCGCCCGACCAGCGCGGCCTTGGCGTGCATCGTCGAAATTTTAAACTTGACTCTATAGGTATCCTATTGTGTGTTTATGAAACCATGAGTAAGAGAGTCAAGATAAATTTGGCCGCACAACGGTTCGGCCCCAGATGAATTTCAGGCAAAACTAAACAGGATGATTGCTGAGAAGACCCCTACGCCGCCGGTGCAATGCACGGCCGCACCGCAGGTAAGAATTGTCGAGAGCACGGATATTTTCCGAGGCCAGACCGAAATCATGATCAAGCACGAGGGCGTCATCTACCGCATGAAGATTACGCGCCAAGGCAAACTCATACTCAACAAATAGGCATGACAGATGACTGAGACGACCCGCCCGACCCCCGCCGAAATTCGCGCTTTCCGCGCCGAGAACCCGAAGATGCGCGAGCGCGACATCGCTGCCCGCCTCGAGATTTCCGAAGCGGCCCTCGTCGCAGCCGAAGTTGGCATTTCGGCCACCCGCATCGATGCCAGCGTCGATCGCTTCCTGGAGCGGATCGCCTCGCTCGGCGAGATCATGGCGCTATCGCGCAACGAAAGCGCCGTGCATGAGAAAATTGGCGTCTATGAGAACATGAAATTCGGCGCGCAGGCGGCGATCGTGCTTGGCGAGAATATCGACCTGCGCATCTTTCCGAAGCGCTGGGTGCATGGCTTTGCCGTCACCAAGACCGACGGCGATCAGATGAGGCTCAGCCTGCAGTTCTTCGACAAGGCCGGCGATGCCGTCCACAAGGTGCATCTGCGCCCCGATTCGAATGTCGAAGCCTATCACACCATGGTCGCCGAACTGCGCGTCGAAGACCAGTCGCAGGAATTCGCCGAGGATCGCTCCGGTTACGACAATGGTGCGACGGACGGCGACGTCAGCCGCGACGAGCTGCGCGACCATTGGAGCCGCATGACCGATACGCACGAATTCTTCGGCATGCTGAAAAAGCTGAAGATCGGCCGCCAGAACGCGATCCGCACCGTTGGCGATGATTACGCATGGAAACTGGATGCCGGTGCCGTCGCTGAAATGATGCATGCCTGCGTGCGCGAGGGCCTGCCGATCATGTGCTTCGTCGCCAACGAAGGCACCGTGCAGATTCATTCCGGCCCGATCCACAACGTGCAGACCATGGGTCCCTGGATCAACGTCATGGACCCGACCTTCCATCTGCATTTGCGTCAGGACCACATCGCCGAGGCATGGGTCGTGCGCAAGCCGACCAAGGACGGCCACGTCACCTCGCTCGAGGCCTATAATGCCAAGGGCGAGATGATCATCCAGTTCTTCGGCAAGCGGAAGGAAGGCTTCGATGAGCGCCGTGATTGGCGCGCTATCCTGGAAAACCTGACGAGATCAGGCGCCAGTGTTGCCGCATAAGAGATGGTGCATGATGATGTTTAAGAACCTCAAGCACATTCGGCCATGGGAAATCGCGCTCACCATGGTGGTGATGGCCCTGCCGCTCGTGCCGGCCAATCCGGTCGCCGGGCTCGGGAGCTTCGTGCGTCACGCGCACGCCGCCGAAACGGCCAAGACGCCGGATACCTCTCGCCTCGTCTCCATCGGCGGCGATGTCACCGAAATCGTCTATGCGCTCGGCGAAGAGAAGCGGCTCATCGCCCGCGATTCCACCAGCCTTTATCCGAAGGAAGCGACCAAGCTTCCCGATATCGGCTATATGCGCGCGCTATCGCCGGAAGGTATCCTGGCCGTCAATCCCACAGCCATCATCGCGGTGGAAGGTTCCGGCCCGCCGGAAGCCTTGGCCGTGCTGCGCAATGCCAGCCTCCCTTTCGAGACCGTGCCCCAGACCTACGATCGCGACGGCATCCTGAAAAAGATCGAAGTCGTCGGTACGCTGCTTGGCGTGCCGGACAAGGCCAAGACCCTGGAAGACAAGGTGGCCGCCGATCTCGATGCCGCGATCAATGATTCCGACAAGCGCCCGGAGCCCGAGCGCAAGCGCGTCCTCTTCGTGCTCAGCAACCAGAACGGCAAGATCATGGCTTCGGGCACCAATACGGCCGCCGACGGCATCATCAAGCTGACCGGCGCCACCAATGCGATCAGCGGCTTCTCCGGCTACAAGTCGGTGACGGACGAAGCGATCATCGAAGCCAAGCCCGATGTCATCCTGATCATGGATCGCGAGGGACCGCTGTCGATGTCGAACGAAGACCTGCTGAAGCAGCCGGCCATTTCGCTGACGCCGGCCGCGAGCCACAAGGCGATCGTGCGCATGGACGGCCTGCATCTGCTCGGTTTCGGACCACGCACGGCCAGCGCCATCCGCGAGCTGAACGCGGCGATCTACGGAGGCTGACGTGGCATTCAACGATGCCATGGCAGGGCTGAAGCAGATGTCGCAAGCCACGGCACACCGCCGCCAAGGGAATCGCACCGCACTTGCGATCCTCGTCATCGCCGGCTTGGTCATGGTTTCGGCCGTTGCCTTTCTCTTTTCGATCACGACAGGCGCGTCGAATGCTTCGGTCATCGACGTGATAACGGGCATGCTGAGCGGCAGCGCGGAAAGCACCCTCAGCATCCGCGACCGCATCGTCATTTTCGATATCCGCCTGCCCCGCGCCGTCCTCGGCTTCCTGATCGGCGGCGGGCTGGCGGTTTCGGGTGCGGTCATGCAGGGCCTCTTCCGCAATCCGCTCGCCGATCCCGGCCTGATCGGCGTATCTGCTGGCTCCAGCCTCGGTGCGGTCGCCATGGTCGTCCTCGGTGGCGGCGTGCTCGCCCCTCTCGCGCATCTCTTCGGGATCTTTTCCCTGCCGATCGCCGCCTTCATCGGCGGTCTGGCAACGACGATATTGCTTTATAAGGTTGCGACCCGGTACGGACAGACATCGATCGCAACCATGCTGCTGGCCGGCATCGCGCTCGGTTCACTCGCGCTGGCGGCAACCGGAATCCTCATTTACATGGCCGACGACCGGCAGTTGCGCGACTTGACCTTCTGGAGCATGGGATCACTGGCGGGCTCGACCTGGAGCAAGGTCGCGGGTGCCGGCCCGATCATCGTCCTTTCGCTTCTACCCCTTCCCTTCATGGCACGCGGACTGAACGCGCTGACGCTCGGCGAAGCGGCCGCTTTCCACATGGGTATATCGGTGCAGCGGCTGAAGAACATCGCCATCGTCAGCGTGGCCGCGGCGGTCGGTGCATCGGTCGCCGTCAGCGGCGGCATCGGTTTTGTCGGCATTGTAGTGCCGCACATTCTGCGCATGGTGATCGGCCCCGACCATCGTTTCCTGCTACCTGCCTCGGCACTGCTCGGCGGCTCGTTGCTGGTCGTTGCCGATGTGGTTGCCCGCATCCTCGTTTCTCCGGCCGAGCTGCCGATCGGCATTCTGACGGCCGGCGTCGGCGGTCCGTTCTTCCTGTGGATGCTGCTCAGGCAGCGCTCGCGCCTCAGCCTATGAGCCTGCGATGATCGACGTTTCGAATCTGAGCGTCCGGCTTGCCGGCAAACCGGTCGTTGAGGACATATCCTTCACGGCCGAGGCCGGAACGCTGACGGCAATCTGCGGGCCGAACGGTTCCGGCAAGACCACGACCATGAAAGCCATTTCCGGCGAACTCGCCTATCGCGGCAGCGCCCGAATGAACGGCACTGAGATTGCCGGCCTCAAGGCCTGGCAACTTGCCGAAATGCGGGGCGTGCTGCCGCAGGCAAGCTCGATCTCCTTCCCCTTTACGGTCCGCGAGATTGTCCGCATGGGCCTGACAAGCGGGCGCAACCGTCATCCGGAGCAGGCTGACCGCACCGCGACGGAGGCGCTCGCCGCCGTCGATCTCGACGGCTTCGAAGGTCGCTTCTATCAGGAGCTTTCCGGCGGCGAACAGCAACGTGTGCAGCTCGCCCGGGTGCTATGTCAGATTTCCGAGCCCATCATAGACGGCAGGCCGTGCTGGCTGCTTCTCGATGAGCCGGTCTCCAGCCTCGACATCAGTCATCAGCTCACCATCATGACGCTTGCCCGGCAATTCTGCCGGCGGGGCGGCGGCGTTATCGCCGTCATGCATGACCTCAATCTCACTGCACTTTTTGCCGACCGGATGGTCCTGCTGAAGGGTGGCCGGCTGCAGGCCAGGGGTTCGGTCGAAGATGTGCTGACCGATCGGCATCTTCAGGACGTCTTCGGCTGCAATTTGCGGGTCAATCTGGTTCCCGCCGATGGTGCTCCATTCGTCCTCGCTCATAGCGCGCTCGACGGCTGAGGCCCTCGATCCGGCGGCTTCTGGAACCTTTTGTTGCATCCGCGCGTTGAGAGCGGGTGATCGAAATCAATGTCGCGACCACCAACGGTGTGTCAAATGACCTCCGATCATTGCGAATAAGAGGTGCCTTCGGGCGCCGAAGCAAAGCGAAAGGGAGCTGAACATGGCTACATCCATCCTTCATTCGGCGCGCGGCAAGCGTAACGGCAGCAGCCTGCACGATGTCGAGGCAAGCATCGAAGATCAAATCGAGTCGCTGCGCGAAGAAGTTGCAGCCTTTGCCAAGCTGATCGGTGAGAGCGGTGCGAGGCATGGTAAGAAATTGCGTGCGACCGCCGAATCCAATTTGGACGATCTGACGGTTCGCGGTGAGGAGCTGCTGCGCGATCTGCAGCGCGGCTACACGAGAGGTTCGCGCGAAGTGCGCAGGACCGTGCGCCAGCATCCCGTCGCCACGATCGGCGCGGCGGCTGCATTCGGCCTTGCCGTCGCTCTGCTTCTGTCTCGCCGCTAGGGTGGCGGGATGATCGCCCCGATTCTCGGCCTGCTCCTGTCAGGCACATTCAACCGTACCGTTGCGCGAACCAAGCGCAACGGTATTTTCATCGTGATCGCGGCTCTCCTCCTGCTGACGGCCTATGCCTTCGCGCTTATAGCGGCAGCCATCTGGCTGGCAACGATCTATGGCGGGGCGGTTTCTGCCCTGCTGATTGCCGCAGGTGCCCTGTTGCTAGGGCTGATCGTCCTCGTCATTATGGCCATCATCAATCAGCAGGAGAAACGGCAGGCCCGAGAACGTTTGCTGGCGATGGAATCGATGGCAGCAGCAGCGCTCGGCCTGGTGCGCAAGCAACCGCTGATGACTGCGGCCATCGCCGCCGCTCTTCTCTTCGGAAATCTGTTCGGCGCGCGCGACGAAGACGATTGATCCGGCATTTCCAAATCGACAAACGCCCGCAAAGCAAAATCGTCGCCTTGCCGACAACTTGGCACGAAGCTTGTGAAGCCATAAGTAAGTTGTAACGATAAAAGGCCCGGTTTATAGCGCCGGGCCTTTTCTTAGAGCATTTTCTTGTTTCTACGCCGTTCCGGACGCAAAACCGCTTCGCACTTTTGCTGGAACTGCTCTAGAAAGCGAATGCCTTTGATGTCAGCGGTGCCGAGGTGGCATCCGGACCAAAATCTGCCTCGCCGGAAATATCCAGCAATTCCTGCAGGCGCTGGCGCGCGCGATTGACGCGGCTCTTGATGGTGCCGACCGCGCAGCCGCAGATCTCGGCAGCTTCCTCATAGGAAAATCCCGACGCCCCCACAAGGATGATGGCTTCGCGCTGATCCGGCGGCAGCTGATCCAGGGCCTTGCGGAAGTCCTGCAGGTCGACAGCGCCATATTGCGGCGGGTGCGTCGCCATCGATTCCGTGAACACTCCGTCGCTGTCCTGCACCTCACGGCCGCTCTTGCGCATTTGGCTGTAAAGCTCGTTGCGCAGGATGGTGAAGAGCCAGGCCTTCATGTTGGTGCCCATTTCGAAATGATCCTGCTTGGCCCACGCCTTCATGATCGTATCCTGGACGAGATCATCCGCCCGGTCGTGACGGCCGGTCAGCGAAATGGCGAAGGCCCGGAGGCTCGGAAGGGCTGCGAGAAGTTCGCGCTTGAAGCTCGTTTGCGTTTCCATGGCGCGCCCTCCTATTCGGAGACCTTTGCCGAGGCCATGCTTTCCGCCCGATCGAGCTTCTCTAAGAGGTCGAGAAAGCGATCGGGAATAGCCTCATCCTGCACGGCGGCATAAAACGAGCGCAATCGGTTGCCGATCTGATTATTGGGATCGAGGATATCCACCGCGCGCAGGTCCGATGTCTTCTTGTCTGCGTCCTCGTGATTCTGGATAGTCATTTAACCTGCTCGCTTTTCACTTTTCTCGCGTTCATGGATAAGACGCCCTAATCTCCCGTCCGGAAGACCGATCGACCCCATTCAAAACAATGCCTAACGAATCGTAAAGGTTGAGGTCCACTGATTGTAAGCATTGTAATGCGACTGCCTAAAAAAAGTTCCGACAAAGAGGAACTTTTTTACTCAACTGACGTTTTCTTAGTTGTTGCGGCCTTTGGGCTGTATTTAATTAGAATGTTATAAAAGGCGGGAGCCATTGATGACACTTTCCACACGCATTGCGCCGCATCTTCCTTACTTGCGGCGCTATTCACGTGCCTTGACCGGAACGCAGACGTCGGGGGACGCCTATGTTGCTGCGGTTTTGGAAGCCATCATCGCCGACATATCCATCTTTCCGGACACGGACAGCGACCGTGTCGCGCTCTATAAACTGTTCACCAAGCTGTTCGGTTCCGTAACACTTCAGATTACTGAACCGGCATCTCCCTTTGCCTGGGAACAGCGCGCCACCGTGAACCTTTCCAAGGTTTCGCCGCTTGCTCGACAGGCATTCCTGCTTGCCTCCGTTGAAAGTTTCCGCCTCGGCGAGATCGCCGATATCCTTGACGTTTCGGAAAGCGACGCGATGCACCTGCTTGACACTGCTTCCCAGGAAATCTCCCGCCAGGTGGCGACTGATATCATGATCATCGAGGACGAACCGCTGATCGCGATGGATATCGAGCAGATGGTGGAAAGCCTCGGCCATCGCGTTACCGGCATTGCCCGTACACACGCGGAAGCGGTCGCGCTCTACAATGCGACGAAACCGAGCATGGTGCTTGCCGATATCCAACTTGCCGACGGCAGCTCCGGCATCGATGCCGTAAACGACATCCTCAAGACTGCCAGCATCCCGGTGATTTTCATTACTGCCTTCCCGGAGCGGCTGCTGACGGGCGAACGGCCAGAGCCGACCTTCCTTGTGACCAAGCCTTTCAATCCAGACATGGTGAAGGCCCTCATCAGCCAGGCACTCTTCTTTAACGAAACCACAAAGGTGGCTGCCTGATTCAAGTGAAAACCCTGCGGCGGAACAAAGACCATGACCGGGCGTTTGTGTGCGAAACGGCCGGTTTACCGACTGTTATCCGGGACGATTCTATAGGTCGGTTCAAGTTGTTACGAATGGGAACGCCCTATCGGCGGGGTTCCCAAAATGCGTGTGAAAGGCAAGCCGGTGAATACGTCTGAACCATTACCCGGCGCGCCTTTGAGTTTGGAAGGCAAGGCCGCTCTGATGGAGCGGGCGCTCGCGAGCGCCAGTGTGTCCGTTCTGTTTCAGGATGTAAATCTCTCGATCCGTTATGCCGACAATCTGCCGGATCATCTGCAGCCGTCTGTCGTCATAGGCGGGAATGATTCACATCTCTTCGGCGAAAAGGACGGCGAGCATCTTTCCCGATTGAAGCGCGGCGTGCTCGACAGCGGCAGGCCGGCAACCGCCGAGGTCGAAATCGCCAGCGGCGACGGCATACGCATCTATGAACTGAAAATAGAGCGAGTCGGCGGGCGCAAGCCGCAAGGCGTGCTGTCGGTCATCTCGGAAATCACCGAAAGCCGCCACCGCGAAAAAGTGCTGAAGTCGCTGCTGCGCGAATTGTCGCACCGCTCCAAGAACCTGCTCGCCATCATTCAGGGCATCGCCACGCAGACGGCCCGCCACACGCTTTCCGTCGACAATTTCCTCATCAAGTTCCGCGGTCGCCTGCAATCCCTGTCGAATTCGCAGGATCTCATCACCGATTCCAGCTGGCGGGGCGCCTATCTCTTCGAACTGGCGGAAAAGCAGTTCGCACCCTATTGGCCCGATGCCGGCGTGCCCATGCCGATCTATGGCATCAACGCCCATCTGACGCCCAATGCGGCCGTGCATCTGGGCCTTGCTCTGCATGAGCTCATCGTCAATTCCGCATCTCACGGCGCCATCTCGACCGGCGCAACCAGCATCACGCTGAACTGCAGGGAAGCCGAACTCGACGGCAAGAAGGCGATCGAAGTGGCATGGTTGGAACGATTCTACACAACCTCCGATCACGAGTTCGAAGACAACAGCTTCAGCCGAACGGTGCTTGAGCGCGTCGTACCGACATCCATGAACGGCCGCGCCGACTTCGCCATTGACGACGGAAGCATCGGCTATCGGATCACCATTCCCGAAACTGAATATGAAATCCTGAGACGCCGCTGAGGCTGATAACAGCGACAAAATAAAACAGCCAGTGCGAGGGCGGCGCACTGGCTGCTTTGCACTCATCGGGAGGGGACCGTGAGTAAAAGTCCTGAGACGTATTGGGCGTGCATCGGGAGATGCGATCATCGTCAGGACATCGACATAACGATGCTGCACGGCCTTGGTTCCATGCAGACCCCAAAAAATTCATCAGTTTTTCACATTTCAGCGCGACCGCAGAGATGATGCTTATCGGCCCATAGGCGGGTGCTCGTCATCCTCATCGCACCCCGATCTCTTTGGGGCCTTGCTCCAAGAAAGTAAAAATCTATTTAAATCATATGCTTAAAGCAATGATCGGGCACCCTCCTGAATTAGTTCTTCCATGGTTGAAGAACGCCCAGCCGCACGCTTTGCCTCCAAAATTTTACCGTTTGATAAATTTTTTAAGCTGAGTTACCGTTCCGGCACTAGCCGTTTACTATAAGAGGGAACTTCAATGGGACGACTGGAAACTGGGATTCATAAAGGCAGGCTCACGCCCGCCGAATATGATGCAAACTTTTCCGATCTTCACCCGCGCCTCACCAAGCATGAGGCGCTGGTCGCATCCGACCGCTGTTATTTCTGCTACGACGCGCCGTGCATGACGGCCTGTCCCACCTCCATCGACATTCCGATGTTCATCCGCCAGATCTCGACGGGTAATCCGATCGGCTCGGCCAAGACGATCTTCGATCAGAACATCCTCGGCGGCATGTGCGCCCGCGTCTGTCCCACCGAACAGCTCTGCGAGCAGGCTTGCGTACGCAACACTGCCGAAGAGCGCCCCGTCGAGATCGGCCGGCTGCAGCGCTACGCGACCGACGCGGCGATGGCTGAGAACAAGCAGTTCTATTCGCGCGCCGCGTCAACCGGCAAGAAGATCGCCGTCATCGGCGCCGGCCCAGCAGGCCTCGCCTGCGCCCATCGCCTCGCGGTTAACGGCCATGACGTCACCATCTTCGACGCCCGCGAAAAGGCCGGCGGCCTGAACGAATACGGCATCGCCACCTACAAGGCAGTCGACGACTTCGCTCAGAAGGAAGTCGATTACGTGCTTGCGATCGGCGGCATCGAGGTCAAGAACGGCCAGGCGCTCGGCCGCGATTTCAGCCTTTCCGACCTCTCCCAGCAATATGACGCCGTCTTCCTCGGCCTCGGCCTTGCCGGCGTCAACGCGCTGCGCGCCGAAGGCGAGGATCTCGATGGTGTCGCCGATGCCGTCGCCTATATCGCCGACCTTCGCCAGGCCGGCAACAAAGCCGATATCGCCATCGGCCGCCGCGTCGTCGTTCTCGGCGGTGGCATGACCGCGATCGATGCGGCTGTGCAGGCAAAACTGCTTGGCGCCGAAGAAGTGACGATCTGCTATCGCCGCGGCAAGGAGCACATGAACGCCTCGGAATTCGAGCAGGATCTGGCCACCTCCAAGGGCGTCATCATCCGTCACTGGCTCGCCCCAAAGCGCATCCTCGACAAGGACGGCAAAGTCGCCGGTATCGAGGTCGAATATACCGAGCTGCGTGACGGCAAGCTCGTTGGTACCGGCGATGTCGGCGTCATCGCTGCCGACCAGATCTTCAAGGCGATCGGCCAGACGTTCGAGGCATCGGGCCTCGGCGCGCTGCGCATGGAATCCGGCCGCATCGCCATCGATGGCGAAGGCCGAACCTCGATCGAAGGCGTATGGGCAGGCGGCGACTGCGTGCTTGGCGGCGATGACCTGACGGTCTCGGCCGTGGCACAGGGTCGCGACGCGGCCGAATCCATCAACCGTGCGCTCGCTGCCGCCAAGGCGGCCGCTGCAGTCGCCTGAAAGGGGAACCGACATGGCTGATCTCCGCAATAATTTCGTTGGCATCAAGTCTCCGAACCCGTTCTGGCTCGCCTCCGCGCCGCCGACCGACAAGGCCTACAACGTCGAGCGCGCTTTCAAGGCAGGCTGGGGCGGCGTAGTCTGGAAGACGCTCGGCGAAGAAGGCCCGCCTGTCGTCAACGTCAACGGCCCACGCTACGGCGCGATCTGGGGCGCCGACCGCCGTCTGCTCGGCCTCAATAACATCGAGCTGATCACGGACCGCGACCTCTACACCAACCTGCGGGAAATGAAGCAGGTGAAGAAGAACTGGCCGGATCGCGCGCTGATTGCCTCGATCATGGTGCCTTGCGAGGAGCAGGCTTGGAAGGCGATCCTGCCGTTGGTTGAGGAAACGGAAGCCGACGGCATCGAGCTCAACTTCGGCTGTCCCCACGGCATGTCCGAACGCGGCATGGGCTCCGCGGTCGGACAGGTGCCGGAATATATCGAAATGGTCGTGCGCTGGTGCAAGCAATACACACGCATGCCGGTCATCACCAAGCTGACGCCGAATATCACCGATATCCGCAAGCCCGCTCGCGCCGCCAAGGCCGGCGGCACGGATGCGGTCTCGCTGATCAACACGATCAACTCGATCGTCTCGGTCGACCTCGATAATTTCGCTCCGAACCCGACTGTCGGCGGCAAGGGCAGCCATGGCGGCTATTGCGGCCCGGCCGTCAAGCCGATCGCGCTCAACATGGTGGCAGAAATCGCCCGCGATCCGGAAACCTACGGCCTGCCGATATCGGGAATCGGCGGCATCACCACCTGGCGCGATGCGGCGGAATTCCTGGTGCTCGGTGCCGGCAACGTGCAGGTGTGCACGGCGGCCATGACCTACGGCTTCAAGATCGTCGAGGAGATGATCACGGGCCTTTCCGACTGGATGGACGAAAAGGGTCACCGCAGCCTGGACGACGTCATCGCCCGCGCCGTGCCGAATGTCTCCGACTGGCAATATCTGAACCTCAACTACATCGCCAAGGCGAAGATCGACCAGGATGCCTGCATCAAGTGCGGCCGCTGTCACATCGCCTGCGAGGACACCTCGCACCAGGCGATCACCAACTTCGTCGATGGCGTCAGACGCTTCGAGGTGATGGAAGAGGAATGCGTCGGCTGCAATCTCTGCGTCAACGTCTGCCCCGTCGAGAACTGCATCACGATGGAAGAGCTTCCGGCAGGCAGCCTCGACAAGCGCACCGGCAAGGTCGTCGACCCGAACTACGCCAACTGGACGACCCACCCGAACAATCCGATGGCTCGGCAGGCGGCGGAATAACTGCGGCAATATCGGCAAGCATTCAAAAGGCGGTCGCAGCTTGCTGCGGCCGCCTTCTTCGTGGCAGATACCTGCACGATTCACGAATAAGCGAAGTTGAACTCGATCAATCGCGATGGAGAGTGCCGTCCCCCGAGAGGGCGCCGCCGCTCAGCTGTGGCGAATGCGAAGCCCGTCGACGAAAAGCTGTTCCAGATAGCGGGCGGCATCCTCGAAGCGCCCCTCGCCTGAATGCTCCGGTCCCAAGACCGCACGCACTTGTACATCGAAATCCGCATAGTGCTGCGTGGTCGACCAGATCGAGAAGATCAGGTGATAGGGGTCGCATTTGGCGATCTTGCCGTTCCGGGCCCAGGTGCGGATGACTTCCGCCTTCTCATCGACAAGGGCTTTCAACGGCCCGCGCAGCTCATCCTCCACATGCGGCGCACCCTGCAGCATCTCATTGGCAAACAGACGGCTTTCGCGTGGAAAATCGCGGGCCATTTCGAGCTTGCGGCGGATATAGGACCGGATCTCGCTTTCCGGATCACCGTTGGCATCGAAGGCGCGTAGCGGTTCCAACCAGGTAAACAGCACCCTGTCGATCAAGGCCCGATGCATCGCCTCCTTGGTGCGGAAATAGTAAAGCAGATTGGGCTTCGACATGCCGGCGACTTCGGCGATCTGGTCGATGGTCGAGCCACGAAAGCCGCTGACAGAAAACACGTCCAGCGCGGCTTCCAGTATGATTTCCTCTTTCTCTTCCTGAATTCGGGTGCGGCGCTGCGTCCTGGCGGCTCTGGGGATGGCCATATCTGCTCTGTTTCTCCTTGAAATCCAAGCCTTTCGGCCGTTCCCTCATTCACCCTGTCGATGCATCGGATTTCGGCAATCGCCTGAAATTTTATCGGAATTTTTCGTGCTTTTCGTCTTGAGCCGCGCCACGGAAGTTGTAATGTTTACCAATCGGTCAAATTATCCGTCAGATGTCTTCTAAAGGCAACTGGCGATTTCCGGGCAAGAAAAACAAGACGACGCTCCGGAATTTGAAATAAGACCAACGGGAACAATTTCGGGCATGCGCCTTGCGTGCCCCCGGACAAACAGGTGAGGATTGCATCATGGTGGCAGCGCCAGGAGAAAACATGCGTATCAATGGCGATCGCCTTTGGGATACGCTGATGGACATGGCGAAGGTCGGCCCCGGCATTGCCGGCGGCAACAATCGCCAAACGCTGACCGATGCCGATGCCGAAGGACGCAGCCTTTTCAAGACCTGGTGCGACAAGGCCGGCCTGACTGTCGGCGTCGACAAGATGGGTACGATGTTCGCCACCCGCGCCGGCACCGACCCGGCTGCGCTCCCCGTCTATGTCGGTTCGCATCTCGATACCCAGCCGACCGGCGGCAAGTATGACGGCGTGCTCGGTGTGCTCGCAGCGCTCGAAGTCGTCCGCACGATGAACGACCTCGGCATCAAGACCAAGCACCCGATTGTCGTCACCAACTGGGCCAACGAGGAAGGCGCGCGCTTCGCACCCGCGATGCTTGCTTCCGGCGTCTTTGCCGGCGTGCACACACTGGACTATGCCTATGGCCGCAAGGATCCGGACGGCAAGACCTACGGCGAAGAGCTGAAGCGCATCGGCTGGCTTGGCGACGAAGAGGTCGGCGCTCGCAAGATGCATGCCTATTTCGAATATCACATCGAGCAGGGCCCGATCCTCGAAGCCGAGGACAAGACCATCGGCGTCGTCACGCACTGTCAGGGCCTTTGGTGGCTGGAATTCACGCTGACCGGCAAGGAGGCCCATACCGGTTCGACGCCAATGAATCTCCGCGTCAACGCCGGCCTTGCCATGTCGCGTATCATCGAGATGGTGCAGAGCGTCGCGATGGAAAACCAGCCGGGGGGCGTCGGCGGCGTCGGCCAGGTTTTCTTCTCGCCGAATTCGCGCAACGTGTTGCCGGGCAAGGTGGTCTTCACTGTCGACATCCGCACGCCCGACAAGGAAAAGCTCGATCGCATGCGTGCCAAAATCGAAGCCGAAGGCAAGAAGATCGCCGATGCCCTCGGCGTCGGCTGCACGGTCGAAGCCATCGGCCATTTCGAGCCGGTGACTTTCGATCCGAAGCTCGTCACTTCCGTGCGCAACGCGGCCGAGAAACTCGGCTACAGCCACATGAACATCATCTCCGGTGCCGGCCACGATGCCTGCTGGGCTGCCAAGGTCGCCCCCGCCACCATGGTCATGTGCCCCTGCGTCGGCGGCCTCTCCCACAATGAGGCGGAAGAAATCTCCAAGGAATGGGCGACCGCCGGCGCGGATGTGCTGTTCCACGCAGTCGTCGAGACGGCGGAGATCGTGGCTTGACGATGGCTCGCGCGCAGCAGACCCACTTATCCTCCCTGCGGGCACTTTCTCCCCGAGGGGAGAAGAGAGGGTTTGCTGCGATTGTCGACGTCACATGCGCAACCTTGGCTGAAAAGGTATTGTTCGGCATCAAAGGTGCGGCGGAGATCCCCTTCTCCCCCGCGGGGAGAAGGTGGCCCGAAGGGTCGGATGAGGGGGCACCGCGGATGGCGGACAACAACGACATCACCAAACGCCGCCCCGGCAAGACGACGCAAGCACGCCACCTTCGCAAGAACGACACGGAAGAAGAATACCGCCTCTGGAGCGATCTGCGCGGTCGTCGCTTGAACGGACACAAATTCACCAGGCAGATTCCTCTCGGTCCTTACGTCGTTGACTTTCTTTGCCGTGACAAATTGCTGATCGTTGAGATCGACGGTTTTCAGCATGCAGCATCTCCTGCCGATATCATCCGCACGCATTGGCTCAATACACAGGGTTATTCAGTGTTGCGGTTCTGGAATCATGAGGTGCTGAAAGAGCGTCGAGCAGTTTTGGAGACGGTTCTAGCGGCTCTTGAGGGACAAATATTCCAGCGAGACGACGTGCTACGCTTCTATCCTGCGAGCCAACCGCAAGCGGAAATAAGCAAATGAAGCGTCCGAACCACACCCCCTCATCCGCCCTTCGGGCACCTTCTCCCCGAGGGGAGAAGGGGAAATGCGTCGCGTTTCCCAATTTCGAAAATTTCACACATCTGGAGCATGCGCCATGAGCACAGTTATCAAGGGTGGAACCATCGTCACGGCCGACCTGACCTATAAGGCGGACGTGAAGATCGAAGGCGGCAAGATCGTCGAAATCGGGCAGAATCTCTCAGGCAACGAAGTGCTCGATGCCTCCGGCTGTTACGTCATGCCCGGCGGCATCGATCCGCACACGCATCTCGAAATGCCGTTCATGGGAACCTATTCCTCCGACGATTTTGAGAGCGGCACCCGCGCTGCCCTTGCCGGTGGCACGACCATGGTGGTGGATTTTGCACTTCCCTCACCCGGCCAGTCGCTGCTCGAGGCGCTGACCATGTGGGACAACAAGTCCACTCGCGCCACCTGCGACTATTCCTTCCACATGGCGATCACCTGGTGGGGCGAGCAGGTCTTCAACGAGATGGAAGCCATCGTCCGCGACAAGGGCATCAACACCTTCAAGCATTTCATGGCTTATAAGGGCGCGCTGATGGTGGATGACGACGAGATGTTCTCTTCCTTCCAGCGCTGCGCCGAGCTTGGCGCGCTGCCGCTCGTCCACGCCGAAAACGGCGATGTGGTCGCACAGATGCAGGCAAAGCTGCTGGCCGAAGGCAATAACGGTCCGGAGGCGCATGCCTACTCCCGCCCGGCCGAGGTCGAAGGCGAGGCAACGAACCGGGCTATCATGATCGCCGACATGGCCGGTTCGCCCGTCTACATCGTCCATACCTCTTGCGAACAGGCGCACGAAGCCATCCGCCGCGCCCGTCAGAAAGGCATGCGCGTTTACGGCGAGCCGCTGATCCAGCACCTGACGCTCGACGAAAGCGAATATGCCAACGCGGATTGGGACCATGCCGCCCGCCGCGTCATGTCGCCGCCCTTCCGTAACAAGCAGCATCAGGACAGCCTCTGGGCCGGTCTTGCCTCCGGCTCGCTGCAGGTGGTCGCGACCGACCACTGCGCCTTTACGACCGAGCAGAAGCGCTTCGGCCTCAACGACTTCACCAAGATCCCGAACGGCACCGGCGGCCTTGAAGATCGCCTGCCGATGCTCTGGACCTACGGCGTCAACACCGGCCGCCTGACGATGAACGAATTCGTCGCCGTCACATCGACCAACATCGCCAAGATCCTCAACGTCTATCCGAAGAAGGGCGCGATCCTTGTCGGCGCCGATGCCGATATCGTCGTCTGGGATCCGAAGCGCTCGAAGACCATCGCCGCCAAGACGCAGCAGTCGGCGATCGACTACAATGTCTTCGAGGGCAAGGAAGTCACCGGCCTGCCACGCTATACGCTGACGCGGGGCGTGGTCGCCATCGAGGAAGGCACGGTGAAGACGAAGGAGGGCCATGGCGAGTTCGTCAGGCGCGATCCCTTCACCGCCGTCAACCGAGCACTTTCGACCTGGAAAGAAGTCACAGCGCCGCGCAAGGTTCAGCGCAGCGGCATCCCCGCCAGCGGGGTGTGACGCTTGGGCACGGCGCTTCGGCTCATCGGCCGCCTAGAGCAATTCCAGGAAAAGTGCATAGCGGTTTTCCGTCCGAAATTGCGTAAAAACAAAGAGATAGAGCATTTTCGCGATTCGAAGAAAAACGAAACAGCTCTAGCGCGGCACATACCGCTCCAGATCCGGCAGCAGGACGACGCTTTCCTGCTCGTTCGGGTCGGTTCGGGCGATGACCGCTGTCGCCGGCCGGTCGCTGAGATTGGCTGGAAGATGCGGGACGCCGGCCGGAATATAGAACATCTCGCCTTCGCGGACGATGACGTGTTCTTCCAGCCCGTCGCCGAACCAGCAATGCGTCTCGCCGGAAATCGCATAGATCGCCGTCTCATGCGAGGCGTGGAGATGCGCCTTGGCGCGGGCGCCAGGCGGGATCGTCAAAAGATGCATGCAGATCCCCGTCGAGCCCACTGTCTCGGCGGCAATCCCTTCGAAATAGCTGAGGCCCTGTTTTCCGGCATAGGCGCTGCCGGGCCGCACAACACGGCAGGTGGGCTTCGATGAGACATTCATGGCGTTGCTCCCCTCGGTCCAGCAGCCACAAGGCGCCCTCGCCTCTCCTGACTGCGGCAATGCCAAACAGGATAACATGCAATCCGCCCCAACCATGCGGCGAAAACAGGACTGGTAGGTGTTAATGACGTCATCCGCTTCCTCCGTCGTCTCCGCGCGGAATCTCTGTCTCACCTACGATACGAACGACGGGCCGGTGAATGCGCTGAGCAATGTGGATCTCGATGTTCGCAAGGGCGATTTCGTCTCCTTCATCGGCCCCTCCGGCTGCGGCAAGACCACCTTTCTGCGGGTGATTGCAGATCTTGAGCGAAAGACATCAGGCGACATCTCCGTCAACGGCATGTCGCCGGAAGATGCCCGCAAGGCCCGCGCCTACGGCTACGTCTTTCAGGCCGCAGCCCTCTATCCCTGGCGAACGATCGAAAAGAACATCGCTTTGCCGCTCGAAATCATGGGCTACGACAGGCAAGAACAGGCCAAGCGCATCGCACGGACCCTCGACCTCGTCAATCTCAACGGCTTCGAGCACAAGTTCCCCTGGCAGCTTTCAGGCGGCATGCAACAGCGAGCCTCGATCGCCCGCGCGCTGGCCTTCGATGCCGATCTGCTGCTGATGGACGAGCCCTTCGGCGCGCTGGACGAAATCGTCCGCGACCACCTGAACGAACAACTTCTGAAGCTATGGAAGCAGACGAACAAGACCATCTGCTTCGTCACCCACTCCATCCCGGAAGCTGTCTATCTCTCCACCAAGATCGTGGTCATGTCCCCGCGGCCGGGCCGCGTCACCGACGTCATCGAATCGACGCTTCCGGCAGAGCGACCGCTCGACATTCGCGAAACGCCGGAATTCCTGGAAATCGCTCACCGCGTCCGGGAAGGACTGAGAGCGGGGCACAGCTATGAGGAATAGGACGATGGATAGCTCCGTCGCGCGACAGCCCTTCGCCCTAGCTCTCCCCCCGCGCACGGGGACGGCATGAGCACGGAAAAGGAACAGTTCTTCAAGCACAAGTTCCTGCCGGTCACGACGATCGTCCTGGCGATCATCCTGCTCTGGTATGTCTTCGCCGTCATCCTCAACGCACCGTTCCAGCGCGATCTCGACCGGCGCGCTGGTGTCACCCCGACGACGGTGGAATTCATCGGCAAGACGCTGGCGCAGCCGAAACCGACTCTGCCTGCGCCGCATCAGGTAGCGCAGAATGTCTTCGAAAACACTTTCCTGCGGGTTCCTACGAGCAATCGCAGCCTCGTCTACAATGCATGGATAACGCTGGCGCCGACAGCGGTCGGCTTCGCATTTGGCACAATCCTCGGCGTCCTCTTTGCAGTTGGCATCGTTCACCTCGTCGCACTCGACCGCAGTCTCATGCCCTGGATCATCGCGTCGCAGACCATCCCGATCCTCGCCATTGCGCCGACGATCATCGTCGTCTTCAGTGCCCTTGGCATAGACGGATTGATCCCGAAAGCGCTGATTTCCACCTATCTATCGTTCTTCCCGGTCACCGTCGGCATGACAAAGGGTCTTCGTTCGCCGGAAATCATGCATCTCGACCTGATGCGCACCTATAATGCCAGCAGCTGGCAGACCTTCTGGAAGTTGCGCGTGCCGGCTTCGGTCCCCTTCCTCTTCACCTCCATGAAGGTTGCGATTGCCGCAAGCCTGGTTGGAACGATCGTCGGCGAGCTGCCGACGGGCGCGGTCGCCGGCATCGGCGCAAAGCTGCTCGCCGGCTCCTATTACAGCCAGACGATCGATATATGGGCAGCTCTCGTCGCAGGCTCCGTCCTCGCGGCGGTCCTCGTCGGTATCGTCAGCATCGCTGCCCGCATTGTCGACCGTTCGATGGGAGGCAGAACGGCATGAGATCCTTTCATTTCTCCTGGCAAGGCATGCTTGCCATTCTTCTCTGTCTGTTGGCGATCCCCGCGTTGCCGATGCTTGCGACGGATGCCGCGGCACCCGTCAGCAGCGGAACGACCTTCGTCATCTTCATTCTGATTGCCGCAGCGGCCGCCCTCTCCTTCATGCGCCTATCCGCAGATCTGAGCGCGGCGACACTCTTCTTCGGCGCGCATGCGGCGGGATGGCTGCTGCTTGCCGGAATTTCCGGCAATGAAGGCAAGGCGCAAGCGTCCTTCTTCATTCTGATTGCCGCCGCCTGGTTGCTGGCCTGGCGCTGCGTTTCCGTCCTATCGTCGATGCGATCGCATTCGACCGCCGGCAATTATACGCTGCGGCTGCTGATCCCGGCGATCTTCGGCATATGGATACTGATCATCTGGGAAGCCGTCACTCGCGGCGCCGGCGTTTCTCTGGTCCTTTTGCCGCCGCCGAGTGCCATCGGCGCCAGGATCGTCAATTCGATTCCAACATTATGGATCGATGTCCGCCAGACGATCCTCACCGCTGTCCTGATCGGCTACATCATCGGCTGCGCCAGCGGCTTCGTCGTCGCCATTCTGGCGGACCGCTTTGCCTTCCTGCGCCGCGGTCTGCTGCCGATCGGCAACCTGGTCTCTGCCCTGCCAATTATCGGCGTCGCACCGATTATGGTCATGTGGTTCGGCTTCGACTGGCAGTCCAAGGCAGCCGTCGTCGTCATCATGACCTTCTTCCCGATGCTGGTGAATACGGTGACTGGCCTTGCTGCCGCCGGCAACATGGAACGCGACCTGATGCGCACCTACGCATCAGGCTACTGGCAGACACTCTTCAAGCTGCGGCTTCCGGCTGCTGCGCCCTTTATTTTCAACGCGCTGAAGATCAACTCGACCCTGGCTCTGATTGGTGCCATCGTGGCGGAGTTCTTCGGCACGCCCATGTCGGGCATGGGCTTTCGCATTTCAACCGAAAATGGCCGGTTGAACCTCGATATGGTCTGGGCCGAGATCGCGGTTGCCGCGATCGCCGGCTCGGTCTTTTACGGTATCGTCGCCATCATCGAACGAATGGTGACGTTCTGGCATCCGTCTATCCGTGGTGGGCAGGCGTAATCCAGGATCTCTTCAAAGGGATCGAGGCATAACTTCAGAGGGAAAGGGTGAAGACATGAAAAAAATAATGTTTGCATTGATGGCAAGTGCCATGACGCTTGCCGCCACCCAGGGCGCGATGGCGGCGGATAAATTGACGCTGCAGCTGAAATGGGTAGCCCAGGCTCAGTTCGGCGGCTATTTCGTCGCCAAGGACAAGGGCTTCTACAAGGAAGAAGGTCTCGATGTGGATATCAAGGCGGGCGGCCCTGATATCGCTCCAGAACAGGTGATCGCCGGTGGCGGCGCCGATGTCATCGTCGACTGGATGGGCGGTGCGCTGGTTGCCCGCGAAAAAGGCGTGCCGCTCATCAACATCGCGCAGCCCTTCGAAAAATCCGGTCTGGAGCTGATCTGCCCGAAGGATGGCCCGGTCAAGACGGAGAAGGATTTCAAGGGGCACACCCTCGGCGTCTGGTTCTATGGCAACGAATATCCCTTCTTCGCCTGGATGCACAAACTCGGCCTGAAGACCGACGGCGGCAAGGATGGCGTCAACGTTCTGAAGCAGAGCTTCGATGTGCAGCCGCTCGTCCAGAAGCAGGCCGACTGCATCTCCGTCATGACCTATAACGAGTACTGGCAGGCGATCGATGCCGGCTTCAAGGCCGAGGACCTGACCGTCTTCAACTATACCAAGCTCGGCAACGACCTTCTGGAAGATGGCCTCTACGTCAAGGAAGACAAGCTGAAGGATGCGAAGTTCAAGGCTGATATGGTGAAATTCGTCCGCGCGTCGATGAAGGGCTGGAAATATGCCGTCGAGCATCCGGACGAAGCCGCCGAAATCGTCATGGACAATGGCGGCCAGGATGAAAACCACCAGAAGCGCATGGCGGGCGAAGTCGCCAAGCTTATCGGCAGCGGCAAGCTCGACATGAAGACCTATGACCGTACGGCCGAAGCCTTGCTCGACCAGAAGATCATCAACAAGAAGCCATCCGGCGCCTATACGCATGAGATCACGGACGCTGCTCTGAAGTAGGCTGAAGCAATCACAGAGACTAAAACGCGCGAGGTTTGCGGCCTCGCGCGTTTTTTTCATTTTGTAACAGCAGCCACAAAAGGCTGGCTTTCTTGCAGGAATTGCCTGAAAAGCCTTCGCCTATCAATTATTCGAATGCTGACATCACAATGCCGTGATTGCTTCGCATGGTTGTAGACGATAGAAATGCCCGCGAAATCATTTTCTCGTGATCTTGCGAGAATTGAAAACCGCTCCCATCTACAAGGGCGATTTTAGGATGAGGACCTGCAAGGCATGACAGACGGATATTACAGCGCCGCGCGTCAAATATGACGCGCAAAGGTCGCTGTAACACTTTAAATCTGCTGCATAATTTTACCCTTGAATCGATTCGATTTAAGGAATTATGCAGTCATCCGCCGGGGAAGCCGGCTCGCATGCAGTGATCTCCCGTGCTCGCGACGGAAAACCGCGAAATCCCTTTGACCAATGCCGAACTGGAACCGGACGCATGGCCTTCACGCCGTTTAGACTTCTGAGCACGACTGCCATTCTGCTTTCCCTGCTGGCCGCTCCCGCTGCCATGGCAGAGCAGGCTGCCGTCACCACGCCGAAGCAAAATCTGCCCGCAATCGTCATCACCACAGCCGCAATGCGCCACCTGACCGACAAGGTCGTCGCGAACGGCACGGTGAAGGCCGTCGAAGAGGTCTACATCCAGCCGCAGGTGGACGGTCTCTCCATCCGTTCGCTCAATGCAGATGTCGGTGACAAGGTCAGCGCGAACAGCACGCTTGCCACGCTGAACGACGACGCGCTGATCCTGCAGAAGAGCCAGATGCAGGCGACGCGGGCCAAGGGCGAGGCAAGCCTGGCGCAATTGCACGCACAGCTCGCCGAAGCCCGCGCCAATGCCGAAGAGGCCGAATTGCAGCGCGTGCGCGCCGTTGCCATGGGTGCCAAGGGCACCATGTCGACCTCCTCGGTGGAGCAGGCCAATGCTTCGGCTGCCGCCAACAAGGCCCGCGTGGTTTCCGCCGAACAGGCAATCGCCGTTGCGGAGGCCGATCTCAAGGTCACGGATAGCCAGATCGCCGATACGGATCTGAAACTTGCCCGCACCGGCATCAAAACCCCGGTGGCAGGCACCGTCGCATCGCGCGATGCCCGTGTCGGGGCTATCGCGAACGGTAATGGCGATCCGCTCTTCACCATCATCCGCGACAGCCAACTCGAGCTGGTGGTCGATGTCTCCGAGACTGATATCACCAAGATCACGATCGGTCAGAAGGCGTCCATCGCGCTCTCCGGCAGCCGCGAGAAGCTTGCCGGAACTGTCCGTCTCGTCGCTCCGATCGTTGACCCCGTCACTCGCCTCGGCGCGGTGCATATCACGATCGACGATGGCGAGAAGGCGCGCGCCGGCATGTATGGCAGCGCCGAGATCATCATTCGCCAGGAAGATGGCGTCGCCCTGCCACTGACGGCCGTCAATAGCGAAGAAAACGGCTCGTCCGTCCGCAAGGTCGAGAATGGCGTGGTCAAATTCCTGACTGTCGAGACAGGCATTCAGGACGCTGGCTATGTCGAGATCCTCAAAGGCCTGAAAGCGGGCGATGACGTCGTCGCCAAGGCCGGTGCCTATGTTCGCGACGGCGACCATATCACGCCTGTGCGCGACGCGTCGCAAGCCTCCAACTGAGCGAGAACGGCAAGATGAACTTCTCCGCCTGGTCCATTCGAAATCCGGTCGCCCCGCTCCTCGGCTTCTTCCTGCTGATGGTGGTGGGCGCGCACGCCTTCTTCAATCTGCCCATCACCCGCTTCCCGAACATCGACGTGCCGATCGTCAATGTCACCGTGACGCAGAGCGGCGCCTCGCCGGCCGAGCTCGAAATGCAGGTGACGAAGGAGATCGAAGACGCCGTCGCCAGCATCAACGGCATCGACGAAATCCAATCCACCGTCACGGATGGCCAATCGCAGACCGTCGTCGTCTTCCGCCTGGAAGTGCCGACCGAGCAGGCCGTTCAGGATACCAAGGATGCGATCGACCGCATCCGCGGCAATCTGCCGTCGACCATCGACGAGCCGATCGTCTCCAAGGTCGATGTCGTCGGCCAGGCGATCCAGAGCTTTGCCGTGTCCTCGCCGAACATGACGCTCGAGGAGCTGTCCTGGTACGTGGACGATACGGTCAAGCGCGCGCTGCAGGGCAAAGCAGGCATCGGCCGCGTCGACCGCTATGGCGGCGCCGATCGTGAAGTGCGCATCGAGCTCGATCCGAACAAGCTGAACGCCTATGGCATAACAGCGCTTTCGGTGAGCCAGCAGCTTCGCAGCACCAATATCGATCTCGGCTCCGGCCGCGGCCAGGTTGCCGGCAGCGAACAGGCAATCCGCGTGCTCGGCGACGCCCGCAACGTCGCCCAGCTCGCCGATACGACGATCGCTCTGACTAACGGCCGCTTCGTCAAGCTCTCCGATCTCGGCGCCATTAAGGACACCTATCAGGAACCGAAGTCCTTTTCGCGCTTCAACAGCGCCCCCGTTGTCACCTTCGGCGTATTCCGCGCCAAGGGCGCCAGCGAGGTGACGGTCGCAAAGACAGTAGCCGACACGCTCGACAAGGTGCGTGCCGAGAACCCGAACGTCTCGATCGAGATGATCGACGACTCCGTCTACTACACCTATGGCAACTACGAATCGGCGATGCACACGCTGATCGAAGGCGCCATACTGGCCGTCATCGTCGTCTTCCTGTTCCTGCGGAACTGGCGCGCAACGCTGATATCGGCGGTTGCCCTGCCGCTCTCCGCGATCCCGACATTCTGGATCATGAACCAGATCGGCTTCTCGCTGAACCTCGTCAGCTTCCTGGCATTGACGCTGGCGACCGGTATTCTCGTCGACGACGCCATCGTCGAAATCGAGAACATCGCCCGCCACATCAAGATGGGCAAGACGCCCTATCGCGCCGCCATCGATGCTGCAGACGAAATCGGTCTCGCCGTTATCGCGACGACCTTCACCATCATCGCGGTCTTTGTGCCGGTCTCCTTCATGCCGGGCATTCCGGGCCAGTATTTCATTCAGTTCGGTCTGACGGTCGCCTTCTCGGTGTTCTTCTCGCTGCTGGTGGCGCGTCTGATCACGCCGATGATGGCCGCCTATCTGATGCGCGCCGAAGATGGCGTCGACGATCATCACGACAATGACGGCCGCTTCATGCGTGGCTATAGCTGGCTGGTGCGGCTGACGACGAAGAAGTGGTATACGCGTTATCCGACGCTGCTCGCCGCCTTCGCGTTCTCGATAGCATCGGTCTTCGCTCTTATCATGTTCGTTCCCGGCAGCTTCATCCCGCCGGAAGACGCCTCGCGTATCGTTCTGTCAGCGGAACTGCCGCCGAACGCCCGGCTCGATGATACCGAACAGGCAACCAACGAAATCTATCGGCGCGTGAAAAGCATAGATGGTGTCGAAAGCGTCTTCGTGCTCGGCGGCGCCTCGCCGAAGGGCGATCTGGAACTGCGCCGCGCCACCGTAACGCTGACGCTCGGCAAGCTCGATCAGTCGCTGGCGAAGAAGCTGGTGAACGACGTCCTCGGCTCGCTCCCTGTCATCGGCCCTCACCTGCCGAAGGTCACCGTCCACGGGCGCGTACGCCCGCAATGGGACATCGAGAAGGAAGTCTTTGCAAAGCTGAGCTCCATTCCCGACGTCCGCATCACCAAGCTGAACGACCGCGGCGATCGCGACCTGACCTATAACTTCCTCTCGCGCAGCGAGAAGGATCTCAACCAGGCCGTCGGCATCCTGGAAGCCAAGCTGCGTACCGATCCGGCGCTCGCCAATGTCAGCGCCGACGGCGCCCTGCCGCGGCCGGAACTGCAGATCTATCCGCGCAAAGACGAGGCCGCGCGCCTCGGCATCACGCCGCAGATGATTTCCGACACGATCCGCGTTGCCACCATCGGCGACATCGACGCTTCGCTCGCGAAGATCTCGCTCGACGACCGCCAGATTCCGATCCGCGTTCAGGCCTCGCTCGGCATGCGCCGAGACCTGGCGGCGATCCGCGCCTTGCGTATCAAGACTGCCACTGGCAACACCGTACCTCTGTCGAGCGTGGCTGACATCGACTATTCCGAAGGCCTGTCGTCCATCAAGCGCAACAATCGCTTCCGCGTGGTCGCCATCGGCGCCGACCTGCCGCAAGGTGTGGCATTGGATACGGCATCCGAGCATTTCCTCGAAATCGTCAACAACGCCAAGATTCCCGCAACCGTGCATCTGGCGGAAAGCGGCGATACCAAGGTCCAGAAGGAAATGCAGCAGAGCTTCGGCAATGCCATGCTGCTCGGCCTCATGCTTGTTCTGACCGTGCTGATCCTGCTGTTCAAGGATGTGATCCAGCCCTTCACTATTCTGCTCTCGCTGCCACTAGCAATCGGCGGCGTGGCGCTGGCCTTGATCATGACCGGCAATGCGCTGTCCATGCCCGTCATGATCGGCATTCTGATGCTGATGGGTATCGTGACGAAGAACGCCATCCTGCTCGTCGATTTCGCCATAGAGATGATGCATCAGGGCATGCCGCGGCTGGAAGCGGTGATCGAAGCCGGTCGCAAGCGCGCCCGTCCGATCATCATGACCTCGATCGCCATGTCAGCCGGCATGCTGCCTTCGGCTCTCGGAGTGGGCGAAGGCGGCTCCTTCCGCGCACCGATGGCGATTGCTGTCATCGGCGGCATCATCGTTTCCACGGTGCTCAGCCTGGTGGTCGTGCCGTCCTTCTTCCTCATCATGGACGACTTGTCCCGTCTGCTAGGCTATCTCTTCGGCAGACTTGTCGGCAGGAAGGATGTGGATGACGAGGTCATCACCAAGGAAGGCTTAGCCGTCGCCGTCAATGAAAACCGCCAGTCGCTCGCCAATCTGGAAGAGCGGCTTGAAACCATCGAGAACAAAGACGGCAGAAGCAGATCCGTGGGTACGAATGTCCTAAAGCTGCCGCCCTTCGCGGCAGAATGAAGCAGCCTCGGCGGATATGGAGATAAGGGCGGGGCGGCTCAAAGGCCGCCCTGCTCCTTTAGGAAATCGACGATCCTGCTGACGCCCTCGCCCCGCTTCATGTCGGAAAAGACGAAGGGGCGTGCCTGGCGCATGCGGGTGGCATCGCGATCCATCACCTCGAGGTCGACATCGACGAAGGGCGCCAGATCTTTCTTGTTGATGACCAGAAGGTCGGATTTGGTGATGCCGGGGCCGCCCTTGCGCGGAATCTCCTCTCCCTGACACACCGAGATCACGTAGATGGTGATATCGGCAAGATCAGGTGAAAAGGTTGCAGCCAGATTGTCGCCGCCGGATTCGATGAAGACGACGTCAAGGTCAGGAAGCCGCTCGTTCAGGCCGGCAATGGCCTGCAGATTGATCGTCGCATCCTCGCGGATGGCCGTGTGCGGGCAGCCGCCCGTTTCGACGCCGACGATGCGATCCGAAGGCAGCGCCTGCATGCGCACCAGTGCTTCCGCATCTTCGGTCGTGTAGATGTCATTGGTGACGACGGCGACGGAATAGTCGTCGCGCATCGCCTTGCAGAGCTTCTCCGTCAACGCCGTCTTGCCGGAACCGACGGGGCCGCCGATGCCGACGCGCAAGGGTCCATGTCTCGATTTCATACTCGCAACTCCGATAAAGCAAGAGAGCAATTCCAGGAAAAGTGCGTAGCGGTTTTCCGTTTGGAATTGCGTGAAAACAAAGGGATAGCGCGTTTTCGCCCTTCGAAGAAGGGCGGAATGACGCTAGCATAGCCAAGCGTCCCGCCGTCGCACAGCGGCGAATGGCGTAGGCGATGTTTCGATTTCAATATTTTCCTGATGACGCCCCTCATGACCGGAAGAGCCGCGTGCTCTGGGTTTCGTGCCGTAGGCTCGCAATATCCGCTTGCACGGTCGCAGCTCCGAGATCGTCAAGGCTGGATTGGGCGGCCCGTCGCGCGACATCCGCAAAGAGACCTTCAAGTCGCGCCAGAATGGCAACGCCGTCTTTCTGGCCGCTGACGCCGAGGCGAATGCCGGCGGATACCATCTGCGAGGCCAGCGCATGCAGGAAGGCGGCAGACGCCTTCTCCGCGGCGATGCCATGCGCACCCGCGACGGCGCCAACAGCAACCGGATAGGCCGTCTTTGCCGGGAGCATGGAAAAGATCGCATGCGGCCAGGCAGCGGCGGCCGAAAGAAAGGCATCTCCCAGCAGCATGGTCTCGTTATGGCGCTCCTTCGAACCGGCCAGTGCCTCGGCAAGCTCCGCAACGGCCGCAAGCCGCGGCCCATCCGCGTCAGCCCGATGCGCCTCGACCAGCAGCACCGCATCGTTCCACGCGGAACCATGCTCAATGAGTGCAGAAATCCAATGGCTGAGGCCGGAGCTGTCGCGCACCAGGCCGTCATGTACCGCACGCTCCAGGCCGCCGGAATAGGCGAACGATCCTACGGGAAACGCCGGCGACAGCCATGCCATCAGCCGCAGCAGCGCCTGCAGGTCGCCATCGTCCGAAACCGCAGTGTTGGTCATCACGGTTCAATCGTGCGAATGGTGGTGATGATCCTGGCCATGATGATGGTGGTCGTGGCCATGCGAATGGTTGCCATGGGAGTGATAGGCGCCGCGTGCCGGCTGGAAAGGCTCGCTGACTTCCGTCACAGTCGCGCCCAACCCTTCGAGCATAGCGCGGATCACATGATCGCGCAGGATCAGGATACGCTCTTCCTCGATCTGAGCGGAAAGATGCCGGTTGCCGAGATGCCAGGCAAGTTCGATCAGATGCAGGCAGTTGCGTGGGCGGATTTCGAAAAGCTTTTCGTCTGCGGCGACGATCTCGATCAACTCGCCATCCTCGCGCACCAGCAGATCGCCGCTGGCAAACAGCACCGGCTCCTTGAGGTCGAGCATGACCATCTCGCCATTTTCAAGATGCAGGAGCTTGCGGCGCAGATGCCTGAGATCATGCGGCAGGACGACACGATCGATCGGATTGGAGGAAGGGGTGCCGGCCGGCAGATAGGAAGTGACGCGTAGCATGGCTGTTCCAATTTATACTTTGGCAGACCATGCAAAATTGTCGCCGCCCGCGCAAGCATCAATGACGTGTGGAAGCCTCACATCTGCTGCACATAGCGTTGCAGTTCCCTAACATCCGTCGTTGCCTCCTGCTCCTGCTCGGAGGCGCAACGATTCCAGACCTGCGACAGACGCTCGCGCTCGTGCATGACACGGTTGCGGCCAAGCGTCTTGGCAAGATAAAGCGCCTTATCGGCGGCAGCGTAGACGGCCTCCGTCTTACGATCGCCGCCGATGTCGGCAATCCCAGCGGAAATGGTGATCTTCACCGACCCGCCTTCAATGGCGATCGACTGTTCGGCGATCTGCTCCTTGATCTCCTCAACGCGCGCGATACGCTCGGCCGTATCGCCGCCATGGATGATGACGCCGAACTCCTCACCGCCAAGTCGCGCAATCACGTTTTCTCCAGTGAAGGCATCGGAAAATAGCCGCGACACCGCAACGATCACCGCATCACCGGATGCGTGCCCAAAGCGATCATTGATCGTCTTGAACCGATCGAGATCGAAGATCACCAATGACGCGCCGTCCTTGGCCGTATTCAACACCTCGGTAAACGCACGGCGATTGAGCAGGCCGGACAGCGTGTCGGTGCGGCTCAACCGCTCGAATTCGGCACGGGAGACCGCGAGCCTGTGAATGGAAAAGCCTACCAGCACCGCAAGCGCGCCGGACACGGTGCCGCCGATGATCCATGCCAACAAAACGCCAAAGCGCATCGCCTCGAAGATCGGCAATGGCAAAAGATCAAGCCATTGCATCACAAAAATCAGCACCAGGATGATGGCAAGCGACATGATGACCGCGACAAAACTCATCTTAAGCGCGAAAATAAAAATCGCACGTCGCTGCTGAAAGTTACCGAGTTCGGCCTGCAGCGAAATCCATTGCTTCATGCGATTCACCTTCCTCAGCCCACTATCTCAATCATGTGAGATAGGGGTGAAGACGCTTCCAGGTCTTTAATGGAATGATTAAAAAGCGGTGTATTTCCCAAGTTGTGAACAGCCGGGAAGCTACATCCAGAAAATCCAGCCTGCCGATAGAAATGCGCGATGGCAGCACAACCACGTCATGTCATTGATATTGCTGCGCCCAGTACGCAGCATATGAAAACCCCGGGAAACCGGGGCTTTCATATCTGCCAAAGATCGGCGTCCGAAATATCCTCAGAAAAGGAAATAGCGCTGCGCCATCGGCAGCACCGTCGCTGGCTCGCAGGTCAGAAGTTCGCCATCGGCGCGCACTTCATAAGTTTCCGGATCCACCTCGATATGCGGCGTCAGGCTGTTGTGGATCATCGATGCCTTGGAAATGCCACCGCGCGTGTTCCGGACCGGCAGCAGCGTCTTAGCGACACCGAGCTTGCCGGCAAGCCCGGCATCGAACGCTGCTTGGGAAACAAAGGTCACCGACGAATTCGTGCGATTCTTGCCATAGGCGCCGAACATCGGCCGGTAGTGCATCGGCTGCGGCGTCGGAATGGAGGCATTCGGGTCGCCCATGGGTGCTGCGGCGATCGAGCCGCCGATCAGCACCATCTCCGGCTTCACGCCGAAGAAAGCCGGGTTCCAGAGCACCAGATCAGCACGCTTGCCGACTTCGATCGAACCGACCTCATGGCTGACGCCATGCGCGATCGCCGGGTTGATCGTATATTTGGCGATGTAGCGCTTCGCGCGGAAATTATCGTTGTCGCCTACCTCCTGTGCCAAGCGGCCGCGCTGGCGCTTCATTTTGTCGGCGGTCTGCCAGGTACGGATCGCCACCTCGCCGACACGGCCCATGGCCTGGCTGTCGGAGGAGATGATGGAAAAGGCGCCGATGTCGTGCAGAATATCCTCAGCGGCGATGGTCTCCTTGCGGATGCGGCTTTCGGCAAACGCGATATCCTCCGGGATCGACGGCGACAGGTGATGGCAGACCATCAGCATGTCCAGATGCTCGGCGATCGTATTAACCGTATAGGGCCGCGTCGGGTTGGTCGAGGACGGGATGACGTTCGACTGCCCGCAGATCTTGATGATATCAGGCGCATGGCCGCCGCCCGCGCCTTCCGTGTGGAAGGCGTGAATGGTGCGACCCTTGATGGCACCGATCGTATCCTCCACGAAGCCGCTTTCATTCAATGTATCCGTGTGGATCATCACCTGCACATCATATTCGTCCGCAACGCTGAGGCAGCAGTCGATCGCCGCCGGCGTCGTGCCCCAATCCTCATGCAGCTTGAGTGCACAGGCGCCGCCAAGCACCATTTCCTCCAGTGCGGCGGGAACGGAGGCATTGCCCTTGGCGGAGAGACCGATATTCATCGGAAAGGCATCGAAGGACTCGATCATCCGCGCTAGATGCCACGGTCCCGGCGTGCAGGTCGTTGCCAGCGTTCCATGCGCCGGCCCCGTGCCTCCACCGAGCATGGTGGTGACGCCCGACATCAGGGCTTCCTCGATCTGCTGCGGGCAGATGAAATGAATATGGCTGTCCATGCCGCCGGCGGTGACGATCTTCCCCTCACCGGCAATCGCCTCCGTGCCGGGTCCGACGATGATATTGACATTGGGCTGCATATCCGGATTTCCGGCCTTGCCTATTGCGACAATGCGGCCGTCCTTCAGGCCGATATCCGCTTTGACGATTCCCCAATGATCAAGGATGAGCGCATTCGTAATGACTGTATCGACGGCACCGCCGGCGCGCGTCACCTGGCTCTGTCCCATGCCGTCACGGATGACCTTGCCGCCGCCGAACTTCACCTCCTCGCCATAGGTGGTGAAATCCTTCTCCACTTCGATGAACAGTTCGGTGTCTGCCAGACGAACCTTGTCGCCAACAGTCGGTCCGAACATATTGGCATAGGCGGCACGAGAAATCTTGTAGGGCATGATTCAGTCTCCTTCGGAGGCAGAGATAAGGTTCGTGGCGGCAAGGCGCCTGAGGCGACCGAGGGAAACATAGGCATCCACCAGCTGTTTCTCGGCGGCAAACGGATGTTCCTCCCAGCCTGTGTGGCTGAAACCGGTAATGGCAATATCGTCGTCAGGATGGCGTGACATCACATCGGCGATCACGATCATGCCGCTGCTGGGCACGATGTAGGAGCCGGGATCGTAATCCGCCAACGCCGTATCGACGCCTTCGTGAATGGCTCGATCGATCACCACATGCCGCTTACCTGTGGCCTGGCAGAACGCGGTGAACTGATCGGTATAATCGTCGCAGAAATCGTCTAGCTCGGGATGCGAGATCGCCAAAGATACGCGCAGCTCAGAGAATTTGTCTGGATCACGTACGCTCCAGATTTCCGATGCGGCAGCGACAGCAGGGCTCTTGCGCCACTCCGCCGAGCCGAGCATGGCGCGGGCCGGCCGGCCTGTGTTGCAGACAGCGACGACATCGGTTCGCCTGCCACCGCCTCCCATCGATCGGCAATCGTTGAAACGGATCACGAGATCGGCGGCATCGATGACAGCGGCTGCACCGGCTGCAACCTCACCATTGCCGACAATCACCACCTGGTGTCTGGAATTCACTGACCGCCCTCCGGCCCATCAGCGAGATCCTTCAATTCCTTGGTCCGCATCTTGGTCAGCTCCGCCTTGCAGCCGGAGACGAGCATGGGCTCCATCGAGCCGCCGCGGGCCTCAAACCCTTGTGCCTCACACTCGCCGTCGCGATAATCCACCCAGGCGCGCTGGGCTTTAACCAGCGCCTTTTCAGCGCCCTTCATGTCGTTATCGAGATCCGCATCGATGGCGACCATCGCAGCGCGCGTTTTCTTATATTGCGCGTTCAACGCCTTGTCGGCCGTGTCGAACTCAAGAGCGGCGCAAATGTTGAGGTCCGTCTGCGCCTCGGCTTTGGCGCAATCGATCTTCGGCTCATCCGGATTGTTCTGCGCAAAGGTAGGGCCGCAGATCAGGGCTGCAGCAAGAGCAACGGCAGCGGGCGCAAGCAATTTCATCGACACCCCCAGAAGCTAGAGCTTGCCCATGACCTGCTGACGGAAGCCATAGACTTCGCGTTTGCCCGACAGCGGGATCAGGGTGACCGAACGTGTCTGCCCCGGCTCGAAGCGCACGGCGGTACCGGCGGGAATATCGAGCCGCATGCCCCTTGCCTTGTCGCGGTCGAAAGACAGCCCGGCATTGGTCTCGGCGAAATGATAGTGGCTGCCGACCTGAACCGGCCGATCGCCCGTATTGGCGACCTCAAGCGTTGTGGTCGGCGCTCCGACGTTGAGTTCGATGTCGCCGCTTGCGGCAATAATTTCACCTGGAATCATGGTTCTCTCCTCATGCGGCCTGGACGGGCGCACATCCCTCAGCTTTCAGAACACGTTTTGTCGAAGCGGGATATTTGGCGAGCAAGGCCGCCGGGCGGATTGGACGCTGCGCGAAGTCACCGCCGCAGTTCGGGCAGATGCCGCCTAATACGGTATCGACGCACTCAACACAGAAGGTGCACTCGAAGGTGCAGATCATAGCCTCTTGGCTTTCCGGCGGCAGATCCCTGTCGCAGCATTCGCAATTTGGCCTCAGCTCCAGCATGGCAACCTCATCGGATGGGTTCGTGGACCGTGACGAGCTTGGTGCCGTCGGGAAAAGTCGCCTCGACCTGAACGTCATGGATCATCTCGGCAACGCCTTCCATCACCTGATCGCGCGTGATGACATGGGCGCCGGTCTCCATCAACTCAGCGACCGGGCGGCCATCGCGTGCGCCTTCGACCACGAAATCGGTAATCAGCGCAATGGCTTCGGGATGATTGAGCTTCACGCCGCGCTCAAGCCGCCGCCTCGCCACCATCGCCGCCATCGAAATCAGCAGCTTGTCTTTTTCTCTCGGAGTGAGGTTCATCGCCTACCTATGTGATTGCTGTTTGCTCAATTTACAGATTCCAGACTTTCGGCACAGGCGCACCGTCGCGCAAGGCGGAAATGATCGGGATGAGGATTTTTCTGAGCGCGAAGCCATCGACGGCAACAAGCCGCACGACAAGCTTCTCACCCCAGTGGCTGGCACCCCCCATATGGGTTTCGAGGAGCGGCCTGATCCGGCCGAGATAAGTCTCGGCCAGCGGCCCGACATAAAGCAAGGTCGCAAAGGCGACCTGACCGTCCAGCACAGCCATTTTCGCCGTCAATGCAGCCACATCGCCATCCAGACACAGTTCCTCGGCATGAACCAGCCGTCCGCCGCGGCGTATGCGCCAGCGATCGCGAAACAGTCCCTGCTCCATCGTCTCGCCCATGGCTTTGCGGCCAAGCAGGATCGCCTCGACGGCAAGGAACTCGGCCGCATCGTCAAGCTCGACATTCAACGTCCGCGAAAGCGAGGCGCGGTCGAACAGGATGGTCTCCTGCGGCAGCCAATCGACCCGGGCGCCACGGCCAACCTTAATGGACGTTTCGACCTCTGCCGTACCGGCCGAAGCCTTGTAGATCTTCTCGCAGGCCTGCGTGGTCACATCGATGCGTGTACCCGACGCGGCGGAAATGCTCCAATCCATACGGTCGCCGCCCGTCAAGCCGCCGGCCGTATTGATAATGACGGCCTCCATGGAATGATCGAAAGTTTCCGGCAGCCTGATCTTGGCCGCGCCCTCCTGAAAGAGCTCGGAAAGGCGCGTGCGGCCGCCAAGCGACTTCGCCGCAAGATGGCCGCGACCCCGCGCCCTCTGCGGTCTCGTCCCTGCCACCGTCATTGCCATCAGCCTCTCCACGCATCGCATATGCCAAGTCCGGCCATTGAAGCCCGGCGAGCAATAAATGCAAGCAATTCCTGTGCCTTATTCGACGCCGTGCAATATTGGTCTTATATCAGCCGCATCAGCTGCATTTTTCGTCAAACGCCGAAAAGAAAGGCAGTAAATTTAAGTGAACCGAACGGGTATCGGAAGCAGATCTACAGAAAGCTCCGCCTGCGAAACCATCTACCCCTTCACTGCCGAGAAGAAGAGGAAGCGCGGCTTGGTTGTCAGGTTCTGGTATGCCTCCGGGAAAAGGGTGCTGACCCTGGGATCCGGCTGCGGCTCGCTCACGACATCGATCTGAAATCCGGCTGATTTCAGCGCATCGAACATGGCATGAAGCGGCCGGTGCCAAAATCGCATGGTGATGTCCTTGCCGCCGCGGTGCCACGTCTCGCTGAAGTTATAGGTCTCGAAGTAGCTTTCCCCGCTCGCCGGATTATGATCCATGAAAGGATGATGTGTCGAAAAAATCAGGCGGCCCCCATCTGACAAGACACGCCTGAATTCCGAGAGAGGGCGCGACCAATCGCGCAGATAATGCATGACCAAGGAGGCAATTACCAAATCGAAGGCGCCGTCTTCGAAAGGCAACCGCTCGTTCAAATCGGCTAGCAACAAACGCGCCCGCCCTTCCAGGCGGCGTCGCGCGATTTCGAGCAAGCCCGCGCTCGCATCGACGCCAGTCAGGACCGCTCCCCGATCGACGAGGGCGGCGGCATGGGCCCCGCCTCCGCAACCGGCATCGAGAACGCAAAGGCCTGCAACATCACCGGCGAGCGAGAGAATTGCAGGTCGCTCATAATAAGCATTCCAGGCATTGTTCTCGTTGTCGGCCTGATAGGCGGCTGCGAACGCATCATAGTCATTATCAGACACTGTTCCTCCTTGCCGGAAAACGGCACACATGACGGCTTCAAGTGATTGACGCCGCCACCTCATGGACGCGCCGCCTGTCCTGCAACGACGTATCGCAGTCTGGGTTTCTGTATTTCTGCCTAGATCACACGATCCGGTGGCTCGCGCCCGGCAAAGAAGGCCGTGACATTGTCCACCACCTTCATCCCCATGGCGGTGCGCGTCTCTTCAGTGGCGCTGCCGAGATGCGGCAGAAGCACGACGTTGTTCATCGCCCTCAACCGCTCGGGAACATGCGGTTCAGCTTCATAAACGTCGAGGCCGGCGCCGCGGATCGTCCCCCGCTCCAGTGCCGAAATCAGCGCCGCCTCATCGACGACATCGCCCCTTGCGGTATTGATCAGGAAGGCCTCTGGTTTCATGACCGCGAAACGGGCCGCGTTCATCAGGTGCCGGTTCTCGGCACCGCCTGGACAATGCAGGGAGACGAAATCAGAGACTTCCAGAACATCTTCTACGGTCTGCAACTGGACGGCGCCATAGCGAGCCGCCTCCATGGGATCGATGGCGGAGCGATTGTAGAAGACGACATCCATACCGAAGCCAAAATGGCAGCGCTGCGCGAAGGCACGGCCAATGCGGCCGAAGCCGATAATGCCGACGGTCTTGCCGGTCACTTTGGTGCCGACCAGATGTGTTGGCCGCCAGCCGCTCCAGGCGCCGGCCCTGACTTCACGCTCGCCTTCGCCGCCACGGCGCGCAACGGAAAGAAGGAGCAGCATGGCGATATCGGCCGTGCAATCAGTCAGCACACCGGGCGTATTGGTGACGACCACGCTCTTCTGTTTTGCCGCGGCAATATCGATATGATTGAAGCCGACGCCGAAATTGCCGAGGATCTTCGTCCTGATCGCCTGACCTTCGAAAAGTGCTGCAGGAAGCTTGTCGGAAACGGTCGGCAGGACTGCATCATAGGCGAGCAGCGCCTCGCGCAGCTGCCCCGCGTCGAGCGCGATGTCATCCTTGTTCAACGTCGTGTCGAAACGCTCGGAAAGCACGGATTCGACCGCGGCCGGCCAGCCTCGGGTCACAAGAATACGGGGTTTGCTCATGCGGTCATCCTCCTGCCGATATCAGGCAGATTTAAAGCAGCCTTGGCTTGAAGAAAATGGCGAACCGATATCGCGAATATGAAAAAGCCCGGCCAGTGGCCGGGCTTCTCAGATCTTGCCTATGCCGGAAAACCGGCATCACAAAGCTTACTTCGAGATTTCGTCGTAGTTGTATTTGCCGTCGGAACCCTTGGACCACTTGTACATGACGTAGTCCGGACGGGTGATGTCGCCCTTGGCGTTGAAGCCCAGATCGCCGATAGCGGTCTTGAACGGACCCTTTGCCTTCAGCGCATCGGCAACAGCCATCGGATCGTTGGACCCAGCAGCCTTGGCGGCGGCAGCGATAACCTGCAGAGCCGAGTAGGAGTAGAGCGTGTAGCCTTCCGGCTCGTAGCCGGCAGCGCGGAACTTGGCGACGAGATCGGCGGAAGCCGGGTTCTTGCGCGGATCCGGTGCGAAGGTCATCAACGTGCCGTCGACGGCGTCGCCGGCGATCGATGCCAGCTCGTTCGAAACGATACCGTCACCCGACATGAAGTGAGCCTTCACACCCTGGTCGGCCATCTGGCGCATGATGAGGCCAGCTTCCGTGTGCAGACCGCCGTAGTAGACGAAATCGACGCCAGCCTGCTTCATCTTGGCGATCAGGGCCGAGTAGTCCTTGTCACCGGGGGTGATGCCTTCATAAACAACCTCCGTCACGCCGGCGGCGTTGAGGTTCTTCTTGGTTTCATCGGCCAGACCCTGACCATAAGGGGTCTTATCGTGAACGACGGCAACCTTGGCGCCCTTGAAGTTGTCGGCGATGTACTTGCCGGCAACTTCACCCTGCTGGTCGTCACGGCCGCAAGTACGGAACGTGTTCCACAGGCCGCGTTCGGTGAACTTCGGATTCGTCGAAGCGGGAGTGATCTGCAGGATGCCGTTTTCAGCGTAGACTTCCGAAGCCGGAATGGAAACACCCGAGTTGAAGTGACCGACGACGAACTTCACACCGTCAGCAACAAACTTGTTGGCGACCGAAACGCCCTGCTTGGCGTCGGAGACGTCGTCGCCGAGTTCGATCTTGATCTTTTCCCCGTTGATGCCGCCTGCAGCATTGATGTCGGCTGCTGCCTGTTCCGCACCCTTCTGAAGCTGCGCGCCAAACGCAGCATTCGGGCCCGTCAACGGACCGCCAACGCCAACAATGATATCGGCCTTCGCAGCGCCGCCGAAAGCGATCATCGCCGACAAAGCCACCGCCGACAGAAGATACTTCTTCATATTATTACTCCCAATTTTTAAGCGGGTTCCGTTTAATCTGCCCTGCGCGATACCCACCAATCATCACGCCGGTAACGCTTGCATTTCGAACTCTGGAAGCATGACCCTGCCCGTTCCCGTCTGTTTTTATGGGGCTGGATGACGCTCTTGGTTGTACGCAGACTGTGCCTAGTTTAGGCCCAGTGTCAATTCTTCTTCTTCCAAGAAAAGGCCGAGGTCTTTTCATAAAGCCAGTAGTAGTTATTCACCATCTGATCGGTACGGCGATACCGGTATCCCGCGGTCGCAAATACGAGCAGAAGCACGACGTCGATGATGTAGATGGTGACGTCGAATACCGGGCCGTTGAACAGCGCATGGTGCAGAAACTGCAGCCCAAGGCCGATCAGAAAGCTGTAGACGACGACAATCGGATATGTTTCCCAGCCGGAAGCGACGGCGCGTCCTGCGCGCCACGCGGTCCAAAAACCCAGGATGACGATAACGGCACGAATGACCATGCGGCCGCCGGTATCGCTGTCGAAGAGAAGTCCCTGCATCTCAAATTCTCCGCGAAACGAAACTCAATGATGTCCGCCTTCGAGATAGGCGGCGCGCACTTCCGGATTGGCGAGCAGTTCCTTGCCCGAACCGCTCATCGTCACCCGGCCGTTGACCATCACATAAGCGCGGTCGGAAAGCTTCAGCGCCGCAAAGGCATTCTGCTCGACGAGGAATACGGTGAGCCCCTGGCTCTTGTTCAGAACCTTGATCGCTTCGAAGATGCCCTTCACGATCAGCGGTGCCAGGCCAAGCGAGGGCTCGTCCAGCAGCAGCAACTTCGGGCGCGCCATCAATGCACGACCGATCGACAGCATCTGCTGCTCGCCGCCGGAAAGCGTGCCGCCGCGCTGCGACTGACGCTCCTTCAGGCGCGGGAAGAGCGTGAAGATCTTCTCGACGTCCTCGTTGAAGTATTTGAGCTTATCGAGGCTCGCACCCATCTGCAGGTTTTCGTAGACGGTCATGCGCGGAAAGATGCGCCGCCCCTCCGGCGATTGCGCGATGCGAAGCCGCGCAATCTCGTGCGTCGGCATGCGTGTAATATCCTGGCCGTCGAAAGTGACCGATCCGGTACGAGCCTGAGGGCTGCCGCAGATCGTCATCATCAGCGTCGACTTGCCGGCGCCGTTGGCGCCGATCAGGCTGACGATCTCGCCACTGTTGACTTCGATGTCGACACCGGCAAGGGCGCGGATATTGCCGTAATAGGTTTCCACGCCCGCAACTTTGAGAAGTGGCTGCCCCGTCATCAATGTTCACCTTCCTGGAGGTGTTCGACTTCGGCAATCACCTCTTCCACTTCCTCATCCTCAACGCCCAGATAGGCAGCAATCACGCGAGGATCGTTCTTCACCTCATCCGGCGTACCGTCGGCAATCTTCTGCCCATATTCGAGGACGATGACATGGTCGGAAATTTCCATGACCACCGACATATCGTGCTCGATCAGCAGGATAGACGTACCGGTATCCTTGCGGATACTGCGCAGGAATTCGTTGAGAACCAGGGATTCGCGAGGGTTGAGACCAGCAGCCGGCTCGTCCAGGCAAAGCAGCTCCGGCCCCGTGCACATGGCGCGAGCGATTTCCAGGCGACGCTGCGCGCCGTAGGGAAGATCGCCGGCCGGATCGTCAGCGCGATCGATGAGATCGGCCTTCTCGAGCCAGAAACGCGCAAGTTCGATCGCATTCTTCGCCTCGGAGCGGTACGGGCCGATGCCGAGCAGACCGAGGATCGTATAGCCGGAGGCGCGCATCAGCTTGTTGTGCTGCGCCACCAGCAGGTTTTCCAGCACGGTGAGGCCCGAAAACAGGCGGATATTCTGGAAGGTGCGCGCCACCTTGGCTTCACGCGTGATCCGGAAATCCGGAAGCCGTTCCAGGAGATATTCCTTACCGGTCTTCTGATGCAGGCTGATCATACCCATCGTCGGCTTGTAGAAGCCGGTGATGCAATTGAACACCGTTGTCTTGCCGGCGCCGTTCGGGCCGATCAGGGCGGTGATGTCGCCGCGCTTCGCCTCGAAGGAGAAGTCGTTGATCGCCATCAGGCCGCCGAACTTCATCGACAGATGATCGACCTTCAGCAGAACGTCATTGGAGTTTGCGGTCACAGCGTTCATCAGCCGTGGCCCTCCTTGGTAAAGCTGCCGGAGACCGCTTTTCGCTCCTTGAGGAAGGCGGTCGGCTCACGCGTACCGACAAAGCCGCGCGGCTTGAAGATCATGACAACCACCATGGCGAGGCCGAAGATCAGCATGCGGTAGAGTTCCGGGGTGAAATCCGGGCCGAAGCCGGGAATAATTGTCGTGTCGCCCCAAACCAGGCCGGTCTTTAGGAAGCCCATATTACGCAGCGCTTCGGTGCCGCCGATCATGGCGATCGCCGCAATAGCGATGCCCTTCAGGGACCCCATGCCGCCAAGGACCACAATCGCCAGAATGATCGCGGATTCCAGGAAGACGAAGGATTCCGGCGAGACGAAGCCCTGACGCGCCGCGAAGAAAGAGCCGGCAAAGCCGCCGAACATGGCGCCGGTGGCAAAAGCCGTCAACTTCGTCGTCACCGTATTGATTCCGAGCGAGCGGCAGGCGATTTCATCCTCGCGCAACGCTTCCCATGCACGCCCGATCGGCATGCGGCGCAGCCGGATGGTGACATAAGCTGTCAGCATGCAGAGCAGCAGGATCACGTAGAACAGGAAGATCTTGTACCATGCCGACGAGATCGGCAGACCGAAACTACGGACGAAATTGTGCGGATCCTTGGTATCGAAGGTATAAAGACCAAAGAGCGATGCCTTGGTGATATTGGAGATGCCGAAGCTTCCCTGCGTCACATCGGTCCAGTTGGTCAGTACGATGCGGATGATTTCCCCGAAAGCGAGCGTCACGATCGCCAGGTAGTCACCCCTGAGGCGCAGCACCGGAAAGCCCAGGATCATCCCCCAAAGTGCGGCAAAAATGCCCGAAAGCGGCAGCAGCAGCCAGAAGGATAGGCCGAAATGCGTCGACAACAGTGCATAGGAGTAAGCACCGACCGCATAGAAGGCGACATATCCCAGGTCAAGCAAGCCCGCTAGGCCAACGACGATATTCAGGCCCCAGGCAAGCATCACGTAGATGAGGATCTGGATGCCGAAATTGTCGACATAGGTCAGCGATCCCTGCGGACCGAGTATCGCAACGGCCGCCAGCGGATAGATGAGCAGCAGCAGGAGCCCGATCGTGTTGAAATGCCTGGCGGCGAAACTTTGTTCGCCCTCAACCCTCACGATCTTAGCCTTGGCGGCCTTTCGCGCCGCCAGATAAGGCTGAACGAAAACCGTCATGATGAAACGGCCGACGGTAGCGATCGCAACGATGGTCGCAAGAAGACCCCAGCGCTGCACGATAACCAGCTTATTGTCAATATTCTGATCGGTCTTGAGACCGATATAGAGGACGAACATGCCGAAGGATATGACCGCGGTCCAGAGGGCGTCCGTAATCCCCTTCTGGACAAGGCCGGGTGCGGTCTTGCCTGCAACGAAGTTTGAATTTGCCATGGCGTTATACCTTTTCGACTTCCGGCCGGCCGAGAATACCCGTCGGCTTGAAGATCAGCACGTAGGCCAGGATACCGTATGTCGCGACATCCTTATACGCGATGGGAAAATTGCCCGACCAGAACGACTCGATGAAGCCGATCATCAGACCGCCGAGAACAGCGCCCGGCAGCGAGCCGATGCCACCCAGAACCGCCGCCGTGAAGGCTTTGACACCCGGCACGAAACCATCCGTGAAGTTCGCAACGCCATAATACATCAGATACATCGTACCGGCGACGGCAGCGAGCGCCGCACCCATGATGAAGGTGATGGAAATGGTCCGGTCGACATTGATACCGAGCAGCGCCGCCATCTTGCGGTCCTGCTCGGTCGCGCGCTGAGCACGCCCGAGCGCCGTCTTGTTGACAATGTACCAGAATGCGGCGAGCAGCACGACGGTGATGATGAAGATGATGATCTGCTTCAGGGACAGCGAGATCCCGCCGAAATTGTAGACATCGCCCACGAGCGTCGGGATCGGCTTGTTGCGCGGGCCCTGTGCGACCTGGATGAAGTTCGACAGAACGATCGACATACCGATTGCCGTGATCAGCGGCGCGAGGCGGAACGACCCGCGCAGCGGCCGATAGGCAACGCGCTCGATCACCCAGTTCCAAAGACTCGTCATCAGCATGGCGACGATCAACATCACCAAAAGCAGGATGGCAACCGGCAGGCCGGCAAACAGCGAAATCAGAACGAGATAGGTGATAAGAGCGGCAAAGCCGCCAAGCATGAAAACATCACCGTGGGCAAAATTGATCATGCCGATGATGCCGTAGACCATGGTGTAACCAATGGCGATCAGGCCGTAGATCGACCCGAGAGTCAGCCCGTTTAAGAGCTGCTGGATAAAATAATCCATATGTCATTTCCCCTGGATGCGGCGTCATACGATCGCATCTCTTATTACTTTTTTAGGTTCCTTCTGGAGGCCTATGGCCGCGATTCCATACTGGTTTCGAAAGAAATGTGAAGCCAAAAAGGCGAGAAATTGACAAATTCTTTTCAAATCGCGGTGCACTGATGCGAATTCGACCAAAAATGACACGAAAGCGGCAGTCCGTGGCTCAAAATTAGCCAAAGCCGCCTCCTGCCGCTCCCAAATTGAAAAGCTCTCGTCAGCGGCAGGTCGTGCGTGATCTACCGCTGCCTTGTGAAGGCGCTCTTCAGGCGCGCATGCGGGCGCCGTCTGCATCGAACAGCGGTTCGACTTGAAGCCTTGCCGGCAGAAGCTCGCCGAGCAATTCGATCGCCCAGCCCTGCGTCTCGTCGGCGATCTCCTTCGGCACATAGCCGATTGCAACGGAAAGGCCGGAAGCGTGCGCGTATCCGCCCGAGGTCACCCAGCCGCAAACCGCGCCCTTGTGATAAATGGGCTCGTCGCCGATGACGTCGGCATCCTTTGCGCTCAGAATGAACGTGCACAGCCGCAAGGTTCCGCCTTCCGCCTTCTCCTTGGCGGCAGCCGCCTTGCCGATAAAATCGGCCTCCTTGGACAGAGCCACGAATCGATTGAGGCCGGCCTCGAACGGCCCGTAGAGCGGTCTATATTCGCGCGCCCAACTGCCGTAGGATTTGTCGAGACGCAGTGCATTGAGCGCTCTCAACCCAAAGAGCCGGATGTCGAACTCGGCGCCCTCCTGCATCAGTAGGTCGAAAATGTAGCGCTGGTACTCCGGCTTCATCCAGATCTCATAGCCGAGATCGCCCGTATAGGAGACGCGGCCGACGATGGCAGGCGCCATGCCGATATCCATGCGGCGGATCGACATGAAGGGGAAGGCGGCAGTGGAAAGATCCTGATGGGTCAGCTTCTGCAGCAGTTTACGAGCATTCGGGCCGGCGATCGAAAGGCCGAGAAGCGAAAGACCGAGTGCATTAAGTTCGACCGAACCGTCCTTGGGCAGGAGGCTTTCGAACCAGCGCATGTGATAGGCTTCGGCAATGCCGGAACCGATGAGAAGGAAATCTTCCTCGCCGAGCTTGGCAAGCGTGAAATCGCCGATCAGCTTGCCGTCATGTTTCAACATCGGCGCCAGTGTCATTCGGCCCACGGCCGGAATGCGGCAGGTCAGTAGCGTGTCGAGGAAAGCTTCCGCTCCCGGCCCCTTGACCGAATATTTGGCAAAACCCGACGTTTCCATCAGGCCGACGCTCTCGCGCACCGCCTTCGCTTCTGCGCCGACGACGTCGAAATCGTTGGAACGCCGCCACGAGAATTGATCCACTTCGCCCTGCGGAGCAAACCACAGCGCCTGCTCAAGGCCATAGTAAGCGCCGAAGACGCCCCCGGCTTGCTTCAGCTTGTCGTGGATCGGCGTCGTCAGCAGCGGACGTGCCGCCGGCAGCTCCTCGTTCGGATAGCGGATCGAGAAGCGGCGGGTATAGTTCTCGCGCACCTTGGCATTGGTATAGGCGAGCGTCGCGTAGTCGCCATAGCGGGAAACGTCCATGGCGAAGACGTCGAAGCCCGGATCGCCGTAGATCATCCAATTGGCAAGCGCGAGCCCCACGCCGCCGCCCTGGCTGAAGCCGGCCATGACGGCACAGGCCGACCAATAGTTCCTCAAGCCACGGACAGGGCCGACAAGCGGGTTGCCGTCGGGCGAGAAGGTAAACGGGCCGTTGATGATCTTCTTGATGCCCGCATTGTTGAATGCCGGGAAATGGCGGAAGCCGACTTCCAGTTCCGGCGTGATGCGCTCGATATCCTCGGCGAGCAGTTCGTGACCGAAATCCCAGGGCGTCGTTAGCGGCGACCATGGACGGCAGGCCTTTTCATAGGTGCCCATCAACATGCCCTGCCGCTCCTGGCGCAGATAGATCTCGCCATCGAAATCGACGCAGTGCATCAGTTCCTTGCCCGTCGTCTTGTTGAAGTCGATGACCTCGGGCATGTCCTCAGTGATCAGATACATGTGCTCCATCGCGAGCACCGGCAACTCCAGCCCTACCATACGGCCGACTTCGCGCGCCCAGAGACCAGCGGCGTTGACGACATGCTCGGCGATGATCTCGCCCTGGTTGGTGATGACACGCCAGGAACCGTCTTCGCGCTGCACCAGCTCTTCCACCTTGGTATGCAGGTAGATTTCAGCACCGTTCTTCTTGGCCGAACGAGCATAGGCGTGCGTCGTGCCATAGGGATCGAGATGGCCTTCGACGGGATCGTAGAGAGCGCCGACGAACTGATCGGGATCGAGAAGCGGCATCATCTCATGCGCTTCCTTCGGCGTCAGAAGCGTCGCCTCCAGGCCGTTATAGCGCCCCTTGGCGAGAATGGATTTCAACCAGTCGAAGCGCTGCGGAGTCGCGGCCAGCATCAGGCCGGAAGTCAGGTGCAGGCCGATGTCCTGGCCCGAATATTCCTCGATCTCCTTATAGAGCTCGACCGTATATTTCTGCAGCTTGGCAACGTTCGGATCGCCGTTGATCGTATGCATGCCGCCGGCGGCATGCCAGGTCGATCCGGATGTCAGCTCGGAACGCTCGAGTAGCACCACATCCGTCCAGCCGAATTTCGTCAGGTGATAGAGCACCGAACATCCGACGACACCGCCACCGATGACGACGACCTTGGCATGGCTTTTCATTGGGGATCCCCTGTTTTCGGCACGAAGCCGCCGGGTGTCTTCCCGCGCGACCGACCGTATTTGAGAGGAACCCTAAAGGCTATCCGATAGCCCAAATAGCCCGAACTGCGAAACCGATATGTCTGTTTGCGCCATCGCAATTGTTCGGATCGCGCCATCGGCTATGGGCAGCGCAAGCCGGCTGCAAGCCATTCCATGTCCGGCAACATAAGGCTTTTCAGTGGGCGAAACCGGCCGTGAGCGCGAACTCCCGTCCCATCTCCATGATCTCCTCGAAGACACTGCCGGCATAGGAGCGCGGCACGATGATTTCGAAGCGATCCGGACCGATGCGGGCAACGTTGGCGCTGACATGGCAGCACAACATGTTGGCCGACTGCCCCTCGGCAAAGACCTGCGGATGCAGGTCGACGGCCACGCATTTGGCGAGGATGCGGCGGACGCTGGGGCCGGAAATGCGCAGCAGTACGCGGCCGTCGCTCTGCTCGAAGAAGGAAGCCTGAGCGGGATCGAGGGTGAAAAGATCCCGCGCAAGGCTGTCGGCGCCGAGCGTGGCCGACACAACGAACCATTCTCTCGGCCCGACATCGCGAACCGATACATCCTTCAGCGCCTTCAGGCTCGTCAGAACGCCATCCTGGTCGCCGGCCCTTGCGAGCACGGAGAAAATCGCCGGACGACGCACGACGGCAAGGTGATTCGGATTTGCGGCAGCTTCGAAGCCGGAAATATGATCTTCCAGCACATGCCTGTTCTGAAATGCGACGCTCATCAATCCATCACCCCAAAAGCTTCTTGTTGTCGGGATCGACAAAGACCGGACTGCAGACCTCTGCCGCCACTTCTTCACCGCGCAATCCGTCCCAGACGACCACGCGCTCGCCGATGCGTTCCCGACCCGACTTCAGGAAAGCGAGTGCGATGGAATGACCAAGCGTCGGCGAGAAGCACGCCGAGGAGACATACCCCTGATCGTTCACGGTCGAAGGTCTCGCGCCCTCCTTCAAAATATGTGCACCGGCGAGAATTTCCTTAGCCGTATCGATGGGCTTCAGGCCGACAAGCTGGCCGCGGTCGGCAGCGGTCAGACCGAAGCGGGTCGACAGCCGCCTGCCGATGAAATCCGGCTTCTGCGTCGACATCATGCGGCCAAGCCCGACATCGTCAGGGGTCGTGCGTCCATCGAGCTCGTTATGGGTGACGTGGCCCTTCTCGATACGCAGCACGTTCAGAGCTTCGACGCCATAAGGACAGATGCCATGCGCCTTGCCTGCCTCTATGATGGCATCGGCGACCGCCTCGCCATAACCGGCCGGGACGGCAAGTTCGTAGGCCAGCTCGCCAGAGAAGGAGATGCGGAACAGACGTGCCCTGAGGCCACCCTTCAGCATGACCTCGGCAGCGGCAAGGAACGGAAAGAACGCGTCGGAAATATCGTCTTCCACGATCTGCTCCAGCACCAGCCGCGCCTTCGGGCCGGCAATCGCCATCTGCGCCCATTGATCGGACGAGGACACGAAGCGAACGTCCAGCTGCGGCCAGAGCGTCTGGGCTGCGAATTCCATATGCGTCATCACCTCGCCGGCCATCGCCGTCGTGGTCGTCATGAAGAAATGATCAGGCGTCAGCCGGCTCGTCGTGCCGTCGTCGAAGACCATGCCGTCTTCGCGCAGCATCAAGCCGTAGCGCGCCTTGCCGATCGGCAGTTTCAGGAAGGCGTTGGAATAGAGGCGATTGAGAAACTCCGCCGCATCCTTGCCGAAAATCTCTATCTTGCCGAGCGTCGACACGTCGCAGATCCCGACATTGTTGCGCACGGTCAGAACCTCACGGTCCACGCTGTCGCGCCAGCCCTTTTCGCCCTGCCGGGCAAACCAGGACGATCGATACCAGAGGCCGGCTTCGACAAAACTTGCGCCGTTCTTCTTCGCCCATCCATGCAGCGGCGATTCCCGAACCGGCTGCGCATGCTTGTCGCGCGCGGTTCCCGCCAGTGCACCAAAGGACACCGGCGTATAGAACGGTCTGAATGTCGTCGTGCCGACGGCCGCCGGGCTGACACCGCGCATGCCGGCGATAATGCCCGCGGCATTGACATTGCCGAGCTTGCCCTGATCCGTCGCCATCCCGCTCGTCGTGTAGCGCTTGGCATGTTCCACATGGCCGAAGCCTTCGCGCAAAGCGAGACCAAGATCCTTGGCGTGAACGTCGTTCTGGAAGTCGACGAATGCCTTGTCCTTCGCGCCCGGCACATGCCAGATCGCCGCGAAAGACGGGTCATATTCGCCCTCCACTTCGGGCAGTTCGGCCCCATGAGCCTTGCGGCCGAAACCTTCAACGATTTTTCGCGCTTTTTCCGCCCCGTCGGCAAGACAACCGGAAACGCTCTCGATGCCCGCAGCCGAGCCGGCAATCTCCAGCTCGCCGGAGACGATCGGCGCCATGAAGGCCTGCTTCTCGTCCGACCAGACCGGCTTGGCGCCTCGCTGGCAGGCAAGATGGATGATCGGCGACCAGCCGCCCGATATGGCCAGCGCGTCGCAGGTGATCAACTCATCCAGGCCGCCGCGGTCTGCAATGACACCGCTGATGCGATATTTGCCTTTGGTCGCGTGGACGCTTGCCGCATGAACCAAGCGCACGCCCTGGGGGGCAGCATCGGCAGAAGCGGCGCGCGTATCGAGGATTGCCGAAATCTCGACGCCTGCCGCGGCGAGATCGGCCGCAGTCCGATAGCCGGAGCCACCATTGGTAAAGACCGCTACCTTCTGTCCGGCAACCACGCCATAGCGGTTGAGATAACTGCGCATGGCGCCCGCCATCATCACGCCCGGACGATCATTTCCGCCGAACACCAGCGGCCGCTCTTCGGCACCCGAGGCGAGAATGGCGCGCTTGGCGGCAATGCGCCACAGACGCTCGGCCGGCAAGTCGATCGATGGCATCGCCACATGTTTCTGCACCTTCTCGACGGCGCCGAAGACATTGTCGTCATACCAGCCGAACACGGTGGTACGCGGCATCAAGGTGACGTTCTCGAAGGTCTGTAGTTCCTCAAGGGTCGCCTGCACGAAAACGTCGGCAGAAGCACCGCCAATCGTCAGCTTTTCCGACAATAGCGAACCGCCAAGTCGAAAACCTTCGTCGGCCAATACGACGCGCAGGCCTGCGCGGGCAGCGGTCAGAGCCGCCATTAACCCCGCCGGACCGGAGCCGATCACAAGCAAATCGCAATGAGCCCAGGCCTTTTCATAACGATCCGGATCCGCCTCCATGACCGCCTTGCCGAGGCCGGCAGCGCGACGGATAATCGGCTCATAGACCTTCTCCCAGAAGGCAGCCGGCCACATGAAAGTCTTGTAGTAGAAGCCGGCCCCCAGAAAGGGCGAGAGCAAACTGTTGACCGAGCCAAAATCATACTTCAGCGACGGCCAGCGGTTCTGACTCACCGCACTCATGCCCTGATAAAGCTCGGCGACAGTGGCGCGCGTATTCGGTTCTGTCCGCCCGTCCTTGCCGATGGTGACGAGCGCGTTCGGCTCGGCCGAGCCCGCCGTCAAAATGCCGCGCGGCCTGTGATATTTGAAACTGCGCCCGACGAGCATCTGGTCATTGGCGAGCAGAGCGGCGGCGAGTGTGTCGCCCTCCAGACCCTTCATCTCCTTGCCGTCGAATTGGAAGGAAAGCGGACGGCTGCGATTGACGAGACCGCCGGCCGACAGACGATAGGAGGTCATCGTGCCGCCTCCTTCGCCTTGTCCTCGGCATCGGTAACGGAAAAGACCTCATGGGTGACGTTGCTGCGCTTGACGACCAGCCAACGGCGACATCCGGCGCTATGATGCCAATATTCTTCAATCCGGCCGCGCTCGTTGTCGCGGATGAAGACATAACGATTCCAGTCCTCATCCGGCGCCGTCGGCACGGGACGGACGACGGAGGCGCCGCGAATGGAGAATTCTTCCTTGGGTCGCACGCCGCAATGCGGGCAGTTGATCAAGCTTGCCATTGGTATTGTGCCCTCAATGCAGGTTCGGCTGCGGACCCTTGCCGCCTTCGTCGATCGCAAAGCCGCGCTCGAAGCGGTCAAGACGCAGAAGGCGGCTGACATCGTGGCTTTCGCCCTTGGCAATCAGATGCGCGAAGCAGAAGCCCGAGGCCGGCGTCGCTTTGAAGCCGCCATAGTTCCAGCCGCAGTTCAGATAAAGATTTTCGATGGGCGTGCGATCGATGATCGGCGAACCGTCCATGCTCATATCCATGACGCCGCCCCAGGTACGCAGCACGCGCACGCGCGACAGGCCGGGAATGAGCGCCACCCCCTCCTCCATCGTGTGCTCGACGGTGGCGAGGTTTCCACGCTGGGTGTAGGAGCTGTAATAGTCGATATCGGCGCCGAAGACCAAGCCGCCCTTGTCGGATTGCGAGATATAGAAGTGGCCGGCACCGTAGGTGATGACGTTGTCGATGACAGGCTTCAACCCTTCGGAAACGAAGGCCTGCAGCACATGCGTTTCGATCGGCAGTTCCAGATCGGCCATATTGCCGAGGATCGACGTGTGGCCGGCAGCCGCAAGCGCCAGCTTGTTGCAGCCGATGAAGCCGCGATTGGTCTCGACGCCGGTGACGATGCCGTTTTCGCGGCGGATGCCGATCACCTCGCATTGCTGGATGAGATCGACGCCGCGGCTGTCGGCGCCGCGTGCATAACCCCAGGCGACCGCATCGTGCCGCGCCGTACCGCCGCGCCGCTGCAGGAGGCCTCCGAGGATCGGGAAGCGCGCATGGTCGAAGTTGAGGTAAGGCATCATCCGGCGGACCTGCTCGCGGTTGAGCAGTTCCGCATCGACGCCGTGCATGCGCATGGCATTGCCGCGCCGGGCATAGGCATCGCGCTGGCCATCGGAATGGAACAGGTTGACGATACCGCGCTGGGACACCATGGCATTGTAATTGAAATCCTGCTCCAGCCCTTCCCAGAGCTTCATCGAAAACTCGTAGAAGGGTTCGTTGCCGGGTAGCAGATAGTTGGAGCGGATGATCGTCGTGTTGCGGCCGACATTGCCGGAGCCGATGTAGCTCTTTTCCAGCACGGCGACATTGGTAATGCCGAATTCCTTGGCGAGGTAATAGGCCGTTGCCAGCCCATGCCCGCCGCCGCCGACGATGATCACGTCATAATGTGGTTTCGGCTCCGGCGTCCGCCACACCGGCTGCCAATGGCGATTGCCTGAAAACGCCTGTTTTAGAAGCTGATAAGCCGAATAACGCATGCATTCATCCCGATACTACCGGCGGCACATTCGCATATGCAATAAAAACGACAAGACCCGAAAGTACGAAAAAGCTTCGCAAACAGAACATGTTCTTTTCCGAATGCGCAGTGATGGACGGTGTCTGCTCTGAGAGGAATGCACTGCCAACCCGCGAAAAAGCCTGCATGTGAAACCCGCCACATGGAGCGCTGTTGCTAAGCCCTGGCGCAAGCGCTAAGGCAAACAAGCCGGCACATCGGAAATCTAAACTTCGCAATCGCAACTTCCTATATATAATGTCCGGAGAATTCAGGCGCGGATCGCGCGCGGAAGACGAAGAAGCACATGCTTGCAACATTTGAAAAGGCAGCGCTCGAAGCAGGAAAGGCCATTCTGGAGGTCTATCGTGCCGGCTATGCTGTTGCCTTGAAGCAGGACATGAGCCCCGTCACTCTGGCCGACGAACGCGCCGAAAACATCATCCTCAGGCACCTCGAACGCGATTTCCCCCATATCCCCGCCATTGCCGAGGAGCAGGTTGCCGCCGGCAAGATTCCGGACGTACGCGGCCGCGCCTTCTTTCTGGTGGACCCGCTCGACGGCACTAGGGAATTCATCGAACATCGTGACGAGTTCACCGTCAACATCGCCTATGTCGAGGATGGCATCCCCATCATCGGCATCGTCTATGCGCCGGCGCTCGGTGTCGCTTTTACCGGCGAGCCCGGCCGTGCCCGCAAACTGATCGTCGACGAGCAATTTTCCATTGCCGACCGCCTGACCATCGCCGTGCGCGAACCTCCGGCCAAGCTGACCGCGCTCGCCAGCCGCTGCAACAGCAACGCCAAGACCGAAGGCTTCCTCACGGACAATGCGGTTTCTGGCTGCACATCGATCGGTTCATCGCTGAAATTCTGCCTCCTGGCTGAGGGCAAGGCCGATGTCTATCCGCGCTTCGGCCGGACCATGGAATGGGATACGGCAGCCGGCGATGCCGTGCTGCGGGCGGCGGGCGGCAAGACGGTCACGATCGAAGGCCGCCTTTTGACCTACGGTAAGACTGACCAGAGCGAAGATGCCGATTTCGCCAATCCGCACTTCATCTGCTGGGGCGGACAGAAGCACAGCGTCTCGGCGTAAGTTTATTTTTGCAAGTAAAAACAGTTCTGAGGGCCGCTTCCGAGCCGGAGAACAGTAGAGCGCTTGCCGAGATTTCGGCCTAAAAGCGTAAGTTTTCACTGACGAAAAATCATAGAATAAATGCAATTTCCCCTGAAATAACAGTGGCTTCTGCCCGTTTTGCTCAGGCGAAACATACGCAAATCAGCACTTCGCCACATTGATTAAAATTATTAGCAAAGTCTTACCATGTGCTTAGGCAATTTTTAAATGTGGCAAGCTAGAGTGCCACACGTGGTCTTGAGTGTGTGTAGAGAGTCCAATGACCGAAATGATACGTCCCCGAGTGAAGTATGTCATCGGCCCCGATGGCAGCCCGCTGACGATAGCAGACCTTCCGCCGCCGAATACGCGCCGCTGGGTCATTCGTCGTAAGGCAGAGGTTGTCGCCGCTGTGCGTGGTGGTCTGCTGAGCTTGGAAGAAGCCTGCGAACGTTATACGTTGACCGTCGAAGAGTTCCTCTCCTGGCAGTCGTCCATCAATACCCATGGCCTGGCTGGCCTCCGGACGACCCGCATACAGCAGTATCGCCACTGACAGCAGCGACAGCACCACCTTTATTTTACTTTGTGTTCGGGCCTCTTTTCTGAGAAAGAGGCCCGAATTATTTGTTGAAGTGCCGCCCCTAGCGTCCAGCCGCCTAGCGCTAAGGGCTCACCGGATCCGTATTTCCGACATCGACTTAAACGAAGACGATCCGTTAACAATCTCGAAGGTTGGCAGATGTCGGAGCACATGCAATCCTTATTGCATAAGACGCAACAAGGGAGAAAATCATGGATATCCGCAACGAAAACAACGCATCCGGCGGCCGTTATGTCGCAACCGTCGAAGGCCATGAGGCGGAGATGACGTTTTCCCGCACATCTGCGAAGCTGATCATTATCGACCATACCGGCGTACCGGATGCTCTGCGTGGCAAGGGCGTCGGCCAGGCGCTCGCGCTTCACGCCGTTGAGGAAGCGCGGAGCGGCGGCTGGAAGATCATCCCGCTCTGCCCCTTCTTCAAGGCTCAGGCACAACGCCATGAAGATTGGCGCGACGTCGTCAATCTCTGAGGCACGGGCAATAATCCGTCCAATCGGCCGTATTACTCCTCAAAATTCAAAAGCTGCGCATGGCCGGCCCCGTCACGGCCAGTCATGCGCAGCTTTCAGTACCGCCGCTATACCTTTCACATTCCGAAGATGGACCCTGCACCCCAACACCTTGATGCTTGATCCGAAGGAGCGACGGAATTGCTATCTCAGGCGCGTGCCCGCGCCGGACCCGAACCATCACGCTCTTCGAGCGCTGCGGCCTTGGCATATTCGGCCTGCATTTCCTCGAGCGAATTTTCCAGCGCCTCTTCCTGAACCTGCAGTTCCCGGATCGATACCTGCAGATTGTCCGCACGCTGGCGGGCAGCCTTGGCAAAGGTCGGGTAGGCAAAATGGCTCGGATCGGAAATGCCGGACTTCTTCTCCTCGACGACGATCTGGCTTTCCAGCTCCTTCGTCATACGGTCAAATTCCGCCATCATCATCTGCAGCTGCTGCAGCTGACGGCGTTTTTCGTTCACCTGAAACTCTTTCAGGCGAACAAGGCTCTCACGTGACTTCATACGCATTACTCCCGTGATGCGAGACCCCGGCTCTCGATATTCCCGTCCGCCGAACCGCTTTGAGACGGCTTGGTTAAAAAAATTTCCAGCGATCTTAATAAAAGCCTACCGCTGGTAACCTTTCGTTTACGGGCATCGTTAATGATAGGCGTAATGATTTAAGGCTCGGTAAATGGTGTGGTCGGAATTCGACATGTCGGCATTGGTGAGTCAGATGAATCACTTGGCGTTAGTTGTTAATGCGATACTTTAGGAGTCGATTTTACTGATTGTCGTTGGAAAACAGTGCAATGGAAAAATTATTTAATAAATTCGATACGACTTGCCAGAGTGAATCAGAATTTGTTAACCATTACATGGCAGCTTCCAAATCAAGCAGTGATTTGATCGGTATCGCGTTAAGGGGCTGACGACCTTTCGGCGGCGGTAAAGGGGACAATTATGCGGGTTCTACTCATTGAAGACGATAGCGCGACAGCGCAGAGCATCGAGCTGATGCTCAAATCCGAAAGTTTCAACGTCTATACCACCGATCTCGGTGAGGAAGGCGTGGATCTCGGAAAGCTCTACGACTACGACATCATTCTTCTTGATCTCAATCTTCCCGATATGTCTGGCTACGAAGTGCTGCGCACGCTGCGCCTCTCGAAGGTCAAGACGCCGATCCTCATCCTCTCCGGCATGGCCGGCATCGAGGACAAGGTTCGCGGCCTCGGCTTCGGCGCCGACGACTACATGACCAAGCCATTCCATAAGGATGAACTGGTCGCCCGTATTCACGCCATCGTCCGCCGCTCCAAGGGCCATGCCCAGTCGGTGATCATGACTGGCGAACTCATCGTCAACCTCGACGCCAAGACCGTCGAAGTCGGCGGCCAGCGCGTGCATCTGACCGGCAAGGAATATCAGATGCTGGAGCTGCTCTCGCTGCGCAAGGGCACGACGCTCACCAAGGAAATGTTCCTCAACCACCTTTATGGCGGTATGGACGAGCCGGAACTGAAGATCATCGACGTCTTCATCTGCAAGCTCCGCAAGAAGCTTGCAAACGCCGCCGGCGGCGCCAACTACATCGAAACCGTTTGGGGCCGCGGCTATGTGCTGCGCGAGCCCGACAGCAGCGATTTCGCCGAAAGCGCCTGAGCCGCCTCCCCGCCTTTACTGCCGACACACAGCAATCCCGCCTCTTCAGGCGGGATTTTTATTGACTTCAATGGAGCGCAAAATAATAGCCGCCTCGAAGGGCGACTATCCTTGTTTCGATGTGTCTCGTTGAAATCAGGCGGCAGCGGCGCGATTGCCGAAGATGGCCGTGAGAATCTTGCGATCGAAGGGCTTCAGCAGAAAATCCGTCGCGCCCGCGCGCTTCCCGGCCATCAGCTTGCGAAGATCGGCCTCGATTACGCAGTAATAGATCTTCACATCCTTGCCATCAGGCATGGCGCGGATGCTGGCGATGAGCTCAAGCGCCCCTTCCATGCCGGCATCGACGATCAGATAGTCAGGCATTTCGGCCTGGCAGCGCATCAGCGCTTCGCGCGCGTCTCCGGCTTCGCTCACGAGAAAATCCAGCTCGGACAAAATTCGTTTGCCGACCTTGCGTACGACATCCGACGTGTCCGTTATCATGAACCGCTGCATGTGTGAGCTCCCTGGCACCAGCCGCCATCATCGATGTCGGCTTCAAATTGAAACGATAGGAGCAGCAAGCTAAGGATTCGTTACCGTTACATTATCAATTGCACGAACAACCTCAAGATTGCACAGAATTTTCGATACACGAAATAATAAACCCGCAGCCGATGACCGACTGCGGGCGAAAACGTCGATGGATCGACCCGCTTATTGCGCGGCTTGAGCAGCCATGGTCGCGACGAAGGTCAGTTCCTCCGGTGTCGCATTGTAGGAAAGTTCCATGCCGCTCTCCTCGGCAAGAAGCACCGTGTAGTAGGGCTGGATCGAATGTGCGTCGACCGCCTCCTCCAGCGTGCCGGAGCAAATCTCGGCGAATTTCGGCGGCACGCGCATCAGCCGGCCCTTAACGGCGATCGTGAACTTAGCATCGAACTCAGGATTTTCGAGTGTCACCTCGATATTGCCGCCGCGCGGAATGGCGCCATAGGCAACCAGGAAGAGATTGAGCAGCAGCTTCACGCGGTTCTTGGCGATGATTGCACGCGGGCCGATCCAGGTGACCTCGGTCTTCTTCTCGGCCGCGGCGAAATCCTTGGCGGCCCGTTCCGCTTCGCCGGTGTCGATCGAGGCGCCGACCGAACCGGATGCACCGAAGGCAAGGCGGGCGAATTTGAGGCGGACGGATGCGTTGAGCGCACTGGTGCGGATCAGATCCATCGCATCGGCGTCGGCACCACCCTCGTCGAGCAGCTCCAGGCCATTGTTGATCGCCCCGACCGGCGAGATCACATCATGGCAGACGCGGCTGCAAAGCAGCGCGGCCAGATCCGGTCCGGTCAGAGCGAGATTGGGATTTTTCGACATTCATTGTCTCCTGAATGCTGACAGGGCAAAGCGAATAGGTCCACCTTGCCACGGTAAGGTTGCTCGAGGGTTTCGCAGCCAGTGTACCGCGCGCCATAATGACACCATATTTGGTAAACCGATTGTTAAGACCATCGACGCAAAATGCATTCATCACCATCAGACTTTTTCGCACGCGAATCGTCCGGCGATGGAGGGGTGGAAAGTCTGAGATAAAGGGTGCGCAGTGCTTGGCGCAATTTTTCGAATGCGTCGTGCTTACCTGCCCCGACTACCGACCATGATGAACGGAAGACTTCCATGCGCTATGAAATCCTGAAGAGAATGCCAAGCCCCGGCACCAGAACGCTCGGCCTCGGCCTGATTCTGGCTATTGTCGCATTCGTGAGTTTCGCGTTGCCGGTCCGTCAGGCTGCGGCCGCGCCCACCAATCAGTATTCGGCCCAGGAAATCGTCGATGCCGGCCACTCCTTCTTCGGCTCCACCAGCGGCGGCCTTGCAAAGGTGGTCGAGCGGGCCTTCCAGCAATATGGCCTGCCAAACGGCTACATCCTTGGCCAGGAAGGCTCAGGCGCGTTCCTGGCAGGCCTCACCTATGGCGAAGGCCAGTTGAACACGAAAAATGCCGGCGAGCATCCGCTCTACTGGCAGGGACCTTCGCTCGGCTTCGACTATGGCGGCCAGGGCACCCGCGTCATGATGCTGGTCTACGATCTGCCGAGCATCAACAGCGTTTATACGCGCTTCGGCGGCGTCAGCGGCCAGGCCTTCGTGGTTGCCGGCTTTGGCATGACGGTCCTCAAGAACAACAATATCGTGCTCGTTCCGATCCGCACCGGCCTTGGCGCACGCCTCGGCATCAACATGGGTTATCTGAAGGTCACGCCGAACCCGACCTGGAATCCTTTCTGAACCGATCTTTGATACGATCTCCCAAGCAGCGCACGCCTTGGCCCGCTTCAGTTGCGGGCCTTTTCTTTCCGTAAATTCGTCCCCGCGCCGATAAACCATATCCGCGTTAAATGCTTGCCCGCATGGCTAACCCATGATTAATCATTTTACCAAGATCGAACATAACTCCAGGATACTGGCTGCGTCGTGATTCAATTTGCTCTCTTGTTCGGATTGGGCTTTCTGACGGCCGCTCTACTGGTCTTTCTCATAGCGCCGGCAATCCATCGTCGCATCGTCTGGTTCACCGAGAAACGTCTGAAGGCGACCATGCCCTTGAGCCCGCAGGAAGTGCGCGCGCAGAAGGACATGGCACGCGCGCTTTTCGCGGCCGAAAACGCGCGGACAGAACATGCTCTGACGCAGGAACGCGATAAGACCGTTGCGCTGCAGATTCAGAACGGCAAGCTTCAGCAGGAAGCAAGCCGTCTTTCCGCCGCAAGCTCGGAATTACAGACACGCATCGACGATCTGGAGGTGGAGGCAGGCGAACTGCGCTCGCGCCTGCGCCATGAAGAGAGCTATATCAGCCAGCTGAAATCGAGCATCCACGCCGCCGAACAGGCCAACGCGGAGAAAGAAGCGGATATCGACAACTTGCGCAAACGGATGACGAAAATGGGTGCCGATGCCGATAATCTCAGGATCGATCTGGCAGCCCGCGAAACCGAAATCGAGAGCCTGAAGCTGCGCATCAACACATTGCGCGACGAGCGCGATACGCTGCGCCAGGATCTGAATGCGGCAAACCTCCGCGTAACGGATGCCGAACAATCGCTGCGTCAGGAAAGCGACAAGAACAGGCGTCTCGAAGAACGGCTCAACCGCGAGATCGCCGGCAATGCCGACAAGGAAACCGCGATCGAGCGCCACGCGCAGGACGTCGTCCGCCTCAGGGAGCGGCTGGAAGCAGCCATCAAGGAATCGAAGGAAGCCGGCAAGGCGCTGCGTTCCGCCGGCCTCACTCCGCCGAAGAAGACAGCAAAAGCACCGAAACTCGCTGCCGCATCGATAGTCGAGAGCAAAGCAGATGAACAGCGTGCCATAACCGAGCCACCGCAGGCAATGGAACCGGAACGAACAGTGGAAGATGAAATCGCTCTGATGACAGAAGAGGTTCGCAACCGAGCCGCCGCCTTGTCGGACCGCCTGCTGAAAGCCCGCACGCCGGCCCATGACGACGCCATGCGAGAGGAAATCGCCAAGATCGCCGCCAACATGGTCGCCCTGACGGCGCTCAAGGAAGGAGATGGCTCGCCGATCTTCAATCTGTTGCCCAAGGATCGGGAGCCCGCCGAACCCGGCGCCCGCATCAGCCTCGCCGACCGCGTTGCCGCCATACTGCCGAAGCACCCCTGAACTCCAAGGAGCAACCTGCTCAGATGCGCCCGTTCTTCGCGGCCATCTCGAAAAGGGCGATACCACTCGCCGTTGCGACATTGAGGCTATCCAATCCCGGCGCCTGCGGAATCCGCACGCTGCCGAAAGCGGAGAGAATGCTTTCGGGCAAGCCATCCCCTTCCGTGCCGACCACGAGCGCCATGCGCTCCGAAGCCGGGACATTGCGAATATCGACCGCACCTCGCGGCGACAGGCTCCAGATCGCAAATCCGCGCTCGGCAAGCCCCGCAAGCAGCTGAACGCTGCCTGATTGCCGCCGATAGGGCACGGTCAGGATCGAGCCGACCGAAACCCGCAAAGCCTTGCGATAGAGCGGATCGCAACAGCTTTCGTCCAGCAGCACGGCAGCGGCGCCGAAGGCTGCGGCATTGCGGAACATCGAGCCCATATTGTCATGATTGGAAATACCACAGCCGACGAGCACGAGCGATTGCTTTGGAAGGCGATCGAATAGACCGCTCGTCTCATCTTCCGCTGTTCTACGCCCCAGCGCCAGAACACCGCGATGGAGATGGAAGCCGACAATACCGTCGAGTACCTCAGCTTCGGCGACATAGATCGGGACATCCGCTGGGAAGGTGTCGATGATATCGCTGAGGCCAGCTACGCGGTTTTTGAGCAACAGCACTTTCTCAGCGAGGAAATCTCCGGCCGCCGCATGCGCGCCTGCAAGAAGCCGCAGCACGACAGTCCCTTCCGCTATGAAGCGGTTCTCTCGACCCGTCAGATCGCGTTCGCGGATATTACGGAATTCGGCGATACGCGGATCGTCGGGATGCGTAATCTCGATCAGCCGCGCGCCCGTCATCATGAAGCCGTCAGTTCGGCAGCGATATGGTCGCCACGATGCGGCCGATACCGTAATCGAAGACTATGGCCTGGCGCTGGCCGCTGGCAAGCGTGCCGTAAAACAGCACCTGATTGCCCGACAGCGCCGTGGACTGCACCGTAAAGCCCGCCGGCAATAGAGCCGTCACGGCAAGCGGGGCGTCGGACGGGATGCCCGTCGCCGCCTGGCCCGCAGGCTTGGCCACCGGTTTCATCGTCTTATAGACAACGGCGCCGAAGACAGCCATAAGGCTCACCACCATGACGGCCGCAGAGACGATCTGCAGGCGGATCATCTTGCGTCGGACTTTCTCCAGGGCCGGATCGAGGGGCTTTTCCTCTTGATCGTCTGGCTCGAGATTCGTCATCGATGCGTCCTTGCTTCCAGTAGAGCGCTTTGTGCGCCGGAGAATATGTTTGAGCGACCCCTTTAAAGAAGCCGCGGACAATAGAAAAGTCCTAACCGCCGATGAAAATGCTGAAGGACGGCTCGATTCCTGGCTGACGGCCGAGATCGGCGAGGAATTTTCCCGCAGCCGCGTGCAAGGACTCATCAAGGAGGGCGCCGTTACGCTCAAGGGCGCTGCGGTGACAGACGCCAAACGCAAGGTGCGCCCCGGCGACGTCTATGAGATCACGCTGCCCGAGCCGGAAGATCCGACGCCGCAGGGCGAAGATATCCCGCTCGACGTGCTCTACGAGGACGACGATGTCATCGTCATCTTCAAGCCGGCAGGGCTGGTTGTTCATCCCGGCGCAGGCAATTGGACCGGAACATTGGTCAACGCGTTGATCCATCATTGCGGCAACAGCCTTTCCGGCATCGGCGGCGTCCGCCGCCCGGGCATCGTTCATAGGCTGGACAAGGATACAACCGGTGTCATGGTCGTCGCCAAGAATGACGTGGCTCACCGACATCTCTCTTTACAATTTGCCGATCACGGCCGCACGACTTCGCTCGAGCGTGCCTATCAGGCAATCGTCTGGGGACGCCCTCGCCAACTCGTCGGCACCATCGATGCCCCTCTCGGCCGGTCAAGCAGCGACCGCACGCGCCGCGCCGTCAAGCGCCCGGATTCGCAGGATGCCGACGAGGCGATCACGCATTATGAGGTGCTGGAGCGCTTTCACGAGACACCGGACGCGACCGCGCTTGCCTCACTGATCGAGTGCCACCTGGAAACCGGCCGAACGCACCAGATCCGCGTGCATATGGCGCATATCGGCCACCCGCTGCTCGGCGATGCCGTTTACGGTGGTGGCTTCAAGACCAAGGCCAATCTCCTGCCGGAAGCCGCAAAACAGGCCGTCCATCGCTTCACGCGCCAGGCACTGCATGCCTATATGCTGCAATTCGAACATCCACGTACTGGCGAAGTCATGCATTTCGAGGCACCTTTGCCTGAGGATATGGAAGAACTGGCGGCGGCGCTAAGAGGATAGGCGCCGAACATCACAATGACTGGACGTCTGTCCCCTTCCGCCCTATAATATCGCGTATGAAGGACCGATGTCCGAGCGCCTGTGCTGACCGAAAACGCGACTGCGTTTGGGAGGTCGACATGGTCATGCCGCATGGCGCTGGATTGTTCGGGAGGATAATCCCAAGGGCGATGTTCCGGCGAGACCTGCGGTCACGCCGATATAACACTTGCGTGACCACATCCTTGAATCACCGTTTCGCCGTACTTATCTTTACATTGGTTAAGTGCGGGGTCCCAGGACCCGTACGCCTTGGTCCGCTTCGCAGAAGGCGCTCAAAATACGCCCCCAGAAGGAACCAAATCTCGAATAGGAGGGTGCAAGATCATGGCCCGTAATACCTTACCGTCCATCGCTGCCGGAGAAGCCGGCCTCAATCGTTATCTCGACGAGATCCGCAAGTTCCCGATGCTGGAGCCGCAGGAAGAGTATATGCTCGCCAAGCGCTACGCGGAACATGCCGACCGTCAGGCTGCGCATAAGCTCGTTACCAGCCATCTGCGCCTCGTGGCGAAGATTGCTATGGGCTATCGCGGCTATGGCCTGCCGATCGGCGAAGTCGTGTCTGAGGGCAATGTCGGCCTGATGCAGGCCGTCAAGAAGTTCGACCCGGAACGCGGTTTCCGTTTGGCAACCTATGCCATGTGGTGGATCAAGGCCTCTATCCAGGAGTATATCCTGCGCTCGTGGTCGCTGGTGAAGATGGGCACGACGGCCAACCAGAAGCGCCTGTTCTTCAACCTGCGCCGCCTGAAGGGCCGCATCCAGGCCATCGACGACGGCGATTTGAAGCCGGAGCACGTCACCGAGATCGCCACAAAGCTGAACGTCTCGGAGGAAGAGGTCGTTTCGATGAACCGCCGCCTGTCCGGCGACGCTTCGCTGAACGCACCGATCAAGGCTTCCGAAGGTGATTCCGGCCAGTGGCAGGATTGGCTCGTCGATGATCACGACAGCCAGGAAGACGTACTGATCGAACAGGACGAGCTCGATACCCGCCGCCGCATGCTGGCGCGCGCCATGGGCGTGCTGAACGACCGTGAACGCCGGATCTTCGAGGCACGCCGCCTCGCCGAGGAACCGGTAACGCTGGAGGACCTGTCGTCCGAGTTCGACATCAGCCGCGAACGCGTGCGCCAGATCGAGGTTCGCGCCTTCGAAAAGGTGCAGGAAGCCGTCCAGAAGGATGCGCTGGAACGTGCCAAAGCCCTGCGCGTTGTCGAAGCAACTGCGTAACGTTTCCTTCACAGAAGATTTTGACCGATAAAAGAAAGGCGGGCCAAAAGCCCGCCTTTTCCATATCCATAGATGTCCGCTGGCTTACTGGCCGCTCGAGGCGACGCCGCCAAGCGCCTGCCACTCCGAAATCGCCTTGTTGAAGGCATCCGTTCCGGTGGGGCCTTTTTCCATGGTCAACAGCGCCCGGCGACCGTTACGATAGACCACTGGAATATCGATCCAGTTGCGGCTCTTCAACAGATCGAGATTGGTCTTGCGCGCATCCGGGAAATCGTTCAGCGCCACCATATAGACATCGTCGGTAACCTTGGCCGGAACCGCGATCAACGCATCGCCGCGATCCTGCTCGGTCGCCTTCAGTGCGACGCGCTGAACGTTGTCGATCGCGCCGCCTTCGAAATTCGGCGGTACCTGGAAGGCAAGCTCGATCAGATGGCTGGCCGGCAGCGAGGAATCCGAGTTCCGCGAAACTGTGATCGTCGCAGTCAGGCCGCGATCCGGAACGGTAATGAGACCCTGCACCGAAGGCTCCGGTCGGCCGTCGGCCCCCTTGCCTTCCTGCAGCGACCAGCTGACCGTGCCCTGGAAGGCCGTGGGCGACGTCTGGCCGAGGCGCTCCTCATAGAGGAAAACCTTCTGTCCGTCTGTTGCCGGAGCCGTCTGCTGCGTCACGGGCGGCGGCTGGTTGGCGGCCGCCTGTTGCTGCTGGTTGGCGGCAGGTGCCTGCTGATCCGTCGAGGCGGATGGCGTATTCGGTGCAGCGGTTGCGGGCGCTTGGGTCTGTGGAGCAGCCGCGCCGGCATTGTTGGCGGCCGGCGGCGTTGCCGTAGCGGCAGGTGCCGCAGAGGCAACATTCTGTTCAGCTACGGACTTGCCTTCAACGACGCCGGGCTGACCGATTGGAGCAGGGCCTTTATCCTCTTCGGTACCATTCGCCAGGAGACGCTGCGTGAACTTCGTATTGACCGTATTCGGATCGCTGGCCAATGCTGCGGTATCCGTTTTGCCGGCAGCGGCACCCGGCTGCTGAGCGGCCGTATTGGTCTGCTGGGGCGCGGTCGTCGGCTGAGCAGGGGCAGCAGCATTGCCGTTGTTCGGCGTATTACTGCTGGCCGTATCCGACGTCGAGGGTGCCGTCGCATTCTTCGGTGCGGAACTGACGAGCTTCGTCACCATATTGTTAAGTGCGTCGCGGTTCAGCCAAGCTGCGTAGCCACCGCCTCCAACGACGGCAAGACCGACGAGCGTGACGATGATACCGGTAACATTGATCCGGCGACGCTTCGGTTCCATGCGGAAGCTGCGGCCCTGCAGCTTCGCCGCCATCGCCTGATCGAGATCGGGCGGAACGGCGAGGCCATCGCCACGGTCGTCTTCAGCGCGTTTGTCGAAGCCGGCAAGCTCCTTGAGTTCGCGCCAGCCGTCATTGGTTGCATCGGCTTCGGACGCCGCTTTCCTGGACGGATGCACATCCGCAAAGAGATCGACATCATCGAAGGCATTTTCGGGCATTTGCCGAGCTGGCTGCTGCGCGGGCTTGGAAACCGCCGATGCCGGCTCCATTTCCTCGAAAACATCCGCGTCCCAGGTAAAGCCCGTGTTGACGGCGGGTGCCTTGGAATTGACCGGTCCTTCGACCGGTTGGCCAAAGGGCGCTTCCGTGAAAGCTGCGGCCGGCATGACCGGGTCGGTATGACGGGCCGTCTCCGGTTCGGGCGTAGTGTTGGAGGCAGGCGCATCCACTTCGGCCCAGATCTGCTCGACCTGGCTCATGACATCGTCAACCGGCCTTGGCGGCACATGCGGCGCGGTTGCTGCAGCGACTGCCGGCGCTTCTTCCACATGGTGCGGCTCCGCATGCTGTTGCGGCCCTTCCCAATGTCTCTGCGGCTCCTCATGGTAAACCGGCTCAGGGGCCGGTTCCTCGTGAGCCTTGGCATGATGTTCAGCGCCGACATGCTCGGCAGCCGGAGCAAAAGGCTCGTCTGACGGCTGCGGCTCGCTCCATTCCTCAACGGACTCGTGTTCCTGCGCATGACCCTCTTCGACGTGCGCGACCGGCGCCTCATAAGCCGGCTCTTCCTCGACCGGAGCGTCCGGCTCCTCATGGGCATGAACCTCGGCCGGTGCCGGCGCAGGCTCTTCCTCATGCGGCTCGGCATTGACTTCCTCAGGCTCATGATGGTCGTGAGCGGGCTCGGAAGCGACCTCTTCATGCGGCGCGGGCGCTTCCGCAACCGGCGGCTCCTCGCTACCCGGCAAAGCCTCGGCATGTTCGGCCTCGACCTCGACGATCGCTGCCTCAAGCTTGTCGAGCTGGCGACGCAGCATTTCCTCGGGCGGGCGCGGCTTCATGCTCTCGAGCTGCCGTTGCACGGCACCGCGAGCTCGATCGTAAACCTTGACCCGCATTTCGGGAGTATTGTCCGTCAGGCCGTCAACGGCCCGTCGAATAACTGCTACAAAATCCGCCATCAGTACTTTCTCATGATGCCCGGTGTGCAGCCGGGCCGGGATTCGTCATAGATACGCAACTCTAGCCCTCAAAGGGGTCGGTCACAAGTATGGTGTCCTCGCGCTCCGGACTGGTTGAAAGCAGCGCCACAGGCGCGCCGATCAGCTCTTCCACCTGACGCACATATTTGATCGCCTGCGCCGGCAGATCGGCCCACTTGCGGGCGCCGACAGTCGATTCCTTCCAGCCCTCGAGCGTGATGTAGACCGGCTCGACGCGGGCCTGCGCTGCCTGGCTTGCCGGCAGATAATCGATTTCCTTGCCGTCCAGCTTGTAACCGACGCAGATCTTCAGCTCGTCCAGGCCGTCGAGCACGTCGAGTTTGGTAAGCGCAATGCCGGTAATACCGGAAGTCTTGACGGTCTGGCGCACCAGTACGGCATCAAACCAACCGCAGCGGCGCGGACGGCCGGTATTGACGCCCACTTCGCGGCCGACGGTCGACAGATGCTTGCCGATCTCGTCATGCAATTCGCAGGGGAAAGGCCCCTCGCCGACGCGGGTCGTATAGGCCTTGGTGATGCCAAGCACATAGCCGAGCGCCGTCGGGCCGAGACCCGAGCCGGCAGCGGCCTGACCGGCGACCGTGTTGGACGAGGTCACGAACGGATAGGTGCCGTGATCATTGTCTAGGAGAGCGCCCTGCGCTCCTTCGAAAAGGATGCGGGCACCAGCCTTGCGCTGCTCGTCGAGCAGGCGCCAGACCTGATCAATATAGGGAAGAATATGCTCCGTAACGGAGCTCAGTTCCTCGTGCAGGGCGTCAAAGGAGATTTCGTCGACGCCCATGCCGCGGCGCAGCGCGTTGTGATGCGTCAGCAGCCGGTCGATCTTGGCGGGCAGCGTTTCCGGTTCGGCAAGGTCGATGACGCGAATGGCGCGGCGGCCGACCTTGTCCTCATAGGCCGGGCCAATGCCGCGGCGCGTCGTGCCGATCTTCGTACCGCTATTGGAAGCAGCGTCTTCGCGCATGGCATCGAGATCGCGGTGCAGCGACAGGATCAGCGGCGCGTTTTCGGCAATACGCAGCACGTCAGGGGTAACGGCAACACCCTGGGCGCGCAGCTTTTCGACTTCGGCGACGAAGTGATGGGGATCGACGACGACGCCGTTGCCGATGACGCTGAGCTTGCCGCGCACGAGCCCGGAGGGCAGCAACGCAAGCTTGTAGCTGACACCGTCGACAACAAGCGTATGACCGGCATTATGACCGCCCTGAAAGCGTACAATCACATCGGCGCGTTCCGAAAGCCAGTCGACAATCTTGCCCTTGCCTTCGTCACCCCATTGCGAGCCGATCACTACAACATTCGCCATTTATCCAATCCCGCTTCCTGCGCGCGGCGGCGCGCCTTGCTCAAACCCGCGCATCTATAAAGCTTTGTTTTTGGGAAAGCGACCCTGTTGTCTCAGGAGATTCGGCTTTTTGCATGACGAATCAGCGCCTCCAACAGGATTTTTCCCCTGTCGCAGTTCCGATGGCCTTTCAACGGCCCTCTCCGAAGGCGATCCCTGCTCATCAAAACTCGGCTTGACCGCTAGAGCAACGCCATCGTTAAGGCCTCGCGCGGCGCTGGATCAAGAGCAGCTAACCAAGCTCGAGCGTGGTGACGCCGAAGACGCGATCGAGCGGGATTTCCGGCGCTTTGCCGCGATACATGCGCGCCGTCTCAAATACCGGAGACAGACCGCAATCTTCCGCAAGCCTGATCGCCTGCACATTATCGACCGGCACATCAAGAGAGACCGACTGCCCATTGGTCTTGGCAAGCAGTTTGCTCATCAATGCAAGCGCGACCTCCGGCTTGTTGGCAAACAGCGGACCGATCTTGTAACCCTCGAAACAGCGGCGGATCGTGCCGTAACCGCGAACCCTGCTACCACCACCGACGATGAATGATGCCCGTCTTTGAGGAGCGCCGCACCAGGCCCGGATGAAGGAGTGACGCAAGCCGGGGAAAATTTCAGCATCATAGTGCACCAGCGCCTCGAGCTTGCCGTCCGCGACGGGCGTCACCTGCCTTGCCTGCACTTCATCCACCTCAGGTACTTTGGGGATACCGCCATAGCGGAGCGTCCGATAGGCCATCTCGAAACCGTGCCGCCGGTAATTTTCCTGTTGTGCGACGACCCCATCCAGCCCGACGACGCGATTGCCGGCAAGCGTCATGCCCTTGTTCCAGAGCTGCTTGCCATATCCCCGCCCGCGAAACTCGGGATGAAGCATATAAAGACCGAGGAAAGCGAAAGCCTCGCCATAGCGGACGACGGATATGCAACCGACGGGAACCTCGCCGATGGCGCCGATCAGAAAGCCGGCCGGGTCCGCCTCCCAGAAGGCCTGTGCGTCGTCAATGCCCGGATTCCAGCCTTCTTGCCGAGCCCATTCCAGAGCAAGCTCTAGCTCGCCAGCCCGCATTGTCCGCACGGCAAAAGTCGATTTCATGCAAAAGTCCCGAACCGCCCATATATCGCCGCCGCCCTGCCGCACGACCGCACCCAATTCATCATGTGGCAACATGCTGCCAATCACAAGCAATAGGCTATCATAGATTTAAAGTGCAAAGGCTTCGTTTCACTTGAAAAACAAGATGATCGCGCATGCCGGAGGTCGACGAAGCTTCCGTGACACTTCTGCTGCAATCCTCTTAAAGCCGGCATCGCATATAGGCGCCGCTCGCGATCCTGTGTATATACGCAGATGATCGCCTATGCCGCCGTTGCATTTCAACGCGACGCCCGGCGCCAGCAAAAGGATTGAAGTTTCATGCGCATCACGATGATCGGCTCAGGTTATGTAGGGCTTGTATCGGGTGTCTGCTTTGCCGATTTCGGCCATGAGGTCATCTGCGTCGATAAGGATACGAGCAAGATTGAGGCTCTCAAGCGCGGCGAAATACCGATCTTCGAGCCGGGCCTCGAACAGCTCGTTGCCGACAATGTGCGAGCCGGCCGCCTCTCCTTCACTACTGATGTAGAGACGAGCGTTGCCGCAAGCGATGTCGTCTTCATTGCGGTCGGCACCCCTTCCCGGCGCGGCGACGGCCATGCCGACCTCTCCTATGTCTATGCCGCTGCTCGCGAAATTGCCGAGCACGTCAAGGACTTCACCGTCATCGTCACCAAGTCGACCGTACCGGTCGGCACCGGCGACGAAGTGGAGCGCATCGTCCGCGAAACCAATCCGCAAGCCGATGTCGCTGTCGTCTCCAATCCGGAATTCCTGCGTGAAGGTGCGGCCATCGAGGATTTCAAGCGTCCCGACCGCATCGTCATCGGCCTCAACGACGAACGCGCCCGCGGCGTCATGACCGAAGTCTACCGGCCGCTATACCTCAACCAGGCGCCGCTGCTCTTTACCTCCCGCCGCACGTCGGAGCTGATCAAATACGCCGCCAACGCCTTCCTCGCCATGAAGATCACCTTCATCAACGAGATGGCCGATCTCTGCGAGAAGGTCGGCGCCAATGTGCAGGAAGTCTCGCGCGGCATCGGCCTAGACGGCCGCATCGGCTCAAAATTCCTGCATGCCGGCCCGGGCTACGGCGGCTCCTGCTTCCCGAAAGATACGCTGGCACTCGCCAAGACGGCTCAGGATTACGACAGCCCTGTGCGCCTGATCGAAACGACCGTATCGATCAACGACAACCGCAAGCGCGCCATGGGGCGCAAGGTCGTCACGGCCATGGGCGGCGATATAAGGGGCAAGTCGGTAGCTGTCCTCGGTCTGACGTTCAAGCCGAATACCGACGACATGCGTGACAGCCCGGCCATCTCGATCATCCAGACGCTGCAGGATGCCGGCGCCGCCGTGACTGGCTACGATCCCGAAGGCATGGAGAATGCCCGCCAGGTGATCGACAACATCGCCTATGCCGAGGATGCCTATAGCGCCGCACGCGGTGCCGATGCGCTCGTCATCGTGACGGAATGGAACCAGTTCCGCGCGCTGGATTTTGTCCGGCTCAAATCCATCATGAAGGCTCCGGTCCTCGTCGACCTCAGAAATATCTATCGCCATGACGAGGTCGCAAAGCACGGCTTTGCCTATACAAGCGTCGGCAGACCCTCGAGCGACGACACACTTTAGAGCGTCTACGCATTCCGAACGGAAAACCCCTACGCACCTTTCCTCGAAATGCTTTAAGCAAAGGCCGATCAATGCGCTATCTCATCACCGGCACCGCCGGCTTTATCGGATTCCACCTTGCCAGGCGCCTGCTTGACGAGGGACATTTCGTCGTCGGTTTCGACGGCATGACGCCCTACTACGACGTCAAGCTCAAGGAAAAGCGTACAGCCATTCTCGCCCGCTCCAACGGCTTCAAGGCCGTCACTGGCATGCTGGAAGACAAGGCAGCGCTGGATCGCGCCGCCGAACTCGCCGAACCTGATGTGATCGTCCATCTCGCCGCACAGGCCGGCGTCCGCTATAGCCTCGAAAATCCGCGTTCCTACGTCGATTCCAATCTTGTCGGTTCGTTCAACATCCTGGAATTGGCGAAAAACCTGCAGCCGAAGCACCTGCTGCTTGCCTCCACCTCGTCGGTCTATGGCGCCAACGAAAAGATCCCCTTTGCCGAAAGCGACAAGGCCGACGAGCAGATGACGATCTATGCGGCGACCAAGAAGAGCATGGAGCTGATGGCGCACAGCTACGCCCATCTCTTCAACATACCAACGACCGCTTTCCGTTTCTTCACGGTCTATGGCCCCTGGGGCCGTCCGGACATGGCGCTGTTCAAATTCGTCGATGCCATCCGCAACGACAGGCCGATCGAAATCTACGGCGAAGGCAAGATGAGCCGCGATTTCACCTATATCGACGATCTCGTTGAAGGCATCGTGCGCCTCATCGGCGTCGTGCCGTCGGAGGAAAACCGGATCGTGTCGGAGACGGTCATCGACACTCTCTCGAAGAATGCCCCTTTCCGGGTAGTCAATATCGGCGGCGGCCAGCCCGTCGGGCTGATGAGCTTCGTCGAAACCATCGAGACGATGCTCGGCAAGAAGGCGATCCGCAAGATGCTGCCCATGCAACCCGGCGACGTACACAATACCTATGCCGTCCCGGATCTGCTGGTGGCGCTGACCGGCTTCAGGCCGCAGATCGAAGTCGATGAAGGCGTGAAGCGCTTCGTCGAGTGGTATCAGGAAAACTATTGAGCGAAATGGCAGGCATCGTCGAAACGGAACACTGGATCGATAGCCCCGGCGGGCGCCTCTATGCCAAATCATGGACACCGCATGCCGAGACCTTCCTGCCGCCGATCATCCTGTTTCATGATTCCCTCGGATGCATCGCGCTCTGGAGGGATTTCCCGCGACAGCTCGCCCTTTCCCTCCGCCGTCAGGTGATCGCCTATGATCGCTTAGGCTTCGGTCGCTCCGATGCCCGTACCGACGTTCTGCAGCAGAACTTCGTGGCCCTGGAGGCCGAGCAGGCCGTTCCGTTGCTATGCGAGCAGTTTTCCGTTCAAAAGTTCGTTGCCTGCGGGCATAGCGTCGGCGGCGGCATGGCAGTGGAAGCAGGAGCACGTTTTAGCGACCGCTGCCAGGCCGTTATCACCATCGCAGCGCAGGCTTTCGTGGAAGAGAGAACCCTGCAAGGCATCAGGATCGCACAGCAGGATTTCAGATCGACCGAGACCTTCGCCCGGCTTGAAAAATATCACGGCGGTAAGACCGATTGGGTGCTGCGTGCATGGATCGATACGTGGCTTACTCCCGAACGTGCCGGCTGGTCGCTCGATCCGGCCCTTGAAAAACTCCGTTGCCCGGTGCTTGCCATTCACGGCGAGCGTGACGAGTATGGCTCCGAGGCTCATCCCCACCGGATCGCGGCCGGACGCGGATCGGCTTATATCCTGCCGAATACCGGACATTCGCCGCATCGCGAACACCCCGCCCAGGTCCTGCAGGCGATCGAAAACTTTCTGGCGTGAAACGACAAGAAAACCGGCTTACTGGGCACGACCCGCAGAATGATAGGTCCGGTCGAAGTAGATAAGCCCCTGCCCCTCATCACGTTGACGGATAGCATCGACTTCACAGAGCAGGATATCATGCGTTCCGCCGTCGGCCTGGCGGACGATGCGGCAATCGAAGGAGACAAGAGCATCCTCAAGCACCGGCGCGCCTGTCGATAGTTCCGACCAGGAGGCACCGGCGAAGCGTTCGGCAACCGGGGTCTTGCCGCCGAAAAGCCGCGACAGGTCCTGATGCGCTTCCGACAGCACGTTGACGCAGAGCACGCCGTTTTGCGTGACAGCGGGATGAACGGAAGCGCCACGATTGAGGCAGACGAGCAGGGTCGGCGGGTTATCGGTAACGCTGCAGACGGCGGTCGCGGCAAAGCCGGCGATCCCCGCAGGGCCATTGGTCGTGACGATGTTCACTGCCGCCGCCATCCGCGCCATGGCATTGCGAAACTCAGTGCGCGCAATGTCGGGATCGGCGACAGGCACCGCCTTCTCGATTGCCACGGAAGTTTTCATGTTCATCGCACTCTTCCTTAACTCGCGCAGATAGCCTCACATTATCGATGGGGAGCATGCGCCTCAAGAAACGACATTTTGCGGAAGTAGCCCTTCGCGAGCAATTAATTTTCTATAAAATCTATCAACAAAAAGAAAAACAGATCGCCTCGGGCTTCTACGCTGCGGCGGCATGCTGGGGATGCCTCAGGTCCGAGTGGAAATCAGGAGAAACATCGGCCGCTCGCGCTCGATTGCCCATTCCGGATGGGCTGCAAGATCCTCATCGCTCGGCGACCATTCTTCGACATGGGCAATGATGAAGCCGGACTCGATCAACAGGTTGAGCGTCGTACCCATGGTGCGATGCTGCTTGACGACGCCCTCGGCGAGCCAGTTCGTCACGCGTGGCCCCTCGATTTGATAGGCACTGAGCGGCCAGATTTTGCCGCCGTCGGCGTCATCAAGCCATTCCGGCCGTCGGGGCGCCATATAGATCGGATGCTCGATTGAAAAGATCAGCCGACCGCCCGGCTTCAGCGCCTGACGGATCGTCGTCAGCAGTCCGGCAAAGCCTTCGATATAATGGAAGGCGAGTGAACTGTAGACGAGATCGAAGCTCGCTTTCGGAAGCTGAAGTTGCTCCAGGTCAACGCGATCGTAGCGAACCCGCGCATCCTCCGTTTCCGCCCGCGCACGTTCCAGCATTTTTTCCGAGACATCGAATCCCAATACACTGGCCGCCCCCTGCTCGGCCGCCCAACGGCAGAACCAGCCGAAACCGCAGCCGAGATCCACGACATCGAGACCCTTCATGTCCGGCATCAAGGCACGGATGGCCGGCCATTCGGCCGCACCCGCCAGCCCGTCAATGGATCGCTGTAGCCGGCTATAGCCCTCGAAGAAGCCCGGATCGTCGTAGATGTTCTGCGTCATATTGGTCTTCCACGCTTCTGCGCGCCCTGGAACTGGCAGTATCGCAGGTATAGCTCGTATCCTCTTCGCTTAGACCATAAGCAAGCCGACGAAAAGCCAGTTAAAGGGAGGTCCCGCCTGTACCGGTCAAGCCGCCGGCTTTGGCCGCGATAGCCACTGTGAATAGGGCTTTACGCCGAAATCCGGATCGGCCGCCTCTTCAAGCACATGGATGAATTCGATCGAATGTCCGTCGGGATCCGAAAAATATTGCGAGACGGCCGGCATCCAACCGAGGACGACGGGTTCATCGAGCGGCTCGCCATTGAAACCCTTCGGTTGGACGCCATGAGCCTTCAATGCGGCGGCGGAGCCGACTACATCGGTGAGAGAGGTTCTGAAGGCAATATGGAGACGCATCTTGAGAGGGGCGCTGCCCGTTTCCCAAAGGCCGAGCATGCCCATCCGTTTATCGTCGATCCAGAGAAAAGCAACATTCCTGCTCTCGATGACCGTCCCGACTTCGAGCTTCAGGACATCGCGATAGAAGGCAATCGAGCGCTGGAGATTGGCAACCGTCAGATGCGTCTCGTAAAGTCCTAGAATGCGGGGGATTGACGGGTCGGCCAAATGCTCAGGATGACCGGCCGTCATCACATCACCTTCGCCGCCGTAACCTCGACCTCGACCAGAAACTCGGACCGTGTAAACCCGCCGACGATCAGCAACGTGGAGACCGGTGCGGGATTTTGGACATAGCGGTCCCGCACGGCCATATAGGCGGGAAAATCCTCGCGCGTAGTCACGAAGCCACCGATGCGGATGACGTCGGCAAAACCCATGCCAGCCTCTTCAAGGATAGCCCCGATCGCCTTGAAACATAGTTCGGCCTGGCCGGTAACGTCAGCCGGAATGCGATCGTCGATACCGATGCCGAGCTGGCCGGAGGTGACCAGCATGCTGGCGCCGGGCGGCACCAGCAGGCCGTGATTGTAATTGCCGAAAGGGCGGCGGACAGATGCGGGATTGAAGACCTTTTTCATCGATTCCGACTCCTGATGACCGTGCCGATACCAGCATTTTATGATGAAAGGGGCAAGTCGGTCAGTGGGCCTGAGCCGATGTGACCGCTCGATTCCGCCGCACTTCCAACAGGATATGTCCGAAAAGCGCTGCAAGCACGATCGACCCGCCGATGAGCGTCGCCGTCGAAGGGCGCTCGGCAAAAATCATCCAGACCCAGAGGGGCGTCAGCGGCACTTCGAGCGCTGTCAGCAGGGCGGCATCCGACGCCGGAACCAGCCGCGAGCCGAAGGTATAGAGGCTGAGGCCCATGGCGTTCTGGATAATGCCGAAGGCGATGATCAGTCCGAGATCCTGTCCGGAGATCGAAAGCGGCGAGGCGAACCAGAAGGTGATGGAGGAACACAACCAGGCGGAAAGCGCCATGGCAGGCAGCATCGGCACATTACGATGCTGGCGCATGACGACGGCAAGACAGGCGACGGTCAGCGTCATGACGGCGGCAAGCCCCTTGCCGAGCCAGCTGCCGCCATCACTTGCATGGCCGGAAAGCATGACGAGCACGCCGATGAAGGCAACGCCACTGGCAATCAGCGTCCTCATGTTGGGACGTTCGCGGATGAAGAGAAAAGCGACCCCCGCGGTGACAAAGGGCACAGTCGCATAGATGACCATGGCATCGGCGACCGACGTATAATAGATCGAGCCGATGCCGCTGATCATCGACGCGGTGGAAAAGATCGTCGCCGCCAGCGAAGGACCACCCATGGAGCGCAGCACGCTAAAGGCGTTACGCCGCTCGATATAGAAAAACAAAGTGAAAACGCCGAGGCCGGAGACAATGCCGCGGCAGAACAGAATGGTCATGAGATCGGCATGGATCGCCCGAACGAAAAGGCCCGATGTCGACCAGGCGAGCGCCGAAAGGGCCACATAAATCACACCGAGCCTGTATTGTTGCTGTTCCGCCAGCGTCACGATGGAATCCCCCCCGCCCTATAGTGGCAGAGCATTAGCGGGCGGGCATGATACCCACAAGCAAAGCTTGCGCCGCTGGAGCTCGCGGATGCCGGAAGATGGAAAGGGTTGCAGGAAGGTCACGCCACACGTTGCCGCGGGTGGTCGAGGGAGCGCCTTCTCCCCGTTGCTGTTGGCAAGATCACATTGATCTTGCACATATTTGCGATCGCTCTACGGTTTCGGCGGCTTTGTCGAAGGAGAATCAATTGCGCCTGCTGTCGGCCACCTTGTTTGCGTGCGGCTGCGTCAGCCTGGTCGACGGTCCGCTATGGCCGCCGGCGCAAACCTATGTCGACAAGACGGTGCAATGCAGTCAGAGCAGCAATCCGGCTCGCTGCGAACATACAAGGGATAGCTGGAAGGCTGATTATGAGGAAGCCATCGCAGGCGGGTATCGCGCGCAGAAGCATGTCGCCCTATGCCTCAGCACCGGCTGCGACGAGGCGATACAACCCGACAAGATGCTCGGCTGCGCCTGGCGCATGGTCATTGCTGAAACAAGGCATGCGCTGCCGGACAGTATGGATTTCGCCAATCTCAACCGCTTCTGTGGAACTGGCTACCTCGACGAGAACGGAAAACTCGCAGCCGCCTCGCAAGCGAAGGCGATGCTGCGCTTCATCGGCAAATAGCAGGCCACGCGGCAGGAGCTGTCAGCCGCCTGGCCTGGTCATTTTTGGAGCTTACGCGTAGGGCACAAGGAATTTGCCGATAGCCTCGATCTCGTTGGGGCGAATATCGTGACCGCCCGGATGCCATTCGAGCGTGACCTCGGCATCCTGTCGCGCAAAATAATCGGCGAGCGCCTTTGTGACCGGCGCCGGCGCGATCGGATCGCGCTCACCCGCGGTGATCAGCACTCGCTTGCCAGACAACCTGGCATTGTCCTTCGGCTGGAAGGGGATCAGCGGATGCATCAACACGGCCGCATCGAACAGATCGCCATGCTCGATAAGCACGTTGGCAAGGATGTTGGCGCCATTGGAAAAGCCGAGGCCCAGCACCTGCGATGCGCCATATTCGGCCGCTAGTTCCGAGACATACTTCGCCATCTTTTCCGTCGCCCTGGCAAGATCGGCCATGTCATAGACGCCCTCACCCGTCCGACGGAAGAAACGCGCCGCGCCATATTCCGAGACATCGCCGCGCGGCGAGATGATGGTGGCGCCCGGCAACAGGCGGGTGGCGAAATCGAAGAACTGGTTCTCGTCGCCGCCGGTGCCATGGAAGGTGAAGAAAACAGGCTTTCCGGGTGCACCGGCCTTCAGCCGATGCACATAAGTGGTATCCATCATGATCTTTCTCCTGGATTAGCCTTCCAGCGGTTCGAGATGCTGCTCGATCAGGCCACGCAGATGCGCATGCTGTTCCGGCAGTTTCAGCGCCTCGCCGAGATGGGCCGTATCCTCGTCGCGGTCGAAGCCGGGTTCATTGGTGGCGACTTCGAACAACACGCCGCCAGGCGTGCGGAAGTAGATCGCCCAGAAGTAATCGCGGTCGATGACCGGGGTGACCTGATAGCCGGTATCCATCAGCGCCTTGCGCACTTCGAGCTGCTTTGCACGATTCTCGACGGCAAAGGCGACATGGTGGACGGAGCCCGCACCCGGAAGCGCGCGATTGATGTTTGGCATCGTCTCAAGGTCGACATAATCGGCACCGTTGCCGCCGGGAATGGCAAGCCGCTTGATGCCATCATGCGTATCGACCACCTCGTAGCCCATGTACTTCAAAAGCTCGGCAGTAGCGCCTTCGTCCCTGAGCCGCATAGCAACGGAATGGAAGCCCCTGATGGCATGCTCGGCATCGACCCCGTTATGCGTCCAGGGCTGACGCTTGTCATCCTTGACCTCGACGAGCGCGAAACCGTCGCCATCCGGACCGGCAAAATGCAGGCGCTTCTGGCCAAAGGATTCGTCGGCCTTCAAGCTCTCGACACCATGCTGGCCGAGCCGTTCGGTCCAGTAGCCGATGGCGCCTTCTGGAACGGAATAGACCGTATTGCCGACTTCACCGGTCCCCGGGCGGCCGCGCGCCATCTTCGGGAACGGGAAGTAGGTCATGATCGTGCCGGGCGTGCCGATCTCGTCACCATAGTACAGGTGATAGACATCGGGAGCGTCGAAATTCACCGTCTTCTTGACGCGGCGCAGGCCGAGCGTATCGGTGAAGAACTTATTGTTGGTCCGGGCGTCTTCGGCCATCGAGGTGACGTGGTGAAGACCTTTGATCTGGTTGAGCATCTTAAACCCCTTGTTTCGCCTGCACCGGCAGGCGTTTCTCATGGGCAGAAGATGGTCTTGTCGGTCGCTTTTCGATAGCCCTCAAGCGCCAAACGGATTGTCTTCAAAGAGTGAACGATAAATTCCAATCGTTCACTGCTGTAAAGCGCAATCCAGAAGACTGTGCCTCATTGCGCCTCCGGATTGCTCGGCAGCGCCCAGTCAATCGGCTCCCTTCCATGCTCGGCCAGATAGGCATTGGCCTTGGAAAAATGCCGGCAGCCAAGAAAGCCGTTATGGGCCGATAGTGGCGAAGGATGCGCTGCCTTGAGCACCAGATGGCGCTCGGTATCGACAAAGGCGGCCTTCTTCTGCGCATAGGAGCCCCAGAGCATGAAGACGACGCCATCGCATTCGTCGTTGACCCTTCGGATCACCGCATCAGTAAAGCGCTCCCAGCCCTTGCCCTGATGCGACGCTGCCTGCGATTCCTCCACCGTCAGCACGCTGTTAAGCAGGAGCACGCCCTGCTTCGCCCAGCTTTCCAGAAAGCCGTGGCGCGCCGGCGGAATGCCGAGATCGGTTTCCAGTTCCTTGTAGATATTGACCAGCGACGGGGGAATGCGCACGCCGGGGCGCACGCTGAAGCAGAGCCCATGCGCCTGGCCGAAGCCGTGATAGGGGTCTTGCCCAAGAATGACGACCTGCACCTCGTCGAGCGGGGTCAGATCCAGCGCCCGGAAATACTCGCTGCCACGGGGAAATATCACCTTGCCGCGCTGCTTTTCCTCGACGAGAAAAGCCTTGAGCTGCTGCATGTAGGGGCTTTCGAACTCCGGAGATAGCGCCTCTTTCCAGCTCTCCTCAAGCTTGATGTTCGCTTCCGCCATCGTCTTTCGCCTCCGTCAGTTGTCAGCATGCCGATTGAGGATGAAAGTACCGACGTGTCAAGGAAATGGCTGGGACAACAGGGGACAGATCACAGTTTTCGGCAGATGGCGCGGCTTGGTTCCAATCTTCACGTAAATGGCGCAATGATGAAAATACGACACGCAGGCGTTGACAAGGTGGTTCGCTTCGGCCATTGGAAACCATCCCAATTTTCCGACCGGTGCCTCATGCTTCCCTTGCATTCCCTTGGCGAGCGCATTGTCGTGCTCGGCCCTTCCAATGCCGGTAAGTCAACCCTGGCGGTTGCACTTTCCAAAAAACTTGGCTTTCCAACAATCCATCTCGATCAGCTTCATCATCTGCCCCATACCGATTGGCAACAGCGCCCAGAAGCAGAATTCGCCGCGCTTCACGATGCGGCCATTCTTCGCGACCAGTGGATCATGGAAGGCAATTATACGCGCCTGATGCCGCAACGTTTGGCTCGCGCTACCGGCGCCATCCTCATCACCTCCAATCATTGGCTGCGCTTTTCCCGCTATCTCAAGCGGACCCTGATCAACCGCTCAGATCGAGCGGGCCATCTCGAAGGCGCCAAGGACAGCATCAAATGGGAGATGATTCACTGGATACTCGTGAAGACCCGCAACAGCGGCGCCAAATACGCAAATATCCTGCGGGAAGCCGAATTGCCGATGGTGGAATGCCACACAGCCGAGGCTCTCAATAACCTCTATCGGGCCTGGGATTTGCCAAGCAGACGATAGGCTTCATACCGAAATGCTCGCGTTGAGTTAACGCACGCGGCTCCCGATCACCCCTTGATCCGCACCATCTGCGGGTCATAGAGCGGCTTCAGCGACACCTGGCATGGCACGCGGCTCTGCGCGACATCGAGCTCATAGCGTCCGGATAGCACGAAATCCTCCGTGACGCCGTCGGGATTGCGGACATAGCCGTAGCCGATGGCCTTGCCGATTGTGTAGCCGTAGCCGCCGCTCGACAGCCAGCCGACGCGTCGCCCGTCGCGATAGATCGTCTCGCGGCCGAGAAGCACGGTTTCAGGATCGTCCGGCACGAAGCAGGCGAGCATCTTCTTCACACCGGAAGCCAGCTGCCGCTCGATCGCCTCCCTGCCGCGGAACGCGACATCCTTCCTCGTCTTCACCGCCCAGGCAAGCCCTGCCTCGACCGGCGTATGATCCGGCCCGATATCGGAGCCCCAGGCGCGATAGCCCTTTTCCAGCCGGCAGCTCTCGATGGCGCGATAGCCGGCATTGATGAGGCCGTGCTCGCGCCCGGCCGCCATCAGCACGTCATAGACGGTAGCGGCATATTCCACCGGCACATGCAGCTCATAGCCGAGTTCGCCGACATAGGTGATGCGCAGCGCCCGCACAGGGCAACCGGCGATGCCGACGGTCCTCACCTTGCCGAAGGGGAATGCGGCGTTCGAAACGTCGGCCGAGGTCACGGCCTGCAATATCTCGCGCGACTTCGGCCCCATCAGCGACAGCACGGAATAGGCCGAGGTCATATCCACCCGCTCCGCATGCATCTCGGATGGAATGTTGCGGGCGATCCAGTCGAAATCATGCGTGGCGAAGCCGGTGCCTGTGGTGATGTAGAATTCGTTCTCGGCGATGCGGGCAACGGTGACGTCGCATTCGATGCCGCCGCGGTCGTTCAGCATCTGGGTATAGGTCAGGGCGCCAACTGGCTTGGCGACGTCGTTGGCAGCGATCCAGGAGATCGCCGCCTCCGCGTCCCTGCCTTTCAGCACGAATTTGGCAAAGGAGGTCTGGTCGAAGATGACGGCCGCTTCGCGCACAGCCTTATGCTCCCGGCCGACGGCGTCGAACCAGTTCTGCCGCCCATAAGTGTACTCGTCCTTCGGCTCCTCGCCGGCAAAGAGATCGGCAAACCAGTTCGGCCGCTCCCACCCGAGCTTTTCACCGAAGCAGGCACCCTGCGCCTTCAGCCGGTCGTAAAGCGGCGACTTGCGGCAGGGCCTGCCACTGGAATGTTCTTCGAAAGGCCATGCCATGGTGTAGTGCTTGCCATAGGCTTCCAGCGTCCGGGTGCGCACCCAGTCGGTGTCGAAATGCGGACGGCCGAAGCGCCTGATATCGACGGGCCAGAGATCGTAAGGCGGCTCGCCCTTGGCGACCCATTCGGCAAGCGCCATGCCGGCCCCGCCGGCCGACGCGATGCCGAAGGCGTTGAAGCCGGCGCCGACGAAGAAATTCCGCAGTTCCGGCGCTTCGCCGAGAATGAAATTGCCGTCCGGCGTGAAACTCTCCGGGCCGCACAGCAGCTGCTTGACACCGGCCGTTTGCAACGCCGGCACGCGCACCAGCGCCTGTTCCATGATCTGCTCGAAATGATCGAAATTACTGTCGAGCAGCGTGTAATGAAAATCTTTCGGAATACCATCGAGCGCCCAGGGAATGGGATTGGGCTCATAGCCGCCCATGACAAGCCCGCCGACCTCCTCCTTGTAATAGGTCAGCCGGTCGGGATCGCGCAGCGTCGGCAGGTTGGAGGGTACGCCGAAGGATTCGGTGATGAGATATTGATGCTCGACGGAGACAAGCGGAACATTGACACCGAAGCGGCCGGCAAAGATCCGCGTCCATTGCCCGGCGCAGACGACGACGCGCTCGCATTCGATGCGTCCCTTCTCGGTGATGACGGCGCGGATTCGCCCCTTGTCGATCTCCAGATCGAGAACTTCCGTATCCTCGAGGATCGACACACCGCTCATGCGGGCGCCCTTTGCCAGCGCCTGGGTGATGTCGGAAGGATTGGCCTGGCCATCGGTCGGTAAGAAGGCGGCGCCCACGAGGTCGTCGATATCCATCAGCGGCCAGAGATCGAAAGCCTCCTTGGGCGTCAAGAGATGCATCTGCAGGCCAAAGGACTGTGCCGTCGTCGCCTGGCGCTTCACCTCCGTCCAGCGCTCCTCATTGCAGGCGAGACGCAAACCGCCATTCATCTTCCAGCCGGTAGCAAGCCCCGTCTCCGCCTCGAGCTTCTTGTAGAGATCGACGGAATAGCCGAGCATCTGCGTGATGTTGGCGCTGGTGCGCAGCTGACCGACGAGGCCGGCGGCATGAAACGTCGTGCCCGAGGTCAGCTTCTTACGTTCCAGCAGCACGGTGTCGGTGAAGCCGAGCTTGCCGAGATGGTAGGCCGTCGAGCAACCGATGATGCCGCCGCCGATGACGACGGTCTTTGCGGTAGCAGGCAGTTCTTTCATTGTGTCACCTCAAGAATTGCGAAAATCCTGCCAAGCGCTTTCGAAGCGCCGCAGATTTTCAGCGGTATAGGAAGAATAATCGAAATCGATGTCGGAATGGATTTCCGAAACCATGCTCCACATCGTCTCGCGCAGGAGCGAAGCACATTTCATCGCCTGATAGCGCCGGCGCAGATCGTCGCTGATGGAAGCTTCGAAATAGGTCTCCAGCATCGCCTCTTCCTGCGCCTCGGAGAATTCATTGTTGGAGGCAAGGCCGCCGAGATCGAAGAGCGGCGTGTTGAACCCGGCATAATCCCAATCGATCAGCCAGAGCCGCTTGCCGTCGTCGAGGAAATTCGCCGCCAGCAGATCGTTGTGACCGAAGGCAATCTCGAAAGGACCGGCTTCACGCTCGAGCCGCTCGGCAATTTCCAGGAAGGAAATCAGCCGCGACTTGTGCCGGCTACCACCAGCCTCGAGAACGGCCGCATAATCCCTGACCACATGGAAGACCCAGAAGATGGCTGCCGGTCCGCGAAAATGCCGGGCGACGTCCCGATGACAGGACCGGACGAGCGGCACGACGCGGCTCATCATTGCCGGCTTTCTTATATCATCGGCCGATAGCGGTTTTGCATCGATATAGTCGAGCACCAATATGCCGGGCTCGTGATATATGACGGCAGGCGAAAGACCGGCGGCATGCGCAGCCCTGCTCGCAGCCACCTCGTTTGCGCGGCTGATGTGATGAACGGGAATGTCCGATCCAAGCCGCACGACGAAGCGCCGACCGTCATTGCCGACCAGATAATTGCGATTGGTAATGCCGCCGACAAGCGGTTCGATATCGATCGGTCCGCGCCAGAGGCTGAGAGAATGTATCCTGTCTTCCGCTGTCGCAGTCATTCCCCCCTCCGGTCCTGCTGCTGAGCATCCTTCGGATGTGAAAGTTTCCCCACAAACGCAAGGCTGTCAAGAATCGATCCACAAAATGAAACGAATATTTGGTTTTTTGTTGGAATTGGTCAGCCATCCCCAATAGGATGAGCTATGGATATTCTGAAGACTGCGCTTCACCGTAGGTGAGATTTGTCTTAAAAACTCAGGCGCGAAGCAGCCGGATAAAGGCTGCGCGCATTATGGCCCCGGCGGCGGTAGGACAGCCAGTTGGAGCCACAGAAGTTTGGGATCAATACCCACAACAGGATCAGGAACCATGCCGGGCACATCCCAGCCACCGCAGCACTCCAACCATCGCGAGCGCGAGATTCTCGAGGAATTGCGGTTAGCCGGCGGCGCGAGCCGCATACAATTCCTGGCCGAACGGCTCGGCGTTTCCGAAGAAACCATCCGCCGCAACATCCGCAGCCTTGAGGCCAACGGCCTCGTGACCAAGGTGCATGGCGGGGTCCATATCAAGGACTCGATGATCGAGCCGCCGCTGCATCTGCGGATGAACGAAAATGCAGAGGCCAAGCGGATGATAGCCGCCTCGGTCGCCGCCATGATCGAGGATGGCGATGCACTGTTCCTCGATGTCGGCTCGACGACTGCCTTCATCGCCGTCGCGCTGCAGAAGCATCAGAACCTCTTCGTCGTCACCAACGCCGTCGCGGTCGCCCATGCGCTTGCCACCCGCAACGGCAATCGCGTCTTCTTTGCGGGCGGCGAACTGCGCGGTCACGATGGCGGCACCTTCGGCATGGAAGCCGCCAATTTCCTGCGTCGTTTCAATGTGCGCCACGCGATCCTTTCGGTCGGCGCCATCAACGCCGCGTCGGGCTTCATGCTGCACGATCTCGAAGAAGCGGAATATTCGCGGGAAGCGGCCAGCCGCGCCGAAAACTGCATCATCGTCGCCGATAGCGCCAAGTTCGGCCGCAGCGCGCCGATCGTTTTGAACGAGCCGGAAAACTTCAACGTTCTGGTTACGGACGAACAACCGCCGGCAGACATTCGCGCCATGCTGGAGCGCAACGAGATCGAGCTCATCATCGCCAACCGGCAACGGGACGAACGGCGATAGCGGGTTCGCCGATACTCAGCCCTTGCACATCGTCTCAAGCGTCTGCGCGGCCTTGCTGGCATGGCGCTCCTTGTGGCGAAGCAGCCAGAAGCTCCGGGCGGGCAGATCGAAGTTTGCCTGAACCAGCAGACCCTGCCCGAGATAGGCTTTGGCCGCAGCACTCGAAATGGCCGCAGCACTTTGCCCCGCGCAGACTGCGGAGAGCACTGCCTCATTCGAGGGAAGGACCAGCGTCACGTCGAGGTCACGCGGTGAAGCACCAAGCCTTGCGACGGCATTTTCGAATTCGGAACGCGTACCCGACCCCTCTTCCCGCATTACCCAGGATGTCCTGCTTATGAGGTCGGCGGCGGTGAGCTGTCGCCCGTCCGCCCAGGGATGGTGTGGCGGCACGACGACGACAAGCGCATCCTCTGCAACGATCTTCATCGACAATGCCGGCGCATCCACCTCGCCCTCGATGAAACCCAGCTCGGCCGCACCGTCGATAACCGCCTCGGTGACGGTTCTGGTATTGCCGATCGTAAGGTCCAGCTCTATGCCGGGATATTCGCGACGAAACCGCATCAGCAAGGGCGGTAGCCAGTAGCTGGCGATGGTCTGGCTGGCATAGAGGCCAAGGCGGCCGCGCTGCAGCCCGCCCAATTCCGAAAGCATGAGTTCCGCCGCACGTACGCGTGCGAGGGTCGCCCTGGCTTCTCCGAGGAAGGATCGTCCCGTCTCCGTCAGCTCGATCCGCCGGCCGACGCGATGAAACAGCTCCACGCCATAATAGGCTTCCAGGTTCTTGATCGCCGAGCTGACGGCGGAAGGCGTCAGGTTGATGGCTTCGGCGGCATTGGTCAGATGCTCTCGCTCGGCGACGGCGACGAAGATTGCGAGCTGTTCGAAAGTCATGGGAAATCATTCTAATTTATCGAACGAAACATAGGATAATATTCGATGGATGTCGACATCGACAGATGAGACTTTCCAGCCGTCAGCAATCATCAGAAAAGAATGACGGCACGCGATGTCTCCCGCTCAACGCGCAAATAGAATTCTCCCCGGCCTCGCGCTTAGCTCGGCCGTTGCCCTTCTGGCCTTTGTTGCAGAGCATGTGGAAACCGGTCTTCTCGGTGGGCGGTGGATCGAAAGCCTGGTGCTTGCCATCGCCCTCGGCATTGCGGTTTGCACGATCAAGCCGCTAAAACCGGCCATGAAGCCGGGCATCGATTTCAGCGCCAAGTTCCTTCTGGAAATCGCTATCGTCCTTCTCGGCGCCTCCATCAGCCTTTCGGCCATCCGCGGCGCCGGCGTCTGGCTGATCGCCGGCATTGCCATTGTCGTCGTGCTGTCGATCGCCGCCACCTATCTCATCGGCCGGGCACTCGGCCTGCCGCCGAAGCTCGCGACCTTGATCGCCTGCGGTAACTCGATCTGTGGCAATTCCGCCATCGTCGCCGTTGCGCCGGTGATCGAGGCAGACTCGCAGGAGATCGCCGCCGCACTGGCCTTCACCGCCGTGCTTGGCATTGCCGCCGTATTTCTCCTGCCGCTTTTCTATTTCCACTTCGGCATGAGCGTACCGCAATATGGGACCCTCGCCGGACTGACGGTCTATGCCGTACCGCAGGTGCTAGCGGCGACAGCCCCTGTCGGGATGCTCGCCGTCCAGACCGGCACGCTCGTCAAACTCGTCCGCGTTCTGATGCTAGGCCCGGTCATCTTTCTGCTCGGCATCCTCACCAAGACCGAGACCACGGCGCCGGATGGACGCAGCGGCCATCATTCGCTGGTTCCCTGGTTCATCTGCGGCTTTCTCGGGCTGATGGCATTGCGCTCCTTCGGGCTCATTCCCGATGCGCTGGTGGCCCCGATGCAAACGGCTTCCGGCATTCTCACTGTCGTTGCGATGGCGGCTCTAGGCCTGTCGGTGAACATTCGCTCGGTCGCCCATGCCGGTGGCAAGGTGATCGCTGCGGCGACACTATCGCTTTTAGCTCTCGGCGCCATCAGTTATGGTCTGATCGCCGCCCTGCAAATCCAGTAGCATAGGACGCATTCCTGAAAGAGGATCAGCTCGCGGTTGATGCTTCGGCTGATTTCAGCCAAGCAGCGGTCTCACTTTCGCAAGAAGGATAGCCGATGGCATAGCCCTGAAGTTCATCGCAACCGACCTCGGCCAGAACGCGGGCGTGGTCCTCGGTCTCGACCCCCTCGGCAACCACCTCGACATTCAATGCGCGTGCGATTTCAACGATGGAGCCGACAAGACGCCGCTGCTCTTCGGATACCGTTACGGCGGTCACCAGTTGCCGGTCTATCTTCAACCGCTTCGGCTTCAGCTTGACGAGCCCGATCAACGACGCGTGACCCGAGCCAAAGTCGTCGATCTCGATATCGATCCCCATCGCCTTGATACCAGCGATATTGGCAAGCACCACGTCGTCCGGCTCATCCAGAAAGATGGTCTCCACCAGCTCGAAGGCTATCGCGCCGCGCGGTATTCTGAGCGCGCGCAATCCATCGATCAGATCGGGATCGGCAAGGCGACGGCCGGAGATATTGACGGCAATGCGTGGCGGCGAAAGCCCGCGCGAAACCCAAGCTGCCCGATCCGCCAGCGCCCGTTTCAAGACGGCGGCATCGATTTCTGCTGTAATCCCATATTCGTCTGCGACCTTGAGGAAGGCGACGGGACTGAGCAATCCCCTCACCGGGTGGCGCCAGCGTGCCAGCGCCTCCAGCCCGACGATGTGCCGAGTCTGCGCATTCACTTGGATCTGATAGAAAGGTTCAATCTGCCGCAGCATAGGTGCCAATCGCAGCTCGTCGGCCAGACGGCGTTCCGCATGCAGATCGGACTGGAGCTGCGGCGTGAAAAACTCTACCCGGTTGCGGCCGAGTTTCTTGGCCTGGAAAAGAGCGACATCGGATTCTGCCAAAAGATTGCCGGTGCCGCTCGTCTTGCCTACTGCCACGCCGATGGAGGCACGGATCCGCAGCATCTCGTTGCCGAAACGCACTTCCCGGCGTAAGCGCGATAAAATATCGTCAGCGATCACCTGAATCCGTTCGATACTGCCGATATTGACCAGCACGGCAACGAACTCATCGCCCCCGATGCGGGCAACGACATCGTTGGCGGTGATTGCTCCGGAAATGCGGGCGGCAGCGCTTTGCAGCGTAGCATCACCGGCCGCATGGCCCCATTTGTCGTTGATCTCCTTGAATCCATCGAGATCGATATGGAGTATCGCCAAAGTTTCGATAGAGGCGTCTTTGCGCAGCTCGGCCAGACGCCGGTCGAAATAGCGGCGGTTCGGAAGACCCGTAAGATAATCGTGATCGGCGGCATGCTCTATTCGCGCACGGCTGTGCTCCAAGGCGACGGCGCGTGCTTCGGCGATAGCCTTTTGGCCGGACAATTCGCGATTGAGCAGGACGTCGGCAGTGACGTCCCATTCCGCGCCGATGAAGGAAGGCGCCCCCTCGGCGTCCTCATAGTAATGCGCGCGCGAACGCAGATGGCGCACCTCGCCTCCTGGCAGAATGATGCGGAATTGGGAATTATAAAAACCCTTCGTGGCCAGCGCGGCATCGAAGTCTTGGATGGCCCTTTCGACATCCTCCGGATGCAACGCATTCATCCAGACGTCGGAGGAAACCTTGCGCTCTTGGAGCCCGGTTTCGTAGAGCTTATGCATCTGCTGGTCCCAGAGCAGTTGCTGCTCATTGACGTTATGCTGCCATACGCCGATTTGAGACGCCTCCAGCGCCAGCTCCAGTCTCCTCAAAAGGTCCTGGAACTCTTCTTCGCTTCGCCCTGATATCGTCTCTGCCAAAGAGCTCCACCCCCTTCGGAAACTGAAGAGACTAGCTAACCGCAGCCAATGATAGTTGCACTACTCCCTTTCGCGAACTTTAATGGCTGCGCAAGCTACCCAAATTAACAGCAACGCCGCAATCCCTGCCGCCGGCCATGCCCCGTCAATGATTATGCCGCGGCGGATTGGCGGCGATGTCGCGGAAATCGGCGGCCCCATCGAGCACCGCTCCATCGGAAAGCTGCGTGACCGAACGACGATAGAGGCGCTGCCACGGCGTCGCATCCGGCGGCACCGGCGGAATTCCATCGCCCTTGCGACGCGCAATCTCTGCCTCTTCCACCAGCATGTCGCAGCGCCCTTGATTGAAATCGATGCGGATGATGTCGCCGGTCCTGAGCCAGGCAAGGCCGCCACCGGCCGCACTTTCCGGCGAGGCGTTGAGGATCGAAGGGCTGTCGGCCGTGCCCGATTGACGTCCGTCGCCGATCGTCGGCAGGCTGCGGATGCCGCGCTTCAGAAGCGCATCGGGTGGCTGCATGTTCACAACTTCCGCCGATCCCGGCCAGCCGATCGGCCCCGCACCACGAATGACGAGAATAGTCCTTTCGTCGATATCGAGATCGGGATCGTTGATGCGCTTGTGATAATCCTCAGAGCCATCGAAGACGACCGCCCTGCCCTCGAACACGCCCTCGTGCCCCGGCTCCTGCAGGTAGCGGCCGCGGAACTCTTCCGAGACGACGCTCATCTTCATGATGGCGAAGTCGAAGAGATTACCCTTAAGAACCAGGAAACCGGCGCGCTCCTTCAGCGGCTCGGCGAAGGGACGGATGACCTCGCGATCTGTCGCCTCCCGGCCCTTCAGGTTCTCCGCCATCGTCCGACCCGTAACCGTCGGACAACTGCCAGCGAGCTTGCCGGCCTGCAGCAGCTCCCACATGATAGCCGGAACGCCGCCGGCGCGATGGAAACGCTCGCCGAGATAGGCGCCTGCCGGCTGCACATTGGCGAGCAGCGGAATGTCGAAGCCGTGCACCTGCCAGTCGTCGGGATAAAGCTCGACGCCGGCATGCTTGGCCATGGCGGCCAGATGCGGCTGTGCATTGGTCGAGCCGCCGATGGCGGAATTGACTCTGATGGCATTGAGGAAGGCCTCGCGCGTCAGCACATCCGAAGGCTTGATATCCTCCAGCACCAGTTCCACGGCCCGCCGTCCGGTGCGGTAGGCCATCTGGCCGCGCTCACGATAGGCGCCGGGAATGGCGGCACAGCCGGTGAGCGACATGCCGAGCGCCTCGGCCATGGCGTTCATGGTCGAGGCTGTTCCCATCGTGTTGCAATGGCCGATGGAGGGCGCAGAGGCAAGCGAAGCCTCCATGAACTCTTCCTCATCGATCTCGCCTGCCGCCAGCTTACGGCGCGAACGCCAGATCACCGTGCCGGAGCCGGCAAGCTCGCCCTCATGCCAGCCATCGAGCATCGGGCCGCCGGACAGAACGATCGCCGGAATATTGACGGTCGAAGCCGCCATCAGCGCCGAGGGAGTGGTCTTGTCGCAGCCGGTCGTCAGCACGACGCCATCGAGCGGATAGCCATAGAGCACCTCCACCAGGCCGAGATAGGCGAGGTTGCGGTCGAGTGCCGCCGTCGGTCGCTTGCAGTTCTCGAAGATCGGATGGGTTGGAAATTCAATCGGAATGCCGCCCGCATCGCGGATGCCGTCGCGCACGCGCTTGGCAAGATCGAGGTGATGACGGTTACAGGGCGTAAGATCGCTACCGCTCTGGGCAATGCCGATGATCGGCTTGCCCGACCGCAGCTCCTCCGGCGTAATCCCGTAATTCATGAAGCGTTCGAGATAAAGCGCCGTCATATCGATATGATCGGGATTGTCGAACCAGTCCTGCGAACGCAGACGACGCTTGGATGCACCCTTATCGCTCATCTCTTCCTCAAGCCTTTCCTCGGGCATTCTTCTCTTCCAGATGCTGCAGCAAACCGCTGTGATCCTGCTCGCCGCCGCCATTCTCGACGAATTCGGCAAACTCGGCACGGACGGCTTCGGTCAGCGGCAGATGAAGCGACAGGTTCTGTGCCGCCGCCAGGACCGTATCGAGATCTTTCAATTGGTTGCGAGCAGTGCCGCCTGCCTCGAAGTTGCGTTCGATCATGCGCTGCCCATGCAGCTCCAGAATCCGGCTTTCCGCAAAGCCGCCGCGAATGGCATCCCGAAACGCCTCACGCGAACCGCCGCCGGCCTCGACCAGCAGCATCGCTTCCGCAACGGCCCCGATGGTGACTGCAACGATCTGCTGATTGCCGAGCTTTGCGAGCTGGCCTGTTCCGCTCGGACCAACGCGGGTTACACGCCCGAGGGGCGCCATTATATCGCGGACGCTGTCGATGACCGCAGCATCGCCGCCGGCCATGATCGCAAGCGTCCCGGCAGCCGCCCCGACCACACCGCCGGAGACCGGCGCATCGATGTGCCTGACGCCGCGCTCGGCGAGTTTGAAGGCGTGTTCGCGGGCAACGGCCGGCGATATCGAGCTATGGTCGATTACGATCGTCCCGGCCTCCAGCACATCGGCGACACCGCTACCGAACAGGACTTCACCAACGGCGCCGCCGTTGGTCAGCATGGTGAAAAGAATGGACGCTCCTCGAGCAGCCTCTACGGCAGTATCGGCGACCGTCGCACCATCGGCAGCCAGAGGCTCGGCCTTGCTCCGGTCGCGATTCCAGACCGTCACCGCAAAACCAGCAGCAAGCAGCCGCCGTGCCATCGGTGCGCCCATCAATCCCGTTCCGAGAAAAGCGATCTTCCTGCCGTGCATAAACTATCCTCCGAATGGAACGCATCGGACACCGAAACAGAATAACGGGCGCCTTTTCGCCGTGCGAATGCGGCGACGGTCTTCCGGCTGCGGTGGCCTCAACTCCCAAATTCCACGGGCGCCTCCACGCCCGATGTACGTCAATCAACTCTTCTCAAAGCTTGATAAACCTCTGGTGCCATCATGCAAAGGAAATCAGCGACCACCAGCAAATTCTTCGAAATAAGGGTAAATTAGCTAAAACGAAAATATGAACATAGAAAAGGCGGGACCTTTCGGCCCCGCCCTGGCATGTCGAGTACTGGAGTTAAGTCTCGGCACGGCCCCTATTCGGCGGCGATCGGGAGTACCTCCGCCGAATGTTCGTTGTCGTTGTGGTGATGCTGCTTGAGCGGACGGTTGCCTGTCAGCCTGCGAATCAGCACGTAGAAGACCGGCGTCATGAAGATGCCGAAGAAGGTGACACCAATCATGCCAGAGAACACCGCAACACCCATGGCAGCACGCATTTCGGAACCGGCACCGGTCGAGGTGACCAGCGGCACGACACCCATGATGAAGGCCATGGAGGTCATCAGGATCGGGCGCAGACGCAGGCGGCTGGCTTCGATCGCAGCCTGAACCGGCGTGCGACCCTCGAATTCCAGCTCGCGGGCGAATTCCACGATCAGGATCGCGTTCTTGGCTGATAGACCGACGAGCACCACTAGACCGATCTGAGTGAAGATGTTGTTGTCTCCACCCGTGAGCCAGACGCCGGTCAACGCCGCCAAGACACCCATCGGCACGATCATGACAATGGCGAGCGGCAAGGTCAGGCTCTCGTATTGGGCGGCCAGCACAAGGAAGACCAGGAGCAGCGCCAGCGGGAAGACGACGACGCTGGAATTGCCGGCCAGGATCTGCTGATAGGTCAAATCAGTCCATTCGAAGTCTATACCGGGGGGCAACGTCTCATGCAGAATCTTCTCGATCGCCGCCTGTGCCTGGCCGGACGAGAAACCGGGCGCCGGGCCGCCATTGATGTCAGCCGCCAGGAAGCCGTTATAACGGTTCGTGCGTTCCGGACCGGTCGTGGCATCCACCTTCAGCAGGGCTGAAAGCGGGATCATCTGACCCGATGCCGAACGAACCTTCAACTGGCCGATATCTTCCGGCTGAGCGCGGAACTTGGCATCGGCCTGCACGCGGACGCTGTAGGTGCGGCCGAAGGCGTTGAAGTCGTTCACATAGAGCGAACCGAGATAGATCTGCAGCGTCTGGAAGACGTCGGTGACGGAGACTCCGAGCTGCTCGGCCTTGGCGCGGTCGAGATCAGCAAAGAGCTGCGGCACGTTGATCTGGAAGCTCGAGAAGATGCCGGTGAGTTCCGGTGTCTGGTAGGCCTTGCCGATCACCGCCTTGGCCGCCTGGTCGAGCGCATGGTTGCCGAGGCCGGCGCGATCCTCGATCTGCAGCTTGAAGCCGCCTGTCGTACCGAGACCGTTGACCGGCGGCGGCGGGAACATGGCGATGAAGGCATCCTGGATGGCGCCGAACTTCTGGTTCAGTGCCATGGCGATCGCCCCGCCCGAAAGGTCGGGCGTCTTGCGCTCTTCGAAGTCCTTCAGCGTCACGAAAACAATGCCGGCATTCGAGGAATTGGTGAAGCCGTTGATCGATAGGCCCGGAAAGGCGATCGCATTGGCGACGCCTGGCTGCTTCAGCGCAATGTCCGTCATGCGCTTAATCACGTCTTCCGTACGGTCGAGGCTTGCGGCATCCGGCAACTGTGCGAAGCCGATCAGATACTGCTTGTCCTGCGACGGCACGAAACCGCCTGGAACCGTTGTGAACAGGCTATAGGTCGCTCCTACCAGCGCGAGATAGACCACCATGACGATGCTCTTGCGCGACAGCAGGCCGCCGACGCCCTTACCGTAGTATTTCGAACCGGCTCCGAACGCCCGGTTGAAGCCGCGGAAGAACCAGCCGAAGACCGCGTCCATGATCCGCGTCAACCGATCCTTCGGCGCATGATGACCCTTCAGGAGCAGGGATGCCAGTGCCGGAGACAGAGTGAGCGAGTTGAACGCCGAGATGACGGTCGAGATGGCGATCGTCAGCGCGAACTGGCGGTAGAACTGGCCGGACAGGCCGGAGATGAAGGCGAGCGGCACAAATACCGCGACGAGGACCAGCGCGATCGCGATGATCGGACCGGAGACTTCCTTCATGGCCTTGTAGGTGGCGTCTCGCGGACTGAGCCCGTTCTCGATATTGCGTTCGACGTTCTCGACCACCACGATCGCGTCGTCCACGACGATGCCGATCGCCAGCACCAGGCCGAACAGACTAAGCGCGTTGATCGAGAAGCCGAAGACATACATCACCGCAAACGTGCCGATGATCGACACCGGAACGGCGATCAGCGGGATGATCGAGGCACGCCATGTCTGCAGGAACAGGATGACGACGAGGACGACGAGCGCGATGGCTTCGAGCAGTGTGTCGATCACCTTCTCGATCGAGGCGCGGACGAATTTCGTCGTGTCGTAGACGATCTCGTACTTAACGCCCGCAGGCATGGCCTGCTGCAGCATGTCCATGGTCGAGCGCACATTGTTCGCGATCTCGATCGCGTTCGAACCAGGCGCCTGGAGAACGGCGACGGCGACGGCCGGCTTGCCGTCGAGCAGCGAACGCAGCGTATAGTCTTCCGCGCCGAGCTCGACGCGGGCAACGTCGCGAAGGCGGGTGATTTCGCCATTGGCGCCCGTCTTGACGATGATGTTGCCGAACTCCTCGGGCGTGCGCAGGCGGCCCTGGGCATTGACGTTGAGCTGCAGATCCACGCCCGGCCGGCTGGGTGAGGCACCGATGATGCCGGCCGCGGCCTGGACGTTCTGGGAGCTGATCGCATTGCTGATGTCGCTGGCGGCAAGATTATGCTCGGCCGCCTTCTGCGGATCGATCCACACGCGCATGGAATAGTCGCCGGCGCCGAAGACCTGCACCTGCCCGACGCCTTCGATCCGGGCGAGTCGATCCTTGATGTTCAGGGTCGCATAGTTTCGCAGATAGGTGATGTCGTGGTCGGCTCCGTCCGAGACGAGGTTGACGACCACGATGAAGTTGGGCGAGCTCTTGATGGTCGTAATGCCGAGGGCACGGACTTCCGCGGGCAGGCGCGGCTCGGCCTGCGAAACGCGGTTCTGCACGAGCTGCTGCGCCTTGTCCGGATCGGTGCCGAGCTTGAAGGTGACCGTCACGTTGAGAGCGCCGTCTGATGTCGCCTGGCTGGACATGTAGAGCATGCCCTCGACGCCGTTGATCTGCTCTTCGAGCGGCGTCGCCACCGTTTCGGCGATGACGGTCGGGTTGGCGCCGGGATAGGTGGCGTGCACGACAATCGAGGGAGGCACGACCTCTGGATATTCGGAGATCGGCAGCGCTCTGAGGCCGATCAGGCCGGCGACCACGATGAGGACCGAAAGAACACCGGCAAAGACCGGACGGTCGACAAAGAATCTGGAGATGTTCATATCAAAGCCCCCTCTGGGGTGAGAACGGATGCAAAATTCCTGTCCGACGATTTGAGAGCCGCCGGCGGATCATGTGATTTCGGAATGTCGGCCTTCTGCCCACGGGCAGAAGGCGAAGTCTTACTGAGCGGTCGCAACCTTCTCGGCCAACTGCGGTGCGACGACTGCACCGGGACGGATTCGCTGCAACCCGTTGACGACGATCTTTTCGCCGGCTTTCAGGCCGTTCTCGATCACCCTCTGGCCGTCGACCAGCGATCCGAGCTGGACCTGCCGGTAATTGACCTTGTTCTCGCCATCCACGACGAAGACGAACTTCTTGTCCTGGTCGGTGCCGACCGCACGATCGTCGATGACGATCTTATTCTCGGCCTTCGGCTGCCCCATACGGACCCGCACGAACTGACCGGGGATAAGACGGCCGCCCGGATTATCAAAGACGGCGCGAACGCTGACGGTGCCGCTCGCCGCATCGACCTCGTTGTCGATCAACTGCAACTTGCCCTTGATCGGCGTACCGTTGTCGCTTGCCGTACCGATCTGAACCGGGATCTGCTCGACCGGCGGAAAAGCGCCTCCGGTTGTCGGCAGTTCGGCCAGAGCCTGGGTGACGGTCTGCTCGTTGGCGCTGAAGCTCGCATAGATCGGATCGACCGAAACCAGCGTCGTCAATGCCGGCGACGTCGAGCCGGCCGCCACGAGATTGCCGACGGTAACGGCGATCTTGCCGACCCGACCGGCGATCGGGGCACGGACCTGCGTATAGTCGAGGTTCAGCTGCGCAGTCTGAAGGGCCGCTTGCGCTGCCTTCAGATTGGCTTCTGCCTCGGCAGAGTTGCTGGTGCGGGTATCCATGTCGCTCTGCGAAATCGTCTTGTTGTCGAAGAGCTTCCGGCCGCGATCGATTTCGACTTTGGCGAGATCGAGCTTGGCTTTTGCCGCCCCGACCTGCGCCTGAGCTTGGGCAACCACCGCTTCATAGGGCGCCGGATCGATCGTCACAAGCAGATCGCCTTGCTTGACCAGCGCGCCTTCGCGGAAATGCACTGATTGAATCGCCCCGGCGACACGCGGACGGATCTCGACACGGTCGATAGCCTCCAGACGGCCGGAAAATTCCTGCCAGGAGGTTACGTCGCGCTGCTCGACAGCGGCAACCGTAACGGGGATCGCCGGCTTCGCAGCCTGGCTTGCCGCCTCGGTTGCCTGGGCGCCGCGCGGCAGATCCAGATAGAAGGCCGCACCTGCAACAGCCGCAGCAACACCCATGCCAGCACCCCACAGGGCCCAGCGCTTATCGTTGGACTTCATGTCAGTCTCTCCTTTGGCCCCGTCTTGGGATACGGGACCGCAAATTCCTATCGTCTCAATAAAATCAGGGGCCGAAGCACCGCGCATCCGCGTGACCATCGCTCCGGTCTCATGCCTTCGACATCAATCTAATCCGCGCTCATCCCTCGCGGACGGGATCTCCTAGTCGATCAAGCCTGCACGTCTTCGACAAAACCCTTGAAACAACAGCAGATATCCTGCTGCCACGAAGGCTTGTCCTTCGACTGCCCGCCATAGAGGGTGGGCCAGCCTGTCCCGGCGGGAAGGACTTGCTGGCGAACACGGACGCCAGCCGCTTTCAGCCGACTGCCGTATTCCATGCTCTCGTCGCGGAGCGGGTCGTCCTCGGCCGTGAGCACCAATGCCGGCGCGAGGCCCGAAAGCCGCGAACAGTATCGAGGCGCTGCATAGGGGTGACAGACACCGCCCAGGAAACCCAGGTAACGGTTCCAACCCTCCGTCCAGCGCTCGCGCATGCCGCTTTCCTCCGCCTGGAGGAAAGATTTCGATCCCATGAAGGGATCAAGCAAAGGCGATATCAAAACCTGTCCGTCCAACGAACCGGGCATCTGATCGCGCGCCTTTAAAGCGACGCCCGCTGCGACATTGCCACCCGATTCCTCTCCGGCGACAAACAGCAGCGATTTTTTCGCCCCGCCCAACGCAAGCATGTTCCGCTTGTTGCTGAGGTAGGCGAGAAGTCCGTAAGCGCATTCCAGCACCTTCGGAAAAGCATTCTGATTGCAGCTCGTATAATCCGCTGCAACCACGATGGCGCCTGCCTCAGCGAGGCTTGCCGCCACCGGTCTGTTGGTCGCGTGGTCGGTATCGAGAAAGGCTCCCCCGTGCAGGTAAAGCACCAGCGGCGCCGCCTTCTTCAAACCATCACCGTTGTAGATCCGAGCTGCCACCGGGCCCGTAGGCACGTTTTCCAGCACAACATCTTTCCACGGCGCACTCATCAACCCAAATCCCTATCTGCTCGAGCGAATATGTCCTAATCCAAAAAGCGGTTTACCACGCTTTGTGACCATATTCTCGAAATGCGGTCTTTGGCGCCCCCATGCCGCATTGCAACAACTTACGAAACAACATATTGTTATTCCGCTCTGAGAATAAGTAGCCTACATTCGATCAGACTATTCAAAATAACAAACAATCGGCCTCTTCATTTTCGGCCGAGGGGCATCATGGAATGGACCAGTTGTCAGCAATGCGGGCATTCGCGCGTGTGGTGGAGACGGGTAACTTTACCCGCGCCGCGGCAGCCCTTTCCATGCCGAAAGCGACGGTGACGACGCTCATCCAGTCGCTTGAGGCGCATCTGCACGCCAAGCTTCTCAATCGTACCACACGGCGCGTCATGGTGACGACCGATGGCGCGCTCTATTACGAGCGCGCCATTCAGATCCTCTCGGAGATCGAGGAGCTGGACGGCAGCATCAGCAATTCGCAGAGCCTGCCAAGCGGCCGCCTGCGCGTGGAAATGGCCGGCGCCTTTGCCGAAAAAATCGTCATGCCAGCGCTTTGCGATTTCCATCAGCGCTATCCCGACATCCATATCGATCTCGGTGTCGGCGACCGGCTTGTCGATTATCTCGCCGAAAATGTCGATTGTGCGCTGCGCGCCGGCATGCCGAGCGACCAGTCGCTGATCGCCCGCCGCGTCGGCGAGATCCACCTCATCACCTGCGCAGCCCCTCTTTATATTGAGAAGCATGGGACGCCGGAACGGCCGGAAGATCTTGAGACCAACCACTATGCGGTCAGCTATTTCCGCGCGCAAACCGGCCGTACGATTCCGTTTCTGTTCGAACACGGCAACGAGGCATTGGAAATCAGCCCGCGCTATATTCTTTCGGTAAATGACAGCCGCAGCTATCTCCAGGCGGCCTTGATGGGGCTCGGCATCGCGCAAGTTCCGAGCTTCATGGCTCGCGATGCGCTTGCACGCGGCGAGCTCGTCCCCATTCTTTCCGGCTGGACCCGGCCATCGCTGCCCTTGCATATCGTCTATCCGCCCAACCGGCACCTAAGCAACAAGGTGCGTGTCTTCGTGGACTGGATGGCCAAATTGCTGGTGACCTCGCGAGTGGGCGAGGCTTGAAAATGCGGACCACCGTCTTCTGACCATGCAGTGGGAAGACGGTGGCGCTCATTGCGGACGATCAGTTCCAGGATGCGCCTGCCTGCTGCCGGACCGTGGCGTTCAGCCGGTTCCAGACATTGTCGATCGCGATCGAAACGATCAGAGCCGACAGAGCCTTTTCGTCGAAATGCTTTGCTGCTTCGTTCCAGATCTCGTCGCTGACGGCATCGGACCGGTCGGCAAGCCGGGTTGCCGCTTCCCCGAGAGCCAGAGCCGCGCGCTCAGCATCCGAAAAATAGGGCATTTCGCGCCACGCCGAGACGCCGACGATTCGTTCCATCGTCTCGCCGGCCTTCTGGAGCTTGCGAAAGCCCATATCCGTGCAGACGCTGCAGCCGTTGATCTGGCTGATGCGAAGATGCACGAGGTCCATGATATTCTCCGAGAGACCCTGATCCTTGATCGAATTGCTGACGGTCAGAAGCGCTTGCAGCGTTTCAGGCAGAACGAGGGCTGGGTTCTTCATACGAGCTTGCATGTTTCTTTCCTCTATTTATCAGAGCCTGTTGCGGCTCATTTCCCGACGATGCATTTTCCCGCCGATCCGATGTCACACCGGCCGGATTTCGTTCGTCATGGGTTTGACGGATGAGGATGAGGAGATGTGACCAATGGACGAAAAAAAGTGGCAGGCAGAGAAATTCGAGGCGAACCGGCCGCATTTGCGCGCCGTTGCCTACCGCATGCTCGGCTCGCGCGCTGAGGCCGAAGATGCGGTGCAGGAGACATGGCTGCGCCTGATAAGGAGCGATACGTCCGGCGTCGAAAATCTAAGCGGCTGGCTGACGACTGTCACGGCGCGCATCTGTCTTGATCTGCTGCGATCACGCAAATCCCGTCGCGAGGAGCCGTTGACCGTCCATGTTCCAGAGCCGATCGTGGTGCACGAGGCTGGCAACGGCACCGACCCGGAGCAGGATGCCTTGCTCGCGGACTCCGTCGGCCTCGCTCTTCTGGTGGTGTTGGAAAGGCTGAACCCGGCCGAGCGGCTTGCCTTCGTCCTGCACGATATGTTCGACGTCCCTTTCGATGACATTGCCCCGATTCTAGGGCGCACGACGGTCGCGACACGCCAGCTAGCGAGCCGCGCCCGCCGCCGCGTGCAGGACACGCCATCAACGACGGAGGCCGATCTCACCCGCCAGCGCCATGTCGTCGACGCGTTCTTCACAGCCTCGCGTGACGGCGACCTGCAGGCGCTGCTCGCTGTCCTCGATCCCGAAGCCGTCTTCCGTCCGGATGCGGTTGCCGCACGCATGGGGGCCGCTGGCGAAATCCGCGGACGTATGGATGTCGCCAAGACCTTCCAGGGCCGTGCGCGGGGAGCCCGATTGGCGGTCATCAACGGCGCGGTCGGTGCCATCGTCGTCATCGACGGACAGCTACGCATCGCCCTTCGTTGCACCCTCAATGCAGATGGCATGATTGCCGTCATCGACGCGATGGCCGATCCGGAAGAACTGCGCAAGCTGGAGATCGTTTTGATTGAAGCCTGAGATTAGCGCATCTGCGTCGGGCTCGTGCCTGTGAGCCGACGGAACATCGCAATGAAGGCCGACGCGTTGCTGTAACCCAGCTGCGTTGCAATCCGGTGCACGGGCTCTCCGGCCTCGATCATCGACAGTGCAGCAACAAGCTTCAGTCGCAGCCGCCACTCATTGAAGGAAAGGCCGAGATCATCCTGGCACCGGCGCGACAGCGTGCGCTCGGTCGTCCCCATCCGGCGCGCCCATTCCGCAAGGGAATGCCGGTCGCCGGGATCGGCTTGCAAGGCGCTCAGTAACGGGCCGAGCAACGGATCGTCGGAGAGCGGCAAGTAGCTCTCGCACCGCGGCGCCAGGCGAATCTGATCGACCAGAACCTGTGCGAGCCGCAAATCTTCGGCTGTTTCAGGTATGGTGACATCACGCGCAGCAAAATCCGCCAGGATTGCCTTAAGCAGCGGACTGATGCTGAGCGTCGATGGCTTGTCAGGCAAGTTCGCGCAAAGAGCGCGTTCGACATAGACGGTCGCATAGCGCAGATCGTGCTGGATCGCGGCGCCGTGCATCGTCTGCGGCGGCAGCCAGATGGCATAATGTGGCGGCGAGAGATAGCGCATGCCTTCGATATCGAACTCACAGATGCCGGTAATCGCATAATTAAGCTCGCCCCACGGCTGGCTCTTTTTGGGGAAAACCGTACCCGCTCTGTAATTCTCGGTTCGGAAGGAAACCGGGTTGGGTGGATCACCCTCGATGCGTGGAGGCCTGCTGGACATGTCCTCATTTCGCTACTGACTGTCTTATTCTCGCTATATACCAGAATTCGGACAGGCAGTACAAAGCCTTTGGGATGGCGAACCCAATCCGCCCTCCTTCGTTTCGCCCCAAGCCACAAGACGACGAGAGACCATTCACATGAGCACCGAGCAGAATGCTTCCGCATCCATCGTCAGCACGGCCGGCCTTGCGCCCTTGCTGACGGTGCTGATCTGGTCCGGCAACACCATCGTCACCAAGGCATCGGCGGGCTTGATTTCGCCGGGCTCGATTTCCTTCTATCGCTGGCTGCTGGCCTTTCTCGTGCTCATGCCCTTTGTCGGCCGCGCGGCATGGCGCAATCGTTCCCTGCTACGGCAGCACTGGCTGAAGCTCGCCACCCTCGGTGCCCTCGGCATGGTGATCTATCAGAGCCTCGCCTACGAGGCGGCCAAGACGACATCAGCTATCAATATGGGTGTGACGATCGCTCTAATGCCGCTTCTTTCGACGGTGCTAGCCGGCCTGCTGGCGGGCGAAAAGCTCACCGTGGCGAGCCTAGCAGGCGGCACCATCTCGCTGATTGGGCTCGTCTATTTGACATCGCAGGGTGATCCGATGCGCCTTGTGAATGGCGGCTTCCACATTGGCGACGGCCTGATGATCATCGCCGTTCTCTCAAATGCGCTCTATGGGGTCATGCTGAGACGCTGGGCGATGCCGCTTCCCATGTGGCAGCAGCTTTTCTGGCAGATCGGCTTTTCAACCTTGCTGCTGATCCCGATTTTCCTGATGGGCGATATCTCACCGATCACTACCGCCAACCTGCCGCTGATCCTTTATGCTGCAATCCCGACCTCCCTCCTCGCGCCGCTTTGCTGGATGATCGGTATCCAGAGGCTCGGCGCGAGCCGCACCTCGCTGTTGATCAATCTCCTGCCAATCGTCGTTGCAGCGCTGGCCTGGGCGCTGCTTGGAGAACAGCTGCATTCCTATCATGCGATCGGCGGTGCGCTTGCCCTCATCGGCGTTGGGCTCGGCTTACACAAGCCTCGGGCGAAGAATGATCCGGCCGATGACGAAAGCTGGGAAACCGAGGAAGCCTGACCGCCACTCCGAGAGGCCTCTTTCCTTTCGCTCGCCCTTCGTTCTACCATGAACGAGTCCCGAGAAGCGGAGAGGAAGCAAGCGTGCGCATAGCCCTGGAACCGGTGTCCTCCAGAACGACGATCCAGGAGAGCGTCTATCAGCAGCTGCGGAACGCGCTCATGGTAGGCAATTTCGATCCCGGTCAGACGCTGACCATCGCCTCGCTTGCTGAAACCTTTGGAACCAGCAATATGCCGGTGCGCGAGGCTCTGCGCCGTCTGGCGGCTGAAAATGCTTTGGAGGTCGCAGCCAACGGCTCTGCCCGCATCCCGATCGTTACTCTTGCCCGGCTGAACGATCTCTGCCGCGCCCGCATCGCCGTCGAAGGTCTGGCCGCAGAGCTCGGTTTTCCGAACCTCACTGTCGGCGACATAGCGACGCTCGATCGCATCGCCGGGGAGCAGCATGTGATCGGTCGAGGCGCTAATGTCTATGATCTCATGGCCAGGAACCAGCAGTTCCACTTCACCATCTATCGCGCCTCAGGCTCCGAGGTGCTGCTCCAATTGATCGAGACCCTGTGGCTGCGCTTCGGCCCCTATATGCGCATGCTCTCCGCCTCTGCAGAACCTTTGATGCGCAGCGGCGAACTCGATCCCGCCGGCGAGCACGTTGCCATCGTCAATGCTTTGAAGGCGGGGGACTTCGCCGCCGCCCGCGACGGTATTGTCGCTGATATCAGCCGCACCCACGAAATCCTGCAGGATTATTGTCCGGCCACGCAGGACGAGCCCCGCAAGGGCTCAAGCTCTGGCCGCCGCCAAGCCTAAACAAGAGACCGAGAAATTTGGTTGAACCTTAAAGTATTTTGTGATCAAATGATCAAAATCAGATTTCAATCCCAATATTCAGAGCGAGATCCCCATGAGCTCCGCCCCTTCCGCATCGCAATTTGCCGGCCACAACAGCTTCCCGGTTGACGAGATCCGCGCCATGTTCCCGGCCATCCGGAAGGCTGGCGATTTCGTCTTTCTCGACAATGCGGGCGGCGCGCAGGTGCCGCAAGCGGTCGTCGATGCGGTTGCCAACCACCTCATCGATTTCAACGTCCAGCGCATGGCGAAATACCAGCACAGCCAGGGCGTCGACCGCAATCTGGAAGAAGCGCGCGAAAGCGTCGCCATGCTGGTCAACGCCTATCGCCCGGAGGAAATTTCGTTCGGCCAGAACGCCACCTCCTTCATTCGGCTTGTCAGCCTCGGCATTGCCAAGCTGCTGGGCGAGCGCAACGAGATCGTCGTCACAGACATGGATCACGATGCCAACATCGCCACCTGGATGGCGCTGGAAGCCGATGGCGCGAAGATCGTCTGGTGGCGCATGCGCGAGGACGGCACGCTGCATGTGGAAGACCTGAAGCCGCTGCTGAACGACAAGACCCGCCTCGTCGCCTGCACCGTCACGGCGCATTCGATCGGCACGATCGTCGATGTCGCTAGTGTCTGCAAACTGGCACAAGCTGCCGGCGCCGAAACCTTCCTCGATTGCGTCCATTACGGCCCGCATGGCCTGATCGACGTGCAGGCCTGGGGCTGCGACTATCTCGTCTGCTCCGGCTACAAGAATTTCTCGCCGCATATGGGCTTCCTCTGGGGCCGCTATGACGCGCTGGTCAAGCTTCCCACCTTCAAGGAAGACTTCATTCCGGACGTGCCGCCCTACAAGATCGAAGTCGGCACCTTCACCTACGAGAACGTCGCCGGCATGAATGCCGCGGTCAAATATCTGGAAGGTCTCGGCCGCCGTTTCCTGCCTGCCGGTAACCATAGCCGCCGCGAGGCGCTTGCCGCCGCCATGGGCGCGATCCGTCAGTACGAACTTATGCTCTCGCGTGAGATGATTGCCGTTTTGAAGCACCACGGCGCCACCATATACGGCATCTCCGACGAGACCCGCCTGGAACAGCGCGTGCCCACCATCTGCTTCAACATGCCCGGCATCACGCCGCAGGAATTTGCCGATGAGATGGGCAAGCAGCGCATCGGCCTGCGCGACGGCCACATGTTCGCACCGCGCCTGATGAAACGCCTCGGCCTTTCCATGGAAACGGGTGCCATCCGCGTGTCGCTGGTGCATTATAACAAAGTCGAGGAGATCGCCCGGTTTGACGCGGTCCTGACCGAGATCATGGCGCGGCGCAAGTAAACCGTGCCTGTGAGCGGTGGCGGCGCCCGAACAACTCCGCCACCGCAATGCCTCCGTGCTGCCGCCAAACAGCACGGAACGCTGTTTTGAACGCAGAGTAGATTGCTGTTTCGCAGTTGTATCTTTCGGTCCATACCTCGTTGAGAGACCGCCAGAATGAGGAAGACGATGAGCGATTTCCGCCGGAATTGTATCGAGCAGAAGCTGCTCGTCGGTACATTTGCGGCCATTCCGCATCCCGTCGCCATTGAAGTCACGGCAGCCTCAGGCGTCGATTTCCTCTGCATCGACTGGGAGCATTCGCAGATCGGCCGCGAGCGCATCGAGGATCTGATCCGCGCCGCCGATGTCCATCGCGTTCCGGCCATGGTCCGCGTGCCCGGGCATGCGGCGGAGGATATTGCAGCCGTTCTGGATGCAGGTGCGGCAGGCGTTCTCGTGCCCCGTGTTTCGACGGCGGAGCAGGCGCGCTCAGTCGTCAAGGCCACCCGCTATCCCCCGCTCGGCGCCCGCGGCGTCGGTCCGGGTCGTGCGGCCGCCTATGGCTACCGTATTCCGGATTACCTCGCCAAGGCCAATGCCGAACTCGTGCTTGCCATCCAGGTCGAAACAGCCGAAGGGCTTGCCAATATCGCCGAGATCGCCGCCGTCGATGGCGTCGACCTCATCTTCATCGGTCCTGGCGATCTCTCCGTTTCGATCGACGCCATGGGTCCTGCTGGCAAGGACAGGCTCGATGCGGCGATCAGAACCATCACGCAAGCCGCACTGTCCGCCGGTCGCGCGGTCGGCATCTTTCGACCTTCAGCAGACGATGTCGGCGCATGGTCGGAAGCCGGCATCAGCTTCTTCATACTGGCAAGCGATACGATGTTTCTGGGCGTCAGCCTGGCTGCCGGCGTCGATGCCGCAAAACAAGGCAAGCATGTGCCATGGAACAAGGAAAGCTAATTTCTATCAGTGCGTTACCATTTCAAAGGGCAAAGCGAAATTGAGCAGGAAGGTAGACTTTTTAAGCTTAAAATTTGTCCTTGAAATGCCGTTGTTTTTGGATAACCATTCGAAATTGAGGGGTTGCAAAAGCGAAAGTTGCCGCAGCCGTTTGAACCCTCCAATGCAGAATTCCCAGGGGAAATTTCTTGTCTCTTCTACCGCAGCATAACCTGCCGAACGTGATGACGGGCCGCGATGCTCTCGAAGGCATTCGCGCCCAGATCCGCGACATGCGCACCGACAATATCGCCGTGCTTGCCAAGCGCGCCCGCGAACTCGGCGGCGTCATTCCGCTCTGGTTCGGCGAAGGGGATATCGTGACCCCGGAGTTCGTCCGGGATGCTGCGAAGAAGGCGCTCGACGATGGGGCAACCTTCTACGTCCCGAATATGCGCGGATTGGCGACGCTGAACGAAGCGCTGTCCGACTATCAGACACACTGGCATGGCCGCCCCATCCCGATCGAGCGCACCACAGTCGCCCCCGGCGGTATGCAGGCGCTCTATATGGCGCTTGAACTGCTCGTCGATGTCGGCACCAATGTTGTCTACGTCGCCCCGCAATGGCCGAATATCCATAACGCCATCCACCTGATCGGCGGCGAGCCGCGCGCCGTGCCACTCGATTTCGATACCGACTGGCGCCTCGACTTCGACAAGCTCTTCGCCCGCTGCGATGCCCGCACCCGAGCCATCTTCCTGTCGACGCCCTCCAATCCCACGGGCTGGACGGCCTCGCGCGAAGAGATGCGGGCGCTACTCGATTTCAGCCGCCGCACCGGCATCTGGATCATCTCCGACGAGGTCTATGCCCGCCTCTATTTCGATGGCGACATCGCCCCTTCGATCCTGCAGGTGGCCGAGGACGGCGATCGCGTGATCGCGATCAACAGCTTCTCGAAGGCCTGGGCGATGACTGGCTGGCGGGTCGGCTGGCTGACGCACCCCTCTGCCGTCGCCGATCAGCTCGGCGCCATGACGCAGTATATCAACAGCGGCACCTCGGCCATGGTTCAGGCGGGTGCCGCTGCCGCTCTGCGCGAAGGCGAGCCGCTGGTTTTAGAAATCCGCGAACGCATCAAGGCCGGCCTCGATCTGGCCTATGAGAAGCTGCCGAAGATACCGGGCATCATCCTGCCCGAAAAGCCGCGCGGCGGCATGTATGCCTTCTTCGCGCTGCAGGGCGAGCCCGATGCGACGGCGCTTTGCGAGCGCATTCTCGAAACGGCCCGCGTCGGCCTGGCGCCCGGATACCATTTCGGCGAGGCATCCCGCGCATTCCTGCGTATGTGCACCTTCCGCGAAACCGAACAGATGCGCATCGCGCTCGATCGTATGGTCAACGCGATGACATGATACGGCCGCCGGTCGGGCGGACGGGAACACCGCGGGTGAGAGGAAAAGCCCGTGGCCATAACCAGAGGGAGACTAAATAATGTCCATTACTCGTCGCGGTCTGCTGATCCTGGCGACCGCCGTCGGCCTCGCCGGCGGAAGCCATTTTGCCTATGCCGCCGATGTCTTGAACGTCGGCTCTTATCCAAACAACCCGCCCTTCGAATATAAGACCGCGAATGGCGGCTTCGAAGGCTTCGAGGTCGATATCGTCAACGAAGCGGCCAAGCGCGCCGGCATGACGACCAATATCGCAGACTACGGCTTTCAGGCCCTGTTTGCCGCAACCAGTTCCAAGCGCATCGACGTGGCGATCTCGTCCATCACGATTACGCCGGAACGCCTGAAGTCGCAGTCTTTCACCCAGCCCTATTACGACTCCGATATGGGCGTCGCCGCCAAGGACGGCAGCTCGATCAAGGCGCTTGCCGATCTCAAGGGCAAAACCATCGGCGTGCTTTCGGGCTCGACGGGTGAAAAATGGGTCAATGACAACAAGGCCGCCCAGGGCTTTGCCGACGTCAAGGGCTACAATTCGCAGCAGGATATGTTCCTCGATCTCGGCGCCGGTCGCATCGATGCCGTCGTCAGCGATATTCCCGGCATGCAGTATCTCTTCGTCAAGACCAAGGGCTTCGCCATCAAGGATCGCATCAAGACCGGCGAACAATACGGCCTGATGATGACCAAGGATTCGCCACTCGTCGCCAAGATCAACGATGCGATCACCGCGATGAAGAAGGATGGCACGCTGGAAAAGATCCACGAGAAGTGGTTCGGCGGCAAGGCGCCGGCAGGCTCCTCGACCGTTACTGAATTGCCCATCCCTAAAGCGTGATCAAAAGATCATTATTGAAATGAAACCACGCCGGTCGCAACGACCGGCGTGGATGCAAGAAACCTCGTCTTCGTTTCACACGCGGGAGTGCCAATGTCTTTCGTCGACACCTTCCTTAACTCCGACGTCATGATCTCGGCCTTTCCACAGCTGCTGCGCGGGCTTTGGATGACCATCGCGCTCGGCGTCGTCAGCATCCTGATCGGCGTGACCGGCGGCCTCATTATCAGCCTCATCCGCCTCTATGCCCCCAAGCCTTTGCAGCTCCTGACGATCGCCTATATCGACATCATGCGCGCCATGCCCATGCTGGTCGTGCTGATCCTGATCTATTACGCGCTACCCTTTGTCGGCATCAGCTTTTCCGCGTGGTGGTCGGCGATCCTCGGCTTCTCGATCGTGCTTGCCGCCTATTCGGCGGAAGTCTTTCGCTCAGGGATCGAAAGTGTGCCGCGCGGGCAATTCGAGGCGGCCGCAGCCCTCGGCATCCCCTTCCTGATCACCCTCTACAAGGTTGTGCTGCCGCAGGCGGTGCGTATCGTCATCCCGCCGACGACGAGCAACTGCGTGTCGATGTTCAAGGATACGTCGCTCGCTTCGACTGTGGCCCTTCCCGAATTGCTCAAGGAAGGACAGAACGCTCAAGGCTTCTACGCCAACCCCTCGCCGCTCATCATGGCCGCGTTGATCTACATCATCCTGCTCTGGCCAATGGTCCGCCTCGTCAGCGTGCTCGAAAAGAAGTTCAAGGACGAGCGGGCGAGATAGTTCCTCGTTGACGCATGTCGCTACCGCAAAACCGCTACACACTTTTGCGTGACATGCTTTACCATCAATCGAAATCGGCGCCGGAAAGATGGTTGCTCACCGATGACTTCACCTCGCCGATATCCCGCCACAACTCGCTGATGATCGCGGGCTCTACATCCGCCATCATGTCGCGCAGCCAGCCTTCATGGGCGGCGGCCATGGCGCTGAACTGGGTCTCGCCCTTTTCCGTCAGCTTCGCGACCGTGACGCGCCGGTCGCCATCGGGTGTTACGCGCAGCACGAGGCCATCCGCCTCCAGCCGCTCGACAAGACCGGTGACGTTGCCGTTGGTGACCATGGTGCGCTTCGACAACTCTCCAAGGCGCAATCCCTCTCGCTCGCGATAGAGCTGCGCCATCAGGTCGAACTGCGGCAAAGTCGCTCCGAACTCATTGCGCAGCCGACGGCGGATTTCCTGCGAAATCAGCTTGGTCGTCGACAACATCCGCAGCCAGAGCCGCAGTTCGAGCTTCTTGCCTTCCTGCGCGCCCTGAACGATGATCTCCAGATCAACGCTTGCACTCTCGGACTCTGTCATAACGTCGCCTCGGCCTATCGTTCCGCATCGCTAATCCCAGCGATCTAGGGGACGATATTTGAAATGTCAAAGGTTTGAACGTCAAGTCATATGGCGTTCACTTGGCCAGCATTTTCCCCAGCATGAAACCGGAACCTGCGCCCGTCCCCGCACCCGGCCATGTCGAGGCCCCGCACATGTAAAGCGATGCCACGGGCGTCTTGTATCGCGAATAGCCGGCAACCGGGCGGAACAGGAAATTCTGGTCGAGATGATGACTGCCAGAGAGGTTGTCGCCGCCGATGAGATTCGGGTTCTCGCGCTCCAGGTCGACGGGCGAAAAGACCGAGCGCCCCAATATCTTGCCGCGCAAGCCGGGCGCATAACGTTCGACGATATCGAAAACGCGCTCGGCATAGATATCCTTGATCTCATCCCAACGCGCGCCGCTGATTTGACCGGCAGCGTCGCCATGGAATTCCGCCGGCAGGACGCGCACCTGTATCCAAAGCACATGCTGCCCGTCGGGCGCGCGCGACGGGTCGATGGCTGTCGGTTGGCCTACCACCAGGGCAGGTTCAGCCGGCAGCAGCCCGCCCATGGCCTCGGCATAGACACGCGACATCATTTCGAGATCCGGCGCGATATGCACATAGGCAAAATTCTGGAGCGCCTTGCCCGCCGTCCAATCCGGAAGGCCCGACAGCGCCAGATGGATCATCATCGTACCCGGTCCGGCGCGGAAGCGCTTGATCTTGCCGTCAAACTCCTGGCGCGCCGGATCCTGATCCAGAAGCTTGCCGAACAGGATCTGCGGATGGACATTGGCGATGACCGCACGCTTCGCTTCGTAACGTCGTCCATCGGCCAGCACAACGCCCGTCGCTTTGCCGCCCGAGGTCGTGATCTTGTCCACGCGCGTGCCGAGTATCAGCTCGCCGCCCTTGCCCTTCAGCACGGCCGCCATCGCCTTGATGATCGTATCGGCTCCGCCCTTGCCGATCACCATGCCGAATGCCTGATTAGCCATGGATTCGAGATAGGGAAACAGCGCACCGCCGGCGACGTCGGGCGCGAAGTCGAGATGCAGCCCCCAGGCGGCCATCATCGTCTTGAGCTTCGTATTCTGGAAACGGGCATCGAGAAAATCGCGTGGAGATGCAAAGAGCATGCGCGCGGTCTCATAAATCCAGCCCATTCCCTTTTCGCGCCATGCCTTCCACACGACCCTGGCGGCGGCCATCGAAGGCATAGGCGAGCCGAGCAAGCCGAAAATATGCGGCGCATCCGCACCGAATGTAGAGAGCATATTGCGCCAGGCGGCTGCATCCTGCGGTGAGATCTCGGCGATGGCGCCCGCGGTCTTTTCCAGATCGGTGCTGACGCCGAGATAGGTGTTGTCGCGAAAGACGCTGGCGAAGCAATCCGCGGCGGGCACGAAGCCCAGCCCTTCGGCCAGAAGCTCGTTCTTATACTGCGCAAAGAAGGCCGAGCCGGCGAACATCGAAAGGTTCATGGCGCACAGATCGTGCCGAAAACCGGGCAGCGTCACCTCACGCGTCTTGACCGCACCGCCGGGCTCCGCATTTCCCTCGATGACGGCGACCTTCCAGCCCTTGGAAGCCAGATGCACTGCCGCCGCCAGGCCATTGTGACCGGCCCCCACTACGATCGCATCATAGCTCATCATCTGCCCCTTTTTGGTTTGCGATTATTATTATCACATGCATACATTTTGAGTTTTAAGCTTCAAGTATCTGTTGGCGCGAACCACAGGAGACGTAAGCAACCATTGATGGCATTTCATCGAATTACATCGAGGAATGCCGTTCTACTTCAGTAGCTTACAAACTCATGATGGCCGCCGATTTTATGTCAAAAATGGCGTCGAGAACCCCAGCCGAATGCTTGCAATATCATATATTGTGACATAGGCTCCCTTCATTCCGCCGCCACGCGGACCCGGTGCCAGGAGGAAAGGCACCCGCGTCTGGCGATGTCGATTTCATGCCTGATCCTGAACAAAAGACCCTGCAAAAAGGCTCTTCGCACGGGATCCTGCAACAACAAGGGGAACTCAAAAAAATGACCGCTACCACACTCGCCAGCCTCGCCTCGGCCCTGCTTTCGGGCTCCGTCAAGGTCGTCGATCTCACCGCACCGCTCGGTCCGGATACTCCAGTGCTCTACCTGCCGCCACAGTTCGGCAAGAACACGCCGAACGTCAAGGTCCATACGATCTCGGAATACAACCAGGACGGCCCGTTCTGGGCCTGGAACTGGCTGGAGCTCGGCGAGCACACCGGCACACATTTCGATGCGCCCTGCCACTGGATTACCGGCAAGGATAATCCGAACAACACGACCGACACCATCCCGCCGCAGAACTTCGTGGCGCCGGTCAATGTCATCGACCGCTCCAAGGAAGCCGCCGCCAATCCTGATTATCTGCTGACGGTCGAAAGCATCAAGGAATGGGAAGCTGAGAACGGCGCGATCGAGCCCGGCAGCTGGGTGCTGCTGCGCACAGACTGGTACAAGCGGAACGGTTCGACCGAAACCTTCCTGAACGCTGATGAAAACGGCCCGCATTCTCCCGGCCCGACCGCAGAAGCGATCGAATACCTGCTCACCAAGGGTATCATCGGCTGGGGTTCCGAAACGATCGGCACCGATGCCGGTTCCGCCGGTGGCATGAACCCGCCCTTCCCGGCGCACAACCTCATGCACAAGGCCAATCGCTATGGTCTGGCGAGCCTCTCGAACCTCGACCAGCTTCCGGCCAAGGGCGCTGTGCTGATCGCCGCGCCGTTGAAGTTCGTCAAGGGCACCGGCTCGCCAATTCGCGCACTGGCATTGATCGCGTGATAGGCTGGAGAGGCGGGAGCCTGGGGTAGGCTCCTCCTTTCTGTTCATCTAGCCAATGAGGGGCGGCAGCAATGGGCGATCATGACTACATCATCGTCGGCAGCGGCATAAATGCGCTCGTCGCAGCCGCCATGCTCGGCAAAAAGGGCCACAAGGTGCTCGTCCTCGAGCGCAACGACCGCATCGGCGGTTGTCTGCGCACCGAGGAGATCACCCAGCCCGGCTTCATCCACGACGTCATGGCAACGACCATGGTGCTGTTCCTCACCTCGCCGGCCTATGGCGCCATCGGCAAGGATCTCGAGGCGCGAGGCCTGGAATTCGCCCATGCCGAGCTCCCCACGGGCGTGCTCCGTCCCGACGGTTCGCATGTGATCTTTTCCAAGAACAGGCAGCGCAATATCGCCGCTTTCGACAAATTGTCGCCCGGCGACGGGCAGACCTTTTCCCGTGAGATGGAAGCACTTGCGGCCGACGCGCCATTCCTGTTTTCCCTGCTTGGCGGTGCGCTATGGTCAGGATCGACCCTGAAGACTGTTGCAAAGCAGGGCTGGAACCGCGGGCTGCGCAAGCTCGCCGCCTGGTTTGGCGATGCTTTGACGCCGGCACGCGGCTATCTCGAAACCAGCTACAGGTCCGAGGATATCCATGCACTCTGGGCGCCGTGGGTGCTTCATTGCGGCCTCGGGCCTGAAAGCGCCTATTCCGCCGAAATGCTGAAGGTGATCGGCTTTGCATTGGAATTGGGTGGCGCGCCGATCGTCAAGGGCGGCGCCGAGAAGCTGCTGAAGGCCTTCGAACGATTGATTGCCGATCATGGCGGTGAAATTCGTGTGAGTGCCGATGTCGCGGCCATCATTCCAGACCACAATCGCAGCGCCGATGGCGTGCGTCTTGCGAATGGCGAAACGTTGAAAGCGAAAGCCGGCGTGATCTGCTCGGTAACGCCGAACCAGCTCTACGAGCGGCTGATGAAGGATTGGCCGGATCCGCTGCCGCCGGAAGTTAAATCGGGCGTTGCCAGCTACCGCTACGGCAAGGGCGATATGCAGATCCACTACGCGCTTTCCGAGCCGCCGCGCTGGAAAGCCAATGCCGAACTCGGCAAGGTGGCGCTGCTGCACCTGACCCCAGGTCTCGACGGCGTCTCGCGCGCCGCCAATGAATGCGAACGCGGGCTTCTGCCGGCCGAACCTACAGTCTGCGTCGGGCAGCCTGTCGCGCTAGATCCCAGCCGCGCACCGGAAGGAAAGTCGATCCTCTGGCTGCAGCTTCCCGAAGCGCCACGCCATATCAAGGGCGATGCCGCCGGCGAGATTGAAACGCCAAGAGACGGCCGCTGGACGGAAGAGGTGCGCGAGCGCTATGCCGACCGCATAGAGGCGCTTCTATCCAGCCATATCGAGAACTTCTCCGGCATAAAACTCGCGCGCCGCACCTATTCTCCTGGCGACCTGGAAGCGATGAACGTGAACTTGGTTGGTGGCGACCCCTATGGCGGCTATTGCGGCATCGACCAGCTTTTCATCTGGCGTCCCTTCAAGTCATCTGTTAACCACCGCACCCACATATCAGGCCTTTACCACATCGGCGCATCGGCGCATCCCGGTGCGGGCCTTGGTGGGGGCTCCGGCTTCCTGCTCGCATCATCACTGAAGTAACACGTTTCCGAAGGAGGAGTTTCGTCGATGGAGGAACGGTTTTCAGGCACCGTTTTGAGGCGCACGCGGGATGAGAACGCGAAGCGCCCGACCATGGGCGAAATCGGCCTCAATCACTTCGCGCCCTATCTCATGAACCGGCTGATGGCGCGTTGGAACGCCAATCTTTCGGAAGAGCTGCGCGAATACGATATGACGACCGCCAAGATGCGTGCGCTTGCCGTCCTCAGCGTCTCCTCCAGCGTCACCATCAACGAGCTCTCCGTCTTCGCCGTGACCGAGCAATCGACGATGAGCCGCACTTTGGACTCGCTCGAACAACAGGGTTACATCCGCCGCCAGCCCCGCGCCGAAGACATGCGCATCCGCGATGTCTCCATCACCGAGGAAGGCCGCGCCGCCTTCGAGAAGGTGTGGCCGACCATGTACGACCTCTTCCTACAAATGTTCGACGGCGTCGACGAGGCCGAATATCGCACCTTCATCTCGACCCTGCACAAGGTGCTGCACAATATCAGGAAGCATGAAATCTGAGCGGCTTATGCTCTCAGCAACCTCACAGCGTCTCCATAGTCTTCAAAGCGCCATCGAGCGCCGTCCCCTTCTCGTCCAGCAATGCCGCTTGCCGCAACCGCCGCATCCACGCAGCTCCATCCTCGCGGTCGCGAAGAAGCGGCAGCGCCGACATGACGCGATCGAACTTGGAAAGCCCGCGCGCATGCGTATCGGAATAGCCTTTGACGAGGCGGCGGTTGCCGAGCACCTCGACGGCGAGATCGTAATTCGCGGCCAGCAGGTTGGAGGCCGCCGCAAGCCAAGCCTCGCGATGTTCCACCTCGCGTGCGTGCCGCAGCGTGCCGCGACGGATACGGCGCAGCGCCGAGACCATGTAAAGGCCGAGGAACCAGAACAGCGTGCCGGTCTGAACGCGCCGCCCCTTATTGACGAAGCGGTTCAGCCGGGCAAACAGCCGCGGCCTGTTTTCTATCCATAGGCCCATCGCCTTCGGCATCGTGCCGCAGACCTCATCCATGCGCGGATGCATGTATTCGGTCATGTAAACGATCTGGTCGTCCTTGGCGCCGACTTCCTTACGGACGCGCTCGAAACGCGAGCTACGCACCTTCAGATCGGCAACGCGGATGACATCATCGTAAGCCATAGCGACCGCGACATATTTCGCCGCCTGCACGGTGAAGGCGAAATCCTTATTCGCGCCGCCAGCCTTTCGATCCAGCGCATGAAGTGCCGCGACACGGCACAGATATTCATCGGTATAGGCCGGATCCTGATAATCGGTCAGCTTCTTGACACCGGCAAACAGCAGCGGCCAGGCAACTTCGGGAAATTCGGATCGGATGCGATTAACAAGCCGGTCCAGCGCCGGATGACCGGCGGTTTCAGGCAGCGCATCGAAATGCTTCGGCGGCGTCGCGGAAACCGCATCGCGCGGCTTTTCCTTGACCCTGTCGAAGGCGGCATTGAACGCCTTCAGGCTGGGCTCGATACCCTTGCCGCCGGCGCGGATCATCGCCTCGAAAGCCTGCTTGCCGAACGGCAGTGCACCCGAGCCGGCCAAAGCGCCGAACATGGAGGCCGAAATCACGCTGCCGTTCCTGACGGCCATCGTTTCCATGTCGAAAGCGATGGTGCGCTTGGCGGCAAAATCCGTAGCATCGACCACCACCTCGGCATTGCCGATGCCATCGCCCGGCTTTTCCTTTTCCGCAACGGCAAAGGAGCGGTGCGTCGAGGCGATCAGCAGCGTCTTGTCCGGCGTGACGAGGCCGCGCAGCACCGAACGGCCAGCCTCCATCAGCTCCGCCGCCATGACGACATCGACATCACCAGGCGTCGGCATCAGAGAGAAGATTGGCTCGTGACCATCCTTCGCCGGCAGCATCTCGATATAATAGATCGTCGCGCCCGTGCGCTGGGCAACGCCCGGCACAGACGTCGTCTGGGCCATCCAGCCTTCGGCTTCGGCAAGGCCGACGATCCAGTCGGCCAGGACGCCGCCGCCCTGCCCGCCCATGGCGAGGATGGCAAGCGACAGCGGCTTGTCTGTCGAAAGCCTGTTGGCGCCGAGATCGCTCATGCTCACATGCTCGTTCATATCGCCCTCTCAATCTGCGAAGACGATGCGGCCGGCGCGGCGACGCGCCTGCAGCCAGCCGATGATGCTCGAGCGCATGCGAGCGACGAAGCGATCCCAACCCGTAGGGTTATGGATGATATCGGCACGATAAAAGGAGGGACAAAGCACCGCCGCCTCGGAAACCTCGCCGCAATTGCCGCAGCCGACGCAATTATTATCGATCGCCGCCACCGGATCGTCCTTCAGCGGATCGTCGGTATGCTTGACCGACAGTGAAGGACAGCCGGAAAGGCGGATGCAGGCGTGATCGCCGGTGCAGACATCCTCATCGACGCCGAAGCGCTCCTTGACCATACGCTTGCCGTCCTTCACCGCCTTGGCGAATTGCGGCTTCACGCGACGCTGCTTGTTGAGCATGCACTCCGAGGAAGCGACGATAATCTTCGGCCCCGGCTCCTTCGAGGTCAGGGCCTCGCGCAGCGTATCGCGCATCTTGGCGACATCATAGGTCCGGTCGATCTGGCGCACCCAGGTCGCACCAATGCCCTTGACGGCATTGACGATGGAATTGTTGGTCTTGCGGCGTGGGTTGAGCGCACGCGACGACGGTATGTCCTGCCCGCCCGTCGCTGCCGAATAATAGTTGTCGACGACGAGGATGACACCATCCTGCTTGTTGAAGACGGCATTACCGACAGAGGTCGCCAGGCCGTTGTGCCAGAAGCCGCCATCGCCCATGACGGAGATCACGCGCTTATCCGCCGCGACATTGAAGGCCGAAGCGGCCGCCGGCCCGAGCCCGTAGCCCATGGTCGTGCTGCCGATATTGAAGGGCGGCAGGATCGAGAAGAGGTGGCAACCGATGTCGCCTGATATGTGATGCTGGCCGAGTTCGCTCTCCACCATCTTCATGGCAGCGAAGATCGGCCGCTCGGGACAGCCGATGCAGAAACCCGGTGGCCGCGGCGGCACGACTTCGGCGAGCGCCTTGATCTTGGGATCGTTGAGGATAGGTGTCGGGTCCGGCAGCGGCGGCTGGTTGCCGAGCAGCACGCGCTGATGGACTTCGAGGAAATTCTTAATGCCCTTCATCAGCACCGGCGCGGTATATTCGCCGCCCATCGGCAGCACGTCCTTGCCCGCGACCTTGGTCTGAATATCGCGGCGGCGCAGGATGGTGTTCAGGGACTGCTCGATATATTCGGGCGCCCCCTCCTCGACCATCAGCACCGCCTTCTTGCTGGCGCAGAATTCGGCGATCTGGTCGTCAACAAGCGGATAGGCGACGTTGAGGACGTAAAGCGGTACGGCGGAATTGCCGTAGACATCGGCAAGTCCGAGCTGCTGCAGTGCGCGCAGCACGCCATTATACATGCCGCCGAGCAGGATGATGCCGACATCACCCTCGGAGGGTCCGAAATACTCGTTGAGCTGCCGCTTCCTGATGAAATCGACCGCAGCAGGCCAACGCTTCTCCAGCTTCTCCTTCTCATGCAGGAAGGATGCCGGCGGCAGCACGATGCGGTTGACGTCGCGAACAGGATTTTCCAGCGCCTGCTTCAGCGTATAGGGCGGTCGCTTGTTATCCTTGGCGACGAACTGGCCGTGCACATGACAGCTGCGGATGCCGACCTGCAGCATGACCGGCGTGTTCGAGACTTCCGAAAGCTCAAAGCCCTCTTCCACCGCCTGCACGATCGACGGCAGGTTCGGGCGCGGATTGAGCAGCCACATCTGTGATTTCATCGCATAGGCATGGCTGCGCTCCTGCATGATGGAGGAGCCTTCGCCGTAATCCTCACCGATGATGATCAGTGCGCCGCCCGTGACCCCGCCCGAAGACAGGTTGGAAAGCGCATCGGAGGCGACATTGGTACCGGCCGTCGATTTCCAGGTGACGGCGCCGCGCACCGGATACATGACGGAGGCAGACAGCATGGCGGCCGCAGCCGCTTCCGAGGCTGATGTCTCGAAGTGGACGCCCAGATCCTGCATCACATCCTTGGCGTCGGCCAATACATCCATGAGATGGGAAATCGGCGAGCCCTGATAGCCGCCGACATAGGAAACACCGGATTGCAGAAGTGCCTTGGTGATCGCGAGAATACCCTCGCCGCGGAAGATGTCGCCTTCCCCGAGCTTCAGATCCTCGACCTCGCGCGCAAACGATCGCTCGGCCATGACGTTACCCCTTTGCCCTTGTGGGCTTGTTTTAAATCATTTGCAAAATCATATTTTGAACTTCATTGAACTGTCAACGAACAAATATGAAATCCGGCTCGATGGAGTAAGTTCGAAGCGGCGAGCCATTGCCTTACTTCTTCCACATCGGAATTTTCGCTCCCCGGATTGCAGCGCAGATATATGCGTACGCATTTAATATGGATGCCAAAAAAGCATCGGATTCTTTACAAGCACTAGAGAAAGCGCTTGCCGCTCCAAAATATGTATTTTAAGATTAAAGCATTCCGACAATAAATCGCCAGCAGCAGTTGGGCGTCATGCTTTTCTGCCGCTTAACAGGGGAACGGAGTGACCATGACTAAGCTTACTCGGCGCGAGGCACTCAGCCTCGGCGCGGCCGCATTCATGACTGGGATTTTAGCCGGCAGGACGCCTGTCGAAGCAGCGGAAGCCGGCACGCTGACCATCGCCTTCAACGTCAATTTGCCTTCTTTCGATCCGACGACAGGCCCATCCGCCGTCAACCCGACGATCCAGGCAATCTACCGCTCGGTCTTCGACCAGTATATCGGCCAGGGACCGGACCTGAAATTCCAGCCGGGCCTGTTGACGGCCTGGGGCTGGAACGACGACAAGACAAAGGTCTGGATGGATGTCCGCGAAGGGGTGACCTGGCATGACGGCTCCAAGTTTACACCCGACGACATCGTCTGGTCGCTGGAGCGCGCCGCCAAGCAGGACACCGGCAACCCGATCCAGTTCATCTGGTCGACCGCCAATAATTACAAGGTGGAAGGCAACCGCATCACTGGCGATGTCGTTCGCTTCGAGCCGACCTATTTCAAATGGATGGCCTTCCTCACCGGCTACGTCCTGCCGAAGGACTATTACACCAAGGTAGGCGCGCAGGGCTTCGAAAAGAAGCCGATCGGCACTGGCCCCTATATGGTCGACGCCTATGAGGGCAATTCCTATCTGCGCCTGAAGGCAAACCCGAACTATTTCGGCGGCAAGCCCGCCTTCGACACTGTCATCTTCAAGTTCGTACCGGATACGACGAGCCGCGTGGCCGAAATCGAGTCCGGTTCATCCGACGTGACGCTGGAAATACCCTATGAGGATTTCGACCGGCTGAAGAAGAAGTCAGGTCTCGCCGGCGTCGCCACCCCCATCTCCGACATCGGCATGATCTTCATCAGCAATGTCGACCCGATGCTCGATAAGAACGTCCGTCTTGCCGCCAATATGGCGATCGACAAGGAAGCGATCATTAAGCGGCTGCTGCGCGGCTACGGCAAGCCGCTATCGACGCTGGAAGCGCCGGAATATGAGGCCTACGACGCCTCCGTCAAAACCCCTTACGATCCGGAGCAGGCCAAGAAGCTCCTGGCCGCCAGCGGCTATTCGCCGGAAAAGCCGGTGAAATTCACCATCAAGACGACCCGCGGCTTCAAGCCGAAGGATTACGAGATGATCCAGGCGATCGTCGGCATGTGGCGTAAGGTCGGCATTGAGGCTGAAATCGAAGTCTACGAAATCGCCAAGCACTACGAACTGCGCGCCGCCCACCAGCTCGGACCGGCCGCCTTTTACAACTGGGGCAACGCCATCGGCGATCCGACGACATCGACCGGCTTCGCCATGTTCGGACCCTCGCCGCACTCTGCCTGGAAGACCAAGGATGTCGACGACATGCTGGGACCGCTCTGGGTGGAAAAGGACGAAACGAAGCGCATTGCCGGCTGGAAGGCGGCGATCAAATATATTGCCGAGCAGGGTTATGTGATCCCGCTGCTGCAATATGCCCAGCCGATCGTCTACAAATCGAGCCTCAAGGTCACGCCGAATGTCTCCGGCGCCCTGCAGCCGACGCTCGTTTCGAAGGCTTGATGCATCAGGCTTTGAGTATGTGGCTGCCCCTCACCCTAGCCCACTCCCCGTTCTGACGGGGAGAGGGGGCGACCTCTGTACCCTCGTCTGGAAAAACGGTCGGAAGGAAGGCTCCGGGTGCTTCTATCCCCTTCTCCCCGTCAAAACGGGAAGAAGGTGGCCGATAGGCCGGATGAGGGGCCTGTACTCTCCATGTTACAGTCAGCACATGCGATCGGAACTCATAACGCATGATAGCAGTCTCCATATTGAACCGCCTCATCATGGCCGCAATCACCCTCTTCGGCGTGGCGGTGATTGTCTTCGTCCTGCTGCGCGTCGTACCCGGAGATCCGATCGCGATGATGATCTCGCCGGGCGCAAGCCCTGCCGATATCGCCGCACTGCGCGCCCATTACGGTCTCGATGCGAGCCTGACCATGCAATTCTGGCTCTGGCTGAAAGCGGTTCTGACGGGCGATTTTGGGACATCGATTTCCTTGAAGCGCGATGTGCTCTCCCTGCTCGGCGAGCGCCTCCCCGCAACGCTGGAGCTTGCCTTTGCCGCGTTGGCGTTGGCTATTCTTCTCGGCAGCGCGGTCGCCATCATCGGCACGCTTGCCCGCCGCACGATTTTCGAGCCTATGATCGATAGCTTGAACGGTCTTTTCCTGGCGGTTCCGGATTTCGTCTGGGCGCTAGCTCTTGTGTTGGTCCTCGGCGTTCTTTTTCCGCTTTTCCCGCTCTCCGGACGCATCGATCCGAGCATCGACGCACAATTCGCGACCCCCTTCTACCTTATTGAAAGCCTGCTGACGCTTCGCTTCGGTATCTTCGCCGATATCTGCGCCCATATGGTCATGCCGGTCCTGGCGCTCGGTCTGCCGCTGGCCGCCATCATCGCCCGCGTGCTGAAGGCCGCACTCTCCGAGGCCATGGTGCAGGACTATATCCTGCTCGCCAAATTGAAAGGAATGTCAGAGCTGCGACTGGTGCTGCAGGAGGCGCTGCGCAATGCCGTAGGCCCGACGATCGCGCTCACCGGCGTGCAATTCACCTTCCTGATCGGCGGCAGCGTCATCGTCGAGCGCATCTTCGCCTATCCTGGCATTGGCAACATGGCGATCGATGCCGTCATCAACCGCGACCTGCCGCTGATCCAGGGACTGGTACTGGTCTTCAGCGCCCTCTTCATTCTCGTCAATCTGGCGGTCGACCTTCTCGTCGCGGCCTTCAATCCGAGGCTCGCGCATGGCTGACGTCACCTCGCCCGCCATACGGCGCCCGCCCTCCAAAATCGCGAAACGCATCCGGGCGCTGCTGTCCGAGCCGAAGGTGATCTTCAGCGGCGGCTTTGTTCTCATTCTCCTCATCCTCGCGATCTTCGCGCCCTATATCGCGCCGAAGGACCCGCTGGAGCAGGATCTGATGTCCGGCACTCTGCCGCCGGCATGGATCGAAGGCTCCGATCCCGGCTTTCTGCTGGGCACGGACGATCTCGGCCGCGATGTGCTCTCCCGCGCCATCTTCGGCACGCGCATCGCGCTTACGGTCGCCTTCGTCGCGGCCGGGCTCGCGGCGTTCATCGGCACGCTGCTCGGCCTTCTCGCCGGCTGGTACGGCGGCTGGATCGACAAGGTGATCTCCCGCCTCGTCGATATCTGGATGGCGTTTCCGCCTGTATTGCTGTCGATCCTCCTCGTCGCCGTCTTCGGCTCCGGCGTGCATTCGGTCATCGCGGCCATCGTCATCATCGACTGGACACGCTTCTGTCGCGTCGTGCGCTCGGAAACACAGGCGCAGGCGCGGATGGATTATGTGACCGCTGCCCACACGATCGGTTTTTCACGAGTGAGAATCCTCTTCAGCGAAATCCTGCCCAATGTAACGCCGGTGCTGATCGCCCTCGTCAGCCTGGAAATGGGAATTGCCGTCATCGTCGAAGCCATCCTGTCCTTTGTCGGCCTGTCGGTCGCATCCGATACGCCGACCTGGGGCGGCATGATCGCCGAGGGTCGGCAGATGATCTATCAGGGCTGGTGGGTGCTGGTCGTGCCGCTGATCGCGCTCTTTGCGACGGTGCTTGCCTTCAATCAACTCGGCGACGGCCTGCGCCGCGCCCTCGATCCGGTAATGCGCCGATGACATCTCCACTCCTCTCCATTACCGGCCTCAACGCCGTATCCGACCGCGACGGCGGCGCACCGATCCTGCGCGATGTTTCCCTGACGTTGGAACGCGGCGAAGTGCGCGGGCTCGTCGGCGAAAGTGGCGCCGGAAAATCGACCATCGCCAAGGCCCTGCTCGGCATCCTGCCGCGCGGCGTCCGCGTCACGAACGGCTCGATCCTGTTCGAAAACCGCGATCTACTCACGCTTTCCGCCAAGGAATTGCGAGACATCATGGGCAGCGAGATCTCGCTGATCCCGCAGGACCCGCAGACGGCACTCAATCCCGGTCGCCGCATCGAGGCCCAGTTGACCGACGGACTACGGTTGAAGCGGGGCATGTCATCAGGCGACGCCCGCCAGCGTGCGCTGAAGCTGCTGGAAGAAGTGCATATTCGCGATCCCGAGCGTGTATTGCGCGCCTATCCCCACGAATTGTCGGGCGGCATGCGCCAGCGCATCTTGATCGCCGCCGCCTTCGCTCTCGAGCCGAAATTGGTCGTCGCCGACGAGCCGACCACGGCGCTCGACGTCACCGTGCAGAAGCAGATCCTGCGGCTGATCCGCGGCCTGCAGGAAGCGCACGGCACCGCCGTCATCTTCGTCACGCATGATCTCGGCGTCGTCGCCCAGATCTGCGACAGTGTGACCCTGCTTTACGCCGGCAAGGTGATCGAAGAGGGGCGCACGAGCGACGTGCTGGCGCATCCTCAGCACATCTATACAAAATCCTTGATATCGGCCGGGCCGCGCTACGACCGGCCGGATGCCGGGCTGACGCCGGTGCCGCAAGCCGTTTTCGAACAATTGCGTCGCGAGATCGGCATCCCGGAGGGAAGCCGATGAGCGTTTCCGATACTCTCCTTTCGGCCAGAGGCATCGAGGTTACGTATGGCGCCAGGCGGCATCTTTTCGGCCCATCTGGCCTGGGCATCAAGGTGCTGCACGGTGTCGACATAGATATCCGTCGTGGCGAAACGATTGGCATTGTCGGTGAAAGCGGCTCGGGCAAGACGACGCTCGGCCGCGCCCTGCTGCGGCTGATCGATGTGACAGCAGGCAGCATTCATTTCGACGGCCGAGACATCACGCATCTGCCCGATTCAGAGATGCGGCCGCTGCGTCGTCGTATGCAGATGATCTTCCAGGACCCGATGGCCTCGCTCAATCCGCGCCACACGATCCGCCGCATCCTCGTCGAGCCACTGCTGCTGCACAGGCTGGCTTCGGACAGAAAAGAGGCAGAGCGCCACGTCGCCAAAATCCTCGAACGCGTGACACTGCCGCAGGCCTGCCTCGACCGCAATCCGCATGAGCTCTCGGGCGGCCAGCGCCAGCGCATCGGCATCGCGCGCGCGGCTCTGCTGAAGCCGGATTTCGTGCTCGCCGACGAGATCGTCTCCGGCCTCGATGTGTCGACGCAGGCACAGGTTCTCAATCTGCTGAAGGAACTTTCGCGCGATCTTGGCCTCTCGATGGCCTTCATCAGCCATGATCTTTCCGTCATTCGCGCCGTCTGCGACCGCGTCTATGTCATGCGCCACGGTCGCGTCGAAGAAGAAGGCGATTGCGAGCGCGTCTTCACCGCACCCGCCTCCGCCTATACCCGCATGCTGCTCGACGCCATTCCCCTGCCGGAAGTCGACCCGCACTGGCTTGGTCGCGAAAACCTGATGGAAGAAGCGCCCGTTGCGTAAAGGTTATTAATTGTGCTGCAGGTGTTAGCGAGACTGCAACAACATCGGCATATGGAAAGGAAAGACCCTATGACGGATCCTGTTTCAGCAGCAACAAAAACCACGGGCTTGCCCGGTCTTCGTGGCCACGACCATACAGGACTGACGGTGTCGGATATGAAGCAGGCGGTCGATTTCTTCGAAAACGTGCTCGGCTGCGAGGTCGTTATGTCGTTCGGCCCGTTTGCCGATGATACGGGCACATTCATGACCGATTTGCTTGGTGTCGATCCCAAGGCTGAAATCAAGCAGATAACCCAGGTGCGATGCGGTTTCGGATCGAACATCGAACTGTTCGAATATTCGGCGCCCGATCAGCGGGACCTCAAGCAGAAGAACAGCGATATCGGCGCGTTTCACATCTCGCTTTATGTCGACGATATCGACGCCGCAAAAGCTTATCTGAACAGCAGAAACGTTGCGACGCGCTTAGGGCCATTGTACATTACAGACGGTCCAGCAGCTGGCCACTCGATCCTCTATTTCCAGGCACCCTGGGGCCTGCAGTTCGAGGCTATCAGCTACCCCAAGGGCATGGCTTACGAAAAGGACGCCGAAACCGTGCTGTGGAGCCCGAAAGATCCGGGCAAATAAATCAACGCGTCATGACGTTCGCCTTGCGGCATTCCTAGTTCCGCAGGCGGAAGCGCTGTATCTTGCCGGATTCTGTCTTCGGCAAAGCGTCGACGAAGACGATGGAGCGCGGATATTTATAAGGCGCGATGACGGCCTTGACGTGATCCTGCAGCGCCTTAGCCAGTAGATCCGACCCTGTGACCCCAGGCACCAGCACGACATGCGCCTGCACGATATAACCCCGTTCCTCGTCCGGTTTGCCGATCACAGCGCATTCGAGCACGTCGGCATGCGAAAGAAGGGCTGCCTCGACTTCCGGCCCGGCAATATTGTAACCGGCCGAAAGAATGATGTCGTCGGAACGGGCGGCGAAATGGAAATAACCGTCCTCATCCTGAATGAAGCTGTCGCCCGTCAGGTTCCAGCCATCTCGCACGTAATCGGCCTGCCTGTGGTCGGCGAGATAACGGCAGCCGATCGGCCCGCGAACGACGAGTTTGCCGATGGTCCCGCGCGGAACCTCGTTCATCCCGTCATCGACGACACGGGCCTCATAGCCCTTCAGCGGCTTGCCCGTGCAATTCGGCTTGGCGTCGGAGAGATGATTGGAGATGAAGATATGCAGCATCTCGGTCGAGCCGATGCCGTCGAGGATCGGCTTGCCGGTCTTGCGCGTCCATTCCTCAAAAATCGGCCCCGGCAGCGTCTCGCCGGCGGAAACGGCAATGCGAAGCGAAGACAGATCCGCCCCCTCCTCCATCGCCGCCAGCATGGCACGATAGGCCGTCGGTGCGGTGAAGCTGATGGTCGCTCCATATTCCTGGATGATCTCGACCATGTTCTTCGGCGAAGCGTTTTCCAGCAGCGCCGTCGATGCGCCGAAGCGCAAGGGGAAGATGACCAGACCTCCGAGTCCGAAGGTGAAGGCAATCGGTGGCGAGCCGATGAAGACGTCATCCGGCGTCACCTGCAGCACTTCCTTGGCATAGGCATCGGCGATAATCAGGATATCGCGATGGAAATGCATGGTCGCCTTGGGCACGCCCGTCGATCCGGAGGTGAAACCGAGCAGCGCCACATCATCCCGCCCGGTCTTCACCGGCTCGAAGCGAACGGGCTTGTTGAGCGCAATGCGGTCGAGTTCCGCATCGTGGTTGGCGGTGCCGTCGAAGCCGACAACCTGCTTCAAAAACTGGCTGTCCTTGGCCGCAGTGACAAGCTCTTCCAGCAGCCTTGTATCGCAAAGCGCAAACGAGATTTCCGCCTTGTCGATGATCTTCGAAAGCTCGCCTGCCCGCAGCATCGGCATCGTATTGACGGCAACAGCGCCGACCTTCGTCACCGCCAGCCAGCAGGCGATCATGGCGGGATTGTTGCCGGAGCGGATGAGAACGCGATTGCCGGGCTTGACGCCGAAGTTCTCGACGAGCGCGTGCGCGATGCGGTTGGTCCAGTCCGCCAGCTCCTTGTAGGTGCGGCGGCGGCCGTTGCCGATCAGGGCAACGTGATCGGCGAAACCCTTCTCCACCATCCGGTCGCTGAGTTCGAAGCCGGCATTCAGCCATTCCGGATAGTCGAAACCCTCCATCCGTAGCTCGGGCCATTCGTCGAAAGGCGGCAGATTGTCTCGCGTGAATGTATCGGTATGACCGGTTGGTCCCAGCATCGCCTTGCTCCCGCATTCTTGTCGATCAATCGCCACGACAGCCGTTTCCCCGCGGCGCATGTGGCGTTGCTAAAAAAGATCGCACCGAAGCCCGCAATGTTCAAGCAAGAAATTTTAAGTATAAACTATTTTTAAATTCCCATTGATTTAGAAAGAAAATTCTCAATTTTCACGATGTTATGACCATCAGCCCTCCGCAAATCCGAACAGGAAAAGCCTTGACGAATGGCATCGACAAGATATTTTAAGTTTAAATGATTTTGAGGTCGGCTTCGGTCTGACGAGGAGGGAAAAGCGATGCGCATCGTCTGTATCGGCGGCGGCCCCGCAGGGCTTTACTTCGCGCTTCTGATGAAGAAGCTCCATCCCGAGCACTCCATCCGCGTCGTCGAGCGCAACCGCCCCTATGATACTTTCGGCTGGGGTGTCGTCTTTTCCGATGCGACCATGGTTTCGATGCGGGAATGGGACCCGGAAAGTGCCGCCGAAATCGAGGACGCCTTTAACCATTGGGACGATATCGAAGTCCTCTTCAAGGGCACGCGCCAGCGCACATCGGGCCACGGCTTCGTCGGCATCGGCCGCAAGAAGCTTTTGAACATCCTGCAGCGCCGCTGCGAGGCGCTCGGCGTGGAGCTTATCTTCGAAACGGACGTCAATTCCGATCTCGACTATCCGGATGCCGATCTGGTCATCGGTTCCGACGGCCTCAATTCCAAGATCCGCAATCATTATCCGGAGATCTTTCAGCCTGACATGATCACGCGGCCGAACCGCTATATCTGGCTCGGCACCAACAAGCTTTTCGACGCCTTCACCTTCGATTTCCGCCGCACCGATCACGGCTGGTTCCAGGCGCATATCTACAAGTTCGACGACAAGACCTCGACCTTCATCGTCGAGACGACGGAAGAAGCCTATCTCGCCCACGGCCTTGACAAGATGGATCAGGACGGCTCCATCGCCTTCTGCGAAAACCTGTTTTCCGAAGTGCTCGAAGGCGCTTCGCTGATGACCAATGCCCGCCATATCCGCGGTTCGGCCTGGCTGAATTTCAACCGCCTGATCTGCGGCAAGTGGAGCCATTTCAACGGCAACTCCCATGTCGTGCTGATGGGTGATGCCGCCCATACCGCACATTTCGCGATCGGCTCCGGCACCAAGCTTGCCATTGACGATGCCATCGAGCTCACCCGCCAGTTCCAGATCCACGGGCACGAGAAGGACAAAATCCCGGCAGTCCTCGAGACCTATGAAGAAATCCGCCGCGTCGACGTCGCCCGCATCCAGAACGCCGCCCGCAATGCGATGGAATGGTTCGAAGTCGTCGGCCGCCGCTATGCCGATACGCTCGAGCCGCCGCAATTCATGTATTCGATGTTGACGCGCTCCCAGCGCATCAGCCACGAAAATCTTCGATTGCGCGACAAGACCTGGCTTGAAGGCTATGAGCGCTGGTTTGCCGAAAAATCCGGCCTTGAGGTCGGTAACGACCGCTGCCTGCCGCCGATGTTCACGCCCTATCGTCTGCGCGAGGTCCAGCTCGTCAACCGTATCGTGGTCTCGCCGATGGCCATGTACTCGGCTGAAGACGGCGTGATGAACGATTTCCATATCGTCCATCTCGGCTCTCGCGCCCTTGGCGGCGCAGGGCTGATCTTCGCGGAAATGACCTGCGTCACGCCCGATGCCCGCATCACGCCCGGATGCCTCGGCCTCTGGAACGAAGAGCAGGTGGCGCAGTGGAAGCGGCTCATCGACTTCGTTCACATGAACAGCGCCGCCAAGGTCGGCATCCAGCTCGGCCATGCCGGCCGTAAGGGTGCGACGAAACTTGCCTGGGAAGGCATCGATCAGCCGCTTGCCGAAGGCGGGTGGCCGCTGGTTTCGGCATCCTCAATCCCTTATCTCAAGAACAGTCAAGTGCCGAAGACCATGGATCGCGCCGATATGGAGCGCGTCAAGGCCGACTTCATCCGCTCGACCGAACTGGCGGTCGAGACTGGCGCCGATTGGCTGGAATTGCATTGCGCCCACGGCTATCTGTTGTCGAGCTTCCTGTCGCCGCTGACCAATCTGCGCGATGACGAGTATGGCGGCAGCCATGAAAACCGCGCCCGCTATCCCCTGGAGATCTTCAGGGCAATGCGCGCGATCTGGCCGGCGGGCAAGCCGATCTCGATCCGCCTCTCCTGCCATGACTGGACTGACGGCGGTAACACACCGGAAGATGCGGCCATCTTCGCGCGCATGTTCAAGGAAGCGGGCGCCGACCTGATCGACTGCTCATCAGGCCAGGTATCGAAACAGGAAAAGCCGGTTTACGGCCGCCTGTTCCAGACGCCCTTCTCCGACAAGATCCGCAATGAGATCGGCATCCCGACGATCGCCGTCGGTGCAATCTCCGAGGCCGATCACGCCAATTCGATCATTGCGGCGGGCCGCGCCGATCTTTGCGCCATTGCCCGCCCGCATCTGGCGGACCCCGCCTGGTCACTGCACGAAGCCGCCAAGATCGGGCTGACTTCCATTCCCTGGCCGAAGCAATATCTTTCCGGCAAGACGCAATATGAAACCAACCTTGCCCGCGCAGCCACGGCAGCACCGGCTAAGTGAGGAAGATATGACGACTTCGGGCAAACTCAGCGGCCGTCACGCCCTCGTCACCGGGGCCGGCAGCGGCATAGGTGCCGCGATCGCCAAGGCGCTTGCCGCCGAGGGTGCGCGCGTCAGTCTCGCCGGTCGCCGCCGCGAGCCGCTGGAAGCGGTTGCCGCCGAAATCGGCGTGCACGCTTTTGTCGTCGATGGCTTCGATGTCACCAGCCCCGACGCCGTTGCCCAGGGCCTTGCCAAGGTGCGTGAGAAGTTCGGCCCGGTCGATATCCTCGTCAACAATGCCGGAGAAGCGCCGAGCGCCTCTTTCGAGAAGACGACGCTGGAGGCTTGGAACCATGTCCTCTCCGTCGACCTCACCGGCGTTTTCGTGGTGACGCAGGCTGCCCTCCCCGACCTAAAGGCTCGTGGCCACGGCGCACGCATCATCAACATCGCCTCGACGGCCGGTCTGAAGGGCTATGGTTACGTCTCGGCTTACGTCGCCGCCAAGCACGGCGTCGTCGGCCTGACCCGCTCGCTGGCGCTGGAACTGGCGAAAACCGGCATCACCGTCAACGCTGTCTGCCCCGGCTTCACCGACACGCCGATCATCCAGCGCTCGATCGAGACGATCGTCGCCAAGACCGGTCGGACGGCTGAGCAGACCCTTGCCGAGTTCACGAAGTCCAATCCGCAGGGACGGCTCGTCACGCCGGAAGAAGTCGCCGACACCGTGCTATGGCTGGCCTCGCCGGCCGCGGCATCGATCAATGGACAGGCAATCGCGGTTGCCGGTGGGGAGATTTGAGGGATGAGCGATCGGGACATGACGATGAAGGGGCATTTGAAGCCCCTCAAGGATTACAAGCCTGAGCACTTCCTCTGGGATGTCAGTGAAGATGGCCGCGTCGCCACCATCCGCCTCAACCGCCCGGAACGTAAGAACCCGCTGACCTTCGACAGCTATGCCGAGCTGCGCGATCTCTTCCGCGATCTAGCCTATGCATCGGATATCCGCGCCATCGTGTTGACCGGCGCCGGCGGCAATTTCTCCTCCGGCGGCGATGTCTTCGAGATCATCGAGCCCTTGACCCGCATGGCGATGCCCGAGCTTCTGGCCTTCACCCGCATGACCGGCGATCTCGTCAAGGCGATGCGCAAATGTCCACAGCCGATCATCTCGGCAGTCGATGGCATCTGCGCCGGCGCTGGCGCCATCCTCGCCATGGCCTCCGATCTGCGGCTCGCGACGCCCCAGGCAAAGACCGCCTTCCTCTTCACCCGTGTCGGCCTCGCCGGTGCGGATATGGGTGCTTGCGGCATCCTGCCCCGCATTGTCGGCCAGGGCCGTGCCGCCGAGCTTCTCTTTACCGGCCGCTCGATGGCGGCAGCGGAAGGACAGGCCTGGGGCTTCTATAACGGACTGCACGCGAGCGCCGACCTCGAGAGCGAAGCGGTTAAGCTCGCCCGTTCGCTCGCCGATGGTCCCTGGTTCGCCCATGGCATGACCAAGACCATGCTGAACCAGGAATGGGCGATGGGTATCGACGAAATGATCGAATCCGAGGCGCAGGCGCAGGCGATCTGCATGGCAACGCAGGATTTCCGCCGCGCCTTCGAGGCTTTCGCCGCTAAGCGCCGGCCGGAATTCCAGGGGGATTAAGAGGATGTCCACGGCAAGTAGCCTCGCCGGCCCGACCCGCGATCATTTGGAGTGGCCCTTCTTCGAAGAGCGCCATCACCGTTTCGCGACCGAAGTCGATGCCTTCGCCAGGTCCGCCGCCATGGCCTCGATCGGTCACGCCGATGTCGATGGCGCATGCCGGAAGCTGGTCAAGGCGCTGGGCGAAGCCGGGCTTCTCACCGCCGCCACTGGATCTTCCGATAGCGAACCGCTGATCGATTCCCGCATGGTCTGCCTCGCCCGCGAAACGCTGGCCTGGCATGACGGCCTTGCCGATTTTGCCTTTGCCATGCAGGGGCTCGGCACCGGCGCCATCGGCCTCTCCGGCTCGCCCGAATTGCGGGCCGCCGTGTTGCCCAAGGTACGCTCGGGTGACTGGCTCGCCGCCTTCGCGCTATCGGAAAAGGACGCCGGCTCCGATGTGGCCGCGATGAGCTGCGCCGCACGCCTCGACGGCGACCACTATGTTCTCGACGGCGAGAAGACCTGGATTTCCAATGGCGGCATAGCCGACGTCTACACCGTCTTCGCGCGCACTGGCGAAGCGCCTGGAACACGCGGCATTTCGGCCTTCATCGTCTTTGCCGACGATCCCGGCTTCTCGATTGCCGAACGCATCGAGGTCATTGCGCCGCATCCGCTGGCGACGATCCGTTTCGACAATTGCCGCATTCCTGCTTCGCGCCGCCTCGGCGCACCGGGCGAAGGCTTCAAGATCGCCATGCGCACGCTCGATATTTTCCGCGCCTCGGTGGCGGCTGCCGGCCTCGGCTTTGCCCGCCGCGCGCTCGATGAATCGCTTGCCCACGCGCGGTCGCGCCCGATGTTCGGTGCCACTCTTGCCGACCTTCAGTTGACGCAGGCCGCCCTCGGCGATATGGCGACCGGCATCGACGCGGCGGCGCTGCTCACCTATCGGGCAGCTTGGCGCCGCGACGTGCAGCGGTTGCCGACGACGCGCGAGGCGGCCATGGCGAAGATGACGGCGACGGAAACCGCGCAGAACGTCATCGACCGCGCCGTTCAGCTCTTTGGCGGGCGCGGCGTGAAATCGGGCGAGATAACGGAAAAACTCTATCGGGAGATCCGCGCGCTTCGCATCTATGAAGGTGCGACCGAAGTTCAGAAACTCATCGTCGCGCGCGAACTTTTGAAGGCATAGAGCAATTCCAGGAATTGTGTGAAACGGTTTTCCGTCCGGAATTGCGTAGAACAAACAAATTGAGCGGTTCAGTCGCTCTGTAAAACTGAACCGCTCCAAAGGGAGATATGCACATGAGCCGCGAGATTTTCGACTGGGCCGACCCGTTCCGGCTGACGGAGCAGCTGAGCGACGACGAGCGAATGGTGCTGGATACCGCGCATTCCTACGCGCAGGAAAAGCTCGCACCCCGCGTGCTGGAAGCCTTCCGCCACGAAAAAACCGATCCGGCGATCTTCCGCGAAATGGGTGAGCTCGGCCTGCTCGGCCCAACAATCTCGCCGGAATATGGCGGCGCCGGCCTGAGCTACGTTGCCTATGGTCTCATCGCCCGCGAAGTCGAACGTGTCGATAGCGGCTATCGCTCGATGATGAGCGTTCAGTCTTCCTTGGTCATGGTGCCGATCGAAACCTTCGGGTCGGATGCACAGAAACAGAAGTACCTGCCGAAGCTCGCGACCGGTGAATGGATCGGCTGCTTCGGCCTCACCGAACCGAACCACGGCTCCGATCCCGGCTCGATGGTCACCCGTGCAAAGAAGGTCGATGGCGGCTACAGCCTCACCGGCGCCAAGACCTGGATTTCGAACGCGCCGATCGCCGATGTCTTTGTCGTCTGGGCTAAGACCGAGGATGGCCTCATCCGCGGCTTCATCCTCGAAAAGGGCTGGAAAGGCCTTTCCGCGCCCGCCATCCACGGCAAGGTGGGGCTGCGCGCATCTATCACCGGCGAAGTCGTGATGGAGAATGTCTTCGTGCCGGAAGAAAACCTGATGCCGAACGTATCCGGCCTCAAGGGCCCCTTCACCTGCCTCAACTCCGCACGCTTCGGCATTGCCTGGGGTGCGCTCGGCGCGGCGGAGGATTGCTATGCCAAGGCACGCCAGTATGTGCTCGACCGCAAGCAGTTCGGCCGTCCCCTTGCCGCCAATCAGCTGATCCAGAAGAAGCTTGCCGACATGGTGACCGAGATCACGCTCGGCCTGCAGGGCTGCCTGCGTCTTGGCCGCATGAAGGAAGAAGGCCATCCGCCGGTCGAACTCACCTCCATCCTCAAGCGCAATAGCTGCGGTAAGGCGCTTGATATCGCCCGCGCCGCCCGCGACATGCTTGGCGGCAACGGTATCTCGGATGAGTTCGGCATCGCGCGCCACCTCGTCAACCTCGAAGTGGTCAACACCTATGAGGGCACCCACGACATCCACGCCCTCATCCTCGGCCGCGCCATCACCGGCATCGCCGCCTTTTCGAACTGAGGCCGGCCGTGGCATTTAGAACCACCAGACCCCTGCGCTTCGGAGATTGCGATCCCTCCGGGATCGCCTATTTCCCCTCGTACCTGAACATCCTCGTCGGAGTGCTGGAAGACTATTTCGCCTCGATCGACTTTTCCTGGCGAAAATTGATCGACGACCGCCGCATCGGTGTCCCCACCGTGCGGCTCGATCTGACTTTCATCAAGCCGGGCCTGCAGGGTGACGATCTCGAATTCGTCCTTGCCGTCCATGGTGTCGGCCGCTCCTCGCTCGATCTCGAACATCAGGTCTCGGCGAACGGCCATGTGCTGTGGACGGCCAAACACCGCGTCGTCGCCACGTCGCTCGATACGCATAGATCCATTGAATGGCCGGATGATCTCCGCGCCGCACTGACCTCTCATCTGGAGACGACCGATGCACACCATCCTGCAACCTGAGGGCTGGGCCAAGCCGATCGGCTATGCCAATGGCATGGCGGCGACGGGCCGCATGGTGTTCGTCGGCGGCCAGGTCGGCTGGAATGCCGCCTGCGAATTCGAAAGCGACGATTTCGTCGAACAGGTGCGCCAGACGCTGAAGAATGTCGTCGCCATCCTTGCCGAGGGAGGCGCCGAGCCGAAGCACATCACATCGATGACCTGGTATTTCACTGACAAGCAGGAATATCTCGGCAATCTGAAGGGTCTCGGCCAGGCTTACCGCGAAATCATCGGCCGGCACTTCCCGGCCATGGCCGCCGTGCAGGTCGTCGCCCTCGTCGAAGATCGTGCCAAGATCGAGATCCAGGCGACGGCAGTTATCCCGGAATAATATAGGCGATTAAGATTATGTCGGCATTGCGCTTTTCGGACACCATCTCGGCGGCGCTGGCCGACGGGATCCTCGTCGTCACCATCGACAATGCACCGGTCAACGCATTGTCCGCCGATGTCCGGGCCGGCCTGATGGCCGCTTTGGATCGTGCCGAGAAAGATGACACAGTCGCCGGCGTCGTACTGACCGGAGCGGGCAACAATTTCATCGGCGGCGCCGATATCAAGGAATTCGGCAAGCCGCCGGTCCAGCCGCATCTACCTGATGTCATCTCCCGCATCGAAGACTTTGGGAAGCCGGTTGCCGCCGCTGTCAACGGTGTTGCGCTCGGCGGCGGCCTGGAAGTGGCACTCGCCTGCCACCGACGACTTGCCACGCCAGCCGCGAAACTCGGCCTTCCCGAAGTTAAACTCGGCATCGTACCTGGCGCCGGCGGTACGCAGCGCCTGCCGCGCCTGACAGGCATCGCCGCCGCCATCGATATGATCGCCAATGGCCGTGTGGTCTCCGCCGCAGAAGCGTTGAAGCTTGGCATCGTCGATGGCGTGACCAAGGGCGAACTGATCGCCGAAGCTATCGCCGACGCCAAGATGACCAACGCCGCATCGTTGCGCCGCACGGGATCGCTGACGGTTCCTCCGGAAGCTACAGATGCGATCGACAAGGCGGCATCGGACGCATTGCGCAAGGCACGCGGCCAGCGTGCACCGGCCGAAGCCGTCCGCCTTGTGCGCCTGACGGAGACCGTCTCTTTATCAGAAGGACTGGCCGAGGAACGCCGCACATTTATTGCCCTCCGCGACAGCGAAGAGGCCGCAGCCCTGCGGCATGTCTTCTTCGCCGAGCGAGCCGCCGGCAAAGTCGAGGGGCTGGAGACAGTCGCTCCGCGCAAGATCGAAACCATCGGTATCATCGGCACTGGCCTGATGGGATCGGGCATTGCCGTCTCCGCCCTCAATGGCGGCTACCGGGTCATCGGCGTCGAGCAGAGTACAGAGGTCGCGGAAAAGGGACGCGAGCGCATCACCGGCCTCCTCGACAAGGCCGTGCAGTCCGGCCGCCTCGATGCTGCGGGGCGAGAAGATCGCTTGGGCCGGCTGACCGTCACCGCCGACATGCAGCAGCTGGTGCAGGCCGATCTCGTCATCGAAGCTGTCTTCGACGATCTCACAGTCAAGACCGAGCTGTTCCAGCGCCTCGATACGATCGTTCGCGCCGACGCGATTCTTGCCACCAATACGAGCTATCTCGACCCCGACGTGATCGCTGCCGCAACACAACGGCCAGAGCGGATTGTCGGGCTGCACTTCTTCTCGCCCGCCAATATCATGCGGCTCCTGGAGGTGGTGAATTGCAAGCAGACGGCGCCGGATGTGCTGGCGACAGCCATTGCCCTGGCAAAACGGCTCGGCAAGTTGCCTGTGGTGTCGGGCGTCACCGAAGGCTTCATCGGCAACCGCATCTTTTCCGCCTATCGCCGCGAAGCGGAATACATGGTCGAGGATGGCGCCTCGCCGCAGGAAATCGACGCAGCACTGGAGGCCTACGGCTTTCCGATGGGGCCTTTTGCCGTGTTCGACATGGCGGGTTTGGAAATCGCCTGGGCGCGCCGCAAGCGGCAGGCCGCGACACGCGATCCCTCAGAGCGCTACGTCGTCATCGCCGACCGGCTCTGCGAAGCGGGACGCTTCGGCCAGAAGACGGGCCGCGGCTGGTATGTCTACCGCGATGGCAAACGGACTGTTGATCCCGAGGTAACGGCCATGATCGAAGCCGCGCGCACCGAAAAAGCCATTGTGCCGAAGAGCTTCACCCCAGAAGAGATCGTCAGCCGCCTGCTGAAAGCCATGGTTGACGAAGGCGAGGCGTTGCTTTTGGAAGGCGTTGCCGCGCGCGCCAGCGATATCGATCTCGTCATGATCAATGGCTATGGCTTTCCGCCCAGCAAGGGCGGCCCGATGTTTGCGGCCGGCCGTCGCTGAAAGCAGTCACCGCAGACGGGTCAGGCCGCCGAAGAGAGCAGCGTGAACAATTCCTGCGGCCGGTTGACGCCACGCAGCGCATAGCGGCCGACGGAAACGAGATCGTTGCTCTGCTGGCCTGACAGCGCCTCGACGAAATTCGACGACATCAGGACGTTGCGGTCGGCCGACCGGCACATCGAGGCGATGCGGCTGACCTCGTTGACGGCCGGCCCGATCACCGTGAAATCCAGCCGGTCCATGCTGCCGATATTCCCGTAGAAGACATCGCCGATATGCAGGCCGAGATAGACGTCCGTCACCGGCCGGCCCTCGATCTGCCGCTGCGAGTTGAGGTCGCGCAGCCGCTGGCGCAGCAGCGATTCCGCCATCAGGGCGGCAGCGCAGGCATCGGCGGAATTACGAGCCTTGAAGATCGCCAGCGTGCCATCACCGATCAGCTTCAGCACGTTGCCGCCGGCCTCATGGATCGAGGAGATGACCGCGTCGGCATAGGCATTCAGCATCGGGATGATTTCATCCGGCTCGGCCGTATCGGAAATGCGCGTGTAGTTGGCGAGATCGGAAAACCAGAGTGCCGCCGAAATCCGCTCGGTCTTGCCGCGGGTAATCTTGCCCTCAAGCACATGCCGGGCGGCATCCTCGCCGAGATAGACTTCGGCAATGGTGCGGGCGATTCGGCTCATGCCGGTACATTTGATCGCCAAAGCCAGCGCGGGCGTCAACTTGCGCAGCACGCGCAAATCTTCCTCCGGAAAGCCGACCTCATGCGCGGTGGCAAAGTTGGAATAGAAGCAATCCATCTCACCTATCGTGCCGCCCTCTTCGAAACGGTGGATCATGGCGATATAGTCGGTGTGACCGTCGGCCAGTAGCGTATCGAGCCCGTAGAAATCGGTCGGGTCGCCGAAGCCGATGCGCCGGCGCACCTCGTCTCCGCCCGTGGTCAGCATATGATAGAAGGCGGAACGCTGCCAGTTTTCAGAGGCGATCCCCTGTTGCGTCGGGCCATATTCGAACTCGCGCTCGATGATCTGATTGCCGTCCCAGCGGAAGGCGCGCCCTTCATAGACCGGGTGCAGCGTATCCATCAGCGCCATGGCTCGATCGATGTTGAGACCATGCTGACGGCACTGCTCGCAGAAGCCGGAGAGGATATCGACTTCCGTCATTCCCTTGAGGCCGGCCTGCATGAGCCAGCTGGCAATTTCGCCAATGTCCTTCGCGTCCATGGATATCTCCCGACCCTCTGAAGGATTCGCTTTAGTACGAAACTCTAAGGCTTGGAATGCCGTCCTGCACAAAATAGTTTCGATGCACGTCAGTCATCGCCGCTCCTGTGGCACAGAAGCGGCGATTTGACGCTGGGAGATGGCAATGCGGTCTCAGCCCTTGACGACAGGCCTCAGCAAATCCTCCAAGCCGATACGCCGGAAGAGTTCTGCCCTCACCCGATCGGCAACGCCATTGACGATTTCAGCACCATCTTCCGAGGGGTCTATATGGGTGCGGAACGGGCGTGTTCCAAACGGCATGTCGATCACATCGACGATCGCGGTCGCAACCGAGGCTGCATCTGCGTCGGCCGGCTCCAGCGAGGCGAGCCCCTTCAGTGCCTGATCGGGAACACCTGCATAGGGACCATTGTCGTATTCGGTGGCACGAGCCTTATCGGCCGGCGAGCCGGAATGGGCAAAATGGTTGGTGCCTTTCGTGAAGGCACCCGGCACGATGATGGCGGTCTCGATGCCCCAGCGTGTCAGCTCCGAAGCATAGGAAACGGCAAGCGAATCCATGGCCGCTTTCGCTGCGAAATAAGGCGAGAGGTACGGCGGCGTGCTCGACGAGGAAAGCCAAACGACCAGCCCCTTTCCTTGCCTGCGCATGTGAGGCAGCACGGCCCGATTGACGCGCTGGGTGCTAAGCACGTTGATGTCGTAGAGTTCGGCGAACTGTTCGGGCGTAAAGGCTTCTGCCGGGCCGAAGGACATGTGGCCGGCATTGTGGATGATGGTATCGATGCGGCCTTGCTCGGCGATGACGGCGGCAATACCGGCTTCGACCGAAGCATCCGAGCCAACATCGAGTTCGACGGTTCTGAGATCGACGCCGTTCTCCTTGGCGAAAGCCGCCGCTGCCTCGACCTGCGCCGCATTACGCCCCTTGGTTTCGCGGATGCCGGCATAGACCGTATGGCCTGCCTTGGCGAGAGCGCGTGCCGTCAGAGCCCCGAAGCCGCTCGATGCGCCAGTGATTACGATGACTTGCTTGCTCATGATCCTGTTCCTTCAGAGGATTGGCTGTTGTTGACGATGAATTGGAGGGCGGCAGGAATTGCCCTGCCGCCAAGTTGGCTCAGATCATGCCGCCATTGGCGCGTAGCGTCTGGCCGTTGATCCAGCCGCCGTCCGGGCCGACGAGGAAGGAAACGGCGGCGGCGATATCCCGCGGAGTGCCCAAGCGCTCCAGCGGGTTCATCTTGGCCATGCGGTCGATGAGCTCGTCGCTCTTGCCGTTCAAAAAGAGATCGGTGGCCGTCGGGCCGGGTGCGACGGCATTGACCGTTATCGAGCGGCCGCGCAGCTCCTTCGCCATGATGCCGGTCAGAAGCTCGACCCCCGCCTTCGTCGCGGCATAGACGCCGTAGGTTTCCAGCTTGAGGCCGACGATGCTGGTCGAGAAATTGACGATACGCCCGCCGTCACGCAGGCGCCTGCCGGCTTCGCGCAGCGTATTGAACGTGCCCTTGAGGTTGATGGCGATATGGCGGTCGAAATGCGCGTCGTCGGCATCGGCGATCTTGGCAAGCTGCATGATGCCGGCATTGTTGACGAGGATATCGACACCGCCGAAGGCAGTTTCCGCCGCATCGAACATGCGGCGCACAGCCTCGGCATCGGAAACATCGGCTTTGGCGGTCAGCGCCTTGCCGCCCTTTTCCTCGATCTTGCGAGCGAGTTCCTCGGCGGCTGCTTCGCTGCCGGAATAGTTGATGACAACAGTGAGGCCGTCTTCGGCCAAACGCTCTGCAATGGCGGCACCGATGCCGCGCGATGCGCCGGTGACGATTGCTACCTTTTTGGAATTGCTGCTCATTTTCCTCATCCTTCGTTGCTTTGCGCCGTAGCGCGTTTCGATGAGGAGAAGATGCCTCTTTTCATGAGGCGGATAATCGACCATTAATCGGCATCACTATCCGAAATAGGCGAACAAATAAGATGGACAGATTCGACGCCATGCGGGTGTTTTGCCGAGTGGTAGAACGACGCAGCTTCACGCTGGCGGCCGAAGACACCGGCCTGCCGCGCTCGACGGTGACGGACGCGATTAAGCAGCTCGAGACCCGCCTTGGCGTGCGCCTGCTGCAGCGCACGACGCGGCATGTCAGCCCGACGCTCGACGGCGAAGCCTATTATCAGCGCTGCCTGCGTATCCTCTCCGATATCGAGGATGCCGAAGGCGCCTTTGCCGGGGCAAAGCCGAAAGGTGTCCTGCGCGTCGACGTGCACGGAACGCTGGCGCGGCACTTCGTCCTGCCGAACTTGCCTTCCTTCCTCGAAACCTATCCCGATATCGAACTGCAGATCACCGAGGGCGACCGGTTCGTCGATCTGATCCGAGAAGGGATCGACTGCGTGCTGCGCGTCGGCACGCTGCAGGATAGCGACATGATCGGTCGCCGCGTCGCTATGCTGGAGGAGGTGACGCTTGCAGCGCCCGCCTATGTCGAACGGTTCGGCATGCCCGCCCATCCGGAGAAGCTCGACGGGCATCGGATGATCGGCTTCCGCTCTTCCGCAACAGGCGGATTGCTGCCGCTGGAATTCCAGATCGATGGCGCCGTGCGCGAAATTACCCTGCCGGCCACCATCTCGGTCAATGCGGCCGAGAGTTACTTCGCGGCGGCCAAGCTCGGTCTCGGCCTGATCCAGGTCCCGCGCTACCACGCAGAGGAAGCCTTACGATCGGGCGAACTGCTGCATGTCCTTGAGGACTATCCACCGACTCGAACGCCCGTCTCGATGCTCTATCCGCGCAGCCGCCAGCTTTCGCCGAGGGTCCGCGTCTTCATAGATTGGCTTGTGAAGGTTTTTGCCGGACAGAACGTGGCTGAAAGCCCGGCCGGATGAATATTCCGCAAAAGCGATCAAATAAATGAAATCGGCTCTTTGAATGCGCGGCCGGCACGCCTACGTCGTAGTGCATTACTCTACGGGCAATGCCGTCGCTACTTCATGACAGCCTGGCGATTTTCGAGAGAGAGCCGATGACCGAACAGAAGCAATTGAAGCTCGGGGCCTTCATGCGTCCCGTCAGCCTGCATACCGGCGCCTGGCGTTATCCCGGCGCCTATCCGGACGCCAACTTCAATTTCCAGCACATCAAGAGCTTTGCGCAGGAGCTGGAAAAGGCGAAATTCGACGCCTTCTTCATGGCCGATCACTTGGCGGTTCTCAACATGCCGATCGAAGCTTTGAAGCGCAGCCAGACGGTGACGTCTTTCGAGCCCTTCACCCTGCTTTCGGCGCTCGCCGCCGTGACTGACAGGATCGGCCTCGTCGCCACGGCGTCGACCACCTTTGATCTGCCCTATCACATCGCCCGTCGCTTCGCCTCCCTCGATCACATCAGCGGCGGTCGCGCCGGCTGGAATATAGTCACCACATCCAATCCCGATGCCGCGCTTAATTTCGGCCTCGAAGAACATATGGAACATGGCGAGCGCTATCATCGCGCCCGCGAATTCTATGATGTCGTCACCGGCCTCTGGGATAGCTTCGCCGACGATGCCTTTCTCCGCGATCCCGAAAGCGGCATCTTCTTCGATCCCGAGCGGATGCATGTCCTCGGGCACAAGGGCGAGGAACTGAGCGTCCGCGGGCCTCTTAACATCGCGCGACCGCCGCAGGGCTGGCCCGTCATCGTCCAAGCCGGGCAATCGGATGCCGGCCGCCAGCTTGCCGCAGAAACGGCCGAGGCGGTCTTCGCCGCGCCGCGTAACCTGGCGGACGGCAAGTCGATCTTCGCCGATATCAAGGGACGGATGAAGGCGATCGGCCGCAATCCGGATCATCTGAAGATCCTGCCCGCCGCCTTCATCGTTGTGGGCGACACGATCGAGGAAGCAAAGGCCAAGCGGGCAAAGCTCGATAGCCTCGTCCATTACGATAGCGCCATCGCATCCCTGTCGATCGCATTAGGGCATGACGCCTCCAAATTCGATCCCGATGGCCCGCTGCCGGAAATTCCAGAAACCAATGCCAGCAAGAGCGGCCGCGAGCGCGTCATCGCGCTTGCCGAATCGGAGAAACTGACCGTGCGCCAGCTTGCCCAGCGCCTCGGCGGCTATGCCGGCCTCGCCTTTGTCGGCACACCTGAGAGCATCGCTGACGAGATGGAGCAGTGGCTGTACGAGGAAGGCTCCGACGGTTTCAATGTCGTCTTCCCCTTCCTGCCCCAGGGCCTGCTTGACGTGACCACCAGCGTCGTTCCAGAGCTGCAGCGCCGCGGCATCTTCCGCCGCGATTACGAAGGCACGACCTTGCGCGAACACCTCGGCCTGCCGCGCCCGGAAAACCGCTTCTTCACGAAACCGGCTGCGGCAGCGCAGTAACAGAGCCCGCGATAAGAGACTGATATGAGCCATATCACGCCGATCGACTATGAGACCGCTTCCGAGGCCGTGCGCACCGAGCATGATCGCGAAGTGCAGCTGCGCGGCCGCATGACGAATATGAAGCGGACATTGCTGCACTCGCCGGTCGCGCATCGCATCTATGCGGAATGGTTTCCTCTACGCGAAGAGCTACGCCCTGAGCTGGACGATCGCGCCGTCTGGCTCCTTTGCCATGCCATCGCACTCGAATGCCGCTCGATCATCCCGGTCGGTTTCTTCCGGCGTGCGCTGATGAATGTCGGCTTGACGCCCGAAACGATTGTGCCGACAGACGACGAGGCGCTGCTGATCGAATTCGGCAAGGCGATCGTCAGGGATTCCAACGCGATTCCTGAAGACGTCTGGTCGCGGCTAAAAGCCCGCTATGACGAGCCGACGCTTGCCAACCTGGTCGCCTTCGCCGGCATCACGATCGCAACGGCGATCTACAACAATGCCGTGAAGGTGGATATCGATCCGGAGCTAGGGCCTTATCTTGAGGGGTTTAAGTTTCCGGCGAAGTGACGGTCGTCAGACTCATTATACAGAGTTGATGGGGAAAATGGCCCCTCACCCCAGCCCTCTCCGCGTTCTCACGGGGAGAGGGAGCGACCTCGTGACAACCTCAAACGCTCGCTTGGGGAAAAGGCAATTTTCATACTTCGCGCATATTGGCGATGAGATGGAACGGTGGTGGCGCGGCCATCCCCTTCTCCCCGTCAAGACGGGGAGAAGGGGCCCGACAGGGCGGATGAGGGGCTTTCACCACCCAATCCAAAACTCACCCCGAAATCGTTGTCGAAAACTGCGGATTGCCGCGGATAGTGTTGCTCACGGTGCAGATTTCATCTTCGGCGGCGTGCGCGATCGCATTACGCACCTCATCACTGAAATCGCCCTTGATGGTGAAGGCGATGTTGAATTTCTCCACGCGAGAAAGACCCTCCGCCGCCTTTTCCCCTGTCACGACAGCAGTCACTTCCGTGAGCTTGTCGAGCACGCCGAGGCTGCTGGCTGCCATGCGGGCGCTCAAGACCAGGCAGGCCGAGAGCGACGAATAGAGCAGGTCGAGAGGATTGAAACCTGGCTGCGATGGTGAAGTGACGATGTCGATTTCGCCCCCCGTCACGGATATCACATGCGGAAAGCCGGTGCGGCCGACCGTAGCGGTCGCGCCCGTCTGCCTCGTCTTCACTTTCAGTTCGGCCATGTCGAAAATCCTTGAAATAAAAGCGGGAAACCCTTTCCTTCTACATAGGGATTCATCGCGCAGGACACAATTGCAGTTCGTGGCCCTTGCGTCTTCCAGCCAGTTAAGCCACCAAATGGTTACACGCTCTGAGAAGCAATTTCAGGAAAAATGCGTAGTGGTTTTCCGTCCAGAATTGCGTACAAACGCTCTAGAAGACAGGCAGTTCGATATGACCGTTACCGATCCCCGCGCCTTCCTGACCTCGCTGTTCGATGCCGCGGTTCGTGCAGCAGATCCGTTGACCGGCATTCGCACGCATCTGCCGGCCAAACCGAAGGGCCGCACGATCGTTATCGGCGCCGGCAAAGGATCTGCCCAGATGGCGGCCGCGCTGGAGCAATGCTGGGATGGCCCACTGCAAGGCCTTGTCGTGACGCGATACGGATTTTCCGCCCCCTGCCGCCGGATCGAGATCATCGAAGCCGCCCATCCCGTGCCGGACGAAGCAGGCCTCGTCGCTTCCCGTCGGCTTCTGAAACTTGTCGAGGGCCTGACGGAGGACGATCTGGTGATCGCACTGATATCAGGCGGCGGCTCGGCGCTGCTTCCCTCGCCAGCGGACGGCCTGGGCCTTGCGGACGAAATCGCGGTCAACAAGGCGCTGCTCGCCTCCGGCGCGCCGATCTCGGCGATGAATGTCATTCGCAAGCATCTGTCGACCATCAAGGGTGGCCGGCTGGCTGCCGCAGCCCATCCCGCCAAGGTCGTCTCGCTCGTCGTCTCGGACATTCCCGGCGACGATCCTGCCCTCGTGGCCTCCGGCCCGACCGTACCCGGCCTCGGCACGCGCGCCGAAGCGCTCGATCTCATCCGCCTCTACCGCATCGAACTGCCGCCGGCGGTTCTCGCCCATATGGAGAAAGTTGAAGCGGATGCGCCCCGCCCGGAGGATCCTCGTTTCGCCGGCAATGAAGTGCATGTCATCGCCTCTGCCGGTGTCTCGCTGGAAGCTGCTGCTGAGGTGGCGCGTTCTGCCGGCGTCGAAGCGGCCATCCTCTCCGACGCCGTCGAGGGCGAGGCCCGCGAAGCTGCTCATGTCCACGCCGCGATTGCCCGCGAGGTGCTTCATCGCAACCGGCCCTTCGTCAAGCCGATCGTGCTACTGTCAGGCGGCGAAACCACGGTGACCTTGAAAGGCAAGGGCAAGGGCGGGCGAAACTCGGAGTTCCTGCTGTCGCTGGCCATCGATCTCGACGGCCATGCCGGCATTCACGCCATGGCCGCCGACACGGATGGCATCGACGGCAGCGAGGACAATGCCGGCGCCTTTGCAGATGCGAGCACTGTGGCACGGCTGCGCAAGGCTGGAATGGTTCCGGCTGAGATGCTGGCAAACAACGATGCGTGGACGGCCTTCAACGCGATCGGAGATCTCTTCGTCCCCGGCCCTACGGGAACGAACGTCAACGACTTCCGCGCCATCCTGATCGCGTAACCCCCGGAACGGGTAAGCTTAAATAATTGCGGTGCAATCGTCACAGCGCCAGTAGGCGGCTGCCGTCGATGCCCATCGAAGAAAACGTCGGCTGCAATGGTCGCATTCGATTTCCACGACATGCGTCCTTTCGCCAACGATGAATGGCCTGGTCTTGATCCTGCGCTCGCTCTTCCATTGCTCGAGCTTCGTCACGGCCATGATTACCCTCCACGCAATACTCGCTTCGACAAGCAATAATCTAAAATAGATTCAACTAATAAAAGAAATATTGCAAGTGCGAAGCGATTTTCCGCGCGGCAGGAGGACCGAAATTATCCGTAGTAGTGCATGGAAGACATAGTGCGCCGGCTTCCGGCCGCGGCGGGATCGCTCCATTAAAAAATTGTGACAGCGGATATCGCCATTTTCGCGCGCGACGCCATGTCATTCGTTGGCGATTTTCCATCAAGATAACAATGGGAGGCATATTCATCATGCGCCACTTCCGCCAGCGGGCGATTTCGTCGGTAACCCTGGTCACATTTGCTCTCTTTTCCGTCACCGCCAGAGCTGCCGCGCCGCCGCCGGTCGAGGCGGAGCATGGCATGGTGGTCACGGCTCAGCATCTCGCCACCGATGTCGGCGTCGAAGTGCTGAAGAATGGCGGCAATGCCGTCGATGCCGCCGTTGCGGTCGGCTATGCGCTGGCCGTGGTGTACCCGACCGCCGGTAATATCGGCGGCGGCGGCTTCATGACCATCCGCATGCGCGACGGCAAGACGACCTTCCTCGACTTCCGCGAGCGCGCGCCCCTGGCGGCGACCAAAGGCATGTATCTCGACGACAAGGGCAATATCGTCAAAGGCGCCAGCACGGACGGCTATCTCGCCGTCGGCGTTCCGGGCTCAGTCATGGGCTTCGAGACGGCCCGCGAGAAATACGGCACCAAGTCCCGCCAGGATCTGATCGCGCCGGCCATTCGTTATGCCAAGGAAGGCTTCACGCTGAACCAGGCCGATGCTGCCGAACTGAACGGGGGCAAGGCATGGCTTTCGCGCGATCCGGCCACCGCGGCGATCTTCACCAAAGCGGATGGAAAACCCTTCGCGACAGGCGACAAGCTGATGCAGCCGGATCTCGCCAATGCCCTATCCGGCATTTCCGATCAGGGACCGGATGGTTTCTACAAGGGACCGGTCGCCAATGCCATCGTCAAGGCAAGCCAGGACAAGGGCGGCATTCTCGCAAACCAGGATTTCGAACAATACAAAGTCCGCGAGCTCGAGCCCGTGAAGTGCAATTATCGCGGCTACGAGATCATCTCCTCGCCGCCACCCTCCTCCGGCGGCGTCATCATCTGCGAAATCCTCAATGTGCTGGAAGGCTATCCGCTCTCCTATACCGGCTACGCCTCGGCCGACACGGTCCACTACATGGTCGAAGCCATGCGCTACGCCTATGTCGACCGCAATTCGGCGCTCGGCGATCCCGACTTCGTTGACAACCCCGTCAGCAAGCTGCTCGATAAGGCCTATGCCCAGAAGATCCGTGACGGCATCTCGCCCTACAAGGCTGGCATCTCCAAGGATCTGATGCCCAAGGGCCTCGGCGAAAGCCACGAAACAACGCATTATTCGATCATCGACAATGACGGCAATGCCGTCGCCGTCACCTATACGCTGAACGGCTCCTTCGGTGCCGGCGTCGTTGCGCCCGGCACTGGCATCCTCTTGAACAACGAGATGGATGACTTCACCTCCAAGCCCGGCGTGCCCAACCTTTACGGCCTGGTGCAGGGCGAGGCCAATGCCATCCAGCCAAAGAAGACGCCGCTCTCCTCCATGAGCCCGACGATCGTCACCAAGGATGGCAAGCCCTTCATGGTGATCGGCAGTCCCGGCGGCTCGCGCATCATCACCATCACGCTGGAAGCGATCATCAACGTCATCGATTTCGGCATGAACATCCAGGAAGCGATCGACGCGCCGCGCATCCATCACCAATGGCTGCCCGACAAGGTCTACATGGAGCCGCGCGCGCTCTCGCCCGATACGATCAAGCTTCTGACCGGCATGGGCTACACGGTTCAGGTGGACAACAGCTGGCCGATCTGGGGCCAGGCGGCCGGCATACTTGTCGGGGGCAAGAGCCTCAGCGACATCGCCAAGGGCGGTGGCGCCCGCTATAACGGCGCCGTGGACAGCCGTGCCGGCTCAGGGCTTGCCGAAGGCTACTGATCGCCTCGGTGCCTGCCGAAAACGACGACTCGGACCGGTGCCACCACCAATTGGCACCGGTCTTTTTGCCTATAGCATCCGGCGGAAGGAGCACATTATCTTACGCGAAAAAACCAAGCGTGAGCATTTCGGTGCGATATCGCGCCTATTCATTCACCTCACGTTCATTTGATGCCGTTTGCCCCTGCATGTGCATCATTTTTTTCATCCCATGAATGGGATTTGCGATTTCTGATATAGCAATCGCGTGCAAGCAGGAGTATACAAACCGCCGTTCAAATAGGCCTTCGCGCCATGACCAGACTTGCGGTTCTGTCTTACGACCCCACCGCACCATCGAGAGCGATCCCCGACAATGTCGGATCAGATATTTCAGGCCGCCCCCATCAGGCGGGCCGCACCCAATTTTCGTGTAGTAGCGCTTATCGTAGCAAGCGCGATGTTCATGGAACAGCTCGACGCGACCGTGCTCGCAACAGCCCTTCCGACCATGGCGAGAGACTTCGGCGTCAGCGCGCCGGCCATGAGTATCTCGCTGACATCCTATCTCCTCAGCCTCGCGATCTTCATTCCCGCCAGCGGCGCTATTGCAGACCGCTTCGGGTCGCGCACCGTCTTCCGATCCGCCATCGCGGTCTTCGTTGTTGGCTCGCTTCTCTGCGCGCAGGCGCCGAACCTGTTCTTCCTCGTGATCGCGCGCCTCCTTCAGGGTCTCGGCGGCGCGATGATGCTGCCCGTGGGTCGCCTCGTGCTGATGCGCAGCGTCGCCCGCAAGGATATGGTCAATGCCATGTCCTGGCTGCTGATCCCGGCGCTCGTCGGCCCCATTCTCGGCCCGCCGGTCGGCGGCATGTTCGTCACCTATCTCGACTGGCGCTGGATCTTCTACATCAACGTGCCGATCGGCATTATCGGCTTCATCCTGGTGACGATGTTCATCGAGGAGGTGAAAGGCCCGCGCACCGGCCGCTTCGATCTCTCCGGCTTTATCCTCTCAGGCATTTCGCTGGGATCGCTGCTCTTCGGCTTCGAAATGTCGAGCCGCGAGGGCGAAGGCTATCTCGCGGTCTTCCTCATCTCTATCGGCCTCTTGTTCGGCATCGCCTATCTGCGCCATGCCCGCAAGCACCCCTCGCCGATCATGGATTTCTCCTTGATGAAGGTGCCGACGTTCCGCACCTCGGTCATCGCCGGTTCGCTGACGCGCATCAGCCAGGGCGCCCATCCCTTCCTGATCCCGCTGATGCTGCAGCTCGGTTTCGGTCTTTCGGCCGCTACCGCCGGCCAGATCGCCATTGCGACGGCACTCGGCTCGATGGCGATGAAGCCTCTTCAGGTTCGCATCCTGCGCACGCTCGGCTTCCGCACCGCCCTTATCATCTTCGGCCTCATCGGCACGCTCGGCTATGGCATGTGCGCCATCTTCAAGCCGGATTGGCCGCTGCCTGTCATCTTCGTGATCCTGTTCTTCTGCGGCTTCTTCATGTCGTTCCAGTTCACGGCCTACAACACGATTGCCTATGACGAGATCGAGCGCGACCGCATGAGCATTGCGACGAGTTTCTACTCGACCTTCCAGCAACTGATGCTGTCTCTGGGCATCTGCGTCGCCGCCTTGGCGCTGCATGGCTCGACACAGTTCCTTGGTCACGCCAAGCCGGAGATGGTCGACTTCTCCGTCGCCTTCATCGTCGTCACGGCCATTGCGCTTCTCGCTGTCATCTGGAACGCCAGCTTCTCGCGCACAGCCGGTTCGGAAATCAGCGGCCACCGCCGCAAATCACCGGAAGACAGCCTCGCCGAGCACTGATGCTCGCCTCTCGCCAACTGCGGCAATAACGTCTTTTGTGAACAGTGCCTCCACGGGCGGTGCATTGCATTGAACAGTGGCGGCGACCTAAATAGCGACCAGAACGAATAACAGTCTGGAGCATCCCATGGTCGCCGGCATCCATCACATCACGCTGATCACCCGCAAGGTCCAGGCGAATGTCGATTTCTACGTCGGCTTCCTCGGCCTGCGCCTAGTCAAGCGCACCGGTGGCTTTGAAGACGCCACCCAGCTTCATCTCCTCTATGGCGACGCCAAGGGCTCGCCCGGCTCGCTGATTACTTTCCTTGTCTGGGAGGATGGTTCGCCCGGCCGCGCCGGCGTCGGGCAGATCGGCGAAATCTCTCTCGCCATCGATCCCGCAAGCATCGGTTTCTGGCTGACGCGTGCCCTGAGTGCCGGCCTCAAGCCCGAAGGCCCCTCCGACGAATTCGGTGAGCCTGTGCTTCGGCTGAAGGATCCGGACGGCGTCATCGTCAAATTGGTGGGAACGAACGCGCTGCAGGCGGCGGCTCCATGGACAAGCGACACCATTCCGCAGGAACACGCAGTCCGACGTATCCGTGGCGCGACGCTATTCAGCGAAACGCCTGATGAAACCCAGGCCATTTTGATCGACCATTTCGACTACCGGCCCCTTGCCACCAATGGCGCGATCAGCCGACTCGTCTCGGAGCCTGGCGATATCCTCGACATCCGCGATGCCCGCGGCTTCTGGGCGAGCGCCCCGGGTACGGGTACGATCGATCATGTCGCCTTTCGCGCCGCCGACGATGCGGAATTGCAGTCGGTCCACACCGCCCTGCAGGCGATCGATTCCGGGCCGACGACGATGCATGACCGCAAATATTTCCGCTCGCTCTATGTCCGCGAACCTGGCCAGATCCTGTTCGAACTCGCCACGGATGCGCCTGGCATGTTGATCGACGAGGACGAAACGACGCTTGGCACGCGCCTCTTCGCTCCCGGCGACAGTCCCAAGCTTTTGGCCGAGCTGAACGTGATCCTGCCGCAGTTCTCCATGCCCGGAGAGCCGCGCGTCATCTATCGCGACCTGCCCTTCATCCATCGTTTCTTCACGCCCGATGAGCCGAACGGCAATGTCTTCATTCTGCTGCACGGTTCCGGCGCCAACGAAACGACAATGCTGCCGCTTGGTCACGAGATCGATCCCAATGCGACCTTGCTCAGCGTGCGTGGCCGTGCGCTGGAGGAAGGAGCGCCGCGCTGGTTCCGCCGCAATGGGCCGATGTCCTTCGATCAGACGGATATCGCCAGCGAGGCCGAAGCCTTTGCTGCCTTCATCGACGGCGCGATCCATGCCTATGGCCTCGATCCAGATCGCATCGTCTATATCGGCTATTCGAACGGCGCCAACCTGCTGAACGCCATGCTGTCGCTGCACCCGCATCTCATCCGCCGCGCCGTGCTGCTGCGCTCTATGGCCGTGCTCGAAAATCCGCCGGCGGCTGATATGTCGGATGCCAATGTGCTGGTGGTCGCCGGCGAGAAGGATCTGTATGGCCCATACGCTCAGCTATTGGCCGAACGCCTGCGCGATGGCGACGCAAAGGTCGAACTTGCAACCGTTCCCGCCGGTCATGAGTTTGACGATGCCGATGTGCCGGTCATTCAAGAGTGGCTCAACAAGTCCGCCTGAAACGACCTCTTGAGCAGAAAGACAAAAGCCCGCGATCTGGCGGGCTTTTGCGTTGACGAATACAGCTGGGGCTCAACCCCCGAACGTATATTCCGCGATCGATTCCGGCTTCATCTCGATCGAGAAGCCCGGCAGGCTCGGCGGCATGTAGGCTGCATCGCGGATGATGCAGGGGTCGATGAAATGCTCGTGCAGGTGATCGACATATTCGATGACGCGGCCATCCTTGGTGCCGGATACGGCGATGTAATCAATCATCGACAGGTGCTGCACATATTCGCAAAGCCCGACGCCACCGGCATGCGGCCAGACCGGCAACCCATACTTGGCGGCGATCAGCAGCACCGCCAGCACTTCGTTGAGACCGCCCATGCGGCAGGAATCGATCTGCACGATGTCGATCGCGCCCTCGGCGATGAACTGCTTGAACATGATGCGGTTCTGGCACATCTCGCCGGTGGCGACCTTCACCGGGCCGGTGGCCTGGCGGATCTTGCGGTGTCCGGCAACATCGTCAGGGCTAGTGGGTTCTTCGATGAAGAAGGGCTTGGCGAAGGCGAGCTTCTTCACCCAGTCGATCGCCTGATTGACCTCCCAGACCTGGTTGGCGTCGATCATGAGGTAACGATCGGGGCCGATCACCTCGCGGGCAATGGTGAGACGGCGAATATCGTCTTCGAGATCACGGCCGACCTTCATCTTCACATGGTTGAAGCCGGCATCGATCGCCTCCTGGCACAGGCGGCGCAGCTTGGCGTCGTCATAGCCAAGCCAACCGGCTGATGTCGTGTAGCAGGCATAGCCCTCACGCTCGAGCGTAGCGATACGATCGGCCTTGCCGGCTTCCGCCTTCTTCAGGATGGCAACGGCCTCATCGCGGGTCAGCACATCGGTCAGGTAACGATAGTCGACGATATCGGCGATCTGTTCGGCATTCATCTCCGAAACCAGCCGCCAGACCGGCTTGCCGGCCTCCTTCGCGAGCAGATCCCAGACGGCATTGACGACAGCGCCGGTTGCCAGATGCATCGCGCCCTTCTCTGGGCCGATCCAGCGCAGCTGACTGTCGCTGGTCAGATGCCGCCAGTATTTGCCGGGGTTTTCCAGAACCGTCGCAAGTTCGGTGCCGACGACCAGATGCCGCATCGCCTCGATTGCCATGCAGCAAATGTCATTGCCGCGGCCGATGGTGAAGGTCAGGCCGTGGCCGGCAAGGCCCGGCTTGTCGGTGTCGAGGATGACATAAGCTGCCGAATAATCCGGATCTGGATTCATCGCGTCCGAACCATCGAGGCTCTGCGATGTCGGGAAGCGCAAATCGAAAACGCGAAGATTGGTGATGCGCGTCATTGGAAAACTCCTTCTAAATCCATCGCGACCTCTCAACCTCTAACCCGAGGTCGAACTCCTCCCAGAGGGCCACATTATGCGAGCTGCACATTCGAATTTCAGCAATCACCTCTCGATGCGGATAGGCGGATGCGTCCTCAAAGCGCCTCTCCTCCTAACCCTGCCGTCGTTTCTGCAGAGAACCCTTATTTTCTTATGTGAATAGTTTTTTCACATATGCATGATTTTTGCAATCGAAAAGACAGCATGAATTCGGGCTCTATGCTGCCGCCAGCGCCACAAAATGCGCTATTGTCCGACCCAAATGGATTTGCTGAAGGAGATGCAGGGAATGGCAACGGTTAAATTGCTCGATGATGCGGAGGCAGAGGCGATCCCGGCCGTGAAGGCGGTGTTCGACGATATTCGCGCAGTGAGAAAATCCGATTTCGTCAATAATTTCTGGCGCGGCCTGGCGAACGACCCGGCACTGCTGAAGCGCACCTGGGAAGGGCTGAAAGCTGTCATGATGACGGAAGGCGCGCTCGATCCGCTGGTGCGCGAGATGATCTACATTGCCGTCTCCACTGCCAATGGCTGCAGCTATTGCATCCATTCCCATACGGCTGCCGCGAAGGCGAAAGGGATGACCGATGCCCAGCATGCGGAGCTGCTGGCGGTGATCGGCCTTGCCGGACAAACGAACCATCTGGTCACGGCGATGCAGATCCCTGTCGATCCGGAATTCGATGTCCGCAAACGCTGAAAATGCAGAAGGCCCGCGGGCGTGCCGGCGGGCCTTCCTTAAACGGTCTTTCGCTTTTCAGCGATCGGATTTTTCCGTCGTCTGAGCGTCTGCAGCAAGGGCGGCAACGTTGAGGCCGTTATTCACGGCGAGCAGCCTTTTGCGAACGAGAACGCCCATTACGCGAGCAGCCGTCGAAAAGGTCATCGTGTCAAGCGGGCCTTCGCCCTCCCAGGGCTTGGTTAGCCGCTCGGTTACGGCCGAGACAATGTTGTTGGGCACAATGTCTGTGCATTCGCGCATCGCTTCGAACACAACGCTGATGGGATGGATGCGTCCTTCGAACGTCACGATCGGTTCGGTTACTTCGCTGTCCCATTCCTCGAAGGCATAGAGCGCTTCGCGGAAGAGCTGCTGCAGGGTGATGGGTGCATGACCCTCATGAAGGGGCGGCAAGGCATTCGACATGTCTGTCTCCTTTCAATTGGAAGTCCGGCGCATGTATGAAATTGGATGGTCTCTCCTCCGAGACCCAAGCGCTGCTTCGTCAGCTTGGCGCGCCGGAAGAACGGGGCGTGGCGCGGCAAACCATCTCGTGACCGGCGCAACGCGGGACACACACGAAATGTTCCCACCGGTCATTTAACTTGATCAAGTCTATAGATTAATCTCGACTTGAAAAGCCTCTTTAAGAATTTTCTGTAATTCTCTTTATTTTTGAATGACTTCGCGTAGTATGAAATTACCGGGTGCCGAGGAAAGGCGCGCGAATCTCTCTCCCAAGAGCAAAGGGAACGCCATGTGCGGCGATCATGAACATCAGCATCACGACGGGCATGATCACGACCCTCAGCCCATCGATTGGCGCGAACACGGCATCAAGATCATTCCCGGCAATGCGCTGGATCCGAATACCGCACAAACCCCCGGCATGAACCGCGCGACCGCGATCAATCATGCGCGCGCCGGCGCTGAAAAGATCTGGGCGGGAACCGTGACGATCCACGCCAATGCCAAGACCGGCGCTCACCATCACGGCGACCTCGAAAGCATCATCTACGTCGTCAAGGGCAAGGCCCGGATGCGCTGGGGTGACAACCTCGAATTCGTCGCCGAAGCCGGCCCCGGCGATTTCATCTTCGTGCCGCCCTATGTGCCGCATCAGGAAATCAATGCCAGCCGCGATGAAACGCTGGAATGTGTTCTCGTTCGCTCCGGGCAGGAACCGGTCGTTGTCAATCTGGATATCGAACCGGTGGAAAAACCGGAAGAAGTCCTCTGGAAAGACCCGATCCATCGTTAATCTGCACATTTTTCAGGCAAAATCTCATTTGCCGCATAAATAATCCACAATATTTATAGAAAATTAGTTTGCGCTTTGCACCGCACTGAAAAGAGTTTTTCAGAAGTGCGGCGCACAACGCATGATCCTGCTTGGCAGCGCGAACACGCGTCTGAGATGATTAAGCCGTCACGAGATATTGATCTCGATCATCAGGAACAGGATTTCCCATGACTGAAAAGCTTTCTAGAGGTTTCGACGCGCTGCGCCTTTCCCGCCGCGCCGGCCTTGCTGCCATCCTCGCCTCTGCTGTCGCCGTTTTCGGCTGGACGGCGACTTCTACGCCATCTTTCGCGGCAGACAAGACAATCAAGGTCGGCATCATCAGCGGTGAAGACGAAGATGTCTGGCGTGTCGTGACTGCTGAAGCCGCCAAGAAAGGATTGAAGATCGAGACGGTTGTCTTCAACGACTACACCCAGCCGAACGAAGCCCTTGAGCGCGGCGAAATCGATGCCAACGCTTTCCAGCACAAGCCTTACCTCGACAATCAGATCAAGCAGCACGGCTACCACATTGTCAGCGTCGGCTATACCGGCGTCTGGCCGATCGGCCTCTACACCAAGAAATACAAGACCGTGGCAGAGCTTCCGAAGGGTGCGGTCATCGGCGTACCGAACGATCCGTCCAACGAGGGCCGTGCACTGCGCGTGCTGCAGAACGAAGGCGTGATCAAGCTCAAGGATGGCACCGGCATTCTCGCCACGACCGCCGACATCGTTGAAAACCCCAAGAACGTCGAGATCAAGGAACTGGACGCCGGCATCGTCGGCCGCTCGATCGACGACCTGGACGCAGCCGTCGTCAACACCGACTGGGCGCTGAAGAGCGGCCTGACCCCGAAGGATCGCATTGCGCAGGAGCCGATCGACGGCAACCCCTACCGCAACTTTATCGCCGTCAAGCAGGGCAGCGAGAACGAGGCCTGGGTTAAGACGCTGGTTGCGGCTTACCAGAATGACGCCGTCAAGGCAGAGTTCGACAAGGTTTACAAGGGAACGGGCATCAGCGCCTATTGATGTCAGGGCGGCGCGGGGACCGCGCTGAGCGGCGAGGCGGTCGGGGTATCTTGCCCGGGCCGCCTTTGATGTTTAAAGCCACGCTCAACCCGCGCCGAACGCAAAAAGAAGATTGGGAAGCAGACATGAATTCCTTCATCCCGGCCACATCAATCGACGGACAGGCGCCGCCCGAACGAGCGGTGGGCGACGAAATCGTCCGCCTGGTCGATGTCCGCCGCCGGTTCGGCACGACGCCCGCGCTTGATGGAATTTCACTGACCGCGCGCCGTGGCGAGATCGTCGGCATCATCGGCCGCAGTGGCGCCGGTAAATCGACGCTGATCCGTTGCCTGAACGGGCTGGAGCGCGCCGATAGCGGCGAGATCCATATCGAAGGCCGCGACATCGCACGCCTCTCGGAAAAGGAACTGCAGCCGCTACGTCGCCGCATCGGCATGGTCTTCCAGCATTTCAATCTGTTGTCCGCAAAGACCGTCGAGGAAAACATCGCCCTACCGCTGAAGATCGAGGGGGTGGCCAAGGCCGAACGGCTGCAACGGGCGCGCGAGCTGCTTGATCTTGTCGGCCTCGCCGATAAGGCAAAAGCCTATCCCGCCGCCCTCTCCGGCGGCCAGAAACAGCGTGTCGGTATTGCCCGCGCACTAGCCGCCCGCCCGGCGCTTCTGCTGTCGGACGAAGCAACGTCGGCGCTCGATCCGGAAACGACGCGGTCGATCCTCGCACTGCTGAAGGATATCAATCGCAAGCTCGGCCTGACGATCCTACTCATCACCCACGAGATGGAAGTGGTGCGCTCGATCGCAGACCGCGTCGCGGTCATCGATGCCGGACGGATCGTCGAGGAAGGCTCCGTATGGACGGTCTTCGCCAACCCCGAAACGGAGATCACGGCAAGCCTGCTCGGCGGCATCCGCCCGCAGCTTCCCGAGCACATCGCCGCCCGTCTGTCGCCGACATCAGGCGTCGAAGCGATCCTAAGCGTCGATCTTGCCGGTCCGGCCGCGCAAGGGGCACTGTTTGCAGAACTCTCGGCTGCCCTGCCGCGCTCTTTTCGCCTGGTTCACGGTGGCATCGACCACATCCAGAACCAACCCGTTGCCCGTTTCTTCGTCGCCGTCCCGACGCGCGATTCGGATCTGCCGGCGCAGGTCAGCGATTTTCTGAAAGCCCGCTCCGCCCGGGTGGAGGTTTTAGGCTATGACAACTGATGTGATCCTCGGCCTGCTTTGGCGCTCCTTCTGGGAGACGATTTGGATGACGGCTGCGTCCGGCCTCCTCTCCCTGGTCATCGGCCTGCCGCTCGGCCTCGCCCTCGTCGTCACCGGTCGCGGCGGCATTGCCGAGCAGCCTGCAATCAACAGCGTCCTTGCCGCGCTCGTCAACGGCTTCCGCGCCGTGCCTTTCGTCATCCTGCTGATTGCCCTCATCCCGCTGACACGGTTGATCGTCGGCACGGCGCTCGGCACGACGGCGGCCATCGTGCCGCTGACCATCGCCGCGATCCCTTATTATGCCCGTATCGCCGAGGTCTCGCTGCGTGAAGTCGATCGCGGCTTGATCGATGCGGTGCGCGCCATGGGCGGCAATCGCTGGACGATCATCCGCGAAGTACTGGTGCCCGAGGCCATGCCCGGCATCGTCGCCGGCTTCACGGTGACGCTGGTGACTCTGATCGGGGCTTCCGCGATGGCGGGCACTATCGGCGGCGGCGGCCTCGGCGACCTTGCGATCCGCTACGGCTACCAGCGCTTCGAAACCGGCGTCATGATCGCCGTCGTCATCGTGCTGATCATTCTGGTCTGGGGCATGCAATGGCTGGGCGATCGCTTAGCCAACCGGCTCGACCGCCGCTAGCTCGGCTCCCTGATCACGCGCAATCGATGCTATTCATGCTCCGCCGACGTGGCGGGGCTCTGGCGCTGATCGAGATTAAGCATCGGCACCGAAGCGTTCGGCAGCATGGTGGTCGGCAATTGACCATTCCACTTTTCCGCCTGGGTGAGGAAAATCAGGTTCGGATTGTCGCGCAATGCATCGCCCCGGGCCTTGATTGCCTTCGCTTCGGCGTCGCCGCGGAGCTGGATCGCTTCGGCCTCGGCTTCGGCCTGCAGCTTCACAGCGTCGGCCTGCGCCTGCGCATCGGCGCGACGGGCGTCCGCTGCGGCCTGGGCCTGCGTTACGGTGATCTGCGCCTGCACCTTCTCGCGCTCCGCATTCTGCCGCAGCTTCTGCACCTCGACTTCCGCCAGCATGCGCTGCTCGATGCTGTTCTCATAGGCATCCGAAAAATCGATATTCTCGACTTGCACGCTGTCGATCTGTACTGGACCCTGAATGCCTGCCTCGATCGCCGCCTGGACGTCGGTGTTGAACTGCGCCCGGTTCTGGATGACGGAGGCGGCGGTGAATTTGCCGAATACGGTCTTTACATCCTGAGGAGCCCGCCGCGCGATCAGCCGTGATTCCAGATTGCCGAGCGAACCGAACTCCGAATAGACATGTTCCACGGCATCCGCCGGCACATGCCAGGAAATGGTGACGCGCATATCCGCCGGCTGCTGATCCTGCGAATAGGCCTGCATCTGTTGATGCTCGTTGGCCTGACAGTTCGAGCCGTTCTGGCAGGTCCAATAGGTGACCTGCTGGGTCACCGGGATTTTGACGACGGTCTCGATCCAGGGCAACTTGAAATGCAAGCCCGGTTCCGCCGTGCCGACCATGGCACCGGTGCGCAGGATGACGCCGCGCTCGCCCTGATCAATCGTGTACCACGAACTGAAGACGAGCATCAGCACGGCTATCACGGCGATGATGCCGATGAATGCCGTAACGCGACCCTTGTTCGCCACGGATGCTATGTCGATTTCCCGGTTTGCCATCGATATCCCCATCTGCACGCTATGGGGGAGAGATAGATGAGTCGACTCGGAAATGCACCTGCCGTTTCATGCCTCGTGCGACCACCTCAGTTGCGCGTCACCGGCTTTGAACGCATGCGCGACACCGTTTCCCGTTCGGCCCGCTTGCAGCGCATCGGCGGCAGGCCGCGATCCATCAGATCCATATCCTCCAGCACCATGTCGCCCATTTTCTTGAAGGCGCTGTTGAGCGCGCCGGCACGATGGGCCGAGCGCAGAAAGCCCTTGAGCTTGCGCACGGGGTGATCGAGGCCGAGCGGCTCCTCAGGATAGGCGTCGCTCGCCGCCACGATATGGCCGGATGCGACCGCCGCCATCAGGGCATCGAAATCGACGACATCGGCCCGGCTGAGCAGGATGAAGGCTGCACCCTTGCGCATCCTCGCGAAAGCCTCAGCGCCGAGAAAACCCTTGTTCTCGCTGGTGACGGAGGCAACAACGAAGACGAAATCGCTGGCGGACAGCACCTCGTCCAGCCCGGCGGGCTGCACGCCATGCTCTCTCAGGATCGATGGCGGCATCCAGGGATCGAACACCCTGATATTGGCACGGAAGCCGGAGAGAACCCGGTTCAGCGCCTTACCGAGATCGCCGAAACCGACGATACCGATATCGCTGCCCGAAAGCAGCCGGGCGCTGGCATTGCCATCGCCGCCCCAAAGCTCCCTGCCCTCGCGGAAATCAAGATCGGCATCGGCGATGCCTCGCGCCAGGCTTAGCGCAAACCCAAGGCCGATTTCGGCAACCGGTTCGGCAAAGACGAGACCTGTGGTGACGACATGGATGCCGCGTTCAAAGAGCACTTCATAGGGCATATTGTTGATGAGGTTGCTCTCGACATTCAGAATGCAACGCAGCTGCGTCATGCGGTCGAGCGTCTCCTTCGACAAGGGCGGCTGGCCAATGATATAGCGCGCCTCGCCGAGCACATCATCCCCTAATCCCGCGACATCGTCAGGATCCGTTTCGACGATGCGGTATTTCGAGCGAAGGAGCGCCAGTGCTTCCTTGGTGAAGATAAGCTCAAGCGAGCGCGGCTCCGGCGCGCTGATGGCCAAGGGTCTGCTGTCGGTCGTCATTCTGCTCCTCCTGTATCCCGAGGCGATCCAATATCATTCGATGGATGAGATCAATCAGGCCTCGTCCTCCTCCCCTGGCATTCCGACAGAGAAGGCGCAAATGCGCGAGAGATGGGTGAGCGGCAGGCCCGTCTCCGCGTGCCAGGCATTGAACTGATCCTGAATCAGCCGCAGATCCTTCTTGGTGGGCTTGCTTTCCGAAACGGGCACCCCCGCAAGCCGCAGGCAGACGAGAACGTCATGGCTCATGACGAAGCTGTCGCGGCCGATTGCGCGCAGCAGATATTGTCCGGTCATACCGCCGAGCCGGCTGCCCTGCTTGTCCAGAAGAGCCAGCAGGCCGATCTGGTCGTCCATCGGCCAATCGGCGAAGAAGCGGCCGGCGCTGCCATGCTCGTCGGCAAGCCGGCGGACGAACTGCGCATTGGCCCTGACCGACATGATTTTGGCGCCATTGCGGATGACGCGGACATCGGAGGTCAGATCATGCCAGTAATCGTCCGGTGCGAGGTTGAGGAAGGCGGGATCGAAGCCGGAGAAAGCGGCTTCGAAGCCCGTCCATTTCGAATCGATGACGTTGCGCACGAAACCCGCATAGAAGATGTAGCGCGTCATTTCCGACAATATCCGATCGTCGGGCAGCGTACGCAGCCCTTCATGGTTCGGCATTCTGGGCATCAGCGCCCTCAGTCCATCGGCGCCGCCCTTGCGCTTCTCGGCGCGCTCCCTGATCTCCGCAAAGCTTCCCATCATCCTCTCCCGCTCATGCCGCGCGACAAGTCTTTTATGACCTCATTGCCCCGCGCATGTAATCTCCGTGCGATGATTTTCTGTGAAAAACACCCTATCGAAAGTTACGGTTCGAAAGTTGATCACGCTGGCACTCGAATTGATTTCCCGACGATTGAAACAATTCCGGACTGCTCCAGATATGGTCTTGAAATTAACTTGAGATTTCACGCACCGTAGCGTTAATTGCGGCCGCGTCGGATCGGAGCCCCATGCCATGAATAATAAAGACTGGAATAATCCCATCATGGTCATCTGCAAGCGCACCGGAAAAGTCTATACGGTCGCGAATACGAAAGAAGCGCTGAACATGCTGCTGAACGCATGGCCCGTCGCGGAGGGCAAGGCGTTCATGATGGCACTGCAAGTCTGTGCCGACGTCGAAAGAGGTCAGGGACAACCACTGGAGGCCCGCAACAGCTTTGTCGCCGCGGCATCCGAGGCTGGCGTCCCTCTGGAAATGCCGGTCGTTCAGTAAAAACGATCGCCCTCTTTCATCCATTCGGGGACGGGACATGCCGCATGTCTCGTTATGGAATGGTTCAGCGAACCAGCCAGTGCGACTGGGCGCACCAATCGCGGCACTATCGCGGATGCTCGTTTTCTCCCACGATTGCCGCATGCTGGGGCCGCTTTCCCGCTTACAATCTGAAGATCAATTTTCCCGATATTGCGAAACTTTTTGCTCTTGCAGGAATTTGGGGAGGCAATGTCGGAGCATCATCGAAATGACCAGTATTTTTAGTGCCGGCGATGGCCGCTGGCACGAGCCAGTCTATTTGCGCATCGGCTATGGGATGCCGGAGGCCGTCCGAAGCCCTAGGGAAGCCCATAATCACCTTCTTTTCCGTTGGCCGACCATCAGAGGCGAAAAATATGATTCCGCCCGAAGCCTCTGCCTCCAAGCCGATATCGATCCCCTGCTGAGTGATAAAGCCAGGAAGATGTTCATCGCGACCTGCGTGGAAGCGAACGTATTGGATTAGAGCTCTCGCGAGGTTCAATCCATTCTCAAACCGCTGTCAGATCCTCGCGGTTTTCGCGGGGCTTTGATGGCAGCCCAAATGCGACGGCATCGGAAAGCGGGGCGGCTGCATATCCGGGAAGCGGTCCCAGGTTCTTGTCGTGCTTTACAAGAATGGCGCCGTCATTCGCTGCATTAAGATGCAACACGGAGGCGATCTCGGCCGCAGGACAGGAGCGCAATGTGCCCGTCTGTCGGCAAGAAACGACATCAGCTACGATGGCATCGGGCAAGACTTACGGTCCGGAACGCTTCTTGCAGTCTTACCGAAGCATGAATGTTTCGGAGGTAATACGTTTTGAAACGAAACACTTTACGCCCATTTCCGGCTATCACGCTTGTCATGGGAGAGAACGGCGGAACCCGCCGTATCAATTCAGTGCATCAGGCGGCGGAGTTGCTGCTGGAATATTGGCCGGTGGAAAATGGCGAGGAATATGTCGCGGCAGTGCGGATCTGCCTCGAAGCGATGCTTGGAGCCGTCCCCGCCGAAGCCGTAAGGGAGGCCTTGATCAAGGCTGCACGGGAGGCTGGCATATCCGTCATGCAATGAAATCATCCCGCCCTTCCCGCGGCATGCGGGATCTCTCTGACATTATTCACTTTTTGTGAACGAGTGCCGGCGATCTTGCCAACAGAGGCAGGCGATTCGCCCTGCCAATGACGGAGAGAATATGTCGCTTCTACCATTCCCGGCCGACAGGCGTACCAGTGATGTCAGGCGGTGTGCCGCAGCCCTTCAGCAGCTAAATGGCGAAGCGGCAAACCGCTTCTGGCGTTCGGAAATGGCAATCTTTGCCAACGCCTTGCGCGAACAGGGAGTGGAAGACGGCGAAATCTCGCGGCAAGCAGGCCTCTTCATGCATGCGGTGCAGATGGAACTGCAGCTTACCTATGCCGAAGAGGAACTGAACGCCTCGGCCTGAGGCGCTGGAACCTTTCCGATTTTTCCGATCGCGAAACGCTCATCCCCGTGCTTTTATGCAATTCCGAACGGAAAACCGCTGCGCACCTTTCCTAGAGTGCTTTATTTCGGCAATCTGCAAGATGCGATGGACTTGTCGCCGCTTGTCGGTGACTTGATCTGCACGGTCCATTCTCCTCCAGGGAAATGGAGCCCCTTTGACGAAACCACGCCGGTAATCTGCGCGCAGGCCTTTCTGGCGTCGGCGCTCGGCAGATCTATTGTCGCCATGACGGCGTACCTGCGGCTGGACACCTGGCACGGCGCTGTAAACAAGCCGGTATTGTCGATCATCTTGCAGACCCGGAACGCATTGTTCACGGCATCGTCTGCCGCCATTGCGGAACTGGCGCCCACCAGCATGGTGGCCGCCGCCAAAAACAGTTTCATTGAAAATCCCGATCCCCTATGGCAGCACGGTGCCAGAGCAGGTTTCGTCTTGCAAGATATGTCGCGTGGATTTCCATGGGCCATTTGAAAATACAACGCAAATGACGGCGGGTTGTTCGCCGGCGACGTCGTCCATCCGGTTCTGCCGAGATATTTTCAACGGAAAGCGTGCCGGAGGATGGCCTCTCGGGAATGGGGAAGTGCCAATGCATTCCGGCTGCGCCAAGCTCCGACCGGCCGGCATTCACCCAACACTTGGACTAGCCTCCCAACCACCCTAGTAAGTGGAAAGCGCTCAATTTGCGGGTTCTTTTTAATCTCTTGGATATTAGAACATGCCATATTAGCAAAAACAAAAGTCAAGGAGCCAATCCCATGACGGCATTCTCACCCGAAGGCCGGGTAGCGACCCGAAAGCGAACGCTTCTCGGCGCAAAAATCATCTTCAACGATGGACATTCGGTCTTCGATTGCCTCGTGCGAAACCTGTCCGATACCGGCGCCCTGATCCAAATCGAAAATCCTCTCGCAGCACCCAACACCTTCGACCTGCAACTTTCGGACGAGAGATTGATGGCGTGCGCAGTGCGCTGGCGCAAAATCAACAGCATGGGCGTCGAGTTTGTGTGAGGACGTCCATCGCGGCTAATGCCTATGGCCGCCTTGCAAAACATGAATACCGGAAGAGCCATCAGCCAAATCTGATCGATATGGAATTGTCGGCAATATTCCCGGATCGCAATTGCCGCCCTGCCGATTAGGTTCGCCCGGAACAAATAAGCCGTACCGTGCAGTTCCAAGCATATGGCCCAAACATATCCATGCCAGCCCTTCAGCTTCGCCGGCCGTAGAAGAGGCGAAGAGGATCCCCGCCACCTCTGGCCCCACATCAGCCTCATCATTCGGGAACTCGATCCCGAATGATGCTTCTTTGAAAACGTCGAAGGGCATATGTCCCTGGGAGCCGATTCCATGTTCCGGGACCTTCAACAAATGGGCTTTACAGTCAAAGCGGGCCTGTTCAGCGCGCTCGAAGCCGGCGCTAGCCATATTCGGCGTAGGCTCTTCATTGTGGCCCACGCCAACAAAATCCCTTTATTGCAACTGGATCGAATTGGAACTGGTGGATTGCTTCTTCAAGAAGAGAAACGATCCCACGCAAAAGGATCGCAATTGGCCTTGGGCAAGGCGGCGCGGCTCTGGACGCAGATATGGCTACTGATGAAGGCATGCGGAGCTCGGCCGGCAAAGCCTTTTCGCTTTCCCCATTCCCGCCCCCTCCATCTCACTTTGAACGCTGGCCGAGATCCTCGATCAACGCCCTGACCTTCAACCCGAACTTTTCGGATTGGATCATGGGTTAGCCGATCGGATGGACAGATCCGACGCAGCCGGTAATGGAGTGGTCAGCTTGGCTGCGGCGTATGCGTGGCGAACTCTCAAAGCTGCCCACATTGGTTGGCTGAACCGAAGCACCTCTAACACGTCAGGGAGCGCTCCCTAATGCCTCTGTTGTATCGCAATATTTGAGACTATCGCGAATTGAAAAGTGCCTCTACAAAGTTGTAACGCCGTCCTTGGGGGCAAGGATAGCAGTTAGCGTTTGGGGGCATAATGCTATCGCGGATTTTTAAGCCGATCCGTGGGCTGTTCGGGGGAACAGTTCGCGGCACGGCGGCATCAGATCTTTCATCTTTTCTCGTAACACCGACTCGGATCAATCCTCGCCAGGGCCGGCTTCGTCATCTTCGTCGGCATATCGAACTGTCAACTAAAGTGCTTGAAATTGGGCCTCTAGCTCGCCCGATAGCACCAAAGGCCCAGGGCTATAACGTCGTTACGGTTGATTATGCCGACCGGGAAACCCTGATTAAGCACTACGCTCATGTAGGTTTCAGCGCGGATAGCTTCGAGGAAGTTGATTTTCTTTGGAGTTCCGGCGATCTCGCCGACGCCATCTCTGTCGAACACCACGGAACCTTCGAAGTCATCGTCCTTAGCCATGTTCTTGAGCATTTGCCGGACCCGATCAGCTTTCTCAATAGCTGCGCCAAGTTGCTCAAGGCGGGTGGGTATGTGACGCTGGCGTTGCCTGACAAGCGCTATTGCTTTGATCTATTCAGGCCTTTGACTACAACCGGGCAATGGCTCGCCGCGTTTAGGCAGAAGCCCACCTTTCATAACGATGCGGCTCTCTTCGACTACGCCACCTTGGCGGTTGCCAAAAACGGTGAACTCGCCTGGAGCACTTCAAAGAACAAGGCTCGCGATATCACTTTCGTCCACATGAGCCTCGAAGCGGCTTACGCCCGCTTCTTCGGGGGTCAACCACGCAACCCTAACAATTACGAAGACTGCCACGCTTCGGTGTTCACGCCGGCAAGCTTTGCGCTCCTGGCACAGGAATGCCATGCACTCGGGGTGAGCCCTCTGGCGCTGGACTTCGTGTCGACGACCCGAGAGCACGAGTTTTTCGTTCATCTGCGTCTCGTGGAGCGACAGCCGATCAGCTACCATGATCGGATGCAACTTTTGGCTCTTACTGCAAAAGAGCAGAGCGACGGGTTTCGGAAGGTGAGTATCGCTGCTCGTTCCTTTGCGCGGACAGCGTTTAAGGAGCTGACAGAACGCGTCAGAGACTTGGTTTCAGCGTGAGAACGCGACAGTTGCGTTGCGACACATCATGGCTTTAAGTGAAGCGGCTAAAGCCAAGGCATGGCGGAATGATCCGTATGCCAGAAGCCAAGTTCTAAATTTTGGGTAGGTAAGGGTCAGACGATGGCGACGTCGGAATTCGACGATTTCATTCGCCGCCAGCAGGCGAAAAGGCAGCAGAGCGCGCAGCTCGACGTGGTTCGAGAGTTAGATGAATGGCGCAAACATCTTTCGACGCTCTACGAGACGGTTGAAGCCTATATGGCAGCTTACATTCAAAATGGGGCGGCCACCATCAAATATCGTCCGATCGAGCTCAATGAAGAGTTCAGTGGCCCTTATGAAGTCAACCAGATGACGTTGACCATCGAGCCATCTGTCATCCAGTTCAAGCCGATCGGAACCATGCTAATCGGCTCGAAGGGACGCGTTGACGTGCAAGGTCCACAAGGCGACGCGCGTCTCGTGCTTATGAACCGGAAGGTCAGCGAAGCGCGCGACCTTATACAGATTCGAGTATCGGTTAACGGGGCGCCTCCCGCTCCTGTGAGCCCCAAGACTGATATTGATGAGCCCGTGGAATGGGCTTGGAAACTCGCTACACGCCCCCCTGACATGCGGTTTATCGATTTAGACGAGCCGACGTTCTTCAACATGATCCTCATGGTCGCCGATGCCTAGCCTTGACTCGTTGGTCGATATAGCGAACCATCATTTGGATGCTGAAGCATCGCTTAGGCTATTCTTCTCACACTCAAATCCAACCTTCCCACAGCGCTTCGTCAGCTATCGTCCGGCAGACGTAACCGAGGAGTTGGCAGCACGAATCAACGAGACAGAATTGCGGTCGGCGCTCGCTACGTTGGCACGAGTCGAGGCGGCCCTACGTCAGGACTATTTGCGTCGGTGCAAGGACAAGCTTGCTGACGATGTCTCGATAGCGTTTCGGAGAATCCATAGGGCTAGGGGCAGGCGCGCCCGTCTCGATGAGGACATTCTGGCCACATGGTACGAGAACCTGAAGCCGACCGAACGCGCAGTCATCAGCAAGCTGCGTGGAATGCTGAAGTTCAGACACTGGATGGCTCATGGTCGTTATTGGAATTTCGGCGCGGAGTACAGTTTCCAAGACGTATATCTTGTCGCTGACTTAACGATCGCCACCCTGGGACTCCGGTGATCAATGCAGCGGTAACGGCCATCAAACTGTTCAACTATTCCACTCTTTCCGAAAACGAAAATTCCGGAAGTCCGTGTCAAAATTCCGGAAAGTCGCGTCCGGCTACATCCGCGTCCATAGGGACAAGCACGCCTATGCAGGTCGCTAAGAGCTTGCGATTACGAGAGCTTTCAACACTTTGGAAGTTCTGGTAGCGGAGGAGGGATTTGAACCCCCGACACAAGGATTATGATTCCTCTTCCCAATTTTATCGAGTCCTTTACCCTGCCATCAGAAGATCGGGTAAATTGTTGACATAAAACGACTTATAGCCCAAGCAAGGATTCGTCGATGTCCTTGCAAGGATTGAATCCTTGGATTGAAATCGGTACCCAAACGGTACAAGGATTCGTGAAATGGTCGTTCGAAGCGTACTGACAAACCCTGATCTGGCCGACGCAATCCGCCTCGCGGAGGATGGGAAAACCAAATATCAGGAATGGTCCGATGTGCGCGAGCCAGGGCTCAAGCTGCGGGTCAGGAAATACAAAGCAACCTGGTACCTGAAATTTGGCGATAGGACAGTGACGCTCGGCCCAGCATCTCGCTGGTCCGTGGCGCAGGCACGTGCAATGGCTTCCCACGTTCGCGGCATGCTCAAGTCCGGCCTTGACCCGAACCCTTGGGTAGATGCGCGCCTTGCCGGAGCCTCCGCCGACGAGGCCGTAGGCGTGGTCTTGAGGCGCGAAGGCAAGGAACGGAATGAATGGACGCTTGCCGAACTGATGCAACGATATCGCGACGATCACGTTAAGGTCGGACGTGTCGTCCGTGGTCAGCGTCGCCCTCCGTCAGCGAATACGCTGAACGATGTCGAAGTTTTGATGCGCCAACAGCCATACCTAGCAATCGCAGGCAGACTACTCCGTGAGCTGGACGAGCGCACGCTTGAGACCTACCGCAACAGCCTCGCGCAGCTTCATGGCGGCTCTGCCAGCCGCAAGGGGCTGGCATACATCAAGGCTGCATTAACATGGGCCCGGAAGCATCATCCGGCAGCAGCAGGTCTCGTCGGCATCAGCGGATGGTGGCGTGACGTGGCGGCGCTTCATGTTGAGCAAGTCAAAACGCGGGCACCGACACTGGCGGATATCGGCATGACTATCGCGTTGGCCGAGGCTACGCGACAATTTCCCGGAAGATCGATCAATGCGAAGGCAAGTGGGGCAACTATCGCCGCTCTTTGGCTTCTGGCCTTTACTGCGCATCGCCGCGAAGCCACAGTATCGGTCGCTCGCGGCGAACTAATCGAGGACGTCCGGGCGGGGGACGGCTGGGGAATTCTATATCGCCCCCCACATGTTATGAAGGGCCGTCGAGAGCATGTCCTACCCATCCCCCCTTCTGCGATGGCGATCCTTCGCCCGATCATCGAGGAAAAGACAAATTCGAACTGGCTCTTCCCGGCCGCGCGGCTGGCGAAGGATGGAAGCGAAGTGCACCTGCACGGTTCGGCAATCAATAAATTGCTCCTCCGGCTGCGCGCCCATGATGAAAAGAGCCGTGCAGTAGGCGTTCCCGACCTCCTTACCCTTGCAGGCGTCACTGTTCCGGACTGGTCTCCCCACGATCTTCGCCGGACGTTATCGACACTCGTGGAGGACTGGACAACGCGAGGCGATGCCGTCTCCGCCGTGATCGATCATGAAGGCCGGGGTGCGGGCCAGGCGACCCAAGAGACCGCAGCGCGAGGGGCCGCGGCGATCACTAGAACGGCCTATAGCCAATCGCAGAGACTGCTTCTCAAGCGGATTGCTATGGAGCCGTGGTGCGATGCCGTTGTTGCCTCCGTCGAAGCCGCGCGGCCACTTGCCGCGCGGATCGTCGCGGGATTGTCTAACAAGGGGACCGCGTGAAAGCCGCAATTAAGCAGCCTGATGTTCTGTATCGACGTCGACGGCGGCATCTTCGGCCGGAGGGATTTCAGGCAGCAGAACAATCATTCGCTGCGCCTTGCGACCTGGCAGGTCAATCCCTATCCCAAGCTCCGTCTTCTGCTCAAGATCGACAGAGTTATGATTTTCCCCCTCGATTTGGAGGCTACGGATCTCGCGGCGAAGGCAAAAGTTGTCGCCCCGAAGGAAAATCTTGGATCCTACGGCCATCGCTCCTACCATGGGGCCGATCAACACTATACCTCCCTTAAGGCACTCGTCGACGCGCCCGGCCTCAAACGCTTTCCCTGCCGCAAGAAGACAGTCGATCCCCGCCGACTGTACCCTTTCAGCAAGAGCCTCGCACAGTACAGCCACAAAATTACAGAACTCGATTAGGACATCGGAACCCGCAAGGTCGTCGACTTGGATGCCGCCATGTGCGGCATCATTGCGATATTTAACAAGTTCGACAAGTTCGTGCGCAGCCGATGCCGCCAGCCGATTTCCCTCGGCGAAGAACCCAGCGACACTCCGATGACTCTCGATCCAGGCATCCATGCCAGAGATACCGCAGTTGTTCATTACGCGAGAGAGTTCAGGGAGCCTGAGATTCTGGTCGTGTATTAGCAGTGCCTTTGGTTCCAGTTCATACGGTTGTCCGGCCAGACCGTTATGATACTGACCAATCAACTGCCCGAGATCCAACGTTCCGTAACGAGGACCATCCTTCTTCTCCAGGATCTTCGCAATACCTTGGCGGTGGGCCGACTGAACCGGAACTGGAAGATCGCCATAGTCGTATGAACGTTGAAGAAGGTTAAGGTGCTCCTTCCCCATCTCATGGGCGAAGTTCTCGTATATAGCATATATCCGCGTGACGACGGCACAGTGATCAATGATCCGCCATTCCACTCTTTCCGGTGAACCCTGAAGTGCCGCGGACAGCGGCTGAAAACAGTGTGGTTCGCCTTTGCACGCTAGACTCCCATCGTGGATTGCCGTCCGCAAGGCTTCTGAAGTTTGGATATGTTTCTTCAGCGCTTCGATATTTCTCAACGTCCGGTCTAAAAATGCGCTGTACATTACGCTTCCACGATCGCCTGCAACATATCTCTATAAAGGCGAATTCTGTCGAGGATATCTTGCTTGGTATTTCCACGACCTGTGAAAGTGCCGTCAGGGTGATCGGAAAACAGGAGCTTCGTTTTCGATACGACCTCATTGGAGGCTGCCCGAAGTTTCTGCTCGGCGTCGCCCGGCTGCTCTGGATTACTGCTGACGAAAGTGGAAAGGCCGACCATCACAGCATCGTAAAATGCCCTATGCGGTTTCGCGTCCCATGCTTCATCAGAAGCCCGGTAAGGCCTGAAGACAAGCTCCCCATATATGTCGGTGGCGAGCGACAGGGTTACGCGATACAAGTTACGGAGAAACTGAATGTCCTCGGGGGTGAACTCGGTGGCACGACGCATATAGAGATCAAGGAAGCCCTGCATGCCTCGGCGATAGTGGTCGGCATGCCTGAGCGCAAAGAACCGAAGCACGATCTCCGCATCTCCCATCTTGGCGAACAATGGATCCGAAGTCAGGCTCGCGTTCGTATCAATCTCGTTTTCGACCCATCGCGGCAGTCCCCAGATATCGCGGAATTCATCCCAGCGAGTGATTTGGTCCAGGAGATCGTTGAATTCGCCCCGGTATAGGGCGTTTCGAATCTCTTGCCGCTCTAATTTGACGCCACCCGTGTTCAAGCGCTCGAAAACTGTCTCGCGGAGCATCGAGGCTTCCTCCTCGCTTTCCGTTGATTCCTTCATGAGAACGATCGAAGTAATGGACCTGCGATCTATGCCAGCTTTGATCTTCTCGGGAAGGGTTCTATAGGTGCGACCATTGAGTTCTGGCCACATCTCCAGACCGCGCAATCGAAACGCGTTATCATAGAAGTCTCGTATCGCCGTGATACGTTGCTGGCCGTCCATCACCTCGTAAGAATTGAAGTCTCGCTCGTAGAGGAAGACAGGAGGCACAGGAATGTTCATGATGAAGGATTCTATCAGCAAGCTCTGCTGGCGAGTGTCCCACCGCGGCCGACGCTGATAAAAAGGTCTCAGATCCATATATCCTGGATCCTTCAACTGGTTCACAAACCCCGGTAGCTTTTCGCGGTTCGATTCGATAACGATTCTTCCCTCTCCGCGGACATATCGCTCGTTGATAGCTCGATCATCCAGTCTTTCTGGTCGTTCACCCTTGTCCTCTGTCCACATCAAACCTTCTGAGGGTGACAACGTCATCTTAAGAACACCTTTTTCACTTGAGGCACTGCGCGCGCAGGTTCCAACATCACACAATACTTATTCAAAGATAAATTTACAGTGACACTGGGCTCAGCGTTCCGTCGGAGTGTCGTACAGGCGCAGGGGCAGTAGAACAGCACCTATAGCCAGTCGCAGAGACTGCTTCTCAGGCGGATCGCGATGAACCTCCGTGGCGCAAAGCAGTCGTAGCCGCCGTTGAATCCGCCCGACCGATGGCCGCACCGAATCGTAGCCAGTCTATTGAGCAGGCAATCCGCACGAAATGATCAATGAGACCGGAACAGATCAATCTGGAAACTTGACCCCGAAAAGTTTCTTCAAAACCCGCTCAATTGTCTCTCGATAGTCCTGGACCTGATCATCTGTGATCAAAACAGTCGCTCGTTGATGGATCAAGCTGTTTCGAAGAACGTAGTAATAATTAATCTTATTAATAATCCTCTGTGGAAATTTGGCATGTTGCTGAATTTCATTCACAACACTTGATCGTTGTTTAAATAGATTTGCGATATAAGTATCAGTATACTTGTGCGCTGGGAATATGGCCTTATTGCTTACAATGTACTCTTTGATCGCGATCTCAAAGTTGCTGTCGAGAAGAATGAGGGCAGCTCGGTTTTTGGTGATATAATCTTGGCGGCTGATCAAATCCACAAGGCCCATCGCCTCGATCAAACCGAGCGTCCACGGCTTGTTTTTGAATACCGACACATTCGCAGACCTAAGGACCTCAATGTGGCTCGGTGTCCGGGAGCTAGGAGGCTTCGGAAAGGTCATCTTCCTGGCCGCTAAGATTTGCCCCGCCGGAATTTCTTCAGGTGTGCCAGTCTGGTGCTTGAAGACATCCTCTACCCAACTATTCTTGAGGGCACGGGATACCTTTGTATAGTAAGAGGTGAACTCGATCACGCGTCGACGAACTGCCATGAACGCCGGGTGATTGAAATTGATGCCGCTCTTGCTGCTGTTCCACGGCATCAGCTCGGCGGCTCCCCGAAATTCAACGATGACCCGGCATAAGGATGCGTCTGGATGAGGGACACCGGCTTCGGCAGAAACATAGTATCCTACCTCCCTCGCCTTTACTTCCTTCATGATTAGCCTGTCGTTGCAGTAGAAATAGACCCCGTAATTTTCCCCCTCTGGATCGCGATCGCGTATCAGGCCGGCAGAAATTGTCACATCCAGGCTCCGCCCCTCGGCCGGCTCAATTTGAAACGACGATGTTCTAGGGGGATATTGCGGCGGATAGGCCCAGAGGTCGAACCGCCGTGGATCCACGGGCGCCCGGTTGAGTGTTATTGCACAATCTTCCTGCAGAAACTTTGCATATGTTTCACCGAGATGCTTCTGCATCTTGGCAACGTCGTCACTATCGAAGCTTTGTCGTACCTTTGAGATATCAACGGTGGTAGTTCCGGGCTCGACGGCTGGAATCTCGTAGAGGTCCAAACTCCAGTCGGGGGATTCAATCCAGTCGCTGGATAGGTCGACCTGAAAGCTACGCTCATTCGAGTGGCGGGATTTAATCTCAACGAGCTCGCCGAGAGCGACGCCTGCCCTTTTTCCTCCCACACCGAAGATGCCGATCAAGGCTTGGCCAAATTCATTTCGGCTTGCTCCGGGGGAAACCAAGAGTTCGGCATCCGTGTCGCGGACCCCCCCTGCATTATCCTTCACCTGGATAAGTTGCCGATCAACATTCAACCCAACTTCTACCAGAAGCTTAGAAGACCGCTCCGTCCCGACCCAAAGATCCAACGCATTGTCAACAAGCTCACAAATGCCTGTTTTCAGATCGTAGTCGCTGATTATTGAGAGGAATAGGCGCTTCTTCGGCGTACCGTCGATTGTCCGCAACTGCGTTTTTCTGCTGACCTGTGACACAACTTCCCCCGTCAAATATTCCCCGCCGAAGTTGTATCACATCGAGAAGATCAGTCTATATGACCCGCAAGGCGAAGCAGTGACGCTTCTTCCATGGTCCGCGGTGTCACAGAAATGAACTCGTCCGCCGTTACTGGCCCAAGATCCAATGCCTCGATCGTAGAGCGGTCCCCTTGCCCCCAGAGTAGCGCAATGCCCTTTGGAGCGAGGACATCTCGCGCACCGCCGTTCCTTCGGATACGCTTCATGTAGTCGTGCTGCTGCGCCAGTGCCTGAACCTGGAGCCTTGAGATCGGCTGACGCTGTATCTTCTCGAACAACGCAGCGATGCGGTTCTTGCCGCCGCCGGCCGCCATGATGTCGTTGCGCTCGGCGGATGAAAGCACCTCCCAAAAGTTTGGGGGATATGGATGAGAGCGTAGCAGCCACCAGATGGCGCTGTTGTGGGCTGCGGCCAGAGTCTTCTTCACGTCCCGGTTTTCGCCCATCGTCAGATATTCTCTTCGGAAGACGACCATGCCGACATCACATCGAGCAGTCTTTTCGTTCGCACGAACGATGAAGGCTGGCCGATCCAGACTTTCTGTGGGAATCATCCAGGTTCGGCCGACAGTGTTCTTGATATCCACCTCGACACCGTTGACCAGCATGTCGAGGATCTTACCTTTCGGAATCTTGAGATAGTTCCGAAGTAGAATCTCGACCTTGGTGCCGAGATAGGTTTTCTCGGTCTTCTCGATTTCGGCGAGGGTGAAGCGATTGGTCCTGGGGGCATCGATGACTTCGTCAAAAGCCTGCCGGAGTAGTACCGGAATCCTTTCGGCGAACACGTCGTATCCTCCCCCATGCTGTAGGATAGCAGCAACTAGGGGGGCGAGCACCGCGTAATCCGGGTGCGACGAATCGAGAGGTTCTTGTGACATGCCCTGGATGATTTCAGGGCATGGTTATTGATCAGTTAATCTGTCAGGCAGACAGTGCCGAAATGGGATATAGGGTACGGCTGGTGATCGCCGCACGCAGCTTCTCTGCGACTGCCTTGGCCACGGGGGGCGGGAAGGCATTGCCGACTTGCCTGTAGGACGCCGTTTTGCGCCCCGAGAACAGCCATTGATCGTCGAATCCTTGAATCCTTGCGGCCATCCTCACCGTAAGCTTGGGCATGCCGACAAAGTCACGCTCGGGAGCCTCATCGGCAAGTCCTTTGCCGTCAACGCCGAGCGTCGCCCATGCGCGTTTCGCGCGCGTCGGGCCGAGGTCGGGGCCGCCATGTTTCTTGCTGCCTCCGACTAAGGTGGGCGCGACATCGTTGGCGCGCTTCGCCCATGCTTTTGCACCCTTCCAGCCGTTCGCCTTCATGAGGTCGGCAAGCGTTTCGCCGACAGTCGGCGCATCGGCTGGAGAAGGCGTTGGCCACTCGAAGCGGTCTTTGATGTCGTCGCGCAGCGCGACGATGATCACGCGCGGACGAAGCTGAGGGACACCGTAGTCAGAGGCATTGAAGAGACGCCAGTGGGCTTCGTAGCCGAGCTTCTTGAGTTCGTTGCGAATAAACCCTCGGTAGTCTTCGAACACTGCGCCAAGGAACCCGCGCACGTTCTCGATCATGATGGCCCTCGGCTTCGTCTCGTCCACAAGGCGGATCGCGGCAGGAAACAAGTTTCTCTCGTCCTTATCGCCTAGCTGCTTGCCGGCGATGGAAAACGGGGGGCACGGTAGCCCGCCTGCGAGGAGGTCGATACCTTTGTAACCGACACCATCGAAGAGAGACAGGTCCTCCTCATGAACGGTCCATTCTGGCCTATTCAACCGAAGGGTCTGGCAGCAATCACGGTCGATTTCGACAACGCCCGCATGGTCGAATCCCGCCAGCTCAAGACCTCTAGCTTGGCCGCCGGCCCCAGCGCACATTTCGAGAGAAGAGAGAGTCATAAGAGGCCTCCCGTAAGAACAAAAGAAGAACATTGCTGCAATAGCACTACTGATGAGTCAGCGCAACCGCCTCATTCGTCAGGGTATTGATAGATGGTTTACCGAACCTTACCCTGGTGAACAAAAAGGGAACCCACAGATTTAAATCCTCTGCCCGAGGAAGTTTCGAACGCGGCTCTCGACATTTTGCATATCCCGTAATTCGCACTCCCACAGGATCAGGACCTCCCAGCCCAGTGCTTGTAGCTTCTCCAAGTTGGCTACATCGCGCGCCACGTTTCGATCCATCTTTGGGCCCCAATACTCCGTGTTGGACTTCGCAGGGGAACGGGCCTCCGGGCAGTTGGGTTCGTATCTCAGGTGTGCATGCCAGTAGCACCCCCTCACTTCAATGATCTTCTTGCGCGGTCCAAAAACAAGGTCAGGCTTGCCGGGTAAGTCCTTGCGATGAAGACGGTAGCGGTACCCAAATGAATGAACGAGCTGGCGCACCTTTAGTTCTGGAGCAGTATCCTTGCTTCGGATGCGCGACATGTTCCTGCTACGCTGCTCAGATGTTTGGGAAGAAGTCACGTTTACTCCCGAAGTAATGGGGTCTGTTGCATATCGCGCGGGGAGAGGTGCGATACAAGGCCCATTTCCGCTTGACCGCTGCTCGCCGTCAGACAAGCATGAAAAAAGCCGCTGTCATCGGGCTGGAACCCTCGGCGGCTTTTTCATGGATTGTTCGATAATGATGAACGACGGCGAAAAGATAGTAAAGCACCCTGAAACGACCCGTTGAGTCGGCGGCTGGCATATGGGCCAGCCGAACCTCAGGATTTCTCTACTCAACGGTGTCAACAATTTGGGTTCGAAACGACGAACGGCGAAGCCGTCGAGCCGACGCGAGACAAGCCGCTCTCCTTCCACTGGAGGGTCGATATCGAGAAGCTTCGTAGTGACCTTCCCGCGTTCCCCCATTTCAAGAACAAGAAGCTCGAACGTGCTGCAGCAGCGATCGTGGCCGATGCCCTGCAGGTGCTTCGGTCAAAGACGCCATGGAGGCGCATCTCATATTCGCGTTCGCACGACTGGTACTCCGACGGCGACCGCTACCGTGGCTCTGATTTCACATATGTCACTGTCATCCAGGCAATCGGCATCCTCGTCGATGTCGGCATTCTCGTTGACCACGACAAGCGACCGCAGACGGTCGGCGGCTCTGGCATCCAGTCCTCGTTCCGCTGCTCAGCCGAACTGGCCAGACTGAAGACCCACAAGATCAGCCGCGCCAAGCTCAAGGAGGTTCTGGTCCTCAAGGACAAGCAGAAGCGCCGCATCGGCTACAAGGAAACGGTCAGGACGCGACGCGTCCGCAAGGACATCGAGAAGGTCAACGAGGTCGTCATGGCAGCCGACATCACCCTCGATGCGCCGCATGCCGTGATCGAGGGCGATCTCGCCCACTTCGGAAACCACACCGTGTATTTGTCCATGAAGGAAGGTTACCGCGTTTTCAACAACGGTGCCTGGACGGATGGCGGAAGGCTATACGGCACTTGGTGGCAGCAGATGAAGTCCGAAGACCGACAGCACATACTCATCGGGGGCCAGAAGGTCGTCGAGCTCGACTTCGAACAGCTTCATCCCCGCATGATGTACGCGAAGGTCGGGATCGCCTACGAGGGCGATGCCTACGTCATCCCGGGTTGGACGGACCCTAACGATCCAGTGCGGAACGAGAAGCTCCGCAAGTTGTGCAAGCGCGGCTGGAACATCCTGCTAAACGCAACGTCATGGCCGGGCGCGCTGATGGCAATGACGAACTACTGCGACGGCTGCGACGTGACGGCGCGGGAGCTTCTGGCCGACATCCGTAACCACCATCACAAGATCGCCGACCAGTTCCACAGCGGCGCGGGTCTGAAGTTTCAAGCGATCGATGGCGACATGTGCATGGAGATACTCAAGGAAATGAACGTCAGGCGCGGCATCCCCTGCCTGTCCGTCCATGACTCGTTCATCGTCGCGGAAGAGCATCTCCAGACTCTCACCGATGTCATGGCCTTGGCACTTCGGAAGGGACTGTCCCGTGTAAGCGGAAAGTCCTGTGGAACAAGGAATTCTGGTCGATCCATCCTACATACAGAAGCCCCGCATCCGCACCTCCGCAGAGACCCTCGCGCTGCTGGTGCCTCATACTCTGTCGCCATGTCCACTTGCTCCGAACCCGACACTGAATCTCTGAGTCAGAATCTCGACGATGCGGTTGAATCTGAGGCCTCCTCCACGGGTTCCAACGATTCGAAGGAAGACGGTATGTCACCAGAGACCAGCGGCAACACCATCATCACCAGCACGGCAGACGCCTCAGCGAACACGGTAGTTCCGGCAAACACGGAAAGAAGGGCGTACAGACCTACGGAGACGTCACGGTGAGTGCACACACGGCAGAACATCTCAACGTCGCTCCACGGGGATGTTCTGACGGTTCTACGGTGGCTCGGCAGGAAGGAGCTCTGGGTGGTCCATCTCCTCGACCTCGTCCACGGTTCCTGTCCGACGGAAGAAAGACCTACTTCGGTCGACGAACAAATCCAGGATCGGGATTGTGATCGGCTTCGCGGACGGGACGAGGGGACTGTGGTAAGATCTCTCGCCGCGGCATAGAAATCCCCGACCTTGGTTGCCGTTCGCCAAACCTGATTTTCCGACGCACCTCATGGACGAAGCGGCGAACCTCTTCGGCGAGGCCTCTGAGACGGGTCCAGTCGAGCCGGGCAAGCTGCCGCGCCAGGAGACCAGCAGTCACCCCTGGACGGCGGCCAAGCTGACGGATGGCGGTATCGTCCATTTCCTCCCGCATCGTCGATGTGATCGAGAATCCCTGTAAGCCAGTGGTCAGACGCGCTTCGTCGATCGTATTGCGTCCACCTTCTGGTGCAGCTCCAGCACCGATTGATGTAGCAGGCGCTGGCTGGTCAGGATCGATTCCAGGACCTCTTGTAGCAGCTCGATCGGGGATGGACCCTCCGTCGGAGAGTTCTCGAGGAGCTGAAGCAGGGGCTCCAGCTTCTCGGCTGCTACCGTCGCGTTCCGGGCCTCCTGGTACACGATCTGGAAGCCCTCGGTCGGACTGCTGATTTTCTTGACGCTCATTTTCGAATCCTTTCATACGTGCCGCGACCTCGCGACGTTTAAGTTTGACCAGGCGATCAAGGGCGCCGATTTCCACGGTGCCCTGCCGAATGACGAATACCCCGGCCTTCTCGCCAGGGATCACGTCGAGTCCTTCGGCACGCAGCGCGGCCGCGAAGGACCTGCCTCCGTCCGCAGCGGCCCAGGCCGAGCGGATGATATCGGCGGCATCGGCGAGCTTGATACCCTTCCGCGCGAGGGCCTGCCGCTTCGATGGCGAGGTAGCCGAAGTCGGTTTCTCGGGATCGGGGCCATGGGCGGCTTCCAGCCATTCGGCCACGTCGACTCGGCCGTTTGCTCGTAGCCATCGGATGCCAGACGCATGATGGCGCCCAAGGGTCGCGGGTTCGCCCATCTCGAATTCGGCGATGCGCATGGCGGTCTCCATGCGGATGATTTCGTAGCCCGACGGCAGGACATCGCCATCGGGTCCGACGCGGCCCACGACCATGTGCAGATGTCTACCCCCCTCGCCGCCGTGGCGAGGCTTGTCGTGGTAGACGAATGTAGCCTGGTGCTCCTCCGCGCCGAAATGCAGTAGGACGAGCTCTCCGGCCTGCCGGAGCTCGTCCCGCGACATGTCGCGGGAGGGAGAAATGAAGATATGGAGGAATGCCGCATCGGCAGTCGTGCCGTCACGGGCCAGCTCCATATCGGACATGACGGCGCGAAGATCGGGGGCGCTGCTGTTGACGATCTCGACAACAACACCCTGCTCCTTCAGGAGGTGGGCAGCGAGGTTCTGGCTGTCCCGCTTCGTGCGACCGTGTCGCCCGATGCCACCGATCATCCGACAAGCTCCTGTCGGATACGGGCGAGCTCGTCGACGATCGCCAGCACCGCCGAAGCGGATGCCGGGGACCGCGTCGAGTTCGCGATCCGGGCGAGCTGGTTCGCCGACGACGCGATACGTCCGAGCTGACCGAGGACCTTCGCGAGATCGGCAGCGCGCGGGTTCGAGGCACGCTCGTTTCGCGGTGCTGGCAACCCGGCCGCCGCGAACGTCGCGCGTCTTGCGAACGTCGTCGGCCCGATCGCATGGGCCGATGCCGCGAGCCGAATCGTCTCATGCTCGTGTGGCTTGAGACGAAACGACAGAACAGAGGTCGCTTGGCGGGATTTCGATCGCGACATGCTGTCCGTCTCCGAAGTGCGATGGTCCCGCACAAGGCGGGTGGGTTCCACAGGGAGGGCTTGTCCTCCCTTGGCCAGTTCGGGCGGTGCAACCGCCCGCTGCTGGCTTCCTTCGGAAAGAATGATGCCGAGCTATGCTTTGGAACAATAGCCGGTGGGATCGCGCCGAATGTTTTCGCTACCAGACAGGCAATGAGCATATCGGAGAACCGAGCATAGCGGTGCCTCGGCACGGTTCGGGAATTCGCGCATGGCATGATCGGTTCTCGGGGTAGCCATAGGAGCCGCTACGCGGCGGGACTGACTGCCCCCGACATGCCATTCCTTGTTTCGCGCCGCCGGCGCGTCCACCCTGAAACGAACAGGAGGATGCACCATGACGACTACCACCGATTTCAAGACCCGCGTTCAACGCCTTCCAGAACTGGCCGATACCTTCGGCCCAGCCTATACCCTCGGACGACATGCCATGCGAGCCTTGAATAGTGCTGCCGATCCGCGCCGCGTGAACTGGGACCAGGTGCACAAGGCAACGATCGTCGAGAGCATCCAGCAGCACGGTCAGGACCCCGACGACGTTCACGCGGCGCTGTCGCGATATAGCCCCGGCGCTGTGTCTTCGGAGAAGCAAGAACAGCTTCGCGAGATCATCGATCAGCTCGGCCCCGAACTCGCCCAGAGATACGACCAGGCACGCGCTCGACAGGATGCCGAGTATGCCAGCCAGAAGGCCGCGAACGGCGGCAAAATTAGGTTCATCAAGTGAACGATTTTGAAAGCATCGAGCGACCATACCGTAATGTGAAATCACATTACGGTATGGCAGGGGCTTAGTGCGGGTTGTAGAGCTATTTTGTGGAGCCGGGGGAATGTCCCTCGGCCTCAAGCAAGTTGGATTCGATCTTGTTGCCGCGTTCGATGCGTGGCCTGTCGCGGTCGATAATTATCGCCGGAACATTGGCGATCATGTTCACGTCCGCGATCTAGGCGATCTCCTCGGCATTGTTCCGGAACTCCTGAGGCTGGCCCCCGATCTCATATGTGGGGGTCCGCCTTGCCAAGAATATTCGAACGCCGGTCGTCGCAAGGAAGGGGATAAAGCGAAATTGACGATTGCCTTCGCAATCCTAGTCGCGACCGTTCGGCCAAAATGGTTCGTGATGGAAAACGTCATCAATGCCGCCAAATCGGAGACGTGGGCGGTAGCGCGGAGCATCCTCAAGCAGGCAGGGTACGGCCTCACCGAAAGCAAGATCGACGCGAGCCGATACGGGGTGCCTCAGTCGAGACGACGTCTATTCGTTGTCGGACGGCTGGGGGAGCGCGATGGATTCCTTGCCTCGGCATTGGCGGCAGCGGCAGCCCCCCAGCCGATGACGATCCGCGACCTTTTCGGGTCCGAAACACCCCCAGCGATGTACTTCCCGGCTACATCGAGCGCTAGACGTTCAGTGTGGGGAGAAGACGCGGCGCTTATTGCCAACGGCTACGTCTATAGCCGACCAGTCCGCGCCGGTCGTGGTGTTCGCTCGATCGACGAGCCTTTCCCTACGATCACCCGGACGGCTTGGGAGCGGCCGACGCCGCGCTATTTGTCGGCTCCTCATCCCGCGGACCCGATCGCGGCATCCGAAACCGCGGTCCTGACCATCCCCCAAATTTCCAGAATCCAAGGCTTCCCGGCCTGGTGGAAATGGGAGACCAGCGCGAAGCGCGACATGCTGCAGATGATAGCGAACGCGGTTCCCCCGCCCGTCGCGGCCTCAATCGGCTGCGCGATCCTCGATCGCGAGGCGGGCCGTTCGACCCCTGAGATTCAGGGGGGATTTCTGCAATGGCTTCACAAGCGCGGACGGTCGCGCCAGTCGGCCCGGAACGTGAAGTTCCTCGCCGGCCGCGCTCGCCAGCTCCTCGGCGGTCGTACATTCGCGGTCCCGGCGCTGGAATTGGCGGCGCTGGAAGCGGTGCCAGAATTCCAGACGATGCGGGGCAATCCGAAATCGGATCTCCGCCAAGCCCTTCGCCTTCTGTCCGAGTATCAGGCCGAAGGCCACCAGCGCCGTAAACGACCCCAGATCGTCGCGCAGCCGATCGGGGAAGAGCTTGCCAAGGCCGCATAAAAGAAAGCCCTCCTGGTGAGCGGACCAGGAGGGCAAGGAACATCGCAACTGATGGAACATGGGACGATGCCTATTCATGGTCTCCGCCGGCGGCGGGCTGGTGCGAGGCTGATAGACCAGCCGAATGAAACGCATCTTCTCCATGCTCCGTGCCTTCTGGAAGTTCCTCGACCGAAATCCGGCTATTGAGGAACAGAAGCGGATTGCCGACGAAATCGCCTCGATCTACCCAAAAAGGCCAGAAAAGCGCGATCGTCGGGAAAAATGAGGCTCAGGCAAGCCCGTACAGTGCGTTTGAGGGGGCGGGATGGGTGTAGATACCCCCGAATTCGCGGCCCGCTCGCTCTGGGACCTACGGCGCCATGTGGGGGAGCGCGGTCCCGCCGCTCACTCCCTCAGTGCAAGACCTTCGGCGGTGGTGGCTCCGAGATGAACGAGAATTCTATTCCGATATCGAAGTCCGCCCGAAGCTGGACGCGCAACAGGAACTCGATGTCGGACATGCCCTCGAACCCGCCTTCAAGCTTGGTCTTATCGACCGAAAAGGACTGGTAGCGTTTCGCATGTTCCCAGATGACAGCATACCAGCTAAAGGGAAGACGGATGACTTTCAGGTGCGCCAGAGATGGCGACCCATGATTGAGGATGACAATCGGACAGTCGTATTCCTTCATGGCTCCCTCAGTGCCTCGTTCTTTTCGGCTCGACTGGCTGCCCTTGCCAGATGTTCGGATTGAGGGCCGAGGCTGGGATTGTTGGGCCGTCGAGGCGGTCGATTTCCCGTCTCCTGGACTCCTCCTCGATCATCATGTCTATCAGCCGTTCGTATCTCTGCCGGGGGGTACCGCTACGCATGGCCTTGGTGGCATCGGCTTGGAGCTTCGCCATCTCCTCAACGTAGGATTCGATGCGCCGAACGATTCCGCCATATGTCGGTGTTTCCCGGAGTAGAGAAAGAGCGGCATCCACACCCGTTTTGCGGTCCTCATGCGCTATTGCTTCTTTCCAGCGCGGCCCCATCACTGGATCGCGCTTCACCTGAAGGATGAGACCTTGCAAGAGCGCTGAATAGTGACGCTCACCGTCAATGATGGAATGAACAAGCTTCTGAATCTTTGTGGTCATAATGGCGCTCATCCCTTCTTCCGGGCGGCTCGATCCTCCGATGCCGCCCATGCGTCATAGGTGGTGAAGGCACCAGGAGCGGCCTCGTCATCGAGCCGGAAAGGATCGTCATCAGGGCGGGCCTTCTCGCGCCACCGCTGCGCGTCTTCGTGACGAAGAATGGATTGATGATAGAACCGCGCCGCCTCGGCAATGTCGCGATCGCGGAAACGCTGTTCGACGGCATCGAGCAAAAGCCCCTCTGCCAACCGCTTTGCGGTCAGGTGGATTTCCTCGATTCTAGTTTCAAGCTCGTACATGGCATGTCCTCCTTGTTGCCCCTCTTCAAGGATCGCCGCCGGCGGCGCGAGGGACAACAGAGGAGAGCAAGCGAAGGGAACGCGCTCCATCTAGCGCCGTAGTGACCGAAGCGAGCGGGCGACGATTTAAAGCGGTTGCTGGCAGATCGGGACGGCCTTGTCCGTTTCGGAATCGCAAGGCGGACAGACGGCACCGAACCCGGCAAGTTCGTTCATTCTGGCGCAGCTCGCGGGCGTCTGGCCGTCGAGCGGCTTCCCGATCCTCTTCCCGTCAGAGCTGACGAACCATGATCCGGGCGGGATGTCCTTCAGATACCCCGCACCATGGAGACCATCGAGCAGCGCGGCATTCTCGCCGATCGACGATCGGAAATTTTCCTGCTTGTAGAGGGTGAGAGCCGCGCCGATCTGCTGTTCCTGCTGTTGAGCCGCGACCAGCTCGGCCCGAAGCTTCGCGTCGGTGAACTGGTGGCCGCCAAGCCATACCAGGAACGAGAGAGCGGCGAAGACGGCAACGGAGATCGCGCCGACGATGAGATGATACATGGCTCTCTCCTTCAGGAAACGATGAGCGTGATTGATGTCATGGTGGAATCGCCGCTCGCCTTGTCGGTCACCACGATCTCGATTGAATAGCTTCCAGGCACGAGAGCCTTACCGCTGATCTTGCCCGTTGATCCGTTGAAGGTGATGCCGAGTGGCAAGGCTTCGAAATGCGAATATGCGTACTGACCGCTCCCGTTCGAGACGACTGGAGAAAGCGAGACGGTCGCGCCGGCCGAGACGACGAGCTGTCCAGAATAGGAGAGCGTCAGCGTTGGGTCTGATGGCGGGATGACGATCGGCGGGGGTATCTCTGTCGGCGGTTCTGTCGTGGCCGGGGCCGCGATTGTCCCTGTGGTCGACGAGCGCCACAGAATTTGCGTTCCTGCCTCGGCATTGCCGACCAGGAGCGCCGCGCCGACGAAGGCGAGCGGTATCAATTTCATAAGGTGTTCCCTCCCTGATGTTTCCTTCCCATGGTCGCCGCCGGCGACACATGGAACAACAGGGAGGGAGGCAGGGAGCTATTATCCCCCTCGGCTGATCCGCGTCGGCTGCGCGGATTCGGAATCGTCCGCGCCCGCCTTACCCTTTGAAAGCCCCTTCGTCGGGACTGCTCCGGGCGTCGATCTGGAAGCCAGCGCGACCGCGCCGGCGGCCATAGCGCCGACGTGTCCAGCTTCGCCGTAGTGGGCATTCGACGGAACGTCGAACCATGTCCCAACGCGATCGGGGAGGTTTGCTATGAGGCCGAAGAGCTTCACGCATATGACCCATAAAATGTATGTCTTCAGCGCGAGCGACACGAGCAAGCCGCTCAGCCCAGCGATGTGCCCGCCCGTCTGTCCGAAGAACGCCGTTGCCCAAAGGGAATCGAGCGTCGAGACGGACACTGTGAAAAGCAAATAGGCACCGCAGAGCGACAGAACCGCAAGCACGGGCCGAAGGCCCAGATTGAAGAGAAGCATCATCCCCTGGCGCTGGCCTACTCCGATAAAATCGCCGTTGTCCATCTTCAGAAAAGCCAGCCCCCACAGCAAGGAAGCAATCATCGCTTCCAAGATCGCCGCCGCCCAAGCGATCGCGGCGATGATGATGAACAGGAATGGTATAGAGGGTAGGACATATGCCCTCATGGCTCCGATAAGCCATAGGGCCCCGATTCCAAGATTTGCCCAGCTCAACAAGTGCGATGCTGCGCCGTTCGCGCCCAGGGCTTCTGCAAACCAGTTGCTTGCCCCGACCATCACGGCGGCGCCGCCAAGGATCGCGGTCCCTGCTGCCGCGATCATGACATGACCGCTCGAAATGATGTCGCCCATCGGGTCTGTCGAAGGTTTCGAGCTCGAGAGGTATTCGCCCAGATCGCGGGACATGGGCCCGAGAATCTTCGTGAGGAAATCGGCACTGGCATCCCCGGCCGCTGCTAGGTCGTCGGCCGCCATAGCCGCCTGAAGCTGTTCGCCAGAAATCTGAGCCCGAAGCGTATCGAGGGCATTCCGAACGGGAGTTTCAAAGCTGGCGAGCTTGTCGAGGCGGGGAGCGGTCCGCTCGGGCTTCTCCGTCGCGAGCGCGACGGTCAGTTTCGAAATCTGAGACAGCGAACTCCAGTATGATCCGGCATTTATCCAGCCCTGTGCCTTCGCGGCATCGACCAGCTTCGAACGGCTATCGGATTCGACTTTCGAAGCCTCTACGGCGGCAGCCTCCGAAATCCTTTTGTCGTATGCCGCACCAGCCGAACGGATTTCAGCCGCAAGGCTGGCGGGCAACATGGATTGCGTGACCGCGTTCATGGCCGCTTCCGGCGTCGGGATGCTCTTGCCGTCTCTGAAGGTTTCGGCATAGGTCGCCGCCTTCGTCCGAAGTGAGGTCACGAGCGCCGCCATGGCGTTCCGTCGAGCTTCCGCAAAGGCGGGCTGCTCGGCGGGCATAGTATAGGACATAGACCCGCAATCACCGCCGTAGGACCAGGAGACAACGGGATTCGAGAACAGCCCCCCGCTATGGAGCTCGCCATTGGCGGGGGGGAGCGGGGTGGAATATCCCCACGGCTCGCCCGCAGCGCGCGCGACCGCAAGACAGATTTCGTGTTCGGCCAAGTCGAACACGATCCCCGATCCCCCGGCGCTGACGGGGATGATCGACGTTCCGTCCTTCGCAACCGTCTCGACAAACGTCAACCAGGTCGCGTCCGCGAGGTTGATCGCGGGCCGCAAGACCACTTGCTTTATGGTCTCATGGACCGGGCTGAAACCGCCTGAGATCGGAACGAGGAGGCCAAAGCCGAGAACGACCCGCAGCGGAGCCCATATCTGGTGAAACCGCTCGCCCAGGACCTTGCCCGTATAGGCGCTATGGACGATGCCTTGAACCGTGATCCACGCAAGCATGGTGGTAGCTATCATCGTCAGGGCGGACGCGAAGACGGACAACGTCTGTCCCCAGGGGCTGGACAGGTCCGAAGGCATAATCGTGTTGACCCACTGCCACGCGATGCTCGTCGCGCTCGGCTCAGCCCACAAATCGTAGAATGTCATAGCATGGCCCCCATGTGCGGCCCCGCGTCGTCGACCTCGGCGGCATCGAGGAGCGCCGCGAGTTCGTCAGGGTCCATCGGAATGAATTCACCGTTGCTTTCGCTCGGAGCGGGCCGAGGAGCGGCGTTCGCGCCCCCGGCCTTGCCACCGCCGGAACCGCCGTCACCGCTTCCTGAGCCGTCCTTATCCGCATCTGGGGTTGCGTCGGGATCGGGGATGAAGTCAGCGCCTGGATTGCCCTCAAGGTAGCTCCCGATCGCGGAGACTTCTGGCAACACGGCCCCGATGAATGCCAGCCGCTCGCGAGCGAGGTTCCGCATTTCATCGGGAACCGTGTAATGCGACCGTCTAGCGATGGCGTGAATCCTGTTCTTCAGGTCCTTCCAGTCGCCCGACTGCTCCATGTTCTGAAGGTAGAACAGGACTCCGGGTTCGCAGAGGGACAGCCAGCGCCGCAAGAACGGACGTTCGTGGATCATGGTTAGGTCGCGGCGTCGAAGGCAGGTATCCAAGATGATGATGCAAAGGCATTCGTGCCCCATAAAGCGACCAGCCATGCGGCGGCATAGGCCGTCGCCACGCTCGCGCCATTGGCGGGCCTGTCCCTTCGTCACGATCTTCGAGAAGCGAGGGCGCATGTCACACCCCCAACATATCGAGCACCTCATGGATGAGGGTTTGCATCTGGCCCTTGTCCATCTGGGCGCTGCTGAGGAGCGCGGCAAGCTCGGCATCGATCGCCGCAAGTCGTGCGATTTGGTCCTGATTCAGTCCGTCCACAAATTTTGACGCAGAAAAGGCAAAAGGCCCCGAAGGGCCTTTGTCGTCGCATCCAGTGAAAATCTGTAGCTCTATGTCTGGAGCTGGCATCGGCGTGTTCCTCTCTATATCCTTTGCACTAGGGTCGCCTGTCGGCTCGCAAGGCGCAATCGCGGCATCAACCGTAAAGACTGGAAAGCGAAGCCATAACCTCGGAGCGGGCAACGTAGGATTCTGCTTCTTCAAGGTCAGGACGATCATGGAACACGAAGTTATGAAAAAGTGCCGCGCCGACGGCGTTGGTCTCGGCTGCGCGACGGCACAAGGCTTCCCACTTGTTGCGATCCCCCGGAAGCTGCTCGGCATCCACGAACGCCATGAACCGCGACACCTGTTCCTCTACTGGTCGAACTTCCATCGTCATGTCCATCTTTCAACAGCAAACAGCGCGATCACGCCGATGTTGAATCCAACGAGGACCACGAGCGCGCGCCACGTCGTCCGCCTCGCATCGGATCGGGCATCGAGCGATTTCAGCCAGAAGCAAAAGGCGAGGACGATAAGCAGGGCCGTCAGAATTCCTGTCTTGGTCGGGTTGCTCCAGTCGGCAAACCGGAACACGACCAAGTAATTGTTGACGACATACGCTGTCATCTGGGCGAGCCAAGAGGGTTCATTCACGTCGAATATCTCCAATCTGATATTTTAGATGTATTTCATGGTGATGAGAGCCGCGAAAATCACGGCGAGGCCTGAGTAGCCGATCCCGGCCAGTGGAAGCGCAACCAAGCCGCGCCCGGAGCGCCAGCCTCCATGGCCTTTCACCAGGTATGCAATCAGGAGGAGGCCGCAGGCATAGGGAGCCATTGCGACGACCGCCGCCGCGTGCGGAACCTTCGTCGCAAAGATGTATGCTACGAGGAAGTAGATCAGCGGCAGATAGAGGATTGCGACAAGGGCAATCCATTTCATAGGCTTCTTCATCGAATTTCTCCTAACACGCTGAAAACATGATATTTATAGCCGATTTCGGGAGCCGGGCCCAGGCTTCCAGAGAGATCGTCGATCGGATAGCTATCGAAAGTTTAATGGCGCTTCAGGACGGTCGGATGGTATCTCTACCCATCCGACTCCGAAGGAGCGACGTACAGAATCTGACGCTCGGTTTCCTGGATCGTCTCCCAGACACCATGCAAGTCGGACCAGATCGCCATCAGTCGCTTGTCGAGGTCGCGGGCGCCAGGCCACCCCTTGTCGTCCAACCGGGCGAAACCGCGCGCCGCAGCGCGGAGCTCATCCATCAAGTGGTTGTAGCGGTCGTAGTTCAAGGGGAAGTCTTTGTAGTCGATGTGCGGCACTCTTTTCTTGTCCATTGTCTCTTCCTTTCGTTTACACGACGGCTTCCAGTCGGGGGGTGGGGCGGAGCCAGTTTCTGGCGGCTTCTTCCGCGGCGGCGAAGGCTTCTTCCTTGCTGTAGGCGATCTCCTTCGTAAGGGGTCTCAAATTATCGGCGCCCGCGTTCTCGTGAGTGTCTACCGAATAGAACCAGCGACCCGATGCACAGGCTGGGAGAGGGGTGGCGTATAACGAGAGGAAGCGGCCATCGGTGGCGGTCGCCTCCGTCTCGAATGCAATGTCGCCAGACCACGGCTTGATTGTGATGGTCGTCATTTCAGTGTCTCCTTGCTGATGACGGACACACTGAGCTCACATTTTCCGGAAGCCGTCAACAGAATTATCTGATTGATATTGTTGACAAATATCTAAGGATTCGAGGTTGAATCCTTGCCAGAAAAAGCTCGGTAAGGACCCGCCAGCGCAAGCAAAAGGACTCGATAAAATCGAATCCTTGCAGCGCTCAGTTGAATCCTTGCGGCGACAGGTAACAGGCCGTTAACCACGTCCTCAGTCACGCTACGAGATGATCCAGAGCGCGGACGCCCATGCGCTGGACGGCGCGGGCAAGCTCCTGCCCAGAGCCGGGGACACGTGTCCTGCGGACATGCTGCTCGATGCCAGTCTTCCGCTCGCGGATGGAGATCGTTGCGACGTACCAGAGGATTATCCCTGCGGCGTCCGTGTGCATTGTCTCGATGACGACGACATCGATCGCCAAGCCTTTGATGGTCGTGGTCTTGGTCTCCATCGAAATTCTCCTAAATCGTTGACAATACTAGATTTATAGCAAATCTCCGGAGTCGGACCCAGGATTTCGGCAGTCATTTTCGAGGTCGTCGATCGGATGGCGATCGAAGAGTTAACGGCCCCGCGGAGCGGGAGGGGTGTCAATGAGAATCTGCGGAAGTGGAGCGGGAGCGTCAGTGACACGGTTCTGCTGATTGTCGTTGACAGACCAGAGCAACCCAATCCTCCCGCAACCAGAGCAGGACTAGACAAGGGCCATTGGCCCGCCAGAAAGCCCTGCTCTGGACTAGATCTGTCGGATCATGCCGACCGGGGAGGACTAGCGTAGCGCGGCAGGGGCTGGCCCCGCGAGAAACCCTCGCAAGGGAAGAGCATATCGGAGCCGTGAGCATAGCGACCCTGCAAGGGTCACGGCGGGAATTCGCGCATGCCGAGACCAGAGCGAGGGTCGCCGCAGGAGGTTCAGCCTCGCGCCGCCATTCCGGCGGGAACCGGGACCGACGGCCCCCGGCGAGGCATTCCGTTGACAATCTCAAGGATTCGGGTGCGTTGCGAATCCTTGTCGGTACATCCAAATTCGGCAGATCGGTACCAAGGCGGTACAAATTCCGAATTGCGGTCATCGCCGGGAAGCTCGGAGGGGGCCAGCCCTCCCATTTCCCGTGCATTTACAAGAAGATAGATGGTAGCGGAGGAGGGATTTGAACCCCCGACACAAGGATTATGATTCCTCTGCTCTGACCTACTGAGCTACTCCGCCACGCCACATTTGATGTTGAACATCAAATGCAAAGGTCAAACGAACCGCCGCTCGAAAGCGCTAGCTCGTCGGTTGAGCGGCTTATAAGGTGCGGTTCGGCATGGTGTCAAGCGGATGATTTGGAAAAATCAGTGCTTTCTCTTGATGCCGACGCCGCCTGCTCTCAGGCGGCGACAGGGCCTGTCAGCAGCGCCTTCAACGACACTTCCGCCGTCGGCTCGCGTTCCGAACGCTCAATGAAGCCGCCGCCGTAGACGCGGGCGTCGTCGCCTGGTGCCGAATAGAGCGCGCAGGCCTGGCCGGGAGCCACGCCGGCCTCACCAACGGTGAGGTCGACATAGATGCCGCTGGCATCGGCATGCAGTACAGCCGGCGACGGTGCGCGGGTGGAGCGGACCTTGGCGAAACAGGCAAAGCCTTCGCCAGAAGCCGCCTGCAACAACGGCTCGTCACCGAGCCAGTTGACATCCCGCAGATAGACGCGATGCGTTTCCAGCGCTTCCTTCGGGCCGACGATGACACGGCGCGAGCGGGCGTCGAGATAGACGACGTAAAGCGGCTCGCCTGTGGCAACACCGATACCCCGGCGCTGGCCGATCGTGTAATGCAGGATGCCCTCGTGCTGGCCGAGCACACGGCCGTCGAGATGGACGATCTCGCCGGCAAGCGCCGCGTTCGGCTTCAGCTTCGCGATGACGTCGGAATATTTGCCCTGCGGCACGAAACAAATGTCCTGGCTGTCGGCCTTCTTGGCGACGACGAGGCCCATTTCCTCGGCAAGCGCGCGCGTCTCGGCCTTCGGCATGCCGCCAAGCGGAAAGCGCAGATAGTCGATCTGCTCCTGCGTGGTGGCAAAGAGGAAGTAGCTCTGGTCGCGATCGGCATCGGCCGGGCGGTAAAGCGCGCGGCGGCCGGGATTGTCGGCGGATGGGTTCGGGCGCGAGCGAATGTAGTGGCCGGTCGCCAGAGCATCGGCGCCGAGCTCCTTGGCGGTCAGCAGAAGGTCGGCAAACTTGACGGTCTGGTTGCAGGCCACGCAGGGGATCGGCGTCTCGCCGGCGACATAGCTCTCGGCGAAGGGATTGATCACCGTCTCGCGGAAGCGCTTTTCATAGTCGAGCACGTAATGCGGGATGCCGAGCGTCTCGCAGACCCGGCGCGCATCGTCGATATCCTGGCCGGCGCAACAGGAGCCGGCGCGATGCACGGCTGCGCCATGATCATAGAGCTGCAGCGTAATGCCGAGCACATCATAGCCCTGCTGCTTCAAAATGCCGGCAACGACAGAGCTGTCGACACCGCCCGACATGGCGACGACGACGCGGGTATCTTCCGGCCTCTTGTCAAAATCCAGTGTATTCACGGTCATTGCCGCCAGTCTTGAACGATCTTCGATGCTGCCGAGCGGAATGACTTTTCTGCGAAAAGCCGTCACGCTCTCTCTATTTGATTTCGCATGATCTTACCCAAAAACCGCTACACACTTTTTGGGATCATGCTTCTCACCGCTGGATGCCATGCAAAAGCGGCGAATTTTCATCATGCGGGGCGTATCGGCCGCTCTTTGCGGCCCGCCTCAATTGTGGAGGGATATAGAAAGGATTGCCATCCGGCGCAAGGGGCAGGCCGATCTGCGAATCACCTCTTGGCTTTCAAATGGCCGATCAGATTGCGCCCGCGGCGCAGTACGGTGACGGCCGACCCGACCGCGACGATCCAGAGAGCGATGGTCAGGACCCATATGCCACCACTCCACAAGGCCTCGACAACGGAGAGCAGCGCCGCCGCGGTGATGACGGCCATGCGGTGCTGCTTGGCCATGGGGCCACCGAAGTCGCTGGGATTGCCGGTGGCGCGCCCGAGTTCACGGACATAGGCCGTCAGCACGGCAAAGGCGGCGGCGGCCCAGCCGAGCCCGGGAGACGTGATGCCGTAGCCGATGCCGGCGAAAATCAGGATATCAGCGATGCGGTCCGGAAATTCGTTCCAGAAGGGTCCATCGGCTTCCCCCTTGCCACCCTCGACCGCGACCATGCCATCGAGCAGATTGCAGAGCAGGCGCAGCTGGCAGAACAAGGCCCCGAGGAGGAGCAGCAGCACGCGCATTCCCGTGCCGCCAGAGCCGGAAAGCCAGAAGCTGGCGCCGGCCAGCGCTGCCATCGCCATGCTCGCCTGCGATATCTGGTTAGGCGTCACGGAAAGCGCGGTCATGCGCCGCGCCAGGGCTTGCGCCCATCGCGTATTACGGCTGGCCAGCGGCCGCCTGTCTCCTATCCCCTCACCCGCCATGGCTCTCACCTGTCATGCTTCGGCGCCTCCCGCCGGAAATCGAATAATTGTAGATCGCCGCATAGCTCGACGACACCAGCAGCGGCACGGCAATCGTCTTCAGGATCTCCGGCGTGCCGCTCAAGGCATGGATGGTCACCAGGATCACCGCCGAGCCCAGGCATGCAATCAGCGGCGGCGCCCAGAGGACCGTAAAGCCACTGAACCGTCGCGACAGAGCCTCGACGGCAGACTTCAGAAACAGTGTCAGGCAGCCCGACAGCACGCCCTGCACAAGACCGGCAATCAAAGGACGCGGCATCGGATGCGCGCGATTGGCAAAGACGGCCCAGCCGCCCATGGCGAGGAACGCGAAAAGCACATGCACGATGCTGCTGCCGGCAAGTGCTTTGAGCCGGCCGGTCATGACACGGACCACCAGAAGCGAACGAGGTGGAAGAAGATCGGCGCCGAGAAGACGACCGAATCCAGCCGGTCGATCAGCCCGCCATGACCTTCGATCAGGTGACCCCAATCCTTGACCCCGCGATCCCTCTTGATCGCCGACATCACCAGCCCGCCGAAAAAGCCCATGATCGTAATGACGAAGGCGAGCAGCCCGGCCTGCAGCGGCGTGAACGGCGTGACCCACCAGAGGGCAGCGCCGATCAGCGATGCGCTGACGACACCGCCGACAAAGCCTTCGACAGTCTTTGATGGCGACAGCCGCGGTGCGATCTTCGTCTTCCCGAAAAGCTTGCCCCAGACATATTGGAGCACGTCGCTGAGCTGCACGACAATCACCAGGAACGCGATCAGCAGCACGTTGCGGCCCTCATAGCCCGGAATATGCAGGGTGAGCAGCGCCGGCACGTGCGATGCGCAGAAGACGCAGATCATCAGCGCCCATTGCACCTCGGCGATACGCACGAGAAACCGCTCGGTATCACCGCGCAGCACCGCGATGATCGGCATGAACAGGAAGGCGTAGACAGGAATGAAGATCGAATAGATGCCGTATTGCTCGGCCCAGAGCAGATAATATTGCACCGGCACGGCGACGAAGAAGGCAGCGGCCAGCGCCCAATGGTCGGCCCGCTTTGTGTTGATCAGCGTCACGAATTCGCGCAGCGCCGCAAAGGAGCAGAAGGCGAAGAGCAGGATGACGCCGGCACGTCCGGCCACGAAGGCGATGCCGATCAGCACCACCATCACCCACCAGGCCTTGATGCGCGCATTCAGGTTTTCGATCGCCGCATTTGATCCGTCGGGCGACAGGCGCTGTTCGAGCACATAGCCAACGATGGAGGCGACGATCAACACGCCGAAAATGCCGAGAACGAGATGGATCAGGTCGGCGCTTGCAGCACTCATGCTCAATCCCCCGCCCGCTTCGGCGCAAGCGCCAGCAGGGCCGCCTCGGCCCTTGCCAGGAAATCCGCCTTCTCTTCGGCCTCGCCGATGTGCAGGGCTTCGCCGAAGGTAACTGTGCAGATCAGCGGAATGGGCACGAACTCGCCCTTGGGCATGACGCGATTGAGATTATCGATCCAGACGGGAACGAGATCGATATCCGGACGAGCCTGGGCGAGATGGTAGAGCCCGCTCTTGAACGGCTGCAGCGGCACCTCGGTCAGATTGCGGGTGCCCTCGGGAAACAGGATCAGGGATGAACCGTCATCCAAGGCCTGCGTCATCTGCGTAACCGGATCTTCCTTGCGCGCTTCCCGGTCCCGCTCGATCAGCACTGCATTGAAGACATCGCGGCCGATGAAGCTGTTGAGAGAGGATTTCAGCCAGTAATCGGCGCCGGCAACAGGCCGAACGCGCCGGCGCAGCCTGGGTGGCAACACCGCCCAGATCAGGATGAAATCGCCATGGCTGGAATGATTGGCGAAGTAGATGCAGCGGCGGGTATTCATGCCGCTCTCGGGCCAGATTGCCCTCACCGCCGTAATGGCCCGCGCGAAAAGCACGATCGCAATCGAGACGGGCTTTGCCAGCCACTCGATCGGCGTGCCCATTCCTTCCCCGAGAATGTTCTTCCGCAAAGCCTCCATGGCAAAGAGATAGGCCCGTTTGGCAAAGCTCGATAGTCCGCCGGAACGACTTATCCACAACCCTTGCAACAATGAAAGAAACCCGGCGCAACTTGCGTCGCACCGGGTTTCGGGATTGGCTCTTGGGAGGAGCAGATGAATGTCTTCGCCCCCTGGTAGAGGCGAAGAGGTTTAGTCGACGTTGAATACCAGCGGCTTGGCCTGGCGGATCGCGTGATGCGCCGTCAGCTTGGCAAGCACCTCATCGCTGATCGGACCATCGACATAAAGCAGCGCGATGGCGTCGCCACCCTGCTTGTCGCGGCCGAGCTGGAAGTTGGCGATGTTGACGCCGGCGGAACCGAGCGTCGTGCCGATGAAGCCGATCATGCCGGGAACGTCGGTATTGGCGAGGTAGACCATGTGATTGCCGACATCCGCATCGAGGTTGATGCCCTTGATCTGGATGAAGCGCGGCTTGCCGTCCGAGAAGACGGTACCGGCAACGGAGCGGCTCATGCTGTCTGTCGTGACAGTCAGCTTGATGTAGCCGTCATAGACGCCGGTCTTGTCGCGCTTGACTTCGGCAAGAACGATACCCTTTTCCTTGATCATGATCGGCGCCGAAACCATGTTGACGTCGGCAACCTGATTGCGGATCAGGCCGGCAAGCAGCGCGCTCGTCAGCGCCTTGGTGTTCATGTTGGCGGTGACGCCGTCATAGAGGATCTCGATTTCCTTGATCGGATCGTCCGTGACCTGGCCGACGAAGGCGCCGAGAACGTCGGCAAGCTTGATGAACGGCTTCAGGATCGGGGCTTCTTCAGCCGTGATCGAGGGCATGTTGATGGCGTTCGAGACGGCGCCCTTGACGAGGTAGTCGGCCATCTGCTCGGCGACCTGCAGGGCGACGTTTTCCTGGGCTTCGGTCGTCGAGGCGCCGAGATGCGGCGTGCAGACGACGTTCGGCAGGCCGAAGAGCGGGCTTTCCTTGGCCGGCTCGACTTCGAAGACGTCGAAGGCGGCGCCGGCGACATGGCCTGATTTGATGGCGGCAGCAAGGGCTGCCTCGTCAACCAGGCCGCCGCGGGCGCAGTTGATGATGCGCACTCCCTGCTTCATCTTGGCGATGGCAGAGGCGTCGATGATGTTGCGGGTCTTGTCGGTCAGCGGCACGTGCAGCGTGATGAAGTCGGCACCGGCAAAAAGCTCGTCGAGCTCGACCTTGGTCACGCCCATTTCCTCGGCGCGCTCCTTCGACAGGAACGGGTCATAGGCCAGAACATGCATCCTCAGGCCGAGGGCGCGGGCAATGACGATGGAGCCGATGTTGCCGGCACCGATGATGCCGAGCGTCTTGCCGGTGATTTCGACACCCATGAACTTCGACTTTTCCCACTTGCCGGCCTGCGTCGAGGCATCGGCGGCCGGAAGCTGGCGGGCAACGGCAAACATCAGTGCGATGGCGTGTTCGGCCGTCGTAATCGAATTGCCGAACGGCGTGTTCATGACGATGATACCGCGGCGCGAGGCGGCGGGGATATCGACATTGTCGACCCCGATACCTGCGCGGCCGACAACCTTGAGGTTCTTGGCCGCTTCGATGATCTTTTCCGTCACCTTGGTGGCCGAACGGATGGCAAGACCATCATAATTGCCGATGATTTCGAACAGCTTGTCCTTGTCCTTGCCAAGCTGCGGCTGGAAATCGACTTCGACGCCGCGATCGCGGAAGATCTGGACGGCGGTTTCCGACAGTTCGTCGGATACGAGAACGCGAGGTGCCATGGAGGCCTCCTGAAAAGGGTCAGCTAAGACGAGCAATTCCACGAAAAATGCAAAACGGCTTTCCGTAGGGAATTGCATGAAAACAACGAGAATTTCGGGATGCGGGGCTCCGCCTGTCGTGGCGGAGCCATAAACGCTTCAAGCCTCAGGCAGCAGCCTGGGAGAGCGTCGCCTTCTGCGTTTCGAAAGCCCAGGCGAGCCAGGGCATCAGCTTCTGCATGTCGGAAGCTTCGATCGTGGCACCTGCCCAGATGCGCAGGCCCGACGGCGCGTCGCGGTAATGGCCGACGTCATAGGCGACGCCTTCCTTCTCAAGGAGCGCAACCAGACCCTTGGCGAAATTCGCCTGGCCATCGGCATCCAGAGCGACGACGTCCTTGTCGACGATCTTCAGGCATACGGAGGTGTTGGACGCCGTCTCCGCCTTGGCGGCGAGATTGGCGATCCAGTCGTTGGCGGCGACGAAGTCATGGATGACCTTGGCATTGGCATCGGCACGGCCAATCAGCGCCTTCAGGCCACCGAGATCCTTCGCCCAGAGGAGCGCGTCGATATAGTCTTCGACGCAGAGCATCGAAGGCGTATTGATCGTCTCACCGGTAAAGATGCCTTCGATCAGCTTGCCGCCACTGGTCATGCGGAAGATCTTCGGCAGCGGCCAGGCCGGCACATAGGTTGTCAGGCGCTCGACGGCGCGCGGCGACAGGATGATGACACCATGGGCGCCCTCGCCGCCGAGAACCTTCTGCCAGGAGAAGGTGACGACATCGAGCTTGGCAAAATCGAGGTTCTGAGCGAATGCGGCCGAGGTGGCGTCACAGATCGTCAGGCCCTTGCGGTCGGCCGGGATGAAATCGCCATTGGGGACGCGCACGCCGGAGGTAGTACCGTTCCAGGTGAAGACTACGTCGCGGTCGAAATCGACAGCGGAAAGATCGGGCAGCTCGCCGTAGCCGGCTTCAAGCTTGCGGACGTCCTTGAGCTTCAGTTGCTTGACGACGTCGGTAACCCAGCCGGCGCCGAAGCTTTCCCAGGCGAGCATGTCGACTCCGCGTTCGCCGAGCAGCGACCAGAGCGCCATCTCGACGGCGCCGGTATCGGAAGCCGGAACAATGCCAATGCGATAGTCCGCCGGCACTTCCAAAATTTCGCGGGTAAGATCAATGGCCTGCTTCAGCTTTGCCTTACCAACTTTCGCGCGGTGCGAACGGCCAAGAGCCGCGTCGGAAAGAGCGTTAAGCGTCCAACCGGGGCGCTTCGAGCATGGACCAGAAGAGAAATGGATATTATTCGGACGGATGTCCGGCTTGGCGAGCTTAGTCATGATGCTATCCTCTCAGATAGAAAGCTCCTCGTTGGGGAGGAGTGTCCCGCCGCCGGATATATTGGAAGCAGCCCGTTAGCGCAACAATAAAAATTGCTCATGGCGCTCCCTCACGATTTCGTGCGAGATTTTGATGCCAGGCAAGTCACGCGCAATGGAAATAAGCCAAATTTAATGCCACAAAAGCTGGTTTCTATGCTGATGCACAATCATATATGGCTAGGCGCTCGCCGTTTTGCGCCGATGGAAATTATCAAGTGTGCTCAATGTCCCTAACTGCGCTCGCCGAAACTTCTTTTACACCGTCACAAACCATGCCGGTCTATCTTATCAATATCGACCGGGCAGCCGAACGACTGACGGAGATTCAGCGGCAGAGCGATGAGTTCGGTTTTCGATTCGAGCGTATTCACGGCGTCGACGGTGCCCTCATCCCGCGCGACGAATGGATCGATGTAGATCACGATCGCTTCCAGCGCCGGCATGGCCGCACCATCCTACCCGGTGAGTATGGCTGCTACCGGAGTCACCTGTTGGCACTGCAACAGTTTTTGGCGAGCGAAGACCAAATGGCCGTGGTCATCGAAGATGATGTTGCGCTGGATATCGATTTCCTCGCACGCGCCGTGGCCGCGAAGAATGCTGCGCCCAATGCCGACCTGATCAAGCTCGTCAATCACCGCTGGAACGGCTTTCGTGCCATGGGCCGGAGCAGCAAGGGAGATATCGTCGGACGCTGCCTCTTTGGTCCACAAGGCTCGACGGCCTGCTATCTCGTCACGCGCAAAGGCGCCGAAAAGATCGTGAAATCGCTGGCCATCATGTCGCTGCCCTGGGATGTGGCCGTGGAGCGTGGCTGGGACATGAATGTATCTATCGTGAGTACGCGCGCGAATATTGCCGGTTTTAGCCGGCTGCAGCGAACGACGATGATCGGCTGGCGTCGCGACTACCGCGCGGCCAAGGCACCGGCTTGGCGGCGCATACCCGCACACATCTTCCGAACCGTGGATTTCTTTCGGCGTATCGCCTACGTACTGACGACGCCGTAAGCCTCGGGTTTTACCAAGTAGTGATCCGCAAGCCCACGCGAATCTCATGGCGCGACAACGCGCCGTCCCGGCCTGCCGTGCCACCGGCGCCTGCAGCCGAATCTGCGGCGGAATAGCCGAACATGTCACCACCCGCGATATGGGAGAAGCGGTAGCCAAGATCGACCTTGATATTCGGCGCAACCTCATAAGCCACACCCGCCATCAACGCGTAGGTCAGGCGCCAGTCACTGTCACCAGGATAGCGTGCGCTGACTGAGGCAGCACCACCGCAGCCCGACGTGCCATCGACACAGGAGCCGATGGCGTTGACGCTACTCCAGGAAACCCGCGTGGCGCCGAGCCCGGCACCGACATAGGGCGTGAAACCGGCGAGCGTCCCGAGATCGACATAACCATTGACCATCAGGCTGCCGGCCCTGAAGGAAGAACGAGCCCTCGTGGAGCATCCCGTGCCGCCAGCCCCGCTGGAACAAGGCGAATCGCTCGAAATGCGGCCATTGAAATCACCGCTGAAGAAATCGCCCGTCACATCCGCGCGGAACAGATCGTTGAACTGATAGCCGACACCGAGACCGCCGGAAAAATCCCCGCCGAACCGGGTCGAATCAAAGCTGCTCGAACTGTAGTCGCCACCCGCAGGATCATAGGCGCGAAATTTCGTGTCGGTGCGGCTGGCATTGACGGCATAGCCGACATCGCCGCGCACATACCATCCCTTGGCATCCTTGACATTCACCTCCGACATCTTGATTTCCGGCGGTGTCGCATCGGCCGCAAACGCAACACCAGCCGATGCGCCTGCCATCGCCGCGGCCAGCGCCAAAGCGTCAAAACGGATCATTACCCCTCGCCTTCCATCCTCGGGCTCGCGCCCGAATGTCGAACCGGCTAGCTCCCCTTGATATCTCATATGTCTGGGTCTGAGCGGGAAGGCTGCCATTCTCATTTCATTAACCATAAGGAATTCGTGGTTAATGAAGCTTTAAGGCGACGGAGAATTGCTTAACGGGATAGAGGAAAAACAAAAACCGTCCGGCGAGAAACCGGACGGCTTTTCAATAACTTGAATGGATATTGCTTACTTGTAGACCGGTGCCTGGACCGGGATGTCGGCCGGCGGCATGTAGCTTGCCGTCTGGCAGCCTCCGAACGTATAGCGGGCACCGATGCGGGCTTCGTGCAGGTTCAGGCCCTTGTCGTAACCGGGACCGCCATTCTCGTTGTAACCGAACATGTCGCCGCCCTGAACGTGGCGATAACGATAACCGACATCCGCCTTGAGGTTGCAGGTCAGATCGATGGAGGTACCGGCCATCAGCGCATAGGTAAAGCGCCAGCTGCCGCGGCCGTTATGCGAGACCGTTCCGTCGCAGGAATCCGGGTTGGCGTCGGAGCAGGACGTGTTCTTCAGATTGCTCCACTTGACGTAAGTGCCGCCGAGACCGCCGCCGACATAGGGAGTGAAGATGCCGTAGGTGCCGAGATCGACATAAGCGTTGGCAAGCAAGCTATAGGCCGTCAGGGAGGCAAGATCGCGCGAGGTTGCCGCAGTCGGAGTGAAGCCCGGGCCGCAGGCACCGCAATCGCCCTTCGTGGAGCCCTTGAAGTCGGACTTGAAGAGATAGTCGAGCGTCAAGTCCGTGCGAAGGTAGTTGTTGATCTGGTAACCGACACCGCCACCGAGCGTGACATTGCCATCCAGCTTGGCGCGATCGAAATCGACTAGGCTAGCATTGGAGCCCTGGAAGTAGTTTGCGCCGCGCAGGTTCGTGAAGGCATAGCCGACATCGCCGCGCAGATACCAGCCGCTGGATTGAGCGACCGTCACTTCCGGCGCCGGCTGTACCGGTTCGGGCGTATAAAGATCAGCAGAAAAGGCCGACGTGCCGACAAGCAAAGTGGCAAGTGCCCCAATCAGGGTTTTCATCATGGCTTTGGCTCCAAATTTCTTGCCCTTGGCACAGCAAAAGCTTGCCAATTGAAATGACATGACGGGAATAATGATGAAAAGGAGTTAAAACCTGATTAACTACGAATATTTACCGTGTTTATTTAGGAATTATACTTTGTTTCATATATTAGAAAAAATTGATACTTGAATGAAGAGAACGAGATAAGAAGCGGCGTCCACCTCCTTTTTTAACTCAAGCACCGGATCTGTGGATGGAGCCAGAGGCGGCAGTTCCTAAACCGTTTGGCAAGAATCGAACCATTACATTGCTGTCGCCGGAGAGATAACTCAGGAGGAAGTCATTGACTTACCATCGCATAATATCGGCCGGCCTGGGCATTGCTCTCATCTTTCTGAGCTCCGCCGTCATGGCAGGCGCGATGCCCGTAAAGCCGATCGCCGCCACAGCCTCCGCATGGAACAAGGGGCGTGAAACCGGCTTGCCGATCCCGCGCTATGTTTCCCTTCGCGCCCAAAAGGCGCGCATGCGCGTCGGCCCGTCGACGATCTATGCCACGAAATGGATCTATATGAAGCCGGGTCTTCCCCTGGAGATCATCGACGAATACGGCCATTGGCGACAGGTTCGTGACGATACGGGCGTTACCGGCTGGATGCACAGCGCCCTGCTTTCCGGAGCGCGTACGGCCCTGATCGCCCCCTGGCTGGCGAAGAATGCCACGCTGCGCGCCGATCCGAATCCCACCGCCACGACGATCGCTGAGCTACAGCCCCGCGTACTGGTTTCACTGCAATCCTGCACCGGAACATGGTGCCGCGTCTCCGTCCGCGACCACGCCACCAAGGGTTATATCCGGCAGGACAAGCTCTGGGGCGCTTATCCCGGAGAAATGTTCCAGTAGAACTGCCGTCAATCCGAAACTGAAACCATAATGGCCGCCCGATAGGACGGCCATGCTATTTTATCCGCAATTACGTCGTTTGCCTGCTCAGGCAGCCGAACGCACGCTCGAGATCACGTCGATCAATCCGCCGACGATGCGCTCGATCTGGCCGCGATCGTCCCCCTCCGCCATGACGCGGATCAAGGGTTCCGTGCCGGAGGGGCGGATCACCAGCCGGCCGTTGCGGGACAGCTCGCTTTCTGCATCGGCGATCGCCTGGCGCACATGAATATCCTCCAGCGGCTTGCCGCCGGAAATACGGACATTGCGCAGCAGCTGCGGCACCGGCTCGAAACGGCGACAGACTTCGCTGACCGGCTTGCCCGTGCGCTTCACTGCGGCAAGGATCTGCAGCGCAGCCACCAGACCGTCGCCCGTGGTGCCGTAGTCGGAAAGCACGATATGGCCCGACTGTTCGCCGCCGACATTGTAATCGTGCTGGCGCATATGCTCGACGACATAGCGGTCGCCGACAGCCGTGCGCGCAAGCGACATGCCGCGATCGTCGAGGAACCGTTCCAGTCCGAGATTGGACATGACGGTTGCGACAATGCCATTGCCGCGCAACGTCTGACTCTCCGCCCAGCTTTCGGCAATAACGGCCATCAGCTGGTCGCCATCGATGATCGTGCCGGTTTCATCGACAATGATGACGCGATCGGCATCGCCATCCAGCGCAATGCCGATATCGGCACGCACTTCGTCCACCTTCTTCTGCAGGGCGACCGGGCTGGTGGAGCCGCAATTCAGATTGATATTCGTGCCATTCGGCTCATTGCCGATGGTCACGACATCGGCGCCAAGTTCCCAAAGGGCGGCCGGGGCAACCTTGTATGCGGCACCATTAGCGCAATCGATTGCGATCCGAAGCCCCTGCAGCGTCACATCGCGCGGCAGCGTACGCTTGGCATGCTCGATGTAGCGATCGTGGACACCGTCGATACGCTTGGCGCGGCCAATATTCTCCGACTTGGCCAGATGCTCCGACATGTCCTTGTCGAGCATGTCCTCGATCTTCATTTCGAGATCGTCGGAGAGCTTATAGCCATCAGGGCCGAAAAGCTTGATGCCATTATCCTGATAGGGATTGTGCGAAGCCGAGATCATGACGCCGATATCGGCGCGCAGCGAGCGCGTCAGCATCGCGACTGCTGGCGTCGGGATAGGTCCGAGAACGAAGGCATCGACGCCGGCTGCGGTAAAGCCTGCTACTATGGCATTTTCCAGCATATAGCCCGAAAGGCGCGTATCCTTGCCGATGACGACCCGATGGCGATGGCTGCCTCGATGGAAGATCGTGCCGGCAGCGATACCCACGCGCATGGCAAGATCTGGCGTCATCGGATAGATGTTGGATTGACCGCGAATTCCGTCAGTTCCGAAATAACGGCGTTTCATATGCACTCCTGTCGTTGCCGCGTCCTCGCGAGGAATACGGCGGCATCGATATCGCCGCTTGGAAACCCGCGGCACTGCAAACATCGATGCTTCTGGCTCATGCCATAGATTGTAAAATTCGGCACTTAAATTACCGAGAACGCCTATTACACCGCGTTACCATTAATAAGCACTAAAAAACTGCATCACATCGTGACGGACATGGTCCGATCCACAGCCTGCCGCGTCTCCGTTATTTCAGACTGATGTGGCAATATGCAAAGGGTCTGCAGCTCGGCCCATTGCCTCCCCCTGGACCTTTCAGCAAAAAGGCCAGCCGCATTTTCATGGGCTGGCCTTTCAATTTCGAGGTTTGAACCTCTCACGCCTTAACGCGGCTGCGGTTCGAAACCGCCTTCGGGCTCGTCACCCTTGGCACCGAGCGAGCCGTCCTTTTTCGCGCCGGTCTTCGGCACGGCCGAGCCACGGCTCGGCGGCGTATCGTCACCGAGATCGCGCGCCGGCTTTTCGCCACGAAGCAGAGCTTTGATTTCGTCGCCACTCAGCGTCTCATATTCGAGCAAGCCCTCGGCGATTGCCACGAAGCCGTCGTGATGCTCCGTAAGGATATCCTTGGCCTGCTGATAGGCTTGATCGATCAGGCGGCGGACTTCATTATCGATCGTCTGCGCGGTCGCCTCGGACACGTTCTTCGACTGCGAAACCGAGTGGCCGAGGAATACTTCCTGCTGGTTTTCGCCATAGGCAACCTGACCAAGCTGATCGGAGAAACCCCATTGCGTGACCATGGCACGGGCAAGCTTGGTCGCCTGCTCGATATCCGAGGATGCACCGGAGGTGATGTTTTCCTTGCCGAAAGTCAGTTCTTCAGCAACGCGGCCACCCATCATGATGCAGAGCCGCGACACCATCCACGTATAGCTCATGGAGTAGCGATCGCCTTCCGGCAACTGCATGACCATGCCGAGCGCACGGCCGCGTGGGATGATCGTCGCCTTGTGCAGCGGGTCGGCGACGGCAACCTTGAGTGCCGTGATGGCGTGACCGGCTTCGTGATAGGCGGTGAGCTTCTTTTCCGCCTCGGTCATGGCCGAAGAGCGGCGCTCGGCGCCCATCATGATCTTGTCCTTGGCGTCTTCGAATTCCTGCATGGTGACCAGGCGCTTGTTGCGGCGGGCGGCCATGAGGGCAGCTTCGTTGACGAGGTTCATGAGATCGGCACCGGAGAAGCCGGGCGTACCGCGAGCGAGCGTCTTCAGATCGACGTTCGGCGCCAGCGGCACGTTGCGGGCATGAACCTTGAGGATGCGTTCACGTCCGACGATATCCGGGTTCGGCACCACGACCTGACGGTCGAAGCGGCCCGGACGCAGCAGCGCAGGGTCGAGAACGTCGGGACGGTTGGTCGCGGCGATCAGGATGATGCCTTCATTGGCCTCGAAGCCGTCCATCTCGACCAGCAGCTGGTTGAGCGTCTGCTCGCGCTCGTCGTTACCGCCGCCAAGACCGGCGCCACGATGGCGGCCGACGGCGTCGATTTCGTCGATGAAGATAATGCAAGGTGCATTCTTCTTGGCCTGCTCGAACATGTCACGGACACGGCTTGCGCCGACGCCGACGAACATTTCGACGAAGTCGGAACCGGAGATGGTGAAGAACGGCACATTGGCTTCGCCGGCAATGGCGCGCGCGAGAAGCGTCTTACCAGTACCGGGAGGGCCGACAAGCAGAACGCCGCGCGGGATACGGCCGCCGAGACGCTGGAATTTCTGCGGATCGCGCAGGAATTCAACGATTTCTTCCAGATCCTGCTTGGCTTCGTCGACACCAGCAACGTCATCGAAAGTGACGCGACCATGCGCCTCCGTCAAAAGCTTTGCCTTCGATTTGCCGAAGCCCATGGCACCGCGCGAGCCGCCCTGCATCTGACGCATGAAGAACAGCCAGACGCCGAGGATCAGGAGCATCGGCAACAGCGTGCCGAGATAGCTCAGGAAGCTCGAGGAGCCATCCGATTCCGGACGGCCGACGATGTTGACGTTCTTGCTTTGCAGGCGCTCAAGCAGGCTATCATCCACGACCGGAGCATAGGTCTGGAAGGGCGTGCCGTTTTCGACATAGCTGCCGACGACGCGGTTGCCGGTGACGGTAACGTCACGAACGCGGCCGGAATCAACTTCCCGAAGGAACTGCGAATACGGTATTTCCCTGGAGCCTGTTTGTGCCGGCGCGTTCTGAAACATGCTGAACAGGGCAATCAACAGCAAGGCTATGATTGCCCACAGAGCGAAATTACGAAAATTAGGGTTCATCGAACTCCCCAGCACTGAAACTCCCGCCGTCAAGCGGCGGTATTACTTGATCCCTAACATAGGGTTGCGCCAAGCCCTTGCCAAGGCAAACCGCATCGCCGCATGTTTTTTCCGTCTATAGGGCCGAAATCGGCAGCCGCCTATAGGCTTCACGCCCGAAAGCGACCGAGAGGCTGTTGGCAAATGTGAGATCAAATCGTGTCAAAAAGCGGTCGAAGGGCGCGAGACGGGGTAGAAGCGCGACGCTCGCCGCCTTGTCCCCTCCTTCCGCGACGATCGACGGCATCGCCGCCTGAGCGCGTTTCACCACGCCTCTCGGCAGATTTGCTGGAAAAATCGTCGCATTTCCCGCCCCCGGAGCGCTGACGCGGACTGCGGTCGGGCCGAAATTCTCTATTTCAAAGCGGCCATCCCAATTGACTTTTTCACCAGGCAGGACCGAAACCGGAGCGATATTGCGGCTCTCCCGCATAAGATAAAGCGCATTGCGACGCAGGTCGAAGATCACCCCTCCCGCCGTACGCCGACCAAGGTTCGCACCGTTCACAAATTCGAGAACACGCTCCATTTGCTTACGCCCCGGCGGATAGGAACTGCCACCGAAGATGGCGGCAAGATAAGACAGGGCATAGGCAACGACCGCTGCATCAGCGGAAAGACCGGGCCGCGCGACGGCGCAGAGCGCACCCGCATGGATTGCGACATGCTCGTCCAGCCACCCTGCAGCCCGCTCGGAAAGTGCGGCGCGATCGGCGCCACCATCAGTCGGCATTTCGACCACCGGCTCCCTTGCAAGGTCCATGCGGGTGCGTACGCGCTCGTACCGCACATCCTCGTTGCTGGGGTCGTCGAGCCAGGATACATCGCGCGTCTCGAGATAGGTCCTGATTTCAGCCCGCCGGCAGGCGAGAAACGGCCTGAGAATCCAGATACGCCGATCGAACAGAACCGCATCGGCGATGCCCGTGCCATAACCGCCCTGCCCCCGCCGCGCGCCGCGCATGGCAATCGTCTCGCGCTGATCGTCCCACGTGTGGGCGGTTACGATCGCATCGGCCGAAATCTCGGAGGCGAGCTCCGCAAGCAGCGCATAACGCGCTTCACGTGCTGCAGCCATGATGCCGGTTCCGGGCTTTTCCCCCTCCCAGCGACGGATAAAATGGGAAATACCGCGCGAGGCGCAGAGGGCCGCGACTTCTCGCGCTTCGCCCGCTGATGCGGTGCGCAATCCATGGTCGATCGTTGCTGCGGTAAGGGTAATATCGTCGTGAGGATGGGATTTCAGCCGCTCGGCAAGGGCAATCAGAAGCCCGGTGGAATCGCTGCCGCCCGAAACGGCGACGAGAATATGAGCAGGCTTCGAGAGAGAATGCAGAAATTCGCTGGTTGCGGCTTCAGGCGTAGTGGCTGTGGCATCGCCGGTCACAGCATCAATGGACATGGCGGTCAGCAGGCAAGCCGCTTCTGTTCGCTGGCAACCTTGCCGGTCACAGCCTTGGAGGCCTTCGGGTAACGCTTGGTGACCTCGCGAAGCGTGGCGCAGGCGGTATCCTTGTTGTCGAGAGCGGCCAGGGACATACCGAGCTTCAGGAGCATTTCGGGCGCCTTTTCCGAAGTGCTATATTTCTGATGAGCATTCAGGAAAGTCTTGGCAGCATCATTGTACTTGCCCTGCGAATAAAGCGCTTCGCCGAGCCAGAAATTCGCATCCGCGGCCCGCGAGCTGCTGGGATAACTGTCGAGATATTGGCGGAATTCCTGTTCGGCGACGCTATAGTCGCCGGACAGGACATGGCCGTAGGCAGCCTTGTATTGATCGTTCTCGCTGCCGAGCGATGCCGTCTGCGAGCCGGAGCCAGCACTTGGCGGCGCACCCGAACCGTTGTTGGCCCCTGTAATCGAGGAGCCGATCTGGTCGCCGCCCTGGTCGAACTGGATAGAGCCAAGCTCGCTCGGCGGCTTGCCAGCGCCGGCGCCGCGTGCACCGGTGGTGCTGCCATTCTGCGAGTTGCTGATAACGCCGGCAATATCGTCCTGCTTACCGCCGCTCTGCGCGGGGACATCGGCCTCGCTCTTCTTCATCGTGCCGCCCGATGCGGGCGCGCTGCCACCGCCGCCGCGCTTTTCCAGCTGCTGGAAGCGGAATTCGTTGTCCTCCTGTGCCTTGCGGATCTGCTCCTGCATCTGGAGAAGCTGGTAGCTCATCTCCTCGACGCGGCCGTTCAGCTGGCGCATCTGGTCTTCGAGCTGCTGAAGGCGCATTTCGGCATCGCTGTTTTGAACGTTGATGACAGGTGCTTGGCGGTATTGCGCTTGTCTTTGATTTGCATTGCCGGGAGCTGCCTGCGCGGGGGCATCGCGGCCGCCGAGATGCATTCCAAACAACGACAAGGCAGAAGCATCGCGCTCGCTACCCACGATGGCAGCGAGACAAAGCATGCTCGCCACGACAAGTTTTCTCATATGGATCGTCCTGTCCTATTGATTCTTCGGGCCGGAGGGCTCGAACAGGAGATTTTTACAATTGCTCTCAAAAAGCAACGGAGTTCGGCCAAAGTGTGGTCAAAAAAGTAAAGGCGGCACGAGGCCGCCTTTTGCATTTCGATTGGTCTTTGACGATCAGGAGCCGGCGCCGTTGAGCACGGTGACCGCGCGGCGGTTCTGCGACCAGCAGGACTCGTTGTCGCAGGTAGCGACCGGGCGCTCCTTGCCATACGAAATCGTCTTCATGCGGTTCGCCGGGACACCACGCGAAGCGAGATAGCTTTTCGCAGCGGCAGCGCGGCGCGCGCCGAGAGCAAGGTTGTACTCGCGGGTACCGGTCTCGTCAGCATGGCCTTCGACCGTGATGGAATAGTTCGGATAGCGGGCGAGCCACTGAGCCTGACGATCGAGCGTCTGTGCTGCTTCGGAGCTGATGGAGGAGCTGTCGACAACGAAGAAGATGCGGTCGCCGACATTGACCGTGAAGTCCTGCGGCGAGCCCGGAGTGGCATTGCCGGCACCGTTCAGGCCAAGACCGTTGGCATCGTTCGGCAGACCCTTCTTGGAAGCGCAGCCGGCCAGAGAAAGGCCAACGAAAAGCGCGATCATGATCGGGTTGCGGGCGAGGTTCTGCATATGGCCAACGGCCTGGGTTGCGGTGCGGCTCATGGCCGGTCTCTCCTTAAGTCTCTATCAGGGTTGCCAGACTGTAACCGGGTTCGGTTAATCGGATTCCAACAAGTATGGTTAATGATGTCCTAAAATTGTCGCCAAACGGTCCACTCACAGGACTTTGCGGCGATAACGTGGCGGCCCTTCCCGCTACTCGAGCAGCGGCGACCATGCCGGGTCGGAAGCGAAGCCAGGGGTCGGGATCTTCTGCTCGTTATAACCGGTCAGATCGATCGAATAAATTTGCGGTCCGCTCGCACCCGACGGCGCGCGGAAGAACATGATGACGCGGCCGTTCGGCGCCCAGGTTGGTCCTTCGCTGTAGGAGCCTGAGGTCAGGATTCGCTCGCCGGAACCGTCCGGCTTCATGACGCCGATGGAAAAGTTGCCGCCGGCCCGTTTGGTGAAGGCGATCAGATCGCCACGCGGCGACCAGACCGGCGTGGAGTAGGAGCCATTACCGAAGGAGATGCGGCGCTGGTTGGAGCCGTCGGCATTCATGACATAGATCTGCGGCTGTCCACCACGGTCGCTTTCGAAGGCAACCTGCGTGCCATCGGGTGAATAGGATGGCGAGGTATCGATCGCGGCCGTAGACGTCAGACGGGTCGTGGTGCGCGAGCGCAGATCCATCGTGTAGATATTGGCATTGCCTTCCTGCTGAAGACTCATGATGACGCGCTGCCCGTCCGGCGAGAAGCGCGGCGAGAAGGTCATGCCCGGAAAGTTGCCGACCAGTTCGCGCTGGCCCGTCTGCAGCTGCAGCAGATAGACGCGCGGCTGTTGGTTGGCGAAGGACATGTAGGTCACTTCCTGGCGATTAGGCGAGAAGCGCGGCGTCAATACCAGGTCGCTGCCGTCGGTCAGCATGCGCGCGTTGGCGCCGTCCTGGTCCATAATGCCGAGCTGAGTCTTGCGGGCCGTCTTCGGGCCACTTTCGGCGACGAACACGACGCGGGTATCGAAATAGCCCTTTTCGCCAGTGATCTTCTGATAGATCGCATCGGCGATGATGTGCGCGACACGGCGCCAGTTATCCGGCTGGGCAAAGAACTGCTGACCGATCATCTGGCTGTTGCCGAACGTATCCCAGAGGCGGAATTCGGCACGAAGGCGGCCGCCTTCCTGCGTCACGCGGCCGGTCACCAGGGCCTGCGCATTGATCGAGGTCCAGTCCTGGAAGCGCGGGGTCGAATCCGGATTGGTGATCTTCTCGATGAAGGCCTGCTTGTTGATCGGAGCGAACAGTCCGGAGCGCTGCAGATCGGCGGCGATGACGCTCGAGATCTGCGGGCCGAGCGTATCATTCGACAGAAGGTCGGTGATAGCGATCGGCATGGGCTGGACGTTGCCCTTATTGATATTGAGCTCGACCACGGCATAGGCCGGAGTGGATGCCACAGCCATCAGGCCCGCTAGCACCACCAGGAGGCGGACGAAGGATTTTCTGATCATATGTGCCAAGCCTTTCAGCATTAATTCGTCACAGAGCCGGTGCGAAGTTAAGGCTAACTTCTTTCCAGGTGTCATATTGATCTATTGGCAGGTTCTTGAACGGGGCAGCCCGAAGCACAGCTCGCATTGCCGCGGCGGCCATGGCCTGCTTTGTTCCCTTGGGGCCGCCGGTCACGGTAACCTTCGGTTTCCCCACAATCTCTCCGCTTCGGTTGAGCTTGAGATGCACCCGGACGCGAACATGCTTCGATCCCGCTAGGCCGGGAGGGAAATTCCAGTTTTTCGCGACGTCCTCGCGCAGGCTGTTCGCAGCCGAATTTTCATGCGGTTGCACGGCGGCAGGGGCAGTGGCATCCGACGCGTGCGTCACCTCGGGAGCCGTCAGCATCATCCCCAAGGCCATAAGCAGGCTGAGGCCAATGTGCGGACAGTGATTTGTCATAGACTGCAATTCCCGCATCACAGCCCCAAGTCTCTCGGATCGAAGTTGAGCACCAACTCGTTCCAGCCGTCCGCTCCATCATATTTGTCCGGCGGCAACAATCCCCCGGCGTTCACTTCCTTTTGCAGATCGGCACGGCTTTTCAGTACCGCACGCTCGGCGGCACCCCTTAGCGCTTGCTGCGTCGTAGCCGGGCCGCCACTGACGGAAACTTCCGGTGTGCCGACAATCTCGCCTGACTTGTCGAGTCGAACGTGAACCTTGATCGTGACATCGCTTGCCCCTTCCATGCCGGGGACAACATTCCAGTTCTTACCAATAAGATCGCGCAAACCGTCCTTCTGGCTCTGGCTGAGCTTGCCACCGCCGAGCGATTTCATCCCGCCACGTGAAGCAACCTGCGTATCCGCACCGGCGGAAGCTTGCTTGGACGACCGCGCAGCACCGCCCTTCGACGATGTATTGTTCAACATTGCCGAAATTTGATCTTCATTGAAATCGCTCTGGCTCTGCTTAGGTCCCTTGGCGGACTCGCGCTTCTTATCCGCGTCCTTTTTGCCGTCGTCAGCGGACTTTTCCTTACTGATGGTCTGGGTTGCGGTCTTGTCCGTTGGCTTGGCGCTGGCCACTTTGGGGTCCGGCTTCGTCGGGGGCGTGGTCTCTGGCTTCGAATCCAAAGCCTTCGGTGGCGTCGGCTGCGGCTTTACATTGGGCAACGGAGCATTGTTCGGCAGCTGGATTTCAGCCTGCTCGGTCGGCTGTGGCGTCGGCGGGGTCGGCGTTGCATCGGCCTTCGGCGTCGGCGGAGTGACATCCGGCTTTGGTGTTGGCGTCACATCCGGCTTCTGCTGCGGAATGGCGGCCACTTCCTTCGGCGCGGCCTCCGTTTCCTTCTGCTCGATCGTCTTGACGTCGTTCGGCCTCGGATCGTCCTGCGGGACAGGCGTCTCCACCTTCTTCGGCGCGAGAGCCGCAGTCTCGCTCTCCGGCCGCTGCGTCGGCACGACCGGGTTCTTGATATCGACCTTGTTCTCGCCGACATTCTGGGCGTTGGCGACCTGATCCTGCTTCGTCGTCTGCTTGCGCGAGACGTGATCCGTCACCGGCGCCTTCTTCTCACCCTGCTGCAGCTGATCCGCCGTCACGATGTCGACATCCATTGCCGTGCTTTCCGGCGTCTCAAGCGGCGCCGGCGCACTCAGCGACACCATGGCGCCGATCAGCACCAGGATGTGAATGACAGCAGATGTAGCGAGACTGCGCTTCATGTCGGTTCGTCAGTGATCCGTTGTCTGCTGCTGCGTAACCAGGCCGATGTTCTTGTAACCGGCTTCCTGAATGCGAGACATGACGTCGGCGATGACGCCGTAAGGCGCCTTGCCGTCGCCACGCACGAAAATGCGCTCGTTATAGCCGGTCGTCGCGATCGCCTTCAGCTTGTCGGCGATCTCGGTCACGTTAATCTGCGTCTCCTGCAGGAAGACCTGGCCATCGGCCTTGATCGAGATCGTAATCGGTTGAGTCTGGGCGTTCAGTGCGCCGGCCTGCGTCTGCGGCAGGTCGATCGGCACGCCCGACGTCATCATCGGCGCCGCCACCATGAAGATGATCAAGAGCACGAGCATGACGTCGACCAGCGGCGTCACGTTAATCTCGGAAATCGGGCCACCACGGCCTCCGCCACGACGACTACCACGGCGGCCACCGCCACCACTGCCTCCAACAGACATTCCCATGTCAATACTCCGGTTCTGTCCGCGACTTACTGCGCAGCCTGGCGCGGCTGCAGCTTTTCATCGATCTGGCGCGAAAGGATGGCGGAGAATTCATCCGCGAAGCCTTCCATGCGGCCCGAAAGCTTGCCGGCATCGGCCGAGAACTTGTTGTAGGCGATAACGGCCGGAATAGCGGCAACCAGACCGATCGCAGTTGCCAGAAGCGCTTCGGCGATACCCGGTGCGACGACCGCAAGGTTGGTCGACTTCGAACCGGCGATCGCCTGAAACGAGGTCATGATGCCGACGACCGTACCGAAGAGACCGATGAACGGACCGGCGGAGCCGATGGTCGCGAGCGATCCGAGGCGGGCCGTCAGATGTTCCGATTCACGCGCCAGCGTCACGTCCATCGCGCGGTCGATACGCATCTGCAGACCGATCGGCGAGCGAGCGCCGCGCTCGAACGATTTCTTCCATTCGCGCATCGCTGCGACGAAAATGGCGCCAAGGCCTGTATTGTTACGCTCCGAAAGCGTGCGGTAGAGCTCTTCAAGCGACTGGCCCGACCAGAAAACCTGCTCGAAGTGATCGAACTGCCGCCGCGCTCGCGCGAAGCTCAGATATTTGTCGATGACGATCGCCCAGGTCCATACGGACGCTGCCAGCAGGCCGATCATGACGAGCTTGACCACCAGGCCTGCCTGCATGAAGAGCGACCAGAGGGTGATGTCCGGTGTGGTGGCCGCTGCCAATGCTACTTGTTCCATTGATCCAAAATCCCCGAATCCAAACGCCCGGTGCTAGACCGGGCGGCTAAAAGTGATCTCACAAGAATTGTTTGGCAGCCGCCGCTGAACGCCCTGGTCAAGCCTTCCAAGCTTACAACTGCCTTCTTGCCGTCAAATTTGGTCAAAGGAAGGCGTGCACCGCACAAACTCCGACATAATCAGTAAGACACTATTATGGTTAAAAGAATGTTAGCGTCGAAACACGAAGGATTTAACGGCGGCGAAGGTTATTCTCGCTCCAGGGAAGAACTGACCGGACGAAACCGGCGAGAAACGCAGACAAAGCTTGCGCGGCGAATTCCTTCACATAAAACTCAAGTTATTGCAAGCCGCCTCTTGTCGATCATGCTATCCTTATGCAAGGCAGCCCTGATGCGATGAGCATGCCAGGTTACTGATTACCCAGCACTTTCCGACGCCGTGAGCATTTGTGCGGCAAGCTTCTCCGGCAGGCGGCGCGGACGCCCCTTTGCATTGATCACGGCAATGATGACCTTCGCGGCAATCAGCAGTGTCTCGTCGCGCCGGATTTCCTGAGACAGTACCATCTTGGCGCCACCGGCCTTTTCGGTGACTGTGCGGATCGTCAGCAGGTCATCCATGCGAGCCGGTCCCTTGAAATCGATCTCCATGCGATGGACGACGAAAACCAGCCCCTCTTCATCCGCATTCAGAAGTTCGCGCTGTTCCACTCCGAGACAACGCAGATAGTCGGTGCGTCCCCGTTCAAGGAAATGCAGGTAGCGCGCGTGATAGACGAGCCCGGAAAAATCCGTATCCTCATAGTAGACTCGCTGCACCAGCCGGTGGCTTCCGGCTTCCAGTTCCCCAGCTATCAGAAAGGGGCTGTTCATCGTTGCCGCATCTCCTTGAATGTCCGGCATCTCTTTGGCCGAAGTTCTGCCATCAAGCAAGCTTTGAACAATTGTCATAAACTCCGACTATCCGGAATCGTGCCGGCTAGCGGATCGGCATAGAAGGAAGATCCTATGAAAATTGCGGTTATGGGCGGTGACGGATTCATTGGTTGGCCAACCTCGCTTCACCTCTCCGACGCCGGTCATGAGATCCACATCCTCGACAATCTCTCCCGCCGCTGGATCGATACCGAGCTGGGTGTCCAGTCGCTGACGCCGATGGATTCGATCCAGGAACGCACCCGCATATGGCACGCCGAAACCGGCCGCCGCATCCATTTCCACCTGATCGATCTCGCCAGGGACTATGAGCTTCTGAAAAAATGGCTGTCCGAGCATCGCCCCGATGCCATCGTCCATTTCGCCGAGCAGCGCGCCGCGCCCTATTCGATGAAGAGCGACCGCCACAAGAACTACACGGTCAACAACAACGTCAACGCCACCCACAACCTACTGAACGCGCTGGTAGACCTCAATCTCGACGCCCATCTCGTGCATCTCGGCACGATGGGCGTCTATGGCTATTCGACGATCGGCGCTGCTATCCCCGAGGGCTATCTGCCCGTCGGCATCGAGACGACCGATGGTCGCACGGCGAGCCAGGAGATTCTTTACCCCGCCAATCCCGGCTCGATCTATCACATGACGAAGTGCCTCGATCAGCTGCTCTTTCAATTCTATGCCAAGAATGACGGACTGAGGATCACCGACCTGCATCAGGGCATCGTCTGGGGCACGCACACCGAGCAGACGCGCCGGCATGAGCAGCTGATCAACCGGTTCGACTATGACGGCGACTATGGCACGGTGCTCAACCGTTTCCTCATCCAGGCGGCGATCGGCTATCCGCTGACCGTGCACGGCACCGGTGGCCAGACCCGCGCCTTCATCCATATCCAGGATTCCGTACGCTGCATCGAACTCGCTCTGAAGAACCCGCCGGTTCGCGGCGCCCGCGTCGAAATCTTCAACCAGATGACCGAAACGCATCGAGTGCGCGATCTTGCCGATATGATCGCCAGGATGAGCGGCGCGGAAGTTGTGCGCCTGCCCAATCCGCGCAAGGAAGCTCCGGAGAACGACCTGATTGTCAAAAACGACAAGTTCCTCGATCTCGGCCTGGCACCGATCACGCTGGAAGCGGGCCTCCTCGGTGAAATCGTCGATGTCGCTAAAAAATATGCCTATCGCGTCGATCGGTCGCGCGTTCCGGCCATCTCTGCCTGGACCAAGGATCTCGCCGCGACAGTCAACCATGATCCCGAGGGCAAGAGGCTGAAGTCCGTGTCATGATGCCGGGAAGCGAAATGCTGCAGGGTCTGCGTGCACAAACGCGACCGCGTGCCGGGCAGGCATTCGTGACGCTCGTCACGAATGCTGATTACGCCATGGGCGCACTGGCGCTGGCGCGTTCGATCGTCCATAGCGGCACGAAAGCCGATATCGTCGTGCTGCATACGGAAGGGGTTGGCGAAAGCGACCTTGCCCCATTGGCAGCGCTCGACTGCCGGCTGGTGGAAGTTGAGCATCTTCCGCTTTCGGATGCCTTCAATGAGCGGCATGCCCGCGGCAATCTTCATACAGCGGCTCCCTTCACCAAGGGCCGCAAGCCCTCCTTCCACACGCCGCTCGACAACTTCTGCAAGCTCAGGCTCTGGCAGCTGATCGAATACGACACCTGCGTCTTCATCGATGCAGATGCGCTGGTGCTGCGCAACGTCGACCGGCTCTTCGATTACCCGGAATTTTCCGCCGCACCGAACGTCTACGAAAGCCTTGCCGATTTCCACCGGCTGAATTCCGGCGTCTTCGTCGCCAAGCCGTCGCTTGCGACCTTTCGGCACATGCTGGAGCACCTCGATCGCCCCGACGTCTTCTGGCGGCGCACCGACCAGACCTTTCTCGAGGCCTTTTTCCCGGATTGGCAAGGGCTGCCCGTCTTTATGAACATGCTGCAATATGTCTGGTTCAGCATGCCTGAGCTCTGGAACTGGAACAGCGTCTCGATCCTGCATTACCAGTATGAGAAGCCCTGGGAGGAAAATCACCCCAAGGCTGAGCAGCTGAAGCCATTGATCGAGCTATGGCATAGCTTCCATTCAGGTCGGAACATGCCCGATATCGCCACGCTCGCAAATCCGAAAGCGGCGGCATGAAAGTCCTGATTTCAGGCGGAGCGGGTCTCGTCGGCCGATACATCGCTGAAGAGCTGCTGTCGGCCGGTTACAAGGTTGCAATCGGCGGACGGAGCCCCCCGTCACCTGGCTTCTTTTCGCATCCGGTCTCCTTCGTTCCCATGAGCCTCGATCCGGCGGAAAATCAAAGCCGCGCTTTCGACGACGCCTATCTCTTCGTGCACGCGGCCTTCAACCATGTTGCTGGCAAATATCGCGGCGGTGAAGGCGATGATCCGGACGGCTTTCGCCGTCTCAATCTCGACGGTACGGTAAAGCTGTTCGAGACCGCCAGAAAGGCTGGCATCCGTCGCTGCATCTTCCTCTCGTCACGCGCCGTCTATGGCGATGGGATTGCCAAGGAGCCGTTGACCGAGGCGACCAAGCCAGTACCGAGCACGCTCTATGGCGAGGTGAAGCGCGACGCGGAGCACGCCCTGTTTTCCCTGTCAGCATCGGGTTTCATAACCGCGAGCCTGAGGGCGACAGGCGTTTATGGCGAACTGCAGCCGAACAAGTGGGACGAGCTATTCGACGATTACCTGAACGGTAAGCCGGTTCCTTCCCGGGCCGGGACCGAGGTCCACGGCCGCGACCTCGGCCGTGCGGTTCGTCTTCTGCTGGAAACGGAAGCCGGCCGTATGGACGGTGAAGCCTTCAACCTGTCGGATATTCTGACCGACACGCACGAGATCCTTAGCCACCTCCAGAGCGCGACAGGCTGTCCGCACGCGCTGCCGCAGCCTGCGGAGCTCGGCGCGGTCTCTGTCATGGATACGGCGAAAATCCGTGCACTTGGCTGGCAAGCTGGCAGAAAACCCCTGCTCAAGCAAACGATAGAGACACTGGCTAAATCGGGATACCCAAAGGCGGGTATCAGCGCATCAGCTTTGTCTCATCCCAATCGAGCGCCATCAATTCCGCATCCCTGAAGCGTGCATCGTCGGAAACGACGAATTCGTCGAGCTGCGGCGGCGCGACGCTGGTTCCGGCCAGCATGGCATGCACCTGCCCGCGATGATGCGTCTGATGCTGGAACAGATGGTTCAGCACATCGTCCGCCCGCTCGCGCTGAACACGGCCGTCGCGTTCGATATTGATGATCCGCATCGCGGTCTCCGGCGTCAGCCCCTCACAAAAAGCGACCAGCTTGCGATCGACGTCGGCCTGCTCCTGGCTCAACCCGTCCAGCCGGTCATAAGGCTCCTCGATGTCAAAAGCTTTGAGGCCCAGAGTACCGCCTTCCAGCGCGTCGACGTAGAACCAATCGACCGTCAGGATATGATTGAGGGTTGCCTTGATCGACGGAAAGAAGCTGACACGCTTGGCCTCGAATTCGCCGGGCAGCAGAGCCGCACAAGCCCGATGGAGCCGGACATTCGCCAAGGCATTGTTGTAGGCGAGCTTGCGAAAGCTGCGAACCGGATCGAAAGCGGACATAAGCCTCCCCCTAAGCCTTGTCGAGATCACCATCCCGCCAGACGAGATGGCGAGACGTCAGCGGCAGGTTTTCGATTTCCTCGGCGATGAAATAGGGCGGGATATCGAGCGCAACCAGCGCCTCGCGCGTCGCTCGCACCCATTTGAACTCGAGATCGTTGTCGCCATCCTGGATTCGATGCACGATCTTCGCGGGGTCGAAGGGAAAGTCGGCAGGAATATCCATCAGATAGTAGAGGCCAAGCTCGTGCCAGTCGAGCTGCTCGTAATGGAAGAAATTCTCGACCGACCACAGCAGGCGCCCGACCGTAACGTTAACGCCGATCTCCTCCATCATCTCCCGCCGCAATGTCTCTTCCGAGGTCTCGCCGATCTCCGCGCGACCGCCGGGAAAAGTCCAGAAAGGCTCGTGCACGGCGCGATGCACCAGGACATGGCCGTCGCGAAAGCCAAGGCCTGCGACGCGCATCTGGAAGCGTGTTCGGCCGGCATTCAATCTGATGAGTTTGCGCTTCGGCATGATCCTCTATCCCAGGTCGATCACCAGGATCTCCGGCGGAACGCCGAAGCGTACTGGCGCGATAGAGCAGCCGAGGCCGCCCGACACAATGATATGGCGCGACTCCTCAACGATATGACCGTAGACATACCGGTCACCATAACGCGAGGGCGAATAGGGCGACCAGCCGAAAATCCTCACCTGTCCGCCATGCGTATGCCCCGACAAAGTGAGCGACACCCGCTGGGGAACGGCAGGAAAAATATCGGGCTCATGGGCCATAAGGATGACCGGTGCGTCGTCGCCGATCTGCGCCATTGTGCCGCCGAGATCGTCAAGCCCCTTGGTAAGAGGCCTCTTCCAGCGCATGCTGCGACGCAGGGCCAGCTGATCCTCGACGCCTGCAAGCCAGAAGCCTTGTCCATTCTTCTCTAGGCGCGCCGCGCGGTTGGAATAGACTTCGATGCCGACAGCTTCCAATGCCCGATGGCTGAACGTCGGGCCGCGACCGGTTCTCTGGGCCGTCGCGTCATGCCACCAGTCGTGATTGCCGATAATGGCGTGGACGCCAAGCGGCGCCTTCAGCTTTGCCAATTCCGCCGCCCAGATGCGATGATCGACACGGTTGGTAATGAGATCGGTTCCGGACGTATAATCGCCGAGCAGCACGATGATGTCGCCGCCAAGCTCATTGGCATGCGCACAGATCGATGCGATGCGCTCGGCATTCATCCACGGCTCACAGGCATGGAAATCGGCAAGTGCCACCACCCTGAGCTTCAGCCCAGGCGTCCATCCTGGTGGGGTCAGCGCATAGCGGGTAACATTCAGCCGAACGACCGGCTCGTAGCCGAGAGCATATCCCCCGAGTGCCATCAAACCGAATATGCTGCCGCCGAAAAGCTTCAGGAAGGCACGACGGCCAAGCATTCAATCGTCCTCCCGGAACAACCCGAACTGCGCGGCCTCCAGATCCTTGGGCGGCTGCATGCCGAGATGTTTCCAGGCGATCGCGGTCAAAACACGACCGCGCGGCGTACGCTGAATGAAGCCCTGCTGGATCATATAGGGCTCGATAATATCCTCGATCGCATCGCGCGGCTCGGAAAGGCCAGCGGCGATAGTCTCGATACCGACAGGCCCGCCGCCGAAATTGACCGCGATCATGTTCAGATAGCGCTTGTCGAGCTGATCGAAGCCGACATTATCAACGAGAAGCCGTGTCAGTGCCTCGTCGGCAATCTCGCGCGTCACCGCTTCGACTTTCGCAACTTCGGCGAAATCGCGCACGCGCCGCAGCAGGCGGCCGGCAATGCGCGGCGTGCCGCGAGCCCGACGCGCGATCTCGCGCGCGCCCTCATCCGTCATGCCAAGACCCATCAACCTAGCACCACGCCGGAGGATCAGCTCCAGTTCTTCAACCGTGTAGAAACTCAGACGCACAGGAATGCCGAAACGGTCGCGCAGCGGCGTCGTCAGGAGGCCGAGGCGGGTCGTAGCCGCAACCAGCGTGAACTTGGCGAGATCGATCTTCACCGAACGCGCCGCCGGGCCTTCGCCGATGATGAGATCAAGCTGGAAATCCTCCATGGCCGGATAAAGGATTTCCTCGACAGCCGGATTGAGACGATGGATTTCGTCGATGAAGAGCACGTCCCGCTCTTCGAGATTGGTGAGCAGCGCCGCAAGATCGCCCGCCTTGGCGATGACCGGGCCGGACGTCGAGCGAAAGTTGACGCCGAGTTCCTTCGCCATGATCTGCGCCAGGGTCGTCTTGCCAAGGCCGGGCGGACCGACAAACAGCACATGGTCCAGCGCCTCGCCGCGCCCCTTGGCCGCCTCGATGAAGACCTTCAGATTGGCGCGCGCTTCCGCCTGTCCGGTGAATTCGTCCAGCGATTGCGGCCTGAGCGTCGCATCTATGTCCTCGCCCCGCTTTTCCGGCGATATCAGACGTGCGGCTTCACTCATGTCAGAGGTTCCATTCCCGGTATGCGTTTTGCGGCTTCAGCGCCGAAGGCGTTATCACATCCACCGCCTCAAAAATACTCCGTGACTAAGGAGTGCCGAGGCCCGATCTCTCAGCTTTGCGACAATAGTCAGGATTGCGGATGGTGCAAAGCCTCACCGCGCGAGTTCCTTGAGACCGAGCCGGATCAGCTTGGCGCTATCCGCACCTTCGCCGGCCGCCTTTATCGCCGCCGCAACGGCGTTGGCTGCTTGATCGCGGGAGTAGCCGAGATTGGTCAGCGCCGAAACGGCATCGGCCACGGGTGCTGTGGCAACGCCTTCGCCCAGTTCCTGCTTGAGCGCGATATTGGCCGCGTCGCCGGCAAAGGCCGGCGCCTTGTTCTTCAGTTCCGTGACGATGCGCATGGCAACTTTCGGGCCGACGCCCGGCGCCCGCGAAACGGCGGCGCGATCCTGCAAGGCGATAGCATTGGCAAGCTCCGCCGGCGTCAACGTCGATAGCAGCGCCAGCGCTACCTTCGCACCGACACCCTGAACCGTCTGCACGATATTGAACCATTCGCGCTCCAACGCCGTCATGAAGCCGAAAAGCCGGATCTGATCCTCACGAACATAGGTCTCGATGAAAAGAACGCAGGTCTCGCCAACCGAACCGAGCTTCGACAGCGTCCGAGCCGAACAATAGGCGACGTAGCAGACGCCGTGCACATCCACGAGCACATAGTCTTCGCCGATCTCTTCGATTGTGCCTTTCAGCTTGCCGATCATGGATGATGTCCGTCAGGGATGGGTTTCTGGGGTGATGAGGTCGAGCGAGGGAAAGTAGGAGCGATAGCCCTTGGGATCTCGTGTTAATATGGAATAGCCACGCACCGCGGCGTGTGCGCCGATCATAAAATCAGGAAGAATGCGTTCTCTCCCACCGCCAGCCTGACGATAAACCCTGAAAGCCGCCGCTGCGGCAAATGCCGCTGACCACGGCAGGCTTTCACGGCGGAATTCGCTTTGCGGCAGCAGTTCGTCCACTTGATCCATACTGCTGTATCGCACCGAGAATTCCGCATAGATGATGGGGTTGATAATGACTGCTCCTCGCTTAAAAGCGGAAAGAACCTGCGCGCTGGACCAACCATGCCAAACTGAACCAGGGATGGCCAAATCAACCAACACATTCGTATCGACGATAGTGACCATGATTACCGGTCACGAGTCATCGACATCAGTGCTTCGGCATCGATCTCCTGATCGCCGGTGCCTTCCAACCGCTTGAGGGTAGCCATAAACCGATCGAGCCGCTGCCGATCCTCGATGTCCCGCTTACCGTTCTTGGGCGAAACAACCAGCTTTCCATCCTCGACGGAAAATATGACTTCGCTATTGAGCTCTATGCCAGCCAACTCGCGCAAGTCGCGGGGGATGGTCACCTGCCCTTTGGATGTCACACGCATTCTTACTCTCCAAACTTAAAGTAAGAATTATCATTACCATAAGAACAAGTCAAGAACAAACTATCCGGCCAGCGCTGCCTGCCGCAGCCGGCTGGCGCCGCGGTTATGGGCGTGACAGACGGCGATAGCGAGCGCATCGGCCGCGTCATTGCCCTTGAACTCGACCTTGGGCATCAGGATCTTCAGCATCATGTGAATCTGCTGCTTCTCGCCGTGGCCGACGCCGATGACGGCCTTTTTGACCGCATTCGGCGCATATTCCGAGACAGGCAGGCCAGCGCGCGCCGGAACCAGCATGACGACGCCGCGCGCCTGACCGAGCTTCAGGGTTGCCACCGCATCCTTGTTGACGAAGGTCTGTTCGACGGCAGCCTCATTGGGCTGATAGCTGTGAACGACCTCGGCAAGTCCGTCATGCAGCTGGCAGAGACGGGACGCGAGATCCATGTCGCCGTCCGAGGTCACGGTCCCCGACGCCACGAAGCGCAGGGAATTGCCAAGCGTATCGATGATACCCCAGCCGGTGCGGCGCAGGCCCGGATCGATGCCGATGATGCGAATCGTATTCTGCATAAGCCAACCTATCTTTCAGGCTCGACATGTGCCAGCAAAATGTGAACAAAACAAAAACAAAGGTCTGATTGGATCGCCAAAGCCGCGCTGAAAACATCGTGACGAAATTGCGGCGATGGGTTTGGAATAGGCGGACAGCGCTCCTACATGTGCAAGCGACCCTCCCTTCCACCACGCAGGTTTCTTGCCATGGTCCCCTTTTCCATCCTCGATCTTTCGCCCGTTGCCGAAGGCAGCACCATCAGCCAATCCTTCGACGGCTCGAAGCGCATGGCGCAGAAGGCGGAAGAGCTGGGCTATAACCGATTCTGGCTCGCCGAGCATCACGGCATGCCGGGTGTTGCCAGCGCCGCGACATCGGTCGTCATCGGCCATGTCGGCGCGGCAACCTCGCGCATCCGCATCGGTTCGGGCGGCGTCATGCTGCCGAACCATTCACCGCTCGTGATTGCCGAACAGTTCGGCACGCTGGAAGCGCTGTTTCCCGGCCGCGTCGATCTCGGCCTCGGCCGCGCCCCGGGCACCGACATGCGCACGGCGCAGGCCCTGCGGCGCAATATAGATGCCGGCGCGCAGAGCTTTCCTCAGGATATCGTCGAACTGCAGCACCTCTTCAGCCCCGCGGACGACAATCAGATCATCCTCGCCGTTCCCGGCCACGGCGCCAATATCCCTATCTGGCTGCTCGGCTCCAGCCTCTACAGCGCCCACCTCGCCGCTATGCTGGGCTTGCCCTATGCTTTCGCTTCGCATTTCGCCCCGGAAGCCTTGATGGATGCCATCGCCATCTATCGCGAGCGTTTCACGCCTTCGGCCACGCTCGACAAGCCCTATGTCATGGTCGGCGCCATGGGAGCGGTGGCGGAGACGGACGAGGAAGCGCAGTATCACTTCACCTCCGCGCAGCAGCAATTCGTCAATCTCCGCCGCAACGTGCGCGGCCCCTTCCCCCGCCCGCGCCGTGACATGGACGATTTCTGGACGCCGATGGAAAAACTGAACGTGGAAAATACGTTGCGCTATGCCGTGGTCGGCTCGCCGGCAACGGCGGAGGCGAAGCTTTCGCAATTCATCAAGGATACGGAAGCCGATGAAGTCATCATATCGATGCCGATTCACGATATCGAGGCACGCCTGAAGTCGGTGGAACTCTTCGCGACGCTTCCAAGCTTCAAGAAGGTCTCCTGATCTTCGAAAGCGAACGGTCTAATCCGGCGAGCCGATCCAGCATATACGGCTTCACCGGGCGACCGGCGGGCTCAAGCCACGAGCCTCGTCTTCCAATGACGCCGGATGAGCATGTCGAGCGACAGCTTGCCGGCGCCGGCGACGATCAGCGCGAACATACCGCCCGCAATCGCCAGGTCCTTTTCGAAATGCAGCACTTCATTATGGCTGGCGAAGTTTGTGTGAAAAAGTAGCGCCGTCAGCACACAGAATAGGCCAAGGCCAAATGCCGCAAGGCGCGTCATAAGCCCGAACGCGATGGCGAGGCCGGCGCCAAGCTGCAGCACGATGGTGGCAATGGCGATGGGGGCAGTGACGCCAAGCCTCGCCATGGCCTCCAATGCGGTGTCGAGATTGCTGGCAAGTTCGATGCCTTCTTCCAGAAAGAGCAGCGATAGCAGCAGGCGGCCGAACAGCAATGCCATGTCGGCCATATTCACAAGAACGGCACTCTCCTCTTCGAATTCCATGACCTTTCTCCTTCCTGTCGATATTCGTGCGGCTTCCGATCCTGTCCGGCGGCATCCCCTCGACATGACCGAGTGAAATGCCGCCGGAACGATGGAGATTGGGCTCAGTTGCTGGCCTTGGCGGCGATCGCCTTGGTCAGGTCCTCAAGCTCCTCGCATCCCGCCGGGCAAAGCTTTGTCAGCGTCGCCAGCTGCTCGCGGGCCTTAGGCATGTCGCCCGTCTCGACATAGAGTTCGCCGAGATATTCATGCGCGCCCTTGTGATCCGGCTGCAGTTCCAGGGCCTTGGTGTAGTAAGTGAGCGACGTCTTGAAGTCGCCGGTCTTGCGCAGGGTGAAGCCCATCAGATTGTAGACATCGGCCTGCTGGTGCTCCTCGGCGATATCGCGAAGCTCGGCGAGTGCGCCGGCATAGTCCTTCGCATCGATCTTGGTACGCACGGAGGTCAGGTCCGGCGCATCGGTCGATTCCATATTGTCGACGGCGAAAGCGACGCCTGCTGTCGCGGCGGGCAGGATGGCGACGGCGCAAAGGCCGGCGATCCCGAAAATGGCATGTCTGAACATGGTATTTACTCCTCTCTATGGCCGCTCAGGCCTGGATGGTGGGGGTGAATCCGTAGGCATTGCCGTCCTTGACGAAGGTGCCGGAGCCCGGGAATGGGAAATGCGAGCCGCAGATCCTGATCTTGTCGGCAATGACGCGATCGATCAGCCTGCGGCGGGTGGCGACGGCCATCGGGCCATCCTGGTCGTAGGCACCTTCCCATTCGGGATGAGGCGCCAGCAGTGCCGGCACATACATGATGTCAGCCGAGACCATCAGCTGCTCGCTGCCGCCATCGATGAGGAAGACCGAGTGGCCCGGCGTATGGCCGTAAGCGGCAAGCATGTGCACGCCGGGCGCTACTTCGGCATTGTCCTCGACCAGCTTCCAGTTCTTCCACGTCGGGAAGACGGAGGCGATGCGCCGGCCGGCTTCCTTGCGGCCCTCCGCCAGCTTGTCGACGCGGCCGGGATCGGTCCACCACTTGTATTCGGCCGCGTTGACGATCAGCTCGGCATTCGGGAAGACGGCCGCGTTCGTTCCCTTTTCCATCAGGCCCCAGACGTGGTCGGGATGGAAATGCGAGATCATGATCGTGTCGATCTTCTTATAGTCGATGCCGGCGGCAGCCATGTTGGCCGGCAGATGCGTGGCATTGGTCTGCCATTGGCCGACACCGGAGCCGGCATCCATCATGATCTTGCGCCCGCCGATATCGAGAACGACGACGGTCAGCGGAATCGGCATGAAGTCCGTTGTCAGGCCGGCCTTTGAGAGTGCTTCCTTGGTGTCTTCGACGGAAGCATTCTCGATGAAGGCCGGATCGTGCGGCTTGCGCCAGATGCCGTCATAGATGGCCGTGACCTCGATCGAACCGACTTTGTATTTATAGAAGCCGACCGTCGGCTCCAGCTGCGTGGCGGCAAAAGCTTGCGGAATGAATTCGAGCTTCGACGACAGCCCGAAGGCTGCCGCAACTGCGGCCGTGCCGAGCACGGCGCGGCGGGTCATATCAAACATCGCAATATCTCCTCAGGGTTATGGCTTTTCGGGCCGGGCGGAGGTCGCAAGCAATCGCGGCCGTCCACTGAGGAAGAAGATCGATGGCAATGAGCGCTTATTCCCAATCGCGCGAAAAATTCTCGCAAACCGTTGAAATGTATGAGGTTATTTTTCATGAGACTGGATTGGAGCGGCAGAATGGCGGGCCTCCGCATTCGGCATCTGCGATTTTTTGCTTTCGATCGGGAATAAAATCCGCGCGGGCGCGATCTAGTATCGCAGGCAACATTGCAAGCACCGTATCCGAGGCTTACAGTCGGTATCGGCGTTTTGCGGGGATCATGATGACAGACGCCCAATTTATGACTTCGATGACGCTCGGCGAGTTCCCGATATGGGGCTTGCGCCCATCGCAAGACGCCGCGGTTGGCAGGTCGGGTTGGTTTCCAAACTGCCTGCGCGCTTTCCTTGCGGCACTGAAGCCGAGCGGGCACATTGTCCTCACGACTACGGCAGACTCATCGTCGCATGAAATGCCTGCACAGCGTGCGACCGCCTCCCCCGACGAGACTATGCGCCGCTTTCAGCGCACCATCATCCCGCATCTGGACGCCGCCTATAATTTCGCGCGGTTCCTGAGTCGCGATGCCGATGCCGCGCAGGATATCGTGCAGGAGGCATATCTTCGCGCCTATCGTGGCTTTGGCGGCTTTCGCGATGGCGATGCCCGCGCCTGGACCTTCACCATCGTCCGCAACTGCTATCACGCCTGGCTGCAGGAGGGACGGCGCAAGACTCGCTATGAGCAGCCGATGACGGACGAACGGGATTCGGAGGAAAGCTCGCCCTCCCCTGATCCCGCCTCCGAGGAGGATACGCCAGAAGCAGCCTTCATCCGCAAATCGGAAACGCAACGGGTGCGCGAAGTCATCAACCAGTTGCCCGATGCCATGCGCGAGGTCCTGGTCCTGCGCGAACTCGAGGATCTCTCCTACAGGGAAATCGCCGAGATCATCGATGCGCCGATCGGCACCGTCATGTCGCGCCTTGCCCGCGCCCGCCGTGATTTTGGCGAAATCTGGCGCAGCCTCGAAGGAAAAGGGACGGCACGATGAGCGGCGGGGGACACGATGGTCACGGTGAATGGAACGATCTGCTGCACGGCTTCATCGACGGCGAACTGGACGCAACCAACGCGGCGCGTTTCGAGGCGCATCTGGCGACTTGCTGGGACTGCGCCGACGAGATGGAGAATGCTCTGATGGTCAAGCGTCTTTCCGCACGCGAGGGCGTCAAATGGCAGGCGCCTGATACCGTCCATGCCCGCGTGCAGGCGGCACTGACGCTGGAGCAATCCATGATGAGGCGCGCAACCACGGCCGCGAGCCAAACGGAGAGCCCGTGGCAGCACGTGTGGCGATTGGTCCGCGAATGGAGTTTCGTGCCGTCGCTTGCCGTCCTTGCGGCAAGCCTCATGCTGGTACTGAACGTGCCGCAGCAGAGCCAGACGATCGAGGATCAGCTTCTCGCAAGCCATGTGCGCTCGATGCTCGCCGACCATCTGACCGACGTGCTGACATCAGACCAGCACACAGTCAAACCATGGTTCAACGGCAAGATCGATTTCTCCCCGCCCGTAGTCGATCTGGCAGCACAGGGCTTCCCTCTCGTCGGCGGCAGGGTGGATTATCTCGATGGTCGGGTGGTGGCGGCGCTGATCTATCGCCGGCATGGTCATGTCATCAATCTCTTCATCTGGCCGGGCGCTGCGGGAGCCAAAACCAATGCCGAGAAGGAGGGCTATAATTTCGTCGAATGGCATGCCGACGGGCTGGTCTTTTGGGCTGTCTCCGATGTCGCCGCACCGGATCTCACCACCTTCCGCGATGATTTTATCCGCGCGACAGCCCCATAACGCAAAAAGCCGGCCGCATCGCTGCAGCCGGCTTTCTTGAATAACTGCAAAAGATCAGGCCGAGAGCTTGGCCATAACTTCGTCCGAAACTTCGAAGTTCGAATAGACGTTCTGAACGTCGTCATCGTCTTCAAGGTTTTCGATGAGCTTCATCAGCGACTGGGCCTTTTCTTCGTCGACCGGCACGTTATTCTGCGCGCGCCAGATCGCCTTCACGGTTTCGGCTTCGCCGAGCGTCGCTTCGAGCGCCTTGGCGACTTCGCCGAGGGATTCGAAGGCGCAGATGATCACATGGCCCTCTTCATCGCTTTCGACATCATCGGCGCCTGCCTCGATCGCCGCTTCCATGACCTTGTCGGCATCGCCGGCGGTCGGCTTGTAGGTGATTTCGCCGACGTGATCGAAGGAGAAGGACACCGAACCGGTTTCGCCAAGCGCACCGCCGGCCTTCGTGAAGATCGAGCGAACGTTGGATGCTGTGCGGTTGCGGTTGTCGGTCAGCGCTTCGACGATGATCGCCGTGCCGCCCGGACCGTAGCCCTCGTAACGGATCGCGTCGTAATTCTCGGTATCGGCACCGGAAGCCTTTTTGATGGCACGGTCGATATTGTCCTTCGGCATCGACTGGGCCTTGGCGTTCTGGATCGCCAGACGCAGGCTCGCGTTCATGGTCGGGTCGGGCAGGCCCGATTTGGCAGCGACCGTAATTTCGCGCGCCAGCTTCGAGAACATTTTCGAGCGCACAGAGTCCTGACGACCCTTGCGGTGCATGATGTTTTTAAACTGTGAATGGCCAGCCATGGCACCCCTGTTCACGTCTTTTGTTGGGAATGGGCTGCCTTATAAGAGCGAAGCGGCCCTCATTCAAGTAAAAAGCCGGATAATGGGGATGAAGAGCGGTCGCGATCGAGAAGGTCTCAAAGGTGATCGCGATGGTCACAGCCCCTTGAGCACATAGATCAGCGGCTTGCGCGGCAAGGTCTTCACCGACACCGTGACGCTCGGCGTCGGTGCATAGGCAATATCGAAGTCGGGACCGAACAAGGCAAGAAACTGGTCGATCGGCGGACCCCAGCGATGCATGGGCAGGATCAGCGACGAGCGCAGCCTTTTCACCACGCGGCTCATGCTGTCGGCCCCCATGGTCAGACCGCCGTCGACCGGCACCATCACGACATCGAGACGGCCGATCTCGGCATATTGCTGGTCGGTGAGCTCGAAATGCAAATGGCCCAGATGTCCAATGCAAAGGCCCGCCACCTCGAAGATGAAGATCGAATTGCCGTTGGCTTCGATGCCGCCGCCCCAGGAGCGAATATCGGTGACCACATTGCGGATCAGCGTATCTCCCACAGTCATGCGGATCTTTGCCGGCTCTCCGGGCACGTCGCTCCATCCATGCAGCACATATTTGATCGCCGGGTCCGGCGTCAGCGTGTAGTGGCTCGGATGCGCCTTGTTCATCGTGACGACCTCGGGCGTATAGGGCGGCAGATAGGCACCGCTATAATCCGTGGCGATGGAAACGCCGCCAGGCGTTTCGATGAAAAGCGTGGCGTGGCCAAGAAAGGTGATCTTCACATCACCATTGACCGGATCATTGGCGAGCGTCGGACCGGGAGGAGAAAAGCTGGCGAATGTCGCCTTGGGCAGGGATTGCGCGATCGCCTGGCATTGGCTGGGTTGCGGACGAGAAGGCTTTTGCTGGGCGTCAGCCGCGGTCCACCAAAAAATCATCGCCAGGAAAAACGCGGCAAGGACAGGAAATCGCTGTAACATGCCATCCCCTCAAGCCAGATAGTGGCCGAAGGATGCGGCATGACCGGAAACGGGTCCAGCGGCAATCAGACAGGATTGCTCACAATCGCGTCATCATATGGTGATGCTGAATTACCGGGCAGCGATCAGCGCCAGAAGTCCGGAATGGTCTCCGCAAGCCTTGGGCCAAGCCGGAGCGGGGCGATCTTTTCCGCCAATCCCGTCGCGTCGGAAATCTCGACGCCAACGCCGCAGATGGTGGCTGGCCCCGAAGCCGCCTCGAAACGCCCCTTCGGCATCTTCGAGATGAAGCGGTTGAGCGGCTCTTCCTTTTCCATGCCGAGCGAGGAATCGTAATCGCCGCACATGCCAGCATCCGACATATAGGCGGTGCCACCATTCAGGATCTGTGCATCCGCAGTCGGCACATGCGTATGCGTGCCAATGACGAAGCTCGCGCGGCCATCGACGAAGTGACCGAAACACTGCTTTTCGCTCGTCGCCTCCGCATGGAAGTCGAAGACGATGGCATCCGCCTGCTCTTTCAGCGGGCATGCATCGAGGATGGCTTCTGCCGACTTGAAGGGATCGTCGAGCTCCGGATGCATGAAGACGCGACCCATGATGTTGGCAACGAGCACGCGGGCGCCGTTGCGGGCATAGTAGAGGCCGGAACCGCGGCCGGGCGTGCCGGCCGGATAGTTGGCAGGGCGCAGAAACTGGTCGTGACGCTCGCAGAAAACGACGGCTTCCTTCTGGTCCCAGACATGGTTGCCCGTCGTCACGACGTCAGCGCCGGCATTGATCGTCTCAAGGAAGATGTCCTCGGTGATGCCGAAGCCGCCGGCAGCATTCTCGCCATTGACGATGACGAAATCGAGCTTCAGGTCGGATACGAGGCCCGGCAGGCGGTCCCACACCGCGGTCCGTCCTGTCTTGCCGACCATATCTCCCAGAAAAAGCAGCCGCATTCGCTATCCAATCACTTCCGAAACGAAATTGAGTCCGCTCTCGGTCAAAATCGCGTCAAGACGGACATCATGCGGCTCTGCGGGTACTGATGGCACTTCTTGGCAATCGAATGCAATGCCGATCAGCCGCGGATCCAACCCTTTTTGATGCAGGCGTTCGATCGCACGGTCGTAATGACCGGCGCCATAGCCGATGCGATGGCCGCTCTTGTCGAAGGCCGAAAGCGGCACGAGCATGATATCCGGGTCCAGCACTGCCGCTTCAGGTCCCGGACCGGAAGTCCCGAATCCAACCGGAACCAATGGCACCCCGGCGACAAGCTCCCGGAAGACGATCGTGCTGCGATCAAGAATAACAGGCACACAGAGCCGTGCCCCACGCTCCCGCAGACGCGCCATCAATGGCCTTATATCCACTTCCGAACGGATCGGTAGGAAGCCGGAGACGATATCTCCCGGCCTGATATCGATGGCGTCGCCACCATGCACCACCATGGCCAGGCCCTTTTCAATACGATCTTCTGCCGGAATGGCGTCCCGTGCCGCCAGGCGCTCGTTGCGATATCGGGCTTTCAGCTCTTTGGGAGTCATTGGATCTTCGCGAAAGTTTATATTATCGCAAAAACATAATGAGCCGGCAGCCCATTGCAAAGCGCGAAAGCGACATGCCGTGGTCGCAGAAAGGAGTGGGCTGCATCAGCCTTTGCGGATGATCGATAATTTTCCGTTGCCATCCACATGGGCGCGAACATTTTCATAATTCTGCAGCGTCGTATGATTGGTCTCGATCGGATGCGAGTGTGTCGCCGTGATGACCACCACATCCGCACCAGCCGCCTCGCCCGCCTTGACACCGGCCAAGACGTCTTCAAACACCAGGCATTCCGACGGGCTGAGGCCGAGGCGCTGCGCCCCGAGGATGTAACCTTGCGGATCGGGCTTACCGACCTTCACGTCTTCGGCGGTGACCATGAAGCGCGGAGCCGGGATCCCGGCGGCATCCAGCCGCGCCAGCGCCAGCCGATAGGGCGACGAGGTAACGATCGCCCAGCGCTCCGGCGGCAGCGACGCGAGGAAATCGACAGCGCCCGGCAGCGCGATCACCCCCTCGACATCGGCAATCTCGGCCTCGGTGATCTTCAGCGCTTCCGCGACCGGATCGACGCCAGGCAGATTCAACTGACCGATCGTATCAACCCCGCGCTTGCCATGCATGGTCGGCATGAACTTCTCGACATCAAGACCCTGGGCGCGTGCCCAATTGCCCCAGACACGTTCTGCGGCAGCAATCGAATTGATGATCGTGCCGTCCATATCGAACAGGAAGCCGGAATAGGTCTTGGCGAAGGCGGAATTCGATGCAGCGGACAAGGGCGAACCTTTCTGGATAAGACAATAAGCGGCTGCGGCAGACGCAGCGCTCATGATATGCCCTTCCCGACTAACGGCAGCCGTCGAAAGAAGCAAATAAATGCTGCGCCGAACGCGCAGGAAAAGTCAGCTCGAGACAGATGGCTGCGAAAGACGAGAAAGGGCGCGCGGCGGCAAGAGCTGCCGCGCCGAAGGCATCATTCACCGAGGCGGCTCTTCAGACCGTTGATGATGTGGTTCGCCAGGGCTTCGTAATCGTCATCGAAATGATGGCCGCCATCCATGGCGATGACTTCCGCACCCGTGCCCTTCAGCAGCGGGCAGGCGACATCCTCGTCATCGTCCTTGCCGTAGACGCATTGCACCATCTTTGGATTGATCGATTTGAGGTCGTTGACGGGATCGCCGCCCTTGCCCGCGCTCGAAGCCCCGAGCCAGCCCATGACCGAAATCACATAGTCGACCTTCTGCGACAGAGACAGCAGCGACATCTGGACGATCTTGTCCTTCTCTGCCTGAGGCAGGCGATTATAGCTCGCCGGCAGCACATCGGCGCCAAAGGAATAGCCGACCAGCACCACATGCTTGACTTTGAAGCGCTTGGTGTAGAAGTCGATGATCCGGCCGAGGTCGTTGGCCGTCTGCTGCGGATCCTTCTCCGTCCAGAAATAATGCAGGGTATCGACGCCCACGACCGGGATCCCCTGATCCTGCAGGTAGCTGCCGACTTCCTTGTCGATGTCGCGCCAGCCGCCATCGCCCGAATAGACGATGGCGAGCGTGTCCTCAGTCGGCGTCGTCTCCATGATATCAAGGGGCAATCCAAGCGGCGACTTCGAGCTGTCGATCGTCTTCATCAGATCGGCAAGCGAAGCCTCCAGCGTCGCATAGGTGTCGGCGTTGTCGGAATCCGTGGTCTGGACTTCGGGGTGGTCCTTCTGGATGTCTGCAACGTGGTCGCGGCCATCCTTCGGCGCATTCGCTGTGAAGGTCACGAGAATAGGATTGGGCAGCGCGCCTTCCTGCAGACCGAAGGACACCATATCGCCGTCAGTCTTCTTCTCGGCCGGCGTGCAGAGTTCCTGCTTCAGGCCGATACCGGCAGTCGGGTCGACCGCCAGCGTACCGGCAACGGTCGCATCCGGGGTCTGGGCCGCGATCGTCAGCGCCATGGCGCCACCGGCGCCGACACCGGCGATAACAGGCAATTGATAGGTGCTGTCGGCAAACGAGCGCTGCACCTGCTGGCTGAGCGATTCCAGATCCGAGACGATATAGATGCAGCCGTCATTCTTGCTGACGTCATAATTGTTGAGCGCGGCCAGAAAGGACGGATAGTCGATGCCGATGACGAGCGAGCCATTGGCGACGAGCTTGTCGGCAACAGCCTTCTCCTTGTCGCCCCAGCCGGCGAGATCGGAAATTAGGACAACTTCGTTCGAAACCTTGCCGTGCGGTCGCATGATGTGCGGCGCCGGGATCATGCCCAGATCATATTTTGTATCGTCGGCTTCAGCCCGTGCTTGGCCCGACATCAGCAGGCCCGTCGACAGCACGCATGCGAAAGCCAATGACATTGCGTATTTCAAGATCATTTCCTCACGACCCCCTTAAGTCCGCCCCCGATGAGGAATGTGGCATCCATCAACGCGATCATTGGACTAACCCCTCCCGAAACAGCCAGGTAGCGCGGCTGCCATTCGGGATGGAATTTTGATTTGAAGGCACGAAGCCCTTTGAAATTGTAGAAGCGCTCGCCGTGCTCGAAGACAGTTCCCCCGACCCTGTCCCAAACCGGCGCCGATTCCCGTCTCGACATGCCCGACAGCGGCGCCATGCCAAGGTTGAAACGCTGAAATCCCTCACCCTTGAGGTATTCGAGGATCTGCACGAACAGAAAATCCATCGAACCCTTCGGGGCATCAGGGGAAAAACGCATCAGATCGACGGATCCCTCCTCCTTGGTCTCCGTCATCAGAATATTCGCAAAAGCGACGATCTTACCATCCTTTTTCAACACGCCGACCGGCTGCGAGCACACATAATCCGGATCGAACGCGCCGAGCGAGAAACTCTTTTCCTTGGCATTGTGATCGGCAAGCCATGTATCGGAGACATGCGCGAGCTGATCCAGCACATCGGGTATATCTTGAGGTTCGATAACGGCAAATTCTAGTCCATCGCGCACCGCGCGGCTCGCCGTCTGCCTGAGATTGGCCCATTTGCCGCCCTTGAGCTCGAAATTGGCAAGATTGACCACGGCAAGCTCGCCGAGCTTGAACGCCCGCAGGCCTGCATCGGCGCAGTAGGAGAGAAGCGCCGGCGAGATCTGGTAGAAGACCGAGCGGCAACCGGCAGCGCGCGCCGTCTCGACGAAGCGCCAAATCAGATCGGGCAGCGCCTGGCGCGGGCCGACCGGATCGAACAGGGCGATCCATGAGCGACCCTGCTTGCCATACATGATGAAGGCATCGCCCTTTTCCGAGAACATGATGCTCTTGTCGCCCATGCGTACCAGATTGGCGTCGGCAACGCCCTGCTTGCGCACGATTTCCACGGCGCGTGCCACCGCATCGTCGCTGACGGGCTCCGGCCGCTTCGTTGCCGGACGCAACAGGCTGAAGATCGCGATCGCCGAGGACACGATGGAAATGCCGAGCGCTGCACGAAGCCCGCGCGGCGCCTCATCGGCAAATTCGAACTGCCACCAAAGCTCGTTGCTGTATCCGACATCGCGATAGACGAAGAACAGCACGACGATGGCGCCAATGCAGACGACCGCAATGGCGGTGAGCCAGCCCGCCGTCAGCGTCTGGTTAAGCAACGAGGCCGGTCGCTTGAACAGGCGACGGCTGACGACAAGGCTAAAGACGAAGAAGGCCAGCAGACCGGCTTCGACGATGGCGATGGCCTTCAGCAGCGAGAAGAACAGGGCGAACAGCGCGGAGAAGGTTGAAACCCACCAGGCCCCGTCGAGACGCTGGCTCAAGCCGCGCGCGGCCACGATGATCGCCAGCCCCAAAAGGCTTGAGAGGAAATGGGCGCTTTCGACCAAGGACAACGGCAGATAGTCCGATAGCACGATCAGGTTATGATCCGGCGTCGGCGTCACGCTCGAAAAGACCAGCATCATGCCTAGCAGCAGCGCAAAGGCCGACAGTAGCTGCGGCATCAGGCGCGCGCCGATGCGGCGCATGCTCGAAGCCACCGGGTGATCGACGAAACGGCGCAGCTCCGCGACCGAGATCGCGGCAATGGCGATGACGAGCGGAATGACGTTGTAGATGACGCGATAGAGGACCAGAGAGCTCAGAACGGCATCTTCATTCACGGAACTGCCGAGCCAGGCGATGATGATCGTCTCGAACACGCCGAAGCCGGCCGGAACGTGGCTGAGCACGCCAAGCCCGACGGCGATCGCGTAAATTGCGAAGAAGCCCGGCCATCCGATGGAGGTTTCCGGCAACAGCACATAGAGCACGGAGGCCGAGGCTGCGATATCGAATGCAGTGACCAGAAACTGCCGTGACCAGGTGCGCGAATCCGGCAGACGCACGGCAACCGGGCCGATACGCACTTCGCGGCCATTGCGGCCGGCATAGACTACGAAAGCAAGCGCCGCGAGAATGGCGATAGCGATCAGCCGCAGCCACAAGCCATCGACGCTGATCAGCGGACCGATCTCGTCGGCGATGACCAGAAGCGCCATGGCGCCGACAGACGCCAGGCCGAGACCGAAGGCGAGCGTGACGAAGGCGATGATGCGGGTGATGTCGTCAGGCGACAGCCCCAGCCGGGTATAGGCGCGGTAGCGGATCGCACCGGCGCTGAGCGCGCCGAAACCAGCCGTGTTGCCGACCGCATAGGCGCTGAAGGAGGTCAGCGCGACATGCGGAAACGGCAGCCGCTTGCCGATATATTCCAGCGCATTCTGGTCATAGAAGATCAGGGAGGCGAAACTCAGGCCAGTAAACAGCAGCGCCAGCAGCACCGAGGAGATCTTCGTCGTCGTCAGGGCATGGACGACGTCATCATAGCGCACCTCGGTCGTCAGGTCGTAGATCGCATAGGCGGCGATGCAGAAGACGGCGACTGTAAGAACGGCGACAATCAGCGCGCGATAGCGGTTCAACAGACCGACGATGCCGCCACGCTCTTCCAATTCCTCATCGGCATTTTCCAGATCGATTGGGCTCGACATGCTCTACCTGTTTATAGTGATCTTCGCCGGTTCCGACTGTCCGGATATTCAGTAACATCGACGACGCGTCTTCGAGTTGCCGTATACACTTCTTTCGACAAGCCCGTTGTGACGCGCGCTCCATCGTTCTGAATTTAGGCAATTTTGGCGCAGGCCCCGTCCCGCCAGCAATGAATCTCTTATTATTTAAAGGATTTTGTCATTCACCCGGCTTTTGGGCTTATCCACACACAAAAGTGATATTCCCATCCCATCCTGAGCGCCCTCACCGCCAATACCGCCCTTCTTCCGATTGTCCGAAGCCTACTACAACGTGAGATGGATATCCATCGCACGGCATCAACCGCCCTCCCCGGTAGCAGAATCCGGAAACAGATAGGCCCGGCGCCGAAATCGGCACCCGGCCACTGACCGATAGCCAGGAAAGGGATCGAGACGATAGTGACCGGCGATACGGGTTTGCCGGAACTCAGCGATCCGGCGCCTCCGCCGGCTCGCCGCGCATCTCGCTGAGGAAGAACCCTTCGCGCAGATTGATCCCGTATTCGACGAAGGCTTTCATGCAGCAGAGCATCTGCGTCCAGCCCTCGCAGTTCAGATAAGTGCCGCGACGGCCGGCCTGGTCCTCGCGCCAGCCGCTTTCTTCGATGATGACAAGCGTGCCGCCATCCTCCAGCGCATCGAAGGTTATCTCCACTTTGGTTCTGTAACGGACGCCGTCTTCGCCGGTGCCGCCGTCCCAGTGAAAGACGATGCGCTTGTTGGCTTCCACCTCACTGACCTCGACGGGGGCATTCTTCCACCAGATGACGGTCGTTCCCGCCACCAGGGGCGCGCTCGCCCCGCCGACGGTGGTGAAGTAGCTCGAAAGCTTCTTCGGGTTGACGACAGCATCGAAGACTTCATCCACCTTGCGGCCGATCCGTCCTGAAATCCGAACATTCAATGTCATGGCATCTCCTCCATTATTTGTCTGTCGTTATCGCTCCATTGCGAATGGCCCCATTATGTTATAAAAATATAACATGTCAAACAAATCGGATAGCGACCTCATTTTCAAGGCCCTTGCGCATCGGCGGCGGCGCGAAATCCTGGACATGCTCAAGGATGCGCCACGCACGACGGGCATGCTCTGCGAGACTTTCACGGATATGGACCGCTGCACCGTGATGCAGCATCTGAAAGTGCTGGAAGAAGCTGATCTCGTGATTGCCAAGAAGGATGGTCGCGAGCGCTGGAACCATTTGAACAGCCTGCCGATCAAGCAGATCCATGATCGCTGGATCAGCGCCTATGCCGGCCATGCCCTCTCCATCCTCGATCAGCTGAAGAACGATCTGGAGAGCTAAAATAGACGGTTGGGTTCGGAGAAAGCCGGATTACGCTGCGCTGGCGCGGCCCAACAAACGTTTCAGCCTGTTGCTCGTCCCGTCCTCTTCGAGCGGTGTATAAACGACCAGCTTCATGTCGGCACGGTCCATGACGGCAAGCGCGGTATATTCGAATGTCATCAAGCCGCCCTCCGGATGGCGCAGACGCTTGTGACCCGTCAGCGGCCGCAGCACATCCTGCCTCGGCCACCAGGCGCGAAATTCGGGGCTCGCCTGCATCAAGGTAGCGATCAGCCGCTCGAAATCAGGATCGCCGGCGTAACGGGCACTGTCGACGCGAAACATCGCCAGCGAATTCGCCGCCACGATCTCCCAATCGACAAGAAGCTGCCGGTGGGCAGGGTCGGCAAACACCCGATGGACGCTGTTGCGCGCATCCCCCTGCAGCAGGGCATAATCACCGAAAACTGCAACAGCCGCGGCATTCCAGGCCAGCACATCCCAACGGCGGCCGAGAACATAGGCCGGCTGGCCGGCAAGGCTTGCAAGCATGCGCACAAGCGCATCCGGTACTTCCTCAGGCCCGCGCGACGGGGTGTCAACAGATGGCCGATCACTCAGCGTAAAGAGATGCCGCCGCTCGACCGGATCGAGCCGCATCGCGTCGGCCAGCGCCGATAGAACCTCTGCGGAGGGACGAACGTCCCGCCCCTGTTCCAGCCAAGTGTACCAGGTGGTACCGACACCCGCGAGCAGCGCCACTTCCTCGCGCCTGAGCCCCGGCGTGCGCCGCCGGAACCCCTCCGGAAGCCCGACGCTGGCGGGCGTCAGCTTTTCCCGGCGGGAGCGCAGAAAGGCGCCGAACTCGCGACGCCTGGCTTCGAGAATGGTCTGGCTCTGGTTGATGGTCATGCCCTATCATAGCAGGATCAATACTAGGATAAAGTCAGAACTGTTTGCCGCGTCTGTAAGCTGCCAAATATCATCATGCAGACAACGAGAAGGCGGTTGCTATGGATATGAGCGGCAAGACGGTTCTGATTACAGGCTCGACGGATGGTGTCGGGCGCAGGGTTGCGGAACGACTGGCAGCGGCAGGTGCTAGGCTGATCGTTCACGGCCGTGACAAGACCCGTGCGGAAGAACTGGTCTCCAGCATTCAGGACAAGAGCGGCAAAGCGACCTATTACCTCGCCGACCTTTCCTCACTGGAAGAGGTCCGCACTCTGGCCGACGCCATCGAGCGCGACTACGATCGCCTCGATGTTCTGATCAACAATGCCGGCATCGGCACCAGTGGCGGCGGCACAGGGCGCCAGGTAAGCCGAGACGGATACGAGCTGCGCTTCGCGGTGAATTATCTTGCCGGCTTCCTGCTGACGCGCCGGCTCCTGCCTCTGTTGAAGGCAAGCACTCCCGCCCGCATCGTCAATGTATCTTCCGTCGGCCAGCAGGCCATCGACTTCTCCGATGTCATGTTGACGCGCGGCTATAGCGGCGTGCGCGCCTATTGCCAGAGCAAGCTGGCGCAGATCATGTTCACCTTCGATCTCGCCGAAGAGCTTGCCAGCTCCGGCGTCACCGCCAACTGCCTGCACCCGGCGACCTATATGGACACGACCATGGTGCGCCAGGCAGGCGTTGCGCCGCTAAGCACAGTCGAGCAAGGGGCCGATGCCATCCTCAATCTGGCCGCCGGCACCGCTCTGGAAGGACACACCGGCCTCTATTACGACGGACTGCGCCCATCGCGCGCCTCTGCTCAAGCCTATGACGCAACTGCGCGCAGCAACCTGCGAACACTCAGCCAAAGCCTTACCGGCCTGGTCTGAGACCTCATTCCTTGCCCCTCCCCAGCCTCTAGAAAGGAGACATCCATGTCGTCTCAACACGTAGCTATTGTCGGCGGCTCCTCCGGTATCGGTCTTGCGACTGCCGCCCATCTTCTCGAAAAAGGCTATCGCGTCACGATCACTGGCCGCGATAAGGCGAAACTCCAGGACGCCGCACAAAGCCTGAACGGCGATTTCACTGCCGTCGCCATTGACGCCGCCGACCTTTCGGGCCTTGCGGAAGCCTTTGAGGCAATCGGCCCTCTCGATCATCTCGTCCTGGCATTGGGCGGCGGCAATGGCGCCGGACCTTTCGCCACGGTCGATCTTGCCGACGTCAGGAAAGGTTTCGAGCAGAAGACGATGGCGCATTTCGCCTGTGCCCAGGCCTGCCTACCCTATCTGTCGAAGCAAGGCAGCATCACCTTCGTCTCCGCCGTATCGGCACAGGCGGCGATGCCCGGAACCGCAGGGCTCGGAGCCATCAATGCCGCCATTGCCGCCTTGGCGCCGATTCTCGCCGTCGAGCTCAAGCCGATCCGGGTGAACTGCGTTTCACCGGGAGTTGTCGACACCCCCTGGTGGGACTTCCTGAGCGCAGATCAGAAAGAGCCGACGTTTGCCGGCTTCGCAGCGCGCACACCCGTCGGTCGTGTCGGCCAGCCCAAAGAAATAGCCGAAGCCATCGCCTTCCTGATCGGCAACGGCTTTACGAGCGGCCACACGCTGATTTGTGACGGCGGCATCCGCCTCGGTCAATAATCTCCAGAGCCATCGCCAGCCGGCAGCGGCGATGGCGTCCTCAGCTGTTTTGAACGCCCGCCCGCAAATGCGTGACGATTTCAACCAGATGGATCGAGCTGAGCCGCTGAGGAACCTTCGAAGCGGGGCGCGACTAAAGGGCGGTCGCGCGCCTGGTGGGCTTGATTGCTCACCAAGATCTGCCGCTGCTGCGCAGCGCAAGCATTCGCACCGAACTTGAACGCGGTGCCTATCTGCGGACGAAAGTTGCCAGCGCGGCGATAGAACTGCGCGGCGCTTTCCTTGGCAATCGTCCAGAAAATTGAAGAGCGATCCACGACGACCGATGGATGTTTACGATCCTGGGTGCCTACAAACGTAGGTGGGCACCGTGTGTCCAGGCCCACGGGCCTAGTCAGGGACAGCTCCCTTTGGATCGAGTATGGCCCCAGGGATTGTGGTTCCTGTCGGGAAGCGCAGACCGCCTGAACTATATAGAGCGAATTGTGCCGCTGCACCAGAGGGCCGCATCGGGCATCCGCAGAAATAACTCAAAGCATATCGCGCAAAAGTGAGCAGCGGTTTTGCGCGACATGCGTAAAATCGAATCTAAAGCGAGAGAAGCGAGGCTGAAAGCTCGCGATGCGCTTTAGACCTGCTCGATGCCCGGCCGCTCCAGGAGCTTCTCGGTGATGCCGTGGATGCGTGTCGTCACCTCGTCGATCACACTGGCGAGAGTTTCCTCCGCGCGGGCATTGGCAGCGAGCGTCGTATCACGATTGCTGGTCAGGGACTCCAGTTCGGCTTCCAGCGCGGAGACCCGTCGCGTCAATTCCGATACCTCGTCCATGATCATGATCCCGGCCATGACAGTCAGCCTGAGATCGCCGATTTCGCCGAACTGGCTCTTCAAATGCAGGACATAGCGGTCGAAGCGATTGGCAAGATCCGTCAGATGGTCTTCCTGCCCCTCTTCGCAGGCCATCCGGTAGGCTTTGCCGTCGATCGTTACCGTTACTTGCGCCATTCGACTTTCCGATCACTGCCGCTCCGGCACGGCTGCCTCCCGAGGGATCAGCGGTCCAGCACGGCTCTTATGGTTTCCATCGCCGTAACCAGCCGGCGCGACACTTCACGATTGACTTCTTCGAGCCGGTTCGCCCGGAACTCGGCCTGATCCAATTCCTGGGCAAGGCGCGACCGGTCGGCGTGAACCCTGCGGACCTCGCCTTCTATATCGCTCTGCGCCCGTTCCCGCTCGAACCGTCCGTCGACGGCACTCTCCAAAGTCGAAAGCGCCTGGCGCAACTGGGCGAGCGCCGCGTCCACCGTTTTGCCTGAAGGTGTCATACCCTTCGCTTCTCCGCGCAAGGCCCGAATCAAAACATCCGGCCACTTGTCTGATTTCGCAACAATATTCAACTCGGCAACAGCACGTCAATAAAGGCTGTCATGTGGCAGGGCCCCTATTCTGTGGATGAATGCCGCCTTTGCCGTCTGCACAGGCCTTGTCGCATGATTGTCGTCTTTTGTAAAAGTGAACGGGCAAATGTTAAAAAATTGCCGCAAGGGAGTCGGATTGAGCCCTCGATTTGTTGACTTGCTCGCCCTAACTGCTATGTCTCGACCGCCTGAGGCGACGTTGGAAATGGCGTTCGGAAGAGCGCCTCACTTCACCCGCCTTTAACCGATGGCCTCCCTCCCAAGCGTGCGGCCATCCCCCGAACCCGGAACACTGCGGAAAAACCCATGAACTCTCGCGAACAACACGACCGGATGGCAAATGCGATCCGTTTCCTTGCCATGGATGCTGTCGAGAAGGCCAATTCCGGTCACCCCGGTTTGCCGATGGGGATGGCTGATGTCGCCACCGTTCTCTTTAGCAAATATCTGCGCTTCGACCCGAAGAACCCGCTTTGGCCGGATCGTGACCGTTTCGTTCTGTCGGCTGGCCACGGCTCGATGCTGCTTTATTCGGTTCTCTACCTCACCGGCTATCCGGACATGACGGTCGATGAGCTCCAGCGCTTCCGCCAGCTCGGCTCCAAGACCGCCGGCCATCCGGAATATGGTCACGCCACCGGCATCGAAACCACCACCGGCCCGCTCGGCCAGGGCATTGCCAACGCTGTCGGCATGGCGATCGCCGAGCGTAAGCTGCGCGAAGAGTTCGGCGCCGAGCTTCAGGATCACTACACCTACGCCATGTGCGGCGACGGCTGCCTGATGGAAGGTATCAGCCATGAAGCGATCGCGCTGGCCGGCCACCTTAAGCTCAACAAGCTGATCCTGTTCTGGGACAACAACTCCATCACCATCGACGGCGCCGTCTCGCTTTCGGACTCGACCGACCAGATCATGCGCTTCAAGGCCGTTCACTGGAATACGATCGAAGTCGACGGCCACGACCAGGCCGCCATCAGCGCCGCCATCGAAGCCGCTCACAAGTCCGACCGCCCGACGCTGATCGCCTGCAAGACGATCATCGGCTTCGGCGCTCCGAACAAGCAGGGCACCCACAAGGTCCACGGCTCGCCGCTCGGCGCCGAGGAAATCGCCGCGACCCGCGTTGCGCTCAACTGGCCCTACGAGCCCTTCGTCATTCCGAACGACATCCTCGGCGAATGGCGCGCTGCCGGCGAACGTTCCGTCGGCACCCGCGAAGCCTGGGAGGGCCGCCTCGCTGCCGCCGACCCGGCCAAGAAGGCAGAGTTCACCCGCCGCTTCGATCATAAGCTGCCTGCCGGCTTCGACGCCGCCATCAGCGACTACAAGAAGAAGCTCGCGGAAACCAAGCCGACACTCGCAACCCGAAAGGCATCGGAAGATGCGCTGGAAATCATCAACGGCTTCATTCCGGAAACGCTCGGCGGCTCCGCCGACCTGACGCCGTCGAACAATACCAAGACCAGCCAGATGAAGTCGATCACCCCGACCGATTTCTCCGGCCGCTACATGCACTGGGGTATCCGCGAACACGGCATGGCTGCTGCCATGAACGGCATCGCGCTCCACGGCGGTCTCATCCCCTATAGCGGCGGCTTCCTGATCTTCTCGGATTATTGCCGTCCGCCGCTCCGCCTCGCCGCTCTGATGGGCATCCGCGCCATCCACGTCCTGACGCATGATTCCATCGGCGTCGGCGAAGACGGCCCGACCCACCAGCCGGTCGAGCAGGTCGCCAGCCTGCGTGCTATCCCGAACTTCCAGCTCTTCCGCCCGGCGGACGCAACGGAAACGGCCGAATGCTGGCAAATCGCCATCAAGACGACCAACCGTCCGTCCGGCCTTGCTCTGACCCGTCAGAACCTGCTGGCCGCCCGTACCGAGTACAGCGAGAAGAACCTCTGCGAACTCGGCGCCTACACGCTGGCCGGCAATGCCGATGCCAAGGTGACGATCTTCGCTTCGGGCTCCGAAGTCGAACTCGCCGTTGCCGCCCGCACCGTTCTTGAAGGCAAGGGCGTCTCTACGCGCGTCGTTTCGGTTCCCTGCACCGAGCTCTTCTTCGAGCAGCCGGACGCCTACCGCAAGGAAGTCATCGGCAACTCGCCGGTCAAGGTTGCCGTCGAAGCCGGCGTTCGCGAAGGCTGGGATGCGTTCATTGGACCGGAAGGCGCCTTTATCGGCATGAAGAGCTTTGGCGCTTCGGCTCCATACAAGGACGTCTACAAGCACTTCGGCATCACCACCGAGGCTGTTGTCGCCGCCGCTGAGGCAAAGCTTTCCTGAGGGCGCTGACAAGCGCTCTCAAATCCAATAGATAAACACCCTGAATGAAAGGGAGTGACATTCATGACTGTAAAAGTAGCCATCAACGGCTTTGGCCGCATCGGCCGTAACGTCCTGCGTGCAATCGTCGAATCCGGCCGTACCGACATCGAAGTCGTTGCCATCAACGACCTCGGCCCGGTCGAGACCAATGCTCACCTGCTGCGTTACGATTCCATCCACGGCAGGTTCCCCGCCGAAGTGAAGGTCGAAGGCGACTCGATCATCGTGGGCGGCGGCAAGCCGATCAAGGTCACGGCGATCAAGGACCCCGCAACCCTGCCGCACCGCGATCTCGGCGTCGACATCGCCATGGAATGCACGGGCATCTTCACCGCCCGCGACAAGGCTGCCGCTCACCTGACGGCCGGCGCCAAGCGCGTCATCGTTTCGGCTCCTGCCGACGGTGCCGACCTGACCGTGGTTTTCGGCGTCAACCATGACCAGCTCACCAAGGAGCACCTGGTCATCTCCAACGCATCCTGCACCACGAACTGCCTGGTGCCGGTGGTCAAGGTTCTCGACGACGCCGTCGGCATCGATCACGGCTTCATGACCACAATCCACTCCTACACCGGTGACCAGCCGACGCTCGACACCATGCACAAGGACCTGTACCGCGCCCGCGCCGCAGCCCTGTCCATGATCCCGACCTCGACGGGCGCCGCAAAGGCTGTCGGTCTCGTTCTGCCGCACCTCAAGGGCAAGCTCGACGGCACGTCGATCCGCGTTCCCACGCCGAACGTCTCGGTCGTCGACTTCAAGTTCGTGTCCAAGAAGGCAACGACGGTCGGCGAAATCAACGAAGCCATCAAGGCTGCATCGAACGGCAAGCTGAAGGGCATCCTCGGCTACACCGATGAGCCGCTAGTCTCCCGCGACTTCAACCATGACAGCCACTCGTCGATCTTCGCGACCGACCAGACCAAGGTCATGGAAGGCAACTTCGTGCGCGTCCTGTCCTGGTACGATAACGAGTGGGGCTTCTCCAGCCGCATGTCGGACACGGCCGTTGCCTTCGCAAAGCTGATCTGATCATGACCTTCCGCCCGCTCCTTCCGACGACAGTCCGCTGGCGTCCCTTGGAAGGAGACGGGCTGGAGCACCTGACGATCTCTCCTATCGACAATGCCGGCGCTGCGGTTATCCGCGCCGCCGGCATTATTATTGGTAGCCGCGGCGGCACGCCCTATGGTGTCTCTTATCGTATCGATTGCTCCGCCGGCTGGGCCGTTCTTTCCTTCTCAGTCGAAACCACCGACGGACGCCGTCTCGCGCTGATCTCTGACGGCAAGGGACATTGGCGTACCGAGGATGGCGTGGCCCTGCCGCAGTTCGATGGCTGCGTCGATATCGATCTCTACGGTTCGCCCTTCACCAACAGCCTGCCGATCCGCCGGCTGGAGATGACACCGCAAGACGGAACCGCCAAACTCTCCATGCTCTATATACCGTTCGACACCTTTGAGCCGGTGCGCGACGGACAACATTACACCTGCATCGCGCCGGGGAAACTTTATCGCTATGCCGCCGAAGACAGGGATTTCACCGTCGATCTTCCGGTCGACGAAGATGGGCTGGTAATCGATTATCCGATCTATTTCAGGCGCGTCGCCGTCTGAGCGCCTGCTAATGTGCGCTCGTGCATCCTCTTAAAAACATTTCGATTTTTCATCCCCCTGCCCTGCTATGGTCCAGATTTACCAGTAAATTTTGAATCAGGACGCCTTCCAGGCTATTTCACGCCGCTTTGCCGTTCTGGCAAGGCGCATCACACCATGACGATGCAGTCGTCGGAAAGAGTTTCATTGTCTGAACTCTGCTCCGAACGATTTCCGTGTTTGCCAATTTGCCAGGCGCGGCGGCATGATGGACACTGGGGGTTTCCGGCATTCGGGGCTTTAGCCCCAGCAGCGGCGCACGGAAAGGGGAAAAGGTGGAGGCATTTTACATTATCGTGCTGATCAGCACGGTTCTCATACTCATTGCAGCCTTCTCCAGCCTCCTCGCCTTCCGTTTCGGCGCGCCTTTGCTGCTGCTCTTCCTCATGATCGGCCTTGCCGCCGGGACCGACGGGCTCGGCATCGAATTCTCCAACAATTATCTCGCCTATATCCTCGGCTCTCTGGCGCTTGCCATCATTCTTTTCGACTCCGGCTACGGCACGCCGATCCAGGCCTTCAAGCTCGCCGCAGCGCCGGCGCTGACCATCGCCTCTGTTGGCGTCATCGTAACCGCCGCATTGTTCGGCCTCGCCGCCACCTGGCTGCTCGGCTTCACCTGGCTGCAGGGCCTGCTGCTGGGCTCCATCGTCGCCTCGACGGATGCGGCCGCCGTCTTCTTCCTTCTGCGCATCGGCGGCATCAATATCCGTGACAAGGTGCGCTCGACGCTGGAAGTCGAATCCGGCACCAACGATCCGATGGCAATCTTCCTGACACTCGCCTTGGTCGAGCTCCTGGCAAGCGGCGAAGGCTATGCCGGCATCAACCTCGCCATGCTCGCGACATTTGTCCAGCAGATGGGGCTGGGCGTCATTCTTGGCCTGCTCGGCGGCATGATGATCGTCCTCATCGTCAGCCGCCTGGAGACGGATCGCGGCCTGACGCCCATCTTCGTACTGGCGCTGGCGCTCCTCGTCTTCTCGTTTACCGGTGCCGTCGGCGGCAGCGGCTTCCTGGCCGTTTATGTCGCAGGCATCTATGCCGGCAATCGCAAGCTGCCAGCCTCCGCCTCGATCAAGCGTTTCCAGGATGGCATGACCTGGCTGGCGCAGATCATCATGTTCCTCGTGCTCGGCCTGCTCGCCACCCCATCGGAATTTCCGGCAATCGCCATCCCGGCCGTGGCACTGGCGCTGTTCCTGATCTTCGTTGCCCGGCCGATCGCCGTGTGGCTGTGCGTGCTGCCCTTCGACTATACGCAGCGGGAAACCGGCTTCGTCGCCTGGGTCGGTCTGCGCGGCGCCGTCTCCATTCTTCTGGCGATCATGCCGATCCTCGGCGGCCTGCAGGCGGGCCAGACCTATTTTAACGTTGCCTTCATCGTCGTGCTGGTGTCGCTGCTCGTACAGGGCTGGACCATCAAGCCGATGGCGCGCCGGCTTGGCCTCATCGTTCCCCCACGCATGGGTGCGATCGACAAGGTCGAAGTCGACCTGCCGGGCACGGTCAACCACGAACTCCTCTCCTATCGCGTCGTGAAGGACAGCCCGGTCCTGCGCGGCGAACGCATTCCGCGTTGGGCGACGCCGTCGCTCATCGTTCGCGACGGCAAGTCCATGCGCTATCAATATGCCGGCCGCCTGCGCGAAAACGATATCGTCTATCTTTTCGTCTCTCCCAATTATTCGCGCCTTCTCGACCGCATCTTCGCCAGCCGCGCGCCGGTCGATCCCGAGGATGCCGAATTCTTCGGTGCCTTCTCGATATCGCCGCTGCGCCCCGCCGCCGATCTCGACGCTGCCTATGGACCAGGATTGCTGAGCGAACAGGAGAAGGGGCTGACCATAGCGGAGCTCATGCGCCATCGCCTCGGTGGCAAGGCCGACTATGCGGATCGCGTACGCCTCGGCGAGATTATCCTCATCGTCCGCGATCTCGACGAGAACGATCATATCCAATCCGTCGGAATGTCGCTCGAGGCGGTGGAACCGCCCGTCATCATGCCGATCTTCATCAATCTCCATGATATTTTGAAGAGCATCCGGGCTTATCTGCAGAAGCGCCGCGAGCGCGTGAATGAAGCTACTTCCGACGAATCGACACCGGGTAAAAACGACGCCTGAGTGCCTTGAGCAATTCCCGGAAAAATGCATGACGGCTTTCCGTCCGGAATTGCCGAAAACCAGGAAAATAGAACCGTTCGGCGATCCCATGAAACGCCGAACGGTTCTTGCGTCTCCGATCATCCGTAGTATGGTCGGCGCGCTTTTCGCCACCAACAATATCGGATCCTTCCCATGGCAGCCTTCAAAACTCTCGACGATATCACCGACATCTCCGGCAAGCGCGTTCTCGTGCGCGTTGACCTCAACGTGCCGGTCAAGGATGGCAAGGTCACCGATGCGACCCGCATCGAGCGTGTCGCCCCGACGATTCTCGAACTGTCCGAAAAGGGCGCCAAGGTCATTCTGCTTGCCCACTTCGGCCGCCCGAAGGATGGCCCCTCCCCGGACCTTTCGCTCGGCCTCATCGTGCCGACCGTCGAGGAAGTTCTGGATCATGCCGTTCTCTTTGCCTCCGACTGCATCGGCACCCCAGCTGCCGACGCCGTTGCCAAGATGAACAATGGCGACATCCTGCTGCTGGAAAACACCCGCTTCCACAAGGAAGAGGAAAAGAACGACGCAGCCTTCACCAAGGCGCTCGCCGTCAATGGCGATATCTACGTCAACGACGCTTTCTCGGCCGCGCACCGCGCCCACTCTTCCACGGAAGGCCTCGCCCACCTGCTGCCGGCCTATGCAGGCCGCACGATGCAGGCAGAGCTTGAAGCCCTGGAAAAAGGCCTTGGCAATCCGGTCCGCCCGGTCGTCGCCATCGTCGGCGGCGCCAAGGTTTCCACCAAGATTGACCTTCTGATGAACCTGGTGAAGAAGGTCGATGCGCTTGTCATCGGCGGCGGCATGGCCAACACCTTCCTCGCTGCGCGCGGCACCAATGTCGGCAAATCGCTCTGCGAGCACGATCTCGCCGATACCGCGAAGCAGATCATGATCGAAGCCGCAACGGCCGGCTGCGCGATCGTGCTGCCGGAAGACGGCGTCATCGCTCGCGAATTCAAGGCCGGCGCAGAAAACGAAGTCGTCGCGATCGAAGCGATCCCCGCCGATGCCATGGTACTCGATGTCGGCCCGAAATCGGTCGAAGCGATCAACAACTGGATCGGCCGCGCCACCACGCTCGTCTGGAACGGCCCCCTCGGCGCCTTCGAAATCACGCCTTTCGATGCAGCAACGGTCGCGGCAGCCAAATATGCCGCCGAATGCACCAAGGCCGGCAAGCTGACCTCGGTCGCCGGCGGCGGTGACACGGTTTCGGCGCTGAACCACGCCGGCGTTGCCGATGACTTCACCTATGTCTCGACGGCGGGCGGCGCATTCCTCGAATGGATGGAAGGTAAGGTCCTTCCCGGCGTCGCCGTTTTGCAGGCCGGCAAGTAAATCAGCCGGCACTTCGAATGAATGAAGAGCCCCGGTCGTGATGCGGCCGGGGCTTTTTGCTTTATGGCAATAACGTCCGACGTTCAGAACAGAGCAAGTTACATATGCCACAATGACAAGATCAGCTTTGCTGTGATATCGGAAAGCAAACCGTGTCAAACGGATGTTACAAAAGCGCGGCACTAGGTCCGATTATAATGAAGGGCCGAATAGAGGGGTTGCCATATGCTGGCCTGGCGCAGTTTTATCGCCGTTCTTGCTGTAGTCCTGGTCGCTCAAATAGATATTGCTCAAGCCCAACAGGTGCGTGCAGCTGTTCCTGTGTTTTCTCCGACCGGACCGGATGCGGAAGCTTACGGTGAGAAACTCGGCTATCCCGTCGGTCTGCCGCTCAGCGAACAACGCAACATGATCGGCAACTTCACCCACGCCGATCAGCTTGCGCCAACGCACACGATCGCCCCCGCCGAGCATCCGTTACAGCTGTTACGCGCCCCGTCCGAGATTTCGGTGAAGTTCACGTTCGGCGCTGAGACCGCCTCCCTGTCGAAGTATCTCGATACCAATCCCACCACGGGATTGCTGATTGCTCGCAACGACACGATCCTGTTCGAACATTATCAATACGGCCGCACCGATCACGACCACTTCGTCTCGCAATCCCTGGCAAAGACATTGACCGGCATGATGATCGGAATTGCGATTTCCGAAGGTGCCATCCGTTCGATCAACGATACGGTTGAGACCTATGTGCCGGAGCTGAAAGGCACGGAGATGGGCGTTACGCCGATCCGCGCATTGCTGCACATGGCCTCCGGCATTGCCTTCACGGAAAACTTCGGCAACCCCGACGACAACGTTCACCTCAGCAATTCCCTGCTTGGCCCGGAAAAGCTCGACCCCATCACAGCCATATCCCGCTTCAACAAGCGGGTGGCGCCTCCCGATACGGTCTGGCACTACAGCAATCTCGATACCGAAGGACTGAGCCTTGTCCTGACCCACGCCACCCATATGAGCATGGCGGACTATCTTCAGACGCGGATATGGCAGCCGATGGGCGCCGAAGCCAGCGCGAACTGGCAGGTCGACAAAACAGGTCAGGAAGTCGGCTACTGCTGCTTCAGCGCGACGCTTCGCGACTATGCCCGCTTCGGCATGCTGCTTGCCCATGACGGAGTCTTGAACGGGCGGCAGATCATCCCGCGTCAATGGCTATTGGATGCGACGGAACCGGTAAAGCAGGGCTCGTTCCTCGCGGTCAATCACGAAACGAACCCCTGGGGCTACGGCTATCAGACCTGGCTGATGCCCGGTCCGCGCCGAACGTTCTTTCTGGACGGACGAGCCGGCCAGCGCATTCTCGTCGATCCGGCAACACATCTGGTCCTGGTGCACACTGCGGTCCGTGCCAAGCCCGGCGATGCAGGCAGTGCGGAGCTTGTCGAGCTCTGGTCCAGCGTGCTCAAGCAGTTTCAGAACAATTGACGCGATCGTCATTGCATGACGCAACTTTCCGGCTAATGCACTGCTGGTGAAGTTGTCACCGGCACAAGTTCCCGCTTCCAGCATCCGCCGAGCAGCGGCTAAATCCTCGCAGATTTGCAAAAGCTCTGGGGCCGCCATGAACACTATCGCCTATGTCACCGTCGATGTCTTCACGTCCGAGCGCTTTGTCGGCAATCCGCTGGCGGTCATCCCCGATGCGCGTGGCCTCAGCAGCGACGCTATGCAGAAGATCGCGGCCGAGTTCGGTTATTCGGAAACGACCTTCGTGCTGCCGCCCGAAAACGCCGAGCACACCGCGCGCGTTCGCATCTTCACGCCGACATCAGAAATTCCCTTCGCTGGCCACCCGAATGTCGGCACCGCCTTCGTTCTCGGTCAGCAGCGGGCGATCTTCGGAAGGCCTACGGGCGACAGGCTGATTTTCGAAGAGGATGCCGGCCTTGTGGAAGTGACGTTGTTGCGCAACGATGGCGTGGTCTCGAGCGCAAGCATTCGCGCGCCGGGCCGACTTTCGGTCGGCGAGACGATTGCCGACGAACTCATTGCACGCTGCGTGCAGATCGACCCGCAATCGATCCGCCATACGACCCATACTCCGACCTTCGCATCCGTCGGCCTGCCTTTCGCCTTTGCCGAGCTGGACAGCCTGGAAACGCTTGGCAAAGCATGGCCGAATGCCGCCGTTTTTGCCGAAGCAGCTGCGCGGCACAAAGAGGACAAGACCGGCTTCTCGCTCTTTCTCTACGTGCGCTCCGCCGAAAATCCATGGGCTATCCGCGCCCGCATGTTTGCGCCGCTCGACAATGTCACGGAAGACCCGGCGACCGGCAGCGCCTCCGCCGCAATTGGCGCCTATCTGACGTCCCTGCTGCCTGCACAGGATGCAGAGGTAAAAATCACCATTGAACAGGGTGTGGAAATAGGAAGACGCAGCGTCATCGGCGTCGACGTCAAAAAATCTGCCGGTACGGTAAATGAAGTCTTGCTGTCCGGCAGCAGCGTCTTCGTCATGCACGGAGAGATCCGGGTATAGGAAGCGACGCATGCCGGAGCTGAAGCCCCGAAACCGGTCTGGAATGCCCTAAAACACCTCGTTGATAACGAGCGCCACCGTCCAGATGGCAAAGGCGAAGAGGGCGATCTTCCAGAAATCAGCCCTGCGCCTCAGGCCCGGCAGCCCCAAAGGCTTGATGATGTGCACTGCCATGGCGAGCAGGAGCAGCACCGCTATGGCTTTTGTCACGCTATTTTTCCCCGTTTACGCAAGAGTGAGAGCAGCCGCGACCAAAAACCGCTGCACGCCTTTCGCGATCATGCTCTAATCGTCATACGACGGACATTTTTCCGCGCCAACAGACTGTTTCTACACGCCGATAGCGGCAATCCGGGACACAATCAATAGCGAATACAGGCAGGTGCAATCCTGTCTTTCGGCTCCCAAACGGAGCCGCGTGAAGGTGGGGAGCATGAAAAGAAACATATTGCCGGTACTCGCTCTGCTGTTCGGCACGCTGTTCCTGTTTACGGGCAATGGTCTGCACAGCCTGCTGCTGCCAGTGCGCGGCACGGCCGAAGGCTATGCGACGACGACGCTCGGCCTGCTGGGCACGACGTGGGCGACGGGCTTCGTGCTCGGTTGCCTGACGGCGCCGAAACTGGTCCGACGTATCGGCCATGTGCGCGCCTTTTCGGGCTTCATCTCCGTCATCGCCATTATCGCGCTTCTGACCGGCATCATCGTCGACCCTATCTGGTGGGTGGCGCTGCGTGCCGTGACCGGCTTCTGCACAGCCGGCACCTCGATGATCATCGAGAGCTGGCTCAACGAACGCGCCACCAATGAAAGCCGTGGCGCGATCTTCTCGCTCTATATCGGCATCACCCTTATCGGCGCCGTCGCCGGCCAGATGATGGTGCCCTTTGCCGATGTCCATACGCCCATACTCTTCATGGTGTGTGGCATCTGCTATTGTATCGCCATGCTGCCGACCACGCTGTCGACCGCCGCCTCGCCGCAGCCGCTGAAGGCCGTCAGCCTCGATCTGAAGGCACTCTACCGCAATTCGCCGGTTGCCTCGATCGGCATCCTGCTTGTCGGCATCGCCAATGGCGCATACGGCACGCTCGGCGCCGTCTTCGGCGCTAAGGCCGGCCTTTCCCAAAGCGATATCGCGCTGATGATGAGTTCGACCATCTTTGCCGGCGCCGTCATGCAGCTGCCGGCCGGCCGCCTTTCCGATCGCATCGACCGCCGCTATGTGCTCGCGGGCATGGCGGCGATCGCAGCCCTCGACGGCCTGCTGCTCTTCCTGTTGAAGCCGGGCAGCCCGGCTTTCCTCATCAGCATGGTCGTCATCTATGGCGCCGTCGCCAACACGCTCTATCCGATCGCCGTCGCCCATGCCAACGACTTCGCTGCGCCCGAGGATTTCGTCAAGGTTTCGGGCGGCCTGCTGCTGCTCTACGGCATCGGCACGATCATCGGCCCGACGCTCAGCGGCCCGGTCATGTCCTCCATCGGCCCCTACTCATTGTTCTTCGTCACGGCCATCGCCCATGTGCTGATTACCTCCTATTCGATCTTCCGCAGCCGCATGCGCGCCGCAAAGCCGGCAGGCGATCGCGATGCCTATACGACCATGCCGTCGGCCAACGCACAGATGATCACGCCGGAGAGTATGTCGCTCGCGCGGAGCGAGACTTCAAAAAAGGACGATATAACTGTAAATTACGGCACTTGATCCCTCTTGAAGGGAAGGAGGAGCCGAAATGAGCCTATTCGATGATGATCGTCCCAAGCAGCCGTCCGCCCACGAAATCGGCAGCGACCTGTCGCTGCTATCGGTGGACGAGCTGAAAAGCCGCGTCGCATTGCTCCAGGGCGAGATCGCCCGGCTGGAAGAGGAAATCGCCACCAAGACCTCCGGCCGCAAGGCGGCGGATAGCCTTTTCCGCTTCTGAGACATCGTTCCAAGGTGCATCGCCGCAGCACAAAATTTGGGCGGCGCAATCCTGGATCAAGGCATGGTCAACTGAATATTAAGCTTTACGACATATTACTAGGACCATCCAGATTCGCTCTGGACTCAGACAGTTCCTCCACTTGGCGAATTGGTCTGATTTTTCTCCCTGTTTTACCTTGAGAGCCGCTTTTGCGGCTCTTCTTTTTTGTCCTGTATCACGGACCTTGCCGAAACTGTGGAGATTAACCCTTTCTTAAGAATCGCCTTGCGAATTTCAGTTAAAACAACCATCTTAAAGTCATAAAAGCGGATGCCGAAAGCTCTTAGGGACTTGACCGGCCTTTCCTGAACAAAAGTGTTGCGTGAAGCAGGGATTTATTCGATGTCGGAACTTGGATTGAACACGATCAGCTTTGCTGGCCACGCCGCATCGTCGGCGCAGTTCAGGGCGCTCTATTCTGAAGGCATGTCGCTGGTCGAAGAAACTGCCGGCTATCTCGACGGCCAGGGCCGCGCCGCTTCCAAGGTTCTGCCGCGCATGGCCTCCGTACTCTACGCCGCCGAATCTATGCGGCTGACGACCCGTCTCATGCAGATGGCCTCCTGGCTGCTGCTCCAGCGCGCCGTCAACAATGGCGAAATGTCGCGCGATCAGGTGCTGGCCGAAAAGAACAAGGTTCGCCTCGACGGCTTCAACGTCGACCGCACGGCACCCGGCTGGAATGACCTGCCGGAATCCTTCCGCGATCTCGTCGAGCGTTCGCTGCGCCTGCAGAACCGCGTCGCCATCCTCGATCGCGAGATCTATCGTCCTACGGAAGCGGCCATCGTTCCGGACAACCAGAATAGCGTCAAGGCACAGCTGACCCTGCTGCAGACCGCATTCGGCGGCAACTAAGCCCTACCATCGGCTATGAATTCGAACCGGTCGCGCACTGCGCGGCCGGTTTTGTTTTGAGCAGTCATTCATCTCTTCGAAAAGCCGTGCGCGGGGAGTTAAACCGCAAGTAGCAAGCGGGCAAAGCTTGACGATCTCAGCGAAACCTCTGTAAAAAGAGAGTGCCTGCCTCTCTCAAGGGGTGGGCGAGCCGATATCGAATGTGCGTGGAGGACCCAATGCGCCGACTCACTTCTCACGAAAATCAAATCCGAAATTCTGAGAAGATGATGAACCATGCGCACATTGAATCTGGGCATCCTCGCCCATGTAGACGCGGGCAAGACTAGCCTCACGGAGCGACTCCTTTTTGATACCGGCATAATCGACAAGCTCGGCAGCGTCGACGCCGGCAGCACGCAGACAGATAGCCTCGAACTCGAAAGACAGCGCGGCATCACCATTGCCGCCGCGGTGGTCTCGTTCACCGTCGGTGACGTGACGGTGAACCTCATCGATACGCCGGGACATCCGGACTTCATTGCCGAGATCGAACGGGTGCTGCAGCTGCTCGATGCGGCCGTGGTCGTCGTTTCGGCAGTCGAGGGCGTGCAATCGCAGACCCGCGTGCTCGTCAGGGTATTGCGCCGCCTCAGCATCCCTTTCATCTTCTTCATCAACAAGGTCGACCGCCTCGGCGCCCGCTATGATGAGGTGCTTCAGGATATTGCGAGCCAGCTGGCGGTTCGCCCCATTGCGATGTCGATCGTCCATGATGCCGGTAGCAGGCTCGCCACGGTGGAAACCGCCGATCTCGGAAGCGATCCGCATTTCTCGCGCGTATGCGAAGCCCTTTCGGTCAACGACGAGCTCTTCCTGGAGGATTATGTTCTAGCTCCCGAGCGCCTGACACGGCAGAGGCTGGAGCAAGCCCTTGTCGATCAGGTGAGGAAGTCTCTGATTCATCCGGCATTCGCCGGCGCGGCGACACGGGGCCTCGGCATCCCTACCCTGATTTCGGCGGTCCAGGCTTTGCTGCCCAGCCGTCAGCCGAACCATGACGGTCCGGTTTCCGGGACGATCTTCAAGATCGAACGCGGATGGGGTGGCGAGAAGCTCGCCTATCTCTATCTAGCGTCTGGCACGATCGGCCTTCGCGACGATATCGAAACCACGAACGGCCCGGCAAAGATCAGCACCCTCCAGCTCTTCCGGGATGGCAAGGCGGAAACGGTCGCGCAGATCAGCGCCGGACAGATCGCTAAGGTCGGCGGTCTTCCGAACGCCTGTATCGGCGATTGGATAGGCACCGAAAGCCGGCCAGGCACGCTTCGCCACTTTGCGCCGCCCACTTTGGAAACCCGCATCCGCCCGATGCGCCCTTCGGAAAATGCAGCACTCTGGCCAGCTCTGGCGCAACTTGCAGAACAGGATCCGCTCATCAACCTGCGCTCCAACGAGGAAACCGGCGAGATATACGTCTCACTCTATGGCGAAGTGCAGAAGGAGGTCATCCAGGCAACGCTCTCCACGGAATTCGGCTTGGATATAGCTTTCGAGGAAAGCACCGTCATCTATGTCGAAAGGCTGGCTGGAACGGGAAGCGCGGTTGAGCACATATTCAAGGAGCCCAATCCGTTTCTCGCAACAGTCGGCTTGCGCGTCGAGCCGCGACCGGAAGGCGCCGGCAACAGCTTTGCCCTGGAAGTAGATGTCGGCCAGATGCCCGCAAGCTTCTACCGGGCAGTCGAGGAAGCCACGTTCGAAACACTCAAGGAAGGTCTTTTCGGCTGGCAGATCATCGACTGCCATGTCGCCATGACGGCGGCTCGACAGACTTCGCCGGCGAGCACGGCGGTGGATTTCCGCAAACTGACGCCATTGGTGCTTGCATCAGCGCTTTCATCGGCACAAACGATCCTCTGCGAACCCATCGAGCATTTTCACGTCGAGATACCGGCAACGGCTTTGGCTGGTGTGCACAGCCTGCTCGCAAAATCCGGCGCCTCGATGAGAAAATCGCTGATCGACGAGGGACTGGCCCGGCTGGAAGGCACGGTGGCATCATCGATGATCCAGACGCTCCAAAGGCAATTGCCGGGATTGTCGGGCGGAGCCGGCGTCCTGGAACACGCCTTCGATCACTATGCGCCACTATCGGGTCCGCACCGTGTACGGGAGCGCGCAGCCGTAAATCCGTTCGACCGTGCCGATTACCTGCGGCGTGTGCGATGAGGAACGATGCTCCGTATCAACGCAAAAAAGCCCGGCAAAACCGGGCTCTTTTCAAGCGGCAAATCGCAATGCGATTAGATGCCGAGACCGCCGAAGCGCTTGTTGAACTTCGAAACACGGCCGGCACGGTCCATCAGCTGCTGGTTGCCGCCGGTCCAAGCCGGATGGGACTTGGAATCGATTTCGAGGTTCATGACAGCGCCTTCAGAACCCCAGGTCGAGCGGGTTTCATATTCGGTACCGTCGGTCATGACTACCTTGATGGTGTGATAGTCGGGATGAATGTTGGCCTTCATAACAATCTTCCTGTCATGCCAGGGTCCATTTGTCGCAAGGCATTGCGGCAACCGAACCGATTGAATAAATGAAGCCGCAGTCCGTTAAAGGCCACGGCTTCCAATTAAGATGGCGTGCCTATACATGAAGGCAGCGGCGATAACAAGGGGCGAAACGCCGAGTCCCTTGCTGATATGGGGATTGGAGACGACTTGTCAGAAACTGGCCAGGCTGAGGAAAAGAAAAACCGTTCAATCCGTCCTCTCGGACGACTGACGCCATACCTCAGACGATATCGAGGCATGGTGGCCGGGGCAATCATATCGCTCGTCATCGCTGCCGTTACCTCGCTTGCTTTGCCGGTCGCCGTCCGCCGCATAATCGATCACGGCTTCGATCAAGCCGACCGCGCTCTGATCGACAGTTATTTCGTAGCGATCATGATCATGGCGCTGCTGCTCGCGGCTGCGAGCGCGCTGCGCTATTATTTCGTCATCTCCATCGGCGAGCGCATCGTCTCCGACATGCGCCGCGAGGTCTTCGACCACGTCACGCGGTTGTCGCCCTCCTTCTTCGATGTCAATCAATCGGGCGAGATCGTCTCGCGTCTGACGGCCGATACCACGCAGATCAAGTCCGCGGTCGGCGCCACGGCCTCGGTCGCGCTGCGCAACCTGATCCTCTGTCTTGGCGCCGTGATCATGATGATCGTCACCAGCCCGAAACTCTCCAGCATCGTCCTGATCGCGATCCCGATCATCGTCCTGCCGCTGGTCAGTTTCGGCCGTTCCGTACGCAAGCGCTCGCGGGCCGCGCAGGAGACGCTAGCGCAGGCATCGGCCTATGCCAACGAGACCATCGCGGCCAACCGCACCATCCAGGCCTATAATGGCGAGAACGCCGCCGCTCAGCGCTATGGCAGCGCCGTCGAGGATGCCTATCAGGCGGCGCGAGCGGCGATCAAATCCCGTTCGCTGCTGACGGGCTTCGCCATCGCCATGGTTTTCGGCAGCATCGTCGCCGTCCTCTGGGTCGGTGCGCAGAATGTTCTCGCCGGCACGATGTCGGCCGGCACGCTCGGTCAGTTCCTCCTCTATTCCGTCATCGCCGGCTCGTCGCTGGGCTCGCTGTCGGAGGTCTGGGGCGAGCTCTCCCAGGCCGCAGGTGCTGCCGATCGCCTGGGCGAGCTCCTTGCAGAAGTCTCACCCATTGCCGCCCCGGCCAATCCCCTGCCCTTGCCACAGCCGCCGCAGGGCCGGGTGGAATTTTCTGACGTCCATTTCTCTTACCCGTCACGACCGAACAGATCTGCACTGCATGGGCTCTCCTTCTCCGTGAAGCCGGGGGAGACGGTCGCAATCGTCGGCGCATCGGGTGCAGGCAAGAGCACCATCTTTTCGCTGCTGCTGCGCTTTTACGATCCGCAGAAGGGCCGCGTTGCCCTGGATGGTGTCGATGCGCGCGACGTCCTGCCGGATGCGCTGCGCGAACGCATCGCCATCGTCCCTCAGGATACGACGATCTTCGCCGCCTCCATCCATGACAATATCGCCTTCGGCCGCCCGGGTGCCTCGCGCGACGAAGTACGCGCCGCCGCGATTGCCGCGCAGGCGGACGAGTTCATTTCGCGCCTCGAAATGGGCTATGATACGCAGGTCGGCGAGCGCGGCGTCACCCTTTCCGGCGGCCAGCGCCAACGTGTCGCCATCGCCCGCGCCATCTTGAAGAACGCACCTATCCTGCTGCTCGATGAAGCGACCTCTGCGCTCGATGCCGAAAGCGAGACGCTCGTTCAAAAGGCGCTGGAGGGCTTGATGGAGGCGCGCACGACCCTCGTCATCGCCCATCGCCTGGCGACTGTGCTCAAGGCCGACCGCATTCTGGTGCTGGATCAGGGCCGCATCGTCGAGGAAGGTACGCACCAGAGCCTGATCCGTCACGGCGGCATCTACGCCAAGCTCGCGCGCCTGCAATTCGATGCCGGCATCGAGGACCACATGCTCGTCGCGAAATAGCGGGCAAGTCGTCTCAAATACAACCTTGTGGAAATAGTTTCAAAGTTGAGCTAGATTTTCAGCGTTATCCCGCGCTGACGCGATTCTAGGAGACGTGCACCATGTATAAATTTGAAGTCTACAAGGACAAGGCCGGCGAGTTTCGCTTCCGCTTCAAGGCCTCGAACGGCGAAACCATGTTCGGTTCGGAAGGCTATAAGGCAAAGGCCTCGGCCCTGCATGCTATCGAATCGATCAAGGCTCACGTTGGCGGCGCCGTCATCGACGACCAGACCACCGCCACCGCATAATTTTCGCGTCACGCACTTGCTGCAAAGCCATTAACGGCCGGCTGCCCTTTGGGCACGCCGGTCGTTTTGATTTTTCTGCGGCGAATTTCGAGAAATCTTTTCGCGAGTGTCGAATTCACTCAGGCCCGCGGCTCATTATGTCGAAGCGGCAGGAAGCCGTTTTGCCAGCGGTGTTGTATATTCCGGCATTCAACTTTCGGGGTACGCCGTCCGGCCATCGTCAAAACTGCAAATGGGAGACCCATCTCATGCAATATGCTTTGATCATCCGTGAATCAGCCGAGGATTTTGGGCGTCGCGCCGATCCGACCTATAAGAACGGCTGGATCGCCTACACCCAGGCGCTTGTCCAGGCCGGCATCATGACGGGAGGCGCGGGATTGACGGCGCCCGAGACGGCAACGGTTGTCCGTCGCCAGGGCGAGGACCATGAAGTAAAGGACGGTCCCTTCCCTGAAGGTAAGGAGCAGCTTGGCGGCTTCTACCTGATCGATGTGCCGGATCTCGATGCCGCGCTGGAATGGGCGCTGCGCGTCCCGATCTCCCAGCAAGGTTCAGTCGAGATACGGCCGCGATTGCAGATGTAGCCATCATGGAGTTGGATGCCGGACGCGCCGCCGAGCAAACGGCGCGTCAATCCTATGGCAAGCTGATCGCCTTTCTCGCCGCGCGCTTCCGCGACGTGCCGGCGGCCGAGGATGCTTTGTCGGATGCGATCGCGGCAGCGTTGAGCACCTGGCCGGAACGCGGCATTCCCGACAATCCGGAGGCCTGGCTGCTGGTTGCAGCCAAGCGTAACCTCCTTCGCCGTGTCAGGCACGAGAACGTCAGGGCCGGAGCGCGCGACAGGATCATGATGGCCTTCGAAGAAGCGGAAGAACGCATGAATGCCGACAATTCCACCTTTCCGGATGAGCGCCTGAAGCTCCTTTTCGTCTGCGCCCATCCGGCTCTGGATCGCTCGGCTCACACCCCGCTGATGCTGCAATCCGTGCTGGCCGTCGATGCCGCAACCATAGCCAAGGCCTTCCTCGTTTCGCCGCAAGCCATGAGCCAGCGGCTGGTACGGGCAAAAATCAAAATCCGCGACGCACATATTCCCTTCATCGTTCCGGAGCGGTCCGCACTGCCGGACCGATTGGAAAGCGTGCTCTCGGCGATATATGCAGCCTATGGCCTCGGCTGGGACGGTGTCGACGGAGAGATCGGCAAGCAAAGATCTTTAGCGGATGAAGCCATCTGGCTCGGCCGCACGCTGCTTGCGACCCTGCCCGAGGAACCGGAGGCGGCAGGCTTGTTGTCGCTGATGCTCTACAGCCAATCCCGTCGTGAAGCGCGGCGCGACGCGAATGGACGATATGTCCCTCTCGACCAGCAGGACATGGCCCTTTGGGACGTCGAAATGATCGCGGAAGCCGACAATCTATTACGAAAGACGGGTGCATTCGGGCGCTTCGGCCCGTTCCAGTGTCAGGCCGCGATCCAGTCCGTGCATGCCGACCGGCGACGCTCGGGCATCACTGACTGGGCAGCTCTGGCCAAGCTTTATCAGGCGCTCGTTATGATGAAACCGACCGTCGGCGCCAGCGTCAGCTATGCCGCGGTGACGGGCAAAGTGGAAGGTCCTGCTGCGGGATTGGCTCTCCTTGACCGAATAGCCGACCGCGAAATCGTCAACTATCAGCCCTATTGGGCCGTGCGCGCCCATCTCCTGGCCGAAGCCGGAGATACGGAAAGCGCCTCCAATGCCTATCGGATCGCGATCGGCCTCAGTGACAGCGAAGCCGTGCGGCAATTCCTGCAAGCACGCCTCGATGGCATCGCATCGCCGGAGCGATGATCGATTACTTCTCCGTCAGCTTCAGCTCGATGCGGCGGTTGGTGGCGCGAGCATCCGGCGTATCGCCCGGTGCGATCGGCTGGAATTCGCCGAAGCCGGCAGCGACAAGCCTGTCGGCGGGCACACCCTGCGAGATTAGAAACTTGACGACTGCGATAGCGCGCGCCGATGACAGCGCCCAGTTGTCCGGATAGCGGCCATTGCCCGAAAGCGGCACATTGTCCGTATGCCCGTCGACGCGCAGCACCCAGTTGATCTCGGGCGGAATTTCCTTGGAAAGATCGATGAGAGCTGTGGCAAGCTTGGTCATCTCCGCCTGGCCCGCCGGATTGAGATCAGCAGCGCCGGACGGGAAAAGCACCTCGGACTGGAACACGAAGCGGTCACCGACGATGCGGATATTATCCCGATCCGAAAGGATTTCGCGCAAGCGGCCGAAGAAGTCGGAACGATAGCGGTTCAGTTCCTGTACGCGCTGTGCCAGCGCCACGTTCAGCCGCCGGCCGAGATCGGCAATCTTCACCTGCGATGACTGATCTTTGGCTTCTGATGCCTGAAGGGCAGCTTCGATAGCGGCGATCTGGTTGCGCAGGGCGGCAATCTGCTGATTGAGGAGATCGACCTGGCTCATCGCCCGTGCGCTCACCTGCTTCTGATCGTCAAGCTCCTGCGAAAGCGATCCAGCCCGCTTTTCCGCAGCCTGGCTGCTGCCGGAGCCTGCTGCGAGAAGGTCTTGCAGCCGCGAGCGCTCAGTCTCCGCCGAGGATAGCGATGCCTGAAGATTGGCGACAGCATCCTCCAGATCCTGTTTGCCGCTTTTTTCCAGTGCCAGCTGCTGCACCAGATCGTTGATGCGGCTGTTGAGGCGATTGAGCACTTCGTCGCGCCCGGAAATTTCGCGGCTGAGGATGAATTGGCCAACGACGAATACCGTCAGCAGGAACATGATCGCCATGAGCAGCGTGGACAGCGCATCGACGAAACCGGGCCAATAGTCGACGCTTCTCTGGTGGCGTCGGTTGCGGGCGAGCGCCATGGCTTACTTGCTCCCGGTCTTCTCGGTATGGCTGATCCGGTCGGCGAGGCGGTCGAGCGTGCGGCGCATCGATTTCGCCTCTTCCTGCTGGGCCTCGATCCAGTCGCGCAGCATCTGCTGTTCGTTACGCATGTTCTTGACCAGGCCCTGAATGCCTTCGGCGAGGTTCGCCATCGCGGTCACCGAGCGTTGACCACCGCCCTCCTCGGCGATCTTGCGCAGATAGTCGGAAAGCGCACGTACATCCTCCGAGGAGGCGCCGGCGGCATTTTCGATGACCGGCGTGATATCAGAACCGACATCCGTGACCGAGGAAAGCCAGTTCTCGAGCTCGGTGTAGAAACGGTTCTGAGCACGGCCGGCCTGGAGATCGAGGAAGCCGAGGATTAGTGAGCCGGAAAGGCCGAGCAGAGAGGAGGAGAAGGCCGTGCCCATACCCACAAGCGGGCCGGAAAGACCCGATTTCAAGGCGCTCAGAATGTCACCTGAGTCGCCGGTGCCCGCGTCGAGGCCCTGGATGACGTCATTGATCGAGCCGATCGTACCGATCAGACCCCAGAATGTGCCGAGCAGGCCGAGAAAGACGAGGAGGCCGATAAGATAGCGTGAGGTGTCCCGCGATTCGTCGAGGCGTGTGGCGATCGAGTCGAGGATCGAGCGCAGCGTCGCCGTGGAAAGCTGCATCGCACGGCGATTGCCGAGCAGCGCCCGCATCGGCGCCAGCAGCCGCGGGTTACGACCGACCTTGTCCGCATTGCCGACTGCGCGGAAGTGATTGAACCAGCGAACCTCAGGTCTCAGCATCAGCACATGGTTGAATACCAGCAGAATGCCGACGACCAGCACACCGACGATCAGGCCGTTGAGGCCGGGATTGTGCAGAAACGCGACCTGAGCCTGACGGAAAAGGATAGCCACGATAAAGCCGACGATGACGAGGAAAAGCACCATCGTCCAGAAAAAGGCCATCGGGCTCGAGAGCTTATAGGCGTAGCTGCCCGACACATTGTCGGTCGATCCCAGATCCGCCAATTTCACATTTTCCATTGCACGCTCCGCCACCGCATTTTCCGCAGGCGAGACTAGAGCAACATTGTGCCGAATTGAAGAGACGGAAAGCACAAAACAGCCCGTTGGCAACAGACCGTTTTATCCCTCGAAAAGGCGAATGGGGGAATGGCTTATTTCGTCGGGACCGGCCGCTTGACAACTTCGGCAAGCGCCTTCTGGATGTGCTCGTTGCCGCAAATGATCGATTTCGTTGCGAACATCTCGGTACCGCCATGGAAATCCGATACGAAGCCGCCGGCTTCGCGGATCAGCAGAATGCCGGCTGCGATATCCCAGGAAGACAGGCCGGTTTCCCAGAAGCCGTCGAAGCGACCCGCGGCCACATAGGCAAGATCGAGCGATGCGGAACCGAGACGGCGGACACCGGCGACCTCGCCCATGACATGGCGCAGCTCGACGAGGAACTTGCCGTGATTGCCGCGGCCAAGATGCGGAACGCCGCAGCCGATGACGCTGTCCGACAGTACGCGGCGCGAAGCCACGCGCAGGCGGCGGTCATTGAGGAATGCGCCACCACCGCGCTCGGTCGTATAGAGTTCGTCGGTGGCCGGATTGAAGATGACGCCGGCAACGATCTCGTCGTTGCGCTCAAGCGCGATCGAGACCGCAAACAGCGGAATGCCGTGCAGGAAATTGGTGGTGCCGTCGAGCGGATCGACGATCCAACGATGGGCGCCGTCCGTGCCTTTCACCTCTTCGCCTTCCTCGCCGAGGAAACCGTAGGTGGGGCGGGCCTTCAACAGCTCGTCGCGGATGATCTTCTGCGCCTTCAGGTCCGCCTGGCTGACGAAATCGCCCGGACCCTTCACCGACACCTGCAGGTTCTGCACTTCGCCGAAATCGCGGCTGAGCGACTTGCCTGCCTTGAGGGCAGCCTGAACCATGACATTGAGAAGAGCAGAACGGGCCATCGGGGTTCCTTGGATAATGCAGAAAGCGCTGACCGGGCCCGAAAGCAGGCACCGACGGAGCAGGAGCGTCAGCGGAAATAAAGATTGGCGGCCTCAAGACCATAAAATCGCGGGAATTTCAAGTGGTGAGGCTGTGGCAGACGCAAACTGACTTCAGATCAGCTCCGCCAGGGTCAATCCGACACCTTTATTATCGCGCGCGCCGATACTTGTTGGCTGCGTCGATGGCCGCCTTCTGCTGGTAGTCCTCGATCCCTTGATAGAAATCCTCAAGCTCGGGGTCTTTCAGGCCGGCACGACGCGAAATGACATACCAGGTGGCGGCAGCCACCGGATCCTGCTTCGTGCCGATGGCGTTGATATAAAGATGCGCCAATTTGTTTTGCGCGACGACGTTGCCGCGATAGGCTGCGACCCGCATCCAGTTAAAGCCGTTTTCGAGATCCTGCGCGCCGCCGGTGCCGTTGATCAGCCAGATGCCCATGTCGAGCTGTGCAGTATCGAAGCCTGCATTGGCGGCACGCGACAGCCACTCGCGTGCGCGCGCCTTCTTTTCCGGCGGCAGATCGGGAAGGTTCAGATAGAGCTGCGAAACGGCATACTGCGCGTCGGCAATGCCCTGCTGCGCAGACTTTTCATAATAGGGAAGCGCCATCTGCAGACCCTTCGGGCCTGGATTTTCGGCCGTCAGCATCTGGGCGACATTGAATTCCGCCGAAGGCTGACCCGCATCGGCCGCCTTCTTCATCCATTCATCGGCCTTCTTCTGATCGCGGGGCACTTCGCGGCCCTCCATCAGGATCAGCGCGTATTTGAACATCGCCGTGGGATCACCGCCCTCGGCCGCCTTGCTGTACCAGAAGGCGGCGTCCTTCGTATCGCGCTTGACGCCCAGGCCCTGTGCCATCAGCTCCGCGATCAAGGTCTGTGCGGCCGGATCGCCAAGCTGCGCCCGCGGCAATGCTTTCTGAAAAGCGGTCAGGTAATAGCCGCGTTGGAAGGCACCATAGGCATCATCCACCTTGCCGGTGAAAGGCTTTTCCGGCGGCAGGTCCGGCAAATTTGCCCCCATGCGCTCGAAAACGCCAACGCCCTGGGATGGCTTGATGTCGCTATCGGCTTTCGGCTCTGCGCCCGGCTGAATCTTTTCAGTCTTGAAAGTGCCGGCATCGGCGCCCAGGGGCCGGGTCATGACATTATCGTTGTGCTGCGGTGCATCCGGCACGGTTGTGTCGTCATCGGATTGCGCATTGTCTTCCGGTCGCGCGCCCTTCTCCGCCGGCTGCGAAACACCCGGCAGGGACGTACTGTCATTGCCGGATTGCGCCGCGGCCAGCAACGGGAATGCTGCAAGCCCGGCTGCCAGCACGGCAAGGAAGGATCGATGGCGGAATCGAGGCGCTGACGACATGAATCGCTATCAATCCTCAAACCGTGGCGCTTTTTCGTCCAGAAGCGCATTCACTTCCGCAACGATGGACGGGGCGGCGGCGGGATCGGCAAAGACCGCCTTATGCAGCGCCACGAACTCGGCGCCGGTGAGCGCCACCTCCAGCGCTGACTTCGGATCGGTGCCGCCCATGACGATACAGGGAATTTCGATCATCGAAGCCCACCATTCGCCGAGCGCCAGATTTTTCGGATGCGCCTCGGGCTTAATGTCGCCATCGAGCTTGCCGAAGAAGATATAGTCCGGCCTGAGTTCGCCGACCTCCAGTGCGCTGTGCCTATCGGCCGCGCTGCCGCCGCCGACGATCAGCTTCGGCACGAATTTTTCGACGGCTTCCGTAAGCTCGGTAATATTGCCGGCAATGTGCAGCCCGTCGGCCTTGGCACGCCCTGCCACGCGGCTGTCACCGGCGACGAGCGCTGCCGCACCCGCGGCCTGAATGACCGGCACGAGCTTTTCGGCATGTTTCTGGAAGGTACCGTCATCAAGACCATATTGAGGAATGATCACCGAAGCGACGTCCCCACCCCTCAGGGCATCGGCCACTGCCGTCGCCCGCTGCTCGATATCGGCAATGTCGGGAACGATGAGTACGAGGCGGCAACGATCTTCGGGCACGGTCATGCGAGCTTCCATGGTTTCGGCCTCCATCGTCAGCGATGGCGCACCGGTTCGATAATCGTGAGTAAATCCGTTAGCTCTCTCTGACAAGGGGCAGCGGCCGAAACGGGCAGTTCGCGATGAGGACATCGGGCACGCCACCTCCGCGAGCGGCCATTCGCACAATATATCATGCAGCGCACAATTAACTTGCCGCCCTTTGGCGTTTGACGTAGCTTTCCGCCATGTCGACCATGGATCCTTTCGCAGCCATCGCGGACCCGAACCGGCGTCATCTGCTGGAAGAATTGCGCCGCGCACCCAAGACGGTCAACGAACTGGCGCAGGGCCTGCCGATCAGCCGCCCAGCCGTTTCGCAGCATCTCAAGGCTTTGCTCGACAGCAACCTCGTTTCCGTCACCAATGAAGGCACGAAGCGCATTTATGCGGTCAACAGCCGCGGTTTCGACAAGTTGAATCTATGGCTGGATCAATTCTGGTCCTGAAACGGCTTTTCCGCTTTCATTATACTTGGAAATTTGCGGAATTTGGTAGCTGATAGCGTCAGCTATGACGACGCGCAAAGCGGCTCTTCGAGTTAAGTCCGCGGTCGAAACGACATGACCTCCGGATGAGCGAGTGCCGCGACCACAACGAGCCGAGAGTCGCCAACGACGGCATTTTTTGCATAAGATGGGAAAATTGCGCCAACCTCTACCCCTAACGCTACGAAGCTGGCGCATCCGTTTTTGACGGAAATGCTCATCGATCCTGACTGGGAATTTGCCTCAAGACCTTTCGATCTGCCTCTCTTGCCCCAAGATCGATGGCTTTTTGAACTTTGGAACGTTGCCTCAGTGAACGGAGGAACGCAGACGCTGGATTTCGTCCTTGACGCGCAGTTTCCTGCGTTTGATGTCGGCTATTTCCGTATCATTGCTAGAGGGAGATGAGATTGCCGCATGCAGCGCCTCCTCGAGCGCGACATGTTTCTTTTCGAGCGATTCAAGATGTGCTTGAACAGTCATATGACCCTTCCTTCCTCTGAAGAGCCCTGACCATCCATTCGCCAAGGCTCTAGGTGTCAACCTTCTCACTGTGCCATAAGATGGAGCCTTTGTCGAAGGCGAAAACGTGGCCTATAGGCGGCAAATTCGTGAAGAAGGATAACTTCCCGTTATCGTCATTTGGTGATAGGAGCTTGCGGAATTCAGGAGGCGGAACGAATGCGATTCCGCGATATGCTGGGGAAATGAACATGGCCGATCAGGAACAGGCGGAAATCAGGCTGATCGTGGCGCGGCTGCGCCAGGAACACGAGGATTATGATGCCGCAATCAATGCCATGATCGAGACGGGCTGCGATGCCCTTCGTATCCAGCGCATGAAAAAGAAGAAGCTCGTCATCAAGGACAAGCTGACCAAGCTGGAAGACCAGATCATCCCCGACATCATCGCCTGAGGAGCACAACGCAACGATGCTGACCGAAAGACCGCCTGTCGCCATCATCATGGGAAGCCAGTCTGACTGGGAGACCATGAAGAATGCCGCGGACACCCTGGAAGCGCTTGAGATTACCTATGATGCGCGCATCATTTCCGCGCATCGTACGCCGGACAGGCTGGTGAGCTTCGCCAAGGGCGCGAGGGACGAGGGTTTCAAGGTCATTATCGCGGGCGCCGGCGGCGCAGCGCATCTGCCGGGCATGGCGGCTTCTATGACGCCTCTTCCGGTCTTCGGCGTGCCGGTTCAGTCACGCGCGCTCTCCGGTCAGGACAGCCTTCTTTCGATCGTGCAGATGCCGGCCGGCATTCCCGTCGGCACGCTCGCGATCGGTAAGGCCGGCGCGGTCAATGCCGCCCTTCTTGCTGCCGCCGTCCTGGCGCTCGGCGACGAAGAGATTGCCGACCGGCTCGACGAATGGCGCGCGCGCCAGAGTGCCGCCGTTGCCGAATATCCGATGGACGACCTATGAACGCGAAGACGATTGGTATCATCGGCGGCGGCCAGCTCGGCCGCATGCTGGCCATGGCGGCTGCGCGCTTGAATTTTCGCACCGTCGTCCTCGAGCCCCAGGCCGACTGTCCGGCAGCCCATGTTGCCAACGAACAGATCACAGCCGCCTATGACGATGCGGCCGCCCTTGCCGAGCTGGCGAAGCGCTGCGATGTCGTGACCTATGAGTTCGAAAACGTGCCCGTAACCGCCGCCGAGGATCTTGCCTTGCAGGTAACGGTCTATCCGCCGCCCAAGGCGCTTGAAATGGCGCAGGACCGGCTGACCGAAAAGAGCTTCATCAACGGCTGCGGCATTCCGACGGCCCGCTTCCATGCCGTCGACAACCAGGACGACCTCGAAAAGGCGCTAGCCGATTTCGGCGGCCAAGGCGTGCTGAAGACGCGCCGCCTCGGCTATGACGGCAAAGGTCAGCGCGTCTATCGCTCCGGCGCCGACAACCCCGAAGGCGGCTACGCGGCCTTGGGCAGCGTGCCGTTGATTCTGGAGAGCTTCGTATCCTTCGAGCGCGAGGTTTCCATCATCGCCGCCCGCGGCAGCGACGGAAAGGTCGCCTGCTACGATCCGGCAGAGAACGTTCATCGCAACGGCATTCTCCACACCTCCACGCTGCCGGCGAGCATTTCGCAAGAGACGGCGAACGCCGCTCGCGATGCTGCGGAGAAGATATTGACGGCGCTCGGCTATGTCGGCGTCATCGGCATCGAGTTCTTCGTGCTTGCCGATGGCAGTCTGATCGCCAACGAAATGGCGCCGCGCGTCCACAATTCCGGCCACTGGACGGAGGCCGCCTGCGTCATCTCGCAATTCGAGCAGCATATCCGCGCCGTCGGTGGCCTGCCGCTCGGAAATCCTCAGCGCCACTCGGACTGCGTCATGACGAATCTGATCGGCGACGACATCCTGGCACTGCCGGAATGGCTGCGCCTTGACGACACGCTGGTGCATCTCTATGGCAAGACCGAAGCCCGGCCGGGCCGCAAGATGGGGCATGTTACACAGCTTCTGCGCTGAGATCAGCGGGAAAAAGCCCTGACATGGTTGACAGCGCACGGCCGACAGGTTATTTGCTCCCCACCCTAAAGAGCGCGCCCTGAGCGCGCTTTTGATTGTTAAAGACCCGGGCGAATGTGACATTCCCCCTCAGAGATCGCGGATCAGAAAAATGAAGATCAAGAATTCGCTCAAGTCGCTCAAGGCGCGCCACCGTGACAACCGTCTCGTCCGCCGCAAGGGCCGCATCTACATCATCAACAAGCTGAACCCGCGCTACAAGGCTCGCCAGGGCTGATACAGCGCGCGGCTCCGGTCCCATGGATCGAGCCTCAGTTTTAGTTGATCGCATCAAATTTGTTTTGATCTTCGACATTGGCGGGCTACTATGCCCGCCATGCGCGTTTTTGCTTTGTCATATCTAGCCCTGCCGATTCTGTTTGCTCTGACTGCCTCTGCACCCCATGCGGCGCCGGCTGATGAGCCAAACCCTGTGGAAAAGCAGAATCAGGGCAATTCCTCCGGCACCCTGTCGTCCAAGCAGCAGCTCGACAATCTGTTCATGGCGCTGAGGCGGCAGCGCGATCCCGACCAGGCAAGCCTGATTGCGGACCAGATCAATGCCCAGTTCGCCGATTCCGGCAGCGCCACCATCAATCTCCTGATGCAATGGGTCGACAAGGCCATTCAGGACAAGCGCAATGCCGCCGCGATGGATTATCTCGATCAGGTGATCTCGCTGAAGCCCGACTATGTCGAAGGCTGGAACCGACGCGCCACGCTCAATTTCGCGATCGGCGACTATCGCAAGTCGATGGAAGACATCAATCAGGTCCTGCGCATCGAGCCGCGCCATTTCGGAGCGCTGGCCGGCATGGCGGCGATGCTGACCGAACGCGGCAACGATGCTCTCGCCCTCAAGGCCTGGCAGCGCTTTCTCGAAGTCTATCCTGCGAATCGATCGGCCCAGGAGGAAGCGGACAAGCTCTCGGAAAAGATCGCCGGCAGCCGCACCTGATTTTCCGCCGAGGCTCCCGGCGAAAATCGCATTTGGAGGGATGAAAATCCGCCATATCGCGCTAGATTAGCGTCTTAAGATATTTGATCCGTGCCGCAATGATCGATTCTTTCCTCGTCGCCATTGTCTTGCTTCTTATCGCCGCCGCGGGCTTTTCCGCCTACAAGACCCGCGCCATCGAGCAGGCCTATCCCAATATTGGCGAACTTACCGATATTGGCGGCTACCGCCTTAACGCGGTCCATTTGCCGCGACCGGCAACGGCTGATCTGCCCGCCCTGGTCTTTATCCACGGAGCCAGCGGCAATCTGCGCGACCAGTTCGAGGCCTTTGCGGCACCTTTATCTGGCCGCGCCGAAATGCTGTTCGTCGACCGCCCCGGTCACGGCTATTCCGAACGCGGGCCGGCCGAAAACGCGCTGCCCTCCGGCCAAGCCGATGCGATCGCGAAGCTGATGGACAAGCGCGGCATCAAGAGCGCCATCATCGTCGGTCACTCCTTCGGTGGTGCGATCGCAGCCGCCTTCGGCATGCTGCACCCCGAAAAGACGAAGGGACTACTGTTTCTGGCGCCAGCCACCCATCCTTGGCCCGGTGGCATCGACTGGTATTATACGCTCGCCGCCCTGCCCGTCCTGGGCTGGCTTTTTACTCAAATCCTCGTCATTCCACTCGGCTTACGTCGAGTGGAAAGCGGCACGCTCAGCATCTTCCGCCCCAACGAACGGCCGGCGGATTATATAATGAAGACGGCACCGGAGCTGGTGCTGCGGCCGCAAACCTTTCGCAACAATGCGATCGACGTGGTCAATCTCTTTGCCTATGTCTCGGCCCATGCGCCGCGCTATAGCGAGATCAAGGCGCCCACGGTCATCATCACCGGCGACAGTGACGATATCGTGCTCGAGGAATTGCATTCGCGCGGCCTTGCCCGGGATATCCCTGGCGCCGAACTCGTCACCATCCGCAATCTTGGCCACAAGCCGGATTATGTCACGACGGACGTCGCAATCGCCGCCATGGAACGGCTGGCAGGCCAGCCGCGCGATCTGCAAGTGCTTGCCGCACAGGCGGAAATCCGCATCAGCGACCTCGGCAGCGAAGTTTCCACGCGACAGCCCTCTTCTCAGGCCATGACGACATCCTGACCAGCCACATCCTCGAATATGCGGCTCTGCGGCACCGCCTCGATGGTCTGCCGCACCGCCTGCAGCATGATCGACGCCAAGCGCTCCGTTGCCGGGCTCCCTTCCGCCTCGGCACGATGGAGCACGAGATCGAGCGTCGGCAAAGCCGGCAAGCCCACCTCTCCCGGCGTCAATTGCCGTACCTTTGGCGGCAGGCCGAGCGGCGTGCGCAGCGTCAGGCCAAGACCTGCCGCCGTCGCAGCCCAAAGCCCGCCGAGGCTCGGGCTGACAAAGGATATTCGCCAGCCAATGCCGGCGCGATCGAGCGTCTTCGTGGCGATGTTGCGCAGCAAACAAGGCGCCTCAAGCGAGGCGAGCGGCATGGCCTCGCCGCCATCGGCGTGCCATTGCATGTCGCCACCGGCCGGGCCGACCCAGCAGAGCGGGACTTCAGCTATACGGTCCGTATAAGCCGTGCGGAAGCCATCGCTCCAGGCAAGCGCCAGATCGAGCTTGCCTGACGTCACCCGCTCCACAAGTTCCGCGTTGCGCACGACACGCGCCTCGATACGCACCTTGGGATGTGCACGGGCGAAGCGGCCCAATACGTCCGGCAGCAGCGTCTCGCCGAAATCCTCTTGCAGGCCCAGGCGCACCCAGCCTTCAAGCTCGGCCCCATGCAGCGCCGTGGCCGCCTCGTCGTTCAGATCCAGCAGCCGGCGGGCATAGCCAAGCATCGTCTCGCCGGCCTCCGTCAGCGCCAGTCCCCGGCCCGCCTTGCGGAAGATCGGCGTGCCTGCCTGCTCCTCCAGCTTTTTCAGCTGGGCGCTGATGGCCGAGGTTGAACGCCCGAGCCGGTCTGCCGCCTTGGCATAGCTGCCGAGATCCATACCAGTGACGAAGCTGCGCAGCACATCGAGATCGAAGATGATCTTTCGCATCGATAATCATCCATATTTTTGGGACGATACATCCAGAATTATCTGATTTTCAGGATGATTATCCACTGGCATTCTATGCTCGTCAAGTGACACGGAAACAGGAGCAATCCCATGCCATTCACCCGCATCACCCTTCTGCGCGGCAAGTCGCCGGAATATCTCAAGGCACTTTCGGATAATTTCCACCGCGCTCTGGTCGAAGCCTTCGAGGTGCCGCCCACCGATCGCTTCCAGTCCATTCATCAGCAGGAGCCGCATGAACTCGTCTTCGATCGCACCTATTTCGCCAGCAAGCCGCGTTCGGACGATTACGTTTTTTTCGACGTCACCATCGGCAAGCCGCGCAGCACCGAGGTCAAGCAAGCCTTCTATCGCCGTGTCGCCGAGCTTCTCGCCGATGCACCAGGCGTTCGCCCCGAGGACATCATGATCACCATCACGACTGCGACGCGCGAGGATTGGTCCTTCTCCGATGGTCGCGCGCAAATGATCGAACAGGTCTGAGAACCATGCCGCAAACCACATCGATCCAAACGCCCGCCATTCATCGCGCCGGCACGAATATTCGCCCCTCGCCCGAAGGCATCGCCACCGCCTCCTTCCTGGTGGAGTCGTTGGTGGAGAATGCCGAAAACGGCGGTCTCACAGCCATGCGCTGCGCACTCGAACCCGGCGTCATGACGCGCTGGCATACGCATCCGCACGGACAGATCCTCTACGTTCTGTCAGGCGTCGGACTTGCCGAACGCTTTGGCGGCCCGGCCGAGGAACTGCGCGCCGGCGACTGCATCAGCTTCGCGCCGAACGAACGCCATCGGCACGGTGCGGCGCCGGAAAATGCCTTCTCCTATATCAGCATCCAGGCGGCGCAAGATGGAAGCGCCGTCACCTGGCTGGAGGAATGACCGATGATCGCCATGCAATATAACTTCCCCCTACCCGCGGATTACGACATGGCGATCATCGATCGCCGCATCCGGGAAAAAGGTCCCCTGCTCGACAATCTCCCGGGCCTGAAGTTCAAGGCCTACCTGACGGCGAGAAAGGGTGATGCTGTTACAGGGAGCCGGCAGAACTTCTACTCGCCCTTCTATGTCTGGCAGCAGGAAGAAGGACTGAGCGACTTCGTCTCTGGCCCGGGCTTCTCAGCCCTGACCGAGAACTTCGGCCGCCCTCAGGTCAACACCTGGATCGCCTGGCACGTCGAGACGTCTGCGGATATTCGCAGCGCCAAGTTCGCGACACGCGAGGTGGTCGCAATCGACGCCGAGACATCGCTTGCCGAACTCCGCGCGAAGGAGATCGAGGCAGCAGCGCAGGCCATATCGAACGGTGAAGCCCTCGCCTCGGTCGCCGCCTTCGAGCCGACCCACTGGATGCTGGTGCGCTTCCGCCTGCTGGCCGAGCCGCCAAAAAATCCGGCGCGATCCGGTCTGCAGACTTGCAATGTCGGGCACCTCTCGCTGCCCGGCGCCACCTGAAGTGTCACGGAGACAATCTCCTTGTTTTAAAGGACAGGCGGGCGCTTTATGGATGGAAAGTCTTTCTGAATCCGAAGAGTGATCCCCCATGGTCGATATCGCAATGATCGAAGCCGCCCGCGCTCGCCTCGGCGGCCGGGCGCGCCGCACGCCGCTTCTGTCCTCACCCTTTCTCGATGAGATTGCCGGCCGCCGCCTGTTCGTGAAGGCCGAGTGCCTGCAGCATTCCGGCTCCTTCAAGTTTCGCGGCGGCTGGTCTGCCGTCTCTGCGCTGGAGCCGACCGTGCGCGCCAGAGGCGTCATCGCCTTCTCCTCCGGCAACCATGCGCAGGGCGTGGCGCTGGCCGCAAAGCTGCATGGCGTCCCCGCCGTTATCATCATGCCAACCGACGCCCCGAAGCTGAAGATCGCCAACACCCGCGCCTTCGGCGCGGAGGTCGTGCTCTATGATCGCATCAAGGAAGATCGCGACGAGATCGGTGCCCGTATTTCCAAGGAGCGAGGCCTGACGCTCATCAAGCCCTTCGACGAGCCGCAGGTGATCGCCGGCCAGGGAACAACCGGGCTGGAGATCGCAGAGCAGGCTGCCGAGGAAGGCATCGAAACTGCCGACGTGCTGGTCCCCTGCGGTGGCGGTGGCCTGACCTCGGGAATCGCACTGGCGCTCGAATCCCGCGCTCCGGGCCTGAAGGCGCGCCCATGCGAGCCCGAAAATTTCGATGATACCACCCGTTCACTCGCCTCGGGCAAGATCGAGCGCAACGCCGCGCTGCAAGGCTCGATCTGCGACGCCATCATCACGCCGCAGCCGGGCAACATTACTTTTCCGATCCTGAAGCGCCTTTGCGGCCCCGGCCTCGTCGTGACAGACGAGGAAGCGCAGAAAGCCATGGCGCTTGCGTTCACTCGGCTGAAGATCGTGGTTGAACCGGGCGGCGCAGTCGCGCTTGCTGCCGCACTCTTCCACGGCAGGCGCATCAACGGCGATGCAGTGATCGCCGTCACCTCTGGCGGCAATGTCGATCAGGATGTTTTCGAGGCGGCGTTGAGCCGCCACTAGTCCTCAGTTGACGGCGCGACGATAGAGCGCCAGCGAGCCGGCAAGAGCCAAAAGCGCGCCGCCGCAGGCGCGCTCAAGCCATTTCGCCCCTTCCGACTTCAGGACGCGGACGGCATGAGAGCCGAACACCGCATAGCCGAGCATGATCATGAAATCGAGCGCGGCGAAGATCGCGCCGAGCACGATATATTGCTGCATCTGCGGCGCCGAAGGGTCGATGAACTGCGGCAGGAACGCCGAGAAGAAGAGATAGCCCTTCGGATTGGTCACGGCGACCAGGAAGCTCTTCAGCCCAATGGAGAAAGCGGTTCCCTTAGATTGGCTCGCACTCGCCTGCAATGCGCCGTCGATGCTCCCCTTCGAGCGCAGCATCATGATACCGAGAAAGGCGAGATAGGCCGCACCCACCCATTTCAGAGCCGAAAACCAGAATTCGGAGGCAGCCAGCAAGGCGCCGAGGCCGATGGCGACGGCACTGATTAGCACCGCGTCGGAAAGAACGGCTCCCACCATGCCGGGCAAGGCGCGCCTGATGCCGAAGCGCGAGCCATTGGTCAGCGCCAGAAGCACAGTCGGCCCCGGCGTCGCGATACCGACGAAGGAAACGGTGGCGAAGGCGAGCAGCGTAGTCAGATGCATGGGAGTCCCTCCTCTGGAGGAGGGGAAGGTTGCATGTGGTGCCGTGCTTAGCAAGAGGGCGTAAGAGAGGCTTTTCGATATGCCGAACCTGTGACGTCCCCTCTGTCCCTATCGGGACATCTCCCCCACAAAGGGGGGAGATTGGTAACCCGCAGCGGGCGCCTCACTCAAACAAAGATCGAATCTGCAGAAGTTACAGCCTGTCGGTTCGAAAGGAACAGAAGCGAGCTCCAAACAATCTCCCCCTTGCGGGGGAGATGTCACGAAGTGACAGAGGGGGGTGCACACCCTCCGCGAGCTCTATCGTCGGTGAATAACACACCTTACTTACTCCACCAAACCCGCATCTTTCGCCGCCAGCGCGCCAATCGCCGACCAGTCCAGTTCCTCTCCGCCATGCGCCAGCAGGTTGAGGAACCGATCACGCAGCAGGCTCGCCAGCGGCAGCGGCACGTTCAGCGCCTCACCGGCAGCCAAAGCCAGCCGAATATCCTTTTGACCGAGCGGCGCGGTGAAACCCGCCGGCTTGAACTTGCGATCCGCAATCAGGCCTCCATACGTCTTGTAGACAGGCGCGTTGAACAGCGTCGAGGTCAAGAGATCGAGATAGGCGTGCCTGTCGACACCGCCCTTTTCGACCAACGCCATAGCCTCGCCCAGCGACTCGATGACCGAAGCGATGAGGAAATTGCCGCTGAGCTTGACGAGATTGGCCGCCTTCGGCTCCTCGCCGAGGACGAAGGTGCGCTGACCGATGGCGTCGAAAAGCGGCGTGACCGTTTGAATCGCATCAGGCGCACCCGCGGCTGCAACGAAGAGCTTTGCCGCAGCCGCCGCTTCCGGGCGGCCGAAGACGGGCGCTGCCACGAAGTGCTGACCTGCCGCGGCATGTTCCCTCGTCAGCCTTTCCGACATGGCGACGCTGATCGTGCTGGCGGAAATGTGAACTGCACCCTTGCCAAGGCTTGCCAGAACGCCGCCATCGCCATGGACGACCGCCGACAGCGCATCGTCATGCGCGAGCATGGTGAAGACAGCCTCGCCGCCGCACGCTTCCGCCACGGTCTCCGCAACCATGGCGCCCTCGGCGGCCAGAGCCTCGGCCTTGTCGCGCGAACGATTGTAGACGGTCACGTCATGCCCGGCCTTGATGAGATTAGTGGCCATGGCGCTGCCCATCTGGCCCAATCCGATAAATCCGACTTTCATTGACATATCTCCTTCTTCATCCGCCTGCCTGGGATCGCAGGCGCTTCGGCTTCAAGAAAAAACCCGCCGTCTTTCGACAGCGGGTTTCGGATGTTTGGGGTGCTGCCGCAATCGGATGTCGGCAATCACACGCCCGACTGGCCGTCCGAACCGATATAGGCAATGCGCAACATGTTGGTAGCGCCCGGCGTGCCGAGCGGCACACCGGCCGAAATGATGATGCGGTCGCCCGGCTTGCCGAAGCCTTCTTCGGCGACGATACGGCAGGCATTGTTGACCATGTCGTCGAGGTCGGTCGCATCGTGAGTGACGACACAATGCATACCCCAGACGACGGACAGGCGGCGTGCCGTCTGGATAATCGGCGACAGCGCCAGGATCGGAACCTGCGGACGCTCGCGCGAGGCGCGCAGACCGGTGGTGCCGGAGGACGTGTAGCAGACGATGGCGGCAAGCTTCAGCGTCTCGGCGATCTGGCGGGCGGCGAGCGAAATCGCGTCGGCACCGGTTGCCTCCGGCAGAGCGCGCTGAGCATAGATGATGCCCGGATAATGCGGCTCGCGCTCGATGGTGCCGGCAATCGAGGCCATCATGGAAACGGCTTCGACCGGATAGTCGCCGGACGCGGATTCTGCGGAGAGCATAACGGCATCGGCGCCTTCGAAGACGGCGGTCGCGACGTCGGAAACTTCGGCGCGGGTCGGGACCGGCGCGGAGATCATCGATTCCAGCATCTGCGTGGCGACGACCACCGGCTTGCCGGAGCGGCGGCAGGCGCGGATCAGCTGCTTCTGGATACCCGGAACGGCTTCCAGCGGCATTTCAACGCCGAGGTCGCCACGGGCCACCATCAGTGCGTCGGAAAGCTCGATGATTTCCTCGATGCGCTCGACAGCCTGCGGCTTCTCGATCTTCGACATCAGCCCAACGCGGCCGTGCGAGATCTTGCGAACTTCCGTCAGGTCTTCCGGGCGCTGGATGAAGGAGAGCGCGACCCAGTCGACTTCATTGGTCGCGAGAACGGCGTCGAGGTCGGCGCGGTCCTTGTCGGTCAGCGCGCCGACGCCGAGCAGCGTATCGGGCAGGCTGACGCCCTTGCGGTCGGAAATCTTGGTGCCCGAAATGACAGTCGTGACGATGCTCTTGCCGTCGCACTTTTCGGCACGCAGCGCCAGCTTGCCGTCATCGATCAGCAGGCGGTGGCCGGGTTGAACCGATTCCAGGATTTCCGGATGCGGCAGGTAGACACGCGTGTTGTCGCCGGGGATATCCTGATTGTCGAGCGTGAAAGTCTGACCGGGCTTAAGATCGACCTTGGTGTCAGCAAACTTGCCAACGCGCAGCTTGGGACCCTGCAAGTCAGCGAGAATGCCGATCGGCCGACCACAGCGAGCTTCGACGGCGCGAATGCGCTGGATCAGCGTGCGCATCACATCATGGCTGGCGTGGCTCATGTTGATGCGGAACAGGTCCGCGCCGGCCTCGTGAAGCTTCTGGATCATTTCCTCCGAAGAGGAAGCCGGACCGAGCGTTGCGAGGATTTTGACTTTTCGGTTTCGTCTCATCAATTCTGGCTTTCTTGGCTGCCCGAGGGCTCGGAAAGCTGAACCATCCAGCTCGCCTGGCGCCCGGTGTCGTATTCCTTGAATCCCATCTTCTGATAGCCACGAGCGTAGCAATCCTTGACACCTGGGATTTTGAATTCATTTTCCGCCACGCACATTTCGACGTCGCCCGTCCAGCGGCCGCCGCGGGCCGCATCTTCTGCGTAGAGATAATAATAGCGGGATTGAAGCGGCCCCTCGATCAAAGTCGCGCAGGTATTGGCCGGAATTTGCCACCAACCCTCCGTCACCCAGCCGTCCTTGGCGCGATAGCCGATCGCAACGCCGACAAGATTCTGCGTACCGTTGCACGTTCGGAAATCGGCATGGGCCGCATTCGGCATGAAGAAGAACGGCGCTGCCGCAGCGAGAATGAGGAAGGCGATTCGGGCGAGCGGGCCTGACCGCTTAACGAAACGTGGCGCGACTTGGCTGGACACGGCTTCCAATTGGCTCCCGGTTATTCGTTGTTGCGTCTTCTTGCGCTGCCATCCCATGAATGTCAACGCAACTCTAATCGATTATATTTTCTTCACGGGATGGTGGCGGCACCATGCGCCGCCCCTCATCCGATCGAAGCTGCAAACCTTGCACCTTCCATCCGCACATGCAATCAAACAAAGAGTTGAAAATTTCAATAATCGACAATCCGCATGACTGATTTCAGACCGTTTGAATTTATACCCGGCAATCGTGACAAAGGCATGGTCATTCTCGGCGATCACGCCATGCGGCGCCTGCCCGAGCGTTATGGCAGCCTCGGCCTGCCGGAGACCGCCTTCTCCCGCCACATCGCCTACGACATCGGCATCGAAGGCCTCTGCCGTCATCTCTGCGCGCGGCTGGACGTGCCGGGCGTGCTTGGCGGCTTTTCCCGTCTGCTGATCGATCCGAACCGCGGCGAAGACGACCCGACGCTCATCATGAAAATATCGGATGGCGCGATCATCCCAGGTAATCATCCAATCACGGATGAAGAATGGAACTACCGTATAGAAGCCTTCCATCGGCCCTATCATGAAGCGGTCGACGAAACGATCTCCGCCGTGGCCGCGGCAACGGGCAAGGCACCCCTGGTTTTCTCGATGCACTCCTTCACGCCGGCTTGGAAAGGTGTGCCGCGTCCCTGGCATGCAAGCGTACTCTGGGACAGCGACGATCGTGCCGTCGTGCCGCTCCTTGCAAAGCTCGGCGCCGATACCGATCTCGTTATCGGAGACAATGAACCGTATGACGGTGCGCTGCGCAACGACACCATGTTCCGCCATTGCATGATGAAGGGCATTGCGCATGCGCTGCTGGAGGTCCGGCAGGATCTGATCGGCGACGAGGCCGGCATTGTCGAATGGGCCGATCGCCTGGCGCCGATCTTCGCGGAGATCAATGCCGATCCGTCGCTCCATGAATATAGGCGATACCCTTCGCGCACCGGCCCCTATGAGGCGTGAACCGGCAAGCGAATTGAGGAGAAAGAGATGACCACGCTCACCAAGGAACAAGAGACCGAGCTTGAGGCCGCTGCCTTCCGCCGCCTCGTTGCGCATTTGCGCGAACGCAGCGACGTTCAGAACATCGACCTGATGAACCTCGCCGGCTTCTGCCGCAACTGCCTCTCGAACTGGTATCGCGAAGCGGCCGAAGAGGCGGGCCTGCCCGTCAGCAAGGACGAGTCGCGCGAAGTGATCTATGGCATGCCCTACGAGGATTGGAAGAACCTGCACCAGAAAGAAGCCTCGCCTGTGCAAAAAGCCGCTTTCGAGCAAAACAAGCCGAAAGATTAACGCTCCCTTCACCAATTCGGCTTGACCTTGCGCGCCATTCGCGGCACGTCAACTGCCCGATCGAATTCGAAATCCCGCGCAAGCCCTGAAGCGATGTGCCCCTATCGGTGACCGATCGATCTCATCTGCGACGGGCTGCAAGCGACCCTTTGAGACCCTTTAGGAGAAGTGCATGGAAGAGAACAGCGTCGAGAACGTGGCCGCGGCGGAACTGCGTCAATTCATCGAGCGCATCGAGCGCCTCGAAGAAGAAAAGGCCGCGATTGGCAGCGACATCAAGGATGTCATGGGCGAGGCCAAGGGCCGCGGCTACGACACCAAGGCAATCCGCACCATCATTCGCCTTCGCAAGAAGGACGCGAACGAACGCCTGGAAGAAGAATCCATCCTGCAGACCTACATGGCCGCACTCGGCATGGAATAATCGAGACTTCTGAGCCTCGCAGAACGATCAGGAGCCGGCTTGCCGGCTCCTTTCCTTTTGAGCGCATCACTCTGCAAAAAGACGACCGATCAATTCGGCGGCACTCTCCTGCCACAGCTCGCCCTTGCCGGTTCCAGACCAGAGAGACAGGAAATCCGGCAATCCCTTCGCCGTCGACGCAGCGCGTATGTCCCGCGTAAACTTGTTTTGCGCCGGAAAGGGAAGAATGGCATCAGGCTTTCCATCCATCTCATCCATGAAGCGGTTCTCGATCCCTCGCGCAAAGCGGCCCGAAAAGGCGCGTGTCGTTCGCGTCCGGCGCTCCGGCGTTTCCAGCAGCTTCCTGCGATAGGGTGCCGAGGTTCCGGCTTCCACGCAGGTGAGGAAGGCCGTGCCCATCTGCACGGCCCGCGCTCCCGCCTGCAGCGCCGCCCGGATATCGCTGGGGGTCATGATGCCGCCGGCTGCGATCAACGGCAAACGAATGGTGCCGACGCATTGCACCAGAAGATCGCGCATCCCGATTTCCGGGTCTGCTGCCTTGGCATCGAAAATGCCGCGATGACCGCCCGCTTCGAAGCCTTGCAACACGATCGCATCCACGCCGCTCTCTTCCAACGCCCTCGCCTCGTCGAGTGTCGTCGCCGTGCCGATCAGCGGAATACCAGCCTTCTTCGCTTCCCGTACATAGTCGGCCGGCAACAGGCCGAAGACGAAACTGAAACAAGCCGGCTTGATACGCAAAACCGCTTCAAACTGCGCATCGAAATCCTCTTCATAGGGAGGCACAAGCTGCGGTGAAGGCAGCTCCAACTCCCGGCGATATCGTGCGGTCGCCGCAGCCGCGCGCTCGACCCGATCAGTGGCAACTTCCGGGATTGAGTGCGGAATGAAGAGATTGATCGAAAACGGCCTGTCGGTCCGTTGACGCACCTGAGCTGCAAAGGCTTCGATCGCCGCGGCGTTTAGATAGGCGCCGCCCATGGCGCCGAGCGAGCCTGCGGCAGAAGCCGCCGCCACCAGCTCCACCGACGAAGGACCGCCCGCCATCGGCGCGACGATCAACGGATGCATCAAGCCAAGTTGTTGAAAAAGATTGCTGTCCATAGGGGCAGACATGTCCGGCGTCCTTTCAGAAATGTCTGTTCAGGTCTCCATGCAAAAATAGGTGCCGCAAGACGGCTTCCCAAGCGTGAGCTTGACGAAATTTAGGTCTATCAGCTCCGCCTGAGCGCTTCGGTGCGGGCCTCGATGGCCGCAACCACCGACACCATGTCGAGCCGGCCGTTGCCAAGTTCGACGCTCTCGCCATAAAGAGTACGGCAGACATCAAGGACCGGCGATGCCATGCCGACGGCACGAGCCGCCTCGGCAATCAGTTTGGTGCTGTTGAAGGCATCGGCCGTCGCCGCTTGCACTGAAAAATCCCGCGAAACAAGCTTCGGAATTTTCACGCGCGTCAGATCGCTGGCCATCGGGCCGGAATCGATCGCAGCCTGAAAAGTTTCGAGATCGAGGCCGTTCCGCTCGGCGAAATGCGAGGCTTCGGCGAGACCCGCCAGCATCGTGCAAAGGTAGAGGTTGACGGTCAGCTTCATCAGCAGCGCATTGCCGACCGGACCGCACAGGATCGTTTCGCGGCACATAGGCGCAAGCAGCGGCCGCACTTCGACAACCGTGTCCGCATCGCCGCCGAGCAGCGCGACCAGCTGCGCTGTCTCGGCAGGCTTCCGCGAGCCCGAAACCGGGGCTTCGACATAGCGCCCACCGGCTGCGAGAATATCGGCGGCTAGCCCGCGCGAATAGTCGGGCGGATTGGAGCCCATCGACACGACGATATGGCCGGCAACCAGCTTGGCGAAGTCCGGTGTCCCGCGCCGCAGCACCTCGTCCAGCACAGTTTCGTTGACCAGCATCAGGATGACGATGCGCGTGCGTTCGAACACCTCTTCTACACTTACGGCGACCGTCGCACCTGCCTCGCGCAACGGATCGGCCGCTGCCGGCGATCTGTTCCAAACGACAAGCCTGGTGCCCGCCTTTGCGAGATTGAGGGCCATCGGCTGGCCCATGACGCCGAGACCGACAAAGCCGATCTTCTCGCCCGGCTCGACGCCGGGACGCTCGCTGACGTTGCTCATCATAACAACTCCGATGGTTCGGGTGACTATGCGAACTCTGGAGCAATTCCAGGAAAAGTGCGCAGCGGTTTTCCATCCGGAATTGCGTGAAACAAAGAGATCGAGCGGTTCAGATATTTCACGAAAAGCTGAACCGCTCTTGAGTCAGAAGCCGGCGGGAGAGCTCACATGCCTTCTCCCGCCGAATATCGGTCATTCTTCGCTTAGAACAGGCGGTCCAGCCACTCGTTCTTGTCGGGCGCGCGGCCGAACTGAATGTCGGTCAGCGCTGCCTTCAGGCGCTGCGTCGTAGCACCGGCATTGCCGTCGCCGATGGTGAAGCTGTGCTTGCGGCCCTTCACCTTGCCGATCGGCGTCACGACAGCCGCCGTGCCGCAGGCGAAGGATTCGCGCAGGCGCCCGCTCTCGGCATCCGCCTGCCACTGCTCGATCGAATAGGGCTCCTCACGTACCGTCAAGCCCATGTCGCGGCCGAGCTTGATCAGCGAATCGCGGGTGATGCCCGGCAGAATCGTGCCGGTGAGCGGCGGCGTCTGCAGGGAGCCGTCATCGAAGACGAAGAAGACGTTCATGCCGCCAAGCTCCTCGATCCAGCGCTTTTCGACGGCATCGAGGAAGACGACCTGATCGCAGCCTTCGCGTTGGCCCTCAGCCAATGCGGCAAGGCTTGCGGCGTAGTTGCCGCCGCACTTGGCCGCACCCGTGCCGCCAGGCGCGGCGCGGGTGAAATTCTCGGAGACCCAGAGCGTGACGGCCGATCCGCCGCCCTTGAAAAAGGAGGCGACGGGGGAGGCAATGACGCAATAGATATATTCTGCCGACGGTTTTGTGCCGAGAGCGACTTCGGTGCCAATCAGGAACGGCCGGAGATAGAGCGATGCCCCTTCCGCGGTCGGGATCCATTCGCGCTCGATCTTGACCAGCTCGCGTACGGACTCGACAAAAAGCTCTTCCGGCAAGCGCGGCATCGCCAGCCGTTCGGCCGAATTCTGGAAACGGCGCGCATTGGCGCTCGGGCGGAAAAGGGCGGCCCCGCCATCCGGCAGGTGATAGGCCTTCATGCCTTCGAAGATTTCCTGGGCATAATGAAGCACTACGGTTGCCGGATCGAGAGCAAGCGCCTTGCGCGGCTCGATCTTGGCGCTGTGCCAACCACGATCCTGCGAGTAGCGGATCGTTACCATGTGATCGGTGAAGATGCGGCCGAAACCCGGGTTCTGCAACAGCGCTTCCCGCTCGCTCGCCGTCGCGGGATTGGGGTTTTTCTGGATGTCGAAGGTTAATGTTTCGCCGGTGCTCATGGCTCCTCCAATGCTTCTTTTGCTACGGCTTTCGCCGCCCATCTCCCGAAGGATGGTGTAAATCAAATCGGGTGGTATTTGATTGCGTTTACGCCTGTTCTCACGCAAGTTTAAGAGCGATTTGCATAAAATTACGAGGCGAATCGCTATTTCTCGCCTGGAAGCTGGCTATCGGTCTCATGGGGCTTCCATCACAGCGTTTTCGCGATGGCTTCGGCGGCAGCCGCGCCGGTTTCATAGGCGCCGTGCGCGGTAGAATAACGCGTCTTCGAACAGGCTTCTCCGGCGAAGAACAAGTGCTCGTTGTGGGGAGCGGCAAGGACGCTGCGCAGGTCGGAAGCGCCGGGCGTCGCATAGGAATAAGAACCACCGAAGAAAGGCTCTCCCGCCCAGGCTGACGCAGCCAGCGGCGACAGCGTCTTGCCGACATCGGCACCGAAGACGCGCTTCAACTGTTCCACCGAAAAATCAAACATCGCATCGACGCCCTGTCGCTCCAGATCGAGCGCGAGGTCGGCAGCGAAATAGGCCTCGATGACCGGCGCACCGAATGGCTTCAGCTGATAGGCGCCTGTCCGGCGGCTATGCTGCGATCCCGTCACATGCGTATCCTTCGGAAACATCGCCGGCTCGGCAACACGAAGGAAAAGCTTGTTTGCCAGACCGAGCGGCAGGCGGGACGCCGCCTCGATCTTTTCCGGCAAAGGCGGCCAGAAGGCGATGCGTTCGGCCGCAAGCACATTGGTTGAAACTGTGACGATGACAGCCTTCGCCCGCAGCTCACCCTTGGCTGTCGAAAGCACGATATGGCCGGCGCCGCTGTGGTCGATGCGGCGGACCTCGGCGCCGACAACGGTCGGCACCGGCAGACCGTAGGTGGCGATCAAGGTGCCGTAGCCCTGTCGCACGCGCCAGTCAGGACCAGGGCCAGGATCGTAACGGCCAAGATCGATCACCGAAGACTTGTCGAGCTCTCCCCCGGTCATGAAGGCGCCGACGGCGTAAATCCTTTCATTCCACGGATCATCAGGAGACAACATGGCCGAGAGATCGGCGTCCGCATCGCCCCCATACTCATAGACCCGCCCGAAAAAGTCGTTGACGGCGGCAGCCGCGGCTTTTGCATCGGGATCGTTCTGTTCCAACCGATGGCCGCCATCGCTCCAGGGCGCAGGCGTGCGATCGACGGTCAGGCCTACTTCCTCGGCAATATCAGTCCAGGCATTGGTGCGCGCGCCATGCAGCCAGCCGCAGCCAAGATCGAGCGCGGCGGCGTCGGTGCCGAACGGATGGATTGAGCGGGCGCGGCCGCCGACGCGATCGGAGGCTTCGAGCAAGACGATCGAGAGATCCGGCCGAAGCAATTGCAGCTGCCGGGCTGCAGCTACACCGGCTGCGCCGGCGCCGATCACGGCAACGTCGACCTCGCTGCCTCTCCAGGATTCGATGGGCATTCCAATTCCCCTTCGCGCAAGCACCGGAGCGTGACCGAGCCTCGCGACTTGGTGATGTGAGGCTCGCCAATCCGCCGGCGCGAGCCCTGTCAATCATCTGTAGCCGACCTCGGCGCGGCCTGTAAACGGTCACAATGGTGGGCATACCAAATTGCCGCATTGAGCCCAAATGACGAATGTCGTACGTGCTTCATCGAGGCAGATAATGAGGAAGATCGTGCGGAAACCGACCTTCACAACAACACTTTCGACCGCGACGCGTAATATTGGAGGCGCTTGTGCCAACACAGCTCGATAAGACGGCAGCCGGACGTCGGGCTTCTTTCAAGTCGCGTCAGGAAACACCGATGTTCACGAAGGAGTGGTCCATCCCCGCGATCCTCACCGTCTTCCTGCTCGGCATCTGCGGTCTGATCGCCTATTTCACCTGGACCCTCCTGCCGCCAGCGGCGACAGCACAGAACCATGTCGGTGGAGCTGCCATACTCAGCGACAGCAGTGCTCATCCGACGGCCTATTCCGCGCCCCAAAAACAGAAGTAGCAGGCGCAGCGGCCGATAAGGCAGAAATGAAGACTAAGATGCGTGGGCGCCGTACTTTCTGCCGCCGGCCATAAGACCGACGGCAGTTACAGCTTTACGGTAGCACCCTTGATTACAGGGACTCGTTATCCGAGGGCACATTTCTTGACGAAATGCAGCCAGCTGTCGTTGCGCCGGATAGTGGCGCGTGGCAAGCCGAAGGGATCGTCGCTTGATCGCGCCCGACCGCGGCGTGTCGTCGTTGCGGCGCTGTAACCGGCTTCATAGGCAAGCACGCGGTCGAGCGGTGTTTCGTCGCCATAGGGGAAGCAGAAGGACGAGATTCCCTCATCCAGCAAATCTTCGAGCAGCTCGCGCGAATGCGTGATCTGACGGCGCGCCTCTTCCATGGGCAATTGCGGCAGGCGGACGTGATCGAGCGTGTGCGATCCCACCTCGTGCCCCAGACTGTGCCAGCGCTTCAGCTGCTCGACCGACATGCAAGGCGCCTGCGCCACGCCAAGGGGGACGTCCCAGACATTGCTGCCGCCGATCTGGTTCGCCACGACGAAATTCGTGGCGGTAAAGCCGAACTCCTGCAGCACGGGCAAAGCATTCTCACAGACGTTGGCATAGCTGTCATCGAAGGTGATGGCAGCGACTTTGCCGGTCTTCTCGCCGCGGATGTAAGGCATTGCCTCGCGCAACGATAAACCCTGAATTCCAAGCCTTTTCAGCCATTCCATCTGACGATGGAAAGCTTCTGGGTGGACGACCATGCTTCTAAACGGCGCCTTGCGCGACGGCGGCACCGCAATCTGATGATATGCGAGGATCGGAACGGCCACGATGGATGATCTCAGATGATGCGGCGCGAGCGAAGCGCGATCTTGGCACGATAGAGTGGCCGCAACACCTCTCTGGAGAGCGTTTCCGTCAATGTCTTGCGGCTTTTGATCGTGCTACCGCCGAGCTCGGGAGAGATTTCACGCACACCGCCGGGCAAGACCGAAAGCGGCGACACGCGGGTAAACCAGCTCATCTGCACGGTGGTATCGACGGGCCTGTCGAAGATGGCGGTCGCCTCCAGTAGGCGGATGGCAGCATCGCGGCTGACAAGCTGCGCCACCATGCCAAGCCCAATCCGCGTCGGCTGAATGACATTGGTCGCTCCCTGGGACAGAACACATCTGCCATGCTCCTTGCCCATGCGAAACGGGAAGCGAATAAACGAACCTGGCTTCAGGCAGGCCTTGGCGGCGGCAAAAGCGGCATGGAACGCATCGTCGATCTCGACGTCGTCTTCGAAGACAAGGCCGGCATCGATGCCCTGCTCGACGATGGCGGCCCAAGCCTTACGGTGCGACAGAAAGCAGGCGATCTCGCCCGCGCTCATGGCAAACGGATAATATGGCTTCTGGAGCCGAGGACGGTAGACATTGTCGATCTCGGCGAAACTCAGAGCGCGGCCATCGACTGCCTCAATGACCTCACTCTGCACCGGAAGCTTTGCAACAAGCCTTTCAACCTGGGGCATGCGATCGCGGGCGCGAGCGAGATGGATGATGAAGCCACGAATGACAGGTTGCCCGGGCGTATCCAGAACGGTACCGACCGAATTGGGCGCAGGAGCGAACTCGAATCCCGTGTGAGATCTTTCGAGCGGCGTCGCCGAAGACGGGCTGAATTCGTGGGCTTGCATGAATGAATACCTCGAGGTCATATTTCGCGAGGCTCTAGCAACCCTGAATGAAAGCGAGCTTAGGCAAACCTGAGGCCAAACTGAAAATGGTTGTTTTCAACTGGTCTGAACAACTGAAGGAAGGCTAAACGAGCACGCTGATGCGGCCGCTCGCCATTTTGTCTTCAACCCAGCGGCGCTCGTCCAGCCAGGCATGGCGTTTCCACCCTTCCCAGCTGAAACCGCACAGCTTCACCTCCCACTCGTCGGCAGGCAATCGTGACAGCACATATCGGATGCCGAAGAAGCCGGTGCTCGGAAAGAGCTGGTGCATGCGGCATTGGCTCACGCCGAGTTCCTCGCAGCCCTCGATGTAGAATTGCGGCGGCATGATGCGGATTTCCTTGCCGGCCGCGCCGACCAATTCGATCGTCCGCATCGTCCAATCGCTTCTCCTGCCTTTGAGGCGCGAGAGAAGATTGGGCTTGGGGTGATATTTGCGGATGATATCGGGATGATAGGCCAGCACGACCTCTTTGGCGGCCGTGAAAGTCGGGCTTGTCAGAAAGGCCGGGTCCGTCAATCGGCGCTGCATCGGCTTGCTGGAAGCTGCAAGCATGAGAATATCCGTGCGTGAGCCGCTCATCCCGATCGAGGCTTTCGGCTCGTTGAAGCGCATTGCGAATTCAGCATTGTCCACGACCTCGGAAAGGTCGCGATGCAGCTTGCCATTGCCGATGATGATTGCCGTCTTTCGGGTCAAATATGAGTATCCATCAGGTCTGAAATCGTCGACCTAACGAAGCCAAATGAAGCCAAACTGAAGACGGATGAGGGGAAGGATGCATAAAAGCTGACACGAACCTGAAAGCCATCGCGATGTCACCCACACGCAACAGCAGCGCCAGAGGACCATGCGTCAGCTCAGATTTGTGTGGGGCTTGAGAGTGCAAGAAACCGATTGCGAACGCAAAGAGGTCACATCTTGCCGAATCAAAAAGGAGCCCAAACGGGCTCCCGAAACAATGACGGTTTGTCTGGTCTATTCGACCGAATTAAATTTCTTAACCTGAAGGAAATTCACTGCGCTTCCGCTGAAGCGTTCGGGATCGATCGACGCGGTCTGTACCTTGAAGCCATCCGTGTAAACGGCAGTCGGCTGGGCACGAAGCGTCGGGCTCACGAAGCGCGGAGCCTTGACCGGGCGGTTCACGATCTCGACCCGAGCCTTTGCGATCGCCCATTGCGAGATCATCTTATCCGTCAGCGTCGGCGCAGTTGTCACAGTTGCACGGCCAGAATCGGCCACGACCGCATCCTGCTTGTTCGGCCGGCCGCCCTTGGTCGCAATGCCAGCGGCAATCGGGCGTTCCTGCGGCGTTGTCGGCTCGAACCCGTCGTTGAAGCGACGACTGCTGGCCTTCACCTCACTGCGAACCGGCGCGAGTGCGGCCACCTGCATCGGCATTTGCTGGGTCGGCCTCTGCTGCGGCAGGACGGAGGCAATTGCCTGCGCTGCATCGTTACCGGCAGCCAGACCATTGTCTACCGCGGGCAGCTGATCCTTAGACGCGACGTTGTTCGACGGTTGGGTCATCGCAACCGCATTGTTGGCATCCGATCGATCCGGACGGCTCTGCTCCAGAGCCGCAATGACCGAAGGCGAAAGTGCGCCTGCATCGGCTTGGTCGTCGGCGGCCTCCTGATCCGCATCGGCTGATGCCAACAGGCTTTCGGCCAATTCCGGACGCTGCGCCGGCACCGGAACGGCAGCCAACTGGCCTTTCATGTCAGCCTCGGCCGATGCCACTTCGGTATCGCCGGGTGAGCGGCGGTCAAGCAAGGACGGCACCGGCACATGATAGGAGCGAAGATCGGCATATTGCGGCTGATCTCCCGTATCCGGCATGGCGGCGGCAAGCGCATCCTGAGCAGCGTTGCGAGACGGCGAAACGAGAGCGGAAGCAACATCGCTGCCGGCAGGCTGATTGCCGAATGCCGGGCGAACCTGCGGAACGGGCGCGTTTACGCTGGCGACCTGAACCTGGGCAGGAGCCGGAGCAGCGCCATCGTCACCATCATCGCTGGCGGCTGGAGCGGGCTGGCCTTTGCGAACAGCCGAAGCGACAGCCACCGGTGCTGCCGCCGTGCCGGTATCCGCATTATCCTCTTCCTCATCCGCACCACCGCCCCCGAACAGACGGGCAAAGAAGCCGCGGCGCGACGAAGAGGAGCTGGCGATCTGGATATCGTCGGACGACATGCGGCGCTTATAATCGGCGACTGCCTGCTGGTAACCCGGCAGCGGCCGGCCGTCGGCCGGAATATGCATCGTCTTGCCATCCGGGAAGAGGCGGACGAGATCCTGGCGATCCATGCGCGGCCATGCACGCACGCCGCCGACGTCCATATGGACGAAAGGCGAACCCGAAGTCGGATAATAGCCGACACCGCCCACCTGTAGCTTCATGCCGATTTCGCGCAGCTTGGAAAGCTTGACGTCCGGAAGATAGAAATCCATCGCGTTGCCGAGCATGTGCTGGCTCTTCTTGGCAACGCCGGTGTGGGCCGAACGCGTGCGCAGCATCTCGTTGGTGCCAGGCGAACGGAACCCGCAGATCACATAGATGAATTCGTGCGAACCGCTTTCGCGGTAGGCCTCCCAGATCAGATCGAACAGGCGCGGATTCATCTTGGTGGGCTGATTCTTGCGCCAATCGCGCAGGATGCGGTTCAGCTTCTCCAGGCCGTCCGGATCGAACCTGCCGTTGCGCTTGTAGGTAATGACGGCCTTTTCGCCGGTGTGGACATAATAGATCTTCAGGCTGCGGGTTTCACCACCAGCCTGCGAGGGAGTACCGACAAAAACAGGAGTAGAAACGGCCAAAGCAAGGAGGCCAATGGCTGCTACCTTGGCCACCTTGCTAAATAGGTTAGAGCACGCAGAATGCCAGCTCAAGCTATTAGGCTTGGTATTTGCACTCAAATTCGGCAATTCGATCCCCGTCCGACAGACAATGTCGCATCGTGTTCCAAATGGCTGTCAATTGCGGTGACACGATGGCAAAAATGCCACACATAGTCGCCCCCTTCATACATGGTGAACGATGCACTAACAAGTGCTTTACGACGGGTAACAAAATATGCTTGCCTAAACGTTAAGCTTTTTCTCAAGCCGCGCTTTTTTGCGGATCATCCGGGTCGATGCCATAGTCTTTCAACTTACGGTAGAGAGTTGAGCGCCCGATACCGAGCTTTCTCGCCACCTGACTCATCTGCCCGCGATAGAATTTAAGGGCGAATCGGATCAATTCTTCCTCTACATCCGCCAGTTTTCTCACATCGCCCAAGGTGTTCGTGCTGACGATGACGTTGTCGGAAGTACCGGCCGAGGCATCGGCGGAAGCAAGCGGAGGAGTTGCAGGCGATGCGTGCGCAACCCCGTAAGGGATCCGCTCGCTTCTTTCAGCCGCCAGAAGTCCAGCCGACGAGGCATGCGAATTATCCACAACCAAAGTCGGATGCTCGACGGCGAAATAACCCGGCAGCTGCGCGGCGATCTGCGGAAAATCCGTATCGAGCAATTCCGGTCCTTCGGACAGAACGACTGCGCGGAAGATCGCGTTTTCGAGCTGGCGGATATTGCCCGGCCAGTCATAGGCCGTCAGCAAAGCTAGAGCATCGTTGCTGATACCAAGCGGGCGATCGAGCTTCTGCTCCAGTGCAAACCGGTCGGCAAAAGCGCGCGCCAGATGCGGGATGTCCTCCTTGCGGCGGCGCAGGGCCGGCATCGTAATCGGGAAGACATTGAGGCGATAGTAGAGATCCTCACGGAATCGCCCTGCCTTGACCTCTTCGATCAGATCCTTGTTGGTGGCCGAGATCAACCGGACATTGACCTTCTGCGCGACACGTGCGCCGACGGTCTCGATTTCGCCCTGCTGCACGGCGCGCAAAAGCTTGACCTGGACTTCCAGCGGCAGATCGCCGATTTCGTCCAGGAACAGCGTGCCACCATCGGCTTCCATGAATTTGCCGACATGGCGTTCGGTCGCCCCCGTGAATGCGCCCTTCTCGTGTCCGAAAAGGATGCTTTCGACGAGATTGTGCGGGATCGCACCGCAATTGACGATCACGAACGGCTTGCCGGCACGATCGCTGGCGGCCTGGATGGCGCGAGCCACCAGTTCCTTACCGACGCCCGATTCGCCTTCCAGCACCACCGGAATGCTCGATTGCGCCGCCCGATGGGCGAGATCGATCACGCGCATCATCGCCGGACTTGCCGAGACGATGTCGTCGAAGGAGATGCTGCTCGAGCGCGACTTGCGCCCGGCGCGGGCCTTCGCCTCGCGCTGGTCGAGCTTCAAGGCGTTGGCGATCGACGCAGCGATACGCTCCGGCGACACAGGCTTGACGACGAAATCGAAGGCGCCGGCGCGCATGGCCTGCACCACGGTATCGATGCCGCCCTGCCCGGTCTGCACGATGACGGGCAGGTCGATGCCCATATCGTTCAGAGCGCCCAGGAACTCGATGCCGTTCATTTCCGGCATCATGAGATCGAGCACGATCACATTAATCTGATCGTGGCCACGCTTCAGGAACTCCAGGCCGAGACGGCCATTTTCTGCCAAATGGGCAACGTGTCCGTGCCGCTCGATGGCATTCTTCAGCAGACGGCGTTGAATCGGATCATCCTCAACAACGAGAATCTGCGCGCCTCCCTTGGCGCTATTGTAAACGGTCATTGGTGCCTCACTTCATGCGAAACCTGACGCGGACATTCGCAGAAAGGCTTGAACATGAAGTTTTGCCAAACCATCGCATTTTAATCATTATGACGAATATAAAATCGCTTATGAATCAACGGCCGGCGCTGGAAAATCAGGCCTTGCGGTGGCCTTTCCAGCCCACTAGACACGAATGGATCGGACGATCCGAAAGATAAAAGCAGAGGAAATTTCGCCCATGAGCCCGACCTCGCTCCGCCACTCTCTTAACTTCTCCGCAAGCTCGGCCGCCGGCCAGGCGCTTGGCGAGCTGCCCGCCTGGAAGCTCAGCGATCTCTATCCGTCCGCGACCTCGCCGGAATTTCTTGGAGACATCGAAAAGGCCCGCAAGCTGGCCATTGCCTTCGAGGAAAAGTGGAAAGGCAAGCTGACCGAAGCCGCCGCCAAATCGGGTGATGCCGGCATCGGCGCCGCCATCAAGGAGTATGAGGCGCTTGACGATATCATGGGCCGCCTCGGCTCCTATGCCGGGCTCACCTATTTCACGAACACCATCGATCCGGCCAACGGCAAGCTCTATGGCGACGTCCAGGCAAAGCTGACGGACTACGCCGCGCACCTGCTGTTCTTTCCGCTGGAATTGAACCGCATCGACGACGCAGTCATGGATGCCTGTATGGTGAACGACGCCACCGCCGGTCACTACCGCCCGTGGATCGTCGATCTGCGCAAGGACAAGCCGCATCAGCTCGACGACAAGCTCGAACAATTGTTCCTGGAAAAGTCGATGACGAGCGCTGCCGCCTTCAACCGACTGTTCGACGAGACGATGGCAGAACTGCGCTTCGAGATCGACGGCGAGAAGCAGCCGTTGGAAGTGGCCTTGAACATGCTGCAGGAGCAGGACCCCGAAGTGCGTCGCAAGGCGGCCATGGCACTTGCCGAAACCTTCAAGGCGAACCTGCGCACCTTCACGCTGATCACTAATACGCTCGCCAAGGATAAGGAAATTTCCGACCGTTGGCGCGGTTTCGAGGATATTGCCGATAGCAGGCATCTCGCCAACCGCGTCGAGCGCGAGGTCGTCGATGCCTTGGCAGCCGCCGTGCGCGACGCCTATCCGCGCCTGTCGCATCGTTATTACAAGATGAAAGCCAAATGGCTCGGCATGGAGCAGATGAATTTCTGGGATCGTAACGCGCCGCTGCCGGAAACGCCAAATGCACTGATCCCCTGGACCGATGCGAAGGACACGGTTCTTTCGGCCTACGGCAATTTCGCGCCTGAAATGGCTGCGATCGCCAAGCGCTTTTTCGATGAGGAATGGATCGACGCGCCGGTACGTCCCGGCAAGGCGCCCGGTGCGTTCGCGCATCCGACCGTCCCGTCGGCCCATCCCTATGTCCTCGTCAATTACATGGGCAAGCCGCGCGATGTCATGACGCTGGCGCATGAGCTCGGCCACGGCGTGCATCAGGTGCTGGCCGGCGGCCAGGGGGCGCTGATGTGCCAGACGCCGCTGACATTGGCGGAAACCGCATCCGTCTTCGGCGAGATGCTGACCTTCCGCGCGCTCCTCGACAAGACTACCGACAAGCGCGAACGCAAGGCCATGCTCGCCCAGAAGGTCGAGGACATGATCAATACGGTCGTGCGCCAGATCGCCTTCTACGAATTCGAGCGCAAGGTGCATACCGCCCGCAAGAATGGCGAACTGACATCGGACAATATCGGCGAGCTGTGGCTCTCCGTGCAGGAAGAGAGCCTAGGCCCGGCGATCAAGATCTCCGAGGGCTATGAGACCTATTGGGCCTATATCCCCCATTTCATCCACTCGCCTTTCTACGTCTATGCCTATGCCTTTGGCGATTGCCTGGTAAACTCGCTCTATGCGGTCTACCAGAACGCCGAAAAGGGCTTCCAGGACAAGTATTTCGAGCTCCTGAAGGCCGGCGGCACCAAGCACCACTCTGAGCTTCTGAAGCCTTTTGGCCTCGACGCGACCGATCCGTCGTTCTGGAGCAAGGGCCTGTCGATGATCGAAGGGCTGATCGATGAGTTGGAAGCGTTAGATAAGAACTGAAATCCCGTCTGCTCGTAGGAGCAGGTCAGGCATGTCTGCCATTGCCGCAACCGCGCGCATGGCCCCTCACCCCAACCCTCTCCCCGCCTATGCGGGGAGAAGGAGCCGCGGCTCAGCCTTCGCATCATTTGGGCGCGAATGGCGCGGCAATGTCGGATCGATCCCCTCTCCCCGCCTGCGGGGAGAGGGTTGGGGTGAGGGGCCATACGCCTGGTTGCGGTAGGCACAACTAAAGCCTGACAATCAATATAACGAGAACCTGATCGAAATCCGCGCATGGTCGATGCCATACCCTACGTCCTCTTCAGGGACGACAGCACAGGACAGATGATGATCTTCGCCGAACCGGCCGAGATCATTATCGCCCATACACGCGCGCAATTTTTCGATGCCCTCGATCGGATGGAAGAGGCCAAGCGGCAAGGACAATGGCTTGCCGGCTATATCGCCTATGACGCCGGCCATCTCTTCGAGGAAAAACTCGTCCCTTTCGCCGAGGAGAACAGGGAAACGCCCCTGCTCTGCTTCGGCGTTTTCGACGGCCCTGCTGCGGGCGACCACCCGCTCTGCCAACCAGCCAAGCGCATGGAAAACCAGGAATTACTGACAGAGCCGAAAGCGGCCTGGAATTTCGAGACCTATCAGGAGCGCTTCGACAGGCTGCATCTGCATTTGCGCCTTGGCGACTGCTATCAAGCAAACCTTACCATGCCGATCCATGCGCGATGGAACGGTGATCCCCGCGCCGCCTTCTGGTCGCTGATCGAACGGCAGCCGGTGAAATACGGCGCACTCGTCGATCTCGGCGGTCCGATCATTCTGTCGCGCTCGCCGGAGCTTTTCTTCCGCACGGACGAGAACGGCTGGATCGAGACGCATCCGATGAAAGGCACGGCCAAGCGCGGTGCAAATGCCGCCGAGGACGAGCGCATCGTCGCAGCCATGCTTGCCGACGAAAAGACGCAGGCCGAAAACCGTATGATCGTCGACCTCCTGCGCAACGATATCTCGCGCATCACCGAGGTCGGCACACTCGACGTGCCGAAGCTCTTCGAGATCGAGACCTATCCGACGCTCCATCAGATGGTCAGCCATGTCCAGGCGAAGCTGCGTCCGGGCATATCGATCCGCGATATCCTTACCGCACTTTTTCCCTGCGGCTCGATCACCGGTGCGCCGAAAATACGGGCGATGGAAATCCTGCACGATCTCGAAGACGGCCCGCGCGACGCCTATTGCGGCGCGATCGGCATGATCTCGCCCGATGGAGCCATGCGCTTTTCGGTGGCGATCCGCACGATCACGCTTTTCGAAGACGGCCGCGCGGTGTTCAATGTCGGTGGGGGCATCGTCTTCGATTCGACGGCGGAAGCGGAATATGAGGAATGCCTCCTCAAGGCGCGCTTCGCCGTGGGGGATAGATGGATCGACCGGTAGAGAATTTTTCCCTCATCGAGACGCTGCGCTTCGAGCCGGAAACCGGTTTCGTGCGCCTGCGCCTGCATCTTGCGCGGCTGCAGCGTTCCGTCCGCCGTTTAGGCTTTGCAGCCCCGAAGAACGTGCTTGGAAAACTGGAACAGGCGGTTGCCGGCGCTGCCGCACCTTTGAGAGTTCGCCTCACTCTGGACCGCGAAGGGCAAGCGGAAGTGACGACGGCGCCGTTTGTCCCGCTTTTGCCTGACACCGTCTGGCGCTTGCGCATCGCTGCGACCCGGCTCGATTCCTCCGACAAGCTGCTGCGTTTTAAAACCACGCGACGTGGCATCTATGAAGCAGCCCGCGCGGAATGCCGGCCAGACGAGGCCGATGAAGTCCTGCTCCTGAATGAGAAGGACGAGGTGTGCGAGGGAACGATCACCTCGGTCTTCCTTGAGGACAGCGCGGACCTGCTCAGAACCCCTCCAATATCGGCCGGTCTGCTTGCCGGCGTCCTGCGCACCGAACTCATCTGCCAGCGCAAGGCCCGCGTCGGCCGCATCCGGCTCGACGACCTGAAAGATCGCCCCCTTTATGTCGGAAACTCCCTGCGCGGCCTGATCCGCGCACAACTCCTATGGAATTGATTGCATGTTCATTCTCTCGCTCACCTACCTCAAGGGCAATGACGAAGCCGACAAGCACATGCAGCCGCATATGGCCTGGGTGCAGGAGGGCTATGCCAGGGGCTGGTTCCTCGCTTCCGGCCGCAAGGTACCGCGCACAGGCGGCGTCATCTTCGCTCGTGGCGAGCGGGTGGAACTTGAAGCCTATGTCGCGGCCGACCCCTTCACGATCCACGGTGTCGCCATTTACGAAGTCCAGGAAATCGCCCTCACCACCGTCGTCGACGGGTTGGAAGGCCTGAAGGCCTAAGCGGCGGAAGGCGCTTGCCTGCTGCCCCATTCCGTTTATGTCAGCGAAAACCAACCTTGAGGGCAACAAACTCGTCGCATATGGCGTGTATGTTGCCCTCCACTTGACTTTGCCCGGCTAACCCTCAACAGCTCTTTATTGTGACATCAAATTATGATTAGAGCCGCTCACCTCGCGTTTTCGCGCAAACTCTGCCAGCGCTTTCGCGTAAACTCTAATTGAATTTCGTGAACCGAACGGCGTCCCGCCTTTCGAAGGAGAAAAGAATGACGAAACACAACTATCCGGTATATGCCGAAATTACCGGTCCGATCGTGATGATCGGCTTTGGCTCCATTGGCCGTGGCACCCTGCCCCTGATCGAGCGCCATTTCAAATTCGACAAGAGCCGGATGGTCGTCATTGACCCGCAGATGGATGCCGAGCACCTGGCGATCCTGGAAAAGCATGGCGTCCGCCATATCCAGGCCCATGTGACCAAGGACAATTACAAGGATCTCCTAAAGCCGCTTCTTACGGAAGGCGGCGGCCAGGGCTTCTGCGTCAACCTCTCGGTCGATACCGGCTCACTCGACCTGGTCAAGCTGTGCCGCAAGCTCGACGTTCTGTATATCGACACCGTTGTCGAGCCCTGGCTCGGCTTCTACTTCGACAAGGGCCTGAAGAACGCCGACCGCACCAACTATGCCCTGCGCGAAACCATGCGCAAGGAGAAGGAAAAGAACCCAGGTGGCGCGACGGCCGTTTCTACCTGCGGCGCCAATCCGGGCATGGTCTCCTGGTTCGTCAAGCAGGCGCTCGTCAATCTCGCCAAGGATATCGGCCTGAAGTTCGAAGAGCCGGATCAGCACGATCGCGAAGGCTGGGCAAAGCTGATGAAGAAGGTCGGCGTCAAGGGCGTTCACATCGCCGAGCGCGACACGCAGCGCACCAAGCATCCGAAGCCGCTCAACGTCTTCTGGAACACCTGGTCCGTAGAAGGCTTCATTTCCGAAGGTCTGCAGCCGGCCGAACTCGGCTGGGGCACCCATGAAGAATGGATGCCGAAGAACGCCAAGAAGCACAAGAAGGGCTGCAAGGCCGCCATCTATCTGGAGCAGCCGGGCGCCAATACCCGTGTGCGCACGTGGTGCCCGACCCCCGGCCCGCAATACGGCTTCCTCGTCACCCATAACGAGTCGATCTCGATCGCCGACTATTTCACCGTCCGCGACAAGGACGGCGAAGTCACTTTCCGCCCGACCTGCCATTACGCCTATCATCCGGCCAATGACGCCGTGCTCTCGCTCCACGAGATGTTCGGCAATGGCGGCACGCCGCAGCCGGTCCATCACGTTCTCGACGAGGACGAGCTGGAAGACGGCATCGACGAACTCGGCGTGCTGCTTTACGGCCATGCCAAGAATGCCTACTGGTACGGCTCGCGCCTGTCTCTCGAAGAGACCCGCCGCATCGCTCCCTACCAGAACGCCACCGGTCTGCAGGTGACGTCAGCCGTGCTCGCCGGCATGGTCTGGGCGCTGGAAAACCCGAAGGCCGGCATCGTGGAAGCCGACGAAATCGATTACAAGCGCTGCCTCGAAGTACAACTGCCCTATCTCGGCCCGGTCGAAGGTCACTACACCGACTGGACCCCGCTCGACGGCCGTCCGGGCCTCTTCCCGGAAGACATCGACACCAAAGACCCCTGGCAGTTCCGGAACATTCTAGTTCGCTGAGGGTATCGTGTCAGCTTGATGCCAGACCCGAATGCCCGCACAAGTCGTGCGGGCATTTTTGTTACGCAAGCCAGATAAATCAAGCAGATCGCCTGGAGCGTCTTGCTTTAGCCCGATGGTCGCGGCATCTTCCTTGCAACCGATACGCCTTTAGACCGCCTTCATTCGCGGGAGATATTTATGAAGATGAGAACCGTTCTTGCCCTCGTTGCCGCCGCCGCGGCCCTCTCCGCCTGCGTCGATTTCGGCGGCTCCAGACCGCCGCCGATGGGGATGAACCCGGGTGGCTCCCAGCCGCGCATGAATTCGGTGGAAGGAAGCTGGGCTGATTCGAACGGCCTGAATTCGACCTTCAATGGCGGCCGATTCGAAACGCATACCACTGATGGCACGAACCAGCAGATGGCCTCGGGAACCTATACGACCGATCCATCCGGCGTGATCCAGATCAACCTCTATTCGAACATCAAGCGCACATCATCGAAGGTGAATTGCTTCCTGGCCAATCCCAGCCAGCTCAATTGCACCTCCGAAACCGGTGGGCACTTCTCGCTCAATCGCCAGGGCTGATAGAGACCCGATGGACGGATAAGACATCATGCGCGGCATGCTGATCCTCTATCTGGCACTTGTCGCGGCATTGCCCGTCGCCATTATGGCGACGGTCCTCCCTGTAAACAGCTATCGGGCTCAGGGCATCGACGCCCTTGATTGCGACGGCCCAGCGAGCATCCTCCTCTTCGCCATACCGGCTTTGCTCGTCTACGGGGTCGGCGCCATCCTGCTTTACCGGAGGCGGAATCGGCGCCTGCATCTTGTCGCCTTCCTCTGCTGTGCGCTCGTCTTCTGCTCCGTCGGCTGGAATGCCGCTGCGGCGCTGCGCGAATCCTATGGTGCAGCCTCCGTCGAAGCCTGCGCCTGATCCGGCGGGCCATTTCGCTTCTTTGTAAAATCCGAATGAAGCCAACAGCTTTTACTTGCGCTCGCTCCGCCGGGATGGAAACATCGGCATGGGGGACCGCCTCGGGCATTGGCGGGCCGGATTGCAATGACCAACAGGAGAAACAGATGAAGCAGCCCTTCGGAGTGGGTCTTTTGGCCGCCACGCTGCTGGCGCTGAGCACCAGCGCCGCCTTCGCGGACTATCAGCTCAACATCCTGCACTTCAACGATTTCCATTCGCGCGTGGAGTCGATCAACAAGTTCGACGCGACGTGCTCCGCAGAAGAAGAAGCCAAGAACGAGTGCTTCGGCGGCGCAGCCCGGCTGAAGACCATCATCGACCAGCGCCGCGCCGCGCTTGCCGGCCAGAACGTCCTCGTCCTCGATGCCGGCGACAACTTCCAGGGCTCCCTATTCTACACGACCTACAAGGGCGCTGCCGAAGTCGAATTCCTCAATGACATGAAGATCGATGCCATGACGGTCGGCAATCATGAGTTCGACGATGGCGAAGGCCCGCTTGCCGCTTTCCTCGACAAGGCGCAGTTCCCCGTCGTGACGGCCAATCTGGTGGTCGACGACCAGTCGAAGCTGGGGGAACGCATCAAGAAGTCGATCGTGCTCGATATCGGCGGCCAGAAGATCGGTATCGTCGGTGCGGTGACAACCGAAACACCGGAACTTGCCTCTCCCGGCCCGCATGTGAAGATCACTGACGATGCTGCCGCCATCAGTGCCGAAGTCGATGCCCTGAAATCGCAAGGCGTCAACAAGATCATCGCGCTCACTCATGTCGGCTATCCGCGCGATGTCGAGAAGATCGCCAAGATCGCCGGCGTCAGCGTCGTCGTCGGCGGCCACTCGCACACGCTCCTGTCGAATACCGACCAGAAGGCAGCCGGGCCCTACCCGACCATGGTTGACAATCCGGCCGGCTATAAGGTGCCCGTCGTCCAGGCCGCGTCCTACAGCAAATATCTCGGCGACATCGTCGTCACCTTCGACGACAATGGCGCCGTCAAGGACGCCAAGGGCGATCCGATCCTGCTCGATTCCTCCATCAAGCCCGATCCAACGATCCTTGCACGCGTGCAGGAGATGGCGAAACCGATCCAGGAACTGCGCAAGAAGATCATCGGCAATTCGCAGGAGCCGATCGAAGGCGCGCGTGAAGTCTGCCGCGTTCGGGAATGCTCGATGGGCAATCTCGTCGCCGATGCGATGCTCGACCGCACCAAGGCGCAAGGAATCTCCATTGCCATCCAGAACGGCGGCGGCTTGCGCGCCTCAATCGGCGCCGGCGATGTCAGCATGGGCGACGTGCTAACCGTGCTGCCTTTCCAGAACACGGTTGCGACCTTCCAGCTAACTGGCGCGGACGTGAAGGCGGCGCTCGAAAACGGCCTCAGCCAGATCGACGACGGCGCGGGCCGCTTCCCGCAGGTTGCCGGCCTCAAATACAGCTTCGACAAATCGAAGCCGCCGGGCAACCGTCTGGTCTCGGTCGAGGTGCAGGAAGGCACCGAGTTCAAGCCGATCGACCCGGAGAAGACCTATGGTGTCGTCAGCAACAACTATATGCGCGCCGGAGGTGACGGCTATACAGTCTTCGCCAAGGACGGCAAGAACGCCTATGACTTCGGCCCCAATCTGGAATCGGTGGTCGCCGACTATCTCGGCGCGCATAATCCCTACAAGCCCTACACGGACGGCCGCATAACCCAGATAGCCGCGGCAGCGCCAGCTGCGCAGCCGGAACCCGCAAAGCCCGCCGATACCACGCAGACAGCACCGGAGCAGAAGGCGGCAGCAGCTGCTACGGGTGGCGGCGCCTCATCCACGACCACCCCTCCGGCCTCCTCACCTCCCACGGTGACAACGCCAACTACCACCATGCCGGCAAACCCGACTGCGACACCGTCCGCTCCGGCAAAATCGGATCCGGCAGCCTCGACACCCGCCACCTCAGCTCCAGCGGCGGAAACCCCGGCGACCTCCGCACCCACGGCCACAGCTCCGGCAACAGCGACGCCGGAGGCAAAGGGCAACGAACCGCCAAAGACACCCACAACCCACGTCGTCGTCGCCGGCGACACGCTCTGGGATCTCGCCAAGACCTATTATGGCAGCGCCAGCCAGTGGCACAAACTCGTGGCGGCCAACCGCAACATCAAGCCGCATCACCTGTCGGTCGGCGAAAAGTTGAAGATTCCGGCCAAGTAAGACGATTTGTCTCGCTTACTCCAGCCGGTCCGGGCTTTCCCGGACCGGCTTTTATTCTTATGTGAAGTGCTCCGTATCTTGAGAGGAATTCAGTCGATGACAGCAGACCTGACCACGCTTTCACCCGGTCACCCCAGCGTGAAATACGGCAAGGTCGGCGTGCTGCTCGTCAATCTCGGAACGCCAGACGGCACCGATTATTCTTCGATGCGCCGCTACCTGCGCGAATTCCTGACCGACCGCCGCGTCATCGAGTGGTCGCGCTGGAAATGGTACCCGATCCTATTCGGCATCGTGCTCAACACCCGGCCGCAGAAGGTCGGCAAGGCCTATGAGACGATCTGGAACAAGGACAAGAACGAGAGCTATCTGCGCACCTATACCCGTAACCAGTCAGACCTGATGGCCGAGCGCCTGCGCGACCTACCCAACGTCAAGGTCGATTGGGCCATGCGCTATGGTCAGCCTTCGATCGCCGATCGCATTCAGGCGCTGAAGGACGATGGCTGCGAGCGCATCGTGCTCTTTCCGCTCTATCCGCAATATGCGGCTGCAACGACGGCGACGGTCAACGACAAGGCCTTCGAGAAGCTCCAAAAGATGCGCTGGCAGCCGGCAATCCGCACCGTGCCGCAATATCACGACGACGAGACCTATATCGAGGCGCTCGCCAATTCCGTGAACCGGCACCTCTCGACGCTGGACTGGCAGCCCGAAAAGATCATCGCGTCCTTCCACGGCATACCAATGTCCTACTTCAAGCTCGGCGATCCCTATTACTGTTTCTGTCAGAAAACCGGCAGGCTGCTGCGCGAGAAGCTCGGCCTATCCGAAGATCAGTTCATGGTTACGTTCCAGTCCCGCTTCGGCCCGGAGGAATGGCTGCAGCCCTATACGGACAAGACGGTGGAAGAGCTTGCCAGGGCGGGCACCAAGCGTATCGCCGTCCTCAATCCAGGCTTCGTCTCCGACTGCCTGGAGACGCTGGAAGAGATCGCCGAGCAGGCAGCCGAATCCTTCCATCACAATGGCGGCGATAAATTCACCCATATCCCCTGTCTCAACGACAGCGAAGACGGCATGAACGTGCTGGAGAAGGTGGTGCGGCGGGAGCTGCTCGGCTGGGCTTGAACGAAGCGCCGGGATTGATCCCGGCGACGCAATCCTACTGGAGCTGCGGCTTTCTGAGGAAGCTGCCGCGGTCGGCGGATTTGACGCGCAGCCAGGCCTCTCTGCCATCGCGCAATATACGCATGGGGATCTCGGAACCCGCCGGGCCGCTTTCCCAGATCTTGCGATAGAAATCGGCGAGCCCGTCGACCTCGCCATCGCGGATTTCGGAAATGACGTCGCCGCGACGCAAGCCCGCCTTGGCCGCCGGGCCGCCCTCCGCGACGCTCATGACGACGACTTCGCCATTGCTTTCGGCTGAGAAGGCGCCGAGCCAGGGCCGCGGAGGCTTGTTGACCCGACCGCGCTTGATCAGATCGTCCAGGATCGGCATCAGCAGATTGATCGGCACGATCATGTTGATATCCGCGCTATCGCCCTTCTCCGTCGCCATCTGCAAGTGCAGCGAGCCGATACCGAGAAGCTTGCCGTCTTCGTCGACAAGAGCCGCGCCACCCCAGGAGGGATGGGCGGGCGCCGTAAAGATTGCCTCATCAAGCAGATATTCCCAATAGCCGGCAAATTCCTGCTTTGCGACGATCTTCGCCTCGACGAACTGACCGATCCCGTCAGCAACAACGACTTCATCACCGATCTCGGCCTTGTCGGCGTCGCCGAATTCGAGGGCGGGCACATCGAGAGGCCCGAGCGCTTGCACAAGACCAAATCCCGTTTCCTGATCGTAAGCGAGCGCATGGCCAGGCACGACACGGCCACTATTGGTCGTGAGCCAGACCTCTTCCGCTTCGGTAATCAGATAGCCTATCGTCAGCACCAGGCCGTTACCGCGGATGACAACGCCACTGCCTTCCCTGCGGATGCCGAGCGTTGCCGCCGTAAAGGCGTCTTCCGGAATTGAGGCGTGCACGGCCACAACCGACCGCAAGGTCCTATCTAAGTTCATAGCTTCACCCTGATGATGCGCGATGGCTTGGCCCGAAAAGGCTGCGAGGCAGCGGAGCCGGAAATTCCATATAAGGTATGAATATCAATCGCCGGGCGCAAGACCCGGACGACGATTGCTTGATCGGCTCGCAGCAAAACGTCCGCTGTAGCCCCATTCCTCACTTGCTGAGAACATGCTAACCCACCACATCTGATTGAGCTGCCGCCTCATGAGCTCGACCGAGCATAGGGAGGCCGAATGGCAGCGGTTTGGGCGACGCGAACCTGTTGAGGCGGGTGCGTCCATGGAGGAGTTCGATGGTAGTCGGTGGTTTCAGCATCGTTGTGATCGCCTTGGTGATCTTCGTCGTTCTGGTGCTGTTCGCAGGCATCAAGACCGTACCACAAGGCTATCGGTACACAGTTCAGCGCTTCGGACGCTATATCCGAACGCTGGAACCGGGGCTCAATCTGATCGTACCCTTCATCGAAACAATCGGGGTGCGAATGAACGTGATGGAACAGGTGTTGGCCGTGCCGACCCAGGAAGTCATCACGAAGGACAATGCGAGCGTTTCCGCGGATGCGGTAGCATTCTTCCAGGTGTTGAATGCGGCGCAGGCTGCCTATCAGATCACCAATCTGGAAACCGCGATCCTCAACCTCACCAAGACGAATATCCGCTCCGTCATGGGCTCCATGGATCTTGATGAGCTCTTGTCTAATCGCGATGCCATCAACGAACGACTGCTGCGCGTGGTCGACGAGGCGGTGGAGCCCTGGGGCATCAAGGTAACGCGCGTCGAAATCAAGGACATTCAACCACCGAAAGACCTGGTTGACGCTATGGGCCGGCAGATGAAGGCGGAACGCGAAAAGCGCGCCCAGGTCCTGGAGGCGGAAGGTCTGCGCAACGCGCAAATTCTCCGCGCCGAGGGCGCGAAGCAGGCGGCCGTTTTGCAAGCCGAAGGTCAGCGCGAAGCAGCATTTCGCAATGCCGAAGCGCGCGAACGACTGGCCGAGGCCGAAGCCAAGGCGACCCGCGTGGTGTCCGAAGCGATTGCAGAAGGTAATGTGCAGGCAATCAACTACTTCATCGCCCAGAAATATACCGAAGCGCTGACTGCGATCGGCTCCGCGGGCAATTCCAAGATCGTGTTGATGCCGATGGAGGCGAGCTCCATCATCGGTTCTCTTGGTGGCATCGGCGCTATCGCCCGCGAAGTCTTCGGCGATAATGGCGATGGCGGCACATCGCAACCTCCTCGTCCGCGTTCCGGCCCTACCCGCACGACGCCTTCGATTAACCCGCTGACGCCGAAGGAGAGCTGACATGTTCGACAATCTCATCGTCGAACTCGGGCCTTGGAGCTGGTGGCTCGTGGGTTTGGTGCTGCTTGCCGCCGAACTGATCCTGCCCGGCTTCTTCCTGGTATGGATCGGGCTCGCCGCGATTATCGTCGGCGCCTTGTCGCTTCTGTTTTGGGAAAGCAGCTTCTGGGCCTGGCAGGTACAAGGATTGGTCTTCGCCGCCACAGCGGTGATCGTCGCCCTCATCGGCCGCCGCTATTTCTATAACAACAACCAGGCGACCGACGAGCCATTCCTGAACCAGCGCAGCGCCAGCCTGGTTGGCCGCACGGCAACACTCGACCAGCCGATTGCCGAAGGCCGCGGGCGCATTCGCCTGAACGATACCTATTGGACCGTCAGCGGACCGGACCTGCCTGTCGGCACCCGCGTCAAGGTGGTCGCCAGCAACGGCCGCGAGCTCACGGTCGAACCGATCTGATCAGGCGACGCCGATCCGCAGCAGATCGTGGAAATGCACGACGCCGATCGGCCGGCGCGCTTCATCGATGACCATCAGAGCCGAGATATTGTGGCGGTTGAGCACGGCCATGGCACTCGTCGCCAGCGTCGTTTCCTTCACCGTTTTCGGATTGGGGGTCATCACCTCGTCGACCAGCTTCTCCGCAAGGCTGGTGCCGAGATTGCGGGCGATATCGCCATCGGTGACGATGCCGCACAGGCAACCATCATCATCGATCACGCCCACGCAGCCGAACCGCATCTTCGACAGCGTCATCGCCGCTTCCGGCATGCCGGTTCCAAGCTTAACGAGCGGCACGCTGTCGCCCTTGTGCATAATGTCGGCAACATGCGAGAGGCTGGCACCGAGCTTGCCGCCCGGATGAAAGGTACGGAAATCTTCGGCCGTAAAACCGCGCGCCTCCAGCAAGGCGACGGTCAGTGCATCGCCGATGGCAAGCTGCAGCAGCGTCGATGTCGTCGGCGCCAGCCCATGCGGGCAGGCCTCCTGCTCCTTGGGAAGCAGCAGCACCACATCCGATTCGCGCGCAAGCGTAGAAGTTTCGCCGGCAGTGATCGCAATCATGGGGATTGAGAAACGGCGTGAATAGCTGATGATGCCACGCAGTTCGGCGCTCTCGCCGCCCCACGATATGGCGATGATGACATCGTGCTGCGTGATCATGCCGAGATCGCCGTGATTGGCTTCGACCGGGTGCACGAAGAATGCCGGCGTACCCGTGGACGCCAGGCTTGCGGCGAGCTTGTTGCCGATATGGCCGCTCTTGCCGACGCCGGTGATCACCACACGGCCGGAAATATCGCCTATGATCTCCACCGCGCGGCTGAAAGGCTCGGCCAGACCGTTGGTCAGTGCGCGTTCCAGCGCTTCCATGCCCCGTCTCTCGGTCTCGATCGTTCGCATCGCGGATTCGATCGCACCATTCTCGATGAGTCTTACAGCTCTCTTGTTCATGAGCGAGGCCTAACGCTTTTCGGCAAATCTGTCCACCAAAGATCGACTTATAGCGATGCGACAGCCTGCAACATCTTCCCGACAAATATTCTCGAACCCGTTCTTGTTGCCATCGCTTGGCAACCAACCGTTAACCACGCGCCTTTACACTTGAGTAAGAATTTAGGTCATTTCCAGCAGGGTCAGATATAAACAACATGGGCATCGGCAAGGACAAGGCGGGTCATGGTGCCCTCCGGCTGACGGCATGGGCGAGTTCCGCCCTGCTCGGCTGGGGTATCGCATTTGCCCTTCCACTGCCGATCCATGCGCAATCATTGCCGCCAGATCAGAACCTCGACGATACCTTGCCTGCCCCGACCTCGGCTTCCTCGACGGATCCGAGCGCCGCACCCACCACCGCCGACAGCCAGGCAACCGCACCGGCAAACCAGACATCGACCTCCAACGACGCGCCATTGAACGCGCCGCTGCGCCTCACCGGTATCGACCCCACGACCACCGGCTCGACGCTGGATAACGACCTGCGCCGCGTGAACCAGCGGGAATCTGCCGTCGACGGTCTTAAGGCTCGCCAATATCCAGGTCGCGCCGACGCCCAGGGTATACCGCTCGGCACCTTTACCCTGCGCCCCTCGATCAATCAGTCGGTCAATATCGAGCGGGATCGCACCGGCGACGTCAAGAACAACCGCACTTTCCTGCAGACCGACCTGCGCAGCACCCTGACATCGGATTGGGATCGCCACGCGCTGACCATCACCGGCGAAGGCGTCTGGCAGAGGAACGTCGGCGGCACGGGCGAAGAGAAACCGACAGTCAATCTGAATGCCGACCTGCGCCTGGATCTTCCCGCCGACACGACAGCACATGTCACCGCCGGCTATCAATTCTACCGCGAGGACACCAGCGATCCGAATGCAATCGCCGGCGCCTCGAAACAATCCGCCGTCAACCAATATACGGCCGGTCTCTCACTGGAACGCGATTTCGGCCTGCTGCGCGGCACGACGGCCGTGGCGCTGACACGCAGTGTCTATTCCAACGCCGTGCTTTCGGATGGGACGACGGTTACCCTTAGCGACCGCAACCAGACGGCCGGAACCTGGCGCGGCCGTATCGGGTACGAGCTATCGCCTGCCATCATTCCCTTCGTCGAAGTGGATCTCGGGCGCGCCGTCTACGACCAGACGCGCGACAGCAACGGTTATGCCCGCTCTAATCAGAGCTATGGCGGCAAGGGCGGCGTCGAAGTCGACCTCGGTGAAAAATTCAAGGGCGAGCTCGGCTTCGGCTACCAACACACGGAATTCGACGATTCGCGCCTGAGTTCGGTCGACTCGCCGACGATCGACGGCAGCCTCGCCTGGTCGCCACAGCGCGGCACCGATATCAGTGTCGGCCTTTCGACGACGGTCCAGCCTTCAACGACGGCCGGTCTCAGCGGCTACACCGCTTACCAACTGACCAGCACCGTGGCCCATCAGCTGCGCGACGATCTCACCGCCAAGCTGACGGGCGGAACGATCTGGCGCGACTACCCCTCCAATGGCAACGCCGCCGATGAAACCGAATATGACGCCGCCTTCGGCCTGACCTGGGGAATCAACCGTTACCTCGATCTCACCGGCAATGTCGGCTATCAACTGACGACCAGAGACGTTGGCGACAGCACCCGTCAACTCCAGGCGGGCATCGGTCTGACTGCGAAGCGTTGACGACCGCCCTCGCTTTTTGATGATTCTTCCATTCAAACGAATTGAGGCCCGGCATGTGCCGGGCCTCAGCATATTCGGAAGTTCGATCACTTATTTCAGAGCAGCAACGAGCGCCTTAAAGTCTTCCTCGATGGTGGGGCGGATGTCGTCACGCGCCAAGGCAAAGGCGACGTTCGCGAGGATGAAGCCGTCCTTTGCACCGCAGTCGAACGTCTGGCCCCGGAAGTGATAGCCGGCGAAGTCCTGCATCTTGGCAAGCTTCAGCATGCCGTCCGTCAGCTGGATCTCGTTGCCGGCACCGCGCTCCTGGCTTTCCAGGATACGGAAGATTTCCGGCTGCAGGATGTAGCGGCCATTGATGAAGAAGTTGGAAGGAGCCGTACCCTTGGCCGGCTTCTCGACCATTTCGGTGATGCGGAAACCGCTGCCGATCGTCTCACCGACGCCGACGATGCCGTATTTATGAGCCTGATCGGGCGCGCATTCTTCGACGGCGATGACATTGCCGCCGCTCTGCTCGTAAAGCTCGATCATGCCCTTCATGCAGCCCTTTTCGGCGCGCATGACCATGTCGGGCAGCAGCAGCGCAAAGGGTTCGTCACCGACGATCTCGCGGGCGCACCAGACGGCGTGGCCGAGACCGAGCGGCTCCTGCTGGCGCGTGAAGCTTGCCGTACCGGCCTTCGGCAGCAGGCCGCTCAGAAGCGACAGTTCGGCATTCTTGTTACGCTGACGCAGCGTCTGCTCGAGCTCGAACTGGATGTCGAAATAATCCTCGATGACGTGCTTGCTGCGGCCGGTGACGAATACGAAATGCTCGATGCCTGCTTCCATCGCCTCGTCGACGACATACTGGATCACCGGCTTATCAACGACGGTCAGCATTTCCTTCGGCACCGCCTTGGTCGCCGGCAAGAACCGCGTCCCTAGTCCGGCGACCGGAAATACTGCCTTACGAACCTTCTTATGCTGTCCCACGCATACCTCCTGGGCATTAAATCAGTTGGCACAAAGCCATTCTAAAGGTCAGTAGATTAGATTTGCTACCGTTTTGCAAATAATGACTGACGCAAGCTTCCATGGTAAAGAATTTGTTGACTTCGTTCGTTTAGCGTCACGCATGGGCCGATGCCACACGCATCGCCGCACCGAAATCCAACGATTGATGGACAAGGCTGTAGATGACCGTAAACCGCAAACACTCCCTTCGTGGTCTCGCTCTGGCGCTCGCGCTCGGCGCCTTTGCGGGATTCCTTCCCGTTAACGCCAGCGCTGACCCTGGGTTCCAGAAATGGATCGCGGGCTTCTACGCTACCGCGGCAAAGAGCGGCATCACGCAATCCACGTATCGCAATGCATTTGCCGGCGTAACCGACCCGGACCCCACGGTGCTTGAAAAGGCGCAGTACCAGCCAGAATTCAAGTCCCAAATCTGGGATTACCTCGACTCCCGTGTCAATCCCTATACGGTCGATATTGGCCGCAAGATGGCGGTTAAGTACGGATCCACACTGCGCACGCTCGAACAGCATTTCGGCGTCGATCGCAATATCATACTGGCCATCTGGTCGATGGAGTCGAATTACGGCGAGGTTCTCGCCAAGAACGATCGGCTGCATTATGTGCCCCGCGCGCTGGCGACCCTTGCCTATGCCGATCCGAAGCGCGCGAATTATGCCAAGAAGCAGCTCATCGCCGCCCTGAAAATCCTGCAGAAGGGCGACATCTCGCGCAAGGACCTGAACGGATCCTGGGCCGGCGCCATGGGCCACACGCAGTTCATCCCGACGAGCTATCTGCTCTATGCAGTCGATGCCGACGGCAGCGGCCATGCCGATATCTGGAATTCCGTTCCGGACGCATTGGCGACAACCGCCAACCTCCTCGCCAAGAACGGCTGGGATACCGGCCGTACCTGGGGTTACGAGGTAATCGTACCACCCGGCGGCAGCGCCCAGGCCGGCAAGACGCACACGATCGCACAATGGGCGGCTCTCGGCTTCGTGCGTCCCAACGGCAAGGGTTTCCGCAGCACCTCCGACCGCGCGCAGCTGAAGATGCCCGGCGGATCGAACGGCCCCGGCTTCCTCATGACCGGAAACTTCTTCACCATCAAGCGCTACAACGCCTCCGACAGCTACGCCTTGGCAGTCGGGCTGCTCGCGGATCAGATTGCCGGCTATGGCGGCATGCAGCAATCCTGGCCCCGTCCGAGCGGCACGCTCGACGTCAAGCAGAAATTCGAGCTGCAGACGCGTCTGAAAGAACTTGGCTACTATGACGGCGTGGTCGACGGCAATTTCGGCTCGGGCTCGAAGGCCGCCATATCAGCCGTCCAGCAGCGCATGGGCATGGATGCGGACGGCGAGCCGTCAATGAACCTGCTGAAAGCATTGCGTAAGTAGGCCGCCTCGAGCGAATCCGGGCCCACCAGACGATGGAATCGTCCTTGTGCGGCCCGGACTCGTCAGCGGAAAAGAAGCGATGATGAAACACCCTGCGCGCGCGACCAAGGCAACTCTAAGGATTGTTCTGACGGCATTCCTCGCCGCCGTCATCACGCTTGGCTGTTTGCCGAACATGGCCGAAGCGCAGGAGCGGCCGCGGCGGAACCTGTTCGACATGCTGTTTGGCACCCGCGAGCCCGATTATCCGGACCAGCCCATGGAGCAGCCGCCGCCACGGCGCAAGGTGCAGCCGAAAAAACGGCCGACCCCGCCGCCGCGCCAGCCGGTCGCGCAGCCGGAAACGCCGCCGCCCGCCGAAAAGCTTTCTGACGCCAAAACCATCCTCGTCGTCGGCGATTTTCTGGCGAGCGGCCTGGCAACCGGGCTGGAAGATGCCTTCTCTACCTCCCCCGGCGTCGTCGTCCAGTCCCGCGGCAACGTCGCCTCCGGTCTCGTGCGGCAGGATTATTACAATTGGCCGCAGCAATTACCCGGAATGATCGACCAGCTGAAACCGGCCATGGTCGTCGTCATGATCGGCGCCAATGACCGCCAGCAGATGATCGGCGATGGGCTCAACGAGAAATACGGCACCGATCCATGGTTCCTCGCCTATGAAGAACGCGTACAGCAATTCGCCAAACTGGTAACGAGCCGTCATATTCCGCTGCTCTGGGTCGGGCTGCCCTCCTTCGGCTCGGATCAGCTGACCGCCAGCGCGGTCAAGCTCAACCAGATCTACCAAAGCCAGACCACCAGCGTCGGCGGCGAGTTCATCGACATATGGGATGGATTTACCGACCAGAACGGCGAATTCATCGTGACCGGTTCCGATATCAACGGCCAGCAGGTTCGACTGAGAACGGCCGACGGCGTCAATCTGACGGCGGCCGGCAAGCGCAAGGTCGCCTTCTATCTGGAGAAATCCGCACGCCGAATCCTGGGCGATCAGGCAAGTCCCGACATTACGCGTCTCGACACCAACAATCCGTTGCCGGCGCAGCAAGCCAATCTTCCGGGCACAGAGCCGGAAAAGATCACCCGCACCCAGCCGATGAGCCTCTCCGATCCCGATCTCGACGGCGGCTCGCAGCTTCTCGGCAGCAACCCTGCCCCTGCCGCAACGACTTCATCACCGCGCGATCTTCTGGTCGAGAAGGGTCTGATGGACCCGGCGCCTGTCGGCCGTGTGGACGACTACAGATTGCCCGGATCAGTCGCGCGGTAGGTGTTGCGGAGGCGGTTTGACAACGCAGCGCCCCGCCAATAGAAGAACTGCATGAGCACCAAGAGCGCAGATCAGATCGATCGTTACCGCACCTGCCCGCAGGCTGCGGTTTTGCGCGCCTTCTCCGGCCGAGGTCTCCGCGTCCAGTCGTGACGGCCGGAGCGATTGGCGTGTCCGGCGGCTGCTGGACGTAAAGCCCTCCACCTCAAGACATCAACGTTGCCCATGGAGAATGGCACGTGCTCAATATCTATAACGTCAATTCGCTCGTTCACTGGGAAGAGCGGGACATTAAACTGCGCGACGATTTCGTCCGCTTCTTTTCCGATGAAATGGCAAGCTTCCTGCGATCCACAAACCCCGCTTGGGATATACGAAGGGTCGAGGCTCCAACCCTGATACCGCGAAATCTCGTCTCGGATGCCTATTCCAACTCGGACATATGGGTGCAGAAGCGAATGTCGAACACCGAAGCCGAACTTGTGCTCCGGCCCGAAACGACGCCGTCAACCTACGCCTACATGCAGCATCTTCTCGGAAATCATTCGAGAACGAGGCTGCCGCTATGCGTTTGGCAGGCGGGCAAATCCTACCGCCGGGAACAGGACCAGTCGAGCAAACATGTAAGGCTCAAGGAATTCTGGCAGCTCGAATTCCAATGCGCCTTCACCGCCGATAGCGGCAACGATTATCACGCCGCAGCGTTGGAACCCGTCCGCCGGATGATCGCCTCGGTCATCCACCTGCCGACACGGATTGTGCCGTCCGATCGCCTTCCGGCCTATTCCGAGGTCACCATGGATATCGAGGTCGACAATGGCGACAAATGGATGGAGGTCTGCTCGATTTCGAGACGAACGGACTTTCCGCAGCGCTACCGCAGCCACCCGAAGAAGGGGCCGGCGATAGACCATGACGTCGCGGTGCTCGAAATCGCCATCGGCCTCGACCGCTGCCTCTACAACTGGAACATCGCCGCAAGCCGGTAACGACAAAGGCCGGGTTTGTAACGAACCCGGCCTTCAATAACTTTGCGCGAGAGGACAGCGAAACTTAGTTCGGCAGGACCGTCGAACCCATCAACGCCTCGTCGATCGCGCGCGCAGCCTGACGGCCCTCGCGGATCGCCCAGACCACCAGCGACTGGCCGCGGCGAATGTCCCCGGCCGTCCAGAGCTTGTCGACGGACGTCTTGTAGTCCTTGTCGTTGGCAACGACGTTGGTCGAGCCGCGGCGGTCGGTATTCAACGTTAGCTTGCCGTCCATTTCCTTGAGAACGCCGTCGGTGAACGGGCCGCGGAAGCCGATGGCGATGAAGGCGAGATCGGCGCGGATGACAAACTCTGTCCCGGCAATCGGCTTGCGGCGATCGTCGACTTCGCAGCACTTCACGCCCGTCAGCACGCCGTCTTCGCCGATGAACTCGAGCGTTGCCACCTGGAATTCGCGAACCGCACCTTCGGCCTGCGAGGAAGAGGTGCGCATCTTCGTTGCCCAGAAGGGCCATACGGCGAGCTTGTCTTCCTTCTCCGGCGGCTGCGGACGAATGTCGAGCTGGGTCACCTTCACCGCACCCTGACGGAATGCCGTGCCGACGCAGTCGGATGCCGTGTCGCCACCACCGACGACGACGATATGCTTGCCGCCCGCCAGAATCGGGTCGGCGGGCCAGCCGACGCTGTCGATGTTTTCGCGGCCGACGCGGCGGTTCTGCTGCACGAGATAGGGCATGGCGTCATGAACGCCGGCGAGCGTCGTGCCGGGAATGCCAGCTTCGCGCGGGGTTTCCGAGCCGCCGCAATAGAGCACGGCATCATGGTCGGCCAGAAGCTGTTCGACCTTGACATCGACGCCAACATTGACGCCGCAATGGAAGGTGACGCCTTCGCCCTTCATCTGCTCGACGCGGCGATCGATGAAGTTCTTCTCCATCTTGAAATCCGGGATACCATAACGCAGCAGGCCGCCCGGCTTGCTTTCGCGCTCGTAGACGTGGACGTCGTGACCTGCGCGGCCAAGCTGCTGAGCGGCAGCCATGCCGGCAGGGCCGGAGCCGATGATTGCGACCTTCTTGCCGGTGTGAACCGTTGCCGGCTGCGGCCGGATGAAGCCGAGCTCATAGGCTTTGTCGGCAATCGCCTGCTCGACGGTCTTGATCGCGACCGGGGCATCTTCCAGGTTCAGCGTGCAGGCTTCCTCGCAGGGTGCGGGGCAGACGCGGCCGGTGAATTCCGGGAAGTTGTTGGTCGAATGCAGGTTGTGGATCGCCTGCTCCCAATTGTTGTTGTAGACGAGGTCGTTCCAATCGGGGATCTGGTTGTGCACCGGGCAGCCGGTCGGGCCGTGGCAATAGGGAATGCCACAGTCCATGCAGCGGGCTGCCTGTTTCTGCACTTCCTGGTCCGACATGGGGATCGTGAATTCACGGAAATGCCGGATGCGATCCGACGCCGGCTGATACTTCGCCACCTGCCGGTCGATTTCCAAGAAGCCTGTTACCTTGCCCATGCTTTCGTTTCCTCACTCAAAAAGAGGAGCTCCTGGCTCCCGTGCCTGAGGGTCATCTCGGTTTCCCTGTCCGGCACTTTAATTCAAATCCGATTCCGCTATTCGACAGTCGCGACCGCCATGACGGCGATCGCAATGCGAGGCGAAACCCTCGACTGGTTTCAGAACCGGGGCGGATTACTCCGCCGCCACGCTCATCCGGCTGCGCTCCATTTCCTCAAGGGCGCGGCGGTATTCGACCGGCATGACCTTGCGGAATTTCGGGCGGTAATCGGCCCAGTGATCGAGGATCTCCTTGGCTCGCGTCGAGCCCGTATAGTGGAAGTGGTTCGAAATCAGCTGGAAGAGACGCTCTTCGTCGTGGCGCGTCATGTCATCGGAGACGTCGACACGTCCCTTGTGCATGATGTCGCCACCATGATGATGCAGCTTCTCCAGCAGCTCGTCTTCCTCGGGAACCGGCTCCAGCTCGACCATCGCCATGTTGCAGCGGCGGGCGAAATCGCCCTTCTCGTCGAGCACATAGGCCACGCCGCCCGACATGCCGGCCGCGAAGTTGCGCCCGGTTTCGCCGAGCACCACGACGACGCCGCCGGTCATGTATTCGCAACCGTGATCGCCTACGCCTTCGACGACGGCGATCGCGCCCGAGTTTCTGACCGCGAAGCGCTCGCCCGCGACGCCGCGGAAGTAGCACTCGCCCTCGGTCGCACCGTAAAGCACGGTATTGCCGACGATGATCGAGTGCTCAGCAACGATCTTCGAGTTTTCCGGCGGGCGGATGATGATGCGGCCGCCCGAAAGGCCCTTACCGACATAGTCATTGCCGTCACCGATCAGATTGAAGGTGACGCCCCGTGCCAGGAAGGCCGCGAAGGACTGGCCCGCCGTCCCCTTCAGGGTGACATTGATCGTGTCATCCTTCAGGCCACGATGACCATAGCGCTTGGCAACCGCGCCCGACAGCATGGCGCCGGCCGAACGATCGACATTCCTGATGTCGACTTCGAAGGCGACGGGCGTCTTCGAAGAAAGCGCCGGCTCTGCCTTCTCGATCAGCTTGCGGTCGAGAATGTCGTCGATCGGGTGCTTCTGCACTGTCGTCCAGTAGGTCTCTTCCTTCGGCGCATCGACCTTGTGGAAGATGCGGCTGAAGTCGAGGCCCCTCGCCTTCCAGTGAGCGAGCATGTCGTCCTTTTCCAGAAGCTCGGAAGCGCCGATGATCTCGTCCAGCTTGGCAACGCCAAGCGAGGCGAGGATCTCGCGTACTTCTTCAGCCACGAAGAAGAAGTAATTGATGACATGCTCCGGCGCGCCCTTGAAGCGCTTGCGCAGCACCGGATCCTGGGTGGCGACGCCAACCGGACAGGTGTTGAGGTGGCACTTGCGCATCATGATGCAGCCGGCCGCAATCAGCGGCGCGGTGGCGAAGCCGAATTCGTCGGCGCCGAGCAGCGCGCCGATGATGACGTCACGGCCGGTCTTAAGACCACCATCCACCTGCAGGGCGATGCGCGAGCGCAGCCCGTTCAGGACAAGCGTCTGCTGGGTTTCGGCAAGGCCGATTTCCCAGGGCGAACCGGCGTGCTTCAGCGAGGTCAGCGGCGAAGCGCCGGTGCCGCCATCATAGCCCGAGACGGTAATGTGATCGGCGCGCGCCTTGGCAACGCCGGCGGCAACCGTGCCGACGCCGACTTCCGAAACTAGCTTGACCGAGACATCCGAGGTCGGGTTGACGTTCTTCAGGTCGTAGATCAGCTGCGCCAGATCTTCGATCGAGTAGATGTCATGATGCGGCGGCGGCGAGATCAGGCCGACGCCCGGCGTCGAGTGCCGGGTCTTGGCAACCGTAGCATCGACCTTGTGGCCGGGCAGCTGGCCGCCTTCGCCGGGCTTGGCGCCCTGCGCCACCTTGATCTGCAGCACGTCGGCATTGACCAGATATTCGGTCGTCACGCCGAAGCGGCCGGAGGCGATCTGCTTGATGGCGGAACGTTCCGGGTTCGGCGAGCCGTCGAAGAGCGGCATGTAGCGGTCGGATTCCTCGCCGCCTTCGCCGGTGTTCGACTTGCCGCCGATGCGGTTCATGGCAATCGCCAGCGTCGTATGCGCCTCGCGGCTGATGGAGCCGAAGGACATGGCGCCCGTCGAGAAGCGCTTGACGATATCGGCAGCGGGTTCGACCTCATCGATCGAGATCGGCTTGCGGCCGAGCGCTTCCGCACCTTTGATCTTGAAGAGGCCACGGATGGTGTTCATCCGGAGCGCCGACTCGTTGACCATTTCAGAGAATTCGCGATAGCGATCCTCGGCATTCCCGCGCACGGCATGCTGCAGGGCAGCCACAGCATCGGGCGTCCAGGCATGGCTTTCGCCACGCATGCGGTAGGCATATTCGCCACCGATGTCGAGCGTGCTTGCGAGCAGCGGATCGCGGCCGAAAGCAGCCTTGTGACGGGCAACGGTTTCCTCGGCGATCGTTTCGAGGCCGATGCCTTCGATCATGGTCGCCGTGCCGAAGAAGTACTTGTCGACCAGCTCCTGCTGCAAGCCCACGGCATCGAAAATCTGCGCGCCGCAATAGGACTGATAGGTCGAGATGCCCATCTTCGACATGACCTTGAGGATGCCCTTGCCAACCGCCTTGATGTAGCGGTAGACGACTTCGGTCGCATCCACTTCCTTCGGGAATTCGCCGCGCTGATGCATATCAAGCAGCGTGTCGAACGCCATATACGGGTTGATCGCCTCGGCGCCGTAACCGGCGAGCAGGCAGAAGTGATGCACTTCACGCGGCTCGCCGGTTTCGACAACGATACCGACCGAGGTGCGCAGGCCCTTGCGGATCAGGTGATGGTGCACGGCTGCCGTCGCCAGCAGCGCCGGGATCGCGATGCGGTCCGGTCCGATCTGACGGTCGGAAAGCACGATGATGTTGTAGCCGCCGCGAACGGCCGCTTCCGCCCGCTCGCAGAGGCGGTCGAGCATCTCGGGCATGCCTTCGGCGCCGCGTTCGACATCATAGGTGAAGTCGAGCGTCTTGGTGTCGAAGCGATCCTCAGTGTGACCGATCGAGCGGATCTTTTCGAGATCACCGTTGGTCAGGATCGGCTGGCGCACTTCCAGACGCTTGGCGTTGGCCATGCCGGTATGATCGAGCAGATTCGGGCGCGGGCCGATGAACGACACGAGGCTCATGACGAGTTCCTCGCGGATCGGATCGATCGGCGGGTTCGTCACCTGCGCGAAGTTCTGCTTGAAGTAGGTGTAAAGCAGCTTCGGCTTGTCGGACATGGCCGAGATCGGCGTATCCGTGCCCATGGAGCCGACGGCTTCCTGACCCGTCGTCGCCATCGGCGACATCAGGAGCTTGGTGTCCTCGGTCGTATAGCCGAAAGCCTGCTGGCGATCGAGCAGCGACACGTCGCGGCGCAGCGCGCGCGGCTCGACCGGCTTCAGGTCTTCCAGGATCAGCTGCGTGCGGTTCAGCCAGCTGCGATAGGGATGCTTGCTGGCAAGTTCCGACTTCACCTCGTCGTCGGAGATGATGCGGCCCTTTTCCATGTCGATCAGCAGCATCTTGCCCGGCTGCAGGCGCCACTTCTGGATGATCTTCTCTTCCTCGACAGGCAGAACGCCGGCTTCGGACGCCATGATGATGCGGTCATCATTGGTGACGAGATAGCGGGCCGGACGCAGGCCATTACGGTCGAGCGTCGCGCCGATCTGCTTGCCGTCTGTGAAAGCGACGGCGGCAGGACCATCCCATGGCTCCATCAAGGCGGCATGATACTCGTAAAATGCCTTGCGTTCCGGAGCCATCAGCTGGTTGCCGGCCCACGCCTCGGGGATAAGCATCATCATGGCGTGCGCAAGGGAGTATCCACCACGCACGAGGAATTCGAGCGCGTTGTCGAAACAGGCCGTATCGGACTGACCCTCATAGGAGATCGGCCAGAGCTTGGAGATATCGTCACCGAACAGCGGCGAGGACACCGATGCCTGGCGCGCTGCCATCCAGTTGACGTTACCACGCAGCGTGTTGATTTCGCCGTTATGCGCGACCATGCGGTAGGGATGCGCAAGCTTCCACGACGGGAAGGTGTTCGTCGAGAAACGCTGGTGCACGAGAGCAACCGCCGTCTCGAAACGCGGGTCGGAGAGGTCCTTATAATAGGCGCCCACCTGATAGGCGAGGAACATGCCCTTGTAGACAATGGTCGAGCTCGACAGCGAGACGGGGTAGAAGCTGCTCTCCTCGCCCTCGTATTCCGCATAGATGCGGTTGGAGATCACCTTGCGCAGGGTAAAGAGACGACGCTCGAACTCCTCGTTCGTGCCGGCATCGCGGCCGGCTCCGATGAAGACCTGTACATGGTGCGGCTCGGTGGCGGCAATGTCAGGCGCCTTCGACAGCGAAGAGTTATCGACAGGCACATCGCGGAAGCCGAGCAGCACTTGGCCTTCCTCGGCGACAACCTGCTTGATCGCAGTCTTGAAGTGCTCGATCAGCGCCTCGTCGCGCGGCAGGAAGAAATGGCCGACGCCATACTCGCCGGCCTTCGGCAGGACGACGCCCTGCTTGGCCATCTCCTCGCGGAAGAAGCGGTCGGGAATCTGTACGAGAATGCCGGCCCCATCGCCCATCAGCGGATCGGCGCCGACAGCACCGCGATGCGTCAGGTTTTCGAGAATGAACAAGCCGTCGCGCACGATCTGGTGCGACTTCTGACCCTTCATATGCGCAACGAAGCCGACGCCGCAGGCGTCATGCTCGTTGCGGGGATCATAAAGGCCCTGTTTCGGCGGGAAGCCGACAGCGCGTTTCGACGTCTTGGCCGTCACGGCAGCATTCACTGCAGCGGTCTGGTCAAAACTCGTCAACGTCGTCCTGTTCGTCATGGTCTTCCCTCCGATAAGGCCCGCATCGCGGGCGCTCCTTCGTCCCGCGCGGTCCGTTTCCGAGGCCGACGCGCGACTGCGCTGTTGCATTGTGAAGATCCGGCCGCGAACCGCGGCTCCTTTAAGTGGAGCCCGTCGTCAGCGTTTCGCGTCCTGCCATTCCACCGCCGCATTGCCCACTGCCCGAAAGGCTGGAAGGGACATGCTCCCGGTAACTATAGCTCGAAATCCCGACATCGTCAGGACCCTTAGCGCATCTTCGGCCTTGGCGGCCAAAATAGGACAGCAACCCTGTCCTAATTCATCAGCTCTATGCCAGAAAGCTTCTGCCTTCGCAAGAGCAAAACGGCAAAATTTCGTCAACCGAAGACGTAAGATTGCCTTTGTTGCATAAATCAAGCAATAAAGTTTCGCTGCAGCGCATCATTTTATTTGTTGATTGCGTAGATCAATTTCTGTGATGCATTCTTCAAACTCATGCGCTTGATAGGTTTTTGCATTGGCGTAATGTCCGCCCCGCACTATTTATCTCTCCCGCAATTCACTCCTTATAATTGGTGTACCTTCATGTTTTTTGCCTCCGATAATTGGGCCGGCGCCCATTCCAAGATCGCTGAACGTCTTCTCGCAGAGGCGGGAGGCTTTGCGACAGCATATGGCTTGAGCGAACTGGATCAGAAGGTCGAGGCAAAGTTTTCAGAGATATTCGAGCGCGAAGTCTCCGTATTCTTCGTTGCCACGGGCTCCGCCGCCAACTCCCTGTCGCTCGCCAGCGTCCAGAAGCCGGGTGGCATCACCTTTTGCCACAGCGAGGCGCATGTAGCCGAGGACGAATGCGGTTCACCGGACTTCTTCAGCAGCGCGCGGCTGGCAACCGTCAAGGGTGACGCGGGCAAGATCGACCCCGAGGCCCTTGCTGCAAAAATTGCACGCTTCCCGCAGGATGCCGTGCATCACGGCCGCGCCGCCGCCGTGACGATCACGCAAGCGACGGAAATCGGCACGGTCTATTCGCTGGATGAGATCGACGCCATCGCCGCCATCGCCAAGGCGAACAGCCTGCCGCTGCATATGGATGGCGCGCGCTTCGCCAACGCCCTCGTCGCGCTCGGCACGACGCCGGCCGAGATGACATGGAAGCGCGGCGTCGATATCCTCTCCTTCGGCGGCACCAAAAACGGCTGCTGGTGCGCCGAGGCGATCGTGGTCTTCGATCCTGAGAAGGCGAAGGAGATGCATTTCATCCGCAAGCGCGCCGCCCAGCTCTTCTCCAAATCGCGCTTCATCGCCGCCCAGTTCGACGGCTATTTCCAGGACGGCCTCTGGCTCGATCTCGCCCGCCATTCCAATGAGATGGCCGATCGGCTGCGCGCTGGTCTCGAAAAGGTTCACGGCGCCCGTCTCGCGTGGCCGACTGCCTCGAACGAGGTTTTTGCGATCATCCCAAAATCCGCAGCCAAGGCGGCCGAAGACAAGGGAGCGAAGTTCTACGAATGGCCGATCCCGGAATCGCAGCCAGATCTCGTCGGCAGCGATGAAACGCTGATCCGCCTCGTGACCAGCTTCGCCACCACCGAGGCCGATGTGGGAAATTTCCTTGCTTGCCTGGGTTGACCGCATGAAAAGAGCGCCGGAGCCGACTTCATGGCCGGACGGCGCTCACAATGCCAGAAAGGGTCAGTTTTGATTCCGATGGGCGATCATTGCGAAGTTCGATAGATCGTCGCGATCGGATGCCGGTGCGTTGTGTATAGTCATCGTCATTGCCACGACGCAGGCGACAAGTCCGGAAATGAAGATGGCACCGTATATCATCGGACGGCTATTCCTCCGCAACTCCCCCATCACCACCTGAGATAGCAGAGGAAGCTGACTTCCGCCTGAAAACGGGCGCAGAATAAATCAGCCGGCAAAATAAATCCGGATCCCTTCTGCATGATGGGAAACGACTTTCCATGATCGCTGATAGGCGATTTCGTCGTTAGTTTGATCGGGGGCCCCGGACCTTGGAGAGGATGTCGTCAGAGAGCGCGTTAACCAGAAGTTGGTCCGCCCCCTTGCGCGGCACGAGGACGAATTCGACATCTTCGAGGACGGGCAGCCAGCCCGGCGCGATCTCCAGCAATCCAGCCGGCGCCATACTTTTCGGCTGCACGAGAACACCCATGCCCGCGCGCGCCGCCGCTGTCAGGCCGCTCAGGCTGCCGCAGGTGCAGACGATGCGCCAGGGCATCTGCTGCCGGCGTAGTGCCTCCAGCGCGACCGCGCGCGTAACGCTCGGTGTGGGAAAGGCGATCAGCGGCAACGGTCCCGCAAGCTTGCGGATGCGATCCGGGTCGCGCGCCAGCCAGACCAGCGGCTCGCGGTAGACGAGCTTGCCCCTCGCATCGCCGAGCCGGCGCTTGGCGAGCACCAGATCGAGATCGCCATTATCCTGCATTTCATAGAGCACGCCACTGAGCGCGACCGTCAGCTCGAGATCGACGGAGGGATGCGAACGCACGAACTCCTCCAATACGTCCGGGAGCTGGCTGGTGACGAAATCCTCGGAAACCCCGAACCGGAGACTGCCGCGCAGGCTGTTGCCGGCAAAAAGCTGCTGCACCTCCGCTTCGATCGACAGCATCTGGCGCGCATGGCCGAGTAGCGCCTCGCCATCACCAGTCAGGACGACACGATGCGTATCGCGCGCCAAAAGCTTTCGCCCGAGCTCTGCTTCCAGCCGCTGTATATGCTGGCTGACGGTCGATTGCCCGAGCCCCAACCGCTCCGCGGCAAGCGTGAAGCTGCCCATCTGCTCGACGGCGACGAAGCTGCGTAGCTGTGTGAGATCAAGCATGGCTTATCCTGTATTACGATAACTGTTATTCCTTGCATCGTGTATCGCAATAGGTCTATCTGCAAGGAGTAATCCTAAAAACTGCAATGCGATCGGGGTAGGCACGATGCGCCGCTTTCTTCCAGACACCTTCACCATGCTGCTGGTGCTCACCGTCCTGACGGCATCCTTCTTTCCGGTGCAGGGGACCAGCGCTCATTATTTCGGCATTGCCACCAACGTCGCTATCGGCCTTTTGTTCTTCCTGCATGGCGCGCGCCTGTCGCGCGATGTCGTCATCGCCGGCATGCTGCACTGGCGGCTGCATCTCGTCATCCTTTTGACGACCTTCGGCATCTTTCCGCTGCTGGTGCTGGCCATGGGTCAAATCGTTCCGAACAGCATCCTGCCCGTATCGCTCTATACCGGCATGCTGTTTTTGAGCGTGCTGCCGTCGACCGTGCAGTCCTCTATTGCCTTCACGTCCATCGCCGGCGGCAATGTGCCAGCAGCCATCTGCTCGGCGTCGGCCTCCAACATCTTCGGCATGTTCCTGACGCCGCTGCTCGTCGGCGTCCTGTTTTCGGTCGGCGGCCAGGGCGGGGGCTTTTCCTGGGATGTTTTGTGGCAGATCATGCTGCAGCTGCTCGCCCCCTTCATCGCCGGCCAGCTGCTGCAGCCATGGATCGGCGACTGGATCCGTTCGAAGAAGAAGATCCTGATGCCGGTCGATCGCGGCTCGATCCTCATGGTCGTCTATTCAGCCTTCAGCGAGGCCGTGGTAGAAGGACTGTGGCATACCTTCTCCGTCCTCGATATCGTCACAGTCATCATCGCTAACACGGTGCTCCTGGCGATGGTGATTTGCATCACCATGTTCGGCAGCCGGGCCCTGGGTTTTGAAAAGGCCGATGAGATCACCATCACCTTCTGCGGCTCGAAGAAGTCGCTGGCAAGCGGCGTGCCTATGGCCAACGTTATCTTCGCCGGCCAGAGCATCGGCGCCATCGTGCTGCCACTCATGCTGTTCCATCAGATCCAGCTGATGACGTGCGCGGTGCTTGCCCAGAAATATGCCGACGCCGCCAAGCGGCGCGAGGCTGCAAAGGCTGGCGCAAAGTCCGGCGAAGCCACCAACGCGGCCTGAGCCCTCTGACACCACGCAAACGAAAGCGGCGCCCCGAGATGGAGCGCCGCTTCTTTTGATCTTGAGAGGATCAGGAACTGGGCGGCTTATCCGCCAGCTATACTTAGTTGATGTGAGCCTCGATGGCCTTCGGGGTTTCCACGGGCTCGGCCGCGATGGAGATCCGGCGGGGCTTCATGGCTTCGGGAATGTTGCGCAGCAGATCGATGTGCAACAGACCGTTCTTCAGTGAAGCGGCCTGAACCTCGACATGGTCGGCAAGCTGGAAACGACGCTCGAAGGCACGCTTGGCGATGCCGCGATAGAGATATTCGCTGGTTTCAGCCGGCTCTTCGCTCTTTTCGCCCTTGACCTGAAGGACATGGGCGTGGGCCTCGATGCTCAGTTCCTTTTCATCGAAACCGGCAACGGCCATGGTGATGCGATAGGTGTTTTCACCCGTGCGCTCGATATTGTAGGGCGGATAGGTCTGGGCCTGATCCGGCTGGCCAAGGCTGTCGAGCATGGTGAACAGACGGTCGAAACCGACAGTGGAGCGGTAAAGGGGAGAGAAGTCTACGTGACGCATGGAAGTCCTCCTGTGAGCGACAATTGCGATTTCAATTCTTGTCCCATGACCCCACTCAGGGCGACCTCGGGACGGTTCTGCGAGCCCGTTTGGCACCCGCGAAAAAGAGATGGGGATCACTTTTCCGGAGTTCAAGCCCCCAGTGCCGCAACCCTCATTTTGCAGAAAATCACCGCGTGAACCGCAGATGAACGGATGGTTCGGAACCCGTTCAGGCTGGCTGGCCTAATCTCCAAACCATCGGAAGACCATCGTCCGATGACTGAAGTGTATCGTCCCTTCTTCTTCAGTCCTTGCTCGGCCGGCGAAGCGGATCTCTCTATCTCCGCCAGCCGGCCTTTTTTCTTTGCGGACACTACCGCAGCAACTTCAGCGACCCAGTAAGCGACTTCACCCATTTCGAAGGCCCCGCCAGCCCGAGGCCGTCGATCGCCTCATCAGCAAGATCGCGATTTGGAAACGTCACCTCATACTCCCTATAATCGTGCAACGAGCGGGCAAAGGCAGGAAAGGGAACGATCGCGCGGTCGTTTTCCACCGGCAAGGTCTTCAGCAACAGAGATCGTATGGTTTCCGCATCCGCCTGCAGTATCGGGACGGGCATGTTCGAACTGATGTCGATGGTACGAGCCTCCCTGTCCGTCAATTGCCTTGCCGCGAGCGAGGGAAACTTTGCGCCCAACCCGATAGAGATAGCGCCGACGGTGTTGGCGATCAGCCCAAGCGGCAGTGCCGGATTGATGACGATGGCAAGACGGATATCGGGAAGCATGGAGACCTGCTACTGTTGACAAATGGGATCGCAGGATATCTCTCTCGCCAAGGATAATCTTGCCTTTCATTGCCGTACATTCGAAGACTATGGTAGAATCTGCCTCACATTTGCAGATAAGAGGTTAGATATGCCCGACACCCTTGAACCCATCGATTTGAAGATTCTCGGCGCCCTTCAGAAGGATGGGCGCCTGACGAACCAAGCGCTTTCATCCGAAGTCGGGCTCTCGACATCTCCGTGCTGGCGACGCGTGCGCCAGCTGGAAGAAACTGGCGTGATCCAGGGTTATACGGCCGCGCTCGACAGGCGCCAGATCGGCCTCGGCGTCCTTGCCTTCATCAGAGTCAAGATCGACAGCCACAGCGAGGCGGAAGCCGAGGAATTCTCCCATGACGTGCTGAAACTCAGCGAGGTCGTGGCTTGCTACAGTATCGCCGGGGACGCGGATTTCCTGCTGCAGGTGGTGGCCGCCGATCTCGACAGCTATGCCGATTTCGCCATGTCTGTGGTGCGTCGCCTGCCACGCATCAAGGAGATGCAGACCACCTTCGTGCTGAAGGAAATCAAGCCTTTCAAGGGCTTTCCGCTTGGGGTCGGCCAGCGATAACAGCGCAAGGCACGGATGCCAGGTGCGCTATGGATGAAATAGCGCGCCCATGTGCCTCTTTACGTTTGGATCGAAGCCATCCTATTCTCGGGCAAGTGGCTGCCCACCCTAGGGTATTGCCCGGGGTATAAAATGTCGGCGCTCTCTTTCTCGAAGATTTCCTCATCGCTGAATACGCTTCTGGCTGCAATCGGTCTGTTGACGGTGGCGGTGCTTACGACGCCTGATATCGTCGGACAAACGAGGCTCATTCTGGAACTCGTGCTTGCCGGCATCTGGGCCGTCTATGTCCTGCAATTGATCGAGACGCTGGTCATGCACCGCGCAAGGGACGTTCGCGGCAGGATACCGGAAATCGCCGTCGATATGCTTGCCGTTCTGGTCCCTTTGGCCGCTTTCCTTCTCATTCGCGGGCGCGATCAAAGCCTCTATTGCACCATCTGGCTTTTGAAACCGCTGCGCGGTTCGACCTTCTTCCGGCTGCTGGGCAGGGTCCTGACCAAGGAGGCACGCAACCTGATCGGCGTCACCTCGATTTTCGGCATTGTTCTGTTCGCCGCAGCGCTTGCCGCTTACATCATCGAACGCGACGTCCAGCCTGACAAGTTCGGCAGCATTCCCCTCGCAATGTGGTGGGCCGTGACGACGCTGTCGACCACGGGCTATGGCGACGAGATCCCGCAAAGTCTCGCCGGCCGCACCCTTGCCGGGCTGGTCATGATGTGCGGTATCGGCATCTTTGCTTTGTGGGCCGGCATTCTCGCCACCGGCTTCTACGAAGAGGTTCGCCGCCAGGACTTCGTGCGCAACTGGCAGCTGGTGGCGGGAGTGCCGTTGTTCCAGAAGCTCGGTTCAGGCGCCCTCATCGAGATCGTACGGGCGCTGAGACCTCGCGTCGTGCCGGCGGGCGGTATCATCTGCCGCAAGGGCGAAGCCGGCGATCAGATGTATTTCATCGTCGAGGGCCGCGTCAGCGTCGCCACACCGAACCCGGTGGAACTTGGCTCCGGCAGCTTCTTCGGCGAGATGGCGTTGATCACCGGCGAGCCCCGCTCGGCAACCGTCAGCGCTGCGACCGAGGTCTCGCTGCTATCGCTCTACTCATCGGATTTCCAGATGCTCTCGAGCAGCAGCCCCGAGATTGCCGAGATCATCCGCCAGACCGCGCTGGAGCGACGGCGCGCGGCGCCGAAGGCTTGACGCAGCAGGCGCCTTCGAGGGCACAATAAAATTGCGCATACCGCTGGCCATCCCGTAGCGAATTGACGTCGATACAAGGGATGTGGCAGCCTGACTCGTATTGGCGTCGTCTCGCATTAGATGACGCTTGTCACACTCGTTTGGCACGGCACGGCTCGATGCACCCCCGATTACTCAAGACATTCCTGGCGGTCGCGCGGAACCGGAACTTCACCCACGCAGCCGAAGAGGTCCATCTCGCGCAATCGAGCGTGAGTGATCAGATCCAGTCGCTCGAAGCCGAATTGGGCACGGCGCTTTTTATCCGGTCGCGATCGGGCCTGGCGCTGACGGCAGCTGGCGAGGCGTTGCGACCCTATGCCGAAGAAATATTGGCAATCGCCAGCGAGGCGCGTACGGCCGTTGAAGCAGTCTCGGCGGCTGCAGCTGGGACGGTGACGATCGGCGCGCTCGAGACCATTGCTTCCATCAAGCTTCCGCAATGGTTGCCGGCCTTTCAGCACGATCATCCCGATATCGATCTGCGGGTGAAGATTGCCGGCAGCGGCGATCTATTGCGCAAGCTCGAAACCGGTGAGATCGATATCGCCTTCTGCTTTGACAGGGGCGAGGTCGATGAACGCCTCGCAAAGCGAGCGATATCGACGGAGCCCCTGATCCTCATTACCCCTCCTGCACAGAAGCCATCATCGAAGACAAGCGATCTGGCAGCACTTGCTTCGATGAACTTCGTGGCAACCGAGGTCGGCTGCGTCTATCGGCACCTCTTCGACAAGGCATTCCAAGCGGCAGGAACGGCGGCACCGAAGCTCGCCGCCGAAGTCGGCAGCATCGGCACCATTGCGCGGCTCGTGGCAGCCGGTACGGGCTCGAGCTTGGTTCCGCGGTTTGCCGTTGCGGACGCACTCCATCGTGGCGAAATCGGTGAAATGCCCTGGCCAGGGCCGATGCGGACAGCCTCGCTTGTAATGATCTGGCGGCGCAGGCGTGTTCAACCACCAGCTTTGAAGCTTGTACTGGCGTTCGCAAGCACCGGCTTTGCATCCGCTAAATCAGCCGATGTCCGCCCTCGACATGCAGTATCGTTCCCGTTGTGAAGGCGTTGCCCATCAGGAAGCTGATAGCATCGGCGATGTCTTCCGGTTGTCCCACTCGTCCGACCAACAGCCGTTTTGCCATCGCGCCCAATGTTTCTTCTTTCCGATCACCGGCAACGAACGTCCAGATGGGCGTATCGACCCAGCCAGGTGAAACGGCGTTTACACGAATGGGCGCCAACTCGACGGCGAGTGCGCGAACCAATCCTTCCAGCCCAGCATTGACGGCGGCGACCACCGACCCCCGTGCGGCCGGACGATAAGCGGCAATGCCTGACGTGAACGTGATGGAGCCCGTGGCAGAGAGTAAGGGCGACCCATATTTCGCAAGCAGCAGCGGACCGTAGAATTTACTTTCCACGACCCTCTGCGCAGCCCTGAGATCCAGCGAAGGCAGCAGCTCGTAAGCGCCTTCAATATCGGCGGCGGTGCTTACGATATGGTCGAGTCGGCCGATGCGCTCAAACAGACCGGCGACTTGGCATTCTTGCGTGATATCGACTGTTTCAACTGAAACCGATGGGCTTTGGAGTTCTGCGCAAGCGCGCTTCAGCCTATCTGGATCGCGCCCAGCAATAATGACCTCGGCTCCAGCGGCAAGCGCGCGTTGCGCCAGCGCCAGTCCCATTCCGGAGCTGCCGCCGACAATAAGAATTCTCGAATTCGCAATTTCAGTGATTGGCATGTCTTTTCATTCCAGCGGGTGATGACTACGCCCGAACATTCGCAAAGCTGCTCAAGAAGATGAAACGGAGAAAAACGATGGCATCATCGGAATCTCCGATGCAGGATTATCGTCTTTAGGCACACCGGATTCGATTGCCGAAACCGCCAACAAACCTGTTGCAATTCCATGAGGCTGCGCTATCCCCTTGAGGTGAGACATTGGTCAGCGAGGCGCGACACCGTCATGGATTCGATCCTCTATTCCACGGCAGACAATCCGGTGCCGGAAAACCGCACCGAAGGTTTCTTCGAAAGTTTCGACGGCCGCAAGCTGCGCTATGCCGTCTTCCGTTGCGAGCAGCCGGTTGCCAAGGGAACCGTTGTGCTGCTGCAGGGCCGTAACGAATTCATCGAGAAATATTTCGAGACGATCCGCGACCTCGCAGCTAAGGGCCTGTGGGTCGCGACCTTCGATCTGCGCGGCCAGGGCGGATCCGAGCGGCTGCTGAAAGACCCGCTGCGCGGCCATATCCGCCATTTTTCCGATTATGAGCGGGATCTGACCGCCTTCCTCGACAAGATTGTCCTGCCGGATACACGCCTGCCCTTCTTTCTGCTTGCCCATTCGACGGGCGGACTAATTGCCCTGTCTGCCGCGCCAAGGCTTACAAGCCGAATTGAGCGCATGGTGCTGTCCGCCCCCTTCATCGGCCTGACCGGCCACGGCGCCTCCCCCGGCTTTATCCGCTTCCTCTCCGGGGCGGTCAGCGGCGTTGGCCTGGGCCGCATGCAGTTCAGCAAGAAGTTCAAGGAAAGACCGTTTGCCGAAAACCCGTTGACCACGGACGAGCAGCGCTACCGGCGCAACATCGGCATCGGCACCGCCTTTCCGCAACTTTCCCTGGGACCGCCGACGGCACGCTGGCTGTCGCAGGCCTTGCGGGCGATCGAAAGGGTCAATAGGCCCGAACATCTGTTTTCGATCCAGATTCCGACCGTTCTGGTCGCGCCGACGCGCGACGGCGTCGTGCCTTATGCCGATCAGGAGCGGCTGTCGCGCTATTTCCGCGCCGCACAGCTGGTACCGATTCACGGCGCCAAGCATGAAATCCTGCAGGAACGGGATGTCTATCGCAACCAGGCACTTGCCGCGATCCACGCCTTCATTCCCGGCAGCGATGCCGAGACCAATGCCTATGAAATTGAGGCCGAAGTCTGAAGGACTTAGCGCGATAGAACTGCCAGGGCCTGCTCGTAAACGGCGCGGCTGCCGGCTGCGATGATCGTTCCGCCCATTTCCGGACGGCCGCCATCCCAGGTGGTCATGATGCCGCCGGCCTGCTCGATGACCGGAATGATGCCGCCGACATCATAGGGTTTCAGCGAATTCTCGATGACGAGATCGATATGACCTGCCGCCAGCAGCGCATAGGCATAGCAATCGCAGCCGTAGCGGAAGAGGCGCACCTGACTTTCGATCTCGCGATATTTGGCAAGCTCGTCGCCGGCGAAAAGATGCGGCGAGGTGGTAAAAAGGATCGCATTGGAGAGGCTGCCGCAATCGCGGACCCGCAACCGCCTCTCGCCGTCCGGACCGGAATAGGTAGCGCCATTGCCATCGGCAAAATAGCGCTCGCCCGTGAAGGGCTGATCGATCAGACCCATGACGGCGCGGCCGTTCTTCTGCAAGCCGATCAGCGTTCCCCAGACCGGGACGCCCGAGATGAAGGCGCGCGTGCCGTCGATCGGATCGATGACCCAGACATGCTCGCGATCGAGCCCGACATTGCCATGCTCCTCGCCCAGAATGCCATGTTCGGGGAATTCGGCCTCGATCAGCGCGCGAATCGCCTCTTCAGCGGCACGGTCCCCTTCCGTCACCGGATCAAAGCCCGTGGCTTCCTTGTTGACCACGTCGATGCCGGCACGAAAACGCGGCAGGGTTTCGGCCTTGGCCGCTTCGGCCAGACGATAGAAGAACGAGCGATCGGGAAGCATGGTCAATCCGATTAGGTGATGGGATGAGCGATCCATAGCGCATATAGCGGATGAAGCAAACCGGATGATGACGCAATGGGCGCAATGCCTGCCGATCAGGCAGAGTTTTCAAACTTGCCTAAATATTTTGCACCGCAATAAAATGCTTGACATTTGTGCAGTGCGAGATCAATATCCAGCTACAGTCTTCTGACTGTAAATACCCTCCTTGGGTGTTTCCTCCCTAGACTTAGCCGCGCCACGAGCGCGGTTCTTTTTTGCTGAGTCTGGAGTTAAGGCGCGGCGAAACAGCCAGCGCAGAACCGCGGCCTTCCACGCTTGCTAGAGAGAATGGTGATCGCTATTCGGCAGCCAGCGCCGGATCGCCCGTGTAGGATTCCACATGTTCGGCCATGCGCTTCATGAAGAGCGTGATGGCGGCGGCGACCTTGTCGAAATCCGAGCGCTTCTCGAGCGTTGTCTCGTCGACATAGAGCGAACGGTTGACCTCGATCTGCAGGGCGTGCAGCCCGCGGGACGGACGGCCGTAATGCTCGGTGATGAAGCCGCCGGCATAGGGCTTGTTGCGCACGGCGTTGAAGCCCATCTCCTCGAGAATCTGCATGGCGGCGCGCGAAAGCTCGGCCGAGGCGCTGGTGCCGTAGCGATCACCGAGGATGAAATCGGGCCGCGCATTGCTGCCAGCGATACGGATATTGCCCGGCATCGAATGACAATCGACCAGCACACCGAAGCCGAACTTGACATGGGTGCGCGCGATCAGCCGCCGAAGCGTGGCATGATAGGGCTTGTAGATGGTGTCGATGCGCTTCAGCGCGTCCTCGACCGGCACGCGGCGCGCATAGATCTCCATGTTTTCGGCGACGATTCGCGGAATCGTGCCAAGGCCGCCGGCGACCCGCAGCGAATTGATGTTGGCATAGGAGGGTAACGCGCCATCGAACATGCGCGGATCGAGCTCATAGGGCTCGCGATTCACGTCGATATAGGCGCGCGGGAAATTGGCGAGCAGCAACGGCGCCCCAAGCGCGCTCGCCGCACAGAAGAGCTCGTCAACATAGTGATCTTCCGAGCGGCGGATAGCGATGCCCTGCAGGCGGGACTGGGCGATGAAATCGGGAGGATAGATGCGACCGCTGTGCGGTGAACTGTAGACAAACGGTATCGTCTGGGAAGCGGGTTCCAATACCTCGAAAATCTCGAAACTACGCATTTCCGCGGACATCAACGTCTTTACCATGTCAACAACTTGTCGCAATAATCATGTTGCCAGTTGCATGACCGCAAGTCCATAGTAACTTGAGCGAAATGGCCTTAATCCAAAACACCGTATTCGGATTCTCGGATGTCCGGTCAGCGAAAACGCAGGACGTTTTCGTGGAATGCCCCTATGCTTCGAACAAATGCTGGAATGGCGCGTTTTGGCTGACCATTCACGGCTTGTTTACGGCGCCGCAGTACCCTAAACGCTGGACGAGTCCAACAAGACAAAGTTGATTAGCGATAGAGATGATGACCCAGAAGATACTTCTTGCCGAAGACGACAACGACATGCGTCGCTTTCTCGTGAAGGCACTCGAAAAAGCCGGCTACAAGGTCTTGTCCTTTGACAATGGAGCCAGCGCTTACGACCGGCTGCGCGAAGAGCCGTTCTCGCTGCTTTTGACTGACATCGTCATGCCTGAGATGGACGGTATCGAGCTGGCGCGGCGCGCTACCGAACTCGATCCGGACCTGAAGGTGATGTTCATCACCGGCTTTGCCGCCGTCGCGCTGAACCCCGATTCGAAGGCGCCGAAGGATGCCAAGGTCCTTTCCAAGCCTTTCCACCTCCGCGAACTGGTCGACGAAGTCAACAAACTCCTTGCCGCGTAGGGCTTTCGGCGGCAACGTCACAAAACCGAAAAAAAGCCTATTGACGGCCACCAAGGTTTTGTGATCTATGCGCCGCCATCGGATGGGCGTGTAGCTCAGCGGGAGAGCACTACGTTGACATCGTAGGGGTCACAGGTTCAATCCCTGTCACGCCCACCATCCTAATTCGCTGAAAAGCAAGGCCTTTCGAGAAATCGAAAGGCCTTTTTTATTTCTTATCGGTTGACAGAGTCCGGTTATCCCCAAAGCGGATCAAACCGAAAAATACCCCTTGACCTGAAGCGAATTGCAGCCCGGTCAGCGATCCAGGAAATGTCGCAAAACCGCCGTCGTCGGATAGGCGTAGACGCCACGATCGACAAAGCCGTGACGATAGAGGCAATTTCGCAGAGCCAGCCAGTAAGGGGTACTGTTGGGATCCGGAGAGCCACGGTGCCAGGAATAAGCCTCAGGCTCGCAGCGATCGAGAACCCTCTCATAGGTCGCCAGCACCACCGGATCACTATCGGCACGAATGCCGCCATGGTAGGTCTGGTAATTCGAAGGCGCCTCGCCGGCAGAGACGCATGCCAGGCTCAAAATCGCTCCCAACGCTAACATCATTCTCATGTGCTTCGATCTCCAACTAGCCGCGTCCCGAAAAATTCGAGCGCAGGTCGAGAATAATAGTCTTTTGGAAGATAGCCAATCACATGCTGATGTTCGCGGCGATTGCGGGGGCGAACGGAGCCTGCGACACAAGTTCCCGCTACAAGCCGCTTGACTTCCGGCCGCGCCGTCATCCTACTGTCATATCAGCGCATCGATCATACGGGAGGATGAGATGACGGTGATGAAGCGGCAGTTCTACAAGAACCACAAGCCCAATGGCGATGAGTACATGTTCCATCTCGCCCGCGACACCGAGAGCGGTGAGGTCTACGTTATCCGCCAGGCGGATTATGTCGTCGATGGCGGCAGCGAGAAAACCATGACCCTCTATGAATTCCTGGCCGGGGGCGGCAATCGGCAGAATGCCCTGCTGCAGTTGATCGGCGAGCTTGTTCCGGAATCCGCACAACAACATTGAAACGTCGCCTAACGGCCGCAGTGACTTTACGACAGTGGCATTCCTGCCATCGGACTCCGACGTGCCCGGCCTTGAATCCGGGCGTCGTCTGTTGGCTTTCGACTTGTGCACCGCTTCGGGTTGACTGCCACATTTTGATCGGCGAATCTGCACGGGCTTGAAAGGAGCCTCTCTTATGCGATTCGCAGGCATTGCTTTTGGATTGACAGCGCTGGTCGCCACACAGACCGCAGCTGCTACCGTCGAGAATTTTCCGGCACAGGGCGCCACCGTGGTCAGCGGAAAATGTTCCAAGCTCGTGGTCGGCAAACTCGATGCCTCCAAGGGATGCAAGGCAGAACTCGCCAGCGTCACCGCACCTGACGGCTCCGTGACTTTCATTTTCACATCCGGCGGCAAAATGCTCGGCTTCCGTGGCAATGGAAAAGGCATCAAGCCCGGCAACCAGAAAGGCACCGCACAATTGCCGATCGACGTTATCGCGACGGGTGCCGGCAACGATATGTCAAATCAAGTCCCAGCAAAGGGCGCCTGCACCTTCGCAAATCCTTACGCTGGCAAGCCGGTCGCCATCGAATGTACGGCCAAATCGCCGGAAATGAGCTTCAACGGCAGCTTTACATCCGATGGCAAAGCGCCTCGCCACAAGTAGCCATCATCATCGCGCCGCCGTCATGTTGTGTTAGTGCGGCAGCGCATTTTTCTGTTTTCTGCCATGATTTGCATCGCCTGGCGCTTCTCGGGACAGGTCCGAACCGTTGACGTGGGCGGGAACGTGCACGTCCTCATGGGTTACGGGATGCAGTGTCAGATCCACTTGATGAGGCGGCAAGACCTGGGCTTGGCGAAGCGTATTGGGCCTTGCCTTTTTCTGCCGTTCCGTCAGCTCCGGTTTTGACGCCTGCGGCGCGCGGTGAATGGGTGCTGGACTCATCGGAGTTCCTCCTGTTGAACGCTGTTGTTAAGGGTAAGGACCCCGCCGCGGCGGCGGATGGTCACAAAGACACCCGAAAGCCAAACGCAGCCTTTTCCGTTTGGTTCCCCGAATTTCTCAATTATCGAGGGCAAGGACACCCATCATCATTTCAACTCTTGACCTGCATCCTAACTTCACTAACTATGGAGCATCTCCGCGCCTTCCTGACATCGGCAGCGGATTGAACTTTGGTGCCGGGCCCCTCTGGCGAGAGTTTTCACGGCGCTCTCGCGATGTCGGTACCGCCTGCAGATGAGCCGGCGGATTTCTTTCCATGATGAGCTTGACCATGCCTGACCCGCATGCCGTCTTCGGTATGCGGCTATGCGCGCAATCCGGGTATATCCACTCCATTTCCAGCGGGGCGCATCCATGAAATCGCCCGCCGCCTCAAAATCCGTTCTCGGTTATTTCGGCTGGGCCTTTGCCGTAACCGTCGGCGGCCTTACGCTCGGTGCGCTATTGGGTTGGAACACCACCGGCACCTTCAGCGGCCTTGCCACAGCCTTCTTCATCTGTGCCGTCCTGGCTGTGCTGGAGATCTCGCTTTCCTTCGACAATGCCATCGTCAATGCCAACAAGCTGAAGGAGATGACGCCGGTCTGGCAGCATCGCTTTCTGACCTGGGGCATCATCATCGCCGTCTTCGGCATGCGGATCGTCTTTCCGCTGGTGATCGTCGCCATCGCCGCCTGGATCAACCCATGGGAAGCGCTGAAACTCGCCGCCGCGAAGCCCGAGCAATATGCCGAGATCATGCAGGCAGCGCATCTGCCGATCGCCGCCTTCGGCGGCACCTTCCTGATGATGGTGGGCCTGACCTATTTCTTCAACCATGAAAAGGACGTGCACTGGATAGGCTTCATCGAGAAGCGGATGGCACATTTTGCGACCGTCAAGGGCGTCGAAATCGCCTTCGTGCTGGTCCTGGTCCTCATCTTCACCTCGGTGCTCGACGGTGATGACGCGACGACCTTCCTGCACGCCGCGATCTATGGCCTCCTGACCTTCCTGCTCGTCGAGGTCCTGGCCGGCTTTCTGGACGCCTCGCAGCGAACGATGAGCGCTGCGGCGAAGGGCGGCTTCGGCGCTTTCCTCTATCTGGAAATCCTCGATGCCAGCTTCTCCTTTGACGGCGTCATCGGCGCCTTCGCCCTCACGCAAAACCTATTCATCATCGCCATCGGCCTGGGCATCGGCGCCATGTATGTCCGCTCCATGACGATCATGCTGGTGGAAAAGGGCACGCTCGCCCACTACCGCTACCTCGAACACGGTGCTTTCTACGCCATACTGATCCTCTCGGTGATCATGTACGTGCAGACGCTGACGCATATCCCCGAAGTCATCACCGGCCTTGGCGGCGCAGCCCTGATCGGCATCTCGCTTTGGTCTTCGATCCGGTACAACAGACGCAACGGCCCCGACCACGCGCCGGCGCAGGATGAGCGGCAAGACCGGGCGGAAGCTTGATCCATGTAGCATTGAAATTATTACTCACAAGCAATGCTATCTTAATCTGTAGTGAAAGCAGTCTTTCCATGACTTATGCTTTTTTTAAGCAGAGTGGTGCCTGCGACACACTTTCAGTGGATCTTGTGGACTAAAGTCGTCGAATGTTTAGGATCTCGACGTATCAGAGCTAGCGCTTTAAGAAAAAACATCGCAATGGCGATGGAAATTGTCGAAGGAGCATGGTCGGCGCACAATGGTTGTGCGTCGTCAGACGGCTTCAATTGAGATGGCCAGGAGAGGCAAAGCATGGCGGCAAAAATCGTCCCGGTGATCATGGCAGGCGGCAAAGGTACACGGCTGTGGCCGCTATCGCGCGCTTCCGCCCCGAAACAATTCATCCAGTTCATCGGCGACAGGACGCTGTTTCAGAACACTTTGGAGCGGGTGGCCGACCCCGAGCTCTATGAAGCGGCGATCGTTCTCACCAATGAGGAGTTCCGCTTCCTGGTCGCAGAACAGGCCCGCGAACTCGACCTGAAACTGGCAGCGGTGCTGCTGGAGCCGGTGGCCCGCAACACGGCTGCCGCCGTTGCCGCCGCCGCCGCGCTCGTCACCGAGCTTTTCGGCAAGGACGCTATCATGCACGTCCTCGGCTCCGATTACGAGATCGACGCCAACGCGACCTATTATGATTGCGTACGCCTGGCACGCGATACGGCACTGCAGGGCAAGCTCGTCACCTTCGGCATCAAGCCGACGGAACCGGCGACCGGCTATGGCTATATCGAAAGCGGCAAGGCGCTCTCGACCGGTGCACATGCCGTCAAGCGTTTCGTTGAGAAGCCCGTCCTGGAAAAGGCAAAGGAGATGGTGGCAAGCGGCAGCTTCTACTGGAACTCCGGCATGTTCATGTTCTCGGCCGCCCAGCTTCTCGCCGAGATGAAGGAATTTGCGCCGGACGTCGAAAAGGCTGCCAGCAAGGCGGTCTCCAAATCGACGCGCGACCTCGATTTCACCCGCCTGGACGCCGATAATTTCGCAAAAAGCCCGGACATCTCCATCGACTACGCGCTGATGGAAAAGACGGCCAATGCCGCAGTCGTTCCCTCGCCCTTCACCTGGTCCGATCTCGGCAGCTGGGATGCGGTGTGGAAAGTCGGCAGCCGTGACGAAAGCGGCAACGTGTCGACGGGTGCCACGACGCTGGTCAACACGAAGAATTCGCTCGTCATGTCACATAGCCTGCACGTCGCCGTGCAGGGCCTTGAGGATGTCGCCGTCATCGCCAGCGAAGACGCCGTCTATGTCGGCCATCTCAAGGACAGCCAGGAAGTCGGCAAGCTCGTTAAGCTGCTCGCAAGCGAGAAGAAGACGGCCAAGCTCACCGAAACGCATCCGACCTCCTACCGCCCCTGGGGCGGCTATACCTCGGTGCTGAATGGCGAGCGCTTCCAAGTGAAGCGCATCTTCGTGCTGCCGGGCAAGAAGCTGTCGCTACAGAAGCATCACCATCGCTCCGAGCATTGGATCGTCGTCAAGGGTACGGCCGAAGTAACGGTCGGCGAAAACGTACAGATGCTGCGCGAAAACGAATCGATCTATATCCCGCTCGGCGAAGTGCATCGCCTTGCCAACCCAGGCAAGATCCTGCTGGAGCTCATCGAAGTACAAACCGGCTCCTATCTTGGCGAAGACGACATCATCCGCCTCGTCGACGAGTTCGGCAGAAGCTGAGATCTTCGACGGTATCGATTACAAAGCGGCGGGCGAAAGCTCGCCGCTTTTGTTTGGCATGCCACTGCAGGACTTTCCGAAGTGCCTGGAGACACCTTGCTTTCTTTCGCTGCATTGCACACACTGCCTATGGGAACAGCAATCACCGCACAATGATGCGGGCTAGGCAAAGAGACATATGGCGATTAAGGCAAGCATCTATCATCTCACCCATTATAAATACGACAATCCGGTTCGCCTCGGTCCCCAGATCATCCGTCTGAAACCCGCCTCGCATTCCAAGACGCGCGTGCTGAGCCACGCGCTCAAGGTCACCCCGGCAAACCATTTCGTGAACCTGCAACAAGACCCCTACGGCAACTATCTCGCCCGCTTCGTCTTTCCCGATCCGGTGACCGAACTGAAGATCGAGGTCGACCTCGTCGCCGATATGACGGTCTACAATCCCTTCGACTTCTTCGTCGAAGAGGAAGCGACGAAGTGGCCTTTCGAGTATCCCGAGACGATCCGAGAGGATTTGTCGATCTATATGAAGCCGGAGGAGCCTGGTCCTCGGCTGAAAGACTTCCTCGCCACGCTCGACCGCTCTGAACAAAAGACCGTCGACATGATCGTTGGCCTCAATGCACGGCTGCAGCAGGAGATCGGCTATGTCATCCGCATGGAAGCCGGCGTCCAGGCGCCTGAGGAGACTTTGGAAAAAGCCAAAGGCTCCTGCCGTGACACGAGCTGGCTGCTCGTTCAGGTGCTGCGCCATCTCGGCCTCGCCACCCGCTTCGTCTCCGGCTACCTCATCCAGCTGACACCCGACCTGAAGGCGCTCGACGGTCCCTCCGGCACCGAAGTCGACTTCACCGATCTGCATGCCTGGGCAGAAGTCTATCTTCCCGGCGCCGGCTGGGTCGGCCTCGATCCGACCTCCGGCCTTCTGACGGGCGAGAGCCATATCCCGCTTGCCGCCACGCCGCATTACCGCAACGCCGCACCGATCTCGGGCGGATATTTCGGCGAAGCCAATACCGAATTCGATTTCGACATGAAGGTCGCCCGCGTCGCCGAGCATCCGCGCATCACCAAGCCCTTTTCCGACGAAAGCTGGGATGCCTTGAACGAACTCGGCGAAAAGGTTGACGCGATCCTCAAGGAAGACGACGTGCGCCTGACCATGGGCGGCGAACCGACCTTCGTGTCGATCGACGATTTCCAGTCTGAAGAATGGAACACCGCCGCCGTCGGCCCGACCAAACGCGACCTTGCCGATCAGTTGATCAGGCGCCTGCGCGAGCGCTTCGCGCCCGGCGGCTTCCTGCATTATGGCCAGGGCAAATGGTATCCCGGCGAAAGCCTGCCCCGCTGGACCTTCTCGCTTTACTGGCGCAAGGACGGACGGCCGATCTGGCAGAACCCCGCTCTGATCGCCGAAGAAACGGCACAGACCGATGCGGACTCGGAGAGCGCCAGCAAGCTTCTGAATGCGATTGCCAAGGAACTGGCAATCGAGCCTGACATGGTGCAACCGGCTTACGAGGACCCGGCGGAATGGATCGTCAAGGAAGGGAGCCTGCCGGAGAACGTTGATCCTTCCAATTCGAAGCTCAAGGATCCCGAGGAGCGCAGCCGTATCGCTCGTGTTTTCGAGCGTGGTCTGACGACTCCAACCGGCTACATATTGCCCATACAGGCATGGAACGCGCGCGCTGGCGGTACGCGCTGGGTCAGCGAAAAATGGCGCACACGCCGCGGCAAGATTTTCCTTGTGCCCGGCGATTCTCCGGTCGGCTATCGCCTGCCGCTCGGCACGCTGCCTTATGTGCCGCCGTCACGCTATCCCTATATCCACACGGCCGATCCCTCCATTCCGCGCATGCCTCTGCCTGACGTCATCGTGCCAGCTGGCCGCACCATGCCGGAAGCCTCGTTCCAGGTGGATGAAAGCTCGCAATCGCGGGTCGAACAGACGCTCGGCGAAATCGGCGGCGCCGTCCGCACCGCGATCTCTGTCGAACCGCGTGACGGTCGGCTGTGTGTCTTCATGCCTCCGGTCGAAAAGATCGAACATTATCTCGAACTGCTGGCAGCGGCCGAGAATGCGGCGGCTGAGCTTGCGCTGCCGATTCACATCGAAGGCTATTCGCCGCCACAGGACGAACGCATCAACGTCATTCGCGTCGCGCCTGACCCGGGCGTTATCGAAGTCAATATCCATCCCGCGTCGAACTGGCAGGACTGCGTCGACATCACGACGGCGGTTTACGAAGAGGCGCGACAGACGCGCCTCGGCACGGACAAATTCCTGATCGACGGGCGTCATACCGGCACCGGTGGCGGCAATCATGTCGTCGTTGGCGGCGCCAATCCGAACGACAGCCCGTTTCTTCGTCGTCCCGACCTGTTGAAGAGCCTGGTGCTGCACTGGCAGCGCCATCCCTCGCTCTCCTACCTCTTCTCCGGCCTGTTCGTCGGGCCGACAAGCCAGGCGCCGCGCATCGATGAAGCCCGTCACGACAGCCTCTACGAGTTGGAAATCGCGCTGGCTCAGGTGCCGGCGCCAGGTCGCGGCATCCAGCCGCTCCCCTGGCTGGTGGACCGGCTCTTCCGCAATCTTCTAACCGATGTCACCGGCAACACGCACCGCTCGGAAATCTGCATCGACAAGCTGTTTTCGCCGGATGGACCGACGGGACGCCTCGGCCTCGTCGAATTCCGCGGTTTCGAAATGCCACCGAATGCCCGCATGAGCCTTGCCCAGCAATTGCTGGTGCGCGCACTGATCGCCCGCTTCTGGCGCAACCCGATCGATGGCAAGTTCGTGCGCTGGGGCACGACGCTGCATGATCGCTTCATGCTGCCACATTATATCTGGCAGGATTTCCTCGACGTTCTCGGCGATCTTCGCGAAAACGGTTTCGACCTCAGACCGGAATGGTTCCAGGCGCAGCTCGAATTCCGCTTCCCTTTCTGCGGCGAAGTCGAATACGAGGGCAGCAAGCTGGAGCTGCGCCAGGCGCTGGAACCATGGCATGTCATGGGCGAAGAAGGTGCGATCGGCGGCACCGTGCGCTACGTCGATTCGTCGGTCGAGCGCCTGCAGGTGCGGTTCGAAACCTCCAATCCGTCGCGTTATACGGTGACCTGCAACGGCCGTCCCGTACCGCTGACGCCGACGGGAATGGCGGGCGTCTCGGTCGCTGGCGTGCGCTACAAGGCATGGCATCCGGCCTCCGGTCTGCATCCTGTGCTCCCCATTGATACGCCGCTGACCTTCGACATCTACGATACCTGGTCACAGCGCTCGATCGGCGGATGTATCTATCATGTTGCCCATCCGGGCGGCCGCAACTACGACACCTTCCCCGTCAATGGCAACGAGGCAGAAGCGCGACGTCTTGCGCGTTTCGAGCCTTGGGGGCATACAGCAGGTGGTTATGCCGTAAGACCGGAGACTGCATCGGTGGAATTCCCGCTGACGCTCGACCTCAGGCGTCCGGCGGGAATTTGAAACGAGACTTTGCATGGGTAGAAAACGGGCGACGGAACGACGGGACGAGGTAAAGACCGGCACTGCCAAGGCGCCGGTCTTTGCCTATCGTCCGCTGCCCGGCGTCGCCGACGAAATGGTCGACAATACCGGCGCGGTGCGCCCGGTCTGGCAAAACTTCCTCTCGGCGCTGACGCGTATGACGGAAGAGGGATTGACCGAGCGCTTCGCCCGCGCCGACCGCTATTTGCGCGATGCAGGTGTCTTCTATCGCGCTTATGGGACAGCGGGTGTCAGCGAACGCAACTGGCCGATCTCCCATATCCCTGTGCTCATCGACGAACGCGAATGGCAGGCTCTCTCCGAAGGCCTGCAGCAGCGCGCCGATCTGTTGGAATCGGTCATCGCCGATATCTATGGCGACAGCCGACTGGTGAGCGAAGGGCTGCTGCCGCCGGCCTTAATTGCCGCCAATCCGGAGTTCTTGCGCCCGCTTGTCGGCGTCAAGCCCGCAAGCGGCCATTACCTGCATTTCCTGGCTTTCGAGGTCGGCCGCGGTCCTGACGGCAATTGGTGGGTACTGGCTGACCGCGCGCAGGCGCCATCCGGCGCTGGCTTCGCGCTGGAAACCCGCGTCGCCACAACCCGCGCCTTCTCCGATATCTACGCCGAAACCAAGGTCCATCGCCTCGCCTCCTTCTTCGGCGCGTTCCGCGATGCCCTGCTCGGCGGCAAGCGCGGCGCCGAAGGCCGCGTCGCCGTGCTGACGCCGGGGCCTGCCAACGAAACCTATTACGAACACGCCTATATCGCCCGCTACCTCGGCTTCATGCTGCTCGAAGGCGAGGACATCACCGTCGTCAACGATCAGCTGATGGTGCGCACCGTCGCAGGCTTGCGACCGATCAGCGTACTATGGCGTCGCCTCGATGCGTCCTACGCCGATCCGTTGGAGCTCAATCAGCGTTCCCATATCGGCACGCCCGGCCTCGTCGAAGCCCTGCGAGCGCAGACGGTGACCATCGTCAATGCGCTCGGCTCCGGCATTCTCGAAACCCGAGCGCTGCTCGCCTTCATGCCGACCATCTGCCGGCATCTGCGCGGCGAGGAACTGAAGCTGCCCTCTATCGCGACCTGGTGGTGCGGCCAGAAGAGCGAGCGTGAACATGTCGCCGCCAATATCGAAAAGATGGTCATCGGCCCGGCCTATTCCTGCATGCCCTTCTTCGATGATAACGGCCAATCCGTGCTGGGCTCGACGCTGCGCAGCACCGCCCGCGATTCGATCGCAGACTGGCTGGCGACCGAGGGTAACAAGCTGGTGGGCCAGGAGGTCGTGACACTTTCGACGACGCCGGCCTGGGTCAATGGCAAGCTCACGCCGCGGCCGATGAGCTTGCGCGTCTTCGCCGCCCGCACCGAGAACGGCTGGCAGATCATGCCCGGCGGCTTTGCCCGCATCGGCAGCGGTGACGATGTGGCCGCGATTGCCATGCAGGCCGGCGGCTCGGCTGCCGATGTCTGGATCGTCTCCGACAAGCCAGTCGAGGCACACACGCTTCTGCCGGCCGAAGAAACTTTCACCCGCAACATGCCGGGCAGCCTGCCCAGTCGGGCGGCCGACAACCTCTTCTGGCTCGGCCGCTATATTGAGCGCGCCGAAGGTGCGTTGCGCATCCTGCGCGCCTGGCACGGGCGTTTTGCCGAAGCCGCCGATCCGAACCAGCCACTGCTTGCCGATGTCAGCGCCTATCTTGCCGCCATCGACATCGATACCAAGCAAGCGGTGCCGGAAAACCTGCTGCGCAACATCGATAGCGCCGTCTATTCGGCCAGCAACATCCGCGATCGCTTCTCTCCCGATGGCTGGCTTGCGCTGAACGATCTCGCCAAGACGGCACGCCGCTTCAAGGAAGGGGTAAAGCCTGGCGACGATGCCAGCCATGCCATGACAATCCTGCTACGCAAGCTCGCGGGCTTCGCCGGTCTCGTGCATGAAAACATGTACCGCTTCACCGGCTGGCGCTTCCTGTCGCTCGGCCGCTATATCGAGCGCGGCCTGCACATGACCCGGCTGCTCGGCCATATGTCCGGCCCCGATGCGCCCGACGGCGCGCTCGACATGCTGCTTGAAATCGGCGACAGCGTCATGACCCATCGCCGCCGCTACAACGTCAATACCGCTCGGCTGACAGTGACGGATCTGCTCGCACTCGATCCGCTTAATCCGCGCTCGATCCTTTTCCAGATGAACGAGATCCACCGCGAGGTCGAACAATTGCCGAATGCCTACGTCAACGGCCAGATGTCACCCTTCTTCCGCGAAGCCATGCGTCTGCATTCGGGGTTGGCAGTAATGACGCCCGAAGCAATGACGGGCGAAGTCTACCAGCAGCTGGCGCGCGAACTGGAGCGACTGTCTGACCTGCTGGCACGCACCTACCTCGGATGACGTGAATGCTCTACGATCTCTCGCTTCACATGGGCTACATCTACGACGTGCCGGCAAGCGGCGCGCGGCATATATTGCGCCTCATGCCGCTCTCCCTGCCCAACCGGCAGAGGCTGATAGCGGGCTCGGTGAAGATAACGCCGGGACCGGACGAGCAATCCCACTTCACGGATTTCTTCCAGCATCCTGCAACTTCGATCCTCGTGCGCGAGCCCCATGAAAGGCTCGATATCCGCATGCAGGCGCGTGTTCAGGTGGAGAGCCAGCCTGTCGGGGCGGACTTCTCGCCGCTGCTCGCCAAGCTGCCAGAGGAGATCAATGATTGCTGGTCGATCGATCCGTCTTCGCCCCACCATTTTCTCGGCAGCAGCCCGCGTCTGCCGGACACCAGGGAAATCGCGGATTACAGCAGACAATGGAAATCAGCCAATCTGACGACCCTGCAGATCGCCCATGCGGTCTGCGCGCAGGTACACAAGGACTTCGTCTATGATACCGAGGCGACGACAGTGGACACCACGCCGAGGGAGGCCTTCCGCCTCAAGCGCGGCGTCTGCCAGGATTTCTCGCATGTCATGATCATCGCGCTTCGCAGCCTCGGCATTCCCGCCGGCTATGTCAGCGGCTTTCTGCGCACTATTCCGCCGCCCGGCAAGGAAAGGCTGGAGGGCGCCGACGCCATGCACGCCTGGGTGCGCATCTGGTGCGGCGAGACGGCGGGCTGGATCGAGCTCGACCCGACCAACAATATTCCCGCCGGCACCGATCACATCGTCGTCGCCTATGGCCGCGATTATTCGGACGTTGCGCCCGTTATCGGCGTTCTGAAGAGCTATGGCAATCAGGAAGCCGTTCAGGCTGTAGATGTAATTCCACTAAAATAGAATATACTTAAAGTAGTAAAAAGTTGAAGCAAATCGCGTCAGATTACATGGTTTGTTAAAAATCAACTGACCGATTAAACCTTCAACTAATATTTGTATTCGATAGTCCCGCCGTTCTTGAGAAGCTAACTCTTTCCAATAGGCGGACATGATGATTGCCGGCTCTGATATACTTTGGGCATTGAAACAACTTATACGCGATAGAGCCGGAAATTTTGGCATCCTGACGGCGATTGCTGTGCCCGTGCTGGCCGTGGCGAGTGGTGTGGCGGTCGATGTCACGAACATGTCGCTGACACGCAGCCAGCTTCAGGAATCAACGGACGCCGCCGCGCTCACTGCGGCAACCGCGCTTGCGGACGGCAGTGCAACCACGACGACCGCCAAGGATCTCGCCAACAATTTCGTCCTCGGCCAGATGTCGAATTATCTCGCCGGTGATACGGATGCTACGAATTCATTGAAAGCGGGCACCGGCACGACGGTAACAAAAACGACCGATTCCTCCGGAAATTCGGGTTACACGGTCGTTGTAAATGCATCCTATTCGATGCCCGTGAACAGCATGACCCGCCTGACCGGGCAGACCTCCCTGAACATTTCTGCGTCCAGCACGTCAACCAGCGGAAAGACTACCGAAACCCAAAAGAATGCCCTGTCGATGTATTTCGTTCTGGATCGTTCTGGATCAATGGACGAGGCCACGGACACGGTTAATGCCGAGCAGCCGACCAAAAAAAACTGCTGGGGGACCTATTGCACAACGCAGACCAACTATTACTCGAAGATGGAGTCGCTGAAAATCGCGACGTCCAATCTCTCCGCGCAACTGAACAAGGCCGACCCGAACATGATGTATGTTCGCACCGGGGCAGTTTCCTATAACAACGTCGCCCAAACGGCGACAGCTTTGGCCTGGGGTACCAGCGGCATCACAACATATGTCAACAACTTGACGTCAAAAGGTTCCACGAATTCGGCGCCTGCTTTTACGGCGGCAGTCGACGCGTTGACGAAACCGTCTGCGACAGCCGGGCTGACGAACGAGCAACTTCAGCACAAGAATAAGAGCGGCGTCAAAAATCCGACCATGTACGTTGTTTTCATGACCGACGGCGAAAACAACGTGTCAAATGCTGACGCGGATACCAAAGCACAGTGCGACAAGGCACGCAGCAATGGCATCCATGTGTACACGATCGCCTTCATGGCACCGGAAAATGGCCAAGCCTTGCTGAAGTACTGCGCTACTTCAGCCTCGGACTACTTCACACCCCAAAGCGCGGCGGATCTTTTCAAGGCGTTCACGACAATCGCCACGGAAACATCGAAGCAGATGACGCTCTTGACCAAATGATCTTGCTGTCAATAGCGCCGAGCAACCACCGATAGATTACAAAGAAAAAGCCGCGCAATACGAGTATTGCGCGGCTTTTGTTTTGATCGATGCGCGAATAAGAACCCGAAATATCATCAGAATCAAGTTCTTTCGCATTCACCGGAAACCTTTCGCCGCAATTTTCGCATCCGCGCAACTCGCTTGTTGCAACTGCTTTACATCGGTGCGTAAACTGATAGTGAAACGGAAAGGCAAATCGATTTAATTGGCGGTAACACGCTGAATATAAATCACAAATGGCGAGAGTTGATAGTATGAATAACTTGACGAAGGCCGATCTCCCCGTTCCCGCCCCGCGCAGTTC
>UBXG01000034.1 GCA_900469475.1 Hyphomicrobiales bacterium | reverse complement strand
TCTCCAGCTACGGCGTGGTTGGCCGACGCCGAGCTCGCGGCAGCTGTCTTGGCTCCGAATGGCGAGATGATGGAGGCAAACTCAGCCCTTGCGAATGTCGCTCAACTTCTGCCGGGCTTTCGCGTCGGAAGGAATATCCACGACTTCCTAGACGCCCATGATAGAATTATCTTCGACGCGCAACTCGTAGCAGCAGTGGCGATACCCGGCGTTACCCGGATCGCGCAGGTCTTCTTGCGTAGCAACAACGGCTCCTCTTGGCATGTCTTGATCGAGCTGGCAACGAACGTCGACGGAGCCGCGCTGCCGCGCCCGGTGCTGGCGCGTTTTGTGCCGACCGACGTGCATCTCCTTCGGACCGCGACGGAGACGAGCGCCGAAAGACCGTTGGATTTCGCCCTGATCGCTAGCCGGACTGCGGTGTGGGATCATGATCTCGAGCGAGAGGAAACATGCTACTCAGATATATGGCGCGAGATTCGCGGCCTGTCGGCCGAGGATGCGGTTCCAAGATCGCTGGATGAGTTGCTTGAACAAGTTCATCCCGATGACAAGCAAACAGTTTTAGATGGCATTCACGAGCAGCGGCAAGGAGATGCAAGTCCTTGTGTATTTCAATACCGTTACAGGCATCGGCAGGGCCATTGGATCTGGATTGAATGTCGCGGTGGCTGCGTCAAATGGGATAGTGACAACCGCCCCCTCCGTGTCGTGGGTACGGATACCGACATAACGACCAGAAAAAATTCGGAAGAGACGCTTGAGCGGATATCGCGTCGTCTCAAACTGGCACTCGAAGTCTCGAAGATCGGTGTTTTCGAGGCTGACTTTGACTTGGGTAGTGCCGAATGGGACGCGGGCATGTTCCGCTTATATGATGTCGAGCACCAATCTGAGGTGAAGATTGGCGGCTTGTGGGAGTCTATGCTGCATCCCGATGATATGGAGCGGGTCTTCAAGAAAGTAGATCACCACGTCGCTAATCTTATCCCTTTCTCGGATGAGTATAGGGTAATTTTTCGGGACGGCTCGGAACATTTCATTCGGTCCCGAACACTGCCGTTCATCGACAATGACGGCCATCGCAAGATGATCGGGGCGAATTGGGATGTTACCGCCGATCTCGCCCTCCAGCGGGATCTTGCGCACGCCAAGAAACTTGCAGAAGCGAGGAACGCCGAACTCGAATCCGCCAAAAAGCATATTGAATACATTGCGCTGCATGATCCTCTGACGGGTCTACCCAACCGCAGGTATCTGGAAGAAAAGATCATCAGCATTGAAGCCGATTGCAAGGCCACCGGTGGCGGCGCTGCTGTGCTCCATTTTGACTTGGACCGCTTCAAGCAGATCAACGATACCTATGGGCACTATGTCGGCGATGTTTTACTGCAGCATACAGCAAAGATACTGAAGGCGAGCGTTCGAAGCGATGAATTCGTTGCCCGCCTTGGCGGCGATGAGTTCATCGCGATCGTCAGATTTGACGGTTCGGTGGAGCCGCTTGAGGCGGTATCCAAGAATATCGTCGATGCATTGCGCAAACCCGTAAACATAAATGGAATCGACTGTCGCTCCAGTACAAGCATCGGCATTGCTTGCGAAATCGGTCGCGACGTCGACGTGCGTAGCCTCCTGATCAATGCGGACATCGCTCTCTATCAGGCCAAAGAGCATGGGCGGAACCGCTTTGACTTCTATTCAACTAAATCTCGCAGTCGTGTGGTGACCTTAAAACAGATTTCGGACGAGATCCTGGTTGGATTGGAACGAGACGAATTCATTCCGATGTATCAGCCGCAATTCGACGCGATGACACTTGATATTGTGGGCGTCGAAGCGCTCGTCCGTTGGCAGCATCCAACGCGCGGTCTTCTTGCACCTAGTGAATTTCTCCAAATTGCCGACGAAATGAACATCGTCGGCGACATCGACGACTTGATCTTTCGAAAGGCCATGGCGGACTCGGAGATTTGGGCAAAGGACGGGGTGTCTATTCCAAAATGCTCCGTCAACGTTTCCGCCCGACGCTTGCAAGATCCCAAACTCAAGACCCTGCTCGGTATAGATCCGGAAACGGCTAGCCGCTTCTCGTTCGAGCTTCTAGAATCAATAGTCCTCGACGAGTTGGATGCGCAAATGGAGGAAAACCTTGCCTACATTCGCAAGCTTGGCATATCGATTGAAGTAGATGACTTCGGCACTGCGCATGCCTCGATCATGAGCCTTTTACACCTCCGGCCTCACACCCTAAAAATCGACAGGCGGCTTATCCGCTCCATAGATACTTCATCGGAGCAAAGGGAACTCGTCGGCTCCATCATTGGTATGGGGCATTCTCTCGGCGTTAAGGCGACAGCCGAGGGTGTAGAAACGACTGGACACGCAACCATACTTCGAGACCTTGGATGCGATATTCTTCAGGGCTTTGGACTGGCCAAGCCGATGTTTTCCTCAAACCTGATCGAGTTCGCCA
>UBXG01000020.1 GCA_900469475.1 Hyphomicrobiales bacterium | reverse complement strand
CACGATCGATGCACCAAAGCCCTACTGAAGAATTTCAAACGGATAGCATTTGCAATAACAGGGTTGTGGGTTCTGATCCCATCAATGCGGCTAATTTAATCAGCGGTAGGACGGACGTCCGCGGACACTATGGTTGGTATTGGTCAGCCTGGCCGATTAGCCGCTGTGCCGTGAATTTGTCTGTCACCAGCGTGTCGATCACGCCCACTCGCAACGCGCCGGCGATTGCCGCGCTCTTCTTCGCGCCCCCGGCCAATGCAATAACGCGGTCGACGCCGTGGAGGTCTTCGAGCGGAAGGCCGATGACCCGGTCGTCGAGCGGGGTTTTCACAGACTTTCCGTCTTTGTCGAAAAAGCGAAGCGAGATGTCGCCAACGGCGCCGGCCTCGGCGAGATCGGCTAGCTCGCGTGACGAGAAGATGTTTCCGGATCGGCTGAGCAGCTCCGATGGTTCGACTGCGCCAATACCGACGATCGCCAGCGTAATGCTGCCAAACAGGTCCATCGTCTCGCGAACGAAGGGATCGGCTTGCATGAGGAGCTTCGCCTCGCGCGAGGAGGTCACGCCTTGAACAGGAAGAAGTTTGGGCTCGGCGCCCGTTAGGCGGGCTAAACGCGTCGTCAACTGCGTCGCGTGCGTCTGGACGGAAGGGTCGCCCATCCCGCCGAGCGTCTGCACGACGTATTTTGCCCGAGCGCTCTTCTGCGGATGGATGTTTTCGACCATCTTGAAGATCGTCTGGCTCCAGCTCGAGACGCCGATGATCTCTCCGGGGGACAGCGTTAATTCGAGCAGATGGGCTGCCGCCTCGCCGATGCGCGCCATGATCGCGCCATCGCGATCTTCCGTGCATTCGACGACGATCGCTTCCGGCAGGCCGTATTTTTCGCGTAGCCCGCTCTCGAGTTCGCTATAAGTCCCGACCGGAGGGATGACGCTCGTGCGCACGATGTCTTCGGCCTCCGCCCGTTTCAGCATTCGTGAGACGGTCGCTTGCGACAGTCTCAGATGCTGGGCGATTTCCGCCTGTCGTCGCCCCTCGATGTGATACATCTGGGCCACTCTCGAAATCAGGCGGAGTTCGTTGAGGCGGGACATGGGCAATTCCGGCTTGAATGTTTATTCACACTTAGCCGGTGTCGGGCGCGCCGTCGAGCGCGCGAGCGCATCATTCCACGTATTCAATAAACCGGCACGGTCCCGAGCCTCGGGAGTGATTGCCCGAACGGCCCGGGGAAGGGACGCGATTGTGTCGAGATCCTTCCAGAGACCCAACGAGAGCCCGGCAAGATAAGCGGCACCAAGCGCCGATGCCTCCGGCGCTTCGCACTGGATGACGGCATGCTCGATGAGGTTTGAGACGCTTTCCATCAGGAAGCGGTTCTGGCTTGGCCCGCCGTCGACGTAGAGCGCGCCGAGCTCGCCTCCGCTTTGGGCGCGCATCGCGGCGATCACGTCATGCACTTGGCAGGCGATCGAGTCCGTGACGGCGCGCGCCATCTGCGCTCTCGTCGTGGAAAAGTTGATCTGCGAAAAAAGAGCCCGCGCCTCCGAGTTCCAATAGGGTGCTCCGAGGCCGACGAAAGCCGGGACGAAGCCTGGGCCGCCCGGTTCTGCGGTTGCGGCGAGTTCGACCAATGCCGCAACGTCGGCGAGCCCGAGGATCTTCGCCATCCACGGCAGGCTAGCGGCGGAAACGAGGATGTTGCCTTCGAAAGCGAAGGTTGGCGTTCCGCCGATCCGCCAGGCAACGGTCGTCGTGATGCCGTTGCGCGGTGCGATAAATGTGGGCAGCGTCTTCATGACAGAAGACCCGGTACCGAAGGTCACCTTTCCGTCGCCCGGTTTAAAGGCGCCGTGGCCGAATAGCGCCGCATGACTATCACCGATAGCGGCGCGGATCGGCGTGCCATCGGCAATGCCGGGCAGCCCTTGCGTGGATCCGAAATCGGCTGAACTGTCGAGCACCTCGGGTAGGAGCCCGACATCGATGCCGAAGATCTCCCCGAGTTCCTCGCTCCATTTCTGATGTTTGAGGTCGAACAACTGGCTACGCGCGGCGTTGGACGCATCGCAGACATGCCGGCTGCCACCGCTCAGGCAATGAATGAGCCAGCTGTCGATGGTCCCAAGCCTAAGCCGCCGGCCGGCTGGAGCACGGTCGAGAAGCCAGCGAAACTTCGCGCCAGGAAACATCGGATCGAGCGGCAGGCCGGTCAGCGCTTCCACGCGCGACAGATGGCCCTCGGCTATCAGGCGTTCGCAATCGCTAGCGGTTCGCCGGCACTGCCAGCTGAGCACCGGGCCGAGCGCTTCGCCGGTTTCGGCGTCCCAGACGGTGACGGATTCGCGTTGATTGGAGATAGCGACCGCCTCGACGGTGACCTCGCCAGCCTTCGTCAGGCAGGCCTCGATCGCTTCGCAGACGGAAGCGAAAATTCTGCGTGGATCTTGCTCCACCCAGCCCGGCTGCGGATAGGAAATTCCAACCGCGGCCGAGCCTCTGGCAAGGATCTCTCCAGCTTCGGAAACCAATACGGCCTTGGAATTGGTGGTACCCTGGTCGATTGCCAGAATTGCCCGCATCGTCGTCTCCTCACATATAGGGCCGGGGCGGATGCGCGCCCCGGCTTATACAATCTGCTACCAGATTATTTGCGCTTGAGCAGCGCGCCTGCGGCATCGGCAATTGCTATGGGCGCCATGCCGAATTCGTCGAGGAGGAATTCGGCCGAGCCCGTCGGGGCGTAGATACCGGGAACGCCGAGGCGCTTCATCGGCACGGGTGCATTGTCGACGACGACTTCGGCTACGGCCGAGCCGAGACCGCCGAAGATCGAATGCTCTTCGGCCGTCACGATTGCGCCCGTCTCGTTGGCTGCAGCGATGATTGCCGCCTCGTCGATCGGGCGGACAGTTGCCATGTTCAGGACGCGAGCCTGGATTCCGCGCTCGGCCAGGATCTCGGCGGCCTTCATCATCCGGTGGGTCAGCGTCCCGTTGGCAATCAGCGTGACATCGGAGCCTTCGCGCAGAAGGTTCGCCTTGCCGACTTCGAACTTGTGACCTTCGGGCAGCAGATCCGGAACGCCGACCCGTGACAGGCGCAGGAAACAGGGACCGTTGTAGCCTGCGGCCCATTCGACGGCGGCAGCCGTCTCGATGCGATCGCAGGGGGCGATCACCGGAAGGTTCGGCAGCACGCGGGTCCAGGCGAAATCCTCGATCGAATGATGGGTCGGCCCGAGTTCGCCATAAGCCATGCCCGAGGAGATTCCGACGAGCTTGACGTTGGCATTGGAGTAGGAAATGTCGGCCTTGATCTGTTCCAGCGAGCGGCCGGTCAGAAATGGCGAGGCACCGCAGACGTAGGGCAGCCGCCCGCCGTTTGCGAGGCCGGCGCCAACGCCGACCATGTTCTGCTCCGCGATGCCGACGTTGACGAGGCGTTCGGGAAACTTGGACTTGAAACCTCCAAGCTTGGAGGAGCCGACGGAGTCGTTGCAGACGGCAACGATCGTTTCGTTTTCGGCCGCCAGGCGTTCAAGCGTCGCGGCGAAGGCATCGCGGCAGTCGTGAAGCTTCGGTGTGTTTAAGGGCGCGTTCATCAAATTGCCTCCGACAGTTCTGCCAATGCGATTTCATATTGTTCCTTGCTCGGAACCTTGTGGTGCCAGTCGACTGTGTCCTGCATGAACGAGATGCCGTGCCCCTTGTTCGTGTGGGCGACGATGCAATGCGGGCGCGATCCGCGGCGCTCGAGCGCGGGAACGACTTCAGCCATAGAGTTGCCATCGATCTCGGTGACGTCCCAGCCGAAAGCCTCGAGCTTTGGGCGTAGAGGGGCGATATCGTTCGTGTCGGAGAGGGACGCGCCCTGCTGGAAACGATTGTGATCGACGACAAGCGTGAGATTGTCGAGGCCGAACTGGGCGGCCGCCATGATCGCTTCCCAGTTCGAACCTTCCTGCATCTCGCCGTCGCCGGTGATGACATAGGTGTGGTAGCGCGCACCTGAAAGCTTTGCGGCTTTGGCCATCCCGACAGCGACAGGCAGCCCGTGTCCGAGCGGCCCCGTATTGGTCTCGACGCCGGGAACCTTGTTGCAGTTGGGGTGGCCGTTCAGCCGCGAATGCGGCTTGAGGAAGGACGAGATTTCCTCTTCGGGGATGAAGCCGCGCTTTGCCAGCACGACATAGAGCGCGCAGGCCGTATGACCCTTGGAAAGGACGAAGCGGTCGCGATCGGGGTTCTTCGGATTATCCGGCCAAACCCGCAGCACTCGAAAATAGAGTGCTGCCAGAAGATCGATCACCGACATTTCTCCGCCGATATGACCGGCGCCGGCTTCGTAGACGGCCTGTAGGTCGCGCAAACGGATCTGTCGAGCAATGCGCTCAAGGTCGGTAATCTCCATGACATTCCCTCACTGTGCATAATTATTCATATATTGATATTTTTGCACAGCGATCGGTTTAGTCAAGCCCCATTGCGGCGTTTCAATAATTGATGAGGCTTTATAACGACAGTTGACAGGCTTTCGTCAAGTTGCTACGAATTTTCCACCATGTGTGAATATTTATTCTTGAATGAACGAATATCACGGTAACGTCGCAATTGCAGGAGGAACGATGGTGGCGGTAGATATCCAAGACCGGGCTCATTCGTCTGGGACATGGCGCAGCAAGCTCACTGGAGCCACGGGGCCGCTTGTCGGCCTTTTTCTTCTTTGCCTGTTCCTGACATTCACCACCGACGCATTCCTGTCGCTGCGCAATGGCTTGAACATTCTCGACCAGATCACCGTGCTCGGCATCATGGCCGTCGGCATGACCTTCGTGATCCTGATCGGCGGGATCGACCTGTCGGTCGGGTCGGTTCTTGCGCTTTCGATGATGGTGATGGGCTGGACGGCCAATACCGCCGGCCTGCCGCTCGGCGCCGGTATCGCACTTGGATTGCTGGCCTCGGCGACCAGCGGGCTCATCGTCGGTCTGGTCATCACGCTCTTCCGGGTGCCCGCCTTTATCGCGACACTTGCGATGATGTCGGCGGCGCGCGGTGTTGCCAACATGATCACCGACGGGCAGCAGATCGTCGGCTTTCCAGACTGGTTCATGATGCTGGCGATCGACCGCCATTTCGGTGTGTTGACGGCAACTGTTTTTCTGATGCTCGCCGTTGCGCTCATCGCCTGGCTGTTTCTGCATTTCCGGTCGGAAGGCCGCATGCTTTATGCCGTGGGCGGCAATCCCGAGGTTGCGCGCCTTGCTGGCATAAACGTGCAGATTGTCACGATTCTCGTCTATGTACTGAGCGCGATCCTGGCTGGCATCGCTGGTATCGTCCTTGCGGCTCGCCTCGACTCCGCGCAGCCGTCCAGCGGTTTCGGCTATGAACTGGACACGATCGCTGCTGTGGTCATTGGCGGGACGTCGCTCTCGGGCGGCACCGGCGGCATTGGCGGCACGCTGATTGGCGTTCTCATCATCGGTGTCCTTCGCAACGGCCTGAATCTGCTCAACGTCTCCCCATTCCTGCAACAGGTCGTCATCGGCATCGTCATCGTTCTGGCGGTCGGCGCAGAGACAATTCGCAGACGTCGGGCTGCTTGAGATTTCGGCCCGGGAGCCGTGCGGGCCAAGCATATTCCTCTCCGAAAGGTTGGAGCGGACTACGACCCGATGGGGAGGTACCCAGGGGTTCATCAAAATGGAGGAAAGAAAATGAAACTTGCGCGTATTCTTTTGACCTCGGCCGCCGTTCTGGCCGTCTCGCTCGGCTCGGTTCAGGCCAAGGAAGCCAAGAAGATCGGTCTCGCCGTCGCCAACCTGCAGGCAAACTTCTTCAATCAGATCAAGCAAGCCGTCGAGGCCGAAGCCAAGGCGCGCGGCATTCAGGTTGTAACGGTCGATGCGAAGGGCGATGGCCCGACACAGATCAACCAGGTACAGGACCTTCTGACGCAGAAGATTGACGCCCTCATCTACATTCCGGCAGGTGCGGCAGCCGCAACCGTCCCGGTGAAGCTCGCCAAGCAGGCAGGCATTCCGGTTGTCAACGTGGACCGCAACGCTGACGGCGCGCCGGGCGACACCTTCCTTGCAACGGACTCGGTTGCATCCGCGAAGGCCGTTTGCGACTACATCCTCAAGGAAGCTGGCGGCAAGGGCAAGATGGTCATCATCCATGGCCAGAAGGGCACGACGCCCGAGCTCGACCGCTCGAAGGGATGCGCGGATTCACTGAAGGCCAATCCGGACGTGAAGGTCGTCGCCGAACAGTATTCCAACAACTGGTTCCAGGACGAAGGCTTCCAGATCATGCAGAACATGCTACAGGCCAATCCGGACATCTCCATCGTCTTCGCACAGGCCGACGCTCTGGCGCTCGGCGCCGCCCAGGCGATCAAGGTCGGCAATCCCTCCCAGAAAATCGTCGTCGGCGGGTTTGACGGCGACACCGCGGCGCTCGAAGCGCTGAGCAAGGGCGTGTTCGACGTGACGGCTACGCAGCAGACGCAGAAGATGGGCCGCGATGCGGTCGCAAATGCCGTTAAGCTCGTTGCCGGCGAAAAGGTACCGCCGGTACAGCTTCTCGACGCGACCCTGACGACCAAGGAAAACGTGGCTGGCTTCATCGCCAACCATCCGTGATCAGTCGATATCCAGAGGAGGTAGTGTCGTGACCGAGCCGGTTCTTTCCCTCAGGGGCATATCCAAGCGCTACGGAGTGCTTCAGGTTCTCAAAAACGTGGACCTGGACGTATATCCCGGCGAAGTGGTTGCGCTTCTCGGAGAAAACGGCGCCGGCAAATCGACGCTATCGGGCATCATTGCCGGATCGCGGACACCCTCCGAGGGCACGATGACCTGGCTGGGGCAGCCCTATGCCCCGGCCACCCCACGCGAGGCGATCGATAAGGGTTTGGTGCTGATCCACCAGGAACTCCAGCTTCTGCCGCATCTTTCGATCGCCGAGAACGTCTTCATCGGCCGCTGGCCGATGAAGAATGGCGTGGTCGATCGCAAGGAGATGGTTCGCCGTGCTCAGGAACAGCTCGCCCGGCTCAACCTGCACATTCCGGCGACGCGCAAGGTCGCGGGCCTGTCGACCGCCAACCAGCAGCTCATCGAGATCGCCAAGGCTCTCGCGCTGAACGCGAAGCTGCTGATCCTCGATGAGCCGACAGCGGCCCTTGGCGGGGCCGAGACGGAAGCTCTCTTTGAGCAAGTGCGCAAGCTTCGCGCCGAGGGTGTCGGCATCATCTACATTTCGCACCGCATGGAAGAGATCAAGAAGATCACCGACCGTATCGTTGTTTTGCGTGACGGCGAGCGGGTTCACGAATTTGCCGACAGCTCGACGCAGGTGCGTACGATCGTCGAAAGCATGGTTGGGCGCTCTCTCGATCGTTTATTCCCAACACTTCCAGTACCGACTGACCGGCCGGTGCTTCAGGTTTCCGGCCTATCGTCGCCGGAAAAGTCCTTCCGTGACGTCAGCTTCGACGTTCATGCGGGTGAGATCCTTGGCATCGCCGGTCTCGTCGGCGCCGGACGCACCGAGCTCGTGCGGGCGATATCGGGTGCCGATCCCGTCAGTTCCGGCACGATCAGGCTGGAGGGCGAAGCCCTGAAGCTGCGCGGTCCTGCAGACGCGATTGCCCGCGGCATCGTCATGGTCCCCGAAGACCGCAAGGAACAAGGCCTCGTCGTTTCGCACAGGATCGGCGAAAACATCATCTACGCCAATCTCGACAAGCTGGGCGGGCGGTGGATTACGTCCGCAGTCAAGCGTGCCTTCGCCGATAAGGCGGTCGCCAAGTTTGGCGTCAAGGGTCGCGCCGAGCAGTTTGCCTCGGATCTGTCCGGCGGCAACCAGCAGAAGGTCGTCATCGCCAAGTGGCTGATGCGCGATCCCAAGGTTGTCGTACTGGACGAGCCGACACGCGGCATCGACGTCGGCGCTCGCGCCGGTATCTACGACATCATCGTCAACCTCGCTAAACAGGGCGTTGCGGTCATCGTCGTCAGCTCGGACCTCGAGGAGATCCTCGGCGTTTCGAACCGCATCCTCGTTCTGGCGCAGGGCAAACAGGCGGGCATTTTGAACCGGGACGAGGCCAATGACGTCTCCGTTATGGAACTGGCGACAATCTAAACAAGACAGAAAGGAAGAGCGGTGTCGGACGTCACTCTCAATGCACCGAAACTATTCGATCTCAGCGGCCAGGTGGCTATCGTTACCGGCGCCGGCAGCGGTATCGGCCAACGTATCGCCATCGGCCTTGCGCAATGCGGCGCCGACGTCGCACTTCTCGATCGTCGCAGCGATGACGGCTTAGCGACAACCGCAGGCCACATCAGGGCTGCCGGCCGTCGCTCGATCGAAATTGCCGCCGACGTCACGAACAAGGGATCGCTCGCCAATGCGGTGGCCCGAACCGAAGCTGAGCTTGGTCCTCTTTCGCTTGCTGTGAACGCGGCGGGCATCGCCAACGCAAACCCGGCCGAGGAAATGGAAGAAGACCAATATCAGGCGTTGATGGACGTCAACCTGAAGGGCGTCTTCCTGTCTTGCCAGGCAGAAGCGCGCGCCATGCTGAAGAATGGCCGCGGCTCGATCGTCAACATCGCCTCCATGTCCGGCGTCATCGTCAACCGGGGGCTCAACCAGGCGCATTACAATGCGTCCAAGGCAGGTGTGATCCACCTGTCGAAGTCGTTTGCCATGGAGTGGGTCGACCGCGGCATCCGCGTCAACACCATATCGCCCGGCTATACGGCAACACCGATGAATACGCGGCCTGAAATGATTCATCAGACGAAGCTCTTCGAAGAGCAGACTCCGATGCAGCGCATGGCATCCGTCAATGAAATGGTCGGTCCGGCAGTCTTCTTGTTGTCCGAGGCCGCAAGCTTCGTGACGGGCGTCGACCTGCTCGTCGACGGCGGCTTCTGCTGCTGGTGATGCCATGCGAAAGCTGATTGCGGGCAATTGGAAAATGAACGGTCTCGTTTCCTCCCTGGCAGAGATCGAGGCGCTGAAGGGGCTAACGGGTAGTGCGGCCTGCGATATCGTCGTCTGCCCGCCCTTTACGCTGATTGATCGCGCTGTTCGGCAGGCCGTTGGCTCGCACCTTTCGGTCGGAGCGCAGGATTGCCACGCGCAGGCGAACGGAGCCTTCACTGGCGATGTTTCTGCCGAAATGCTCGCCGACAGCGGCGCGCGCTACATTATCCTCGGGCATTCCGAGCGTCGTGTCTCTCACGGCGAGGATGACGAGATTGTGCTTGCAAAGGTAAGAGCCGCCCATCGCGCTGGCCTGACGACCATCGTCTGCATCGGCGAGACGCGCCACGAGCGTGACGAAGGGCGGGCAATCGAAGTGGTAAACGAGCAATTGGCGGGGTCCGTCCCGGGTGAAACCGACAGCCGCAACCTCGTCATCGCCTACGAACCCGTCTGGGCGATCGGGACCGGTCTGGTGCCGACGCATGAACAGATCGAAGAGGTCCATGCCACCATTCGCAAGGGGCTCGAGCAGCGTTTCGGACACGATGGCGGTGCCGTTAGGATCCTCTATGGCGGCTCCGTCAAAGGCGTCAATGCTGCGGCGATTTTCGGATTGCGCAATGTGGATGGCGCTCTGGTCGGCGGCGCCTCGTTGAATGCGTCGGACTTCGCCGAGATTGTTCTGGCAGCCACGTGAATTTGAGCGGGCACTCCGGTTGAGGAGCGCGTACAGCCGCATCCTGGAAGGAAAAGAGAATGCAACGCTTCGAAAACAAGACGGTGGTCATAACCGGCGCAAGCCGTGGCATCGGTGCCGCGATTGCCAAACGCTTTGCCCGCGAGGGCGCGAACCTCGTTGTCTCTGCCAACGAAGACAGCGTTCATGCAGTTGCCGAGCAGATCAAGGCAGACGGCGGCAAGGCGATCTCCTTCGTCGGCGACGTTACCGACAAGTCAAGCGTCATCGCGCTCTATGACGCAGCGGAACAGGCCTTTGGCACAGTAGACGTTTCCATCCAGAACGCCGGTGTCATCACCATCGCCAAGATCGAGGACATGACCGAAAGGGAGTGGGACAAGGTAATGGCCGTCAACACGAAGGGCGTATTTCTCTGCGCCCAGGAAGCGATCGCCCGGATGCGCAAGCATGGCCGCGGTGGCCGCATCATCAATACAGCGTCCGGACAGGCTCGCGACGGCTTCATCTATACGCCGCACTATGCCGCTTCAAAAATGGGCGTCGTCGGCATCACCCAGAGCCTCGCCAAGGAAGTTGCCACGCAGAAAATCACTGTCAACGCTTTCTGCCCAGGCATCATCGAAACCGACATGTGGGCCTATAACGACCAGGCTTGGGGCAAGCTGCTCGGCAACTATGGCCCCGGCGAACTGATGAAAGAATGGGTCGAAGGCATTCCGATGAAGCGCGCAGGCTCCGGCGAAGACGTGGCCGGCCTCGTGACCTTCCTTGCGAGCGACGATGCTGCCTATATTACCGGCCAGACCATCAACGTCGACGGCGGACTGATCATGTCGTAATTCACTATTCCAGAACGGTGTGTTCGATCGCATCGCAAGGTTCGGAAGTTGGAAGGTGGCGTGGCCCTCTTGCAAAGATGAGGTCCGGTCCCTTATGTTAGATCTGTTCTCAGGGCGGGGTGCAATTCCCCACCGGCGGTATCGGGGAAACCCGGAGCCCGCGAGCGCTTCCGCGAATGGAAGGTCAGCAGATCCGGTGAGAGGCCGGGGCCGACGGTATAGTCCGGATGGAAGAGAGCATGCAGCGGGCGTCGCGGGTTGCGACGTTCCTACGCCTGTTCGCCCAAGGGATATTTGTGGCCGTCATTGGTCATGCGGCCGCTAAAGCGGTTAACCCTTGAAAGGCATTGAAATGGCAATTTCCCGAATTGAAGATGCGATCGCCGCGATCGGCCGTGGTGAAATCGTGGTTGTGGTCGATGACCGCGACAGAGAAAATGAAGGGGATCTGCTCGTCGCATCGGAATTGATCACGCCGGAGGCCATCGCGTTCATGATGAACCATGCGCGCGGTCTGATCTGCGTGCCGATGGAAGGCGAGCGGCTGGACGAACTCGACATTCCCTTGATGGTGCCTAACAACACCGAGATGCTAAAGACCGCCTTCACCGTTTCGGTCGACTATATCCCGGAGACGACAACGGGCATCTCGGCGGCCGACCGCGCCGCGACCGTCCGCGCCTTGGTGACGAAGGGTGCGCTTCCTGAGGACTTCGCCCGGCCCGGCCATATCTTCCCGTTACGCGCTCATCCGGAAGGTGTACTCGGAAGGCCGGGGCACACTGAGGCTGCTGTCGATCTTGCCCGGCTTGCTGGCCTTTCCGCGTCCGGAGTCATCTGCGAGGTCGCGAAAGACGATGGCACCATGGCGCGCCTTCCCGACCTTGAAGTGTTCGCCGAGCGGCATGGCCTCCATCTTATCACCATTGAGGATCTGATCGCTTACCGTGACCGCGACGCAGAGACGAAGATCAGGGCAGCGTAAAGTCTCAAACAGTCGCCGGCGGTGACAACGCAGCGCTACGGCAATCCGGTGCGCTCTGCCTCTTATGCGCTTAAGCGCAGTGCTAATAATGCGATCGTGAACTGCTTAATTAGCTCGACCTGGCGCAGCCGGCCCGAGCGGCGCAACGCGTCGCCGATTTTGGTATAAAAGTCCGGGTAGTGACGGAGGCGTGCGTCTCGGCTGTCGAAGAAGGCAGACTTTAAATGGGCCTGTCGCAATTTTTCTTGGTTAACCGCGTGTTGACGATCACCGGAGAAATTCCCGCTCCCGATGTTGTGGAGCGTACAAATGATTCTGAATGCTATTGCCGGGAAGCTGAAGCGCCAGTCGAAGGATGATTTCAAGGGCCGGCATTTCGAGGCCTGGCTAATCGTGCAGGCGGTAAGTTGGTATCTGCGCTATCCACTCAGCTATCGCGACCTGGAAGAGATGTTCCGCGAGCGCGGCTTCGAAGTGGACCATAGCACGATCAACCGCTGGGTCCTTGCTTATGCTCCTGTCATCGAGAAGAGACTGCGTCAGTTTCGGCGCCCGCATTGTGGTTCGGTCCGGATCGACGAGACCTATGTCAAAATCCGTGGCAAGTGGCGCTATCTATACCGCGCCATCGACAAGCACGGAAACCCCATCGACTTCCTGCTCACCGCAAAGCGCGACCTCCATGCCGCTAAGCGCTTCTTCCGCAAGATGCTCAAAGACGAGCCGCTCCTCTCGCCGGAAAAGATCGGCACCGATGGCGCCAATACATTCCCTTCGACGATCAAGGCGGCCATCGACGATCGGCTGTTGCATCCGAAACCGGTCCACCATGTAACCAAGCATCTCCAGCAAGGCATTGAAAGCGACCATTTTCGCGTGAAGAAGAACATGCCGAAGATCGGCGGTTTCCGATCTTTCAGGACGGCGCGACGAACGATCGCTGGGTTCGAAGCCATGCTCTGGCTGAAGAAGGGCTTCGGCTTTTCCGGCGATTGGACCGTCAACGAGCAGAACGACCTGCTCGCGCGCCTCTTCGGACTTCAAAAAGTTAACAAAGCGTAAAGCGCACCCATTCACGGGCAAACTGCGGGCCGAACCCCACTTTGCGACAAGCCCCCCCAAAGGCGGTCCTGATTGGGTTCCCAATCCGAATGGCTCGGGTTACGGATGGAAAGATAAGGACGGCGACGTCTGGGTCCCAACTGGGCAGGGTGGCCTGGCCCATGGAGGGCCGCATTGGGACGTGCAAACCCCAGGTGGAGGCTATAAGAATAAGTACCCGCCGAAATAAATTCGGGTGAAAGCTCGGCATCACAATTCGAGAGGTGAGAGATATGAAGAACATCCAGTTCATCGACGGAGCCGATAATGCTGCTTACGATGTCTTCGTCTGTGACGACGGGGATTTCAGCATTCTTTTTCCGCAAGAGGGTCAAGATATAGAATTCATAGAGGACGTAATTGAAAGAATTGGAGACGACGCTGCGGGTTCCATCATCGGTCGAGTATCGAAACGCCCGCTACGAAAAAGCGTTGTCCAAGGAATCCATGGGACGCTGTTCTTTGGCCTTTCGTCGAAAAAGGAATTTTATCCCCGTAGGCGTGAAGCCGATTTGGACCATACAGCCCGGGGATGGGTTCATGGCTGAGGTCAAGTTTCCTGCACTTTGCGTATTCGCAAGTGTAGTAAATGCCCACTAGACACGGACATCACAGACGAAGGCGATGTCCGGGACAAAAGAAATTAGCTTGCATCATCTGTGCGATGCCGCGCGCATCATTGGAGTTTGGCTTGTTGATCTGGGTCTTCAAGAAAGGCTTCGGCGTGGCGCGTCTCGGTGCAGATGGTGGGCAACCGAAGTGAAAGCGATCAGCGACGTGATCTGATGTGGCGGGACCGAGATTCGACCTTCGCTGAATATTTCCGGGGAATTCCACCACTCGGTTGGAAGCTGCGCGTCTTCTTCCCATCCAGATGGGCTCGGTTTTATGCGAACCCATCTGGAAACCTCCCGATCAAGGGACAGGACGAGCCAGAAGAAATGCGCCGGCGTTTCGAGGCGATCGAGTCCTCGCTTTTTGGTGCGAATGCTTCAGCGGTTTCCCTATTTGTGCCGATCGTCAGGCATAACGGTGAGACTGGACGCTATCATCCGGAAGTAATGTCCTCCTTGGGATTGAAGCTGGTGGACGCTAACATTACGGACCAAGAAGAAGATGAAGGCGTCACGTTCGATCTCTACAGCGGCGCCAACGGGATCAATAGCTGTGAGATAGAGCTCCTCCTGACGGGCATTATGCAAGATGAGATCATGCAATTTGTCATGATAGCTCAAAGCGGAAATGTTATTGCTCCCCACGAAGGGGGGTCGATATATTTTCGGATCGAGTTGAAGAGATAGACGGATTGCGCAGGTTATTCCCACCTGGATGTCTGATCGTCCTGACGGACTCTGATGGGCTAATCGTCGTTGGCAAAAGCAAAGGGGCCGCCATTGGTTTTGCCGATAAGATGTGTTGCAAAATCGCCTAAGTGTTCAAAATGTAATATCGTTATATATCAGTTATTTAGCTGCGACCTAAGCCCACTACTTCACTGACTCGGGGGTTCGAATCTGTTCACATCAACGGATCCGATTTTGTTGACTGTAGTCGTGGTCTTTAAAAGCGGCGTTTGTTAATTTGTGTCGAGATTTCACCCATCTTTGTATTTCATCGCGAGCCTAGAACTTGCAGCGAGCTCATCGATCGTGCGACGGGCACCGCAGTATCGCTCCGATCATATGCTTCCGCGAAAGAAGTGCCGTTCGCCACCGCCTGTAGGAGAGCAATCACAGCATCTGAACCGCCGTGGCCTGATATCCATCGGCTGACGCGGCATGCGGCTTTGGCATATAGGCCGGATGTTTGGGCGGACTCGACCCAGGCTTCACGTGTCGCGGGCATCGGACCGTCAGGCGACGCGAGGCAACGGTCCTCAGCAGAAGCAGGCTTCAAATAGCGGCCGTCATCGGAGACGAAGACTGCAAGCCCTTCATCGAACCATTGCGGCACCATATGCCGGTAGGCCTTGGTGATGCCGATGCGACGATGCAGCTCGATATGGGATAGTTCATGGGCAGCAATGGTTACGGTGTTGCCCCGCGGCGATAGGAACAGAGCAATGTCCAGCAATGCCATACCTCTGGAGCCGCCCCCGCCGATCCGGCGATAACAGTCGTCATCACCGCAAACGAAGATATCCGGCTTGCCGACCACATCTCGGTAGAAATTGCGAACACGATCTCGCGCGAGGCCGATTGTCTCAACCGCCTCCTGCATCCGAACCGCTGGCATGCCTTGCTCTACAAATATTTGGTCTCCAGAATTGTTGAAGCCCATGCAATTTGGACAGACCTCGGCGGCTAGGGGCGGATACGTTAATGACATGCCGCTCAGCGCGACTATCCCAGATATCAGCACGATCGCTATCATCCTCACAAAGCGCATGCGGTGAGGAGGTCGGAAATTTTTCGCTGGAATCTGTTCCTCTTCTCCGCTGACTCGGGAGGCGGTCTGCCCCTTGTTCCTTTCGCTCACGGGCTCGTTCCCGGTCGCCGTCCCAATGAGATAGAGCCGGATCGTCCGATCGGCAGCCACAGTACAAGGGCGGTAATATGCGTGATGAACAGCAAAGGCACATAAACGATGACGATGCCGTAGGCGGATCCGAGCTCGCCTGGAGGCAAGCTCAACTGGAAACCGTGAGCATAGTCGACAGTGATATCAACGATGCCAACCACGTTGAAAGCAATCACCAACATCCAAAATAACGGACGGAAGCTCACTGCAGCCATGGCGAGCATGGCCAATATGCCGGTTGCAAAGTCGCCATATGCGGCAAATTCAGCAAATCCCTGAGGCAGGTTTGGCCCGACAACGCCGGGAATCAGGAAAACCAGCCCGAAAAAGCGGAAGCTGTGCAAGGCGGCAATGGCGCGATGTGCTTCAGCCCGATCTAACGTTCTCAAGCGCGGCCATCCGTAGGCGGCCATAAGCAGCAGCCACGGCACATAACCAAAAATAAGGTGGAGCTGAAAGATGGTGGTGGCGGTCATGCGGCTTCTCCCTCGTCGCGGATACCGACAGCCTTGGCTTCGAATACGGCGCAGAGGATGCCAAGCCGGCCATCAAGTAGATTGCGCCCGAGATTGACGGCAGCTTTTGCAAAGTCCGGCCCCATGAGGAGCCCGAGATTGAGCGCCGGCGGTGTGGCGGTCGGGCGGAGCTGGCTTGCCCATTCCCTGGCTGCCTCCGTGTCGTCGCGCACGACCAATGTTCGGAATCCCGCCTGTTCAATTATCTTCTGTGTCAGCTGGCTCGGCAGTAGAAAGCTCGTCGAGGATGTGGAGGCCCACGGCAGGGGATAATCGGGTTCGCCGTCGAGCAGGACGACGTCATAGGTCGCAAACCTGCCGCCGACCCTCAGCACACGCCGGATCTCGGCATAAAGCCGATCACGGGCTCCGATGTTCATAGCCACATGTTGCAAGAACACCGCGTCAAATCGGGCATCGTCAAATGGCAGATCGAGGGCGCTTCCTACCTCGAAGTCGACCTGGTCCTGCTGGCCGGTACGCTGGGTCAGATAGCGGGCAGCCTGGATAAAGGGTTCACTAAGGTCGATGCCTTTTACGGAGCAACCGTACGTCGCCGCGAGGAAGCGCGCGGGTCCCCCAACACCAGCCCCAACATCAAGCACGGACATCCCAGCGTTAAGTCCGGCGAGAGCAACAAGTTCCACCGTCGCGGCCATGCCTCGCGTATGAAATTGATCGAGAGTGGCAAGCTCATGGGCATGGAGCGTTTTTTCCTCCGACCCGAAGCTGGAGAGTGCGACTTTCAAACGGTCGGTCAGGCCGGTGGCGCGATAGTGGGCGCGCACGTCTTCGAGTTCGTCGGTCATAGGAGTTTCCTTTTTAGAGAAAGACTGCAAATTCCAGAGCACGCTTTCAGTCGCATCTAGAGTTGTTGTAGGAAATCGATCATTGCGGCACTGACGTCGGTGGCGCGCTCCTGTTGGGTCCAGTGGCCGCAACCGGGCAGTATCAACGGGCGGCGCAGCTTCGGAACAAACTTGGCCTGAAGCGGAATAAATTCACGATTGGCGGCGGCGACGAAATCGCGGTCGCCCGCGACGTAGAGAGCAGGAACTGTCACCTTCGCGCCTTGTGTCATCCCTAAAAGCTCCCAACTTCGATCGATGTTGCGGTACCAGTTCAAGGGGCCACGGAAGCCGCTGCAGGTGAATTCTTCGATGTAGACCTCCAACTCGGCAGACGTGATCCAGTTGGGCAAAGGTGGGTTCTCCGGCAGGGCGGCACCGCTTCGTGGGATCATTCCAGGCCCAAGGTCGGCGCTCGCCGGGCCGGCGGCCTGCAACACCTCCCCAGACATCTGGTAGAAGAGGGAGCGCAGCGTCTGCCGCCTATTCTGCTCCATTCCGATTTCGGCTTGAGGAGTAGCTAGATAGAGTTGGTAGTAAACCGCCTTGTCGTTCTGCGGCATGAGCGTCGTCGGCAAAACCGAGGTGCCGAACCCTCGGGGCCTGAAGGGGGCACTGAGGCCAATGACGGCACGGAACTTATCCGGCCGCATCAATGCAGCCTGCCACGCGATGGTCGCTCCGAAATCATGACCGGCGATGACCGCCTGCTCGACACCCAGGGTATCGATCAGGCCCACCATATCGCCGATATAATCAAGGATGGTGTATTTCCCTCCATCCGGCGGACAGTCGCTGCGACCATAGCCCCGGAGATCCGGCGCAATCGCACGAAACCCCGCCTGGGCCAGCATCGTCAGCTGATGCCGCCACGAATACCAGCATTCCGGAAAGCCATGGAGGAGGATCACGAGGGGTCCCGAACCCTGCTCCACAACATGCACTCGTATGCCATTGGCATCGACTACGTGGTGCGTAACTTCCGGCATCTGCGGATCCACCCAGGATGTCGGCTCATCGTCATGCCTGACGAACCCTGCCGCTACGGCCAGAAGCGGTCTAGCAGCCACGGTACTTGCGAACGCGCCTGACCCCAACAGCACCGCGCGTCTCGATAGGCGGGCTTCGTCGTTGTTGGATTTGGGGCCTCCAGCCTCTCGTCCATTGCGGTTCGCCATCCGTGTCACTCCCTTTCGCAAGGAAACAATATGACCCCTTTCCGAGAGCGACTATTCTCGATAATGTTCATGGGCTATGAAGCAGAACTTCACGGTCCGACAAGGCGCCCTGGATGGTGTCGAGGCATTCCTGAGCGTCGCCGAGCATCGCAATTTCCGTCGTGCTGCCGCTGAGCTGGGGGTGACTCCCTCCGCAGTCAGCCAGGCCATCCGGGCTCTCGAAAACCGGATGGGAGCGCCGCTTTTCATTCGCACCACGCGCAGTGTCGGTCTTACCGAGGCAGGAGAGCGCTTCTTTTCGCGGGCTAAACCGGCTTTCGAAGAGCTCGTTGCGGCCAGTCGGGCAGCTTATGACCTGGGACAGCGACCATCGGGGCTGCTCAGATTGGCCGTGCCGCGCGCGGTCGTGCCGATCCTCTTGGAACCTCTCCTTGCCTCATTTTCGGAGGCCTATCCTGAGATCGAGGTTGAGATCGCCGTCAGCGAGGAATTGGTCGATCTCGCTGCGCATGGGTTCGATGCCGGTATTCGCATGGGCCAGTTCATCGCCGCCGACATGGTGGCGGTGCGTATGACGCCGCCTTTCCCGATGGTGGTCGTTGGCAGTCCCTCTTATTTCTCAGGTCGCATTCAGCCGAACCAGCCGGAAGATTTGCGGGAACATGCGTGCATAAGATGGCGGCGGTCGAACGGCGCGCTCGCGCTTTGGTCCTTCACGACAAACAGTGGTGTCTTGGAGTTGGCGGTCACCGGCCCGCTGATTGCAAATGACTTTCCTACCCTGCTTGGGGCAGCGCTCCAGGGTATGGGCCTCGCGCAGCTTCCGCGCCCGATTGTCGCTTCTGCGCTGGAGGCGGGAACGCTCAAAAGTGTCCTGGAACCTTTCGCTGCCATTACGCCGGGGGTCTTCCTCTACTTTCCTCACCGTCGGCAGATGCTGCCGAAACTCCGCGCGTTCATCGATCATGTGAAGAGTAGCAATGCTGTTCGTGAGACGGTCGTAATGTCCGCCAATAGCCGCACTCAGCCGGTAGGCGGGATAGGGGAAGGTGCGCCAGCCGGCAGGTCACGAAATGACCGCTAGCTTGTTCGAACGCGCTGGCCGCTCATCTGGCTATAGGTTCCGCCATGGTCGCGACGAAACGCAAAATGGAGTGAAATCTCAACACGATGAATAATCGGCCTTGTCCGGAAAACTGTAAGGCCACCCCTACACATGTTCCATAACAGAACCTCATCCCCATGAAAGGCACACGACTCATCAGATTAGATAAACTCCAGAAAGCGGCGTTGGTTCGATTCTCTTCAAGGCGAGGTGGCTGAACGGACACGGTATCGTCCTCATTATTTTGAAACTCTTGAAAGTTTGCATCATTTTGTATATTTTGATAGCAAAGCCATCATTTCTATTGAGGTGATATCAATGCCGGCGGTCACCATTCGAAATCTTTCTGACGAAACACATCGTGCTCTACGCCTGCGAGCGGCTCATCATGGCCGAAGCACCGAGGCCGAGATCCGCGACATTATTGAGGCCGCTGTTCGTCCCCCTGAACGTGTTAAGCTCGGCTCTTTACTAGCGGCTATCGGTCGCGACGCTGAGCTTTCCGACAGCGACGTTGAAGCCCTGCAGAAAAGTCGCGATAAGACGCCTGCTGAACCGATGACGTTCAAATGATCTTGCTGGACACCAACGTTATATCCGAGCCGTGGAAACCGGTTCCTGATGGGGCAGTGGTCGCTTGGTTGGACGCCCAAGCAATCGAAACGCTGTTCATTTCCGCAATAACGATTGCTGAGCTTCGCTTCGGGATCGCAGCTATGCCCTTGGGGAAACGGCAAACTATCCTCCGCGACCGCCTTGAGGGCGAAGTACTGCCTCACTTTTCCGAGCGCATCCTGCCCTTCAATCTTGCGACTTCGCAGTTTTACTCGGAACTGATGGCACGCGCTCGAGTATCTGGAAAAGCGATCGGCACGGCTGATGGGTATATTGCCGCCACAGCAGCAGCAAATCGTCTGGCAATCGCAACCCGCGACACAAGCCCGTTCGAGGCGGCTGGGTTGCAAGTGATTAATCCCTGGTCCCGATAACGGCGGTGTAGATCTCGGTATCCTAGGTTCGATACCCTTCAAGAGCAACGCTATTCATGGCATGAGAGGGTCACTGAATCTCGGCAAGATGAAAGCCTTCTCTATGCTAATAACACCAGTTGGGCGCTGTTCGCCGTCGATCGTGGAATGAGCGCAAGGGCAATCCGATTGGCCGCCGCGACGAAGACTAGCGCTATCGCCAGCATCGACGAACCGAGGTAGTTTAGAATCAAAGTCGTTCGCACGAAAATGCCGGCTTCGAGAACAAGCCTTCCAGCTGCGCCAATTTCGTATCTCCATTTCGGGGAAAGGAATCTACCCCAAACGGCGGCAGTTGCTGCACAAAACGCAAATCCCAAAAGCACTTGTGCCGGGATCGGTACGGCAAGGTGTGCGGCCAACGCGACGAGTGAAGCGAGTATGCAAAGTTCGAGTGCAAATCTGACGCCGAGTGCTATCGCCTTCATCTTTCATCCCCACCCTGCAGCTCTGGTTCACTCAAGACGCCGGTTCTCGCAAGCCAGTGCGGACCGATCGCCAAGTCCCCGGCGTAACAGTGGTTCGACCGCTAGGCCCATCGCAGCGTTGCACATCGTGCAGATGCCAGGCCCTAGTTCTCCTTGAGAACAAGTGCACTGGTCAGGTCGCCCAGCGGCTTTTCCTTATAGGCAGCAACGGCTGCGTCTCGAACGGTGATGCCGTGCAGCGTCGGCAGCTTGAAACGGCGTGTGATGAAACGCAGGATCGAAGTCGTGTCCATCGGTGTATGATCGACATAACCATGCCGTGCGTAGGGCGACACGATGATGGCGGGAATGCGGGAACCAGGTCCCCAACGATCACCCTTCGGTGGTGCGACATGATCCCAAAGGCCGCCGTTTTCGTCATAGGTGACAACAACTAGCATATGCGGCCATTGCGGGCTCTTCTCCAGGTGTGTGATCACATCGGCAATATGGGCGTCGCCGGCTTCAATGCTGGCATAGCCGGAATGCTCATTGAGGTTGCCCTGAGGTTTGTAGAATGAGACTTGGGGCAGCGTGCCGGCATCGATCACCTTGATTAACTCGGCACCCGCTAAACCACCATCCCTCAGATGTTCGGTCCTGGCAGCGGTGCCGGGAGCGAAGTTGGCATAATAGTTGAATGGCTGGTGATGATACTGAAAATTCGGCGCCGGCTGCTTGTTTCCGTTATCGAGTACATCCTGCCACGCGCCTCCGTACCACGCCCAGGTCACATGCTTGAGGCTAAGCAAGTCGCCAATGGTGGGCTCTGTCTGCGGCGGCAATGTCGTTGGCTTGTTCGGATCGGCAAGCGCCTTGTCGCCATCTGTCGCGGGACCATTGCCGCTTGGCTGGTAAGGTGGCTGCATGGTGTTGACCGCATAGAAATCAGGCGTGAGATTGCCATCGCCGACGAATTTCGGAATACCGTCGATTGCAGACTTCGGTGAGCTGGGTGCGGCCTTCAGCGTCACGCCATCCGCCTCGACGACTGCGATGGAAGGTTTGGCGGCACTGGTGTCGGCATTCGGATAATACGGTGCACAAGCGCAGATCAGCCATTGATGGTTGAAGAACGAGCCGCCGAACGCGCCCATGAAGAAGTTGTCGGCAAGCACGTACTTCTGAGCCACCTTCCACATCGGCGTCTTTGAACCATCCCACAAGCCCATCGGCAATGCACCGGAATCGGCAAACGCCACGAATTTATCGTTGCGGCCGCCATCGATCTGCATCTGGTTCTGATAGTAGCGGTGCCAGAGATCGTGCGTAATCGTATCCAGTCCCAGGTTGAACCCCTTGGAATCGTCGACATGGAATGGCCGATTGGGAAGATGCTCGGTCTGAGCCTGCGTGACGGGCGGAGTGACGCCCTTGGCGGTGAGGCCGTCCCAGATCGGCGGCAACTCTTTCAGAGGCTTGCCGTCTCGGTCGCGCTGAATGCGAGCGGCCGCCGACGCCTTCGAAATCCCGTTTGCGCCCGGGAAATTGCCATAGAGATTGTCGAAACTCCGGTTTTCCGCATAGATCACCACAACTGTATCGATGAGTTTCAGGTCATCGCCGGTCTTCCCGCTCGCGCCGGCGTTTGCGCCGGAACTTCCGGCGACGGCCGAGCCAAAGGCGGCCACTGAAAGGCTTAACGCGCAGATGGCGGTAGCAGTGATCGACTTCATTTTGGATTGTCCTCCGGGGGTTCAGTGGATGCGGCTCCACCTCAATAGGGCAACATATTCCCGCGGCTATCCAAGGCAAGCGCTAATTGAAACGGCTCCCAAACCTCGCTAACGATAATGACTATGATATGTGCCATCGCAGTAAGGGGCAGCGCCATGGCGATGCATTTGAGGCCGCCTACAGGACAATGGCTCGGGATCAGCGCTTTCGTCGCAATGCTGTTGGTGATCACGACCGCCACTATGGGCGAAGCGCTGTCGCGCGCGGAGGTGCAACGACAGACTTCAGCTCTGGCAGCACTTGGTAAAGCCCTCTTCTTCGATCCATCACTGTCGGCCTCCGGTAAGATGGCCTGTTCCTCCTGCCACGAGCCCGAACATGGCTTTGGACCGGCAAATGATCGATCGGTCCAACTCGGCGGCGGCGATCTGCATCAGCCAGGCTTGCGGGCGGTTCCCTCGCTCAAATATCTGCAGGCTGTCCCACCCTTCACCGAACATTTCTTCGAATCCGAGGATGAGGCAGACGAAAGTATCGACAACGGACCGACCGGCGGCCTGACCTGGGACGGTCGGGTCGACCGCGGCGGCGAGCAAGCCAAGATCCCACTATTTTCCGACCGCGAAATGGGCAACAGAACCGAGGCTGACGTCGGCCGCCATGTGCTTGAGGCGGGCTACGGCAAGGCGATTGCAGATATCGTCGGACCAAAGGCCGCCACCGACCCAGCCATTGCCTTTCGCATGGTACTGAAGGCGTTGGAAGTTTTCCAGCAGGACTATCGCACCTTCTATCCATACTCGAGCAAATATGATGCGGTGCTGGCCGGTAAGGCTGAGCTCACGCCACAAGAGGCAAAAGGCCTTGAATTGTTCAATGCGCCTGAAAAGGGAAATTGCGCGTCCTGCCATGTGAGCCAGCGTGGGAATGACGGCACTCCGCCGCAATTCACAGATTATGGTCTGATTGCCATCGGGGTGCCCCGTAACCGCGATATTCCCGCCAACAAGGACCCGACTTTCTACGATCTCGGTCTATGTGGTCCTTTGCGGACTGATTTCATCGGACGTGAGGACTATTGTGGGCTCTTCCGCACGCCGACGCTGCGCAATGTCGCGCTGCGCAAGGCCTTCTTTCACAATGGCAGCATTCATTCCTTACAGGATGCCGTACGCTTTTATGTTGAGCGGGAGACACGCCCGGAGCATTGGTACCCCCGCAAGCCCGATGGGAGCGTGGACAAGTATGATGATCTGCCGGGGACAGCCAAGGCAAACATCAATTTGGATCCGCCCTTCGATCGCAAGCAAGGGGAGGCCCCGGCGCTCACTCCAGCCGAAACCGATGATGTGGTCGCGTTCCTGCGTACGCTCACCGACGGGTACGATCCGCTAAGGTAAGAAGGATGCGCCGTGTGTGGCCGCTGCGTCCTTGCCTCCTAGGTGCCGCTTGCCCTCAGGCCAAGGAGATCGAGAACTGCGTCCGAACCTTTGCCAGAGGCGTTGATCTTGCCGTCGTCACTGATCGCGAGCTCGGCACCATTGGCGAAGCTGAGAGACCAGCCATCATCTGAACTGGTTCGGCGTCTGTCCGTCAGCTCGATTCCGGCGGCAGATACCAATGCAATAACCTTTTCGACATCCATGTTTTTGCTCTCCCCGGTAACTTGCTCCATTCCGCCTCGCGGAAGAGCTTGCTTGCCCTGCGACCATGCCACCGCATCGCGTTAGTATCAATCTTGGCAAAGTGAGCGCTCTATCGATCCACCCAGCGGGGGTCTGCGAGACACCGGAACGGAAAGCTTACACAAGTGACTTGAGCGCGCGGCGATCCATTACTTCGTCTATCGAGCTGCAGATGTAGGCAGCGCCTGCTTGCGTGAGGCAAGATGCGAGCGAACTATAAGCGTGCCCGCCGCCAGTGAACCCAAAACGGGTCAAATTCGTGCGATAATCAACGGCGCTTGATCCTGCGAGATAGATGATCGCATCGGCGATCTCGCTGGGTTCCCTTGAGACCCGAAGCGTGGGTTAATGTCGTTGTTTTCCAATGCCCATGCGGCACACCGGCTCGGCTGTGCATCGGCGTCGCGCAATGACTCCGCCAATCTTGGATATATCAACACCTTGTGGCGCCGAGTTGCCCCTAATCATTGTGCTGATTCAAAGCTCGAGGGGTGCTGCTCTCGATGCGTTGGGGGAATACGATTTTGCAGCGAGAACAAAACCTCGTTTCAGCGGTTAACGCGTCTATACACATGGAATGCATTGAATCATTATATTTTGCGAATATGTTATGTATTAAATAATTTTCATCGACAGACAGAATCAATATATTATACATTAATCAGATTTATTGAGCGAAAATTAAATTTTAACCATATTTTACTATAAATCTCCATCTCGCAAGGAATCTCGCGGAGAGGGGATCATGAGAAAAGCCATACTCGCTACATTGGTAATGTCGCTAATCGCCTCTGCCGCGAGCGCGCAGACGATCGGCGTGTCAATGTCGGATCTGGATAAGTTCCGGACTGCGTTATTGAATGGAATTCTGTCGCACGGAAAGACGATTTCGGGGCTGAAGCTCGTCACGCAAAACGCCAAAAGCGACAACGAACTTCAAAAGAAGCAGGTTCAGCAATTCATCGCCGACAAGGTCGATGCGATTATCCTTGCCGTTTCCGATGGCGATCTTGGTCCGCAAATGACCAAGCTTGCCGCTGACGCGCATATCCCCCTCATCTATATCAACAATGTGCCCTCGAATCTATCGGATTTGCCAGAGAACCAGGTCGTCGTCGCCTCGAATGAAGCGGAATCAGGCACTTTGCAAACAAAGGAAGTCTGCTCGCTTTTGAAGGGTAAGGGGCGTGTCGCCGTTCTGATGGGAGAGCCCTTCCACGCCGCTGCGAGAGCCCGCACGCAGGATATCGATAACGTCATCGTTACGCCCGATTGCAAGGGACTTCAGATCGTCGAACGGCAGGCTGCCTATTGGTCTCGCGATTATGCCGATCAGCAGATGCAGGAATGGCTGTCGGCGGGCGTAAAATTTGACGCTGTCATTGCCAATAATGATGAGATGGCGCTCGGGGCAATCCGTGCGATGAAGCGCAACGGCATGTCGATGAAAGATGTCGTTGTGGCGGGGGTGGATGCGACGGACGATGCTCTGGCGGCCATGGAAGCCGGCGATCTGGATGTCACCATTCTTCAGAGTGCCTCGGGACAAGGCGCTACCGCTGTCGACGCAGCCATCAAACTCATTGATGGCCAGAAGGTGCCACGGGAAAACAACGTGCCTTTCGAACTGGTGACGCCGCAAAACATTGCCCAGTACCTGCCGAAGACCCAGTGAGCTAAGGGGAGCACGATGTTACACTTTTGGAATAGACTTGGCATCCGGGCCCAGATCACTGCAGGCTTCCTGCCATTGATCCTGCTTATGAGCTTGCTGTCGATCAATGCGATTTCCGGCATGGGCGGTCTTTCGTCCATCTTCTCCTCTTATCGCAGCACCGCCGGCCAAAGCCTTGCCATCTCAGATTACAGCAATCAGTTGCATCAGATCCAAATGTCCGCGGAAGCTTTCCGTTCGGATCCGACGCAGGACACGGTCAATCGCTTCCACGATGGCGTCAAAGCGTTTGCCACGGAGGACCAGCGCTTTGCGGGCAACGCCGCTCTGCAGTCCGGGATGATAGCGATCCGCCAGGATGTTGCCTCATACGGCAAGGCCTTCGAGCAGATCGTGGCGCTTCAGGCAAAACGTGAGGCCCTGATTTCCAAGGTTACCGAATTCGGGCCATGGACCAGCATCGCGCTCAACGATGTCATGCGAAGCGCATGGCGCCAGAATGATGTCGCGCTGTTGCATGCAACCGGAGCGACGCTCGAGGCCCTGAACCGCAGCCTTTATTTCTCGGAGCGCTTCATCCATTCAGGCGATCTTGCGGCCTATGATGCCGCGCAGACGGCGCTCAATGACGCCATGGCCCTAAACGACATCGCGGCAAAGGCAGCGAAGGATGATCTGCAGCACAAGCGCGTTCTCGGCGCGGGCCAGTTGATGCAGAACTATACCAGTCGCCTGGGCGATGTGAGGGATGTGATGCTGGCGACCAACAAGATTCGCGACAGCGAACTTGGTGTTCTGGCACCGAAAATCGCCTCGGGTTTCCGAAATCTGCAGGCGACCGTGATGGATGCTCAAAAGACGCTGGATGGCTCGGTCGATTCGACGATTGCCTCTGCGACCAGTTGGACGCTTGCAATCAGCGCACTTCTGATTGTCATCGGTCTGGTGCTTGCCTTCTTCATCGGGCAACTGATTTCGTCGGCGGTGCGCAAGATGGCGCGGACGATGGAGCACATCGCGCGTGGCGATAACGTAGCGAAGATTGACGGCACCGAACATCGCCACGAGCTCGGCGCCATGGCGCGTTCGCTCAAGGTCTTCCAGGAGACGGGGCGCGCCAAGCTCATTGCGGAGGCCAATGCCGAGCGTGCACGGCTTGCTGCAGAAGAAGAGCGCCTGCGTCAGGAAGCCGAGCGCCTTGCCGATGCGCAGGTCATGGAACACGCCTTCCAGCAGATTTCGCTGGGTCTGGATGCGCTTTCAAAGGGTGACCTCACGACGCGGGTGGGCGAGGTCGACGCCCGCTATATCCCGATCCGGGATCACTTCAACAATTCCGTCTCCAGCCTGGAAGAGGCCGTTGATTCCGTTATTCGCGCGGTTACCACCATCCGGTCGGGTCTTGCGGAAATCTCGACGGCCTCGCAGGATCTTGCGCGTCGCACGGAACAGCAGGCCGCCTCACTTGAAGAGACGGTGGCGGCACTGGGTGACGTCACGCGCGGTGTCAACGGTACCGCCGAAGGCGCAGGTCACGCGCAAAATGCCGTGGCAACGGCACGCGCAAACGCCGAGAGCGGCGGAGCCATTGTTGCTCGGGCGATCGCTGCAATGACGGAAATCCAGAATTCGTCCTCCAAGATTGGCAGCATCATCGGTGTCATCGATGAAATCGCATTCCAGACAAATCTGCTGGCCTTGAATGCCGGCGTCGAGGCCGCACGCGCGGGCGAGGCCGGCAAGGGCTTTGCGGTTGTTGCACAGGAGGTTCGTGAGCTGGCTCAAAGATCGGCGAGCGCGGCCAGGGAAATCAAGGGATTGATCTCCACTTCCTCTGCCCAGGTGAAAGCCGGTGTCGAGCTGGTCGGCGAATCCGGAACGTCGCTCGCGCAAATCGTCGAACAAGTGAGCGCAATGAATTCGACGATTGCGGAAATCGCACTTGCCGCACGCGAGCAAGCGGCGAGTTTGAGAGAGGTTTCAGCGGCCGGTGATCAGATGGACAAGGTTACACAGCAGAATGCCGCCATGGTGGAAGAGACTACGGCAGCCGCTCAAAATTTGACCCAGGAGACCGAAAACTTAGCGAAACTGGTACAGCGCTTCAGGACGCGCAGCGCCCCCGCGTCTGGGCATCGGCTGTACGCGGTGGCGTAAGCTTACCAACGGAGCTTGTCGATATTGGGTTGGGCTATTCTGTATGAGGCCTAACCCAGTCGATATAAAGACAGTCAGCGTTCTCGTCTGCTCTCCTGCAGCGTTGGTTCGAGGAATCCTCGCAATTTCAACCGGTAACGCGACCCTCGACGTGTCGGTGGATGGCTGCCCGGCCGAGACGTCAGTGTTTTCAGCGACGGAGAAATTGGCTTGCAAAGCATCGTTGTCAGCGCAACACGCCAGTCCGTTACGCATATTCTTGACTGGTTTCATCTATCGATGCGGCTGCGGCACGTTGAACAGACCTGGGAGGGCATCAGACATCTGCAAAATCTGGAAGTCTATCTACAAACCGTCGCAATCCATGTGCCCAGACTTCGACACCTCCGATGGAGTGGATATGTCCGAGAGGCAAGCGAGGCCGTAAAGCAGATGCTTGCCCAATTGGATCAGCATCCCGGATGCCGCAATGCCCTCGGCAAAATCAGGCGCCTCTACGAACTGATTGGCAATCTGGGCACTTACCTACTCCAGAATGAAACTTCTATCGTCAACTACTGTCGGCGATACTGGTCCGGCCTGCCGATATCCAGCTCACCGGCGGAAAGTGCCGCCAACAGCCTGGTCAATGCTCGGATGAACAAGAAGCGTCAGATGCGCTGGTCGCCAATTGGCGCTCATCGGGTTCTTCAGGTCCGAGCCGCCGTCGCGGATGGTCGACTGAAGCAGGCAAAGCTCAGCCTTGTAGCCTAACCCCATCTTTATTCCACTCCCTCGAATTATCAAACTAAATGCCCATTCTCAAATTAAGTGAACGGGATAATGGGCTGATATCATTGAGTCGCGATTCTCGAAATTAAATGGAAAGTGACATCCGAAACGGACGGCAAAATTCCGGATTGGACGAAGTTGAAATCCGAGTTGGACGTATGTAAATTCCGACTTGAACCCACCCTGAAGCTCCGAGGACTTTGATCGCAGCCGCGCAGCTTATCAGGGCGATAGCTCCTTTGCTCGTGCGTTGATCTTCTCGCAGGCATCCCGGACCGGATCGCGCACTGGCACTAGCGGGGAAACGCCGAGCAGGATAAGCGCTTTAAAATGCATCCAGCCGCCCCCAAGCACCGGCGCATAGGATGTCATCACGGTGCGTTCTTCGCCGTAGAGACGCGTGTACTCGGCAAAATTGGCGAAGTTCTCGTGATTGCTATCCTTTAGATAAAAAGTCTCGGCAGCAGCACCCTCGGCAAGGATGACTTCATGGGTATCGAGCATCACGGCATAGTACTCAATCGGCATGCCTTCGGCTGGGATTACAGGTGCGATAGTCGTGCCGTTTACAAGTTCCTTCACGCGGATAAAAACGCCGTCCAGAAACAGCGCATGGCCGGGCGACAGGTACAGATCGGAATGTGGTGTGTGGCCATCCAGCGCGTAACGGGAAACTCGGATCGGGATGACGTCCTTGTGCCAGCGTGCGCCACTCTTCTTGAAGACTTGGCGACCGATCCATTTGATCGGGCGGGCGCTCCCGTCCGGAAGGGTCACGCAATCATTGATGCGTAGATCTTCTACGGGCTTTTCACCGCGATCGGTGAGGATCGCCGTACCACGCAGAAAGCAGTTCGCACCGCCGCCATAGCCTCCACCGGGAGCACTGCCGTGAGAGTCTCCGTGTCCATCAGCGTCGCCCCGCCCCCAAAGACGCCCCATCGCACTTGCAGGAGAGGTAGAAATTGCCATCGCTAAGGCTGCTAGGCCAGCAAGCCCGGCACCGGCCGCTGCGGCGACACCTAAAAAATGCCTGCGTGCAGCATTACGCGGCCGCTTCGGATTTTTCCTGGAGGACATGCTCGTCTCCTTTTTCAAAAGGAATAGCTGCAAATGATACGACAGGTTGCTTTTTATTCAACTTCACCGAACAGCGCTGGCTCTCCGTCAAAAGGAGTAGGCATATCGCTCTCGAAGACGAAGCCGGCAGTACGTTCTCATATGGGTGCCTAACCTCTCATTTTTGCCGAGCCGCATGCGCACTCAGCACCACAGCGGGCAACCTTCCGCCTTCTCTCCTCTGTGATCCTTGGAGAGACAGAACGACATGACTGCTTCCAAGGGATCTGAGGCGTTGCCGCCGCGGTCGACCATCTTTTTGTGGTGTTTTCCAGTGCCTACCGCTATGCAAGCACGGCAAGATCGTCCTTCGACGCGAATTATTTTTAGGACCGCCACACGTGAGGCCTGCGCCCTTCATCAGGTCCTTCGAGCGCGGCTATAAAGTATGGATGGTGATCGAAGCAGAACAGGATCCAACCATTGTATCACCGAAGAGTGCTGTGGAGAGGGCGATTATTGCTGAAATAGAAGGCTTAACGGTTAGTGTCGCCCATTCGATGTCTTCGCCAGCATCTCGCTCAGCGTTGCCGCCGAGAGCATGGCTTCGGCCAGAAGTTTCTTGAGCTTCTGGTTTTCTTCCATCAGTGCTCTCACTCTCTTGGAATCGAGACCGGCATTTCCCAAATGGAGTGATTGCCACCGATAGAAGGTCGGCTCGCTGATGCCGTGCTTGTGGCAAACATCCGCCACCGTCACCCCTGCCTGGTGCTCCTTCAGAATGCCGGTAATCTGGTCGTCGTCGAATTTTCTCTTGCCCATCAACGCTTCAGTCCTCACGAAATGCTCTGTGGAAACTGTCGATAAGTGGTCTGACGGCATAGAACGCCACGCTGCTTTTGCCCGTTTCGATCAATGTCTGTACGGGCATGCCCGCGACCAGTTCGACATCGCTCATTTTCGCCAACCGCTTGTCCGTCACTCGGATCGTCGCGGCAAAGTACGGCTGGCCGCTCTGCGCGTCGGTGAGACGGTCCGCCGATACATACTCGACCCGGCCTTTCAGCAATGGAACGCGCCGCTGATTGTATGGGAGGAGGTGAACCTGCGCCTCAAGCCCTGCTCGGACGAGATTGATGTCTTCCGGTCTGACGTGGGCTGATACGATGAGCCGATCGCTGCGCGGCACAAGATCGACGAGCGGCTCGCCCGCGCCGATCACTCCGCCGGCGGTGTGGATGCGCAGGTTCATGATTGTTCCATCTTCTGGGGCACGGATCTCGGTCCTTGAAAGCTGGTCGTCGATCGCCCACAAGCGCTCGCGCAATTGCATGATCTGGTTTTCCGTATCGCGCATGCCCTGCGCGACTTCGCTCAGGCGGTCGCTCTCAAGCTTTGCGAGATCGGCCTGTGCCCCGCTGATCACTTGGTAGGCGCGGGAAATCTGCGCCTCCACCTGACCCTGCTGCCCAGCAAGATCTGCTTTTTCCCGCTGGAGGTTGAGAACGGTATTCTTTCGTTCCAATCCCTTGGCGTTGAGGACCGTGACCTGATCCAGTTCCTGCTGCGAGATTGCCGCCCTGTCGGCAAGTGCTGCCTTCTGCGCGCCAAGTCCTACGATTTCCTGCCGTACCTGTGCGATCTTCTCATTGGTGATGCCAACCTCCGCCTGCATGACCTGACGACGCGCTTCGAAGATTTTCCGTTGTCCAGTCAGAATCGCGCCGACCGAGGGATCTCTGTCCATTGCCGACCTGAAGTCCTGCGGAAAAGCGATATGGTCGGCGCCCGTCTGCTCGGCAAGCAGGCGGGCGCGACATCCTTCGGCGTCCCAAAGCTGTCCCTGAATACTGTCGCGCTCCGAGCGGGACTTCGTGTCGTCGAGTTCTATCAAGACTTGTCCGGCCGTGACCGCGTCGCCGTTTTTCACGAGTATGCGTCGCACGATTCCGCCTTCAAGGTGCTGAATGGTCTTACGGCTGGACTCCGGTTCGATGACGCCCGATGCAACAGCTGCGCTTTTCAGCGGCGCCAGAACCGACCATATTCCCAATCCTACGATGAAGATGCCGATCAACAGGTTCCCCGTCCATATAACGCCCCTGAGCCCCGGCATGGGCGAAGGGGGGGCAGGCCCCCGCTGTTTCGTCCCGAGCACCGGCGCGTAGGCTGCCAGTTGCTTGGGCGTCGCAATCGACCCTTCGGCAAAGCGCTGGCTCGCTCTCGAGGAATTTGAAAACCTCGCCAGCGTTGCGTCCAGTCGAACAAGGGTCATGTCCGCGTCCCTCCTACGTTCCCGTTCGCGATGGCGGTTGAAGATAGGTTTCATAAATCCGCTCGCTGTCGCCGAAGGCAGCCACCGTCCCGTTGCGCATGATGGCGATCTTGTTGGTAACTGGCAGGATACCCATGCGGTGAGTTATGATAACAACGGTCATGCCCCTGGACTTCATGCGTTCGATTGCCTTGTGCAGCATGCGCTCGCCGTCATAGTCCAGGCTGGAGTTCGGATCATCGAGAACGATGAGGGACGGATTTCCATAGGCGGCCCGTGCCAACCCCAGCTGTTGGCGTTGAGCGCGAAGGAGCAGGCTTCCACCTTCGCCGATATCGGTCTCGTAGCCCCTTGGCAGCCGCATGATCGCCTCGTGCAATCCAACCAGCTTCGCGGCATCGATCGCTTTGGTGGGATCTCCTCCATCCAGCCGGCCGATCACATCCTTTATTGCTCCGCCGAAGAGCTCGATATCCTGCGGCAGATATCCGACATGGTGGGTCCCTCCGCAAAGGCGCAGAGCCGAAATATCTACCCCACCAAGAAGAGCGCACCCGCTTGTTGCTTGTACAACTCCCGCTATGACGCGACCTAGCGTCGATTTTCCCGATCCCGAGGGGCCGATGAGGGCGATGCAATCGCCAGGCGCCAGGCGCAGCGTGATACCGCTTAGTATCTGCCTGTTGGCGAATGGTTGAATATAGCCGACGTTATCGAGAACAAGGCCATTGGGTTCCGGTTGCGGCACCGTTCGGACATCGTGTTCCGATGCAATGACGATCAGCATTCCGTTCAGGCGATTGAACGCATTGCGCGCAAACGTAAAGGAGCGCCATGCACCTATTGCGCCCTCGATGGGTGCGAGCCCGCGCCCGAGCAGCAAGCTCGCGACGAAGATGATCCCTGGACTGCTGTTGCTCGCAAGCACCAGCCATGTGGCAGATCCCATCATCAGGATCTGCGCGAGGGTGCGGATCGATTTCGAGAAACCGAGAACGATCTCCGTCCGATGCATCGCGATGTCCTGCGCCCTTCTCGCCCTTTCCGCATCGCGATAGACGAGCAGCGCTGCACCATACTGCATGCCCATTGCCCGAATTACCTCGATGTTTCTGAGGGCGCTCGCAAATCGCAGATAGCCCTTCGAAAGGGCAAGATTGGCACGGGCAAGCGGCTCCTGCGTCGCCAGTTCCGTCAGAAAGGCAAACAGCAGAAGTGCAAGTGCGCTCAGAAGGCCGATGGTTCCAAGCAGCGGATGAACCAGGAAGAGCAGGAGCAGGAATAGCGGCGCCCAGGGAACGTCAAAAAACAGGGAACTTGCCGGTGAATCGAGGAACTGCCGTAAGGTAGCGAGGTCCCTGTAGCACTCCGTGGCGGCTCCGGTATCGGCGCGAGCAGCATATTCGAATGATGCGGTGAGCACCATGGGTCGTAGTCTGTGATCCAGCCAACTGCCGATGCGCGAAAGAGCTGCCCGGCGCACGATGTCCAGCGTGGACCCGACTACGACGGCGATGGCGATAATGATCGTCAGCATCAGTAGCGTGTCAGTGCTTCTGCTCGACAGGACCCTGTCGTAGATCTGCAGGAGATAAACGGAAGGGGCTAGAAGAAAGAGATTGTAGCCGCAGCTATAGAGGAAAACCAACCCGAAGGCACCGGCACAGGCCCGAAGCGCAACAACGAGCTGTGTCTGTGGGCGCGATGGCTTTACAGAAAGCGTTGCCATTATCCGATCTCGCTCCACTGACGCTGAAAAGACGAGGCTGCCGGCTATGCAACCTATGAGGGTCGCCAGCCGAAGCCGGCGACCCTCAGGGCCTATGATTCATGAACCAAGATGGCTGAGATCGATATGGCCGAAGTCGTTCGTGAAATGATCGAGAGCATTGTTCACGGTCGTCGTTGAGGGATCCGTGTGAACTAGCGCTGCCGAGATGTCGCCGCCGCGGGCCATGTTGCCGTTACCGCCGTTGCCGCCGACTCCAGCGAGAATGGTGGCATGCTGATCAGCCATAAGCTGAGTATATTGCGTCGCCGTCGTAGCCGCGCTTACCGCCGCCGTATCGCCACCGCTCACGCTTCCCTGGCTCCCGTTGGAGTGAGAATCTCCCCCGGCACCGCCGGCGCCGCTATTCGTGACTGCCGCCAGGAAGCCATTCTGGGCCTGAGTAAAGCCACCAGGTCCGCCGCTGCCGGCAGTCCAATCTGCCATCTGTCCGACATGGTCGCCGTTGTGCAGATCGGTAGATGCTCCTTCGACCGATTGCACGTTGGCTACGTACGCAACGGGGTTGTAGTCAATATTGCCATGGCTGATGCCATCGCCGCCGTTGCCGGCGCTTGCGTCGCCTGCAGTCGGGTCACTGAAGTGAATCGTGTCAGATATTTGTGGAATGGGCATAGGTGTCCCTCCTTCAATTTCGTTTCGTTCGTGTTCGTTCTACGGCGTGGATATCCAGCATCTCGCCGCCAGTAAGTACAACCACAGGTAAATATTACTCGCGATTTAACCCGCGAGCTATCTAGATATTCGGTGACGTTCTTTTGGGCGTATGCTTGGAGGCGTCGGATTGTTATTTCGACTTGAGATCTGGTGATTTGGCGCCCGATGGCGTCGTCGAGACTATGTGTGTGCCTGGTCGAAGCGATGCCGCTCTTCCAAGCAACGGCTCCCTAAGCGAATCGGCTAGATTCCGGGCTTCTGATCAGACTCCGCTGGCAGAGGAGATCCTGTTGGGGGGCAAAAGAACCAGCGTGTTGCGCTACCGGAAAGGCGTTTGGCGAAGCCGGACTTCTATTTCAGAGCCAGATTTGGTGCCCTCAAACTCGCTCGGCCGGGCACTGCGTCCATGACAGCCAAATGGCTACGGTAGTAGCCGAGAGGATGTAGACGAATTGCAGGCTCTGTTTTTCCTGCATTCAGATGCACAATGCCTGAACAATTCAAGTTGCATAGGCTGCACGCTGGGTGAGGCGTGCGGTTGAGCGTGGAATGGAGACGGCAATGCCGGAAATTCGTCCCTTGTTGGAAGACTTGTCCAAAACAGGCACCGATCAGAACCTCACCTCCAATTCGGCTGCGGGGCATCTGGCTCTGGTACCGACCTGGCTTCCATTGGATGTCGCTTCGGGTCCGAACTATAATTCAGCCGGTAGCGGCGGCGACGGGATAAGCGAAGGCGTGATCGACAGCAACGCACTGGCTGCCTTCATGCCGTCCAATGCTGCTATTGCGGGACCTCATTCGAGTGCCGACGCCTTCCAGGGCAACGATGCGCTGGTCAATCAGCACCCCACAGAAATGGCAGGGATCGGCGGGAATGGCGGAAGCGGCAATGTTGCCATCGGCGGCGGAGGTGACGTCTATCATGTCGGCACCGGTGGCAACGGTCTATTTTTCGGGGGGCTCGTGAGCTCGGATGTTGCGGTGTTTGCCCCCGTGAACGCGGCTGTGGCGGTTGGCCCTGGCGCTGAGGCTCACGCCGATCAATCGAACAACGCCATGTTCCTGCAGGGGGCAACCCAGATGGGCGGCATCGGCGGCTCCGGTGGAGACCATAATGCCGCGATCCATGACTCGGCGGTGAGCCCGGGAACTACAGTTACATTTACCGGTGACAATTATGCGGGGCACGGCGGCAACGGAGTTTTCGTCGGTAGCATGGTCGACGTGAATGTGGCCATCTTCTCCCCGATCAACATCGCAGTGGGTGCCGCTGGCGGCTCGGCCGAGGCCCATCAGACAAACAATGCCGTTTTCGATCAGGGTACGATGCAGATCGCCGGCATCGGCGGCAACGGCGGTGGCTTCAATATGTCGTCGGGGACGATTTTTACCGGCAACCATGAAGCTGGCGGCGGTGGGGTTGGATCGTCAACCGGCAGCATGGTAGACGTCAATCTCGCCTATTTCCATCCCATCAATATCGCAGTTCCTGCCGGTGGGACGGCGGACGCCCAGCAGATCGATCATGTTCTCTACGATCAGCATGCGCTTCAATTGGCCGGCCTCGGGGGCCACGGCGGAGGCGGCAACCTTACGGACGCCCATTCGGCCCTCGTGGACGACATTCTGGGCTTCATGCATAGCTGACAGATGGTCTTCCTGCCGGTATTGCGAAAGCTCAACTTCGTGAAGCCGTCTTCCGCGCCATAAAAGCCATATGCTGGATTGCTTCATCCGTTTGGCCTTTGCCTTTCGGAGAGACATGGCGCGGAATGCCCGGTCACTACGGTACCGAATATTCCACGGTGACCCTATCCACATTGTCTTAGATTTCGACCACTGCGTTTGGCTGGTATCCGTCGGTGCCTGTTCAGTGCCGCAGCTGCTTTAAGTTGAGAGCCTGGATTTAAAAAAACTGTTTACTGGCATAATTCTAGCAGCCAATTTTATTGGGTGCATTTGTATCAGATCATATGTTTTTCAGCATGTTTGAAATCTTTGTTGACATGATTTCTATGCGTGAATTCTGTGAAATATGTTGAGATCGCATCTTCTCATCAATAAGAGTTCGATGTGTTCCGCATGCAATGGTTGTCTCTTGCTTTGCTCTTTCAGTCCATAAGAGCTATCGTAATAGATAAGACTATTGATATCGATAGTACCTCTTTTTTGTGTCATGACATGAAACGAGAACGGGAATAATCTAGATCACTGTTGGGCTGCAACTATTCTGGGGAGCAGGCAGGTGTCCAACAGTGCAAAATCCAAGCGTCAAATGCGGCGCAATTTACCAACTATTGTCGTTATTCAGCATTCCACATTGGCACGTACGACTGTGGTGAAGCTTCTTGAGCTTGAATTTGCCGGGTGGAATTTTATCGACATGACCTCGACAGAGAGTCTCGATAGGGCTCTCGGGGCCGAGGTGCGTTTGATTGCACTCGATCTGGCCGGCAGAGGTGTCGAGAGTGCAAGTCTACACAACGATCTCGCGGAAATTGCGGCGCGTTTTCCCGAGGCTCCTATCACGTTGCTCTTAGGTACAGATGATGTCGGCATAGTTCGTCAGGCGCTCAAGATGGGCATCCGGGGCTTCTTTTCGACATCACTTCCCATTGATATCGCCCTTGCCGGCCTTCGTCTCGTTCTGGCGGGAGGAACATTCTGCCCGCAGCTGCTGGGCGTTGTTGCAGATGGATCAGACGAACATGCTCCAGCCAGAAACGAGGCGGAGAAAAGCTTGGATGAAAGGACGCAATATTGGCCGATAGCCGATTTCACTCCTCGGGAGGCGGAGGTTCTCGCGGAGTTGCAATGTGGCTGCTCAAACAAGGTTATCGCAGGAAAGCTCAACTTGTCGGGGCATACGGTGAAGATGCATCTGCAGCACATAATGCGCAAGCTGCGGGTCCAGAACCGGACTGAGGTGGTCGCTCGCCTGGTTCGAAGAGCCGAGGACGGGCACGGCGCCTCCCCGAATTAGGTGATTTCGCAAGTGACCACATGGTCGATGCCGAGCTGCGACGGACCAGGATGATATGTCTGTCAACAGCACCGTCTTGGACGAGCATGGCGGCGAGGATGCCCCTGCGGAAGAATCACTGAACGGATCCCCAGGAAGCACTTCAAGCGCTGCCGTCTAGCGGCACTGCGTTACTGCGTTCAAAATTACGCCCGTTCAGGAAAGAGCGATAAGCGTCTGCGATGCCCTCTTTTAGCCCTATCTTAGGCGACCAGCCGAGCGTGCGGAGTTTGTCGGCGCTCATGAGTTTGCGTATCGTGCCATCCGGTTTGGTTAGATCGTGAGTAATTTTACCTTCGAAACCAACAACCATGGAGACGAGATGCGCCAAGTCGAGGACGGTGATATCTTCGCCGGAGCCGACATTCACATGACTTTCAGCCGAATAGGTCTTCATGAGATGGACGCACGCGTCGGCGCAATCGTCGACATGCAGGAATTCGCGTCGCGGATTGCCAGTGCCCCAGATGCATATTTCTTGCCGCTGATGCATCTTGGCTTCATGCGTTTTGCGTATGAGTGCCGGCATGACATGACTCGACTCGAGGTCAAAATTGTCACCCGGACCATAGAGATTGGTCGGCATGGCCGAGATGAAATCTTTGCCGTGCTGTTTGCGATAAGCTTGGCAGAGCTTCAATCCGGCAATTTTGGCGATCGCATACCATTCGTTCGTTGGTTCAAGCGGTCCCGTCAAAAGCGCCTCCTCAACAATCGGCTGGTCGGCGAATTTTGGATAGATGCAGGACGAGCCCAGAAACATCAGCTTTTCGGCCTGAGTTCTATGAGCCGCATGGATGACGTTCGCTTGGAGGATCATATTGTCGTATAGAAAATCGGCCGGATAGGTAGCGTTCGCGAGAATACCGCCGACCCTCGCGGCGGCCAGGAAGACAGCGTCAGGGCGGCGTTTGCCCATCCAGGCTTCGACCTGTTCCTGCCGTCTCAGATCGACCTCGGCGCGCGTGGCCGTCAAAATCTCGCAGTCCTCAGAAGCGAGACGTCGCACGATCGCAGAGCCCACCATGCCGCGGTGGCCCGCGACATAAACCTTTTTTCCAGCAAGGCTGTAGATCACCTCAGGCATAAGCCAAGCCTTTGTTCACACCTATCGACGGAACATTTCGCGCCATTACTTTCAGGTCCTCGCGAACCATTTCCGCAACCAGCTGATCGAGACTGGTCTCATGTTTCCAGCCAAGCTTTTTATACGCTTTCGTTGGATCGCCAATCAGAAGATCAACTTCAGTGGGGCGGAAGTAAGCTGGATCGACCTCCACCACACAATGACCCGATGTCTTGTCGTATCCCTTTTCTTCAACACCCTCGCCACGCCAAGCAATCGGCATGCCCAGTTTGGCAAAAGCCTTCTCGACAAAGGAGCGAACAGAGTGGGTTTCGCCGGTCGCCAGGACGTAGTCTTCAGGTTCGTCCTGTTGCAACATCAGCCACATGCCGCGGACATATTCTCGCGCATGCCCCCAGTCACGCTTGGCATTCAAATTGCCAAGATAGAGTCGTTCCTGGAGGCCAAGATGGATAGCCGCGGCCGCTCGAGTAATTTTGCGCGTCACGAATGTCTCGCCGCGGATGGGGCTTTCGTGATTGAACAAAATGCCATTCGAGGCATGCATGCCATAGGCCTCGCGATAATTGACCACGATCCAATAGGCATAAAGTTTGGCAGCCGCGTAGGGTGAGCGAGGATAGAACGGTGTCGTCTCGCTCTGGGGAACTTCCTGAACTTTGCCGTAAAGTTCGGAGGTGGACGCCTGATAGAAGCGGGTCTTCTTGGTCAGGCCTAAGAGGCGAACCGCTTCAAGCAGCCGGAGAGTGCCTGTTCCATCCGCATTGGACGTATATTCCGGCGTCTCGAAAGAGACTTGGACATGGCTTTGTGCCGCAAGATTGTAGATCTCGTCAGGCTGGGTTTCCTGAACGATCCGGATCAGATTCGTTGAATCCGTCATGTCTCCGAAATGCAGGATAAAGCGAGGATTCTCGACGTGGGGATCCTCGTAGAGATGCTCGATACGAGTGGTATTGAAGGAGGATGAGCGCCGCTTGATGCCGTGAACGATATAGCCCTTCTCCAGGAGCATTTCGGCCAAATACGCTCCGTCCTGACCTGTTATTCCGGAAATCAGCGCGACTCTGCCGTTATTTCTCACCGCGTCATCCATAATTTTACTCCCAAATGGAAGCCGTCGGCATGACGGCTTCGAGAAGCTGACATCAAACGGAATAGGCGAGCTTCGCCTGTCAACCCAGTCCATCGTCCGGCTTGTCGCCCGACCGCCAGAAACCGGATGGGATTGCAGGCCCTTAAGGCAGGTTTGCGACGGAACCGTTCGGACGGATCGGCTCCATCCTTGCTTGTAAAGCCGGCACTTAAGATTTCTGGTCTATTCATTTTCACCTCCCATATAAAATTATTGGTCTCGAAAGATAAATTTTCCAACATATTGAAATCTATGTTTTGAGAATATAGTATTTCATCAATGATTTTGAAAATAGCTCTGAGTCTGTGAAGTTGTATTGCGCATGCTTCTTCTGGTTAACTTTATTGATGGCAATCGGAATTTCGGAATTTCGTGAGTTTTTCAGATGCTGCAAGCCGAGTTCGACAGCGCGGCGGCTCGTTTTGCCCCATTTCACTATGACTAACGTTTGTTCTGCCAACGCTGCCAGGTGTCTCGTGTCAGTCGAGGCAAGTACGGGAGCGCTGTCGAAGATAACGATTTGGCCGCGCGCGCGGGCCATCTCGATGATGTCAGCGACCGCAGTCAAACCGGCGTGGCGAGGCAAACTGAGAGCGCCGGCTGGGATGAAGTCGATGCCACTTGGGTGGTGGTGGATAACCTCCTGGATTCCAGCCTGTCCGCGCAGGAATTCATTCAATCCATGCTTTAGCCCCGATTTGAAAATTGGGTCGAGGTTTCCGCGTTGGAGATCGCCATCGACAAGCAGCACTGAGCTTCCGCTGGCGACGAGTTCGATTGCCAGCGATCTGGCGACCAGAGACTTACCTTCTCCGCTGTGAGCCGACGTTACAAGAATACTACTCGGTAACTTTCCACCATTGGATTGTTTGAGCGAAATTACGATGGTGCGCATCGCTTCCTCAAACATCCCGCCTTGAACATGTCCTAAGAGTATGGATTGAATTTTCCGGTCTGTCCTTCTCAGGCGTGGTATGAACCCGGCGGGCAAGATACGCGCCATTCCGGTCAACTGGTCGAAGCTGCGGACAGTCTTATCCAACATCTCAACCACGAAAGCGGCCGTCACCGCGATCGAAATCGAACCTAGCAGGGCACCGATCAGATAGAAAAGCCGTCCGCGTCCCTGTGGCGCGAGCGGCACCGCAGCCGGTGACAGAACCTCTACTTCCGCTCCCGGCAGCATGGCTTGTCCCGCCAAGGTCCGGCGCTGCGCCTCGAGCTCATCTAACGCCGTTTGCTCCCTTTCGGCACTGCGCTGTAACCGCGCCAACTCAGTTTGTGCCAGGGCAGAGCGAGAACGTTGCTCGTAAGCGGCAGCTAACGCGGATCGGACTGCGCCTCCTTCACGATCAAGTGCCGTAAGTTTGGCGCGCATTGACTGGAGATATCGATCGACCGCAAGACCGAGATCCGTGCGGGACTTAAGTATCTTTGCACGCAAGTCGACCACTGCTTCGGCGTTATTGCCGTATGTCTCAAGAAGATGATCGAGATCTTGCTGTTGCGCACGAAGGTCGCGTACCATCGCGCCAATGCTGTCGGGGATGGATATATTCTGCAGAGCAAGCGAGGCGTCGTCGGCCGCTTCGAGAGTGGAAATCGTTGCGGTTAGCTCGGCGCGGTTTTGTTCGATTTTTATCTGCCGGTCGCTCAGCTCCATCAACGACTTGATCTGGTCACCCTGCGTGTCGTCGTTTGAGGTTGCGCTCATCGTTTTCTGATAACTGTCGGCAGCATCACGCGCTGCCTTTGCCCGAACCTGCTGTTCGGCGATTCGCTGTTGAATCCATCCCTCCGCTGCGTCCAGACGGCCACGGATACTCACCTTCCGTTCTTCGAGGTAGATGCTGAGAAGCCGGTTCGGAACCGCGGCTGCCAGTTCGGGATCACTTGAATCGAACCCGATCTCGATAACGCCGCCTTGGCCGTCGCGCCATACCCGGAGCGCTCTGTAGTACGCCGGAATTACGGGCTCCAGGTTGTTTCGTATCGGCAAAGACGTTCCTTCATTGTCGAACAGATCGCGTAGTGTTTCTCTGGCCTTGTCGACAAGTGAGGTTTTCCGCAGTGCCGGATTGAATTCAGGCCGCTCCTCGAGCCGCAGGTCGCGGATAACTCTTTCTGCGGCACTTCTGGAAAGAAGCCGCTCGGTCTCAGATGTAAGGTCCAGCGGATCGTTACGGCCGGGATCCTCCGCGCCGAGCGTTGTCGCCAGAGGCCTGTGAATTATCAGGCGGGATTCGGCATGATAGCTCGGTTTCAGTCCCCAAATCACCGGGATGGCAGGTGCCAATAGCAGTGTGGTGAGAGCCACGATCACGGGGGTCTTTCGGCGGATGAGGCGCAAGCATGACATCAGGTCGAAATCGTCCGATTTGGCCCCTGCCTGGAACTGTGGCTCATAGCGCATCGACGAGAACGAGCCGCTGCGGGCCGGAGGAGGAGTTGAGATTGTCATGGTGCTCCAACCCTTTTTTTGCGTGGCGCGGAGACAGCTTCGTAGAGATTTTCCAGCGATCGCATGTATGCGTTCATACTGAAGTGCTTGAGATAGTGGGCACGGCCTTTGGAGGAGAGGTGGCTCCTGATGTCAGGATCACTGACCAGTTTTGCCAATGCTGCAGCCAAAGCATCCTTGTCTCCGACAGGCACGAAGATGCCAGTTTCGCCATCGGAAATAGCTTCGTCATGGGCCCCAACACGGGTAGTGACGACGGCGAGGCCGTGGGCAAGACCCTCAATCACCGCCATCGCCATGCCCTCGGCATGCGAGGGCAAGACCAGAATATCTGCCCGTGCGCACAAGGCCCGCGCCGCGTTGGCGTCAAGCCAGCCTGGCATTTCCACCAAATCTGAAAGCGCCATGTCTGCGGCCTGGCGTCTGTAGTCTTCTACAGGTCCGTCGCCAGCCAGCACGGCTCGCCACCGGAGCTCCTTCATGATCGGGTCGCTTAGCGCAAGCAGAAGCTCCCTAACACCCTTACGCTCGCTCAATCGACCGAGGAATACGATCAATGGTATCTCGCCGACCCGAACATTGCGCATTCCGGGATCGGAAACGCAATTATGTGCGACGACTATACGGCATTCGTCTACGCCCAGCAGTGTCGTTAATGTCATATGATCACGCTGGCCGAGCACCACGACGTAATCAGCATTTTGAAACATCCGGCGGATGAGCAATTGTTGCCGAGGCGAGCGGGCAGCAAAGTCGCTCGCATAATCGTAGTCGTGCAGGTGCAAGACATGAAAGCACCCAAGAAAACGGGCAGCCTGCGTTAAGATCAGTTTTCGCGAAGTGCTGCCGCGCCCCGCGACATGGATATGGTGAATGCGTGCCGGAGCAACGATCCTATCTTTCACCATCATCAAGACGGCACCCATTAGGTGCAGCGGCGACGTCGCCACGGACCATCGAGCTCCTCTGGTATCGGTAACCAGATGTTTTCCGCCTAACTCCCTTGCCGTACCGGATATATAGCCAACCAGCCTGCCGATACCGCCGCCGTTCTCGCAGCCACCCGGCACATAGTGGCGTACGGTTGCCGCATTCCGCGGTGTTGTCATATTTCCGCTCGTGAACGCCTTCGTCAACATGCCCCGACCACCTCCCGATAAACGGCGGCGGCCTTAGCTCCGACCTGTTTGGGCGAATTCGGGCCGGTCGCCCATTCGAGTGCGTTAGTCCCAAAGCGGCTTCTGAGCTCGCCGTTTTCTGCCAGTACCCTGATGGCTCTCGCAAGCTGTTCGGCATCCCGTGGGGGAACCACCAATCCCAATCTATTGGGCTGAACAGTGGCCCGCAATTCGCCGACGTCTGTGACGATAACGGGTTTGCCGAACGTCGCTGCGATATTGAGGACACCACTTTGGGAGGCTTCCGTGTAGGGAAGAACAACGATATCGGCGTCCAGGAAAAGCTGGGCAACCTCCGCATCTTCAATAAAGCGGTTGTGAATATCATAGCGGATAGCTTCTCCCATGAGTGACTGGAAGGCCCACGCATCGTCGCCACGGCCGGCCACGGTGATGCGTAGATTGGGGAGCGAGTCCTTGAGCATCGCCTCGGCACGGATCAAATGCTCCAAGCCCTTGTAAGCAAAAATCCGGCCAAAGAGCAGGACGCGCACGGTTCCGTCTGCGCGGCGTCGCACCAATTTCTGCTGCCGAGCGAGGTCGGCATAACGAGGAATGGCCGGATGGGACAGAACATGGACGCAATTGGCGGCTTTTTTGTATCGGTCGAGGATCATCTGCTTCAGCCCCTCGCCATGTACGATGACATGTTTTGATTGCCTCACCATACATCCGGATGCCCAGGCGGGTAGCGTTCGGGTATCGGAATCGCCGGGATGCACATCCACGTCATGCACGGTCGTGACAAGCGGGATGGGTCGCCAGAACGGAGCGGCGAAGTTCAACCAAAGGGTAGAATTGCTTAAGACGTGGATGAGGTCGGGCCGTTCGCGCCGGATAAGACGTGTGAGCTGGTGAAGGAACCATGGATTGGACAGCGAGCGGTGCCTTGGCCAGTCCATAAGGTGCAGATCGACAGCCGGATCAACCCAGGAGGCAAGGCGCGCATAGCGCCTGCGCGGAACCGCCAGGACGACTTGCGCATGTCCCGCAACGCCGTTGGCGAAGGAGATGGTGTAGTCTTCCAGTTCGGAAACCAGCAACAGCGCTTTCATTTCGCGGGCTCCGACGCGCCGGCGTCTCGATCGAGCCGAGGGAGGTTGTAAGCTGTGCGCAACGCATCGCGCATCCGCCTAAGCAGATTTGGTTCTCCTGCAAAGAAAAGTCCTTCGACAGCAATTTTGAACCGAGTGCGCCAATCAACGCCGCCCAGCTTCGCTGACGCGATCCGGTAAGGATAATGATCAGCCAGATGAAGCCTTTCTGCTAACCCCCGGCTTGCAAGAAAGATGTTTGTCGCCTCAACGACCGCAAGCCAGTGAGCCATTCGCTTCCGCAACATGGCGGCATCATCGATCGGCCGATACCATGTATTGTTGTGAATACGGTAGAACCCAAGAGGACTGGGCAAAGCAGCAACGTCCCCTAGGAACGGATAGATGCCCACAAGCCAAGCGTCGGCAGATATGCGGAACTGTTTGGGAATATCCCCTGCAGCATCCCATGCGCTGCGTCGCACAGCGATTGCAGACGTCATCGGGAAGGGCCACCAGCCAGCCGACTGAGTGAGCCGTGGCGACAAATCTCCCGAACACAAGGTTCGAGGGATTGGCTTGAGGACCGGCGAGCCATCGGTGAGCGCTGGCTGAAGTCGGTGATAGACGAGTGATGCCTGAGGATTCGCGTGGAAAGCCGCCGACGTCGCGGACAGCTTGTCCGGCGCCCACCAGTCGTCTGCATCCAAAAAACTGAGGATGTCGCCACTGCTTAGTTGTACCGCGGCATTGATCGCGGCGGCCTGCCCCTGATTTTCCTGAAAGAGCACTTTAATGCGGTCGCCGTAGGCGGCCAGAATGGCGCACGATTCGTCGCTTGACCCGTCGTCTACGACGATTATCTCGATGTCCGACGCTTGTTGTGCCAAGACGCTGTCAATCGCACGGCCAACGAAGCGAGCGTAATTATAATTATTGATAAGCACGCTGATGGCCGGTCGCTTCATGACACCTCTCACGCGGGTCGCTGCGCAACGCGTTGGTGCGGCAGAGTTGCGAACCTTCGCGCGTTTGGCAGCGCGAGATATTGCGGAGAGAATAGATGCGGCCCGGCGTCATTCCCTGCAACCACGCGTTCGGCCGGAGCTGGCGAGATCAGCGCCGCTAATGCTGCAACGAGTGACGTTCTTGTCGTATAACGTAAAGAACGAGGACCAGCACCGTCACGCAAAACCATAAGACTCCCAACCATTCTATACCTCAACTGCGGATTGTCAGTCGCGCCAGAACTATTGCCTTGCTTGACCGGAAGCTGCGGCTCAGCGCCGCGCTTTCGTGGTTAGCGCCCATCATCAAGCTACTGATGAATGATCACGGGTAACATCTGCTCTTATTGGCAAGCCGGTCGACCCGGCCATTCACCCTTTGGGGAATAGGTCGACTGAGAGCTCAAACGCACCACCGTCTTTTGATGGAGGGTATAAGCGTTAGAATTACCCCCACCTTCATTTGCGTCAGTTGACTGCGGAGGTGGTCGGATGATTGTTCTTTGGTGATTAGCGCAGCTATGAGACGGAACCCATGTATTTCCAAATTGCCGCGATCAACACCAACTTGGTTGTCCAGGCCAGCTGGGTCCGACGATGAGGCCGAATGCACCCGAAGTTGCGAGTGGGCTGGCCCTCGGTTGGCGAGCCATAGAATGTTGGGGCGCCGCCATGTCTCTTTTTCTTCAGACCGGTGCGCTTTTTCCGCTTATGTTGGCCGATGGCGCCGGCGACCTCAACGATTCGGCCAAATCCATATTGCGTCTCCTCTGCCTACCCGTATATGCATATACGCTATTGATGCTGATGCGGAACTTTCCGCAATTTCGGATAGCACTAAGGCGAAATCTTTTTGTCCCTCTGATGGTTGCCTTGCCGTTTGTGTCTGTCTTCTGGTCCGTAGGCCCGTCGACGACCTTGCGGCGTGCCGTCGCACTCCTGTTTACAATGCTTCTGGCCTATGTGCTGGCGATACGTTTCACTCCGAGGCAGTTGCTTCTACTCGCATTCGCAACGTTTGGAACGTGCATCGTCCTTAGCCTGGCCATCCTTGCAGCGTCACCGCACCTGGCACGCATGCCCGATGGTGCGATACGGGGTATCTTCATTCACAAGAATAATCTCGGTTGGTACGCCAGTATAACGATACTTGCGGCGACCGCCGTACTGATGGACGGTGCTCTAAGCTTGCGGCGAACCGCTTTGGCTCTGTTGATCGCAGGCGTGGTGTGTCTCGTAGGCTCAGGGTCTGTGACCGCGATAATTGTGACGGCATCGTCATGCTGCTTGATCGGCTTCTACTCCATCTTACCACGAATCCGTGGCGTCAGCCGTATCGTCTTTGTTCTTATTTCTGTTCAGATAGCAGCCGGTCTCCTGATTTCGTTGCATGAATTCCTTGTGCCGTTCTTGGAAGCTCTTGGCAAGGATTCTACTTTGACGGGCCGCCTGCCGCTATGGGAGCTGGTTGATGGTCAGATAGGTGATCATCTGCTGCTCGGTTTCGGCTATCAGGCATTTTGGACTGAATCGAATCCCGAAGCATGGGTTATCTGGGGAAAGCTCCAATGGATGGCTCCCCACGCTCATAATGGATTCCGCGATACCATGTTGAACTTCGGAATAACCGGAATGGCTTTGTTCGTCCTGATGCTTTTCCACGCGGTGCATCAAGGCGCGGCTCTTCATTGTCACGATCGGAAATATGGTTGGCTGTGGTTAAACGTCTTCACGGTCGCGATTTTGGTGATGAATCTGACCGAGAGCACGTTCTTTCTTCAGAACGACGCCATTTTCGTTCTATTTGCCACGGCGATCATCATGTTCTCGCTATATGCGCCCGTCGTCTCGAGCAATCCGGCTTCAGTGCGTCAGCCGTCCGCGGGCTGCATAATAATGGAGTAGCAAATCTTATGAGGTTGCGCTTCGCTCCGATCCTGAGCATTTTGCTTGCGACGCCGCTTCCACCGTCAGATGCGCTGGCATGGTCGAGTGCGGACGCTGATGCACCCGACCGGCTGCAAACGACAATCAGCGAAGCGACTTGTGCGGAAGCTACGCCAGCGACCTTATCGGCCAAGCTGCAGGGGACTTCCCTGAGCGATTTATTGACCAGCGCACCCGCGGCCCGGACCATATTCTACGTTTCTCCAGATGGCAAAGACACTTGGAGCGGCCTCCTTCCCAAAGCAAATTCTCAACGCTCCGATGGTCCTTTTGCGACAATTGAGAGGGCGCGCGATGCCGCGCGCGCGAAGGGGGGCCAAAGCACGATCGCGATGGGCAATGGAGATTACTATCTCACTCAATCGATCGTCTTTGACTCTCGTGATTCCGGCCTGATCATTACTTCGAGATGCAACCAGACGCCGGTCCTGCACGGCGGCCCGCTTGTCGGGCATTGGGTGTTGCAGGCCGACGGTCGTTGGACGGCATCCCTGAAATTATCTCCAGATAAGACGGTGGGCGACCTTTTCGTAGATGGGGTCCTCCAGACGCAAGCCCGTTTTCCCAATGCTCCCCTTGATGGAGATCCGCGGAAAGGGTGGCTGTTTGCGGCCAAGTGTGGAACAGATAGCAACGGCTGGCAAGGCAATACGCGTTTTTGCTTTCACAGCGGCGACTTACCGGCGTTAGGCAATGCAAAAGGGCTTGTCGCGAACATCGTGGGTGGCTTTCGCCCCGGAAGCCAGTGGGGTAGCGACACGCTCCCAGTGGTCTCAATCGACACCGCAACCCAGACCATTCATACCAAGGGCACCGCTTATTTCTTCACTGAGGAAGGCAGTCGCTATTTTTTAACCGGCGCGGCGGCCTTCCTCGATGCCCCGGGCGAATGGTGGTACGACAGCCATGGCGGAAAGCTTGACTACATTCCTACGGACCGATTTTTACCCAGTTCCAAGGTCGTCGCCGGCCTTCTGCCTACGTTCTTCAGGCTGAATGGAGCCGATGGAATGGCTGTGTCAGGCCTTCACTTTCGTGATGGAGCCCCGCAGGGTAGCGGCAAGTTCGAGACCGACACCAGAGGGTTTGGCGCCATACGGCTCGAACATGCCGATCGCGTCGAGCTGCTCGGCAACGTGATCGAAAACGTCGGCGTTGGAATCCACGTGGCCGAAAGCAAGGATGTTCTGATCGCGGGCAATGCGATCGGAAATGTGGCCGGTAACGGGATTTACCTTGGCACGGCCTATGGTACCTTCGGCAAATCCGATCGTGCCAGGATCCTGTCGAACCATATCCATGATATCGGAAGGGTTTATTTTGAAACTGCGGGGATATGGTTCCAGGCGGCAGACGATATCAGGATAGCTCACAACTTGATCGAACATGCTGCGCAGTTCGGTATAGCTGGTGGTTCCCTATGGGGGCCTCAGGACGCTGTGCATGACGCGATCATCGAATATAACGTGATCCGCAACGCCAATCAGCAAACGGCGGATGGTGGGGCCATCAAGATGATGGGCGAGCAGTCCGATCCCCTGAACAGCAGTATCCGCTACAATTTGGTCACCGGCACAGACCAGCTTATGAACAGGGCCGATGGTACATTCTGGCCACCCCGATATGAAAATATCGATGAATGGCCGTCTCCTATCAGTTGGGCCATCTACACCGACGGGAAGGCCAGTGGGGTACGCATCGAGGGCAATACTCTCTCCGACAACGTATCGGCGATTGGCATCAATGGCGGCTGGAGCAACTTGGTGATAGGAAACATCATTCGAGGTGGATCCGGCGCAGCCTTTCGCGTTGACGACGGCACCGGGATAGGATGGCATCCCCCTTGGGCAGATCCAAATCGGATCGAGGACAATATCGTATCCGTCGAAAGTGGCAACAGGCTTGCCGCTTATGTTTATGCGCCCGACCACAAGCCGGGCTCGGTACGATTCGCACGCAATCGCTACAGCGGTAATCTAAACGACAAAAGCTTCCGAATACATCCCAGGATCCTGCCATCCGGGGAGTTTGGCAGCCTAGGCGATCTTCAGAAAGCTGGCGTGGACTCCGGCAGCGTCCTGTCGGGTTCGCAATAAAGGCGTTTCCCGGCACGAGCGGCTTTCCGCCGGAGACAGGGGTTCCAGCTGTGTCGATTTAGAAAACTCTACTGCCATTTCATGCGCGTTGCCGGTGAGTGAATCTATTGGCGCGGCTCGACGCGCGATTGTTCAACGACGCCAAGCGACTTTGGTTGTCGACCATCCTCGCGAATGTGGCGACCGAGTCTCTAGCCTTCCCTCAATCCGCATCCGCAACGGGGAGAGAAAGTTCAGCGGCTACACATTCGCGCACAAGTACCTCGTCGCATACGACTTCAAAGCCTATTGGGCCCAAAACTCATCAAGCACTGCTTCGACAAGTTCAATACTTCCGTCGCGTCGCGACCCGTCACCACATATGCAATCAACTTCCTAGGGCCCATCCATCTATCCGCCGTCTTCGTCTGGAATTGATGAATGGTCGATGCAGCTTAGAACTGCTCAGAATTATTTGCGCGAAAGCAACTATCTTGTGCAGCGCTGCGAGCGTCATACCGTTCTTTTGGTGTTGAGGTCATCCAAAAGAGCAAGGCGGTCGACCAAGATGTATGTGCCTTACTTCAAATATCGTAGTTCATGTCAGCGCCGAGTTACAAATAGGCAGTCTTTTTACGTCCAATAGCTGCGATGGTAACTATGGAGGCAATCGGCCTGGCGTCATATCCTTGCATCAGTTCAGGTCGTGAAGGCATAAGCCATGAGAGTGCAAACGTCGGACAGCAGGCAAACTTCAGCTCCCAATTCAATGGGCTCATTTGAATGGACCAATGTCCTCGGTGTTCGCATTTCGGCGGTCAATCTTAAAAGCGCGACCGGACTTATTCAAAAGGCGGTTGCAGAGGGAAAGAAAGAATATGTGTGCGTTCGCGACGCACACGGCGTCGTCCGCTGTCAAACTGATCCCGAGCTTCGGTCCGTTCATAATCGGGCGTTCCTAGTGACACCTGACGGCATGCCGTTGGTATGGGCATTGAAGCATGCTGGCCATTCGGAAAGCGGCAGGGTTTACGGACCTGATCTGATGCTATCTGTTTTTGAGGCCGGCAGAGCCAACGGCCTACGCCACTTCATTTATGGTGCAACTACGAAGACGCTTGAGCAGCTGCAGGCGCGACTCCTCCTAAGATTTCCGGATGCGCTGATAGTCGGCTCCTATGCGCCGCCTTTTCGCGAACTGTCTAAGCAAGAGGAAGGCGATATCGTTGACCGGATCAATCGATCGGGCGCCGATATCATCTGGGTGGGGCTCGGCAGCCCCAAGCAGGAACTCTGGATGGCGCGCATGCGCGAGCGCCTGGATGCTTCGATGCTCATCGGCGTCGGAGCTGCCTTCGATTTCCACGCAGGTCTCAAGCGACAAGCTCCGAGGATAATCCAAAGAAGCGGATTTGAATGGGCATTCCGCCTTCTATGCGAGCCGCGGCGGCTGTGGCTGCGTTATGCGGTCGTCGTGCCTACCTTCATCTCACTGACTATAGTCCAGAGACTGGGGCTTCGGACGTTTCCGATCGCTGATGAGGTTGGTGGATCGAGCGCGTCGAGACAACGAATGTAGGGGAGTAAAACCATCATGTCCTCATTTGCGTCGCCGGCGTCTGTCCGACCCGTAACAAACCCTGCAAAGGTGGCCGAGTCCCGCAAGCAGAGCCGGCTTGCTACGTCGTCACTTTTGGTCGCTGGCGATGTCGCGAGCTATCTCATAGCTTATTTTCTTCTTCTGCCGTTTCTTCCGAACGGTTCCGAGAACACGGTTCTGGAGCGTGTTTTCGCTTTCGCAGCCTTGGCGGCGATCATTCTCTATGCATCGGACGCTCTCTATCCTGGATATCGGCTTCATGACCACGAGCATCTGCGCCGCCGCACGATAGCTTCCGTGAAGGTGGCTGTCTTTGCGGCGCTCGGGGCGATCTTCCTACCAGAAGGATCGCGATTGCTGATTGGCGCCCTTGGCTTTGTTGGCCTCGGACTGATTGTTCAACCTGTCATGCATTGGGTCGTACGAGGCTTGTGCCGGAGGCTTGGAATCTGGGGAGAACGGGCGGTGATCATCGGGAACAGCAATCGTATACCCGCTCTCATGGCGCATTTCACCGACCATTGGCAGTATGGCATCAGGCCGGAATTCTATTCACCCGACGCTTCGGAAATATCACTCGAGGACGGGCCATCCATTGCCCTGATTGCGGGGGACACGGGCTCCCTTGCTGCCGAGTTGGCGACGATGCGTCGAAAGTTCGCCGAAGTTATTTTGCTGTCCGACACGCCGAGGCTCAAGGTAAGCGGTTTGCGACCTGCGGATATCGGCGGAGAGATCGGCGTTTGCCTCATCACCGGGGGGAGTTGGGTCAACTCGGATCTGGTTCGCCGGATCCTCGATCTCGCAATTGCCATCCCGGCAATGATAGTGGCCGCGCCATTCGTAGCGTTTGCAGCGGTCGCAATCTATGCCATCGATCCAGGTCCCGTCTTCTTTCGACATACCAGGGAAGGGCGGTCCGGCAAGCCGCTGCGCGTCCTGAAATTGAGGACAATGTACCAAGATGCGGAGCAGCGTCTTGAAGCCTTGTTCCGGGACAACCCTGCCATGCGAGCCGAGTGGTCGAGCCACTTCAAGCTCCAGGATGACCCGCGCATCCTTCCGGTTATAGGTCATTTGCTGCGCTCTTGGAGCATCGATGAGCTCCCGCAGTTGGTGAACATCGTTGCGGGTCAGATGGCCATCGTCGGACCCCGCCCGTTTCCGGACTACCACCTTCGGGCCATGGACGGCGAATTTCGAGACAAGCGGCGCTCCGTCATGCCGGGGCTCACAGGCCTTTGGCAAATATCCGAACGAAGCAACGCGGACATCGAGCTGCAGCAGCAACTCGACGAATACTACATCGACAACCAGTCCCCATGGTTGGACTGCCAAATTCTTCTCAGCACAATCCCTGCGGTCTTTAAAGGCAGGGGAGCCTACTGACCATCCTCGCCATCTGCGAGGCAACCATCAACAATGGAGCACACAATGCATGGACAAAGGCGAATTATGGTAACCGGTGGCACCGGCTTCCTGGGGTCATTCTTGTGCGAAAGGCTTCTGCGAGAAGGCAATGACGTCCTTTGCGTGGACAATTACTACACCGGATCACGTGAAAATGTTCTGCATCTTCTTGACGATCCCCGCTTTGAGATTCTTCGCCACGACATCACCTTCCCGCTTTATGTGGAGGTCGACGAGATCTACAATCTCGCCTGCCCAGCATCACCGGTCCACTACCAGTTCGATCCCGTGCAGACCGTGAAGACCAATGTTCACGGGGCCATCAACATGCTCGGCTTGGCCAAACGCACCAAGGCGAAGATCTTCCAGGCATCCACGAGCGAAGTTTATGGCGATCCGACAGTCCACCCTCAGACTGAGGATTATCGAGGCAGCGTCAATCCCATAGGACCGCGAGCTTGCTATGATGAAGGTAAGCGGTGCGCCGAAACTCTGTTTTTCGACTATCATCGTCAATATGGCGTGGAAATCCGCGTGGCCCGGATCTTCAACACATACGGGCCACGAATGCAGACCAATGACGGCCGAGTCGTCTCCAATTTCATCGTTCAAGCGCTTCGAGGCGAGCCGATCACCATCTTCGGAAACGGCACGCAGACACGGTCGTTCTGTTATGTGGATGATCTGATCGACGGCTTCATCCGTCTAATGGGTGCGCCCACCGGGGTGACGGGTCCAATTAATCTCGGCAACCCTGTAGAATTCCAGGTGCGTGAATTGGCCGAAATGGTGATCGAAATGACGGGATCGAAATCAGGCATCGCCTTCAAGCCTCTGCCAGCGGACGACCCGACACAGCGGAAGCCGGATATCAGCCGCGCAACGAAGGAACTTGGCTGGCAGCCGACGGTGAACCTGCGTGAAGGGCTCGAGAGAACGATCGCCTATTTCGAGTGGAAGCTTTCGGGAGGGGTGGGGAACATGCTCAGCGCCAATTCCTTGCACCAGGCTTATCCGCATCTGCTGCTTCCGAACGCCGGCCTTCCCGTTTCAGAAGCCATCAGATAAGGACATGGATAGCAACGCAGATCATCAAAAACCAAGGCTCGTTTTCTTTCAGTGGGATCATCATCCCAATGTAAATGGCGCCGGTTACCTGCTGCTGCATATGCAGCAGCAGGTCAAATGCCTTGAGACGCACTTCGATGTCGTCGTCATAAACCACGACGGCGATTACGCAGAGATCTGCGACAGGTACGAACCGGATCTGACGCTGTTTGAAAGCGGCTATCGGTCACATGGTTCGCGGCGGATAAAAATCACCAACACCGGTTCTCATATCGACGTCCCGAAGCTTGGCCTTCATAATGCCGATCCATGGTGCGATCGGCGCTCCGGGTTCCTTTCCGATATGGCGCAGTGGGGTATCGATACATATTTCTCGATCGGAACGATGACACCAGAATATATGCCGGAGTTGAGGGAGAACCTATTCGTCTGGCCTAATTTCATCGATCCCGGGATTTACCACGACTATCGCCAGCACAAGATCATACCGGTTACCCTAACGGGCCAGATCAGTGGCCTGTACCCTTGGCGAGAGAAGGTCTTCCCGTTAATCCGCGATCGTTACCCCTGCCTAGTATCACCGCAACACACGTATGAGAGCAAGCTTGCCTCCCAGCAGCTATCGGGAGAGGCCTATGCGCGCGTCCTCAACGCAAGCCTCGTCGTCCCTACATGCGGAACTGTTGCTGGCGAGGTTGTGCGGAAGCACTTTGAGATTCCGGGGGCGAACGCCTGTTTAGTGACGGAACGCACGGCAGCAGTGGAGGCGGCTGGCTTTACCGATATGGAGAACTGTGTCTTCGCCGACCACCGCAACGTTGTGGACCGACTAGACTATCTCCTTGCTCATCCCGACGAAGTACAACGAATTGCTGCAGCCGGTTATAATTTGATCCACTCACGTCATACGCTGAATGATAGGCCGCAAATATATCAATGGTTCATATTGAACAAAGGCCTGCGATCTGGAGAAAAAATCATTCAGCCCGGACCATTCAGCGATGTTATCAAGGTGGAGCGTACCTCACAGCGAGAGAGCATCCGCATTATCGGGGAAGCGAGTGACCGCGCTCTACTGAAGCAAGGCGATTTTCTTCTTGAACAGGACAGAGTGGAGGAGGCCAAGCAGTGCTATATCCGCTGCCTGGACTACGTTTCTTATCTGCCTGAAGCCAAATTCCTTCTCGCCATATGCGCATTGCGGCAGGGCGAAGCTGATCGCGCCTACGCCCTTCTGGTCAACATGCTCAAGGTAACGATGATTGACTATGGGGCGGCCGACCCGGACCCGGTCGAATGGGCGTATTTCCTCCTTGCCATGATCTGTAGAGGCCACCTTGATCAGGCGCGCAGGCTGCAAGACTTTTATCCAGGCTTATCCCACGACGAACTCAGGCGCGCTCGCATTGTCCTTGATCAACTCGACCGCAAGGATGACAGTGTTACCTCCAGCCAGCATCGCAGCGATCGAAAAAGCATTCACCAAATCCCTAAACGGAGCGATCCCGAGTGGCTTGCGTGGTTCTCCGATATTCTCGATCGCTGTCAGCAGCCAGATCTTGCAAAGGCTCTTCGTCATGTTGCCTTTGAAGGCGGCGGAGCGGCCGAGACCGTACCGTCTCTACACTCCAAACGCGACGTTGATTGCCATCTGCGGTTCTACTCAGCCGTGGATGGCCTGATGATTAAACTGCACCTGAGCGACTTCAGACCGAATGTACCACCCCTCCCGGAGTTTCAGTATCTTCGGCAACTTGCTCGCGGCTTGGTCCCTCATTCGCAGAGAAGCGCATTGCGGAGGATCCGAATGGCGTTTTCCAGGCTTTCCCTATGACCGTCGGAAATTACTATGGGTAATATTAAGTAAGAAGCACCTTACAATCACGCGCGTGCATGAGGTCGCCGCAGGCGAGTCCTGCGGGGCTGCCCATCCGAGAGACCTCGGCACTCGATCTCGGTCTTGGTCAGTGCGTTTGTTTTGCACCACCTAATATGGTTCAAAGCGAGCAATCGCTTATGATGTGAAGGAAGTCTGAGTGGCTGAGGACATCAGAGCTGCGCTCTATTCGCCTCCGACCCTGTAGGCTTGTCCAAGAGATGGTTAAGCTTGAATACGACTTCGGTTCGGTTCGTTGCTTTGAGCTTCTTCATGATGTTGCGAACATGCACTTTAACGGTGCTTTCGCGCAGTTTGAGCTCATAGGCAATGATCTTGTTCGCTTTTCCGCGCCGGAGCGCTTCCACGACTTCGGCCTGGCGATCCGTGAATATGTCAGCCAATGGGCGCGTGGTTGAGTTGCTCGACTCCAGTAGGTGATGCATGGCGAATAGGGCGCTTGCAGGCACAAAAAGTCCGCCGGCCACGGACAAAGCGATCAGTTCCATGCACACGCGAATGCTGACCAACGTAGGTATATAACCCTTGGCCCCCAATTCGAATGCCTTCACGATTTGGGTGAAACCGTCACTATCCGCCAATATGATGACTGGTGTCGGATCGAATTCCGACGAAAGACTTTTGATATGCTCCGAAACTGCCGGCTCGTCGATCTTCTTGCCACCGATGTTTAAGAGGATTGCTGCAAGCGGGGGATACTCGTCGCGTTTTTGCTTCCACTCCTCAATCGACCCAAATGCCAGGATAAGCAAATCCGCCTTATGGACGGCCATGCATTGCGCAAGGCATTGCCTATCCAATTCACGGTTGTCGAGTATCACGAGCGAGCGCATTGGCTCTGGCGGCAGGGTAAGTGCCGTCGAACCGTTCTCTATCTTGATGCGAGGAGCTGCGTTTTCCTGCCGAAGGTTCAAATTTTGTATAAGCGCTGAATTCACCGCTTTATCCTCCCTTACCTACTTTTTCTCCGCCACTAAGGCGAAACATTTAGCCCCTCTTTGATCCGTGGGCTCTTTAAATACATTAAATTAGGAATTGAGTAACATAATTTATAAAGAATTACACTAAGAAATATACAACAACAAAATAGAACTTTCGCGAGAAATAATAAACTAGTTCTATCCATAAATGAAACTTGTTAGATAATACACTTATTACATATGTATTTAATCGTTGATTTGAATTTTAAATTCAATCAGTAAGGTTGTCGCGACAACGCGGACGAAAACTGTGCTCATTGTATCGCGATTGAACGAGATATATTACAAATGCTATTTGCATCATACATTTTGTGGTTCTCCTTCATAAAAAGATACGTCGTTAGGTGAACCAGCTCAAACGTATTGTTTCTTTACTCGGCTGATAAAAACATTTCTCTTGGAAGGAAGAAATATCGGCCCTGTTGCAAAGAAAGCTTGAGCGCAAATCACGCGATTGCAGGTTTCAGCTGAAATCAGGGCCTGTTTAGGGGGACAGGATGATCGCATCAAACGTCAACCTGGAAGACGGCGTCGTTATCCATCATCCGGACCTTGTGAACCTTTATGGCTGCACAATCGGCTCAGGAACGCGCATCGGTACCTTCGTTGAGATTCAGAAAAACGTTGTGATCGGAAAAAACTGCAAGATCTCCAGCCATTCCTTCCTCTGCGAGGGGGTGACCCTGGAAGATGGCGTTTTCATAGGCCACGGGGTCATGTTTACAAACGACATTTACCCGCGTGCCGTCAATCCGGATAGCAGCCTCCAGACGGAGGCCGATTGGATGGTCATCCCTACGCTGGTTAAGCGCCACGCGTCGATCGGCAGCAACGCCACCATTCTGCCTGGTGTGATGATCGGAGAAGCTGCGCTGGTCGGGGCCGGAGCGGTTGTGACAAAGGATGTGCCCGCCGGCGGCATCGTCGCTGGCGTCCCGGCCAGAATAATCGGTCGCGTGAATGGCGGGCCAGACGATGATATGCATGCGTTGGAGGGAATGCGATGATCGGCATCGCTGTTGTCGGGTATGGATATTGGGGCCCTAATCTGGTTCGCAACATCTCGGAGGCGGCTGGAGCACGCCTCGTTTCTGTCTGTGATCTCAATAGCGAGCGACTGGCTGCTGTTCGGAGCCGGTATCCGGCAATAAAGACCACCGATAATTTCGAGGAAGTCTTACGCGATTCGACTGTGGATGCCATCGCAATCGCGACGCCTGTTTCAAGCCATTTCAGGCTTGCCATGCAGGCTTTGATGGCAGGAAAGCACGTTTTTGTCGAAAAGCCGATGGCCGCGACGGGGGAGGAAGCCGCGCGGATGGTCGACGAAGCAGCGCGCCGCCGCGTCGTCTTGGCCGTGGACCATACCTTCGTCCACACGGGCGCCGTTCGTAAGATGTGCGAACTCGTCGAAAGCGGCCTGGGAGACATGTATTACTACGACTCTGTTCGGGTCAATCTGGGGCTCTTCCAGCACGATGTCAGCGTCATTTGGGACCTCGCGGTGCATGATCTGTCTATCTTGGACTATGTCCTGAAGGAGAAGCCTGTGGCGGTTTCGGCCACGGGAATGAGCCATGTGCTGGGCGAACCGGAAAACATCGCCTATTTGACGCTTTTCTTCGAAAGTAAGCTCATCGCGCACATCCACGTGAATTGGCTGGCGCCGGTCAAAGTACGCCGCACGCTGATCGGCGGCAGCAATAAGATGATCGTCTATGACGATCTGGAACCAAGTGAAAAGATCAAGGTCTACGACAGGGGCATCACGCTGAACCCCAATTCTCTCGCATACGGCGAGAACGTCCATCAGATGTTGGTGGGCTATCGCAGTGGCGACATGTGGGCGCCCAAGCTTGATATGACCGAGGCATTGAAGCGCGAACTGGAACTGTTCGTCGATTGCATCGAGCAAAGTGCGCGGCCCATCGCAGACGGCCTTGCCGGGTTGCGTGTCGTTCGCATCCTGGAAGCCGCGACCCGATCGCTCGCCCAGCGCGGCCGTATCGTTGAGCTCGAAGAGGTGAGGCGCATCGCATGATCCCCTTCCTGAACATCAAAGCACAATATACGTCGATCAAGGACGAGATCGACGCGGCCGTGCTCAGCGTCCTGGCATCGGGCCAGTACGCATTGGGCGAGGAGGTCGCGCGTTTCGAGCAGGAGTTCGCGGACTATTGCAACGTCAAGCACGCGATTGCGGTCAACACCGGAACGAGTGCCTTGCATCTTGCCCTTCTTGCTGCGGGCATCGGCCCTGGCGACGAGGTCATTACCGTGCCGTTCACGTTTGTCGCAACCGCATCGGCAATCTGCTACACAGGCGCGCGACCCGTGTTCGTCGATGTTGAGCCGGTGACGCTCACAATGGATCCGGCCAGGATCGAGGCAAAGATTACGCCTCGGACGAAGGCCATTGTTCCTGTCCACCTTTACGGACAAATGGCGGATATGGACGCAATCAAGGCGGTTGCTGGCCACTACCGGATACCGATCATCGAAGATGCCTGCCAAGCCCATGGCGCGCGTTACAAAGGCGGCCGTGCCGGCAGCATCGGTGTATCCGGCTGCTTCAGCTTCTATCCCGGTAAAAATCTCGGCGCCTGCGGCGAGGGGGGGATGGTCGTTACCAGCAGCGACGAGCAGGCCAAGACGATACGCATGCTGCGGGACTGGGGTCAGGAACAGCGCTATCACCATCTGCTGAAAGGCTTTAACTACCGCATGGACGCCATTCAAGGCGCAATCCTGCGTGTCAAGCTTCGGTATCTCGAAGCCTGGACCGAAGCGCGTCGTGCTCATGCCCGCCGCTACTCATCGCTGCTTGCCGGATCAGTGGATTTGATAACCCCTGTGGAAGCAACCGACCGGCGTCACGTCTATCATGTCTATGCGATAAGAAGTCGCGATCGCGACGGGCTCCAACGCGCGCTTAGCGCGGAAGGCATCCAATCCGGACTGCACTATCCCATCCCTGTTCACCTGCAGAAGGCCCATGCCGACCTTGGTTACAAAACCAATGATTTCCCAATCTCGGAGGACGCCGCACGGGAGGTTCTCTCGCTGCCGATCTATCCCGAGATGCCCGCGTGGCATCTTGACCAGGTGGTCGCCGCGCTGGAGCATGCCTATGTCAGTTAACCGAGCAGGGAAGACTCGACTCGTACAAGCGGTCCACGGCCGCCATGAAAAGCGGGCAGATCCGGCCTACCAGGCCGGGTTGGTCGAAGAACTCAGGCAATCCTACGGACGTGCCGGCCTGATTGAACTCTACGGTCGCTTCGCGACAGGCGAAGGGGTTGTCGACACCTTGATGCGGAAAGCTATCTGGCAAAGCATCACGCGACGCTGCGGTGAAGCTTTGCACGTCTCAAGCGGCGCCGGTTTCAAACACCCCGAAACTTTCGAAATCGGCAACGGAGTGTTCATTGGAGCTCAGGCCTATATCCAGGGACGCTACGATGGCACATGCGTGATCGGGGACAACGTCTGGATCGGGCCGATGGCCTATTTCGACGCGCGTGATCTGGTGATCGAGGATTGCGTGGGGTGGGGGCCTGGCGCCAAGGTGCTTGGCTCGACCCACACAGCGCTGCCTGTGGACGTGCCAATCATTCGCACGGACCTGGAAATCAAACCGGTGCGCATCGGCGCATGGGCCGACATCGGAACGAATGCGACAATTCTTCCCGGCGTATGCATAGGGAAAGGCGCGATCGTCGGAGCGGGAGCAGTCGTTGTCTCTGACGTCGAGCCGTTTTCAGTCGCAGCCGGTGTGCCGGCGAGGTTCATACGTTGGCGCACCGACGCCGATCCGGTGATGGATATTTCGCGTGGGAAAGATCATGAGAGATAAACGGGTGCTCATTACCGGCGGAGCCGGTCTTATCGGTTCGCATATTGCCGATCTCGTTGCATTGGAAAAGCCGCGTGAGATTATCATCCTCGACAATTTCGTGCGCGGTCGCCGCGACAATCTCAGCACGGCAATAAGCCGCGGGCCGCTTAACATTATCGACGGAGATATCCGAGACAGATCGCTGTTGGCGAAAGTCTTCGAAGGTGTGGACATCGTCTTCCATCAGGCGGCCATCCGAATTACGCAATGTGCCGAAGAGCCGCGGCTTGCCTTCGAGGTTCTGGCCGAAGGCACATTCAATGTTCTCGAAGCTGCAGTTAAGGCAGGCGTCTCGAAGGTGGTTGCGGCCTCTTCCGCTTCGGTGCTGGGCCTTGCCGAGAGCTTTCCGACGACTGAAGAGCATCACCCGTACAACAATCGGACGATCTATGGCGCGGCAAAGACCTTCAACGAGGGGCTCCTTCGCAGTTTCGCGGAGATGTATGGCCTGCGCTATGTTGCGCTGCGCTATTTCAACGTCTATGGCCCACGAATGGACGTTTACGGCGCCTATACGGAAGTATTGATCCGCTGGATGGAGCGACTGGCGGCCGGAATGCCGCCTATCATCTACGGAGACGGCAACCAAACCATGGACTTCGTGCATGTCCGCGACATTGCGCGAGCTAACCTGTTGGCCGCGACGAGTGATGTCACGGACGAGGTGTTCAATGTCGCCAGCGGCAAAGAGACAAGCCTCCGGGAACTCGCGCAAATTCTGAGCGGCGTCATGGGGGCCTCGCTCGAACCGCAGCACCTCGAGGCGCGGACGGTCAACGGCGTGATCCGTCGTCTCGCCGATACGGGCAAAGCCGAACGTCTTCTGGGGTTTAAGGCCGAGATGCCGATAGAGGAGGGGCTTCGTGACCTCGTTGCGTGGTGGCGGCTGAAGACCGCGCTGGCAGGAGGCCAAGCTGCATGACACTATCGCTCTCTGCAATTCCAGTCGCCAAGCCCGTTCTCGGAGAGGAAGAGGCTGAGGCTGTTCGCCGCATTATTCTGTCGGGATGGGTGACGCAGGGACCCGAAGTCGCAGCTTTCGAGCGTGAATTTGCGACCTTTGTCGGCGCCGCATACGCCTGCGCCGTTTCCAACTGCACGACTGCGCTTCATCTGGCCTTGAAGACGGTCGGCGTAGGCGCCGGTGATGAAGTCATTACGGTCAGCCATTCGTTCATCGCAACGGCGAACGCCATTCGATATTGCGATGGCGTGCCTGTTTTCATCGACATCGAGGCGGAAGGTTACAACATCGACCCCAGTCTGATCGAAGCAGCAATCACATCCCGTACCAAGGCAATCCTATGTGTGCATCAGCTCGGCATGCCTTGTGAGCTCCGCGCCATCGTGGAAATCGGGAGGCGCCACTCCATACCGATTATTGAAGATGCTGCCTGCGCGACGGGAAGCGAAATCTTCTGGGATGAGCGTTGGGAGAAGATCGGCAAGCCGCATGGCGATATTGCCTGCTTCTCTTTCCATCCCCGGAAGGTGATCACGACAGGTGATGGCGGCATGTTGACCACTGCTAATCCCGAATATGACCGAAAATTCCGGCTATGGCGCCAGCATGGCATGAGCGTCACCGATGCAGTCCGCCACGGTTCGAAACAGGTGATCTTCGAGAACTACGATGAATTGGGTTACAACTATCGTATGACCGATCTTCAGGCGGCGGTCGGACGGGTGCAGTTGCGGCGGCTGCCAGACCTAATTGCGCAGCGAAGGCGGCTTGCCGAACAGTATTGCGAGCGGCTTTCAACGATCACCGGGCTAACGCTGCCGATCGAGCCTGGCTGGGCTCGCAGTAACTGGCAGAGCTTTTGTGTGAGATTGCCTGATACGGTCGACCAACGGACAGTCATGCAGGCGCTACTCGATAAGGGGATCTCGACCCGGCGCGGTGTGATGAACATTCATCTGGAGGGAGCCTATTCCAGCGCAGGCTTCCATCGTGTCGACAAAAGCTTGGTTCGAAGCGTGTCGGCACAGCGGCAAACGATAATTCTGCCGCTTTTTGTTCAGATGACGGACCTCGACATCATCAGGGTCGTCGAGGAACTGCGCGGATCCTTTGCTGGAGGCGCCACCATAGACGCGATTTACCACGATCGGAACATCGCTCTTGCGTGATGTAGCATTTGCATGCTGCAGGGCTCGATGCCCATCGTTTGTCACGCGGAATTCGTGATCCACCCCTTGATAAACCCGGGGACTGACTCGAGCGGGAGCAGTTCGACCAACATGCGCAGCGAGTACAGCCCGCTGAGAGCCACGGCGATGAAGCCAATCACCATCGCCGACCACGGCGGCAAGACCAAGAAGGCCGAAAATACCAATCCTGCTGCGGGCAGGAAAAGCAGCGAGTGCCTGCGATTGGCTATGGACCAGCGGAAACCGGTAAGCCGCCGCACGATCACGTAAATCAGGATACCGTGCCAGACATAGAGGCCGAAAAATGCCATGCCGGCTCCTGGCGCGCCGAGCTTTGATACGAAGAGCCAGGCCAGCCCCACATGCACCAGCGTCGCCGCTACCTCCGTCCAGAAAAAAATAGTCTGCGCACCCTTCGCCACGACGATGAAACCCATCGGCCAGGCCACGATCCTGAGCATCATTCCCAGGCATATCCAGCGAAGAAGTTCCACCGCTCCATGAAACTCCGCGGAATAGAACAAACTCATCATGAGCGGCGCCAGTGTCAATGTGGCAAGCAGACCGGGGCCGGCCAACAGTATGCTGATTTCTGTCTGCTCATTGACCAGCCGGTTGCATTCGGCATGGTTGTCTGCGGTCGCAGTCAAGCGCGGATAGAAGTCAGTTCCCATCGCCTGCAAAATGAAGCCTGCGTAAAGACCGCCAAGCCCCCAGGCCGCCTGATATAATCCCGCGGCCACGGCACCCCCTTCCTTGAGCATAATGAGGCGGATGGCATAGGCTGCGCCGAAGGTCAGCAGTCCGCTTGCCATGAAGACGATCCCGAGCCTGAACAACACCTTACTTTCCCGGCTAAACTGGCTCATCGACATCGGAGGCGGGCTTGCGCCTATCTGTCTGCTATACCACCAGGTGGAAAGGGTTGTGACTGCCGCTACGGCCACGACGGAAGGCGCAATGGCGTAAGCACCGAAAAGGTAGATCAGCGGGACACTGATCACGGTGCCGAGAAAACCTGCGAGCACGTTGATACGCGCAAGATTTGCAATGCCCCGCAATCCTTGTATCAACGCAGTCTGCCCAGAAGATACCACGCGGAAGAATACGGCCAGGGAGAGCAGCGCAATGCCGCCGGCGTGCTGATAGTCGCCGAACGTAAAATTCGAGACCGGAAATGCCAGCGCAGCGAGGAAGAGTGCGCCAAACAAGCCGAGCACCATCGATATGCGTCTGAGCACTTTAGCCGACTGTGCGATCCTCGCTGCATCGTCGGTGCCGGCAACCTCGGCGATCTGGCGTACCCCGCTGCCTCCCAATCCCAGGCCTGCTGCCGTTTGCGCAATATCGACGATGGACCCATAGAGGCCGATTAGCCCCACACCCTCCGGTCCGAGTAGAACAGCCAGAGCTTTGTTGCGGATGATGCTAAGGGCAACATTCACGAGCGAGGAGCCGCCCATCAGCATCGTCGACTTGAGGATCTGGGTATAAGTCTGACCGCTGGGTGGGATTGTGCGCAAAGTCGTCAGATATCCCTGGCCATTTGTCTTGTGGGAATGGATCTCCGGCGTCCAATAGAACTCGGCCTTGCCGACTTGTCCTGATAGCTTGAGGTTTTGCCCTTGACCCAGCCCAAGTGGACGACCGCTTCCGCGTTGATCTTGCCTGTGGAGCGCAAGAAGCCAGCCGACAAAGGGCTTGATTGGAACACTTGCTTTTCGCTGATCATTGATTTGACCTATTGGCGAGCGTCTCAGGATCAGAAGAGAAATCAGAGGCGGTCTCAGATGAGGGCTCTGAAATGTGGTGCTGAACAATTCTCACGACATCGCCCGGTACCAACGCGGTTGTCTCCGAGGCTTCGAATTGCTTGATCTGTCCTTCACTCCGCCGGCTTACAGTAAAAGTGAGCGGAAGCTCTTCGCCCCGATTTTTTGCCCCGCCGCGGGTTGCGAGGTCATCGACGAGTAGCCTTTGCGTCATCTCACGCTTCATTTTGAGCTGATCCAGGTTTGCCCGTTCCGACTGCGCTTCGGAAGCGACTTCGCTCCGTCGCGTGTCAGACAATCCCTCAAGGTTCCGCGTTGTCTCGCTGATTGCCTGGCGGCCCCGCATGACGGCGGTGACGAGGTCAAGCTTATCGGAGCGGTAGGTCGTGAGCAATCTCTCTAGGTCCAGTTGACGCGAGGAGAGCGCAAGGCCCTTCTCGACAAGGCCCTTAACGCTGCTCAGTTGGTCCTCGACCGATTTGATGTTGTCATCTGCACCCGCCAGCTTTTCAGTCAGTGTTGCGATCTCGGTGTTCAAAAGATCGCGCAATTCCGTGAGCGCCTTTGACTGCCTGTCCAGCGCATTTGCGCGAGCTTGAAAGATAACCCTTTCCTCGTTGTCGATCCCGGCGACATATTGCTGGTCGACACTTGGCGCCTTGTCGAACGTTATCTCCTTCGCCCCCTCCATCTCTGCTTCTAGTCGCGATAACTTTGCCGCGCTGCGCAGGATAGAGTGATCGATTTCTCGCAATTCGCCTGCGAACCTAATCGACTGCGTTTGCGGTTGACTTTTTTCACGGAACGGGCCGCCGCTCATTGCAAGGGATTGCAGGACGGTAAGTCCTGGACGGAATTTATACTCGCCAGGTGCGGTTACGTCCCCCACGACATAAATTGGGGGGTAGTCGAGAATTTCGATGGTGACTGCGGGTGGCTGAACCAAGCCGATTTTTTCCTGCAGACGCCTCGCAATCTCGCCTGTAACGCTGGCGCTGTCGCGGTTTACGACGGGAAGGGATCCTAGAAAGGGTAAAAGGACGGCACCTTCATCCGAGACTGTATATTCGCCCCCAAGCGCATCCCATCGTTCATATTGGCCTTTCGATTGAATCCATTGGACAACTGTCAGACGCATTCTAGTCTGCGAAACAAAGGGACCGCCATCGGCGTGTGCTGGCGACATTGCTCCGAAGAGAAAGGCGACTACACCGATGACAGATGCAGCTCGAAAGAACAGGTGTGGAGAGTGGTGCGATAGCTTCATGTACATGTCCCGCCTGCGACGCTTCCCAAACGGACGCTGTTCCATACGAGGGGAGCTGCGAACGCCGGACGTTAAGTCCAAGGCCGCAACGCCAGTATGCAGTCTGGGGAAGCCTCGAGGAAGGTGGAGGTCGTTCGCTTTGCCTCATCATTATTGATGAGGTGGGGGAAGGTGCTTCAGCCTAAACGGAGCCGGGACATGTCTTCGCAGCGATATGGAAGCGCTGCAGAGGTCAGGAAGTTATACGCGCAGGCGCAGCATTTCTGGGCCTAAGACGATTAGAGGTGAGGGGTCGGAAAGTATTCATAGTCGGCGAAGCCATTGAACTGCATCTATAGTGATATCTAGCGTGGGTCGCCATCTTCGACCCACGCATTTTCAAGAACTAGAGGTGAGGGAGCATGTATCTGTGAACGACAGATAGGGGAGCGTGAGGATTTGTGGGCGGGCTGGAACGACTGTCGGCCGGGATACGCCCTGGCAAGATCGCGCAGGCATGGCAACCGCTTCGATACGCATGGTCGATTTGTTGCGAACAAACAGGCGCGGACTTGCTCTACCAG
>UBXG01000047.1 GCA_900469475.1 Hyphomicrobiales bacterium | reverse complement strand
GCTTTGGTGCATCGATCGTGGCGGAAAGGGATTTAGCTCTTTGATGTTGCGGCTATGTCGAGCCTGCTTTGCACCGGACAGATTTCGGGCGTGCGCATGCCAGCATGCGATTGAGGACGGCGCAGCCGATGGCAGCTTCCGTTTGCTGCGCGCTGAATGAGCGTGCCCGTAGTCGGTGTCCGATGATCGACTTGTAGCGACCGATCGCAGTCTCGGCGAGCGCCCGCTTGTCATAGCCGGTCGCAGCTTGCCATTTCATCCTCCCATTGATGTTGATTGCCGCGATGTGTCGATCGCGCTGACTGGACGGATCGGCGCCCGGCCGCTCCACTGCGTTGGCCCGAGGGGGAATGACAACGGCAGCATGGGGGCTGTGCCTGGCAACGCCATCATACGTCGGGCTGCCGTCATATGCGCCATCCGCCGTGAACTGACGGATAGGTGCGTCAATCTGGTCGAGCAACGGCTCTACCTGCGAGGCGTCGCTGGTATCCTAGTCCGTCATAACGTGAGCGATGATGTCGCCACTGTCGGCATCCAGCGCCAGGTGTAGTTTACACCAACCCCGCCGGGATTTGGCACCGTGCTTTTGCTCCAACCACTGGCCCGCGCCGTAGATCTTGAGCCCCGTGCTGTCGATGAGGACGTGAACGGGCCCCTTGATGTGAGCGCTGCGGCTTTCCCGGCTTCTCGGCCATCGCCGTTTGTTTGCCCGGCGGCTCAGCGTCGTATGATCGGGAACGGCGAGATCCAGTCCCATCAACTGCAACACCGATGCCAGAAAGCCTTCCGTCTGGCGCAGATGCAGGCCGAACACTATTCCCAGCATCAGAGTAGTCTCTATCGCCAGATCCGAGTAGCGCGGCTGCCCACCACGCGTCGTCCGCTTCGCCGCTTGCCACGCCGACGCCGCGTCCTGCGTCATCCATAGCGTCAGACTTCCTCGGCGACGAAGTCCGGCCTCGTATTCAGCCCAGTTTGTAACCTTGAACTTCACCTTGCTGATATGATGACGGCGGACGGCATTGTGTTTAAAAGGCATCGTCGCTGGAGACCGGTTATTGCGCTGACCGAACCCTTACGCCAACGCCATTAACGATCCGCGCACCAAGGCTG
>UBXG01000048.1 GCA_900469475.1 Hyphomicrobiales bacterium | reverse complement strand
GTAAGCGCGATTTTCCGTGCGCGTTGACGGCTGTTTTAGGGCCAGGTCGTCTACATTGAGAGCGACATGCGGCTAATTAGGCGGCTGAGTTTCTGGAGAAGTTGAACGGCAGCAGGTCGCCAATGCCGGCAGTTTCTTCGCGCTGAGGCAACTCAGTGAGCACATGGCGCAGCCAGGCGAGCGGATCGACGCCGCAGGCGCGGCAGGTCAGCATGAGACTGTAGATCACGGCGCTGGCCTTGGCTCCGTCGACGGTATCGCTGAACAGCCACGATTTCCTGCCGGTGGCAAAAACTCTAATCTCGCGTTCCAGAATGTTGTTATCGATCGGCATCCTGCCGTCGCTGGTGTAACGCGTCAGGTAATCCCATTGGTTCAGGGTGTAGGACACCGCATCGCCGAGCTTGGTATCCGGCACGATCTTTAGCGCGATATTGTCGAGCCACGCCTTTAGGGCGTTCAGGACAGGCAGGCTGTGTTGCTGGCGGAAACGGCGAATGCAATCGGCCTTTGTCTCCCCTGGATCTGGGGTCTTGTCTCTTGCCTGCTTTTCGATCCGGTAGAGCTGCTCGAAGAACCGGAGTGCCTGCTCCGGCGGTCCGCCTCCATTCTTCCTGGCTTTGAGGGCCTCAACGAAGCGCCGCCGTGAATGGGCCATGCATCCGACATGGGTTGCGCCATTCAATGTGCGCCAGGCTGTGTAGCCATCAGTGACGAGTATGCCACGGTAATTACCAAGGAAGGTCTGCGGGTGGATCTGACCGCGGCCGGGCTGGTAGTCGAGGAGCACGATTGGTTCGTCACTGTCCTCGCTGCTGCGATAGGCCCACATGTACGACGTGCTGGTGGCTTCCTTGTCTTTTTCCTTCAACACCTGAACCGTCGTCTCATCGCCATGGATGAGAGACTGCGATTGCAGCCGCAGCTTCAAAGCATCGTAGATGCGATATAGATGCTTCTCGCTCGAGCCGATGACCCAATGCGCAAGAGCGCCACGGCTGATCGGAACGCCAGCACGCTCGAATGTCTGAGCCACGCGGTAGAGCGGCGTGCCATCTACGTATTTGTGGACGAGAGCAAAGGCGAGCGTCGACGCGGTGGCGATGCTGCCCGGCAGGGGTTGCGTAGGCCTAGGCGCGATTACAACAGGCGTGTTGATTTCTGTGCGGTCGCACTGGCGGCAGGCGTATTTGAACCGCACGTTCTGCAGGACCTTTGCCTTGACCTCGATATGGAGCTGCTCGCTAACGGCTTCGCCCATGCGATGCATTTGGCTTTTGCAGCAGGGGCAAGCCTTCTGATCGTCAGCAAGGTCGTATTCGACACGCTCGCGCGGCAGGTCTGCCGGTAGAGGCCTGCGTCCCCGCTTTTTGCCCGTAACGCCCTCGGCCGCAGGCAAGCCAGTATCCGGAAGCTCGACAACATCGTCTTCCTCGCTACCACCTTCGACCGCAGCCTCTTCGGCCTCGTTGAAGAGACGATCAATGTGCTTCTCACTGCGGGGTGCAAAGCGATGGAGCTTTGCCAGTGCCAGTTCTTCTTCCAGCTTGACGACCCGCTGCGAGAGCGCTTCCTTCTCGGCTTTGAGCGCAGCGATTTCGGCAGCGTTGGCTGCTAATTGCGCCATCAGTTCTGCAATGCTCGGTTCGCCGGTGCGCGTCATCAGATTCTTGAATCTGAACCGCCCCTGCGCGTCAATCTCAATTCGCCATCCTCAGCCAGCAATCTGATACTGCCGCACGGGATGGCGGATCATCGCATCGATATCGATGCCATCGAGGATCCAGTGGAGTTGCTCTGTCGTCAGCGTCACCACCGCAGTTTCCCGGCGGGGCCACCTGAACCGGTCTTCCGTTAGCTTCTTCAGGACCATAACAAACCCGGACCGATCAAAGAACAAGAGCTTCACCCGGTCACGCCTGCGATTGCAGAAGGCAAACACCGATGGAGCAAACGGGTCTAGCTCCATCACCTCTTGCACAAGGACCGCGAGGCTGTTGATGCCCGCGCGGAAGTCGATGGGTTCCCGATGGAGGTAGACCTTCAGATCAGCGCCCAGTCTGAACATGGCTCAACGCTCCTATGATTGCGATCAGTCCACTCTCATCGTCGCACTCAACGGTAAGGCTGATCCCATTGGGCAAGAGTGCACTCACCTTCGACGTAGGACACGGCCTGCCCAATCGCACACTCTTCCTCGGTAAACCGCCACCATCTGAGTTCAATTCCGGTGCAATCTGAACCGGGACAAACGCGGGAACCAAAGGCAACGGGCGCTCCGCTTTGGCCTTCTTTATCCACTTGTGAACAAGATTGGCATTCACGTCGTGTTCCCGCGCCAGTCGAGAGACCGAAACGCCAGGCTCTAAGCACGCTGCGACTAGTTAATCCCGAGAAGCCGGGTCATATCGACGGCGGCCGTCGCGACCAACAAGCCGCACCTGCAGTTTAGGAGTATCGTCCATGATTAGGTGTCCACCTGTTTTTGGTGGACACTTCATGCATCAGAGCACCGCTCTTCAGAAGGTGTGCAGAAATTCGCGCTTAC
>UBXG01000050.1 GCA_900469475.1 Hyphomicrobiales bacterium | reverse complement strand
AAATGGCAAAGAGTAAGTTTGAGCGCAATAAGCCGCACGTTAACATCGGTACGATCGGTCACGTTGACCACGGCAAGACGTCCTTGACGGCAGCGATCACGAAGTACTTCGGCGAGTTCAAGGCGTACGACCAGATCGACGCGGCTCCGGAAGAGAAGGCTCGTGGTATCACGATCTCGACGGCCCACGTTGAATACGAGACGCCGAACCGTCACTATGCGCACGTTGACTGCCCCGGCCACGCCGACTACGTCAAGAACATGATCACGGGTGCCGCTCAGATGGACGGCGCGATCCTGGTTTGCTCTGCCGCTGACGGCCCGATGCCGCAGACGCGCGAGCACATCCTGCTCGCCCGCCAGGTTGGCGTTCCGGCGATCGTCGTGTTCCTGAACAAGGTCGACCAGGTTGACGACGCCGAGCTTCTCGAGCTTGTCGAGCTTGAAGTTCGCGAACTTCTGTCGTCCTACGACTTCCCGGGCGACGATATCCCGGTCGTCAAGGGTTCGGCGCTTGCAGCCCTTGAAGATTCGGACAAGAAGATCGGCGAAGACGCGATCCGCGAGCTGATGGCTCAGGTTGACGCCTACATCCCGACGCCTGAGCGTCCGATCGACCAGCCGTTCCTGATGCCGATCGAAGACGTGTTCTCGATCTCCGGCCGTGGTACGGTTGTGACGGGCCGCGTCGAGCGCGGTATCGTCAAGGTTGGTGAAGAAGTCGAGATCGTCGGCATCCGTCCGACGTCGAAGACGACGGTGACCGGCGTTGAAATGTTCCGCAAGCTGCTCGACCAGGGCCAGGCCGGCGACAACATCGGCGCGCTGGTTCGCGGTGTTAACCGTGACGGCGTCGAGCGTGGTCAGATCCTGTGCAAGCCGGGTTCGGTGAAGCCGCACAAGAAGTTCATGGCTGAAGCCTACATCCTGACGAAGGAAGAAGGCGGCCGTCATACGCCGTTCTTCACGAACTACCGTCCGCAGTTCTACTTCCGTACGACTGACGTGACGGGCATCGTGACGCTTCCGGAAGGCACGGAAATGGTTATGCCTGGCGACAACGTCACGGTTGCCGTTGAGCTGATCGTTCCGATCGCGATGGAAGAAAAGCTTCGCTTCGCCATCCGCGAAGGCGGCCGTACCGTCGGCGCTGGCATCGTTGCATCCATCGTCGAGTAAT